>NZ_CP162592.1:2090000-6820881 GCF_044218875.1 Pseudomonas sp. B22129 | reverse complement strand
AGAAGCCCTTGTACTCCGCGTAGCAGAGCTTCTTGAACGTGCTTTCGTTCTGGTCGCGATAGTCCTGCGGTGACTGCACCACGGCGATTTTCGGGTCGGCGAAGTGCGGCACCATGTGCTTGAGCCAGTTCGGCGACACGCAGTAGTCCGAGTCGATCACCGCGATCACTTCGGCGTCCTTGGCGGTATGCGGAATCAGGTAGTTCAGCGCGCCGCCCTTGAAACCGGCCAGGGGCGAGACGTGGAAGAACTTGAAACGCGGGCCGAGGGTTTCGCAGTAGTCGCGCACGGGTTCCCACACGGCCGGGTCTTTGGTGTTGTTGTCGATGATCAGGACTTCGAAGTCCGGGTAATCGAGGGCGGCCAGGGCGTCGAGGGTCTGTTTGACCATCTCCGGCGGCTCGTTGTAGCACGGCACGTGGATCGAGACTTTCGGGCGGTAGTCCGAATCCCCTTCAACCGGCAGAAATTCACGCCGGCGCTTGTGGGTCCACACCGCTTCCGCCAGTTCGTGGGCTTCGGTGAGCAATACGATAAACACGCCCAGGGCGCCGAGAGCCAGCAAGATACCGACGGTCACGCTGAACCAGGTGCTGTATTGCTGGCTGTAGTCGTAACCGATCCACACCAACACCGAACCACACAGAAACGCGATAAAGGTCAGGAAGGTGCGGCCACGCTGGCGCAGGGCCGAGCCGTCGATCATCAGCAGGGTCAGCGACAGCAGTGCCAGCACCACCGAACCGATGGCCAACACGCGCCATTGCGGAATCGCGACCACCGGGCCTTCAAAGTTGAATTTCTGCTGGCGCGCGGCGTTGTACACGCCCCAGTAAGCGCCCGCCGAGCCTTCGTCGCTGACTTTCCACGGCTGGTCGAACGCTTCGATCACGAAGTAGTTGTAGCCTTGGCGGTTCAGCTTGTTGACCAGCGTACGCAGGTAAATGGCCTGGTCGGCCGGGGAGGTTTCATTGCCCCCGCGCATGCGGCCGTTACTCGGCCAGCCAACCTCCGACAGCAGCAGCGGCTTTTTCGGGAAGAGTTTCTTCAAGTCCCGGGCCCGGTCCAGTACGTACTGGCCGGCCTTGTCCATTGGAATAAATTCCCAGAACGGCAGGATGTGCGCGGCGATCAGGTCGACGTGCTTGGCCAGTTGCGGGTTCTTTTCCCAGATGTGCCATTGCTCGGACGTGGTCACCGGCACTTTCACGGCAGCGCGCACGCGGTCGAGCAGCACGATCAGTGCTTCGGGGGTGATTTCTTCACGGAACAACGCTTCGTTACCGACGACGACCCGCACCACACTGCGCGAGCTGTTGGCGATTTCGATGGCGCGCTGGATTTCACGCTCGTTGCGCTCAAGGTCCGGGCTGATCCAGATCCCCAGCGTCACGCGCAGGCCGAATTCTTCCGCCAGTTTGGGGATGTCCCCCAGGGTGCCGTCGACCGAGTACGTACGGATGTTGTCCGTCAGCTTGCTCATGATCGCCAGGTCCTGACGCATCTGGTCGTCGGTGGGGTACTGGTCTTTCTGCGGGAACTGACCTTGCTGGAACGGCGAGTAGGAGAACCCGGAGATCTGTTCAGGCCAGTTAGGGGTGGTGACCGGGCGGTTGATCAGCGCCCAGAAGCCGGTGAACAGCGCGGCGATTGCCAGCACGATCACCAGGTTGAGTCCAAATTTACGCGATGCCATGGCTATTTCGGGTTCCAAAGGGTGTGGAACGAACAGAGGTGTCGGCCTGCGCCGAACGGCGCGCATCCTACACCGGCCCTTCCCTGAGCGTACAGCAGACAGAGAAAAGCCGGACGTTAGTCAGCGAAACCCCATCTAAGTTCTTTACTTGTAGCTTGTAGCTTCGAACTTGTCGCTGTGTAGTCCATAATGCGCGCCGGTTTTTGGGGTAATGGTCATGAGCACAGAAGATCCACGGTTTGCAGGCGTCGCCCGCTTGTATGGCATTGAAGGCCTGGAACGCTTGAAAGCGGCCCATGTGGCGATCGTCGGCGTTGGCGGCGTGGGCTCCTGGGCGGCGGAAGCCATGGCCCGTTGCGGGGTAGGCGAGATTTCGCTGTTTGACCTGGACGACGTCTGCGTCAGCAACAGCAACCGCCAGTTGCACGCACTGGACAGCACGGTCGGCAAGCCCAAGGTCGAGGTGATGGCTGAGCGCTTGCGCGGCATCAACCCGGATTGCACGGTGCACGCGGTGGCGGATTTCGTGACCCGCGACACCATGGCCGAATACATCACGCCGGACATCGACTGCGTGATCGACTGTATCGACGCGGTCAACGCCAAGGCCGCGCTGATTGCCTGGTGCAAGCGCCGCAAGATCCAGATCATCACCACCGGCGGCGCGGGCGGGCAGATTGATCCGACGTTGATTCAGGTGTGCGACCTGAACCGTACCTTCAACGACCCGTTGGCCTCGAAAGTGCGCTCTACCTTGCGTCGCGACTATGGTTTTTCCCGCACCGTGACTCGTCATTACAGCGTGCCGTGCGTGTTCTCGACCGAACAACTGCGCTACCCCAAGCCGGACGGCAGCATTTGTTTGCAGAAGAGTTTTGTCGGGGACGGCGTGAAGCTGGACTGCGCGGGTGGGTTTGGCGCGGTGATGATGGTCACCGCCACTTTCGGCATGGTGGCGGCGACCAAGGCGGTGGACAAGATTGTGGCCGGGGTGCGCAGGCCGTCGGAGCGGGTCAAGCCCAGTTAGAGCTCACTGTCCTGCACAGATTTAAACTGTGGGAGCTGGCTTGCCTGCGATGCAGGCACCTCGGTCTATCAGTAAAACTGCGGTGATGCTATCGCAGGCAAGCCAGCTCCCACATTTAGTTTTGTGTAAGGCTCAACGCTCGCATGCGCTGCAGGACAGCGTTAAGGCCATTGCTGCGGGACGGTGACAGTTGGCGGGACAACCCCAGCTGGTTGAACCAGTCGGGCAAGTCGACGGCTTGCAACTCGGCGGCAGAGAGTCCATTCACCCGCGCCAATAGCAACGCCACCAGCCCACGAATCATCCGTGCATCACTGCTGGCGGCGAACTGCCAATGGCCGTTTTCCAAGCGCCCCACCAACCACACCAGGCTTTCGCAGCCCTGCACCAGGTTGGCGTCGACTTTTTCCGCATCCGCCAGGGCGGGCAGCCGCTCGCCCCATTGCATCAGCATGCGTGCGCGCTGTTCCCAACTGCCGACAGCCTGAAATGACTCGAGTGCGGCGACTGCATCCAGCGGCAAACTCATCGCAACATGTCCAGGGCCTGGTCCAGCGCTTCGAAGAAGCGTTCCAGGTCATCCGAGTCGTTGTACAGCGCCAGCGACACACGAATCGCCCCTGACAGTTGCATCGCTTTGAGCAAAGGCATTGCGCAGTGATGGCCGGCCCTTACGGCGATGCCTTGCTCGGTCAGCAGGTGCGCGAGATCGGCGTTATGCACGCCTTCAACCACAAAGCTGACCAGTGCCACGTGCGGTGAACCCAGTACCTGCACGCCATTGCGCGCCTTCAAACCGCGCAATAAATAATCATGCAGCGCTGCTTCATGGGCGATCACCGCCTGCTGATCCAGCGAACTCAGGTAATCCAGGCTGGCGCCCAGGCCGATCACGCTGGCAATCGGCGGCGTACCCGCTTCAAAACCCAGCGGGGCCGGGCGGAAGCTTGCGCTGTGGTAGTCCGCCTGCTGCACCATCTCGCCGCCGAACTGCCAGTGGCGCAAATGGTGCAGGGCTTCATGGCGGCCATACAGAACGCCTACGCCATCCGGGCCGTAGAGTTTGTGGCTGGAAAATACGTAGAAATCGCAGCCCAAAGCCTGCACATCATGGCGACCATGGACGATGCCCTGGGCGCCATCCACCACGGTCAGCGCGCCGTGAGCTTTGGCCATGGTGATCAGCGCTTCCAACGGCTGCCAGGCGCCAAGCACGTTGGACAGTTGGCTCACTGCAAGCAGGCGAGTACGCGGGCCGATCATCTCGGCGGCGGCTTGCAGGTCAATCACGCCGTCCGCGCCGAGGGGCAATATCACCAACTCCAGCGCGCGGCGTTTGGCCAGTTGCTGCCAGGGCAGCAGGTTGGCGTGGTGCTCGAGGGCGCTGATGACAATCTCATCGCCCGCATTGAATAAATGCTCCAAGCCATAGGCCAAGAGGTTCAGCGCAGAGGTCGCGCCGTGGGTAAACACGATTTGCCCGCTGTCACCTGCGTTCAACCATTGCGCGACCTTGCTGCGGCTGTCTTCAAACGCCTGGGTCGCATGGGCCCCCGGCAAATGCTGGGCACGGTGCACATTGGCTGCGCCATTGGCGTAGTAATGGCTGATGGCATCCAACAGGGCTTGGGGTTTTTGCGTGGTGGCGGCGCTGTCCAGGTAAGTCTGGTCTTGCCGTTGCAGGGTGGCGATGGCCGGAAAGTCGGCGCGCCAGGGGGAGGGCACAAGCATGGTATTCAAGACTCGTATAAGCGAGCCCCGGTTCGGGGCCCGCCAGTGGCATCGAGTGGCTGCTTAGTTGTGAGCGTGCAGCGCTTCGTTCAGTTCGATCGCCGATTTGTGGGTTTTGCACTCCACGGCACCGGTTTCGGAGTTGCGGCGGAACAACAGGTCCGGCTGGCCAGCCAGTTCGCGGGCCTTGACCACTTTGACCAGTTGGTTTTTCTCGTCCAGCAGCGCAACCTTGGTCCCGGCGGTGACGTACAGGCCCGATTCCACGGTGTTGCGGTCGCCCAACGGGATACCGATACCGGCGTTGGCGCCGATCAGGCAGCCTTCGCCCACCTTGATCACGATGTTGCCGCCGCCCGACAGGGTGCCCATGGTGGAGCAACCGCCGCCCAGGTCCGAACCCTTGCCGACGAATACGCCAGCCGACACGCGGCCTTCGATCATACCCGGGCCTTCGGTGCCGGCATTGAAGTTGACGAAACCTTCGTGCATCACGGTGGTGCCTTCGCCCACGTAGGCGCCCAGGCGGATACGTGCCGCGTCAGCGATACGCACGCCGGCCGGCACCACGTAGTCGGTCATTTTCGGGAACTTGTCCACCGAGAACACTTCCAGAAGCTCGCCGCGCAGGCGTGCTTCCAGCTGGCGCTCGGCCAGCTCGCTGATATCGATAGCGCCCTGGCTGGTCCAGGCCACGTTCGGCAGCTGCGGGAACACGCCGGCCAGGCTCAGGCCATGGGGCTTGACCAGGCGGTGGGACAGCAGGTGCAGCTTGAGGTAGGCCTCAGGCGTGGAAGTCAGTGCGGCATCTTCGGCCAGCAGGGTGGCGACCAGTGGCTTGTGGCTTTCGGCCAGGCGGGTCAGCAGTGCGGCTTGAGCGCTATCGACATTTTTCAGCGCGTCGGCCAGTTGCGAAGCCTGGGCGACGGTGAAGGTGATCGCCTGGTTGCCTTCGGTGTACCCGAGGATCGGAGCGATGGCATTGATGATGTCGGCCGACGGGTTGAGCAACGGTTGTGCGTAAAACACTTCCAGCCAAGCACCTTGGCGGTTCTGAGTGCCGACGCCGAAGCCCAGGCTGAACAGGGAATTGGACATGCTGTTACCTCTACAAAAATGGTAAGGGCTGGCCTACTTGAGGGCCGCCGAATAACTATCTGGCTTGAAGCCAATCAGGGTTCTGTCACCGAGATCGAGCACCGGGCGCTTGATCATCGAGGGTTGTGCGAGCATCAATTCAATGGCTTTCGACTGATCGAGATCGGCTTTGCGTTCGTCTTCGAGTTTGCGAAAGGTGGTGCCCGCACGGTTCAAAACCACCTGCCAACCGTGCTCGTCGCACCATTGGGTCAAGTGTTCGCGGTCGATACCGGCCGTTTTGTAGTCGTGGAACGCATAGCTGACGCCGTGCTCATCGAGCCAGGTGCGCGCCTTTTTCATGGTGTCGCAGGCTTTGATGCCAAAAAGGTGCAACGTTTTGCTTGAAGCGGTCAAGGAATTGCCCCCTTTGAGCGTGTGAAAACGGAAGGTCACGGATTATGCCACGACCAGCAGCTTTGGGTGCCGCTCGTCATGCTTGCCTATGACTAAGTGCGACTTTTGTGCAAAAGCCAGCGCGTAGCATAGGTGGGTAACATAGCTGGGTAATATGGCACTTCAACGGCCAGTTGTTGCCTGATGTGTGTCGTTGCAAGTCGATTGTCCGGGAAACCCGCGTTATGCAAACCGCCTACACCGTTCTTATCCTGCTGATGCTGGTCAGCGTTTCGCGTCTGGTCGGGCGTGTCGTTCCTCTGCCGTTGCCCCTGGTGCAGATTGCTGCCGGTGCCTTGTTGGCCTGGCCCACGCTGGGGCTGCATGTGGCGCTGGACCCTGAGTTGTTCCTGTTTCTGTTCCTGCCGCCGCTGTTGTTCTCCGATGGCTGGCGCATGCCCAAGCGTGAACTATGGCGCCTGCGCGGGCCGATCCTGACGCTGGCTGTGGGGCTGGTGCTGTTCACGGTGGTCGGTGCCGGTTACTTCATTCACTGGCTACTGCCTGCGATCCCGTTGCCGGTGGCCTTCGCCCTGGCGGCCGTGTTGTCGCCGACCGACGCCGTGGCGGTGTCGGCCATTGCCCAGAACCGCCTGCCCAAGCCTTTGATGCATATGTTGCAGGGCGAGGCGTTGATGAATGACGCGTCGGGCCTTGTGACCTTCAAGTTCGCCCTGGCGGCGGCGCTGACCGGGATATTTTCCCTGGCGGACGCCAGCTTGACCTTCGTGCTGGTGGCCGTCGGCGGGCTGGCGGTAGGTGTGGCGTTGAGCTGGCTGGTCGGGCGCCTGCGCGCCTGGATGATCGCCCGCGGCTGGGATGACCCGGCTACCCACGTGGTGTTCATGTTGTTGCTGCCGTTTGCCGCCTACGTGCTGGCTGAACGGCTCGGCGCGTCCGGCATTCTCTCGGCAGTGGCGGCGGGGATGATGCAAAGCTGGCTCGACCTGTTGCCCCGCCAGACCAGCACACGTTTGCTCAACCGCAGCGTCTGGTCGTTATTGGAGTTTGCTTTCAACGGGCTGATTTTCCTGCTGCTGGGGCTGCAATTGCCCGACATCATCAAGGCGGTGGTGAGCCATGAGCCGACGTTGTGGCCGACCCTGTTGTACCGCTGCCTCGATGTCATCGCAATTTTCGTGGTGTTGGTGGTGCTGCGTTTTATCTGGGTGCAAAGCATTTGGCGGCTGTCGGGCCTGTTACGTCGGCTGCGTGGGAAAAGTGAGCTGACGCTGGTGCCCACCGCGCGTTCCTGCCTGTTGTTGACCGTTGGCGGCGTGCGCGGGGCGGTGACGTTGGCCGGTGTGATGTCGGTGCCTTTGTTGTTGGCGCCGGGGCGGGATTTTCCTGAGCGCGACCTGCTGATCTTCATTGCGGCCGGAGTGATCCTGCTGTCGTTGATTGCCGCTTGTATTGCCTTGCCGCTGCTTCTGCGCGGGATCGAACAAAGCCCGGATGAAAAGCGCCACAACGAGGTGCGCGAAGCATGGAAGAAAACCGCGGTCGCCGCTATCCATGCGCTTGAAGCCGAAGAACCTGCTGAAACCGAAACCCAGGACGCCGCACAGGCTGCCTTGGCCGCTGAGCTCAAGGCTCGTCTGATGTCTGAGTACCGCCATCAGTTGGAGGTGTTCAACGACTCGGCCGAAGCGCAGGCATTGGCACTTCAGATGGATCAACTTGAACGCAAGTTGCGGCTCAAGGCCCTGCGGGCGCAGCGCCTGGAGCTGTATAGCTTGAGCCGTCATCACCAGATCGGTGATGACGTATTGAGGGAGGTGTTGGCGGATCTGGATATGAGTGAAGCGAACCTGGGTCACGTGAAGTGACCCGCACGGCCCTTAGCGACGACGCTGGATAAAGTCGCGAATCCGCTCGGCGGCTTCAACACACTCCGCCAACGGCGCAACCAGTGCCAAACGCACGCGCCCGGCGCCCGGGTTGAAACCGTCCACTTCACGCGACAAGTACGAACCCGGCACCACGGTCACGTATTGCTCTTCAAACAAGTCGCGGCAAAAGGCGGCATCGTCACCTTCGACATTCGGCCACAGGTAGAACCCGCCATCCGGCGCCTGCACATCCAGCACCGGCTTGAGAATGGCCAGCACGGCAGCGAATTTTTCCCGGTACAGGTCACGGTTGGCCAGTACGTGGGCTTCGTCCTGCCAGGCGGCAATGCTGGCGAGCTGGGTTTGCACCGGCATCGCGCAGCCGTGGTAGGTGCGGTACAGCAGGAAGGCCTTGAGGATCTCGGCATCGCCCGCCACGAAACCGGAACGCAGGCCCGGCAGGTTTGAGCGTTTGGACAGGCTGTGGAACACCACGCAACGCTTGAAATCCTCGCGGCCCAACTCGACGCAGGCACTGAGCAGGCCGGGCGGCGGCGTTTGTTCGTCGAAGTACAGTTCGCTGTAGCACTCGTCGGCAGCAATGACGAAGTCGTATTCGTCGGCCAGGGCGATGAGCTTTTTCAGGGTGTCGACCGGGATCAGCGCACCGGTCGGGTTGCCCGGGGAGCACAGGAACAGGATCTGGCAGCGTTTCCAGATGTCCGGCGTCACGGCGTCGAAATCCGGGTTGAAGCCGTTGGCGTCCAGGCACGGCAGGTAATGCGGCTTGGCCCCGGCCAGGAAGGCTGCGCCTTCGTAGATCTGGTAGAACGGGTTCGGGCTGACCACCAGCGCGTCGTCGCCACGGTTGACCACGGTCTGGGTGAAGGCGAACAGTGCTTCGCGGGTGCCGTTGACCGGCAAGATGTTGCGCGCCGGGTCCAGCCAGCCCTTGGGCACATCGAAGCGGCGTTCGCACCAGGCGCCGATGGCCTCACGCAATGCCGGGATGCCCAGCGTGGTCGGGTACACCGCCATCTGGTCGAGGTTGTCCGCCAGCGCCTTGGCAACGAACTCCGGGGATTTGTGCTTCGGCTCGCCGATGGACAGGGCGATCGGGCGTTTGTCCGGGTTCGGCGTGACGCTGCCGAGCAGGGCGCGCAGTTTCTCGAACGGGTAGGGCTGCAGTTGGTTCAGGGCGTTGTTCATCGTAAATCTCGTCAAATTCAGTTTGAAACTGCGGTCTGCCGGGCAAAGCACTTTAAATGTGGGAGCGGGCTTGCTCGCGAATGCGGTGGATCAGTCTATTAATGTGTGGCTGACCCACCGCATTCGCGAGCAAGCCCGCTCCCACACAAGCCCCGCTCTCACAGTGAAATTGGGTATTTATATCGTCAGGCGTGTGAGTTCGACGCCGGGTTCCTGGGTCACGCTCAGCTGCTGCACGATGGCTTCCTGCAAACGCAGGCACAGCTCGGGGTCGGACAGCGGCTGGTTGTCGGCGTCGGTGATGAAGAACACGTCTTCCACGCGCTCGCCGAGGGTCGCAATCTTGGCGTTTTGCAACGACAGGTCGAATTCCAGGAATATCCCGCCAATGCGTGCCAACAGGCCCGGACGGTCCGGGGCGCTGAGTTCCAGCACGGTCACCGGGCGTTGGGCGTCGTTGGAGATGGTCACCTGGGGCGCAAACGCAAAGTGCTTGAGTTGGCGCGGTACCCGGCGCTGGATGATGGTCGGGTAGTCGTCAGGGTTGCGCAGGGCCTCGGTAAGGCCTTCGCGGATCTTTTTCACGCGCACCGGGTTATCGCCAATCGAGTCGCCGTCGGTGTCGAGCACGATGTAGGTGTCGAGGGTGAACTGGCTGCTGGAGGTGATGACCCGCGCGTCGTGAATGTTCAGGTTGAGCTGGTCCATGGCGGCCACGGTCACAGCGAAGAAATCATGCTGGTCGGGTGCATAGATGAAGATCTGCGTGCCGCCCTCGAATTCGCGCTGGGTGGTTTCCTTGATCAGCACCAGCGGGCCGCCATCGGCAGGTTGTTGCAGGATGGCGTCACTGTGCCAGGCCACGTCGCCAGCGGTGTGGCGCAGGAAGTAATCGTCACCCAATTGCGACCACAACTGCTCGACGTCGTCCGGGTCGTTGCCGCCGCGCACGAGGATATCCAGCGCCGCGCTTTGAGTACGGCGAATCTGTTCTTCGCGGTCCACCGGGTTCTCAAGGCCACGACGCAGCGCACGCTTGGTCTCAGTGTAGAGCTGGCGCAACAGGCTGGCGCGCCACGAGTTCCAGAGCGTCGGGTTGGTGGCGTTGATGTCGGAGACAGTCAGCACATACAGGTAGTCGAGGCGGGTTTCATCGCCGACGATCCCGGCAAAGTCGTGGATCACCTGCGGGTCGGACAAGTCCTTGCGCTGGGCAGTGGTCGACATCACCAGGTGGTTCTGCACCAGCCAGACGATCAGGCGGCTATCCCACAGCGGCAACTGGTGGCGCTGGCAGAACGCTTCGGCGTCGACCGCGCCAACCTCCGAGTGGTCGCCATGCCGGCCTTTGCCGATGTCGTGGTAGAGGCCGGCGAGGTAGATCAGTTCCGGCTTGGGCAGCTTGGCCATCAGCTTGCTGGCCAGCGGGAATTTCTCCGACACCTGGGTGTACTGCAACTTACGCAGATGTTTGATCAGGTTCAGGGTGTGGGCGTCCACGGTATAGATGTGGAACAGGTCATGCTGCATCTGCCCGACGATAAAGCCGAACTCCGGCAGGTAGCGCCCGAGGATGCCGTAACGGTTCATGCGCCGCAGGTTGCGGTGGATGCCGATCTTGCATTTGAACAGTTCGATAAACAGGCTGGTGTTGCGGATGTCGTTACGGAAGTCGTCGTCGATCAGGTGGCGGTTTTCCCGCAGCAGGCGAATGGTGTCAGCGCGCACGCCTTTGATTTCGGGCTGCTGGGCCATCAGCACGAAGATTTCCAGCATCGCGAAGGGGGTGCGGCGAAACACGTTGTCGTTGCGCGCCTCGATATAGCCGTCGTGCAATTGGAAGCGCGAGTTGATCGGCTGCGGCGGTGCTTCATCTTCGGGGGCCAGGATCACTTCTTCGAAGTGCTGGATGATCAGGTCGCTGAGCTGGGCAATGCTCATGACCACCCGGTAGTACTGCTGCATGAAGCTTTCGATGCTGGTTTTTGCGTCCTCGCCTTCAAAACCCAGCAGGGTGGCGATGGAGCGTTGGTGGTCGAACAGCAGGCGGTCTTCGGAGCGCCCAGCGAGCATGTGCAGGGCGTAGCGCACTTTCCAGAGGAATTCCTGGGACGAGGCCAGCAGGGCGTTTTCGCTCTCTACCAGGAAGCCTTCACCCGCCAGGGCGCGCAGGTTCAGGGTGCCGTACTGGCGGCGGGCAACCCACAGAATGGTCTGGATATCCCGCAACCCGCCCGGCGAGCCTTTGACATTGGGCTCCAGGTTGTATTCGGTGTCGTTGTACTTGTGGTGCCGAGCCTTCTGTTCAGCGCGCTTGGCCAGGAAGAAGTCCTTGCTCGGCCACATGTGCGCGGTGCTGGTGACTTCGAGCATGCGCTGGCGCAGGCGCTCGGGGCCGGCAATGGTGCGGCTTTCCATCAGGTTGGTGATGACGGTGAGGTCGGCGCGGGCTTCTTCGGCGCATTCGTCCACGGAGCGCACGCTTTGGCCGACTTCCAGGCCGATGTCCCACAACAGTGTGAGAAAACGCTCGATGGAATCGCGAAAAATCTCATGATCGGCGCTGTCGAGCAGGATCAGCAGGTCGATGTCGGAGTAGGGGTGCAGCTCGCCACGCCCGTAGCCGCCGACTGCCACCAGGGCGATATCGGCGTCTTCACTCCAGTTGAACTGCTCCCAGGCCTTTTGCAGGATGTTGTCGACGAACCAGGCGCGGTCCTCGATCAGCCTGCGGATATCCCGGCCACTGCGAAAGCGCTCATCGAGCACCTCGCGGGCCTGGCGGATCGCCTTCTTGAAGGCGGCGATGGGGCTTGCCTTCAGTGCCAGCTCGGCCTGGAACTGGCCACGGTCGAAGAGTTCGGGATCCACCTGGGGCATCGATCGGTTTTCCTTTCTATCTAATCAGTCAGTCACAACGCAGTGGGGGAAAACCTGAGCAACTTTTACGCCGACGCGGCACCCGACGTGCGCGGGATGGTGTCATCGGCGCGCAGGGTGAAGATCTCGTAGCCGGTTTCGGTGACCAGCAGGGTGTGCTCCCACTGGGCCGAGAGCTTGCGGTCCTTGGTGATGGCGGTCCAGCCGTCGCCCAGCACCTTAGTGTCGGCCTTGCCCTGGTTGATCATCGGCTCGATGGTGAAGGTCATGCCCGCTTTGAGCTCCATACCGGTGCCCGCGCGGCCGTAGTGCAGGATCTGTGGCTCTTCGTGGAACACGGTGCCGATGCCGTGGCCGCAGAATTCGCGCACCACCGAGAAACCGTTCTTTTCGGCGTGCTTCTGGATCACTTCACCGATGTCGCCCAGGCGGCAGCCGGGTTTGACGATCTCGATGGCTTTGTACATGCATTCCTGGGTCACCTGGGACAGGCGCTCGGCCCAGACCGGCACGGTGCCCACGTGGAACATGCGGCTGGTGTCGCCGAAATAACGGTCCTTGATCACGGTGACGTCGATGTTCAAGGTATCGCCGTCCTTCAATGGCTTGTCGCCTGGAATTCCGTGGCAGACCACGTGGTTGACCGAGGTGCAGATTGACTTGGGGAAGCCTTTGTAATTCAACGGCGCAGGGATGGCCTTTTGCACGTCGACTATATAGTCGTGGCAGATTTGGTTCAGGGTGTCGGTGGTGACGCCGGGCTTGACGTGTTCGGCAATCATTTCCAGCACGTCGGCAGCCAGTTTGCCGGCAATGCGCATGCCGGCGATGTCTTCGGCGGTTTTCAAACTTACGGTCATACAGGCTCTCTCTAGCGCGACGCGCTGAAATCAATGCGGTTTACGGGCGTGCGACAAAAGGTTGCAGAATTCGCACAAGCCACAAAAAACGCGATTCTACCAGACGATGGCCCCAAATCATGAGCCTCTGGTGATCGCTTCTTTCTATAGAGTAGGGGTATGTCGGCTCTATTCAAGGGGTTACGCGAAAGCGGTCGTCGGCAAATGTGATTGCGGGTTTCGTTTTTGCCGTTCGTGTGGTATAAAATGCGCCGCTTTCCGGGGATACCCCGCAAGGCTTAAATCCACACACGTGTCGACACGATGACCTGGGTGCCGGAGGCCTTGATGCCGCTGGTTGGTCATTGGGATACGTGGAGGCCAAACCCGACTTATTAAGGAACTATCATGTCCCAAGTCAACATGCGCGATATGCTGAAGGCCGGTGTGCACTTCGGTCACCAGACCCGTTACTGGAACCCGAAAATGGGTAAGTACATTTTCGGCGCGCGTAACAAGATCCACATTATCAACCTTGAAAAAACCCTGCCAATGTTCAACGAAGCTCTGACTTTCGTAGAGCGTCTGGCCCAGGGCAAAAACAAGATCCTGTTCGTCGGCACCAAGCGTTCCGCTGGCAAGATCGTTGCTGAAGAAGCAGCACGTTGCGGTTCGCCGTACGTCGATCACCGCTGGTTGGGCGGCATGCTGACCAACTTCAAAACCATCCGTGCTTCCATCAAGCGTCTGCGTGACCTTGAAGTGCAAGCCGAAGACGGTACTTTCGCCAAGCTGACCAAGAAAGAAGCGCTGATGCGCTCCCGTGACCTGGAAAAGCTCGATCGTTCCCTGGGTGGTATCAAGGACATGGGCGGTCTGCCTGACGCACTGTTCGTTATCGACGTTGATCATGAGCGCATCGCGATCACCGAAGCCAACAAGCTGGGCATCCCTGTTATCGGCGTAGTCGATACCAACAGCAGCCCGGAAGGCGTTGACTACATCATCCCAGGCAACGATGACGCAATCCGCGCTATCCAGCTGTACATGGGTTCGATGGCTGACGCTGTAATCCGTGGTCGTAACCACGTTGCTGGTGGTACCGAGCAGTTCGTTGAAGAAGCTCCGGTAGCTGCCGCTGAGTAATTAACGCCCTGGCGTTGACTCAGTAAGCAAAAAGGGGGCTTGGCCCCCTTTTTGCCACCTCGAAAACCGTTTGTCGGCGCCCACTTGTGGCAGCGCAACCTAGCGACTGTAACGTGCGGCGGCCTACAACGGAGATTCGGGAAGAATTGATCGCCCGTTTGATCGGGTGGAATGGTTGAAAACCTATCCAAGAGGATTTTGAAATGGCAGAGATTACTGCAGCGTTGGTTAAAGAACTGCGTGAGCGTACCGGCGAAGGCATGATGGATTGCAAAAAGGCCTTGACCAAGGCCGGCGGCGACATCGAAAAAGCCATCGACGACATGCGTGCTTCCGGCGCCATCAAGGCCGCCAAGAAAGCAGGCAACGTAGCTGCTGAAGGCGCTATCGCTCTGAAAGAAGACGGTAAATCCGCTGTTCTGCTGGAAGTGAACTCGCAGACCGACTTCCTGGCCCTGCAAGATGACTTCAAGGCATTCGTTGCTGCCAGCGTTGAAAAAGCATTCGCTGACAAGCTGACTACCGTTGAGCCTCTGATCGAAGCTCAAGAAGCTGCTCGCCTGGTACTGGTCGGCAAGGTTGGCGAAAACGTCAACATCCGTCGCCTGACTCGCGTTGAAGGTGATGTTGTTGGTGGTTACCTGCACGGCAACAAGATCGGCGTAGCCGTTGTTCTGAAAGGCGGCGACGTTGAGCTGGCCAAAGACATCGCTATGCACGTTGCTGCAAGCAACCCAGAATTCCTGCTGCCTTCGGAAGTTTCTGACGAAGCGATCGAGCGTGAAAAAGCTGTGTTCCTGAGCCTGAACGCCGACAAGATCGCCGGCAAGCCAGAAAACATCGTTGAAAACATGATCAAAGGCCGTATCAGCAAGTTCCTGGCTGAGGCTTCCCTGGTTGAGCAGGCGTTCGTCAAGAACCCTGAAATCAAGGTGGGCGAACTGGCCAAGAAAGCCGGTGCTGAAATCGTTTCCTTCACTTACTACAAAGTAGGCGAAGGCATCGAGAAGCCGGTCGACAACTTCGCTGAAGAAGTTGCTGCCCAGCTGGCTGCCGCCAAGCAATAAGACAGTTTTAAACTGTCGCCCGAAAGAGGCTGCCCGCTCACGCGCGCAGCCTCTTTTCAAATGGGAAGGCCGATTTTATTTGGCTTCCCCTCGGAACTGGCTTACAAAGCCGTGTTCCGATGGCGCTGTGATAGCGTCCAGCTAGAGTGAACGCAAGCCGTAAACGGCTCGCCAAGAATTTTTAAAAAATACGCCGCAGGAGAGATTCGCAATGGCTCAGCAGGGCAGTGGTTATCAGGCTCGCTATAAACGCATTCTACTCAAGCTCAGCGGCGAGGCCCTGATGGGCTCGGAAGAGTTCGGGATCGATCCCAAGGTGCTCGACCGCATGGCGCTGGAAGTCGGCCAGTTGGTCGGTATCGGCGTGCAGGTCGGCCTGGTGATCGGCGGCGGTAACCTGTTCCGCGGCGCGGCACTGAGTGCGGCCGGCATGGATCGGGTCACCGGCGACCACATGGGCATGCTGGCCACTGTGATGAACGCCCTGGCCATGCGCGACGCCCTGGAGCGTGCCAACATCTCGGCCATCGTGATGTCGGCTATTTCCATGGTTGGCGTGACCGATCACTATGATCGCCGCAAAGCCATGCGCCACCTGAACGCCAAAGAGGTGGTGATCTTTGCCGCCGGTACCGGCAACCCGTTCTTCACCACTGATTCGGCGGCGTGCCTGCGCGCTATCGAGATCGATGCTGACGTCGTGTTGAAAGCGACCAAGGTTGACGGTGTGTATACCGCAGACCCGTTCAAAGACCCGCATGCCGAGAAGTTCGATCATCTGACCTACGATGAAGTACTGGATCGCAAGCTGGGCGTGATGGACCTGACGGCTATTTGCCTGTGCCGCGACCACAAGATGCCGCTGCGCGTATTTAACAT
Source organism: Pseudomonas sp. B22129 (assembly GCF_044218875.1). Classification (NCBI taxonomy): domain Bacteria; kingdom Pseudomonadati; phylum Pseudomonadota; class Gammaproteobacteria; order Pseudomonadales; family Pseudomonadaceae; genus Pseudomonas; species Pseudomonas sp. B22129. The sequence continues at coordinate 6,805,042 of NZ_CP162592.1, read as the reverse complement.
GAACAAGCCCGGCGCCCTGCTGAATATCGTACACGGCGGCGCGGAAGGGACTCTGATCGAGGAAGGCCAACAATGATCAACGAAATCAAGAAAGACGCCCAAGCGCGTATGCAAAAATCCCTGGAGTCTCTGAGCCACGCATTCGGCCAGATTCGTACCGGCAAGGCGCACCCAAGCATTCTGGGCAGCGTGATGGTGCCTTACTACGGCTCCGATACACCTATCAGCAGCGTCGCCAACATTACCGTTAAAGACTCGCGCACGCTGCAAGTCGTCGCGTTTGAGCGCAACATGCTGGGTGCTGTCGACAAGGCCATCCAGAGTGCCGGCCTGAACCTCAACCCGACCAACCTGGGCGAGTTGCTGCTGATCTCCATGCCAGCCCTGACTGAAGAAACCCGCAAGGGCTTCACCAAACAGGCGCGCAGCGCAGCTGAAGATGCCCGTGTTGCCGTGCGCAACATCCGCCGCGATGCCTTGGGTGACCTGAAGAAACTGGTCAAGGACAAGGAAATCAGCGAAGACGAAGAACGTCGTGCCACCGCCGATATCGACAAGCTGACCAAAGACGCCGAGGCCCAGATCACCAAGGCCACGGAAGAAAAAGAAAAGGACCTGATGGCCGTATAAGGGGTCAGGACGCCTTCATGGAAAAGACCAAGCAGACTGTACCCTCTGTGGTGCCGCGCCATGTCGCGATCATCATGGATGGGAATAATCGCTGGGCGAAGAAACGCTTTATGCCGGGTGTTGCCGGGCATAAAGCGGGTGTCGATGCGGTACGCGCCGTCATAGAGGTGTGCGCCGAAGCCAAGGTCGAGGTGTTGACTCTGTTTGCCTTCTCCAGTGAAAACTGGCAGCGCCCGGCCGAAGAAGTCAGTGCCTTGATGGACCTGTTCTTCAAGGCCCTGCGTCGTGAGGCCAAGCGTCTCAATGAGAACAACATCAGCTTGCGCATCATTGGCGATCGTTCGCGGTTCCATCCCGAGCTTCAGGCCGCCATGCGCGAAGCCGAGGCGATTACCGCGGGTGCCAATCGTTTTGTGCTGCAGATTGCGGCCAACTACGGTGGCCAGTGGGATATCGCGCAGGCCGCCCAACGGCTTGCCCGCGAAGTGCAGGCTGGCCATTTGCGGCCGGACGACATCACCCCCGAACTGCTGCAGACGTGCCTGGTAACCGGCGACCTGCCGCTACCGGACTTGTGTATCCGTACCGGTGGTGAGCATCGCATCAGCAATTTCTTGCTGTGGCAGTTGGCCTACACCGAGCTGTATTTCTCCGACCTGTTCTGGCCGGACTTCAAACACGATGCCATGCGCAATGCGCTGGCCGATTTCGCTTCCCGTCAGCGTCGCTTCGGTAAAACGAGCGAGCAGATCGAAGCTGGAGCCCGGGTTTAAATGCTCAAACAACGAATCATCACGGCCCTGATCCTGCTGCCGATTGCCTTGTGCGGTTTTTTCCTGCTCGACGGTTCCGGCTTTGCCTTGTTTATCGGCCTGGTCGTGACCTTGGGGGCCTGGGAATGGGCGCGCCTGGCGGGCTTCAATAACCAACTGCCGCGCGTGGTGTACGCTGCGGTCGTGGCGGTTTTGCTGTTCCTCATGCATTACCTTTCCAGCATTGTCGTGCCGTGGGTATTGGGGGCGGCGGTGCTGTGGTGGGCGCTGGCGACGTTCCTGGTGCTGACCTATCCACGAACCAGTGGCCAGTGGTCGAGTGTTGCCAGCAAGCTGGTGATCGGTTTGTTGGTGCTGCTACCGGCCTGGCAAGGGCTGGTGGAAATCAAAAATGCGCCGATGGGCAACTGGTTGATCCTGGCAGTGATGGTGCTGGTCTGGGGCGCTGATATTGGTGCGTACTTCTCCGGCCGGGCTTTCGGCAAGCGCAAGCTGGCGCCGGCGGTCAGCCCAGGCAAGAGCTGGGAAGGCGTTTACGGTGGCCTTGCGTTGACACTGTTGATCACACTCGTGGTCGGGTTGGTGCGCGATTGGTCGGCAAAGGAAATCTTCCTGGCGTTGTTGGGGACGGCTGTTGTTGTGTTCATCTCCGTTGTGGGTGACCTCACCGAAAGCATGTTCAAGCGTCAGGCCGGTATCAAAGACAGCAGTAATCTGCTGCCGGGTCATGGCGGCGTGCTGGATCGTATCGACAGCCTTACCGCAGCGATTCCGATTTTTGCCGTACTGTTGTGGATGACCGCTTCGTGAGTGGCCTGCAGCAGGTGACCGTGCTGGGTGCGACTGGCTCGGTAGGCCTGAGCACACTGGACGTGATCGCGCGCCACCCTGAGCGGTATCAGGTTTTTGCCTTGACCGGGTTCTCTCGCCTGACCGAATTGCTGGCTCTGTGTGTGCGCCATACGCCTCGCTTCGCTGTTGTGCCGCAAGAAGCGCTGGCGCGAGGGCTGCAGGAAGAACTGCGCGCTGCCGGCCTTGCCACGCAGGTGTTGGTGGGCGAGGAGGGGTTGTGCGCGGTGTCGGCCGACGCCGAGGTTGATACCGTCGTGGCGGCCATCGTCGGGGCGGCTGGTTTGCGCCCGACGCTGGCAGCTGTCAACGCGGGCAAGAAGATTCTGTTGGCTAACAAAGAAGCGCTTGTGATGTCCGGCACCCTGTTTATGCAGGCTGTGCGCAAAAGCGGAGCCGTTCTGCTGCCTTTGGATAGCGAGCACAATGCGATCTTCCAATGCATGCCGGGTGATTTTGCTCGCGGCTTGAATCAGGTCGGGGTGCGCCGGATTCTTCTGACAGCTTCCGGTGGCCCGTTCCGGCAAACTCCGTTGGCGGAGCTGGAGCACGTCTCTCCGGACCAGGCGTGTGCGCACCCGAACTGGTCCATGGGGCGCAAAATCTCCGTGGACTCTGCCAGCATGATGAACAAAGGTCTGGAGCTGATTGAGGCGTGCTGGCTGTTCGATGCGCGCCCGGATCAGGTTGAAGTGGTCATTCATCCACAAAGTGTGATTCATTCCCTGGTCGACTATGTGGATGGCTCGGTGCTGGCTCAGTTGGGTAACCCTGACATGCGCACGCCGATTGCCAATGCCCTGGCGTGGCCGGAGCGGATCGACTCCGGCGTTGCCCCGTTGGACCTGTTTGCCATTGCCCGTCTGGACTTCGAAGCGCCCGACGAACAGCGTTTTCCATGCCTGCGCTTGGCGCGGCAAGCGGCAGAAGTGGGCAAAAGTGCGCCGGCGATGCTCAATGCGGCCAATGAAGTGGCAGTGGCGGCGTTTCTCGAACGGCGCATCCGCTTTCCGCAGATCCCGAGTATCATCGAGGACGTTCTGAGCCTCGAGCCTGTAGTGGCTGTAGAGGAATTGGCGGCTGTGTTCGAGGCGGATGCCAAAGCCCGTGCCCTGGCCGAACAATGGTTGAACCGCAACGCGCGTTAGTCTGTGGGCAGGTGTGCGCCTTCAGGCACTGGATTGGAATGCGGAGAAATTAGATGAGTGCGCTCTACATGATTGTCGGCACCCTGGTTGCTCTGGGTGTGCTGGTTACCTTCCACGAATTCGGCCACTTCTGGGTGGCGCGTCGTTGCGGCGTCAAGGTATTGCGCTTTTCCGTCGGTTTCGGCATGCCGTTGCTGCGCTGGCACGACCGGCGTGGCACTGAATTTGTAATCGCAGCCATTCCACTGGGTGGCTACGTCAAAATGCTCGATGAGCGTGAAGGCGAAGTGCCTGCTGACCAGTTGGATCAGTCGTTCAATCGCAAGACCGTTCGTCAGCGTATCGCCATTGTTGCGGCGGGCCCAATCGCCAATTTCCTGTTGGCGATGGTGTTTTTTTGGGTCCTGGCCATGCTGGGCAGCCAGGAGATGCGTCCGGTCATCGGCGCTGTCGAGGCTGACAGTATCGCGGCCAAGGCAGGCTTGGTTGCCGGGCAGGAAATTGTTTCCATTGATGGCGAGCCCACATTGGGCTGGCGCGATGTCAATCTTCGTCTGGTGAGCCGCCTGGGTGAAAGCGGCACCGTCAACGTAGTGGTGCGCGAACAGGACTCCACGGCCGAAACGCCGCGTGAGCTGGCGCTGGATCATTGGCTCAAGGGGTCCGATGAACCTGATCCGATCAAGTCTTTGGGCATTCGCCCGTGGCGCCCGGCCTTGCCGCCAGTGCTCGCCGAGCTGGACCCGAAAGGTCCGGCCCAGGCTGCCGGCCTGAAAACCGGTGATCGCCTCCTGACCCTGGATGGTCAGGCGCTGGGTGACTGGCAGCAAGTGGTTGACTTGGTGCGTGTACGCCCTGATACCAAAATTGTGCTGAAAGTTGAGCGCGATGGTGCTCAAATCGATGTCCCTGTGACCCTGTCGGTCCGTGGGGAAGCCAAGGCGGCCGGGGGATACCTCGGTGCGGGGGTCAAGGGTGTCGAGTGGCCGCCATCGATGATGCGCGAGGTCAGCTACGGGCCTTTGGCAGCCATTGGCGAGGGTGCAAAACGCACTTGGACCATGAGCGTGCTGACCCTCGAATCGCTCAAGAAAATGTTGTTCGGTGAGCTCTCGGTAAAAAACTTGAGTGGACCGATAACCATTGCTAAAGTGGCGGGCGCTTCTGCCCAGTCGGGTGTCGCGGATTTCCTGAATTTCCTGGCTTATCTGAGTATTAGCCTTGGGGTTCTGAATTTGCTGCCTATTCCAGTGTTGGATGGGGGGCATCTGTTGTTTTATCTGGTCGAGTGGGTGCGTGGTCGCCCCTTGTCGGATCGGGTGCAGGGTTGGGGGATACAGATTGGTATCAGTTTGGTGGTCGGAGTGATGTTGTTAGCTCTGGTCAACGATCTGGGACGTCTGTAACGCTTCGCTGAATTGCGAATCTGCCGCATTTTGCGGCAGTTTGTTTATTGCCAGTTGGAATAAGAAAGGACTTCATGAAACGTCTGCTGCTAACTGCGGTTCTCACCGTATTGATGATCGCCGAAGTTCACGCCGAGTCCTTCACTATCTCCGATATTCGCGTCAACGGCCTCCAGCGGGTTTCCGCCGGTAGCGTGTTTGGTGCCTTGCCGTTGAACGTCGGGGAACAGGCTGATGACCGTCGCCTGGTGGAATCCACTCGTGCGCTGTTCAAAACCGGGTTCTTTCAAGATATCCAACTGGGTCGCGAAGGTAACGTCCTGGTCATCACCGTCGTCGAGCGACCTTCCGTCGCCAGTATCGAGATCGAAGGCAACAAGGCGATCTCCACTGAAGACCTGATGAAGGGCCTCAAGCAATCCGGCCTGGCCGAAGGCGAGATCTTCCAGCGCGCCACCCTTGAAGGTGTGCGTAACGAACTTCAACGCCAGTACGTTGCCCAAGGCCGCTACTCTGCGACTGTTGAAACCGAAGTGATCCCGCAGCCTCGTAACCGTGTTGGCCTCAAGGTCAAGATCAACGAAGGCACGGTAGCGGCGATTCAGCACATCAACGTGGTGGGTAACACCAAGTTCGCTGATGACGACCTGATCGACCTGTTCGAACTCAAGACCACCAACTGGTTGTCGTTCTTCAAGAACGATGACAAGTACGCCCGTGAAAAATTGTCCGGTGACCTGGAGCGTCTGCGTTCCTACTACCTGGACCGTGGCTATATCAATATGGATATCGCTTCGACCCAGGTGTCCATCACCCCGGACAAGAAGCACGTCTACATCACCGTCAACGTCAACGAAGGCGAGAAGTACACCGTTCGTGACGTCAAGCTCAGCGGCGACTTGAAAGTGCCTGAAGATCAGGTCAAGTCCCTCTTGCTGGTACAGAAGGACCAGGTGTTCTCGCGCAAGCTGATGACCACCACGTCCGAACTGATTACCCGCCGCCTGGGTAACGAAGGCTATACCTTTGCCAACGTCAACGGCGTACCGACCCCACACGATGATGACCACACTGTGGACATCACCTTTGTAGTCGACCCCGGCAAGCGTGCTTATGTAAACCGCATCAACTTCCGTGGCAACACCAAGTCTGCGGACGAAGTGCTGCGTCGCGAAATGCGCCAGATGGAAGGTGGCTGGGCGTCGACTTACCTGATCGACCAGTCCAAGACCCGCCTTGAGCGCCTGGGCTTCTTCAAGGAAGTCAACGTCGAGACTCCGGCCGTGCCGGGTGTGGATGACCAGGTTGACGTGAACTACGCCGTTGAAGAACAAGCCTCGGGTTCGATCACCGCCAGCGTTGGTTTCGCGCAGAGCGCCGGTCTGATCCTGGGTGGTTCCATCACTCAAAACAACTTCCTGGGTACCGGTAACCGCGTGTCTATCGGCTTGACCCGAAGCGAATACCAGAGCCGCTATAACTTCGGTTATACCGACCCCTACTGGACTCCTGACGGTGTGAGCCTGGGCTACAACGCTTTCTATCGCACCACCGACTACAAAGACCTTGATGTTGACGTAGCCAGCTATGCCATCGACAGCTTTGGTGTTGGCGCCAACATTGGTTACCCGATCAGTGAGACCTCGCGTCTGACCTTCGGCCTGACCGCGCAACAGGACAAGATCAAGACCGGCGTGTACACAGTCGATGAGATTTTCGACTTCGTACGTAAAGAAGGCGACCAGTTCCTGAACTTCAAGGCATCGGCCGGTTGGTCGGAGTCGACCCTGAACAAAGGTGTACTCGCAACCCGTGGCCATTCCCAGAGCCTGACCCTGGAAGCCACCACGCCGGGCAGCGACCTGTCGTTCTTCAAACTCGACTACCGTGGCCAGTTGTTCCAGCCGTTGAGCGATAACTACACTGTTCGTCTGCACACTGAGCTGGGTTATGGCGACGGTTACGGTTCTACCAGCGGTCTGCCGTTCTACGAGAACTACTACGCAGGTGGTTTCAACTCGGTTCGTGGTTTCAAGGACAGTACATTGGGGCCTCGTGGTACGCCGAGTCGTGGTGTCGGTGTAACCGGTAACGTCGGGACACAGCCAGATTCTGACAACGACCCGCTGCCGTTCGGTGGTAACGTGTTGATTCAGGGTGGTGCGGAACTCCTGTTCCCGCTGCCATTCGTCAAGGATCAGCGTTCGCTGCGTACTTCGGTCTTCTGGGATGTGGGTAACGTATTCGACTCCAAGTGCGAGCAGGTTAAAAACCCCGCACCTGGCTCGGTATCCAACACGCAGTGCAACGACGTGAGCTTCAGTAACCTGGCGAGCTCCGTGGGTGTGGGCGTGACTTGGGTAACTGCGCTTGGCCCATTGAGCTTTGCTCTGGCCATGCCGATCAAAAAACCGGATAACGCTGAAACCCAGATTTTCCAATTCTCCCTCGGCCAGACGTTCTAAGCGTCTGACCCAAGATAACGACAACGGATTCTGTAGGAGTACATCGTGCGTAAGTTGACTCAATTGGTCCTGCTGGCCACTGTGCTGGTAACCACCCCGGCCTTCGCCGAAATGAAAATCGCCGTCCTGAACTATCAGATGGCTCTGCTGGAGTCTGACGCGGCCAAGAAATATGCCGTGGACGCCGAGAAAAAATTCGGTCCGCAACTGACCAAGCTGAAAACGCTGGAAAGCAGCGCCAAGGGCATCCAGGATCGTCTGGTAGCCGGTGGCGACAAAATGCAGCAAGGCGAGCGTGAGCGTCTGGAGCTTGAATTCAAGCAAAAGGCCCGTGACTACCAGTTCCAGTCCAAGGAGCTGAACGAAGCCAAGGCCGTTGCCGACCGTGAAATGCTCAAGCAGCTCAAGCCGAAACTCGACAGCGCCGTGGAAGAAGTCATCAAGAAAGGTGCCTTTGACCTAGTGTTCGAACGCGGCGCCGTGATTGACGTCAAGCCTCAATACGACATCACCCGCCAGGTGATCGAGCGCATGAACCAGCTGAAGTAAGCCATGACCGCGACTATCAAGCTCGGCGAGTTGGCCGAGTTCCTGGGGGCCACCTTGAGTGGCTCCAAGGAGAAAGAAATCACTGGGCTAGCCACCTTGCAGGAGGCTGGCCCAGCTCAGTTGAGCTTCCTCGCAAATCCCCAATACCGTAAATACCTGGTCGACAGCAAAGCCGCAGCCGTGTTGCTCAAGGCGGCTGACGCCGAAGGGTTTGCCGGGGATGCATTGGTGGTGGCTGATCCGTACCTGGCTTATGCCCGGGCGTCACACCTGTTCGATCCAAAACCCAAGGCCGCGGGCGGAATTCATCCGTCGGCCGTGATCGCCGATGATGCGCAGGTTGATCCTGCGGCCAGCATAGGCGCGTTTGCCGTGATCGAAAGTGGTGCGCGCATTGGCGCGGGTGTAACGGTGGGTGCCCACTGCTTTATCGGTGTGCGTTGCGAGATCGGCGCCGATGGTTGGCTGGCGCCTCGCGTGACCCTGTACCACGATGTGCGTATTGGTGAGCGCGTGGTGATTCAGTCGGGTGCCGTGATCGGGGGTGAAGGCTTTGGCTTTGCCAACTCCAAAGGCATTTGGCACAAGATTGCCCAGGTCGGTGGCGTAATGATCGGCGATGACGTGGAAATCGGCGTCAATACCGCCGTTGATCGCGGCGCCTTGGCCGACACAGTGATCGGTAATGGCGTGAAGCTCGACAACCAGATTCAGATTGCCCACAACGTACAGATTGGCGATCACACGGCCATGGCGGCGTGCGTGGGTATTTCCGGCAGTACCAAAATCGGCAAGCACTGCATGCTTGCAGGTGGTGTTGGGCTGGTGGGACATATCGATATTTGCGACAACGTCTTCATTACCGGGATGACCATGGTGACCCACTCGATTACCGAGCCAGGTGCCTATTCTTCCGGTACTGCCATGCAGCCTGCGGCTGAATGGCGCAAAAGTGCGGCACGTTTGAGGCAGCTCGACGACATGGCTCGGCGTCTCAAGCAGTTGGAAAAGCGCGTTGCAGACGTGACCCCTGACGGTAATGCTTCATCTGAAGGCTGATACCATTTCCATATCAAGTGTGTACAGCCGCTAGACTGCCTCCTTGATTTGCTAGCGGGGCGGGCTTTTAGTCCGCCCGCCCCCAATCTTTATTACAGGCTTCCCCCCGAAATGATGGACATCAACGAGATTCGCGAATACCTGCCTCACCGTTACCCGTTCCTGCTGGTGGATCGCGTGGTGGACCTCAACGTTGAGGAAAAGCGCATTCGTGCCTATAAGAATGTCAGCATCAACGAACCGTTCTTCAATGGTCACTTCCCTGCGCATCCAATCATGCCGGGTGTGTTGATCATTGAAGCGATGGCCCAGGCTGCCGGTATCCTTGGTTTCAAAATGCTCGACCTCAAGCCTGCCGACGGCACGCTGTATTATTTCGTGGGCTCCGACAAGCTGCGCTTTCGCAACCCGGTTACCCCGGGTGACCAGTTGATCCTGGAAGCCAAGTTCATCAGCTGCAAGCGCCAGATCTGGAAGTTCGAGTGCCAGGCCTCGGTGGACGGCAAGCCAGTGTGCTCCGCCGAGATCATCTGCGCGGAACGCAAACTATGAGTTTGATTGACCCTCGCGCAATCATCGATCCGTCGGCCGTTCTGGCCGCCGACGTTGAGGTCGGCCCTTGGTCGATCATCGGCGCAGGTGTGGAAATCGGCGAGGGGACTGTCATCGGGCCGCACGTGATCCTCAAGGGTCCGACCCGCATTGGCAAACACAATCGCATCTACCAGTTTTCGTCGGTGGGTGAAGACACTCCGGACATGAAGTACAAGGGTGAAGAGACGCGCCTGGTCATTGGTGATCACAACATCATCCGTGAAGGCGTGACCATTCACCGTGGCACCGTGCAGGATCGCGCTGAAACCACCTTGGGCGATCACAACCTGGTCATGGCCTATGCGCACATCGGTCATGACAGCGTGATCGGCAACCATTGCATCCTGGTCAACAACACCGCGTTGGCGGGCCATGTTCATGTTGATGACTGGGCGATTCTGTCCGGTTTCACCCTGGTGCATCAGTATTGCCATATCGGCGCCCACAGCTTCTCCGGCATGGGTACCGCGATCGGCAAGGATGTTCCGGCATTCGTCACCGTGTTCGGCAACCCGGCCGAAGCGCGCAGCATGAACTTCGAAGGCATGCGCCGTCGGGGTTTCAGCGAAGACGCGATCCATGCCCTGCGCCGAGCCTACAAGGTGGTTTACCGCCAGGGGCTGACGGTTGAGCAGGCCCTGACTGAACTGACCGAGCCGGCAGTGTTGTTCCCGGAAGTCGCGGTGTTCCGTGACTCGATCCAGGCGTCGACTCGCGGCATCACGCGCTGATCATGGCCAATCTGCGTATTGCGTTGGTCGCCGGTGAAGCTTCCGGCGATATTCTGGGCGCGGGGCTGATGCGGGCCCTCAAGGCCCAGCATCCTGCGGTGGAGTTCATGGGGGTGGGTGGCCCGCTGATGCAGGCCGAAGGTCTCACTTCCTACTTTCCCATGGAGCGCTTGTCGGTCATGGGGCTGGTGGAGGTGTTGGGCCGACTGCGTGAGTTGCTGGCTCGCCGCAAGCTGCTTATTCAGACACTGATCGAAGAAAAGCCTGACGTCTTCATCGGCATCGACGCACCGGATTTCACCCTCAATATCGAACTCAAGTTGCGCCAGGCCGGGATCAAGACCGTTCACTACGTCAGCCCCTCCGTGTGGGCATGGCGGCAGAAGCGCGTGCTGAAGATCCGCGAAGGCTGTGACTTGATGCTGACGCTGTTGCCTTTCGAGGCCCGGTTCTATGAAGAGAAGGGCGTGCCGGTGCGGTTTGTCGGCCACACCCTGGCTGACACCATCCCCCTGCAGGCAGATCGTGCAGCCGCGCGCGCCGAGTTGGGCTTGCCCGACGGCCCGCTGGTTGCATTGATGCCGGGCAGCCGAGGTGGTGAAGTGGGTCGCCTTGGCGCGCTGTTCTTTGATGCTGCCAAGCGCCTGCAAACCTTGAAGCCGGGGGTGCGTTTTGTGCTGCCGTGTGCCAGCCCGCAGCGTCGCGCACAAATTGAAACACTGCTGGAAGGGCGTGAGCTGCCGTTGACCTTGCTCGACGGCCAATCGCACCTGGCTTTGGCCGCCTGCGATGCGGTGCTGATCGCGTCGGGTACTGCGACCCTGGAAGCCTTGTTGTACAAGCGTCCGATGGTCGTGGCCTACCGCTTGGCGCCGCTGACCTTCTGGATTCTCAAGCGCATGGTCAAAAGCCCCTACATTTCCTTGCCCAACCTGTTGGCCCAGCGCTTGCTGGTGCCGGAATTGTTGCAGGACGATGCGACGCCCGAAGCGCTGGCGCAAACCCTCCTTCCCCTGATCGATGGCGGCGAAGAGCAGACCCGTGGTTTTGACGACATCCATCGCACCCTGCGTCGTGATGCGTCGAACACAGCGGCGGATGCTGTGCTGACGTTGATCGGCCACAAACAGGAAACCCTATGACGACGCAAATGGGCCTGGACTTCAGCCTGGTGGCTGAAGCTCACGAACTGGTGGCCGGTGTCGATGAGGTCGGGCGTGGCCCGCTGTGTGGCGCAGTGGTCACGGCAGCGGTGATTCTTGATCCGAATCGTCCGATACTCGGCCTTAACGATTCGAAAAAACTCACCGAAGCACGTCGCGAAAAGCTTTACGACGAAATCTGCGAAAAAGCCCTGAGCTGGCACATTGCTCGGGCCGAAGTCGAAGAAATCGATGAATTGAACATCCTCCACGCGACCATGCTGGCCATGCAGCGCGCGGTAGAGGGCCTGCACATCACGCCGAAAATGGCGATGATCGACGGCAACCGTTGCCCGAAGCTGGCAATGCCGTCTGAGGCGGTGGTCAAGGGCGATAGCAAGGTTCCAGCCATCGCCGCGGCCTCGATCCTGGCCAAAGTCAGCCGCGACCGTGAAATGGCAGCGTTCGAATTGATCTACCCCGGCTACGGCATTGGTGGCCACAAGGGGTATCCGACGCCCGTTCATCTGGAAGCCCTGGCGCGTCTGGGGCCAACTCCGATCCACCGTCGCTCGTTTGCCCCGGTTCGCCTGGCTTACGAGGCGCGGGAAAGCCTCAGCGAGGTTTAGCCGCGAGGCTGATGTTTTTGCCAAGGCCCGGTACAATCCGGGCCTTGTTGTCTCCACGTATTAGAACAGGATCACTATGCCGGCTTCATTCGTTCACCTGCGCCTGCACACTGAATACTCCCTGGTCGACGGCCTGGTACGGATCAAACCGCTGGTCAAAACCCTGGTGGGCATGAACATGCCTGCAGTCGCGGTGACCGATCAGAACAACATGTGTTCCCTGGTCAAGTTCTACAAGAACGCCATGGGCGCCGGCATCAAGCCGATCTGCGGCGTCGACCTGTGGCTGTCCAACAAAGACCCGGATAACCCCCTGAGCCGCATCAGCCTGCTGGCGATGAACGGCGTGGGTTATCGCAACCTTACCGAGTTGATCTCGCGCGGATTTATCGATGGCCAACGCAATGGCTCGATTATCATCGAGCGTGAGTGGGTGGCCGAGGCGAGCGAGGGTGTGATCATGCTCTCGGCGGCGAAAGAGGGCGAAATCGGTATCGCATTGCTGGGTGGCAACCCCCAGGAAGCTGAAGTGTTGGCCCGTGAGTGGATGCAGGTCTTTCCCGACCGTTTCTACCTCGAGGTCCAGCGCACCAACCGCCCCAACGATGAAGAACACCTGCACGCCGCCGTGGCCCTGGCCGACAAGCTGGGTGCGCCGTTGGTGGCGACCAACGATGTGCGTTTCATCAAGAAAGAAGATTTCGAAGCCCACGAAACCCGCGTGTGCATCGGTGAAGGCCGGGCGCTGGACGATCCGCGCCGCTCGAAGAACTACAGCGAAGAGCAGTACCTCAAAAGCGCCGACGAGATGGCCGAGCTGTTCAGTGACTTGCCTGAGGCGCTGGAAAACTCCGTCGAAATTGCCAAGCGCTGCAATATTGAAGTGAAGCTGGGCAAGCACTTCCTGCCCAACTTCCCGATTCCCGATGGCATGACCATCGACGAATATTTCCGCAAAGTCTCGTTCGACGGCCTCGAAGAGCGGCTCACCGTTCTGCTGCCCAGGGATACCACTGAAGATTACGACGCCAGGCGCCAGGTGTATGTCGACCGGCTGAATTTCGAGCTGGATATCATTATCCAGATGGGGTTCCCCGGTTACTTCCTGATCGTAATGGACTTTATCCAGTGGGCCAAAAGCAATGGCGTGCCGGTTGGGCCGGGCCGGGGGTCGGGTGCCGGCTCGCTGGTGGCCTATGTGCAGAAGATCACTGACCTTGACCCGCTGGAATATGACCTGCTGTTCGAACGGTTCCTGAACCCGGAACGGGTGTCCATGCCCGACTTCGACGTCGACTTCTGCATGGACGGCCGTGACCGCGTGATCGAATACGTGGCCGAGAAATACGGGCGCAACGCGGTAAGCCAGATCATTACCTTCGGTTCCATGGCCGCGAAGGCTGTAATCCGCGACGTGGCCCGGGTGCAGGGCAAGTCCTACGGCTTGGCGGATCGCCTGTCGAAGATGATCCCGTTCGAAGTCGGCATGACCCTGGAAAAGGCCTACGAGCAGGAAGAAATCCTGCGCGACTTCATCAAGATCGATGAAGAAGCCGCCGAAATCTGGGACATGGCGCGCAAACTCGAAGGCGTAGTGCGTAACGTCGGCAAGCACGCCGGTGGTGTGGTTATTGCGCCAACCAAACTCACCGACTTTTCGCCGATCTATTGCGACGAAGAGGGCGATGGCCTGGTAACCCAGTTCGACAAGGACGACGTGGAGGCTGCCGGCCTGGTGAAGTTCGACTTCCTCGGCCTGCGAACCCTGACGATCATCGACTGGGCGCTCAAGACCATCAACCGCGATCGCGCCAAGGTCGATGAGGCGCCGCTGGATATCGCGTTTATCCCGCTGGATGACAAACCGACTTACCAATTGCTGCAAAAAGCCGAAACCACGGCGGTGTTCCAGCTTGAGTCGCGCGGCATGAAAGAGCTGATCAAAAAGCTCAAGCCCGACTGCCTGGAAGACTTGATCGCACTGGTGGCGCTGTTCCGTCCGGGCCCGCTGCAATCGGGCATGGTTGATGACTTTATCAACCGTAAGCACGGCCGCGCCGAACTGGCCTACCCGCACTCCGACTATCAGTACGAAGGCCTCAAGCCGGTACTGGCGCCGACCTACGGCATCATCCTGTATCAGGAACAGGTGATGCAGATCGCTCAGGTCATGGCCGGTTACACCCTCGGTGGTGCAGACATGCTGCGTCGGGCCATGGGTAAGAAAAAGCCCGAGGAGATGGCCAAGCAGCGTGGCGGTTTCATTGAAGGTTGCGCCAGCAACAATATCGACGCCGATCTGGCCGGTAACATTTTCGACCTGGTGGAAAAATTCGCCGGTTATGGCTTCAACAAATCCCACTCCGCCGCCTACGGCCTGGTGTCCTACCAGACTGCCTGGCTGAAAGCCCACTACCCGGCGCCGTTCATGGCCGCGGTACTCTCGGCGGATATGCACAACACCGACAAGGTCGTGACCTTGATCGAGGAAGTGCGCACCATGAAGCTGCGCCTCGACGCGCCGGACGTGAACGCCTCTGAGTTCAAGTTCACGGTGAACGACGAAGGCCGCATCATTTATGGTCTGGGCGCGATCAAAGGCGTGGGTGAAGGCCCGGTGGAAGCGATCACCGAAGCGCGACAGAACGGGCCGTTCACCGACTTGTTCGACTTCTGCGCGCGGGTTGACCTCAAGCGGATCAACAAGCGAACCCTCGATGGTTTGATCCGCAGCGGCGCACTCGACCGTCTTGGCCCGTACTTCCATGACGAGCCGAAGGCTTATCAGGCGAATATCGACCGTAACCGCGCGGTGCTGCTGACCGCCATGGAAGAAGCGATCAAGGCCGCCGAACAGACTGCGCGTACCCATGACAGCGGCCACGCCGACCTGTTTGGCGGGTTGTTCGTCGAGGAGGATGCGGATGTGTATGGTAACCACCGCAAGGCCAAGGAGCTGACCCTCAAGGAACGCCTCAAGGGTGAAAAAGACACCTTGGGCCTGTATCTCACCGGCCACCCGATTGACGAATATGAGGGCGAAATCCGCCGTTTCGCCCGCCAGCGCATCATTGACCTGAAGCCGGCGCGCGACACCCAGACCGTCGCCGGCATGATCATCGCCCTGCGCGTGATGAAGAACAAGAAGGGCGACAAGATGGGCTTTATCACCCTCGATGACCGCTCGGGCCGCATCGAGGCGTCGCTGTTTGCCGATGCATTCCACTCCGCTCAGTCGCTTCTGCAGACTGACGCCATGGTGGTGGTGGAAGGGGAGGTCAGCAACGATGACTTCTCCGGCGGCCTGCGCTTGCGGATCAAGCGGGTGATGAGCATGGAAGATGCGCGCACCAACCTGGCGGAAAGCCTGCGTTTGAAGGTCAAGACCGAAGCCCTCAAGGGTGATCAGCTACGCTGGTTGGGTGATTTGCTCAAACGCCACCGTGGCGCGTGCCCGGTGACCATGGAGTACACCGGCAATGACGCCAAGGCCATGTTGCAGTTTGGCGAGACCTGGCGAATTGATCCCGCCGATGGCTTGATTCAAGCTTTGCGTGACCAGTTCGGGCGAGACAACGTCTTCCTCCAATACCGTTGATGGTCAGATATGTCTGACCTCGGCTGAACATTTAATCTCGACCTAAACGCGCCTCTCCCTTAAGGTAGGGCGCGAATAGACAACCGGCTGGCCAGGCACGCCCTGGCCGTCGACCCAAGACGGACGCTTATGAACCCGAATTTTCTTGATTTCGAACAGCCGATCGCTGACCTGCAAGCCAAGATTGAAGAACTGCGCCTGGTCGGCAATGACAATTCGCTGAATATCGGCGATGAGATCGCTCGCCTGCAAGACAAGAGCAGCACGCTCACCGAAGACATCTTCGGCAAGCTGACCAGCTGGCAGATCGCGCGTCTGGCCCGCCACCCGCGTCGTCCGTACACCCTGGACTACATTCAGCACATCTTCACCGAGTTCGACGAGTTGCATGGCGACCGCCACTTCTCCGACGACGCGGCCATCGTGGGCGGTATCGCTCGCCTGGACGACCAGCCGGTGATGGTGATCGGTCACCAGAAAGGCCGTGAAGTCCGCGAGAAGGTGCGCCGCAACTTCGGCATGCCGCGCCCTGAAGGCTACCGCAAGGCGTGCCGCCTGATGGAAATGGCCGAGCGCTTCAAAATGCCGATTCTGACCTTCATCGACACGCCGGGCGCATACCCGGGCATCGATGCCGAAGAGCGCAACCAGAGTGAAGCAATTGCCTGGAACCTGCGCGTCATGTCCCGCCTGAAAACCCCGATCATCGCCACCGTGATTGGTGAAGGTGGTTCCGGCGGTGCATTGGCCATTGGCGTGTGCGACCAACTGAACATGCTGCAATATTCGACCTACGCGGTGATTTCGCCGGAAGGGTGTGCCTCCATCCTGTGGAAAACCGCAGAGAAGGCGCCGGACGCTGCTGAAGCCATGGGCATCACTGCCGATCGCCTCAAGGGCCTGGGCATCGTGGACAAAGTGATCGCCGAGCCCCTGGGCGGCGCTCACCGTGACCCGGCTGCCGCTGCTGCCACCATCCGTGCTGAACTGGGCTCGCAGCTGGCGATGCTCAAGAAGCTGGATAACGAGGCGCTGCTGGCGCGTCGTTATGAGCGTTTGATGAGCTACGGCCTGTAAGGCAACGCAAGACAAAATGTGGGAGCGGGCTTGCTCGCGAAAGCGGTGTATCAGTCAACCTTTCAGTGACTGACACACCGCTTTCGCGAGCAAGCCCGCTCCCACATTTGCTTTGTGTATGCTGAGTCATCGCATTCCAGACAGATGGCGGTCCTTTTCATGAAGCCTTCCTTAGCCGCCAAACTCTTGCAAGTTCTGGCCCCCTGGCGCAGTGCCCCGGCCTGGCACATTGCATTCTCTGGCGGGCTTGATTCCACCGTCCTGCTGCACCTTCTCGCCGATATGGCAAACACTGAAACCCTCCCGCCGCTCAGCGCTGTCCATGTTCACCATGGCCTGCAAGCAGCTGCCGATGCGTGGCCGCTGCATTGCAAGTCGCTATGCGACAGCCTGGGCGTGCCCTTGCGCGTGATGCATGTGCACGTCCAGCCCGGTGCCAGCCTTGAGCGTGCCGCCCGTGATGCGCGCTATCAAGCATTTGCCGAAGTAACCGGGGCAGGGGCGTTGCTGCTCACTGGCCAGCATCGCGACGATCAAGCTGAAACCCTGTTGTTTCGCCTGCTGCGCGGGGCCGGTGTGCGAGGGCTGGCCGCCATGCCGGTGCAGCGCCCGTTGGCAGGTGGTCATCTGGTGCGGCCGTTGCTGGGGGTGTCGCGCAATGAGCTGCAAGCCTACGCCCGCGAGCATCAGCTCAAATGGATTGAGGACCCGTCCAATGCAGACTCGCGTTTTTCCCGTAATTACCTGCGCCATCGCGTATTTCCGGTGCTGACTGAGCGCTGGCCCCAAGCCGTCTCAAGCCTGGCGCGCACCGCCGAACATTTGAGCGAGGCCCAAGGCTTGCTGGATGAGCTTGCGCAAATGGACGTGCTCGCCGCTGACCTGCCTTCGCCGTTTCCGTGGTTGCCCTTGCCGTCGCTGGCGCTGACCTCGTTGCGCGAACTGTCCGACGCCCGGCAACGCAACGCCTTGCGCCACTGGCTGACGCCTCTGACCCGTTTACCCGATAGCGACCACTGGGCCGGCTGGCGTTCCCTGCGTGACGCGAAAGGTGACGCACAGCCCCTATGGCGCCTCGCCGACGGTGAGTTGCACCGTTGCGCCGAACGCATTTGGTGGTTGCCCACCGCCTGGTCGGAATTTTCCGATGCGCCGGTGAGTTGGCCGCACCCGCAAAACCCGCTGGAGCTACCCGGTAACGGCCGGCTGGAATTTATCGGTGCGGCGCCCGAAGGCCCTTTGGTGATCCGCTATCGTCAGGGCGGTGAAATCATCGAAGTGCCAGGTCGCGGCCGGCGTGACCTGAAGCGCCTGTTTAATGAAAGTGCGCTGCCGGGCTTCATCCGTGGCAGATTGCCGCTGCTGTATCGGGGCGAGCAATTGCTGGCTGTCCCAACCCTTGCGGGGTTATGGCGCAGTTCGTCGGATGAGTGGCAATTACATTGGATGCCACAGACCTGCGATCAAGGTTTGAGCTGATAGAGCCTTTCCGGTAGACTACGCTCCCTTCTTGATACAACTTCTGTGGATTCGCCTGAATCGCAGTCGTTGCCGATTACCAAGCAGTCTTTGCTGGGCGATTCCAAAAAATGTGTAGCGATCAACGTACCGGTGTTTCATTGCTGGTCTGTCACCACGCGGCGGTTTTTTTGAAAGGTGCACTGTGATTAATGCAGGTGATCGGGGGCTTCGGCCTTCCTTCGCTTTCCCCGGCGGCTCGGACCGCTTTAACGCAGACTTCTAGGGTTTTTCATGACGCGCTACATATTCGTCACGGGCGGTGTTGTTTCTTCATTGGGGAAAGGCATTGCCTCCGCTTCATTGGCGGCCATCCTGGAGGCGCGGGGACTTAAGGTCACCATGCTCAAGCTGGACCCGTACATCAACGTTGACCCGGGCACCATGAGCCCGTTCCAGCACGGTGAAGTGTTCGTCACCCACGACGGCGCCGAGACCGACCTGGACCTGGGCCACTACGAGCGGTTCATCCGCACGACCATGACCCAGAACAACAACTTCACCACCGGCCGTGTCTACGAGCACGTGCTGCGCAAAGAGCGCCGTGGTGACTACCTGGGTGCAACCATCCAGGTGATTCCGCACATTACCGATGAAATCAAGCGCCGCATCATCAAAGGTGCAGGCGATGCCGACGTGGCAATGGTCGAGATCGGTGGCACCGTGGGTGACATCGAATCCCAACCGTTCCTCGAAGCCATCCGCCAGCTGCGTTTCGAAGTCGGCGCCAAGCGCGCGATGCTGATGCACCTGACCCTGGTGCCGTACATCGCCACCGCCGGCGAAACCAAAACCAAGCCAACCCAGCACTCGGTCAAGGAACTGCGTTCCATCGGCCTGCAGCCGGACGTGCTGGTGTGCCGCTCCGATCACCCGATCGACATCTCCTCGCGTCGCAAGATCGCGCAATTCACCAACGTTGAAGAACGTGCGGTGATTGCGCTGGAAGACGCCGACACCATCTACAAGATCCCGGGCATTCTGCATTCGCAAGGCCTGGACGATTTTGTGGTCGAGCGTTTCGGCCTGCAATGCAATGGCGCGGACCTGTCCGAGTGGGAAGCGGTGGTTGACGCCAAGCTCAACCCGGAGCACGAAGTCACCATCGCCATGGTCGGCAAGTACATGGAACTGCTGGACGCGTACAAGTCGCTGATCGAAGCGATGAGCCACGCCGGTATCAGCAACCGCACCAAGGTCAACCTGCGCTACATCGACTCCGAAGACATCGAGAACCAGGGCACTGCCTTGCTCGAAGGTGTTGATGCGATCCTCGTTCCAGGCGGTTTCGGCCTGCGTGGCGTGGAAGGCAAGATCACTGCCGTGCAGTACGCTCGTGAGAACAAAGTGCCGTACCTGGGTATCTGTCTGGGTATGCAAGTGGCCGTTATCGAGTTCTCGCGTAACGTGCTGGGCTGGAAAGACGCCAACTCCACCGAGTTCGATCACACCAGCGGCCACCCGGTCGTGGGCCTGATCACCGAGTGGGAAGATGCCACCGGCGCCGTCGAAACCCGCACCGAAACCTCCGACCTGGGCGGCACCATGCGCCTTGGCGCGCAGGATTGCCTGCTGGAGCCGGGTTCGCTGGTTCACGATTGCTACGGCAAGGACGTGATCGTCGAGCGTCACCGTCACCGTTATGAAGTGAACAACAACCTGCTGCCGCAGATCAAAGAAGCCGGCCTGAAAATCTCCGGTCGTTCCGGTGATGGCAAGCTGGTTGAAGTGGTCGAGGCGCCGGATCATCCGTGGTTCGTGGCCTGCCAGTTCCACCCTGAGTTCACCTCGACCCCGCGCGACGGTCATCCGTTGTTCACCGGTTTCGTTAAAGCTGCACTGACGCAACATCAGAAGAAGGCGTAAACCTGATGGCCCAGAAGATCATTCGCGTAGGCGACATCGAGATTGCCAACGACAAGCCCATGGTGCTGTTCGGCGGCATGAACGTGCTGGAAAGCCGCGACATGGCGATGCAGGTCTGTGAAGAGTACGTGCGGGTCACCGAGAAACTCGGTATCCCTTACGTGTTCAAGGCCAGCTTCGACAAGGCCAACCGTTCGTCCGTGACGTCCTATCGCGGCCCGGGCCTTGAAGAAGGCATGCGGATCTTCCAGGACATCAAGCAAGCCTTCGGCGTGCCGATCATCACCGACGTCCACGAGCCTGAACAGGCTGCCGTGGTCGCCGAGGTGTGCGACATCATCCAGTTGCCGGCCTTCCTGTCGCGCCAGACCGACCTGGTTGTCGCGATGGCCAAGACCGGCGCTGTGATCAATATCAAGAAAGCCCAGTTCCTCGCGCCTCAGGAAATGAAACATATCCTGAACAAGTGCGTGGAAGCGGGTAACGACCAGTTGATCCTCTGCGAGCGCGGTTCGAGCTTCGGCTACAACAACCTCGTGGTGGACATGCTCGGTTTCGGCATCATGAAACAGTTCGAATACCCGGTGTTCTTCGACGTGACCCACGCGCTGCAAATGCCCGGTGGTCGTGCCGATTCCGCCGGTGGGCGACGTGCCCAGGTATTGGATTTGGCCAAGGCCGGCCTCAGCCAGTCCTTGGCCGGCCTGTTCCTGGAAGCCCACCCGGACCCGGACAACGCCAAATGCGACGGCCCCTGTGCCCTGCGCCTGGACAAGCTGGAGCCGTTCCTGGCCCAGCTCAAGCAGTTGGACGAACTGGTCAAGAGTTTTCCGACGGTAGAGACCGCGTAAGCCCTGTTTCTCCGGTAGACTTTCCCTCGTTTTACGCTCAGGCCTGCGGGCCTGAGCCTTGTCGCCTGCAAGCCTGCCCCGTTGTTCCACCCTTGCGGTCGGTCAAAAGATTTCCTTCAGCTGCGTCGTTTTCGTCAACTTTGGAGTGTTTACAACAATGGCAAAAATCGTCGACATCAAAGGTCGTGAAGTTCTCGACTCCCGTGGCAACCCCACCGTCGAAGCCGACGTGCTTCTCGATAACGGCATCATCGGCAGCGCCTGCGCGCCGTCCGGTGCTTCTACCGGTTCGCGCGAAGCGCTGGAACTGCGTGATGGCGACAAGAGCCGTTACCTGGGCAAAGGTGTACTCAAGGCCGTCGCCAACATCAACGGCCCGATCCGTGACCTGCTGCTGGGCAAGGACCCGCTGGACCAGAAAGCCCTGGACCACGCGATGATCAAGCTCGACGGCACCGAAAACAAAGGCAGCCTGGGCGCCAACGCCATCCTCGCCGTGTCCCTGGCCGCTGCCAAGGCTGCTGCCCAGGACCAGGACCTGCCGCTGTACGCCCACATCGCCAACCTGAACGGCACCCCGGGTGTGTACTCGATGCCGGTTCCGATGATGAACATCATCAACGGTGGCGAGCATGCCGATAACAACGTCGACATCCAGGAATTCATGGTGCAGCCGGTTGGCGCCAAGACCTTCTCCGAAGGCCTGCGCATGGGCACCGAGATTTTCCATCACCTCAAGGCTGTGCTGAAGGCCCGTGGCCTGAGCACTGCAGTGGGCGACGAAGGTGGTTTCGCGCCGAACCTGGCGTCCAACGAAGATGCACTGAAAGTGATCTCTGAAGCTGTTGCCAACGCTGGCTACAAGCTGGGCACCGACGTGACCCTGGCCCTGGACTGCGCGGCCAGCGAATTCTTTGAGGACGGCAAGTACAACCTGTCCGGTGAAGGCCACGTGTTCACCTCCGAAGGTTTCGCTGACTACCTCAAAGGCCTGACCGAGCGCTACCCGATCATCTCGATCGAAGACGGCCTGGACGAGTCCGACTGGGCAGGCTGGAAAGTGCTGACCGACAAGATCGGCGAGAAGATCCAATTGGTGGGCGACGACCTGTTCGTGACCAACACCAAGATCCTGAAAGAGGGCATCGACAAAAAGATCGCCAACTCGATCCTGATCAAGTTCAACCAGATCGGCACCCTGACCGAAACCCTGGAAGCCATCCAGATGGCCAAGGCTGCGGGCTACACTGCCGTGATCTCCCACCGCTCCGGTGAAACCGAAGATTCGACCATTGCCGACCTGGCTGTGGGCACCTCGGCTGGCCAGATCAAGACCGGTTCGCTGTGCCGTTCCGACCGCGTTTCCAAGTACAACCAATTGCTGCGTATCGAAGAGCAATTGGCGGGTAAAGCCAAGTACAACGGCCGCAGCGAGTTTCGCGGCTGATTGATCGATGGTAAAAAGCTTGCGGATTGCGTCGGAAAAAACACAACAGTGTGGATTTCGACGCTAATCTGATGGCTATCAAGCACAAGCCTGGTTTTTCCAGGCTTCGTGCTATCAGTTGCTGCAAAAGTTTTGCATGGCTGTCTTTTTTTACTGGATACCCGGATTTCGATGCGCAGTCCCAATTGGTTGTTCCTCGTCTTGCTCTTGTTGCTGGCTGGCCTGCAGTACCGCCTATGGGTCGGTAATGGCAGCTTTGCGCAGGTAAAAGAGCTGACCCAGCAAATTGCCGACCAACACGCCGAAAACGAAATCCTGCTGGAGCGTAACCGCGTGCTTGACGCTGAAGTGCTGGAGCTGAAAAAAGGCACGGAGACCGTTGAAGAGCGGGCTCGTCATGAGTTGGGCATGGTCAAGGACGGCGAAACCCTTTATCAGTTGGCCCAATGATCGACTCTCTGCCGGCCTTCTGGGCCGTGATTCCTGCCGCGGGCGTTGGTGCCCGAATGACCGCGGACCGTCCCAAGCAGTATCTGCAATTGGGCGGGCGCACAATTCTCGAACACAGCCTCGGCTGTTTTCTCGACCACCCCGGCCTCAAGGGGCTGGTGGTCAGTGTCGCTATCGATGATCCCTATTGGCCAAGTCTGCCGTGCGCCAACGACCCGCGCATCCTGCGTGCGGACGGTGGCACCGAGCGCTCGGGCTCGGTACTCAATGCGTTGCTGCAACTCAATGCCCAAGGCGCCAGCGATGACGACTGGGTGTTGGTGCACGACGCAGCGCGGCCCAACCTGAGCCGCGATGACCTCGATAAGCTGCTGGCCGAGCTGGCGGATGACCCGGTGGGCGGCTTGCTGGCGGTGCCGGCTCGCGACACCCTCAAGCGCGTCGACAAACACGGCCGCGTGGTGGAAACCGTCGACCGCAGCCTGATCTGGCAAGCCTACACGCCGCAGATGTTCCGCCTCGGCGCGTTGCACCGTGCCCTGGCTGACAGCCTGGTGGCGGATGCGGTGATCACCGACGAAGCCTCGGCCATGGAATGGTCCGGCCAGGCGCCACGTTTGATCGAAGGGCGCTCGGACAACATCAAAGTGACCCGGCCTGAGGATTTGGAGTGGTTGCGGCTGCGTTGGGCTAATCGGCGCTAGTCAATTGCACCGCGTCGACTTCATCGCAGGCAAGCCAGCTCCCACAGGAGGAATGCGTTCCAGGTGTGGGAGCTGGCTTGCCTGCGATGAGGCCCGGGCAGACAACCCATGATTAGCTGCTGTACTCCGGCCGCTGTGCCAACCCCACCTTCAAAAAATCCACCAGCTTCCTGACCTTCGGCGACAAATGCCGCTGCTGCGGATACAACGCCCACACCGCCGTATTCGGCGGCTGATGCGCTTCCAGCAACGACACCAGCGCGCCACTGTGCAAGTGCTCCAGCACGTAATAATCCGGCAACTGGCACAACCCAACCCCCTGCAACGCCGCATCCAGCACCGCCTGCCCGCTGTTGCAGCGCCAATTGCCTTGCACCCGCTGGGAAAACTCGCGCCCGTCCTGGGCCATTTGCCAGATATCCGAGCTGCCGATCAAACAGTTATGCCGGCTCAACTCCGACAAACTATGTGGCCGTCCATACCGTTCCAGGTAGGACGGTGACGCACACAAATACATGCGCCGTGGTGCCAGGCGACTGGCGACCATGCGTGAGTCTTGCAGACGCCCCAGGCGAATCGCCAGGTCGAGGCCTTCATGTACCAGGTCAAGTTGGCGATTGGTCAGTTCAACGTCGACGCGCAATTGCGGATAAAGCTCCATGAAGCGCGTCACCAACGGCACGATAAAGCGTTCGCCGTACGCCACCGCGCAGGTCATGCGCAACATGCCCTTGGGTTCGCTGGTGAGGTCGCCGACCGCACGCAAGGCTTCTTCACGGCCGTCCTGCAACCGCTGGCAATGCTGCAGAAAGGTCTGGCCGGCTTCGGTCAGCGTCACCTTGCGCGTACTGCGATACAGCAACCGCGTCTGTAGCCGCTCTTCCAGGCGCGCCACCTGCCGGCTGATGTGCGATGACGACACACCCAGCCGCTCGGCTGCCGCCGTGAATTGGCTGCATTCGGCAACGGCGACAAATTCATCGATGCCTTCCCAGCGGTTTTCCAGCATGTTGATTATCCCCATACAGCAATAATGTTTTGCTTTGGTTCGGATTATTAATCAATAAGCCATGTTTTACACTCGATGCCTCAGTTTTTAACGCCATGGAGAAACCCGGATGATCAAATCCCGCGCCGCTGTAGCCTTCGAAGCCAAGAAGCCCCTTGAGATAGTGGAGGTGGATGTGGCCATGCCCAAGGCGGGCGAGGTGCTGTTGCGGGTGGTCGCGTCCGGCGTGTGCCATACCGATGCCTACACCCTGTCAGGCGCCGACCCGGAAGGCATCTTCCCGTCGATTCTCGGCCATGAAGGCGGTGCGGTGGTTGAGGCGATCGGCGAGGGCGTGACCTCGGTGGCCGTTGGCGACCACGTGATCCCGCTGTATACCCCTGAATGCGGCAAGTGCAAGTTCTGCCTGTCGGGCAAGACCAACTTGTGCCAGGCCATTCGTTCGACCCAGGGCAAGGGCTTGATGCCAGACGGCACCACGCGCTTTTCCTACAAGGGCCAGCCGATTTTCCATTACATGGGCACCTCGACGTTTTCCGAGTACACCGTGTTGCCGGAAATCTCCGTGGCCAAGATTCCTAAAGAGGCGCCGCTGGAAAAAGTCTGCCTGCTGGGGTGCGGCGTCACCACCGGCATCGGCGCAGTGATCAACACCGCCAAAGTCAAACCGGGCGACACCGTGGCCATCTTCGGTCTGGGCGGTATCGGCCTGTCAGCGGTCATCGGTGCAGTCAAAGCCAAGGCCGGCCGCATCATTGCCATCGACATCAACCCGGCCAAGTTCGAGATCGCCAAGCAACTGGGCGCTACCGACTGCATCAACCCGAAAGACTACGACCGCCCGATCCAGGACGTGATCGTCGACCTCACCGACGGCGGCGTGGATTTCTCCTTTGAGTGCATCGGCAATGTGCAACTGATGCGCGCCGCGCTTGAGTGCTGCCACAAAGGCTGGGGCGAGTCGGTGATCATCGGCGTGGCCGGTGCCGGCCAGGAAATCGCCACGCGCCCGTTCCAGCTGGTCACCGGTCGCGTCTGGCGCGGTTCGGCGTTCGGCGGCGTACGCGGCCGTACCGAATTGCCGAGCTATGTGGAAATGGCCCAGACCGGCGAAATCCCGCTGGACACTTTCATCACCCACACCATGGGCCTGGAAGACATCAACAAAGCGTTTGACCTGATGCATGAAGGCAAGAGCATTCGTACCGTCATCCACTTCTGAGGTCGGCCATGAGTCTGGAAAACCTGTCCTGCCAGAAGAGCTTCGGCGGCTGGCATAAACGCTACAAACATCATTCCGACGTGTTGGGTTGCGACATGACGTTTGCCGTCTACCTGCCGCCGCAAGCGGAGCAGGGTGGCAAGCTGCCGGTGCTGTATTGGTTGTCCGGTTTGACCTGTACTGATGAAAACTTCATGCAGAAGGCCGGTGCTCAGCGCATGGCCGCCGAGCTGGGGCTGATTATCGTTGCGCCGGATACCAGCCCCCGTGGGCCAGGTGTGCCGGGCGACCCGGACAATGCCTGGGATTTTGGCCTCGGGGCCGGCTTTTACCTCAATGCCACGCAGGAACCCTGGGCCAAGCATTATCGGATGCATGACTATGTAGTGCAGGAATTGCCTGCGTTGGTTGAGGCGCATTTCCCGGCTTCGGACAAGCGCGGCATCAGCGGCCATTCGATGGGCGGCCACGGCGCGCTGGTCTGCGCGTTGCGCAACCCTGGGCGCTACCAGTCGGTGTCGGCGTTTTCACCGATCAGTAATCCGATGGATTGCCCGTGGGGTCAAAAAGCATTCTCCCGTTATCTGGGTGAAGAACGCTCCAAATGGCGCGAATGGGACGCCTGCGTGCTGATCAGCGAAGCCTCGGAAAAGCTTGCGCTGCTGGTGGACCAAGGTGATCGCGACGATTTCCTGGCCGTGCAACTCAAGCCTGAAGCGTTGCAACAAGCCGCCAAGGCAGCCAACCATCCGTTGCAATTGCGCCTGCAACCCGGCTATGACCACAGTTACTTCTTTATCGCCAGCTTCATCGAAGATCATTTGCGACACCATGGCCGCGCTTTGCTCGGTTAATGTGAGGCAAAAGTAGGTAGAATCACGCCCTGAATTAAATCGGGGCGTTTTTTTATGCGTATTGGCCACGGCTACGATGTGCACCGTTTCGCCGAAGGCGATTTCATCACCCTGGGTGGCGTGCGCATCTCGCACCACCATGGGTTGCTGGCTCATTCCGATGGCGACGTTGTGTTGCATGCCTTGAGCGATGCCTTGCTCGGCGCGGCCGCGTTGGGTGATATCGGCAAACATTTTCCGGACACTGATCCTGCCTTCAAGGGGGCGGACAGCCGTGTTTTGCTGCGCCATGTGGTCGGCCTGATCCACGCCAAGGGCTGGAAGGTCGGCAACGTCGACAACACCATCGTGGCCCAGGCGCCGAAAATGGCGCCGCATATCGAATCGATGCGCGCACTGATTGCCGCCGACCTGCAAATTGAATTGGATCAAGTCAACGTGAAAGCCACCACCACCGAAAAGCTCGGGTTTACCGGTCGTGAAGAGGGCATCGCGGTGCACTCCGTCGCCTTGTTGCTGCGCGCATGAATGATCTGCAATTGCTGGGCCCACGGGCCTATGGCGAGGCGCTGGGCAGCGCGGTCCTGAAAGCGACGGCTGAAGATTTTCAGGTTGATGAAGTCCTCGACATTCCGCTGACCGGCGATGGCGAGCACCTGTGGTTGTGGGTGGAAAAGCGCGGGCTGAATACCGAAGAGGCCGCGCGGCGTATCGCCAAGGCGGCTGGCGTGCCTTTGCGCACCGTCAGCTATGCCGGGCTCAAGGATCGCCAGGCATTGACCCGCCAATGGTTCAGTGTGCAACTGCCCGGCAAGGCCGACCCGGACATGAGCGCGGCGGAAAACGACACGCTCAAGATTCTCAAAATCGCCCGCCACAAGCGCAAGCTGCAACGCGGCGCGCACTCGGCCAACGGTTTCACCTTGCGCCTGACCCAGTTTGCCGGTGACGCCGCCGCCATCGATGCGCGCTTGCAACAGATCGCCCGGCACGGCATTCCCAACTATTTCGGCGCCCAGCGCTTCGGCCATAACGGCGGTAACGTCGTGGACGCCCGTGACTGGGCAGTGCGCAAGGCTTTGCCGGAACAGCGCAATGTGCGTTCGCGGTTGTTGTCTACCGCGCGCAGTTTCCTGTTCAACAAAGTATTGGCGGCGCGGGTTGCAGACGGTTCGTGGCAGCGCGCCCAGGTGGGCGACTTGCTGGCGTTCACCGACAGTCGCAGTTTCTTCCCGGCGGGGGAGGCTGAATGCAGCGACCCGCGCCTGGCCATTCTGGACCTGCACCCAACCGGGCCGCAGTGGGGCGAGGGTGATTCGCCGGCTGCCGGCGCGACCCATGAGCTTGAGCAAAAGGTTGCCGCCAGTGAACCTGAGCTGCGCGATTGGCTGGTGAACGCGGGCATGAGCCAGGAACGTCGCATTCTGCGACTGCCCATTGGCGGGTTGACGTGGCATTATCCCGGGCCTGACATTCTGCAATTGGAATTCGTCCTGCCGGCTGGATGCTTCGCCACTGTCTTGGTGCGCGAGCTTGTTGATCTGGTGCCGGTGGGGCAGACGGACAGCCCATGCGTATTCTGATATCAAACGATGACGGTGCCACCGCACCCGGTCTTGCCGCGCTCTATGGCGCGCTGCAAGATTATGCCGAGTGTGTGGTGGTTGCCCCGGACCAGGACAAGAGCGGCGCCAGCAGTTCGCTGACGCTCGACCGTCCGTTGCACCCCCAGGTTCTGGCCAATGGCTTTATCAGCGTGAACGGTACCCCCACCGACTGCGTGCACCTGGCGATCAACAGCCTGTTGGACCAGGAGCCGGATCTGGTGGTGTCGGGCATCAACCTCGGCGCCAACCTGGGCGATGACGTGCTGTATTCCGGCACCGTGGCGGCGGCCCTTGAAGGGCGCTTTCTCGGCCGGACTTCGTTCGCGTTCTCCTTCGCCTCGCGGCAGCTGGATAACCTGGCGACAGCGGCGTACTTCGCGCGCAAGCTGGTGCAAGCTCACGGTTCCCTGGAGTTGCCGCCGCGCACGGTGCTCAACGTCAATATCCCCAACTTGCCCCTTGATCATATTCGCGGCATTCAGCTGACGCGCCTGGGCCATCGCGCCCGTGCGGCGGCGCCCTTGAAAGTGGTCGACCCGCGTGGCAAGGAAGGCTATTGGATCGCGGCGGCAGGCGACGCTGAAGACGGTGGCCCCGGCACGGACTTTCATGCGGTGATGCAAGGTTATGTTTCGATTACCCCGTTGCAACTTGATCGCACCTTCAGTGATGCCTTCAGTAGCCTCGATGGCTGGCTTGAGGGGCTGCGTTGATGGCACGTGAACAAGACGAAATGCTGCGCCGTGGTATCGGCATGACCTCCCAGCGCACCCGCGAGCGTTTGATCCAGCGCCTGTACGAAGAAGGCCTGTCCAACGCCCAGGTGCTGGAAGTCATCCGCCGTACACCGCGGCATCTGTTTGTCGATGAGGCCCTGGCGCACCGTGCCTATGAGGACACCGCGCTGCCCATCGGCCACAACCAGACCATCTCCCAGCCTTATATGGTGGCGCGCATGAGCGAGCTGCTGTTGGCGGCAGGGCCGTTGGACAAGGTGCTGGAGATTGGCACTGGTTCGGGTTACCAGACGGCCGTGCTGTCACAGTTGGTGGAGCGGGTGTTCTCGGTGGAGCGCATCAAGGTCCTGCAGGACCGCGCCAAGGAGCGCCTGGTGGAGTTGAACCTGCGCAATGTGGTGTTCCGCTGGGGTGACGGTTGGGAAGGCTGGCCGGCGCTGGCGCCTTATAACGGCATTATCGTCACCGCCGTGGCGACTGACGTGCCCCAGGCATTGCTGGATCAGCTCGCGCCTGGCGGGCGGCTGGTTATCCCGGTGGGTTCCGGTGAAGTGCAACAATTGATGCTCATTATCCGTGAGGAGGAGGGCTTTTCACGGCATGTGCTGGGCGCCGTGCGCTTTGTGCCGTTGCTCAATGGCCCGTTGGCCTGATCATTTATTCGCCGGCAGTGAATTCTGTTGGCGGGGATGTGTCTTACGGCGGGGTCAGTTGAGTCAACATGGTCAACAACCGGTTTTAAACATGATGAATTTTTCGTTTCAGTCGTGTGCCGGTAAAAAGCCAATGCCCAGTTATACTTGCGACATATTTCAAGCCTGATACAGGCGTTCATGTTCAGCCACCACAAAGGGAGCGGCGGGTGAGTCTCACAGGTCTTGCGCAGCGTATGAGTAAAACAAGTTTTCAGCGACTGGTGCTTGGCCTTGTCTTGAGTTCGGTATTGGTGGGTTGCTCCAGCTCGCCATCCAGTGGCGCCAGGGTTGTCGACCGAACAGGTGCCAGTGCCGTGCCGCAAAAGCCGACGGTCACCACCGGGCAATATGTGGTGCGCAAAGGCGACACGATGTTCTCGATCGCCTTCCGTTACGGTTGGGATTACAAGGCGCTCGCAGCTCGTAACAATATTCCTGTGCCATATACGATACATCCGGGGCAAACCATCCGATTCGATGGGCGCACCGGTTCTGCACCTGTGGCAGTTGTGACAAACACCGGATCTTCGCCGTCGTCTTCGAGCAAAACAACGATCATCACCCGGCCTGCAGGCACCGCCGCGCCTGGGGTTGCGAACAAACCGGCACCCGCGCCGTTGCCGCCTGCAGGGCCTGCACCGACGGGTTGGGGGTGGCCCTCAAACGGAGTGCTGATTGGAAAATTCTCTTCAAACGGTAGTTTGAATAAAGGCATTGATATCGCCGGGGATTTGGGACAGCCTGTTTTAGCTGCGTCTGATGGGACAGTGGTGTACGCCGGGAGTGGTTTGCGGGGCTACGGCGAACTGGTCATCATCAAACACAGCGATACCTACGTCAGTGCTTACGGCCACAACCGTAGGCTGTTGGTTCGGGAGGGGCAGCAGGTCAAAGTCGGACAGACAATTGCCGAAATGGGGTCAACTGGTACAGACCGGGTGAAACTGCACTTTGAGATTCGCCGTCAAGGGAAGCCTGTAGATCCGCTGCAATTCCTGCCCCGTCGTTGATGTGTTGCACAGCCTGTTCCCTCACGTAGAAGGAACAGGCTCCAGCGTTGCCAAGGATAAAGGCGTCGCTTGAGCTTGAGGTCGAACTCACCAAAGGACTATAACAATGGCTCTCAGTAAAGAAGCGCCGGAGTTTGACATCGACGATGAGGTTCTCCTTGAAATGGAGATTCTCACCGAAAAGGAATCGATGTCGAATGATGAAGGGTCAGCTGCACCTTCAGTTCGCACCAAATCCAAGAACTCCACCGCGTTAAAGCAACACAAGTACATTGACTACACGCGGGCGCTCGACGCGACCCAGCTGTACCTCAATGAAATCGGCTTTTCCCCTCTGCTGACCCCCGAAGAAGAAGTCCATTTTGCGCGCTTGTCGCAAAAGGGCGATCCGGCTGGGCGCAAGCGCATGATTGAAAGCAACCTGCGGCTGGTGGTGAAAATCGCCCGACGCTATGTCAATCGTGGTCTTTCCCTGTTGGACTTGATCGAGGAAGGCAACCTGGGCTTGATCCGGGCGGTGGAGAAGTTCGACCCTGAGCGGGGCTTCCGCTTCTCCACGTATGCCACCTGGTGGATTCGCCAGACCATCGAACGGGCGATCATGAATCAGACCCGCACGATCCGGTTGCCGATCCATGTGGTCAAGGAGCTCAACGTCTACCTGCGGGCGGCACGTGAGCTGACTCAAAAACTCGATCATGAACCCTCGCCTGAAGAAATCGCCAACCTGCTGGAAAAACCGGTAGGGGAGGTCAAGCGCATGCTCGGCTTGAACGAGCGTGTGTCTTCGGTCGATGTCTCATTGGGTCCGGACTCGGATAAAACCCTGCTGGACACTCTGACGGATGATCGTCCGACGGATCCTTGTGAGCTGTTACAGGACGATGATCTTTCCCAAAGCATTGACCAGTGGCTGTCGGAGCTTACGGACAAGCAGCGTGAGGTGGTGATTCGCCGCTTCGGCCTGCGCGGCCATGAGAGCAGCACCCTGGAGGATGTAGGCCTGGAGATCGGCCTGACCCGTGAGCGGGTGCGGCAGATCCAGGTGGAGGGTCTCAAGCGCTTGCGTGAGATCCTTGAGAAGAATGGCTTGTCGAGTGAGTCGTTGTTCCAGTAAGCGACGCGCCCTGAAATGTGGGAGCCGGGCTTGTGTGGGAGCTGGCTTGCCTGCGATGGCATCGCCTCGGTGTAACTGAAAAACCGGGTGAAGCTATCGCAGGCAAGCCAGCTCCCACATGATGCAGGGCTTCCACATTTTTTATGCCAGGCATTACCAAATCCCGGGCATAAAAAAACCCCGCTTTTAAGGGCGGGGTTTTTTCGACTAAGTCAGTACAAGTTAGATAACTTGAACTTCTTCAGCTTGCATGCCTTTCTGACCGCGGGTAGCGATGAAAGAAACCTGTTGGCCTTCTTTCAGGCTTTTGAAGCCGTCGGATTGGATAGCTTTGAAGTGAACGAACAGGTCGTCACCGGATTGTGGAGTGATGAAGCCGAAGCCTTTTTCATCGTTGAACCACTTAACGGTACCAGTTTGGCGATTAGACATGGTGTATCTCCTTGGACAAAGTTAACTGCGACTCAGGAAAAGCCCTGGCCGAGACTGAGTGCAAAGAGCAGGAAAAATTCTTGGAGATGGTTGGATCGAAATTCAACATATCGTGTAGAGATTCTCAGTGACACAAGCAGCACAGTGGCGCCACCTTAACCCTTTTTCCGGGACGTGCCAATGGTATTTCCCAAGGTTTATCCATTTTCGTGACTGGCGGTGGTATTTACGGTCACTGCGCACGGCAATTCGGGTCCCGGCCCCGCTGGCTGTGGCTTATAGAGCGTCGTGCATTCATCAAGAAATGCCCTGCGCCCTTTGAACCCCAACGCTGGCCCCGGTAAGATGCCACACAGAATTTTTCCACCTCGCTATTCAGGACACCCGCCATGAGCATCAAATCGGACAAGTGGATTCGCCGCATGGCGCAAGAGCACGGCATGATCGAACCCTTCGTAGAGCGCCAAATCCGTGGCGAAGGCGCTGACCGGGTGATCTCCTACGGTGTGTCCAGCTATGGCTACGACGTGCGCTGCGCCGATGAATTCAAGGTGTTCACCAACATCAATTCGGCGATTGTCGACCCGAAGAACTTCGACGAAAAAAGCTTCGTCGACGTCAAGAGTGATGTGTGCATCATCCCGCCAAACTCCTTTGCCCTGGCGCGCACCGTGGAGTTTTTCCGTATTCCCCGCGACGTGTTGACCATTTGCCTGGGTAAAAGCACCTACGCCCGTTGCGGCATCATCGTCAACGTGACTCCGCTTGAACCTGAGTGGGAAGGCCACGTGACGCTGGAGTTCTCCAACACCACTACGCTGCCGGCGAAGATCTACGCCAACGAGGGCGTGGCACAGATGCTGTTCCTGCAGTCCGACGAGGCCTGTGAAGTGTCCTATAAAGACCGTGCCGGCAAGTATCAGGGCCAGCGCGGCGTTACGCTCCCACGCGCTTGATCGAAAGGTCTTACACGTTAAGGGAATTTGTCTGCGGGAAGTGACTCTATTGGGTGTACTGCCTCGGCGCGTGCAAAGCGCGCCGGGCCACGCTTGAGGAGTACTTTATGAAGATCGACCCGCGAATAAGCGCCGAACTCGCCCGGCTTGAACCCAACCAGATTGGTGTTCTGGCCTGGTCCCTGATGGCCGACCCCGCCTTTGCAGGCGGCATTCCCGGTCAACCCGAACCCGATTATCCCCAACCGACCGAACCTGGCGAACCAGTACTTCCGGACGAGCCGCCACCTGCGCCGGTCGCGTGATGATTCAGGTGTGGCCCGTTCTTCACTGAACTGGCCACACCGCTTGATCGCCCACTACAAAGATCTGCTGATCGTCGTTTCTTTCCACTGAATAGCCGCCGGTGAATGCCCCGAACGCGGGCAGCAGGCTCATGCGCCTGCCGATCTGAAAGCAGGGCAGGCGCAGGCTCTGCCGGCCCTTGCCACGCAGGCGATACACCGGGTGCACATGCCCCGCCAGTACATGGTGGGTAGAGTGAACCTCAGGTCCGTGTTGCAGGGAGAAAGGGCCCATCAGCAGGGGCTCTGCCATCACTTCAATCCCCAGGTCGGCAGGTGGATCGCCTGCACGTTTATCGTGGTTGCCCCGAATCAGCCTCATGGTCAGGTCGGGATGGCGCTCACGCCAGGCTCTCAGCGCGCTCAAGGTGCCGCTGGCATGGGAGCCGGGGCCGTGCAGGAAGTCACCGAGAAAAATCATTTGCGTGCATTCGAAGGCGGCCAGCAGCCGATCCAGCTTCAGCAGGTTTTCGGTAGTAGTGCCTTGCGGCACGGGTTGGCCCAGGCTGCGATAGGCCGAGGCCTTGCCAAAGTGCGCATCGGCAATCAGCAGGCACTTGCGCGCAGGCCAATACACCGCCTTGTCCGCCAGCAACAGCAACTCTTGATCCTCAAGTACCAGTGAGCAGTGCATCAGCGCTTCCCGTTATCCGCGACTTTCTCCAAATCCTTGACCATTCGCGCAATACGCTCCGACAACTTTTCCGAGCTCATGCTTTCACGCATACGTTCCACCAGTAACGGAAAGGCGAGGGGGGTGGGCCGTTCGATCACATGCAGGTCCAGTTTCAGCGCCGACAGATGACGCAATGTCTCTTCCAGCCGGCGAATATCCAACTCATCGCGCAGGACTTCTTCCCCGGCCTGGGCCAGCAGCAGGTTCTGCGGGTCATATTGTTTGAACACTTCGAAAAACAATCCGCTGGAGGCCTGCACCTGACGCGTGCTTTTCGGCGCACCGGGGTAGCCGGCAAAGACCAGCCCGGCAATACGGGCGATCTCACGAAAGCGGCGCAGGGCCAGCTCCCCGGCGTTCAGGCTGGCTGCAACGTCTTCCAGCAGGTTTTTCGAGCTCAGCAAGGCCTCGTTCAACAACCGCGGCCAATCGATGGGGGTGGCGCTCAACAGTTCCAGCCCGTAATCGTTCACCGCAATCGAAAACGTCACCGGCTGTTGTTGGCTGACTCGCCATGCCAACAAGCTTGCCAAACCCAGGTGCACCTGACGCCCGGCGAACGGGTAGAGAAACAGGTGCCAGCCTTCGCGCGACTTCAACGCTTCCGCCAGCAAACGTTCGCGCGTCGGCAGGCCGGACCAGCGCAACTGCGTCTGTAACAAGGGTTGCACGGCCTGCATCTCCGGGCCGTCATACCGCCCCTGTGCCGCCGCGTCAAAGCGTTCGACCACAGCTTGGGCGAGCTCATTGGAAAGTGGCATGCGCCCGCCATTCCAGCGCGGCACGGCGGCCTTCTTCGCGCTGCTGCGGCGCACGTATGCGGTCATGTTCTCCACCCGCACCAGCTCCAGCAAACGCCCGGCAAACAGAAAACCATCACCGGGCTTGAGCCGTGCAATAAAACCTTCCTCGACACTGCCCAGATTCTTGCCGCCGCCGCCCTTGCTCCAGAATTTCAGCTGGATACTTGCATCGCTGACGATAGTGCCCACGCTCATGCGGTGCCGCCGTGCCAGCCGGGCGTCCGGCACGCGCCAGACGCCGTGCTCGTCGGGCTCGACCCGGCGGTAATCGGGATAGGCCGTCAGTGACAGCCCGCCATGGCGCACAAACCCCAGCGCCCAGGCCCAATCCTCCTCGGTGAGGTCTTTGTAGGCCCAGGCGCCGCGTACTTCCGAGAGCAAGGCGTCAGGCGTAAACCCGCCACCGAGTGCCATGCTCACCAAATGTTGTACGAGCACGTCCAGCGGCTTGCAGGGGGATTCCCGTGCTTCGATGCGCCGCTGCGCAATCGCATCCTGGGCGGCGGCGGCCTCCACCAGCTCCAGGCTATGGGTCGGTACCAGCGTCACCCGCGATGGCCGCCCCGGCGCATGCCCGGAGCGCCCGGCGCGCTGCATCAGGCGCGCCACGCCTTTGGCCGAGCCGATCTGCAGCACACGCTCCACCGGCAGAAAATCCACCCCGAGGTCCAGGCTGGACGTGCACACCACGGCTTTGAGCAGACCGTCTTTCAGCGCCCGTTCCACCCAGTCGCGGGTCTCTCGCGACAGCGAGCCGTGATGCAAGGCAATCAGCCCCGCCCAGTCCGGGCGCGCGTCCAGTATTGCCTGATACCAAATCTCCGACTGCGCCCGTGTATTGGTAAACACCAGGCAACTGTTGCTGGAGGCCACCTCGGCGACCACCTGCGGCAACATCTTCAAGCCAATATGCCCGGCCCAAGGGAAGCGCTCGGTGACCGGTGGTAACAGGGTGTCGACCAGCAACTGCTTGGCGGTCTGGCCCTGTACATTGATCCCGCCACCTTGTGGGACCAATACCTCCAGCGCGTGAGCCTGATTACCCAGCGTCGCGGAAATCCCCCACACCATTAAGTCAGGATGCCAGCGCCGCAGCCGTGCCAAGGCCAGTTGCAGCTGCACGCCGCGTTTGTTGCCGATCAGTTCATGCCATTCATCCACGATCACCATGCGCAGGTGGCCCAGGCTCACCTCGCTGTCGGCGCGGGCGAGCATCAGCGTCAGGCTTTCCGGGGTGGTGACCAGTGCGGTGGGCTGGCGGCGGGTCTGGCGCGCGCGCTCGCTGCTGCTGGTGTCGCCGGTACGCAGGCCGACGCTCCACGGAATCTGTAGCGCCTGCAATGGCGCCTCAAGGGCGCGCGCGGTGTCGGCGGCCAGCGCACGCATCGGCGTGATCCACAGTACAGTCAACGGCTCGGCAGGCGGTTTACGCTTTGCGGTGACAGGCGGGCGAGTGATGGCGAAACGATTGAGGGCCGCAAACCACAGCGCGTAGGTTTTACCCGCGCCGGTGCTGGCATGCAGCAAACCGGACTGACCGTCCTCTACCGCCTTCCAGACTTCTCGCTGAAAAGCGAACGGCTTCCAGCCTTTGGTGGCAAACCACTGCCTGGCGTAGTGTCGAGGTTTTGCCATGTGACCGCTGACTGTCTGGAGGGCTTAATTCACTGACCCATGAGGCGTACCAAAGGTTTAATTCACTGCGTTAGTGTGGCTGGGCAGTAGTGCAACTCAGAGGCGTTTGCCTGGCCCACCACGCGACAGGTGAGGGGGAGTGGTTGCTTTTTGTCCAAGCGCTGAACCAGGTAAACATCTTCGGAAAGCAGGACCTGTTGAAGGTTTTTGGTGTGACGCGCCCAGCCGTTGCTATAAAACTCCGCCGAGTAGGAGCGCGAGCCCACGTAAATCAGGCTGCCCGGTGCGGCGGACTGTTGCGCTTTCCACAGCGCAACGATGTCTTTTTGATTTTGGGGGCGATCGGAGAGTTTCCCGCTGACGATTATGGCGCAACCGCTCAATGGGAGTGCCAGCGCTAGGGCGGCGATCACCACGGCTCGGGTTCTCTGGCAGATCGCATCGGCCAGCAATAGCGCCCAGGCTGGCAGCGCGGGCAACACGTAGGTCCATAGAATGTTGCTGGACATGGTAAAAAACAGCGGCGTTGAAACCGCCCATGCCAGCACAAAGATGATGTATTCGCGCTGACCCTTAATCTGCTTTCGCAACGTAACCAGCACCGGTAAAAAAAGTGCCCAAGGCATGAGCGCACCCAACAAATGCCCCCATATCATCGTCAATGGCTCGGCATGCGCACTGCCGTAGAGGTCGCCCTGCCATTTGCTGATCACGTATCGGCTGAAGTGTTCTCCTGCAATGAAGTATTCGAGAAACCCCGGGGTTTTCTGTTCCGCCAGCCAGTACCAGGGCAGGGCGATGCCGAGCGTCAGCGCGGTGCCGGTTAACCACGGCAGCCCCAGCAGCCGGCGCCAATAACCGGTGAGTGCAAGCCAAAGTGTGGCGGGCAAAGTGATCAACACCAACACAAGAGGACCCTTTGCGAGCAAGCCCAGACCCAATCCGATAAACCCTGCCAAGGCCCAACTGCGATCTGCGTGCATCAGCCCGCGCCACAAGCCCAAATGGGCGAGCAACAGGGAGAACGCCAAGGCGCTATCGGTCAATACCGCGCCACTGGAAAGGAAGCCCAGCGCACACGTCGAATAGATGATTGCTGCGGTCAATCCAACCTGTAGGCTGCGCTCTTGAGCGGCGAAACGCACGATCAACAAACAACTGGCGACGTGCAGCAGCCAGCTTGAAAACCGGCTGGAGAACTCACTGATGCCGAACGCCTTCATGCTCAGCGCCTGTAGCCAGAATGAAAGCGGCGGCTTGCCCCAGAAGGGGACATTGTGATCGAACATTGGGGTGATCCAGTCATCTGTCACAAGCATCTTGCGGGCGATTTCCGCATAGCGAGCCTCCGATGTATCCATGAGCGGATAAAGCCCAAGCGTTGCCAGGCGAATGAGTAGCACGGTTAATAAAATTCCCCAGAGCACACGTACAGATGCGGAAAGGTTCATGCTGGCAGCCTTGGCAGGTAGATGGGCGGATTTAGGGTTGAGCGCGCTTGCACAGGGCATGGGGCCGGGGGCTGACAACAGTCAGCACCCTGCCGACGTATTCACCGACCACCGCGGTGCCCAGGCTCAATAACAAAATCGATTGCACCAGCAGATGCTGCTGGGTGATATCTCCGAACATCGCAGTGCCTACGACCCATATCAGGCCCGCCGCAAAGCTCGTTGTGCTCAAGTAGCTGTACATTCTCAACGGTCGAATCGAGAACGCCAGGATCGAGTCCGCACCCAGGTTCAGCAACGACAGCGAGGTCCATTTGGTCTTGCCTGCCTGGCGCGGTTCGCGGTCGTAATTCACTTCGGTGCTGGGGTAGCCGAGCCAACTGACCAGTATCTTCAATACACCGGCACTGTCGTCCATGGCTCGAATGGCGGTGACTGCATCAGGTCCGATCAAGCGGAAATCGCTGACTTGCTTGGGCACGTTGAAGTCGTTGATCAATTGGTCCATGGCGGCGTAATACACACGGGCGGCGGTTTTTCTTACCCAGGAGTCGCAACGCCGCGATCGGCGCTGCATGTTCACAATTTCAAACCCCTTATGCCATTCATGCACCATCAGCGGAATCAACTCGGGCGGGTCCTGCAGATCACAATCCAGGATGATCACGGCGCGGCCCTGTGCATCATTGATACCTGCGCGCATCGCTGCTTCTTTACCGAAGTTACGACTCAGGTGCAGTGCTCTAACATTTTCGCTTAGCGCAAATTGATCGAGAAGTTCAGCGGTTCTGTCCTGGCTGCCGTCATCGACATACAGCACCTCACGGGTAATGTTCAAAAGTTTGAGGGTCGCCATCAGCCGGCAGTGAAACTCTTCAAGTACACACTGCTCATCAAAGCACGGAACCAGTATGGTAAGTTCCATGGCGGGAGGAGACTCAAGTAAAGGGGTCGCGCGGGGTGTCATGTTGGAATACCCATAAGTGATTAATGATAAAACCCTGAAGAGTTACAACCGCCGTCGCTACCGTTTGGGCGAAATACGGATGCGCGTACCAATCAACCAGCACGGTGACGATCAACGTGTTTGAAGCAACTTGGCCTGTCGCATTGATAACAAAGCGTAAATCGCTGCAAGGTCGCTTTGCGAAGACCCAATGTCTGGCCAGGCCATAAGCGACCAGCGCCCCGGCGATGCCTGCGCAAAACGTTGAACGTGTTGCGTTCTGATGAGGCAATAAACCGGCGAACACTATGAAGTGCGTTAGCGTAGCGACGGCACCGGCACTCAAGTGGCGAGCGAACAATTTAAGTGTATTTGGCATGTTTGAAATGTATAAGGTGAAACGTGAATCAAATGTCACGTCGCCCCTTTGCACCTGCGTTAAAAACTCAATAGCTGACTGACAGATCTATCCTGATTTTATGTAGGAAGTTGGAGTTATATATGGTGGAATTATTGCTGGTGGAAGATGATCATGAATTAGCCGGGTCATTGATGGATTACCTCGCCGAGTTTCACTACGACGTAGACTTTGCGCGGGATGGGCAAACTTGCCTGGAACTTGCCCGGCGGCATGAGTACGACCTTATCGTCATGGACGTTGCAATGCCGCGAATGAGTGGCTTTGACGCTTGTCGGCAATTGCGCCGCGAGCAGAACCAGACGCCCGTTATATTTTTGACAGCGCGTGACGCCTTGCCCGATAAGGCGCAGGGCTATGAGGCCGGCGGCGACGATTATCTGGTCAAACCATTCGAGCCCCAGGAGTTGATATGGCGCATCCGTGCATTGCTGCGTCGAGGCGCTGCGCGCCAGCCACGAACCCCGAGACAGCTGGGCGACCTGATTATTGACCCGGTCTCGCAGTCGTTGAGCCACAACGGTGTTGTCACAGTGTTGCCTGCCCTGCCGTTCAACCTGTTGAACCTGTTGGCCGATGCGGCGCCAGAACCTGTCAGCCGACGCAGACTGGAGGCTATCCTGTGGCCCGAGGGCGACCCCCCTGACAGCGATGCACTGCGAACCTATGTTTACCGGCTGCGGCAAGCCTTGGGTAAACCCTACGGTAACGAGCTGATCCGGACTGTCCACGCAAAGGGTTACCGTCTTGCCATTCCCCACTGACTCCTTCTTCGCGCGCATGCTCTGTGCGCTGCTGCCGTTCATGGCAACC
Organism: Pseudomonas sp. B22129; assembly: GCF_044218875.1. Taxonomy (NCBI): domain Bacteria; kingdom Pseudomonadati; phylum Pseudomonadota; class Gammaproteobacteria; order Pseudomonadales; family Pseudomonadaceae; genus Pseudomonas; species Pseudomonas sp. B22129. The sequence goes on along the minus strand of NZ_CP162592.1, from coordinate 6,764,831 downwards.
ATCACGTTGTTTTACAGCGTGTTGATCTGGGTCACTGTCTACGTGACGGAGGATCACATCATTTCCAGTTATTTGAAGCTTGAGGCTGAGGCGTTCCAGGAGCGGCATGCCTTGGAGGGGCAAGCCACATCGATGCCCAATAGCATTTACCTGCAGGGCTATTGGTCGGCAGATGCAGACGCCCCCGCAGTCGCACGGCAACTATCGGTTGGCCACCATGAGCTCGGTGGAAAGGACATTCATATGTTTGTGAGTGACGTCGCAGGGGCATCGCAGCGATTGATTCTAGTGCTGAACGAAGCGCAGCTCAGCCAGACCGAAGGCTATGGCGCGCAGATTTTCGGGTTGTTGTGCGCGGTGGCCGGATTGATCCTGATCCTGGGCGCGATTCTGGCCATCGCCATTGCCCGGGCCATCTCCCAGCCAATCACCCGGCTGGCGACGGAGGTGGCCCACACACCCAGCGGGCCAAGCCGGTTCAGCGGATTTGACCGCCGAGATGAAGTCGGTACGTTGAGTCGCACACTGTCCTCGTTGGTTGCCCAGCAAAACGGGGTGCTGCTACGCGAGCAGGCTTTTACCCGGCACGTCAGTCATGAGTTGCGAACCCCTCTGAGTATCTTGAATAACTGCCTGGCGATACTGCGCTTGTCAGAGTGCAATGCTGATAAGCGTGCGCGCAGCCTGTTGCGTATGGAAGGGGCATTGGCGGCAATGAAAATGACCATCGAGTTGTTTTTATCGCTGACCCGTGAACCGCGCCAACTGCGTTGTGAGGTGATTGACTTGCGCGCAGTCGTGGTCGAGCAGATCGAAAAATATCAGACGCTTTACCCGCTCGCTGTGGGCGACTTGGCGTTCAGCGGCCCAGCGCCGTTCACCTTGCCGGCGAATGAAGCAATAGCGTGCAGTGTTATCCAGAACCTGCTCGGTAACGCCGCCCAGCATGGTGCCGGAAAGGTCCGGGTCATCCTCACTGAGCAACGTTTGGTGATCATCAACACACGACTGAAACATTCCTCTTCACAAGGCTTCGGGTTCGGCCTGGAGATTGTCTCCCGAGCTTGCGCTCATGCCGGTTGGTCCCTTGATACCCGGCGCAGAGCCTACACGTTCCGTGCCTGCGTCTCTTTCAGTCGGGCTACTTGAGATTGCCGCTGAGAAATTGCTGCAAACGCTCGCTCTTCGGATTGCCCAGCACATCTTCCGGTGCGCCTTGCTCCTCCACCAGCCCCTTGTGCAAAAACAACACCTGGCTCGACACCTTGCGCGCAAAGCTCATCTCGTGGGTGACCATGATCATGGTGCGGCCTTCCTCGGCCAGCCCCTGGATCACTTTCAACACTTCGCCGACCAACTCCGGGTCAAGGGCCGAGGTAGGTTCGTCGAACAGCATCACCTCCGGCTCCATGGCCAGGGCGCGGGCGATGGCCACACGTTGCTGCTGGCCGCCAGACAGAAATGCCGGGTATTGATCGGCCACACGCGCCGGCAGCCCGACCTTGTCGAGGTAGCGGCGGGCGCGGTCTTCGGCGTCTTTCTTGCTGCAGCCCAACACCCGGCGCGGGGCCATGGTGATGTTTTCCAGCACGCTCATGTGGCTCCACAGGTTGAAATGCTGGAACACCATCGCCAGCCGCGTGCGCAAGCGTTGCAGCTCGGCGTCGTCGGCCACGCGCATGCCGTGGCGGTCGCTGACCATGCGGATTGTCTGGCCGTCGAGGGTCATGGCGCCGTCGTTAGGGGTTTCCAGAAAGTTGATGCAGCGCAAAAAGGTGCTTTTGCCCGAGCCGCTGGCGCCGATCAGGCTGATCACGTCACCGGTCTTGGCCTTGAGCGAGACACCTTTGAGCACTTCATTGTCGCCATAGCTTTTATGCAGGCCTTCAACGGTCAATTTGTACATGCGGCGTGCATCCTCAAGGCGAAAGTAGGTAGCCGCTGCGGTAGGCCTCTAGACCTGCGACATGGCTGATGACCATCCCGGCAGTGGCCATGCGGCGCAGCGAACGGGCGTAGAGCAGGCCGGCATTCTGGCAGTGCACGGGCGTTACGCGGTCAGTAATGGGGTCGATGATTTCGGCGATCAGTTGCCCGGCTTGCAGGTATTCCCCAGGCAGGGCGCTGAACACCAGCAGCCCGCCAACCGGCGTGGTCACCGGCTCGACGCCCGCCAGCGGTGTGGCCGGGTAGGGCAGCGCGGGCAGTGGCGCCGCGTCGCCTTCAATCGCGCCGAAGTGGATCAGGTAATCGATGATCGCCTGGCAATCCAGGGCCGCCAGGCCGTGGTTGACGTCGCCTTGGCCGCGCAGTTCGACGGTCACCGAAAAGCTGCCCATGGGAATCGGGAAACGCTTGGCGAAACGCTGCTGCAATTGCCACCACACCAGCGTGAAACACTCATCGAAGGACTGCCCGCCGGAGTCGGTCGCCAGCAAATTGGCCTCCGAGCCGATATAACGCGCCAGTGGTTCCACCTGCGGCCAGGCTTCGGGCGTGGTGTACAGGTGCGCCACGGCTTCGAAATCGCAATGCAGGTCGAGCACCATGTCGGCGTCACAGGCCAGGCGCTGCAGCACCAGGCGCTGGGATTGCAGCTGGGTGTCGGCGGTTTGCGCGGCGAGGGCGCTGACCAGTGCGGTGCGGATCAGCTCGACGTTGTGCTGCGGGTCATCGCCGAGCAAATCCTCGACCTGGTTGCCCACTTCGTCACTGAGGTCGACAAACTTGCGGTTGAAATTCTGCCCGCTTTCCAGCTCGTAGCGGCCCAGGGGAATATCCATTAACACCTGCTCCAGCCCGACCGGGTTGGCGACGGGCACCAGCACGATTTCGCTGCGCAGGCGGCCGGCTGCTGCCAGCTCCGCCAGGCGCACCTTCAAATGCCAGGCGACCAACATGCCCGGCAGCTCGTCGGCGTGCAGCGACGACTGGATGTAGATTTTGCCTTCAGCCAGCTCCGGGCCGAAGTGGAAACTGTGAATCTGCCGCGCCGTGCCTGGCACGGGCGCGATCAGTTCATGCACCTGATGACGCATAAAAACTCCTTAGTGGCTCGGCCCGAGAAAGGCCAGCCAGCGGCGCTCCGCCAGGCGAAACAGGCCGACCAGGGCAAAAGTCACGGTCAGGTAAATCAGCGCAGCGATGCCGAATGATTGAAAGGTCATGTAGGTCGCCGAGTTGGCGTCCCGGGCCACTTTGAGGATGTCCGGCACCGTCGCGGTAAACGCCACGGTGGTCGAGTGCAGCATCAGGATCACTTCGTTGCTGTAGTAGGGCAACGAGCGGCGCAGGGCCGAGGGCATGATCACGTAGGCATACAACTTCCAGCCGGTCAGGCCGTAGGCCTTGGCGGCTTCGACTTCGCCGTGGGCCATGCTGCGGATTGCACCGGCGAAAATCTCGGTGGTGTAGGCGCAGGTGTTGAGGGCGAAGGCCAGGATGGTGCAGTTCATTGCGTCGCGAAAGAACGCGTCCAGCACCGGCTGCGCACGCACGGCCGCGATGCTGTAGATGCCGGTGTAGCAGATCAGCAACTGAATATAGAGCGGTGTGCCACGAAACAGGTAGGTGTAGAACTGCACCGGCCAACGTACCCAGAACGTGCGTGAAACGCGGGCGATGGACAGCGGGATCGAAACCAGAAAACCAATGAAGATCGAGGCGCTGAGCAGCCACATCGTCATCGCAAGCCCAGTGATGTGTTGGCCGTCGCTGTACAGGAAGGGCCGCCAGTATTGCTGCAGAAGTTCGATCATCGCACGGCCTCCCGGGACCCAGCGGAGTAGCGCCGTTCAAGCCAGCGCAGGACGACGTTGGATGCGCTGGTAATCACCAGGTAGATCAACGCGGCGAGCACCAGGAAAAAGAACAGTTGGTAAGTACTCTTGCCGGCATCCTGGGCCGCCTTGACCAGGTCGGCCAGGCCGATGATCGACACCAGCGCTGTGGCCTTGAGCATCACGCACCAGTTGTTGTTAATGCCCGGCAGGGCGAAGCGCATCATTTGCGGGAACGTCACGTAGCGAAACCGTTGCCCGCGTTTGAGGCCGTAGGCGGTGGCCGCTTCCAGCTGGCCACGGGGCACGGCGAGGATCGCACCACGAAACGTCTCGGTGAAATAAGCACCGTAAATGAAGCCCAGGGTAATGACCCCGGCGCTGAATGGGTCGATCTCGATGTAGTCCCATTCCATAAAATCGGTAAGGCCAGTCAGCCAGATTTGCAGGCTGTAGAAAATCAGCAGCATCAGCACCAAGTCAGGTATGCCGCGAATCAGGGTGGTGTAAATCTGCGCGGGGATGCGAATCAGGGCCACGCTGGACAATTTCGCGCTGGCGCCGAGCAGGCCCAGCAGGACGCTGACGGCCAGGGAGGCGACCGCCAACTTCACGGTCATCCACGTACCTTGCAGCAACAGCGGGCCGAACCCCTTCAAGCTGAAGGCACCCAGCCCCAGGGTTTGCAAAAGATCTTCAAACATGAATTCAGGACCTAATGGCGATAAAAAAGCGCCCACCGCAAACCGGTGGGCGCCAGGGTGTTATTTACCGCTGTAGAGGTTCAGATCGCCGAAGTGTTTCTTCTGGATGGTGGCGTAGGTGCCATCATCGTGTAACGCTTTGATACCTTTATCGAGCAAGGCCTTGAGGTCTTTGTTACCTTTTTTGATACCGACCGCCGTTTTGGCTGGCAGCAGTGGGTCGTCAATTGCCTTGCTGACTTCGTAGTCAGCGCCGGCTGGCGACTTCAAAAAGCCCAGTTCGGCTTGCAGCATGTCTTGCACCGAAGCGTCCAGACGGCCGGACGTCAGGTCAGCATAAACCTGGTCCTGGTTGGCATAGGCCTTGGTGGTCACACCGGCTTTGTCCAGCACGGCCTTGGCGTAGGCTTCCTGAATGGTGCCTTGCTCGTAGCCGACCGATTTGCCCTTCAGCGATTCAGGCGTGGAGTAGTTCGCGCCTTTTTTGAACACCAGGGACGTCGGGCCGGAGAACAGCTCGCTGGAGAAGTCGATCGCCTTTTCACGGGCTTCGGTCACGGTCATCGACGAAATCACGCCGTCGAACTTGTTGGCGTTGAGGCCTGGAATCATGCCGTCGAAGTCACTTTCGACCCACTTGCACTTCACTTTCAGTTCGGCGCAGATCGCATTGCCCAGGTCGATATCGAAGCCCACCAGGCTGCCATCAGCGGCCTTGGATTCGAACGGCGCGTAGGAAGGATCGACACCAAAACGCAATTCCTTGTATTCCTTGGCTGTAGCGACACCCGCAGCCATGCACAGAGCCAGTGCAGAAAGGGTCAGCAATGCTTTTTTCATTATGTAATCCCTGGAAACCAAGATAAGCGCTTGTGGCGCGTTTAGGACTGTTACTGAACGGTGTCAGACGGATCTCAAGTAGCAATTTCTGCACCATAGTTCCGAATGAGTGTTTTAAAAGGTGGGATGAGGGCGTTCCAAGTGTAGAAGATGCCCAAAAATGGGCATTGTTTTTTCAATGCACCATTTCGGATCATGACTCGGATCAAACATGTGGGAGCTGGCTTGCCTGCGATAGCGGTGGAGCAGCCAAATCTCTGTGTCTGACCCAGCGCCATCGCAGGCAAGCCAGCTCCCACATTGATTTGCAGTGTTTGGGAGGGAGAGGTCAGGCCAACAAGTCTTGCAGTGTGGCGAGGTTGTCGGCTTCCTCCACCGCCTTATCCTGCCGCCACCGCAACATCCGCGGAAACCGCACCGCAATCCCGCTCTTGTGGCGCTTGGACAGGGCGATCCCCTCAAACCCCAGCTCAAACACCATGCTCGGCGTCACACTGCTGACCGGGCCGAACTTTTCCACCGTGGTTTTGCGCACAATTGCATCGACCTTGCGCATCTCTTCGTCAGTCAGCCCGGAATACGCCTTGGCGAAGGGCACCAGCGAGCGTTCAGTGCCGAGTGGCCCGTCCCACACCGCAAAGGTGTAGTCGCTATACAGGCTGGCGCGCCGGCCATGGCCGCGCTGGGCGTAGATCAATACCGCGTCGACGCTGAACGGGTCGACTTTCCACTTCCACCACACGCCCATGTCTTTGGTGCGGCCCACGCCATACAGCCCGTCGCGCGCTTTGAGCATCATGCCTTCCACACCGAGGCTGCGGGAGGCTTCGCGTTGTTCGGCCAGTTCCGCCCAAGTGGTGGCTGTCAGCACGGGCGATGGCAGCAAGGCCGGGTTGTTGCACTGCGCAATCACCTGCTCAAGTTGGGTGCGGCGTTCGGCTTGGGCGTGGTTGCGCCAGTCATCGCCCTGATGCTCGAGCAAGTCATAGGCGAGGACGGCGACCGGCGCATCGTCGAGGACTTTTTTGCTCAGGGTTTTACGGCCAATACGCTGTTGCAGCAGGGCGAAGGGTTGCACCGAGCCTTTCCACACCACGATTTCGCCGTCGATCACTGTCCCATCGGGCAAGCCACTGACCAGGCTATGCAGTTCGGGGAAACGTTCGGTCACCAATTCCTCACCGCGCGACCAGATCCACAGCCGGCCTTCACGCTTGACCAGCTGTGCGCGTATGCCGTCCCACTTCCACTCCACCTGCCAGTCGGCAGGCGAACCCAGCAGGGCGTCGAATTGCTCCACCGGTTGCGTCAGCCCGTGGGCCAGAAAAAACGGATAAGGCTGCCCGCCGCGTTGCGCGTGTTCGTCAGACGATTCGGCAGCGATCAGCTTGAGGTAGCCCTCAGCTGTCGGGCGATTGGCCAAGTCGGTGTAGCCCACCAACCGTTGGGCCACGCGTTTGCTGTCGAGGTCCGCCATGGCGGCGAGGGCGCGGGTGACCAGCAGTTTCGACACGCCCACGCGAAAGCTGCCGGTGATCAGCTTGATGCACACCATCAGGCTGGGTTGGTCCAGTTGCGCCCACAACGCGGGCAGCCGCTGCGCCAGTTCAAGGGGCGGCAGGCCACGCAAGGGCAGGAGCTTTTCCTCCAGCCATACGGCCAACCCATCTTCCGATGTGTAGGTGGATTCCGGTAACAGCAGGGAAATGGTCTCGGCCAAGTCGCCCACCGATTGGTAGCTCTCCTCGAACAGCCACGGCTCGATGCCGGACGCTTCGGTGGCCATGTCCCTCAACAGGCGCGTCGGCACCAGTTGGCGGGGCCGCCCGCCGGATAAAAAGTACACCGCCCATGCAGCGTCTTCCGGTGGTGCTTGGCGGAAGTAAGCTTGCAGCGCTGCGAGCTTGGCATTGCTGGACGTGGTGGCGTCTAGGTTGGCGTACAGCTCGGCGAAGGCCTTCATGCCGTGGCCTCTTCTTCGTCATCGCCGTATTCGGTGGTGAAGCCTTGGGCGTCCAGGCCTTTTTCCCGCAGGTGGCGCACCAGAACGCCGACGGAGCCGTGGGTGACCATCACCCGTTCGGCGCCGGTTTGTTCGATGGCCCACAACAGGCCCGGCCAGTCGGCGTGGTCCGACAGCACGAAACCCCGGTCCACCCCGCGCCGCCGACGGGTGCCGCGCAGGCGCATCCAGCCGCTGGCGAAGGCATCGCTGTAGTCGCCAAAGCGCTTTATCCAACTGCTGCCACCGGCAGAGGGCGGCGCGATGATCAGTGCCTGGCGCAACAGTGGGTCGGTTTTTTTGAAGTCACCGGCGTAGAGGGTTTCGGGAATGTAGATGCCGGCTTCGCGGTACACCCGGTTCAGGGGGTCGACGGCGCCGTGGCTGAGGATCGGGCCGATGCTGGCGTCGATGCCATGCAGGATGCGCTGGGCTTTGCCAAAGGAGTAACAGAACAACACGCTGGCTTTTCCCGCCGCGATATTGCCCTGCCACCAATCATTGATACCCGCAAAAATCTGCGCCTGGGGCTGCCAGCGGTAGATCGGCAGGCCAAAGGTCGATTCGGTGATAAAGGTGTGGCAGCGCACCGGCTCGAAGGGCGCACAGGTGCCATCGGGCTCGACTTTGTAGTCGCCGGACGCGACCCAGACCTCGCCTTGGTATTCCAGGCGCACTTGCGCCGAGCCGAGCACATGCCCGGCGGGGTGAAAGCTCAAGGTGACGCCGTGGTGCAGCAGTTTTTCGCCGTAGGCCAGGGTTTGCAGGTTGATGTCCTGGCCCAGGCGCGAACGCAGGATGCCTTCGCCGGGACCGGCCGCCAGGTAATGTTCGTTGCCGGTACGGGCATGGTCGCCGTGGGCGTGGGTGATGACCGAGCGCTCGACGGGGCGCCAGGGGTCGATGTAGAAATCACCGGCGGGGCAATAGAGGCCTTCGGGCCGGGCGATGACAAGGTCCATGGGCGTGCCGGGGGCGATGGGCTTATCAGTTAGGAGGCGGGGCGCAACGCAGAAGTTCTATCTGAATGCATGCAAAGCAACTGTGGGAACGGCGGTGCGACGATTCGACTTGCTCGCGAATGCGGAGTGTCAGTCAAAGATGTAGTGACTGATCTACCGCATTCGCGAGCCCGCTCCCACATTTTTTGATCCGGTTCCTTCAGAAGAAACCGGGTTACTTGCCGGGCGTGAGGGTCAAGCGGGTTTTCCCATACGCCTTGTCAAAGTTCTGCGGCTGCATCGGGAAGCTCAGGTATTGCGCCTTGAGCGACGGGTCGATGCCATTCGCATAGTTCGGGCTGGCCGGGTTGCCGGATTGGCCGGTGCCACCCTGGCCGGTCATCGGTTCGGCGAGGCCGAAGTCGACGATCATGCGCAACGCCGGCACCTGGGTGGTGGCGAAGTCCTGGCCCCAGCTGTACGGCGCCGGGTTCAGGGTATTGTGGTCACCGCCGCTGGCGAACGGGCCGCGGATCACCTGGCCATTGGCGCCTTTCCAGGTGGTGGTGTGCAGCTTGCCCCACTGCCAGGCCTTGTGATCGCTGCCCAACTGGCTGTCGCCAGCGGTGATCGCGGCGGCGAGGCTGCGCGCCAGGATGGCGGGTTTGTCTTCTTTCTGCGGTGTGCGTGAGTTATCCCAGAACGGGCTGTCTTCGCGGCCCAGCAAATGGTCGGCGGTGGCGGAGTAGGACAGGCCGCCATTGCTGACAAAGGCTTTCCAGCTGGCGCTGTTGTCCGGGCCGAGCTTGTCGAGGAAGATCTGTTTGGCGCTTTCCTGCAGGAACAGTTCGTAGATTGCGGCGTCAGCTGATGTCGATACGAGGCGACCGTCGAACGCCATCAGCCGGGTGAGCGCCTCGCGTGCCTTGCCCGCCTCGGCGGCCGGCAGTGCGTCAATCGCCTGCTTCAGCGGCTGGGCCATGCCCGGCGCCTGGAACATGGTCTTGAGTTTGGCGGCGAATGTGGTGGTCTGGTCGTACTGCATGGCGATCATGCTGCGGCTGTCGTGCTTGCCGGCATTCGCCAGTTGCGCCAAGCGCTCACTGCGCTCCGGTGCGTCCCACGAGTTGGACAACTGCATGCCGTAGCCGCGCGGGGCGGTGCGCTGGTTGGCGGTGCCGATCCAGCCTTGGGCCGGGTCCTGGTCGTAGGGGTGCAGCATCGCGTCGGCGTAGCCGTCCCAATCAAAGCGTGCATCCCAGCCCGGCGACGGCAGCAGGCCTTCGCCTTCGCGGCGGTTGGGGAAGCGGCCGGTGACTTGCCAGCCGATGTTGGTGGCGTCGGCAAAGATCATGTTCAGGGCAATGGCGCGGATTTCGCGGGTCGCGTCCGAGGCCTTGCCCGCGTTTTGCGCGCGGGACAAGTCGAAGAACGCGTCCAGGCTCTTGTCGTCCTCGAAATCGGCGGTTTGCAGGGCTAGGCCGAAACCGCTGGTCAGGGCCTGGCTGCTGTTGAGCAGGGCGCCGTGGCGGGTTTCGTACACCACTTCGCGAAGCGGCCGCTGGCCCTTGGCGAAGAAGGTTTCGTTACGCACACCGGCCGGCAGCCATTTTCCGTTGTTTTCGTAGTACAGCGCGCTGCCCTGGCGTTTGACCTTTTCCAGGAACAGGTCCTGGGTGTCGCCTTTGACCGAGCTCATGCTCCACGCCACTTTGCCGTTGAAGCCGGACAGCAGCGTCGGCAAACCGGCAATCGAGGCGCCGACGGCCTGGTATTTCGGGGCGCGAATCTGTACGTAGTTCCACGGCGACGGCGCTTGTGGCGCGGCTGCAAGGTCGCTGGCCAACAGGCTTTTGCCGCTGCGGCTGCGCTGCGGGCCGATGGCCCAGTTGCTTGATGTGGTGACGGCCAGCGCGTTGAGGCTGTTGAGTTGCTGGCCTACCGCTTCCAACCCGGCCAGGCCGGTGATCTGGCCGAGGTTCACGCCTTTGAGTTTTTCGGTTTCTTCCAGCGGAACCGGCTCATCCGGTGCGCTGGGGGTGAGCCAGGCGAGTTTGTCGACACCGACTTTCTGCGCCAGCACCAGCGACGACAGTTCTTCCTGCAAGTTGCTCGACTCGCTGAAATTCAGCAGGCAGAACAGCAGCGCCGAATCTTCCGGCTTCCAGTACTCGGGCTTGTAGCCGGTCTGGGCCAGGTCCGGCGGCAGCTTGTCGCGGTAGCGGAACAGGTAGGCGTTGACGCCCCGCGCATACACTTCAAAGAAGCGCTTGAGGCGCGGGCTGGAGGCGTTATACAGCTCGCCGGCGCTTTTTTTCAGGTTGACGGCGCGCATGAAGCGGTCGACGTCGAGCACTTCAGGGCCGGACATTTCTGCCAGGCGGCCTTGGGCCAGCAGGCGCAGGGTGACCATCTGTGTGATGCGGTCGCTGGCGTGCACATAACCGAGGCTGAACAGCGCGTCGTGAAAGGTGTTGCTTTCGATCAACGGCATGCCTTGGGCATTGCGGCGCACCGACACATTCTGTGCCAGGCCTTTGATCGGCTGCACACCGGCGACTGGTGGCAGGGTGTCCTGGGTGCTCTGGAGCTGGCAACCGGCCAGGCTTAATGCACTGGCCACTGCCGCGGCAACGCCGAACCGGGGAAGAAAATGTGAGAGGGCTGGCGAGGCCATGGCAAAGCTCCTGCGGGGGGTAGCGTCAGTAAAGGCGCTACGTTAGTGAGCGCGGCGAAACGACGCAAGCGGGAGTTTTGTCAATTTTTGAGCCGAGGGGCGTTCAATGTGGGAGCTGGCTTGCCTGCGATGCAGGCACCTCGGTCTGTCAGTTGTACTGAGGTGAAGCTATCGCAGGCAAGCCAGCTCCCACAAAGGTCAGGCTTTGGGCGGGTTCACCTTTTGCACCAATTCATAGGCGCGGACAGTGGCCGGCCGCTCCTTGATGCTGGTGAACCAGCGCTGCACATGTGGGAAGTCTTCCAGGCGCTGGCTCTGGCGTTCGTGGGAAGCAATCCACGGGTAGATGGCCATGTCGGCAATGCTGTAGGCCTCGCCGGCCACGAACGGGCGATCGGCCAGACGACGGTCCAGCACGCCATACAAGCGCGCGGTTTCATCCACGTAGCGCTTGATCGCGTAGGGGATTTTTTCCGGTGCGAACAGGCTGAAGTGATGGTTCTGGCCGGCCATCGGCCCCAAACCGCCCATTTGCCAGAACAGCCATTGCAGGGCTTCCTGGCGACCGCGCAGGTCTTGCGGGATGAACTGGCCGGTTTTTTCCGCGAGGTACAGCAAGATGGCGCCGGATTCGAACAGCGAAATCGGCGCGCCGCCGTCGGTCGGGTTCTGATCGACGATGGCCGGAATGCGGTTGTTGGGAGCGATCTTCAGGAAGTCTGGCTTGAACTGGTCGCCCTGGCCGATGTTGATCGGGTGCACCTTGTAGGGCAGCCCGGCTTCTTCCAGGAACAACGATACTTTGTGGCCGTTGGGGGTAGTCCAGTAATACAGGTCGATCATGAAGCTCTCCAAAGGTGGTGATGCTTGAGCGAATGCCTGTCGCTATAGGTAATGTTCCACTGACGAAAATTCAATGAAACATTTGTGCATACCCTTAGAAGCCATTCACACAGCACCGTCCACCAGCACCTGCAACGACTGCTGCGAGCAGCGCTCGATACGTGCTCGTACGCGGTACACCTCGGCGAACATCAGCGGGTCGAGCACCGCATCGGCTTTGCCGCTGGCATACAAACGGCCTTCGCGCAGTACGGCGATATGGTCGGCAAAACGTGCGGCGAGGTTGATGTCGTGCAACACCACCACGGCAATCAGGTTGTGTTCGCGCACCAGGGCGCGGACGCAGTCCATGACTTTCAATTGGTAATTGAGGTCCAGGGCGCTGGTGGGTTCGTCCAGCAGCATCACTTGCGGGCGGCGCGCGATGAGTTGGGCGAGGCTGACCAGTTGGCGCTGGCCGCCGGAAAGTGTGCTTAACAGTTGGTCGGCCAAATGCGTGATGCCGATGCGCTGCAACGCCTCGAAACCTTCACGCAGGCAGGCGTCACTCGACAGCGGGATGCCATCGACGTCTGCCACGCGCAGGGCGGCGATTACGCTTTCCATCACGCTGAGGCTCAGCCCCGGTGGGAGATTTTGCGGCATGTAAGTGACGCGCCGCGCACGCTCGCCGATGGACATGGCCGACAGGTCAAGGTCGCCGAGGCGCACAACGCCTTGCATCTTTTCCAGCCCAGCCACGGCGCGCAGCAGCGTGGATTTGCCCGCGCCATTCGGGCCGATCAAGGCAGTCAGGCTGCCGTGGGGCAGGGTGGGCATGCTCAGGTCATGCACAATCTGCCGTCGCCCGTAGCTGACGTTGGCGTGGTGTACCGATAAACCTGCACTCATAACTGCCTCCCGCGCTTGAATACCAGCACCACAAAAATCGGCACGCCCACCAACGCGGTGACGATGCCCACCGGCACGATCACGCCGGGCATGATCAGTTTGCTGGTAATCGACGACAGCGACAGCAGCAAGGCGCCGGTCAAGGCGCTGGCCGGCAGCAGGAAACGTTGGTCTTCGCCCACCAGAATCCGTGCGATATGCGGGCCGACCAGGCCGATAAAACCGATGGTGCCTACAAATGCCACGGCGGTAGCTGACAACAGGCTGATGCGCAGCAACGAGAAAAACCGCAGGCGCTTCACGTCCACGCCGAAGCTTTGCGCGCGGTCTTCGCCCATGCGCAGCAGGGTCAGGCGCGAGGCGGCGGTGAAAGAAAACGGCATCACCACGGCGACCACAAAGGCGAGAATGCCGAGTTTGTCCCAATTGGCCCGGGTCACACTGCCCAGGGTCCAGAACACCAGTTGTTGCAGCACGTCTTCGGTGGCGACCAGCTGCAACAAGGCCACCACGGCGTTGCAACTGAACACCAGTGCGATACCGAACAGCACCAGGCTCTCGACCCCGGCGCCACGCAGGCGTGACATGGCTTGCAGCAAAAACACCGAGGCGGCGGCGAAGATAAAGGCCGAGATGGAAATCGCCGTGTTGGCCGACACCCACAGTGTGGTCACCGGAAACACGATGACCAGCGAAGCGCCCAGCGCTGCCGCCGAGGACACGCCGAGGGTGAACGGGCTAGCCAGCGGGTTATTCAAAATCGCCTGCATCTCGGCCCCGGCCAGCGACAGCGCGCAACCGACCAGCACTGCCATCAGCGTGTAGGGCAGGCGCACGTTCCAGATGATCACTTGGTCAGTGGCGCTCAGGTGGGAGGGGTGCAAAATGCCGTCGAGCAATGCCAGCAGGCCCATGCCGGACGGGCCGCTGGCGAGGTCCACCAGAATGGCGCAGACCAGCGCGGTGCCGAGCAACGCCAGCAGCCAGGCACGCCGCGCCAGCAAGCGGCGATAGCCGTGGGTGGCGCTGGCGAGGTCGAGGGTTTGAGTGGTCATTTGGCTCACAGATTCTTGAAGTCGATGAAGATCAAAATGTGGGAGCGGGCTTGCTCGCGAATGCAGTGTGTCAGTCAATATATTCATTGACTGGTACGCCGCTTTCGCGAGCAAGCCCGCTCCCACATGGGGGCCTGTGTTTACTTGGTTTTTGCGTCAATCCAATACGCACCCTGCAGCGGCATCCCCAGAAACTGCTGGTTGATCTGCTCCATGGTCGCCTGCGGATCCAGCTTGGCGAACAGCTCCGGGTGCACCCATTTGGCCAATGCTTCAATCGCCAGCAGGTTGTACGGCGAGTTGTAGAAGTCATGCCACAGGCCGTGGGAATTGCCCTCGCGGATGGCACGCAGGTTGGCGAATTCCGGGCGGGCCAGCACGCGGTCAAACGCTTCACGGGCGTCTTCATTACTCACGCCTGCACCCAGAATCAGCCCCGGTTTATGGTTGCCGGTGGCCACGTACACATCTGGATCCGCCTTCAGCGCGTACTCGACACTGATATCGCCGAGCGCCCCTGGCACCACGTCGGCGGCGATGTTGCGCCCGCCGACCAGCTTGATCACTTCGCCCATGCCGCTTTTGCCGGTGGTGTGCCCCGGTGCTTGCCAGGCGCCGGCCAGCAGTTCGAGGAACACGCTCGGGCGCGGGCCCGCCGGCAGGGTGGCGACGGCGTCGGTAATGACCTTGATGTGCTGGTCATAGAAACTCAGGAACGCCTTGGCCTGGGCTTCACGGCCCAACGCCTCGCCCAGCGCCTGCATGCTGGTGTGGGTGCCCTGTACCGGGTTGATGCGAAAATCCACGAACAGCACCGGAATGCCGGCTTTGGCCAGCACGTCAGCCACCGGGCTGTGTTCGGTGGGGCCGTGGCCCGAGATGCTGAACACCGCCAGGTCCGGTTTAAGCGAGAGAATTTCCTCGGCGCTGACGCTTTGTTCCGACGCCTGGCCGATCAGCGGGATGTCTTTCACCGTGGGAAATTTCGCCACATAGGCGTTGTAAGTGTGCTGGTCGAGCAGTTTCAAATCGTTCTGCCAGCCGACGATGCGCTGGAACGGCGCCTCCTTGTCGAGCAGGGCAAACGCGGAAATCAACCGGCCTTCGCCGAGCACCACGCGTTTGACGTCGTCCTTCACCTCGACCTTGCGGCCCAGTACGTCGGTGACTTCATGGGCGGCGGCGGTTTCGGCGTGGCCGAGGACCAGCGCGGCGAACAGCACGCCGAGCTTGAACACGTTACGGGGTTTGAACATGGAAAGGACTCCGGGTGAGGGAACATCAGAATTCATAATCGACACTGGCCGTGAGGGTGCGCCCTGCGCCGGGGATGCCGTACAGCTGGAAGCCGTCGAGGGATGCGCCGATCTGGCTGTAATAGAACTTGTTGAACACGTTGTTCAGGTTGAGGTTGACCGTGGTGGCCTTGTTCACCTTGTATTGCGCGGCCACGTTGCTCAGCCAGTAGCCGGGGGCTTTTTCGTTGTCACGCACGTAGATGGCGTTAACCCCGGACGGGCCGTTGGCGTAGCTGCTGTTGTTGTTCAAACCGCCGACATATTTGTTGTCGGTGTAGCGGCGACGGCCCACGTATTGCTCGCCGTAGCTCAGGCTCAGGTCGTCGGTGACGGCGTAGGTGGTCCACAGGTTGGCGGTCAGGTCGGGGACGTTCTTGGCTTCGCTGCCTTTGTTGATGCCCTTGGTCTGGGTGCTTTTGAGCGCCGAGAAGCCGGCGTAAGTGGTCCAGCGCGGCGTGATATTGCCTTGCAGGCCAAGTTCTACGCCGTCCACGCGTTTGGCGGGCAGGGCGCGCACCGGCGCGGCTTCGCCGTCCTGGTATTCCCAGGCGTTGTCCAGTTCGGTGCGAAAGATCGCCGCGGTGACATTAAGCATGTCGTCGGCGATGTCCCACTTGGTGCCCATCTCGTAGGTTTTCGATTTGGCCGGGCTGTAGTTGCTGGTGGTGGCCGAACCGAAGATCTGGTTGTTGGTGGACGCACCCAGCGCCGACGGTTGCGCCGCCTCGCTGTAAGACACGTAGATGCTGCCGTTCGGCAACGGCTTGAACACCGCGCCGACGCGACCGCTGACGGCGCCGTCGGTGCTGCTGATGTCAGCCTGGCCACGCTGGGTGGTCTGGGCGCGCCAGTTGTCGTAGCGCAGCGAACCGAGGACTTGCCATTGCTCGTTGAGGGTGACGGTGTCGCCCAGGTAGATGCCGGCGTTGTCGACGATTGAACGCGGGTCGCCTTCGCCCTTGGTCACGTAGGTGCTGGCGAAGCTGTGGCTGGGGTCGTTCATGTTGAAGAACATGTCGCCGGCCGGTACTTCGGCGTTGCGTTTCAGGCCGCCGTAGGTCTCGTGATAGAACTCCAGGCCCGAGACGATCGAGTGCTGCAGGCTGCCGGTGTTGAATGCGAAGCTGAAGTCGGTCTGGTTATCGAGGATGGTGTAGCGCTTGGACAAACCGAAATCGCTGCCGCGCAGGATGCCGTAGGCGGTGTTGCTGTTGTTCGCGTAGTCGGTGTAGGCGTTTACCGTGCTGCCGGGCACTTGGCTAATTGGGCCTACGCCGGTGTAGCCCAGGGTCGCACAGCGGGTGCCGGTGCAGGTTTTCTTGCCGTTGGCGCCTGCGGCGAAAAAGCGGGCCGGGGACAGCACGGCGAAGTTGTCGCTGCGTTCCCAGCGCGTCTGGTTGCGCAGGTGGGCGTCGTTCCAGTCGAAGTCATGCTCGAAACGCGCGGTCAGCGAGGTGGTTTCGTTCTGCTGGGTGTAGAGGCTGGAGTCGCCGTACCAGTTTGAACGCGACACGCCGGGCATGCGGTGACCGTCTGTACCCCGCTGAATCGGCACGCCGCCGTCCGGGGTGTTGGTGTCTTTCTGGTAGAAGGTGTCGACGAAAAACCGCGTATCGGTGCCCAGGCCAAAACCGAAGGACGTCGCGATGCCCCAGCGGTCGTAGTCCACGTCGTCGCGCTCGGCGACCTGGTTGTAGTGCTTCATCAGGTTGATGCGCACGGCCGTGGTGTCGTTGATCTGTTTGTTCAGGTCGGCAGTGAGGCGGCGGTAGCTGTCGGTGCCGATGCCGGCGGCGACTTTGTTGGCGTCGCCCAAGTGTGCTTCTTTGCTCACCAGGTTGACGCTGCCGCCCACGGCAGACACGCCGGATTCGATGGAACCGGTGCCCTTGAACACTTCAGCTTGCTGCAGGTTGAAGGTGTCGGTGCGCGTCGACATGCCCGCATCGCGCACGCCGTCGACAGTCAGGCTTTGTTCGGACGAGAAACCGCGAATCGAAAACAGGTCGCCCCAGCCCAGGTTGCCCTCGCCAGACATGAAGGTGATGCCCGGCACGTTGCGCAACACTTCCTGCAAGGTCTGCGCGTTCTGCTCCTTGAGCACCTGCTGCGGCACGATGGTCACGCTTTGCGGGGCGTCGAGCAGTGGCTGGCTGATTTTGGCCGAGGTTACGCGGTCCACTTTAAAGGTGGAGGTGGCTTCGCCGTCGACCTTGATTTCCGGCAGACTCAGCACTGAATCATTCGGCGCGGTGGTGTTGGTGTCGGCCCAGGCGGTCGGTGCGACACTGCCGGCAGCGAGAAAACCGAACATCGGCGCCAGGGTTGTATTCAGCGTGTGGCGGTAAGGCGTGGGAGATGACATGGGCAGTGATCCGAGTCTAAATTACAATTACTCTCATTTAGGTTCGGTAGTCTAAAGAGCGATTTCCCCTGCCATACCCTGGCTTTGTATCGCTGATGCGTGATTATGGTTTCCTACAACATTCCATTACATTTGCCCGACCTGCTGGCCGAACTTTCGGCTAGATCCTGCGTTTTGAGTTTTCGGATTGACCGCCCATGGCCAAGCTTGACCACCTGCTGATCGTTGATGACGACCCGCAAATCCGCCAACTGCTCTGCGACTACCTCAGTGACGCCGGTTTTCAGGTGTCCACCGCCGCTGACGGCAAGGAAATGCGCCGCCGCCTGGCGCTGAATGTCATCGACCTGATTGTGCTCGACCTGATGCTGCCCGGCGAAGACGGCCTGAGCCTGTGCCGCGAACTGCGCGTGAGTTCCAACACGCCGGTGGTGATGCTCACGGCCAAGGGGTCGCTGATCGACCGCATCGTCGGCCTGGAAATCGGCGCCGACGACTACCTGCCCAAACCCTTCGACCCGCGCGAGCTGCTGGTGCGGATCAAGGTGGTGTTGCGCCGGGTGCAAAGCTTTCCCGACCGCGCACGGCTGGATGAGGCGCCGAGCATTCGCTTCGCGGGCTGGCAACTCGACACGCGGGCGCGGCAATTGCTGACACCCGAAGGCGTGGTGGTCAGCCTGGGCAATTCGGATTACCGCGTGTTGCGCCTGTTATTGCAGCACCCGAACCGCCCGTTGAGCCGCGACTTTCTGCTCAACCACGTGTTCGACAAGGACAGCACGCCGTTCGACCGTTCCATTGACGTGTGCGTGAGCCGCCTGCGTTCGCAACTGCCCGCCGGGCTGATCAAGACCGTGCGCAACGAGGGTTACATGCTCACCGCCGACGACGTGGCATTGGGCTCGTGAGGTTGCTGCCCAAGTCGCTGTTCGGGCGGCTGGTGCTGATTCTGGTCAGCGGCATGCTCGCGGCCCAGGCGCTGACCAGCAGCATCTGGTACGACCGGCGCCATGGGCAGGTGCTGGAAATCCCCGCGCGGCTGATCGCCACACGGCTGGCGGACGTGGTGCGGCTGGTGCACAGCGACCCGCAGCAGGCCGATCAACTGATCAAACTGCTCAATGCGCCGCACTTTCAACTGACCCTGAGCGACCAGGCCAGCAGCACGCCCAGCACCCTCACCGACAGTGACCGGCCCACCGAGCGCCTGATCAAAAAGGTACTGTCGGAGAAAACCGGCTATGCGCAAACCCTGATTCTGTTGCGCCTGTCGCTGGTGGACGGCGAAGGGCAAACCGCTGGCCTCTCGACCTTGCTCGGCTCCAAGCCGGTGGTGGGCCAATTCCTGATTGACCTGCGCCTGCCCGATGGGCGCTGGTTGCAGGTGGACGCCAGCGAAGAGCAGGGCTGGACCAGCACCTCGCCGCTGGATTTGTTGTTCGACTACGTGATGCGCATCTATTTGCTGCGGGTGCTGGTGTTGGTGGTGATCGCACTGGTCGCGGTACGCCTGGCGATTCGCCCGCTCAATGCCTTGGCCAAGGCCGCCGAAGCGCTGGGCCGGGACATCCAGCGCCCGCCACTGTCGGTGGACGGCCCCACCGAAGTGCGCCGGGCCGCCCAGGCTTTTAATGCGATGCAGCAGCGGCTGATCGCCAACATCGCCGAGCGCACGCGGTTTCTCGCGGCGATTTCCCACGACCTGCGCTCACCGATCACACGCCTGCGCCTGCGCACCGAAATGCTTGAAGACAACCGCACCAAGGAGCGTTTTCGCAGTGATCTGGAGGAAATGGAACACATGGTCTCTAGCACCCTGGATTTTGTCAGCAGCGGCGAAATCAACGAAACGCGGCAGAACATCGACATCAATGCCTTGCTGCAAAGCCTGCAGGCGGATCTGGAGGATGTGGGCAACAGCGTCACCCTCGTCGGCCGCGCCCGGCAGCCGTTGCCGGGATACGCGCGCAGCTTGAAACGCTGTGTGCAGAACCTGCTGGAGAACGCGGTGCGTTATGGCTGTGAAGTGGTGGTGCGGGTCGAGGACCAGGCGGGCAGCTTGAAGATTGTGATCAGCGACCGCGGGCCGGGGATTGCGCCGGAACAGCTGGAGCAGGTGATGGAGCCGTTTTACCGGGTGGAAGGCTCACGCAATGCTGAAACGGGCGGGTATGGGTTGGGCTTGAGTATTGCGCACACCATTGCTAAGGCGCATGACGGGCGATTGAGTTTGCGTAATCGGGAAGGTGGGGGGCTTGAGGTGGATTTACAATTCCAACGCAAATCCTGAATTTGAAGTGCTATCTAAATGTGGGAGCGGGCTTGCTCGCGAATACGGAGCGTCAGTCACTGCATGTGTTTCTGATCCACCGCCTTCGCGAGCAAGCCCGCTCCCACATAAGCCAGCTCACAGTTGTATCTTCAGCGTGGCTTTACGCCCCGTGGCACTTCTTGAATTTCTTTTCGCTGCCGCACGGGCAAGGATCGTTGCGGCCAACGTCCTTCAAGGCGTTGCGCACCGGCTCCTGGTGAGCGTGGCCGCAGTTCGGGCCGTGGACATGGCCGTGGTCGTGATCATGGTGATCTTGATCGTGGTTGCAGTCAGGACCATGGACATGGGGTTGCTGGTTCATCGATGTCGCTCCGGAATAAAATCGCCGGGGATTATCTCGCCATTGTGGTTCACCTGCACGTCATTACCGATGAATAATCCGGTTTTCAGTTCGCCTTCCAGGCGATACGGCACGGGCTTGTCGGGATTTTTCAGCATTTGCACCACATCACGAATCTGCGGCCAGAGGTTGGTGCGCACCGAGACACGGAAAAAAGCATGGCTGCGCGGCGGCACTGTCAGCCACTCGTTGGACTCGCCTTCGGTCAGCACAAAGTCGCCGAGGCTGACCTTGTAGATCAGGCCGCGAACCGTCAGGTCTTCGTCGTCACGGTTGTCCACGCGAAACCACAGTTTGAATTTCTGCTCGAGCAACTTCGCGCGCACCACTTCGACTTTCACCAACGACACATGGGGCGGCGGGGCATCGTCCTCAAACCAGGAGGCGCAGCCGGTCAAGCCCAGGGTCAACGCCAGCATCAAGCAATACATCCGAAGCATGGCGTTTTCCCGTCAGGTGGTTAGAGGTAGCTGGAACAGCACTTCTTGAACTTCTGCCCGCTGCCGCATAAACATACATCATTGCGCCCGGCCTTCACCTCAACTGTCGGGTCGATGAAGTACCAACGCCCCTCGTTCTGTACGAAAGAAGACTGCTCACGGTGGCTGTGTTCGCCGGTGCTGTCGTGCCAGCGTGCGGTAAAGGTCACGAAGGCGTGTTCCGGCTGGCCGCCGAATACCTCGGAGCTTTCCACCGAGAGGCCCAGCCAGGTGCTCTGTGCACTCCAGGCGCCGATGGCGGCGCGGTCAAGACCCGCCTGTTGCGCCGGCAACGTGGTGGCGACCAGATAGTCCACCAGGCCCAGCACATAGGCGCTGTAGCGTGAACGCATCAGCGCGCTGGCGCAGGGTGCCGGGTGGCCGGCGTGATAATGGCCGCAGCAGGCATCCAGCAGGTTGCCGCTGCCGCAGGGGCAAATGGATGTACTCATCGGGTTACCACCAATACTTTCCGAAGTTTTCCGGGTTGGCCCAGAAGCGGGCGTTGAGCCAGTCGGGCACTTGCTTATAGTCAAGCAGATCATAGGTAAACAGCGTCAGAACCTGCTCGTCGCGCTGGAAACGCTCGCCGGCTTGCAGGGCCAGGGAGAAGAAGTCGGTTTCCTTCCAGCCGCAGGCATTCAAGTCCACCAGCACTGCAATGCGGCTGGCATTCAGGTTGCGGATACCGCCGAGCAGGGTCAGGCCTTGCGGTTTTGACAGGTGCTCCAGGCAGTCGACCACCAGCGCCAGGTCAAAACGCTGCGCGGCCAACTCCGCGGGCAGCGGCCCGGGCGGGGCGATGGCCACTACGGTGTCGGAGTGCTCTGCTTGAAACGCCTCCAATGCCGGAAATTGGCTGGCACCCAATAAAAGCAGGCGTTTTGGCTGGTGCAGGTCGAGCAAGGCGGCCAAGGCTTGCTGAGGTGTACGGGAAGAAATACCAGCGGTCATCACAGATCCTCACATCAGGACCGTAGAGACTAGCGCGGCTGAGCGTGCGGGCCTAGAGCGGGCGGCTGCGAAAAGTCCTCGGAGGGCTGTAATCCTCAATAAAACCGGGGGTGTGGCGTACTGGCGCAGATGAAAAGAGCCGTCTTTACTCCACCCATCGGCCCCCGCCGATACCCTCAGGAGAAATCACATGAGCATCATGCGGACAGCTCTACCCTTGGTTCTGCTAACCGGAGTATTGACAGGTTGCGCAGGTTTGCAAAAAACCGATTGGCCCACCTGTGCAGCCGTGGGTGGTGTGACGGGCGCCGCGATTGGCGCCACTGAAAGCTCGGCCTACGCAGGCTACGGCGCGCTGCTGATCGGCGGCATGGCCGGCGCCTATTGCTGGGTGCACGGCGATGGCGACGAAGACGGTGATGGCGTGCCGGACAGCCGCGACAAGTGCCCGGGCACGCCCAAAGGCGTACAGGTCGATGCCAACGGTTGCCCACCGGCACCGCCGGCGGCGGTGGTTGAGGAGGTGGTCGTGGTCAAGGAAGAAACCATCGTGATTCGCGATGTGCACTTCCAGTTCGACTCGGCCAAGTTGACGGCGGCGGACAAAACCAAACTCGACACCATCGCCACCCGCTTGAAACAGGAAGCCCCGGGCGCGCAACTGCGGGTCAGCGGGCACACCGACAGCGTCGGCAAAGACGCCTACAACCAGAAACTCTCGGAAAAACGTGCGCATTCGGTGACCGATTATCTGATCGGCGCGGGCGTGCCGCGCAGCAACTTTGTGTCTGTCGTCGGCGCGGGCGAAAGCCAGCCGGTGGCCGATAACAAAACGGCAGAGGGCCGCGCACTGAACCGTCGCGTGGAAATCAAAATCAACCGCTGACAGCCTTTGCCCCCGTGTGAGCCACGGGGGCATTGCTCAATGGCACCTTTTTGGTTTTTTTTGATCCTTCACTGGCAAAACGCCTTTAGAAGTCGTTACTGTGCGGCCGTCTAGAACAAAATAAGAAGGCCAATCATGCGTAAGGTTTTTCTGTTGGCCCTGTTGGTCAGCCCCATTGCCCTGGCGCAGAACGTCAGCGTTGAGAGCAACTCGTTGATGCGCCTGCCCAACAGCACCAGCGTCTTGCAGCTCGAACGCCTGGACGTGGCGGATTACGGCACCTTGCTGATTCCGGCCAACATCAGCCAGGTGGCGGTGGATGAACTGCACCTGGGGCGCGAAGCCCGTATCACCATCGTGCCCGGCAATACCGCGTTGCAGTTGCAGGTGCGCCATGCGCAGTTGGAACATGGCAGCCAGATCACCTCGCGCGGAGCGCCTGGTACCCACGAACGCCCGGCCAAGGCTGGACGCGACCTGACGTTGCGCATCAATGAATTGACTGCCGACGAACTGTCGGTGGACGCCCGTGGCGGCGCCGGTGCTCAAGGCTATGCGGGGCTGGATGGCGCCAACGGCGTTGATCCGGGTTGCACCTGGGGTTCGGCGGGGCGCGGCGCCAATGGCGATAACGGCGGCGATGGCCTGCCGGGCGCGGCGGGTGCGCAGGTGCGTGTCGAGCTGCCGCAAAGCTTCCCGGCTGAACAGATCAAGGTCTGGGTCGATGGCGGCGCCGGTGGGTTGGCCGGTACGGCGGGCAAGCCCGGTAAAGGCGGGCAGTCCAAGGGGTGCCTGGTGTACCGCGCCGATGGCGGCCAGAAGGGGCGCCCAGGGCTGGAAGGGCAGCCGGGGCCTGCCGGGCCTGCGGGTGCTGTGACCATCCAGCGGCTTTGATGCGTTTGCCCTGACGTCATCGCGGGCAAGCCCGGCTCCCACATTGGAATGCATTCCAACCTGTGGGAGCCGGGCTTGCCCGCGATGAGGCCCTGAAAAACATCCTCAGAACATCGGCCGAGCCGAAGCAATCGCCACCACCACCAACCCCACAATCAGATTGATCCCCACCAACTTGCGAATCTGCCCCAGCACCGCCGCACCTGCCGGCCAGTCTTCAGCCGCCACCGCCGTGCGCAACTGCGGGAACTTCAGCGCCTGGATGCGGATAAACAGCGCCGTCATCACCAGATACAAGCCCATCATCACCTGCACATAACGCGGCGCGGTTTCAAACCCGCTGAAACGCAATTGCAGCAGGCCGACACCGCTGATCGGCAAAACCAGCACCGCCACCCACACCCACACGAAAAAACGTTGAAACACATTGGCCCACAACTTGAGCCGGGCAGGGCCCTCAAGTGCCGCCACAGCGGCGGGGCGCAGGATCATCCAGGCGAAAAACATGCCGCCGACCCAGACGACGGCGGCCAATACATGCAGGGTATAAACAAGGCTAAACACGGTCATTGCGGTACTCCGTTCTGCGCGGGATTCATTAGCGGGGTATGATAGCCGCCGATCCGAACCACTGAAAATTTATCCAGCGTTTTTTGCGCCCGACTATCCATGATCAGCACTGAACTCAAAACCACGATCCAGGGTGCCTACTCGCGTTTTCTCGAAGCCAAGAGCTTGAAACCGCGCTACGGCCAACGCCTGATGATCGCCGAAGTGGCCAAGGTCCTCGGGGATATCGACACCGACGACGAAGGCCGCCGCGAAGGTGAGCCTGCGGTCGTGGCCGTTGAAGCCGGCACCGGTACCGGTAAAACCGTGGCTTACAGCCTGGCCGCCATCCCGACCGCCAAGGCCGCCGGCAAGCGCCTGGTGATTGCCACCGCCACCGTCGCCCTGCAAGAGCAGATCGTCTACAAAGACTTGCCCGACCTGATGCGCAACAGCGGCTTGAACTTCACGTTCGCCCTGGCCAAGGGCCGTGGCCGCTATATGTGCCTGTCCAAGCTCGACGTCTTGCTGCAGGAAGGCCACGCGCAAACCGCCACGGCTTCGCTGTTCGAAGAAGAAGGCTTCAAGATCGAGGTCGATGAGGTCAGCCAGAAGCTGTTTACCAGCATGATCGAGAAACTCGCCGGCAATAAATGGGATGGCGACCGTGACAGTTGGCCCACCGCTCTCGAAGATGCCGACTGGGCGCGCCTGACCACCGACCACAGCCAGTGCACCAACCGCCATTGCCCCAACTTCGGCCAGTGCGCCTTCTACAAGGCCCGCGAAGGCATGGGCAAGGTCGACGTGATTGTCACCAACCACGACATGGTGCTGGCCGACCTGGCCCTGGGCGGTGGCGCCGTGCTACCCGACCCGCGCGACACGCTCTATGTGTTCGACGAAGGCCATCACTTGCCTGACAAGGCCATTGGCCACTTCGCCCACTACACGCGCCTGCGCTCCACCGCCGACTGGCTGGAAACCACCGCGAAGAACCTGACCAAACTGCTGGCGCAGCACCCGTTGCCCGGCGACCTCGGCAAGTTGATCGAGCAGGTGCCGGAGCTGGCGCGGGAGATCAAGACCCAGCAGCAATTCATGTTCAGCGCCTGCGAACAGGTGGCCGACTTCAAGCCCGGCGAAGACGTGGAGGGCCGGGAGCGGCCGCGTCACCGCTTCGTCGGCGGGTTGATCCCCGAGCACATGCGCGAAATGGGCATCGAGCTGAAGAAAGGCTTTTCACGCCTGACGGATTTGTTCACGCGCCTGACCGACCTGCTCAAAGAAGGCATGGACGGTGAGGTCAACATCGGCATCGCCAGCAACCAGGCCGAAGAATGGTACCCGCTGTTCGGCAGCCTGTTGTCGCGCTCCCAGGGCAACTGGGAGTTGTGGACCGCCTTCACCGTCGAAGACCCGGAAGACAACCCGCCGATGGCGCGTTGGCTGACGCTGTCGGAAAGCGGTGCGCTGTTTGATATCGAGGTCAATGCCAGCCCGATCCTCGCGGCGGAAATGCTGCGGCGCAACCTGTGGAACGTGGCCTACGGCTGCCTGGTGACTTCGGCGACGCTGACCGCACTGGGCACCTTCGACCGCTTTCGCATGCGCGCCGGCCTGCCGAAAAAGGCCGTCACCGCCGTGGTGCCGAGCCCGTTCCATCACGCCGATGCCGGTGTGCTGCGGGTGCCGGACCTCAAGGCCGACCCACGGGACGCGCCCGCCCACACGGCGGCGATCATCCGAGACCTGCCGTCATTGGTGGAAGGCTCGCGGGGCACTCTGGTGCTGTTCTCGTCGCGCAAGCAGATGCAGGACGTGTTTGACGGCCTCGACCGCGACTGGCGCAAGCAAGTGTTTATCCAGGGCAACCTGTCCAAGCAGGAAACCCTGAACAAGCACAAGGCACGCGTCGATGGCGGGGATTCCAGCGTGCTGTTCGGCCTGGCCAGCTTCGCTGAAGGCGTGGACTTGCCCGGCGCTTACTGTGAGCACGTGGTGATCGCCAAGATCCCGTTCTCGGTACCGGATGATCCGGTCGAGGCCGCGCTGGCCGAATGGATCGAGGCGCGGGGCGGTAACCCGTTCATGGAGATCTCGGTGCCGGATGCTTCACTGAAGTTGGTCCAGGCCTGCGGGCGCTTGCTGCGTACCGAAGAAGACCGGGGCACCATCACCTTGCTCGACCGCCGTTTGGTCACCCAGCGCTACGGCAAGGCGATCCTCAATGCCTTGCCGCCGTTCAGGCGCGAAATTTCTTGAGCCACCGTGGGCGAATTCGCCCACTTCGTGGTCTATCTCACTGCCAACGCTTTATGTCATCAGGCCATTCATCGGCCGTTTGGGAGAACCTTGCTCGTATGATTCGCACGCTGCCCGCCCTTTTTGCCCTGCTGTTCGCCGCGCCCTTGATGGCTGCGCCCGCCGGGCAACAAACCCTGTTCAATTTCGTGCGGCCTGCCGATGTGGTCAAAGTGGCGACCCAGGACGCCAGCCTGCCGCAATACAACGCCGAACAAACCCCCGAAGGCGAAGTGCTGCGCCGCATCACCTTCAACCCGGCCGCTGAACCGAGCCTGGTACTCAGCCCGCAGGCCGGGACCTGGGACTGGTCGCAGTCGGGGGCCATGAGCCTGCGTATCCAGAGCGCCATGGACTGGGCGCTGACGTTGTACGTCAAAGTGCAGAGTACGGATGGCAAGACGCTGGTCAGCCGCATCGATCTACCCGCCGGCCCGGCTCAGACGCTGCTGATTCCGTTGCAAGCCAATTCGCCATTGAGCCAGGGCATGAAGGCGGGTCCGCCGATGCCAATCACCGTGGATGGCCAGCGTGTGCTGCTGGGCAGCAGCGCCGGGGAAATCGACCGCAGCCAGGTTGCTTCGGTCACCCTGTCGATGATCAAGCCCAATGCCGCGCAAAGCATCCTGCTGGAGCGCTTTGGCGTGCAGGACATTGAACCGGTCATGAAAGCGGCTTACAGCGAACTGGTGGATGCCTATGGTCAGTCCACCCGTGCGCGCTGGCCGGAAAAAGTCAGCAGCGACGACCAACTCAAGGCTGCCGCCACCAAGGAGCAACAACAGCTCAAGGGCTGGCTGGCTGAGCGTGACAAGTCTTCGCTGGACCAATATGGCGGCTGGAACAAAGGCCCGGCGTTCGAGGCCAGCGGGTTTTTCCGCACCGAGAAACGTGACGGTCGCTGGTACCTGGTGACGCCGCAAGGCCATCCGTTCTATTCCCTCGGCGTGAACACCGTGGCGCCGGACAACAACCAAACCTACGTGGCAGGCCGCGAGTGGATGTTCGCCGCGTTGCCCAAGGCCGGCGAGCCGTTCGACAAGTACTACGGCAGCGGTGACAACCGTGGTGGCAATGGCGCCGATCAGGGCCGGGGCTTCAACGTAGGCCGCTGGTACGACTTTTACGGCGCCAACTTGCAGCGCACCTATGGCGGCGAAGGTTTCGACCCGAAACGCTGGGTGACTCACACCCTCGACCGTTTGCAAGCCTGGGGCTTCAACACCGTGGGCAACTGGAGCGACGAAGGGTTAGCCACCGCTGACCGCGTGCCCTACACCTTGCCGCTGTCGATCGTCGGTGATTACGCCAGCATCAGCACCGGCACCGACTGGTGGGGCGGTATGCCCGACCCGTTCGACCCGCGCTTCGCCATGGCCACCGAACGGGCCGTGGCCATTGCCGCGCGTGATCATCGGGATGATCCGTGGTTGATTGGCTACTTTGCCGACAACGAGCTGGCCTGGGCCGGCCCGGGCGACGATCCGAAGTCCCGTTACGCCCTGGCTTACGGCACTTTGCGCATGACCACTGACGTACCGGCCAAGCGGGCGTTCCTCAAGCAATTGCGCGACAAATACCGTAACGAAGACGGCCTGTCGAAAGCCTGGGGTATTCACCTGGCGGGCTGGGAACTGATGGAAGACCCGGGTTTCGAGCCGCCGATGCCGAGCCCTGAGCACCCGGAAATCGAAGCCGACTTCAAATACTTCCAGAAGACCTTTGCCGACGCCTACTTCAAGACCATCTCCGACTCGCTCAAATGGCACGCGCCGAACCAACTGTTGCTGGGCGGCCGTTATGCCGTGAGCACCCCGGAAGCTGTGGCGTCGTGTGCGCAGTATTGCGATGTGTTGAGCTTCAACATGTACACCCTCAAACCGCAGGACGGTTATGACTTCGCTGCCTTGCGCGCGCTGGACAAACCGGTACTGATCACCGAATTCAACTTCGGCTCGGCGGACCGTGGCCCGTTCTGGGGCGGCGTGACGCAATTGGCCCGCGAAGAAGATCGCAGCGCGGCGTACAGCACCTTCCTCAAGCAAGCCATGGCCGAGCCGTCGATTGTCGGCGTGCACTGGTTTCAGTACCTCGACCAGCCAGTGACCGGGCGCCTGCTGGACGGTGAAAACGGCCACTTCGGCCTGGTCGGCATCACCGATGTGCCCTTCCAGGGGTTTGTCGACAGCGTGCGTAAAAGCAACCTTGCGGCGGTCGATCAGTTGGGCAAGGAAGCCGAAAAAGCCAAGGCTGCCAGCGCGGTGCGTGAAAGTGAAGGCGGCAAGGCCGGGCATGAGGGCAAAGGTGCGGGGCAGGGCGGCGGGCATGCCGGCGGGCACTCTGGAAATGGCCATTGATTCATGTTTGACGGGTTCACAAAACCCGTAATGGCTGGAACAATGGCCGCCATTTCTTACAGCGTTTTCCGAGGCGGATCAGGTGCAGATTCAGGGTCATTACGAGCTCCAGTTCGAAGCGGTACGTGAGGCATTCGCCGCCTTGTTCGATGACCCGCAGGAGCGTGGCGCCGGGTTGTGCATACAGATCGGCGGCGAAACCGTCGTCGACCTGTGGGCCGGTACCGCCGACAAGGACGGTGCCGAAGCCTGGCACAACGATACTATCGTCAACCTGTTTTCCTGCACCAAGACCTTCACCGCTGTCACGGCCCTGCAATTGGTGGCCGAGGGCAAGTTGAAACTCGACGCGCCAGTTGCCGATTACTGGCCTGAATTCGCGGCGGCCGGCAAAGAAGCCATCACCCTGCGCCAGTTGCTGTGCCATCAGGCCGGGTTGCCGGCGATCCGCGAAATGCTGCCCACCGAAGCGCTGTACGACTGGCCATTGATGGTCGACACGCTGGCGGCCGAAGCCCCGTGGTGGACGCCGGGCGAAGGTCATGGCTACGAGGCCATCACCTATGGCTGGTTGGTCGGCGAATTGTTGCGCCGTGCCGACGGGCGCGGGCCGGGTGAGTCGATTGTGGCGCGAGTCGCGCGGCCATTGGGCCTGGACTTTCATGTCGGCCTGGCGGACGAAGAGTTTTATCGCGTTGCTCATATTGCGCGCAGCAAAGGCAATATGGGTGATGAAGCGGCACAACGCTTATTGCAAGTAATGATGCGTGAACCTGCGGCAATGACTACCCGTGCATTTGCCAACCCACCGTCTATTCTGACCAGCACTAATAAGCCCGAATGGCGACGCATGCAGCAGCCGGCGGCAAATGGTCACGGTAATGCACGCAGCCTGGCGGGTTTTTATAGCGGATTGTTGGACGGTAGTTTGCTGGAAAGCGACATGCTCGAACAATTGACGCGCGAACACAGTATCGGGCCGGATAAAACTTTATTGACCCAAACCCGTTTCGGGCTGGGTTGCATGTTGGATCAGCCGCAGTTGCCCAATGCCACGTATGGCCTTGGCCCACGTGCTTTTGGGCACCCCGGGGCTGGTGGTTCGGTGGGGTTTGCCGACCCGGAACATGATGTAGCATTCGGTTTCGTGACTAATACACTGGGGCCTTATGTACTTATGGACCCGCGTGCACAGAAGTTGGTCGGAATATTGGCCGATTGTCTGTAAAGCGCTTGCTGTTTCACGTTTTTTTGTTACAAAGGCAACTATAAGAAGGCGCTGAACGAAATTGTGTAACTTTAATGTTCTGTAAGCGTCTGTTTAACGGGTCAACCAGACCCCCTGATTTTTTCTCATTTTGTGGATATCTCATGTTATCGAACAAGTCCTTGGCACTGGCGCTGTGCCTCACTATTACTGGCTGCGCACAAACTCCACAAAATGATGCCGAAGGCGGGCACTGGTGGTCATTTGGCGGTGACAAGGCTGCTACCAAGGACGCAGTGACCCAAACCGACGCCAAGCCTGCTGCCCCGTCGGCCCCGGCTGCTGGCGCCAAGCCCGCCGCACCGGCTACCGCCGCCGCTGCCCCGGCTCCAGCCCCGGCCGCCGCGCCTGCCCCGGTCGCCAAGGCTGACACCGGCTCCAGTTGGTGGCCGTTCTCTTCCAAAAGCGCTGACGAAAAGGCGGCCGACGCCAAGGCCGACCTGAAAGCCGACCTCAAGGCTGCAACCCCGGCCAGTGCGCCGGACGCCGCGCCTGCTGTCGCCAAGACTGACACCGACACCAAATGGTGGTGGCCGTTTGAAAGCAAGCCAAAACCTCTGGCCAAGGTCGATGTCACCAACGTGGTGATGCCTGACCCGAAAATCACCCAAGCCTGGCTGGACGACTACGAGCCGCGCCTGCGCGCCGCCATCAAGGACAGCAACCTGCAACTGGAGCGTCGTGAAAACGTACTGGTTGTGATCGCACCGGTAGACGGCTCTTACAACCCGAAGCGCCCGGCGATGTTGCTGCCGGTGACCCTGGGCCCGTTCACCCGCGTCGCCAAGGCGGTTGAAGGCGACCCGAAGACGGCCGTGCTGGTGCTCGGCCACGTCGACACCAACGGCGCCGAGCCCGTGAGCCAGGCGTTGACCCGCGAGCGCGCACAGTCCATCGCTTCGATTTTCAGCCTCAGCGGCCTGAAGCAGGACCGCTTGATGATGCGCGGCATGGGTGACCTGATGCCACGTGCCGCCAACGACAGCACCCAGGGCCGCGCCTTGAACCGTCGTATGGAAATCATGTTTACCCAGCGCACCACCATGCTGGCGTTGTTGAACAAATACAGCTCGGGCAAACCACCGGTGGCCGAGATGGTCGCGGTGCAAACCGCACCGGCACCTGTACCGGCACCGGCAGCGAAGAAAGCCGCTCCGGCGAAGAAAGCTCCGGCCAAGAAAGCCGCCGCCAAGCCAGTCGCGAAAAAAGCCGCTGCCAAGCCGGCCGCGAAAAAGGCTGCACCGAAGGCGGACGCCCCCGCAACGAACGACCAGGCAAAAAACTGATCCGTTGAACCAGAAGGATAAAGCCGCATGACCCAGGCACTGGCCGATATGCGCCGTGACTACACACGGGACGGTTTGAGCGAGGCGCAAGCCCCAGGCGAGCCGTTTGCGTTGTTCCACCAATGGTTTGGCGATGCGGTGAAAACCGAACAGCCACCGGTGGAGGCGAATGCCATGACGCTGGCCACGGTCGACCAGGAAGGTCGCCCGCACTGCCGCATCCTGTTGCTCAAGGGCCTGGATGCACAGGGTTTTACCTTCTTCACCAACTATCAGAGTGCCAAGGGCGAACAGCTTGCGGCGCGGCCGTTTGCGGCCATGACCTTCTTCTGGCCGACCCTTGAGCGCCAGGTGCGCATCGAAGGCCGGGTGGTCAAGGTCACGCCGCAAGAGTCGAATGCTTATTATCAGGTACGCCCGCTGGGCAGTCGTCTGGGCGCTTGGGCGTCGCCGCAGAGCAAGGTCATTCGTGACCGCGAAGAGCTGCACGACCTGCTCAAGGCCACCGAGCAGCGTTTCAGTGATACCCAGCCCGATTGCCCCGAGCATTGGGGTGGTTATCGCTTGCTGCCAGAGCGCATCGAGTTCTGGCAAGGCCGCGCCAGCCGCCTGCATGACCGCCTCAACTATCGCCTTGAAGCGGGCGAGTGGACGCGCGAACGCCTGGCGCCCTGAGCTTCGCCTTTCGTCACCTTCCAGGAATATTGCGTGCCGCTCCGACGTTTTACTCAAGCGTCTCGGGGCGTGCGCGGCTGCGTGACGACTACACTGCCGAGTGGGTCCATGACATTCTTTCGAACACGTCGAGTGCTACCGTTCGTCGAGTTTTCTGGTACTGGCAGTCTGTACTAAGGCTGAATGAAAGCAATTTTCTGCCTGGCTTGCCGTGACAGGCGCCAAGCCGCAGCGTCTAATGAATACCTGTCCTTTGGAGTTGATGCTATGCGTAAGTCCGTTTTACTAGTTGCCTGCTTTACCACCCTGTCGTTGCTGTTGGGTGGCTGCGCCTCGAGTCTGACCGGCGACTCGTACTCCCGTGACGAGGCGCGTCGTGTACAAACCGTTCGCATGGGCACCATCGAGTCCCTGCGCCCCGTGAAGATCGAAGGCACCAAAACCCCAATCGGCGGCGCTGCGGGCGCAGTCATCGGCGGCGTTGGCGGCAGCGCCATCGGCGGCGGCCGTGGCAGCATCGTGACCGCAGTGATCGGCGCGGTAGCCGGTGGCCTGCTGGGTTCGGCCACCGAAGAAGGCCTGACCCGTACCCAAGGCGTGGAAATCACCGTTCGCGAAGACGACGGCAGCATGCGCGCCTACGTCCAGGCGGTTGAAGAGAACGAAATCTTCCGCATTGGCGACCGCGTACGCATCATGACCGTCAACGGTACCAGCCGCGTTACCCGTTAAGCGTCGGTTGTAGCAACACAAAACCCCCAACCGGGTGACTGGTTGGGGGTTTTTGGTTTTAGAGGCGAGCGGGCTTGCCCTAATGCCAGTCAGTTAAGGGCGAACGCTGTACCTGTGGCGAGGGCGCTTGCTCCCGTTGGACTGCGCAGCAGTCCCAGGCTTTGTAAACAAAGAGACGGGACCGCTTCGCGGCCCAGCGGGAGCAAGCTCCCTCGCCACAAGGTTGCGCTAGCCCCTCCAAGCGTCAGTTCAAACCTGAAAGTGTTTCACCATCGTATTCAACTCATGCGCCAGGCTGGCCAGTGATTGCGAAGCAGCCGTCGTTTGCGTTGAACCTTCAGCCGATTGAATCGACAACTGCTGAATATTCAGCAAATTGCGATCCACTGCCCGGGCAACATCAGCCTGCTCAGCCGCTGCGGTGGTGATCACCAGGTTGCGGTCGTTGATCTCGTCGTTGGCCGCCAGGATATCCGCCAGTGCCTGTTGCGCCAGTTCGGCCAGCCCCAGGGTTTGCCGGGTCATGGTGCTGCTGTCGAGCATGGTGTTGACGGTGCTGGCGGTGTTGGTCTGGATGCTGCCGATCATCTGCTCGATTTCCTGGGTCGATTGAGCGGTGCGATGGGCGAGGGCGCGAACCTCGTCGGCGACCACGGCGAAACCGCGCCCGGCTTCACCGGCGCGGGCCGCTTCGATGGCGGCGTTCAACGCCAGCAGGTTGGTTTGCTCGGCAATCGTACGAATCACATCAAGCACCTTGCCGATCCCTTTGGCCTGCTCGGCGAGGCCACCGACTTGCCCGGAGCTGACTTCAACCCCACGGGTCAGCGCCTGGATTGAGTTCAGCGCCTCAACCATGCGTTGCTGACCTTTCAACGCAATACTGCGTGACTCTTGGGACAGGTCGGAAGTCGATGCCGCATTGCGCGCGACGTCTTCAATCGCCGTGGTCATCTCGGTGACGGCGGTGGCGGCCTGCTGGATTTCTCCGTGCTGCTGTTGCAGGTCGCGGCTACCCTCGGCAGTCACGGCATTCAGTTCTTCGGCCGCAGCGGCCAATTGGCTGGATGAACCGGTGATTTGCCGCAGGGTCTGCACCAGGTTGTTACGCATGGTTTCCTGGGCCCGAAGCAAGCGCGTGGCTTCGTCGTTGCCTGTGGGATTGATCGGGTGGGTCAGGTCACCTTTGGCAATGGTTTCGGCCACTTGTACGGCTTCATTGATTGGCCCGGTGATACTGCGGGTCAGCAGCCACGCCACCAACACGGTGCCGGCACTCACCAGCAGGATAACGATCGCAATACCGTTTACCGCATGCCGGTAAGCGTTTTCGGACGTGCGCCCGGCCTGTTCTGCGCCTTTGTTGGCGAGGTCGATCAACTGGTCGAAGTTCTTGGTCATCTGCTCATAGCTTTCCCGGATGCTGTTGAGAAAGTCGCGGGCGCCGGCCTTGTCGCCTGAGCGTGAGCGCTTGAGCATCTCGGTGTGGTTTTTCGCGTACCCATCAAGGCTCTGGTTGAACACTTCAAGCCGGGACTTTTCCTCCGATGTGCGCAGTAGCGCGGCGTATTGGCCCAATTGCTCCTTGACGGCTTTCAAGCGCCCGGCAGATTTATCTTCGTAGGTCTGCATATCCGCATCGCTTGAGGACAGGATGTGCGCCATTTCGCCCAGGCGGAAACGGTCGAGCGAGGCATTCGCCAGGGCCAGCAACCGCACACGCTGCATCCAGTTGTTCTGAATGTCGGTTGCCTGGGACTGGACTTCGCCAATCTGTTTGAGGGCAAACAGGCCGAGAAACACACTCAGCGACGCAATAGCAGCGAAGCCGATGAAGGCTCTGGCCGCGATTCTTATATTTCTCAGGAACATGGGCTTGTCGCTCGGGCTGAAACGCGTTGGGGAGCAAGTGCGGGCAGTGAGATCGCCACAACAGATAGTCGGCGG
The DNA here is from genome assembly GCF_044218875.1 of Pseudomonas sp. B22129. Lineage (NCBI taxonomy): Bacteria > Pseudomonadati > Pseudomonadota > Gammaproteobacteria > Pseudomonadales > Pseudomonadaceae > Pseudomonas > Pseudomonas sp. B22129. The sequence goes on along the minus strand of NZ_CP162592.1, from coordinate 6,730,434 downwards.
GAGGGGGCAAGTCTTTAGGTGGCTGATGATGAAACCTGAGCTGCGCAAAAAGAAAAACCCCAACCGGTTACCCGGTTGGGGTTTTCAGAGCGCTTCAGAGGATCAGGCGTGCTTGCGACTCGCCATCGCCGTGACTGCATAACCGATGCACGCCGCCAGGATCGAGCCGGTCAGAATGCCCATCCGGTCTTCGCCGGCAAATTCACTGGCGCCCGGCACAAACGCCAGGGAGCCGACAAACAGGCTCATGGTGAAGCCAATGCCGCACAGGATGGCCACCCCGAATACCTGGCCCCAATTGGCACCGCTCGGCAACGCGGAGAGGCCGGTTTTGACCGCGATCCAGGTCAGGCCGAATACGCCGACGGTCTTGCCGATCAGCAGGCCGGCGGCGATGCCCATGGGTACGTGGTGGGTGAAGCTGTCGAGGCTGACCCCGGCCAGCGAGACGCCGGCGTTGGCAAAGGCGAACAGCGGCAGAATGCCGTAGGCCACCCACGGATGCAGCGCGTGTTCCAGGGTCAGCAGTGGCGATGGCTCGGCATTTTTGGTGCGCAGCGGGATGCAGAACGCCAGGGTCACGCCGGCGAGCGTTGCGTGTACGCCGCTTTTGAGCACACACACCCACAGGATCAGGCCGATGATCAGGTAGGGCCCAAGCTTGATCACACCCAGGCGGTTCATCGCGATCAAGGCAATCAGGCACGCGCCTGCACCTGCCAGGGCGGCGCCCGAGAGGTCGGTAGAGTAGAACACCGCAATTACGATGATTGCGCCGAGGTCGTCAATGATCGCGAGGGTCATCAGGAACAGTTTCAGCGACACCGGCACACGCTTGCCCAGCAAGGCCAATACGCCCAATGCAAAGGCAATGTCGGTGGCCATGGGAATCGCCCAGCCCGAGAGTGCGGCGGGGAAGTCCCTGTTGATTGCCCAGTAGATGAGTGCTGGAACGACCATCCCTCCAATGGCCGCCGCGCCTGGCAAAACCACTTGTGACGGTTTGGACAGGTGGCCATCAAGCAACTCGCGCTTGACCTCAAGGCCGATCAGCAGAAAGAACAGGGCCATCAGGCCGTCGTTGATCCACAGCAGCGCAGGCTTGGCGATTTTTACGGCACCGATCTGTGCGACTACGGGTGTGTCGAGAAAGGCGTTGTACAGGTGCGACAACGGTGAATTATTGATGATCAGCGCCAAGGCGGCAGCGGCGATCAACAACAGACCGCTGGCAGCCTCCAGCTGGAAGAAACGGGTGAAAGTGCTACGCAGAGGCACGAGATGCTCTCCAATCCAGGTTCAATAGGTGGGTACCCTAACCCGTACCGTTAGTTGTTAAAACAAAAGTTATATTCTTATTTGTTATAAGCAGCGACGTGGGTTGGGGTTATGCCAAAGCCTGGCAATTGTGTGTCCAATTGAGTCGTCACTGTATCTGTGTGCAGTGTAGGAAACCCCCTAAAATTGGGGCTGAAATCTTCAGAGATCCACCTTATGAGCGACCACCGTACCTGGGCACGCGAAGCCATTCGTATCATCGAAGCGGATTTTCAGCGCAGCGCCGACACGCACCTGATTCCTTTGCCACTGCCGGGGTTGCCGGGTATCGAGTTGTACTTCAAGGACGAGTCCAGCCATCCGACCGGCAGCCTGAAGCACCGACTGGCCCGTTCGCTGTTCCTCTACGCGCTGTGTAACGGCTGGCTCAAGCCAGGGGCGCCTGTCATCGAGGCGTCCAGCGGTTCTACGGCCGTTTCGGAGGCGTACTTTGCGCGCTTGCTCGGCCTGCCTTTCATTGCAGTGATGCCGGCCACGACCTCTCAAGCAAAGATCGACCAGATTGCCTTTTACGGCGGCAAGAGCCACTTGGTTAAAGACCCGACGCAGATCTATGCCGAGTCCGAGCGCCTGGCGAAGGAAACGGGTGGCCATTTCCTGGACCAATTCACCTACGCCGAACGCGCCACCGACTGGCGGGCGAACAACAACATCGCCGAATCGATCTTCCAGCAGATGCGCTTCGAACATTACCCCGAGCCGAGCTGGCTGATTTCCAGCCCCGGCACGGGCGGCACCACGGCGACCCTGGGGCGTTATGTGCGGTATCGCCAGCATTGCACCCGCGTGCTGTGCGCCGATGCCGAACGCTCGGTGTTCTTCGACTTTTACCAGACGGGTGACGCCAGCCTGCGCCTGGACTGTGGTTCGCGCATTGAGGGTATTGGGCGGCCACGCGTAGAAGCGTCATTTTTGCCGAACGTGATTGATGCGATGGTCAAAGTGCCGGATGCATTGTCCCTGGCGGCCATGCATTACTTGGCTGAGCGGTTGGGACGGCGGGTCGGTGGGTCCAGCGGGACTAATCTGATCGGCGCTCTGGTGGCCGCGCAGCAGATGAAAGCCGCGGGGGAATCGGGGTCGATCGTGGCGATCCTGTGTGATGGGGGCGAGCGGTATGCGACCACCTATTATGATCAGGCGTGGCTTACCGCGCAGGGTTACGAGCTGGGCAGTTTGATCGCGGCCGTTGCGGCGAGTGTGGAGCGGGGTGAGCAGTTGCCGGATACGATCCTGCGCGCCAACATCTGACACGACGCATAGCTAAATGTGGGAGCGGGCTTGCTCGCGAATGCGGTGGATCAGTCAGCACATTAATCAACTGACAGACCGCCTTCGCGAGCAAGCCCGCTCCCACATTTAAACTGCGTAGTTTTCGGATTTTCCGATCAGTCTTCGATGCCCAGCATATCCCGCGCCAGCGCCTCGGCAATCCGGATGCCGTCCACGCCCGCCGACAGAATGCCGCCGGCATACCCTGCACCTTCACCGGCCGGGAACAGGCCTTTCACGTTCAAGCTCTGCATCGTTTCGTTACGGGTAATCCGCAGTGGCGACGAAGTGCGGGTCTCGATCCCGGTCAATACCGCGTCGTGCAGCGAATAGCCTTTGATCTGCTTCTCGAACGCCGGCAGTGCTTCACGGATCGCTTCAATGGCGAACTCCGGCAGTGCCAGGGCCAAATCGCCCAGCGCCACGCCCGGTTTGTAGGACGGCTCCACGCTGCCAAGGGCGGTGGACGGCTTGCCGGCGATGAAGTCTCCCACCAGTTGCGCCGGGGCCTCGTAGTTGCTGCCGCCGAGGATGTAGGCGTGGGATTCCAGGCGCTCCTGCAGCTCGATCCCGGCCAGCGGGCCGCCCGGGTAATCCACTTCAGGCGTGATGCCGACCACGATGCCGGAGTTGGCATTGCGTTCGTTACGCGAGTATTGGCTCATGCCGTTGGTGACGACGCGGCCCGGCTCGGACGTTGCCGCAACCACCGTCCCGCCCGGGCACATGCAGAAGCTGTAGACCGAGCGACCGTTCTTGGCGTGGTGCACGAGTTTGTAGTCGGCTGCGCCGAGTTTCGGGTGCCCGGCGTACTTGCCCAGGCGCGCGGCATCGATCAACGACTGCGGGTGCTCAATGCGAAAACCCACCGAGAACGGCTTGGCTTCCATGTACACGCCACGGCCGTGGAGCATACGGAATGTGTCGCGGGCGCTGTGGCCGAGGGCCAGGATGACGTGTTTGGAAAGGATCTGCTCGCCGCCGTCGACGACCACGCCGTTCAACTGGCCATCTTCGATCAGCACGTCGGTCACGCGCTGTTCGAAGCGCACCTCACCGCCCAGGGCGATGATTTGCTGGCGCATGTTTTCCACCACGCCGGTCAGGCGGAAGGTACCGATGTGCGGCTTGCTGACGTAGAGAATTTCTTCCGGCGCGCCAGCCTTGACGAACTCGTGCAGCACTTTACGGCCGTGAAATTTCGGGTCCTTGATCTGGCTGTACAGCTTGCCGTCGGAAAAGGTACCGGCGCCGCCTTCGCCAAACTGTACGTTGGACTCGGGGTTGAGCACATTTTTGCGCCACAGGCCCCAGGTGTCCTTGGTGCGCTGGCGCACTTCGCGGCCGCGCTCGAGAATGATCGGCTTGAAGCCCATCTGCGCGAGCAGCAGCCCGGCGAAGATCCCGCACGGACCAAACCCCACCACGATCGGACGTTCGACCAGGCCTTCCGGCGCCTGGCCCACCACCTTGTAGCTGACGTCCGGCGCCGGGTTGACGTTGCGGTCATCAGCGAACTTGAGCAGCAGGGCGGCTTCGCCCTTGGCGTTCAGGTCGATGGTGTAGATGAAGCACAGCTCCGACGACTTTTTACGGGCGTCGTAGCTGCGTTTGAACAGGGTGAAATCGAGCAGGTCATCACTGGCGATGCCCAGGCGCTGCACGATGGCAGGCCGCAGGTCTTCTTCGGGATGGTCGATGGGCAGCTTGAGTTCGGTGATTCGTAACATGACAGGGTCCGGTAGGCGGCGGGCTTTGATGCCGGCTGTTTTGCAAACCGGCGATTATAAGCCCCAAAGGCGGTTTTCCGTCAGGTTAAAACAACGGGGGGGCGCAATCAGTCGTCGCGCGAACCACCAAATGCCGCGCAACCGCGCTGTACCTGGCCATTGACGCGCAGCTCGGCGGTCATGTGCTGCAGGTTGCCGCTGACCGGGTCGACGCAGCGCTGCGGGGCTACCCACAACTCGACATGTTGATTGTTGGCTTCCGTCATCAGGTTGAAACGGCCGTCACCGATTTGCTCTTCGACGTAGGGTACGGCCAATGGCGGTTGGCCTTCGCGTTCCAGCACCATGCCCTTGGCTGTGACATTCATTGCCCAGGCCGGCTTGTGGCCATTGGCGCGCAGGATCATGCGTTTGAAGTCCGGGTCGTTACAGGCCGACGTCGAACGCTCGACGCGATAGAGCTGCTGCAACTCCACCGAACCCTGGGTGCCGGCGGCAACCCCGGAGAATTTGCCGCGCAGGTCGGCAAACAGCGCGCCTTGCTGGCCAGCCAGAGAGGCGGCTTCCTGCAGCACGCTGGTGCCGCCGGTGTCGTTGACCACGTAGTTGCGCTGGTCGCCACAGGGCTGGAACAGCAGCTTGCCGCCCACGGCCGTCAGCTCACCCTGCATGCGGGTCATCCCGGCGGTGGAGGGCTTGGCCGGCTCGCTTTCGAACATCTGGCAAGCGGTGAACAAGGGCAGCAGGGCAAACAGGACGAGGGTACGGGCGGCACGCATTGATCAGTCTCCAAACAAGTGCCGCCACGTTACGCAGGCTGGCGCTGCATCACAAGTCAGGAGTGAGAACTGATGCTGTGAGAAAACCGGAAGGGCATCGTCCTACAGCGAGAGGTGCTTTGGTGTGCAATGCTTGGATTTTGCGTGGGAGGTGTAAGCCGTGAACATACAAACCGCTTTGTTTGGCGTGCTGGTGATGGCGTCCAGTGCGTGGGCCGAGCAACCGGTCAAGCTTTTCTACAACTCGCAGACTGACTTTGCACAGATTAGCCTGTCGCTGAAAGCACAGGACAACGCCAACCCTCAATACGTTGGCGTGCAGGTAGTCCTGAGCCCGGCTGCCAAAGCGCGTACGACAGAGTTGATGACGCTGGCCTTGAACAAGTCGATGACGCTCTATGTAAATGGCTGGCAGTTGAGCACTGTTACAGTTCACGACCCCATCGCAAGTGGGCAGATGCAGTTTCAAATCCCCAGACAGATGCTCCTGAGGATGATGCCGTCATTGATGCGATAACCCCCGGATGTCACTCAACCAAAAGGCCGGTGGCACCCGCGAGGCATTCAACCCACAATGAACGTCTGACCAGTCTGCAAACCTTCAACGCTTTTTGCGTAGGCCAGTGCCACATCAGCCCCCTGCGCCGGTTTGAAGCCCCGGAAGTAGGGCGCATAGCTGCCCATCGCTTCCACTAGCACGGTCGGGCTCACCGAGTTGATGCGCAGGCCGCGTGGCAATTCGATTGCTGCCGCTTTGACGAACGCATCCAGCGCGCCATTGACCAGTGCCGCCGAGGCACCGGTGCGAATCGGGTCACGGTTCAAAATGCCGCTGGTGAAGGTAAACGAGGCGCCGTCGTTGGCGTATTCGCGGCCGATCAGCAGCAGGTTGACCTGGCCCATCAGCTTGTCACGCAGGCCTAGTTCAAAATCGGTTTCGCTCATCTCGCCCAGCGCAACAAAGTTGACGCTGCCCGCGGCGCAGACCAAGGCGTCGAATTTACCGGTTTGTTCGAACAGCTTGCGGATCGAGGCGCTGTCGCTGATATCCACCTGGAAGTCGCCACTGTTGCGGCCGATGCTGATCACTTCGTGACGCTGCGCCAGCTCTGCCTTGACTGCTGAACCGACCGTGCCGCTGGCACCAATCAATAGGATTTTCATCGTGCTGTTCCTCCAGGGGGTAAGTGAAGGTTCAGTCTAGAGTGGCTTTTTCCCTTGATAAACGTGCTAATAGGCAACCTTTGGTTTTCAAATGGAAACAATCCATGAGCGAGATGGATGACCTGGCGGCCTTTGCCGTGCTGATCGAAGCCGGCAGTTTCACCGTAGCCGCCGAGCAACTTGGCTGCAGTAAAGGCCAGTTGTCCAAGCGCATCAGCCAATTGGAGGCGCAGTTTTGCGTGGTGCTGCTGCATCGCACCACGCGTAAGCTCAGCCTCACTGCTGCCGGGGCGGCGTTGTTGCCCCAGGCTCAGGCGCTTGTCGTCCAAGTGGACCGTGCACGTCAGGCGTTGGCGCGACTCAAGGACGATTTGGCCGGGCCGGTGCGTATGACCGTTCCGGTATCGTTGGGAGAAACCTTCTTTGACGGCTTGCTGCTGGAATTTTCCAAGCAATACCCGCAGGTGCAGATTGAGCTGGAGCTGAACAACAGCTACCGCGATCTGGCGCGAGACGGCTTCGATTTGGGCGTACGCACGGGGGCTATCGAAAATGAGCGACTGGTGGCCAAACCGCTGCTGGCCTGGCACGAAATGACCTGCGCCAGCCCGGCCTACCTTGAGGAGCACGGTGAGCCATTGACCCCGGCTGATCTCGCCACCCATACCTGCCTGCTAAACAGCCATTACAGCGGGCGCGAGGAGTGGCTCTATCACCAGCAACATGAGCTGTTGCGAGTGCGGGTCAGCGGCACCTTTGCCTCCAACCACTACAACCTGTTGAAAAAGGCCGCGCTGGTAGGTGCGGGTATCGCGCGCTTGCCGTCCTACGTGTTACCGGCGGAATTGGCTGACGGCCGATTGCGCTGGCTCCTGCGTGATTATCAGACGCGAAGCATGCCGATGTATCTGGTTCATCCTTATCAGGGTGGCCTGCCGCGCCGAACCCAGGTACTCGCCGACTATTTGGTCGACTGGTTCAAGCGCAGCGGCGAAGCCCTGGACCGTCTTTAACGGTAGCGGCGTGCGATCAGATGATCGATGGAGAAGCAGCCCGGGCCCTTGGCGACCAACAGCAGCAGTATCGCGATCCAGGTGCCGTGGGTCGGGTAGGCTTCCGGGTAGACAAACAGCTGAATGGTCAGTGTCATGCCAATCAGGGCCAGGGCCGAGAAGCGCGTGGCAAAGCCGATCAGGATCAGTGCCGGGAAGAAGTGCTCGGCGAATGCGGACAAGTGTGCAGCCACTTCCGGGGAGAGCAGCGGCACGTGATATTCGCTCTGGAACAGCGGAATGGTGGAGGGTGCCAGCTGTGGCGCGCCCAGTTGGAACGTGCCGCTGATCAAGTCAATCGCAAAGTTTTCGACCTTGGTTTGCCCGGACTTCCAGAATACTGCTGCAATCGAGAAGCGTGCGAGAAAGGCGATCAGGCTGTAGGGGATTTTCTCAAACAGTGCAATCACCCGGTTGATGGGGTTCGAAGAAGAAGTGCTCATGGTGATTCCTTTTGTTCTGGGTGCAGGCCAGTGATGGCGTCGTGCCTGATCAGTAGCGTCAGGCATTGGTTCAGATCGAATTCGGTAGAGGCTTCGAGGGCGTGAGCCACGGCCATCTCCAGTTCTGCGCCCTGGTTCAGGCTGTTGATAAACGCGACCGAACCACTGTCGATGGCGAACACCTTGACCGTCAGGCCCTGACGCAGAACCAGTGCGCCTTGGGCATGCCAGGGGTCCAAAGTGGCCATGGCGCCTTCGGTCTGGTGCGCAGCCCACACCGCCACGACGGCATAGGCGGAGTTCAGGGCGGCAAGCGAGGGATGCAGTCGCAAGCGCAGTTTTCCCAGGGCTGCCTGACCTTGCAGCGCCTGGAGCACCGCCTGCTGGTCCAGCGCTTGGGTATCCGCCGCGTGGTAGGCGCGTACGCGCAGCCGCTCAAGGCGTGCAATATCGGCGAGGTATGGCACGCTGGCCGCTGGTTCAAAATCTTCGATAAAGGCCGCGAATGCACTGCCGTACTCGCTGATCAGCGGGCTGGTCGGTGGGTAGGCTTGTACGAACAGAGCGGCCATCGCGCGAAAGAACTCCTCGCCGACTAATTGCAGAGTCACCGGGTAAGCCGCCGCCAAGGCGTTGATCAACGAGCTGTGGACGTTGTTGCGGTACACCGAAAAACGGCTGGCGGGGTCGGCACCGTTGCTGCTGAATACACCTTCGGGGCAGGCTTGGTCGGGCGCGAGCAGGGCGTTGGCAAACGCTGTTTGATGGCTCATGAGGCCACCTGCGCGAGGTGCCAGTCGGCGTGTTGGGCTTCCGCTTGCAAGACGCTGAAAGCCGGCACTTGATTATCCCGCTCGATCAATGTGGCCACCGGGCCGGTGCGTGCCAGCACCTGTTCGTATAACTGCCACACCGCGTTATCGATGGGGGCGCCATGGTCGTCAATCAGCAGGCGGTCGCCGAGGCTGTCGGTGTCTTCGGCGAAACCCGCCAGATGAATCTCACCCACGGCGCGCAACGGCAGCGCATCAATGTAGGAAAGAGGATCACGCTGATGGTTGATGCATGACACATAGACGTTGTTGACGTCCAGCAACAGCCCGCAACCGGTGCGACGGATGATCTCGCTGATGAAGTCCGCCTCGTCCAGCGTGGAATGCCGGAATTGCAGGTACGTCGAGGGGTTTTCCAGCAGCATCGGCCGCTTTAGGGTGCTTTGCACCTGGTCGATGTGCTCGCACACCCGGTTCAGGGTGGCGGTATCGTAGGCCAGCGGCAGCAAATCATTGAGAAACACCGGGCCGTGGCTGGACCAGGCCAGGTGTTCGGAAAAAGAGTGGGGTTGATAGCGTTCGATCAGCGTGGCCAGCCGTGCCAGGTGCTCACGGTTCAATGGCCCTTCGCCGCCGATGGACAGGCCCACGCCATGCAACGACAGTGGGTACTGTTCGCGGATCAAACCCAGGTAGTGATGAAAAGGGCCGCCGGCCACCATATAGTTTTCGGCGTGCACCTCAAAAAAACCGATGTCGGGTGAAGTCTCAAGCACTTCGATGAAGTGTTCGTTCTTCAGCCCCAGCCCGGCCCTGTAAGGGAGGCCGGGCACCTGAGCTGGCGAGACCGTGTGCTGGGGTAAAAGCGTCATCATCAGTACTCAGGTTGCGCAGGGTTTCAGGACTTGGCGGTGAAGGCTTGCAGCTGGCCGAAACCGGTCGGCGAGGTGGCGCTGGTGGTTTTGCCGCAGGTGCCGGCCGGGACCAGTTTCCAGGCGTTGGCTTGGTCTTTGACTTTCGAGGTGCCGGCGCAGGTGGTGCCAGCGCCTGCGGCGCAATCGTTCTTGCCGGCTTCAGCGACGCCGAAGCATTTGTCCATTTTGGCGTCGTCAGCGTGGGCCATGTTGGACATGGCGGACAGGCTCAGAGCGGAGCCGAGGGCGAGGATCAGGGTAGCGGCGGAGAGTTTGGTAGTCATGGTGTAGCTCCAGCAGTGGGTTGAGGTATCAGGCATGTTTGCCTGCTTACTCCACTAGAGGCAGCAGGACGAATTTCGTTACACGCCCGACGAAAATAATTTCAAATATCGCAAAACTTCAGGATCACACAAAGCAAATGTGGGAGCGGGCTTGCTCGCGAATGCGGTGTGTCAGCCAATAAGTTCATTTGCTGATCCACCGCATTCGCGAGCAAGCCCGCTCCCACATTTTAGATCCGGTTCATACAGCTACCGGCTATTTAGCCTCCGAGGTAAGCCTCGCGCACTTTCGGGTCGGTCAATAACTGCTCACCCGTGCCCTGCATCACCACCCGGCCGTTTTCCAGCACGTAGGCACGGTCGGCGATTTTCAGCGCCTGGTTGGCGTTCTGCTCCACCAGGAACACCGTCACACCGTCCTTGCGCAGCTGTTCGATGATGTCGAAGATCTGCTGGATGATGATCGGCGCCAGGCCAAGCGAAGGTTCGTCGAGCAATAACAGCTTGGGCTTGCTCATCAGTGCACGGCCGATGGCGAGCATCTGCTGCTCGCCACCGGACATGGTGCCGCCGCGCTGGCTGAAGCGTTCCTTGAGCCGAGGGAACAGGTGCAGCACCTTGTCCATCTGCTCCTGGTAGTCGCCCTTGTCGGTGAAGAACCCGCCCATGGCCAGGTTCTCTTCCACGGTCAGGCGCGAGAACACGCGGCGGCCTTCGGGTACCACCGCGATGCTCTTGCGCATGATTTCGGCGGAATGCTTGCCGACCAATTCCTCGCCCATATAACGGATGCTGCCGCTATGCGCCTGCGGCGAGCCGCACAAGGTCATCAGCAGGGTCGATTTGCCGGCACCGTTGGCGCCGATCAGCGTGACGATTTCACCCTGGCGCACTTCCACGTTGACGCTGTGCAAGGCCTGGATCTTGCCGTAGAAAGTGGAAACGTTTTCGAATTGCAGCATTTTACGCTTCCCCCAAATAGGCTTTGATCACTTCAGGATTGTCGCGGATCTGCTCCGGCGTCCCGTCTGCCAAAGGCGTGCCCTGGTTGATCACCACGATGTGGTCGGAAATGCTCATCACCAGTTTCATGTCGTGTTCGATCAACAGCACGGTGGCGTTGTGTTCCTCACGCAGCACGCTGATCAGTGCCTTGAGGTCCTCGGTTTCCTTGGGGTTCAGGCCGGCGGCCGGTTCGTCGAGCATGAGGATCCGCGGGCGGGTCATCATGCAGCGAGCGATTTCCAGGCGACGTTGCTGACCATAGGCCAGGGTGCCGGCAGGGCGGTTGGCAAACTCGGTGAGGTTGACCTTGTCCAGCCAGTACTCGGCGTACTCCATGGCCTCGCGCTCGCTCTTGCGGAACGACGGGGTCTTGAACAGGCCTGCAAAGAAGTTGGTGTTCAGGTGGCGGTGCTGGGCAATCAGCAGGTTTTCGACCGCTGTCATGTCCTTGAACAACCGTACGTTCTGGAAGGTCCGCACCACGCCCTTGCGGGCGATCTCGTGACCGGCCAGGCCCTGGATCGGCTGGCCATCGAGCAGGATGCTGCCACCGCTCGGCTTATAGAAGCCGGTGAGGCAGTTGAACACCGTGGTCTTGCCGGCGCCGTTCGGGCCGATCAGCGCCACAACCTGTTTCTCTTTTACGGTCAGGGCCACGCCGTTGACCGCCAGCAAGCCGCCGAAGCGCATGCTCAAGTTTTCGACTTTCAGGATCTCGCGGCTCATTTGCGCAGCTCCATGTGTGGACGTTGCATGGGCAGCAGGCCTTGAGGACGCCAGATCATCATCAGCACCATCATGGCGCCGAACATCAACATGCGGTATTCGCTGAACTCACGCATCATTTCCGGCAGCAGGATCATCACGATCGCCGCCAGGATCACGCCCAACTGCGAGCCCATGCCACCCAGTACCACGATGGCGAGAATGATTGCCGACTCGATAAAGGTAAACGACTCCGGGGTCACCAAACCTTGGCGAGCGGCGAAGAAGCTGCCGGCAAAACCGGCGAATGTGGCGCCGAGGGTGAAGGCCGACAGTTTGATGACTGTCGGGTTCATGCCCAGTGCACGGCAGGCGATTTCATCTTCGCGCAGGGCTTCCCACGCGCGTCCGATCGGCATGCGCAGCAAACGGTTGATCACGAACAAGGCCGCCAGCGCCAGCAACAGTGCCACCAGGTACAGGAACACCACCTTGCTCACCGGGTTGTAGTCGATCCCGAAGTACTCGTGGAACGTCTGCATGCCTTCAGCCGCAGTACGGTCGAAGGACAACCCGAAGAACGTCGGCTTGGGAATGCTGCTGATACCGTTGGGGCCGCCCGTAATATCGGTGAGGTTACGCAGGAACAGCCGGATGATTTCACCGAAGCCCAAGGTCACGATCGCCAGGTAGTCACCACGCAAGCGCAGCACCGGGAAGCCCAGCAGGAAGCCAAAGGTGGCCGCCGCCATACCGGCCAGTGGCAGGCAGATCCAGAAGCCCCAGCCCAGGTAGTGCGAGAGCAGCGCGTAGGTATAGGCACCCACGGCGTAGAAGCCCACATAACCGAGGTCGAGTAGACCGGCCAGGCCCACCACGATGTTCAGGCCCAGGCCCAGCAACACGTAGATCAGGATCAGGGTGGCGATGTCGACGGCACCGCGCGAGCCGAAGAACGGCCAGATCAGTGCAGCAATGATCAACGCGATGATGATGTAGCGCTGGGTGCGCGGCAGGGTCAGGAATTGGCTGACCTTGGGCGATACCAGTGGGCCACGGTTGCCCTTGAACAGGGCGCCGACCTGCTGGGTGAACAGCACACGCAGGAACATCAGCACCGAGCACAGGGCGATGATGGTCAAGGTCACGGGACCAGTGCCATGCACTTCCAGGTTGATGCCGACAATGCTCAGCTTGAGGCCGAGGACGGGGAACGCAACCGCCCACACCAGCAGCGCGCTGAAAAACGCCGATTTAAGATATCTGCTCATACTTTCTCAACCTCCGGACGGCCCAAAATGCCGGTCGGACGGAACAACAGCACCAGAACCAACAGGCCGAACGCCACGACGTCCTTGTATTGATCGCCGAACACATCGGCGCCAAAGGCTTCAGCCACACCCAGCACCAGGCCGCCGAGCATCGCGCCCGGAATACTGCCGATGCCGCCCAAGACCGCTGCGGTAAAGGCCTTCAGGCCCACCAGGAAACCGGCGTTGGGGTTGATCACGCCGTACTGCATGCTCAGCAGCACCGCCGCAACGGCGGCCAGCGCGGCACCGATCACGAAGGTCAGGGCGATGATGTTGTTGGTGTTGATGCCCAGCAGGTTGGCCATCTTGATGTCTTCGGCGCAGGCCCGGCAGGCGCGCCCCAGACGGGAGCGGGAGATGAACAGGGTCAGGCCGAGCATCGCCACCAGGGTGACGACGAAGACCAGGACCTGCATGTACGAAATCAGCACTTCTTGTGCGCCACCCGGGCCGAAGGAGAAGCTCCCCGGGATCAGGTTGGGAATGGACTTGTCCTTGGAGTCCTGGGACAGCAATACGGTGTTCTGCAGGAAAATCGACATGCCGATGGCGGAAATCAGCGGGATCAAACGGTTACTGCCACGCAAGGGGCGGTAGGCAACGCGCTCGATACTGTAGCCATAGGCACTGGTCACGACGATCGACGCCAGGAACGCGGCGGTCATCAACAACGGCAGGGAATGGATACCCAGCATGGCCAGCCCGGCAAGGGCGATAAAGGCCACGTAGGAACCAATCATGTACACCTCGCCATGGGCGAAGTTAATCATTCCAATGATGCCGTAAACCATTGTGTAGCCAATGGCTATCAAGGCATAGGTGCTGCCAACGGTCATGCCGTTAACCAGCGTTTGGAAAAAATGATAGATCTCAGGCATTACAGCGCTCCTAAAAACCCGATACGCATTTCACTGGTGGAGTCATTTCCGGCTCGGTGCCCTGCTCTATGATCAGGTTGCACGAAGCGTTTGCCAGCGAACCGCTGGTGACGGTTTTAAGATTTTCAGGTGAGCCAGCGCCCGGATCGCGGGTGTCAGGCCCATAAACCTCGTAAAACAAAGCCCACTGCTCTCACAGTGGGCTTGTTGGACCAGTAACGCCTGGCTTACTGAGGGGAAACTTCGGTTTTTGGTTTGCCGAAGTGCCATTCGTAGACCACAAACTTGAAGTCCTTCAGGTCGCCCTTGGCATCGAAGCTCAGGTCGCCGGTTGGGGTCTTGAAGGTGCCTGCGTGGATGGCAGCCGCCACTTTGGCGGTGTCTTCAGACTTCGCGGCAGCGATACCGCCGGCGATGACTTCAACAGCCGAGTAGGCCGGGAACACGAACGGGCCGCTTGGGTCTTGCTTGGCCTTGGTGAACTCTTCAACGATCGCCTTGTTGGCAGGGTCGGTGTCAAACGACTTCGGCAGGGTCACCAGCAGGCCTTCGGAAGCGTTCTGGGCGATTTGCGAGATGGAGTCGTTGCCGACACCCTCTGGGCCCATGAACTTGGCGTTCACGCCTTTTTCCTTGGCTTGGCGCAGGATCAGGCCCAGTTCAGGGTGGTAGCCGCCGTAGTAGACGAAGTCGACGTTGGCTTGCTTGAGCTTCTGAATCAGGGAGCCGAAGTCTTTGTCGCCAGCGTTGATGCCTTCGAAAAGGGCAACTTTCACGCCTTTGCTCTCGAGGGTCTGTTTAACGGCGGTGGCGATACCTTCACCGTACTGCTGCTTGTCGTGAATGACCGCAACGACTTTTGGCTTCACGTGGTCGGCGATGTAGTTACCGGCTGCAGGGCCTTGGGCGCTGTCCAGGCCGATGGTACGGAACACCAGTTTGTAACCACGGGAAGTGATTTCCGGGCTGGTGGCAGCCGGGGTGATCATGATGACGCCTTCGTCTTCATAGATATCGGACGCTGGCTGAGTGGAGCTGGAGCAGAGGTGACCGACCACGAACTTGACGCCGTCGTTGACCACTTTGTTCGCTACGGCCACGGCTTGTTTCGGATCGCAAGCGTCGTCGTATTCTTTCGCTTCGAGCATTTTACCGTCGACGCCGCCCTTGGCGTTGATGTCGGCGATGGCTTGCTTGGCACCCATGAATTGCATGTCGCCGTATTGCGTCACCGGGCCGGTTTTAGGGCCGGCGATGCCGATCTTGATGGTGTCGGCTGCGAACGAATGGCCGGCAACCCCAGCCAGGACCATAGCGGCAAACAGTTTGGAAATCTGCTTAGTAGCCTTATTCATAGTGCTCCACTCTTGCTGTTGTATTTTTTATAGTTCTAGCGGCCTTGTGAGCTGCAGAACCGGATCAGATATCTCGGATATCCCCCCGGCAGTGCCCTGGCAACTGTACCGGTACAGTGTAGAGCGCCGGTTCATCGCTTGAAAAGCTGGCTGCTGGGGGCAAACCCCGGGGATGTCGCTTAAATGAAAGAAAAAGACAGAATTGCGGCGGGGTTATGCCAGAGTTTCGGGCAATCCTTGGCTTTCCTGACACTTTCGTTCGGTGCCTCATTTGCAACTGGGTTTTTCTACAAGAGTCACGACGTTATGATTGCGCCGATTTTTTACTCAGGTGAATTCCCATGACGCAAGAACCTAGCACCCTCTATGCCAAGCTGCTCGGTGAAACCGCCGAAATTTCCTGGAAGGAGCTCGAGCCGTTCTTTGCCAAGGGTGCCCTATTGTGGGTCGACGCCGGTCTGGATTTGATCGAAGCGGCCGAGGGAATGGCCGAGGATAACCGCGAGAAAGTCGCTGGCTGGCTGGCCTCGGGCAGCCTTGGCGAAGTGTCTGCGACGCGGGCATTGGACCTGGTTGAGCGTGATCCGAGCCTGTGGGCGGTAGTGGTTTCGCCGTGGATTCTGATCCAGGAAAGGGCGCTGTAAGAATTGAGCGCACTTAAAAGGTGCGTGTTTTTTGCGGTGAGAAGTGTGTAGCCGAGTAACCGCTCACGCTGTGATGGCACCTTGCCGTAGAGAAAGGTCACAGGTCAGGGTGACGTGCACGTCACGGGAACAGTTTTACGCGGGGCCAAGCGGGCAGGGAATTGTTTCCGGGTGTGGCAGAGCTGTAGATAGTTGGTGTGTGACTGACCGCTATCGCAGGCAAGCCAGCTCCCACAGTTGAAATGCATTCCAAGTGTGGGAGCTGGCTTGCCTGCGATAAAGGCGGCTCGGTCTAGGCGGTTTTGCCGGTATGGTTATTCAACGAAATAACCTTGGTCTTGCCGATCCGGTGGCGATAAATCTCACGCAGATACTTGATCGCTTTTTTCACGCAGTCCCGTGACAGGCGAATGTCATTGATCGACACGAACTTGTCTTTGTCGTTGATCAGCTCGCGGTACTTCTTCTCATACATCGGTTTGATCGCGTACCAGTTGGTATCCAGAATCTTCGCCGGGTTTTCGAATTCGTTAAGCAAGTCGTCAATCCGGCCTTCGTCAAAATCCTCGTGGATGATGAAATCCAGAATCGAATGGTCCAGCGTGTCATCAAACCGGTAGGCGTTGCGCGCGAAACAACGCTTGATAAACGCCACGATCAACGTCAAAAAATCATCCGACAGGCACGGGCTCTTGGCGATCAATGTGGTCAGCGACAAGTTGGCCGACGCGCCGATCACCAGTGCGTAGCGCTTGAGCGTCGTATTGGGAAACAAGCTGTTCAGGTGGGTCTTGAGCCGGTTCAGGTCCATGTAGGACAGCTTGTAATCCTTGGGCAGCGAGACAATTGACACCACCGAAGAACAGTTCTTGAAGAAGTGCAGGTCGTGCAGCGCCGCCGCGTCGTAGCCGGAATTCTTGTATTGCTCCAGGGACGCCTTGTAGCGCTTGGACTCAATCGGCAACAGGCTGATGCCTTCAATGGCCTGGGTGACTTTATTGAAGTGCGGCAGGTCGATGGAGCGGAAGAACAAGTCATCGATATTCAGGCGTTGCGGCTCTTTATCGAACACCTTGAACTTGTCGTTCGACGGCGCTGGTGTCTCGGGAACCACCGATTCGGCATACGCAATCGCGACCGGCCCGGCCAGGCTCATGAAGAGGTCGTTGGCATCCAGGCGGATGGTTTCACCGATGTCGATACCGGCGCGACGGAAGTAGTTCTGATCATAGTCAGTCGTTACCGCCTGGGCCGTCAGAATGTTGAAGATCTGCTGCGAGATATATTGGTTGGCGTGTTTTTCCATGGCATTGACGTCAATGTTCTGGATATTGCCGTCATCGCTTTCTTCGGCGTAACGCATGATGTCGTTGGAAATCAGCATCATCGCGTTCCAGGGCCGGATGCGACCTTTGACGCTCGCTTCGCTGCTGTCTTCATTGTCGAAGTTGTACGAGAAGTCCCATTCCTCCGACAGATATTTGCACAGCAGCCGCCCGGCGTTGATGTGCAGCGCCTCGGACATTTCGCTGCGGTGGTCGGAGATGTTCGGCAACACGCAGATGCCGCTGGTGAAGATTGGCTCAAACACAAAGGCGTGGCCGCTTTTGCTGTCGTGCTCGTCGGCGGGCTTGGTGTCGAACGTCTTGTTCATGTACGAATGTTGTTGGGCCAGGCCGAACTCCGAGGCCATGCCCGAGCCCGTGCCGCCGCCGGCGCTGAAGATCGAGAAATACAGGCGCGACTGGTTGGCCTTGATGCCGCAGGAGTCGATCAGGTACGAGTGGATCATCTTCCAATCGGGGCTGGAAAAACGCTGGGTGTCTTTGTTGAGAATGATCTTGGCCAGGTACTGGCCGAGGATCGGCGCGTTACCGGCGCCGCCGGCATGCACCTCCGAAAGGTCCATGATTTTCATCTTGCTGTAGTCGCGCAGGAAGCCGCTTTTTTCGCCCTTGCGCGAGAAGCGGATGCGCCCGGCAATGTCCTTGTCCAGGTCACCGAGCATCACCAGCGGCTCCACCAGGAACACCGGCTTGCTGGCCTTGCCGCTGCCCAACCGCAGGTTATTGCGGATCCACTGGGCGGGGCTGTAACCCTTGTCCTGGGTTTTGTCTTCGGCGCTGAATTCGTTCAGGTAGAACTTGCGCGCGTTGTACACCAACTCTGCCACGTCCAACGCAATGTTCGAGCCGCAACGGCCCAGGCCGATCAGGCAGACCGAGGGAAATGCCTGCTCGCTGCGTGGGGCGCCTTCGGCTTCCGGTTGAAGTGGGCGAGGGAACACCATGTCGCGCAGGCCGTCGAGGTTGTCGAGGATGCGGTCGGTATTGGTTTCGGTGAAGTACAGGTACTGCTGGGTCGCCAGCGGACGGGCGCTGCTCAATGACCTCGAACCTGAGGGTTTTTCTGCAGTAGCTGTGGGCAACAGATCGGGAACCACGGTGGCAGCGTTGTTATTGGAAGTCATGGGCGCCATGTACCTGGACGAATGGGGCGGTCAGGTTTGCCCCTGTTTACAGGGGGAAGCCAGGCCGGATTCTGATGAATCGGCCGTTCGTCGGGGTTCTTTAGGCGAATGATGGCAGAATGCCAAAATTTCGGCGTCAGCGAATTGGCCTGACGATGGAGGGCGGGCCAATGCGTCCCGGAGCCGGTTCTTTTGGCGAGGAGGCATCCTTGTTGCCTTCCACGCTGAAAGGGTAGAGCGGGTTGCGCATCTGGATACCTTGCATCACGCCAACAATTTCACTGGCAGGCACGGCCGGGCTCAGCAGGTAGCCCTGAATGAAGTCGCAGTCGTGTTTGAGCAGCAGTTCGAACTGGGCCTGGGTTTCCACCCCTTCGGTCACCACTTGCAGGTGCAGCGTGTGGGCCATGCCGATAATCGCCTGGACGATCTCGATGTCCGCGGTGGATTTGGGGATGTCCTGGATAAACGAGCGATCAATTTTTAACGTGTTGAGCGGCAAACGCTTGAGATAGGCCAGCGACGAATAGCCGGTACCGAAGTCATCAATCGCCAGTGACACACCCAGCGCACGGATTTGCCGCAGCAGTGCGAGGGTGCTGCTGATATTACCCATCAGGGCATTTTCGGTGACTTCCAACTCCAGGCGGTTGGCGGCAATCCCGGCGAAGCGCAGGGCCGCTTCGATTTCATCCGCCAGTTCATCACGCGCCAGGTTCAGCGCCGAGCAGTTCACGGCCATGGTCAGTTCGGTGTAGCCGCGATCAGACAACAAGCTCAAGTCGTGGCAGGCCTGGCGCAATACCCAGTGGTCCAGGTCGGCAATCAGCCCGTTGTTTTCGGCAATGCCGATAAACCGGTCCGGCGCCAGCAGCCCATGACGCGGGTGCTGCCAGCGTACCAGGGCTTCCAGGCGGGTGACTTTGCCCAGCTTCATGTCAAAGATCGGTTGATAGAACAGCACCAATTCATTGCGCCCACGCAGGGCGGCGCGCAACTCTTCTTCGAGTTGCAACTCCAGGAAAGCGCGGGTTTTCAGGTTGGAACTGAAAAAGTTCAGGCTGTTACGCCCGGTGTCCTTGGACTGGTACAACGCCAAGTCAGCGGTTTTCAGCAGTTCCTCGCAGGTCAGTCCATCGTCGGGAAACAGGCTGATGCCAATGCTGGTGGTCATCACCATGCGTCGGCCGGCCAGTTCGATGGGTTCTTTCATCTTTTGCATGATGCGCTGCGCCAGGTGCCGCGCTTCATCGCGATGGTGGATGTTGATCAGAATGCAGAACTCATCGCCGCCGAACCGTGCCACCACGTCATCATGGCTGCGTACCGAGCCCTTGATATGCCCGGCGAGCACGGTGAGCAATTGGTCGCCGGCGTCATGACCGAGGCTGTCGTTGATGCGCTTGAAGTGGTCGATATCCAGGAAGATCACCGCCATCATGCCGTGGCTGCCAGCTTTTTCAGCGACTTTCTCCGCAAAGATCTGGTTGAACCCCCGACGGTTAAGCAGGCTGGTCAACGCATCGAAGTGGGCCACCTGTTGCAGCGAGGCGCGGGCCTGGTCCAGTTCGCTGAGCAGTGCATTGACCCGGCGCAGGTCGCGCTCCTTGTGCTGCAGCTTTTTGTCCGCAAGGGCGGCGCTGACGCTGCTGCCGATGACCAGCAAGGTAATCACCGCCACCGACAACCCGAGTTGAATGGGGTTGTTGTCCACCGGTAACGATAGATCGGCCCCGGTGGGCACCAGCATTTGCATGGCCGCCATGCCGGTGAAATGCATGCTCAGGATGCCGGCCCCGAGTATCAGGCTGGCGGCATATTTAAGTAATTGATGGAACACCCCGGCGCCTTCGCGCAGGTAGCACGAGAGCAAAAGCGCGGTGAGGCTGGCACCGATGGCAATGCCCACCGAGGCCATGAACAGCCCTGTCTCGAAATACACTTGAGCTTGCGAGCGCATCGCCGACATGCCGACGTAGTGCATCAACGCAATGCCCAGCCCCATCCATACCGACGCCAGCAAATACTGATGAAAACGCAGGTGGGCATGACTGAGGGTTTGCATGGCAAACAGCGAGGCAATCAGGGCGATCACCAGCGAGGCGAACGTCATGAGCAATTCATAATGAATGGCGATAGGCGCCTGGAAGGCCAGCATGCTGATGAAGTGCGTCGACCAGATGCCACCGGCCAGGCAACCGGCGCCGAGCCAGCGCCAGTGGCGACGGGCGGTTGGGTCCTCGACGTGGCCGACACGCTCGGCCATGTCCAGCGTGCCGAAACCCGCCGCACACGCGACCAGGTACGCCAACAGCACCAGAAAGGGGTTATGACTGCAGTTGAGTAATAAGTGCCCAGTGTCCGGAAGGTCGGTAAAAAAATGCAAACCAAGCCATTCCATAGCAAATCCCGTCAAAGTCATTGTGCCGTTGCCTACAGCAACAGCCTACGACTTCGAGTATAGAAGCCTCACGGGATTCGCCATGCATAATGGCACTTTGCTCTCAACGATTTTGGCATGCTCGCCATAGCGTTTGATGCTAAGCGCTGATCGGCAGGTCAAGTTCGAACGGCGCGTCCAGTGGCGGCAAGCCAAATGCGGCGCGGGCGGCGTCGCAATCGACGTTTTGCACGCCCTGGCTCCACGACGCATCAAACTCGCGGCAGGGGCTCGAGCGCAGTTCATAGATCGAGCAACTGGTGCCCTTGCCCACTTCGCCTTCCAGGCTGCAGCAACGCGCGGGCTTCTGGTCGGTGCCGATCATCGCCACGCGGGTGGGGTTGATCTGCACCACCAGGTCGTCGGGCACCGTGCCCCCCGATGAGGCGCACTCTCCCCAAAAGAAAGACACACGAAAGTATGAACAGCAGGCACCGCAACTCAGACACGGACTGGCTTCGGACATGGGCGTCATCAATAAAAAGTAAGGGAAGGGTGCTACGGGAAGGCTCGCCATTCTAGCCGTGCCATGGCCGTTGGGAAGAGGGGGCGGCACTTATATTTTTCGTAGGCAAAGTCCCATTGCGACGGGTGAAATCATGCCCTATCAGCTTTACGAATCATTACAGACAACCGGGGCGCGCCTGACTATGTTGCAGGTACCGGGCAGGATGCATCGGGCATCGCAGCTCTAATAACAATAAAGAGACGGACCCATGCAGAACTCGACCCAAGCGGCGAATGCCTGGCGCATTCTGTTCCTGCTGTTCCTCGCCAACCTGTTCAACTTCTTCGACCGCACCATTCCCGCGATCATCATCGAGCCAATCCGCATGGAATGGCATCTGAGTGATTTCCAGCTCGGCATCATCGGTACGGCCTTCACCATCGTTTATGCCATTGCCGGGTTGCCGCTTGGGCGCCTGGCCGATACCGGCTCGCGCAGCAAACTGATGGGCTGGGGCCTGTTTGCCTGGAGCGGGCTGACGGCGGTCAACGGCATGGTTGGCAGTTTCTGGACGTTTTTGCTGGTGCGCATGGGCATCGGCATTGGCGAAGCCAGCTATGCGCCAGCGGCCAACTCGCTGATCGGCGACCTCTTCCCGGCGCACCGCCGCGCGCGGGCCATGGGGATTTTCATGCTGGGCCTGCCGTTGGGCCTGCTGCTGGCGTTCTTTACCATCGGCGCCATGGTCAAGGCGTTCGACAGCTGGCGCGCGCCGTTCTTTATTGCCGCCGTGCCGGGGCTGATCCTGGCCATTTTCATGTTCTATATAAAGGAGCCCAAGCGCGGCGCGGCGGAAACCGTGCAAGTCTCCCAGGAGCGTGTCGACCGCCCGATTCGCCGCGTACTGGCGGTGCCGACCTTCCTGTGGCTGGTGCTGGCGGGGTTGTGCTTCAACTTCGCCACCTATGCGTGCAACTCGTTTCTGGTGCCGATGCTGCAGCGTTACTTCCTGATGCCATTGCAGGAGGCGGCGGTGGCCACCGGTGTGATCGTCGGCATTACGGGCCTGGTGGGCCTGACCCTCGGTGGCTGGATCGCCGATAAGATCCACCAACGCGTCGCCAATGGCCGGCTGCTGTTTGCCGCATTCAGCCTGATCATCTCCACCGTCACTACGGCCTGGGCGCTGCACGCGGGGCGCATTGAGATCGGGGTATTTGTGGCGCTGTTCAGCGTGGGCTGGCTGTTTGCCTACAACTTCTACACCTGCGTGTACACGGCGATCCAAGACGTGGTCGAGCCGCGTTTACGCGCCACGGCGATGGCGCTGTTCTTCGCCGGGCTGTATTTGCTGGGCGGCGGCATGGGGCCGATTGTGGTGGGGGGCTTGTCTGACCATTTTGCCCATTCGGCGATGTATGCCGATGGCGCCGCGCAGATGACCGAGGCTTATAAGGCGGTGGGGTTGCATGACGCCATGTACCTGATTCCGGTGGCGCTGTTTTTGACGATGTTGTTTCTGTTTCAGGCGTCGCGGTGCTTTGTGCGGGATGCCCAGAAGATGAAGGAGGGGTTGGGCGCAGTGCCGGTGCCGGCCTCGGCGGTTCCGGCATGAGACCGGGTTGACCCTATCGCAGGCAAGCCAGCTCCCACATTCGACTGAGTTTCTCCAGTTGAAATGCAATCAAATGTGGGAACGGGCTCGCCCGCGAAGAGGCCCGAAAGGCAATAAAGAAGGCCCGCATTGCGCGGGCCTTCGTTTTTAGCCTGCGACCAGGACTCGAATCGCTTCCAAGCGCAAAGCAGCCTTGTCCAGCATCGCCAAACCTTGCTCGCGCTGGTTGCGCAGCGCCACCAGTTCACTGTCACGCACGGTCGGGTTGACCGCTTGCAACGCCGTCAGGCGCGCCAGTTCTTCGTCGGTGTCTGCCGCCAGACGGCGCTTGGCCTCGGCCACACGCTCGGCATGCTGCGGGGTGATCTTCTCTTCACCGGCATTGATCCGTGGCGTCAGCTGGTCGCGCTGGGCCTGGATGAACTTGTTGGCGCTGGCCCGTGGCACGCTTTCCAACTGGTCGTTGAGGGTCACGAACGACACACGGCCCGACAGGTCATTGCCATTGGCGTCCAGCAGGCAGCGCAGCGCGGCCGGCGGCAGGTAGCGGCCCAATTGCAGCGAGCGCGGCGCAACCACTTCGCTGACGTAGAGCAGTTCCAGCAACACGGTGCCCGGCTTGAGCGCCTTGTTCTTGATCAGCGCCACGGCGGTGTTGCCCATTGAGCCGGACAGCACCAGATCCATGCCGCCTTGCACCATCGGGTGTTCCCAGGTGATGAACTGCATGTCTTCACGCGACAGCGCCTGGTTACGGTCGTAGGTGATGGTCACACCTTCGTCGTCGCCCAAGGGGAAGCTGGCGTCGAGCATTTTTTCGCTGGGCTTGAGGATCAGCGCGTTTTCCGAATGGTCTTCGCTGTCGATGCCGAAGGCGTCGAACAGGGTTTCCATGTAGATCGGCAGGGCGAACTGGTCGTCTTGTTCGAGAATGTCCTCGACCAGCGCATCACCTTCACCCGCGCCGCCGGAGTTGAGTTCCAGCAGGCGATCGCGACCGGTGTGCAGCTCCTGCTCCAGGCGCTCGCGCTCGGCACGGGCTTCGTCAATCAGGGCTTGCCACTCGCCGTCGTCGGCGTTTTCCAGCAGCGGCAGCAGGCGTGGGCCGAACTGGTGCTGCAGAGCGTTGCCGGTCGGGCAGGTATTGAGGAACGCGTTCAGCGCTTCGTGGTACCACTGGAACAGGCGCTCTTGCGGGCTGGTTTCCAGGTACGGCACGTGCAGTTCGATCACATGTTTCTGGCCGATCCGGTCCAGACGGCCGATCCGCTGTTCGAGCAGGTCGGGGTGGGACGGCAGGTCGAACAGCACCAGGTGGTGGGAGAACTGGAAGTTGCGACCTTCACTGCCGATCTCCGAGCAGATCAGCACCTGGGCACCAAACTCTTCATCGGCAAAGTAGGCGGCGGCGCGGTCACGCTCGAGGATGTTCATGCCCTCGTGGAACACCGTGGCCGGAATACCGGAGCGCACGCGCAGGGCGTCTTCCAGGTCCATGGCGGTTTCGGCGTGGGCGCAGATCACCAGGACCTTGGTGCGCTTGAGCATTTTCAGCTGGTCGATCAGCCACTCGACGCGTGGGTCGAAGCGCCACCAGCGGTTTTCTTCTTCAATGTCCGGCTGCGACTGGAAGCTGACTTCCGGGTACAGCTCGGCGTGCTCGCCCAACGGCAACTCGAGGTATTCGTCCGGGTTTGGCAGCGGGTAGGCGTGCAGTTTGCGTTCCGGAAAACCCTGCACGGCGGCGCGGGTGTTACGGAACAGCACGCGGCCGGTGCCGTGGCGGTCGAGCAGCTCACGCACCAGGCGAGCACTGGCTTCGGTGTCGCCATCGTTGACGGCGGCGAGCAAGGCTTCGCCTTCGTTACCGAGGAAACCCTGGATGGTCTTGTGTGCTTGTGGCGACAGACGACCCTTGTCCAGCAGCTCCTGCACGGCTTCGGCCACCGGGCGATAGTTTTCGCTTTCGGCGCGGAAGGCGGCAAGGTCGTGGAAACGGTTCGGGTCCAGCAGGCGCAGGCGCGCGAAGTGGCTGTCCTGGCCCAGTTGTTCCGGGGTGGCGGTCAGCAGCAGTACGCCAGGAATAACCTCGGCCAGTTGCTCGACCAGCGCATATTCCGGGCTGGCTTTCTCTTCGTGCCACACAAGGTGGTGGGCTTCGTCGACCACCATCAGGTCCCAGCCGGCGGCGAACAGCGCGTCCTGGGCTTTCTCGTCGTCCACCAACCATTCCAGCGCGACCAGCGCGAGCTGGGTGTCTTCGAACGGGTTGGCGGCATCGCTTTCGATAAAGCGTTCTTCGTCGAACAGTGCAACCTGCAGGTTGAAGCGGCGGCGCATTTCCACCAGCCATTGGTGCTGCAGGTTTTCCGGGACCAGGATCAGCACGCGGTTGGCGCGGCCCGACAGCAGCTGGCGATGGATCACCAAACCGGCCTCGATGGTTTTACCCAGGCCCACTTCGTCCGCCAGCAATACCCGTGGCGCGATGCGGTCAGCGACTTCACGGGCAATGTGCAATTGGTGAGCGATAGGTTGCGCACGCACGCCACCCAGGCCCCACAGCGAGGACTGCAACTGGCGGCTGGTGTGTTCCAGTGTGTGGTAACGCAGGGAGAACCACGCCAGCGGATCGATCTGCCCGGCAAACAGACGGTCGCTGGCCAGGCGGAACTGGATGAAGTTGGAGAGTTGGGTTTCCGGCAGGGTCACCTGCTCGTTCTGCCCATTGAGGCCGTGGTAGACCAGCAGGCCGTCGACGTCGTCGACTTCCTGCACGGTCATTTTCCAGCCTTCGAAATGGGTGATGGAGTCACCCGGCGAAAACCTCACGCGAGTGAGGGGCGCATTCCGTAGCGCATACTGGCGGGTGTCGCCAGTGGCCGGATAGAGCACGGTCAACAAGCGCCCGTCCTGTGCCAGAACGGTGCCTAACCCCAGCTCTGCTTCGCTGTCACTAATCCAGCGTTGCCCCGGTTGATACTGCTGCGCCATGCTGCCTGACTCCCGCCGTGAAAAAGCCGACTATCTTAACGGAACAAGCCCCCACGCCCAAGGACTCTGACGAAAACTACCCTGTTTGGGCGGTGGTTCGGAAGTTGAATCGACGGGTGGCGGGCACTTGGGAGTGTCGACTCGGTCACAGCTTGGCGGGGCGGGGCTCAAGTTGCCCCGCATGGCGCCGACAGCCTGTTGATCAGGAGAGTAATCATTATGTTGCCACCCATGCTGCCCGTCAGCGTTGTGCCGGTCACGTCACAGCTTGATCCGGCGCGTCAGAAGCCGGATATCCCGCCCGTGGTGCCCGTTCAAGCCGGCTCCAACGAAAGCACGATCGATCTGAAAA
This sequence comes from Pseudomonas sp. B22129, assembly GCF_044218875.1. NCBI lineage: Bacteria > Pseudomonadati > Pseudomonadota > Gammaproteobacteria > Pseudomonadales > Pseudomonadaceae > Pseudomonas > Pseudomonas sp. B22129. The sequence continues at coordinate 6,704,466 of NZ_CP162592.1, read as the reverse complement.
AGGGTGATTCCGAGCAGTCGACGTTTCTTCTGCGCGAAGAACAGCGCCGCCAGCAAGAGCAACAAAAACGCCGCCGCGAAGCCGACGAGGACCCCGAGCAGCACCTGGCGATTCCCGGCGACGTGCTCAACGCCGACAACACCGTGCCGGTGGTGCCGTTGATTGAAGACGCGCCGCGCCAGGGCCTGTGGGTGGACATCGAGGTTTAATCGCGCAATGCCCGCAAAGCCGCCATCAGCAGTTCGATATCCTGCTCGTCGTTGAGCGGGCTGACCGAAATTCGCGCAATGCTGGTCAGGCCGCGCGCCTGCATATCCAGCGGGGTGTAGGCCACGCCATTGGCGCCGATATTGATGCGTTTCAACCCCAGGCGCCGCTTGAGTTCGAAGGCGTCCCAGCCGGCGAGGTTGAAGGCGATCAATCCCGAGTGAGCCGTGCCCAGGTCGTGCAGGGAAATACCCGGAATCTCACGCAATGCTTCGCGAATGAGTTCGCTGAGCTGTAAGACACGTTCCCATGTCCGCTCCACTCCAAGCCGGTTGGCCTCTTGCAAGGCATTGCCCAAACCGGCCAGCAGCGCAAAAGACACTTCACTGGTTTCAAAACGCCGGGCGTCGTCTCGCAGGTCGAAACCGTTTGCGGTCCATGGCGCTGAAAACACGTCGCGCTGGGCGGGATTCAAGCGTGGCAGGAAACCCGGGCGCACATACATCAGCGCCGTACCCCGTGGCCCGCGCAAGTGTTTGCGACCGGCTGACTTGAGTACATCGCAGTGCAATGCCTGCACATCCACCGGCAATTGGCCGACGGCTTGGCCGGCGTCGATGAAGTAAGCAATGCCATGGCGTTTGGCGACTGCGCCGATGGCCTGGGCCGGATTGATCAGGCCGCCGTTGGCCGGGAGCCAAGTCAGGTCGATCAGCTTTACGCGCTCATCAAGCATCGCCTCCAGCGCTATCGGGCACACCGCGCCGGAGGCATCGCAAGGAATGACCTCCACCCGCGCACCGGCCTTCACCGCCAGGTCCATGCTCGCCAGGTTGCCGCCCCATTCATGGCGGCCCACCAGAATGCGGTCGCCAGGTTGCCATGGGCCCAATGCCTGGAACGCCATGCTCCAGGCTGTCGAGCCACTGCTGGTGAAAGCAATCGATGAGGCGGGCGCGTTGAGCAAGTGCGCGGCTGCGCGTCGGGCTTTCTCCACCAGCACGGCGCCGTGCTCGCCAGCTTCCATCGGGCCGTCGCGCGCTTCGCGCTGCAGTTGGTCGACGATTGCGTCGAGGGTTGCCTGGCTGGGCAGCGAGGCACCGGCATGGTTGAAATGCACGATGCCCGACTGGCAGCCCGGCGTTTCGTCACGCAGGTACCGGGCTTCGAGCGGGTTCACGGCCGCAGCTCGAAAATTGCGTCAACCTCCACCGCGACGCCGGCCGGCAAACTGGAAACACCCACTGCAGTGCGTACATGCCGGCCTTTGTCGCCGAGGGCATTGACCACCAGGTTCGACGCGCCGTTGGCGACCACGCTCTGTTGCTTGAAGTCTCCACTGCTGGCGATGAACACACCCAGACGCAGAATGCGCACCAGGCGCGACAGGTCATCACCCAAGGCATCGCTTAATTGCCCCAGAAGGCCAAGCGCCGCCAGTTGCGCCGCCTGGGCACCTTCTTCATCGCTGAGGGATTCGCCCAGCCGGCCTATGTAGGCGGGTTTGCCATCGACCAGCGGGATTTGCCCGGAGACGAACAACTGGTTGCCGCTGATGACATGGTTGATGTAGTTGGCGGCCGGCTGGCTGGGTGTCGGCAGCGTCAGGCCGAGGGCTTGCACGCGTTGGCGCAGGGAGTTGCTCATGATTAATCCTCCAGGTTAAGAGGGTTGAGCATGTGGGCCAGGGCAAGGGGGCGACAAACGGATAGATCTCACGCGACGTATCGAAAAAACTCACGCGTCTGCGCAAGCGCTCTTCAGCCATTCGCTGAAACACTGGGCGGCTTCATTGAGGGGGCCTTGAGGTGCGATCAGCCAGTAACCGATATCGCTGCGGTAGGGCGGCCAATCGAAGGCTTCCACCAGGCTGCCGTCTTTGAGTCTGCGTTCGATCAGGCGGTGCCGGCCCATGGCGATGCCTTGGCCGGCAACGGCGGCTTCGACCACGATGTTGTAGTCGTGCAGCATCACGCGCGGGTGGTTGGCGAGGTCCACTTGATAATGCGCAGACCAGTCTGTCCATTCGAAAGGACGGTGTGAAGTGGCCATCAGCAGCGGGCCCTTGTGCAGTTGACTGGCCTTGAAGGCCGGGCTGCATACGGGTGAGATGGCTTCATCCATCAGGCGCGTGGCCTGCACATCGGGCCAGTCGCCCTTGCCATAACGAATCGCCAGGTCGACCTCGGCGGCGGCGACATTCGCCAATTGAATGGCCGGCAGCAATTCCACCTGGATAAGCGGGTAGCGGTTCAGAAAGCCGGCCAGGCGCGGCGCCAGCCACAAGGTGGCGAAGGAGGCGAGCAAGCCTACGCGTAACACCGTGGCGGTGGGCGCGACCCGTTGAGTGCGGGTGGCGCAGGCAATGGCATCGAGCGCAGGGCGGATTTCGTCGTAGTAATGCTGGCCGTCGGCAGTCAGATCAATTGCACGGGTACGTCGCACAAACAGCGGTTTACCCAAGTGTTGTTCGAGCTTGTGTACTTGGTGGCTCAAGGCGCTTTGGGTGACCGACAACTCGTTCGCCGCCTTGATGAAACTCAAGTGCCGTGCCACGGCCTCAAAGGCGCGCAGGGCCAGCAGCGGGGGAAGGTCCTTGTGCAGTGCCACCTGGGTGCGCCTCTTGAGATTGGGTGGAAAGTGACAATTTTGGGGGATGACCTGCATTTTGTCGCCGGTTGATTTGCCGTCGGTGTTTAGGCCTTGTTTAAGGATATGCCCTACATACGCCTTTTCACGGCTGGGAAATGCTTCATGTTTTTCTGGAGACGGTAAAACGATGAAACATTACGTGATGGCTTGTCTGGTCGGCATGGGGTTGGCAACGGTGTTTTACGGCGACGCGCAGGCGAGCGAGTCACCGTTGGTGGGCGCCTGGCGGCTGATTGGCTACCAGGTTGAATCTCAGGACACCCATACGAAAATCCCTGCCATGGGCGAGCGACCTACCGGGCGCGTCATCTTTACCGCCGATCACCGCGTGGCTTTCGTATTGACTGGCGAGGGACGACAAGTGGGGACGTCGGATGCGGAAAAATCAGCGTTGTTGAGCACGCTGGTGGCCTACACCGGTATCGAGCGGGTTGAAGGTAACCAGTGGTGTACGCAGGTAGACAGCGCGTGGAACCCCGCTTGGGTCGGTACTGAGCAGTGTCGTGACTTTCGCCTCAAGGGTGACACCCTGCAAGTGCTGACGCCTTGGCGACAAATGCCGAATTGGCCGGGCACTACGCGCTCCATCATTACGTTTGAGCGCGACAAATAAGCCAAGGGGTGGGCCGGGGTGAAGATTTTTACCCCGGTATTTGCCGTCGGGCGGGGCAGGCCGCATTATTGAGGCATTCCCGCCACGACGTAAGCCATGCCATGAGTGATGACGACAAGCTGATTGACCTGAGTGCCGAGCGCGCCAAGCGCGTGCACGACCTGAATGACAAGCGCCTGAATGAAGTTCGCCAGGCGTTTGAACAGGCGATGCCGCTGGGTAAAATCAAGAAAAAGCCGAAGAACAAACCGAAAAAACGTTGAAGCCACCTGCATCTGTTGATGCAGGTCAGTTATTGCCCTTCTTTACGCCCCGTTGCGGGCGACATTGATCCCCGTCAATTTTCCAACCCGCCTTCTCCTTTAACTTAGCCCTATCGCAACAGGGCACGAGCGGGAGGCCGGTCATGTTTTTCGATAATGTGGTGTTTGCTGGAGTGCTGACGGTCAGCCTCATGGTGTTGTTTTTTGTAGGGTTCGGGATTTTTATCTGGAAGGACGCTAATAAGCGTAAAGAACCGTAAGTCTTTCCGGGTTTTATGAGCACGCAAGGCATTTTGGGCGACTTCGGTCGCCCTTTTTTTTGCGCATGATTTAAGTAACGGCGCTGGCCCCTGTGGGAGCGGGCTTGCTCGCGAATGCGGTGTATCAGTTAAAAATTTTGTGCCTGGCATACCGTATTCGCGAGCAAGCCCGCTCCCACATTTGGATCGTGTCTGACTTTGGATCAGCTAACTAAACAGACATAAAAAAAGGTGCGAACCTCACGGATCGCACCTTTTTTTATTACGGACGGCTTATCAGCTGCCCAGCGCCTTGGACGCCAGCCAGAACAACCCGGCCGACAGGCCCACGGTCGCCGGCAAGGTCAACACCCAAGCCATCAGGATGGTTTTCACGGTGCCGCCTTGCAGGCCGCTTTTGTTGGCAACCATGGTCCCGGCAACACCCGACGACAGTACATGGGTCGTCGAAACCGGCAAGCTGAAGATGTTGGCCAGGCCAATCATGCTCGCGGTGGTGATCTGTGCCGACATGCCTTGGGCGTAGGTCATGCCTTGCTTGCCGATCTTCTCGCCGATGGTCAGTACCACGCGCTTCCAGCCCACCATGGTGCCCAGGCCCAACGCCAGTGCGACCGCAAGGATCACCCAGAACGGTGCGTATTCGGTGGTGGCGGTCAGGTCTTTGCGCAGTTTGTCCAAGTCGGACTTCTCACGCGCATCCAGGCCCGGCAGCTTGCCGACTTTCTTCGCGGTGTCGTCCAGGCACAGCAGGTAACGGCGCACTTCAATGCGGTGTTCGGCGGTCAGCGAGTGGTAGTCCGAAACACCTTTGAGCGTTTCCATCAGCGCGCTGATGGTCGGTTCGGTCTGCTGCGGGTTGCACTGGAACTTGCCTGGCAGGTCGTTCTTCACGCTTTTGCCCAGGGCCAGGAATTCACCGAGCGTGGCGTTGTTGCGCTGGTAGAACTGGCTCAAATGCACGGTGGCATCGCGGGTGCGTTCGATCTGGTAAGTGGTGCTGCCCAGGTCGAGTACGAACTGCGCCGGCACGATGCCGATCAACACCAGCATGATCAGGCCGATGCCTTTCTGGCCATCGTTGGAGCCGTGTACGAAGCTCACGGCCATGGCCGAGATCACCAGCACCAGGCGGTTCCAGAACGGCGGGTGTTTCTTGTCGTCAAGCTTGCGGCGCTGGTCCGGGGTCTTGTGCATCTTCGACAGCGGGCGCCACCATTTCAGGCCGATCAGCACCAGGGCTGCGACCAGGAAACCGGCCATCGGCGAGAACACCAACGAGGCACCGATATCGATCGCCTTCTGCCAGTTCACACCGTCAGCCAGGGGGATGTCGTTGATCAGGGCATTGGCCAGGCCGACACCGAGAATCGAGCCGATCAGGGTGTGGGAGCTGGAGGCAGGGATACCGAAGTACCAGGTGCCCAGGTTCCAGGTGATCGCCGCGGCCAACAAGGAGAAAACCATTGCCAAACCATGGCCGGTGTTCACATTGATCAGCAACTCCACCGGCAGCAAGTGCACGATGGCGTAGGCGACGCCGACACCGCCGAGCAACACGCCGAGGAAGTTGAACACCCCGGAGAAGAACACGGCCAGGTGCGGCGGCATGGCTTTGGTATAGATGACTGTGGCCACCGCGTTAGCGGTGTCATGAAAGCCATTGATGAACTCGAAGGCGAGGACAAAGGCCAGGGCGAGCAACAGGCTCACTAGAACCCAAGCATCCAGTCCGCTGAATAAATCGATCATGAAGGTTTTCTGACCCGGTCGTAAGGGGGCGCGATTATGCCAGAAAACCTCAGTAATCGATGCACTAGCTGCTCATCGGTAACAATCTTCACTGAAAAACCATGGTGCAGGAAGGCGCATCCCAGGGTTTTCGGGGCTTTGGCAAGTCTTTGATTTATAAAGCGCGGGGTCAAAATAACGAGGTTTTGTCATCCAAACGTCATGTCTGAAACATTTGTACGAAATTTCGCTGCCGGCGGTCGGCCGCGTGACAAAAGTGAGCTTGCCCACCACTGGCAATGCGCCAGCGGCGGTGGCTAAACCTGATGGCTCAACCCGAAGTGCTTATGGCTCTTCGGCTTTGAGTTCCTGTTCAATCTTTTGGATTTCCTGGGCAAAGGCCTGATCCAGCAAGCTCGCTCGTTTGCGCCATGGTTTGCGCTCCGGCTCTGGCTGGGCGGCGTAGGTGGTGACTTCCCCGCCGTAAACATCCTTGTAACGTTGCTCCTGGCGCTCAAGTTCCGCGCGCAGTTCGTCTTTCGTCACAGTGTTACCTAATTGAGTTAAGTGTATTTAGTGTGCAGCACGCTGCCTGAAAGATACCCTCGGGTTATTTCAAGTTGAACACTGCAACCGTTCAAGTTTGAAAAGACGGGCCGAAGGGCAGTTCTTTTAAGCATCTACTTGTGACCTGCGGTGCTGCAACCTGCAGCACCGAGTGAGCTCCTGCCCTGATATGACTACCGGGCCGACCTCTGCACACGGTGCATTATAGCGGCGCATTTGAATAACACTATCACCCTGAAGTTAAAAAGCGTGAAGGCTTTGTGAGGGGTTTGTTACATAGCGTCGTCAGAATGTGTGAAGCACACGCATCATAAAACTCTGCACTCTTCTAACTAACTGTGTGAGAGCCAGAAAATTATGACGGCTGCGGCCTGACAGCCCGCAAAATTGCGATAATCGAATGACCGTCCGATAATCGCCCAATGTTGCCTAGGCTGTCTTGTGCGTCCCGACGGGTGCGGCTTGTAATAGCAGCCAACCCTCCCAGTGGTTGAAAACAAGAGAAAGGACCCTTGAAATGAACGATCAATTGCGCAACTCCTTCGCGTCAGTGGCGCCGCCGATCGTGGCTTCACCCGCCAAGCGCATCCAGGCGTTCACCGGCGATCCGGACTTCATGACCTCCCTGGCCCGCGGCCTGGCCGTGGTGCAGGCATTCCAGGAGCGCAAACGCCACCTGACCATCGCCCAGATCAGCCACCGCACCGAGATTCCCCGCGCGGCCGTACGGCGTTGCCTGCATACCCTGATCAAGCTCGGCTACGCCACCACCGACGGGCGTACCTATTCGCTGCTGCCCAAAGTCCTGACCCTGGGCCATGCCTATTTGTCATCCACCCCGCTGGCAGTATCGGCCCAGCCCTATCTGGACCGCATGAGCGAGCAGCTCCACGAAGCCTGCAACATGGCCACGCTGGAGGGCGACGACATTCTTTATATCGCCCGCTCCGCCACGACTCAGCGGCTGATCTCCGTCGATCTGTCGGTGGGCGGGCGCTTGCCGGCGTACTGCACGTCCATGGGTCGTATCCTGCTGGCGGCGCTGGATGATGCATCCCTCAAGGACTACCTCGACCACGCCGACCTGCAAACCAAGACCAGCCGAACCCTGACCACGCCTGAATCATTGCTTGAGTGCCTGCAACAGGTTCGCCAGCAGGGCTGGTGCATTGTGGATCAGGAACTGGAACAGGGCCTGCGTTCCATTGCCGTGCCCGTGTACGACGCGTCCGGCCAGGTGCTGGCTGCGCTCAATGTCAGTACCCATGCCGGCCGGGTCAGCCGCAGCGAACTGGAGCAACGTTTCCTGCCGAGCATGCTCAGTGCCAGCCGCGAGCTGAGTGCACAGCTGTTTGCCTAAGTGTTCGGTGACCGCACAGATCCCGGTTTGATGAATTGACGGTGTTTCCCCAGGCTTATTAATGTGCGGCAGCGCTTTGCAAGCGCCCAATAATAACGACGGCCACGGGTCGTCAGCCCGCCCATCGGTGTGGAAATAAGAATAATGAATCAGCCTTCTGTCGGTACGAACCTGGACGTGCAGTCCTTTATCAACACCCAGCCCTTGTCACGCTACCAATGGCGTGTGGTGATCCTGTGTTTCCTGATTGTTTTCCTCGATGGCCTCGACACGGCGGCCATGGGCTTCATCGCGCCGGCGCTGTCCCAGGATTGGGGCATCGACCGCGCCAGCCTTGGGCCGGTAATGAGTGCCGCGCTGATCGGCATGGTGTTCGGCGCACTGGGCTCGGGCCCGCTGGCCGACCGCTTTGGCCGCAAAGTGGTGCTCGTCGGCGCGGTACTGGTCTTCGGCGCGTTTAGCCTGGCGTCGGCTTACAGCGCTAACGTCGACCAATTGCTGGTACTGCGCTTCCTCACCGGGCTGGGCCTGGGCGCGGGGATGCCGAATGCCACCACGCTGCTGTCCGAATACACACCCGAGCGCCACAAGTCGCTGCTGGTGACCAGCATGTTCTGCGGCTTCAACCTCGGCATGGCGGGCGGCGGGTTTATCTCGGCCAAGCTGATCCCGGCGTTCGGCTGGCACGCGCTGTTGATGATCGGCGGCATTCTGCCGTTGGTTCTGGCGGTGGTGCTGGTGCTCTGGCTGCCGGAGTCGGCACGCTATCTGGTGGTGCGTAATCGCGGGACCGACAAAGTGCGCAAAACCTTGTCACCCATTGAGCCCAACCTTGTCGCCCAGGCCACCAGTTTCAGTGTGCCCGAGCAAAAAACTGTCAAGGCGCGCAATGTATTTGCGGTGATCTTCTCCGGCACCTACAGCGCCGGCACCTTGCTGCTATGGCTCACCTACTTCATGGGCCTGGTGATCGTGTACCTGCTCACCAGTTGGCTGCCAACCTTGATGCGCGACAGCGGTGCCAGCATGGAGCAGGCAGCATTTATCGGTGCGTTGTTCCAGTTTGGCGGCGTGCTCAGCGCAGTCGGCGTGGGCTGGGCCATGGACCGGTTCAACCCGCACAAGGTCATCGGCACTTTCTACCTGTTGGCCGGAGTGTTTGCCTACGCGGTGGGGCAGAGCCTGGGCAATATCACCTTGCTGGCGACCTTGGTATTGGTTGCCGGGATGTGCGTCAACGGCGCGCAATCGGCAATGCCGTCGCTGGCCGCGCGCTTTTACCCGACCCAGGGCCGCGCCACCGGCGTGTCGTGGATGCTGGGCATCGGTCGCTTCGGCGCGATCCTCGGGGCCTGGATGGGCGCCACTTTGCTCGGCCTTGGTTGGAACTTCGAGCAAGTGCTGACTGCGCTGGTGGTTCCGGCCGCTTTGGCCACTGCCGCCGTGGTGATCAAAGGCTTGGTCAGCCATGCGGACGCGACTTAAGGCCTGATGCGGTAAAAAATGTGGGAGCGGGCTTGCTCGCGAATGCGTAGTGTCAGTCGCCCTATATGGTGGCTAATACACCGCTTTCGCGAGCAAGCCCGCTCCCACATTGACCGAGTCAGCACATAAAGTTAGCCAGGCAACAATTCGTTCGATAATCGAACGCTGAGTCGATTATCGGATTGTTTGGCTCATTTCCCCGGCTTAACCTTCAAGCACTTCGGCGCCACCTCAGCGCCTTTTTCGATCCATACCGGGAGCCCGAACCCCATGGCTGAAATTCTTGCGCTGCGCGACGCGGTGAAGCGATTCGTGAACGACGGCGATACCGTCGCACTGGAAGGCTTCACCCACCTGATCCCTACGGCTGCGGGTCATGAAATCATTCGTCAGGGCAAGAAAGACCTGACGCTGGTGCGTATGACGCCTGACCTGATCTACGACCAGTTGATCGGCGCCGGCTGCGCCCGCAAGTTGATTTTCTCCTGGGGCGGCAACCCGGGCGTGGGCTCTCTGCATCGCCTGCGTGACGCGGTCGAGAAACAATGGCCGCAACCGCTGGAAATCGAAGAACACAGCCACGCCGACCTGGCCAATGCCTACGTTGCCGGTGCATCGGGCCTGCCGTTCGCGGTGCTGCGTGCCTACGCCGGTTCCGACCTGCCCAAGGTCAACCCGCTGATCAAGACCGTCACGTGCCCCTTCACCGGCGAAGTGCTGGCGGCAGTGCCCTCGGTGCGCCCGGATGTCACCGTGATCCACGCGCAGAAGGCTGACCGCAAGGGCAACGTGTTGCTCTGGGGCATTCTCGGCGTGCAGAAAGAAGCGGCGCTGGCAGCCAAACGCTGCATCGTCACCGTCGAAGAAATCGTCGACGACTTGAACGCGCCGATGAACAGTTGCGTGCTGCCGACCTGGGCGCTGACGGCTGTCTGCCATGTTCCCGGTGGTGCGCACCCGTCGTACGCCCACGGCTACAACGAACGCGACAACCGTTTCTACCAGGCGTGGGACCCGATCGCCCGCGACCGTGGGACCTTTACCGCCTGGATCGATGAATACATCCACGGCACCGCCGACTTCAGTGAATTCCAGGCCAAGCTGGCCGCCGCGCAGGAGGCCCAGTAATGGCTTACTCGACCAATGAAATGATGACCGTCGCCGCCGCGCGCCGCCTCAAGAACGGCGCTGTCTGCTTTGTCGGCATCGGCTTGCCGTCCAAGGCCGCCAACCTGGCACGCCTGACCTCATCGCCCGACGTGGTGCTGATCTACGAGTCCGGCCCGATTGGTGCCAAACCTTCGGTTTTGCCGCTGTCGATTGGTGACGGCGAGCTGGCGGAAACTGCCGACACCGTGGTGCCGACCGGCGAAATCTTCCGTTACTGGCTGCAAGGCGGGCGTATCGATGTCGGCTTTCTCGGCGCCGCCCAAGTCGACCGCTTCGGCAATATCAATACCACCGTGGTCGGTGATTACCACCAACCCAAAGTACGCCTGCCGGGTGCCGGTGGTGCGCCGGAAATTGCAGGTTCCGCCAAAAGCGTGCTGATCATCCTCAAGCAGTCGGCGCGTTCGTTTGTCGACAAACTGGATTTCATCACCTCGGTCGGTCACGGCGAGGGCGGTGATTCACGCAAGCGTCTCGGCCTGCCAGGCGCCGGGCCCGTAGGGATTATTACCGACCTGTGCACCATGGAGCCGGAAGAGGGCACCCATGAATTCGTGGTCACTGCGCTGCACCCGGGCGTGACCCGTGAGCAAGTGGTCGCGGCCACCGGTTGGGCGATTCGCTTTGCCGATCAGGTCAGTACCACCGCCGAGCCCACCGAGGTCGAGTTGACGGCCCTGCGTGATTTGGAAGCACGTACTGCCGCTGCCCACGGCCAAGCACCGGGAGAAGCCTGATGCGCGACGTGTTTATCTGCGATGCCATTCGTACCCCCATCGGCCGATTTGGCGGTGGCTTGGCCACCGTGCGCGCCGATGATCTGGCTTCACTGCCGATCAAGGCATTGATCGAACGCAACCCGTCGGCGGATTGGAGCGCGATCGACGAAGTCTTCCTCGGCTGCGCCAACCAGGCCGGTGAAGACAACCGCAACGTCGCCCGCATGGCGTTGCTGCTGGCCGGTCTGCCGGACAGCATTCCAGGCGTGACCCTCAACCGCCTCTGCGCTTCGGGTATGGATGCCATCGGCACCGCCTTTCGCGCCATCTCCAGCGGTGAAATGGAGCTGGCGATTGCCGGCGGCGTGGAGTCGATGTCCCGCGCGCCGTTTGTGATGGGCAAGGCCGACGCGGCGTTCTCGCGCACTATGAAGCTGGAAGACACCACCATCGGCTGGCGCTTTATCAACCCGCTGATGAAGGCCCAGTACGGCGTGGATGCGATGCCACAGACCGCCGATAACGTGGCCGATGATTACAGCGTGTCCCGCGCCGACCAGGACGCCTTTGCTTTGCGCAGTCAGCAACGCACGGCAGCCGCCCAAGCCGCAGGCTTTTTTGCCGAAGAAATCGTGCCGGTGCGGGTCGCCCATAAAAAAGGCGAGACCGTGGTCGAGCACGATGAGCATCCACGAGACACCACCCTGGAAGCCCTGGCCAAACTCAAACCGGTCAACGGCCCGGACAAGACCGTGACCGCCGGCAATGCCTCGGGCGTGAATGACGGTGCGGCGGCGCTGATTCTGGCGTCTGCCGACGCCGTAGAAAAACACGGGCTGACGGCGCGCGCGCGGGTATTGGGCATGGCCAGCGCCGGTGTCGCACCGCGTGTGATGGGCATCGGCCCGGTGCCGGCGGTACGCAAGTTGGTCGAGCGGCTTGGCCTGGCGGTGACGGACTTTGACGTCATCGAGCTTAACGAAGCCTTTGCCAGCCAAGGCCTGGCGGTGTTGCGTGAACTGGGCATCGCCGACGATGCGCCGCAGGTCAACCCGAACGGCGGCGCCATTGCCCTGGGCCATCCCTTGGGCATGAGCGGCGCGCGGCTGGTATTGACCGCGCTGCACCAGCTGGAAAAAACCGGCGGCCGCAAAGGCCTGGCGACTATGTGTGTGGGCGTCGGCCAAGGCCTGGCCCTGGCGATTGAACGCGTCTAATAAGAGAGGATTGCTCCATGAGTGACAAGCCCGGTTACCGGCGCCCGCAAGCGGGCACTCAACCTGATTACCTGCACCCGGCCTACCAGTCGACGAACCTGCGTTCGCCGTCCCAGCCGTTGGTGTTTCTGCCCCATTCCCTGTCGGAAATTACCGGCCCGACCATTGGCGCCGAGCGAGTAGACGAGAAGGACAATGACCTGACGGCTCAGCATGAGGGCGAGCCCCAGGGCGAGCGCATCATCATTCACGGCCGCGTGCTGGATGAAAACGGTTTGCCGGTGCCGGGCATTCTGGTGGAAATCTGGCAGGCCAACGCCGCCGGCCGTTACAACCACAAGCGTGACCTGCATGACGCACCGCTGGACCCGAATTTCACCGGCACCGGCCGCACCGTTACCGACGCCGACGGCTGGTATCAGTTCCAGACCATCAAACCCGGCGCCTACCCGTGGGGCAACCACCACAACGCGTGGCGCCCGGCGCATATCCACTTTTCGCTGTTTGGCCCCAGCGTGCTGACGCGGCTGGTCACGCAGATGTATTTCCCCGGCGACCCGCTGCTGGAATACGACCCGATCTACAACTGCGTGCCCGACACCTCGGCCAAGCAGCGCCTGATCGCGAGTTTTGACCTGGAAAAAACCATTCCTTCCTATGCCCTCGGCTACCGCTGGGACATCGTCCTGCGCGGCCGCGACGCCACGCCGATGGAGAAATGAGATGACACTCAATGCGACCACGTCCCACACCGTCGGGCCGTATTACCACATCGGCCTGACCTGGCTGAACCGTGAAGACCTGACCGTACCCGCCACGCTCGGCGAGCGTGTGGCGATCAGCGGGCAAGTGGTGGACGGTAACGGCGATGTCGTCAACGACGCCATGCTTGAAGTCTGGCAGGCCAATGCCGCCGGCAAGTACGACCATCCTGAAGATGAGCAGGACAAAGCCGTCGATCCGAATTTTGAAGGCTTTGGCCGGGTGCCGGTGGATGCCGAAGGGCGGTTTCGTTTCACCACCATCAAACCGGGCGCTGTGCCAGGTTTGCAAGGCACGACCCAGGCGCCGCATCTGGTGGTATTGGTGTTTGCCCGTGGCCTGGTGAAGCATTTGCTGACGCGGATTTATTTTGAGGGGGAGGCGCTGAACGGGGATGACCCGTTGCTGGCGTGTGTGCCTGCCGAGCGGCGCGATACGTTGATTGCCAAACCTGATGCGCAAGGTGTGCATCAGTGGAATGTGATTTTGCAGGGCACGGACAGGGAAACGGTGTTCTTCGATTATTGAGTTGGCTTGAAATCATTCGCGAGCAAGCCCGCTCCCACATTTTGATTTGTGAATACCTTCAAATGTGGGAGCGGGCTTGCTCGCGAAGAGGTCCACCCAGACAACACTTAACCAAAAGTCTGCTTGCGGAACATGGTTGTTGCAAAGTATGTCTAGGCTATAACCGTTCCCACTGAGTGAAAAAACATGACAACAACAACTAATCACTACACCGGAGAAGAACGCAGCAAACGGATTTTTGCGATTGTCGGGGCGTCCTCCGGCAACCTCGTCGAATGGTTCGACTTCTACGTCTACGCCTTCTGCGCCATTTACTTTGCCCCGGCGTTTTTCCCGTCGGACAACCCCACGGTGCAACTGGTCAACACCGCCGGTGTATTTGCCGCCGGATTCCTGATGCGGCCTATTGGCGGCTGGCTGTTTGGCCGCGTGGCTGACAAGCACGGCCGCAAGAACTCAATGATGATCTCGGTGCTGATGATGTGCGCCGGGTCTCTGGTTATCGCGTTTTTGCCGACCTACAAAGACATCGGTATCTGGGCGCCGATTTTCCTGCTGATCGCGCGGCTGTTCCAGGGTTTGTCGGTAGGCGGTGAATATGGCACCACGGCGACCTACATGAGTGAAGTCGCCCTCAAGGGGCAGCGGGGCTTTTTCGCCTCGTTCCAATACGTGACGCTGATTGGCGGGCAATTGCTCGCGGTGCTGGTGGTGGTGATCCTGCAGCAGTTTCTCAGTGAAGATGAACTGCGTGCCTGGGGCTGGCGGATTCCGTTCGTCATCGGCGCGATTGCCGCCGTCATCTCCCTGCTGCTGCGCCGCACCCTTAAAGAAACCTCCAGCAAGGAAATGCGTGAAGACAAAGACGCCGGCAGCATCGTCGCGTTGCTTCGCGACCACGGCAAAGCGTTTATCACCGTGCTGGGCTACACCGCCGGCGGCTCGCTGATTTTCTACACCTTCACCACGTACATGCAGAAATATCTGGTGAACACCGTGGGCATGCACGCCAAGACGTCGAGCTACATCATGACCGGCGCGCTGTTTCTCTACATGTGCATGCAACCGTTGTTCGGCATGCTGGCGGACAAGATCGGGCGACGTAATTCCATGCTGTGGTTCGCAGGCCTGGGCACCTTGTTCACCTTCCCGATCCTGCTGGCCCTGAAAACTGTCAGCAGCCCGTTCCTGGCCTTTGTGCTGATTACCCTGGCCTTGGCGATTGTCAGTTTCTACACCTCCATCAGCGGGCTGGTGAAAGCGGAAATGTTCCCGCCGCAAGTGCGTGCCTTGGGCGTGGGCCTGGCGTATGCAGTGGCGAATGCGATTTTTGGTGGCTCGGCGGAAGTCGTCGCGCTCAGCCTGAAATCCATTGGCATGGAAAACACGTTCTACTGGTATGTCACCGCGATGATGGCGATTGCCTTCCTCTTCAGCTTGCGCCTGCCGAAACAGGCGGCGTATTTGCACCATGACCTCTAGGGATGAGTTATGACACTGCGCACGAGCGCTCAACTGTTCGACGCTTACTTCACCGCTGACAGCATGGCCGAGGTGTTCTGCGACCAAGGGCGCCTGCAGGGCATGCTGGATTTCGAAGCCGGTCTGGCCCGGGCGCAGGCCCGGGTCGGGCTGATCCCCCAGGTGGCTGTCGCGCCGATTGCACAGGCTTGCCTGGCTTCACTGTACGACGTGGATGCCCTCGGCGTGGCGATTGCCACGGCGGGGAATTCGGCGATCCCCTTGGTGAAGGCGTTGGGCAAGTTGATTGCCGCTGAAGACGCTGGCGCCGAGCGTTATGTGCATTTGGGGGCGACCAGCCAGGATGTGATGGACACCGGGCTGGTGCTGCAACTGCGCCGCGCTGTGGCCTTGATCGAGGCAGACCTGGCGCAGTTGGGTGAGATTCTGGCGGCGCAAGCGCAGCGTTATGCGGGCGTGCCGTTGGCCGGGCGCACCTGGCTGCAACACGCGACGCCGGTCACCCTGGGGATGAAAATCGCCGGTTGGCTGGGGGCGGTGACGCGCAGCCGCCAGCGGCTGGCCGAATTGAAACCACGCTTGCTGGTGCTGCAATTTGGCGGCGCCTCCGGCACCCTCGCGGCGCTTGGCGAGCACGCTCTGCCGGTGGCCGAGGCGTTGGCGGCGCAGCTGCAACTGGGCTTGCCCGAGCAACCCTGGCACACCCAGCGCGACCGCTTGGTGGAGTTTGCCAGTGCGCTTGGCTTGATCGCCGGCAGCCTCGGCAAACTCGGCCGTGATATCAGCTTGCTGATGCAGACTGAGGCCGCAGAAGTATTCGAACCCTCGGCGCCGGGCAAAGGCGGCTCATCAACCATGCCGCACAAACGCAACCCGGTGGGCGCTGCTGTGCTGATCAGTGCCGCCACTCGCGTGCCGGGCCTGGTGGCGACGATGTTCAGCGCCATGCCCCAGGAACACGAACGCAGCCTGGGCTTGTGGCATGCCGAGTGGGAAACCTTGCCGCAGATTTGCCTGCTGGTATCGGGTGCCTTGAAGCAGGCGCTGCTGATAGGTGAGGGGCTGGAAGTCGACGCTGAGCGCATGGCGCAAAACCTCGATTTGACCCAGGGCCTGGTGTTGGCCGAAGCCGTCAGCAGCGTGCTGGCCCAACGTTTGGGCCGTGAGACGGCGCACCATCTGCTGGAGCAGTGTTGCAAACGGGCGGTCGCGCAAGGGCGGCATCTGCGCGCGGTATTGGCCGATGAACCCCAAGTCAGTGCCGAGCTGTCAGCGGCTGAACTGGACCGCCTGCTCGATCCAGCCCACTACCTGGGCCTGGCCCACACTTGGGTCAGCCGCGCTGTAACCGAACATTTTGCATTGACCGCGTAAGGAGACCGCTGTGGCCTTTGTACAACTCGCCGAGGGCGAACTGCATTACCAGCTCGACGGCCCGGTGGATGCGCCGGTGTTGGTGCTGTCCAACTCGCTGGGCACCGACCTGCACATGTGGGACTTCCAGATTCCGGCTTTCACCGAGCACTTTCGCGTGTTGCGTTTTGACACCCGTGGCCATGGCAGATCCCTGGTCACCGCCGGCCCCTACAGCATTGAGCAACTGGGCCGTGACGTGATTGCGCTGCTGGATGCACTGGATATCCAGCGCGCGCATTTCTGCGGGCTGTCCATGGGCGGTTTGATCGGCCAGTGGTTGGGCATTAACGCCGGTGAACGCCTGCAGCGCCTGGTGGTATGCAACACCGCCGCCAAAATCGGCACACCCGAGGTGTGGAACCCGCGCATTGAAATGGTGCTGCGCGATGGCGCGGCGGCCATGGTCGCGTTGCGCGATGCGTCTATTGCCCGCTGGTTCACGGCCGACTTTGCCGAGGCTCATCCCGATCAGGCCAAGCTGATCACTGACATGCTTGCCGCCACCTCGCCTGAAGGTTACGCCGCCAACTGCGGGGCCGTGCGCGATGCGGATTTTCGTGAGCAATTGGCCGCGATCAAGGTGCCGACCCTGGTGGTCGCCGGCAGTGAAGACGCGGTCACGCCACCGGCCGGCAGCCACTTCATCCAGGCCCATGTACAGGGCGCCGAATACGCCGAGTTTTACGCGGCGCACCTGTCCAACGTTCAGGCCGGTGCTGAGTTCAGCGACCGGGTGATTGAATTTTTGCTGGCCCGCTGAGGAGCTTTTTGTGGACGAGAAACAACGTTACGCCGACGGCCTGCAAGTCCGCCGTGAAGTGCTGGGCGACGCCCATGTCGACCGCAGCCTCAACGCCTTGACCGAGTTCAACAGCGAGTTCCAGGAAATGATCACCCGCCACGCCTGGGGTGATATCTGGACCCGCCCGGGCTTGCCGCGGCATACCCGCAGCCTGATCACCATCGCCATGCTGATTGGCATGAACCGCAGCGAAGAACTCAAGCTGCACTTGCGCGCCGCCGCCAGCAACGGCGTAACCCGCGCCGAGATCAAGGAGGTGCTGATGCAGAGTGCGATCTACTGCGGGATTCCTGCGGCGAATGCGACGTTTCACCTGGCGGAGTCGGTGTGGGATGAGCTGGGGGTTGAGTCGCGCGAAGCCTGAATTGAAATGCGATCACCTGTGGGAGCGGGCTTGCTCGCGAATACGGTGGGTCAGTGACACAGTCGTCGAATGAAAGGCCGCATTCGCGAGCAAGCCCGCTCCCACATTTTTGATCTCCACCGGGCTTCGGAGATCAATGGGAATCCGCATCCCACACCCAATTCCATACCCCCGGCAAATGCACCGGTTCATTCACGTCCTTGACCGTGCGCGCCAGCGCCGCGCGTTCCAGTGTGGCAGTGTCGGTGTAGAACGGTTCGGCTGCGGTTTTCATGCCGTTGATCCGGGCGCTGTCCATCAGGATTTGCAGGTATTCCTGCATATGCCGCGCGGTGTAGCGGTTGATGTCGTGGAAGGTCACCACCACCGGGATCACGCCGTCCACTGTCGGCAGTTCGCCCAAGGCAATGTGTTCACGCAGCACCGACAGTTGCCGGTACAGGTTGGCGCGACGGCGCGGGCTGCCGTTGAAGCCCCAGATTTTGCCGTCATTGGCACTCAGGTCGGTCAGCAAAACGTGCAGGCCATGGCGGGTGTAGGCGGCAAACGTACGCTTGTCATAGTTCCAGAAGGGCGGGCGTACCAGCGCCGGCGGGCTGCCGGTGATTGAGGCAATATCGGCCGCGCCCCGGGTGAGGGTGCTTTCCAGTTCAGCGTCACTCAACCAACGGTGGTTGGTATGAAACGCCGTGGCTGTATGGAAGGCCAGGATATGGCCGGCCGCGAACTCGCGTTCCATGGTTTTGTGGCCACGGCGGCTGCCGCCGGAGCGGGACGCTTCGGTCTGCAGGAAAAACACCGCCTTGATGCCCGGCAGTATCGGGTTGTTCGCCAGGTCCGCCGCCACCGAACGGCTCGGGTTGTTGTAGCCCGAAGCGCTGGGGCCGTCATCGAAGGTCAACAGGAAGCGGATAGGGGCCTGGGCCTGCAAACGCTGCTCGGTCTGCGGCGTCAGGGCGATGGGCGCGCCGATACAGCCGCTGAGCAGAATCGACAGAATGACAAGAAGGTATTTCATGGCGGCCTGGATGATGAGGGGGGATCCGTGTTGATGAACTCCCTGTGCCGGGTAACGGGCGCGAGCACGATACAGCATGATCACGCCTGGCATCACCGATAAATAGTGCCGCTGATCTTAAGGGCGGCGTGCTGTGGTTGCGGCCTCCTTTGTCAGGCGTAGCGTTGGCGCAATGGCTTGCCCATTTCCTGGTTCAGCGAATTCTCGCTAAAGGGGGCAGGGTTGGTTGAGGTGGGGGGCGTGGAGGGGTCGTTATCGAAGTCGAAGGGCGGCGCGTTGGTCGCCAAACCGACGGCTTGCAGTTCTGCGTTGGGCGGGCCGGGTCGCTCGGGATGATCCTGGGTCGGATCGCTCGAACCTGGAAGGAATGTACCGTTGGCGCCGTTCCAGGCGTGCGCCATCTCATGGTAAAGCAGCAGCAGTGGCAAGAGCACGTCACCGTCTTCGTGGATGTCTGCCGGGTCGTAGAAAATCGTCGCTTTGTCCGCGCGCGCACCGGCCACCCCGTCCTTGATGTAGCCGTCCCTGGGAGCATCCGGAACGTAGACAAGCTGATGAGCGTCTTCCAGTTTTTGCAGTGCTGTGCTCCAGAAGTCGTAGGAGTCACCATGCCCGTTGGACGGCACAATGTTGACAGGGCCCCCGTTTTGCAGCGCCGCCTTATCCAGGGCCTCCAGCATTTTTTGCCCTTGGGGTGACGCGCGCAGCAGCGCCAGATCATCCTCGACCCGCTGAATGAAATCGGCAGGCCCTTCGATGCTGAAGGCTTGGCGACCGGCCTCGGAGGGTTTCACGTAAGTGACGCTTGAGTTTTGGGCGCCGATCAGGCGATCCGTCGCTTGTGCGTAGATACGGGCCTTGATGGAATTGGCCCATACCGTGTTACGCCCCTCGCCGGTGTAAAAGGCGGTGTGGTCATGGCCGACCAATAGGTCGTTACCCGGACCGCCATTGAGTACCGAATAGCCATTGCCTGCGTATAGCTGGTCGTCGCCTGTACCGCCATCCAGGTGGTTGTGTTTGGTGGATGGTCCGCTGCCTGCATACAGACGATCGTGACCACCGTTACCGTACATGACCGCGTGGCCGGTCCCCCCCATTATCGTATCGTCGCCCTCATTGCCTTCTGCATAGCCTGTTCCGCTGCCAAGACGGATCTGGTCATTGCCGCGCCCGCCGTAGACCCGGGTTTCACCGCTTCCCGCCTGGACCGTGTCGTCGCCATCCCCGGCCCTGATCTCTACCTTGAACGTCACATTGGGGGCGATGGTAATGCGGTCGTCCCCGCCATTGGTTTTGATGTAGAGGAAATGCTGGAGGGTTGGATGGCCCTTGCTTGTATCAAAGGCATAGTCGCGGCCGTTTACTTGGACATGCAGTTGGCCGTCGGGACGTTGGCTGATATGGATTACGTCTGAGGTGTCACCGGTTTCGAGGGTAAACACTTCCTCCAGCAGTTTGGGGCCCCCGGGGTTGCTGTTTTCCCGGATCAGCAGGCGGCTGGCACTCAAGGTACCGTCATCCACCAGCTTCTGTTTTTCGCGGTGAATGATCGGTGCTGCGACAGGCGGGGTGAGTGGATTGTTGGCGGCAGGAGGTTGAGGGGGCGCGATGAAGGGGGCTTGGTTTGACGGGGTCGAACGCATTGGGAGGTCACCTTTCTTGTCGGATGCTGGTATCCGTCAGTCGAGAGAGTGACAGGCTCGGTTCCTGTTTCATTTGAGGCAATTTACTACGGGGCCAGCCGCGAACAGCCTACGCGCGTCTGGCACCTGGGGTGAACGGGCTGTTTACAACAGGCTGATGGGATAGCTGACAATCAACCGGTTCTCGTCGAACTCATTGTTGCTGTAGTCGCGGCGCATGCTGGAGTTGCGCCAGCGCAGGTTGAGGTTTTTCAGGGTACCGCTTTGCACGGTGTAGCCCAGTTCACTTTCGCGGCCCCATTCCTTGCCGTCGGTGATGGTGCCGGTGTGCACGTTGCTGCCGCTGATGTAGCGGTTCATCAAGGTCAGGCCCGGTACGCCGAGGACCACGAAGTTGAAATCGTGGCGCACTTGCCAGGATTTTTCCTGGGCGTTGTCATAGCTGGCGTTGTAACTGTCGTTGGCCAGGGTGCCGCCGCTGGTGCCATTGACGCGCATCCACGCACTGTTGCCGGTGAGTTTTTGCAAGCCGACGTAGAAGGTGTTGCCACCGTAACGGGCGGAGAACAGGCCGGACCAGGTCTTGTTGTCGAGGTCACCTGCGCGGGCGCTGCCGTCGTCCTTGCCGTAGAAGAACCCGAGATTGGCGCCCAGGGTCCAGTCGCCCAGCGGCTGGCTGTGGATCAGGTTGACGAACTGCTGGCGGTAGATGTCCTTGAGCTGGGCATTCCACAGGCCGATCTGGGTGCGTTTGTCGTTGAACGCATACTCGCCGCCCTGGAAGTTGAAGCGGTCGGAGGTGAAGGCGGTTTTCCCGAACATCGACAGGTCGCTCATGCTGCTGTCGTCACGTGGGCTGTTGGCGCGGAACTGGCCGCCGTAAAGGGTCAGGCCGTCGATTTCCTTTGAGGTGATTTGCCCGCCGCGCAGGGTTTGCGGCAGCGAGCGGCCGTCGTCTGAACGCAGGATCGGCAGCACCGGCATCCACTCGCCGACCTTCAGTTCAGTCTTCGACATTCGCGCTTTGAACGCCACGCCGAGGCGCCCGAAATTGTCCGCCGGGCGGCCGTCGTGGTCCAGCGGCAGCAGTTGGGTGCCACCGGTGCCGCGTCCGCCATCAAGCTTTTCGGAGTACAGACCCAACACATCCAGACCGAAACCCACCGTACCCTGAGTGAAGCCGGATTTGGCGTCGAGAATGAAACTTTGCGTCCACTCCTGTGCGCCGCCCTGGGCTTTGGTGGGGTTGGTGTAGTTGCGGTTGAAGAAGAAGTTGCGCAGGTTGAGGTTGGCGCTGGCGTCTTCGAGAAAGCCGTGCTCTTCGGCGACGACGGGCAGGGCAAGACTGACGACAGCGGTTGCCAGCAACAGCTGGCGCGGGTGCAAAGTGCTCATGGCGAGGGACCTGTTGTTATTGGGGTTATGCAGGTGCCGGCCATGGTGCGTGGCGGTGCGGGGGCGATGAAAGTGGGGGAGAGCGGGTTGTGGGCGATGATCGAACGCAAGTTACAGCGTGTGTCATAGGCATGGCCCGGGCATAAAAAAACCGCTTCCGGTGAGGGAGGCGGTTTTGTCTACAACGCTGCTATCAGAACAACTTCAGCGGCGGAGCCTGTTCTTTCAACGGCTCGTTCTTCGCGGTCTGCTCGTTCCAGCCACCGCCGAGGGCCTTATACAGGTTGACCTCGCTGTTGAGCTGCGCCAGGCGGTCGGTGATCAGCGATTGCTGGGCACTGAACAGTTGGCGCTGGGCGTCGAGGAAGGTCAGGTTGCTGTCGACACCAATGCGGTAGCGACGCTCGGCCAGGCGGTAGTAATCCTGGTTGGCCGCGACGAAGCCACGTTGGGCGTCCAGTTGCTGCTTGTAGGTCTCACGCGCGGCGAGGCCGTCGGACACTTCCTGGAAGCCGGTCTGAATCGCCTTCTCGTAGTTGGCCACGTTGATCTCTTTCTGGATCTTCGAGTAGTCCAGGCTTGCGCGCAGGCTACCGGCGTTGAAGATCGGGATGTTGATCTGCGGGGCAAACGACCAGGTACCCGAACCGCCTTTGAACAGGCCGCCCAGGGTCGGGCTGGCGGTACCGGCGCTGGCGGTCAGGCTGATGCTCGGGAAGAACGCTGCACGGGCCGCGCCGATATTGGCGTTGGCCGCTTTCAGGTTGTACTCGGCCTGCACGATGTCAGGGCGACGTTGCAGCAGGTCCGATGGCAACCCGGCCGGGACTTCGCTGAGCAGGTCATCCGAGAGCGGTTTGCTGGTGATGTTGGCCGGCAGGCCGGTGCCCAGCAACAGGGTCAGGCTGTTTTCGTCCTGGGCCACCTGGCGCGTATACCGGGCAAGCTGAACGCGGGCGTTTTCCACCGAGGTACGTGCCTGGCTGAGGTCGAGGGCCGAGGCCACGCCGACTTCGTTGCTGCGCGAGGTCAGCTTGTAGCTTTGCTCGAACGCGCCGAGGGTGTCCTGGGTCAGCTTGAGCAGCTCCTTGTCGGCCTGCCAGGTCAGGTAGGCATTCGCCACGCTGGCCACCAGGCTGATCTGGGTGCTGCGCCGTGCTTCTTCAGTGGCGAAGTACTTTTGCAGGGCTTCTTCACTCAAGCTGCGCACGCGACCGAACAGGTCCAGCTCATACGAACTGATCCCCAGGCCGGCCGAGTACTGGCTGCTGATGTTGGCTTCGCCGCTTTGCGACAGCTTGGCCGGAGTACGCGAGCGGCTGCCGCTGCCCGTGGCCGAGACGGCCGGGAACAGGTCGGCACGCTGGATCTGGTACTGCGCGGCGTAAGCGTCGATGTTCAGGGCCGCGACACGCAGGTCACGGTTGTTCACCAGTGCGGTCTGGATCAGCTGTTGCAGGGCAGGATCATGGAAAAACTGCTTCCAGCCCTGCTCGGCAGCGGCCTGGCCCGGCGCCTGGGCCGACGAATACGCCGGCCCCTGCGGGAACTGTGCGGCCACCGGCGCTTCGGGGCGCTGATAGTCAGGTATCAGCGAGCAGCCACTGAGCACGAATGCGGTGACGGCTAAGGAAAGTAGCGACTTGCTCATTGGCCAGCCTCTTTAGGAGTTTCAGTAGTGTCTTTCTTTTTACGTTCGCCGGCCGAGGACACGGTTGCATAGAACAGTGGCACCCAGAAGATCGCCAGCACAGTGGCCGTGATCATACCGCCAATTACGCCGGTACCGATGGCGTGCTGGCTGCCTGAACCGGCACCGGTGGAAATCGCCAGTGGCAATACGCCGAGCATGAACGCCATGGACGTCATGATGATCGGGCGCAGACGCATGCGGGACGCTTCGATAGCCGCCTCGACGATGCCTTTGCCCTGCTCATGCAGCTCTTTGGCGAACTCCACGATCAGGATGGCGTTTTTCGCCGCCAGACCCACCGTTACCAGCAAGCCCACCTGGAAGAACACGTCGTTGGACAGCCCGCGCAGGCTGGTGGCGATCAGTGCACCGATCACACCCAACGGCACCACCAGGACGACTGCAATCGGGATCGACCAGCTTTCGTACAGGGCCGCGAGGCACAGGAACACGACCAGCAGCGACAAGGCATACAGCGCAGGTGCCTGGGAGCCGGACAGACGTTCTTCGTACGACAGACCGGTCCACGAGTAACCAACACCCGCCGGCAAGTCTTTGGCAATGCGCTCGACTTCCGCCATTGCGTCACCGGTACTGTAGCCAGGTGCCGGGGTACCGAGGATTTCCATCGCCGCTACACCGTTATAACGCGAGAGTTTGGGCGAGCCGTAGATCCACTTGCCCGACGAGATTGCCGACAACGGCACCATCTTCCCGTCATTGCTGCGCACGTACCATTTGTCCAGGTCTTCCGGCGACATCCGGCTGGCTGCATCACCCTGTACATACACCTTCTTCACACGGCCACGGTCGATGAAGTCGTTGATGTAGCTGCCACCCAAGGCAATCGCCAGGGTCTGCTGGATATCCGCGAGGCTGATGCCCTGAGCACTGGCTTTCTCGTCATCGACGGTCAGTTCGTACTGAGGTTCATCGTTCACGCCGTTAGGACGTACGCCCGCCAGGATCTTGCTTTGTGCCGCCGCACCCAGGAACTGGTTACGGGCCGCCATCAGCTTGTCGTGGCCAACGCCACCCTGGTCTTGCAGGAACACGTCGAAACCGGTGGCGTTACCCAGTTCCAGAACCGAAGGCGGCACGATGGCAAATACCATGGCGTCCTTGAAGGCTCCGAAGAAGTAACCTTGGGCACGCTTGGCCACCTCAAACACCGACTGGGTCGAATCACGCTCGCCCCACGGTTTGAGCATCACGAATGCAAGGCCCGAACTCTGACCACGACCTGCGAAGTTGAAGCCGTTTACGGTAAATACCGATTTCACGGCCTTGCCTTCACCTGGCTCGCCTTCCTTGTCGTGCAGCAGGAAGGCACGCATGTCGTCGATGACTTTCTGCGTACGTTCAGCCGACGAACCGACCGGCGTCTGCACCTGGGCGAAGATCACACCCTGGTCTTCCTCGGGGAGGAACGCGCTTGGAATACGCGTGAACATCCAGATCATGCCGGCGAAGATCAGGATATAAACCAGGAACGCTGGAATCTTGTGCTTGATCATGCCGCCCACGCCGCGCTCGTACTTGAGTACGCCGCTGTCGAAGGTGCGGTTGAACCAGCCAAAGAAACCACGCTTGGGTTGGCCGTGTTTCTCGGGGTCAATCGGCTTGAGCATGGTGGCGCACAGGGCCGGGGTGAAGATCAGGGCGACCAGTACCGACAGGGCCATCGCCGACACAATGGTGATGGAGAACTGCCGGTAGATCACACCCGTGGAACCACCGAAGAACGCCATCGGCAACAGTACCGCCGACAGCACCAGGGCAATACCCACCAGGGCGCCCTGGATCTGGCCCATGGACTTGATCGTCGCCTCTTTAGGCGACAGGTGTTCCTCGGCCATTACCCGTTCGACGTTTTCCACCACGACGATGGCATCGTCCACCAGCAAGCCGATGGCCAGGATCATGCCGAACATGGTCAGGGTGTTGATGGTGAAGCCCGCTGCCGCCAGGATCCCGAAGGTACCCAGCAATACCACCGGTACGGTCATGGTGGTGATGATGGTGGCGCGGAAGTTCTGCAGGAACAGGAACATCACCAGGAACACCAGCACGATCGCTTCGACCAGGGTGTCAACAACACCGGAGATCGACTCGGTCACCACTGGGGTGGTGTCATAGGGCACCACCGCCTTCATGCCTGGCGGGAAGAATGGTTCCAGGGACGCCACGGTGGCACGGATGGCCTTGCCGGTGTCCAGGGCGTTAGCGCCTGCAGCCAGCTTGATCGCCATGCCGGAGGCCGGCTTGCCGTTGAACTGCGCACTGATGCTGTAGTTCTGGCCGCCCAGTTCAATGCGGGCAACGTCACGCAGGCGTACTTGCGAGCCGTCGGCATTGACCTTCATCAGGATCTTGCCGAACTCTTCAGCCGATTGCAGACGCGTCTTGCCGATGATGGTGGCGTTCAGCTGGGTGCCGGGCAGGGCAGGCAGGCCACCGAGTTGACCGGTTGCTACCTGAACGTTCTGCGCCTGAATCGCGCTGCTGACATCCACCGGCGTGAGCTGGAAGTTGTTCAACTTGGCCGGGTCGAGCCAGATACGCATGGCGTATTGCGAACCGAAGACCTGGAAGTCACCTACACCCGCGGTACGCGAGATCGGGTCCTGGATGTTGGACACGATGTAGTTGGACAGGTCGTCCTTGGTCATGCTGCCGTCTTCCGACACCAGACCGATCACCATCAGGAAGTTCTTCACCGACTTGGTCACGCGGATACCCTGTTGCTGCACTTCTTGCGGCAGCAGCGGGGTCGCCAGGTTCAGCTTGTTCTGCACCTGTACCTGGGCGATGTCCGGGTTGGTACCCTGGTTGAACGTCGCGGTGATGGTCATGCTGCCGTCGGAGTTACTGTCCGAGGCTACGTAACGCAGGTTGTCGATACCGTTGAGCTGTTGCTCGATCACCTGCACCACGGTGTCCTGCACGGTTTGTGCGGATGCGCCCGGGTAGGTCACCTGGATATCGATGGCGGTCGGCGCGATGGCCGGGTATTGGTTGATGGGCAACTTCAGGATCGACAGTGCCCCGACCAGCATGATCACCAGGGCAATTACCCAGGCAAAAATGGGACGGTCGATAAAAAATTTCGACATGGATTACTCCCCTTTACCAGCAGCGGCAGCAGGCGCTGCGGCACTTCCGGCGGGTTTGGCGTTGTCAGCGTCCTTGACCTTGACCTCGATGCCCGGCTTGATGAATTGCAGGCCTTCGGTAATCACGCGGTCACCGGCGTCCAGCCCTTTCTCCACCAGCCAGTAGGCGCCGGCAGTACGGTTGGCGACCAATACGCGTTGCTCGACCTTGTTGTCCTTGTTCACGATCAGCGCAGTCGGGATGCCCTTGAGGTCGCGGGTCACGCCTTGCTGAGGTGCCAGGATGGCCTTGCTGTTCACGCCGGCTTGCAACTGGGCGTGCACGAACATGCCCGGCAGCAGGGTGTGGTCAGGGTTGGGGAACACGGCGCGCAGGGTCACGGAGCCGGTGGTCTGGTCGACCGACACTTCGGAGAATTCCAGCTTGCCGTCCTGGCCGTAAGAACTGCCGTCTTCCAGGGTCAGCTTGACCTTGGCGGCGTTGTCGCCGGCTTTTTGCAGCTGGCCACTTTCCAGGTCGCGGCGCAGTTTCAGCATTTCAGCCGAAGACTGCGTGACGTCGACATAGATCGGGTCCAGTTGCTGGATCACGGCCATGGCATCGGTCTGGCCATTGCTGACCAGCGCGCCTTCGGTCACCGAAGAACGGCCGATACGCCCGGAGATCGGCGCGAACACTTTGGTGTAGCGCACGTTGATCTGGGCGGTTTGAACGTTTGCTTCAGCGGTCATGCGGTTGGCGACGGCGGTGTCGTATTCCTGGCGGCTGACGGCCTGCTCATCGACCAACTGCTTGTAGCGGTCGGTGATGGACTTGGTCTGGGTCAGGCTCGCCTGCGCGCTTTTCAGGGTGGCGTCATACACCGACGGGTCGATCTGGTAGAGCTGTTGCCCTTCCTTCACGTCGGCGCCTTCCTTGAACAGGCGCTTGAGAATGATGCCGTTGACCTGAGGGCGAACTTCCGCGATGCGGTAAGCCGTGGTGCGGCCCGGCAGTTCGGAGGTCAGGGTAAAGGCTTGCGGTTGAATGGTGACCACGCCGACCTGAGGGGTTTGAGCGGGCGGAGCCGCTTCTTCCTTTTTACATCCGCTGAGCAGCGATGCCAGGGCGACGGCAGTGACCAGAGCGGTAACAGCTGGCTTAAGTTGCATGAAGATCCTCGGGTCAGGCGCGCACAGTGCGCACAAGAAGTGTGGAAGGGTAAAAAACAAGCTGTGAGTAGATAAGTAGCTTGCTACGCAATATACTTACGTTCATGGTTGTTTGTAAACTCTTGACAGGCAGCGCGGAATGTTGACAAAGCAACGCCCGAAGCCTCGATTTTAGTACGTTCGGCGCCCATGACGGTGTCGTCCCACAATTATTCAGATGATGGTCAAGCACCATCCACAGTGTCCCGATTGAGGTTTTACTGCCATGGTTCGTCGCACCAAAGAGGAAGCTCAGGAAACGCGCAGCCAGATTCTCGATGCCGCCGAGCAAGCCTTCTATCAGCGCGGCGTCGCGCGCACCACGCTGGCGGACATCGCCACCCTGGCCGGCGTGACGCGGGGTGCCATCTATTGGCACTTCAGCAACAAGTCCGACCTGCTGCAGGCGCTGCTCGACACCCTGCACGAGCCTCTGGATGAGCTGGCGCGGGCGAGTGAAAGCGAGGATGAAGTCGACCCGCTGGGTTGCATGCGCAAGCTGTTGATTCGTCTCTATCATCAAGTGGCCCTTGACCCGAAAACCCGGCGCATCAACGAAATCCTGTTTCATAAGTGCGAGTTCACCGATGAGATGTGTGACATGCGGCGCCAACGTCAAACCCATAGCCTTGAGTGCAACCTGCGGATAGGCCTGACATTGCGCAACGCGGTCCATCGCGGGCAACTTCCGGAAAACCTGGACACCACGCGCGGTGCGGTGTGTATCCATGCCTTCATCCATGGCTTGATAGGCCAATGGCTGCTGGTGCCCGACAGTTTCCAACTGCATCAGGACGCCGAACGTTGGGTTGATGCAGGGCTGGACATGCTGCGCCTGAGCCCCAGCCTGCGCAATTAAGACAAAATGCGTAATTGCGTCCAGTTGTGTCAACAGTAAAGTCCAGAGACAGTCAATCGTCCCTTTGCCTTATTGGTGGGGTGACTTTATATACGGGCTGGCGAAGGGTTGATAGGTAGCCGCCTAAGTATTTTGTAGCAATATTGTTGCAAGGCTGTGAAGGAGTGTTTCCCGGCCGCCCCCAAACCCAAAATGTGAGGCTGGTAGGGAGAGTGGGCTTGTGTGGGAGCTGGCTCCCACACAAGCCCTGCACCCACATGGCAGCTCTGGCGTTTTCCAGTGCGTAATAAAAAGCCCCGATTCTTGCGAACCGGGGCTTTTTGCGTTTCAGGTGATTACAACGCCAGCGTCGGGTAGTCGATGTAACCGACCGGGCCTTTGCCGTAGAAGGTTTCCGGGTGCGGTTCGTTCAGCGGCGCATCGGCCTTCAAGCGAGCCGGCAGGTCCGGGTTGGCAATGAACGGTACGCCGAAGGCCACCGCGTCTGCTTTGCCGGCGGCCAGCCACGCATTGGCGCTGTCCTTGGTGAAGCGTTCGTTGGCGATGTACGGGCCGCCGAAGGCTTTTTTCAGTTGCGGGCCAAGGCTGTCACCGGCTTCTTTTTCGCGCGAGCAAATGAAGGCGATGCCGCGCTTGCCCAGTTCGCTGGCGACGTAGGTGAAGGTTTCCGCCAGGTTGTCGTCGCCCATGTCGTGGGAGTCGGCGCGTGGTGCCAGGTGCACACCCACGCGGCCCGCGCCCCAGACTTCGATGGCGGCGTCCGTTACTTCCAGCAGCAGGCGTGCACGGTTTTCCAGGGAGCCGCCATAGTTGTCGGTGCGCTTGTTGGTGCTGCTTTGCAGGAACTGGTCGAGCAGGTAGCCGTTGGCGCCATGGATTTCCACGCCGTCAAAGCCTGCGGCCTTGGCGTTCTCGGCACCGGTGCGGTAGGCGTCGACGATGTCGGCGATTTCAGCGGTTTCCAGCGCGCGCGGGGTTGGGTAGTCGGCCAGTGGGCGAACCAGGCTGACGTGGCCTTTAGGCTGGATCGCGCTTGGGGCCACCGGGCTTTCGCCGTTCAGGTAGGACTCATGGGAAATACGGCCCACGTGCCACAGTTGCAGGAAGATCTTGCCGCCGGCGCCATGAATGGCCTTGGTGACATTGGCCCAGCCGCGCACCTGGTCGTTGGACCAGATACCCGGGGTGTCCGGGTAGCCCACGCCCAGCGGCGTTACGGAAGTGGCTTCGCTGAGGATCAGCCCGGCGGAGGCACGCTGTACGTAGTACTCGGCCATCAGCGCGTTGGGCACGCGACCTTCATCGGCGCGGCAACGGGTCAGCGGCGCCATGATGATGCGGTTGGACAATTCCAGGTCGCCCAGTGTGATCGGATCGAAAATAGTCGTCATGGGATAACACCCTTCTCTTTAAGTGGATTGATCAGTTGGTCGCAGGGGCCAGGTCGGCATTGCCGCCCTGACGGAAAGTAATCAGGGTCACCAGCAGGGCCAGGATCGCCAGGGCCGCCGCGGCCAGCGGCACGCTGGTCAGGCCGAAACCGTGGGCAATCACCGTGCCGCCGACCCAGGCGCCGAGGGCGTTGCCGATGTTGAAAGCGCCGATGTTCAGGGTGGACACCAGGTTCGGTGCCGCCTTGCCGAAGGTCACCACATTGATCTGCAGCGCAGGCACGGCGGCAAACGCGGCGGTGGCCCACAGGAACAGGGTGATTTCAGTCGGGATCAGCGCGGCGCTGGTCCAGGTCAGCACCGTGGACACCACCGCCATGCTGATGAACACACCGATCAGGGTGGCCGACAGGCGTTTGTCTGCCAGTTTGCCGCCGATGATGTTGCCCACGGTGAGGCCCAGGCCGATCAGCAGCAGAGTCCAGGTCACGCCTCTGGGCGACACGCCGGTGACATCGCCCAGCAGCGGCGCAACATAAGTAAAGAGGGTGAACATGGACGCGGAAAACAGCGCGGTCATGGTCAGCGACAGCCAGATGCCGGCGCCCTTGAGGGCTTTGAGTTCGGCGCGCATGTCGAGTTTTTCTTCGTCTCGCTTGGCGGGCAGGAAGCGGATCAGGCCGATCAGCGCGATCACGCCAATCACCGTTACAGCCCAGAAGGTCGAACGCCAGCCGGCCTGTTGGCCCAGCGCGGTGCCCAGCGGCACACCGAGCACGTTGGCCAGGGTCAGGCCGGTGAACATCAAAGCCACGGCCGACGCACGTTTGTTGGCCGGCACCAGGTTGGCGGCGACTACCGAACCGATACCAAAGAAGGCACCGTGGCACAGCGCGGTGACCACACGGGCAAACATCAGCACGTTGTAGTCACTGGCCAGGGCGCAGAGCAGGTTGCCGATAATGAAAATGCCCATCAGCGCTACCAGGGCGGCCTTGCGCGGCAGCCTGGCGGTGGCCAGTGCCATGAACGGCGCGCCGATGGCCACGCCCAGGGCGTAGCCGGTGACCAGCCAGCCGGCGCCGGGAATCGACACGCCGAGGTCCGCCGCCACATCGGGCAGCAAGCCCATGATGACGAACTCGGTGGTGCCGATGGCGAAGGCGCTCAGGGCCAGTATGAGTAGCGAGAGGGGCATGATGGTTTCCTTGTTACAACGCTGCGTTGTCGGCAGCGCTGAGTTCTATAGTGAGCGCGGCGAGGAAGGCCTGGATGGTGTCCTCGTTGCGTTTGAAAAAGTGCCACTGCCCGGCCTTCTGGCTGCTGATCAAACCCGCCCGTTGCAGCGTGGCCAGGTGGGCCGACACGGTTGACTGCGACAAGCCGCAGCGCTGGTCGATCTGCCCGGCGCAGATGCCGTACTCGTGGTTGTGCACTTGCTCGGGGAACTGCACTTTCGGATCTTTCAGCCAGGTGAGGATGTCTCGTCGTACTGGGTGTGCCAGGGCTTTTATTATTTCGTCGAGGTCGATGGACATGGCGGTTGCTCGGTTTCGTAAAGCGTTATATCGCGATGAGGCGAACTTTAAATCGGTCTATCCCGATATACCAATATGATTTTGGTCTTAAACCAGATTGAATCGGTATATCGGGTTATAACGATACGTGAGTGGCAGTGGTAGACTGCGCGCCATGAATTATCTCGCACATCTGCACCTGGGCGGCCAACTTCCTGCGCAACTGCTGGGCAGCCTCTATGGCGATTTCGTCAAAGGCCGCCTGCAGGGCCAGTTCAGCCCGCAAATCGAGGCGGCAATCCAGCTGCATCGTTCGATCGACCGCTTCACCGACAGCCACCCGCTGGTGGGGGAGGCGTTGTCGCGCTTTCGCCTGACGCGCAAGCGGTATGCCGGGATCGTGCTCGATGTGTTTTTCGACCATTGCCTGGCACGGGACTGGGCGTTGTATGCCGACCAGCCACTGGAGCGCTTTACGTCGCAGGTGTACCGCGTGCTGGCGGCCGAGCCGCAGCTGCCGGGGCGGCTGGCGCAGATTGCACCCTGGATGGCGGCGGATGACTGGCTGGGCTCTTACCGCGAGTTTGCGGTGATGGAGCAGGTGCTGCGCGGGATTTCGCGGCGGCTGACACAGCCGCAGGAACTGGGGTTTGCGATGCAGGAGTTGCGCGAGCTGTATGAGCCGCTGAGTGAAGACTTTCGGATTTTCTATCCTGAATTGCAAGAATTTGCACAGGCCCAACTGACTGCGGAGATCTAAATGTGGGAGCGGGCTTGCTCGCGAAGGCGGTGTATCAGTCAGCCTATTTGTTACTGACAGACCGCATTCGCGAGCAAGCCCGCTCCCACATTTGAACAGTGTTCACTTAAGGTCACGCGGCGAATGCAGGCCGAGCATCTACATGCTCTGCTTCCGGCACCGGCCCAAACAGCACTGTCTGCACGGCCTGCTGTGCCTGAAACGCCAGCGCTGCACGTTCCTGCCCGGCACAGGCAATCGGCTTGAGCACATGAATTTCCACATCACCCTGATCATTGCCAAACAGGCGCATCAGGTGCGAGAGCAAATCATCATCGCCAATAAATGGCGCCAGCGCGTCGACTTGCCCATCACGCAGGTAACGAATCGCCACGGGTTGCAGCGACACATCGGCATCAATCGCGCTGGCCAGCAAACGCCCGTGGAAGGTGCGCAGGCTGCGCCCGTCGGTGGTGGTGCCTTCGGGGAACATCAGCAGCGGGTGCTGTTGCTCCAGGTGGCGAGTCATCTGCTTGCGGATCAACTGGCTGTCACCCGAACCGCGGCGAATAAACAGGCTGCCCGCCTTGGCCGCCAACCAGCCGGCCACCGGCCAGGTGCGCACTTCGGCCTTGGACAGAAACGACATCGGCGCCACGGCGCCCAGCAGTGGAATATCGGTCCAGGACACGTGATTGCTGACCCACAGCATCGGCTGCGTCGGCAGTTCACCGTGTACCGTCACGCGAAAGGGCAGGGCGTTGGTCAGCCGCGCCATGAAAAACCGCGACCAGCGTTGGCGCCGCACCATCGAGTTGGCAATGCCCATACGCTCGAACACACCAAACACACTGGCCATGCTCAACCCCAGCGCCACCACCAGCAGCACGCGGGCAATGCGCCCGTACACGCGCAGGCGGCTCATTACATGGCCGCCTTGAAGTGGCGGGCGTAACGCGGGCACAACTCATCGCGCTTGAGCAGGATGAACACGTCGGCCACCTGGAAATCTTCGTCCCAGCACGGTTCGCCGCAGATCTTTGCGCCCAGGCGCATGTAGGCCTTGAGCAGCGGCGGCATTTCGGCGATGACGTTGGACGGCAGGTCCAGCGCGGGCAGCGGCTTTTTAGGTTCGGCGCGCAGGTGCTCGTTGCACAGGTAGCGCTCGCGCAGGCGCTGCATGATCGCGTGGGCCTGGATGCCGCCGTCGTGCATCGGGATGCTCGCGCAGCCCATCAGGTAGCTGTAGCCGCCCTGGTTGAGCACTTCGGCCAATTCGCCCCACAACACGGCTATGGTGCCGCCGTTGCGGTAAGCCGGGTCGACGCAGGTGCGGCCGATTTCCAGGATCGGGCCCTGCAAGTGCAGCAAGCCGTGCAGGCTGAATTCTTCTTCGCTGTAGAACCGGCCCAGGGTGCTGGCGGCCTGATGGTCCAGCAAACGGGTGGTGGCCACCAGTCGACCGCTGTTCATATCCCGCACGCCGATGTGGCTGCAGTGAACATCATAATCATCCATGTCCAAGCCGTGTTCTGCGCCCTTCAGCTTGGCGTTGAACTCGCCGCTGAAAACGTTGAAACGCAGGGCCTGGGCTTCTTGCAAGGCCTTCGCGCCGATCAGGCGTTCGGCTTGCAGGCGGCGTTCATTGCCGGTGTCGCTGATGCGGGCGATCTGAGTCATGGCGAATCTCCGAGTGCCGGCCACTTACCGGCCGGTCGACTTGTTTGTCCAAACTCAGGCTATGTAGGCTCGGTGTCAGCTCCATGAAGTTACGGTGACGGTTGGATGACAGGGGTTTTGGCTGCGGGGTTATCCGCCATCAGCCGAATAACGGGCACGTACACACAAACCCGTAACAAAACCGTCACCCACCTCGTCTAGCCTCGCGGGCACGAATGCCCCCTTGATCGAGTCAGCGTCCATGCTCAGAGGCCTGTTGTGTGTTGCCTTGTTGTTGGTCACCGTTACCGCCCAAGCCGAAACCTGGCCCGACAAGGACTGGGCCAAAGGCACTCCCCTCACAGGCCCCGCCGTCGACGCCCTGGACGCTTACGCATTCCCCAAGCGTGACGACGCCACTCGCCAAGGCATCCGCACCGACGCGCTGCTGGTGATCCGCGACGGTCAAATCATCTACGAACGCTACGGCGCGCCTACCACCGCCGCCACGCCTCACCTCACCTGGTCTGTCAGCAAAAGCATCATGGCGACGGTATTGGGCGTGGCCTACGGCGAAAACCGCTTCAAACTCACCGACCCCGCCGCGCGCTTCTTCCCGCCGATGAAACAGCACCCCAAAGTCACCATGGCCGACCTGCTGCACTGGGCCTCGGGTCTGGACTGGCAGGAAGACTACGAATACGCCCCGCTGAAATCCTCGGTGGTGGCGATGCTCTACACCCGTGGCCGCAGTGACATGGCCGACTTCGCGGCCGACACAGAAGCCGCCGCTGCACCGGGCCAGGCGTTTCGTTATTCCAGTGGCGACAGCAACATCCTCTCTGCCACCCTCAAAGGCATGCTGGGCCACAAGGCTTATATGAGCTACCCGTGGGATGCGCTGTTCAAGCCGCTGGGCATTCATAACGCCACCTGGGAAACCGACGCTGACGAAACCTTCGTCGCCTCGTCCTACGCCTACCTCACCGCCCGTGACCTGGCGCGCGTCGGGCTGTTGATGGCACGGGACGGCCGCTGGGGCGATCAACAATTGGTGCCCAAGGACTGGGTCGCCTTCAACCGCCA
This sequence comes from Pseudomonas sp. B22129, assembly GCF_044218875.1. Taxonomy (NCBI): domain Bacteria; kingdom Pseudomonadati; phylum Pseudomonadota; class Gammaproteobacteria; order Pseudomonadales; family Pseudomonadaceae; genus Pseudomonas; species Pseudomonas sp. B22129. Next base: position 6,669,558 of record NZ_CP162592.1, on the reverse strand, counting down.
GCCCTTCGATAAATACCGGGCCGGCCAAGACGAAGCCGTCGCCGGCGGCCAATGGTGGCTCAACCGCGAAGTGCAGGGCGCTGCCCGGCCCTGGCCCGACGCCCCTGCCGACACCTTCGCCGCCCTCGGCCACTGGGGCCAGGCGCTGTTTGTGCTGCCCGACGAACACCTGGTGATCGTGCGTTACGGCGACGACCGTGATGGCACTTACCGCCACAACGAACTCCTCAAGCGCGTACTCGCGGCGGTGCAACCATGATTCGTCGTCGACCGTTTACCAGCCTGTTTCTGCTGCTGTTGCTCGCCTTGCTGGGGTGGATCTGGCACGAGCGCGTCAACCTGCAAGCCTTTCCCGACATCATTGCGGCGTACACGGCCAAGGAGTATTGCTCGTGCCGCTATGTGGAGAACAACCCCGCCGAATATTGCCGTGGGTATGTGAAGCAGTACGTGCCGACCAGCGCGTTCAGCGATAACCCGGAGCGCAGTGAAGTCACCGCCAGTGGGTTGGGCCGTACGCATACGGCGCGTTGGTTAGGCGACCGTCAAGGCTGCCGCCTCAACCCCTGACACCCCGCACTTTTCTTGTGGGAGCCAGCTCCCACACAAACCTGCTCCCCACACAAGCCAGCTCCCACATTGGATTTGCGCCGCTCGTGAGATTGCGCTTAAGGTTCGGACAGGTTTTTTGCCCATGAGTCTTTATGTTCAACGTCAAACCCCTGGCCTTCGCGCTGCTGGCCGCCGCCGCTGTGCCTGCCCATGCCGATTGGTACCTGGATAACGAATCCTCGCGCCTGTCGTTGGTCACTACCAAAAACACCGAGGTCGCTGAAGTCCAGCGCTTCCTGGTGTTGCACGGCAAGGTCGACAGCCAGGGCACGGCGCAGCTGGAAGTGGAGCTGGAGTCGATCAACAGCGGCATCCCGCTGCGTGACGAGCGCATGCGCAATGACTTGTTTGAGATCAAAACTTTCCCCGAAGCGCTGATCAGCGCACAGATCAACCTGCAACCCATCAACGACCTGGCCCCCGGCGCACAGATCGAGCTGCGCCTGCCGTTGTCCGTCACCCTGCATGGCAAAACCCGGACCTACAGCGCCGAGCTTCTGGCCACGCGCCTGGATGACCGACGCTTTCAGGTCGTGACGCTGGAGCCGGTGGTGTTGCATGCCGAAGATTTTGATCTGGCGCCGGGCGTAGCTACGTTGCGCAAAGCGGCCGGGCTGAAGTCGATCAGTTTGTCGGTGCCGGTGGGTGCGGTGCTGATCTTCACGGCGCGCTGACATGAGCGGCGCAGTGTTTCCGTGGCGCAGCGCCAACCGTTTCGAGTTGCTGATCGACGGGCCGGTGTTCTTTCCGCAGATGCTGGTGGGTATCGCCCGCGCCGAGCAGCAGGTTGATCTTGAGTTGTACCTGGTGGAAGCCGGGGCCTGTGCAGAGGCCATGGTGCAAGCGTTGGTGCTCGCCGCCGAACGTGGTGTGCGGGTGCGTTGCCTGTTTGATGATTACGGCAGCCTCGCGTTTACCCTGGGCCTGCGTAAACGCTTGACCGATGCCGGTGTGGAACTGCGCTTCTACAATCGCCTGAGCTGGCGGCGCTGGATGCGCAACTTGTATCGCGACCATCGCAAGCTGTGGCTGATCGACCAGAACGTGGCTGTGGTCGGCGGCACCGGCGTGACCGACGAATTCTGGACGCCGGGCCAGGACACTGCCGACTGGCACGAAGTGATGGTGCAGATCAGCGGCCCGCTGGTGCTGGACTGGCAGGCGCTGTTCGACCGCCAATGGCACGCCAACGCCGCGCGCCGGGAGTGGAAGCCAGCCACCCATTTCGGCCTGCCGCGTTTGCCCAAAGTGCCGGCGACCGGTCCGGGCCTGGGCCGGGTGGCGTATGCCGACGCTCGCCAGCACCGTGACATCCTGCAATCACTGATCCGCGCCTTGAACAGCAGCCAGCAACGCATCTGGCTGGCCACGCCGTATTTTCTGCCCACCTGGAGCGTGCGCCGGGCCTTGCGCCGCGCCGCCGGGCGCGGTGTGGATGTGCGTTTGCTGCTGACGGGCCCGCGCACCGATCACCCATCCGTGCGTTACGCCGGGCATCGTTATTACCCGCGCTTGCTACGTGCAGGCGTGCAGATCTTTGAATATCAGCCGTGCTTTCTGCACCTGAAAATGGTGCTGGTGGACGGTTGGGTCAGCGTCGGTTCATGCAACTTCGATCACTGGAATTTGCGCTTCAATCTGGAAGCCAATCTGGAGGCTCTGGACCCTGAGTTGGCGCTGGCGGTGGCGGGAAGTTTTGAACGGGATTTCGCCCAAAGCCAGGCCGTAAGCCTGGAGGCGTGGAAGACGCGGCCGTTGTGGCGACGGGTGAAGCAGCGAGTGTGGGGCTGGATCGACCGGTTGGTGGTCAACCTGCTGGATCGGCGGGGGTAGGGTACCCCCGCCTTTATTTTAAAACTGCAGCGAATACTGCGCGGTGAGGCTTTGGTCTCGCGTGCGCTCGCCGCGCTGTTGGCTGAAGCCGAAGTCCAGCGCGCTGTCGCGTGTCAGGCGGGCGGTGGCGCCGAGCTCCAGCCGGGTGCTGACGCGATCCAGCGGTGCGCCGCTGACGCTCATCACACGTCCGCCGTCCCAGGCTGCCTCAGTAGTGGGTTGCAGGTCGCCGCTGGCACGGGTATGCGCCAGGCCACCGCGCACGCTCAGCCATGATGGCCCGACCTGTGCCTTGCCCAGGTCGAGGTTGACCCGAACGCCACCGGTGGTGAGGTTGACGTTTTCTTTCGAGCGTTTGCCACGCAGTGCCGCAATGCCGCCGCGCTCGGTGAAACCGTCGCTGCGCTGTTGCACATTCACCAGTTGCAGGTAGGGCTGCCAGTCCCAGAAGTCATGGCTGAATTTATAGTTGGCCTCGGCGAATGTCTGCACGCTGCGGCTGGCGTACTGGGCGGACAGTCGATTTTCTACACCTGCAAAGCTGACTCTGCGTTTTGTCTCGATCTCATGTTGCGCATAAGCAATGCCGCCAGACAGGCCGAAAGCGTCCCAGTTGTGGCCCACATGCAGGCCGAGCTGGTAGCTGTCGATTTTAGCTTTACCGCGGGCCCCGGCCTTCACATCGCTGGTGCCGCTGCCCGCTACCACGCCCAGGCGTGTGCCTTGCTCCAGTTGGTGGTCGAAGCCGACGAGCAGGCCGGTGCTGTTGTGGGATGTACGGGAGGTGCCGTCATCACCCGCCAGTTGCCCGGACTGGCGCGGCAGTTGCACCCAGGCACCACGGGTCGCCGCCTCGGGGCCGGCAGAGCGGGTGTCTTGCCCGAGGCGTTGACGATCAAGCGCCGCCTGGCGCAGCACACGGCTGTTTTCGATCAGCACCGCTTGGGTGCTGGCGTGCAGTTCACCGCTCAACTGGTCCAGGGCCAAAGGTGCCTGTTCGGGAAATAGCGCCGTCAGGCGTTGCAGTAACGGGGTGGGTACGGTTTGCGCATCGGCGGCATTGGCGACGGCGCGTTGGTTGGCGGTGTTGGCCGCCGAAACCAGTGACCGGCCGCGACCGAACTCCACCAGCAAATCATTGCCTTGCTTGACCTGGAAAGCGCGCAGGAAGGGCGAAAACTCGCGGCTGTCGATGCTGGCAAACTCACCGTTCACTGCGCCTTTGGCCTGGAGGATGCTGTAGCGCTGGCCCAAGGGATAACTACCGGGTTGCGCGCTCAGGTATAGCGTGCCGCCGTTGAGGGATGCCTGATTGCTGACTTGCAGCTTCGCCGGATTTGCCTGAGGCACCAGACCTGTCATCAGGGTTGAGCCAGCGGCTTGTGTGTAGTCGCCCTGAACAGCCAGGTTGCCATTGAGGCGCAGCACGCCGCCTTCCAGGTTTACGTCGCCCTTGAGGTGGTTTTCGCCATCCAGTTCCAGAATGCCTGCCTTGAGTGTGGCACCGGCAAAACTGTTGTTGCCGCTCAGACGCAGCCAGCCGATGCCGGACTTTTCCAGGCGGCCCGGGCCGCTGATGTCGTTGCGCCAATCGTCCCAGGCACCGCCTTGCCAGACCTTTTCGCCACCGGCGGGGCGGTCCATGTTGACGGTGGTGTCGACGCGCAATTGGCCGGGGCCATCGATGGCTTTTTTCAGGTCCATCAGGCCCCAGCCGTAGACATCATCGACACCAGGCTCGCCAAGGTCGGTGGCCGTGGTCAGCAAGACATCGCGGATTTGCGGGTTGTCGAGGTAGGGGAAACGCTCCATCAAGAGTGCCAGGCCGCCGGTCACGTGCGGCGCGGCGACCGAGGTGCCGGACCCTGTCGCGTAGCCGAACTCCGCTTTGTCGCCTTTTACTTCGAAACCGTTGACCTCTCCCTCATCATCAAAGTGATTCGCGGTGTCTATCACGGCGGTCACTGAGGAGGAGGTGATATCCGTCCCGGGAGCGGCCAGGCACCAGTCTTTGGTGAAGCCGCAGCGATAGGAACGATCGCTCAACGTCAGCGCTTGATTCAAGTTGACGACGTTCAACCAGTAGGGCTCAAGCTGCGCGTTGGCCCGTGGCAAGCTTGCGTTGAAGCCAGGTATTGGGGCCGTTTCCGGCGACTCGTTCTCTGTCAGCGTATTACCCGCTGCCCAGACTTGCAGAATGCCGTACTTGATTGTGTTATCGGCGATAGCCTTGATTTCTGGGTAAGAGGGGAGATGGGTGTAACTTAATATCAGGTCCAGATCGGCTTCATTCGACGGTGTCGAAGCGTTTCCCCAACTGTGATTGATGGCACGTACATTTTGGCTGTGCAGTTCAGCGAAGGTGTTGTCGACCGCTTGTGTCGTCGGATAGCGCACTTCCAAAGGCGCTACGGAAGGTGCGCCGTAGTAAGCGTTACCGTACCGGCGCACTGCACTCACGCTGGCGCCATAGGCCACACCCTGGGTGCCTGAGCCGTCACGATTCGCCAGTGCGATGCCGGCTACTTCCGTGCCGTGAGCCGTGTAGTGAGCACCTGCGAACTTGAGATAATTATCAAGTTGCTCCCTGGTGAGGTCGCCGTTGGCAACAGCTTCTTCCAGGCCGATGAGTCCTTCAGGGGACGGCGGGTCGAGGAGAAGCACTTGGGCACGATCACCTTCGGTGTAGAAACAACCATCAGCCAGTACCGTTCCGCTCTCGCAACCGTAATCAGCCATGCGTACGCCATAATTGGACTTGCCTGCAAATTCGCCATGCCGCAGATCAGATCCAGAGTCATAAACTGTCAGTTGCACGCCTGCACCACTCAAGCCTCTGGCATAGGCGTAATCGGCACCGATTGCACCCAGGCCCCAGTTGGCCTTGAACTCGTCACTGCGCCAACTGGCTGCATCGTACAGCCGGCCCGACTCGGTGTAGCTTGCAGCATCGACGGGCATGCCTGACAGGCTGGCAACCACACCGAGTGCGAGAGCATTTCGCTTGAACGACGACTGAATGGGCGCATTTCGGGCTGTCCTCTGCGCTTTTTTCGGGGACGACATAATCCACTCACCTGCACGTTGATTCCGGGGGTGGACAGGGTGTGCGAGCGGGGTGGGAGAGGGATGTAGGACGGGGCTTGAAGATAGGCGTGAAAATCGACTTTTTATTGCCTGAGGCGGGTCGTTGCGAGAGCCCCCTCTTTAAAAAAGAGGGGGCTGCGGGGCTTACAACAACTCGAACGTCTGCTGCTGCACATCCTGGGAATCCAGCCCGATCTGCACGTTGAACTCGCCCGGCTCTGCGGCGTACTTGAGCTGGGTGTTGTAGAACTTCAAGTCTTCTTCGGTGATGGTGAAGTGCAGCGTGCGCTCTTCACCGGCCTTGAGCATGACTTTCTGGAAGTTCTTCAGCTCCTTGATCGGGCGGATCATCGAGCCGGCCACGTCCTGGATATACAGCTGCACCACGGTTTCGCCGTCGACCTTACCGGTGTTTTTCAGCGTGACGCTGGCGTCGAGCTTGCCGGTCTTGTTCAGGGTAGTGGACGACAGCGCCATGTCCGACAGGCTGAAGCTGGTGTAGCTCAGGCCATAACCGAACGGAAACAGCGGCCCGGTGATGTCATCGAAGTATTGCGAGGTGTAGTTGCCTGGCTTGCCCGGCGTGAACGGCCGGCCAATGGTCAGGTGGTTGTAGTAGGTCGGAATCTGCCCCACCGAGCGTGGGAAGGTGATCGGCAGTTTGCCCGACGGGTTGTAGTCACCGAACAGCACATCGGCGATGGCGTTGCCGCCTTCGGTGCCGGCGAACCAGGTTTCCAGGATCGCGTCGGCCTGTTGGTTCTCGTCGAGAATCGACAGCGGGCGGCCGTTCATCAGCACCAGCACCAGCGGCTTGCCGGTAGCCTTGAGTGCCTTGATCAGGTCGCGCTGGCTTTGCGGGATGTTCAGGTCGGTGCGGCTGGAGGATTCGTGGGACATGCCACGGGACTCGCCCACGGCGGCCACGATCACGTCGGCGTTTTTCGCGGCCTTGACCGCTTCATCGATCAGTACCTGCGGCGAGCGAGGGTCATCCACCACTTCCGGGGTGTCGAAGTTGAGGAAGTTGAGGTAGTCGACCACCGCTTTGTCATTGGTAATGTTGGCGCCGCGTGCATACACCAGCTTGCCTTTGCCGGCGAGGGCGTCGGTCATGCCTTTGAGCAGGGTTACCGATTGCGCAGGGCGGCCGGCAGCGGCCCAACTGCCCATGATGTCGATGGGGGCATCGGCCAGCGGGCCGACCAGCGCGACGGTCGCGGACTTCTTCAGTGGCAGGGCGTCGTTCTGGTTTTTCAGCAACACCAGGCTGCGGCGCGCGATGTCGCGGGCGTCGGCGCGGTGCAGGCGGTCTTCGGAATAGGTGTCGGCCGGGTCATCCTCGGCCTTGCCGATGCGCAGGTACGGGTCTTTGAACAGGCCCATGTCGTACTTGGCGCCGAGCACTTCACGCACCGCGTTGTCGATGTCGCTTTGCTGGATCTCGCCGGACTTGAGCAGGCCGGGCAATTCCTTGCCGTACAGCGAGTCGTTCATGCTCATGTCGATGCCGGCCTTGATCGCCAGCTTCGCGGCTTCACGCCCGTCTTTGGCCACGCCGTGCTTGATCAGCTCGAAGATCGCACCGTGGTCGCTGACGGCCAGGCCCTTGAAGCCCCAGTCGCGGCGCAGCAGGTCGTTCATCAGCCAGGTGTTGGCGGTGGCCGGTACGCCGTTGATCGAGTTCAACGCCACCATCACGCCGCCGGAACCGGCCTTGATCGCCGCGTGGTACGGCGGCAGGTAGTCCTGGTACATCTTGACCGGGCTCATGTCGACCACGTTGTAGTCGCGGCCGCCTTCCACCGCGCCATACAGGGCGAAGTGCTTGACGCTGGCCATGATGCTGTCGGCATTGGCGGGGCTCACGCCCTGGAAGGCCTTGACCATCACTTCAGCGATGCGCGAAACGAGGTAAGTGTCTTCGCCGAAACCTTCGGACGTACGGCCCCAGCGCGGGTCGCGGGAGATGTCGACCATCGGCGCAAAGGTGATGTCGAGGCTGTCGGCGGCGGCTTCCTGGGCGGCGATGCGCCCGGAGCGGCTGATGGCGTCCATGTCCCAGCTGGAGGCCAGGGCCAGGCTGATCGGGAAAATCGTACGGTGGCCGTGGATCACGTCATAGGCGAAGAACATCGGGATCTTCAAGCGGCTGCGCATGGCCGCGTCCTGCATCGGGCGGTTTTCCGGGCGGGTGATAGAGTTGAACGTGCCACCGATGCGGCCGGCGGCGATTTCCTTGCGGATCAGCTCGCGGGGCATTTCGGGGCCGATGCTGATCAGGCGCAATTGGCCTATCTTTTCATCGAGGGTCATCTGCTTGAGCAGGTCGTTGACGAACGCGTCCTTGTCCTTGAGTACGGCGGGCGCTGTTTCGGCCCAGACGGGATGGCAGGCCAGTGTGGCCACTAGGCCGAGCAAACACAGCTTCTTCATGAATTTCCTTTCGTGGCGTACTGCGCAGCGACAAAGGGCACGCTGCTCGGCCAAAGTGTTTGGAACATATGTTGTTGTTCGGGTGTTATGTCAGACAAGTGCAGCACCCATCTGAACTCTGGTTCGTGCCTGGCATCTTTTAGCTGATTGGCTGCAAGCATGCCAGTGGTGGCGGATTATGCCCCAGGCGCAGGTTTTACAGGGTTATCAAATTTCACAGGAAGGTCGCGGAGAAACATATGACTACAATTCAAGGATATCGCTGGGGCTTCAAGGCGGCTGCATTGCTGCTGATAGGTACGGTGTTGAGCGGTTGCGGCATCAATAACATCCCCACTCTGGACGAACAGGCCAAGGCGGCCTGGGGCCAGGTGCAAAACCAGTATCAACGGCGCGCCGACCTGATCCCCAACCTGGTGGAAGTGGTCAAGGGCTATGCCGCCCATGAGCAGGACACGCTGACCGCCGTGATTGAAGCCCGGGCCAAGGCCACCTCGATCCAGGTGGACGCCAGCACCCTCGACAACCCCGAGAAACTCAAGCAATTCCAACAGGCTCAGGACGGCTTGAGCGGTGCGCTCAGCCGTTTGATGGTGGTGTCAGAGCGTTACCCGGACCTCAAGGCCAACCAGAACTTCCTGGCCCTGCAATCGCAACTGGAAGGCACTGAAAACCGTATTGCCGTGGCCCGCCGCGACTTTATCCAGGCCGTGCAGGCCTACAACACTGAAATCCGTACCTTCCCGGGCCGCCTCTGGCACAGCGTGATGTACAGCGACTTGCCGATCCGCGCCACGTTTGAGGCCACCAGTGCCGATGCTGACAAAGCGCCGCAAGTGAAATTCTGATGGGCATACGTGGCCTGTTGTTCGCCGCGGTTTTGCTGTGTGGTCAGGTGTTGGCTGCCGACTCGAATGAGTCGGTGGACGCCTTGATCACCGAGCAGTTTGCCCACCTGGACGGTCGTATCGTCGACCGTGCAGGCCTGCTTGACGCCGCCAGCACGGCGGCGCTCAAGCACACGCTGGACGCGCATGAGCAGCAGACGGGCGAGCAGATTGTGGTCGTGACCCTGGGCAGCTTGCGCGGTAATACCATCGAAGACTTCGGCTACAGGCTTGGGCGTCACTGGGGTGTAGGCGAGAAGGGCAAGAACAGCGGCGCGCTGTTGATCGTGGTGCCAGCGGAACATCGGGTGCGGATCGAAGTGGGTTATGGCCTGGAAGATCGTCTCACCGACGCCCAAGGCTCGGTGATCATCAACCAGGTGATTTTGCCCAAATTCAAACAGAACCAGTTCGCCCAGGGCATTACGGCGGGTGTTGCGGCCATGATCCAGGTGCTGGGCGGGCAGCCGGTGCACGCCAAGGCCCAGAGTAAAAAGTGGGTGTGGTTGATCTTCGCGCTGGCCGGGGTGTTTGTGCTGGTCATCGGTTTTGTGGTGATCAAGTACGGAAAGCCGACCACGCCAAACGATGACGACGAAACACCGCGCCCGGCTGACAGTGACAAGCGTTCTGACAATGCCGGAGGCGGCGGTGGCAGCTTCGGCGGCGGCGGGGCTACCGGAAACTGGTAGTGAAGCATTCACAGGCCAAGGGGGCATGATGCGACTAATACGAATGGGCCTGGCGCTGTTGTTGATGTGGTGCGCCTCGTCGGCCCAGGCGGCGCTGACCTTTCCCGCGCTGACCGGGCGGGTGGTGGACACCGCGCAGATGATCGACCCGGCCACGCGCCAGCAGTTGACTCAGCAGTTGCAAGCGCTGGAGCAAACCACGGGTGACCAGATCGTGGTGGTCACGGTGCCGGGCCTGCAGGGTGCGGCTATCGAAGATTTCGGTTATCAGTTGGGCCGCCAGTGGGGTATCGGCCAGAAGGGCAAGGACAACGGCGCGCTGTTGATCGTCGCGCGTGATGAACACAGGGTGCGCATCGAAGTCGGCTATGGCCTCGAAGGCGTGCTGACGGATGCGCAGTCGTGGGTGATCATCAACCAGGTGATCGCGCCCAAGTTCAAGGCCGGCAACTACAGCCAGGGCATCAGTGACGGCGTGGCGGCGATGCTGCAGGTGGTGGGCGGTGAGCCGCTGGCGGTGCCGGCCCATGTGGCGGATGCCAACTTTGCCAAGGATAATCCCGGGTTTTCCATCGGCTTGTTTATCCTGCTGATCGGGGTGCTGTGGCTATGCAATCGCCTGGGCCTGCCGGTTGGCGCTATCCTGCTGGCCATTCTCAGCAGCAGCGGCCGTGGTGGCGGTGGCGGGGGAGGCGGCGGTGGTTTTCGGGGCGGCGGCGGTGGGTTTGGCGGCGGCGGGGCCTCGGGTGGCTGGTGATGATAATAATGAGAGAGCAACGACAACCATGGCATTACTGACTGAACACGAGCAGCGCCAGGTCGCTGAAGCGATCGCTCGGGTGGAAAAAGCCACCGACGCGGAGCTGGTGACGGTGTTGGCCGCCCGCGCCGATGACTACGCTTATATCCCGCTGTTGTGGGCCAGTTTGATCGCCTTGGTGGTGCCCGGCGTGGTGCATTACCTGTCGGGCTACCTGACCATGTACACCTTGCTGTTGGCGCAGTGGGCGACGTTTATCGTGTTGTGCCTGGTGTTTCGTTTGCCCAGGGTCACCACGCGCTTGATCCCCCGCTCGGTGCGGCACTGGCGCGCATCAAACCTGGCGCGGCGCCAGTTCCTGGAGCAAAACCTGCACCACACCCTGGGCGGCACCGGTGTGCTGATTTTTGTCTGCGAGGCCGAACGGTATGTGGAGATTCTGGTGGATGACGGAATCTCCAAGCGTCTGGATGACGGCAGCTGGGACGTGATCGTCAAGGCCTTTACCCAACAGGTGAAGCAGGGGCAGACGCTGGCCGGTTTTATTGCCTGCATTGAAGCCTGTGGTGAATTGCTCAAGGTGCATGTGCCGTTGACGCAGACGCGCAATGAGCTGCCGAACCGTTTAATCGTGCTCGAATAACCCTGGCACACTGAACTCTCTGTGGGCGCTGGCTTTTGTGGGAGCTGGCTTGCCTGCGATAGCATCCCCTCGATTTGCCAGATACACCGAGGTGCCCGCATCGCAGGCAAGCCAGCTCCCACACAGCCCGCTCCAGGTTGTAAGAATCGACCGTTGATCAAATAACCCCGTGCCCTCAACCCCTATCCCCCCTAAAATGCCCGGCATTCCCAGCCCGAGGCGTTTTTGTTCATGTCCGTCACCGCTCAACCTGTGCGCCCTGCGCCGGATCATCACGCCCAGTTCATTGAACTGCTGAGTGCAAGCCTTGCGCAGAACGCCTTTATCAAGCTGGTGCTGGCCAAGTACGTGGGTGAGGAGGCCGAACTGCAACGGCTGATCATCAAGCCCGTGACGGTCAAGGAGCAGGCTTGCCTGTCCTTCGTCTACCGCTACAAGACCCGCGATATCACCAAGAACTTGCCGCTGGCCGAAGGCGTAACGGCGATTGCCGAGCTGCTGCCGGCGTCGTTCAAGAACGCGCATTTGCTGTCGCTGACCGACGAAGCCCAGCTGGAGTACAGCAAGAAGAACAAAAGCTCGCTGTTCAAAAGCAAACCGCAGCAGTTGCGTGAGGCCCCATCGGCCGAGCATAACCGCGAGAAGAATCGCTTCCTCGACCTGAGCCGGCCGTTCCTCGCCGACCTGGGCGTGACCGACGCCAAGCAAGCGCTGATCCCCTCGATGTCGCGCAAGTGGAAGCAGATCAACAAGTTCATCGAAGTGTTCAGCCATGCGCTGACCTCGTCGCCGTTGAAGCTCGACCAGCCGGTGCGCGTCGCCGATTTCGGCTCGGGCAAGGGCTACCTGACCTTCGCCATTCACGACTACTTGCGCAACACCCTCAAGGCCGAAGGCGAAGTCACCGGTGTTGAATTGCGCGAAGACATGGTCACGCTGTGCAACACCGCTGCCGCACGGCTGGACCATCCGGGGCTGGTGTTCAAATGCGGCGACGTACGCAGCGTGGCGCCCAGCGACCTGGACGTGATGATCGCGCTGCATGCCTGCGACATTGCCACCGACTACGCGATCCACACCGGCATCCGCTCCGGCGCGTCGATCATCATGTGTTCGCCGTGCTGCCACAAACAGATCCGCCTGCAGATCCAGAGCCCGGTGCTGCTCAAGCCGATGCTGCAATACGGCCTGCACCTGGGGCAACAGGCGGAAATGGTCACCGACAGCCTGCGTGCGTTGTACCTTGAAGCCTGCGGTTATGAGACCAAGGTGTTCGAGTTCATCTCGCTGGAACACACCAACAAGAACAAGATGATCCTCGCGGTGAAGCGCGCGGAGCCGGTAGACAACGCACAGTTGCTTGAGAAAATTCAGGAATTGAAGGCGTTCTACCACATCACCGAGCACTGCCTGGAAACCCTGCTGCGTGCGGATGGCCTCTTGAGCTGAATGCACAACCCCTGTGGGAGCGGGCTTGCTCGCGAAAGCGGAGTGTCAGCCACCCATTTATTGACTGATATACCGCATTCGCGAGCAAGCCCGCTCCCACATTTAGGCTGCATTCACCTTTGGAGCGGGAGCAGGCTGCACCGCCGTCTTGCGCCCCAGCATCACCGTCACAATCACCCCGCAGGCAAACAACCAGGTAATCGGCTCGATATGTTCCCCAAAGAACAGCGCCGAAAACGCGATGGTGAAGAAAATCTGCAGCAGTTGAATCTGGCTGACCCGCGCAATGCCGCCCATGGCCAACCCGGCGTACCAGGCGAAGAAACCCAGGAACTGCGAGAACAACGACACATACCCGAACGCCCACCAGGCGCGCATGGAAATCGCACCTTGATGCTGCGCTGCCAGGTACCACACCGGGCCGATCAACACTGGCGTTGAAAGCACCAGCGCCCAGCAAATCACTTGCCAGCCGCCCATCTCCTTGGCGAGCCGGCCACCTTCGGCATAGCCCAAACCGCCCACGGCAATCGCGCCGAGCATCAGCAAATCACCCGCCTGAATACTGCCGGCCCCGGTGATCAACGCGTAACTCAACACCAATGCGCTGCCCAGCGCCGCGCAGGCCCAGAAGGCTTTGGACGGCCGCTCATGGGACAGCCACGCCGCGTACAGCGCCACACACAGCGGTTGCAGGCCGTTGACCAGTGCTCCGTGAGACGCCGGCAAGGTTTGCATCGCCCAGGCCGACAACACCGGAAAACCCAGAATCACCCCGGCGATCACCAGGCATAGCCCGCGCACCTGGCGCCAGGTTGGCCAGCGCTCGCGCCGCCACAGCAACAGCGCCGTCGCCGGGATCGCCGCGAACAGCGCACGGCCCAGGCCATTGAGCAACGGGTGGATTTCCTGCACCACAATGCGGGTGAAAGGCAGGGTCAGGCTGAAGATGATGACGCCCAGCAGGCCGAGGGCCATGCCGGTGTTTTCGCGCGAACTCATGGTGGGGGACCGGGATCAGAAGGGCTTCAAGGGAAACCCATCTAGCCACAACCCCCGCCCATTGCGGGCCTACAGCTGATGGCAGATTTATCCGTACAGTTTCAAAAGGTTTGCCGACAGGGCCGCCGCCTTCGCAGGCAAGCCAGCTCCCACAGGGGATCTTCATTCACCGCGGATCTACTGTGGGAGCTGTCGAGCCTTGGCGAGGCTGCGAAGGGATCGCCTCGGTTTCACTGACAAACCGAGGTGTTTGCATCGCAGGCAAGCCAGCGCCTACACAAGCCAGCTCCCACACGGATTTAGAAGAAGCGCGTCACGCTGATCTTCGCATCGCGGCCTTTGGTGTAGGCGCGGTCGCCGCTGAGGGCCGGGCGGAAGTTTTCGTTGAACAGGTTGTCCACGGTGAAGTTCACTTCGGTGCCTTTCAGGTAAGCCTGTTGCGGCTTCCATTTGGCGAACAGGCCTTGGGTGTTGTAGCGCTTGTTGCCGTATTGGTCGTAGAACAAATCACCCACGGCGCTGCCTGCTCCGCCGGAATATTTGTCGCTGGGCAGGCGGTCGGTAGCGCCGATGAATTGGCCGGTCCAGCCGACCTGGGCATCCCACGCCGGAATATTGGTGCCAAGCACCAGTACCCATTTGGTCGGCGGGATATCCCGCGCCGGCACATCCGGCCCCCACGGGTTGGTGTAGGCGCCTTCATGGTCGCCTTTGGCGTAAGCGAACGACACCGAGCCGAACAGGTAAGTGGAGTTGTAGTAGGTTTCGAATTCAAAGCCCTTGATGGTCAGCCCGCCGATATTGCGGTAGTTGGCCATCGGCCCCGAGGGGCAGGCGCTGGCAATGCTGCCGCCGTTGATGGCTTGGTTCTGGCAGCCGACACCCGTGGCCTTGAAGATTTCGTCCTCGACCTTGTTGTGGAAAAACGTGGTGCGCACCTGCAGGTTGTCATTCTGCGCAATCAGGTTATCGAAGCTGCTGACACTGCCCACCGTGATCGAAGTGATGCGTTCCGGGTCGAGGTCGACGCTGGTGGCGGTGCGGCTGCCCAGGCCTTGCACTTCGTATTGCTCATCGATCACCGGCGCACGCCAGGTTTTGCTCCAGTTGGCGAAGAGCCCCAGGTTGGGTGTGACGTTCCAGAACAACGCCAGGCGTGGTGACCAGCCGGTATAGGTGCGGTCGCTGTAGTCATGACCGAACGACGGATCGGGGTTGTCGTAGTACGGCGCGTCGTTGCCTTCGCCGCGATTGCGCACGTGGTCGTAGCGCAGGGACGGGGTGATGGTCACGTCGCCAACCGTCACCGCATCCTGGACGAAGAAGCTGTTGGTATCGACCTTGCCGTGGGGCATGAAGCCTGGCTGGAAGTGCCCGTAGTTATAGCGTGCAGTGTTGTAGGTGGCGCCGGGCATCCACATTTCGGTTTCGCGGATGTGCTTGCGAATCTGCCCGCCGACGGTCACGGCATGCTGCAACGGGCCGGTGTCGAACAGGCTGACGTTGCGGATGTCGAGGTTCTTGTCGGTGTAGGCCGTGTCCATCTTGCGCCCACCGGTGGCCAGCTGGAAAAACGCGGTGGCGTCGCGCTCGTCGGTCTGGTCGGTGTTGGACTGCGAATACTTGATGGTCAGGTCCACCAGTGGGTTGTTCGCCGGTGTGTATTCGTACTTGCCCGACCAGGTGGTGTCGGTGGTGTCACGCTGGGCCAAAAAACGTTTCAACGCGTTTTCGTAGCCGTAGCGGTCGATGTTGGCCTGGGTTGGCGGCGTCGGGTAGCTGGCGGCGGAGAACGGTGTCCAGCGGTTGCTGTGGGAGCGCGAGTAGGAAAAAGCGGCACTGTGTTCCTCGGTGAAATGCGCGTTGACCTTGAACAGCTTGCCATCCACGTCTTGGGCGCTGTTGGGCAGGCGCTGCGGGTTGATCGGGTACTGGTTGTTCTCGTTGGGCAGCTTGGCGGCCACCTTCATGTCGCCGCCGTCACGCTGGGTGAGGTAGGCGAGGGCGTCGAAACGGCCGTCGTCGGTGCGGCCATACACGGCGCTGCTGTAAATCTGTTCGTGGTCGTTGCTGGAGTAACCGTACTTGAGCATCGCGCCACTGTTGCGGCCGTCCTGGAGCAAATCGGGCGCGTCCTTGGTGGTCATGTTGACCGTGCCGCCGAAACCGCCGTTGCCGGTGAATGGCGAGTTGGGGCCTTTCTCGACCTCAATGCTTTTGATCAGCTCGGGCTCGATGAACACGGTGCCTTGCTGGTAGCGCTCAAAACCGGTTTTGGTGGCGCCGTCGACGGTCATCGGTACGTCTTCGGCATCGCCGAAACCGCGGATGTTGATGGTCTGGCCGCCGGGTTTGAGCGAGCCGCCCTGGCTCACGCCGGGCAAGGTCTGCAGCAGGCTGGGGATGTTATTGGACTGGTAGCGGTCGATGTCGGCCTGGGTCATGGTCGAGCGGTTGACGGTGCTGGAGTCGACCTCGTTACCGGTGCCGATCACGCTGAGGGCGTCTAGCTGGATCGCGCCGCTGTGAGTGGTTTTGCCCTCGTCGGGGCGCACCACGTAGGTGGAACCGACTTTGATCAGCGTGAACTCGCCGTTTTTCAACAAGGTGCGAATCGCCACTTCCGGGGTGTAGTCGCCATTCAGTGCCGGAGCCTGCACGTTTTTGAGCAGGGTTTCATCGAACAGCAGCTGGATTTTCGCCTGTTGTGCCACCTGGCTCAGGGACGTGGCCAGCGACTGGGCGGGCAGTTGCAGCGTGAGCGACTCAGCCTGGGCCGTGAGGCTCACGGCCATGCAGGCGGCAATGACGGACGGTCGAAGAAACAGGTGCGAAGCGTGGCAAGGCGCGCGAAACATGAAATCCCCCGGGGTGGCCAAATGGCCAAAAAGGTGTGCGTATCAAACACAGTCGGGAAGAAGACGGGGCAGGCAAAAAAATCCACACATGCGAATGCAAAATATTCTCAAGTGTGTGCCGGGGGCGCCTTATTTGCTGGGTTCGATTCTCACAATGCCGTCGGCCGAGGCCACGGTTTTCACCGGCAGCAGGGCAGGCAGCGCGTTGAGCAGGGCATCCGGATCGTTCACATCCAGGTTGCCTGACACCTTCAATTGCGCCACGGCTTTACTCACCTGCAACGGGGCCTGGGGGCGATAGAGGCTCAGTTCGTCGATCAGGCTGGCCAGTTCGCGATTGCGAAAGGACAGGTGCCCGCTGCGCCAATCCGCTACTTCTTCAGCGGTGAGGGTTTGCTGCTGCAGGCTGGCCTTGGTGTAGCTGTAGATGGCGCGCTGTTGGGCGCCGAGCAGGGTCACCGGGCTTTTGCCGTCGGGTTCAAAAGCCACCTGGCCATGGGCGACGCTGACCACCAGCTGCTGCTGGCTGCGCCGCACGTCAAAACCGGTACCGACCACCCGCACATTCGCCTCGCCGGCCTGCACATACAGCGGCCGCTCTTTGTCGGCGGCGACTTCGATGTACAACTGGCCCTTGTCCAGATGAATGATGCGTTGATGGGCGCTGAACTCCAGGCGCAGGCGCGTGTTGGCATTCACATACAAGGTGCTGCCGTCGGGCAGGTTCAGGGTGCGCATGCCTTTGGCGTGGGCGGCGACTTGGGCGTGATACAGCGCGCGCGGGGCGCCGACATTGGTGGTCATCACTGCGCACACCAGTGCGGCCGCGACGGCGAGAGCCGGGCGCCACATCGACGGTTTGCGCTTGGGCAGTGCCACGGGTTTGTTCAATTGCTGCAACTGGGCGAGGTCGGCCCACAGTTGCTCGAATTCAGCGTAGGCGCGCGCGTGGGCCGGGGTTGCCTGCCAGTCGGCAAACGCTTTGCGGTCGGCTCGCCCCGCTTCGCTGCGGTTGCGGGCAAACCAGCTGGCGGCCTGGGCATCGATGGAGTCGCTGCGTTCGATGTCCAAAGCGTCGATGTCGCTCAGGCGGTTCATTCTGGCTGCTCCGTGCCGGGTTCGTGTTGAAGGCGTCGCTTGCAGTGCAGCAGGGCAAAAGCGATGTGCTTTTCCACCATGCTGGTCGAAATGCCCATGCGCTCGGCGATCTGCGCCTGGCTCAGGCCTTCGAAGCGGTGCAGCATAAGGGCTTCTCGCCTGCGGGGCGAGAGTTCTGCGAGGACTTCTTTCAACTGTTCCAGACGTTGCAAGCGCTGCGCGGCGGCCATGGGGTCGGTTTGCTCGTCGGCGACCGGCTCGGCATCCCTTTCAGCCTGATCCGGGTGAGTGGTCTGCCGCACCTTCTGTTTGCGCCAGTGATCACGCAGCAGATTGCGCGCCATCTGGAACAGAAACGCCCGTGGCTGCTCGACCTTGGCCCGGTCGCGGTAGTCCAGCCATTGGGTGAAGACATCCTGGGTCATGTCCGCTGCGTCGCTGGCGTTGTCGGTGCGCTTGCGCAGGAAATGCAGAATGTCTGCATAAAACCCGCGAAAGGCATCGGCCGACAACGGGTCGGGCTTTGGACGTGACATGGATATCCTTCTTGACGAAGCACGACGTAGAAAAGTCGTGAATGATATCGAGAACTATTGTCATTTGTCTCTATGTAACAGGTTCACGCGCTCAAAAATGTGGGAGCGAGCAAGCCCGCTCCCACATGGGATTGTGGCCCTAGCTCAAGAGTGTCTTCAGTTGTTTGACCCCCGCGTCACCGAGCGGGAACACCGGCAACCGTGGATCACCCACCTCCAACCCGGTCAAACGCAACCCGGCCTTGATCGTTGCGGGCAAACCGCCCTTGAGGATGAACTCCAGCAAGGGCAACTGGCGATAGAACAGTTCGCGCGCCTTCGTCAGGTCATTGGCCAGCACTGCGTCGTACAAATCCAGATTCAATTGGGGAATGAGGTTCGGCGCCGCCGTGCACCAGCCTTTGGCGCCTGCCGCAAACGCTTCCAGCGCCAGCGGGTTGCAGCCGTTGTAGAACGGTACGTCGCTGTGCAGTTTCAACTGGTGCATGCGCTGAATATCGCCGGTGCTTTCTTTGACCATGGTCACGTTGGCCACCTGCTTGATGATGCGCAGGATCAGCTCCACCGACATGTCCGTACCGCTGGTGGCCGGGTTGTTGTAGAGCATGATCGGCACGCCGATGCTGTCGCCGATTGCAGCGTAATGGGCAAGGATTTCCGCCTCGCTGAGTTTCCAGTACGAGGCCGGCAGCACCATCACCACGTCGGCGCCATTGGCCTCGGCGTAACGCGCACGGCGCACGGCTTTGGCGGTGGTCAGGTCGGACACGCTGACGATGGTCGGCACGCGCCGGGCGATTTTGGCCAGGCTGTAGGCGCTGACTTCGTCCCACTCGGCGTCGCTCAAATACGCGCCCTCGCCGGTGCTGCCCAGCGGGGCGATGGCGTGCACGCCGCTGGCGATCAAGCGGTCAATGGAACGGCCGAGGGCGTCGAGGTCAATGCGCGAGCCGTCGGCGCTGAACGGGGTGATGGTGTAGCCGATGATGCCGTGAAGGTTGGGGCTGGACATGGGAAGTCTCCGCTGCGAAAAGGGGGATCAGTTCAGGCAATCGGCGTGTTTGCGCAGGTTTTGCCGGGCGTAGTAGTTGAACGCAGCGCCAAAGCGCTTGGGTTTTGAGATCCAGTCATGGGCCTCGCGCCCAAGCTCCGGCAGGATCGGTTTGACGGTGCCCGCCGACATCGCCAGCAACTGCAATTTGGCGGCGCGTTCGATCAACTGCGCGATGACGCAGGCCTCCTCAATGCTCGCCCCGGTGGACAGTTGGCCGTGGTGCGAGAGCAGAATCGCGCGCTTGTCGCCCAGTGCCGCCGTGATGATTTCCCCTTCTTCATTACCTACCGGCACGCCTGGCCAGGCTTCCAGGAATGCACAGTCTTCGTACAGCGGGCACAGGTCCATGTGCGACACCTGCAACGGCACCTCCAGCATCGACAGCGCCGCGATGTGCGTCGGGTGCGTATGGATGATGCAGTTCACATCCGGCCGCCCGCGGTACACCCAAGTGTGAAAGCGGTTGGCCGGATTGGGAATGCCGTGGCCTTCGAGTACCTCAAGATCTTCGTTGACCAACAACAAATTGCTGGCGGTGATCTCATCAAAACCCAGGCCCAGTTGTTGGGTGTAATAGGTGCCGGGCGTGGGCCCGCGTGCGGTGATCTGCCCGGCCAGGCCGGAGTCGTGGCTGTGTTCGAACAGGATACGGCAAGTGAGCGCCAGCTTTTGCCGGTCGGTCCACGTATTATCCGCCAGGGTATTTTGCATCTGGATCAGCGCTTGCTTGACCAGTTGGTCTTTGGGGAGTGCTAATGTCTTGGCCATATCGGGTGCCCTCGGTGGCTGCAAATGACACTAACGATGCTATATGACACTTTGTGTCATTGGCAAGCGCAGCTCTCGCCTTTCTGCATGGATTAACCGCAGCACATGTCTATCCGTTTGAAATTATTGAGAAAAAAACTTGGCGTAACCCTGGATGTGCTGGCTGAAAAATCCGGGATGACCAAGAGTTATCTGTCCAAGGTCGAACGCGGGCTCAACACGCCATCGATTGCCGCCGCGCTGAAACTCGCCAAGGCATTGAACGTGAAGGTCGAAGAGCTGTTCAGCGAAGACAGCGTGAGCCTCGACCAGTACAGCCTGGTGCGCAGCCATGAGCGCCCGGATACGGCGCCGGGTTACGCCGTGCTCGCCCATCAGGTCAGCGAGCGCAGCCTGCTGCCGTTCATCATCTATCCGCCGGCCGAATTCACCGACAAGACCTTCAAGGAGCACGTGGGGGAAGAGTTTCTGTTCGTGCATGAAGGCCAGGTGGAGGTGGACTTCATGAACGAGCGGGTGATACTGGCGCGGGGCGATGCGCTGCATTTCAATGCGCAGAAGCCGCACCGGATTCGCTCGGTGGGAGAGGTGCAGGCGCAGTTGCTGGTGGTGGTTCACAGCTCGGAAGAATAATCCATTCGACAGTTGAAATACGGTCAATGTGGGAGCGGGCTTGCTCGCGAATGCGGTGTGTCAGCTCCACATCAGTTGACTGATACACCGCATTCGCGAGCAAGCCCGCTCCCACATTTTGATCAGCGTTCGACGGGGACGGACAGTGCCGGGTTGCCCAACGGATGCGTACGCGCGGCAAAGAATTTCAACTCAGCGCCGGTACCGTCGAACAACTCCGAATACCGCCGCTTCTGCTGACGAATAAACCCGTCACTGCGCCCCGACACCGAGATGGCCAATGTGGTGAGCCGGGCCTGGCGAATCGCATCCACCAGGTGCTGATCCTGCGCCCCCAGATCATGGCCAAAGATGCACAGCGCGCCTTCATGGCTCAGCAACTGCTCATAACAGAACGACAAATAATCCGAACTGCGGATGGTCTTGAGCTTCTCCTCAACCTTGCCCTCGCTGACAAACAACGGCACATCGTCCAGCGTCTTGATCGTGTTGTTGATCGCGAAACTGCTGAGCAAGGTGCTGTCGGTGGACGGCAGTTTGCGGGCGGTGCCATCGAGGTTACGCACAAGGTGCAGGCCGCCGTGCAGGTAGAGGATGCGCGTGGCGTCGGTGTGCGTCGTGCGCAGGTCGAAGCTGGCGTCAGGGCTGCGGAACAGATCGTCGATGCCCGGCGTGTGCAGGATCGCCCAGTAGTTGAGCAGGTCGTAGTTGCTGGTGAACACCGTGCCGTAGCGCGCCAGTTCGCTGTTGATCGTCACCAGTGTCGATGGCTGCACCAGCCGCCATGGGATGTGCACGCTGTGGATGGTGTTGATCAGCGCTTCCTTGATCGCGTAGTAGCGGTTGCGTGGCGCTGCCGAGCTGACCGCCAGGGCCTTGTTGACCCGGCTGGTGGTTTTGAGCGCGCCCAAGGCCTGCTCGAAACTGCGGGTTTGCAGGGCGTCGAACACGCTGAGTTCGGATTGGCTCAGAGGTTTTTCTTCCACTGTGCGCGCGTTTTCGAACAGCGAGTCGTAGGCAAAGTCTTCCCAAATCGTGCGGCTTGCGCCGTTGCCGATCAGAATCCCGCTGAAGTCGGCCGCAGCGCGCACGGCGCTCCAGTCTTCAAGGTGGGCGTCAATATCCTGGAAATCCTTCATTGCGGCGGGTCTACTCAAAATCAGCTGGGCGCTGACTTTATCACGAGCCGGTGTTGATCCTGATCAAGATGCGCCGCACGGCACAGGTTGATGCTGTAGGCATAACGCCTCCGAGGATTTTTCATGAGCAGCACGTTCTTTATTCCCGCCGTCAACATCATGGGCACCGACTGCCTCGACGAGGCCATGACCGCCATCCGCAACTATGGCTTTCGCAAGGCGTTGATCGTCACGGACGCTGGGCTGGCAGAGGCGGGCGTCGCGGGCATGATCGCCGAGAAGCTGGCGATGCAGGACATCGACTCGGTGATCTACGACGGCGCCAAACCCAACCCCAACGTGGAAAACGTCGAGAAAGGCTTGGTGCTGCTGGAGGCCAATGCCTGCGATTTCGTGGTGTCTCTCGGCGGCGGCTCGCCCCACGACTGCGCCAAGGGTATCGCCTTGTGTGCCACCAACGGTGGGCATATCGGCGACTACGAAGGCGTCGACCAATCCAGCAAGCCGCAACTGCCGCTGGTGGCGATCAACACCACGGCTGGCACTGCCAGTGAGATGACGCGTTTCTGTATCATCACCGACGAAACCCGCCACGTGAAAATGGCCATCGTCGACCGCAACGTCACGCCGCTGCTGTCGGTCAACGACCCGGCGCTGATGGTCGGCATGCCCAAGGGGCTGACCGCCGCCACCGGCATGGACGCCTTGACCCATGCCATTGAAGCCTACGTGTCCACCGCCGCCACGCCGATCACCGACGCTTGCGCGATCAAGGCCATCGAGCTGATCAGCGCCAACCTGCGCCTGGCCGTGCGCGATGGCAGCGACAAGGCCGCGCGGGAAAACATGGCGTACGCGCAGTTTCTCGCCGGGATGGCCTTCAACAATGCGTCGCTCGGTTTTGTGCACGCCATGGCGCATCAATTGGGTGGGTTGTACGACCTGCCCCATGGCGTGTGCAATGCGGTATTGCTGCCCCATGTGCAGAGCTTCAACGCCAGCGTCAGCGCCAAGCGCTTGAGCGATGTGGCCCGCGCGTTGGGCGCCGATATCAAGGGGATCACGCCGGAGGAGGGTGCCCAGGCGGCGATTGCGGCAATTCGTACACTGGCCCATGACGTGGAAATTCCCGCCGGCTTGCGTGAGTTGGGCGCCAAGTTGCAGGACATCCCGTTGCTGGCTACCAATGCGTTGAAAGATGCGTGCGGGCTGACCAACCCTCGGCGGGCCGATCAGCGTCAGATCGAGGAGATCTTTCGCAGCGCGTTCTGATTCGCCCTGCAGCGGGAGGTGCACAAGAAGGCGCCGCTCGCCAACACCAGGCACATCAGCGCCAACGGCCATGCCTGCTGGCTCACCAGCAGGCTCGCCACGCCGCCGATTGCAGCGGCCATCAACTGATGCATAAACCCGCTCAGTGCCATGGCGTAGGAACCGCTTACCGGCGACTCATCATTGGCCAGTGACAAACTGATGGGGTAACTCATCGACTGCCCGAACACCGCCAGGCAATACGGCAGCCACAGCAGCAAGGCGAGCCCGCTGGCGAACACGCTGCCCAGCAACATTGTCGCCGTTCCCAGCAACACCAGCGCCACGCCCCAGCTCATCATCGTCAATCGCCCCATGCGCGCGACAAAGCGATTGACCATCAACGCCCCCGCCAGGTAGGCCGCGCTGATCGGCCAACCCAGCCAACCGTACTGGGCCGGGCTCCACTCAAAACGGCCTTGCAGAATCAGCGGCGCGCAGGTGTTGAAGGCGATGATCACGCCATAGCCCAATCCCCCAGCGAGTGCTGCGTGCAGAAAGGGTGGGTGACGGACGATCGTGGCATAGATGCGCCAGGCCGAGACGGATGAATCGGCTTTGACCAATGCCGGAAATTCAACCCGTTGCAACACGCCCATCAGCACAACAGCGCCGATTGCCAGCCCGTAGAAAATCGCCTGCCACCCAAACGCCACCTGCAACATCGAACCGACAAATTGCCCGATGCCCAACGCGACCACGAAGGTCATCCCCAACCAGGACAGACCCTTGGCCAGCAGCGCGCCGCTGAAACTGTCCCGCACCAAGACCCGTGCCATCACGGACACACCGCCTGCCCCCAGGCCCTGAACCAGCCGCAACAACAGGAACGACTCAATATTGAAGGCCGATGGAATGGCCGCACTTGCCAGTGCATACACCGCCAACGCCGCCAGTAACACGGGTTTTCTGCCAAAGCGCTCACCCAGGCTGCCCCACAACAACATCGGCAAGGCCATGCCCACCAAATAGATCGCAAGGGCCAGCGCCACCTGATCCTCGGCGGCGGGCAGGGAGTGGGCAATGGCCGGGACGGCGGGCAAATAACTGCTGATGCCCACTTGGCCGAGGAAGGCGGCGCAGCAGGCGAGGGTGAGGGTGGTGGTATTTTTCAAGGGCAGGCTTTTCCTTTTTCAGCGGTAAGCTACAAGCTGCTAGTGTATTTGTCTCTAACGTGCGGCTTATCGTTTGTAACCAAGGAAGCAACCCCATGAGAGTTCTGCTTTTCGGCGCCACCGGCATGGTCGGCCAAGGCGTGCTGCGCGAGTGCCTGCTGGCTGATGACGTGCAGGAAGTCGTCGCCGTCGGCCGCACGCCTTTGACCCAGGAACACGGCAAGCTGCACCAGGTGTTGCACAGCGACATGCTGGATTTCCAGCCCCTGGAGAACCTGCTGCAAGGCTTTGATGCCTGCTTCTTCTGCCTCGGCGTGTCGTCGGCGGGCATGAATGAAACCCAATACACCCACCTGACTTATGACCTGACGCTGGTCGCGGCCAGCACCCTGGCGCGGCTCAACCCGCAGATGACCTTTATCTATGTGTCCGGCGCCGGTACCGACAGTTCCGAGGCGGGCAAATCGATGTGGGCGCGGGTCAAGGGCAAGACCGAGAACGCCTTGCTGCGGCTGCCGTTCAAGGCGGTGTACCTGTTCCGGCCCGGGGTGATCCAGCCGTTGCATGGTGTGCGCTCGAAGACGCCGCTGTATCAATCGTTCTATACCGTGCTCGGGCCATTGCTTTCATTCTTTCGCCGGATCAAACCGGGTTGGGTGATAAGCACCGAAACGGTGGGCCGGGCAATGTTGCAAGCGGCCAGCGTGGGAGCGCCGCAATCGGTGGTTGAGCAAGCGGCAATCAATCGCTTGGCCGACGAGCGCCGCTGATGTTGCACAAGAGTCTGGTGCGGCGCCTGGACCTGATCACCTTGCAGTTGTTTGTGGCGGTGTTCGAGGAGGGCACGCTGACCCGCGCCGCTGCCCGCGAAGCCATCGCCGTGTCGGCGGCCAGCAAGCGCTTGATGGAGTTGGAGCAGGTGCTGGGCGTCAGCCTGTTTGTGCGGCGCGCCAAGGGCATGGACCTGACGGCTGCCGGTGAGACGCTGCTGCACCACGCGCGGCAGATGCTGTTCAACGTCGAAAAAATGGGCCTGGAGTTGGGCGAGCACAGCCACGGCGTGCGCGGTTATGTGCGCATGCTGGCCAACCTCTCGGCGATCATTCAGTTTCTTCCCGAGGATCTGCGGGGCTTTTCCGAACTGCACCCCGAAGTGAAAACCGATCTGGAAGAACGCCCCAGCCATGGTGTGGTGCAAGGCGTGCTGGATGGTGTGGCGGACCTGGGCATCTGTTCCAGCGATACCGACACCAAAGGCCTGCCGAGTGTGCTCTATCGCCACGACAAACTGGTGGTGCTGATGCCCGCCGATCATGCGTTGGCGTCGCGCACGAGCCTGGCGTTTGCCGAAACCCTGGGCAGCGATTACGTCGGCCTGCATGCGGCCAGCTCTATCAATATGCGCACCCACGCCGCCGCGCGTGAGGCTGGCCAGACTTTGCGCCTGCGCATCCATGTGCCGGGGTTCGATGCGATGTGCCGGATGGTCCAGGCGAATATGGGCATCGGCATCCTGCCGCACAAGGCCTACGAATTGTTTGGTCGCGCGCTGGGGCTGCATGCCGTGCCGCTGACGGATGCATGGTCGGATCGGCGGTTGATACTGGTGGTGCGTGATGAGGCTCAGTTGTCGCCGGTGAGTCGGTTGTTGTTTGAATACCTGAGCACCCCGCCTGATTAAGCGCAACCCTGGTGGCCTCATCGCGGGCAAGCCCGGCTCCCACAGGTGCCCGCGTTCCCATGTGGGAGCCGGGCTTGCCCGCGATAGCGATCTATCTGTATTCGCCATTCGCGAACGCTCCTTGCCAACTGACGGTTGGATTTCCCCTGTTCGTGTCCTCTAGTCTTGGCCACACATTCCAAGAATAAGAGGTACACCCGATGACGGCTCCCCTGAGCGGTATCAAGGTGATCGAGATCGGCACGCTGATCGCTGCGCCGTTCGCCGCCCGGCTGATGGCCGAGTTTGGCGCCGAGGTGATCAAGATCGAGGCCATGGGGCAGGGCGATCCGCTTCGCAAATGGCGAAAGCTGCATGAAGGCACTTCGCTGTGGTGGTACCTGCAATCGCGTAACAAGAAGTCCCTGGCACTGGACCTCAAATCCCCGGAAGGCCTGGGCCTGATCAAACAACTGCTCGGTGACGCCGATGTGCTCATCGAAAACCTGCGCCCCGGCGGCCTGGAAAAACTCGGCCTGGGCTGGGACGTGTTGCACGCCATCAACCCCAAGCTGACTCTGGTGCGCATTTCCGGCTACGGCCAGACCGGCCCTTACCGCGACCGCCCGGGTTTTGGCGCGATCGGCGAGGCCATGGGCGGCATCCGCTACACCACCGGCAACCCGGATTCGCCACCGGCGCGGGTGGGCGTGAGCCTGGGTGATTCCCTGGCGTCCCTGCACGGTGTGATCGGCGCGCTGATGTCGTTGCTGCGGGTCAAGACTGGCCAGGGCGACGGGCAGATTGTCGACGTGTCCCTGGCCGAAAGCGTGTTCAATCTGATGGAAAGCTTGGTGCCGGAATACGACATGCTCGGGCATGTACGGGAGCGCAGCGGCGGTGCCTTGCCCGGCATCGCGCCGTCCAACACTTACCTGACCGCCGACGGTGCCTATGTGGTGATCGCTGGCAACAGCGACCCGATCTACAAGCGCCTGATGCACACCATCGGCCGCGCGGATCTCGCCGATGCAGCGGAATTTGCCCACAACGATGGCCGCGCCGCCAAGAGCGGTTTGCTCGACGCTGCGATCACCCACTGGACCAGCAGCCTGCCCATCGAACAGGTGCTCAGCGCCCTGGAAGCCGCCGAGGTGCCGGCCGGGCGCATCTACTCGGTGGCCGATATCGTCAGCGACCCACACTACCAGGCGCGTGACATGCTGCTCGATGCCGAGCTGCCCGGCGGTGTGTCCGTGAAGATGCCGGGCATCGTGCCCAAGCTGTCCGAAACCCCTGGCGAAGTGAACTGGCAAGGTCCGACGCTGGGCCAGCACACGGATGACATTCTCGGCAGCCTGGGCCTGACCGGTGCCGATATTCAACGCCTGAAAACCTCGGGAGTGGTGCAATGATTTCTGATTATTCCGACGCGCTGATCGTGCAGGAAGTGTCCCCGCGCGATGGCTTGCAAATCGAGCCGACCTGGGTCGAGACCGCCGACAAGATCGCCCTGATCGACCAGCTTTCCCTTGCCGGTTTTTCGCGGATTGAAGCAGGTTCCTTCGTCTCGCCCAAGGCCATTCCCGCCTTGCGTGATGGCGAGCAAGTGTTCCAGGGCATCGAACGTAAACCCGGTGTGATTTACGTGGCGCTGATTCCCAACCTCAAGGGTGCCCAGCGCGCCATCGAGTCCCGCGCCGATGAGTTGAACCTAGTGATGTCCGCCAGCCAGACCCATAACCTGGCCAATATGCGCATGCGTTGCGAGGCGTCGCTGGCGGCATTTGGCGATATTGTCAGCGTTGCCGCCGACCACCCGGTGCGCCTCAATGGCAGCATCGCCACCACCTTCGGCTGCCCGTTCGAAGGCAAGATCGATGAAGACCGCGTGCTGCAAATTGTCGACGCTTACCTGGAGCTGGGTATCCCGGGCATCAGCCTCGCTGACACCACCGGCATGGCTAACCCGCGGCAGGTGGAACGTTTGGTCACGCGGGTGTTGCAGCGAGTGTCCGCCCGCGATTTGACCCTGCATTTCCACAACACACGTGGCCTGGGTTTATGCAATGTGCTGGCCGCCTATGAAGCCGGCGCCCGGCGGTTTGACGCGGCCCTCGGCGGCCTGGGGGGGTGCCCGTTTGCGCCCGGGGCGTCGGGCAATATTTGCACTGAAGACCTCGTCAATCTGTGCGAGGAAGTTGGCATCCACACCGGAATCGATCTACCGCACCTGTTGCACTTGTCCCGCCGCTTGCCCGCTTTGCTGGGCCATGAATTGCCCGGCCAGGTCGCCAAGGCCGGGCGTAATTGCGACCTGCATCCACCACCGGCTTACATCGCCACGCTGTAACGCCGCACCAGACAACAAAAACAATCGGGCGCCGTTGAGCAGCCCGCTGGAGAGAAACCATGAGCACTACTACGTTAGAGGCCGGCGCGCGCACGGCTGATGAGATCGACGCGGAAAAACACCTGGTGAGCAAGGTCGCCTGGCGCCTGATGCCACTGATCATGGTGTGCTACCTGTTCGCGTTTTTTGACCGCATCAACATCAGCTTCGCCAAATTCCAGTTGCAAGCCGACCTGAGCCTGAGTGACACCGCCTATGGCCTGGGCGCCGGGTTGTTTGTGGTGGGCTATGTGATTTTCGAAGTGCCGAGCAACATGATGCTGTACAAGGTCGGCGCGCGGCGCTGGATCGCACGCATCATGATGTCCTGGGGGCTGGCGACGGCGGCGATGGTGTTTGTCACTGCCGAATGGCAGTTCTACGGGCTGCGTTTCATCATCGGTGCGATGGAAGCGGGCTTCGCGCCGGGTGTGTTGTATTACCTGACCCTGTGGTTTCCGCAGCATTTCCGTGGGCGCATCACCTCGCTGCTGTTCCTCGCGTCGGCGTTTGCCGGCTTGGTTGGCGCGCCTTTCTCCGGTCTGGTGTTGGAACACCTCGATGGTGTGTTGCAGATGCGCGGCTGGCACTGGTTGTTTCTGCTGGGCGGCTTGCCGTGCATCGGCTTGGGTTTCCTGGTGCTGACAATGCTCAAGGACCGCATTGAGGATGCCCACTGGCTGACGGCCGAGGAGAAGGCGTTGCTGTCGAGCCGTATCGCCAAGCATGAGCCAAACCAGCACGGCGGCTCACTCTTGTCGGCGATCCGTATTCCGGGTTTCCTGATGCTCGGTTTTATCTACTTTCTGATCCAGGTCGCGTCCTACGGCCTCAACTTCTGGGCACCGCAACTGATTCGCAGCGCCGGTACCGAGAGCCCGGTGATGATCGGTTTGCTCACGGCCATTCCCTATGTGTGCGGTGCGATCAGCATGGTGGTGATCGGGCGGCTGTCGGATGCCACCGGTGAGCGGCGCAAGTTTGTCTGCGCCCTGGTGGTGCTCGGCGCCGTGGGTTTCTTCAGCGCCGGGATCTTCGCTGACCACACCACCTTCCTGATCATCGCCTTGGGCATGCTGGGCGCAGGCATCATCGCCTCGATTCCGACCTTCTGGACCTTGCCACCCAAGTTGCTGGCCGGCGCCGGGGCAGGCGCGGCGGGCGGGATCGCGGTGATCAACACGCTGGGGCAGTTCGGCGGCATTGTCAGCCCGGTGATGGTGGGGCGGATCAAGGACCTCACCGGCAGCACCACCCCTGCGCTGTATGTGATCGGCGTGTGCGCATTGTTGGCGGCGGCGCTGCTGTTGTGGGGCTTGCCGCACAAGCTGCGCACGCTGGACAAGGGTTGATCAGCCCGCCGTAGCCAGTGCGCGGGCGGGAGTGGTGCTGAATTGAATCAACACCACACCGCCGATCAACAACAACGCCCCCAGCACCCGGGGCGTTGTCAGTTGGCGTTCCACCAGGCCAAACAGGCCAAAGTGGTCGAGCGCCAGCGAGGCTAGAATCTGCCCGGCCATCGCCAGGGCGATAAAGCCGGAAGCGCCGAGCTTGGGCAGCAACATCAACGCCAGTGAGATAAAGCACACGCCAAAGGCGCCACCGGCCCACATCCACAGCGGCGCCTTGGTGATAAACGCCAGGCTCGGCAGCGGCAAACGAAGGGCCAGAATCACCGGCAACAACACAATAATGCTCACCAGCAGCGAGGCCAGGGTGGCCCACAGCGGGTGGCCGAGCCCACGGCCGAGGTTGGCGTTGATCGCACTTTGAAACGGCACCACCGCCCCGGCGATGACTGCCAGCACCCATAAACCTGCCCAATGCAACGTTGTCATTTTGAGTCTCCCAGAGGTTTTTCTGGACTCTAGGCTATTCGTCGCGCACATTTAAATTCCAAATTCTTATGCCAGGCATGCAGCCGATGAATGATCTGCGCCGCATCGATCTCAACCTGCTGGTGATCCTCGACGCCTTGCTCGCGGAGCAACACGTGACCCGTGCTGCCGAACGCCTGCACCTCAGCCAGCCAGCGGTCAGCCATGCGCTGGCACGCTTGAGGGATGTGCTGGGAGACCCGCTGTTGGTTCGTCAGCGCGGCAGCCTGGTGCCGACCGCGCGAGCATTGGAGTTGGCCGCGCCACTGGCCGAAGCCCTGGCCCAGGTGCAGGCATTGCTGGCGCCAAACCGGTTTGATCCGGCATCCGCCAAACGCAGATTCCGCGTGGCGATGTCGGATTACAGTGCGGCGATTTTCCTGCCGGAGCTGGTGCGCATGTTGCGCCGCGAGGCGCCCGGTATCGACCTGCAAATCATCCAGGCCAGCCGCGAAGGCATGGTCGACGGCGTGCTCAATGGCGATCTTGATTTGGCCGCCGGCGTCTTCCCCGACATGCCCGCTGAACTGCGCACCATGCCGTTATTCGAAGAGCATTACACCTGCCTGGTGGACCGCAACAGCCTGCCGGAAAGCGGCGTGCTCGATTTGCCTACCTACCTGTCACGGCCCCATGTGCTGCTGGAAATGCGTGGCAGCGGCACGCCGGAAATCGAGCGGGCATTGACCGCGATTCGTGAACGGCGGCACGTGGCGATCAGCCTGCCGCACTGGGGCGTGGCGCCGCAGTTGATCCAGGGCACGGATTTGGTCCTGACGGTATCGTCGCGGGGCTTGCTTAACATTGATCATCAGCAACTGGTGGCCGTACCTGCGCCGTTTCATATCCCCTCGTTTGCGGTTGAGCTGGCGTGGCATGTGCGGCGGGGCGGGGATGCGGGGTTGCAATGGTTGATTGGGCGGGTGCAGGGTGTATTGTCCGAAGACCCACGCTAACAGGATAAAAACACCATGCTCTCAGGCCTCAACCACCTGACCCTGGCCGTCACCGATTTGCACCGCAGCGTCGGCTTCTACCATGAACTGTTGCAGTTGAAACTGGACGCCACATGGGACAATGGCGCCTACCTGTCATTGCCCGGCCTGTGGTTGTGCCTGTCGCTGGACCCGTTGCGCTGTTTAACCCCGGCTGCCGATTACACCCACTATGCCTTCAGCGTCGATGCCGTTGATTTCACCGCGCTGGTCACCCGCCTGCGCGCCGCCAGCGTGCAGGAATGGCGCGACAACCACAGCGAAGGTGCGTCGTTCTATTTTCTCGACCCTGATGGCCACAAGCTGGAAGCGCATGTCGGTGATCTGGCTTCGCGCCTGCAAGCCTGTCGTGCCAAGCCCTATGCAGGAATGAAGTTTTACCCGTAGCGCCATAACGTGCAGAATCCATCCACCATTCAACCGTCTGTCAGAGTCGCGCCCATGACCCCATCCTTGCTGCTCGCCGTCCTCGCTTCGGGTTTTATCTACGGTATTACGCCTGGTCCGGGCGTGTTGGCGGTGTTCGGCATTGGCGCCGCGCGTGGCCGTCGTGCCGGGGCAGGTTTTTTGTGCGGGCATTTGCTGGGGGATGTGGTGTGGTGCAGTACCGCGCTGATTGCGATTGTCGGCGCGCGGGAGGTCGGCAGCAGCGCCTTTGACGTGCTGGGTGTGCTCAGTGGCCTGTACCTGTTCTGGCTTGGCTGGCGCGCGATTCGCACCCAGCGTCGCAGCAGCGATGCGCCACAAGGCGCCGCGCGGCACCCGTTCTGGCACGGTATTTTGTTCGGCCTGACCAACCCCAAGGCGTACCCGGTGGCAGTCGCGACCTTCACGGCGTTGCTGTCCAGCCGTGCAGAGTTGTTGACCTGGGCAATGTTGCCTTCGCTGATTTTCCTGAGCTTTATCGGCGGTTTGCTGGCTTACGCGATTCTGATTGGCGTGGTCGGCGCCCAGCGCGTGCGCACGGTGTATCAGCGCCATGAAATCCTGATCACCAAACTTTGCGGCGTGATGTTTATCGGCTTTGCCATCAACGCTCTGGCACACGCTCTACCGGGCCTGTTTGGCAGCAAACCGGCCTGACCTGGCGATGACCGTTCGTCGCACTGGCGAGTTTTTTCTAAACCTTTGCCGCCCTGAAAATTCGAATTCAGGGCGGGGGTAAATCCCTCCGATCTTATTTTTGCCCTGGAGGAACCCATCATGAGCCGTATGGCTATCCGGTTACGCACCGCCAGTTTCGCGATGCTGCTGGGCCTCGGCGCCAGCAATGCTTTCGCCCAGTCGCCGGCTGAATTCATCGAGCAAGCTTCGGCCAAAGGGATGGCCGACATCGAAACCAGCCGCATGGCCCACGCCAAG
This sequence comes from Pseudomonas sp. B22129, assembly GCF_044218875.1. Classification (NCBI taxonomy): domain Bacteria; kingdom Pseudomonadati; phylum Pseudomonadota; class Gammaproteobacteria; order Pseudomonadales; family Pseudomonadaceae; genus Pseudomonas; species Pseudomonas sp. B22129. The sequence continues at coordinate 6,637,356 of NZ_CP162592.1, read as the reverse complement.
ACCTCGTCCCAGGAAATCAAGGACTACACCATCGAGGTGATCAACGAACGCACCTTGGCCAATCAGCACTTGGCGGCCATCGCCAAGAAGCTCGACCTGCCGGTGGCGCCGCGCGAGAAGATCGTCGACAAGGCTGAAACCCTGATGCCCGAACTCAAGGACGGCGACTCCTTTGACGCCGCCTACACCGCACAACAGGTCAAGGAAAATGAAGACGCCATTGCCCTGTTCAAACAGGAAGGCGCGGCGTCGGATGTGCCGGAGATAAAGGCGCTGGTGGACGAGACGTTGCCCAAGCTGGAAGAACGTTTGCAGAAAGCTCGTGCCCTGGCATCGAGCTACGGCAAAGGTCATCAAGGCGACGGTTGATTGCATTTGGTTAAGCAAAAACGGCGGTTGGAATGTATCCAACCGCCGTTTTTTTATGCCTGGTTCAAATCGGTCTTGGCCTGCGCCGCATCGTCGACCGACGCGCCACAACTGCTGTTCAGGCTCACGGTGCCGGTGCTGCCGATGCTGCGGTATTCCTGGCGCAGTTTTTCCAGTTCCTTGCGGTCCAGGCCATCGAGGCTCAGCACTGCGTTTTGCGCGTCCTTGGAGACGCGCAGCAGTTCGTCGATCTTGATGTGCAGGATGTCGTTGTCGCGGTTTTGCGTGTTCTGGATCAGGAACACCATCAGGAAGGTGATGATGGTGGTCGAGGTGTTGATGATCAGTTGCCAGGTGTCGTTGTAGTGGAAATACGGCCCGCTCAGGCTCCACACCAGAATCAACGCCACCGCGGCGTAGAAAGTGCGGGGGCTGCCTGCCCAGCGGGACAGGGATTGCGAGACTGCGGAAAATTTCATGACCGTTTTCCTTGAAAGGGAGGGTGATGAAAGTATGGACCGCAGGGTTGTTCTGAAATTTCTTTTTACAATTAGCCCGATGAGCGCAGGTATGCGTTTTGTCGGTGGCCCCTTTTAAAAGGCCAGCTCTGTCTGGTCCGGGCCTTCCAGGGCGAGCAAATACTGCTTGGCTTCCAGCCCACCGGCAAACCCGGTCAGGCCCCCGGATGCACCAATCACGCGATGGCATGGCGCAATGATCGAGATGGGGTTGCGCCCGTTGGCGGCTCCGACGGCACGTACGGCTTTCGGGTTGCCGATCTGATGCGCAATCTGGCTGTAGCTGCGGGTTTCGCCGAAAGGAATGGTCAGCAGCGCCTGCCAGACCTGTTTCTGGAAGTCGGTGCCCGCGAAGTCCAGTTCCACCTCAAAGTGGTTGCGTGTGCCGGCGAAGTACTCTTTCAGTTGGCGCTCGGTTTCAAGCAGCACTGCGCTGTCGTTGGCTTCGTACAACTGGCCAAGCCGCACGCGGTTGGCCCGCTCTTGTTCCCACAGGATCGCGCAGAGCTTGTCGTCGCGTGCCACCAGGGTGAGTTGGCCGACGGGGGAGGGCATGAGTTTGTATTCGTAGGCCATGAGCGGGCTCCTGTTGGGGGGCGTTGTTCCAATGTTGTTCAACTCTAGAACAGCGCTCCCGATTGAAAACTACGTTTCTTGCGGTGGAATTCGGTCAGCGGTCTTGCTGCAAGACTTTGAGCGCCGCCGAAGCCAGAAAGCCCGAACGGCTTTTTTCTTCCGGGTGGCTCAGCACATATTCATCAATACGGTTCAGCAGATAGCCGGGCAGTGTGATATTGAGCTTCTGCGCCTTGCCCAGGTATTTGGTGACATCAATGTCGACCACTGCCCAGGTGCAGCCTGCGTACTGAGGGTTGGCCGCATGCAGGGTGACTTTTTGCGCGCCTGGAATTGGCGCGCCATCTTCCGCGAGAATTTCGAAGTGCCCTTCGATGGCTTCGCGCGCCATGGCCATGGCGTCGTCCAGGTCATCGCCAGCCGAGTAGCAGCCAGGAATATCGGGGACTTCCACGCCCCAGGCGTGATCTTCGTCGCCGGTTGAAATTGCGATGGGGTAAAGCATGTCTGTTGTCCTCCAGGGACGATTAACTCAACAGAGCCTGTTTCAAAATGCTCTTGGCGGTCTTGTCCAACAGGTCCTTTTTCGGATGGGGAATCGTCACCAGCCCCGGTTTGGTCGGGTGCTTGAAATGATGATGGCTGCCGCGAGTGCGCACCAGGTACCAGCCGTCTGCAACGATGTGTCCTATCAAATATCGGCTATCCACAGCACCTCCTTGTGGTGTGTGTTGGTGGTGACTATAACCACTGAAAATAAATTATCAACACTCTACCTACCGACGGTCGATGGCCGGTATTTCGCTGGCGAGTGATTGAAGTGTATGAGTGCGCGGGAATGGCGTCGGGCAGAGGTATTGCGAGGTTTTGCGGTGCTGTTACCGGGTGTGTAACGCCTCGGTAATGACGGCGAGGAAGGCATCCACCAGCACACTTTTTGTTTCAAACGGGGTCAGGACCAACAACTGTGCGCGTGCATCGGCCTCGGCCAAAGGTCGATAGGTCACGCCCTTGTTCATCAGGCTTTGGGTGCATTCCGGCACCAGCGCCACGCCTTGCCCGGCGGCAACCAGCGCGATAATCGAGGTGATTTGCCGGCCGGTTGGCCCGGGACGCAGCGGCTGGCCGTGGTGCCGGTAAAGCTGTTCGATGGACTGGTTCAGGCCCGATCCGTAGTCCGATGGAAACAGGATCAGCGGGTAGGCACTGAGCTGCGCCAGGCTGACGTGCGGCTGGCTTGCCAGAGGGCTGTCACTGGATATCGCGGCCACCAGGCGCTCCTCTCCGAGCGACAATGCCCGCACCTCGTCGTTGGGCGGCAACAAGCGACTCAAGCCGATATCCAGGCGTCCATCCGCCACCTGCGCGCCGAGGCTGCCGGACGCGCATTCCACCAGGGTCAGTTGCACTTCGGGGAAGCGCTGGGCAAACGCCTGGATGGCCTGGCTGAACAAATCCGACAGGGCAATCGAGCTGACATACCCCAGCGCCAGTTGCCCGGCAGTGCCTGCGGCCAGCTTGCCGGCGATTACCTGCGCCAACTCCACCTGCTCCAGCACACTGCGCGCATAGGGCAGAAACGAACGGCCTTGAGCGGTAAGGGTCACCGTGCGGCTGGTGCGATCAAACAGCTTGAAGCCCAACTCTGTTTCCAGCGCCGAAATCTGTCGTGTCAGCGGCGGCTGCGCCAGGTGCAGGCGAATGGCCGCGCGGCCGAAGTGCAATTCTTCGGCGACCGTCAGAAAGTATCGCAGCTTGCGTAGGTCGAGCATCCTGGTCCCTGGGGTATCGATCGGTCCGAAATCGGTATTGGTTCAAGACCCGCCCGCCATTCTATAAAGACCTCACAAAATAAAACGAGAGGTTTCATGAAACCGCGCCTGCATTGTGCCCGTCTTGCCCTGTTCCTGTGTGGCTGCGCGGCGTTTCTCAACCTCTATGCCACCCAGAGCATCCTGCCGACCTTTGCCGCGCAATTTCATATCAGCGCCAATGCGGCGGGCTGGAGCATCACGGTCACGACGCTGGCAGTGGCGATGACGGCACCCTTTGTCAGCCGACTCACCGTGCGTTTTGAGCAACGCACGGTGATCGCCGTAGCGGCGTTGCTGCTGGCGGTGCCCGCATTGATGACCGCCTATGCCGGCAGTTTTGCCGAAGTGCTGGTGTGGCGATTTGTCGAAGGCATGCTGATCCCGGTGGTGTTTGCCACCAGCGTGGCGTACATCGGCGACCGCTGGCGTGGCGCAACAGTGACCGAAGTCACCAGCCTGTATGTGGCGGGGACGGTACTCGGCGGGTTCGCCGGGCGCTTTGTCACGGGGGTGATGACCGAGTATGTGGGCTGGCGTGAAGCGTTTGAGTTGCTCGCGGTATTGAGCCTGATGGTCGGTGGGTTTATTCAGTTTTTGTTGCCGGCCAACCCTCGGCAAACGCCAGCCGTTAAAACGGCTTCGACGGGTATTTTTCGCAAACCCTTGCTCGCTGCATACGCCGTAGGATTTTGTGTGCTGTTCTCCCAGGTCGCAGCGTTTACCTACGCTGGTTTGTACTTGGGCTTACCTCCGTTCAGCCTCGGCCCTGCAGCTTTGGGCGCGCTTTACATGGTGTTTTTGCTGGCATTGGTGGTGATTCCTGTCGCAGGTCGCCTCAGCAAAGCCAGGCCCCATGCCGAACTGCTGACCCTCGCCGCCGTGCTCGGTGTGACCGGCTCGGCGCTGACCTTGCTGCCGTCCCTGTGGTGCATCGTGGCAGGCCTGGCGCTCAGCTCCACCGGTGTATTTCTCGCTCAAGCCGCTGCAAACGCCTTCACCGCCGCCAACGCCCGCGACAACAAAGCAGCTGCTGTAGGTGTTTACCTCACGTGCTATTACCTGGGCGGCAGCTGTGGCGCCATTCTCCCGGCGTTGATCTGGACGCGTTGGGGCTGGGCAGGCTGCGTGGCGCTGATTATCGGTTTTCAACTGCTGACGCTGCTGATCGCCCTGACGGGCTGGAAGCCCCTTAAACCTGAGCTGATTCCAACCCCATGACCGACACCGTCGCCGTGCCTGCCTCTGAACCCTCTTCTCGCCGTCGTGCCCTCATCGCGGGCTGCAGCGCCCATGCGGTGCACGATGGGCTCACCGATGTGATCTACGTGTTGCTGCCGATCTGGCAGGCGCAGTTCGCATTGTCCTACGCCCAGATCGGCCTTTTGCGCGGCGCTTACTCCGGGATGATGGCGGTGTTCCAGCTCATGGCCAGTCGTGCCGCCAAACGGTGGGGCCGCGTGCCGATGCTGGTGGGCGGCACCGCGCTGGCGGGCGTTGCTTACTTGTTGGTGGGGCAAGCCACGGGATGGGGCCTGTTGTTGATGGCGTTGGTGTTGGGCGGCCTGGGCGCCAGCACTCAACATCCGCTGGCGTCTTCGATGATCACGGATGCTTATGAGAAAGGCGGCGGGGTCAAACAAGCGTTGTCGCAGTACAACTTCTCCGGTGACATCGGCAAAACCCTGATCCCGGGCCTGGTCGGCCTGCTGCTCACTGTGATCAGCTGGCGTGCCAGCGCCACCCTGCTTGGGTTGCTCGGGCTTGCAGCGGCGGGGCTGTTGTGGTGGCTGGTGCCTACACAATCATCCGAATCGTCCTCCACTAAAAACGCCAAACCCCTCAGCGGAAACGGCTCTGCGACCGGCCTGCGCGCCCTGATCCTCACCGGCACCCTCGACAGCGCCGTGCGCATGGGGTTTCTGACTTTTCTGCCGTTCCTGCTGCAAGCCAAAGGCGCGGGCACTGCTGGCATTGGCCTGGCGTTGACGATGCTGTTCATCGGCGGCGCGTTCGGCAAATTGCTCTGCGGCTACCTCGGTGTGCGCATCGGCATGATGAGAACCGTGTGGCTGACCGAAACGTCCACGGCTCTGCTGATCGTTGCAGCGGTGTACTTACCCCTGACTGGGTTGATGGTGATGTTGCCGGTGCTGGGGCTGGTGCTCAATGGCACGTCGTCGGTGTTGTATGGTGCTGTGCCGGACCTGGCCGGCGCGGGGAAACGCGAGCAGGCCTTCGCCGTGTTTTACACCGGCACGATTGGCGGCGGAGCGCTGGCGCCCGTGGTGTTTGGTGGAGTGGGCGATGCGCTGGGCGTTCCGGTCGCGTTGATGGTGTTGGCGGGGATGTTGCTGTTGACGTTGCCGTTGGCGTGGGTGGTGCAGCAGGTTTGCGCCTTTCAGGATCAGTGAGGGGCGCACCGTACAGGTCGAGCCAACAGGTCAATGCCAAGTGAGTGAAGTACCTTGAGCACCGTTTCAAATCGAGGTTTGGCGCCTGGGGCAAATGCCTTGTACAAACTCTCGCGGCCCACACCTGCCTCAGTGGCGATCTTCGCCATTCCACGGGCCTTGGCCACGTAGCCGATGGCTCGAAGAAACTCGTCGTTGTCGCCGTCTGCCAGCACCTGAGAGAGGTATTCGCTGATCGCTTCATCACTGTCGAGCAGTGCGGCCATGTCAAATGTCGTCAGTGTTTGGTTCATTGTCACACCTCTTTTGCTAATTTTTTTGCCCGCCGGATGTCGGCATCTTGTGAAGACTTGTCGCCACCGGCCAGCAATATGACGATCTTCCTGCCTCGCAGGATGAAATACACGCGATAGCCCACTCCCACGTCTATACGCATTTCTGAAATGCCGCCGCCCAGCGTCTTGAAATCGCCCAGGTTACCCAGGCTGGCTCTGTCGATACGCCGAGCAATGGCGATTTTTGCTCGCAGGTCACGTATCGCTGAGTGCCATTGGGTGAAGGTCCGGGTTTGCTGGATCAAATGGTTCACTGGGCCTCACAGGAATTCACTGTATCCATGTGGATACTTATTGGCAAGAAAAATGACTGTGTCGAAGGCCAGGGAGAATGATGCGAGGGGCGTGTCGTTTTCAAACGTTCTTCAGGGTTTTCCTATTGCCAAAAGTTGCGGCACGGAAGGGGAGGGTAGGGGCGGTCTGAAGCCTTGCGCCATTGCCTACACCAAGCTCAGAATCGTCTGAGTTGTGCGCCTTGGGCGACCTCTTTAAGGTTCGTCTGCCGCTGCCCATCAGCGGTCGGGTTTAGTAGCCCGTTGAAAATTAATCCGGCGTACGGCTGTCCTTGCTGTCAGGTATTTTCATGCCTGTGCTTATTGGTAGCTGTGCGCAGGGCGTCTTCGGGCGCGCCGGTTTTCGGATTAATTTTCCCGGTCTACTAACCTGCGTACAGCTGCCACCCTTACCCTTTGAGTGGTGGTCCTTACCGAGGATCAACAGATGTGTACCGATTCGATCAACCCTTCCACAAACCTGTTCAGCGTCCGCCCTGAAGCCAACACCGAAGCGTTGCTCGCCAACGCCTACGAAACCATCGCCGGCGCTGGCGCCATGACCGGCGAGTTTGCCGAAAGCCTGCCCACTCAACACCGCTACCTGGCCTTGGCCATTCAACAAATGATTGAGCTAGGAATGATGCTGGTAGAAGCGGCGCAAGACCGCGTGGACCGCGCCGCGTAACTTCGCCCGCGTACTGCAACAGGCTTGCCTTCCCAGGCCGCACATACCAAGGGGAAGGGGAGCCAAGCACAGCATTTTAAAGCGACGAAGCCAGCGAAAACGGAATGCGCAACGCACCGATGGGCCCTTCACGCACGCCGCACATTTCATCGTGCACACAGTGCTGCACCAGTACACCGGGAAACGGCGGCACCCGTTTCAACAGGTCGCGCAAATGCGTGGTGGAGCCAATTCGCAGTGGTTTGGCATCATCGTCCACCGGCTGGCTAAGTCGGTAGCGCCAGCACTGATGCTTGTAGGGAAACTTTGATTTGTACAGGTTTCGCGAAGCGAACAGCCAATACATCAAATCCCGTCCATAAAAAAACCGGCCACCAAGGGCCGGTTTTTTGTGCCTTCGCGTCAAAAGCAAACTTGACGTGAAAGCAGAATCTGAGTGGAGCGGGTAGAGGGAATCGAACCCTCGTCGGAAGCTTGGGAAGCTACTGTTCTACCATTAAACTATACCCGCTCAGAGCGGCTGACTTTGTACCAGATGTTCGCCGGGATTTGAAGTTTTTCTTCAAAAATGTGTGAGTTACGCTTATCAAGCCTGGCGCCAGCTTGTGTGGGAGCTGGCTAGCCTGCGATGGCTTCAGCAGTGTGTGGCTGGCACACCGAGGCGCCTGTATCGCGGGCAAGCCCGGCTCCCACAGAAGCGGATGGGTTTCCAAACCTTGATTTCAAATGGCAAAGGCATGCTGCGTCTGGCCGTGCTGATACCTCAACCGGCTGACTTGGCGCTGCGGTTTCAGAAAGCCCACCACCGCGTCCCGGCTGTCCCGGCAGGCGGCCTTGTGCTCCATGTCCAGAAAGTGCCCGGTCGCCTGGATGGTGCTGAAGCTGCTTTTGGCGATGTGCTGGCCAAACAGCTTGGCATCGCCTGCGCTGGTGTATTCGTCCCACTCGCCATTCAGGAACAACACCGGAATGTCGATTTGCTTCGCTGCCGCGAGGTAGCACAGCCGATCGCCGTGGAGCACATGGCTGATGTGAAAGTGCATCTGCCCGTATTCGTGTTCGGCCAGGCTGCTCACATGCTTGTAGTTGAAGCGCTTGAACAGCGACGGCAGGTGCTTGCCGATAGTGCTGTTGACCAGGTGGCCGACGCTGTGGCGATCAAGGTTGCCGAGGTAGTCGACGCCGCGTTCGAGGTAGTCACGCATGGGCGCGTTGATCACCGGCGAGAACGAGCTGATCACCGCCTTTTCCACGCGGCGTGGCCGGTGGGCGAGGGCGACCAGGGTGGCGGCACCGCCCCAGGAAAATGACAGCACGTGTTCGGCGGCAAAGTGGTCGATCAGTTCCAGAAGAATCTGGCCTTCGACTTCCTTTGTCAGCATCTGCTCATGACGGTTGTGGATTTTGGAGCGGCCAGCGTAGGGCTGGTCGTACAAAACCACGTTGAATTGCGGGTACAGGCTTTTCACGGTTTGGGCGAAGGATGCCGTGGTGGCCATCGAGCCATTGACCAGGATGATGGTCTTTTCAGCTGCATCCGCGCGATAGAACTCCGTGTAAACCCGATACTGACCCTGTATATCCAGCACAGCGATTTCTGGCCTCATGTCGTAAGACTCCTGGCAAGCGGGTAGTGCGCGCAGATCACTCTGCACGAGCTTTGTGACAGGTAGGCATACGCCTGGAAGATGAGCGCCCATGCCGGTCCGATAGCGGCTGGCCGACGGGTGTTGTTATGGCGGGCTGTTTGCCTGAGAGGCCCGTAGATCAAGCGCGGGCGGGGCAAGGTGTTTCTTGGAGGTTATAGGCGACTCGCCAGTCATAATCTGGCTGGCAAGATGGATTCAAGCAGCCGATATGCTACCCCGCAAGGCGCCGGGCAGGTTTTTTGCCATCACCGGCCGAACGGTCGTCAGACCTGTCGTATTTCGTCGTCAGTCAACGCCCGGTACTCGCCTGGCGCCAGCGTGGCATCCAGCACCAGAGGCCCCATTCGTTCGCGATGCAGGCCGATAACCTTGTTATCGAAATGCCCGAACATGCGCTTCACCTGGTGATAGCGGCCCTCGATGATGCTCAAACGCGCGGTCCGGGGGCCCAGCAGTTCCAGCTCGGCAGGTTGGGTGGTGAGGTCTTCAAAGGCGAAATACAGGCCAGCCTTGAAGGTCACCGCATAGTCCGGGGTAATGTCCTGCTCTGTGTCCACAAGGTAGACCTTGGGCAATTTGGTCTGCGGCTGCGTCAGGCGCCGCGACCATTGGCCATCGTTGGTGATCAGCATCAGCCCGGTGGTGTTGAAGTCCAGGCGGCCGGCGATATGCAGTTCGCCCTTGTCCGGTTCCGCAAGCAAATCGAGCACGGTGGCATGCACCGGGTCGGCGGTGGCGCTCACACAGCCTTGAGGTTTGTGCAGCATGAAATACCGCGCGGGTTTACCGGCTTGCAGCACCTCCTCGTCGACACACACGCGGCTGAATTCGCGGACTTCATGGTGCGGATTACTGACGGCGATGCCATCAACGGTGATCCGCCGTTCGACCAGCAACAGGCGCACCTGCTGGCGATTGAAACGCGGCAGGTTGCTGAGAAAACGATCTACGCGCATTACGGCTGTTGAGCCTCACGCAATTGCGCATCCACCCGGGCGCAACGCGGGCACAGGCAGGCTTTGTTGCGCAGCTCGTCCGGCAGGGCTTGGAGCACGGCCGGCTCAATGGTGACGCTGAAGCACCAGCAGGCCTGGGCGGCGGTGCGCGGGTCGGCCAGGGCGCAGTCGTTGCGGGCGCCGCAGGCGGGGCAAAGGGTTGGCGTGGTCATCGTTCGGTTCAGGCAGGCATCGGGCAGGGCCCCGGAGTTCCCTGCACGATACAGCGCCGCCCCGCTATTGCAAGCTTCGCAGGTAGCCACGCCAGCCGCCGAAGTGGCTGATATCCACGGCGCCGCTCAGGCCATAGGGTTCGCAGATAAAACCGGTTTCCCAACGCCCGTCCGCCAGTTGCACCTTGCCCAGCCCCAGGGGCGCAGGGATGCCCGTGAGGAAAGAACCCAACTCGCGGCTTGGCAATTCCCACACTTCCACTTCGATCGCCACGCCACCTTCGCTGACCCGCAGCATGCCTGGCCGATACGGCGGCCCGCCTGCCAGGGCGAACAGTTGATAATCCGCCGAGCTGTGGGTGCATTCCAGCAAGCGCGCCCCCCGGCGCAGCAACTGGCCATTGAGCGCCAGCCCTTGCAGGTGCGCGCCGCACACCACCAACCGCGTGCCGTCATGGCTGGCGATGCCTGCGGGAACGCTGAATGACGCCTCCTGCTGGCGCTGCAAGGCGTCCGCCACGCCGAGCAGGTATTGGTCGGTAAATGCGCGGCCGAACAGCGTCACGCCCCAGGGCAAACCGTTGCTCATCATCGCGCTGGGTACTGCGACGGCGGCATAGTCCAGCAGGTTCATGAAGTTGGTGTAGTAGCCCAGTTCGGCATTGCGCAGCACCGGTTCTGCCTGCAATTCTGCCAGGGTCACCGGGCGGCCGATGGTCGGTGTCAGTACGCAATCGAGGCCTTCCAACAAGCGGTCACACTGCGCTTTCAAGACTTGCAAACGGTAGTGCGCGCGGAAGGTGTCGACGCCCGTGACCGCCGGGGCTTTGGCCAACACTGCGCGAATCACCGGCAGCACGGCTTCGGGGTCGCGCTCCATCAACTCGCCCGCGACACTGTAGCGCTCGGCCACCCACGGCCCTTCATAGAGCAGGCGCGCGGCTTCAAGGAAGGGCGACAGGTCCAGCGCGACCGGTTCGCCGCCCAGTGCAATCATGCGCGCGATGGCCTGCTGAAACAGCGGTGGGCCTTGTTCGCAGCCGAAGAACTCCAGATCCTCCTGACGCGGCACGCCAAAGCGAAACGGCCTAGGCGCGCCAAACGCCGAAGCGTCATTCCATGCCGGGTTCTGGCGGCTGTAGGCGTCCCGCGGGTCCAGCCTGGCGGTCAGCGCCAGCAACTGGCTGGCCTCCCGTGCCGTGCGGGTAAATGTGGTGACGCAATCCAGCGTGCGGCAAGCCGGCACCACGCCCGCCGTGGAGATCAACCCCTTGCTCGCCTTGAGCCCCACCAGGTTATTCAACGCCGCCGGCACACGCCCGGAACCGGCGGTGTCGGTGCCCAACGCAAAACTCGCGACGCCCAGCGCGACCGCCAACGATGACCCCGCACTGGAACCGCCCGCCGGATAATCAGGCAACACGCTGTTGGGGCAGGCGCCGTAGGGCGAGCGACTACCGTTGAGCCCGGTGGCAAATTGATCCAGGTTGGTCTTGCCCAGCGGCACCGCGCCGAGGGTGATCAACTGCTCGACAATCGTTGCACTGTGCTGCGGCACATAAGCAAACGCCGGGCAGGCTGCCGTGGTGGGAATGCCGGCCAGATCGATGTTGTCCTTGATGGCAAACGGCACACCGTACAGGGGCAATTGCGAGGGATCACGACCTTCGAGTGCCAGCAGGTACGGCTCCAGTTCCGCCACGCTGAGCAGGTGGATAAACAGATGATAGTCAGGGTTCAACTGCGCGGCTTTTTCACGCAGTTGCAGCAGCACGACGCGTGGCGTGGTGTCGCCGCCGAGGTAGGCCTTGCGCAGGGTGTCCAGTTGCAGATTCATGGCTTGTCCGCCTGTCGAAAAAGAAAAGTCAGTCACGTTCCAGCACCACGACGCGTTGCCCGGCGCCAATGCTGCTGCCGGGTTGCACGGGGATCTCGCTCACGGTGCCGGCGAAGGGCGCGAGCACGGGAATCTCCATCTTCATTGACTCCAGGACCACCAGCACATCACCGGGTTTGACCTGCTCGCCCAGCGCAATCTGCACCTGCCAAAGGTTGCCGGCGATCGGGCTGTCGATGCTGCATTCATGGGCACGCAATGGCGTGTCATCACTCAAGGGAGGCGCTTGTTCCTCGCTGTCAAAATGCGCTTGGCCGCTGGCAATCCAGCGTTCGCGCTCGGCATTGAAAGCGTGCTGCTGATGCTCACGAAACGCACCGATGCTTGATGCTTCCCGCGCCAGAAAATCCTGATAGTCCGCCAGGTTCAGCTGGCCGTGTTCGATGCTCAATTCAAAGCGCCCGAGCGGGAAATCTCGCCGTATCTTGACCAACTCATCGGCGCTCACCGGATAGAACCGGATCTGGTCGAAAAACCGCAGCAACCACGGCTTGCCATCAAACGCCGCGACTTCCCGATAGCGGTTCCACATCTGCAAGGTGCGCCCTACAAACTGGTAGCCGCCGGGGCCTTCCATGCCATACACACACAAATAGGCGCCGCCGATGCCCACCGAGTTTTCGGCGGTCCAGGTGCGCGCCGGGTTGTATTTGGTGGTGACCAAACGGTGGCGTGGGTCCAGCGGCGTGGCCACCGGTGCGCCCAGGTAAACGTCGCCCAGGCCCATCACCAGGTAGCTGGCGTCGAACACCGTGTGGCGCACTTCGTCGAGGTTTGCCAGATCATTGATGCGGCGGATGAACTCAAGATTGCTCGGGCACCAGGGCGCGTCCTTGCGCACGGTGGTCATGTATTTCTCGATGGCGAGCTGGCAGGCCGGGTCGTCCCAGGACAGCGGCAGGTGCACGATGCGCGAGGGCACTTGCAGGTTTTGCGTGGCGCACACGGCGGACCATTCACGGGTGATCAGCGGCAACAGATCAGCCAGCGGCAGTGCTTCGGGCTGATAGTGGATTTGCAACGAGCGGATGCCAGGGGTCAGGTCGATCACGCCGTGCAAGGCGCGGGCCTCGAGCGCTTGCATCAGGGCATGGCCGCGAAAGCGCAAGACCAGGTCGAGTTCGGCGGCGCCGATTTCCAGCAATAGGTGGGTGTCGCCTGCAAGGCGGGCTACCAGGCGAGTGTCGTTTTGACCTACATCCAATACCACTGGCGACTCGATCTGAAGTGAATGGAGATCAATATGGGAGCCGGGCTTGCCCGCGATGGCATCACTGTGGTCTGTCTGAAGGACCGAGTTGCCCGTATCGCAGGCAAGCCAGCTCCCACACTGGTCCCATTTCAGGGCAAGGGATCGGGCGGTGGTGAGGTCAACAGGTTCAAAACGGATTTTGTCGCCCGCTTTGAGTTGCCCGAGCTGCCAAAGGTCTGCCTCGATCACCGTCACCGGGCATACAAACCCACCCAGACTCGGCCCGTCTGGCCCAAGGATCACCGGCATGTCCCCGGTGAAATCCACGGCGCCGATGGCGTAGGGGTTGTCATGGATGTTCGATGGATGCAGGCCCGCTTCACCGCCGTCAGTTCGCGCCCACGCAGGCTTGGGCCCGATCAATCGAACGCCGGTGCGGCTGGAGTTGAAATGCACCTCCCAGTGCGTGGCAAAGAAAGTGTCGATGTACTCGGGCTTGAAGTACTCCGGTGCGCCGTGCGGGCCATAGATCACGCGTAACGTGCGCACCTGTGCCAGCGGTTCCGGGGTCAATTGCTGACCGGCGTTGGCGTCCACCAATGGCAACAGATGCAACACATCCCCGGCGCGCAGGGCCCGCCCGCCATGCCCGCCGAACTGGCCGAGGGTGAAGGTGCTTTTACTGCCCAGGTAGTCCGGCACTTGCAGCCCACCGCGTACACACAGATAGCTGCGCGTGCCGGCTGCGACGACAGCGCCAACGCTCAAGGTCGAGCCCGGCTTGATCAGCAGCGCGGTATTCATCGGTACGGGTTCGTCATTGAGCTGCAGCGCAATGTCGGCCCCGGTCACCGCCACCACCGCTGCGCAATTGAAGCGCAACAATGGCCCGGTCATGGTGATTTCCAGTGCGGCCGCGCCTTCGCTGTTGCCCAGCAGGCGATTGCCCAGGCGCAGCGCGCGGCTGTCCATCGGGCCCGAGGGCGGCACGCCGACGGCCCAATAACCGAGGCGGCCAGGGTAATCCTGCACACTGGTTTGCGTGCCCGCGCTGAGCACCTCGAAGGTGTTGGCGGTGTAGGCCAGATCTTCCAGGCAGCGTGTCCAGGGTCGGCCACTGGCGAACGGTGCTGCGAGCAGGATCTGGCGCAGGTAATCGCGGTTGGTCTCCACGCCGTAGAGGTGGCTGTCGCTCAGGGCCTGGTGCAAGCCCAGGCGCGCCTGCTCGCGGGTGGGTGCCCAGGTGATGAGCTTGGCGATCATCGGGTCGAAGTAGGGCGGGATTTCGCAGCCGGCTTCGACCCAGGTGTCGATTCGCAGGCCTTGAGCAACCGGGAAGTCCACGCGGGTCAGCAGGCCGGGGCTTGGCTGAAAATCCTTGCCCGGGTCTTCCGCGTACAGCCGTGCCTGAATCGCATGCCCCTGGGGTTGCAACGCCAGCCTGCTCAACGGCGGCAATTCACCCGCGGCCAGTTGCACCATCCAGCGCACCAGGTCCACGCCCCACACTTGCTCGGTGACGCCGTGCTCCACCTGCAAACGGGTGTTCACTTCCAGGAAGTAGAAGCGCCCATCGGCACTGTCGTAGATAAATTCAACGGTGCCGGCGCTGCGATAATTCACGGCTTTGGCCAGCGTGATCGCCGCCGAGCACAACGCCTCTGCCATGCCGTCGGGCAAGTTCGGTGCCGGGGTTTCTTCGAGGACTTTCTGGTTGCGCCGCTGCACGGAACAGTCGCGCACGCCCAGGGCGATGACTTCACCGGCGCCGTCGCCAAATACCTGCACTTCAAGGTGCCGAGCGTGCTGGATGTATTTCTCGATAAACACGCCGGCGTCACTGAAGTTGTTCTGACCCAAGCGTTTGACGGCCTCAAAGGCGTCACTCAACTCCACGGCACTGCGGCACACACGCATGCCGATACCGCCGCCGCCGGCTGTGCTTTTCAGCATGACCGGATAGCCCACGTGGTCGGCAGCCGACAACGCCGCATCAAGGCTGTCGAGCAGCTCGGTGCCTTCCAGCAGCGGTATCCGATGCTGTTTGGCCAAGGCTCGCGCGGTGTGCTTGAGGCCGAATACGCGAAGCTGTTGCGGGGTTGGCCCGACGAAGGCAATCCCGGCGTTTTCACAGGTCTCGGCAAAGGCGGCATTTTCCGATAGAAAACCATAGCCGGGATGAATCGCTTTGGCGCCACAGGCTTTGGCTGTGGCGAGGATTTTTTCCACTGCCAGATAGGTACTGGCCGCTGCGCCTTCACCGAGGCTGTAGGCCTCGTCGGCTTGGCGGATATGCAGGCTGGCGGCATCGGCCTCGGCGTACACGGCGACGCCTTTGACGTGCAGCTCACGCAAGGTGCGCAGGATGCGGCAGGCGATGGCGCCCCGGTTGGCGATCAAGAGTTTTTCGAACATGGCAAAACCCTGCGGGCCGTCCCGCAAAAGGGGGTAACGCTACGGTCGTCCGCAGCGCACATTCCGAAAGCAGTGGAGATCCAAAAAGGTGGGAGCGGGCTTGCTCGCGAAAGCAGTTTGTCAGTGACAGATGCACGTGCTGAACCACCGCATTCGCGAGCAAGCCCGCTCCCACATTTGGAGCTTCATTGTTTGTTAAGGCATTGCCCGGCTCTGGATTGGCACAAGGTGAACAACCAAAGGCGCAGGCGCTTGAACTTCAGTTCCATACCAGTAACTCCGCAGGTGTCGGGTTGTAGGCGTTGCACGGGTTGTTCAGTTGCGGGCAGTTGGAAATCAGCACGATGACGTCCATCTCTGCGCGCAGGTCGACGTACTTGCCCGGGGCGGAAATGCCGTCCTCAAACGTCAGCCCGCCGTCTGCCGTGACCGGCACGTTCATGAAGAAATTGATGTTTGGCCCGATGTCGCTTTTGCCCAGTCGGCCGTCGTGGGCACAGGCGCGCAGGTAGTTGTCGCGGCAGCTGTGCATGTAGCGTTTTTCCAGGGCGTAACGCACGGTGTTGCTTTCTTGGGCACACGCGCCGCCGAGGGTGTCGTGGCGCCCGCAGGTGTCATCGACGATGGTCAGCATCGGCTGGCCGAGGTTGGAATACAGCACGCTGCCGGTGCTCAGGTAAACGCTGTTTTGCCGGCGCAAGGTGCGTTGCACGTCATAGCGCTCGCGCGGGTTTTTCAGGCTGTAGAACAGCGTATCCACAGCCTGGTTGCCCTCAAGGTCGAGGATGCGCAAGGTCTGGCCGGCCTTGACCTCCATCAGCCATGGCTCGCCGGCAGGAATGGTTGCGCGGTACACCGCGGTGTCAGGTTGTTTCAGTGCAATAGACATGGCAGCTCCTCAGGCGAACAGGCGGTCGGTGTTGATAAAGCCGCGCTCGTTTTCCGGGCGCGAGGTGCGGCAGTGTTCGGCGACGCTTTTATCGGCGTTCATCCAGCTGAGTTTCAGCGGCTGCGGCGCGTAGTCGGGGTTGGGGTCCATCGGGTGTTGCAGGGCGGTAAGCACCACCAGCGTGTCCATCGGTGCGTAGAGTTCGATGTAGTCGCCGGCCCGGGAGTTGCCGGGCACGAAGTGCAAGCCACCGTCGCCATCCACGCTGACGCGGCTGAACAGGTTGAGGGTCATCAGCAGGTCGGACAGGCCCAGGCCCCACTTGCCAAGTTCCACCAGCAAATTGTCGGTGCCGTTGCGGAAGAAGCCGTTGCGCAGTTCCTGATAGCGCCCCTGGCCGTACTTCTCGGCCACTTCAGAGGCACACAACACGCCGCCGATGCTGTCACTCCAGCCGCAGGTGTCGGCGGTGATCGCCGCGAGCACGCGGCCCATGTCTGAATACAAACAATGGCCCGTGGTGAGTTTGGCGGTGTGCTGGCATTTGAGGCTGTCGGGCAGGTTCAGGCGCTCGGTTTTTTCATTGGCGTTCAGCAGGGTCAGGCTGACGTTGGCGCCGCCGCGAATGTCGGTGAGCCGCAGCAGTTGGCCGCGCTTGAGCACGAAAGAACGGTGGCCGCCGCCGGGTAGCATTTCCTCGGCGAAGGGCGGGAACAGTTGAGTCGAATCGGTCATTTGCAAGTGGCTCCAAGTTCGGCGGCGAGCGCTTTGCGGCGCTCGCTGTTCAAAGGGATGTCGTAGGTGATGCGGGCGCCATAGGCGCCGGGGGCGTGGGGATCGACGCGAACCTTGTCGAAGACCAACAGGCGTGTGCCGAGGCTGAAGCCTTCGCTGAGATCGTGGGTGACCATGAACACCGTCAACCGGGTTTCGCGCCACAGCTCCAACAGCAAGTGGTGCATGTCTTTGCGAATGCCGGGGTCGAGGGCGCCGAAAGGTTCGTCCAGCAGCAACACGCGGGGTTTCATGATCAGTGCCTGGGCGATGGCCAGGCGTTGTTGCATGCCGCCTGAAAGTTGCGCCGGGTATTTGCCCAGCGCGTGGCCGAGGCCGACTTTGTTCAGCAGTGTGGCGGCCTGTTCCCGGGCATCTTGTTTGGCCTTGCCGAGCAACCGCCCAAGCAAACGTGAGCGGGGCAATTCAAGGCCCAGGGCGACGTTGTCCAGCACGGTCAAATGCGGGAACACCGAGTAACGCTGGAACACCACGCCACGGCTGGCATCCGGCTCAGCGGCCAGCGGTTGGCCGCCCAGCAGGATCTGGCCTTTGCTTGCGGTTTCCTGGCCCAGCAGCAGGCGCAGGAAGGTGGACTTGCCGCAGCCCGAGGTGCCGACCAGGGTGCAGAACTCACCCTCGGCAACCTGCAGGTTGAGGCCTTCGAGCACCACCTGGTCGCTATAGCGCTGCCACACATTGTTGACGCTGATAAAGCTCATGCCCGCGCTCCTTCGTACCAGGGGAACGCGCGCCGGGTCAGGGTTTTGAGGCCCCAATCCATCAGCCAGGCGAGCAGGGTGATCCACACCACGTAGGGCAGGATCACGTCCATCGCGAGGTAGCGGCGTACCAGGAAGATCCGGTAGCCCAAGCCGTCGGTGGAGGCGATGGCCTCGGCGGCGATCAGGAACAGCCACGCGGAGCCCAACATCAAGCGCAGCGAGATCAGCAGGCGCGGCAACAATTGCGGCAACACCACACGCAGCATCAAGGTCCAGGTGGAGGCGCCGAGGGTTTGAGCTTTCACCAGCAACTCGACGGGAATCTCCCGCGCCCGCTGTTCCAGGTCACGCGCCAGTGCCGGGGTGACGCCGATGACGATCAGCATCACCTTGGACAATTCCCCCAAGCCAAACACGATGAACAGAATCGGCAGGATTGCCAGCGGTGGCACCATCGACAACACGGTAAGCAGCGGCGACAGCGGCGCGCCAAACAGCGGCAAGGTGCCGGCTGCGATGCCCAGGCACAGGCCGGCGAGGGCGCTTATTCCCAGGCCGATCGCCAAGCGGCGCAGGCTCGATGCGCTGTCTTGCCACAGCACGTATTCACCGGTGCGCGCGTCGGCGCTGAACGCCAGGCGTTTTACCGCGTCGCCCATTTGCACGGCGCTGGGCAGCAGCTTGTCGTTGGGGTTTTGCGCCAAGCGCTCGGCCGAACCCACGAAGTAGGAGAACAGCAGCAGGGCGAATGGCAGCAGCACCAGCAGCAGGCGGCTGGAGCGTTCCGGGCGACGGTTGATCAGGCGCATGGCCGGGTCCTCTTACAACGTGCCGTCGACGGCCATCTGTACATAGCTGGGGTCGAAATGCAGCTTGAGGTTGGCTGTGTCGCCACTGGTCACGCCATTGGCGAAACTCATGCCCACGGCGCTGCTGTCCTTGGCACCCTCGCCGAGCAGGCCGTGTTCAAACGAGAACTCGGCCACCTTGCGCAGGGTGGCGGGCAATTGCGCGCTGGTGGCGAAGGCCAGGGCTTCCTTGGGGGTGGCAAACAGCTTGGTGGTGTCCAGTTGCGCCTGGAACCCCTTGAGGTCGGTGCCCGACGCCTTGGCCATATGTTCCAGGGCTGCGGTGCTGGCAGCGTTGTTGGCGTTCATCAGCGCGACCACTTCAAACCACGCACCGGTGAGGGCTTTGCCCAGGGCCGGGTTGTCTTTGAGGGTTTGGGTGTTGACCACCATCATGTCCATGATTTCGCCGGGTACTTTGCTGGAGTCGAACACCTGTGTTACGCCCGGCTTGGCTTTGATCTCGGACAGCATCGGGTTCCAGGTGGTCACGGCCTGCACCTGGTCGGTATTGAAGGCCGCGGCGATGTCGGCGTCGGAGGTGTTGACGACCTTCAGGTCTTTTTCAGTGAGGTCGGCCGACTCCAATGCGCGGGCCAGCAGGTAGTGGGACACGGATAGTTCCACCAGGTTGACGTTCATGCCCTTGAGGTCGGCCACGGTCTTGCCGCTGCCCTTGATGACCACGCCGTCGTTGCCGTTGGAGAAGTCGCTGACCACCAGCGCGGTGCTGTCCACGCCTCCGGCTGCGGGGATGGTCAGGGCGTCCATGTTGGTCATGGTGCAGCCGTCGAACTGGCCGGCGGTGTATTGGTTGATGGATTCGACGTAGTCATTGAGCTGGACCATGTCGATCTTGATGCCGTATTTCTTGGCCCACTTGTCGAGGATGCCTTGGCTGCCAGCGTACTCCCAGGGCATCCAGCCGGCGTAAATCGTCCAGCACACGCTGAAGTGGTCTTTGGCGGCGGCTTGGGTCTGGAAGCTCAACACGGCAGCGAAGGCGGCGGCGAGCAGGGCGGGTAAACGGGGTGATGGCATGGGGCTTCTCCAGTTGATCGTGGGCGAGCAGGGAGCAACGCGGCACCGTGAACGGTGGCTTGTCTCCCGGGCTTTTATCCCGCCGTGTAACCTCAACTGGAGGTCGCCAACTCTCGGACCAGCCACTCGCGTCAAGCGAGCCGGAACCCTAGTCGGCCATTGCAAATTGTGGTGCCGCGAACCTGTGATGAATCCTGCACAGGGTTGGCAAAGCGAGAGTCGTGCCAACTGGGACGAAGCTGCGTAGCTCGCGGGTTTGCGCGGTGAGGACGGTGGCCCGATCGGTAGGTGTGCTTTGCGCTGGTGCGGGGGTGCACTGCAAAGAGGCGTTCAGCTCGTCTGAAACACATGTTTCAACCTGTGTCAAAAACGCACCGGATTCGGTTTGTGATGTCAGATATTTCGTCATTCGGTGAAATCTGAATGCCGCTCCCCAGCGTCGCTGGTGGTGCTCTTTCGCGGTCCAGGAGGCCGCCATGTATCGACGACTGCTACTCACCGTTTTACTCGGCCTGACCCTCAGCGCTTGCGTGCCCTATTACGATGGAGGTGCTACGTACTATCGCTCCGAGGTCTACACCGCTCCGGCGCCCGCCTATTACTACGGCGGCCCCACTTACTATCAGTATGGCCGCGGCTACGCGCCACCTCGCTACTATGCGCCGCCACCGCGTTACTACTCATCGCCGCGCTATTATCAGCCAGCGCCACGTTACTACCCACGGCCCGCTTACCGACCGTACCCGAACCAAGGCTGGGGGGGCGGGCACTGGGGTAATGGTGGGCCAGGTCGCGGCTCCGATCATGGAGGAGGGCGCGGCGGCGGTCATCGTTGACACTTGTTGAATTAAAGCGGCGCTTACAGCGCCGCTTTTTTTGTACCGTTTGTCGGCACTGTCATATTTGACAGCTATCATTGGTGTTTCAACCGGGCCTCAATGGAGTTGAGCCGTTGCGTGTACTTCGTGAATCAGTGGGTCAATGGAACTAGCTCGTTATGATCACAAAACTGATGTGCTTATTTATCCTGGTAGCAGCAAGCTTCACGCAGGCGAAGGCAGATGAGAGCTGCCCCTTTCCCTCCGCGATCCACTACGTAGACGGTCATTACCAAGCCACTGCCGGAAAGACCCTCTGGCAAAGCCCGAAGGTCGAGTCTCATGATTTTGCTGATCGGTTTATCGGTGCTCTGTTTATGCCAGGCAAGGACAAGGAGCGCAAAAACGGTTTTCTCGAAAGGTGCGTTTATCTCTTGGGAAGTGGGCAAACCGTGTCGTTGCGTTACGGTGCACCGGAGAAAGTCAACGCCATATCCCTGAAGGACTCCCTGTTCTGGGAGCCCATGATCGGCCCGTTGGGAGAGAACGTTTACATTTGCCGGGACAACCTGACCATCAATTGTCCATTCACCGTTGAGGGAAAGCATTGATGATCTGTCAGTAATCGGAAAGATCTGCCAGAGGACTCCTGCCTTCCCACGCCTTGTTGAAATGTGCCTGCACCACCGCTTCAGGCACCGTGTTGATGTCCGGCCAATGCCAGCGGGGCGTCTGGTCCTTGTCGATCAATCGCGCGCGCACCCCTTCACTGAATTCCGGGTGGCGACAGCAGTTGAGGCTCAAGGAGTACTCCATCTGAAACACTTCGGCCAATGACAGATGCCGCGCCCGCTGGATTTGTTCCCACACCAGGTGCGCAGTCAGCGGGCAGCCTTCACTGAGGGTCTTGCCAGCGCGGCTGAACAGCGGGTCGGCGTGGTCGCGCAACAGGCTCAAGGCGCGCCAGGCGCAGCGCACATCTCCCACATCCAGCCACTCGTCGATCTGCGCGCGACGCGGTAGCCATTGCGGTTCGGGCCGTTGGCTGACGGCTTCCTGCGCCAGTGCCTTCAGCAGGCTGTTGAGTTGCATGGCGGTCTGTTCCTGCCAATTCAGCTGCAGCAGGCCTTCGATCAGTTCGTCCTGCTGGTCGTCACGCAGGAACCGGTCAGCCAGGCCCAAGTCCAGGGCGTCACGCCCGTTGATGTGAGCACCGGTGAGGCCCAGGAATACACCGAGCTTGCCGGGCAGGCGTGACAGAAACCAGCTGGCGCCCACATCCGGGTACAAGCCGATACTGATTTCGGGCATCGCCAGGCGGCTGCTCGGCGTGACGATGCGTACTGCCGCGCTTTGCAACAGGCCCATACCACCCCCCAGCACATAACCGTGGCCCCAGCAGATCAGCGGCTTGGGGTAAGTGTGCAGGCGATAGTCGAGACGATATTCCGCAGCAAAAAATTGCGCGGCCAGCGGCGGTACGACGCCGGGCTGTTCGCGACAGGCCTGGGCCAGGCTGCGCACTTCGCCACCGGCGCAAAACGCCTTGGGGCCGTTACCCCGCAACAACACGCACGTAATGTTGGGGTCTTTGGCCCACGTGTCCAGGCGTTCGCTCAAGGCCAGAATCATGGGCAAGGACAGTGCGTTGAGGGACTTTTCAGCGTCCAGGCTGGCGATGCCCAAGCGGGCACCGTCGCTGCCGGTCAGCTCTTCGAAGTGCAGGTTCATCGTGACCTCAATCGAGACAGTGAAGGTTCAGTATGATCGCTTCGCAGGAAAGTGGCGGTTGTGTGTCAGATCAATTGACAAGCGGGGTCGGCTTTCCTAGGGTTCGCCCATTCTTTTTTACACGATGACCCCACCATGACCGAAGGCGACCGTATCAAACTCGAACCCAGCTGGAAGCACGCCCTGCGCGATGAGTTCGATAAGCCCTACATGGCTGAGTTGCGCGAATTCCTGCGCCAGGAACATGCCGCCGGCAAAGAGATCTACCCGCCGGGCCCGCTGATTTTCAACGCCCTTAATTCCACGCCGCTGGATAAGGTCAAAGTGGTGATTCTCGGCCAGGACCCCTACCACGGCCCGGGCCAGGCCCACGGCTTGTGCTTCTCGGTGCAGCCGGGCGTGCCGACGCCGCCGTCGCTGGTCAATATCTATAAAGAACTCAAGCGCGACCTGAATATCGACATCCCCAGCCATGGCTGCCTGCAAAGCTGGGCCGATCAGGGCGTTTTGTTGCTCAACACCACCATGACCGTGGAGCGTGCCAATGCCAACGCCCATGCAGGCAAAGGCTGGCAGCACTTTACGGACCGGATTATCGAAGTGGTCAGCGAGCATCAGCCACACTTGGTGTTTTTGCTGTGGGGCGCCCATGCACAGGGCAAGCAGAAGTTGGTGGATGCGACCAAGCACCTGGTGCTGACGTCGGTGCATCCTTCGCCGTTGTCGGCGTATCGCGGCTTTCTGGGCTGCGGGCATTTCAGCCGCACCAACAAGTTTCTTGAGCAGAATGGCGAGACGCCGATTGAGTGGCGGTTGCCGCCGCTCTAGCGGGTGACCACAATCCTATGTGGGAGCGGGCTTGCTCGCGAAGACGGAGTGTCAGACAGCAAATCTGGCACTGATACACCGCCTTCGCGAGCAAGCCCGCTCCCACATTTGGATCCTGACAAGGCTTCAATTATTTTCGGGCTGGCGATTCCAGTGCCTGAACAACGGCTCCGCAAGAAACAACACGAACAACAACCGCATCACCTGCATCGCCGTCACCAACGGCACCGACAGTTGCAGGGTCTCCGCCGTGAGGCTCATCTCGGCAATGCCGCCTGGCATCATGCCCAACGTCAGTGAACGCAAATCCAGCTGCGTCAACGCGCTCAAACCCACCGCCGCCAGCGTCGCCAGCGCCATGGTCAAGGCCGTGCCGATCAAGGTGCGCCCCATGAAAGCGGGTGCCCGGCGAAAGAACTGACGATTGAAGTGGCAACCCAAGCCGCTGCCGATCAACCATTGGCCGATCTGGCTGCCACCATCGGGCAGGCCGATGTGCAAGTCCCAGACAACACTCGCCGTCGCGCTCACCAACAACGGCCCGAACAGCCACGGGTTCGGCTGCCGCAAGCGCTGCCAGCCCCACGCCACCAGCGCGCCCAGCGCAAACAACAGCGCCAGCCACGCCCAGCTCACTGGCGCCGGATGAAACTGTGGTGTGCCGCCTTCAAGCAAATACTTGAAGATCGCCGGCACACACAGCACCACCACCAACACCCGCAAACTTTGCCCGGCCGCGACACGGCTGAGTACCGCACCATTGCGTGCGCCGAGGTTGACCATCTCACCGGAACCGCCCGGCATGCTGGAGAAAAACGCAGTGGCGCGGTCTTCACCGCTGCGGCGCATCAACCACACGCCCACAATGCTCGACAAGCTGGTGATCAGCGCACCGAAGAAAATCAGCCCGAAGTGGCTCATCACCTGCTCGATCACCACCGGAGTGAAGTGCAGGCCAATGCCGATACCCACCACCCATTGGCCGCATTTGCGCCCACCGGGAATCTCCGCCAATTGCCACGGCGTCAGGCAGCGCACCAAGATAATCGCCAGTAACGAACCGACCATATACGGCAAAGGCCAGCCGACAAGGCTGGCCAGGTAACCGCCGGCCAAGCCGACCAGCGGTGTTCCCCACCATTGTTTAAAGGTGACGTCAGACATCGGCCACGGCACGACGCTGCAGGGCACGTTTGCGGTAGATGCGCACCAGCGGGAAGGCCAGCATCAGCGCGGTCAGCACCCACACGCCAAAGGTGATCGGGCTCGACCAGAGGATCTGCAGGTCACCGTTGGAGATCGACAGCGCGCGGCGCAGGTTCTGCTCCATCAAACCGCCAAGGATAAAGCCCAGTAGTACCGGCGACAGCGGGAAGTCCAGCTTGCGCAGGATGTAACCGAAGATGCCGATACCGACCATCAGGAACAGGTCGAAGGTGGTGGCGTGAACCGCGTACACACCGATCGCGGTGATGATGGCGATCACCGGCACCAGCGCCCAGTTCGGCACGGCGAGGATGCGGGTGAAGATGCGGATCATCGGGATGTTGAGGATCACCAGCATGATGTTGGCGATGAACAACGAGGCGATAAGGCCCCAGACGATGTCCGGTTGCTGTTGGAACAGCAGCGGGCCAGGGGTGATGTTGTACAGCGACAGGGCGCCGATCATCACCGCTGTGGTGCCCGAACCGGGTACGCCGAGGGTCAGCATCGGTACGAGGGCACCGCAGGCGGACGCGCCGATGGCGGTCTCTGGAGCGGCGAGGCCGCGCATGTCGCCCTGGCCAAACTTGCCGCTGGCACCGGCCAGACGTTTCTCGGTCATGTAGGCAACGGCCGACGCAAGTGTGGCACCGGCGCCTGGCAGCACGCCCATGATGAAGCCAAGCAGGCCGCAACGGATATTTACCACGAAGACCGCAGACGCTTCCTTCAGGTTGAACATCATCCGCCCGGTGGCTTTTACCGCTTCTTGACCACGGTGGGTTTTTTCCAGCAGCAAGAGGATTTCGCTGATGGAGAACAAGCCCAGCACCAACACCACAAACTGGATGCCGTCGGTGAGGTGGATATTGTCGCCGGTGAAGCGGTAGACGCCGCTGTTGGCGTCGATGCCCACAGCCGAAAGGAACAGGCCGATCAATGCCGCAACAAAAGTTTTCAACGGTTTGTCGCCCGCCATGCCGCCGAGGCAGACAATCGCGAACACCATCAGTACGAAATATTCCGCCGGGCCGAAGGCAATCGCCCATTTGGCCAGCAGTGGTGCAAACAGCACCATGCCGCAGGTGGCGATAAATGCGCCGATGAACGAACTCCACGCCGACAGCGACAGGGCCACACCAGCCAAGCCTTTGCGGGCCATTGGGTAGCCGTCGAGGGTGGTCATCACGGTGGACGCTTCGCCCGGAATGTTGAGCAGGATCGAGCTGATACGTCCGCCGTATTCGCAACCCAGGTACACCGCTGCCAGCAGGATCAGCGCCGACTCCGGCGGCAGGCCCAGGGCGAACGCGATGGGGATCAACAGTGCCACGCCGTTGATCGGGCCCAGGCCCGGCAACAGGCCAACCACGGTGCCGATCAGGGTGCCGCACAGGGCGGTCACCAGGTTGTAAGGGGAGAGTGCAACGCCGAAGCCCTGACCCAAATAGCTGAAAGTATCCATGTCAGTTCTCCAGAACGTCGAGCAGGCCGAGGGGCAGCGGTACATCCATGGCTTTGTCGAACAGCAGGTAAAGACCAATGGCCATCAGGCTGACGATCACCACGCTCGGTAACCAGCGGCCGCCATACAGGCGCGCCATTGGAATGCCGATCAGCATGCTGCTGAGGATGAAGCCCAGGGGTTCGAAGGTGCCGGCGAACACGATCAGCAGCGCCACGCAAATGCCGATCTTGATCAGGGTTTCGCGGTCCAGCGCGGGTTCTTCTTCGGTGTGTTTGGTCGGCTGTGGGCGAAACAGCATGTAGATCAGGCCCAGGCTCATCAGCCCGAGCATCAGCAGCGGGTAGGCGCGGGGGCCGACGGGTTCGTAGGAAAACGACGCCTGATACGGCCAGGCCATCAGCGCCAGACCGGCGCAGACCAGCAGCATCACCGAGGCGAAAATGCGTTGTAAGAGCATGTGGAACTCCTGGGTCGCGCCCCCTGTTCAAGAGGGCGCGGCCGCGCAAAAGAGGGGCGATTACTGGATCAGGCCGAACTCTTTGGCCAACACTTTGTAGTCAGCCACCTGTTTTTTCACGTAGGTGTCCAGCTCCGGGCCGGTCATGGCGAACGGGAACAGCTCGCGCTGGTCACGCAGCTTGGCGAACTCTTCGGAGGCCAGCAGTTTGTCGAACGCTTCTTTCCACCAGGCGTAGTCGGCATCGCTGACTTTTGGCCCGAGGTAGAAGCCGCGCACCACTGGCCAGACGATGTCGTAGCCTTGCTCCTTGGCGGTCGGGATGTTTTTCATTTCCGGCTCGTCCAGGCGCTCTTCGGCGAACACGGCCAACAGGCGCATGTCACCGCTGAGGATGTGCGGCATGGAGTCGGAGATGTCGGTACTGCCGACCTGGATGTGACCACCGAGCAGGGCAGTGGCGATTTCGCCGCCGCCCTCGAGGGCCACGTAACGCAGCTCGCGCGGGTTGATCCCGGCGGCCTTGGCGATCAAGGCGGTTTGCATCCAGTCCTGGCTGCCGACGGTGCCGCCGGAACCGATCACCACGCTGCCCGGATCTTTCTTCAGGGCTTTGACGAGATCGTCGAGGGTTTTGTAAGGCGAATCGCTTTTCACCGCGATGGCACCGTAGCTGGTGCCGACGGCCGCCAGCCAGCGTACCGCGCTTTCATCGAAGCGGCCGAATTTGCCCTGGGCCAGGTTCAGCAGCGAGCCACTGGACCAGGCCACCAACGTACCGGCGTCGGCAGGGCGCTGGGCAACCACCGCGTTGTAGGCCACCGCACCCACGCCGCCAGGCATGTAGGTCACGCGCATCGGCTTGCTCAGCAACTTCTCGTTGACCAGCGCGCTTTGCGCCAGTTTGCAGGTCAGGTCAAAACCACCGCCGGGGGAGGCGGGGGCGATGCACTCGGGACGCTTGGGTTCTTCGGCGGCCAGCAACTGGCCGGCGAACATCATGCAGCCGGCGGCGAGGGCCAGTTTACGCAGTGAAAAGGTCATGGTTATCTCCGTCTTTGTTGTTATGAGTTGCTGCTTGCCTGAGTGCACTTACCACAGTGCGACGCTATAGCTGACGAGTACACGAACCTCGTCTGCATCACGCGCCGAATAGTTGGTGCGGTAGGTGGCGTTGCGCAGGCGAAAGGCCACGTCCTTGAACGTGCCGCTTTGCACCACGTAGCGGACCTCGCTGTTGCGTTCCCACTCCTTGGCGGTCTCGCCGTTCTTGAGCTTGATGTTGTCACCCGACAGGTAACGGCTCATGAAACTCAAACCGGGAATGCCCAGCTTGGCGAAGTCGTAGTCGTAACGCGCCTGCCAGGAACGCTCTTCGGCGCCGGCAAAATCGTTGATCTGCACGAAGTTGACGAGGTACGGGTCGCTGCCATCCACATACGGAAACGCGCTGTCACCGAACATGCGCTGGTAGCCGGCGCTGAGCTTATGGCCATTGAGGCCGTAGCTGAACAGGCTGCTGAAGGATTTGTTGTCGATCTTGCCGCCACGGGCAGAGCCGGTGTCGTCACTGATGGACAGGCGTACATCGGCACCAAAGGTGCCCGGGCCCATCGGCCGGGCGGCGACCAGGCCGAGGAAGTGCTGGCGGTACACGTCGTCCAGTTGGGCGAAGTGGTAGCTGCCGGTGATCTTGTCGGCGAATTTGTAGTCTGCGCCACCGAAGTTGAAGTGCTTGCCGGTGGCACCGCTGAGGAAACGACCGTTTTTGTTATTGAGGGCGATGTCTTCGTAATTGGTGTCGTCGCGGTCCTTGGCCTTGTCGAGACGGCCGCCGGTGAGTACCAGGTTCTTGAATTCCTTGGAGGTCAGCAGGCCGCCATTGAAAGTCTGCGGCAGGATGCGCCCGTCATTGGGTTTGAGGATCGGCAGTTCGGGGATCAGCGCACCGATTTTCAACTCGGTGGCGGAGATTTTCATTTTGCCGGTCACGCCCAGCTTGGAGTATTCGTTGGCGGCGCGGCCATCGTCGTGCGTCGGCAACAGGCCGGTGCCGGTGCGGTCGGGGCTGGAGTCGAGCTTGACGCCGAGCATGCCCAGCGCGTCCACGCCGAAGCCGACGGTGCCGTCGGTATAGCCCGATTGCAGGTTGAGCATGAACCCCTGGGCCCATTCATCGCGCTTGGATTGTTGCGCGCTGGTGCCGTCGCGAAAGTCGCGGTTGAAGTACATGTTGCGGGTTTCGAGGGTGCCGCTGCTGTCTTCGAAAAAGGCAGCCTGGCTGAGCGGCGAAAAGCCGGCGAGGGCGGCGGCACTGGCAAGGGCGGTCTGGGACAGACGGGAAAAACGAGCAGGCGGGCGGGCCTGGGGCTGGGTCGACAGCATCGTTGCGTACTCCGTTATTGTTCTTATTTTGGCGAAAACGCGTCGAGGCGTTTTTCGGGCGCTGCGGATCAGGCAGCTGGGCGGGCATTACCCACCGTCGCTGGATGCTAAAGGGCGAAGCTTTCACTAACCTTTCAGTTGTCTTTCAATGTTTTCGGGCTTCACAGGGCAGTCGGCGCCTGTAAACTGCCCGGCAAAGCGTGGCGCCGACCATGCCCGAATGAGGTGAACATCCATGCGTGTCCTCTTGGTTGAAGACCATCCGCAACTTGCCGAAAGTGTCGCCCAGGCGCTCAAGGGCATGGGTTTGACCGTCGACGTGCTGCACGACGGCGTGGCCGCCGACCTGGCTTTGAGCAGCGAGGAATACGCGGCGGTGGTACTCGATGTGGGGCTGCCGCGCATGGATGGTTTCGAGGTGCTCGCGCGGTTGCGGGCGCGTGGGAAAAATCTGCCTGTGTTGATGTTGACCGCGCGCAGTGATGTGAAAGACCGCGTGCACGGCCTGAACCTGGGGGCTGACGACTACTTGGCCAAGCCCTTTGAACTGACGGAGCTGGAAGCACGGGTCAAGGCGCTGTTGCGCCGCAGTGTGCTGGGTGGCGAGCGCCAGCAAGCCTGCGGTGTGCTGGTGTACGACCTCGACACTCGACGTTTCACCGTGGGCGGTGAACTGATGACGCTGACCTCCCGCGAGCAAGCGGTGTTGGAAGCCTTGATCGCTCGTCCTGGCCGAGTGATGAGCAAGGAGCAGCTAGCCTCCCAGGTGTTTGGGCTGGATGAAGAAGCCAGCCCCGATGCCATCGAAATCTACGTGCACCGCTTGCGCAAGAAGCTTGATGGCCAGCCCATTGCCATCGTGACCTTCCGTGGCTTGGGCTACCTGCTGGAAGCCCGCGATGCATAAGCCCAGCAGCCTGCGCTGGCGACTGCTGTGGAACCTGGCACTGTTGCTGGTGGTGTTGATGCTGGCCAGCGGCATGAGCGCCTACTGGAACGGCCGCGAAGCCGCCGACACAGCCTACGACCGCACATTGCTGGCCTCGGCACGGACCATCGCCGCTGGCCTCACTCAGGTGGATGGCACCTTGAGCGCCAACGTGCCGTATGTGGCCCTCGACACCTTTGCCTACGACAGCGCCGGGCGCATTTATTACCAAGTCAATGACATCGACCGCAAGCTGATCTCCGGCTACGAAAACCTCCCCGGCCCTCCGCCCGGCACGCCGCGCACCGATGATTACCCGGCATTGGCGCGGTTCTACAACGCCACCTATCAGGGCCAGCAAGTACGCGTGGTCAGCCTGCTCAAGGCGGTTTCCGAGCCGAACATGAATGGCATGGCGGAAATTCGCGTGGCGGAAACCGACGAAGCGCGCGAAAGCATGGCGCGCAGCTTGATGGCTGACACTTTGTTGCGCCTCGGCATGCTGGCCATCGGCGCGTTGTTGCTGGTGTGGTTTGCCGTGAGCGCGGCACTGCGACCGCTGGAGCGCCTGCGCACGGCGGTGGAAGAACGCCAGCCTGACGACCTGCGGCCTTTGCCGCTGGTGGAGGTGCAGCACGAATTCGGCCCGCTGGTGCGTTCCCTCAATCACTTCACCGAGCGTTTGCGCGGCCAGTTCGAGCGCCAGGCGCAGTTTATTGCCGACGCTTCCCACGAGCTGCGCACGCCGTTGGCCGCGCTCAAGGCGCGCCTGGAGCTTGGTTTGCGCGCCGAAGATCCGGCTACCTGGCGCAGCACTCTGGAAACCGCTGCGCAGGGCACCGACCGCCTGACCCATCTGGCCAATCAGTTACTGTCCCTGGCGCGTATTGAAAACGGCGCCCGGGCAATTGCCGAAGGCGGCGCGCAGTTACTTGACCTCAGCCAGCTGGCCCGCGAACTCGGCATGGCGATGGCACCGCTGGCCCACGCGCGTGGCGTCGCCCTCGCGTTGGAAGCGGATGAGCCGGTGTGGTTGCGTGGCGAGCCTACTTTGCTGAATGAACTGCTGAGCAACTTGGTGGATAACGCCCTGGCCCACACGCCCCCCGGCGGCAATGTGATCTTGCGGGTCACCGCGCCGGCTGTTCTTGAAGTCGAAGATGACGGCCCGGGCATCCCCCTGGATGAGCGTGACCGGGTGTTTGAGCGGTTCTATCGGCGCAGCCAGCAGGGTGTGGGGTCGGGGCTCGGGCTGGCAATTGTCGGCGAAATCTGCCGCGCGCATCTGGCACAGATCAGCCTGCACGATGGTGAGTTGGCGGGGTTGAAGGTGCGTGTGAGTTTTATCGCCGGCTGATCAGTAAAACATCGACCGGGCTTCATCCAGCTCGGCACGCAGGGCTTCGCTGTAAGGGTCTACACGCAGTTTTTTGATGGCGGGCAACGTGGAAACCGCCACGCCCGCTAGCGGGTGGCTGGTGCCTCGGTGGCAATACAGAACCGCGACTTGCACCAGGTCAATGTAGTCCAGGCTTGGAGAATCGCGCTCCAGGTTCAGGTATTGCCCCGGCAGATTCGCCAGCATTTCCGGAAAATCCCAACCGCCCAACAACTTGTCGCCCAGTATCGGGTGAATGCTGTCGATCACATGGTTGAGGCTGACCGGGTCGGACAGCAGCTCGTAGTGGTCTTCGGCATACGTGAGGATCGGCAGAACGCCAATCTGATGCACGAGGCCACCCAGCGCTGCCTGGTCTGGCTTGAGTTGGCTGTGGCTGCGGCACAAGGCGTAGCTGACGCCAGCCACTTCCAGGCTGCGGCGCCATACATCGCGCATTTTCTGTTCAACGGCTTCGGAGCGGGCGTGGAAGATCTGCTCCATCACCAGCCCGATTGCCAGGTTGCTGCTGTAGTTGGTGCCCAAGCGGGTGATTGCGGTGTGCAGGTCGGTGACTTCCTGAGTGGCGCGCAACAAAGGGCTGTTGACCACTTTGATCAGGCGCGCCGACAGGGCGGTATCGCGACCGATCACTTTGCTCAAGTGGCTGATGCTGATATCCGGATCTTCGGCGGCCTGACGTATGTTCAGGGCCACTTCCGGTAATGTCGGCAGAACCAGGTCATCGTTATCGATGGCCGTTACCAAAGCCTGTTGGACTTTTTCCGCCAGCTTGTTCATTCATGCTCTCTAGGGTGCTGCAAAAAAGGTACGGCGATTAACGCTGGATCTCTCGATCACGGTCCAGTTGGTAGGGCAGGTCAAGCAGTTGCAAGCCGGGGCCTTCCAGGGTGCCTAAGTGCACGTCGCCACTGTCGGCAGCTTCGGCTTGCAGCACGGCCAGAAGTTCAATCGACTGGTCAGCTTTTGCGGCGATCACGACTTCGCCGATTGAGCTGTTATGGCTGGGTGAGAACAGCGGGGTGCCTGGCTCGGGCAATTCAGCGGCATTGAGGCGCAGGCGATACAGGCGACGCTTGAGCTTGCCGAGGTATTGCATGCGGGCGACGATTTCCTGGCCGGTGTAGCAGCCCTTCTTGAAACTGACGCCACCGATGGCTTGCAGGTTGAGCATCTGCGGGATGAACAGTTCGCGGGTTTGCGGCATGACCTGGCCGATACCGGCGCGGATCTGGCCCAGCAGCCAAGCGTTCAGGTCGGCTTCTTTCAACTGCGCGGCCAGTTGGTTACGTGTCGTTTCGGCCAGATCGGCAGGCACCCAGAGTTCGGCGCGGCCGGGGGAGACGCGAATGGCGATCAATGTGTCGGTGCGTACGACACTGTCGGTTTCAGCCGGCAGTTCAAGGCCGAGGCTGGCCAGGGCTTGATCCGCATCGGCCAGACCGAAGCGTGCCCAACCGGCGCTTTCGTCGGTGAGTTTGGATTTGGAAAATACTGCATATTTCTTCAGGTCCGCCAACTGCGGTTCGAGCAGTTCGGTGGCCATGGCCAGAAGCACGCCATCACCTTGCAACACAATGCGAAAGCTCGACTGCATGCGCCCTTTTTGCGTGCAGCGCGCACCCAGGCTGGCCCGGGTCTCGCTCAGGTAATTGAGGTTGCAGGTCAGTTGCCCTTGCAGGAACTTGGCGGCGTCGGAGCCGCGGACGGCGAGAGCGCCTTCGTGTGACAGGGGGCAGAAGAAAGCAGAGTCAGCCATGGTTCATCGCAGGTAAAAAAGTGATGGGTGCATCATAGAGGGGCGCCCGGTAAATGGATAGTTTCCATGTGGGGCGACCAAAGCCGAGTGTTGCGGTGCCGTCGGGTCTGTATACTTGCCGCCTATTTGAGGAGCGCTCCATGGTCGAAGATGTAGAAATCAATCGTCTCTACTGGCACAGCCGCCGCGGCATGCTTGAGCTTGATGTGTTGCTGGTGCCTTTCACTAAAGAGGTGTACGCGACGCTTAACAAGGTGGATCGCGATCTCTACGTCAGGCTGCTGACTTGCGAAGACCAGGACATGTTCGGCTGGTTCATGGAGCGCGCCGAGTCCGAAGACCCGGAGCTGCAGCGCATGGTTCGGATGATTCTGGACCGTGTTCAGCCCAAGTAATACGTTTGAATGCCGCTGGCAGGCCTCCGGGCTGTTGCTGGCGGCGTATCTGCTCGCTCAGCTGTTCGCGTTGGGTGCCTTGTTTGTTGTCGATCTGCCTTATTCAAGCCTGGGTAGTCTGTTGTGCCTGGCGCATGCCGCGTGGGCCTTGCCGCGACATATCCTGCTGACCCACCGTTCGTCGATTCGTGGCCTGCGCCGGGACGAAGATGGCTGGCAGTTGTTCAGTGGTGATCGGGGTTGGCATAGCGTGCAGTTGCGTCCCGACAGCCTGGCCTTGCCGCTGATCATCGTGCTGCGCTACCGCCTGCCGGGCGAATGGCGTGTGCGGTCGATCTGTGTGCCGAGGGATTCGCAGGCTGCCGATCTGCATCGGCGCCTGCGGGTTCGCCTGAAGTTCAGTCGCCGTAGGTGGCTGGCACCAGAATAGTGTCGCGCGCCTCGGGCAGCATCTGCGGGTAGTCGAGGGTGTAATGCAGGCCTCGGCTTTCCTTGCGCTCCATGGCTGAGCGGATCATCAACTCGGCCACTTGCGCCAGGTTGCGCAGCTCGATCAGGTCGCGGCTGACTTTATAGTTGCTGTAGAACTCATCAATCTCATCCAGCAGCAACCGCACCCGATGCTGCGCCCGCGCCAGGCGCTTGTTGGTGCGCACAATCCCCACGTAGTCCCACATGAAGCGGCGCAGCTCGTCCCAGTTGTGGGCGATGATCACGTCTTCGTCCGAATCGGTTACCTGGCTGGCGTCCCAGCGGGGCAGGGCGGCGGGGACGGGGACGCGTGGCAGGTGTTCGAGAATGTCGGCGGCGGCTGAGCGGGCATAGACGAAACACTCGAGCAGCGAGTTACTGGCCATGCGGTTGGCGCCGTGCAGGCCGGTGAAGCTGGTTTCGCCGATGGCGTACAGGCCGGGCACATCGGTGCGACCGTTCTTGTCCACCATCACGCCACCGCAGGTGTAGTGCGCAGCTGGCACCACGGGAATCGGGCCTTTGGTGATGTCGATATTGAAGGTCAGGCAACGCTCGTAGACGGTGGGGAAGTGCGTCTTGATGAAGGCTTCGGGTTTGTGGCTGATGTCCAGGTAGACGCAGTCGATACCCAGGCGCTTCATTTCGTGGTCAATGGCGCGGGCGACGATGTCGCGTGGGGCCAACTCGGCCCGTGGGTCGAAGCGCTGCATGAAGCGTTCGCCGTTGGGCAGCTTCAGGTGCGCACCTTCGCCACGCAGGGCTTCGGTGATCAGAAAACTCTTGGCTTGCGGGTGGTACAGGCAGGTGGGGTGGAACTGGTTGAACTCCAGGTTGGCCACCCGGCAGCCCGAGCGCCAGGCCATCGCGATGCCGTCGCCGCAGGCGCCGTCGGGGTTACTGGTATAGAGGTAGACTTTGGCTGCGCCGCCTGAGGCGAGAATGGTGAAGCGCGCGCCATAAGTGTCAACCTCGCCGCTGGCACGGTTGAGCACGTAGGCGCCTAGGCAGCGTTCGCCGTCCAGGCCCAGGCGTTTTTCGGTGATCAGGTCGACGGCAACGCGCTGCTCCAGCAGTTCGATGTTGGGGCGTTGGCGCGCCTGATCGAGCAAGGTCTTGAAGATGGCGGCACCGGTGGCGTCAGCGGCATGGATGATGCGTCGATGGCTGTGGCCGCCTTCGCGGGTCAGGTGGAATTCGAACCCGCCGTCGTCACTGCCCGCGTGTTCATCGCGGGTGAATGGCACACCCTGGTCGATCAACCACTGGATGGCTTCGCGGCTGTGCTCGACGGTGAAGCGCACGGCTTCTTCGTTGCACAGGCCGCCGCCGGCGTTGAGGGTGTCTTCGACGTGAGACTGCACGGTGTCGGTGTCATCCAGCACCGCCGCAACGCCGCCCTGGGCCCAGAACGTCGAGCCGTTAGCCAGGTCGCCCTTGCTCAGGACTGCAATGCGCAGATGGCTGGGAAGGGTCAGCGCCAGGCTCAATCCGGCTGCGCCGCTACCGATCACCAGGACATCGTGTTGAAACTGTTGGCTCATTTGAGGGATTCCGCAAAAAGCGATCCGAAGGGGTGGCGCAAACAGGACGCCTGGATCGGCGAATCAAAGGGTCACACGGGCCACTAGTATATAGAGGGGGGGAGCGGCACAATAGCGGGGCATTCGTGGCAATGTGAGATTACGGTGCACAGCCGGGATAAAGTCGGCCAGTTGTTGGCGCGGGAACTTTTTGCATAAGCCCCGACTCAATAGCAGGTTGCCCGAAAGCTGGGAAAACGTTGAGTTTATTGGCCCGTCGGGAGCATCGGACGCGTCAGAAAACCGGCGACAAGATTATTCGCGCAGCCGGCTTCGCCCGCGCTGCGTTTTTCGTGTGTGCCAAATCAGTGCGTGCCGGAAACTTGCTTGAAGGGGGAGAACTTTTGCGAAAAGTCCGAGTCTATGTTTGCAAGCCTGATCGTTTAGTTATGCAAGCCTCCTTCAAGTACAACGAGGAGTGTTCATGCTAACCCAGGAAGAGGATCAGCAGCTGGTCGAGCGCGTTCAACGCGGCGACAAGCGAGCATTTGATCTGCTAGTGCTGAAATACCAGCACAAAATTCTCGGGTTGATCGTGCGGTTTGTGCACGACACCCATGAAGCGCAGGACGTTGCACAGGAAGCCTTTATCAAGGCGTACCGTGCACTGGGCAATTTCCGCGGTGACAGTGCGTTTTATACGTGGCTCTACCGCATCGCCATTAATACGGCGAAGAACTATCTGGTCTCTCGCGGTCGCCGCCCACCGGATAGTGATGTCAGTTCAGAAGATGCAGAATTTTATGATGGTGATCACGGCCTCAAGGATCTCGAGTCGCCGGAGCGTGCATTGCTGCGCGACGAGATCGAAGGCACCGTTCATCGCACGATTCAGCAACTGCCAGAAGATTTGCGTACAGCGTTAACTTTACGTGAATTCGATGGTCTGAGTTACGAAGACATTGCGAGCGTCATGCAGTGTCCGGTGGGGACTGTAAGGTCACGGATTTTCCGGGCCCGGGAAGCCATCGATAAAGCCTTGCAACCGTTGTTGCAGGAAAACTAAAGACAGCGGCGACAGCCAAGAGAGGAACCGCCATGAGTCGTGATGCCCTGCAGGAATCGCTGTCCGCAGTGATGGATAACGAAGCGGATGAACTGGAACTTCGTCGAGTGCTCAATGCATTTGATGATGCCGAAACCCGTGATACCTGGTCTCGTTACCAAGTCGCTCGGGCGGTGATGCACAAGGATCTACTAATCCCTCGTCTGGATATTGCTGCGGCCGTTTCTGCTGCGCTGGCTGATGAAGCCGTTCCGGCAAAAGCTGCTCGTGGTCCATGGCGTAGCCTGGGTCGCTTGGCGGTCGCTGCTTCGGTGACTGTGGCTGTGCTGGCGGGTGTTCGCCTGTACAACCAGGACGAAATCGCGGGCGCCGAACTGGCTCAGCAGACTCAGCAACCGGTCATGGCCGGTCCGCAAGTCAAAGGTCCAGCGGTATTGGCCGGCTACAAGGAAAGCTCGGATACCACCGGCCCCATGGCCAATGGTGTACTCCAGGGGCAATCCGGCTGGCAAGATCAGCGTCTTCCAGGCTACCTGCGCCAACACGCACAGGAATCAGCTTTGAAAGGCACTGAAAGCGCCCTGCCATACGCTCGTGCTGCAAGCCTGGAAAACCGCTGAACCGCTAAGGGGCCCTATGCGCGCCATACCGCTCCTTACGCTTTTGCTCAGTAGTTGGTTTGCACTATCCGCCCATGCCGATGAAGCGCAGGACTGGCTTAATCGACTTGGGCGTGCAGAGCAGCAGCAAAGCTTCGAAGGCACGTTCGTTTACGAACGTAATGGCAGTTTTTCTACCCATGACATCTGGCATCGTGTCCAGAATGGTCAGGTTAGCGAGCGGTTGTTGCAGCTCGACGGCTCTGCTCAGGAAGTTGTCCGGGTCGACGGTCGCACCCGATGCGTCAGTGGCACCCTCGTTGCCGGCATCGGTAATTCGCCGGATGCGCCCTCGCGTGCACTTGATCCGCAAAAACTCACTCAATTTTACGAATTGGCCGTTATCGGCAAATCGCGTGTGGCCGGTCGTAATGCAGTGATCGTGTCGATTACGCCGCGTGATCAATACCGTTATGGCTTTGAGTTGCATCTTGATCGTGAAACCGGCTTGCCGCTGAAGTCTCTTCTGCTCAATGATCAGGGGCAGTTGCTGGAGCGCTTCCAATTCACGCGCTTGAACACTTCCGCAGCGCTGACTGATCGCGATTTGCAGCCCAGTGGCGAATGCACACCCATTGCCCTGACCAGCAACAAAGCCCCGCAAGTGCCTGCCACCCAGGCGTGGCATCTGGATTGGCTACCGCCTGGCTTCCAGCTGACCAACAGCGTTTCCCGAAAAGACGCCCAAACCAAATCTACTGTCGACAGCCTGATGTATGACGACGGGCTTGCACGATTTTCGGTGTTTCTTGAATCGACCGACGGTGCGAGCGTGACGGAAACCCGCACTCAGCTCGGCCCTACAGTTGCTGTATCCCGGCGGTTGAATACGGTAGATGGCGAAGTGATGGTAACCGTCGTCGGCGAAATACCCATCGGTACGGCTGAACGCATCGCGCTGTCAGTGCGCGGTGAAAAGCCCGTCGCCAAGCCGTGAGTCGTTAATCCTATGTTCATCTTGACCTTTCAACCTACGCCCATGCCAGGTTGGCTGCCGAGAGCATGAAATGTCTGGATCAGCATTTTCACTTGCAAATAATCCCCATGTTTTTTATAGGTCAGGGCTTGTCGGCCCTGGCCTTGTTTTGTTCGCGGAACAAAGATGTCGGTCGCAGTTTTCGGCGTTTCTTGAACCCTGTCGCTCAACCCTGCTCGTCGTAACGGGAGCTGTATGTCGATACCACGCTTGAAGTCTTACCTATCCATAGTCGCCACGGTGCTGGTGCTGGGTCAGGCCGTGTCCGCGCAAGCGGCCGAGCTGCCTGATTTCACCCAGCTGGTTGAGCAGGCATCGCCTGCCGTGGTGAACATCAGTACCACGCAGAAACTGCCGGACCGTAAAGTCTCGAACCAGCAGATGCCCGACCTGGAAGGCCTGCCGCCGATGCTGCGCGAGTTCTTCGAACGTGGCATGCCGCAGCAGCGTGCGCCGCGTGGTGGCGGTGGAGGTCAGCGTGAAGCACAGTCCCTGGGCTCGGGTTTCATCATTTCGCCGGATGGCTACATCCTTACCAACAATCACGTGATCGCCGATGCTGACGAAATTCTTGTGCGCCTGGCTGATCGCAGTGAGCTGAAAGCCAAGCTGGTGGGTACTGACCCGCGTTCCGACGTGGCCTTGCTGAAAATCGAAGGCAAAGACTTGCCGGTTTTGAAGCTGGGTAAATCCCAAGACCTTAAAGCCGGGCAGTGGGTCGTCGCAATCGGCTCGCCATTTGGCTTTGACCATACCGTGACTCAGGGCATCGTCAGCGCCATTGGCCGCAGCCTGCCAAATGAAAACTACGTGCCGTTCATCCAGACCGACGTGCCGATCAACCCGGGTAACTCCGGTGGCCCACTGTTTAACCTGGCGGGTGAGGTGGTGGGTATCAACTCGCAGATCTACACCCGTTCCGGCGGTTTCATGGGCGTATCGTTCGCTATCCCGATCGACGTGGCCATGGACGTGTCCAACCAACTGAAAAGCGGCGGCAAAGTCAGCCGTGGCTGGTTGGGTGTAGTGATTCAGGAAGTGAACAAGGACCTCGCTGAGTCTTTCGGTCTCGACAAGCCAGCCGGTGCGCTGGTCGCTCAGATCCAGGACGATGGCCCGGCTGCCAAAGGTGGCCTGCAAGTCGGTGACGTGATTCTGAGCATGAACGGCCAGCCGATCATCATGTCTGCTGACCTGCCGCATTTGGTTGGCGCACTCAAGGCCGGTAGCAAAGCCAAACTGGAAGTGATCCGTGATGGCAAGCGCCAGACGGTTGAGCTGACTGTAGGCGCCATCCCGGAAGAAGGCGCAACCCTGGACGCTCTGGGCAACGCCAAACCCGGTGCCGAGCGCAGCAGCAACCGCCTGGGCATCGCTGTTGTCGAGCTGACCGATGAGCAGAAGAAGAGCTTCGACCTCAAAAGCGGTGTGGTCATCAAGGAAGTGCAGGACGGCCCTGCGTCCCTGATCGGCCTGCAGCCAGGCGATGTCATCACTCACCTGAACAATCAGGCCATCGACTCCACCAAGCAGTTCACCGACATCGCCAAGGCGCTGCCGAAGAATCGCTCGGTATCGATGCGCGTGTTGCGTCAAGGGCGTGCAAGCTTCATCACCTTCAAGCTGGCCGAGTAATCCGCTAGTCTGATCCAACAAAAAGCCCCGCATTCGATAGACGAAGGCGGGGCTTTTTTGTGGGCGATGGGTTTAGCTCATCATGCCTTTTACCAGGCGTTCCTGTTCGATCAGCTCACGTTGACGTGCGTCGATACGTGAGGACAACGGGAAGTTGTTGCCCGCCCGACGCTTGGCGAAGTCCAGTTGCTGAATGGCCTGCTGGAAGTCGCCCACCAGCGCAAAGTATTCAGCGCGGGCCTGATGCAAGCCGATGATGTTGCCGGACAAGCCACGTGTCTCTGCAACTTGATACCAGACATCCGGATCATCAGGGCGGGATTTAAGCAAACCGTCCAACGCCTTCTCCGCATCGGCGGTACGGTTTTGCTTGAGCAGCAAGTCCACGCGCACCTGATTCAGCGGATAGTTGCCGGGATATTGAGTGAGCATTCGATCAGTGCGCTGCTGAGCATCGGGCAAGCGATTGCTGGTGATGTCCAACTCGATCTGTGCAAGGTTGTAAGTGATGTCATTGGGCGCTTTGGCCAGCAGCGGTGCCAGGGTTTCCCGTGCTTCCTTGAGCTTTGTTCCCTTTATTTGGGCGATAGCCAAGCCATAGCGCGCTACATCGCTTTTCGGGTTCTCGTCCAGCTGCGCCTGGAAGCGTTTGGCGGCGAGGCCTGGCGTATCTTCGTATTGCAATTGCACGCGTGCGCGAATCAGTTGATAGCGCAGGCTGTCTTCCTTGCCGCCAGGTTTGGCTTGTTCGGCGCGGTTGCGGGTGTCGGCAATTCGCGATTCAGTTACCGGGTGAGTCAGCAGGAACTCGGGAGGCTTGGCGTCAAAACGGTATTGGCGCATCAGGCGCTCGAACATGGTCGGCATTGAGCGAGGGTCGTAACCGGCTTTTTCCAGATTGAGGATGCCGATACGGTCAGCCTCCTGTTCGTTCTGTCGGGAGAACCTGCGTTGCTCCTGGATTGCGGCCGCCTGCGAGCCGGCAATCGCAGCAATACCCGCGTCCCCGGCGCCAGCAGCGGCGGCGATGATGCCGCCCAACAGAGCCGCCATCATCGGGATTTGCATGCGTGACTGCGCTTCCACGCCGCGGGCAAAGTGGCGCTGGGACAAGTGAGCCAATTCGTGGGCGAGTACCGAGGCATATTCGCCTTCGGTCTGTGCATTCAGAAACAAACCGCCGTTGACCCCGACAATCCCGCCCGGTGCGGCAAACGCGTTGAGCTGCGGGCTGTTGATCAGGATGAACTCCAGGCGCCTGTCATTGACTTGGCTGGTCTCGACCAGTTTGTACACGCTGGTTTCGACGTAATCCTTGAGCTGCGGGTCATTGAGTTGCGAGACCTGGCCGCGCAGGTACGCCAGCCACGCGCGACCCAGTTGAAATTCCTGTTGTGGCGAGACAATGGCAGAACTGGCGTCGCCAAGTGACGGCAGGTCGTCAGCGAAGCCTGGAGAGGCCAGCAGGCAAGCCAGCGTCAGCAGGGTAGGGCGCAAAAAAGTCATGCACAGAGCCTTTCGACAAAGAGCTTACTGTAGCCGGACACTGAGCTTCGGACCAGATATTCTAAGCAGCCCAAATGCATGCCCGGAGTAAAACCATGACCGACGCTGTAGCCTTTGATGCCGAACTCGATGCCAGCGGCCTTAACTGCCCGTTGCCACTGCTCAAGGCCAAGCTGGAACTCAATCGGTTGGCCAGTGGCGCCGTGCTCAAGGTGATTGCCACGGACGCAGGCTCCCAGCGTGATTTCCGCACCTTCGCCAAGCTGGCCGGCCACACGTTGTTGCACGAAGAAGACGCCGCCGGTGTTTACCAATATTGGTTGCGCAAGGCCTGAACCGTTTGCACTCACCGTCCGAGGTTGATTGATGTTCAAAGTGTTACGAGACTGGATTCAGCGCTACTTTTCCGATGAAGAAGCTGTGGTGTTGGCTGTCCTGCTATTCCTGGCCTTTACCGCCGTGCTTACCTTGGGGGGCATGCTGGCGCCGGTGCTGGCGGGGATGGTGCTGGCGTATTTGATGCAGGGCCTGGTGACCACGCTTGAGCGTTTGCGCTTGCCGGGCGGGGTAGCGGTGGGGTTGGTATTTGCCTTGTTCATGGGCTTGCTGGTGGTGTTCATCGTGGTGGTGTTGCCGTTGTTGTGGCATCAGTTAATTACCTTGTTTAACGAGTTGCCGGGCATGCTCGCCAAATGGCAATCCTTGTTGCTGTTGTTGCCGGAACGCTATCCGCATCTGGTGTCGGACGAGCAGGTGCTGCAGGCCATCGATGTTGCGCGCGGTGAGATCGGAAAATTCGGGCAATGGGCGCTGACCTTTTCTCTGTCCAGCCTACCGTTGCTGGTCAACATCATGATCTATCTAGTGTTGGTGCCGATTCTGGTGTTTTTCTTCCTCAAGGACCGCGCAATGATCGGCCGCTGGGTGCGCGGTTACCTGCCGCGTGAACGAGCGTTGATCACCCGCGTGGCCGAGGAGATGAACCGGCAGATTGCCAACTACATCCGTGGCAAGGTCATTGAGATCGTCATCTGTGGCGGCGTCACCTACATTGCTTTCGTTGCGCTCGGGCTGAACTACGCAGCGCTGCTGGCGTTATTGGTGGGCGTGTCGGTGGTGGTGCCGTATGTCGGTGCGGTGGTGGTGACGGTGCCGGTGATGCTGATCGCGTTGTTCCAGTGGGGCTGGAGTGACCAGTTCATCTACCTGATGGCGGTGTACGGCATTATTCAGACGCTGGATGGCAATGTGCTGGTGCCGCTGCTGTTCTCGGAGGCTGTCAACCTGCACCCGGTGGCGATTATCTGCGCGGTGTTGTTGTTTGGTGGGTTGTGGGGATTTTGGGGGGTGTTCTTTGCGATTCCCCTGGCGACGCTGTTCAAGGCAGTGCTCGATGCGTGGCCACGGCAAGAGCCCGTCGTCGCGCCATTGTTGTAATGCAATCCAATTGTGGCGAGCGAGCTTGCTCGCGCTGGAGTGCGAAGCGCTCCCGTTTTTCAGGGCCGCTACGCGCCCCGCGGGAGCAAGCCCCTCGCCACAACAAGCTGCTGCGGGGCGAACTCAGGCCTTGTGCAGCGCCTGCGCCGCGGCCAAAACCGCATCTACATGGCCCGGCACTTTCACGCCACGCCATTCCTGGCGCAGCACGCCATCCTTGTCGATCAGGAAAGTGCTGCGATCCACGCCCAGGTATTCCTTGCCGTACAGTTTCTTCAGCTTGATCACATCAAACAGCTGGCAAACCGCTTCGTCCTTGTCGCTGATCAGCTCGAAGGGAAAGGCCTGTTTGCCCTTGAAGTTTTCATGGGATTTCACGCTGTCGCGCGACACGCCGAACACTTCGGTGTTCGCCGCCTTGAACGCAGCGTACTGATCGCGGAAACCCTGGCCTTCGGTGGTGCAACCCGGGGTGCTGTCCTTCGGGTAGAAGTAGATCACCACTTGCTTGCCCTTGAGGCCTGCCAGGCTGAAGGTCTGGCCGCTGGTGGCCTGGGCTTCGAAGTCGGCTACCGGTGTGTCGATGACTACAGCCATGAAAACTTCCTTACATTGGGTTCTGTGGGCGCCATGGCTCGATCAGTGCGTCGAGGTTCAGCGCATCGGCGAAATCCAGGAACTGGTCGCGCAGCCAACTGATCTGCACGCCGGCCGGCAAGGTCACGGTGAACGTGGCGTTGAGCATGGTGCCGCCGGTTTGCGGGGCCTGGTAAGTGTCGCAGGTCAGGTTTTCCAGCTCGACATTGTGGTCGATAAAGAACTGGCACAGCTCGTTGACGATGTCCGAACGGTAGGCCGAGCTGACGTAGGCAACATAAGGCAGCGCCTGCGGGCGGTTTTCCAACGCGGCACTGCGCACCACGTTGACGGTGAAATCATGCTTCTTGGCCAAGCCCGGCAAGCCGGTTTCCAGGCGCGCCAGGGCGTCCCAGCTGCCGGAAATCTGCAGGACCAGTGCGCTGCACTCGCCATGGCGGGTCAGGCGGGAGGTCACGACGGCGCAGCGGTTCTCATGGCTGGCGCGGCACAGGACGTTGGTCAGCTCCATGGGGTTGGCGCCGAGGGCACTGATAACAAGGAATTGTTCGCGAACTGTGGGGGTGGACATGCAGCCTTCCTAAAGCGATGAGCGGTCGATACCGTGTGGGCTGTATCGATCAAAGGATGAAGGGTAGCGAAAAGCGTCGCCAAGGGCTAGGAGGTGGCGTTTTCATTACGCGATCGGTCTGATTTCAGCGTGCTTCAAGCCAGGCTTTGGCCCAATGATGGCATTGCCCG
This sequence comes from Pseudomonas sp. B22129, assembly GCF_044218875.1. NCBI lineage: Bacteria > Pseudomonadati > Pseudomonadota > Gammaproteobacteria > Pseudomonadales > Pseudomonadaceae > Pseudomonas > Pseudomonas sp. B22129. The sequence continues at coordinate 6,593,790 of NZ_CP162592.1, read as the reverse complement.
TCGTTTAGTTGGTTCAGAACGCATCCTCGCGCGGTACTTCGCTTGTACAAGCATCTTGGCGCCAGTACCATTACGGCTCTCTTTTTCCGGCAGGAGCGGTTGCATGATTGCGGGCAGTATGGTGGCACTGGTCACACCCATGGATGCACAAGGTCATCTCGACTGGGATAGCCTGGGCAAACTGGTGGACTTCCACCTGCAAGAGGGCACCAACGCCATCGTGGCGGTCGGCACCACAGGTGAATCGGCCACCCTCGATGTGGAAGAACACATTCAGGTCATCGAATTCGTGGTCAAGCGTGTTGCGGGCCGTATTGCCGTGATCGCCGGTACGGGCGCCAACTCGACGCGTGAAGCGATCGAGCTGACCAAAAACGCCAAGAAGGCCGGCGCCGACGCCTGCCTGCTGGTGACCCCGTACTACAACAAACCGACCCAGGAAGGCCTGTACCAGCATTTTCGCGCCATCGCCGAAGCCGTAGACATCCCGCAGATCCTCTACAACGTGCCTGGCCGCACTGCTTGCGACATGCAGGCTGCGACCGTGATCCGCCTGTCCACCGTGCCGAACATCATCGGCATCAAGGAAGCCACTGGCGACCTGCAGCGAGCCAAGGACATCCTGGCCGGCGTGAGCAGCGATTTCCTGTTGTATTCCGGTGACGACGCCACCGCTGTCGAGTTGATCCTGCTGGGTGGCAAGGGCAACATTTCCGTGACTGCCAACGTCGCCCCGCGCGCCATGAGCGACATGTGCGCCGCCGCCATCGCCGGTGACGCTGCAAAAGCCCGTGAAATCCACGAAAAGCTGATGCCGCTCAACAAAACACTGTTTATCGAATCCAACCCTATCCCCGTGAAACGGGCGCTGTTCGAGATGGGCCTGATGCCGGACGGTATCCGTCTGCCGCTCACCCGTCTCAGCGAAGCCTGTCACGAACCGCTGCGACAGGCCCTGCGCCAGTCCGGCGTCCTGGTTTAATTGAGGAAGCACTACGCATGAAGCGATTGGCCGGACTTTCCGCACTTGCCTTGATTATCTCCAGCACCAGTGGCTGCGGTTGGATCTGGGGCCCGGAAGGCTACTTCCGTGACCGCGGCAGCGATTACCTGGAAGCGCAAGCAACCAAACCGATGCAACTGCCGCCGGACGTCAATGTCGCCAAGCGCCTTGACCCGTTGCTGCCGATTCCGCGCAACGTCGCCGACGATACCGCCAAGGGCGAGTACGTGGTGCCCCGCCCGCAGCCGATTTCGGCGGTAGCGGATGCCAGCGATTACAGCCTGCAGAAGAGCGGCGACAACCGCTGGATCATTGCTCAGCGCCCACCTGCCGAAGTCTGGCCTGTGGCGCTGCAGTTCTTCCAGGACAACGGTTTTCGCATTGACCAGCAGCACCCGCAGACCGGCGAGTTCACCACTGCCTGGCAGCGTGGCAGCGAACTGTCCGCCAACATGGCCCAGCGCCTGCAGGCTGGCGGCGTAGCGGCTGACAGCGAAGCGCGTGTGCGTGTGCGCATCGAGCCCGGCGTGCAGCGCAACACCAGTGAAGTCTACGTGGTCAGCGCCGAGCGTCCTGCCGGCAGCACTGCCAATGTCGACTTCACACCGCGCTCGGTCAACCTGGGCGTTGACGCCGCGCTGGTCGACGAGATGCTCGCCAGCATGAGCCGTATCTCCGAGAAGGGTGGTTCGGTTTCCCTGCTCGCCGCACGTGATTACGACACGCCTAACCGCGTCAGCCTCACCGAAGACGGCAGCGGCAACGTGGTCCTGAACCTGGGTGAGGACCTTGACCGTGCCTGGGCCAGCGTCGGCCGCGCATTGGAAAAAGGCCCTTGGCGTGTTGAAGACATTAACCGCAGCCTGGGCCTGTACTACATCAACGTGGCTGAAAAGGCCGTGAAGAAAGACGACGAGCCAGGCTTCTTCGGTAAATTGTTCGGCAGCGCGCCGACCAAGGAAGAGATCGAAACCCGTGCCGAGCGTTACCAGGTTCGTTTGAGCAAGGTTGGCGAAAGCGTACAAGTTACCGTCGAGAAGAACATCAACACCGTTGCGCCGGCTGATACAGCGCGCAAAGTGTTGGGCGTGATTCAGGACAACCTGGGCTGATCCGATGCGTTTTGCCGTTCTCGGCAGCGGTAGCCAAGGGAACGGCACGCTGGTCGCACATGACGACACGTACGTGCTGGTGGATTGTGGTTTCTCGTTGAAAGAAACCGAGCGGCGCCTGCTGCGTCTGGGGGTTCACCCCGCGCAGTTGAGCGCGATTCTGGTGACCCACGAACATGCCGACCACGTGCATGGCGTGGGTTTGCTGTCTCGGCGCTACAATCTTCCGGTGTACCTGAGTCGCGGCACTCTGCGCGGGATGCGCAAACCCATTGAACCTGCAGGTTTCCTGGCCGGTGGCGAACAGCTTCAAATCGGTGCCTTGAGCATTGACGTGATTGCCGTGGCGCATGACGCCCAGGAACCGACGCAATACGTGTTCAGCGATGGTGAACGGCGTTTCGGCGTGCTCACCGATCTGGGTTCCTATTGCTCCAAAGTGCTGGACGGTTACCGCGACCTCGATGCCTTGATGATCGAGTCCAACCACTGCCGGGACTTGTTGGCGCGCGGTCACTACCCCTTCTTTCTCAAGCAGCGGGTGGGCGGCGAGCTGGGACATTTGAACAACCACCAGGCGGCGTACCTGGTGTATGAGTTGGGCTGGCAAGACTTGCAACACCTGGTCCTGGCCCATCTGAGCAGCAAGAACAACCTGCCGGCGCTTGCCCGGCAATGTTTTGTCGACACCCTTGGGTGCGACCCGGACTGGCTGCAACTGGCCGATCAAGATTCAGGGCTCGACTGGCGACACATCGCCTAGCCCACCATTTAGCAAGCGGAGCCCATCATGGAAAAACGTGAAGAACTCTACCGCGGCAAAGCCAAGTCGGTGTACAAGACCGACGACGCCAACCGCCTGATCCTGCTGTTTCGCAACGACACTTCGGCGTTCGACGGCAAGCGTATCGAACAGCTTGATCGTAAAGGCATGGTGAACAACAAGTTCAACGCCTTCATCATGCAGAAGCTCGAAGCGGCCGGTGTTCCGACCCAATTCGACAAACTGCTGGGCGACAACGAGTGCCTGGTCAAGAAGCTCGACATGATCCCGGTTGAATGCGTCGTGCGTAACTACGCCGCCGGCAGCCTGGTCAAGCGTTTGGGCGTTGAAGAAGGCCTCAAGCTCAACCCTTACACCTTCGAGCTGTTCCTGAAGGACGACGCCAAGGGCGACCCGTTCATCAACGAATCCCATGTGGTGGCGTTCGGCTGGGGCACCGCTGAGCAACTGGCGCGCATGAAAGAGTTGTCCCTCAAGGTCAATGAAGTTCTGAGCAAACTGTTCGACGACGCCGGCCTGCTGCTGGTGGACTTCAAACTGGAATTCGGCGTATTCCACGACGGCTCCATCGTCCTGGGTGACGAATTCAGCCCGGACGGCTGCCGCCTGTGGGACAAGGCCACCAAGAAGAAGATGGACAAAGACCGCTTCCGCCAGGGCCTCGGTGACGTGATCGAAGCCTACGAAGAAGTCGCCAACCGTCTGGGCGTACCGCTTTAATCGACGCAAGCATCTGATAGCACGGAAAAAAATCGCATTTGGGGTTTGCTTCCGAGAAACACACTGTTATGATGCGCGCCGTTGGAGAGATGCCAGAGTGGCCGAATGGGACGGATTCGAAATCCGTTGTACCTTCACCGGTACCTAGGGTTCGAATCCCTATCTCTCCGCCATTATTAGATACGAATAAGCCCCTGAAATGGTTGAAAATTTCAGGGGCTTTTTCGTTTTTGCCTTTTAGTTTAGGGCATTTTTAGGGCATAAACTTTGCCTGGCAAGCCGTTCTGGGCCAACTCTATCTTCAAGTAAGTGCGCCGAATCATTCCTATCTCAATTGCTTTTGTGCATGATGCCTGGATGATGCTCTGGAGTGGTGCAGAGACATCATTCAATTGAACGACAGGGAGTATAGGAATTGAAGCCGACAACAATGGAAAAGCTCACGATCACCATGCTTTGCCAAATTTCTTCGAAGCTTGGCATTGAGGATGGGTTGGATCCCGTACTCGTAGAACAAGCTGTTAGTTGCGACGATATGTGGGTATTAGGTTGGGCATACCCAATGATGTTTCCGGAAATTACTACTCCAGACGAAGTGGCTTTCGTCGGGGACGTTTTCGACATGTTCTCTTTTATTGGAGCGGGGTATGCCGAGCTATCTCCTGAAGACAAAAAACGTGTCGACGTGTCGTCTTCTCATGCGGCGGCTTGGCTTTCGTTCGCAGGATACGATGGGAACAATGAAGGCCGTTACATGAGCATTGCCCACACCATGGTGGAGCGACTGGATCGGTTTTCGGAATTTAAAGGGATCGCTAACCGAAACTCTCACTGCCCGTCCGTTGAGCGGTATGCGCGAATGTATGCTGCATTTGATTCGATGCGTCGCGATATCGTGATGCGCACCATGGATGCTGATGAAATCATTCAAGTTATAAGCGAAGCGGTTCATCCCGACAATCGTTAGCCTTCTTAATTGAGGGGGGAGCCCCCCCTCTCGATTCACGCTTCTCTAAACCCCAGCATCTTTGACACCATACCCGCCATGCTCTTGGTGTCCTTCGGTATCCACCTCCCGTAGTGCTTTCTTACCATCGTGGTATCAGCGTGACCGAGTTGGCGGGCTACCCATTCGACAGGTACATAACTGGAGAGCATCTGACTGGCGAAGGTATGACGACACTGGTTTGCGCCTCTATGTCGAACTTCCGCCTTCTTCAGGTGAGCGGTGAACCAGTTGCTCAAAGTCTTGCTGTTCCATAGCAAGCCGCTGGTTGAGCTGTGGAAAAGAAATCTGACGTTCATCTTTTTCGATGTAATGTTGTCGCGTTGAATCACCGCAATTTCTGAAACGGGGCTTTCGTTAGCGGCAGCTACAATCTCTCGCATCAGTTCGAGCGCGGGATCAATCAGCTCGACGATTCGTACCCTGGGTCTTTCTTTGGGCACCTTGAACTCGCCTACAACAAGAGCCCGGCGCACGTGCACCAGGCCTGCATCAAGGTCGATATCCTCGATCGCAAGTGCAATGAGTTCGGATAGCGAAAGCCCTGCCCAGCAGTTGAACTCAATCATCCTGGCATCAGCCCGCCGAACGGGATCTGCTTTAGCAATGGCTTCAATCTCTGTGCGGCTGAATGGGTCGGCGTGTTCAAGGTCTACGTCGGCCCCGACGTTACTGATCCTATCTAGAGCGTTAGCTTTCAGGATCCCATCACCGAAGGCGTCAGCCCAAACCCCTCGGACCACGGTAAAAATATCATTCACCGTTTTTGGGGCTAACCCTTGCTTGAGCAACTGCGCCTGGAACAACTCGATATCGCTCTTGCTGATGTCGACGATTCGGCGTTTACCGAACTTCTTTTCGACGTGTCCAGCCTTGCTTACGTAGTTGATCACAGTACTTGACGCTTTGAGTGCTCGCTGGACTTCTAACCATCGGTCAATGCCTTCCTTCACGGTGCGTTTCAGTGAGGGGCCTCCTGTGCCCGTGAACATGACAGCCCTAGGTGAGTTAGGGAAGTGGGCCGCATAATCGAAGCGACCCTCTTTGATCTCTGCGAGCACAGTGCGGCGCTTGTTGTCAGCATAGGCGATTGCAGCCTTGTTGACCTTTGCGATCCCCTCCAGTGGCTCACGGCACCGTTGGCCGTTGAGGATGAACCAGATGCGTAACTGTTTACCGTTCATCTCAACGCCGGTCGGCATCTTGTTGATCATGGCTTCCCTTCCATCCAGCGCTCGATGGCCGCACGGTTGTATACAATCACGTTGGCAGGGTCGTAACGCCAGTGTTTGCCCTCAAGCCATAGCCCGCGCGTGCGATATTTACGGACGGCCTCTGTGCTCAGGCCGAACACGGGGTAAAGCAGGTCTTGTCGAAACCAAGCGCCGGGCGTGATGTGGAAGTCAAGTTTCTCGGCGGCGCTCATATAGCGATCTCCCTACCATTGCAGAACATGGGTAAATGGGAGGAATGTCCGTTACTAAAGAAAGAATGAGCTGGACTTTTATCCTCATGGACTGCGTTGGCGAAAGTGATCAAACTCCTTTTTTGTGTAGTGGCTGGGAGCCATTTATGTGGTCCACAGAGATCAAGTTCAACACCAGTTCGGTGTGCAAAGTCCTCCTGTCTCCTCCTGGAGCCCTTTGTGTTGGAGTTGTAATTACGCTGGTTCTCACTGGTTGGTCTAGGGAGAGTGCAGCAGCGTGGGTTCAGGCTCTCGGAGGCATCGCGGCTGTAGGCGCGGCTTTTTATATTGGGAACAGACAGGCGAGAGATACCGCCCGAGCTCGCCGGCAGAGAGATGAAGTTATATTTCGACTTGTCTGCGGTATTGCCAGGCGAGCCTCCGAAGTCAGCCATGTGCTGTTCGTAAATTTCGATTCGTTGCATGAGACCGATATAGCCAAGCGAGTTGAGGTGCTCACAGAGGCCGAAGAACATTTGATTGCTATGAGGGCTGTTAACCCGGTCGATCTCCCTCTGCCGGATATGGTCGAACCGTTCATGGCTATGCGTGGTGCCTTGGAGAAGGCCACAGTTATGGCCCGGCTCCTCTCCGAGCCCAATGTGGACAGGATGAGGTGCGCAACTGTACTGGGCCATAGCTCCCAAAAGATCAGCATTGCTACGAATGTTTTGATAAACATGGAGTTCGCGAGCCACTGATCGAAGTTGTTTATACCCCACGACAGGCTGCGCGAGCGGGCATTCCTGAGCGTTTAGCGTGGCATCAACGAGCGCTGCCCTGCGCAGCTTTTCGTGGGGTATAAGTGCCTCCGCGGTGGCGCTGGAAGGAGCAATAATGCCTGCTGCTGCGCAGCAGAGACTGTTCGTTTCTAGCGTGTCGACACCATCGCTAGTGCGGAGCAAAGCGGGCATGGTGTTGGTGTTGTCCTGGTAAGTCTTCATGCCGCTTTCCTCCGGTGTTCAATAGCGAGTTGGTCCATCAGACGCTGGTGGTAAGTGTTGCGGGCTTCTGCTGCAGGCCATGGGCGGATGGTTTCAACCATGGGCTCGATGCCGACCAAGCAATCCCAGATAGCCGGATCGGTTGGCATGAGGTCGCGGCGTTCGGTCGCCAGAGCAATCAGGTCAGCTTTGTAGATGCAGGCGGGGAGTTCTGGGGCGATGTCGAACCGGTCGCAAACCCGCCACCAGATACAGTCCTCGAAGTGTTGATAGGCGCTGATCCACTGTTTGAGTGGCCTGGTCATGTCACCCAGGTACGCCTCTGGCGCGTCGTGGAGCAAGGCCGCGAGTTTGTGTTCTTCTGGCACCAGCTCGGCGACGATGCAGCTGTGTTGGGCCACGCTGTAAAACTCGCGGGTGTGTCCGTTGAAGCGGCACAGTTGGGCCAGTGAGTGCGAGATGTCCCGTGGATCAATCATGTCGGCGTCAGGTTCGAACAGGTCAAAGCGCTTGCCGGTGGAGGTTAGGATCCAGTTCATGCTGCGTCCTCCAGGTAAATCGAATCCATCTGTGCAGCAATGCGCAGAGCCTTGTCACGCAGAGCAAGCGTCTGAGTCGCCTGGCTGTCGGATTTCACTGCTCGGAAAGTATCGGCCGCGAGCTTGAGTTTTTCTGCAATGGACAAAAGGGGGAGACGATCTCGTGGCTGGATATCTAAAACAAGTTGCAGGTGCCGGCAACGTTCGGAGACCTGCTCCAACTCGGTGGTCCTTGCTGACTCACCCTCGTCCATTCCTTCGATGTAACCCTGTGCGTGACCTTGGTCATAGCCCTCAGCCCGACCGTCCGTTAAGCCGCCCTTGTAGCCGACCCAGTAAAGGATCGCGGCCGCGATAATGAGGCTGATCAGTGCGCATATTTGAACTGCAGTCATGTGGTGTGCTCCTGGTAGTTGGTTGGCCGGTGGTGGCAGCCGTTGGTGTTATAGGTCGGTATCGGTTGAATCGGTTTGCGGTCGCGGCATATCTTCGTCCGCTCGGTAAGCGCGTACATCAATCAGCGCCGCGACATGCTTGATGTGCGCATACCTCAACGCCTTCACACTGTGATCCAGTGTGGTCACCGGCAGCTGAATCCGGCCGCTGTTGATCGCCTCGGTGAAGGTCTTCTCGTTCAGGTTCTTGAAGTAGTGCACGCGCAGCTTTTCCAAGGGGATAAGAACGTCGCCGAAGAGCTGGTGCAGCATCTCTACGGTCGCGCTATCCGGCGCGGGTTGCAGTCTTAGCGGCGTTTGGCTGTTGTTGCTCATGGGTTGCGGCCTCTTTGCGTTTGAGTCGTGATGGGTGGTTCCAGGCATTCAGGCAGTGCCGTTTGGTCAGCTCCCGCAGATGCTCCGGCACTTCGAGGAGTGCGGCGTTGCGCTCCTCTTTTGTGCACATGGCGACGATCTGGCGGGCGTACTCCCTAGGCCACGTCACGGTTGTCTGCCGGGATGGCAGGCAGTTCGAGACCTAATTGCGTGGCCAACCAGGGCATGCCGGCTTGCCGGATCTTGGTTGACTGGCTGAATTGCATGCCGGCTATCTCGTGGTACCAGTTGCCGTTCTTGATCCGCAGGTACTCACGATCACGGACGGGGAAGGCCGGCAGGTTGCGGTCGTTGAGCAAGCCCTTTTCGCGCATCATCGCGATGAGCTTGGGACGGGTGAGGCCAAAGTACTTGGCGGCTTTTTCGAGGCTACGTTCCATGGTGGCCTCCTACGCAGCATGCGCGGCGGGAGTCGCCACGGCTGCCAGGTCAGTGATGGATGCGGCGACCATGGAGTAGATCTCCACGTCACTGCCGTACACCGTGAAGCATTTGGTGCGTGGCTTCTTGACGCCGATGCTCATGATGGTGGTGACACCCGTGCGGGTTTTATTGCGATGTATAGCCAGGTTGATCGGCAACTCAAACCCCATGTCCAAGCTGAGTGCGCCGCCCGTGCGCACTAACTCGAACACCTGCTGCTTGTGTTCAACCTCAAACACTCCATAGCGTCGGTCTGCGTGCGGCAGAGACGATGGTTCCATCGAGAGGTTTGGATCTGTCGGCCCGTTGACGATCTCTTCGATGAAGTCCGCGAGTCTGAGGTGCATCTTCTTGCTGTTGGTCAGGGTCAGCGTGTGGCGTTCGCTGCCCAGTTCAACAGTGAAGAGCGTGTCGGCTTTTCGGCGTTCGACTTTGAGGCGAAAGGCCAGGGTCTGACGCTGGGTCTCGGCGCGCAGGAGGTGGTTGAAGGTTTCTGTCAGGCTGACCTGGGCCTTGAGCAAGGCCAGGGTGCGGTTGTCGAGTTTGTACTTGCTCATGCCGCGTGCCCTCCGCCGTTTGGATCGAATGGTGCAGGCGCGTAGCGCTGCTTTAGCTTGGGTTTGGACGTGATGAAGATGCAGCCGCAATCTTGAGCTAAGCGGCGGATTTCAAAGATACGGGAGGGGTTAGCAGCGGCCGGGTGGACGTGCAGGGTGGCTGTGGTGTGCATGATGTTGCCTCGCTCTGTGGTGGAAGAGTGAGGCTGAATATCAACTGCTGGTTGCAAGATGTCAACTGTTGGTTGATTTGTTTGGCGAGAGGTTCATGGACTTTATGGTGGCCTTTTAGTATCGTTCTTGGACAGAATCTCGAGAGATAAGTATGGAACACTTGAATCAATCGCTGGATCATTTTTTTCGTAATGATTCAAATGTCGTGGTTATAAAAGGAGATTGGGGTGTCGGTAAAACGCATTTTTGGAATTCATATTTTCAAGATCGGAAACGCGCTAAGTTCTTCAAGCAAATGGCGTATAGCTACGTATCGCTGTTCGGTAAAAATTCAGTAGATCAAATACAAAATGAGATATTTTCTTGTGCTGTGAAGTTGGCGACTGATAAAGAAATTAATGAGTATGTTGAGGAGGTTTCATCGGAGAAAAGTAATATAGCTAGTTATCTAGCAGATTTAGCAAGTTCTAATTTTATTAAAGCCCAGCAGGGTGCAAGGAATGGCGTCAATTGGTTTGGAAAATATTTTGAAGTGGCTAAGGAGGTTCCATTCGTAAATAAATTTTCTGGCTTGCTTGATAGGATTGGTAGTGGGCTCATATCTAATTACGTTATCTGTATCGACGATATCGAAAGGAAGGGCAAGGGTCTTAAAATCAAAGAGCTTATGGGGCTCGTTGATGAGCTGGCCAAAAGAAAAGGGTGTAAAGTTGTTTTAATATTTAATGAGCGATCTTTCGACGATGCTGATGATTTAAAGCAGTTTGAATCATACCGTGAGAAAGTGGTAGATGTAGAGCTTCTCTATAAGCCAGCATCAGAAGCAAATTTTAACCATGTTTTTAGTGTTGGAGACTTTGGGTGGGAGGCGGCTAGGGATGTGGTAAGAGCCTTTGATATCACCAATGTAAGGGTGATTAAAAAGATTAAACAGTTGTATGCCCATCATTCGGTCCTTTTAGCTAATGCTAGTCTATCAGTGGTGCATGAATTTAATGTTCATGCTGCTGTTCTAGCTTGGGCATATTTTTCCGTCGGTGCACACCCATCGTGTCACGAAATAAAAAAGCGGATGGCAGGCGGCTCATGGGTGTCGTTATTAAGTTCAAAGTCTGATGATAGTACAGAGTTTAAAGAATTTGCTGCAGCTGCTATAGAGTTGAAATTAGTTGATTCAGTATTGATTGAGCCAATAATGAAGTATTTAGAGCAGGGTTATCCCGATGATTCAAAGCTGAACAAGTGTGTAGCAAATCTTGAAGCAAATGAACTTGTAAACCGCGTGTCATCCGACTGGAACACTACTTGGGATTTGTTTCGGAACTCATTTGCTGAAGATTTTGAAGAGATCACTTGCTCACTAAAGACTTTGTTAATTAATGGTTTGCCGAAATCCGGATTTGGAGATTTTCTTACAGCGATAGATTTCTTAGAGGACGTAGGTGAGGATGTTGAAGATATAGTTGATAGCTTTATTGTTGGAAATTCGCGGGATATAAGCGCGGGATTGTACGGAAACTCTCATAATATTCGAAACCAAAAGCTAAGAGAAGCATTTGAAACTGTTGTCGTTGAAGAGAAAGTTAAGGATATCGATGATGTAACGCAACGCATAGCAAACAGTAAATTCTGGAGTGATGAGGATTATACTTTTCTTAAGCGGCGCACTGTTGATGAGTATTATAGTTGGATGAAGTCAAATCCTGAGAATTTAAATCTGAAGATACGTAAAGGTCTGTTTTTGTTCAAGGGGTACCGAACTCAAACAGATGCCCAGAGGCTCGAGCTCAATAAGTTTCTTGAGGTTGTGACTCAAGCGCTTAAGAAAGTTGCCAATGAAAGCACTTTGAATGCTAAAAGGGTTAAAGATCTTTATGGTGTAGAATAGCTGAGTTTCCCAGGGGTCATTCACTCATGAAGGCCCCGACAACTTTCCCGCAGATGTGCGTTTCCTCGGAAATCTCGATAATTGGATATTGAGGGTTAATGGGTCGCAAAAACTGCCGCCCTGCATCTTCAACCAACACCTTGAAAGTTGCCTCATTTGTTCTAGGCAGGCGAGCAATAACTCGGTCTCCGGTTTTAGTTTCTGCCTCGGGATCAACGAATATGATGCATCCCGCAGGATAACTGCGGCCGGGGCCGGGATTTGTCATAGAGTCGCCAAGCACTTTCAGCGCGTACCCATGGCTGCTGATTGCGACTGGGCAGGAAAGCCATGAGTCCGCATCATAGACCTCAAAATTTGAGATAGCTTCACACCAAGCTCCGGCTTGCACCCAAGAAATAAGTGGCACTTTCCCAAAGCGCTGAGTGACCTCAATAACGTTGCCCCCCTCACCACCTGTAAATTTGCGAACGTTATTTTCGCCAGCCTCTTTTGGCAACACTCCATATTCCAACCATTCCCTGCGTACATTTAGCCATGTGCAGAGTGCAGCAATGCTATCAGCTTCGGCCATTGCCTCCCCATTTAGCCACTTACTAATAGCCTGAGTGGTTTTCCCCACCCCTAAGCTCTTCAATTGGCGATGGATGTCCACACCACGACCCCGGGTGCGAACACCGGCATCGTCTAAGGCTTCGTGTAGGCGCTCGCTGAAAGCTGCGCGGAGTCTATTTTTATCAACCATAAGTTGAGAGTGTCATAAACATTGCGCAATTGTCAGTTGATGTATAAAATCAACCGATAGTTGATAATAGGGGGTTGTCATGTTGGATCCTGCAAATTTTCCAAGCGCGATCGCGTTCGCTTTTGAAGCTGTAGGCGGCATTGGGACCGCCGCGAAGGTGTGCAATCGAAGCTATCAAGCGTTGAACAAATGGCGTCAGGCGGCATGCCTGCCGCGAACCGATTACACAGGTGAAACCAAATATGCCGAGCTGCTCGCTACAGCAGCAAAACAGAAAGGCAATGCCTTCCAAGCAGCTTGGCTGCTGAACGTTTCGGCCCCTCAAAAAGCGGAAGCCTAGCAAGAAAAAAGGCGACCCAAGGGCCGCCCAGTTCCTCCCGGCACACACCACCACAGTGCTGTCGGGTCGCGATAAAGAGTTGCGGGCACACCACATGCAAACCACCTCTCTTTAGCGCGCTTCCAAGGCACGGATGCCTTGGGTTGCTGCCTTTTCCACCACAGATTGGGCAGCTGTTGCGCCAGAGGTGAACAACGGATTGTTCGCCTCGGCACGGTGCCGGTTTCGATCCCTAAGATCTGGCCGGCGTTTGGGCCCTTTCAAGCCGCGCGGCCAATGTAACACCACTGCATGTCGCGCGGCACTGGCAACTTTGTAGGATTAATGCCATGAGCCGAGTCATTTTAAGCTGTGTTGATCGAGCGCAAAGGGAAGTCTTGACGCTCGAATTAGCTCTGTACCACGCCGCACGGGACTATCCCGGCGGTGCCGCTGCAATTGCCGCCACCACCGGCAGAAATGCCACCACGTTGCAGCACAAGTTGTCTCCCACCCATCCGTCTCACACCGTCAATATCCAAGAGTTTGGCGAGATCCTCGAACTGACCAAGGACCGTCGCATTCTCGATGCGGTGCACGCTCTGGTCGGCGACACGACCTGGCAGGAGCTGGCCGAAACCTATACCAGCGACATGCCCGAAACGCTCACCACCGGGATTGCCTCGTACTTCCGGCAGGTGGCTGACCTGGCCGACACCTGGGCCAAGAGCATTGGCGACGGCGTTGTGAGCGATCAGGAACTGGCCGAGATTCGCCTGCAGGTGTTTCGCGGCATACAAGGGCTGCTGGGGATGTTCAACCGCGCCAAGTATGTCAACCAGACAACGCGGGGGACGGACCGTGGCTGATATCGCTGACTTCGCCAACGACCTGGTGCAAGAGCGCCTGGACCAAGCCCTCGCTGCACGTGCTGCCAATAAACCCGCGCCTGTGGCGTATTCATTCCTGTTCTGTGAAGAGTGCGACACGCCAATCCCGTTGGCGCGCCGCCTTGCCAGCCCCGGCTGTACCCAGTGCGTGACTTGCCAATCGCTCGACGAAGCAAGGAAGGCGCGTTATGTCCGATGAGGTATTGAAGGACGTCCTCGGTCAGTTTGCAGACTATGGATTGGAGCCCGAGGAGCCTTTGGTTTTCGGCAAGCTGACCCGCTGCAAAACCTCCCAAGACAAGGGCAAGGAAAAGAACGGTTGGTATGTCGCTCACGAACACCGCACTCAGAAAAACGAAACGCTGATCTTCGGCAGTTTCGGCGACTGGCGTTCGGGCGACACCCAGAAAATTAAAGTTAAACCGGGGCGTTTGACTCCTGAAGAGCGTGAGGTTATGCGCGCCCGGCAGGAAGAGAGCAAGCGCAAGGCCGCTGAGAGCGCTGCAAACAGATCTCGCCGAGCAGCCAGCCGCGCTTCGGGCTTGTTCAAGCGCATGCCCGAAAAGGGTAAGAGCGCCTATCTGGATCGAAAGCAGATCGTTGGCTTCAAGGTTCGCTATGCGCCACGCACCGGCGCATTTTTGGTACCCATGTGTAATGTGCGCGACCAGATCGTCGGCCTGCAGGTGATCTATCCAGCGGCGCGAGAGGACACCGGGCGCGACAAAGAGTATTGGCCCGCCGGCATGTCGAAAGAGGGCGCCTTCCACCTGATCGGCCCGCACCCTGAACCCGGTGAGCCTGTGCTGGTGTGTGAGGGGTACGCCACGGGCGCCAGCCTGCACATGGCGACTTCACTCACGGTAGCTATCGCTTTTGATGCGGGCAACTTGCTGCCAGTCTCCAAGGCCATGCGTGAGCGTTTTCCCGGCTGCCCGCTGATCGTCTGTCGCGATGACGACTGGAAGACCAAACGCCCCAACGGTGACCCCTGGAACCCCGGTGAAGAGAAGGCCAACAACGCCGCGCTGATTGTCGGCGGCCAGGTAGTTGCCCCGGTGTTTTCTGGCGAACGCGAGATCAAGTGGACCGACTTCAACGACTTGCACGTCGCCGAGGGATTGGAGGCCGTCCGCCGCCAGGTGCTGGCGGTGGTCAATCCTCCTGCAGCGGGTGGTTGGAAGGATCAGCTCGCCCGCACCGAAAACGGCTCCCTGATCGCGCACATGCAAAACGTCGAGCTGATCCTGGGTAATGACGAACGCTGGGCCGGTGTTATTGGCTACAGCGTGTTCAGCTCCAAGATCGTCAAGCTGCGGTCTGCGCCCTTCGGCGGCGGTGCCGGTGACTGGGCCGATATCGACGATATGCGGGTGATGAAGTGGCTCGCGCAGCAGTACAACCTGCGTGTGAAGGCGTCCCATGTGATCGAGGCGGTCAGCGTGGTTGCCCACGACCATGCCTTTCACCCGGTGCGCGAGTATCTGGAAAAGCTGGAATGGGACCGCGTACCTCGTATTGAAACCTGGCTGACCGACGTGCTGGGCGTCAACGCCAGCGAGTACTCGGCCAAGGTCGGCAAGCGCTGGCTGATCTCCGCAGTCGCACGGGTGATGCGCCCAGGCTGTAAGGCCGACTCGGTGATGATCCTCGAAGGCGGGCAGGGCGCTGGTAAGTCCACAGCCATGGGCGTACTCGGCGGCGAGTGGTTTATGGACACGCCTTTTGCCCTCGGTGACAAGGACAGTTTCCAGGCGATTCGCGGCAAGTGGATTGTCGAACTGGGCGAGTTGGACAGCTTCAACAAGGCTGAAAGTACCAAGGCCAAGCAGTTCTTCTCGGCGTCCACCGACACCTACCGCGAGAGCTACGGCCGCAGAACGAATGACGTGCCACGCCAGTGTGTTTTCGTGGGCACTACCAACCAAGAGGAATACCTCAAGGACGCCACGGGCAATCGCCGTTACTGGCCGGTGTTCTGTAACAAGGTCGATCTGGAGCAACTGCGGGAGATCCGCGACCAGCTGTGGGCCGAGGCGTTGTTCTGCTTCGAAGCGGGCGACATCTGGTGGGTAACCAAAGACGAATCATGGATGTTTGCCGAGGCCCAGGACGAACGCTTTGTGGTGGACGAATGGGAGGGGCCGATTCTGGCCTGGCTGGAGGAATCGCAGATCGGCGAAACCGCCACCGGCAACGAGGTTCTGACTCAGGCGCTGAAGCTGGACTTCGGTCATTGGGGCAAGCCTGAGCAGATGCGAGTCGGGGCGATCATGCACCGGCTGGGTTGGCGGAAAAAGCGTATGCCAGCTCTGCCGAAAAGCGGTGTGCGGCCATGGGCCTATGAAAAGCCTGCGGGTTGGGGGCGTACGTCTGCGCTGCAGGGCTCAGCGATAGAGGAGCCATGCTTTGATTAAAGAGATCGATGCGCGCCTGCGGATGTGGGCAGAAGAGCTGCACAGCGACTTTACCAAGGGCGGGCTCGCTGGCGGCAACATGGTTGCCATGATGATGGAGAGCAATGGTCAGTTGATTCGCGGACGGCGTGCTTTTCGTGCGCCGCTCGAGGGCTCACTCGATATAGAGCTTATCGTGACCAAGCATCTGGACCCGCTGCTTGTGACCGTTGTTCGTGAGCATTACTGCAACCACGACACCAACATGCGCTTGAAGTACGCCCATTGCGACTGTGGGCGCGATACTTACTACTTGCGCTTGCACGAAGCTCACATGCAAATCGCTTTCATGCTGATGGGGCAGGCTGCATGACCCTCGGCGTCACTCCGCGTTTCTCTGTCCAACCCTCTGCCCCTGTCCGGCTGCCACCAAGTGCGGTTGGACAGGCGCAGGCCGCGCCGTTGTTGGCCTGTCCTACCGTCCAACCTTTACCCGCCCCACGCACACATGAGCATAGCGGGCACGTATTCGCGCCCATGGCGCGCACGCGTGCTTTTAGCTTTCTCTCTATACACAAGAGAAAAGTAAAAAAGGTAGGACAGTAGGGCAGAGCCCCGTATTCAGGCGCCTGTAGCTGTCCTACTTCGATTCAGAATAGTGGGACAGGTCAGACAAGGCACCAGAAGCGATAGCCGATTGAATGCGTTGTCCCTGCGTTGCACCTGCGTCATACCTGTATTGCACCCGTATTGCGCCATGGCATTAAAACTCCCTTGCTGCCACCGGAATCCACCTGTAAAAAGTACCCATCTTCGATAGGTGCGACCGCAAAAGTAGTACATAGAACCGGCCAATGGCCGGTTTTTTATTAAGTGTTTTTTGAGCCTCTACCCAGGTTCGCAAACAGGAAAAATCCAGCCCATATAAAACCGCAGATGGACAAGAAGTTGATTATGAGATCAACGATCTCTATTCGCGTTATCGGAGCATTGCTTCGAGCGAATTGGACGACCTCTTGCACGGACATGTAGATAAGCGCTGCCAAGACGAGGTAGAAGACCCCGATCATTACGGTTGAGCTAACCGCGCGCAATGCGTTGCGTAGCTGCGTTCTTCTTTCAGCCTCTAAGCCATACAGCGCCAACAAAATTGCAATCACCGCGCATGCTGTCTGGATTAAGTCATGTACTGCCAAAAGTGATTCCTCTTCGTTGAGATAATGGCGCAGTCATTTTTTGAAAGAGCGCTTCCCAGTTTTACGGCCACATATCCTTTTTCCTTAATTTTCTGAGGCTTCGCGTATGACGAACGAGCAGCAAGCGCTTATTGATATGCCGATCTGGATGGTGATCGTACTGTCCCTGGTCGGTGGAATTTCCGGCGAGGCATGGCGGGCAGACAAAGCGGGGGTAAGCGGCTGGTCCTTGATTCGCCGCTTGCTCCTCAGGTCCGGCGCCTGCGTGGTCTGCGGGCTTTCCACCATGATGTTGTTGCACGCATCAGGCATGTCGGTGTTGGCGGCGGGGAGCATCGGCTGCCTCACCGCAATGGCCGGCGCCGATGTCGCCATCGGCCTGTACGAACGCTGGGCTGCCAAGCGGTTGGGCGTGTGCGATGTACCACCCTCAGGCGGTGCGCAGGGGTGATGCTCTGGAGGCCACGTAATACGTGGCTTGTAGGGCTGCGCACCAAAATGAAGCGCCGACGGGGCGCCGGGGACCCTGGCGGCATCCGAGGGACACGGGGCATGAAACCCGCGGGAAAGCGTTAGCGGGAGGCCCGCCAGCTTACTGAAATTCAATCCATTGAAATTGAAAGGTTTCCATTGAAAAGCCGTTGAAAAGGAGGGCTTATGACGGATTCACTGTTCCTGTCTAAAAGCGCTTTCGCGGTTCGCATCGGCAGGACGCCGAGTTACATCACCTGGCTGAAGGACAACAACCGCCTGGTGCTTTCGCCGGATGGCAAGAAAGTGGACGTGCTGGCAACCGAAGCACTGATCCTCGAAACCGCCGACCCCAGCAAGGCCGCCGTCGCGGCTCGACACCAGCAAGACCGGATCCAGCGCGACGTTTACAGCCAACTGTCTCCCTTGGTCGAGCCGACTAACACGGCTGCGCCGCAGCAGCCTATTACCGGTGGTGCCAAGGGCCACGACTTCCAGAAGGCTCGCGCCATGCGCGAACACAACCTTGCGCAGTTGGCCGAGATCGAGCTGCACAAGGCGCAGGGCTCGCTGGTCGCGAGAGAGGCTGTTGAGCTGGGCGCCTACAACGCCGGGCGGCATCTGCGGGATCAGTTGTTCGGTCTGTTGCCGCAGCTGTCCCACAAGCTGGCAGTCATGACTGACCCTTGGGACATCGAAAAACAACTGGCGGCTACGCTCCGCAAAACGCTGGAAGAGGCTGAACGCATGTCCTCATCCGACCTTGAACGTGCAATGACTTCGAGCTGACCTATGCACCCGGAAATCCCTGACGGTGAGAAGGTCTTCCGTGAGGCGTATTTCCGTGGGCTGCATCCCGACCCAGATCTCTGGATCGACGAGTGGGCCGACGAGTACATGCGCATCCCGCGAGACACTGGCGCCCCTGAGCCCGGTCAATACCGCACCGAGCGGACGCCGTATGCTCGCGAGCCCATGCGCTGCCTGTCACCGGCTCACCCGTGCCGGCGAGTGGTCACCATGGTGGCCTCGCAGCTGATGAAAACGCAGATCGCTTTGAACTGGATGGGCGGTCTGATCCATATGGCACCGTCCAACATTCTGGCGCTGCTGCCGAGTCTGAGCCTGTCGAAACGCGTTTCCGGGCGGATCAGCAAATACGACACCGGCCCGTTGGCCGCCAAGCTGGGGAACACGCCCGAGGCCGATGGTGATGGTCAGCGCTACCGTGGCCGTGGGCTGATCCAGATCACCGGCCACAACAACTACCTGCGCTGCAGCCTGGCGCTGTTCGGCGATGAGCGATTGCTGCGTACACCTGAGCTGTTGGAACAGCCGGAATGGGCGGCAGAGTCGGCAGCGTGGTTCTGGTCGATAAACGGGCTGAATGCGCTCGCGGATCAAGATCAGTTCAACACCATCACCCGCCGAATCAATGGCGGCCTCAACGGTCTGGAGGATCGGCTGCAGCTGTGGGGCAGGGCGAGGGCAGTGTTATGCGTCTCTTCGAGCTGATCCCTGTGCAATTCCGTCTCGCCGTCATTGGCGTGCTGTTGCTGATCGTAGCCGTTGGATCTGCGGGGTTAGCCTGGACTGCGCAGGAGTGGCGTTACGGCCGCGCTCTGGAGCGCCAAGCCAGACTGCAGGCGGACACCCTCAACGAGATATCCCAGGCGTCTGCTGCGCTGCAGCGTACCGAGCAGGACAAGCGCCTGGCACTGGAACTGCGCCTGCAGAGCAAAGACGAAACTCACCACAAGGAATTGACTGATGAGCAAACGAAGCAGGCTCGCCTGCGTGATCGTCTGGCTACTGCTGATTTGCGGCTGTCAGTCGTACTCGCCGCCACCGAAACCACCAGCAGCTGTGCAATGCCAACCACCACCGCCACCGGCCGCGTGGTTCATGGCCCCACAAGAGCCCAACTTGACCCAGCGCATGCTCAACGAATTATCGGCATCACCGATGCCGGCGACCAAGGATTGATCGCCCTGCGGGCCTGTCAGGCCTACGCAAAAGAACTTTCCACACCGAAGTAAAAGGAGCGGCCGGGCAGGATGCGTCAACATCCAACCCGGCCACCTTCCCTGCAGAACGTCCCTGCAAGTCCAGCCAAGGCTCCTGCTTCGTGCACAAAGCGGAGCGAGCCTAGCACTGTTTATCCATACAGCAAAGGTCTTGCTTTTTATGTCCACACCCATCATCCCTTGGATGGGCGGCAAACGCCGCCTGGCCGACCGCCTTATCCCTCTCTTCCCACCCCACGAATGCTACGTTGAAGTGTTCGCCGGCGGCGCCGCGCTTTACTTCATGCGTCCCCAGGCCGCGCCCGTTGAAGTCCTCAACGACATCAACGGCGACCTGGTGACGCTGTACCGCGTCGTGCAGAACCACCTGGAAGAATTCGTGCGCCAGTTCAAGTGGGCGCTCAGTTCTCGGCAGGTGTTCGAGTGGCAGAAGATGACCCGCCCTGAAACCCTCACCGACATCCAGCGCGCCGCTCGATTCTTCTACCTGCAACACCATGCCTTTGCCGGCAAGGTGACGGGGCAGACGTTTGGTACCGCGACTACCGGCCCTGCGATCAATCTGCTGCGGATTGAGGAAAATCTATCTGCAGCGTGGCAGCGCTTGTCGGGCACCTACGTCGAAAACCTCCCCTGGCTTGACTGCGCGGAACGCTACGACCGCGCTCACACCTTCCACTATATGGATCCGCCTTACTGGCAGACGGCCGGTTATGGCGTGGATTTTCCCTTTGAGAATTACGAGCGCATGGCTGACTTCATGCGACGGTGTAAAGGTAAGGTGATGGTTAGCATCAACGATCATCCGGATATCCGGCGAGTGTTTGAAGGGTTTCATTTTGAGGCTGTCAACATAAAGTACAGCACGTCCAACCAAAGGAAAGGGAAGGCGGAGTGCAGCGTGGAATTGGTTTTTATGAACTGGGAACCCTCTGCTCTGGAAGCTCTATTTTAGGTGGCGTTATGCCATCTTCGCCCCGCTAATCAATCGCAAATTGGATTACGGGAAATGCTTCTTCGGGTCGCGCAGGCCTTTCGTGTTCCAGATATTCCTTGCTTCTGGGTAGCTTTCGTTGTGAGAAAAAGCCCGACCAAACCTTGACATAGGATTTGCAGTGACGTCAGGGCGGGGGGCGGTTAATATTCTGGTATTCGTGGGCCCTCGCCTAGGTGGGACGGCTCCTGGTTATTTTGTGTGAGGCGAAAATGGGTCCAGTAGAAATTGAATTCATCTCGTTAGATAAGCTTTTCCTTGACCCCCTTAACCCAAGGCTGGGCCGAAATGTAGCGACAGCTAATGTAAAGCAGGAAGTTATTCTAGATGTTATGAATGACTGGACTTTAGATGAGCTGGCTATTTCTTTCATAGAGAGCGGTTTCTGGCCTCAAGAGGCATTGCTGGTCGTTGAAGAGCCGATCTATGGATCTCCTGGGTTAGTTGTTCTGGAGGGTAACAGACGTTTAGCTGCTTTAAAGAAATTAAAGCAGGCGGTTGACGGTCAGGCTAAAGAAAAGAAGTGGAAGGAGATAGCAGCATCTGCAGATAAGTTGGCTACTGACTTTTTTGATCGTATACCATTTATTCGGGTTGCTGATAGGAAAGACGTTTCGGCTTTTCTAGGGTTCCGACATGTTACTGGAATAAAAGAGTGGGACCCGGCAGAAAAAGCACAATTTATTGCATATCTGATTGAAAGAGAAAACCTTTCTTATGAAGAGGTAATGCGAAAGATTGGTAGTAAAACTCCGACAGTCAGAAGTCATTATATTGCCTATAAGTTGCTTTTGCAGTTGGAGGATACTGAAGGTGTCGCGATCGAGAAGATTGAAGATAAATTTAGTGTTTTATATCTCTCTCTTCGTACGGCAGGTGTACAAAAGTATCTCGGTATAGACATTAAGGCCTCTCCAGATGTGGCTAGAGTTCCAGTTGCCCAAGATGCTGAGCAAAAGCTATACAATTATGCTAAATGGATGTTTGGTGATGAGAAAAATCCACCACTATTTTCAGATTCGCGGAATATTGATAAGTTTGGCAAGGTTCTTTTAAGTGCTGAAGCGGTAAATTATTTGGAGAATAGTCAAAGTCCTAATTTTGATTTTGCTTTAAAGAAGGCGGGCGGAGATACGGATGAGATAATAACGCTGCTATCTCAGGCGGGCGACAATATTGAAATCTCGTTTAGTACTCTTCATATGCATCAAGATGATAAGGATGTATATTCTGTCGCGAAGCGTTTAGCTATGCATTTGGTTCAAATAACAAAAATATTTCCCGATCTTAAAAAATTGGTTGAGGAAAAAAAGTAAATGTTAGTTCTGCCAGATAAGGGAATAGCTAGTAGTGTAAAGGTTCATAATTGTGATGTTCTTGCTGTAGCTGACTGGCTTTTAGGCTCATCGCTTTTTTGTGAAGAGGATGTGTCGCGATCAGATGTTTCTGATATTTTGATTGAAAATCAGGTCTACTCTAATCAAGATTTTTGTCAGGAGTTTCTAACTTCAGTTTGGGGCGTTTTAGAATCATTTGTGGGGACTATAAACAGCCCGGTAGTTACTGTAGACTCAAGAGCTATCCGATTCGAGGCTAATTGGAAGGAGGACAGAGCGTTTGCTTATTGCTTGGCCGCCTCCTTGCGCGTTTTCTATGAAGGATGGTCTAAAAATCATTGTGGGGATTATCTCGCTCAAGGCTACATATTAGAAGAGTTGACTAAATTGTCGCTCGCAAAACATCATCCTAATATTAGATTCAAGTCTACGGGATGGAGTGGCGTTACAACGAATCAGAAGTTTGCCGATTTAGTTGGTCAGATTTGCCAGGATGCTAATTTTGCGGAGCAGAATCTCGATCTTTGGGATACAGGTAACGTAAAAGATTTGGGGTTAGACGTCTATGGATATTTTCCGGGGCAGGGGAGGCGGCCTAGCGCTCCTTTTATGATGTTTCAGTGTGCTTCAGGCGCCAATTGGAAGGGGAAAAGGACCACGCCCGACCTTCAGGTTTGGAAGCATGTAATGAATATTTACTCCGTACCTATTCGGGGTATGGCCGTACCTTTTTTGATTGATGAAATGGAGTTTTCCCGAAGTCTGGTATTAATAGGTGGACCGCTGGTCGATAGGCCGCTTCTGCTTTCCGGTCTTAGCGGAAATGCTGATTTGCCACAAGAGCTTCAGGATATGATTGATGGCTGGGTTGATGTTAAAGTTTCTAAGCTCGAGACATTATGAATAAGCGGTTTAAATTTATTGATTTATTTGCCGGGTTGGGTGGTTTTCATCTTGCAGCGGCGTCTCTAGGCGGTGAGTGTGTTTTCGCATCAGAGTTAAAGCCTTTGTTGAGAGAGTTGTATCATTTAAATTACGGCGTAAAATCTGAAGGTGATATAAACTTAGTCGATCCTCGTTATATTCCAGAGCACGATTTACTATGTGCTGGATTTCCATGTCAACCATTTTCTAAGGCTGGTGGGCAGAAGGGCTGGAAGGATAAAACGCGGGGAACGTTGTTTTTTGTAATAGCTCAAATTTTAGAGCTGAAGCGGCCCAAGTATGTTGTTTTGGAAAACGTTGCTAACTTTTTTAAGCATGACGAAGGTAATACTTACAAGCAAGTTATAAGTACTCTTAATGAGTTGGGTTATGAGGTGAAGTCTGCAAAGCTATCCCCGCATAACTTTGGTGTGCCCCAGCATCGTGAACGAATGTATATTGTAGCTTCGCTTGACGGAGTGGAAGAGTTTGAGTGGCCATCGACTATTACTGAAAAAACTCATATTGAAAGTGTTTTAGAGGATGAACCGACTGATGGGAAATATTTGCCTCATCATGTTCTCGATTGTTTGGCTGTGTGGCAGGATTTTATCTCTCGTATACCCGAGGAGGTTAGCATTCCATATTACCCATTGTGGAGTATGGAGTTTGGTGCTACCTACCCAATTGATAGGCCAATTGACAAAGTTAAAACAAAAGAGCTTTGGAAATATAGGGGTAGTTTCGGTGTCAGTTTAGACGGGATGAGTCGCGAAAAAATTTATGCTTCTCTTCCGAGCCATGCTTTAAGACCGATTGGTTTTCCAAAATGGAAAATCAGCTTTATCGAAAGAAACCGTAATTTTTATGAGCTGCACAAAGAGTTTCTTGAAGATTGGCTGCCAAGTGTTCAAGGCTTTCATTCTTCTTTACAAAAGTTAGAGTGGAACTACAAGGGCGGAGAGCGTGACGTTTGGAAGCATCTCGTCCAGGTGCGCGCCTCCGGATTGCGCATCAAAAGGCCTGATTTTTCTCCAGCATTAGTTGCCGCTTCTGACAGTCAGATTCCAATTGTAGCTTGGAAAAAGCGTTATTTGACAGTTAGGGAGTGTGCTCGGCTTCAGAGCATGGATGACATTTCTTTACCCGGCTCCATCTATGATGCCTATGAGGCATTAGGTAATGCGGTAAATGTTAAACTGGTCAGTCTTATTTTGGAGCAGCTTGTAGGGGGTGGAGGGGAAGAGGTTGAGTTTTTAGATGGTGATTCTATTAGCTCAAAGCATTCGCTCAAAGCTTCTGCAGTGTTAGAGTGTATATCAGTAGCAGGGCTATAGAGAATTGTAAATCTGTTACTAGTTTGATTTTAGTTAGGGTTGTGTTTTTGTCGATGGTCATAGCTTGTTTTAAGATTGCTACGGCTGCGTATAAATATGGCTTTCGGAGCAATGCTTATTAGGCTATTGCCTATAAACGGTCCAATCGAACCTCGGACGGAGGGGAAGGCGAAGGGGGAACTTTTAAGGCGCGCACCGGGCAAAAATGGGGCAAGTCATACGCCAAGCTACGCCGTTCAATACCCATATGCATTGATGCAAACTGCCGTGGACGAACGTCACGGTCAGCGACTACGAGACTATCCCCTAAAATCCCGCACATACCCCTGCACAATTGGGGCGTGTTCGTTATTCAATTGACTTCACTTTGCTGACTCTCGGCGCGCTGAAAATTTGCATTTTAAGAACTGTTTGTCGTAATGTTTTGAAGGCACCCGGTAGGTGCCGGCCGTCCACAAAGGCAAAGCTCACGCTCTACCGTGACCGTAACAACAGCCCTGTATTGGGTTCTCGTAGTGGACACTAGGCCTGGCCTTGGAGGCTGACATGAAACACGCCCTTACCTACGCTGACGTCCGATGCGTCAAGCGTCTCGCCAAGCAACTCAAAGCTACCGCACCTGAACTATCACATGCTCAGCGCTTGGACAAAGCAGCAGTTGAGCTGTGCGGTGCTCGAAATTTTCACGAGCTGAATCGCTGGTTCGACCGACTTATCAATCAGCATGTCGCCACGCCCGATGGCCCCAACAGTGTAAGTCACTGTTTATTCTGTGATTACCGTTTTGCTGCCGATTGTAAGCCTGATCAAAAAATGCACCGTGATGTCCACGAGCGCTTATTGGAGGCCGAGGATAAGCTAGGGTACCGACCCGGAACCTATACCGAGCGTGAGCGGATGAAGCAGGATGGATACGAGCAGATGCGCCGCGAGGGGAATGAGTCAGATCGAATTGATGGTTTGCTTATGATCACTCGGAGTTGGTTCGACCGTTCGCTTCATAGCGCAGTCATGGACGGCTATTGGACCAAACATCCGACTTTTGAGGCGTATGTGGCCATGATGATTCCCCACCTGGAAACCATGGATTCGGTTATGGCTGCCACACTGGCAGCACGTTTTGGGCGAACACGGGGGATGATATCTAAGGGCCAAACCTACTGGTCCCCGCGCTGATTCTCGAATGCCGTAGGTCGATTCGAGATTTGATTGCATCGTAGCGGATGACGCGATGGCACTAAGGCATACAAAGCGGCTCGATAAGCTCTGTCTGCTTAGGGCAAATTTAGGGCATAACGTGGGCCGCTGTAGGCCCTTTCTGTCCTTGCAGCCTACTCAAAACCCAATATAATTGCGGCCTAGAGCGGGTTGTGGGGTGTGCTGGTCGGGTTCGAATCCCTATCTCTCCGCCATTACATAGAAAAAGCCTCGTAGCTGAATAAGCTACGGGGCTTTTTTGTTTTGGCTTTTGTTTGTGACAGGCCATCTAATTTACTACTGGCTCAATCGCTCGGATGCCTTTTGATAAACCTGATCGCGCTCCCGTTTATCTACGGCCACCACATACACTGTGACTTCCTGATCAATCACTTGATAGACCAGCCTGTAACCACTGCTACGTAGCTTGATCTTGTAACAATCTGGCAGGCCATGCAGGCGGTTAGTTTCAACGCGTGGATTTTCAGGATTTCCACCAGCTTCTTCTTGAGCTGTTGACGGACGGTATAGCCGAGTTTTTGCCATTCTTTCAATGCGTGGGCATCAAAATCGAGGCTACAGGTCATCCATGGAAACCTTTACGCGTTGAGGCGACGCCAGCCGTTCTCGCACAGTGGCCATCAGGGCTTCATCGTCCTCAGTCATCAGCACCGGCTTGAAGGGCAACTGACCACGGTCCGCCACATACTGCAGTGCTTGACGCATGAGTTCGGAAGGCGTGACGCCGAGTTTCTCGAGTTCCAGGTAGGCGCGAGCTTTCAGGTCGTCATCGATTCGGACGTTTATGGAGGCCATGAAAGAATTCATAGTGTAATGACATTTGTCATTACCTTGGATCAAGTGTGTTTCGTTGGCAAGTAGCTGTCGACACAGGGTCCTCATCTTCCTCCATGCCTCTTTGTTATCGCATCAGTTGGCATATGAACGCCTCAGCAAAATGTCGCCACGCCAGCGACTTTTTGAGGCTAGTTCAGGGTTTTGCGCCGACACGCTTCATTCTGCGAATGCTGATTGCAAAGCTTTTCCAAACCCGGATTGCCGTGACACTGGGATCCGGAGTTTTCGTACAGGGTTGCGCTGGTTGAGGCAGAAAACGGGTCGTGTGTGACCCTGTACACCGGCCTGTCAATCCACGCATAGCGGCCATCCTGTGCCAGCCGAATGATCGACCGCTTCTAAAACAAAAAAGCCTGCCAAGCTCAACGCTCAGCAGGCTTTTCAGGAAACACGGCCTTCTTAAGCAGGCTGCGCCGCCAAGCTGTTACTCACATTCCGGCCCAGTACCAGTACCGTCACAAAACCCACGCCAACCAACGCCGTGGCCAGACTCAGCAGCACGGACGTACCCATCTGGTCGACGATCCGCCCGCCAAAGAAAGAGCCCAGCGCGATGATGACCTGGAACAACGCCACGAACAGTGGCATCCCACGTTCCACATCCTTGGGCGCTACCACAAACATCCAGATGCTCGCGCAAGCCGGGAAGGCGCCGAAGGCGAAGCCCCAGAGTGCGATTAGCATGGTTGCGCCGGTCAATCCGGTGGCGAAGTACGGAAACAGGGCGGTGCTGGTGCCGATCATCAGTGCGACCAGCAACAGCGTGTAGCGCACGCTGCGGTTGGCGGCGAAACCAGCGAAAACGTTACCCGCCACGCCTGCCACGCCAAACATCAGCAGCAGTGAGCCAATGGTCGGGCCGTCGAAGCCGGAGCTGTTTTTGAAAAACGGCGCCACATAGGTGTAGGCAGCAAAGTGCGCCAGGCCGATCAGCAACACGGCGATCAGGCCGACCCGGGCGCGTGGGTTGATAAACAAGGCCGGCAAGTCACGCACAAGAATGGCTTTTTCCGGTTTGAGCGTAGGCAACAGGAACAGCTGCGCCACCAGCACCGGAATGCCCAGTAACGCAGTGACCAGGAACGTCATGCGCCAGCCCATCAAGCCGCTGAGCCAAGTGCCGACCGGCACGCCCAGGACGGTGGCCAGGGTCACGCCCATCATGATGATCGATGTCGCCTTCGCCACACCCACCCCGTTGGGGGCCAGGCGGCCGCTGAGGGCAATGGCTGTCGCCCAGAATCCGCCGATGCTGATGCCCAGCAGTACGCGGCCGAACAGCAACAGGCTGAAGTCGCTGGCGTAGGCCACGACCATATTGGCGACGATCATGATCAGCGTCAGGCCGATCAGCAGGTAGCGGCGGTCCATGGCGCCGATGATGACTGACAGCAGCGGCGCGGCGAGTGCGGCCATGATGCCGGGCAGAGTGACCATCAGGCCAGCATGGCCGGCGCTGATGCCGAGGTCGGCGGCGACGTCGTTGAGTACGCCCACTGGCAGAAACTCACTGGTCACCAGGGCGAACGCGCCGACTGCGACTGAGAGTATCGCCAGCCACTGCTGTTTGACACTCTGCTGATTATGTTCGGGGAGGCCGCGAGGGGCCTGGCTGGCACTTGGCATGATGTCGGGTTCCAGGGTGAACGTCGCCTGAAGCCAGGCGAGGGGGAGGGAAAGTGGAGGCGATTATAGGAATCAGTGCTGAAAATCGGGCAGGCGCTCGTTTCGATAGTAATCATCAGCGCAATCGATGCAACGCTCTAGCTCGCACTACAGCATTGATGCAGCTTTCATACAGGCTTCCAAAACGTTGCCTACAGGTGGCGCATTGCGCTACCTGCGGTAGCTCATTACTTTGTGGTAGCGCGCCAAACACGGCGCTTTCAACTGCAAGGGAATTGCGTCATGAGCAAAAACACGAAAAAAACCTCCGGCAAAATCGCCACGCTAGCGGCTGAGACACTCAGCAATCCAGCATCCTCTGCCATTGCCAAAAGCCTCGCGGCGTCGGCGTTGGCTCAGAAAGGCACCGACAAAGAGACGAGTGCACAGATGGAGGAAAAGGCCGGAAAAGTGCTCGGCAGCGAAAAGTACAGCGAAGAAACCAAAGCCCTTGCGGCCTCAGTGCTCTCCCAGGCCAACAAGGAGCGGGGCAACTGATCTGCAACAACCGTTAAGCTGATAAGCCTCGTCGCCGAGCGCGCGACGGGGCTTTTTTGCAGGGCAGGCCTGTTATGAAATAAATAATGACCGCCTCACCGAATATCTTCCTGCGCTGTGGTGTTCACCCCACAGACCACCCAGGAAACGTCCATGAACACCACCGTCGCCCGCTACGATCGCCTGACCCGAACCTTTCATTGGCTGACCGCCGCCGTCGTGATCTTTATGTTCGCCAGCGCGCATGTTTGGGAAAACCTGGAGAAAGGCACGCCACTGCGCAAGGGCCTGCAATCGGTGCATATCTCCCTGGGCATCGCCATGGCCGTGCTGATCGCGGCGCGGATTATCTGGCGCCTGTCCGGCGGCAATCGCCCAAAAGCCGAGAGTCACCCCACGCTTAACCTGCTGGCGAAAATGGCGCATGGTTGCCTGTACCTGTTGTTGCTGGCTCAGATTGTGTTGGGTTTTCTGTTCCGCTGGGCTCAAGGCGAACCGTTCAACTTTTTCGGGCTGTTCCCCGTCCCGGCGCCCCTGGTGATTGATCACGAATGGCGCGCCACCCTCGGCGGCCTGCATAACAATGTGGCCTGGGCGATTATTTTGCTGGCGGGCCTGCATGCCGTGGCTGCGCTGTGGCATCACTTTGTGATGGGCGACAACACCTTGCGCCGTATGCTGCCCGGCGCTCTTCAAAAATGAACATTGCTGCTGTACTTCCCTCTCGTTACGGAGCATGACCGCCATGAAGAACCGCCAGGAACACCCGATCACCTACCGTACCGCGCTGTTTTTCGGCGCCTGTATGGCGGCTGCTTTGTTGGCAGGCCAGGCCCGCGCCTCAGGCGACGAATCGGCGCCGCCCAAACCCAACTGCCCCAAGGGCCAGGTCTGGGACACCAAAACCGGCAAATGCGTGCTGCAAACCAGCAAGGCTACTTCAGATGCTGATCGCACCGATTACGCGTACCGCCTTGCCAAGGATGGGCGTTACGAGGAGGCGCTGTCCCTGCTCGACACCCTGCAAGAGCCGAATACCGCCAAGGCCCTCAATTATCGGGGCTATGCCACCCGCAAACTTGGCCGCACCGATGAAGGCATCAGCTATTACCTTAAGTCAGTCGCGCTGGACCCCAACTACGCACAGGTTCGCGAGTACCTGGGTGAGGCCTACGTGATCAAGGGCCGCGTCGATTTGGCCCAGGAGCAGTTGGTGAAAATCAAAGCCTTGTGCAGCACCACCTGCGAAGAGTACGAAGACTTGGCCGAAGCCATCGCCGCCGCGCCGCAGGCGTGATCATCCATGTGTGAAAGGGCAGGGGGCAGCCATCACCACAGAGGCTGAGTTTCGTCGTGAGTTGGGCCTGCTATTGCCGCGTTTATGGCGATACGGCTGGGTGTTGTCGCGACAAAAGCATGTGGCCGAGGACTTGGTGCAAGCCACCTGCGTACGCGCGTTGGAACGTGCCGGGCAGTTTGCGCCCGGCACGCGGCTGGACCGCTGGTTGCTGGCGATCATGCACTCGATCTGGCTCAACGAACTGCGCTCGCAGCGCGTCAGGCAAGGGCAGGGTTTTGTCGATGCCGAGCAGGCGTTGTCGTTCGACGGAGAAAGCCAGGCTCAGGAGCACGTGTTGGCTGCACAAGTGATCAAGCGTGTGAACGGGCTGCCGGAAGCGCAGCGGGAAACGGTTTTTCTGGCGTATGTGGAAGGGCTTTCCTACAAGGAGATTGCCGAGGTGCTGCACATTCCGGTGGGAACGGTGATGAGCCGTTTAGCGGCGGCACGCCTGAAGCTTGCAGAAACGAACCCGCCAAAAACCTTGCCGGAAAAAAGCAGCGGAGAACGGCGATGACTGACGTGAACGCACCGCCCGACGAACTGTTGGTGGCGTATCTTGACGGTGAATTGGACGCTGACCAGCAGCGGCTCATCGCCCGGCAGATTCAGGCAGACCCTGATCTGGCGGCACGTCTGGAAGCATTGCAGTGCATTGGCTTGCCGTTCAAAACGGCGTTCGATTCGATGCTGGATCAGGCGCCTGCCGGGCGCTTGCAGGCCATGCTCAACGCTTTGCCGCCGACACAAACCGCGACCCTCAGCCGGCGCAGCTTTTTGGCCGTCGCCGCAAGCTTTGCGGTCGCCGGCGTGATCGCCGATCGCCTGTTCCTGAGCTGGCCCCACACAGAATCCGGCCAGGGCTGGCGTGCGTCAGTCGCTGAATACATGGCCTTGTACACGCCGCAGACGCTGGAAAACCTCAGCGCCGACCCTGCCTCGCACCTTGCCCAGCTCAGTTCCGTGGGCGCGCAGTTGGGTTTGCCTTTGTCCATTGCGTCCGTGAACTTGCCCGGCGCCGAGTTCCGGCGTGCGCAGATTCTTGACTATGACAGCGTACTGATCGGCCAATTGACCTATCTGGACCCACGCCACGGCCCCCTGGCACTGTGTATCACGGCCAGTAAAAAGGGCGCGCAGCCGATGGCCACTGAACAACGTCGGGGGATGAACGTGGTGTTTTGGTCCAATCCTTCCCATGCTTTCATGTTGATCGGCAGAAACGCCTTCGAGGATCTGCACATCATGGCCGGCAGTGTTGAAAAGACACTAGTGAGTTGAAGGCAACTGCGTCGCCCGCCAGCGAGCGGGTGTCGTGCCTTCCCATGAGCGAAATGCCCGATAGAACGAGTTGGTGTCTTCGTACCCGAGCAGGCACGCAATCTCATCAATTTCGATAGACGGCTCGGCGAGTAGATGGCGCACCACTTCCTGGCGTGTCTCCAGCATCAGTTGGCGAAAGCTGGTGCCTTCTTCGGTGATGCGGCGTTGCAACGTGCGCTCGCTCATGCCCATTTCCCGCGCCACCTCGACCATTTCGGGCCGGCCGCTGGCGAGGATGCGCTTGAGGGCGTTTTTAACCTGATGGCTGACGGTGGTGGGCGCAGTCGCTTCGGCCAGTGCCGCCACCAGCGCGGGGTTAAGTATTTCGAGCAGTTCAGGGTTATGGCCAGGAAACGGCCGATCCAAGTCAGCCCCCTTGAACACCAGGGCATTGCGTTCGGCACCGAAACGTATCGGGCAACCGAAGAAATCGGCCAATGCGCTATTGCCGTTTTTTGGCCGGGCGAGTTCGACACTGTGTGGAGCGATGTGAACCCCGGCGCCCCGCCGGCCCAACTCGACGAACGTCACAAATGCCGCGTCGATCAATAAGGTGGGAGAGGGCTGCGGGGTGCGCAACCAATCGAGGGTGACGGTGCAGGTATTTCCCTCTTCGGTCAGCCGCACACGCTCAGGCGTGCACAACTGTTTGAAGCGGGCGAGACGTTGCAGCCCATCGCGAAAGTCACGTGCAATAAACGCCGCAAAACTGGACGGTGGCAGTGTTGTGCTCTCCAGTTGGGTGACCAGCAAAACGCCGGCGGCCGGATCCGGGTTGAGCACGCTCACTGCCTCCCACAGCCGAAAGAACTCCGCAGTTGTCACTTGGCGCCGGTCCCGGCGCTCTCGCAGGTTGAGGGTCACGGGTAGCCGCGCCTGACGCAGCACCGCAGACGGCTCCAGCCCAATGTTTCTCAGGGCTTGCCAGAAAACATCCGGGATGTTGAAGCGCGATTGGCGTGTGTCAGGCATGGGGCACCTTGCGGTCAAACGATCACATCAGTCGGAGGCTGACACGCTGAGGTCATGCCATTTTTTGTCGGAAGCGGCCAAGTCTTCGGCTGCCCTGGCCGCGTATTGCACGGCATCCGCGCCAATCAGCAAACGCAATGGCGCGTCTTTGCTCAAGGCCAACTCCAGCACGATCTCGGCGACCCGCGCCGGGCCGGTCGGCAGAATGCCTGGGGAGTTGAGCAGTTCAACCAGTGCGCCAACGGTTTGCTGGTAGGGCTCGCTGATCGGCGCAATCGTCATGGAGCTGCCTGACCAATCCGTGCGCATGCCACCCGGCTCCAGTACCGTTACCTGAACGCCCAGCGGCGCGACCTCTTGCGCCAGCACCGTCGAAAAACCACCGACGGCCCATTTCGCACTCTGGTAAGCCGCCAGGCCCGGCATGCCAATACGCCCGCCCAGGGACGATACCTGAAAAATATGCCCGCTGCCCTGGGCGCGCAGTACCGGCACAACCGCCTTGCTCACGTGCACTACGCCATAAAAATTGGTATCGATCTGCGCCTTGAAATCCTCCGGAGTTACATCTTCCACCGATGCCAGATCACCGTAGCCCGCGTTGTTGACCACCACATCCAGGCGGCCAAAATGTGCCACTGCGGCTTCCACAGCCTGAGCCACCTGTTTGTTGTCCGTCACATCCAGTGGCAACGGGTAAACCGCATCGCCGAACTCGGCGACCAAATCATCCAGTTGGCGAGGGCTGCGCGCCGTGGCCGCAACCCGATCACCCGCGCGCAAAGCCGCCTCGGTAATGGCGCGGCCAAGGCCACGGGAACTGCCGGTGATAAACCAGACTTTGGACATGTGAACACCTCTTCGTGTGAGACAGCTGAATCAGCCAGTGCACGAAGGATGGTCGATGGGCGTTGTTCTTACACTAGCAAGAGGGCGCCAGGTGACTTGCAAAGTGCGCCAATCATTGAGCCACCAACCGCGCCGAAAGGCATTCAATAAACACTGTTTCCGCCCGGCTCATCTTTTGCTCCCGGTTCCACAGCAAATGAATATCCACATCCGCGATCCCTTCATCCGGCGGCAGCCGCCACAGCAGGCCGTTTTTGACATCTTCCGCCACCACATGAATCGGCAAACACCCGAGCCCAAACCCGGCAATCACCAGGCGTCGCACTTCTTCCAGGCTGGAAGACGACGCCACGATCCGCCCGCTGAAGCCTTGTTGATCGCGGAAAATCGTCAAGGGCGAAAGCATTCCGCCAATCTGGTCGCTGGTGAAACTCACGAAATTTTCCGACTGCAAATCGCCTTCGGCCAAACCGCTGCGCCCGAACAGCGGGTGATGGCGCCCGCAAAAAAACGCATAGCGCTGGCGCAGGAACAGGTGCTGTTCCAGGCGCGGTTGTGCACGGCGATTGAGGCTCAGGCCCAAGGTGGCGGTTTTTTCCAGGAGCGCAGCGACGATGTCCGAGCTGCGCATCACTTCAACGTCCAGGTCCACGCGCGGATGTTCACGGTGAAAGCCGGCGAGGAAGTCATCGAAGGTGTCGGAGTTGATGCGGCTGATCATCAGCAGGCGCACTTTGCCGATCACTTCGTCGCCGGGTTTTTGCAGGGCGTTGCTCATCTGCGACACCTGGCCATACATCTCGCCGGCGATGGCGAAGATCTGCTCACCGGCCTCGGTGAGTACGAAGCGCGGACCACGGCGCACGATGAGTTGGCAGTCGAGCTGTTCTTCAAGACGTTTGAGCGCCTGGCTGATCGCGGGTTGGGTCAGGTGCAGGCGCGCGGCAGCGCGGCTGATGCTCAGCTCCTGGCCGATTACGCGGAAGGTGCGCAGCAGGTTCCAGTCCAGCCGGTCGTTGAGCAATGGGTGAATATCGCGGCGAATGTCAGACATGGTGCGGCTCAATAATAAGTAGGATTTATAATTGGAATAATAAATAGAAAATTGACTAATCATAGCCCCGCGACGATAAATCACCCTTAACAAGCGCCATCAGAGCGCACCGGTTTGACCTTCTCCTGCCAAAAAAATAACCAAAGGAGCCAGCCCCATGAAGCCATCCGCTTCGCCGCAGCCTCGCCGTGCTGCGGCCGCCGCTTTTATCGGCACCATGATCGAGTGGTACGACTTTTACATCTACGCCACCGCCGCTGCGCTGGTGTTCGGCCAACTGTTTTTCCCCTCCGACGACAAACTGTTCAGCACCATGGCCGCGTTCGGCACGTTTGCTGTGGGCTTCTTCGCGCGGCCATTGGGCGGCATTGTGTTCGGGCATATCGGCGACCGCATCGGGCGCAAGAAATCCTTGGTGATCACCCTGGTCATGATGGGCGTGGTCACGGTGTGTATCGGCCTGTTGCCGACCTATGCACAGATCGGCGTCGCGGCGCCGGTGATGTTGATTTTGCTGCGCGTGGTGCAGGGTATTGCGGTCGGTGGCGAGTGGGGCGGGGCGGTCTTGATGGCCGGCGAGCATGCGCCGAAGGGCCGCCGCAACTTCTTTGCGTCCTTCGCGCAACTGGGCAGCCCGGCGGGATTGATTCTGTCGCTGCTGGCGTTCAGTGCGGTGACGCGTCTGCCGGAAGAAGACTTGCTGAGTTGGGGCTGGCGCGTGCCGTTCCTGGCCAGTGCCTTGTTGTTGATTGTCGGCCTGGCGATCCGCCTGGGCGTGAACGAGTCGCCAGAGTTTCTTGAAGATAAAGCCCTCGCTGAAAAGGCGCGGGCGATCAAGAAGGACCAGGCGCCAGTCATCGAAGTGTTGAAAACCGCTTGGCGCCCACTGTTGCTGTGCATCGGCGCCAACACCCTGGGCATCGCGGGTGTGTATTTCACCAACACCTTCATGATTGCCTACAGCACTCAACAGCTGGGCCTGCCGCGCTCGCTGATTCTGGAGTGCCTGTTCTTCGTTGCCATCATCCAGTTCTGCGTCCAACCCTTGGCCGCCTGGGTGGCCGAGAAGGTTGGCGCCACACGTTTCCTCTGCGCCATGACCGTGCTGGCGATGGCCTCGCCTTATCCGATGTTCATGCTGGTCAGCAGCGGCCAGGCACCGCTGATCATCCTCGGCATCGCGCTGGCGGTGGTGTGCATGGCCTCGTTTTATGCGGTCATCGCAGGTTTTGTCAGCGGGCTGTTTGAAACCCGCGTGCGCTACACCGCGATTTCCCTGGCCTATCAGGTGTGTGGCGCGCTGGCCGGTGGTCTCACGCCGTTGATCGGCACCTGGCTGGCCCATGAATACCAGGGCCAATGGTGGCCCATGGCAGTGTTTTACAGCCTGATCGCGGCGGTCTCGCTGGTGTGTGTATTGGCGTTGTCGCGCCGCCATGCCACGGCTCATCGCGTTGAAATGATGGAGATTGCGTAATGCTGAAGATCAATGGCGAGCGCCTGTGGGCGAGCCTGATGGCCATGGCCGAGGTCGGCGCCACCGCACGCGGCGGCAGTTGCCGCCTGGCGTTGAGTGCCGAAGATAAAGCCGGGCGTGAACTGTTCAGCCACTGGTGCACGGCGGCGGGGTTGACCCTGAGCGTGGACGCCATCGGCAACCTGTTCGCCCGCCGCGCCGGCACGGACAAGGATGCGGCCCCGGTGATGATGGGCAGCCACCTCGATACTCAACCCGAAGGCGGGCGCTTTGATGGCGTCTACGGTGTGTTGGCCGGTCTTGAAGTATTGCGCAGCCTTGACGACCACGGCATTCAGACCCGCAAACCGCTGGAAATCGCGGTGTGGACCAACGAGGAGGGCGCCCGTTTTACCCCCGCCATGCTCGGTTCGGCAGTGTTCACCGGCACCCTGGCGCTGGAAAAGGCCTTGGCCACGGCGGACATCGACGGCATCAGCGTCGCAGAGGCTTTGCGCAGCGCCGGCTACAGCGGTGAGCGCCCGTTGGGTGCTGCAGTGGACGCGTACTTTGAAGCGCACATCGAACAAGGCCCGATCCTGGAAGACAACGCCAAGAGCATCGGCGTGGTCACCGGTGGCCAGGCGATTCGCTGGCTCGATGTGCGTGTCGAAGGCATGGCCGCGCACGCCGGCACCACGCCGATGCCACTGCGCAAAGATGCGCTGTACGGCGCCGCGAAAATGATCCAGGCCCTGGAAAATCTCGCGACGGATTTCGCCCCCGAAGGCCTGACCACCGTTGGCGAACTGAGCATTGCCAAGTCCTCGCGCAACACCATTCCCGGCCTGCTGAATTTCACTGTGGACCTGCGCCATCACCGTGATGCCGACATCGAAGCCATGGAGCAACAAGTGCGCGCACGCCTGCAGGCTATCGCTGAAAAGCGCGGCCTGAATATCACCATCAGCCCGCACTGGATCAGCCCGGCCACGCCGTTCGACGCCGAGTGCGTTGCCTGCGTGCAAGCGTCGGTGGACGCCTTGGGTTACAGCCAGCAGCGCATCGTCAGTGGCGCCGGGCATGATGCCATTCACCTGGCGCGTTACTGCCCGACGGCGATGATCTTCATTCCCTGTGTGGGCGGCCTGAGCCATAACGAAGCCGAAGATGTGTTGCCCGAAGACGTGCGCCAGGGCACCGATGTATTGCTGAACGCCGTGCTGCAACGCGCCGGCCGGGTTGGCTGACGACCCAGTCTTGTAACACTGAACACAATCCACTGTGGGAGCAGGCAAGCCAGCTCCCATAGGTTGCACGGTTATCCAGGAGCATTTGATGCGTACTTACTTCCACCCCGAACAACTCTTGCACCATCCGCGCAGCTACTACTCCCGTGGCCAGATGCGCACGCCGCAGGAAGTCCCTGAGCGCGCCCGCAACCTGCTGTTGGCTGCGCAAACACTGGGTTTCGATATCCGGCAACCGGCTGACCACGGCCTTGATCCATTGCTTGGCGTACACGGTGCGCCTTATCTGGCTTTCCTTCAGGAAGCCCACCTGCGCTGGAAGGAAATCCCTGAAGATTGGGGCGACGAAGTCATGTCCAACATCTTCGTGCGCGAGCCCAACGCCCTGCGCGGTATTCTCGCCCAGGCTGCGCGTTACCTGGCCGATGGCAGTTGCCCGATCGGCGAACTGACCTGGCGCTCGGCTTACTGGTCGGCGCAAAGTGCTGTCGCAGCCGCAAGGGACGTCCTCGAGGGTGCGCCCGCCGCCTACGCCTTGTGCCGCCCGCCCGGCCATCACGCCCGATACGAGGCGGCGGGTGGGTTCTGTTACATCAACAATGCCGCAGTGGCCGCGCAGGTCCTGCGCGAAGGGTTCCAGCGCGTCGCCGTGCTGGATACCGACATGCACCACGGGCAAGGCATCCAGGAGATTTTCTACGCGCGCGACGACGTGCTGTATGTGTCGATCCATGGCGACCCCACCAACTTTTACCCCGGTGTGGCAGGTTTCGCCGAAGAGCGGGGAGCCGGCTCTGGTGAAGGTTTCAACCTCAACCTGCCCATGCCGCATGGCGCCAGTGAAGCGCTGTTCTTTGAAAAACTGGAACTCGCGCTGACGGCAGTGAAGGAGTTATCGGCCGACGTGCTAGTGTTGTCCCTGGGTTTTGATATCTACGAGCTGGACCCGCAAAGCAAAGTCGCGGTGACGCGCGACGGGTTCGCGCGACTGGGCGAATGCATACGCGGGCTGGGGTTGCCCTGTGTGATCGTGCAGGAAGGCGGGTACCACCTAGAGACGCTGGACAGTAATGCGCAGGCGTTTTTCGGTGGCCCGCAAGAGTGGGCAATATGAAGAGAGCCCATCGCAAAGGTGGGCTCTTGGCGATGTGGGCTTAGTGCTTCACGCCATCGCTGGCAAGTGTCAGCGGTTGGCTGACAAGTTTCAGGACGCGGTCACGACCGCCTTCAGCCAGTAAATAGGTGCCGTCGCCGATTCGCACAATCGACTGCGGCGCCTTCAGGAACGACAGGATTGTCTGCTGGCGCCCTTGCCGGTCTATCAGCAGCAACCGCGCGCGATGCGTCGAGTCTTCATTGACCCACAGCCCGCGTTCATCGCACATCAAGAATGTCGGCTTGTTCAAACCTGCCACGACTACAGGGTCGCTGTGGTCGTCGGTCAGCTCGCGAATCACGCCTTTTTTCTTTTCGGTATAGAGCATGCGCCCGTCAGTACAACGTGCGATGGACTCGCCTTCGTTCAACTGGTCGCGCATTACGGTCAGCGACTGATCACTCCAGCGGTAGCGCATCAGCCGTCCGTTTTCCTTGCGATCTTCAATGGCGTAGAGGTCGTCGCCTTCGACCCACAAGCCCTGCACGTTTTCACCCCGGAACAGTTCGGTGACCACGCCATCCTTGAGAAAACTCACGGGCGCGTTGCCGGTTTCCTGGCTGAATACCCAACCGCCGTGGGTCGCGAACATGCCGTCGGGTTTCGACAGGTTGGCCACGACGACTTCGCGGGTGCCGTCCGGGTGTATCCGCACGATGCTGCCCTTGGCGTCATTGAGTTCCTGGCTCACCATCAACGAACCGTCCGGTAACGGCATCAGCGAGGCGGCTTTCGGTACATCACGGTGCACGGTCTGGACGCTCCAGCCGGCTGCCGCGCTGACGGGGTAGAAGCTTTGCCAGGCGAAGAAGCCCAGGGTCGCGGCTCCCAACAAGCCAAACAGGCTTAATCCCGCGCGCAGTGCTCGATTCATCGATCCGGTGCTGTTCATTGTTGTCTTCCTTGTTTGTAGAGCACGCTGTGAACGGGGTTATTCCTCGTCATGGGATAACAGCGCCGAGTAATTTTGCCCACCGTAAAACACGCCGAGGATCGAGACCTTTTGAATGTCAGGCTCGACCCTGAAGGCAATGGCGGTGGTGTGGCGGTAGTGTGTGATACGCAAGTGAGGCAGCACGTCGTCGCGACGATTGCCGCGTTGGGGAAACAGGGCAAGACTTTCACAGTAGCCGATGATGTTGTCGACCAGGCGTGCTGCAGCAAGAGGTGATCCGGTGTGGCCGATGTAGTCTTCAAGCGCGTCGAGTTGCGCCAGCGCCTCAGGCGAAAAGGCTACCGAGTAGCTCACGGTTTCTCAATGCCTTTTCGCTGGCGCTTGGCAGCCATGTGCTCGCGCACCTGCTCGGCTGAAAGGGCTCGCTCCGGGTTAGCTGCCAGCGCTGCAGCCGCCGGGATAACCTGGTCGCGCAACCAGTCGTCCATCGCACGGTCACGCGCCAGCAACACCCTCAGGCCGTCGCGTATCACTTCACTTTCCGTGGCATATTCACCGGCTGCGACCTTGGCCTTGACCAGGGCGGCCATCTCGAGAGGCAACGTGATACTCATTTGTTGGGTTGAGCGCATTTTGACGTCCGCAGGCGTTGAGTAGGATTCAATCCTACTCAACCATTGGCGTGAAGCAAGCAGCAACGGGCCGATGTCGATGGCCGGCGTCTCGTCGTCGGTCCAGAAAAGCAATGGGTTTTGGCAGATTTCCATGGCTGCGGTTGTCTCTCTTTAAAAAGGGTCAGGCCGCAAGTATTGACGCAATTTTGCAATCTCGCGGCCTCGGCAGACCAATAACCCACTGATATGTATGACTTCATATTTGTAGCAGGGTTATTAGTGCAAGCCGGCAGCGACACACGTGGCGCCTCACCCCCACCCATACGATAATGCCCGCCAAATCGACCACACTGGCCAACCCACGTGATCATCAATTTCGACCTCAACGACCTCCAGGCCTTCCGCGCCGTGGTGGACAAGGGCAGTTTCCGCGGGGCCGCCGAGGCTATCCGTATCTCGCAACCGGCCCTCAGCCGGCGGATCGAGAAGCTTGAGTCGGCCCTCGACGTGAAGCTGTTCGAGCGCACCACGCGGCGGGTCAGCCTGACGATGGTCGGGCGCGCATTCCTGCCCCAGGTGGAGCGCATGCTCGATGACCTCGACGTCGCGTTGATGGGCATCAGCAACGTCGCCTCCACGCGCATGGGCAACGTGACCATCGCCTGTGTGCCGTCCACCGCCTACTATTTCATGCCCCACGTGATTTCCGAATTCCACAAGCTGTACCCGAAAATTCGCTTGCGCGTACTGGACGCGAGTGCCGGTGAAGTGTGCAACGCGGTGGAAAGTGGCGAGGCGGATTTCGGCGTAAGTTTCAGCGGCAGCCTGGCCGATGAAGTGGAGTTCGAATTGCTGCTGCAAGAGCGCTATGTGTTGGCCTGCCGCCGTGACCACCCGCTGGCCGGGCGCGAGAGCGTGACCTGGGCCGAGGCCTACGAGCACGACTACATCACCGTGGACAAAACGTCCGGCAACCGTTTCTTGCTGGATCAGGCGTTGCGTGGCGTGCGGGTGAAAAAGCAGAGCATCTGCGAGACGCACCACGTGACCACCATGATCGGTCTGGTGGAAGCCGGCCTGGGCGTGGCGATGGTGCCGTCGATTGCAATGCCGGCAGGCACGCACCCGATACTGGTGAGTGTGCCGCTGGTGGAGCCGCAGGTGATGCGCAATGTCGGCTTGATAAA
Source organism: Pseudomonas sp. B22129 (assembly GCF_044218875.1). NCBI lineage: Bacteria > Pseudomonadati > Pseudomonadota > Gammaproteobacteria > Pseudomonadales > Pseudomonadaceae > Pseudomonas > Pseudomonas sp. B22129. The sequence goes on along the minus strand of NZ_CP162592.1, from coordinate 6,553,396 downwards.
ACGCCGCGGGCGGACATTGCCGCCAGCGGCGTTGGAGTTGGAGCGGTTAGTGCGCGAGATGCCGTTCCGGTCAGTGTGACACCGAGTCCAGGCCGGTGGATTGCACCACCGGTTGTGCCTGCGGCGAGGCCAGGAATTGCAGCAGCGCCTTGGCCTGTGCCGGGTGCTCGGCGTTGACCGGAATACCCGCCGCAAAGCGCGTCACCGATTGCACGTCTTCCGGGATCTTGCCCACGTACGTCACGCCCGGCACCGGCAACAACTCGGCGACCTGTTGCAGGCCCACTTCGTAGTCACCCTTGGCGACCTGTTCGGCCACCGGGATGCGCTCGATCATGGTGCCTTTGGCCGGCATGCCGAGCTTCTTGAACAGCTCCTTCTCGACATACACACCGCTGGCGCTGTCCGAATACGCCACGGTCTTGGCCTTGAGCAGCACGGCCTTCAATTCGGCGTCAGTGCCGATTGCAGGTTTTGCCGCGCCAGCCTTCACCACCAGGCCGATGCGCGAGTCCGCCAGTTCCACGCGGGACGCCGGGTCAACCTTGCCCTGTTTGATCAAGTCATCCAGGGCGTAGCCGACCATGATCACCACGTCAGCCTGTTCGCCACGGGCCAGGCGGTTGGGAATCGCTTCCGGCGCCTTGCCCATCGACGGGCCGAGGATGGTGTCCAGGGTATCGCCGCTTTTCTCGGTGTAGTGCGGGCCGAGCAATTTATACGCGGCGGTAAAACCGCCGGAGGTCATCACTTTGAGCTCTTCGGCCTGGGCCGTCAGCGCCAGAGCGCCGAGGGCCAGGGCCGTCAGGGTGTTGAGCAGCGGGCGCATTACGCGGCCTCCTGCATCACCTGCCCACGGTTGCCGGCACGACGATACAAGGCCAGGGTCGAGCAAAAGGCACACAGCGCGGCAAACATCATCCAATAGGCCGGCGAGGCTTTGTCTTCGGTGATGTGAATGAACCAGGTGGAGATCGCCGGGGTGAAACCGCCGAAGATCGCGGTCGCCAGGCTATAGGCCAGCGAGAAGCCTGCCACCCGCACTTCCACCGGCATGATTTCGGTCAGGGCCGGGATCATCGCGCCGTTGTACATGCCATACAGGAAGGAGAACCACAGCAGGGTTTCCAGCATGTGCGCGAAGCTCGGCGCGTTGACCACAAACGACAGCGCCGGGTAGGCGGTGAGCACGGTCAGGGCGGTCATGGCGATCAGCACCGGCTTGCGGCCGAAACGGTCGCTCAAGGTGCCGCCGATCGGCAGCCAGACAAAGTTCGACACGGCCACCAGCAAGGTCACCAGCAGCGCGTCGGAGGTGCTCAGTTGCAGCACGGTCTTGCCGAAGGTCGGTGCGTACACGGTGATCAGGTAAAACGCGGTGGTGGTCATCGCCACCATCATCATGCCGCCAATCACGACGGTCCAGTTCTTCACCAGCGTGGCCAGCACTTCGCGCATGGTCGGGCGATGCTTGCGGTTGGCGAACTCTTCAGTCTCTTGCAGGTTGCGACGCAGGATGAAGATGAACGGGATGATCACGCAGCCGATGGCGAACGGAATGCGCCAGCCCCAATCGGCGACGACGGCCGGTTCCATCCACACGTTCAGGCCATAGCCCAGTGCGGCGGCGACCACGATGGAGATCTGTTGGCTGCCCGATTGCCAGCTGGTGTAGAAACCCTTGCGGCCCGGGGTGGCCATTTCGGCCAGGTACACCGACACACCACCCAGTTCCGCACCGGCCGAGAAGCCTTGCAGCAAGCGGCCCAGCAACACGAGTGCCGGAGCCCACAGGCCAATGGTGTGATAACCCGGTACCAGCACGATCAGCAGCGTACCGCTGGCCATGATCGACAGGGTCACGATCAACCCTTTGCGACGGCCGACATCATCGATGTAGGCACCCAGAATGATCGCGCCCAGTGGCCGCATCAGGAAGCCGGCGCCGAATACGGCGAAGGTCATCATTAATGATGCAAATTCATTGGCGGCGGGGAAGAACGCGGCAGCGATATAGGTGGCGTAGAAACCGAACAGAAAGAAGTCGAACTGTTCGAGGAAGTTGCCGGAAGTCACGCGGAAAACCGCACCAACTTTCGAGCGGGCAGAGGCGGGCCGGGAAGGGCTAGTCATGGTTTTGTGTCTCCAGCGTTCTTTTTAAAGTGCTTGTTTCGCTTAAGACCGCGGATAGTGGCTGACACATTTAGAAATGATAAGTGAGTAATTTGGATGTATTGATGCGTGAAGGCTATCAATCGCCGAATTCATCAAAAAGGTAGACCCTGTTCTATGCTTGAGGGTGTGACCAAATCTTACGGATGGGAGGTGACAATGGCTGACGAACGCAAGCGCCACGATGAGCCGGAGCGTGAACAACCCCGGCGTCATGAGGAGGAGAAACCCCAGACCTGGAAGCATCCGGACGACGGTACGGAGCTGTCGGAGCGCGACCAGGAACGGCCGCTTAAACCCTGATAGCCCAAACATGAAGGACCAAAATGTGGGAGCTGGCTTGCCTGCGATGACGGTGTATCAGGCAATGATGTGCTGGCTGTAAAGCCGCCATCGCAGGCAAGCCAGCTCCCACATGAAATGTGTGTTTATGCCAGGATCGGCGTACACAACTCCACCAGCGTCCCATCCGGGCAACGCACATACGACACCACCTGCCCCCAAGGTTTAGTCGTCGGCGCCGACAGCTCTACTGCGCCCTGCGCAAGCGCTTTGGCATGCGCGGCCGACACATCCGTGGTCACAAACCCCACCTCCATTCCCAGCGGCTGACGCGAAGTGTGCGCTTGGACATGCCCACCCTCGAAATTCATTTCGCCCAGTTCATGAGCGGCAAACGACAGGGTCGTAGCCCCCGTTTCCAGCTCGCCATAGGTGCCTGATTCATGCAGGAAACGACGACTGAACCCGAAGGCTTTTTCGAAGAAATCCAAAGAGGCCGCAACGTCCGGCACATAGAGGATGGTGTAGGCGAATTTCATGGTTGAGCGCTCCTTGCGAAAAAATCAAATGGCGTCAAGACACCAACAACGAAATGGGGAAGCCCCACGCCAACACCAGAAACGCCACGGTGGCCGCCAGGCACAGGCCGACGAATACCCTCAACAACGTTCGGGCAATCGGGTGGGCGATAAACCGGATGGCCCAGAGACAGAGCCCGGCCAAGAGGGTGACCAAGGCAAGAATGGCAAGCACGGTGTGTTCCTGTGGCCTTAATCAGCTGATTTATAGCCCCTAAGTTACGCCATGAACAGTGGGCGCATAGACGCAGCCCCGCGGGCTTTCTAAACTGCGGCTTGTCTTGGGGAAAGGGGCAGGCGCCGATGAATCGTAATGAACTACGCAAGGCCGACATCAATTTGATGGTGGTTTTCGAAGCACTGATGCTCGAGCGCAATGTGACGCGGGTGGCGGAGAAGCTGTTTCTCGGCCAGCCCACCATCAGTTCGGCCCTCAACCGTTTGCGCACGTTGTTCAATGACCCGCTGTTCATTCGCGTCGGCCACCGCATGGAACCCACCGCACGCGCCGAAGAAATCATCCAGCACTTGTCGCCGGCCCTGGATTCGCTGTCATCGGCGCTGAGCCTGACCCATGATTTTGACCCGTCCATCAGCACCATGACCTTCCGCATCGGCCTGTCCGATGACGTGGAGTTCGGCCTGTTGCCGCCGTTGCTGCGCGCCTTGCGCCAGGAAGCGCCGCTGGTGGTGTTCGTGGTGCAGCATGTGGATTACTGGCGCATTCCTGACCTGTTGGCGTCCGGCGATATCACCGTCGGCATCACCCAGACGCGCGGCCTGCCGGCCAATGCCAAGCGCAAACTGTTGCGGCATATCCGCCCCTGCCTGTTGCGCGCCGACGCCTCGGACACACCGCTGACCCTCGACGAATACTGCGCACGCCCCCACGTACTGGTCTCTCACACCGCCAACGTGTCCGGGTTTGCCGATGAATGGCTGGCGGAGGTGGGGCGCAAGCGCCACGTGGTGTTGTCGGTGCCGCAATACAGCGCGCTGCCGGCGCTGCTCGCCGGCACCGACATGATCGCCAGCCTGCCGGACTACACCGCCCACGCCATGGCGGCCGGCGGCAACCTGTTCTGCGAGCCGTTCCCGTTCGAAACCCCGACCCTGGACTTGTCCATGGTCTGGCTCAGCCACGTCGACACCGACCCGGCCGAGCGCTGGATGCGCTCGCGGCTCGAAGCCTTCATGAGCGAGCGCGACAGGCTGCCGGTGCTGGCGCAAAAATCTTGAAATAACGCCTTCAGGGAGAACCACCGATGACCCCATCCCGTTCCTTGCTGCGTGGGCGCGGCAGTCATGACAGCGGCAAGGTTGGCATGGTCGAGCTGTTTTTCGACCTGGTGTTTGTGTTCGCCGTGACCCAATTGTCCCATTCGCTGCTCGCCCACCTGAGCCTTGGCGGCGCGGTGCAGGTGGCGCTGATGATGGTGGCGGTGTGGTGGGTGTGGATCTTCACCTCGTGGGTGACCAACTGGCTCGACCCCGAAAAAATCCCGATCCGCATCGGCCTGTTCGGCTTGATGGTCGCCGGGCTGCTGTTGTCCTCGTCGATTCCCAAGGCGTTTACCGATCGCGGCCTGCTGTTTGCCGGTGCCTACGTGTTCATGCAAGTGGGCCGTACGCTGTTTGCAGTGTGGGCCGTGCGCGGCGAGTCGCTGAACATGACCCGCAATTTCCAGCGGATTCTGGCGTGGATGCTCTGCTCCGGGGTGTTCTGGATCACCGGCGCGCTGCTTGAAGGCGAACAGCGCCTGGCCTTCTGGGCCCTGGCGTTGTTGATCGAGCTGATCTCGCCGTCGGTGTATTTCTGGGTGCCGGGGCTTGGGCGTTCGACGCTGACGGACTGGAATGTGGAAGGCAACCACATGGCCGAACGCTGCGGCCTGTTCGTGATCATCGCCCTCGGGGAGTCGTTGCTGGTCACCGGCGCCACTTTCGCCGAGCTGCCCTGGAGTCTGGAAGGCCTCAGTGCCTTCCTGGTGGCAGTGGTGGGCAGCATCGCGCTGTGGTGGATTTACTTCGACAGCGGCGCCGAGCGCGCCCATCACCGCATTGCCAGCTCCGCCGACCCCGGCCGGCAGGCGCGGATTGCCTACACCTACCTGCACGTGTTGATCGTCGCCGGGATCATTGTCAGCGCGGTCGCCGACGAATTGGTGCTGGTGCATCCCGGTCACGCCAGCCAGGCGGGGGTCATCGCGATCATCGCCGGCCCGTGGGTGTTTCTGTTGGGCAGTGCGTTATTCAAGTGGGTGATGGGCGACCGGCCGTTGCCACCGTTCTCGCACCTCGCCGGGTTGCTGATGTTGCTGGTGCTGTTGCCGTTGGGGCTGCAGCAGGTGTTCTCGGCATTGGTGTTGGGCGCGCTGACCACACTGGTCCTGGTGATCGTGGCGTTCTGGGAGAACCGCTCGCTGCGGGGGCTGACCGAACTTTCACATTGAAAGCGGTCGGGTTCGGTTCGGCTGCGTGGTATATGTATGACCCTTTTCCTACAATCATTCGGAGCTTTTCATGCCGCACCTGCACCTGGAATACACCGCCAACCTGCCAGACCTGGCCGTTGAGAAAACCCTGTTGCGGCTCAACAACGTGTTGATGGCGTCCGGGCAGTTCGGTTCCGAGTTCGATATCAAGAGCCGCGCGGTGAAGGTCGAGACGTTTCAAGTGGGCACCTCCCTCAGCCCGCGCGGCTTTATCGCGGTGAAACTGTCCTTGCTCAGCGGGCGTTCGCCACAGGTCAAGAAACAGTTGTCGGAAAGCCTGTTGGCCGCGCTGCAAGACCTGGGCGAATGGCCGGCCGACGTGCAGATTCAGCTGAGTGTGCAACTGGTGGACATGGACCGTGAGTCTTACAGCAAAGTCGCCATCGGCTGATCCGTCAGTGAGCGCTGCGGGTGTCAGGCACATTGCAGCGCGGGGCAAGCCCGCTCACTACAATAAGCCCTGGTCCGCGCACACTTTCACGACTTGCTCGCGAAACCAGGTATTGGCGCTGTCCTGTTCACTGGTTTCGTTCCACTGCATGTCCAGGGTAAAACCCGGCAACCCGTTGGGCGCCTCGCAATGGCCGAATGCCGGCGCGGGCGCCAGCAGTTTTTGCACGCGGCGGGGCAGGGTGACGACAAAGTCGGTACCGGCGATCATCTTCAACGCCGCGCTGTAACTGTCGGCCCGGGCGATCACCTGACGCTTGTGGGCCTTGCGCGCCAGCCAGCCGTCGATCATGTTGGTGTCCGAGGCCCATGGCGTGGGAAATACGTGGCGCCGCTCGACGAAGGATTGCAGGCTGAACGCCGGCTCCCTGGGCGCCGAGCGTTGATCGAACACGCACACCAGATCGTCTTCCAGCAGCATTTGGGTCTTGAAGCTTTTATGGGTGCGGTGAACGTGCGGGCCGAAGCAGATCACCAGGTCGAGGCGGCCCTCGCGCAGGTCGTCGGCGGGGATGTCGGTTTCCAGCTTCTGCACATTGACGATGACCGGCAGCTCGGCGCGGTCGAAGTGCTTCAACAGGCGCGGCAGGATCAGTTGCTCGAAGTATTCCGGGGCGCACACATTGAAGGTCACAGCCTTGTGCGTCGGGTCGAAGGCCTGGCCACCGGCGTGGCACAGGTTGATGCTCTCCAGAATCTTCTGCACATGGCCATACATGGTGGTGGCCTTGTACGTCGGGCGCATGCCCGCGCGCGTGTTGATAAACAGCTCGTCTTCAAAACTGGTGCGCAGTTTTTTCAGGCTGTAACTCACGGTGGACTGGCTGACGAACAGTGTTTCAGACACCTCGGTAACGCTGCTCTGGTCATAGACGGCGATAAACACCATCAAGTCCTGCATATCAAGCTTTCTGAGCAAGTTACTGTTTAGCATCGGTTTCGTCCGTCAACCCTTTGTACCGAATTCAGTACAAGACTGCGCAAAAGCTTAACGGAACGCCCGTACCAATAGAAAGCTCTGTAGGTCGTTTCTATGTTTGGTGTGGGACAAATAATGTTGGTAACACGACGTGAGCGAATATGTCGTGTGTAATGCTGTGGGGGGCGAGGGGCAAATCAGAACGTCGCGCGGGTTATCTGAAAATTGCAGATCACTGACACACCGCAAATCCCGCTGTGGGAGCTGGCTTGCCTGCGATAGCGGTGCTTCAGTCAACATTGCATTCACTGACCGATAGCTATCGCAGGCAAGCCAGCTCCCACATGGATTTTGTGGGGTTAGTTGGATTTGATCACATGCTTGATCTCCTGAAACGCCGCCAACCCCCACGGCCCCAGTTCGCGGCCGATGCTGCTCTGCTTGTAACCGCCCCATGCGGTCTGCGGGAAGATCACCTGCGGCGCGTTGATCCACACCAAACCGGCTTGCAAGGCATTCGCCACGCGATCAGCGGTTTGCGCATTGGCGGTGACCACACTGGCGACCAAGCCGAAATCACTGTCGTTGGCCAGGGCGATTGCCTCGTCCTCAGTGGTAAACCGCCGTACACACAACACCGGCCCGAAGATCTCTTCATTCCACAAGGCGCTGCCTGGCGGTACATCGGTAAACACCGTGGGCCGAATGAAAAAGCCTTTCGCCAGTTCCGCCGGACGCTTACCGCCGCACAGCAAGCGTGCGCCCTCTTCGATGCCGCGCTGAATATGCCCGAGCACGCGCAGGTACTGCGCGCGGTTGATCAGTGCACCCATTTCCACGTCATCGGCAAACGGATCAGCCACGCGAACGCCTTCAGCGCGCGCCTGTAAACGTTGCAGGAATTCATCCGCCAGGCTGTCAGCCACCAGCACGCGGCTGGTTGCGGAGCAGATCTGCCCGGCGTTGAAAAAGCCACCGCCACAGGCCAGCTCAACCGCCAGGTCGAGGTCGGCATCGGCCAGCACCAGTAACGAGGATTTACCGCCTAATTCCAGGCTCACGCCCTTGATGGTTTCCGCCGCGCGTTGCATCACCTGCACGCCCACGGCGTTGCTGCCAGTGAAGGAAATCTTCGCCACGCGGCGGTCCGCCGTCAACGGTGCGCCCACCGCCAGGCCCGTGCCGCAGACCAGGTTGAACACACCCGCGGGCACGCCGGCCTCGGCGATGATTCGCGCCAGTTGCAGCTCGGCCAGCGGCGTGACTTCCGACGGCTTGAGCACCACGCAGCAGCCGGCGGCCAGGGCCGGGGCGAGCTTCCAGGCGGTGGTCACCATCGGGAAATTCCACGGCACAATCAGCCCCACCACGCCGCACGGCTCACGGCGCAGGCGTGCGCTGAAATTATCGCCTGGCAGCGCGACGGGACTGTCCTGTGCGGTGTCCATTTCGTCAGCCACACCGGCGTAATACTCGAAGGTGGCGATCACGTCGTCCACATCGATTCCCGACTCAAACAACGGCTTGCCGTTGTTGCTCGATTGCAGCTGCATCAGCTGTTCGCGCCTTTCGCTGACGCCCTGGGCAATTTTGCGCAGCAGGGCACCGCGATCCCGCCCGGTGCTTTTCGACCACGCGGCAAACGCTGCGCTGGCCGCATCCACCGCCCGCGTCACCGCCGCCGCATCGCCCACGCTGACCTGGGCCAACGTGGCCTCGGTCGCCGGGTTGATCACCTCCAACACTTCACGGCCTGCCTGCCACTCGCCGCCGATAAACACACCATTCAACACTGCGCTCATACCGCTACCTCCTTCATCCAAAGCCCTTGGTCGATTTCAATCAGCGTCGGCCCCTGGCGATCAGCGGCGGCGCGCAAGGCGCCGCGCAAATGTTCAACGCCCTGGATGCTTTCGGCGGCGCAACCGAGTGCTTTGGCCACGCCGATAAAGTCCGGGGTGTAGATGTCCACGCCGACCGGCTCGATGGCGCGGTTGACCATGTATTTTTTGATCTCTTCGTAGCCCTGGTTATTCCACAGCAGCACGATCACCGGCACGCGTGCTTCCACGGCGCTGGCCAGTTCCGGCAGGCTGAATTGCAGGCCGCCGTCGCCGATCAGGCACACCACGGGCTGCCCGTCGCCACGCCCCAGCCAGGCGCCGATGGCGGCAGGCAAGGCGTAACCGAGGGTGCCGTAGCCGGTGGACGAGTTGAACCAGCGGCGCGGGTGGTCGAGGTTCAGGGTCAGGTTGCCGCTGTACACCGGTTGGGTGGAGTCGCCGACCAGCACGGCGCCTGGCAGTTCTTCCAGCACGGTTTTGAGGAACAGGGATTGCGCGCGGGTGGCGGCATCCCAGGCGGGCGTCAATTCGGCCCATAAACGCGCGACGCGTTGCGCGCCCCAACGCGTATCGCGGGCAGGCAATGGCTTGCTGTTCAGCTCGGTCAACAAGGCCTCGGCGGCGATCTGTGCGTCGGCCACCAGCGCCACGTGCGGCGGGTAATTGCGCACGGTCTGGTCGGGGTCGATGTCGACGCGCAGCAGGGCGCCGGGAATCTCGAAGCCACCGGCGAAGGTCACGTCGTAGTCGGTTTCCGCCAGCTCCGTGCCGATGGCCAGCACCACGTCAGCCTCGGCGACCAAGGCGCGGGTGGCGACCAGGGTTTGGGTCGAGCCAATCAGCAGCGGGTGCGCCCCCGGCAGCATGCCTTTGGCATTGATGGTCAGGGCCACCGGCGCGCCGAGGGTTTCGGCGAGGCGGGTCAGCTCGGGGGCGGCGTCGATGGCGCCGCCCCCGGCCAGGATCAGCGGACGTTTTGCCGCAGCCAGCAACTGGCTCATCTGCTTGACTGCCGATGGCGCGGCACCGGCGCGGGCGACACTGACCGGCTCACTGCCGAGCAACGCGTCGGCATTTTCCACCAGCACATCCAGCGGGATTTCAATGTGCACCGGGCGCGGCCGGCCAGCCTGGAACAGCGCAAACGCCCGCGCCAGCACGCCGGGCAATTCGGCGGCTGACATCAACGTATGCGAGAACGCCGCCACGCCCGCGATCATCGCGCCCTGGTTCGGCAATTCGTGCAACTTGCCGCGCCCGCCACCCAACTGGCTGCGCGACTGCACGCTGGAAATCACCAGCATCGGGATCGAGTCGGCGTAGGCCTGGCCCATGGCCGTGGTGATATTGGTCATGCCCGGCCCGGTGATGATGAAGCACACGCCGGGTTTGCCGCTGGTGCGGGCATAGCCGTCGGCCATAAAGCCTGCGCCCTGCTCGTGGCGCGGGGTGACGTGGCGGATGCTCGAGCGCGCCAGGCCGCGATACAGCTCCACGGTGTGCACGCCGGGGATGCCGAACACCTGGTCCACACCGTAGCTTTCCAGGAGGTTGACCAATACTTCGCCGCAGGTCGCCATAGATGTCGCTCTTGTTATGGATTCGAGGCGGTATTGGACCGGCTGGCCGGTAGCGGCAACAATCGATAAAAAGTCATACTAGCCATGTCCTCACGTCATGGCTGAGCCCGATGAAACGCCTTCCTCCACTGCCCGCGTTGCACACTTTTTGGGTCACGGCCCAGTGCTGCAATTTCACCCGAGCCGCCGAGCAATTGCACATTACCCAGGGGGCGGTCAGCCGGCAGATTGCCGGGTTGGAAAGCCATTTGGGCTACGCGTTGTTTCAGCGCCAGGCGCGAGGCTTGAGCCTGACGGAAGAGGGCCGCGAATGGTCGCTGCGCGCGCAACAGGTCTTCGGCCTGATCGGCGATGCGGTGGAGCAGATCAGCAGCCGCCGCGAAACCCTGCAACTCAAAGCCTCCACCTGCGTGATGCGCTGGCTGCTGCCACGGTTGATGCAGTGGCAAAAGGAACGCCCGGACGTGCCGGTGGAACTGACGACCACCGTGGCCTATACCGTAGACTTTCGCCGCGAGCAATTCGATGCGGCGGTGATTTACGCGCCTATCGCCGAGCAGTCCGCCGAGGCCCGGCATTTGTTTGACGAGCAACTCACGCCGGTCTGCGCGCCGGCATTGCTTGCAGGTTTACATACACCCGCCGACTTGCAGCAGCAGGTGCTTTTACACCCCACACGGGATGAGCGCGATTGGGCATTGTGGTTAAAGGCTGCGAATACGCGGCTGAGCAACCTGGCTCAGGGGCATCATTTCGAAACGCTGGATTTGGCCATGACGGTGGCATCCCAAGGTTCGGGTGTGGCGATAGGCGACAGTGCGCTGATTGGCGAGGACCTGAAAGCGGGGCGGTTGGCGACGCCGTTTGAACTGCGGGTGCCGACGGGAATGGGGTATTACCTGGTGTATCCGCCGGGGACGGCGCCGTCGGCCGGGCTGGAAGAATTGATGAATTGGCTGGTGAGCCAGGCACAACAGTCGTAACGCTGAAGAACCAAATGTGGGAGCAGAGCTTGTGTGGGAGCTGGCTTGCCTGCGATAGCATCACCTCGGTATAGCTGACACTCCGAGTTGCCTGCATCGCAGCGGTGCGACGATTCGACAAGCCAGCTCCCACATAAGTCCTCTTATACAGGCTTACCCTGTTTTATCAGTAGCCGACGGTGAAGCGTTGGCGGGAGTGTTTGGGTGTTTCCACTTCGTCGATCAACGCAATTGCATAGTCAGCAAAGCTAATCCAGCTGCGGCCTTCGCTGCTGACCAGCAAATCATCCTGGCCCAGACGGAATTTGCCGGTGCGCTCGGTCTCGACGAATTCCGCCGACGGCGACAGGAAAGTCCAATCCAGACCGTTTTCCTGACGCAGCGTGGCGAGAAACTCGGCGCCGGCGCTGGCTTCAGCCTTGTACTCCGCCGGGAAGCCCGGGCTATCGATGACGCGGCTGCCGCCCGGCAGCAACAGCGAACCGGCACCGCCCACCACCAGCAAGCGTTTCACGCCAGCTTTTGTGACCGGACCGATGACTGCATTGGCGGGCAGGGTGGCGAAGTGCGCAGCGCTGATGACCACATCACTGCCGCTGACAGCCTGTTGCAAGGCCTCAGCATCCAGCGCATCCACCTGTTTGACGGTGATACCCGGGCGCGCAGCGAGCGTGTCGGTGTTACGCGCGATGGCGGTCACGCTATGCCCGCGACGCAGTGCTTCTTCCAGCAGTTGGCTACCGGCACGGCCGGTGGCACCAATGATTGCAATCTTGCTCATGACGTTCTCCAGTCAGGTCAGGGTTTAAAACCATTCACCACTTCATTTCGCCCTTGGCGACTTTGGCGCCCAGTTCCAGGCTGCCTTCGTCGGCGAGGTTGGGGTAACGCGTTTTCATGGCCGCGATCAGGGCGGCGGAGTCCTTGGCTTTGGCGGTCTCTTCGTCGAACGCCTTGATGTAGCCGGCGGTAAACGCGACGGACTGCACGGTCGGTGTGCCCAGGTAGTGGCCTGGGATCACGGTGCGCGGTTTCAGCTCTTCAATACGCTTGAGGGTGGTCAGCCAGTCGGCATGGGATTTTGCTGTTTGGGTATCAGCCATCCACACGTGAGTGTTTTCAAATACCACGACGCCGCCGACCACGGCCTTGATCGATGGAATCCATACAAACGTGCGGTCCGGTTGCGGGCCGTCGAGGCCGATGACTTCCAGTGTTTTGCCTTCAAGGGTCAGCGTATGGCCTTGCAACACTTGCGGGATGACCAGCTTCGCCGGTTTGTCGGCGCCGAGTTTCGGGCCCCAGAACGCGAGTTTGTGTTCGGCGGTGGCGTTGATGTGGTCGACCACCGGTTGCGAGGCCAGCACCTTGGCGTCCGGGAAGGCCTTGGTCAGGACGTCAAGGCCGAAGTAGTAGTCCGGGTCGCCATCGCTGACGTAGATGGTGGTGAGGTGCTTGCCGCTGGCGCGAATTTTCTGCACCAGGTCTTCGGCCTGGCCGTTGCCGAATTGCGCGTTGACCAGGATGACGTCGTGTTCGCCGCTGACCAGCACCGAACTCACCGGCATCATCGCCGAGGCGCCAGGGTTGTAGGCGTCCAGCGTCAGGTCGGCAGCAGCCGCGTGGGCGGCGAAAGCCAAAGCGGCCATGGCGGTGGCCAATCGTTTGAACATCGGGATCATGTGCAGCTCCAGCAAGGGGTCAGTGATGCACAGAGCTTAGTTGCACTAAACATCACAAAAAATGCCATGCTTGAACATAGTTTGTTTCTAAAACCGGGCAAATCATGGACCGTCTTCAAGCAATGCGCGTGTTTGTCAGCGTAGTGGACCTGGGCAGCCAGTCCGCCGCCGCTGATCATCTGGACCTGTCGCGGCCGGTGGTGTCGCGCTATCTGGCCGAGCTGGAGGACTGGGTTGGGGCGCGGTTGATGCACCGCACCACGCGCAAGCTCAGCCTCACGGCAGCCGGCAGCGAAATGCTGCCGCGTTGTCGGCAGATGCTGGAGTTGTGCAACGACATGCAAGCCGCCGTCACTGAGCCGGATGAAGCCCCGCGCGGCCAGATCCGCTTGAGTGTCAGCAGCTCGTTCGGCCAGGCCCAGTTGGCCGATGCGGTCGTCGAATACGTCAAGCTGTACCCGTTGGTCAGTATCGATATGCAGATGCTCGACCGCACCGTGAACCTGGTCGATGAGCGCATCGACCTGGCCATCCGCACCAGCTTTGAGCTGGACCCCAACCTGATCGCGCGCAAGCTCACGCTGTGCCGCTCGGTGATCTGCGCCTCACCCGCGTACCTGCAGGAGCATCCGCAACCCCGGCGCGTGCACGAACTGGCCGAACACAATTGCCTGACGCACTCCTACTTTGGCAAAAGCCTGTGGCACTTTACCGAGAACGGCGGGCCAGTGTCCGTGGCGGTGCAGGGCAATATCACCGCCAACGAGGCCACGACCCTGCTGCGGGTGACGCTGGCCGGGGCAGGGGTGGCGCGGCTGCCGAGCTATCAGGCCGGGGACTACATCCGCAGCGGCGAGCTGATTCGTCTGCTGCCCGAGGCTGAGCCGCAGCAAATGAATGTCTACGCGGTGTACGCCTCGCGCAAACACATGCCGTTGGCGCTGCGCAGCCTGCTGGATTTCCTGGTGCTCAGGTTCCCGCAAGAGCCGGCGTGGGACATCGGCCTCTGAGCGCAATCTTTGGAACAGGCAACGAGTACCTGTGGCGAGGGAGCTTGCTCCCGCTGGACTGCGTAGCAGTCCCAGGCTTTTTAAACAAAGAGCCGGGGCCGCTTCGCGGCCCAGCGGGAGCAAGCTCCCTCGCCACAGGTACAGCGTTCGCCCTTAACTGACTGGTATTAGTGCTTGCCACAGGGGGGGAGTGTTGACGCTAGACAAGGGGTGTTTAAGGGCTGGCCTTTAAGCCGACATAAACGTGTTGAATGGCGCCCGATAATGGCAACTCGCCGTGACTGACCTATGCTTTAAACAGGCCCATCAAGGCCTGTTCGGAGGTCGCCGCCATGACTCTAAAAATTAGAAAGTACCTGATGATTTTCACCCTGTGCGCCCTGGCTACTGCGCTGTACGGCACTGCCGCTTACCGCGTTGAACAGACGCGCATGCAGCCGGCGGCGTTCGCCGTCAGTTGTCATCAGGACCTGTGCGTGCCGCGCACCGGCAGTTTCAGCGCACTCAGGTAACGGCCTGTTCCGCTTTCAACTGCTCGCGAAAGGCCTTGGGTGAGAAGCCGACCCGTCGGCGGAACAACCGTGAGAAGTTGGTCGGGTCGGAAAACCCCAACACCTCCGACATCTCATTGATGGTCATGCTGGTGTAGGTCAACAAGCGTTTGGCCTCCAGCAATTGGCGGTCATGCATGATCTGCAGCGCGGGCTGCCCGCCCAACTCCCGACACGTCCCGTTCAGGTGTGAGACCGAGATGCCCAGCTTGTGGGCCAGATCTTCGATTTTCGGGTGCTCGCGGTAATGCTGCTCGACCAACTGGGTGAAGCGCCGGAAATACTCACGGCCACGTGGCGCGCGCGGGTGACGGCGCTGGATAGCCTGGCGGCTGATCCACACCAGCAACACGCTGACCAATGCGTGCATCATCATGTCCCGTGCGGGTTGTTCATCGGCGTATTCGGTCTGCAGACGGGCGAATTGCGCATTGAGGTAGTCGCTGTCCTTGCCGGCGGGGTAGTTGCCCAGGGCCTGCAACCCATCCACCGTCGCGCCCAGTTGTTCCTGTAAATGGCTGACCAGTGGCGCCGCCAGGGTCACCACGTAGCCTTCGACATCCTCGGAAAAACGAAAACCGTGCACGCATAACGGTGGCAGCACCTGCAAGGTGGCCTCGTTGAGTGTGGTGCGCTGGCCTTCGATTTCCAGTTGCGCCTGGCCTTTGTGTACGTACAACAACTGGCACAGATCCGCGTGCCGGTGGGGCTGGATTTCCCACTGGTATTCCCGACTGCGCCGGGAGATGGTCTCGCAGTGCAGTAAATCCGGTGTCGGCCATTGCTGGCTTTCCCCGTACAGCTTGAAGACCGGAATCGCGGAACTGGCAGTTTTGGTCATGGTTTCAATCCGATACTCAGGATAGTGGTGCGGTAATCGCCCCGATTGGCAAAAAGCGCAGGCATTGGCTCAGTTTTCACCTTCTTATGCCGGCCACTCAAGTGAAAAATGCCAGCAATCAGTTCAATGACAACTCTTTCACCCAATCCGTTCGGTGAAGCTTGCGGGCCATAAAAATAATGAAAACGCTGAAAACCCAAGTCGCCATTATCGGCGCCGGTCCTTCGGGATTGCTGCTCGGTCAACTGCTGCACAACGCCGGTATCCAGACCCTCATCCTAGAGCGCCAGGCTGCTAATTATGTAAAGGGCCGCATCCGCGCCGGAGTGCTGGAGCAGGGCATGGTCGACCTGTTGCGCGAGGCGGGCGTGAGCCGGCGCATGGACGTCGAAGGCCTGGTGCATGACGGTTTTGAACTGGTGCTTAATGGTCAGCTCAGCCATATCGACCTTAAAGCGTTGACCGGCGGCCAGTCGGTGATGGTCTACGGCCAGACCGAAGTCACCCGCGACCTCATGACCGCCCGGGCCGACGCCGGTGGCGTCACGCTCTACGAAGCGCGCAATGTGCAACCCCATGACATGAAAACCGACCGCCCCTGGTTGACCTTCGAATATCAGGGCGAACGCGTTCGCCTGGGTTGCGACTACATTGCCGGTTGCGACGGTTTCCACGGCGTGGCGCGCCAGTCGATCCCGGCGCAATCCCTGAAAGTGTTTGAGCGCGTCTATCCCTTTGGCTGGCTGGGCATCCTCGCGGACACGCCGCCGGTGCACCCTGAGTTGGTGTACGCCAAACACCCGCGCGGCTTTGCCCTGTGCAGCATGCGCTCGCCGACCCGCAGCCGTTATTACCTGCAAGTGCCGGTGCAAGAGCCGCTGGATGAATGGTCGGACGAACGCTTCTGGGATGAACTGAAAAGCCGTCTGCCGGGTGAACTGGCCCAGAGGTTGGTCACCGGCCCGTCCATCGAGAAAAGCATCGCGCCGCTGCGCAGTTTCGTGGTGGAGCCGATGCAGTACGGGCGCCTGTTCCTGCTCGGCGACGCCGCGCACATCGTGCCGCCTACCGGGGCCAAGGGCTTGAACCTGGCGGCCAGTGATGTGAGCACGCTGTACCGGATCCTGCTCAAGGTCTACCGCGAAGGGCGTGTGGACCTGCTGGAAAAGTACTCGGCCATTTGCCTGCGCCGCGTGTGGAAGGCCGAGCGGTTTTCCTGGTGGATGACCTCGATGCTGCACGAATTCCCCGAGGCGGACGGTTTCAGCCAGCGCATTGCCGAGAGTGAGCTGGCCTACTTCATTCACTCTGAAGCCGGTCGCAAAACCATTGCAGAAAATTACGTTGGGCTTCCTTACGAGGCTATCGAATAGCCAGCTATCGAGTAAGATGTTGAGCATTCCCGCCGGCCCTTCCTTTCCAGCGGGCCCTGCTCGAAGGTTCTGCCGTGACTAACCTGAATCAGCCCGCCCAACCCGTTCCCGCCGTACGCAGTGTGCTTGCCGCCTTGATGCTGGCGATCTTCCTGGGGGCTTTGGACCAGACCATTGTGGCCGTGTCGATGCCGGCCATTTCTGCGCAGTTCCATGACGTCAACCTGCTGGCCTGGGTGATCTCCGGCTACATGGTGGCGATGACCGTGGCGGTGCCGATCTACGGCAAACTCGGCGACCTGTACGGGCGCCGGCCGATGATGCTGATCGGCATGGGCGTGTTTACACTCGCCTCGCTGTTCTGCGGCATGGCGCAAAGCATGGAGCAACTGGTGCTGGCGCGGATTCTCCAGGGGATCGGCGCCGGCGGGATGATTTCGGTGAGCCAGGCGATCATCGGCGACATCATCCCGCCCCGCGAGCGTGGGCGTTATCAGGGCTATTTCAGCAGCATGTACGCGGTGGCCAGCGTGGCCGGGCCGGTGTTGGGCGGCTACATGACCGAGTACCTGTCGTGGCGCTGGGTGTTCCTGATCAACCTGCCATTGGGCGCGGGCGCCTGGTACGTGGCGCATCGCACCCTGGTCGGGCTGCCCGTGCCGCAGCGCAAGCCGATCATCGATTACCTTGGCACCTTGCTGATGATCATCGGTTTAACCGCCTTGTTGCTGGGCATTACCGAAATTGGCCAGGGCCACCACTGGCGTGATCAGCAAGTGCTCGGGTTGCTGGGGTGTGCACTGGTGGCGCTGAGTGTGTTTGTGTGGCACGAACGCCGTGCGCGCGAGCCCTTGTTGCCGATGCACCTGTTTGCCAACCGCAGCGCAGTGTTGTGCTGGTGCACGATTTTCTTTACCAGCTTTCAGGCGATTTCCCTGACGGTACTGATGCCGCTGCGCTACCAGACGGTGACCGGCTCCGGTGCCGACAGCGCGGCGCTGCACTTGCTGCCCTTGGCGATGGGGTTGCCGATGGGGGCCTATTTTGCCGGGCGCATGACCTCCGTGACCGGGCGCTATAAACCGATGATTCTCAGCGGCGCGTTGTTGAGCCCGCTGGCGATTCTGGGCATGGCCTACAGCGCGCCGCAAGCGGTGGCGCTGACGGCGGTGTTTATGTTGCTGTGTGGCATCGCGGCGGGGATGCAGTTTCCGACCTCGTTGGTGGGGACGCAGAATTCGGTCGAGCAGCGCGACATTGGTGTGGCGACCAGTACCACTAACTTGTTCCGTTCGTTGGGTGGGGCTGTGGGGGTCGCTTCGATGTCAGCGCTGTTGTTGGCGTTGTTGCAGGATTCGAGTTTTGCGCATTTGGCCAGTGGGGCGTTGGCAGGCGAGGGTGGGTCGGGCAACGTTTTGCTCGACGGCCTGAACGCCGCGCCTGGCCCGGCGCAGGATGCGTTGCGCGGGGAATTGGCGGTGACGTTCCGGCATCTGTTGATGGTGAGTGCGGGGGTGTCGTTGTTGGGGTTGGCGGCGGCGGTTGCCATGCCGAATCGCTTGCTGCGCGGCCGTGAAGACAAGGCTGGATAACTGACACTCGATAGATCCAAATGTGGGAGCTGGCTTGCCTGCGATTGCGCTCGACCCGTTGGCACAGTTGCCATGGATACACCGCTATCGCAGGCAAGCTGCTCCCACAGGGGTGTGCATTTCAAGGTTGATCAGGGGCTGTAGTAACCCACCGCAACCATAAAATGCCCCGCCTTACGCACATAAGCGTGCTTGTTCTCCACCTTGTCAGTCACCGGGTTCTTCCACCGATACTTGTATTCCCCCTGATCCTGCTCCGCCATGATCTTCAGCATCGGCTCCCCGACAGGCTTTCCGTCCGGGTCCTTGATCTTGCCGAAATCCGTATTCACCAGGCGCAAGTTCGTCCCGTGCGCTACATAGCGCCCGGTATTCAGGTCCACCACAAACACATACAAATCATCCTGCAGAAACCCGCCCTGCAATGAGTTAATCGCCTTCAGCGTCCCCGCTTCATCCTTGAGCAACGCCGTTGCCGCCTTGTTACGCAGCGCCCGCGCCTGTTCAGGCGTAGCGCGTGGCAGGTAATACCCGACCGCCAGAATCCGCTCGCCCACACGCTGGTAAAACACATGTTTGTGTTCCACCTTGCCGTCATTCCAGTTCTGCCAGCGGTAGTCCGCCTGCTGAATACCCTGACCCTCAGGCACCTTCAACGCATCCTTGAATGATTGACGCAAATCCGGCCCCAGCACCTCGGACACATCGCGACCGATCAACGCAGAGGAGGGGCCGCCACTGGCCAGCAACACACCCTGGGTGTCGACCACAAATACATAGCGGTCATGGTCGACAAACTCACCCTGGCGGCTGAACGCAGCAAACGCCTTATCGCCATTGCTCTGGTAATACACCAAGGCTTTTTCCAGTAACGCCTTGGCCGCCGCCGCGTCTTCTTCTTGCGCCGTGGCCGCGTGCACCTGGCTGAAACCCAACAGCAGCAGCCAGGTGAGTCGGAGCAGTCCCTTCATGACCCGTTCCTCGTTCTTGTTAGATGTGACAACAGCGTAGACCGCCGGGGCTCAGGGCGCCGCCAGCCATTGATTGACGATGCCGGCATACACGCCGGTGGCCACGCTCAGGTGCAACCACTGGTCGACGTAGCTCTTCCAGGCCACGTCATCGCGGGGCAGCAGAAAGGCTTTTTCGCTGTACTGCATTTGCCGCTCCGGGTTGACCGCGCACAGCCCCGGCTTGAGTTTTTGCTGGTAACGCGCCTCGCTGGCGTCGGTGATCATCACGTCGGCTTTGCCTGTCAGCAGTTCGTCAAAGATGGTCACGTTGTCGTGCAGGCGGATTTGCGCCTGGCCAAGGTGCGCGCGGGCGAAGATTTCGTTGGTGCCGCCTGCCGGCTCGATCACCCGTACCTCGGGTTTGTTGATCTGTTCGACACTCTGATAGCGCTGCACATCCGCGCAACGCACCAGCGGGATCTTGCCGTCGACGCCGAGGGGCTGGCTGAAGAAGGCTTTTTTCTGGCGCTCCAGTGACACCGAAATGCCGCCCACGGCGATGTCGCAGCGTTGGGCGATGAAGTCCGGCATCAAGGTTTTCCAGGTAGTGGGCACCCAGCGGATTTTCGCGTTCAGGCTCTTTGCCAGTGACTCGGCCATGGCGATGTCGATGCCTTCGTAGCGGCCGTCGTCGCGCAGGGAAGAGTAAGGCTTGTAGTCGCCGGTGGTGCAGACGTTCAGGGTGCCGCGCTGCTGCACGTCATCAAGCCGCGAGTCGGCCAAGGCGTGGGTAGCCAGGCTTGCCAGTAAACAGAAGGCCAGAGGCGCTTTCATGCGGTCGATTCCTTGGGGGCATGATCGGGGGCGCCATTATTTCCAGCAAATCGGGGGGATGGCAATTGTTTAGCCAAGCTGCAACCAAACTCCGTCAACCCTGAATTGAACAACCTTTGGCGGCATGTGACGCTGCCGGGTATCTACCTCATTGTGACTTTTGCATGGACGGTTCCCCCGACACTCACCCCGAGACATCGCCCGGCGCCTTGGTGCCGAGCCGTCCGACGGTTGTCGAGGCATTGCCCTCCGAGCTGGCCTTCTGGGCTTTGTTCCACTGCCGACACGCGCGCCCACCAGACACTCTTCTCCCACGTTGATCTGCCCCATGGATGACGCGCACCTGCGCGCATCTGCCTGGCGGCGCCTGTGCGCCTGCCTGACGCAACCGTATGAGAACTGCCATGAGTGTTTTCGCGAGCCTGCACGAAGCCCAATCTTTCCTTGAGCAGAACCCGGACATCGAGATGTTCGAGCTGTTTATCCTCGACAACAATGGCGTACCCCGCGGCAAGTTGCTGCACCGCGACGAGCTGCTGGCGGTGTACGAAAGTGGCCGGCCATTGCCCAGCACCATTCTTGGCCTGACGATCAATGGCGACGATGTGGAAAACTCCGGCCTGGTCTGGGAGGTCGGTGATATCGACTGCCGCGCCTACCCGGTCAGCGGCAGTTTGCAGCGCATGCCATGGCGGCTGATCCCTACGGCGGCGGTGCAGGTCAGCATGCACCCCACCGAAGGCTTGCCGGCCACCGTGGCCGACCCCCGGCATTTGCTGGAAAAGGTCATCGACGGGCTCAAGGCTGATGGTTATTACCCGGTGATGGCGGCCGAGCTGGAGTTCTACCTGCTCGACCAGAAACCCGACAGCAACGGCCGCCCACAACCGGCGCGGGACGTGGACGGCAACCGTCCGCGCTCGACTCAGGTCTACGGCCTGCGTGAGCTGGAGCAAATCGAGCCGTTCCTTGCCGACCTTTACAGCGCGTGCAAACTGCAAGGCATCCCGGCGCGTACGGCGATTTCCGAATACGCCCCGGGCCAGGTGGAAATCACCTTGGAACACCGTGCCGACGCGCTGCAAGCCATGGATGAAGCGGTGCGCTACAAACGCCTGGTCAAGGGCGTGGCCCACAAGCACGGCATGACCGCCTGCTTTATGGCCAAACCCTTCGACGACCTGGCCGGCACCGGCATGCACATGCACGTCAGTTTGGCCGACGCCCAGGGCAACAACCTGTTCGCCAGCGAGGCCGCCGATGGCACACCACTGCTGCGCCAGGCGGTGGGCGGCATGCTCAGCACCTTGCTCGATGCGTTGCTGATGTTCTGCCCCAACGCCAACTCCTATCGCCGCTTTCAGAGCAACAGCTACGCGCCGTTGGCGGCGACCTGGGGGGTGGACAACCGCACCGTCAGCCTGCGCGTGCCCGGTGGCCCGGCGAATTCGCGGCATATCGAACACCGGATCTGCGGCGCTGATGCCAACCCTTATCTGGCCGCTGCAGCCATCCTGGCGGGCATCCACAGCGGTATTCGCGAAAGGCGCGACCCCGGCGCCCCGGTAGAAGGCAACGGTTACGCCCAGGCCAAGGAATTGTTGCCCACCGATTGGCTCACCACCCTGCGCGCCCTCGAAGGCTCAAGCTGGGCGCGGGATGCGTTTGGCAGCGAGTTCCTGGGCGTGTACCTGGCGGTGAAGCGCGCTGAATACCGCCAGTTCATGGGCGAAGTCGGTGAGCAGGATTGGCGGTGGTACCTGCACCAGGCGTGAACCCCGCGCTGTTGTGGTGAGTGGGCTTGTTGTGGTGAGAATTGGCAGGCTGGAAGGCTTTCGACTTTTTTTTCACGTTGCACGGGTTAACCTGCGGATCAAGGTCGTTCACTACCGTTCCACTCACATGAGCCCGTGATGTCGTCACAACCTCCATCCTCTATCGAGATTGAATTCGCCGAGCACTGCGGCCGTGAGCATGCCCGGGTCTGCGGTGACGCGCGCCCGCCGGCGCTGCTCAAGCGCCTGGGTGCCTGGCGCGATGAACGGTTGGTGCGCCAGGCGCTGAAAGTGGCAGGCGAGCCGGGGCTGATCCTCGACCTGGCCTGCGGCTCGGGGCGCTTCTGGCCGGTGTTGGCCGAACACGTCAACCGGGTGATCCTGGCCTCGGATAATTCCCAGGCAATGCTCGACCACGCGCTGACCCATCACCCGGCTTCATTGCTCAAACGCGTCAAAACCTTCCAGGGCTCGGCGTTTTCCATCGGGTTGTCCGCGAATGCAGTGGACTGCATTTTTTGCCTGGAACTGTTTCGCCATGTGCCCGCCACTGACGTGCGTCTGATGCTGTTGCGCGAGTTTCACCGGGTCAGCCGTGACACGGTGATTGTCTCGGTCAACTCCAGCACACCCATGGAAAGCGAGTTCCGCGAGGCGGGCTTCAAGGTCTTGAACCAGCAGGAATTCCTGCCGGGTTCCAAGCTGTGGCGCGTCTACGTTTTGCGTAAGAGAGGATAAGTCCCGCTCGTCGGACTATTCTTCAACTCTTGTCGGAGTTTTCATGAAGGCGTGTGCACTGCGGATGCTCGCAACTCCCTTTCGCGATATATACTGCGCGCCATTCTTCAAGGGAGAGCCGTGTGGCCATCGATATTCACTGGATCTGCGACAACGATAGCCTCGGCCAGCATTGCGCCGAATGGCAGCAGTTGCCATTCGTCGCCCTCGACACCGAATTCATGCGGGTCGACACCTTTTATCCCATTGCCGGGCTGATCCAGATCGGCGATGGCAAACGCGCTTACCTGATCGACCCCCTGACCATCGACAACTGGCAACCCTTGGCCGCCTTGCTGGAGAACCCGGCAGTGATCAAGGTGGTGCACGCCTGCAGCGAAGACCTCGAAGTGCTGTTGCGCCTGACCGGCAGCCTGCCGGTGCCGCTGTTTGACACCCAATTGGCGGCGGCTTACCTGAACCTCGGTTTCTCCATGGGCTATTCGCGCCTGGTGCAAGCCGTGCTCGATATCGAGTTGCCCAAGGGTGAAACCCGCTCGGACTGGCTGCAGCGGCCACTGTCCGAAACCCAGGTGAGCTACGCCGCCGAAGATGCGGTGCATCTGGCCGAGGTCTACACCCGCCTGCGCCCGCAATTGTCGGACGACAAATACGCCTGGGTGCTGGAAGACGGCGCCGAGTTGGTCGCCAACCTGCGCCGCGAAGTGGACCCGTACGAGGTGTACCGCGACGCCAAGCTGGCGTGGAAGCTCTCGCGCGCCCAACTTGCCGTGCTGCGCGAACTGTGCGCCTGGCGCGAGCAGCAAGCCCGGGCCCGTGACTTGCCGCGCAACCGCATCATTCGTGAACACTCGTTGTGGCCATTGGCCAAATCCCAGCCGGATAACCTCGCCGCCCTGGGCAAAATCGAAGACATGCACCCGCGCACCGTGCGTCAGGACGGCCAGTTTCTGCTGGACCTGATCAAACGTGCTGGCAGCGTGCCCATGGACCAATGGCCGCCTGCCGTTGCCGAGCCGCTGCCGGTTGACGCCGCCACGCTGATCAAGCAACTGCGTGCCTATGGCCAAACCGAAGCCGAACGCCTGAACATGGCGCCGGAACTGATGCTGCGCAAGAAAACCCTCGAAGCCCTGGTCAAAAGTGGCTACCCCGATGGGCCTTACCAATTGCCAGACTCGCTGCGTGGCTGGCGCCGCGAGTTGATGGGCCAAGCGCTGCTCGACAGCCTGGCCACTGCCGGAGAACAGCCTTGAAACGTATTTGCTCCATTTATCGCAGCTTGAAAAAAGACGGCATGTACCTTTATGTGCTCAAAAGCGATGCCCTGGAGCGCGTGCCGGAACCGCTGATGATCGCGTTCGGCAAAGCCCACCACGCGTTCGACATGGTGTTGACCCCGGAGCGCAAACTGTCGCGCGAAGACATCACCGTGGTATTGGAAAACCTCGACAAGCAGGGCTACCACCTGCAAATGCCGCCGGCCGAGGACGAGTACATCGAGCACTTGCCCGAAGAGCTGCTGCGCCGCAACGACCCGATGTGATCGGTGGGTGCTCTGTCCCGGGCACTTTCATCCAGGAAAACGTATTCGTTTGGCGGTGGCCGTAAGGAAGCGGGCGGCCGTCTGCATTGTTTTTGAAAGGTTTGAACCATGCGTGTTCTGATTGCTGAACAGGATCACCCGCTCTACGCCCAACTCCTGAGCGAAGCGGCGCCGGACCTGGAAGTATTGACCAGCGGCGACTCGGCCGAGCTGTCGCGCCTGGCCGCTGACTGCCCGATCTGGCTCGGCCAGCCGGACCTGCTTGCCACTTTGTTACGCCAGGGCCACACGCCGCAATGGCTGCAATCGACCTGGGCGGGCATCACACCGCTACTCGCCGAAGGCTTGCCCCGCGACTATCGCCTGACCCGTGCGGTCGGCATTTTTGGCCAGGTCATGGCCGAGTTTGTCCTCACCTACATGCTCGGCCACGAGCGCGAAGTGCTGGCGCGGCTGGTCAGCCAGGTCGAGCGCAAGTGGGACAACCGCATGGGCCAGAGCCTGGCGGGGCGCAAGGCGTTGATCGTGGGCACCGGTGATATTGGCCAGAGTGTCGCGGATTTCCTGCTGCCGTTTGGCGTGACGCTGTACGGCATTGCCAGCACTGCGCGTGAGCAGGCGCCGTTTATCGAAGTCGCCGGGCTGGACCAACTGGGCCGCCTGGTGGGCGAGGTGGATTACGTGATCAACCTGCTGCCCAACACGCCCGAGACCCACGATCTGTACGACGCAGCGCTGTTCAAGCAATTCAAGCCGACCGGGCTGTTCATTAACGTCGGGCGCGGTGTGGCGGTGGTGGATGCCGATCTGGTCGAGGCTTTGAAAGAAGGGCACCTGGCTGGCGCGGTGATCGATGTGTGCCGCCAGGAACCGTTGCCGCAGCGCCATCCGTTCTGGACCGCCTGGGGCTTGCTGCTGACCGGGCACAGCTCGGCGCCGACCTCGCCGTCGATGATGGTGGCGTTGTTTGTGCAGAACCTGCGGGCGTATCAGGCCAAGGAAGCGTTGCGCGGGGAAGTGAGTTTCGAGCGCGGATACTGACACCACCGCAAATCAAAATGTGGGAGCGGGCTTGCCCGCGATAGCCTTATGTCAGTCAATAAATCAGTGGCTGACACACCGCAATCGCGGGCAAGCCCGCTCCCACATGGGATCTGTGTAAGCCTTACAGGCTGAAATCACCCTCGGAAACCAGCTCGCTCAACGGCTTGCGCGGGCTCGGCGCTTCACGGCCCTGCAGGTATTCCGGCAGGCTCGATTTGTCACCCAGTTTGCCCACGGCCACGGCCGCGTGCAGTGCATAGCCTTCTGGAATCTTCAGCTCCTTGCGGGTCAGCTCTTGATCAAAGCCGGCCATGCCGTGGGTGTGCCAGCCGCTGAGGCTGGCTTGCAATGCCAGGTGGCCCCAGGCCGAGCCGGTGTCGAAGGTGTGCCACAGCGCCGGGGTTTCTTCAGTGGCGCCAGGGGCGGTGAAGTCGGTTTTCGAGGCGATGATCACCAGCGCCGAGGCGTGTTGCGCCCAGTTGCGATTGAATTCATTCAGCAGGCCCAGGAAGCGCTCCCAGTCCGGCGTGTCACGGCGCGCGTAGAGAAAACGCCATGGTTGCGAGTTGTAGGCAGACGGCGCCCAGCGCGCGGCTTCAAAGAAACTCAGCAGGGTGTCCTTCGAAATGCTCTCGCCGGTGAAGGCACGAGGCGACCAGCGTTCAGTGAACTGGGTGTGGATCGGATAGTCGGCAACACGTGTCATGGAGCAGTTCCTGATCGTCAATTCGGCGTTCAAAGCTACTGCGCGGCCGCTAGACTGACAAGTGTTGTTACACCGCAGGTCGTAAGCGCTTGGCCCCACGGGCCTGTGGCACTAGACTGGCGGCCTTTTCACCGACCGATACTGATGTAGAGCCATGGCCGCCAAAGTCGAACCTTTCTGGATACGCAAAACCCTCGAACACCTCGATCAGGAGGAGTGGGAGTCGTTGTGCGACGGCTGCGGCCTGTGCTGCCTGCAAAAGCTCGAGGATGAAGACGACAACAGCGTCTATTACACGCGCATCGCCTGCAAACTGCTGGACCTGAAAACCTGCCAGTGCACCGACTACCCCAACCGTCGCGCGTCGGTGCCCGATTGCATCCAGCTCACCCCGGGCCAGGCCGACCAGTTCAAATGGCTGCCGCCGACCTGCGGCTACCGCCTGGTCAGCGAGCGCAAAGACCTGCCGTTGTGGCACCACCTGGTCTGCGGCGACCGCGACGCCGTGCACCACGAACGCATTTCCCAGTCCGGGCGCATGCTCAGCGAAGGCAGCGTGCCCGAAGACGACTGGGAGGATTACCTGATCTTCCGCGCGGGCTGAAAAAGGAATGGGCATGAGGGTGGGAGTCAAGCTGGCCGCGAGCCTGATGTTGTTGGCGTTCAGCGGGCCCGGTTGGTGTGCGAAGAAAGTCGACCTGGATTATCACGTCAAGTTGCTGCCGCAAACCGAGCAGGCTGAAGTGCGCGTGAGCCTGTCCCACGGTTCTGCGGTACGCAGCCTGGACTTCGACCTGGGGCGTGCCGGTGACTACAGCGATTTCAAGGCCGACGGCCAGTGGAAAGTCACCGGCAGCCGTGGCCTGTGGCAACCGGGCGCCGATCAGGCCAGCCTGACCTACCGCGTTCGCCTGACCCACGCGCGCAAACCGGGCATCTATGAAGCACGGATGACGCCGAACTGGGCGCTGTTTCGCGGCGAAGACCTGGTTCCAGCCGCACGGCTCGACCAGCAGGACGGCGTCGAGCTGGTTTCGCGGTTGGTGTTCGAGTTGCCCGCCGGCTGGAAAAGCGTCGAAACCGCCTGGCCGCGCATCGGCAAGAACAAGTTCCGTATCGACAACGTTTCCCGGCTGTTCGACCGGCCTACCGGCTGGATGCTCGCCGGCAACCTCGGCAGCCGTCGCGTGCGCCTGGGCGAGACCGAAGTCACCGTGGCCTCGCCCAAAGGCCAGGCGATGCGCCGCATGGATGTGCTGACGTTGCTGACCTTCGTCTGGCCGCAAATCGAGGCGGCATTCCCGCGCCACCCGGCGAAACTGCTGGTGGTGGGCGCCAGTGACCCGATGCGCCGTGGCGTGTTTTCGTCCCGCGATTCGATCTACCTCAACAGCCGCACGCCACTGGTCAGCGAAAACGGCAGCAGCCCGTTGATCCGCGAAGTGGTGCAGGCCATTGGCCGTTTCAACGACCACGAGAGCAGTGACTGGATCAGCGAGGGGCTGGGCGAGTATTACGCCATTGAACTGGTGCGACGGGCCGGCGGCATCACCGATGAGCGGTATGCAGCGATTCAGACGCGGCTTGGCAAGGAGGGCAAGGGTGTCACCACATTGCGCGGCGAACACGTCAGCCCGGCCACTGTGGCGCAGGCCGTGTTGTTGTTGCAGGAGCTGGACCGCGAGATCCGTGTGAAAACCCACAACAAGCGGTCTCTTGATGATTTGGCGCAGGCGGTGATGCGGGCGAACAGCATCACCACGTCGGAGTTTGTGCAGTTGGCCGAAAGCATCATCGGCGAGTCTTCAGTGGTGCTGGATAACAAGCTGCTGCACTGACCTCAAGCCATACACCAAACAAAATGTGGGAGCTGGCTTGCCTGCGATAGCATCACCTCGGTCCAACAGACCCACCGAGTTGCCAGCATCGCAGGCAAGCCAGCTCCCACACTTGGATCTCCAATATTCTGGAGAGGGGAGTCAGGCTGTAGTTTTGGTCGCTTTCTCAGCCGCCACTTCCGCCTTGGTCTTCAAGTTCTTCAGCTCCGCCCCCGCGCGCTCAATCTTCGTGCGCACGCTGTTCATTTCCTGGCGGCCCTGTTCCAGCTTGTCCTTGAGCGAGCTGTGGCCGGTAAAACCACGGGCCAGTGCCACGCCGCCGATCGCCACCTGGATCAACCCGAAAATCCCGCCACGGCGCAGGCCTTTGCCGACCATCATCACGCCGCCGGCCACCGAGCCGATACGCTCCCAGCCGTGCACGTTCTGGGTGGGCTGAGGTTCGCGCGGGTCGTGTTCGATGATAGGTCGCAGGATTTTGCTGTCGCTCATGATCTGTCTCCAACATGGACTAGTGATATGTAGCTGACTGCCAGCAAGCGCCGGATGTTCCCGAACAATCAGTACTTTGGGCCCGAACGGGTGTTGTTGCCCTTGGCCAGGCGGTCGTACAACACCACGTTGACGGTGGCCGCCAGGTTCATGCAGCCGGTGGTCGGGATATACACCACGTCTTCACACCAGTCGCGAATCTCTTTATCCAGCGAGCCATCTTCCGGGCCGAAGATGTACAGCGCGCGGTCGGGGTGGGTGTATTCGGGCAACGGGCGGGCGCCTTCCACCAGTTCCACGGCGACCGGGATGCAGCCCAGCGGCAGGATTTTCTTCAGGTCATCAATGCCGATCAGCGGAATATCGTGGTGGACTTTCTTGGTGTCGGTGACGAAATCCCGCGCGCGCTCGTAACGCACGCCGGTGTAGAACACCGAGGCCACGCCGTAGCAGCCGGCGGCGCGCATCACCGAGCCGACGTTTTCGGGGGATTTGGGGTTATACAGACCGATGCAGCTGTAGCGTTTATTGCCCACGGGGAAGGGTGCCTTGGAGGAAAAGCGGCGATTATACGGCCTGCAAGTCATGCAGTGTTTGGGGGATCGCCATCGCAGGCAAGCCAGCTCCCACATTTGAGGTATTCACACATCAAAATGTGGGAGCTGGCTTGCCTGCGATGAGGCCAATAAGAACGACAAAAACTTTCAGTCGTCTTTCTTCATCAGGCCGGCCAACGCCGCAAACGGGTTGTGCGTGGCTTTGGCAATCGTCGGGCTGCTGGTGGAGCCTTCGCTAAAGTATTGCTGGTCGGTATACCGCGAGTGCTCATTGTCGTGGCAATACAAGCACAACAACTCCCAATTCGAGCCATCCTGCGGGTTGTCATCATGATTATGGTTACGGTGATGTACCGTCAGTTCACTCAAGCGTTTGCCGGAAAACTCGCGTGTGCAGCGGCCGCACACGTGGGGGTACATTTTCAGGGCTTTGTCGCGGTAGCCCATTTCCCGGTCACGCTGGGCGTCGGCGAGGATGCGGTCCAGCTTGGCGGTGTGGGAGGGCGGGTTGGTCGAGCTCATCATGGCTCCTGGCTATTTTGGGGTTCACGGATAGGGTTGATTCTAGCCGCTCGCGCTGCAAATGACCGCTGGCTTTTTCAGCTGCGGTACAGCCTGGCCTTGGCATTCGTTTGTAGTATCGGCTCATTCCATTCACAAGGATCTGAAACCTATGCGTTTGCACACATGGACAGCGGCACTTTTACTGAGCCTTCTGACGGCCCAGGCCCAGGCGTTCTCCACGCCCAAGCCGGGGCAGGTGATCGAGGTGGCCCTCGAACAGCTGCATCCGACCCAGGCCGTGGTGGGCTTTGACCAGATCTACTACAGCCTCGGGCTGTTCGCCGACAAACCCGCCAAAGTCTTCGACGAATACTGCGAGACCAACGGCCAGGGCACCGCCGACAACGTGCCGAAAAAGGCTGACCTGCACCAACCGTCCAGCTTCACCTGCAAGGACCCGGTAGGCACCCATCCCGATGACATGAAAACCGTGGTGGTCGGCCCCGGTGGCCAGCTGTACCTGACCGACGGTCACCACAGTTTCACCACCTTGTGGGAAGTGCCCGGTGGTGGCTCCCAACTGAAGATGTGGGTCAAAGTCACCGACGATTTCAGCAACAGCCCGAACATGGCGACCTTTTGGCAGCGCATGGAGGCGGCGCGCAAAGTCTGGCTCAAGGACAACAAGGGCCAGACCCTGCCACCCGAGCAGTTGCCGGCGCACCTGGGCTTCAAGAACCTGCAGGACGACACCTTCCGCAGCCTGGTGTACTTCACGCGCAAAGCCGCCTACGGCAAGCCGGACGACGGCGAGATTGCGCCGGAATTCCTCGAGTTTTACTGGGGTAACTGGCTGCGCAGCCAGATTGACCTGAGTGCGTTCAACCTGAACAAGAAAGGCGGTTACAAGGATGCCATTGAGGCGGTGGCCAAGCGGATGGTCAGCCTGGCGCCGGGTAACCAGGTGGGCGACAGCGGTTTTACTGCTCATCAGTTGGGCGGTATGACCAAACTCGACCAGGGCGAGTTGGATAAGACCTTCGACAAAAAAGTGCCGTATGTGATTGATTACCGCAAAACTCAACACTGACGCAGTACAAAAACTGTGGGAGCGGCGGTGCGACGATTCGACTTGCTCGCGAATGCGGTGGATCAGTCACTACATCATTGACTGATCCACCGCATTCGCGAGCAAGCCCGCTCCCACATTTGGATCTATGTTGTTTTGGAAGTCATGTTCAGCCTTTGAGCTTCTCTGCAATCCAGATGGTGTGCCGGGTGCCTTTGTTGCCATGGGCAAACACCTGCACTTCTTCGGCCTTGAAACCGGCCTTGCGCAGTTTGTCGCTGAACAGTTTGTCGGCGCTGGCCGACCACACGGCCAACACGCCTTTCGGGCGCAGCGCCTTGGCGCACGCGGCCAGGCCTCCAGCAGAATACAGCCAACTGTTGGCTTTTTGCGTCAGGCCTTCGGGGCCGTTGTCGACGTCGAGCATGATCGCGTCAAAGCCCTGGGGCTCGGCCTGCAGCACTTTGGCCACGTCTTCCATGCGGATCACTGTGCGTGGGTCCAGCAATGGGCGGCCGGACTTTTCCCCCAGCGGCCCACGGTTCCACTCCACAACGCCTGGCACCAGTTCGGCGACGACCACTTCGGCCGCCTTGCCCAAATGCTTGAGCGCCGAGGCCAGGGTAAAGCCCATGCCCAGCCCGCCGATCAACACCCGCGAGTTCGGGCGCCCGGCAACCTTGCGGCAGGGGATTTCGGCCAGCGCGTCTTCGGAACCGTGCATGCGCGTGTTCATCAACTGGCCGCCGTCGCCGCCCTGAATCTTGATGACAAAATCCTCACCGTATTCGAACAGGCACAGGGCACCGCCGTTGTCGGGGATCGGGGTGGTGTCCAGCAGAACGAAACGTTTCATGGAAATCTCATTGGGAAGGGCATTCTTGCGCGGTTGGGAGTAGCCTTACGACATTCCGGTCAGGCCATGGAGCCATCGATGAAGTGCAGCATTCTAACGGTCATTGTGCTCGGCGCGCTCGCATTGGGTACGGCGCAGGCTCAAGAGGTGCAAACCGTGCCGGTCGCACCCGCGCCAACCCCCGGCGCGCCGGGCACGCCGACGCCGACGTTGTACCCGCAAGTCACCCCGCCCGTCGCACCCAAGGCCACGGCCAACGGCTCACCGGCGCTGGTGCCGATCGTGTTGCCAACACCGCCGAAGGATCAAACGGTGCCCGGCCTGTTGCAAAACGACAGCAAACCGAAAACCCCGGGCGGTTAAAACTGTTGGGATAGCAGTTGCCCGTCGGCCATGCGCAGGCGTTTGGACAGGGCAATCGCGATGGCGCGGATGATCTTGGCCGCCACCCGCGGTGCTTCGTTGAGCATTTTTTCCAGGGAATCCTTGCCCAGGTTCAACAGCACGCAGTCACTGGCCGCCACACAACTGGCTGAGCGCCGCTCGCCATCAAGCACCGCCATTTCGCCGAATGCCCGGCCACTGCGCAGGGTGGCGATGGTCAGGCGCTGGCCTGCATGGTTGGTTTTTTGCACCGCCACCTGGCCGCTGTGGATGATGCACATGAAAGTACCCGCATCGCCCTCAAGGAAAATCACCTCATCGCGGGCAATGCTGCTGATATTGAAGTAGCCGGCGGCGACGTGAAAGTCTTCCGGCAACAGGGGGTCGAACAGGCCGCAATCCATGAGCATGTCGCGGATTTCGTTGTTCATCAGGGTTGGTAATGGCATGGCTGCAATCTTGGTCCGTCAATCCAGTAGGGCGGTTCTGTGTTCAGACAAAACCGCCGCACTTAGTTCCTAAATCAGGCCGAGCGCCTTGAACACAAATCCATATTCGAGTGCTACGTCACGTAATCCCTGGTAACGACCGCTCATTCCGCCATGGCCGGCGCCAAGTTCGGTCTTGAGCAACAGCAGGTTGTCGTCGGTTTTGGTGTCACGCAATTTGGCCACCCACTTGGCTGCTTCCCAATACTGCACGCGGCTGTCGTTGTAGCCGGCGATCACCAGCAGGTTCGGGTAGGCCTGGGCGCTGACGTTTTCATACGGCGCGTAGGCCTTGATGCGCTCATACACCTCGGGCTCTTCGGGGTTGCCCCACTCGTCGTACTCGGTGATGGTCAGCGGCAGTTCCGGGTCGAGCATGGTGTTGAGCACGTCGACAAACGGCACCTCGGCAATCGCCGCCTGGAACAGCTCCGGGCGCTGGTTGAGCACGGCGCCGATCAACAGGCCACCGGCGCTTCCGCCGCTGATCGCCAGTTGTTTGGAAGTGGTCAGGCCCTCGGCGATCAAGTGTTCGGCGCAGGCGATAAAGTCGCTGAAGGTGTTCTGCTTGTGTTCCTGTTTGCCGTTGCGGTACCAGGCTTCGCCCAGTTCGCCGCCGCCGCGCACATGGGCGATGGCAAATGCCACGCCCCGGTCCAGCAGGCTCAGGCGCGCGTGGGAGAACCACGGGTCGAGGCTGTGGCCGTAAGCGCCGTAGCCGTAGAGGTACAGCGGCGTCGGTTTGCCGAGTTGGTCGCGCTTGACCACGAGGCTGATCGGCACCTGGGTGCCGTCGGCGGAAGTGGCCCACAGGCGCTGGCTCACGTAGTCGTCGGCATTGAACACGCCGAGTACCGGGGTTTCCTTGAGTACGGCCTGCGCGCCTGTCGCCAGCTCAAGCTGGCGCACCTGGGCCGGACGGTTCAGGGCTTCGTAGCGCAGGCGAATCTTGTCGCTCGCAAATTCCAGGCTGTTCTGTACGTAGAGGCTGTAGGCAGCGTCAGGCAATTCAACACGATAAGCCGGTACATCCTGCGGGTGCACTTCAATCACCGGCAGGCCACCGATGCGCAGGCTCAGGGTCATGGCGCCGACGTTGAGGCTCACGCCGTCGAGCATCACCTCGTCGCTGTGGGGAATCAGGTTCTGCCACTGATCTTCGGTCGGCACGCTGCCGGTGTCTGGCGCAACGAACAGTGCGTAGTTGATGCCGTCGCGGTTGCTGCGGATAAACCAGGTCCATTCGCCGTTGAGCGCGCCGTGGTCCACATCGTATTCGTGGTCCTCGACCCGTGGCGCCAGGCAGGTGAAGTCCAACTGCGGCTGGTCGGCGTCCAGCGCCCAGATTTCGCTAGTGGTCTTGCTGCCCAACGCCAGCAGCAACTGGCGCTCGGAGCTGGAACGGTAGCAATGCAGAAAGAACCGGCCGTCGGGTTCGTGGAACACTTCCTGCGCCGCTGTGCCGTCGAGGCGATAGCGATAAAGCTTGTGCGGGCGATGGGTATCGTCCAGCTCACCAAAGAACAGGGTCAGGCTGTCATTGGCCCAGGTCATGCTGCCGTCGCAGTCCTCGAATTCCAGTTCGCTGACCTTACCGGTGGCCAATTCCTTCACGTACAGGGTGTAGATCTCATCACCGCTGGTGTCGAGGCTGTAGGCCAGGCGCTGGTGGTCGGGGCTGATGCTGAACGCGCCGAGGGAGAAAAACCCGCCATTGGCCAGCACGTTCGGGTCCAGCAGCAGTTCTTCACTGCTTTCGTCCACGGCATGGCTGTCATCCGCCGGGCGGCGGCAGCGGTAGTGGCGGGCGTATTCGTCACCGGCAGTGGTACGTGTGTAATACAGGTACGGGCCCCACGGTGAGGGCAGGGACAGGTCGGTTTCGAGGATGCGGCCTTTGATTTCCTCGAACAGGGTCTCACGCAGCGCCTGCTGATCGGCGAGTTGCGCTTCCTGCCAGGCGTTTTCCGCCTTGAGGTAATCCAGCACCTCGCTGCTATCACGTTCTTGCAGCCAAGCGTACGGATCCTGGCCTGGGGCCTTGTGGGCAATCGGAGCGGTCGATGTAGGCATGGATCCCTCTCTGTCTGGCGGTTTGCCGCAGGCATTGCAGCCGCGACACGCAAAAGCCGTTATCATAGCCGCCTCTTTGCCAGCCTTGCCATGGACACCATGACCGAGAACGACTATCTGATCGCTTGGGGCCTTTACGCCTTCGCCGCTTTGGGCTGCCTGTTGGTATGGTGGCGCATGACCCGCTGGATCTGGCGCTGGCTGCGCGAGCCGCTGCAGTTGTTGATGGCGGTGCTGTTGTTCAGCCCGACCATCGTCGACCCGGTCAAGACGCAGTTCGCACCGGCCGTGGCGATCACGGCGCTGGACCTGGTGCTGCATGTGGGCAATAACGCCTGGCGGGCCATCTCTGATTTGTTCATGTACACGATGATCGCGCTCGCCGTGTATGTCGTGTTCGTGTTGATCCGCTGGCCCATCGAGCGCGCCGCCAACGCCCGTCGCGAGCGCAAGGCCGCAAACGACGCGGCCTTGGCCGCCGAGCCGGTGGAGGACGACGAGCCTTTGCGTCGCCCGGCACCGGTCAGTGGCCGGCGGGTCGAACCGCGCCTTTAACGTTGTACGCCCTGCAGCGAGAGCCCTGGCATGTGTGAATTATTGGGCATGAGTGCCAACGTCCCCACCGATATCGTGTTCAGCTTTACCGGGCTGATGCAGCGGGGCGGGCGTACCGGTCCCCACCGCGACGGTTGGGGCATCGCGTTTTACGAGGGCCGTGGCCTGCGCCTGTTCCAGGACCCGGCGGCCAGCAGCGAGTCGGAAGTCGCGTTGCTGGTACAGCGTTACCCTATTAAAAGCGAAGTGGTGATCGGCCATATCCGCCAGGCCAATGTGGGCAAGGTCAGCCTGGCCAACACCCACCCGTTCGTGCGCGAGCTGTGGGGGCGCAATTGGTGTTTCGCCCACAACGGCCAGTTGGCCGACTTCAACCCCCGCGCGACCTTCTACCGCCCGGTTGGCGATACCGACAGCGAAGCCGCGTTCTGCGACCTGCTTAACCGCGTGCGTGAAGCCTTCCCGGAGCCGGTGGAGATCGAGCAAGTGCTGCCGGATTTGATCGCCGCCTGCGCCGAATACCGCAGCAAAGGCGTGTTCAACTGCATGCTTAGTGACGGCGACTGGCTGTTCTGCTATTGCTCGACCAAGCTCGCGCAAATCACCCGGCGCGCACCGTTTGGCCCGGCGCGGCTGAAAGATGTCGACGTGATCGTCGATTTTCAGGCCGAAACCACCCCCAATGACGTGGTGACGGTGATCGCCACCGAGCCGTTGACCGACAACGAAAACTGGACCCGCTACGAACCGGGCCAATGGAGCCTGTGGCGACGCGGCGAATGCGTCAGCCAGGGCATCACCGAGTAAGGATATCGACCATGTTGCTCAGTTATCTGCGGTTGGTGCTGTTTGCCATTGGCCTGTTGGTCGGTGTGCAAGTGCCGGGGTTTATCAACGATTACGCCAAGCGCGTCGAAGCCCATTTGATCGAGGCCCAGACCGGCCTGCGCGGGTTTGATGCCACCGCGCAGCAGTTCTTCAACGGTGATTTGCAGGCGTTGGTGGCGCACTACCGCGCCAGCGATGACCCGGTGTTTCGCAGCGATGCCAACAGCCTTGGCACTTTGCTGGATCGCCAGGTGGCGCTGGACAAGCAATTCCAGGCCATGCAGGGCCCGTGGTACATCCGCGTGCTGCAAGTGGCGGTGGCGGCCGACCCGGACATCCGCCGGGAAACCTGGAACGGTTACAGCTACCAGATTCTGCTGACGCCTGAAGCCATGGGCTGGGGGTTGGGCGGGGCGATGCTGTTGTCGTTCGGGCTGGAATGCCTGTTCCGCTTGATCGACTGGGTGGTGCTGGGCGGCAAGCGTTTGCGTCAGAGCCGGCCCATCGAAGAGCGCGATTTGAAGGGCCTCTAAGTCATACAGAGATCAAAGTGTGGGAGCGGGCTTGCTCGCGAATGCGGTGTGCCAGTCACAGTTGTATTTACTGAACCACCGCTTTCGCGAGCAAGCCAGCTCCCACAGGTTTAATCGGGTTTTGCCAGTAGCATCCGCTCTGGGCCGACTTCTTCGGCATACCGCGCCACCACCTTCTGGCACAGCCCCACAATCTCCTCCACCAATTCCACCCCCACCCGCCACGACACCACCACCTGCAGATTCGGCAGCTTCTGCGCCATCGGCAACATCACCAATTCCCCGCGCGCCAATTCCTCGCTGACCAGTACCGGCGGCAACGCACCAATACCGAAGCCATCGCGCAGCAACCGGGTGATCGCCGACACCGAATTCACGCAGTTCATCCGCGGCGCAGCCACACCGTTGGCCTGCATCAGGCTCAGCACGTCCTGGTGCGGATGGGAGTTTTTCGAGTAGGTGATGATGCGCTCCTGGGCCAACTCGGCGAGGGAGGCGTAGTCACGGTTGTAGATCGAATGGCTGGCGACGATCCAGGCCATGGGGTGGCTGCACAATTCCTGGCTGCGTACGGTTTCGAGGCGCAGCAGGTCGGTTTGCAGGATCAGGTCGAGAAAGCCTTTTTGCAGTTGATCGCTGAGGTTCAGTGCGGTATCGGCGACCAATTCGATTTCCACCAGCGGGAAATGGTCCATCAGTTCCGCCACGAAGGAGCTCAGCCAAGTGTGGATGACCGTGTCCATGGCGCCGATGCGGATGCGCCCGACCTTGCTGCTGGTGGTTTCCAGGGACTGCTTCAAACCCTGCATGGTCACCATCATCTGCTCGGCATAATCGAGCACCTTCAAGCCTTCCGGGGTCAGGCTCACGCCGCGTGAGTCGCGCAGAAACAGCTTCACGCCCAACTCGCTTTCGAGCACGGCGATGCGGCTGGAAATCGACGCCTGCGTGGTGAACAGCTTCTCGGCGGTCAAGCGAAAGCTCTTGAGCTTGGCCACCCAGACGAAGGTTTCGAGGAACTTCAAATTCATGGGATCAACTTTTCTTATGCATGGATCGGTTTTTATTAGTTGGACGCCGTACCGGGCCAGCGCCAAAAATCGAGCTATTCCACGATAAGCGTCGTTGGGGTGTCAGGACAAGTTGCGAGTTCTGTGTGAAAAATCCCACACTACAAAAACTATAAAGCCTACAGGAGCACCCGCCGTGAGCCGTCTGCTATTGAATTGCGATATTGGCGAAAGCTTTGGCAACTGGACAATGGGTCTGGACGCCGAGGTCATGCCGTTCATTGATTGCGCCAACGTGGCGTGCGGCTTTCATGCCGGCGACCCGAGCATCATGCGCAAGACCGTCAGCCTGGCCCTCAAGCACGGCGTGCAAGTAGGGGCGCACCCGGCGTATCAGGACCTGCAAGGCTTCGGCCGTCGTTCCATGAACTACACGCCCCAGGAAATCCAGGACCTGCTGCACTACCAGATCGGCGCCCTCGACGGCATCTGCCGTGCTCAGGGGGCGCGGGTCAGCTACGTCAAACCCCACGGCGCAATGTACAACGACATGATGGCCAACCCGGCGCAATTGCGTGCAGTGATCCAGGCTGTTGCGGCTTATGGCGACCTGCCATTGATGCTGCTGGCCACCCGCGACAACAGCGCCGCGCAAGCATTGGGCGATGAGTACGGCGTCAGCCTGTGGTTCGAAGCCTTCGCCGACCGCGCTTACGATGCCAAGGGCCACCTGGTGTCCCGTCAGCTGCCGGGCGCCGTGCACCACGACGCCGACACCATCGTGCAACAAGCGCTGACCATTTCCCGTGGAGAACCGCTGACTGCCAGCGACGGCAGCGCCTTGCTGCTGCAGGCCAACACCCTGTGCGTACACGGCGACAACGCCAGTTCGATTGCCGCCGTGCAGCGCATTCGCGAGGCGTTGAAGCCAGCATGAAGGCGCGGATTGAAGTGGTGGCCATCGACTGCCTGATGGTGCGCCTGTTTGAGGTGATCGCTGAAACCAACATGCCATGGATGCTCGCTGCCACCCGGCGTTTGCGTGAAGGTTTTGGCGCGGCGCTGGTGGATCTGGTGCCGTCCTACACCACGTTGATGGTGCATTACGACCTCACGGCTCTGAACCCGGCCCAGGCCCGCGAGCTGATCGAACAGGCGCTGACCGACCTGCAACCCCAGGCGCAGGGCAGCGGCCAGTGCCATGTGCTGCCGGTGTGGTACGACCTGAGTGTCGGCCCCGAGCTGACGCTGCTCAGCCAGCGCAGCGGGCTGTCGATAGACGACGTGATCCGCCGTCACAGCGCCCATGAATACCAGGTGTTCGCCCTCGGCTTTGCGCCGGGCTTTGCTTTCATGGGGCTGGTGGATGAACGCCTCGCCACGCCGCGCCTCAATACGCCGCGCAAACGCGTGGCGGCCGGCAGCGTCGGCATCGCCGAGCGGCAAACCGCCGCTTACCCAGTGGTTTCGCCGGGCGGCTGGAACCTGATCGGCCGCACCCCGGCCAAACTCTTCGACCGCGAGCGCGACGGCTACAGCCTGATGCAACCCGGCGACACCGTGCGCTTCGAACCCGTCGATCACGCTGAATTCATCAAATCAGGTGGCGACGACACGCCGTTGGAGGCGCAGGCATGAGCCGCTTGATCATCGAGGCCAGCACGCCGCTGTGCCTGCTGCAGGACGCCGGGCGTTTCGGCGTGCGCCATTTGGGCGTGACCCAGGGCGGCGCGCTGGATTGGGTGTCGATGTCCTGGGCCAACTGGCTGCTGGGCAATGCGCTGGATGCGCCGGTGGTGGAAATCACCCTGGGCGGCTTTACCGTGCAGGCCGAGGACTATTGTTTGCTGGCGCTGGCCGGTGCGGACCTGGGCGCGTACATCGACGAGCGAGCCATCAGCCCGGGGCGCAGTTTTATCCTGCAAAAGGGCCAGCGTTTGCGCTTTACCCAACCGTTCAACGGTGCGCGGGCTTACTTGGCGGCGCCGGGCGGGTTTGATGCGCCGCACGTGCTGGGCAGTTGTGCCACGGTGGTTCGCGAGGAACTGGGCGGGGTGGACGGTTCTGGCAAGGCGTTGGCCGAAGGCGGGCGCCTGGCGTATTCCGGGGTGGGCGGGGCGATGAAAGTATTGAGTACGCCGGATTTGCCGGCCAAGGCGCCATTGGACGTGATCGTCGGTGCGCAAATTGGCCAGTTCAGCGGCCAAAGCCTGTTCGATGCGTTCAACACCGAGTGGGCGCTGGACAGTCGCGCCGACCGCATGGGCATGCGCCTGCTGGGCACGCCCTTGCAATATCAGGGGCCGTCATTGATTTCCGAGGGCATTCCCTTGGGGGCGATCCAGGTGCCACCGGACGGGCAGCCGATTGTATTGCTCAATGACCGGCAGACGATTGGTGGGTACCCGCGGTTGGGTGCATTGACGCCCTTGGCGCTGGCGCGGCTGGCGCAGTGTTTGCCGGGGGAAAAGGTGAGGTTGGCGCCGGTGGTGCAGGAGACGGCGCACCGGCAGCACCTCGAATATCTACAGCGGTTTAACTAACGCCACAATCCAAAATGTGGGAGCGGGCTTGCTCGCGAATGCGGTGGGTCAGCCAGCACATCGTTAACTGGCCCGCCGCATTCGCGAGCAAGCCCGCTCCCACATTTGGATCTCCATTTACTTGGAGAGAAAACGCATCCCTTCTTCCAATCCGCGCAATGTCAGCGGATACATCTGATCCTCCACCAACTCCCGCACAATCCCCGTCGACGCGGTATACCCCCAGGTGTCTTTCGGGTACGGGTTAATCCAGATCAGCTTCTTGTACTTGGCCATGAAACGCTGCATCCACACATAGCCAGGTTCCTCGTTCCAGTGCTCCACACTGCCGCCCGCCTGGGTGATTTCGTAGGGCGCCATCGATGCGTCACCAATAAAGATCACTTTGTAATCGGCACCGTATTTGTGCAGCAAATCCTGGGTCGAGGTGCGTTCCGAGGTGCGGCGCTGGTTGTTCTTCCACACCGATTCGTACACGAAGTTGTGGAAGTAGAAATACTCCAAATGCTTGAACTCGGTTTTGCAGGCCGAGAACAGCTCTTCGCAGATCTTCACATGGGCGTCCATCGAGCCGCCGATATCGAACAGCAGCAACAGCTTGATGGTGTTGCGCCGTTCCGGGCGCATCTGGATGTTTAGCAGCCCGGCGTCGCGGGCGGTGTGGTCGATGGTGCCGTCGATGTCCAGCTCTTCAGCCGCACCCTGGCGCGCAAATTTGCGCAGGCGGCGCAGGGCGATCTTGATATTGCGCGTGCCCAGTTCCACCTGATCATCCAGGTTCTTGTACTCGCGCTGGTCCCACACCTTCACGGCTTTGCCCTGCCGCTTGCCCGCGTCGCCGACGCGGATGCCTTCCGGGTTATAGCCGCCGGAGCCGAACGGGCTGGTGCCGCCGGTGCCGATCCACTTGTTGCCGCCGGCGTGACGTTCTTTCTGTTCTTCGAGGCGTTTTTTGAATTCCTCGATCAGTTTGTCGAGGCCGCCGAGGGACTGGATTTGCGCGCGCTCTTCATCGGTCAGCGAACGTTCGAACTCCTTGCGCAGCCAGTCTTCGGGGATCAGCGCCTGCAGGTGGTCGTCGAGTTTTTCCAGGCCATTGAAGTAGGCGCCGAACGCCCGGTCAAATTTGTCGAAATGCCGTTCGTCCTTCACCAGGATTGCCCGGGCCAAGTAATAAAACTCGTCCATGTCGGCGAAGGTCACGCGCATTTTCAGCGCGTTGATCAGGTCGAGCAGCTCGCGCACCGACACCGGCACCTTGGCGGCGCGCATTTCATTGAACAGGTTGAGCAGCATCAGCGGTTACCGCGACGGCTCATGAACGCCAGACGCTCCAGCAACTGCACGTCTTGCTCGTTCTTCACCAGGGCACCGGCCAGCGGCGGAATCGCCTTGGTCGGGTCGCGCTCGCGCAGCACGGCTTCGCCGATGTTGTCGGCCATCAGCAACTTGAGCCAGTCGACCAGTTCGGAGGTGGACGGCTTTTTCTTCAGGCCCGGTACTTTGCGCACATCAAAGAACACGTCCAGCGCTTCGCTGACCAGGTCTTTCTTGATGTCGGGGTAGTGCACATCGACGATTTTTTGCAGGGTGGTGCGGTCGGGGAAGGCGATGTAATGGAAGAAGCAGCGGCGCAGGAAGGCGTCCGGCAGCTCTTTTTCGTTGTTGGAGGTAATGATGATGATCGGGCGCTTCTTGGCCTTGATGGTCTCGTCGATTTCGTAGACGTAGAACTCCATCTTGTCGAGTTCTTGCAGCAGGTCGTTGGGGAATTCGATGTCGGCCTTGTCGATTTCATCGATCAGCAGAATCACCCGCTCTTCGGATTCGAACGCTTCCCAGAGTTTGCCTTTCTTAAGGTAGTTGCGCACGTCGTGCACTTTGTCCACGCCCAGCTGCGAGTCGCGCAGGCGGCTGACCGCGTCGTACTCGTAGAGGCCTTGATGGGCCTTGGTGGTGGATTTGATGTGCCAGGTGATCAGCTTGGCGCCAAAGGACTCGGCCAATTGCTCGGCCAGCATGGTCTTGCCGGTGCCCGGCTCGCCCTTGACCAGCAAAGGCCGCTCCAGGGTGATGGCGGCGTTGACGGCCAGTTTCAGGTCATCGGTAGCCACATAGGCCTGGGTGCCTTCGAACTTCATCGGTCATTCCTCGAAAATCAGCAATGCCCGACTATACCGCGCAGCCCCGGCGACTGTGAACGCAGACGGGTTATTCAGTCTCTGAATGGCCGGTCACGCCACAGGTGCACGAGCTGGCCAGTGTGGGAGCGGGCTTGCTCGCGAAAGCGGTGTATCAGTCGCAGTATCCGGTGGCTGACACCCCGCCTTCGCGAGCAAGCCCGCTCCCACAAGGGCCAGCTCCAACATTTAATCGGCGCTAGGCTTGGGCTGTTCATAGCGGGCATTAAAGGCCTGGATGAAACCGTTACGCAAAATCGCCAAAAAAGCCGAGAACGCGCTGATATTTTGCTGGTGCACGCTGCCACTGAGTTCCACCCGGGTGGCAAACTGGTTTTTGTTCTGGTTTTTCAGCACGGTTTCGCTGACGCCGACGACGGCTTCCCAGATTGAGCGAAAGATATTTTTATCTTTGTTCTCGACGTCCTGCTGCCAGTCAAACACTTCAACATTGCGCAGCAGCGGCTTGATGTAACCGGTGAGCTGGCCTTTTTCGGCCTGTGCTTCAATCACCACGTCGCCCGTACCGGCCTTGAAGTCGAACTTGCCATAGGCCGAAGCGAAGTCATTCATGCGTTTGAGCTCCAGGTCACGGGCGCGGAAACGGAATTCGAAATCTTCGAAGTCATTCAACGGGTCAAAGGTGGCGGTAGCTTCCAGTGGCGCCTGGCCTTGAAGCAGGGCTTTGCCCTCGAACCGTGCGTCGCGTTTGCCCTTGAGGTCCACCACGTTCGTCAGGTTGTAGAGGCTGGCGTTGACCTCAGTGGCCCTGATATTCACCACCGGTTTGGAGCTGAAGTTGTGAAAGGCGATCTTGCCGTCTTCGATGCGCACTTCATTGAGCGTGATCGGCAATAGTTTTTTCAGTTGTTGCTGCCAATCCGTGCCTTTACCCGTCTGGGACGCCTGTTTGTTGGCGCCGCCGTCGACGAAGTTGATTTCAGGCCGTACGAAATGGCCTTCGGCAACCACGGCGTGGTCGTACCACAGGGAGTGCCAGCTGACAGCAAATTCAATCAATGGCGCATTGACGAACGGTACCGGTACCTTGCCGTCGACCTTGACGATTTTCAGGCCGTTGATGCGGTACGCACCGCGCCACAGGGCCACGTCCACGTCCGTGACCTGGCCCCGGTAGTCGCCCATGTCGGCGAGTTTGTCGTTCAGGTAATTGCGCACCAGATAGGGCAGGGCCAGGTCCAGGGCGATCAGCAATACCACCAGTACGGCGACGATCCATAGCAGCCCACTGTAGCGACGTTTCATGTCAATGCTCTCCAACGGTATAGGCGATGGACCGCACGCGCGGGCGCAACGTTCCTCTGACTGGACGCCCAAAGGCCTGAGGCATACCCTTGGGGCCTTCTTGAAATCGCCTTAAGGACCCGTCATGAGCCGCATTTTTGCAGACAACGCGCACTCCATCGGTAACACGCCCCTGGTTCAGATCAACCGCATTGCCCCGCGCGGCGTGACCATCCTGGCCAAGATCGAAGGGCGCAACCCGGGTTACTCGGTGAAGTGCCGCATTGGCGCAAACATGATCTGGGACGCCGAAAGCAGCGGCAAACTCAAACCGGGCATGACCATTGTCGAACCGACGTCGGGCAACACCGGGATTGGCCTGGCGTTTGTCGCCGCCGCGCGGGGCTACAAGCTGCTGCTGACCATGCCGGCGTCGATGAGCATCGAGCGACGTAAAGTGCTCAAGGCCTTGGGCGCCGAACTGGTGCTGACCGAACCGGCCAAAGGCATGAAAGGCGCCATTGAAAAGGCTGGCGAAATCGTCGCCAGTGACCCGGCTCAGTACTTTATGCCGGCCCAGTTCGAAAACCCGGCCAACCCGGCGATCCATGAGAAAACCACCGGCCCGGAAATCTGGAACGACACCGACGGCGCGGTAGACGTGCTGGTAGCGGGCGTGGGCACCGGCGGCACCATCACCGGGGTGTCGCGCTATATCAAAAATATTGCGGGCAAGCCGATTCTGTCGGTCGCTGTCGAGCCTGTTGTGTCGCCGGTGATCACCCAGGCGCTGGCCGGTGAAGAGATCAAGCCGAGCCCGCACAAGATCCAGGGGATTGGCGCCGGCTTTGTGCCGAAAAACCTCGATTTATCGATGGTGGACCGCGTTGAGCTGGTGACTGACGACGAATCCAAGGCCATGGCCCTGCGTTTGATGCAGGAAGAGGGGATTTTGTGCGGCATCTCCTGCGGCGCCGCGATGGCCGTGGCGGTGCGCCTGGCCGAGAAGCCGGAAATGCAGGGCAAGACCATTGTGGTGATCCTGCCGGACTCCGGTGAACGCTACCTATCGAGCATGCTGTTCAGCGATTTGTTTACCGAGCAGGAAAACCAGGCTTGATGTAAGTCAGCCGGTCGGCCTG
Organism: Pseudomonas sp. B22129; assembly: GCF_044218875.1. Lineage (NCBI taxonomy): Bacteria > Pseudomonadati > Pseudomonadota > Gammaproteobacteria > Pseudomonadales > Pseudomonadaceae > Pseudomonas > Pseudomonas sp. B22129. The sequence continues at coordinate 6,509,151 of NZ_CP162592.1, read as the reverse complement.
GGCCTTCTGCATAATGGCCCAAGTGTTTATCATGGCCGGCTGCTACGTCTGCTGTTGGCCAGGCGCATATTTTCAGGAGTTGCTGCATGACCTTTTCTTTGGCCGCCAAACTGTCGGTGTTGCTGCTATTTATCGGCAGCATTCTGTATGTGCATTTGCGCGGCAAGGCGCGTTTGCCGGTGTTGCGCCAGTTCGTCAACCATTCGGCGCTGTTCGCCCCGTATAACGCCTTGATGTACCTGTTTTCCGCCGTGCCGTCCAAGCCGTACCTGGACCGCAGCAAGTTCCCGGAACTGGATGTGCTCAAGGACAACTGGGAAGTGATCCGCGAAGAGGCCATGCACCTGTTCGACGAGGGTTACATCCGCGCCGCTGAAAAGAACAACGACGCCGGTTTCGGTTCGTTCTTCAAGAAAGGCTGGAAGCGCTTCTACCTCAAGTGGTACGACAAACCGCTGCCGTCGGCCGAGGCGCTGTGCCCGAAAACCGTGGCATTGGTCAGCAGCATTCCCAACGTCAAAGGTGCGATGTTCGCGCTGTTGCCGGGCGGCAGCCACCTCAACCCGCACCGCGACCCGTTTGCCGGTTCCCTGCGTTATCACCTGGGGTTGTCCACGCCGAACTCCGACGATTGCCGAATCTTTGTTGATGGCCAGGTTTATGCCTGGCGTGACGGCGAAGACGTGATGTTCGACGAAACCTACGTGCACTGGGTGAAGAACGAGACCGAACACACCCGTGTGATTCTCTTCTGCGACATCGAGCGTCCGTTGAGCAACCGCCTGATGACCCGCGTTAACCGTTGGGTCAGCAAGCAGCTGGGCCGCGCGACGGCGCCGCAGAATCTGGACGACGAGCGCGTTGGCGGGATCAACCAGGCGTATGCCTGGAGCAAGACGTTCAGCGACAAGTTCAGTGGCAAGGTCAAACAGTGGAAGCGCAAGCATCCGAAGGCGTACCGCATTGCGCGGCCGGTGTTGGCGGTTGTGGTTCTGGTACTGCTGTGGAAGTGGTTGTTCGGTTGACTTGAAACACGGTCAAAAAATGTGGGAGCTGGCTTGCCTGCGATGGCGGCAGGCCAGTCAACATTTGATTAGCTGACCCACCGCTATCGCAGGCAAGCCAGCTCCCACATTGAGCTTGCAGTGTTGCTTAGGAAGCAATCAGTTGGCGCAGCACGTAGTGCAAAATCCCCCCCGCCTTGAAGTACTCCACCTCGTTCAACGTATCAATCCGGCACAGCACCTCAACCTTCTCGCTGCTGCCATCCTCCCGTGTAATCACCAGCGTCAGGTTCATCCGCGGCTCGATCTCGGCATTTGTGAGCCCAAGAATGTCGATCTTCTCCTTGCCGGTCAGCTTGAGCGCCTTGCGGTTCTGATCCAGCTTGAACTGCAACGGCAGCACGCCCATGCCCACCAGGTTGGAACGGTGGATCCGCTCGAAGCTCTCGGCGATCACCGCCTTCACGCCCAGCAGGTTGGTGCCCTTGGCCGCCCAGTCGCGGCTCGAGCCCGTGCCGTATTCTTGCCCGGCAATGACCACCAGCGGCGTGCCCGAGGCCTGGTATTTCATGGCCGCGTCGTAGATCGCCATTTTTTCACCGGTCGGGATATAGAGCGTGTTGCCGCCTTCCTCACCGCCGAGCATTTCATTGCGGATCCGGATGTTGGCAAAGGTGCCGCGCATCATCACTTCGTGGTTGCCGCGGCGTGAGCCGTAGGAGTTGAAGTCTCGCGGTTCCACGCCTTGCTCGCGCAAGTAGCGCCCGGCGGGGCTGTCGGTCTTGATATTGCCGGCGGGGGAGATGTGGTCGGTGGTCACCGAATCGCCCAGCAAGGCCAGCACGTTCGCGCCTTTGACGTCTTTGATTTCCGGCAACGGCCCGGAAATATCGTCAAAGAACGGCGGATGCTGGATGTAGGTGGAGTCCTTCTGCCATACGTAAGTCGCTGCCTGCGGCACTTCAATGGCCTGCCACTGCTCGTCACCGGCAAACACCTCGGCGTATTCCTTGTGGAACATGCCGGTGCTGACCTGGGCTACGGCGTCGGCAATCTCTTTGCTGCTCGGCCAGATGTCTTTGAGATACACCGGCTTGCCGTCTTGATCGTTACCCAATGGCTCGCTGCTGATGTCGATACGCACTGTGCCTGCCAGGGCATACGCGACGACCAGCGGCGGCGAGGCCAGCCAGTTGGTTTTCACCAGCGGGTGCACGCGGCCCTCGAAGTTACGGTTGCCGGACAACACCGAGGCGACGGCGAGGTCGGCTTTCTGGATGGCTTTTTCGATCGGCTCGGGCAGCGGCCCGGAGTTGCCGATACACGTGGTGCAGCCGTAGCCAACGAGGTCGAAGCCGAGCTTGTCGAGGTATTGGGTCAGGCCCGCCGCCTTGTAATAGTCGGTGACCACTTTGGAGCCCGGCGCCAGGGAGGTTTTCACCCATGGCTTGCGGGTGAGGCCTTTTTCCACGGCCTTTTTCGCCACCAGCCCCGCCGCCATCATCACGCTGGGGTTGGAGGTGTTGGTGCAGGAGGTAATGGCCGCAATCACCACGGCGCCGTTTTTCAGGCGATAGGTGTGGCCGTCATACTCGTAGTCGGTTTCGCCCACCAAATCGGCATTGCCCACGGCGACGCCGCCACCGCCTTCACTTTCCAGGCGGCCTTCTTCTTTGTTGGTCGGTTTGAATTGCAGGTCGAGGAAGTCGCTGAACGCCTGACCGACGTTTGGCAGGGCCACGCGGTCCTGTGGGCGTTTGGGGCCGGCGAGGCTGGCTTCGACGCTGCCCATGTCCAGCGCCAGGGTGTCGGTGAACACCGGCTCCTGGCCGGCGTTGCGCCACAGGCCCTGGGCCTTGGTGTAGGCCTCCACCAGTTTGACGGTTTCGGCAGGGCGGCCGGACAGGCGCAGATAGTCCAGGGTGACGTCATCCACCGGGAAAAAGCCGCACGTGGCGCCGTATTCCGGGGCCATGTTGGCGATAGTCGCGCGGTCAGCCAGCGGCAGGTCGGCCAGGCCGTCGCCGTAGAACTCGACGAACTTGCCCACCACGCCTTTCTTGCGCAGCATTTGGGTCACGGTCAGCACCAGGTCGGTGGCCGTGATGCCTTCCTTGAGCTTGCCGGTGAGTTTGAAGCCGATCACTTCCGGGATCAGCATCGACACCGGCTGGCCGAGCATCGCCGCTTCGGCTTCGATCCCGCCCACGCCCCAGCCCAGAACGCCGAGGCCGTTGATCATGGTGGTGTGGGAGTCGGTGCCGACCAGGGTGTCGGGGAAGGCGTAGGTGCGGCCGTCTTCGTCTTTGGTCCAGACGGTGCGGCCCAGGTATTCCAGGTTGACCTGGTGGCAGATACCGGTACCTGGCGGCACCACGCTGAAGTTGTCGAAAGCGCTCTGGCCCCAGCGCAGGAAGGCGTAGCGTTCGCCGTTGCGCTGCATTTCGATGTCGACGTTTTGCTCGAAGGCGTCGGCATTGCCGAACTTGTCGACCATCACCGAATGGTCAATCACCAGGTCTACCGGCGACAGCGGGTTGATGCGCTGCGGGTCGCCACCGGCCTTGGCCACGGCGGCGCGCATGGCGGCCAGGTCGACCACGGCGGGTACGCCGGTAAAGTCTTGCATCAGCACGCGGGCGGGGCGGTACTGGATTTCTCGGTCGGACTGGCGCTCTTTGAGCCAGGCGGCAATGGCCTTGAGGTCGGCGCCGGTGACGGTTTTGTTGTCTTCCCAGCGCAGCAGGTTTTCCAGCAGCACCTTGAGCGACATTGGCAGCTTGCCCAGGTCACCCAGGCTCTTGGCGGCTTCGGGCAAGCTGAAGTAGTGGTAGGTCTTGCTGTCTATTTCCAGTGTTTTAAGGGTTCTCAGGCTATCAACGGATGACATTACATGACTCCTTATGGTCCGCACGGCTACGGACCTGACGGGACGAACAGAGCTTTTAACTTAGCCCTGTTTTCATTAGCAGGCTAATAACTGGACTCTATCGTTAAGTCCAAGGTTCCGAACTCCGTTATCATGCGCGGGTTTTCATGACAGGCATTGCGACAGCGCAAGGCCGGTTGATTCACTTGGAGAGTTGATGAACACCCTTTTTATGCACTGCCGCCCGGGTTTTGAAGGCGAAGTCTGTTCCGAGATCGCGGAGCATGCCGCGCGCCTGAACGTATCCGGCTACGCCAAAGCCAAGACCGGCAGCGCCTGCGCCGAATTTGTCTGCACCGAAGAAGACGGCGCCCAGCGCTTGATGCACGGCCAGCGCTTTGCCGAGCTGATCTTCCCGCGGCAGTGGGCGCGCGGGGTGTTTATCGACCTGCCGGAAACCGACCGCATCAGCGTGATCCTCGCCCACCTGCGCGAATTTCCGGTGTGCGGCAGCCTGTGGCTGGAAATGGTCGACACCAACGACGGCAAGGAGCTGTCGAATTTCTGCAAGAAATTCGAAGTGCACCTGCGCAAGGCCTTGCTCAACGCTGGCAAGCTGGTGGACGACCCGAGCAAGCCGCGCCTGCTGCTGACCTTCAAAAGTGGCCGCGAAGTGTTCATGGGCCTGGCTGAGTCGAACAACTCGGCGATGTGGCCCATGGGCATTCCGCGCCTGAAATTCCCGCGTGAAGCCCCAAGCCGTTCGACGCTGAAGCTTGAAGAGGCCTGGCACCACTTCATCCCCCGCGACCAGTGGGACGAGCGCCTGCACGGCGACATGACCGGCGTTGACCTCGGCGCAGCCCCCGGCGGCTGGACTTGGCAGTTGGTCAACCGTGGCATGCTGGTGACCGCCATCGACAACGGCCCCATGGCCGAAAGCCTGATGGACACCGGCCTGGTGCAGCACTTGATGGCTGACGGCTTTACCTTCGTGCCCAAGCAGCCGGTGGACTGGATGGTGTGTGACATCGTCGAGAAGCCCGCGCGCAACGCCGCCCTGCTTGAAACCTGGATCGGTGAAGGGCATTGCCGCGAGGCGGTGGTGAACCTGAAGTTGCCGATGAAGCAGCGTTACGCAGAGGTGAAACGCTTGCTGGAGCGCATTGAGGACGGTTTCAAGGCGCGGGGTATTCGCGTGGAGATTGGCTGCAAGCAGCTGTATCACGACCGTGAGGAAGTGACGTGTCATTTGCGCCGGTTGGATAACGCGAAGAAACCCAAATCCCGCTAATGACACAAGTCAAAATGTGGGAGCGGGCTTGCCCGCGAAAGCGGTATAACAGTCGAAATTTATGTTGAATGTGCCCGCGTCTTCGCGAGCAAGCCCGCTCCCACATTTTAAGCGGCGCCCGATTCAGGAGTGATGTATGAGTCAGCCTCTCGATTTGCCAATAGACGCCACCCTCGACGCCACCGGCCTCAACTGCCCGGAACCAGTAATGATGCTGCACCAGCACATCCGCGACCTGCCCCCCGGCGGCTTGCTCAAGGTGATCGCGACCGACCCCTCGACCCGCCGCGATATCCCCAAGTTCTGTGTGTTTCTCGACCACGAACTGGTGGATCAACAGGAGCAGGCCGGTACGTACCTGTACTGGATTCGCAAGAAGTCTGCTTAAGCCAGGCGAATCCGCCGGCGCGCACTGCGTGCCAGGCGGATCACCAACATCGCCGCCGCGCAGCTCAAGCCCACTATCAGCCCTTGCCACAGGCCACTCGGCCCGCTGGCGGCGCCCAGCCATTCGGTCAGCCCCAGGGCGTAACCTACCGGCAACCCGACACCCCAATACGCAAACAGCGTCAGCACCATGGTCACCCGTGTGTCCTGGTAACCTCGCAGGGCACCGGCGGCAGTGACCTGGATCGCGTCGGAGAACTGGAACAGCGCGGCAAACACGATCAGCATTGAGGCGACGTGGATCACCAGCGGGTCGGGTGTATAGATGGCCGCGATCTGTTCGCGAAACAACAGCATCAGGCTGCACGACAGGCAGGCGTAGGTCAGTGCGGTGCCCATGCCGACCCCGGCGGCAAAGCGCGCTTCACGCGGTTCGCCACGGCCCAGCGCCTGGCCGACGCGCACGGTGACCGCCATGCTCAAAGAGTAGGGAATCATGAACACCAGCGAGCTGAAGTTCAGCGCGATCTGGTGGCCGGCCACCACGTTGGCCCCCAGGCTGCCGATCAACAGGGCGATCACCGCGAAGATGCTCGACTCGGCGAACACCGCGATACCAATCGGTAAACCGATGCTCAGTACGCGCTTGATCACTGCCCATTGCGGCCAGTCGAAACGCTTGAACAACTCGCTGCTTTGATAAACCGGTGCCCAGCGGGTCCACGCGGCCAGGCCGAGCATCATCACCCACATCACGATGGCCGTGGCCCAGCCACAACCTACACCGCCCATGGCCGGCACGCCGAAGTGGCCATAGATGAACACGTAGTTCAGCGGAATATTCAACGCCAGCCCGCACAAGCCCATGACCATGCTCGGCCGCGTGCGCCCCAGGCCATCGCTGAAGCAGCGCAGCACGTAATACAGGGCGATGGCCGGCATGCCCGAGGCAATGCCGTGCAGGTAGGCCATGCAGGGTTTGATCAGTTCAGGGTCGACGTTCATCGCGTGCAGGATCGGTTCGGCGCTGATCAGCATCAGCAGCGCCGTAAGGCCAACCATCACTGCCAGCCACAAGGATTGGCGCACCAGCGGGCCAATGTCGGTGTGCTGGCCGGCACCGAAACGCTGGGCAACTTTCGGCGTGGTGGCCAGCAGCGTGCCGGTCATCAGCAGGTACACCGGAATCCAGATCGAGTTGCCCAGGGCCACAGCCGCCAGGTCCCGAGAGCTCACGCGCCCGGCCATCACCGCATCGACAAAGCCCATGGCGGTGGTCGCCAGTTGCCCGATCATGATCGGCAGGGCCAGGCTCAACAGGCTGCGCACCTCGCGGCTGACGCGGGCGGGGCGGGAGAGGGCGGGGGTGGCGATGTTCACGTGCGAGTGTCCAGTAAAAGTGTTGCAAAGGACGGCGAAGTCTACGCGTTGACGCAGTGGTCAGGAAAAAACCTGTGTTAGCGATTTGTAAGCGCCTCTCTCGCAGACGCTGACCCCCTGTGGGGCCGGCTTGTGTGGGAGCTGGCTTGCCTGCGATAGCATCAGCTCGGTACAGCTGATAGACCGAGGTGTCAGCATCGCAGGCAAGCCAGCTCCCACACCTGTACACTGCGAGTCCGCGAAAGGAGCCTGCCATGTTGATTGTTGCCGACGAAAATATCCCGCTGCTCGATGCATTCTTCGAAGGGTTTGGCGAGATTCGCCGGGTGCCCGGCCGTTCCATCGACCGTGCCACGGTCGAGCAGGCGGATGTGCTGCTGGTGCGCTCGGTGACCAATGTGAACCGCGCTTTGCTGGACGGCACGAAAGTGCGTTTTGTCGGCACTTGCACCATTGGCACCGATCACCTGGACCTGGATTACTTCAAGCAGGCCGGGATTCAATGGTCCAGCGCGCCAGGCTGCAATGCCCGTGGCGTGGTGGATTATGTGCTGGGCAGCCTGCAGACCCTGGCCGAAATCGAAGGCGTCGACCTGAGTCGGCGCACTTACGGCGTCGTGGGCGCGGGTGAGGTGGGCGGGCGCTTGGTCAAGGTGCTCAAGGGCCTGGGCTGGAACGTGCTGGTGTGCGACCCGCCGCGTCAGATCGCTGAAGACGGCGGCTATGTGAGCCTGGAGCAGATTATCGAACAGTGCGACGTGATCAGCCTGCACACGCCACTGACCAAATCCGGTAATGGCTCCACCTGGCACCTGTTCGACCGTCAACGCCTCAACAGCCTCAAGCCCGGCACCTGGCTGATCAACGCGAGCCGTGGCCCGGTGGTGGACAACGCCGCCTTGCGTGAGGTGTTGCTGGAGCGCGAAGACCTGCAAGCGGTGCTGGACGTGTGGGAAGGCGAGCCGCAGGTGGACGTCGACCTGGCCGACCTGTGTGTACTGGCCACCCCGCATATCGCCGGTTACAGCCTGGACGGCAAGCAGCGCGGCACGGCGCAGATCTATCAGGCGTTCTGTGCGCACGTGGGCCAGGAACCGGGCATTCAACTGAGTGACTTGCTGCCGCAGCCTTGGCTGGCCGAAGTGCATTTGAATGCATCGACCGATCCGGCCTGGGCGTTGGCCACTTTGTGCCGCAGCGTGTACGACCCGCGACGCGATGATGCGGATTTCCGCCGCAGCCTGGTGGGCACCGTGGAAGAACAGCGCAAGGCGTTCGACCTGCTGCGCAAACACTACCCGGAACGCCGTGAGATTGATGGCTTGAAGGTGCGTATCAACGGTGAGTCGGCCGTAATGTCGAATATCGTGGCTGCCCTGGGTGCTCAGACGGTCTAACGGCGCATAAAAAACCCGGCCACCTGGGCCGGGTTTGAAAGAGCGTGGGCGCTTCAGCCTCGCTGGGCAGGCTTGACCAATCTCTGTTCCAGCTCGCGGCACGACTGCTGGATCATTTCTTCGGTAATTTGCACTTCGCGGCCTTTGGCATCGATATACGAGCAAGGCAACTGCTGCGGCTGGCGAATTACTTTAATCTTGGCTTCGCTGCTGTTTTGCAAGGTCATGGCCTGTCTCCTCATCAGGTTGTGTACCTACCTTAATTCCCCCGCGTGACCGAGCTATTACAACTCCTTACAAGATCACCGGTTCGAACCCCAAGTGCACCAGAAACCGATACAAATTTCCAGCCAGGCGTTAGACCGATAGCCTCTAGGGGCCAGCATCGGTGGGCATAATTAACCTGACTCATTGTTATTTACTCAAGTTCCCCCAATGTTGTGGTGTACCTATCTGCGCTCATCAGGTGATGCCCTCCATGTTTTCAGTCCGTCAACGCCGCGCGATCCGTCTCGCCAGCCGCTTTGTTGCGCCTTATCGCTGGCAGGCGCTGGGTGCCTTGCTTGCGCTGATCGTCACCGCCGGCATTACCTTGTCCATGGGGCAGGGCATTCGCCTGCTGGTCGACCAGGGTTTCATGACCCAATCGCCGCACCTGCTCAACCAATCCATCGGGCTGTTCATGGTGCTGGTGCTGGGGCTGGCGGTGGGCACCTTTGCGCGGTTTTACCTGGTGTCGTGGATCGGCGAGCGGGTCGTGGCGGACATTCGCCGGCAGGTCTTCAACCACCTGATCTACCTGCACCCAGGCTTCTACGAGAACAACCGCAGCTCGGAAATCCAGTCGCGGCTGACTACCGACACCACGTTGTTGCAATCGGTGATCGGTTCGTCACTGTCACTGTTTCTGCGCAATGCGTTGATGGTCATCGGCGGCATCGTGTTGCTGTTTGTCACCAACCCCAAGCTCACCAGCATCGTGGTAGTGGCGCTGCCGCTGGTGCTGGCGCCGATTCTGATATTCGGGCGCCGGGTGCGCAGCCTGTCGCGCCTGAGCCAGGATCGCATTGCCGACGTTGGCAGTTATGTTTCCGAGACCCTCGGCCAGATCAAGACCGTACAGGCCTATAACCACCAAGTGCAGGACGAGCAGCGCTTCGCCGTCACCGTGGAAGACGCTTTCGCCACGGCACGCAAGCGCATTGTGCAGCGTGCCTGGCTGATTACCCTGGTGATCATGCTGGTGCTGGGGGCCGTGGGCGTGATGTTGTGGGTCGGTGGCATGGACGTGATTGGCGGGCGGATTTCCGGCGGTGAGCTGGCGGCGTTTGTGTTCTATAGCCTGATCGTCGGCAGCGCCGTCGGTACCTTGAGTGAAGTGCTCGGCGAGCTGCAACGCGCTGCCGGTGCCGCCGAGCGTATCGGTGAGCTGCTGCAGTCGAGCAACGAGATCCAGGCGCCTGCCGCAGGCTGCGTGCAACTACCGGAGCGCGTCAGCGGCCGCATGGAGCTGCAAGACCTGCGTTTTTCCTACCCCTCGCGGCCAGACAGTTATGCCATCGATGGTTTGAACCTGACCGTCAACCCCGGTGAGACCCTGGCGCTGGTGGGCCCTTCCGGCGCCGGTAAATCAACGATTTTCGACTTGCTGCTGCGCTTCTACGACCCCCAGCAAGGCCGGATCCTGCTCGAAGGCCAACCGCTGACCGAACTCGACCCCATGGACCTGCGCCGCCATTTCGCGCTGGTGTCTCAGAGCCCGGCGCTGTTTTTCGGCAGCGTCGAAGAAAACATCCGCTACGGCAACCCGTCCGCCACCCGCGAGCAGGTCGAAGCGGCCGCGCGCATTGCCCACGCCCATGATTTCATTCTGCAAATGCCTGACGGCTACCAGACCCACCTCGGGGATGGCGGCATGGGCCTCTCCGGCGGCCAACGCCAGCGCCTGGCCATCGCCCGCGCGTTGCTGGTGGACGCGCCGATCCTGCTGCTCGACGAGGCCACCAGTGCCCTGGATGCGCAGAGTGAACATTTGATCCAGCAAGCCCTGCCGCAGTTGATGCAGGGGCGCACTACGCTGGTCATCGCCCACCGGCTGGCCACCGTGAAGAATGCCGACCGGATTGCGGTGATGGACCAGGGCAAGCTGGTGGCAGTGGGCACGCATCAACAGTTGATTGCGAGCAACCCGTTGTATGCACGGCTGGCGGCGTTGCAGTTCAGTGAGGGTGAACGTGAAGGCCAGTGAGATTCATGTGGCAAGCGTGCTTGCCACAGGGCCTTTAGCCAACCTTACTGATCATCAAAATAGCGTTCATGCCAATCCACCAGCGGCTGCGGTGAGTTGAGCTTCTGCCCGTAGATCACCGAATAAGACAGCACGTTCTGCACATACTGGCGGGTTTCGTCGAACGGGATGCTTTCCACCCACACGTCGAAACTCAGGTGATCGGCGCCGCGCAACCACTGCCGCACGCGGCCGGGGCCTGCGTTGTAAGCGGCGGAGGCGAGCACGCGGTTGCCGTTGAACTGGCTGTGCACCTGGCTAAGGTAGGCCGCGCCGAGCTGGATGTTTTTGTCCGGGTCCAGCACTTGGGCCGGGGAGGCCAGGGGAATGCTGAACTTGCGTGCAGTTTCCTTGGCGGTGCCGGGCATCAGTTGCATCAGGCCGCTGGCGCCGACGCCGGAGCGGGCGTCGTCCATAAAGGCGCTTTCCTGGCGAGTGATGGCAAATACCCAGCTCGAATGCAGGCCGCGCACCTTGGCCTCGCGCACCAGCGTGTCGCGGTGGGCCATCGGGAAGCGAATGTCCAGGTCATCCCAATACTGCGCCTGACTGATGGTGCGGATCGCCGGGAAGTACCACTTCATGTCGTAGGCCAGCTTGGCCTGGGCGACCATTTCATCGCGGTTGAAGTGGCGGCTGACGTGGTACCACTCACGGCGGCCGTCCACCACCTGGCCACGCGCATAGAACTCCAGGGCGCGGCGCACGCCGGGTGTGTTGCGCACCTTGTTCATCAACGCCTGGCTCATCACCAGCGGCTTGTTGGTGAGCTGATACGGGGACTTGGAGCGGTCGGCGGCGAGGAAGCCATAGAAATCACGCTCCTTGGCCACATTCTTGTACAGGACCAGGGCTTGCGGGTTCTTCGGCTCGGCCAGTTCCAGGCTGCGTGCCTGCCAGTAGCGCCAGCGGTTGGTGGTCGCCAGATCCTGTGGGAGCTTGCGGGTCAACTGGTAGGCATCTTCCCAGCGGGCCAGGCGCAGCAGCAGGCGCAGGCGCCATTCGGAGACGGTGTTGTCACGTAGCTCCGGGTCGTACTGGGTCATCACGTCGAGGGCGCGCGGGTCATAGCGGCGTGCCAGCGTCAGGCCGATTTCACGGGCGATCGACACTTTTTCGTCACGGGAAAAGTGCATGCTGCTGGCATAGCCGTCGAGCAGGGCCATGGCCTTGTCCGGGTCCTGGCGTGCCAGGCGGCGCAGGCCCAGGCCGACGGCATCCGACATGGCCTCGTTGGCCGGCAGAAAGCGCGACGGGTCGCCAAGCAGGTTGGGGTTCTGGGCCACGTCCACCATCAGGCGGCCCTGGGCGCCGAGGGTCGGCAGGGTTTTCACCAGGCTGTTGGCCAGCGCGTAGTTGCGCGCTTCGGCTGCGAGTTTGGCGCGGTCCCAGATTTTCTGTTCGGTGAGTTGGCCATCGGCGGCCCACTGGCCGAAGGTCGCGTCACAGGCGGCCGGTTGGGATTTGCCGGTAAGCCAGAGTTTTTCGGTGTTCTTGTAGCCTTCGGCTTTCAGGTTGTGGGTGAGCTGGTACTGAGCGTGCAGGCAGTCCAGTTCGACGAAATTGAGCTTGGCGTCGTAGTACTTTTCAAAGGTCTGCCAGTCGCCACGGTCGGCCAGCCAGCGCAGCCAACGCAGCTTCATCCAGTTGGCCTGGGGCAGGTCGCCGTTTTTGGCGAGGAATTGTTCGATTTCTTCGTTGCTCGCGGTTTTCAGGCGCGCGGTCAGCTCGTCATAGGCCAGGTAGGGCGTAAGCGGGTAGTCGGCCAGGGCCGCGCTGTATTGCATGTAGGGGCCGCTGTCGCCTTTGGCGAGGGCGCGTTTGGCTTCATCGTAATATTGACGTTGGGTGGTGAGGTCCACGGCCTGGGCGGATTGAACGGCGGTGGCGGAAAGAAGCAGACAGGATAAAAAGTTGAAAAGGCGACTGCGCATGAGACGTCCGTGCAGAGAAATCACGACTAGTGCCGGCTCGGCCGACACTGATTGCCCCTAGCTTAGCCTTTTGCCGGCGGCCGGCGAAAGCTTTGCCGGCCCGCTGGCTGAAGTTCCCTGTAAATGTCCTACAGAACGTGTCAGCCACGAAAATGCCGACCGCATCCCACCCTCAACTCAGGTAGAATGCGCGCCCGGTTTTTGGAGAAACGTATGACCCTGCTCAAATTCAGCGATGTGTCCCTTGCTTTCGGCGCTACGCCGTTGTTGGACAAGGTGTCCTGGCAGATCGCCCGTGGTGAGCGGGTGTGCATCATTGGCCGTAACGGTACCGGCAAGTCGAGCATGATGAAGCTGGTCAAAGGCGACCAGAAGCCCGATGACGGCTCTGTCTGGCGCGCGCCGGGCCTGAAGATCGGCGAATTGCCGCAAGAGTTGCCGGTGGCCGACGGACGGACAGTGTTCGACGTGGTTGCCGAAGGCCTGGACGGCGTTGGCGCGTTGCTCGCCGAATACCATCACCTGGCGCAGAACTGCGTCACCGAGGAAGACCTGAACAAGCTGATGCACGTTCAGCAGGACCTCGAAGCCCGTGATGGCTGGCGCTTGCAGCAACTGGTCGACAGCACCCTGAGCCGCCTGCAGTTGCCACCTGACAAGACTCTCGCCGAATTGTCCGGCGGCTGGCGCCGTCGTGTGCTGCTGGCCCAGGCACTGGTTTCCGAACCGGATTTGCTGCTGCTCGACGAACCGACCAACCACTTGGACATCGGCGCGATTGCCTGGCTGGAAGAGGCCATCAAGGACTTCCAGGGCGCCGTGCTGTTCATCACGCACGACCGTGCCTTCCTGCAGAGCCTGGCCACGCGCATCCTCGAACTGGACCGTGGCGGCCTGATCGACTGGAACGGCGACTACGCCAGCTTCCTGGTACACAAAGAGGCCGCGCTGGCGGCTGAAGAAACCGCCAACGCGCTGTTCGACAAGAAACTGGCCCAGGAAGAAGTCTGGATCCGCCAGGGCATCAAGGCCCGTCGCACCCGTAACGAAGGCCGTGTGCGTGCGTTGAAAGCCCTGCGCGTTGAGCGTGGCGAGCGTCGTGAGCGCGCCGGCAAGGCGAATATTCAGCTGGATACCGCCGACAAGTCGGGCAAGCAAGTGATGGTGCTGGAAAACGTCAGCTTCCATCACCCGGACGGCCCGTTCCTGATCAAGGACTTCTCCATGGTCCTGCAGCGCGGCGACCGTATCGGCCTGCTGGGCGCCAACGGCACCGGCAAGACCACCTTGCTCAAGCTGATGCTCAATGGCCTGCAGCCGACCCAAGGCAAGGTCGAAGAGGGCACCAAGATCGACGTGGCCTACTTCGACCAGCTGCGCCATCAGTTGGATCTGGAGAAGACCGTGATCGACAACGTCGCCGAAGGTCGTGACTTCATCGACATCGACGGCCAGAGCCGCCACGTGCTCAGCTACCTGGGTGACTTCCTGTTCAGCCCGCAGCGTGCCCGTACGCCGGTGAAGGCCTTGTCCGGTGGTGAGCGTGCGCGTTTGCTGCTGGCCAAGCTGTTCAGCAAGCCGGCCAACCTGCTGGTGCTCGATGAGCCGACCAACGACCTCGACGTGGAAACCCTGGAACTGCTGGAAGAGGTGCTGTTGACCTTCAACGGCACCGTGCTGATGGTCAGCCACGACCGGGCATTCCTCGACAACGTGGTCACCAGCACCCTGGTCTTCGAAGGCGAAGGCAAGGTGCGCGAGTACGTCGGTGGTTATCAGGACTGGCTGCGCCAGGGTGGCTCGCCGCGCCTGCTGGGCGTGACCGAGAGCAAGTCCGGCAAGGCCGACCTGACGTCGGCGGTGGTGACGCCGGTCGCTGCTGCACCGGCTCAGGAGGCCGCGCCGGCTACCAGCAACAAGAAAAAGCTCAGCTACAAGCTGCAGCGCGAGCTGGAAGCCTTGCCGGGCGATATCGACGCCAAGGAACAGCAGATCGCCGCCGTCGAGGCGGACATGGCTGATGCGGGCTTCTACCTGCGCCCTGCGGCGGAAACCGCCAAGGTTATCGCGTCCCTGGAAACCTTGAACCAGGAGCTGGAAGCGCTGGTTGAGCGTTGGGCCGAGCTGGATGCCTGAGTGATTCCAGAGCATTAAAAAACCCGGTGTTCACTTGGATGAACACCGGGTTTTTTATAGGCCAATACAGTTCAAAATGTGGGAGCGGGCTTGCTCGCGAAAGCAGTCTGTCAGTTGATGCATCTGGTGACTGATACACCGCTTTCGCGAGCAAGCCCGCTCCCACATTTGATCTTCGTTAGGCTTAAGGGGCTTTGACCAGCTTCACCGCCAGCACATCACACGGCGCGCCGTGCAACACATCATTGGCGGTAGAGCCCAGTAACAGCGCCAGACCATGCCGGCCATGGCTGCCGACCACGATCAGGTCGCAATGCTGTTCCTTGGCCAGGTGGTGGATTTCCTGGCGTGGTTGGCCGTAAGTCAGGTGGGAGTTTTCCTTGGTCACCTCAGGGTATTTGAGGATCAGCTTGTCAAGGCGCTCTTTGGCCTGGTCGAACTGTTGTTGCTGCAGCTGGGAAAGGTCCATGGGAACGTCGCCGCCAAAGGCCATGGCCATGGGCTCGACGATGTGCACCAGCGACAGTTTGGCGTTGCTGGCGACGGCGAAAGCGCGGGCGCGCTTGATCACTGGATCGCACTCTTCGGTCAGGTCTACCGCGACCAGAATATGTTCGTATGACATGGGGCGTTCCTCCAGGGGACTGCAATAAATTCAGTATGGCTGCTTTCAAGCGGATGGGGTTGCGTCAGATCAAATCCGCTCATCTGGAAATTCGGGAGTACACATATGACGGTCTGGATAGTGGTGTCAATCCTTCTGGTGGTTCTGAGCCCCCTGGCATGGCTGCGCCCGTCGCGCCATCAGAGTGGGCGCATGGCCTTGCGGATGGAGGCGCGCCGCATCGGTTTGGCCATGCAATTGTCGCCCCAGGAGTGGCCGCACTGGCTCAAACAGGAGCCGCCGAGCCCCTGCGCGCAGTACTGCCGGCCACGGCGCGGCAGTTCGCCAGCCCTGTGGAGTTATTGGCAACTGGAGCCCGGCGTGTGGGTCAACCAATGGCGCGAAGTGTGCGTGGATGAGAAGTTGTTGCCGCATTTTGCAACGCTGCCGGCGAACGTCTACAAGGTCGAGGCCGACAAGCAAATGATCGCCCTGTATTGGGGCGAGAAGGGCGAGGTGAGTGTGTTGCAGGACATTGATAAATTGCTCAAAGCCCTAGCGTGATGCCTTTGCGATAAAAACCAGGCAATAAAAAGCCCGACATCATCATCGGGCTGGAGTTGGCCAGGCAGGCCGGTAAATCTGTGGTACCCGCGTCGGATGTTCATCCTGGCGCGTTACGGTTGTCGCTAGCCTAGCGGCATATCCCATTCTGTACAGCCTTTTCCCACATCTTTTCCATTATTGATTTTATGAATAGTTGAATATTGATGAGTCGCGGGCTTAGGGTTGGGGTTCTGAAATGACTGGAAAGTCGCGTTTTTCCTAGCCTTTCGAGCGATTGACAATTGCCTGGAATTGGATGAAGGTGGCGTACCCAAATCAAACGGGCGTATGAATTGAGCGTTTGTCTGTCAGACCGCTCATACATAACCCCGACTATCGCATTGGCGGGTGTGCCTGGCGGATTGGCTTGAGCATTGACGCAATCGTCAGTGTCAAACCAGAGGCCAGCGTCCAGTGTGTACTGTTCAGCTTCCATATCGTGGAGATCAGTTGATGATTTACGAAGGTAAAGCCATCACGGTTAAGGCTCTTGAAAGTGGCATCGTCGAACTGAAGTTCGACCTCAAGGGTGAGTCCGTCAACAAGTTCAACCGTCTAACCCTGAATGAATTGCGTCAGGCCGTAGACACCATCAAAGCAGATGCTTCGGTCAAGGGCGTGATCGTCTCCAGCGGCAAGGACGTGTTTATCGTCGGCGCTGACATCACCGAATTCGTCGACAACTTCAAGCTGCCCGATGCAGAGCTTGTGGCCGGCAACCTCGAAGCCAACAAGATTTTCAGCGATTTCGAAGACCTCAACGTGCCAACCGTGGCTGCCATCAATGGCATCGCGCTGGGCGGCGGCCTGGAAATGTGCCTGGCGGCAGACTTCCGTGTGATGTCGGCCACTGCCAAAATCGGCCTGCCTGAAGTCAAACTGGGTATCTACCCGGGCTTCGGCGGCACTGTGCGCTTGCCGCGCCTGATCGGTGCCGACAATGCCATCGAGTGGATCGCCGCCGGCAAGGAAAACCGTGCTGAAGACGCGCTGAAAGTCGGTGCTGTCGACGCTGTGGTTGCCCCGGAAAAACTCGCCGAAGCCGCGCTGAACCTGATCAAGGGCGCCATCAGCGGCGAATTTGACTACAAGGCCAAGCGTCAGCCGAAGCTGGAAAAACTCAAGCTCAACGCCATCGAGCAAATGATGTCGTTCGAAACCGCCAAAGGTTTCGTGGCAGGCCAGGCCGGCCCGAACTACCCGGCGCCGGTTGAAGCGATCAAGACTATCCAGAAGGCCGCGAACTTTGGTCGCGACAAAGCCCTGGAAGTGGAAGCTGCAGGCTTCGTCAAACTGGCGAAAACCTCCGCTGCCCAGAGCCTGATCGGCCTGTTCCTGAACGATCAGGAATTGAAGAAAAAGGCCAAGGCCTACGACGAAATCGCCAAGGACGTGAAACAGGCTGCCGTACTCGGCGCCGGTATCATGGGCGGTGGTATCGCTTATCAGTCGGCGTCCAAAGGCACGCCGATCCTGATGAAAGACATCAACGAGCACGGTATCGAGCAAGGCCTGGCGGAAGCCGCCAAGCTGCTCGTCGGCCGCGTGGACAAAGGCCGCATGACCGCCGCGAAGATGGCTGAAGTGCTTAACGGCATTCGTCCTACGCTGTCCTACGGCGATTTCGGCCACGTCGACCTGGTGGTCGAAGCAGTTGTCGAGAACCCGAAGGTCAAGCAAGCCGTACTGGCCGAAGTGGAAGCCCAGGTCAAAGACGACACCATCCTGGCCTCCAACACTTCGACCATTTCCATCTCGCTGCTGGCCAAGGCCCTCAAGCGTCCGGAAAACTTCGTCGGCATGCACTTCTTCAACCCGGTGCACATGATGCCGCTGGTGGAAGTGATCCGTGGCGAGAAGTCCAGCGAACTGGCCGTGGCCACCACCGTTGCCTACGCCAAGAAAATGGGCAAGAACCCGATTGTCGTTAACGACTGCCCGGGCTTCCTGGTCAACCGCGTGCTGTTCCCCTACTTCGGCGGTTTCGCCAAGCTGGTCAGCGCCGGTGTGGACTTCGTGCGCATCGACAAAGTCATGGAAAAATTCGGCTGGCCAATGGGCCCGGCGTACCTGATGGACGTGGTCGGCATCGACACTGGCCACCACGGCCGCGATGTGATGGCTGAAGGCTTCCCGGACCGCATGAAAGACGACCGCCGTTCGGCGATCGACGCGCTCTACGAAGCCAAGCGCCTGGGCCAGAAGAACGGCAAGGGCTTCTACGCCTACGAGGCCGACAAGAAGGGCAAGCAGAAGAAAGTTGCCGACCCGTCGGTTCACGAAGTGCTGGCTCCGGTCATCTACGAACAGCGTGAAGTGTCGGACGAAGACATCATCAACTGGATGATGATCGCCCTGTGCCTGGAAACCGTGCGTTGCCTGGAAGACGGCATCGTCGAAACCGCCGCCGAAGCCGATATGGGCCTGGTGTACGGTATTGGTTTCCCTCCATTCCGTGGTGGTGCGCTGCGTTACATCGACTCGATCGGTGTGGCTGAGTTCGTTGCCCTGGCTGACAAATACGCTGATTTGGGCCCGCTGTACCACCCGACTGAAAAGCTGCGCGAGATGGCCAAAACTGGCCAGCGCTTCTTCGGTTAAGTGCCCAGACGACTAGAGCGAGAATATTTATGAGCTTGAATCCAAGAGACGTCGTGATTGTCGACTTCGGTCGCACGCCGATGGGCCGCTCCAAGGGCGGCATGCACCGCAACACCCGTGCCGAGGACATGTCGGCGCACTTGATCAGCAAACTGCTGGAACGCAACGTCAAGGTCGACCCGAACGAAGTCGAGGACGTGATTTGGGGCTGTGTCAACCAGACCCTGGAGCAGGGCTGGAACATCGCGCGCATGGCGTCGCTGATGACCCAGATCCCGCACACGGCCGCCGGCCAGACCGTGAGCCGCCTGTGCGGTTCGTCGATGAGCGCGCTGCACACCGCTGCGCAAGCGATCATGACCGGCAACGGTGATGTGTTCGTGGTCGGTGGCGTGGAGCACATGGGCCACGTCAGCATGATGCACGGCGTCGACCCTAACCCGCACATGTCGCTGTACGCGGCAAAAGCCTCGGGCATGATGGGCCTGACTGCGGAAATGCTCGGCAAAATGCACGGCATTACCCGCGAAGCCCAGGACGCGTTTGGCTTGCGCTCCCACCAGCTCGCCCACAAGGCGACCGTGGAAGGCAAGTTCAAGGATGAAATCATCCCGATGAACGGCTACGACGAGAACGGTTTCCTGAAACTGTTCGACTACGACGAGACCATTCGTCCGGACACCACCCTGGAAAGCCTGGCGGCCCTCAAGCCTGCTTTCAATCCAAAGGGCGGCACCGTGACAGCCGGTACTTCGTCGCAAATCACCGACGGCGCCTCGTGCATGATCGTAATGTCGGCGCAGCGTGCCCAGGACCTGGGTATCCAGCCGCTGGCCGTGATCCGTTCGATGGCGGTGGCGGGTGTGGACCCGGCAATCATGGGCTATGGTCCAGTACCGGCCACACAAAAAGCCTTGAAGCGCGCGGGCCTGACCATCAACGACATCGACTTCTTTGAGCTCAACGAAGCTTTCGCTGCACAGGCCCTGCCCGTGCTGAAAGATTTGAAAGTACTCGACAAGATGAACGAGAAGGTTAACCTGCACGGCGGTGCGATTGCCCTGGGCCACCCATTCGGTTGCTCTGGTGCACGTATTTCCGGCACTTTGCTTAACGTGATGAAGCAAAATGGCGGCAACCTTGGGGTTGCAACCATGTGCATTGGTCTCGGCCAAGGCATTTCCACCGTCTTCGAACGCGTTTAAGCGTTCCGTTGACGGAAGCCGGGGCCCAGTGCCCCGGTTTTTGTTTTTTGGAATTTTTAATGTTTTTTTTCAAGACATTTTGTAAGAGGGCCAGAGCATGAAAGTCGAACCAGGGCTCTACCAGCATTATAAAGGTCCGCAGTACCGTGTTTTTAATGTGGCACGGCATTCCGAGACCGAAGAAGAAGTGGTGTTTTACCAAGCACTGTATGGCGATTACGGCTTTTGGGTGCGTCCATTGAGCATGTTCCTGGAAACCGTCGAAGTTGACGGCGAGCAGGTCCCGCGCTTTGCTTTGGTCCAGGCCGAACCCAGTCTTTTTTCAGGGCAATAACGGCAGGCCGCGCAGAATGCTGCGCTTGACCTCACCTTGTTGCCACTATATATAGCGTTGCCGCGACAGGCGCCAACTGCCTTTCTCTTCTCGAATTCAGGAATTTTCCGATCCATGGGCAAATCGCTGGTCATTGTGGAATCCCCGGCTAAGGCCAAGACCATCAACAAGTACTTGGGCAACGAGTACGTGGTGAAGTCGAGTATCGGCCATATCCGAGACCTGCCCACCAGCGGTTCGGCTAGCGCCAGCAAGGAGCCAGCCGCCAAGCGCGGCAAGGCGGCTGCGGGCGAAGGTCCGGTGCTCACGCCTAAAGAGAAAGCGCGCAAGCAGCTGGTCTCGCGTATGGGTGTGGACCCGGATCATGGCTGGAAGGCCAAGTACGAAATCCTTCCAGGCAAGGAAAAGGTCATCGAAGAGCTGCGCCGGCTCGCCAAAGATGCCGACACCATCTATCTCGCAACGGACTTGGACCGCGAAGGGGAAGCCATTGCCTGGCACCTGCGCGAAGCCATTGGCGGCGACGACAGCCGCTACAAGCGTGTGGTGTTCAACGAAATCACCAAGAAAGCCATTCAGGAAGCCTTCTCCAAGCCGGGCGAACTGGATATCGACCGTGTAAACGCCCAACAGGCCCGTCGTTTCCTCGACCGTGTCGTGGGTTACATGGTCTCGCCACTGCTGTGGGCCAAGATCGCCCGTGGCCTGTCCGCCGGCCGTGTGCAGTCGGTTGCGGTAAAACTGGTGGTGGAGCGTGAGCGCGAGATCCGAGCGTTCAACCCCGAAGAGTATTGGGAAGTCCATGCTGACCTTGGCACCGCCAAGGGCGCCAACGTGCGCTTTGAAGTGGCCCGCGAGAAAGGCGAGGCCTTCAAGCCGCTGAACGAAGCCCAGGCTATGGCCGCGCTGGAGAAGCTCAAGGCTTCCAGCTACAGCATCGTCAAGCGTGAAGACAAACCGACCAGCAGCAAGCCGTCGGCGCCGTTCATCACCTCCACCCTGCAGCAGGCCGCGAGCAACCGCCTGGGCTTTGGTGTGAAGAAGACCATGATGATGGCCCAGCGCTTGTACGAAGCCGGCTACATCACTTATATGCGTACCGACTCCACCAACCTGTCGCAAGACGCGGTGGCGATGGCGCGTACTTATATTGAAGGCGAATTCGGCAAGAAGTACCTGCCGGAGAAACCAAACGTCTACAGCAGCAAGGAAGGCGCCCAGGAGGCTCACGAAGCGATTCGTCCTTCCGACGCCAACACCACGCCTGCCAAGCTGAGCGGCATGGAGCGCGACGCTGAGCGCCTCTACGAGCTGATCTGGCGTCAGTTCCTGGCGTGCCAGATGCTGCCGGCGCAATACCTGTCCACCACCGTCAGCGTGGGTGCTGGCGACTTCGAGCTGCGTGCCAAGGGCCGTATCCTCAAGTTCGACGGCTATACCCGTGTGATGCCGCAAATCGCCAAGCCTGGTGATGATGATGTGTTGCCGGACATGGCTCAGGGCGACACGTTGAAGCTGATCAAGCTCGACCCGTCCCAGCACTTTACCAAGCCGCCGGCGCGTTACTCGGAAGCCAGCCTGGTGAAAGAGATGGAAAAGCGCGGTATCGGTCGTCCTTCGACCTACGCCGCGATCATCTCGACCATTCAGGATCGTGGTTACGTGGCGCTGCACAACCGTCGTTTCTACTCGGAAAAGATGGGCGACATCGTCACCGAACGCCTGTCCGAGAGCTTCTCCAACCTGATGGACTACGGCTTCACCGCCGGCATGGAAGAGAACCTCGATGACGTGGCCCAGGGCGAACGCGACTGGAAAAACGTGCTGGACGAGTTCTACGGCGACTTCAAGAAAAAGCTCGAAGTGGCCGAAAGCCCGGAGAGCGGCATGCGTGCCAACCAGCCGGTGATGACTGACATCCCGTGCCTGACGTGCGGCCGCCCGATGCAGATTCGTACGGCGTCTACCGGCGTGTTCCTCGGTTGCTCGGGCTATAGCCTGCCGCCGAAAGAGCGCTGTAAGGCTACCGTTAACCTGGTGCCGGGCGATGAAATTGCGGCTGACGACGAGGGCGAATCCGAGTCGCTGGTTCTGCGTGGCAAGCACCGTTGCCCGATCTGCAGCACGGCAATGGACGCTTACCTGCTCGACGAGAAGCACAAGCTGCACATCTGCGGTAATAACCCGGATTGCAACGGCTACGAGATCGAAGAAGGCACTTACCGCATCAAGGGCTACGAAGGTCCGAGCCTGGAATGCGACAAGTGTGGCAGTGAGATGCAGCTCAAGACTGGCCGTTTCGGCAAGTTCTTCGGTTGCACCAACCCGACCTGCAAGAACACCCGCAAACTGCTGAAAAGCGGTGACGCGGCACCACCGAAGATGGACCCGGTGAAGATGCCCGAGCTCAAGTGCGAGAAGGTCAACGACACCTATATCCTGCGTGACGGCGCTTCGGGCCTGTTCCTGGCCGCCAGCCAGTTCCCGAAAAACCGCGAAACCCGTGCACCGCTGGTGCTGGAGATCGTGCCGCACAAGGACGAGATCGATCCGAAGTACCACTTCCTGTGTGAAGCGCCGAAGAAGGATCCGGACGGCCGCCCGGCTGTGATCCGCTACAGCCGCAAGACCAAGGAGCAGTACGTGCAGACTGAAGTGGACGGCAAGCCTACCGGCTGGAAAGCGTTCTACGACGGCGGCAAGTGGAAAGTCGAGGACAAGCGCCAGGGCGCTTGATCGGCTAATCAGCCCTATACGAAGGCCGCCTTAACAGGCGGCCTTTTTTTGCACTTGCAGTACGTTCGGCTGATCCGTGACACTGTTCAGCCAGCATCACGCTTTTTCGTTGTGGAGACTGCCGTTATGGCCAACGAACTCTATACCCGTACCAATCAGAAAATTTACTTCGCGGGTTTATCCCTGGAAGCCCTTGGCCGTGCCGAGGAAGGGAAAGAGATGAACGCCATTGCGCTGGTTCAGGCGGGGCGTGAGGCGGCGTTGTTCCACTTGTACGGTGCCTTGTTGGGCTTGTGTCATGAAATCGCCGGGTTCTACCGTTTACCTCAGGCGGGTTCGCCCCGTGCGGAAATGATCATGACCCGCGAAGTGCTGGAGAGCATGGCCATTCCCGAGCTGGCTGAATTGGTGGAGATGGCCCAGAGCCCCGATAGTTGGGTTGCACGTTTGCTTAAAGCCCATTCCGATATGTTTCAGCCGCCACGCATTCCCCATGTGCCCAAGGGCGATGTAACCCAGCCGTTGATTGTGGCGCTTGCTCTGGAAGAGGACGAGCCCAAGCCATTGAGTCGGGAAGAGCTGGAAAGCTGGCGCCAGGAGCTGAAAAAGATGGCGCTGCGCTTTCGTGAGGGTTTGAACGAGTGCTGAGACGGCGTCGTTGATATACACCGATCAAAATGTGGGAGCGGGCTTGCTCGCGAAAGTGGAGTATCAGTCGACAGATTCACTTCTGATCTACCGCATTCGCGAGCAAGCCCGCTCCCACATTTGAACCGAGTTAGATAGATAGTCCGGTGCTGGGCTCAAAAGGCACCATTCATCAAGCCGTAAAGAAACTTGCTCAGATCCTCAGCGAGGCCGGGTGGATGACTGATATAATTTCGGCCTTTCGTGGAGAACAGACTTTTATGCCAACGTCCTTTCTGGAAATTGTTGAACTGCCTGACGGCCGAATCGAGCTGCGCCGGGCTGAGGACGAGGGTTCTCTGGTTATTCTGGATTTTTCCGAGGACGCAAAAGCGTTCCTGCAGGGCCAACACGTGGAAGTGGCTAAAGCCATGTTGAGCGTGGGTGTGCAGATGGCGGGTCGTCTGGCGGAAGGTGAGCCAGAGAAGGACGATGGGCCGCGGGTGCTTCACTGACACACAAAGGCGGCCATTATGGCTCCTGTGGTGAGCGAGCTTTTGTGGCGAGCGAGCTTGCTCGCGCTGGGCTGCGAAGCGGCCTTAAATGGATTGATACGGTATATCAGGCATTCCACGGTGTCTGGTTTTGGGGCCGCTTCGCAGCCCAGCGCGAGCAAGCTCGCTCGCCACAGTAAGCTCGCCCGCCACAAGCCAGCCTGTGTTTTATCCCAACCGAATATTCAAACTCTGAGCATCGCCCGTACGTGCCGCGCTGATCAGTTGCTGCTTTGCGCTTGCATTCAACGGGTTCAACCAACTTACTACCGTATGGCTACGGCCCAGGCGCAACGCTTCGCAGGTCAACTGCTGTGCACTTTGAGCGCCACGGGGTTGCAGCAGCAGAATGCGCTCACGGTTAAGGCCGGCGTCCCGCAGCCACGCCTGCGTCAGGCTGGCGGGCGGGGCGATCAGTGTCAGCCAGCGCGCATCCTGTTCTTCGCTCAACTCGCGAAGGATCGGCGCCAGGAGGCTCAGGCAGCTTCCTGCAGCACCACGCAACGACAGTTCACTGAACGCCTCAGGTTCAGCGCTCCAGGGCGCTTCGACCGTTTCCTTGAGAATGGGCGCAAGGGGTTGGGCCATAAAGGCCTCGAACAGCGACAATTGTGCCTGTTGCGGGGGGTGCATGAACTGCATGGTGCCTCCTCTAGCGGCGAATGACGCCGACGCTCAAACCTTCGATCACCAGGTCCTGATCTTTCAGGTTCACTTCAATCGGGGCGAACTCAGGGTTCTCGGCCAGTAACCAGACCTTGCTGCCTTCGCGCTTGAAGCGTTTGACGGTGACTTCATCGCCGATACGTGCGACGACGATCTGGCCATTACGGGCTTCACGCGTGGTATGGACGGCCAGCAGGTCGCCGTCGAAAATGCCCACGTCCTTCATGCTCATGCCGTGTACGCGCAACAGGTAGTCGGCGCGCGGATGGAAGAAAGTCGGGTTGATGTTGCAAGATTCCTCGACGTGCTGCTGCGCCAGGATCGGCGCACCGGCCGCGACGCGACCGATGATCGGCAGTGTGGATTCGTCGGCCTTGGCTTCGAAGCCAGGGATGCGAATACCGCGTGAAGCACCCGGGGTCATCTCGATCGCGCCTTTGCGGGCGAGGGCCTTGAGGTGTTCCTCGGCGGCGTTGGGGGATTTGAACCCCAGCTCCAGCGCAATTTCCGCTCGTGTCGGCGGGTAGCCGTTGTCATCGAGGCAGCGCTTGATAAAAGCCAGAATCTCAGCTTGGCGTGGCGTCAGTTTTAGCATGTTGATCGCTCTGTCTTTTTATACAGTGACTGGGATTATATACAGTGAACTGTACTTGGCAATCATCCTTTTCGGGCACTCCGCTGGACGGTCATTCGTCAGCCGTCCTACAAGGCAGAGATAGCGCTGCCTACAGACCGATACGGATGTGATTAAATAGCGATGAAATTGATGACTGCCCGGCCGGAAAACGGACCCGCAGGCTTGACAAGACATACTCTGAAACGTATGTTTCAAACAAGTGTTTGTCAGGCGGAGTAGCCATGGCCCAGTCGGAAACCGTTGAACGCATTCTCGATGCTGCCGAGCAATTGTTCGCGGAAAAAGGATTTGCTGAAACTTCATTGCGCCTGATCACCAGCAAGGCTGGGGTCAACCTTGCGGCAGTGAACTACCACTTTGGCTCGAAAAAGGCCCTGATCCAGGCGGTGTTCTCGCGTTTCCTGGGGCCTTTCTGCGCTAGCCTTGACCGTGAGCTGGAGCGTCGCCAGACCAAACCCGAGAACAAGCCCGGCCTGGAAGAGCTGCTGGAAATACTGGTCGAGCAAGCGCTGGTGGTTCAACCGCGCAGCGGCAACGACTTGTCGATTTTCATGCGCCTGCTGGGCCTGGCGTTCAGCCAGAGCCAGGGTCACCTGCGCCGTTACCTGGAAGACATGTACGGCAAGGTTTTCCGTCGCTATATGTTGCTGGTCAATGAGGCCGCCCCACGCATTCCACCGATCGAGCTGTTCTGGCGCGTGCATTTCATGCTCGGTGCGGCCGCGTTCAGCATGTCCGGGATCAAGGCGTTGCGTGCGATTGCCGAGACTGATTTCGGCGTGAATACGTCGATTGAGCAGGTGATGCGCCTGATGGTGCCATTCCTCGCCGCCGGCATGCGCGCCGAAACCGGCGTCACCGACCCGTCCATGGCCGCCGCCCAATTGCGCCCACGCAGCAAGTCGACGCCCGCCATCGCCAAGGCATGATTGCCCCCTGTGTGCGCGGCCGCTAAGCTAGCCGCCATGCCGATTTCAGCTATTTACTCACAACCCGCTGCACTCGCTGCGCCCATCGCGCAGGCTGAGGGCAGCGGGTTGTGTGCGTTATTTAAGGAAGGTTTATGACTGCTGCCCTGCAAGGTTCTTTGATGGTCGACGTTGCCGGTACCTGGCTGACGGCTGAGGATCGCCACCTGTTGCGCCAGCCTGAAGTCGGTGGGCTGATCATTTTTGCGCGCAATATCGAGCATCCCCGCCAAGTGCGTGAGTTGAGTGCGTCGATCCGTGCGGTGCGCCCGGACCTGCTGTTGGCCGTCGATCAGGAAGGTGGCCGTGTGCAACGTCTGCGCCAGGGTTTCGTGCGGCTGCCGGCCATGCGCGCACTAGCGGATAACACCAATGCCGAATACCTGGCCGAGCAGTGCGGCTGGATCATGGCCACTGAAGTCCTGGCCGTGGGCCTCGACCTGAGCTTCGCCCCGGTGCTGGACCTGGACTACCAACGCAGTGCCGTCGTTGGCACCCGCTCTTTTGAAGGCGACCCCGAACGCGCTGCCGTGCTCGCCGGTGCCTTTATCCGTGGCATGAACAGCGCCGGCATGGCCGCTACCGGAAAACACTTTCCGGGCCATGGTTGGGCTGAGGCGGATTCCCACGTCGCCATTCCCAATGACGAGCGCAGCCTGGAGCAGATTCGCTCCCATGACCTGGTGCCTTTCGCACGGCTGAGCAAGCAACTGGCGGCGGTTATGCCGGCCCACGTGATCTACCCGCAAGTCGATGCCCAGCCTGCCGGTTTCTCGCGGCGCTGGTTGCAAGACATCCTGCGCGGCGAATTGCAGTTTGACGGGGTAATTTTCAGCGATGACCTGTCCATGGCCGGTGCCCATGTGGTCGGTGATGCCGCCAGTCGGATTGAGGCTGCACTGACGGCGGGTTGTGACATGGGGCTGGTGTGCAACGACCGTGCGGCTGCGGAGCTAGCATTGAGCGCTGCACAGCGGATGAAGGTCACGCCGTCGGCGCGGATTGCGCGGATGCGTGGGCAGGCGATTGCTTCGACGGATTACAAGCAAGACCCGCGGTGGTTGGCGGCGCTGACTGCGTTGCGGGATGCGCAGTTGATCGACTGAAAGCCGTGTTGCTGCCATCGCAGGCAAGCCAGCTCCCACATTCGACCGAGTTCCAACTTTGGAATGCAATCAAATGTGGGAGCGGGCTTGCCCGCGATAGCGGTCTAACAGTCAGCGCTTCTCTTGCTTATTGGGCAACGGCGCAAACAACGCCTCAATATCGTCATTACCCAATTGCCAGTCCCCGGTGGTGCGCCCATCCAACACGCCCGCTGCCAAGTCGGACTTTTCCTTCTGCAGATGTTGGATTTTCTCCTCCACCGTGCCTCGCGCAATCATCTTGTAAACAAACACCGGCTTCTCCTGCCCGATGCGATACGCGCGGTCAGTGGCCTGGTTTTCCGTGGCCGGGTTCCACCATGGATCGTAGTGGATCACCGTGTCCGCTTCCGTGAGGTTCAGGCCCACGCCGCCAGCCTTCAGGCTGATCAGAAAAATCTGCAGCTTGCCGCTCTGGAAGTCCTTCACCGGCGTGCGCCGATCCCGTGTCTGGCCCGTCAGCAACGCATAGGCGACGCCGCGTTTTTTCAGCTCGATTTCAATCAGGCTCAGCATTGAGGTGAACTGGGAAAACAGCAAAATCCGCCGGCCCTCCGCAAACAACTCTTCCAGCATTTCCATCAGGCTGTCGAGCTTGCCCGAACTGCTGCCACGGGCGGGCAGGGCGGCGTCGTTGACCAGGCGCAGGTCGCAGCACACCTGACGCAGCTTCAACAGCGCTTCAAGAATGATGATCTGGCTGCGCGCCACGCCCTTGCGGGTGATCTCGTCGCGCACCTTCTTGTCCATGGCCAGGCGCATGGTTTCGTACACGTCGCGCTGGGCTTCATTCAGGTCGACCCAGTGGATGATTTCGGTCTTGGGCGGCAGTTCCGTGGCCACCTGTTCCTTGGTGCGGCGCAGCAGGAAAGGTTTTATCCGGCCATTGAGGTGCTGCAATCGCACGTCACTGGCGCGTTTTTCGATGGGCACACGGTAATCGCGGTTGAAGCTTTTCACGTCGCCCAGCCAGCCCGGCAGCAGGAAGTGAAACAACGACCATAGTTCACCCAGGTGGTTTTCCAGCGGCGTGCCGCTCAGGCACAGGCGTTGTCGCGCATTCAACTCGCGCGCAGCCTGGGCGGCCTTGCTGTTGGGGTTCTTGATGTACTGGGCTTCATCGAGAATCAGCACATGCAAGGGCAGGCCGGCGAGCTGTTCGATGTCCTTGGGCAGCAGGGCGTAGGTGGTCAGCAGCAGGTCGTAGTCCTGAAGGTTCGGGAAATGCTTTTTGCGCGTTGCACCGTACAACGCCAGCACCTTGAGTTGCGGGGTGAAGTGCGCTGCCTCGTCGAGCCAATTGGGGATCAGGCTGGTGGGCATCACCACCATGCAGGGCCGATCCAGGCGTCCGGCGATTTTCTCGGTGAGAATATGCGCCAGGGTTTGCAGGGTTTTGCCCAGGCCCATGTCATCCGCAAGAATCCCGCCAACATCCAGCTGGCGCAGCGACTGCATCCAGCTCAAGCCTTCCAACTGATACGGACGCAGTGTCGCGTTCAAGCCCTCGGGCACCACGCAGGTGAAGTCCTTGATATCCCGCAGGCGCTGGGCAAAGTTGCGGATTTTTTCGCCGCCTTCCCATTGCAGTGGCAGGTCTTCCAGCGGGTTCAGGCGAATCGCATCGGCCTTGGCCAGGCGCAGCGTGGTGGTGCCGGTTTCCTGCAGGTAAAACTCGCCGAGGGTGGCCAGAACGGGTTTCAGTCGGCCGTAGGGCAACGCCACTTGGATCGGGCCATGGCCATTTGGCAGGCCCGGAATGTTCACCAGGATCAGCTCATCATCCCGACGCCGCGCGAGCTTTTCGGGGTTGAGAATCTCGGTATGGGAGCGCATCAGGTTCAACAGAATCGGCAGCAAGCTCAGGCGCTCGCCGTTGACGATAATGCCCAGCTCCAGATCAAACCAGTCACGCTCCGGGCCTTCATCGACAGTGGCGTACCAGTCATCGACGGCGCTCAGGTCGAAGCCGAAATCATCATCGATCAACAACTCCCAGCCCTCGGCCCGCAACGTCGGCGTGGCGTTGAGCGTGAACGTCAGCCAGGCGCTGTCATTGACCATCTCGAACAATTCGCCGGCGCTTTCGGGCAGTGCCTTGCTCTGGCGCGTGGCGATCTTGAAACCCAGCAACCGTAGCTGTTCACGATAGCGTTGTTCCACCTCGGGATGGCGCTTGATGCGCAGGCTCTGGGTTTCCTGGCGCACAATGATGTCGGCATTCTTCTGCCCGCTGACATAGTTGCCCAAGTAATTGAACGACAGCGCTGCGCGGTGCTGGATATAGCGCTGCATCTTGCCGTTGCGCGGCTCAAACGCGCTGAACTCCACGCTGGCCATCCACAGGCGCGGCACGGGCAGCACGTCCTCCATTAGCACTTGCGGCAGCACCACGCGGTTATCCAGTACGGCCTGGAGCTTTTCCAGGAGTTCGGCATCCTGGGCTGCGGCCGGGTAGGCCAGGGTTTCCTGGACTTTGAGCAACACCGCTGCAATGTGTTTGCAGTTGGTGTGCACCGGGCAGGTGCAGCGGCTGTCTACCAGAATCAGCGTGCCCTTGGCCGACTCGCGCAGCGAGATGGTCTGCCGATAGACGTTGCCGCCCGAACCTTCGCAACTGGCGATGATGGTGCTGTCGCCCGACTCGACGATGCGCACGCGGTTTTCCAGGGCATAACGCCGCCCGCGCTCAAGGCTCTGCTCTTTAAAGCGATTGGCCCACGAAGGGGCCAGGGGTTTGGTCAACGGCGACGTCAGGGGCATGGCGCTGGATCAGTCCTGAATGTCGGGCGGCGGAGCGCTGGGTGGCTTGGCGGTCAGCGAGGTGATCTTGATCAGCAGCGCGAGGTGGCCGCCGTCCAGGTAATTAAGCTGGTTGTTCTTGGTGCGCACGTCGGTCTGGCTCAGGTGTTCGCTGGCTACCACGCTGCCATTGCTGTCGAACTGGTTGATCCAGAAGTCAGCGTCGATGTCGGTGAAGCGGCCCAATTGCAGGTTCAACACGCCTTCGATGGGGAACTGGCCGAATTGTTCCTGGCCGTCGGTGATGGCGATTTTCACTGGCTGCTCGCCGAGATTTTGCTCCCAGGCCTTGTGCGCCAGCACCGTGTAACTGTTGTCGGCGCGCAGCTTGTCGACGATGTTGGACAGGCGCGGCGGGCTCAGTTTGTCACCCAGGCGTTGGGCTCCCGCATCCCAGTTTTCCGGCGCGGGCCGGCTGTTGATCACCGGCTCCGCATTCTGGCGTACCAGGATCATTTCCACCTGGTACGGGCTGTCGGCAAATGCCGCAGGCGCCACGACCACCAACAACAAGCTCAGAATGCGGAACAGGCGCATGGGGGCGTCCTTCAAACAGATTTCGGGATGAGGCGCTCAAACAGCGCCTCCAGGGTGTTAAAGCGTTCTTCGGCACGTTCCATCGGTACCATGAATTTGAACAGCGTAGCCCCTTCAAACTTATAGCGGTTGGGCTGGCCCTGAATCAGCTTGATCAGCACCAAAGGGTCCACCGGCGTTTGCGCTTCGAACTCGATGCGCCCGCCCTGCGGCCCTGCGTCAACTTTCTTGATGCCCAGCTGCTCGGCCTGCAACTTGAGCAGGGTCAGGCGCACCAGGTTTTTGGTCGGTTCCGGCAACAGGCCGAAGCGGTCGATCATTTCCACCTGCAGGTCTTTCAAGCCTTCTTCGTCGGTGGCCGAGGCAATGCGCTTGTACAGGATCAACCGCGCGTGCACGTCCGGCAGGTAATCCTCGGGGATCAACGCCGGCAAGCGCAGGTTGATTTCCGGCCCGCCGCCCAGCGGTTGATCAAGGTTCGGTTGCTCGCCCTTGCGGATGGCTTTCACCGCGCGTTCGAGCATCTCCATATACAGGGTGAAACCCACGGCCTGAATCTGCCCGCTCTGGCCGTCGCCGAGCAACTCGCCGGCGCCACGGATTTCCAGGTCGTTGGTGGCCAGTACAAAACCGGCGCCGAGGTCCTGTGTATTGGCGATGGCTTCCAGGCGCTTTTCGGCGTCGGACGTAATCTGTTGGCGTGGCGGCGTCAGCAAATAGGCATACGCCTGGTGGTGACTGCGCCCGACCCGGCCGCGCAACTGGTGCAACTGGGCCAGGCCGAACTTGTCGGCACGCTCGATGATGATGGTGTTGGCGCTCGGCACGTCGATGCCGGTCTCGATAATGGTCGAGGCGATCAGCACGTTGAAGCGCTTGTGGTAGAAGTCGCTCATCACCTGTTCGAGTTCGCGCTCGCGCATCTGCCCGTGGCCGATGGCGATACGCGCTTCCGGTACCAGTTCGGCGAGGTCGGCGGCGCATTTCTCGATGGTCTTCACGTCGTTGTGCAGGTAGTACACCTGCCCACCGCGCAGCAGTTCGCGCAACAGCGCTTCCTTGACCGTGCTTTTGTTCTGCTCCATCACGAAGGTGCGCACCGACAGGCGGCGCGCCGGCGGTGTGGCAATGATCGACAGGTCGCGCATGCCCGACACCGCCATGTTCAGCGTGCGCGGGATCGGCGTGGCGGTGAGGGTCAGGATATCGACTTCGCTGCGCAGGTTTTTCAGCTGTTCTTTCTGGCGCACGCCAAAGCGGTGTTCTTCGTCGATGATCACTAAACCGAGGTTTTTGATCTTCACGTCATCCGACAGCAGCTTGTGCGTGCCGATGACGATATCGATCTTGCCTTCCGCCAGGTCGGCAACGGCAGCGTTCACCTCCTTGGCGGACTTGAAGCGGCTCATCACTTCCACGCTCACGGGCCAGTCGGCGAAGCGGTCGCGGAAGCTGTTGTAATGCTGCTGGGCGAGCAGGGTGGTGGGGACCAGGATCGCCACTTGCTTGCCGCCGTGCACTGCAATAAAGGCGGCGCGCATCGCCACTTCGGTCTTGCCGAAGCCTACGTCGCCACACACCAGGCGGTCCATCGGCTTGGGCGCGAGCATGTCGGCACGCACGGCTTCGATGGTGGTTTGCTGGTCCGGGGTTTCTTCGAAGGCAAAACCGGCGCTGAAGGTGGCGTAGTCGGCTTTCGGGTCGGCGAACGCATAGCCTTCGCGGGCAGCGCGGCGGGCATAGATGTCGAGCAGTTCGGCGGCCACATCGCGCACCTGTTCGGCGGCTTTGCGCTTGGCTTTCTGCCAGGTCTCGGAGCCCAGGCGGTGCAATGGCGCCAGGGCGTCGTCGCTGCCGGTGTAGCGCGCGATCAGGTGCAGGCTGGCGACCGGCACGTAGAGCTTGGCGCCTTCGGCGTATTCCATGGTGAGGAATTCGGCGGCCTGGTTGTCGATTTCCAGGGTTTGCAGGCCGAGGTAGCGGCCCACACCGTGGTCGATATGCACCACCGGCGCGCCTTCGCGCAGCTCGGTGAGGTTCTTGATCACTGCATCATTGTTGGCGTCGGCGCGCTTTTCACGGCGACGGCGCTGCATCACGCGCTGGCCAAACAGCGGGCTCTCGGCGATCAGCGCCAGCGCCGGGTCGTCCAGCAACAAGCCTTCATCCAGTGGCGCGATGGTGATCGCCAGGCGGTCTTTGCTTTTCACAAAGTCCGGCCAGCTGTCGACGGTTTTGGGGCGCAGCTTCAGGCGTTCCAGCAACTCCAGCAGCACTTCGCGGCGGCCGGCGGATTCGGCGGTGAACAGCACGCGACCGGGGAAGTCGCCGAGAAAATTCGACAGCGCTTCCAGTGGCTGCGTGGCCTTGGCCTGAATGGCCAGGTCCGGCAGCGTTTGCGCGGGGAAGCGCTCGCGTCCAGCGCCGCTTTCCACATCCTGCTGGCTGGCGACTACGCGCGGCCAGTTTTTCAGGCGTGCGAAGCAGTCCTCCACCGGCAGGAACAGCTCGGCGGGCGGCAACAATGGCCGGGCCGGATCGACGCGGCGCTCTTCATAGCGGTTGCGCACGTCGTTCCAGAAGTTTTCCGCCGCTTGCTCAATGCCCGGCAGCGAGAACACTTGGGTGTCCTGGGGCAGGTAATCGAACAGCGTGGAGGTTTCGTCGAAGAAGAGCGGCAGGTAGTACTCGATACCCGCCGGTGTAATCCCGCTGCTCAAATCCTGAAAGATCGGGCAACGGCGGAAGTCGACGTCGAAGCGTTCGCGAAAGCGCGCCTTGAAGCGCGTGACCGCGTCCTTTTGCAGCGGGAATTCCCGCGCGGGCAGCAGCTTGACCGAGTCCACTTTATCGATGGAGCGCTGGTTTTCCGGATCGAAGGTACGCAGGGTCTCGATTTCGTCATCGAACAGGTCAATGCGAAACGGCAGTTTGCTGCCCATCGGGAACAGGTCGATCAAGGCACCGCGTACCGCGAATTCGCCGTGCTCGTACACGGTGTCGACGCAGCGGTAACCGCTGGCTTCCAGGCGCGTGCGCATCTGCTCTACATCGAGCTTCTGGCCGACATCCAGCACCAGGCTGCTGCCGAGCAGGAACTTGGTCGGCGCCAGGCGGTGCAGGGCCGTGGTGATCGGCACCACCAACACGCCGTGGGCCAGTTCCGGCAACCGGTACAGGCTGGCGATGCGCTGGGAGATGATGTCCTGGTGCGGCGAGAACAGATCGTAGGGCAGGGTTTCCCAATCGGGGAAATGCAGCACCGGCAAATCCGGGGCGAAGAAGCTCAGCTCCTGCTCCAGCCGCTCGGCGCTTTGGCTGTCGGCGGTGAGCAGCAGGGTAAAGCGCTTGGCTGCGCTGGCAGCCTCGGCGATGGCCAGGCTCAGGGCGGCACCGGGCAGGTTGCCCCAGTGCTGTTTACCTGCCGCGGCAGGGAGAAGCGGTAGACGCAGAACGGGCACGGAAGGTTGAGCTCCAAGCGTTGCGACAAAGTCGGTAATTGTAACGGCCCGAGGTGCCGCCTGTCAGTTGCTGACTGAGCCTATTACGGTTTGCAGGAAATGTAGTGGCTAAGACAAACAATGGCGGGTTTTGACTCAATATGTAGTGTCAAAAAGCATGAGGTTTTCGGAGAGTTACGGACAAGTTGCGTTGCTCCTGTAAAAGGTGGCCCTCTGGAAGCCGCGTATTTACTGGCTTGCAGCGGGGCGTCAATTTTTCGCAAGCACTTTTTGTTGGTTGGCGTGCATTGCTCAGAGGGCGGTCGGGCGGCATAATGTAGCCCCTTTTTTCTGCCCCTACATGTGGAAGGTTCCCGTGACTCAGAAGCCCGACCAGTGTCTTGGTGAATGGATCGACCGTGAAGCGCTCGCTGAAGCGATGATTCCGCTTATCGGTCAGCTGTACCGCAATAACAATGTGGTGAGCTCGATCTATGGCCGCAGCCTGATCAACCAGTCTGTCATCGCGATTCTCAAAGCCCACCGCTTTGCGCGTCACCGTTCCGCCGACGACAGCGAACTCTCCGTCCACGAAACATTCCCGCTGCTTAAAGCCATGAGCGAGCTCAAGCTCGGTGCGGCTTCGGTAGACCTGGGCAAGCTGGCCTATAAATTCCGCAAGGAAGGTGCCGGCCGCAGCGCCGAGCAGTTCGTGCGTGAAGAGATGGCTGATGTGGTTGGCCAGCAAAACGCTGCTGCCCGCAAAGGCACTGACGTGGTGCTGTACGGCTTCGGTCGTATCGGCCGCCTGTTGGCGCGCATCCTGATCGAAAAAACCGGTGGCGGCGACGGCCTGCGCCTGCGTGCCATCGTGGTGCGCAAGGGCGCCGAGAACGACCTGACCAAACGCGCGAGCCTCTTGCGTCGCGACTCGGTACACGGTCCGTTCAACGGCACCATCGTCATCGACGAAGAAAACAACACCATCACCGCCAACGGTAACCTGATCCAGGTGATCTACGCGAAGAACCCGGCTGAGGTGGACTACACCCAGTACGGCATCAAAGACGCACTGCTGGTGGACAACACCGGTGTATGGCGTGACGCCGAGGGCCTGGGCCAGCACCTGGCTTGCCCGGGGATCGACCGCGTTGTTCTGACCGCGCCGGGTAAAGGCAAGTTGAAGAATATCGTGCACGGTATCAACCACGGTGAAATCACCGCTGACGACAAGATCGTGTCCGCCGCTTCCTGCACCACCAACGCCATCGTGCCGGTGCTGAAAGCCGTGAATGACAAGTTCGGCATCGTTAACGGCCACGTTGAGACCGTTCACTCGTACACCAACGACCAGAACCTGATCGACAACTTCCACAAGGGCGATCGCCGTGGTCGCAGCGCCGCGTTGAACATGGTGATCACCGAGACCGGTGCCGCCACCGCTGCTGCCAAGGCCCTGCCTGAGCTGGCCGGCAAGCTGACCGGTAACGCGATCCGCGTTCCGACGCCAAACGTGTCGATGGCCATCCTCAACCTGAACCTTGAGAAAGCCGCCACCCGTGAAGAGATGAACGAGTACCTGCGCTATATGGCGCTGCACTCCGATCTGCACAAGCAAATCGACTTCGTCAATTCGCAGGAAGTGGTCTCTACCGACTTCGTGGGCTCGCGCCACGCCGGTGTGGTGGACGCCGAGGCGACCATCACCCAGGACAACCGTGTTGTGCTGTACGTGTGGTACGACAACGAGTTCGGCTACAGCTGCCAGGTGGTTCGCGTGATGGAAGACATGGCCGGGGTTAACCCGCCGTCGTTCCCGCGCTAAGCCTTAGCGGCCAATGAAAAAGCCCCGACTGGTTCGGGGCTTTTTTGTGGCTGTGAGTTTTGTAGTGATTATCAGGGCCTCTTCGCGAGCAAGCCCGCTCCCACATTTTGACCGCGTTTATACAGGAAGAACGCGGTCAAAATGTGGGAGCGGGCTTGCTCGCGAAAGCGATCCATCAGGCGCCGCCTACCACCGAAGCCTGCGCCGTCCTCAGCTCATGCCGATTGCCTTTAAACAACACCAACGTCGCAATCAACCCCAGCACCGCCGCACCACTCAACCAAATGCCGGGCGCCGCCTTGTTATCCAAAACATGAATCAGATAGGTGCACGCCGCCGGTGTAAACCCGCCAAAGGTCGCCGTGGCCAGGCTGTAGGCCAGCGAGAATCCTGTGGTGCGCACCTCAATCGGCATAATCTCGGTCAGCGCCACCACCATCGCCCCGTTATACGAGCCATACAGGAACGACAGCCACAGCAGCACAATCAGCAGATGGCTGAAACTCGGGTTGGCCACCAGCCACGACAATGCCGGATACGCGGTGAGGATCGCCAGAATGGTCGCGCCGAGCAGCAGGGGTTTACGCCCGATCTCGTCGGACACCGCGCCCATCACCGGCAGCCAGATAAAGTTGGAAATGCCCACGCACACCGTCACCAGCAACGCGTCGAAGTCGGACAAGTGCAGTTCAGCCTTGCCAAACGTCGGGGTGTAGGCGGTGATCAGGTAGAACGACACGGTGGTCATCACCACCAGCGCCATGCCTGCAATCACCACGCCGAAGTTCTGACCGATTGAGCGGACGATTTCCTGCAGGGTGGGGCGGTGTTTACGCGCCTGGAATTCAGGGGTTTCCTCCAGCGAGCGACGAATCACGAAGATCACCGGCACGATCAGGCAGCCGATCAGGAACGGCACACGCCAGCCCCAGTCACCCATTTCTTCGGGGCTCAGCCAGTGGTTCAGGCCTACACCGAGCAAACCGGCGAACACCACCGCCGCTTGCTGGCTCGCTGACTGCCAACTGACGAAAAAGCCTTTGCGGCCCGGGGTGGCGATTTCCGCCAGGTACACCGACACACCGCCCAGCTCGACGCCCGCCGAGAAACCTTGCAGCAAGCGGCCAAACAGCACCAGCAACGGCGCGGCGACGCCCAGGGTGGCGTAGCCGGGCACGCAGGCGATGAGGATGGTGCCGGCGGCCATCAGGGCGAGGGTGATCACCAGGCCTTTCTTGCGGCCATGGCGGTCGATGTAGGCACCAAGGAAGATTGCGCCCAGCGGCCTCATCAGGAAGCCTGCGCCGAAGGTGGCCAGGGACAGCATCAGCGAGGCAAAGGCGCTGTCGCTGGGGAAGAAGGTTTTGGCAATGGCCGTGGCGTAGAAGCCGTAGACCATGAAGTCGAACATTTCGAGGAAGTTACCGCTGACAACGCGAAAAATCGCCTTGCCCTTGCCCGTTGAAGTGGACATGTCATGCACTCATCTTGGCTATTTTATTAGTGATCCCTGGTTATCTTTCGTCCTTGCTGCCGTTTTGTAACCATATGTGTATTGGCCACCATCGGCAATAAAAATTGATAGCAAGCTGACTAAATGCCACAAGATCTGTGGGCGATAGAAATCCCAATGTGGGAGCGGGCTTGCTCGCGAATGCGATGTGTCAGGCAGCTCATGAGCTATCTGGCACACCGCTTTCGCGAGCAAGCCCGCTCCCACAGGGGATTTGTGTTAATTCAGGAGGGTATTGCGCAGGCTGTCGGACAGGCCTTTGGGTGCGAGCCAGATGCCGAGGTAAGCCCTCGCCAGCTCATCATCTCGGCTGTTGAACACCACCTGGTCATTGATCTCAAGGTTCAAGCCGCGACCGGGGCGAAAATCCAGGGCATAGCGATCGCCACTGCGGATGTCCCGAAAGCGGGCGTGCAGTTGGTCCAGTTCCGGCTTCAGGCGGGCGAGGGTGGCAGTGGGTTGCTGGCGTTCGAGGGCGGTAGTGGCTGCCTTGATCACATCGCTGCGGTCGATGTCGCGAAAGTAATAAAGCGCCAACCGCAGGTCTTTTTGCTGGTTCCAGGCCCGTTTCGCGCTGACGTCAGCCGGGGTGTAGAGCGCAGCGGCGTACACATCCGCCCATAGATAGACCAGCACGGCCTGGTTTTTCAGTAGCAGTTCATGGGACTGCGCCGGGAAGTTCGCCTGCTTGAGCCGGTCCGCTTCACTGGCCTGCACCGTGATCGACAACATCAACATTAAACAGAAAACGACATGCCGCATAATGGCTCGTCCTGCGAGGGTGGGTAGCGGGAGTGTAATTGCATTTTCCTGATGCTGTAGTAAACGCAATACTGGCCTACGACGCGACCAAGGGTTAATGTGCGCGGGCTTGAGCCTTATATAGACTGTGCCCCGGCTCACACACTTGAGCCAAAAATTTCCTTCATGCCCGCTGGCCGCGGCATGATTTAGCCAGGCGTCCAACCGTGCGCCTGGCCTGTTCTGAGGAGTACGCATGGCTGTCTACAACTACGACGTGGTAGTACTGGGTTCCGGCCCGGCTGGAGAAGGTGCGGCGATGAACGCTGCCAAAGCGGGGCGCAAAGTGGCGATGGTCGATAGCCGTCGCCAGGTCGGCGGTAACTGCACCCACCTGGGTACCATCCCGTCCAAGGCGTTGCGTCACTCGGTGCGTCAGATCATGCAGTTCAACACCAACCCGATGTTCCGGGCCATTGGTGAGCCGCGCTGGTTCTCGTTTCCGGACGTGTTGAAAAGCGCCGAGAAAGTCATCTCCAAACAAGTCGCGTCGCGTACCGGCTACTACGCGCGTAACCGCGTCGACCTGTTCTTCGGCACCGGCAGCTTTGCCGACGAGCAAACCGTCGAAGTGGTCTGCGCCAACGGCGTGGTCGAAAAACTGGTGGCCAAGCACATCATCATCGCCACCGGTTCGCGCCC
Source organism: Pseudomonas sp. B22129 (assembly GCF_044218875.1). Classification (NCBI taxonomy): domain Bacteria; kingdom Pseudomonadati; phylum Pseudomonadota; class Gammaproteobacteria; order Pseudomonadales; family Pseudomonadaceae; genus Pseudomonas; species Pseudomonas sp. B22129. Next base: position 6,470,220 of record NZ_CP162592.1, on the reverse strand, counting down.
TTATCGCCCGGCCGATATCGATTTTCACCACCCGCGTATCTACGATAGCGACACCATCCTGAGCCTGGGCCACACCCCGCGCAAACTGATCATCTATGGTGCCGGCGTGATCGGCTGTGAATACGCCTCGATCTTCAGCGGCCTGGGCGTACTGGTTGAGCTGGTGGATAACCGCGACCAATTGCTGAGCTTCCTCGACTCGGAAATTTCCCAGGCGTTGAGCTACCACTTCAGCAACAACAACATCACCGTGCGCCACAACGAAGAGTACGAGCGGGTTGAAGGCCTGGACAACGGGGTGATCCTGCACCTCAAGTCCGGCAAGAAGATCAAGGCCGACGCCTTGCTGTGGTGCAACGGCCGTACCGGCAACACCGACAAGCTGGGCATGGAGAACATCGGGGTCAAGGTCAACAGCCGTGGCCAGATCGAGGTGGACGAGAACTACCGCACCTGCGTGCCGAACATCTACGGCGCCGGTGACGTGATCGGCTGGCCGAGCCTGGCCAGTGCCGCGCACGACCAGGGCCGTTCGGCCGCAGGCAGCATCGTCGACAATGGCAGCTGGCGCTACGTGAACGACGTGCCGACCGGGATCTACACGATTCCCGAGATCAGCTCCATCGGCAAGAACGAGCACGAACTGACCAAGGCCAAGGTGCCTTATGAAGTGGGCAAAGCGTTCTTCAAGAGCATGGCACGTGCGCAGATCGCCGGTGAGCCGCAAGGCATGCTGAAGATCCTGTTCCACCGCGAAACCCTGGAAGTCCTCGGCGTGCATTGCTTCGGCTACCAGGCCTCGGAGATCGTGCACATCGGCCAGGCCATCATGAACCAGCCGGGCGAGCAAAATACCCTCAAGTATTTTGTGAACACCACGTTCAACTACCCGACCATGGCTGAAGCCTATCGGGTAGCGGCCTACGACGGCCTCAACCGGCTTTTTTGAGCGGCTCCGGCCGGTGGCCTGAGCCGGCCGGGGAGACCGATTTCAGTAATTCTCGAGGGTGGCAGTGGCCAAACCGGGAAAGTCTGTAATCAGGCTATCTACGCCGAAGTCGGCGAGCCTGCGCATCAGCGCAGGTTCGTTGACCGTCCACACGGACACGTGCAAGCCCTGGCGCTGGGCTTTTTCCAGACGTTCAGGGGTGCACAGCGTCCAGTTCAACGCCAAATACTCACAGCCGTAGTTCTGCGCGACTTTCAGCGGGTCGAGCCAGGCGTATTCGGCCACCAGGCCGCGTGACAGATCCGGGGTCAGTTCAACCGCCGCTTTAAGCACTTCCCGCGAACTTGACGTCACGGTGACCTTGTCCATCAGACCGTGGCGCACGGCCATCTCGCGAATCGCCAGCACGGTGGTTGCAGCACGCGTGCGCGAAGCGCTTTTGACTTCCAGCTGCCAGTGATCGAAATCACACTGCTCAAACAACTCTTCCAGGCGAGGAATCGGGCACGGCTTGACCCAGCCCGGGCCGCCTTTGCGCGCGTCCATCTTCACCAGGTCCGCCGCCGAATACTCGACGACCTTGCCGCGCCGGTCGGCGGTGCGTTTGAGGGTCGGGTCGTGGATGACCATCAACTCGCCGTCCATGGACAGGTGCAAATCCAGTTCGCAGCGGCGTACGCCATGCTTGAGGCACTCCTGAAAGCTGGTCAGGGTGTTTTCCGGTGCTTCGCCTTTGGCACCGCGGTGGCCGTAAATCAGGGTCACAGTTGCTCCTTTGCGCCAGGTGATCTGGCGGGATAATACGAATTCAGGTGTCCAGGGCGTCGCTTTGTTCCCGCGCCAGGCGGCGTTCCTGGGCTTGTTTTTGCAGGATGTAGCGGGCCAGCAATTGGCGTTGGGCGTCGGTCATGGACTCGAACTCGGTGCCCACGTCAAAGCCGTCGCCCTTGGGGTCGCAATGGGTGACCCGCGCCCGCAGCAGCAAGCCGAGCGCCTGGGGCATCAGCACCAGCTTGACGGCCAGGTGGGTGTCGGGCGCCAGCGGGGTGGGGTGCTGGAAGTCGATGCCGCCTTCGGAAATGATCACCGGCTGTGGCTCGCCGACCTCGCTTAGCAGCCCGCGCGCCATCACCTGGCTGAGCAAATCCAGGCGTTTGTTCTGCACTTTGAGGAAGGCGGCCAGGCTGCGATCTTTCTCGCTGATCTGGCGCAACAGGTGTTGGGCTTCGAATTCGCTGAGGTGCAATTCGCTGAGCAGATTGAACAGCGGGGAATCATCCAGCAACACTTCCTTGCTCATTGCGTCAGGCCCGGAAAGGCTGCTGATTTGGAGTGCGATCATGTCGTCGATACGGTAGTATTCGCGGCGTTCTTCTTCATCTAATGTCGACATGGCGAACCCCAGGTAACGGTAATGGTCAGAGTGTAAAGCTGCTTACCAGACCCCGCCACCGGGACGTCTTCTTTTCCTCCGAACAAGCCCCGACATGTTCAGACCTCTCTTCGTATTTATCGGCACGCGTTATACCCGTGCAAAGCGCCGCAATCATTTTGTGTCGTTCATTTCCTTGACCTCGATGATCGGGCTCGCCTTGGGCGTGGTCGTGATGATCGTGGTGCTGTCGGTGATGAACGGCTTCGATCATGAGATGCGCACCCGCGTGCTGGGCATGGTGCCCCACGCGACCATTGAAGGCGATGCGCCGATCAATGACTGGCAAGCCCTGGCCGCCAAGGTCAAGCAGAACCCCAAGGTGGTGGCCGTCGCGCCGTTTACCCAGATGCAGGGGCTGCTGACGAATGACGGCAAGGTGCAGAAGATCCTGCTCAATGGCATTGACCCGGCCCAGGAGCGCAACGTCTCGATCATCGACAAGTTCATGTTGCAGGGCAAACTCGACGACCTGTCGCCGGGCAGCTTCGGCATCGTGATCGGCGACAAGGCCGCGGCCAAGCTCGGCGTGAACATCGGCGACAAGCTGACCTTCGTCGCGCCGGAAGTCACTGTGACCCCGGCCGGTATGTTCCCGCGCATGAAGCGCTTTACCGTGGTCGGCACCTTTCACGTCGGCGCCGGTGAGATCGATGGCTATATCGGCCTGACCAACCTCACCGATCTGGCGCGCCTGCACCGCTGGCAGCCGGATCAGGTGCAAGGCCTGCGCCTGAAGTTCAACGACCTGTTCGACGCCCCGCGCGCCGCGTGGGAAATCGCCCAGCACTTGGGCGAATCCCAGTACTACGCCCGCGACTGGACCCGCACCCACGGTAACCTCTACCAGGCCATCCGCATGGAAAAAGCCATGATCGGCCTGCTGTTGCTGCTGATCGTCGCCGTGGCGGCCTTCAACATCATCTCCACGCTGGTGATGGTGGTGAACGACAAGAAGGGCGACATCGCCATCCTGCGCACCCTTGGCGCCACGCCGGGGCAGATCATGGCGATCTTCATGGTGCAAGGCACCGTGATCGGTGTGGTCGGCACCCTGATCGGCACCGCCGTCGGCATCCTGGCTGCGTTGAACGTCAGCGCCGCCATCGCCGCGCTGGAAAAAGTCATCGGGCACAAGTTTCTCAACGCCGACGTCTACTTCATCGACTACTTGCCGTCCCAGGTTCAGGCCCAGGACGTGTTGATGGTGGGCGGCGCCGCGCTGGTCCTGAGTTTCCTTGCCACCCTGTATCCAGCCTGGCGCGCGGCACGTACCCAGCCAGCACAGGCCTTACGTTATGAGTGAATCGGGCATGAGTGAAAAAGCAATCCTGAGCTGCCGCAACCTGGGCAAATCCTACGAGGAAGGCCCGGAGTCGGTGGTGGTGCTGTCAAACCTGCAGTTGGAACTGCACCCGGGCGAGCGCGTGGCGATCGTCGGCAGTTCCGGTTCCGGCAAAAGTACCTTGCTGAACCTGCTGGGTGGCCTTGATACGCCGTCCCAGGGCAGTGTCTGGCTGGCGGGCGAAGAACTGTCGGCTCTGGGTGAAAAGGCCCGTGGCCAACTGCGCAACCGTTCGCTCGGTTTTGTGTACCAGTTCCACCACCTGCTGCCGGAATTCACCGCGCTGGAAAACGTGTGCATGCCGCTGTTGATCGGCAAGACCGCGATCCCGGAAGCGCGCCAGCGTGCCAAAGCCTTGCTGGAGCGCGTCGGCCTGGGCCATCGCCTGGAACACAAACCGGCCGAGCTGTCCGGCGGCGAGCGCCAGCGTGTGGCCATCGCCCGCGCCCTGGTCAACAACCCGGGGCTGGTGATGCTCGACGAGCCCACCGGCAACCTCGACTCCCACACCGCCCAGGGCATCAAGGATTTGATGCTGGAGCTGAGCACCCAGATGCGCACCGCGTTTCTGGTGGTGACCCATGACATGAGCATGGCCCGCCAGATGGACCGCGTGCTGCACCTGCAGGAAGGTCATCTGGTCGCCATCTGACCCGTTTCAAGCCCGGCGCTTCATGCGCCGGGCTTTTTCATTTTTTCAGGCGGTGCAAGCGAATGTTCAGACCGTTATCGATTTTCATCGGCACGCGCTATACCCGCGCCAAGCGCCGCAACCGTTTTGTCTCGTTTATCTCGATGACCTCAATGATCGGCCTCGCCCTGGGCGTGCTGGCAATGATCGTGGTGTTGTCGGTGATGAACGGCTTCCAGCGCGAAATGAGCTCGCGCATCCTCGGCATGGTGCCCCACGCGACCATCGTCGGCGTGAACCCTATCGACAATTGGCAGCCCGTGGCCGACGCCGCGATGAAGAACCCGGAAGTCACGGCCGCCGTACCTTTCACGCAGATGGACGGCATGTTCTCCTACAAAGGCTCCATGCAGCCAATCGAGATCAGCGGCGTCGACCCGGCCCAGGAAGGCAAGGTGTCCATCGTGGCCCAGCACATCGTGCGCGGCAAACTCGATGACCTGAAACCGGGCGAGTTCGGTGTGGTGGTCGGCGACATTACCGCGCGGCGCTTTCGCCTGAACGTGGGCGACAAACTGACGCTGATCGTGCCGGAAGTCAGTAAGGAGGCGCCGGGCGGCATCACCCCGCGCATGCAGCGTTTGAACGTGGTCGGCATCTTCAAGGTCGGCGCCGAGCTGGATGGTTCCATGGCTCTGATCCACATGGCCGACGCGGCAGAGATCCAGCATTGGCAACCGAACCAGGTGCAAAGCGTGCGCCTGGCAGTGAAAGACCTGTACGCGGCGCCCAAAGTCTCGGCAGACATCGCCGCCAGCCTGGGCGCAGCCTACAAGCCTGACGACTGGACCCATACCCAGGGCAGCCTGTTCAGTGCGATGAAAATGGAAAAGACCATGATCGGCCTGCTGTTGCTGATGATCGTCGCTGTAGCCGCGTTCAACATCATCGCCACGCTGATTATGGTGGTGAATGACAAAGGCGCAGACATCGCGATTCTGCGCACCATCGGCGCCACGCCGCGGCAGATCATGGCGATCTTCATGGTGCAGGGCACGGTGATTGGTATCGTCGGCACCCTGATTGGCGGCGTGCTCGGCGTGATTGCGGCGCTGAACGTGAGTGAGTTGGTGGGCTGGCTGGAGCGCGTGACCGGGCAGCACATCTTCAGTTCGGACGTGTATTTCGTCAGCAACCTGCCCTCGGAACTGCAGGGCGGCGATGTGCTGCTGATTTGCTCGGCGGGTTTTGTGTTGAGCTTTTTGGCGACGCTGTATCCGGCGTATCGGGCGGCGAAGATCGAGCCGGCGCATGCCCTCAGATATTCGTAACCTCTGAGGCCGCTATCGCAGGCAAGCCAGCTCCCACATTTTGAATGTATTCACAAATCAAAACTGTGGGAGCTGGCTTGCCTGCGATGAGGCCGGTCCAGCTTGCATCAATCTACCTCGGGCAACTCAATCACAAACCTGGTCCAACCCGCCCCGGATTCACAAAAAATCCTCCCCCCATGCGCCCGCACGATCGACTGGGTAATCGCCAGCCCCAGCCCCGCGTGCTCGCTGCTGCCTTCATGGCGCGCCGGGTCTGCCCGGTAGAAGCGATCAAACAGCTTCGGCAATAACTCAGGTGGAATGCCTTCGCCGGTGTTCTCGACTGAAAGCCTCACGCCGTTTTCCAGCCGCACCCGCACTTCGCCGCCTGCGGGGGTAAAGCGCAGCGCGTTATCCAGCAGGTTCGACAGCGCCCGGCGCAACATCCCGCGGTCGCCTTGGGTATGCGCCGTGCCCTCGCGCACCAGGCTGACCTGCGCGTCCTCCGCCAGCAGTGCGAAGAACTCCAGCAGCGCGTCCACTTCATCCTCCAGCGCCAACGCCTCACGCTTGGGCGTCAGCAAGCCGTGGTCGGCCTTGGCCAGATACAACATGTCATTCACCAGTTGCGCCATCCATTGCAGCTCTTCGAGGTTGCTGTGCAGCGCCTCGCGGTAATCCTCCAGCGGGCGCGGTTGGGTGAGGATGACCTGGGTCTGGGTCAGCAGGTTTGACAGGGGCGTGCGCAATTCGTGGGCGATGTCGGCCGAGAATGCCGAGAGGCGCTGGAAGGCATCGTCCAGGCGACCCAGCATGGCGTTGAAGGTCTGGGCCAGTTCGGCCAGTTCTGATGGCATTTGTTGCTGGGGCAGGCGTTGGGTGAGGGAGTGTGCCGACACACCGGCCGCCACTTCGCCCATCCGCCGCAACGGCCGCAGCCCGCTGCGTGCAGCCCAGGCACCGAGCAACGCGGTGGCCAGGGCCGACAAACCTACCGTGAGCCAGATCAGGTGCTGCATGCGTTGCAGAAAGTGTTGGTGGTGAGTGATGTCGAGCATCAGGCTCAGTTGCGGCGAGCCCGGCTGGCCGGGTTGCAGCGGCACGTTGTACACGCGGTATTCGGTACCGGCGTTTTGCAGGCTGTGCAGGCCGGGGGCCTCGGGCAAGGCGACGCCGGGCGCAGCGTCATACCAGCGCTGGCCACCTGCCGTGATGCGCAGGGCCAGGTCCGGTTGGCGATTGAGTTCGGCACGCAGTTGCACTTCACGCCTGGCGAATAGCTGCGGGGTGTCCACGCCCTGCAAGGTGCTGCGCAGGGCCACCAGCTTGCCGTCGAGCAGTTGCTGGTCCAGCTCGACAAAATGCGCTTCGCTGGCGTGGTTGAACAACACCCCGGCGATCAACGAAACCACAGCCGTGCAGGCGGCAAACAACAGCGCCAGGCGGCTGGCCAGGGACAGGCGCTTGATCAATTGAAGCGCTCCTCCAGCACGTAACCCATGCCGCGCACGGTGTGGATCAGCTTGTTGGAGTAGTTGTCGTCGACTTTCAGGCGCAGGCGGCGGATCGCCACTTCGATGATGTTGGTGTCGCTGTCGAAGTTCATGTCCCACACCTGGGAGGCAATCAGCGATTTGGGCAGCACCTCGCCCTGGCGACGAAGCAGCAACTCCAGCAGCGAGAACTCCTTGGCAGTAAGGTCGATGCGCTGGCCGTCACGCTCGACTCGCCGACGGATCAGGTCCAGCCGCAAGTCGGCCAGTTGCAGCGCAGTGTCCTGCGGCGCGCTGCTGCCACGGCGTAACAGGCTGCGCACCCGGGCCAGCAGTTCGGAGAAGGCGAAGGGCTTGACCAGATAATCGTCGGCGCCGAGTTCCAGGCCATGGACACGGTCTTCCACGGCGTCGCGGGCGGTGAGGAACAATACCGGGATATCCAGCCCGGCACTGCGTACCGCCTGTAGGATTTGCCAGCCATCACGGCCCGGCAGCATCACGTCCAGAATCAACAGGTCATAATCCCCCGTCAGCGCCAGATGCTGCCCCGTGGAGCCGTCCGCCACCAGTTCAGTGGTAAACCCGGCCTCGGCCAGGCCCTGGCGCAGGTAGTGGCCGGTTTTCGGTTGGTCTTCGACGATCAGCAGTTTCATGGGCAACTCTTGGCAACAGGTGACGAGGGGCTTTATACCGTGGCTATCCGGGCCAGGGCGCAAGCTGACAAAGTTGTAATCTAGCAGTCAGCTGGCTGGCAGCGGCTCGATCTTAGAGTGCTTCCCAAGCGTGTTACACACTTTGGAGAATAGAAATGGCTTTGCGTAACCCCCTGTTGCTGGCGGCGTGCCTGCTGGCGTTGAGTTTCGATGCGGTGGCTGATGCGGCCCACACCTACGCGTTCGGCCAGCCGGCGCCGGCGAGCAAAGCCACGCGCACCGTGGAAGTGACGTTGCATGACATTTCCTTCTCGCCCAAGTCCCTGGACGTCAAAGCCGGTGAGACCGTGCGCTTTGTGTTGGTGAACAAAGGCCAGTTGCTGCACGAATTCAACCTGGGCGATGCGGCGATGCATGCCGAACACCAGAAGGAAATGTTACAGATGCAAGCCAGCGGCATGCTCACCGCCACTGGCATGGGCAGCATGGACCACGCGGCCATGGGCCATGGCGCGATGAAACACGATGACCCCAACAGCGTATTGGTTGAACCCGGCAAAACCGCCGAGCTGACCTGGACCTTCACCAAAGCCACGGGCCTGGAGTTTGCCTGCAACATTCCCGGGCACTATCAGGCGGGCATGGTCGGCACGCTGACCGTTGAGTGAGGCGCTTCTTAAGGGCGGGGGCAAAGGCTGGTAGACTGGCGCGGTTTATTTAGCCAGGTTTCCGCCATGCATCCCGCAGCCGAACATTCGCCGCTGGGCAAGTCCAGTGAATACATCTCCACTTACACCCCATCGTTGCTGTTCCCGATCCCTCGCGCCGCCAAGTGGGCCGAGCTGGGCCTGAGCGCCGAAACCCTGCCTTACAAGGGTGTGGATTTCTGGAACTGCTTCGAACTGTCCTGGCTGCTGCCCTCGGGTAAACCGGTGGTGGCCATCGGTGAGTTCAGCATTCCGGCTGACTCGCCGAACATCATCGAGTCCAAGTCCTTCAAGCTGTACCTCAACTCGTTGAACCAGACCGCGTTTGCCGATACGGCAAGCCTGGAAACGACCCTGCGCACCGACCTCAGCGCCGCTGCCGGCAAGCCGGTGACCGTGCGGATCCGCAGCCTGGCCGAGATCGAGGCCGACGGCGTGATGGCGTTGCCGGGCGTGTGCATTGATGACCTGGACATCAGTGTGAGCAACTACGAACACCCACGCCCGGAGCTGTTGCGTTGCGATGAATCACGCGTTGTTGAGGAGAGCGTGCACAGCCATCTGCTCAAATCCAACTGCCCGGTCACCAGCCAGCCGGATTGGGGCAGCGTGGTGGTGGAGTACCGTGGTCACGCGCTGGATCATGCGAGTTTGCTCGAATACATCGTGAGCTTCCGCCAGCACTCGGACTTTCATGAGCAGTGTGTGGAGCGAATCTTCCTGGACTTGCAGCGCTTGCTGAAGCCGCAGAAGTTGACCGTGTATGCGCGGTATGTGCGGCGGGGTGGGCTGGATATCAACCCGTACCGCAGTACTGAAGATGTGCAGTTCCAGAACGTTCGCCTGGCACGGCAGTAGCTTTCACGCAAAAACTGACTGTGGGAGCTGGCTTATGTGGGAGCTGGCTTGCCTGCGATAGCATCACCCCGGTACATCTGAAACACCGAGGTGTTTGCATCGCAGGCAAGCCAGCTCCCACACAAGCCAGCTCCCACATTGGGTTCGGCGTTTGGGTTTCAATCGGGATCAGATCCCGATGTTGCCCAGAGTGATCATGATATTGCGCAACGTCCCGGAAATGACCGGGTGCTCATCGTCGAACTCAATGGCTGCTTTATTCACATCGTCGGAAATACTGGGCGTCTGAGTAGCCGGTTCCAGTTCAAGTTGTAATTCAAACTTGGCAATCAACGCTTCCAGCGCTTCACGTTTCTCTTCCGACAGCGGCGGTTCCTGTTGCAACTGCCCGCGCAGGATTTCGACCTGTTCTTCCAGTTTTTTGCGATCAGGCATGACGTGTTTCCTTTTATCGATAGGCACTGGCATAGACCGCGGCACGCCGGGAAAGGTCTACGGGCTGACCTGTAGATTAATCCACCGGCGCCTTCAGTGCATGATCTCTATCAGGGCTTCTCGCCTTTGAGCTGGCGCAGGCTGATATCCGCCAGGCAGGTGCCGAGCTCGCCGAGGTGATCGATCACCGAATGCACCCCCAGCCCATACAGCGCCACCGTGGCCCTGCCGCGTTTGTGTTCGCGCTGCTGTTCGGTCAACGCTTGCCACTGATCGGGCGCCAGGCCGCAAAGTGAACCGCAGGACGCCAGGCCAATGGTCCACATCCCGGCGTTCAAGCCTGCTTGCAACAAACGTGGCTCGCCGCTGACCAGCACGCAGCCTTCCAGGCGTTCGATGTTGAGTTCCATCAACGCCTGCCAGCAAGCATGTGGGGCGGGCCAGCGGATGGGGGAGGGCGAGGCTGCCCTGAGCCAGTCCGGCAGGACGGCCGCCAGCGGGGTGGTGACGGTGGTGGGGAGTTCGTCCAGCCAGGCGCAGGGCACGCCTTGATCCTTGAGGCTGCGCAGGATTTTCAACGCGCCCGGCGTGGCTTGGGCGTCGGGGGGCGGCGTGTCGGTGCGCGCCAGGGAACCGAAATCCACCAGGCAGCCACTCAGGCCAAACAGCACTGCGGTCAAAGACGGGGCGCTGGCGACGGCAGTTTCGGCGTGAGGCATCTCGACATCCCTGAAATAGCTATGACGCTATCCGGTCAGGATGACAAGCGCGTGACACTTACATGTAATTGTAGGAATTTTGTGCATTTTCCATCTGGCCTTTGCTACTGGCTGCCTAATTTGACACTTCCGTCATATACTCACGTTCTTATTCAGGGCATAGCGCCCATGACAGACCATTCAAGGAGCCAAAGCTATGCGCTGGAGCCACTACCTCGCTCAGCTATCTGTGTGTGCCACTGTCCTGCTGGTGCCGTTCGCCGCCCAGGCAGCCTCGGAAGATGACCCGTGGGAAAGCGTCAACCGCCCGATCTTCACGTTCAACGACACCGTTGATACCTATGCCCTGAAGCCATTGGCCCAAGGCTATCAGTTCGTCACGCCGCAATTCGTGCAGACGGGCATCCATAACTTCTTCCGCAACATCGGCGACGTGGGCAACTTTGCCAACGACGTGTTGCAGCTCAAGCCGCATGCGGCGGGTGTCGACACTGCGCGTCTGCTGGTGAACACCACCTTCGGCGTGCTGGGTTTCATTGATGTCGGCACCAAAATGGGCCTGCACCGCAATGATGAAGACTTCGGCCAGACCCTCGGCTACTGGGGCGTGGGCAGCGGCCCTTACGTGATGCTGCCGCTGCTGGGCCCAAGCACCCTGCGTGATGCGCCGTCCAAATACGTCGACAGCTACACCCAACCGTATCGCTACATGAACGATATCGGCTGGCGCAACAGCACCTTCGGCCTGAACATTGTCGATACCCGCGCCAGCCTGCTCGACAGCGAGAAGCTGATCACCGGCGACAAATACACCTTTATCCGTAACGCTTACCTGCAGAACCGTGAGTTCAAGGTAAAAGACGGCAAGGTTGTCGACGACTTTTAAGGCGTGACGTTTTGAAATGAAAAAAGGCGACCTCAGGGTCGCCTTTTTCATGCGTGCGATTTTTTAGTGCATTTTCAAGATCTTGAGGCCCAGGTGCTGACGCTCGCCTTCGTTCCTGGCCCACACCACTTCGGTGTCTGCTTCAAGGCCGGCGAGGGCGGCGTGTTCCGAGTCGATGCGTACGGTGAGTGCGTCACCCACTTGAAACTGGCGAGGGGCCTCAACTTGCATGCCGGAGCTGGAAAGGTCCACGCAAACCCCCGCAATCTCTTGCCCTGCGTGGATCAGCGACACATCGGCATCCACGCGCATGCGGATGAAATCGCGTTTTTCGGCGTAGTCGCGCTCGTGTTCGCTCATCGGTTCCATCCTTACTTTGTGTTGTGGTGGTGGCTGTTCTTATAACTCCCGGTGATTTGCGGTGTAAAGACGCCCGGCGACCATCGGCATGAGCTTGAAACCCCTGACGGATGGGAGTACCGTCTGCGCCTTAGAAGGGCACCTCTGCTTTACCGTTGTGCGTAGGTCAAAAGCCCGCGCTTTGTAGGACAGAGAGGCTAGAAAGCGAATCCAGTACGTGCGCCCGGCCATAGCCGAGCCGCCTACGCCAACCTAATTCTGGCGCCGTTTGCCCACATGCAAAAAACCAGTGCCACGCTGCTGATAATCGATGACGACGAAGTAGTGCGCGCGAGCCTCGCGGCCTATTTGGAAGACAGTGGCTTCAGCGTCCTGCAGGCCAGCAATGGCCAACAGGGTCTCCAGGTGTTCGAGCGCGACAAGCCCGACCTCGTGATCTGCGACCTGCGCATGCCCCAGATGGGCGGCCTGGAGCTGATTCGCCAGGTGACCGAGCTCGCCCCGCAGACGCCGGTGATTGTCGTGTCCGGTGCCGGCGTGATGAACGATGCCGTCGAGGCCCTGCGCCTGGGCGCCGCCGACTACCTGATCAAGCCTTTGGAAGACCTTGCGGTGCTGGAGCATTCCGTGCGCCGCGCGCTGGACCGTGCACGCCTGCTGGTCGAAAACCAGCGCTACCGCGAAAAGCTGGAAACCGCCAACCGCGAACTCGAAGCCAGCCTCAACCTGCTCCAGGAAGACCAGAACGCCGGTCGCCAGGTGCAGATGAACATGCTGCCGGTCAACCCGTGGACGGTTGACGAGTTCAAGTTCGCGCACCAGATCATCCCGTCGTTATACCTGTCGGGTGACTTTGTCGATTATTTCCGTGTGGACGAGCGGCGCGTGGCGTTCTACCTGGCCGACGTGTCCGGCCATGGCGCTTCTTCCGCTTTTGTCACCGTGTTGTTGAAGTTCATGACCACACGGCTGTTGTTTGAATCCAAGCGCAATGGCACCTTGCCGGAGTTCACCCCCTCCGAGGTGCTGGGCCACATCAACCGGGGCTTGATCAGCTGCAAGCTGGGCAAGCACGTAACGATGGTCGGCGGCGTGATTGATGAAGAAACCGGTCTTTTGACCTACAGCATCGGCGGTCACCTGCCGATGCCGGTTTTATACACTCCAGACAGTGTGCGCTACCTGGAAGGGCGTGGTTTGCCGGTGGGCTTGTTCAATGAAGCCACCTACGAAGACCACATCCTGGAACTGCCGCCGACCTTCAGCCTGACGCTGATGTCCGATGGCATCCTGGACCTTCTGACAGAGCCTACACTCAAAGAGAAAGAAGCCGCCTTGCCCCAAAAGGTCAAGTCGGCGGGCGGCAGCCTGGATGGCCTGCGGCAGGTTTTTGGATTGGCCACGCTAGGGGAGATGCCGGATGATATCGCCCTATTGGTGTTGAGCAGGAATCTTTGATGAGTACCGGAAGAATCCAGTTCGCCGAGCAAGACGGGACCTTCGTCCTGAAATTTGTCGGTGAAGTGCGCCTGACCTTGTGTTCAGCGCTGGATGCGACGATTGAGCGGATCTTCACAGCGCTGAACTTCTCGGCGATCGTGATCGATCTGACCGAAACCCGCAGCATCGATAGCACCACCCTTGGCTTGCTGGCCAAGTTGTCCATTCTGTCTCGGCAGAAGGTCGGCCTGTTGCCGACCGTCGTCACCACCCACGAAGACATCACCCGTCTGTTGCAGTCCATGGGCTTCGATCAGGTGTTCAACATTGTTGACCGCCCGATCCCGTGCCCGGAATGCCTGACCGACCTGCCTTCTCAGGACCAGTCCGAAGAAGTCGTGCGGGTCAAGGTGCTGGAAGCGCACAAGATCCTGATGGGCTTGAACGAGTCCAACCGCGAAGCGTTTCACGACCTCGTGAATGCCCTCGAGCGCCACTGATCCCGGCTTGAAACACAATCCAAATGTGGGAGCGAGCTCTTGTGGCGAGGGAGCTTGCTCCCGCTGGGGTGCGAAGCGCCCCCAGAAGCCGGCGGCTGCTGCGCAGCCGAACGGGAGCAAGCTCCCTCGCCACAACAGGCCAGCTTCTACAGTTTGAACGGTTACTGGCTTGAGACCAGCAACCACAAAAAAGGGCGGCACCCGTAAGGGTGCCGCCCTTTTTGCCACTGCCTGCCTTACAACTTGGCAGTCAACAGCGCCTCCAGTTTCTCCTGGTCGCGGGCAAACTGACGAATCCCCTCCGCCAGCTTCTCGGTCGCCATCGCGTCCTCGTTGGACTCCCAGCGGAACTGCGCTTCAGTCAAATGCACCCGCGCTTCACCGGCGTCGCCTGGCGCCAGCTTGCGCTCCAGCTTGCCTTCATCGGCCGCCAGTTTCTCCAGCAGGTCCGGGCTGATGGTCAGGCGATCACAGCCGGCCAGCTCTTCGATCTGGCTCAGGTTACGGAAGCTCGCGCCCATCACGACCGTCTTGTAGCCATTGGCCTTGTAGTAGTTGTAGATGCGCGTCACCGACTGCACGCCCGGGTCATCGGAACCGGTGTAGTCGTTGCCGTTGGCCTTTTTGTACCAGTCGTAGATACGGCCCACGAACGGCGAAATCAGGAATACGCCGGCTTCAGCGCAAGCCACCGCCTGGGCAAACGAGAACAGCAGGGTCAGGTTGGTCTGGATGCCTTCTTTTTCCAGTTTTTCCGCCGCGCGGATGCCTTCCCAGGTGGAGGCGATCTTGATCAGCACGCGGTCACGGCCTACGCTGGCTTTGTCGTACAGGTCGATCAGGCGGTGCGCACGCTTGAGAATGGCCGCTTCATCGAACGACAGGCGGGCATCCACTTCGGTGGAAATACGGCCCGGCACGACTTTAAGAATCTCTTGGCCTACCGCCACTGCAAAACGGTCGCTGGCCAGGCCTACATCGCCGTTACAGTCCTTCACGGCCGCATCCAGCAAAGGTGCATACGCCGAAATCGACGCGGCCTTGAGCAGCAGGGATGGGTTGGTGGTGGCGTCTTGTGGCTTGAGCTTGGCGAGGGTGGAAAAATCGCCGGTATCGGCTACGACGGTGGTGAATTGCTTGAGTTGTTCCAGCTTGGAAGTCATGGGCGTGCTCTGTCCTGTGGGTCTGATGACATTACCCGAGCGCCGACGGGCGCTCAAGGGCGCAAATGCGTTCGATCGTTTGCGAGGGCAACATCCTGAAAACAGCCGTTTGAATCACCGGCCTACCTGCACAATAGGAGGCCAATTCGGCCAGCAGGTTCAACCCAACTGCCACCCAGCCTGTGGGAGCTGGCTTGCCTGCGATAGCGCCGGCAGCATCACCGCCGCAATCACAGCGGCTGAGTTACGCCAGCTTCAGCTTACGCTTGGCCACCCACAAGGCACTGATACTGAGCGCCGCCGCCAGAATCAGATAAAAACTGGGCGCCAGCTGCGATCCCGTCAACGCGATCAGCCCCGTGGCAATCACGGGCGCAAAGCCACCGAAGATCGTCACCGACAGGTTGTAGCTCAGCGACATGCCCGTCACCCGGGTCCGGATGGGGAACACATCCGCCATCAGTGAAGCCAGCGGTGCGAAGTAAACAGCCTTGATCAACGCCATCATCGACACAACGAGCAATAACGACGTGGCACTGGGTACTTTGTTCAGCCAGACGAACGCCGGAAAAATACTCAGGATGTAGATGATCGACGCCCAGAGCATGATCTTGATACGGCTGACGAACCCGGCGATGAAACCGACAATGGGCGTCACCAGGGTCAGGATCAGGCCGCCCGTCAGCGTCGCCAGAAAGCCCGAAGACTGTGGAATATTCAGCGTGGTTGAGGCATAGGACGGCATGTACTTCATCATGAAATTGGAGGCTGTCGACACGATCAGCACGCCCATGGCCACCAACAGCAATGTCTTCTGGGAAAGAAGCACCTCCCTCAACGGCTGCGAACCCGGCTCGCTCTCCTTGAAGTCAGGCGACTCATCCACCGTACGGCGGATATACAGCCCCACGGGGCCCAGAATCAAACCAAAGAAAAACGGCACCCGCCAACCCCACGCGAGCATCTGTTGATCATTCAGGTTAGTCGTCAGGAAATAGCCGAACAACGAGGCGATCACCACGCCAAAGCCCTGACTCGCAAATTGCAGGCTCGCGACAAAGTTGCGGGTCTTTTGCGGGGCGTGTTCCATCATGAACGCGGTTGAACTGCCGAACTCACCACCGGCGGAGAAGCCTTGCAGCAAACGCGCAAACAGAATGCCGATGGGGGCGATGACCCCGATGGCAGCATAGGCGGGCATCACCGCGATCATCGCCGTACCGATCAGCATCAGCAAAATGGACAGGCTCAAGGCTTTCTTGCGGCCTTGCCGGTCGGCATAAGAACCCAGCACCGCAGCACCCAGTGGGCGAATCAGAAACGAAATGCCGAACGTCGCGAATGCCAGAAACAGCGAGACTGCCGGGTCTGCTGCGGGGAAAAATACCTTGCTGATGGTTAACGCAAAGTAGGCGTAAACCGACAGGTCAAACCATTCAAGGGTGTTGCCGATCAAGGCGGCGCCGACCGGTTTCCATAAGGGCTGGGCCTGCTCGGCGGCAGGTGTAACGGGGGTGGACGACAACGCTGTCATGTTCGACGCTCCGGGTTTTTGTAAGTGTGTGAGCGGCAGATAAAAGGCTAATAGAGCCGGCAACCTGTGGCGAGGGAGCTTGCTCCCGCTGGGCCGGGCTGGCGCTCCAGCGCGACGCAGCCCTGAAAAATGGGACTGCTACGCAGTCCAGCGGGAGCAAGCTCCCTCGCCACAGTGACTGTGTTTCTTCTTAACTGACGGGTTTCAGGATCACGGCCCTGTTTTTATGCGTTGGCTTTTGCCATATCGCCCAGTTCCCAGAACAGCGCGGTCATGATTTGCAGGCCTTCCAGCACCACTGAACCGAGCAGATGTTCATCGGGCGCATGTTGCGAGCAGCCGGGGTAGGAGTGCGGGATCCACAAAGTCGGCAGCCCCAGCACATCCGCGAAAATATCGTTGGGCAGCGTACCGGCAAGGTTAGGCAATACCGCGAGCTGCCTCGGTGTGGTGTCGCTGATGACCTTTTTCGCGAAGCTGACCCATGGGTTGTCAGGGTCCAGCCGAGTGCTGGGCGTGCAACGGTCCATCACGATGTTGACGCCATGGAAGCCCGAAGCATCCAGATGCTGGCGCAGCAGCGGTTCCAGGTGCTTCCAGTCCGTGCCGACTACAAAGCGCAATTGGCAATGGGCAATCGCCGACGGAGGAATGGCATTCACCGGCTTGGCCGGGTTGCCCGCCGTGAACGCGAGGATTTCCAGGGTATTCCACGCAAACAGCCGTTCCCCCAGGGTGAGGCCCGGCTCGCCCCAGTCAACGTCCAGGGCGCGGCCGAGGGAGTGTTGATGGATGCCCAGGTCGTGGATGGCCTCACGTACGGAGTCGGGAATGGAAGAGGGCACCAGCCCCCGGCATAGAATACGGCCGTTCTGATCCACCAGGCTGGCCAGTGCATTGGCCAGCACCACGGCCGGGTTGGACATCACGCCGCCCCAGTTTCCAGAGTGCAAACCCTTGTCGCGCGCCTGCACCTCAAGGGAAAACAGCGCCGAGCCCCGAGAACCGAGAAAAATTGTCGGGCGGTTGTCACTCAAGCGCGGCCCGTCAGAGGCAATAAATACATCGGCTTGCAGCAGTTGGCGATGCTCAGTGCAGACCTCGCGCAATCCGGGCGAGCCACATTCTTCGCCAGTCTCGAACAGCACCTTGACGTTAAACCCCAAGCGCCCCCCGCGGGCCTCGATCACTGCTTCCAGCGCCGCCAGGTTAATGCTGTGCTGGCCTTTGTTGTCGGCGGTGCCGCGCCCGTACCAACGGTCGCCTTCCACCGTCAGCATCCAGGGGTCGAGGCCTTCACGCCATTGGTCGGCGTAACCGAGTACGACGTCGCCGTGGCCGTAGGTCAGCACTGTCGGCAGGTCTGCACCTTCGTGACGCGACGCAAACAACAGTGGGCCCGCGCCCTTTGGGTTTTCGAGCGGCTGGCATTCAAAGCCCATCCGCTCCAGCGCCGGTTGTATTTCTTCTTGCAGGTAGCGTGTCAATTCCGGCGCCTGGCCCGGGGCCTGGCTTTCACTGCGGATAGCGACCCGGCGACGCAAGTCGGCTTCGAAATGGCCGTCGGCGAAGTGGTGGCGAACACTGGCGAGTGCTTGTTGCTTGGACATGACCATTCCGATTAGGGCTGACAGATTCAGGCCAATATAGAAGTCACCCATCGCACTGTATATTGCTGTTTTTTCAAGGCTGACATCTAATTAATAGAAGCCTTAATGAGCGCAAAAATCATGGACTATCGTTATTTTCTGGCCGTGTTTGATTCAGGTTCACTGGCTGCCGCCGGTGAGCGCTTGCACATCGCACCCAGCGCGGTCAGCCGCCAGATAGCTTTGCTGGAGGAGAGTGTCGGCGTAGCCCTGTTCGAGCGACGGCCACGGGGCATGGAACCGACGGCGGCGGGCAGCGCATTGGCCCACCACGCCAGGCGCGCCTCGCTGGAAGAACAGGCCTTGCTGTCGGAATTGCGCGGCGGTGATTATCCCGGTGCGCGGGTCATTCGCCTGGTGTCCACAGAAGGGCTCTCGCGGTATTTTTTGCCGAACGTATTGATCCAGCATTACCACCAACACCCGGACTTCCAGTACGTGTTGGAAGTGATGTCACCGTTTGAATGCGCAGAGAAAATCAAACGCGGAGATGCCGACGTGGGGCTGACGTTCAGCACAGAACCTACCGACGGTGTCGAGATTCTCTATTCAGGCCGCTCGGCGATTCGCGCGATCATGCGCGCCGGCCATCCGTTGGCGGCGCACAAGCAATTGCCCCTGAACGCGCTTGCGCCGTTCCCCTTGGCGCTTACCCCCAAGGGCACGACCCAGCGGCAGCTGTTCGACCTGGTGTGCGAAATGGAGGGGCTGGCCTTCAACCACGTCATGACCTGCAACTACTCCGGGGCCATCCACGAGTTCGTCCGCCACACCGACACCGTCGCGCTGGGCGGCGCCATCAGCCAGCGAGTCAATGGCAGTGATGAGCTGGTCTCGGTGCCGCTGACCAACCCCCGGTTTGCCGACCGCACCATTCAAGTCCTGACCATGCCCAAACGCACACTGCCACCCTCATTGCAGCGGTTTATCGAGACCTTGATTGCCTGCCTTAAGGCGGTCAACTGAGGCCGATCAGCGACCTTCCAGCAACGCCCCGGCCTGATCCAGCAACGCCAGCGGATCACTTGCCTTGTGAATATCCACCGACAACAACTGCCGAAACTTGCGCGCCCCTGGGAAACCGGTGCCCAGCCCCAGCACATGCCGCGTGATGTGATGCATTGTCCCGCCACTGGCCAAATGCTCGGCTATGTAAGGCCGCAACTGCGCCAACGCCTCGGCCCGGCTGATCACCGGCGCCTCGCTGCCAAACAACTGCTGATCCACCTCAGCCAGCAAATACGGGTTGTGATAAGCCTCCCGGCCCAGCATCACCCCATCAAACGTCTGCAAATGTTCCTGGCACTGCTCCAGCGTCTTGATCCCGCCGTTGAGAATGAACTCAAGCTTAGGAAAATCCCGCTTCAACTGCGCCGCCACGTCATAACGCAACGGCGGAATGTCCCGATTCTCCTTCGGCGACAACCCCTCCAGAATCGCAATCCGCGCATGCACGGTAAAACTGGTACAGCCCGCGTCCTTCACCGTCCCGACAAAATCACACAGCTCGGCATAACTGTCCCGCCCATTGATCCCGATACGATGCTTCACCGTCACCGGAATCGACACCGCATCCCGCATCGCCTTCACGCAATCGGCCACCAACGCCGGGTGCGCCATCAAGATCGCGCCGATCATATTGTTCTGCACCCGGTCGCTGGGGCAGCCGACGTTCAGGTTCACTTCGTCGTAACCCGCCGATTCAGCCATGCGCGCACACGCGGCCAGGTCGGCGGGGACGCTGCCGCCCAACTGCAACGCAAGCGGGTGCTCGGCTTCGTTGTGGCGCAGGAAACGCTCGTGGTCGCCATGCAGGATTGCGCCGGTGGTGACCATCTCGGTGTAGAGCAGGGCGTGTTTGGAGAGCAAGCGCAGGAAGTAGCGGCAGTGGCGGTCGGTCCAATCCATCATCGGGGCGACGGAGAAGCGGCGGGAGAGTGGAGCGGCTTGTAAGGGCATGGGGGCAATCTGAGTTGGCGGGGCGAATGGGGCGCAGTTTATCAGGGATGCTTATTGGGTGTGGGAGAGCCGTGTGCTGCGCCTTGAATCGCCTTGAGTTTCGTATACACCCCATGGCTGATTTTGGCCCATGGTGCCGGCTGGCCAGCAGCGCCTGTTGGACACACGGTCTCAGGCATAACCAGGCAACCAAGGCTCTTGCTCGATTGCTGTAACGTCTCCCTCGGCCAATAAACGCCACAACTCCAGGATCTTCCCCTCTGGAACGTGCTTCATGTGACGAGGCTCGCCGGACTCCAGATTCTCAAAGATTACTATTCCTGACAGGCGCACAGAAATGCACCAGTCTGACTCGTCAGTTACCGAAACCTCCCCATGCTCTTCATCTTCCGGACGCGTTTTCAGTTCGGCAAGCAGTTCAGGGAACGTGTGCGTGCCAGGGCTTGAGTTCATGGCGCCGTATCTGTGAGTGACGTGATAGCTCATATTTATCTCGTATACACCTAACGCCTGCCAGGCGACTCGATTTGAAAAAATCCAGCATAGCATTGGCCATTCTCGGGATTGCTGGAGCCGGCGAAGAAGCGGCAGGGCGTCAGTGCGTGGATATCGTGTTGGTACGAGAGTGGTGCAGGCGGATGGCGGCGGGAGAGGCGTATATCGCGCCTCCCATCAAGTTGTGTGTTGGCTGAGTTCACCTCGAATAAGCATTACGTCGCGGCAAACTGTGTTCGGCGCGAATGCTGTTCTCACTGAATTTCTTGCTCGCCGAATCACCAAGGCCCGTGGCGCGGTTTTCTTCCTTGATATTGCTGCCACCCAGGTAAGTGCCGCGCAGAATGCGATAGGCATGCACCAACTCGTGGGCCAAGCCAATAAAACTCGTTGAGTCGTCCTGATAACTCATCCCGGTCGGAATCCCTTGGGCGTTCAGCGCAAGGCTGGAGTAGGGGTTCCAGGTCACTTCGACACTGGTGCCCGGCCCCTTGAAAATCCACTTTTTCAACGCATCGGTGGCATTGCCCACGGAGGCGCACGTGTTAGCAGTCTCCGAATAGTCGCTGGCGATGGCCGTTATCTTGATGGTCTTACCGGAACTTGGGCCGCAGAGTTCGTTGATTTCCCTGAGCAGGTCGCGACCCGTGTTTCTCGACTCGATCGTTTGCAGCGCTGAAATCAGATGGTTCATAAACTCCAGGCTGGCTGATTCCAGGGTGATGTTCGGGAAAGAGCTGTAGTTTTGGATCATCACCGCTGTTCCTTATAAGCATGAAATGTCTACTGGAATAACACGTGCGTGCGACCCTTTATTCCATTAGGCGATGTGGCGGCAGTGAGGGGGCTCTAGATCCAGATCGGCACAATGGACGCCACCAGCAGCGCCCCCAACAGCCTGTTCAGCACCCGCCATTGCCGTTCGCTTTTCAGCTGCCGCGACAGCGCCAGCCCGGCGCCGCACCATAGCGCCAGCGAACACATGCACGACACGCCAAACACCAGGCTCAGCAGCAGCGCCAGCGATGCAGGCCCCTGTGTCAGCGAAGCAAAAGACGCGGCAGCACTGAGCGTCATTGCCCAGCCTTTGGGGTTTTGCAAGAGCATCCAGATGCCCGTCAGAAAACTCGCAGGTTGTTCGCTGACCGTAGCGCTGCCCGGTTTTCCTCGTTTGGCGATCTGCCAGGCGAGCCACAGCAGATAAAGCGACCCCATCAGTTTCATCGCCAATTGCAGCGCCGGAGCGGCCAGGATCAGGCTGCCGAGCCCGCCAGCTGCGGCTACAGCCATCAGTGCCAGGCCGAACGAGATGCCTGCCAACAGTGGAAGTGAGCGCACCCAACCGAAGTTCGCGCCGGAGGCTGTCGCCAATGTGGTTGCGCCGCCGGGGCTGAAGGTGGCGACCATCACGAAGAGTAGAAGGGGGAGTATTGAGCCAGGCATCAAGAGATTCCTTAAGAGGTTCTCGACTTAATAGCCCGATGCCACGTAGCACGAAAGCTAATGTTTGTGATGCTTTAAATTAGGAAAGCTAATGCTATGCAGACGCTCGACTTGGTACTCCTGCGCAGTTTCATCGTAGTCGCCGAAAAGCGCAGCATGACAGTGGCGGCGCAGCACCTGCACGTGAGCCAGGGCGCGGTCAGCCAGCAGATGCGCCGACTGGAAGAAGTACTGGGCGCAGCATTGTTCATCCGCGATCGTCGCACGCTGCGCCTCGCGCCACTCGGCGAGCGCCTGTATACCAAGGCCCAGCAAATGCTCGCCCTCAACCAGCAGATTTTGGCGGAGGTAAAGGGCAGCACCCTTCAAGGGCGAGTGCGCCTCGGCGTGCCTTACGACCTCGCCGGCGATTGGATTGCGCCAATCCTCAAGGCGTTTATCGAAGCGAATGCGCAAGTGGAGCTGACACTCAAATGCGCCTCATCGGTAGAGCTGAGAGCGGAAGTCGACAAAGGCACATTGGACCTGGCCATCATTGAAGAAGCCGCCGCCAGCGCCAGCGGCGAATGCCTTGTGATCGATCGCCTGGTATGGGTGGGCGCCAGTGGTGGCACGGCTTACCTGAATGAACCGTTGGCGGTCTCCCTCGTCGCCGAGACCTGTGCATTTCGCGAGCCTGTGATTGCGGCTTTGGACGGGCAGGACCGACAGTGGAAGATGGTCTTTGATAACGGCAACCTTGAGACCACGCGAGCGATGGTGGGCAGTGACCTGGCCGTGTCGGCGTGGTTGAAGTCGGCGGTGCCGTTGGGGTTGGAGGTGTTGCCTGCGCAGGCGCAATTGCCGGAGTTGCCGCCGTTTGTGATTTCGTTGGTGAGGGCAAAAGGGACGGCGAGTGGCGCGGTTGGGGAACTGGTGCGGGGGATTCGTGAGTATCTGGATCAGGCGTGACTCTTATCCCTTTTCCAGGATGCACTTGGGGCGCAGCAGTCAAGGAATCGTCTGGGCTTGATATCCGCCGGGATTGAAGAAGACAGAATTGGGTGAGATTGGTAGCATTCAGCCACTAGCCAATTTACGACAGCATAGGGAAGTGAGCTGATGAGCAAAAAATGGATAGCGGGCGTTCTTGCAGGCGTGGGAATGCTGACGAGTTCTCTGAGTGCGGTAGCGGCGGACACCTTGTTCAAAAACTACTTGTATGGCGCTCCTCTCGCGAATTACGAAAACGCTGAAAGCTACTACGATTGTTCTGAGGACGTCGGCGGGGTGGCTTTCTGCATTGATGATGTGGATTTTATCGGGCACAAATTTACGGCAGCCCTGGCCTTTTCGAGCGCAAAGCTGATCTCCGTTACCTTGGTCAGCCCCTACGATTCTGATTTGCATTCGACGGCCATTGGTTCTTTGGCAAAAACCTTCAAACTTTCTCTACTGTCCGATGACCGATCACAGTTCGACGTCGTTCAAGCAACGGCCCAGGCACGTACCCAGGATGAACTGTCTGCGAAGCTTGATAACTTTGAAGGTGCCGCTACAACAAACGGCGGGTCAATTACCTACACTTTCTTTGAAGGCGTCGATAAGGGTAAGAGGTACTCGACGGCGACCAGCCAGCTTGGCGCACTGCCGGATAATGTTCGGGCGGCGGATTTGATGGTGAGTGGTGAGGGGAGTGAGATGGTTGTGTTGATCAGGTTTAGTATGCCGAAGTTGGAAACGAATAAGGTTGCTGAGGCGTTGAAGAAGCCGATTGAGGCGTTTTAAAATTAGGGGAGAGGGCCGGACTGATCCCAATACCACCACTGTATTTATATTTAGATTTATTTTTCATCTGGGCTAGGGCTGTTTCTATGCATGGAGGTGCATGTGGTTCGTTTAAAGAGTATTGAGATATTTGGCTTTAAGTCTAGTAATCGCATAGCTAGAGCTGTATTTTCCGAAGCGAATGTCTCAGTAGTTTACGGTCCCAATGGGTGTGGTAAGACAAGCTTTTTAAAAGTTTTACATGGGGTAATGGCTCAGGATGATACTGCACTTACACAGAATTCTGTCGAGTCGGTCCGCATTGTAATATCTACGTATGGGGACGAAAGTGCGATTTCGGTCGTAAAGAATGCGGAAGGCGCTTTCGTTTGGGATGAAATATTAAATTCTGCTCTGGGATTTACCAAGTCTCTTTCTCTTGGTGTGGATCGGGGGATTACTAATCAGGCAGTTAAAACGGATCCTGCACTGATTCTAGAATTTTTTAGACATCCAAGACGTCGAGCTTATCTTTCTTCGGAGTTTCCAATGTTTCAGGTCGCGGAGGACTTGGCAGGTTATCTACGACACGCACAAGCTGCAAGGTATCGCTCTAGAAATAATGAGGTAGATTATGAGAAGCGTCACCTGTACCTTCAAAACATAAAAATTGAAAATATCGAAGAGCTGCTAGTAGATCGGTTTAGGATAGCTCGGATGATGGCCACGCGAAAAATTCAAAGTGCTTTGTTCGATACTTTGTCAGTAGCTATTAGTTTGGATGAGCAGCCCTCGCGAAATGAAAAATTACCTTTGGATTTTGAGCAGCGCTTAGTAGAAAATCGTGCGCGCATTATTGAGGCGCTAGACGATGGATCTGAAAACCAATTTAAATCAAAGGTTATAGAAACGCTAGATACTATATCTCATAGCGACGGGATTGATAAGATTAGACGGCATCCAATTTTGAGTCAGTTATTCCTCAATATTATCGAGGAGCTTGAAATGGAAAAATTAAAGCTGAGTTCTATTAATTTCTTGATTGATACTTTCAATAGTTATTTGATTGAGGGGAAACGTTTGGTCGTTAGTGGGAAGGAAGCCAAAATTGTTGTTTCTGGTGCTGAGCACAGTATTAACGACCTTTCTAGTGGTGAGAGACATATCCTGACGTTTTTGTCTTTGGTTTTATTTCAGGGCGATGGTCGTGACTTTCTTATTATTGATGAGCCAGAAATCTCTCTAAATATAACTTGGCAGCGCGAGTTGATGGGTTTATTTTCCAAGTTGGTTCCCAATACGCAGATTATTGTCGCATCACATAGCCCTTCTCTTGTTAGACATAATCAGGACTACTTGACTGAGTTGTCGGTTGAGGTGCTGCCTTGAAGGCTGCAATGCTTTATGATGTTGAGGAGGTTTATTCTCAGTCAATTATGACTAAGATGCCGATAATAATAGTTGAAGGTGTTGACGATGTGCCTCTGTATGATCGAATTTGTAATAGTAAGTCAAAGCGAGCGTCAGTATTTGCTGTAGAGACTTTAGAAGGCTTTGGTCAAGGCTGTATAAGCCTTATAAAGGCAATGGATAAAGTCAAGGGGTTGCCTGAGTCGAAGTTTGATCCGCAAGATTTCATTGCTGGCATGATTGATAAGGATGTGCGAGATTTTCGAGGGGAAATTCCACGAAATGATCTGGTGTTTGTATTGAGGCATTATTCGATAGAAAGTCACTTTGTATTTCCTGATATTTTGGAAAGCCTTCTTGCATATTCTACTCGTACAACCTCTGATCTTCGATCTCCCGCGTTGATATCGTCTATTGCTGATTGCGTTGGTCGATCTTTTGAGGTTTTATATTTAGCTTCACTTGAAGCATTAAAAGGTGCGCTGGATCCAACTTATTTTTCTGATGTTAGTTATTCGTATCCTTATGGGCGAGTGAAGGACTTGGCGCTTATAAAAAAGATAAAGCAAAAAGAAGCAGATCTTCTTAACTTTGCTGAGCTTCATGGTCTTCAATTTGATTTGCACTCGCTGAGAATGATGTCGAGAGGTAAGTGGCTCTTGTCCGTGTTTTGTGAAGAGGTTGAAAGGGCAATTTTAGAATTGCCTGCATCCTGCAAGGCTGGTGCGGTTGCTAAATGTCAATTTTGCGTTGCTGTCGCTCATGAACAATGTCTATATAAACTAAAAGATGGAATTAGCGGGAAGAATTTAAAGATATTTGCAATGCAACATACGGATATGCCTAGTTTTGACTATATTCGATCAAAAGTAGATTCTATGTACGAAGCTGTTCATGGCCTTTGAATGCGTAATTTGTTGAAGGTGGGGTAGGAAAAAATATCTGTGAGGATATTTCCTACGCTTTTCTCGGCTTGCCCCTCAGACCTCCCGTCACTAACCTTCTCTGGCCGCTGCCAACCCAGCGGCCGGATGTGGAAGTCCGACCAAGCTGAAGGCGCTCAATCGCCCATAAACACCTACCGGCGTATTTTTACGTCTGTATGATTGCTTATGGCGGCTGTGCGCGGGGCACTTCGGTGCGCCGGGTCCTTTAGCCCTGGTCTTCCACACCTGCGTACAGCTGCCACCCTCATGTGGAAGTGAGATTGGTAGTTCCTGACATTCTAAAGGAGCTCCGCCATGTACAAGGTCACACCTAATCCGCCGCATGCTTCAACTGCATCCGTCGACGCCAAGCTTCAAGCCGCAGCCCAACGAGCAATCCATCATTACCTGCCTCCCTCTGACGAAGACGCCGACGAACCTGTCGACCCCCCAACCACCAACCTCTTCTCCGTCAACCCCAACACCGACACCGAAACCCTGCTCGCCAACGCCTCCGAAAACCTAGCGTCCGCCAACCAAATGGCCGCCACCCTGGCTTTCGACCTCGACGACGCCCAACGTGCCATCGTCCTCGGCATCCAGCAGATCATCGATTTAAGCGCTCTACTCGTCGACCGAGCCCAGGAGCAAGTCGCGCCTGCCATCTGCGCGACAATCGACTGACACCGCACCCCGCCGCCTTATCCCAAGGCGGCAACCTGAACTCGTCCTGTCCCCCTGCAAAGTTTCATCATCTCCCGCCCATTTGAGGCCTACGATCACTCTCAAGAGGGGACCCTCGCACCCCCAGTCCATAGGGAGTTGAAAACATGATCTCGAATCTCGTCAAAGTGGTGATGATTGCCGGTGCTGTGCTGTTGAGCGGCTGTTCGTCTTCGTCCGCCGTGAGCAGTGACCCTTGTTTTGCTCAGGGGTGCCAGGCGTTTGGGGATCACAGCCCGAACAAGGCGGCCAAGATGAGTTTTGGTGGCGGGAGTGGGTTGGGGAGCAGTTTTGGGGAGTATGGGGCGGGGTTGATGCATGACGACTGATAGATCGTAGGGCTGCTGCGCAGCCCAGCGGGAGCAAGCTCCCTCGCCACAGGTGGGGGAGCTGAACCCTGATATTTAGGCTTGGACGTGGGCTGAGCCGAGGATCAGCCGCAGGCCTAGCGCGCCCATGACGAGGCCTGCGGTGCGGTCAAACCAGTGCTTTGATCGCAGGTATGCCGCGCGCGGCCGTTCCGATGAGAACGCCAGCGCCACTACGGTGTACCAACCGGCCTCGATCGCAAAGATTGCCGGCAGCAACACGGCGAATGTCCAGACCGGGGCGTGCGCCGGCAGGAACGCCGCGGAAATACTGCCGTACACAATCGCCGCTTTTGGATTACTCAGTTGCGTCACGGCCGCGAGGGTGAAGGATTTGCGCGCGCTTTGTGGGCGGCCGTCGGCGGTGGTGGGGACGACGATGGGGCTTTTCGCCGAGCGCCACAGTTGCACGGCCAGCCAGACCAGGTAGGCGCCGCCGAGTATTTTCAGGATCACGTACAGCCATTCAACCTTGGCCAGCAGGGTTTGCAGGCCGAACAGGCCGAGCCCGCCGTACACCACGCCGCCGACGCCCATGCCCATGGCCGCCGCGAGTGCGTCGCGGCGCGACAGGGCGATGGCGGTGCGGGTGACGAAGACGAAGCTGGGGCCTGGGCTGGCAGCGCCGATGGCGATGGCGCCGAGAATGCTGAGCAGGGGGAGTGTGATGTCCATGGGGCCCTTCGTTGATTTGTGGTTGTTGAATCAACAAAACGCGTCAGGGCCCGTGTTTATTCCATCAGTGCCCGCCTTTCATGCGCCTTGCGATCAGAAAGAGGCCCAGCCCGATCAGCGCGGTAGCGGCGCCGATGTAGCCGGTGCTGGTCCAGCCCAACCCGGCGGTGATCGCCATGCCGCCCAGCCACGGGCCCAGCGCATTGGCCAGGTTAAACGCGGCGTGGTTGGACGCCGCCGCCAGGCTCGGGGCTTCGTGGGCGATGTCCATCAGGCGGATTTGCAGCGGTGCGGCCATGGAGATCATGGTGCCGACCAGGGCGATGCCGAGCAGTACGCCCCACAGCGAGCTGGCGGCGAAGGTGAAGAACAGCAGCACGGCCATCGACCACACCAGAATCCAGCCCACGGCGCGAAATTGCAGGCGGTCGAACAGCTTGCCGCCGGCGATGTTACCGATGATGGCGCCCGCGCCGAACGCGGCGAGGCCGGCCGGGATCCATTGCGGCGAGACTTTGGTCACTTCGAGCATGGTCGGCGCCAAGTAGCTGAACACGCAGAACATCCCGGCAAAACCGATGGCGCCAATGGACAGGGCCATCCACACCTGGGGTTTGGTGAAGGCGCGCAGTTCTTTGCGCGGGTCGCTGCGTTGTTCGTCGTGGCGGTGGGGCACGAATTGCCAGACCAAGGCGATGGTGCACAGGGCGATCACGCTGACCAGTGCAAACGCCGAACGCCAGCCGAAGTACTGGCCGAGGAAGGTGGCGATGGGGTTGCCGAGCAGCATAGCGAGGGTCAGGCCCATCATCACGCGGGCCACGGCGCCGGCGCGTTTGTCGCCCGGCACCATGCTCGAGGCGACGACGGCAGCGATGCCGAAGTAAGCGCCGTGGGGCAAGCCGCTGATAAAGCGGAAGGCTACCAGCGAACCGAAGCTCGGGGTGAAGGCGGTGGCGAAGTTGCCGAGGGCATACAGGCCCATCAGCCACAGCAGCATGTGTTTGCGCAGCAGCTTGGCGCCAAGGATGGCCAGCAACGGCGCGCCGACCATCACGCCCAAGGCGTAGGCGCTGATGGCGTGGCCGACTTGCGGCTCACTCAAGTTCAAATTGTGCGCGATCTCGGGCATCAGGCCCATGATGGCGAACTCGCCGGTACCGATCGCGAAGGCGCCCACGGCCATGGCAGCTTCCATTTTGGCGGCGCTGCGCGCGGGCAGCACAGGCCCGGGTGTTTGCTGGATAGTCATGGGTAACTCTGTGTGAGGGGGTTGCACGAAGGACAGCTGCCGATGCTACGCAAGCGGTGGCGAAGGTGTCTAGAACAGCCTTTTACCCGAGAGTTCCGGGCCTGTGACCCCAGGTCGCGCCTGTCAGGCTTGACACTGGCTCGGAAAAGTCCCGTTTTAGAGCTGTCAATTGGCCAAACGACGCATAAACGTTGTTCAGCGTGATATTCTGCGCGCCGTCTTGGTCTAGTCTTTCTCCGGTGCGTACACCCGTATACGTCCCGGTGGTTGGCTGTCGCCCAGGTAGCTGAAGCCAATAATGATAAGAAGTCAGCGCAGAAGGGACAAAAACAGTGAGGTCGACTCGTCGGCCTTGTGTGCCCACCCTGCGGCCTTGAGGAATCGGGCGGTAGGGCGGATGGCGTTTTATCATAGGTGCTACTGATGTTTAAAAAAGTAAACACTGCCCTGCTGGGGCTGGCTTTGTCGATGGGGATCACGTCCGTTCACGCGGAAGAGGCAAAGAAAGTCGATGTGCTGCTGATCGGCGGCGGCATCATGAGTGCAACCCTGGGTGTATGGCTCAACGAGCTGCAGCCGGACTGGTCGATGGAGATGGTCGAGCGCCTTGATGGCGTGGCCGAAGAAAGCTCCAACGGCTGGAACAACGCCGGTACCGGTCACTCGGCCCTGGCTGAGCTGAACTACACCCCGGAAGACAAGAACGGCAACGTTGAGATCCCGAAAGCGGTCGAGATCAACGAAGCGTTCCAGATCTCCCGTCAGTTCTGGTCCTGGCAGGTCCAGCAGGGCGTGTTGAAGAACCCGCGTTCGTTCATCAACTCCACTCCGCACATGAGCTTTGTGTGGGGCGATGACAACATCAAGTTCCTGAAAAAACGCTATGAAGCCCTGCAAGCGAGCCCGCTGTTCGCCGGCATGCAGTACTCCGAAGACCCGGCTGTGATCAAGAAGTGGGTTCCGCTGATGATGGAAGGGCGTGACCCGAACCAGAAAATCGCGGCCACCTGGACCCCGATCGGCACCGACGTGAACTTCGGCGAGATCACCCGCCAGTTCGTTGCTCACCTGCAAACCACGCCGAATTTCGACCTGAAACTGTCGAGCGAAGTGCAGGACATCACCCGTAACGCCGACGGTTCGTGGCGTGTGAGCTACAAAAACCTGAAAGACGGCACCAAGACTGAAACCGACGCCAAGTTCGTGTTCATCGGCGCCGGCGGCGGTGCACTGCACCTGCTGCAGAAGTCGGGCATTCCGGAAGCCAAGGACTACGCGGCCTTCCCGGTCGGTGGTTCGTTCCTGGTCACCGATAACCCAACCATCGCCGAGCAGCACCTGGCCAAGGCCTACGGTAAAGCTTCGGTAGGCGCACCGCCGATGTCGGTTCCGCACCTGGACACCCGCGTGCTGGATGGCAAGCGCGTGATCCTGTTTGGCCCATTCGCGACCTTCTCGACCAAGTTCCTGAAAGAAGGCTCGTACCTGGACCTGCTGACCAGCACCACCACCCACAACATCTGGCCGATGACCCGTGTTGGCGTGCGTGAATACCCGCTGGTCGAGTACCTTGCTGGCCAACTGATGCTGTCGGATGACGACCGCTACAACGCCCTGAAAGAGTACTTCCCGAACGCCAAGAAAGAAGACTGGCGCCTGTGGCAAGCCGGTCAGCGCGTGCAGATCATCAAGCGTGACGAGGAACTGGGCGGCGTCCTGAAACTCGGCACTGAAGTGGTCAGCTCCGCCGACAACTCCATCGCCGGCCTGTTGGGTGCATCGCCAGGCGCGTCCACCGCGGCTCCGATCATGCTGACCGTGCTGCAGAAGATCTTCAAAGACAAGGTCGCGACCCCTGAGTGGCAGGCCAAACTGCACCAGATCGTCCCGAGCTACGGCACCAAGCTGAACGACAGCCCGGAAGCCGTTGCCAAGGAATGGGCCTACACCGCTGGTGTCCTGCAACTGACGCCACCGCCAGCCATTCCGCAACTGGCGGCGCCTCAGGCCACCGAGGCTGCCAAGCCTGCGGCTGAGCCGAGCAAGCCGGCATCTGACCTGGCGCTGTAAGCCAAGCCTGATGTGAAAAGCCCGCTGAACCGGTAACGGTCAGCGTGCTTTTTTGTACCCGGCATTCAGACCTTGAAGTGCCGGATTTGCTCGTGCAGGTGCAGGGCCAGTGCGTTGCCGGTATCGCACAGCAAATACAGATGTTGCGCGGGCAAAGGCGGGAGGTCCGGCAGATGCTTGAGCCCTTCGCCCATGCGGCTTGGCTCCATCAACCCCACGGCCACACCACTGCGCACGCAGGCTTCGACGGCGGATGAATTGGGGCTTTCCAGCAGCAGTCGATGGTAAATCCCGTGATCCTTCAGCGCCTGCAGGGCCGCTGCGCGATACGGGCAACCGACAATGGGCACGGTGACGGGCAGCGGCGCGTTAGACGGGTAGTCGAAGTGTTCGGCTGCCACCCACAGGGGTTGCACGGCGCCCAGGCGTTCACCCTGAGCCAGCGGCTGGGCGCTGACGATGATGGTCAGGTCCAGATGGTTGGCCGTGAACAGGTTCAGCAATTGGCCGCTGGTGCGGGCTTCGACTTCCAGCTCCAACAGTGGGTTGTCAGCAATCAACCGAGGCAAAAATGCCTGGATAAAGGCCGGCGCATAGGTGTCCGGCACGCCCAGGCGGATCTTGCCCTGCATGCGCTGGGGCATCAGCGAGATCAGCAGGCGGTCATGGCTTTTGAGAAATTCGGTGGTTTCACCCAGCAGTTTCCTGCCGTACGGCGTCAGCTCCACGCCTTGATTATTGCGGCTGAACAGGCGCTGGCCGATCTGTTCTTCCAGCTTTTGAATCTGCGTGGTGACGGTGGAGGCACTGCGGTGCACGTGTTCGGCCGCTTCATTGAAACGCTGAAAGCGCGCCACCGCGTGGAAGGTTCTCAACAGGTCGATATTCAGTTGTTTGGCCATGATTCTATTTTTACGGATTAGTGCTGCCAATTATTCAAATATACAGAAGCATGCGCGGCCCCTAGCCTTGGCGTCAATTTACACAGACGGGAGGCGGCATGAAGCGATCGACCCTGGGGCGGTTTTTGCTGCAAGGTGCATTTGTGCTGTCGTGGAGTTCAGGCTACATCGGCGCCAAGCTGGGCACGCAGGACGCAGGGGCGTTCAACCTGCTGTTCTGGCGGTTTCTGTTGGTGGTGGTGTGCCTGGGCGTGTACTTGAATGTCAGGTTGCTCCAGGTGACGTGGGCGCAGGTGCGCCACTACGCGGTAGTCGGTTTTCTTTCGCAGTTTTTATACTTGAGCTGCCTGTATGTGGCGATCCAGAACGGCTTGCCCCCTGGCATCGCGGCGATCATTGCAGCGCTGCAACCGCTGATGACGGCGGCCCTGTCCACGGGCAGCGCAACCGAGCGCAGCGGTGGCTGGCAGTGGGCGGGGCTGATGATCAGTTTTGTCGGCGTGGCGGTGGTGATCGCCGGCCAGTACAGCAGCGGGCAACGGGTCGGCCTGGTCATGTACTGTCTGCCGCTGGCGGCCGCGTTGGGGCTGACGCTGGCGACCTTGTATGAGCGCCGCACCGTACAGCCCAAGGGCGGTGGCCTGGTGTTGCCGTTGTTCATCCAGTCACTGCTGACGTTGATCGGGTTCACCGGCACGGTGCTTTACACCGGTACGCTGAGCATTCCCCGTGCGCCAGACGTGCTGATTTCGATTGTCTGGCTCACGGTGTTGTCCACCCTTGTCGCCTACTTGAGCCTGTGGATGTTGCTGCGTGTAATGACCGCGACCCACGTGGCTGCGCTGGTCTATCTGGAGCCGCCGGTCACGCTGGTGTGGGCGGCGCTCATGTTTGGCGATGTGATTCATGCGTCGACTTATGCCGGGATTGCGGTCGTTGTCGCGGGGCTGCTGCTGGTGCGCCTGAAGCGACCGGCCGTCGTCTGTGCGTCTTGAGCCTCGTGGGTTCAGCAACCGGACAGTCAGCACCTGTTAAAAAGAACCCAGAGCCGAGCAGGAGCGAGGCTGAGACAAGGGGGCATTTTTTACTGGTGTATTTGTTGGGCGCTGACGCCCGAGGGTTTTGTATGTTGCTACGTTATGCGGCAATGGCGGCGGTAGTCGTCGCGGCATCCGGGTGTGTGCAAGAGCGTGTGGTGCATGAGCGCGGGCCGGTGCAGCGTGAATATGTGGAAGTCGTCGCGCCGCAACCGCCGCCGGTGCAGATAATCGAAGTCGAGCCCGCTGCGCGTTACGGCTATGTATGGTCGCGCGGTTACTGGCGTTGGGAAGGCGGGCGTTACGTGGCGGTGCACGGCCATTGGGAAGCGGTGCGTGAAGGCTACCGTTATGTGCACCCGCATTGGGTGCAGCGCAATGACGGTTACCACTGGCAGGGTGGTGGCTGGGTTCGCTGAAGCCTAGATCGGCTTCTGGGTACCCAGTAGCCGAACCTCCCGCAGCAGCGCGGCACCGAGCTGATCGCTGCCCAGCTCCTGATAGCCCACCACCTCTGTCGCACCGTTCCCTTCCGCTTGAATGATGATCACCGGCGTTTCCTTGCCGGTGGCCTCATCGACGTGCAGCGCGTACTGCGGAACATCCACGTTGATCGGCGTTCCCGCCGGCTTGCCTTGCACATTGATCAAAAACGCCGCGCAGCCGGTGTCGATATCCTGGCTGGTGGCGGGGCGGCCGCTGACGAAGCAGGTTTTCGGCAGGTCGGGCCAGACAATGGCGTCGGCCAGTGCCAAGGTCGGTACCAATGTCAGGCAAAGGGTCAGGGCTGTTCGCACGTTGATTTCCCGGAGGTTGATCGGCGTTCACGCAGATGACGTGAGAGGCCTAAAGGTTACGCGAATCGGGAAATAGAGTGCCAGCCCGCTTAATCTGCTTTCGATGCAGCGTCGGCGCAGGCTTGCGTCATCTGTCGGAGGCTGACTGAGGTTTCAGGCCGTTTAATCAAGCCTTTGAGCGCCATAACACTCAGGTCTGCGGTTCTGCTGTGCGCGATATTAATCGGCCGGTTGTTCTCTTTCGGTAGGTGATGGTCTTTCACTGATCAAGATTCCCTGAAGTTTTTTGTGGATGCAATGAGTCGCGGCTGTTGGTAAAACCATAGCCCGACTCTTCCCCTCAACACGCCTGAAAACGACGACAAAGAGATACCGCATATGACCGACCGCCACCTCATCATCCCGCCCGCCATGCAATCCATTGTCGAACGCGCTGGCTACGTGCCCGCCGTCAAAGTCGGCAAGACCCTCTACTGCGCCGGGCAGGTCGGGCGCACACCACAGCTGGCGGTCATCGAAGACCCCGAGGCGCAGTTCATCGCCGCTTGGGAGAACCTGCGGGAGGTATTGGAGGAGGGGGGGTGCAGTTTTGACGACGTGGTGGACATGACCACCTACCACGTGAACATGAGCCAGCACATGGCGGTTTTTCGTGAAGTGAAAAACCGCCTGTTCCCACGCGGGCATTGCGCCTGGACGACCATCGGGGTGTCAGAGCTGGCGCACCCCGGATTGCTCGTGGAAATCAAATGCGTGGCGGTGCAACGCTAGTTATTGCACCACTCGGTAGCACGGCACATAGGCCGCGCCGCCCGGCAACTTCATGCGGTGCTGGGCGACGAAGGCCTGTAGCAGCTCGTCCAGCGGTTTCATGATCGCCGGGTCGCCGTGAATTTCATACGGGCCGTGCTGTTCGATCAAGCGAATACCCTTGTCCTTGACGTTGCCCGCCACAATCCCGGAGAACGCACGGCGCAGGTTGGCCGCCAGCTCGTGGGCTGGCAGGGCGTGGCTCAGTTGCAGGCTGGCCATGTTTTCGTGGGTCGGGTCGAACGGGCGCTGGAAGCCTTCGTCGATCTTCAGCAACCAGTTGAAATGAAACGCATCGTTGCGCTCGCGGCGGAACTGCTTCACGGCCTTGAGCCCGGCTGTCATCTGGCGCGCCACTTCAGCCGGGTCGTCGATGATGATCTGGTAGTGCGCCTGGGCTGCTTCACCCAGGGTGGCGCCAACGAACGCGTGCAACTGTTGCAGGTACGGCGCGGCCTGTTTCGGCCCGGTAAGGATGACCGGGAACGGCACGTCGCGGTTGTCCGGGTGCATCAGAATGCCCAACAGGTACAGAAACTCTTCCGCCGTACCGGCGCCGCCCGGGAAGATGATGATGCCGTGGCCGACGCGCACAAAGGCTTCCAGACGTTTTTCGATGTCCGGCAAAATCACCAGTTCATTTACGATCGGATTCGGCGCTTCGGCGGCGATGATGCCCGGCTCGGTCAGGCCCAGGTAGCGACCGCCGGTGATGCGTTGCTTGGCGTGGGAAATGGTCGCGCCTTTCATCGGACCTTTCATCACGCCGGGGCCGCAACCGGTGCACACGTCGAGGCTGCGCAGGCCCAGCTCGTGGCCGACCTTCTTGGTGTATTTGTATTCTTCGGTATTGATCGAGTGCCCGCCCCAGCACACCACGATTTTCGGCTCCACACCCGGGCGCAGCGTGCGGGCATTGCGCAGCAGGTGGAACACGTAGTCGGTGATGCCCTGGGAGTTGCTCAGGTCGATGCGCTGGCTGTCCAGCTCGTTCTCGGTATAGACGATGTCGCGCAGGGCGCTGAACAGCATTTCGCGGGTGCTGGCGATCATTTCGCCATCGACGAATGCGTCGGCGGGAGCATTCAGCAACTCCAGGCGCACGCCACGGTCCTGCTGGTGGATACGCACTTCAAAATCTTTATAGGCGTCGAGGATGGTCTTGGCGTTGTCGATGTGCGCGCCGGTGTTGAGGATGGCCAGGGCGCATTGGCGGAACAGGGTGTAGATGCTGCCGGAACCGGCTTCACTCAGTTGCTGGACTTCACGCTGGGACAGGGTTTCGAGGCTGCCCTTGGGGCTGACGGAGGCATTGATGACTTGACGTTGCGGCATTCTGGTTCCTTGAAAGCACAGCCATCGCACCCGCCAGGGGCGGCGATGGCTTGAAAATGGTGAGCGCCGAATCCGGTCGCACGAGACAGTTAGTTTGGCCGCCAAGCGGGCAGGGCGCAAACACCGTCCAGCACCATCATGCCGCAGAACTTACTGAATCAGCTTCCAGTTTTTGTAGAAAACCCGACGCAGGGTATACACCAGCCCGGCAAAACCCGAGATCACCGCGTTGAGTAAACCCGGCAGCGGGGTCGGGCGCACGATGTCGATGAACAGGCAGTAACGTTTGGCGTCGTTTTTGTTGAAAGACGCGTGCATCAGCGTGTCATCGAAGATAAACAGCGGGTCGTCGTGCCAGTAGTGCTTGTGCTTGCCCACCTGGATGTACACGCCTTCGTGGTGCGGTGCCGGTGCCATGTTGTAGAGCACACGGAACATCATGCGCAGCGGGCCGAAGTGGAAAGACGTGGAACGGTTTTCGTTGAACACCGACACGCCGATGGTCTTCACAAATGGCAGCTTTTTGCGCAGTTGCGGGATGTCGAGGGTGGTTTCGATCGGGCGGCCATACCACTGGAAGAACAACATGCCGCGCTTCTTCTCGGCCATGCGCTCGTCCAGGTAGCTGATGATTTCGTCCTTTTGCGCCATGGCGTCGTCGATCACCTGTTGCAGGTCTTCACGCCAGGCGGGCGGCAGGTCGCGCATGGTGTAGACGTGGCGGTTACGGCTGCTGACCAGGTCGAACAGGGTGTTGAAGGGCGCCAGAATCCAGGTGTTGCGGCCGTTGCCGATAAAGTATTTCTTGATCGTGTCACGGTCGTACAGGCCGTTACGCAGGAAGTCGTAAACGCCACACACCACCACCAGCAGCAAAAACACCAGGGTCGTGCGCGGGAAGCAGTAGATGAACAGCAATACCCCGAGCACCCAGGCGGCCGAGATCAGCTTCTTGCGAACAGCACTATTACTCATGAAACGAGGCTCCGGACCTGAAACATAGTGAAACATCGCTGCCATGATAGTGGGTTATAGCGATGCCGGGCGTTTTTAATAGTGCAAATTTGTGAAGGTCAGCTACAGGCTTTAACCCGCGCCTGCGGTCACTTGGCCGTTTTGTGGATTGGATTTTGTAAACGGAAGATTTGCGACTATCGTGACGCTTCGGTTTTTCAGGCGTCATAGACCGGTACGAATGAAGTTGAATGGCCACCACTGGCCGTCGACCCCTTGGAAGAGGCAGAAATTTTATGATCATCAAACCGCGGGTTCGTGGCTTTATCTGTGTGACCGCTCACCCTGTTGGCTGTGAAGCGAACGTCAAGGAACAGATCGACTACGTCACCCAACACGGCGCCATCGAAGGCGGCCCAAAGAAGGTGCTGGTCCTCGGCGCTTCCACCGGTTACGGCCTGGCCGCGCGCATCAGTGCTGCGTTTGGCTGCGGCGCCGACACCCTGGGCGTGTTTTTTGAGAAAGAAGGCGAAGAAGGCAAGCTGAGCTCCGCCGGCTGGTACAACAGCGCGGCGTTCGAGAAGTTTGCCGTTGAAAAAGGCCTGTACGCCAAGAGCATCAACGGCGACGCGTTCTCCGACGAGATCAAGCGCCTGACCATCGAAACCATCAAGAAAGACCTGGGCAAGATCGACCTGGTGGTCTACAGCCTGGCCGCGCCACGCCGTACCGACCCGCAAGGCGTGGTGCATAACTCTACCCTCAAGCCAATCGGCAAGGCTGTGACCCTGCGCGGTATCAACACCGACAAAGGCGTTGTGGTCGACACCACCCTTGAGCCGGCCACCCAGGAAGAAATCGACGGCACCGTCAAAGTGATGGGCGGCGAAGACTGGCAGCTGTGGATCGACGCCCTGCGTGACGCCGATGTACTGGCCGAAGGCGCCAAAACCACCGCGTTCACCTACCTCGGTGAAAAGCTGACCCAGGACATCTACTGGAACGGCTCCATCGGCGAAGCCAAGAAAGACCTGGACAAGAAAGTCCTGACCCTGCGCGACAACCTCGCCGCACTGAAGGGCGACGCCCGTGTGTCGGTACTCAAGGCCGTGGTGACTCAGGCGAGCTCGGCGATTCCGATCATGCCGCTGTACCTGTCGCTGCTGTTCAAAGTGATGAAAGAGCAGGGCACTCACGAAGGCTGCATCGAGCAGGTCTACGGCCTGTTCAAGGACAGCCTGTATGGCCAAACGCCGAAGCTGGACGCCGACGGCCGCCTGCGCGCCGACCTGGCCGAGCTGGAGCCGAAGGTTCAGGACGCCGTTGCTGCCCTGTGGAACCAGGTGACCGACGACAACGTCAACGAGATCAGCGATTTTGCCGGTTACAAGGCGGAGTTCCTGCGCTTGTTCGGCTTTGAAATCGACGGCGTTGATTACGAAGCTGACGTAAACCCGACCGTGAAGATCAATGGCTTGATTCAGGCCTAAAACACAGTCAAAGAATGTGGCAGCCGGCTTGTGTGGGAGCTGGCTTGCCTGCGATAGCATCGCCGCGGTGCAACTGATACACCGAGGTGACTGCATCGCAGGCAAGCCAGCTCCCACATTTGCTTGGCGTTACAACCCCACGCTCCCGCCCTTGCTCACAATCTGCCAGACTCCCTGGGCTATCAAGCCACACTTACGGAGGATCTGATGACGATTCGTGCAGTAGTTTTTGATTTCGGCGGTGTTCTGTTCGACTGGAGCCCGCAGCACCTCTACCGCAAGCTGATTGCTGACGATCACGAGCGGCAACACTTTCTCGACACCGTCTGCACCCAAGCCTGGAACACCGAGCAGGACGCCGGCCGCACGCTGGCCGACGGTACTCGCAGCCTGATCGCCCAATACCCCCAGCATGAAACCCTGATCCAGTCTTACTACGACCGCTGGCACGAAATGCTGCGTGGCCCGCTACCCGAAGGCGTGGCGATCCTGGAGGCATTGCATCACGCCGATGTGCCGTTATTCGGTCTCACCAACTGGTCAGCCGAAACCTTCCCCTATGCCCGCGCCAACTATCCCTTCTTGCAGCATTTTCGCGACATCGTGGTGTCCGGTGAGCTGAAGCTGATCAAGCCGGACCCGGCTATCTACCATGCCAGCCTCGGCCAGGTCCGCGCTCATCTGCCGGATATCCAGCCCGCTGAAGTCGTATTTATCGATGATGTGGCCGGCAATATCGACGCGGCCGTGGCCCTTGGCTGGCAGGGCATTCACCATGTGTCAGCCGAGCGCACCGCCGCGCGCCTGCGTGAGTTGGGTGTGGCGTTTTAAAGCGCCCACTGCTCCATCACAAAGTCGACAAACGCGCGCAGTTTGGGCAGGCGGTAGCGGTCCTGGCGATACAGCAGGTGCATGGGGCGGCTGGGCAGTTTGTAGGGGGTCAGCAAGGCCACCAGCTTGCCGCTTTCCAGGTCTGGTTGTACCAGGGCATCGGCCAGCATGATGATGCCCATGCCGTTGACGGCCGCCTGGCGCAAGCCTTGCGAGCTGTTGATGGTCAATGAGCCGGACACCGCGACTTCCACCTCGCCGGCATCGCCCCTCATGCGCCATAGTTTGTCGGTATCGCGCCAGTTGTCGTTCGCCGGGTAGGCGAACGCCAGGCAATCGTGCTGCTGAAGGTCTGCGGGTGTAAGCGGCGTGCCGCGCCGTGCCAGGTATTCAGGTGATGCGCAGAGGGTCAGGGTGTAGGGCTGCATGGGCCGGGCAATCAGGCTGGAGCTTTCCAGGTCGCCGAGACGGATCGCCACGTCGAAATCGCTGTCGACCAAGTCCATCCGCTCGTTACTCAGCACCACGTAGAGGTTGATCAGCGGGTAGCGCCGGGAAAATTCGCTCAAGGCCGGCACCAGGCGTTCGGTGCCGAACACGGGGGGCGCGGTGATGCGCAGGGTGCCTCTCGGGGTTTCGCCGTGGGTCTGTTCCGCCAGCAACTCGGAGTCGGCCACCAGCCCCAGCACTTCCAGGCAACGCTGATAATACTGCCTGCCAAACTCCGTCAGGCTTTGTTTGCGTGTGGTGCGTTTGAGCAGGCTGACCCCCAACCGTTGCTCCAGGGCACGCAGGTGGTTGCCGACCATGGTGGTCGACATCCCGCACTCCTGCGCGGC
The DNA here is from genome assembly GCF_044218875.1 of Pseudomonas sp. B22129. Lineage (NCBI taxonomy): Bacteria > Pseudomonadati > Pseudomonadota > Gammaproteobacteria > Pseudomonadales > Pseudomonadaceae > Pseudomonas > Pseudomonas sp. B22129. The sequence continues at coordinate 6,430,088 of NZ_CP162592.1, read as the reverse complement.
GGCGGTCATGCTGCCGGCCTCCACGACTTTCACGTAAACCGTCATTGCCTGGAACAGATCCATTATCAAGCCCTGGTTCAAAGTCATTGCAGGAAAGCGCAGTTTATCCAGCTGTGGTGGTTAACGATACTGCACCCATCACAACGATGCACTGGAGTTTGCCGCCATGACTGCCGCCTGCCTGATGACCACTTATCAACCCTCGGCCCTGAGCTTTACCCACGGCCTGGGCACGCGCCTGTGGGACCAGCAAGGCCGCGAATACCTGGACGCGGTGGCCGGTGTGGCGGTGACCAATGTCGGCCACTCCCATCCCAAACTGGTAACGGCCATCAGCGAGCAGGCGGGGTTGCTGCTGCACACCTCCAACCTTTACAGCATTGATTGGCAACACCGGTTGGCGCAGCGCTTGGCACAGCTGTCCGGCCTGGACCGTGCGTTCTTCAATAACTCCGGTGCGGAAGCCAACGAAACCGCACTGAAACTCGCCCGGCTGCATGGCTGGAAAAAGGGCATCGAAGAGCCCTTGGTGGTGGTGATGGAAAACGCCTTTCATGGGCGCACCCTCGGCACCATGGCGGCGAGTGACGGACCGTCGGTACGCTTGGGTTTTCAGCGCTTGCCCGGGGATTTCGTCAAAGTACGCTTTGGTGATTTGGCTGCGCTGCAGGCCATCACCGAGCAGTTCGGCCCGCGCATCGCCGCCGTCTTGCTGGAGCCGATTCAGGGCGAAAGCGGCGTGCTGCCTGCGCCGCCCGGTTATCTGAAAGCGCTGCGTGAACACTGCACGCGCCACGGCTGGTTGATGATGCTCGATGAAATCCAGACCGGCATCGGCCGTACCGGCGCCTGGTTTGCCTTCCAGCATGAAGGCATCGTGCCCGACGTGATGACCCTGGCCAAAGGCCTTGGCAACGGCGTGCCCATTGGCGCCTGCCTGGCCCGCGCCGCAGTCGCGCAAATGTTCACACCGGGCAGCCACGGCAGTACCTTCGGTGGCAACCCGCTGGCCTGCCGTGTGGGCTGCACCGTTCTGGAAATTATTGAAGAGCAGGGTTTGTTGCTGAACGCCAAGCAACAGGGCGCACGGTTGCTGGCGCGGCTGCACATGGAGCTGGACGAACATCCGCAGGTCGTTGCGATTCGCGGCCAGGGTTTGATGATCGGCATTGAACTGGCCAGCCCGTATCGCGACCTGGCCGAACGCGCGGCCAGGGAACATGGGCTGCTGATCAACGTGACCCGGGGCAAGATCATCCGGCTGCTGCCGCCGCTGACGCTGGTGGCCAAGGAGGTCGAGATGATTGTGCGCGCCATCACCCGCTTACTGGATTGAAATGCAATCAAAGTGTGGGAGCGGGCTTGCTCGCGAATGCGGTGTGTCAGTTAATAGATTAGTTGGCTGGTACACCGCTTTCGCGAGCAAGCCCGCTCCCACAGTGGATCTCCATTTGATTCAGAAATCCGTTCCATTCAGCCATTCCTGGTTCATCGTTTCCGTATCCCCCAGGTACTCCAACAACCACGCCATGGCCGGGGACAACTTGTCCTGCGCCCACGCCACACACGACGGGCTCGCCGGAAACGGCCGGCTCAACTGCAATGCCACCAACTCGCCACGCTCGATCCACGGCAACACCTGATGCGCCGGCGCCATGCCCACACACAAACCGTCGCGCAAACAATCAATCGCCGATGCCCAGTTGGGCACCACCAGCCGCCGTTGGTTATCCAGCGTCCAGGTGTCGCGCTTGGGCAGGTTGCGCGACGTGTCGGTCATGCACAGGGAGGCGAACGGGCGCAGTTGATCGTCTGTCAGCAAACCCTCAACCCGCGCCAGCGGATGTTTCGCGCTGACCACACACAGCCAGTTCAACAAACCCATGTCGCGAAACGTGAAGCGGCTGGCCACCGGCACCGCGCTGGTGGCCCCGATCACGATGTCGGTGCGCTCGTCGGCCAGCGCATCCCACACGCCGTTGTAGACCTCGTACTCCAGCAACAACTCCACTTCGGGAAACTGCCGATAAAAATCCAGCACCAACTGGCGGCAGCGCTGGGGTTTGACGATGGAGTCCACCGCGACCTTGAGCTGGCCGCTCCAGCCATTGGCCACCTGCTGGCACAAGCGCCGGGTGCCGAGCATTTTTTTCATCACGCCACGGGCTTCTTCTATAAAGAGCCGGCCGGCAGGGGTCAGTTCGACATCGCGATGCCTGCGCACAAAGAGGGGAACAGCCAGCCACTCTTCAATTTGACGCACCGTGTAGCTGATGGCCGAGGGCACGCGGTGCAGTTCCTGCGCGGCGGCGCTGAAGCTGCCGTGACGCGCGACGGCATCCACGACATCCAGGGAGTATTCGGACCACATGGCTGTTGCCTTCAAAATATTTGATATGAGTGTCCAATTATTATCGCTTCACAGCAAAACTGTCAGCTTCATAATGGGCGCCAGTCAGCAAATAGTTTGATGGCAGTTTTTACAAGGCTTCAATGAAAAATTCTTTTGGTTTCACTGGGTACCTGGCGGGGCTGAGCATGCTCGGTTATCTGGCCATGGACATGTACTTGCCGGCGTTCGGCGCCATGGGCGAGCAGTTGCAGATCGGCGCGGGCGCGGTGGGCGCCAGCTTGAGTATCTTCCTCGCCGGGTTTGCCGTGGGGCAGTTGTTGTGGGGGCCGTTGTCTGACCGGCTGGGGCGTAAACCGGTGTTGCTCGCAGGCCTGGGCCTGTTCGTGTTGGGCTGCCTGGGCATGTTCTGGGTCGAGACCGCACCGCAACTGCTGGCGCTACGCTTTATGCAGGCGATTGGCGTGTGTTCCGCCGCCGTGAGTTGGCAGGCGCTGGTGATCGACCGTTACCCGGCCGACAAGGCGCACCGCGTGTTCGCCAGCATCATGCCGCTGATGTCGCTGTCGCCGGCCCTGGCGCCGCTGTTGGGCGCGATGGTGTTGAATCACTTTGGCTGGCAGGCGATCTTCGGCGTGTTGCTCGGTGTGTCGCTGCTGTTGCTGTTACCGACATTGTTCCTGCGCTCCGTGCCGAAACGCCTGACGACAGAAGGTGAACCCGCACGCCTGGGTTATGGCCAGTTGCTGGGCTCCCGCGTGTTCACCGGCAATGTGATGATCTTCGCGGCGTGCTCCGCGAGTTTCTTCGCCTGGCTGACCGCTTCGCCGTTCATTCTTGGCGATATGGGCTACAGCCCGAATGATATCGGCCTGAGTTATGTACTGCCGACGCTGGCCTTTTTGATCGGTGGTTACAGCTGCCGCAGCGCGTTGCAGCACTGCCCGGGCAAAACCCTGCTGCCGTGGTTGCTGGTGGCCTATTGCATCAGCATGCTGGCGTTGTACCTCGTCGCCACGTTGACGGTGCCGACCCTGACGACCTTGCTGATTCCGTTCTGCCTGATGGCCCTGGTGAACGGCGCCAGTTACCCCATCGTGGTGGCGAATGCGCTGATGCCTTTTGCAGAAAACTCCGGCAAGGCGGCAGCGCTGCAAAACACCCTGCAATTGGGCCTGTGTTTTCTTGCCAGCCTGTTGGTGTCGTCGATGATCGAGCAGCCGCTGCTGATCACCGTGATTGTGATGCTCGCAACGGCGCCGCTGGCGGTGTTGGGTTATTGGCTGGCGCGGCCAAAGGCTGATCCTTCCGAGCTGGCAAGGGCCTGAGCTGACAATAGGGTAAAAAATGTGGGAGCGGGCTTGCTCGCGAATGCGGTCTATCAGCACCCAAAGTGCTGACTGTTCCGCCGCATTCGCGAGCAAGCCCGCTCCCACATTTGCAGTCGGTTTCTTCAGGGTTCAAACGGTATGCCCTAGAAGGTAATTTCCATATTCACCGTGGGTGTGGAAGTCCGGGTACCCCTGCCGCCATCCACACCAAACTTGTTGTGCCAGTACTCGTAACCCACCCCCAGATACAGGTTCGGCTTCACGCTTTTACCCGGCCGCACCGCCACCATCAACGCGGTACGCATCAACGCTTCCGGCGCAGTGTCGCGGCCATGGTAGTCCTCGCCTTTCTCCCCGACGTAATTGATAAACCCCTGGAATTTTGCCGCGTGGTTGGCGATCTCGAACGGGCGCATCCAGGTCAGGTTCACCATGTAGGTGTCGTCGAAGGTGTGGTTCGACTCCTGTGCGCCGGGGATACCGGTGTGGTTCTTTTCCTTGTAGTACATCAGGCTCAGGTCCAGCACGCCGACGGTGTTGAACTTCAACGTTGGGCCGATCACCAGTGCGCGCTTTTTTGCCGAGGCGACGTTGTTGTTGCGGTTGGCATCAAACCCCAGGGTCAACGCGTAATCCTTGATCAGACCGGTGCCGAGCGGCACATCAAATACCCGTGAGGCGTACAGTTGGTGCCGGTACACGGCATAGACCTCGCTGCCGCCATGGTCGGTGCCCTTGCGCGGGTCACTGCTGTCGGACAGGAACACGTCGAGGTTCAGGTAATTGCTGCCGTATTGATAACCGCTGGCGTGGGTGAAGCTGTAGATGCGCTTGCTGAAGTCGTCGGGGTTGTTCGGGTTGGTGAAGTGCTGGCCGTAACGGAATCCTGCGCTGTTGTTCATCCATTCCACCGCAACGGCCTCCCCGCCGCCCAGCAGTGACAGAAATACAGTTGCGCCGTGCAGTGCCTTTTTCATTGTTTTAATTCCTTTGGCGTTTGGCTCATGGCGACCTTGCAGGGGTCGCCGGGCGCAGTATCAGCACAAGCCTTGCGCGCACCAAAGAACAGAATCTCGCCTGGGCCGATGCCGAATCGGCAGCGCGGCGCTTGTCTTATGAGTCAGGAAATACGTGGCGTTGCGGGCATTTCCTCCCGCTCACGCAGGGCGATTTCTTCACCCAGCAGGTGGGTAAGGGCCTGCACTGCCACGGGCAGTTCGCGGTCTTTGCGAGCGTAAACGCCAAGGTCACTGAAAATCCCGCCCTGGTCACTCAACGGGATGTGCAGCAATTCGCCCCGCGCCAGGTCCGCCTCGATGCCGATGCGCGTCTGGAAGGCGATGCCCAATTGCTGGCGTGCCAGCTGACGCGCCAGTTCCATGGAATTGCTCTGCAACAGCGGCTTGTGGGCCACCGCGCGTTTGTGCAGCGGCGCAATCAGGTGATGCACCGACAGCTCGCTCTTGGCCTGAATCACCCCGTGTTCGCAACACTGCCCGTAGCTGACGCGGGCCTCGCCGGCCAACGGATGCTCTGGCGACATCAGCGCACCCAAACGGAAATGGCCGACGCACAACTGGCTGATTTCGCTGCTGCGCGGCAAGGCAAACGCCAGCCCCAAATCCGCCTGGCCATTGATCACCGCGCCAGGAATCGACTGCGAACCCTGCACCGTGACGCCTATCGTCACCTTCGGATAACGCTGGCGCATGCGCTTGAGTGCGGCGGGAAGCAACTCGACGGCGGCACCTTCCACCGTGGCGATTTCCACATGGCCGGTGTGTACGCCGTGCAGGCCATCCAGTTCGCCGCGCACCCGCTCCACATCCTGCAACAACAGCGTGATGTGGCGCGTGAGGATCTCGCCTGCCGCCGTCACCCGCAGGCCACCGGGGAGTCGGTCGAACAGCGTCGCGCCCAGTTCGTCTTCCAGCTTGAGGATTTGCCGGTTCACCGCGGACGACGCCACGTTCAGGCGCCGCGCAGCTTCGCGGATCGAGTGGCAGCGCCGGACCATGTCGAAGTAGTAGATGGCCGGAGCGTGAATGCGCAGCTTGCGGTTGAGCATTTTTTTTCAGGTCCTTTTGCGTAGGGGTTCAAGCCACGGGGCAGGGCGGCTGAATGGTTTTTTGTAACGCCGCTGTCGCAGTTATTGTGAAATTGATTGTATACAACTCTATGGACATCCCGGCTTTCCTTTGCATACAGTGGCTGCACAACAAAAACAGAGAACCCCCTCACCATGACTATCCCGAAGGCGTCACCGCAGCGGCCAGAAGATGAGAATCTCGGCGTCGCAGCCAACATGGCTTACGGCCTGCAGCATGTGCTCACCATGTACGGCGGCATCGTCGCGGTACCCTTGATCGTCGGCCAGGCGGCCGGGTTGTCGCCGGCGGACATCGGCCTGTTGATCGCCGCTTCGCTGTTTGCCGGTGGCCTGGCGACCCTGTTGCAAACCCTCGGCCTGCCGTTTTTCGGCTGCCAGTTGCCGCTGGTGCAGGGTGTGTCGTTTGCCGGCGTGGCAACCATGGTGGCGATTGTCGGCAGTGACGGCGCCGGCGGGGTGCCAGCGATACTCGGCGCGGTGATGGCCGCGTCCTTCATCGGTTTGTTGATCACGCCGGTGTTCTCGCGGATCACCAAATTCTTCCCGCCGTTGGTCACCGGTATCGTGATCACTACCATCGGCTTGACGCTGATGCCTGTTGCGGCGCGCTGGGCCATGGGCGGCAACAGCCGTGCGGCGGATTTTGGCAGCATGTCGAATATCGGTTTGGCGGCGCTGACCCTGGTGCTGGTGCTGCTGCTGAGCAAGATCGGCAGCGCGACCATTTCACGCCTGTCGATCCTGCTGGCGATGGTGATCGGCACCGTGATCGCGGTATTCCTGGGCATGGCCGACTTCTCCGGTGTGGCCCAAGGCCCCATGTTCGGTTTCCCCACGCCATTCCATTTCGGCATGCCCACCTTCCATGTGGCGGCGATCATTTCCATGTGCATCGTGGTCATGGTGACGCTGGTGGAAACCTCGGCGGACATCCTGGCGGTGGGCGAGATCATCGACACCAAGGTCGACTCAAAGCGCCTGGGCAATGGCCTGCGCGCTGACATGCTGTCGAGTATGTTCGCGCCGATCTTCGGCTCGTTCACCCAAAGTGCGTTCGCCCAGAACGTTGGCCTGGTGGCGGTAACTGGGGTTAAGAGCCGTTTTGTGGTGGCGACCGGCGGCGTATTCCTGGTGGTGCTCGGCTTGTTGCCGTTCATGGGGCGGGTGATCGCAGCGGTGCCGACTTCCGTGTTGGGCGGGGCCGGGATTGTGTTGTTCGGCACCGTGGCGGCGAGCGGTATTCGCACGCTGTCCAAGGTGGATTATCGCAACAACATGAACCTGATCATCGTGGCTACTTCGATCAGTTTTGGCATGATTCCCATCGCCGCGCCCAATTTTTATGATCACTTTCCGACCTGGTTTGCGACCATTTTCCACTCGGGGATCAGTTCGTCGGCGATCATGGCGATCCTGCTGAACCTGGCGTTCAACCATTTCACAGCCGGTAATTCGGACCAGCAGTCGGTGTTTGTGGCGGGGACCGAGCGCAGCCTGTGCTTCCACGATGTGGCGGCGTTGCGCGACGGGGATTATTTCCGCGGCGGCAAGTTGTTTGATGCCGAAGGAAAAGAGATTCCGTTGGTGGCTGAGGTGCCCAGGAAAACCCCAAAGACTGAAACCACTGAGGTCTGAAATGTGGGAGCGGGCTTGCTCGCGAATGCAGTGTGTCAGTCAACACATTTGTAGCTGACACGCCGCCTTCGCGAGCAAGCCCGCTCCCACATTGAGAACTCAGCCAGCCTTGAGTGTTTTATGAGGTATGGAGCACGCCTCATCCAGAAACTTCACCACGGTGCCCATGCACGCCTGACGCTCTTCCACATGGGGCATGTGGCTGGAGTCTTCAAACAGCGCCCATCTCACATCGGCAATCTCATCCAGGAACGGCTTGACCACCAGCGGCGTGGCTTCGTCGTGGCGGCCGGAAATCACCAGCGTCGGCACGTTGATGGCTGCCAGGCGGCCAATTACGTTCCAGTCTTTCAAACTCCCAATGACGTGGAATTCCGTCGGGCCGCTCATGGCGTGGTACACCGTCGGGTCGGCGTCCACGGCGGCAAAGGTGCGCGCCACTTCTTCCGGCCATGGGTTGACCCGGCACACGTGCTGATCGTAGAAAATCCGCGAGGCGGCGAGGTATTCGGGGTTTTGGTAGTCGCCGGTTTCTTCGTACTTGAGCAGGGTTTCATGCACACCTTCGGGCAACAATTTACGCAGGCGGTTGGCTTCGCTGACCCAGGTGCGCATGCAAGTGGGTGAGTTGGCGGGGATGAACGCGCGCAGGCCCTTGGGTTGCAAAATCGCGTGCTCGCTGCCGAGCATGCCGCCCCAGGATTGCCCGAGAATCGCGTAGTTGTCGCTGATTTGCAGGTGGTCCAACAGGTTGTTCAGCTCTTCGAGAAACAGGCTGACCGTCCAGAAAGACGGGTCTTTATCCGGCAGATGAGTCGAGCGGCCGTTGCCCAGTTGGTCGTAGTGAACCACCGCATGGCCGCTGGCGGCGACGTCTTTGAAGGCATCGACGTAGTCATGGGTGCAGCCGGGCCCGCCGTGGATGATCACCAGCGGAGTGTGGCCGCTGGCCAGGTCGCCGGTGACGCGGTACCAGGTCTGGTAGGCGCCAAAGGTTGCAAAACCTTCGCGGATGTTTTCAATGAACTCCATTTCGTACCCTGCTCTGAAAAAAAAGGATCAGAGACACGATAGTCGTCGCGCACGTTTTAGGTAACTAGCAAAACAGCTAGGTTTTACCGAGCGGTCAATCTTCCAGCAGGCGGTAATGGGTGGCGCGCACGACCGCCTGTACCCGGTTCTTGGCGCCGAGTTTGTGCATCGCCGATGCGAGGTGCAGGGTGACCACTGCCAGCGAACGGCTCAATTGCGTGGCGATTTCGGCGGCGGTCAGGCCGTCGGCGGCCCATTTCAGGCACTCGCGCTCGCGTTTGGTCAGGTGAATATGCGGGTAGGTGCGTAGCTCTTTGCTGAACAGCGGGTAGGCCGCTTCCTGCAAGGCATGGGTGATCAGGCTGAAATCGGCGAGCGTCTGCTGCGCGTCCTTCAATACCGTGTGGGCCTTGCCGGTGCGCAAACCGGTCAGCGAGGCGAAGCCGCCCCGGGGCAGATGAATCGGCACGCTGACGCCGCACGTCAGTTGGCGCTCATGCAGATAAGAAGAGACCGGCGCATGGCAAGGGTCGATGATCTTTTGCAGCGCGGTATCGGCCTTTGCCTCGTACGACCACACGAACGGCGACACCGTGCTCAGGGCCAGATGCTGCACCGGGTCGATCTGGTAAAACCCTTCGCTGCACCACAAGGCGTGCCAGTCGGTGGGCGTGTTGCGCAACTCCAGCACCGAGGGGGTGATCAGGGCGCCGTCATGGTCCAGTGGCACCGGGGTGTAGTCATACACCAGCGCGTCGAAACCCAACTGCTGGGCGAGGATGAAGGTGTTGTCCATCTGCTCATCCAGGCTCCTGCCCGGCATGAGTCGACTATTGAAGGCAGCTAGCCTGGCCAGCATCCGTTCTGCTCCCGAATTCATTTGAATCTCGACTTGCGGCAAGTAGAATGCCACGCCCCGGCGAAGGACTGCCAGGCCAAACCTATAAGAAATACTAGGTTATGGACGCACGGCATCCTCGGTAGTGTGGCCTGATAAACGGCCGCTGCCTGCCAGGCCGATACAACACAAGGAATGTATGCATGTGGCGTGAAATTGCCCCCGACCAGCAACACAACGTGAGTGTCGACGGCCACAACATCGTGGTCTACAGCTTTGGCGAAGGCGATGAGGTGCTGCTGTGCCTCAACGGCGGCCCGGGCCTGCCGTGTGACTACTTGCGTGACGCCCATGGCTGGCTCCAGGACCATAACCTGCGAGTGGTTGCATTCGACCAGCTTGGCACCGGCGCATCAGCCAGACCCACTGACGTTTCTCTGTGGGAAATCCGCCGTTATGTCGAAGAAGTCGAAACCGTTCGCCAGGCGCTGAACCTTGGCCGCGTGCATTTGCTGGGGCATTCCTGGGGCGGCTGGCTCGGCATTGAATACGCCATCCATTACCCCGATGCGCTGAAAAGCCTGATCCTGGAAAACACCGTCGGCGACATTCCGCACCTCTCTCAAGAACTCGAACGCCTGCGCGGCGCGCTCGGCAGCGAGACCGTGGCAATGATGCAGCGCCATGAAGCCATGGGCACCCTGGATCACCCGCAATACCAGGCCGCCATCACCTTGCTCAATTACCGCCACGTGTGCCGCCTGGACGAGTGGCCGGCACCGGTCAAACGTTCTCTCGGCGATTGGAACATGGGCCCTTACGAGACGATGCAAGGCCCCAACGAGTTTCTCTACATCGGCAACCTCAAGGACTGGAACCGCATTCCCGAAATGGCCGGTTTCAAGATGCCGATTCTGATCACCACCGGCCAGCACGACGAACTCACGCCGGCCTGCGCCCACCGCATGAAACTGGCCGCGCGGCACGCCGAATTGCACGTGTTCCCCAACAGCAGCCACATGCCGTTTTACGAAGAGCCTCAGGCGTACTTCCCGGTGCTGCTGGACTTCCTCGCGCGCCACCGGGGCTGACGGATGAACCTGTCGCGGTATCGTTTTGTGCTGTCCCGGCCGCTGCAATTGCTGCCGGTATTGTTTGGCATCAGCCTGATCACCTTTGTGCTGGTGCGCTCGATTCCCGGCGACCCGGCTCGCGCGCTGCTGGGCTCGCGCAGCACGCCGGACGCCTTGCTGAAAATCCGCGCGCAGTACGGCCTTGATCAGCCGCTGTGGCTGCAATATTTCTACTTCCTGAAAAACCTGCTCAAGGGCGACCTCGGCCAGTCACTGCTCTATAAAGTCGATGCCTTGAAACTGATCGTCACCCGCATCGAGCCGACGCTCGTCTTGGTGCTTGGCAGCGTGGTGTTGGCGCTGTTGATCGCGGTGCCGTTGGCGACGGTGGCGGCGCGCAATAAAGGCGGCTGGGCGGATAACCTGATCCGCGTGTTCACCACGGTGGGGTTGGGCATGCCCGCGTTCTGGCTGGGCTTGATGCTGATTTTATTGCTGAGTGTGCAGTGGGGCTTGTTTCCGGTGTCCGGTTACGGGCGCACCTTTCTCGACAAGGCCCACCACATGGTCTTGCCGTGCCTGACCATCGCACTGGCGCTGTCGGCGGTGTTGGTGCGCAATTTGCGCGCGAGCATGTTGATGGAGTTGCAGGCCGACCACGTCACCGCCGCCCGGGCGCGCGGGTTGTCGGAAGCCGCCGTGTTCCGTCGCCATGTGCTGCCCAATTCCCTGGTGCCGGCCGTCAACCTGCTGGCGGTGAATATCGGCTGGCTGATCAGTGGCACGGTGGTGATTGAAAGCCTGTTTGCCATTCCCGGCATCGGCCAATTGCTGGTGCGCGGGATTTTCACGCGCGACTACATGGTGGTGCAGGGCGTGGCGATGGTGCTGGCCTGCGCGACGGTGGTGGTCAACTTCCTGGCTGACGTGGCAACGGTTGCCCTCGACCCGCGGGTGAAGATGCAATGAGCGGCCGCCCACTGATTGCCCCTTGGCGTTTGCGCCTGCGCTTTGGCTTTCGCAACGGCCGGCTGACCGCCGCATGGGGCTTGCTGATCCTGTTCACCTGGTTGGCCCTGGCGCTGTTCGCGCCGTGGGTTGCGCCCTATGATCCGATTGCGCAGAACACTGATTTCAGCTTGTTGGCGCCCAGCCTGGCCCACCCCTTTGGCACCGACAATTACGGACGAGACATTCTGTCGAGGGTGATCTGGGGCGCGCGCATCGACCTGCAACTGGCGATCATCGGCGTAATCTTTCCGTTCATGATCGGCACCTTCGTGGGCGCGATCTCCGGTTATATCGGCGGGCGTTTCGACAGCTTCTGCATGCGCGTGATCGACGTGATTCTGGCCTTCCCGTTCCTGGTGCTGATGCTGGCGATCATGGCGATCCTCGGGCCGGGCTTGAAGAGTTTTTACATCGCCATGGCGCTGGTGGGCTGGGTGTCGTATGCGCGGCTGATCCGCTCGCAAATCCTGGTGCTCAAGGAAAGCGAGTTTGCCCTGGCCGCCAAGAGCCTGGGCTTTGGCCACGGGCGCATTCTGTTCCGGCATTTGTTGCCGAATGCGATGTTCGGCTCGATTGTGTTTTCCATGTCTGATGCAGTGCTGGTGCTGCTCAATGGCGCGGCCGTGAGTTACCTGGGCCTGGGCGTGCAACCGCCGACCGCCGAGTGGGGCACGATGGTCGCCGAAGGGCAGGCGTTTATCACGACCGCGTGGTGGATCTGCACGTTTCCGGGCCTGGCCATCGTGACCCTGGCCATGGGCTTCAGCCTGCTCGCCGACGGTGTGGCGCAAGTGCTGGGGGATCGCTCATGAGCCTGCTGCAAGTGCGTGATCTCAGCGTGATCGCCAACAACGCCGGGCGCGATGTGACGTTGGTTGATCGCGTGTCTTTCGACCTTGCCGAGGGGGAAATTCTCGGGCTGGTCGGCGAAAGCGGTTCGGGCAAGACCCTGGCCTGTCGCGGGCTGATGCGCTTGTTGCCGTCGCCCAGCCTGCGTGTGCAGGGTGGTTCGGTGTGCCTGGCCGGTAAAGGGCTGTTGACGCTGGACGACGCTGGCATGCGCGAGGTCCGAGGCGGGCAACTGGGCATGATCTTCCAGAACCCCAGCAGCCATCTCGACCCTCTGATGCGCATCGGTGACCAGATCGCCGAGGGCATTCGTTTGCATCAAGGTGCGTCGAAAAAAGACGCACGCCTGCAAGCGATCGATGTGCTGCGCCAGGTCGGCATTCCCGACCCGCAAGCGCGGGTCGACAACTACCCCCACGAGTTTTCCGGTGGCATGCGCCAGCGCGCGATGATCGCAGTTGCCTTGGGCTGCAACCCGAACGTGTTGATCGCCGACGAGCCGACCACGGCGTTGGATGTGACGGTGCAGGCGCAAATCCTGCGGCTGCTGCTGGACCTGCGCGATAGGCGCGGTTTGTCGATCATCATGATTACCCATGACCTCGGCGTGGTAGCGCAGACCTGTGATTCGATTGCGGTGATGTATGCCGGGCGCCTGTGTGAACACGGCAGCAAGGACGACCTGCTGGCCCATCCGCAGCATCCGTACACCGCCGGGTTGATCGACTGCCAACCGGCCCGCAGCAGCGGCCACGCCTTGCTACGCACCATCCCCGGCCAGCCGCCGTTGCTGGACGCATTGCCCGCCGGTTGCCGCTTCAACCCGCGCTGCCCGCAGGTGGGCGCCTTGTGCACCGAGTTGCTGCCCGAGGGCGTGCGCGTGGCCTGTCACTATCCGCTGGGAGCCCGTTCATGAGCCTGTTGCAGATCAAGGACCTTGAGGTGCGCTTTGCCGCTTCCGGTACGGGCTTCCTCGGCCTGAACAAGCAGTGGGTGAGGGCGGTGAACGGGGTGTCGCTGAACCTGGCGGCAGGCGAAACCCTTGGGCTGGTCGGCGAGTCCGGCAGCGGCAAGAGCACACTGGGCCGGGCGATTTTGCACCTCAACCCGATCAGCGCCGGGCAGGTGTTGTTCGACGGCATCGACATGGCCCACGGCAGCCCCATCGACATCGCCCGGCTGCGCCATGAAACCGCGATGATCTTTCAAGACCCTTACGCCGCGCTGAACCCGCGCCACACCATTGGTGAAACCATTGCCGAAGTGTTGCGGGTGCAGCGCAAGGTCGCGGCTGCGCAGATCCCTGCGCGCGTGAACGAGCTGCTCGACCTGGTGGGCCTGCGCCCCGAGCTGGCGAGTCGCAAACCGGGTTTACTCAGCGGCGGCCAGTGCCAGCGCGTCGGCATCGCCCGGGCTTTGGCGGTGGAGCCGCGCCTGATCATCGCCGACGAGTGCGTGGCGGCGCTGGATGTATCGATCCAGGGCCAGATCATCAACCTGCTGCTGGAACTGCAACAGCGCATGAACCTGGCGATCCTGTTTATCGCCCATGACCTGGCCATTGTGCGCCGCCTGTGCGACCGCGTGGCGGTGATGTACCTGGGCAAGATTGTTGAGGAAGGGCCGGTGGAGGCGGTGTTCACTTCGCCGCGCCATCCGTATACGGCGGCGTTGATCGAGGCGATTCCCGAAATTGATCCGCATCGGCCTTTGCCGGCAGAACCTTTGCCCGGTGAGCCACCCAGCCCGCTGAATTTGCCCACAGGTTGCGCCTTTCACCCGCGTTGCCGGCATGCCCGGACGATGTGTTCCGTGGTGTTGCCGCCTACCCATTTTCTGCACGAGCATCGATACAGTTGCGTGCTTGAAGAACCGTTGCTCTAACCCTCTGCCATTCATTAACAAGGAGTTGTGATATGCAATCGCGCCACTTGAAGCTACTCGCCGCCGCCACGCTTACCGCGTGGTCGCTGACCGCCGGGCTGGCACAGGCCGCTGGTGTCCTGACCATCGGTTGCCGTGAAGACAGCACCACGTTCGACCCGATCAAAAGCGCGCAAAACCGCGACACTTGGGTGTTCGCCAACGTCTACGACACCCTGGTGCGCGTGGATAACCTGGGCACAAAAATGGAACCGGGCCTGGCGGAAAGTTGGGACATCTCCAAGGACGGCCTGACCTACACCTTCAAACTGCGTGACGCGAAGTTCTCGGACGGTTCGGTGATCACGGCCGACGATGCCGCGTTCAGCTTGCTGCGCATCCGCGACAACAAAGCCTCCTTGTGGGCCGACCCGTTTAACTTGATCAGTACGGCCAAGGCGTCGGACCCGAGAACCCTGGTGGTCACCCTGAAAACCCCGGCTGTAGCCTTCCTCTCGCAACTGGCGTCGCCGACGGTGTCGATCCTGTCGGAAAAGGCCATGACCAAGATGGGCGAAGACGCCTATTCGGAAAACCCGGTGACCTCCGGCGCGTTCACCGTGGAGGAATGGCGCAAGGGTGACCGGGTGATTCTCAAGAAGAACCCGAATTTCTGGCAGGCCAAAAACGTCAGCCTGGACGGCGTGGAGTGGGTCTCGGTGACCGACGACAACACGCGCATGCGCATGGTGCAGAACAACGAGCTCGACACGGCGATCTTCGTACCGTTTTCCCGGGTTGAAGAGCTGAAGAAAGACAAGAACGTAGTCATTCACGCCGACCCGTCCACCCGTGAAGATCATCTGCTGATCAACCACGCCCACGGGCTGCTGGCCAAAAAAGAAGTACGTGAAGCGCTGGACATGGCCATCGATAAACAATCGCTAGTCAAGACCGCCACTTACGGTCAGGGCACTGTGGCCTATTCCTACATTCCGAAAGGTTCGCTGTACCACTACGCCAACAACCTGCAACGCCCGTATGACCCGACTGCCGCCAGGAAGCTACTGGAAGAGGCGGGCGCCAAGGACTTGAAGCTCAACTACGTGGTCAACGCCGGCAACGAAGCCGACGAGCAGATTGCGGTGATCATCAAGGACCAGTTGGCCAAGGTCGGCGTGACCGCCAACCTGCAGAAAGTCGACCCGACCCAAAGCTGGCAGATGCTGGTGGACGGTGAGTACGATATTTCGGTGATGTACTGGACCAACGACATTCTTGATCCGGACCAGAAAACTACCTTCGTGCTGGGCCACGACACCAACCAGAACTACATGACCCGTTACAAGAATGACAAGGTCAAGGAACTGGTAGCCGCTGCGCGAATCGAGGCCGACCCGGTCAAGCGTGAGCAGATGTATGTGGAGTTGCAGAAACTGGCGAAACAGGACGTGAACTGGATTGACCTGTACTACAGCCCGTACATCAACATCTCACGCAAGAACGTGAGCAACTTCCTGCAAAACCCGTTGGGGCGGTTCACCCTTGAGGAAGTGGTGAAAAACTAACGGCCACTGCTAAACAAATGTGGGAGCGGGCTTGCTCGCGAAGACGGAGTGTCAGTCAACAGATGTATTGACTGATCCACCGCCTTCGCGAGCAAGCCCGCTCCCACATTTGGTTTGCTGTTGTGTCAGATTACTGCGCGTCGAAGGCCTGGCCATTGATGCCCGCACTGTCCGGCCCCATCAGGTACAGGTACACCGGCATGATCTCCTCCGGCGCCGGCCTTTCCATCGGGTTTTCCCCTGGATACGCCTGGGCCCGCATGCTGGTACGCGTGCCGCCTGGGTTGATGCTGTTGGAACGCACCGACGCCACATCCTCAAGTTCGTCAGCCAGCGTCTGCATCAAGCCCTCGGTTGCAAACTTCGACACGCCATAAGCGCCCCAATAAGCCCGGCCCTTGCGCCCTACGCTGCTGGAGGTAAACACCACCGACGCATCCTGGGACAGCTTGAGCAGCGGCAGCAAGGTGTTGGTCAGCATGAACATCGCGTTGACGTTCACGTGCATCACCCGCATGAAATTCTCACCGGACAACTGCTCGAGCGGCGTGCGCGGGCCGATGATTGAGGCGTTGTGCAGCAGGCCATCGAGGTGGCCGAATTCTTTTTCGATCATCGCGGCCAGCTCATCGTATTGATGGGGCAGGGCAGTCTCCAGGTTGAACGGGATCACCACCGGTTGCGGCTGGCCGGCGGCCTCGATCTCGTCATACACCTGCGCCAGGTTGGCTTCGGTCTTGCCCAGCAACAGCACGGTCGCGCCGTGGGCGGCGTAGGTTTTCGCGGCGGCTGCGCCGATCCCGCGACCGGCGCCGGTCACCAGGATGACACGGCCTTTGAGCAGTTCCGGGCGTGCGGAGTAATCAAACATAAATAGCCTCGACAGAATTCAACAGGTTGCAAACACCAGACTTGAAAGCAGTGAAGATCCCCTGTGGGAGCGGGCTTGCTCGCGAATGCGGAGTGTCAGCCAGCAAATCTGGTCCTGATACACCGCATTCGCGAGCAAGCCCGCTCCCACATTTGGATCTTCATTGACCTGTAGGCTCAGTGTTTTATCAGCAACTGCACAGCGCGCTATCGAGCACCTTGCGCAGTTCCAGCGGGTGGTCCACCACCACGTCGGCGCCCCAGTTACGCGGGTTGTCGTCGGGGTGGATGTAGCCAAACGTCACCGCCGCAGTGCGCGTGCCGGCATCGCGGCCGGACTCGATGTCGCGCAGGTCGTCGCCCACGAACAGCACGCTGGCCGGGTCGAGGTCGAGCATCTTGCACGCCAGGATCAACGGCTCCGGGTCCGGCTTGCTGTTTTTCACGTGGTCCGGGCAGATCAGCAGTGCCGAGCGCTCGGCCAGGCCCAGTTGCCGCATGATCGGTTCGGCAAAGCGCAGCGGCTTGTTGGTAACCACACCCCACACCAGGTTGGACTTCTCGATGTCCGCCAGCAACTCGGCCATCCCGTCGAACAACTGGCTGTGGATCGCGCAGCCCTTGAGGTAGCGCTCCAGGAATTCCTGGCGCAATTCTTCAAAGCCTGGAGATTCCGGGTCCATCGAGAAGGTCACGGCGACCATCGCCCGCGCACCACCGGAAATTTCATCGCGGATGTGCTGCGGGTTGATCGGCTCAAGGCCCCGGTCGCTGCGCATGGCCTGGCAGATGGCGATAAAGTCCGGCGCGGTGTCCAGCAGGGTGCCATCCATATCGAAGAGAACTGCTCGCAACTTCACAGGCTTACTCCTCGCGCAGGGTCTGGATCATGTAGTTGACGTCAACGTCGCTGGCCAGCTTGTAGTGCTTGGTCAGCGGGTTGTAGGTCAGGCCGATGATGTCCTTGACGGTCAGGCCGGCCTGGCGGCTCCACGCACCCAGCTCGGACGGGCGGATGAATTTCTTGAAGTCATGGGTGCCGCGCGGCAGCAGCTTCATGATGTATTCGGCGCCGATGATCGCGAACAGGTAAGCCTTGGGGTTGCGGTTGATGGTGGAGAAGAACACCTGGCCACCTGGCTTGACCATGCGGAAGCAGGCGCGGATCACCGAGGACGGGTCCGGTACGTGTTCGAGCATCTCCAGGCAGGTGACCACGTCGAACTGCTCGGGCATTTCTTCGGCCAGGGCTTCGGCGGTGATCTGGCGGTATTCAACGCTCACGCCGGATTCCAGCTGGTGCAGCTGGGCCACGGCCAGTGGCGCTTCGCCCATGTCGATACCCATCACGGTAGCGCCGCGCTGGGCCATGGCTTCGCTGAGGATGCCGCCGCCGCAGCCGACGTCCAGCACCTTTTTGCCGGCCAGGTTGACGCGTTCGTCAATCCAGTTGACGCGCAGCGGGTTGATGTCGTGCAGCGGCTTGAACTCGCTCTCGCGGTCCCACCAGCGATGGGCCAGGGCTTCGAATTTGGCGATCTCGGCGTGGTCGACGTTGCTCATGGTGAATCCTCTAAATCTGATAAATCGGTGTGTCAGCTCTGAACGCACAGGTTCAAGGCCGTCGTTATTCGGTGTGCCCGCTGATGCGTTTGCCCCAGGCAATGGCCGTGGCGATCAACTGCTGTTCATCCATGCGGGTCAGTTGCCGGTCGTCGAGCAACTGCTTGCCGGCGACCCAAAGGTGTTTCACGCAATCGCGCCCGGTGGCATATATAAGCTGTGAGACCGGATCGTAGATCGGTTGTTGCGCGAGCCCCGACAGATCAAAGGCAACGACATCGGCCGCCTTGCCGACTTCCAGCGAGCCAATCTCGCTTTCCAGGCCCATGGCGCGTGCGCCGTTGAGCGTCGCCATGCGCAAGGCGCGGTGGGCGTCCAGGGCCGTGGCCGAGCCGGCAACGGCCTTGGCCAGCATGGCGGCAGTACGGGTTTCACCCAACAGGTCGAGGTCATTGTTGCTGGCGGCGCCATCGGTGCCGATGGCCACATTGACGCCAGCCTGCCACAGACGCTCTACCGGGCAAAAGCCGCTGGCCAGTTTCAGGTTCGATTCCGGGCAATGAATGACGCTGGTGTTGCTTTCTACCAGCAAAGCCAGGTCCTCTTCGCTGATTTGGGTCATGTGAACGGCCTGGAAGCGCGGGCCCAGCAGGCCGAGGCGGCCCAGGCGTGCCAGCGGGCGCTCGCCGGTCTGCTCGACGGCTTGCTGCACCTCGAAGGCGGTTTCGTGCACGTGCATATGGATCGATGCGTCCAGCTCTTCGGCGATGATGCGGATTTTCTCCAGGTTTTCATCGCAGACGGTGTAGGGCGCGTGGGGGCCGAAGGTGATCTTGATGCGCGGGTGGTGCTTGAGGTCGCCGAACAGCTCGACGCCCTGGCGGATCGCCTCGTCGGCGCTGGCGGCGCCGGGAATCGGGAAGTCGAGGATCGGCAACGCAATCTGCGCGCGCATGCCGCTGTTGTGCACGCAGTCACTGGCGACCTTGGGGTAGAAATACATGTCGGAGAAACAGGTGATCCCACCTTTGAGCTGCTCGGCGATGGCCAGATCGGTGCCGTCGCGCACAAAGGCTTCATCGACCCATTTGGCTTCGGCGGGCCAGATGTGCTTTTCGAGCCAGGTCATCAGCGGCAAATCGTCGGCCAGGCCGCGAAACAGGGTCATGGCTGCATGGCCGTGGGCGTTGATCAGGCCGGGGCTGAGCAGCATGCCGGGCAGTTCGCGCACTTCGCTGGCCGCCAGCTTCAGGGCCGCCGCCCGTGGCCCGATAAAGGCGATGCGCCCGTCGCGGATGCCCAAACCGTGGTCTTTGAGCACCACACCGGCAGGTTCGACAGGTACCAGCCAGGTGGGCAGCAGCAGCAAGTCGAGCGGGGCGGCAGTGGAGGTCATCGCAGGCTTCTTCCCGGGCAGCTATAAAAGAAGGGCGAAGTATACCCGAGCGTCCCCGTTGGCGGATCGCTATAATCGGCGGCTTTTGTTCATGATTGCGGGGTAAGGGATGCGCGACCGACTGTTGGCTGCAGAGAAAGTGAAGGCCATCGACTGGCGTGATGGCGCGCTGTACCTGCTCGATCAGCGTGCCTTGCCGTCCCGGGAAAGCTGGGTGGCCTGCACCACGGCGGAGGAAGTGGGGGCGGCGATTCGTGCGATGGTCGTGCGTGGCGCGCCGGCCATCGGCATCAGTGCGGCTTATGGCTTGGTGCTCGCCGCCCGTGAACGTAT
The DNA here is from genome assembly GCF_044218875.1 of Pseudomonas sp. B22129. Classification (NCBI taxonomy): domain Bacteria; kingdom Pseudomonadati; phylum Pseudomonadota; class Gammaproteobacteria; order Pseudomonadales; family Pseudomonadaceae; genus Pseudomonas; species Pseudomonas sp. B22129. The sequence continues at coordinate 6,410,266 of NZ_CP162592.1, read as the reverse complement.
CGCCGAGGGCGGTGACTGGCAGGCCGCGTGGGAAGAAGACTACGCACTGCTGGCCGATAGCCGCCCCACGGCGTCCAATCTGTTCTGGGCCTTGAAGCGCATGCGCGACCGTCTGGACCGCGTCAAGAAGCACGCCGACCCGCTCGCGGTGCTCGAAGCCGAAGCCATTGCGATCCATGAAAGTGACCGCGAGGCCAATCTGACTATGGCGCAGTTGGGTGTGGAGCTGATCCGCAAGCATCAGGGCAATGCCCAGGCGATCCTGACCCACGGCAATGCCGGTGCGCTGGCGACGGGCGGCGTGGGGACGGCCCTTGGGGTGATTCGCGCGGCCTACCTGGAAGGCATGATTGAGCAGGTCTACGCCAATGAAACCCGCCCGTGGCTGCAAGGTTCGCGGCTGACCGCCTGGGAATTGGCGGGCGAGGGCATTCCGGTGACGGTGAATGCCGATTCTGCGGGTGCACATATTCTCAAGACCAAAGGCGTGACCTGGGTGATCGTCGGCGCCGACTGCATTGCCGCCAACGGTGATGTGATCAGCAAGATCGGCACCTATCAGTTGGCGGTGTGCGCCATGCATCATGGTGTGCGCTTTATGGTGGTGGCGCCGAGTTCGACGCTGGATCTGATGATGGCCACTGGCGATGACGTGGCGCTGGAAGAGCGTGATTCGGGGGAGTTGTTGGAGGTGGCTGGTCAGCGGTTTGCCGCGGATGTTCAAGCCTATAACCCGGTGTTTGATGTGACGCCGGCGGACTTGATTGATGTGATCGTGACTGAAAAGGGCATCGTCGAGCGGCCGGATACGGCCAAATTGGCCAAGTTGATGTGCCGTAAGCGCCTGCATTAAAAGCTTCGGTGTCTGTGGGATCGCCTTCGCGAGCAAGCCCGCTCCCACATTTTGAATGTGTTCACAAATCAAATGTGGGAGCGGGCTTGCTCGCGATTGGTCTTTTAAGTCAATAAAACCCTTGGATCCACCCTCAAAAAACGGCACCGACCCAGCTCTGAGCCTCTCTCGTCCCCTTCAAGCCTGTCATCCGTCAAATTACTAGCCTCCATGCGCATCAGGGGGATAGGTGCGTGGCGGCGATTGTGATAACATCCGGCGGTTTCCAGGGTTGCCCCGAGGGGTTGCCTTAAACGTGCAGATCCGTGTCATAACTCGTTGATTTGTCGTAAGTCGTTGTCAGGCACTTTGTCGGCAACGGCGAGCTTCGTTCGTCCCATAGGATGTGACGAGGTTTCACCCGAAAAAGGAATCAGGCTTCTCATGGGCGAACTGGCCAAAGAAATCCTCCCGGTCAATATCGAAGACGAGCTGAAACAGTCCTACCTCGACTACGCGATGAGCGTAATTGTCGGTCGGGCACTGCCTGATGCGCGCGATGGCTTGAAGCCCGTGCACCGGCGTGTGCTGTTCGCGATGAGCGAGCTGGGTAACGACTGGAACAAGCCGTACAAGAAATCTGCCCGTGTTGTCGGTGACGTGATCGGTAAGTATCACCCCCACGGCGACACTGCGGTGTACGACACCATCGTTCGGATGGCTCAGCCGTTTTCCCTGCGCTACCTGCTGGTAGACGGCCAGGGTAACTTCGGTTCGGTCGACGGCGACAACGCCGCGGCCATGCGATACACCGAAGTGCGCATGACCAAGCTGGCGCACGAGCTGCTGGCTGACCTGCATAAAGAAACCGTGGACTGGGTGCCGAACTACGACGGCACCGAAATGATCCCGGCGGTCATGCCGACCCGTATTCCCAACCTGCTGGTCAACGGCTCCAGCGGTATCGCCGTGGGCATGGCCACCAACATCCCGCCGCACAACCTCGGTGAAGTCATCGACGGTTGCCTGGCCCTCATCGACAACCCTGAGCTGACCGTCGATGAGCTGATGCAATACATCCCGGGTCCGGACTTCCCGACAGCGGCGATCATCAACGGTCGCGCCGGCATCATCGAAGCCTACCGCACCGGTCGCGGCCGCATTTACATGCGCGCCCGCTCGATGATCGAGGACATCGACAAGGTCGGTGGCCGTCAGCAGATCGTCATCACCGAACTCCCTTACCAGTTGAACAAGGCGCGTCTGATCGAGAAGATCGCCGAGCTGGTTAAAGAGAAGAAGCTCGAAGGCATCACCGAACTGCGCGACGAGTCCGACAAAGACGGTATGCGCGTGGTGATCGAGCTGCGTCGTGGCGAAGTGCCTGAGGTGATCCTCAACAACCTCTACGCCCAGACCCAACTGCAAAGCGTGTTCGGCATCAACGTGGTGGCACTGATCGACGGCCGCCCACGCATCCTGAACCTCAAGGATCTGCTGGAAGCCTTCGTCCGTCACCGTCGTGAAGTAGTGACCCGCCGTACCGTGTTCGAACTGCGCAAGGCCCGCGAACGCGGCCACATCCTGGAAGGCCAGGCGGTTGCGCTGTCGAACATCGACCCGGTCATTGCCCTGATCAAGGCCTCGCCAACCCCGTCGGAAGCCAAGGAAGCGCTGATCAGCACGCCTTGGGAATCCAGCGCCGTGGTGGCCATGGTTGAGCGTGCCGGCGCCGATTCGTGCCGTCCGGAGACCCTGGACCCGCAATACGGCTTGCGCGAAGGCAAGTACTTCCTGTCGCCGGAACAGGCCCAGGCCATCCTCGAGCTGCGCCTGCACCGCCTGACCGGCCTGGAGCACGAGAAGCTGCTGGCCGAGTACCAGGAGATCCTGAACCAGATCGGCGAGCTGATCCGCATCCTCAACAGCGCCGTGCGCCTGATGGAAGTGATCCGCGAAGAGCTCGAAGTGATCCGCGCCGAATATGGCGATGTGCGCCGCACCGAGATTCTCGATGCCCGCCTCGACCTGACCCTGGGTGACATGATCCCGGAAGAAGAGCGCGTCGTAACCATCTCCCACGGCGGCTATGCCAAGACCCAGCCATTGGCTGCGTACCAGGCTCAGCGTCGTGGCGGTAAAGGCAAGTCGGCTACCGGCGTGAAGGATGAGGACTACATCGCTCACCTGCTGGTCGCCAACAGCCACACCACGCTGTTGCTGTTCTCCAGCAAGGGCAAGGTGTACTGGCTGAAAACCTATGAAATCCCGGAAGCGTCCCGCGCTGCCCGTGGTCGCCCGCTGGTCAACCTGCTGCCGCTGGACAGTGATGAATACATCACCACCATGCTGCCGGTCGAGGAATACACCGAAGGTCACTACATCTTCATGGCCACCGCCAAAGGCACCGTGAAAAAGACCCCGCTGGAATCCTTCAGCCGTCAACGCAGCGTGGGCCTGATCGCCCTGGAACTGGACGAAGGCGACGTGCTGATTTCGGCTGCCATCACCGATGGCGAGCGTGAAGTCATGCTGTTCTCCGATGGCGGCAAGGTCACGCGCTTCAAGGAATCCGACGTGCGTGCCATGGGCCGTACCGCCCGCGGTGTGCGCGGCATGCGCCTGCCGGAAGGGCAGAAGCTGATTTCGATGCTGATCCCGGAAGAAGGCAGCCAGATCCTCACCGCTTCCGAGCGTGGTTATGGCAAGCGTACCGCTATCAGCGAGTTCCCGGAGTACAAGCGTGGCGGCCAGGGCGTGATCGCCATGGTCAGCAACGACCGCAACGGCCGTCTGGTCGGCGCGGTACAGGTACTCGATGGCGAGGAAATCATGCTGATTTCCGACCAGGGCACCCTGGTACGTACCCGAGTGGCTGAAGTGTCGAGCCTGGGCCGTAACACTCAGGGCGTGACCCTGATCAAGCTGGCCAAGGACGAAAAACTCGTCGGCTTGGAGCGTGTGCAGGAGCCGTCGGAAGTTGAAGGCGAAGAGCTGGAAGGTGAGGAGTTTGAAGGCGAGGTGATCGCAGCAGGCGATGACAACGTCGACGAGCCGACCCTCGACGCTGCCGCAGACGAAGAAGAACCGCAGGAATAAGCGGACACACAGGGGGCGGATGAAGATTCGCCCCCTTGTTGTTTGTCCCTTATGAAATACACAACTGTGTCCGGGCGCGGCCCCTGTGGGAGCTGGCTTGCCTGCGATAGCATCACCGCGGTATCACTGAGCTACCGAGGTGCCTGTATCGCAGGCAAGCCAGCTCCCACAAGGGTTCGCTCCAGAGAACGGTTGTTGCCGAACATGATTGCAGCCCCACCAGATCAGAGTGAGATTGGATGTGAGCAAGAGAGCCTATAACTTCTGTGCCGGTCCCGCGGCGCTTCCTGAAGCAGTCCTGCAGCGTGCGCAGGGTGAACTCCTCGACTGGCATGGAAAAGGCCTCTCCGTGATGGAAATGAGCCATCGCAGCGATGAGTTTGTATCAATCGCCACCAAGGCCGAGCAGGATCTGCGCGACTTGCTGGACATCCCCTCCCATTACAAAGTGCTGTTCCTGCAAGGCGGCGCCAGCCAGCAGTTCGCACAGATCCCGCTGAACCTGCTGCCGGAAGACGGCACCGCTGACTATATCGACACAGGTATCTGGGGGCAGAAGGCTATTGAAGAGGCCTCCCGTTACGGCAACGTCAACGTGGCGGGCACTGCCAAGCCTTACGATTACTTCGCGATTCCAGGTCAGAACGAGTGGAAGCTGTCGAAGGACGCGGCCTACGTGCATTACGTCGCGAACGAAACCATCGGCGGCCTGGAATTTGACTGGGTGCCGGAAGTCGGCGACGTGCCGTTGGTGTGCGACATGTCTTCGGACATTCTCTCGCGCCCGATCGACGTGTCCAAATACGGCATGATCTACGCCGGCGCGCAGAAGAACATCGGCCCAAGCGGTATTTTGGTCAACATCATCCGTGAAGACCTGCTGGGTCGCGCGCGCTCGCTGTGCCCGACCATGCTCAACTACAAAGTCGCGGCCGATAACGGCTCGATGTACAACACGCCGCCGGCGTTTGCCTGGTACCTCTCCGGCCTGGTGTTCGAGTGGCTGAAAGAGCAGGGCGGTGTCGCCGCGATGGGCAAGCTGAACGAAGAGAAAAAGCGCGTCCTGTACGACTTCATCGACGCCAGCGGTTTGTACAGCAACCCGATCAACCTGACGGACCGCTCGTGGATGAACGTGCCATTCCGCCTGGCTGACGACCGTCTCGACAAGCCGTTCCTGGTCGGTGCTGAAGAGCGCGGCCTGCTGAACCTCAAGGGTCACCGTTCGGTTGGTGGCATGCGCGCCTCTATCTACAACGCCGTCGACATCCACGCCATCAATGCGCTGGTTGCCTACATGGCAGAGTTCGAAAAGGAACACGGCTAATGTCTGAGCAAGAACTCAAGGCCCTGCGCGTACGCATTGACAGCCTGGACGAGAAAGTCCTGGAACTGATCAGTGAGCGTGCGCGCTGCGCCCAAGAAGTGGCCCGAGTGAAAATGGCGTCCCTGGCGGAAGGCGAAGTGCCGGTGTTCTACCGCCCCGAGCGTGAAGCCCAGGTGCTCAAGCGCGTGATGGAGCGCAACAAGGGTCCGCTGGGTAACGAAGAAATGGCGCGGTTGTTCCGCGAAATCATGTCGTCGTGCCTGGCTTTGGAGCAGCCGCTGAAAGTGGCTTACCTCGGTCCTGAGGGCACCTTCACCCAGGCGGCGGCCATGAAGCACTTCGGCCACGCGGTGATCAGCAAGCCTATGGCGGCGATCGACGAAGTGTTCCGTGAAGTGGCGGCCGGTGCGGTGAATTTTGGTGTGGTGCCGGTGGAAAACTCCACCGAAGGCGCGGTCAACCACACGCTGGACAGCTTCCTTGAGCACGACATGGTGATCTGTGGCGAAGTCGAGCTGCGCATCCACCATCATCTGCTGGTGGGTGAAAACACCAAGACCGACAGCATCAGCCGCATCTATTCCCACGCCCAATCGCTGGCCCAGTGCCGCAAGTGGCTGGACGCGCACTACCCGAATGTCGAGCGCGTGGCAGTGTCCAGCAACGCCGAAGCGGCCAAGCGAGTTAAAGGTGAGTGGAATTCGGCAGCCATCGCCGGTGACATGGCGGCGGGCCTGTACGGCCTGACGCGTCTGGCCGAGAAAATCGAGGATCGCCCGGACAACTCCACGCGTTTCCTGATGATCGGCAGCCAGGAAGTGCCGCCGACTGGCGACGACAAGACCTCGATCATCGTCTCCATGAGCAACAAGCCCGGCGCGCTGCATGAGCTGCTGGTGCCGTTCCACGATAACGGGATTGACCTGACGCGCATCGAGACTCGCCCTTCGCGCAGCGGTAAATGGACTTATGTGTTCTTTATCGACTTCATTGGCCATCATCGTGACCCGCTGGTCAAAGGTGTGCTGGAGAAAATCAGTCAGGAAGCCGTGGCACTCAAGGTGCTGGGCTCTTACCCGAAAGCGGTTTTGTGAGGCTTTAACATGAGTGGCAACTTCCTCGCCCTGGCACAGCCGGGCGTGCAACAACTGTCGCCTTACGTTCCGGGCAAGCCCGTGGACGAACTGGCGCGTGAGTTGAACCTGGATCCGGCGAACATCGTCAAGCTGGCCAGTAACGAAAACCCGCTGGGCCCAAGCCCGAAGGTGTTGGCGGCGATTCGCGACGAATTGGCCGAGCTCACGCGCTATCCCGATGGCAATGGTTTTGCTCTCAAGACCCTGCTGGCAGAAAAGTGCCGGGTCGAGCTGAGTCAAGTGACACTGGGTAACGGGTCCAATGACATTCTCGAACTGGTCGGTCGTGCGTATCTGGCGCCGGGCTTGAATGCAGTCTTCAGCGAGCATGCGTTTGCGGTCTATCCCATCGTTACTCAAGCGGTCGGCGCTGATGCGAAGGTGGTTCCTGCGAAAGAGTGGGGCCACGACCTGCCGGCGATGCTGGCCGCTATCGACGCGCAGACCCGCGTGGTGTTCATTGCCAACCCGAACAACCCGACGGGCACCTGGTTCGATGCCCAGGCGCTGAATGATTTCCTGCAAGACGTGCCGGAACAGGTGTTGGTGGTGTTGGACGAGGCCTACATCGAGTACGCCGAAGGCGGTGACCTGCCGGATGGCCTGGATTTCCTGGCGGCGTACCCGAACCTGCTGGTTTCGCGCACCTTCTCCAAGGCGTATGGCTTGGCGTCGCTGCGGGTGGGTTACGGCTTGTCCACTGCCGTGGTGGCCGACGTGCTGAACCGCGTGCGCCAGCCGTTCAACGTCAACAGCCTCGCCCTGGCGGCGGCCTGTGCGGCGGTGAAGGATGCCGAGTACCTGGAAGAAGGTCGGCGTATCAACGAAAGCGGCATGCTGCAACTGCAGGAAGGCTTCCGTGAGCTGGGCCTGGGCTGGATCCCGTCCAAGGGCAACTTCATTTGTGTCGACCTCGGCCAAGTGGCTGCGCCGGTGTTCCAGGGCCTGTTGCGTGAAGGCGTGATCGTGCGCCCGACCGCCAATTACGGCATGCCGAATCACCTGCGTATCACCATCGGCTTGCCGGCTGAAAACGCCCGCTTCCTGGAGGCGTTGGCCAAGGTTCTGGCCCGTGGTTGATGTCACTGCATTGCAATCTGCTGTGCCTATGATCGGTCGCCTGGTGGTGGTCGGCTTGGGTTTGATCGGCGGCTCCTTCGCCAAAGGCCTGCGCGAAAGCGGGCTGTGCGGCGAAGTGGTCGGTGTGGACCTGGACCCGCAATCGCGCAAGCTGGCGGTTGAGTTGGGCGTGGTGGATCGTTGTGAGGCGGACCTGGCGCTCGCGTGTCAGGGTGCGGATGTGATCCAACTGGCGGTGCCGATCCTGGCCATGGAAAAAATGTTGGCGTTGTTGGCTGGCATGGACCTTGGCCAGGCGATTCTCACGGATGTCGGCAGCGCCAAGGGCAATGTGGTGCGTGCGGCCCAAGTGGCGTTTGGTGGCATGCCAGCGCGGTTTGTGCCGGGGCATCCGATTGCCGGCTCCGAGCAGAGCGGGGTCGAGGCGTCCAATGCGCAGCTGTTCCGTCGCCATAAGGTGATTTTGACGCCGCTGGAAGAAACGGACCCGGCGGCCTTGGCCGTGGTGGATCGTCTTTGGCGCGAGCTGGGGGCCGATGTCGAGCATATGCAGGTCGAGCGCCACGATGAAGTGTTGGCGGCGACCAGTCATCTGCCGCACTTGCTGGCATTTGGCTTGGTGGACTCGTTGGCCAAGCGCAACGAGAACCTCGATATCTTCCGTTACGCCGCCGGCGGCTTTCGCGATTTTACGCGGATTGCCGGCAGCGACCCGGTGATGTGGCACGACATCTTTCTGGCCAATCGCGAGGCGGTGTTGCGCACGCTGGACACTTTCCGCAGTGATCTCGACGCCTTGCGCGACGCGGTCGATGCCGGGGATGGTCATCAGTTATTGGGCGTGTTCACCCGTGCGCGGGTGGCGCGCGAACATTTCAGCAAGATCCTGGCGCGCCGGGCCTATATGGAAACAGCTGTGAACGCTGATGAGCTGACCTTTCTCGCCAATCCGGGTGGCCGCTTGAGCGGGCAGATCCGGGTGCCGGGCGACAAGTCGATCTCTCATCGCTCGATCATGTTGGGTTCATTGGCTGATGGCGTGACCGAGGTTGAGGGGTTTCTCGAGGGCGAAGATGCCTTGGCCACCCTGCAAGCGTTTCGCGACATGGGCGTGGTAATTGAAGGGCCGCACCATGGGCGCGTGACGATTCATGGTGTCGGGCTGAATGGCCTGAAGCCAGCGCCGGGGCCGATTTATCTCGGTAACTCCGGTACTTCCATGCGTTTGCTGTCCGGTTTGCTGGCAGCGCAGAGCTTCGACAGTGTGCTGACTGGTGACGCGTCCCTGTCCAAGCGCCCGATGAATCGTGTGGCTAAGCCGCTGCGGGAAATGGGGGCGGTGATCGAGACGGGACCGGAAGGGCGTCCGCCGCTGACCATTCGGGGTGGCCAGTCGTTGAAAGGCCTGGCTTATGCAATGCCGATGGCCAGTGCCCAGGTCAAATCCTGCCTATTGCTGGCCGGGTTGTACGCTGAAGGTAAAACCGCGGTGACCGAGCCTGCGCCGACCCGTGACCACACCGAGCGCATGTTGCGTGGCTTTGGTTATGCGGTGGCGGTGGAGGGTGCGACGGCGTCGGTGGAGTCCGGTCATGCGCTGACTGCTGCCCATATAGAAGTGCCGGGGGATATTTCTTCTTCAGCGTTCTTTCTGGTGGCAGCTTCGATTGCCGAGGGTTCTGAGATGCTGCTGGAGCATGTGGGCGTTAATCCCACGCGCACCGGCGTGATCGATATCCTGCGGCTGATGGGCGCGGATATCACCCTGGAGAACCAGCGTGAGGTAGGTGGTGAGCCCGTCGCGGATCTGCGCGTACGAGCGGCACCGCTGAAGGGTATCGAGATTCCCGAAGCGCTGGTGCCGTTGGCGATCGATGAATTTCCGGTGTTGTTCGTCGCGGCGGCCTGTGCTGAAGGGCGAACGGTGTTGCGTGGCGCTTCAGAGCTGCGCGTGAAGGAGTCCGACCGTATCCAGGTGATGGCCGATGGTCTGCTGGCGTTGGGCGTGAAGTGTGAACCGACCCCTGATGGGATTATCATTGAGGGTGGCCCGATGGGTGGTGGAGAGGTGCATGCCCATGGCGATCACCGCATTGCCATGGCGTTCAGCGTGGCTTCCCTGCGAGCAACGGCGCCGATTCGTATCCGTGACTGCGCCAACGTAGCTACATCTTTTCCGAACTTTCTTACACTGTGTGCCCAAGTCGGCATCCGTGTTGCCCAAGAGGCTCAATTGTGAATATCAAAGCACCGGTGATTACCATCGACGGGCCAAGTGGCTCGGGCAAAGGCACGATCGCCGGCATTCTGGCCAAGCGCCTGGGCTGGTGCCTGCTGGATTCCGGCGCGCTGTACCGCTTGCTGGCTTTTGCCGCACGTAACCATGGCGTCGACCTGACCAATGAAGAATCCCTGAAGCTGCTGGCGGCACATCTTGATGTGCAGTTCGTCGGGGCGACGGAAGGTCATCCGCAACGCATTATCCTCGAAGGGGATGACGTGACCGATGACTTGCGTAATGAGCAGGTGGGTTCCTGGGCGTCTCAGGTTGCCGCGCTGCCGGCCGTGCGTGACGCATTACTGCAGCGTCAGCGGGCCTTTCAGGAGCCGCCGGGGTTGGTGGCCGATGGCCGTGACATGGGCACCGTGGTTTTTCCCGAGGCGCCGCTGAAGATTTTCCTGACCGCCAGCGCCGAGGAGCGGGCTCGCCGCCGCTACTTGCAGTTGAAGGGCAAAGTCGATGGTGTTAGTCTGTCGAGTCTGCTAGATGAGATCCGTGCACGCGATGAGCGTGATACCCAGCGTGCGGTGGCCCCGCTTAAGCCGGCGGCTGACGCCATACAGCTGGATTCCACGGAGTTGTCCATCGAGCAGGTGCTGGAACGCATCTTGAGTGAAATCGCCATTCGCGATATCGCCGGATGATCAAGAAGGCCGCAGGGGACCAGTCATAGTCCTGCGGTGGCTTCTTTTAACTGAAACTGACCCACACCGTCTGGGGTGTGGAGATGGGCGTATTCTTCGCCCTTATCAACAGGAATTAAAATGAGCGAAAGCTTTGCGGAACTCTTTGAAGAAAGCCTAAAAACCCTGAACCTTCAGGCTGGCTCCATCATCACCGGTGTTATCGTTGATATCGATTACCAAGCTCGCTGGGTAACCGTTCACGCTGGTCTGAAGTCTGAAGCTCTGATCCCGCTGGAACAGTTCTACAACGATGCTGGCGATCTGACAATCAATGTCGGTGACGAAGTTCACGTTGCTCTGGACTCGGTTGAAGACGGTTTCGGTGAAACCAAGCTGTCCCGTGAAAAAGCCAAGCGCGCTGAATGCTGGATTGTTCTCGAAGCAGCCTTCGCAGCTGAAGAAGTGGTCAAGGGCGTTATCAACGGTAAGGTTAAAGGCGGCTTCACTGTCGACGTTAACGGCATCCGTGCGTTCCTGCCAGGTTCTTTGGTCGACGTTCGTCCTGTGCGCGACACCACGCACCTGGAAGGCAAAGAACTCGAATTCAAGGTCATCAAACTCGACCAGAAGCGCAACAACGTTGTCGTTTCCCGTCGCAGCGTCCTGGAAGCAGAGAACTCCGCCGAGCGTGAAGCTCTGCTGGAATCCCTGCAGGAAGGCCAACAAGTCAAAGGTATCGTCAAAAACCTCACCGACTACGGCGCATTCGTCGACCTGGGTGGCGTGGATGGCCTGCTGCACATTACCGACATGGCTTGGAAGCGTATCAAGCATCCTTCCGAAATCGTCAACGTTGGCGACGAGATCGATGTCAAGGTTCTGAAATACGATCGCGAACGCAACCGTGTTTCCCTGGGCCTGAAGCAACTGGGTGAAGATCCATGGGTTGCTATCAAAGCCCGTTACCCGGAAAGCACTCGCGTAACCGCGCGTGTTACCAACCTGACCGACTACGGCTGCTTCGCTGAGCTGGAAGAAGGCGTTGAAGGTCTGGTACACGTTTCCGAAATGGACTGGACCAACAAAAACATCCACCCTTCGAAAGTCGTACAAGTCGGCGACGAAGTGGAAGTTATGGTTCTGGACATCGACGAAGAGCGTCGTCGTATCTCCCTGGGCATCAAGCAGTGCAAATCTAACCCATGGGAAGATTTCTCTGGCCAGTTCAACAAGGGCGATAAAATCTCCGGCACCATCAAGTCGATCACCGATTTCGGTATCTTCATTGGTCTGGACGGCGGCATCGACGGCCTGGTTCACCTGTCCGATATCTCCTGGAACGAAGTTGGCGAAGAAGCTGTTCGTCGTTTCAAGAAGGGCGACGAGCTGGACACCGTTATCCTGTCGGTTGACCCAGAGCGCGAGCGCATCTCCCTGGGTATCAAGCAGCTGGAAAGCGACCCGTTCTCTGAATACGTTCAGGACAACGACAAAGGCGCAATCGTTAAAGGCATCGTGAAGGAAGTTGACGCTAAAGGCGCCATCATCACTCTGGCCGACGATATCGAAGCGACTCTGAAAGCCTCCGAAATCAGCCGTGACCGCGTTGAAGACGCGCGCAACGTTCTGAAAGAAGGCCAGGAAGTAGAAGCCAAGATCATCAGCGTTGATCGCAAGAGCCGCGTGATCCAACTCTCCATCAAGTCGAAAGATGATGCTGAAGAGAAAGAAGCAATCCAGAGCCTGAAAACTGCTCCGGAAGGCGAAGCAGCAGCTGACACCACTATGGCTGCTCTGTTGCGTCAAGCAATGGCCAAGCAGAACTAAGTTCTGTAAAGCTGTAGAAAAAGGGCGACTTCGGTCGCCCTTTTTTGTGCCTGAAATTCGTTGAATCAACAGTTGGGAAGGGAGGTCTACAGCTTGGACATGGAACTGACTATAGTTTCAGAGAGGTGATTTTTCGTGCTGTTGTTTCAATAAGGATTCTGATGAAGAGGCTGATCGTAGTATTTGCAGTGATCGTGCTTGCGGGCTGTTCCGCCACCAGCGCCAAGACCCATGCCAAGCGTGGCGTCAGTGGCATCGAGATCGACTGTTCCGGTCTTGGTTCGGGTTGGGATAAGTGCGAGAGGCGCGCTGCGCGAGAATGCAAGATGCAAGGCTACAAGGTCATTGCCCGGTCAAGCGATGCCAAGGATGAAGAGGGTGACTACCTGTTTGGTTGGAACCCTGCCGGTGCGGTAACTCGTACCATGCTGGTCATTTGTAATTGAGGTTGTAAGTGTGTTTGCGGGTATGGATTTATCTGGTAGATAAGTGGGTGAGTGGGCTGTTCAAATTCATCAAGTCGTGCTAAAACCTTCGAAGCGCTTTTCCTAGCTGCTTGAAAAAGAAGGGAAAAATATGACGAAGTCGGAGTTGATCGAACGAATTGTCACCCATCAAGGGCTGCTTTCATCCAAGGATGTGGAGCTGGCTATCAAGACCATGCTTGAGCAAATGTCCCAGTGCCTGGCTACCGGAGATCGTATCGAGATCCGTGGTTTCGGCAGCTTCTCTCTGCATTACCGGGCACCGCGCGTAGGTCGCAATCCAAAGACCGGTCAGTCCGTCAGCCTCGACGGAAAATTCGTGCCTCACTTCAAGCCGGGCAAGGAATTGCGCGATCGGGTGAACGAAGAGGAGGAAGAGGGCGTCTGAGTGTTTTTGGGGTAGGAGAAATTTATGCGTGGGGTTAAGCGTGTCGTCCTGGTGCTGACGGTATTGGTTGTGGCGCTGGTGGTTCTAGGTTTTGTTCTGGAAAACCAACAAGCGATCTCTCTGTCGTTTCTGGGCTTTAATACCCCGCAGATGCCAGTGGCTGTCTATATTGTGCTCGCTTTGATCGGCGGGATGATGATTGGGCCCTTGCTGGGTGTTCGTTTGTGGCGTAAGCAACGCCTTTCTGCAAGGCGCGAATAATAAAGGTTGAGATCGTCATTGACCTTGACCTTCCGGATATCTTTCGTGCGGCCATCTTCCAGGCTGACCTGAGTCTGACCGAAATGACGGTATTCTGACGAATGGCTTATCCGCTGACGAGCTTTAGAGTTGCTCGTTTTTCTTGCCCGGCATCTGCCGAAACGTTTCTGGAAAGCCACGTAAACGATATTTTTCGTCTTGTAGGATTCAGCCTACAGCCTTGTCAAGCCTTGTAATATGTCAGAGAGATGGCAAAATGAGGCCTGTTCTCGAAACGGACATTTTGTGCGCCCCAAGCTCGGCAGCGACGCTGTGCTTCGGCGGTCATTCAATTAAAATAAAAAATCCACAATTTTGTCTGCATAACGAGCCCGCAGTTTCTCATTGAAGGCAGGTTTTTGTTGTGAGTAGTAGTTTCCGCGTTCCCCCTGCGCCGCCGTACGGTGAAATTGATATCACCGCCGTCTTTAAGGCGGTTTGGCAGCAAAAAACACTTGTTCTTCTTGTAACTGCCGGGGTAACCCTGATTGCGGCAGCTTATGCTTTTACTGCAACGCCAGAATACCAGGTAAGCAGTGTGCTGCGCCCTGCGGCTATTAATGAGCTCGATGCACTGAATCGTTCAGAAGTGTATCGACTGCCACCGGGTGAAGCGCTGATCAAGGTGGGGGCTTCTCTGGAGTCCTATGAGACCCGGCTGAGTTTTTTCAGGGCGAATCAAGCGCTGTTCAAACCGTTCGAGCGCCCGGGTAGAACGCTTGAGCAAAGCTTTGATGCCTTTAATCGCGACTCTTTGAAGTTGGTTCTTCCTGATCCGAAAAAGTCCGATTCTCTGAGCGCATATATTGGCCTTGGGCTCAATTATCCTAAAGGCATCGATGGTGTCAGTGTCCTTAATAAATTTGTCGATTTTGCGATTGACGCTGAACGTCAGCAAATCGCTGCCGATCTGAAGGTCATCGTTAAAAACCGCCTGGCTGAGTTGGAGGGTAAGATTGAGGCTGCTCGATCCAGCTATAAGACGGACAAAGATGCGCGAATAGCGACACTTCAAGAGTCGGATAACCTCAAGCGTGCTCAGTTGCAGGATGAATTGAAAGCCTTGCGCCAGCAAATCAAGACCGCACGGCAAGATCGGATCGCTTTATTAGGAGAGGCAATCACAATTGCCAAGTCTCTGGATATCGAAAAACCGACGACCCCCTCCGCGTTGGGAGAGAAAACTGCTCGAGCAGGTGACAGCAGTGTAATGCGAACAGAGATTAATAATCAGCAAGTACCTCTCTACTTCATGGGGGTCGAGGCGCTGACGGCCGAGCGCAACGCATTACTGCAGCGCAAGTCTGATGATTTTACTGAAGGTCGAGTTGCTCAAATTGCGCGTGAGCTTCAGTTGTTGCAGAGCAATCGTGAAATTGAGGTGCTCAAGCAGCGCCAAAATGAAGATCTTTTTCTGTCGGGTGTAGAGCCGCTGAGAGCTGAAGTCGTGCGCTTGCAAAACTTAGGTAATCTAGACATCAGCAATATGAAGTTGGTGACAATTGATCGCAAGGCTTTGGAGCCGCTGGCACCCACCAATCCCAAAAAACTTTTGATCTTGGTTGTTGGGGGAATAGTGGGTGTGATTTTAGGTGTCCTGGCTGCTCTGGTCAGGCACTTTGTGGTCAGCGCTCGACGAATGACGCAAAGTGCCATGCCTTCGCTCCCGGCTGCTGTAGGTAAACCATCGAAGGGGCGCGCTGCGCTTCAATCCAGCGATAGTTGAAACACATAACGAGCCATGGTGGTGTGAGCACCTTGGCTCGTTATTTTCGGATTTCTGCCAAGGGCCATTCGCGCGTTTCCTGGCATTTGTGTAATAGCCTAATCGGGTAGTGGTGTTCGTTAATGCGCATCAGCGATGAAGCGCATAAATTCAGGCTGCCTGGGAAAGGGGGAGCGCTACGTTACGTTCTCCCGCGTTCAATAGGCAGGGTGTTCCGGCTTGATTTTTGGTCAGGTTCTAACAGTCAGCCTTAGCCGTTTATCAGTCACTCAAAAAATACGATGTACTTCTAGCGTGCCTGCTGTCGAAGCCATGCAGTCTTTTCACGATGTGTTTCATTGAAATGAGAGGCGAGCGCTGTATCATCACGGCTCTGCAACCCTCGTGCATTCTGCGTTGCGGTCATGTGCTCAGGTCCCTTCAGCCGCCTTCATTGAGCGATAAACAAGCGCCGGCAGAGAGCAGTCGTGAGCCTTCTACAGTGTTAGCTTTACGCTGGTCGCTGCAAGGCTGCCAATGGTTATAGCTCGAATAGCAAGTGATTTACGGAAACCTTAAGCAAGCCTCTGTCGGAACGGTGGGGGAATCAACGGTAAAGGATGTGTTTCAGGTATGACAATGTTGAAGCGTAAGGGGATTATTCTTGCCGGAGGCGCGGGCACCCGTCTCTATCCGTTGACGCTGGGGGTGTCGAAGCAAATGCTCCCTATCTATGACAAACCGATGATTTTCTATCCCTTGTCGGTGTTAATGCTGGCAGGCATCCGTGAAATTTTGATTATCTCGACGCCTGATGACTTGCCTGGCTTCAGGAAGTTGCTGGGTGACGGCAGCCAGTACGGTGTGCAGTTGAGCTATGCCGAACAGCCTAGCCCTGACGGTTTGGCGCAGGCGTTTATCATTGGCGAGGAGTTCATCGGCGAGGATCCGGTGTGCCTGATCCTGGGCGACAATATTTTTTATGGGCAGCATTTTTCCGACAACTTGCGTTCAGCCATGTCTCAGGTTTGCGGTGCCACGGTTTTTGGTTATCACGTTTCAGACCCAGAGCGCTTTGGGGTTGTTGAGTTTGACAGTGCCGGGCGAGTCTTGAGTATTGAGGAAAAGCCTGCCAAGCCGAAGTCGAATTATGCCGTTACAGGGCTGTATTTTTATGACAATCAGGTCGTGGATATTGCCAAGAGCATTCGCCCCTCACCCCGTGGCGAGCTTGAAATTACCGATGTAAATAGTGCGTACCTCGAGCGGAAAAGCTTGAACGTTGAAATGTTGGGGCGAGGCTTCGCCTGGCTGGACACAGGAACCCACGAGTCGCTTCTGGAGGCAAGTCAATTTGTGCACACCATCGAGCATCGTCAGGGTTTGAAAGTGGCGTGCCTGGAAGAGATCGCTTTCCATGCTGGCTGGATTACACCAGAACAATTGGCTGATCAAGTACGGCACCTGAGCAAAACAGGCTACGGCCAGTATTTACAAAAGATTTTGACAGAGCATAAGAGCTGATGAAGTTTATAGAAACCAAGCTGGCTGGCGTTGTTGTCATTGAACCAAAAATCTTCGCAGACGACCGCGGATGGTTTATGGAGAGCTTTAATGAGCCTTTGTTTCATGAGCAACTTGCCGCACTGGGCCACCCCATTCCGCGTTCTTTCGTACAGGACAACCACTCCTGCTCAAAAAAGAATGTGCTGAGAGGGCTTCACTTTCAACGCGCACCTCATGCGCAGGGCAAGCTGGTACGGGTTACCTCAGGCAGTGCCTATGACGTTGCGGTTGACATTAGAAAAGGCTCAGAGACGTTTGGCCAGTGGGTGGGTGTCGAGCTTTCCGCCAAGAATGGACGGATGCTTTGGATTCCAGAAGGTTTTGCCCACGGATTTTTAGCGTTGGAAGACAACACGGAGTTTCTTTACAAGACTACGGATATCTACTCCAAGGCATGCGAGGCTTCGATTAATTGGAGCGATCCCGCCATCGCTATTGAGTGGCCGGTTACTGAAGGGTTGACCGTCAGTCAGAAGGACAATGAAGCGCCGTTGCTTTCGGACGTGATGTCTTCAATATCGGTTTTGACGGGCGATGTGACGTCGCACGAGTTGAAGGTAATCGGTGATGACCGCGGCAGTTTGATCGCTCTGGAGCAGGGGCGCGACATTCCCTTTGACGTCAGGCGAGCCTACTACATCTTCAATACCAAGTCCGGTGTCAGCCGGGGGGCGCATGCGCACCATCGATTGGAACAGTACATTGTCTGTCTGTCAGGAAAGTGCAGGATTCTGATTGATGACGGTTTGGAGAAACGGTCCATATGGCTGGATGCTCCGAACAAGGCTATCCACATCAAGAACCTGATCTGGCGTGAGATGCACGACTTCAGCGAAGATTGCGTCCTCCTGGTATTTGCCAGCAATCATTATGATGAAAGTGATTACTTGCGAAACTACGATGACTTTCTTCTCGCGGCGAAACGATACGCTTGATTGAGCCGCCAGCTTAATTTCGATGGCGCAGATCTGCCTGCGCCTTCCTACACCTAATAACGAAGTACTGACACCAGGTATTTTTGATGATCCCATTTCTCGATCTTAAATCATTGAACTCGGCTTACCGCGAAGAGCTCGTGGAAGCTGCAACACGTGTCATTGATTCTGGTTGGTATATTCAAGGTGAGCACCTCAAGCGCTTTGAAGAGGAGTTTTCGGCCTATACCGGTGCGCGTCATTGCGTTGGCGTAGCAAATGGGTTGGACGCGCTGATACTGACGATTCGCGCCTGGAAAGAAATGGGTAAACTCAAGGACGGCGACGAGGTAATTGTCCCCGCCAATACCTATATCGCGACGGTGCTGGCCGTGACGGAAAATAACCTGAAACCGATCTTGGTTGAGCCTGATGTCGATACCTACAATCTATGCCCCCGGAACGTCGAGCGCGCACTAACCGAAAAAACCCGAGTGATCATGCCTGTCCACCTCTATGGACAGTTGGCGGACATGCCTGCCATTGACGCGATTGCAAAGCGTGAGAAGCTGCTCGTACTTGAAGATTCCGCTCAGGCGCATGGTGCGCAAGTGGCTGGTAAAAGTGCGGGACATTGGGGTGATGCATCCGGCTTCAGTTTTTATCCAGGTAAAAACCTGGGGGCTTTGGGCGATGCTGGCGCCATTACGTCCAGTGACGCAGAGTTGGTCCGTATGATTCAGGCGTTGCGAAACTACGGTTCACACGAGAAATACAAGAATCTTGTACGGGGTGTGAATAGCCGTTTGGACGAAATACAAGCTGCCATGTTGAGTGTAAAACTCAAATACTTGCAGGCACAGACCGAAGCGCGCCGGCGTGTAGCCGCGATCTATATGGCGGGAATAAAGAATCCTTTAATCAAAATGCCATTGGATTCAGGCACGGATGTCATGAACCATACCTCACACGTGTGGCACCTGTTTGTCGTGCGCTCGAAGGTCCGCGAGGCGCTGCAGACCCACCTGGCGGCATCCGGTGTTCAAACACTGATTCACTATCCTATCCCGCCGCATCAGCAGCAAGCCTACGTGGGGGCTGACTTTTATAATAAATCATTCCCTATTACCGAATGCATTCATCGGGAAGTATTAAGTTTGCCAATTAGCCCGGTGATGACAGATGCCGAGGCTCAGCAAGTCGTTGATGCCTGTAACAGCTTTTCTGTAGAAGCCTGATATGACACTGCTTCGAACAAGCTTTCTCAACGGCATTGCTGTCATTATTAAAATGCTCACATTGTTGGGCATTAACAAGATGCTCGCCATTTATGTAGGGCCGTCTGGGTATGCCGCGTTAGGCCAGTTTCAAAATGCTGTTCAAATGGTGACGACATTTTCTACCGGTGCTATCAGCACCGGCGTGACCAAATACACTGCCGAGTATCAAGAGGATGAAGGCGCGCAGCGTCGCGTGTGGCGTACCGCAGGTACTATCGCTTTCGTTGGGTCGATTGTGACATCTGCTTTAATCGTCATATTTAGCAAACCGCTGGCGGTCTGGTGCTTCAATGATGAGTCGTTCTATAGTGTTTTTATCTGGTGTGCGGCCACGGTCATATTCTTCTCCTTTAATTCTTTGTTGCTCGCTATTCTTAACGGCAAAAAAGAAATCAACCGGTATATATTGGCCAATATCGGCGGAAGCCTGCTTTCCCTGGCAGTGACCATTATTATGGTTATGCAATTTGGCCTATATGGTGCCTTGATCTCGTTAGTGCTCTATCAGTCGATTGCTTTTTTCGTAACCTGCTTGTTGTGCTACAGAACACCGTGGTTTCGGATGTCTAACTTTCTGGGACGTATGGATAAGCAGACAGCGATAAATTTGACGAAATTTACCGCTATGGCACTGACTACAGCCGCTAGCGTACCGGTCAGCCATATTCTGGTACGGAACTATTTGGGGGCGGAGTTTGGCTGGGAAACGGCTGGGTATTGGGAGGCCATGTGGCGGTTAAGCACGGCTTATCTGCTGGTCGTGACAACCACGCTGGGTCTTTATTTCCTTCCGAAGCTGTCAGAGTTGGTAAGCCCTCAGGAGATCAAGAGGGAGATTCTTCAAGGTTATAAGTTGATCCTGCCGGTAGCAATGGTGTGTGGTTTGACAATCTACCTATTAAGGGACTTTATCATTGGCCTGCTCTTCACCAGCGCGTTCAGCCCGATGAGAGACTTTTTCGCCTGGCAGATGTTGGGCGATACTCTAAAAATTGCAAGTTGGATACTGGCTTATCTGATGCTGGGTAAGGCTATGGTCAAGATGTACATCTTGACAGAAGTTATTTTTGCGTTTGGGTTCTATTTTTTGACGGTGGTGCTTACAAAATTGGGCGGCCCGATTGGGGTGACATGGGCTCACGCGCTCAACTATGGTATCTACCTGATTGTTATGTACTTTCTAATTTATAGAAAGCTAAATAAAAATACTGAAGTGTGAGGTCTTTTTGCCTATGAGTCGCTTGCTATCTTCAATTCGCGATTTAATTTTAACGCAAAAAGATATCAATAAAAGCATCCAGCTTGCGGAAGTGTATGGCGCTATTTTATGGTCTGTCGACAAAGGAATCTACGACGATCCCGAGCTGGAGACTGAATTAACTGAGCGCTGCGTGGCCATCCTACCGAAAGGCGAGTTTCAAGCGGCTGTTAAGGATTGTATTCATGTGATCTCGGAGCCTTATCTGATCGGTGGGCACACCCGGCTCATGGAACAACTTTCGACCATGCACGTGGATAAACCGGATCTTTTAATTACCCGGGTAAGCGACGAAAAGGCTATTGAGCGTACCCAGAAGTTTTTTGAGGAATGCAGAGGCGTGAAGCCAGGCACTCCGCTGGAGATGATTGCTGAAATTGTTGGCTGTTTAAAGATTTATAATAGGGTGGTGTTACATATCCATCCCGATGACATGGTTTCTGTTATCGCATGCGCCATAGTAAAAAATGTTAGCAGTACAAAGATATTTTTCGTCAATCATGCCGACCATGTGTTTACTTATGGTAGTTCGGTTGCAGACGTATATTTTGAAATAAGTACGTTCGGGCGACACCGGGACATGAAAAAAAATATCTCTGGAGAAAAGTCATTTCTTGGAATTCCGCTGGCCAGTCAACGCTTATCAAAAAAGCATCGCTTGCCAGCGAAAACGGACGCACTGAATTTTTTCAGCGCGGCCTCACCGTTCAAGTTCAAACCTGTTAAAAACTACGATCTACGGCCGGCGATCGATCGGGTTCTATCTGAGTTTAAAAATGCGAAGTTCTGGATAGTGGGTGCCAACCCCTACACTAATTTTTGGTGGTGGCCACTTAAGTTTCGGTACGGCAACCGGTTCAGGATTTTGTCGTCAGTACCCTATGAAAGCTATTTAAAGCTTTTGGAGGATGCTGACTTTTACGTTGATAGTTATCCTACACCAGGAGGCACCGCCTTTGCGGAGCAACTGGTCAGTGGTCGTCGGTGCGTTGGGCTGCGGGCCCCCATACAAGGCTACTCGCCAGCGGATAACCTGAAAGATGTAAGTGTCGACGAACTCATCGAAAGCATTTTACTGCGTGATAATGACGAAGAGACTATTGCGGCAGTGTTCGCCGTGAATGGTTACGAGGCTGTCAAATCACGCTATAGAGCGTGTCTGTACGACGGGGCTGTAAGTGTTAACGAAATGGAAAAGTATGTGACTTGGACGGGAGATGTTGCTGTCTATGAGCAGCTGGGGAAGATTAGCTCGGCTATTCCGCCACTGGTTGTCTCGAAGTTGATGGATTTCGATAAACGGTTTTTGTATAGCTTGCTGCTTGAATTGAATGCTGTGCAGAAAATGAAAGTGATTGTGAAGTTGGCAGTGCTGAGGCTGAAAAAGATTGCTGTAAATAATGTAAGGTCAGGTAAGTCATGAGGGCGCTGGGGCTGCGCTTTTTTATAATAATGTTGGTCCTCTCGGATTATGTAATCTTGACGCTTCATGCCCCTTCCGCCGTTGGTGCATGGCGCGAAGGTGCAGTCTTGTATTACGTTCTTCTCACAGTGTTGATCGCGTTTTTTCAAGCCGGAACTCGCCATTCGATACCCAAACAGTACCAAGAACAGCTCTTTGTTTTCGTATTTTTCATTTTCTTTTATTCGATGTGTGGAGAACTATCCGACGCGTCATTTCGGATGTTTCGTTCATTTGCCATGCCTGTACTCTTTGCATTGATGCTGAACGCAGTGTGCAGGAAGCTGAATTTGGAAACCAAACTGCGACTGGTCTTTTTTACGCTTGCGACGATGACGTTTGTTTCGGGCGGTTATGGCGTTTATCAGTATCTGAGTATCAGTGATGCGGAACAGTTTTGGTATTGGCCATTACTGTCTGAGAAAGGCTTTGAGCTAGAAGTTTATAATTCCATGCGGGACGGCAATGCAAGAATGTCGGGTTTTTTTACTGGCACGCTTGAATTTAATGCCTTTGTACTTAATACGGCACTCTTCGCGTGTTGCCTGTTTGTGCAGGCTATCAGGAAGAAGGCATATAACCTAAGCTTTTTGATTTACCTGGTCGTAGCGCTTTTTTCGACTGCGCTGATTATATATGGCTCGGTCAGAACCGCAGCAATTGGAATGGTGTCCGCTGTATTTTTTCTTGCGGTACTGCAGTGTTTCAAGAGAAGGGGGCTTATCTCATTTTTGGGGTACTGTTATCTTCTCTTTTTTACGTGCTCAATATTTATTTACCTCGCATTGGGCTATACCGAAGACCTGTCTGCGTTGGATCGGGTGCGTCAGTGGTCGGAAGTCTTGGGCTCGTTAGGTTCGATGCCATTGGGTTTGGGATTCGGTGCGATCGGGCCGGGGCAAGCCTACTGGTTTGATTCATTTTGGCTGAACCTGTTGTCTTCCTCTGGTTACATAGGGCTGGCAATCATGATCGGCCTCGTGTTCTTTTACAGCAAAATTGTCGCGGTTGCCCAGCAATTGCGACTTGGCAACAGTCCCTTCATGGCGGGTGTTGCGGACTACCTGATCATCAGTTACCCGTTCTTTCTGAGTAGCTTCTTCTTTCAGTCATATACCAATAGTGTCGTCTTGTACCTTTTTGCGCTGGTTATAGTGGTGGTGATGTATGACTCAAAATATCGTAAAAACTAAACTTTCGATATTGATTGTTCTTTATAAAAGGCATTATGAGAATTCTGCTGCTGTAACAACTTTATTGGAAAATTTTGATTATTTCCAAGGTAAAGGAGTTGAGGTTGAATATTTTGTGTGGAATAACACACCAGAGTGCTCTCCCTGCCTTGTAAGAGATGGCTTGACGTGGCTGGAAGGCAGTAATAATGGCTTGTCCGAGATTTATAATACAGTCGCCGATAAGGCTTTTGCCGGTGGTGCAACGCATTTCATGATTTCTGATGATGACACAGATTACTCCAGTCAAAATTATGTCGATGCTATTGCGAGTGCGTTAGAGTTTGAAGGGACATCGCCCGCTGACACATTTGGTGTGATACTGCCCAAGATTTACTCAGGGGAAAGGCTCGTAAGTCCGGGCGAGCGGTTTTGGTTCCTCGGCCGTCTCTCATCCGCGGTCGATGCGGGGCTAAACTCTTCAGTTAACAAGCTTGCGATTAATAGTGGCGTCATATTCAGAAAAACATGCTATGAAAAGATGTCACCCTTGTTCGATGAGCGATTAAAATTTTATGTCACAGACACTGCCTTTTTTGTAAGGTATGAATCTTATTATTCTCACTTTTATGTGCTTGACACTGCTCTGCAGCATGATCTATCCGAGCATACGTCTGATAGCCCAGAGCGCGCAATTTTTCGCTTTCAGGAAATGATTCGAGGATTTAGGGTTGTTTTTGAGCGAAAAGGTTTTCTCTTTCGTTGGGTGATGGAGGCGTACTTGGCTGTATCGGCTCTTAGAAAGAGCATTTCGTATAAGCACTCTGGCTTCCTTCGTTCATATTTTTCGTCCTTTAAAGAGTGATAATCATGTTGATAAAGCTGGTCGAGTTTCTTTCTTTGAAAGTGAGGAAGAGAGCCATAAGAATAGATAATAGAATTCCTGGCGGTTACCTATTTAATTTTGCAGTGTCAAAAGCACTCATGGCGGTCAATGGTTTTTTAAAGTTTAGAAAACTGTCTGTCATTCTGGTGGGGAAAGGCGTCACCGTGAAGGCTCGTTCGATGATTCAGGCAGGTAGAGGGCTGGTGGTAGATGACGGTTGCTTTATCGATGCTTTGGCGGTCAACGGGATTACGTTTGGTCGCGGGGTTTCCTTGAAGAAAAATGTTATTATTGAATGTACCGGCAGTTTGACAAAGCTGGGCGTGGGCTTGTCGGTGGGTAATGATGTGGGCATAGGCAGCGGTAGCTTTCTTGGTTGCGCCGGAGGCATCACCATCGGTGATGATACAATCATTGGGAACTACGTTTCCTTTCACTCTGAAAACCATAATTTTTCTGATCCCTCAATGCCTATCCGCCTTCAGGGTGTCAACAATGAAGGTATACAGATAGGTAATAATTGTTGGATTGGTGCCAAAGTCACGGTGCTGGATGGAGTGGTCCTGGAAGAGGGTTGCGTTGTCGCAGCCGGGGCAGTTTTAAAAGCAGGGCGATACGCCGCTAATTCGATCTATGCGGGCGTCCCGGCAAAGCGTATTAAAGAACGTAGCTAAAAGGATGTGTAGTGAAAAAAATTATATTTTTTCATTTGTTGAATGACTACAGTGGAAGTCCGAAAGTTCTTTCCCAGGTTGTTGAAGCAGTGTCAAAAAAAGGATTTGAGGCCGAGCTATTCTTGGGGGGCAAGGGGAGTGCTGGGTTTTTGTCTTCAGTGTCTTGTATTCAGAGGCGTTATTTTTATAAGCGCTTTGATAATAAACTGCTGACGCTGATTAGCTACAGTGCTTCGCAACTTGTTCTGTTTCTTAAGTTACTGCGGTATAAAAATAAATCGGCAGTCTTTTATGTTAATACCTTGCTTCCCTTTGGTGCCGCTTTGGCAGGCAAGGTGCTTGGAATAAAGGTTGTTTATCATATTCATGAAACATCAATTCGCCCAAAGCCGCTAAAGGTTTTTTTGCGTTGGGTCGTTCAAAAATGTTCAAGTGAAAATATTTTTGTTTCACATTTTCTTGCGCGAACTGAGGGCTTTTCAAATGTAGACAGCCGCGTGATCTATAATTCAGTTCCCTATGCTATGGAGGCTGCAGCTCAACGTCACGTCTATCAGGCTCTCACGGAAGACAAATTTAATGTGTTGATGATCTGCTCTTTGAAATCCTACAAAGGAGTCAATGAGTTTGTCGAGCTTGCTAAATTGCTGAGTAATAACCCGGCTATCCAGATGAAGTTGGTGCTTGGGGCGACTGACGCTGAAGTGGCTGATTTTTTTTCAGGTATTACCCTTTCCGGCAATTTGGAAATTATTTCAAGTTGTTCAGATGTTGTCCCTCATTATCAAAGGGCGAGTGTTTTACTCAGTCTTTCAAAGCCGGATGAATGGGTCGAAACATTTGGTTTGACAATTCTCGAAGGGCTTTCTTTTGGTATTCCGTGCATTGTTCCTCCTGTAGGTGGGCCAGTTGAACTTGTCTCGGATGGCGTTGAAGGGTATTTGATGTCTTCTGACCGTGTCAAAGATATAGCCGATAAACTTGAATACCTCCAGAGCAATCCTGAAGTGTGTTATAGCTTGTCTGAAGCGGCAAAGTTGAAGTCACTTAGTTTCTCAAGTGAAAAATTCGAAAGTGGTGTGCTTGGGGTGTTTGATGGGAACTAAATTTGCAATTATTGGCACGGTCGGTCTTCCTGCACAGTATGGTGGTTGGGAGACCCTGTCTGAGCAGTTGGTAACCTACCTGGATCGCGATTACGATATTTCGGTGTATTGCAGTTCAAAGTCCTACTCGTCTCAGCCCAAGAAATACGGCAATGCTGATCTGATTTACGTACCGTTAAAGGCCAACGGTGTACAAAGTATCCCTTATGATATTGTCAGCATGCTGCATGCCTATCGTAAGAACGACGTATTGGTGATTTTGGGGGTGTCGGGTTGCATTGCACTTCCATTCATCAAGATGCTGACAAAAAAGAAAATTGTCGTAAATATCGATGGATATGAGTGGAAGCGCGCGAAATGGTCGCCGCTTGCGAAAAAGTTCTTGAAGTTTTCAGAGGCCGTCGCCGTCAAGTACTCTGATGCCGTGGTGACGGATAATCAGGTGCTTCAGGACTATGTGCGCAGTGAATACGGCCGTGAAAGCACCCTTATTGCCTACGGTGGGGATCAGGCGAAGACGCGTGTGCTGGACGAGTCCGATAGGGAACGTTACCCGTTCCTTCGTGAGCCCTATGCATTTTCCGTGTGCAGGATTGAGCCTGAAAACAACATTCACATCATTGTCGAGGCTTTTCATGCCAGTGGCCTGCCCTTGGTGATTGTGGGGAATTGGAAGCAAAGTGAATACGGGAAGGCGCTTCAGGACAAGTACTCAAGTGCAGCCAACCTGCATCTGCTGGACCCGATCTACAATGGCGATGAACTGAGCCCGTTGCGCAGTAATGCCACTATTTACCTTCACGGTCACAGTGCAGGTGGAACCAACCCTTCGCTTGTGGAAGCAATGTGGTTGAGTTTGCCGATTATCGCTTTTGATGTGTCCTTCAATCGAGCCTCGACCGAAGACAGCGCCAAATTCTTTTCTTCCTGCCAAGAGCTGACAAACCATGCAACTCGTCTTTTTGGTGATGAGTCCGAGCGCAAGGTGCTGAGTGAAACAATGCATGAGATAGCGGTGCGTCGTTATCGTTGGGAAGGGGTTTCTGCTCAATATGATAAATTGTTCAAACAATTGCTGTCGTCTGATAAGGCTTGAATATGCTCGATGATTTGAACGGCGCGCCCACGTCTGAAATGCCCAAGGTGCTTCTTACTGGAAGCACTGGTTTTGTGGGGCGCTCGATTTTGGGTGCTCTCGTGGGCGCCAAGTATCAGGTCGTCAACGTGACTCGTAAATCTGCTGCCACGACGCTGCCAGGTGTAGAGGATCATAGGGTTGAGTCATTGTCGGGAGAAAATGACTGGGCTGCTCCGTTAAAGGGGGTGGATGCAGTGATTCACTCGGCGGGACGGGCGCATATCATGAACGAAACGCATGCCAACCCTTTGCAGGCGTTTCGTGAGGTCAATGTAGACGCCACGCTGAACCTTGCCCGGCAAGCAGCAGCGGCAGGGGTAAAGCGGTTTGTTTTTATAAGCTCTGTCAAGGTCAATGGTGAAGAGACCGAGGTGAGCCGGGCATTTAGCTCCTCAGACGCACCTGCTCCTCTTGACGCTTATGGTGTGTCCAAGATGGAAGCGGAACAAGCGCTTTTGGCATTGGCCAACCAGGTTTCAATGGACGTTGTGATTATCAGGCCTGTGCTGGTATACGGGCCGGGCGTAAAAGCGAACTTTGAGAGGATGATAGCGACGGTCGACAAAGGGCTGCCTCTGCCATTTCGTACCATTAACAATCGCAGAAGCCTGGTTTTTATTGATAACCTGGTCGACCTGATTTGCCTCTGCATTCATCATCCCGCTGCGGCAAACCGGGTCTTTCTGGTGAGTGATGGTGAAGACTTATCGATCGCTCAGATTTTAGAAAAGCTGGCAGTGGCCATGAACAAGAAGTCTCGCCTGTTTGCGTTTCCACAATTTCTTTTGTCCCTGGCTGCCTCTCTTGTGGGTAAGAAGGACTTCCTGCAGCGTTTATGCGGCTCGCTTCAGGTTGATATCACCGATACGCGGGAGCGCCTGGGTTGGGTACCACCCGTTAGCGTTGACCGGGCTTTTGCTATTACGGCAAGTCATTATCGTGCTCAAAAAGCCGGAGTGAGCCATGGGTAATCTGTCTGAATTGCTGAAGTCGAGGGATAATAACTTTAATTTTATCCGCATGGTCGCGGCGCTTTTTGTACTGGTTTCCCACGCTTATCCGCTTTCCCGCGGCGCCAGCGAAGTCGAACCGCTTGTAGCGCAGATTGGGATTTCCCTGGGTGGCCTGGGTGTATTCACCTTTTTCTGTATCTCAGGGTTTTTTATTTCGTTGAGCTACGAGCGCTCGAAAACGAATATTGACTTTGTAGTCGCAAGGATTTTGAGGCTGTACCCAGCGCTATTGGTTGTTCTGGTGCTAAGCGCTTTGGTAATTGGTCCGCTTTTTACTGATATGAATGCGCGTGACTACTTTTCCTCAAAGGAAGTATACCGTTATATAACAGCTAATTTGAAACTGAAGGATATTCACTTTCAGCTGCCCGGGCTTTTTCAAGATAATCCTTACCCGGGGATAAACGGGTCATTATGGACCTTGTATTATGAAGCTACGCTGTATGCCATGGTTTTAGTGCTTGGCGTTGTTGGCTTTTTCAGGCGCGTACGCTGGATCTCGTTGTTTTTTGTCGCGTATGTTTTATTCTATTTTTCATTCAAATTTCTTTTGGAGAAAGATTATATCCAACCCGGCCTGCAGCTTCGTATGTGGGTGCAATGGAGTTTTGCATTTGTAGTCGGGATGGTCTTGTATTCATACAAATCTAACATTCGATTGGACTATCGCGTTATGGCAGGGCTTTGGTTGGGGGCGTTGTTGTTGTTCAAGACCCCTGTTTTTGTCGAAGCGTTCGTGATGGCCTGGAGTTATTCCGTTTTTTTTGTTGGCTTCAATACGCAGTGGTTTGCCCGGCAGTACAATAAGTTGGGTGACTATTCTTACGGTCTCTACATCTATGCGTTTCCAACTCAAGAAATCCTGGCTCACCTCTGGAAGGGGATATCTCCGATTACCATGATTTTTGTGGCTTTCGCTTTTGCACTTATTCCAGCCGTGTTGTCCTGGCATTTTATTGAGCATCCTTGCATTTTGCGTAAAAGGGCTGTCGCGCAGCGGTTGTCTCAGTCCCTTGAACGATGCTCAAGAATTTTTAATAGATACTCAACTAAATAGCTCTGAATTGAAAGGTTGGTGCTTAAGATGAAGCGTTTTTTTGATCTTGTATTGAGCTTGTTTACCCTGCTCATACTGTTGATCCCAATTGTGCTTGTTACGGTGGCAGTTAAATTGACGTCGAAGGGCCCCGCGTTGTATTGGTCGGATCGCGTGGGTGCCAATAACGCGGTATTCAGGATGCCCAAGTTTCGCTCAATGCGCACCGGTACGCCTGCAGTGGCTACGCACTTGTTATCGGACCCTTCTCAGTATCTGACGCCAATTGGAAACTTTCTTCGAAAGTCCAGCTTGGATGAACTGCCTCAATTGTGGAGTATCATTGCAGGCGATATGAGTTTTGTCGGGCCGCGCCCCGCGCTTTTCAACCAGGCTGACCTGATAGAGTTACGTACAGAACAAGGAGTACACCTGATCCGTCCGGGACTCACCGGGTGGGCGCAGGTGAACGGGCGTGATGAGTTGCCGATACCGGTTAAGGTTGGCTATGATGCTTATTACGCCAAAAATATGAATTTCTTTTTTGATCTGAAAATCCTGTTTTTGACAGCCTTGAAGGTGCTCAAACGGGACGGTGTTTCCCATTGAATTTAGGGTGACGTCGACGAATGGTCTGTTTTGGCAGGCATTGTGTAATGTGCTTTTTGTTCTGCGTTTATTGCGCGGTCGACAAGAATTTTTGATCTAACGCATGGACCGTAGGTGAATCATGATTAACCGGTTGCGCACTTGGCTATTGAAACTACCTCGTCATCAAAAACGATTGATTCAGGTATGTGCGGATGTTGTCCTGGTCTTTTTAGCACTGTGGATGGCGTTTGTTGTTCGCCTCGGTATCGATGAGATGATCAACCCTGTCAAAATGCATCTTTGGCTATTTTTGGCCGCACCGGTGATCGCAATTCCGCTCTTCATTCGCTTCGGCATGTACCGCGCTGTAATGCGGTATTTCGGCAATGATGCACTGGTCGCTATTATCAAAGCCGTCAGCCTCTCATCACTGATCCTGGGAGTGGTCGTCTACTGGTACAGCAACCATCAGAATGTCGTTCCTCGTTCAATTATTTTTAACTACTGGTGGTTGAGCCTGATCATGGTAGGCGGCCTGCGCTTGACCATGCGCCAGTATTTCCTGGGCGATTGGTTTGCTGCTGCCCAACATGTGCCATTTACCAGCCGTGAGGATGGATTACCACGTGTAGCCATTTATGGGGCCGGAGCGGCAGGTAACCAATTGGTTGCGGCACTGCGTATGGGGCGCGTCATGCGGCCTGTCGCATTCATCGATGACGATACCACTATCTCGGATCGTGTTATTTCCGGTCTCCAGGTCTATAAACCCAAGCATATTCAGCGAATGATCGATGTTACCGGGGCTCAGGAAATTCTCTTGGCGATCCCGTCTTCTAGCCGCGGTCGGCGTCGTGAAGTGCTCGGTTTCCTGGAAGGTTTTCCGCTCCATGTCCGCAGCGTCCCTGGTTTCATGGACCTCGCCAGCGGACGGGTCAAGGTTGACGATATTCAGGAAGTCGATATTGCTGACTTGCTCGGTCGTGATTCTGTGCCAGCTCAAGATGAATTGCTTGAACATTGCATCAAGGGGCAAAGTGTTTTGGTGACCGGGGCGGGCGGGTCTATTGGCTCTGAGCTGTGTCGGCAGATTCTGGAGTTGAAACCTACGACCCTGTTGTTGTTCGAACACAGCGAGTTTAACCTCTACAGTATTCTGTCTGAACTGGAACAGCGTATTACTCGAAACTCGTTGCCGGTCAAGTTACTGCCGATACTGGGATCTGTACGTGATCAGTCGAAGCTGCTTGATGTTATGAAAACCTGGCACGTAGACACTGTTTATCATGCGGCTGCCTATAAACATGT
Source organism: Pseudomonas sp. B22129 (assembly GCF_044218875.1). NCBI lineage: Bacteria > Pseudomonadati > Pseudomonadota > Gammaproteobacteria > Pseudomonadales > Pseudomonadaceae > Pseudomonas > Pseudomonas sp. B22129. The sequence continues at coordinate 6,379,776 of NZ_CP162592.1, read as the reverse complement.
TCCTATCGTCGAACATAATATTGCGGAAGGTGTGCTCAATAATGTGATTGGCACACTTAATACAGCTCAGGCAGCACTTCAGGCAGGCGCCTCCAACTTTGTCTTGATTTCTACGGACAAAGCCGTACGCCCAACCAATGTAATGGGTAGCACCAAGCGCCTTGCTGAACTGACGCTCCAGGCCTTGAGCCGGGAGCTCGCCCCGGTTCTATTTGGTGATAAATCCAACGTTTCACGCGTCAACAAGACCCGTTTCACGATGGTGCGTTTTGGCAATGTTCTGGGTTCTTCCGGTTCGGTTATCCCGTTGTTTCACAAGCAGATCAAGTCGGGTGGGCCGCTTACAGTCACTCATCCGAAAATTACCCGCTATTTCATGACGATTCCGGAAGCCGCTCAACTGGTTATACAGGCGGGCTCAATGGGCCAAGGCGGAGATGTGTTCGTGCTGGATATGGGCGAACCCGTCAAGATTGTCGAATTGGCCGAGAAAATGATCCATTTGTCCGGCTTGAGCGTGCGCTCCGACAAAAATCCTCACGGTGATATCGCTATCGAGTTCTCGGGATTACGTCCGGGGGAGAAGCTCTACGAAGAGCTGTTGATTGGTGACAATGTGGTTGCCACCCCACACCCGATGATCATGAGTGCCAACGAAGATCACCTGCCGTGGGAGGCTCTCAAGTTAAAACTCTCCGAACTGCTCGCCGCCGTCGATCAGGACGACTATAACCGCGTCCGCCAATTGTTGCGTGACACGGTCAGCGGTTACAGCCCGGATGGTGAAATCGTTGACTGGATTTATCTACAGCGTCGACTCGAACCTTGATTTTTCAGGGGTTAGTGTTTGGAATGATGTGATTTGTTGAACGCTTGTTCCAGCTAAACAGCTTACGGAAAGCGGCACGGGCTTATATTCTGGTCATTAAATAATTTTTTTGCACAGTTTCAATATTATATTTCATAGGGAGTTTCGAATGTCTAAAATACTTATCGCAGGGGCCGGTGGTGCTCCTTCCGAAGGCGTAATCAACTCCCTTTTGATGGGCCGAAAAGGAGAAGTCGTTATTGGCATGGGGTCCGAACCTTCAGACCTCGCCTTGTCGAAGGCGAGCAAGAAATTCTATATTCCTTACGCTAATGCTCCTGAGTACAAAGAAAAGCTTATTCAGTTGCTTAATGCTGAAAAGCCAGATTTGGTGCACTTTCAGAATGATCTCGAAATTTTTCACGCGTCTTTGATCCGCGACGACATTCAGGCGACCGGCACAAAAATTTTCATGCCAGAGCATGATGTTATCGACACTTGTGTGCATAAGCATAAATCGTATGAAGCGTTCAAGCGCGCGGGTGTGCCCGTGCCTCGTAATATCATGATTAATAATGAGCATGATCTGAAAGAGGCGTTTAAAGAGCTTGGTAATGCTGACGGGAAGATTTGGCTTCGCGCATCTTCTATTGGTGGCGGTGGCAAGGGCGCTATACCAACAAATGATTTCACCCTCGCGAAGGCTTGGATTGACCATTATAAAGGCTGGGGGGATTTTGTGGCGGCAGAGCTACTAACGCCTGACACCATTACGTGGCTTTCCATTTGGAATCATGGTGAGCTGGTTGTTGCTCAATCCCGTGAACGTCGAAGCTGGACTCATGGGAACAGAAGCATTTCCGGTGTGACCGGCGTTACAAAAGTTGGAGTAACGTGTACCAACGATCAAGCAACCGAAATTGCTATCAACTGCGTTAAATCAGTTTCGTCAAAGCCACACGGTATTTTCGGTGTAGACATGGCCTATGGGTTTGATGGCGTACCCAACCCCACAGAAATTAATATTTCACGTTTCTTTACAACTGTTCAGTTTTTCACCGAGGCCGGTTTGAACATGCCGGAAATTTTCAAGGATATTGCACTGTATGGCGAGCTTCCGCAGCTCGACCGTACAATTAACCCTTTGCCCGATGGCTTGATGTGGCTTCGCGGTATGGACACTCGGCCGGTGCTCACCACCGAACAAGGTATTCGCGACGAGATTATATTCCCATGATTGTCATGATTACTGGGGTCACTGGTTTTATTGGGGGGCGTTTGCTGGATGCTGCATTGGCAAAGTGGGGAAGTGCCAATGTGATCGCCTTCAGTTCGGAGCCTACCCGTAAATGCCATAGCATTGTTTATAATAATAAGTTACTCGATTTAGGACTTGGACCAGATGATATAACTAAAATAAAAACGGTTCAAATCGTAATTCATGCTGGGGCCTACACGCCAAAAACAGGTGCAGAGGCTAATGTCATTGCCGGTTGTAATGGGAATATTTCGTTTACGGAGAAGTTGCTGAATCTTCCGTTCGACTCATTGCGCAAGATTGTGTTTACGAGCACACTTGATGTGTATGCGGTGGATACGATTATTTCGGAGTCAACGGCGACGCTGCCATCTACATTGTATGGTTGGTCGAAACTTTACTGCGAACAAATGATTTCGGTATACACCGCTGAGAAAAAACTGGCACGACATATTCTGCGTGTTGGTCATGTTTACGGTCCAGGCGAGGAAAAGTACGAAAAGTTTCTACCTAAAACGATTAGGCGTATTCTTGAAGCACAGCCTGTTGAGTTATATGGTGACGGTGCTGAGCTGAGGAGCTTCATCTACATCGATGATGTTGTTCGTGCAATACTAGCCGCTGTAGAGTTAGAAGATACCGTCGACGTAATAAACCTCGTTGGTGGCTACCCCGTGTCTATCAAAACTCTTTTGGATAAGTTGATTGCCCTCAGTGACGGCCCAGTAGAGGTAGTGCAGCGAGATTTTAATGGGGTCAAGCGGGATTTTGTTTTTGATACGTTTCGGTTAAAGAAATATTTGTTGCCTGATGAGACGGATTTTGATATCGGCTTGGGTGTTGAATTTCTTCATTTTAAGAGTCTCGGATGAATATCATTTTTGATCTGGATGGGACGCTTATCGATTCCAAGGCGCGCTTGCACCGGCTCTTTCAATTATTGGTCCCGCAGTCTACGCTTACATTTGATCAGTATTGGGACTTTAAGTTTTCTGGGCTTTCCAATGAAACAATAGTGAGTAATCACTTTGGGTTCGATGAGCGTAAGGTAGTGGAGTTTCGCCAGGAATGGATGGATTTGATTGAGAGCCAAACAATGCTTGAGATCGATACCAATTTTTCAGGCATGCACCAGGCATTGGAGGAATTAAAACGTTCGGCCACTCTGCATGTGTGCACGGCTCGCCAGCATGTTAGTCCGGTTTTTGCACAACTGGAGTCGCTGGGTTTGCTAGAGTATTTTACTAATGTAATGATTACCGAGCAAAACAAGTCCAAAGAGTCATTAATCATTCAAAACGTCTCGAATTTAACTCCAGGCGATTGGATGATTGGCGATACAGGCAAAGATATTCAGGTTGGCCAGGCTCTCGGGATTAAAACCTGTGCGGTGTTGACGGGATTTATGACGACCAAGGCGTTGTCGGGCTATCGCCCGAGCCTCATCCTGGAATCAGTTGTTGATTTCAGGCTTTGAGTTTGCATCGGGCGAATGGGTAATACCCTGTAACCCACCCATTTTTGACTCTCTCCCAGCATCATCTAAGTTAGAAAGGCAGCTTCGGAAAGCTGCTTTTCTCTTACCGATGTCATGGAGCGTCACCAATGCAAAACACCTACATTTCTTCCCTTATCTTCGCCTTGCTCACCAGCATTTCAGTGGGTGCCACCGCGGCGCCGGCAGTCAAGCCGGAAGGTCCTGCTCCGGTCGCCACCCAAATGACCAAAAGCGAAGAATCGGCCAAGGTCAATCTCAACGCCGCCGATGCCGAAACCCTGCGCCGTGACCTTTTCGGTATCGGAGCTGCAAAGGCCAAGGCGATTGTCGCCTACCGCGACAGCAATGGCCCGTTCACTGCGGTTGACGAGTTGTTGGAAGTAAAGGGTATCGGCAAGGCATTGCTCGAGAAGAACCGCGACAGGCTCGCAATCAACTGAGAATTTGAGTGCAATGCAAGAGGCCGGTCATTGACCGGTCTTTTCCTCATCAGAAACTTGATCTTTCAATGTCCCGCGTACCACTTCAAGGATGCGTGTTGCCAGCTCGGGATTTTCGACGCTTCTTGCCAGTACCAGCGCCCCCACCAGGGTCGACATCAATACCAGGCTTTTTTCATCAGCGTTGTCGATTTTCAATACTGACTCAACCTGCTTCAACCGCGCCTCGAGTACCGCATCTGTCGTCGAGCTATGCTGACCGCGCAGCCCCAATTCGGAGGACATGGTCGGCAGTGGGCAGCCTTGGTCCGGCGAGGTCAGGTGCCATTCCGACAGGTAGCTGTCGATAAATGCATCCAACGGCCGTTCCTGGTTGAACAGCATCTCGCAATGCGCATCCAGTTCCGCTGCCGCCGCTTGCAGAGCCTTTTCCACCAGTTCGTCTTTGGATTTGAAGTGCGCATAAAAGCCACCATGCGTCAGGTTCAGCGCCTTCATCAACGGCTGCAGGCCAGTGGCACCAATGCCATCGCGACGAAAGCGTACGGACGCTTCTTTGATGATGCGTTGGTGGGTCTGGGCTTTATGGTCTTGTGAGTAACGCATAGGACTGCCTCGGGGACGAGCGCACATGTTAACTAAATTGAGGGGTTTACCCACTCAGAAAAGTGCCCGTCTGCGTTGGCATGAAAAGTGATTACGTTTGGTTCAGACATTGTTCAACAATCTTGAGGTGGTGATGACACTCAGTTTGTCCCTGGCTGACCAGATCGCGTTGGAATTACGTGCCGACATCATCGGCGGGCGTTTGCTGCCGGGCATGCCATTGGTCGAGGCGGACCTGGTGAAAGCCTATAACGCCTCGCGCAACACTATCCGAGAGGCCTTGCATCGCCTGGGGCAAGAGGGGCTCACACGCTATGTGCGCAATAAAGGCGTGATGGTCCGTCGATTGGAGCGTGAAGAGGTGCGCGACCTGTTCGTCGTACGCCGGACCCTGGAGCTGCGGGCAATCTCGCAGAGCCACGCGCTGACGCAGGATCAAGCCGAGCGCATGCAAAACGCCATCGAGGCGACAGGCCTGGCGCGGGAGCGTGAGGACTGGCGAGCAGTCGCCACCCACAGCCTGGTGTTTCACCAGCAGATTGTCGGGTTGATGCACAGCCCGTTATTTGATGAGTTTTTTGCCCAGGTGATAGCCCAACTGCGGCTGGTGTTCTGTGCCGCTCCTGATGAACAGCGTTTCCAATCGCCATGGCTGGAGCGCGACCTTGAGATTTACCAGTTGCTGGCTCAAGCAAATAAATTGGCGGCCGAGGAGGCGATGAGCTCCTACCTTGACGATTCGGAACGCCTTTCCCTTGCCCTGTTTGATCACCCTTGATGGAGGATTGCCCCATGTACAAAGATTACCCGGCCGCTTATCAGGTCAGCAAAGGCTCCGCGCTGCAGGTGGACAAGGCGTTCTACGAGCGCATTCGTGACCGGCCGGACCAGCGCACGCTGATCGAGCAGTTCGAGGTGCCGATCCGCACGGGCAGGGCGTGGAAGGTGCCGGCCGGGCATGTATTTCGCGTCACCACGCCTGTAGGTCCGCAGGTGGGTGATTTCAACGTGTGGAACGCCAACGACCCTCGCGAACGCCTGTGGGCTGCGAGAACGCGCCAGTTGCAGGGCGCCCATGTCAGCACCCATGACCGTCTGTGGTCGAACCTGCCGTTTTTGCGTCCTTTGGTAACCATTACGGATGACAGCCTGGCCAGCTACGGCATCGATGAACATGGCGGCCGCCTGCACGATTTGCTTGGCACACGCTGCGACCCTTATGTGAACCGCATGCTGACCGGGGAAGACTTCCACCATCATTGCCACTCGAACCTGACCCGCGCCGTGCTGCCTCACGGCCTGACCGAATTCGATGTGCATGACGTGCTGAACATTTTCCAGTGCACCGGCCTCAATCATGACGACATGTATTTCATGAAAGCCTGCCCGGCGCAGAAGGGCGATTACCTGGAGTTCTTTGCCGAGATTGATCTGCTGTGTGCGTTGTCGACCTGCCCGGGGGGCGATCTGTCGCTGCCGATGTGGGGGCCGGACGCGCAGGACCCGTTGACGGTGTGCCGTCCACTGGGCGTAGAGATCTATCGATTGGAGGATGAGTTGCTCAACGGCTGGAGCCAGCCTGAGCGTGCCGCCTACAAGGGGCAGCACGGCTTGCACATTGCCAAGGCGGCGTGGGAGTAAAACGCCCTAGCGGTCCTGCGCATCCTTGGCGTCTGCCTGGGCGTTGCGCTCGGCCACGCGTTTACGTTGTTCGTCGGTGAGTTCCACCTTGTTGGCGCTGTCACGCAGCATCAACAGCCCACCGACGATCGACCCGATCGCTACCACTAAAATCAACCACGCATACCACGGCATAAGGCTCTCCTTGAGGCGGACTACCGGGGGAGAGTTTTCCCACGGTAATAACAGCTTTGAGTCACAGGCTTTCTGAGTAGTTCAGTGTAGGCCTGTTCCGCCTCGTTAACCTCAGAGCCCGGTCAACATCGCATCCGCTGGCGCGTCGGCACGGTCTTGCGCTGTCATCTGGAAGTACACAAAGCCGACCAGCATGAAGCCCAAGAAAATCAAACCGATCAGCGCATTGAACCACGCCATCGCCACCAGGCACACCACAGCCAACACCAACGCGATACCCGGCACGATCGGGTAGCCCGGCGCGCGGAAGGTCCGTTCCAGCAGCGGCTCGGTTTTGCGCAGCTTGAACAGGCTGAGCATGCTCATGATGTACATGACGATGGCACCGAACACCGCCATGGTGATCATTGCTGCGGTCAGCGTCATGCCGCCCAGGTTGATCAAGCCGTCGCTGTAGATCGCGGCAATGCCGACCACACCGCCGGCGATGATTGCCCGGTGAGGTGTCTGAAAGCGCGACAGTTTGGCGAGGAAAGATGGCAAGTAACCGGCGCGTGCCAGGGCGAAGAACTGGCGCGAGTAGCCAAGGATAATGCCGTGGAAGCTGGCTACCAGGCCAAACAGGCCGATCCACACCAGCATGTGCAGCCAGCCGGAGCTGTCGCCCACCACGGTTTTCATGGCTTGTGGCAGCGGGTCGTTGATGTTCGACAGGGTGCGCCAGTCGCCCACGCCACCGGCGAAGAACATCACGCCCATGGCCAGGACTACAAGGGTGAGGATGCCGCTGATGTAGGCTTTTGGAATGGTGCGCTTGGGGTCTTTCGCTTCCTCGGCCGCCATGGCTGCGCCTTCGATGGCGAGGAAGAACCAGATGGCAAACGGAATCGCGGCAAACATCCCGGCAATCGCCGGTGCGCCAAAGGTGTCGGAGCCGGCCCAGCCATTGAGCGCAAAGTTGCTGAAGCTGAAGGCGGGGGCGACCACGCCCATGAACACCAGCAACTCGGCGACGGCGAGCACGCACACTACCAGTTCAAAGGTGGCCGCCAGTTTCACGCCGAGGATATTAAGGCCCATGAACACGATGTAGGCGCCGACGGCCGCGTGCTTGGGGTCCAGTGCCGGAAACTGCACATTGAGATAGGCGCCGATTGCCAGGGCAATCGCTGGCGGGGCGAAGACAAATTCGATCAATGTCGCCAGGCCGGCGATCAAGCCGCCTTTCTCTCCAAAGGCGCGTCGGCTGTAGGCAAATGGCCCACCCGCATGGGGAATTGCGGTAGTCAGCTCGGTGAAACTGAAGATAAAGCAGGTGTACATCGCCGCGACCATCAGCGAAGTGACCAAAAAGCCCAAGGTACCGGCGACGCCCCAGCCGTAGCTCCAGCCAAAGTACTCGCCGGAAATCACCAGCCCGACGGCAATGCCCCACAGGTGCAAGGTGCCCAAGGTGGGTTTGAGTTGTGTGTTCATTGTGCTGCTCTCCCTGAACCGGTTGGAATGAGTCAGGGTGTTGCAGTGGCCATGCCAGCCTGAGAATCATTGTCGTAAAGCGGCGTAACTGTCGCCAGTGCGACGGTTTTGCGTTTGAATTTTGCCTGCTTTGCACCAGATAAGTGCTGTGGTGACTGAGCTGGCGCCTTCGCGGGCAAGCCCGCTCCCACAGTGGAGCGCGCATGCCTTGCTTAAACACAGTCAAGTGTGGGAGCCGGGCTTGCCCGCGATGAGGCCCTCCAACCCACTGCAAATCCCCCTGTAAACCCCGCATAAACCCACTCTTTACGCCGTCTTTACGCCCCGCCCATACCCTCGCTCTCGTTCCTTTACGCCACTCCTGCCGACAATTGCCCTACACGCGGCAATCGCCGCAATTCGGAGAGACTTCCATGAGCGTTCTGGACGGGGTGTCACTGCTATTGGCCGTGGCGCTGTTCATTTATCTGCTGGTTGCGCTGTTACGCGCGGATCGGAACTAGGAGCTGGCCATGCACAGTTATGACTATTGGCTGATCATTGCCTTCTTTGCCTTGGTGCTGATCCCGGCCCCGGCCCTGGGGCGGTTCTACTACAACGTGATGGAAGGCCAGCGCACTTGGCTCACGCCCGTGTTCGGCCCCGTGGAGCGCGCGTGTTATCGCCTGTCGGGCGTGGACGAGCATCAGGAACAAAGCTGGCAGAAATACACGCTGGCTTTGCTGGCGTTCAACCTTGCAGGTTTTGTGCTGTTGTTCGCGATCCTGCTGTTTCAGGATTATCTCCCACTGAACCCGCAGAAATTGCCGGGCCAGGAATGGACGCTGGCCTTCAACACCGCGATCAGTTTCATGACCAACACCAACTGGCAGTCCTACAGCGGTGAAGCCTCCCTGAGCTACCTCAGCCAGATGGTCGGCCTGACCGTGCAGAACTTCGTCAGCGCCGCTACCGGCCTCGCAGTTCTGGTCGCTTTGTGCCGTGGGATCGGTCGCAAATCCACCAAGACCCTGGGCAACTTCTGGGTCGACATGACCCGCGCCACCCTCTACGGCCTGCTGCCGTTGTGCCTGGTGCTGGCGTTGTTCCTCGTATGGCAGGGCGTGCCGCAAACCTTCGCGCACTATGTCGACGCGGTGACCATGCAGGGCGTGGATCAAGTGATTCCACTGGGCCCGGCGGCCAGCCAGATTGCGATCAAGCAACTGGGTACCAACGGCGGCGGCTTCTTCGGTGTCAACTCGGCGCATCCGTTTGAAGACCCGACCGCATGGGCCAACCTGTTCGAGCTGGCGGCGATCATCCTGATCCCGGTGGCGCTGGTGTTCACCTTCGGCCATTACGTCAAAGACCTGCGTCAGAGCCGCGCCATCCTGGGTTGCATGCTCGCTTTGTTCCTGATCGGCGGCGCGACTTCGCTGTGGGCCGAATACCAGCCCAACCCGACGCTGAACAACCCGGCCGTCGAGCAAACCGCGCCACTGGAAGGCAAGGAAGCGCGCTTCGGCACCACCGGCACTGTGTTGTGGTCGGTGACCACCACGGCGGCGTCCAACGGCTCGGTCAACGGCATGCAGGACAGCCTCAACCCGCTGAGCGGCATGGTGGCGCTGGTCAACATGATGGTCGGCGAAGTGATCTTCGGCGGTGTCGGCGCCGGTATGTACGGCATGTTGCTCAACGTGTTGATCGCGGTGTTCCTCGCCGGGCTGATGATCGGCCGCACCCCGGAATACCTGGGCAAGAAACTCCAGGCCAAGGAGGTGCAATTGCTCGTGGTGACCCTGTTGGTGATGCCGGTTGGCGTGCTGGTGCTCGGCGCCATCGCCGCCAGCCTGCCTGGCCCGGCCGGTGCCATCAGTAACCCCGGCCCCCATGGCTTCAGCCAGTTGCTCTACGCCTACACCTCGGCCAGTGCCAACAACGGCTCGGCATTTGGTGGTTTCAGTGCCAACACCGCGTTCCACAACCTGATGCTGGGCCTGGGCATGTTGATCGGCCGCTTCGGCTACATCCTCCCGGTTCTGGCCCTGGCCGGCAGCCTGGCGATGAAGAAAACCGCACCGATCGGCCAGAACAGCTTCCCGACCCATGGCCCGCTGTTCGTGACCCTGTTGACCGTGACCATTTTGCTGGTGGGCGGCCTGACCTTCCTGCCAACGCTGGCACTGGGCCCAATCGCTGAACATTTGAGCATGGGCTTCTAAGGGGATATGAAAATGAATATGCCTGCAAAAAATGCCGCCCCTGTAACCACCCAGGAGCCTGCCAAAACCGCCATCTCCGCCTTGTGGCGCCCGGCGCTGGTCCAGGCGTTCGTCAAGCTGGACCCACGCCAGCTGCAACGCTCGCCGGTGATGCTGGTGGTCGAACTGACCGCCATCCTCACCACCGTGTTGTGCTTTGTGCCCGACACGGCCGTACCGACGTATGTTGCCGTGCAAATCGCGGTGTGGCTGTGGTTCACCGTGTTGTTTGCCAACTTTGCTGAAGCCCTGGCTGAAGGTCGCGGCAAGGCCCGCGCCGACAGCCTCAAGGCCGGCAGCGAAGGCCTCAGCGCACGCCGCAAGGAAGCCGACGGCACCTTCAAGGTCGTGCCGGCCACCAGCCTGCGCAAAGGCGATGTGGTACGCGTCGCCGCCGGGGAAATGATCCCCGGTGACGGCGAGGTCATCGAAGGCATCGCGGCGGTCAACGAAGCGGCGATCACCGGCGAATCCGCACCGGTGATCCGCGAGTCCGGCGGCGACCGTTCGGCCGTCACCGGCAACACCCGCCTGGTCTCGGACTGGCTGCTGATCCGCATCACCGTCAACCCCGGCGAATCCACACTGGACCGCATGATCGCGTTGGTGGAAGGCGCCAAACGCCAGAAAACCCCCAACGAAGTCGCGCTGGATATCCTGCTGATCGGCCTGACCCTGATCTTTCTGCTGGTGGTGGTCACCCTGCAACCGTTCGCCCACTTCGCCAATGGCAGCTTGCCGCTGGTGTTCCTGGTCGCACTGCTGGTGACCTTGATTCCTACCACCATCGGCGGCTTGTTGTCGGCCATCGGCATCGCCGGCATGGACCGCCTGGTGCGGCTCAACGTGATCGCCAAATCCGGTCGTGCGGTGGAAGCGGCGGGCGACGTGCATGTGCTGCTGCTCGACAAGACCGGCACCATCACCTTTGGTAACCGTCGCTGCGCGGCGGTGATTGCCGCGCCTGGCGTCAGCGGTCGTGACCTGGCCGAAGGCGCGCTGCTGGCGTCCCTGGCGGATGACACGGCGGAAGGCAAATCCATCGTTGAATACCTGCGCGCCTTGCACCCTCAGGCCGAGCCGACGCTTGATCAACTGACCTCCGTGCCGTTCAGTGCCGAAACCCGTTTGTCCGGTGTTGATTACCAGGGCCGCGTGTTCCGTAAAGGCGCCGTGGATTCGCTGCTGGCTTTCATCGGCCAACAGCGCCGTGATTTGCAACCGGCGCTGTCCCGTGAAATCGACAAGATCGCCCAAAGCGGCGGCACCCCCTTGCTGGTGTGTGCCGATGGCAAGTTGCTCGGTGCGATCCACCTCAAGGACGTGGTCAAACCCGGTATCCGCGAGCGTTTCGCCGAACTGCGCAAACTGGGGATCCGCACCGTGATGGTGACGGGCGACAACCCGCTGACCGCCGCTGCCATTGCTGCCGAAGCGGGCGTGGATGACGTGCTGGCGGAAGCGACTCCGGAGAAAAAACTCGCGCGCATTCGCCACGAGCAAAACGACGGCCGCCTGGTTGCGATGTGCGGCGACGGCGCCAACGACGCCCCGGCGCTGGCCCAGGCTGACGTCGGCATGGCGATGAACGACGGCACCCAGGCCGCCCGTGAAGCCGCCAACATGGTCGACCTCGACAGCGACCCGACCAAGCTGCTGGACGTGGTGCAGATTGGTAAAGAGCTGTTGGTGACCCGTGGCGCGCTGACCACGTTCTCCATCGCCAACGACGTGGCCAAGTACTTTGCGATCCTGCCGGCGCTGTTCGCCTCGATCTACCCGCAATTGGGCGTGCTCAACGTGATGCATTTGCAAAGCCCGCAGAGCGCGATCCTTTCGGCCATTGTGTTCAACGCGCTGATCATCGTGGTGCTGATTCCTCTGGCGTTGCGCGGTGTGCGCGTGCAGGCGGCGAGTGCGGCAGCGTTGCTGCGTCGCAACCTGCTGATCTACGGGCTGGGCGGGATTCTGGTGCCGTTCGTGGGCATCAAGGCCATCGACATGCTGCTGACTGCGCTGCACCTGGTGTAACTGAGGCGTATTTTTTTGTGGCGAGGGAGCTTGCTCCCGCTGGACCGCGTAGCGGTCCCAGATTCTACGGCCGCTACGCAGCCGAACGGGAGCAAGCTCCCTCGCCACAGTGGTTACTCGATTTATTGAGGAATTCAAGATGACTAACATGATCCGCCCGGCCCTGAGCCTGCTGGTTCTGATGACCCTGATCACTGGCGTGGCCTACCCGCTGGTGGTGACCGGCGTGGCGCAAGTCGCCTTCCCGGACCAGGCCAATGGCAGCCTGGTACGTGACGCCAGCGGCAAGGTGCGCGGCTCCAGCCTGATCGCCCAGGATTTCACGGGTGACAGCTGGTTCCACCCACGCCCATCCGCTGGCGCGTTTGCCACGGTTTCCAGCAGCGCCAGCAACCTGGGCCCCAGCAACCCGGCCCTGGCCACACGCATCTTTGACGATGCCAACAAACAGCTGGTCCCCGGCCAGGGCCCGGTGCCGCTGGCTTCGCTGACTACCTCCGGCAGCGGTCTTGATCCACACTTGCCACCACAGGCGATTGCCTATCAACTGGCGCGGGTAGCGGCGGCGCGGAATGTGCCGGTGGCTACACTGCAACGTTTGCTGGATGAGCACATCGAAAGCCCGCTGGTGGGCCCGCCGGTGGTGAACGTGCTGGCACTGAACATGGCTCTGGAAAAGTTGTAAGCAGTGATGCCGTCATCGCGGGCAAGCCCGCTCCCACCTTTGGAATGCATTTCCCTGTGGGAGCCGGGCTTGCCCGTGATGGCGGCCTGAAAGACTCCAAATGAACACCTGAAGGAACCGCAAAGCATGAGCGACTCCGGCCGCGCCGATGCCCTGTTAGCCGAACTGCCACGGGACGGCCGTGGCCGGCTCAAAGTCTTCCTCGGCGCCGCGCCGGGCGTGGGCAAGACTTACGCCATGCTTCAGGCGGCCCACACTCAACTGCGCCAGGGCGTACGCCTGATCGCCGGGGTGGTTGAAACCCACGGCCGTGCCGAGACTGAAGCCTTGCTCAGCGGCTTGGCGCAGCAACCTTTGCTGCGCAGCGAATACCGCGGCGTGATGCTCGAAGAAATGGACCTCGACGGCCTGCTCGCGGCCAAACCCAAACTGGTGCTGGTCGACGAACTGGCCCACAGCAATGCGCCCGGCAGCCGCCATGAAAAGCGTTGGCAAGACATCCAGGAATTGCTCGCCGCCGGCATCAATGTGTTCACCACGGTTAACGTCCAGCACTTGGAAAGCCTCAACGATCAGGTGCGTGGCATCACCGGCGTGCAGGTGCGTGAAACCTTGCCGGACTGGGTGCTTCAAGAAGCCGATGAATTGTTGCTGATCGACTTGCCGTCGCGAGAGTTGCTGGAGCGCCTGCGCGACGGCAAAGTCTACGTGCCGGAACAGGCCCGCGCGGCCATCGACGCCTTTTTCACCCAGACCAACCTGATGGCCCTGCGCGAGCTGGCGATGCAGACCGCCGCCGCCCATGTTGATGACGATTTGGCCCAAGGCTATCGTCAGCTCGGCCAAGCCGCACCGGCGGTGCGCGGCCGCCTGCTGGTGGGCGTGGATGGCGATGCCCAGGCCGAGCGCCTGGTTCGTCACGCCAGCCGCGTGGCCCAGCGGCGGCATTTGCCCTGGAGCCTGGTGCATATCGACAACGGCCGCGCGCGCGATGAGCAGTCGCGGCTGCGTCTGCAGAACGCACAGCAACTGGCCGAGCGGCTTGGCGGGGAAGTGGTGTTGCTGCGTGCCGGCGAGGTGGCCAAGACGCTGATCCAGCATGCTGCCGAGCGCCGCGCCAGCCTGCTGTTGGTGGGGCAATCGCGGATGCGTTGGCGCCGCCGCTTGTTCGGCGGCGGCTTGGCGGCGCGCCTGCTGCGCAATGCGCGGGGCCTTGAGATCAACGTGCTCGACAGCGACGACATTCCTGCGCCGCCGCGTTTGCCGGACGTGCGGGGGCTGGTGTGGTTCGATTACGGCCTGGCGGTGGTAGCGACCGTAGTCGCCGCCGCACTGGCGTGGGCCGTGTCGAGCATTCTGCCGCTGCCGAATATCTCGCTGGTGTTTCTCGCCGCCGTGTTGCTGGTGGCGGTACGCAGCAGCCTCGGGCCCTCCCTGGCGTGTGCGGCGTTGTCGTTCCTGACCTACGACTTCCTGTTTATCCCGCCAAATTTCTCCTTCGCCATCCAACGCGAAGAAGACGTGCTGACCCTGTTGTTCTTCCTGCTGATGGCGGCTTTGACCGGCAACCTCGCCGCGCGCCAGCGCCGGCAGTTGCAGGCGTTGCGCGACACCCAGGAAGAAACCAGCGAACTGCTGGACCTGTCGCGCAAACTCACGGCGGCCACCGACCGCCAAGCGGTGGTCAGCGCCGCGGCCCACCATTTGGAAGGCTGGAGCGACCTCGATTTGTGCCTGGTCAACCGCGACGGGCAGGGTGGCTGGAAGGTCGAGACCGGCGCTGCACTGAACCTGACTGAGGCCGAGCGCGCCGCCGCCGATTGGGCGTGGCAACATGACCAGCCGGCCGGCATGGGCACCGGCACTTTGCCGTTCGGGCGTTGGTGGTGGTGGCCGCTGTCGGGTGAAGAGGGACCGCTGGGCTTGTTGGGCGTCAGTCCAAAGCCGGGTCTGGAATTGAGTGGTCAACGTCGTCGTTTGCTCACCGCATTGAGCCAGCCGCTGGCCCAGGCCCTGGCTCGCGCACAGTTGGGGCAAGAGCTGGAATCAGCACGCTTGCACGGCGAAACCGAACAACTGCGCAGTGCCTTGCTCGCCTCGGTGTCCCATGATTTGCGCACGCCGCTGACCTCCATGCGCGGCAGCATTGATAGCCTGCTGGCGCTGGGTGAGGCCATCCCGCTGGAAGACCGCCGCGAATTGCTCGAAGGCACCCGCGATGAAGCCGAGCGCCTGGATCGTTATATCCAGAACCTGCTGGACATGACACGCCTGGGCCACGGCGCGCTCAAGCTGGCGCGCGATTGGGTGTCGCCGGGCGATATCGTCGGCAGCGCCCTCGGCCGCTTGCGCGCAGTGCTGGCGCCGTTGCAGGTCACCACCGACGTTCCGCCTGAATTGCCGTTGCTCTATGTGCACGCGGCGTTGATCGAGCAAGCGCTGGTCAATGTGCTGGAAAACGCTGCGCGGTTTTCACCGCCTCACGGTCGTTTGCAGTTGAATGCGGGCGTGTCGGACGACCAGCTGTATTTCGCTGTGGCCGATGAGGGGCCAGGGATTCCAGAAGACGAGCGCGCGAAGATTTTCGACATGTTTTACACCGCCGCGCGCGGTGATCGAGGCGGGCAGGGCACCGGTCTGGGGCTGGCGATCTGTCAGGGCATGGTCGGCGCCCACGGTGGGCGTATCAGTGTGGCCGACGGAATCGAGGGGCGCGGCACCTGCATTACTTTGTTCCTGCCTTTGCCGACTCAGCCTGGCCTGGAGCGCGAGCCTTGAGCTACCCTCTTTTCTCCACAGATTTTGATTGGACACCATGAGCCAGACCGCGACGATTTTGGTCATTGATGACGAACCGCAGATCCGCAAATTCTTGCGTATCAGCCTGGCCTCCCAGGGCTACAAGGTGATCGAGGCCGGCACTGGCAACGAAGGCCTGGCCCAAGCGGCGCTGAGCAAACCGGATTTGCTGGTGCTCGACCTCGGCCTGCCCGACATGGACGGCCAGCAAGTGCTGCGCGAATTTCGTGAGTGGTCGACGGTGCCGGTATTGGTGCTGTCGGTGCGGGCGAGTGAGGGGCAGAAAGTGGAAGCCCTGGACGGCGGCGCCAATGACTACGTGACCAAGCCGTTTGGTATCCAGGAATTTCTCGCGCGGGTCCGCGCGTTACTGCGCCAGGCGCCAGCGGGCGAGGCTCAGGAAGCCGCCTTGCGTTTTGGCCCGTTAACCGTGGACCTGGCTTATCGCCGGGTGTTGCTGGACGGCGCCGAAGTGGCCCTCACCCGCAAGGAATACGCGGTGCTGGCGCAATTGGCGCGGCATCCCGGGCGGGTGATCACCCAACAGCAATTGCTGAAGGATATCTGGGGGCCGACCCATACCGAAGACAGCCATTACCTGCGCATCGTCGTGGGGCACCTGCGCCAGAAGCTGGCGGATGATCCGACCCAGCCGCGGTTTATCGTGACCGAGGCGGGGGTTGGGTATCGGTTGTTGAATACTTAGATTTTTGGCGTCTGCTCCGGCCTCTTCGCGAGCAAGCTGAACTGGTCAAGTAATCTTGGACACTGATTACGGTTCACGCCGCCACCCTTTCCTTCACGACCGGCGACCTGTAGTCGTTATAGCTGTGAGGCCTGCTGATGTTGTAGCGCGAGACATAGCGCTGCACGTCTGCCCGGGCCTCATGTTCCAGTTTGTAGCCCGTTTCAGGAACCCACTCGGATTTCAAACTACCAAAGAAACGCTCCATCGGGGCGTTGTCCCAGCACTCGCCTTTACGGCTCATGCTTTGCCTAAATCCATGTTTCACAAGCGCGTTTCTGAATTTATGGCTGGTGTACTGGCAACCTTGGTCAGAATGAAACAGCACATCCTGGGGATGGCCACGCAACTCCACCGCCATGCGTAGTGCTTCGCAGGTCAGGTTGGCATCAGAAATCATCGAGAACGACCAGCCTACGATCCTGCGAGCGTACAGATCCAGAACGGCGGCGAAGTACATCCAACGCTTGCCGACCTTGATGTACGTTACGTCGCCACACCACACCTGATTAACCGCCGTCACATCAAACTTTCGCTTGAGCATATGCGGCGCCACCAAGGCCTCCACGCCCGGCGACTTGTACTTATGGCGCCTGCGCTGACGACTAGCGATGCCAGCTTCGCGCATCAAGTTGCGAGCCATATAACGTCCGACACGATGTCCTTTGGCTTGCAGCTCCTTGGACAAGGTACGTGCGCCCGCCGACTCTCTCGACGCCTTGTGGTACCTGACCAGCGCGGCTTTGAGCTTTTCCCGCTCAGGATTTGCTCTGCCTTGGCGCTGGCGCCAGGCATAGAAGCTGCTGCGGTTAACCCCGAACGCCCGGCAACACCTTTTAACGCCGTACTGCTCGTCCAGCTCATCGATCAGCGTGAATGATCTTTGGCGTCCAAAAGCAGGAGAGCACTGGCCTTTTTTAAGATTTCAATGTCCAGGTCTTTCTCCCTGAGCAGGGCTTTGAGTCTCTGGATCTCTCGTTGATCAGCCGTAATTGCTTTGGCTCCCACCGGAGTCGAGCCCAAGCGTTCTTTTTGCACTTGATCGACCCAACGGCGCAGAGCAGTAGGGCCAATATCCAGGCTGGCACAGACCTCGGTAACCGGCTGACCTTCATCCAGCACCATGCTGGCAGCCTTGAGCTTGAACTCACTCGAATAAGATTTACGCATATCCAAACACCTCAGATTTGGGCGCTATCATAGCGCCCGATTGAAGTGTCCAAAATCATTAGGCCAGTTCAAGCCCGCTCCCACATTTTGACCGCATTTCAAGTATGGAACCCGGTCAAAATGTGGGAGCGGGCTTGCTCGCGAAAGGGTCATCAGCAACACTCACACTCTCAGCGCTGCTCACTCTCATACCGGTCCAGCGTGTCACTCGCAATTTCCCGCCCCAGGGCGATCAGCTCCGGCGCCTTGTAAAACTCGAAAAACCGGCACACCCGTTTCGGTACGTTGATCAGCACATCCGGCGGGTAGCCCGCGATTTTGTACTGTGCCAATGACGTCTGCATCACTTCGAAACTCTGGTTGATCAGGTCCAGCAGTGACGCCGGCCCCACGTTGTCGATGATGAACGAGCCGGTCGCCGATTTGGGGGCGCCTTCTTTTTCCGGTGCAGCAGCGGGCTGCTGGGCTTCGGGCTCGGCCGAGTCCAGCCACGGGTTGATCTCGGCGGCCTGGGCGTGCAACGCCTCCTGCTCCAGTTTCATCAACTGCTCGGCCTGTTTGCGCCGAAATGGCAGGTGTGAGCCCAATGATTTCGCCAGGCTGTTGAAACGGCTTTTGAATGCCGGCGGGCGTGGGATCACCGGCAAATGGTAGTGTTTCTGGTTGGTGGCGTTGAGGTTGACCGCGATGATCAGGTCGCAGTGGCTCGACACTACCGGCACGATGGGCAGCGGGTTAAGCAGGCCGCCGTCCACCAGCATGCGGTTGCCTTGCATCACCGGTGTAAACAGGCTGGGAATCGCTGCCGATGCGCGCATGGCCTGGTGCAGGCAGCCTTCCTGGAACCAGATTTCCTGTTGGTTGGTAAGGTCGGTGGCGACGGCGGTGTAGGGGATGCGCAACTCTTCGATATTGATTTCGCCGACGATTTTGCGGATTTGCCCGAAGACCTTTTCGCCACGAATCGCGCCGAGGCGAAAGCTCACATCCACCAGGCGCAGCACGTCCAGATAGTCGAGGCTTTCGATCCAGTTGCGGTATTCATCCAGCTTGCCGGCGGCGTAGATTCCGCCCACTACAGCGCCCATGGAGCAGCCTGCGATACAGGCGATGTCGTAGCCGCGCCGTTCGATTTCCTCGATCACGCCGATATGGGCGTAACCCCGGGCCCCACCCGAACCCAGTACCAAGGCAACACGTTTCTTCATGGTCGATGTCCCTTCCAAGGCAGGTGCCCACAATGCACCCATTGAGGGGGGCGCTTCAATCTTCAAAGGCCGGCAATATTTTTTCCAGGAATGCCACGGCGCTCGGGTATGCTCTGGCGATAGGCGCTTTAGATTCGAGGCTGACTGACAAGGCACTTTTTTCTGTAGGCAACGTCTACAGCCTACGACTGTTTTTCTTTATTTGAGGTGTCATCGATGAAAGCCTGGATGTGTGTGCCTGTGATCGTGTTGGCCCTGGCCGGTTGTGCCGGGAAAACCGCGTACCGCGACAGCTGTGGCACGCAACTGGATGCCGCTTGGCATGAACTGGACCTGGCCAAGGCCGAAGGTTTTGCCGGTACGGTGAGCTACTCCAAGGCCCTGTCTTTGTTGACGGGCGCCAAGACCCAGCAGCAATTCGAAGCGTTTGAAGGCTGTTCCAACAAGGCCGAGAAAGCGCGCTTCTATATTCGTGAGTCACGCGCCGGGCGTTAAACCGTAGCGCCGTGCAGGGGTTTTCATCGTCAGGGGAGGAAGGGATGTCAGCTTTGGTCGATCAGTTAGTCGCTCAGGTCATTGGCCTGGAAGTAGGGTTACTGAGCTGCCAGGCTCGCCTCGCTGCCGTTACCGACGATGAAGCCTTGCACGACCTGCGCACCACCGTGCGGCGCCTGCGCAGTTTGTTGCGCCCTTTGCGCGGGCTGCCGGGTGTCGAGCAGCTCGAATTGGCCGCCAGCACGGTCGGCCAATTGACCACGCCGCTGCGTGACCGTGAGGTGCTGGCGGCGTACTTGCATGAGCAGGGTTATCACGAAGCGGCCGACCGGCGTCTGCGCCTGCAGCCCGAGGCGTATCGCCAGGTGGCGCAAAGCCCGGAGCTGGCGCACCTGTTGTTGATCCTTGATGCTTTTCCTCGCTTTATCCGCGCCTCTGAACATCAGAAATTGCTCAAGGGCCTGCGTCCGCGCATCGAAAAACGCCTGCGCAAGCAATGGCAGAAACTCGACGAAGCCTTGAAAGATCCCGGCCACGACCGCCATCGCCTGCGCTTGTTGATCAAGCGCGTGCGTTACGCCGCCGAGGCCTATCCTGAACTGGACAAACTCCCCGCCAATGCCATGTCGCGCTTGAAGAAAGCCCAAGGCGCGCTGGGGGACTGGCATGATTGCTGGCAATGGCTGGCGCAGGCTGAACTGCAAGCCGACCTGCAACCTTGTGTTGCCGTTTGGCTTCGCACCATGGCCAAAGCCGAGGGGCAGGCGGACCGGGTGCTGGACAAGCTCAGAGAGGATTGTTTCTGAAACGGTCCGGCTTTTGGCCGGAATAGGCGCTGTGCCGTGCAGGCTCGCTGGTTAAGATCGGTGCATCTGTTTTCTTGATGTGAGGTCGCCATGCGCTTCTTTGATTTGCTCGACGCCGCCCGTCGCAACCCGCTGGAGGTGACCATCCCCGCCGAATGGGCGCAGGGCCGTGCCACCTTTGGTGGCTTGGTGGCCGCCTTGCAATACGAGGCCTTGCGCGCTCAGGTGCCGCAAGGTCGTCCTTTGCGCTCCCTCGCCGTCACTTTTGTCGGCCCGGTGGCGCCGGATGTGCCCGCCAGTTATCAGGTGGAAGTGTTGCGCGAAGGCAAGGCGGTCAGCCAACTGCTTGGCCGTGTGGTGCAGAACGGTGAAGTGGCCACATTGGTTCAGGCCAGCTTTGGCGCGAGTCGCGAGTCGGAAATTGACGTCGCCAGCGAAGCGCCGCCCACCTTCAAACACTGGGACGAATGCCAGGAACTGCCCTACATCAAGGGCGTCACGCCTGAATTCATGAAGCACGTGGCGATGCGCTGGAGTGTCGGCGGGCTGCCGTTCACCGGCAATAAATCCCGCGACATGGGCGGTTGGGTGCGTTTGCGCGGTGATGTGAAGGAAGAGCCGCTGACCGAATCACATATTCTTGCACTGGTCGACGCCTGGCCCCCGGCCCTGCTGCCGCACCTGAAAAAACCGGCACCGGGCAGCACACTGACCTGGACCATCGAATTCATCCAGCCCCTGCAAAACCTGACCACCCTCGACTGGTGCCAGTACTACGTCAATATCGAACACGCCCGCGACGGCTACGGCCACGCCGCCGCCGCCCTTTGGAGCCCGACCGGCGAACTGATCGCCATCAGCCGCCAAACCGTAGTGGTCTTCGCCTGACCCTCAATGCCGGTGGCGTTGGCGCCAAGCCCGCCACCAGCCACCACTGAGCACAAAGCGCGGAAAGGTCACGAACTGCTCGACCACCAACCGCTGCACGGCATCCTTACGATCACTGAACGGCTCACTGGCCAGGGCCTCCAGGCTGTGGCCATGACGCTGCAACGTCAGGCCAGCCAAGATGCCGATCACACCGACGGCGAAACTGACCAGGCTCAGGCTGAACACCCCGGAAACAATCAGCAGAAACCCGATGATGAACAGCGGCACGGCGATCAGGTGCAGCGCCAGGTTGGTCGGGTGCTGATGGTTTTGCGGGTAGTTGCGCCATTGCCAGGCGGGGAGGTTGGGGTGACGTTTGCCCATGGTGGTGTGTCCTCTGTCCGTTGAAATGCTATGGGCAGAGTTTAGGTGGGGGTGGGCGGGGCGGCGAATCAAGCCTGGCTATGAGGTCCATAGTATCTACGTGCCTTTTTGCATAAACATAATCTGATTCGCGTGGATTAATCAGATTATGTGCGCTTCTTCTCGTATCAATAGCAAGCTGAGTCCGGGTCGTTGATATATACGGAGGGTCCGCAAAGCGAAATATACTTGGCTTTGAATTCAATGGCTGACGTTTTGGAGTTAGCTCGTAAGTCATAAAAATTTTCGCATTTGGTTATCACCATTCTCAGTGCTTCGCCAGTAGGGATATTAATGATCTTTATATCGCTCAGGCCTCCGCAATCCAAACCTATCCTGCATGTATTGAAACCCTCCATAATCCATTTCTTTGGCGGTGCATCGGGAAGCTCGGAAATATCGAACCCTAAACCGATATTGGGTCTGTCATTGTTAATGGTTACAGAGAAAAGTGTTATTTCCCCTATTTCTACAGGATAGGTAAATACCTTGTTAAAAAAAATAGAATTCTCAAGCTCGTTCCAAAATTTCATTTCTTACCTCGAAAGTAGTAGTGGTCTTTGGCACCCTCTAATTTGCCATTTTTTGGCCTTTCTTTTGGTCGAAGGTTGAAATGTGGCGGTTGATCGCCATGTCCTTCAGGTCCAAAAAATTTATGCCCAGCTCCGTGATCTTGAATCAAAACTTTAGTGCCGTTAGCTCGAGTGAATTCATACTCTCGCGTCATTACTGGCATGCCTCGCTCATTTACAACTTCATTATTTTGCTTGTCCCTCATAGATACCAATGAATATTGCCTTGTTTTCCCCAACCTAGGGTCAAATGCCGGGTCAGGGTGTTGCGTACGCGGAATTCCCGCATCGGCTTTAGCTTGTTTGAAAGCACCATTCCTTGAAACCTCCGGTGCAGACAGTTCTTCAGGTCTGTCACATTCTGGATTTTTCCTATCTTTCGGTGGGCAGTTTGCGCTCAACCCCAGTGGGTCTACCCATCCCGTCGGATTAGGCACGTACTGGAACGCATTGATCCCACCCGCCAGCTTCACCGGGTCCGGCGTCAGGTAACGACCCAGATCCGGATTGTAGTAGCGATGGCGGTTGTAGTGCAGGCCGCTTTCCGCGTCGAAGTATTGGCCCTGGAAGCGCAGCGGGTTGTCGATTTTGCTTGCGTCCAGCCGACTGATTTTGCCGTAGGCCTTGCAGTGCGCCGACCACACGATCTCGCCGCTGGGGGCGGTGAGTTCCTGTGGGGTGCCGAGGTGGTCGAGTTGGTAATAGAAGGGCTTGGTTTCTTCTGCGCCAAAGCCTTCCAGTAGGGCCAGCGGGCGGAAGCTGTCCGGCTCGTAGATGTAGCTACGGTGGCGATCGGCGTGGTGTTCGGCGATGAGTTTGTCGCCTTGCCAGAAAAATTCGGTGGTTTTGCCGTCGACGGTTTTGCTGATGCGTCGGCCGAACGGGTCGTAGCGATAGCTGGCGGTTTGGCCGTCCGGTCGGGTGATGCCGATCAGCCGGTGTTGGCAGTCGTAGCGGTATTCGGTGACGAGTTTGTGGTCTTTGCCACGCCGTTCGCGAATCAGATTGCCGAACGCGTCATAGTCGTAATGATGATCCCCCTGAATCGCCAGCCGGTTACCCGCCACGATGTCCGGCCCGGGGCGATCCTGCATCAGCAGGTTGCCCGCCGGGTCGTGGCCGAAGCGTTCCTGTTCGTCCTGTGAGTGATCGACGCGGGTCAGGCGGGCGAGGGGGTCATAGCGGTAGTGGTGCTCGCCTTTGCGGGTGTCGAAAATTCGGCTGAGGTTGCCGGTTTTGTCGTAGTCGTAGTGGCGCTGATAGAGATCATCTCTTTGCTGGGTGACGGCATGGGCGTGCAGGCGGTTTTGTTCGTCGTACCCGTAGTGGCTGATGAGCTGGCCTTGCTGGCGCTGTCGCTCGCGGCCTGCCTTGAACAGGTGAGAGGTGAGCGGGGTGCCGTTCAGTTCGACGGTACTTAGATCGCCACCTTTCCCATGGTTGAAGGTGAGCCGGTTGTTGTCCGGCAGGCGCAGGTTTTTCAGTTGGCCGCAGGCGTCGTAGCCGTAGCGCAGGGTGCCCCAGCCCTGGTGTTCGGCGGTGAGGCGGTTTTGGCGGTCGTATTCGTAGGCCAGCGCCCAGTGGCCGTCGTTGACGCCGAGGAGGTTGCCCTGGCGGTCGTAGGTGTAATCGACGGTTTTGCCGTCGGGGAGGGTTTTTCGTACGAGGCGACCGGCGTGGTCTCGCGTGTAGCGGGTAATCAGCTGACTGCCATCGTCGCCGTGTTCGGTCTTTTCCTGCAGGTTGCCGTTGAGGTCGTAGACGTAGGCGGTGCGCTGGCCGTCAAAGCCGGTTTCCTGCTGGATCAGGCCGTTGGGGTGGTAATCCAGCTGATAGGTTTCGCCGACCTCGTTTTCGATCTCGGTCAGCAATAACCGCGTGTTGTCGTAGCGATACTTGACCTGACTGCCGTCGGAATTAATACGACGACTGATCAGATGCAGCCCGTCGCCGTATTCGTAACGGGTGACGTGCCCCAGCTCATCACGTTCAGCGGTGATTTTTCCGTACGGGTTGTAGCTGTATTCCCGCGTGGTGCCGCCCGGCAGAACCACACGAATCAGCCGACCGACACTGTCCAGCTGGTACTGCGTCAGCGCGCCATATTCATCCTCACGCGCAACCTGCCTCCCCAGTTCGTCATAGCGATAACGCTTAACTCCACCATTGGGCAGCTGTTCCTCAACCAGCTGCCCACGCCCATTCCACACCAACCGATGACAACTGTGGTCGGGATACCAAACCCCGGCCAGTTGCCCGTATTTGTTGTAGCTGTAGTCGGTAACGCTGCCATCAGGATCAGTTTTACGGGTGACATCGCCCTGATCATTGCGCTCATACTTCCAGACGGCCCCACCACGCCGCACAACCCGTACGAAACCGTTGTCATGCTCGTAGGAAGTCGGCTCGTCCTCGCCGGGAAACAACGCCACCAAACGCCCGGCTTCGTCGTACTGATACGCCGTCACCGCCCCCAGCGGGTCCTGCTCAACCGTCAACCGGCCCTTTTCGTCGTAGGACTTGAAGTGCTCGGCGCCATCCGGATCAATGCGCTGCACCAGCCGCGCACGCTTGTCATGCACGTAGACTTCCTGGCTACCGTCGGCGTTGCGAACCGTGACTTGGCCGTCATCACCCCAGGCATACCGTGTATCCATCTGCGAAAAGCTGGCCCAGTGCCGGACACACCGCGCCGCCTTGCCGGACCGTTCCCAGGCCCAGAAGAAACTCGCCCCACCGGCCAGTTGGCGTTCAAGAATGACGTGCTGATCGTCGTACCGATAAACCTCGCTTTCGCCTACCGCATTGGTCGCCGAAACTAACTGACCCACTGCGTCATAGGCGTAGGAAACGACGGTTTGCTCAGTGACCCAAACAAACTCGCCCGGCCCCTCGGCTCGCTCAATCTGGTACTCCACCGCCACAATGCGGCCACGCTCATAGCGCAGAAACAGCGAGCGCCCCACGCCATTGTCCAGCCGCTCAACCCGCCCCAACCGATCCCGAAAAACCCGCAGGCGGTTGTCATACGCATCACTGATCGCCGTCAGGGCACCGTCGCGAAAGTGGTAAAACCGCGAGTCCTGTGCCAGCACCAGTTCATCGGGGAGTGTTCCCAGATAGATCGCCGCTTCAGCCAGGCTGTTGGTGATCGCAGGCCGCGAAGCCGTCGGCAACGGAAACGCCGTCGACCGATTTTCGTGATCCGTCCACACCACCGAATCACCGGCCACCGCCAGCCGCTGCGCCAGTGAATGGCTCCAGCCAAACCCCAACCCGCAATCCACTTCCACCGCACTGGTGCGATACAACCGCGTCCACTCAAACGGCAAAATCCCGTCCAGCGTGCCGTCGGTCAGGGTCAGCAATTCCTCGCCCGTCACCATCGACACCGGGCAACCGTTAGTCACGGTTTTATCAGCCGGAGCCGCTGCGTCGCCTGCGGGGTTTTTCCCCGAGGCAGGCACATCATCCACGTGCTCTTTCTGCCTCAACACCGCGTTCTGCCGCGCCCGCCAGCGCATCTGCATCGTGCCTTGCTTCAGCCCGCCGACCACGCCGCGAACCGCCACGGCCTTGTAGCGATCCACCGCCTGCATGAACTTCGTCAGAATCCCGAGCAGGCTGCGGACAAAGCCCACCGCCGCCTCCAGAATCCGCGCGCCATGCTTGACCAGCCGCAACCCCAGATAAGCCACGCCCGCCGCCGGCAGCGCGATAGTCAGCACCGCACCAATCACCAGATCGATCAGCAGCGACACCACAAACCCGGCCCCCACCTCGGCCATCTCGCCGGGTGGCAGCGCGTCGAGCCAGAGCATTGCGGTGCGTACCATCAGGTACAGCGCGGCCTCGTCACTGGCCAGCAACATGGCTTTTTCCATGACCTGAGGCGCGTCGGTGGCCAGTTGCGCCAACTGGGCGGCTTGGTCACCGAGTTGCTCGCCGAACTTCAACGGGTCTTCAAGAATCGCCTGCACCAGTTTGATGCTGTCCCACACGTCCTTGATCGCCGCCCAACTGCCGGCCAACACACCGCTGCCGATCGCGCTGGCGGTCGACTGCTGCCAATAGGGTTTGAAGTCTTTCCATTGCTCGCGCAGCCACTGTTCCAGGTCCGCCGTCAGCCCGGCGTAGGAGGCAAACAGCGCGTCCACCTGCTGCTCGGAAACGCCGCCTTGCACCCGCACCTGATAGCGTTTGCCCGCCGAGCAGTGGTGCGAACCCTTGCCATGTTCGTCCAGCATGATCACGGTGGAGCTGCCGTCATCCAGCCCGATCACTTCCACCGGGATATTGCCAATCGGCACGTCATACACCGATTCAAACGTGCTCTCGATCTTCAGTTCGCCGCCCAGTGGGCACATGACCACGGTGCCCAAAACATCCGGGTCGGTGGTGCTGACCACGGTCTGTGAGTCACCCACCCGTAACACCCGCTCCATTCCGAGCAGCGAGGGCAAATCCGCGGCATGGCTGGCGGCATCCAGCGCGCGCGAATACCAGGCGTTCATCTGCTGGCGATACTCGGCCAGGCTCTGATGAAAGCCGTTGAGTTCGTGTTCGATAAAGGTGATGTGGGCAGCGTTGGTCATTCGCAGCGCCTCCACAGGGGAAGAGCGGTGACGCCCAAGGCTCTAACGAAAAAAACCATCTGCAATCCCTCGCACTGTGTGATCAGGCGGAGGACTTTGCAGAGGTTCGTAAGGAAAAGAAGTCAGCGCTAATCGCGCAAGCGAGTAGGGCGTTTCGCCGAAAACTTCGGCAAATGGAAGGGCGGGTGTAGGTGCAGGATTTCAGGTTAAAAGGTCTTACAGCTTCAATTGCCCAATCGCCTTGCTCAACTCTCCAGCCAGGGTCGCCAGCTCATTGCTGGTGGTCGCCGAGTCCACGGTTTGCTGCACCGTGTTTTCCGTCACATCGCGAATGCTGACCACGGCACGATTCATTTCTTCGGCGACGTGGCTTTGCTGTTCGGCGGCGACGGCGATCTGGGTGTTGCTCTCGCGCATCTGCGCCACGGCGCCGGTGATTTCGGCGAGGGCCGCGCCGGCTTCCTGGGCTTGTTGCACACAGTCGTCGGCCTTGAATGAGCTCTCCTGCATGAAGTCCACCGCGTCGCGGGTGCCGGCTTGCAGCGCCGAGACCATACGGGTGATTTCGTCGGTGGAGCTTTGCACGCGCTTGGCGAGGTTGCGCACTTCGTCGGCGACCACGGCAAAACCACGGCCCATTTCGCCGGCGCGGGCGGCTTCGATGGCTGCGTTGAGGGCGAGCAGGTTGGTCTGTTCGGCGATGCTGTGGATCACGCCGACGACGCCGTTGATTTTCTGACTGTCCTCGGCGAGTTTCTGGATCATTTCGGCCGTTTGCTGCACGCCAGTGGACAGCCCGGCGATGGAGCGTTGCACGCGGGTTACCACTGCCTGGCCGCTGCCGGCGAGGGTGTCGGCGGTTTGGGACAGGTCGCGGGTGGCGCCGGCGTGCTGGGCGATATGGTAGACGGTGGCGGTCATTTCATTGATCGCGGTGGCCGCCTGGTCGGTTTCACTCTGCTGGCCGAGCATGCCGTGCTGCACCTCGTTCATGCTGGTGGCCAAGCGCGCGGCGCCTTCGTCCAGTTGGCGCGCGGTGCGTGCCACGGTGTTGACCACGCGCTGGTAGCCGGCCTGCATGGCGTTGAAGGCGCTGGCCATTTGACCGACCTCGTCCTTGCACGCCAAAGGCACACGAGCCGACAGGTCGCCGGTTTTTTCGACGTGCAGCATCACGTCCTTGAGCGTATTGAGCTGGCTGAGCAGGAAGCGGATCAACAACTGCGAGGCGCCGAGCATCGCCAGCATCAAAATCAACACTGCCACGGCGTAGTTGGCGAAGCGCTCGCCGAACACCTGGCCCAAACTGGCGCCATAGGCCAGCACGGCGATCTGTTGCCCATCGGCACGGGTGATCAATTCGGCACCGATCAGCGGGTTTTCACCCAACAGTGGCATGCGATTGAGTTCGACCCAGCCGTTGGCTGTGCTCAGGGCTGACAGATCCTGGTTTTCAATCTGTGGGATTTGGCCACGCGCAAACGTCAGCCAGTGCTCGCCCTTGGGCAGCGGCTTGTCGGCAGGCCAGGCATTGAGCAATCGCCCCTGTGCCTGCGCGGACGTTTGGGACGCATCGCTGCGCGCCTGTTGTTCAAGCTGCACGGCGTACAGCACCAGCAGCAACGTGGTGATGAAAGCGACCGCGTTGACGGCCCAGAATTTGTATTTCAGTGAGATATTGCTAAGCCAGGCACCCATGGAAGGTTTTCTCTGATAGCGGAAACAGCATTGGCAAGGTGCCATTATTGTGCCGCTACTCAGGACGCCGGTTTTGACATGGGTCAATGCGCCGCATCAATCCACGGCAGGCAGCCCGAAAAACGTGCGGGCACAGGCGGTACTGTGTGTGGCCAGGTCTTCAACCGTCTCGTTGCGATGCAGGGCCACTTCGCGCAGCACTTCAGGCAGATAGGCCGGTTCATTGCGGCCATTTTTCGGCTTGGGGCGCAAGGTACGGGGCAGCAGGTAGGGCGCATCGCTTTCCAGCATCAGACGCCCACGGGGGATTTCCCTGACAAGCGGATGCAGGTGAGTCCCACGGCGCTCGTCGCAAATCCAGCCGGTAATACCAATGTGCAGGTCGAGGTCGAGGTAGCTGAACAGCGCCGGTTGCTCGCCCGTGAAGCAATGCACGACGGCGGCAGTCAGGTGGTCGCGGTAGCCCTTCAAAATTTCCAGCAAGCGCTGATTGGCATCGCGTTCGTGCAGGAACACTGGCAGCTTCAGCTCAACGGCCAGGGCCAGATGTTCTTCGAGGACTTTTTCCTGCTGCGGGCGTGGTGAAAAATCGCGATTGAAGTCCAGCCCGCACTCACCCACGGCCCGCACGCGTGTTTCGTTGAGCAAGCCGCGCAAGCGTCGCGCGCTGTCGCTGTTCCAGTCGCTGGCGGAGTGGGGGTGGATGCCGGCGGTACTGAACAGGCGTTGGCCGCTTTCGTCGAGTTTTTCGCACAGTTCCAGCGCCTGTTCGCTGCCGTCGACACTGGTGCCAGTGAGCACCAATTGTTGCACGCCGGCGGAGTAGGCGCGGTCGAGAACGGCCTGGTGCCTCTCGTCGAAACTGGGGTTGGTCAGGTTGACGCCGATATCAATGAGTTGCATGGTGCTATCTCCGCCTGCGGCCGGAAAGCATATCAGAGCTGTAGATTTATAAGAAAAACTAAGAACTACAACGAGTTATAGCTGTCTTTGAACGTCGCAAGCGACATTGTGGTTTACCGAAAGTCTTCCACCCTGCCGCCGTTGCACGCAAAGCCTGCGCATAAAGCGCTCTGTTTCTGACCTCCAGCGTCTCGTTTTTCACGACGGCACTGGCCAGTATTCTTTCCGGAGAGCGGATGATCCGACCCTCGGCGTTGCTTATGTTGTGCCTGACGTTATTGCTGCCCATGGCGGCGGTCGCACGTCTGGACGGGCCGCTGGAAGTGACCAAGCCCGGTAAAGTGCGCGATTTGGCGCAAATTCGCTCAAGTCGCACTCTGCGTGTGTTGGTCAACCAGAGCCGAAACAGTTCCGGTGAAGTCCAGGGCCAGGCCATTGGTATTGAATACCATCGCCTGCGTGCCTTTGAGCAGTACCTGAACGGCCACGCCCGTGATGGTGAGGAAATCAGCCTCAAGATCATTCCCAAGGCCAAAGACCAGCTACTTGGCGCGCTGGCCCGTGGGGAAGGCGACCTGGTAGCCCCAGGTGAATTGCTGGATGTGAAAGCCGCGCACAAGATCAGCACCAGCGACCCGATTGCCAGCGACGTGCCGTTGTGGCTGGTGGGCGTGAAGGGTGAGCGGCGCTTTACCCGGCTGGAGCAACTGTCCGGGCGCACCCTGGCGCTGACCACTGGCAGTGCGGCGGCTGATGCGATCAGCCAGGTCAACCAACAGTTGGCCTTGCACAAGCGGCCACCAGTAAAAGTGGAGTGGGTCGACCCGACCCTGGCCGTGGAAGATGTTCTGGAGATGGTCCAGGCCGGGATCTTCCACCTGACCATCGTCGAAAAACCCATCGCCGAACGCTGGTCGAAAATCTTGCCCAAGCTGCGTTTTGACAGGCAGGTGGCAATCAGCGAGCCGGGTGATGAATACTGGTTCGTGCGCCAGGATGCCTCGATGCTGCGCGCCAGTATTGATCGATTCCTCAAGACCTATCGAACGCCCTCCGACCAGGATGTGGCCTTTCAACGCATCTATCGTCGCCTCTACCAAGTGCGTAATCCTCTGGCCCGCGCCGACCGCCAGCGCCTCGAAAAGCTGCGCCCGGTGCTGCAAAAGCATGCCCGCGAGCAGGGTATGGATTGGTTGAACCTCGCCGCGCTGGCGTTTAAGGAGTCTGCGCTGGACCCCGGCGCGCGCAACAGCGGTGGCCCGACCGGCCTGATGCAGATCACGCCGTCCGCAGCGCAGCGGGTGGGTGTGAACAATATCGAGAACCTTGACAGCAATGTGCAGGCGGGCGCCCGCTATCTGGCGATGATCCGTCGCAAATTTTTCTCCAGCCCAAAATTGAACGAGCGTGAGCGCATGGCCTTTGTGCTGGCGGCGTACAACATGGGGCCGGAGCGGGTGCAGGGCATGCGTGCGGAGGCCCGTCGCCGGGGGTTGAACCCGAATCAATGGTTTTTCCAGGTTGAACGCATTGCAATGGAGCAAGTGGGAATGGGCGGCGTCAGCTATGTGAATAGCGTCAACAAATACTATTTGGCGTTTGATCGGGAAAGGGAGTCCCTTGAGCCGCCAGCGGCGAAAATTGCCTCACGGAAATAATCGAAAATATAGATATTTATTCGGCATTTTTTACGCTTTTATCATTGTTTAATCCGATTAATATAGCGGCCAACCCACCCCTACTTTGAAAAGGATTATCACCATGAGCCCACTGATCAACCGCGTCCTGTCCACCCGTGCCGGATATGGCCTGACTGTCCTGCGTATTTTTGTCGGCATCATCTTCGCGGCCCACGGTTCGCAAAAACTCTTCGGCTGGTTTGGCGGCGGCGGCTTGGCAGGCACCGCGCAATGGATGGAAAGCATCGGCCTGGCGCCGGGCACCCTGATGGCAGTGTTGTCGGGAGGCACTGAGTTTTTCGCAGGCCTGGCCTTGATCATCGGCCTGTTGGCGCGCCCTGCAGCGCTGGGTCTGGCCTTTTTGTCGCTGGTTGCAATCTTTTCGGTGCATATCCATAACGGGCTGTTCATGGCCAACAACGGTTATGAGTTCGCACTGGCCTTGCTTGGGGGGGCATTGGCGGTGTTGTTCGAAGGTGCTGGCAAGCTGTCCGTCGACCGTGCCATCGCTCACTGAATATTGCGCAAAGTCTTTACGCAACACCTGAAAAGGCCCGCCGTGAGCGGGCCTTTTCGTTGCTCGTGATTCTTGACACGGCACCATCGGCTTCTCTAGGATGCCTCTCATGCGCCGATTTAAACAGCTAATTGCGGGGCGCCACAGGGACTCGAAGCAGCCCGACAGAAACACGCACTTGCCAGTGCAGGTTTCGAAATTCCGCTAAAGCGCTGGTTCGGTGTTGCCTCTCACCTGCCCGCAGACTTTTGAGGCAGAGACACGACACGATGAATGCACTACGCCCCCTCATACGCCTGGCCCCGATCACTGCGGACCTGACTCAACGCAATCCGAAAATCCTTCTGGGCGGCAAGCATCAGCCGACGCTGTTGCGTTACCTCGATGGATGGCCACGCCGCACAGGGCGACCTTCGGCATTCCTCATCCAGTTTGTTGAGGATGGCGATTCCTTGGCTCGTTTTGCCAATAACAGCTTTGACCTTGCGGTCATCCAGGCACCCAGTGCCGACAACGCTGAAGAAGTCATACGCCAACTCACGCGCATCGCCCGGCAAGGGTTGATTGCCCGTCGTTGAGCGATCAATGAAATGCGCTGGCAAATGCTGCTCGGCGCCGTCGCTGGTTCAGAAACAGTCTCCAGGCAATCAGGCATAACAGCAGTGGTACCGGGAGTGTCATCAGCAGTTTCAGGTTGCGCTCTGCGCGATGCACTTGCGCAAAAGCCTCGACCTTCAACGCCTGCAACTCCATGGGGAGCCGCAGGCGTTCTTTGTTGAGCGCTTGCAACTGCGTGCTGGTATCAACAGTCTGGGTGACAACGCCAGTGTTCCTTGGGGGTAACCGCTGCCATTCCTGTTCCGTCTGCTGAAGCTGTCGCTGCCTTTCACCGGCTTTTTGCGCGTAGGCCTGTGCCGCTGCCTCGCGCATTTGTTCCAGCGGGTGTAGAGATTGGTCGGTTATCGGGAGGGCGCGCACGTTCGCAAGCACCTCCGGTGCCGCCAGATTATCCAGCGTATTCAAGACAAACAGCGCGTTGTCGTTGGGCGCAGAACGGATGACCGCATCTGCGAGCAAATCAGTGTCGGCAACCACTACGACCTGGATATTTGCGGCTTTCTGCAAGCCAGGCGGTTGCCCCGGGATGCCACCGGGAAATGCTGAGTACGCGGGCCCTTCGAGGCGAGCGGCTATCAGATACGGTTGTGCAGGCGCTGAGACCTCTTTGATGAGTGAATCAACTGCAGTTGCTGATGCAAATTGCCCGGCGTCCAGCAACGCGGATTGCTTGGAGCTAAACAACAGGGGGGTCAACACAGTACGGCTTTTCCTGATGCGTGAAAGCGCGCCACTGCTCGATACGAGCACCGAGTTGAGCGCCCAGGTGCTGATATCGTTTGCTGCCATCGCCTGGCGCGGCAAATTCAGCCTGGCTGGGTGCACGACTGCTGGCTTGCCAGGGCCGAATGAAGCGGACGTTGCGTAAAGGCTGTCGACCAGCAGTTGGTCATTCGGCATCTGTATCCCCCAAGCAGTCAACAGACCATCAAGCTTTGAGTCCATTGGCCCGGTGTTGGCTGCCATCTCGCTCATTGGGTCGATGAAGACCATTAACTTGGCCCCCCTCAATACAAACTGTTCGATCGCATACAAGGCCCGCTCGGGCAACGCGTGTGGATGCACGACCATTAGCGTGCCTATCGACCCAGGAATCTGTTCGATATCCGGTTTCAGGTCTACAACGTTAAAGTGCTGATGCAATTGCTCCAGCAACAGGCTTGCAGGTTTATCCAGGGCCAGCCCGGATAACAAGCCGACAGTGGGGGCCTGAGGATGTACCAACTTGTAGATCAGATGGCTGATTTGATACTCAAGTACGTCCTCCTGCTCAGGGTTGAAGACGTCAATGCGCTGTGTGACCTGGCCCGCGCGGGTACCAATCAAGCCAAGGAAACCTTGCTTGTCATCAAGGCCGAATAACCCGGCCTTGTAGGCGTCCTCTGAAAATGGAGCAGGATCGACTATATGCAGGTTAATCATGCCTTTGGCCGCTTTCTCATACTCCTTGAGCATGTCCTCTACGTGCTCGCCATAGCGTTTCATCGCCTGGCTTCTTTTGGGGCTATTGCGTGAATTGAAGTAATACAGGTCCAGCGGGCCGTCCATGACCTTCAGCAATTGCCGCGCCGGTAGCGATAGGGTGTACTTTTTATGCGCTGAAAAGTCCCAGCGAACATCGGGAAGGCTGTTGATCCAGACCAGATTAAATGCCAGGAAAAGCAGCGACATGACGATAAGCGTCATACCGGTGAGTAAAGTGGAGCGCATACGACGCTTTCCTTCTCAACTGGACTTGTGGTTGAGCGTGACGATCGTTGCACTGAGAAACGCGAGGATCATGCTCGTGAAATACAAACTGTCACGAAGTGTCAGTTTTCCATTGTCGATACTGCCGAAGCGAGAGAGCGGATTGAGCGAAATCAAACTGTCGATGATCCAAATGGGTGCCTGGTGATCAAGAGCATCCAGTATCGAAGCAAGTCCGCTGATGGTGAGTAATAAACCCGATGTCAGCAAGAAAATGGCAACGCGTTGGCGCGTGACCACGCTAATAAAACAACCGACGGACACATAACTGCCCGCCAACAACCAACTTCCAAAATATTGCGAGGCGATAACGATATTGTCGGCGGTACCCAGGTAGTTGGCGACAATGACAACTGGGAACATCAACGTTAATGCAATTCCACACACAGTCCAAGCCGCCAGGAATTTTCCGATCACGATTTCGGCAGCGGTGATCGGCAGTGTTTTCATGAGGTCGCGCAGGCTTGTGTTTTGTTCGTCTGACCACAGGTGTGTGGAGAGTGTGGGTATCAGCAACAAATACAGCCAGGGATGTAATTCAAAGAAGATATGCATGTCACTGTTACTGCGCTCCATCCATTGGTTTGTATAGAGCCCCAGCGCAGTGCACAGAAAAAGGAAGACAGCAACACTCACGTAGGTGCCCGGTGCACAGGCATAACTGGCAAGTTGACGTTTGAAAATGATAGGCAGCCGTTTCAAATCGACACCTCTTGGCTCAGATGGCGAACGACTTCGTCCAGGCGGCCCGATTCCAGGCTCATGGAGGTTATGTTCCAGCCGCGGTGGGTGATGAGTGCGTTTACATGGGGATAAATGGAGTGCCCCGGCATGGCGAGCACGGTCACCGTGCCGGGCGCATGCCGGTCCTCTTCTATGCCTGCAACGCCGGGCAATACAGCAAGCGCCAGCAGGTCCAGTGGGGTGCTTGCAGCGAGGGTAACGGCCTGGAAGTGCCGAGAGTTGCGCTGTAATTCAGACATCGGAGTATCAGAGACCAGCGCACCACTTGCGATGACCAGTGCTCGCGTGCAAAGGCTGGAGAGCTCGTCGGCATGACGCGAGGCAATGATGACAGTCATCTCTTCGGCCAAGGATTGAATCATTGTTCTGAACTTGCGTCGCTTATCAGGCGGCAGGCCTTCAGTCGGCTCGTCCAGCAATAGCAGATCCGGTGTATGCAGGATGGCCTGAGCGATGGCTACTTTGCGCTTCATGCTGATGGGGAGTGCATCGATTGGAGCATTCAACGCAGGCAACAACTCCAGGCGATTCGCTGCCCGATCGACACGACGGCGCTTTTCTGCCCCGCTGAACCCCCGGATGGCGGCAATGTAGTCCAGGGTGTTTTTGACAGACATCAAGTGATGATTGAGGCCGTCTTGAAGCTGGTATCCCAGTGCTTTTCTTGCTTGAGCCGGGTGGGACTGGGTATTGATTCCCTGGATATTGATCTGTCCTGCGGAAGGTTTTGCCAGTCCCGAAATCAGATTCAGCAGCGTTGTTTTGCCGGCGCCGCTCTCTCCGAAGAGGCTGATGCACTCCTGCTGTTGAACGGAAAATGAAAGGTTGGCGATCAGGCTTTTCTTGCCCAGTGTTTTTGTCAGGCCGCTTACTTCGAGCATTTTTTTACCGGGTGAATTTGGCAAGGTGTAGGAAACATGCTCGCGTTGAACGGATGAGCTTTAAAAAGCCTACTTTTAATAACGGCTTTTGGGAACGTAGGGACACGTTTAACAGAAAAGTCCTACGCCCAAACGGATAACTTGCTGAAACAATTGCGCTGTTTCGAGGCTTATAGATAGTCGGATGTTTATCCGACGGTTATGTAAGGTTTGCTCTTTTGTAATGAGGCCCGATTACCATGATGCTTCTACGTACTCTTGTTCTTGAACACAGCGGGCAGGATGCGCCGGTCAATGGTGCACTCCTCTGTGGGTTTGCTGTCGCTCAAACCGCGTCCAACTTTCTGGTTTACAGCCTGGATGAAGAAACCGAACCCGGTAACTCCAGGGTTTATATCGCTGCCATGCGTAAAAAACTCGATCGGTATTTTTTAGGGGGGGTCGAGTCCAAGGATGATCTGCAAGTGGCCATGCAGGTCTTCAAGCAAATTCTGACAATGGCTGCAGCTTCCGGCACGAAGGCCGAGGTGGTTGCAGAGCGTTCGATTCCCTTTCATTTCGTTGAATTGAAAGGCTGCAAGTTACCGCCGGCCAGGCCTGAGGATCACCACTCAGTGATTATCAAGAAGGCCCTGGTGATGAAGGTGATTACCCTGGGTATGACTGCTCCCGCGTCGCCGGCAATCGAAAGCGCTGCGTTGATCGTGCCGTCCATTCGCTTCTCCTCGCAAACGGTGGTGCCGACCAGACCCGCGAGCCTGCCTCAGCCAACTCAGCAACCCGAATATGAGGAGCCTGCCGATAAGGAACCGATGGACTCAGTGGTCGCGGCCCTTGAGCAAGAGCCGCCTGAGCAAGAGCCGGTTGAAGTCAACACTCCACCGGCTCAGGTTGAGCGCAGCGGGCCCCCGTCGCCGAAACAGATTGCCCCGATGGAACAGGCCTCATTGCTGGAGGTAGACAGCACACTCACCAATCTTGCAAAGGTTGCTCAGGAGCTTACGCAACAAAAACGTGCGCTCATCGAGCGAGAACAAGAGCTTGAGCAGTGGCAGGCTCGCCTGCAGCAGGCGCAAAGCGAACTGGATGAGAAGAGTTTTGAGTTCGAGAGACGCGATGCGCAATTGCGGGACCAGAAACTGGAAGCTGGGCAAAAGGCCGAGAAGCTGGCGCTGGCGATGTCAAACCTGACCGTCATGCGCCAGCGTTTGCGAGGCTCGCTTCTTGAGCTGGACCAGGCACTGGATGTTCAGGGTTGAAGAGAGGCGCTGTGTGGTCTGGCTACTTTTGCGGGTTCATTTATCATCACCCCTGCCAGCCGACGCCAAGGATTGATACCTCAGCGTATCGGCACCATTGGACACTGCCCGGGGATGTGAGCGTTTGAGTACCAAGCTGATTACCAAAGAGGGTCACGAAGCGCTGAAAAAGGAGCTGGATTACTTGTGGCGTGAAAAACGCCCGGACACCACGCGCAAAGTGACTTGGGCGGCTTCCTTGGGTGACCGCAGTGAAAACGCGGATTACCAGTACAACAAGAAACTGTTGCGCGAGATTGATCGCCGGGTGCGCTATTTGCGCAAACGCCTCGAAGACATGCGCGTGGTGGAGTACATGCCGGAGCAGGAGGGCAAAGTGTTCTTCGGCGCCTGGGTCGATATCGAAAATGAACAGGGTGAGACCAAGCGTTTTCGCATCGTGGGGTACGATGAGATTTACGAACGAATGGATTACATCTCTATCGACTCGCCCATGGCCCGGGCGTTGTTGCGCAAGGAAGTCGACGACGAGGCCATCGTGCAGACGCCTGGCGGAGACGTGTGCTGGTGGATCACCCGTATCGAATATGTGAAGTAGGTGATGACGGCCCGCACTCTACGCATAGAGGCGGGCCGTTGGCGTTTCAGCCTTCGCGCAGTACCGTCAACGGGCTGGCGTTCAGTGCACGGCGAGTACCGAATACCCCGGCACCGCCGATCAGCACCGCGCCGATCACGGGTAGCACCAGCAGCCATGGATGAGGGTGCCAGACCAGATCAAACGCGTAGCGGTACAGCACCCCTGTCACCAACTCGGTGCCCAGTGCAGCCAGCAGACCGCTGACGGCACCCAGCAAGCCGAATTCAATGCGCCGGGCCTTGACCAGCAACTTGCGCTCGGCGCCCAGTGCCCGCAGCAGCGCGCCTTGGCGAATCCGCTCATCGAGCGTGGCCTGCAAGCCGGAGAACAGCACGGCCATTCCCGCAGCCAACACAAACAACAGCACGTATTCCACCGCCAGGGTCACTTGGGCAAGGATGCTGCGCAATTGCTCCAGCAAGGCTTCGACTTGCAAGATGGTGACCGCCGGGAAAGCCCGGGACAGGTCGACGATCTGCTGGTCATGCCCAGGTGCCAGATAGAAGCTGGTCAGATAGGTCGCGGGCAGGTCCTTCAGGGTGCCGGGTTGGAAAATCATGAAAAAGTTGGGCTGGAAGTTGTCCCAGTTGATCGTCCGCAGGCTTGTGACCCGGGCCTCGCGGTTTTCACCGCCGACCGTGAACACCAGATGGTCATTGAGTTTTAGCTTGAGGCTTTCGGCCACCTTGGCCTCCACCGACACGCCCGGGATT
The DNA here is from genome assembly GCF_044218875.1 of Pseudomonas sp. B22129. Lineage (NCBI taxonomy): Bacteria > Pseudomonadati > Pseudomonadota > Gammaproteobacteria > Pseudomonadales > Pseudomonadaceae > Pseudomonas > Pseudomonas sp. B22129. Next base: position 6,341,829 of record NZ_CP162592.1, on the reverse strand, counting down.
TCATCGCCTGGTTGCTGCGACCACCAGGAACCAGCGGTCAGGACATTTCCCGGTGGCAGGTCGGCGGCCCAGGTCAGGCTCAAATCGCGTTGTACGGCACGGTCTCCGCTGGAGTCTTTACTGACAATTTCCTGCACGGGCGCACCATTGATGCTGATCAGTCGACCCGGTACCACCGGGTACAAAGGCGCTGCCTGCGCTTGCAACTCCAGAAGCCGGGCTCCAAACGCATCCTTGTCGGCGGGCAGAATGTTCAGGGCGAAATAGTTGGGCGCGTCCTTTGGCAGCTGATTTTGCCAAGTGTCGAGCAACTCGCCGCGCAGCAGGGCGATCAGTCCCATGGACAGCAAGATCAGGCCAAACGCCAGGGACTGCCCGGCCGCCGCCAATGGGTGGCGCAGCAATTGGCCCAGACCCAGACGCCAGGGCAGAGACGCGCGCGCCAATAAACGCCGCAGGCTTTGCAGCAGCAACAACAGCAACCCGCCGAGGATTAGCGCAGCCACCACACCGCCGCCCAGCAACGCGAAGGTCAGGATTAGATCCAGGCTCAGACGCCACATGATCAGGCCGAGCGCGAACAGCGCTGCACCGTAAACCATCCAGGTGCTGGAAGGGATAGGCAGCAAGTCGCGGCGCAACACCCGCAGCGGTGGCACGCGGCCCAGCGCTGCCAAAGGGGGCAGGGCAAAGCCGGCGAGGGCGACAAGCCCGGTGCCGATGCCTGCAACCGCCGGCAGCAGCCCGCCGGGGGGTACATCGGCCGGCAGCAAATCGTGCAGGAAGTAAAACAGGCCAAACTGCGCCAGCCAGCCGAGCAGGGCGCCAGCCAGGCTCGCCAACAGGCCCAGCACGCTCAGTTGCAGGCTGAACAGCAGCATCGCTTCGCGCCGTGACAGCCCCAGGCAGCGCAATAAGGCACTGGCGTCGAAGCGTCGGCTGGCGAAACGGTTGGCGGACAGTGCCACGGCCACGCCGGCCAGCAACACCGCAACGAGGCTGGCCATGTTCAGGTAGCGCTCGGCCTTGCCCAAGGCACCGCCGATTTGCTGGTTGCCGTCCCGCGAATCCTGCAAGCGCTGGTTGGCGGCAAGGCCGGGTTTGACCAGGTCGCGATAGGTTTGCAGCACGGTCGTGCCTGGTGGCGCGCGCCACAGTTCGCGATAGCTGACGCGGCTGCCGGGCTGGACCACGCCGGTGGCGTCCAGGTCCGCGAGGTTGATCATCACCCGTGGGGTCAGGCTGTAGAAGTTGCCGGCACGATCCGGCTCGTAGGTCAGGATGCGTGCCAGGCGCAGTGTCTTCATGCCGACATCAATGCTGTCACCGACCTTCAGGTTCAGCGCCGGCAATAGCCGCGCTTCAACCCAGGCCTCGCCGGGCTTGGGGCCGCCGCCTGAGGTTTCAGGGCCGAAAGGCTCGGCAGCGCTTTTCAGTTCTCCGCGCAGCGGATAGTGCTCGTTCACCGCCTTGATGCTGGAAAGCTGAATGCCATTGTCCGTGGCGATCACGCTTGAAAATTCGACAATGCGTGCGTGATCCAGGCCCAGTTCGGTGCCGGATTTTATTTGCTCGGGCCGGGCCGGTGAGCTGCCTTCGAGCACCAGGTCGGCGCCGAGAAATTCGGTGGCACGCAACAGCATGGCGCCATTGAGGCGCGCGCCGAAGTAACCAATCGCTGTGCTGGCGGCCACGGCCACCACCAGGGCGAAGAACAACACGCGCAATTCGCCGGCGCGGGCATCGCGCAGCAATTGACGCATGGCAAGGCTGAACAGGCGCAATAGCGGCAAACGTGCCATCAAGGCTCCAGGGGCGCGACCATCAGGCCGGCTTCAAGGCGGATCAGGCGTCGGCAACGGTGGGCCAGGCGCTCGTCGTGGGTGACCAGCACCAGGGTCGTGCCGCTTTCTTTGTTGAGTTCAAACAGCAGGTCGCTGATGCGCTCGCCAGTGTGGCTGTCGAGGTTGCCGGTGGGTTCATCGGCAAACAGCACGTCCGGTTCGGCGGCGAATGCCCGGGCAATGGCGACGCGTTGTTGCTCGCCGCCGGAGAGCTGGCGCGGCGAATGGGTCAGACGCTGGCCCAGGCCTACACGTTCCAGCAGGTGCCTGGCGCGTTCGCGGGCGTCTTTGCGGCCGTCCAGCTCCAGCGGCAGCATGACGTTTTCCAGGGCATTGAGGCTGTCGAGCAACTGGAAAGATTGAAAGACAAAGCCTACATGCTCGGCGCGGATGCGTGCGCGCTGGTCTTCATCAAGGGTGCTGAGGGCCTGGCCGGCGAGGGTGACTTCGCCGCTGCTGGGCAGGTCGAGGCCGGCCAGCAGGCCGAGGAGGGTGGATTTGCCGGAACCGGAGCTGCCGACAATAGCCAGGCTATCGCCCTTGTTCAGTTCCAGGCTCAGTTCGTGCAGGATAGTCAGTTCACCTTCCGCGCTGGGAACCACTTTGCTAAGGTTTCGCGCGGTGAGAATGCTTGCGCCCATGGAGAATCCAATGCGAATGTGGTTTTTGAGTGCTGGCCTGGCCTTGATGTGCATGGCCCAGAACGCAGCGGCGGGTACAGTCCTGATCGTTGGCGATAGTATCAGTGCCGGTTTCGGCCTGGATACCAGCAAAGGGTGGGTAGCGCTCCTGGAACAACGGCTCAAGAAGGAAGGTTTTGACGATAAAGTCGTCAACGCTTCCATCAGTGGCGACACCAGCGCCGGGGGCCTGGCGCGGCTGCCGGCGGCGCTTGCAGAGCATAAACCGGATGTCGTCATCCTTGAGTTGGGGGGCAACGACGGCCTGCGCGGCCAGCCACCGGCTCAATTGCAACAAAATCTTGCTTCGATGATTGATCAGTCCAGGGCGGGCGGCGCCAAGGTATTGCTGTTGGGCATGCAACTGCCGCCCAACTATGGCCCGCGCTACACCACCGCGTTTGCCAAGGTCTATGGCACGCTGGCAGAAGAAAAAAATATCCCGTTGGTACCGTTTTTCCTGGAAGGCATTGGCGGGCATCCGGAGTTGATGCAGGCCGACCAGCTTCACCCGGCGGTCGGTGCCCAGGGCAAGTTGCTGGAAAATGTCTGGCCGACGCTAAAACCGCTGCTATGACGCTTCTCTCGCAGCGGGCTTTCGGCTAAGGTGGCGCCCCCCCGATTTGGAGCCCCCGATGTCGCGTCCTGCCTGGTCCCTGTTTAACTACCAACTGATCGAGCCGGACGAGCAGCTGGATCTGTTCGCCTGCCAGGAAGTCAGGGTGCATCTGGTGGCGCGTCAACTGGAATTGGGCGGCTCGATCGATCGCACGTTGTGCGGCACACTGTTGCCGGCGCAACCACGCTGGTCGTCGGTGGATCGCTCGATCTTCCAGGACCAGCGGCTATGCCCCTTGTGTCGGGCCATTCTCGAATCGCAAAAGCGCGGCACGCCGCCGATCTGGCCGGAGCTGCGCTTCGAGCTGTAAACGCGGGCCGCTTGATGCTTGAAGGGCGCTTCACGTATACAATCAGTTTTTTCCTACCCGTCGTTCTGCGAAGGATTTTCCGGATGTTGTCGCGCCTCTCCGTCGTCACCTGCTGCCTGTCTTTCGCTGCCCTCTGCGCGGCCGGTTCGGCGTCAGCCTTGCAGTTGCCCTTGCCGCCTCCCGGTGAAGACATTGTCGGTCAGGTCCAGGTGATCAAGGCCAAGTACGAAGACACCTTTGCCGACCTGGGCACTACCTATGACCTGGGCTATTCGGAAATGGTCGCGGCCAACCCCGGCGTCGATGCCTGGTTGCCCGGCGCCGGTACCGAGATTGTGTTGCCGACGCGTTTCATCCTGCCGCCCGGCCCGCGTGAAGGCATCGTGATCAACCTGGCTGAATACCGCCTCTATTACTATCCGAAGGGGCAGAACGTCGTCTATACGTTCCCTTTGGGGATTGGCCGTGAGGGCTGGGGCTCACCGATTGCGCACACCACCATCACCGGCAAGATCCCCAACCCGACATGGACGCCACCCGCCTCGATCAAAGCTGAACACGCCGCCAATGGTGACCCCTTGCCCAACGTGGTACCGGCTGGTCCGGATAACCCGCTCGGGCCGTTCAAGTTCACCCTCGGCACGCCGGGTTACCTGATTCATGGTTCCAACATGAAATTTGGTATCGGCACGCGTACAAGCCACGGCTGCTTCCGCATGTTCAACAACAATGTGCTGGAAATGGCCGACATGGTGCCTGTGGGGACCTCGGTGCGCATTCTTAACGATGCCTACAAGTTCGGCAGCAGCGGCGGCAAGGTTTACCTCGAAGCGCACACACCGCTCAACGACGATGGCACGCCGTCGGTGGTCGACAAGCACACAGCGGTGATCAACGCCTTGCTCAAGCGTGAAGACCTGGCTAATAACCTGCGAGTGAATTGGGATCAGGTGCGTGACGTGGTTGCAGCTGAAGATGGCCTGCCGACCGAGATTGGCGTTCCGGGTGGTAATGCGCCGGTGGCGTCCAGCACGCCGGTTGATCTGCAGCAATAAGCTACCCGATCAAGAGCCCGCTCCGGCCTGGTGCTGCGGCGGGCTTTTTATTGCCCGGATTCAGGATATCGCAGGCAATAAAAAAGCCGACCCAAGAATGGATCGGCTTGATAACAACCCCGAGGGATTATTACTTGCGGCTTGCTTTTTCAAGCATACGCAGAGCGCGCTCGTTAGCTTCGTCAGCAGTCTGTTGTGCTTTTTGAGCAGCAGCCAGAGCTTCATCAGCTTTACGGTAGGCTTCGTCTGCACGAGCCTGGGAGCGAGCTGCTGCGTCTTCAGTTGCAGTCAGACGAGCTTCGGTTTCTTTGGAGACGCTGCTGCAACCGGTAGCCAGAACTGCGGCCAGAGCCAGAGCAGAGAATTTCAGAACGTTGTTCATCGTGTTCCCCTTCAAGGACTTTCTATTAAATGGCTACTTTCTCAGAGTGAGCTGATAGCCGGCGTACATACTACTCATTACTTGTAGTAAGTAAACTGACGTAGCGCAAGAAGCAAAAAAAATTCTTGTGCCGAATCTATTTTGGCTAATCTTTTGGAGGTTTGTATAAAAACTGTTCAGATTTTTTCATTTTTTCGGGAACTGGATCCAAGCTGAAAGGTCCGGCCCGCATGTGCCGGGGCGGGTAATCAGGTGAAAATTTATATATCGACGATGACACTTTTCTAACACCTGCCTTTACCACCTCCGGCATCTTTCGCGCATGTAGAGGTGACTTTAAGAGCGGCAGTTCGTCTCAAGCTTCAACTGCCGGCAATGTTCAGGCTATCGATCTCAGGTTGATCGAAGCCCTTTCTGTAACCTCCAGCGGCAGGGGATGACGAGCGCGTCTTGAGCTATTGCAGCATTGGTGCTTACTATTCCCTACGTGCTGGTTGTGAGCGCTATGGGTTTTCTCGTTGTCGAAACCGGCACGGGGTGGCGTAGATGTTCCTTCGCCGGAAAAACATCGGTAAGGTAGGGGTCGAAATTCAAGACCCGCGAGGAGTAGTGATGAGCGAGGCGTTGTCCATCCACCATGACCAGGCAGGTCATCAGTTCGAGACCAATGTGGACGGTCATCGTGCCTACCTGACCTACATGGACCTCGGGAAGCAGACCCTGGATATCTATCGCACCTTCGTGCCCAACGCACTGCGTGGGCGTGGCATCGCTGCCGCGTTGACCGAAGAGGCCTTGAAGTTCGCAGAAGAGTCCGGCTACACCGTGATCCCTTCGTGCTCCTATGTGGAGCGCTACATGGAGCGTCACCAGCGCCATGCCGCGAAGCTGTAAGCATTAAACAGCCGCACACAAAAACGCCGGGCTTGGCCCGGCGTTTTTGTGTGCGCTTGATTCACATGCAGCTGCGGGCTCAGGTGCGCTTGCGTTTAGGCAATACGTCCTTGAGCTTGGCGTGCATGCTGCGCAGGGTGGTCTCGGTGGCGGACCAGTCGATGCAGGCATCGGTGATCGACACACCATATTGCAGGTCGGCGAGATCCTTTGGAATGGCCTGACAGCCCCAGTTCAGATGACTTTCGACCATCAGGCCGATGATCGACTGGTTGCCTTCCAAAATCTGGTTGGCCACGTTCTCCATCACCAGCGGCTGCAAGGCCGGGTCTTTGTTGGAGTTGGCGTGGCTGCAGTCGACCATGATGTTCGGCTTGATCTTGGCTTTGTTCAGTGCCTGTTCGCACAGCGCAACGCTGACCGAGTCATAGTTGGGCTTGCCGTTACCGCCGCGCAATACCACGTGGCCGTAGGCGTTGCCCTTGGTGGTGACGATGGACACGCCACCTTCCTGGTTGATCCCCAGGAAGCGGTGCGGGCTCGACACCGATTGCAGTGCGTTGATCGCAACCGTCAGGCCGCCATCGGTGCCGTTCTTGAAGCCTACTGCCGAAGACAGGCCGGAGGCCATTTCGCGGTGGGTCTGCGATTCGGTGGTACGCGCGCCGATGGCCGACCAGCTGATCAGGTCCTGCAGGTATTGCGGGGAGATCGGGTCGAGCGCTTCGGTGGCGGTAGGCAGGCCCATTTCGGCCAGGTCCAGCAACAACTGGCGACCAATGTGCAGACCGTCCTGGATCTTGAAGGAGTCATCCAGGTACGGGTCGTTGATCAAGCCTTTCCAGCCGACAGTGGTACGCGGTTTTTCGAAATAGACGCGCATCACCAGGTACAGGGTGTCGGACACTTCGGCGGCCAGCACTTTCAGGCGCTCGGCGTATTCGTGGGCGGCCTTGAGGTCGTGGATCGAGCACGGGCCGATCACTACGAAGAGGCGGTGGTCGGTGCCGTCGAGGATGTCACGGATGACTTCGCGGCCCTTGGTGACGGTCTGCAGGGCAGCGTCGCTCAGGGGGATTTCGCGTTTGAGCTGATCGGGCGTGATCAGGGTCTCGTTGGATTCGACGTTAAGGTCGTTGATCGGTAAATCAGCCATCGTGTTACTCGTCAGGGTCACGGGTGCCGGCCGCCAGCCATCCCCGTGCGGCGGAGCACAGCATGATTTGAATGCAGGGGGGAGGAACCTTAGCGCGTAACACGGGCCCGCGACAATGGGCAAAGCCGGGTTTAATCCAGCACCGGCTGCACAAACGTCTCATGGGCGAACTCGCCGGCATGGCGCGAGACCCACTCGCGGGCCAGGGTTTCAAGTTGAGCAGGCGTAGGTTCAGTATGCTCGTGCAAGCGGCAGTAGCGTTCGATCTGGCACACTTGCTCGCCCATTCGCGCACCGAACAAGGCGTGCTCATCGGTAAACGAGATACCGATGCGGTAGCCGTTGTCTACCTTGCGGCACCAGGCGACATAGCCCGGATAGCGGGCGCTGACGCCCAGGGACGGAATGCGCAAGTCCACCGCAGTGCCCTGGCGCCAGGCGCGCGGGCAATTGCAGGCGACGCCGCCCAGGCCGATAGTGTGCAGGCGTTGGCGGGGAATGGCAGGAGCGGGGCGTTGGATTAACTCGACAGCGACATCATCAGGGTGAGGTAAAAAACGACCCATGTACACGGACTCCGAGCACCGTCCAGTTGACGGCGGTGGCAGCAGTATAGTGAAGGAACTGGAATTGACCGACCTGGATATTGACCAGCAATTGCTGGGATTGCCAGGTATTTCGCTCCTGGTGTTTACAAGCGTAGGCTGTTCGAGTTGCCGGTGGGCACGCCAGCAGTTGCCAGGCTGGCGTTTGCCGGTGGACCGTGTGTGCTGGGTGGATGCCGGGCACAACGGCGGAGCCGTCGAGCGCTACGAGATCTTTCATTTGCCCGCGTTGTTCGTGGTGTGCGAGGGTCAATTCTTTGGGCAACTACAGACACGTCTTACGCTTGCTGACCTGACCCACGCCGTGAATCAAGCCCTTACCCGCACACCAGAGGATTTGCCATGACCGCAGTTGCATCCCAGTCGCCACGCATTGGCATCATCGGCACCGGCGCCATCGGTGGGTTCTACGGCGTGATGCTGGCGCGTGCCGGGTTCGACGTGCATTTCCTGCTGCGCAGTGAATACGCAGCGGTCAGCGAACAGGGCCTGCACCTCAACAGTAGGTTGCACGGCAAATTACACCTGCATCCTGTGCAAGCCTATGCCCGTGCCGCCGACATGCCGCGGTGCGATTGGCTGCTGGTGGGCACCAAGTCCACCGGTAACGTGGACCTCGCCCCAACCATCGCCCAGGTCGCCGCGCCGGATGCCAAAGTCGTGCTGCTGCAAAACGGTCTTGACGTTGAAGACAGCCTGCGTGAACACCTGCCGTCCTCGCTGCATCTGCTGGGCGGTCTGTGCTATATCGGCGTGCATCGCTCCGCGCCGGGTGTTGTCGAGCATCAGGCACTCGGCCGGGTCAATTTGGGCTACCACAGTGGCACTGCAGCCGACGATGAGGCGCGCCAGAAAGCCATCGTCGAAGAAGGCGCCGCACTGTTTCACAAGGCTGGTATCGATTCCCAGGCCATGGCCAATGTGCATCAGGCGCGCTGGCACAAGCTGGTGTGGAACGTGCCCTACAACGGCCTTTCGGTATTGCTCGGTACCGGTACCACGGCAATGATGGCCGATGAATCGAGCCGTGAGTTGATCCAGGCACTGATGGCCGAAGTGGTAAAAGGCGCCCATGCCTGCGGTCATGAAATTCCCGCCAGTTACGCCGGGCAGATGTTCACCATGACCGAAACCATGGACGACTACCTGCCCAGCATGTATCACGACCACGTGCATAAACGCCCGCTGGAACTGGCGGCCATCTATGCCCGGCCGCTCGCGGCGGCCAAAGCGGCGGGTTGTGAATTGCCGCGCATGCAGGCGCTGTATCAGGCGTTGAGCTTTATTGATCGGCACAATCGTTGATTGTTGCGGGCCCGGGGGGAAACACCATGGCGAAGGGATTGGGCGACAAGCTGGTGCTGGCGATTTCGTCGCGGGCGCTGTTTGACTTGAGTGACAGCCACAAGGTCTACGAGGCCGAGGGTGTTGAGGCCTACCGCAAGTACCAGATCGAACACGAGGAAGAAACCCTCGAGCCCGGCGATGCCTTCCCGCTGGTGAAGAAACTGCTGAGCCTCAACGCCAGCCTGGGGCGTGCGCGTGTTGAAGTGGTGCTGGTGTCACGCAACAGCGCCGATACCGGCTTGCGTGTGTTCAATTCCATCCAGCATTACGGCCTGGATATTTCCCGCGCTGCGTTCGTGGGCGGGCGCAGCCCTTATCCTTACCTGGCCGCGTTCGGTTGCCATCTGTTTCTTTCCACCCATGCTGAAGACGTGCGCAGTGCACTCGACGCCGGCTTTGCAGCGGCGACGATTTTATCGGGCGGAGCGCGACGGGCGTCGAGTGAGGAACTGAGGATTGCCTTCGACGGCGATGCGGTGTTGTTTTCCGATGAGTCGGAGCGTGTTTATCAAGCGGGTGGTCTGGCGGCGTTTCAGGCCAGCGAGCGGGAGTCGGCGCGTGAGCCTTTGCACGGTGGGCCATTCAAAGGTTTCCTGGCGGCGCTTAACCTGTTGCAACGTGAGTTCGCAGACGACGCCTGCCCGATTCGCACGGCGCTGGTCACTGCGCGCTCGGCACCGTCCCACGAGCGTGTGATTCGTACCTTGCGCGAATGGGATATTCGCCTCGACGAATCGCTGTTTCTCGGTGGCCTGGAAAAAGCCGCGTTTCTGGAAGCCTTCGCTGCCGATGTATTTTTCGATGACCAGGCGGGTCATTGTGAGAAAGCCAGGGAAGTGGTCGCCACCGGGCATGTGCCTCATGGCATCAGCAACGAGTTGAAAATCCAGACCGAGAGCTGAGCCGAACTTTCCAAGGCACTGCTAAGCTCATTCAATCTCCGCCATCCTGGCTGCCCAGGAGGTTCTATGATCCGTTCGATGCTGTACGCCACGGACCTTGGTCTGTATGCGCCTTATGTGATGCAACATGCGCTGGCACTGGCCCGAACGTTCAAGGCGGATTTGTATGTGATACATGTGGTGGAGCCGATCGGGCTGTTCGCCGAATCGGTGTTGCAGAGCTACCTTGATGAAAAGGCCTTGAGTGAGTGGCAGAGCCAGGGGCTGACCACCGTGATGGCGACGATTGAGCAACGCGTGCTGGACAGTTTTCGCGAGGAGTTGGGGGAAGGGGAGCAGGACTTGCAGTTGATTCGCTCGGTGCGGGTGATCCAGGGGGACCCGTGCGAGGTGATTCTCGACCAGCTGCGTAAACTTTCCGTCGACCTGTTGATCGTAGGTAGTCATAGCCATGCAACCGCAGCGGCCACACCGCTCGGACGCACCGCTGCACGGGTGTTGCAACTGTCTACGGTGCCGGTTTATCTGGTGCCCTCCTTACAGCGGCGACGCAGCGATGACATATGATGGTAGAAAACGATAAAAAGTTCTAGATTTATCCGTCTTACCTTTAATATAGTTATATACCGTCGCTGATACCCGTGGCGTCTATCTGCTTTGAGGGACACATATGAAGCTTCAACAACTGCGCTACATCTGGGAAGTGGCGCACCACGACCTCAACGTTTCCGCTACTGCTCAAAGCCTTTACACCTCGCAACCCGGTATCAGCAAGCAGATCCGCCTGCTCGAAGACGAGCTGGGTGTGGAAGTGTTCGCGCGCAGCGGCAAGCACCTGACCCGTGTCACTCCGGCCGGTGAGCGCATCATCACCACCGCCGGCGAAATCCTGCGCAAAGTTGAAAGCATCAAGCAGATCGCCCAGGAATTCTCCAACGAGAAGAAGGGCACCCTGTCGATCGCGACCACCCATACCCAGGCGCGTTATGCGCTGCCGCCGGTGATCCGCGACTTCATCAAGCAATACCCTGACGTGGCGCTGCACATGCACCAGGGTTCGCCGATGCAGATCGCCGAGATGGCCGCAGACGGTACCGTCGATTTTGCCATCGCTACCGAAGCCCTGGAGTTGTTCGGTGACTTGGTGATGATGCCGTGCTACCGCTGGAACCGTTGCGTGGTCGTGCCTCAAGGCCACCCGCTGGCCAAGCTGCCGAAGCTGACTCTGGAAGCCCTGGCTGAATACCCGATCGTGACTTACGTATTCGGTTTCACCGGCCGCTCCAAGCTCGACGAAGCCTTCAGCCACCGTGGCCTGACGCCAAAAGTGGTGTTCACCGCCGCCGACGCCGACGTGATCAAGACTTACGTGCGCCTGGGCCTGGGCGTGGGCATCGTTGCCAAGATGGCAGTGGATACGGCGCTGGACAAAGACCTGGTGGTGCTCGATGCCAGCGAGCTGTTCGAGTCCAGCGTGACCAAGATCGGCTTCCGTCGCGGCACTTTCCTGCGTGGCTTCATGTGCGATTTCATCGAAAAATTCGCGCCGCACCTGACCCGCGAAGTCATGGCCAAGGCGATCCAGTGTCATAACAAGCAGGAACTGGAAGAGCTGTTCGATGGCGTAGAACTGCCCGTCCACTGACACCGTAAAATGTGGCGAGGGAGCAAGCTCCCTCGCCACAAAAGCGCCTCGGCTATTTAGCCTCGGTAACCGTGAAGTGTTGCCGGGCGCCGGCCACCCGAATCTCCACCTCATCACCTTCAAACTTGCCCAGCAGGCTTTTGCCCAGCGGTGAGCGCGGGGTGATGACGGTCACTGGTTGCCCCACCACGTCGACTTTCAAGCCCGCCGCATCCGGCGCCAGAAACAGCCACTGTTGGCGACCGTTCTCGTCTTCCAGCCCCAGCAATGCGCCCACCTCTATACCTCGCTGGTCATCGTAGGGCCGCAGTTGCATGTTCTGGCAAAGCGTCAGCGCCTGCTTGATTTCTTCAACGCGTTTGGCTTGCCCGGCCGCCAGATAAGAAGCCTCCAGCCCCAACGTGTCGTATTTGTTTTCCGCGATGTTTTCTTCGTGGGTCGCGGTTTCGTAGGCGGTCTGGGCAGCACGTTGGGCGATGTCCAGGTCGACGCTCAGTTTTTCCAGGACCAAGTGGTGGACGGCGTGTTTATTCATGGTCATCAATCACAGAATTGCAGGACATTGGCCCGGGTCTTTTCGTTGGGCGCGTTCTGGTCCTGTTGCAACCAGAACTGGCATTTGGGGTTGGACAGGTTGCGCGCATTGTTTCGAGCCTGATCCAGAGCTTGCTGTTGCTCCTGTTTGCGCAGGTTGTCGGTGTACTGCTCGAACATCCGGTTCGGCGGCTCTGGTGCAACGGCGGCCGGTTTGCCCAGTTGCTGAACGGCCTGCGCGACAGGTGCCAGGCTTTGCGGGAACAGGTAGCGTGAGGCCAGCCACGTGGTCAGCACAATGGCGATAAACCCCAGCCAGAGGCCGAACGCAATGGCAAGACACAGTTTGAACAGCGACAGCGGACGGTCAGACATAGTGGCCTCCTGGCAGGCATTTGCAGCGTGGCGGCGATTGTCGCACAGCCGCTGTAGAGAATAATCGCGATCAAGCCTTCTGCATCGGCGCATTTATGCGGACAATCGAGCCTTTGAGTGTTGGAGCCCGCAATGAAAGCCCGCTGGGATATTTTTTGCAGCGTCGTCGATAACTTTGGCGACATCGGCGTGACCTGGCGCCTGGCCCGGCAATTGGTGGTGGACCACGGGTGTGACGTGCGTTTGTGGGTCGATGACCTGCGAGCGTTCGAGCGCATGTGCCCCGAGATTGATGTGCAACGGGATCAGCAATGGCAAGAGGGCGTTGAAGTGCGCCACTGGCCGGCCGAATGGTCTGAAACCCGATCCGCCGATGTGGTGATTGCCGCATTCGCCTGCCAGTTGCCGCCTGATTACATGGAGGCTATGGCCGCGCGCGAAGGCACGCCGTTATGGATGAACCTGGATTACCTCAGCGCCGAAGAGTGGGTGGTGGGTTGCCATCGCCTGCCTTCGGTGAAGTTCAAGGGGGTGCAAAAGTACTTCTTCTTCCCTGGTTTTCGTGCGGGAACCGGCGGTTTGTTGCGCGAGACAGGTTTACTGGAGCAGCGTCAGGCATTTCAGCAGGATGGCAGTGCGCAACAGGAATTCCTGCAAGACCTTGGGGTTTTTCCTGCAGCGGGTTCGCGCTTGATGTCGTTGTTTGCCTACGAAAACGCCGGCCTCGCCAGTTGGCTGGATGCGCTGGCGACGGACGGGCGTGCCACGCATTTGCTGGTACCGGAAGGGCGGGTACTCGGCGACGTTCAGCGCTGGCTGGGTGTGGAAGGGCTGGTGGCGGGTGACGTCCATCAGCGTGATGCGCTGGTCGTGCAGGTCATTGCGTTCGTGCGCCAGGAAGAATATGACCGTCTGCTGTGGTGCTGCGAATTCAACGCCGTGCGCGGCGAAGACTCTTTCGTACGTGCCCAATGGGCCGGGCGGCCGTTGCTGTGGCACATCTATCGCCAGGACGAAGACATCCACCTGGACAAGCTCGATGCGTTCCTGGCGTTGTACACCGCTGCCTTATCGCCGGGTGCAAGGGCCGCGCTGATCGCCCTTTGGCAAGCCTGGAACACGGAGGGCGACATGGCTCAGCCGTGGAAAATGCTGTTGGAACACTGGCCTGAGGTCAGCCGGCACGCGCAGGCGTGGTCTCTGGAACAAGGCTTGCAGGCCGATCTTGCGACGGCGCTGGTACAGTTTTATGAAAGTTGGATATGATACGCCACCTTGATTTTTGTAAATCCCATCCAAATTTCGGATATATGCAATGAAAACTGGTAAAGAACTGAAACCCGGTACAGTGATCCGTCTCGAAAACGACCCTTGGCTGGTTCAGAAAGCTGAGTTCACCAAGTCTGGTCGTAACAGCGCAATCATGAAGACCAAGCTGAAGAACCTGCTGACCGGTTACAAGACCGAGATCGTTTACAGCGCCGACGACAAACTGGACGACGTGATCCTGGACCGCAAAGAAGCGACCCTGTCCTTCATCAGCGGCGACACCTACACGTTCATGGACACCACCGACTACACCATGTACGAGCTGAACGCTGAAGATATCGAAGCCGTTCTGCCGTTCATCGAAGAAGGCATGGAAGACGTCTGCGAAGCTATCTTCTTCGAAGAGCGCCTGGTTTCCGTAGAGCTGCCGACCACCATCGTGCGTAAAGTGGCCTACACCGAAGGTTCCGCTCGCGGCGACACGTCGGGCAAGGTGATGAAGCCTGCCAAGCTGAGCAACGGTACCGAACTGCAAGTAGCCGATTTCATCGAAATCGACGACCTGATCGAGATCGACACCCGCGAAGGTGGTTCGTACAAAGGTCGCGCCAAGAAGTAATTCTGGCCAAACCGTACGAATGAAAAAGCCCGACCATGCGTCGGGCTTTTTTATGGGCGCTGCGTTTTATTTCAAGTGTTGTTTGAGTTCTTGTGACGCTTGCAGCAGGGCTGAACGTACCTCGGGCACCTGGCTGACGACGTTGAGCAAACCGTAGTCGTGGATCATGCCGTTGTAGCGCACGGCGGTCACCGGTACACCGGCGGCATCCAGCTTGCGGGCATACGCCTCGCCTTCGTCACGCAGCACGTCGGCGCCGGCGGTCTGGACCAGCGCAGGCGGCAAGCCTTTCAACTGGTCAGTGGTCGCGCGCAGCGGCGAAGCGTAGACCTCGGCGCGTTGGTTGGCGTTGGTGGTGTAGTTGTCCCAGAACCACTTCATCATGTTTCTAGTGAGGAAGTGACCTTCGGCAAACTGGTTGTAGGACCCCGTATCGAAGTTGGCGTCAGTCACCGGCCACAACAGCAGCTGGAATTTGATCGCCGGCGTGCCTTTGTCCTTGGCCATCAGGCTGACCACGGCCGCCATATTGCCACCGACACTGTTGCCCGCCACTGCCAGGCGCTTGCCATCCACGTTGATTTCTTTGCCATGCTCGGCCACCCATCGGGTGGCGCCGTAAGCCTGGTTGATCGCCACCGGGTAATGCGCTTCGGGTGATGGCGTGTAGTTGACGAACACTGCGGCCGCACCCGAACCCACGACCAGGTCCCGCACCAGGCGTTCGTGGGTCGGGTAATCCCCCAGCACCCAGCCGCCACCGTGGAAGAACATGAACACCGGCAATGTGCCCTTGACCCCGGCCGGACGCACGATGGTCAGGTCCAGCGGCTTGCCATCCACTTGAATGGTCTTCTGGCTCACATCCGCCGCAGGCAAGGTCAGCTTCACGCCGGCCTGTGCCCCCGTCAAAACCGCGCGGGCGTCTTTTGGCGTCAGTTGTTCCATCGGCTTGCCGGTTCCGGCGTTCAACACGTCCAGAAAGGCCTGGGTGTTGTGCTCTACGTCACCGTTTGCCGCGAAGGCCTGGGTGATGGACAGGGCGAGCAGGGTGCCGGTGAGCGCTTTACCAATTGTGTTCATTTTCTTCTCCTGGGGCGGCAGAGGGCATTAGACAGTCACGTGCAGGCGTACATCCACGTTGCCGCGGGTGGCATTGGAGTACGGGCAGACTTGGTGAGCGGCGTCGACCAGGCTTTGCGCATCGTCCTGAGCCAGTCCTGGCAGGCTGATATTCAGGTCGATGTCCAAACCGAAACCGCCGGGGATTTGACCGATACCCACGTGGGCCGTGATCGAAGCGTCATCCGGGATTTTGCGTTTGGTCTGGCTGGCGACGAATTTCAGTGCGCCGATAAAGCAGGCCGAGTAACCGGCGGCGAACAGCTGTTCCGGGTTGGTCGCCTGACCGCCGGCGCCGCCCAGTTCTTTGGGGGTGGAGAGTTTGACGTCGAGGATGTTGTCGCTGGATACGGCACGACCATCACGGCCGCCGGTGGCGGTGGCTACTGCGGTGTAGAGAGTTTGCATGGCGTTTTCCTCTTGGGTTGTTAGCGCTAAATGTTTGCGCGCTAAGTAGTTGGTGAGGTGAATGTATAGCGCTAATAATTAGCGCGCAAGATAAATTTACAAATTTTTTAGTCCCCACAACCAAAATGTGGGAGCTGGCTTGCCTGCGATAGCGGTGTGTCAGTCGATTCATTCATCGCTGATGTACCGTAATCGCAGGCAAGCCAGCTCCCACATTAGAGATTGGGCGGCGGGTTCTATCGCGTCAGACGTTGGCCTGCAGGTTACTGCGCAGCGCGACCAGGTCGCTCTGCAGCTTGCGCAATTGCTCCAGCTGCAGGCCGCTTGCCCCCAGGATGCACTGCGGAATGCCCATGGCTTTTTCCTGCAAGGCACGCCCGGCGTCAGTCAGTTCCACCACCACCACCCGTTCGTCTTCACGGCTGCGGGTGCGGCTGAGCAGGCCTTCGGCTTCCAGGCGCTTGAGCAGCGGCGTCAGCGAACCGGGGTCAGTGAGCAGGCGGCTGCTGATTTCGCCGACGGTCAAACCATCCTCTTCCCACAACACCATCATGGCCAGGTATTGCGGGTAGGTCAGGCCGAGGGCTTGCAGCAATGGCTTGTAGACCTTGGTCATCAACAGCGAGGTGGAGTGCAGGGCGAAGCACAGCTGGTTATCCAGCATCAGGGATTCGCACGGGTCAGGGTTTTTGCTCATGGCGCTGCCTTAAAAAAGCGTGTCTTGGCTGGAATCTAGCGGGCAAACCTTTAATGCGCCAGATAATTCTGCCCCGGCGGTCAGACCAAGCCGCTTTGCAGCGCCAGATCCCAAGGCGGTACGGGGCTGAAACGTGACTTCAGGTATTCCAGCAGCAGACGGCTGCGCGCGTTGGCGTGTTGCTCCAGGCGCAACGCGTAGATGCCACTGGTCTCCGGGCTGGGCAAACCGTTTTCGCAAAACAGCGGCAGCAGTTCACCCCGCACCAGGTATTCGCTGGCCAACCAGGTCGGCAAATGTGCGATCCCGAGCCCGGCGAGGGCGCCCGAGAGCAGCGCTTCGGCGTTGTTCGCGCTCATGCGAATGCGCCGTGGCCGATAGGTGGCGCGACGCCCATCCAGCTCGAAGCGCCAGGCGAACATCGGTGCCAGGCCGTCCCAATCCAGGCCGTCGTGCTCGCTCAGCTCGCGGGGATGGGTCGGCGTACCACGGCTCTTCAGGTAGGCCGGGCTCGCACAGGCGATGCGCACAATGCTGGCCAGTGGCGTGGCGATCAGCCGGGTGTCGACGATATGCCCGGCGCGCAATACCAGATCAACCTTGCCCAGGTGGGCGCCCTGCATATCGACAAAGCTGTCAATCAGGTGCAGGTGCACATCCAGCCCCGGATACACGTTCAGGAAGTCGGCAATCACTGGCGCCAGATGCCGTCGGCCGAAGGCTGCCGGCGCATCCACACGAATCAACCCCTCCGGCGCGTGGCTGAGGGACACGGCCTCGGCCCGCGCCAATTGCAGTTCGCTGACGATCCGCCGCGCCCGTTCGGCAAACGCCAACCCTGCCGGGGTCGCGACTACGGCGTGGGTGCTGCGCTGAAACAGGCGGCTGCCCACTGAGCTTTCCAGGCTATCGATGCGCCTGGCGACTGCGGAGGGCGTCAGCGGGTGACGCCGTGCGGCGGCGGAAAAGCTGCCGGTTTCCAGTACATCGAGAAACAGGCCGAGTTGATCGGTCAGCGTATTTGGGTTCATGGCGGGTGCTTATGCGAGGTCGGCACAGCCATTGTGCGTTGCTGTGCGTTTCCGCGCCAGAGCCGACTGCGTAGCATGCAGGGTCTGGGCTTTTGGAGTGGCGAGCGGTGTTGGATCTGGCGATTTACCTGATTTTGGGCGCGGCCCTCGGCACAGTGGGCGGCCTGTTCGGCATTGGCGGCGGGCTGATCGCCATTCCGGTGCTGGGCGTATTGTTCGGCCTGGACCAACAGCTTGCCCAAGGCACGGCGTTGGTGATGGTGGTGCCCAACGTGATGCTCGCCCTGTGGCGTTACCACCAGCGCAACCGCATCGAATTGCGCCACGCGCTGCCGCTGGGCGTGATGGGTTTCAGCTTTGCGTGGCTGGGTTCGATCTGGGCGGTGGGCCTGGACGCGGGGGCCATGCGCGTTGGCTTTATCGCGTTTCTGCTCACGCTGGCGGCCTACAATTTGCTGCGCATGTTTACGCGCAACGCGCCGCCGACGGCCGAGATGCGTTATTCCTGGCCATGGCTCGGTGTGCTTGGCGCGGCTTCCGGGTCGATGGGCGGCTTGTTTGGTGTTGGCGGCGCAGTGGTTGCCACGCCCGTGTTGACCAGTTTGTTCGGCACCACGCAGGTGGTCGCACAAGGCTTGTCACTGGCGTTGGCGTTGCCCAGCACCAGCGTGACGCTTGTGACCTACGCCTGGCACCACGAAGTGGACTGGACGATCGGCGTGCCCTTGGCCGTCGGCGGCCTGCTGAGTATCAGTTGGGGCGTCAAGGTCGCCCACGCGTTGCCCGAACGTGTATTACGCGGGTTGTTTTGCGGCTTTCTGGCGATCTGCGCGGTGATGCTGACCTTTAAAGTCTGAAGCCTTCAATGATGTATTCCGCCAGGCAGTCGG
Source organism: Pseudomonas sp. B22129 (assembly GCF_044218875.1). NCBI lineage: Bacteria > Pseudomonadati > Pseudomonadota > Gammaproteobacteria > Pseudomonadales > Pseudomonadaceae > Pseudomonas > Pseudomonas sp. B22129. The sequence continues at coordinate 6,323,445 of NZ_CP162592.1, read as the reverse complement.
TAATCGGCGAGGTCATGGCCGGGTTGCGCAACAGGCGCAGGTTCATCGACGGCAGCGGCGGAAAACCCTCCTCAGTGCCGAGTACACGCAGGTCCTCTGTCACCAGGCTTTCCATGCTGACCATCACCGCAAGGCCCGAGCTGACCACCGCCTGAATCGCCGCCACGTTGGAACTGTGGTAGGCCAGGCGATAGTCGCGCCCTGCGGCATCCAGCGCCGCGCGAGTCCACTGGGTGCAGAAGCTGTCGACACCGGAAATCGCCAGGGGCAGGGCGTCGTGTTCGTCCACGCAAAAGCACGGCGCCGCCGCCCACACCATGCGCTCGGTACGCAACAGTTCGCCGTGTTCATTGCCGGGCTCACGGCTGATCACGGTCAATGCCAGGTCCCGGCGCTGCATCAGCACGTGCGATGACTCGCAGTGCATCTCGATCTGGATCAGCGGGTAGGCCTTGGAAAACCGCTTGAGAATCCCCGGCAAAAAACGCATCACGTAGTCGTCCGGCGTGCCGATGCGCACCAACCCGACCATGTGTGGCTCGCGCAGGGTATTGAACACTTCGCTGTGCAGTTTCAGGATGCGCCGCGCATAGCCCAGCAACACCTGGCCCTCGGGCGTGAGGCGAACCTGGCGGCCGTCGCGCTCGAACAGCTTGCGTTGCAGCACGTCTTCTTCCAGGCGCTTCATCTGCATGCTCACCGCTGATTGGGTGCGGTTGACCAATTCGCCTGCGCGGGTAAAACCGCCCTGATCGGCGATGGCGACGAAGGTGCGCAGCACGTCGGTGTCGATGCTCGGGTAGCTGGACAATTGATCAATCTCCGAGATGTATTGCATAAGAAACATTCGTTGGATTGATCATAGGGTAAGGCACACACTCGCGTCATCCCCACTGGAGGGCGAGAAGATGAAAGGTCAGAAAGGTTTTGTATTGATGGCGAAACGTCCGTTTGCCGGGCTGTTTCACACGATTGCCCGGTGGCAGACACTGCACCATGAACGCCAGTTGTTGGCCAGCCTGAGCGATGAGGCGCTCAAGGACATCGGGCTCAACCGTGGCGATGTCGAGCAGGAGCGCCACCAGCATTTCTGGCAAGACCCGCTGCGAAAATGAGCCGCGATGGGGTAGGGTGGTCGGCGCGCCCACAAGGAGAAACGCATGCCCGCCGACCTGTCTTTTTCACTCAAGCAAGCACGCCGCATGGCGCTGGCGGCCCAGGGTTTTTCCGGGCGCCAGCCGCCTGCAATGATCAAGGCCGCCCATCTGAACCGCATGATCGAGCGTTTGGGCGTGTTGCAGATCGATTCAGTCAATGCGGTTGTTCGCTCCCATTACCTGCCGCTGTTTTCCCGTCTGGGCAACTACCCTGCGGTACAGCTTGAACAAGCCGCCTGGAGCCAGGGGCGTCGGCGTTCGTTGTTTGAGTACTGGGGGCATGAGGCCTCGCTGCTGCCGATGGCGCTGTACCCCTTGATGCGCTGGCGCATGGAGCGGGCGCAGCGCGGCCAGGGCTTCTATTCGCAGATGGCGCGTTTTGGCCGTGAGCAGCAGGCCACGATTCAGCGGGTGTTACAGGCTGTCGAACAGCAGGGCGCGTTGGGCGCCGGCAGCTTGTCGACCCGCGAGGAACGCGCCGGGCCCTGGTGGGACTGGAGTGATGAAAAACACGCGCTGGAATGGTTGTTTGCCGCAGGTTTGGTCACCGTCGCGGGGCGGCGTGGTTTTGAGCGGCTTTATGATTTGCCGGAGCGAGTCATTCCTCACGAAATCCTTCAACAAACCGCATTGACCGAAGCCGAGGCGCAGCGCGGTTTGCTGTTGCACAGCGCAACGGCGTTGGGCGTAGCGACCGAAAAAGACCTGCGCGACTATTTTCGCCTCGACCCCGCGGATAGCCGCAACCGCCTTGCCGAATTGGTCGAAGACGGCCAGTTACTGGCGTGTCGGGTGCAGGGCTGGAAAGCGCCGGCGTTCTGTCTGCCTGATCCAAAAGTACCGCGCAAAGTGCCCGCCAGCGCCTTGCTGTCGCCCTTCGATTCGCTGATCTGGGAGCGCAGCCGCACTGAGCGGTTGTTCGATTTCCGCTACCGGCTGGAGATCTATACCCCGCAAGACAAGCGGGTATTCGGCTATTACGTGTTGCCGTTTTTGCACAACGAACGGATCGCCGCGCGCATCGACCTGCGCGCCGAACGTGCCAACGGGCGGTTGGCGGTGCATGCGGTGCATGAGGAAGAGTCGGGGCTGGATGACGAGGGCATGTTGGCGTTGGCGTTGCGCCTGCGGCAGATGGCTGGCTGGTTGGGGCTGGAACAGGTTCAGCTCAACTGTCTGCGGCCAAGTGCTGACCGATTAAGGGTGGCACTGACTAACATGGATAGTGGTTTTTAGGGCCTCTTCGCGAGCAAGCCCGCTCCCACATTCGACCGCATTTCAAAGGATGTACGCGTACAAATGTGGGAGCGGGCTTGCCCGCGAAGGCGTCAGCCCAGACAACCAAAATCTCAGCGTTTGACCTGCTTCAACGTCTCGGCAATCAAAAATGCCAGCTCCAGCGACTGATCGGCATTCATTCGCGGGTCGCAATGGGTGTGGTAGCGGTCCGACAAACCGTCTTCGGTGATCGGCCGCGCGCCGCCGATGCATTCGGTGACGTTCTGCCCGGTCATCTCGATATGAATCCCGCCGGCGTAACTGCCCTCGGCCTGATGCACCTGGAAGAACGCCTTCACCTCGCCAAGGATCTGCGCAAAATCGCGGGTCTTGTAGCCGCTGCTGGCCTTGATGGTGTTGCCGTGCATCGGATCTGAACTCCACAGCACTTGCTTGCCCTCGCGCTGCACCGCGCGGATCAGGCCGGGGAGGTGGTCGCCGACCTTGCCGGCGCCCATGCGCGCGATCAGGTTGAGGCGGCCGGGGTCGTTGTCCGGGTTGAGGATGTCGATGAGGCGGATCAGGTCGTCGGGGTTCATGCTCGGGCCGACTTTCACGCCAATCGGGTTATTCACCCCGCGCAGGAATTCGACGTGGGCGCCGTCCAGCTGACGGGTACGGTCGCCGATCCACAGCATGTGGGCCGAGCAGTCGTAGTAGTCGTTGGTCAGGCTGTCGCGGCGTACAAAGGCCTGCTCGTAATTGAGCAACAGCGCTTCGTGGGCGGTGAAGAAACTGGTTTCGCGCAGTTGCGGCGAGCTGTCCATGCCGCAGGCGCGCATGAAGGCCAGGGTTTCGTCGATGCGATCGGCCAACTGGCTGTATTTCTCGGCCAATGCGGAGTTGGCGATAAAGTCCAGGTTCCACTTGTGCACTTGATGCAGGTCGGCGAAACCGCCCTGGGCAAAGGCGCGCAGCAGGTTGAGGGTGGCGGTGGACTGGTGATAGGACTGCAGCAAGCGGTCCGGGTCCGGCACGCGGCTTTTCAGGTCGAAGCCGATGCCGTTGACGATATCGCCCCGGTAGGCGGGCAGGGTCACGCCGTCGATGGTTTCGTCATTGGCCGAGCGCGGCTTGGCGAACTGGCCGGCCATGCGCCCGACTTTCACTACCGGGCAGCCGGCAGCGAAAGTCATCACGATGGCCATCTGCAGCAGCACTTTGAAGGTGTCGCGGATTTTCGCGGCGGAGAACTCGGCAAAACTTTCGGCGCAGTCGCCACCTTGCAACAGGAAGGCGCGACCCTGGGTCACTTCGGCAAACTGACGGCGCAACTCGCGGGCTTCCCCGGCAAACACCAGCGGCGGGTAGCTGGCCAGGTTCTGCTCCACTTGCAGCAAGTGCGCAGCGTCCGGGTACTGGGGTTGTTGCTGGATCGGCAGGGCGCGCCAGCTGTCGGGGCTCCAGGGTTGGCTCATCATGAACTCGATAGGTTGATTGACGGTCGGGCGCCAATGTTATCAGCAATTAGTGCGTGACCTGTTGCCGCCGGTTGGCCGACAATCGCGCCTTTGCCGTGCGGTAAACCTTTTAGGAGTAGTGATGACCGAGGAGCGTGTCGAGCGCCTGCTGGCTGAAGTCCATGATGACTTCGGCATGATCCGTGTGCTCGAAGTGGCCGATTACCGTTTTCTCGAGTTCGGCGACGCCATCGAGCAAAGCTGCGTATTCACCGCCGACCCGAGCTGGCTGGAGTACGACTACACCCGCGCGATGCTGATCGGCGCGTTGTGCCATGAGCAGCCGGAAAGCGCGCTGTTCCTCGGGCTGGGCGCCGGCACGCTGACCCAGGCATGCCTCAAGTTCCTGGCGCTGGAAGATGTCGAAGCGATCGAGTTGCGCCCCGACGTGCCGCGCCTGGCCATTGAATACCTTGGCCTGGATGACGATCCGCGCTTGTACATTCGGGTCGGTGACGCCCTGCAATTGCTGGATAGCGCCGAATCGGCCGACCTGATTTTCGTCGACCTTTACACCGACGTCGGCCCGGGCGTCGGGCACCTGGCCTGGACCTTCCTGGAAAACTGCCAGAAGAAACTCAACCCCGGTGGCTGGCTGGTGATCAACCAGTGGGCGACCGACGATGGCAAACCGTTGGGGGCGGCATTGCTGCGCGGGTTGTACCACCGGCATTACTGGGAGCTGCCGGTGAAGGAGGGCAATGTGATTCTGCTGGTGCCTTCGGAGCTTGATCAGGAGCTTGATATTCCGGCGCTGTCGGCCCGCGCAGAAGCCTTGGCGCCGCGCCTGGGTTACTCGTTGCAGTCGCTGATCAAGGTGATTCGCCCGGCGACTTAGTTGCCCGGGCGGACGCCTTCGCGGGCTTGCCCTCGATGGCATCTTCAAGTCGGTCAAATACCTTTGAAGACACCGGGCCGCTTCTCGATCATCGCCCGCACACCTTCCTTGGCATCCTCACTGTCCAACAGCTTCTCGACAACAGGCTGCAACGCGGCCGCCGCCACGGCCTCACCCTCCATTCTCGCCAAGCGTGCTGACATCAACGTGGCCTGCACGCCCAGCGGCGCCTGGCGTGCAATGCGATTGGCCAGTTCGATCGCGCGCGGCAGTAAGTCTTCGCTGGCCATCACTTCCTGCACCAATCCCAGACGCAGCGCTTCATGGGCGTCAAATTCGTCGCCGGTCAGCAACCAGCGCATGGCATTGCCCCAGCCGGCAATTTGATGAAAACGCAGGGTCGCGCCGCCGAAAGGAAAGATCCCGCGCTGCACCTCCATCTGCGCAAAGCGTGTGTTGCTCGCGCAAATATTGATGTCCGCGGCCAGCATCAACTCGATGCCGATGGTCAGGCAGTAACCCTTCGCGGCCACAATCACCGGTTTGCTGACTCTGGGGCCGGCGAACACGCCCCATGGGTCGCAACCGCCCAGCGGCGGTTGCCAGCCTCCCGACATCACGCCGCTGACATTCGCCAGGTCCAGCCCGGCGGTGAAGTGGTCGCCGTGGGCAAACACCACCGCCACCCGCGCTTGGTCGTTTCGATCAAATTCGCCATAGGCCAGGCTCAGTTCATTGAGCAAGTCCAGGTCGAAGGCGTTGCGCTTGGCGACCCGGTCCAGGCCCAACAGCAAGACATGACCCTGTAATTCACGGCTGACACGACTGCTGCTGGCTTGATTCATCGGGTGTGCCCTCGGGCGCGGGTAGGGTTTCAGACCAAAGGTCTTGAGCGGTAGGTGAAGCGTTTAAGCTATAGGGCCAACAGGGCCGGGCTTCTGAAAAATAGACCCTGGCACCGTTATCTGCAAAGGCTGTGACGCAGCGCGGTTTATCGGTGCTTTGCGATAAAAAAAGCTCCCTTTTTCAGGTATTTCCGGTATAGTGCGCGCCGGCCTTTAACCGGGCCGCGTTTAGGTAGCGCAATTCCCCGAAGTCAGCTTCGGCTGCACGTCCGCACAGCGGACTCTTCCTTGACGAATCTTTTTCATTCATTCGTTTTCGCAAATCCCCGCCGACAAAGCAGCCAGGGCGACTCTTGAGTCTCAACACGGCATGCGCAGCTTTGGAGCATGGGTCTTTGCGGATGCACTTAGAGGCAGACCCATGACCCAGGAAACCGGCGGCTTCGCCGCTTTTAATCTTAACCCGAACATTCTTGCTGCCGTCATCGCGACTGGCTACGAAGAACCTTCGGCTATTCAGCAGCAATCGATCCCGATCATCATGGCCGGCCAAGACATGATTGGCCAGGCGCAAACCGGTACCGGTAAAACCGCCGCGTTCGCTCTGCCAATCCTGCACTGCATCGATCCTGCCAAGCGCGAGCCGCAAGCCCTGATCCTGGCGCCAACCCGTGAGTTGGCGCTGCAAGTAGCAACCGCTTTTGAAACCTACGCCAAGCAAATGCCGGGCGTAACCGTTGTGGCCGTTTACGGCGGCGCGCCTATGGGCCCACAACTGAAAGCAATCCGTAATGGCGCACAGATCGTTGTCGCCACGCCGGGCCGTCTGTGCGACCACCTGCGTCGTGACGAAAAAGTTCTGGCGACCGTGAACCACCTGGTTCTCGACGAAGCTGACGAAATGTTGAAGCTGGGCTTCATGGATGACCTGGAAGTCATCTTCAAGGCACTGCCACCGACCCGTCAGACCGTACTGTTCTCGGCCACCCTGCCACAGTCGATCCGTGCCATTGCCGAGCGCCACCTGCGCGATCCGCAACACGTGAAGATCCAGACCAAGACTCAGACCGTTACCGCGATCGAACAGGCTCACCTGTTGGTTCACGCTGACCAGAAGACCTCGGCTGTATTGAGCCTGCTGGAAGTCGAAGACTTCGACGCCCTGATCATGTTCGTGCGCACCAAGCAAGCGACCCTGGACCTGGCCAGCGCCCTGGAAGCCAAAGGCTACAAAGCCGCTGCGCTGAACGGTGACATTGCCCAGAACCAGCGTGAGCGCGTGATCGACTCCCTCAAAGATGGCCGTCTGGACATCGTTGTAGCGACCGACGTTGCCGCTCGTGGCCTCGACGTTCCACGTATCACCCACGTGTTCAACGTTGACATGCCTTACGATCCAGAGTCCTACGTTCACCGTATCGGCCGTACCGGCCGTGCGGGTCGCGAAGGTCGTGCACTGCTGCTGGTGACTCCACGTGAGCGCCGCATGCTGCAAGTGATCGAGCGTGTAACCGGTCAGAAAGTTGCTGAAGTCCGCCTGCCGGATGCCCAGGCTGTTCTGGATGCCCGCATCAAGAAACTGACCAACAGCCTGGCGCCACTGGTGGCTGATGCTGAATCGACCCACGGCGACCTGCTGGACCGCCTGACCGCCGATATCGGTTGCACCCCGCGTGCCCTGGCTGCAGCCTTGCTGCGCAAAGCTACCAACGGTCAGGCCCTGACCCTGGCAGCCATCGAGAAAGAACGCCCACTGGTCCCGAACAGCGCGCCACGCGGTGATCGTCCAGAGCGTTCCGGCGACCGTCCGGACCGTGGTGATCGTGAGCGTCGCGCTCCGGTTCCATTGGCTGAAGGCCGTGCTCGCTGCCGTACCGCGCTGGGCGCGCGTGACGGTATCGCTGCCAAGAACCTGCTGGGCGCTATCCTCAACGAGGGTGGCCTGGCACGTGAAGCGATCGGTCGCATCCAGGTGCGTGACAGCTTCTCCCTGGTGGAGCTGCCGGAAGATGGCCTGGAGAAACTGCTGGCCAAGCTGAAAGACACTCGCGTTGCCGGTAAGCAGCTGAAGCTGCGTCGCTACCGCGAGGATTGATCCGCCCTTGGGCTGATTGATCGCACATAAAAAATCCCCGACCTGTTCGGGGATTTTTTTTGCCTGCTCAATTCAGGATCAACCTCTATCAAGTGTGGGAGCGGGCTTGCTCGCGAAAGCGTTGTGTCAGTCGAAACATTTTTTGCTGGCACACCGCCTTCGCGAGCAAGCCCGCTCCCACATTTAGATCTGTGTCAGCCAAAACGGTAGATATCCATCCCGAGGGCGCCCATGGTGAACCCCTGGTGCGCCACGCTGAAATCACCACCGGCCCCGCGCGCGAAATACAGCGGCAGCAAATGCTCATCACTGGGATGGCTGCGCACGGCGTGGGGTGCCTGGCGGCGATAGTCGTGCAGGGCGGTTTCATCGTTGGCAGCGAGTTTATCCACCACCCAATCGCGAAAGTCTCGCGCCCAGGGCTCGATGCTCTCAGGCCCCGCGTGCCAGTTCAGCTCGCCCAGGTTGTGGGTGATGCTGCCGGAGCCGATCAACAGCATGCCTTTCTCGCGCAGGCTGGCCAGGGCATGGCCGACGCGTGTCTGCAGGGCGGGGCCCATGCGGCTGGGCAGGGAAACCTGCACCACCGGGATATCCGCCGCCGGGTACATCAGCGACAGCGGGACCCAGGTGCCGTGGTCAAAGGGGCGGCGATCATCGATACGTGCGCTCAAACCGTCCGCGTGAAGCAGTTCGACAATATCGCCGGCCAGTTGCGGGTCGCCCGGGGCCGGGTACTGCACGGCAAACAGTTCGCGAGGGAAGCCGCCAAAGTCGTGCCAGGTTTCTGGGGCGGCACTGCCGCTGACCAATAGTTCGTGGCTTTCCCAATGAGCCGACACCACCACAATCGCTTTCGGGCGCGGCAGTTCGGCCGCCAGGCGCTGCAACGCAGGGCCGCTGGCGCCGGGCTGCAGGGCCAGCATGGGGGAGCCGTGGGAGATAAACAGGCTGGGGAGCATAATCGGGGTCCTGAGCGTTAATATGGGCCCATCTTCAATCAGATCATTGATCTAAATCTAATATAAGTTTTAACCCTTTTTGATCGAATTTTCAGAGTGATTTATGGAGCCTAAATTTTGGCAGGAGCGCTGGGCGAGTAATCAGATCGGCTTTCATTTGCCTGAGGTTAACCCTTATCTGCAAAGGCATTGGTCGCAACTGGCATTGGCGCAAGGCTCGAAGGTACTGGTGCCTCTGTGTGGCAAAAGCCTGGATCTGGTCTGGCTGGCAAGTGTTGGCCATCGGGTGATGGGCGTAGAACTGTCGGAACAGGCTGTACAGGCGGTTTTCGATGAGCAGGGACTCGTGCCGCGGATCAGCCAGCAGGGCGCTTTCAAGGTCTACCAGACGGAGCAGATCGAGCTTTGGTGCGGTGACTTTTTTGCGCTGCACGCTGATGCAGTGGCGCAGTGCACGGCACTTTACGATCGCGCCGCGCTGATCGCTTTGCCGCCACTGATGCGTGCGAAGTATGTGGCGCATCTCGATAAGGTGCTGGGTTCTGGTTGTCAGGGGCTGTTGATCACCCTCGATTACGACCAGACGCAGAAGGCCGGCCCGCCGTTTGCTGTTACGGATGATGAAGTGAGGCTGTTGTTCGGCGTGCGATGGACGCTGGATGTGTTGGAAGAGCAGGACATTCTGGGTGAGAGCTGGAAGTTTGTGCAGGATGGCGTTACGCGGCTTGAAGAGCGCGTGTATCAGTTGGTCAAGCGCTGAATTTGCTGGCGCCTTCGCGGGCAAGTCGAATCGTCGCACCGCCGCTCCCACATTGGCTGCATTCCCCGGTTGAAATGCAGTCCCCTGTGGGAGCTGGCTTGCCTGCGATGGCGATATCAGCACCCACAAAAAAGGGCGATAAGATCGCCCCTTTTTGTGTCACCCGTGGCTTATCAGCCCCGACGACGCAGTGCGTCGATGCGCTCTTCCAGCGGCGGGTGGCTCATGAACAGGCGCGCCATGCCCTGCTTGATGCCGCCGTTGATGCCGAACGCCGTCAGGCTGTCCGGCATGTGCACCGGCAGGCCTTGTTCGGAGCGCAGGTGTTGCAGCGCCGCGATCATCGCCCCGGTACCGGCCAGGCGGGCGCCGGCTTCGTCTGCGCGGAACTCGCGCTTGCGCGAGAACCACATGGTGATTGCGCTCGCCAGGAAGCCCAGTACCACTTCGGCGAAGATAGTCGCCACGAAGTAGGCAATGCCACGGCCTTCTTCGTTCTTGAAGATCACCTTGTCGACGAAGTTACCGATGATTCGTGCAAAGAACATCACGAAGGTGTTCACCACGCCCTGTACCAGCGCGAGGGTGACCATGTCACCGTTGGCCACGTGGCCGATCTCGTGGGCCAGCACGGCCTTCACTTCATCGTAGGAGAAGCGTTCCAGCATGCCCTGGCTGACCGCTACGAGCGCGTCGTTCTTGTTCCAGCCGGTGGCAAAGGCGTTGGCCTCATAGGCCGGGAAAATCCCGACCTCAGGCATCTTGATGCCGGCCTCGCGGGACAATTGCTCCACGGTCTGCAGCAACCATTGCTCATGACGGGTGCGTGGCTGGGTGATGACCTGGGTGCTGGTGCTCATCTTCGCCATCCACTTGGAGATGAACAGCGAGAACAGCGAGCCGGCAAAACCAAAGACCGCACAGAAAACCAGCAGCTGATTGAGGTTCAGGTCAACCCCGTTGGCCGCCATGAACCCGTTGAAGCCGAAAAGGCTCAGGGTGATGCTGGCAATCAGCACGACCGCCAGGTTAGTGGCCAAGAACAGCAGGATGCGCATCATGGTTGTAGAGTTCTCCTCATGCTTAATATGTCGCGTACTGCGGGGTATATAAGGTGCGCCTTGGGGTGATTCAACCGAGCGACTATTTCAAACTGTGTCCTACAGCCTGAATGTAGAGCCTTGAAGGGATTTTCCGACCTGGAAAATCGACCGATTTCACCGGGTTTTTGCCTTGCCGTCCCGCAATTATAGGGGCTGACCGATCCTTGGCGTGCTGCAGCGGGGAAGCAGAGGTGAAGGGCAGAGAAGTGTTGCCAGATAATCGCTGTACGACCGAATGCCGGTCGTACAGCGCAATATTCGTTACTGGCGATAGGATTTCAGGAAGTTACCGATGCGACCAATGGCCATGTCCAGGTCATCCACACGCGGCAAGGTAACGACGCGGAAGTGGTCAGGCCACGGCCAGTTGAACGCTGTTCCTTGAACGACCAACAACTTCTCTGACAGCAGGAGGTCGAGCACGAACTTCTCGTCGTTCAGAATCGGGCAGACTTTCGGGTCGATCCGCGGGAAGGCGTACAGCGCGCCCATGGGTTTCACGCAGCTGACGCCCGGGATTGCATTGAGCAATTCCCAAGTCCGGTTGCGCTGCTCCAGCAGGCGGCCCTGGGGCAATACCAGGTCGTTGATGCTCTGGTAGCCACCGAGTGCGGTCTGGATGGCGTGCTGGCTCGGCACGTTGGCACACAGGCGCATATTGGCCAGCATGTCGATGCCTTCGATGTAGCTCTGGGCGTTGTGCTTGGGCCCCGAGATGGCGATCCAGCCGGAGCGGAAACCCGCCACGCGGTAGGACTTGGACAGGCCGTTGAAGGTCAGGCACAGCAGGTCCGGCGCCAGCGAGGCGGTGCACACGTGCACGGCATCATCGTAGAGGATCTTGTCATAGATCTCGTCGGAGAACACCACCAGGTTGTGCTGGCGCGCCAGTTCGAGCATGCCCAGCAGCACTTCCTTGGAGTACACCGCGCCGGTCGGGTTGTTCGGGTTGATGATCACCAGGGCCTTGGTGTTCGGAGTGATCTTGGCCTTGATGTCGGCCAGGTCCGGGAACCAGTCGGCGCCTTCGTCACACAGGTAGTGCACCGGGTGGCCACCGGCCAGGGTCACGGCGGCGGTCCACAGTGGATAGTCGGGTGCCGGCACCAGCACTTCGTCGCCGTTGTTGAGCAGGGCCTGCATGGACATCACGATCAGCTCGGACACGCCGTTGCCCAGGTAGATGTCTTCGATGCCGACGCCTTCGACCTGCTTTTGCTGGTAGTACTGCATCACGGCTTTGCGCGCGCTGAACAGGCCTTTGGAATCGCTGTAGCCCTGGGCGGTCGGCAGGTTGCGGATCACGTCCTGGAGGATTTCGTCCGGCGCTTCGAAACCAAAAGGCGCCGGGTTGCCGATGTTCAGCTTGAGGATGCGATGGCCTTCCTCTTCCAGGCGTTTGGCGTGCTTGAGCACCGGGCCGCGAATGTCGTAGCAGACGTTGGCGAGCTTGTTCGATTTGCTGACCTGCATGGCGATGTGATCCTGAAAATGAACGATCCAGACGGTGTGGACACTACCGTACTGCGAAACCTGCGGGGCCCGCACCCATAAATACGTTTGAATGCCGGTAGCGCGGGTGCCAGACTGGCGTTTTGAAGAGGCGCAATCATACGTGCCGCCTGATCCATGGAAAAGACACAGATCAGGGTTTTTCAGTTGCCGAGGTGTACCGATGGAAAAGTTGGATAAAACGCTGGAGGAATGGCGGGAAATGCTCGACCCCGCCCAATATCAGGTCTGTCGGCTGAAGGGCACCGAGCGCCCGTTTTCCGGCAAGTACAACGCCACCAAGACCGATGGCGTGTACCACTGCATCTGTTGTAACGAAGCGCTGTTCGATTCGACCACCAAATTTGATTCCGGCTGCGGTTGGCCGAGCTTCTACGCGCCGATTGCCGACAGCGCGATGATCGAGATCCGTGACGTCAGCCACGGCATGATCCGCACCGAAGTCACCTGTGCCAAGTGCGATGCGCACCTGGGGCATGTGTTCCCGGACGGCCCGCCGCCGACCGGCCTGCGGTATTGCATCAATTCGGTGTGCCTGGACCTCGTGCCGCGCTAGGGCAGATGGCGGGTGTGGAAACTGGCTTGCCTGCGATGCGCATAGGTATCTACACAACTATTGGTCCTGGCAAAGCCTGTAGGTTCTGCTCTGGCACTTGATTTAGCTTTTGATCTTGATCTTAGGCGCCCCGTTAAACCACGCTGGCCGAACGCAGGCTTGAATCCGTGGGTAACCCGGCAGGACGCCGGGTTAGCCGCGATGGGCCAGGGATGGCCCATGGCGGCGGCCCACGGATTCAAGCCTGCGTTCGGGCACACCGAGCCTAGGCGAGGTGCCGAGTGGTGGGGCAAGAGCGTTTTGCTTACTTTTGCGCTGTTCAAAAGTGAGCCGCCGTCAGGGCGGAACCCTAATCAGCCGTTACCTAAATAACGGATATGTACTCCGGTCAAAAAGCCTCAGCGCCTAACACATCGCTATCGCAGCGATGCGGGGACCTGACAAGCCAGCCCTCACATTAGGCCCGCGTACACCCGATAAGACTTGGCCGCATGATAGGGAGCCTTCGCGAGCAAGCCCGCTCCCACACTTGAACCGATGTACACCCGGTAAAACTCGCTCGACTGCCAGGCCGACACGAGAGCAAGCTCTCTCGCCACCGGTCCAGCGCAATGTCCAAAGTTGTGTAGAGATCTATGCTGCGATGCGGGCACCCCGGTGCGGCTGAGAGACCGAGGTGCCTGCATCGCGGGCAAGCCCGGCTCCCACATTTGAACCGAGTACGCCCTATCACTGTGATCAATTGAATTGCACACAATTGAATCGCAAGCTATGTTTTCCCCTTCTTCATCCAGAGTCGAGGCACTGCCATGAGCGACAAACTGCTGAGCATCCCGTGCACCACCATCAAGGGCGAGCAAAAGACCCTGGCCGACTTCGCCGGCAAGGCCATTTTGGTGGTCAACACCGCCAGCAAGTGTGGCTTCACCCCACAGTACAAAGGCCTGGAACAACTCTGGCAGCAGTACAAGGACCAGGGCCTGGTCGTACTGGGCTTCCCCTGCAACCAGTTCGGCAAGCAGGAGCCCGGCAACGAAGGCGCGATTTCCGAGTTTTGCGAGCTGAACTATGGTGTCAGCTTCCCATTGTTCAAGAAGATTGACGTCAACGGCGACGGCGCCCACCCACTGTTCGTGCAGTTGAAAAAACAGGCACCGGGCCTGCTGGGCTCCAAGGGCATCAAGTGGAATTTCACCAAGTTCCTGATCGGCCGCGATGGCCAGGTGGTCAAGCGCTTCGCCCCGACCACCAAGCCCCAGGACCTGACCCAAGAGATCGAAGCCCTGCTCAAATGACCGACGCTCCCATCGTGTCCCTGGCTCTGGACGATCAGCTGTGTTTCAAGCTCTACGCTGCCTCACGGGCGGTGACCCGAGCCTACAAACCGATGCTTGATCAATTGGGCCTGACCTACCCGCAATATGTGGCCATGCTGGTGTTGTGGGAATGGCAGGCCGCACAGCCTGCGCAACCCACGGTCAAGGCGCTGGGCGAGCGGCTGATGCTTGACTCGGGCACCCTGACTCCGTTGCTCAAACGCCTTGAGCAACTGGGGTTGGTCAGGCGCCAGCGCAGTGCGATAGACGAGCGCGAAGTGCATCTGGACGTCAGCGAGGCGGGCGCGAGGCTGCACGATAAAGCCCACAGCCTGAAAACCCGGCTGCTCTGTGACGCCGGCGTCGACCTGAATCGGGCCGATGCCCTGCGAAGCGGCCTGGATCAGTTGCTGGCACAGATCAAAGGCTTGTCGTCTTAGGCACCCACAGGTCCAGCAAGGCTTTGAGTTCTTCGCGGCGAAAAGGCTTGGCCAGGTAGTCGTCCATACCCGCCGCACGGCAGCGTTCACGCTCTTCCGACAGGGCATTGGCGGTCAAGGCGACGATGGGCAGCTCGGGCCAGCGCCCGCTGCGACGAATCTGCCGGCTGGCTTCGTAACCGTCCATGACTGGCATGTTGCAGTCCATCAGCACCATGTCGTAGCGCTGTTCTTCGAGGCGTTTAAGCGCTTCGCCACCGTGGGCGGCCACGATCACCTCACACCCAAGCTTGCCGAGCATGCCTTTGGCCACCAGTTGGTTAACCGGGTTGTCCTCCACCAGCAAAATACGCGCGCGGTGGGCGAGGGGCGCGGCCTCCATCTGGATGGGGTCGAGGATCAACTGTTCGTCGCTGCGCAGGGTGCGTTGCAGAATCTGGTACAGCGCATTACGGCTCAAGGGTCGCGCCTGCTGCTGCAGTGGCCCCAGGGCTGCGACTTCCTCGCTGGGCATGAAATTGCCGTAGGCGGTGACCAGCAGGATTGGCGCGCTGATCGTGGGGCGTAAACGGAACAGGCATTCCGGGCAGTCCGTAATCAACAGGTCAGGCGTTTGCCCGCTCAGGTCTGCATCGCGGGCGTAGCAGCGAGGCGTCAGCCCCCAATGGGGCAGCAGGGTGGTCAGCAGTTCCGTCAGGCCGCTGTCGGCACTGGTGATCGCGATGACTTCACCCGCCAAAGGCGCCAACCGGGCGGCAGGCAAATGGACAGGCAGCGGCAGGTCGGCGCAGAACTGGCTGCCAAAGCCGACTTCCGAGCTGATGCTCAGGCGGCCCTTCATTGCTTCGCACAGGTTGTGCGTCAACGCCAGGCCCAGCCCCGTGCCGCCAAACTGGCGGGTGATGCCGGCACCCGCCTGGGTGAAGGGTTGGAAAATCTTTACCTGGGCATCCTGGGCGATGCCGATACCGGTGTCGCACACTTCGATTTTTACCCGGCCCTCGTGGGCGCTCAGGCGTACGTCGACCCGGCCGAAGCGGGTGAACTTCAAGGCGTTGGACAGCAAGTTACTGACGATTTGCCGCACGCGGGTAGGGTCGCCAATCACCTGTGCAGGAAACAGCGGGTCAATCAGGCAGGTCAGCTCCACGCTCGGTGCGGCGTTTTGCGACAGCAGGTTGGCGGTATCTTCCACCAATGAACCGAGGTCGAACGGGATCTTCTCCAGTTCCAGCTGGCCAGCGTCGAACTTGGACAGGTCCAGGATATCGTTGAGCAACTCCACCAGCACTTTGCCGGAGTCATGGGCAATCGACAGTTGCTGGCGTTGCTCGGCGTTTAGCGGGCTATCCAGTGACAGCGCAATCATCCCCAGCAAGCCATTGAGGGGGGTGCGGATTTCATGGCTCATATTGGCCAGGAATGCCGCTCGCGCCTGGGCCATGCCCACGGCGGTCATCTTCGCGGCTTCCAGCTCATCATTGGATTGGCTCAGCCGTTGGTTGCTGGTTTTGAGCTCAAGGGTGCGTGCGGAAACAATATCTTCCAGTTGCCCCAGGTATTCGGTGAGGCGGTCTTCGGCGTGGCGCCGCTGCTGGATTTCGGTCTCCATGTTTTCGAATTGCTGGTTGGCGACGCTGACCAATACGCCGATTTCATCGTGTTCATGCCCGGGCGGGCAGTCCAGTTTGGCCTGCTTGCTGGTGCTCAGCGCGCGGATAATGCGCACCAGCGGTTGGGTGAGCATCACGTAGAACAGGCCCAGCAAGATCCCCGTCAACAGCAGGCTGCGGGCGAAGCCGTTGAGCAGGGTGATCTCGGCGCGGTGCAGGAAGCGGCTGCCGAAGGCGTAGGTATCCACGTCCAGACGCAACACGCCGAGGGCGTCATTGGGCATGTGGCTCAGATAGAGGCGGTCTTCAAATTCACGGTTGGCGCCAAACAGGAAGTCGCTGATAGGCCGGTAGGTGCTTTCCTTGCGTGGGCGATTGACGTCGGCCAGCACCACGCCATTGTTGTCGATCAACTGCGCGCGCGTAATCGCCGGGGAGTGCAGCAGGCCCAGCGTCAGTTCCTGGGCGAGTTCGGCATCTATGTTGTAGGCGATACGTGAGGCGGGGTTATGGCTGATTTCGATCAGCGAGCGTATTTCACGGTTGATGGATGCGTCTTCACTGGCATAATCAATGCCGATTTGGATCAGGCTGAGCAAGGTTCCCAAGACGAAACCGACCAGCACAGTCAATCGGGCTTGTTTATAAGACAAGCGGTGGGCGAACTTGATATCCATTGGGTGTTGAACCACTTCACGTTTTCCTTCGCCCGGCAAGCATAGCTGAACATCCACAGGCTCTGGCTTGCCCGGCATGAATCGATTTTTTACGCAGCCTTCTGCGGTCTGCCGCAGGGTTGCCAATACGCCATCTTTTGCAAGAACTTGCCAGAGGAATAATCGTGGATTCTCGATTGAATGCCTTTCTTGAGCGTGCCGATGCGGTACTTGCTCGACTGGAACCCTTGTTGCCCGCGCTGCGTCCGGCCATCGACTGGAATCAATGCCTGGCTGCCCGCTGGCAGCGAGAAGGCCGCAGTGGCTATTTGCTTCCGCTGGAAGTGAGCCTGGACATGCGCCTGTCCGATTTGATCGGCGTGGACAAGCAGCGTGAAACACTGGCCCGCAATACCCAACAGTTTCTCGACGGCTTGCCTGCCAACCACGCGTTGCTGTGGGGCTCACGGGGCACCGGCAAATCGTCGATGGTGCGTGCCTTGCTCGCTCAGCACGCCAAGGCCGGCTTGCGCCTGATCGAGATTGAGCGCGACCATCTGGCCGATCTGCCGCGGGTTGTCGAGCAACTGCTCAAGTTGCCGCAACGCTTTATCCTGTTCTGCGATGACCTGTCGTTTGAAGCGGGTGAGGGTGACTACCGCGTACTCAAGAGTGTGTTGGACGGCTCGCTGGAGCAGGCGCCGGAAAACGTGTTGTTGTATGCCACGTCCAACCGTCGTCACCTGGTGCCGGAAAACCAGAGCGACAACGACAACTGGAAGCGCGTGGATGGCGAATTGCACCCAAGCGAAGCGGTAGAAGACAAGATTGCCCTGTCGGACCGCTTCGGCTTGTGGCTGTCGTTCTACCCATTTACCCAGGAGCATTTCCTGGACGTGGTGGAGCACTGGATCGGCGAGCTGGCCACCAAGGCCGGTTTGCAGTGGCAGCGCGATGAACAGCTCGACATCCTTGCGGTACGCTGGGCGACCGGGCGCGGCAACCGCAACGGCCGCTGCGCCTATCAATTCGCCCGTTACTGGGTGGGCCTCAAATTGCTGGAGCGTCAGGCATGATCGATTTACAACAAGCCGGTACGGGCCTGGATGGCTATGCCATGCTGTGTGCGCAGCTTGAATCACTGTTGGCCGATGAGCGTGACTTCATCGCCAACAGCGCGCAGTTCTCCGCGTTTTTATTCAACCAGTTGGACGACTTGAACTGGGCGGGTTTCTATCTCAATCGCAATGAAGAGTTGGTGCTTGGCCCCTTTCAGGGCCAGATCGCTTGCGTGCGCATACCCTTTGGTCGTGGCGTTTGCGGAGCGGCGGCGGCCACCCGGCAAACCCAGCGCGTTGAGGATGTGCATGCTTTCCCGGGGCACATCGCCTGTGACAGCGCTTCCAACAGCGAGTTGGTCGTCCCGTTGGTCAAAGATGGCCAGCTGATTGGCGTCCTCGACCTGGACAGCCCTTCGCTGGCCCGCTTCACCCAGCAGGACCAGGCGGGTATCGAGCAATTGGCGGCGATCTTTCTGCGCTTGACCGACTGTTGATCAACGGTTGCAGGGGCGAATGGATACATTCGCTCCTGCTTACGGTGTGGCGCCCAGACTATCGAGGCGCAACTGCAGCATCCTCTCCAGTTCAAGCATGCATTTTTCCAGGGTTTTGATGCCGGTCTCGATTGCCGGCTGATCAAGTCCCTGGGTACACGCCTGCTCCAGCGCTTCACATTCGCTGGCCAGCACGCCTGCCTGCACGATGCGTGCGGCGCCCTTGATCTTGTGGGCCTGGTCAATGATTTCTTGCGGTGAAGCCTGCCGAGCCAGCAAGGCCATCAATTCCTGACGGTCGTGACAGCTGCTGCTCAATAGCTCTTCAAGCAGACGGCGGCTCAGCTGTGGGTCGCCTCCTGTCAGCGCATCCAGGCTGCCAAGGTCCAGCTGTATGCCGCAAGGCTGCGGCTTGATCTGGGCCAATTGGCGCTCCAGCGCCGTGAGGCTGATCGGTTTGAACAGGCAGTCGTTCATCCCTGCTTCGGCGCAACGCAGTTTCTCTTCCGGTTGTGCGTTGGCGGTGAAACCCAGTACGACGCAGGGGGGCAGTTGTTCCCGCTGTTCATATTCACGGATCGAGCGGCTCAGCTCGTAGCCGTTCATGATGGGCATGTTGCAGTCGGCAATGACCAGGTCGAAGCGTTCCTGGCGCCAGGCATGGAAGCCCGCAGCGCCATGCGGGGCCGCAGTGAATTGGTGCCCCAGGTAGCCCAGTTGCTGGCACATCAACAGCCGGTTCGCCGGGTGGTCATCCACGACCAATACGTTGAGTACCGGCGCAAGAGCAGGCACTACCGGTTTTTGCTCATTCTGGGGCTGAATCGGCAGCAAGCGAGTCATTTTCAAATCGACATGCACCTGGGTGCCGACCATGGGGACGCTGCTCAGGCTTAGCTGCCCGCCCATCATTTCGCACAGGCTGCGGCAGATCACCAGGCCCAGGCCTGCGCCGCTGCGGGCCAGTTGCCCGGAGTTGTCGGCTTGGGCAAAGGGTTCGAACAGGCGTAACTGGTCATCACGGCTGATGCCGATGCCGGTGTCCTCCACCACGAGTTTCATCTCGACTTGTTGCGGCAGCTCTGTGGTTTGCACATCGACCCTGATTTTGACCTGCCCGCGCTCGGTGAACTTGATGGCATTGCTGACCAGGTTGGACAGCACCTGCTTGAAGCGCAGCGGGTCGATCAATACGTCGGTATCGTCCAGCTCCGGCTTGAACTCAAGCAACAGGCTGAGGGTTTTCTGGCGTGCCAGGCCGTCGAAGACGCGCGCCACCGACTCGATGACTTCCCGCAGGTTCACACGCTCCGGCGCCAGGCTCAGGCGGCCTGACTCGATGCGAGCAATGTCCAGAATGTCGCCGATCAGCTCCAGCAGGTCCTTGGCGGAGTTGTAGGCCACTTCGATGGCCGGGCGATCGAGGTGGCCCTGGTCGGCTCGCTTGAGCGTCAACTCCAGCATGCCGATCACTGCGTTCATCGGCGTACGGATTTCATGGCTCATGGTGGCAAGGAAGGTGCTTTTGGCGCGGTTGGCCTCGTCGGCCCTTTCCTTGGCTGCGCGCAGCTCATCAAACAGCTGGCGCCGTTCACTGATGTCGATCCAGCCACCGATGATGCCCTGAACTTCGCCTACAGAGTCTCGGTAGGGCAGGATCCAGTGGTAGATCGTCAGTTTTTTTCCATGGATATGCAGGGTGCGATCGAGAATCAGCGGGTTGCCTTCGGCCACCACCCGTTGGTAGTCGGCGTGGTATTGCGACGCTTCCTTTTCGAGGGCCATGTCCATCTGAATCACACTTTTACCGATCACGTCTTCGCGCTTGACGTTGAACACTTGCAGGTAACTGTCATTGCAGGTTTGCAGCAAGCCCCGGCGATCACGCACGTAGATCGGATGCGGGGTCTCGTTGACCAGTGCTCGCATGAACTCGAATTGGTCGTTGAGGGCTCGTTCGGCCATTTTCCGGTGCTTGATCTGGCGGCGCATGTAGGCGTTCCAGGTCAGGGAAATCAGCAAAAGCAGCCCGGTGCCCATGATGATTTGTGCAATCAGCTGATGGTAATTGCGCCAGTAGCTATCGTGGGCGGCGGTGTAGCCTCGCCAACGGCTATTGATGATGCCCAGCTCATCCGGGGCGATGCTGAGCAGTGCCTTGTCAAGGATCGAGCTTAATTCAGTCGCCCGGCGAGAGGTTGCCAAGGCGAAAGTGGCTGGCAGCGTGCCCACGCTGGCGCTGATCTGCAACTTGTCCTGGAACACTTGCGATGAGAGAAAGTAATTGGCGATGACCAGAGAGTTCACCGCGCCGTCCACCTGTCCTTGAGCCAGCAGCTCCGAGGCCTTGAAGGTGTCGCTGATTTCCACTAGATGAATGTTGGGAAAGTTCTCACGCAGCGGTTTGCTCAACGGGTTGCCCTGGGTAATGGCCAGGCGCTTGTCGTTCATCTGTTCCAGGTTTAAAGGGGCGCCCAGCTCTTTACGTGTCAGCAATACGTAGGAGTTTTCAAGATACGGGCGGCTGAAATTCAGTTGTGCTTCGCGCTCGATGCTCGGCACGATGGCCCCGATGATGTCGGCTCTTCCACTGTCCACCTGCTCGATCATCGTATTCACATCCCGGGCACGCTCGGTTTCGAAACGCAGCCCGGTGCGCAGGCGAATCAATTCCAGCAGGTCTGCGGTGATGCCACGAAAGTTGCCGTCGCTGTCGAAGAATGTCAGCGGTGCAAGCGTTTCGTTGACGATGACCTTCACGACCGGATGGTCTTGCAACCAGCGTTCTTCGCGTTGTGTCAGTTGCAACTTCTGGTCAGTCAACAGAATGT
Organism: Pseudomonas sp. B22129; assembly: GCF_044218875.1. Taxonomy (NCBI): domain Bacteria; kingdom Pseudomonadati; phylum Pseudomonadota; class Gammaproteobacteria; order Pseudomonadales; family Pseudomonadaceae; genus Pseudomonas; species Pseudomonas sp. B22129. The sequence goes on along the minus strand of NZ_CP162592.1, from coordinate 6,302,468 downwards.
CGCTGCCCGCGCTCCAGCGCTTGGCGATACTGTCCCGCTTGTTGGAGGGCACGGCCATCAGCACCGTGTCGACAATGCTCAGGAGCGTGCGCTGATCCTGGCGCATGGCGAAGCTGAATCCATAAGCCTCATGCTTGCCGAAATTGGCCATGCGGATGTTCTTCAGGTAACCCTTGTTGATCATGTAGTGGGTGGAAATGGTATCGCCCAGGAAGACATCAGCCTGGTCGAACGCGACTGCATTCAACGCATTCTGATAGGAGGGGTAAGCGCGGATGACCGCACGGGGGTACAACTTCTCCACTTCATTGAGCGGCAGGTAGTGATAGACAAGACTCACGCGTAACCCGGCCAGGCCATCAGCGAGGCTGCGTGTTTCGCCTTCACGGGTGACCAGTACCGGTTGATCCACGGCGTAGGGTTCTGACAGTGTGAGGTTTGGGTTGGAAGCCTCATAACCGTTGGATGAACCCAGCAAGTCGATATCGCCGGTTTCCAGGGCACGAATCGCCGCCTCACGCGTAGGGTAGCGCAACACTTTTATCGGCAAGGACAGGACCTTGGCCAGCAATCCTGCGTAATCGGCGGTAAGGCCCTCGTAGTCGCGGCCGCTGGAGGTCAGGTCGAAGGGAGGGTAATCGGGAATCGCAGTGCCTAGCACCAACTCGCGTTTGTTCTGCAACCACTGGCGTTGAGCCTTGTCCAGTTGAATGTCCAGTTGAACGGCACTCTCACGACTCAATAAGGTGAAAAGTTCCGGGCTGGCTGGAGGGCCCGCGGGCACGGCAGTACTGATGCACATACCGGCAACCAATATAATCAAATAGTCCTTTATACGCCTGGGCATCCGCTTTCTCACACTAGCGCGTTTCGTTTTGCCATCTCGATAAGTTCTACCAAGGATTTGGCTTTGAGTTTTTGCATGAGCCTCTTTTTGTAAGTGCTGACGGTTTTATTACTTAGAAACATGCCTTTGGCAATTTCCTTGTTTGTTCGGCCTTGCGCGAAAAGTTGCAAAACCATTAGCTCTCGGTCATTCACCGCCCTGAACAGTTCCAGTTCCTCGGAGTTGCTTTCCGGCCCGCTCGTATTCAGCGCCTGGCTGGGGAAGTAGTTGTAGCCGGATAATACGGCGCGAATCGCGCTGAGCAGTTCACTCAAGTCTCCTTCCTTGCACACATAGCCGTCAGCGCCAGAACGCATGCAACGCGTAGCGAAGAGGGTTGGGCACTGTGCGGTCAGGATGAGCGTTTTCATCTGGGTGCTCATGGCGTTGAATCGGCAGAGCACTTCAAGCCCGTCCAGTTTCGGAATGCTGATATCCAGAATGATCAGGTCTGGAAGGCATTCGCGAACCATTTGTATTGCGTCACAGCCGTTATCCGTTTCGCCGACAACCTTATAACCTTCGTGCTCCAGCAACATTCGAATCGCCAACCTGATAACAGGATGGTCATCAATGATAAAAACCGTGTTCATAATCACATTCCATGCAAGTGCAAATAAAGCGGGCACATTAGCTCAGAAGATGCGGGAGGAGCATGAGCCTTGGGGCGAGTAAATATAAAACAGGAAAATTCCCACAATAAAAAAGGTAATGACCTACCGGCTGATAAGGCATTGTTACGTTAGATGTAAGCTGGCCTTTAATGACGGTAATCATTGAGGGGTGCTAAGGCAGTGGTTTTAAATAAACGTTTGCAGGTTTGCAGTGTTTGAATCTTGTATTCACAGGGGGGCTGTCAGCCTGAACAGTTCGTCTTTGTTCAGCGGTTTTGATAAACAGCCCAGCAGTGGCAGGCCTCGCTGCAAGGCCTGGGCTGCCAGGCAGAGAAGCTCGCCCTGAGGGAGCCCGCTCAAGATAATGGCGCCGACTATAAAGTGCCGACGGCTGGCAATTTCCACCAGCTCCAGCCCTGGCAAGTCCGGCAGGCACTGATCGCATAGCAAGAGGTCGAACGGCTCATGTGACTGGGACATTGAGCGGATGGCTTGCTCCGCATTCTCTGCGAAGGTCAATTGGTCGAAGCCGAAGCTTTTGAGCAGGCACTGAGTGGCCAGGAGTTGAAAAGGGTGATCCTCCACCAACAGGATTCGAAGGGGGTTTCTGCGCATATAAGGTACACGGGTCAGTCAAGCGTCGATGGGGGGTGTAGGAACTGCTCGCCAGGTCCGCCAGAAGCGTGCGCGATTATTCTTCGAATGGTTGTGCGAATTCGATCAGGCCGCTCTGTTCCCGTCGTAGGCATATTCTGTTCGGGCAACAGGCGGCGTGACCGGCTTGTTCATTGCGGGCTGGAGCGCCCGGTCATCTCGCGTGCCATTTCGGTGGCGTAGCTGTCCGTCATCCCGGCGATAAAGTCGATCATGCGCAGGAACGAAGCGTGCAGGGGCCACGCCGGGTCTGGCGCGCTATTGCCGAGCAAGTCGAGGATGCGACGGTTTTTGAACGACGGCGTGCGCCCGCCATGCTGTTCCAGCGCCGCACCGCAGAAGGCATTCAGCAGGATTTCCAGCGTGGTGTAAGCGCCGATTTCATGCAGGGTCTTGCGTTTGTCCTGAAAGATCTTCTTGCGCGCCATGTCTTTGGCGTCCAGCACGCAGCGCTTGGCCGGGCCGTGCATGTGCTCCACGAGATCGCCCGGGAGGGTTCCTGCGAGCAAAGCATCCTGCTGTTCGACAAAGGCCCTTGCGGCCGCGTTGGTCAGGTGCTCGATGGCCTTGCCACGCAGGATTGCCAGCTTGCGCCGGCGGGAGTCTTGCGGGCCCAGTTGCCGATAGGTCTGTGGCAAGTCGTCGCCGACCAGGTCGAGCAGCAGTGATTCGACCTCGGCGTACTCCAGCAGCTCCATTTCCAGGCCGTCCTCGAGGTCGATCAAGGCGTAACAGATATCGTCTGCCGCCTCCATCAGGTACACCAGCGGGTGGCGCGCCCAGCGCTGCTCCTCCAATTGCGGCAAGCCGAGCTTGCTGGCGATTTGCTCAAGAATCGGCAACTCGCTCTGGTAGCAGCCGAACTTGTGTTTCTTGTAGCCCAGGGAATCCGCATGGCGCGCAGTCCACGGGTACTTCAGGTAGGTGCCGAGTGTGGCGTAAGTCAGCCGCGTGCCGCCATCGAACTGGTGGTATTCGAGCTGGGTGAGCACGCGAAACCCCTGGGCGTTGCCCTCGAAGTTCAGAAAGTCATTGCGCTCGGCACTGCTCATGTCGTCCAGCCAGCCGCGTCCGGCGGCCTGTTGGAACCAGTGGCGAATGGCATCTTCGCCGGAATGCCCGAAAGGAGGGTTGCCGATGTCATGTGCCAGGCAAGCGGACTGCACGACCATGCCCAGGTCGCTGGGGTCACACCAGTCGGGCAGGGCGCTGCGCAATGTTTCGCCCACACGCATGCCCAGGGAGCGGCCGACACAACTGACTTCCAGCGAATGGGTCAGGCGGGTGTGGATATGGTCGTTGCTCGACACCGGGTGTACTTGGGTCTTGCGGCCCAGGCGACGAAATGCGCCGGAGAAGATAATACGGTCGTGATCCTTGTGAAACGGGCTGCGGCCCAGTTCTTCCGGGCTGTGCAGGGGCTTTCCAAGACGTTCGCGGGTAAGCAGGGTGGGCCAATCCAAGGCGAGTACTCTCCGTGCTGTGAATGACATCCCCCAGCTTCCCGGTTCCGCTGCGGTGGGGCAAGCGAAAATCTACAGACCGGCCGCGTCGATATCGATTAACAGCAAACGCTGACCGTTATCGAAGAATTGTCCTGCGGTCAGGCAGTATTGGTTCGTCGTGGCATCTCGATAGGTTGAAGACAGAATCAGGCGACGTTCTTCCCAGCCTTCAGCAAGCAGGTGGTAGAAATAGGGGCGCCACGACCAGTTGTGACCCAGGTAGCGGCTGTCGGCTTGCCAGGCGTCCTGGCGCCATTCGAAGTTGGGTGTCAGCTGGGTGCCATGGCGGTCGCACTGATAGAAACGCAGCAGCCAGGGAAAGTCTGGCAATTGTGGTAACTGATTGAGCGGTGCGCGGCCTTGGGCCCAGCTTTGCAAAATCTTCATCAACGCCACCAGTTGCAGGCGCAGTTGCATGACACGCCCACGCTCTGCGAGTTTTTGCTGCACATAGGCGGTGCGCAACTGGGCGAAACGCGGTACGAAGGCGTCCGTGGCAAACCAGTCCAGTTGGGCCTGGGCAAACAGATAACCCTGCACATAGCGCGCGCCACATTCCAGGGCGAAGCTCAATTGCGCCTCGGTCTCCACGCCTTCGGCAATGATCCAGCAGCCGGTTTTCTCGGCCATTTGTGCCAGGGCACGCACGACTTCACTGCTCGGGCCGCCGCGCGCCGCTTCCTGGAACAAGCGCATGTCCAGCTTCAGAATATCCGGTTGCAACGCCAGCACTCGGTCAAGCTGGGAATAACCGGCGCCGAAGTCATCGATGGCAATACGCGCACCTGCCTGGCGATAACGCGCCACGACATCGGCCAAGCGCTGAATATCGCCGCCCAATTCGGTGATCTCAAACACAATGCGCTGTGGGTCGACACCATGCGCCTGCACTTGCTTGAGGCTGGGCAAGGCTTGGCCGGGGCGCAGGCGGTTAATCCAGCGCGGCGAGATATTCAGGCTGAGAAACCAGTCTCGCGGGGCTTCATGCAGGCGGCTCAAGGCGTTGTCGCGGATTTGCCGGTCAAGACGGCGCAGGGTCAGGCCCGGTGTGCGCGGGTCGGCAAACAGCGGCCCCACAGACTGCAAGCGGCCGTCGGCCTGACGCAGGCGGCCCAAGGCTTCGACGCCGGCGATGCGCCCGGTGGCGGTGTCGATAAAGGGTTGGAAGCAGGCGAGCGGTTGCCCGTCGATCACGGGGCCTCCTTGGAAGCGTCGGCGAAAAAAAAGGCCCGCCCTTCAATGACGAAGGCCGGGCCAATTCTGTTTGCAAGAATGCAGCCAGCGGCGATTAACCTTTGCGGCCAGCCATGGCTAATTTGATCAGTGGGATCAAACCTGCACCCAGCCGCACCAGGCGCGTCAGGCTGCTGATACCGCCGCCCTTGGCACCTTTGCCGGTAAAAAAGCCCATCAGCGTCACCGCCGCCACACCCCACAGTGGCGCGTGCTTGATACCCAGGCTGTCCTGCCAGTTGCTGCCCATATTGCGCACCTTGTGCAGCGGTGCCATCAGTTGCTGGGACTCGTGGCGGATTTCCTGGCGGTGCATTTCCATGCGCAGGCGAATCAACGCCTTGCGCATTTCCCGGCGCGAGGTGGTTTGCGGAACTTCAGTCAGGCTCATGGCAGCAGGCGCTCCCGGTCATTGGCCAGCTCTTCGAGGGTGGCGTGGAAAGGCGTGGACTCATCGAACACCGCCGCTTTCAAACGCACACCGCAGAAGGCGGCGGCCAGGGTGTAGAACACGCAGAGGCAGATAATCCCGGTCAGCCGGTAGCCGGTGTCCCACACGAGGATCATCACCAGCGTCGACAGCCCCACCAACAGCAGCAGGGCAAATACCAACGCCAAACCGGCAAACAGCAGCAGGCTGACGGTACGGGCCTTCTGCTCCTGCAGTTCGATGCCAAACAACTCGACGTGACTGTGCAGCAAGCCCAACACCGCTGCGCCCAGACGCCTTGAGGTAGAGCCCGTAGTCGAGCCGGATTCGCCGATAGACATGATTTAGCGCCTTGTAGCCAGCAGGCCGATCAAAAAGCCCACGCCGGCCGCTATGCCCACGGACTGCCAAGGGTTGGCCTGCACATAATCTTCGGTGGCGGTCACTGCCGCCTGGCCGCGTTCGCGCAGGGAATCTTCGGTCAGTTGCAGGGTTTCACGGGCTTTGAGCAGGCTGTCATGGATCTTGGTGCGCAGCTCGTCTGCCTGGTCGCCGGCCAGGACGGCGGTGTCGTCCAGCAGCTTTTCGGTGTCACTTACCAGGGTTTGAAAATCTTCCAGCAGGATCTCTTGAGCAGTCTTTGCTGTTTTTCTGGCCATGGTTATCTCCGTGAGTGGCTGATGTGTACGTGTGTAGGTCGATGTGGTTTCGAGTCACCGGCATCGGCGAAGGTTCAGTGCAATCGTGTGGTACAGCTTTTGCTTTGCCTTGGTGCGCACGCCCCGTGGCATGCGCTGAATCCGGGCGGTCGGGGCTAAAACCTTGAAAAACCTTACCCTAAATAATTGAAACTCGCGGAAAAACCCTGTCGGCCACGGCCTCTGGTGTTGATCGCTGCGCTAAAGCGGTTCACGCCCTCTGAAGAGGGGCGCAGCCGCAGGTGCCAATTTAGTGCGCTCAACCCTGGCTTGAACCGCTTTGGTGCTTTTTGCCTTTAATGCAGGCCTGCCAACCTCCATGGAAAATTTGCAAAGTGCGGTGGACACCCTTGTCCACAGTTCCAACACCCTGTTTATTCTGATCGGTGCGGTCATGGTCCTGGCCATGCACGCCGGTTTTGCGTTTCTGGAAGTTGGTACGGTGCGCCAGAAAAACCAGGTCAACGCACTGTCGAAGATTCTCAGCGACTTCGCGATCTCTACATTGGCCTACTTCTTTATAGGCTATTGGATCTCTTACGGCGTGAGCTTCCTGCAGCCGGCGGCGGTCATCAGCGCCGATCACGGCTACGGGCTGGTGAAATTCTTTTTCTTGCTGACGTTTGCCGCTGCGATCCCGGCGATCATTTCCGGCGGCATTGCCGAGCGTGCAAAGTTTGCTCCGCAGCTGTGCGCCACTGCGTTGATCGTGGCGTTTATCTACCCGTTTTTCGAAGGCATGGTGTGGAACGGCAACTTCGGCCTGCAAGCCTGGCTGCTGGCGAAGTTTGGTGCCAGCTTCCATGACTTCGCCGGTTCCGTGGTCGTGCACGCCATGGGCGGCTGGCTGGCGCTGGCGGCGGTGCTGTTGCTCGGGCCGCGTAACGGGCGCTACCGGGAAGGGCGTTTGGTGGCGTTCGCCCCCTCGAGTATTCCGTTCCTCGCGTTGGGCTCGTGGATTTTGATTGTCGGCTGGTTTGGCTTCAACGTAATGAGCGCGCAAACCCTGAATGGCGTCAGCGGTCTGGTGGCAGTCAACTCGCTGATGGCCATGGTGGGCGGCACCGTTGCTGCGCTGATTATTGGCCGCAATGACCCGGGCTTCCTGCATAACGGTCCATTGGCCGGGCTGGTGGCAATTTGTGCCGGGTCCGACCTGATGCACCCGGTCGGCGCGCTGGTGACAGGCGTGGTGGCTGGCGGTTTGTTCGTGTGGTTTTTTATCGCCGCCCAAGATCGCTGGAAAATCGATGACGTGCTGGGTGTGTGGCCACTGCATGGCCTGTGTGGCGTGTGGGGCGGCATCGCCTGTGGCATTTTCGGTCAGACCGCGCTAGGCGGCCTGGGTGGGGTCAGCCTGATCAGCCAACTCATCGGCACCGCTCTCGGCGTGGCGGTGGCATTGATCGGCGGGCTGCTGGTGTACGGCGTGATCAAGCGCGTGCACGGGCTGCGTCTGAGCCAGGAGCAGGAGTATTACGGCGCAGACCTGTCCATCCACAAGATTGGCGCCGTCAGCCAGGATTGATCGGCTCGCCACGGGAATTTGGCAGGCTTAGAATGATCACCTACTTCTGATCGGGTCTCTTAGCCATGCCTCCTGAATGCCAGCTGTTCGGCACCCTGGGCTGTCATCTTTGCGAAGTTGCCGAGGCCGTCCTCATGCCGTTGGTCGAGCATGGGTTGTTGGTGGAACTGGTGGATATCACCGATCCCGATGATCTGACCGAGGCTTACGGCCTGCGTATTCCGGTGCTTCGCCGGGTAGACACCGGGGCCGAACTGGATTGGCCATTCGACACTGAGCAGGTGGTGTCCTTCTTGCTTTAGGCTTTATCCGATAGCGGGTTTCCAAATATTACGTTACTGTATGTTTGTACAGTGATTGAATAGAGGGAACGCCCGTGGTGAATGTTGAACAACTGAAAAGCAGCGTCAATCGCATGTCCGCCGACGTCGTGCGCGACGCGGTGAACGAGCTGCGCCTCGACGGCCTGGTCACGGAAGGCAAGACGCCGTTTAACAAAGTGCATTTCAATACCTGCTTCGCCGAGATCGAAGCGTTGTTCCAGCGCGCCGGTTATCACAAACAGCTGGATGTAGTGGGTTACCAGGGCTTGTTGTACGCCTTATACGATCCGGGCCGCTGGGAAGCGGTGGACGTGTTGCGCTGGCTCAAGGAGTTCACCGAGGCGGCCAGTGCCTCGCCGGTCCTGCGCACGCAATTGGCCAAGGCCTGAGATCCGCCCTAGGCTGCATCCCGCTTGATGCGGGATAATGCCCGCCTGTTTTTCAGGCTTCGAGCATTTCATGTCCACTTCCGGTTTTTCCGCGTCCCGGCACCAAGCCAGTACTTTGTATTTGCCACCTGGCCCTTGGGCGACTGTGCTGGACTGCCTGTGTGAGCATTTTCCGGCCATCAGCCGCGAACACTGGCTGGACCGCATCGCCCGTGGCCGTGTTCTGGATATCAACGGAAGCCCTATCGCGCCGGTCCTGGCCTACAAGGAAGGCCTGTGCATTTATTACTTTCGCGAAGTGCCGAATGAGAAAGTGATTCCGGTCGAGGAAACCATCCTGTACGCCGACGAGCATCTGGTGGTCGCAGACAAACCGCATTTTCTGCCGGTGACGCCGGCCGGTGAGTACGTCGAGCAAACCTTGCTGCGCCGCCTGATTCGCCGTTTCGATAACCCTTCGCTGGTCCCCCTGCACCGAATAGACCGGCACACTGCTGGGCTGGTGCTGTTTTCGGCCAACCCGGCCACTCGCTCGGCGTATCAACAGCTGTTTCCCACGCGACGTATCGACAAATTCTACGAGGCCATCGCCCCGGCCTTGCCTGAGCTGACGTTTCCCAGGGTGCACAAAAGCCGTCTGGTGGATGGCGAGCCGTTCTTCCGAATGCAAGAGGGGCCCGGCGCCAGCAACACTGAAACGGCGGTGGAAGTGCGCGAAAAAAACGGCGATTTATGGCGCTACGGCCTGTTCCCGGTGACCGGCAAGAAGCATCAGTTGCGTGTGCACATGACCGCGCTGGGGGCGAGCATCTGCAATGACCCTTTCTACCCCGACGTGCTCAAGGACGTTGAAGACGACTACGCCAACCCGCTCAAACTGCTGGCCCAGGGCGTACGTTTTATCGACCCGGTAACAGGCGAAGAGCGCAGTTTTCGCAGCCACATTACCCTCGACTGGTAAACCCCGGAAACGACAAGGCCCGCGCGAGGCGGGCCTTGTGGGTCCAGCGTCAAGACTTACAGGTCTTTAACGGTACGAACCTGATCCTTGTTGATGCGGGTCTGCTTGCCGTCAAGTTGTTCGAACTCGTAGAAGCCCGAAGCCTTGTCGTATTTAGGGGTGTCGACGGCCTGGATTTCGCGACCGTCATTCAGGGTGATCACTGTAGGCGAAGCGCAACCGGCGAGAGTAGCCAGGCCCAGTGCAAGCATGAGAGCGGCGATGGTCCGTTGAGTCATGAGTTTGTCTCCGAGAGAATACTTTTTGAAGTGCTGACTCTGTGACGCGCGTGGCGTCGACAAAGTTCCTTGTGCGAGGTTCATTCTGACACGCCGGACCCCGGGTGCAACAGCTCGGGTGTGTTCAGGTTGGCAAAGCGCGGGTCATTTGCCGGGCATTCCAGGCCTGTTCCCCCCAATCGCATGAAGATTTTGCGCGGGCTGCGTTCCCCCGCGTCCCACGCCTGTTCTACCTCGGTTCGCAGGCGGGTGGGGATGATGCAGAGCAAGGGTTCCCAGAATTCGCCATGGCGCACCATCAGTGGCAGTTGCGGGTTGCGCAGCGCTGTTGCGCGCAGCTCGGCTAACAAGGGCGCATCGATCTGCGGCACATCGCACGGCAATATCAATAAGTGTTCGTGCCGCGCAGCCGCCAAACCTGCGCGAATACCCGCCAATGGCCCAGGAAAGTCCGGGCTGTCATCGCTCACCAACTGGTCGGCATAGGGCGCGTAAATGTCATGGTTGCGGTTGCACGAGATGATCAGGTCATCCGTCTGTGGCCGCGTCAGGCGGTGTAAATGCGCAATCAGAGGCTCGCCGTGCCACGGCAGCAGGCCTTTATCCTGGCCACCCATGCGCTGGCCACGACCACCGGCCAGCAGCAAAATCGAACAAGGCAAAAGCGAAGAATCGAGAGACATGGCGGTTCCGCAGCAGCAGGTAAACAGGGCCCTGTGATATAACATCGGGCTGTTCCTTCGACAACCGGACCGTGCCATGAAAGCCAAGGCAGATGCGCCCTTCGTACCCCTGAACATTGCTGTACTGACCGTCAGCGACACCCGCACCCTCGACACCGATACCTCCGGGCAGACCTTCGTCGACCGCCTCACCGCCGCCGGCCATAACCTCGCCGAGCGCGTGCTGCTCAAGGACGACCTCTATAAAATTCGCGCCCAGGTCGCCCACTGGATCGCCGAAGACGTGGTGCAAGTGGTGCTGATCACCGGCGGCACCGGCTTCACCGGCCGTGACAGCACGCCGGAAGCCGTGAGTTGCCTGCTGGACAAACAGGTCGATGGTTTTGGTGAACTGTTCCGCCAGATTTCCGTGGCCGATATCGGCACCTCCACCGTGCAGTCCCGCGCTTTGGCCGGCCTGGCCAATGGCACGCTGGTGTGCTGCCTGCCGGGTTCCACCAATGCCGTGCGCACCGGTTGGGACGGCATCCTCGCCGAGCAACTCGACAACCGTCACCGCCCGTGCAATTTCGTGCCCCACTTGAAGCAGGCCGAACCCTGCGAAACCCGTGGATAAGCCCGGCAAAACCGGCGCGTTGATGCCGGTCGAACAAGCGCTCAAGCAGTTGCTGGACATGGCCGAAGCCGCGCCGATCCGCGAGCAGGAAACCCTGGCGCTGGCTGACTGCGATGGCCGCGTGCTGGCGCAGGATCTGGTCTCCACCCTCGACCTGCCGCCCTGGCCCAACAGTGCCATGGACGGTTACGCGTTGCGCCTGGCGGACTGGGCCGGCGAGCCGCTGCCCGTCAGCCAGCGCATTTTCGCCGGCCAGGTGCCGCAGCCGCTGGCCGCCGGCACCTGTGCGCGCATCTTTACCGGCGCGCCGGTACCCGAAGGCGCGGACTGTGTAGAGATGCAGGAAAACGCTGTGGTCCAGGCGGACGAGCGGGTGAGCTTTACCGAGCCGTTGCAGGTTAACCAGAACATCCGCCCGCAAGGCCAGGAAACCACCGTCGGCGAGTTGGTGCTGAACGCCGGCACCCGCTTGGGCCCGATTGAACTGGGCCTCGCCGCCTCACTGGGTCATGACCGCCTGAACGTGGTGCGCCGCGTGCGTGTGGCCGTGCTGTCCACCGGCGATGAGCTGATCGAACCCGGCCTGCCGCTGGGCCCGGGGCAGATCTACAACAGCAACCGCCGCGTGCTCTGCTCCTGGCTGACGCGCATGGGCTGTGAAGTGATCGACGCGGGCATTTTGCCGGATGACCTGGAAAAGACCCGCACGCGGCTGGCGGGCCTGGGAGATGCCGACCTGATCCTGTCCACCGGCGGTGTGTCGGTGGGCGAGGCGGACTTCCTTGGTATCGCCCTGCGCGAAGAGGGCGAGCTGGCGCTGTGGAAGCTGGCGATCAAGCCCGGCAAGCCCCTGACCTTCGGCCATTTCCGTGGCGTGCCGGTGATCGGCCTGCCCGGCAACCCGGCGTCTACGCTGGTGACCTTTGCGCTGCTCGCGCGGCCGTATCTGCTGCGCCGCCAGGGTGTGGCGGATGTGGAGCCGCTGCGTTTTGAAGTACCGGTAGGTTTTGTGTGGCCCAAGGCAGGCAACCGCCGCGAGTACTTGCGTGGGCGAATCGAGAACGGCAAGGCGATCATCTACCGCAACCAGAGCTCCGGCGTGCTGCGCAGCGCGGCGTGGGCGGAAGGGTTTGTGGAGGTGTTGGAAGGCACGACGCTGACGATGGGTGACCGGGTCAATTTCATTCCCCTAAGCGAAGTCCTCAACTAAACACGAATCCTTTGTGGGATGGGCTTGTGTGGGAGCGGGCTTGCTCGCGAATGCGGAGGGTCAGTTGATGAATGTACTGGCTGATACACCGCGTTCGCGAGCAAGCCCGCTCCCACATTTGGTTTTGTGTAGGGCTTGGGTTACTCAGTAGTCGTCGCCACGCGCCGTCACATCCCGCTCCACCGGCTCGGCATTCGGGTCATACCCCACCGGGAACTTGCCTTTGAGCGTCCAGGCAAACGCAATAATCTCCGCCACCGTGCGGTATAACTCCTCCGGAATGCTGTCCCCCAATTCCATGCGCGCCAGCAGCTTCACCAGCTCGGCGTTTTCATAAATCGGTACTTCATTTTCCCGTGCCAGCTTCAAAATGGCTTCGGCCAGGGCATCGTCGCCCTTGGCGGTCAGGGTGGGCGCTTGCTGGCCGTCGTATTTGAGGGCAATGGCTTGGCGCGGCGGGCTTTGGTTCTTCATGCGGTTTCATCCACCCAGCGTTGCTCCAGCCCGGTTCGCGGCCCGCGCGGCGGGGTGCCGAGGTGGCAATCCAGGTCGCCCACGTTGATGCCCGAGGTCACCAACCGTTCGCGCAGGCTGCCCAAGTGGCTTTCGATCAGGCTGGCGGTAAACGCCCGTGTCGCCCACAGCTGGCTGGAGAGTTTGCCCTGGGTCAATTGCGCCTGAACCTGCAATGGTCCCAGCGGCTCCATGTCGAAGGCCAGTTCGACGCGCCAGAGCATCTGCTTGGGGTCTTTCTGGGTTTTGCGTTCGGGCTGGTCCTTGTCCGGCGCCGGCTCCTCGCGCTGGAACTTGACCTGCAGCGGCACGATGTCCTGCAAGGTGCGCATGGGGATTTCCAGCTGCCAGGTGGTTTGCAGGCGGCCATCGGCGGTGGTGCCGGTTTGTTCCAGGCTCGACAACTGGTGGCTTTGCAGGCGGGAAATCGCGGCGGCGGCCAGGCGCAGCAGGTTTTCCAGGTCGCCTTCGCCTTCGAGTTTTGCCATCAACCGATCGGGCAGCGGGAAACCTGCGGGCGCCGGGCGGGCGCTGATCTGGCCCAGTGTGCTCAACGGGTTACGCACAAAGTTGGGCAACACCTGGGCCAGGGTATTCGCAGCAAGAATGGCATTCAGGTTGGTGCCGGCGGGCAGGGCGGGCAACAAGTCCGCGACCAGTCGCAGCAGCGCGCCTTTCATGTCCAGCGGCGGTATCTGCGGGTTTTGCCCGGCGAGTAATTTGGCTTCAAGAAACACGCCGCTGTTCTGGATCACTTGCGCCAGCACCTTCGGGTTGCTCACCTGGGCCAGGTCGGGCAGGGCGGCGAGCAAGCGGTCGGCGGCGGCGCGCAGGTCGGCGGAGGTGGTGTCGTCGGCGGGCAGGTTCTGGATGGCAGTGAACACGGCGTCCAGTGAACCTTGGCGGCTTTGCTGGGTGGCCAACTGTTGGCTCACCGCCAGCTGATCCTGACGGCCGCTCAACGGCACGAAATTCAGAGTCTGCGCATTCTGTACCACGGCACTGAGCAAGCTGCCGACACGCAGCGGTTGCGGGCTTTCGACGGTCAGCGTCGCGCCGGCCATGGCATTGGTCAACACGGTCACCAACGAGCGGTAGATCGCCGGCTGCGTGGTGCCCTGAGGCAGCATCTGGGTGGTCAGCACCTTGGCTTGCAACAGCGTGCCCACCGGCATTTGCGTGGTGTCGATGCGGGTGAGGGCGGCCACGTTGGCGCTTAAGGCTTGCTGCAGGCTGATGGTCAGGTTGCCGGTGGGCGTCTGGCTGACTGCCACATTGCTGCCCAGTGGCAACGGTTGGGCGCTGCTGGCCTGAACCAGTGTCTGGCGGCCTCCTTCGAGGGTCAGCTTGAGCAACAACTGAAAGGCATCGCCGCCCTGTTTAAGCGCGATGACCTCGGCGTTTACGGTTTTTCCCGGGTCGATCAGGCCTGTCTGCGGCTCCAGCAGTTTGAGCAGCTCGCCGGTCGGCGGCAGCGGGGCAGGCCCGGCCACTGGAGCGGGAGGCAGCGGAGGAAGGTTGATTTCACCGGTCATCGTGCGCGTCGTCTCGGGGGAAATTGCCCTCTTTAGAGTAGGGCATCACATGTATAATGCCGCCCGTCTGCAACGAGAGCGGTAAAAACCTCACAACTATTTGATCCAGCTCTCTAAAATCGGTCGCCAAAGCCGTTATTGTGCTTTTCTCTATAACGGCTGCTGCACCGCCGACTTGAACCGTAAAGGCCCGCGATCTTTTGACCAGCCCTCTTCTTGAAGCCGTAGCGCTCTCCTGTGAACGCGACCTGCGCCTGCTGTTCGAGCACCTCGAGCTGCGGCTGACGGGCGGCGACATGGTGCAAGTCAGCGGCCCCAATGGCAGCGGCAAGACCAGTTTGCTGCGCCTGCTGGCCGGGTTGATGCAGCCGACGGCCGGTGAGGTGCGACTCAACGGCAAACCCTTGAGCGAGCAGCGCACCGAACTCGCACGCAACCTGATCTGGATCGGCCACGCCGCCGGCATCAAGGACGTGCTCACACCGGAAGAAAACCTTAGCTGGCTCAGCGCCCTGCATCACCCGGCTTCCCGTGACGCCATCTGGCAAGCGCTGGGCGCCGTTGGCCTCAAAGGGTTTGAAGACGTTCCCTGCCACACCCTGTCCGCCGGCCAGCAGCGTCGCGTAGCCCTGGCGCGTTTGTATTTGCCAGGCCCGCCGCTGTGGATTCTCGACGAACCGTTCACCGCCCTCGACAAACAAGGCGTCGCCCAGCTCGAAGAACACCTGGCCCGGCACTGCGAGAGCGGCGGTTTAGTCGTCCTTACTACTCACCACACGCTGGCGCGCATGCCTGCCGGCTACCGCGACCTGGATTTAGGGCGGTGGTCGGCATGAGTGTCTTCGCCCTGTTGGTCGCCCGCGAAGCGCGGCTGTTGTGCCGTCGCCCGGCCGAGCTGGCCAACCCGCTGGTATTCTTCGCCATCGTCATCGCCCTGTTCCCGCTGGCGGTCGGCCCCGAGACTAAACTGTTGCAAACCTTGTCCCCGGGACTGGTGTGGGTGGCCGCGCTTTTATCGGTTCTGCTCTCGCTGGACGGGCTGTTTCGCAGTGATTTCGAAGACGGTTCCCTTGAACAGTGGGTCCTTTCGTCGCACCCTTTGCCACTTCTGGTACTGGCCAAGGTGCTGGCACACTGGGTTTTTTCCGGCTTGGCGCTAGTCTTGCTCTCGCCGCTGTTGGCAATGATGCTGGGCTTGCCGTTTGAATGCCTGCCCGTGTTGCTCCTGTCTTTGTTGCTCGGTACGCCGGTGCTCAGCCTGTTGGGGGCGGTGGGCGCAGCGTTGACCGTCGGTTTGAAACGGGGCGGCCTGTTGCTGGCCCTGCTGATTTTGCCTTTGTACATCCCGGTGTTGATCCTGGGCAGCGGCGCCTTGCAGGCCGCGCTCATGGGCATGCCGGCGACCGGTTACCTCCTGTGGCTTGGCAGCCTGACCGCCCTGGCGGTAACCCTGACACCCTTTGCTATAGCGGCTGGCCTGAAGATCAGCGTCGGCGAATAATGAGGTCTGGCCAAGCGTTATGTCTTAGCCAGTAAAGACCCTGAGAGCCTCCTGCCAAGACAGGAGGCCACCGTGATGGAAACAGCAATGAACTGGACCTGGTTTCACAAGCTCGGCTCGCCCAAATGGTTTTACGGCATCAGCGGCAAGCTGCTGCCGTGGCTGAGCATCGCTGCCATTTTGCTGATCGGCATCGGCCTGGTCTGGGGCCTGGCCTTTGCGCCGCCGGACTACCAGCAAGGCAACAGCTTTCGCATCATCTATATCCACGTGCCCGCCGCCATGCTGGCCCAGTCCTGCTATGTGATGATGGCGGTGTGCGGCGTGGTTGGCCTGGTGTGGAAGATGAAAATCGCCGACGTCGCCCTGCAATGCGCCGCGCCCATCGGCGCGTGGATGACCGCCGTGGCGCTGGTCACCGGCGCCATCTGGGGCAAGCCGACCTGGGGTTCGTGGTGGGTATGGGACGCGCGCCTGACCTCCATGCTGATCCTGCTGTTCCTGTACTTCGGGCTGATCGCGCTGGGCAATGCCATCAGCAACCGCGACAGCGCCGCCAAGGCCTGCGCCGTGCTGGCCATCGTCGGCGTGATCAACATCCCGATCATCAAATACTCGGTGGAGTGGTGGAACACCCTGCACCAGGGCGCCACCTTCACCCTCACCGAAAAACCGGCGATGCCCGTGGAAATGTGGGCGCCGTTGCTGCTGATGGTGCTGGGGTTCTACTGCTTCTTCGGCGCCGTGCTGCTGATGCGCATGCGCCTCGAAGTGCTCAAGCGTGAAGCCCGCGCCAGTTGGGTCAAGGCCGAAGTGCAAGCCTGCCTGGGAGCCCGTGGATGAGCTTTGCGTCTTTCAGTGATTTTCTCGCCATGGGCCATCATGGCCTGTATGTCTGGACGGCCTATGGCATCTGCCTGACGGTGCTGGCCCTCAACGTCGCCGCGCCGATCCTGGCCCGCAAGCGTTACTTGCAACAAGAGGCGCGCCGTTTGCGCCGGGAGACCGATAAGTGAATCCGCTGCGTAGAAAGCGTCTGTTGATCATCCTGGCCATTCTGGCCGGTGTGAGTATTGCCGTGGCCCTGGCGATGAGCGCCCTGCGGGAGAACATCAACCTGTTCTACACCCCGACGCAAATCGCCAGCGGCGAAGCCCCGGTGGGCACGCGCATCCGCGCCGGCGGCATGGTGGAAAAGGGCTCGCTGAAACGTTCGTCCGACTCCCTCGACGTGACCTTCGTGGTCACCGATTTCAACAAAGCCGTGACCATCACCTACCGCGGCATCCTCCCGGACCTGTTCCGCGAAGGCCAGGGCATCGTCGCCCTGGGCAAGCTCAACGCCGACGGCGTGGTGGTGGCCGATGAAGTGCTGGCCAAGCACGACGAGAAATACATGCCGCCGGAAGTCACCAAAGCGTTGAAAGACAGCGGCCACACTGCCCCGACCCCAGCCAAGGAGGGCTAAGCCATGACCTCAGCACTGTTTATTCCCGAGTTGGGCCAGTTGGCGATGATCCTCGCCCTGTGTTTTGCCGTGGTGCAGGCCGTGGTGCCATTACTCGGCGCCTGGCGCGGCGACCGCCTGTGGATGAGCCTGGCGCAGCCAGCCGCCTGGGGCCAGTTTGCGTTTCTGGTCTTCGCGTTTGGCTGTCTGACCTACGCCTTCATGACCGACGACTTTTCCGTCGCCTATGTGGCCAATAACTCCAACAGCGCGTTGCCCTGGTATTACAAGTTCAGCGCGGTATGGGGCGCCCACGAAGGCTCGTTGCTGCTGTGGGCCTTGATCCTCGGTGGCTGGACCTTCGCCGTGTCGGTGTTCTCGCGGCAACTGCCGCAGGTCATGCTGGCTCGCGTATTGGCGGTGATGGGCATGATCAGCATCGGTTTCCTGCTGTTCCTGATCATGACTTCCAACCCGTTCACCCGCATCCTGCCGCAGATTCCGGTGGACGGGCACGACCTCAACCCCTTGCTGCAAGACATCGGCCTGATCGTGCACCCGCCGATGCTCTACATGGGGTATGTGGGTTTCTCCGTGGCCTTCGCCTTTGCCATCGCGGCCTTGCTCGGCGGGCGTCTCGATGCCGCCTGGGCGCGCTGGTCGCGGCCATGGACCATCGTCGCCTGGGCCTTCCTCGGCATCGGCATTACCTTGGGGTCGTGGTGGGCTTACTACGAACTCGGCTGGGGTGGCTGGTGGTTCTGGGACCCGGTGGAAAACGCCTCGTTCATGCCCTGGCTGGTCGGTACTGCATTGATTCACTCGCTGGCCGTCACCGAAAAACGCGGCGTGTTCAAAAGCTGGACGGTGTTGCTGGCCATCGCTGCATTTTCCCTCAGCCTGCTCGGCACCTTCCTCGTGCGCTCGGGCGTGTTGACCTCGGTGCATGCGTTCGCCTCCGACCCGGAGCGCGGCGTGTTCATTCTGATCTTCCTGCTGTTTGTGGTCGGCGGCTCGCTGACCTTGTTCGCCCTGCGCGCGCCCGTGGTCAAAAGCCAGGTCGGCTTCAACCTGTGGTCGCGGGAAACCCTGTTGCTGGGCAACAACCTGGTGCTGGTGGTGGCCGCGTCGATGATCCTGCTCGGCACCCTGTATCCCTTGGTGCTGGATGCGCTGAGCGGCGCCAAACTGTCCGTCGGTCCGCCGTATTTCAACGCGTTATTCATCCCGCTGATGGGCCTGTTGATGGTGGTGATGGCTGTCGGCGTGCTGGTGCGCTGGAAAGACACTCCGGTGAAATGGCTGGCGGGCATGCTGATGCCGGTGCTGCTGGGCAGCGTGGCGTTGGCGGTGATCGCCGGGTTCGCTTATGGCGATTTCAACTGGGCGGTCCTCGCGACCTTCCTGCTCGCCGCCTGGGTGTTGCTGGCCGGTGTGCGTGACATCGTCGACAAGACCCGCCACAAGGGCCTGATCAAAGGCCTGCCAAGCCTGACCCGCAGCTACTGGGGCATGCAAATCGCCCACATCGGCATTGCCGTGTGCGCCCTGGGCGTGGTGCTCTCCAGCCAGAACAGCGCCGAGCGCGACCTGCGCCTGGCGCCGGGTGAGTCCATGGACCTGGCCGGTTACCACTTCATCTTCGAAGGCGCCAAGCACTTCGAAGGCCCGAACTTCACCTCGGACAAAGGCACCGTGCGCGTCGTGCGCAACGGCAAGGAGGTGGCCGTGCTGCACCCGGAAAAACGCCTGTACACCGTGCAAAGTTCGATGATGACCGAAGCGGGCATCGACGCCGGTTTCACCCGTGACCTTTACGTAGCGCTGGGTGAACCCTTGGGTGACGGCGCCTGGGCCGTGCGCGTGCACGTGAAACCGTTTGTGCGCTGGATCTGGTTCGGCGGCCTGCTCACCGGTTTCGGTGGTTTGTTGGCTGCGCTGGACCGGCGTTATCGGGTCAAGGTGAAAAGCCGGGTGCGCGAAGCCCTCGGCCTGCAAGGAGCGCCAGTATGAAGCGTTGGTTGATGGTAGTGCCGCTGGCGGCGTTTCTGGTGGTGGCGGTGTTCCTGTATCGCGGCTTGTACTTGGACCCGGCGGAATTGCCCTCGGCGATGATCGGCAAACAATTCCCGGCGTTTTCACTGCCGACGGTGCAGGGCGACAAGACCCTGACCCAAGCGGATTTGTTGGGCAAGCCGGCGCTGGTCAACGTGTGGGGCACCTGGTGCATTTCCTGCCGCGTTGAACACCCGGTGCTGAACAAGCTCGCCGAAAAAGGCGTGGTGATCTACGGCATCAACTACAAGGATGACAACGCCGCCGCGCTGAAATGGCTGGCGGAATTCCACAACCCGTATCAGCTGGATATCCGCGACGAAGACGGCAACCTCGGCCTGAACCTCGGTGTGTACGGCGCCCCGGAAACCTTCTTTGTCGACGCCAAAGGCGTGATCCGCGACAAGTACGTCGGCGTGATCGACGAAGTGGTCTGGCGCGAACAACTGGCCGCCAAGTACCAGGCCCTGGTCGACGAGGCCAAACCATGAAGCGTCTGTTAGCGGCTGCTGTGCTGGCGCTGGGTCTGGTCGGTGTGGCCCACGCCGCCATCGATACCTACGAATTCGCCAAAGAGGGTGACCGTGAGCGTTTTCGCGAATTGACCAAGGAACTGCGCTGTCCCAAATGCCAGAACCAGGACATTGCCGATTCCAACGCGCCCATCGCCGCCGACTTGCGCAAAGAGATCTTCCGCATGCTGGGGGAGGGCAAGGACAACCAGCAGATCATCGACTTCATGGTCGACCGCTACGGTGATTTCGTGCGCTACAAACCGGCCCTCACCGGCAAGACCGCGCTGCTCTGGTTCGGCCCTGCCGGGCTGTTGCTGGCCGGTGTGGTGGTGATGGCCGTGATCGTGCGCCGCCGCCGCGCCGCGCCGACTGATGGTTCCGACGCGCTATCCCCTGACGAGCGCAAACGCCTCGACCAATTGCTGGACACCAAGACTGATGATTGATTTCTGGCTCGCAGCAGGGTTGCTGCTCCTGATTGCCCTGAGTTTCCTGTTGATTCCTGTGTTGCGCGACCGCCGTGCCCAGCGTGAAGAGGACCGCACCGCGCTGAACGTGGCGCTGTATCAGGAACGCGTCGCCGAGTTGCAAGTGCAGCAGGACGAAGGCGTACTGAACCCCGCGCAACTCGACACCGGCCGCGCCGAAGCCGCGCGCGAATTGCTCGCCGACACCGAAGGTGTGGAAAAACCCCGTGAATCGCGTCTCGGCAAACCACTGCCGTTTCTGGCGGCATTTCTGGTGCCGGTGCTCGGCGTGGCGCTGTACCTGCATTACGGCGCCAGCGACAAGGTCGAGCTGACCCGCGAATTCTCCCAGCCGCCGGTGTCCATGGAAGACATGACCCGCCGCCTGGAACGCGCCGCCGCCGCCCAGCCGGATTCGCCGGAAGGCCTGTACTTCCTCGGCCGCGCCTACATGGCTCAAGACCGTTCGGCCGATGCGGCGAAAATCTTCGAACGCACCGTGGCCCTGGCCGGGCGTCAGCCGGAACTGCTCGGCCAGTGGGCCCAGGCGCAGTACTTTGCCGACAACAAACAGTGGTCGCCCAAAGTGCAGGCGCTGACGGACGAAGCGTTGAAGCTCGATCCGAAGGAAGTCACCAGCCTTGGCCTGCTCGGTATCGCCGCCTTTGAAGGTCAGCGTTACCAAGAGGCCATCGACTACTGGAACCGCCTGCTGGCCCAATTGCCACCAGACGACAACTCCCGCGCAGCGCTGCAAGGCGGTATTGACCGCGCAGCCGAGAAACTCAAGGAAAGTGGCGGCACCGTCGCGCCTCAAAAATCCGCGATGAAAGTGCGTGTGGACCTGAGCGCTGACGTGAAGGCAAAGGCTTTGCCGAGCGACAGCGTGTTCATCTTCGCCCGTGCGGTGAACGGCCCACCGGCACCGCTGGCGGCCAAACGCGTCACCGTCGCCCAGCTGCCGATCACCGTCGAACTGGGCGATAGCGATGCAATGATGCCGCAGTTGAAACTGTCGAACTTCCCCGAAGTCCAACTGGTTGCGCGCATATCCCGGGCCGGTCAGCCGACCACTGGCGAGTGGATCGGCCGCAGCCAACCCTTGGCCAGCAGCACCACTGCACTGCAGCAGCTGACCATCGACAGTCCGGACAAGTAAATCGAGGAAACGCCCATGCCCGCACTCGCACGCATCACCCTGCTCAGCCTGGTACTCGGCCTGAGCGCTTGTGCGGTCCACCGGCCACCCACCGGGCCAACCGGGCCGACCATCCCGCCGTCAGGCCCGTCGACCCAGCCGAGCACCAAACCTTCCGGCCCGGTGACCCCGGCGCCGAAGCCGGTACCAAGCTCCTCGCCGACCTTCGCCCCGCCACCGGGCGCCGCCAGCCACTGGGACGGCAAGATGCAGGTGTATGTGCTGGAAGAACAGCCCGACACCTTCTACCGCCAGCGCACCTACTACCGCTGGAGCAACGGCTGGAGCCGCTCGATCAGCCCGAACGGGCCGTGGGAAGAGACCAACGTGCAAGGCGTGCCGCCGGGGTTGAGCAAGCAATACGCGCAATGACAAAAGGCGACCAATTACAGGTCGCCTTTTTTGCGCTTTGGAATCCAATCTCTCAAACACTGGAGATCAAATGTGGGAGCGGGCTTGCTCGCGAAGGCGGAGTGTCAGCTACTGAATAGGTTGACTGATACACCGCATTCGCGAGCAAGCCCGCTCCCACAGTTTTAATCGCCTTTTGATCCGGAGTTTATGCCAGCTCTTGAGCCCTGCGCGGCGCACCCAGCCAATGGATACACCCCGCAAGCACCCCCAGCATAACCCCAAATTCTACAATTCCCACCCAGCCAAACTGCGCCATCAACCACCCACTCACCGTCGCCCCAATCGCCCCGCCCACAAACGTCGCGGTCATGTACAAACTGTTGATCCGCCCCTGCGCCTTCGGGTCCACCGCAAACGCGCGGGTCTGGTTCGCGACCAACCCTGCCTGCACGCCGATATCCAGCACGATCACTCCCAAAACCAGCAAGATCAGCGAAGTCTGCGCCCCGGCAAGTAACAGAAACGCCAACGTCACAATGCCGACACTGGCCCCGATCACCTTGCGACACCCCACCTTGTCCGCCGCGCGCCCACCGTACGACGCTGCGAACGCGCCCACCGCACCGATAATCCCGAAGCCGCCGGCCCAGGCGCTGCCCAATTGCCATGGCCCATTGGCGAGCAACCCGGCCAGATTCACCCAAAACGCGTTGAAGCATGCCCACAACAAGGCCTGCACCATCATCGATTGACGGATCGGGCTGTTATCGCGCATCAACGGCCACAGTGAAGCCAGCAGGCGAGGGTAGGACAACGTGCTGCTCGGCACCCCAGGCGGCAACAGTTTGGCCGCGATCAACCACACCGGAATCATGAAGGCGGCTTCCATGCCGTACACCGCGCGCCAGCCATACGCCTCACCGACCACGCCGCTGATGGTGCGCCCGAGCAAAATCCCCAGCATGATCCCGCTGACCACCGTGCCCACATTGCGCCCGCGTTCATGGGGCTGGGACATCACCGCCGCAAACGGCACCAGTTGTTGCGGCACGCAACACACGATACCCAAGCCGAATGACGCGCCGATCAGCGCCCAGATGCTCGGCGCAAATGCTGCCGCCAGTGCAAAGCAGAACGCCAACGCGATCTGGCCCAGCACCAGTTTGCGCCGGTCAAAACGGTCGCCCATCGGCAGCAACAGGGCCAGGCCGGTGGCAAACCCCAGCAGTGCCGCGCCCGCCACCAGGTTGACCGTCGACACCGCCACGCCCATGTCCGAAGCAATCAGCGGCAACACGGGTTGAGTGCAATAAATGTTGGTAACCACCGCGCCGGCGATCACCGCCATCATGATGATCTTGCCTCGCGGCGGGTGACTCTCGGCTGTGCTCATGGCGCGCTCCTTAGGGGGCAGGGGAAGAGTGACCAACCTTACGCAGTCGCGTTTATGTCGATAATCCCCTAGGATCGGGAATCATCCTTCCATAATTTGATAGGGCGCCATGAACCGTCTTGAGTCGATGTCAGTGTTCGTTACGGTGGTGGACGCGGGCAGCCTGTCGGCGGCGGCGCGCGCGCTGGACATGCCGCTGGCCACCGTCAGCCGCAAAGTGACGGAGCTGGAAACCCACCTGAACACGCGTCTGTTGCACCGCACCACGCGGCAGCTGTCGCTCACGGACGTGGGCGTTTCCTACCTGGCGGCGTGCCGTCGGATTCTGGAAGAGATTGGTGAGGCGGAGCGTGCGGCAACCGGCGAATATGCCGTGCCCAAAGGCGAGTTGAGGGTGACCGCGCCCATCGTGTTCGGGCGTTTGCACATCGTGCCGGTGGTGGCGCAGTTTCTGGCGCAATACCCCGAGATCAGCGTCAACCTGATGCTCACCGATCGCGTGGTGCATCTGATGGAAGAGCAATGTGATGTGGCCGTGCGCATCGGTGACTTGCCGGACAGTTCACTCAAGGCTGTCAACGTGGGCAATGTACGGCGCGTGGTGTGTGCCAGCCCCGGCTACCTGCAAACCCACGGCGAACCGGCCACGCCGCAGGATTTGGCCGCCCACGACTGCATCACCTTCGACGTGCTGGCCTCGGTGGGGGCCTGGGTGTTTGGAAGTGGCAAATCGCAACAGACCGTGCCGGTGCATTCGCGGCTGTCGGTGAACACCGCGGAAGCCGCGATTACCGCAGCGACGCTGGGCGTCGGCGTGATTCGCGTGTTGTCGTATCAAGTGGCGGATGCGTTGCAAAAGAGCGATCTACAGGTGGTGCTGCAGCCCTACGAATCAGCCGCCTTGCCCATCAGCCTGGTACACAAAGGGCAGGCGCCGCTGCCCTTGAAAGTGCGCGCATTCCTGGATTTCGTAGCCCCGCGCCTGCGTTAATGTACGCGGAACAAATGTGGGCACTGGCTTGTGTGGGAGCTGGCTTGCCTGCGATAGCATTGTGTCAGCCAACTATCTGTCAGCTGACCCACCGCCATCGCAGGCAAGCCAGCTCCCACAGGGGATCACTGTGCTATCAAGCCACGGGACACTCCTGATTCAGCGTTTCATTCACCAACAACTGCGCGATTTCAATCATCTGCACCACCGCCAATACCTGCTTGCGGTTTGAACCTTCCACGCGTTCAGCGCAGTCGTACGCACAGACAGTTGCCGACTCAAGTATCTCGCTGGCGTTGCTCAAGGCAACTTCAGTACTGAGGCCGGGACGGACGGTGAAGATGATGTCGGGTGGGGTTTGATCCGGGGTGGATGACGGGGGATTGGGCGTGACTTTTTTCATGCAGTAAATCTCCATTCAATTGGAGCTCACCACGTCCGCGACCAAGCAGAAGGGTGGCGAGCTGTACGCAGGTTGGTCGACCAGGGAATGGAAACCCGGCAGGGCCTAAGCCCTCCCACGCACAGCTCGCCATAACGCGAACACAATAATGCCGCTTGCGCGGCACTGTGCGCCATTCTAACCCAGGCGACCAAGCCCGATCGCTGATGAGCAGCGACTGCGAGAGGCTAACGGTGGGTTATAGCAACCGCAACCCACAGAGGTTGTAGGAAAGGTCCTGAGTTGTCTGAAGCGACACCAACCCCCTGTGGCGAGGGAGCTTGCTCCCGCTGGACTGCGCAGCAGTCCCAATCCAGTTACCACAATTACCCCTGACACACCGCGCCGGTCGGTTTGGGGCCGCTTCGCAGCCCAGCGGGAGCAAGCTCCCTCGCCACATAAGGTTGCGGTGGCTTTGCAACCTTTCACAAAACCTTCATCAAACCGCCGCCCGGCAGTCATGTGCAAGTAATAGCACTGACACCTGGCGCGCCTACTGTCGTTTGAACTCAAACGCAGCCCTCCCAAGGCTGTTCAAACCAGACAGAGAAGCCCATGACTCACGCTATTCATGTCGATCACTTGAACAAGACCTTTGCGAAGAAATCCGCACTGGTCGACCTCGAACTCACCATTGCTGCCGGTGAGATGGTCGCGCTGATTGGCGCTTCCGGGTCGGGCAAGTCCACGTTGTTGCGTCACTTGGCGGGCCTGGCCTGTTGCGACAAGAGCAACGGCGGCAGCATCAAGGTGCTGGGCCGGGAGGTGCAGGCCAGTGGACGGTTGAATGGCAAAGTGCGGCGGTTGCGTGCGGACATCGGTTACATCTTCCAGCAGTTCAACCTGGTCAACCGCCTGAGCGTGCTCGACAACGTGCTGCTCGGTTGCCTGGGCCGCATGCCGCGCTGGCGTGGCAACCTGGGGTTGTTCAATGCCGAGGAAAAGGCGTTTGCCCTGGAGTCCCTGGCCCGCGTCGGCCTGGCTGACCTGGCCGGGCAGCGCGCTTCCACCTTGTCCGGTGGCCAGCAGCAGCGTGTGGCGATTGCCCGCGCCTTGACCCAGCGCGCCGAAGTGATTCTCGCCGACGAACCCATCGCCTCGCTGGACCCGGAGTCGGCGCGCAAGGTCATGGAGATCCTCGCCGACATCAACCGCCGCGACGGCAAGACCGTGGTGGTGACCCTGCATCAAGTCGATTACGCCATGCGTTATTGCCCGCGTGCCGTGGCCCTTAAAGGTGGGCGCATTCATTTCGACGGGCAGGGCAGCGCCATGAGCAGCCAGTTCCTCAACGATTTGTACGGTGCCGACGTCGACACCAGCCTGATGTTTTCCGACCAGACCCGCCACGCCGAAGCCATGCCCCGGCTGGCCCTGGCGCGCGCTTGAAACCCTACTCACGACCCACAGGAACGCCTTCCATGTTGAACCGTATCGGCCACGTGTTTTTGTCAGCCGCCTTGTTGGCCAGTGTCGCGATGGGCAATGCCTATGCGGCGGATAAAGCCATCAACTTCGGCATCATGTCCACCGAGTCTTCGCAGAACCTCAAGAGCATCTGGCAGCCGTTTCTGGATGACATGCACAAGAAGACCGGCCTGACCATCAACGCCACCTTCGCCTCTGACTACGCCGGCCTGATTCAGGGCATGCGCTTCAACAAGGTCGACGTGGCCTGGCTGGGCAACAAGGCCGCGATGGAAGCGGTGGACCGTTCCAACGGCGAAATCTTCGCCCAGACCGCCGCCGCCAACGGCGCCGCCGGTTACTGGAGCGTGCTGATCGTGCGCAAGGACAGCCCGATCAACAACGTCGACGACATGCTCAAGAACGCCAAGAACCTGACCTTCGGCAACGGTGACCCGAACTCCACCTCGGGCTACCTGGTACCGGGCTACTACGTGTTCGCCAAGAACCATGTGGACGCCGCCACCGCGTTCAAACGCACCCTCAACTCCAGCCATGAAGTGAACGCCTTGAGCGTGGCCAAAGGGCAGTTGGACGTGGCCACCTTCAACACCGAAAGCTGGGACCGCTTGGAAGTGACCCAGCCGGACAAGGCCGCGATGCTCAAAGTGATCTGGAAATCCCCGCTGATCCCCGCTGACCCGATGGTGTGGAGCAAGGCGCTGAGCGACAGCGAGAAGACCAAGATCCGTGATTTCTTCGCCAACTACGGCAACACCGATGAAGAGAAAGCGGTGCTGAAGAACATGCAGCTCGGCAAGTTCCTGGCCTCGAACGACGATCAGTTGCTGCCGATCCGCCAACTGGAACTGTTCAAGCAGCGCACCACCATCAGCGCGGATGACCACCTGGAAGCGGCCGACAAGGCCAAGAAGCTGGCTGACATCGACGCCGACCTGGCGAAGCTGCAACAGCGCATCTCCGAGCTCGACAAGAAAACTGCAGCAAACGGCTAACCCCTGTGGGCCCTGGCTTTTGTGGGAGCCGGGCTTGCCCGCGATGCAGGCAACTCGGTCTGACAGTAAAACCGAGTCGATTCTATCGCGGGCAAGCCCGGCTCCCACATAAACCTTGCTCCCACACTTAGATTGAGGCGATCCAATGACAACCTTGCACGCTGAAGCAGTGGGTAAAAGAACCTGGCCGCAATACCTCGGCTGGGGCCTGTTCCTGCTCCTGCTGGCCTGGGCCTGGCGCGGCGCTGAAATGAACCCGCTGGCGCTGTACCGCGACTCCGGCAACATGGCGACCTTCGCCGCCGACTTCTTCCCGCCGGACTTCCACGAATGGCGCTCCTACCTCACCGAGATGATCGTCACCGTGCAAATCGCCCTCTGGGGCACGGTGTTGGCGATCGTCTGCTCGGTGCCGCTGGGCATCCTTTGCTCTGAAAACATCACCCCGTGGTGGATCCACCAACCGCTGCGCCGTGTGATGGATGCCTTCCGTTCCATCAATGAAATGGTGTTCGCGATGCTGTTCGTGGTCGCCGTCGGCCTCGGTCCTTTTGCCGGCGTTCTGGCCCTGTGGATCAGCACCACCGGCGTGCTCGCCAAGCTGTTTGCCGAAGCCGTCGAAGCCATCGACCCGGGCCCGGTTGAGGGTGTGCGTGCCACCGGCGCCAGCGCCTTGCAGGAAGTGATCTACGGCGTGATCCCCCAAGTGATGCCGCTGTGGGTGAGCTACGCGCTCTACCGCTTCGAAGCCAACGTGCGTTCGGCCACGGTGGTCGGGATGGTCGGTGCGGGCGGTATCGGCGTGATCCTCTGGGAAAACATCCGCGCCTTCCAGTTCGTACAAACCTGCGCGGTGCTGCTGGTGATCATCGTGGTGGTGAGCTGTATCGACGTGCTGTCCCAACGCCTGCGCAAGCAGTTCATCTGACGCCGGAGGGGTGCCCGCGAGGCGCTTTTTTTAAGCATGCAGTTGTCTAGACAAGATGAGCCGGTGTACCGCGAACTTGCGGATATTTTGCGCCGCGAACTGAGCAGCTACAGCGCCGGCGACTTCCTGCCCGGCGAGGTGCACATGGCCGAGCGCTTCGGTGTGAACCGTCACACCCTGCGCCGCGCCATCGACGAGTTGGTGTTCGAAGGCAGCCTGTTGCGCCGCCAGGGCAAGGGCACCCAGGTGCTCGACCGCCCGCTGATTTATTCGATGGGCGCCGAGACCTCCTACAGCCAATCGCTGTCGGCCCAGGGCGTCGGTGTGCAGGCGGTGTTGCTCAAACGCCGCTACTGCTACGCCAGCCGCGACGAAGCCCAGCACCTGGGCATCGCCGAAATGGCGCCGATGATCGAACTGCAAACCCTGCGCAAGCTCGACCACCAGCCCGTCAGCCTGATCCGCCATCGCTACTGCGCCAGCCGCGCGCCGTTGCTGGCCGACTACAACGGCGGCTCGTTGCGCCAGTACCTGCGCGAGCGTGACCTGCCGCTGACCCGCACCCAAAGCCTGATCGGTGCGCGTTTGCCCAACCGTGATGAAGCCGCGCTGCTGATGATGCCTCGGCACTTGCCGGCCCTCACCGTATTCACTCTTTCCTGCGATCGCGACGGCCGCCCGGTGGAGCTGGCGCAGTCCACCAGCCGTTCGGATCGCTTCCAGTACCAAGTGGTGACTTGAATGGAGTCCTCAATGAGCTTGTCCCCGCGTCAACACTGGATCGGCGTGCTCGCCCGCGCCCAACTCAGTGAACTGCAACCCCATGAAGCGGCCTTGAAGGACGCCGACTACCAACTGATCCGCGCCCCGGAAATAGGCATGACCCTGGTGCGTGGCCGCATGGGCGGCAACGGCGCGCCGTTTAACGTCGGTGAAATGAGCGTGACCC
This sequence comes from Pseudomonas sp. B22129, assembly GCF_044218875.1. Classification (NCBI taxonomy): domain Bacteria; kingdom Pseudomonadati; phylum Pseudomonadota; class Gammaproteobacteria; order Pseudomonadales; family Pseudomonadaceae; genus Pseudomonas; species Pseudomonas sp. B22129. The sequence goes on along the minus strand of NZ_CP162592.1, from coordinate 6,273,749 downwards.
GCTGCGTGGTACGCCTGGCCGACGGCCGCACCGGCTACAGCTACCTGGCAGGGCGCGACAAGCTGCACGCCGAGCTGGCCGCCCTGGCTGACGCCCACCTGCAAGGCACGCAGCCAAGCCTGTGGCTCAGCGACCTGATCACCGCGCTGGCCAACGCCCAGGCCGCCCGCCGCACGCAAAAAGAAGCCGACACCGCCGCCACCAAGGTCGAGTTCTTCACCCTGGTTCGAGGAGAAAACTGATGAATGCGCACCTGTTGCAACCGGCGTTCGTCGACCCGGTTCTGGACGCCCAGCGCGGTTTTCGCGCCGCGCTCAAGGCCCTGGCCGAACCGGGTTTGATCCAGTACCTGCCGTCCGCGCCACGCCTGGACGGCCTCGCGCCCGCCACTTACGCCCTGTGCCTGGCCATGCTCGATATGGACACACCGCTGTGGCTGGCGCCGAGTTTTGACACGCCACTGATCCGCGCCAACCTGGCGTTCCATTGCGGCTGCCCGCTGACCACGAAGCGTGAAGACGCCGCGTTTGCGCTGCTCGGCGAACCGGACCTGCTCGACCTCAGCGGCTTCGACCACGGCAACGACCGCTACCCCGACCAGTCTTGCACGTTGATCGTGCAGCTCACTGACCTGGAAGCCGGCCGCGGCCTGCTCTGGCGCGGCCCGGGCATCAAAACCCAGCGCGAGGTGCACCTGCCGGTGCCGCAAGCGTTCTGGCTGGAGCGTCAACGCCGTGAGGCCTTCCCGCGTGGCCTGGACCTGTTGTTCACCGCCGGCAATCACTTGATCGGCCTGCCGCGCAGCAGCCGTGTCGCACAGGAGCGTGCCTGATGTACGTAGCCGTCAAAGGTGGCGAACAGGCCATCGACAATGCCCACCGCCTGCTGGCGAAAAAGCGCCGGGGCGATACCGCTGTTCCTGAACTGAGCGTGGCGCAAATCCGCGAGCAACTGCCGCTGGCCGTGGCGCGGGTGATGACCGAAGGCTCGCTGTTCGATGAAGAACTCGCTGCGCTGGCGATCAAGCAAGCGGCGGGGGATTTGGTCGAAGCCATCTTCCTGCTGCGCGCCTACCGCACCACGTTGCCGCGCTTCAGCCCGAGCCTGCCGATTGATACCTCGCAAATGTCCTTGAGCCGGCGCCTGTCAGCCACGTTCAAGGACGTGCCCGGCGGGCAGTTGCTCGGCCCGACCTTCGACTACACCCACCGCCTGCTGGATTTTTCCCTGCTCGCCGAAGGTGAATACCCCGGCCCGCAGACCACGCCTGAAGCGCGCATTGACGCCTGCCCGCGTGTGCTCGGTTTGCTCGCCAAAGAAGGCCTGATCAAGAACGAAACCGACGACAACGCCAGCATCGCCGACATCACCCGCGACCCGCTGGAATACCCGGCCAGCCGCGCCGAACGCCTGCAAGCGCTGGCTCGTGGCGACGAAGGTTTTCTGCTAGCGCTGGGGTATTCGACCCAGCGCGGCTACGGCCGCAACCACCCGTTTGCCGGTGAGATTCGCATCGGCGACGTGGAAGTGTGGATCGACCCTGAAGAGCTGGGCTTCCCGATTTGCCTGGGCAGCATCGAAGTGACCGAGTGCGAGATGGTCAACCAGTTTGTCGGCTCGGCCACCGAGCTGGCGCAGTTCACCCGCGGCTACGGCTTGGCGTTCGGGCACGCCGAGCGCAAGGCCATGGGCATGGCGCTGGTGGACCGCTCGCTGCGCGCCGGGGAATACAACGAAGAAGTGGTGTCGCCGGCCCAGCGCGAGGAATTCGTGCTGGCCCACTGCGACAACGTCGAGGCGGCGGGTTTTGTCTCGCACCTCAAATTGCCTCACTACGTGGACTTCCAGGCCGAACTGGAACTGATCCGCAAACTGCGCCAACCGGCCGAGGGCACCCGCCATGAATGACTTGACCCAACCGGCCGTGCGCGATGCGGCGTACAACTTCGCCTACCTCGACGAACAGACCAAACGCATGATCCGCCGCGCCTTGCTCAAGGCCGTGGCGATCCCCGGTTACCAGGTGCCGTTTGGCGGTCGCGAGATGCCGCTGCCCTATGGCTGGGGCACCGGCGGCATGCAGTTGACCGCCGCGATCCTGGGGGATGACGACGTGCTCAAGGTCATCGACCAAGGCGCGGATGACACCACCAATGCCGTGTCCATCCGGCGCTTTTTTGCGCGCACCGCAGGCGTCGCCACCACCGAGGCCACGCCGGACGCCACGGTGATCCAGACCCGCCACCGCGTTCCGGAAACCCCGCTGCAGGCCGGCCAGATCATGGTCTACCAGGTGCCGATTCCCGAGCCGTTGCGTTTTATCGAGCCGTCGGAAACCGAGACCCGCACCATGCACGCCCTGAATGATTACGGGGTGATGCACGTAAAACTCTACGAAGACATCGCCACCTTCGGCCATATCGCCACGGCGTATGCCTATCCGGTGATGGTCGACGAGCGCTACGTGATGGACCCCTCGCCGATCCCCAAATTCGACAACCCCAAACTCGACATGAGCCCGGCGTTGATGCTGTTTGGCGCCGGTCGTGAAAAGCGCCTCTACGCGGTGCCACCCTACACCCAGGTCCACAGCCTGGACTTTGAAGACCACCCGTTCGAAGTGCAGAAGTGGGAACACAACTGCGCCATCTGCGGCAGCCATGAATCGTTCCTCGATGAGCTGATTCTCGACGATGCGGGTACCCAGAGTTTCGTGTGTTCCGACACCTGGTACTGCGCCCAACGGGTGAAGGAGAACAACCAGTGAGCCAGCCATTGCTTCAAGTACGCGACTTGTCGTTGCTCTACGGCCCGGAGAAGGGTTGCCAGGGCGTCAGCTTCGATCTTTACCCCGGCGAAGTGCTGGGCATCGTCGGCGAGTCCGGCTCGGGCAAGTCCACCTTGCTCTCGCTGTTGAGCGGGCGTTTGCCGCCGCAGGCCGGCAGCATCGGCTACCGCAGCAAGGACGGCGAATGGCTGGACCTCTACAGCGCCAGCGAAGCCGAGCGCCGCACCTTGCTGCGCACCGAGTGGGGCTTTGTCGAGCAAAACCCGCGTGACGGTTTGCGCATGGGTGTGTCGGCCGGGGCGAATATCGGCGAGCGTTTGATGGCCCAGGGCGTGCGCAATTACGAGCAACTGCGCGGCGCCGGGCTGGATTGGCTGGGCCAGGTGGAAATCGACCCGCAGCGTATTGATGACTTGCCGCGCACGTTCTCGGGCGGCATGCAGCAGCGCCTGCAAATCGCCCGCAACCTGGTCTCCAGCCCGCGTCTTGTGTTTATGGACGAACCCACCGGCGGCCTTGATGTGTCGGTGCAGGCACGCTTGCTCGACCTGCTGCGCGGGCTGGTGCGCGAGCTGGATCTGGCGGTGGTGATCGTCACGCACGACCTCGCCGTAGCACGCCTGCTGGCCGACCGCCTGATGGTGATGCGCCGCTCCCATGTGGTGGAAACCGGGCTGACGGACCAGATCCTCGACGATCCACAGCACCCTTACTCTCAACTGCTGGTGTCTTCGGTATTGCAGCCATGACGAATGCTCTGATTGAGGTCCGTGACCTCTCGAAAACCTTCACCCTGCACCAGCAACACGGCGTGGTGCTCAACGTGCTGCGCGGCGTGGAGTTCAGCGTGCAGGGCGGCGAATGCCTGGTGCTGCACGGCCAGTCGGGCGCGGGTAAAAGCACCTTGCTGCGCACGCTGTACGGCAACTACCTGCCGGCGGGCGGCAGCATTCGTGTGCAGCACGCAGGCGAGTGGCTGGAGTTGGTCGGCGCCGAGCCGCGCGATATTTTGCAGGTGCGTCAGCAGACGCTGGGTTACGTCAGCCAATTTCTGCGGGTGATCCCGCGTGTGGCCTGCCTGGACGTGGTGATGGAGCCCGCACTGGCGCGTGGCTGGTCGAAGGCCAATGCGCAGTCCCGCGCCGAACACTTGCTGACCCGCCTGAACATTCCGCAACGCCTGTGGCAACTGGCGCCCGGCACCTTTTCCGGGGGCGAGCAGCAGCGCGTCAACATCGCCCGTGGCTTCATGGTGGAGTGGCCGGTGATGTTGCTGGATGAACCCACCGCATCCCTCGATGACAACAACCGCCAGGTGGTGCTGGAACTGATGAACGAAGCCAAGACGGCCGGTGCCGCGCTGATCGGCATCTTCCACGACCGCGCCGCCCGTGAAGCGGTCGCCGACCGCCATTTCGACATGACCCCATCGCCTGTTGCCCAAGAGGAATACGCCCATGCCCGTTGAACAAATCCTCAGTAATGCCCGGATCGTCACGGCTGATCGCATGTTCCTGGGCTCGGTGGTGCTGCGCGGCGGCAAGATCGTCGACCTCGCCGAGGGCCGCAGCCACTTGCCCCAGGCGCAGGACTTGGAGGGTGATTTCCTGTTGCCGGGCCTGGTGGAACTGCACACCGACAACCTGGAAAAACACATGACCCCTCGCCCCGGCGTGGACTGGCCGTCGATTTCGGCCGTGCTCAGCCATGACGCACAGATCATTGCGGCCGGTATCACCACGGTGTTCGACGCGGTGTCCATCGGTGATGTGAACCCCAAGGGCAACCGCATGAAGAAACTGCCGGCGATGCTCGATGCCATCGCCTCGGCGGAAGACGCCGGCTTGACCCGTGCCGAGCACCACCTGCACCTGCGCTGCGAGCTGTGCCACCCCGACACCCTCAGCGTGTTCCGCGACCTGGTGGAAAACCCGCTGGTGCGCCTGGTGTCGGTGATGGACCACTCGCCGGGCCAGCGCCAGTTCGTGCTCGAGTCCAAGTACCGTGAGTACTACATGGGCAAGTACCACCTGAACGACGAAACCATGGACGCATTCATCGTGCTGCAAATGGCCAACTCCAAGGAGTACAGCGACCGCTACCGTTCGGCTATCGTCGCCCATTGCGTGGAGCGCGGCTTGTCGGTGGCCAGCCACGACGATGCAACCCTGGCGCATGTGGAAGAGTCGGCGCGCTACGGCATGACCATCGCCGAATTCCCCACCACCGTGGAAGCGGCGCGGGGCTGCCAGGCGCTGGGCATGAAAGTGCTGATGGGCGCGCCGAACGTGGTGCGCGGTGGGTCGCACTCGGGTAATGTGGCCGCCGCCGGCCTGGCCGCCGACGGATTGCTGGATATACTTTCCAGCGACTACTACCCGGCCAGCCTGTTGCAAGCCGCCTTTGTGCTGGCCGACCAGCAGGACGGCGGCGACTTGTCGCGGGCGGTCAAGATGATCAGCCTGGCGCCCGCCCAAGCGGCGGGCCTGCATGATCGCGGTGAAATTGCCGTTGGCCTGCGTGCGGACCTGGTACAGGCCCGTAGCCGCGAAGGGCTTCCTGTGGTGCAACAAGTCTGGCGACAGGCGAAGAGGGTGTTTTGATGGCAGGCAGGTTGATCTATCTCATCGGGCCTTCCGGTTCGGGCAAAGACAGCCTGCTGGACGCTGCGCGCCCACGTTTGGCCGAGCGCGGTTGCCGGATTGTGCGCCGCGTCATCACCCGCTCGGCGGAAGCCGTGGGCGAGGCGGCGCAAGGCGTGAGCCCGGAACAGTTCGCGGTGATGGAAGCCGAGGGCGCGTTTGCCCTCAGCTGGTATGCCAATGGGCTCTCCTACGGCATCCCGCGCGAGATCGACGACTGGCTGGCGGCGGGGGAAGACGTGCTGGTCAACGGCTCCCGCGCGCACCTGGCGCAGACCCGCGAGCGCTACCCAACCTCATTGGCGCTGTTGCTGACGGTGGATCAAGCCGTGTTGCGCCAGCGCCTGATTGCGCGAGGGCGTGAGTCGCTGGCGGATATCGACCAGCGCCTAGCGCGCAATGCGCGTTTCACCGCCGAACTGATTTCGGGCAATGCTGCGGGCTTGTTCGTGCTGGACAACTCCGGCCCGTTGGAACACACCGTCGAGCGCCTGCTGTGCTGCCTTGATCACGGGCACTCGGCATGCGCCTGACCTTGCTCGGCACCGGTGACGCGCGGCAAGTCCCGGTGTACGGCTGTGACTGCCCCGCTTGCGCCTTGGCCCGCCATGACGAACACCTGCGCCGCCGCCCGTGCAGCGCGTTGATCGAATGCGGTGACCAGCGCTGGCTGGTCGACAGCGGCTTGCCCGACCTCACCGAACGCTTCCCGCCGCGCAGCTTCAACGGGATTTTCCAGACCCACTACCACGCCGATCACGCGCAGGGTCTGCTGCACCTGCGTTGGGGCCAGGGGCTGGTGATTCCGGTGCACGGCCCGGCGGACCCGGAGGGGCTTTCAGACCTCTACAAACACCCCGGCATCCTGGATTTCAGCCAGCCGTTCGCCGCGTTTGAAACGCGGCAGTTCGGCGAACTGAGCGTCACCGCGTTGCCATTGCAGCATTCCAAACTGACCCTGGGTTACCTGTTTGAAGGCGAAGGGCGGCGCATCGCCTACCTCACCGACACGGTTGGCCTGCCGCCGGACACCCTCGCCTGGCTGCAGCGCAAACCGCTGGATGTGCTGGTGCTGGACTGTTCCATGCCGCCCCAGCCCCAACCGCCGCGCAATCACAATGACCTGACGCTGGCGTTGCAGAGTATTGAGGACCTGGGGGCTGAGCTGGGTGTGCTGACTCATGTGGGGCATACGCTGGATGCGTGGTTGTTGCAGCATCGGCGCGAGTTGCCCAGCCACGTCACCGTCGGCTGGGACGGCCGTGTGATTTAGCCACGTTCCGGAAGTTACTGCGGTTCAAATGTGGGAGCGGGCTTGCTCGCGAAAGCGGAGGTTCAGTCGATAGATTCAGTGACTGGCACTCCGCTTTCGCGAGCAAGCCCGCTCCCACATTTTGATCTGCTTCGTTCTCAGGTGTACTGGTTCACATCCCGCAAAACAACCGTCGATCAGAGTCACGCATTCTGTGCTTGAGTAAATATAACTCTAGGGTTACTTTTATTCAGGCCAAGCCAAGGAGGCTGGGGTGCAAAGCAGGTTATTGATCAAGGAACTGCAAGAGGCGGGTTGGGTGCTGGATCGGGTTACCGGCAGTCATCATATTTTCACTCACCGTTACAGCCCGTACACGATCCCGGTGCCCCATCCCAAGAAGGACTTGCCGTTGGGCACTGTTCGAAGCATCAAGAAACGCGCCGGCTTGTTTGAGTTTTAAGGAGAGTATCCATGCAATACCCAATCTGTATCGAATGGGGCGATGACTTCACCGCCACCGGCATTCAGATCCCTGACATTCCGGGCGCCGTCACCGCCGGGGACAGTTTTGAAGAGGCGTACAACGCCGCCGTGGAAGTGGCGCACATCATGTTGCAGGAGATTGCGGCAGAGGGTGGGCCGATTCCGATGCCAACGTCAGTCGCCAATCACCACGCCCATGAGGACTACGCGGGCATGGGCTGGGGCATGCTGGAGCTGGACATCTCGCCCTATCTGGGTAAGACCGAGAAGGTCAATGTGACCTTGCCCGGTTATGTGATCCAGCGCATCGACCGCTATGTGCGCGAGCACAAGGTCAAAAGCCGCTCGTCCTTTCTGGCGGATGCGGCGTTGGAGAAGTTGGTGCGTTCGTAACGCGATCCATGTGGGAGCTGGCTTGCCCTGGATCTGCCAGCTCCCACAAGATCCCGTTATGCCACCGCCGGTGCGGCCTGGCGCGAAGCGCTCAGGAAGCGCAACAAGGCCACCAGCGGGAACGCGCTGCCCACCAGCATCACGCCCAGCCAGCCGCCGTGTTCGTACACGCTGCTGGCAATTGCCGAGCCGAAGGCACCGCCGATGAAGATGCTGGTCATGTACAGCGCGTTCAGGCGGCTGCGGCTGTTGGCGTCGAGGGCGTAGATGGCGCGTTGGCCGAGGACCATGTTCATCTGCACGCAGAAGTCCAGGATCACGCCGGTCACCGCCAGGCCGATCACGCTGTACAGCGGGTGCACCAAGGCCGGCAGGAAACTCAAGGCGCCAAACAGCATTGCCAGCAAAGAGGCGCGGTGGGTGTGGCCGGCATCGGCGAGGCGGCCGGCGATTGGTGCGGCAATCGCGCCCAGGGCACCCACCAGCGCAAAGAGCGCGATCTCGCTCTGGCTCAGGCCGTGGTTACGCGCCAGCTCCAGTGGGGCGGCGGTCCAGAACAGGCTGAAGGTGGCAAACATGCAGCCCTGGTAAAACGCGCGCTGGCGCAGTACCGGTTGCTTGCGCAGCAGGGTGCCAAGTGAGCGCAGCAGTTGGCCGTAGCTGGCGCTGTGGTCCGGCTGGCGTTTGGGGATGGTCAGCAGCAACACCACGCTGATAAACGCCATCAGCGCAGCCGCTGCCATGAACATCGCGCGCCAGCCGAAGTGGTCCGCTACTACGCTCGACACAGGTCGAGCCAGCAGAATGCCCAGCAGCAAACCGCCCATGATGCTGCCCACCACACGGCCACGGGACTCGGCGGGCGCCAGGTGCGCGGCCAGCGGGATCAAAATCTGCACCGACACCGAACTGAAACCGATCAACAGCGACACCAGCAGAAACAGGTTCGGCTGTTGGGTGAACGCTGCGCCCAACAAGCTGGCAATGGCAACCACGGTGGTGGTGATCATCAGCTTGCGGTTTTCCAACAGGTCGCCCAACGGCACCAGGAAGAACAGGCCCAGGGCATAACCGATCTGGGTCAGCGATACGATCAGGCTGGCCATCGCCGGGGTCAGGCCGATGTCCGGGGCGATCAATTCGATGATCGGCTGGGCATAGTAAATGTTGGCAACAATGGCGCCGCAGCAGAACGCAAACAGCATCACCATGCCTCGGGTCATGGTGCTCGCAGCGTGTGGGGTAGCGGTCATGGTGTTCTCGTTAAAGCGAAGGAGGAGGGCGTGGCAGAGTAAAGACAACGCCGTGGCCGGGGTAGAGCGCTGACAGTGATATCACTCATGCCGCAAATTAATGACTGAATCGTTAACTTTCGGGTCGAACGGCAATGATACATTCAGCCACAACTGCCGAAACAGGAAATCCACTTTCATGAAAATCACGCTGAACAAGATGATCCTGGCCTCAACCCTTGCCGCCGCCATGGCGATTGGCCTGGCCAACGCCGCCGAAGCCCCGCGCGTCGGCGTGCGCGGCGCCATCACGGCGGTCGACGGTGACGCGATCCACGTCAAGGTCAACAGTGGCGAAGACGTCACCGTGCACCTCACCAAAGACACCCAGGTACGTGCCGTGACCCTGGCCAAAATCGACGAGATCAAGCCCGGCAGCTACATTGGCTCCGCTGCGATGCCCAATGCCGACGGCACCCTGACGGCGCTGGAAGTTCACGTGTTCCCCCCGGCCATGGCGGGTACCGGCGACGGGCACCGCGCGTTTGACTTGAAAGAAGGCAGCAGCATGACCAACGGCACCGTCGGCGACCTGGTGGTCAGCAACGGGCGCACCCTGACCGTCAAATACAAAGGCGGCGAGCAGAAGATCGTAGTACCGGATGATGTGCCGATTGTGAACCTGGAACCGGGGGATCGCAGCTTGCTCAAGGTGGGCACGAAGGTGGTGTTGTTTGCGGCGCAGGCGGCGGATGGGACGGTGACGGCTCAGGCTATCTCGGCGGGCAAGGATGGCGTAACCCCGCCGATGTAAAGTCTGGCGCAGATACAAATGTGGGAGCGGGCTTGCTCGCGAATGCGGAGTGTCAGTCACCGAATCAATCGACTGAACCACCGCTTTCGCGAGCAAGCCCGCTCCCACAGTTTTTACTGCGTTCGCTCAGTTACTGGCCGCTGTAGATCTGGTCAAACACCCCACCATCATTGAAGTGGGTCTTCTGCACGGTGCGCCAGTCACCAAAGGTCTTCTCCACCGACAGGAAGTCAACTTTCGGGAAGCGGTCGGTGTACTTGGCCAGCACTTTCGGATCACGCGGGCGCAGGTAGTTATTGGCGGCGATTTCCTGGCCTTCTGGCGACCACAGGTACTTCAGGTAATCCTCGGCAGCGGCGCGGGTGCCTTTCTTCTCGACCACCTTGTCGACCACCGACACCGGCGGCTCAGCTTCAGCCGAGACGCTTGGGTAAATCACTTCGAACTGATCACGGCCAAATTCACGAGCGATCATTTCGGCTTCGTTCTCGAAGGTCACCAGTACGTCGCCGATCTGGTTGGTCATGAAGGTCGTTGTGGCAGCACGGCCACCGGTGTCCAGCACTGGCGCGTGTTTGAACAAGTCGCCGACGAATTTCTTCGCCTTGTCTTCATCGCCGCCGTTCTTCAGCACATAGCCCCAGGCCGACAGGTAGGTGTAGCGGCCGTTACCCGAGGTTTTTGGGTTGGGCACGATCACTTGCACGCCGTCTTTGAGCAGGTCCGGCCAGTCTTTCAGGGCTTTGGGGTTGCCTTTGCGCACAATGAAAACTGTGGCGGAGGTGAACGGCGCGCTGTTGTTCGGCAGGCGGGTGACCCAGTTGTCCGGCACCAGTTTGCCGTTGTCGGCGAGGGCGTTGATGTCGGTGGCCATGTTCATGGTGATCACGTCAGCCGGCAGGCCGTCGATCACTGAACGCGCTTGTTTGCTGGAGCCACCGAAAGACATCTGCAAGGTCAGCTTGTCGTCCGGGTGCTCAGCTTCCCAGTGCTTCTGGAAGGCGGCGTTGTAGTCCTTGTAGAAATCGCGCATCACGTCGTAAGAGACGTTGAGCAGTGTGACGGGGGCAGCCTGAACGGCGCCCGCCAGGGCAAGGCCGGCGGCCAGGAGAGAGGCGCTAACGAGTTTTTTCACTGCTCATTCCTTGTTGTTCGAGAAGGTGATCGGTTGAGTGGGGGCAATTTGCCATCGACTATAACGGGCACCGCATAGACGTTTAAAGATTAAAACGCTCTGTGCTTATTCCAATTTGCGGAAAAGGTTGTTGCCACAGCGCGAACAGAATGCCGCGTTGGGTTCATGGCTGTTTTTCTTGCACACCGGGCAGTCGTGCTGCAGCTGTTCACCGCGCATGGCACTTGCCAGTTCGGCGGTGAAAATCCCGGTGGGCACGGCGATGATCGAGTAACCGGTGATCATCACCAGCGACGAAATCACCTGGCCCAGCGGCGTCTTCGGCACGATATCGCCAAAGCCTACGGTGGTCAGGGTCACGATGGCCCAATAGATGCCCTTGGGGATACTGGTAAAGCCGTGTTCCGGGCCTTCGATCACGTACATCAAGGTACCGAACACCGTGACCAGCGTGCACACGCTGACCAGGAACACCACGATCTTCTGCTTGCTGCCGCGCAACGCGGCCATCAGGTAATTGGCTTGCTTGAGGTAGGGGCTGAGCTTGAGCACGCGGAAAATCCGCAGCATCCGGATGATGCGGATAATCAACAGGTACTGCGCGTCGCTGTAATACAGGGCGAGAATGCCCGGCACGATGGCGAGCAAGTCCACCAACCCATAAAAGCTGAAGGCATAGCGTAACGGTTTGGGCGAGCAATACAGGCGCAAGCCGTACTCGATGGCGAAGATCAGCGTGAAACCCCACTCGATGTAGGCCAGCAGGTTCGCGTAGTTCTGGTGGATCTGGTCGATGCTGTCGAGCATCACGATCACGATGCTGGCGAGGATGATCAGCAGCAAGATGCCGTCAAAGCGCCGCCCGGCGACCGTGTCACTCTGGAAAACCATGACGTAGAGCCGCTGACGCCAGTCGTTGTTGCTGTCCATAAAGCCCGCCCGAATCGAATATCGAGAGAGCCTAGGGGGATTCGAACCGGCTGTCCACGCGGGCTTTGAACATCCGCCCGCTGGCGCGCACCAGCCAGCAGGCGAGGATAAACGGCGCGGTCAGCGCGGGCAGGTGCAGCGCGGCAAAACCGGGGGTGAGGATGATCGCTAAAAGGATGCCAAGCAGTGGCAGCCAGGGTTGGCGGCGCGACTGGCTCAACGCCAAAGCCGCCAGCGCCGGGTTATAGCTGTGCAGGCCGAGGAGGGCGCTGGCGGGCTCGCCGAGCAGCAGGGCAACGAACACGCCCGCGCTGGCGCCGGTCAACGCCCATAAGGCGGCGCGACGGTTGGCGAGCAGCACGCCCAGCGCAATCAGCGCGCCGGCGAGGGGCTGGTCCAGCAGCATGATTTGCGCAAGGCCGGTAAAGGGTGCCACGAGGATGCCCAGGGTATCGGGATCGGTCAGGGCAAAGGTGCTTTCGGGTACCGTGCCCATCAGCAACCAGCCCAGGCCGACAAACGGTGCGGTGTAGGCCGGCAAGTCATCGGGCCGGGTGGTGTGTTTCAACCATTGGCGCGTGAGAATTGCGCTCAAGCCACCGCACGCGAGAATCAGTGGCGGCAGCAGGGCCGACCAGGCGAAATGCTGGCTTATCAACAAACCCAGCAGCACGCCGTTATAGCTGTACAGCCCGGCCTGGCGCTCGGCCTTGGGATAACCCCGGCGCTGGGCCGTGAGCAAACCCGCGACACCGCCCAGCAGTGCGCCGCCGAGCAGCGCCGGGGCGCCGATCAGGATGGCCAGCAGGCACAGCAGGCCGCACAGGGGCTGGCGCTGCAGGAAGATCTGGCTGAAGCCATTGAGCAGGGCTTCGGCCCAGTCGGGGCAGGTTTGGTTGTGCATTTTGTGTGAGTCAGTGATACCGAGTTGCCCCCCAATCGCAGGCAAGCCAGCTCCCACATCTAAATGTATTCACACATCAAAATGTGGGAGCGGGCTTGCCCGCGAAGAGGCCCGAGCAGACGCTAAATCAACGTCTCTATGCGCAGCGAATTAGTGGACCCCGGCTGCCCGAACGGCACCCCGGCGGTAATCACCAACGTATCCCCGCGCTGCGCCATGCCTTGAGCCTGGGCAATCTCCAGCGCCGTGGAACACACTTCATCCACTTGCCGCAGCCGGTCATTGACCACCGAATGCACGCCCCACGCCACGCTCAAACGCCGCGCCGTGGACAGGTTCGGCGTGAGGTTGAGGATCGGCGCCACCGGCCGCTCCCGCGCTGCGCGCAGGCTGGAGCTGCCGGACTCGCTGTAGTTCACCAGCACGGCCACCGGCAGGATGCTGCTGATACGGCGGATCGCGCAGCTGATGGCGTCCGACACCGTGGCGTCCGCCCTGGGCCGGCTCACGTCCAGCTGGGTCTGGTAATCCGGGCCGTTTTCCACTTGGCGGATGATCTTGCTCATCATCTGCACGGCTTCCAGCGGGTAGTCGCCCGAGGCCGTTTCCGCCGACAGCATCACCGCGTCCGCGCCTTCGGCGACTGCGTTGGCCACATCCGTGACTTCAGCGCGGGTGGGCGCTGGAGAGAAGCGCATGGATTCGAGCATCTGCGTGGCGACCACCACCGGCTTGCCCAGTTGGCGGCAGGTGCTGATGATGTCTTTCTGGATCTGCGGCACGCTTTCGGCGGGCACTTCCACCCCCAGATCCCCTCTGGCCACCATGATTGCGTCGCTCAACTCGGCGATTTCCTGCAGGCGCTGCACGGCGGAAGGCTTCTCGATCTTGGCCATCAGAAAGGCCTTGTCGCCGATCAGCTCGCGGGCCTCGCGGATGTCTTCCGGGCGTTGCACGAATGACAACGCCACCCAGTCCACGCCCAGCTCCAGGCCGAAGCTCAGGTCGCGGCGGTCCTTGGCGGTCAACGGGCTGAGTTCCAGCAGCGCTTGTGGCACGTTCACGCCTTTGCGGTCAGACAGCTCGCCGCCATTGAGCACCGTGGTGTCGATGGCGTCGGCGTGCTTGGTGATCACGCGCAGGCGCAGCTTGCCGTCGTCCAGCAGCAGGTCCATGCCCGGTTCCAGCGCCGCGATGATTTCCGGGTGGGGCAGGTTGACCCGGCACTGGTCACCCGGCGTCGGGTCCAGGTCCAGGCGCAACGCCTGGCCACGCACCAGTTGCACCTTGCCTTCGGCAAACTGGCCGACACGCAGCTTCGGCCCTTGCAGGTCCATGAGGATGCCCAGCGGATAATTCAGCTGGCGCTCCACCTGGCGAATCCACTGGTAACGCTGGGCGTGATCGGCATGGTCACCGTGGCTGAAGTTGAGGCGAAAAATATTCACCCCGGCTTCCACCAGCTCGCGGATGTCATCGATACCGTCGGTGGCCGGGCCCAGGGTGGCGAGGATTTTGACTTTCTTGTCAGGCGTCATGTGCGGAGCTCTCAAGGATCAGAATGGCGCGGAAGTCGTTGACGTTGGTGCGCGTCGGCTCAGTGACGATCAAACCGTCGAGGGCGGCGAAGTAGCCGTAGCCATTGTTGTTGTCCAGTTCGTCGCTGGCCGACAGGCCCAGGGCTTCGGCGCGCGAGTAACTGCACGGCGTCATGATCGCGCCGGCGTTGTCTTCGGAACCGTCGATGCCGTCGGTGTCACCAGCCAAGGCATACACCCCCGGCAGGCCCTTGAGGCTGTCGGTGAGGCTCAGCAGGAATTCGGCGTTGCGCCCGCCACGGCCATTGCCGCGCACGGTCACGGTGGTTTCGCCGCCGGAGAGGATCACGCACGGCGCCGCGAGTGGCTGGCCGTGTTGCACGATCTGCCTTGCGATACCGGCGTGGACCTTGGCCACGTCGCGGGCTTCGCCTTCCAGGTCGCCGAGGATCAGCGGGCTGAACCCGGCCTGGCGGACTTTGACGGCCACGGCTTCGAGGGATTGCTGCGGGCGCGCGATTAATTGGAAGTGGCTGCGGGAAAGTACCGGGTCGCCAGGTTTGACGGTCTCCGAGGCGGGGTTTTGCAGCCAGCTGCGCACCGAAGCGGGAGCGTCGATGTTGTAGCGCTTGAGAATCGCCAACGCCTGTTGCGACGTGCTCGGATCACCGACCGTGGGGCCGGAGGCAATCACCGTGGCCTGGTCGCCCGGCACGTCGGAAATCGCGTAGGTGTAGACGGTCGCCGGCCATGCAGCCTTCGCCAACCGGCCGCCCTTGATGGCGGAAAGGTGCTTGCGCACACAGTTCATCTCACCAATGGTCGCACCGGATTTGAGCAAGGCTTTGTTGACGGCCTGTTTGTCGGCCAGGGTAATGCCTTCGGCGGGCAGCGCGAGCAATGCAGAGCCGCCGCCGGAGAGCAGGAAGATCACGCGGTCGTCTTCGCCCAGGTTGCTGATCAGCTCCAGCACGCGCTTGGCCACGGCCAGGCCGGCGGCATCGGGCACCGGGTGGGCGGCTTCGACCACTTCGATTTTTTTGCAGGGCGCGCCGTGGCCGTAGCGGGTCACGACCAGGCCAGTGACTTCGCCCTGCCAGCTGTTTTCCACGACCAGCGCCATGGCGGCGGCTGCTTTGCCGGCGCCGATCACGATCACGCGGCCGCTGCGGTCAGCGGGCAGGTAGGGTTCAAGGACGAGCCGGGGGTGGGCGGCGTCGATGGCTGTGGCAAACAGCTCGCGAAGCAGGTGTTGCGGATCGACCGACATAAGCGGGCTCCCGGGGGGATTCTTGTTATTAGAGGTGCAGCAATTTCAATATGAAATGCGATCAAAAATGTGGGAGCGGGCTTGCTCGCGAAAGCGGTCTACCATTCGGCATCCGTGCTGACTGACACACCGCTTTCGCGAGCAAGCCCGCTCCCACATTTGGAGTGCATTTCAAAGGGAGAGCGGTGTTGGGTTACTTATCGCGAATCGAAAAATTCGCCATATGCTCCAGGCCCTTGATCAGCGCCGAGTGGTCCCAGTTGCCGCCGCCCAGCGCGGTGCAGGTGCTGAACACTTGCTGGGTGCCGGCGGTGTTCGGCAGGTTGATCCCCAGCTCCTTGGCCCCGGCCAGCGCCAGGTTCAAATCCTTCTGGTGCAGGTTGATGCGGAAACCGGGATCAAAGGTGCCCTTGATCATGCGCTCGCCGTGTACTTCCAGGATCTTCGAAGAAGCGAAGCCGCCCATCAGCGCTTCACGTACCTTGGCCGGATCGGCGCCGTTTTTCGAAGCAAACAGCAGCGCTTCGGCCACCGCCTGGATGTTCAGCGCGACGATGATCTGGTTGGCGACCTTGGCCGTCTGGCCGTCGCCATTGCTGCCCACCAAGGTGATGTTCTTGCCCATGCTCTGGAACAGCGGCAGGGCGCGTTCGAAGGTCTGCGGCTCGCCACCGACCATGATGCTCAAGGTGCCCGCCTTGGCACCGACCTCACCACCGGACACCGGCGCATCGAGGTACTGCGCGCCGGTCTCGTTGATCTTCGCGGCGAAGGCTTTGGTGGCGGTAGGGGAGATCGAGCTCATGTCGATCACCACCTTGTTTGGCGACAGGCCAGCGGCCACGCCGTCTTTGCGGAACAGCACGTCGTCGACTTGCGGGGTATCCGGTACCATCACGATGATGAACTCGGCTTCCTGTGCGACCTGCTGAGGGTTGGCCAACGCCACGGCGCCTGCGTCGATCAGGGCGTGCGGGGCCTTGCCGTGGTGCTCGGAAAGGAACAGTTGGTGGCCTGCTTTCTGCAGGTTGGCGGCCATGGGTTCGCCCATGATGCCGGTGCCGATAAAGCCGATTTTAGCCATGATCAAAATCCTCTTTTTATTAGGTAGGCAGGCCTGTCTCAGCCAGCCAAGACACAGAAGATCTAATGTGGGAGCTGGCTTGCCTGCGATAGCGGTGTGTCAGGCAATCAATCTGTGACTGAATGACCGCTATCGCAGGCAAGCCAGCTCCCACATTTAGTTCTGTGTTTGTTCTGTTAGATCGCGTTGTGGGTTTTGAGCCAACCCAAGCCCGCTTCCGTGGTGGTCAACGGCTTGTACTCACAGCCGACCCAGCCCGTGTAGCCAATCCGGTCCAAATGCTCGAACAGAAAGCGATAGTTGATCTCCCCGGTCCCCGGCTCGTTGCGCCCCGGGTTATCGGCCAGTTGGATGTGATTGATCTCACCCAGGTGCGCGGCCATCGTCCGCGCCAGGTCGCCTTCCATGATTTGCATGTGGTAGATGTCGTATTGCAGGAACAAGTTGGCGCTGCCCACCTGCTCGCGAATCGACAGGGCCTGCGCCGTGTTGTTCAGGTAAAAACCCGGGATGTCGCGGGTGTTGATCATCTCCATCACCAACTTGATGCCCGCCGCCTGCAGCTTTTCGGCGGCGTACTTGAGGTTGGTGACGAAGGTTTTTTCCACGGTCTCGTCATCCACACCGGCGGGGCGAATCCCCGCCAGGCAGTTGATCTGGGTATTGCCCAGCACCTCGGCGTAAGCGATGGCCAGCTTGACCCCGGCGCGGAACTCCTCGACCCGGTCCGGGTGGCAGGCCAGGCCGCGTTCGCCCTTGGCCCAGTCACCGGCCGGCAGGTTGAACAGCACTTGGGTCAGGCCGTTGGCGTCCAGTTGCGCCTTGATCTCGGCGGAGCTGAACTCGTACGGAAACAAATATTCCACACCCTGGAAGCCCGCATCGGCGGCCGCTTTGAAACGGGCGAGAAAGTCCTGCTCGGTAAACAGCATGGACAGGTTGGCAGCAAAACGCGGCATAGGGTTCTCCTTAATCGAGCAGGGAAATGGCAGTCGGCGCATCGTTGCCGACCAGTGCCAGATCTTCGAATTCGTTGACGGCGTTGATCTCGGTGCCCATGGAAATATTGGTCACGCGCTCCAGAATAATCTCAACGATCACCGGAACCTTGAATTCTTCGATCAATTCCTCGGCGCGGCGCAGGGCCGGCGCGATCTGGCTTGGCTCGAACACGCGCAGGGCCTTGCAACCCAGGCCTTCGGCGACGGCGACGTGGTCCACGCCATAACCGTTGAGTTCCGGGGCGTTGAGGTTGTCGAAGGACAGCTGCACGCAGTAGTCCATCTCGAAACCGCGCTGGGCCTGGCGGATCAAGCCCAGGTAGGAGTTGTTCACCACCACGTGGATGTATGGCAGCTTGAACTGCGCGCCCACGGCCAGCTCTTCGATCATGAACTGGAAGTCATAGTCGCCGGACAGCGCCACGACTTTGCGCGTCGGGTCCGCCTTGACCACGCCGAGCGCTGCCGGAATCGTCCAGCCCAAGGGGCCGGCCTGGCCGCAGTTGATCCAGTGACGTGGCTTGTACACGTGCAGAAATTGCGCGCCGGCAATCTGCGACAGGCCGATGGTGCTGACGTAGCAGGTGTCTTTGCCGAACACCTGGTTCATCTCTTCATACACGCGCTGCGGTTTGACCGGCACGTTATCGAAGTGGGTCTTGCGGTGCAGGGTGGCCTTGCGCTGCTGGCAGTCATTGAGCCAGGCGCTGCGGTCCTTGAGCTTGCCGGCGGCTTTCCACTCGCGGGCCACTTCAATGAACATGGTCAGTGCGGAACCCGCGTCGGAGACGATGCCCAGGTCCGGGGTGAAGACGCGGCCAATCTGCGTTGGCTCGATGTCGACGTGAATGAATTTGCGGCCTTCGGTGTAAACGTCCACCGAACCGGTGTGGCGGTTGGCCCAGCGGTTGCCGATGCCGAGCACCACGTCGGACTTGAGCAGCGTCGCGTTGCCGTAACGGTGCGAGGTTTGCAGGCCGACCATGCCGACCATTTGTGGGTGATCGTCGGGGATGGTGCCCCAGCCCATCAGGGTCGGGATCACCGGAATGCCGGTCAGTTCAGCAAACTCGACCAGCAGCTCGCTGGCATCGGCATTGATCACGCCGCCACCGCTGACCAACAACGGGCGTTCGGCCTGGTCCAGCAGGGTCAGGGCTTTTTCAACCTGGATGCGTGTGGCCAGTGGCTTGGCCAGCGGCAGCGGCTGGTAAGCGTCGATGTCGAATTCGATCTCGGCCATCTGCACATCGAACGGCAGGTCGATCAGCACCGGGCCAGGGCGGCCGGAGCGCATTTCATGGAAGGCTTTCTGGAACGCATATGGCACTTGGCCGGGCTCCATCACCATGGTCGCCCACTTGGTCACCGGCTTGACGATGCTGGTGATGTCCACGGCCTGGAAGTCTTCCTTGTGCATCCGGGCCCGCGGTGCCTGGCCGGTGATGCACAGGATCGGGATCGAGTCGGCCCAGGCGCTGTAAAGGCCGGTGACCATGTCGGTGCCCGCCGGGCCCGACGTGCCGATGCACACGCCGATATTGCCGGCCTTTGTACGCGTGTAGCCCTCGGCCATGTGCGAGGCGCCTTCAACGTGGCGAGCAAGGACGTGATCGATGCCA
Source organism: Pseudomonas sp. B22129 (assembly GCF_044218875.1). Lineage (NCBI taxonomy): Bacteria > Pseudomonadati > Pseudomonadota > Gammaproteobacteria > Pseudomonadales > Pseudomonadaceae > Pseudomonas > Pseudomonas sp. B22129. The sequence continues at coordinate 6,254,658 of NZ_CP162592.1, read as the reverse complement.
CCGACCTTCTGCAAGGCCGAATACAGCGGGTTGATCGCGGCGCCCGGGATACCGAAGGCGGTATCGACACCTTCACGGCGCATCACCAGGACTGCGGCTTCGATTGCTCTCATTTTGCTCATGGTTTTGGTGCCTCTTGCGTTTTGTAATTGTATACAAGTTGTGTCTGGTCAAAGTGTATTCACGGCGAGCGGCGCAGGTCAATGGATTTTATAAACCTGCGTTTACGTTCGTCTGAAACGCTTTTTTCGACATGTGGAGACTTTGTTTGAAATTATTGTATACAAAAACAAATGTCATTGTGTTCTATTTGTTTGATCGAGCATCTGATTCTTCAGACCTCCACCGCTTTCCCAATAACAAAAGAAGGACGGCACCATGAGCGCTTTAACCTTGAAACTCGCCACCCAACTGGCCAGCCAGGCCCTCACCGCAGGCCGCACGATCGCAGCGGCGCCGCTGACCATCGCGGTGCTCGACAGCGGCGGCCACCTGATCACCCTGCAACGTGAAGACGGCGCCAGCCTGCTGCGCCCACAAATCGCCATCGGCAAGGCCTGGGGCGCGATTGCCATGGGCAAAGGCTCGCGTTTGCTGGCGCTGGACGCGCAGCAGCGCCCGGCGTTTATTGCCGCGTTGAACAGCCTGGGGCAGGGCAGCGTGGTGCCGGCACCGGGTGGGGTGTTGATCCGAAGCCAGGAGGGCGTGGTGCTGGGGGCGATCGGGATCAGCGGGGATACGTCGGATATTGATGAGCAGTGTGCAATTACGGCGATTGAGGGGGTGGGGTTGTTGGCGGATGCGGGGGGGTCGGCTTGATCTTTATTGACTGTTAGGGCCTCTTCGCGAGCAAGCCCGCTCCCACATTTTTGACCGTGTTCACAGTTCAAAATGTGGGAGCGGGCTTGCTCGCGAAGGCGGCAACTCGGTCTCAGCGCTAAACCCAAACCGCATCCCACAACGGATAGTCGCCAATCCGCTCGACCAGCTTGGCGCGCAGTGGATTGGCCACCACATACCTGGCCATCTTCACCAGATCATCCTCTTTGCGCAGTGCACGATCATGAAAACTGGTTTGCCATAACCGGCCCTTGCGACCAGTCGCCCCATTCACAGTTCGCGTGCTCTTGGATTTCACCTGGCACATCAAATCCCCCAGCGAACCCTTTTGCAGTTCCACCAACCAGTGGAAATGGTCAGGCATCACTACCCAAGCCAGTGAGTTAGCCAGCCCCTGATACTGGGCAAGTCTGAATTGCCAGACCACCAGGCGGCCCAGATGAAAGTCATTGAATATCGGCACGCGTTCGTGGGTGTTGGTGGTGATCAGGTAAGTGCAGTTCGGCTCACTGAACCGCCCGATGCGCAGGCGGTGTGATTGGGCTAGATCAGGCATTCCTTGGCCTCTGTTCAGATGGTGTTCTGAGAGGCTAGATCTCTGTGGCTGATGCTGATCGGCAGGCTTTTGGCAGGATGTGTCCGGGAGGGCGCTTTCGCGAGCAAGCCCGCTCCCACAGGGGCTTTGCAGTGTTCATACAATTTATGTCTTGCGAGGATTAATTGTGGGAGCGGGCTTGCTCGCGAATCTTGCAGACACCTAGGTCTTTCAGTCCGGCTCACACCCTTTCAGCACCAACCGAATGATCGTCTGCGCCGCCGCTTCATAATCCGCCTCATCCAGCTTCGCCTTTCCCGTCACCGCCGAAATCTGCCAGTCAAAATCCGCGTACGTCTGCGTCGCTGCCCAGATGCTGAACATCAGGTGATTAGGGTCAATGGCCGCGATCAACCCGCGGTCCACCCAGCTTTGGATGCAGTCGATGTTGTGCTTGGCCTGGGCATTCAGTTGTTCAACCTGCTCGGCGCTGAGGTGCGGCGCGCCGTGCATGATTTCGCTGGCGAACACTTTGGAGGCAAATGGCAGGTCGCGGGAGATGCGGATTTTCGAGCGGATGTAGTTGCTCAGCACGACCGACGGTTCGCCGTCGGGGTTGAACGGCGTGGAAGCGGCAAGGATCGGCTCGATAATGCTTTCGAGCACCTCGCGGTAGAGGTTGTCCTTGGACTTGAAGTAGTAATAGACATTGGGCTTGGGCAGCCCGGCCTTGGCGGCGATGTCGCTGGTTTTGGTCGCGGCGAAGCCCTTGTCGGCAAACTCCTCGCTGGCCGCCCGCAGGATCATTTGTTTGTTGCGCTCGCGAATGGTGCTCATAAACCAGGAATTTCCTTGCCATGACAGGCGGTCGGGCATGGTAGCACCGGCTTGACGCAGCGCTCAAGAATACAGGTGCAGCCCTTGTATCACGGGCGTTACAGAGAGTTTGTCTGTCTTGATGCTGAACGCATTCACGGTAGTACAGGCTTGCGCCGGGCGCACTGCTAGAGTTCAGGTCAGCGACACGGCGATAACGTCGGTCGTTTTGTCCTGTATTCGGCGTTCGAGTGAGAAACCGTGGAGAAAAGCAGACGACGTACGTTTGCCTGGGTCATTGGCGTGTTGCTGCTGGTGGCGTTGGTGATGGTTTTGGGCATGCACTTCTTTTTTGGCGGGGCCCACAAGGGCCGGCCGCCTTCTCCCGGTGAGCCGGTCGCCGTGGTGCCGGTGGCCTTGCAGGATGTACCGGTGTACATCGACGCCCTCGGCACGGTCATCCCCACCCGCAGCGTCACGGTGGTGAGCCAGGTCGATGGCATTCTCAGCAGCGTGGAATTCAAGGAAGGCCAGCACGTCAGTAAAGGCCAGGTGATCGCCCGCATCGACGACCGTGCGCTCAAGGCGCAACTGGCGGTCGCCAAAGGCACGCTCGCTCACGATCAAGCGGTGTTGAGCAACGCCCAGCGCGACCTGGCGCGCTACCGCGATCTGGTCAAGGCCGGCTCCACCAGCCAGCAAACCCTCGACACCCAGGCCTCGCTGGTCCAGCAGCAACAAGGGACCGTCGCCGCCGACCAGGGCAATGTGCAAAACCTCGAAGTACAACTGAGTTACTGCACGATCACCTCGCCGGTGGATGGCGTGGTCGGTTTGCGCCTGGTCGACCCCGGCAACTACGTCACCACGGCCAGCACCACCGGCATTGTGGTCATCACCCAAATGAACCCGGCCACGGTGGTGTTCGCCGTGCCCGAAGATGACCTCGGCGCGATCAATCAGGTCCTGGCCCGTGGCACCGTCACCGTGCTGGCTTACGACCGCAATAAAAAATCCCTGCTGGCTACCGGCAGTCTGCTGGCCCTGGATAACCAAGTGGACACCAGCACCGGCACGATCAAGGTCAAGGCGCAGTTCGATGATTCGGGCAACGCGCTGTTCCCCAACCAGTTCGTCAACGCGCGGCTGAAGGCCGACACATTGAGCCAGATTGCCGTGGTGCCAACCCGTGCGATCCAGCACGGCAGCAAGGGTGACTTTGTGTTTGTGGTCAACGGCAGCAAGGCCAGTCTGCGCACGATCAAGACGGGGCCTTCCACCGGCGATGTCTCGGCGGTGCTCGACAACGGGGTCAAGGCCGGTGAGCAGGTGATCACTGAGGGCGCCGACAAACTCGATGATGGTTCCTCGGTAAAAGTCGTCGCCCAGTGAGGAGCTGCCGAGCATGAATATTTCGCGGCCCTTTATCGAACGCCCCGTTGCCACCACGCTGATGATGGTGGCGGTGCTGTTGCTCGGCCTGTTGGGTTACCACTTGTTATCGGTGTCGGCGTTGCCGGAAGTGGACTACCCGACCATTCAGGTGTTCACCCAATACCCGGGCGCGAGCCCGGACGTCGTCAGTTCCTCGATCACCGCGCCGCTGGAGCGCCAGCTCGGCGAGATGCCGGGGCTCAAGTCGATGAACTCCACCAGCTCCGACGGCGCCTCGGTGGTGACCCTGCAATTTGACCTGTCGCTGTCCCTGGATGTGGCCGAGCAGGAAGTGCAGGCGGCGATCAACGCGGCGGGCACCTTCCTGCCTGCCAACCTGCCGTACCCGCCGGTGTACAGCAAGGTCAACCCGGCGGATGCGCCGGTGCTGACCCTGTCGCTGACGTCCGACGTGCTGCCGCTGACCAAGGTCGAAGACCTGGCGGACACACGGCTGGCGCAGAAAATTTCGCAGATCACCGGCGTCGGCCTGGTCACCATCAGCGGCGGCCAGCGCCCGGCGGTGCGGGTCGAGGCCAACACCTCGGCGTTGAATAATCTGGGCCTGTCACTGGATGACCTGCGCACCTCCTTGGGCACTGCCAACGTCAACCAGGCCAAAGGCAATATCGACGGCAAGTTCCAGGCCTATTCCATCGGCGCCAACGACCAGTTGCAGTCGGCCGAGGAATACCGCGACTTGGTGATTGCCTACAAAAACGGTGCGCCCATCCGCCTGTCGCAAATCGCCACGTCCACCCAGGGCCCGGAAAACCCCAGGCAAGCGGCGTGGACAGATGATACGCCGTCGATTGTGCTGAATATCCAGCGCCAGCCCGGCGCCAACGTGATTGAAGTGGTCGACCGCGTGCAGCAACTGCTGCCCAAATTGCGCGCCAGTTTGCCGGGCACTTTGAAGGTGGCGGTGCTGACCGACCGCACCCAAACCATCCGCGCCTCGGTCACCGATGTGCAGTACGAACTGGGGCTGGCGATTTTGCTGGTGGTGATCGTGATTTTCGCGTTCCTGCGCAACGTGCCGGCCACGATCATTCCAGCGGTGACCATTCCGCTGACGCTGATCGGCACACTGGCAGTGGCCTATGCGTTGGGCTTTTCCCTGAACAACCTGACGCTGATGGCGCTGACCATTGCCATCGGTTTTGTGGTGGACGATGCCATCGTGATGATCGAAAACATCACGCGCTACCTGGAAGCGGGCGACACGCCGTTGCAAGCCGCGCTCAAGGGCGCGGAGCAGATTGGTTTCACGATTATTTCGCTGTCCATCGCGCTGATTGCGGTGATGATCCCGCTGCTGTTCATGGGCGATGTGGTCGGGCGGCTGTTCCGTGAATTCGCCATGACCGTGGCGGTGACCATTGTGATTTCGGCGGTGATTTCCCTGACGCTCACGCCAATGATGTGCGCGCGCATGCTCAAGTCCAGGCACGAGGAACGCCGCGCGGACTTCTTCGACCGTATCAACGGTCATTACGTACGCGGGCTGGATTGGGTGTTGGCGCACCGCACCCTCACGCTGATTTCGGTGGTGCTCACCGCCGCGCTGACCCTGTTCACGCTGGTGATCATGCCCAAGGGCTTTTTCCCCGATCAGGATACGGGCCTGATCCAGGGCATTTCCCAGGCCGCGCCGACCGTGTCGTTCCAGCAGATGCAGGCCGAGCAACAACGCCTGGCGGCGCGCATTCTCAAGGACCCGGCCGTGGCGAGTCTGTCCTCGTTCGTCGGTATCGACCAGACCAACCCGACTATCAACCAAGGCAATTTGCTGATCAACCTCAAGCCCCGTGGCGAGCGCGACAGCAGCACCGAAGTGATCCGCCGCCTGGCCGACGCGAATGCCGACGACGCCGGCATCCGTTTGTACCTGCATTCAGTTCAGGACCTGACGCTGGACGCCACCGTGTCCACCACCAGCTACCGCCTCGGCCTGCAAGCCACCGACCCGGACGAGCTGGAGCAGTGGACCACCAAGCTGCTCGCCGCGATCAAAAAAGACCCGATGTTCACCGACGTGCAAAGCCAGGCGATGCAGTTCGGCAACCAGATCAAGCTGACCTTCGACCGCGCCACGGCCTCGCGTCTTGGTATCACGCCGCAGGCCATCGACGACGTGCTCTACGACGCTTTCGGCCAGCGCCAGGTCTCGACCATCTACACCCAGCTCAACCAGTACCACGTGGTGATCGCCACCGACCATCCGCCGCGCAACCTGCCGGATTTGCTGACCGGTTTGTACGTGGACATTCCCGGCGGCGGCGTGGCACCGCTGTCGAGCATGGCGACCATGGACGTGGTGCGCGCGCCGGTGACCATCAACCGGCTGGGGCAATTTCCCTACGCGGACGTGTCGTTCAACCTCGCGCCCGGCCAGACGCTGGGCGCAGCGGTGACGCGCTTGCAGGCTATTGAGGCGAAAGTCGGGCTGCCGCTGTCGGTGCAGGCCAACCTCGAAGGCGCGGCGGCGACCTTCCAGGCGTCGTTGTCCAACCAGGTGTTTCTGGTGCTGGCGGCGATTGTGGTGGTGTATTTGATGCTGGGGATTCTGTACGAAAGCTTCGTGCACCCGGTGACGATTCTGTCGACCCTGCTCTCGGCGGCCCTCGGCGCCTTGCTGGCGCTGCTGGTCACGGGCACGCAGTTCGACATCATCGGCCTGATCGGCATTGTGTTGCTGATCGGCATCGTCATGAAAAACGGCATCATGATGGTCGACTTTGCCCTCGAGCTGTTGCGTGAGGGCGGCTTGAGCCCGGTTCAGGCGATACGCCAGGCGGCGGAGCTGCGTTTCCGACCCATCCTGATGACCAGTATGGCTTCGCTGTTCGGCGCGGTGCCGTTGGCATTGGGCACCGGGATCGGCTCTGAGCTGCGCCACCCGCTGGGCATCGCGATCATCGGCGGCCTGTTGCTGAGCCAGTTGCTCACGCTGTTTTCCACGCCGGTGATTTTCCTCGCCATGCACGGCCTGGGCGAGCGTTTCAGCCGTCGTCCGGTTGCCGTGGATTGATGCGATGAACCTCAGCGCGCCGTTTATCCGCCGCCCCATCGCCACCACGCTGCTGGCGGCCGGGCTCGCGCTGTTTGGGGTGTTGGCCTTCAATTTGTTGCCGGTGGCGCCGCTGCCGGAAGTGGATTTCCCGACCATCAGCGTCAGCGCCTCGTTGCCCGGCGCCGACCCGACCACCGTCGCCAGCTCCGTGGCCACCCCGCTGGAGCGCCAGTTCGGGCAGATTGCCGGCGTGACGCAAATGACCTCCGCCAGTAGCCTCGGCTCGACGCGGATCACCATGCAATTTGACTTGAGCCGCGACATCGACGGCGCCGCGCGGGACGTGCAGGCCGCCATCAATGCCGCGCGCAGCAACTTGCCGAGTGACTTGTCCGGCAACCCGACCTACCGCAAGGTCAACCCGGCGGACTCGCCGATTCTGATCATCAGCCTGACCTCCGACAGCGCCACGCCCGGCCAGATGTACGACGCGGCCTCGACCGTGCTGGAACAGCGTTTGCTGCAAACCACCGGCGTCGGCGATGTGACCGTGGGCGGCGGTGCGCTGCCGGCGGTGCGTGTGGAGCTGAACCCGGACCGGCTTAATCAATATGGCGTGAGCCTGGAGCAAGTGCGTCAGGTCATCAGTGCCTCCAACGCCAACTTGCCCAAAGGCAATGTGGCGGTGGGCGACCGCTCCTACGGCATCAGCGCCAATGATCAACTGCTCGACAGCAATGATTACGGGCCGCTGGTGGTCAAGGCGCACAACGGCGACCTGATCCACATCTCGGACCTGGGCTACGTGCGCGAAGACGTGCAGGACCTGCGCAACTTCGGCCTGTCCAACGGCAAGCCGGCGGTGCTGCTGGTGGTGTTCAAGCAGCCGGGCGCGAACGTGATCGACACCGTGGACGCGGTGAAAGCCTCGTTGCCGTTTCTGCAAAGCTCGATTCCGGCGTCGATCAAGCTGGACCTGCTGATGGACCGCACCACCACTATCCGCGCCTCGCTGCATGACGTGGAAATGACGTTGCTGGCGTCAATCCTGCTGGTCACGCTGGTGACCTTCGGTTTCTTCCGCGACTGGCGCAGCACGCTGGTGCCGGCCATCGTGGTGCCGTTGTCGTTACTCGGTACCTTTGGCGCGATGTATTTCCTCGGCTACAGCCTGAACAACCTGTCGCTGATGGCGCTGACCATTTCCACTGGTTTTGTGGTGGACGACGCCATCGTGGTGGTGGAAAACATCATGCGTCACCTGGAGCGCGGCAAGACGCGGGTGGAAGCCGCAATGGCCGGGGCGCAGGAGGTCGGGTTCACGGTGATGACCATCAGTGTGTCGCTGGTGGCAGTGTTTATTCCTTTGCTGCTGATGGGCGGGATTGTCGGGCGGCTGTTTCGCGAGTTTTCGGTGTCGTTGTCGGTGGCCATCGTGATTTCGATGGTGATTTCGCTGACGGTCACGCCGATGCTTGCCAGCGTGTTGCTGCGCGCGCCGAAGGAGGTTCATGAGGGTAACGAACACCCGGATTCGCGCTTTCATCGCTTCTATGACCGCACGCTGGGTTGGGTCATCGACCACTCAATCCTGATGGGCCTGGTGACGGTGCTGGTCATCGTGCTGGCGGGGGTGTTGTACGTGCTGGTGCCCAAGGGTTTCTTCCCCCAGGAAGACACCGGGCGCCTGCAGGGCAGCATCATTGCGGCGCAGAGCATTTCCTACGGGGCAATGCAAAAGGACTTCACCGAGATCAATCGCAAGGTCATGAAAAACCCCAACGTGGAAACCGCTGCCGGGTTTGTCGGCGGTGGGGGCGGTGGCGGCGGGGCGGTCAACAGTGCGCAGATGTTTGTGTTGCTCAAGCCATTGGGCGAGCGCAAGGACGGCGCCACCGAAGTGATCGCGCAGATCCGCCGTACCCTCGGTGATTTGCCAGGGACCAAGCTGTTCCTGCAGTCGGCCCAGGACATCACCGTGGGTGGGCGGCAAAGTGGGGCGCAATATCAATACACGCTCACCGCCGACGACCAGTCCTCGCTGGACGAATGGGTGCCCAAGGTGGTGGCCGTGCTGCACAAGCTGCCGCAATTGACGGACCTCAACACCGACCAGCAGGACAACAGCCTGTTGGCCAATGTGCACATCAACCGTGACACGGCCGCGCGGCTCGGCGTGGGGATGTCGGCGGTGGATCAAACCCTTTATGACGCCTTTGGCCAGCGTCAGGTGTCGACGCTTTATCGCGCCGCCAACCAGTACCACGTGGTGATGGAAATCGCCCCCGAATACTGGACCGACCCTCAAGCGCTCAAGGGCATTTACGTGCCGAGCGGCAGCCAGGCAGTGTCGGCCAGGGGCACCACCGCCGTGCCGAATCTGGCCAGCCCGGCCCCCTTGGTGCCGCTGTCGGCGCTGGCGGATAACGCAGTGGCACGCACCGCTATTTCCATCAGTCACCAAAGCACGTTTCCGGCGGTCACTGTCTCGTTCAACCTGGCGCCCGGCACGTCCATCGGCCAGGCCACCGAACTGGTGGATGACGCGGTGAAGCAGTTGCGCATGCCGGCCAGCGTCACCGGGCAGTTTGCCGGGACGGCCCAGGTGTTCCAGTCCTCGGTGGCCAGTGAGCCGTTGTTGATCGTTGCCGCGTTGCTCTCGGTGTACATCGTGCTGGGCATTCTGTATGAAAACCTGATGCACCCGCTGACCATTCTTTCCACCTTGCCCTCGGCGGGTGTCGGCGCGTTGATTGCCTTGCTGCTGACGGGCACTGAGTTGTCGATCATTGCGCTGGTGGGGGTGATTCTGTTGATTGGTATCGTGAAGAAGAACGCAATCATGATGATCGACTTCGCGATCACTGAGCGGCGTGAGTTTGGCCTCAGTGCCAAAGAGGCGATTCGCCGCGCGTGCCTGATCCGCTTCCGGCCGATCATGATGACCACGCTGGCGGCAATTCTCGGCGCGTTGCCGCTGGTGCTCGGCACGGGCTATGGCTCGGAACTGCGCCGGCCCTTGGGCATTTCGATTATTGGCGGGTTGCTGCTCAGCCAGGTGCTGACGCTCTACACCACCCCGGTGATTTACCTCTGGCTCGACCGGGCGTCGCAACGCCTGGGGCGGCACAAGGAAGCAAGGTCATGAAATTCAGAGTTAGCGTGCTGGTGGTCAGCCTGATGCTGGGTGGTTGCATGGTTGGGCCGGACTATCAAAAGCCCGCCATGGAACTGCCGCAGTCGTTCAAGGAAGGCGCGCAGTGGCAGCGCGCGGCGTCCAACCCGCAAGGCGCGCTGGACAGCCAGTGGTGGCTGGCCTATCAGGACCCGGTGTTGAACGATTTGGTGGCGCGCTCGGCCAAAGCCAACCAGTCGATTATCGCGGCGGAGGCAGCGTACCGGCTGGCCCAGGCGCAGGTGGCGTCGAGCCGCGCCGGGTTGTGGCCGACGGTGGGCGTGGGGTTGTCGGGCTCGCGGGGGGAGGGCGGTGATGGCAGCAGCAGTTCCGGCACCACCGCGTCGACCGGTGTGAAAAACAGCGTAAGCGCGACCCTGACGGCCAGTTGGGAACCGGATTTATGGGGGCTGGTGCGCCGGGGGATTGAGTCGAGCCAGGCCACCGCCCAGCAATCGGATGCGTTGCTGGCCGGTGTCCGCCTGTCGATCAGTTCCAGCGTAGCGAGTAACTATCTGGCGCTGCGGCAGATGGATATCGATGTGCGCTTGCTGCAACAGCAGCAGACGATCAATCAACAATTGCTCGACATGATTCAGGCGCAGTTTACCCAGGGCGTGGCGACCAACGACCAGTTGCTGGTGGCGCAGGACCAACTGACCACTTCGATTGCCGACTTGCAGACGTCGCTGCGTGACCGTGAACAATACGAGCATGCGCTGGCGGTGCTGGTGGGCGTGGCGCCGAGTGAGTTCAGTGTGGCGCCGCGTACCGATTTTGCTTTCGTGGTGCCGCGCCCGCCGTTGTCGTTGCCGTCGACGTTACTGCAACGGCGGCCGGATGTGGTGGCGGCCGAACGTTCGGCAGCGGCGGCGAACGCCAAGATCGGAGTAGCGCAGGCGGCGTTTTTTCCGACGCTGGACCTTACGGCGTCGGCGGGCTATCGCGGCAGTGCGTTGGGTGGGTTGTTTTCGTTGCCCAATCGCATCTGGACCCTTGGGCCTGCGCTGGCTGAGACGATTTTTGATGGTGGCGCCCGCGAGGCGGCGGTCAAGCAGGCTGAGGCGAGTTATGACCAGATTGCGGCCAACTACCGTGGCACGGTGCTCAGTGCGTTGCAGAATGTGGAGGACAACTTGTCGGCGATCAATCATCTGCAGGCGCAGGCTGATGCGTTTGGGCAGGTGTTTGCGCGCAATCAGCAGTTGTTTGGTAGCCAGCAGGCGCAGTTGCGGGCGGGCACTGTCAGCCGGGAGGCTGTGTTGACTCAGCAGCTTGTGCTCCTGCAAGCCGAGCAGAATTTGCGCGATACCCAGGGGCAGTTGAGTCAGGGGAGTGTGGCGTTGATCCAGAGCCTGGGCGGCGGCTGGCAACCCTGATTCACCGGTGCCCCCATGTGGGAGCTGGCTTGCCTGCGATGGTGGCCTTCAGATCGCCCACTGTCTTGCTGATGCCCCACGATCCAAATGTGGGAGCGGCGGTGCGACGATTCGACTTGCTCGCGAAGGCGGTGTAGCAGGCGCTACATCTCTTGGGGCGGAGTACATATCCATTGCTGCGGTAACGGCTGGAATTGGTTCCGCTTTTACAGCGGGTCACTTTTTGAAGAGCGCAAAAAGTAACCAAAAACGCTCCGCCCCACCACTCGGCACCTCGCTTAGGCTCGGCGTGCGGCCAGCGTGGTTAACGGGGCGTCTGAGATCAAAAGCCAGATCAAAAGCAGAGCAACAGCGTCCGTTGTTTGTGTGGGTATCTATATTCCGTTGTAACGCTCGCGTTATATTCGCGGCACTTTAAACGCAGGATGCCCGAATCATGGCAGGAAGCAGCTTGTTGGCACTGATCGACGATATCGCCGCCGTGCTCGACGATGTGGCGTTGATGACCAAAATGGCGGCCAAGAAAACCGCCGGTGTCCTCGGTGATGACTTGGCGCTCAATGCCCAGCAGGTGTCCGGGGTGCGGGCCGAGCGGGAGATTCCCGTGGTGTGGGCGGTGGCCAAGGGCTCGTTTGTTAACAAGTTGATTCTGGTACCGGCTGCGCTGTTGATCAGTGCGTTTGCGCCCTGGGCGGTGACGCCGTTGTTGATGCTCGGTGGTGCGTATTTGTGTTTTGAGGGCTTTGAGAAGCTCGCGCATAGCTTTTTGCATAAGCGCACCGAAGAGCAGGCACATCTGGTTGAGGCCGTGGCTGACCCGGCGACTGACTTGGTGGCGTTTGAGAAGGACAAGATCAAAGGCGCGATCCGCACTGACTTTATCCTCTCGGCCGAAATTATCGCCATCACCCTCGGCACTGTGGCCGATGCGCCACTGATGCAACAGGTCATCGTACTGTCGGGCATTGCCATCGTCATGACGATCGGCGTTTACGGGCTGGTGGCCGGTATCGTCAAGCTGGATGACCTAGGCCTGTGGCTGACACAAAAGCCCGGCCAGGCCGCGCGAAGTATCGGCGGGGCGATTTTGCGCGCAGCGCCTTACATGATGAAAAGCCTGTCGGTGATCGGCACGGCGGCGATGTTTATGGTCGGCGGCGGCATTCTGACCCACGGCGTGCCGGCGGTGCATCACTGGATTGACGCAGTGAGCCAGAACACTGGCGGGCTGGCGTGGTTGATGCCGACCTTGCTGAATGCGGTGGCGGGGGTCGCTGCGGGGGCGCTTGTATTGGCGGTGGTCAGCGTAACCGGCAAAGCCTGGAAAGCCCTGAAGGCTTGAATAATTGCAGGCAATAAAAAAGGCCATTCATTCGAATGGCCTTTTTTTGTGGCGCCCGGTTTACTCGGCAATCTGCAACTTACGCGATTCCGTATAGATGTAGCGCACTTTTTCGTACTCAAACGGCGAGTTCATCTGACCGTAGCGGAAGCTGGTCTGGTAGCGCTTGTCGACGGCGCGCAGGGCCCAGATTTCCGGGTGGTTTTCGCTGACTTTCGATACGTTGAGGAAGTTGACCTCGGTTTCCGCGCCGTAGTCGACGACCAAGCCGGTGGTGTCGCGCAGGTTCGAGGGGCCGAAGATCGGCAGCACGAGGTAGGCGCCGCCGGGCACGCCGTAGAAGCCCAGGGTCTGGCCGAAATCTTCGCTTTGGCGCGGCAGGCCCATGGCGGTGGCCGGGTCCCACAGGCCGGCGATGCCGATGGTGGTGTTGAGCAGCAGGCGCCCGGTGGTTTCCAGGGAGCGATGGCCCTTGAGTTGCAGCAGGCTGTTCAACAGGTTGGGCACGTCGCCCAGGTTGTTGAAGAAGTTGCTCACGCCGGTACGCAGAAAGCTCGGCGTGACGTAGCGGTAACCGTCGACCACCGGCAGGAACACCCATTGGTCGAAGCGGTAGTTGAAGTGGTACACGCGACGGTTCCACGACTCCAGCGGGTCGTAGACGTTGAGCGCGGTCAGCGACGAACGTTCGAACTCACGCTGGTCCAGGCCCGGGTTGAACTTGAGCTTGGTCAGTGGTTCCTTGAAGCCGTCAGAGTCAACCTTGACCGGTTCGTGGGCCTTGCTGTTGTCGGCATTGGCAACGCCTGCGCACATCAGGGCAGCGAGCAGCAGAAGATATTTAGCCACGGAAGAACTCCAGCATGGCGTCGGCGTTGACGCGGTAATTGAGGTTGCCGCAGTGGCCGCCCAGCGGGTAGACGGTCAAGCGATCGCCGAAGGTTTTACGCAGGAAACCGAGGTCGCCGGGGCCCAGGATCACGTCGTCGGCGTTGTGCATCACGGCGATTTTCGGGCTGCTGTGCAGGTAGTCCTTGAGGGCGTACAGGCTGACCTGGTCAACCAGTTGCAACAGGCTGCCGCCGTCGGTGCGGGCGCGCCACATCGGGATCACTTGTTCGGTGAGGTAGCAATCGAAGTCGCATTGCAGTGCACGCTTGAGGAAGGGCGTGAGGCTGGTGCCTTCGGTGATCGGGTATTTGGGCGGGATGATCAGGCCGCGACGGTTGATCAGGTCCGAGGTGAAGGCGATGTCGGCCGCCGAGAAGCGGAACGAGGTGCCGATCAGCATGGCCATTTGTTCGTTGGTCAGGTGCTGCTTGGAGTTCTGGAAGTCGTAGAGCAGGGCGTCGTTGAGGTCGATGTAGCCTTTCTGCTGGAAGTAGCGGGTCAATTTGTTCAACACCAGCTCATAGAAGGTGGTGGTGTTGTTGATGCCTTTGACTTCGGTCTGCACCAGCTTGTCGAGGTTGGTGATCGAGGTATAGAGGTTGACCGGCGGGTTAAGCAGCAACACTTTCTTGAAGTTGAAGCTGCGGCGGGTCTCGTCGAGCTTGCTCACAAATGCCGCATCCAGGCCGCCCAGGCTATAGCCGGTGAGGTAGAAGTCGGTGATCGGCAGTGAAGCATTTTGCGCACGCACGGCTTGCATGACGCGGTACATGTCTTCGGCGTCTTCCTGCGTCACGCCAGGCGTGGCGTAGCGTGAAGCGGCACTGATGAAGTCGAAGCTGGTCGGCGACGACAGTTGCACGACGTGGTAGCCGGCCTGGTAATACAGCTTTTTCAGGTATTCGTTGATGCTGCTGTCAAACCGCGCGCCGGTGCCTGCGATCAGGAAGATCAGCGGCGCAGCGTGGTCCTGCTTGGCGATGCGGTAGGTGAGCTTTTTCACTGCCCAGAAGTTATCCGGCAGGCTGAACTCGCGCTCGGGGCGCATGTTCAGGGTGTAGTCGGACTGGTTGATTTCGTCGTCGCTCGGCAATTTGGGCCGAAGGTCCGGTGGCGTGGTCGCGATGGTCGCTTCGAACGGGTTCGTCAAAGGGTAGCCATAGGTGGCTTGGTCTATGTCGACCGCCAGTGCTGACGCACTCAGAAAAAGGCTGCCCAACAGGGCAACACAGCGCAAGGAACGGAGCATGACTTAATCCCTAAGAGGAAAGGTGCTGAATGAAGTTCGCAGGCTATGACCACCGCGCTATCGCCGAAGTGCCAGCACTCGGCACGAAAAGTCGGAAATAAACGTCGGATTCGGGGTAATAGTAGCCAGACGATACACTTTGCGACGCTTTGTTGAACACTTATCTGCGTACGCACCTTGCCAATGGCCGCCGGGGGATTAAGCTGAGCGCCGTTTTTGCCTTTCGGAGTACTCCAATGTCCCGTCGTTTGCCCTGGATCCTGCTGCTTATTGCCCTGCCGCTATGGCTGGCTGCCAGTTATGGCGCACGTTATGGCTTTATGGAGGACGGTCAGTGGGTCGGCATCTGCGCCGATGAGGCCAGCCGCTGGGAATGCCAGTTGCGCTCGAACCTGGGGCTGATGATCCACTTCAAGGTGCTGGGTTGGGCGGCGCTGGTTACGGCAGTGCTGGCGTTTTTTGTGCCTGGCCGTGCGGGCTGGGGGCTGGCGGTACTGGGGATGGTGTTCGGGTTGCCGGCGCTGGCGTTGTACAACACCACGTTTGCGGTGTTTGCGGTGGTGATTGCGGGGTTGCGGTTGGTCAGGAAGCCAAGGGCAGCCTGACAGGGCCTCTTCGCGAGCAAGCCCGCTCCCACATTTGATTGGGTTTACATAGTTCTATTTGTGAACACGGTCAAATGTGGGAGCGGGCTTGCTCGCGAAAGCGGTGTCAAGCCTTGCGCACCCGCAAGCAACGCCACAAAGCTGCAACCATCAGCACACTCACCACTGCCCAACCCCAAGCCTGCTGGTTCAACAGGCCTTCACGGTACAACTGCGGCGCAATGCCGGCACCGATGATAAAGGCCAGCAGCGCAATTTCCCGACGCGGCCCGGCCACCGGGCGAACCAGGTACACCAGCGCCGGCAACACCAGTGCGGCACTCGGAAAGCTGCGATAGCGCGGGTCAAATACCAGCGCCAGCATCATTACCGCACCGGCGAAGCCGGCAATCGCCACCAGCCAGCCTGCGCGTTTCTCCAGCCAGTTGAAGGCGCGCTCGCGCCAGCCTTCCCGTGAGCTCAAGGCCAGCGCCGCGTGGGCCAGCACCAGCAGGTTCAGCACCACCAGCAAGCCGGCCCAGACCCATTCATCATTGAAGCGCGCGGTCACACGGGTCAGCTCGGCCCAAGTGCCGATGGAGCAGGCAGCGACAGCGCCGAGCAACGGCAAGGCCATGGCGGCACGGGTGCTGCGTACGCGACCACCGAGCACCAGCGTACCGAGCAGGATGATCCCGCCAACGCCCAGCCACAGCGGCCAGTACGGCAGATTGGTTACCGGCCCGGCGAGAATGCCCTTGTCCTGGCGGTCTGCATCGAACAGTCCCCAGTAACCCCCGACCGCACCCTCACTCGCACGCTTCCACGGCTGGTCAAACGCTTCGATCAGGTTGTAACGCCAGCCATTGGCTTCGGCCATGGCCACAAAACCGCGCATGAATTTGGCTTCGTTGACCCGGCTCGGCACGGCGGTTTCACGCTGGCGGCCTTCGCTGGGCCAGCCGGTTTCGCCGATCAGCACATCCTTGGGGGCGAATTTATTGCCGAAGGTCTGGCGCACTTCGCCCACATGCTTGAGCGCCTGGTCGATGCCCGACGGGTCGTCTTCCCAGTACGGCAGCAGGTGAATGGTCAGGAAGTCCACCGCCGGAGCGATTTCCGGGTGTTTCAGCCAGAACTCCCACACGTCTGCGTAGGTCACCGGTTGCTGGATGTGGCTTTTGACCTTGTGGATCAACCTCACCAACTGTTTGGCGGTGACTTCCTTGCGCAGCAGCGCTTCGTTGCCGACGATCACCGAGGTCACGACATCCGGGTTGGCATTGGCCGAGGCAATCAATTGGTCGACCTCGTTCTCAGTCGCCACCGGGTCGCTGCTGACCCAGGCGCCGATCATCAACTTCACGCCGTGCTTGCGGGCCAGGTCTGGCAACGCTTCCAGGCCGGTCATGGAGTAGGTGCGAATGCACTCAAAGCGGGTGGCCAGCAGTGCGAGGTCGGCGTCCATGCGCTCGGGGCGCAGCTTGAACGGCTGGTCGAAGGGCGATTGGTCCTTGTCGAACGGCGTGTAGGACGCGCATTGCATCTTGTGGCTGGCGCTGGCGACATCCGGCAGCACCACCGGCCGGCCGAGGCCATACCAATAGCCGACAAGGGCCAGCACACCGAGGATCAGGGCGAAAAAATAGGGCAGGGCAGGAAAGCGGGCATTCGCGGGCATGGTCGGCTTATCTGGGGGAGCAAAGGCGCGCATCTTACCCGGATTTGTCCCCTCCCAGTGGGGCTGCATAATTTTGACATGCAAAGTTCGGGCGGGATTTTGACGCCAAGTCCTACGAAGCGTCCTGCTGGCGATGTGATGTCGTTTCTTGCTTACCTGAGGTCGCAGTCAGAGCAGGTTGCAAGCCCCGTCAGGTTGATGATCAAAGCATCAGCACTCCACTGATGGGGCAGCAGCCGGATCGATGCGCGTGAAGGGGGCGCGGTGCACCACCATAACAACTAGGTTGACGTCGCTCGGCATCCGCCGGGCGCAGCACTTTCGGGGAAGTACGATGAAGATGCGACGACTCTTGGGCGCAGCTGCCACTCTGGTAGTTGCGATGAGCTCCACACTGGCCAGCGCCGACAGCAAAACCCTGAGCATCGGCTATGTAGATGGCTGGTCCGACAGCGTGGCCACCACCCACGTAGCGGCGGAAGTGATCAAGCAAAAGCTCGGTTATGACGTGAAACTGCAGGCCGTCGCCACCGGGATCATGTGGCAGGGCGTGGCCACCGGCAAGCTCGACGCCATGCTCTCCGCCTGGCTGCCCGTGACCCACGGTGAGTACTGGGCCAAGAACAAGGACAAGGTGGTCGACTACGGCCCCAACTTCAAGGACGCGAAGATCGGCCTGATCGTGCCGGAGTACGTCAAGGCCAAGTCCATCGAAGACCTCAAGACCGACACCACCTTCAAGAACAAAATCGTCGGCATCGACGCCGGTTCAGGCGTGATGCTCAAGACGGATGAGGCCATCAAGGCTTACGGTCTGGACTACAAGCTGCAAGCCAGCTCCGGCGCGGCAATGATCGCTGAACTGACCCGTGCCGAAGACAAACAGGAATCCATCGCGGTCACCGGCTGGGTGCCACACTGGATGTTCGCCAAGTGGAAACTGCGTTTCCTCGACGATCCAAAAGGGATTTATGGTGCTGCTGAAACCGTGAACAGCATCGGCAGCAAGGACCTGGAGAAGAAAGCGCCGGAAGTTGCGGCCTTCCTGAAGAAATTCCAGTGGGCCTCCAAGGACGAAATCGGCGAAGTCATGCTGGCAATCCAAGAGGGCGCCAAGCCTGACGCGGCGGCCAAAGACTGGGTGGCCAAGCACCCTGAGCGTGTAGCCGAATGGACCGCCAAATAACCATTCACCTGTAACCTGATGTGGGAGCGGGCTTGTGTGGGAGCGGGCTTGCTCGCGAATACGGTGGTTCAGTCACCAGATGTATTGACTGGCACTACGCCTTCGCGAGCAAGCCCGCTCCCACACAAGCCCGCTCCCACATGACTTTCACCGCCTGCAAATCCTCCTGCGCTCTGACAATCCCTCGCTACACTCGATCTAAGACTAAGGTCGTCTGGAACCTCTACGGCAGCCGCATACAGTGGATACGTTCCAAAATAATAAAAAGCTGTGCTGCGAGGATAAAAACAATGAACGACAGCATTTACCTCTCGATTCAAAACAGCCCGCGTTTCAAGGAGCTGGTCAGAAAAAGGGAAAGGTTCGCCTGGATTCTCTCGGCGATCATGCTAGGGCTTTACTCCGCTTTCATCCTGTTGATCGCCTACGGGCCACAAGTGCTGGGGGCCAAGATCAGCCCCGGTTCCTCGATTACCTGGGGCATTCCCCTGGGCGTCGGACTGATTGTGTCCGCCTTCATCCTGACCGGTATCTATGTACGCCGGGCCAACGGCGAATTTGACGACCTGAACAATGCGATTCTCAAGGAGGCTGCGCAATGATCCGGCGTCTATTGGCTGTATTCGGCGCTTCGCTGTTTGCTCCGGCCGTTTGGGCGGCGGATGCATTGACCGGTGAAGTGCATAAGCAACCGCTGAACATCTCGGCCATCGTGATGTTTATCGCGTTTGTCGGCGCCACCCTGTGCATTACCTACTGGGCGTCCAAGCGCAACAAGTCGGCGGCAGACTACTATGCGGCGGGCGGCAAGATCACCGGCTTCCAGAATGGCCTGGCGATTGCCGGCGACTACATGTCGGCGGCGTCCTTCCTGGGGATTTCCGCGCTGGTGTTCACCTCCGGCTACGATGGCCTGATCTACTCGATCGGCTTCCTGGTGGGCTGGCCGATCATTCTGTTCCTGATCGCCGAGCGCCTGCGTAACCTGGGTAAGTACACCTTTGCCGACGTGGCTTCCTATCGCCTCGGGCAAACCCAGATCCGCAGCCTGTCGGCCTGTGGCTCGCTGGTGGTGGTGGCGTTCTACCTGATCGCGCAGATGGTGGGCGCGGGCAAGCTGATTCAGCTGCTGTTCGGCCTGGACTACCACGTTGCGGTGATTCTGGTGGGTATCCTGATGTGCATGTACGTGTTGTTCGGCGGCATGCTGGCGACCACCTGGGTGCAGATCATCAAGGCTGTGCTGTTGCTGTCCGGCGCCTCGTTCATGGCGCTGATGGTGATGAAGCACGTCAACTTCGACTTCAACATGCTGTTCTCCGAGGCGATCAAGGTTCACCCTAAAGGTGAAGCGATCATGAGCCCTGGCGGCCTGGTGAAAGACCCGATCTCGGCATTCTCCCTGGGCCTGGCACTGATGTTCGGTACCGCTGGCCTGCCGCACATCCTGATGCGCTTCTTCACCGTGAGCGACGCCAAGGAAGCGCGCAAGAGCGTGCTGTATGCCACTGGCTTCATCGGCTACTTCTATATCCTGACGTTCATCATCGGTTTTGGCGCGATCCTGTTGGTCAGCACCAACCCGGCGTTCAAGGATGCGGCAGGCGCCTTGCTGGGCGGTAACAACATGGCGGCGGTGCACCTGGCCAACGCAGTGGGTGGCAGTATTTTCCTGGGCTTCATCTCGGCTGTGGCGTTTGCCACCATTCTCGCGGTGGTCGCCGGTCTGACCCTGGCCGGTGCTTCGGCGGTGTCTCACGACCTGTATGCCAGCGTGATCAAGAAGGGCAAGGCCAACGACAAGGATGAGATTCGCGTCTCGAAGATCACCACCGTGGCCTTGGGTGTATTGGCAATCGGCCTGGGTATCCTGTTCGAAAGCCAGAACATCGCATTCATGGTGGGCCTGGCGTTCTCCATTGCAGCCAGCTGTAACTTCCCCGTGTTGCTGCTTTCCATGTACTGGAAAAACCTCACCACCCGTGGCGCGATGATTGGCGGCTGGCTGGGCTTGATCAGTGCCGTCGGCCTGATGATCCTTGGCCCGACCATCTGGGTCTCGATCCTGCACCATGAAAAAGCCATCTTCCCGTACGAGTACCCGGCGCTGTTCTCGATGATCATTGCGTTCGTCGGCATCTGGTTCTTCTCCATCACCGACAAGTCGGCGGCGGCTGAGAAAGAGCGTGCGTTGTACTTCCCGCAGTTTGTGCGTTCGCAGACTGGCCTGGGGGCGAGCGGGGCGGTTAACCACTAAACGTTGTAACCGTTACAAAAAAAATGCCCCGGTCGTGAGATCGGGGCATTTTTTTGCTTTTATTGTGAGTCGATATCACAAAACTGTTTCTCAGAATCTGCACAAATAAAAACGGCCTCCTTGTAAAAGGAGGCCGTTTTTAAGACCAAATAGTTAGATGCTTACTTGCGATCTTCCAGTTTGGTGATATCACGCGACTCGTAGCCGGTGTACAGCTGGCGTGGGCGGCCAATCTTGTACGGGCTGGAGAGCATTTCTTTCCAGTGCGAGATCCAGCCGACGGTACGTGCGAGGGCGAAGATCACGGTGAACATGCTGGTTGGAATGCCGATCGCCTTGAGGATGATCCCCGAGTAGAAGTCGACGTTCGGGTACAGCGAGCGTTCGATGAAGTACGGATCGGTCAGGGCGATCTCTTCCAGGCGCATGGCCAGTTCGAGCTGCGGATCGTTCTTGATGCCCAGTTCTTTCAGTACTTCGTCGCAGGTCTGCTTCATCACGGTGGCACGCGGGTCGCGGTTCTTGTAGACCCGGTGACCGAAGCCCATCAACTTGAACGGATCGTTCTTGTCCTTGGCCTTGGCGATGAATTTGTCGATGTTCGAGACATCGCCGATTTCATCGAGCATGGTCAATACGGCTTCGTTCGCACCGCCGTGGGCAGGGCCCCACAGTGCAGCGATACCGGCGGCGATACAGGCGAACGGGTTGGCACCCGAAGAGCCCGCCAGACGTACGGTAGAAGTCGAGGCGTTCTGCTCGTGGTCGGCGTGGAGGATGAAGATCCGGTCCATGGCCTTGGCGAGTGTCGGGCTGATCGGTTTGATCTCGCACGGCGTGTTGAACATCATGTGCAGGAAGTTTTCCGCGTACGACAGGTCGTTGCGCGGGTACATCATGGGCTGGCCCATGGAGTACTTGTAAACCATCGCGGCCAGGGTCGGCATCTTGGCAACCAGGCGGATCGCGGAGATTTCGCGATGCTGCGGGTTATTGATGTCCAGGGAGTCGTGATAGAAGGCCGACAGGGCGCCGACCACGCCGCACATGACGGCCATCGGGTGGGCGTCGCGACGGAAGCCGTTGAAGAAGGTCTTCAACTGCTCGTGAACCATGGTGTGGTTCTTCACATTGCTGACAAACTTGGCTTTCTGCTCGGCCGTTGGCAGTTCGCCATTGAGCAGCAGGTAGCAGGTTTCCAGGTAGTCCGACTTCTCGGCCAGTTGCTCGATCGGGTAGCCGCGGTGCAGCAGAATGCCATTGTCACCATCGATATAGGTGATCTTCGACTCGCAAGAGGCGGTCGACATGAAGCCTGGGTCGAATGTGAAACGGCCCGTGGCCGTCAGGCCCCGTACGTCGATAACATCGGGACCAACGGTGCCGGTTAAAATGGGCAGCTCGACGGGGGCTGCGCCCTCGATGATCAACTGCGCTTTTTTGTCAGCCATGTGGCCTCCTATTTATGCTTCAAATCATCAGACAGACCCCCCACGCAGGGCCCGCACCACTATATTGATATAAATCCAGATGTCAATTTGCCTAAAGTCTTGCTCCAGAAGGCTTTAACCGTACTTTTTCGTCGAAATTGCCTGCCATTTACGCCTTTTATCCCGCTAACGCAATCAGCTATTAGGGTGAGGAGCGCGCGTTGTCATTAGTAACCTAACTGTCTATACTCGGCCACCGACCGCCAAGGGCTTTTGGGCTTGCTTTCATTGGGGGTCGCACTCCCTGGGTGGTGCTTACCTGACCAGTGCACTCCCCAACAACTTTGCCCTGATTGTTAGGGGCTCTTCAGTGTGAAAAAAAGCCGTGAATAGCCAACGACCTGTAAACCTAGACCTAAGGACCATCAAACTCCCCATCACCGGCGTTACGTCGTTCCTGCACCGTGTTTCCGGCATCATCCTGTTCCTGGGCCTGGGCATCATGCTTTATGCATTGAGCAAATCCCTGGGTTCCGCGGAAGGTTACGCCGAGGTGAAGGCATGCTTGACCAGCCCGCTGGCCAAGTTCGTAGCATGGGGCCTCCTGTCCGCTCTGCTGTATCACCTGGTTGCCGGTGTGCGCCACTTGATCATGGATGCGGGTATCGGTGAGACGCTGGAAGGCGGCCGCCTGGGCTCGAAAATCATCATCGCCATTTCCGTGGTGCTGATCGTTCTGGCAGGAGTTTGGATATGGTAACCAGCGTTACGAACCTTTCGCGTTCGGGCCTCTATGACTGGATGGCACAACGTGTGTCTGCGGTCGTTCTCGCGGCTTATTTCATTTTCCTGATCGGATACCTCGTCGCACACCCGGGCATCACCTTTGAACAATGGCATGGCCTGTTCGCCCACAATGCGATGCGAATCTTCAGTCTGCTGGCCCTTGTAGCCCTGGGCGCACACGCCTGGGTCGGCATGTGGACCATCGCGACCGACTACCTGACGCCGATGGCGCTGGGCAAGTCCGCGACTGCAGTCCGTTTCCTCTTCCAGGCAGTATGCGGCGTCGCGATGTTCGCTTACTTCGTCTGGGGTGTGCAGATTCTTTGGGGTATCTGATTCATGGCTAACATTCCAACTATTTCCTTCGACGCCATCATTATTGGTGGCGGCGGTGCCGGCATGCGCGCAGCGCTGCAGCTGGCGCAGGGTGGTCACAAGACTGCCGTGATCACCAAGGTGTTCCCGACACGTTCCCACACCGTTTCGGCCCAGGGTGGCATCACCTGCGCCATCGCCTCTGCCGACCCGAACGATGACTGGCGCTGGCACATGTACGATACCGTCAAGGGTTCCGACTATATCGGTGACCAGGACGCTATCGAATACATGTGTCAGGAAGGCCCGGCCGCCGTGTTCGAGCTGGACCACATGGGTCTGCCGTTCTCGCGTACCGAGCAAGGCCGTATCTACCAGCGTCCATTCGGCGGCCAGTCGAAGGATTACGGTAAAGGCGGCCAGGCTGCCCGTACCTGTGCTGCATCCGACCGTACCGGTCACGCGCTGCTGCACACCCTCTATCAGGGCAACCTGAAAGCCGGTACCACGTTCCTGAACGAGTACTACGCTGTCGATCTGGTGAAGAACGCACAAGGCGAGTTCGTCGGTGTGATCGCCATCTGCATCGAAACCGGTGAAACCACCTACATCCGCGCCAAGGCTACTGTTCTGGCGACCGGCGGTGCAGGCCGTATCTACGCGTCGACCACCAACGCCTTGATCAACACCGGTGACGGCGTCGGCATGGCACTGCGTGCCGGCGTACCGGTACAAGACATCGAAATGTGGCAGTTCCACCCGACCGGCATCGCCGGCGCCGGTGTACTGGTGACCGAAGGTTGCCGTGGTGAAGGTGGTTACCTGATCAACAAGCACGGCGAGCGTTTCATGGAGCGTTATGCTCCGAACGCCAAAGACCTGGCCGGTCGTGACGTTGTAGCCCGTTCGATGGTTAAAGAGATCATCGCCGGCAACGGCTGCGGCCCGAACGGCGACCACGTACTGCTCAAACTCGATCACCTGGGTGAAGAAGTACTGCACAGCCGCCTGCCTGGTATCTGCGAGCTGTCCAAGACCTTTGCTCACGTTGACCCGGTGGTTGCTCCGGTTCCGGTTGTTCCGACTTGCCACTACATGATGGGCGGCGTGCCGACCAACATCCATGGCCAGGCGATCACCCAGAACGCCGATGGCCAGGACGAGATCATTCACGGTCTGTTCGCGGTAGGTGAAGTGGCGTGCGTATCGGTACACGGTGCCAACCGTCTGGGCGGCAACTCGCTGCTCGACCTGGTGGTATTCGGCCGTGCTGCCGGCCTGCACCTCGAAAAAGCGCTGACCGACGGCATCGAATACGATGACGCGACCGACGCCAATATCGAAGCTGCACTGGCCCGTCTGAACGCTCTGAACGAGCGCACTGATGGCGAAGACGTAGCTACCCTGCGTCGCGAGCTGCAAAGCTGCATGCAGAACTACTTCGGTGTGTTCCGTACCGGCGAATACATGCAGAAGGGTATTGCCCAACTGGCTGACCTGCGCAAGCGCATCGCCAACGTCAAGATCAACGATAAGAGCCAGGCGTTCAACACCGCTCGTATCGAAGCCCTTGAATTGCAAAACCTGCTGGAAGTGGCTGAAGCGACTGCGATTGCCGCCGAGGTTCGTAAAGAATCCCGTGGTGCTCACGCTCGTGAAGACTTTGAAGACCGCGACGACGAAAACTGGTTGTGCCACACCCTGTACTTCCCGGGTGACAAGCGCGTAACCAAGCGTGCCGTGAACTTCTCACCGAAGACGGTTCCGACGTTTGAACCGAAGATTCGGACTTACTAAGGGTGGCTGCCATGTTGAAAGTCAGTGTTTACCGCTACAACCCTGATCAGGACGCCGCGCCGTTCATGCAGGAATTCCAGGTCGATACCGGTGGTAAAGACCTGATGGTGCTGGACGTGCTGGCCCTGATCAAAGAGCAGGACGAGGGTTTCTCCTATCGTCGCTCTTGCCGTGAAGGTGTTTGCGGTTCCGACGGCATGAACATCAACGGCAAAAACGGCCTGGCGTGCATCACGCCGCTGTCCGCTGTTGTGAAAGGCAACAAGCTGATCGTTCGTCCACTGCCAGGTTTGCCGGTTATCCGTGACCTGGTTGTCGATATGAGCATCTTCTACAAGCAATACGAGAAAGTTAAGCCATTCCTGCAGAACGACACGCCGGCTCCGGCCATCGAGCGTCTGCAGTCCCCTGAAGAGCGTGAAAAGCTCGACGGTCTGTACGAGTGCATCCTGTGCGCTTGCTGCTCGACCTCGTGCCCGTCCTTCTGGTGGAACCCGGACAAGTTCCTGGGCCCGGCTGCCCTGCTGCAAGCGTACCGCTTCCTGGCAGACAGCCGTGACACCAAGACGTCCGAGCGCCTGGCTTCACTGGATGACCCGTTCAGCGTATTCCGCTGCCGCGGGATCATGAACTGCGTCAACGTATGTCCCAAAGGCCTGAACCCGACTAAGGCCATTGGTCACATCCGTAACATGCTGCTGCAGAGCGGCGTGTAACTGGCGTTGTGGTAAAAGCAGGACCGTTGTGCCCGTAAATGCTACGGCGCAGGCTTCAACCGGCGCCGTAGTTTTAACTTGAGCAGCGACTTACAAAGCCGCAGCTCTTATTTTGAAGAAATGAGACAAGCAGGGGCATTCGGGTTGGTACCCGAACTATCAGCGTGATCCTAAGTGGCTTGTTTTGGTCGCTGCACTTGGCCTTTTGCAAGCAAACTCGGTGTTTTCGCCGGTGGTGTCCCCAAATCGAGGGTGACCAAGCATGCAAGAAAGCGTGATGCAGCGCATGTGGAACAGCGGCTATCTTTCAGGTGGTAACGCTGCCTATGTGGAAGAGCTTTATGAGCTCTACCTGCACGACCCTAACGCTGTGCCAGAAGAATGGCGCACCAAATTTCAGACGTTGTCTTCAGACGGCAACGCTGCCACCGATGTATCGCACGCAACAATTCGCGATCAGTTTGTGCTGCTGGCAAAGAACCAGCGCCGCGCCCAACCGGTTTCCGCCGGTAGCGTGAGCAGCGAGCACGAGAAGAAGCAAGTTGAAGTATTGCGACTGATCCAGGCCTACCGGATGCGCGGCCACCAGGCGGCCCAGCTTGACCCGCTGGGGCTCTGGAAGCGTCCTGCACCTGCAGACCTGTCGATCAATCATTACGGCTTGACCAATGCCGATCTTGATACGACCTTCCGTGCCGGCGACCTGTTCATCGGCAAAGAGGAAGCGAGCCTACGCGAAATTCACGAAGCGTTGCAGCAGACATATTGCCGCACCATCGGCGCTGAATTTACGCACATCACCGATTCCGAGCAGCGCCACTGGTTCCAGCATCGCCTGGAAGGTGTGCGTGGCCGTCCGGTTTTGTCTGCCGATGTACGCAGCCACTTGCTGGAGCGCGTGACCGCAGCTGAAGGTCTCGAGAAATACCTGGGTACTAAATACCCGGGCACCAAGCGTTTTGGCCTGGAAGGCGGCGAAAGCCTGATTCCAATGCTCGACGAGCTGATCCAGCGTTCCGGTTCCTACGGCACCAAGGAAATCGTGATCGGCATGGCTCACCGTGGTCGCCTGAACGTGTTGGTCAACACCTTCGGCAAGAACCCGCGCGAGCTGTTCGACGAGTTCGAAGGCAAGAAGAAGGTTGAGTTGGGTTCCGGTGACGTTAAATACCACCAGGGCTTCTCGTCCAACGTGATGACCACCGGCGGTGAAGTTCACCTGGCCATGGCCTTCAACCCATCCCACCTGGAAATTGTTTCCCCGGTGGTCGAGGGTTCGGTACGTGCTCGCCAGGATCGTCGCAACGATTCTACCGGTGAGAAGGTTCTGCCGATTTCCATCCACGGTGACGCGGCATTCGCCGGCCAAGGCGTGGTCCTGGAAACGTTCCAGATGTCGCAGACTCGCGGCTTCAAGACCGGCGGTACCGTTCACATCGTCATCAACAACCAGGTGGGCTTCACCATCAGCAACCCGCTGGACGCGCGCTCTACCGAGTACGCGACCGACGTTGCCAAGATGATCCAGGCACCGATCCTCCATGTGAATGGTGATGATCCGGAAGCCGTGTTGTTCGTGACCCAGCTCGCCATCGACTACCGCATGCAGTTCAAGCGTGACGTGGTCATCGACCTGGTCTGCTACCGCCGTCGCGGTCACAACGAAGCGGATGAGCCTAGCGGCACCCAACCGTTGATGTACCAGCAAATCACCAAGCAGCGCACTACCCGTGAGCTGTACGCCGACAGCCTGATCAAGGCCGGTGTGGTTGACGATGCGCGTGTTCAGGCGAAGATCGATGAATACCGCAACGCGCTGGATAACGGCCTGCACGTCGTGAAAAGCCTGGTTAAAGAGCCGAACAAAGAGCTGTTCGTTGACTGGCGTCCGTACTTGGGTCACACCTGGACTGCACGTCACGACACCTCGTTCGATCTGAAGACCCTGCAGGAACTGTCCGCCAAGCTGCTGGAAATTCCGGAAGGCTTCGTGGTTCAGCGCCAGGTTGCGAAGATCTACGAAGACCGTCAGAAGATGCAAGCCGGCGGCCTGCCGATCAACTGGGGTTACGCTGAAACCATGGCGTACGCGACCCTGGCGTTCGAAGGTCACCCGATCCGCATGACCGGCCAGGACATCGGCCGTGGTACGTTCTCGCACCGTCATGCTGTGCTGCACAACCAGAAAGATGCGGGCACCTACATCCCGTTGCAGAACCTGTACGAAGGCCAGCCACGTTTCGACCTGTACGATTCGTTCCTGTCCGAAGAAGCCGTGCTGGCGTTCGAATACGGCTACTCGACCACCACGCCTAACGCGCTGGTGATCTGGGAAGCCCAGTTCGGCGACTTCGCCAACGGTGCTCAGGTGGTGATCGACCAGTTCATCACCAGCGGCGAGCACAAGTGGGGCCGTCTGTGCGGTCTGACCATGTTGCTGCCACACGGTTATGAAGGTCAGGGTCCTGAGCACTCCTCGGCCCGTCTGGAGCGTTACCTGCAGCTGTGCGCCGAGCACAACATCCAGGTGTGCGTGCCGACTACCCCGGCCCAGATCTACCACTTGCTGCGTCGCCAGGTGATCCGCCCGCTGCGCAAACCGCTGGTAGTGCTGACGCCGAAGTCGCTGTTGCGTCATAAATTGGCCATCTCGACCCTGGAAGATCTGGCGGATGGTTCGTTCCAGACCGTTATTCCAGAAATCGACACGCTGGACGCCGCCAAGGTCACTCGCCTGATCCTGTGCAGCGGCAAGGTTTACTACGACTTGCTGGAAAAACGCCGTGCGGAAGGCCGCGAAGACATCGCCATCGTGCGTATCGAGCAGCTTTACCCGTTCCCGGAAGACGACCTGATGGAGGCCATCGCGCCTTACACCAACCTCACGAATGCCGTGTGGTGTCAGGAAGAACCGATGAACCAGGGCGCTTGGTACAGCAGCCAGCATCATTTGCGTCGCAGCATCGGTAACCACAAAACAGGTCTTGGCCTGGAGTACGCCGGTCGTGATGCTTCTGCTGCACCTGCGTGTGGTTATGCGTCGATGCACGCCGAGCAGCAGGAAAAACTGCTGCAAGATGCTTTCACTGTTTAACGCCTTCGCGCTGACTGAAACCGAATTTTAAGGACCCACAGATAATGGCTATCGAAATCAAAGCCCCGTCATTCCCGGAATCGGTTGCCGATGGCACCGTTGCCACCTGGCACAAGAAACCAGGCGAGGCCGTCAAGCGTGACGACCTGATCGTCGACATCGAGACCGACAAAGTCGTTCTGGAAGTGTTGGCCGAAGCTGACGGCGTGCTGGGCGCGATCGTTGCTGAAGAGGGCGCCACCGTCCTGTCGAACCAGGTACTGGGCTCGATCGAAGAGGGCGGCGCTGCTGCTGCCGCTCCAGCCGCTGCTGCTCCGGCTGCCGCCGCTGCACCCGCCGCTGCTCCGGCTGCTGGCGCTGAAGACCCGATCGCTGCACCGGCTGCCCGTCAGCTGGCTGAAGAGAACGGCATCAACCTGGCTTCCGTAAAAGGCACCGGCAAAGACGGTCGCATCACCAAGGAAGACGTGGTTGCTGCTGTTGAAGCCAAGAAAAACGCTCCAGCTGCCGCACCTGCCAAGGCTGCTGCCCCGGCTGCCGCTGCACCTGTGTTCGCCGCTGGCGACCGCACCGAGAAGCGCGTACCGATGACCCGCGTACGTGCCACAGTGGCCAAGCGTCTGGTTGAAGCACAGTCGAACATGGCGATGCTGACGACTTTCAACGAAGTCGACATGACCGAAGTCATGGCGTTGCGTTCGAAGTACAAGGATCTCTTTGAGAAGAGCCATAACGGCGTACGTTTGGGCTTCATGTCCTTCTTCGTGAAAGCGGCCACCGAAGCGCTGAAGCGCTTCCCGGCCGTCAACGCTTCGATCGACGGCAGCGACATCGTTTACCACGGCTATGCAGACATCGGCGTTGCCGTGTCCAGCGACCGTGGCCTGGTGGTACCGGTTCTGCGTAACGCCGAGCTGATGAGCCTGGCTGAAATCGAAGGCGGCATCGCCGGCTTCGGCAAGAAAGCCCGTGACGGCAAGCTGACCATCGACGAGATGACCGGCGGTACCTTCACCATCACCAACGGTGGTACCTTCGGTTCGATGATGTCGACCCCGATCGTCAACCCACCGCAAGCTGCGATCCTGGGCATGCACAACATCATCCAGCGTCCTATGGCCATCAACGGCCAGGTCGTGATCCGCCCGATGATGTACCTGGCGCTGTCCTACGATCACCGCCTGATCGATGGTAAAGAAGCCGTGACTTTCCTGGTGACCATCAAGAACCTGCTGGAAGACCCGGCTCGTCTGCTGCTGGATATCTGATAGAAGCAGCTGCAGGCCCTGGGGCAAACTGCCAGTCAAGGCAGCTTGACCCTGGGCTTGCGGCTTGAAAGCTTGCTGCTAAATAGAGGAACTATTTTCATGTCGCAGAAATTTGACGTTGTAGTGATTGGTGCAGGTCCTGGCGGCTATGTTGCCGCCATCAAGGCCGCACAACTGGGCCTCTCGACTGCTTGCATCGAAAAATACACCGACAAGGAAGGCAAACTGGCACTGGGCGGTACCTGCCTGAACGTCGGTTGCATTCCTTCCAAGGCGCTGCTGGACAGCTCCTGGAAATTCCACGAAGCCCAAGACGGCTTCGCGATCCACGGCATCAACCATGCTGGCGTGACCATGGACGTGCCAGCAATGGTCGGCCGTAAAGCCAACATCGTTAAGGGCCTGACGTCTGGCGTTGCGACCTTGTTCAAGGCCAACGGTGTGACTTCCCTGCAAGGCCACGGCAAACTGCTGGCCGGCAAGAAGATCGAAATCACCAAGCCAGACGGTTCGGTTGAAGTCATCGAAGCTGAAAACGTGATCCTGGCGCCAGGTTCGCGCCCAATCGACATTCCGCCTGCTCCAGTCGACAACAACGTCATCGTTGATTCGACCGGCGCCCTGGAATTCCAATCGGTTCCAAAACGTCTGGGCGTGATCGGCGCTGGCGTGATCGGCCTGGAACTGGGTTCGGTATGGTCCCGTCTGGGTGCTGAAGTGACTGTCCTGGAAGCCCTGGACACGTTCCTGCTGGCTGCCGACACCGCCGTGTCCAAAGAAGCGCTGAAAACCCTGACCAAACAAGGTCTGGACATCAAGCTGGGCGCTCGCGTAACCGGTTCGAAAGTTAACGGCGAAGAAGTCGTTGTTAACTACACCGACAAGGATGGCGAAAAAACCATCACTTTCGACAAGCTGATCGTAGCTGTTGGTCGCCGTCCAGTGACGACCGACCTGCTGGCTTCCGACAGCGGTGTGACCCTCGACGAGCGCGGCTATGTGCACGTTGACGATCACTGCGCGACCACCGTGCCTGGCGTATACGCCATCGGCGACGTGGTTCGCGGCATGATGCTGGCGCACAAGGCTTCCGAAGAAGGCATCATGGTTGTCGAGCGCATCAAGGGCCACAAAACCCAGATGAACTACGACCTGATCCCATCGGTTATCTACACCCACCCGGAAATTGCATGGGTCGGCAAGAACGAACAGCAGTTGAAAGCTGAAGGCGTTGAAGTTAACGTCGGCACCTTCCCGTTCGCCGCTTCTGGCCGTGCCATGGCAGCCAACGACACCGGTGGTTTTGTCAAAGTCATCGCTGATGCCAAGACTGACCGCGTATTGGGCGTCCACGTGATTGGCCCGAGCGCTGCAGAACTGGTTCAGCAAGGCGCGATCGGTATGGAATTCGGCACCAGTGCCGAAGACCTGGGCATGATGGTCTTCTCCCATCCGACCCTGTCCGAAGCGTTGCACGAAGCAGCGTTGGCAGTGAATGGCGGCGCCATCCACATCGCCAACCGCAAGAAGCGCTAAGCAAGATAATAAGAAACCACGGCGGAGTTGCCCGTCGTGAGCCTTGCGCGCAAGACTCACCGCGGAATATCCGCCGGACGCAGCCTTGCGCAGCTTTACGGGCATTAAGCCCCGCAAGTTGCGCGAGCAGCAGTCACAGGTGGCGCGGCACTCATAACGAGCGCAGCGCCGAATGCGCAGTACCTAACGAAGACGGTAAAAAGCATGAATCTTCACGAGTATCAGGGTAAGCAGCTGTTCGCTGAATACGGCCTGCCAGTTTCCAAGGGCTACGCAGTAGACACCCCGGAAGCAGCAGCAGAAGCTTGCGACAAAATCGGCGGCACTGAGTGGGTTGTCAAAGCCCAGGTCCACGCTGGTGGTCGCGGTAAAGCGGGCGGCGTTAAGCTGGTTCGCAGCAAAGAAGACGCCAAGGCCTTCGCACAGCAGTGGCTGGGCAAGCGTCTGGTGACTTACCAGACTGATGCCAATGGCCAGCCAGTCACCAAGATCCTGGTTGAATCGTGCACTGATATCGCTAAAGAGCTGTACCTGGGCGCTGTCGTTGACCGTTCGAGCCGTCGTATCGTGTTCATGGCCTCCACCGAAGGTGGCGTGGACATTGAGAAGATCGCCGAAGAAACCCCAGAAAAAATTCTGAAAGCCACCATCGATCCACTGGTTGGCGCTCAGCCATTCCAGGGTCGCGAGCTGGCTTTCCAGCTGGGCCTGGAAGGCAAGCAAGTTGCCCAGTTCGCCAAGATCTTCGTAGGTCTGGCCAAACTGTTCCAGGATCACGATCTGGCCCTGCTGGAAGTGAACCCGCTGGTGATCAAGGCTGACGGCGATCTGCACTGCCTGGACGCCAAGATCAACATCGACGCCAACGCCATGTACCGTCAGCCTAAGCTGAAGACTTTCCACGATCCGTCGCAAGACGATCCGCGCGAAGCGCACGCTGCCAAGTTCGAACTGAACTACGTAGCCCTGGAAGGTAACATCGGTTGCATGGTCAACGGTGCCGGCTTGGCCATGGGTACCATGGACATCGTCAACCTGCATGGCGGCAAACCAGCCAACTTCCTCGACGTAGGCGGCGGTGCTACCAAAGAACGTGTTACCGAAGCGTTCAAGATCATCCTGTCCGACTCCAACGTCGCTGCAGTACTGGTCAACATCTTCGGCGGCATCGTTCGTTGCGACATGATTGCCGAAGGCATCATCGGTGCAGTGAAAGAAGTTGGCGTTAAAATCCCGGTTGTTGTTCGCCTTGAAGGTAACAACGCTGAACTGGGCGCTAAAGTACTGGCAGAAAGCGGTTTGAACATCATCGCGGCTACCAGCCTGACCGACGCTGCTCAACAAGTTGTCAAAGCTGCGGAGGGCAAATAATGAGCGTCCTGATCAATAAAGACACCAAAGTTATCTGCCAGGGTATTACCGGTTCGCAAGGTAGTTTCCACACCCAGCAAGCCATCGAATACGGCACCAAGATGGTTGGCGGCGTAACTCCAGGCAAAGGCGGCACCGAGCACCTGGGCCTGCCAGTGTTCAACACCGTGAAAGATGCTGTAGCTGCCACTGGCGCCACCGCCAGCGTGATCTACGTTCCAGCTCCTTTCTGCAAGGACTCGATCCTGGAAGCGGCGTTCGGCGGCATCAAGCTGATCGTCTGCATCACCGAAGGCATTCCTACCCTGGACATGCTGGACGCTAAAGTTAAGTGCGACGAGCTGGGTGTTACCCTGATCGGCCCTAACTGCCCAGGCGTGATCACCCCAGGCGAATGCAAGATCGGCATCATGCCAGGTCACATTCACTTGCCAGGCAAGGTCGGTATCGTTTCCCGTTCCGGCACCCTGACCTACGAAGCTGTTAAGCAAACTACTGACGCCGGTTTCGGTCAGTCGACTTGCGTCGGCATCGGTGGTGACCCGATTCCGGGTTCGAACTTCATCGACATCCTGAAGCTGTTCCAGGAAGACCCGAAGACCGAAGCGATCGTCATGATCGGTGAGATCGGCGGTTCGGCTGAAGAAGAAGCGGCTGCCTACATCAAGGCACACGTGACCAAGCCGGTTGTTTCCTACATCGCTGGTGTGACTGCCCCTGCTGGCAAGCGCATGGGCCATGCTGGCGCAATCATCTCTGGCGGCAAGGGCACTGCAGACGAGAAGTTTGCTGCCCTGGAAGACGCAGGCGTTAAAACCGTGCGTTCGCTGGCAGACATCGGCAAGGCTTTGTCCGAGCTGACCGGTTGGGCTGTCAAATAAGCCTCGCGCTTAGCTGACGCTACACCAACACAAAGGCCACCTTCGGGTGGCCTTTGTGCATTCTGGGTATACCCATTTTCGGAAGGGTACTCGGTTCAATGTGGGAGCTGGCTTGCCTGCGATGGCATCACCGCGGTGTAAATGGAAGACCGAGGTGGCTGCATCGCAGGCAAGCCAGCTCCCACATTGGATTGGATTGCCAAATTAAGTATGAAAACGCGACATAAGAATGTCGCTTATCGGACAGTACGCCCCGCAACAGTGCGTTTGTCAGCCTATTTCTGTACCCTGTCCGCCTCTTTATGCGTGCGCATCCCAAAAGGAAGCCCCGCGCTAGACCGGTCGGCTCCCAAAAGGGCCGGCAGCATTTCCCTCATCCATAGGGAAGCCCTCTCTAAATTCCGATTCAGCAGTGTGGTATTTCCTCAAATGAAAGTGTTGAAAAGCCAGGACATCCTGGCGCTGGGCTTTATGACTTTTGCGCTGTTTGTTGGCGCCGGCAACATCATCTTTCCGCCCATCGTTGGTTTGCAGTCCGGGCCTCATGTCTGGATGGCTGCGCTGGGTTTCCTGATCACCGCAGTGGGTTTGCCGGTGGTCACCGTGATCGCACTGGCCAAGGTCGGTGGCGGCATGGACGCGTTGAGCAGCCCGATCGGCAAGATCGCCGGTGGCGTGCTCGCGGCGGCGGCGTACCTGGCGGTAGGGCCGCTGTTCGCCACCCCGCGTACCGCGACCGTTTCGTTTGAAGTGGGCCTGGCGCCGCTGACCGGCGAAAGCCCGCTGGCGCTGTTCCTCTACAGCTCGGTGTACTTCCTGGTGGTGTTCTTTGTCTCCCTGTACCCGGGCCGGTTGCTCGACACCGTCGGCCGTTTCCTGGCACCGCTGAAAATCATCGCGCTGGCCATTCTCGGCATCGCTGCGTTTGCCTTGCCAGCCGGTGAAGTGGGGGTTGCCACCCCGGAATACGTCGCTGCGCCGTTCTCCCAAGGGTTTATCAATGGTTACCTGACCATGGATACCCTGGGCGCGCTGGTGTTCGGCATCGTGATCGTCAACGCCATTCGTTCCCGTGGTGTTGAATCGCCGAAGCTGATCACTCGCTACGCCATCATTGCCGGGCTGATTGCCGGTGTGGGCCTGGCGCTGGTGTATGTCAGCCTGTTCCGCCTGGGCTCGGGCAGCCACGCGGTGGCCGCTGGTGCCAGCAACGGCGCTGCGGTGCTGCACGCCTATGTGCAACACACCTTTGGTTCGTTGGGCAGCGGTTTTCTGGCTGTGCTGATCTCCCTGGCGTGCCTGGTCACAGCGGTGGGCCTGACCTGTGCCTGCGCCGAGTATTTCAGCCGAATCCTGCCACTGTCCTACAAGACGCTGGTGGTCATCCTGGCGTTGTTCTCGTTGTTCGTGTCCAACCTGGGGTTGACCAAGCTGATCGCGTTCTCGATCCCGGTGCTGACCGCTATCTACCCGCCGTGCATCGTGCTGGTGGCCCTGAGCTTCTGCAAAGACTTCTGGCAGGAGCAGGGCCGTATCGTCGGCCCGGTGATGCTGGTGTCGTTCATCTTCGGCTGCATCGACGCGCTCAAGGGCGCAGGGCTCGCAGACTGGATGCCTTCGCAGTTGGCGCACTTGCCGCTGAGCGAGCAGGGCCTGGCGTGGCTGGTGCCGTCGGTGATGACGCTGGTCGTGGCGGTGGTGGTTGACCGCATGCTCGGCAAGCGCAGCGAAGCCATCGCGTAA
The DNA here is from genome assembly GCF_044218875.1 of Pseudomonas sp. B22129. NCBI lineage: Bacteria > Pseudomonadati > Pseudomonadota > Gammaproteobacteria > Pseudomonadales > Pseudomonadaceae > Pseudomonas > Pseudomonas sp. B22129. The sequence goes on along the minus strand of NZ_CP162592.1, from coordinate 6,219,336 downwards.
TACGGTTTTCGCGTTTTACCGAAATGCCCCGTATCAATCGATACGGGGCATTTTTTATGTCTGCGAGGCTATACGTTCTACAGTTGGAACTCTGTAAATGTGGGAGCGGGCTTGCTCGCGAAAGCGATGCGGCAGTGCCAGATGTATAAATTGACACGCCGCCTTCGCGAGCAAGCCCGCTCCCACATTTAGTCCGTGCTCGCTCTCTTTCATTGTGTAACAGGACCCGCATGTCGTTCATCGAAACCAACCAGATCCACTTGCTCGCCGCGTTCTGGTTTGCCCTCTGTTGGGGCGGCTATACCCGTTACGCCACCTGGAAAGCCCGTGATACCGCGTGCCTGGCCAGTGTGCTGCACCTGTACCGTGAAGACTGGATGCGCCGCATGCTGCTGCGTGATAACCGCATTGCCGACGCCAGCGTGATCGGCAACCTGGAGCGCAACGCCTCGTTCTTTGCGTCCAGCACCTTGATTATCCTCGCGGGCATTCTCACCGTGCTCGGCGCTTCGGAGAGGGCTGTGTCGTTGCTGGCGGACATTCCGCTGGTGCAGCAGGCCTCCCAGGGCATGTCGGAGATCAAGCTGCTGTGCCTCGCGCTGGTGTTCGTCTACGCGTTTTTTACGTTCAGCTGGTGCATGCGCCAATACAATTTTGCGGCGGTGCTGGTGGGCTCGGCGCCGATGATCGGGGAGCGGCAGGTGTCGGAGCAGGAGCGCAAGGCATTCGCACTGCGGGCAGCGCGTGTGATTTCGATGGCGGCGAACCAATTCAACTTTGGCCTGCGTTCTTATTACTTCGGCATGACCATGCTGGCCTGGTTCGTCAGCCCGTGGTTATTCATGTTGATGAGTAGCGCGGTGGTGTTGGTTCTGTATCGTCGGGAGTTTCATTCCGACGTACTGCAGGTGATGGTGTACACGCCGACTGACAGCCCGGAAGCGCCTAAAGAGGCCGTGACTTGATTAAGGCGCGCCAGGGTTAGTCCAACTTGTTTGCCTGACAAAACAGCAGGCAAAGAAAAGCCCGCTATGTAAGCGGGCTTTCTTTTTGCAGCGACAGCCAGCTGATTAGTTCTTGGCTGGTTCTGCTGGAGCGGCAGGTGCTGCTTCTTTCGCGGCGGCTTCGTTCGATTCAGCCTGAGCTTTGGCAGCATCGGCGTTTTCTTTCGCAGCGTCGTTCACTTTATCCTGAGCCTTCGCCATGTCTTTCTGAGCTTGCTCGGAATGTGCAGCGGCGTCTTGGGCTTTGTCTTCGGATTTTTTATCGCAGGCAGCGAGACCGAGGGCAGCGGCCAGCATCATGGAAATAGCGAGAGTCTTGCGCATGGGGTGTTTCTCCTTATGGATATATCTACTGGCCTTTCGAGCTTGAGGGGCCAGCATTAGTTCCTTTTATCCAACAGATATATAAAGGTTTTTGAAAAGGAACTTTCCTCGGTCGCCACTTTCAGCCGAAATCACACTAATAAGAGTCTGCAAACAATGACCGAAAACCCCTTGTTAGAGCGTGCCACACGCTTCGTTTCAGCCTTGCGCCATTGCCAGGTGTTGGGCATTTCTGTGCATGCGGCGAGCGAGGAGGGCATGACGCTGCTTCTGCCGTATGACGAGTGCATCGTCGGAGACCCGCAAACCGGCGTCATTCATGGCGGCGCGTTGACCTCCCTGATGGACACCGCCTGCGGCATGGCCACCCTGTGCGTGTTGCCGGAATTCGAGGTGTGCCCGACCCTCGACCTGCGCGTCGACTACATGCATGCCGCCGAGCCGCATAAACCGGTCTACGGTTTCGCCCAATGCTATCGCGTGACCACTGACGTGATCTTCACCCGCGGCTTTGCCTACCAGGACGATCCGCAACAGCCGATTGCCCATGTGGTCGGCACGTTCATGCGCATGGGCAAGCGGCTCAAAGGCACGCAGGGGCTGGGCAGCACCATCAAGGGAGACCGGGCATGACGCACCGATTCAAGACCCGCCTCGAACAAGCCCACGCGCGCGGTGATTACACAGCCCTGCTGGACCTTATCCCCTACGCCAAACTGATCGGCATTGAATGCACCCGGCTGGGCGATGAATTGCTGTTCAGGATGCCGGCCAACAAGGACAACATTGGTAACCCAATTTTGCCGGCGCTCCATGGCGGGGTGATTGCAGGCTTCATGGAGGTGTCGGCAGCGCTGCACCTGCTGGTTTTTACGGGGGCCCCCGGCATTCCGAAAATCATCGATTTTTCCCTGGATTACCTGCGTGCCGGGCAGTTTCGCGACACCTACGCCACGTGCCAGGTGTGGCGCCAGGGCCGGCGCGTCGCGAACGTGGCGATCACCGCCTGGCAGAGCACCCCGGCCGAGCCGATTGCCACCGCCCGCGCACATTTCAAGATTGAGGAATTGGCACGCCCTTGAAATCCCTGTCTTAGCCCCCAACTTTGATGACAACCCGCCGCCAACCCTTAAGGGCGCGGCCACTGCCATCCAATTGGAGTTTGATGACCATGAGTGTGGAAACTCAAAAGGAAACCCTGGGCTTCCAGACCGAGGTGAAGCAACTGCTGCACCTCATGATCCATTCGCTGTATTCCAACAAGGAAATTTTCCTTCGCGAATTGATCTCGAACGCCTCTGACGCTGTCGATAAATTACGTTTCGAAGCCCTGTCCAAGCCCGAGTTGCTGGAAGGTGGCGCCGAACTGAAAATCCGTGTGAGCTTCGACAAGGACGCCAAGACCGTCACCCTCGAAGACAACGGCATCGGCATGAGCCGCGAAGACGCGATTACCCACTTGGGTACCATCGCCAAATCCGGCACCGCAGATTTCATGAAGAACCTGTCGGGCGATCAGAAAAAAGATTCGCACCTGATCGGCCAATTCGGCGTGGGCTTCTACTCGGCCTTTATCGTGGCCGACAAGGTTGAAGTATTCAGCCGCCGTGCCGGCCTTGCCGCCAGCGAAGGTGTGCATTGGTCGTCCAAAGGCGAGGGCGAATTCGAAATCGCCACTGTCGACAAGGCTGACCGTGGCACCCGTATCGTGCTGCACCTCAAATCCGCAGAAGATGAGTTCGCTGACGGCTACCGCCTGCGCAACATCATCAAGAAGTACTCCGACCACATCGCTCTGCCGATCGAGCTGCCTAAAGAGCAGGCCGCTGCCGAAGGCGAAGAGCAGCCTGCGCTGGAATGGGAAACCGTCAACCGCGCCAGCGCGCTGTGGACTCGTCCGCGTACCGAAATCAAGGACGAGGAATACCAGGAGTTCTACAAGCACATCGGGCACGACTACGAGAACCCGCTGAGCTGGAGCCACAACAAGGTTGAAGGCAAGCTGGAATACAGCTCGCTGCTCTACGTACCGGCCCGTGCGCCGTTCGACCTGTACCAGCGTGAAGCGCCGAAAGGCCTGAAGCTTTACGTGCAGCGCGTGTTCGTGATGGACCAGGCAGAATCCTTCCTGCCGCTGTACCTGCGCTTCATCAAGGGTGTGGTCGATTCCAACGATTTGTCGCTGAACGTGTCGCGGGAAATCCTGCAGAAAGACCCGATCATTGACTCCATGAAGTCGGCGCTGACCAAGCGCGTGCTCGACATGCTGGAAAAACTGGCGAAGAACGAGCCTGAGCAATACAAGGGCTTCTGGAAAAACTTCGGCCAGGTCATGAAAGAAGGCCCGGCTGAAGATTTCGCCAACAAGGAAAAAATCGCCGGCCTGCTGCGCTTTGCTTCGACCCACGAAGAGGGCGGCGAGCAGGTGGTGTCTCTGGCCGAATACCTGGCACGCGCCAAGGAAGGTCAGGACAAGATTTACTACCTGACCGGCGAAACCTACGCCCAGGTCAAGAACAGCCCGCACCTGGAAGTCTTCCGCAAGAAAGGCATCGAAGTGCTGCTGCTGACCGACCGCATCGATGAGTGGCTGATGAGCTACCTCAACGAGTTCGACGGCAAATCCTTCGTCGACGTGGCCCGTGGTGACCTGGACCTGGGTAACCTGGACTCCGAGGAAGAGAAGAAAGAAGCCGAAGAAGTCGCCAAGGCCAAAGAAGGTTTGGTTGAGCGCATCAAGGCATCCCTGGGCGAGGCTGTCAGCGAAGTGCGGGTTTCCCACCGTCTGACCGATTCCCCGGCGATTTTGGCTATCGGCGAAGCGGACCTGGGCATGCAGATGCGCCAGATCCTCGAGGCCAGCGGCCAGAAGGTTCCGGATTCCAAGCCGATCTTCGAATTCAACCCGGCTCACCCGCTGATCGAAAAGCTCGACGGCGAGCAGAGCGAAGAGCGTTTTGGCGACTTGTCGCACATCCTCTTCGACCAGGCGGCCCTGGCCGCTGGCGACAGCTTGAAAGACCCGGCTGCCTACGTGCGCCGACTGAACAAGCTGTTGGTGGAACTGTCGGTCTGACACCGTTGTAGAAAAACCCGCTTCGGCGGGTTTTTTTGTTCTCGTGCACCTCAACTGGAGTAAATGATGAGCCAAGTCACTGTGCGTTCCGTGGTCTATCAGATTGATGGCCAGTCTTATGAAAGCCGCCTCGCGTTCGATGCCAGCCACAAAGGCCCGCTGCCGGGTCTGCTGATGGCGCCGAACTGGATGGGCGTGAGTGCGGGTGCCGAAGAGATTGCCAAGAGCGTGGCCGGCAAAGGCTACGTGGTGCTGATCGCCGACCTGTACGGGCAGGCTGTGCGCCCCTCGAATGGCGATGAAGCCGGCGCGGCGATGATGCCGTTGAAGGATGACAACGCCAAGCTGCTCAAACTGTTGCAGGCGGCGTTTGAACAGCTGCAGGGTCAGGCCGAAGTCGATACCTCGAAGCTGGCGACCTTCGGTTTCTGCTTTGGCGGTTTCTGCTCCCTGGAGCTGGCGCGTACCGGTGCGCCGCTGAAAGCTGCCGTATCGTTCCACGGCACCATCGACACGCAGAACCCGGCAGGTGCGAAGCACGTCAAGGGCTCGGTGCTGGTGTTGCACGGCGCATCCGACCCTCTGGTGCCGAAAGAGCAACTGCCGGCGTTCGAAGCTGAAATGAACGCTGCCGGTGTGGATTGGCAATTGCTGAGCTACGGTGGCGCGGTGCATTCCTTCACCGACCCGCACGCGAATGTGCCGGGCAAGGCGATGTACGACGCGAAGACCGCCACGCGGGCGTTCAAGTCGATGCATGATTTGCTGGATGAAGTGTTCGGGGGCTAAAGTTTTAGCGTCTGTTCTGGCCTCTTCGCGAGCAAGCCCGCTCCCACATTTGAATGTATTCACAAATCAAAATGTGGGAGCGGGCTTGCTCGCGAAGGCTATTTCACCGGCAACTCAATCCTTTCTGATTCACCCGGCACCGTCGGCCAATCCCCGGCCGCCCAGCGCTGCCTGGCCTGCTCGATCACCGCCGGATCACTCGCCACAAAATTCCAGTTGATTCGCCGTGGCCCATCCAGTGGCGCGCCGCCAAACACCACCAAATGGCAGTCGCTCTCGGCGAACAGCGTCATTTCCTGGCCGGCCGGCAAAACCACCAGGCTGTGCACCTCCAGCGCTTCGCCATCCAGCTGTGCCTCGCCTTCCAGCACATACACCGCCCGTTCCTCATGCTCATCCGCGATCAGCAGAGTGGTGGCAGTCTGCATCCGCACCTCGGCGTACAGCGTGGGCGACAACACAGGCACCGGCGACTTGAGGCAAAACCCGTTGCCTGCGATCAGGCGAATCTGCACACCCAGGTTGTCGCTCACCGGCAGGCTCGCCGCCGGGTGATGGCTGTAATGCCCTGGCCCGGTTTCGTGATCCCTGGGTGACGCGAGCCACACTTGCAGCCCGTGCAGGCTGAACCCACTGGCCTTGAGCGCCTCGGGTGTACGTTCGACGTGGGCAATCGCGCTGCCGGCGGTCATCCAGCTCACATCACCGGCCTCTACCACCTGGTCCGAACCGAGGCTGTCTTTGTGTTGCAACGCGCCTTCAAACAGGTACGTCAGCGTAGACAGCCCGATATGCGGGTGCTGGCGGATATTCATGCCTGCCCCCGGCGCATAGCGGGTGAGCAACATGTGGTCGAAAAAGACAAAAGGCCCAACGCTGCGGCATTCGCGCGAGGGCAGCGGGCGCAGGATGGGTTGGCCTTCAACATCTTCGGCGCGGGGGCGGATCACGGTGGTCATGGGCATCCCTGTCTGAGCGGGTTAGATGTGACTGAGCATAACCCGCCCGACAGGCAGTTGGCGTTATTGGCTGAAAGCGCCTTCGGACAATTGGGTTTCGATGGTCACTTCTGCAGTGGTCATCAGCTTGTGCACCGGGCAGCGATCGGCCACGCGGTGCAGTTCATCACGCTGCTCATCGGTGAGCACGCCCTTGAGCGTCAGCTTGACGTTGAGCTTGTATTTGCCCTTTTGCTCCTCGGTGCTGTCGTGGGTGACTTCCACGGTGACGCCGGTGAGGGGGATGTCTTTCTTCTGGGCGTAGAGCTTGACGGTCAGGGCCTTGCACGACGCCAGGGCGGCATCGAAATAGTCATGAGGGGAGGGCGCCGAGTCGTCGCCGCCCAGGCTCTTGGGCAGGTCGGTGAACAGTTCGTGGTTATTGATATTCACGCTGTGGCGAAAGTTGTCGTGGTTCAGGGTATTGACGGTAACAGGCATGGTGAACCTCACAGGGCGGCAGGAGAAAGGGTCATGAAGTTATAGAGCATGCTGGCACTTGGGTGTTCCGTATTTATCCATTCAATGCCGTCGCGATTGCGCTGCGTATTGATATCGCGTTTTCGTCTTACGCAAAAAAGGACAAGGGCCGATACCGTTGATGAGACCTGCTGCAGGTGGATGCAGCGCACATGAAAGGAATCCGGGCATGAGTATCCGCAGTTTGAATATCGCCCCCCGCGCCGGCTTGGGCTTTGGCGTGCTGGCGTTGATGGTGTTCGCCCTGGGCGGCTTTGCCCTGCTGCAGATGGCCAATATGCGCCAGCAGTCGGACCAGGTGGAAAACAACTGGCTACCCAGCGTGATGGCGGTGGGGGAGATGAGCCAGGACCTGCTGCGGGTGCGCGCGCTGACCCTGCGCCTGCTGGTCAACCGCGACCCACAGGCACTGGCGCAAAACGAGCAAAAACTCACCGAACTCAAAAGCGGCCTGCACAAGGCGCAAACGCTTTACGAGGCGCTGATCGTGCTGCCCGAAGAGCGTGCGCTGTTCGATCGCTTCAAGGCTCAGGAGCAGCAATATCTGCAACGCCAGGAACAAGTCATGGGGTTTTCCGGGGCCAACCAGTTGGAAGAAGCGGTGAGGGTGGTCAATGGCGAGATGAATCAACTCGCCGACGAAATGGCTGGCACCCTGCACGATCTGGTCGAGTTGAATAAAACCAATGCCAACCATGCGGCGAATCTGGCGCAAAGCGTGTTCACGCAGTCGCGCACCTGGGTGGTCGGCATGATTGTGCTCACGGCGCTGGTCACCATCGGGCTTGCGCTGTGGCTGACGCGCAGCATCGTGTTGCCGCTGGCGCAGTCGCTGAAAGTCGCCCAGGGCGTCGCCAGCGGCGATCTGACGGGCGAGATCAGCGTGTCCGGCAATGATGAGCCTGCGCGTTTGCAGCAGGCGCTCAAAGGCATGCAGGAAAACCTGCGCGACACCATTCGGCGCATTGCCGAGTCGTCAAACCAACTGGCGTCGGCTTCCGAAGAACTTAGCTGCGTCACCGAGGACGCCACACGCGGCCTGCACCAGCAAAATCAAGAGATTGAACAGGCCGCCACGGCCGTTAACCAGATGACGGCGGCGGTGGAGGAGGTGGCGAGCAATGCCGTGGCCACGTCGCAGGCCTCGCGAGAGTCCGACCGGATTGCCCAGCAGGGGCGTGAGCAGGTGCATCAAACCGTGGAATCGATTGAGGCATTGGCCACCGATGTTACTGCCAACGCGGCTCAGGTCGAGGACCTGGCACACAAGGTGTATGGCATTAGCAAGGTGCTGGATGTGATTCGCTCGATTGCCGAGCAAACCAATTTGCTGGCGCTGAACGCGGCGATTGAAGCCGCGCGGGCCGGGGACGCCGGACGCGGGTTTGCGGTGGTGGCGGATGAGGTGCGGGCGCTGGCCCATCGTACGCAGCAGTCGACCCAGGAAATCGAGGTGATGATCAGCGGGATTCAGCAGGGCACGGATCAGGCCGTAAGTTCCATGCAACTGAGCAACAGCCGCGCACGCTCCACGCTGGATATCGCCAAGTCGGCAGGCATGGCGTTGGAGGAGATTGCGTCGGCGTTTACGTTGATCAATGAGCGCAACCTGGTGATTGCCAGTGCGTCGGAGCAGCAGGCAGCAGTGGCGCGGGAGGTGGATCGCAATTTGATGAATATTCGCGATCTGGCGCATCAGACGTCGACCGGGGCGAACCAGACCAGTGCAGCGAGCCAGGAGCTGTCGCGGTTGGCGGTGGATTTGAACACGATGGTGGCGCGGTTTTCGGTGTAGGGCTTGAAACCGAGGTGGCCCCTTCGCGAGCAAGCCCGCTCCCACACTTGATCGCATTTATTCAGGACGTACTCGGTCAAATGTGGGAGCGGGCTTGCTCGCGAAGCAGGCGGCTCGGTCTCATCCAGTTGCCCACAAAAAAGCCCCGAACCAGTCGGGGCTTTTTCAGGTGATCAACCTGCAGGTCTTACTGACCCTGCCAGCGTTTCAGCACCAGCGTGGCGTTGGTGCCACCAAAGCCAAAGCTGTTGCTCATCACGGTGTCGATTTTTGCATTCTCAACGGTCTTGGTCAGGATTGGCATGTCAGCCACAACCGGATCAATTTCGTCGATGTTGGCCGAACCGGCCATGAAGTTGCCTTCCATCATCAGCAGGCAGTAGATCGCTTCGTGAACACCGGCGGCGCCCAAGGAGTGACCCGACAGGCTCTTGGTGGAGCTGATGGCCGGCGCCTTGTCACCGAAGACCGCACGCACACCTTCCATTTCCTTGGCGTCGCCGACCGGAGTCGAGGTGCCGTGGGTGTTCAGGTAGTCGATTGGGGTATCCACGGTGGACATGGCCATCTGCATGCAACGGATGGCGCCTTCGCCGCTTGGCGCAACCATGTCGTAGCCATCGGACGTGGCGCCGTAGCCGACGATTTCCGCGTAGATCTTCGCGCCACGGGCCAGAGCGTGTTCCAGCTCCTCGACCACCACCATGCCGCCACCGCCGGCGATGACGAAACCGTCACGCTTGGCGTCGTAGGCGCGGGAGGCCTTTTCCGGGGTTTCGTTGTACTGGGTGGACAGCGCGCCCATGGCATCGAACAGGAACGATTGGCTCCAGTGTTCTTCTTCACCGCCGCCGGCGAAGACGATGTCCTGTTTGCCCAGCTGGATCTGCTCAACGGCGGTACCGATGCAGTGAGCACTGGTGGCGCAAGCCGAGGAGATCGAGTAGTTCACGCCCTTGATCTGGAACGGCGTGGCCAGGCAGGCGGAAACGGTGCTGCCCATGGTCCGCGTAACACGGTACGGGCCGACGCGCTTCACGCCTTTTTCGCGCAGGATGTCCAGCGCTTCCATCTGGTTGAGGGTCGATGCGCCGCCCGAGCCGGCGATCAGGCCGGTGCGTACGTTCGATACCTGGTCTTCGCTCAGGCCTGAGTCGGCGATCGCGTCTTTCATGGCCAGGTAGGCGTAGGCGGCAGCGTGGCCGACGAAGCGGTAGATCTTGCGATCAATCAGTTCTTCGAGGGGCAGGTCGATGGAGCCGGAAACCTGGCTACGCAGACCCATTTCGGCATATTCCGGGTTGAAGCGGATGCCAGGGCGACTTGCACGCAGGTTAGCGGTGACGGTCTCTTTGTCATTGCCCAGGCAAGAAACGATGCCCAGACCAGTGATAACGACGCGGCGCATGCGGATAACCCTTAAAAGTTGTCAGTGGAAGTGAATACGCCGACCCGAAGGCCTTCGGCAGTATAGATCTCGCGACCGTCGACAGTCACCGAACCGTCGGCGATGGCCAGGTTCAGCTTGCCCTTGAGGACGCGCTTGATTTGAATGTTGTAGGTGACTTTCTTGGCGGTCGGCAGGACCTGGCCAAAGAACTTCACTTCGCCCGAACCCAGGGCGCGGCCGCGACCCGGCAGGCCTTGCCAGCCCAGGTAGAAGCCGACGAGTTGCCACATGGCGTCGAGGCCCAGGCAGCCCGGCATTACGGGGTCGCCTTCGAAATGGCAGGCGAAGAACCACAGGTCAGGGGTGATATCCAGCTCGGCGACCAATTCACCTTTGCCGTACTTGCCACCCTCTTCGCTGATATGGGTGATGCGATCCACCATCAGCATGTTCGGGGCGGGCAGTTGCGCGTTACCTGGGCCGAACAGCTCACCGCGACTGCAGCGCAGCAGGTCTTCCCGAGTAAAGGCGTTTTGTTTGGTCATGCGAGCTCCTCAATAATCCCATGCGGCGGGGCAGGGCAAATCTTCCCAACCGACTGAAGCGTTCATGCCTCAGGTCAGCAGCCTACACGTAGACTATTGCGTTGTAGTGAAAGTCACAGCGTCAAGGCACTGAATGTACACTTGTTCACTGAAATTTTAAACCGGGCCTGTTTATAGGTCCGTTCGGGTGCCTAAGACTGCCGCACTTTCGTCTTTCACGCCAGTCGCAGTTGGTTGATGGCGTGGCGCTATTGCACCCAGCGCTGCAGTATTTGTTGCAAATCCGTACGTTTGAACGGCTTGGCCAGGTAATCGTTCATTCCAGCTGCCAGGCAGGCTTCACGGTCGCCCTGCAACGCGTTGGCCGTCAGTGCAATGATCGGCAGATCGGCGCAGCCGGGCAGTTGGCGAATCTGCCGCGTGGCCTCGTAGCCGTCGATCAACGGCAAACGGCAGTCCATCAGGATAGCTGTGAAAATCAGGCTTTCGGCGCTGCGGATTGCTTCGGCGCCGTCGGTGGCCAGGCTCACTTCAAACCCCAGGCTGCGCAGCATGGCTTCGACCACCGTGCGGTTGACCGGGTTGTCCTCCACCAGCAATACGTGGCGGCCATCACCCGCGCCGGTTTTGCCTTCGGCGTCCAGCGCAATCGCCGGCAGGCTTTGCTGGTCAATGGCCAACGGGATTTCCAGGGTGAACACCGAGCCACGGCCTTCTTCGCTTTGGGCGCGCAGGGTGCCCCCCATGCGTTCGGCCAAAGTGCGGGCGATGGGCAGGCCCAGGCCGGTGCCGCCGTAACGTCTTGAAATGGAACTGTCGGCCTGCTGGAACGCGTCGAACATCAGCTCCAGGCGCTCGGCGGAAATGCCGATGCCGCTGTCGCTTACGGTGCAGGTGAACCACACCAGCTCATGGTCCAGGGTTTGCCAATGGGGCTCGACGGTGACGGTGCCGTGCTCGGTGAATTTGAGCGCGTTGCCGATCAGGTTCACCAGAATCTGCCGGATACGCGTCGGGTCGCCCTGCACCCGCAAGGCGTCCATGCCCAGGGGGATTGGCAGTTCCAGCGCCAGGCCGCGTTGCTGGGCGCTGTGTTGAAAGGCTTGGGCGCAACTGCTGATCAGGTCCGCCAGGTTGAACGAAATATGTTCCAGCTCCAGCGCGGCGCGCTCGATACGCGAGAAGTCGAGAATGTCATTGATCACCTTGAGCAGGTGCTCGGTGGACTCCGAGGCCAGTGCGGCGTACTCGGTCTGCTCCTCGGTCATTTCGGTGGTTTCCAGCAACTGCAACATGCCCAGCACGCCGTTCATGGGCGTGCGCAGCTCGTGGCTCATCATCGCCAGGAAGTCCGACTTCGCATTGTTCGCCCGTTCGGCTTCCTCGCGCGTCTGGATCAATTGGGCCATGGCTTGCTGTTGTTCACGGCTGGCCTGGTTGAGGCCTTCGGCGAGGTTGTTGATATGCCGCGACAGGTCGCCCAGCTCAGAGTCATCGACAATCGGCAGCGGTGTTTTGTAGTCGCCCTGCTGGATGGCTTTTACCGCGTGGCCCATGGCGCTGATCGGCTGCGACAGGCTTGCGGCCAGGCGCCGCGCCAGCAGAAAGGTAAACAGCAGGGCGAAGAGGGCGAGGATGCCGGCCTTGAAGAGGATTTCCTGTTGGCGTTGGCTGAAGGCGTCGTTGGACATGCCGACGATCACCCGGCCCAGGTAGTCCGCACGCGGCGCCTTGGGTTCGTTGAGGTTGTCCTGGAAAAAATCGGTGCCCAGCTGGATATGCTGCAAGCGGATCGGTGCCTGGAACACTTTCACCGATAACGAGCGGTCATGCTTCTCCGAGGGCTGCTCGACGTACACCAGAATATTTTCGGCGCTGTCCTGAATCTCCAGGAAACGTACATGCGGGGTGGCCAAGGTGGCGCGCAGCAGGCTCTCGAGCACGTCGTTGTTGCCGGAAATCACGCCGTATTCGGTGGCGGGTGCGAGCTGGTTGGCGATCAGTTGGCCGGTGTGGTCCAGTTCCTGACGCAGGTCCTGAATGCGCACGAAGGTAAAGAAGCTGATCAACAGCAACGTCAGCAACAGCGCCGGGCCCAGGGTGATGAGCTGGGTGCGGGTGTTGATGTCCCAACGACGACGCAAGGTCATGGGCGTTTCTCTCCTTCAGCCAATCGGGCGGCGACGGCGGCTTCGTCCACCTGTTCGATTCCCAGTGAGCGCGCGACTTGCGGGTTGCCCACGACTTTGAAGTGTTCCGGGTACAAGGTGCGTGGCCAACTGGCCGGTGAATGGTCCAGCAGGCGGCCGAGTACATCCAGCCAGTCAGCCTGGTCGCTGTAGGTGCTGGCCAGGGCGCCGGCCTTGACGAACCCGGCATTGGGGCCCACCAGCGGCAACTGCTGGGCATAGCTGCTGAGCAACAGGTTCTTCACGGTTTTCGGGTTGTACAGTTGCGGGTCATCGAGGCCGAGCAGCACGTCACTGTTCTTGAACAGGTTCTGCAGCGGGCGGCTGTCATTGGTGTTGTCCCACAGCTGCGGCACGATCTCGAGCCCCAAAGGCGCGGCGTATTGGGTCAACTCACGCAGCAGGAACTCGCTGTCACTGCCGTAGAGCACGCCGATGCGCCGGGCCTGAGGCAGGATACCGACGATCAGGTTCAGTTGGCGCTCCAGCGGCGGGTCGCTCCACAACAGGCTGATTTTTGCCGGGTGTGCATTGCCCAGGCGCTGGCGGGCTTGCAAGCGGCTGATACGCAGCACCAGGGTTGGCGGGCCCTGGTTATCTTGCAGCCGCCAGTCGAGGCCGGGCAGGTCCAGCAGGATCAGGCGGGTGCTGGCCGGCAGTTGGCTCGGGGCGGGCAGGTCCTTGAGCGCGGTGAAGGTGACGTGGTCCTGCGGGCGTTGTCGGGCCAGGGCTTGGGCGAAGGCTTGCACGCCGGCGCCGTCTTCGGCAGCGGTCAGCAGGATGTCGGCGCTCCACGCGGGCGCCGTCAGCAGCAGGCACACCAGTAACAGGCCGCGTCGCCAGCAGCGTGAGAGGTAATGGAGGGTCATCCGTGACTGATCGCCCATATCAGAATTCCAGCTCCGCGCTGAAATAGAGGACATGGCGACTGTCGTAATTGTTGTCGGCCCAAGTGGTGGGCTGGTGATCAAGGCGTTGTTGCAGCATGCCGGCCAGCTCCACGTTGGCTTTGCCCAAGGCAATGCGCTTGGCCACCCGCAGGTCGACCCGTTCGAAGCGATACTGATTGAGTGCGTCGTCACCATAGTAGAACAGCGCGCTGGACCAGCCCTGGCCCCACTCACGCAACCAGCCGGCGGAGCCGCTGTTGCGCGCGGTTTGCGCTTTGTCCTTGGGGTTGCTGGCGGTGGCGTCGACGTAAGCATAGGTCAGCCGCAAGCGGTCGGCGTTGCTCATGCGCCAGTCGAATTGCGACTCGGCCCCGGTAAAGCGTGCGCTGTTGGCGTTGCTGGCAATGTATTGGTTATTGCGCAGCGGCGAACTGATCATGTCGGTGATTTCGTCATAGAACAGTTTCACGTCGACATTCAATCCGAGGTCGGCAAAGAAGCCGTTGTAGCCCAGCTCTCGCGAGCGCATCAACTCTTTATCAAGGTTGCCGGGGCCGCGCGTTACCACAAAATATTGCCCGGAGTTCTGCCCATAGGCCGGCGAGCTGAGGTTGGTGACGCGATAGCTCCAGTTGACGTTGTTCTCAAACATGTCCGGCGAGCGAATCGCCTCGGAGTACACCGCGCGCAGGCCGTGGCGCGGGTTGATCAAATAGTTGACGGCCACCCGCGGTGTCAGCGAGTTGCCGCTCAGGTGCGTGTCTTCATACATCGCACCGCCTTGCAGCAGCCAGTGCTCGCTGGCGCGCCACTCCAGGTGGCCGAACAGGCGCCAAGTGGTGTCGTCGAGGGTGCCGTTGAAGTAAGTGTCGGAGTCGGCGCGGTCGTAGCGATAATTCATGCCGCTGACCAGGCGCAGGCTGTCGGACAGGCTGAGGGTGTCCTGGATTTCGATGTCGTAGCGGCTTTCGCGGGTGCTCTGGTCGATATCGCCGCACACGCTCTGGCTGGCCCCATTGCGCCACTGATCCAGCACTTGGTTGCCCAGTGCTTGCTCGGCAGCGGTGCCAGGTGGGGCGGTGCCTTGGCTGTAGGTGTCCATGTGCCGGGCCAACTGTTCGGCATAGTTGGGGTTGATCTGCCACAACTGGGTCAGCTCCGGGCTGAACGACACCTTGGCATCACACGCCTTCCAGACTTGCTGGCGGTCCCATTGCTGGGCCGAACCCTGGATATACAGGCTGTGTTCCGGGTTGAACTCGTAGTTCCAGCGCACCGAGCCGGCATAGTCCTTCGCCGTCACGTCGGAATTGGTACCGCCTTCGGTAATCCCGGCAAATACCGGGGTGTAGGTATAAGGCCGCTGATTGCTGCCTTCCTTGGCATCGAACTGCCAGTCGAGACTCTGTTCTGCGTTCAGGATCTGGCTCACCGCCAGGCTGAATCGGCTGAGGCGCCGACTGTCCCGGCGGTCGGCGCCGGCGGCGTCGCTGTCAAACCCGTCGTCCTGTTGCCCGGACAGGGACAGGCGCAAGTCACCGGTCTCCCAGCCCACGCCCTGGCTGGCATAAAAATCGTTGATCCCGCGCGCGCCACGGATGACCTTCACCCGCGAGCCCTGGCTGTTGGCGGGTGAGCGCGTAAGGATATTGACCACCGCCATCAGCGCATTGGCGCCGTAGCTGACGGTGTTGGGGCCACGGAACACTTCGATCCGCTCGATATCCTCCATGGCCACCGGAATGTCGCTCCAGTCCACGGTCGCCAGGCCTGCGCGGTACACCGACCGCCCGTCGATCAACACCTGCATGCGCCGTGCATCGCTGGCGCTGGTACCGTGGTAATTCACCGCCGCCTGGTTGCCGGTGGTGTAGCCGACCATCATCCCCGGCACCAGCCGCAACAGTTCGGCAATATCCCGCGCGCCGCTGGCCTTGATCAGTTCGCTGTCGATCACCGTCATGCTGCCGGGCACGGCGGCGGCCGATTGTTTGAGGCGCGTGGCGGTCAGCACTTGCGGCAGCGGCTGGCTGTCGAGGAACAAATCATCAGCCAGCGCAGGGCTACTGCACAACGGCATGCCTAACAGCATCAACAATAGGGATGAACGGGGAGGAGGGCCCAGATACACGGCACGGCCTTGATAATTACGGATAGCCGCCCATGTTAACTGAGGACCGGCCATTTGCCAGTCGTCGTACTGGCTATTACTTCACACAACTGTCGCATTTTCCGACAAACGTATGAATTGACACGGGGGCTGGCCGCAAGCGGGTCGCCCCGTATAATGCCGCCATCGCCACTGGTATGGATTAACGGATTGCATATGACTGAACAGCGCCCGATTGCGGTCCTGGGAGGCGGAAGTTTTGGTACCGCCGTGGCTAACCTGCTGGCCGAGAACGGCCACGCGGTGCGCCAGTGGATGCGTGATCCCGAACAGGCCGAGGCCATTCGCGTCCACCGGGAAAACCCGCGCTACCTCAAAGGCATCAAAATTCACCCGGCGGTCGAGCCGGTCACCGATTTGCTCGAAACCCTCACCGCCTGCGACTTGTGTTTCGTGGCGCTGCCTTCCAGCGCCTTGCGCTCGGTGCTGGCGCCCCACGCCGAACGCCTGGCGGGCAAGTTGCTGGTCAGCCTGACCAAAGGTATCGAGGCGCAGACCTTCAAGCTGATGAGCGAAATCCTTGAGGAAATCGCTCCGCAGGCGCGCATCGGCGTGTTGTCCGGGCCGAACCTGGCGCGGGAAGTGGCCGAGCACGCGCTGACGGCCACCGTGGTTGCCAGTGAAGATGAAGCGCTTTGCGAACGCGTCCAGGCTGTGCTGCATGGCCGCACATTCCGTGTGTATGCCAGTGGCGACCGTTTCGGCGTTGAGCTGGGTGGTGCGTTGAAAAACGTCTACGCGATCATTGCCGGCATGGCCGTGGCACTGGGCATGGGCGAAAACACCAAGAGCATGCTGATCACCCGCGCGTTGGCCGAGATGACCCGCTTTGCGGTGAACCAGGGTGCCAACCCGATGACCTTCCTCGGTTTGGCGGGCGTAGGCGATTTGATCGTGACCTGCTCGTCGCCGAAAAGCCGCAACTACCAGGTCGGTTTCGCCTTGGGCCAGGGCTTGAGCCTGGACGATGCCGTCACGCGCCTGGGTGAAGTGGCCGAAGGCGTGAATACGCTTAAAGTGCTGAAGGCCAAGGCCCAGGAAGTGGGCGTGTACATGCCGCTGGTCGCCGGGCTGCACGCGATCCTGTTTGAAGGGCGCACCTTGAACCAGGTGATCGAGCTGCTGATGCGCGCCGAGCCGAAAACCGATGTCGACTTTATTTCCACCAGCGGTTTCAACTGAGGAACGCGCCATGAACGATCCGAAAGCAGCGCCCAAATATGAGTCCATTCTGCTGCGCATTCTGTGGATGCTGGTATTTGCCCTGGTGTGGCAAGTGGCCCAATTCCTGCTCGGCGCGCTGGTGGTGGTGCAGCTGATTTACCGCCCGATCTACGGTGCACCGAACCTGGGCTTGATGAATTTCGGCGACAGCCTCAGCCAGTTCCTCGCGCAGATCGGCCGCTTCGGCAGCTTCCACAGTGATCAGAAACCCTGGCCATTTGCCGATTGGCCAACCCCGCGTGCACCCGAAGGCGAAGCCGCCCACAGCGTGCCGCCGGCACCGCACCCGGTGCGTGATGAAGAGCCAAAACTGTGAAGCTGTGGATACTGCGCCACGGTGAGGCAGAAGGGCAGGCGCGCACCGATGCCGAACGCAACCTCACGGAACATGGGCGTGGCGAAGTGTTGCGCAGTGCTGCGCACCTGATCGGCCAGCCCATCCAGGCGATCATCGCCAGCCCTTATGTTCGGGCGCAGCAAACCGCGCAGTTGGTGCGCGACGCGCTGGGGTTCGAACCGCAAATCCGCACGGTGCCTTGGCTGACGCCCGAAGGCAGCCCGCTTCAGGTGCTCGATAAACTCGACACCGATGACAACGTGCTGCTGGTCAGCCACCAGCCATTGGTGGGCAGCCTGATCAGCTTTTTGCAGCATGGCCATGTGCGCCAGCCGCAGCCGATGCACACCGCCAGCCTGGCGGAGCTTGAAGGCGACTTTCCGCTGGCGGGGCTGATGAGCCTGGTCAGTGTGAAGAATCCGTAGGAACGATCGCGGCTTTTTTGTGTGCTATATAGTCAACCAAGCAAGTGCTTGGTTGGCTATCATCGGATCACACAGGAGCGCGTCCAATGCCCGTCGCTTTTCGTTTGCCGTTGCAGGTGTTCTTCGAACGTGAAGCGCGGCACCCGCGCAAACCTTTCCTCGTACAGCCCATCGGCGGCGGCGAAGTGCAGACCCTCACGTGGGAAGACGTCGGCCAGCAAGCTCGCCGGGCTGCACACTGGCTGCGCGCCCGCGAGTTGCCCCAGGGCTCGCACATTGCCCTGATCTCGAAAAACGCTGCCCACTGGATCATTGCCGACCTTGCGATCTGGATGGCCGGGCACGTCTCGGTGCCGCTGTACCCCAACCTCACCGCGGATTCCGTGGCCCATGTGCTGACCCACTCCGAGGCGGCGCTGGTGCTGGTCGGCAAGTTGGACGACTGGCCGGCCATGGCGCCGGGCATCCCGCAAGGCTTACCGACCGTCAGCCTGCCGCTGTGCCCGGCAGGGGCGTTTGATTTCACCTGGGCCGACCTTCAAGCCTGTTCACCCATTCAGGACAACCCCGTGCCTGAGGCCTCGAACCTGGCCACCATCGTCTACACCTCCGGCACAACGGGGTTGCCCAAAGGCGTGATGCAAACCTTTGGCGCCCTGGGTTTTGCCGCCACGCGCGGTACCGAGCTGTTTGGTTTGGGGGAGGGCGACCGCCTTTTGTCCTACCTGCCGCTGTGCCATGTGGCGGAGCGGATGTTCGTGGAATTGGCGTCGATCTACACCGGGCAAACCGTGTTTTTTGCCGAGAGCCTCGACACGTTTCTGGCTGACTTGCGCCGGGCACGGCCCACCGCGTTGTTTGGTGTGCCACGGATCTGGACCAAATTTCAGATGGGCGTGTACGCCAAAATCCCGGAAAAACGCTTGGACAGGCTGTTGCGCCTGCCTTTTATCGGCAAGCGCGTGGGGCATAAAGTCCTCGCCGGCCTGGGGCTGGACGAACTGCGCATTGCACTGTCCGGCGCTGCGCCCGTGCCTGAAACCTTGCTGCGTTGGTATCAGCGGCTGGGGCTGGACGTGCTGGAGGTGTACGGCATGACCGAAGCCTGCGGTTATTCTCACGTGTGCCGCCCGGGCCAGCAAACCCTCGGCTGGATCGGCTTGCCATGCCCCGGCGTTGAGGTGCGCATTGATGCCAGCGGCGAAGTACAGGTGCGCAGCGGCGCGACGATGCTCGGCTATTTCAAGGACCCGCAGAAAACCGCCGAAACCCTCACCCATGACGGCTTTTTGCGCACCGGCGACAAAGGCGAGCAGGACGCCGACGGCCGCTTGCGTCTGACCGGGCGCCTCAAGGAAATCTTCAAGACCAGCAAGGGCAAGTACGTCGCCCCTGCGCCGATTGAAAACCGTTTGGCTGAACACCCGCGCATCGAGCAGGTGTGTGTGGTGGGCGATGGTTTGTCTGCGCCAATGGGGCTGTGCGTGCTGTCGGCGGGTGAGCAAGACCGGCACGCGCTGCGCACCAGCCTTGAACGCCTGCTGGAACAGGTCAACGGGGCACTGGATAAACATGAGCGTTTACGCCAACTGGTGGTGGTCAAAGACAGCTGGGCAGTGGACAACGGCTTTCTGACCCCGACCTTGAAGATCAAGCGCAACATTATCGAGTCGACCTACGGCGCAGAGTTTCGCGCGTGGAGCGAGCGCAGCGAATCCATTTTGTGGCAGGATTAGGGCCGTAATAAAACCAATAAGGACACTTGCATGAGCCTGTGGCGCACCCAACCGAATATCGAGCAACTCAACGCCATCCAGAAAAACACCATCGGTGAATTGCTGGATATCCGCTTCGAAAGCTTCGACGATCAATCCCTGACGGCCAGCATGGTGGTCGACCATCGTACCCATCAGCCTTACGGCCTGTTGCATGGCGGCGCGTCGGTGGTGCTGGCCGAAAGTGTCGGCTCCATGGCGGCTTATCTGTGCATCGATGCCAGCAAGTTCTATTGCGTGGGGCTCGAGGTCAACGCCAACCACCTGCGTGGTGTGCGCAGCGGGCGGGTCACGGCGGTGGCGCGGGCGATTCACATCGGCCGTACCACTCAGGTGTGGGACATCCGCCTGACCAGTGATGACGGCAAGGCCAGTTGCGTGTCGCGCCTGACCATGGCCGTGGTGCCGCTGGGCGAGAACCCGCCGGCGCGATAGGCGTGGCGTGAGTGTCATCATTCCTGGCAGTTACAGTCATTGCTGAGCTGCCCGGAGCTGGTGACAATCCACTTCTGTTTTTGTTGATGGATCCGGTATGTCGCAGCACGTGTTTTTTGCCCACGCCAATGGCTTCCCCTCAGCCACCTACGGCAAGTTGTTTGCCGCCCTGGCCCCGGAATATGCGGTGGCTCACTTGCCGCAGCACGGTCACGACCCCAGGTTTCCTGTGGATGACAACTGGCAGAACCTGGTGGACGAACTGATCCACCATTTGGAGCAACAGCCGGAACCGGTGTGGGGGGTTGGCCATTCGCTGGGTGGCGTGCTGCACTTGCACGCGGCCATGCGTTGCCCGCAGCTGTACCGTGGCGTGGTGATGCTCGATTCGCCCGTGCTGACCCGCGCCGACCGCTGGGTGATCCGCGCCGCCAAACGCTTCGGCTTTATCGACCGCCTGACCCCGGCCGGGCGCACCCTGGGCCGTCGTGAAGAGTTCACCGACCTGGCCAGCGCACGCAGCTACTTTGCCGGTAAAACCCTGTTTCGCGGGTTCGACCCGGAATGCTTTGACGCGTACCTGCAACACGGCCTGCAACAAGTGGGCGACCGCTTGCGCCTGCGTTTTGACCCGGCCACCGAAATCAGCATTTACCGGGGCGTGCCTCACACCAGCCCGGGCCAGGTGCGCCAGTTGAAAGTGCCGTTGGCGGTGGTGCGGGGCCGCCAGAGCCGCGTGGTGATGCGTCACCATGCCAGTGGCGTCGACCGCCTGCCGATGGGCGAAATGCTCACCATGCCCGGTGGCCATATGTTTCCCCTTGAACGCCCGCAGGACACCGCCACCTTGATCAAAAACCTGTTCTTCCGCTGGGCAGCCCGTGAGCGCGATTGCGCATGAGTACGCCGGTGGAGGAAGTGCGCCTGAGCCTGCCGCACATCGAGTTGGCGGCTCACTTGTTTGGCCCCGAGGACGGTTTGCCGGTGATCGCCCTGCATGGATGGCTGGACAATGCCAACAGCTTTGCGCGGCTGGCGCCTAAGCTGACGGGTTTGCGCATTGTTGCCCTGGACATGGCCGGGCACGGGCATTCCGCACATCGCCCTGCGGGGGCCGGTTATGCCTTGTGGGATTACGTCTCTGATGTGCTGCAGGTGGCCGAACAACTGGGCTGGAAACGTTTTGCATTACTTGGCCATTCCCTCGGCGCCATCGTGTCCCTGGTGTTAGCCGGTGCCTTGCCGGAGCGGATAACGCACCTGGGTTTAATCGACGGCGTGATCCCGCCGACCGCCAGTGGCGAGAACGCCGCCGAGCGTCTTGGCATGGCGTTGCAGGCGCAATTGAACCTGCGCGATAAAAAGAAACCGGTCTACAACACCCTCGATCGCGCGGTAGAAGCACGCATGAAAGGTGTGGTGGCCGTGAGCCGCGAAGCCGCCGAACTGCTGGCCCAGCGCGGTTTGATGCCGGTGCCGGGGGGTTATACCTGGCGCACGGACAGCCGCCTGACATTGGCGTCGCCGATACGTCTGACTGATGAACAGGCGATGGCTTTCGTGAAGCGCGTGGGGTGCCCTACACAGTTGGTGGTCGCGGCTGACGGTATGCTGGCGAAACATTCCGAATTGCTTTCTCAGCTACCCTTCACGGTGACCACGCTGCCAGGCGGCCATCATTTACACCTGAATGATGAGCCCGGCGCAGCTCTTGTTGCAGACTGTTTCAATCGGTTCTTCTCCACGCCTTGACTTGGCGGGGTCAACTGCCGAGGCTGGGCGGATTGAAAGGGAGTCAACCATGAACCACCTCAACACTGCTGCGACCTCCAATGGCCAGGGCTCACTCATCCGATGAGCCTGCGTAAAGGCTGTATACGTGCCTTCGGGCTGTGCTGTTTGAGCCCCTTGGTGTTCGCCGCCGACGTGCCGGGCAGTCAGGATTTACCCGCCGTTTCCCGCCAGGTCGACGCACAGATCGTCGATTACCGCCCCGCTGAAGAAAAAGAACGCATCTACCCCATGGGCGCGATCCGCAAGATCAGCGGCCAGTTGCGCTACGAAGGCCAGGCCACCGCGCGCGGCCAAGCCACGGCCATTACCTATGAGCTGCCACCGGAGCACACGTCCAGCGCTGCCTTTACCGCGACGCGCGAAGCGTTGCAAGCCAAGGGCGCGCAACTGTTGTTCTGGTGCCAGGCGCGCGATTGCGGCGAAAGCAGCTTGTGGGCCAATGAAGTGTTCGGCAACGCCAAGCTGGTGGGCGCCGACGGTCAGCAGGAATACTTGCTGTTGCGCCTGGCCGCACCCCAGGATAATTCCCTGGTGGCGCTGTACGGCATCACCCGTGGCAACCGCCGCGCCTATCTGCATGTGGAGCAACTGGATGCGGGCGCGCCATTGGGAGCGCTGTTGCCGACCTCGGCCACCTTACTGCGTGAATTGAAAAGCACCGGCGAGCTGGACTTCCCCACACTCGGTGCGGAACCGGACGCCACCTGGCTGACCCTGATTTCCCGTGGGCTGAACCTCGACGCCACGTTGCGCGTCAGCCTGACCGGGCCCACCGCTGAAGCCTGGCGCCAGGGCCTGATCGACAGCGGTGTGCGCGCCGCGCGCCTGGAAACCGGTACCGATGCCGCCAAAGGCCTGCACCTGCATCTGATACGCTAGGCACCTCAAGGCGAACGGACCCGTGCCGTTCGCCTAAGCTCTCTTCCTACAGCCTACTTTTCGAGATACCCGATGCTCAATAACGATCGCCTGCTGGTGCAAATCCTGCTGCTGGTGCTGTTTGGTGCGAGCTTCTGGGTGATGGCGCCGTTCTGGTCGGCACTGTTCTGGGGCGCGGTGCTGGCGTTTGCCAGTTGGCCGCTGATGCGTTTGTTGACACGTTGGCTCGGCGGCCGCGAATCCCTGGCGGCGGGCATCCTCACGTTGGGCTGGATGTTGCTGGTGGCGGTGCCGTTGGTGTGGCTGGGTTTCAACCTGGCCGATCATGTTCGCGATGCCGTGGGGCTGATCAAGGATATCCAGGTGGACGGCTTGCCTGCCGCGCCGACCTGGCTGGGGTCGATCCCCTTTGTGGGCGAGCGGCTGGTGGCGACGTGGGACAGCATCGACCAGCAAGGCGCGGCGCTGATGGTCAGCATCAAGCCCTACCTGGGGCAG
The DNA here is from genome assembly GCF_044218875.1 of Pseudomonas sp. B22129. Taxonomy (NCBI): domain Bacteria; kingdom Pseudomonadati; phylum Pseudomonadota; class Gammaproteobacteria; order Pseudomonadales; family Pseudomonadaceae; genus Pseudomonas; species Pseudomonas sp. B22129. The sequence goes on along the minus strand of NZ_CP162592.1, from coordinate 6,196,319 downwards.
GTCGGTAACTGGCTGCTGGCGCGCAGTGCGCAAATCGGCGGCGGCATTCTTGAGCTGACCCTGAGCCTGGTGTTCGTGTTTTTCTTCTACCGCGACGGGCCACGCCTGGCGACTTTTGTGCATCGTCTGCTGGAACGCCTGATCGGCGATCGCGCCGGTTACTACATCGAACTGGTGGCGGGCACCGTGCAGCGGGTGGTCAATGGCGTGATCGGCACCGCCGCCGCCCAGGCCCTGCTGGCGCTGATCGGCTTCCTGATCGCCGGTGTGCCGGGTGCGCTGGTGCTGGGCATTGTCACCTTCCTGCTCAGCCTGATCCCCATGGGCCCGCCGCTGGTGTGGATACCGGCCACGGCCTGGCTGGCGTGGAAGGGTGATTACACCTACGCGGTATTCCTGGGGGTGTGGGGCACGTTCATCATCAGCGGCGTGGACAACGTGCTCAAACCCTACCTGATCAGCCGGGGCGGCAACCTGCCGCTGGTGATTGTGCTGTTGGGGGTGTTCGGCGGGTTGATCGCTTTCGGCTTTATCGGCCTGTTTATCGGCCCGACCTTGCTGGCAGTGGCCTACAGCCTGTTGACGGACTGGAGCGCCACCCAGGCGCAAGTGCGCCGCGAAGACAAACCGCTTTAAGCCCTCGGCAACCACATCACGGCGGTCAAGCCGCCGCCTGGGGTGTCTTCCAGGCTGAGGTGGCCGCCGAGGCGTTCCACGGCTTCCTTGGAAATCGTCATGCCCAGGCCGACGCCACCGGAGTTGCGATTGCGTGAGCCTTCCAGGCGAAAGAACGGTTCGAATACCGCTTCGCGCTTATCGGCGGCAATCCCCGGGCCATGGTCGATCACGCGAATCACCAGGGCGCCACGGCTGTCAGCCAGTTCCACACGCGCCGTGCCGGCATAACGCAGGGCATTGTCGATCAGGTTATTGAGGCATGAGCGCAATGCCATCGGCTGCACCTGCAAGGGCGCGCAGGTGCCCGAAAACTGCACATCGGAGCCCTGGTCCTGGGCGTTTTCGCTCAAGGACTCCACCAGCGCCTGCACGTCGAGCCAGTGGCGGGTCTCGCTGGTGCGTTGTTCGTGCAGGTAGCTGAGGGTGGCGTCGAGCATGCCGATCATGTCGTCGAGGTCCTGGCGCATCTGGCCTTGCAGCTTGGTGTCTTCGATCTGTTCCAGGCGCAGCTTGAGGCGCGACAACGGGGTGCGCAAGTCATGGGAAACCGCGCCGAGCATGCGCGCACGCTGGCTGACCTGTTCGCGGATGCGTTTTTGCATCAGATTGAAAGTCGAGGCGGCCTGGCGCGCCTCCCGGGGCCCGGACTCATTGAGCGGCGGGCTGTCGAGGTCGACGCTCAAGCGTTCCGCCGCCGCACTCAGGCGCTGGATCGGCCGGCTCAGCAGTTTGGCGCCGTACCAGGCAGCAATGATCAGTGAAATGAACTGAAAGGTCAGCGGCACCACCGGCCCGCCGAACCAGGGGCGCGGGTGTTTTTTATGCAGTGGGGTAAACGTGCCGTCTGCTTGCTGCACAAACATTTCACCGGGAGGTGGGGGTTGCGGGCCGTAATGGTGAAACCAGAAGATCGCCAACACGTGAGCCAGCACAATGGCGATCAGCAATACGCCGAACAACCTTCCGAACAGCGTATTGAAGCCGTTGCGCATCAGCCGATATCCCGGGCGTCGAACAAGTAGCCTTCGCCTCGTACGGTCTTGATCAGCTGCGGGGCCTTGGGGTCATCCCCCAGTTTCTGGCGCAGGCGCGAGACCAGCAGGTCGATGCTGCGATCAAAGGCTTCGATGGAGCGGCCACGGGCGGCATCCAGCAGTTGTTCGCGGCTTAACACGCGGCGCGGACGCTCGATAAACACCCACAACAGCCGGAATTCGGCGTTGGACAACGGCACCACCAAGCCATCGTCGGCGACCAGTTGGCGCAGCACGCTATTGAGGCGCCAGTTGTCGAAGCGGATGTTGGCGCGCTGCTCGGTGCGGTCATCGCGCACCCGGCGCAGGATCGTCTGGATGCGGGCTACCAGCTCGCGCGGCTCGAACGGCTTGGACATATAGTCGTCGGCGCCCAGTTCCAGGCCGATGATGCGGTCGGTGGGTTCGCAGCGGGCGGTGAGCATCAGGATCGGGATGTCCGATTCGCCGCGCAACCAGCGGCACAGCGACAGGCCGTCTTCGCCCGGCAACATCAGGTCGAGCACCACCACATCGAAGGTTTCCGCCTGCATGGCCGTGCGCATGGCCGCGCCGTCCGTCACGCCGACGGCGAGAATATTGAAGCGTGCCAGGTAATCGATCAGCAGTTCGCGGATCGGCACGTCGTCGTCAACGATCAGCGCGCGGGTGTTCCAGCGCTTCTCATCGGCGATCACCGCGCCTTTTTGCTCGTCGTTCACAGAGACTGAAGAAATATGCATAGTGCGATCATCTGCCTGGTTGTTGCTGTCAGCATAGGCGCCCAGCCCCATGGCTGGAAGTGCTGGACGGTCGGTCATGTGCGCGAGGCTAGCGGCGGGGCGTGTTGGGGGCATGTCGTGAATGTATCGGGATCGATACAATAGGCCGAAATCGCCGCCCCAAGGCGGCCTGTCAGTATTTACCGATCATCGGATCCCGCAAAGCCGTCGCTTGCGCTACAATCCGCGCCGATTTCGACTTGCCTGAGAGCCCATTCCAATGTCCGTCTGCCAGACTCCTATCATCGTCGCCCTGGATTACCCCACTCGTGACGCCGCACTGAAGCTGGCTGACCAGTTGGACCCCACGCTTTGCCGGGTCAAGGTCGGCAAGGAACTGTTCACCAGCTGCGCCGCAGAAATCGTCGGCACCCTGCGTGACAAAGGCTTCGAGGTGTTCCTCGACCTGAAATTCCACGATATCCCCAACACCACGGCCATGGCGGTCAAGGCCGCCGCCGAGATGGGCGTGTGGATGGTCAATGTGCACTGCTCCGGCGGCCTGCGCATGATGAACGCCTGCCGTGAAGTGCTGGAACAGCGCAGCGGCCCGAAACCCTTGTTGATCGGTGTGACCGTGCTGACCAGCATGGAACGCGAAGACCTTGCGGGCATCGGCCTGGATATCGAGCCGCAGGAGCAGGTGTTGCGCCTGGCGGCGCTGGCCCAGAAAGCCGGCCTGGACGGCCTTGTGTGTTCGGCGCTGGAAGCCCAGGCCCTGAAAGCTGCGCACCCGTCGCTGCAGTTGGTAACACCGGGGATTCGCCCGGCGGGCAGTGCGGTGGATGACCAACGCCGCATCCTGACCCCGCGCCAGGCGCTGGACGCGGGCTCTGATTACCTGGTGATCGGTCGCCCGATCAGCCAGGCGGCGGATCCGGCCAAGGCGTTGGCGGCAGTGGTCGCCGAGATCGCCTGATTCCAGGGCGAACACCCTAAAAAGTGTGGGAGCAGGCAAGCCAGCTCCCACATTTAGATCCAGCGTGGATTAACTGACTTTAAGCACCAGCTTCCCGAAGTTCTCACCGTTGAACAACTTCATCAGTGTCTCCGGGAACGTCTGCAGCCCCTCCACGATGTCTTCCTTGCTCTTGAGCTTGCCTTGCGCCATCCAGCCGGCCATTTCCTGCCCGGCCGCAGCGAAATTCGCCGCATGGTCCATCACCACAAAACCTTCCATGCGCGCGCGATTGACCAGCAACGACAGGTAGTTGGCCGGGCCTTTCACGGCTTCCTTATTGTTGTATTGGCTGATCGCGCCGCAAATCACCACACGGGCCTTCAGTGCCAGGCGGCTGAGCACCGCGTCAAGAATGTCGCCGCCGACGTTATCGAAATACACATCGACCCCTTTGGGGCATTCGCGTTTGAGCGCGGCGGGCACGTCTTCACTCTTGTAGTCGATGGCAGCGTCGAAACCCAACTCATCCACCAGGAACTTGCACTTGTCGGCACCGCCGGCAATGCCGACCACACGGCAGCCTTTGATTTTGGCAATCTGCCCGGCAATGCTGCCCACTGCGCCAGCGGCGCCGGAGATCACCACGGTTTCACCTGCCTTGGGTGCGCCGGTGTCGAGCAGGGCGAAGTAGGCGGTCATGCCGGTCATGCCCAGGGCTGAGAGGTAGCGCGGCAGTGGCGCGAGTTTCGGATCGACTTTGTAGAAACCGCGCGGCTCGCCGAGGAAGTAATCCTGCACGCCCAGGGCGCCGTTGACGTAATCCCCGACGGCAAATTTCGGGTTGTTGGACGCGATCACCTTGCCAACGCCCAGCGCGCGCATCACTTCGCCAATGCCGACCGGCGGAATGTAGGACTTGCCTTCATTCATCCAGCCGCGCATGGCCGGGTCGAGCGACAGGTATTCGTTATGCACCAGGACTTGCCCATCGCCGGGGGGGCCCACCGGCACTTCCTGATAGGTGAACGTTTCCCGCGTGGCCGCGCCGACCGGACGTTTGGCGAGGAGGAATTGGCGGTTGGTCTGGGCAGTCATGGCAGGGACTCTTTAGAAATGAACCTTGAGTGATAGACCCTCAACGCCCTGGACACAAGGTGGTGCCGGAGGCGCGAATGCCCGTCGATAGCTCTGAATGATAATAAGCCCCGGCGCTTTATCACTGTGATTCATGGGGTGCCAACCGGTGTTCTGATAGTGCTGCCACGCTCGCCCCGGGGTTGGCTAGACTCGGCCCACGGCTATTTCTTCCATAGGACTCCCCCATGAGCATGACGTTTTCCGGCCAGGTTGCCCTGGTGACTGGCGCCGCCGCCGGTATTGGCCGCGCCACCGCGCTGGCGTTCGCCGCTGAAGGCTTGAAAGTAGTGGTTGCCGACCTGGATGTGGCGGGCGGCGAGGGGACGGTCGCGCAGATCCTGCAAGCCGGCGGGGAGGCGCTGTTCGTGCGGTGCAACGTCACCCTCGAGGCCGACGTGCAGCAATTGATGGCACAGACCGTGGCCGCCTACGGCCGCCTCGATTACGCCTTCAACAACGCCGGGATCGAGATCGAGAAGGGCAAACTGGCGGATGGCAGCCTGGATGAGTTCGACGCGATCATGGGCGTTAACGTCAAGGGTGTATGGCTGTGCATGAAGCACCAGTTGCCGCTGTTGCTGGCTCAGGGCGGTGGGGCGATCGTCAACACCGCGTCGGTAGCTGGGTTGGGGGCGGCGCCGAAGATGAGTATTTATGCGGCGTCCAAGCATGCCGTGATCGGCCTGACCAAATCGGCGGCGATTGAGTACGCCAAGAAGAAGATCCGCGTCAACGCGGTGTGCCCGGCGGTGATCGACACCGATATGTTCCGCCGTGCCTATGAAGCCGATCCGCGCAAAGCCGAATTCGCTGCCGCCATGCACCCGGTTGGGCGGATCGGCAAAGTCGAAGAAATCGCCAGTGCCGTGCTGTATCTATGCAGCGATGGCGCGGCGTTCACCACTGGCCAGGCACTGGCCGTGGACGGTGGCGCGACGGCTATCTAGGACTGTGTATCGCTCCCTGTTCGAAAAAGGATAGGGAGGTTGTGGGGCCTTTCCATGGCTGGCACATGGCCTGTTCAGAATGTGTATCAGTAGGTAAATAATCAAGCAAAATCAATACTTTAATAAATGTTGGCGGCCGGCTGAACCGGGCTTCTGTGCTTAACTGTTTGAGGTTGAATAACAGACAGTTGAAGTGAGTGGCGCATGGATTTAGGGATCGATCGACAGGCCCTTGTACCGGTGGTTCAGCAAATCGTCAGTGCAGTGGCGCAATGGATTCGCACTAGCGGGGCAGGGCCCGGTACCCGCTTGCCGTCTATCCGGCAATTGGCCCTCGACAATTTGCTCAGCCAGTCGAGTGTGATCGAGGCGTTCGAGCGAATGGTGGCCCAAGGGGTATTGGAGCCCAAGCAGGGGTCAGGGTTCGTGGTGGCTCAGCCGCCGGTCTTCCAGGAAAGCCAGTGGTATGAAGGTGCGGAACTGGGGTGGGGGGCCTACCTCGACAGCCCGCTGGGCGAGTTGAAACTCGGCTGTGGCTGGCTGCCGGACGCCTGGCGCGAAAGCGATGACCTCTGTTACGCGATCCGCGAAGTCAGCCGTACCGATACGGCCGGGCTGTTCGGCTACAGCACGCCGTTGGGGCTGCCCGCGCTGCGCGAACAACTGCTCAAGCGGCTGACCCGGATGAACGTGACCACCAGCCTTGATCGCATCCTCACCACCCACGGTGCCAGCCATGCGCAGGACCTGTTGATACGCACACTGCTCAAGGCCGGCGATACTGTCGTGGTCGAGACCCCGGGCTATGCCAACCTGTATCGCCAACTGGAGCGCCATGGCGTCAAACTGCTGGAAGTGCCGCGTATCCCGGGCGGCCCGGATATCCGGGTACTGGAGGCCCTGCTGCAACGCCATCGTCCCAGATGCCTGTTCATCAACAGCCTGTATCACAACCCTACGGGGACCAGCCTGTGCCGGCCTGTCGCCGAGCGTTTGCTGCAACTGGCGCACAGTGACGACTTCCTGATTATCGAAGAGGACGTCTACGGCGACCTCCAGCACGCGAGTTGCACGCGGCTGTCGGCACTGGCCCATGAGGAGCGGGTGATCTACGTCTCAAGTTTCTCCAAGACCCTCAGCAGCGCCTTGCGCGTGGGCTACCTCAGCGCGAATGCCACACTCATTGCGCAAATTGCCAGCCTCAAGACATTGACGGGCATCAGCACATCACGCTTTGCCGAATCGGTGGTGGCTACGCTGCTGGCCAATGGCACTTACCGTAAGTGGGTGCAACGCTTGCGCAAGCGTTTGAATGCACAAATGGCCGCTACCTTGCAGGTGCTGGAGGACGAGGAGTGGGAAGTGTTTGCCGAGCCTGCGGGGGGCATGTTTGTATGGGCCCGCCCTGGCGCTGGCGACCGCACACGCCTGCAGGCCAGCGCCCGGCGACTTTGCGTCCTGTTGTCGCCCGCAGCCCTGTTCAGCCCAACGGGCGAACACAGCGATTGGTTACGCATCAATGTGGCCTGCGCGGATGATCAGCGGGCACTCGCGCTGTTCCGCGCCATGGGGCCCGCCAGATCGACCTCGACCATTCTGAAAACGACGGGCGTGTAGCTTTTTGCCATTATTGTGGCGCCAATCCCTTGTGTCGGTGGCGCGTGGTTGCGAATCTCGCCTCATGGAAACCGGGCTTGATGGCATCTGCCATTGCAAGAGGATCAAGTGCAATGATTTCGGCCGTGCAACGACGCTTCGCCAACCTCGGTATGGCGAAAAAACTGGGCTTGGGCTTCTTGTTGGTATTGATGCTGACGGCTTTGGTGGCCGCCATCGGCGTGTGGTCCCTGCAAACGGTTGGCCAGCGTTTCGAAGGGCTCAAGGCGATGTCTTCGCTCAACAGCGGCCTGCTCAAGGTGCGCTTGATCGAGCAGGATTACGCGCTGCACGCTGACCCCAAGTCCGTCGATGCCTTGCATGAAAATGTGGATGCCCTCGCGGCGCTGGCCGCCAGCCTCAAGGCGCAGTCTGCGGCCAACGTGCCGGTGATGACCGACGTCGAACACGCGCTGGCGGCTTATCGAAAGGCGTTCGACGAGTTTGTCGAATTGACCCAGACCAAAGACCTCGCGTTGGAAATGGCCAGTTGGTCGGTGTCCAGCGTGGCCAACAACCTTGATGTATTGCAGGCCGGCCTGGCAGACGATGGTGCCTATGGCCTCAAGGAAAGCCAGGGCAAGGACGGCGCCGAGTTTATCGAACAGGCGGGCCAGGTCAGCCAGGTTTCGCGGTTGATGTTGCAAGCCATGAACGAGGCGCGGGTGCGCCTGGACCAGAGCCGCAAGGCGGATGCCGACGATGCCGGGCAGGGCAAGATCGAGCAGGCTGACCAGGCCCTGGCTCAGGTGGAACTGCTGAAAACCTCGGTCAAGGATGCCGGTTACCAGACCGTGCTCAATGAAGTGTCCGGGCATATCGCCTCATTCAGCGAAAAACTTGGCGAGTACACCGGGCTGCTGGCACAGGAAAAGGCGGTCTACAAACAGTTGCATGATCGCGCTGACGACGTGGTCAGCCGGGTCAACCAGGCCTATACCGCTGAAGATGAGTCGATGCAGGCGCAATTGAAGAAAAGCGCGCTGCTGATCATCGGCTCCTCGGCCCTGGCGTTATTGGTGGGCCTGATTGCGGCGTGGGTCATCACCCGGTTGATTGTCGCGCCCCTGCGCAGCGTTATCGCCGTCGCCCGGCAAATTGCTTCCGGCGACTTGAGTGGGCGCATGGAGGTCAATCGGCGTGATGAAATCGGCCAGTTGATGCAGGCGATGCAGCAGATGGGCAACGGCCTGAGCCATATGGTCAGCGGGTTGCAGGCGGGTATTGAGCAATTGGCCAGCTCGGCGCATTCGCTGTCCAGCGTGACGGAGCAGACCAACGTCGAGGTCAGCAGCCAGAAGGAAGAAACCGAACAGGTCGCCACGGCGATGAACCAGATGACCGCCACCGTGCACGACGTGGCGCGCAATGCCGAAGAGGCCGCGCAAGCCGCGCAGACAGCCGACGACAAGGTCGACAGCGGTCAGCAGGTGGTGCGCCAGAGCCTGCAGCGTATCGAGTTGCTTGCTACCTCCAGCACCAGCGCCAGTGCCAGCATCGAAAGCTTGAGTACGGAGATACAGAACATTGGCACCGTGTTGAGTGTGATCAAAAGCGTGGCCGAACAGACCAATTTGCTCGCCCTTAACGCAGCCATTGAAGCCGCCCGTGCCGGTGAACAGGGCCGTGGCTTTGCGGTGGTGGCCGATGAAGTGCGTGCGTTGGCCAAGCGCACCCAGCAATCGACCGAAGAAATCGAACGCCTGGTCAGTACCTTGCGCAATGCCGCGCAATCGTCCGTTCAGCAAATCCAGCACAGCGGTGAACTGGTGAAACTGGCGGTCAGTGATGCGCTGGAAACCGAAAGTGCCTTGGGCAGCATCGCCGCCGCCGTGTCGTTGATCCAGCAGATGAACCAGCAGATTGCCGCTGCCGCTGAAGAGCAAAGCTCAGTGGCCGAAGAGATCAACCGCAGCGTCACCAGCATTCGCGCCAGTGCCGACCAGTCGGCGTTGAGCATGCAGGGCAATGCCGCGTCGAGCATCCAACTGGCGCAGTTGGGGGCCGAGCTCAAGGGGATGGTGGGGCATTTCCGCCTGTGATCGCCGCTTGAATGCAGCGGTCACAGGGGAGCGTGTCAGGCGTTGTTGGCGAGGAAGGTCAGCAGTGCTTCATTGACGAAGTCCGGGTTCTCCCTGGCGCTGATATGCCCGGCTTCGGGAATCAGAATCAGGCTGCAGCCGATCAGCTCGGCCATTTCCTGTGATTCGGCGGGTGGGCGGGGCTTGTCTTGCTCGCCGCACATGACCAGCGTGGTGTCGGCGTCCAGGTGCGGCAGCTGGTCCAGGATATCGGCGCGGCTGAAGATCACACGGCCCAGGGGCACGATGCTGTGCAGCAGGCGCTCCCGGGAATATGCCTGTAACGACTGGCGGTAATCCTGATACAGCGCCGATTCGCGGTCGATACCCGGGCGGAAGAAGATGGGTGCGACCACATCCAGCAACGGCTCAGGAATGGCGCCGGCATCTTCGATCATCTTGAACAGCGAAAAATAGTACTGGCGCGTGGCCTCGGGCTCGGCACCCAAATGAGTGTCCATCAACACCAGGCTGTTGACGCGCTCGGGGGCCAGCAGTGCCAGGCGTGCGCCCCACATGCCGCCGACCGAAAGGCCTACAAGGTTGACCTGGGCAATGTCCAACTGATCCAGCAGGGCCAGGGCCTGGCGCGCCAGATCGTCCAGGGAGCTTGTTTGCGCAGGCAGCGGGCCGGATTCGCCATGCCCCCATAGTTCGGGAACGATTACACGATACTGTTGCGACAAAGCCTCGATTTGCGGGGCCCACATCTCATGGCCCCACAGGTAACTTGAACCCAGCAGAACGACCGGGCCGGTGCCCTGGTCGAGATAATGCAGCGGTTGTCCATCAATCACGGCGACGGGCATAGCAGGCCTCTAACTTCACGGAGTGAGGGGCACTTTTTTACGCTAGTCGGGGGCGAGGGGATAGGTGCAATTTGATGGCATGTGGCGAGGAACTCGCCACATTGGGGGAAGGGCGATCAGTCGTAGATGGCTTTTTTCTTCCAGTCTGCGTCGGTGTCTACCACTTTCAGGCCTTCGGTCAGCTCGTTGACCTCATCTTCCGCCGGTTTGCTGTTGGTCAGCACGGTCGAATTGGCCCGGGCCAGTTGTTTCTCGAGCAATTGCAGCTGGGCGCTGTAGACCACCGGTTCCGCCTGCTTGCGCAAGTACTGCACGCCACGTTCAAAGGCCAGGCGCGCCTGGCCCGGCTGGCCCTGTTGCAGGGCGTGCTGGCCGAGGTTGTTGAAGAACTCGATGTGCAGCAATACCAGAATATGACGAATTTCCTTGATCCAGTGCTTGGCCTCGTTGGCCGGCAGGAAACCGTCCTGGGCGGCACGGGTTACCTGGCCGTGCAGCGCTTCCAGCAGGAAACGCACGTCCTTGGCCTTGGCTTCGGTCTGGATCGGGGAGGGCGGGTTGGTGACGGGGATCGATTCGCCCTGAGCCACCAGCGTATTCAATTCGGTGATGCGCGCCTTGAGCGGTGCACTGGACTTGTTGAGGGCCAGCAGGCGCTGGTTGACGTTGAGTTCCAGACGAGTGAGCAACAACTTGAGCGCTGGAGTCATCAACTGGCCAGGGAAGGTCTCGGTGATTTCCCCGCAACGACGCAGCCGATCATTAAGCTCGATCTCGGTGCGTTTCTTTTCCAGCTTGTTGTTTTCCACCACGTGGTTCATGTAGCCAATGGCGATCAGTATTACGATCCCGGCTATTACCAGCAGGGTGATCATGAGTGGTGTCACCGGTGTGACCTCTTTATAGGGTTTGCTGTTGAGTGTAGTGACTGGGCCACCTGGCGGATAGGACTGTTCGACCAGTTGCCCAGGGAGTTTCTTCTATATAGGTAGGCGTTATCCGTGTGGATGCACATTGCCATCATTTGCCCGAGCGAACTATAGCGCCTTGTCGGGCGCCAGAATATAGGCGTCAAGGTCCGGACAGGGCAACGTGGCGCAAAGGCCCGGAAAGAGGGGCGAAGTCATTGATTTAAATAAATTTATCCTTGGGGGTTGACGACCTTTCAATCCATCCATAGAATGCGCGCCACTTACAGCGTAAAGCACACAGCGAAACGCGGTAGGGAGTGAATGTTGTACGTGTGTCCCCTTCGTCTAGTGGCCTAGGACACCGCCCTTTCACGGCGGTAACAGGGGTTCGAGTCCCCTAGGGGACGCCAATATGCGGGAATAGCTCAGTTGGTAGAGCACGACCTTGCCAAGGTCGGGGTCGCGAGTTCGAGTCTCGTTTCCCGCTCCAAATTTAAGCAGTGTTGCCCTAGGGTGGCACTGAGTGAAACCAGGGCATAATCTTCGGATTTAATCTCTGGACACTGAAATACATACCATGTGTTTCAGTTGTGTGTCCCCTTCGTCTAGTGGCCTAGGACACCGCCCTTTCACGGCGGTAACAGGGGTTCGAGTCCCCTAGGGGACGCCATTTGCGGGAATAGCTCAGTTGGTAGAGCACGACCTTGCCAAGGTCGGGGTCGCGAGTTCGAGTCTCGTTTCCCGCTCCATATTTAACGAAAACGCCGATCAGCAATGATCGGCGTTTTTGTTTGTGCTGACTTTTTATCTGACTCGCGTGTAGGACTGATTTCCAGGTGCCTGGAAATAATCTGTACTTACAGTTGTGCAGGTGTGCGCCTGCTTCATGATCTCTACTCTGGCCAGCTTCTTTTGTTTGCTGACACCAGAGAGCTGCCCACATGCTTCAACTTGATTTCTATTCCACGCTGGTCGCGGCCTCCCTGGTGCTGTTGCTGGGGCGCTGGCTGGTTGGCCGAATCGGTTTTTTGCGCACCTACAGCATTCCCGAGCCTGTGGCGGGAGGGTTGTTGGTCGCTGCGTTACTGTTGGCGTTGCGCGTGCTGGCAGGTATCGAAGTCCGGTTCGACGCTTCGTTGCAGGCCCCCCTGATGTTGGCGTTTTTTGCCACGATTGGCCTCAACGCTGACTTCGCAAGCCTGAAACAAGGCGGGCGGGTGCTGGGGGTTTTCCTGTTGGTCGTGACGGGTTTGCTGGTGATGCAAAACGCCATGGGCATTGCACTCGCACAGGTGCTGGGCCTGGATCCGTTGATGGGGTTGTTGGCAGGCTCTGTCACCTTGTCGGGTGGGCATGGCACCGGCGCCGCGTGGGCGGCAGTCTTCAGTGAGAAGTATGGCCTGGCTTCGGCCTCTGAACTGGCCATTGCCTCGGCGACCTTTGGGCTGGTATTGGGTGGCCTGATCGGCGGCCCAGTGGCGCGCCTGCTGATAAAACGGGTCCGGGTACCCGGTGTCGAGAATGCACAACCGCGCCTGCCAAAGGGGTTTGAACAACCTCATCAGGAACGCATGATCACCTCATTCTCTTTTATCGAAACACTGGCCTTGCTGGCGATCAGCTTGCAGGTCGGTACCTTCCTGAGCGGGTTGATTCAAGGCTCGGCGTGGGAGCTGCCAACCTTTGTCTGTGTGCTGTTTGTGGGTGTGGTGCTGCGCAACGGTTTGTCGGCACTCGGCTGGCATCAGGTGTTCGAGCGTGAGGTGTCGCTGCTGGGCAATATCAGTTTGTCGTTGTTCCTGGCGATGGCCCTGATGTCGCTCAAGCTCTGGGATCTGGCTGCACTGGCCTTGCCCATTGTCATTCTGCTGGCAGCGCAGGCGTTGCTGATGGCCCTGTTCGCGATTTTCGTCACCTTCCGGGTCATGGGCAGCCACTACGACGCAGCCGTTTTGGCGGCAGGGCACTGCGGCTTCGGGTTGGGTGCCACCCCCACCGCCATTGCCAATATGCAGGCGGTGACGCAACGCTTCGGCCCTTCGCAGATTGCCTTTCTGGTGGTGCCGATGGTGGGGGCGTTTTTCATCGATATCACCAACGCGATTGTGATCAAGTTGTACCTGGCGCTGCCGTTCCTTGGCGCGGCGAACTGAATGAAGCGAATTTAATTCACCGCGTGGGCATCTTGTTTCGGCATGAAAAAACGTGCGAACAATTCGGACTGTGACTTGATGCTCAGCTTGTTGTAGAGGTTACGCCGGTGCACCTTTACGGTTTCGGCCGAGAGCGACAATTTGCCGGCAATCTCTTTATTTGAGAAACCGCTCAGCAATAATTTAAGGACGTCCTTTTCACGAGCGGTGATCTGCGTGCCCAGTTGAAGGATCGCTTCCGACCAGGGGGGCGGCTCGTTGAGGTTTTTTTCGACGTCAATCTCAAAGCACATACGCTGATGCATCAAGGCCAGCACCCAGGGCTTGATGATCTCCAGTGTGGCGATCTGCTCCGGGCTGAATCGCGCGTTGCTGCCAAATGAAATACACAGGGTTCTATCTGCGTCGAGTTGCACGTTGTATTGCACTTCATCCGCGCTGATGTATTGGGCGAAATACTGATGGTAGTACTCGGTGGTGATGAAGTGCTCGGGCGCAATGTCGGACAGGTGGAAAAAACCGCTCTGGGGGTTCTCGCGGTTGGCAATGTAAAAGGGATCCAGCAGATAAAGGCCTTTGACATAGCGTTGCGTCAGGGCGTCCAGCTCCTCCGCGTCGGCGACCTCAGTCACGCTGACAACGTTGACTTGTTGATCGCTGAACACCAGGACAACCCAGTTATCGATCTGCACATATTCATTCAGCACGCGAACCAGCGAGCTCCAGAAGGCGGGGCGGTTCAACTGCATGATCAGCATCCCGGCGGATCGATGCCAGGCGAGGTTATGAAGGTCGAGTGACATGTTCTACCCCTTTAGGGTTAGGTGTTCTTGGCTCAAAGCTAAGTATTTGTAGGTATTTACTATTCGACGCTGCCGGGTATATTCACCACCCAATGGATAAGGGCCATGAAGGCCTGTCGTTTTGACAAGGAAAGTTGGATGAGTCAATCACATTTGCGAGCCATTTTATTGGCCTCGCTTGTTTGCGTTGCTGTGAGTGCGCCCGCCAGGGCGGCTGAATCCAGGGTGAATCTGTACAACTGGTTCGGGTTGATCGCGCCGGAAACGCCCAAGGAATTCGAGCAAAAAGACGGTACTCGAATCCACATCGATACCTTCGACAGCGCCGAAATCATGCAGAGCAAAGTCATGGCCGGGCGCACCGGGTATGACGTCGTAGTCGCCACTTCAAATGTACTGCCAAGCCTGATCCAGGCGGGCGTGCTGGCGCCGCTGGACCGTAGCCAGTTGAGCAACTTCTCCCACATCGACCCGGAAATGCTCGCCCTGCTGGCGACCAACGATCCTGGTAACAAGTACGCCGTGCCTTATTTGTGGGGCACCACCGGCATTGGTTACGACGTTGATAAAGTCAAAGCCGCACTGGGCGATAACGCCCCCGTGGACAGCTGGGACCTGATCTTCAAGGAAGAGAACATCAGCAAGCTCAAGTCGTGTGGCGTGGCGATGCTCGACTCACCGAGCGAAATCATTTCCATCGCCTTGCATTACCTCGGGCTGCCGAGCAACAGCCAGAACCCTGAGGATTACCAGAAGGCCCAGGCGCTGCTGTTGAAAATCCGCCCCTACGTTCTCTATTTCGACTCCTCCAGAACCGACGCTGACTTTGCCGATGGCAATATTTGTGTGGTCGTGGGCTGGGCGAGCGGGGCGCTGACGGCGCAGGCCATCAACGAAAAAAACAACACCGGGCGCAAGATTGCCTACAGCCTGCCTCGCGAAGGCGGGCTGGTATGGTCTGAAAACTTTGTGCTGCTCAAAGACGCTCCACATGCCCGGCAGGGGCTGGCGTTCATCAACTACATGCTTGAACCGCAAGTGATCGCCAAGAGCTCAAACCACACGCTTTACCCGAACGCCAACAAGGATGCCACGGTGCTTGTCGAACAGAAGTTGCGCGACAACCCCTGGATTTATCCCTCCAAAGAAACCATCGCCACGCTGGTTCCACTGGAACCGCTGCCGTTGAAACTGGAGCGGATCCGCACACGTGTCTGGACCAAGGTGAAGAGCGGTACGTGATCGGCGACTGATTCAGGCGCGCCAGTGAGGGGGAGAAAGCATGGGCCAAATCGATTATCAGCGCGGCGTGCAGCCGGATGATGACAACGCGTACTCGGAGATTGAGGAACAGATCGGTCACTGTACGCCCGAACAAGCCTGGGCCATGTATTACGTCTCCACCGGTATGGTGCGTGAGTACATTACCCGGGCGGTGATGGCGCACATTGGCCGGGGCAACAGAGCGTTGTTGCTGGAGTTCCCCGAACTCGCCCGGGCCGAAGAGAAGTCGCGGTTCCTGCTCCCTCTCTAAACAAAAACGCCGGTCAGTGATGACCGGCGTTTTTGTTTATCGGTACCTTCAACGCGCGTCCAGCGCCCTCGCCAGGCGCAGCGTGGCTTGGCGAATCTCATCCCGGTCCAGCGAAGCAAAGCCCAGGCGCAGTGCATTTTCCGGTAACCCCAAGGGCGAAAACTGGCGGGCGCTGCGCACCACCACCCCGTGGTCCAGGGCGCGTGTCACCCACGGGTCCACATCGGTTGCATCCCGCAAGCGCACCCACAACGCGAGGCCTCCTTCCGGCTCACGCACCTGGATACGCTCGCCGAAGCCTTCATGCAGGCAGCCCTGCAACACTTCGCGGCGTGCCGCGTACTCTTTCGACACCCGGCGCAGGTGCTTCTTCAATTCACCGTCGTTGATCAAGTCAGCCAGCATTTTCTGTGCGACGGCGTCGGTGTCGCCGACGACCAGTGCGGCGCTGCCTTGCAGGGCCTCGATCACATCCGTGGGGGCGACCACGTAGCTGCAGCGAAACGTCGAACCCAGGGCCTTGGACAGCGAGCCGATATAGACCACATGGCGCTGCGCGTTGTCGCTGGCCAGTGGCAGGTACGGTCGCCCGTTGAAGTGATATTCGTGGTCGTAGTCTTCCTCGATCACACAGAAATTGTGCCGTGCCGCCAGCGCCAACAGCTGCTGCCGACGCGCCGCGTGCAGGCTCACGGTGGTGGGAAACTGATGGTGCGGGGTGAGGTAAATCAGCTTTACTTCGTGGGTTTGGCACAGCTGTTCAACGTGGTCGGTGCGGCAGCCTTCCTCGTCCATGTCGACGGTGACCAATTGCGCGCCGAGCCTGCGGAAAATCTCCCACGCCGGCGGATAGCTCAGGCGCTCCACCAGCACCACGTCACCGGGTTTGATCAGCAGGCTGGCGGTCAGGAACAGCGACACCTGGGTGCCCGGGGTCAGGCAGATATTCTCGGCGCTGACCGCCAGCCCACGGTTGCTGCGCAGCATCTCGGCCAGCGCGCAACGCAAGTGATAGCCCGTGCCTTCACTGCCATAGCGCACAGTGTTGGAGGCAAAACTGCTGCGCAGGGCATTGCGGTAATAACGATGCAAAACGGCTTGCGGCAACAGCCGATGGTCGCAGGCGCCGTTGTCGAAAAACAGCGCATCATGCCGATGCTGCAAGGCAATCACCTGGGCGTTCTGGGTGAAATACGGGACGACGGCCTGGTCCAGGATTCGCGGTGCAAAGGACTGCTGCGCGGGGCGGGCAGCGGGCTTGGCGGCCAGTTGCGTATTGACGAACGTACCGCGACGCGGCTCGCTGACCAGCCAGCCTTTGGTCAAGGCTTCTTCGTAGGCCAGGATCACGGTCTTGCGGTTGACGTCGAGCAGCTGCGCCATTTCCCGCGTGCCCGGCAGCAGGGTGCCCGGCGGCAGGCGCCCCTCGACAATCGCGGCCACCAGGCCTTCGGTGATCTTGCGATAGGTCGCCTGGGCTGCGCCTTCATCCAGCTTGAGCAAGGGGCGCCATTTTCGCATCTGGACCATCTGAAGTATCCAAAACTGGAGGTTCTAATGGGCCCAGTCTAGCGCAACAATCAAGGCCTCACCCATCCCGAGGTCTTTATGAACCCACACCATGTCATCGAACTCTCCCCCTCGGGCACGACCTTTGAGGCGGGCGACGAACTGTTGCTGGACGCCATGCTCGCCAGCGGTCTGCCTGTGCCGTTCTCTTGCCGGCGCGGGGCGTGTGGTTCCTGCAAGGTCGTGGTCGCGCAGGGCGAATACCGGGCCAAGCCACTGGCACCGGGCGCCCCGGCACCCAGCTACCCCTTGGCGGCGAATGAAATGCTGCTGTGCCAAAGCCACGCCTGCGGCGACATGCGCCTGGAGATTCCCGGCTGGTCGCTGGACACGCCCGCGCTGGTCGTCGAAGCAACGGTGTTGAGCAAACGCGCACTCAGCCCCGGCATCATTGAGCTGGTGGTGATGCCGGATTTGCCGTTGGCCGTGCGGGCGGGCCAGTACCTCAAGTTCCGCCTGGCCGGTGGCGACTCGCGCTGCTTCTCCATCGCCAACCTGCCGGCCGAGGGCGACGGGCGCCTGGTGTTTCAGATTCGCCGGGTGAGCGGCGGCCTGTTTTCCGAGGCCATTCTGGGCGACCTTGAGGCGGGCGACCTGCTGCAACTGGAAGGGCCGTTTGGTGCCTGCACCTGGCAGGACGATGACGCCGCGCCCGTCGTACTGTTCGCCACGGGCACCGGCTACGCGGGTATCAAGCCGATTCTGCAGACGGCCTTGAAACGCGATGTGGAGGTGACGTTTTACTGGGGCGGTGCGCAGGCGTCTGACTTTTACGACCGCGCATTTCTCGACCAATCGGTGATCGACCACCCGCGTTTTCATTGGCACCCGGTATTGGCATCCGAAGGTCGGCTGCAGGAAGTTGCGCTGAGCCACGGCCATCACTGGGCCGCAGCCCAGGTGTATGCCTGCGGTAACGGCGCCATGATTGCTCAGGCACGCACGGACTGCCTGGCCGCTGGTCTGCCGAGCCATCGGTTTGTCGCCGAAGCCTTTGTACCGAGCGGCCAGGAGAGCGTCGGCACGCTGCTCGATTCACTGGATGAAACCTGGGAAAAAGTCGGGCCCCGCTATTCTCTGGACGGCATGCTCGCCGCCCGTGAAAAAACCGTGCGCGCGCTGGCCGCCATCGCCAGCCACTTGAAGGTCGGCATGACCACCGGCGCCGCCCTGGAAATGGCCAGCCAAACGCTGCAAGCCATGGGCGCCTCGCATACCTGGCACCCGACCTACATCCGCTTTGGCGACGACACGGTGCGCCCGCCCCGGGAAGGGATCGACCCGCTGCGCACCCTGCGCCCCAGTGACATCGTGGTGGTGGACCTTGGCCCGGTGTGGGATGGCTACGAGGGTGACTACGGCGATACCTTCATCTTCGGTGAGGCGCCGCTGCACCTGGCTTGCCGCAAGGCGTTGCATGAAGTCTTTGATGAAACCCGCGAAGCCTGGCTGCATGGCATGACCGGTTGCGAGCTCTACGACTTTGCCGAAGACCGCGCCGTGTCCAAAGGCTGGCGCCTGTCACGCAACCTCGCAGGCCACCGCATCGCGGACTTTCCCCATGCGTTGTTCGGCAATACGGATTTGGCTGACCTTGAGATAACACCCAGTGAAATGGTGTGGGTACTGGAGATTCAACTCTGCCACCCCACTTTGCCGATCGGCGCGTTTTTCGAAGATATCCTGATGCGATGAGCCCGCCATTGCGGCGGGCTCAAAAGGTGTCAGAGCTTCGGTAACTGCCCGACGCGGCCCATCATTTCGGTGACGATTTGCAGGTCCAGCAGGAACTGGTTGACGGTCTTGAACTCACCGTCGGTGTGCCCGGTGTATTTCTCTTCCGGGCGCGCCAGGCCGAATTGCACGCCGTTGGGCAGCTCATGCACGGAGGTCGCGCCGGCGGAGGTGCCGAACTTGTGCTCCATGCCGAGGTTTTCAGTGGCAACGGCCAGCAGGGCTTTGACCCATTCGCCTTCCGGGTTGCGGTACATCGGCGCGGCCACCGAGTAGGTGAAGCCCACTTTCACCTTGGACTTTTTGTCCCAGGCGCTGAGCTTGTCGGCGATTTCAGCCTTGAGTTTCTCCGGCGACTTGCCCTTCGGCACGCGCAGGTTCACCGCCAGTTTGAACGCTTTGGCATCCTGACCGACAAAGGTCAGCGAGGTGGTCAGCGGCCCCATGAAATCGTCGGAGAAGCCCACACCCAGTTTGCCGCCCAGGTAGTCCAGGCCCCAGTTGTCGGCGGCATAACGCGCGGCGTCGGTGATGTGGTTGTGCTTGAGGGCGATCTTGCCGTCAACGCTGTGGATCAGCTCCAGCATGCGCGCGACCGGGTTGACGCCCGTTTGCGGCGCGGACGAGTGCGCCGACACACCGGTGACCGTCAGCTTGACGTCTTTGCCGACCACGGTGGCGGCGACTTCAAAATCGCCACCGTTGGCCTTGGCGTAATCCGCCCCGGCTTTCTCCAGGCTGGCCGCCAATTCAGCCGGTTTGTCGCTGACCAGGGTCGCAACCGACACCGAAGGAATCTGGTTGGTCGCCATGCCGCCGGTCATCGAAATGATCTCCGCGCCCTTGCCTTCGCCCTTGCGCACCGGGAAGGTGGCCATGACGGTGCCGTAGCCTTTCTCGGCGATCACCACCGGGTAGCCGCCGTCCAGCGCCAGGTTGTATTGCGGCGTCGGGTTGTGTTCGAAGTAGTAGGGGATCGCGTCGCCGGAGGTTTCTTCGGTGGTGTCCACCAGCAGTTTGAAGTTGCGCGCCAGCGGCAGCTTCTCTTCCTTGATCACTTTCATCGCATACATCGCCACGACGATGCCGTTTTTGTCATCCTCGGTGCCACGACCGTACATGCGGTCGCCGATCAGCGTGACCTTGAACGGGTCAAGTTTGGTGCCGTCCTTGAGCACCCAGTTTTCCGGGGTGACCGGCACCACGTCGGCGTGGGCGTGAATGCCCACCACTTCATCGCCGCTGCCTTCCAGGCTGATCTCGTAGACGCGGTTATCGATGTTGCGGAAGGTCAGGTTAAAGGCTTTGGCCAAGGCTTCAATCTTTGCGGCGATCTTGAGGAATTCCGGGTTCTTGTACTGCGGCAGCCCGTCGACGTTGAACGTCGGGATTTCCACCAGTTCGCGCAGGGTTTCGAGGGCGGCCTTGCCGTATTTCACGCGGGTATAAATACCGAGCAGGCGGTTGATTTCGTTCTGCTGGTCGGCGTTCAGGGTTTTGTTGTCGAGAAAGGCGCTGATGGCCGGTGCCACGTCAGCGGTTTTGCCCAGGTCGCCCTTGGCCAGGGTGCCGAGGAAAACACGGAAATCAGTGACGGGTGTTTCGCTGAAGCTCTTCAAAATCGCTGCGCTTTGCTGCTCGGTGATGTTGGCGAAAGCAGGGCTGGCGACGGCCGACAGGCTGGCGGCGAACAAGGTGGCCGCCACGATTTTTTTCAGTGGGAAGTGCATGGATAGAGCATTCCTTTGCAGGTCGTGAGTAAGGGGTTTCTGATCGAACTGTCAGAAACATTTTCACACACTACCATCACCACGCTCGGGATTGGGAGACGTTGGTGTGGGAAATGTCGTACTCGAATGCCAGGAATGTCGAATGTCCAAATGTGGGAGCGGGCTTGTTGTGGCGAGGGAGCTTGCTCCCGCTCGGCTGCGTAGCAGTCGCAAGCTTTTGGGGGCGCTGCGCACCCAGCGGGAGCAAGCTCCCTCGCCACAAAAGCTCCCACTGGGGATTTGTGGTGCATGAAGGATTAAGGCTTGCCGGGATGTGGCTCCGGATACTGCGCCGCTACGTCCAGCGCCTTGGCATACGGCCCATCCCACAACTGCTCATGCAGTTCCCCGATACGCTTGGCCATCGCCTCGCTGCGCATCACCACTTCCAGGTTGCGCGAGTTATCCAGGTAGCCGCCCAGCCAGTTGCTGGTGCCGACCCACGCCACTTGCCCGTCGATTTCCAGGGTCTTGCTGTGAATCACCCGCGCGTACGGGATAAACCCTTGTTTGGCTTCGGGCAGGGTGACGATCTTGACCTCGATATTGGGCAGCACCGCGAGGCTCTTGAGGTAGGGCAGTTCCAGCGCGTCGGTGTTCCAATTGGACACCATCAGCTTGACCGACACCCCGCGTGCAGCGGCGGCGCGCACGGCGTTGTCGATTACGGCGTAGTAGGGGCGGGTTTTATCGGGCCCGTAGGACAGGGGCGCATAGTCCAGCAGCTGTACGCGCACTTCCTTTTTCGCTTCGCCCAGCAGACGCGGCAGTTCCAGTTGTGAGTCGCCCACGCCGGGCGGGTTGTAGCGTTGCGGGCTGGCCACCAGATAATTGCCGGTGCGCGCAGGTTCTTGGCCTGCTGCCGGCAGCGGCACGGGTGTGTTGGCGCTCAGCGCCGCCTGGGCATTCCAGTCCTGATCGAAGATCGCCTGCACCTGGCCGACCACGGTGGCATCGCTGATGCGCAGCCCGGTTTCGTGGATATGTTCCAGCGAGCGCCAGTCGAAATTCTGGCTGCCGACAAACGCCTGCTTGCCGTCGACGACCATGTATTTGGCGTGGATGATTCCGCCGCTCAACTGGCTGTAGGGCAACACGCGAAAGGTCAGGTTGGGGATTGCGCGCAAGCGTTCCAGAGTGGAAGCGTCCGACAATTTGATGCCTTTTTCTTCCAGCAGAAAGCGAATCTTCACACCGCGTTTGCCGGCGGCTTCCAGGTGTTCGATCACCGTGTCCATCACTGAGCCGGGGTGGTCGGCGGCGTAGAACTGGCCGATATCAATGTGGCTTTTTGCGCCATCGAACAGCTCTATCCAGACGGGCCCCGGCTGGCGCAAATCGGCGCTGGCAAGCGCGGTGTCCACCGGCACGGTGTGCACCAGTTCAAACCCCGGAATCGAAAAGTCCGCCTGGGCCAGCGGACTGAGGAGAGAGGCGGCGAGGCCTGCGATACGCAACTTCATCGAGAGGGGCATGGGGCGTCTCATCGGGTAAAAAGGCGGGTGAATTACTTAAGATCACGCGGTGAACGAAGCATCTGTGGTGAGCGGGCTTGCCCCGCGTTGGGCTGCGAAGCAGCCCTAAAACCTGACGACGCGGTTTACCAGTTGCACCGCGTCGTTTGAATTGGGAGCGCTTCGCACTCCAACGCGGGGCAAGCCCGCTCACCACAACAGGCCCGCTCACCACATGGGGGTCAGGCGGTGCGGCTGTGCAGCGGGGTCGGCACCAGGTGCGGCACTTCACCCTGCACACGGGCACCGGTGGCAGCGCGGATCAGCAGGATTTTCAGCTGGTCGTTGATGCGCTCCAGGCTGTCCTGGAAGAAGTTGTGGAACACCACGCAGAACAGCGCGATGGCAATCCCCAGGCCTGTGGCGAACAGGGCCGTACCGATGCCACCGGAGATCTGGCCCGGGTCGGACACGCCAGCCGACGCCAGTGCCTTGAAGGTGTCGATGATGCCGAGGATGGTGCCCAGCAAACCCAACAGCGGCGCGGCCGTGGTGATGGTTTCGATGATCCACAGGCTGCGCGACAGCGGTGCGCGGGTCTTCAGGTACTGGGTTTCGATTTCATCGTCCAGGTCCTTGCGCGAGCCATGGCTGGCCTTTTGCGCGAGGATCGGGCGCACCATGTTCAGCGGCAGGCTGTCGCGACGGGTCAGGCTTTCCGGCAGGTCGCGCTCGCTGTGCACGTTGGCGCCGAGCACTTCGGTCAGTGCGCGGGCCTGGCGCCGCACATAGGCGAAGTAGATACCGCGCTCGATGCTGATAAAGATCGCAATCGCCATGGCGGCGTACATCACATAGAAGGTGATGTCGTGGAGCAGGTTCATGTCCATGTTTGCTTAACCTCGCAATTAGAAATTGGCTTCCAGGGAAACCGTTACCGTGCGGTCCAGGCCAACGATGTACGCCGGGTCGCCGTCGCGGAAGCCGCTGTAGGAGGCCGCGTTGGTCTTGGTGGTGTACACGCCGTCCAGGTATTTCTTGTCGAACAGGTTGTCGACGTTCAGGCGCAGGGTCGCGTCCTTGACCACTTTCTTGTCCACGGGCAGGTAGATACCGGCGCCGAGGTTGAAAATGGTGCGGCCGGAAATCGCCTCATCGTTGGTCAAGTCACCAAAAAGCTTGCTGGTGTATTTGCCGCCGAAGGTGCCGTAGAAGCGGCCGTCGTCGTAGCCGATGTTGGCCGCCAGCATGTTCTTCGGCACGTTGGCAAACTGCTTGCCGCTGGTGGGCAACACGATGGCCTTACCGGCGTTGTAGACGGTCAAATCGTCCTGCTGCTCGGCCTTGGTGTAGGTGTAGGAGGTGTAGTAGTTGAAGTGGTTGGGCAGCAGGCCGCTCCACTCCAGTTCCAGGCCGCTGTTGTTGACGGAGCCGGCGTTGATGTCGGCGAAGTCACCGTTGATGTCCTTGGACGAGACCTGGCGATCCTTGAACTGCATGTAGAACAAGGTAGCCGCGACCGTCATGTCTTCATCGGTAAAGCGCCAGCCCAGTTCATGGTTCCAGCTGGTTTCCGGCTTGGAGTTGATCGAGTCCAGGCCCTTGTCGTACAGCACGTAGTTCTGCGGAATCCGCATGTTGCGAGACAGGCTGTAGAACAACTGGTCACGCTCATCCAGCTGGTATTTCAGGCCCGCGTTGGGCAGCAGTTTGTTGTAGCTCTGGTTACGTTTTTCCGGCTGCTCGGTGAGGCTGCCGTGGTTGGTGCCGTCACGTTTGACGTTCATGTAGGCCAGGCCCGCAATCAGGGTCCAGTCCGAATTGATGTACCAGGTGTCCTGGGCCCAGACCTTTTGCGCCGGGGTGATGGTGAAGCGGTCGCGGCCCTGCACGGTGTTGCCATTGGCGTCGACCACGGCGTTGCCGTCAGGCCAGGTGTCGCTTGGTTTGCCGCTGTTCTTCAGGGCAATGAACGGCTGGGTCTGGCTTTGGCGCGCGCGCTCATACCAGTAGCCGAATTGCAGGCTGTGGTCGCCCAGGTCCCAGTTCAGTTTGGTGGTGATGCCCGGGCGCCAAGTCTGGGTGCGCGAAGGGCGGTAGTACACGCCAGTGGTCGAGGAGCCGTCGGCGTTGTATTGCGCGGCGGTGGGCAGGTTACCCAGGTCGAAAACGCCGCCCTGGTTCGAGCCGCGGTTCAGCGCATAGCTGGACGAACCCACGCCACTGCCGTTGCCCCAGTAGTAATACGGGATGACGGACAGGGCCAGGTTGTCGGCCAGTTTGAATTGGGTGTTGAGCACGCCGGTAAAGGTCTGGAACGGGT
Organism: Pseudomonas sp. B22129; assembly: GCF_044218875.1. Taxonomy (NCBI): domain Bacteria; kingdom Pseudomonadati; phylum Pseudomonadota; class Gammaproteobacteria; order Pseudomonadales; family Pseudomonadaceae; genus Pseudomonas; species Pseudomonas sp. B22129. Next base: position 6,172,065 of record NZ_CP162592.1, on the reverse strand, counting down.
TCTGCGCCAAGGCGTAGTAGCTGTTGACCTTGCCGTTGCTGCCCAGGGCCGGGTTGGCGGGGTAGGGGTCGTACTTGCGCCCGTACTGTTGGAACTGCGCCTTGGTCAGCTGGCTGTAACTGTTGTTGTCCTGCTCGTGGTATTTGAGGATCAGGTTGGCGGTATTGCCGTTGCCGGCGTCGAAGAAGCTGTTCCACTCGACCTTGTCCGCACGCACCGCGCCCGAACCGCGCCACATGTCACCTTCGGTGTGCGACACCGACAGCCAGTTGCTCAGGCCATTGACCTCGCCGGTGTTGAGCCGCGCAAAAGTCTTGCGGGTAGCGTTGCTGCCGACGATCTGTTTGACGAACGCCCCGGTTTCCTTGGTCGGGCGAATGGTCACGATGCCGATGTTGCCGCCGCTGGAGCCGATGTGCGGGCCGTCGGCCTCGGACGAGCCTTGGGTGACAAAGATCTGGTCGATGTTTTCCGGGTCGCCCAGCAGGTTGGAATACAGCGCGTAGTTGCCGGAGTCGTTGATCGGCATGCCGTCCACCGACATCCCGACCTGGTCGGAGTTGAGCCCGCGCATGGTGAAGCGAAAGCCCGACAGCCCGGTGTTGTCTTCGCTGGAGATGTTCAGGCCCGGGGTGTACTTGAGCTTGTCGATCGCGTTGCCGGTGGCGGTCTGTTTATCCAGCGCTTCCTTGGTCACGGTGGAGCGGCCCTTGATGCTTTCTTCCTGCACCATGTAGCCGCCGCCGGAGGTGGCCTTGCCCTGCACGCCAATCGTGCCGACGTCACTGTCGCCGGTGTCTGCCATGGCGAACCCATGGCCCATGCTTGCGGCAACGAGTGCCAGATGAATCCGTGTGAACCTCATCACTGTCGTCCTGGTGTCGGGTGCTTATTGCACGCTGTAGTTGAAGGTGGCGGTGAAGCGCTGCTCATTGCGCCCCCCGAAGGCTTGCTCGGGGAACGGCTTGACTTGCTTGATGCGACGCAAGCTGGTGGTAGCGGCCCGGTTGAGCAGCATGCTTGACGTCTGGGTTTGTATGCCGGAGTCCAGCACCCGGCCCTGGCGGTCTACCAACAACCACACCACCACCTCGCCGCTGGGGCGTTCGAGGGACGCCTGGCGCCCGGTGGGATATTGCTTGTAGGTGTCCAGCTCGTTGCGCAGGCCTTTGAGGTAACCGCCTTCGAGCGCCTGGCCATCGACCTTCGGCGGCGCTGGCGGTGCAGGTGCCGGCGCGGTCTGTGCCACAGCGGCGGGGGCCGGTTTGGCGGCAACCGGGGGCGGCGTCGGCGTTGGGGCTGGCTTGGCAACCACGGGCTTGGGCACGGGTTTGGGTTTGGGCTCAGGCTTGGGTTTAGGCAGTGGTTTGGGCGGCGGTGGAGGAGGCGCCGGCTCGGCCTCTTCATCCTCGATCACCGGCGGTGGCGGCTCCTGTTCCACCACCGGCTCCGGGACCACTTCCGGCTCGGGCTCGACCAGCGCCAGCTCGACTGCCGACTCGTCGTAGACCGGCTCGACCTTCAATGTCTGTGACTGGATGCCCATTGCAATCAGCACCAGGGCGATCAGGGCCGGGACACTGCCCAGCAGCTGTCGCGCACGAAACAAGGCGTACATGATCAGGACTTACGCGTGGCAATGGACACGGAGGTGAAGCCACCCAGGCGCAGGGTGTCCATCACTTCCACCAGGCGCGAAACCTCGACGCCCTTGTCACTATTGACGATGATCGTCGACTTGGTGTCCGGCTTCTCGGCCGCCTTCAACGCCGGTACCAAGGCATCCACCGTGAGGTCTTTGCCATCCAGTTGCAGCTGGCCTTCCAGGCCCAGGGTCAGGATGAATTTGTTCTGTGGTTTGAGCTGCTGCGAACTGCTGGCGCTGGGCAGCTGAGTCTTCATGCCGAGGGCCGGAATCACGTTCAGGCTCACCAGTACGAAAAACACCAAAAGGAACATCATCACGTCGATCATCGGGATCAGTTCGATGTGCGCCTTGCGTTTTTTGGGTTCGTCCCAGGTTCTCATTCCGTTACCCCGTCATTGAATTAGGGGCGACACGCTAACAACCAAAAATGACCGATTGGTTAACTTTAATTTACGTTTTGAAGGCTCTAGGAAACGTCTTTCAGGAGATTTACCTTGCAGTTTTGTGACGTAGTGAAATTGACACAATGAACGTACATTCTCGGAGAATTTACTTTCCGAGCCACCTCGTATGCCGACTGCATTGCCTCGATTGACCACATCGCGACTACTCTTGCGGGCGCTGGAAAGCGACCAGGCCGAGGCGCTTTTTACCCTCGCCAACGGACCGAACATTGCGGATAACACGGCGAATATTCCATCGCCCTATACCCTGGAAACGGCGCAAAGCTTTATTGCCGCGATCGAGGAAAAATACCGTGCGGGCGAATTGCTCAACCTGGGCATGCATGTGCACGAAACCGGTGAGTTTGTGGGTATCGTCAGCTTGCGGATCAATGCGCGCCATCACTATGGCCACCTCGGTGGCTGGGTGGCGGCACACTGTCGAAACCGGGGATACGCCGCTGAGGCGGCGAGCGCGATGATGGCGTTCGGGTTCACTCAGTTGGGGTTGCAACGCGTGGGCAGCCAATGCTTTGGCCGCAACAAGGAATCGGCGCGGGTCATGGAGAAAATCGGCCTGCGTTTTGAGGGATGCCTGCGCCAGGCCTTTCTCAAAAACGGTGTGTATGAGGATTTGCTGGGCTTTGCCACCGTGCGCGAAGACTGGGAGCGCTGCTTGTGAGTGGCGTGGATCATGGCCGGCGCCGCGTACTGGGCGGGCTGGCGGTTGCCACGGCGTTTTCGATCCTCAGCCCGTTTGCGCGCAGTGCCGGCATCGATTACCCCTTCACCTTGGGCGTGGCGTCGGGCGACCCGTTACCCGACGGCTTTGTGATCTGGACGCGCCTGGCCCCCTTGTTCAACGCCGCAGACGGCCGTGGCGGGTTGCGCCAGGCGGTGCCGGTGCGTTGGCGAGTCGCCAGCGATGCGGCGATGACGCGCATCGTGCGCCAGGGCGAGGCCACGGCGAGCGAACGTTTCGCCCATTCGGTGCATGTGGAGGTTGCGGGGCTGGAGGCGGGCAGGCCGTATTGGTATCAGTTTGAAGGCTTGGGCGCGCAAAGCCCGGTGGGGCAGGCACGTACCACGCCGCCCTTGCAGGCCATGGCCTCGGCGCGGTTGGGGTTTGTGTCCTGCTCCCACTGGGAACGCGGTTACTTCAGCGCCTATCGTCATCTGGCGGCGGAGCAGCCCGACCTGGTGTTCTTCCTCGGCGACTATATCTACGACAGTTCCTACGCGCTGGATTCGGGCAAGATCATCCGGCCCCACGGCAGCGGCAATGCGGTGAGCTTGCGCGATTACCGCAACCGTTACGCGCTGTACAAAACCGACCCGGATTTGCAGGCGCTGCATGCCGCCGCGCCCAGTGTGGCGACCTGGGATGACCACGAAGTGCAGAATGACTACGCCAACCGCTGGTCCCAGGACCCGAAAATCCCGGTGGCGCAATTTCTCAAGCAGCGGGCGGCGGCCTATCAGGCGTTTTACGAGCACATGCCGTTGCGCACCAGCAGCCTGCCGAAGGGGCCGGACATGCGCGTTTACCGGCGGCTGGACTACGGCCGCCTGGCACGTTTTCACGTGCTCGATGGCCGCCAATACCGCTCCGAGCAACCGTGCATTCCAGCCAATGGCAGCCATCAGGGGCATATCGCCGACAACACCTGCACCGACTTGCGCGACCCGCGCCGCACCATGCTCGGGTGGGAACAGGAAGCCTGGCTTGACCGGGGGTTTGCCGAGTCGTCGGCGCAGTGGAACGTGATCGCCCAGGACCTGCTGGTAGCGCCGCTGACCCAGCGTGACCCGGTCACTCAGGAGCCCGGGCGTTGGACCGATGGTTGGGATGGCTACATGGCCAATCGTGAGCGGATGCTGGCCTCCATTACGCGCAGGCAGGTGAAAAACCCGGTGTTCTGGGGCGGTGATATCCATTCGTTCTGGACCACGGATTTGCATGCCGACGCCAATAACTTGAACTCGCCGGTGGTCGCCACTGAGTTTGTCGGCTCGTCGGTCACCTCGGACGGCCCGCCTTTTGATGCGTTCTCGCAGTTGCTGCCGCTCAACCCGCATGTGAAGTTTTTCGACAGCCGCCAGCGCGGGTATGTATCGGTGGCGTTGACTGAACAGAAGATGCTGACGGATTTTCGCGTGATTACGGACCCGCGTGATCCATTGGCCCCGGTGTCCACACTCAAGTCGTTTGTGGTGGAGGCGGGGCGGGCAGGGGCGATAGCGGTATAGGTTTCTGCGCCTTTCTGTGGGAGCTGGCTTGTCGAATCGTCGCACCGCTGCGATGCTGGCACCTCGGTACATCAGACACACCCGGTTGATGCCATCGCAGGCAAGCCAGCTCCCACATTCGGCCGAGTTCGGCTTCAGCGTTCCTGTAGTCACAACAGCGAGTGCGCGCTGTCAGTCGACTTCATAGCGCACCGACAGCGCGCCCTTTTTCTCCGACAGGGCCAGAATTGTCACCTGGCCCAACTCGCTCAACGCCTGCACATGAGTGCCACCACATGCATAGGCGGGCAACTCGCCAAAGCCGACTTCCCGTTTGCCGTCTTCCAGGTTCATATGCCGTGGATAGCCAGCGGCGATCCACTGGTTGATCTGCTGCTGAATCACCTCGGCATCCATGCTTCGGGCGGCCTCCCCACGAATGAAAGTGACTTTGCCTTCGCCCGGCCAGTGATGGGCCTTGATCGGCATCCAGCCCAAGGCTTCCCCGGCATTGCCGATCAAATGCCCGGCGGAATGCAGGCGCGTGTGCAGGGCGCGGCGCTGCTCATCGACCCGCGCAATGATCGCGCCGGGCTCCACGGGCTGGTCCACGTAGTGCACCACCCGGTCTGCTTCCTGAATAACGCGGATGACCTTGCTGTCGCCGAGCCAGCCGGTGTCGAACGGCTGACCGCCGCCCTGGGGATGGAAAATCGTTGATTGAAGGGTGACCGCAAACTGGCCTTCGTGCGGCGTGCAGGCCAGCACTTCAAGCTCGGCGGTCAGGTGGTCGTGGGTGAAAAACAGGCGCTCGGTCATCATTTACATCCGCATCAGGGTTCTACGGGCAGTATAAATAGTGCGTAGATGGGTGATAATCCGTTCAATTATCAATGGACCTGTGCGTCATGAGCATCAATCTTCCTTTGCCGCTGTTGGGTGAAATGGCGGTTTTCGTCAAAGTGGTGGAAACCGGTAACTTCTCCGAGGCCGCGCGGCAACTGAACGTTTCGCCTTCGGCGGTGAGCCGCAGCATTTCACGCCTGGAAAAGGCCTTGGCCACGCGCTTGCTGCAACGCACCACACGCAAGTTGCGCTTGAGCGAAGGCGGTGAAGAGGTGTTCAAGCGTTGCCAGGAGATGGTCAACGCGGCGCGTTCGGTGATGGAAATCAGTGGCCAGTTCACGCATGAGGCCGAGGGGTTGGTGCGGGTCAGTGTGCCCAAGGCGGTAGGGCGCTTTGTGGTGCACCCGCATATGCCCGAGTTCTTGCGGCGCTATCCGAAGGTTGATGTGCAATTGATCCTTGAGGACAGGCATGTGGATTTGATCGATGACAATGTCGACCTGAGTATCCGCATCACCGACAGCCCGCCGCCGGGGTTGGTTGGCCGTCAATTATTGCCCATCGAGCATTTGCTGTGCGCGACGCCGCACTACCTGGCCGAGCACGGCACACCCAGCCACCCCCATGATTTGCTGGAGCACAGTTGTATTTATCTCGGAGAAACCCCAGGGGATTCACGCTGGAAATTCCGCCAGGGCGCCAAGGCCGTAACGGTGGGCGTGCGTGGGCGGTATGCGGCGAACCACACGGGCGTACGGCTGGATGCGGTGCTGCAACATGTGGGGATTGGCAGCCTGCCGTACTTCACCGCGCGCCATGCCTTGGAGACGGGGCAGTTGGTGCAGGTGTTGCCGGCGTGGGATTTTATTGCGTCTTACACTGGCGAGGCGTGGTTGCTGCACTCGCCGACGCGGTACTTGCCCCCCAAGTTGCGGGTGTTTATTGATTATCTGGTGGAGTGTATGGCGCGTGAACCCACACTGCGCCGAAGGTAGGGTTGCAATGCGGTGCAATGTGGGAGCTGGCTTGCCTGCGATGGCATCACCCCGGTTTGGCTGACAGACCGAGTTGCCCGCATCGCAGGCAAGCCAGCTCCCACATTTGGTTTTGTGCAGGTCTGAAAATCAGTGCTTGCTCTGGTCCTGCGGCATGGCCAGCAGCTGTTTTTCCTGGTTCCAGTCGAACGGTTCGTCGTTCTGCTCAGCTTCAAAACGCCGCTCTTCCAGGGCCTGGTACAGGTCCAGTTCTTCGTCGGGCATGAAGTGCAGGCAGTCGCCGCCAAAGAACCACAGCAGGTCGCGCGGGACCAAGTGGGCAATTTGCGGGTAGCGCAGGATGACCTGGCTCATCAGGTCCTGGCCCAGGTACTGGCTTTCGATCGGGTCGATCGGCAGCAGGGCGCGCAATTCGTCGAAACGTTCCAGGAACAGGGTGTGGCTTTCCTCGGGCACCTGTTCGGCTTCGCCGACGGCAACCAGGATGCTGCGCAGGTGGTCGAGCAAGACGAGATGATCGGCAACGACGTTGGACACGAGATAAGTCCTCTAAAGCAAAAACGGGCGCGAGAGTATATAGCCCCCGCGCCCGTATTTATATGACCGCTGGTATCAGCGGACTTTGCCTTCAGTGTGGGTCAGCTCTTCCTTGCTGAAATCATCCACGTCGATCACTTTGCGCCGCGCTGCCTCGGCGTTACGCAGGGTCTGCGCTTCGGCCGGTTGCAGCACGCCCGCGTGCAATGCCGCGTCGATGGCATGCTCGCCGGCAGTCGGTTTGATCTGGCCGCTTTTCAGCGCACTGTGCAGTTTTTTCTGCAGCGGGTGGCTGGCGCCAAGCAGGTCATAGGCATGTTGCAGGGCGCCCACCGGATCTTCCGCCGATTGCGGGCGGTAGCAGCCCGCCAGCAGTTCTTCGAGGGTCGGGTCGCCCTTGGCGCGGCCGATCACGGCAGCGACTTCAGCATCCAGCGCATCGGACGGCCCGGTATGCCGACGCCCGAACGGGAACACGATTACCCGCAGCAAGCAGCCGAGGATCTTGTTCGGGAAGTTGCTCAGCAACTCATCCAGCGCGCGTTCCGACTCGCCGAGGCTTTCTTCCATGGCCCAGGCGAACAGCGGCTCCAGGTGGTCGGGCGAATCCAGGTCGTGGTAGCGCTTGAGTGCCGCCGACGCCAGGTACATGTGGCTCAATACATCACCCAGGCGCGCGGACAGGCGTTCGCGACGTTTCAACTCGCCCCCCAGCAGCATCATGCTCAGGTCGGCCAGCAGGGCGAACGCAGCGGCTTGACGGTTCAGCGCACGGAAGTAGCCTTGGCTCAGACGGTTGCCTGGCGCCTTCTCGAAGTGGCCGAAGCCGAGGTTCAGCACCAGGGTGCTGGCGGCGTTGCTCACGGCGAAACCGATGTGTTGCATCAGCAAACCATCGAACTCTTTCAGTGCCTGGTCATGGTCTTCGCGACCGGCCAACGCCATTTCCTTGAGCACGAAGGGATGGCAGCGGATGGCACCCTGGCCGAAGATCATCAGGTTGCGCGACAGGATATTCGCGCCTTCCACGGTGATGAAGATCGGCGCCCCTTGCCAGTTGCGGCCCAGGTAGTTGTTCGGGCCCATGATGATGCCCTTGCCGCCGTGCACATCCATGGCGTGGCTGATGCACTCGCGGCCGCGCTCGGTGAGGTGGTACTTGAGGATGGCCGACAGCACCGAGGGTTTTTCCCCCAGGTCTACGGCATTCGCGGTGAGCATCCGCGCGCTGTCCATCAGCCAGGCATTGCCGCCGATGCGGGCCAGGGCTTCCTGGATACCTTCGAAGGCTGACAGCGGCACGTTGAACTGTTCGCGCACCTGAGCGTATTGGCCGGTGACCAGGCTGGTGAACTTGGCCGCGCCGGTGCCCACGGCAGGCAGGGAAATCGAACGGCCCACCGACAGGCAGTTCATCAACATCATCCAGCCCTTGCCGAGCATCTCCTGGCCGCCGATAAGGAATTGCAGGGGGATGAACACGTCTTTGCCGGAGTTGGGGCCGTTCATGAACGCGGCGCCGAGCGGCAGGTGGCGGCGGCCGATTTCCACGCCGGGGGTGTCGGTGGGGATCAGCGCAAGGCTGATGCCCAGGTCTTCTTCTTCGCCCAGCAGATGGTCCGGGTCATGTGCCTTGAAGGCCAGACCCAGCAAGGTCGCGACCGGGCCGAGGGTGATATAGCGTTTTTCCCAGTTCAGGCGCAGGCCGAGGGTTTCCTTACCTTCCCATTCGCCTTTGCAGATCACGCCGGTGTCGGGCATGGCGCCGGCGTCGGAGCCAGCGAGCGGGCCGGTCAGGGCGAAACACGGAATATCATCGCCACGCGCCAGGCGCGGCAGGTAGTGATTGCGTTGTTCTTCGGTGCCGTAATGCAGCAACAGCTCGGCCGGGCCGAGGGAGTTGGGCACCATCACCGTGGAGGCCAGGTCACCGCTGCGGGTGGCGAGTTTCATCGCGACCTGGGAGTGGGCGTAGGCAGAGAAACCCTTGCCGCCGTATTCCTTGGGAATGATCAGCGCAAAGAAGCCGTGGGTCTTGATGTGCTCCCAGGCGGCGGGCGGCAGGTCCATGGCCTGGCCGATTTCCCAGTCGCTGACCATGGCGCAGAGTTCTTCGGTGGGGCCGTCGATAAACGCCTGCTCTTCTTCGGTCAGTTGCGCCTTGGGGTAGGCCAGCAGCTTGTCCCAGTCGGGACGGCCGCTGAACAGCTCGCCATCCCACCACACGGTGCCGGCGTCGATGGCATCACGCTCGGTTTCGGACATCGGCGGGAGGACTTTCTGAAACCAGCTGAACAGCGGTTTGGTGAAGTATTGGCGGCGCAGGTCGGGCAACAGCAAGGGGGCCGCCACAAGGGCGATCAACACCCAGAAGATCAGCAGCAGCCAACCCGGTGCGTGGCTCCAGGCGCCCATCGCCAGCAGGTAAACGGCGATCACGCCCAGGGCGGGCAGGGGGGCGACGCGGCGGTGTGCGAGGTAGGCAATGCCGACCACCAGCACCAGTATCCACAACAACAGCATATTCAATCCTCCGTGAAACCAGGGGCGAAACCACCATGGAGCTTAGTCGGCATCCGAAAAAGCGCGGTGATCAGGGTGTAACGAGATTTGGCCGAATCGTCGTTATCTCCCTGGCAGGCCTGTCGTTACACTCAAGGCTTGTCTTGGAGATAAAGCTCATGGATACGTACCTGAGTCCCAGCCGCTTCATCGATAGTGACCACCCTGCGGTGGTGGAGTTCGCGGAAAAACATCGCGGCTCCAGCGCGGATTTTCGTGACCAGGCAGTCAGTCTTTACTACGCGGTGCGTGAGGCGATTCGCTATAACCCGTACACCTTCAGCCGCGATCCAGGCACGCTCAAGGCCAGCTTCGCGCTGGCGACCGGCGAGAGCTACTGTGTGCCCAAGGCCACCTTGCTGGCCGCCTGCGCCCGCCATTGCGGGATTGCGGCGCGCATCGGCCTGGCGGATGTGCGCAATCACCTGTCGACGCCCCGGCTGATCGCGCTGCTCAAAAGCGATGTGTTCGCCATGCACGGCTACACCGAGCTGTACCTGCGCGGGCGTTGGGTCAAGGCCACCCCAGCCTTCAATAGCCAATTGTGTGAACTGTTCGACGTGCCGCCGTTGGCATTCGACGGGATCAATGACAGCGTATTTCACGCGTTCAATCGCCAAGGCCTGCGTTCCATGGAATACGTGACCGATCATGGGCAATTTCCTGACGTGCCGGAGGCGTTTTTCTTCGCCCATATTCAGGCGTGTTACCCGCACTTGTTCGCCGAGGACATGCCGGCGTTGCTGGGCGACATGCAGAGTGATTTAAGCCGCACGTGAACCGGCGTATGCTGCTGCGTTCATCAAGCCATGTTCATCAACAATAAGGCGCGGTCATGCTGAAAATCTGGGGTCGTAAAAATTCGTCAAACGTCAGGAAGGCACTGTGGTGCGCCGAGGAACTCGGCCTGGACTATGAAGCAATTGATGCGGGCGGGGCTTTTGGTGTGGTCGACACCCCGCAATACAGGGCCTTGAACCCCAATGGCCGGGTGCCGATGATCGAAGACGGCGACTTTGTGCTGTGGGAATCCAACACCATCGTGCGCTACCTTTGCGCCAAGCAGGCGTCAGGTTTTTACCCCGCCGACCTGCAAGCCCGCGCCAATGCGGAAAAGTGGATGGACTGGACCACCTCGACGCTCGCCGAACCTTTCAAGGCAGTGTTCTGGGGCATCCTGCGCACCCCTCCTGAAAAGCAGAACTGGGACAGCATCAACGCCGGGCGCCAGGCCTGCATCGACGCCCTCGGCACGGTGGACAAGGCGCTCGCCGATCAGCCCTACCTGTCGGGCAGCGAGTTCGGCATGGGCGATATCCCGCTGGGCTGCTTCATCTACGCCTGGTTCGAAATGCCCATCGAGCGTCCGTCGATGCCTCATCTGGAGGCGTGGTACCAGCGTCTGCAGCAGCGTCCGGCGTACCGCAAAGCCGTGATGACCGCGTTGACTTAATACCCACTATTAATACGGGTGACTGTACTTGTGCGGCGCGGGCAAGCACCATGCTTGTCATGCGCCGCCGTTGAACTACGTGGGCTGCGCCGTCATCTACTCTTTCTATTCCCTTCTTTGGTGCGTATTCCGATATGAGTTCCGCTCTGTCCATCCGGCAGCTAACCAAAACCTACGGCAACGGTTTCCAGGCCCTGAGTGGTATCGATCTGGACGTGGCCGAAGGTGACTTCTTCGCTTTGCTCGGCCCCAACGGTGCCGGCAAATCCACCACCATCGGCATCCTCTCGACCCTGGTCAACAAGACCAGCGGCTCGGTGAATATTTTTGGCCATGACCTGGACAAGTCCCCGGCGGCGCTCAAGCGTTCCATCGGCGTGGTGCCCCAGGAATTCAACTTCAACCAGTTTGAAAAGACCTTCGACATCGTCGTGACCCAGGCCGGTTATTACGGCATCCCGGCGAAAGTCGCCAAGGAACGCGCCGAGCAGTACCTGACCCAGCTGGGGCTGTGGGACAAGCGCGATGTGCCGTCTCGTTCGCTGTCCGGCGGCATGAAACGCCGTTTGATGATCGCCCGCGCTCTGGTCCACGAGCCACGCCTGCTGATCCTCGATGAGCCGACGGCGGGTGTGGATATCGAACTGCGTCGCTCGATGTGGACCTTTCTCACCGAGCTGAACGAGAAGGGCATCACCATCATCCTCACTACCCACTACCTGGAAGAGGCTGAGCAGCTGTGCCGCAACATCGGCATCATCGACCACGGCACCATCGTCGAGAACACCAGCATGCGTAACCTGCTGGGCCAGCTGCATGTGGAAACCTTCCTGCTTGACCTGAAAAACAACCTGTCGGCGCCGCCGCAATTGCTCGGCTACCCAAGCCGCCTGGTGGACAGCCACACGCTGGAAGTGCAGGTGGACAAGGCCATGGGCATCACCGCGCTGTTCACTCAACTGGCGGCCCAGAACATTGAAGTGCTGAGCCTGCGTAACAAAACCAATCGCCTTGAGGAGTTGTTCGTGTCCCTGGTGGAGAAAAATCTGGCGAAGGTGGCGGTATGAGTTCCGAACTGCAACCCAACCTCGTCGCGCTGCAAACCATCGTCTATCGCGAAGTGAAGCGCTTTACCCGAATCTGGCCGCAGACCCTGCTGCCGCCGGCGATCACCATGGTCTTGTACTTCGTGATCTTCGGTAACCTGATCGGCCGGCAGATCGGCGACATGGGTGGCTTCACCTACATGGAGTACATCGTGCCGGGCCTGATCATGATGTCGGTGATCACCAACTCCTACGGCAACGTGGTCTCCAGTTTCTTTGGCAGCAAGTTCCAGCGTTCCATCGAGGAGCTGATGGTGTCGCCGGTGTCGCCCCATACCATCCTGATCGGCTACACCCTGGGCGGTGTGCTGCGCGGCTTGATGGTCGGTGTGATCGTGACCCTGCTGTCGCTGTTCTTCACCCACCTGCAGGTGCATCACCTCGGGGTCACTATTCTGGTGGTGGTACTGACGGCGACGATCTTTTCGCTGCTGGGGTTCATCAACGCCGTTTTCGCACGCAACTTCGATGACATCTCGATCATCCCGACCTTCGTGCTGACGCCGCTGACCTACCTGGGCGGGGTGTTCTATTCCATCACCTTGCTGCCGCCATTCTGGCAGACCGTGTCGCTGGCCAACCCGGTGCTGCACATGGTCAACGCCTTCCGTTACGGCATTCTGGGCGTGTCGGATATCAAGATCAGCGTGGCGATCACCTTCATGCTGGTGGCCACCGTCGTGCTCTACATCGGTTGCGCACGGTTGCTGGTGAGCGGACGCGGGATGCGCACTTAAGCGCAGATCCGCCATAAAAAACGGCCTCCCTGTGAGGCCGTTTTTTATTGAATATACGCAGGGCAATGTGGGAGCAGGCAAGCCAGCTCCCACATGTTTATCGGTGTCTGGTCCTTAACCTTTCTGCTCAGGTTTTCAGCGCCAACTCGATCAATGCGTGCAACTCCTCTACCGGCAGTTGCTCACTCGAAAACAGACTGCGATACACCGTGGGCGCAGCAATCAGATTCAACAACCTGTCCACGGTCGGTCGCACATCAACGCTGCTTTGGTAACGGTCGAGAATAATCTGCAACTGGCCCATCAGGATCTGGCTGCAATAGTCCCTGGGGCGGCTGCACTGCACGTCGCGCATCATGTTGCGCCCAAGCTCCGAACTCATTTCGTCCAGGTATTGCTCGCCCCACGCGCGCAAGTCGCCGCGCAGGCTGCCGGTGTCGGCAGGCTCGCTGTCCGGGCGCAGGCGTTCCAGCGCCACGTCGGCGAGCAGCGCAGACAAGTCGCCCCAGCGGCGGTAGATAGTCGAGGGCGTGACGCCCGCGCGCGCAGCAATCATCGGCACGGTAACGCTGGAACGCTCGTGGGCTTCCAGCAATTCGCGCGCGGCGTTATGCACTGATTCTTGAACCCGGGCACTGCGGCCCCCCGGGCGAAGGCCTTCTTTAATCGCCATGGGTAAAACCTTAACACAAAGAATTTGCTTTAAGCGCTTATGGGTAGCACACTCTGCAAAAGCAAAATATTAGCTTTAGCGGAGTGTGCACATGCCTAGCGTCATTTCTCAACGTTCCAGCCTGGCGTTCCTGGTCATCACGATGTTGACCTTCCTGGCTGCATCCAGCGCACCGACGCCGTTGTATCAGGTCTATCAGGACAGCCTGCATTTCTCCGCAGCCATGCTCACGGTGATCTTCGGCGTGTACGCAGTGTGCTTGCTGGCCGCGCTGCTGACTGTCGGTTCGCTGTCAGACCACGTGGGGCGCAAGCCGGTGATTTTCGTCGCGCTGCTGCTCAATAGTGTGGCGATGTTGCTGTTTATCAATGCTGACAGCACTGGCTACCTGATTGCCGCCCGGGCGCTGCAAGGTTTCGCCACAGGCACGGCTACCGCGGTGCTGGCGGCGACGCTGCTGGACACCGACCGCCTGCGCGGGCCGATGCTCAATAGCCTCGCGCCGCTGTTGGGTATGGCTTGCGGCGCCTCGGGCAGTGGCTTGCTGGTGGAATACGCGCCACGCCCGACCCAATTGATCTACTTCACCCTGCTGGGCCTGATGGTGCTGCAGGCGCTTTATGTGTGGCGCTTGCCTGAAACCGTCAGCCGCCTACCGGGTGCCTTGAAGTCGCTGGCGCCCACCCTGCATGTACCCGCGCAGGCGCGTCGGGCCTTGTGGCTGGCGATGCCGCTGAATGTGGCGGTGTGGGCGCTGGGCGGGTTCTTTTCGTCCCTGGCGCCGTCGCTGGTGCGGGCTGCGACCGGCTCGACCTCGCATTTGATCGGCGGCGGCCTGGTTGCAGTGGTGACCTTGAGTGGCGCGGTGATGATCTACAGCCTGCGTAATCACCCGGCAGACAAAGTCATGCGCCTTTCGGCGGCCCTGCTGGCCGTGGGCGTGGCGGTGTTGCTGGTCGCGGTGCAGAGCGCCAGCCTGTGGCTGTTCTTTGCCGCCAGTGTGGTTGCAGGTTTTGGCTTCGGTGGCGGGTTCATGGGCAGTGTGCGCAGTATCGTCGGCTTGGCGTTGCCCCATGAACGGGCCGGGTTGATGTCGGCGTTCTATGTGCTGAGCTATCTGGCGTTCTGCGTACCGGCCCTGTTGGCGGGTAACCTGAGCCGAGTGTTTGGCCTGATCGCCACCACCGACGGTTATGGCGCAGTGCTCATTTTGTTAGCGGTCGGCGCGCTGGCAGGCTTGCTGATGCAGGGAGCGGCGCGAGCCAAGGCAACGGTTTAGCTGGCGTTAATATCGGTAAAGTAGATAACAGATAGAGATATTACCCGTTATATAGATATTCGATAGGGTTCTACCATGGTCTCAACCTCATGCGAGGAAGAGGATTGCCATCATGACCTGCTCGAATACCATTCGCTACAAACCCTTCAGTCACCTGACCCGTCCACGGGAAGTGATCCGCCAGTTTACCCCCAACTGGTTCGCCGCCACCATGGGCACCGGCGTGCTGGCGTTGGCACTGGCCCAACTGCCGGTCAATCTGCCTGGCCTGCACGCCGTCGCCGAAGGGCTGTGGTTTTTCACCATTGGCCTGTTTGTGCTGTTCAGCGTGCTGTATGCCGCGCGCTGGGTGATGTTCTTCCACGAGGCACGGCGGATCTTCGGGCACTCCACGGTTTCGATGTTCTTTGGCACCATCCCCATGGGCCTGGCGACCATTCTCAACGGCTTGCTGTTGTTCGGCCTGCCGCGCTGGGGCAGCGATGTGGTGCCGCTGGCCGAAACCTTGTGGTGGCTGGACGTGGCGATGGCCCTGGCCTGCGGCGTATTGATCCCGTTCATGATGTTCACGCGCCAGGAACACAGCATCGACCAGATGACCGCCGTGTGGCTGCTGCCGGTGGTCGCCGCTGAAGTCGCGGCCGCCAGCGGTGGCCTGCTGGCGCCGCACTTGGCGGGCGCGCATTCGCAACTGGTGATGCTGGTGACCAGTTACGTGCTGTGGGCGTTTTCCCTGCCGGTGGCGTTCAGCATCCTGACCATCCTGATGCTGCGCATGGCCCTGCATAAACTGCCCCACGCCAATATGGCCGCGTCGAGCTGGCTGGCCCTTGGCCCTATCGGCACCGGCGCCTTGGGGATGTTGTTGCTGGGCGGCGACGCGCCGGCGATCTTCGCTGCCAATGGCCTGCCCGGTGTGGGTGAAATGGCCAACGGCCTCGGCCTGGTGGCGGGCATCACGCTGTGGGGCTTCGGCTTGTGGTGGATGTTGATCGCGGTGCTGATCACCCTGCGCTACCTGCGCGCCGGTATCCCGTTCAACCTCGGCTGGTGGGGTTTCACCTTTCCGTTGGGTGTGTACGCGCTGGCCACGCTGAAGCTGGCGAGCCTGCTGCACTTGGGGTTTTTCAGTGTCTTGGGCAGCGTGCTGGTGGTGGCGTTGGCGTTGATGTGGCTGATCGTGGCCAAGCGCACCGTACAAGGTGCCTATAAAGGTGAGCTTTTTGTTTCGCCATGCATTGCAGGACTAGCGAATAAGTAAGCGGGATTAGGTAAAGTCGTGGCCTGAAAAAACACAAAAGCCTTCAGGCCACGCAGGAACACGGACGATGAGCCACCCCTCACAATTCACCTTGCTGCGCACACGGCGTTTCCTGCCGTTTTTCATTACCCAGTTGCTGGGCGCCTTCAACGACAACATCTTCAAGCAATCGCTGATCCTGGCGATTCTCTACAAACTCACCATCGACGGTGACCGCTCTATTTGGGTCAACCTCTGTGCGCTGTTGTTTATCCTGCCGTTCTTCCTGTTCTCGGCGCTGGCCGGGCAGTTTGGCGAGAAATTCAACAAGGATGCGCTGATCCGCGCGATCAAGATCGGCGAGATCGTGATCATGGCCGTGGGGGCCACGGGGTTCCTCACCAACCACCTGGAGCTGATGCTGCTGGCACTGTTTGCCATGGGCACGCACTCCGCGCTATTCGGGCCAGTGAAGTACTCGATTATGCCGCAAGCCCTGCATGAGGACGAGTTGGTGGGCGGCAACGGCCTGGTGGAAATGGGCACGTTCCTGGCGATTCTGGCGGGCACCATCGGCGCCGGGATCATGATGTCATCCACCCATTACGCACCGGTTGTGGCGGGTGCGATTGTTGGTGTGGCGGTGCTGGGTTATCTGGCCAGCCGCAGCATTCCGCGGGCGGCGGCGTCCACGCCGGGGTTGCGCCTGAACTGGAATATCTTCAGTGAATCCTGGGCCACCTTGCGCCTGGGCCTGGGGCAGACGCCGGCCGTTTCGCGCTCCATCGTCGGTAACTCGTGGTTCTGGTTTGTCGGGGCGATTTACCTGACGCAGATTCCGGCCTACGCCAAGGAATGGTTGTACGGCGACGAAACCGTGGTGACGCTGATTCTCACGGTGTTCTCGGTGGGCATTGCACTGGGCTCGATGCTCTGCGAAAAGCTGTCCGGGCGTAAGGTGGAAATCGGCCTGGTGCCGTTTGGCTCCTTTGGCCTGACCGTGTTTGGCCTGCTGCTGTGGTGGCATTCCGGCGGCTTCCCGCAGAACGTGCAGGCCAACGACTGGCTGGCCGTGCTCAGCTACGGCAAAGCCTGGTGGGTACTGTTCGACATTCTTGGCCTGGGCGTGTTCGGCGGCTTCTATATCGTGCCGCTGTACGCACTGATCCAGTCGCGCACCGCCGAGAACGAGCGGGCGCGGGTGATCGCGGCCAACAATATTCTCAACGCGTTGTTCATGGTGGTCTCGGCCATCGTGTCGATCCTGCTGTTAAGCGTGGCCAAGCTGTCGATCCCCGAATTGTTCCTGGTGGTGTCGCTGCTCAACATCGCGGTCAACACCTATATCTTCAGGATCGTCCCCGAATTCACCATGCGTTTCATGATCTGGCTGCTCAGCCATTCCATGTACCGGGTGGAGCATCGCAACCTGGAAGCAATTCCGGATGAAGGCGCGGCGTTGCTGGTGTGCAACCACGTTTCCTTTGTCGACGCGCTGTTGATCGGTGGCGCGGTACGCAGGCCGATTCGCTTTGTCATGTACTACAAGATCTACCGTTTGCCGGTGCTCAATTTCATCTTCCGTACAGCGGGGGCGATTCCGATTGCCGGGCGCAACGAGGATATCCAGATTTACGAAAAGGCCTTCACGCGGATTGCGCAGTACCTGAAGGACGGCGAGTTGGTGTGCATCTTCCCCGAGGGCAAGCTGACGGCTGATGGTGAGATGAATGAGTTTCGCGGTGGCGTGACGCGCATTCTGGAGGAAACGCCGGTGCCGGTGATTCCGCTGGCGTTGCAGGGGTTGTGGGGGAGTTTCTTCAGCCGCGATCCGAACAAAGGGGTTTTTCATCGGATCTGGTCGCGGGTGGTGCTGGTGGCGGGTGAGCCGGTCGAGGGGCCGACGCCGGCGCGGTTGCAGGAGGTGGTAGGTGTGTTGCGCGGGAGTAAAAGGTAAGGCCTGAGGGCCTCATCGCAGGCAAGCCAGCTCCCACATTGGACCGTGTTCACAGTTCAATGTGGGAGCTGGCTTGCCTGCGATAGCGGTAGTGGCCTAAGCGCTGATCTTGAGGCCAACCAGCCCGCAAATGATCAACGCCACACTCGCCAACCGGAACAACGCCATGGACTCCCCAAACAGAATAATCCCCGCAATCACCGTGCCCACGGCGCCCACACCGGTCCAGATTGCATAGGCGGTGCCCAGCGGCAGTTCCTTCATGGCCAGCCCGAGCAGGCCGAGGCTGATGGCCATGGCGGCAATCGTCAGGGCGGTGGGCAGTGGCTTGCTGAAACCGTCGGTGTACTTCAGGCCGACGGCCCAGCCGACTTCAAACAACCCGGCAAAAAACAGAATGATCCAGGACATGCTGACCCTCTCTATAAAATAGACGTGGGGTCGTCCCCGGATTAGGCGCTTGAGAGCGTCGCGGGGTCGTCCCCGCGAAGCCCGGTAGAGTGCCGAATATTGATCGGACGATCAAGTTTGCGGCGTGTTTTCCAAGATGCGGCGGTCTTCCTTTTCGCTCATGCGGCGGAAGTAGGTCGACAGCAAAGCCCCGGAAATATTGTGCCAGACGCTGAACAGCGCACTCGGCACTGCCGCCAGAGGCGAGAAGTGCGCGCTGGCCAATGCGGCGCCCAGCCCGGAGTTCTGCATGCCCACTTCCAGCGCCAGCGACTTGCGTTGCGCCAGCGGCAATTTGAACAGCCGGCCGGTGAAGTAGCCCAGCAAGTAACCGAAACTGTTGTGCAGCATCACCACGGCCATGATCAACAGGCCCGACTCGGCAATCTTCGCCTGGCTCGCCGCCACCACTGCGGCGACGATGATCACGATGCTCACCACCGACACCAGCGGCAGCACCTCCACCGCATGGCGAACGCGCTCGCCCAACACGCGCTGGGCGATAACGCCGAGCACGATCGGCAGCAGTACCACCTGCAGGATCGACCAGAACAATTCCATGAACGATACCGGCAGCCAGGCCGAGGCCAGCAGCCAGATCAGCGCGGGCGTCAGCAGCGGGGCGAGGAGGGTGGTGACGGCAGCGATGGCCACCGACAACGCCAGGTCGCCCCGGGCCAGCCAGGTCATCACGTTGGACGAAGTGCCGCTCGGGCAGCAACCGACCAGGATCACGCCGACGGCAATTTCCGGCGGCAGGTGGAAGGCCTGGCACAACAACCAGGCCACGCCCGGCATGATCACGAAATGCGCGACCACGCCCAGTGCCACGCGCCACGGATGGCGAGCGACTTCGGCGAAGTCTTCAAGTTTGAGGGTCAGCCCCATGCCGAACATCACCAGGCCGAGCAGCGGCACGATGGCGCCTTTCAAGCCGATGAACCAGCCGGGCTCAAGGAAGGCGAGCACCGCAAAAATCAATACCCAGTAGGCGAAGGTATTGCCGACGAAGCGGCTCAGGGCGGCGAGTGCGCGCATGGGGATGTCCTTGCTATTAGTTTGTGGAAGTGGAATGCAATCAAATGTGGGAGCGGGCTTGCTCGCGAATGCGGAGTGTCAGTCACCAGATACATTGACTGATCCACCGCATTCGCGAGCAAGCCCGCTCCCACAGTTTGATCTTCACAGGGCTTAGATGCCTTGCGGGGTTTCTTCGCCGCCGAGTGCTTCAACCAGCGCCGGCAGGAATTCGCCGAACGTCAGCATCATCAAGGTAAAGCTGGCATCCAGTTGGCCCAGCGCTTCATCACCACCGTCCTGTTCGGCCTGATCCTGCAGCAGGTCTTCGAATTTCAGGCGCTTGACGGTCATCTTGTCGTCGAGCATGAACGACAGCTTGTCCTGCCAGGCCAGCGACAATTGGGTCACGACTTTGCCGGTGGTCAGGTGCAGCTGGATTTCTTCGCCGGTCAGGTCCTGGCGCTTGCAGCGCACGATGCCGCCGTCTTCGTGGGTGTCGCGCAGCTCGCACTCGTCAAGGACGAAGAAGTCGTCGGCCGGTTTCTGGGTGGTGACCCAGTCGGTCATGATTGCGGTTGGTGCGGTTTTTACGGTGAGTGGGCGAACCGGCAGGGTGCCGATCACTTCACGCAGGGTGGACAGCAAGTCTTCGGCGCGTTTCGGGCTGGCCGAGTTGACCAGGATCAGGCCCTGTTTCGGCGCGATGGCGGCGAAGGTCGACGAACGACGGATAAAGGCGCGCGGCAGGAAGGCCTGGATGATTTCATCCTTGATCTGGTCGCGTTCCTTCTTATAGACCTTGCGCATCTGCTCGGCCTCGATTTCTTCGACTTTCTCTTTCAGTGCGTCACGCACCACGCTACCCGGCAGGATGCGTTCTTCCTTGCGCGCGGCGATCAGCAGGAAGTCACCGCTGACGTGAACCAGGGGAGCGTCCTCACCTTTACCAAAAGGGGCGACGAAACCGTAAGTGGTCAACTCCTGGCTTGCACAAGGGCGCGCCAGCTTGGTGGCCATGGCCGCTTCCAACGCCTCGGCATCAACAGGCAGATCTTGGGTCAGGCGATAGATAAGCAGGTTCTTGAACCACATGGGGTGAGTCTCTCCTTTATACAAAGGGGGGCATTATTCTCTTGATCCGGGCTGAGGCCAACCCTGCCTAAGCCATTGGAAGGCCTCAAAAAAAAGATTTAAGAAAGTGCTTGCCAGACTTAAGGTCGCTCCGTAGAATGCGCGCCACACCGAAACGAAGGGTGATTAGCTCAGCTGGGAGAGCGTCTGCCTTACAAGCAGAATGTCGGCGGTTCGATCCCGTCATCACCCACCATTCGCTTCATGTGTTACGCGCAGCGGTAGTTCAGTCGGTTAGAATACCGGCCTGTCACGCCGGGGGTCGCGGGTTCGAGTCCCGTCCGCTGCGCCATATTCGGTAACCTGGAACACTGAACGCCAGGTCACCACGGAAAGCCCGCTCATTGAGCGGGCTTTTTGCTGTCCGGGGTTCGCAAAAGCCCGTCGATATCAAAAACGCCGCCGATCATTTCCGATGATCGGCGGCGTTTTTTATTGGCGGGTCAGAAATCCCAGCGCGTGCTCACCATGACGTTGCGCGGTTCGCCATAAGCGGCGGAGTTATAGAAGCCGATATTGGTGTAGTAGGACTTGTCGAAGATATTGTTGATGTTCAGCGTTGCCGACACGTTCTTGGTGATCTGGTAGCGGGTCATCAGGTCTACCAGCCAGTACGCGTCCTGGGAAAACTCTTCATAACCTTTGTGCGGTGTGTTGTAGATGTCCTGCCAGCCCACACTCTGCCAGCGCACGCCGCCGCCAACCGTCAGCTTGTCCAGGTCGCCCTTGAGTTTGTAGGTGGTGTACAGGCTGACCTGGTCTTCAGGTTCGAACGTGGAAATCTTCTCGTCTTTGTCGTCGCGCACGATCTTGTGGGTGTAGCCGGCCTGCAACTGCCACCCGGGCGCCAGCTCGCCGGAGACTTCCAGCTCGTAGCCCTTGGTCACCGCCTTGGTACCCTTGAACGCATAGTTGCTCGGGGTCGGCTTCTGGTTGTTGTAGTCGTCGTCGGACAGCGAGCGGTTGGTTTCGTGGATTTCAAAATACGCGGCGCTGGCGTTCAGGCGGCCGTCGAAGAAGTCGGCTTTCAGGCCCAGCTCGTAGTTCTGGCCTTCGTCGGGCTCAAGCAGTTTGTTGTTGCGGTCGCGGTTGTAGCTTTCCTGCGGCATGAAGATGTCGGTGTAGCTGGCATAGACCGAGTAGGTCTCGTTGAGGTCGTAGATCGCACCGACGTAAGGCACGAACCGCCCGGACTCGCGGTAATTGGGGTTGTAGCCGGTGACCTGATAATTGACCACGCGCCCGCCGAGCAGCAGCTTGAGGTCATCGGCCAGGTTCAGGCGGGTGGTCATGTACACGCCCGTCTGGCGCACGGTGTCGTCGATCCGCGATTGCGCCTGGCCCCAGTCCGGCATCGTGGCGTGGCCGTGCCAGTTGTTGAAGTCGACCATGTTGGGCGCGAGGTTCCAGTAACCTTTGCCTTTCCATTCGGACGCGCTGATCGAGCCGCCCAGTACCAGTTCATGCTCGCGACCACCGAGGCTGAAGGGCCCGCTGGCATACAGGTCCGCCGAGTCGCTGACCGTGTCGCCGGTGTATTTGCCCGACGTGATATTCGCTGTGCCGTCGGCGCGCGGCTCGTCGCCCTGAATCGAGCCCATCAGCGCGTGGTAACCGTTGATCTTGTGGTCCAGTTGCAGCTTGGTCACCCAGCCATTGCCCAGGTCGTGTTCGAGCATGGCGAACACGGTGCGGGTGTATTGCTCCCAACTGCTCCAGGTGGCGGCGTTGTTGAACGAGCGTTTTACGCTGTTGCGATCGCCGTTGGCATTGATCAGCGGGAAGCTGCCGGACCAGGAGGAGCCTTTGGGCAGGCTGTCCTGGTAGTCGCCGCCGACGGTCAGCAGGGTGTCGGGCGACAGGTCGAATTCGAGGATGCCGTAGTAGGTCGGGCTCTTGCGCGAGTAGTGGTCCATGAACGATTGCTTGTCCTGGTAGGCGGCGACCGCCCGGCCACGCACATTGCCGTTTTCGGTCATTGGGCCGCTTACGTCGAGCTCGCTGCGGTAATTGTCCCAGGAGCCGGCACCCAGGCTGGCATGGCCCTGGAAATCTGCGGTAGGTTTTTTGCGCACCAGGTTGATTGTCGCGCCTAGCGAACCGGCGCCGGTCAGCAGGCCGGTGGCGCCCTTGAGCACCTCCACACGGTCGTAGATCGCCATGTCGCTCAGCGTGTTGCCTGCCGAGTAGGCGACGTTGCGCGCGGTGGAAGGAATGCCGTCGTACTGAAAGTTATTGATGGAGAAACCCCGGGCGTAATAGTTGCTGCGCTCGGTGTCGAAGGCCGACACGGTGATGCCGGGTGTATGGCGCATCACATCGTCGACATTGTTCAGGCCAAAGTCATCCATGTGTTGGCGGGTCACAACGGTGACCGATTGGGGTGTTTGCTTTGGGGTCAGAATAAGTCGAGTGGACGTCGCAATAGTGCCTGGCGTGTAGGAGCCGGTGCCTTCGGTGACGTTGCCCAACTGGTTGGCGGTGACCTCGGTGGGGTTCAACTCCATGGGGCCGTCGCCGGCAACCGGGGCGGGTTGCAAGGCGTAGACCTGATCGCCTTTCACCGCGCGATAACCACTGCCTTGCAGCAAGCGGTCAAAGCCGTCCTGTATCGCGTAGTGACCCTTCAGATCGGGGCCATTGAGGCCTTGCAGTGCCTGGGCCTGGAACACAATGGCCACGCCCGCCTGTTGGGCAAACCGGTTAAGCGAGGCGCCCAACGGTCCGGCTGGAATGTCATAAACCTGGGCGGCGGTAGTGGTCGTGTCCGCTTGGGCCACAAGGCTGCTCAACGCCGTGGCGGTGAAGATGGCCAGGGACAATGGCGCGCCTTTCAGCAGGCTAAAGCGACCGCGGGAGTAGGAAGGGGTGTGCATGGTTGAAGGCAATCCTTTAGGTGTCGAATTACCACTCTTGACGGGCAGCCTCAAAAAAACCGGAAGCCAATGCGAATAATTATTTATTGGCGATGCCTGCCGGGCTCACAACCATCAGCCACGGCGTGAAGCTGCGCAGCGTGATCGGCAAGGTTTGAGCGAGCAATTGCAAGGCGTGGTCGCTGTCGTCCAGAGGAATCACCGCTGACACGCGCAGGCCTTGCAGTGCGGCACGATCGAACTGCAGGCGGCCGGAACGATGTCGCCCGATTTCATCCAGGATTTCGGGCAGGGGCCGGTTTTCCACCACCAACTGATGGCGCCGCCAGGCATCGTTGATGCTCGACGGATCGACGGTGCCCGCCAGTTGCACGTTGTCAGCACTCATCAAGGCCCGGGCGCCGGCATCGACCTCCAGTGTCTGCCGGCCACGGGTGCTGTGCGCGGCGACGCGTGACTGCAGCATGCTCAGCACCGTGACATCGCCCTCGCGCTTGACGACAAATCGCGTGCCCAATGCCCGCAAGGTGCCTTGAGCAGTCTGCACGATAAACGGCCGTGCGGGATCGTGGGCCACGTCGACCAAGATCTCGCCTTGCAGCAATTCGATGCGCCTTTGTTCGCCGTCGAAATGCAGGTTCGCTGCGCTGATGCCATTCAGGCTCAGGGTGGAGCCGTCAGCCAAGTGCAGGGTTTGCCATTGGCCGGGGCCATTGCGCACATCCGCCATCCACCGTTGCGGATACGGGCTGACAACCACCGCTGCCGCCGGAATCGCGAGGCTGGCGGCGAGCAGCAGGGCGCGCACAGTGTTTTTGCGGCGTCGCGCGTGCTGATGAGCGAATGCCGCGCCCAATGCGGCTCGCGCCGGGGCTTTATGCCCACGCAGCGCTTGCATCCGTGAGATGACCGCTTCCATGCGCGCGGCGGCTGAGGCGTATTGCGGGCCTTGCTGTTTCCAGCGCTCGAATGCCTGGCGCTGGGCTTCGCTCAATTCACCTTCGCTCAAGCGCAGCATCCATTCGGCGGCTTGTTCTTCGATCTGTTCGGGCATGGCCGGGTCAAGTATCCATGCTGTGGCCGCAATGCATCAAAGCCTGGATCAGGTATTTGCGCACCGTACGTTCCGACAGTTTGAGCTGCCGGGCGATTTGCTGTTGGGTCATGTCTTCGAGGTAATACAGCACAAACGCCTGGCGCGAATACACAGGCATGCCTTCGAGGATAAACGCGATGTGCTCAAGCGCTTCGAGGGTGGCGTGGATCTGCTCGGGAGACTGGAAGCCCTCAAGGGCATCCATCGTCAGTGCCAGTTCATTCAGGTAGGCCTGCTCTATTTGCCTGCGTCGGGCCTGGTCGATAATCAGGCGCCGGGCCGTCGTACTCAAATACGCCCGTGGTTCGCGAATGGCCGCCACGGATTCGCGCGCATTGAGAAGGCGCGCGAAGGTGTCTTGCGCCAGGTCGGCCGCGTTCTGGCGACAACCCAGCTTGCGCCGCAGCCACGCCAGCAGCCAGCCATGATGCTCGCTGTAGAGCAGGGTTATTTCCCGTTGAAATGGCGGTTCACCCACAGACATAGGCGTGGCTCAGGCGTTATTGAGAATGGTTTTTAATTGTGCGGGCAAGCGCCTGGTGAACGCAATAGATTCGCGTTTGGCCGGCATAAATCCGTGTTTTCGGGGGTATTGGCGGCCTCATGCAAAATATTTCAAATAAAGTGCATTTAAATCAAGACATTGCAGATTTTTGGTGTATGATGCCGCCCACACCGAAACGAAGGGTGATTAGCTCAGCTGGGAGAGCGTCTGCCTTACAAGCAGAATGTCGGCGGTTCGATCCCGTCATCACCCACCATTCGCTTCATGTGTTACGCGCAGCGGTAGTTCAGTCGGTTAGAATACCGGCCTGTCACGCCGGGGGTCGCGGGTTCGAGTCCCGTCCGCTGCGCCACATTTGCTTCCACTAAGGCTCACTGAGCGCTTGGAAGTGCCGGAAATAGCGGCTTTGAGTCGCTTTTTTCGTTTTCTGAATTCCATTGGGATCCATCTCCAGCCACGGTTTTTAAGTACACATTTAAGTACACCGCTGGCACAGCCTTTTACGATTCCTTGCGCATCAATTTTCGTATTGGTTCGTCTACCACTGGGTTGTATTCCCCTCCTTGATGCAAAAGGAGGTGTCTGATGGCTCTGACAGATACAGCGATCAAGCAAGCCAAGCCCGCCAGCAAGCCTTATACGTTAACTGATGGGGATGGCTTATCTCTGCAAGTGCCCCCGACGGGTTCGAAGCGTTGGCATTTCCGTTTCTATTGGCATGACAAACAATTGCGTATTTCCCTCGGCATCTATCCCGACGTGAGTCTAAAGGAGGCTCGTCAGCGGAGAGAGGCTGCACGTGTGCTGGTGGCCAACAATATCGATCCCCGATCGCATCGTCGTGCCGAGAGGCAGAGAGCCTCCCGTGCCGCCAACAACACGTTTGAAGCGGTTGCTGATCGTTGGCATGAGTTCCGAAGTAAAAAGCTGACGAAAAGCAAGAAGGGCAGTGCGGAGCAAGCCAGCAAATACCTAAAGAAGGACATGTTGCCGTGTTTGGGCGATCTTCCGATCGCGGATATTTCTCGTGGCGACGTGCTGGAGCTCATTCGACGAATTGAGCGCAGAGGAGCGCTGGTGTCTGCTCGAAAGGTGCGGACCTGGCTCAACCATATCTTTCGTTTTGCTATGGCGGAAGGGCTTATTAATGTGAACCCAGCAGCAGACCTTGATATCGTTGCCGAGACGCCGAGGCCGATCCGCCATAATCCCTTCCTCCAAGTTAATGAACTTCCAGGATTGCTCAGAGCCGTCACCCACTGTGAGTGTGCGGAAAAGACACGGCTTGGTATTCGTCTATTGCTTCTGACGGGCGTGCGTACAGGAGAGCTGCGGGCGTCGACGCCAGACCAATTCGACTTCGATAGGGGGATCTGGCTAGTGCCGCCGGAGGGGGTGAAGCAGCTCCGAAGTCGTGTGCGAACTCAGGGAAATGAGATTCCGCCTTATGTGATTCCGCTGTCTATTCAAGCAATTACAATCGTGCGGCGGCTGATGCAATTAAGGATGCGCGGCGCACGGTATCTCCTGGTTCACCGATACGAGCCGCAGGAAATGATTAGTGAAAATACCCTTAACACCGCGATTGGTCGGATGGGTTTCAAAGGAAGGCTCACCGGTCATGGCATCAGAGCCACCATCTCGACGGCGCTCAACGAGGTTGGCTTTGTAGAAGAGTGGATTGAGGCGCAGCTTTCCCACGCTGATGCCAACCAAATTCGGGCTGCTTACAATCATGCAGAATACGTCGAGCCGAGACGTAGGATGATGCAATACTGGGCGGACTTATTAGATGCGCTGGAGGTAGGCGTTCCGCTCCCTGAACCTGAAGCTTACATGTCGGAAATCGGACGACATTCAACTGATTGTATGAGCTTGAAGCGCGTAGCTGCTGATTAGCAGTCCGATTCAGGCTATGCGATCAAGGTCAGGGAGGATAGATTTGATAAGACCAATGATTCACATACTGCGGCTGGTCGCCGATCGGGGAAGAGGGGCTTCGAGAAAGCCAAAGTGTGGAGCACCGGTGAGTGCTACCAATGCGATCAACTGGTGCGACGAAATCGCATACGAATCAAAGGGGAGGTATTTCTCCGTGGGGTTGCTTGGCGCCTGAGACAATCACTCGACTACTAGCGTGCGGCGTTAGGCTTTTCATGGATCCTCCTAATAGTCTGCCGTCAGCTAGAGAGGTGGCATTGCGTTGCTTCTGTAAATATCGTTTTAGTTTGGATGCCGATTGCGTCCCCGCAGGCGGGCGAATCTCTCTTGCGCCGCTTGGCATTTCTCGTGTTGTTGCCACATCATGACGGGAGAGACTCTGTTAATCAGGTCTCCTGTACTGCCCGAACGTAGAGCAAACGGTCCTTGGAGCGACCTAGCACTTCACACCATCGGCTGGTGCGCATTTCAGCATCTATGCTCCCGGGTATGCGAAGTCGTGCTTGGCCGGCCCGTGGAAATCTTCCGCGAAGATCAAGACGGCGGTCAGCGTCCGATGCAACAAAGGCATTGAAGCTCAGTGATATCGCTACCGAAATTGCCCATGTCGAGGAGCTGGTCAAAGCCGGTCAAGCCGAGGCCTACGCCTTCATGACGAACATGAGTGTAGATGCGCCCGTGGCAGCCGCAATGCGTGCTAAATTCCGCGCGATTGGTGTGCGTAAGCCGCACATTCTCGGTCGCTAGTATGTCGTACGTATTATCAGGAGCAGCTCGCGCCTCCGGGCCCTCTTTCCGCAGGTCTACGGCCTAGGCGACCTCACCTCGATCGTAGATGAGCGGCTCAGCGAACAGAGCCGGGCGTTGCTTGACAGCTGAATTCCAAAGCTTCGCACCTATGTTCCTACCTAGGCTCATCGGGATGCGGTTGACGCGAGCTCTGAGCACGGAGTTGTACTGCTACTCGGTAATCCCGGTAGATCCGCGATTGGCGCCATCGTGTCGACCATGGCGTCGGAAAATCCAGACAATACCGTACTTGCTCTAACCGGACCGCGCGACTTTGAGGCCGGTTGGAATCCTAATGATCCAGAGCGCTTCTTCTGGATCGACGATGCCTTCGGCCCCAGTGTGCTGCGCGACGAATATGTGCAGGACTGGACGTCTGCCTTCTCCAAGTTGCGGGCCGCGATCAAGCATGGCAATCGATTTCTTCTAACTTTCCGAAAACATATCTATGAAGCGGCGCGGCGCCAGCTCGGGCAGCGCAACCTTGCCTAATTCGCAGGCCTTAGCGCCGTGGTGGATGACGGCGAGTCGACGTTCGAAGAGAAGACGCAGATTCTCTATAATCATGTAAATTTTGGTGAGCAAAGCCAGAGCTGGCGTTCG
Source organism: Pseudomonas sp. B22129 (assembly GCF_044218875.1). Taxonomy (NCBI): domain Bacteria; kingdom Pseudomonadati; phylum Pseudomonadota; class Gammaproteobacteria; order Pseudomonadales; family Pseudomonadaceae; genus Pseudomonas; species Pseudomonas sp. B22129. Next base: position 6,143,949 of record NZ_CP162592.1, on the reverse strand, counting down.
AGAATCTAACCGCTGTCGCTACGGTTCGCGATTTCCCCCCCCTTGGGTCGCCGCACGTCTTGGCGGCCCAAGCTTCACCTAGGGCCTAGCGCCCAGCGAAAGCTCACTCGTGCGCTTTATGAGGGAGCCGACAGAGCGCTTATTGTTACCGTCAACGCCTTAGATGATCCTGCAGGCCGCGCTCATCCTCGTGTATGTCCATCAGGCCTGATTAGATCCTAGCGATCATGATCCTTCGGCCGCACAGGCGGTCGCTGAGCTGACTGGATACACTCTCACTAAGATTCAGGATTGTTTCGCTGAGCTGAAGGGCTTGTTCTTGAAGCTTCCCGGATCAAAATGGACGTTCGCCCATCCGACGATCTCCGATGCCCTAACGGAGGTTCTGCGCCAGAAGCCCCATATGATGGCGGCGCTCATACGAGGCGCGACTATCGACACCATCCTGAGCAGTTACACTTTCGAGGGCTCCCCGCTCATTCGAGATATGCTGGTCATCCAGACAACGCTCTACGAATTGCACCGCAATTGGATGCTGTTCCACTTCCTCTCCTGTCGTTCGAGCGAGGCCGTGGTCGTCAAAGCCGTCGAGCAATTTCCCAATCTACTTCGACGGTCCGACTGGCAATCTGATCTCACTAGCAACGATCCCCGGATCGCCAGCGCCAGGTCCTAGTCCACAAACTGATCGGCTATTCTATTAATGTTACACCTCTTTCAGTAAGGACTATGCCAGGGAGTTGATCATCCATCTTTTCACGGTAATGGTCGATACGGTGTTGGTGGAGAAGCTATGACTATCCATGCAAGTCCGTATACCGAGCAGAGAAATACGGACTTCCCATGATCCTCGAGCCGTCTGATTAGGTCTCCAGTAACGGATAATCCGTATACCCTTTCGCGCCGCCCCCGTAGAAGGTTTGCGGGTCGGCTTCGTTCAGCGGTAGCTCATCACGCAGACGCTGTACCAGATCTGGGTTCGCCAGCGCCCAGCGCCCGACAGGTGCCATATCGGCAAGCCCGGCCTCGATGTCGGCTGCCAGGTGTTCGCGGGCGCGGTTCACCCGATTGACCAGCAGTACGCCTGGCCATGCCTGGCGCAGCGTCTTGAGTAGGACGTCATCCCCGTTGTGGGCTAGGTGCAGGTACGCCAGGTTGCGTTGTGCCAACTCGGCAACCAGCGTACGATATAGCTCGGCGTGCTCCGGCCCTTCTGCGATACCACCCAGTGCTGAACCCGGCGATAGACGAATTCCCGTACGCTCGGCGCCGATCTCGGCCACCACGGCATCAATCACTTCGAGCGCGAAGCGCAGGCGTCGCAGGATCGAGCCGCCGTAGGCGTCGTCCCGCTGGTTGGCATTGACAGCCAGGAACTGCTGGATCAGGTAACCATTGGCGCCGTGTATCTCCACGCCGTCAGCACCCGCTTCGATGGCACGGGCTGCAGCCTGACGGAAATCGCTCACAGTAGTACGAATGTCCTGCTCACTCATGGCGCGCGGCGCTGGCACTTGCTGCATGCCCTGGGGTGTAAAGATCTGCGCGTCTGGAGCGATCGCCGATGGCGCCAGAGCCTGACGGCCGTGGGCGGTGTTGGATGGATTTGACATGCGGCCGGCATGCATCAGTTGGATGAACAGATGGCCACCGCCGTCATGCACCGCATCGCTGACCTGACGCCAGCCAGCCACGTGAGCATCGCTGTGCAGCCCCGGGGAGTCGAGAAAGCCCTGGCCATCGGCACTGGGTTGTGTTCCTTCGCTGATCAACAGCCCCAGTGAGGCGCGCTGGCCGTAGTATTCCGCGGCCAACGGGCCTGGAGTGCCGCCGGGCAGCGCACGGCTGCGGGTCAAGGGTGACATGGCCAGGCGATGTGTCAGGTTGAGGTTGCCGAGCTGGATAGGGTCCCAGAGCGAGGTCATAAGGTATCTCCTGCGGATGAGTTGAGGTGAAGCGTACGCGTGAGACACAGATTATTCTGTTCCGTATTCTGTGAGTAGGGTTTAATATTTGGACTTAATGTCTCATAAATGGATCAGTGATGGACCTTTCAGCCTTGGCGGACTTCAACCTCGTTGCAGCCCATGGCGGTTTCGGCAAGGCCAGCCGCCTCAGTGGACGTCCCAAGGCCACGCTTTCGCGGCGTGTCATGGACCTCGAGCTAAGCTTGGGCGTTCGGCTTCTGGAGCGCGGGGCACGGTCTTTGCGCCTGACTGAGGAGGGACAGGTGCTGCACGACCGCACCCAAGGCTTGCTCGACGATATCGTCGAGGCGGGTGAACTTGTGTCGGCAGGGCAGAGCGGTCCACGCGGTCACCTGCGGGTCAGTGCCCCGGTACTGTTCTCCCATACCTTGCTTGGGCGCCTGGCTGTAGGTTTTGCCCAACGCTATCCGCAAGTACGCTTGGATATCACCGCCGAAGACCGCAATGTCGATCTGGTCGAGGAAGGTTACGACGTAGTGATCCGCGTCAATCCCAGGGCGGACGCACTGCTGGTGGGGCGCTGTTTTGCCCGCGATGACATGCTGCTCGTGGCGCCGGCAGCTTTGCCTCGACCCACCGCATATAGCAGCGGCGAGATTGCCGAGGTACCGGTCGTGGCGTTGGCCAACCGGTTCGATAACGGGCCCTGGTACTACCAGGACGGTGACGCACTAGGCGCGGTGATGCCTAATGTGCGCCTGCGCCTGTCATCGTTGATCATGATCCGGGATGCGGTGCTCGCCGGCGCGGGGGCCGCGTTGATCCCTCGATCCTTGTTGCTGCGCGATGAGCAATTGGCGAAGCTGTCGATCTGGGGGCGCATGCCCGACAGGCCGATCGAGCTATGGGCCCTGCATGCCTCGCGTCGGCTGGTTAGTCGCAAAGTCTCGGCGTTCACCGATTACCTGTGCGAAGCCTTCCCCGATCAGACGCTCAGTCACGGATTCTCAGTCGATTGACCTGTCGCCCGCAAGAAACGCCAGCAGATCGCGGAGCACGGCGCCCTTTTGCTCGATCATTAGGTAATGGCCGGCTTCGGGATATTCGAGGTACTGCGAATGCCCGATCATCTGCGCTGCCAGCCGGCCGGTAGTCGCAGGTGGGGCGCTCTCATCGCGGGCGCCATGCAGGATCAAGGTCGGCACCTTGATTCCAGCCAAGTCCTGGCGAAAATCGGTGGCGTACCAGGCTTGGGCGCAGGCTGCGATAGCGTGCTCAGAGGACTGGTAAGTCTGGGCCAGATACCAGTTGCGCAGCCCCGGCTCCGAGAACGAGGCCTGCGCATAGTCCCCAAAGAAGCGCTGTCGATCCTGACGCAACGCCTGCATCAAACCGTCGAAGGCTGCCGGCGGCATGCCGTCGGGGTTGCCTGGGGAACTGGCCAGTTGCGGTGTCACCCCAGCCAGCAGCACGATCGCTGCGATGCGGCGGTCGCCGTGACGGGTCAGGTAACGTGCCACTTCGCCGGCCCCCATCGAATACCCCACCAGCGTGACATCTTGCAGGTCCAAGTGCTCAATCAGTTGCGCGAGGTCGTCGCTGAGTGTGTTGTAGTCATAGCCGCTCCAAGGCTGGTCGGAGCGTCCGAAACCGCGGCGGTCATAACTGATTACGCGGTAACCGGACTCGGCCAGGCGGGTGGCATGGTGATCCCAACTGGCAGACGACATCGGCCAGCCATGGATCAGCACCACGGGGCGGCCGTGGCCCCAGTCATTGTAGTGCAGGGAAACGGTGTCCGAGGTCAGCAGCATAGGCATGAGAGTTGAATCCGAGCAGGGAAGGAGCGGATATTCTCGCTGGGGCGACGAGAGAAGAATAGCACCGAAATCGGGACGCGCTGTTCCGGATCATGGACACCAGTGCATCCCTGAAACATGACTTATCATCCGTCCGACACCAGACATTTGAGCAATGGCATGAGGCCATGGATCGCACCGGCCCTGTTGGCCAAGCTCGCGGGTTGCTCCGACAGCCCCTCGGAGCTGCGTCCTGCGCGCCAGCAGAGCGATGCGTGCTGGACCTACAGATCGTTGATGACCGCGCCCATGGCGCCGGATGCCATGGCGCTGTTGCGTGAGGCTTGCGGAAAGTCAGAGGCAGGCTGAGACTCAGCGCGCCTGGGTTAATGTCAGAAAATAGCCGTAGAGTCCGCATACCAAACTCCCGCGAGCCGTAAGGCAAACCTGGAGTGGCCAGGCGATCACGAAATAGAATGTGCCCGTGCGTTGCGGTGAATGGCTCCAAAGGTCTCGCTCGGTGAATACCATCCGTTGTCGTCGAGTGGTGGCCAGCCTCGCTTACTGTGAGGGGCGCCTTGAAACCGAGGATTTGCGGTATTCTCTAGGGTTTTCTGCAGACTATAGTAACGGAACAGAGCGCTCTCGGATGGTGGAGCTGGGCAGGGAGCAGAGTTTTGCTCAATGGGACCAAAACTAGAGCTCTGCGCCCAAAAAAAAGGCCGGCAGTGCATATTTAGGCCTTATACAACCGGCTCTACTCTTGGAGGTAGACCTGGTCGTTCGCGATCTACTATTACACTCTCGCCGGCATCTTGAGCGGTTCGTAGCGCATGCTGTTACATATAGTCGAAGTGTCTGGTTGTGACGGATCTCCATTTTATGGACTGACGGTGTAACCGTTGATCGAATCGCAATCCTTCAGGTGCACGGTGCAATGTCTAAGAAACTCGCGTGTCGGCGTCGCGCCACTAGAGAAGGCAGGGTAATACGAACCGTTGACCTCGGTCCTTTTCACAGTCCCTACAGAAATTACTCGCTGCAGGCCCTTGGGGTGAACTGCCTGCGGCAGGGTGCTTAGCTTCAGCCCTCATCTCGCTGAGGCGTTGAGCTTCGTTCAGTTCTCTTTCCATAGAAGTGTCTGTTTCTCAGATGATTCAAGGTCAGGAAAACGCGGTAAGTTCGCCCAACAGTAGGTAATGGATGGCGTTCCCATCAAGTAGGGGGTCCACCCCGTTAACAACAACACTTCGAGTAAGCTCAGATCGAGCCGAAGGAGTGTTCGTGTCCAAAGTATGAAACACAGTCCCGACTCCAAATGGAAGGCTATCGATACGGCCTGTCGCTCAGAAGCCTACTGCCGCCAGGCAGCCTGAGAAGCCGGCCAAGCTCCGAGCCTGCTGAATCGCTGGGATACTTCATCCTTTTTGTGGAGGTGCTCCCAATTACGCACCTTTGGACGAGCATGTTAAAAATGCGAACATAATTATCAAACCTTGTCTTCGAGGAGGCCTGGGGTGATAGCTTTGAAAATACCGACTCGGGAATATGAGAAACGCTCCCATAGTCCGTGGCTTTCATCAACTTATCGGGTATGACTGCGATATCGGGCTCAGCAATGCCATCAAATTTGTTTCGTCCAAAAATAACAGTGTCAGATCCACAAGGCGCTCGGTCCTGATGTTTTTCTTAAAATACGACCCACTCATCAGTAGAAGGCATTGTTGGACTAGGGTGAATAGTTGTTTCCTGCACGGTACCATGAAATGATTACCACCCAGTTATTACAGCTCTCTAATACCCGACTAACAGTTTTCAAGGGGGCTTTGGTTGGTTTTACAAACCGTCCCAAGCCTGTGTGAGCAAAAATCGTAACCGTGTCAGGTGCGTTCGAAAAAGTGATGTTAACTCTGCTTCATAATTTCGTTCAAGATGAAGTGTTTTTATCTCGCCGGTGTGGGTTCCATCAGAGTTATATATGACATTATGAAGAGTCGCAACAAGACGTATCTTGCCTGCCTCCTAAAGTAGATCAGAAAGCGATTCGGCCGATAAAGACATTGTCCCATCAGCGCGGTGAATGCCACTTGGAGTGTGCTCCTTTGCAGTGAGTTAGACTGGGTCTTCAGCGATTATATTGAGACTAATTCTGTGTGGATTGTAAATTCACTAACTCCAAAAAGTGAACCTGGGTATGTAAGATATTGCTATCTTTAAGTGTTGGTTAGCATGACGGCCCATCGGGTTAAATCGGGTGATTATGAGGTTTAGTCGCTCTTGATAATTTTCACGTAATTCAAGATGTTCTTTAGCGTACATGGCGTCGGCCAATGAATAATAATAGAGTCTGTATTTTGGTCTGGTATAATGGTTAGTTCCAAATGCAGCTCCTTTGGAGTCGGCTTAGTAACTTTCGAAGCTGTCCAATTTTTGTAGCAATGGGAGTGGCATGACGACGGAGCGAGCAATGCGGGTCGTCATGTATTTGCTTGCCAGGTTCCGTAAAGTTGTACTCTGAAAAGAATAGTTTGAAATGTGAAAGTGAGAGTCGGCTAGATCTAAAGTGGTTGGTGGTGGAGTGGTGCTGTTGTTTGTCTTAGACGAGCAGTTACCCGTTACTGTTATCAGGAGAATTAGTAGGGCTAGTTTTGTTGTTTTGTTATATTCATTGCGAGCTCGTTGTAGTGCGCTTTAGGTTGTGTGGGAATTTACCTATGATTTAATTTTGTTGTCGGTGTATTTTCTGACTTGCATGTTGATTTATTTGATTTATTTGATTTATTTGATTTTGTCTCTATTTTTTGGAAGATTAATTCGGGTGTTTGAATTTGTCTTGTATCTGGTAAGTGTATCTTTAGATTGTTTTTATTGGCGTGGCTGTATGGTTTCTGGCGGTGAGTCTTGCCGTTTTTCTGGCTCAAACTAGGCAGTGACAGCAGTAGCGACACTGTTACCTACAACACTGGTAGCTGTCCGCCCGATGTCCAAGAATTGCTCCACACCAAGGATGAGCAATAGGTCTGCCTCGGGGGTGTGGAACATAGCTAGACTAGAGGTCGCGACAACGAATGCCGCACGCGCGATATCGGCTATCCCTTCGCTCGTTACCATCAAGGTCAACAGGATCAGGAACTGCTGCATTATACTCAGTTCAATGTTATAAGCTTGGGCGATAAAGAGTATTGCAAACGCCTGGTACATCATCGAGCCGTCAGGGTTGAATGAGTAACCCACGGACAACACAAAGCTGGAAACCCGCTTTGGGTTTCCGAACTTTTCAAGTGTCTCCATAGTCTTTGGATAGGCCGATTCGCTGCTCGCAGTGGAGAACGCCTGCAGCATTGGCTGCGAATGAGATTTGCTAGTTTGAAGATTGAATTGCCGAGGAAGAAATAGCCCGCGACAAAAGTGAGAAAGGCACAGTGCGGAAATTCCCAATTAGAACTGCGCGATAAGTTTTCCGTAGCCCATAACAGCGAGGCGCCTTCAGTCGACAATGCTGATGCGATCGTCGCAAACACCCCAAAATAGCGCGAAACTCATGGTATAGCTCAGTGAGTTTTGGCATGATTTTGGCCAGTTCGTCAATGCAATCTGCCACCTCCGAATGGCTCGCACGTTTGAGGGCCACGGTGGCGAAACCAAAGAAAATTGAAAACACTACGATCTGAGAAATTTCGTTGTTAGCTAGTGACCCGGCAAAGTTGCGAGGGAACACATGACTGATAAAAACCTTGATGCTCAGGTCGCTCCCTGCAACGGATGTAGCACTGCCAGCCTCAGAAATAGCAGACAGATTGAGTTCGGCCCCTGGCTTGAAAAAGTTGGCCTGAATTATGCTTGTCAGAATTGAAGAAAAAGAGGCGATAATGAGCCACACCATCGCGCGCGCCCACTCGTTCCACTGAGCGTGAAGTGCCCATGCTGGCCATTCCGCCAACCAAAGTTGCAAATACAAACGGGCCGATGATCATCTTGATCATCCGCAAGAATGATATCAGTAATGAGGGAGAAATAAGAGGCGATTTCTTTAGCTGGGTCTGGGCTATTAGCCAAAAAATGACATGCGCATCCCACAACTACTCCCGAAATTATCCCATATGCAATGCGGCGTGGAAGTTTATTTTTGTTCATCGCGCTATATCATGTATTTGAAATTTGTGGCTTGTGGAAAATATCAAGGGTGGGATTTTATTATCGGTGGCTGTTAGTGGGTGATGGGCTTTTTATGCGGCGTGCTACCTCTTGTGGAAGTGCGCTCACAAATCTTAACTCATCTAAAGCTACTGTCCATATTATTACTTGAAATGTCGTCATCAGTAATTATATGGCGCACTGAATTGGATGGTGTAATCGCACTCTTGGAGAAAGGCGTATGATAGTTACCGGTTTTTCAGCTGGATTCTGACTAAATATGATAGCGCAACCAGTTTTGCTATATAGTCTTCGCGAGCTTTGACAATCGCATCCATAAGTTCGCTATGCTGGGCACTCGACAATTGTGCGGCCTTATTATCGGCAGCTCTAATTCGCTTGATCAAGTTCTCATAAGAAGCGTCAATAGATTTTAGGTGTGAAACTAGCGGTGTCGCATCTATGATTTGCATGAAGAGTTTGCCTCAGTTGAGTAAAAGTTGTATCATCCTAGGGGAGGGCGTCATCCCGCACGCACAGCAAGGGCCTTATTAAGTTATGGGCTTTTAAGTGTTTTGGCAAAATAGGCTTATAAGTTTTGGAGGTAATGTAATTTAGTTTTTTGTGTGACATTATAACTGTGTAATGGGTAGCATAGCTTCAGAAGTAATTCCTGTGAATCGATTGCTCTTGGGGGCGCGAAAGTGGAAGTACGTAAACCAGATGGTGTGTGTTTTATAGGGTCTGGGGTGCTGAGCGGAATGTTTGGTAATGAGATACTTGAATAGGGAATGATAACTCACGAAAAGTTAATTGTTATAACGCCTTTCTGCGGGGAGAACATCGCTGCTCCCGCTTAATAAAATTACTTCCTGCATGGTTGCGTTGCTATCGAAACGTCTTCCCCTTCAAAGTAAGAAAGGATGAAGCACGAGTTCCAAACCAAGGATTGCGATGAAGATCAGAAACCATCGCCGGAAAGTCGCTTGATTTATACGCTTCCGTACAGTTGTTCCAACGGACATGCCAATCAATGCGGGAATAACTGCGAGAGTAGACAGCAAGATGTTGTCAAGTTGGAATATTCCGCCGTGAACTAAGCCCGCTGTGAGTGCAACTGTAGATACAGTGAACGATAGTCCTAATGCCTGGATTAGTTCATCTTTGGAAAAACCAAGGGCTTGGAGATAAGGAACTGCGGGAAGTGTGAAAATCCCAGTGCCTCCGTTTATTACTCCGGTGAGCAATCCGACTACAGGCGATAGGGGGCGCTCAATGCGCGCAGGGACCGATAATGGTTTGGCCCACAGACCGTGTATTGCATAGAAAATCAGGGCGGAGCCCAACCCTATGCTTGTATAACTCGTATTGGCATGTGTTAGAAGCCACGAGCCCGCGAGCGTGCCAACCACGATTCCGAGCATCATCAACCAAAGTCTCTTCACCAGGACTAAAAAATCGGGCCCTGTGAATAGCTGCCAAAAATTGGTGACGAATGAGGGAATTACCAAAAGCGAAGCTGCGCTGACCGGCGGCATAATGGCACTAAGGACCCCCATGGCAACAGTTGGCAGGCCCATTCCGGACGCGCCTTTAACGATGCCGGCAAAGAAGAATGTTGCTACGACAATCAGTACATGTGGCGAAAGGTAATCGAACATTTTGACACCCAATTGGATTCTGTTGTGTGTATGTTTAAATAAATTGATGGCAAACTAGCATGTGTTTAAGGTTACAAATATTTAAAAAATCACGCAAAAAAGCATGAAGAATTATTTTTCTGACCGAAACGAAGGGCTATTTCGTAATCCAGTCTATTCTCGCCGCTTTTATGCCACAATTGGGAATTTCCGATTTTAACGTTCGGTAAAACCGAAGGAAGAAAAATGCGCTTTGATTTGACGGATCTGCGGTTGTTCCTGGCCGTGGCTGAACAAGGGAGCCTCACAAAGGGCGCCGAAGCCATGAATTTAGCGATTGCTTCCGTAAGCCAACGCATTTCCGGAATGGAGTCTTTATTGGGTGCACTGCTTTTGGAGCGAAACAGTCGCGGGGTAACAACAACTGCGGCCGGTGATGCCTTGGTCCGCCATGCTCGTCTGATCCTTGCTCAAGTTGACCAGATGCGTGGAGAGCTGCGTAGCTACGGCGCTGGTCTGAAAGGGCGTATTAGGCTCTTGTCGAACACTGCTGGACTGGCTGCTTTCCTGCCGCGTCGACTCAGCAGTTTTTTAGTGGCTCATCCAGACTTGTCTGTTGATCTCTATGAGCGGCCAAGCACAGAAATTGTCCGGGCCATTCTGGAGGGGCGTGCCGATCTAGGCGTCGTAACCTACACGGCGGGTTTGGCATCATTGCAGACACGAATGATTAAACAAGACCAGCTAGTTGTTGCAGTGAGCAAAAAGCATCATCTCTGCAAACGACCTTCGCTTGCTTTTGCAGAGGTTGTGGGTGAGCCTTTTGTCGGCTTGTCCGATGCGGCGTTGGAAGCGTACTTAGAGGAACGTGCAACTCGGTTAGGACTGCAAATTCACTACCGTATTCAACTCAGACGAATCGAGCACATGGCAATGATGGTCGCGTCTGGTATTGGTATCGCTATTTTTTCAAGGGCTTCTGTAGGGGATTTGGAAGGCTTTGCGTTGACGATGGTGCCGCTGCAAGACAGTTGGGCGCTTAGGGAACTCCATCTTTGTGCGCGTGATTTTTCAACGCTCACGCCGCATGCGGGCTTACTCGCACGACATCTCATGGAGCCTAAGGACTGTACCTCTGCACCTTAAAACTAGCATGTGTTGCCGCTGACCGAAAACTGACCCAGGGGGGACAAAATCTGCACTGTTTATGCAACGAACTCCAGGCTCTCATGATACTCAACGGGACTGAGAGCGCCGAGGGGAAATATTGATTATACCAGCGAATGTATGAGTTCAGGGCCTGAATGAACTGCTCGATGCTCGTTGACTGCCAGTTGCGAGGATAGAGCAGCTCTGTTTTCAGCCGGTCAAACAAGCTGCGTTATCAGGTTGGCAGCCCTTGCGCGACATCGAACGAATCAGCTTCGCATCAGCGATGCGGAATAACAAGCCGGGCCAGCGGTAGTGCGCTCCACGGTCGGAGTGAACCACAGGCCGTTTATCGTTGCCCGCCACCATTTCGACGGCAGCGTCTAGCATCGTGCTCACAAGTTCGGCGTCGGGACGCGTGCCGATCGATCAATTGATGGACCTCCCATCGAAGCAGTCGATGACGGGAGGCAGGTACACCTTGTCAGCCGGGATCTGGAACTCTGAGATGTCATTTAGTCTTTTCTCATTCGGAGCAACAGCTGTGGAGTCGCGGTTCGCGAGATTTTCCGACGCGCGAATGATCTCCCCGAGGTAGAAACCGTATCGAGACCGTTTTGCCTTGACGACGGCCAGGCAATCCTGCTTCATCAAGCGCTGCATAACCTTATCTGGCAGACACACCGTTGCCGGTTCAGCGAAGCCCTCATACGCCGGTAGCCATAGCAGCGATGATTATGCACGAAGATTTCTGCCATGGCGCGATGTACTTCAGTGTAGTTTTCCGCGCCCTGCATTCGGGCTCGATGATAGTAATAGGGATTTCGGGCTAAGCAGCTCAGAAATGTAGTGGTCTACTAACCCCGGACACCTTTTTAGGCGAAGATGATCGCCACACAGAGGTGTTCAATGAGCAGACAACGACGTACTTTCACCCCTGCCTTCAAGCGCGAGGCTGCCAGCCTGGTGCTCGACCAAGGCTATAGCTGCCCTGAGGCCGCCAAACCCCTTGATGTAGGGGAAACGGCATTACGGCGCTGGGTCGCCCAGTTGCAGCTGGAGCGTGGAGGAGTTACGCCGACTGCCAAGGCGCTCACACCGGAGCAGCAGACGATTCAGGAGCTTCAGGCCCGCATCAACCGGCTGGAGCTTGAGAAGAAAATCTTAAAGGAGGCCACTGCGCTCTTGATGGCCGAGGAACACGGGCGCAGACGTTGAGGTCGATTCGGCAGTTGGCCAAGCACTATCCCGTTCAACTGTTGTGTTCAGTGTTCGAGCTGCCCCGATCCTGTTATTACGCCCATTTGGCCCGGCGGCGTCGTATCGATGTTCGCCGGGTGAGCCTGCGCAGCCACATCAACGAACTGTTCAGCCAAAGCCGTAGTTCTGCCGGTAGCCGCAGTATCGCTGCCATGCTTCGCGACGAGGGCATCGAGGTGGGACGCTTCAAGGTCAGAGGTTTGATGAAGGAGCAAGGATTGATCAGCAAGCAGCCCGGCTCTCATGCGTACAAGAAAGCGACAGTTGAACGTCCTGACATTCCCAACCTCCTTGATCGGCAGTTCACCGTGGCAGCACCGAACAGGGCCTGGTGCGGCGACATCACCTACATCTGGGCGCAAGGGCGATGGCATTACCTGGCCGTTGTGTTGGATTTGTATAGTCGCAGGGTGGTGGGTTGGGCGATGTCTTCCAGACCCGATGCCGATCTGGTCATCAAGGCGCTCGACAGAGCCTATGAAATGCGTGGCAGGCCACGAGATGTCATGTTTCATAGTGATCAGGGAAGCCAATACGGCAGCCGCAGTTTCCGCCAGCGACTGTGGCGCTATCGGATGACTCAAAGCATGAGTAGACGGGGAAATTGCTACGACAACTCGCCAATGGAACGGCTGTTTCGTAGCCTGAAAACCGAGTGGGTGCCGACGGTCGGGTACATGACGACGGCGTTGGCCGAGCAGGACATTGGTCGATACCTCATGCAGCGATATAACTGGACGCGGCCACATCAGTACAACGGTTTTGTGCCGCCGGCGGTTGCTGAGGAAAAACTCAATTCCGTGTCCGGGAATTGTTGACCACTACAGAAAAGGAGTGTGTCTGCCTCAGTACATCAGCCATCAATGTCTTCTCCCGGTTGGTCAGGATTTTCTGGTCGACCCCCGTGTCTTTTTTATGAGTTTATTCGCCCTCATCAACAGGTCGTGTTCAAGCCACAGCCGCGCAAGTCGAGCCTGAGAGATTCGAGTTGTCGTTATAATTCCTCCGGTCCGGTGAGGATGGAGATTCTAGTCGGCGCTTCATGGATGCAGATACGTCTGGGCCGAGTCGTTGGTTTTTTTTCGGTTGTACAAGGTCGGCCTACATACGCATAGTTTTTCAGCCAGGGCTTTCGCACTTTCTTTTCGCGTGCACAGCGCGATAACCGCCGCTTGCTTCATCGTTGGCGGGCGAGTCAACCCGTCAGATCGCCCAACAACACGCATATGTAACTCGGGGGTGCAATTCGTAAATCCGGGCACGCAACGAATCCCGTGCCGGGTAGCCCAGCGCCTGGACTGTAGCGACGATGTTGCAGCTGTGTTCGAGAATGTACTCGACAGCCTGTTCCTTTGGACCAGTAAGTACTTCGACTTCGAGGTTTCGTAGCCACGCGCCAGGTCGAGACATCACTAATACTCTGCATATCAGCTCTTCAAAAAGTTCTTCGCAGAGTAGCCCAACTGAAGAATCGTTACCCCAATGCGTTTTCCCACTTTTATGTAGAGCTCGACCGCTCGAATGGAGTCTCCGTATGAATACATGAGCTACTTCCAAGTAGTCCAAGATTTTCGCTGCATCCCCCTGGCGCAGTTTTCAATCAGCGCCAACAAACAATTCGCACGGCGGTTTTTCGGAATGTTTCAATGTGCTCTGGTAATTCAAGAAAATATGTTCGTTCGGATTGAATTAAGCATAAACCGAGTGTTGAGATACGGCTGATGTAAGAACGGACTGATCGCCAACGGCGAGGCTACCGAGTGTGAGTTGCGCCCGGCTGATGCGGCCGTCAATTGGCGGGCGGGCCTTAGTAAACTCGAGGTTTATTGCGGCGGCGGTCAACATGGATTCGTTCGCATGCACCTCGGCAAGGCTCTGAACGTTAGCGCCACTCTTTTGTTGCGCTTTTTCTTTCGATACAGCGCCGATGACCAGCTGTTTTGCGCGTAGGTCCTGTTGGCTGGCGAGTGTAATCGAAGCACGAGCACGTGCTAGCTGTGTTCGTGTTCTATACTAACTCGATGCAAAGGGCGTTAATCGGTGACGAAAAACAGGTGACCGTTGTTGACCTCAAAGCCTTCCCGGTAATCTGTCTGAGTGATGTCGCCATTAGCACGAGGGCGAATCTCTACTGTTTCAATAGCAGCTACTCGTCTATTGAAATTATACCAGGTTCTTACCATTTGAAGGGATGCGCTGGTCATCGCGACAGGGAAGGGGGCTTGATCGGGCTTCATACGGCAACCACGGATTAACAATATAGTCGCGAGAACTCCGTTTATGGTTATTAAATTGGCACGAACAGAAGTACATTTCTAATATTTATTCACGAGTAGGCTAGTTTCCAATTTTGGGATTTCTCGTCGGTCGATTGATTGGCGCTAGTTGCTTCTTTTTTTCTTGTTCAGCCTTTTCGCGATCTTTCTCTTCGTGCTTTGCAATTTCCGCCTGTTGTTGAACGAAAAATGCCCTAGTCCTTTCATGAAAGATCTGCAGTGCTTCCGCGCCGTCAGAAGCATAAGCGAAAAAAGGGAGGGTTAAAATTAGCATTGCAACAATCTTTAGAAAATATTTCATGGTGTCTCCTCAGGTTTGATGCGCAATGAAGCGCCAGATAAAATTCAGGTTGGATATGCACTTGGTGTAGGTTTGTAATCAAGGCTCAATAAGCGAGTACGGGAAACCTCTCCTGAGAGAAAGTGTTAAGTTCAAAGAGGGAAGATGCATTCGAGTAGAAGTTTACGGGGTCTTAGTTCTGGATTTTTGTCTGTACGGTATTAACGCAACGTTATCTCTACTGTGATGTTGGTAAGGTTCATGGTTGTGAGTCAATACTAGCGCGCTGATTGTCGTTATAAGGCTTCTTTTTTGCGTGGATGACGAGCAGCAGCTTTCGTGGAATTCAGCCGTGCTCACGGTATGCCATTAGCGTACATGACTAGGTACAGCGGTTAATTTAGACTGTGTATCTTAGTGCTATTAGCGAGGCGGCCTGATCCAATCGAAGTGTTTTGTACCTATGCCCTCGTTGGGCTTTACGTTAGAAAGATGCACGGCGGTTTCTACGTATGGGCTGGGTGTTCGATCGAGCTGTGGATACGTGTACTTTAGAAAAAAACGATACTCAGATAAACTGGATGATACGTTTTGTTTTTACGGAAACCCGTACAATGGCATTTGACCGATTGGAAGCGATGCGAGCATTTTGTCGAATCGTTGAAGTGGGCAGTTTCAGTCGCGCTGCTGAGTCGTTGAATCTGGCCAAGACGACGATTTCAGGTCAGGTTCAGGCTCTAGAGAACCTACTTGGTATAAAGTTACTGCATCGGACGACCCGAAAGGTTTCCACGACTGCCGAAGGCGCGGCCTACTACCGCCGCGCTCGAATTGTCCTGGAGGACGTCAGCGAGCTTGAAGCTTCTGTTTCTCGAAATCGCAACGCAATTCGCGGTCATATCAAGATCGAAATGCCGTCCCCAGTAGGTATTTTGTTGATAGCTCCCTCATTACCGGACTTCGCTGCCAGGTTTCCTGAGATACACCTGGAGATCAGTTGCAATGAGCGCGTCATAGATCTTGTAGAGGAGGGCGTGGATTGCGCCATTCGCGTCGGGCGCGTTTCGGATCAAAATCTGATCTCCCGCCCAATCGGAGTGATGCGTTACTGTTTTTGCGCTTCTCCTTCCTATCTGATTCGCGCCCCGAACCTTGATGTCCCCTCCCATCTTGCTGAGCATAAACACCTAGGTTTCAAGTTCCCGGCTACTAATAGGCGGCATCTGCCTACACTTGTGCGCGGAGAAGAGCGTTTCACTCTTGATCACCCTCCAACGGTGTATTTCAACAACGGCGCAGCTGCAGCTGCAGCCGCTGTGGCGGGACTAGGTGTGGCGTTTCTTCCTAGGGCGCAAGCCGATTCACATCTGAGAATAGGAAGTCTGGTCGAAGTGTTGGCTGACTGGCAAATGGCGAGCCTGCCTGTCTCATTGGTATATCCCGCGACCCGTGACCTTTCGGCAAGAGTTCGGGCTTTTGCCGACTGGGCTACTACCTTAATCGCGAAAGATCCTCTGTGGGCTCCGAAATAGTGTTTAAAGCGGAGTTAGTGTCCTCACGGTTTGTCTGGATATCGCTCGAGGTGAGTAATATGCTGAATAGAGAGCGGGCAAAAAATATAATCGTTAACACGGACATTTCATGGGGCTGTGCTAATTATCGCCTCTTCTCTGATGGGGGAGGTCCGTCAATGGAGGGGCTTGCTAAGACAGAAGACCTGATGGGTTTGTTGGGGCGATATTTTTAATGTTCAGATAATCGAGGCGTGATATCCACTGGATTTGAAGTGACCAGCCATAAGAATTTAGCCCCATCGTGAGAGGGCTTCGGTCATTTCGCGCAAAGATCCCAAACTGGCACTGATTGTGGGCCCAGAGAGTACATAGTGGAAACTTTAGATCGCCACAGCAGCGAAAAGCGTTCGGTAGCAGATTCTGATCACAAAAAAAATGCACAGCGTGTTGTCTTTGGCGCAGGCAGCATAAGGAAACTAAGAGTTGAAATTGAAGCATTGGGGATTACGCGAGTACTGATTCTTTGCACGTCTAATCTGCGAGCACTCGCTGAATTAGTAAAGGTAACAATCGGCTCCGAACAAGTAGCTGGTATTTTTGACCAGCCTACAACGAATATATCTACAGAAAATGTTCGCGAAGCATGTTCTTTGGCAAAGAAATGTGTAGCGAATGGAGTAGTTGCCATAGGGGGGCGACGCAGCTATTGATGTCGGTAAATCTATTGCCCTAGAGTTAAATTTACCCACTCTCGCAATTCCAACAACGTACTCTGGATCAGAAATGATTAATGCGTTCGACTTAAATGACAGGGAAACTACAAAAACTATATCAAATAACGAGATTTTGCCTCGTACAGTTTTGTATGATCCAGAGTTGACCGCTGATTTACCTTTAGATTTTAGCATTTCTAGCGCTATTAGCGCAATCGCTCACGGGGCCGAAGGTCTATATTCAAAAAGCCATGATCCAGTAACTAAGTTGATTGCACAAGCTGGTATAAAAGCCCTTGCTCGTGCGATACCTACATTGCGTAGGTACGGCGACGGTATCAGTGAAATGGGCGATATTCTGGCGGCACGCACCAATGCACTTTATGGTGCCTGGTTATGTGGAAGTGTGCGTAATAAAGTTACGATGTCCCTGCATTACCAACTGTGCCAAATACTTTGTCGAGGCTTCAACTTATCTTATGTTGATGTTCACTCAGTGATTGTTCCTCATGTGCTAGCCTACAACGAAATCTTCGAGCCAGAGGCCATGGATAACATTGTGAATGCCATCAGCGCGCCGCATGCTCCTCAGGGGATGTACGATTTGGCATTCAGTAACTGTGCCCCTACAGCCTTACGCGATATTGGCATGCGAGAATCGGATCTAATACGCGCGCGGGAACTAGTCATGATGAGTGAGCATGTGAATCTGCGCGGGCTTGAAATAAATGCTTTTAGCGTGTTGCTACGCAATGCCTTTGAGGGACGCCCACCTTGTAGCGTATAGAGCTCAAGCTCTTTCTCAAAGCACGACTCGGTGGTCGCTCACTGTTCAGTTAATGAGTCTGGTTTTGTGTCGTTTGGGTTGGGTTTGTCAACTCAAATCACTGTGCCGAAAAGGTGTTTTGGTCGGAAGGTTTTATCTCCTGTAAATCTGGTTGTCACATCTGCCAAGCGACTCTGTTCTTCATTTTCTCGATCTGCAGCTTCCAATCCGCGTGCAATTAACTGGGCCTTGATCGATTTCGCTCAAGCCGCATGCTGAATCGGATGCTTTGACGCCGAAGATCGTTGTTGTGACTCCGAATAAAGCCGTAGCCCAAGTCTGTGTGTCGACCAAACTGGAAAAATCACCCGGCAGCTATTGGAGGCAGATTGCAGACTAAGAATTTTGCTTCTGATCTGAGGTCGACCCCGAGCGGGGGGCAAGATTGTCGTACGTTATTCTATCAGCTCACTGGTGTCATGTATGCCCCATTGCCCGAGCACCACATCAGCGTTGGTTTAAATACCACGCGCCGACTGCGTTGTGTTTCATAGTTAAAGCATTGTTTTTCGCCACTTCCCGAGTCGTTAACCTCCCCAATCAAAGCTTGAGTCGGAGAAAATCTCTGGTCGGATAGAAACAGTATTAACGGCCACTTATCGACGGGAGGATGCATGATGCATTTGACATACCTGATTGAAAGCTCGGTCGAAGTTTTGTTGTGTTGTAAGCCACCTGGATGCTGACCTGATACTAGATGCATGCCACGGTTCGGTACCACCCGATTTCGAGAATCTAAATGTGTCTATATCAGCGTGCTGCGCCTTTCCGTGGGCGGTGCTGTGATTCCTCCACAGAGATAGGGAGGGTATAGCAGTTCCTTGATCACGAAGTCGCGTCCTACATTAATGCAAAACGAAAATTGCAGAAATGCAAATTTGAGAGATCACATCTAGTGTATAAATACGGTGGAACGCCATCAAAGGATGGCTGAGTTTTAAGCTCTATGACCTCATGCAATCGTTTGGTTGATTTCATTTATATCCAATAAATCTAAAAAAGAGATATAGCATGAATTTCAGTAGAAGAAATTTTTCGAAAATCATAGGCGTAGGTGCACTTGCTAGCTTCGCAGGTCCCCTTTTTTCTACAACTGCGCTGGGTAAGCCCAGCAGGATCAGCAGCAAAAAACAAATTAAGCGCGGATTATATTTGATAAAAAATGCGGCGGTTATAACGGTTGATCCAGATATCGGAACTCTTCCCAACGCCGATATACTGATTAGAAATGGCATAATCGAACGTGTAGGGCAAAACCTTACAGAAAAAGATGCCGATATTATCGACGCAACGAACATGATAGTAATGCCTGGCTTTGTTAATTCGCACTATCATATGTGGAGCGCTATTGGGAGAAGCTTTACGGCTAGGAAAGAAGGGTTTTCTTACTATCCCGCAAAGTTTGCTACTTCAGCACTTTACACACCAACTGATTTTTATAACAGTGTTATGTTGGCATCGGTAGAGTTAGTGAATGGGGGAACTACAACGGTACATAACTGGTCCCATAATACTAGGTCGCCCGAACATGCGGATGCAGAGTTACAGGCCCTCGAAAATTCTCACATGAGGGCCAGATACTCATACGGCCATGTTGATCGTCTCGGGCCTGATAAAGTAAACCCTTACAACGATATTGATAGGGTTCAAAGTCAATGGTTCGGCAGGAATGACAAATTTGAAGGGATGGTGCACCTGGGGTTAAATCTAAGAGGTACACTTCAAAGTGACAAGGCAACTTTTTATAAGGAGATGGAGTATGCGAAGCGAGTAGGGCTTCCAGTAGCCATCCATGCACCGCAAGAAACTCCTAACACAGCAGATGCGGTTGAATACGAGCGTCGCGGATACCTCGGGCCGGACTTTTTGATTGCACACTACATATCTGCCAGTAACGACGATCTTGCAGCCATGGCCAGGACCAAAACGCCAATCACGATAGCAACTCATTCGGAGCTCAGGCTGAGCAGCACGGGAGATGCGCGAGCCGTGATTATGAAGATGCGTGAAGCAGGACTTTGTATATCTCTTTCATCCGATGCTACTTCAATCGCTCCGCCGGACATGTTTGAAATGATGCGATTTACATGGAATTTAGGTGTCCCTTGGGTAGGAACGGAAAATTCCGGTGCTAGTAAAATCAGTGTGCATGAAGTAATTCAGATGGCTACACTTAATGGAGCGATTGCGCTCGGATTAGGCGACATGGTTGGTTCTATTAGCGAGGGTAAACGCGCTGATATTATCATGCTTAGATCGAATGATTTAAATATAGCACCAGTCAGCAATTTCGAGACTGCAGTAGTTCAAAGCGCAACAGCCAATAATGTGGATACGGTTATTGTTGACGGTAAAATTGTGAAGCGTGGTGGGCGGCTCATAGGTTACGACGAGACTAGAATAATCAATGACGCTCAGAACTCGGCCCGGCGAATTCGCGCTGCAGCCGGGGAATTACTGGAATCATAAGCTAAATGTTAATATCTCGTATGTCGTTTAAGGCTGAAAATATGCCCATAAAATACTACACAGATATGTCGAACATGCTCTACTATCTAGGTTTATTCACATTCTGAATGTGGGGCATGATGAGTAGTCTTTCACACAGGTTAGGTTGGAACGATCTAAAGCTCGTCATGGCCGTCGCTGAAACAGGAAGTTTAGCGAGGGCTTCGACGAGACTTGCAGTCAATTCTTCGACAGTATTCAGGCGACTACGACAGCTTGAAATTCAGCTGGCAACGCCTCTTTTCCAGCGCCACAGAGGAGGTTATGAGCTCACTGCTGCTGGTATCGCGATTGTGGAGCTTGCTCATCGAATAGATGAGGACATCGACGGTGTGGTGCAAAGTTTGTCTAACCAAAACGCTCACCCTGCAGGCGAGCTTCGCTTGACCACAAATGATACATTACTTTTCCATATATTAATGCCGATGCTCGAGATATTCAAACTACGGAAGCCAAAAATTAAAGTAAAAGTAACAATTGATAATAGCGCTTTAAATTTATCAACTTCCGATTCCGATTTAGCTTTGCGAGCGACTGATGCGCCACCGGAGAACTTAGTGGGGCGCTGCTTAGGGCGTACTGAATGGGCTTTGTACGGACGAGCGCTAGACTACATCAACTCCCACCAGCCGCGAGATACTGAATTATTTCAATGTGACTGGGTTACGCTCTGCGATAACCTTTCCTCACTGCGTTCATCAAAATTTGTTAAAAAAAATGTGTCGGCTGAACGAATAACTTTTTCGGTTAATTCCGTATTAGCGCTTGCAGACAGCATCGAATCCGGATTTGGTATTGGCTATCTACCGTGTTTTGTCGGTAATGCTAGGGCATCTTTAGTAAAGCTTGATGGTCCACCAACAAACTTTGGGCATGATCTTTGGGTGCTTTATCACCCTAATATGCGAAGATCTACAATTGTGCGAGAATTTGTGGAATTTGTAACTGCTGAGCTTAGAGTCAACTAGCTTCTATAGTGCGTAGCGGGTCTATTATGCTTAATAGTTATTCGCGTATGCTAGAGCGAAGTGAAATTAAGCGTGATCGGAAGATTTTTTCGGTTGTATCGGATTAAACTAATTTCGCACCCTGAATTTTTTCGCTGAAAAGATAATCAAGAGTATACTTTCGAACAGGTCGGACCTGTAATTCAAGGAATTTGTCTAGTCCGATCTGGGAACCACCGTCGAAAGATAGTGCCAATGCGTGTGTTGCTGAAAGCTGTGAACTACTTAGATGCCATTTTTTTTCAAACAAATCCGGAACGTTAGCCATACATAGCGCGAGCTCATTAATTGATGGCAAGTAAAAATCATTATGGCCCTCCAATACCAAGCCAGCGCATAACCTAGCAGCTGGATGATTTCCTTGAGCGCTATTAATTAAATAACGCGTATTAGCGAGTCCGTCAAAACGACTAGCAGCTTTTGGCTCATCGATGTCGTAACCACCATAAGCAGATATTTTATTAACTAGAGACCACTGTGTTGGTATAATTAAATGATAATCCAGTTTCCCTATCTCTCCACGTATCACGCCAGCATAAACACCGCCTTGACTTTTCCATAGTTCTCCGATGGCAGGGGGAATATTCATATTCATTTTATATTTTCCTCTTTAAATAAGTATATGAATCTGGAATTATTAGTATTTGTTAGCAATTTTATCTGTATATTTTTTATAATCTAAGAGTTGTGGAGGATTGTCCGTATGCCTTATGTGGATGCTCAGTGGTACACTTCGTTAAACTCAATCTTAGTGGTCTTCGGAGTTTAGTATGACACGTTTGTTGACATTGCAGTGATAGGCAGGAAAGCCAGCCTAAATGGTTGGCGATCACAACTCAACAATTATAGATCAGTAAGTTTTTTGTAATGTTGATGGCATCGTTTGATTTGTCGAGTGGTTTTTGTGTCATTCACTGTTCTAGGCCTGTCGCATTGAGTACAAAATCAAATTCTAAAGTGTAATAGGGGGTGTCAGAGTTTCGACCATCGGGCGTTACTCCCGTGCCATGGTATTGCCACTCGGCAATGAGGGATGAACGGACACCGAAAACAGCATCAGAGTCTAAGTATTCACCGGATTCGCGAAACACATGCGTCACTAAACGCTCATAACCTTTAGCCGAAATCATAAAATGCAAATGGGCAGGCCTCCAAGGATGACGATTCAGAGCTTTTAACATTACTCCAACTGGACCATCATGCGGAATCGGGTAGGCGTTAGGAACTATGGTCCGAAATCGGTAGGCTCCTTGAGCGTCAGCACGCAATACTGCACGGCCTTGATATTCCGTAAATTCAACGTTTTGTACATCATAGAATCCAAGATCGTCTGCCTGCCAAACCTCTAACTCCGCATAAGGGATTGGCTCGTTATCTAGATTCCGAATCACTCCGCTGACCCACCAAGAAGTACCTGGCATTCCGTTGCTGATATCAGCACCGAGTTCATAGCGGGGGGCGCCAGTGACATGGAAAGGGCCAAATACCGTTGCCTCAGTACAGCCTTCTGGCTTTTTATGATTCTGAGCGACGACTAGCGTGGAGAGACCTAGAGTGTCGGAAAGCAAAATAAATTCTTGCCTTGTGGGGGAGCATATCTTGCCTATCGCAGTGAGAAACTCTATACCTTTAAGCCATTCACCCTCAGTAAGATTAACCTCTCTTGCGAAAGAATGCATATGCTGAACTAAGCTAGTCATCACTTGATGAAGGCGGTGATCTTCAGTGCTTGCATTACGCGCAAGCACAGCTTGGGTGATGGTTTGTTCATCTAGGTTTCGCATGAGGCCACTCCTACTAATATTTTTGTTAAATTGCTGATTCGTCGTTTCGGTGGGTAAATAATGTTTTATCGGAAAAGCAGTTTGAAAAAGCTCTAATAAATTATAGTGTCCATCACGCAAATAAAATAGTAAAATCGAAATTGTCAATTTCACATCTGAAGCAGCAAGCCGTCTGTAAGGAGTCAAGATATGGATCGACTAACTGAACTCGAAGTACTCGTTCATACTGCAGAACTGGGTACGTTGAGTAAAGCTGCAGAGTTGCTTGATATATCTACAGCGTCAGCTACGCGTCACCTCGCCGCACTGGAAAAACGTTTAAGTGTGAGGCTAATAGAACGGAATACGCGAAGATTATCGCTTACTCCGGCAGGGCATGAGTTTTACAGTCACTGTAAGAGCCTGCTAGGTCAACTTCGTGATGCTGAGGCGTCTCTCACTACTTCGTTAGCTGAGCCAATGGGTACTTTAACAATTACGTCATCAATTTCTTTCGCGGTGCTTCATATTTCACCACTGTTGGTTGAATTTAAAAGGGCTTATCCAAAAATAAATGTTAAAATTCTTGGGGAGAATCATTATTGCGATATCATCGATAGTGGTATTGATTTGGCTATAAGGATAAGGGAGTTTGAGATAGACTCAAACATAACTATTCGACGTTTAGCACATACTCGCCGAATACTTGCCGCCTCCCCTGACTACCTAAGAAGTCGAGGTGCTCCTACGGATGTGGAAGATCTGTACAATCACAATATGCTCTTATATAACCATGCATATCAACCTCGGATTTTGAATTTTTCGAAAGAAGGGGTGAGCAAGTCTATAAAGATAGATCCGACTCTAGAAACTAACGATGGCCAGATTGTACGATCCGCGGCAATTTTTGGTGCGGGCATCCTCGTGCAGCCGAAATATATAGTTCATGACGATTTAATAGCAGGACGTTTAATTCCGGTGCTGGACGACTGGAGTCTTCCCACGTTGACTATAAATATAGCCTTTCAAGAGCGGCGTTATATGCCTGCAAAAACGAGGTTGTTTATTGAGTTTCTGGCAAATAGATTTCAAAAAGAACGCTACGAGCGTTATTGGATGCGCTGAGTGAAGATCGGCTCTCTCTCGCCGCTAAAATTTGCAATTAGGTGGGTTATATTAAATATGGCAATGGGTATGAGCGTGTGTCCATCGCCATAAAGTCTAAAAAAGTATCATAATGTGGCTCGGGAGTTGTTTATGATATGAATGGCATTCGGATAGTTGGCGTAGGTTGGTATGAAAGGAACCTCCACTCTTCAGCTATATATACCCATACAGTCAGTGTTTTATTTTTTAGAGTTTTCTTTTCACCCCCTACAATTATCTCTCCATTCATTTCTCCGCGAACCAATACTATATTGTTTAGGATGGTAAAAGAATCAATTGGATGTTCGATTTTTTTGTATACATAGAAGCCTGTGTTAATTTTTTGAAGGTATTCTTCTAAAGTGTCTACTCCGCCAGAAGAATGAGCGTAGGAAAGTTTTGGATGTGCAAGTTTGGCGAGCTCCTCAAGATTTTTGTTCATTACTGCATCATAGCGCTTATTTTCCAAAGCGCGAATAGTTGACTCGATTTGTTCAGTAGTGTTCATGATAATCCTCAAATCTTAAGTTTGTGGTAAGGGAAGGGGGGCAGGGTTGATGTGTTGACTCAAAAAATATGAAGTATCCAATTTTTAATTTGAAAGCTGATTGTGATGTGATCTCTTTTACGTGCGTTGTGTTTCGTGCTCTAGGCTTTTAAGTGTATAGCTTTTAAGCGTTGCGTGTAATTAAGGGCGACTTTGGTGTCCACAGAATTTCATGAGTTGAAGAGGGTAAGTCAGTCAGATGTTTGTGGTACTATCGCCCTTAAGTGTCGCGTGTTAGGGATGTTTTCGCGGCATATTATGAATTTAAAGAGGACTCGATATGAGTGAAAAAAGCGTCCATTATGTTTTGTAAAAAGGACTTGATGTTTTCATTCAGGATTCCGTGTTCATCGAAGAAACTACCTGCATTACCTAGATAGGCCTCGGGTTGCTGCATACATAGTAGGTTAAGAAAAACGAAGCACTGGCGAAGATGATGATTCGCTCCGAACCCACCGATTTGACCAGGCGAAGTAGTAATGATGGCAGCGGGTTTTGCGGCACCCCACGCACTTTTGCCGTAAGGCCGTGATCCTACATCAATAGCGTTTTTTAACGCTCCTGGTATTGATCGATTATATTCCGGCGTTATGAACAAGAAGCCATCAGCGTTATACAGTGCATTTCGAAATGATGTGTAAGAGGGTGGTGGAATATCTCCATCTAAATCTTGGTTGTAGAGTGGCAGGTCTCCGATTTCCACGATGTTGAGGGTCAGTTTTCCGGCTGTCAGTTCATTAAGTGCGGTAGCAATCTTTCGATTAGTAGAGTCTCTTCTTAAGCTTCCAATTAAAATCGCGATAGAATAAATACGGCTCATTTTGTATTACCTTTTTCGGTGGTTGAAGCACTAGTTTTGGGTGAGGATTCTACGCTGAGTATTTCGAATTATTCTTGATGTTTTATGTTCGTCATCATGTAGTAGGAGAGGGTGCGTTACCTTCAAATGCGTCGCGGAGTAGCCGGTGTATTGGTTCGGCTTCGAGGCGGCGTGGATTCGGATATTGATTACTCAGAACTAGCTCGCAAGCCAGTGAAAGATTTGATTCATGCATGCCAATATCCCGAAGTGATGTTGGCGCGCCGTTTTTTGAAGCTAAATCGTATATTCCGGCAGGGGCACTTTCGGTGCCGATGGCCCGTGCGATAATTTCCATCGCCTCTGGCGCGGCTTCTGCGTTATAGGCGAGTGCGTGTGGCAGAATGACGGAATGAACTTCAGCATGTGGTAAGTTAAAACTGCCACCGAGGGTATGACACAGTTTGTGGTGGAGGGCCATTGTCACACTGCCGAGTACACCCCCGCATAACCAAGCCCCATAGAGTGCATCGGAACGTGCAACTCTCATTTCACCAGTGCTGCAGAAGTTGCCATCATTTTTGCGGAATTTGGGAATTGCGCGAGCCAGAGCGGCTATACCCGCTTCAGCCATTATATTCGTGACTGGATTTCGATTTTTGGCATACAGACCCTCAGCGCCGTGAGCAATAGCGTTTAAGGCGCTGGTGATGCTAATGTCTATCGGTAACTCTAAAGTCAAATCAGCGTCGTACAAAACGGTCCGAGGTAATACTTTTGGATCTGTGCCAGTTTTTTTTATCCCAGCCTCAGTTATACCGTATATCGCGGTCATTTCCGACCCTGAATACGTTGTGGGAATCGCTACCGTTGGAATGCCTAACTCACGGGCAATGGCTTTTCCCAAACCTATGGTAGAACCGCCACCGATGGTGATTAGACCATCAGCTCCTATTCTTTTCACTAACGCACATGCCTCACGCACTAATTCGAGGGGAACGTGCATTGCCGCGCGGTCAAAGATACCTGCCACCCTTTGGGCTCCGAGGATTACACTCACCATTTCGGCCAGTGGCCTCTGGCGAGGTGTGCTAATGAGTAACGGACGTGTAAACCCTAAAACATCGATTTCTGCGCGGAGTTCGCTTAAGCGTCCAGCACCGAATAGAACACGTTGTGGAAACGTTGCATATGTAAAATTTTCTAATAACGTACTTTCATAGTTTGAGTTACTATTTTTTTTCATCGCTGAATCCTTAGTATTGTTTTGGGGAGCTGAAAGCTCGTTAATTCTTGATCAGCCTGCGGATGATTTGCAAAAAAATTATCGTTTTGAACAGACTAAATAAGTGGACGTTAAATTCGTTTGTGTTCCCATTGACGGTAAACGGACCGGTTTTAGCTGCATTATGGGGTTTCGTAAATTTAATTGATTTATAGAGCTCTTCGGTTTACCAGCTTGGCTTGCTGGGCAAAAAAAACGCGAAAATTGCTCCGGCGCAGTAAAGCGCCGCACATAGGCAAAGTGCCAATGAAAAGCCGATCTGGTTCGAAAGAGAACCCAGCGCAAACGGTGCCAGCGCTGAAATGCCACGACCTATGTTGAAACAAAATCCTGCACCAGTCGTTCTGATATGAGTCGGATATAGTGACGCAAAGTAGGAGCCATAAAGCCCTGGGAACACTAGAAAGAAAGCGTAAGTAACTCCTAGCGCCATGAGGGTCGCTCGATCTTCAGCATACGCAAAGAATGGAAGAACCATGGCGGTCGCGAGCAGCGAAAGCACGACTAATAAACGCTTTCCATAACGGTCTGCAAAAAAACCAAAAATCAAATAACCTATGAATGTGGATGCGTTCAATACAAATAAATATCCCGACATTGATTTGAGATCAAAGCCTCGCTCTGCTGCCAAGTAGGTTGGTAACCAAGATGTTACCCCCCAGTACGCGAGGAGTGAAGATGATGCTGATAACGTGGCGAACATTGTCTGGCGCAAAAAATTTCCACTGAAAATCTCAAGTGGTCCAGAAGTGTTTTCAACGGTCGCAGTAACGTCACGCTCGGAAATCCATTTTGGCGATTCTGGTACAAAATAGAAAACGTATATGATTGGAATGATCGTAGAAACACCGCAGGTGAAGAACAGTGCTCTCCAGCCGTAATCAGGTAAAATAAGCGCTGAGAGCACTGCGGCAAACCCGGCGCCTAGAGGGAATGAACTCAACACTAACGACGTGGCTCTAGCCTGTTTCTCCTTTGGCCAGGTTTCGGAGATGTAAGCGGACACAATGCTCCAGACACCACCGAGCCCGAGTCCTGCGGCGAACCTTAGCACTAACATTTGTTCCCAGGAGTGAAGCTCTGCCATAATGCAGGTGCATAATCCAAAGAAGGTTAACGATGACAGGAGGGCTCGCCTTCTTCCAAATTTATCTGACATCCATCCGACTGTAACGCTACTCAGGCCTATCCCTAATAAAGTAGCTGTTACTAGCAGCCCCGCGTCTGTCCGCGATATCCCTGTATCGATTATGATTGAAGGTAGCGCAATGGCCAGTATAACTATCTCTAATGCATCGAACATATAGCTCAGAAAGCCTCCGATGAGCACATGGTGCTTAACGCATATCATTGTTGCCTCCTGTAATTTTTGTAAGATACATCATTTGCAATGACTCGCGAGTAGCTCTTTTGCAAGGCGCACCGCAATGTTATTCTTTCTAAACACGCAGAAACAGACAGAGTTCTGGCAAACACCTTTCTACTCAGTGGAATACTGGCATGGACCGTTTTCGCGAAATTGAACTTTTTGTACGCGTGGCAGAGGCAGCAAGCATTAGTCGTGCTGCTGACGTCCTGGGCCTACCGGTATCCAGTGCTAGCCGCCACCTAAGCATGCTTGAGACGCGGCTCGGAGTGCGCCTGGTACATCGCACCACTCGCTCCCTTGCGTTGACAGAGGTCGGTATGGAATTTTATCGTCGTTGCAAGGACGTTTTGTCCGACCTAGGCGAGGCTGAAGCAGTTGCAAAGGATGCGGTTGGTAATCCTCGTGGAACATTAAGAATCACTGCGTCCCTTTCTTTTTGCTTGTTGCATATTGAGCCGCTTTTACCTGAGTTTAATAAAGCCTATCCAGATATTAGTGTCGATATTATCGCAGCTAATCAGTACTTAGACGTTGTGGAAAATAATGTGGATTTGGCAATTCGTACACGTGAATTTGAAGCAGACAGCAATTTGACCATCAGAAAGCTTGCTGTAACAAAACGAGTTCTTGCTGCCTCTCGAGAATATCTCTCTACGTATGGTATGCCTGTTATACCAGAGGATCTAACCAAACATAAAATGTTAATTTACAGTTATGCGAACAATCCCAATGAGTTGCCTTTTGAAAAGGGTAATCAAAAAGTAATCGTGAATGTTAACTCTTCGTTGCGTACGAATGATGGCCAAATAGCCATTAATGCAGCTTTGCATGGAATGGGTATCTTGGCACAGCCAAAATATGCTATTTATGATCATATTGAGAGGGGAGAGCTTATTACATTACTTAATGATTGGGACTTGCCGCGCCTTACTATGAATATCGCCTATCAGACACGGCAGTACCTCCCTAACAAGGTCAGAGTTTTCGTTGATGCCTTAACTGACCACTTTTTGAGGAATGATTTCGAGCGTCGCTGGAGCTAACAGTGAATCTTTTGAGTTTGTGGTTTTAACGATCCTTCTCAACCGTTAAGGCGTAGCGTTGCAATATTTTTGAAGTAATAGGCACTTACCGTGCTCGTGTAAAAAAGGCGCTATTTGTTTAGATCTTATCACTCTTATGCGCTAACAAGTCTTTCAGTGAGCGATCAAATTTTTGTAGTGCGCTGATTTGCACCTTCTTTTGCTCATAAATGTCAGAAACAATTTCTTCGGTGCGTTTGTTGCCTGCCCAAATAGGGGAGAGTATTTTTTCATCAATTCCTTTTGCCGTTCCGAGATGATTGTAGCTTCTATCGTAGAAATGTGCCGCTACATTCGCCTTAATCTCGGAGTTTCGAGAGGTGATAAGTTGAAAACGAAAGTCGACCACTACCAAAATATCGGGTTTCGCTGCTTTTAGGCTCAGCACATCCGGATATTCTTTCACTTGGCCGAACTCCCGTCGAAGAGAGGCCTTTAGCCAGTCTACCGCCAGACGAGGGTCTGATGTTGATATGTATGCGTCACGAATCGACTCTACTAGGAGATTCTTGCCGAAGCCAGTACCCGCGCTGTTATGGTATTGTCGTAGATACGTTAGATTGGTTTGGGTATTTTCGCTAAGTATCACTCCTATAGAAATCTGATCGCCAGTCGGTATGAAGTCTTCTTTAGTGCGGTTCATAGAAATGCCCAGAACATTATCTGGTAGCACAATTGCTGGTGGTGCGACAGGAGTTGAACAACCGGTTAGTATACATATTATGGCTAGTGTGCAGAATGTACCTAGTTTCATTAGGGATCCCCCAAAAAACAGTTATGTACCAACATTTTACTGTGCGTTATTGATTTTTAGATAATGTATCGGTTTTCAAACAAACGTCTTCAATGAATTTTAGACACCGCTAATACCCAGTCTTTGCAGTTAGATTGCACACCTTGATTTCGTAGGCCCATATTTGGAACTAGGGGAGCTCCGATAAAATCCGCGGTTTCAGCCTAAGCGCGCTAACGCAGAGCGTTATCAATTTGAAGCGTCCGATAGGCTGTACATGGTTATCACCCCACTTTTCGGCGCGATTTGCGCGTTTACTGGCGCCACTACCTGTGCCTAACAGCTGCTTACTTGCCACTCATGGGATGTACGGCGCAATCAACGTGTTAGGTCAATCCGAAAAGTCGC
The DNA here is from genome assembly GCF_044218875.1 of Pseudomonas sp. B22129. Classification (NCBI taxonomy): domain Bacteria; kingdom Pseudomonadati; phylum Pseudomonadota; class Gammaproteobacteria; order Pseudomonadales; family Pseudomonadaceae; genus Pseudomonas; species Pseudomonas sp. B22129. The sequence goes on along the minus strand of NZ_CP162592.1, from coordinate 6,113,783 downwards.
ACATTCATATGGCTGACCTGACCCTTCTCCTTACCCCGAAACCGACTTTTGGGCTTTTTCTTAGTTTGCGTATATGTCTCAAGCACCCACTACTACGCTTCGCTTTAGGGGCCAGGCTCCACTCCCTATTTAGAATAGTTACGGTGTCGTCCGTCCTCCCAGATAGCTGTTCGGTCAAATCCTCATCCTGCTTGTCGACTTCCGTATAATCGGCATCGGTATACACAGATTTTTTTACTATACTACAGGTCGGTGATTGGCTTGATGTTAGCTACTGATACCGTTCCCTCATGTTATAAGCAGCATTTTAGGAGCTCTAGGCACTTAGATAAACTGGCCCAATTCGTTTTGTCCTTACGGAAAATCGTACAATGATGCTTGACTGGTCGATCTCAGTGTGTGCTTTCAACCGCATTCATAAAGTAGATAGTTTTAGTGAGGCATCAGCAATCTTTAGATGTAACTAATAGTACCACTTCAGGATAATTATGGTTTCGGTATTTAAGGTTGTTTACTTTGTATGACTTTCAGGGTTTCCCCGCGGCAGAATGTACCGCCATTATTCCTCGCTCGTATGCGCCTCTGATCCATGCTGGCCGCATACCATTAGCGATTTCGTGGCTTTCCATTCTCACGGGCTCTGGCGGGGGGGGCGCTACTTCGCATTGATAATAATCCGAGGTCATTTGCATCAGATCGTACTGTGGCTTCCAGTAGGACGGCACATCCTCGATTTAACCGTAGCGCTGGAGCACCTGTATTTCACGAGCACCAAACTCTTCCTCACGCTCGCGCTTCAGGCCTGTGACATGTCCTCGTCACCATCAAGGCTGCCTCTAGGAAAGCTGAAGTCGTTATAGCGCTTGGTGAACAGCAACAGGATCTGTTCACCCCGCATCACGATGCTGCGAGATGCATGTCGACGGAATACTCTGTCCTGCTTGGATTTCAGCTGGGGGTAAACAATTTCAGTTATGAGTTGCATGTGGTCTCGTTACGACAAAATCAGTTAGTCATCGTCAGGGTGGCCGCGGTATTTCCGCAGCCCTGGAAATACTTTGGCCAGTGGAACTGGCTCAGCGAAGCAGCGATACGGGTACGGTGGATGTACGCAGCATCGTCGTGGTCGTGCTGCCTACCAGAAACTGCCTGATGCGTGAGTGCCCGTACGCCCCCATGACCAAGAGGTCAATGCCGTGCTCTGCCTGATACGCATGCAGTAACGACTCTACTTCGCCTGAGCGGATCTCGGCATGCACCAGCGAGCCAAAAGAGGCAAGTGTGGCTCGTGCTTTCTCCAGCTCGTTCTGATTTTCTTCAGAGTCCGTACCAACCATGACGATATGAATTGGCAGGCCTTCGCACAGCGGGCTTGAAGCAAGCATCTGTACGGTCTTGTGGCCTGTAGCGCTGCCGTCAAATGCCACCATGACCGTTTCAGGTTTCCTGAAGTGGCTGGTTGTAATCAGGATGGGGCGGTGGATAGTTCGGACTACCGCTTCAATCTGGCTGCCAAGACTTTGGGCACTGCGCGTGCTGTCCTCACCGACTCTTCCAATCACCAGTAATCGAATATCGTCTTGGAGATCGCTCAGGCTCTCGACGAGATGGCCATGGCGCTGCTTCAAATCAGGTGACATGGCGCCACAGATGACTGTTCGCTCGCGAGCTTTTTCAAGCATATGCTGCCCATGCTCCAAGGCCAGTTTTGCACGCTGCGCATCCAGCGTGGCCAACTCTTCCAGTAGATGTTCTCTGCTACCGAGACCGATATTTCCGCTGAGGTCAGCGGATGCAGGATATTTCTCCTTATCCAGCACATGAAGCAAGGTCAGGGGGGCGCTGAGTCGTTGCGAGGCCCATGCTGCGTAATCGCAGACCGTCAATGAGGATTGTGAGTTATCAATGCATGCCATTACGTGGGTCATTGTCGTTCTCCTTAGTGGCTCATGAGCTTGTCGATGGCACCGGGTTTGTCATGCACGCCGAAGCGGTCAACGATTGTTGCGCTGGCTTCATTGAGACCGAGCACTTCAACCTCCGCGCCTTCACGGCGGAACTTGATCACGACCTTATCCAGCGCTGCTACGGCGGTGATATCCCAGAAATGCGCCTGTGTGAGATCGATGGTGACTTTGTTGAGCGCTTCCTTGAAGTCAAAAACTTCAGTGAACTTGTCCGCAGAGCTAAAGAACACCTGGCCCACGACGTGGTAAGTCCGATGCGATTCCGTCTCTTCCAGAGTGCTCTTGATATCCAGGTAGTGCCCAACCTTATTGGCGAAGAACAGCGAAGCCAGCAGCACACCTAGCAGTACGCCGTAGGCTAGGTTGTGAGTGGCCACGACGACCACGACGGTCGCCACCATGACGAGGTTGGTCGACAGCGGATGCTCTTTCAGATTGCGCAAGGAATCCCAGCTAAAGGTGCCGATGGACACCATAATCATCACAGCCACGAGTGCCGCCATAGGGATTTTGGAGAGCCATTCGCCAAGAAATACCACCATCAGCAGCAGGAAAACGCCGGCACACAATGTCGAGAGACGGGTGCGGCCACCAGACTTCACGTTGATGATCGACTGGCCGATCATGGCGCAACCTGCCATGCCGCCAAGCATGCCGGCAGCGATGTTGGCCACACCCTGGCCTTTGCACTCGCGGTTTTTGTTGCTGGTGGTATCGGTCAGGTCGTCGACGATGGTCGCGGTCATCATTGATTCGAGTAGCCCCACTACTGCCAACGCAGCCGAGTACGGGAAAATGATGCGCAGGGTTTCAAAATTCAGCGGAACTTCAGGCCAGAGGAAGATCGGGAGCGTATCAGGCAGTTGGCCCATGTCACCGACGGTGCGGATATCCAAACCGAGGTAAATGGCGATGGCAGTCAGCGTCAGAATGCACACCAATGGAGAGGGAATCAGCTTGCCGATTTTCGGTACATACGGAAACAGGTAGATGATTCCCAGGCCCGCAGCGGTCATGGCATAGACATGCCAGGTGACATTGGTCAGCTCAGGCAATTGCGCCATAAAAATCAGAATCGCCAATGCGTTTACGAAGCCGGTGACTACCGAGCGTGAAACAAAGCGCATCAACGAGCCAAGCTTCAGGTAGCCGGCAAGGATTTGAAGTACACCACATAGTAGAGTCGCGGCCAGCAGGTACTGGAGTCCATGCTCTTTTACCAGCGTAACCATCAGCAGTGCCATGGCGCCTGTCGCCGCCGAGATCATTCCGGGGCGCCCGCCGACAAAGGCGATGACAGCACAGATACAGAAGGAGGCGTAGAGACCGACTTTGGGATCTACCCCGGCGATGATGGAAAAGGCGATGGCTTCCGGGATCAGCGCGAGTGCGACCACCAGCCCCGCGAGCACGTCGGCACGGACGTTGGAAAACCACGTTTGTCTAAGTTTTTGCAGCATATGAATATCCAAGGCAAAGCATCGCGCACGCCAAGGAAATGGCGAGCGAATCGATACAAATTCAAATTTTGAGGATTTTTTTGCTGTGCGCTTAAGGTGTAAACCAGGCGTACAGCAGTGCGCACCCGCAAGCGAGGCTAGCGGAAGCAGGTTGTTGCGAGGGGGCGTAGCGCTAAGGCGGCGTAGGCTGCCAGTAGATCGTTTGGAGTACAGTCATGCTGATGTTCCTGTAGCTCAAGGGGTATGCGGAGCAAAAGTATACAATGAAGCCATCGTCGATTGCGACCCGCTGGCAGGCTCTGCATGAGCTACGTCAGATACAGGCTTATTCAATGGGTATACCTGCGGGCAAGGCTTTGTTTTCCACCCGTTTTTGTCTGAGCTGGTCTGCGTGCTGAGAGGTGAGTTGGCCAGACGGTTACGTTTCCGCAACGGAATATCTGCGTTCAATGACTTGCCTGACGGCTTCTGCTTTGAATTCCGGCATGAATCGTTAAGTGCTCTAAACTTCCTCCTATGCTCAAAGCGTAGGCTAGAAATGTCTATAATGTCGTGGGGACAGTGCAATGAGCTTGCAGCATATCTAAAAAAACCGAGGCGATTCAATTGAAGTTAATGAAGGCCTTATATCAAGTGTAGGCGCACGCGCGGCTAAGGATACGTGGACTGCAGCCCGGAATGGTGTCGACGCACCCGGGCTGCATACAGGTTTACATCAGTGACACTAGCTCTTTTTGACGTTCCAAGACCAACCTCCAGCTATCGAGATGAACAAATTCACTGCAGCAGCTGCATTCCTCGCATGACTGGAGGTCTGCTCTATTTGTGCGCTGTATAGCTCACGCTGAACATCCAATCGCTCGGATAATTCGATAGCGCCAGCCCGATATTTGTCACCAGCGAGATCCGAGGCCCGTTTCAATTCAACGGCAGCGCTAGTCAAGCGGGCATCTTCATCCTTAATCCGTGAGAAGCCTACGATTGCATTTTCCACGTCCTCAAGAGCCATCAACACGGTTTGTTGGTAATTCGCCAGCCGACCGGCTGCTTCAGCGTCCGCGGCCTCGATTCGACTCTTCACTCGCCCCGCGTCGAGAAACGACCAGTCAATACCAAGCAAGGTTAGGTTGGACTCTGCGGAGTTAGAGTAGAGCGAACTTCCGTTAAAAGCATACGTACCGATAGCGGCTCCTAGGGTAACCCTTGGGAACAGATCGGCAGTGGTTACCCCGATCTGTGCTGTAGCGGCGTGTAGAGTATGTTCGGCCGAAGCGACGTCAGGACGCCTGCGGATGACGTTCGCTGGGGTATCTGCTTTTATTGTCTCAGGCACTGACGGCATAGCAGCCTCACCTGGCAATAACGAATCATACGAAGCAGGACTCATACCAGTCAGAACTGCAAGCCTGTGCTTATCGATGGCGATTTTCACCTCGAACTGTGGAATGCGCGCAAGGGTAGTATCCAACTGAGCCTGCGCTCTAGACAGCTCGTAAGTTGATCCCCGCCCTGCATCCAACCGTCCCTTAACGATATCCAAAGTTTGTCGCTGACTTACTGCGTTAGCCTTCGACAGTTCGAGCATCCGTTGGGCCGCACGCAAATCTATATAAGTCGTGGCTACATTGCTTACCACCACGACCTGAATTGCCTTGAGATCACTCGCCTTGGCTTCCACCTCCGATCGCTTCGACTCCAATGACCGCCTTACTCGGCCAAAGAAATCTAGCTCCCAACTAAGTGAGGCTTTGTGGGAGTAAACATCATTACTGCGGGAGGTCCCGTTGGCTTCATCTGAGCTCAGTCGCTGATGCCCCGCATCTGCCGACATTGTGACGGTTGGTATCTGGTCAAACTTGGCGGCGCGTAATAGAGCATTTGCCGCATCAAAGTTCGCTAACGCCGTGCGAAGGTCGTAGTTCTGAGACAAAGCTTGCTCCACCAGTTCAGTCAACTGGGGGTCATTGAATTGCCTCCAGAACTGGTAGTCTGCGGCCTCATCGCGCGAGGCCACGTTCGGACCGCTTATATTTGTAAAGGACTGTGGCAAAGCAGTAGTTTCGGGCCGGGAGAAATCTGGCCCCACGGTGCATCCGGCTAACAACACTAACAGCACTGGGAGTGAGTAGCTTTTGAGATTAACCATGAGTGAGGCTCTCCTTCTCATGTGCCGCCATGCTTGATGGGTGGTCAGGAATAGTTGCACCAAGCTTCCTCATCGCCACATAGAACACTGGGGTCAGGAAAAGGCCGAAAATGGTCACACCCAGCATCCCACCGAAAACAGTTACGCCTGTCGCGTGACGAACTTCACTACCTGCTCCGGCCCCGATTAAGAGCGGTACGGCGCCGGCAATGAACGCGATCGATGTCATGACGATGGGTCGCAAGCGCAGTCGACATGCTTCTAGCGCCGCTTCGATGGTCCCACGTCCCTGCATTTCCAGCTCGCGAGCAAATTCGACGATCAAAATCGCGTTCTTGCACGCCAGCCCCATTAGTACTACTAGGCCGACTTGGACGAAGACGTTGTTATCTCCACCCGCAAGCCAGACGCCTACAAGTGCAGCGAACATACAGACCGGCACAATCAGAATGACTGCTAATGGCAACGTCCAGCTTTCGTATAGTGCAGCCAGCACCAGGAATGCAAGCAATACTGCAATGGGGAACACAATGATGGCTGTGTTGCTCTGGGTTACTTGCTGATAGCTGAGGTCCGTCCACTCTAGGTCGATGCCTCGAGGTAAGGTGCGAGCGGCGATTTCTTCAAGCTTCTTGATAACGTCGCCGGATGACATGACTTTGGGATCTGCATCGCCAATCAAATCAGCTGCGGGGAAACCGTTGAAGCGCATGACCGGGTCGGGCCCAAACGTCGAAGAAATATTAACTACTGCGCTCAGTGGCACCATGCCCCCTTGAGCATTACGAACGCGAAGGTTACCGACGTCTTCAGCGGTTTGTCGGAAGCTGGAATCGGCCTGAGCAACGACGCGGTAGACCCGTCCAAACATGTTGAAGTCATTTACGTAAACGGATCCCAGATAGGTCTGAAGAGTGTCAAAAATTGCAGGCAGCTCTAAGCCCTGAGCTTGAGCTTTAATGCGATCAACCTTCACCTCCAATTGAGGGATATTGGATTGGTAGGAACTGACTGGGAAAGTCATGCCCGGAGTGCTAGCTACTTCAGCTTGAAATTTATCCAGCGCCTCCTGCAGCGCGGCATACCCTAGGCCACCACGGTCCGTCAGGAACAGCGAATATCCCGAACCATTACCTAAACCCTGGATTGGCGGGGGCAATAGCGCATAGGCGGCACCGTCTTTGATCGCTGCAAACTTTGTGTTCAGTTCCGCGTTGATGTCCTCTGCGCTTCGTGTGCGCTCACTGAAAGGCTTGAGGAGGACATAGGACGTTACCAGGTTCGGCGTTGCAGTATTCTGCAGCGCATTGGAGCCAACATACGAGTTGGCATAGTCCACTCCATCAACAGTCATAGCGATTGCAGCCATCTCTCGGGCCACAGCGTCAGAGCGAGAGAGCGATGCTCCGGGAGGTAGAGTCGCACCTGCAAAGAGATAAAGCTTGTCCTGATTGGGAATGAAGCCGGTCGGGATTGTGTTGAAGAGCAGTCCAGTCACACCTAATAGTGCGGCGTAAACAACGAAAACTGGTCCTTTGCGCGGAAGCAACCTGGCGATGCTGCTCTCATAACGCTCCGAGCTGTGATTGAAAAATCGATTGAACGGCCGCAGCAGCCAACCCAAAGAAAAATCCATCCATCGGGTCAGCCTATCTTTCGGGCTATCGTGATGGCGCAACAGCTTGGCTGCGAGTGCTGGGGAAAGGGTCAGGGAGTTGACCGTCGATATCACCGTTGAAATTGCGATGGTGACAGCGAACTGCTTGTAGAACTGGCCTGTCACTCCGCTCATGAATGCCATGGGTATGAAGACTGCACACAGAACTAGGCCGATCGCCAGAATCGGACCCGAAACCTCCCGCATAGCTTGGTGCGCGGCTTGTAGCGGCGTCTGGCCAAGCTCGATATTTCGCTCAACGTTTTCGACTACCACGATTGCGTCGTCGACGACGATGCCAATCGCCAAAACCATGCCAAACAGTGTGAGTGTGTTAATTGAGTAGCCGAACAGGTACAAGAAGGCGAAGGTGCCAACGATCGACACAGGCACAGCGATCAATGGAATGATCGAGGCTCGCCACGTTTGCAGGAAGATTACTACTACCAAAACGATCAGGATCATGGCCTCGAACAGCGTGTGCTGTACCGCGCTAATCGAGTCGCGTACGAACAAAGTTGGGTCCCAAACACTCACGTATTTGACCCCCTCTGGGAAGTCTTTCGACAACGCGTCAAGTTTCGAGTAGACCTTGTTGGCGACGTCAATTGCGTTAGCCCCAGGTGTCAAGAATATTCCGACTGCAACCTCTTCATTTTTCCCCCGGAATACTCGCATCGTGTAATCGCCAGAATCCACTTGAATACGTGCGACATCGGAGAGCCGAGAAATCTGGCCATCACGTCCTGATTTCAGGACGATATCGGAAAACTCCTGCTCCGTTTTCAGCCTGCCCTGGACGTTGATGGAAATCAGAAAATCCGTATTTTGTGGAGAAGGTTCAGCACCGAGTTGCCCCGCTGAGACCTGGACGTTCTGCTGGCGAATGGCATTGATCGCGTCTTGAGCAGTGATGCCGCGTGTTGCGAGCTTATTTGGATCAAGCCAGATCCGCATTGCATAATCACCGGAGCCATAAAGCACAACATCGCCAATCCCCGGGATACGAGCCAGCTCATCCTTCACATGTAGGCGGAGATAATTTCGCAGATACAGAGCGTCGTATTTCTCACTGCTGGAATACATGTCCACGTACATTAGCGGTGTCGGAGATTGTTTCTGCGTAGTTATACCGTATTGGCGCACCGATTCGGGCAGACGTGAAAGAGCCTGGCTTACCCTGTTCTGGACGCGCACAGCGGCCGTGTCAGGGTCCACCTTTGAATTGAAGGTGACGACAACCTGCAGCGTGCCATCGGAACTGGCAACCGATTTCAGGTACACCATGTCCTCCACACCATTGATGGCTTCCTCCAGCGGCACCGCCACCGATTCCGCGATCTCTTTGGGGTTAGCACCTGGATATGTCGCCTTGACCACCACGGTCGGCGGAACAACTTCTGGGTATTCGCCAACCGGCAACAGCGGGATTGCTATCAACCCAGCTGCGAAAATAACGATCGACAGGACAATCGCGAAGATTGGCCTGTCAATAAAGAATTTTGAGAAATCCATGGGGCTGGCCTTTGCAGTTTATTTCGAGCTTTCGTTGGCACTAGAAACTTTTATGCCGATATTTTCGGGACCAAGTAAATTGGGAGAGACAGGTGTTCCGGTTGCATAAATCTGTTGAAGGCCGGAAACCACCACTCGATCAGTCTTTTCTAGACCGGAGGTGATAACACGCTTATGCCCAACTAGCTTTCCAAGCTCGACATAGCGCTTCTCGGCTTTATTGTCGTCGCTCAATGTATAGACGTATTTCTTATCTTGATCACTCAAGATCGCTCGCTCGGGCACCAACGCCATCTCTTCAGAGCCGCCAACGGAAAGCTCGACTTTGGCGTAAAGGCCAGGTGTCAACATTCTGTCTGGATTTTTCAAAGTCGCTCGGGCTCGGATAGTACCGGTGGCGGAATCAACTTGATTATCGACAAACGTGAGGTCGCCTTCATACGGGTAGTTCTCATCGCTTGTCAGACCAATGCGCACGCTGGTTGCCTGAGACGCTTTAAGCCGCTTCTGGTAACTCAGGAAGCTCTGCTCATCTGGATCAAAATAAACATAGACAGGGTCTTGAGAAACTACAGACGTTAAAACTGACTGGTCGGCGACCGCCAAATTCCCTACTGTCAGCTGTGCTCGGCTCGTGCGCCCGTTAATAGGCGAACGGACCTCGGTGAACTCAAGATCCAAGGTTGCAGTTGTTACTGCGGCTTCAGCAGCATGCACTTCTGCGACGCCTTGCTCATAGGCTGCAAGCTTCTGCTCAGCCTCTTCCGTGGAAATGGCATTAGTTTTGACGAGCTGTTGAGCTCGATGATTCTGCTGCTTCGCAAAAGCGAGGGAGGCGCGGGACTGCTCCAATCGAGCTTGGGCACTGGCCAATGCGGCTCGATATGGTCGCTGGTCAACGATGAAAAGAAGGTCCCCTTTTTTTACTTCGCTTCCTTCTTGGTACGCGACCTTAGTGATATAACCACTGACGTGAGGGAGGATCGAAACCGTCTCCACAGCTCCAACACGGCCATTAAATTTATCCCATGGTTTTACTTGCTGGACGGTTACACTGACCACATCAACAGCCGGAGAGGCTGCTAGTAGTTTTGATTCAGCTTCTTTATTACAACCACTGATAAGCAGAAAAGTGGCAGCTAAGCTAGTAGCTGCGACTGAGGAGGCACGCACGGAGTTTTCCTTTTTACATCGATAGGGTGATCAAAAATTTAAAATTACTCAGCAGAGCTTCCTTCACGCTGGCTGCTTGCGCTGCTAGCATTCTTGGTCAATTCTTTAGAAACTTTCAGTTCACGCTTTTCGCGATCCGCCCGAACTTTCGCGTGTTGAGCGAAAGTGGCTTTTTTTTGCTCTTTGAAGCGCTCTGCGGCTTCTGCACCGTCTGATGCGTGTGCAAACACTGGCAGCGCCAAGACAATAACAGCGAATGTTTTAGCAATAATTTGCATAATAACTCAATAAAAATTTTGCTCACAGAAGTACGCAAAATCAAAAAAATTATGTTATAGAAAGTGTTTGATAGCTATTGGCAGGAAGGAAAGTTATCGTGAACTACCAAACACCCTAAATTTTGGAGAGGGTATTACTTCGGCTGCATGGCGAAGCCGACGCCGAAACGGTTCCAAGCGTTGATAGCTGCAATCACAAACGTCAACTCTGACAACTCCTGCTCGTTGAAGTGAGCGGCCACCTCATCGTAAATCTCGTCGGGCGCATGCTTTTCCGCGACAAGGGTGAGTGTTTCGGTCCACAGCAGTGCAGCGCGCTCGCGGGCATCGAAGAAAGGAGTCTCTTTCCAGGCACTCACTGCCATCAGGCGGCGTGTGGTTTCACCTGCTTTCGAAGCATCGGCAGTGTGCATATCGATGCAGTAGGCGCAGCTGTTGATCTGCGAAGCGCGAATCCGAACCAATTCTCGCAACGACGCTGGCAGTATAGATTGGGAGACCGCCTTTTCCAGACCCATCATGGCTTTCATTGCCTGAGGGGCAGCTTCATAGTAATTGATACGTTTGTTGCTCATAATATACTCCAGTTATCCGCCACATCGATGGCATAGGGAAAGTTTAGTAAAACCATGATCTCGGATAAACTAGGTAAAATCGTTTTATTTGTACGGATGGACAGACAATGGCGCTAGATCGACTGGCAGCGATGCGAGCGTTCTGCCGCATAATAGAGGTTGGAAGCTTCAGTGGAGCAGCAGACTCCTTGTCCCTTGCCAAGACGACCATTTCGGGTCAGGTGCTGGCCCTGGAAACTCTGCTTGGTGTCAAGCTCTTGCACCGCACCACCCGAAAGGTATCCTCGACACCAGAGGGTGCTGCCTACTACGTAAGAGCGCGAGCGGTGATAGACGATGTAGACGAACTGGAGGCGTCGACATCACAGAGCCGATATGTCGTGAGGGGCCGAGTGCGTGTCGAGATGGCGTCTCCCGTTGGGATCTTCTTCTTAATCCCTGCACTCTCGAATTTCGCTTCAGAGTTTCCCGAGATTCGCCTCGATATAGGCTGTAGCGAACGTGTCGTCGATTTGGTCCAAGAAGGCGTAGACTGCGCCATCCGAGCTGGAATGATTATGGACCAGGATCTCGTATCTCGCGCGATTGGGCAGATGAGATTCTGTTTTTGCGCCTCTCCAACATACTTAGCTGGCGTTGGTCCTATCCAGAGTCCGGCAGAGTTGCCACATCACAAGCACTTGGGCTTCAAGTTTCCGGCGACAGATAAGCGTTTTATCCCAACTCTTACGCGGGGAGACGAAAGCTTCACCCTAGATCACCAACCATCCATGTATTTCAACAATGGCAGCGCAACAGCCGCCGCAGCCGTCGCGGGACTGGGTATCGCATTTCTTCCCACCGCTGAGGCCGTCCCTCACTTCAATACTGGGGCCCTGGTAAGAGTGCTGGCTGACTGGCATATGACTAGCATGCCTATATCGATAGTGTACCCTTACACCCGGCATCTCTCTGCTAGAGTTCGTGCGTTTACCGATTGGGTGACCACGCTTATGGCCAACGACCCATTATGGTCGCTATCGGAATGAACGTGAGCTCAAGTGTGGCGACGAATGAGTTCACTGAGTCGATCGCAAGACACTTTTAAGTGTCGGTTCGAGCTGGTTGTAATGCCGAGCATTAAAGCTGCCTCAGCACGCTCTGGACATGAGTACCAAGGGCTAAGGGCTCCTGGAGACATCCCAAAGATTGATGCCTCCCGAGCGATTTTAAGATCTGGAGACCCTGTTGGCAGTTTCAGTAGCACAGCTAAGCCTGCGGTGGAGATCTCAGCACGTACGTCGCTGTTGGCAATTGTTTTCAGCAGCTCATCTCTTTGGGTGCAGTAAAGCCTTTTGGCCCGACGCAGATGTCGGAGGTAATGGCCTTGGTGGATGAATTTCGCCGTGGCGAGCTGGACGGCGGGTCCTGGTGCTGGGCTAAGACATGTAGCAATTTCACTCAATCTCGGAGCCAAAGTTGGAGGCGCTACCACGAATCCCAAGCGAATCGTTGGGCTCAACGTTTTGCTGAAGGAGCCGATGTGAATGACACGGCCATCGCGGTCCAGCGAAGCGAGCGCAGAAGCGGCTCGGCTCTCCAGCTGCAGCTCGCTTAGGTAGTCATCTTCAATGATCCAACCACCAGATTCTGTTGCCCACCTCAGCAGACTCAGGCGTCTAGCTAATGAAAGCGTCATACCCAAAGGAGCCTGCTGGCCAGGGGTCAATAGCGCCAATGCGACATCACTTTCGAGCTTCCTCGCCTGTTCGACATCTAGGCCTTCCGAATCTACTGGGATGGCAATGGGCTTAAGACCGGCAAGCTCTAAACCTTTTCGAGAAAATGGGAAACATGGGTCCTCAATCCAGGCGCTACGGCCTCTTAGATCCAGCGCTTGTAATGCCAAACCTAGCCCCCCGGCAAAGCCGTTGGTAATGATGATCTGAGATGGAAGACACTCGATGCCTCGAGCAATGGCAAGGTATGCCGCGATCACCCGTCGTAATTCGAACTCACCGCGTGGATCCGGGTACAGGGCCGAACCGCGACGCTCTGAGTGCATTGCATGGGACCGAATTTGACTGAACAGCTTCGCAGGTACGGTTTCATGAGCCGGAACACCTAACTGGAAGATGGCCGGACCTGCCGTAAACTCCTTGTAGAGTTCCATGAACCCTGTATCAGGCGGCTGTATAGTTTCCTTCAAAAGAATAGCCGGGCGATCAGAAACCCTCGTTCCAGCGCTTCTGGATGCAACCACCAACTGTGCATCCATTAGCATTTCATACGCAGCGCGCACTGTGCCTCGCGACACCCCAAGCTGCGCTGCTAGGTCAACCCAAGAGGGAAGCCGTGCACCTGGAGACAATACTCCTGACTCAATGGCTTTTGTGATTGATCGCTGGATTTGCTCGGTCAGTGGTGTGCGTATGGTTCGGTCGAGCTGAAAATTTAGAGTCATGCGTTCCGTTCCGTTAGACCTGGGAGGTCGGCGTGGTACAAAAAAATAATGCTTTTTTGGGGCTTTTTCATACACCAGCTAGTGTGAATACTGAGCTTCCACCCAGTCCATGAGGACGCAATAATGAAGCATTTCAATCTCACAGTTGCTCTTTTCAGTGGCGTTTTGCTCATAAGCGCGATGTCGGCTCAAGCGCATGGCCAGAGTGAAGTGGTGAAGCCAAACTTTGAGCACGCCATACCGAATATTCCAGGAAAATCGTTGGTCGCAGTTGAGGTTGAATACGCCCCAGGAGCTGCCTCGCCATCCCATGTTCATGCGAAATCCGCTTTCATCTACGCCTACGTAGTGTCGGGGTCGATCGAGTCGCAGGTGAATGACGGACCTAAACAGATCTTTAAAGCAGGCGAAAGCTGGTTTGAAAATCCAGGCTCCCGTCATCCTGTGAGCCGGAACGCAAGCAAGACCGAACCGGCCAAACTACTTGCGGTATTCGTCGTTGACTCCAATGACAAAGCGCTCACAACCCCCGTTAAAAACCAGGGTGAGGAGTAACCTCATGACTAGGCGGCTCGACTACAACCAACTCGCCCCTGCAGGAGTGAAAGCGCTGGGCAGTGTCTACGGCTACGTCATGCAAAGTGGCTTGGATGAGGTACTTGTTGATCTGGTCTATCTGCGCGTTTCGCAAATCAACAACTGCGCTTACTGCTTGGATATGCATACCCGCGACCTGATCAAAAAAAGCGTTAAGGTCGAAAAAATAGCGTTAGTCCAAGCGTGGACTGAGGCAGGTAATCTTTTCGACACCCGTGAGCAAGCAGCTCTAGCGTGGGCTGAGCAGGTCACTAAGGTCGCAGATACGGGGGTTTCTGACTCTGCATATGTTGCAGTAAGGAAAGTGTTTGAGGAGCGTGAGCTGGTGGATCTCACAATCGCTGTCAGCTTGATGAATTCCTACAACAGAATGGCTATTAGCTTCCGGAACATACCGCAAGCCTTGCTGGACCATCACTGAGGATACGAACTATGAAAATCTTGATCGCTGGAGCAACTGGCGCTGTAGGTGTCCCACTGACTCGGCTGCTTTGCGCAGCTGGTCATGAAGTTACTGGCATCACCCGAGCAGGTGCTGGGGTAGATATTCTTCGAGGGATCGGCGCAAAACCCGTCGTCGTTGATGTATTTAACACGGAATCAGTGCGTGACGCTATCCGGGACGCCAAGCCTGACGTAGTCATTGACCAATTGACTCTCCTCCCTGCAGATCCTGCCGAACTCATTAAGTACATGCCGAATGACACTCGGCTGCATCAAATAGGTGGGAAGAATTTGCTCTCTGCAGCTGAAGAGTTTGGGGTTAAGCGTTACATCATGCAATCGCGCGGGTTCTATCTCCAAGCGGCAGAAGGCGAGTTAGCTGCTGAAGACGCCAAGTTGTGCATTGATGCACCTGGCGTCGTTGGAGAAAGTGCAAGAACCTTTCAGGCATATGAAGACGAGATTTTGGCAAGCCAAGCTCTGACCGGGGTAGTGCTGCGGTACGGATTCTTCTACGGACCTGGTACTTGGTACCACCCGACAGGCGCTATTGCAGAGCAAGCGAGGAAGGGTGAGTCGGTGATCATCGGCCGAGGGAACGGAGTGTGGTCATTTGTTCACCTGGATGATGCAATCGAAGCGACCGTGGCAGCGCTACACAGTGAGTGCGGAGTATACAATATCGTCGATGATAACCCACTCCCAGTTAGTGAGTGGCTACCGGCGTTCAGTAAGTGGGTGGGAGCGCCATTACCTGGCTCCATAACAGCAGAACAAGCCTTGCGCACCGTTGGCTCAGAAGCTTTATTCTACAATGAAGCAATTCGTGGTGCCTCAAATTTGCGCGCTAAAGAGCTGCTGGATTTCAAGCCTAGACGTTTGCTGTGGCTCCAGTAACTCCCGAAATTTCATATGTCAATGCAGTTAATTAATGCAGATAAGTCATGCGATTGATTTCAATCCACACGTTTGTATAAGGTAAATGGTCTATTTAGTACGCTGCCGCGTAAGCGCCCGGCCAACTCACCTTCCTGGCCCCGACGCCAAAGGCGATGGTGTCCACCTAAAAATGAACTGACCCCACAAAGCTGGACGATTACATGCCTATACCTGAACGGCCTGAGTTCTATATGCAACAGGGCTCAGGCCGTTTAGCTTCAGCTTGATACGCGAGTGATTGTAATACTGGATGTACTCGTCGATGCCTGTCTGAAGCTCATCCAGATCGCTAAATCTATTTAGATAAAAAAACTCTGACTTCAGCGTACCGAAGAAACTCTCCATGGCCGCATTGTCGTAGCAGTTACCTTTTCTCGACATGCTTGGCGTGATTGAGCGTTCCTTAAGAGCCTTTAGATAAATTGGCATTCGATACTGCCAGCCCTGGTCTGAATGCAAAACCGGTTTTTCATGCGGCTGAAGCCGCTTGAATGCACCTTTGAGCATCTTCCCGATCATGTCGAACAGCGGCTTTCTGGCAATCTCGTAGGAAATGATTTCGCCGTTGTACAGATCCAAAACGGGAGACAGATAAAGCTTCTGACCTCCAACTTTGAACTCAGTAACGTCGGTCACCCACTTTTGATTGGGGGACGGCGCTTCAAACTCTCGCTTCAAAAGATTAGGCGCTGCCTTGCCTACCTCGCCTTTGTAAGCTCGGTATTTTTTCACACGCACTAAGCTCTTGAGCTGAAGTTGTGCCATCAGTCGCTGAACCGTCTTGTGATTGACGAGATGGCCGGCGCTTCGTACCGCAGCCGTTATCCGACGATAGCCATACCGGCCCTTGTGCTCATCGAACGTAGAACGAATCTTGTCTTTCAGCTCGGCGTACTTATCAGCCGCTTGCAGCGCCTTTTGCTGATAGTAAAAGGTGCTGCGTGCCAAACCGGCAAACGTCAGCAGACTTTCTAGAGAGTGCAGCGGCCTCAGTCCTATTACGATTTGCGCTTTTTCTGCTGCGCTACTCGTTTCTTCTCCTGGACCAAGGCATCGAGCTTTTTTAGGTAGTCGTTTTCCATCCGCAACTGCTTCACTTCAGCAAGCAATTCATCGCGTGAGCGCGACTCGTCATCAGGTGAGTTGGGTTGAACAGGAGGAATGGAGGTTGGCATTTTTTTCGGACGTCCGGCTCTATCAGGCTGCTTGGTAAGGGCATCAAAACCGCCCTCATCATAGCGGCGCTCCCAGAGACCGATGATGTCGAATTTACGGATATCGAACAAGGCCGCCGTCTGTCGATAGGACAGCTGCTCCTCACGCATACGCTTCAAAACAGACAGTTTGAAGTTGTTGCTGTAGCGCTGCAGCCTTTTCTGTTTCAGCCCAGCAGCGCCATGTACCTGATAGGCCGCAACCCATTGGCGAAGGGATGAAAAGTCCACATTGTGACGGTGTGCAACATCCCTCAAACCCGCGCCACCGGAACAATAATCCTGCACTGCTGCGAGTTTTGCTTGCTCTGTGTACTTACCCATGACGCCCCCAAAGGTTGTGTCCAGCCTTTGGGGGTCAGTTCAAAAATACGTGGACACCATCGCCCTTAATTCAAGGAACACCACGCGTCAGCGCACCCCTTATCCCAGACCCTTCAAGGCCCAATTTGTCCAGGAATGCCTGGGCCCCGATGTATCCATTGCCAGCGTGGCACTGCGGCACGGCATCAACGCTAATCTAGTTCGCAAGTGGATACCTATCTATCGTGACCAGCAGGCTTGCGCCTTGCCTGCATTTGTATCGTTGAAACTTGAGACCGCTGCGGCGACGCCTGCTCGGCAGGATGTAGCCCGCATCGATATTTCTTCCGGGCAGCGAACATTCACTGTGAACTGGCCGACCTCCGACCCGGACGGCTGCGCCCGCTTCATCAGCAGCCTCTCCCGATGATGCGCATCGACGCCATCTGGCTCGCCACCGAACCCATGAACATGCGCGCCGGCACGGACACAGCCCTTGCCCGCGTGGTCGCCGTATTCGGGGCTGCGAAGCCACACTGCGTTTATCTGTTCGCCAATCGCCGCGCCAATCGGATGAAGGTACTTGTGCACGACGGCGTGGGTATCTGGCTGGCCGCACGCCGCCTGAACCAGGGCAAGTTCCATTGGCCTGGCGCGCATCGAGGTCATGAAGTTGAACTCTACACCGAACAACTGCAAACGTTGGTGCTTGGTTTGCCGTGGCAACGGGTCGGTACAAGCGGCGTAATTACCTTGATTTAGTCCTGCCTTTCAGCGGTGGCGGATGAGTTGCTTTGGTAAAATCCACAGCATGACCTCCTCGCCCAATCTCGACCAGATGACGCCCGATCAACTGCGCGCACTCGCTATGCAGTTGCTGTCGAAGGTCGATACCATGGGCAGAAAGATCCAACGCGACGAGACGATCATCGAGCAGCTCTCTCACAAGATCGCCACCCTCAAACGCCACAAGTTCGCCAAGCGCAGTGAGTAGATCAGCCCGGCGCAAGGCAGCTTGCTGGATGACGTGCTCAACACCGACCTTGAAGCCATCGGCGCCGAGTTGAAAGCCCTTCGTCCTGCCCCGGCACCGGACGATTCACGCCAACAGCCCAAGCGCGCGCCGTTGCCACCGCAGTTCCCACGTACCGTTATCCATCACGAGCCGGAGAACACCGAGTGTACCTGCGGCTGCCAGCTTCAACGCATCGGCGAAGACGTCAGCGAGAAACTGGATTACACGCTAGGCGTGTTCACCGTCGAGCAGCACGTGCGTGGCAAGTGGGTCTCCCGTCAGTGCGAAACACTGACTCAAGCGCCGGTGCCGGCACAGGTGATCGACAAAGGCATCCCCACTGCCGGCTTGTTGGCCCACGTGATGGTGGCCAAGTTCGCCGACTACCTTCCGTTGTACCGGCTGGAAAAGATCTTCGGCCGTGCCGGCCTGGCAATCCCGCGCTCGACGCTGGCTCGGTGGGTCGGCCAAACCGCCGCACAACTGCAACCGCTGGTAGATGCATTGCGCGAAGCAGTGCTGGCCCAGCAAGTCGTCCATGCCGATGAAACACCGGTGCAGATGTTGGCACCGGGCGAAAAGAAAACGCACCGGGCGTATGTCTGGGCCTACTGCACCACCCCGTGCTCGGCACTGAAAGCGGTGGTCTACGACTTCAGCCCCAGCCGCGCTGGTGAGCATGCGCGTAACTTCCTTGGCACGTAGAACGGCAAACTGGTCTGCGATGACTTCACGGGTTACAAGGCAGCTTCGAGCTGGGCATCACCGAAATCGGCTGCATGGCCCACGCCCGCCGCAAGTTCTTCGACCTGCATGTGGCGAACAAAAGCCAACTGGCAGAGCAGGCACTGCACTCGATTGGCGGTTTGTACGAGGTTGAGCGGCAAGCCAAGGAAATGGGCGATGAAGATCGCAGGCGATTACGCTAGGAAATGGCAGCGCCCATCGCAAAGAAACTGCATGAATGGATGCTGGCTCAACGCGAGCTTGTGCCTGAAGGATCGGCTACAGCTAAGGCTTTGGATTACAGCCTGAAATGCTGGGTAGCGCTGACGCGCTACCTGAATCATGGTGCTGGGCCTATTGACAACAACGCCGTGGAGAACCAAATCAGGCCGTGGGCGCTCGGTAGGTCGAACTGGCTCTTCGCTGGATCGCTGCGCAGCGGTAAGCGAGCTGAGGCGATCATGAGCCTGATACAGTCGGCGCGCATAAACGGGCATGATCCGTATGCATATCTCAAGGATGTGCTGATGCGGTTGCCGACGCAGAAAGCCAGTGAGATTGAGCAACTATTGCCGCATTAACGGATGCCAATTCAATGAGCTAGGCATGCTCACTGCTCACTGCTCACGTGCGCAGCTCTGTCGGCAGGTGCAATGCGTGGGCCAGGAATCAGGGTTGCTGCTGGCTTTTATCTGTAGCCAACAGCGCCATAAGCTCTTTTTCTTCGATCTTCGATCCCATCGCAAGAAGGAAGACTTTGAACACAATCCCGCTAACAAAGCAGCGGACAGTAACGGTGAAGAACCACGACACCGCTAGGTCTGCGACCAGAAAGCCGCTCTTGATGAGTGCGGGTTGATAGAGCAAGGTTAGGCCTAACACGACCCAGTGTTTCATGCAGTAAAAGCACTGAAACAGATACCCGACTGATTGTCCGGTTTCAATGGTTTGACTGACTGCTTTTGTGTTGAATTCTGGCACGAGTTAGATGCAGGCCGAGCAGGCTATTGCGCATCACCTCATTCTCTCTGACCAGTGCCTTGAGCGATAGTTAACTGGCCTGAAGGCCTGGGTGTTGGGATAGCCGCAGTTGCCGCACATGACAGCGAACTGCAGGTTGGAGAGAGCCGCGCAGCGGCTTGACACTGCTGACGAATGCCTGTCCCAGTCAGGCAGCTAGGTATCCGATCCTGGGACATTGCGTGCAGATTCGGGCACCGGCTCGTCCCAGAACGCCACCAGCTTTGATTTAAACACTTTGAGTATGGCGTCGCCGTAGTGATTGATCGTCGTGGCCAGGGCGCTGAGGTCCACCGCTGGCAGGGGTGTGTCCCGCAACGTTCCCTGCACGCGTCTGATCAGCCTTGAGCAGGATGAGTTGCGAGCTTCGGGAAAACGATGCAACTGAAGATCGGACAGGTGGGTCTAGCGTTAGCCTTGCAGCGTATCCGGTTTTCTCGGCCAGAGGCTTTTAGTGGGCGTGTTCTGGCCCTTGAGCAGCAATGCGGCTGCTTGGATGTCGCGCGCCGCAGTACCAGTTCCTGTGACACCTACACGATGGGTGGGGCGCGGCGAACAGGAATCCGGCCTGTATTTGCTTAGTGCTGAAGGGGGCCCAAGGGGGCTGGCAGGGTGCTCATAAGGCCACGATCCTGGTTCGAGGAAAGTGGCCAGTGGGCTATAACGGCAACTGCTGCGTTCGGTAGTTGGGTATCGCACGCAGAGCCGGTGGGTCAGTGCTGGCTTGGCAGGTACTGCGGCCAGCCGCCGGCTAGGGCGACGAACAGGTCCACGGCGCTGGAAGTGCTGCGAGCCTGGCTATCGGCTTGCGAGAGCTGGGCGTCGTACATCGAACGCTGTACATCCAGCAACTCGAACAACTCGATGGCACCGGCTTGGTAGCGGGCGTTGGAGAGAGTCGCGGCGGTTTTCCAATCGTTCGCCGCGCTTAGGCGCCGGGCATTTTCCTCCTTGTTTCTGGCAAACCGCGCCTGGGCATTGTCGACATCCTCCAGCGCCCCCAGCACGGTCTTCTGGTAGCTGGCCAGTTGGGCGGCGGCCTCTGCATCGGCGGCGGCGATACGGCTCCTGACCCGGCCGACATCGAGGAACGACCAGTCGATGCCCAGCAACGCTAGGTTCGACTCGCTGCCAGCGGCATATAGGCCACCACCGTGGAACGCGTAAGTGCCTAGGGCCGCCCCAAGGCTGACGCGGGGGAAAAGGTCGGCGGTGGCCACGCCGACCCGCGCGGTGGCGGCGTGCAACCGGTGCTCGGCGGCGGCGACATCCGGTCGGCGCCGGATGATCTCAGCAGGGGTGCCGGGCTCGATATCCTCCGGGATCGCTGGCATGTCGCTGTCTTGCTGCAACTGCGCATCCGGCGCTGTCGGTGTCAGCCCGGCAAGTACCGCCAGGCGGTGGCGATCCACCGCAATCCGCGCCTGCAACTGCGGGATGCGCGACAGCGTGGTCTCCAGTTGTGCCTGGGTCCGGGACAGGTCGTAGGTCGAGCTGCGCCCGGCATCCAGCCGGCCCTGCACGATAGCCAGCGTCTGCCGCTGGCTGTCGGCATTGGCCCTAGAGAGTCTGAGCATTTTCTGCGCGGCCCGTAGGTCGATATAGCTGTTGGCCACGTCGCTGACCACAGTGACCTGCATGGCTTGCAGTTCGTTGGCCCGGGCCGCGACCTCGGAGCGTTGTGATTCCACCGAGCGGCGTACCCGCCCTAGCAGGTCCAGTTCCCAGGTTAGCGAACTTTTGTTGCCATAGAGATCATGGCTGCGGGCCGCGTCATTGGCCTCGTCTTTGCTGACTCGCTGATGACCGGCCTGGGCCGACATGGTGACCGTGGGAATCTCGTCGAATCGGACCTCGCGCAGCAACGCATTGGCCGCATCGTAGTGGGCCAGGGCCGTGCGCAGGTCGGGGTTGGCCGCTAGTGCGGCCTTTACCAACCCCGAGAGCTGCGGGTCGGCAAAGCGCTGCCAGAATGCGTCGTCGGCTGCGGTGGTCGGTGCCTGCACTTTAGTCGAATTGTCCTCGTGGGCAAAGGCATTGGGTAGCTCCGGAAGCTTGGGCCGGTGAAAGTTGGGTCCCACCGTGCAGCTCTGCAGCAGGACCAGCAGCAGCGGCAGGACGCTATGCTTCTTAGCCATGGCTCGGTTCCTCCTCGGGATATGGCGTCAGGTTGGAAGGATGGTCGGGCAGGGTGGCGCCAAGCTTGCGCAGCACCACGTAGAATACCGGCGTCAGGAACAGGCCGAATAGTGTCACCCCGAGCATGCCGCAGAACACCGTGACACCGGTGACATGGCGTACCTCGCTGCCGGCACCGCTGCTGACCAGCAGGGGGACGGCGCCGGCGATGAAGGCCACCGAGGTCATTACGATCGGTCGCAGGCGCAGGTTACAGGCCTGCAGCGCTGCGGCAACGGTGTTCTGACCCTGCATCTCCAGTTCGCGGGCGAACTCGACGATCAGGATGGCGTTCTTGCAGGCTAAGCCCATTAGCACCAACAGACCCACCTGTACGAAGACGTTGTTGTCACCGCCCACCAGCCAGACGCCGCTGAGAGCCGCGAACATACAGACCGGTACGATCAGGATCACCGCGAGCGGTAACGTCCAGCTCTCATAGAGAGCGGCCAATACCAAGAAGGCCAGCAGCACCGCAATTGGGAAAACGATCACTGCTGTGTTGCGCTGGTTCACCTGCTGGTAGCTCAGGTCGGTCCACTCCAGTTCAATGCCTTTGGGCAGCGTAAGCGCGGCGATCTCCTGCAGCTTCTCGATGACTTCACCGGAGGATAATACGTGGGGGTCGGCGTCACCGATCAGGTCCGCTGCGGGAAAGCCGTTGTAACGCATCACTGGATCGGGGCCAAATGTTGGTACGATATCGACAACGGCGCTGATCGGTACCATCTCCCCGTGCACATTGCGCACCCGCAAGTTACCGATGTCGGCTGGGGTCTGGCGGAAGCGGCTGTCAGCCTGTGCCACTACCCGATACACGCGACCGAGTATGTTGAAGTCGTTGACGTAGACCGAGCCCAGATAGGTTTGCAGGGTCTCGAAGATTGCGGTCAACTCCACCCCCTGAGCCTGCGCCTTGGTGCGGTCCAGCTTTACTTCAAGTTGCGGAATGTTCGACTGATAGGAACTTACTGGAAAGGTCATTCCCGGCGTCCTGCTCACCTCTGCTTGGAATGCCTCCAGTGCTTTCTGTAGGGCCGCATAACCAAGTCCGCCGCGGTCTATCAGAAACAACGAATAGCCCGAGCCGTTGCCGAGGCCCTCGATCGGTGGCGGCAACAGTGCATAGGCACTGCCGTCCTTGATCTGAGCGAACTTTCGGTTGAGTTCGGCATTGATGTCCTCCGCAGTACGCTTACGCTCCGAGAACGGCTTGAGCAATATATAGGAAGACACTAGGTTGGGCGTTGTGGTGCTTTGTATCGCATTCATGCCAACGCTGGATTTGGTAAAGTCTACCCCGTCGACGGTCGAGGCTATTTCCGCCATTTCACGGGCGACCGCTTCAGAGCGGGCCAGCGAAGCCCCTGGAGGGAGCGTGGCGCCAGCGAATAGGTAAAGCTTGTCCTGGTTCGGGATGAAGCCGCTGGGGATTGCGTTGAACAGCGCACCGGTTGCGAGCAGCAATACAGCATAGATCGCGAACACCAGTCCGCGCCGTGGCAGGATTCGAGCAATGCAGCCCTCATAGCGGTGCGAACTGCGGTTGAAGAAACGGTTGAACGGGTGCAGCAGCCAGCCCAGGGCAACGTTCATCCAGCGCGTCAGGCGGTCCGGTGGTACGTCATGGCCACGTAGCAGCTTGGCTGCGAGTGCCGGCGACAAGGTCAACGAATTGATCGTAGAGATCACCGTCGAAATTGCGATGGTCACGGCGAACTGCTTGTAAAACTGACCGGTGACGCCGCTCATGAACGCCATCGGAACGAACACCGCACACAACACCAGCCCGATGGCTAGGATCGGTCCCGAAACTTCGCGCATAGCCTGGTGGGCCGCCTTTAGTGGCTTGAAGCCCAATTCAATGTTACGTTCGACGTTCTCTACTACCACGATGGCATCGTCAACTACGATGCCGACCGCCAGCACCAACCCGAACAGCGTCAGCGTGTTGATCGAATATCCCAGCAGATAAAGGAACGCGAATGTACCTACGATCGACACCGGTACCGCAATTAGTGGGATTATCGATGCCCGCCAGGTCTGCAGGAACAGTACCACCACCAGCACGATCAGCATCATTGCTTCGAGCAGGGTATGCTGCACGGAGTTGATCGACTCGCGCACAAACACCGTGGGGTCCCAGACGCTCTTGTACTGCACACCTTCGGGAAAGTCCTTGGACAGGCTATCGAGTTTGGTGTACACCGCACTGGCCACTTCGAGGGCATTGGCACCTGGGGTGAGGAAGATGCCTACCGCTACTTCCTGTTCCTTGCCGCGGAACACGCGCATCGTGTAATCGCCCGAATCCAGCTGCACTCGTGCCACATCCGAGAGCCGGGTAACCTGGCCGTCGCTGCCGGTCTTGATTATGACGTCGCCGAATTCCTTCTCGGTCTTGAGGCGTCCCTGGACGTTGATGGAAATCAGGAATTCGTTATCCTGCGGCGATGGTTCAGCGCCCAGCTGACCGGCAGAAACCTGCACATTCTGCTGGCGGACCGCGTTAATTGCGTCCTGCGCAGTGAGGTCGCGCGCGGCCAGTTTGTTCGGATCCAGCCAGATGCGCATTGCATAGTCGCCGCCACCAAAGAGCATCACATCGCCGATGCCGGGGATGCGCGACAGTTCGTCCCTGACATTTAGGCGCAGGTAGTTGCGTAGGTATAATTCATCATACTTGTCGCTGTTCGAGAACAAGTCGATGTACATCAGTGGCGTCGGCGACTGTTTTTGGGTAGTGACACCATACTGGCGCACTGACTCGGGCAGGCGCGACAGTGCCTGGCTGACGCGGTTCTGCACCCGCACCGCGGCGGTATCCGGATCGACCTTGGCATTGAAGGTGGCGACCACCTGCAGGGTGCCGTTGGAGCTGGAGACGGACTTCATGTAGATCATGTCTTCTACGCCGGTGATCGCCTCTTCGAGGGGCACGGCGACCGAGTCGGCAATTTCCTTGGGATTGGCACCAGGGTAGGTGGCCTTCACTACCACGGTGGCGGGCACCACTTCGGGGTATTCACCCACTGGCAACAGCGGAATTGCCACCAAGCCCGCGGCAAAAATGATGATCGACAGGACTATCGCGAAGATCGGCCTGTCGATGAAAAACTTGGAAAAGTCCATGGCTGGAACCCTTGACTGTTACTTAGCGCTTGGCGCGAAGCTGGGAATGTTGAGTTCGCTTTTGTCTGCTGGCATGACATGGGGTATGACGGTCGTGCCGCTGGCATGGATGTTCTGCAGGCCGGAGACGATTACGCTGTCGTCGGGTTCTAGGTCAGCTGTGATGACGCGTTGCCGGTCGATCAGATTTCCGGTTTTGACATAACGTTTTTCCGCCGTGTTGTCCTTGCCTAAGACGTAAACATAATGCTTGTCCTGGTCGGTCAGGATCGCACGGTCGGGGATTAGCATGGCCACTGCAGGCTCACCAACGGACAGTTGCACCCTGGCGTACAGGCCCGGAATTAGTAGGCGATCGGCATTGTTTACTGTCGCGCGGGCATGTACCGTACCAGTGCTCGCATTGACCTGGTTGTCGATAAAGCTCAGCTCACCTTGGTACGGGAAGTCTTCGCTGTTGGCCAGGCCAATCCTCACTGAGGCCTTTCCAGAGTTTTTCAGCGCCTGCTGATAGTTGAGGTAACTGTGTTCGTCAGGGTCGAAATCGACATGTACCGGATTTTGCGACACCAATGATGTCAGTACCGACTGATTTGCTACGGCCAAGTTGCCAAGGGTCAACTGGGCTCGGCTGGTGCGGCCATCGATGGGAGCGCGCACCTCGGTGAACTGCAGGTTCAGCGTGGCATTGGCCACCGCCGCCTCGGCGGCGTGCACCTCCGCCAGACCTAGCTCGTGGGCGGTATGCTTCTGCTCAGCTTCTTCTCGGGATACCGCATTGCTCTTGAGCAGTTGTTGGGCCCGTCCGTCTTGCTGGTCGGCGAAGGCCAGCGCGGCGCGGGCCCGTTCTAGTTGGGCTCGGGCGCTGTCCAGCGCGGAGCGGTAGGGACGCTGGTCGATCACGAATAGCAGGTCGCCCTTTTTCACCTCGCTACCCTCGCGGTAGCCCACTTGAGTTATATAACCATCCACCCGTGGCAGGATGGCCACGGTTTCCACGGCGCTAACCCGACCATTGAAGCTGTCCCAGGTCATGACCTTCTGCAGGCGGACGTGTTTGGCCTCGACGACTGGGGCACTGTTGGTGGTGGGCGGGTTGGGTTTTTGGTTGCAAGCACTGAGCAACAGCGCGGTGGTGATGATTACGGGAATGCTGGCTGAATTGACGCGCACAGGATCATCCTAACTCATAGTGTATGGAATAATAGTGTTAGTGGCTGGGAAGTCTGTCGTTGAATGGATTTATGCCGGGGGCCTGTTTCTTTTCCGTTTCCTGTTTGCTGACTTCCTGTTTGCTGACTTCCTGTTTACTAACATCCTGTTGTTGAGCGGGTTGTTGCTGGGTGTCTTCAAGTTGCCTGGCGAACATCGCCCGGGTTCTTTCGTGAAAGCGTTCCAAGGCTTCGGCGCCATCGGAAGCGTGGGCGAAGATAGGGAATGTGCAAATAAGCACAGCAGCCAACTTAGGAATTGTATTCATCGGTCTTCTCAAATGACGCGCACAGTGAGGCGCTAAATTGAATTCAGTTCGCAGCGAAGTTCGGTTTATTCAGGTGTACAGGTAAGGTAAGAGGGTTAGGGTCTCCTGGATAATGGCGCCTCGCCAGGCGGCGAGGTGGGCAATAGTAGGCGTCTGTTCGGTTATACCTATAGCAAATTTCTGACAAAACTCGCTGACCAATCGGCGCCACTTTGGCTTTAAAAAATCCCGCGATTAGCTATCTGCGTTTTGCCTGCCGGCACTTAAGCTAATGCCCTACAGTCCATTCGTGGCCACTCTGGTACGAGCTCCCGTGGGCGACTCTGCGTGTGCTGTGGCGCACTTTAGGAAAAAACCGCCACTGGATAAACCCCGCCGGCCCGTTTTATTCTTACGGAAATTCGTACAGTGGAATTTGACCGATTGGAGGCGATGCCGGGGTTCTATCGGATCATCGAAGTGGACTTGACCCCACATTCCGGACATCGGCACTCTATTAAATTGATGCCTCAGCCATGCCCCACTCCGGCGCTGATTGATCATGAAGGTTGTCCGGGGACAGCGTGCTTTTGGTAGTGAACTGTTGAACACTAGCGGTCGCCACCCATGGTGCGATACGTATCGTGTGGGCCCAATGCCCACTGCAGTGAATGCTTGACGTAAATGATGGTTCGAACGATCGGTAGCTTCATGACGCTGTACTCATGGCCGGATGCACTGGGTTCTGGTTGTCCCGCCGGGGTCGAAGGTTTTCTCTTCGCTCATCTACTACCTTGAGGCGTCAGGTGCTGTCACTGATCAC
The DNA here is from genome assembly GCF_044218875.1 of Pseudomonas sp. B22129. Classification (NCBI taxonomy): domain Bacteria; kingdom Pseudomonadati; phylum Pseudomonadota; class Gammaproteobacteria; order Pseudomonadales; family Pseudomonadaceae; genus Pseudomonas; species Pseudomonas sp. B22129. Next base: position 6,086,719 of record NZ_CP162592.1, on the reverse strand, counting down.
CTCGCCTGGCCGAGTCAGGTAGATATTAATCAATCGCGTGCTTCCGGTGGGGGTAATAGACAGGAAGGGCCCTGCGCCTCGGTGTTCGAGACCGACCAGCTGAAAGGCTGAGGGTCTTGCAGGATGGGCGGGGCTTCTATCGGTGCGAGTTTCGATTTATAGGGAGGGGCTTTGAGGGCGGTTGGGATCGCTTGAGCCTGAGGTATGCTCATTTTCTGCAGTTTGCCGTCAAGCGACTCAAGGTTGGCTTCCACTACCAAGAGATCGCCAGCAGTTTCGAATGAACGAATGACGTAAGTTGCAGCTTCTTGGGCCTGCGTTGTCCTGCTTTACACAGCGTCGATGCGGCTCGATAGCGCTTGCTGGCTGCCATACGCCATGTCGAGTCCATCGTCGATCGTACTCACACTGCTCTGGAGGGCGTCGATGGACACTTTCTCTGAGGGTCCATCAGGGTGCGAGACAGAGTCGGCAACTGGTACTCGGAGCGCGATGATAGCGCGCAGAATGAGCGGCCCCGCAGCAATGGGCGGATATCACGGATCGGTCATTTTATGGGGGGCACGAGATCGAGTAAACCCTCGCGAAACTATGATTCTGTTTCAGCAGGAAATACGTAGCCGTCCGACCAAGTCCTCTACCCAGCCGCAAAAAGCAAAGACATGGTGTAGCGGACGATATGGGGCTTGCGGGATATGTTACTGGGAATGAATGGAGAAGGTTTATCCTGCATCGAGTACTGTCTTATCGGCCCGCTGTCACTGCCTGGACATGACTAGCGCAGTCAAAGCGGAGCCCCACGATCTATTGGGATGAGAACGGTAAATAGAGGTATCCGTCCGACCAAAACATCTTCCTGACACAACCGCCGAAAGCCTTGGTGTCCACTTAAGTGGACATTATATTTGATCCATCAAGCGAATTTTTTATGCGCCCTCAACGCCGTACCTACAGCAAATCTTTCAAAGCCCAGGTCATTGGAAGTGCTCCGAACCCAGGCCTCCACCGCAAACATCGTCTTGAGCTACAGCCTCAATGCCAACGTCGTCCACAAATGGATTCGGTTGTAGAATCAAAAAGCCTTGGCTCTTCAGCCTACGTTCATCCCGCTGCATCCTCAGGTGCTTGATGCTGGAACGCGTGCTCAGCCGTCCGGTATCAGTTTTCCAATCCTGCACCGCCCACTCCCATAAAGATGAATTGGCCAGTGGAAAAAGCTGCCACCTGCACGAACTTTCTTCGAGAGCTGTTGCGATGATTCGCATCGGTATCACCTGGCTCACCACCGAGCCGATGGACATGCATGCAGGCACCGGCGCCGTCAGTGCCCGAGTGATTTCAGTGTTCGGTGCGGCGCAGCCGCACTATGCTTATCTGTTCGCCAATTGCCGCGCTAACCGCATGAAAGACCTGGTGCGCAACGGATTGGGCATCGGGTTGGCGGCACGGCGGCTCCACCTGGGCAAACTCGCTTGGTCTAGTATGCCTCACGGTTCACAAATGGAGCTGAGCACCTGACAGCTGCACGCTTTGATACTGGGTCTGCCAAGGCAGAGAGTTGGCCTCGGAAACGCAATTTCCATCCTCTAAGCTGAACCATGCCCTATCCGGTTGCGTAATTGTCTGATCAGCCTATCGTTGTGTTTACGCTGATCTGGCAAGATCGGCTGCATAACTTTGGTCCCCTACCTCTACCAACTGAACCCCGAACAATTGCGTGCATTTGCGGAGCATTTGCTGCAACGCGTCTCGGGGCTCGACGAGCAGTTCGAAACGATGGGCAAGACCTCCCAGGTCATGGACAAGAAGAGCGATCACGACAAAACGGTGATCGAAAAATTCAGCCACGAGATCGCCCAGCTCAAGCACTCCAAGTTCGCCAAACGTAAGGAGCAAATGAGCCCGGAACAGGTTGGTTGACTCAGACGATCTGATCGATACCGATTTCGCTGCCATTGAGGCGGAACTGGAGTCGCTGCAAGTTGCGTTACATGCAGCCGCTGTAATAGAGCGAGGAGGAAATCAAGGGTCTGGAGTCGGACATATGCCGCCGAATACTGCAAGAAAAGGCAGTTCCGGTGATGGGTGTGTTGTGTGCCTTGATGGTTGCCCTGCGCGATACCGTGCACAACGGTTCGACCAATGGCAAAGCCTTGGATAACAGCTTGAAACGCTGGATGGCGCTATGGCGCTACCGCGATGACCGGGCCGTGCCCATTGATAATAATTGGTGTAAGAACCAGGTACTGCCTTGGGCGCCGGGGCGTAAGGCCTGGCTCTTTGCAGGGTCGCTACGCAGCGGCAAGCGCGGCGATGCGATCATAAGTTTGATTCAATCGGTCCGGAGCCGTGGGCATGATCCCGATGCCTACCTGAAGGATGTACCGACACGCCCGCCTACGCAGCGGACAGGTGAGATTGCAGCGCTGCCGCCGCAAAGGTGGCTTCCGGCTTAATCCTGCAAGACGGTTTGCTCGTGCATTTACTAATAGAGCTCAAAAAAAAGCCCGCGGGAACGGGCAAAAGGGATGCTTCCAAAGGAGATTGCATTACAGCCATCCAATGTTAAGGCATTGTTAAGTATAGCGATTATTATCTAGTGACACCCAACAAGCTAGGACCGCCAGTCTAGAGTTCGGCTTGACCATTACAAAGGGATGCCGTGCGGTGAGTATTCAGGGGAGCCTGACCTATTCATTGATGAAGCTTAGATCACCTGGCCACAAGCGCCTTTGGCGAATTTCAGACAAAGAAATGCCCGCGATGGGAGGAGCGGTCTTAAAGGGGGGGCTCGGAACTCAGATAACGATATTTGTAGCGGTCTACTAACCCCGGACACCCATTTAGGCAAGAATGCTCGCCACAGAGAGGTTTCCGATGACCAAGCAGCACCGTACCTTTACCCCTGAGTTCAAGCGCGAAGCTGCCTGCTTGGTGCTCGATCAAGGTTACAGCCATGCCGAAGCGGCCCGTTCGCTCGGTTTGGTCGAGTCGGCACTGCGCCGATGGGGTAATTAGCTTCAGCAGGAGCGCGGCGGCGTTACGCCGGCCAGCAAAGCGTTGACGCCAGAGCAGCAAAAAATTTAAGAGTTGGAAGCCCGAATCACGCGCCTTGAACGCGAGAAATCGATACTAAAAAAGGCTACCGCGCTCTTGATGTCGGAAGATCTCGAGCGTACGCGCTGATCCGCCAGCTCAACGATCATGAGCCCGTTAATTAAGGCGAACTCCGGACGTTGAGCGACTGCGGTTGCCCAGTCGAGTGAATGAGTTGTTCACGAGAAGTCGAAGTGCGTCCGGCAGCCGTACCATCATGGCAATGATGCAAGAAGAGGGTAAGCAAATCGGGCGGTTCAAGGTACGCAGCCTGATGCGTGTGCTGGCGTTGATCAGCAAGCAGCCAGGATCACATGCGTACAAAATGGCCACAGCGGAGCGGCCAGATATTCCGAATACCTTGAACCGAGCGATTGATGTCGAAGCGCCAAATCAGGTCTGGTGTGGAGACATCACTTACGTCTGGGCACAGGGCAAATGGCACTATCTGGCAGTTGTCTTGGATCTCTATGCACGCAGAGTGGTTGACTGGGCCTTATCAGAAAAGCCGGATGGAGGCCAGGTGGTCAAAGCGCTGGATGTCGCTTACGAACAACGTGGAAAGCCTCAAGGGCTAATGTCCCACTCCGATCAGGGATCGCAATATGGCAGCCGCCAGTTCCGCCAGAGACTGTGGCGCTACCGCATTCGCCAGGGCATGAGCCGCCGACGCAACTGCTGGGAAAATGCACCGATGGAGCGCGTATTTCGCAGCTTGAAATCAGTGTGGATACCGACCACGGGCTACCTGACCGGGCAGCAAGCTCAACGAGACATTGGCCAATACCTGATGAGCCACTAAAACTGGATCCGACTTCATCATTTCAACGATGGACTGGCTCCGGCGAAAGCTGAAGAAAAACTCAAAACTGTGTCCGGGATGGATTGGCCACTACAGTGGCTCAAAAAAATCCCGGTTGATAAAAAGGAGCATTCAGCTGGGCAATAGAGCGTCGCACTCTTGGCGTACAAGGTGTTGTCGCGGACTTTTCTTGCGACCGCGCTGCTTTTAGGAGAGGGCTCGGGCTTGACTCAGGGAGTGTCCAGAAGCGCCAACAGATCGGCGGGAATTTCTCCGGATTCTTGAAGGTTGCCTGGTTCGGCTTTGCTGTAAACATTCAGCGCCGCGTCATTGATGGCATGGCTCATCCATTGCAGACTGCCCAGCCAATCGCTGTACTTCCCTGTGAAAATCGCCGTTGAAACATCAATTTTGAATTGAATGACGTCTCGCCAATCGTTCGTGGTATGATCAAAAAGCATGGCTCCGCAAGCGCCATGTCGACGTTCACAAAGCCTGCCTCAGGCTTACGACGTGTGAAAGTAGGGTGATCCTTGGGCCGTGGCCCGCTCAATCCCGCTCCGGCTTTCCGAAATCATCTGCTGGTAGGCGCCATGTTGACGCGGGCGCGATCATGCGTTCAGGCGAGGTGGTGAAAACCCCTGCTTCCAGTCGCTATTGTTCTGTCCAGTCGGCATGGCAATAGATCAAAGGAGGGGGGGGGCGGCCGATGGGTGGCTCTCGGACAGCGGCCTGGTCGTAGGCCGTCGACGCCCTAAAGGTTCATTCTGTGTGGCGTGCCGTCTTACTCGAAAGGCAAGCCTGCGATTGAAATACCGTGGGACCCTCAGTCCCATGAGTGCCCGGGGTTTTCATATATTGAGCTGCGTACCCATTGGATGTTTAACGCAGCTGAAGGGAAGGTTACTGTTCCGGCGGGCAGCCGGTTTATCGCGGCGAGCCACTTCTATGCGCTGGCCGGATTGGGTAGAATGCTTCAACCCGTGGAGCTTATGCGCAAATCATAGCAGCAAAGTGAACTGAGCGCGTTGCCGCCCGACTACCCGCCGCCGAGTCGGCCCTTGCATTTACTCTTCACACCCGACCGCAGATTGACACCTAAAATCAGTGGTTTTTTCGACTTCGCGACGCGACCTTTGACGTGATGCGGTGGTGACGGAGGCCTTTTGAAGTAGGCTGCTGTAAATCACCATCAGCAATGGATATTTATGAGTGCGTGATCAGTCAATAGAGTGCCCCCTTGGTTGTTTACCTCACCGTAGGAGCTACAGGTGGGCAGAAATGCTCGCTCATCCTTGACGAAGTAATGTTGAATATCCAGCTGAACACGAAACGCACCTTAGTGACTACATTTGTTGGCGATGGCGACATAAAACCGTCGGCCCGGGCGTCGCTGCGATGGCTCGTTGGATTGGGTGGAACGGACGACCAATGTTCTTGATCAACTTGTCCGAAGCTTTCTTACCTGACGAAGAATACGGCTCAGTTGAGCACACTGTACGCCCAGCAAAACCATGGATGGCTCGAAAACAGCTGATGGGGCGGGCGAGCTGCGCGCTCAAAACAGAAAAGCCAGCGAGCACGCTCGTCGAGATGCTATCAAACCTGTTTTTCGAAAATACTGATGCATTCAGACGAACTTTCGACTTTGCGACGTTTTGCGGCAAGTTGATTGAAGTCCTTCGTGAGTGAGTATCATCCATATGCTTATGGCTCACACGCCTGCCTCTCAGTTGGCGTGTGAGATCGATTAGTTGTTGCCGCACAAATGGCAACCGGTTTAATCGCGTAAGGCGTGATTGTTGGGTGCATAAGTTTTTGCCATTACGTCGCATAGATATAGTATTTACTAGTGTCTTCATAATTGCAGCTAGGTCAATATAACTCTTCTCTTCTTTTTAGCTCTGTTTATTGAAGATTATAACTGCTTGGCACTATTTCCTCGTTAAAATAACTTCGTTGGCAGTGGCGTGAGTTGAAAAATGACGGTCTGGCTCCTCGTCCGTCTGAAGCTTTGGCTGGTCGATTCGAATACAACATGTCAATACCGCGCCCACCAGATACAGCAAAGCATAGACCCACACCACCCCTTGGACTCCAAGCCAGGAAATCGTTAGCGTTGCAATGGCCGGCCCCATAAAGTTCGACATTCCAGCGGCGAGGTTGTGGGCGGACATAGCCGCCCCTTGCTGCTCCGGGGCAATGGCAAGAAATACAGGTCCAATGGGAACGAACGCTGAGACGCAAATACCCAGTGCAATTGCGGCGGTACTGGCCAGTCCGAAGTGAGCGCCATACATCAGAGGCAAGTAATAGAAAGCCAGGGTCGCCAGCGCGCAGCCAACACAGCCGAACCAACGCATCTGCCATAGCCAGCCGATTCGGTCCCCGATCCATCCCCACATCACGTTAGTGAAAATGGTGACAACGAACATCAGCCCCCACAGATACAACCATTGCTCCATGGTGAAGCCTACGGCTTCCGAAGTGAGGTAAAGCGGCATAATCACAGGGAATCCAAACAAGGTCAGGTTGCAGATGACCCGTACAATGGCTGCAATCAAAATGCTGCGTTGATCGAAGAGGATGGTCACCCCTCGGCTCAGGTCGCGCAAACGGTCGGCGAAGCTTGCCGGCGTGCCTTCCCGTGCCTTGCCTTGATCCTCAACTGCGAACACAATCAATACCGCAGCCAGCGCGACCCACAATGTTGCCATCCAAAGTGTACCGATAAAGCCAATCCGCGAAATGCTCAGGCTCGGCAGATACATTCCGAGAAAACCGATACCGATGGAATACATGGTCCAATACCAACCCATCGCTGAAGCAAGGCGGGCCCCGGGCGTCACTTGAGCAATCCAGACCAGGAATGCGTAGATGAACAAGGGGTAAGCAAGCCCACGAATTCCATAAAAAAGCACCATTAATGGGTAGTTCTGTGCGCTCAGGCCGAGCGTCAGAAATAGCGCATGGAAGATCAGCCAGGCCACGACGCCGATCAACATGATTCGACGCGGACCGAAGGTTTCGGCCAGCACGCCGGAACTCCAGCTGGACAAAGCGGCGAGCAGACCATAAACAGTAAAAAGAAAGGATGCTCGGGTGGGGGAGAAGCCGAGATCGACAATGTAACGAGACAGGAAGGCGAGTTCAATGCCATCCCCAGACATAAATAGGGCAATGGCGACGTAACCCCAGATAAGACATATAGGCATGCCGAACAGCAGCCCTCGGGACGCTTGGCGAGTGGCCATAACGCTTTCCTTTATTGTATTTGTAAGTTAAACAACGCCGAAGAGGCTGTAGCGAAATCGGCAGGTAATACTGCAAGGATCTCATCGTGTAAAAGATAACTGCTACTAAGTATGAGCACGAAAACTGATACTATTTTGTAGTTGTGGAATTGGAGCCGCTCCATAATTGCATGCCCTTATACAGGCCCTGCTCCTTCGTCATCCCGTGCAAGGAAATGGTTGCGGACGCATGATCAGCTTGTTGCTGATCTGCTGGCGTTGCTCGGGGGCTAAGGTATAGTGCGATGGTTCAATGTAGTGGAGGATGATCTGCGATCTCTTCTGCGTCATGCGTTTGTCGCGAGCTATACTGGTCGAATACTGACAGCTAGCTAGCGTGCGGATTTCCGCGCCCAAGCGCGGCTTTTGCTGGAGCTAATGCGCGCAATCAGAGTTTTTTGCAAAGAAGATTAGACGCCGCGAGGAAATAGTATGTCCCGTTGATCGTCGGTTGAAAAATGCGATGACGTGCCCAAGTATTGGACGGCAGGTTCCTAGGGGAACTCTGATGAAGATTTCTTGAGCTTGGCAAAATGGCGGGGCTTCACCCGCTACCTCTCCGATGAAGCAAATTGCCTTTGCCCCTGCCGAGTACTTTGGAGTGCGCAAGCAGGCCGCAAAGTATTATTCCCGCCGAGATGGATAGGATCGTCCTGTGTAAGGATTTATTTGCCCTGATCGAGCCGCATCATCCGAAGGGGAGTGGTTAGCGTCCGACCTATCCCCTGATGATGATGCTGCGTATTCATTTGATGCAAAACTGGTCGGCTACAGCGTTCTGGCGTTGAAGGAGGCGCGTATGAAATTATTATTTTCAACTTCCGTCGGTTGCTGGAACCGGAGTAGAACGCGCTCTGAGCGTTAAGGTCGCCATGTGGTAGATTGACGCCCGGCGTGGCGTGTACGGGAAAGCTGGGCAAACGCTGATTCCGTACGAAACCAAATGCTAAATTAAAGAAGCAAAGCTAGTGCCGTCAGAGCGAAGGTTGAGCTCCGTTCTGGGCAATTAGGTGCAAATTCAGTCATGCGAGGAGCTTTTTCGTGGTATGGGCAAAGCTGCGGCACTGTTGGTGCCGCCGTTCATAAAGCGTAGATATTTACTGGCGGGTGTTGGTGAGGTGTGTCTACGAGGCGCTTGCGGTGGCTAAAAAATCCAGAAATTAACCGGTGATCTGATCGTCTTTGATCCATCGTTGTGTTCAAAGCTGACGGTATCTGAAGAAAGCTAGAAATGCTTGGCTGTTTCAGGCTATCCCTAGAGGCTCTCCTATAGTTTATCATGCTTGTTAGCCCGTTAGGCTAAGCGTTGTTACTCTGTGGCATATGCGCGATTGGACGAATGGTGTGGCTATAACTGTCGCGAAAATAGACCTTGTAAGATGCAATAAAACAAAAAGCAGTCTAATGTGAACCGCTCAGCGAAAATTACTGACCCTTCCTTCGAGCTGATGGACGACCACAACGGGTTGTCCATCATCTATCGCCAGCACGGATTTCCCTGCCCGCTGGTGCGTTGGCATTTCCACAAGGAGTACGAACTGCACCTGATAGTCGCGAGCTCCGGCAAGGTGTTCATCGGCGATTACATCGGCAATTTCTATCCGCAAACCCTGTTCCTGACTGGCCCCAACCTACCTCACAACTGGATCAGCCAGATTGTCGAAGGTGAAGTGGTGCCCAAGCGCGACATGTTGGTCAACTTTTCCGATGAACTGTTCGACAAAGGCCATCAGGTGTTTGCCGAGCTCAAGATCCTGGTGCCGCTGTTGAAGCGTGCGCAGTACGGCATCGAGTTTCGTTGCAAGCACACGATTGGCATGGCGATGGACCTGATGCAATGCATTGCCAGCACCCGAGGTATGACCCGCCTCGGACACTTTTTCATACTCCTGGAGTTGCTCGCCGCCTGCGAAGATTATCAACTTTTATCAGGTGCGACGACGCTGCAATTGGCCGACGAGCACCACATCGATCGTACCAATCGAGCGGTGGATTACATCTTTGCCCATTACGCCCGGGATCTGTCGCTGGAGGAAGTGGCTGAGCACCTGGGCATGAAACCGACCTACTTCAGCCGGGTGTTCAGGCAGGCCACCGGGCGCTGTTTCATCGAGTTTGTCAATCGCCTGCGAATCAGCAAGTCTTGCGAGCTACTGGCCGATGGCGTTAAATCGGTAACTGACGTGTGCTTCGAATCAGGCTTCAACAATATCTCCAATTTCAACCGGCGCTTTCAGCAGCAGAAGGGCATGACGCCTTCGCATTACCGGCGGTTGGTGGTGCAGCGGTTGACCGAGCAAAACCAAAGTTGAGTTCGCTCCCACGAGTGCTGTATTTCAACCCGATAACCTATACGAATTCGATCGTCTGTCATCGCTGTACAGCCCTTCCCTGTGTCGTTCGCTGTAAAATTAAGTGCAAAATAATATCAATCTAAATGCGAAGGATGATTTGTTTTGCCCGCAATTGAAGTCTGTAATTAGCGCATATTCTGCCAACCGTCGAAAGATACGAAAACAACGTCAACACCATGAAAAAATCCGGCACACAGGTGGCGTCAAGCAACGATCTCAACGAAAACCTTGCGCTGTTCAACAGCGAAAAATGCGTAATCTGGGTCGATGCCAGTGTCGCCGGCTCGTTCGTCACCGACAAGATCCAAAGCAAGGTCAGCGACCACGTCGGCTTGAGCCATGCGCCCCACGAGGTTACCGACAAAGGCTCGGCCTGGTTGTACTTCTGGGCATTGGCGATCCCTACCAGCTACAAGGCCAAGGAGGCGGCAAAAACCTTCAGTGCCTGGGCTACGTTCAAGGAGTTCGGGGCGTTGGTCGCGGAAAAGATGGCGTCGCCAACGAGCCGCCCGGTAGCCGAGCCTCGGCCTACAGCGAGGCGTGCTTGAACGCCGCGCCATTTGTCAGAGTCACGCTGGAGTTGCTCATAGCCGCGGCCCCGAGCAAGCCGAGCGCCAAACCGGTGCAGTACATCGGCATTCAGTTAGTGATCATCCCGGAGTTCCTGGGCATTGGCATCTAGGTCGGCAAATTGTTGTTCTCGGCGCTGATCGACCAGGCCCTGGCCGCTGCCCAGCAGGCCACCGAACGGGAGATGAAGCGCGCCGGGTACCCGAAATAACCACGCAGTCCCGCTCCCACATTGGAACTTCACTGGTCTACACGACTCGGTTCTTACGCCATGAATATTTCAAATGCCAAAGCTCACCCGGATATCAAGTCGCGTGGCCAAACTTGGCCGGTTTCTGGTCAGTCCCTCGGTGGCCTTGTTGCTGTTGTGGATGATCGTGCCGCTGGGCATGACCCTGTACTTTTCGCTGACCCCCTACGACCCGATCAACCTGCCGATTGTGGTGTGGATGGTTTACACCTACTTCAAGGACATCCTCGAAGCTGCCCCCTGGATTGCGCACACTCTGGCAGGAGATGGTCCGCGTTCTGCTGCCGATTGCCAAGGGCGGCCTGGCCTCCACCGTGTTGCTGTCGCTGATCCTGTGCTGGAACGAGGCATTTTAGTCCTGAGCCTGACTTCGTTGGCCGTTGCGCCGTTAACTGCGCTGATCGCCTCCAACTCCAGCCCCGAAGACTTGTTCTGGGCCAAGTTGTCCGCCGTGTCGTCCCTGGCTTGCGCGCCGATCCTGAATTTTGGCTGGATCAGCCAGAAACAGCTAATGCGCGGTTTGTCCTTCGGCGCAGTGAAATAAGCCCGCTGTTCATAAATCCCCTTGTGGGAATGGGCTTGCTCGCAATAGATGTCAATGATAACCCGTTGTCTGAAGGATAGTCGCGAGCAGGCTCGCCCCCACAAAAATCCTGCACGGCGCACCAAATAAGTTCAAATGGAGGCCCACCATGGCCAAACTGAAAATCAAGAATCTGCAAAAACGTTTCGAAGGCTTTTCCATCATCAAGGGCATCGGCCTGGAAGTGACCGACAAGGAGTTTGTGGTCTTCGTCGCCCCCGCGGGCTGCGGCAAGTCCACCCTGTTGCGGCTGATTGCCGGCCTTGAGGAAGTCTGCGGCGGCACCATCGCGCTTGGCCGCGACATCACCGAAGTCAGCCCGGCCAAGCGCGACCTAGCGATGGTGTTCCAGGCCTACGGCCTGTATCCGCACATGAGCGTGCGCAAGAACATGTCCTTTGCCCTCGACCTAGCCGGGGTGCCAAAAGCCGAAGTGTTAAAAAAAGTCAGTGAAGCGGCACGTATTCTCGAACTCGGGCCGATGCTTGAGCTTAAGCCGAAGCAACTGTCCGGTGGCGAGCGGCAACGCGTTGCGATTGGCCGGGCCATCGTGCGCAACCCGAAAATTTTCCTGTTCGATGAACCACTGTCCAGTCTCGACGCCGCGCTGCGGGTGCAGATGCACCTTGAACTGCTACGCCTGCACAAGGATTTGCAAGCGACCATGATCTACGTGACCCACGATCAGGTCGAAGCGATGACCATGGCCGATAAGGTAGTGGTGTTCAATGGTGGCAGGATCGAGCAGGTCAGCTTGCGTCTGGACCGTTACCACCAGCCGGCCAACCTGGTCGTCGCCGGTTTTCTCGGCACGCCGAAAAAGGGATTTCTCAAGAGCAGCGTCAGCCTTGTCGAGCGCCAGGGCTGTGAAGTTTTGCTGGATGCCGGCACCCGCATCACATTGCGAGTGAGCTGCGCCAGCCTGAGTGTCAGTGGCGCGGTGACTCAAGGTATTCGCCCGGAGCATTTAGAACTGGCCATGCCTGGTGACTGCACCTTGCAGGTCACTGCCGACGTCGGTGAACATCTGGGCAGCGACACGTTCTGCCACATGCGCACGGCGTCCGGCGAGGCCTTGACCATGCGCGTGCTTGGCGACCTAGCCAGCCGCTACGGCGAAACATTGAGCCTGCATTTGAATGCCGACCACTGCCATTTGTTCGATGGCAACGGCGTGGCTGTTACCCGACCACTGCGCGCTGCCGCCTGATTTCAGGGATCTTGTATGAAACTCACTAAAAAAAACCTCAACCGTTTCGCCCCAGAGGTGATTCTGCCCGCCTACAACCTGAGCGACACCCGTCAGGGCATCGCCCATATCGGCGTCGGCGGCTTCCATCGCGCCCACCAGGCGTATTATACCGATGCGCTGATGAACCTGGGCGAAGGCCTCGAATGGGCAATCTGCGGCGTCGGCCTGCGCGGCGAAGACCGTCGTGCCCACGACCACCTGCACGGCCAGGACTGTCTGTTCACCCTGTTCGAACTGGGAGACAACGACGCCACCGAAGTGCGGGTAATCGGCTCGATTCGCGACATGCTGTTGGCTGAGGACAATGCTCAGGCACTGATCGAAAAACTCGCCGACCCGCAAATCCGCATCGTGTCGCTGACCATTACCGAAGGCGGTTATTGCATCGACGACAGCAACGGCGAATTCATGGCCGATCTGCCGCAGATTCAGCACGACCTGAGCAGCCCGGCGGCCCCGAAAACGGTGTTCGGCTTTCTCTGCGCTGCTCTGGCCAAACGCCGTGCCGCCGGCACGCCAGCCTTCACCTTGATGTCCTGCGATAACCTGCCGCACAACGGCGCCGTGACCCGCAAGGCTTTGCTGGCCTTTGCCGCTTTGCTCGATGCCGATCTAACGGGCTGGATCGCGGCTAACGTCAGCTTCCCCAACGCCATGGTCGACCGCATCACGCCGATGACCAGCGTTGAACATCGCCTGCAACTGGCCGACCAGCACGGTGTTGACGACACCTGGCCGGTGGTTTGTGAACCCTTTGCGCAATGGGTGCTGGAAGACAAGTTCGTCAACGGGCGCCCGGCCTGGGAAAAGGTCGGTGTGCAATTTACCGACGATGTCACGCCTTACGAAGAGATGAAGATCAAGCTGCTCAACGGCAGCCATCTGGCCCTGACGTATCTGGGGTTCCTGAAGGGTTACCGGTTCGTCCATGAGACCATGAATGACTCGCTATTCGTACGCTACATACGCGCTTACATGGAGCTGGATGTGACCCCGCAGTTGGCGCCGGTGCCGGGAATCGACCTGACCGAATACCAGAACACCCTGGTCTCACGCTTCTCCAATCGGGCGATTGCCGATCAGCTGGAGCGGGTGTGTTCGGATGGCTCGTCGAAGCTTCCAAAGTTCACCGTGCCGACCATCAACCGCTTGATTGCCGAGGGCCGGGATACCCGGCGCGCGGCGCTGGTGGTGGCGGCCTGGGCTATGTATTTGAAAGGGGTGGAGGAGAATGGCAATATCTACTTGATTGCGGATCCGCGGGCGGCGTTTTGTCAGGTATTGGTGGCCGATGATGCATTAATCACTCAGCGATTGCTGACAGTTGAGGAGATTTTTGGTGTGCAGATTCCTAACTCTCCCGAGTTCGTGGCGGCGTTTGAATGGTGCTACAACAGCTTGCGGGATGTGGGAGTGACACAGACGTTGGAAAAAGTTCTCACCATTCCCTGCGGTTCTCCAGAACCCATTGTGTAAGGCCAGTCGGCCGAGAAATCTCTTTAATCAGAAAGGAAAGGACGATGGTATTGCCTCGGGCAATCGTATTTGGTGAAGCCCTGACTGACATTGTCCAGGGCGTACCCGGACAGTGGCAGGGTTTTGCGGGCGGTGCGCCTTGGAACGTTGCACGAGCGCTCAGTCGCCTGAGTGTCAGCAGCTCCTTTGCAGGGGCCGTCAGTACGGACTCGTTGGGCGACGAGATAGCCCTACAGTCAGAGGTGGCAGGGTTAGATATGCGATTTATACAACGAGTGGACCGAGAGCCCTTGGTCGCCATCATTCCGTCAAGCCGCCCGCCTAGGTACTTTTTTGCCGGGGATGCCGATCTGTTTTTCGATACGGGCCTGCTGCCGCAAGGTTGGCTTGACCATACCGAAGTTTGTCATTTTAGCTGCATCAGTCTGGCTCGACAGCCATTGGGAGATCGTTTGGTCAGCCTCGCCGAACAGGTGAAGCGCGCTGGCAAACGAATTAGCTTTGATCCGAACTGGCGCAATTTGATGGACAGATATTACCGGGAGAGCACTTTCCCAACGATGACCGCCCTGGCTGACATGATCAAGCTGTCCGATGAAGACCTTCGTCACCTCTATCCCGGATTGACCGAACATCAGGCCATGGATGAGTTACGTGCGCTCAACTCTAGGGCGCAGATCCTGTTCACCCGAGGTGCAGACGGAATGATTCTTCATACGTCGGACCGTCAATACGAACAGCCCGCGATTCTTGGGGACGTTGCCGATACTGTGGGGGCGGGCGATGCGAGCATGGCGGGTTGGTTGGCTGCAGATTTGCTGGGAATCACCGATCTGAAGGAGCGTCTGCGTTTTTCAACTGCTTGCGCCTCCATATCGTGTCGACATACCGGAGCCTATGCACCAACGTTGGCAGAAGTTAAAAATCTACTTACCTCGCTACCCAGTGGCTGAAGAAATGGAAAAGAGGCTGACGTATCGATGCGTATTTCAGCATCACACTAATGTCGAGCAAGCATGTTTCCGTTAGGACGCGTGAAAATAGTTACAGAGATGCCTATTTCTTGATTCAGTGCTTGCTCTTCAGTTTAATGATCTGTTGGCGCCTACGCCGAATTTCCCCAGTTGCTGAGATTTCACTGACCCAGTCTGACTCCTCGCGAATCCTTGTCTGTGCTGGACTTTTGAAGGTTTGGAGGTGGGGCAGTCTTGTCTCGGCACGTAGGTCAATTCATCGTCGGCGTGAACAGCCCAGCCCGAAGAAGTAAAAGCCTTGCCACCTTGGTGGCGAATTGCAGCTTGTAAATTTCCAGAGCGTCATACCTGTGATAGCCGAGTTTCGCATCTCGAACGAGAAGATTGATCATTTCGTTAATCGACTCTTGCACGTACCTCTGCTTCCAAGGCATTCAAGATTCAAAATCTGGCTGATTGCATAAGCACTGATTGGAGCCGCCTCCATCGTGGTGGAGAGTGCGTGTAGCCTGCCGCATCAGCCTGATGCTAAATCGAAGTAAATAGGATCATGTGGGTGCCTACTAACGGATAGATGTTAAATGGCCACGTTTTAAGTATAAAGGCATTTGATTTGATATCTGGTAGCGATAGTCCTTGATCGTGATGAGGGCCTTCGTTAGCAAAAGGATTTGTTGGAGCTCAGGGATGGTTGCGGTAAAGCATAAGGTTTTGGTCAGTTGGATCGGCGCTAACGATTTGAAAGCGGTGATCGGCGAGGGGGCGGGGCCTGTCCGTTCGGCCCTCGCTGCTGTCGATTTCGATGTCGTCGAACTCTTGTGTGCGTACCCTGCGGAGCAGGTTGAGCGTTATCTTCGCTGGCTCCGCGAGCAAGTCGATATTCCCGTCACGGCCTATGTCGAGCCGTTATCCTCCCCTGTGCATTTCGGCGAGATTTATCACGCGGCCAATCGGCATCTGCAGCGGTTGGTGGGAGAAGGGGCACATCTTTCCATCTTGCTGAGCCCCGGAACACCTGCGATGCAGGCGGTGTGGATCCTGTTGGGCAAGACCCGTTACCCCGCAGTGTTCTATCAATCTTCGTTGGAACAAGGTGTCCAGCAGGTTGATATCCCCTTCGAAATCGCTGCCGAGTATGTTCCAGCGGCCAGCGCAATCAGCGGCAACCAGTTGGCCAAACTGGCTGAGCAGCAAGTGCCGGTGGATGCCGCGTTTGACAGCATTGTCGCGGAAAGTGGTCGCATGCTGGCCATCAAGGCACAGGCCCACGTTCTTGCTGAGAAAGGCGTGCCGGTCCTTATCTATGGAGAGACGGGTACCGGCAAAGAGTTGTTTGCCCGAGCCATCCACAACGCAGGAACGCGCGCTAGCCAGCCGTTCGTAACTGTCAACTGCGGTGCTATTCCCTCTGAACTGGTTGATTCCGTGCTCTTCGGCCACAAAAAAGGTGCGTTTACCGGCGCGATTGCAGATCGGCTTGGGGTGTTCGAACAGGCTCATGGCGGGACGCTATTTCTTGATGAGTTCGGTGAACTGACCTTGGCCGTGCAGGTGCGGCTATTGCGTGTACTGCAAGAGGGCACCTTCACGCCGGTCGGTGCCAGTCGTGAAGTGCAGGTGAATGTGCGCCTGATCACCGCCACTCACCGCAATCTGATGGCAGACGTCGCACAGGGCAGTTTCCGTGAGGACCTGTTTTATCGCATCGCTGTAGGTGTCCTGCATCTGCCGGCGCTGCGCGAGCGCGAGGGTGACCTGCGGCTCTTGACCGATGCGCTGCTGGCCGGTATCGGCAGCCAAGATCCCAGCCTGAAGGAAAAAAAGGTTTCGCTGGAGGCCAGGGAACTCATCCAACGGCACCCGTGGCGCGGCAACGTTAGGGAGTTACACGCCACCTTGCTGCGCGCTGCGCTCTGGTGCCAGGACTCGCTGATTACCCGGGGCGATATTGACCAGGCGTTGTTCAAACTGCCGGCGCAGGACAACGACCTGATGACGATGGATGTGTCCCAAGGGGTGGACATCAACCACATCATTTCCAAAGTCGTGAGCCACTACGTGCGTGGCGCATTGGCCTCAACGGGCCAGAACAAAACCCGAGCCGCCTTGCTCCTGGGGCTCAAGAGCCAGCAGACCCTGAGCAAGTGGATCGAAAAGCACTGTGTCGAATAACAAGCGAGGGTAAGAAAAATTACTTTGAAGTAATGAATATTATTTTTTTCGGGCGTTATTGATCCTTGTATTTCGTAACTTATTGTTTTTAAAGAAATAAATTATTCTGGCACGAAGCTCGCTATAACCAGGACGTCACTTACTGATTACCAAGGAACCGTTGAAATGTCAGAGCTCAAGAAATTCCAGATCCAAGCTGCCCGTCCTTTGCCTGTGATTGTGCTGGCGGACACCAGTGGCAGCATGTCGGAGGGCGGCAAGATCGAGGCGTTGAACAGCGCGCTCCAGGACATGATCGCCACCTTTGCCCATGAAAGCCGCCTGCGCGCTGAAATCCAGGTGAGCGTGATCACCTTTGGCGGCAGCAGCGCAGGGTTGAACCTGCCCTTGACCCCGGCCCATAAAATCCAAAGTTTCAGCCAGCTCACGGCGGATGGCGCCACGCCGTTGGGCGGCGCATTGCGCCTAGCCAGTCAACTGATCGAAGACAAAGACATGGTGCCGTCCCGCGCCTACAAACCGGTGATTGTGTTGGTCTCCGATGGCTACCCCAATGACGAGTGGGAGACACCTTTTGCGCAATTGCAAAATGGCGAGCGCTCCTCCAAGGCTGCGCGCTTCGCCATGGGCATCGGTGCCGATGCAGATGTGAGCATGCTGGCTGATTTCGCCAATGATCCGGAAGCACCGCTGTTTCAAGCCTCCGAGGCACGGGATATTCATCGCTTCTTCCGTGCCGTGACCATGAGTGTCAGCGCCCGTAGCCAGTCGTCGACACCCAATCAAACGCTCCCGTTGGAGTTGCCGCCTGCCGACGATCAAGACTGGGAATTCTGATGCGCCTGGCAGCTTCGGGTGCCAGGGTCATCGGGCTGGGGCATCTGCAGGACGGCGTGGTCAACCAGGATGCCATAGGGGTCTATGGTATGCGTCAGGGGTGGTGCATCGCGGTCTGCGACGGCCTTGGCAGCCGGCGCCTGAGCCACATCGGCTCCAGCAAGGCGGTACGCTTAGTCAAGCAACATGCCAAGCAGGCCTTCGCCGTGTCTGCACAAACACTGGGGCAGGCCATTCGCTGGTCCTGGCTTGAGCATTTCGGCACCCGCTATCGCGATTACGAAACCACCTGTCTGTGGGCCCGGGTCGATGCCCGCGGCCGCGGGCAGGCCGGACAGATAGGGGATGGGCTGCTGCTACTCAAGAGTCGAGGTTCCTTCCGGGTGGTCAGCGCGGCGCGCCAGGGGTTTGGTAACCAGACCGACACCCTGGGCCAAACAGGCGAGGGGCTGTGGCAGACCTGCGAATTTGAACTGGTACTGCCAGGCGATGGAGTGCTTCTGATGACGGACGGCATCAGTGATGATCTGATTCCTGAACAGTTGGAACCTTTTTTCGATGTGGTTTACCGCCGCCTTGCGCGCAGCAACAGACGCCGCATGCGAACCTGGTTGGAGCGAGAAATGAACGCCTGGTCCACGCCACTTCACGGTGATGACAAGAGCATCGCCGGTATCTTTCGAACGGATCACAAACAATGACCGCTACTCAGCGCAGTACCAAGCATGTCCTGGATGAAAAGGGCACTCGCTACGACTTGTTGAGCGAGATGAGTCGCGGCGGGCAGGGTGTGGTGTATCGCACACAACTGCCTACTGTCCTGGTCAAGGGGTTTATCCATACTGACTTCGATGCCAAACAACTCTGGTATCAGCATATGGCATGGTTGATCCGCCAGGATCTCAGCGACCTGAAACTGGCGCGACCGCTGGCACTCCTCCAACCGCCGCGCTTTGGCTATGTAATGGAACTGATGGACGGGCTAGTTCCATTGCAAAGCCTGTTGGACAGTTTTGTCGCCGCCGAGGACGATGCCCCCAGTGATTACCTGGCGCAGGGCGGCCTGCGTCGGCGGGTCCGTATTCTTTGCCAGTTGGCCAGGACCTTGAACCAGCTGCATGGGCGCGGAATGCTCTACGGCGACCTGTCCCCAGCCAATATTTTTGTGTCTGATGATCCCGGGTTTGCCGAAACTTGGCTGATTGACTGCGACAACATCAGCCCGCATGCCCACAGCGGTCTGACCCTACATACTCCCGACTATGGCGCGCCGGAAGTAGTGCGTGGCGATGCCATGCTGTCGAGCCTGACGGACTGTTGGAGCTTTGCTGTCATTGCCTATCGTGTGTTGACCCATAACCATCCTTTTAAAGGCGAACTGGTCGAACTGGGTGAGCCAGAGGAGGAGGACGCGGCGCTACGGGGAGAGCATCCATGGATCAATGATTCGGATAACCCCGATAATGCCTGCTTTGCCAACCTGCCGTTGCAGTTGGTCGAACACAGCCGCTTGCCAGCGCTGTTCAGTCGCTGCTTCGAGCAGGGCAAGCACGATGCAACCGCTCGCCCGGGTGTCGCCGAATGGTTGGAAGCCCTGGTGGAGATCGACGAACGCATGGTTGAGTGCGCCGAATGCTCCGCCACCACGTTGATGCCGAGCACTGGCGTTGATTCTGCGCACATGGCCTGCTTTTTCTGCGATGCACCGGTCGACTCCAAATTAGTGGTGTTTGAAGAGTTCATCTGCTTGGCGCCAGAAGAAAGGGATGCCGAACTGCCTGACCACCGCATCGCCACCGGCCGCCGTGTGTACCTGCAACCCGGGGCAGATCAAGAGCTCAAGCGGTTGTTGCCCTCGTTCAGTTATGACCGCTGGCCCACCTACCATGTACGCCTCGAATACACCGACAAGGGACTTGGGATCCACCAATTGCCAGACGGCGAGCTGTACCTGCAAGGCGAGGGTGATCCCAAGCAACTGGGGAAATTTCAGGGGCTCAAGGCGACGCGTCGTGGCCAGTATGACCAGCCATACCAGTTGCATATCGGCCCTCCCGAGGAAACCCATGTCGTCTGGCAATTCCGGTGGTGATGAACGATGAACCTTCAAGAATTTCCATTGTTTTGTGCGGATGTGGTGAGCCTCTCGACGACTGAGGAAACCCAGTCCTTGCGCGTGAACGAAACGATCACCGTTCAGCGCTACCAGGATGAGTGGCTGCTGGTACAGGGCGACGAGCGTATCGTGGTGACCTGCAATCCGTCGCAAAGCAACCTGTTCGTCCCGTTGGCGTCACGGGACCAGGTGCGCTGGATGCTGGCAGCGTGCAAAAAAAACCAATTGCAGGTGCAGTACTGCGCACCTGCTGATGTATCGGCCATGAACCTGGAGTTCAGGGTCGACGGGCTGATTACCGACAGCCTGTACACCCATCAGGAAATCGACCAGAACGATGCTGAACAGGCCTGCCAGTGGATGCTGGAGCAGTTTGTCGTCAAGGCTGCACACGAAGGTGATTGGCTGGCCCTTTCGCGCTTCAATAACCCCGCAGCCAAGGGCGGCTTCCAGGTGTTGGGCATGGAGTGGCGCGCCGATATCGAGCGCACCGCCGACGGTGCGCTGCTGGTAAAACGCGTGGCTCGCCATGTGCGACGCAGCGATTCTTTTTCGTTGCTGGTGGGTGACTTTGCCTTTCGGGATGCGTCCGTCGCGGCGCAGCTCAACAGCCCAGCCCAGCAAGTGCTGCTCAACGCTATGCTGCGCGACAATGCGAGCTATCTGGAATTGTGGAACCTGTACAACGACAAGGAATGGCAACGAGCGCTGCAACAGGCCCAGACCCTCAAGGCGTTGCGGTTCGTACGCTATGAAAGTTTCCAAAACGGTCGAGAAAATGCCTGGCGCTTGTGGCCCAAATCTCCAGAGGCTTACCAACTGTTCTGCGAGCGTCACAAGGGCTTGGACTTGTCTCGAGATACCCAGTTCGACCTGGGAGACGAGCCGCCGGACTGGTCAGAACAATTGAGCAATGAAGCGCCGTCCGCCTCGTTTGCTCCGACTCCCCGTGGGCGGATCCGCTTTGAAGCGCAGTGTCTGGTGTTCACTCCAGTGTCGACACATAACGACGTCAAACCCAAGAGCCCCGTGGGCTGGCTATATTTGTCCGTTGCAGGTAACCGCACTGTTGGAAAGCGACGCCTTATCGCCAAGCAGTCCATTGATTCCGGCAGGCGCTTGCCGTCTCTGAGATGGTTGCTGGAAGGTTTGGCCATACCGGCGGAGCGGCGCCGCACGCTCAAGGCCCTGACACCCTACGCCAAGGAGTCGTTTAAAGGTGGCCAACCCACCGGCAAACAGATTGATGCGTTGGACAGGGCACTCAACACGCCGGAACTGGCGATCATCATCGGACCTCCGGGTACAGGCAAGACCCAGGTAATCGCAGCCTT
Source organism: Pseudomonas sp. B22129 (assembly GCF_044218875.1). NCBI lineage: Bacteria > Pseudomonadati > Pseudomonadota > Gammaproteobacteria > Pseudomonadales > Pseudomonadaceae > Pseudomonas > Pseudomonas sp. B22129. The sequence continues at coordinate 6,065,610 of NZ_CP162592.1, read as the reverse complement.
GCAGCGCAGGCTGGCGGAAGAAACGCGCGAGCACAACATTGCCGGGCAGGTGCTGATCAGCAGCTTTCAGCATGATGCCGTTGACAACGCCTTGGAGCGCAGCGACGTATTCAAATTACCGGCCACGCGCATCGGCGGCAGACGTCGAGATGCTGAAGAAGATAATCGCATCGATCCCTGGCTTGAACGCCAAGTCGATCATGTTCGGGGCAAAATTGCCCAAGAGTACGAACGCTATCCCGAATTGGAGCCCGTCAGCCGCCTGTCACAGAACTTGCTGATGGCTCGTGTCTCAAGCCTTTCACCAACAGAGCGGGCCGATGCGTTCAAGGACATGTTGGCGACGACCCGTTCACTGGCACAACACGGCCTGCTCCTGCCGGCACGCTTGGAGCAGGCGTTGCGGGACTATATCGAGCAGATTAACCCTATGCCTCCCGGACGCGGTGCCGACACACTCGACAGCGCAACCTTGCGCCGCATTCGCGCCCTGCGTATTAAGCCTGGCGCCTTCAGTGATGACGGTGCCGACCGTGCATGGGACTTGCTCAGTTGGTTGAGGCACCACGATTTTGCGCTTGGTGAGGAAATGCTTGAGCTGCTGGAGCAAGCTGCCGATACCCGGCAGGCCTCGCAGGATTTGTTGCAGCGCCTGGCCGAGGGCAAGAACCGCTTGTTGGATCGATTCCTGCCTGATTACCGTCCTGCGCAACTCACGCACAAACTCGATGCTCTGGGCATCAGCTTGATCGACCAATTGGAACAGCATCTGCAAGACAAGATTTCCCAGCGCAAGCTGGGTGTGGCGTGGGTGTTGGAGCAACTGGCCGGCAGTTTGGAAATGGACCGTGTCGCCGCCATGGCGGCGGCCCAAGAATACTCCATGGTGGTGGGCGCCACCTGCCAGCAGGCGGCCGGCCGCCAGATGGCCAACCTCAAGGCCGTGTCAGACCTGGACAGCACGGACATCGAGTTCGACACCGTCATCGTTGATGAGGCCGCGCGTGCCAACCCGCTGGACCTGTTCGTGCCCATGGCGATGGCCAAACGGCGGATTGTTCTAGTCGGCGACGACCGGCAGTTGCCGCACATGCTGGAGCCAGAGGTCGAGAGCCAGTTGCAGGAGGAGCATGCACTCACCTCTTTGCAGCTGGAAGCCTTGCGATCGAGTCTTTTCCAGCGGATGCGCCTGATGTTGCAAGACCTGGAGAAAACTGACGGCATTCGCCGCGTGGTGATGCTCGACACACAGTTTCGCATGCACCGCGTGCTGGGGGATTTTGTCAGTGCACAGTTTTATGAAAAAGTCGGGTTAGAAGCGGTCAAGACCACGCGCAAGGATGATGAGTTTGCGTTTGCGCCGGACTTTATCCGGGCCTTGGGCAACGACGGTGGGCATTACGAAAACAAGGTCTGCCAGTGGATCGATGTGCCGGCCAGCGCGGGCCTTGCGCAACGTCTGGGAGGGACTAGCCCCATGCGCGAGACCGAAGCCGAGCGGGTCGTGGAAGAGGTTAAGCGTTTGATGATCGCGGGCGGTGAAGCCCTCTCCGTGGGGGTGATCACGTTTTATGCCGCACAGCGTGACCTGATCATGGAAAAGCTGACCCAGGTGCAGATCGATGGTGTGCCCTTGATGGAACGCAAGAGCACCGGCATCGAGCCCCATGAGCAATTCAAGTGGGCGAAAAAAGTCCGCGGTGATGGGTCTGAGTACTCAGAAGAGCGACTGCGGGTTGGTTCGGTGGATGCCTTCCAGGGCAAGGAGTTTGATGTAGTGCTGTTGTCCTGTGTGCGCACCGGCCCGCAAGGTCGGCGCGGGCCGGCCGGGCGTGCCGAAGATAGCCCGGAGAAGTCCCGGGAGACCCTGCTCAACGAGCGATACGGATTCCTGCGCTTACCTAACCGGATGAACGTGGCCATGAGTCGCCAGCGCCAGATGCTGATCTGCGTCGGTGATGCGGCGCTGGCGACCCATGTCGATGCAGCGGAGGCCGTGCCTGCCCTAGTGGCATTGCACCAACTCTGTGGAGGTGCGCATGGCAGTCTTCGGTGAGTCGGGAACCTACCTCAAGTTCGGCGAAAGGCCCCATGGAAGCTCTCGCGCCGTGTTGTGGCCGGTGTGGGTACATCGAGTCCTTTACCCCGAAGTCACGCGTGCACGGTTGAATCTGTTTCAACGTGCCGTATTGGGCCTGATCAGGGCCCAAGTGGTGCGGGCAGAGGCGATTGCCGAGCTGACCAACCTGCATGAAGACCTAATCAAGCTGATCCTCGCCCAAGCTGTCAGCAATGGCTGGCTGGTGAACCATGCGGATGCCGTTACCCCTAGGGGGTTGCGCATGTTGCTCGAGGAGGAGGAGGCCAGTGCCAATCTCAAATCCGGGTACCTCTTCCAGGACGCGCTCGGCGGTGAACTTTGGCCACGTTTCGAGGCAGAGCTCAAAGACATCGTCCCGATCGAAACACGTGGACAGTTCCCGGTCTTTGCCCTGAGCAGGAAAACCGGTCAAACGACTGCTCCTTTTTTGCTTCTGCCCAACCAACGTGTACAGACGGCCTGCAACACGCCAGCTTTGATGAAGGCCTATCGGGATTATCGCGAGGACTACCGGGCAACTCTGCAGCTGTATGGCAAGGCTGATCTGCCCGAGCAGATCAAGCTGCAAGGGGTGGAGCGCCAGGACGCCCATGCCCGGCTCGCTCATGTCCTGGTGTGGATTACGCCAGACCCTGATGGTGGGCAATTGTGGGCAATCAGAGACCCGTTCGACCTGCGTGACCAGGCTTGGTGGTTGGAAAGCCGCTTGTTGCCGTTGGTGAAGACAAACCATGGGCTGCTCAAGTACCTGTCAAGTCTGGTAGAGGCACCTCGCGGCGACGAGCAAAGCGTCGAAAATTGGCTGGCAGATCTGCAAAAGCAGGCGGATCTTCGGGTGTTAACCGAGTTTCCTTGGGTCGAGCGCCAGACGGATATCAAGCGTTACCTGGCAGCACTGCTTTCCCGCCAAGAAAAACTCACCCAAGGCGATACCGCCGAGAATGAGCTTGAAGCAGCCATGACTGAGTGCCAGAAGTTGTTGGAGGTGGTTATGCAATGGCTGATAGGCACGTTCCCGGTCGACCCTGCCCTGATGCCCATGAGAGAGCAGCGTGCTGGCTATCACGCCAATCACAAAATCCTGACGTCATTTCGGTTGCCCGCGTTCAACGCCGAGGTCGTTAGGCAATTGGCCTGGCAAAAATTGGATCAGGTTATCTCGGCGTGCTCCAGCCCCAGCAGCTCCCTCAAGGCTCTGCTCTTTGCCGCCGGATGGGGCGCGAGCAGCCATGCCGGGCATCCCTTCAAGACTCTGACCGATGAGCAACTGCAACTGGAACAGCTTTTAGCGCTGGCCACACTACGTAACCAGGGCAGCCACGCTCACAGCAAATTTACCGGCAAGAAGGTCACCCCAGTGACCGTACCGATGGCGCAGCAGCACATTCAATACGCCCTGGGCTTCACCGAACGTTTCAAGGAATGGATGTAATGGCCAAAAATAATCGTAACTCCCCTTATAGCGCCCAGATTGGCGGCGCATCCGCACCTGCCAAGACTGCTAATCGCGTGCAATTGGAGAAGCAGGTGCCAATGTGGAGCGCCTCCTTCGGAAACGCCTCCAAGCTGTATACCGGTGGGGCCCTGGCACTTGATTTTTCAGTGGATGAAGCCTTCTTGAGCAAGCTGGTCGCCCACATCAGCGATGACGACAGTAAGGCGTTTTCAACTTGGATCGAGCGCTTCGCCCAGTTCTGCAAGGACTTGGGCAAGCGCGCAGATACACTGCTCGAAGAGTATGAGGAACGCTGGGAACTGACCAACCAGGCCGGTAGGAAATGTGATGCGCGGATGCAACAGCTGGATGAGCGTGAGGTGGTTCTTGGCGTACAGAGTGAGGCCCAGACTCTTCGCCAGGCCGAGTTTGAACGCGTGCAGCAGCGGCAGGCGCAAGCTGATGGCGAACTGGCGCAGCGCGAGCGTGAGGTCATGCTGCGTGAGGTCAACGCCGAGTCAGGGTTTGCCGAGCAAAACCGCCAGGCGCTGATGGCCCTCGAAGAGCGCCAGCGTGTGTTGGGCAAACAGCATGACAGCGAACTTGGGCTGCTTCAGGAAGAAAAAAAGGCCCTGAACCAGGAGTTGCGCCAGCTCGCCAGGCAGCTCGCTGATGTGAAATTCCGTTGCACAGAAGCCGAGGCTGCCCGTGCTGAAGTGTTGGATACCCGTGAAGATGCGCTTGCACAACGCGAGCAGCAGGTGGAGGACATCACGCGCCGCTTGAACCGGGAGTGGGCAGCAGTCAAGGAGGCGAAGGCGAACCAGCAGGATCAGGTTGCGCGCGAAATGGAGCAGGAGCGCGACGGCTTCGCACGAGAGCTAGAACGCGTGGGAACGCGCGAGCGTAAGGCCTGGGCAATGGTGGATAAGCACGCAATTGAGCTGTCTGAGCTGCAATTGTTGAAAGCTCAGTTGGGGGACCAGTCGGCGACGGTTCTGCTCGACGAATTGAGTGCACTGCGTGAAGGCAACCGGATGCTGCGTACCCGCCTGGACCAATCCGACGCGGCGCAATTGCAGGACGATGTTGATGAGTTACGCCGGCAGCTCGCGGATCGGGACAAGCAGATTGCCGACATCCTTCCCTTGTACGAAAAGTCCAAGCGTGAAGTCAGCATGACGCGCGTTGCGGCTACTGACCTTGAATCAAGCGAGCGGCAACGACGCGTGCTGGAGGTGCATAAAACGGTGTTGGACGCCAAGCTCAGTGAGCTGGCTACCACCGTTGAGCAACTGACCAAGGCCCAGAAAACCCAGACACCATTCCCGGCCATGTCCTTGATGGACACCCACAAGGACTACCGTGCTGGCGCTGAGTTGGAGGACGTACCGGCCCTAGGGCAGTTTGCGGTTGAATTGCAGCACCGCATCGCCACCGCTGAAACCTCGGTCCACCTGTTTTACCCCATCGAAGACATTCGGGTGTTGCTGGGTGGCCTGGCCATGAGCCAGCTGCATGTGTTCCAAGGTATCAGCGGTACAGGTAAGACCAGTTTGGCCAAGGCCTTCGCCAAGGCCATGGGCGGCTTCTGCACTGATATCGCCGTACAAGCTGGTTGGCGTGATCGGGATGACTTGCTGGGGCATTACAACGCCTTTGAGCGGCGTTTTTATGAGAAGGACTGCCTGCAAGCCTTGTACAAGGCGCAGACCCCGCGCTGGGAAGACGCCTGCAACGTGGTGCTGTTAGACGAGATGAACTTGTCCAGGCCCGAGCAGTATTTTTCCGAGTTCCTTTCAGCGCTGGAGAAGAACGATCCCAACGAGCGCCTGATCAGCTTGTCTGAAACCGAGCTGCCGGGTGCGCCGCTCAAACTCAAGAACGGTCGGGAAATCCTGGTGCCAAACAACGTTTGGTTTATCGGTACCGCCAACCATGATGAATCCACCAGCGAATTGGCCGACAAAACCTACGACCGTGCCCATGTAATGACGCTGCCCAAGCAGGATGCGCAGTTTGACATCCTGCCTTACGAGAAGAAACGGTATTCATTCTTCTCGTTGTACAAAACCTTCAATCGGGCGTGCTTGCTCCATGAGCCGCTTGTAAAGGACTTGCTCGGCAGGCTGACCCGCGATGAGTTTACCCAGCAACTGGCCAGCCATTTTGATCTTGGCTGGGGCAACCGCTTTGAGAAACAGGCACTGCGGTTTATTCCGGTCATGCTGGAGACCGGAGCGAGTGAGGGCCAGGCCCTCGACCATCTGTTGTCCACTCGAGTGATGCGCAGGGGCAAGGTCACGGGGCGTTACGATGTTGGCACCACCGATGTTACGGAGTTGATGCGGGCGCTGGAAAACTTCTGGAAGAAGGCGAACCTCAAGGGCGATCCGACCAAATCCCTGGACCTGCTGGCGGCGGACATAAAGCGCCGGGAAGGGCATCGTTGAACTGGTTTGACCGACTGTTGGGCGAACCCTTGGCCACGTTGCCCGGACTGGTCGAGCCTGGGCGCTTCTGTCGGGCAGGCAAAACCGACGCGACGTTCAACGGCCACACCCTGCTGCGGCAAGACATCCTAGTGCCTGATGGCAGCGATCGCTGTCAGCTGGACGATGAACTGCATGGCTTCGTACCGTCGAATGCCTCGCTGTCTCCTCAGGCGGAGCTGTTTGCTAGTGCGCTTGAGTCTCTAGATGCTGAGCGTTCGCGAGGGGCAACCTTGATGTCGCCGTTGATGCCGGCCGAGGTCATTAACGGGCAAAGCCACCTGTTGCGTTTTGAGGACCTGCTGTTGGAGGTGATCAAAAAGGGTCACTTGCATCAGGTATCACTGCGCCCGCGCGTGGACCTTCACTACGAAGATGAGGTCACGGATGTAGCCCGGGTCAAGCGCATGGCCAAAGGCGCGTTGGTGCACCTGGCGTCTCACTCGGAGTGCTGGCAGCGCCAGACCTTGAGCGGTGTCATCCCAAGGAAAGTATTGGCGCGTTTCAGCGAGGACGACTACAACACTTACGAAAACCGTGTGTATGCCTGCCTGCTGGACCGTATCGAGCGGCATCTGTGGCGACGCATCGCGACCTTGGAGCAGCTCCAGGGCACCCTGAGCAAGGCGCTGGAATTCTATGGGGCCGATGGCCTTGATCATCGACTGGCTAATGCCATTTGCGCGCTCTGGGGGCAAACCTTCAGTAACCAGGAAATGACCAGCGAAGCTTCGCATTTACTGGGTGAAACCCTGCGGCAATTGAAGGCTGCCTCCAAGGCGATAGCCGGGTTGAAACAGACTGGGTTGTATCCGCTGGTGCCTCGGTCGGCGCAAGCCAGCGGTGGCCTACACTTGACCAATATCCTCAGTCACGACGCGCACTATCGTCACGTGGCGGTCTTGTGGGAGGAACTGCGCAAGGTAGAGGGGCGTGCGGGAAAAACACCGCAGGAGCGCCATCAGCAAAACCGTCACTTGGCGAGTGCTTACTCGCGCTATGCCGGGTTGATGTTGCGCCACGCCCTGGCCCCTTACCTGGATGGCAAGGACGAGGCGCAATGGGCGGGGCGAACCCTGAGCCTGCGCAGTTCGGGCCTGGAGTGGGAACTGGTGAGCGCCCTGCCAGGAGAGCGCGCCAAGGTGGTGTTGACGGTGGTGCCCTGGTTCAGCTTTACCGAGCGGTCGGGCGATGCCCCTGGCCAGCCCCAGCGGATCATTGCCTGGCCCGCATTGGAGCAGGTCAGCAACGAGGCGGCGCTCGAGGCGGGTTGGATAGCGCTTTCGCCCTTTGATCTCTACGGTGTGGAGCGCTTTGGCCATCTGGTTGATGCGATTCTCTGGCAGCCGCTGCTGCAGGCCTATGGAACACCGATTACCAAGGTGCCGGGCACAGTGATGCGCGGGGCGGGAGAGCCGGTGAGTGCCATCAGCCTGGAGCCGGGATCGGCCCAGATGGTGCTTCGCGAGGTCTTGCCGGAAAAACACCTGGCCCAGTTGCAACAGGCACTGAACGCCGCAAATGCCAGCCAGCAGGCCGAGACCCTGGGGTTGCGCCATCAGGAACTTGTGGCGCTGCAGGCCTGCCCGGTCTGCGGGTCGCCCGTGCGGTTGGTACTCCAACAGCCGGCTGGCTTCAAGGCCAACTGTGACAGCTGTGCAACCGAGCGCTATCTGCGCCACCAGGCACGCCACTGGGTGTATGAGCAGAAACTCAATGCAGAGGTCGATTTCCGCAAGGTCGGGCGCCGGGCGACACACATCCAGGGGCCACGGCGCCCTTGACTCCATTTTGATCTTCATACGTATAAGGCAATTCAGGCATGGATCTGCAAGGTCATCTCCTTTACATCGACATCACCCAGATATGCGGCATCGGCTGTGCATTCTGCATGTATGCCGACAAGCACAAGACCGGCATCGGCATGGAGCTTTCGACGCTCGCCCGGGAAAACCTGGCGGCCCTGATCAATGCCCCGCAGGTCAAGCGCATCTCCATCAGCGGGGAAGGCGAGCCGCTCAATAACATCAAGGTGTTCCACGAAATCCTGCACCTTTCCAATGGTGGCAAAGCGTTCGAGTTCATCACCAGCGGGTTCTTTCCCCACGACAAAATGCTCGACTTTTATGACGCCACCGACCAGATCGTGTTGAGCAACGGCGACACCTGCAACATCCGCCTGAGCGCCGACAGCCACCACATCGAGAAAGTGAAATGGCGCGCCCATGGGCTGAGCCTGGACTACCTGCGCACACGACGTCCGGGGGGCTTGAGCTTTTCGTTTCGCTCCATCGACACGGACCGGGCATTCACCCGTGACTTCCTGGTCGCCGAGTTGGCCAGCTGGGGGATGCACGCCACCATCGAACCCTGCAACGCGCTGGAGGATGTGTTGATGGTGGAAGGCGAATCGTTCGGCATCGACTACAAGAACCTCGTCCATCCCGCGCTAGGCACACCCGAAGGCTACCTGGACCTATTTGACTACATCCAGGCCATCGAGACCAAGATCAACAAGCGCTTTACTTTTGGCAGCCTGAACAAGCCACCGCTTGCCAATGGCATGGACCTGACGGTCAAGCCCAATGGTGACCTATTCCTCTATGGCATCGAGAATCAGCGGTTGGGCAACATCCATTTTGATCACGTGCGCTGGGAACACCTGGCCACCCATATCCGCGAAACCCCCTTGGCCCGGGCGCTGTATACCCAGCCGCTGACCGACCTGCTGGCCCGGTTCGATGACCGCGAATTGGTGCAGTCGATTATGGCCAAAGCGAACAACCCTTACTGGCTGGTCAAGGAGTTGGCCAACCACGATGGCCTGCTTGAACAGATGGTGTGCCCATGATCGACTCCCACAGCCATACCTACTATTCCAAACATGCCATTGGCACGGTTGACGAGTTGGTGCGCGCTTCAATCAAGGCCGGTGTAAAGGTGCTGACCATCACCGACCACGCGCCTTTTCCGGTGGATACCGATAACCGCCTACTGGAGTCGGAACTCGACAGTTACTTTGCCGATATCGAACGGGCGCAGGCGGCGTACCGGGGTGAAATCAAGATTTTGCGTGGCATTGAGTTCGATTATATGCCGGGCTCCGATAGCTATAACCGGGCCTTGCTGGCGCGTCACGAACTGGACTTTGTGATCGGCTCCATTCACTACGTCGAAGTGCCCGGCGAACCCATGGTTAAGGTGTGGGAATTACCGCGCCTGGCTGCAGAAAAATTCCTGGATCGTTATTTCGCGGACTTGGAAGCCCTGCTGGAGAGCGGACTGTTTGATGCCGTGGGGCATGCCGACACCCTGTTGCGCGGTGTAGATGAAGCGATCATCTTGCGCCGTTTCGAGCCCTTGCTGCCGCTGTTTGCGCGCAACGGCGTGGCGTATGAGCTGAACGCCTCGGGCATGCGCAAATCGAGCCTGGACATCACTTCGGGTCGTGAGGTGCATGGGCGCTGGTCTTACCCGTCGCGCACCTTGTTGCCGCAACTGATCGAACATCATGCGGTGTTCACCGTCGGCTCTGATACTCATGACCCGCGAGATGCCGGTGCCGGGATCAGTGAATTGCTTGAAACGCTGCAGCCGCTTGGCTTGCAGAACATCTGCTACTACGAGCGTCGCCGCCGGGTTGATGTCCCTCTGGGAACTTTGGCCGCAACCGTGACCGTTACCGATGGATTGATTCAACCGTGAACATGACGATGACCGAAGCGCCGCTGCCGATCTGTTGGAGTGAAATCGCAAACGCCCCCGTAGAAACCCAGTTGGATGAGTTTGAACAAGCTCTGGCACAGATCCGCCCTGAGGATGTGAAACTGGGGTTTCGCGCATTCGCCGCTGACCTGTTGTCGCGCCAGCTGATCAGCATGCCCCGGTACGTCTCGGTATTCGGCGGCCATGCCTTGAACTGCTTGACGCCGGATGGTACGGGTTCGTTCCGCGACATGGCGACCGGTGCTGATGCCTCTACGCTGGTGGCGATCTACAGTCGCGCCAAATATGGAAGCATTCAAGATATTCGCCACCTGGCCGGGTTGGTCATCGACTACTGGTGCGCGCAATTGGACGAACCTGAATCTCATTGGGCTCGGCTGTTTCGCACAGCGAAGGCCTGTGGTGACAACGTGGTGATGATGACCACCGGTTGGCGCAACGTACCGTCCACGGCGAACGTGCTCTATGAAATCGTTGTCAGCGAGATCAATGTCAAGTTGGCACATATGAACTTGCCCACGATCATCAACGTCAAGCTGCCGCGGATCGCGCCTCCTTGCGAGAACTACGCCAGCCTGAGTACTAAAGAACGTGAACGCGTCAACCTAGTCCAGGACCATGTGATCCCTGCCGAGAACTTCTACCGCTGGAGCGGGGTGCATTTGATCTTTGGCGACGATGTATTGGTCACCGGTTCGACGGCGGACAAGGTGCTCTACGAGTCCATGCTCAGCGGCGCGAAGTCGTTCCAGTCGATTTACCCGGTGGCCATTGACCCACGGGTGGCGCTTGCCGACGCTACCGTCGAGGAGCGGCTGAACAAGGTCGTGATCACGCACCGGCTCGACGACACCCTCGCCGCGCTGCTGTCCGAGCCGGATTACCAGGCGATCCTGCGTACGCTGCGCCTGGTGTTTTCCAGCGACAACTACGCTGACTTGGCAGCGTTCCTGCCAAGGGTGCCCGCACGCAATTGGTTGCGCCTGTATAAGTCCGCGCTGGGCAATGAGTTCCTCGGTCAGCCTGAGTGTGCGCCGTCGTTGGCCATACTCAAGCGCCATCTCGCCGACGTCGGTCTACTGCGCCCCGATGGCATGGCGGTCTGGGGTTGAACGGCAGCGATGGGAGGGACATCCGTTATGTGAGCTATTGGGAAACGGCCCCAGGGCATTCAATGCCGCCTTACATCGCGTTGGCGCTGGTTTCGATCCAGAGGGCCCTGGGCGAGAAGTTCCTGCTGCTGACCCCGCGTACAACCCCGGACTTTATTGACGCGAGCATCCTTGGCAAGGAATGGGGGTTTGAACCCCTGGCCTTCAACCTAGCAGAGGGCATCGAGGCGATTATTGCCAAGAGCGATCTCATCCGCATGGCGTTCGTTCACAGGCACGGCGGTGCCTGGGTGGACGCGGACAGTATTTTCTTGCGTGATCCGACGAGCCAGCTGTTTCCCACTGGACTGAGTGACAAGCTGCACTGGTTCAGCGAATGTATCTTTGCATCCAGACCGGGTAATGCATTGCTTGCCCAGGCACTGAAAGCTGGGCTGGCGGGTGGTGTGCATGCCTGGGGCAACCCTGGGGGCATCAAGGATATTGTCGGGCATCAACCTGGCGAGCGGGTGCTGATCTCACCCAGCGTCGTAGACCCCGGCTACCGCCCGCTCTATAACTTCGACAGTTGTGACGTGATGCGCCGACAGGATGTGGCGATTGCCGACTTTCTGGTGGCCGATGTGGCGATGCTCAAACTCTATAATACGTACTTCAACCGTACAGCTCATCGTGTCGGGTCAGTTGCAGACTTTCTCGCAGAAGGTTCGTTGATGGCCAAGCTATTCCTGCACATCGAGCAGGCCCCAGAGTACTGGCTGAGTGAGACGTCTCGACTGATCGAGTGGTGTGAGCAATAACTAGCCCTACGCCAGCGCCACTGCGTTTGCACGAAGATGAATGCGGCAGCCTTGTATACCCTCCAGGTCCAGGGCCTGGGCAATCACTTCGTGAGTGCTCGGGGTTTGCCTGTGAGGGGAGCCGTGCGCGATGTACAGCCAGGCGGGCACGCGCAGTGGTGAATGGTCTAACTCCAGTTCTATGCGCACCAGGTCGAACACTTCGGTAATCCTTCCACTCGGCGTCCAGGCAATCGGCGCCGTCCGGTGATCGGGCCTGGTCACGACAAGGGGGCGTTCCAGCAGCAGGTTGATGGTCCCGGGGTAACACTCGCCGACCTCAGGGAACGCCTGGCTGATCAGGGGCAGTTGGCGGGTGAGGGTGCCGGTGGCGACGCCCAGGCCCGCGACGATGCGTGCATGGAGGGTGATCACGGGGTCTATTCCTGTATCGGTCGACAATAGCCTGTCCAGCTCTGTGACCACATCTTCGATGGAAAACGCGTTCATGTTTTTCTGCCCGGTACGGCGGTAGTGCTGTTCGTCTTGAGGGCTGTAGACCACCGTTGTCTTGGTAGATAGGGGTGGCAACCATGGATTGTGTTCGTCCCCCATGGCGGGGTAGATGGCAACCAGTCGGGTTTCTAGGCCGACAGCCATGTGCACGATCGCGGTGTCGACACTGACAACTGCGTGTGCATGGATTATATAGCCTGCGGCGTCCGTGGGCGTGTTCAGGTCTTTGAGGGCGCGGACATTGGGCCTGCCGACGCTGGTTTCAAGGCGCTGCGCGTCCGCCCGGGTAACGGGGCTGCATAGGATCCCCACTGACTTTCCGGGGTATGCATCGGCCACGGCGCGCAGCAGCATGACGGCCGTGTTGAAGGACAGGCCTTTGTCCGGTCGACTGGCATAGGAGTTGACCAGTATCTGCGGTGCATCCGCGGCACCTTGAAACAGGGGCGGGAGGGGGACGATGTACTGTCTCTCGACCGCCTTTGCACCCAGATCCAGCAGCACTTGCTCGTAGCGTTCCGGGAAACTCTTGTCTGCCGTTGCCGCGCCAAATTTGCGGTTGACGCAGCGTAAGTCGTCATCCAGTGAGTACACCCGTGACGGCTGCAACCAGTGCAGAAACATAATCTCCGCCGGTTGGATTCTGCCGACCAGATGAACCACCACATCCACCGGGCCGAGTTGACGCGCAATGTGGCGCAGCCGCGCAACGCCGGGGCTCGCACCGGTGACGATAACGCGGTCCACTCCGAAGACCTCGGTATGCAGGGGCGCAAGCTCCGACACCGTCAACACGGTTACTCGGGCATTCAACTTTCGAGCTTCGCGAAAAAAGAACGACGAGACTATTGAGTCACCCAGCTTGGCATCCCATCTAGGGACGACAATGTGCATGCGGTCGCTCAAGGACGACTCCATCGGATGCCGGTCTGCCAGTTGGCGAATTAAACAACGTGCGATGGTTTTTTGAATTTTTCGCAGGTATGACATGCAGGAACATCTAATGCCAAAAATACGGTGATGTTAGTGATGGACTCGAAGTATTAGCAATGCTTCGCTCCGAGCCGCATCCAAGAGTGCCAGATAACCCAATCACTGACTTGGAAAGCGAGTTGGCACGGCTTCGATTTGTTCTGCTCACCCCAGCGACAGCGATAAAAAAAGCTGACCGACACAGCGTCCTTACGCACTGAGATTCGACCGGCGAGATTACCATCCTCCTTGGGGATCCCACCGGCGTCGTTGGCTATCAGCGACTCGAGTTATTTGATGGTAATTTTTGGCCATGAAACGGACTCCCCCTACTTTTACCCCCAAAAAAGCGTCGGCTCTTGATGGACGTTACTGGACTCTCGTAGAGCAGAACGCCGCTGGAGCTCAAGTAAATACTAGCTTGGAAAAATCCAGAGTAAAATTCTGGAATCTTTCCAGAAACATGAAAAAGGAGATGGGGTGCTAGGGGGCGCTAGGCATGGGGAGTTTCCTCACACCTTTTCTTCATAGGCATCCTGACACCGAGGTGCGGCATCTCTGTCAAGGGCCCAAGTGCACTCGAACGGTCGATTCGCAGATCATACTGGAGTCGGTGGCTGATACTTTGCTTGATCCCTCGGCTTTGCGTCCTGCTATTTCACTCATCGCTGATGACAAAGGAGCTGGGCGTGGTCGGTACCGATTTACGCATGACCTCGACTCATGGCTTGAAGGCCTGGCGAAGACTAGCGCAACCATTCTTCTACATGTGGACATGGATTACTTCTGCAACCGGTACGATGGCGATAGCGATCACATTGACAACCCAGGCCCATTGAATGATGCGCTGCCGCAGATTCTGGACAGCATCGATGGGCTGACCGATGCGTTACACCGACATGGTCTGGTTGAGCGACTCGTAGATATCGTGGTTGCGTTTTCCCCCGGATTTTTCCCTGCGGAATTCTGGGCTGAGAGCTGCGACCGGCTTCTTATTGGACTGGGAGAGCAGCCGTGGCGCGACCAGTGAGTCCTCCAAAATCCAAGGCTGCAGCGCGGACGACTCCCAAGCCTCCCCCTGTGAAAGCAAAGTCGAAGCTCGGCCCCTTACCGCTGGATAAACTGGAGTTCACGCGTACGCCGGGAACGCGTGAGCGAGGAGGAGGGCCAGGAGGAGAAGCTTGGGTCATTTCGGTTGAAGGCAAGCGAGCGGGCATCGCCTTCATCAATCTGGTCAAGGACGAGGTTCGAGGCCGCCACGCGTCGTTCCATGTCTTCCTCAACCGACCAAGCCAAGGGCGGCAGATTGGCCGCGGGGCTTACCAATATTGCTGTCAGAACAGCCAATACGATGTCATCTACGCACATATGCGCAAGTCCAACCTGGCGTCACGCAAGGCTGCTGAGCATGCCGGATTTAAAGAGGCTTCGGCGGTCGGCGACTCTCAGCTCGTCTTGGTCTGGTATCGAGAGGCTAACCGGGCCCCCAAGCTTGCATGCCCAGAAGTGCCCCTAGGAATGCACGGGAAGAGCGCGCCGGAAAATGGTGCTCAGATTCAGCCTCCTACAACGATGAAAACTCTCGACGAGGTGCCGGTGAGCTCGATCGATTTGCAGTTTGACGAAAAAAACAGCGATGTCCTCGTCTGGAACGGTCAGGTCGTCATGTCCCGTACCGAAGAAGCGTATTTTGAAGTGCTTTTTTCCAAGCTGGCACACCTCAATTCCCGCACTGTTCTGGAGATTGGTTATGGCTTGGGGATCTCCGCTACGTTGATTCAGCGATATTTAAAACCTGAGCGTCACGACATCTTTGAGATAGAGACCAGTATCTACCTAGACCTGCTGGCTTTCTCTCAGCGCCACCCCTCTGTGCAACCGTTCTGCGGTGACTGGAACCGGTGTCACATCGATGGGCATTACGACTTCATTTTCTTCGACCCCTTTGACTACCACATCGAAGAGGGCGATCAAGGTGATGGGCCGGACTGTAAGCAGGTGCAACGAGCGTCCCGAGCTGCGAAGATGCGGGCGTTGTTAAATCCTGGTGGTGTTCTCTGTCACCCGCATTTCGGCGATGGTGATGTGCCGGAGCTCCCAGGGTTTGCGACCGTGATTGTCGAGCGGCTGAGAGTTTCCCCCATCCGGATGGCGGATGAGACGTTGTGTGAGGATGTGGCAATTGTTTATCACAAACCTCTTGCTTGTTGATCGGGGAGAGCTGGTCAGAGCTGGTTTGTGACCAGGCGTGAGCTCAGCATTTTTTGGTGATACTTCGTCGTACACATTTTCAGAATGCCTCGATGGCAACGGAGCAAAATGAACCCGGCAACTTCGAAATCTAAAGAGCCATCACAAGCGCTCCTGGTGCCCGATCAGGCGAGCGAGCGGGTCATAAGCTACGAAGAAGTCGATGAGAGCGGAGTTCCAACTGGGCGTAGCGCTACCTTTGCTGATCTAAAATTCCGTGGCCTAGGGTATGCAGATCTCATAGGGCATACGTTGGGTACTCCCCTTACCATGCCACTACGCCTGGCAAATGCTCGGGTCGTAGAGAGCAATCTGGAAGACCTCACTTTAGAGGCACAGGGGGCGGTCAGCGCAGTGCTGAATAGCCCATACTCGTCAAGGACACTTGGGTTGGTGCGAGATGGCTGGCTCCCTTCCGGCATCGCGTTCAAGGATTCGATGATTGTGCTTCCCGACAGATGCGTTTTCACTGAGCTTGCCGGCAGGTTTCGTGCTGGGGAAAAAACAAAGTTGGAGGACAAGGACTTCCTTGATTTCCTCACCGGGCGACCGGTTCGAATCAATCCTTTGCTGTATGTGCTTGAGGGTAACCTCAAAAAAAATCCCGACTATGCAAGCATCGAACAGCAGTTCGACGTCGCAACTGAGATCATAAACGCGGCATTGCCATTGGCTCAGATAGTACCGAGCGGGCGGGGTTGTCTGGAGGGTGTAAGGGGCCTCATTCGCGACAGTGAAGCGGGCATGGCGCGTAAGCAGGACTTTCTGATGTGTTTGGCGCCGAAACTACGGGCTCCGATAGCCGCGCGACGTGTGACGGAGGTCTGGGATGATGTGTTATCCACCGCCAAAGCATGTAGCGTTCCTGCTCTGTCACTTGTGGTGCTGGCTGCTTTGAGTGTTGTATGTGTGCCAAACGGCAAGAGTCCGGCCAAAGGTCTGCTCAAGTTTAACGTAAGTAAGTACACGGTTGAGGATGCGTACAACGCCTTGGCCGACCTTCGATCGCTTGAGGTACTGATGCACCTGTTTGCAGCGTTCCCGGATGAGGAGATTCTTCTCTGCACTGGGGACAAGGATCTCGTGCTCTTCTGGGCGGGAATCAGGCCGTCCGAGTTCGTGATGGTCAACGGGGTTTTCAGTGCCAAATTCTCGCCCGTCGAAGAGCTTTTGCCGAGCGTCACGCCGGAGCGAAAGGCCGCCTACTTTTCCGCAAATGGCGAATGACGCTCGGAGCCTCACTTTGCGGCGTTGCGGTCACGATCTCGGGGGCTGGTATGTGTAGTCTGGGGGTAGAGGTTGATCGGTTATCGCTGTGCATCGACACCCAGGATTGGGGGGGGCAGCCTGCAGGTCGGTACAGCCTGAACGCGAGCCTGGGGCCCTGATCGTCAGCATGCTGTTGTCAGATGGTAGGCCAGGTTCGATACCACCCTTGAACTGGCATGCTGTTGATAGCTCCCCTTGGCCACGCTCCAGCATCTGAGCATGTGAAGCCAATTAACAGCAGCTTGGGCGACGCTTCCTCGATTGACCTCCATGGTTCTCGATCAAACTCGATACTGTTTGATCGTCTCAAATACCAGTAACGTAATATGATCGAGCGTATGTTCGGCTGGCTGAAGGAGAACCGTCGAGTCGTGACACGCTTCGACAAGCTCGCAAAAAGTTATGGCGCGATGGTCTCGCTGGCTTGTGTTACGCGGTGTCTGCGATAATTTTTTTCAGACAGAACCAGGCAGACTTTTCGGGCCGCAAGCGCGCCTGATGATGTGTCGTGGTGGTTTTTTATATTAATGATTGACACGCGCATTTTGATTGTCATGTACTCCATCACGACGTGCGTATGGGGGTAGGACGTAAGCCAGCCGACATCGAGGTAAGGAATGTACCAAGTCATAGGGATCACCAAGACCCTTGGGTATTTTGCTAGCACGTGCGTGCTAGTTTTTCTGGTCATGCACTATAAGGACATCTCTGTGCTGGTCACTGGGCCGCTGATTGATCTCGGTCGACCGATCTCCTCAGCGGTCACGATCGGCGCCAGCGTTTTCTGGGTGCTGGGTCAAAGCCCTCTGTTCGTTTGGCTGTGTCGGGTGCCCCTTGTTCGCAAGTACCTTCCCCCCATCGAAGGAGACTGGGACATGCAGCTAAAATCCAATTGGGGGATCAAGCAAAAATGGCTGGGACAGGGCGCTGGGACTTCGCTCATCAGCGTGCCCGGCAAGGTCAAAATCTATGCGCGACTGTTCAGCGTCAAGATGGAATTCACGTCTGCTGATAGGTATTCCGAGTCGAAGACCATCAGCGTCTCGGTGCGGTCCAGCGATCAGACGGGTCTACTTGAACTGAACTACATGTTCGTCAACTTCACCCAGATCCCTGTGGCGACTGATACGAACACGCATACCGGTGCTGCGCGGGTTTTCGTGAAAGAGTCGGGTGATGAACTCTACATGGAAGGCACGTACTTCACCGATCGCAAATGGACTGAAGGCCTCAACACCGCGGGGCAGGTCACCTTCACAAGAGCTAAATCAGCCTAACCCTTTCCATGAGTTACGCGGTTTGCAACCGCTATAACACTATATGTAGTGCTATGTATTATCTGTTGATCTACATGTTGTGGCATGGCACTATGTCATCTCACACATGTCATCGAGCATGGTAGCTGACAAACCGGGAAGGACTGCACCCTTTGGAAATACGTGGTTGGCGTAGGGTGGCAGTGACGAGATTCAGGGGCGCATGAGCGCTCGGTAATCTCGATGTGAAGGTCAGCAGTTGCTGGAGGCACCGTTCATTTAGCGACTGAGCGGAGGCTTTATGCCCAATTTTAGTCCTTTGCTGTTCACTACTACTGGGGAAGCATGCTTCCTTGACCAGCTTGACCTGGCACCCGAAGAACTATCCCGCATTGATAATGCCCGGAAAGACATCCGGGAAGCCTTGAAGGCCGATCTTCCAGGCGCTCTTCGCGGTAAAGGCCTGGAAGGCGATATCTGTGAACCCCGGTTTTACATCCAGGGTTCGCGTGCTTACAAAACCCTGAACAGCCCTTGCACGACCCCTCCTCAGCAATCAGATATCGATGACGGCGTTTACCTGCCTCTTAGTGTTATGCGTGAGGAGAGCAGCCCTAAGCTTGCAATCGCATTGTTCTTTGATGCAGTCCTGGACGTGCTTCGACCTATGTGCGCTGAGCGGGGCTGGCATACCGAGAGCAAGGACACCTGCGTTCGCGTAACCATCTCGCCTTACGCGCACATCGACCTACCGCTGTACGTGATCCCCGACACGCTGTTCCAGCAGATCAAGGCCAACATGGAGAGCCGCGGGCATGCGGTTTTCGATAGCGCGATCAATTCCGAGCGCGATAGCTGGAAGACCCTGCCTTCGGACAAAATCCTGCTAGCTGACCGCAAGCAGGGTTGGCGTAAGTCTGACCCCATGGCAATGAAAAATTGGTTCAAGCGCGAGTGCTTGGAAAAGGGTGATCAGTTGATCCGCGTCGTGCGGTACCTGAAGGCATTCCGGGACAAGCAGTGGGAAGAGAAGGGGCCGAGTTCGATCCTCCTCATGGCCGCAGCCTGCCCACTGTTCGAGTCCTTCGACAAGCGCGATGACCGCTCGCTGCTAAATGTGGTGAAGGGCATTCCGGCCGCTCTGCGCAACGGTGTCGCCAGCCCCATCGATTCCACCGCATCGCTCACTGCACACATGCCCAAAGAGGCCATTGCTGACGCAGTGGAATTTTTCGAAGAGTTCGCCCGGCACCTGGAAGGCGCCATCAATGCAACTGATGCCACTACCGCCAATAACTGGTTGCATAAGATGCTGGGTGACCGTTTCCCTTACGCCCCTCACCGCATGAAGTCGACCCCTGAGGGCATGCCGGCATCAATGGCTGCGATCGCGCCCTTGGCTGGCCCTGCAGAGCCTGTGAAACGCACCAAGGCAGGTTGAGCCATGAGTGCCATGCAGGAGGTGTTGCGTCACATGACGGCCTGGGGGTTCACCAAAATGGAACCCCAGCCCCGTGCAGCCTGGCTTGTGATGACTGGAAAATTGTCGACCACTACTCAAGGCAATGTGCCGTGCGAAGTGTGGATAGACCATTCATTCGAACGGCCTCTGAAGCTGTGGGTCACCAAGCTACCTAGGTCGCTTCCACGGCTGGTGCCGCACCTTGGGCCGGATGGGTATCTATGCTACGCCGCGCCCGGGACACAGGTGATTGATATCTACGATCCTGTTGGACAAATCCGGACATCCTTGCTTCAGGCCGCAGAGGTTCTGGAGCAGCTGCTCGCGGGGAAGATGAAAGAAGATCTCCAGGAAGAGTTCTTCGTCTACTGGGACGGTATCTACTGCTTCCATGACATCGAAAGACGTACGTCTGGCCGGGCTGAGTTGCTTCAGCTATCCGACAACAAGATGTTCGTGCTCACTGACGATGTTGATCGCAGTCGTGCCAAGTTTGCACGCCCAGGGCGCAACATTGATGAGTTCATCTCCCAGATAGCGCTGATTACATCCAGCGCAGCACCGAGACCGCTGCAGGAAAACTGGCCACCGAAAACGGTCAGCCAGATTCTCGACTGGCAACACGAGATGGATGAAGCCTGCCGGCGCAAGATTCGCGACAAAATCATCGCAGCGTACCGCGATAAAGCACCGGGCCTACTCATCGTCATCGAGTCTGAGAAGACGGGATACAGCTACGGTTTTATCGTGCATGAGCTTCAGCGCAACCGTCCAAGTGACCACCGTGCTTGTGATCAGCGCATACCCATTTTCGACTGCCCGATTGAGCCGGTGCAGATGCTTCGGCTCGATGATAAATACCTGGCGGAGCGCAACATTCCGGGGCGTACAACCCTCGCCGGTAAGCGCATCGGTTTGATCGGGTGCGGCACCATCGGCGGGTTTCTTGGCGAAATGCTCATCAAAGCCGGTGCCGGAACAGGTGGGGGTGAGTTGCTGTTGGTCGATGACGATCTGGTGATGCCACAGAACCTAGGGCGCCACCGATTAGGCTTCAACTACCTCTTCAAACCCAAAGCAAAAGCGCTTGCGGATGAGCTCAAAATTGTCCTGCCGAGTGCCCAGGTACGCGGGTATAACAACGACGCCAAGGACGTAAATTTGGCTGACTTGGATCTCATCATTGATGCTACCGGAGAAGAGGCCTTCGGCCACTGGCTTGCTAAAGCTTCACCCTGTCCAACCTTGCATATCTGGATCGAGGGAGCTGGTGTCGCTGTGCGTTCGCTGATCAAACACCGCGCAGAGCAAGGTTGTTATCGGTGCCTGACGGAAGCAAATAGCCAAGGTGAGTTGCTATCGGTCGTCGGCGGTGTAGAGCCCATTTTCGCAGGGCAGGGGTGTGAAGGGTTATACGTACCATTCCCTGCATCGGTCTCCATCCAAGCAGCAGCGTTGGCAATGGATACTGCTCTGGCGTGGGTCGCAGACAAGCCTTGGCCCACCCTCACGACTCGCCTGACGGATTATACCTATGAGCCGGCAACCCCAGACTGCTCACCATTGCCACATATGGGATGTCCAGCATGCCGTTCGTAACGACTTGGGTTGTGCCTGGTACCCAGCAGATGGTGTATCTGCGTGAGCAACCCCTAGAGGTCTTCAGTCGCTACATCCAGGAAGGAGTCGACTCGACGGAGGCTGGTGGGATATTGCTTGGTCATGTTCGCGGTGAGCATCTGGAGATCATTGAAGCGACTGAGCCCTCGTTTTGGGACAGGCGCTTCAGATTTTTTTTTGAGCGAATGCCCTATTTCCACCATAAATTGGCCATGAAACGTTGGAAGGAGAGCAATGGCCTTGTGAGGTACATCGGGGAGTGGCATATCCATCCGCAAGGCCGCCCAACACCGTCGTCAATTGACCTGAAGGAGTGGCAAATTTTAGCTGCTGACCGTGTCGACGGAAGGCCTCTCCTGGCCCTTATCGTTGGCTGGGAAGATCTGCATGTGGAATACATGTCGCCCACAGGTAAGCGCCATCCTCTTGAGCATGCGCACTTGAGGCGTTGAGACGAGTGACGTGTCCGAGATGGACCGCTCCTTTAATTTTTCTCCAATCGTTAGCACCAGGGGATATTTTCTAAAGCGCGGCCGAGCCGCTATGCTAGCGGGGCATTCAGATGTTGAATGCCTCAGTCAGACCAAAAATCAAGCCAAGGTGTGTTTTTTATGACGTTAATTCGGCTGGCAACAACGTGACGTTGCAGCGATTGGCCGATCTGCTCGTAGATGTGGCAGCCCTTTCAGGAGAAGATTTTTCTGGGGCGGGGGTAATCGTGATGGAGGACGATGCCATTCTACCTGCATTCCCTATGCGTGTTAACGCGACAGTAAATAGTACGTTGGATACTGCACATCTATTGGCGGAGATATCACATGCTGATAACGATTTACATGATGGTTTTCATGTTTTGAGCGCTGATCTAAAGATTATTTTATTAGCGCAGTATTTCTCTCCTCCGATCCCTTCAGGTGTTTTGCCAAATCGAAGCCGCGCGTTCGGAGGGCGCTATTTAGCAGCTCTATTTGGCTCGTGTCTGCCAGGTGTAATATTTACTGGCGTTTCCACACCGAGGCTGGGAGTGGCCGTGTTTGAGAAAGGCAATGAGGTTTTTTTTCAAGGAGTGTAAATGTTTTCTACTTTGTCTCCGTTAAAAGCAATGGTTTTGGTTGCTAAGATATATGCGGCTTTCGTTACATTATTGGTTTTTATTTTGTTTCTCTGTGGTGTCGAGGTTACGCTTCAGCAAGCTCTCAGGGTCGTGGGAGGTGGAGCGGTAGTGCTAGAGGTTTCACTGTTCGTACTTGGTAGTTTTCTGTGGAGAAAATTGTGGGGGCTCTTTCCAGTTCTTAATGACTGGGTCTTTCCTGATTTGAATGGTATGTGGGATATGGATATTGCTTACGTGTGGGATGGCACAGAGGGCTCGGCAAAAGCAGTTGCGACGATCAAGCAAAGCTTGTTTTCAGTAAGTATGGAGGTTCACTCTGAAAGTTCCGACTCCGAAACGCTTGCAGTGAAAACTATCAAGGATATTAACTCGGCGCGTCCTGTTCTTTATTATTTCTATAGAGTAGTTCCTAAGGTTTCAAAAGGTGTGGTTGGAAGTGGCTATGAGGGGGCTTCCATTCTAAAGCTTTATGGTCATGAAGGTGATATATTGAGGGGTAATTATTTTACAAGTAATAACAGTCAGGGACGTTTTTCGTTGGCAAAAAGGTAGCGGATGTTCTTTTTCGATTTTTGAACTTTCTTGAAAGTCGAAGTGGCTAGCTGGCAGATAATTGCAAGCGTCACCTGCCTGTTAGTTCGGAGTACAGATTTCCGCCGATTTTTTCAGTTCTCTACAGCATCCAAATTCAAGCCCCTGGATAACTAGCAGCATCGGCCATCTACATCGATAGGACTCTGACTAATAGGTGTATCCTTGATTGATTATCTCCAGTGCATCTTTGACGAATGCGTGCCCGGACTCGCTTGGCGCGAATTGCAGTGGCGTGAGTCCACCCAACTCGGTTTTTGGGTGGTTCAGCCAGCGTCGCTTTTGTTTGTTGTCAAAAAAATTCTCCGTTCGACGCTGAAGAGGCCCGACATCATTTATGTTTATAGAAAATCGGGCCGCGGCAGACATAAGCCGCCTGGACGGCTTATGTTTTGAACTGTCAAACTCTGTTCAACTACTCCAGTGTCTCCTCGCGGCGTCTTCTGCTGATTTCACTGCGAATTCTGATTTCTTCCTGGAACTGACGTTCCTGTTTGCGTTTTTCTTCGTCTTTGTCTTCAAGGGCGTTATGCAATGGCGGGCAATAGATCCATCGTTTTTCGTAGGTGTCATCGTGCAACGAATGGAATGCCATGATGGCTAAACCAGATAGGCTTAGCCAAATGTGTGTAGTCGTTGAAAAGTATGTAATGCTCATCTGGGCCAAGGTCTGCGCTTGGGGTGAGCTAGGTAGGCAGCAATTCAGTATGAGAAAGCACAGTGCACAAAATGCAAAAAAATCGACTCTTCGTTGGTTCATTTGCTCTTGGTTTCGAATCGTGTCATAGGCGTTATAGAGCTGAATGAGGAAGTCGCTTTGTGTTTTGTGTGCTTCCTCTCGCAGCTCCCATGGACGTACACGGTCACGTTCGCGTCTTTTTGGCCCTGTATAGTGTATAGGCTCATTGTCCGGTTCGATCTTCTGCTTCAACCAAAGAAGGAAAGTATAGATCGTGGGGATATAGAGTTGGATCGATGCTATGTATAAAAAAGGAAGAATCATTGAAGCCAAACCTGAAAAGACCAGGAAGGTCAGAATCAAGTGGATTCCAACGGTTGAAGTGCTCAGGTTCGAAGTGCCGAGTTCAAAGAGTCCGGTGTGGTGAAAACGTACTAGCGAAGCGTCGAAGAGCACAACGAAACTAAATGTGAGAAAAAAGAACTGTGGCTTGACCGCTTTTTCAACTAGGGAAAATAATTCTTCTTTCGTAAGCTCTACTGATCCAGACATGAGATGACCTATTCGCTTGTTTAAGATTCGATACTTTTGAATTGTTTTGACGAGATTATTAGTTGATTTTTTCTTTCCTGATTTCTCGGATTTTTTGACTGGAAAATTCGATACCAGCAGATCATTTCTCCTAGGTTGAATGCTGTTTCCGCAAGCAGAGGGGCAACCTGCCATGCCCCTTTGGGTAGTGCCTTATAGGTACTGCATTGTGGATATTAAGAGCGCCGCGCTGGTAGGTGGACACCATCGACTTAAGCGGTGATGTTAGGAAGGTGAGTTGCCCGGGCGGTTATGGTCAAACGGAACGATTTTCTGCGTAGGAGAAATCTTTCCAAAATACAGATAGATGCCTGTGAACAGACTTACATTGCCGTCGAAAATTGTATCGTACTTGATTTCAATCCCGACACTGGATGTCGAAGCGTTGAGAAAGTAATTGTTTGCGAGGTGATGTTTATGGGCAAATTTTTCTTTCACTTCATCTGGTATGTTTGGTGATGTGCCTGAGCCCATAAACTCATAATCATTCGGAAATTTATTTTTCGAAAGTTTCAGTAGTTCGGAAAGGGGGGCTACGGGGATTTTTATTTCTCCTTGTGCAGGTACGCTAAGGCGGCTTAATGTTGATTTTGATATTGCCTGGCTCGGTGTGAAAGCGAGCCCGCGAGAAGACTTTTCACCAGGTCTGACGGGCTCTAATAATTGAATCCTTAACTTTTCTGCAGGTAGCTTGCTGACGTTGCTTAATGTGAGTGTCAGATACTCCTCAGCATCCACTGCCCACATCTCCATTTGGGCAGTGGATAGTTTTACCTCGGTTGGATTTGTGACCTCCAAAAAACGTGCGATTTTCGTGACTGCATCAGCCATACCCTTAATTGCCGAAAGATTTGTACAGTAAGTAGGCTGAATGTTAGGTGCCTCACCATTCACTATGTTCACAACGACGTTACAATCTCCACTGATTATTTGCTTGTTTTCAGAGGCTGGATTGGCAGCTATAACCGGCGCAATCCAGGCAAAGATAGTCGCAATAATGCCGCATAGAATCCGAGAGATCATTTGGTTTTTCCAACTTGGTTTGTAATCGTGTTGTGGGAGCCGTTCACAATCTGCATATTATTGGATTGAACAGCGCTCAGGTCCGGTCCCTCTATTGGTTTTACTGTCGACTCTTGCTTCTCCGGCACAGAAGGAGTATGTGGGATGGATAAAGGCTCTTGAATGCTCTTATAAGCTGCGACTACAATAACAAAAGCAGCAATCGTCAGAAAGCAAAAAAACACTTGGTGGGCGATCTTTATATTTTGTCGATTATTAGTTATTAAGAAAAAAGCTATGAGCGAGACTAGCAGCACAACGAATCCAATCAGGACGTTGGGTTTCTCTAGGTAGGGAACCCATGACTCCCACTTGATGTTGTTCAATTTAAACTCCGGTATTGTTAGGTTGAAGTTTGGAGAGTGTTTTCCTGTGCAGGTTAGCGGCCAGTCGGACAAAAACATTAATTAATGGAGTGCGTTACATGTAAGGCGCCGATCATTGCGTTAATGGGATATTACTGAAATTTATGTTTTTTCGACTTTAAGAAAAGGATTGTCTGCCGGTAGAGGTGCAGTTTCGAACAATGCTGCTGATTTTTCTAGAAAGTAGCCTTTGAGTTTGGCCTTTCTCCGAGGACCTTCAACTTGGCAAGTCCAGATGTTCAAACCGTCGTCTCGCTTTCTGTGGACTTTCAGTTTCTCAAACTGCTTCTGCACCCAGCGCCATTCTTCAATTTCTAGATCGGCCCCCTGTGAGATACCAGGAAACTCATGGACGTAGCGTTGGAAAAGGCCAGGTGTGACCAGTAATACGCTGCCACTTACCGTGTGAATTTTGGCCTTGCTGTCATTGATGATCAGTTTGTGGCTCTGGATGCCCTCCTTGACCCAATTCAGAAATGCCTGGCCAGGGTTATCCGAAGGGAGGGTTGAAGTTTCGAGAGCACTTTCTGACGGTGCATCACTGGCCTCAGGCTCTTCCAACTCGAACATTTCCAGCAGCGTGCCGAGGTAGTCGGCATTCTCCCTCGTCATGGGATCTGGCTGCGATGGGCTTTGAGTTGACTTTGTATTGGCAGCCTTGGGGGCTGGTGGTGATACCGGAGCGTTCTGCTGATTGTCATCGAGTGCCACGCTCACTGTTCCAGTGAAAGCCTCAGGGCGGTCTTCGCTTCCCCAAATCAACGCCGGTTGAAGTCGCAGAAAGGTGAAGCTCTGCTGCCAGTCTCCCTGTACCACGAGCGCAGTCCAGATGGCTTTGCCTTCTGGGGTGGACTCAACCAAACCATGCGACTGGAGTTCGTCGAACACGGCAATGTTGGATGAGGGAATGCCCTCTATCGCTTGCGACAGCAGATAGGCCCGTAGCTTGTCCGTGACCGTCTTGCTGACCAGCCAGAGTGCGTCCTGGGTCAGCCATCCCGCGGCACCCGGCTGGTTAAGTTTCAGCTCGTGCTGAACCAGATGACGTAGTCCGCTGATCAAGTGATGTTGCAGCGAATGAGTTGGTGCTTGCAGCGCCTTGCTCGGGTTACCGCCAATGTTCTGCGCAGTGGAAACGCGGTCGGCTTGAATGACCAGCTCACCCAGTACGCCGGCACGTTCGTATTGGCCGGCCAGGACATACAGCAGGCTGGCCCAAAGTGGCGGAAACCCACTGAGCCAATCGAGGATTGGGCGCTCGAGAATTTGGGTGTAAAACAAGCCTGCGGCGGCAGCGTGCAAGTGGTAATCACGACCCTTGATGTAACGAAAACGGTAGGGCTGATCCAGGGAGCCCTGCCAAGGATGCCAAACACGGCCATCCTGGCGTTCGACCAGCAGGTCCACGGCGATCTTGCCGATGTCATGCAGCAGGGCGCCATAGGCGATGCCAGCGGACCAGGCGTCAGTCTGGGCGGCCTGGTCTTCGGGCGCAGCGCCGGTGGGAAGCAGATACGACTGACGCAGTTTCAAACTGCAGGCGACCAGTTCCAGTCCATGGTCGAGCATGCCGCCGAGATAAGCATGGTGGTGCGTCTCGCTGGCCGGGAGTTGCTGGACTTGTTCGGCGTAGCGATGGATCGGATTTAAATAGAGCTGGGTGAATTGGACGTGGGAGAGGGCGGTGTATTGCCAGATGCGATCGAGCAACTGGCGGCGGTGTTCCGCTGCTAACAAACTGTGGGCCGACTCAATGGGCAGGTAACCGTCGGCGACGCTCACGGTCGGTGGTGGAGGGGGCTTTTGCCTTTTGCGGCGAAACAGACTGAGCATTGTGGCCTCCGGGAATTGGCTGGGTCGGTGGCCTTTTAGCCTTTTTGGATAGCGCTCTTACCCTTGAGTCCCCATTCCCTTCCAACCCTTACCCGTCCTTTTGGCTTGGGTCCCTTTGTGCGGCAATCGGAATATCGATTTGCGCTGGTGCCATTTTGTTGGAGGTGAGTGCTGGTACGGCCAAGGAAAGAGTCGGTACACTGCGTGTGCGAATTTTCTCGGGTCTTGCTATGAACCTCACTGACGCCACGCTCGTACTGCTGCTCGCGGCACGTATCCATGGGACCGACGAAGCCGTCAGGGCCTCGGCGAAGAGCGTGGTCAAGAAGTTGCCGCGCAGTAAGCGTGATCTGATCTACCAGGTGATCGACAGCCGGAGACCACTTGAGTTGGTTGGGTTTCTAGCGGAAAACCTGGATGACTGACCACAATCTGTTCGGGGCGTTCAGCTCTCGAAATGGCTCTCGGTGGCGAGAGTGAGTTGTCCACGAAATGCGTGGGTATGTCTGTGGATAAAGCTCGGCATGCCGCGGAGCACACTGATTGCGATGGAGTGATTATTAATTGAGCGATAGCGCTCATGATGGCTGATGGCATGCGATCCCGACATCGAAGAACGTCTCCCAAGGGCGCGAGGTCTCTCTGCTAATGTGTCATCGCCGAGTAGAAAAAGGCCCAACTCGTGTCGGGCCCTGTGAAGCATTTGATGCGGTGAGTTTAAGAGTTGCTCACGATTAAACGTTGGCGCTTCTGCTCGGCGGGCTCCTCCAATACTGCTTGCTCCAATTGTTGCTTCAGATTGAGTACATACTCTGACGCGGCTCTAGCTTGGCCACTGGCACGAAAGATTGCGCGCTTGTCAGCCTTGAGCAGGCCGAGCGACGAGTCGATGTAGCCCTCGTGCCGCAGCTCTCCCTGTATACCGGTGTAGGCGCATAAAAAAGCAGCGCCCATTTCGGCAATCAACTCCTCAAACGCGTAGCCTGGCGAGCCGAACGGACAGGCTGACGTTACGCCTTCGCGCTGCAACCGCGAGTGGTGTCCGGTCCAGTGCGTCAGCTCGTGCAGTGCGGTGGCGTAGTACCCGCCTTCATCGTGAAATTGTGCTTTTGTCGGCAGTTGGATGAGATCCCTGATCGGGTGGTAAAAGGCTTCGTCGGCCGGCCGATGAACGATGCGTGCACCTGAACTCAGCAGCAGATTTTCCGCAACGCTGTTGGCCTGGAAGGGATCGGTCAATTCCGTTTCGAGCAGGGTTTCATTGAGCGCTTCGAGCCCCTCCGTTTGCTCGATGTTGAACAGAAAATGCGTCCTGAGAAGGCCAAAGTGAGCAACCTTGGACTGACCGTTTTCATCCAGTACTGGCTGGCCTGACTCGGTCTGTTCCTCGCGCTCCATCGGCTTGTAGAGCACTGCCAGGGCGCTGTGCTCACCCTTACGAATGTGCCCACCGGCCTTTTTGGCTTGGTTGAAGGTCAGCCAACGATCTTGAGTGAACCCCTGTAATCTGGCCTCAGCCCAGAGCAACGGTAAATTGATACCCGAATACGGACGACGCGTGATGGCGTTAATGGGGTAAGGTTGATGATGACGGACGTCAGCTGAGCCACTTGAGGACCAGGGTTTGATCCAGGGAGTTACGCCTTGGTCCAAGGCGGTAACGATCTTGTCAGTCACGTCTTGGTAGATATCGTGCATGGCATTTCCTCGAGAGAAAACGGAGGAACGCCTTGCCCGTCGGGGAGGGTTCCCCGGTTGGGTGAAGGGTGGATTGATGCAGGTCTTGCCTGCTGTCCGAATTTGAATTTGAGCGCCAAGTTCGGTTATGTGCGTTTTGCGTTGGCCTCTCCTGCAAGTGCTATCAGCAAGGCGCCAGGCTGACCCGGTTCTTGGAGTAGGCTGAGACTCAATTGCAGCAACAGGTCTTGGTCTGAGTGATCCGTTGATTGAATGTGGACTACCTCGAACGGCACATAGGGCTCGCGTGGAGAGGCCAGGTGAGCCTCGAAGGCTGCGCGCAATACGTGGCTCAACTGATCGACCTGCAGCGTCTCAGGATGATCTGAGCGCTCGAGTAGTACTGCGCGTTGCCACGCGCCAGGCGTGAACACAACGGGCAACCTTAGGGTGTTCAGTGCTTCCGGCGTAAGTGAATCGGACATGGTGTGCCTCCGTTGAAAACGCGAAGAAACCTGTCCCGTGCGGGGAAAGATTTCCCCGCAGTGGGTTGCAAAAAAACAAGAAGGTTTGCCTGGCGAGCAGAGCTCGAAAGGCGCTCAGGAGAGCAAGTAGGCGTTCATCACCGTCGAAACGGTCACCGTGCGAGCCACCGAACGCTAATCGCACTTGGGGAGAACCATCACCGAAGTGATGTAGCCTTGAAGGCTCTGGCTACCTGGGAAGGTGCTGTCGATAACAGCGATCCGTACCTTGTATTTAGCTGGACGATTTATATGGGTCAATCACTGTAGAGAAGCTGTTTCACGGGGCTTGTCTTCTGTCTTCCAGTGAAGATTTTTCGGCTGGGCAAACTGATAAACGGTCAGGCACGGACAGATTTCAGTAGTAGGCTGTTACTCCTGTCTCAACCATGACAACGCTCAGACGAGGGCGAGAGCATGCCGACTCAGCAACCTGTTCGGAATTCACGTGCCCACTACTGGGTATACGCCTGTGGCATGTCGGTAAAGCGTGGTTACCGTAGGTTAAAAACGTTTGAGTCCTGCGTGGCTGAGCGTGTGGTAACGGCAGGTATACCCGCAGGTAAATTACTGGTTCGCGGGAGCTTTCTGACTGCCAAGTTGGCGTTGGTTGGTGGGCTGCTCTTTATCGGTTTCTGGCTGGTCGCTTCTGTTGTGGTGATGATCGCTGTGATTGCTCTTCTGCAGTCCAAGGCTGTCATCGACACGGATTTTGAAAAGGATAATCCAGGTCCGGACTATCTTGGTGCTAGCTCCTATCTTGGCAACTACGATGACAATGGCCACTACATAGGTCATTTCAAATCATCTGATGACGTCAGATGAGTTTCTTCGTAGCACCCATCAACTGATCTGTTCCTTTGCCCGCTGCACCATGCGCGGCTTTGCTTGCACCACCTAACATCCCCTCAAGGCTGTTGCCGATTGAGTAGCCTGCCCAGCTCATGGCGACCAAAAACAGTCCAGGGAGCACCAAGAACATCGCCCCCATCACATACTCGATCACCTGCGTCGTGACGGTTCCATCCATGAGGCCGGATGTGGGCACCGATAACAGCACCTGATTGGAAGCCGAAACCTGGTTGTACAAGGTGTCGAGCATGCTGGAGTCGACCCAGCGGGCCAGTTCCCACCAGAAGGTGAGCATGTGCAGCGTGAACAGCGCGAACGTCACGGTCATGATGGTCTTCAGCTGGTAGGTACTGACCAGCAGGACCAGCGGCAAGCTGATGATCACGCCCATGATCAAGAAAGCCTGCACCATCGGCAGCGCTGCACGTAGCGCATTCATTGCCGGGAAGTTGCTGAAGGAGCCGAGGGCCAATCCGGTATTGGTGGCCAGGTTATTAAGCCCCTGATTGACCGAGCCGCCACGAGCGCTGGAGCCATAGTCCTGATACACCTGTCCGGGCGACATGGACATCGATTGCTGGCGCGGGCTGACCAGCTCGCGCAAGGTGGCATCCTCGATCTCGTTGCTCGAACGGCCAGTCAACCAACCTTTCAGCTGAGTCAGCAACGAGGGATCAACTTGCTCGATTAAGCGTTCGCGTAACCCGACACCGCTATCATTCCACCACTGCTTGCAGGTGGGGTAGCCCGCGCCATTCTCTAATCGAGGCAGAGAGACATCGCGATTTTCATCATACGGCCAACTGACTCGCGGTGTGCGTGAGCGATCGGTGTCGTAATAGCCGGGCGTGTCGAGAAAATAGCTGGAGCCGATCCAGGAGGCGTCGTGACTTTGCGCCTTGTCCAGCTGCGGGCGATTGGTAAACAATCTAGATCGGGAATAGCCGTAGCAGTCGCGGGTGAAGTCGGCGACTTCCTGCAGCAGTACCTGATTGTTGATGCGCGAACTGTCGATCTCCATACGCATCTGCCGGATATCCGGTGCACAGGGGATGGAGGCAGTAGCCGCGGCAGTCACCCCTTTGCTCAAGGCATGCACCAGAAACCACCAGATCGGTACATTAGCGGAGCGTTCGCCGATGGTATTGAAGGTGGTTCCCCAGGCTGTTTCTGCTGGCTTGGCCACACTCACGCCGCAGCGCTGGCTCGCCGCATCTTCGAACGCCATTGAGGCGAGGCTCAGCGGAAAGACCGGCGCGCAGCCGAACAAGACGACGATGTAGGCCAGCCACAGCCGGTTCTCGATCCTCGGCACCGAGAGCAGTCCCTTGTTGCCCTCATCCGCACCTTGCTGACGGGCAGACAACCATTCCTGCAAGATAATTGCACCAAAGGGCGCGGCGAATAGCCCTGTGTCGGACAGGACGCTCCAGAGGCCGTTGTTGATGATCCAGGCTAGGAGAGAGAGGTAAAACTCCAGGTAGCTGTTGGTGCTCATGAGCATGGTGGTGACCTCACAGTCGGGTGAGTTCGACACAGGTAAAGAGCACGAGCCCTAATGCCCCGATACGTTTCATGCGCCGTCGATCCTGTGGTCGATGTCGGTAGCGCCGAAGCAGATCCCACCAGAGCACAAAGAGGGCGGCGTAGAGCAGGGCGCGCCACCACTGCAGATAAGGCCGTGCGGATTCGAAAGCCTGCTGCCAGACCTCAAAGCTACCCAGCGCAGTGCGGCCGATCCAGGCGACCAGTGCGGCGGTCAGGATCATCAGTGCTGCAATCCCCAGACCTGAAAGCAGAGTGAATAGCGGTGAGCGTTTCATGACTCACTTGCGCCTGGCGTCAGCATCATTGAGTCGGCCCGGCTCAGGGTCGCCTTGCTCGACGGTGCGCGAAGCATCGGCACCACCGGCATGCCGATCGAGCACCAGGCTGGCAGTGTTGGTAGCGAGCATCTGCCGGACCTGCAGTTCGGTTTGTAGCAGGCGTATTTCGCGCTCCAAGGCGTCGATATTTTTCGTCAAGGCGGTCTGAGCCGGCTCGGCGGAAGCGATGTTCGGTTCGTGACTGCCCGCCAGCAGCGTACGCAATAGCAGCAGGGCCTTGTCGAGTACGCTAGACATGGCCGTTTCACTGGCCAGTCGTCGTGCTAGGAGTTCCTGGTCGGGATCGTCGCGCAGGGCTTCGATCACACCACGGGTCACCGGCAGCATCGGGCTGGAGGCTTTAGTCAGCTTGTCAGGGGTTGGTGGTAGAGCGCCCGACAGCAGTCCTTGCAGGGCCTTGAGATGTTCGCTGTAGGCCTCCTGGATCAGCGGCGTTAGCCCACTGCCAGCGGTAGCACGTAGGGTTTCGCAGGCGTCGCAGGTCGCGACTTCGCTCTCGCCCAACACCCGAACGGCCCATTCGGATTCCTCCTGGGGCGAGGTCCATGTCTGGCAAATAGCCCCACCCAGACAATCATTGCTACTGATCGAGGCGCTGTCATCCACCGAACGGTTATGCAGCAGGTTATAACCCGCGCGCACCACGTCGGCGGTCACCCGAATGGGCGTCTGCCCGCTGCCTCCAGCCTTGGAACCGCCGATCCAGGACACTCCATTGTTGCCGTTATGAGTCTCGGTGTTTTTCACCGCGGCCACTGCATCACCGCCGGTTTGCTCCAGATTGCCCTGCATCTCCTGGTTTTTGGCCAACGCGCCCCAACCGGCTTGGCCGACTTTGTCGGCCATCTTTTCGGCCATGGCCTGGCAGGTCAGCTTGGAGCGGTCGAAGTCGATACGCCCCTGCATCACCCCGTTACTGAGTAACTCATAGAGGCCGGGGTTGGCACGCTGGATGATCAACGCCGGCAGCGACATCACCGCTTGGGTCGCGTTCTGCACGATGCTGCCCATGATCTGCTGAAAACCTTCGGTGGCGCCGTTCAGCTGGTTTTGCAGGGTGTTGGTGAGGCTCATATTGCCGCACATCATGTTTGCTCGCCAGGCCCCGCCGACGCCGAGACCGCTGGGTCGGTAGAGCGAGCTGGGTGAGCCCACTGCCGAACCGCCGCCGATGGTGTACATCACCCGGTCGTCGAGCACTTCGCCCTGCGTGCCCAGACGGTAATTGTCCTCGGCAGCGTGGGCATGCGTGGCCATGGCGAGCAGTCCGTAGAGCAACAGACTCATTACACCCAACCTGGGCCGCGCGCGAGGCTGACTCATGAAGCACCGCCTTCGAAGTCGATGCTAAACAGAAATGTCTGCCCCTCGCGTTTGCAGCAGCTGTAGGGCCGCCACAGCGACCAGGCGTAGCCGCCATCCGCGCTCTGTACCGGATCGCTGGGGAAGATGGCACACGTGGACTGAACCTGAGGGAAGAGTAATTGCCATTTGTGGGTCGACGCGTCGTTTTCAACGATCGGGCCAGGCGGCCAGTAGCCGTCGCCTTTCGCGGGCGTGAGCGGTAAGTACACATGCGGCTGTCCGTTACGGGTAATCACATCGCCGGCCCGTTGTGTCATGACAGCGGCCGCCTTGAAGTCGTCGGGCTGTACCAGAAAGCCTTGCCGGGGATAAAGGTTCCCCCACATGTTTCCCGAAGCCTGCCGACCGATTTCACGGATCCCCGGCATGAGCGACTCGGGGTAAAGACTTTCCGGTATGCCATGGCGCCAGGCCAGCGAGTCCAGGGTGCTAAGGTAGTAGGGCATGAACGCAGTTGCACCGCTGGCGCAGGCATAGCCAGATTGAGAAGCCAATTGCGTGGCGGCCCAGCCACCGGGGTGGCCGATGCCATCGACGTTTTTGAAACGAGGCAGGTTGTCGCGGTGGGTGTTTGGGGTGATCAGGTTGCCGCCACCCTCCGCGCCGCTGATGGGAGCGGAGAGTGTAGCCATCTCGGTCCAGGGGTTGTTGCCGGTGGTGGCGTAGCTCGTGACCACCAGCTCAGGAATGAAATGACGAACCTTGGTCGAGGTCTTGATTGAGCAGCCGAAGGGCGTGCAGAGCAGCCAGAAACAAATGCCGACGACCCTGTAGGCGAGGCAGTTTGGCGAAAGCACGGAGGAGATGATGCTAGGGGTGTCCATCGCCATGCTTGGGCCACACGCCAGCAGGATACCCAGGGCCAAGGGCCGTAGCTTCGTAGGCGGGATTGACGAGCAGTCAACAGGCATGATCCAGGTACTCAATGTATGGCCTGGGCAGGTTCGGTTACGGACTGAAGACTGTCAGTGGAAATTATGAAGGCGGATCTATCGGATTTGTGAGACGTGAGACTATTATTTGACGTGAAGGACGCTTCGTAGGATGTCGGGTTCTACAAGTAGCTGATCTGTGGTGATTTCGAGAATATTGGCGAGCTTGCACAGGACCATCAGCGACGGATTGCCCGTGCATCGTTCGATTTGACTGACGTAGGTGCGATCGACCTCGGCCATGAGCGCCAGCTGCTCTTGGGTAAGGTTTTTCACGCGTCGCATCAAGCGGATGTTTTCCGCCAGTTGCAGACGCAGCTGTTCGTAGTCTTGAGTCATGCGCGCAAATTGCGCCTTGAGGGACTCTCAATCCACGGGATATAGTCTACATTGGTATTGATCTAGGCCATTTGATGCTGATGTCTGTTATCGAGCGTTCATTTTGTTTCGTTATGATTTCCAGATTGGGTCCAGCGTCTAACAATAAAATCAGCAATCTAGGGTGTGTATGGACGAAAACTACATTTCAATTCCCGCGGCGGATGGTTGCCCGAGTCTTCTGACACCTTGGGGCAGCGAGTTTGCCCCGATGATCGAACGTGGCGTGCAATGCGCCCAGGCTTGGCTTGATACGCCCGGCGAGATACCCCTGTGGTGGGAGCTGGCGCAAACCCGCAAGACGTTTCCTGTTGGCGACTGCCAGGATGCGTTTGAAGCCGGATTCCTGTTGAGGATTCAGCAGCGGCTTCAGAGCGTGTCACATTAAAAACTCTTGAAAGGTATGGTTCCAGACGCCATTCCTCTAGAATGGAGTCGACAGAACCAGCCTTTGCCCTGTTACCAACAGGTTCACGTAGCTAAGATTCTGATTAAGTGCAAATTCTGCACGCTCTGAGAACGTGGAGCGCGATATGAAAGCCAAACGAGTGTCGAGTGACGAAGTGTTGAGTGATGACCTGGTGAGCAGGCTGGAGAATAAGATCCCGGTCATGGCTGAAGGCGCCATCAATACCGCCTATATCAACGCGCTGGCTGCTGGCCGTAGCGTGATGGAAGTCGTGAACGGCATGCTTGTTGAAACGACTGCCGACGGTAAGCACAAGGTCATTCGGGTGGCTAAACCCAAGCACAAAGTGACGCAGGGTGGTGTCATCAAGGTGCGCCGCTGCTCATGATTGTCCCTCGCTTGAGGGTCTTTGCTGGACCCAACGGCTCCGGCAAGAGCACGATGAAAAGTGCCATCCCTTCCCACTTGATCGGCATATATATTAACCCGGATGAAATCGAGAAGGCTGCCAAAGAGAGCGGCCGTCTGGAGTTCAGTGATTTTCAACTGGAAGCTGAGAGTGATGAAATCCTCGGTTTCATTCGAGAGCATCGGCTGGTCAGGTCCGCCAGGCTCGATGAGGAGGCGGCCAAAATAGGCTTTAGCGGCAACGGCCTGAATTTTCAGGCGGTCGCGATGAACTCCTATTTTGCCTCCGTGCTCTCCGACTTCATTCGGAACAAGCTCCTCGAAGAGCAACTGTCTTTCACCTTCGAGACGGTGATGTCCAGCGAAGACAAAGTCGCTTTTATGCTCAAGGCGAGAGCGTCGGGGTACCGAACCTACCTCTACTTCGTGGCAACTGAAGACCCAGACATCAATATCAACAGGGTCAAGAACCGTGTTGCGGCAGGTGGACACCCAGTTCCCACCGAGAAAATTGTCCAGCGCTACGCCCGTTGCTTGAACCTGTTGCCTGCGGCTATTGCCGCTTCGAACCGGGCCTACATCTTCGATAACTCCGGTGCCGATCTGGTGCTGCTGGCCGAAGTTACGGATGGAACTGACCTTGAATTCAAGGTTGATGAGGTTCCTGACTGGTTCATGGATGCCTACGTTGAAAAGGTGTCCAATGGCTAGCTGCTGGATAGGCTAGAGCGGTGTGCTACTGCTCCCTTAGATCGGCTCTATTCCTCGCGCGCTATCGATCCGTTCGGCTACCCGGTAAGCCGCTTCCAGCTCTGAGCAGCCGTGCTCCTGCATCAGAGTCCAACGCTCGGCTTTTTCCTCGGGCTCCGTCATAGCCAGAGCGAGATAAAGGCTAGGCGGTACGGCCCGAAACAGCGTTTCGAGCTTCTTTGACAGCACGACCCCCTCAGTGTATTTCCCTGGCTCCTTACTGGCGGAGAGCAACAAGGCTTTCTGCGCCGGCGTGAGTTTCTTGAAGCGCGCGATCTCTTCGATTTCCGCGGGCGGCATGTTCAAACAAATCCACCATTCGATCATGTTGAGCATGGTCTGCGCGGCCGTGGGGAAGTCGGCAAGGTTCTGTGTGGCGAGCCAGAACCACGCGCCGAGCTTGCGCCACATCTTCGTGCCCTTGACCACGAATGGCGCCAGCAGCGGGTTCTTGGTGATGATATGGCCCTCGTCGGTGACCATGATGATCGGTCGGCCCAGGTACTGGTCGCGCTCGGCAAGGTTGTTCACGGTGTTCATCAGGCTGATGTAGCTAATGGACATCTGTGCTTCGTAGCCTTCACGAGCATAGGTGGCCAGGTCGACGATGGTCACATCGCTCTCGGCCCAAGGCATGCCTTCGCGATCGAACAGTTCCCCTTCGAAACCCTGGCAAAACAGGTCGATGGACTCGCCCATCTCCTGGGCGCGTTCGCGACGTTTTTCCGGCAGGTGCGGGTCGGCGGCGACGCGCAGCAAAGCGTTGCGCACGTCGCGGGTCAGCACCTGGCGGTTCGCTGCGACACAGGTCTGCGCCGCATCGAGAATGCACTCGCGAATCAAGCTGCGATCGGCTCGACTCAGGCGCGCCTCTTCCTTGGCCTCGCCGCCGGTGATCATCAGGCGGGCGGTGATTTCCAGTTCGCCAAGAACATCGCGCTGGTCTTCGCGATTGGTTACCACCTCGTCGTCCAGCTCATCGATCGACAGACTCGCCACCTGATCCGGCTGCTCGACCAGCCGCCCGGCATCGGCGAACGGCGCGAGACTGACCGAGGCGCCAGGTTTCAATTGGACCTTGTTGACCGACAGACCCAATGTCGCGAAGTAGTCGCCCTGCAAGCCGAATGAGTTACCGGCCTCGACGATAAACAGGCGAGGGCGGTACACCGCCATGACCTGCATCAGCAGGGTGACCAGGGTGGCCGACTTGCCGGCGCCGGTGGGGCCGAACAGTAGCAGATGGCCGTTCATGGCCCGGTCCAGGCGCGACAACGGATCAAAGCTCAGTGGCGAACCGCCGCGGTTGAACAGGGTGATACCCGGATGGCCGGTGCCGGTGCTGCGGCCCCAGATGGGGGCCAGGTTCGCCAGGTGCTGGGCGAACATCAGGCGCGTGTACCAGTTGCGCGTGTCGCGGGCCGGGTTGTACGCCATCGGTAACCAACGTAGGTAACTGTTGCAGGCGGCGACTTCATCGCCTTCGCGTACCGGTTGTAGCCCCGCACTCAGCAGTGCGCTGGCCAGGTTGACCGAGCGCTGGTGCAGTTGCTGTTGATCCTGACCGCGCACGTAGAACGCCAGGGTTCCTCGGTACAGCTTGTGCTGGCGACCGATGATCGCGCGAGCCTCTTCGACATCTTGGCGGGTCTGGGTCGAGGCCAGGTTTTCCCCGATGGCTTTGCGCGCCAGGCGGTTCAACTGGTCCTCGAGCACATCTTGCGGTTTGACCACCAGGGTCAGACTCATCACCGTACCTTCGGGTAACTGGTCGAACAGCGCATTCAGCGCGTCACCCTT
Organism: Pseudomonas sp. B22129; assembly: GCF_044218875.1. NCBI lineage: Bacteria > Pseudomonadati > Pseudomonadota > Gammaproteobacteria > Pseudomonadales > Pseudomonadaceae > Pseudomonas > Pseudomonas sp. B22129. The sequence goes on along the minus strand of NZ_CP162592.1, from coordinate 6,027,404 downwards.
GCGGGTTTCGCCGGTAAGTTGACCAATCAAGGGTGCCCGCCGCAGTTTGTCCACCACCATGACCTGATGGGGCTGATCGTCGAAAAACCAGAGTCCGCGTTGGACGTCTGAACGAGGTAAGTTGAAGAATAGGCGCTCGGCGAAATCGTGGTCGAAGGGCAGTTCCAGCGACTCGCCGTCGTTCGACTCCGGATAGGCCACGCGGCGGTAGAACTCCTCGGGCGCTTCCTCGGTGAGCCTGGGTGCCGGATTGAACCAGGGCAATAACCAGGCATACAGACCTCGGCCATCGACTCGCGTCGATTGCACGCCGCACGCCTGCAACGAAGCACCGATACGTTCGCAAGCCTGTTGTAGGGATTGCTCCGGAGTGAGCCCCGTTTCCTCAGCGTCAGACTCGAGCCAGCGATAGACCACCAGGCGCACCCGGCGGTTATTGCCACGCCAGGGCAGGCGTGTCATCACCTTATCTTCAAACAGACCGCCGGGCTTGGCGATGGCCTTAAGGTGACGGCGGCAGAGTTCGAGAAATGCCTCGGTAAAGACCGTGCCTCGCGCGCTGTCCTGAATATACTCGGTGAGCCGGGTCAGGTAGGGGGTGAAGTCGTTGTCGTCCTGGCAGAAAAACTGCGCCACCCAAGGCGCTTGATCCAGCTCATCGAAACTGTCCTGCAGGGCATCCTCTAGGGCATCGCGGGCCGCCATCAGACAATCGGGTTCGCGCCCTTCAGTGCCGAGGGGCAGCAACTCGAACACCGCACCCACCGAGCGATTGTCATCCAGTAGAAAACACTGTTCGGTTTCGAGGTATTCCACCCAAGGCAGGTGATCGGTGAAGCTAGGATTGTGCGCATACAGTGCAGCTTCATCGGTCAAGGTGGCGCGAGGTCGCAATGGGTGGCGCCAGGCTTTCCACGCAGATGTGCGTTTGCCCGATTCGCCGGTACGCACTACAAGTCTTCCTGACGTTCACCCGGTAATGCGTATTGCACCCGCTGGTAGAACGGAAAAACAGTCGAGTAACCCGGCACCGGTGCCTGCTCGGTACCACTCAAATGCGGATACACGTACAGCACTAGATCGGGATTGGGCAAGCGAGGGAACAAATTGCGGATCTCGTTCGCCGCTGTGCGCGTGTACGCTTCTTGGAGAGCAACGGAGAAATCTGCCGGGGCCAGCGGGCGGCGTAACTGCTGCCGAGCTTCCAGCAGTTGCAGCTGAGTGCCTTGCGAACCGTCACCGTTCCAGATGTCCAGCATGGTTTGCTCGCCATGGGGCAGCAGCGTCTCCTTGTCGGTGGAACACCCCGCCAGGACCCAGCAGAACACGCTAATCCAGGTCAGGCAGGGAAGTACGGTCTTTTTCATGGCGAACGCTCCGGCCCTTGGGCTCGTAGTCGATGGTGATCTCATGGTCGAGGTGCAGTGCGACTTGGGCGGCCGGTGGCACGTACACGGCAGCAAAGGCCTCGCCATACAGTTTGTTGACCCACTCGCGGATGTCGCTGACCCCGCCGCTGAGAATTGAATTCAGCGCGCTATTGCCACTGCTGCTGGTGACCCCGAGCGTACTGCCGCCCGAACTGATCACGCTGCTGTTGCTCTGCTCATCTCCGAGCAAGGCGGCGACACCCGCGCCGGCCGCGGTGATCAAACTCTGGCTGCCGAGATATTGTTGGGCGTTCGAGCGGCGCTCGCCGGCAATGCACGGAATACCGTACGGATCGGACAGGTAACCGAGTCCGCCACGGATTTTGTCGGTACTCGAACTCTGGGTGGTGGAGGCATTGCGGCTGGCTACCGCCTTCGGCTGAGGCACCGTGCGGATGGTGCCATCGGTGAACACAAAGGTGATCGACTCGACCTGTCCGCGTACGCAAGACAACGTCCAGTCACCGGACGCCGTGCCGCTCATTACGGCACCCGCGACGTCCGGCAGGTCGATGCCGTTGGCGGTCAGGTTCTCCGGACCGACCAGTACCTTGAAGGGATAGGGATCATTCACGGTGCCGTCCACCGGGACTCGGCCGATCAGCGCGGTCATGGCGACCGAACCCATCAATGTCGCGTTTTCGGGAATGGTGTAGACCGGCTTCGCGCCTTCGGTACGATCAACGGATCGCGTCAGGTCGCGCTCACCCTTGGTGACAACACGTAGCTGTTTCTGGCTGCGATCAATCGCGTTATCGTTTGAGCCTTCCAGCGAGTTGAACGCGGTAGGCAGACTCATTGCGGAGGAAGTCTTGGTTTTGCCTCGGGCGTCGGTGGCCGGAGTATCCGAGGGTTCAATCCACTGCAGCGCATCAACAGCAGGATGCTGCCCGTCGAACTGAGCCCCATCACCCGGCTCAAGCCCCAGTCCGATCGGCATGTCCTTGGCTTTGCCGGACAGCCCCGACAGCTGTTCCTGCAATTGCGTCAGTAGACCGCGAGCCTGACGACTGTCTTGTTCTGCTTTGAGTCGGACCTCATTGGCTTGTCGACGGCCTTCGTCGACCTGCTGGGTCACGCTGCCCAGAGCCGTCTGGATACGCGAATCGACACTGTTTTCCCGTTCGCGCAGGCGGTTGTTTTCCGTCTGCAGTGAATCGTTGTGTTTCTTCAACCCGAGCATGTCGCTGCGCATGGCCTTCACTTGGCCGACCAGGGTGGCGACGGTGTCGCGTGGGGTATCGCCAGCAATGCCGAGCGACTTGGCTTGCTCGGCGGATAGCTGAAGGTTGCCCTGATCTACCGTGCTTTTTGAAGAGGGAGCGTTACTACCCGCGACCCAGGTTTTCAAAATGATCAACACCACGGCCAGTAGCGCAGCCGGTACCAGCCATTTGAGCAAGGCGTTAGCTTTCATCGTCAGCCCCTCGCGCAACGGGCGGGAGCAGCACGGCGTGTTCGAGGCCGGCTCCGCGGGTGATGAGGTAGGCAACCGTGGTGTCTTCAGCACTGCCGAGCGGCCCGAGGAAAGCATGCTGGAAGGTCGCGGCGAACAGCGTGGCCTGAAGCCGACGCGGATCGAGTTGCACCGTCGCTGGACCACGATTGCGCAACTTCACCGCCGTCACCCAGAAATCACCGAGTCGCCAGGCGGCGATGGGCGTGCTGGACACGTTTTCGGTCGGCAGCAGGGTCGGCAGTTCGGTGCGCAGCTTGAGCGGGAGGCGGCGGACGCCGGGCAAGGGTTCTACGGTGCGCAGCGGCGCGTACAGGCTTTGCGCGGCATAGCGCGTCAACGCGACCGGGATCGGCGTGCGTTCTGGAACAGGCACGGTGTTAGATTCAGCCTCGGTAGCCTGCATCGGAGCATTCTTGAGAATACGCACGGGCTCCAGCGGTTGATCGCCAGGCGTGGCCGCGATATCCAGCAGGATGATCTCGCCCGTCGTGATTGATTGCAGTTGCAGGCGGGTCGGTGCGATAGCTTCCGACGCGCGCAGGTACAGTGTGCCGCCAGTTGATTGCACGCGCAGCTTGCCCGTCAGGGTTGAGGGCACGCCGACTCGAACAGCCTCATCGATAAAAACCACCCGCTCCTGATTGATCACCAGTGGGACCGCGAGGGGGAGGCGTTCCCAATGCATCAGCTCGATGGCCTGCGCCGCAACTCCCCATAGCATCAGTACGACGGTCAGTCCCAGGGTAGACATCCGCTTCATGGTTCACCTCCCGGCAGGGCGATTTTTTGCGGCGTGCCCTGATAACAATCCAGTGCCAGCCCCCACTTATTGCGTTCGGGGTCCAGGTCGAAACGCACCACGCGTAATGGATAACGCACCACCACCCGTTTCACCGGCTCCGCTGCGTAATACTCATCGGCATTGAGGTCGAGCTTGACCAGCCAGCTGTCGCGGTCGAGTTGCTTGACCCTGAGTTCCGGATCCTCGCTGTAGCCTCGGCCCAGGATTTCGTAGACGCCACGCACCCGCTGGCGCAGTTCGCCGGCAGCCTTGCGGTACTCGTAGTCGCCATCGAGAAAGGCCTTGCAGGCGGGTGTCAGGTAGGACTGCAAGCCATAGATGGCGCGGCGATAGTCCTGCTCGCCGTCTGAGGGCCAGCGGTTGAGTTGGCCAAAGATGTACAGGGCAAAGGCATAGACATTCTCTGAGGGAATATCCCACCACTTGCGTGTGCTGCCCGAGCGCAGATCCGGGGGGACATGCACGGTCAAATCGGTCGGTGCCGAGCGCCAGCCATACCAGAGTCCGGCACAGACCAGGGCAAGGACCATTACCGCCAGACGCAGGCTGAAGATATGCGCCTGTTGGGCATCCACCTTGTTTCGAAATCGGCTCATGACTGCCACCGAGACAGGGCAGGGCGCAGTCGGCGGGAACGACGAACCGTCCAGGCACCGGAGTGAAGGATCAAACTCCCGCGGCTCAGACGCCAACGGCTGGCGAGTACCCATTCGAGCTTGCGATACAACCAGGTTTCGGGGCGGGCCCGTTTGGCCCGACGCAAAAGCGTGCCGCCGGCAAATAACACCAGCGCCATGCCTGCGATCATGCCGGTTGGCGCCACAGCAATGGAGGCGGTGGCGATCGCCAGCGGAATGCCCAGCAGCAGACCAATGACCGCACCGCCACCGAGCGCCACCCACATCTCGTCGTTGGTCAAACCGCGCAGCACGGCGGGATCACGATTGAGTCGCTCAGGCAGAAAGACCAAGGTGCCGTCGACGAGGTGTTCGATAGTGTCGTTCATGTCGACCTCAAAGAATCGCGGCTGCCTTGGTCAGGAACCAGATGATGATCACCACCAGTAGGGCGCCGATACCAACCACGGCACCGAGGTCTTTCCAAGTCTTGCGCTGATTTTGCACGTCGGCATACACCGTCAGCGAGTGCCAAGCCACGCCAAGAAACGCAAGCAAGGCGATCAGCAGGCCGAGCAGGATGCCGCCGTCGTAGGCGTAGTTTTTGATCGTATCGATCAAGCCGGATCCTTCACCACGTGAAGGAGCTTCCATGGTGGGAAGCTCGGCAAAAGCCAAACTTGGACCGAGCACCAGCAGCAGACCGATCAAGCGCTGGCTGGCACCATCGCGCAGGTTGTTTTTCAGAGGGGCAAGGCACTTGAGCATGACGGCGATCTCCGGTGTTAGGACAGGGTGAAGAACATCAAAACCAGTAAGGTGAGCAGTACGCGTGCGGCACTGCCGCCCAAGGCGCCGAAGCGCACACTGCCGGCGGCCCAGCCCCGGTAAGCGGTCCATATCACCCAGGCGCACCAGAGCAACGCCAGGACGAGAATCAGCGAGATCCAGAGCGTCGAACTGCTCTGTGCCGAGAAGCCGGAGGCGTTTTGGAACGCTGAGCTTTGGGCGTCGGTCATGCTCATGGCGCCGACTCCACAGACAATGTGTCGAGACGGTATTCACCGACCAGCTCAGCGGGATCGCGGGGTTGAGCACGGGAAGGGGAGAGATAGCCCTGCACACCAAAACGGACGCGCTGTATGTCTCGAACGAACTGGGGATAGTCGAAGCGATAGCGTTCGTCCGGTTCGGCCGTGCTGGCTGCCTCAGCTTGCGTTGTTAGGCGCTCGAGAATGGCGAGTTGATGCAGAATAAGACTGAACTGATCCTGCTCATGCGCAGATGCGGCGTAGCCGCCGCTATGGAACGTCATCAATATGAACAGCGAGCAGATTCGGAAAAATGTAGTTGGCATGTGGATGGCCCATTTGAAGATGGGGCCAGCATTCAACTAATGTCCAAGGCTCAGCAGTAAGAAACACGAAACACGCTGCGTCATTTTATTTCGGCACAGTCTCTGATCAGTAGCGAGTTCGGAAACCGTATCGAGCGCTATAAAACGCGGAAAATGACGCGATTGGACCGCAAGTTCGGCCTCGGTTACTCATGAAAAACGATCAGTAGCCGTTAACGTTTGACTCTACTAACACCATCGTTAGGAGGGCGCAGATAAGCGCGGACGAAATCAGTTAACGAAAAGTGAGTGCAAAGAGTGAACATCCAACAAGCAATTCGGCGGTACCGTATTCGACAGGCCGTGGGTTTCTCCTTGATAGTTTTCGGTGCGCTATTTTATTTGGTTTCATCGTTGATTTTTTTGCACCGTCAAGCAGAGATTCTCGCTGGCACAAAGATTTTTGGGCATCTGGGAGGGGTTGTGCAAAATTTAGTAGCCGACATTTATCAGGCCACATCACCCTACATCGGTTTTGTGTGGCAGCACGCGCCGACCCTCAGCCAGGAAAACCCGCTCAGCTATGGAAATTTGCTGTTTTTCGGTTTGCTGGGTGTGATGATTATTGGAAAGCAAATTCTCCTTTCCGCGAGCCAACTCAAGAGGCGTGTTCAGGTTCAACTCGAACGTCTTGAGGAGGCTCAGTGGCGCAATTCGATGCAAAATGGCGTAGCGACCCAAGTCAACGCGAATCAGGTCGGACAGATAAATTTCTATCAGCAATCTATGCCGCCGTCCTCTAGCGGTGATTGGTGGCAGCGGCCGTTGGGTATTGTTGGTTTGTCTATCATTGGCGGCTACATCGTCGCGGTGTTGGCCAAACTCACCGGAATGGTCTAACACGCCAGCAATACGTTTATCAGATGTATTTTTTAAACGTCGCCGCGGTGATAGCTGTCGTTATTCCGAGCGTCACCGCGCACGGCAAAAATACGGCTATAGGATTGAGCGAGAAGGGTAGAGAGAGATAAATGATCCACGGCACGATCAGCAATGGCATCACTGCCCGCTTGGCGCGGTGATAGACAAAACTGCTCTCTCGCCCGGCTCCAAATTTTCGCAGGTCACGGTGCATCAGGCCGTCGATAAAGCCGGTGAACATCGCCAGCAGAAACAAGGGTGTGGCCAGGGCCAGAATGGTCAGGCGCACCACGAAGGTGAAGCTGACGTACACCGCTGCCAGCACAAAGTCCTCGATGTTCACGTAGAGCTGATTGATCCCGCTCCATAAGCCGTTGCCCTGGCTCGAGACTCGAGCCTGCTGGGCAAAATCCGTAAAACCGGTCTTGACCAGTAACCACTGCTTGAGGAAATCCAACCACTGGACAATCGTCTGTCCAGGCTGTTGGATAATCAGTGAGGATGTGAAGTGCTCACTGAACCAGCCCAGTTCGCTGCTCATCATCGCCTGACTGTGTCGCCAGCCTTGATCGCCCCAGAACAGCAGCAGACCGGCCCACTCGATTAGAATCGAGAGCAGCAACGAGGCGATCAACAAACCGATAATGCGCAGGACCAGGCTAATCGCCGAGACGATCAGCCCTGGGCTCTGGATGGGTTGCGGTGGAGGGCGCTGAGATGAAGTCATCCTCCTTGAATCCACGAGATGCACTGTAGGGCCGACGGCGTCATAGGGCTTCCTTAGCAGGAACACTTGCATCCAGCGCTGAAGGAGTGCTTGGAGGCGTAACCCGATCTGGATCGAAGTCTAGCGTCGGACCGCCGCCACTTGCACTCCACCAGTGCCCCGCCTGTTCGTTGTAGCTGACGCGCATCCGCTGAGTGAGCTCTTGAAGATCCTTGGGCATGGCATCGTCTGGCGAAGGTTTGGGCAGAGGCATGCGGACTTTCCAGAGCTGACCGCCCACCTGGAACGAGAACATTTGCCCCTTGGGTAAGCTGACGATATGGGCCGGTTCGATCAGTGGCACGCTGGTGCTGCTGACCCGGTCTTGGGAGGACGAGGTGAAATCCGTGTTGGCCTCCGGATCGGAGGTGTCGGTGGCCCCCGAGACCAGGGTCTTGGTCAGCACGTTGATCTTGGGCAACTGTTGGGTGAGCAGCTCAGCGGTGGCGGTTTCGCGCACGCGGAGCATCTGCAGCGTGTTGAAGTTGCCGATGACCTGGCCGGCTTTGGCGCGGTTGCCGATACGCGCTTCGATATCGCTGAGGGTTTGGGTGTACGCCGTCACTTGGATACCCGCGCCGCCGCCCTTGTTGATCAGCGGAATGAATTCATCGCCCATCAACTCGTTGAACTCATCGGCGTGCAGGTTGATCGGTAGCTTGTCACTGCTGCTGCCTGATGCGGGCAGGCCATGATCGATGCCGTGTTTGTAGATATGCCCGGCCACTGAGACCAGATCGGCAAACATGGAGTTGCCCACGGCGGCGGCCACCTCGGCGTCGGTCAACGCATCGAGGCCGACGTAGACGATGCCGCGTTTTCGGATGATCTGCATCCAGTCGAAGATCGGCCGCGGGTCATCTAAATCGGTGTAGTTGGGGGCCAGTAACTGGGCGGTCTTGCCGGTGGTGAGTTTTTCCAGCAGCGGTAGTAGCGAGGCAACAATCTTGTCGAAGTAAGTACGGTCGTAGCGCACTGCCGAACGCAGCCCGTCCATTACCGGATCAAATACCCGTTTGGCCGCCAGGTACTGCTCGATGGCCACCACGCGCTTATCGCGTCCCACCATATGCCGGGGAATGTTTTTCTCGGTGAGCTTGCCTTCGAGCTGGACGATCACTTCCCACGCCTTCGGGTCGGTCTTGGCGAAAAACTGCTGGGCGTACTCGATGAACAGGGCGTCGATGTTGACCACATGTCGCTGGATCTGCAGGTAGTCTGGACGCCGGCCCAACTCGATCAGAGCGCGGGCGATGATGTTGACGAAACGCCAGGCGAACTCACGAAAGGCCGCAGAGTTGCCTTCACCGCTGAGCTGCCCGGCGATGCGCGACGCCACTTCCGAAATTCGCCCGAAACGTCCTACGGCGTTGTAACGCGCGGAGATCTCTGGCCAGCCTAGATGGAAAACATAGAATTCCTTCTCCCGACCGGCGCGCTTGGCTTCGACATACATCCGTTTGAGCAAGTCGGCATCGCCCTTCGGATCGAAGACAATCACTACCTCATGTTCAACACGGTGAATGTCCTGAGTGATGTACACCTCGGCAAGTCGCGTCTTGCCGACACGAGTAGTGCCGAGCACCAGGGTGTGTCCGACCCGTTCGCCCAGTGGCAGACTGACCTCCGTTTCATTGGGCTCGACCCCATGCAACAGCGGCGAGCCACCTACCGAGGGCAAAGGGCGCAACGGATTGAAGGCACTGTCCCAGGCGGTGACACGGGCCAATGTCGAGAGCGGAAACGGTGCATGCTCCAGGCGCCGTTCGAGTCCTCGGGCCAGGCGGTAGGTGGTCGGTTGCTCGACATAGTGGGCGACTGCCGGATCCTGGGCCTCGACCAAGCGCTGGGTGTGCAGGCGGGTCCAGCGAAAGCCGGGACCCATGAATAGACGTTTGCGGCTGACCGGAATCTGTCGGCTGGTCAGTTCGTAGCGGGGTAGGCGACGGATATTGCGCCGATAGCGTAGCACCTCCCAGGCTTGTCGCAGGCGGATGAGGCCGAATAGGGCGTAGGCCAGCGCTGCAACCAGACCGATCTCGGGTGATAGGGCCACGGCCCAGGGCGAATACACGCACAGCACCGCGGCGGCGATGCAGATCGCTACGGTGTACAGCTCCACCGCTGGCCGGAGCTTGGATTCCATTGCATGTTCGGTCATGACCGGGCTCACTGTTCCAGTGAGGTGGCAGTGATCAAGACGGGGTAGTGCTCAATCTGCAAGCGGGTGGCGATGTCGTTGCCGTTGACTGGCAGTATAGTGATGCCCGGAGCGGCTGCTCGAATCCGGGCCAGGGCTTCAGTATTAGCCACTTCGACGGCGAGGCCAGCCGCGCCTATTTTCTGCAATCCAGCCGCGCGTTGATGCAACCAAGCCAGTGACTGGTTATCCTCACCGACCAGGAAAAATGGCCGTAAGCCCGGCATGTTCAGGGCACGAGACGTGATCTGGCCTGGGGTCAAGAGAGAGCTGCGGACGGGCAGTGTCCAGGCTTCATCAGCAAACGTGGATAGGTCTGTATGTATGGCCCGATCGGACTGGATCTGGTTGTTTATGGGCGGCCTGGCGACCTGAAAATGGAGGCGGGTGAAGTCGCTAGGCTGATCCCCGGCTACGGTCAACTCCGGCTGGGCGAACGGTGCCAAGAGTAGGATGAAATAGCCGGTAAGGGATATTCGCTTCATGGTGGTGTGCCCTGTTCGAAGGAAACCAGCAGTCGTTCGAGTTGTCGGGAAAAGCCTACGCGGTAACGCGCAGCCGGCGCGCCGCCTGCCGGGCGGTGATAGCGTCCGGCTGCTGATACCCAATCGCCGGTGGCGGCGTGATGCTCTTGTAACAGCGCGGCGGTCACGGCGAGATTTCGGTAGGGATCCAGGGCTTCACAGGGGCTCGAAAAACGTTGGCCGTGGTAACCCAGGTTGGTTTGCCCGAGTCCGGCGTCGACCCGCTTCGCGTCATGTCGGGCGAGCGCCTGAAGCAAGGCGTGACAGGCGGCTTGGCGACTGGCGAAGCGGTAAGGTGTTCCGGCGATGTTAAGGGTCCAAGGCCAGGGTCGCAGTCGACCACGGACGCGAATACCACTCTCTTGCAGGGCAATGGCGAACAGCACCGTAGAAGGGATGTCGGCGCCACGCGCCGCCAATTGGTAGGCTGGAGGTGGAAGCTCCTCGGCCTGTGCCGCTAGCATCAGCGCAATACCACTCAGTCGAGGCGTTGCCATTGTCCATTCACCTGTTGAAATGTGGCAGGTAATGACCCCAAGGCACCCAGGCTGAACCAGCGACCACGGTCGTGGTTCAGGGTGATTTGGCGGCGTTGAACCTTGGTCGGATCAATGCCGGCTTGCCGAGCCCAGCGACGGACGCGTTCATCCTCGCCTTGGCTGCCCACCAGGTAGATATCGAACGCCGTGTCACTGCTTTGCAGACGCTGCGCTTCGGCGGTGCATGCTGGGCAGTGATCCTCGACAAACAAGGCTTGGCGGGGCGCGGCCGCTGAGCCGATGGGGGACGGGGATGCCATGCCCTGGATCGGCAGCAGCCCGGGGAACAGCTTGGCCCAGGCCGCGGTGTAAGCGTTTTGGTAGGCCAACTCGCGTTCGGCGCGTTTGGCTTCGAGCGCTACCTGTAGTTCGGCATAGCGATGGCGCTCTTGGTCGGTCTCGGCTTCGACTCCGAGTGTGGTCAACGGATCGAGGTTCGGGCTCCAGAAACCGCGTGGGCCGGCTTGGATCTGTTCGAAGCGCGTCCACTCCTGCTCGGTCAGCCCCCAGCTCGCAGCCTGTTCAGAGTGAGAGCGCCGCAGCGGAGCGGACTGCGTGTCCTGAATCCGTGACTGTGTCGTGACGGGGTTACCCACCGCAGCACCGGTGATCAGTAGCGAAACCAGACAGACGATGGCGGGCAGTTTCGTTCTGTTCATGATTGCTTCTCAAGGGAGGTGCACGGTCTGGTCTGGCTGAGCGGCCACCGCGAAGATGGCAGCGTTCGGCTCCAGTACTTTTAGGTGCCAGGCGCCGAATTCCTCGCCGCTATGCAGCAGTCGAACCTCTGTGAGAGAGCGGCTGTCATGAGGTGCGATCGCCAGAAAGTGCTCTCCACCGCGGGACTCGACCCCCAACACTGAGAACGGTGGCGAGAGCGGGATGGGCTTGGGGTGAGCGGTCTTTTTCGGCTGGGTCGTGGAAGAGGTCGGTGGTGGGAGTGAAGGCTTGGTCTTGAGGTTCAGGAGCTGCTGCTCGACGTGCTCAAAGCGTGCACGTAGCGCGGTCATGTCTGCCGCGGTGGCACGGGCTGCCAGACCATCGTGCAGTTCCTGTATTTCTTGCGCCCACTGATCCAGCATCGGATCGAGGGTATTGGCCTGTAGCTCACCGGTATCGACCATTTGCTTCAGGTCTATCAGTGCGTACTGCAGTTTTTCCTGTGTGTCCTTGAGGGCGCTTGAATCTCGTTGCAGGATGTCCAGGGTTTGTTGGTATTGCGTATCCGTGCTCTGTAGCTCGGCCAAGCGCTGATACTGGTTATACAAACCACTGCTCAGGCCGGCGACCGCCAGGCAAAGCAATCCAATGATGAGGGTTTGAAACGTTGAGGCTTTCATGGACGCGCCTCCCATTGATGGGGCGAGACTGGCGTGATCGGCGTGACGCTGGCATTAGTTTTTTGCTGTTCGAAGCAAACCGAACGGCTGACTTCATCGGTCGTGAGTTGCCAAGCGGGGCCAGCCAACACTTGTAGCGCGCGGCGCAACGGGATTGGACCGAGCTGGTAATGGGCCGCTGGCAGGGGCCGGGTAAACAGCACCTCCACCGACGGGGAAACTGGACAGAGCGAATAACCCGAGCGCAGCAGCACGTAGTGCATCGCCTCCTCTACCGATGGATTTAGGTTGGACGGGATACTCACGTCAATGATTTGAGCGAGAAGATCGCGTTGTTCCGTGGTGGGTTCGGTGCTGACCAGCGTATAGCGGCCATAACGAAGCTCTGCCGGATGGCTTCCTACAGCTGTGGCCGACGAGAGCTGGGCCTGATTGAAGCCACTGTCGATCTCTGAATGGGTCGGTAATGGGGTAGGGATTTGCGCAGTGCAGGCGCTCAACAAACCCAGCAGGCACACAGGCGTGAAAAAACGCTCCATGGAAAAAACCTCATGTCAGATTCAGTGCAGAACCTGACATGAGGTGAAGGAGCGATTCAGTGAGAAAGTTGATTCAAGGCGGTTCGTGTTAACGCTGAACACGTTGCTATTCGTCAAAAATGGCGAGCCCATCCAAAACGGCAGCGTCGGGGTCGAAAATCAACAATCGCACATCCGCCAATGCCGCCAGGTACAGTGTGTTGACCAAGGCTTCCGGCGTGCCGGCGTCGAGCTGCTCTTGTCTCAGGCTGGAGTATGGCTGGCTCTCAATGTTCAGCAGGTTGTCGTCCGTCCATGGCGTGCCGATCAGTTTGCAACCGATGCCACAGCAATCCGGCAAGTTGAACAGCTCGAACAAGAGGCCGGTTTGCCACAGGGCGGAGTGACCGACCCACGCCTCCAGGCACAGCATCGCTTCGTCGGGAAGGTGCGCGGTACTGATCTCCCAGGCTCGACTGTAGTGTCCCGTTTCGAAGCTCAAGCGATGGACCATGACTTGGGCTTCTTCCAGGGAGTACAAATCGCCGACGTGATGCCGCTCGTTGAACATTTCGCCCATCACGGCGTAGATCACTTGGCGCACCAACCCGGTAGACGGGCAGCGTTCCTCCAAGTCCTTCGGAATGGATTGGCCTTCGCTGATCAAGACGAAATCGTCATTGAACAGGCAGGGGAACAGTTGCAACTCTTCGTCGGGCAGCTGCGCCTGTGTGTCGTGTACGGGGCGAAAGCAGGGAGGGCAGTCGTTTTCATCGGTGATCAGTAGCAGCCGTGCGATATGCAGGTTGTCGTAGCCGCGAACAAATGGGTTTGAGGCCGTCAGCAGGGTTGAGGTTTGGTGTGCGGGGTGCATGAGGGTTCTCGAGAGTGAAAATGAACAAGGCGCCCGAAGACGCCTGTGAGGATTACAGCCAGCCATGTTCGGCAAGGGAGAGCGGACGGCCTTCACCGACGATGAAGTGGTCCAAAACGCGCACCTCGATCATGGCCAAGGCCTCCTTCAACCGTGCGGTCAAGAGGCGATCCGCCTGACTGGGTTCCGTACAACCTGAAGGGTGGTTGTGGACCAAAATGACAGCGCCGGCGTTATGAGCCATGGATCTCTTCATGACCTGTCGGGGGTAAACGCTGGCGCCGTCAATGCTGCCGTGAAAGAGGATCTCGAACGCCAGCACCCGGTGCTGGGCGTCGAGAAACATCACACCGAAGACCTCATGCTCCTGTTGCACAAGGTGCAGTTTTAAGTACGAGGCCACGGCGTCAGGTGAGGTCAGGGTAGGGCCGCGGGTGAACAGCCGACGATCCAGAATATGCAACGCTTCGTCGATCATCTGGTTTTCTTGGACGATACGATCAGCCTCGACATCCGAGGTTTCAATCAGTGTGAGTTGGGTGCTCATGGTGGTACCTCCGAAGGGAACAATCAGGGGTACACGCCCGAGGGGAGTGGAGTCCCCAGGTGGATATAGCGTGGCGGGTGTTAGTCGCTGGCGCGCTGTTTACAGCTGAGTGAATTGATGGCGCTGACCGTGCAGGGGTGAACCACAGCCGTCGCAGGGCAATGGGGAAAAGGCTCTTATCCCCCAGCCGGCTTCGGGATCGAAGTCGGCACTGATGGGCATTAATCGAACCAGTCCACGATGGATATTGGCGATGCGATCCTCGATCTCATCCGTCGTGTAGTAGAGCGATAACGCGCTGTAGTCCTCGTAAGCCGCAGCGAATAGGCAGTCGTCGCAAAGCCAGAAGGATTCCATGTCGGTTCTCCTATGCTGATTGAAGAAAAGGCGCTCGAGAGAGCGCCTTGATGTGGAACATCGTGGACTGTTCAGGCGGACTGAACAGTGCGGGTGGCATCACGGCGGGCCGTGCGGGGAGTGGGTGGAGATTCAGGTTCGACCTGAGCCTCTGTTGGTTCGTCGGTCCCGTCAGCTTCGGCATCAGCCGATGGTGGGGATGGTTCACTGGTGGGCGCTTGCTCAGCAGGTGCTGTTGCTTCCTGCCTGGCGGGCGCTTTGTATTCGAACATCCCGTTGACCTTGATCCAATCGATGAACAGCAAACGACCTTTCAGGCTGGCACCGGGTTGACCTTGTTTATCGCCTTTCTCGTAGAGAAACGGATCGATCCACAGGTCGCCGATACGGAACGACAGCAAGACCTTTTTCTCGGCTTTGACGGCGTCCATATAGAGACGAATCAAGCGTTCAGCTTCACCCCCAGCGACTTTGCAGTCGAAACGGGTGTACTCCACCGCATCGCTGGCACCGTGCAGTGCGGCGATATCGCAGGCCATGAACGGCTGGCCGCGGCGGACCTGTACTTCACGAACACGGTTGAGGTAGCCGATACCGACGGTGTGAAGGTTGAAGTAAGTGGTCGCTTCTTGGGATTGGTTGGTGTGGGCCATGGTGGTTCTCCTGTTTCAAGGGAAAACGGCGACGCACAATCCCTAAGAGGGAAGTGAGCCCCCGTCAGGGTGGGTAAAGTGAAGGTGAGCAATGAACGACTCGCTACCGGCAAGCCGATGACGATCCGAACGATGCGTCTGGAGGAATAGCTGTGCAGAAGAGGAGCGTCTGCGGTGGTGATCCGCAGGCATGGGTAGTGGGCATTCATCACCGCTGAAGCGGTAATCGCGCGAGCTTCCGAACGCTGATCGCACTTGGGTAAACCACCACGAACGTGGCGTAGCCTTGAAGGTTCAAGCTACCTGGGCTGGGCTGTCAACGACAGCGAACCACGCCTTTTGTATAAGCCTGTCACAGGGGAGCGTCAAGGCGCTGCCACCCGATTTTTTACGCCTGGAATACGGTAGCAGTCACTGGAATGAAAAAATGAAGAGTAGGCCTGGCGAGGCGCCAGGCGAGGAACAGAAAAGCCACCTTTGACGGTCTTACGCAGTCACAAGCTCCTCGCAAAACTTGGTTTAACTGCGCCATGATTCGCCAACCGACCCTTGTCGTGGCCTGGGTCGGAACATGCTGGCACGCATCCGCGCACAAAGGGTGCCCCGTGTTTCCCCGGTGGGCTCCGGGACTGAATACGATCGCCGAAGCGGATGACCGCTATTGCCGGGTAGAGGCAACAGTGGTCATCCGCCACCACGATCAGGTCGAGCACAAAACGGGAACGAAACCCCGCAGAAGAGAAGGCTCCGAACTCAAGGAGTCCGACCGAACTACCCGGAGCGAGTCGGTCTTGGGTCGCCGTTGGCGATGATCCTGAGGCACTACAGCAGAGAGGGTGGGACGAGGTCAAGCCAGAGAACTCACCGTTCTCATGATGATCGTCTCATGGCACATCAAGAGCGACGCGTATCTTTACTGATTGACACAGTGCCCTTGCAACCCGGATAGCGGGAGCATGACCAGAACGGACCTGATTTTCCCTTTCGCCTGAGCATTGAGGCGTTGCACATGGGGCAGCCTGGGCCGGCTTCGACCGGTACCGCCAAAGTGAGTGCGCCACAGTGTTCGACCAATTGTGCAATCCAGTTGGCCTGCTTGGCAACGAACGCATCCAGGGTCAGGCGTCCCACTTCGATTTCGTCCAGCGCCTGTTCCCAGATTGCGGTCATACCCGGATCTGCGACTGCTGCCGGTACCGCCTCGATCAGGGTATGGGCCGCGGCGGAGGCCATTAAGGCGTGTTTTTTCTTCAGCAAATAACCGCGATCAATCAACCCCTTGATGATGCCGGCTCGCGTGGCTTCGGTACCGATACCGGTGGTGTCCCGAAGTTTTTGTTTCAGGCGTGGGTCGTTGACCAGCTTGGCCACGTTTTTCATCGCCTTGATCAGATCACCCTCGGTGAGAGATTTGGGAACGGCAGTGCGCATGGACTTGAGTTCGACATCGTCCACTGCGCAGTGCGTGCCCTGCTTCAAGATGGGTAATACTTGGGATTTTTGACTGGGCTCATCCTCCTCGGTGTTTTCGCTGAGCAAGCCTTTCCAGCCCTGGACCAGGATTTGTTTGCCGACAGCAGCCAATCGCTCTTTGCCACACTCCAGTTCGACCTGGGTACGATCAAACTCATGGCGCGGAAGAAACTGCGCGAGGTAGTGGCTACGGATCAGTTCGTAGACATGGCGTTCTTGTTCGGACATCCGCACCAGATTTGCCGGCTCGGTAGTGGGAATGATGCCGTGGTGCGCGGTGACCTTGGTATCGTTCCATACGCGGGAGCGTAATGATCGATCCAGGCACCCAAATGCAGTTCTGAGTGCAGGGTCCGTTTTAAGCAGGGCATCAAGTACCGTGGGTGCCTCGTTGAACATATTCTCTGGCAAATAGCGGCAATCGCTGCGGGGGTAGGTGGTAGCTTTGTGGGTTTCATACAGGGTTTGGGCGATGTTCAGGGTTTCCTGAGCGCCGAGTCCCAGCTTGCGTGAGCAGACTTCTTGCAGTGTGCTCAAGTCAAAGGGCAGGGGCGGCGGTTCGCGGGAGTGCTCAGTCTGCAGCGAGACCACTGTGGCGGTCTTACTGCTAGAGATCGCTTGGACGGCCTGACTGGCAAGCGCCTGCTGCAGGCAGCGACCTGCCTCGTCCCGTCCTGAAGATGGCGGTAACCACGATGCGATGAATCGCTGGCCCATCGACGATAGGTGCACTTCAACGTTCCAGTAAGGTACCGGGACGAAACTGGCAATGGCACGATCCCGATCGACCACCAGACGTAAAGTGGGTGTCTGGACGCGTCCCACTGACAATACGCCATCGTAGCCTGCCCGCCGACCGAGAAGGGTAAATAAACGACTGAGGTTCATGCCAATCAGCCAGTCGGCGCGGCTGCGGGCGAGGGCGGAGTGATAAAGCGGGAAGGTCTCCTGACCGGATTTCAGCGAGGACAATGCTTTGCGAATCGACGCCTCGTTGAGGGCGGACAACCAGAGGCGCTGAACGGGTCCTCGATACCTGCAAAGCTCCAGCAATTCGCGGGCAATCATTTCACCTTCGCGGTCGGCGTCGGTCGCGATGATGACGGTGGTAGCGTCACTGAGCAGGCGTTTGATGACCTTGAACTGTGCCGCTGTCTTGGGTTTGACCTCGACCTGCCACTGCACGGGAATGATCGGTAGATGATCCAGCGACCAGGATTTGTACTGATCACTATAAGCTTCAGGTGGGGCTGTCTCCAGCAAGTGGCCAATACACCAGGTGACAGTGGAGTCGGCGCCGATCAGGCAACCATCACCGCGCCGAGTGGCCCCGAGTACTTTGGCAATGTCCCGACCCTGGGAAGGTTTCTCGCAGAGGAAGAGACGCATAGAACTGCTCCAGATTGAGTTCGGAGCAGCGTTATTGGAAACAGCAGTGACGGGATATGAGAAACCTGAATGGCAGGTTCCTCATATTAGTCGGTGAGGGCATGCTTGAATGGTCCGAGGCTGCTAGCCCATTGCAGTTTGTCGGCAGTGTGGAGCTTCACGAGCAGCGCGTAATAACACGCCAGCAACTTCGTGTGGAGGTGCAATTTTTATGCCTGATGTCCGTCAGTCCGTAGGTGGTGGCTCTCTGCGTTTCTTGGATTTCGACGCCGGTGAACTGGCCTGCTCTGTATTTTGAGAGGCCGTCGGTTCACTGGAGCGCTCCCGCATGACCACGCTGTGCACTCGGTGAGGCAGGATGCCGACTCGACGGGCCTCGATCTTGAAGGTCACCCGCGCATTGTCTTCGCTGTCCTCCCACTCATCACGCACCGTACGACCTTCGACCAGCACGCGCATACCCTTTTGATACAGCGTGCTCCAGTGTTCAGCCTCGCGGTGCCAGAGCTCAACCGGCGCCCAATAGCCGCCTCGATCTTCATAGCTGCCCTCGCGTGGCACGGGATTGTCGAAATACACATTCAGCCGCAGCAAGCGCCGTGGCTCGTCATTGCCTGAGGCGAACTCCTGGAACTCCGGCGCACTGCCGATATTGCCTTCACCGACGAAAAAAGTACTCATTGTGATACCTCCACTGCGGGTGTGAACTGGCGCAGCAGCCGCTCGGCGCTGTCCATTTTGATCGCGCAGGTCGTGGCCTGGCGGTAGAGCGAGTGCACCACGCTCATCTGCAGGTTCAGTGCAATGCGATCGCATTCGAAACGGTGCAATCTCTCGCGTACGGCCTGCGGCAGGGCTTTGTTGCAGACCTGGCGTTCCCAGACCGCAACCCCCATACGGGCGAAGTCACGGGTGCGCCAACGCAAAAAGGTGCTGCCTGCGCTGGTGTTCTGCAGCACTAAACGAATGTCCAGCAGCGAGTAAGGGGGCTGTCCGGCCTGCTGCACCACAGCCTCCATCAGGTGACGTAACTGCGCCTCGATTTCCCTCGCCACCTGTGCCAGTTGCTCCAACTCCCCCTTACCCTTAAATGGTTTTAAAAGGCCTTTTAGGGAGGCGGCGTGTTCGAGCTGTCGATAGGCATCCGGTGTCAACACTTCGAAGGGCATTGGTTGAGCCGGGATCATGAGATTCATGCTTCGTCCTCCGGCTCATCCACTGTCGCAGCTAGCTCTCTCGCTTGCTCTGCCAACGCTTCAGCGTCATCCACTGCCACCGCACCACGCCGAGTGATCGGCGGCGCGAACTGGGAGCGTCGATGACCCTCAAGTATATCCATGGGGGGCAAACCCAATTTATCGATGGCCGCCAGGGCACGGGCGTTGTTCGCCGCCATGTCATCACGGGTGACGCCGGCATGCCGGTAGCGCTGTGTCTGACCAAACAGGCTACGCAGTAGATGGGCGCCGTCGTCGATCCAGGCTTCCATATCGATGCGGCCGATCAGGGCGGTGTGATGGGCCAATAGGGTCCGGCGCACCAGAGTGTCGTAGTCGGTCAGCAGGTAGACCGCGAGAAAGCCCAGCTGGCTACCGATGTACAACGGCAAGGTGACGGGGTGGATGTTGAGGTTGTCGCCCATGTCGATCTGTGTCGGCAGATCCTGCCTGATCCGATCCAGCTGTTGGCTCAGTTCTAACATCCCAGCCTTGGCCTGTATGAGTTTTTCT
The DNA here is from genome assembly GCF_044218875.1 of Pseudomonas sp. B22129. Taxonomy (NCBI): domain Bacteria; kingdom Pseudomonadati; phylum Pseudomonadota; class Gammaproteobacteria; order Pseudomonadales; family Pseudomonadaceae; genus Pseudomonas; species Pseudomonas sp. B22129. The sequence goes on along the minus strand of NZ_CP162592.1, from coordinate 6,007,929 downwards.
TCGAGTTGCACGATAGCCCAGTCGGCATAGGGGTCGTCTTGGGCCGCGGTTTGTTTGATCAGGTTGGTGACACTGATGTAGCCCGCCATGCCCATGATCGAGTGGGCACCTTCACGTGCGGTCCGACCTTGCCAGATGCGGGCGGCGTGGTGAGTGTGCAGGGTAAGGGTGATACTGCTGCGCAATGAACCCAGGTTGAGTTGGTAGTGATCGGCCACGGTGTTGTCCTCACAGAAGCTTGGACGGGAACGTTGCGACAGATGAGGGTCAAGGGCAGCCAAAAAGCTGAATGCGGTCTGTTCGATTTGGTTTAAGAGGGCTAACTATGGCGACGTCAGTGGGGAGGGGGGACCGGCTTTTCCCTAAAAGTTTCATCGTTTGCTCCGATGTGTTCGTAGAGTGGAACTCCATGGATTTGATGCCACTGGCATCAAATCTACTAACGTCCACTCCCTCCACGCAGTTGGCGCAGCTCATTCAGGCACGCTTGAGCGACGGCTGATGCAGGTTCGCCCTTTTTTCGAGACGTCCGCGAAGGGGCTGGTGGGGACGGCTCTGCGATGGGTGATGGTTCGGCCTGACTTGCCCAAGGCCGAAAGTCACCCTTCAGCGCACGCTGGGCCAAGCCCATCAGATAGGCCGCTGGCTTGCGTATACCACCAGCCGCACAGCGTGCCCCCGCTTCGTTAAGGACTGCCTGCCGATCCGCTGGGCTGAGCTTGTTCAGCGCCACGGCGACGGCTTTACGCTCACTTGGACTTAGATGCAGCGGCTCGGGCCAGTGAAGGTTATCCACTGGTGGAGTCGCGCGCGTTACAGTACTTATTCTTTCTTTTAATACAGTACAGGCGCCGTTCGGATTCCGAACGCTGCCGGAAACACTGGCGTTCACGCCTGGTTTGGATTCCGAACAAGGATCTGCACGATTCCGAACGAGGGAATTTTCTCCCGGTTCGGAATCGTGCAGAGCGGCATCGGTTTCCGGATCCAATCCTTGCTGCGCCCAAAGTCCGCCCCAACTGTCGAGCCGCGTCGGTAATCGATCCCGATCAATATTCGTGTCTTGGCGGACTTCCTCCACAACGTGCTGGGCGACAATACGTACCGCCTTGGTGGCATGACCGAGGGCATGTCCGACCAGCGCCAGGTAATCCTGATCCAGTTCCATGGCTTCGGCGGGGGTTAACGGCTCATCGTGCAGAACGTACAGCGAACCTTGAAGACGTCCGCTGAGCTGATCGCGTCCGCGACTCACCAAACTGAGCCAGCGCGTTAACCTGAGCATCGTCAACACCCGAGAAATGGTTTCACGGGACGCTGACGCTCCGTAGGGCACGCTTGATAGGTAAGGCTGCAAATCCTCATAGCGCGGTGTGACCACGCCCTGACCGTGCAGCATGAGCCGAAACACCTGCCAGGCATTCCGTTCCAATGGCGTCAGCCGATTATCCAACATCAGCCGACGTAGCACGACTTCGTGAGATTGGCCACTGAACAAAAAGCCCGCCTGCAGGGCCTGGTTGGAGGGTTGTTCAGTGGTGGGGCGTGCGGGCCAGCGTTCACTAAGCTGCTGGGTGCATTGCTGCAGAACACGCTGCCAGCGACTGGAAGGTGCAGGGTTCATGTTCCGTTGCTGTACTGGTTGATCTGCTGCCAGACGATGGTCAAGCTGATCTGCTGTTCTTGGGCCAGCAGCATCATGGCGTCGAGCTGATCCTCGGTACCGTCTTGAGTGCGTAGCTGGCACCATCGCTGCCAGAGCGCATGTTCCTGGGCTTCGCTCAAATGCTGAGGGCGGCCCTTACGGGTTTCTATCTTGAGCAGACGTCGACGCAGGGCGGTTTCCGAATGCGCCAAGCCGAAGTAGTGATACATGATTGTGCTGCTGGCGCCTAACTTGAGCGCGCGGTTGATCAAGCGCTCGTTCTGTTCGTCGCGTTCGGCTTGTTCGATCAACCGGTGCAGCACCGGCGAGTCGATCTTGACCTCTACCCATGGTACGGCGGCATGGGCCAGGCGTGACAGGGTGGTGGGCGGTAAAGATTGCAACAGGTAGATGTCGTCCTCACCCAGTCCAAGTGCTTTGCAGCGCTGCAGGTTGCCCTGGCGCAACTCGTGTAGCACCTGGGTAAGCATGGCTTGGTTGAGCACATTGAAAGACGGATTCATAGCAGCTCCTTCGGTGAGTTGCCTTCCTGGTTAAGCGTTAAGTCGATCAGGCGGCGGGCCAGGCGGATCAGGCGATACAGTTTGATGAGCAGACTGTCGGGCAATCGCTCCAGTCCCACATCCATGGCGGGACGATCTGTCAGCGGCATTTGATAGATCCCCAACAGCAGCTGCCCGAACAGGGCTGAAGGCAGTTGCTTGCGATCCTCCCAGTTCACTTCGTCTTGAGCACGCAGCAGGGCCAGGAGCAATAAGTGAACGCCGGCCGTGCGCGGCGCTGCAAGATCAACTCGCTCGATGTTCAGGGCGAAGCCCAAGCCAAGCTTCTGATCGATGATGCTCTCGGGATGTCCAGCATAGGCCGCCATTTCCCGCGCCAGTTTGGCAATGGCGGATCGCAGTTGTTCGGGGCTATCCAGTGCTGGTGCGATAGTCCAGATGTCGTCGATCGCATAGGTGTCGACCGAAGATGCCGCGTCGGTGGCGGTCTCGCGATCGATCTGTTCACGGATCTGTTGAACGCGTGATGGAAGACTGACCGCTGATACGACCTTCGTTTCTGGCGGTGTGAGCGGCTCTTCTAGCGTGGGTTCGGTATGGGGCCCAGTCTCAGTTGATTTGGGATGGAGCTCGGAGGAGGGAGGTCCTGCCGCGGCGACATCAACGCTCGGCAGATGGCTATTCTCTGAGGGTGTAGTCACGACGATGCCCGGCGTTGAGATGACTCGCTGGGTATCGCTCAGCTCCAGGGCCAACATACGGTAGGACTGTCCGAGCAAGCGGCTCATGCGTTCGAGCAGTTCATCCTGGAGCTGCTCAAGATCGAATGACTCGGGTTCGGCATCAAAGTAACCCAGTGTATCGAACCAAAAATCGGTGAACGCAATGGGGGCGGTTGGATAGCGGTTCCAGGTTCGTTCAGCCTGGCTACGTAGACCGATCAGGCGCTCTATTTGAGGTTTGCCCAAACCGGCATACAGGGTTTGTGGAATGGCGGGCAATAAGTGTTCGAGGGTGTCCAGCATTCGGCTGATGTGCGACTGCGAAATCGGATAGCCTCCAGCGGCAAGATGTCCTGCCAACTCACGTTGCGAGAGCAGCGCTCCCTCTGCTTCGAGCATGGTTTTGAGCTTGGCTACCGCCAGAGCCCGTTCGATGAAGGTGAGTTGGCCGTGCAGATCGCTTTCGGCCAGATGGCCGAGTAGGGCGGTGATTTCATTGCTCCAAGGTCGGAACAGGCAATGAATGCGAAAGAAACGCTCGTCGCGGGTTTCCTGCCACAGCTCGCCGAGAATTGCCAAGCGTGTATTACCGCCGTTGCGGATGATGAAATAGGATTCGCCCGGGCGGCGGGTAATCGGTGGGGGTTGATCCAGTCCGCGCTCACGGATCGACGCCTTGATGTCGTCGTACAGCGGATTACGGATGAAGCGCGGGTTGTGTTCGTAGGGCCGCAACTGCTCCAGCGTGACCAGCATGGGCGTGTCGATGAGTGGATCGGACAGCCGCTCCAGCTCCGGGCCCCGAGGGAAGTGGTCCTGGTGCAGCTTGCCGGTGATCTGCTCCTGACTGAGCTTCTTCATCTGAACAACCTCAGTTAACGCCGGTTGCGCAAATGGTCACCGACCTCGAACTTGACGATCTCGGCAGTACCCGAACCTTCGAAATGCCGAGAGAGTTCTGCGAGGAACCAGCCCATAGCCGAGCGCCCACCCTGCAGGCGAAAGACCACGGTGCAGTACTCCTCACAAGGCGGGTGGTGTGGTTGAGTGGACGGTGGAACGATGATGGGAAGTTGATCCAACATCAGAGAACTCCTAGCCAAACGGTTGGCCTCAAGATCGATCAAACACAATGACGGGGTGAGAAGTGCCAGTTGGGTGACTTGTCTCATTGAACCTCCGCGCATCGGCTTACCGAAGAGATCGCTTTGTGCCAGTCCGGGAATAGCTCAATGGCCAGCGCTTGCATGGTTTCCATCGCGGATGGCGAGCGTCGTTCGCGTGACTGGCGCGTCTCGATTCGGTGGACCGGTAGGCCAAGGGAGGCGGCATTGAGATACGCCACTCGGTCTGGAACTACGGTGTCTAGAACTGAGATATTGGTAGTCCCAGCAAAGGTTTCGCGCAGGCCTCGGATGATCATCCGTGTGTCCACTCGAATGCTATTCACCTGGTTCAGTAGCAATCGCAAAGGGGGCGGTGGAATGCCCATGTGGCGGAAAGGTTCGAGTTCGCTGAGTAGCTTCAAGGTGCCACGCTGCAGTTCGCGGGCGGCGAGCATTTCCGGGGTGATGGGAGAGAGGGCAAGGTCGGAGGCCAGGATGGCCATCTCCAGCAGCACGCTACGCGCACCTTGGGTGTCGATCAAAAGCAGGTCGTAACGGGCGCGGAAGTTGTCGAGCAGATTGCGTAGGCGAAATCGCCCGTCAGGGGCGTGCAGCAGCAAGGTACTCAGTCGACCTTGATCGTCGTTGGAGACGATCAGATCGAGCCCTGCAATCACTGTCCTGGAAATAATCTGGGCAGGCATAGCTAGGTTGAGTGCGATGAACTCGTACGCACCGGCATCAGCCTTCTGGCTCAAGGCGTAATAGCTGGAGAGGGTGGGTTGGCTATCCAGATCCAGTAGCAGGACGCGTAGGCCTGCGTCAGCCAGTAGGCCGCCGAGATTGGCGGCTACTGTGGTTTTGCCCACCCCGCTTTTGGTGGAAACCACCGATACCACACGCATGGCATCAGGCCTGTTGGCCTAAGCGTTCAACGACCCACTGCTCGATTTCCAGCGAGTCCCAGCCGACTGCCCGCAATCCAATGCGTTTAGCCTGAGGGAATTTACCTTCCTTCATCAGGTTGTAGATGTGCGCGCGTTTGAAGCCGGTTTTTCGTTCCACCTCGTCACGTCGCATGATGTGGCGTTCAATGTTGTCTGCGCGCGTGGGCAGGTAGAGGGCCAATTGATCAGTCATGTGGAGCACTCCATAGCACTTGCTGGGGAGTTGCCATTCAAGAACAAGATGAGTAACTGAGCACCGAAAAATGCGATAGTGGCTCTCGCGGATTTCGGTATCTATTCAAAATCATCGATGCATCGCTTGGCCGCTGCAAATTTTTCCTCAAGAGTACGCTGGCTGAAACCTGGCTTATTACGATTGTGTGCAATCAGCGCACTGATGATCGAAGCTTGACTTGTCAATGTGGAATAAGATCTGCCTCCTGGGGATTTCCCAAGCATAAGCTTCAAAAGCGCTCCGATCAGACGCAGATAGTTTTTTTGGCTTCGTTCGGAGGGCTTGCCTCGCACGCAAAGTTCTGAAGTAAGAGCAATATTCTTTTCGCGAAGGGAGTCTCGTTCCTCCTGAAGTTCAAGAAGTAAGGACTGAGTGCGAGCTTGCTTGATCTTGTATATTTCGATCTCTGTCAATAAAAAATTGTACGTGTCAGAAGTTTCAGGTAGTACAGATTTTCTTTCCAAGTCATTGAATAAGAAGGCTGGTTTTTCACCCGAAAGAAATTGAGTGAACCAGTTTTTTAGGTCAGTATGTCGGATAGTCAGTAAGGCAGGTTCGACGTGTTCGCTAGATGACACAGTGACTCCCAGACAACCGTACGGCAGTTCCTGATGACGGATGGCATCCCATAAAATTTCGAGTTTTTGTTGAATGCAGGGATAAGAATGAGTATATCCTCGCTGCAGTAGTAAGTGATCGGCTTCGCTGACTATCTGCGCCTCTAGATGTAATAAATCGCACCAGCGGATGGCAACTTCGATTGGGCGATAGAAAGTTTTTGAGTGTGGCAATTTGAGGGATTTATTATCCATTTTAATATCTTTCTTCACTCAAAAATACGAACGTCACCAGCCATATGAGTTTGGTTACGCTGACCGGGCGGCGTTAAGCAAATGGCGCCGCTTGACCTACGGTTAGGCTACCGACCAAGGCAGCAGCGGGAACAGGTCGTACGGTTCCATCAACGGATGGACGGTATGGTTTCGCACTATGTCCCGCCCTAATGGCGCATTCATTCTTAACACTACCGAAGATGAGGATTCACTCCCAAGGTAGATTAAGGGGCGCCAGACAAGCTTTGGGACCTAGGCTTTGCGCGATCTTCAAGGTTGGCATGGGGCTATTACCGCGCCTGTCTGTGGCGATTTACTGATGGTTGCCATCACACCGTTCCTCTCTCGTTGGCACATGCGTACATAATTTCGTTGCCGCCCCGAGTGAAACTACTGTGGCGCGCGCTTGCCTCAACCGCGACGAGGTTTTGCAATGGTGGCATGGGAGTGATATGCATAATTCACTAGGCCGGAGATATTGCGGTCTGAATGGCACTCATCCGTGTATCTCCCATTGCACGAGATGCTCCAGTGGCGTGGCGCTACCTTATTAGCTAGCGCCAATCAGCCTTCTGTGACGGTCACTCGACGCTTAGATCTCTGGGGATCGCCCAAGGCCATCTATAACTTAAGCTAGAGCATTTGGCGTGCGATGTCCCGGCCCACACCTGATGCTCTAGTCGATTATGTAGCTAGAGATTTTAGCCAAACAGGATAAGCTCCTTGAGTATGTCCTTTGGAAGCAGCCTCAACACAACCAGCTAGGCTCGCGAAGTGGACGGGGCGACCGACGAGACCTGGAGCGTAATGCGCAAATTTCGCCGAGTTGGTCATGACGTTTTTGGCAGCCAGCGGGATCACTGGCTCGCCTAGCATGCACCAGCAAGTGTCATTTACGATTTGGCCGCCGAACCGCTCGATCTCCGCGATATAGCCGTTTTGTATCGCCTGCTCGTAAATAGCACGTCCACATGTGATGACCATTGCTGTATCAGGAGCTTTGACTAAACCCTTGCAGAGCTCCGCCAGAGTCTTGAATTCCGTCAGCGAAAAATGTGGATTACCCAGCGTTACGATATCGACGCGCGATTCACTGGCACTGTTCAGACTGTTCCAATTTTGAAGCAAGTCGACTGGGGCAATGGTTATCTCTTCTAAGCCGGAGTCCAAAAACTCGGATTTATCGACATCCAGTGCTTCTGGCGTAACACCCGCGATGTGAAATAGCGGGGCCCCTGATGTGGTTCCGAATGCTGCCGAGAAAGCCTTCAGGTTGTCTAGGGTTGGAGCAGCGCTCTCTAGCCCAAACACAAGCGGAATACGCTTCCCGGCCAACAATCCGACGTGATACCCGAGCAGAGGATAAAACGCATCGTCTAGCTCATTAGGCAATGCCACGTGGATTTTCAACTGAGGCTTCCGGTGTTCGTTTAGGTGGCATCCGGAAAGGGGCGCTCGCCCAGTGATGGCGATGCAGATATCTAGGTAATCGGGGTACTTCAATGTTCGGGCCGCAAGAACACTGTTCGCATACACGACCGCGTTAGACTCTGCCCAGACGATTTGCTCACCTGCCTTAGGCGCCGACTCCAGCAGGTAGGGCGCGCACGTGTAACTCATCCGTGCTCCCATTGCCATATAGGCACTTCCCACAGCGCTGGCAGGCTCGCCGAATGCTGGATCTACACCGAGAGTCTTCCACCGGCGCTGATCAACGGAAATTGAGTTGAGCGTCGTAGGAACAACAACCTTGGCACCCCACTCGACAAACTGCTCAGCGAATTTAAGGCTCGCTGGCCCGGTGTAAATGCATCCATCAATATGTGCTTGGGTGACGTTGATAAGCTCACTGGCACCTTGTAAATCGGCCATCTTCAAAACGACTTGCATAGCAACCTGGGCAGCTTTGCCTTGATCGCCTGCTAGCATTTTTCGATCTTCATCCGAAAGAACGATTGGGTACGCTGAAAAGTCGAGCGTGCCGTTGGGCTTGCTCGGTGCAAAATCATCTTGGGGAAGGCTACTCAGTGTCCTTACGGACTCGTCGCTGACACGTGCATAGGAGCTACCACGAAGGGATTCAAACGCCTCCTTACCGATGCTGATAACAGGTATTGAGCGCTCGTAGATCATCTCCGCCAGCAACACTCCGAGTGTAAGGATCTCATCCACTTCCGCTAGGATAAGCGCTGCAGGCGCATGGCCAGAACTGATGAGCTCCATCATCACACTGCTTCCAGTGCAAGAGCCCCTGCCAGAAGGAATCGCCAAGACACGACCTGCTAAGTTCTTCCCGGCTAGCGGATGATGCTGGTCGATTACGTCACCTGTGAGTGAATTCACTCCTCCCCAGAAGCTGAGTCCTACGTCAGCGAAAAGCAGTTCGCCCTGTGCAGAGCCGCCAACCAAGCTGCGGCCTGGGAGAATTTTATCCTCGTTCGTCATCAGTAACCTCGGCACTCAACTTTACCTTCGGCGCCCAATCGGACGCTGAAGGCCGTCATTTAGCTGTTTTTAGAGTTGACCGGCTGCACAGTGAAGGAGCGCTTCATCTTGTAGAGCGTACCCTCGCCCAGCCACTTATCAAAAATTGTCTGCATTTCACCAGAGTTCTCCATATCTCGAAGCGCTTTGTTGACCGATTCAAGCAAGGCTGGCTCGCCCTTCTTCACACCGATACTCCAGAACTCGTTACCAATAGGCGGGCTCAACACAGCGTATTTGCTAGCGTCAGCGCCAACTTGATGCCGTTGCTCCCAGATGGGCTGCAGCACTTCACGGAGCTTTTAGTACCGGTACTGCAGGCCCGTGGCCTCTTCCGCACTGATTACAGCGGCACGACTTTGAGAGACCACTTTGGCCTGGCCCCCCCAGCGAATCGCAACGCAACTCACCAGGAAAAGCTGAACCAAAGCGTCTGATCAGAGATGCTTGACCTGGCGACTAGTTTGCCAGGCGCCGAGGCCAAATGATCATCCCATAATGCCCGGCATGATACGCCGGGCACTTCTAAGCAGTGCGATCGAACCGTACACGGCTCACAGCTATCGACCCAAGCGGGCACTTGGCATTCGCCACTACTTGTTTCCAGCAAGCCAGATGATGGCTCTGCCGGAGCGAGATTTGGCGTTTCCCCCGGACCAGGGGCATACCCACGGTGTATTAAGCTCGCGCAGGCTCCGGCGCAAACGCTTGGCAGATTACTCCGCCGAGCACCAACGCACCAATACAGATGCCCAGTGTTGCCTGCACGCCATGGGTCTCCATCACGATCGGCAACAGGAATGTCCCGCCCGCTGCTCCTAGCCGGCTTATGGCCACCGAAAATCCGATTCCAGAAGCCCGCAATTCAGTCGGGAACAGCTCCGGCAGATAAGCATATTCGAGCACAGTGCACCCTGACATCACTACAGCGAACGCCGAGAACAGCACCACAGCCAACATTGGCGGCATGCCCGCCCACAGGGTGAGCACCAGTAGCACGGCGGCGCAGAAGTAGAAACTGCCGATCAGGAAGACACGGCGGCTGATCTTGTCCACGATCCAGAACCCAGCCAGGATGCCGACGAACAGGAAGATGTTGTAGATGATCGAGCCTGCCTCGGTGTTCTCCACCTTTATGGCTTCCAGCACCCGCGGAATGAACGTGCCCAGTGCAAAGAACGGTATCACCTGACAGAAGTAGAACGCCGCGCCAACAAATGCATTCTTACGCCAGGCTCGGCTGAACAACTGCGCCCAGCCGGCATTCTTCTGCACAGCGCCTTGCTCTGGCAGAGCAATGTCGGCGCCCATATGCTGTTTGACGATTGCCTGCGCTTCCTGCCGACGCCCCTTCGAGATCAGCCACAGCGGCGATTCAGGCGTACCCATCCGGATCAACAAAGTCATCAGCGCCGGAATCAAGCTGCTGGCCAAGGCCCAGCGCCATGCGCCTTCACCCATATTCTCGATCAGCACACCCGCAAAGTAGGCGAACACAAAGCCAGCCACCCAGGCGATCATCACGGCGCTCATGATCCGACCGCGATGGCGCTTGGGCGCTAGTTCGCTGACCAGCGAAAGGCTGACCGCGTAATCGGCGCCAATCGCCAGCCCTAGCACCAAACGCAAGACAAGCAACTGCTCAGGGGAAGTGACGAAGTATTGCAGCACCGCGGCAACGGCGAACACCCAGATCGTCTGGTTGTAGATGCCCTTGCGACCGATACGGTCGACCACCGAGCCGGCAAGCAAGCTGCCGAACAGAATACCGAGCAAAGAGCCGGCGGCGATCAGGCCGGTCCAGAAATTGTTCAGGTGCAGGTCACCAGCGGCCATGCTTAGGGCGATGCCGATCATGCCGATAATGAAACCATCGGTGAACTGGCCGCCCATGCCGCCGGCAATAGCCTTGACGTGTACGCGCCGCAGCGGCGCATCATCAAAGGAGATCGAGCCGGGTGAAACGGAATCCGAGTATCCAGTAACGACTGTACTCATGGTGTGCCTCGCTGTTTTTATAGTTGGCTTGGTCAAAGGATGTGGATCGGTTTTATTGGGGCTGAGCGAATCCGTCGCACGGTCAGAAGGCCGACCTGGCAAGTGGGCGTGATGCTTGTAAGCGGCGGTTATCTATTCAGCATTCGGGCCCCAGGTGTCTGAGAGCACGTAGCCGTTGGCGTAGGGGTCTGTGGCATCTGCCCAGTACTTTTCGCGGGAGTAGATCCAGGCCCTGCCGCTAATTTCATGGGTGATGTTGCCGCTACGAGGTTCGGCCTGCTCGACGATCCGGCACTCGAACGTGCTGCCGATCAGGCTGTGGAAAGTCACGGGCTGGTTCACTGCTACCTGCCCCCGTCGATGCAGGATCGCCAGCCTTGCACCGCAGCCGGTGCCGCATGGTGAGCGGTCGACGCGACCGGGGTGGATGATGTTGCAGTTCAGCCGTTTGCCGTCCTCGGTGTCGGTAAACATCACGTATTCGATCTTGCAGGAACCCAGTCCCGGGCGCTGCGCGAGGTGAATCTGCTCCTGGGCGGCCTGCTTGATGACCGCGGCCAGTTCAACCAGCCGCCGCGCCGCCTGCTTCACCAGACGCACACCCAGTTGCTCGGCCTCGACCAGCACAAAGAAGCAACCGCCGTATGCCACATCCACCTTCAGCTGCCCAAGGCCGGGCACCTCCAGAGCGTGGTCCAGGTGCTCGACGAAGCTGGGCGCCATCTTCACCGTTACCCGTTCACACTTGCCATCGCGACACTTGGCGCGGGCTTCTACGCGCCCGGCCGGTGTCTCGATCGTCACGGTGGTCAGCGGCTCGCGCATGGCGACCGTGCCTATCTCCAGGGCGGCGGTAGTCACGCAGATGCAGTTGGACCCAGACAGCGCGTGGGCGCCGTCGGGCTGAAGCGGGATGAAGGCGATGTCCGCCGAGGTATCCACCGGCTCAAGCAACAGGTTCACGGTCATGTTGGCCGAGCCGCGCGGTTCGAACAGACAGCGCCGGATCAGGCTGTCATCCACGAGGTTGAGATAGTCCATCTTCTCGCGCAGCGTGTGCCCGGGAATGGCCGGTGCGCCCTTGAGCAGCACCCGGCCGATTTCGCCTTCGGCGTGCACACCAGCCAATTCGATGATCTGCATAGTTCAGGCCTCCAGGTTCTTGACAGCGACCAAGCGCAGCGCCGAGGGCGTGGTGGCGCAACCGCCGCGTGCTGTGCAGCGCAGGTCGGGATGCATCATGTCGCCGACCTTGACGGTCTGCTCGACCAGTTCATCGAAGGGAATAACCGCATCGAAGCCGCCCAAGGCTGCTGTGCTGGCGCTCCACGCGTGGCCCACACCGGCGATATTGCGGGCGTGGCAGGGGATCTCCACTTCGCCGCCCACAGGGTCACAGATCAGCCCCAGGGTGTTCATCAGGCAGATCGATGCAGCGGTAAGGATCTGCGCCGGTGTACCGCCGAAGTAGTGGGTGATGCCAGCCGCCGCCATGGCCGCCGAGGTGCCGGTTTCCACGGAGCAGCCGCCCATTTCTGCGGCGTAGGAGCCGCGCACCGCGAACAGCGCGCCAATCAGCGCCATCACTTTCAGGCTGTCGCTCAGGGCGTGGTAGCTGGCGCCGAATGCGCGCAGTGCGTGCAGACAACCGGGTACGATACCGGCGCTGCCTGCCGTGGGCGCGGCGCAGACAACGCCGCGGCTGGTGGTTTCTTCCATGGCAGCCAGCGCGCCGGCGATCGCGATCTTGAGGAAGCTGCTTTCCAGCGGCTCCGGCAACGGGGTGCGGGAAAATCGGCGGGCCGTCGGGCGCAGGTATTTCATGCCGGCGCTGTCTTCTTTGGCCAAGCCAGCTTCCACCGAGGCGGCCATCAGTTGCACGCGTTCATCGAACCGCTGCTGGACAGTGGCCACGTCCAGCCCGAGCCGGTCGCATTCGTAGGCCGTCGCATAGTCGGCCAGGTCGGCGTCCGCTGCTACACATTGCAGCAGATGGCTTGCGCCCAGCAAGGTGCGTTCGCGGTTGCACACTACTTCCTGGGTGGGGCTGGCCAGACGCACCCGACGCAGGCCAGCCTGCCCGCGCAGGTCGGCGAGCATCCGGGCCGACGGCGCGGCTGTCAGGGCGCAGATCGTCATGTCGTGGAGCCTTCGGCGCTGCGCTACCTGCGAGCCTTCAAGGCAGAACATCAGGTCGCTCGTTACCGCTCCTTCGTGTTCGACGATCAGGGTGTACGCGGCGCCGTCCACATTGATGTGCTGGCCATTGAGGTGGGTGACCAGAAAGGTACCACCACCGAGTGACACGCCCTCGAACACATCGGTGCGCTCATGGGCTTGGATGCCGGTGACGCAGACGTGCAGATCGACCCGGTTCGGATGGTCGTTGCGCTCCAGCGGCACGATGCGGATCGCGAATTCGAAATCCTGCCCTCGGCGAACGCGCTGCAAGGCCTGCTTGTAAGCCTCGGAGGTTATGGTCACACCCGCCAGCCCGGCGGCAAACCCTTCATCGCTGCCCTGATTGCTGTAAACCTCGGCAAATGAGCCCGATGGGTCGAAATGGACGACCACCGACCTCAACTGCTCTCCTGGGGCGAGCGCCAGTTCCCGCACGGTCCGGCCGATCATGTAGGGCGCAGCGGAGTGAGAACTGGAAGGGCCACGCATCACGGGGCCGATGACAGTATTTAGCAGGCTGATGTCTTGGGTCATGAACGCTTCTACTGATGTGGTCTTGGAGTTATGGACGGACTCAGGCGTGCCCGTTGAAAAAATCATAAGGGGGAAAGTTTAGTTAATATGAGTACACAGGCGACATCAGCAGGTATTATCCGGACATCCGCCATGAGGATGCTGACGATGAATATTCCCAGGCTGAATTTTCCCTCTCCGGTGGACGACCATCTGCCGGTGGTGAGCGTGCCCGGCCTGTCGGTGGGGTTTGTGCTGTTGCCAGGTTTTACCCTGATGGCGTTTTCCGGCCTCGTCGAGGTCTTGCGGCACGCGGCCGATCGAGGCGACAAGAGTGATCAGGTACTGTGCCGCTGGAAGCTGATGGCCGCTGATCGATCGATGCTTAAAGCCAGTTGCGGGCTGGAAGTACGGCCGGAGGCCACACTTGAGGACCCCGCGCAGTTCGACTACATCGTGGTAGTGGGCGGGCGAGTACCGCGGCCTCTGGACTACGATCGCCGAGTGCTGGAGTACCTGCGCACAGCCCAGGCGACAGGGAAAGTGCTGGTCGGAGCCTGCACTGGTTCCTTCGCATTGGCCAAGGCGGGGTTGATGGACGCCGTGCACACCAGCGTTCACTGGTATCACTACACCGAATTCCAAGAGTACTTCCCTGAGTCGATCCCCGTGACCGATGAAATATTCATCGTCGACAAAGGCATTATCACTTGCGCGGGTGGCACATCGACGATGGATCTGGCGCTGTATCTGGTCAGCCGCCACTGCGGCGTTGACCGTGCGACGAAGAGCCTGAGGCACCTGATTTCCGACCAGATGCGCGAGGCCAACCATCCGCAGATCCCATTGCTGCACTCGGACTCGAAAGCCTTTTCACTCGACGGCAAGGTACGCAGGGCGGTGTTCCTCATGCATCAATATATCCGTGCGCCGCTGACGATTGCGCAGATCGCCGAGAAGGCGAGCATCGGGGAGCGGCAGCTTTCACGGCTATTCGTGAAATATCTGGGAGTGACACCTTCGGAGTATTACCGGCGTGTCAGGCTGGAGCAGGGGTGCTGGTTGCTGGAAAGCACAGCGCACCCGGTCACGCAGGTGGCATACGAGACCGGGTTTACTGACTTATCACATTTCAATCGGCAGTTTGCTCAAGCGTACGGAATGCTACCATCGCGGTGGCGGGACCAAGCGCGTGCCCCGTCATAGCGGACTGCAAACCACTATAAGTCCAAAAGCATCATCGGTACGCTGGAGGGCTCAAGCCTGCGAAGATTTGCTCCCAGACGGCGAGCTAGGCCCGCCCTTCGACCCAACCGGGCTCAGGTCGATGCTGACAGCCAGCTAGCTTTACGGTGAAGCGCTCTCCCAAGCTTGGGATAAGGGCGCTCTAGCAGCTGGATCAGTTACTCAGCGCACTCTGGGCCCCTGCTGAGTTTTTTGTTTTCCTACGGTTCTGCGAGATCAAGCCTAGCGCGACCGTCAGCAACGTCAGCAGACCCGTGGCTGTCACTTCACTGCGGTGCTCAGGCAGCACGACCATCGTGGTCAGCGCGGCGACGATAAAGCCGATTGCCAGCCAGGTCAGTACCAGGAACATCCACATTTTGAGCGCGATCGGCGTGTTGCTGCGCTCAAGCTTATAACGCATGCGCAGCTGGCACATCGCGATCACCAGGTAGACCAGCAGAGCGATCGCGCCAGATGATGCCAGCAATAAACCAAACACCTCTGACGGTGCGAAGAAGTTCAATGCAGTGGTCAGCAGTCCGATGACCGTGCTGGCTACTACTGCAAAAGCTGGTACGTCTTTGCGAGTGGTGCGGCGGATGACACTTGGCGCATCGCCCCGCTTAGCCAGCGAGAAGACCATGCGCGAGGAGATGTAGATCGCTGAGTTCAAGCAACCGGAGACCGCTACCAGCACCACGATGTCGACCAGGAACTTGGCGTGTGGGATGTTCATGATCTCCAGCGCGCGCTGATATGAGCCCTGCACCGGCAACTGCGGGTCATTCCAGGCAACGATCGAGATGATTACGAAGATCGACACCAGGTAGAACAGGCAGATTCGCCAGATCACCGAACGGGTCGCCTTGGCGATGTTGCGCGCCGGATCTTTCGACTCCGCCGCAGCGATGGTCACCGCCTCGATACTGATGAAGCTGAACATGGTGGTCAGCAGTGCGCCGATGACCGCGCCGAACCCATTGGGCATGAAGCCGCCATTCTGAGCGACCAGGGTGCTGAGCCCGATGACTTCACGGTTCGGCAGGAAGTCGAACAGCACCAGGCCGCCGAGTACGATGAAGGCGATGATCGCGATCACCTTGAGCATGGCGAACCAGAACTCGAACTTCCCGTACTTGCCGACTCTGAAGAGGTTGGTGATGGTCAGCAATGCGGTGATGCTGAAAGCGAACACCCACGTCTCGATGCCGGGGAACCAGGTATTGAGGACTGCAGCTGCAGCGATGGCCTCAAGCGGGATGACCAGCACCCAGAACCACCAGTACAGCCAACCGATGGTGAAGCCGGCCCATGGGCCAATGGCACGATCTGCATAGGTGGAAAATGACCCGGTGTCCGGAGAGGCGATGGCCATCTCGTCGAGCATGCGCATGACGAGTACCACTAGTGCCCCCGCCATCATGTAGGCCAGGATGGCGGCAGGACCTGCAGCTGCGATCGCATGACCGGAACCGCTGAATAGGCCCCCGCCGATCACGCCGGCGATGGAAAGCATCGTGATATGTCGTTGTTTGAAGCCGTGCGCGAGCGCACCTGCTCAGATACAGAAGTGGACATGGCTACACCTTTATTGTTGTTAATATGTGGCTCTGTGGGCTGCCGGTCACAGCAGCCTTATGTGTTGCACGCGGAAAAGCTTGGGATGGTGGAAGTCACTGTTCGTTCTGATTGAGAGCGACCTCCAGTGTGTCGCGCATGAGCATGGCAATGGTCATAGGGCCAGCGCCGCCGGGGACGGGGGTGATTGCCCGGGCGTGGCGTGACACGGAGTTGATCAAGTCGAGGAGTTCGACCTCGCTGGTCGAGACTGGCAACTCAAACTGGCGAGAATTGAACCCACAGGCTTCGGCCTGGGCGCTCTTGTTACGTACATAGACCCTGCTGGCTGGATCTTCACCGACAAGCACCACCGCCAGTCCTGGTGCGATTGAATGCTGGACAACAGCTGTTCGCACTTCGGCCAGGATGCGCTCGACGATCGCCTTGCTGCGGATCACTTGGGGGGCTTAGTGGAAAATAAC
The DNA here is from genome assembly GCF_044218875.1 of Pseudomonas sp. B22129. Classification (NCBI taxonomy): domain Bacteria; kingdom Pseudomonadati; phylum Pseudomonadota; class Gammaproteobacteria; order Pseudomonadales; family Pseudomonadaceae; genus Pseudomonas; species Pseudomonas sp. B22129. The sequence goes on along the minus strand of NZ_CP162592.1, from coordinate 5,991,472 downwards.
TGTGCGATCGTCATTGAGCAGAATCCTGTGTTCGAGGTGGAGTTTCACGGCACGGGCCAGAACTTGGCACTCCGTGTCGCGTCCGATGGCCACAAGGTCTTCCGCGGTCGCGGCATGATCGATGCGCTGCACGTTTTGCTCGATGATCGGCCTCTCATCTAGGTCCGCAGTAACGTAGTGGGCGGTTGCCCCGATGAGCTTCACCCCGCGCTTGTGCGCCTGGTGGTACGGACGCGCGCCTTTGAAACTAGGCAGGAAGGAGTGATGGATGTTGATGACGTGTCCAGCGAGGGCACGTGAAAGGTCATCGCTCAGGATCTGCATGTAGCGGGCAAGGATTACCAAGTCGATCTGCTGGTCTCGAACCATTTCGAGCAGCTTGTCCTCCTGCTCCTGCTTGTTGGCGGGAGTCACTGGCAGGTAGTGGAAGGCCAGGCCCTCATGCTCGGCTCTGCGACGAAAGTGCTCATGGTTCGACACGATGGACACAAGTTCCATCGGCAGTTGCTCAATGCTGTGCCGATGGAGCAGGTCATTCAGGCAGTGGCCGAGTTGGGACACAATGATCATCACGCGCGGCTTGGACGCTGCATCGTAGATCTGCCATTGCATGCCATAGGCACTCGCCACGAAGGAAAAAACCTCACGGAAATCGCTCAGGGCGACGCCCTGGCCGAGCTCAACGCAGACGCGCATGAAGAATTTGTTGTTGGCCGAGTCAACGTACTGGCCGCACTCAGTGATGTTGCCCGATTGAACAGAAATACAATTTCCGACGGCGGCAACTATCCCTTTTTGATCATTACAGACGAGCGTCAAAATCAGTTTGCTCATGGATACCTCAGGGAGCAATTGAAGCGGCTTCGCGGACTTACGGCAGCAGCGGCCCTCAAGCAAAGTGATGGATGCTTGTGGTTAGTTCATTGAGTTGCTGCGAGGAAACTATCGAGGATTAGATAAGCGAAAACAACGGATATGTTGGAATCCATAGATTCTGGAATGGAATACTTTTCACAGTGACACGCCCAGGGTCACCGGCTGGCCCTAGAGTGAGGAATCTCAAAGCTCTGCGCTAGAAGGGTTTCGAAGAAGGGGTCGCAGTAATCGCGCCGCCTAGGTGCTACTGGCCTTTCTTTACCGGAGCAGGGTAATGCAGCCTTCCGTTGAAATATGAGCATCTGGAATACCTAAATGCCGTTTTTTCGTTAGTCAGCCATTGGTGATTACTGGATGCTTGCAACAACACCTTTGGAGGTAGCCATGCAAAAGATTAGTAAGTTCCCGATCGTCGACGGAAACTTGGGCTGGTATGAAACATCCCCGTCCCATGGGCAGAAGCTGGGTGAAAGACTCAAAGGCAGGAAGAGGTTCGACTACGCCGTGATTGGCGCCGGCTACACGGGCGTTGCAGTGGCGCAGCGCCTGGCCGAGTTGAATCCCGGTGCAAGAATCGCGATTGTGGATGCGCTGGGTGTTGGGCAAGGCACGTCCGGCCGCAATGCAGGCTTCGTGATCGATGTGCCGCACAACCTGGATGCTGGCAAGTCGAACGTCGAGCACGACCACAAGCTGTTCAAGCTCAACAACTTCGCCATCGAGCGCCTACGATCCCTCAAGGACAAGCACTCCATCGATTGCGCCTGGCAGAACGCCGGCAAGTACATGTCCGCCCATGAGCAGAGCAACGTCGCCGGCCTGGACCACTTCGTCGAGACCTTGAAGGCCTCCGGCTTTGAGTACGAGGTCGTGGAAGGCGCTGCGCTGAAGAAGCGACTGGGTACTGACTACTACCGCATGGCGGTGTACACGCCGGGTAACATCCTGATCAACCCTTCTTCCTTGATCAGAGGCCTGGCTGCTGCGCTGCCCAAAAATGTCACCTTGTTCGAAAACAGCCCGGTGGTCAGCTGTGAGTATGGCTCGCCGCATAAGCTCAACTTCCTGGGCGGTTCGATCGAAGCTAGCACCGTGATCCAGACCACCAGTTCGTTCAACGAGGAGTTCGGCCACCTGCAGAATCGATTGGCACCGATCTTCACCTACGCGAGCCTTACCGAAAAGCTGACACCGGACGAGTTGAAGAAGTACTTCGACGGCGTAAAGCCATGGGGCACCACTTCCGCGCACCCAGCCGGAACCACCGTGCGCTTCACCACTGACGGGCGTATTTTCGTGCGCAACTCGCTCAACTACGAGCGCAGCTTGAACAGCAACGCCGAGGGCCTGGAAATGGCCTTCAAGCAGCACCGCCGGTCTTACGAGGCGCGCTTCCCGTTCTTGGCCCACAAGAATTTTGAATACACCTGGGGCGGGATGCTGTGCATGACGCTGAATCACCAGTCGGTCTTCAAGAAGTCCGCAGAAGGCGTCTACACCATCGTTGGCTGCAACGGTGTAGGTGTGGCCAAGGGCACCTACCTCGGCTACTACATGGCCGACTACATCTGCGGCATCCCAAGTGAAGAGCTGGATTTCATCTTCGATAACAGCAACCCGTCCTGGGTACCGCCTGATCCCCTGAAGGCCATCGGGGCCGGCATTCGGCTCAAGCACGAATCCAGCAACGCTGGTGGCGATATCTAAGGACTACCCTTAGCTGCACATAGCCCGCCCGGCTTTGATACCGGCGGGCTGGGTCAGCACTCATCCATTGCAGAGAGGATCGAATGATCAAACGTCTTCACGAAAACCACCTCATAGCCCAGGTCGTCCGTTACGGGAGCACTGTAGAGACCGCGGGTCAGGTCGCTACCAATACTGCGGCTTCACTGGAAGAGCAGTCCATTGAAGTCCTTGGCAAAGTGACTGGCTTGCTGGAGGAAGTCGGCGCCACGCTGAATGACCTAGTGCGTGTTCAGGTGTGGCTGACCAACATCGCCGAATTCGAGACCTTCAATGCTGTCTACGAGAAGTGGTTGGATGGCCGACCAAAGCCGGTGCGCGCCTGCGTCGAGAGCGCACTCGTTGCCGGCGGCTACGTGGTCGAGGTACAGGCCTTCGCCTACGTGGCCGAGTAAGCCTGAAGGCTAACCGCTGACACCGTTATCGGTCGTCAGCGGTTGATTGCAGCAGCCACTCCTCAAAAATCTTGCATGCGTTCGAGAGCTTGGCCTTGTTCGAGTGAACGAGGAAGTCTGAGAAGCCGGTCTTTAGCTCGAACTGCTGCAACGCCTTCACAGCGCCTTTCTCGATCATCTCTCTAGCCATGAACTCCCAGCCCAGAGCGATCCCCAATCCTCTTTCCGCAGCGTTCAAGGCCAAGGTGACTTGGTTGTAGGTGATGACCTTGCCGGTAGGCTTGAACGTCTTCCCGAACTGCCCGAGCCAGTCATTCCAGTTCATGATATTCCAGCCCTCGTTGTCGATCTGGACCAGCGGGAGCTTCAACAGGTCATCAAGTGACTCCACCTGCTCGGCGGCGAATTTTGCACTGCAAACGGGGTACACGATCTCATCGAACAACTTCACACCGGAAAGGCCTGTCCATTCCCCCGCACCGTAGAGAATGCCGAAGTCATAGTTCAAGCACAGTGGGGCGGAAAGCTGGTTGGTGGCCACCACGTTGACCGTAATGTCGGGGAACTGCTGCTGGAAGTGGGCGAGTTTGGGGAAGAGGTAGTAGTGAGCGACCGCGTGCGTGCACACCACGCTGATGGTGTTCTGGTCGTACCATTTGCGCACCCGCTGGACGGTTTCGCGGAAAGACTCTAGCGCCGGCTGCACACCTTCGTATAGCTCACGCCCAGGTTCGGTCAGCACAACCCCGCGGTACTTGCGTGTAAACAGCGCAAACCCAAGGTTGTCCTCCAGCTTCTTCACCTGCTTGCTGACGGCGCTTTGCGTGATGAACAGCTCCTCGGCGGCCAGCGTAAAGCTGCCTGTCCGAGCTACAGCTTCGAAGAAAACCAGAGGACCCACTGGGGGGAGTGCTTTGGTGTTTTTATCCATACCAAGGACCTTTGGCTCTAATACTCAAGATCAACTATAATCAATTTTTCAGTTTTCAATCGTGCCCTGTTGACTATGCAATGAGTCGATACACGCTCTAAGTTCTTCAAAATGGTTTGAGTAGTTGTGAGAAGAATATACCCTTCTAATGTCAGATCGGAACCTCTTCGGGTGCGCTCGAACAAAACAATCCCTAAGCTCTGCTCTAAGTTAGATATCTGTTTGCTGATAGCGCTTTGCGTGATGTGAAGCTCCTCGGCAGCCCTTGTAAAGCTGCGGTGTCAGGCGGCCGCCTCAAAGTAATGGATGGCTTGCAGCGTCGGCAGGGCTGTGCTCATGGCGGTCTCTCAAGATGTAATTATTTAAATCTACATAATTACTCAGAAAGATTACAGAGCCTAAGTAGAAATATTCGTATCCCACTAAGTCATACAGCTATTCCTTTTGCTCATGTATCAGGCTTTTTAATTTGCTGGTATATCGTAAATTTCACCTTTTTAAAAATATCGATACCTCAGACAAGTACTCACCGCTCGTCGAAGTGGATGTCTGAGATATTCATGATCAAAGACGTCATCGGCACGCCTTACGCTGCCCTTTTCAGCTGAAGAGGGGGCCTATGGACGTGTCCGAAGTCTGCCGGAAAGCTGTTGACGGAATCAATATGGCCGGTCGTATTAGTTTCATCATGCGGGCACACCGATCGCCTCCGACCTAGGTCCGCTCTGTTCTCACCCTAACTGGATAGAGTCTTGATGATCGATTCCACGCTTCTTTCCCCTGTCAAACTGGGCCAGTACAAGCTGTCGCACCGCGTGGTGATGGCGCCACTAACCCGTATGCGCGCCGCTGAGGGAAATGTCCCCAACGAGCACGCTGCTGAGTACTACAGTCAGCGAGCCACACCAGGTGGGCTGATCATTTCGGAGGCGACCCAGGTCACTCCATATGGAGAGGACTACCCTGCCACACTAGGCATTCACTCCGCCGAGCAGGTGGCTGGCTGAAGAAAGTAACCGAGGCCGTCCACAAGAATGGCGGCATCATCTTCCAACAACTCTGGCACGTAGGGCGGTCCCCGCACTCCAGCTTCCAACCAGGCGGGTATTGCCTGTTAGGCCGTCTGCAATTCCGATCACCGATCAACAATCCCTGACGCCGGAGTGGAAAACCGTACCGTACGAGACGCCCCGCGCCTTGGAACTCGATGAGATCCCAGGGATCGTCAAGGCATATCGCCAAGGGGCACGTAAGGCTCTGGCCGCTGGCTTCGATGGTGTTGAAGTCCACGGTGCCAACGGTATCTGCTGGAGCAGTTCCTTCACTCCAAATCCAACCACCGAACCGACGCCTACGGTGGTTCCGTTGAGAACCGAGTTCGCCTGTTGTTGGAAGTCACCAAGGCGGCCATCGATGTTTGGGGTGCTGATCGAGTCGGAGTCCGTCTTTCCCCGTTCGGCACCTACAACGATGTCGGAGACGCAGACCCAATCGGTTTGTACTAGTACGTGCTGAGCAGTCTGGACAATTTGAATGTGGCCTATGTGAGCCTGATTGAGGCCCGCACCGGTGACAGCATGGAGACCGGCACACCGAACAATGTCGATGCCCTCCGAGAGTTCTAGCCGCGGACACTGATCCTAGCTGGAGGCTTCACCCGGGAGACGGTCGAAAAAGCGATTCTCGAAGGTCGTGCTGACGCCGTTGCCTTCGGCCGGCAGTTTATTGCCAACCCCGATCTTCCAGCGCGCTTCCGTCAGGGCGCGTAGCTGAATGCCTATGACCGCTCGACCTTCTACGGAGGGGGCGCTAAACACTACACCGACCACCCAACGCTGAGTGATGGCGCAGCTTCAAATTGAAGTGCTGCGATCACTGCAGCTTGTCGTCCTCATACTTGGAGGCTTTTTAATATGAAAGTTGTAGTTCTTGCCGCCACCGGCCGGATTGGCCGCACTGTCATCAGCGAGTTGTTGAGCCGCGGCCACGATGTCACCGCCGTCGCCCGCAGGCCAGAAAAGCTGCCCAGCAGCATCAACACTATAAAAAAAACGGCCTGAGTAACGCCGATCGCCTGGCCGACATCATTTCTGGCTTTGACGCGGTTGTAAGCGCCTACGGTCCATACAAGGAAGATCAGCGCTATTTCTCTGATTTGTCCTATACCGACGAACTGGTCAGCGTCACTGAGCTAGTTATCAAAGCCGTTGAGATCGCCAAGGTCCCGCAGGTGCTGGTTGCAGGCGGCGCCGGCTCGCTTTGGTTCAAACCTGGGGTAACCGTGCTGGAGTCGGGGCACTGGCCGCAATAGTATGTTCCGATTGCATCCTCGCACGTCAAAACCTTTAAGGTGCTGCGTGAGTCCGACATAAACTGCACCTACTTCAGTCCTGCGATGTTGATCGAGCCAGGTGTGCGCACCGGGCCGTATCGCTTGGGTAAAGACGATGTCATCCAGGATGGCATGGGTCGCTGTTGGATCTATTTTGAGGACTACGCAATCGCTGTGGTGAATGAACTGGAACATCCTGAGCACGAGCGCGCACGGTTCACCATCGGCTACTAGGCAATGCCCCACTGGCGGCAACATGGGGATGGTGTTGCCAGTGGGTTTTTACGCCCGACGTAAGTCAGACGGGTTCAGCTTGACTTGGAGATGACTGGTCATATTATTCAGGCTCGATAGGCGTATCTCCCATGGCAAGACATAGTGTTCGTAAACAACTGATTGATGCAGGGCTTGAGACGCTTCACCTGAGCGGTTTCAACGGCTGTGCAGTGCAAGACATCACCCGCGCAGCCGGCGTACCCAAGGGCTCTTTCTACAACCACTTTGAGAGCAAGGAAGCGCTTGCACTCTTTGTGCTGGAGCGTTTTTGGGAAGGCGGGGCGGAACGCCGTGCGCGTCTTCTGGACCCTTCGGTCGATCCAGTGTGCGTCTGCGTGATCACTTAAAGGCATACGCCGACATGGTGGTCGCCCAAGAATTTCAGAAGGGATGCCTGATTGGTAACTTCAGTGCTGAGATGGCGCGCAATGACGACGTCAGGGCGCGACTGAAAGGCATGTACAAGGCTTGGACTGATGCGCTCGCGACCTGTATTCAACAGGCCGGCGGGGCCGGAAAACTGAAGTCCCCTGCACCTGCAGAGGCGGTCGTTAGCTTTCCGGTCAGTGCATGGGAAGGGACCATCCTGCGCGCCAAGGTCGAACGTGACCAAGACGTTCTTGAGCAGTTTGAGTTCGTCGTCTTCCCCACCTTCTTCGGCTGAACAACGTGTGAAGTACATTCGATATATTATTAACGATGGATTTCCGTGTGCAGCGCTACTGCTCCAGACAGCTTTTGAGTTGGCCAACGATCAGATCGGGCATGCGTTCTTTCAGGTGTCGATTCACTCCGAGCATGGCGGGGTAATTACAAGTTCGGGAGGACTGCCAGCACAGACTGAGCCTCTACCGGTACACCCAGGCGAACAGGATTGGATAGTCGCTTTTAAAACGGAGCGTGCTAAGCCGAGGACCTCAACCAGGTTGTCCAATTTCTTCAATGCCATGCCCGCAGCAGGCTTGCGGCGAGTCATCCTGGGGCCTGGAATCTTCATCTTCTGTGATTCGTCGTCGACGACGGATTGAATCGCCCCGAGTTTCCTAGACACCTCTTTGCCTTAAACTGAGGCCAATCAGGAGGTGCCATGAACAACCCACGTTACCCCGAGAATTCAAAATCCAAGCGGTCAATCAAGTGACCGAAAAGAGGCTAGCCGTCGCCGATGTGGCGGCCCGTCTTGGCGTGTCGGCGCACAGCCTCCATGCCTGGATAAAGCGCTACAGCAAATTTCAAGAGGAGCGCCAGCAGGATGATGATCAGTACGCTGAACTGCGTCGCCTGCGAGCGGAACTCAAGCGTGTCACTGAAGAGCGAGACATCTTAAAAAGGCCGCCGCGTACTTTGCCAAGGAGTGCGGCTGAAGTACGCCTTTATCACGCAGCGCGCGGGCGAACTCCATTCGACGGCTTTGCCAGACGCTGAAAGTCCATCCCAGTGGTTATTACGCCTGGTTGTCTGAACCGCAATCTTCATGCGCCAAAGACGACCAGCGACTGCTGGGTTTGATCAAGCATTCATGGCTGGAAAGTGGCGGCGTTTATGGCTATCGCAAAAATCCATGACGATCTGCGCGAAGTGGGTGAAGTGTGTGGCCGCCATCGTGTGGCAAGACTGATGCGTCTTGAAGGGCTGCGCTCTCAGACAGGGTATCGACGTCCCCCTGGAAAATACGGCGGTAAGCCACCGGTCACTTCACCCAATTTGCTGAAGCGCCAGTTCGATGTCGTGGAACCCAACAAGGTTTGGGTCACCGACATCACTTACATTCGTACGCATGAAGGCTGGCTGTATTTGGCTGTGGTGCTGGATCTGTTTTCTCGTCAGGTCGTTGGCTGGTCAATGAAGTCGCAAATGACCAGTGATTTGGCCATTGATGCGTTATTGATGGCGGTTTGGAGACGAAAGCCGAAGCAGGAAGTGATGGTTCACAGCGACCAGGGCAGCTAATACAGTAGCTCCGATTGGCGCAGCTTTTTGAAGGCGAACAACTTAGTCGCCAACATGAGTCGTCGTGGCAACTGCCATGACAATGCCGTGGCCGAAAGCTTTTTTCAGCTTCTAAAGCGGGAGCGGATCAAACGAAAAACTTACACCACGCAGGAGGATGCTCGTAGCGATGTGTTCGATTACATCGAGATGTACTACAACGCAAAACGTCGTTATGGTTTCAACAATAAGCTGTCGCCGGTAGAGTTTGAAAAGCGTTACGTAATGAACTTGCAAGGTATCTAGAGAATCCGGGGCGATTCATTGGAGCTAAGGCGTCCATGCGAGAGAAGATGTCGATCTTAGCCTCGACGGTTTCTCGCACGTTTTCTTGCATGAGAACAGAGTCCCGTAACGCCTCACCCAGATCCGCAACGCAGGTAATGCGCTCCAGCACGGTGGACGGGTGTCATTCAGTAGATCGAATTCAGCGAGCTCATTCAATCTGGCCTCGATATAGCCGTGGCTGCTTGCCACGGCTTGCTCATCCATGTCGTGCAAACGTACAGGGTGCCCTGCGCGAGCAAACACAATTGCCCAAGCTCTACCGATCAGGCCTGCACCTACAACAGCGACAGGTTCGCGACCAGCGGCAGCGGATGATGTAGTACTCAAGTTGTTTCCAACTTCTTTTATTTGTGATTCTGAGTTGTGACTTCGCTCTCGCCATCATCATTGCCCTGGCTACCTCCGGCGTTGCTGGCAGATACAAGGGAACAAAGTCGGGTGACGTGTGGATCTTGCTAGCTAGTGTTATTACAGATCACAATATGTTTGTTTGAGGTGCCGGACGATTGGCATTAGGAGGGATTGGGCGTGAGGAAAAAGCCTCGGCAGGATGGAAAACGATGCGGGGGGCTGGCTGAGTCGAGGTGGATCGTTAACACCGCCTTTTTCGCCATGGTATGCAAGTACTGCCACTGACTGTCAAAAAGTGTATGCGTGCGACCCTTCTTGCGATCCGTGAGGAGTTGAGTCGCCGGCGTCATGACCTTATCCGGATTCAAGGGCGATGGCTAAAACGTGTGATAAGCGGTTACTTCAATTACCACGCGGTGCCGGAAAACTGATATGTCTTGGCGGTTTTCGTCTGGCAGTGTGTCGTCTCTAGCGGCAAGCCTACAAGCGTCGCAGTCAGCGTCATCGGCTTCAATGGTCACGTCTTGGACGCTTTGCTGACCTCAATATGCCGAGCCCTAAGAGTGCACATCCTTACCCTGAGGATCGTTTCGCGTCACCCATCCAAGGCAGGAGCCGTATGCGGTAGTTCAGCACCTACGGGTCTGTGGGGTAAGCGGTTGGTAAACCCACCCAACGCGATAACTTTGACGGCAGCAATCTAGGCAGGTAGGAGCTCTAACTACTGAGATGCCTGACGGAATGAGATCTGGTTGCAGGTCAAACCACTACGGCATATCTTCTGTTTGGTATATGAACCAAGTGTTTGATGGACGACTATACACGTGCACGCGAAGCGATCTCCTTGATCGCCCCGCGAATAGACTTGCCTTTAAGTATGCGTCACTTCAGCCATACACCGACCTGCTGCTCAGTTCCCTCTATAAACACCAAAGCCTCAACCTGACCTGCTTCGATCAAGTCTTGGCGAACGCCTTTTATCACTTCAAGCCGCGCAGCACTGTCAACCAGTTCAACACGTGCTACCGGAGCCTTCATGGATTGGCGGCTGTCAGATTTTGCTTTGCGAATCGCGGATAGCACGGCACTAACACTCATCAATAAGCTTTCACTAGACGCGTCAGGAGAAGCATCCCCTTGCGGCCAAGACGCATTGTGCACTGAGCCGCAATTCCAAAATTGCCATACTTCCTCGCACACAAATGGCAGAAATGGCGCAAACAGTCGCTGTTGCACGCTCAGTGCATGTGCAAGAGCATTACGGGCCGAATGGTCTTCTGGTCGATAGGCGCGACGCTTGACCAACTCGACGTAGTCATCGCAAAACCACCAAAAGAACCCTTCGATACGCGAGAGCGCCACGCTATAGTCGTACGCCTCAAGGGCGAACGTAGCGTCCTGGACTACGCAGTCCAAGCGTTTAAGCATGGCCTGATCCAGCGGTTGGTCGATATCTCCGTTGTCATCCTTCGCAAAACCTTGAACCAACTTTGATAGATTGAACAGCTTGACGGCCAAACGGCGGCCGATCTTCATCTGCTGTTCCTCAAAGGCTGTATCACTGCCGAGCCGCGCTGAGGCTGCCCAGTAGCGCACGCCGTCACTTCCATGCTGGTCGAGCAAGTCTTGAGGGGTCACCACGTTACCCTTGGATTTAGACATTTTTTTACGGTCAGGATCAAGAATCCACCCAGAGAGCGCGACATTACGCCATGGCACGCAACGGTGTTCAAAATGGCTGCGTACCAAAGTTGAGAATAGCCAAGTGCGGATTATGTCGTGACCTTGAGGCCTGAGATCCATGGGGTATATTTTGGCGAACAATGCGTCGTCATCTCCCCACCCTCCTGCGATTTGAGGCGTCAGCGAGCTGGTGGCCCACGTATCCATGATGTCCTGTTCGCCGATGAAACCATTCGGTTGCCCACGTTGTTCTGGCCGATACCCTGGCGGAGTATCCAGGCTCGGATCAACTGGCAAGCTTTCCTCGTAGGCAATAATCGGAGCGCTGTATTGCGCTTCGCTTTGTGCGTTCAGGCTGTACCAGAACGGTATCGGCACGCCGAACATGCGCTGACGACTGATTAACCAATCACCATTCAAACCACCGACCCAGTGCTCGTAACGCCTGAGCATATGCGGCGGATGCCAGTCCAGCGCCTGGCCAGAGGTAAGTAACGAGTTCCGCAGGCTCATATCGCGTCCGCCATTGCGCAAGTACCACTGCCGAGTGGCGAGAACTTCCAAAGGTCGGTCACCTTTTTCGAAAAACTTTACAAAGTGTCGAATCGGTCGTGGCTCATCTTGCATGGCGCTGCAGTCGCGCAGCATCGACACGAGCAGTGTACGAACCTGAGACAAATTACGGCCGGCCAAGCCTGCATAGGCTTGCTGGCTACGGGGTGTCGTCAACCAGGAAGGCGTCTCAAGCAACAGGCGCCCATCTTTTCCCAGTATCGATCGCGTTGGCAACTGCAATTCCCGCCACCAAATCACATCGGTAAGATCGCCAAAGGTGCAGACCATGACCAAGCCGGTGCCCTTATCAGGATCACCCAAAGGGTGTGCCAGCAGCGGTACCTCAAAGTCAAAAATCGGCAAGCGCATGGATTGCCCGAACTGCTCCTGATAGCGAACGTCGTCCGGGTGAGCTACCAGCGCCACGCATGCCATCAGTAGCTCAGGCCGAGTGGTAGCAACCTTCAATGCGCCACCATCCGCTGACTCAAAGACGAGTTCGTGATATGCACCATCGACCTCGCGCTCTTCAAGCTCTGCTTGAGCCACGGCTGTCTGAAACGTTACATCCCACAGGCAAGGCGCTTCCTGGCTATAAAGTTCGCCACGCTGATAGTTACGAAGTAAAGCGCGCTGACTTACTCGTTGGGAGCGCTCATCAATGGTGGCATATGAAAGGCTCCAATCAACGGACAAGCCCAGTTGCACGAAGAGTGCACGGAATGCTTGCTCATCAATAGCTGTCAGTTCGTGACACAACTCGATGAAGTTGCGCCTACTGATGACAGTAAAGTCACCTCGCTTTAAAGGAGCGGGCTCAGATGGCCTGAAACCAGGCTGATAGGCTGCCAGCGAGTCGCAGCGTACCCCATAGAAATTCTCGACCCTGCGTTCGGTAGGCAATCCGTTGTCGTCCCATCCCATGGGATAGAACACAGCCTTGCCTCGCATACGCTGGAATCGAGCGATGATATCTGTGTGGGTATAGCTGAAGACATGGCCGACATGCAGCGAGCCTGAAGCCGTCGGCGGGGGCGTATCAATTGAGAACACGGCGTCGCGTTGGGCTGCGTGGTCAAAGGCGTAAGTGCCTTCGAGCTGCCAACGTTGAGACCAGCGTGTTTCAAGATTTTCGAGAGAGGGGGTGACAGCTTGATCGTTTAGAACTTCATCACGTTTAACGGTGACATAGCATCCTCCTATTTAATATCAAGGGGCACAACGGTTAGTGTGCGCACAATTTAAAATTATATTGAATCCCCTTTGAAGTAAACCCCCTAATCAACGTTTACCCTCGTAGTTCAATGCAACTGACGGCTCGTCCAAGAGGATGCATTCAGATTTACATCACCTGAGGAGCCCATTTATGCGGCAGCAGCTCGGCGATGTCACTTGCACGCTGTGTTGGCAGTCGAGCCACAGCGTCTTTCAAGTAAGCATATGGATCATGCCCGTTGAGCCGCGCCGACTGGATCAAACTCATGATCGCGGCCGCTCGTTTGCCGCTGCGCAGAGATCCGGCAAACAACCAATCAATTGGAGCGCCCAAGCGCCCATGTCCTGATCGTGTTTTCGACCGGGTTATTGTCGATGGGCACAGCACCATCATCCAGGTAGCGCGTTAGCGCTACCCTGCGTTTCAAGCTGTAATCCAAAGTCTTGGCCGTCGCTGAGCCTTCTGGCACAAGCTCGCGCTGAACCAGCATCCACTCATGCAACTTTGCTGCAATGGGCACCGTTATTTCCTGACGTAATCGCCTGCGTTCTTCATCGTCCATGTCTTTGGCTTGCCGCTCGATCTCGTACAGGCCGCCGACTGAGTGAAGTGCCTGTTCAGCCAGTTGGCTTTTGTTTGCCGCATGCAGTTCGAAGAACTTACGGCATGCGTGTGCCATGCAGCCGATCTCGGTGATGCCTCAAGACGTGGTTTTGGAGGTGCGGGCCCATTTTCGCTCGCTTTCGGCCTGGATAACCTCTGTACTAGAGCGAGGGGCAAAACAGGGAGTATTGGTGTTGTCCAGTGATGCGCGTGCCGAAGCAGAGATGTTCATGGCAGCGGTCCATGGCGCCATGCTTTCGGCGCGCGCCTATGGCGATCCAGAAGTCTTCGGTGTGATCACTGAGCCCCTGTTCGACAGGCTCTTCCTTTAAAAAGATTGAAGTCAGAGAGCACGGGTTCGGGCTTATAAGAAGGCCGGGCCCGGGGCGGCTGCGCCGACGTTCGAGCCACGTCAGTCTGTATCCAGGTGAGCACGCTTGCGGGCTGCGCCAAGGCATTAAGGGAAGCGGGCACTCTGCATTCGAAAGGAATACCGAGAATATAGGCGTTCTTACACGTGTTGGCGTGTCCGATGTCGTCTCGGGGTGCGCTGTGGACGTCGACGCTCGCCGAAGTAAGCTGGCATTGTTCCTTCAACAGCGCCGGAAAATCAGCGGCAACTGCTTTCGCCCCCGGGCAACTCCCGGTTTCTGCGGTTTTTGGTAACACATAAGGTGCTGGCAGCAGGGCAGGAATGATGATCATGATAGTTCCTTATGACACGGCTTGGGTTTAACTGTTTACTAGTTGGAAGGCAAATAAAAATTATTCTTCCTGGACCTACCTACACGCTCTTCGAATGGGTATTGCTGAGTGCAGAATCACAAGGGTAAGCGTCATGACGGTCTTAGCACTGGAAAAACAGTTGAATTTCCTGCGGGAAATCGATCGCTTGAAGTTGGAGGTAAACACGGGGGATCTTGCGACACCGGTTGGCCTTGTACTCGCCTACGGCGGCGGCCGACTGATGGCTACCGTCTTTGATGAGCTGCGGACCGCAGTATTCGTCCGTGTCAACGCTAACGCAACTCGCTTGTCAGGACTTCGCATCTTCAAGAGGCTGCATCAGCTCAGTCTCAGATTCCACCTTGATCGGAAGACAGGGGAGGGGGTAGCGCGTTAAATCGAGCGGGTACCCACTGTATCCCGGTCATTCTATCGACAGTCTTGTTCTCTCTGGTGCCTATCGCCTTCGAGGTCGTGCTTGTCTGAACCATTCTTTGGTACCTCTTCGGTGCGATCTTCAGATTGGTGACTTTGGCTACTGTGGCTGCCTACGCAGGGTTTACAATTTCCATTAGCGCGTGGTGCACTCGTTTCCGTCGCGCGCTCAACGAGGCGAGCGCTGAATCCAGCAGCAAATCAATTGATAGTCTTCTAAATTTCGAGACGGTGAAATACTTCGGCGCAGAAGATCATGAGGCTCAGCGTCTCGATGCTGCGTTGAGAAAGCGGGAGGACGCATCTGCCAGGAATGAGTGGACGTTTGTTTGTTTGAGCATTGGGCAGGTCTTCATCATATCCACCGGCCTAATTTTCATAATGCTGATTGCAGTAAGGCGCATACATGAAGGGGCAATGGGCTTGGGCGATATTGTACTAGTCAATGCGTACATACTTCAGCTCCATCAGTCGTTGAATTTTTTCGGCCTAACGTAAAAGTTCTTCATGCGCGTTTGCGTGGAGTTGCGCCACGGCGTTGCGCTGAGCGACTCGCGCGAAGCCTGCTACGGCATGGAATGGAACACCTATGACACGTCAGTGGAGCCGCGGGTCATGATGATGGTGTCTCAGATGGGCCATTGCTTGAATGACCTGCTGTACCGCAACAGTGTCGATCATTTGCCAATGGAACTGGTCTTGATCGTATCGAACCTTGAGAAGTTCAGGCGCAGAGCTGAGCATGAGAGGCTGGATTTTCACTACCTGCCTGTCACTTCTGAAAAAAAACAAGCAGGAAGCCAACTTCTGGAAATGGTGCGTGAGCAGAAGATCGACACCGTGATTCTCGCCCGTTACACACAGATCCTGAGCGGTGACGTATCAAGACTATGGGCCGGCCAAATCATCGATATCCATCACTCGATCCTACTCAGCGTCAAGGTCGAGGGTTCTTACCATCAAACCCATAAACTTAGGGGTGAAGCTCATCGCAGCCACTGCCCACTATGTGACGGCGGGCCACGATGAGGATCCACTCATCGAGTCGAACTTGCAGCGCATTGATCATGCCCCAACTGCAGATGATCTGGTGGCCAATGTCGCGACACCGAATGCTAGGTACTCGCCCGCGCCGTGCAACTTCACGTTGAACACAGAATTCTGCTCAATGACGATCGCACAGTCGTTTTCTACTAGTGCCGCCCAGGTGATGCGCAGCCAGGTCATCGTGGAACACATCTTGGAAGGGATTCGCTCGGCTGTGGGGTGGCACGCCATTACACCTGGTCCTGCAGTGGTGCTGGTCGGCGAGGACATGGCCAGCCGGGTGTATGTGCGAAACAAGACCTCCTAGGCCGAGGCGTGTGGACTCAACTCTCGTCAGTACGTCCCCGGCAACCCTCTGACTCTAGCTATTTGGTTTTAGGTTAGCCCGGCTTGTGGGAGACGTTTTTATTTTATTAAGTTCTTGAATTTAAATGTTATTATTTTATTCATGCGCTGCCCGCCCCCATTTTTCCCTCCAGTCTGATCCTGCATGCAACCCCAGTGAGTAGGTGCGGGCGCCCGAGCTGAAAATTATGCTCAGGCGATTCGCGAACTGCAACGGATGCTGAGCAGAAAACTCGGGAGGCGAAAATTCTCAAAGATACCGTGGTGATTATCTGCTCGCGAAGATGGATTGTCCCCTTACCTTTGTCGCCGGAAATGGCTAGCGGACCCGGTTATCTTGGTATGGTGCGCTCGCGATTAGCTGTCCGGCGAAACAAATTTATCGGACATCGACTGCGGCGTCCCCAGCCGGATATCGCGGTGTTAATGCCCGCGACTTGAAGCTAGGGAGTGTTGAAAGTCGATATGGTGTCATGTGCAAAGCGCCCCCGGCAAAGCCTAAACGGTAACGGTTTGGCGCAGGGCTTCGTCAGCGGAGACATCGACTTAACTGAGAGTTGGTATCCAGCACAAAGGGGCAAATTCAGGACGTCAACCAAGCGTGCAAACGGCAGGGCAGGATGGAGGATTTACTTCATGGTCACCTCGATCAAGATCGATTACCCTGATGCGCACCTTTATAGGTGCAGGGGGCTGAGTCGCATCTAGCCCTGGGTGGAAGGTAAGACCCGGTCGACTCTCAATATCGAGGGCAGGTGCTGCAGCCACAGGCGTGGATTCCTCCACCGATCCGCCCAACAACAAGTTCATAAATGAGGATAGTTGCTGGACAGGCCTTTGCTTGGTCTAGCCTTTCACTATTGTTTTTCGCAGTTTTAATAGCCGGCCTCTACGACCGCATCGGCCAGCCGAGTTGGCGATAGAACTCCAGCGTTCGCGCCTTAAGAGCCATTGTGCAAAACGTTTCACCTGAGTCGCTGCTTTTATCTATGATTCTTACGGTAACCCCTTGCTTGGTTAGCCAGAGAGCGAGAGCGAGCCCAGTTGGGCCAGCTCCGACTACGAGAACTTCGGTTTGAGCCATGATCCACCCTCATTAATGTTATCTAAACTTTCGAAACTCAATTATTCATCGACGCTGATGCGCCGTTGGGCTTAGCAAATCGACAGGGGCAGGAGAGTCAGGGATTGAGAGGTAGACATCCCATAACATGTCGAAGCCGTCTTGCATGACGCGGTCTAACGCCCTGTTCGCTTCGGCTTCGAAGACAGGATGAGGGTACTGCGCGGTGGCTCCGGCTGCGAGTATTCGAGCCTGAGTGCACCTCCCATGCGCAAGTTAGGCAGGCGACCACTGATGAGGCAGCAATTGCTCAAAGTGAAGGGCTCGCTGAGTCGGCAGCCGCGTGAGCACATCCTTGAGATAAGTGTACGGGTCATGCCCATTGAAGCGTGCAGATTGAATCAAGCTCATTATCACCGCCGCCTTTTTGCCGCTGCGCAGCGACCCAGCAACTAACCAGTTCGACCGCCCAAGCGCCCACGCGCGGATCAAGTTCTCGATCTGGTTGTTGTCTATGCGCACAGCACCCTCTTCTAGGTAGCGCGCCTGCGCTACCCAGCTTTTCAGGCTGTAATCTAGGGCCTTGGCCGTGGTCGAACCCTCGGGCACAAGTGCACGCGGAGCCAACATCCACTCATGCTGTTTTCCAGCGATGGGCACCGCCATTTCCTGGCGTAATCGCCAAAGGTCCTCGTCACTCATTTCCTTGGCGTGTTTTTCGACTTTGTACAGCCCACTAATCGAGTGAAGCTCCTGCTCCGCCATCTGGCTTTTGTTGGCCATATGCCGGTCAAAGAACTTGCGGCGCGCATGGGCCATGCAGCCAATTTCGGTGATGCCCAGCACGAAGCTAGCCACATAGCCGGCGAAGTGGTCACAGACCAGCTTGCTGTTCCAGGAGCCCAGGAGGTAACGCGCATGTTCTCCAGCACGGCTGGGGCTGAAGTCGTAGACCACGGCGTTGAGTGCCGAAACCGGCGTAGAGTTGTAGGCCAAAATGTAAGCGCGGTGGGTTTTCTTCCGACCCGGCAACAGCATTTGTACCGGCGTTTCGTCAGCGTGAACCACGCGCTGGGCCAGCACCACATCGCGCAGCGCATCGACCAAGGGTTGAAGTAGTACGCCGGTTTGACCCACCCACTACGACAGCGTTGAACGCAGGATGGTAGGTAATCGGCGAACTTGGCACCATCACGTGCGCCAGCAGGCCCGCCGTGGGGATGCCCTTGTCGATCACCTGCGGCGGCACCGGCGCTTGGATCAGTGTTTCGCACTGGGCAAACCCATTTCCCCCTTACGTACTGTTCAGCGGTGAACACGCCCGGTGTGTAATCCCGCTTCTCGCTGACATCTTCTCCGATGCGCTGAAGCTGGCAGCCGCAAACGCATCGAGTGGTGTCCGGTTATTAATAGGTCACGGTGCGCGGGAAATGCGGCGGTAATGGCGCACGATTGGGTTGCTGGCGTTGCTCTAGCGGCGCGAGCGGTGAGGGGCTTGTCAGCCAGAGAAAATGAGTACATATTTAAGTACTTGCATTATGTTTTCTAGTTTGGTTTTGCGTTAAATCAACAGGTTAGAGGTTGAGTTATGTTCCCGTCCGCTGCGCCATATTCGGTAACCTGGAACACTGAACGCCAGGTCACCACAGAAAGCCCGCTCATTGAGCGGGCTTTTTTTTGTCCGCGATTTGGCAAGCCTAATAGCGGTACTCCACCCCCACATAAGCGCCGATGCCGTCACCCGGATACAGCGAAGCCGTGTCCTGGCCTGCGGCGTTGTAGAGCGGCTGTACGGCGGTCACATACTTCTCGTTGGTCAGGTTTTTCAAGTCCAGTGACACCTTCCAGTCTTTCTTCGGTGTTTCGTAGCCGATGTTGGCCCCAAAGATCGTGTAGGAGGGCGCATAGAAGGTGTTGGCGTAATCGACGGCAGTACGCGATACGGATTGCACGTTCACACCGGTGTAAAAGCCCTGCGGATGTTGGTACTGAAGCTCACCCTGGTAGATGTGTTTCGGGATGCCCGGCAGTTGGTTGTCGCCGAAGGTCGGGTCGTGGCGGTAATAGAAGTCGTTGTAGGTATAGACCTGGCGCAAGGTGATCTTCTCGCCCGAGGTGTTTTCCCACAGGCGCGTGTTCAAGCCCGCCTCGATGCCCTGGTGAATGGTCGGCGTCGCATTGAACGCGCCCGTGACCGCAGCGGCGGTGGCCGTCGGCGCAATGATCTGCACGTTGAGCAATTCGTCACGCACCCACGAACGGTAAATCGCCAGGCTGCCGTCGAAGATACCCGATGAACCCTTGATGCCGACCTCCACCGTGTTGGCCTTCTGCTCAACCAATGGCCTCACGTAGGGCGCGGTCGGCCCCGAGCCGGAATACTCCCACGAGGCCGGTGGATCAATGGAGCGGCTGACGTTGGCGAACACCTGCAGTTGCGGCGTGAACTCGTAGCGCACACCGACGCGGGGCGCCAGGCTCCAGTTGTTGTAGGTCACGTCGCTGGGGTAAGTGGTGGTGTTGGCGACCAGGGCTTCCTTGACGTTGGCATGCCGGCGCACGTTGATGGCCGAGACGCCGCTGGTCAGCCACAGGCCGTCGACCAGTTCCAGGTCATTGCCTAGGGAAAACACGTGATCAAACGATGAGCCGTAGTCAACGAGCTTGCGGGTCTGCTTGTTGGCGAACGTGGAGTTGACCTCGCCCTTGAGGTGTTCGGTGGAGGTGAAGGCCACGCTGGAGCGGCTTTCGTGGCCGAACCAGGTGTCGCTGCGGTCGTAATTGATCACGGCGCTCAGGTCATGCCAGTCCCAATAACTGGGGTTGCTCGGGCTGTTCGGGCTGTTGTTGTGGGCGTACTGGTAGTAGACAAAACCCACTGACAGGGTGGCGTCGTCATCGAAGGTGTAGGTGGTCTTGCTGCCCGCCCACACGCTGCCGGGGCGCCGGCTGCCGGCGCCGCTGCTTTCGGCGGTTGCACTGGCGCGATCGGAGTGATGCTTGACGGCATCCAGGGTGGTGGCGCTTGGGTCGTTGTGGAACTCGTCGCGGTAACGCAGCATCACCCGGGTTTCCAGCTGCGGGCTGAAGCGGTAGCCGAAGTTGGCCACCACGCCCTGGCTTTTCGACAGGCTATAGTCGCGGTAGCCATCACTGCGGTAGTTGTCGGCATTGAGGTAGTAATCAAAATTACCCTCCACGCCACCCACGCTTGCGCTTTGCTTGTTGTAGCCGTAGCTGCCGGTCTCGGCGCGCAGGCGCACACCGGGTGCGGTGTAGCCGGTCTGGTTGACGAAATTGATCGCGCCTCCCAGGCTCAACGCACCGTACTGGAAGGCGTTCGCGCCCCGCAGGATTTCGGTGTAGTTCACCCCGGAACCGTTCAGGAACTCATAGGGCGTACCGCCCGGGCCGGTGATGGGCAGGCCGTCGAACAGGAACTTGATGCCTTCGCGAAAGTACCCGGGCGAGGTGTTCGCACCCGATCCGCGAATCGAGATCTTGGCGGCGTCGTTGCCGCCGGTGGATTGCACAAACACACCCGGCTGATAGGCGAGGGTGTCCTGCAAGGTAGCGGTTCGTCCTTTTGCCACCTGCTCGCTGTCCACCACGCTGGTGCCCCCCGGCACCTCGGACAACTGGCTCTGCGCCGCCTCAACGGCCGTCACTTTCTGTGCCTCTACCGTCACCGTCTTGAGCCGTGGCGATGCGTCGTCATCGGCGTAGGCGGCGGTGGAAAATACCAGCGCCGAACCGAGCCCCAGCCAGGTGGCCTGGCGTACCGCAAGTGTCAAACCGTGCAGCGCTCCCCGAACATGTTGATTCATTAAGCGTGTTCCTTGTGAATAGATAAAAGAGCCCCAGCTTTCTATTCGAATAGTCATGCCTGTTTTCCCTTGAGCAGTTTTTATGCCAAGGCTGTTTGGCCATAAACAGCGGCGTTTAATGGAGTCCGGCTGTCTGGCGCGGTACTTTGTTTTGGCGCGATGTTTGATTCTCAACAGTCATTGTTTGTGTGAGGTTTTTTTGCAACTGTCGCAAAGGCAACAGCGCTCGGGCAGTGTGTAAGGCTATCAACAATCAGTGGCATTACATTGGGCATATTCATATAAGTATTTTGATGATAGGCGCCTGCTCTGCGGGGTTTTTCCGTCTTTTATGGCCGTGGAAGAGCAATCTCCAAGAGTGGCATGTTCACTGCATTACCTCTTCAAGATGCAAACTTTAAGTGTCCATGAAGTTCTTCCAGGGAAGCGACGTTGACCAACTACCTGAAACTGTTTGCGGGGCTGTTACTGCCCCTGTCGATGGGGGGCTGTGCGCCGCCTGCTGAGCCAGGAAGTTCAACTTCCATGGCGGATGGCAGTGTCAATAATGGCGTGGTGTCGTATGCCGCCACCGACTTTCATGAAACAGCGCCCGGGCGCCCGGGCGGCACGTTAAGAGTGTCGGCCGCCGCCGATGCCGGCAGTTTTGATATTCATGCGTTATCCAATGGCAATATCCAATGGATGGGCCGGATTCTCTTCGATTGCCTGGTGTATCAGGACGAGCAGGGTGCTATCAGCCCGTGGCTGGCGCGTTCCTGGGAAATATCCGACGACGGCAAAACCTACACCTTTCACCTGCGCGACGACGTGACCTTCAGCGACGGCGAACGCTTCAACGCCCGCGCGTTGCAGACCAACCTGGAGCATATGCGCGACCCGGCGACCAAGTCCCCGTTGGCGGCGGCCTATATCGCGCCGTATCTGGACGGCAAGGTTATCGATGAGTACACCTTCGAAGCCCACTTGCGCGAACCCTACACGCCCTTTCTCGACGTACTGGCACAGTCCTGGCTGGGGATGGTCTCGCCCAAACAGATTCGCGAAGCACCCAAGACCATCGCCGAGCACCCCGTCGGCAGCGGCCCGTTCCTGTTGCAGAGCTACACCCGCGACCAGGGCGCAGTGTTTATCAAGCGCCCCGGCTACCACTGGGCACCCCCGGTGACGCGGCACACGGGGGAGGCCTACCTGGACCGCATCGAGCTGAGCTATGTGCCCGAGGCCATGATTCGTTTCACCGCACTGGAATCCGGCCAGTCGGATTTCACCCTGGATGCCCCGGCCCAGAATGCCGCCGCGATCCGTGCCAACCCTGAGCTGGTGATGCGCAGCCGGATTCGCAAGGGCAACCCGAGCCGCAGCATGACGTTCAACGTCGAGCAGCCGCCGTTTGATGACGTGCGCGTGCGCCGCGCGGTGGCCAAAGCCATCGACCGCGAAGGGCTGGCGTGGATTTCCGGTTTTGGCGAATACCTCGCCAAGGCTGACTTCCTCGCGGCCAACACCCGGTTTTACCAGCCCAACAACGACGCCTTGGCCTACGACGTGAAAGCCGCCAATGCCTTGCTCGACGACGCCGGCTGGACCGGCCGTGATGCCCAGGGCTACCGCACCAGAGACGGCCAGCGCCTGAAGGCCACTTTGCTGTCCTACGACAACCCGGCCTTTCCCGCCAGCGTCTCGGTGGCCATTCAGGCTGACCTGAAAAAAGTCGGCTTCGAGATGCCCATCGAAATGCTCCCGCTGACCCGTGTCACCGAGAAACGCTACGCCGGAAAATTCCAGGCACTGGCGGGCGGCTACTGGCACACCAATACACCTGATGCCCTGTTCGTGCTCTATCACAGCCAGGCCATCAGCACCGACAAGATGATCGGCCAAAACGTCGGGCGCTTTCGCGACGCTGAAGTCGATCGTGTGCTCAGTGCCGCTCGCCGTTCCCGTGACCCTGCCGAGTTGCAGGCGCTGTATGGCGAAGCACAACAGCGCCTGACTGAAACCGTCCCGGCAGTGCCCTCGGTAGAAAGCCAGGTGCTCACCGCCTACAACCGTCACGTCCAGGGCGTGATCTTCGACACCTCCCACAACGTGCCGTTTTTCACCAGCCTCTGGCTGGACCGGGGGCAACCATGAGCCTGTTCAAAGCCATTGCCTGGCGCCTGCTCGCTGGAATTGGCGTTCTGTGGGGCGCGGCCACCTTGACGTTTCTCGCGGTCAATTTCAGTGGCGGCGACACCGCGCTGGCGATCCTCGGCGGGCCTGACGCAATGCCCACCCCGGAACTGCTGGCTCGGGTGCGCGCCGAGTACGGCCTGGACCAGCCGCTGATCGTGCAGTACGGCCATTACCTGGTGCGCCTGGCCCATGGCGACCTGGGGGAGTCCTACCGTTTGCGCATCCCGGTGCAGCAGGCGATTGCCGAGCAGATGGGCGCCACGCTCCAGTTGTCGTTAAGCGCGGCCGTGCTGGCGGTGGTGCTGGCGCTGGTGTGCGCGATCCTCACCGCCAACCGTTCGCGGCGGGTTCGGTCAATCGTTTCGGGCGGCGAACTGGTGCTGTCTTCGGCGCCGTCGTTTGTGATCGGCATGCTGTTATTGCTGGTGTTTTCCTTTCATTGGCACCTGTTGCCGCCGTCCGGTTCCGTGGGCTGGCGCTCGCTGATCCTGCCCTCGGTTGCGCTGGCCTTGCCGGTCGCGGCGGTGCTGACCCAGCTGTTGCGCCAGTCCCTGGAGGACACCCTCGAACAACCCTTTATCGCCATGGCTCGTGCACGCGGCCTGTCTGAAACCGCCGTGCGCCTGCGCCACGCCTTGCGCCATGCACTGGTGCCGTTGGTGACCCTGGCCGGCTTTGTGTTCGCCAGCCTGCTGGGCGGCGCGGTGGTCGTGGAGCTGTTGTTTGCCCGCCAGGGCATCGGGCGCTTGATGCTCGACGCCACCAGCAACAAAGACGTGCCGGTGGTGCTGGGCGTGACGCTGCTGGCCGCCACCGTTTATGTGCTGGTCAACCTGGCCGTCGATTTGATCAACCGCTGGATCGACCCTCGGGCCGTTCAAGCGTGAGTGCCTCTGAAGAAGGAAAAACCATGAGTGCTTCGATTCCTGCGCCGGTGAGCTACCCCGATTTGCACCAGCGTTTTGCCGGCGTTTTTGCGCAGATAGCCGCTACCGCCGTCGCCCGCGAACAGCAACGCGAGTTGGCCCATGACGCGGTTCGCTGGCTGCGCGAAGCCGGCTTTGGTGCCCTGCGCGTGCCGCAGGCCCAGGGCGGCCTGGGCGCCAGCCTGCCGCAATTGTTTCGCTTGCTGATCGAGCTGGGCGAGGCGGATTCGAACTTGCCGCAGATTGTGCGTGCGCATTTCGGTTTCGTTGAAGGCCGGCTGTCCAGCCGCGACCCCGAGTCCCAGGCTTACTGGTTTGCCAAAGTGGTCGGCGGTGAGCTGTGGGGCGCGGCGATGGCCGAGCGCACCGACACCACGCGCAATTCGGTGACCCTGCGCGCCGTGGACGCCGGCTGGCAGCTGGATGGCGAGAAGTACTACTGCACCGGCACGCTGTACGCGGACTGGATTGCGGCGGTTGCCCTGGAGGGGGAAGACTTTGTCAGCCTCGCGGTGCGCACCGACGCTCCGGGCGTCACGGTCGAGGACGACTGGGACGGCTTCGGCCAACGCCTCACGGGCAGCGGCACCACACGCTTCAAGGCGGTGAACGTCGCGGCGCAGCACATCGTGCGGCGCTTCAAAAAAGACGAGCTGCGCGCCGAGTCCTACCTGAGCGCGTTCTACCAACTGTTCCACCTCGCCACCCTGGCCGGCATCGCCAACGCGGTGCTGCGCGACGCCACCGCGTTTGTCAAAGGGCGCACCCGGGCGTTTGGCGTGCCGGGGCAATCGAGCCCGAAGGACGACCCTTTGGTGCAGCGCGTGATCGGCCGCCTGTCGAGCCTGGCATACGCCGCGCGCACGCAAGTGCTGGCTGTCGCCCAAGTGCTGCAAGAGGTGCACGAGGCAGAGCAGGGCGGCACGGCCGTGGAGGCGCATTACACCGAGGCTGAAATTCGCGCCTATCAGGCGCAGCAGATCGTGCTGGAGCAAGTACTGGAAGCCACCACCTTGTTGTTCGAAGTGGGGGGCGCATCGGCCACCAGTGAATCGCGCCGCTTCGATCGCCACTGGCGTAACGCCCGCACCCTGGCCTCCCATAACCCGGCGATTTTCCGCGAGCGCGCCCTGGGCAATTACTACCTCAACGACGTCACCCCGAATGCCGCGTGGCGCAGCCTGCAAGCCGCCGACGCCGAACAGCAGGCCGCCCGCGACGAAGCGAGTGCGGTATGAGCCTTCAACCCCTTAATCAAAAAGGATCACCCATGCGTTACCGCCAATTGGGCAACACCGACATCCAGGTCAGCGTGCTGGGCCTGGGCACCATGACCTGGGGCCATCAGAACACGCAAACCGATGCCCACCAGCAGATCGACCTGGCCCTGGCTGAAGGCATCAACTTCATCGACACCGCCGAGATGTACCCCACACCGACCAAAGCCGAAACCTGGCGCACCACCGAGCGTTACATCGGCAGTTGGCTGACCGCCAGCGGCCGGCGCGACGAGGTGATCCTGGCGAGCAAAATTGCCGGCCCGGCCCGTGACCCCAATAGCCAGCAGCATATCCGCGACGGCCTCAGCCGCCATGATCGACGCAACATTGTCGAAGCCCTGGACGGCAGCCTCAAACGCCTGAACACCGACTACCTGGACCTCTACCAACTGCACTGGCCCGACCGTACCACCAACATCTTCGGCCAGCGCGAATACCCGTATCAGGACGACAGCCAAAGCGTGGCCATCGAGGAAACCCTGGCGGTGCTCGCCGATCAGGTCAAGGCCGGCAAAGTGCGCCACATCGGCGTCTCCAACGAAACCCCATGGGGCGTCGCCGAATTTCTCAAACAGAGCGAACACCTCGGCCTGCCGCGCATTGCCAGCGTGCAAAACCCCTACAGCTTGCTTAACCGCCTGTACGAGGGCGGGCTCTCGGAGTTCACCCACCGCGAAGGTGTTGGGCTGCTCGCGTACTCGCCGCTGGCCTTTGGTGCACTGACCGGCAAGTACCTGGGCGGCGCCCGCCCCGAGGGTTCGCGGTTGTCGTCGGTGTACCGCACCTTCAATCGCTATGACAGCGCCTCGGCGCAGGACGCCATCAGCGGCTACGTGGAGATCGCCCGCGAGCATGGCCTGACAACGGCGCAACTGGCGCTGGCGTTCGTCATCGACAAGCCGTTCGTGACCAGCGCGCTCACCGGGCAAACCAGCCTGGCGCAGTTGCGCGACAACCTCAGTGCGCTGGACGTGAACCTCAGCGACGCGATCAAGGCGCAGGTCCAGGCCATTCACCAGCGCATTCCCAACCCCGCGCCCTAGCACAAGGAGCCTGGCATGACGCAAAGCATTGAAACGCTGCTCGCAAGGCCTGCAACTGGCCGCCCGTTGCGTCTTGTCGGGTGGGCCCGGCTGCGCCCCGGTTTGCTGCTGGCAGGGGTATTTGTCGCGCTGCTGCTGTTGGCGGCGCTGGTTCCCCAATGGCTCGCGCCCTTTGACCCGCTGGACGCGTCCGCGCGCCAGGCGTTTCGGCCGCCGAGTCATGTGCACTGGCTGGGCACCGATGAGAATGGCCGCGATGTGCTCAGCCGGCTGATCCATGGCGTGCGCGCCTCGCTGTTCATGGGGCTGGCGGCGACCGCACTGGCGTTGGCCTGGGGCACGTTGCTCGGGTTGACCGCAGGCCTGGGCCCGCGCTGGCTGGACGGCGCCCTGATGCGCGGCATCGATGTGTTGCTGTCGTTTCCCGACCTGTTGCTGGCGCTGGTGATCATTACGTTTTTCGGCCAGGGCACGGCCAACCTGATTCTGGCCGTCGGCATCGCCGGTGTGCCGCGATACGCGCGGCTGGTGCGGGCGCAAACCCTCACGGTGCGCAACGCCGGTTACATCGAATCCGCCGTGACCCTCGGCCAGTCACAGCTGGCGGTGGTGCTGCGGCATATCTTGCCGAATGCTTTCAAGCCGGTGCTGATCCTCGCCACCATCGGCATCGGCGGCGCAATCACCGCCGGCGCAGCCTTGAGCTTCCTCGGTTTTGGCGCGCCGCCCCCCGCGCCGGAGTGGGGCAGCATGCTGGCCATCGGGCGCAGCTTCCTGGCCAACGCGCCCTGGCTGGTGGCCTGGCCCGCCCTGATCATCACCTTGACCGTTGTTTCCATCAGCGCCATCGGCCGTGAACTGCTGCGTCGCAGCGAAGGAAAACCCCTATGACGATGAACATTCACACCCTCGGCCCGCTGGTCGATATCCGCGACCTGACGGTCCGTTTCGGCCAGGCCGAGCCAGTGCTGCACGGCGTCAGCTTGCAGCTGCATCGCGGTGAGTGCCTGGCGCTCGTCGGGGAGTCGGGCTCCGGCAAAAGCGTGACCGCCCGCACCCTCGCCGGCCTCACCGGCAAGGGCGCCCAGATTCAGGCGGCCAAGCTGGCCTTTCAGGGCATCGACCTGCGCCTGCTCAATGAGCGCGCCTGGCAGCAACTGCGCGGCGCGAGCATCGGCTTTGTGATGCAGGATGCGCTGGGCGCGCTGGACCCGTTGCGCCGCGTCGGTGCCGAGATTGAAGAACCCTTGCACCTGCACACCGCCTTGGGGCTGGAGGCACGCCGCCTGCGGGTGCTGGAGCTGTTGCGCGATGTCGGCGTGCCGGAACCGCAACTGCGTGCCCGCCAATACCCGTGGCAACTCTCTGGCGGTTTGCGCCAGCGCGCGCTGATCGCCTCGGCGATTGCCTGCAACCCGCGGCTGATCATCGCCGATGAGCCGACCACCGCCCTCGACGCCACCGTGCAGGCGCAGGTCATCGAGCTGCTGGAAAGCCTGCGCGGTGAGGACAATGCGTTGCTGATGGTCAGCCATGACCTGTCGGTGGTCTCACGGCTGGCCGACCGCGTGGCCGTGATGCGCCATGGCGTGATCGTGGAGGAGGGCAGCACCGAACAGGTCCTGCAAGACCCGCAACATCCCTATACCCAATTGCTGCTGCGCGCCGCCAAGGCCGTGCACTTTCAGCCCGCGCGCCGGCTGCTCGCCGCCGTGGAGCCCGAGCCCGCGCCGCAGGGTGAAGTGCTGTTGGAGGCGCGTGAGCTATCCAAGTCCTTTGTCGGCCCCGACGGTAAAACGCGCACGGTGCTCAAGCAGGTGTCGTTGCAGTTGCGGCGCGGCGAGACGCTCGGCGTGGTGGGTGAATCAGGTTGCGGCAAAACCACCTTGACCCGCTTGATCCTCGGCCTGGAAACCGCCGATGCCGGTGAGGTGTGGCTCAAGGACCAGCGCTGGTCCGACCTGGATGCCCGGCAAAAGCGTGAAGCCCGGCGTGCCGTTCAAGTGGTGTTCCAGGACCCGCTGAGTTCGTTCGACCCGCGCTACACCGTGCAGCGTGTGCTGTTCGAAGCGCTGGTGGTGGCGGGCGTGCCGCGTCATGCCCGGCGCGCCCGTGCACTGGAATTGCTGGAGCTGGTTCGCCTGGATGCCAGTGCATTGTCGCGTCGGCCCCTCGAACTCTCCGGCGGCCAGCGCCAGCGCATTGCGATTGCCCGTGCGCTGGCCAGCGAACCGCAGATCCTCATCTGCGATGAGCCGGTGTCGGCGCTGGATGTGTCGGTACAGGCGCAGATTCTCGAACTGCTCGATGACCTCAAACGCCGCCTCGGTCTGGCTTGCCTGTTCATCTCCCACGACCTCGGGGTGATCAACCACGTCAGCGAGCGCGTGC
Organism: Pseudomonas sp. B22129; assembly: GCF_044218875.1. Taxonomy (NCBI): domain Bacteria; kingdom Pseudomonadati; phylum Pseudomonadota; class Gammaproteobacteria; order Pseudomonadales; family Pseudomonadaceae; genus Pseudomonas; species Pseudomonas sp. B22129. The sequence goes on along the minus strand of NZ_CP162592.1, from coordinate 5,962,970 downwards.
TGGTGATGAAGGCCGGTGAAGTCGTCGAGTCCGGCTCGGTGCGCGCGGTGTTCGACCGCCCGGCACACGCCTATACCCGCGCGCTGATCGACGCGATCCCGACCCTTGAAACCGACTACACGCCAGTCCCGTTCTACCTGAACGTCGCGATCTGACGTCTTGTACACGCCTCTACGAAAGGAGTATTCCCGGTGCCCAAGCAGCTGCACGTGAATTTGTTTGAGATGAACTGCGTCAGTCACATCGTCCATGGTTTGTGGGTGCACCCGGACAACAACCGGCACCGCTTCAACGACCTCGATTACTGGACCGAGCTGGCGCAATTATTGGAATACGGCACCTTTGACGGGGTGTTCCTGGCCGACGTGATTGGCACCTACGACCGCTTTCGCGACGGCCCCGAAACGTCCCTGCGCGAAGGCATGCAGATCCCCAGCAATGACCCGCTGCTGGTGATTCCGGCCATGGCCGGCGTGACGAAAAACCTCGGTTTCGGCGCGACCTTTTCCACCACCTATGAACCCCCGTTTGCCTTCGCCCGCCGCATGAGCACCCTCGACCACCTGACCAAGGGCCGGGTGGGCTGGAACATCGTCACCTCCTACCTGCCGAATGCCGCGCGCAATTTTGGCCACGACACGGAAGTGGTGCATGACCACCGTTACGAGATCGCCGACGAATACCTCGACGTGCTCTACAAACTCTGGGAAGGCTCCTGGGACGACGACGCGGTCATCGTCGACCGCGAGCGGCGCATCTACACCGACCCGGCCAAGGTGCGCTACATCAACCACGTCGGCGAGCATTTCAAGGTGGCAGGCCCGCACCTGTGCCAGCCGTCGCGCCAGCGCACGCCGGTGTTGTTCCAGGCCACCGGTTCACCGGCCGGCATCGAGTTTGCCGGGCGCCATGCCGAAGTGGTGTTTACCGGCGGCAACGATGCGCCGGCGGTGCGTGCGAATATCCAGGCCATGCGGCAAAAGGCGGTTGAGCATGAGCGTGATCCGGCGGGCCTGAAATTTATCGTCATGGCCGGGGTGATCGTCGGGCGCACCGACGAAGAGGTCAGTGCCAAGCTCGACAGCTACCGCAAGCTGGTCAGTGTCGAAGCGTCCCTGGCCCACGGGCAATCGGCGATTGACTTGACGGCGTACCCCCATGACACCTTGATCAGTGAACTGGTCAGCCGTGAGGTCAAGGGATGGCAGAGCCTGAGCCGCTACAAAACCGACGCCACGGTGGGCGCGGTATTGGCGCAGCTGGGCGGCTTCAATCGCGAGCGCTTTTTCGTCGCCGGCACGCCGACGGTGGTGGCGGATGCCATCGAGAAGTGGCTGGATGAAGACGGTATCGACGGGATTAACCTGCGGCAGTACCTGTCCTTTGAAACGGCGCGCGACTTCATCGAACTGGTGGTGCCGGAACTGCGCCGACGCGGGCGTTTTCGCGAGCGCTACAACGACGGCGAAACCCTGCGCGAGCGCTTGTTCGGCGCCGGGCAGGCGCGGTTGCCGAGTGACCATTTCGGCGCGCGTTATCGCGACCCGGCGGCGTTGCTGCAACCGGCGTTGCCGTTGCGGTTTCCTGAGCAGCAGCCAATCAACATCTGACAGCTGTCTTCCTGATAGACGCGGTCAAAAAATGTGGGAGCGGGCTTGCTCGCGAATGCGGTGGATCAGTTTGCATATGTATCAACTGACACACCGCATTCGCGAGCAAGCCCGCTCCCACATTTTTCACCGCGTTCCCATCGCTCCAGCCCGTCGCTGTTGGCTAACCAACACCTACCCCACACATTGTCGTTTTCAGCCATCCCCTGACCCCGCAATGTGCCGTGTTTACGGCCCCAAAAACCCGGCATGCCTTGTGCAATGCCCCTGTTCCCGCACTTCAGGCATCCCTCATCATGCGAGAACCCGCCCCATACCTGCGACAACCCTATTCCCGCCTTGTCGTCGCCGTCGCGCTCTGTTCCCTGCTGCTCGGCTGCGGCCAAAGCGGCTCGACCGTTGCGCGCAGTGACCAGCCGGTGAAGGGCGGCACCCTGGTGTACGCCACCGACCGTGAACCGACTTGCCTGGACCCCCATGTGGCCGGCGACATGCCGCAGGTGTTTGTCGCGCAGCAGTACCTCGACTCGTTGGTCTCGATGGACGCCGACGGCCGCATCGGCCCCTGGCTCGCCAAGGCCTGGGAGGTCTCGCCCGACGGCCTGACCTACACCTTCCACCTGCGCGACGACGTGCATTTTACCGACGGCACGCCGTTCAACGCGGCGGCGGTCAAGGCCAACCTCGACCACATGGCCAACCCCAAGACCCAGTCCAGCACCGCCGGCGGCTATATTCGCCAATACCGCAGCACCGACGTGCTCGACGACGCCACGGCGGTGGTGCATCTGGCCACGCCTTACGCGGCGTTTCTGGAGGTGCTGGCCCAGGGTTTTCTCGGGATCGAGTCGCCCACGGCGCTGTTGCGCTCGCGCGATGTGAACTGTGAAAGCCCGGTCGGCAGCGGCCCGTTCAAGGTAGTGCGCTGGGACCGCCAGAGCCAGGTCGAACTGGTGCGCAACCCGGATTACAACTGGGCACCGCCGACCGCCAAACATCAGGGCCCGGCGTGGCTGGACCGCATCGTCTGGAAGTTCATCCAGGAGCCGTCCGTGCGCTTCGCCTCGTTGCAGGCCGGCGAGGTCGATGTGATCGAAGCCTTGCCACCCGAATCCCACGAGGCCGCCCGGCGCAACCCGGACCTCACGCTGTTGATCGCCCAGCGCCCGGGCAACCCCACCAATGGCACGCTGAACATCACCCGGGCGCCATTCGATGACCTGCGCGTGCGTGAAGCCTTTGTGCGCAGCTCCGACATCGAGGGCGCGCTGAAAAGCGTGTACTTCAACGAATTCCCCCGTGCCGGCGGCCCGTTGAGCCCGGCCACGCGTTTCTACAACCCGGAGTTCCAGCACGCTCAGGATTACGACCCGGCCCGGGCCGCGCAGTTGCTGGACCAGGCCGGCTGGACCCAACGTGACGGCGACGGCTACCGCACCAAGGACGGCAAGCGCCTGCAGGTGCATGTGGTGATGGGCAACCGCACGCCGCCTTCGGAGTTCACCTTGTGGGAGCAGGTCCAGGCCACCACCCGGCAAGCCGGTTTCGAGCTGATCGTCGACCAGATGAGTGACGTGCAGGCCACCAAGCGCCAGGCCGACTGGGATTACGACATCCGCCTGGGCTACTGGAACACCAACACCGCCGACGTGTTGCGGATCATCTTCGGCAGCGAGTTCATCCGCCCGGCCGGCGTCGGCGGTTACCACCAGAACACCGCAGGTTTCAGTGATCCGGCGTTCGACACGCTGACCCAACAGGCCCTCGCCACCCAGGACAGCGAACAGCGCCGGGCCTTGTATTACCAGGCGCAAAAAATCGCCTCCAGCCAATACCTGCAATTGACCACCTACCCGCAAAGCACGCGGCTGGGTATCTACAAGACCACCCAGGGCGTGCGGCTGGAGCCGTCGCTGGCGGTGACTTACCTCTATGACGCATGGGTGAACAAATGAGCCGCACATCACTTGCCAACCCACGGCGCGAGCGCCTGACGCGCCTGGGCAAACGCGCCGTGTGGCGCCTGGCCGGCGGCGTGCTGGTGCTGTGGGCCGTGGCCACGCTGACCTTTTTTGCCTTGCGCCTGATGCCCGGCGACCCGGTGCTGGCGATCCTCGGCGGCCCGAGCGGCAACCCCACCGCCGAGACCATCGCCGAAGCCACCCGTGAATACGGGCTGGACAAGCCGCTGGCGGTGCAATACGCGGTGTACCTCGGGCGGCTGGTGCAGGGTGACCTGGGGGTGTCCTACTCCCAACACTTGTCGGTCACACGGGTGCTGGCGGAGCAAGCCTGGCCGACCCTGGAACTGACCCTGACGTCGCTGGTGCTGGCCTGGGTGCTGGTGCTGGCCTTGACGGTACTCACCGCCGGGCGCCGGCGCTGGGTGTCGAGCCTGGCTTCACTGGCGGAAACCCTGGCCGCCGCGCTGCCGCATTTCTGGCTGGGGATTTTGCTGCTGGCGGTGTTTGCGTTCGGCCTGCGCCTGTTCCCGCCCGCCGGCAGCGACGGTTGGCGCACCCTCGTGTTGCCGTCGTTTGCCCTGGCCATTCCGCTGGCCGGGTTTATTGCCCAGGTCACCCGCGAATCCCTGGATCTGACCCTCGACCAACCCTTCATCCTGACTGCCCGAACCCGTGGCTTGAGTGACTTCAACGTGCGCTTCAAACACGCCTTGCGTCACGCGGTATTGCCCGGCATTTCATTGTCGGGCTGGGCCATCGGCGCGCTGATCAGTGGTGCGGTGGTGATCGAGGTGATTTTTTCCCGCAAGGGGCTCGGCCGCCAGTTGTATCAGGCGGTGCAGGCCCAGGACCTGCCGTTGACTATCGGTATCAGCCTGGTGGTCGCCGCCGGCTATGTACTGGCCAATATTCTGGTCGACCTGCTGTACCTGTGGGTCGACCCTCGCCAACAGGAGGTGACGGCATGAGTGGCCTGACCCTGGAAACACCGCTGCCCGCCCTGCGTCTGCAGCGTACCCCTCGCACCTGGCGGCTTGGCCCGCTGTTGGCGGTGACCTTTCTGCTGCTGGTGATTGCCGCCGCACTGGTGCCCCAGGTATTTGCCTACAGCGACCCGCTGGCCATCGTGCCGCGCGATGCCTTTCACCCGCCGAGCTGGGCCCACTGGTTCGGCACTGACCAGTCGGGCCGGGACATCTTTTCACGGGTGATCTACGGCACTCGCCAGTCGTTGTTTATCGGCCTGGCCGCCACGGCGATTGCGATGAGTATCGCCATCGTTCTTGGCTTGCTCGGCGGCCTCGGCGGCGCGCGTGCGGACCGTGGCGTGGGTTGGCTGCTGGAGGTGCTGTTTGCCTTTCCGAGCCTGATTCTGGCGCTGCTGTTCGTGGCGATCTTCGGCAGCGGTATCGGCCCGTTGATCGTCGCCACCGGTTTGGGCAGCGCCCCGGGTTACGCACGGATGGTGCGCGGCCAGGTGCTGGCAGTGCGCAACGCGGGTTATATCGAGGCGGCCCGCGCCCTCGGGCACCCACCGCTGCGCATCATCTTGCGCCAGTTGCTGCCCAACGCGATGCGCCCGTTGATTGTGACGCTGACGATGGGCGTGGGGCAGGCGATCGTCTGGGCCTCGGCCTTGAGTTTTCTCGGCCTGGGCGCCCGCCCGCCGGCGCCGGAGTGGGGGACCATGTTGTCGATGGGCCGTGACTTTATTGCCAACGCCTGGTGGCTGACGTTTTTCCCTGGCCTGTTTATCGTGCTGACGACATTGTCGACCACGGTCACTGGCCGCTACTTGCAGCAACGCCTGGAGGGCCGTCTGTCATGAGCGACCACAAACGCTTGATCGTCGAAGGGCTGTCCATCGAATTTGCCGGGCAGCCTGTCGTTCACAATGTGTCGTTCACCCTGGAGCCGGGCAAGACCCTGGCGCTGGTGGGCGAGTCCGGCTCGGGCAAAAGCGTCACCGCGCGCAGCCTGATCGGGCTGGCGGGGGCGGGCGCCAGGGTGTCTGCGCGGGCCTTGAGTTACGGTGGCGTGGATTTGCTCAGCCTGTCGGAGCGTGGCTGGCGCCAATTGCGGGGCAGCGACATCGGCTTTGTGTTGCAGGACGCCCTGGTGTCGCTCGACCCGCTGCGCCCGGTGGGCAAGGAAATTCTCGAAGTGCTGGAAACCCATCGCTGGGGCGACCGGCGCAGCCGGGGTGAACGGGTTATCGAACTGCTCGACCTGGTGGGCGTCCCCGAGCCCCGGCTGCGAGCCCGCCAGCGCCCGGACCAACTCTCCGGAGGCCTGCGCCAGCGTGCGCTGATCGCCAGTGCCTTGGCGCTGAACCCGGGCCTGGTCATCGCCGATGAACCGACCACCGCGCTGGATGCCACGGTGCAGGCGCAGATCCTCGAGGTGCTGCAGCAGATCAAGGCGCGGGGTGACTCGCTGCTGATCATCAGCCATGACCTGGCGGTGGTCGCGCAACTGGCCGACGAGGTACTGGTGTTGCGCCACGGTGAGGTGGTCGAGCAAGGGCCGATGGATCAAGTGCTGCTCAACCCACGCCATGCGTACACCCGTTCGTTGCTGGACGCGGTACCCGCCGAACACGCGCGAGGCACGCGCCTGTCACCGGAGCGCAGCACTGCGGTGACGCAGCCACGGCCGGGCGTGGATTCGCCGGTAGTGCTCAAGGCCAGCGGCCTGGGCAAGCGTTATGTCGGCCCCGATCAACAGGCGCGCCAGGTGGTGGACGGTGTCAGCTTCGAGCTGCGCGCCGGGCGCACCCTGGGCATTGTCGGGGAATCTGGCTCCGGCAAAACCACGGTGGCGCGCATTGCCCTCGGGCTGTTGCAACCGGATGCCGGTGAGGTGCGTTTTCTCGACCAGCCGTGGGCGGCGGCAGGGCCGGAGCGCGTCGAGGAGAACACGCGACGTTTGCATCGCCGCGACATCAGCGTGATCTACCAGGACCCGCTCAGCTCCTTCGACCCGCGCTGGACCGTCGGGCAAATCCTCAGTGACGCACTGGACGTGGCCGGGATCGACGCCGAACAACAGGCCGCCCGGGTGGCGCAGTTGCTCGACCAGGTTCGCCTCGCGCCGCACCTGGCCGCACGCCGCCCGTTGCAATTGTCCGGCGGGCAACGCCAGCGCGTGGCGATTGCCCGGGCGATTGCGAGCAACCCCAAAGTGATTATCTGTGACGAGCCGGTGTCGGCGCTGGATGTGTCGGTGCAGGCCCAGGTCCTCGATTTGCTCGCCGACCTGCAAGCGTCGCTCGGGCTGGCCTACCTGTTTATTTCTCACGACCTGGGCGTGATTCGCCATGTCAGTGACGAGGTGCTGGTGATGCGCCACGGCCAGGTGGTGGAAAGCGCCAGTGTCGAGGCGCTGTTCGAGTCACCCCAACACGACTACACCCGGCGCCTGCTGGGCGCGGTGCCGCGCCTGCCCGGCAGTGGTGCGCAGCTGGTGGTGCCGGCCCTGGAGCCGGAACACCCCGGCTGGCTGTTTGACGAATCGCGCCTGTGGAAAATCGCCATCTAGACCTGAATCAAGGAAGTGCCATGAGCAAGTTGTCTGCTGTACCCACGCCGCCGAGTGTGACGGTGGCTGAATTGAACGCCCGCGCCGACCGGATTCTGCCGCAGATCGCGGCAGGCGCGGCGCAACGCGAGCGCGAACGCCAACTGCCTTACGAGGCCGTGGCGCAGATCGCCAAGGCCGGGCTGTTTACCGTGCGCATTCCCAAGCGCTTCGGCGGCGCGGGTGGTTCGGTCAGCGACGCGATTGCCTTGCTGATCCGTATCGCCTCGGCTGATTCCAATGTGGCCCAGGCATTGCGCCCAGGCTTTGGTTTTATCGAAGGGTTGCTGGCCTCCCGGGCCGAGGGCGCCGAAGACGAACGCGAGCGTTGGTTTGCGCGTTACCTGCAAGGTGCGGTGATCGGCAATGCCGGCTGGGAAGTGGGCGGCGCCAATGGCTCGATCAGTGCGCGCATCGTGCGTGACGGTGAGCATTACCGCGCCTCGGGCAGCAAGTATTACAGCACCGGTTCGTTGTATGCCGACTGGGTCAGCGCGGTGGCGCTGGACGAGAACGATCAACCGGTGTCGTTCATCCTGCCGCGTGACCGCCAGGGCCTCGAACTGCTGGATGATTTCGACGCCATGGGCCAGCGCCTGACCGCCAGCGGCACCACGCATTTGCACGATGTGCAGGTGTTGGCCAGCGAGATCCGCACCCGCACGGTCGAGGAGGGCAAACGCACGATTGTCACGCCGTTCCTGCAAGTGTTCCTCGCGGCGGTGCAGGCCGGTATCGCGCGTAATGCGCTCAATGATGCAGTGGCCTTTGCCCGTGACCACGCGCGCCCGATCAAACACAGCAGCGCCCAGCGCTCGGTGGATGATCCCTATGTGGAATTGACCGTGGGTGACGTTTCGGCCCGCGCCTTTACCGCCGAAGCCGTGGTGCTGCACGCGGCGCAGGCGATTGATCGCGCCTGGGCGGCTGAGCTGGACGCGGTGGCGGTGGATCAGGCGGCGGTGGATGTCGCCCAGGCGCAATACATCGCGGCGCAGGCGGCACTCAAGGCCGCAGAGCTGGTGTTCGATGTGGGCGGCGCGTCCACCACCGGCCGCGCGCACAACCTGGACCGTCACTGGCGCAACGCACGCACCGTCGCCAACCACAACCCGCGGCACTGGAAAGCCGCCGCAGTGGGCGCCTGGCAACTCAAAGGCACGCCGCCACCGACCTCGGGGCTGTTTTGAATAACGCCCTCCAATCTGAAGTTTCACGCGCCTTGAGCGAGACGGGCACAGGCCATTCGTGGCGGGTGCCGATGATCATCGGCTGTGCGTTGTTCATGGAGCTGATCGACGCCACTGCCGTGCTCACGGCCTTGCCGCAGATGGCGCGGGATTTCGGCGAGCCCAGTGTGCGCATGAACCTGGTGGTGTCGTTGTACCTGCTGGCGGTGGCCTTGTTTGTACCGGTCAGCGGTTGGGCGGCCGACCGGTTCGGGCCGCGCCGGGTTTTTATCAGCGCCATTGTGCTGTTTATCCTGGCGTCGGTGGCCTGCGCCGGTTCGGCTTCGCTGCTGCAATTGTCCCTGGCGCGTATGGTCCAGGGTGCGGCGGGGGCGATGATGGTGCCGGTAGGGCAGGTGATCCTGCTGCGCTGATCGGCGCGGGAAAACCTGCTGCGTGCCATGTCCTACCTGACGGTGGCGGCACTGGTGGGGCCGCTGCTCGGGCCGCCCTTGGGCGGGCTGTTGGTGACGCTGCTGTCCTGGCACTGGATCTTCCTGATCAACCTGCCCATCGGGGTGTTCGGCGTGTGGCTGGTGCTGCGCTATATCCCCGATTACCCGGGAGCGCCGCGTCAGCCATTGGATATTGTCGGGTTATGTCTGAGCAGTGTGGCGCTGGGCGGGCTGGTGTTTGGTTTTGAAGTGTTGGGCCATGGCCTGTTGGCGCGGCAGTGGGCGTTGCTGATGATTGGCGTGGGGCTGTTGAGTGCGTGGCTGTATGCGCGGCACGCACGGCGCACGGCGCACCCGTTGATCGACCTGTCACTGCTGAAGATACCGACGTTTGCGGTGACGTTCTGGGGCGGCAACCTGATGCGCATCGGCAGCGCCTCACAACCCTTCTTGCTGGTGCTGCTGTTCCAGCTGTGTTTCGGGCTTAACCCGCTGCAGGCGGGCTTGCTGAGTTTTGCCGGTGGCGCCGGGGCGTTCCTGATGAAGATGCTGGCGACGCGAATCGTCAGCCGCTTCGGTTTCAGGCGCACGCTGATCGGCAACGCCGTGCTCACCGGCATGACCATCGTCGCCTGCGGGCTGTTCGACGTTTCCACGCCGTACTGGATCGTGGTGCTTGTGCTGTTTGCCAGCGGCATCATTCGCTCGCTGCAATTCAGCACCCTGGGCGCCTTGACCTACGCCGACGTGCCGCCGGAGCAATCCAGCCGCGCCAGCAGCCTGTCGGCGATGACCATTCAGCTGACGCTGAGCCTGTCGGTGGGAATTGCGGCGGCGCTGTTGGGTTTGATCATGGCGGTACGCGGGCATGCCAGCGTTCAGCAAAGTGATATCGCCTGGATCATGGCGGGCGCCGGGTTGTTATGCGCATTGTCGGGGCTGGTCTATCGCAGGCTGTCGCCGCAGGCGGGCTCGGCGGTGTATGTGAAACGAGCAGGGTGATGATCGTTCCCGGGCCTTGCGCGGGAACGTTCAAACCCCCCATTTTTTGCCTGAAAGCTGCGCGGCCACAGGCGTCATTCAGGAATTCAATCGGCCATGAGCGCGTCTTTTTCATCGTTTCGTACCTGGAATGTCCAGCACTTGCCGGCAACACCGGCGGCGTTTGTGCGGCATTTTATCGGTCATTTCAAAGCCTGGTACCTGGCCATTTTGCTGCTGCAGATTGCGGCGGTGGTATGTTCGATTCTGATCCCGTGGGGGCTGGGGCAAATCACGCGCACCGTCAGCAACGGGCTGGAGGCGCAGCGCGCGTTCGAGGTGCTGCAATGGCCGTTGACCCTGTTCGCCGGGCTGCTGGTGTGCGAAGTGTTGTTCACCCGCGCGGCGGCAGGCTGCCATATCCACGTGTTGCCCTTGCAGCGGCATACGGTGACCCACACGGTATTTGCCTACCTGCAACAGCACTCTCACCGGTTTATCAGTAACGAGTTTGCCGGTGCCCTGGCGCACCGGGTGTCTGAGGTGACGCTGGGGGTCAACCAGACGCTGAGCATTGTGCTGTTCGACCTGATCCCGTTGCTGGTGACGCTGAGCCTGGCCACGGCATTGCTGTGGACCGCGTCACCGTTGCTGGCGCTGTTCATGGCCGGCTGGTCGGTGGTGTTCATCGCCATCTGCTACCTGCTCGCGCGCCGCAGCCATCCTCTGGCCCAGCAGTATTCGGCGGCGCGCAGCACCAGTACCGGCAAGGTGGTGGATGCGGTGTCCAACCTGGCCAATATCCGCCTGTTTGCCCGGCATGCGTTCGAGCACAGTTACCTGGGGACCTTCCTCGACAAGGAGGTGACCGCCGCTTACCGTTCCCTGGGTTACATGGAGCGCATCCGCTGGTTCCAGACCAGCTGCGGCGTGGTGCTCAAACTGGGTCTGTTGCTGCTGGCGCTGTACCTGTGGCGCACCCAGCGCATCGACATCGCGGCGTTTGTGATGGCTACCAGCCTGTCGCTGCTGATCATCAGTGATGTGGGCAACTTGTCCCGGCGCTTTCTGGAGTTCTTCGAAGCCACCGGCAATATCGCCAACGGCGTACGCACCCTGATTCGCCCCCATGAGGTCATTGACGCACCGGGTGCCAAGGCGCTGCAGGTCGAGCGCGGCGATATCGAGTTTCGCGATGTGGGCTTCAGCTACGGCAGTGGCCGGCCGGTTTTCGAGCACCTGAATATCGTGATTCCTGCCGGCCAGAAAGTCGGGTTGGTGGGCGCTTCGGGTTCCGGCAAGTCGACATTGTTGAGCGTGCTGCTGCGCCTCTACGACGTGCAGAACGGCCAGGTGCTGGTGGATGGCAAGGACGTGCGCGAGGTCACCCAGCACTCGCTGCACCAGCAGATCGGCCTGATTCCCCAGGAGCCCGGGCTGTTTCACCGCAGCATCCGCGAGAACATTCATTACGGGCGGCTGGACGCGTCGATGGAGGAGGTGGCCGAGGCCATTCATCGCGCCGGCGCCAGTGAGTTTATCGACAGCATGGAGCAGGGCTACGAGTCGCTGGTCGGCGAGCGTGGGGTCAAGCTGTCCGGTGGCCAACGCCAGCGCATTGCGATTGCGCGGGTGTTGCTCAAGAACGCGCCGATCCTAGTGATGGACGAAGCCACCTCCAGCCTGGACTCGATCACCGAGCGGTTTATCCAGGACAAACTCGACGAAATCATGGAAGACAAGACTGTGCTGGTGGTCGCGCATCGGCTGTCTACCGTGGCCCATCTGGACCGGATTCTGGTGTTCGACAACGGGCGGGTGGTCGAGGATGGCAGCCACGAGCAGTTACTGCGCCAGGGCGGCCAATACGCGCGGCTGTGGAGCCGCCAGTTCAGCGACGCGCTGGACGAAGTGGCGCTGTGATCCAGCGGCGTCAGGCAGCAGTCAGATCGACAGGTGCAGCACCCGGTCATCCTTGGCGGTGGCCGGCGAGCGGCGCTTGTTGACCTTCAGCTCGCCCAGGTTGATCAGCAAGGTGCGCGTCACGTTGCGGCTCAGCCCCAGCAACTCGGCGGTGTGCACCTGGTTGTGCTGGCAGAGCCGGTAAGCGGCGCTCAGCAGGCTGCGTTCGACCTGTTCGTGGAGGTTATCGACCTGCTCTTCGAACAGCCGCTGGAAGGCTTGCTCGAGCAAATCGTGCGCCGTGTGGCTGTCTTCCTGGCGCTCGATACGCAGGTTGGACATGCGCAGGTCATCGGCCTGGATCACGCCGTCACGGCAGATCAGCAAGGTGTGGTGGATGACGTTTTCCAGTTCGCGAATGTTCCCGGGCCAGCTGTAAGTGGCAAGCCGTTGCTCGGCCTCATTGCCAAGAACAATCTCGCCGTAACCGAGGCGGCGGCTGTAGGTGCCGATGAAATAGTGCACCAGCGGCAGGATGTCACCGGGGCGGTCCCGGAGCGGGCTGAGCACCAGGTTCACCACGTTCAGGCGGTAGAACAGGTCCTCGCGAAAATGCCCGGCGTTGATGGCTTTTTCCAGCTGCACATTGGTCGCCGCCAGCACCCGCACATTGATCGCAATGCTTTTGCGCGAGCCCAGGCGTACCACCTCGCGCTCTTGCAACACCCGCAGCAGCTTGACCTGGATCGACATCGGCAAGTCGCCGATTTCATCCAGGAACAGCGTGCCGCCGTTGGCCTCTTCAAACCAGCCGGCCTTGGCGCTCAAGGCCCCGGTGAACGCACCTTTTTCGTGGCCGAACAGTTCAGCTTCCACCAATGATTCGGAAAACGCGCCGCAATTGACTGCCACGAAAGGCTGCGCCTTGCGGCTGCTGAGGTTATGGATATGGCGCGCCACCAGCTCCTTGCCGGTGCCGGTTTCACCAATGATCAGCACGCTGGCTTCGCTGGGCGCGACTTGTTGCACATGTTGCAGCAGCGCCTTGGACCTGGGGTCTTCAAACACCTGCGCGGTGGCGCGGATCGAGGTGGCGAGGGCGGGCGAGGGCGGTAACGTCAGCAGTTGCATGGAGGGGCCTTTGAATAAAAGATCATGAATAAAAAGTCGGGACGGGCGGGGTACCGTTCAGTGCCCATTCGCCCAGTTCATGAAGCTTGTAGTCCAGCGGGTCATGCAGGCTCTGGGTGCGCAGGTTGCGCCAGTGCCTGTCGAGCGCCACCGAGGCGTTAGTGGCACGCGCCCCGGTGACCTCGAAGACCTTGCTACACAACTCCAGGCCGTTGCGGTTGGCGACGACTTTGGCGGTGGCAATCGCAATCGCGACCTCGCTGCGCTCTTCGGCGGTCAGCGCCGCGCCCTTGGCCCAAGCCGCATCCAGCAGCACACCGGCGCGGTCCACCAGCAGCCGGGCGCTTTGCAGGGCAATCCAGAACTCGCCGTAGTGACTGAGCACATACGGGTCTTGATGGCTGCGGGTGGCGGTCGAGCGAAACCATGGCCGCGCTTCTTCGAGGGTGTAGTGGCGCGCCTCCTCGAACGCGCCCTCGGCGATGCCCAGGAAGATATTGGCGAAGTGCAGCTGTGCGATCAGCGGGCGCAGGCAGGCGAAGGGCGTGCTCAGCGGGCCGGGGTCGAGCAGCAGGTCGGATTCTTCCACCCGTACACGCTTGAAGGTCACGCTGCCGCTGTCGGTCTGGCGCTGGCCCATGTTGTGCCAGTCGTTGTGCAGGATGATGCCGCTGCGCCCGCTGGGAATGGCTGCGATCAGCAACGTGCCGCCCGCGCTTTCATCGATGGCCGAGGCGATCAGCATCTCGGAGTCGTTGGCCCCCGAGCAGAAGTTTTTCTGCCCGGAAAATTCGCGCCAGCCACTGTGGCGCTTGACCACCGTGCGCGTATCCAGCGGGTTCAGGGTATTGCCCCAGAACCAGTTGTTGCTGGCGGTCAGGCTGAACCAGGTTTGCCATTGTGCGGGGGTCGCAAACAAGCGGACGGTGGCGAGCATCAAGTGATGAAAGCCGAAGACGTGGGCGATGGAACTGTCGACCCGGGCAAACTCGCGTACCACTGCGAAGGTTTCCGACCAGTTGGCGCCCAGCCCGCCAAATTGCCCGGGAATGCTCAGGGACAGCAGGCCACTGGCGCGCAGCTTGTCGCGTTCGGCTTTGGGCGTGCCGCCGATGGCATCACGGTCGACGGCGGTGCGGGCGAACTCGGTCGCCAGCCCACGGGCAATCTCCAGTGGCGTCCTGCGGGTGTGGAGTAAGTTCACCGTCACGCGTCATACCTCGTTGTTTGATAATCGTCACTGCGTGAATGGATTCATTTAAGTTGTGCAGAGGTAGAGCAAAACCCATACCAAGTAACAACGGTTGGATGACGTGTGGCTTTTGCGGTTTTTGCAGCCATCCTGATTGTCCGATAAGCAACTTTTGTTGGCGGGCTGTTGGCTTTTGCACAGTTGGAAGCGCCGTGCGGCGGGGTGTTCGTTATGCTTTTATCGATTAAACATAGAATCAATAGTATGTCTTTATTAGTGTTTGGAAACGAACATTTCACCAGCAAAGTGTTGGTCTTGTTGCGTGGTTTTTTTCGCGCAGGCCTGTGTTTATTGAATGTTTTGAGGTGGCACAAACCCTGCTAAGTTCAAATCAGAGCGCGACTATACGAATAGATGCTCCAACTAATCGCAAACCCCCGGAGTATTTAATTCATGCGGCAACTGTTTGAACCACGCGCTCGTCGTTTTGAGTCACTGGCCACGGCTTCCAGCCTTGGCGTGCTGTTGCTGCTGGTACAAGGTGCGGCCTTCGCTGCGCAGGCTGACCCGACCCTGGCCACGGTGGTGGTCACCGGCGCGCAAGCGACCGAAGCGCAAAAGGCCGAGCAGCAACTGAGCAAAGTGCCCGGTAAAACCGCGGTGATCGATAACCGTAAAATCGAGCAGGGCCGCGCCGCAAATGCCGAGGATGTGTTGGCGTTGCAGCCGGGCGTATTCGCCCAGGCCACCAGCGGCTCGGGTGCCAACAAGATTTCGATCCGGGGTTCGGGCCTCAACACCTTCTATCAAGGCTATGTGTTGGGGATCAAATTTCTCTACGACGGCCTGCCGTTGACCGGCCCCGGTGGTACCCAGGAAGACATGCTCGACATGGCCTCGGTGGACCACACCGAAGTGCTCTACGGCGCCAACGCGTTTCGCTATAGCGCGTTGTCACTGGGTGGCGCCATCAACTTCGTGAGCAAGACCGGCCGCACCGACCCGGGCAATTACGCACGCTTTGAGGCCGGCAGCTTTGGCTATCGCAAGCAGCAACTGAGTACCGGCGGCGTGGACGGCGACAACGACTACTACATCAGCCTGCAGCACAACGAGCGCGAGGGCTATCAAGACAACACGCCAAACAAAGGGCAGGGGATTGTCGCCAACTTCGGGCACGTGTTCAGCCCGCAA
Organism: Pseudomonas sp. B22129; assembly: GCF_044218875.1. Lineage (NCBI taxonomy): Bacteria > Pseudomonadati > Pseudomonadota > Gammaproteobacteria > Pseudomonadales > Pseudomonadaceae > Pseudomonas > Pseudomonas sp. B22129. The sequence continues at coordinate 5,947,793 of NZ_CP162592.1, read as the reverse complement.
CTGGAGACGCGTTTCTATCTGCGCTACAAAGAGGAAACCCTCAGCCAGGGCAACACCCTGACCAAGTACCAACTCAAGCACGACCCCACCAGCAACCTTGTCCCTATCGGGCGCAAGAAGGACGGCTCGACACTGCTGGGCAGCACGACCACCTACACGTTCGACGACAACGCCAAGCTGGAAGTGGGCCTGGGTTACAACGACTATCCGCTGGACAACGGCTGGCGCTATTCGCCCACCCCTCAGGAATGGCGTTCCCAGGACGTCAACCTGACCCTGCGCTACCTGCGCACCGCCGACACAGTTTTCGGCCTGCGCAGTGACAGCAGCGTGACCTTCAGCAACACGTTGTCTTACCTGGCTGACGTGAAATCCCACAGCCGGGCCACCGACATCACGCAACAGAAAACTAACTATACGGGCTCGCGCGACACCGTATTTTCCCTCGGCAACGAACTGCAGTTGAATGACCGTACGTGGTTGTCCACCGGGCTGTCGCTGATTGATATCAAGCGCAAGGCGCAGATCGAATACAGCACCGGCACCAACACCAGCGCGTTCCCCAGTGGTGTCGAATATGACGAGACCGACGTCGCCCCGCGCATTGGGCTGCGCTACCAGCTGACCCCGGAATTCGAAGTGTTCGGCAACGTCAGCCGCTCTGTTGATCCGCCGGTCACCTGGCAGTTGGGCAGTACCGGTACGCCTTACATTCGAGACGTGCGGCCGCAAAAGGCGAATACCGTGGAGTTTGGCATTCGCGGCGGCCACGGCATTTTCGATGGCAGCCTGACGGTTTACCGCTCGTGGGTTCAGAAAGAACTGCTGTCGGTGGTGGTACGCCAGGCGACGGCGACTCAGGACCAGTTGGTGGCTACGTCCAATGGCAGCGCCACGATTCACCAGGGCGTCGAAGCCGGGTTGAACGCGCAGTTGTGGGACGGCGGCAATGGCGACACGGTGACACTGCGCCAGGCCTATACCTTCAATGACTTCCACTACCGCAATGACTCGGTATTCGGTGACAACCAACTGCCGGGCCTGCCGCGTCAGGTCTACCAGGCCGAGCTGGAATATCGTCAGGGCAGCGGCTTCTATGCGCAGCTCAATGCCCGGGCGGCGTCGAGCTATTACGTCGACTTTGCCAACTCCCTGAGCGCGCCGTCCTACACGCTATTGGGCGCCAAGGTCGGCTACGAGGCGCCGAGTAAAAAATGGGAGGTGTTTGTCGACGCCCGCAACCTGACCAACAAACGCTACGCGACCGCCACCAACACGGCGTATGACGCCAAGGGCCAGGACTCGGCCAACTTCTACGTGGGGGATGCGTTTAACGTGACCACGGGCGTGGCGTTCCATTTCTGACCCGGCGCGATGAGCCTGCCGCAGCGGCAGGCTTGGGCTCAACGGTCGGTTTGTTCGGGTTTCTTTTTCTTTTCATCGCGGGTGGCGAGGTGCTCGAAACAAAACGCGGCGGTGCCGAAGAGCGCAATCATTGACAGGACGACCATGCCTAAAGTTGAACTTTCCACGATGAATTTCCTACGGGTTTTGGGGTAGGAAACGACGATAAATCCCGTGGGCTTTGTCACTCAATAGGCACGACGTAATCGTTATGGCGAACCGCACAATCATACGCAGACTTTACGGTTGGCCCGGTGTGGCGGCCCTGTGAAGGCCGCGCGGGTGTCACTGGTTGCGGCTGTGCCGGTAATCGCTGACGGCTTCATACACCGCCTTGCGCAACCGGTTGATGCCGCCGATGGGGCGGTGTTCTTCCACGCCAAACCAAGGGTTGAACGACTGGTTGTCGCACGCCAGGTTCAAGGCCTGTGTGTCGAAATCCTGGGCAGGAATCTTCACCTTGGCCACCGTCTCATACGGCGCATCGCTTTCCTTCCATTCAATGCTGGTGTCTTCGATCGGCATGAACTTTTGCGGATTCTGGCGCTGGATCTGCAACACGAAACACGCCGGTACACGGTCGGTGGACAGCTGCTGGTTCAAGGCACTGCGCAGGAAGTTCGGCAGGTCTTCGTTCTGTTTGGGCAGTACGTATTGCGGGCAGCTTTGCGGGTCCGGGGCGACGCGGAACTTGGCGTTGGCCGTGCCGAACTTGTAGGGCGAGACTGAAAAGTACGTCGTCTGTGCCGGGCTGGCGGGCGCCGGGGCCAGGGTCGCCAGGGCGATAAACAGGTGGCGCACCTGCCAACTGCGCGGGTCAGCCTTGGGGAAAAACGCCAGCACTTTTTTGCCATCCGCCTGGGCGCCGATGTTCTGCGCGTATTCCGCCACATCGCTGACAAAGAAGTTCGGGTGGCTGAACATCACGAAGTCCTGCTCCGTTCGCGCCTGCTGGTCGGCCATCAGCTGTTTGCCCGGCACGTCCAACAGCTTGATCGCCATGCCGCGTGCATCGCGGATGCTGTCGAACTGCGGGTAGGCGTTGCCGTTGGACAGCCGCATCATTGCCTGCCAGGTCTTGCCCGGCTCGGCGAACACGCCCTGGCGCAGAGCCGGGTCGAGGTCAGCCAGCACGCTGACTTCGGCCTTCACGCAGCCGTGGGCCTTGGCATGGGCATCGCGCAGGGAGCGTGTGCCTTCGCGGTGTTGATCGACGATGCGCACCGCCGTCTGGATGATGCCTTGGGTCATCGCCGCTTCATCGGGCGGGATCTGCTCGTTCGGCGACACCGGGCCGCTGTGCTGCCAGGCGAACCAGGCGGTGGCCGCCAGCCAGCCGAGCAAGCCCAGGCCTGCCAACCACAGCAGCGTCTTGCCGAGAAACTTGCCCAGGCCCAGCCAGAGGCGAGCGAGGAGGGAGCGTTCTTTGTATGGCGATCGAATCATCATGGCAGTTGTTGCTCCAGCGGGCCGCCCAGCACTTTGAGGTATTCCAGCAGCGCCCAGCGTTCCTGCGGCAGCAGGCTGCGGCCGATTACGCCATTGCCACGCTGGCCGGCACGGAATTCGTGGCCGCTGTTGTGGTTGCCGGTGATTTGGGTATCGAACAAAAAGGCATTCTTGAACGCGCCGGTCTGGAAGCCCAGGTGGCGTGGGTCGTAGTCAAAAGTGCCTTTATAGAAGGTGGTGCTGCGCTCGTCCTGGGGCGAGAGCAGTTGGTAGATCGTGGGCACCGAGCCGTTGTGCAAAAACGGTGGAGTGGCCCAGATGCCAGCCAGTGGCCGCGCCTTGTAGGCGCGCAGTTCGCGTACGCCGATGGGCAAGCCATAGCCGTCCAGGCGCGGGCGTTCGGCCGGGGTGACACCGGCGGCGCGGTAGGCGTGCTCTTCCACGAACGCGGTGACGTAGGCCAGGCCTTTGGCCACCGACATTTTTGTCAGGTCCAGGGGTTCGGTGGGCGTCGGGTGCAGTTCGACGTTGAGTTTGGCCAGTTCCGCAGGGTCCCATTGCAGGGCGCTCAGGTCATAGCGCTGGTCGGCGATGTTGCTGGCGGCGCCCGGGTCGGTGCCGATGTAGTCCACGGGGAGCATTTTCAGTTGTTGCACCGGGCGGCCATTTTCCTGGGTGACGGTTGGCACGTGGCAACCTGCACAGTTTTCGGCGAACAGTGCGCGCCCCTGGGCGGCAAGGGGTTTATCGACGGCGCCGAACAAGTCTTCGGGCCAGGTCGGCGGTTTGAGGCGTTGCAGGGTTTCTTCGATCAGGTTCAGGTCGCGCACGCGCACGCTGGAGGGGTAACGGGCGTCGCCTTGCAAGGGCTGGCCGGCGCTGTCGAAGAAGGTCAGCGTAGCGCCAACGCCAAGGGCTTCGCCGATATTGCGTGCCATGGGTTGCTGGGCCGAGCCGTTCCATTGCACCCAGTCGAAGGTCCAGATATCCCACAGGTGGGGATAGTCCACTGGCGCATTGGCGACACGATAATTCTCTGGCGAGATGGCATCGCCGAAGCTGGCGTTGGCGATGCGGCCGAACGCGTCGGTGCGGCCCGGGCCTTCTTCGGTGGGATAGAGGCCGCGGTGGGTGTCGTTCCAGGCAACTTTGAGGAACTGGTTCAGCGACTGTTTGAAGGCCTGGCGCAGCAGGTTTTTGTTGTGCTCGTCGTAGTCATGACCGAGCACTGCGCGGGCGAAGCGGTCAAATTTCCAGGGCATGTAATAGGTGGCGGCCAGGCTGGCCACCAACGCCTGACCGAAGCTGCCGCCGCGCAGGGTGGGCACGCTGGAGGGCAGTACGTGCTGGGCTGAACCGCCGTCGATGCGCAGGGCCTGGCCTTTGAAGTGCAGCTCGCCGGTGTGGCAAGCGGCGCAGGTGATGTCCAGGTATTCGACTTGGCTGCCGGCGTTCTGATGGCGGGCGAAACCCACGGGCAGGTTGCCGGGATTTTGTTGGGTTGGCACTTGCTTGGGATCGACCAGAAAGCCGAAGCGCGCCAGGTACTCAGGCGTGGCGAAGCGTTGCTCGGAAAATGGCAACTCCAGGGCGGTAAACCAGTCGTAATGCAGGCCTTTAACTTGGGTGCCCTGGGGTGTGAAGTAGTAGGTCTGGCGGTCGGCGGCACTCCATTGATCCTGGTAGTGCACCTGCTCCACGGGCACGTAGTCCGGCAGCTTGGGGTTGAGGGTGTAGTAGAGCACCACAGCCAGAAGCAGGCCGAGGGCTATGAGTATCAGAAGCAATACACGGGAAAAAATGCGCAAGATAACTATCCTTGTCGAGTTGTTGCGTTCTTATGCCATTGAGCCACAGGTGCGGCAAGTGGCCATTAGCCTGGGCTCAGGTGGTCCCGCGATCCGTCGCGGATGACCATAATGAATGAAATTGCTTTTAAACACGTGAACTTATCAGAAGTTTCCGCCTCAGATGCCGGTAGCCATTGGTCGTGGCCGCCTGATAAGCTCGCGACTTTACTCGAATGCCCTTTTGGCGCACGAACAAGGAAATAGCATGAAACAGCATCGGTTGGCGGCGGCGGTGGCCCTGGTTAGCCTGGTACTTGCGGGTTGTGATTCGCAGACCAGCGTAGAGCTGAAAACCCCGGCGCAGAAAGCTTCCTACGGCATCGGCCTGAACATGGGCAAAAGCCTTGCCCAAGAAGGCATGGATGACCTGGACTCCAAAGCGGTAGCCCAAGGCATCGAAGATGCCGTCGGCAAGAAAGAACAGAAGCTGAAAGACGACGAGCTGGTTGAAGCGTTTGCCGCACTGCAAAAGCGTGCTGAAGAACGCATGACCAAGATGAGTGAAGAGTCGGCAGCCGCCGGCAAGAAATTCCTCGAAGACAACGCCAAGAAAGACGGCGTAGTGACCACCGCTTCCGGTCTGCAGTACAAGATCGTGAAGAAGGCCGACGGCGCCCAGCCCAAGCCTACCGACGTAGTGACTGTTCACTACACCGGCAAGCTCACCAACGGTACTACCTTTGACAGCTCCGTGGATCGCGGCAGCCCGATTGACCTGCCGGTCAGCGGCGTGATTCCGGGTTGGGTTGAAGGCCTGCAATTGATGCACGTGGGCGAGAAGGTCGAACTCTACATCCCGTCCGACCTGGCTTACGGCGCGCAGAGCCCGAGCCCGGCGATTCCAGCCAACTCCGTGCTGGTATTCGACCTGGAACTGCTGGCCATCAAGGACCCAGCCAAGGCTGAAGCCCCTGACGCACCGGCTGCACCGGCTGCCAAGAAGTAATCAGCGGTTGAACACACAACGCCCCGTCTCGACGGGGCGTTGTTGTTTCTGGAGCTTTCAAATTGCAGCCTTTGCAAATCCGATCGAACATCGCCAACCTGAAACAGTCTGATATAAGACTCGAGCACGGGTAGTCGCACATCCGCGCCAAGTCAATGAAATCTTGGGTTTTTTTTATGTGCGCAAAAAATGCCCGATCTGACTGCAAGCCTTGTAGTCCGTGGCTTTCAGCCATGAAAACAGGCTCTGTTCACAAGGTTATCCACAATTTGTGTGGATAACCTTTCTGTCGTATGGAACTGGAGTGACGAATGAAACCACCCTTCAATTTCACCCGCTTCCTGCCCATGGCCGCGCGCTTGCTGGGGCGTGGCCGCCTGCCAACCCTGCTGTTTGCCGTGGCCGCCAAAGGCTCAAGCCAGGGCAACCGCCTGGGCAAGCTCAAAGATGATCTCAAGTTGCTCCAGGCCCTGTGCCTGGCCTACTGGCGGGGCGAGTATCGCGCGATCAGCCCAAAGGCCCTGATCTCGGTGGTGGCGGGGCTTATGTACTTTCTCAGCCCGATCGATGCGATCCCGGACTTTATCCCCGTGTTCGGCATGCTCGATGACATTGCCGTGCTGGCATGGGTCATGAAGACCCTGGACGGCGAGCTGAGCGCCTTTCGCGCCTGGCGCGACGCCCAGCGCCCGGAAAAACTGGCGGTGGTTGAGCGCCTGCCTGCGACGCCTGAACTGTTGGCCCGGGAAAACCCGCAAAAAAACGGATGACACGTATATCCCCCTGCGACCTTTGTGGCTGTTAGGATTACACTTCTAAGGAAAGAACTTACTTAGTAAGTGTTGTTATCCTACGGGGCAGTCATGGATATTCAGATCATTTCACGCGATGGCGCACCCGAGTACGCGGTGTTGCCATGGGACCAGTACCAGGCGCTACTAAAAGCCGCCGGTCAGCAGCCGCCCACTCTTGCTCCTTCTCCCGCTGTCACCGCTGCCGAGCCGGACTTGCGCCCGCTCGCAGACCTGCGCGGCCTGCGTGAGGGCAAGGGCCTGGCTATCGAAGCCCTGGCCCGCACTGTGGGCATCAGCCCCTCGTATCTCGGATTGATTGAAAGTGGTGAGCGCCAGCCAGATGCCGCGATACGCCGCAGCCTGGCCTGGGAATTGGGCGTTGCAGGTTGGAGGGATGAATCTTGAGCCTACGTATCAGCCGTCAACATTGGGATGGGCTAATCAACGAACTGGACCAGGCGCGTCGCCAGCGCCATTTGTTGACCTATCGCGCGCTGCTGGAGCGCCTGCAATTTCCCACGCCGGCGATGCAGACCCTGGCCGCTGCGCTTGAGCACCTGGCTGCACTCGACGCCAAGGCCGAGCAGCCATTGCGCAGTTCGCTGGTGATCAGCCAGGGCGCAAGCCGCCTGCCGCGTACCGGTTTCTTTGAATGCGTGGAGCGCCTGGGGCGGTTCAGCGGGCCTTCCGATGGCGTTGCCGCCGCGTCTTGGCACGCTTCGGAAGTGGTGCGGGTGTTCGAATACGAGTACCCGGAGTCTGCTGAGGCTTAGAGTGCCTGGGGCAGCATGTCCATACTGTCGATCACGTGGATGCTGTAGCCGGCCACGTCTTTGGCATGGTGCTTGGCCTGAGACGCCAGTTCAGCCAACTGGCTGGCATCCAGTTGTCCACAGGCCTGTGGATACAAATGCACCACGCCAATCGACAGTGACAGCAACGCGAACTCCTGACGCACGCCCTGGCGGTTCAAGGCCACGAAACAACCGGCGTCGAGGTGCTCGGCACGGTAGAAGCGCCGGCACTGGGTGTGAAAATCATCCAGCAACTGGTTGAGCCGCTTGCGCCAATCCTGTGGGCCTAGCACCAGCAAAAAATCATCGCCGCCGATATGCCCGACAAAATCGCGGCTGGGGTCGACCCGGTCGTTCAGGCACTGCGCCAGGCACAGCAACACCTCATCCCCGCGCCCGTAGCCGTAGATATCGTTGAACGGCTTGAAGCTGTCGATATCCACGTAACAGATCACCGACTCGCGCTGTTGCTGCAACAACCGCGTCAGGCACTGCTGGATCGGTACGTTGCCCGGTAGCAGGGTCAGCGGGTTGGCGTATCGCGCCTGCTGGATTTTCAGCTCGGTGATCAGCTTGAGCACGTCGATCACCCGGCCCAGGCCCAGATAATCGCCGTTCAAGGTGATGATGAAGTCTTCTTCAATGCGTTGGCGTGCGCGGCTGGTCAGCAGGCGGCTGACTTGCTGCAGGGACTGGCTCAACTCCACGGCGAGAAAATCATCACTCATCAAGCGGCTGATGGGTTTGCGTGCGAACAAGTCTGTGGCAAATGGCTTGAGCAACGCATCGGACAGCGAATGCCGATGCACGATGCCCACGGGGTGGCCACGCTCATCCAGTACCGCCAGCGAATTGAGGTTGGCCTGGCGGCGAAAGGACTCCAGCACCTGGGCGGTGGCAGTGTCTTGGCCCACCGCGGGTTGCTCGTTGAGCAGGGCGCTGAGGTCGCTGGCTTCTTCATTGAGGGCGACGTTGGCATTGTCCTGCTTGGGCAGCATCAGGCGCGCTTCCTGCGGCGGCTGTTCCTGGGGGCGGCACAGCAAGTAGCCCTGAACCAGGTCGACGCCCATCTCGGTCAGCACCGCGAGTTCTTCCGGCAGCTCGATGCCCTCTGCAATCACCTGGGCCCGGGAGGCCTTGGCGATTTGCAGGATCGAGCCGACGAATTCGCGCTTGAGTGCATCCTGGTGGATACCGTCGATGAAATGTCGGTCGATCTTCACGTAATCCGGGCGTAGCTCCGACCATAAGCGCAGGCTGGAATAGCCGGCCCCCAAGTCATCCAGCGCGATGGCAAAGCCCATGTCGCGGTAATGGTGCAGCGCGGTTTGCAGCAGGTCGAAATCGTCGGTGGGGGTTTGTTCTGTGAGTTCGATCACCACCTGGCTGGGTGGAATGCCGAAGTCGCGCAACAGTTGCAGCGTGCGCCCCGGCTGGTGTGCGGTTTCCATCAGGGATTCCGGCGAGATGTTCAGAAAGAGCTTGCCCGGCAGCTTCTGTTCGCTGAAGCGTCGGCAGGCGCTTTCGCGGCAGGCCATTTCCAGTTCGCTGAGGCGCCCCGCATGGCTTGCCACGGAGAACAGGGCGACGGGGGAGTGCAGGGGGCTGTTCGAGGGGCCCCGGCTGAGGGCTTCGTAGCCGAGAATGCGTCGTTCGGACAAGCAGATGATCGGTTGGAACAGGCTGTGCAAACTGCCTTGAGCCAGGATTGAGCCCAATGCATTCAGCTGTTCGGTCATGGTCATGGCGATCTCGATCGAAAAAAAAGGACCGCAGGCGATGAGCCTGCGGTCCTTCATTTCACGACAGAATGATGTCTATATGATGACACTCCGGGGAGCGCTCACATTAAATTGCCATCACTTACTGCTTGGCCACCTGCTTGCTGATTTTCAGGTAGTCCAGCAGGATCCGGCCCGTCTCGGCCAGGTAAGCGTCGTCTTCCGGCTTGGTTTTTTCTGCTTCGGCCGGCAGCGCATCTTCATCTTCTTTCTTCAGTTCCTTGAGCGGGTCTTCACCTTTTGCCTTACGGCGGGTGTTTTCCAGAACAAGCTGTTGATTCTCGATGCTGGTGTGCTGTGCACGACGGTCCGCTTCGTTGAGGCTGACGGTTTTCTCTTCCATCAGTTTCTTGGCCAGGGCCAGTTTGTCGCGGATAAACACGAACTCGGCATCCTTGGCGGAGCGGGTATCGTGGTCAGCTTTCAACTGCGCAATGAAGGGTTTGAACGGATCCGATGCCGGCTTGATCGCAGGGCGGATGGTGTCCCACGGCATGGCCTCGGGCAGGGCGCTTTCGCCGATTTCCTTGGTATCGATGATCGACGGGAAATCGATATCCGGCAGCACGCCCTGATGCTGGGTGCTCTGCCCGGAAACGCGGTAGAACTTGGCCAGTGTCAGCTTAAGTTCGCCATGGTTCAGCGGCTGGATGGTCTGCACGGTGCCTTTGCCGAAGGTCTGGCCACCGATGATCAACGCACGGTGATAGTCCTGCATGGCGCCGGCGAAAATCTCCGAAGCCGATGCCGAGAGGCGGTTGACCAGCAACGCCATCGGCCCTTTGTAGAAGGCGCCCGGGTTTTCGTCTTCCAGCACGTCGACACGGCCGTCAGCGTTGCGTACCAACACGGTCGGGCCTTTGTCGATAAACAGGCTGGTCAGCTCGGTGGCTTCCTGCAGCGAACCGCCGCCGTTGTTGCGCAGGTCGATGACCACGCCGTCGACTTTGTCTTTCTGCAGTTCTGTCAGGATTTTCTTCACGTCGCGAGTGGTGGACTTGTAGTCCGGGTCACCGGCACGGAACGCCTTGAAGTCGAGGTAGAAGGCCGGGATCACGATCACGCCCAGCTTGTAGTCCTTGCCATCCTGCTTGAGGTTGAGGATCTGCTTCTGTACGGCTTGGTCTTCAAGCTTCACCGCTTCACGTGTAATCGAAACGATTTTGCTGGTCTGGTCGTTCGGTGCATTGGTGTGCGGAATCACTTCCAGGCGCACCACGCTGCCTTTCGGCCCGCGAATCAGTTTGACCACTTCGTCCAGGCGCCAGCCGACCACATCGACCATCTCTTTGTCGGCCTGGGCCACGCCGATGATCTTGTCCGCCGGGGCGACTTGCTTGGTCTTGTCTGCCGGACCTGCCGGCACCAGGCGCACAATCTTCACCTGGTCGTTGTCGCTTTGCAGGACGGCACCGATGCCTTCCAGCGACAGACTCATATTGATATCGAAGTTTTCCGCGTTATCCGGCGACAGATAGTTCGTGTGCGGATCGTAGGACATCGCGAAGGTGTTGATGTACGCCTGGAAGATATCTTCGGCACGGGTCTGGTCCAGACGTGCCAGCTGATTTTTGTAGCGCTTGGTCAGCAGTTCCTGAATGGCCTTGGGCTCTTTGCCGGCGATCTTCAGGCGCAGCACTTCGTCCTTGACGCGTTTGCGCCACAGGTCGTCGAGGGCGGCGGTGCTGGTCAGCCAAGGGGCGTCCTTGCGGTCCACCAGAAGGGTTTCCTTCTGGGTGAAGTCGAGCTTGTCGACGCCTTTGTCCAGCTCACCCAAGGCGAAGTCCAGACGCGCTTTGACGCGGTCCAGGTAACGCTTGTAGATGGTGAAACCGGGCTGCAGGTCGCCGCTCTTGAGGAAGTCATCGAACTGCGTCTTCCACTTGTCGAACTCAGCGATATCGCTGGCCAGAAAGTAGCTGCGCGACGGGTCCAGCAGCTTGAGGTAGCTGTCGTAGATGATCACCGAGCGAGCGTCGTCCAGAGGCGGCTTGCTGTAGTGATGGCGCTTGAGCAGCTCGACGACGTTAAGGCTGGCAATCACCTCATCGCGATCCGGCTGAAGGTTGTCCCAGCTGTTGGCTGCGAACGTATTGGTCGACATCGACGCGAAGCCGAGACCAATGAAAAAAGCGAGTGCGGTGCTTGGGAACAAATGCTTCATGCTGATTCGACGCGGGGGCAATTGATAACGCATATTAGGCCGTCTTTGAGGGAGCCGGTTCCATATGGTCCGGTCGCATAATGCAAAAAGCCCGGCGCTACAGCTACGGGCTCAGTCCAGACTCACTATGGAGGCACTGTGAAAGCATTGCAAGGCGTTGACGGTCACGTGGAGTGGTTGGATGAAACCCGTCCTGCCTGCGATGTAGGCCAAGTTCGCATTCGCGTGGCGGCTGCGGGCCTCAATCGCGCCGATTTATTACAGCGTTCGGGGCTCTATCCACCACCGCCGGGTGCCAGCCAGGTGCTGGGGCTTGAGTGCGCCGGGGTGATCAGCGAAGTGGGGGCGGGGTCTTCGTGGCAAGTGGGTGATCGGGTCTGCGCGCTGCTGGCCGGTGGCGGCATGGCCGAAGAAGTGGTGGTGGACGCTCGTCACGTGCTGCCGGTGCCCGAGGGTTTGTCGCTGATCGAAGCGGCGGCGCTGCCGGAGGTGTACAGCACCGCGTGGCTCAACCTGTTCCAGCTGGCCGGCCTCAAGCCGGGTGAGAAGGTTTTGCTGCATGCCGGCGCCAGTGGCGTCGGCTCGGCGGCAATCCAGTTATGCAAGGCGTTTGGCAGCCCGTGCTGGGTCAGTGTCGGCTCGACGGAACGCCTGGCGTACTGCGAAGCGCTTGGGGCGCAAGGCGGCGTGGTACGCACCGATGGTATCGAAGGGCTGCGGGATTTCGGCCCGTTTGATGTAATTCTCGACCCGGTGGGCGGCAACTACGCCGCGCTGGATCTCAAGTTATTGGCTCTGGACGGGCGCTGGGTGCTGATCGGTTTGATGGGCGGGCGCGACGCACAACTGGACCTGGCGCAGGTGCTCGGCAAGCGGATTCAACTGCTCGGCTCGACCTTGCGCAGCCGTAGCGATCAGTTCAAGGCGGACTTGTTTAGTGACTTGAGCCAGCACGTGTGGCCGCTGTTTGTGGAAGGGCGCTTGAGCCCGCAATTGGCTAAAACCTACCCGATCAAGGACGCCGAGGCGGCGTTTGCCGAACTGGCGGGCAATCAGATTGCCGGGAAGTTGGTGTTAGTCATCGACGAAAGCCTGGCCTGATCTCAAGTTGAAATGCAGTCAGTGTGGGAGCGGGCTTGCCCGCGATGGCGGTGTGTCAGTGAAGAATATTTCATCTGATGTACCGCTATCGCAGGCAAGCCAGCTCCCACATTTTGATCTCTGTTGAATCAGGCCCAGTGGTGGATCGGCCAGCTGGCCTTTTCCGCGTGTTCGCGCAACACCGGATCCGGGTTCACCACCTGTGGGTATTCCACCTTGCTCAGCAACGGCAGGTCATTGCGCGAATCCGAATAGAAATACGCGCCGTCCAACGTCTCACCTTCCTGTTCCAGCCATTCCAGCAAGCGCGTGATCTTGCCCTCGCGATACGTCAGCACGCCCACCGTATGTCCGCTGTACACACCATGGCTGACGTCCAGATCAATCCCCAGTACCTCATCAATACCAATACGCGCAGCAATCGGTGTGACCAGGTGCGTTCCCGACGCCGAAATCACCAGAATCCGGTCACCCTTCGCACGGTGCCGTGCGATGGTTTTGGTGGCGTCGCTGTAGATCAGCGGCTCGATCACATCCTCAACCCACGGCTCCACCAGGTGTTCGATTTCCTCCGGTGTGCGGCCGATCATCGGCTCAAGGCTGAAGGTCATGAAGTCTTCCATCAGCAGCTTGCCCTGGCTGTAGGCGTCCATCAGTTCGTTGTTCTTGCGCATGAACGACTCAGGGTCGACCCAGCCCAGGCGGCCCATCTGCTCGCTCCACAGGGTGGCGCAGTCGCCGTGGATGAGGGTGTCGTCCAGATCAAAAATTACCAATGCCATCGGTCACGCTCTCTCAATCAATCGTTGCATCAGGCTACTTCACACAGGGCACTTGGGTCGATGGACAGTGCCAGGCGTTGACCGTCCGCGTGCAAATCGTCGGCCGAGCGGTTGAGCACATCCACCACCAGTTCCACGCCGCGGGCTTCTATACGATAGCGAATCACGTTGCCCAGCAGGCTGTGGCTGCGCACCAGTGCGTCGAGTTCGCCGCTACGGCTCAGCTCGATGGCTTCCGGGCGAATCGCGATGCGCCCGCTGATGGGCCGTTGCAGCAGTTGAGTGGCCTTGTCGGCGTCGAGCAGGTTGTAGTTGCCGATAAAGCCTGCGGCGAATACGTCTACCGGCGCGGTGTAAAGGGTTTCTGCGTCGCCGCTCTGCACGATCTTGCCCTGGTTCATCAGGAAGATACGGTCCGACATGGTCAGGGCTTCTTCCTGGTCATGGGTTACGAAAATCGTGGTCAGCCCCAGCTCGCGCTGGATCTGGCGGATCTGTTCGCGCAGGTGTTTGCGAATCCGTGCATCCAGCGCCGACAGCGGCTCATCGAGCAACAACAGGCGCGGACGGGTCACCAGTGAGCGGGCAAGGGCCACGCGCTGGCACTGGCCGCCAGACATCTGGTGCGGGTAGCGCCCGGCCAGGTCTTTGAGTTCCACCAGTTGCAGCACTTCCTGCACGCGCTTGTGGCTGTCGTCGGCGTTGACCTTTTGCATGCGCAAACCGAAGGCGACGTTCTGTTCCACGGTCATGTTGGGGAACAGCGCGTAGCTCTGGAACACCATGCCGATGTGGCGCTTTTGCGGGCTGAGCGGGACGATGTCCTGCCCGTCCAGCAGGATTTTCCCACTGTCCACCGGCGTCAGGCCGGCAATGCAGCGCAGCAGGGTGGACTTGCCACACCCCGAAGGCCCGAGCAGGGTGACGAACTCGCCCTTGGCGATTTCGCAATTGATGTCACTGAACACCGGGGTGCCGGCGTAGCCTTTTTGCAGGTGTTGGACGCTGACGAAGCTCATTGGCTTTTGTCCTTGTTCAAGATATTGGCGGCCCAGGTCAGCACCAGCACAAAGAAGAAATAGGAGATCACGATGGCACTGGTGAAGTGGCCACTCGTGTTGCGCATATTGTTGAGGTACACCTGCAGGGTCTCGTAGCGGGTGCCCACCAGGATGTTGGCGAACACGAACTCGCCGAACAGGAACGAGAACGACAGCAGCAGTGCGACCATCAGGCCTTTGCGCAGGTTGGGCAGCACCACCAGGATCGCCGCCTGCCAGGTGCTGGCGCCGAGCAGTTGTGAGGCGTCCATCAGGTCACGCAGGTTGATCGCTTGCAGGTTGTTGGTGATCGCGCGGTACATGAACGGCAACGCCACAGTGAAGTAGCAGCCGATCAGGATCCACGGCGTGCCCACCATCGCCAGCGGCCCGGAGCCGTAAAGCTGCAGCAACCCCACCGAAGAAACCACCGGCGGTACCGCGAAGGGCAGCAGGATCAGGATGTTCATCAGCGCATCGAGCCGGGGGAAGTGGTAATGCACCACGAACAGCAACGGCAGAATCAGCACCACCGACAGGATCAGCGCGCCCACGCACACCAGCAGCGACTGGCCAAACGCCGCGAGAAAACGCGGGTCGCTCCACAGCTGCACATACCACTTCACGGTAAACCCGGCTGGCAGCACAGTGGCCGACCAACTGCTGGCAATGGAGTAGACAAAGGTGCCCACCAGTGGCAACACCAAAATCGCGAATAACAGATACACCACTACCCGATGGTAGAGGGAGGCCGGGCCGGCTTCAGCGCGAGACATGGTAGCTCCTCTTGAGCAGCAGTTGATGGACCACGGTGACCACGGTCATCAGCGCCACCAGCACTACGGCCAGGGCGCTGGCCATGTTCGGGTCCAGGGAGATGTCGCCGGAGACCATCGCCGCGATACGGATCGGCAGCACGTTGAAGTTGCCGGTGGTCAGCGCGTATACCGTGGCGTAGGCGCCGAGGGCGTTGGCCAGCAGGATGACGAAGGTGCCGAGCAGGGCAGGGGTGAGTACCGGCAGGCCGATGTGCCGCCAGAACTGCCAGCCGTTGGCGCCGAGCAGCGAAGCCGATTCACGCCAGTCTTCGCGCAGTGCGTCAAAGGCCGGGTAAAGCAGCAATACGCCCAACGGGATCTGGAAGTAGGTGTAGAGGATGATCAGGCCGGTCTTGGAGTACAGGTTGAAGTCCTGAATGATCCCGGCCTGCTTGAGCATGATCGTGATGCTGCCGTTGAAGCCCAGCAGGATGATGAAGGCGAAGGCCAAAGGCACACCGGCAAAGTTGCTGGTCATGTTGGCAAATGCCGTCACGAAGTTGCGCAACGGCCCATCCACACGGCGCAGCGAGTAACTGCCGAGCACCGAGATGATGATGCCGAACACGCTGGAATAGAAGCTGATCTCCAGGCTGTACTGGATGGCCTGCAGGTAGAACTTCGAGCTGAAGATCTTGGTGAAGTTGGCCACGCCCCAGCCGGACTCTTCTGATTGCAGGCTGTTGATCAACACCCACACCAGCGGGGCAATTTCGAACACGATAAAGAACAGCGCAAAGGGCACCAGGCACAAAATCGCCAGCCATTTGCCACGGGTTAAGGAATTCACTTCAACAGCTCCCGGCATACAGGTTTGTCGTGGGGCACACCGAGCAGTTCGCAGACGGTGCCGCACAGCTCGGTTTGCTCAGGTCTGGCAGACGGATCGAAGCTGAAGGCCGAGCCCAGCACAAACAACGGCACTTCACGCTCTTCCGGCAGCAGGCCGTTGTGGGAGCGATCGTTGTTCATGCCGTGGTCGGCGGTCACCAGCACCTGGTAACCGGCGTCGAGCCAGCCTTGCAGGTAGTCGGCGAGGATGATGTCGGCCGAACGCGCGCTGTTGCGGTATTGCGGCGTATCGAGGCCATGCTTGTGGCCCGCATCATCAATGTTCATCGGGTGCACCACGAGAAAATTTGGCGCGTGTTTGCGGCGCAGGCTTTCAGCGTCGGCAAACAGGTGGGAATCCGGGTAGTGGTCATTCCAGTAGAAATGCCCGTGCTGGATCGGCAGCGCTTTGTCGTCGGTATGACGATCCCGCGCGGCAATAAAGGGGGTGCGGTTATACAACTCGCTGACCCAGTGGTAAGCCGCCGCCGCTGTGCTGAGGCCAGCGTCGGTGGCGTAATGGAAAATGCTGCGCTGGTTCGACAGGCGCGAGACATGGTTGTGGACGATGCCGCTGTCGATCGGTGGCACGCCGGTGAGGATGCACTCATACAGTGGCCGCGAGAGGGCGGGCAGTTCACAGTCCAGTTTGTAAAGCGCTGCGCGTCCTGCGCCGATGTAGGCCTGGAGATGGCCCATGGCATGTCGGGCAACCTCGTAGTTCAGGCCGTCGAGCACCACAAGGATGACGTTGTGCTTCATAGGGGCTGGGGCTCCGCAACTAATAGGCTTGTAGGCTTGATTCGGTTTTTCGGTAGGGCTCGGATCAAATGTGGGAGCTGGCTTGCCTGCGATAGCGGTGCATCAGGCGACATATATGTTGAATGTCAAACCGCTATCGCAGGCAAGCCAGCTCCCACACTGACCGCGTTCCACTTAACCAGGCGCGTGAAGCCTTACTGCATATTGATGATGACTTCTTCCTGCCACTTCTGCGGCAGCGCCTTGGAGGTTTTCTCCCAAGCGTCGGCATCCTTGATCGGGGTGACCTTCTTGTACTGCTCGTTCGGCAGCAGCTTGGCCTGTACGTCAGCCGGCAGGGTCAGGTGCTCGGCACGAATCGGACGGGCGTTGCCGCGCGCCAGGTTGGTCTGGCCGGCGTCGCTGAATATGTATTCGCGAGTCAGCTTGGCGGCGTTCGGGTGCTTGGCGTATTTGTTGATGATGGTGGTGTAGCCGGAAATCACCGAGCCGTCTGACGGGATCAGCACCACGTAGTCATCCGGGTTGGCCATCTTGGCTTTGTAGCTCAGGCCGTTGAAGTCCCAGACCACGCCCACTTCCACTTCGCCTTTTTCCATGGTGGCGATGGTCGGGTTGGCCAGCGACAGGCGACCCTGCTTGGCAATGTCGGCAAACATCAGCAGCGCAGGCTGGATGTTCTTCTCGTCGCCACCGTTGGCCAGTGCGGCAGCCAGTACGCCGTTGGCGGCTTGGGCGGCGGTGCTCACGTCACCGATGGAGACTTTGTATTTGCCGGTTTTCAGGTCAGCCCAGCTTTTTGGGGCTTCGGAGCCGTGCAGCAGTTTTTTGTTGACGATAAAGGCGATGGTGCCGGTATAAGCCAGGGCCCAGTTGCCGTCTTTGTCTTTTGCCCAATCCGGCACTTGTGCCCAAGTGGTCGGTTTGTAGGGTTGGGCCACGCCCTGTTTCACCGCAATCGGGCCGAAGGCCGCGCCCACGTCACCGATGTCGGCGCTGGCGTTGTCTTTTTCAGCGGCGAACTTGGCGATTTCCTGGGCCGAGCTCATGTCGGTATCGATGTGCTTGAGGCCGTAGGTCTTGGCCAGGTCATCCCAGGTGCCTTTCCAGTTGGCCCAGTCATCGGGCATGCCGACGCTGTTGACGGCGCCTTCCGCTTTCGCGGCGGCTTCCAAGGTTTTCAAATCGGTATCAGCAGCCATGGCGGCGGTGCACATGGCAATGGTCGAGCCTAACAGTGATGCCAGGAAAAGCTGTTTCATCCGAAGCTCCTTTGGGCGTGTTCAACGCTGCGTTTTTATGAACGATTGCGGTGGTGTTGGTCTAGGTCAGCAATACCTGAGCCAATCTAGGCGTACTGGATGACAGTTTCATGTCGATGTCGTTTTTAAATCGCTTTTGTCGCTTGGTTCAGACTCAGCGTAGACCATGCCCAAGTGCCCGCAGGCCCTGGACTTGGCCGATGTATTGCAGGGTGTGGTGAGCGGGGTGCACACGGACTGTCATCTGTCGGTCATCTGTAATGCCTAGGCTGGCACGCAGTAGCAGACGCCCGAATAGCGCGCGGTTTGTGCACCGAGGCGGTGCTGGTCTAGTCCAGATAGGTAACGTTGATGCGTGATGAGGCAATCAAGGCGGTGACATCCATCGGCCTGGCGCTGCAAGAGCAGATCGACCACGGCCTGTTGCCGCCTGCGAGTAAATTGCCCGCCGAGCGCAAGCTCAGCGAGTTGTTTGGTACCACTCGCATTACTGTGCGGGAAGCCTTGTTACAGCTGGAGGCACAGGGCCAGATTTATCGCGAGGAGCGTCGCGGCTGGTTTGTCTCGCCGCCACGGCTGGCCTACAACCTGATGCAGCGCAGCCACTTTCACGCGATGGTCAGTGAGCAGGGGCGGGTGGCGGTGACCGAGGTGATTTCTGCGCGGTTGCAACCGGCGTCGGCGGCGGTGTGTGCGTGGCTGCAGTTGCCGGCGCTGTCGAGCGTGATCCAGATTTGCCGGGGCCGGCGCATTGATGGGCGTTTGGTGCTGTATGTAGAGCACTACCTGAACCCGCAGTATTTTCCGGGGATTCTGGAGTGTGACCTGAATAAGTCGATGACCGAGTTGTATGCCCGCAAGTACGACCTGCACTACGGGAGGGTGCGTTTCGAGATTGTGCCGACTTCCTTGCCGGTGGAAGCGGCCGCCGCATTGCGTGTGTCGGTGGGCAGCCCGGGCCTGCGCATCGCCCGGGTCAATTACGACCAGCACCAGCGGTTGATCGACTGCGACCTGGAATTCTGGCGGCATGATGCGATTCATGTCGGGGTGGATGTGGTTTGACAGGTGGGTCTGGGCTGGTTGAACGGATGCCACTCAAGCCAAATGTGGGAGCTGGCTTGCCTGCGATTTGGGCGCCTCGGTACATCTGGCGAACCGAGGTGATGCTATCGCAGGCAAGCCAGCTCCCACATTTGCACAGCGTAACGCCTACAGGGCGAGTGCCTTGATCAGCTGATCCACATTGGATTCCAGCTCCGTCACCGGGTCGGCGCTGTCGACATTCAATACCAGCAACTGCGCACCACCTGCCGTCACCGCGGCTTTCACCGCCTCACTCGGCTGGCGATGATGCAGCACCACAGCCACGTCGCTGTCCTTCAATTCGGCACTGAGTTTCTGCAAGGCGTCCGGCGACCAGTCGGCGTCTGGCCGTGCATCAGTGCTGACCACTTCCAGGTTCAAACTGCTGACCAGATACGCGAAATGGTCGCTCAGGCTGACCACGCTCAGGTTGTCCGCTTTGGCCAGCCGCCCTTCGCTGTCAGCGGTTAGCTTGAGCAGGCGCTGCTTGAGGGCGGCGAGGTTGGCGTCGATCTTCGGTTTGGCCTCTGGCGCCAAACGGCTCAGGTCGGCGGCCATCACATCGGCCATGCGCCCCAGGTTGTTGCTGGATTGCCAGGGCTGGCTGTTCAGGCCATCGGCCGTGCCGGGTTGTATGGCAATTCCCGGCAGGCCGCCGTCCACGGGGCGTGCGGCGTCGACTTCGACGATGCGGATGTTGCTGCGCCGCGCCACCGGATAGAGCGGGTCATCCGCCCATAGTGAGCGCAGGCCAATGGCTGCGTCGGCGTCCCGGGCAAGCGCATTCAGCGCCGGAGCACCCCGGCCGGTGAAGTAGGCCACCTGCCGCGAGCCGGGCAGGTTGGCCGGCGCGGCGCGCTCAAGGTGCACGTTGGTGCCTTTGAGCAGCACGTCGGCCAAGCCGTAAGTGATGGGCAGCGAGGCCAGCACCGTGACCGGCTTTTTCGCCTTGGTCAGGGCCGCGTGGCCGAGGCCTTGGTTGACTTTGAAGTCTTTGGGGTCGAAGCCGTCGATGGCCAGTGCTGAGTTGCTGATCAAACACGCAATGATGACGGCCAATGGGCGAAAGACAGAACGCATTATCCAAAATTCCCTTTGAGGCTGGGCACCGTGCCGCGCGCGATGGCGGCGAGGGCGAAGGCGATACCGGCCACCAGAATGATCGCGGCGCCGGATGGAATGGGCAGGTCGAACATGATCGGCAGCAGAATGCCGCACAGGGTGCTGACGGTGGCGATCACCACCGAAACCCAGAAGAAGCCCTTGAGTGACTGGCTCAGCAGGCGCGCCGCAGCGGCTGGAATCACCAGCAACGCACCCACCAGAATCGCGCCGATCACCTTGACTGCCGCCACGGTGATCAGTGTCACCAGAATCACGAACAGGTAATCCAGGGTCTTCACGGCCACACCTCGTACCGCCGCGAGTTGCGGGTTGAAGCTGGCGAGCATGATGCGGTTGTACAGCGGCAGCGCGAGGGCCATCACCAGTGAGCCGACAATCGCCAGCACCAGCAGGTCATTGCCGTTCACCGTCAGCACCGAGCCGAACAGCACGTTTTCCAGAATGTGCACGTTGATCTTGCCGGCGAGAATCAGCAGCAAACTTGCGCCCAAGGCCAGGGACACCGAGAGGAACACGCCGATCAGGGTGTCCGGCGCCAGCCCGGTGCGGTTGCGCAAGTAGTTGAGCAGGATGCCGAACAGCAGGCAGTAGCCGAACAATGCGCCGTACGGCCCGGTGTAGGGTTCGCCAAGCAAAATGCCCACGGCCACGCCGGTCAGCGCAGCATGCCCCACGGCCTCCGAGAAAAACGCAAAGCGTTTGACCACCACCAGCGTGCCCAGGCCGCCCAGTACCGGGCCGATCAGCAGCCCGGCGAGCAGGGCGTTGACTACAAAACCATAGGCCAGCGCTTCCGGCAGGTACCCGGAAGAGGCCCAGCCCTGGACCATCAGACGAAACGCTTCATAACTCATGGCGCCGGGCTCCGGGGGTGGGTGGAGAACAGGGTCAGCAGGCGCTCCGGGGTCAGCGCTTCTTGGGGGGTGGCGTCGAACAGCACGCGACGGTTCAGGCCGGTGACGCGATCGGCCAGGCGGCCTACCGCGTCCAGATCATGTTCGATCCACAGCACAGTGATCCCGGCCAGGCGCCAGTCATTCAGCAACCGTTCGAATACCTGGATACCGGCTTCGTCGAGGGCTGACATCGGTTCATCCAGCACCAGCAGGTGTGGCGCCGGAATCAGGCCTTGAGCGAGCAGCACACGCTGGCGCTCGCCGCCGGACAGTGCGCCCATGCGCCGCTTGCGTTTGTCCTGCATGCCGACCCGCTCAAGGGCTTCACCCATCGCAGCGGCGTAGTGCCTGGACAGGCCGAGAAACGCCGGGCGCCGCTGACACATGGCCGCCATGAAATCGTCGACGGTCATCGGCAAACCCCGGTCGAATTCCAGGGCCTGCGGCACGTAACCGACGGTGCCCACCGAGCCTGGCCAGTGCAGGCGCAATTGCCCCTGATGCGGCGTTTGCCCCAGCAACGTCTTGATCAGCGAGCTTTTGCCGCCGCCGTTCGGGCCGACCAATGCATGGATGCTGCCTGGCTGCACCTGGAAACTCACGCTGTCCAGAATCACTGTGCGGCCCAAGGTCAGCGAGACCTTGTCGAAGTCGAGGGTCGGGCCAACGCTGGCGACCTTCAAGTGTTCGGCTGCCGTCATGCGCCCGACTCCTGAATCGCACGGACCACGGTATTGAGGTTGCCGGTCATTTCCACTTCGTATTTTTCAGGGGTGTATTCACCGTAGGAAATATGCGACAGCGGGTACAGCTTCACCCCGGACTCACGCTGAATGGTCTCGACGTAGGTGGAAGGGAAATCCATTTCCGAAAAAATCACCTTCACATCCAGCGCGCGCAATTCATCAATGGTCTTTTTCAACTGGCTCGGGCTGGGCTCGATACCGTGGGCGGGTTCGACCACGGCGGTCACTTCCAGGCCAAATTCGCGCAGCAGGTAATCGTAGGCCGCGTGCACGGTGGCCACGCGCAGGTCCGGGTTGGGGGCACTGGTCAGCTTGGCCAGGGCGTCGGCGCGCATCTGGCGCAGGCGCTTGCCGTAGGCGCGGGCGTTCTGGGTGTAGGCCTTGGCGTTGTCCGGGTCGAGCTTGCCCAGTTCGCGGGCGATGTTGTTGACCTGGGCAATCGAGGCGCTGATCGACAGGAACGTGTGCGGGTTGACCACCTTGCCCGCACCGCGTGCGGCGTTGCCGGTGGCCGCCAGCAACGGCACGTTGGCGTTGGCTTCGATGACCGGGATGTCCGGGCGCTCGCTGGTGGCGATCATGCGGTCGGCGAAGTCATCATGGCCGACGCCATTGAGCACGATCACATCGAGGGTGCCGATGCGCTTGATGTCTTCGGCGCGGGGTTCGTAGGCATGGGGGTTGAAGCCGGCCGGGATCAGCGGCACCACATCGGCCTTGTCGCCGACGATATTGGCGACGTAGCTGTAATAAGGGTGCAGGGTGATACCGATGCGCAGGCGTTTGGCCGCCTCGGCGTTCGCCAACGGAGCGAGCAACAGGCTGAACAGGCTGACCAGCAACAGGCGCAACAGGGGAGATGAAATAGACATGGGGGATCGGTCTTCTCGTTCAGTGGCGGTGCTGGCGGGTCACGCCGGCATCGAATTGCGTGACCACTTGCTGCCAGCCGGCGGCAATCAGCGCCGGGTCAGTCAGGTCGGACGGTGCGGCGAGGTTGGCCTGCCGGTTAAGCCAGATATCCGGCTCGGCGCCGTGCACGCGCATCAGCAACGAGCCGCTCGTCGCCGGCGTTTGGCTCAAGCCCAGATAGGCCGAAGGCTCGAGCACCAACCAGCGGTGGTCGCCGCGGCTGACTGAGCTCGCGTCCTGCGCGAACGGCGCGAAGCCTTCTTCAGCCAGTTGCTCAGGCGTTGGCAGGGTGCTTTGCTCCTGCTGCAACAGCTGGATTTCATCCAGGGTTACGCGCAAATCGGCGTAGATGCCTTGCTCGGCGGCGCTCAGGTCGCGGCGCGCATCGAGTTGATGGCTGGGCACGGCGGCAACCTCTTGGGTTTCACCGTGCAAGGCCACCACCGTGCCAGCCACCGCGAGGATGATAAGGCACAGCAGCAGGACGTAGAGGGTTTCATGGCCGGCACCGGCGGGGCGTACAACCTGTGTGGTCGTCATTGCGGCTGGATATCCGCTTGGTCGATTTCCACCACGTGACCCGGGCCTGCATCAAACAGCACATAGAATTCGGCGGAGGGTTTCTTGAAGGTCAGTGTGGAGTCCTGGCCAAGCTTGCCAGGCAGCAGGATGGTTTCGTCGTAGCCGATCACGTCCAGGGTTACGCCGGGGGCACCGCTGCCGTCGGAGAAACCGCCGGTGCACTGGATCTGTTCGCCGGCGATCTCCTTGCATTCGCACATCGGGTTGTGGGCCAGGGCCACAGAACTGAAACCGGCACAGAGCAAAAGCGCCACACCGGCGCGGGTCAGGTGTGTCAACGTCATGGTTTGACTCCTTTCTTGTTCAGCCAGGCAACGGTGGCAGGCGAGGCCTGGCTCAGCGGGATGGAACCCTGATGCAGGCTGCCGTCCCAACCTTCCATGGTGATCCACAGTTCAGCGTCGGCCGGTGTGCGTTCAGGAATGGGCAACGCGGCGCCCATGCGGTACGGCGTGCCAAAGAAAATCACCCCGGCAGCCCGCAGGCTGCGCGGCTTGCCGATGCGCAGGTAAGTGGCCTTGACCTGGTCGGCGCAGGTGTCGCACAAGGCGGCGTTGAAGAACTTGATCGGGCCGGCCGGGTCGGGCTGTGGGCCCTCGTTGCGGAACTCGGCGAGTTTCAGGCTCCAGGGCCCGACCTGTACGTCGCCCACAACACGCTCGCCGATCCCGGTGTCCCCGCGAAACAGTGCGGCATCGGCAAAGTACCTGGGCATGAAACCCAGCGGCACCAGCAACAGCAACACATTGATGTGGAAGCGCCATTTCAGCCAAAAGGCCCGCAGCGGCGAAGGGGGGGCAGCGGCAACTTTGCTCATCGATTGGCCTCCGAGGTTTCAGCCTGCATGGCCTGGATGGAAACGGGCTGGCGCTGTGACTTGGCTTCACGCTTGAGCGCGTTGAGGGTGGCCAGGGCGGTGCGTTTGGTCCAGATCAGCAGGCCGCTCAATACCATCATGCTCAGCACCAGGCCGAAGAAGGCCCAGATCAGCTTGATCCACAGCCCGCCGAAGTCGCCGGTGTGCAGCGGGCGCATGGATTCGGTAACAAACTCCAGTTTGCTGCGGTCTGACAGCAGGTGCGACGAGGCGATTTCACCGTCATACGGGTTGATTTGCGCGGTCTGGTACATCAGCGGGTACCAGCCCCGGCCGCCAATCTGCAGGTGGCTGTAGGCGTTGAACGGCAGGTTGATGAAGCTGGGTTCAAGGCCCGGGATGCGCTGGGTGGCAATCTTGATGGCTTCATCCAGTGCAATGGTCGGCGCCGGTACACCCGAGGCCGAAGTCGGGACTTTTTCGCGGGCAATCACCGGCACCACAGGTTGGCTGGAGATGGAAATCTGGTTATCCCCCAGAATCGCCTGGATCAAAAACCAGGTGCCGGTGATGGAAATCACGGCGATAAACCAGATCGACCAGATACCGCTCAGGCGGTGGAAGTCCCCCCAGAAGATCCGCGCGCCGTGGCGGATGCGCAGGGTCGGTTTGAAAAAGCCCTTCCAGAACCGCTTGTACACCACCAGCCCGGTGACCAGTGATGCCAGCAATGGCAAGCCGAGCAGCGACACCAGGTACCAACCCCAGCTGTAGCCATTGGTAAACGGCACCAGCCACCAGCCGTGCAGCGCGCGGGTAAATTGCTTGAAGTTGAACGAGGGGCTGATGCCCTGGATAACGCCGGTGTAGGGGTTGACGTAGACCTCCAGCGAACGCCCGTCGGGGTAGCTGAGGTCGACGCTCAGGGCGAAATGCGATTCGTCCGGGCGGCTGAGCGATTGCACGATCACCTGGGGCTCGGCCTGTTTGATCGCGCTGATGACCTGGTCGTAGCTCAGGGGTTCGGCGTCATCCGAGGGTTTGCTGGCACGGATGTCCGGGTTGGCCAGCCAGACGATTTCCTGGCTGACCACCGCCAGCGTGCCGGTGACGCAGACAATCAGCACAAAAAACCAGATGGGCAATGCCAGCCAGCTGTGTACGAGAAACCAGAGTTTTGAGCGAGACTTCTTCGACATGTGAATGCGGGTCTTGATCGGAGGGGGCGATGGGGGCCCGGAAAAGGCCGGTCGTAGCTTTTGCTGACGCGACGGGCTGTATCTAAGTTAAGACGGATGAGACTCACAAAACCCTAAGCCGGATATGAAAGAAAATGTTTCAGGTTCACATTCACGGCGTTTCAAAGCCTGGATCGAACACGAAACATGTTCCAAGCCATCACCTGGGTGCCATTGATGGGGGCGGGGGGCTGCGTAGGATGGAGGCATACCGTGAAGTGAGCCCAACAAAATGACTGCCAGAACCCTCTACGACAAACACATCGATTCCCACACGGTGTGCGCCCTGGATGACCAGGGCCATGTCCTGCTTTATATAGACCGCCAGGTGATCAACGAATACACCAGCCCCCAGGCCTTCAGCGGCCTGCGTGAGGCGGGGCGCAGCGTATGGCGCCCGGGTACGGCATTGGCGGTGGTCGACCACGTCAACCCCACCACGCCCAAGCGCATCGCGATCATGCCCGATGCGGGCGGCGCGCGGCAGGTGTCCTACCTGGCGGAAAACTGCGAGGACTTCGGCATTGAACTGCTGGATATCCTCGACAAGCGCCAAGGCATCGAACACGTGATCGCCCCCGAGCAGGGCTTTATCCTGCCGGGCATGGTGATTGCCGCCGGTGACAGCCACACCACCACTTACGGTGCGTTGGGCGCGTTTGGGTTCGGCATCGGCACCTCGGAAATCGAGCATTTGCTGGCCTCGCAAACTCTGGTCTACAAACGCCTGAAAAGCCTGCGCGTGACGGTCGATGGCGCGCTGGCGCCGGGCCTGACCTCCAAAGATGTGATCATGGCGCTGATCGGCAAGATCGGTGCGTCCGGCGCAACCGGTTATGCCATTGAATTCCGTGGCTCGACCATCGACGCGCTGAGCGTCGAGGCACGCATGACCATCTGCAACATGGCGGTGGAAGCCGGTGCACGCGGTGCCTTTATGGCGCCGGACGAAAAAGTCTTTGCTTACCTCAAGGGCAAACCCCGCGCACCGCAGGGCGAATTGTGGGAGCAGGCCCTGGTGGGCTGGCGCCAGTTGCATTCGGACGCCGACGCCGTGTTCGACCAGGAAGTACACCTCGACGCCAGTACCCTTGAACCCATGGTCACCTGGGGCACCAGCCCTGACCAGGCCGCGCCCATCGGCGCCCGCGTGCCCGACCCGCAGGCCGTCAGCGACCTGATTCTGCGCCAGGACATGCGCCGCGCCCTCAACTACATGGGCCTGGAAGCCGGCATGCCGCTGAGTGAAATCGTCATCAGCCACGCGTTTATCGGCTCCTGCACCAACGCGCGCATCGAAGACCTGCGCGACGCTGCCAGTGTGGTACGTGGCAAACACGTGGCCGAGCACGTGCGGGCGATGATCGTGCCGGGCTCCACCGAAGTGCGCGACCAGGCTGAGGCCGAAGGGCTGGCGGCGATCTTTATCGACGCCGGGTTTGAATGGCGCCAGTCAGGCTGCTCGATGTGCCTGGCGATGAACGACGACGTGCTGGCCCCCGGCGACCGCTGCGCCTCCAGCACCAACCGCAATTTCGAAGGCCGCCAGGGCGCGGGCGCACGCACCCACCTGATGAGCCCGGCGATGGTCGCCGCTGCCGCCATCACCGGCCGCCTCACTGATATCCGCCATTTTGGAGACCGCGCATGAGCCTGCAACCTTTCACCCTGGTCACCGGCAAGGCGGCTCCGATGCTGGCGGCAAATATCGACACCGACGTGATCATGCCCAAGCAGTTTCTCAAAGGCATCGACCGCAGCGGCCTGGACCGCGGGCTGTTCTTCGATTTGCGCTTTTTGCCGTCCGGCGAGCTCAAC
The DNA here is from genome assembly GCF_044218875.1 of Pseudomonas sp. B22129. Lineage (NCBI taxonomy): Bacteria > Pseudomonadati > Pseudomonadota > Gammaproteobacteria > Pseudomonadales > Pseudomonadaceae > Pseudomonas > Pseudomonas sp. B22129. Next base: position 5,920,795 of record NZ_CP162592.1, on the reverse strand, counting down.
CCTGAGTTCGTGCTGAACCAGCCGGCCTGGCAGGGCGCGAGTTTCATGGTGGTCGGGCCGAACTTCGGCTGTGGTTCCAGCCGCGAACACGCGGTGTGGGGCTTGAAGCAAACCGGCATTCGCGCGCTGATCGGCAGCAGCTTTGCCGGGATTTTCTATGACAACTGCCAACGTAACGGCGTGTTGTTGATCACGCTGGATGAGGCGGTGCTGCAAAAACTCGGGCAGACCGTGAGTCAGCCTGCGCAGGCGCAGATCAGTGTGGATCTGGAGGCGCAGGATATTCATTTGGCAGATGGGCAGGTTATCCCGTTCCAGATTGATACCTTGCGCAAGACTGCGCTGTTGCTGGGGCTGGATGCGATTGGCAGCACGTTGCAGCGTAGCGATGAGATCAAGGCGTTTGAGCAACGTCACCTGCAAGCCAACCCCTGGCTCAACTGACACACCTCAATCCAAATGTGGGAGCGGGCTTGCTCGCGAATGCGGAGTGTCAGTCACTAGATACATTGACTGATCCACCGCATTCGCGAGCAAGCCCGCTCCCACATTGGAATCCATTCCAATTCGGAATCGGGCTAGATAGACAGTCCTTTGAAGTGCTCTTGCAGGAACTCGACGCAGGCGCGCAGTTTTCCGGAGTACGCCAGCCGCGTCGGGTACACCGCCCACACATTCGCGCTCTGGGTGTAGTCGTGCAGCACCTGCACCAGCTTGCCTTGCTCCAGCAGCGGTTTCACATCCCACATCGAGCGCAGTAACACGCCGCGCCCATCCAGTGCCCACTGCAACACTATCTCGCCATTGTTCGACGACAACGGCCCGCGCACGCGCACACTCTCGGGCGTGCCGTCGCGCTCCAGGTTCCAGATGCCGAACGCGTTGTCGCGCTCTTTGAGTACCAGGCAATCATGTTGCTCCAGGTCGCTCAGGTGTTGCGGTGTGCCACGGCGCTTGAGGTAAGCCGGTGCGGCGCACAGCACGCGGCGGTTGCTCACCAGCCGGCGGCCGATGTGCTGGCCGGGGATGTCGTCACCCACGCGAATTTCCAGGTCGAAGCCTTCGCTGACGATGTCCACCACGCGGTCGAACAGGTCCAGGCGGATTTCCAGGTCCGGGTATTGCTCCGCCAACAATGACAGGGCCGGCGCCACATGGTTGCGGCCAAAACCGAAACTGCTGCACAAATGCAGGTGGCCACGGGGGCTGTCATGGGCGTCGGAGAGTTCGTCGGAGAGTTGCTGGAAGTCTTCCAAGATGCGCACGGCCCAGCGTTGCACGCGCTCGCCGTCTTCGGTCAGGGCGATGCGGCGGCTGGTTCGGTGCAGCAGGCGGGTGGCCAGGGTGGTTTCGAGGATCTGGATACGCTTGCTGACATACGCCGGCGACAACCCCAGCTCATCGGCGGCGGCAGCAAAGCCGGCCTTGCGGATCACGGTCAGGAACACCCGCAGGTCTTCGGGTAGGGGCACGGTATCTTTCTTATGGGTCATCAGAAACAGACGTGGCGGCATGAGCCGCCAGAATAGCACCGGTTGGGTGTGCCTTCCGGCACACCCAGGGCTATTCGCTTATTCGGCGGCGATCTTCGCCTTGGCGGCAGCCCGCGCATGGCGGCCATGCTTGAGGGCAATCGGGGCCATTTTTTCGCGGTCCAGTTCGCCTTCCCAGGCCGCCACCACCAATGCGGCCACGGCGTTGCCGATGATATTGGTCAGCGAGCGGCATTCGGCCATGAAGCGGTCCACGCCCAGGATCAGCACCATCGCCGCCACCGGCACGGTCGGCACCACGGCGAGGCTTGCGGCCAGCGCCACAAAACCCGCACCGACCACCGCACCGGCGCCCTTGGAGGTGAGCATGGCCACCGCCAGCAGGGTCAGTTGTTGCTCCAGCGGCAGGTGGGTATTGGTCGCCTGGGCCAGGAACAGCACCGCCAGGGTCATATAGATGTTGGTACCGTCGAGGTTGAAGGTGTAGCCGGTCGGCACCACGATGCCCACCACGCCCTTGGAGGCGCCAAGGCTTTCCAGCTTCTGGATCAATTGCGGCAGTGCCGACTCTGAGGAACTGGTGCCCAGCACGATCAGCAGTTCGGACTTGATATAGCCCATCAATTTGAAAATGCTGAACCCTGCGTAACGCGCGATGCTGCCCAGCACCACGGCGACAAAGAAAAATGCAGTGATATAGAACGTGCCCACCAACTTCAGCAGCGGCAGCAACGAACCCACGCCGTACTTGCCGATGGTGAAGGCAATCGCACCAAACGCCCCAATCGGCGCCACCCGGCTGATCATGCCGACAATACGGAAGAACACTTCACTCGCTTGGTTGATCACGCCGACCAGTGGCCGCGCCTTTTCGCCGACCATCACCAGGCCGAGGCCGAACAGCACGGAAATAAACAGCACCGGCAGGATTTCAGCTTTTGCGAAGGCGTCGAAAAAGGTGCCCGGGATGATATTCAGCAGGAAACCGGTCACGCCCTCACTGTGTTGCGCCTGGCCGACAAAACCGGCGATGGCCGAGCCGTCGAGGGTTTTCACATCGATATTGAAGCCCACGCCGGGGTGCAACAGGTGCGCCGAAAGAATGCCGATCAGCAGGGCGATGGTGGAGACGATTTCGAAATACAGCAGGGCTTTGCCGCCGACCCGGCCTACCTGTTTCACGTCGTGCATGCTGGTGATGCCGGACACCACCGTGCAGAAGATGATCGGGCCGATGATCATCTTGATCAGTTTGATGAACCCGTCGCCCAAGGGCTTGAGGTCGATGCCGATTTGCGGCCATTCATGGCCGATCAACACACCCAGCGCGATAGCGATGAGCACCTGCACGTACAGGGTTCCCAGCAGTTTTCTGATTGTCATTGTTATTGTCTCAATCGTTTTTTTGGGGCAAAGCGAACCCGTCGCAGGCGATTGGCAGCCTGCGAGGCGGGTCCATCAGGTCACGGGGTTACAGCATTCAGCGAAGGAAGGTCAGGACTTCGCCGAGCAACAACTCGGGGATTTCTTCCGCGATGTAATGGCCGGCCGGCAGGGCCTTGCCACGTACGTCAGTGGCGACTTTCTGCCATTCCTTGAGCGGTTCGAAACAGCGGCCGACAGTGCCTTCGGCGCCCCACATCACCAGCAACGGCAGGTTGAGGTGGTGGCCGGCGTCGATGTCCGCCTTGTCATGTTCAAGGTCGATACCGGCGGCGGCACGGTAATCCTCGCAGATGCCGGTGGCAGTGCCGGGCAGGCTCAGGCAGCGCAGATATTCGGCGAAGGCTTCGTCGGTGAACGGCTTGAGCCCGGCACTGCGGCTGCCCATCACGCTGCGCAGGTACAGCTCGGGGTTGCTTTCGATCAGGGCTTCGGGCAATGGCGCCGGGCGGATCAGGAAAAACCAGTGCCAGTAGGCGCGGGCGAAGGCTTCGTCGGTCTGGGCGTACATCGCCAGCGTCGGCGCGATGTCCAGCAGCACCATGCGTTGCACGGCGTGCGCATGGTCCAGCGCCAGGCGATGGGCGACGCGGGCGCCTCGATCGTGGGCCAGCACCGAGAACGTGTCGAAGCCCAGGGCTTGCATCAGCTCGACGCCGTCGCGGGCCATTTCGCGTTTTGAATAGCTGGCGTGATTGTCATTGGCCGGCGGTTTGCTGCTGTCGCCATAACCGCGCAGGTCGGCGGCAACCACGGTGAAATGCTCGGCCAGCTGCTCGGCGACTTTGTGCCAGATCACGTGGGTTTGCGGGTGCCCGTGCAACAGGAGCAGACCGGGACCTGTACCGCCTTTGCGGTAGCTGATGTCCACGCCGTTGACGTGGCACCTGTCTTTTTGGAAACCGGCGAACATGGGATGACTCCTCTTTATTAGTGCTTGCATCCTGGAATCACGCGGCGTTCGGGGCAAGGGGGAAAGCGTGGAGGGGTTGTTCATGAAGTGTGTAGGAGCACGGTCTCGGCAAACAATGAACACTCCTGTGGGAGCTGGCTTGCCTGCGATGCAGCCACTGCGGTGCATCAGGCATTTTGAGTCGATGCCATCGCAGGCAAGCCAGCTCCCACAGGAGCCGTCGGGATCTCAGCCTTGCTTGAACATCTCCATGGCACGCTGGCGGATCTGTTCTTCGGTCAAATCCTCCTTGCGCGTGGCCAGGAACCACAGATGCCCGAACGGGTCCTTCACGCTCGCCGAGCGGTCGCCATAAAACTGGTCTTTCGGCTCGGACACCACGCTGGCGCCCGCTGCAACGGCTTGTTTGAACTGCTCATCCACATCGTTCACGTACAGGTGCAAGCCGACGCTGGTGTGTTCGGTCGGGTTGCGCAGGGCCATTTCATCGCACGGTGTGCCCAGCATGATCGCCGAGTCGCCAATGCGCAGTTCGGCGTGGCCGACCTTGCCGTCGGGCATGTCCAGGCGCATGACTTGGGTGGCGCCGAAGGCTTTCTTGTAGAACTCGATGGCTTCGGCGGCGTTGTTGATGCCCATGTAAGGCGTGACGCTGTGATAGCCCTCTGGAACAGGTTTAACGCTCATTTCGTTCTCCTTGGGTGGTGGTGTGGAGGCACGGCCTTTTCACTATAGGCCACGGTGCGCGCGGGCTGCGGCCAGCCGACGAGGTGTTGGCCAGGCAACAGTGAACGGGCAGATTGCTGCGCTATAAGCGGGTTTGGATCCGTTTTACAGCACCAAACCGCCGGTTTCAGGCCCCGGCACAGAAGCTGCAATACCCCAGGCAAACCATTCGCCCGAGAGCGTTGTATGTCTGTGCCTTTTGTATCTGCCGATTACCCCATCCACACGCCCCATGCCGTTGTGATCCGCGATGAAGCCGAGGCGATTGCCGTAGCCCATCGCGTCGCCGCGGTTTTGCTGGAGCAGGACGCCGAGCGTGACCGCACCCGCCAGGTACCCGCCGACGTGGTGGACCTGTATTCCAACAGTGGCCTGTGGGGCATCAGCGTGCCGCGCGAGTTTGGTGGGGCGCAGGTGTCCTACGCGGTGCTGGCGCAGGTGATTGCGATCATTTCAGCAGCCGATCCGTCCCTCGGGCAAATCCCGCAGAACCATTACTGCCTCCTGGAAGACATCCGCCTACAAGGCACGCCTGAGCAGCAGGCGCATTTCTTCGCGCTGGCGTTGCAGGGCCATCGGTTTGCCAATGCGCTGTCGGAAACCGGCGGCAAGCATGTGCAGGACATTCAGGCGACGATCCGCCGCGAAGGCGACGGCTATGTGATCAATGGCCGCAAGGGTTATTGCACCGGCTCGCTGTACGCCCACTGGCTGGCCGTGCTGGCGCTGGACGAGCAGCAAAATGCGCAATTGGCCTTCGTGAAGCGTGGCACCGAAGGGCTGGTGGTGGTGGATGACTGGGACAGCATGGGCCAGCGCACCACGTCGAGCGGCACGGTGCTGGCAGAGAGCCTCCGGGTGCCGGCGTTCAATCTGTTTCCTACGCATAAATCCTACGATTCGCCGACCCTGGCCGGGCCTTTCGCACAACTGACTACCGCCGCCATCGACGCCGGTATCGCCCGCGCCGCGCTGCGTGACACGGTGCAGTTCGTGCAGCAATTTGCGCGGCCCTGGATCGACGCCGGGGTTGAAAAAGCCAGCGAAGACCCGCTGACCATCATTCAGGTCGGAGCCCTGGATATTCGGTTGGAGGCTGCTGAAGCCTTGTTGGAGCGCGCAGGTTTTGCCCTGGATGCCGCGCGCCCGGCGCCGAATGCAGACAACGTCGCCCACGCGTCCCTGGCTGTGGCCCGGGCAAAGGTGCTGACCACCGAAATCGCCATCGAAGCCAGCAACAAACTCTTCGAACTTGGCGGGACTCGCTCAACCTTGAAGAAGCACAACTTCGACCGCCATTGGCGCAACGCCCGGGTGCATACCTTGCACGACCCGGTGCGCTGGAAATACCACGTGGTGGGCAACTGGTTGCTCAATGGCATCCAGCCACCCCGTCACGACTGGTCGTGATTCATGGCCGAATTGTTCAAGAACATCTACTGGGCCGACATCGGCCAAGCGTGCGTGGAAACCCTGAGCATGCTCGCCGCTGCCCTGGGTTTTACCGTGCTGCTGGGGCTGCCGCTGGGGGTGCTGTTGTTTCTCACCGGCAAGCGCCAGTTGCATGAGGCGCTGGTGGTGTACCGGCTGCTGTCGGTGGTGGTCAACGTGCTGCGCTCGCTGCCGTTCATCATTCTGCTGATTGTGCTGATCCCGTTGACCACCTTGCTGGTGGGCACGTCGCTTGGCGTGCCGGGCACCATCCCGCCGCTGGTGGTGGGGTGTACGCCGTTCTTTGCACGGCTGGTGGAAACCGCGCTGCGCGAAGTCGACCGTGGCGTGGTGGAGGCGACCCAGGCCATGGGCGCCAGCACCTGGCAGGTGATCCGCCACACGCTGTTGCCCGAAGCCAGAGGTGGATTGTTGGCGGCGGTGACCGTCACCGCCATTGTGCTGGTGGACTACACCGCGATGGCCGGGGTGATCGGCGGCGGTGGCCTGGGCGACCTGGCGATTCGTTATGGCTACCAGCGGTTCCAGACCGACGTGATGGTGGTCACCGTGCTGCTTTTGCTGGTGCTGGTACAGGCCCTGCAAATGACCGGTGACCGTTTGGTGGCGCGTTACAGCCGCCGTTAATTCCTATAAAGCTGCCTTCGGAGCATTCATGAAAAAGTCCCTGGCCATTTTGGCTGCTGTCCTGTCGTTCAATGCCTTCGCCAACGAAACGTTGGTGGTCGGCGCCACCCCCGTGCCCCATGCGGAAATCCTTGAGTTCGTGAAGCCGGTATTGGCCAAGGAAGGCGTCGATCTACAGATCAAAGTCTTCACTGACTTCATCCAACCCAACCAGCAGTTGGCGCTGAAAAACATCGATGCCAACTACTATCAGTACCGCCCGTTCCTCGATGACTACAACAAAACCCGCCACACCGACCTGGTGCCGGTGGTGGGCGTGCATATCGAGCCATTCGGGGCGTATTCGACGCGCATCAAGAACATTTCTGAGTTGAAGGACGGCGCCACCGTTTCGATTCCCAACGACCCGGTCAACACCGGCCGCGCGCTGGTGCTGCTGGATGAGGCCGGGTTGATCAAACTCAAGGACCCAAGCAACACCCTCAGCACCCCGCGGGAAATCGTGGAGAACCCCAAGCACCTGAAGATCCGTGAACTGGAAGGCGCCTTGCTGGCCCGCTCGGTGAGCCAGGTGGATTTGGCGTTTGTGTTTGCCAACTACGCGCTGGAAGCGGGGATCGATACCAACAGTGCGTTGATTGTGGAGAAGGGCAAGTCGCTGTACGTCGAGTACCTGGTGGCGCGGCCGGACAACATTAATGACCCGCGCATTCAGAAACTGGCCAAGGCGCTGAATTCCGATGAAGTGCGCCAGTTCATTTTGACGCGCTACAAGGGCCAGATTGCCCCGGGATTCTAAGTTCAACGAATTTCAAATGTGGGAGCGGGCTTGCTCCCACATTGATTGCATTGCCAGATCAGGATGAAGTGGTTGGCTCCAGCAACTGAGCCCCGGGCCCGCGCTCACCCAATTGATCATCCTGATTCCTCAACGGGCACGCCTCCAGCGACAAACACCCGCAGCCAATACAGCCACTGAGCTTGTCGCGCAGCAGCATCAGCTTGTTGATGCGCTCATCCAGGTCCTCGCGCCACAGCGCCGACAAGCGTTCCCAATCTTCAGCCGTCGGTGTGCGGCCATCCGGCAACGTCTGCAACGCCTGGCCAATGGTCGCCAGCGGAATCCCCAGGCGCTGGGCGATCTTGATCACCACCACACGCCGCAACACGTCCCGTGGATAGCGGCGCTGGTTGCCGGCATTGCGGTTGCTCTTGATCAACCCCTTGGATTCGTAAAAGTGCAGCGCCGTAACCGCGACGCCACTGCGCGCGGCCAATTGGCCGACCGTGAGTGCTTTAGTGAGCATGAAAAACTCCGAAACAACGCTTGACCTTGACTTAACTAGAGGTTTTACCCTGCGTGGCATCGAATCGCAAGATTCTGCCTACAAAGAGAGGGGAGTGTTCATGCAGGTATCAGAGAAGAATCGCAGTTTCACTCAATTGATCGAATTCCAGATCGAGCCCCAACAGCAAGTCGCCCTGGTGGCGGCCCTGAGCACTCAAAGCGAGCGCCTGGCCCAAGGCCATGGTGGCTTTCTGAGTGCGAGCGTGCAGGTCAGCGATGATGGGCGGCGTGTGCTCAATTACCTGCAATGGCAAACCCGCGAGGCGGGCGAGGCGGCGTTCCAGCGCTTTGAGCGGGGCGAGGAGGATTTCTGGACGCTGATCCGCGCCCATCAGGCCACGGCGGTGACCTTTGGTTCGTTTCAGGTGCTGCGCAGTTTCGAGCGCAGCCAGGACAACGCGTTGCACTGCCGCCTAAATGGATAGATGCAGCATGCGCTCGCCCTGCAGGTTTTCCCCGGGGCGGCGTTTGTTCACTGCCAGTTCGCCGATCTTGATCAGGCGGGTGCGTGTCACGTTGCGGCTCAGGCCCAGCAGGTTGGCGGTGTGCACCTGGTTGTAATGGCTGAAGCGGTAAGCGGCACGCAACAACGCGTCCTCGACCTTTTCATGCAGCGCGCCGGCCTGTTCTTCGAACAGCTTTTGAAACGCGCGGGCGAGCAGGGCTTCGGCGCTATTGTCGGCGGCGTGCTGGCTGTCGTCCTGGCGCTCGATGCGCATGTTTGACAGGCGCAAGTCATCCCGTTCGATCACGCCGTTGCGGCAGATCAACAGGGTGTGATGAATCACGTTTTCCAGCTCGCGGATATTGCCCGGCCAGCTGTAGCTCTTGAGCTTGTGCTCGGCCTCGCGGCTGATGGTGATCGGGCCGTAGCCCAAGCGTTGGCTGTAGGCTTCGACAAAGTGCCGGGTCAGCGGCAGGATATCGCCCGGGCGGTCGCGCAGCGGGCTGAGTTCCAGGCTGACCACGTCGAGGCGGTAATACAGGTCTTCACGAAAATGCCCGGCGTTGATGGCTTTTTCCAGCTGCACGTTGGTGGCCGCCAGCACCCGCACATCAATCGCAATGCTTTTGCGCGAGCCCAGGCGCACCACTTCGCGCTCCTGCAAAACGCGCAACAGCTTGACCTGGATCGCCATCGGCAAATCACCGATCTCATCCAGAAACAAAGTGCCGCCGTCGGCCTCTTCGAACCAGCCGGCCTTGGCACTGAGGGCGCCGGTGAAGGCGCCTTTTTCATGCCCGAACAACTCGGCTTCCACCAGCGACTCAGAGAACGCGCCGCAGTTCACCGCCACGAACGGCCGGTTGCGCCGTGCGCTGAGGTTGTGGATATGCCGTGCCACCAGCTCTTTACCGGTACCGGTTTCACCGATGATCAGCACGCTGGCCTCACTGGGTGCCACTTGCTGGATGTGGGCGAGCAGCGCCTGGGATTTCGGGTCTTCGAAGACCTGGGCCGTGGCGCGGATCGACGTGGCCAGCGCGGGCGAGGGCGGTAGGGTCAAAAGCTGCATGGGCACCTCTCTCAGGAGTAGAACGTAGGAATGGGCAGGGATTGGTTCAAGGCCCAGTCCCCCAGTTCGTGGAGTTTGTAGTCCACCGGGTCGTGCAAGGTTTGTGTGCGCAGGTTGCGCCAGTGGCGGTCCAGGCGCAGCGAGGCGTGGGTGGAACGTGCGCCGGTGACTTCAAACAGGCGGCTGCACAGGTCCAGGCCCTGGCGGGTGGCCGCCACCTTGGCGGTCGCGATGGCGATGGCCAGTTGGCCGCGTTCGTGTTCGCTGAGGTTGGGGCCTTTGGCCCACGCCTGGTCGAGCAGGTCTGCGGCACGCTCCACCAACAGACGCACGCCCTCGAGGGCCACCCAGAACTCGCCGTAGTGATGCAGCACGTAAGGGTCCTGGCGTACGTCTTCGGCCGAGGATTTGTGCCATGCGCGGGTTTCGGTGGTCGTGTAATTGCGTGCTTCTTCAAAGGCGCCTTCAGCAATCCCGAGAAACATATGCGTAAAGGTCAGTTGCGCGATCAGTGGCCGCAGGCAGGCAAACGGTGTGCTCAGCGGGCCTGGATCGAGCAGCAGCTCGGATTCTTCGACACGCACCCGCTCGAAGCTGGCGCTACCGCTGTCGGTCTGGCGCTGGCCGATATTGTTCCAGTCGTTGTGTAAGGTAATGCCGCTGCGCCCGCTGGGGATGGCAGCGATCAGCAGCTTGCCGCCGGCGCTTTCGTCCACCGCCGAGGCGATCAGCATTTGCGAATCGCTGGCCCCGGAGCAGAAGCTTTTCTTGCCGGAGAATTCCCGCCAGCCGCCGAAATCCTTGACCACGGTGCGGGTGTCCAGCGGGTTGAGGGCGTTGCCCCAGAACCAGTGCTTGCGTGCAGTTTGTTCAAACCAGGGCTGCCATTGTTCCGGGCGCGAGAAAAGGCGCACGGTGGCGAGCATCAGGTGGTGGAAACCGAAGACGTGGGCGATGGAGCTGTCGACCTTGGCGAACTCACGCACGATGCCCAGGGTTTCACTCCAGCGTGCGCCGAGGCCGCCGTATTGGGTGGGGATGCTCAGGGCCAGCAGGCCGCTGTGGCGCAGGGCATCGCGTTCGGTTTTGGGCGTGCCGCCGCGCTCATCGCGCTCAACGGCGGTAAGGGCGAATTCGGCGGCCAGCAGTTTGGCGGTCTGCAAGGGGGAGGGCAGGACGCTGTGGGGGTTGGCTGTCACGCGGTGTTCCTCAATTAGGTCAAAAGCCGAGCGCTATCTGCCAGGCGATAAAGATCAACTGTGGGAGCTGGCTTGCCTGCGATTGCATCACCTGGCAACCCCTGACACACCGAGCCGCCTGCATCGCGGGCAAGCCCGGCTCCCACAGAAGAGCAATGACCGCACAAAACAGATCTCAGGCCTTGGTGTTCGGCAGCACATCGTTGGCAATCATTTCGCCAAACGGGCCCGTGAGGTTGGTGACACCGCGCCCGGCGAGGCTCGCGTAGGGTTCCGGCAGCAACGGGAACACCAGTTCGGCAAAGCGATAGGCCTCTTCCAGGTGCGGGTAGCCGGAGAAAATAAAGCTCTCAATGCCCAGGTCCGCGTATTCCTTGATGCGTTCGGCCACTTGCTGCGGGTTGCCTACCAGCGCGGTGCCGGCACCGCCGCGTACCAGGCCGACGCCGGCCCAGAGGTTGGGGGCGATTTCCAGGTTGTCACGGCGCCCGTCGTGCAGTGCGGCCATGCGGCGCTGGCCTTCGGAGTCAAAGCGCGAGAAGGATTTTTGCGCGGCGGCGATGGTTTCGTCGCTGATGTGCTCGATCAGTTTGTCGGCGGCTTTCCAGGCCTCTTCTTCGGTTTCGCGCACGATCACATGCAGGCGAATGCCGAACTTCACGGTACGGCCGTGGCGCGCGGCGCGCTCACGTACATCCGCGAGTTTTTCTGCGACGGCGGCGGGTGGTTCGCCCCAAGTCAGGTACACGTCCACTTGTTCAGCGGCGAGGTCGTGGGCCGCGTCGGATGAGCCACCGAAGTAGAGCGGCGGGTAAGGTTTTTGCACAGGAGGGTAAAGCGCCTTGGCGTTCTGTACGCGCAGGTGTTTGCCTTCGAAGTCCACGGATTCGCCCTGCAACACGCGGCGCCAGATCTTGAGGAATTCGTCGGAGACTTCGTAGCGTTCGCTGTGGTCGAGGAAGCTGCCGTCGCCACGGTTTTCGTCCGGGTCGCCGCCGGTGACCACGTTGATCAGCAAGCGCCCGTTGGACAGGCGATCCAGCGTGGCCGCCATGCGTGCGGACACCGTCGGCGAGATGATGCCGGGGCGAATCGCTACCAGATAACGCAGGCGCTCAGTCAGCGGCACCAACGCTGAAGCGATGACCCAGGAGTCTTCGCACGAGCGCCCGGTAGGAATCAACACGCCGTGGTAGCCGAGGCTGTCAGCCGCCTGGGCGACTTGCTTCAGGTAATTGAGGGTGACCGGGCGTGCACCCTGAGTGGTGCCCAGGTAATGACCGTCGCCGTGGGTGGGTAGAAACCAGAAAACATCCATGACAAATCCTTATGCGATTTTCAGCAGCGAAGGGGCGTGGGCGCTAAACAAGGGCGCAGCGCGTTCTGCCGCTAGTTGGATACGGGCTTTTAACAAGTCACTGGTGATTTGGTAATCGGTGAAATCGGCCTCGGTGGCATACACGCCGATCGGCAACGTCAGGGCCTGGAAGAAGCTGAACAACGGGCGCAACTGATGATCGAGGACCAGCGCATGGCGTTCGCTGCCGCCTGTGGCAGCGAGTAATACCGGCGTGTTGATCAACGCGTTGAGACCGATCAGATCGAACAGGTGCTTGAGCAGGCCTGGGTAGGAGCCGCGATACACCGGGGCGGCAACGATCAACAGGTCGGCCTGTTCGATGGCCAACAATTGGGATTCGACTTCGGCCGGCAGTTCATCGCGCGACAGCGCGCCGCCCAGTGGCCGGGCAATGTCGCCCAACTCGATGAGGGTGGTCTGGATCGGCAGAAGGGTAGCGAGCTCGGCCAGCACGGCTTGAGTCAGCACCAGGGTGCGGGACGGGCGCCAGGTACCGCCGGAGAGGGCAACGACATTCAGGGGACGGGTCATGAACAGTTCCTTTATCAACAGTGGTTCATAGCAAGTGAAGTCATACGGCTTGAGCAAGAGCTGTACCAACGGCTTAAAGCCTTGATTGGCAAGGGCTGCGGGCTCACTGCTGAACAATGGAGCTGTTGTGTGACTGGTGTTTTGTTGAAGCGGTGTTGCCCTGGCAACAGTTGCGTGGCGAACAGTATTGTTTCGGTGCTGGTCATTTATAGAAGGTTACGTTTATTCCGTAAATGAACGTATTTCCATATTTATAGTTCTGAAAAGAATATGAAAACACGCTATCGAGAGTGTCTGAACGGTTGATAGCGACTATCACGGACGATGATTTTTCGTTGTGTAAGGGCGGGAGTAGCCTGTGTTCATTGACTCAGAACCTCCTTTGCAGGGCCGCCGCCATGAACCGTTTTCTCGCTGTTTCGCTGTTAGTTGTCAGCTCCGTCCTCGCTGGATGTGCGACTCATCCGTCTCCAGAGTCGCGTCCGTATGCGGCAGAAGAAACCAAACAGCTGGCGTTGGAAGCGCTGAGTCGTCGCGGGTTGTCGTTCGATGAATATCAACAGCAACGTGCTGCATTGACCGGGCAGCCACAAAAGCCTTTCGGTTTTGATCACCAGGGTGAAATGAACGCCGAGCGCAGCGTTACGCTTCATGGTCGCCCCAGTTGAGCCCGTACCCGGCAGCAAAAAGCCCGAGATTTCCACAAGGAATCTCGGGCTTTTTGTTTGCCATGGGTCGACTTCAGCCTGTTAAGCTGAATTTCAGGAGCGTTCCTACGCACATTTACATAAAGTGGTCCTTCTTTAATGGCGTTCGATTGGTTAAACCTGACGACCTCTGTTCCAGTCAATGCCCCTGAGACGTTGCTCTCGGGAACACGCTCTGCGAGTCTTTAACGTCATGAATAAACGTCCGTTGTATTTCGACTACGCCGCCACCACGCCGGTGGATGAGCGGGTCATCCAGGTGATGGTCGAGTGTCTGGGCTTCAACGCCAATTTCGGTAACCCCGCGTCCAGTTCCCATGCGTTCGGCCAGGCGGCCCGGCAGACGGTTGAACAGGCGCGCGCTCAAGTGGCCGAACTGGTCGGCGCGAGCCCTGAGCAGATTGTCTGGACTTCCGGCGCCACCGAATCCAATAACCTCGCGATCAAGGGCGTCGCCCAGGCGCGCGGCGTGGCGGGTGGGCACATCATCACCAGCCAGATCGAACACAAGGCCACGCTCGATACCGCGCGGCAATTGCAGGAAGCCGGCGTGGCCGTGACCTACCTGGTGCCGGATGCCGAGGGTTTGATCAGCGCGCAAGCGGTCAGTGAAGCCTTGCGCGAAGACACCTTTCTGGTGTCGCTGATGCTGGTCAATAACGAACTGGGCACCTTGAACGACATCCCCGCCATCGGCGCCCGCGTGCGTGAGCATGGCGCCTTGCTGCATGTGGATGCTGCACAGGGCGCAGGCAAGGTTGCCATTGACCTGGCCGAGTGGCCGGTGGACTTGATGTCGTTTTCTGCGCACAAGCTGTACGGGCCCAAAGGTATCGGCGCGCTCTACGTCGGCCCGCGCGCGCAACAGAAGGTGTTGGCGCAGATTCACGGGGGAGGCCATGAGGGCGGTTTGCGCTCCGGCACCCTGGCGACGCATCAGATTGCGGGCATGGGCACAGCATTTGCCTTGGCGGCAGCGTCTTTCGTTGAAGAGAAAGCGAAGGTTGTGGCCTTGCGCCAACGCCTGTTGGAACAATTGGAATCGGTGGCGGGCCTGCGTGTGAATGGCAGCCTGACCCAGCGTATCCCTCACACCCTGAGCCTCACGTTTGGCGAAGGTGAATTCAATTCCGCCGCGTTGAGCGCAGGTATCGCGTTTTCGGCCACATCGGCCTGCAACTCGGCCAGCAATGCGCCGTCCCACGTGCTGTTGGCTTTGGGCCATGACGCCCGCAGCGCCGGCCGCACTATTCGCCTGAGCCTGGGCCGGTTTACCACCGAACAGGATATCGACGAGGCTGTGAAGTTGATCAAGGCCGCATTGGCCAGCGCACCCGCGTTTTGGGCGGTCTGATTTCATTCGCAACACATAATAATGATGAGTGGTTAGCAGGAGACACAATGAGTACGCAGCCTTTGATCCATGGAACGGTTCCCCAGCGCCTGGCGCATACCCGTGAACTGATGAGCCGCGAGGGCATCCATGCCCTGCTGGTGCCGTCGGCCGACCCGCATTTGTCCGAATACCTGCCGGGGTACTGGCAAGGGCGGCAATGGTTGTCGGGGTTTCATGGGTCGGTGGGCACGCTGATTGTTACCGCCGATTTCGCCGGGGTTTGGGCCGACAGCCGCTACTGGGAGCAGGCCACCAAGGAACTCAAGGGCAGCGGCATCGAGCTTGTGAAGTTGCAGCCCGGCCAACCCGGCCCGCTGGAGTGGCTGGCCGAGCAAACGCCTGAGGGCGGTGTGGTGGCGGTGGATGGCGCGGTGATGGCCGTGGCCTCGGCACGTACGTTGGGCGGCAAGCTGGAAGAACGCGGTGCGCGTCTGCGCACCGACATCGACTTGCTGGCCGAGGTCTGGCAAGACCGCCCGGCGCTGCCAAACCAGCCGATTTACCAACACCTGCCGCCACAGGCCACCGTCAGCCGTGGTGAAAAACTGGTTGCGCTGCGTGCAAGCCTGAAAGAGAAGGGCGCCGACTGGCATTTCATCGCCACCCTGGATGACATCGCCTGGCTGTTCAACCTGCGCGGCGGTGATGTGTCGTTCAACCCGGTGTTTGTATCCTTTGCCCTGATCAATCAGCAGCAAGCCACCTTGTTTGTGGCATTGAGCAAAGTCGATGACGAATTGCGCGCTGTGCTGGAACAGGACGGCGTGACCTTGCGCGACTACCGCGAAGTGGCGGATGCGCTGCGTGCCGTACCGGCTGGCGCGAGCCTGCAGGTAGACCCGGCTCGCGTCACGGCGGGCCTGCTGGAGAATCTGGATGCCGGCGTACAGTTGGTCGAAGGGCTGAACCCGACCACATTGGCCAAGTCGCGCAAAAGCCTGGCGGACGCCGAGCACATTCGCCAGGCCATGGAACAGGACGGTGCGGCCCTGTGCGAATTTTTCGCCTGGCTGGAAAGCGCGCTGGGCCGGGAGCGCATTACCGAGCTGACCATCGACGAACACCTGACCGCGGCGCGTACCCGTCGGCCGGATTATGTGTCGCTGAGCTTCAATACCATTGCGGCGTTCAACGCCAACGGAGCGATGCCGCATTACCACGCCACTGAAGAAGAGCATGCGTTGATCGAAGGCGATGGCTTGTTGCTGATCGACTCGGGCGGCCAGTACCTGGGTGGCACCACCGACATCACGCGGATGGTGCCTATCGGTACGCCGAGCGATGAGCAGAAGCGCGACTGCACGCGCGTGCTTAAAGGTGTGATTGCGCTCTCCCGTGCGCACTTCCCCAAGGGCATTCTGTCGCCGCTGCTCGATTCCATTGCCCGCGCGCCGATCTGGGCCGAGGGTGTGGACTACGGCCACGGTACCGGCCATGGCGTAGGTTATTTCCTGAATGTGCATGAAGGCCCGCAAGTGATCGCCTATCAGGCCGCCACTGCACCACAAACCGCGATGCAACCGGGGATGATTACCTCGATTGAACCGGGCACCTATCGCCCGGGGCGTTGGGGTGTGCGCATCGAGAACCTGGTGCTGAACCGTGAAGCCGGCAAAACCGAGTTCGGTGAGTTCCTTAAGTTCGAAACCCTGACGCTGTGCCCGATTGACACCCGTTGCCTGGAGCCGTCGCTGCTGACGGCGGACGAGCGCGAGTGGTTCAACGGCTATCACGCCGAGGTGCGAGAGCGCTTGAGCCCGTTGCTCGGTGGCGCCGCGCTGGAATGGCTGCAGGTTCGTACGGCGGCTATCTGATCGGTTGCAACTCAGGGGCTCGGGTCAGGGCGTCGGCCAGGTAGTCGACAAATGCCCTGACCCGGGCCGACTGACGACGATTGGGCGCCGACACCGCGTGGATCGGCAGCGACAGCGGGGTGTAGTCCTGCAGTAACGCGACCACGCGGCCGGCTTTCAAGTCAGCGGCGAACAACCACAGGGGCGACAGCGCAATGCCGAGCCCCGTCAACACCATCTCGCGCACCGCCTCGGAGTTATTACTCTGGGCGTTGCCGCTGATGCGCACCGTATGGCGCTTTCCGTCCTTGTCGTAAATCCATTGGTTCTGGCTGCTCAGCAGGTTGAAGAGCAGGCAGTTGTGCTGCGCGAGATCTTGTGGGGTTTGCGGCGCCGCGTGCCTGGCGAGGTAAGCCGGGCTGGCCAGCGTGACGCGGTAAGTGGTGCCGATTTGCCGTGCGACCAGGCCGCTGTCGCGCAGCTCGCCAATTCGCAGGGTCACGTCCAGGCCTTCGCTGACCAGGTCCTGTAGTTGATCATTGAGTTGCAGGTCTACTTGGACTCCGGGAAATTGCTGCAGAAAGTCACCCAGGCGTGGGGCGATATGCAGGCGCCCAAAGCTCACCGACGAACCAATGCGCAGCGGGCCGGCGATTGCCTCCTTGCCGGTTTGGAAGCTGTGTTCCGCTGCGTCCACCGCGGCAAGGATTTCCCTGCAATGGGTGTAGTAACGCTGACCCTCGTCCGTCAGGGAAAGGTGGCGTGTACTGCGGGCAATCAGCTTGCCACCCAGCTCGGTTTCCAGATTTCGCAGCACTTTGCTGATGGTGGGCTGGGTGGTCTGCATTTCCCGGGCGACGGCGGAAAAGCTGCCGCGCTCGATCACTCGAACGAAAATCGCCATTGCGTTGAGTTTGTCCACGGGCCGTCCCATTCATGCTGTGTGTGCATAGGTACTATAGCTTTTTAGCGTCTTATCGGAATGAGTGTGTGAGCCGATCATAGGCTTCACCTTCAATGAACCGGGATTGCTGAGATGACTTCTATGAATGTTTTGATGGTCGACACAGTGGATGCGCCATTTCGTCTGGCGACTCTGCCAAAACCGGTTGCGGGCCCTGGTGAGGTGCTGGTCAGAATCCGTGCCAGCGGTCTTAACCCACTGGATGGAAAGATTCGTGCAGGCCAGGCCGCGCATGCCGGGCAACCTTTGCCGGCAATTCTTGGCATGGACCTGGCGGGAACCGTCGAAGCGGTTGGCGCTTCAGCAGGCGAGTGGCAACCCGGCGATGAGGTTTACGCCCTCGGCACCGGTATCGGCGGCGTGCAGGGCTCGTTGGCCGAATTCGCGGTAGTCGACGCACGCTTGCTGGCGAAAAAGCCTGTGACCTTGAGCATGCGTGAAGCCGCTGTGCTGCCGCTGGTGCTGATTACTGCGTGGGAAGGGTTGGTGGATCGTGCCCGTGTGGGGGCTGGGCACAGGGTTTTGATTCAGGGCGGTGCAGGGGGTGTCGGCCATGTTGCGGTGCAGTTGGCGGTTGCGTTCGGAGCTGAGGTCTATGCGACGGGTTCGGCGAGGCATCGGGCGACCATTGAAGGCCTGGGGGCGACCTTTATCGACTATCAGCAACAAACGATTGAAGAATATGTGGCGTTGCACACGGAAGGTGAAGGCTTCGACATTGTGTACGACACGGTCGGCGGTGCGACGCTGGATGCGTCCTTTCGCGCAGCCAAGACGTACAGTGGCCACGTGGTGAGCTGCTTGGGCTGGGGGCAACACAGCCTGGCGCCACTGTCGTTTCGCGGGGCAACCTATTCCGGTGTGTTTACCTTGTTACCGTTGTTGACGGGCAAAGGACGTGAGCACCACGGGCATATTCTTGCCGAAGCGACCTTGTTGATCGACGCCGGCAAGCTCAAGCCGATCATGGATCCGCGTCAATTTGATTTGCGAACAGCAAATGCCGCCTACGATTTGCTCGCAAGCGGCGCTCAAGGGCGGTTGGCGATTGAAATCTAGCCAAGGGCTTCGCGCACAAACTCCAGACGGTCCTGACCGAAGAAGAGCCGGTCTCCTACAAACATACTGGGGGCGCCAAACACGCCGCGCTGGATCGCTTCTTCGGTTTTGTCCTTGAGGCTGGTTTTTACGCCGTCATCGTTGGCCAGGGCCAGAACCTCTTCCGGGTCGAAACCGTGCTCGGTGAGCACGGCGGCCACGACGGCGGGGTCACCCAGGTGGCGTCCTTCTACCCATAGGGCCTGAAACAGACAGTCAGTAAAGTCCAGGAAGCGTTCGGGCTGATGCATCTGGATACCAGTGATGGCGCGCATCAGTACCAGGGTGTTGATAGGGAAGTGCGGGTTGAATTTGAGCACGACGTTGTAGCGTTTGGCATAGCGTGCCAAGTCATCAAACATATAGCGCCCCTTGGCCGGGACGGTGATTGGCGAAGCATTGCCGGTGGCTTTGAACACACCACCCAGCAGCATGGGTTGATAGACAAGCTGTGTGCCGGTTTCTGCGCACAGGGCTGGCAGCTGGGTATAAGCCAGGTAGGTGGCGGGGCTGCCAAGGTCAAAGAAGAATTCCAGGGTTTTATTCATGGTCGGTACTCGCGGCTTTTGTTATTGAGGGCGGGTTTACCAGGGTTCATTCCATGGGCGCAGGTCCAGCTCGAAGGTCCACGCGTCTCGTGGCTGGTTGTGCAGGTACCAATAGTTGTCGGCAATGTGGTCGGGGTTGAGTATGCCGTCCTGATCTTTCTGGGCGTACTTTTGCGGAAAATTGTCGCGAATGAAGTCTGTGTCGATGGCGCCGTCGACCACGATATGGGCAACATGGATATTCCTGGGGCCCAGCTCCCGCGCCATGCTTTGCGCAAGCGCCCGAATGCCGTGCTTGGCGCCGGCGAACGCAGCGAAACCGGCAGCTCCGCGCAGGCCTGCGGTGGCGCCGGTGAACAGGATGGTGCCGCGGCTGCGAGTGACCATGCGCTTGGCCACCTCACGAGCATTCAAGAAGCCCGAGAAACAGGCCATTTCCCAGATCTTGAAGTATTTGCGCGCGGTTTCTTCGAGAATGCTGCAGGGCACATTCGCGCCGATATTGAAGACGAATGCTTCGATAGGGCCCAGTTCGGTTTCAATCTTCTCGATCAGGGCGACCACGTCCTCTTCTTTGCGTGCATCGCAGGCAAAGCCGTGGGCTTCGCCACCTGCCGACTGGATGCTGTGTACCAGAGGCTGCAATTTGTCGGCGCTGCGACGGGTCACGCAAGCGACGTAGCCTTCGCGGGCAAAGCGCTTGGCAATGGCGCCGCCGGTTGCATCACCGGCACCGACTACCAATACGATTTTCTTGTTCAGTGTCATGGGAACTCCGTTGGCTCGATTATCGAGCAGGAGTCTAGACGCAGCGCCACGAAGGGGAGGGGGGACGGCAGGAATTTGATGAGCAGTCGTGAGTGACTGCTCGGGCTTTCATTTGCAAATGACGATCATGCTGCGGCTGGTATAGCCGGCGGGGTTGAGGCCAAAGGGGTAATCACCAGGCTCCTCGGAATTGTCACCGGATTTGGCGATGACCCGGTAGCCCTTGGCGCCGCATGAATTGGCTGCGCTGGTGTAGCACTGGTCCCAGGAGGAGGACAGGCCGGAACAGTTGATATGCAGCCCTTTTTTGCCCCGTTTCACTTCTGTCTTGGTGGTCGCAGCACAGCCAGCAATGGCCACGACCATTAACAGTATCAAAATTCGCTTCATTCCTATCCTTATAGCCGCTTCGCCAAAAGTCCCAAAGCAGGCTTCACTCGCTCTCGATTGTAGCGTTCAGCTGTCCTTGTCGAAATTCTCCATGAATGACATTCGTTTGCGGCTTAAACATGGCCTAAATGAACGGTAAATACCAGAGCAACCTTTAAAGATGATCAATCGGCTGGCACCAGCGGTTTGGATTCATTGCGCATTGTCAGCGTGGCACCCACGGAGGCCAGAATGATGCAAGTTATGGCCAGCCATTGTGCGAGGGACAAGTGCTCTTGCAGGAAGAATAGGCCGGAGAGAGCGCCGAATGCCGGTTCGATACTCATCAAGGTACCGAAGGTGCGTGCAGGCAGGCGAGTCAGCGCGACCATCTCCAGGGTATAGGGCAAGGCGGTGGATAAAACGGCGACGCCAATGGCGATAGGGATAAGGGCGGGAGTCAGCAAGGCAGCCCCAGCGTGGACGATACCGATAGGGGCCACAAACAAGGCGGCGATCATTACGCCAAGGGCTGCAGTTTGCACACCATTGTCGTTGCCCGCCTTTTGCCCGAACAGGATATAGAGCGCCCAGCAGACACCTGCGCCTAACGCGTAGGCGGCACCGGTCAAGTCGATACCGCTGCTCGCTTCGCCCATTGGTATCAACAAGAGAAGGCCGGCAATGGCGAGCGCAATCCACAAGAAATCCACCGCCCGCCGCGAGGCGTAGAGGGCGACCGCGAGCGGGCCTGTGAATTCGAGAGCGACCGCAATGCCAAGGGGGACCGTGCGCAAGGACATATAAAAGAGAAAGTTCATGCCGCCCAGTGCCATTCCATAGATAACCACCGTGCGCAGGGACTTGGCTGTCAGCTTGGCACGCCACGGGCGTAATAGAAGCAGCATGATGACACTGGCAAATATCAGGCGCAGGGTTGTAGTCCCTTGGGCGCCGACGATGGGAAACATGCTCTTGGCCAGCGACGCGCCTGACTGGATGGAAGCCATGGCGATCAGCAGCAGGCCGACAGGGAACAATGCCGAAGCCAGGCTGCGTTGTGGGGTGGTCATTGGGTGGGGCGTCCAGATTCAAGGTAGAGAGTCAGAAAGCGCTATGATGCTTAACTGTTTTGCTTTGAGCAATATATTGCTCATTTGTTTGGCCGCCGCTCTCTATATAGAGAGGGATTGGTGGATTTGAGGCTGTTTGATAGAAAAGCGTAATTAGGGGTTGACGGCAGATTCTGGAAGTCTATAATTCGCCCCACTTCCGGCGCAGTCGAAACGGAAAACTCCTTGGTAAACAAAGAGTTATGCGAGATTCGACAGCGAGTTGCTTCAGTTCATCGAAGCCCAGAAGGAGTTGATAGAGCGGTGTTGTTTGGCTCTATTAACGTTTCGATCTTCTCGGTCGAAAGCGGAGAAAAAGAGGTGTTGACAGCAGCGTGTAACGCTGTAGAATTCGCCTCCCGCTAACGAGAGATCGGAAGCGCAAGTGGTTGAAGTTGTTGAAGAAATCTTCGAAAACTTCTGAAAATAATCACTTGACAGCAAATGAGGCTGCTGTAGAATGCGCGCCTCGGTTGAGACGAAAGATCTTAACCAACCGCTCTTTAACAACTGAATCAAGCAATTCGTGTGGGTGCTTGTGGAGTCAGACTGATAGTCAACAAGATTATCAGCATCACAAGTTACTCCGCGAGAAATCAAAGATGTAACCAACGATTGCTGAGCCAAGTTTAGGGTTTCTTAAAAACCCAAAGATGTTTGAACTGAAGAGTTTGATCATGGCTCAGATTGAACGCTGGCGGCAGGCCTAACACATGCAAGTCGAGCGGTAGAGAGAAGCTTGCTTCTCTTGAGAGCGGCGGACGGGTGAGTAATGCCTAGGAATCTGCCTGGTAGTGGGGGATAACGTTCGGAAACGGACGCTAATACCGCATACGTCCTACGGGAGAAAGCAGGGGACCTTCGGGCCTTGCGCTATCAGATGAGCCTAGGTCGGATTAGCTAGTTGGTGAGGTAATGGCTCACCAAGGCGACGATCCGTAACTGGTCTGAGAGGATGATCAGTCACACTGGAACTGAGACACGGTCCAGACTCCTACGGGAGGCAGCAGTGGGGAATATTGGACAATGGGCGAAAGCCTGATCCAGCCATGCCGCGTGTGTGAAGAAGGTCTTCGGATTGTAAAGCACTTTAAGTTGGGAGGAAGGGCAGTAAATTAATACTTTGCTGCTTTGACGTTACCGACAGAATAAGCACCGGCTAACTCTGTGCCAGCAGCCGCGGTAATACAGAGGGTGCAAGCGTTAATCGGAATTACTGGGCGTAAAGCGCGCGTAGGTGGTTTGTTAAGTTGGATGTGAAATCCCCGGGCTCAACCTGGGAACTGCATTCAAAACTGACTGACTAGAGTATGGTAGAGGGTGGTGGAATTTCCTGTGTAGCGGTGAAATGCGTAGATATAGGAAGGAACACCAGTGGCGAAGGCGACCACCTGGACTAATACTGACACTGAGGTGCGAAAGCGTGGGGAGCAAACAGGATTAGATACCCTGGTAGTCCACGCCGTAAACGATGTCAACTAGCCGTTGGAAGCCTTGAGCTTTTAGTGGCGCAGCTAACGCATTAAGTTGACCGCCTGGGGAGTACGGCCGCAAGGTTAAAACTCAAATGAATTGACGGGGGCCCGCACAAGCGGTGGAGCATGTGGTTTAATTCGAAGCAACGCGAAGAACCTTACCAGGCCTTGACATCCAATGAACTTTCTAGAGATAGATTGGTGCCTTCGGGAACATTGAGACAGGTGCTGCATGGCTGTCGTCAGCTCGTGTCGTGAGATGTTGGGTTAAGTCCCGTAACGAGCGCAACCCTTGTCCTTAGTTACCAGCACATAATGGTGGGCACTCTAAGGAGACTGCCGGTGACAAACCGGAGGAAGGTGGGGATGACGTCAAGTCATCATGGCCCTTACGGCCTGGGCTACACACGTGCTACAATGGTCGGTACAGAGGGTTGCCAAGCCGCGAGGTGGAGCTAATCCCATAAAACCGATCGTAGTCCGGATCGCAGTCTGCAACTCGACTGCGTGAAGTCGGAATCGCTAGTAATCGCGAATCAGAATGTCGCGGTGAATACGTTCCCGGGCCTTGTACACACCGCCCGTCACACCATGGGAGTGGGTTGCACCAGAAGTAGCTAGTCTAACCTTCGGGAGGACGGTTACCACGGTGTGATTCATGACTGGGGTGAAGTCGTAACAAGGTAGCCGTAGGGGAACCTGCGGCTGGATCACCTCCTTAATCGACGACATCAGCTGCTCCATAAGTTCCCACACGAATTGCTTGATTCATTGAAGAAGACGATAAGAAGCAGCCCGAAATTGGGTCTGTAGCTCAGTTGGTTAGAGCGCACCCCTGATAAGGGTGAGGTCGGCAGTTCGAATCTGCCCAGACCCACCAATTTTGTGTGGGAAACGCCTGTAGAAATACGGGGCCATAGCTCAGCTGGGAGAGCGCCTGCCTTGCACGCAGGAGGTCAACGGTTCGATCCCGTTTGGCTCCACCACTACTGCTTCTACGTTATGAAAGCTTAGAAATGAGCATTCCATCAGGTTGATGGTGAATGTTGATTTCTAGTCTTTGATTAGATCGTTCTTTAAAAATTTGGGTATGTGATAGAAAGATAGACTGAACGTTACTTTCACTGGTAACGGATCAGGCTAAGGTAAAATTTGTGAGTTCTCTTAGTTGAGAAATTCGAATTTTCGGCGAATGTTGTCTTCACAGTATAACCAGATTGCTTGGGGTTATATGGTCAAGTGAAGAAGCGCATACGGTGGATGCCTTGGCAGTCAGAGGCGATGAAAGACGTGGTAGCCTGCGAAAAGCTTCGGGGAGTCGGCAAACAGACTTTGATCCGGAGATGTCTGAATGGGGGAACCCAGCCATCATAAGATGGTTATCTTACGCTGAATACATAGGCGTAAGAGGCGAACCAGGGGAACTGAAACATCTAAGTACCCTGAGGAAAAGAAATCAACCGAGATTCCCTTAGTAGTGGCGAGCGAACGGGGACTAGCCCTTAAGTGGCTTTGAGATTAGCGGAACGCTCTGGAAAGTGCGGCCATAGTGGGTGATAGCCCTGTACGCGAAAATCTCTTAGTCATGAAATCGAGTAGGACGGAGCACGAGAAACTTTGTCTGAATATGGGGGGACCATCCTCCAAGGCTAAATACTACTGACTGACCGATAGTGAACTAGTACCGTGAGGGAAAGGCGAAAAGAACCCCGGAGAGGGGAGTGAAATAGATCCTGAAACCGTATGCGTACAAGCAGTGGGAGCAGACTTTGTTCTGTGACTGCGTACCTTTTGTATAATGGGTCAGCGACTTATTTTCAGTGGCGAGCTTAACCGAATAGGGGAGGCGTAGCGAAAGCGAGTCTTAATAGGGCGTCTAGTCGCTGGGAATAGACCCGAAACCGGGCGATCTATCCATGGGCAGGTTGAAGGTTGGGTAACACTAACTGGAGGACCGAACCGACTACCGTTGAAAAGTTAGCGGATGACCTGTGGATCGGAGTGAAAGGCTAATCAAGCTCGGAGATAGCTGGTTCTCCTCGAAAGCTATTTAGGTAGCGCCTCATGTATCACTGTAGGGGGTAGAGCACTGTTTCGGCTAGGGGGTCATCCCGACTTACCAAACCGATGCAAACTCCGAATACCTACAAGTGCCGAGCATGGGAGACACACGGCGGGTGCTAACGTCCGTCGTGAAAAGGGAAACAACCCAGACCGTCAGCTAAGGTCCCAAAGTTATGGTTAAGTGGGAAACGATGTGGGAAGGCTTAGACAGCTAGGAGGTTGGCTTAGAAGCAGCCACCCTTTAAAGAAAGCGTAATAGCTCACTAGTCGAGTCGGCCTGCGCGGAAGATGTAACGGGGCTCAAACCATACACCGAAGCTACGGGTATCACGTAAGTGATGCGGTAGAGGAGCGTTCTGTAAGCCTGTGAAGGTGAGTTGAGAAGCTTGCTGGAGGTATCAGAAGTGCGAATGCTGACATGAGTAACGACAATGGGTGTGAAAAACACCCACGCCGAAAGACCAAGGTTTCCTGCGCAACGTTAATCGACGCAGGGTTAGTCGGTCCCTAAGGCGAGGCTGAAAAGCGTAGTCGATGGAAAACAGGTTAATATTCCTGTACTTCTGGTTATTGCGATGGAGGGACGGAGAAGGCTAGGCCAGCTTGGCGTTGGTTGTCCAAGTTTAAGGTGGTAGGCTGAGATCTTAGGTAAATCCGGGATCTTAAGGCCGAGAGCTGATGACGAGTTAACTTTTAGTTAACGAAGTGGTTGATGCCATGCTTCCAAGAAAAGCTTCTAAGCTTCAGGTAACCAGGAACCGTACCCCAAACCGACACAGGTGGTTGGGTAGAGAATACCAAGGCGCTTGAGAGAACTCGGGTGAAGGAACTAGGCAAAATGGCACCGTAACTTCGGGAGAAGGTGCGCCGGTGAGGGTGAAGGACTTGCTCCGTAAGCTCATGCCGGTCGAAGATACCAGGCCGCTGCGACTGTTTATTAAAAACACAGCACTCTGCAAACACGAAAGTGGACGTATAGGGTGTGACGCCTGCCCGGTGCCGGAAGGTTAATTGATGGGGTTAGCTAACGCGAAGCTCTTGATCGAAGCCCCGGTAAACGGCGGCCGTAACTATAACGGTCCTAAGGTAGCGAAATTCCTTGTCGGGTAAGTTCCGACCTGCACGAATGGCGTAACGATGGCGGCGCTGTCTCCACCCGAGACTCAGTGAAATTGAAATCGCTGTGAAGATGCAGTGTATCCGCGGCTAGACGGAAAGACCCCGTGAACCTTTACTATAGCTTTGCACTGGACTTTGAATTTGCTTGTGTAGGATAGGTGGGAGGCTTTGAAGCGTGGACGCCAGTCTGCGTGGAGCCATCCTTGAAATACCACCCTGGCAACTTTGAGGTTCTAACTCAGGTCCGTTATCCGGATCGAGGACAGTGTATGGTGGGTAGTTTGACTGGGGCGGTCTCCTCCTAAAGAGTAACGGAGGAGTACGAAGGTGCGCTCAGACCGGTCGGAAATCGGTCGTAGAGTATAAAGGCAAAAGCGCGCTTGACTGCGAGACAGACACGTCGAGCAGGTACGAAAGTAGGTCTTAGTGATCCGGTGGTTCTGTATGGAAGGGCCATCGCTCAACGGATAAAAGGTACTCCGGGGATAACAGGCTGATACCGCCCAAGAGTTCATATCGACGGCGGTGTTTGGCACCTCGATGTCGGCTCATCACATCCTGGGGCTGAAGCCGGTCCCAAGGGTATGGCTGTTCGCCATTTAAAGTGGTACGCGAGCTGGGTTTAGAACGTCGTGAGACAGTTCGGTCCCTATCTGCCGTGGACGTTTGAGATTTGAGAGGGGCTGCTCCTAGTACGAGAGGACCGGAGTGGACGAACCTCTGGTGTTCCGGTTGTCACGCCAGTGGCATTGCCGGGTAGCTATGTTCGGAATAGATAACCGCTGAAAGCATCTAAGCGGGAAACTAGCCTCAAGATGAGATCTCACTGGAACCTTGAGTTCCCTGAAGGGCCGTCGAAGACTACGACGTTGATAGGTTGGGTGTGTAAGCGCTGTGAGGCGTTGAGCTAACCAATACTAATTGCCCGTGAGGCTTGACCATATAACACCCAAGCAATTTGACTACTCGAAAGAGCATCAGATTGCGGTGTGTGAAGACGAGATGAACCGAAAGTTCGACGTTCACAAAACACCGAAAGCTGTCACATACCCAATTTGCTGAAGCGAGGCATAAGCCACGAGTCAGTACCCGAATTTCTTGACGACCATAGAGCATTGGAACCACCTGATCCCATCCCGAACTCAGTAGTGAAACGATGCATCGCCGATGGTAGTGTGGGGTTTCCCCATGTGAGAGTAGGTCATCGTCAAGATTAAATCCCAGAACCCCTGTTTGCTAACGCAAACAGGGGTTTTGTTTTGGGCGGTCGGAAATATCGCCCACGTCTACCGACAAATTTGCACAGTTATCTCTGAACCCTGTTGCCAGCGGTTGTACGAGCACGCCGCAGCCGTTTATTATCCAGTGGTCTATTTACGACATCTCAAAGGAAATACCTTGCCCCGTTCCAACTGGCTGCCTACGCCGCCATAGCGCAACGCCCCCCTCGCGACACCCTGACCGCCTCCTGGCTGCGGTCGTACCTTGCTGCCCTCAATTTTTGACCGTAGCGAACCCACAATTCAACTGAATACAGACGCACCTGCATGGCTCAGCGCTCGACGCTGCGCGTCATGCCGTTCCTGCTATGGGTAAATCAATGTTTGAAAAGATCAAAGCTGCTTGGCTATCAAATGTCCGGGCGGATGTACTCGCTGGTTGCGTCGTTGCACTGGCCCTCATTCCCGAGGCCATCGCGTTCTCCATCATCGCCGGAATCGACCCCAAGGTTGGACTCTATGCCTCTTTCTGTATCTGTACCGTTATTGCCTTCGTAGGCGGTCGCCCCGCCATGATTTCGGCGGCCACCGGTGCCATGGCGTTGTTGATGGTAAATCTGGTCAAGGATCACGGTCTTCAATATCTGTTGGTCGCCACGCTTCTTTGCGGTGTATTGCAGATCATCGCCGGTTATCTACGCTTAGGAGAATTGATGCGTTTCGTTTCACGCTCGGTGGTGACCGGGTTCGTCAACGCGCTTGCGATCCTCATTTTCATGGCACAGCTGCCAGAGCTCACTGACGTCACCTGGCCCGTCTATGCGATGACAGCCGGGGGGTTGGCAATCATCTATCTGTTTCCACGCTTACCGATGGTGGGCAAGCTGCTCCCCTCGCCACTGGTTTGCATCCTGGTACTCACCGCGATTTCGGCTTGTATGGGGCTTCATATACGTACCGTCGGGGATATGGGTTCACTGCCTGATAGCTTGCCGATCTTCATGTGGCCTGACGTACCGCTAAACCTGAATACTCTACTTATCGTGCTCCCGTACTCCGCTGCGTTGGCGGTAGTGGGTTTGCTGGAGTCGATGATGACTGCGACTATTGTCGATGACTTGACCGATACGCCCAGCGATAAGAGTCGGGAGTGCAAAGGTCAGGGTATCGCTAACATTGCGAGCGGTCTCATCGGCGGTATGGCTGGCTGTGCAATGATCGGTCAGTCGATGATCAACGTGAAGTCTGGCGGCCGAACTCGCCTGTCGACGCTAAGCGCAGGTGTACTGCTACTTATCATGATGATTTACCTGGGTGATTGGCTGGCCCGGATACCGATGGCTGCCTTGGTCGCGGTGATGATCATGGTGTCGATCAGTACCTTCAGCTGGGGTTCCATCCGCAACCTCAAAGAGTACCCGCTCTCCACGAACATTGTGATGGTCGTGACGGTGATTGTGGTTGTCGCTACGCACAACCTTGCGTATGGCGTAGTAGCGGGTACCTTGCTAGCTGCCATGTTCTTCGCTAACAAAATTGCGCATTACCTGGACATCGCCTCGAAACATGATCCTGAACATAGCCACCGCACGTACTACGTGGCCGGGCAGGTGTTCTTCGGTTCAGCGGATCGGTTCACAAATGCCTTCGACTTTAATGAAAAACTTGAGACTCTCACGATTGATCTTTGCGACGCCCACTTCTGGGACATTACTGCAGTCGCAGCGCTGGATAAGGTCGTGCTCAAGCTTCGTCGTGAGGGCGTTCAGGTCGATGTTATCGGTATGAACCGGGCAACCTCTACACTTGTGGATCGATTCGGTGTTCACGACAAACCGGATGGCATCGATATGCTGATCAGCCACTAATCGTAAACGTCTGGGTATCCCGTCTTGCGCCGTTAAGCCGGTTGCCAACGATGCGGCAACGACGCCCCGGTTTCACTCGCCTGTTTCGTCTGCAGGCGAGTGAGTATGTCTTTTAGATAGGCATCGGCCGAGAGTACGGCACCTTCGGTTTGGAAGCCTTTCTGGAACCGAAATCCGTTCTCTCCTGACAAAACAGCATGCCGTTGGGGAAATCGATGCAAAGTGTTTCTGCATTTTTGGTATGGTGCAGCACATTTTCACAAGGATTGATCTTTCATCCGCAGGACGCGGCGTCGACCTTCTTCAACGAGATGCTGTAGAAATGCCTGAACCGATACCGATCAAGGATCACGAAAAAGAAAACCGCCTGGTCAACAAGCGCCTGCTCGCGTGCGCACTGTTGGTGATCGGCATCACCTGCGCGCTGGTGGGCCGCATGTATTTCCTGCAAGTGGTGCAGTACGACTATCACTCGACGATTTCCGAGAATAACCGTGTCCACGTCTTACCGATCACGCCGACCCGCGGGTTGATCTACGACCGCAATGGCGTGGTGCTGGCTGACAACCGCCCCAGTTACAACCTGACGATCACCCGCGAACGCACGACCGACCTCAAAGGCGAGCTGGACGCTATCGTCAACCTGCTGCACCTGCCTGCCGAAGACCGTGCGGTGTTCGACAAGGCGCTAAAGCAGGCACGCCACCCATTCGTTCCCGTCACGCTGTTTTATGAGTTGACCGAGGAGCAGATCGCCGTTCTGGCCGTCAACGAGTTCCGCCTGCCAGGCGTCGACGTCGAACCGCAATTCGTTCGTCATTATCCACTGGGCGCGCATTTCGCCCATTCGATCGGCTACGTTGGCCGTATCAATGAAAAAGAGTCCAAGGCCCTCGATTCCGTGGAGTATCGCGGTACCCAGTCGATCGGCAAGACCGGTATCGAGCGGTTCTATGAGTCCGAATTGCATGGCCACGTGGGTTATGAAGAGGTCGAGACGAATGCCCAGGGCCGTGTATTGCGCGTGCTCAAGCACACTGACCCGGTTCCGGGTAAAAATATTGTATTGAGCCTCGACGTCCATCTCCAGGAAGCTGCTGAAGAGGCCTTGGGCGACCGTCGTGGCTCGGTGGTCGCCCTCGACCCGCAGACTGGCGAAGTACTGGCTATGGTCAGCAAGCCGAGTTTTGATCCGAACATGTTTGTCACCGGCATCAGCTTCAAGGAATACGCCGCGCTGCACGACTCCATCGACCGGCCGCTGTTCAACCGCGTCCTGCGCGGGCTCTACGCGCCCGGTTCGACCATCAAGCCTGAAGTCGCCATTGCTGGCCTCGACAGTGGCGTCGTGACCGCCCAAAGCCGGGTGTTCGACCCCGGTTACTACCAGTTGCCTGATTTCGACCACAAGTATCGCAACTGGAACCACAGTGGCGATGGCTGGGTGGACATGGACGCTGCCATCATGCGTTCCAACGACACCTATTTTTACGACCTAGCCCACAAGCTCGGCATTGACCGTCTGCATGACTATCTGGCCGAATTCGGCCTCGGCCAGAAAGTCTCCCTCGACATGTTCGAAGAGTCAGCCGGCCTGATGCCGTCCCAAGCCTGGAAGCGCGCGACACGCCGCCAACCCTGGTTCCCGGGTGAAACCGTGATCCTCGGCATTGGCCAGGGTTATATGCAGGTCACGCCGCTGCAATTGGCCCAGGCAACGGCCTTGATCGCCAATAAAGGCGTGTGGAACCGGCCGCACCTGGCCAAGACCATCAACGGTGTGCCGCCGGTGGACGAAAACCCGATGCCCAACGTCGTCCTCAAAGACCCGCGAGATTGGGAACAGGTCAACCACGGCATGCAGCTGGTGATGCACGACCCGCGCGGTATTGCTCGGGCGGCAGCGCAAGGCGCGCAATATCGGATTGCCGGCAAGAGCGGTACGGCGCAGGTGGTCGCCATCAAGCAGGGTGAGCGTTACAACCGTAACAAAACCCTGGAGCGCCATCGCGACAACGCCTTGTTCGTCGGCTTCGCGCCGGCCGAGCACCCCAAAATCGTGATCTCGGTGATGATCGAAAACGGTGAGGCGGGTGGTCGGGTCGCGGGCCCTGTGGTGCGGCAGATCATGGACGCCTGGTTGCTCGACCAGGACGGCCATTTGAAGCCGCAATATGCGACGCCAGCCAAAGCGCCCGGTGACCCGCACGTTTGACTCAGGCCTTCCACTCGTCCCATTGTTCAACGCCATCATGTGCCAGCCATGGCACATCATGGGCGGTCCAGATGTGCGAGGTGGGCCTGATGCCCGGATCATCATCCAGCGTCGCCACCCGCACAATCACGTGGGGCTGATGCTCGCGCTCCGCCATCAGCTGTGAGCCGCAACGCGAGCAGAAATGCCGGTGTTTGCCCGGTGACGATTCAAAGGATGACAGCAGCGCCTCACCTTCAATCCAGTGAAAGTGCTCGCGCATCACGCCGGCCGTGGCCACGAACGCGGCTGCATGCACCTTGCGGCAGCTGTTGCAGTGACAATGGCTGATGGGCATGTCCAGGCTGTCCACCTGATAACGTACGGCGCGGCAGAAGCAACTTCCATTCAACGGGTCAGTCATAACGTATTGCCAGTTCAAGGATGGGGTCATCATCATCGCGCAGACACCAGAGTTGCGCATTGGTCGATGTCGCCTACTGTCAATGGAGGAGGTGACTTATGCACGTACTAGATCGCATCGAACGAAAAGTCCTGCTCAACGCATCACGTAAACACGTCTGGGAAGCGCTGACCGACGCCGAGCAATTCGGCAGTTGGTTCGGTATCGCCCTCAAGGGCAAAACCTTCACGGCAGGGGAAACCCTCGAGGCACCGATAACCTACCCCGGCTACGAGCATGTGGTCTGGAAAGCCAAAATCGTGCGCATCCTGCCGCAAACCCTGTTTTCATTTCAGTGGCACCCGTATGCGGTTGAGGCGGGGGTCGACTACGACAACGAAACACCCACGCTGGTGGAGTTCACCCTTGAGGATCGCGCGCCGGGTATTTTGCTGCGGGTGGTTGAATCCGGCTTTGATGCCGTCCCCGAGGCTCGCCGGCAGAAAGCCTTCAAGATGAATTCCCGCGGCTGGGATGAGCAAATGGGCAACATTGAAACCTATCTCAACCAGGCTCGTCGCGCCTGAACCGAACGGGCATCTTGCCGATGCCCGTCTTCCTTACCGTCAGCCTTCGTGGGCCGTGGTGATTTCCAGGGTGTCGGTGAAGGTCACCAGCACACTCTGCCCGACCTTCAGGTCTTTAAGCCCGGCACGGATCTCCAGTTTTTCAACGTTCAGCACCTTGGTCGCACCGGTCGGATTTTCCAGGGTGACCTGGTTTTTCTTCAGGTCGATATGGGTGATCTTCAGTTGCACCTGCACCTGGCGAAATGCTGCACCGCCGGGGTTCGGGTTGTCGGCGGTGGCACGCAGCACGCCGGTTTTTTCGCTGGAGTCCGGGGCGCTCTTGTCCACATCGGTGTCGAGTACGGCGGCTACCGAGTGGGTGGTCAGCACCTTCACTTGATCGCCCACCTTGAGGTTGCCCAGGTCCTTGGCGTCATCGCTCAGTTGTACATGCACCGGGTTGCCCTGGGCGCCTGCCAGCACCACCTGGTGGTTGGCGGCATCGACCGACAACACCTTGGTGGTCACTTCATCGGCTTCCAGGGATTTGGACAACGGGATATCGGCAGCGTAAGCGGTGAGGTTGCCGACGGACAGCAGGGTGGCCAAGGCGATGGCCTGGCGCAGGGTGCGGGTGAGCTTCATTGAGTTGACTTCCATGTGAGAGAAACCATGAGTCTAGTGGCGAGTCAGCGATGCGCAAATGCGCTGACCCGCCAGCAGATGACGCGGTTAGAAATCTATTGTTGCCGACAACTTGGCCACACGTGGATCGCCCTGGGTCAGATAGCCCCCCAGCGCCGATTCCCAATATTTGGTGTTCCCCACGTTCTCCACGGTTGCGCCCAGCGTTACATCACGCTGATCAACCTTGAAGTTGTAGCGTGCGCCCACATCGAAACGGTTCCAGGTCGGCAGGCTCAGGTTGTTTGCCGCGTCGGCGTACTGGCCGCCGGTGCGCAGCATCCGCCCGTTGACGCTCACGCCTTGCAGGCCGGGCACGTCCCAATCCACCCCGGCGTTAAGCTGGAATGATGGCACGCCGATTGCGCGGTTACCGTCGTTCGCGCCGTTTTGGGTGCCATTGACTTCGGTATGAATGATTGTCGCGCCGCCCAACAGGCGCAGGCCGCTGACTGGTTCACCGAAGACGTTCAGTTCTACGCCTTTGTTGACTTGCTCACCCTGGAACACAAAGGTCGCGCCACCTCCGGCATTCAGCTGGGAATAACCCTGGGTCGGTTGCTCGATCCGGTACACACCCAGTGTTGCCCCATAAGTGCCCATGTCGACTTTCACACTGGCCTCGGTCTGTTTCGAGCGGGCAGGGGCGAAGGTCTGGTTGGCGTTGCTCACGACTGCGCCGCCGAAGGTTGTCGGTGCAGTCGGCCCTGAAGCCAGGCCCTCGATATGGTTGGCGTAGAACGACACATGGTCCCACGGCTTGAACACCAGGCCATACACCGGCGTGGTAATGCCCTTGTCGTAGTTGGCATTGCGTATGCCGGTCCCATAGGCGTAGCCCTGCACGACCAGCTCCTGACGGCGCAGGCCGGCAGTGAACAGCAAGCGGTCATCCATGAAACCCAGGGTGTCCGAGACCGCTGCACTGCGGGCGAAAGTTTTGGCGGTGATGCCGGGGTCGTTCAGGTCGCTGCCGGAGGTAAAGCCACCTTTGGCCGGGGCGCTCACGTCGGCGGGGTTATAAATATTGGTGGGCTGGCTGCCCGAGGCAAAATCAAAGGCATTGCGGGTCTGGGTCCAGATGCCGGTCAGGCCCAGGTTCAGTTTATGGCTGACCGCACCGGTCTGGAACTTGCCGTTCAGGCCAGCCATCAGGCTGGTGTTGTCTTCCTGGTGAGCGATATGCGAGCCGCTGACGGTGGCATTGCCCAACGCATCGTTCAGGGTGACGGAGGAATAACGCCCGATTTCATTGGTGTGCTTGGCGCCGCCGGCGACGTAGGCGGTCCAGTTATCGTTGAGGTCGTACTCGCCACGCAGCATGCCGAAGGTGTCTTCGAGGCTGGTGGTACCCCAGTTCGGCGCATAATTGGTATCGGCCGACGGCGCATTGGGAATATGTGTCAGGCCGCTGCCGAGTAGCACCGTGTTACGCCCACCGTTGACCTGCTGCTTCTGATACACAAAGTCGCCGGATATCCGCAGTGCATCGCCGCGATAATCCAGGCCGATGGAAAACAGCTTCGAACGCTGGCTTTCATCGTCCACGCCGGTGTCGCCTTCGCGTTGGGAAATGTTCACCCGCGCACCAAAACGGTTGTCTTCGCCAAAACGCTGGCCGACGTCCAGGTGTTCGCCGACCCTGCCATCATTGCTGATGTCGGTGCTCAAGCGCCGCAGTGGCACATCATCGGCGCGCTTGAGTTGCAGGTTCACACCGCCGCCGATGCCGGAACCACCCGGCGTGACGCCGTTGATAAATGCGTTGGGGCCCTTGAACACTTCCACGCGCTCCAGTGCGTCGGTGGACATGATCTGGCGTGGCAGGATGCCGTACAAACCGTTGAGGGAAATGTCATCACCGTTGAGCGGCAGGCCACGGATCACGAACGCCTGGGCCTGGTTGGAAAACCCCGACGCCTGGCGCACGGATGAATCATTAAGCAGCACATCGCCGATGTTCTCGGCCTGCTGGTCACGAATCAATTTTTCGGTGTAAGCCGTCATGCTGAACGGCACGTCCATGATGTCCTGGTTGCCCAGCACACCCAGTTGCCCACCGCGCGCCACCTGGCCGCCGGCGTATACCGGGGGCAAGGCATTTGGCGCGGGGGCGTCGGCGTTGATGTTGGTGGCGCCCAATTCCAGTGTGTTGCCGTCCTGACGGGTGTTCGCATCCTGCGGGGTGGCTGGGGTGGCGGCGTGAGCGCTGAGGCCCAGGGAGCAGCAAAGGGCGAGCAGGGTAGGGCGAAACGGCACGGAAAGTCGGGTGGGCATGGTCGATCCTGACGGTGAACCGTCAATATGAGGAAAAGGGCAACGGCGGTTGCGCGTCCTCACTGCGCGGATACGACTCCGGTGCAAATGATAGTGATTGTTATTAATGTTTTGCAATAAAATTATCGGATTGAGGTCTGTGTGCGCGTTAACCTGCCGCGTTTGCGCGGATGCCGAGTAGAATCACGCCCTGAAAGCGATTCCTGAGGTGCGGTACGGTGGATTTACAGCAGGGTTTTGTCCTGACCCGGCATTGGCGTGACACGCCAGCGGGCACGGAGGTCAGTTTCTGGCTGGCCACCGACAAGGGCCCGAGGTTTATTCGCCTACCTGTGCAGACCTCGGTGATGTTCATTCCCGAGGCCCATCGCAAGCCGCTCGACTGGCTGCTCAAGGGCGAGCGTGATGTCGAACTGCGCCCGTTGCAGCTGTGCGACTTCCATCACCGGCCCGTCCTGGGCCTGTACACCCGCCAGCATCGCCAGGCGATGGACGTGGAAAAACGCCTGCGCGCGGCCGGGGTGGACGTCTACGAAGGCGATGTACGCCCGCCCGAGCGCTACATGATGGAGCGTTTCATCACCGCGCCGGTGTGGTTCGGCGGCACGCCGGACGCCAGCGGTGTGCTGTGCGACGCGCAGATGAAACCCGACCCCGACTACCGCCCGCCGCTGAAACTGGTGTCGCTGGATATCGAGACCACCGCCCAGGGCGATCTCTACTCCATCGCCCTCGAAGGCTGCGGCGAACGCCAGGTGTACATGCTCGGCCCGCCGAACAAAACCGACGCGGTGGACTTCAAACTCGACTACTGCGACACCCGCGCGCAATTGCTCGAACGCCTGAATGAATGGCTCGCCACCCACGACCCTGACGCGATCATCGGCTGGAATGTGGTGCAGTTCGACCTGCGTGTGCTCCACGAACACGCCCAGCGCCTCAACGTGCCGCTGATGCTCGGGCGTGGTGACGAACCCATGGCCTGGCGCGAACACGGCAGTCGCAATCACTATTTCGCGGCAGCGGCGGGGCGGTTGATCATCGACGGCATCGAAGCCCTGCGTTCGGCCACCTGGAGTTTCGAATCCTTCAGCCTGGAAAACGTCGCGCAAACCTTGCTCGGCGAAGGCAAGGACATTTCCACGCCGTATCAGCGCATGGACGAAATCAACCGCATGTTCGCCGAGGACAAACCCGCCCTGGCACGCTACAACCTCAAGGACTGCGAGCTGGTCACGCGGATTTTCGAGAAGACCGAACTGCTCAAGTTCTTGCTGGAACGCGCCAGCGTCACCGGGCTGCCGGCTGACCGCAGCGGGGGTTCTGTCGCAGCGTTCACCCATTTGTACATGCCGTTGATGCACCGCCAGGGTTTCGTCGCGCCGAACCTGGGCGACAAACCGCCCCAGGCCAGCCCCGGAGGGTTCGTGATGGACTCGCGCCCCGGCCTCTATGAATCGGTGCTGGTGCTGGACTACAAAAGCCTTTATCCGTCGATCATCCGCAGCTTCCTGATCGACCCGGTGGGCCTGATCGAAGGCCTCAAACATCCCGACGACAGCGCGTCCGTGGAAGGCTTTCGCGGCGCACGTTTCTCGCGCACCCGCCACTGCCTGCCGTCCATCGTCACCCGCGTGTCCGAAGGCCGCGAAGCCGCCAAGCGCGAGCACAATGCGCCGCTGTCCCAAGCCCTGAAAATCATCATGAACGCCTTCTACGGCGTGCTCGGCTCCAGCGGTTGCCGGTTCTTCGATACACGCCTGGCGTCCTCGATCACGATGCGCGGCCATCAGATCATGCGCCAGACCCGCGAGCTGGTTGAAGCCCAGGGTTATGAGGTGATTTACGGCGACACCGACTCCACCTTCGTCTGGCTCGGCAGCGCCCATTCCGGGGAAGACGCCAGCCGTATCGGCCGCGCACTGGTGCAGCATGTCAACGATTGGTGGCGCACGCATTTGCAGGACGCGTTTGGCCTGCAAAGCGCCCTTGAATTGCAATACGAAACCCACTTCAGCCGCTTCCTGATGCCGACCATTCGCGGCGCGGAGGAGGGCAGCAAGAAACGCTATGCAGGCCTGGTGGTGCGCGGCGATGGCAGCGAGGAAATGGTCTACAAGGGCCTG
Organism: Pseudomonas sp. B22129; assembly: GCF_044218875.1. NCBI lineage: Bacteria > Pseudomonadati > Pseudomonadota > Gammaproteobacteria > Pseudomonadales > Pseudomonadaceae > Pseudomonas > Pseudomonas sp. B22129. Next base: position 5,883,432 of record NZ_CP162592.1, on the reverse strand, counting down.
GAAACCGTGCGCAGCGACTGGTCGCCCCTGGCCCGGCAATTCCAGCAGGAGCTTTACCGGCGCATCTTCCACCGCCAGCCCCATCAGGATTACATCCGCGACTACGTGCGCCGCACCCTGAGCGGCGAGCTCGACGACCTGCTGATCTACCGCAAGCGCCTGCGCCGCCGGCTCGACGACTACGAACGCAATGTCCCGCCCCACGTGCGCGCCGCGCGCCTGGCCGACGACTACAACGACCGTCTGGGGCGCCCGCGCCAGTACCAGCGTGGCGGCTGGATCAGCTACGTGATCAGCGTCAACGGCCCCGAGCCGCTGGAAGTGCGTCAGGCACCGATCGACTACGACCACTACGTGACCAAGCAATTGCAGCCGGTGGCCGACGCGATTCTGCCGTTTGTGAATGATGATTTCTCCACCCTGGTCGGCGGGCAAATGGGTCTGTTCTAAAACGCTTGCCCAGGCACGGTGGGAGCCTGCACTCTAGGCCACTGACGACCACCCCAGACGGCGCAGCGCTCCATGACCCAGATCACCCTGACCGGCACTCAAGTCGAACTCCTTCCCCTGCAACGCGAACACGCGGCCGCCTTGCTCGAAGCTGCCGCCGACGGCGAGCTGTGGAACCTGAAAGTCACCAACGTGCCCGGCCCGGCCACCGTTGATCAATACATCGACACTGCCTTGGCAGGGCGCGAGGCCGGTACTGTCATCCCGTTCACCCTCGTGCGCCGGGATACCGGCCAGGTGGTGGGCAGCACGCGTTTCTGGAAAGTCGACCGGGTCAACCGCAAGCTGGAAATCGGCCACACCTGGCTGGCGCAATCCACCCAGAAAAGCGGGATCAACACCGAGGCCAAGTTGTTGTTGCTGACGTACGCCTTCGAAGTGCTCGGCTGCGTGCGCGTGCAATTCACCACTGACGAACTCAACGAAAAATCCCGCGCGGCGATCCTGCGCCTTGGCGCCGTGCAGGAAGGCATCGTGCGCCACGAGCGCATCATGCCCGACGGGCGCAAGCGCAACTCGGTGCGCTTCAGCATCATCGATTCGGAATGGCCGCAGGTGAAGGCCAGCTTGCAGGCCAAACTGCAGCGCTAGGAGGAACGCCCCATGTACACGCTTTATGGCACCGACGAGTCCGGCTCCTGCATGATCGAAATCGCCCTGCAGCGTTGTGGCGTGCAGTGGCAGCGAATCGACGCCAGTTCCTGGGAAGACACTGCGGGCAGTGAAGCCCTGGCGCAGATCAACCCGCTCAAACAGATTCCCACGCTGGTGACCCCCGACGGCCAGGTGCTGACCGAAAGCGCGGCGATCCTGATCCACCTTGGCCTGGCGTTTCCCGCGTCCGCGTTATTGGCCGGCAACCGTGGGCAGATCATCAGAGGCCTGGTGTACATCGCCGCCAATTGCTACTCGGCCATCGGCATCATCGACTACCCGCAACGCTGGCTGGGCGAGGCTGACCAAACGGTGCAGGCGCAATTGACCACCGGTACGCGCCGGTATCTGCATCAGGCCTGGGTGGTGTTTGCCGATCAATTTGCTGACCAGTTGTTCGCGCCCGACGCTGTGCCGAATGCGCTGGGTATCATGGCGGCGGCCGTGTCGCGTTGGGATGAGGCGCGCGAGGTGTTAAGCGCGCTGGCGCCGAGCTTTGCCCAGACACTGGCGCAGGTGGACGCGGACCCTGTGGTGGCCCCCGTGTTTGCACGGCATTGGCCGGATTGGAACGTCTCATGATGTTTCCGCAATCAGCGGAAACAATCACGATTGAACCTGACCAAACCCTTGCGTAGCGGGCGTCCTGACCTACGCTTTCTTAAAGTCGTGTAGGAATCATCCTTGAATTTGACTGTCGCACACATGAAACTCAAGAACCCTGCATGGAATTCAAAGGAGGTGCGCATGCTCATCCGGTCGCTGACCCTGGCTACCTTGATGGCTTTTACGGGGCCGCTGTTGGCCGCTGATGATATCAACCCGCTCAAGCAAGATTTGGGCAAGGCCCGCCCGTTGGTGGTGGTGGAACTCGATTCCGGCAACGAAGCCTTGGCGACCCTCAAGAAGCAATTGGACGAGCCTGCCAACAAGCAGGCCTTTGAAGAACGCAGCATGGTGTTCTACACCGTGAAATTCGGCAGTATCGGCGCGGAAGGGGAGAAGTTCGCCAAAGAGGCGAAGGACAACAAGAAGCTCACGCCACCTGAAACCAATGCGCTGATTCGCGCCCTGAAACTCGGCGCCGGTAGCGGCACCAAAGTGATCCTGGTGGGCAAGGATGGCGAGAAGAAACTCGAGAAGACCGTGCCACCGGATAGCCTCGACCTGAAAGACTTTTTCAGCGCCATCGACCAGATGCCGCAGGCTGAGAAAGACCTCGCGGCCCCGGCCGAGCCAGAGCCCGCTGCGGCGGCGCCAGCCAAGGGCGCAAAAGTTGCAAAGCCAGCCAAACCCGGCAGCAAACCAGCGCCTGCGCAACTCGATGATTAAAAATACATAACCCCTGTGGGAGCGGGCTTGCCCGCGATGACGGTGTATCAGCCAAATATTCTGTCGCTGATACGCCGCCATCGCGGGCAAGCCCGGCTCCCACAGAGGGGCCGCAGTGTGTTCAAGTTTTAGGCGCTTTACGCACCGGAAACGGAAAGTAGAAAAACCGCAAAAACGCCACCCGCTTGATCACTTCCCCGATCAACAACGGCACCACCACCGCCACCACCAGGCCCACACAGGCCGCCAGGAACGGGGGCAGGCCCAGACGCTCCATCAGGTCGAAGGTCTTGTGCTGAATCTCCCCATGGAAGATCAACAGGATCAGCGTGGACTGGCCAATGTAGGTCATCGCCCGCGTCACAAGGGCCGAGACCATCAGCACCTTCGCCAGCGCCCAGCAGGCGTACACGCCAATCACCGCCAACAGGCTGGTCCACAACCAATGATCGTAGCGCCGTTGCGCCAGGTCCATGGTGGCCCAGGTCGGTATGAATACAGCGGCAAATAACAGCACCGAGATCAGCAACGTCAGCCACGAACCCGCGTGAGTGCGCAGCCAGTCGCGCAGCAGGTAGCCGACAATGAAATACATGCTGCTGATCAACGTGATATCCAGGCTGAACGGCAACCCCGGCAACACCCGGTTTTGTCCGGCAATGGTCACCGGCAGTTGCCAGAACAGCGGCAGTATCCAGATGCCGATCAGCAACTGCACGACCATCAGAAGCCCGCTCGCCCACAGCGCCAGCTTCAGGCGCTGGATCAAGCGCAGCATTATCCAACTGAACAGAATCGCCACCCAGAAGTGCGGCAAGAACCACATGGCCTGCCAGGGAATAGTGTCCACCGAGGCATACAGCACGCCGCCGATATCCGGCAACAACGGTTGCCCGCGCAGCAGGGCGCGCACGATCACGTAGAGCAGCATGGTGAAGAAAAACGGTTTGAGCAGGCCATCCGCCTTGCGTATCGCCATCTCCACAAACGGCTGCTCGGGCTTGAACAGCACCCCGGACAGAAAGAAGAACAGCGGCAAGATGAACGACGCCAGAATCGGGTACATCAAGTCCGGGGACGTGGCGACGAACCAGCTGTGGGCATACACGATCACCAGGATGCCGATGCCCCTGGCGATGTCCATTTGAATCCAACGATGTTTCACCTGATCACCCTCGCTTGCCCATTCATGCCTTGCGCCACGGCTTCAGCCACAGCCCCATGCCCAGCAACACCACAGCGCCTGCCAGGGTACTCAGCCCCAATTGCAGCCACACACCTTCGATCCGGAACAGCCCCAACGCCGCCAGCCCCATCACCAGTGCGCTGAGCGCCCAATGCTGTGCCCAAGGCAGAGCGCCCAGCAGCGATTGACGCTGCATCAGCAACAGCGCGGTGCAGATCACACCTGCCAAGGCCGCCAGCGGGATGCCCGCCAGGCCGAACACGAAGGGCAGGGCGCCCAGCAACAACACGTTGACCAGACTGCCCAACAGCTCGCAGCGCATCGGCTGGCGCGTATCGCCGGCGGCGTAGGCGTAACGCGCGAGCAAGGCGTTCCACGCGCCGAATACCAAGGGCACGGCGAACCACGCCAACAGCAGCGGCAATGGCGAATCGGCCGACTGCTTGGGCAGCAACAACGCCACCAGGCTCGGTGCAGCCGCCACCAGGCCGACACCGGCCGGCAACGTCAGCACGCTGGCCGTTTCCAGGCCACGCTTGAGCAGGGCCAGGCGCTCATCGCCCTGGCGGCGGCTCATCATGCCCAGCAGCACCTGGTTGAGGCTCATCAGTGCAATCAGTGGCAGGTTCATCAGCTTGCGGGCAAGGTTGACCCAAGTCACCGCGCCTTCACCCAGCAGCGATGCCACCAGCCGTTCGATCAAGGCCAACCCTTGGCTGGCGCCATTGCTCAGCAACAGCGGGCCGATGCGTTGGCCCAGCTCGCGCAACGGCGCAACGCTCAACTGCCAGCGCCATGGCCGCCAGCCTTGACGCCAGATCGACGGCAGCAGCGCCAACGGCATCAACAGGCTGCCGGCCAGGCACGCCAACGCCAGGGAGTGCGGTTGAGTGGCAGTGCCAGCGAGTGCGAGGTAAGTCACCGGCGGCAGGTTGAACAACAGCGAGCCCAAGCCCGCCAGCACAAACCGTTCGCTGGCCTGCAGCGGAATACTGAACAGCGCATGCAGCATCAAGCCCGGCACGCACCACGCCACGATCTGCAAATTGCTCGCCGCCAACGTTGTGGCGCTGGCGGCCAAGCCCGGGCCGAGCAGTTGCACCAGCCACGGCGCCAGCAACGTCAACAACAGGCTGGTGGCCAGGGCGATCAGCATCAAGGCCGGGAACAGCACCGCCAGCCAGTCCAGCCGCTCGCCCTCCTTGCGTTGCAGGTACAGCGGCAGTGCGGCAGCGCTCAGCACGCCGCCGGCCAATGACATGCGCAACGCCTCGGGCAAAAACAACGCGATCAGGAAGGCGTCACTGCGCTCTCCCGCGCCCCACGCCGCCACCAGCAACCACTCGCGGGCGAACCCCAGGCACAGGCCGAGCAGGGTCGCCAGGGTCAGCCAGACGGCGGAACCCAGCATGGCTAAGGCCGCGCGCCGTCAAGGAGGGGCTTGCGAAACACCACCGCCCTGACCTGCGGCAGGCGTGCCGGAAACAGGCGCCGCGCCTCCAGCACATTGAGGCCCACCATCAGCCAGAACAGCGCAACCATCACCACCGCAAAACTGAAATAGTGGTCAAACAAACCGCTCACCAGCGCCGCGAGAATCCCGGCGGTGCTGCCCAGCCACAGGGCGTTGTCCTTGGTCAGGCGGATCGGGCCTTTTTCCGGGCGGGCTTCGCGCCACCAACGCACCGTCACGGCCACAAACAAGAGCATGCCGACGATGCCGGTCTTGTAGATGAAGTTCAGCCACAGGTTGGAAATGCCCAGCAAATGCGTGCCGGGCACCGGCGGATCGACCTTGAAACCAATGCCGAACGGGTAGGCCGCCACCGCCTGCGGGAACATGCGGTATTCGTCAAAACGCACTTCGGTACTGGCGTTGTCCGAGGAGAAAATCGTCGCCAGCCGGTCCTGCAGCGGCGGGTAAGCCATCACCAGCGCCACGGTCAGTGCCGCGCCGATCATCAACAAGCGCCCGGTGTACGGCACGCGCCGCGTGGCCATCCACATCAGCACCAACGCCAGGCTGACCATCGCGCCACGGCTACTGGCCAGCAGTAATGCGGCTGCGCCAAGGCACGCCACGCCCAGACCCAGCGCGCGCTTCCAACCCTGTTCGGTCACGCCGAAGCAGAACGCCAAGGGCAGCAGCAACGCCATGATCCCGCCGATGGCATTCGGGTGCATCCACGGCGAGCCCATGCGTGAAGCCATGGCTTCAAGACCGAACTTGAGCATGTCGAAGTTGCCGTAGTTGAACACCGCCAGAATCGGTGCAATGCCCGCGCCCGAGCGTGTGCGGATAAACACGGCGATCGACAGCAGCAGCATCGCCAGGGTGCCCAGCAACAGGGCGATCACCAGGGATTCACGGTGCTTGTAATCAGCCAGCAACTTGGCGCTGAGGAACACCGCCGACAGGCTCAGCAACCAGCGTAGCCAGTTGGCCACGCCACTGGTGTCGGCGTGGATAGTCACCTGGCCGACGATAAACGGGAACACGCTGAACAGCATCAGCCACAGCAGCATCTGGTCGGTGGGGCGGCGCGCCAGGCGTGGCGTATCCGGCAGGCGTGCGAGGAAGTTGTGCCACAGCACCGCGCCCCAGGTCAGCGCCAGTATGGCTTCGCTCACGGTACTGCGGATGCCCAGGTTGACGGTCGAGTAGGGCATGAAGGTCGCAACCAGCGCGAACAGCAGCAAACCCCACAGTGGAAAGCGCAGGATGGTCACCGCCGCCGCAAGGCCGATCACGGCCAGAAAGGCCTTGGCCGGTGACAGCAGCAAGGCCAGGGCACCGAACAACAGGCCGAAGAGGACGGCAACCAGGCTGGCCAGGGAAACTCTCATTGCAATTCCTCGATCAGTTCAGCCAGGCGCTGGCGATAGGCGTGTTGATTGAAACGTTCCGCCCATTGCCGGCAGTGCTCGGCGGATTCTTCTACGGAGCGCTCGGCCAGGCGCGTCATCAACTGCACCAGCGCCGGGCCATCGGTGGGCGAAAAACGCGGTGCCGACGGCGGGGTGATTTCATCCAGCGAGGTGCCGCTGGCGACCGCGACCGGCGTGCCGACGCTGAGGGCTTCGATCACCGGCAAGCCAAAGCCTTCAGCGTACGACGGTTGCCACAAGCGCAAAGCCTGGCGGTACAGCGCCTGCAATTCAGCGTCCGACACACCGCTCAACGCGCGAATTCCCGGCAGGCTGCGCTGGGCTTCGGGCAAGTGCTCAAGGCTGCCGACCAGCACCAACTCCGGGACCTTGGGTGATAGCCGCCGCGCCTGCTGCCAGGCATCCACCAGAAACGGCACGTTCTTGCGCAGTTCGCGGGTGCCCACCAGCAGCCAGTAACGCTCCGGCAATTGGCGCGCCGAGAGGTCTGCCGCCAGCCCGACAAAACCTTCGACCTGATTGGGCAGCACGCGCACCTTGCCCGCCGCTTTGGGGAACAGCCGCCCAGTCTCATCGGCGCTGTACTGCGAGGGCGTCCACACGCGGTCGGCGCTGTGCACCGCGTAAGCAATCGACAGGCGATCGCTGGTCTTGTAGATCAGCGCTTTGAGGCGGTTGGCGTGGTAGTTGTTCAAGGTGATCTGAAACAGGTCATGCAGCAGCACCACGGTGCGCAACCCCTTGGGTTTGGGCGGCAGCGGCAGGCCCATATTGAAGGTGCTGATGTACACATCAATGTGCTGCTCGCGCAATGCACGCGGCAGAAAGCCGGCCTCGAAGCGCAAACGGTTGTGCGGCTGGTGCATGGCGGTTTTCGCGCAGCCCCAGGCCGGGCAGTGGGCCTGCAGCCGGGTTTCATCGCCCAGCGGTGCGACGGTAAAGCGCTCAAGCTCGATGCCCGGCAGGCTGCGCAGGGCATCTTCCAGTGCGTAGACCTGGCGGCTGATCCCAGATTGCGGCGAGGTGCCGACGGTGCGGTAATCCAGGCCTATACGCATGCGGGCTCCTTTTGATTGAGCGGCGCCAGCGTCGCGTACACCTGCTCCAGCTGGCTGGCGGCCACGCTCCAGTCATGGGCGCGGCGTACATAGGCGCGGCCGGCTTCGCCCATGGGCGCGGCAGCCTCGGGAAACTGCAGCAGGCGCACGACGGCGTCGGCCAGCCCGGTGGCGGTTTGGCCGCCGAGGTAGTCCAGGCCTTCGATCAGGTCCAGGCCCGACACGCCTTGCTCGGTGCTGGCCAACGGCAGCCCGGCGGCCAGGGCCTCCAGCACTTTGAGCTTGGAGCCGCCGCCATGGCGCAGTGGTGCCAGGAACACCGAACAGCTCGATTGCAGGTTCAACAGGTTCGGCACAAAGCCTTGCCATTCGATGCGTGGGTCTTTCCAGCGCTCGCGCCAACTGCCGGGCATGCCGAACCCGCACACACTCATGCGCGCATCCGGGCAGCGTTCCCAGACCTTGGGCAGGATTTCATCCAGCGCCCATTCGATAGCGTCCACGTTGGGGGCGTATTCGTAGTTGCCCAGAAACAGAATGCGGCGGGTCGAAGGGTCAGGGTGGGCGCCGGCGAAGTGATCGCAGTCCACGCCATTGACCACCACCGGCACCGGTTTGCCGGCAATTTTTTCCAGCACTTGGGCGTCGCTGTCGGTGACCGCCACCACTTGGGTGGCCTGGCGCATCACGCGGTGTTCCCAGCGGCTGTAGCGCCATTGATCGTAGCGAATGAACGGCAATGCCCAGCGTGGCAGGCGGTCGTAAGTGGCCGCGCCTAGGGCCGACTCAACATTGTGTTCGGTCAGCACAAACGGCTGGGATTTGCGCGCGAGGGCATCTTCATACGGCTGGAAGGTGTAGGTGTGTTCGATCTGCACCACGTCCCAATGCTCGTTGAGCAATTGGTTGAAGGTGTCCTGCAACCCGCCCGACAGGCCATTCACGCTGGCCAGCAGCGGGTAGGGCGCAAACAACCCGGCTACCAGGGTTTTCAGGCTGCGCAACGGGCGGCGCGGCAGGATGATCAATTGTTCGACGAAGCTTTCCAGCACCTGGCGGTCGGTCAGTGACACCGGGTGTTTGTCATGCAGCAGCAAGGTGATCCGGTGCCCGCGCGCGGCCAGGCTGCGCAGCAAATGGAACTGGCGCGTCTTGCCGCCGCTGGTGGCGGGCCAGGGTGAGTAGGGCAGGATCCATAAAATGCGCATGGCGGGCTCTAATCCCATAGCAGAATTTGCAGGTTCGACTTGACCGGTACGGTCAAACCGTTGGTGCCGCTCACCGGGGTTTGCGTGCCGCGCAACGGGTCGTACAGGGTGGCGCTGCTCAGATTCGGCAAATGCGCATTACCGCCTTGCGCCGACCAGAAGAACCACAGCTTGTGGCCGTCGGCGCGGGTCCAGCCGATGCTGAACAGGCCGTCGGGCAGTTGGTCGGCCGTCGGCGGGTCGCCCGGTGTGAGCTGTGGCCCGGTGGTGTCGAGGAAGTTCTTCAGCGCGGTGTAGGACGGCTTGGGGTTGGCGTCGATATCGAGCAAGCCATAGGACTGGTCACGCACGCTGGCGCGCTGGTCGAGGTCGCTCAAGGTGAACAGGAAAATCTTGTCGTAATCCATCGCACTCATCAGCGCGACGCGGCGCACGATGTAATCAGCCTGGCCTTGCTGGGTGATGATGTCCTGGGCGTCTTTGGGCCCGGTGTAGGTTGACCAGCCCCACTCGGTGCTCCACAGGGTTTGCACACCGCCGCCGCGCAGTGCCTGGTTGAGCGCGGTGGTCTTGGCGATAAAGTCGAGGTTGGCCGGGTCGTTGCCTTCGGGCAACTGGGTGTAGGGGTGATAGGAAATCGTGGTGTTCAGGCTGGCCACGCCGAGGGCCCCCAGCGCATCGAACATGGTTTGGCCGTTGGGCATTTCACTGAAAAACGCCATGCCCGCCGCGACCACCGGCTTGCTCGGGTTCACCGCGCGCAGGGCATTGGCGGTGGCGGTCAACAGGGTCGCGTAGCCGGCTGGGTCGGCCACCGGGCGCCAGAAGCCGAGCAGGTTGGGCTCGTTCCACACCTGCCAGGCGTCCACGCTGGGATAACGCTGGGCCAGCAACGCCATGCGGTTGGCGAACAGGTTCGGGTCTTGCGGCGGGTACTGGTCCTGATAGGGCGCGCCCGCCGGTGCAGTGGTGGCGAAGGGCGCCGAACCCACCAGGTAGAACACGGATTTGAGCTGGTTGGTTTGCAGGTTGCCGACCAACTGATCCAGGGTCGCGATCTGGTATTGGCCCTGCACCGGCTCCAGTTGGTCCCAGTGCAAATCCAGGCGCACCCACTCCAGGCCCAACGCTTTGAGTTTGTCGATCTGCTGTTGATACAGCGTGGGGCTGAACCACAAAAACTGCGCGTTCACCCCCAGAAAATCCTTCCACACCACCACCTTGTTGCCCTTGAGCACGTGGTTTTCGGCATCGGCTTGGCGGCCCCACATAAAGGCGGTCAGGCCCAGCGCGGCGACCACCGCGAGGGTGGCGAAATAGGTACGTTTACGCGCCATAAGAAGCTCCCGCAATCGCCTGCTCAAAGAGCTGCTTGAACTTCTGCGCGGTCAGCGGCCACAGGCGTTCACGGCCAATTTCCCCGGCGCGCTCGGCCCAGTCCCGCGCCAGCAACGGCGTGCGTGCCAGGCGCAGCAGTTGTTCGCTCAATGCTTGCACATCGCCTTCCGGGTAGATCGCCCCGTTACCGCTGGCGACCTCTTCGGCAAAAGCCCGGGCGTTCGACGTAATCGCCCCGCGCCCACACGCGGCGGCCCAGGACAGCGCGCCACTGGTGCCGCGCTGGCGCCCCAGCAGGCCGAGCTTTTTTGATTCGCGATAGGGCAACACCATCACATGGTGCGCCTGGATCGTCTGCGCAATCTCGCCCGCCGGCAGGTTCAGCCGCCAGTCGATGACGCCTTCCAGGCCGAGGTCGGCGATCTGGCGGTTGAGGTGTTCCAGGTAATTGCCGCCTGCGCCAAACGCCATTTCGGCGGCAGTGCCACCGGCCAGGGTCAGGCGCACACGGTCACGCAATTCAGGGGCTTGCTTGAAGACGGCGGCCAGGGCCTGCAACAGGTCTTCAATGCCTTTGCCACGGTAGATAAAGCCGAAATACAGCAGGTGCAGGGTGTCCAGCGGCGGCAACGGGGCTGGCGCAATGGCCAGGTTGGCGTGGTTGATCACCGCCACTTTGCCCGCCGGCAGGTGCATGCGCTGCGTCAGGCAGTCAGCGCCGAGGCGGGTGAGGGTGATCAAGCGCGTCAGGCCTGTGGCGACCTGGCGCTCTTCGCGCAGGGTCAGTGGGTCGGCCAGCACCACCGCCGCCTGGGGCAGCGGGCTCGGCAAGCGCTCCAGCAGGTTCAACGGAAACGGCAGTTGTTCGCGCCGCCACACGATGCGCTCCGGGTCATGCACGGTGGCGGTCAACGGCAGGCTGGGATACGCCTTGCGCAGCTCGCGCAACGCCAGGAACTCCCCCAACCGCCCGCCGCCCAGCTCGGCGTGGACCAGGTCCACGCTCTGCCAGTCGAAGCGGCTGATGGCGTGTTTGATCGCCACGCGGTTGCCGTCCACGCCGCTCAACGGTGTCGCCACCGTCACGCCCACTTGCTCCAGAGCCGCCTTGAAATGGTTCGCGTAGTCGGCGATCCCGTTTTTCTCCGGCGGCAAAGGCGCGAGCAGGGCGATGCGCATCAGAACGCCCCCCGGTACTTGGCGATGGTTTGGAGCACCTTGGCCGGCACTTCGAATTTGCGCCGGTTGATGATGATGCCGTCCACTTTGCCAAACGCGGTGTTGAGGATCGACAGCGCATGTTCCACCACCGGCACCGTGCTGTGCTGCGCTTCCACCACCAGCGCAATCAGGTCGGCACGGCGCAGGGTGATGAACGCATCACGGTTGTCCAGCAATGCCGAAGCGTCCAGCAGGACCACTTCGCCAGGCTCTGCGCTGGCGAGGCCACCGACGCGCACGTTGATGCCGTTCTCTTGCAGCAACTGGCGCAGTTGTTCCACCACAAAGGTCACCCCTTCGCCGTGGCGCGCCGAGGTCAGCCCGAGGGTCAGGCCTTGCTCGGCGATGCGGTCCGGCTGCAGCAAGCTGTATAGCCGGTAGATGCTCGCATTGAACGCGTTGGTGCTTTGCGCGGTGGTGGTGTCCAGCTCCGGCAACGTAGTCCACAGCGGCAGGCCGAACTTGCGTTCCACCAGGCCGCCATCGTGAATGCGCTGGTCGAGCAGGTAGCACAGGTAGATCACCAGCAAGCCGACGACGATGGCAAACGGCACCGCCAGCACCAGCATCAACAGGGTTTTGGGGAAGATGCGGCCCGGGTTCAGGGTGGCTTCTTCGATCACGGCGATGTTGCTGATCTGGCTGTTGTCCAGCTCGCGGTCGATGCGTGATTTTTCCAGGTTGTCCACGTACAGCGCGTAGTTGCGCTCGGTGGCGCTCAGCTCGCGGGAAAGGCGGGCCAGTTCCGGCTCGATCTCCAGCGCCTGCTTGCGCTGCGCTTCCAGGTTGGCCAGCTGTTTCTGTTGCTGAACCAGTTGGGTACGCAGGGCCAGGTTGTTGCTCGACTCATCCAGCAACACCCGCTGCAAGTGGATCTCCAGGGTGTTTGGCGCGCGGTTTTCCGAGCTTTGCACGGTGTTGCTTTCGCTGGCGACCTGCGCCTCCATTGCGCGGATCGAGGCGTCCAGCGCTTTGACCGGCGGCGCGTTGTCGGTGTAGGTGCGCATCATATCGGCCTTTTCCAGCAGCTTCTGGTTGAGCAGGCGACGCAAGTCCTGCTGCTGCGGGTTCAAGGCGATCTGGCGAACGGTCGTCACTTCCTTGGGCTGGGTCTTGAGCTGCGTACGGGTGCTCTCGATGGCGCTGTCGGAAGAAGCGATCAGGCGGGTGGTATTGAAGGTCTCGCCGCGCAGCACGTTGATGCGCTCGGACAAGTCTTCCAGGCGATCGGTAATGCTCGCCGCGCCGATCTCGTTCAAGTGCGTGAGGATCTGTTCCTTGTAGCTCTTGATTTCGTTGGCGCTGGTGTTCACCTGGCCCTCATAGAACGCATACAGGCTCTTGCGACCCAGGGCCTGGGTGCGATCGGTAATGTAGGTTTCGATCCAATCCTTGACCACGGACTGGGCAATTTCCGGATCGCCCCACTTGAAGCTGATGTCCATCACCGTGGAGCCCACGGCGTGGCTGACCTCGAAGTTCTTCTCAAGGCTTGCCGCCAGGCGTTCCACCGGCGTGGTTTTTTCGACGATGCCGACGGTTTCCAGCACCACGCGGATGCCGTCGAAAACCCCGCCGACGCCGGCCTTGATGTAGTACTTGGTACGTTTCCAGAAGCCTTCGGGTGGCGGCGCGTTTTCGATGGCTTCCAGGTAATGCTCAGCCACCGTGCGCACGATGGGGCGACCGGTCAGCAGGCGCTCCTCGTCGACAATCGGGTCGCGCTGGGTACTGGGCATGACCAGCGCCTGGCGGTTGCTGATTTCGATGGGCAGCGTCGAATCACGCCCCGGTTTGACCAGCAGGCGCGCGGTGGATTCGTACTTGGCCGGCAGCAAGAAGGCCCCCAGCAGGATGATCACCAGCGCCGCGATGGCCGCCAGCTTGAACTCGTGCCGGAAGATGAAGAACAGGCGCAGAAGATCACGAAAAGAACGGATCTCGATCATGGGATGTCGCTCCTTTAGTTATTGCCGCCGCTGGTTTTGGTGTAGTTGTAGCCAACCCCAATGGATTTGGTGAACGGGATCAATTGGTTCAAGTAGGTATCCACCCCCTGGATGCGCTCGCCGACGTTGGACTTGGGTACGAACACCACGTCTCCGCGCTGCAGGCGCACCGATTTGCGCCCGTTGGGGCCGGGTTTGAGGTATTGGCTGAAGTCCAGGAAGTAAGCGCGATACACGCCTTGGGTGTCTTCACGCAGCAGCGCAACCATGCTGGCATCACCCGAAGGGTTGACCCCGCCGGCGCCGACAATCGCTTGTTCCAGGGTGTTGGCCGTGCCGATCTGCACCGCCGTCGGGTTGTTCACCGCGCCGCCGACGATCACCGAGTTGCCCGGTGCCTGGTTGATGTTCACCGTCACGCGCGGCTCGCGGTAGACCGGTGCGAGCTTGTTGCTCAGCTCGGTGGCCAGCTCCGAAGGCTGGCGACCGGCGACCTGGATCGGCCCCAGAAACGGATAGTTGATCTTGCCGTCGGTTTGCACCGTGTACAGCGTCAGCTCGTAGATGGTGCTGACGTTGAACGCCGACAGCGTCGGCATCTCCCCTGCGTCGCGTACGATGCGCAGCTGGTCGCCGACGCGAATGCGTTCCACGGCCTGCGGCAATTGCGCCAACTGTTCGAGGGCGCGCTTGCCATCCTCGACAGACTGGCTGTCCGGACGGACGATGCGGGCGGGGGTATTGCAGGCGGCCAGGGCCAGCATGGCCACAACGAGCAAGGTTCGTTTCATCAGGGGGGACTTCCTGTAGGTCATGATGCTCACCTCCAATAACCGGGGAACATGCTGATGCGCCGCTTGAGGGCGACGGGGAGGCGGCGTTCCAGATGGCCCAGGCGGTAGCCGAGCAACTTGAACGCGCTGCGCACCAGGACTTCGGGTACGCGGTGCAATGCACCGGCTGCGCGCAATGCCGCGAGCTCAGCCAGTACATAGCGTTTACCTTCACCGCCGGCATCGCCAAAGGCTTGGCGAATCCACGGCTCGCGACCGTAGAACACGCCAATGTCGAAGTAGCGGTGGAACTCATCCATGAGTCGGTAATCGTGGGAGTGGTACACCCGCGCCGAGGCGGCGTAGCGTACGGTGTAGCCCGCAAGCAGCATGCGTGCGGCCACGTAGGCGTCTTCGCTGCCGATCACGTCGGCGGGAAAGCCACCCACGGCCTGCAAGGCACTGCGTCGGTACACGGAAAACGAGTCGGAGCTGAAGCAGGTCTTGATCCCCAACGCCGGCGCATCGGCCAGGCGTTTGCTGCGGCTCTGGTCCGGGTAATTGAAGTGCCGCGACTGCGCGCCCAGCACTCCGGCGCCGGGGTGCGGCAGTTGGCGGCCATAGGCGACGCCGTTGAGCGGGTCTTGCTGCAACTCGGCGAGCAGGTTGGCGAAGGTTTCGGGACCTGCCGGGATCGCGTCCTGGGTCATCACGATCAGGGCGTCGCCGCTCACCTGCTCGCTGGCCCAGCGCCGCGTGCCGCCGTGGTTGAAGTCCTGTGCATCGATCACCTCGACCCGGGCGCCGAACTCGCGAAAGCGCGCCACGGTGTCATCGCTGGAGGCGCTGTCGACCACCAGCATCTCGTCCGGTTGCAACGTCTGCATCTTCAGCGCAGGCAGCAGCCGTGCCAGGTGGCTGGACGCGTTGCGGGTCGGGATGATCAACGAAGTGCGCATGTCATTTCTTCACTTCGGCAGGCGCACGCCCGTAGATGTCGTCAAAGCGTACGATGTCGTCTTCACCCAGGTACTCGCCGCTCTGCACCTCGATCATGACCAGGTCGATGATGCCGGGGTTGGTCAGGCGGTGTTTGTGCCCGGCGGGAATATAGGTGGACTCGTTGGCGTTGATCAGGAATTCGCGATCGCCATTGGTGATTTGCGCGGCACCGCTGACCACCACCCAGTGCTCGCTGCGGTGGTGATGCATCTGCAGCGACAACGACGCTTGCGGCTTGACCACGATGCGCTTGATCTTGAACCGGCTGCTTTCCTCCAGCACCGTGTAGGTGCCCCACGGCCGCGTGACGGTGCGGTGCAGGCTGAAGGCCGGGTGATTCTGGCGCTTGAGTTCGGCAACGATGTAGCGCACATCCTGGCTGCGATGAGCGTCGGCGATGAGCAGTGCGTCGGGGGTGTCGACGATGATCAGGTCGCGCACGCCGACGGCGCCGAGCACGCGTTTGGGCGAGTCGATGTAGCAGTTGTGCACGTCATGCAAGATCGCTTCGCCGTTCACTTGGTTGCCATGGGCATCGCTCGGGGTGAGCTGGCGCAGGGCTTCCCAGGAACCGATGTCGCTCCAGCCGATGTCGCAGGGCACTACGGCGACTTGTTTGGATTTTTCCATCAATGCCACATCGATGGAGATATCTGGCGCGCTGCCGAAGGCCTCCGCGTCCAGTTCACGCTGGCGCGAAGTTTTGTTTTGCAGGCTCTGGCTGTGTTCCAGCGCAGCTGTGGCGGCGGTCAGCACGTCGGGCGCGTGGGTGGCGAGTTCTTCGATCAGGGTGCTGGCCTTGAAGCAGAACATGCCGGCGTTCCACAGGTGTTTGCCGCCATCGAGGTAGGCCTGGGCGGTGGCCAGGTCGGGCTTCTCGACAAAGCGTTTGACCCGGTTGCCGGTGCCCAGCGCTTCGCCTTTTTCGATGTAGCCGAAGCCGGTTTCCGGGTGATCGGGCTGGATGCCGAAGGTCACCAGGTAACCCGCTTCGGCGAGGTCACGGGCTTCATTGACGGCTTGGGCGAACGCCACTTCATTGAGAATCAAATGGTCGGCCGGCATCACCAGTAACTGGGCGGCGTCGCCGAAATGCTCCTGCACGTGCAACGCCGCCACGGCGATGGCCGCCGCCGTGTTGCGGCCGAAGGGTTCGAGCAACAGGTCCAGGGGCAGGTGGGCCTTGTTGACGCCACGGTAGTCGTCAAGGGTGCGAAACAGCAGGTCGCGGTTGGTCACCGTGAGCACGCTTTCCACGCCCGGTAATTTGGCGGCGCGCTGGAAAGTTTTCTGCAGCAGGCTCTGGCCGTCACGCATGCGCATGAAGGGTTTGGGCATGTTCTGGCGGGACACTGGCCACAGCCGTGTGCCCGAACCACCGGAAATGATGCAGGGAATTAATCCGTTGAGGGTATTCATCAATAGACTTCCTTGGTGGAAAGGACGGCCGGGACCGTCATGAAGACGATGTACAAGTCAAACCACACCGACCATTTGGAGATGTACTCCAGGTCGTACTCGACACGTTTCTGGATCTTGAACAGGGTGTCGGTTTCGCCCCGGTAACCATTGATTTGCGCCCAGCCGGTGATGCCTGGCTTGACCCGGTGCCGCGAGCTGTACTCGCTCACCGCCACTTCAAACGGAATACCCGCCGCTTTGGTGGCCGTGGCGTGGGGGCGCGGGCCGACCATGGACATGTTGCCCAGCAGCACGTTGAACAGCTGCGGCAACTCGTCGATGCTGGTTTTGCGGATGATGCGGCCCACACGGGTGATGCGCGGGTCTTTGCGGGTGGTTTGCTGTTCGGCGGTAAAGTCGCTCTGTTCGGTGAACATCGAGCGGAACTTGAACACGCGAATCTCGTTATCGTTGTAGCCATAGCGGTTCTGGCGAAACAGCACCGGGCCCTTGGAGTCGAGCTTGATCGCAATCGCCGTCGCCAGCATCACCGGTGACAGCGCCACGAGGGCGAAGCTTGCGAGCAGCAAATCCTCAAAGCGCTTGATCACCGGCGACCAGCCGCGCAATGGCAACTGCGAGGTGTTGAACATCAGGATGCCGCCCACATCGGTAATCTTGCTGTGGCCGTAGCGCAGGGCGGCCATGTCGGGCACCAGCATCACGTTCACCGACATCTGCCGCAGGCGGTTGACCAGCCCATGAATGCGCTGCTCGGCAGCCCAGGGCAGGCAGATCATCACCTGGTTGACCTGCTCGGCGCGGATCAGTTTTTCCAGGTCACGGGTGTTGCCCAGCAGGGGCAGGTTGCTCAATTCCTTGGGGATGCGCTCGGTGCGGTCGTCGATAAAACCGATCAGGCCGGAGCGGATATCGCCATTGCGTTGCAGGTGGTCGGCGACGTGCACGGCGGTGTCGGTGAAGCCCAGGATCACCGTGCGTTGCAGGTATTTGCCCTTGCGCATCAGGTTGCGGTAAAGGCGCAGCATCACCAGGCGTTCGACGCACAGCAACCCCAGGGTGGCGACGTACCACATCACCAGGTTGCGGGGGGTCAATTGCGGGAAGAACTGCAGAATCTGGTACATGAACAGCAGGATGCAGAAGGCGGCGGACCAGGCCACGGTTTTCGAGCGCAGGCGCAAGCGGTTGCTGAACAGTTCTTCAGAGTAGATGCCCATGGCATGAAACAGAATGATGGTCAGAATCGCAAAAAACAGCAGCAGGCCGAGAAAGTGGGTGCGCAGCTCAGGGGCCAAGGGATCGATGAAAAGCACCAAAACCAATGGCGGCAAAATCGCAGTCAGGCCATGGACCAACTTGACGAAAACAACAAAGAACTCAACAAAACCGGCACGGGTCAGAAACAGGCTGTCGACTGACGACTTCTCTCGCATAAAAACATCCCTCATTGCACTCCAGGCTTTTTGTTCGACTCAAAATCCGAAGCATGTCGAACACTGGCTACGCTGGGTAATACGCAACTTTTTTCTTCCAGATGAAACTGTCCAAATGAAGGAAATGTGCGGGGGTCGTGACTTAAGGAGTGTTCCTTGGTATTGCTTAGTCAATGAATTGACAGTGGTGCGGAGGTGGCATGCTAGACAGGTTGATTAGTCTTTTTTTCGACATTTTATTGACTTTCCTTGTTCAGGCACTCGGTGAATGGGTCTGATTTTGAGTGTAGGAACAAATGTGAGAATTTTCCTGTTTGAATGAAAAACCTTTTTCGGCGAGAGGTCGAAAAGGGGGACACAAAAGCAATAACTAGCGTGGCTAAGTACACGTTATATATAGCGTTGAGTGAGAGAGAAGTTGCTGTGAAACGGAACATGAAAATGTATCCAGCACTATTTTTTGTTCGCCCGGGGCATGCCGATTAACCTTCAGGTTTTCCGGTGGATGGCGTGAACATGATCGACTTTTCGACCTTGGCGGTTTTTTCCGGTGCCGTGTTGTTGTTGCTGTTATCGCCGGGGCCGAACATGGCCTTCGTGATCAGCCATGGCATCCGTTATGGGTGGCGCGGTGGTGTGGCGTCCAGCTTGGGAATCTGCGTGGCGGATGTACTGCTGACCGTGTTGACGGCCTCCGGGGTCACCGCATTGGTTGCCGGTTGGCCGCCATCCTTTGATGTCATTCGCTATGCGGGCATCTTCTATCTGCTGTGGCTGGTGTACAAAACCCTGCAAAAGAGCCCCGGCCTGGAGGTGGCGAAAGCCCCGCGGGTAAGCCTGAGCCAGGTGTTTGCCCACGCCCTGTTCAACAGCGTGCTCAACCCCAAAGCGCTGTTGTTCTTCATGGTGTTCCTGCCGCAGTTTGTCAGGCCGCAAGCCGGGTCCATCACTGTGCAACTGCTGGTGTTGGGCGGCGTGCTGACGCTGATTGCCGGAGTGTTTCACGCAGTACTAGGGCTATTTGGCGGTGCGCTCAGCCGTTTTTTTGCCGCGCACGCTCAAAGCGCCAGGCTCCAGCAATGGGGCCTGGCGACGGTGTTGATGGTGTTGGCGGCGCGTTTGGCCCTGATGTCCAGGCCTGCCTGAAAGCGTTCTGTGTGGCGAGCAAGCTCGCTCGCCACAAGCAACCCGGGTTAACCCAGCCGCGCAGCCGCCCGCGCCACGATTTCACCGCGCACCCGGCGCGACTCCGCCGTGCGTTTTTGCGCTTCTTCCAGTACGTGCTTGGGCGCAGTGTCCGGGCTGCCCGAGTCGAACGGCGGCGCCGGCGCGTATTCAATCTGCAACTGCACCAGTTGCGCCGCCGCCTCGCTGTACAACTCGGCGGCCAGGGTCAGGGCGAAATCGATCCCGGCAGTGATGCCGCCACCGGTCAGCAAGTTGCCGTCGCGCACCACCCGCGCCTGCACCGGGATCGCACCGAGGGGGGCGAGCAGGTCGTGGTAGGCCCAGTGAGTGGTGGCTTTGCGCCCGCGCAACAAACCCGCCGCGCCGAGCACTAGCGAGCCGGTGCATACCGACGTGACGTAACGTGCGGTGTTGGCCTGGGACTTGAGGAACTCGAGGGTGGGTGGGTCTTCCATCAGCGCACCGACACCTGCACCGCCGGGTACGCAGATCACATCCAGGGTCGGGCAGTCGGCGTAGGTGGTTGTGGGGTTGAAGGTGAGACCGGTACTGGATGTGACCGGCGCCAGGTCCTTCCACACCAGGTGCAGTTTCACGTCGGGCAGCGAACCGAGCACGTCATAGGGGCCGGTGAGGTCCAGTTGCTGGATGCCGGGGAACAACAGAAAGCCGATCTGCAAGGTCATGAATCAAGCTCCGATAAAGGGGTGGACGGCTTCACTCTAGAGGCCTAGGCTTTGGCGAATACGCCATTGAACCCACAAATCACGCCAATCATGCCTCGACTCATTCACGTACTCGCTTTTGAACAGGCCCAGGTGCTCGACGTGACCGGGCCGTTGCAGGTTTTTGCATCCACCAATGACCTGTTCCGCCAGCGTGGCCTGCCGCTGCCTTATGCCGTTTCGGTGATTGCTGCCCAGTCAGCGCCGGTGACGACGTCCGCCGGGCTGGCGTTGGTGGCCGAGCCGCTGCCCACTGTCGACAAGCCTTGCGACACCCTGGTGATCGCCGGAGGCTGGGGCGTGTATGGCGCCGCCGAAGACCCGGCGCTGGTGGAGTGGGTGCGCGACAAAGCCAAACACACCCGGCGCATGGCCTCGGTCTGCACCGGCGCTTTCCTGTTGGCGGCCAGCGGCTTGCTTGACGGCTGCCGCGTGGCCACCCACTGGACACGCTGCGAAGAACTGGCGCGCAGGTTTCCTGCGCTGACGGTGGAGGCCAACCCGATCTTCATCAGGCAAGGTGCGGTATGGACCTCCGCCGGGGTCACGGCCGGCATCGACCTGTGCCTGGCGCTGGTGGAGGACGACCTGGGCCGCGCGGTCGCCCTGGAAGTCGCGCGGCATCTGGTGGTGTTTCTCAAACGCCCGGGCGGGCAGTCGCAATTCAGCGTGGCGTTGTCCCTGCAAAAAGGCGACAGCCGCTTCGCCGACTTGCACAGCTGGATGGCGGAAAACCTGACGCTGGACCTCAACATACCGACCCTTGCCGCGCAGGCCTGCATGAGCGAGCGCAGCTTTGTACGCCACTACCGCGCCGAAACCGGCCAGACCCCGGCGCGCGCTGTGGAGCTTATCCGTGTTGAAGCGGCGCGCCGGCAACTGGCGGAGAGCTCGGCGTCGATCAAGCGCGTTGCCGTGCAGTGCGGTTTCGGCTGCGAAGAAACCCTGCGCCGCAGTTTTTTGCGCGCCCTGTCGGTGACGCCCCAGGCCTACCGTGAGCGTTTTTCACCGGTGGCATAGGCGAGCAGTTCAAACAGCGCTTCAAGGGTCACGTGCGGCGCCTCCTGGAAAACATTGTGGCCAACGCCGGGCAACACTTGGCGTCGGTACACACCGCTGAAGCAATCCACGTCGTCATCCTCGACCGGTGCAGGGCCGACGCCGTCATCGGCGCCGCACAACGAAATGCTCGGCACCGAAATCGGCGGTTGCAGCGCCAGGGCCTGTTCGATGGACTCCAGCGCCGGGTCGCCGGGGGAGTACATGAAACGATGGCGATACGAGTGGATCACCACCTCGACAAAGTCCGGGTTATCAAATGACGGCGCGGTCTTGCCATACAGGCTTGGCCCCTCGGCCCAGGTGGGCGACCACAGGCGCCATAACAGTTCGCAGAACTCGCGGCGGTTGGCAGTCAGACCGTCCACGCCACGCTGGGTATGGAAGTAGTACTGGTACCACAACCGATGCTCTGTCTCTGGTGCCCGCGGTTTCAGCGACTTGGCAATGTTCTGAATGTTATAGCCATCGCCGGTCACCAGCCCGCGCACGCGCTCCGGCCACAGCGCCGCGACAATGCACGCAGCCCGGCCACCCCAGTCAAAGCCCGCCAGCGTGGCGGTTGGGATAGACAAGGCATCCATGAAGTCCAGCAAATCCTTGGCCAGCGCCGCCTGTTGGCCGGAGCGCATCACCTGTTCATTGATAAACCGCGTCGGGCCATAACCGCGCAGGTACGGCACCAACACCCGGTAGCCACGCTCGGCCAGCACCGGGGCGATCTCGTCATAACCGCGCGGGTCATACGGGAAGCCATGCAGCAGAATCACCGGCTCACCGTCGTCGGGGCCGTGGGTTTCATACGCCACATTGAGCATGGGCGTTTGGACATACAACAGCGGGACAGTTGTTGTCATGGCGGGCTCTGAGGGGGTCACCGATGGAGCTGGAACTCTAGCCCAAACCGATGACGGGGAGGGGGGCGGTTCAAGGCAATAGGCTTACTTGTCTAGAAAGAGCTCGGCGTTGCTCAGCACGTGCTTGAAATGATGCCGCCACAAGTCCACGCCAAGTTTCCCGCTCCGATCCAGCGACGACCCTACCGTCAGATCGCTGATCAACGTGGGCTGCAACCCCGCATCAAACAGCGCAAAGCCCGCGGCCAGCACGCAGGTGTCCGTCTGAATGCCACACACCAGCACGCGCTCCGGCGTCAGGCTTTTGAGGTACTCAATGGTTGCGGGTGTCGGCGCGTAGCCGTGCTTGATGAAAATTCGATCCGCCGCGATCAGGCTGTGGTCATCCGGTGCGGGTTGCCAGCCGAGTTGGCGGGCGAAGGGCGTGATGCTTTCGTCGTGACGCTCCACGGTGGCCACCGACGGCAGGCGCCCGAGGAGGGCGCTGATGCCGTCGACCAGCCACGCGGGCGGGTTGAAGCTGGGTTGCACGTCGATGATCAGCAGTACCTGGCGCATGGGCTTCCTGTTACTCGTCGAGGGGCTGCCCATTGTGCACAGGCCACCTCAGGGTTGCCAGGTGGTCTTCTCGCCACTGAGCTTGCGGTCCAGAAAGGTCGCTGCGCTGATCAACGCCAAATGGCTCAAGGCCTGGGGCGTATTGCCCAAATGACGGGCCTGGCTGTCGAACTCCTCGGCGTACAGGCCGAGTGGGTTGGCGTAGCGCAGCAGTTGTTCGAATTCCAGATGGGCTTTCTCCACTTGACCGGCGCGAGCCAGGCATTCGACGTACCAGAACGAGCACGCGGCGAACGCGCCTTCGGTGCCTTGCAGACCGTCGATCTGGCTGTCGTCGTTACGGTAGCGGTAGACCATGCCGTCGCGCACCAGGCTTTTCTGGATGGCTTCGAGTGTCGACAACCAGCGCGGGTCGGTGGCGGCCACAAAGCGCACCAGTGGCATCAGCAACATCGAACCGTCCAGCGCGGTGCTGCCGATGTGCTGCACAAAATGCCCACGCTCTTCGCTCCAGAAGTTGCTCCAGATGTCGGCGTAGATCGCCTGGCGCGTCTGGTCCCAGCGCGCAAACGGCGCGGGCAGCGAGCGCTTGGAGGCCAGGCGGATCGCGCGGTCCAGCGCCACCCAGCACATCAGCCGCGAGTGCAGGAAGTGATGCTCTTCGCCGCGCATTTCCCAGATGCCCACGTCCTG
The DNA here is from genome assembly GCF_044218875.1 of Pseudomonas sp. B22129. Lineage (NCBI taxonomy): Bacteria > Pseudomonadati > Pseudomonadota > Gammaproteobacteria > Pseudomonadales > Pseudomonadaceae > Pseudomonas > Pseudomonas sp. B22129. The sequence goes on along the minus strand of NZ_CP162592.1, from coordinate 5,860,374 downwards.
AGTGTTCCAGATTTCGCAGACTTGGTCGGCGACTTCCACGGTGTGTTTCCAACCTTCGTGGGAGATGGCCTCGCCGTACTTATTGACCAGGTACACCGCGTCCATCAGTTCGCCGTAGATATCCAGCTGGATCTGGTCGAATGCTTCATTGCCGATGCGCACCGGCTTGGCGCCGCCGTGGCCGCTGAAGTGGTCGAGTTCGGTTTCCGGCAACTCCTGACGACCATCGATGCCGTAGAGGATATTGATTTTGGTCGGCTGGCCGCAGCAATCACTGACCCGGCCCTTGAGCCAGCGCATGTAGGCGTTGGCTTCTTCGACAAAACCCAAGCGCATGAAGGCGTAGACGGTGAACGAGGCGTCGCGGATCCAGGTGTAGCGGTAGTCCCAGTTGCGCTCGCCGCCGGGGGTTTCCGGCAGGCCGAAGGTGGCGGCGGCGATAATTGCGCCGTGTTTGCGCGAGGTCAAAAGCTTCAAGGCCAGGGCCGAGCGGTTGACCATTTCGCGCCAGCGCCCACGGTAGTTGGATTGGGCGATCCAGCCGCGCCAGAACTTCAGGGTGTGTGCCAGGGCGAGGTCCGTGCAGCCGCTGTCGACGCGTTCGTCCTCGGCGCCGCCCAGGACAAATTCGGCGCCTTCTTCCTGATTCAGCGTGAACGTGGCGATGGCGGCACCGTCTTCAATCTGCAGCGGGTGGCTGCTCGCCAGGCGCAGGCCGGGTTGGCCATCAGCGCTGAAATGCACCTTGCCGTCAACAACGCTGGCGCGGGTTGGCGCGCGTGCATAGTCATAGCGTACGGCGCAGCGCAGGTGAATCGTCGCCTTGCCGCTCACGACCCGGACCCGGCGGATCAGCAGCGGCAGGTCATCGATTTCTTCGCTGATCACCAACAGGTCAGTGATTTCCACCACGGCCTCATCACTGAGCCAGCGGGTTTGCAGCACGTTGGTGTCGGGCAGGTAAATCTGCTCGCGGCGGGCGTTTGGCAGGTCGGGGGTGAGCTGAAAAACACCGGCGTCGGGGGTGTCCAGCAGCGAGCAGAAGATCGACGGGCTGTCGAATTCCGGCCAGCAGAAAAAGTCGATGCTGCCCTTGTCGTTGATCAGTGCTGCGCTGCGCATGTCGCCGATGATGCCGTGGGCATCGATGGCGCTTTGGGGCTCGTTCTTGAAATCAACCATTGCCACGAAACTCCGGATAAAGGCTCATGCCGCCGTCAATGAACAGGGTGCTGCCCACCACATAGTCGGAGGCGTCGCTGGCCAGCCAGACCACGGCGTTGGCCACATCTTCCACATCGCCCACGCGGCCATAGGGAATCAATTTGAGCAGTTCTTTTTCCGCCGCGCCTTCGGTGGCCGCGCGGTTGATCGCCGTGCGAATCGCCCCCGGCGCAATGCCATTGATGCGGATGCGTTGTTCGCTGACTTCCTGGGCCAGGGTACGCATCAGCATCTCGACGCCACCTTTGGACGCGGCGTAGTTCACGTGCCCGGCCCATGGAATGATCTGGTGCACCGAGCTCATGTGGATAATCTTGCCGGCAGCCCGCGAGACGCCGTCGCGTACGCCCTGGCGATTGAAGATACGCACGGCGGCGCGGGCACAGAGGAACTGGCCGGTGAGGTTGACGCCGATCACGGTGTTCCAGTCGTCCAGCGTCATGTCGACCAGATTGGCGTCTTTTTGCAGGCCGGAGTTGGCGACAAGGATGTCCAGGTGGCCGAAGGCGTCGAGGGTCTGGGCGAACAGCCGCTCCACGTCGGCCTCTTTGGACACGTCGCCACCGATGGCAATCGCCCGGCCGCCGTTGGCATTGATTTGCGCCGCCAGTGCCTCGGCCGGCGCGGCCTGGGAGTTGTAGTTGAGTACCACGGCCGCGCCGGCTTCGGCCAACGCCTTGGCCGCACCCGCGCCGATGCCGGAACTGGCGCCGGTGACCAGGGCCACTTGTTGCTGCAACGAAATCTGCATCGCCCACCCACCGTTTTATGAGAGTCCTTTGTGCTGACTGGCGCGGCGGCGCACAAGTTCACCGTTTATGCAGGCGACCGTTAGCAATTGCTCCGCTTAATAGGAAGCATTACTATTCACGCCCCGCCTCCCCAGTGCCCACGCGATGATTCCTCAGCCGCCCCGCAGAACAGGCTTTTTCGAGCATTACGAAGAGTTGATCGGAACCTGGACACGCCGCCTGAGAAACCGTCAGCAGGCCGAGGACCTGGCCCACGACACCTTCGTGCGCGTGCTTGAATCCCGCTCGGGCGAGGTGGAGCAACCGCGCGCTTATCTGCATCAGACGGCGCGTAACATTGCGGTAGACGCCTACCGCCGCGAAGACCGTCGCGAGGCGCTGGCGCTGGAAACCTTCGATCAGAGCTCGCCCCACAGCGGCGACCCGGAGCAGTACATGCACGCGATCCAGTTGGCGGACTCCATCGAGCAGGCCCTGGCCGAGCTGCCGCTCAACTGCCGCAAGATATTCATCTGGCAGAAAATCGAGGGGCTCACCCAGCAGGAAATCGCCGTACGCCTGGGGTTGTCAAAAAACATGGTGGAAAAGTATATGATCCGCACCCTGCGGCATCTGCGCGACCGCCTGGATGCGATGGCCCCATGACCCGCTTTGAAACAGGATCTTCCATGATCGATCGCCATGCCCGCGATGAAGCCGCGCAATGGTTTGTACGCCTGCAAGATGCCGGGTTGAGCGCTGAAGAGCGCCAGCGCTTCGACGCCTGGCGTGCAGAGAAGCCCGAACATCAATATGAGTTCGATGTGTTGCAAGGGCTGTGGAGCGCCACTGACTTGTTGCCAAAGGCGCGTTTGCAGGCGTTGTGTGAGGCGCCCCTCGAGCGCTCGAAACGGCGTGCAATCGTGCGTTATGCCGTCGCCGCCAGTGTACTGGCCGTGGCGTTGGGGTTGGGGCTGTTCAGCGGGCTTGATCACCCCAAACCCTACAGCGCCGAGTTCAGTACCCGCGTGGGCGAGCATCGCCAGGTGGCGTTGCCTGACGGCTCGGTGATGGATCTGAACAGCCGCAGCGTGGTCGCCGTGCATTTTGAAAAAGGCCGACGCGGCGTAGAGCTCAAAAGCGGTGAGGCGATGTTCAGCGTCGAGCACGACACCAGCCGCCCGTTTGTGGTGGCGGCGGGAGCGGGGCAGGTGACGGTGACGGGCACGCGTTTCGACGTGCGCCGTGATGACGACCAGACCCGCGTGGTGGTCGAGGCGGGAACTGTCAAGGTGCAAGGGCGCGCGGCGGATGAAATCGTCAGGCTCATGGCAGGCCGGGGCACGCATATTGACAGCCTGGGCAAGGTGATGGCGGCTTATGCCGTGAACACCGAAGAGCTGACCGCCTGGCGCACGGGCAAACTGGTGTTCAACAACGCCAGCCTGGGTGAAGTGGCGCGGGAGGTGTCGCGCTATCGTGAGCAGCCATTGCGTGTCAGTACGGCTGCAGTGCGAGACCTGCGCTTGACCAGCGTGTTCAAGGCCAATGACACCGACGCCTTGCTCAAGGCGTTGCCGCACATCCTGCCGGTGGCCCTGAGAACCTTGCCGGATGGCAGCCAGGAAATTATTTCACGCTGACGTTCAGGTTTTTTTCGAGTTCTTCGTCTTCTCCTGCAACTGCAACTGGTTTGCATTAACAGCCGCACACTCTTGCGATCACAGGACTGGGTTCGACGTGAAAAAACTTGCCGTCTACAACAAGAACATCTCCCGCTGGGCGCCTCTCGCGCTGGCACTGGCTGTCAGTGCCGCGCTGCCTGCCGCTTATGCTGACGAAGGCATCCACATCCGCGCCCAGCCGTTGGGGGCCGCGTTGAGCCAGTTGGGCCAGCAAACGTCGCTGCAAGTGTTCTTCAGCCCGGATATGGTCGCAGGCAAACAAGCACCTGCAGTGGACGGCAACCTTTCGCCCGAACAAGCCCTGCGCCAACTGTTGCAAGGCAGTGGCCTGGATTATCAAATCGATGCGGGTTCTGTGACCTTGCGCCCACTGAGCAGCGGCACCGGTGAAGCCGGCTCTCCGCTGGAGCTGGGCGTTACCGACGTCAAGGTCGTTGGCGACTGGCTGGGTGACGCCAACGCCGCCGTGGTGCAGAACCACCCCGGTGCGCGCACGGTGGTACGCCGCGAAGCGATGGTGGAGCAGGGCGCAATGAACGTCGGCGACGTGTTGCGCCGTGTGCCTGGCGTGCAGGTGCAGGAATCCAACGGCACCGGCGGCAGTGATATTTCCCTGAACGTCGGCGTGCGTGGCCTGACCTCGCGCCTGTCGCCGCGCTCCACCGTGCTGATCGACGGCGTACCGGCGGCGTTCGCTCCGTATGGTCAGCCACAACTGTCGATGGCGCCGATTTCCGCCGGCAACCTGGACAGTATCGACGTGGTACGCGGCGCCGGTTCCGTGCGTTATGGGCCACAGAACGTGGGTGGCGTGATCAACTTCGTGACCCGCGCCATCCCCGAGAAATTCTCAGGTGAAGTCGGCACCACCCTGCAAACGGCTGAACACGGTGGCTGGAAACACGTCGACAATGCGTTTGTGGGCGGCACTGCCGACAACGGCATCGGCGTCGCGCTGCTTTACACCGGTGTGAACGGCAACGGTTACCGCGAAAGCAACAACTCCAACGACATCGACGATGTGATCCTCAAGACCCACTGGGCACCGACCGATCAAGACGACTTCAGCCTCAATTTTCACTACTACGACGCCACCGCCGACATGCCGGGTGGCCTGACGCAGAAGCAATTCGACGCCAACCCGTATCAGTCTGTGCGTGACTGGGACAACTTCAGCGGCCGTCGCAAGGACGTGTCCTTCAAGTACATCCGCCAGATCGACGACCGCACCCAGGCCGAAGTGCTGACCTATTACACCGACAGCTTCCGTGGCAGCAACATCGCCAACCGCGATTTGAAAACGATCGGCTCGTACCCGCGCACCTACTACACCTTCGGGATCGAGCCGCGGGTGTCCCATGTGTTCGACCTTGGCCCGAGTACCCAGGAAGTCAGCGTTGGCTATCGCTACCTCAAAGAAGGCATGCACGAGCAAGCCAGCAGCCTGAACCTGGTCAACAACGTGCCGACCCCAGGCGGCCAAAACGATGGCCACGTGTATCAGGACCGCACCGGTGGCACCGTAGCCAATGCGTTCTATATCGATAACAAAGTCGATATCGGCAAATGGACCATCACCCCGGGTATTCGCTTCGAAAACATCGAAACCACTTGGCATGATCGCCCGGTGGTTGCGCTGAACGGTGTGCGTACCGTGGAGAAGAACCGCAAAATCGAAAGCAACGAGCCGTTGCCGGCGTTGAGTGTGATGTACCACATTTCCGACGCCTGGAAAGTGTTCGCCAACTATGAAAACTCGTTCGGCAGCCTGCAGTATGCGCAGATCGGGCAGGGCGGCCGGGTCAACCAGACCGCCGATGGCCTGAACCCGGAAAAAGCCAAGACCTACGAAATAGGCACGCGCTACAACGACAGCGTGTGGGGCGGCGAAGTGACGCTGTTCTACATCGACTTCTCGGATGAGCTGCAATACGTCAGCAACGATGTGGGCTGGACCAACCTCGGCGCGACCAAACACCAGGGCATCGAGACGTCGGCGCACTACGACCTGTCGAACCTGGACCCGCGTCTGGACGGCCTGACCGCCAGCGCCGGTTTTACCTACACCAAGGCTACCGCTGAGGGCGATGTGCCGTTCAAGGGCCGCGATCTGCCGCTGTACTCCCGTGAAGTGGCGACGGCGGGCTTGCGCTATGACATCAACCACTGGACCCATAACCTGGACGTTTACGCGCAGTCAGGCCAACGGGCCCCAGGCACTGGCACCACCTACATCACCCAAGGCACTGCCGACGGCCAGTACGGTGATATTCCAGGCTATGTCTCGGTCAACGTGCGCAGCGGTTATGACTTCGGTGCGCAGTTGTCGAACCTGAAGCTGGGCGTTGGCGTGAAAAACGTCTTCGACCAGCAGCACTACACCCGCTCCAGCGACAACAACGCCGGCTTGTACCTCGGCGAGCCACGTACGTTCTTCGTGCAGGCGAGTGTCGGCTTCTGACCTGACCTCGATACGAAAAAATCGCAGCCCGAGAGCTGCGATTTTTTTTGCCTGGTTCCTGCACCCACCCAAACCTTTTACTACGTAGCCAGGAACCTATTCCGGTGGATATGCCACACAAGGGGGAATGCTTGCTTGCCATTAAGTGTGACGCGCAGCAACAGGTTGAAGATCAACCCTCATTGTAATGGAGACATCTATGTCGGTACCGGCTCTGGAAACATCTGTATCTCACTCATCAATCACGGATCAGTCGCCATTAATGCCCATGCCCGAAGCCAAGGCGAGCCGGCATACGTCTGCGGCACTCTCGTTCAATGGCCAGGGTACTGCGAACATCAACTTTAATGCAGGGTGCGACCATGCCGGCCCGGTGTTCGGCGATCATCAGCGCCCGGCCGACCTCCAGGGGCAGCACCCTCACTCTGCCCATCACAACATCCCGCTTGCCATGACGAAGCCGGCCCTGCAGCAGGGGTTCATGCAACAGTTGCAGCAGTTGATGAGCCAATGGTTCGGTCGTCCGCAGTCACCGGGAGCCGGGCGGCCGAACCCTGATTATGCGACCTGGACGAACGACCAGATCGGGAAGGCGCTGCTCGACAATTTCAGTGCGTTTACCGGTTCGCGTTATTCGAAAACGATGAACACGGGAGCCATCGCGCAAATGGCAATGCGAGAGCCGGGCAGTGACCCCGTGATGAATCAAAACATACAACTGGCCAAGCAGCTTATGCGGCGGCCGGATCTGCTGGCAGCCTTTGATCGAACCCCGGGAACAGGTACGACGGACGGTCGGATCGACAAGCAGCAACTGACCCGTCTTCTTCTCGACAGTAATGTCTTCAAGTACAAGACTGACAAGCAAATCGTTCAGGAGATGCGCAGCCATTACGATCAACTGGAGTCGTTCTTTGACAACGAAATCACGATCAGCGACCTGAGAGCGCTGGCCACCGAAAATCTGACAGGCAACCCTCAAAGGGACCACCTTATCCAGTTGTCTCGCACGGTGGTCGACCGAAACAACCTCCTGATGACAATGGACAACCTGTTTAGCACCTATGCAGATGGAGGCATCAGCAAAGAGGCCCTCGATGCATTGCCCCGCCTGCTGGGGTAGTGGTGCGCGTCCAGGCGCCGCATGAGAATCGCAGCGCCTGGTATTTTTTGCGGTGTCTCAGGAACCATTTGCACACATTCGCCACTTAGGTCGAGAACCCCGGCGGCTCTGGTGGTACCGGTCGCTTTCCAGATTTTGAGTCAGAGCCCAGCATGAACTCGACTTCATTTAAATCCTGCCAAACCCGCAGCTGTGAAACCGTTCATAGCGGCGACAATGCTGATCAATCAGTTGCGATAAAGGCTGAGGAAACCTCACCGCTCGCCCACGATACGGCCCTGGCGAGTGGGTACGCCACAGAAACACGACCGATGAAAACCTTCGCGAGCCAGCGCCAGTTTCAGGCACCCGTCTCTGAGGATTTCGTCCGTGGCATGCTTGAAGTCAGCCAACCCAACCACACGGATGCCAAGCCGACGCAACCCGGGAGCGCGTGGGCGGCCTTGGCCAAAGGCTTCATGACGTGGTGGCGCGGTCAAAAGCCGGATTGAACCCGCATTTGCGTTTTTACATGTTGTTATTGGTATTCCCCCGTTGTTCGGAACTATCACGTTGCGCCAGCCACACATGGGTTGCTGGCCGCCTCTTGATCCATTCGATGATTCAGGGCGCTTCGGTGATGGCCTTCAGGCTTGCGCAGATTTGGGAAAAGGTGGGAGATATCGCATGAAAATTGAGGGTGCAATACCGCGTGGGCAACTGGCGGCCACACATGCATCGGAGGTCGGTTGGGCTTCGCCGCCGCCAAATGTTCATTCGGATAATGACGCTCATCATGCTTGCCAGGAGGTGCCAGCGCGACGGCCTGCCCTGTTGCGGGGGGCCTTGTCCTCGCTGCGCTACCAGGCATTGCAGAACGCGCCGATCGTGCGGGCAGACACTGCGCCTCCGGGGCCGAATTCCAGCGACAGCCAATTGGCAAGTGAGTTGGAAAAGAGCTTTGGTGAGCTGTACACCTTTCTAAAGGGCGGGCGCTTGACGCAATCGTCCCTGCAACAAATTGCAGCTCAACCCGTGGCGGGAGAATAACGTGCGGGACCGTGTGATCCAGGTGGCTCGCGAAATTCTCAAGCGCCCACTGTTGAATGACACGATCATTGATCACGAGGGCTATATCACCCGCGACAGCTTGAGCGCGGCGGCGGCAACGCTGGGGCGTAACAGCTCCCCCCAGGCATTCAGCCAGGATCCTTTTCATGGTCAGGGCAATGCCGAGGTTGTTCAGGCGCTGCGGGGTTATTTCAAGCAACTGAGGGATCAGCCCAAAGACCGCCCGGGTTTTTTTGAAACCCTCGAATACCTGGAAATAGCACTGCTGCAGACGGTGATGGATGACCCGGATGACACCGATTCGAGGGGCGCTCCGATTCTGGAACCCACCACTGGGCTACCTCGCAAGAAGTACCCCGAGCACTGTGTATACACGGCCAAAAACATCATGGAGCGCCCGGGCTTGTTACGCTCATTGGAGCGGGCTAATCAGGCGCGCTTTTTTGGGCGCCCCAAATATGACGGGTGGCTGTGCAACAAAAGTATCGAGCGCTGGCTGGAGCAGCATGAAATATACAAGGCCAGGTAGTGCCCTGGCCTTGATAAGGTGAGTGGTTTACACCTTGAGGATTTTGCCACTGATGGAAACACCGGCCAGCAGCACGGCGATCAGCACAAAGGCTGTGCTCAGGCTGCTGCCGTGCGCGATAAAGCCGATCACCGCAGGCCCCGCGAGAATACCGGCGTAACCCAAGGTGGTGATGGCAGGTACCGCAATATGTTCCGGCATGATTGTCTGTTTGCCGACCGCTGTGTAAAGCACCGGCACGATATTCGAACAACCGGCACCCACCAGGGCATACCCCAACAACGCTGTTTCCCAGGCAGGCAGCAGCGTGGCAAGCAACATGCCGGCCGTTGCGAGCGCTCCGCCGATCACAATGACCCGGGTTGCGCCGAGGCGCCGGACGATGGCATCACCGGTCAGGCGCCCGGCAGTCATCGTCAAGGCGAAAGCTGCGTAGCCAAGGCCGGCGTAGGCCTCATCAAGGCCACGTTCGGCACTGAGGAACACCGCGCTCCAATCCAGCACGGCCCCTTCCGCAAGAAACACGATGAAGCACAGGCAGCCGATAAACAGCACAACGCCGTGGGGGATGGCAAACGCCGGGCCTGAGCTCTCACTGCCATAGGGCAACAGGTGCGGCCCGGCCTTGAGCAACGCCAGCGCCATGATGACGATCACCACCAGCGTCGCCTGCAGCGGCGAAAAGCCCAGCCCGAGCAACCCGGCAACCCCTGCCGCCCCGACGATGCCGCCCAGGCTGAACAGGCCATGGAAACCCGACATCATGGTTTTGCCGCTGGCGCGCTCGACGATGACCGCTTGCAGGTTGACCGTTGAGTCCACCGTGCCCAAACCCCCACCAAACAGGAACAAGGCCACTATCAACAACGGTATCGAGCTGACCGTGGCGAGCAGCGGCAGAGCCAGGCAGATCATGATCGTGCCAGCCGTCAGCACGCGTCGGCAGCCATAACGCGAGGCCAGCGCACCCGCCACCGGCATGGCGATGATCGACCCCACCCCCAGGCACAACAGCAGCAGGCCCAGCGTGCCTTCATTGAGTTGCGCACGCGTCTTGGCGTACGGCACCAAGGGGGCCCAGGCTGCAATGCCAAAGCCTGCGATGAAAAAAGCAATTCGGGTCGACATTTGCTCTAGCCGCCCGGGAACCACGGGCGCTGGAGTGGGGATGGCAGTCATGAAAAATCCTTGGTTTTGCGTTCAATGAACGATGTCCGGCGCGACATCCTTGCACATCAGGCCATGTGGCGCGAGCCGGGTTCCCTGTGGGTGCCGGCCTGGGCGTTTATTTTTATCAACCCGCAACGGACTGCAGATAACAGGCCACATGGAAACGGTAAGCCCTGCGGGCGTTGGGCTGAAGCCGCGTGATCCTCGCATGAACGGATGAACCCCAGGGCCTGCGTCGATGACCACCGCCCAGCTCACCTCCCACGGGCCAACGGTTCTGTAATACGCTGCTGTTCAGTGTGCAGGTAACTGAACGGACGAGCCGATGAAAATTTCCAAGTGGGTGACGAAATGACCCGGTTCTACGACGCGCGGGGCAATATCTACGGGGTGGTCAGCCCAGCCCGCTTAAGAAGCCAAGGGGTCGACGTTCCCGAGCGTGCGGACCGCGCTGCGATCGAACGCGTGGCTTGGGCGGCGTCAGCAATTGAGGCCGAATGCGGCTGGGGCGGGCTGCCGCGTGCGGCCGATGCCAAGGCCTATCGCTGCGATGGCTTGTTGGTGGGGCCGTTTCAGTCAGCGCCACCGTTTGACCTGCTGATCGTTAATACGGATGGCACACTTGCCGAGCGCAGCGGCAATGGCTTGACGATTTTTGCTCAGGCGCTGACGGACCAGGGCTTGATGACTCAGGGCTGCGAATTGCGGGTGCACCATGACAAGCCGGATGCGGTATCACCGGTCGCAACGCCGGTTGAACCGGCGATCATTGATCACGCGGCGGGTTTCTGGCTGGCGCTGGGCTGCCCTGCATTCGGGCCATCCGCGGTAGGCGCTGAAGGGGTGGGCATGGTTCATCATGGGTTCAGCCATGTCCCCGCACTGGCAGCGATCAATCCGGATTGGGTACGTAGCCAGTTTGTTCGTGTGGGCAACCCGCATTGCGTGACACTCGTCGAGCACGCTGACGCGCTGCCTGACAACCCTTCGATGCACCAGGCTTGGCTGTTCGAGCCGTTGCAGGCGATTGCCTTCGCGCCACCGGCCGGGCTCGGGCAACCCTGTGCAGCAGGTGTCAATTTGCAATGGGCCGCCCGTTCTGTGGGTAACCAAGTCATCGCACGGGTGTTTGAGCGAGGGGAAGGGCCCACTGCGTCCTCGGGGACCAGCGCCAGTGCTGTGGCGTGTGCGGCCTGGCGGGCGGGGTGGGTCGAGAGCGGGGACGTGGCCGTGGTGATGCCAGGTGGCACCGCGCCAGTGCGTTTACACAGCCAGGGTGAAACACTGCTGAGCGTGAGCCTGTTCGGGGTTGCACGAGCACAAACTTGAAAACTGAGGAACGGCAGATAGTGTGAATAAGTGTCAGCTGTTTCTTTATCGAGTCATTAAGTTTGCACTTTGAGTGTGGGAACTTTCTTGTTGGTTAAAGTTACTGGGTTGATGCTCCGTCTTATTCTGTAAAAGTCCCTTCTGATCACACCGTACGAAACGTCCTTTTTGTCATTCGATGGGCCGAATCCCACCTTGAATCGCTAAGCTTTACCGTGTTCAGGCGCTTTTTCCCAACACTTCAAACGGCATTTAAAAATTGGGGGGAGGCCTTTCGGTTAATGACTTGATGACAGGTAACTACGGATGGTTGACGGGTTTGTTTCGTCGCGTTTCAAATTAAATCTTCAAGCAGTAACAGACGACTTTCAGGTGCTGGCTTTCAAGGGCAGCGAAGTGCTTGATCAGCCTTATTTCATTCAACTGCAGTTGGTCAGCGAAAACCCTTCCCTGGACTTGGAGGCACTGCTCCACCAGCCGGCCTATCTTGACTTCGGCGGCGTGGAAACAGGGCTGCATGGGCAAATCTACGCCATCGGCCGGGATGAACCGCAGGCCAGGTTCACGCGCTATCACCTGACGCTGGCGCCCCGGCTGGCGAGCCTTGCTCACTGTCGGGACCAGCGAATTTTCCAGCAATGCAATGTGCCGCAGATTATAGCGGCAGTCCTTGAACGCCACGGCATCCTGGCCGATGCCTATACCTTCGAGCTCGGCCCGGTGGTTTACCCGACGCGCCCGTTTTGCGTGCAGTACGCCGAATCTGACTTGCACTTCATCCAGCGCTTGTGTGAAGCAGAGGGTATTCATTACCACTTTCGCCACAGCCCCGATAACCACGTGTTGGTGTTCGGAGATGACCAGACGGTGTTTCGGCGCTTGCCCGTGCAACAGTATTGCTCAGTGGGGAGCCTGGTGGCCGGCACACGAGCAATACGGCGCTTCGACGTGCGCCTGGAAACCCGCAGCCAGCAAACGGTATGCCGTGATCATGACTTTGAGCACCCCTCGTTGCGCCTGCACGAACAAGCCGGCTCCACACCCGCACACACACTCGAAGACTACCGCTACCCGGGAGCGTTCACCCACCGTGCACGGGGGCGTCAATTGGCGGGTCGAGGTCATGAGCGCCATCAAAGCGACCGTTATCGGGCCTTGGGCAGGAGCGACCAGCCGGCGCTGAGTTGCGGGCACTTCCTTGAGCTGCAGAATCACCCTGATCCCTCCTGCAATGGCTTGTGGTTGATCACGTCGGTGCGACATGAGGGGTATCAACCCCAGGTACTGGAGGAAGCCGTGGTCGACGCCGATGTATTTCAGGGGTATCGCAACCGGTTCAGCGCAACACCTTGGAACGCTGTGCATCGGCCGCCTCTCAAACACCCCGCGCCAACCATCAAGGGGGCCCAGACTGCTACGGTGACGGGGCCACCCGGTGAGGACGTACATTGCGATGCCTACGGCCGGGTGAAGGTCCGTTTTCATTGGGACCGCCTCGGCAACTCCGATGATAAAAGCAGTTGTTGGGTGCGGGTGGCATCCGGCTGGGCCGGCGACGGTTTTGGCGCAACGCTGATTCCGCGGGTGGGCATGGAAGTGCTGGTGACTTTTCTTGAGGGGGACCCCGACCAGCCATTGATCACGGGCTGCCTGCCCAATGCGTTGCACATGCCGGTTTATCCCTTGCCACAACACAAGACGCGCAGTGTTTTGCGCACTTGCAGCTCGCCGGGAGGTGTCGGTGCCAATGAGTTGCATCTTGAGGACCGTCGTGGCGAGGAGCTTATTTACCTGCGTGCCCAGCGTGACCTGGAGCAGCAAGTGGGCCACAACAGCCGCCTGGAGGTGGCCGGTGATCGCAGTGAGACCATTCATGGTTCAAACACGGTCCATGTGGCGGGGCAGGAGCAGTATCAGGTAACCGGTGATCGCAAGGTGGTACTCGGTGCTGATGACCATCTGAATGTGCAGGGCGGCAGCCAGACTTATGCCGGTCAGTCCCTGATTATCGAAGCCGGGCAGCAGATCGTGCTCAAGGCGGGTGCCAGCCTGGTGATCGATGGTGGCGCGCAACTGAGCCTCAAGGCCGGCGGAGAACACTTGATGATCCAGGCGGGTGCCATTTTCAGCAGCAGGCCCATTACGGTCGCAGGCACGCCGCCGGCTACCGGTTCGGCCAGCCCGTCGTTTGTGGCGCAGCCCCCGAAACTATCTGCCGCGCAGGGCGCTCTCATGGCGTCAGCCCGGCAGATGGACGCCGACTTTTGCCCAGTGTGTGAGCAATGCCGTGAAGGCCTGTGCGATATCAACGGGAGGGCAGCCTGATGGAGGGGATGCCCAACCACTGGATGGCCCAACAGCAACAGGCGGGGCGCCGCCTGTGCTTGATACTTGAAGGCGCGCACGAAGCATGCAGCGCGCTGCTGGCCGCCCGTTCATTGTCACAACATTGCAGGTTTTACAGTGAGACCGCGTTAGCCGAGCTTTCGGCTGTCGGCCCGATGATCGTGTTGCTGGAGCAGGTGGGCGAACCTGCGCTGGTCGATCTGCTGCGACAGCCTCACGCAAACTGGGGGTGGCTGGGTAGCCTGCCTGCCGATGACTTGGCTTGCGTCGTCCGTCACTGGCGCGAGCGCATGCTGGTAGGCCCGCAGAGTAGCCAGACGATCTACCGTTTTCACGATAACCGCACTCTGGCGCGGGCTTTGGCTCATTTGCCAAGCGAGCACCGACCGACTTTTCTCGGCCCTCTGATCAGCGTTTGTTACTGGAAAGAAGACCGTTGGTGCCAGGCTCAAAACCCTGCTCCAGGCGAGTACCCGGTACCCGATCCGGCACCCTGGCTGACCACACCCAACCCCAGGGCCGGGGCCATTCTGCACGCCAACATCTTGCGGTTTCTCTTGACCGAACACAGCGAAAGCCTTGCCGCATTGGTCGAGTTTCAAGACCCACGGATCTGGCTGGCGCACGTGTTGGAGCAGGCGCGTGTCTGGCAATGGTGTGGGCCAAAGCAGCTTGAGTTTCTGGTGGTACGCCGGTTGGAGGAGGCGACGGGAAACAGTGTGATTCAGTGGCAGCCGATGCAGGCAGAGGCGCCGATGGAACATTTTGCAAGGGTGCTGGAGCAGTGGTGCAGGGTAGGGGGGGCGCATGAATAAGCGGGTACTCGGGGTGTTGATGGTGCTGGGTACGGGATGGCTTTCGGGGTGTTCAATCAAACCGGCTGATCGCTTTACGCTGGAGGTGGATTTGCCGGCGGATTTTGAGCTTAAAACGGCTGCCAATTACCGCCCCGCGACAGGTGAGACCTGCACCTTGCCGGTACGTCGAGGCAAGAGACCGGAGCGCAAGTTGTTTTTTACCGAGCTCAACCCCGTGGCCAACCGGGTGAGTTACCAATTGCCTCTGAGTGAAACCATTGAGGGATGCCCTTCGGTGTTGAGCAGTGTGCAGTTTGAGTTTTATGCGAAGTGGGGGAAGGGTTACTGGGAGGCTGGGGGGGATAGCGGGAGCATTGGTATCCCTGATCGCTTGCCGGAGGGTTTTGCGCAAATGCCTGATTCGGGAGTTCAGGAGCTGCGAGGGCAATGTCGATGGTATTTCCGCACGGTTGGCCGTAAGCATGCGATCAGCAAAATCCTGGGATGCAACGCTCTGGATGATCAGGGGCAGCCAGAAAAATACAAAGCGGGTGGAGGTGCTCAACGTGATCAGTTAAGGGGGAAAACGCTCAGGTTGGTAATGAGCGTCAACAAGGAAGAGCTGCCTGCGTTTGACGACAACTGGGTGGCAGTTTCGGGCGGATGGAGGCGTTGCAGGGGGGAGAGTCTCGAAGATTTGTCCGCGTACTGCAGGGGCAATACCACAGATTTCAAACCTGTAAAAATGCCCGATGGGCGCATTTGCGATGTTTACCCATCGTGTCAATAACAAGGAGTTAAATCATGAAGCAGGACGCTTGGAAGCAACCTTTTTTCAGTGACAAGATGCCTGCTTGCGCATTGAAAGGGCATTGGGCGAGCTTTTGCCTTGTGGATGAAACCGGCAGTGGAAAGGCCTACGGTGGCCTCCCGTACACTCTTTACGACAGTACAGGGCGTCAGTACGACGGACGATTGGACGGGGACGGATTCGCCAGGTTGCAGGGCTTTTACTGCGGCCCGGTGGTCCTGAAACTGGACAGTTTGTATTCCGGAGCGCAAGAGCCCTATAACCGATTACGAATTCGCCAAGCCTATCAACTTCCCATCACCGAGCTTCAAGTTCGGGCCGAACAAACCCGGTTTTCTGCCGAGGATGGCCAGCGCATTGAGGGCAACCCCGCACAATCGCAAGCAGACCGGTTTTATCAAGTTGAAGTGAGGGATCTGGTTCGCCATGTGGCTCACCTGCCGGCGCCAATTCCAGGACGTCATAGGCCTCAACGGCATGCACTGAAAATGATGGCCGATCTGGGGTTTGGCCCTCCACAGCCCAGCCTTACTGGCGTTGTACTGTTCCCCAATCAACATAGCGTGCTGGAGGTACGCCCTTTACGCGCCCTGCGTCCGATACTGTCCATCGAGGATAAGTTCTGTGCCTTGAACCTGTACCAGTTGGCCCTGATGGCAGGCCTGAGTTACTGCGGTTTTGGCCAGCAACCCTCCAAAAAGCCTGAGGATCAAGTGTCGTTTCCTCTGGACCCGACGGTTGGAAATCTGTTTGCCGATAAGCTTTCAGGGTTTGAGGAGGCCTGGCGAATCGATCCGGAACAAACTCATCGCTACTACCCGCTTTATGAAGACGTTCCTTACTCCCGCAGGTTTGAAATCCTGCCTTTTGATCCCGAACTGTATCCGCCAAACCGTCCGCAGTTGGAGGAACAGCAGGAACACCCTGCAAGTCTGCATTTCTTCGATGATGAGAAGTTCGGAACGGATACCCAGGCGTTCATCACCCACCACGATGAAGTCATTCTGATTTCAGTACGGGGTACGGTCAGTGGCGCCGATATTTTGCGGGATGCAAACGCCCATCAGGTGAATTTCGCGGAGGGAGTCGGCCGGGTACACGAAGGGTTTTATCAAGCCTGTCAGGCCATGCGCGATTTTGTGCTGCGCTACCTCGAAAAGTTTCATGTTCGGCAACGGATAATCATCTGCGGTCACAGCCTGGGCGGTGCAATCGCTTTGCTCTTGGCTGAAGGGTTACGGCGCACGCCTGATCGTGACTACAACATCCTCCTCTACACCTACGGCGCCCCCCGCGCGGCCGACGCCGAATTCACCGACGGCGCCTCTTCCCTGGTCCACCACCGCATCGTCAACCACAACGACCCCGTCCCCAGCGTTCCCGCACCCTGGATGAACACCACCGCCAAATTATGGATCCCGGGAGCTGTGATGTTGTTCAGCACGCCTGCTCCAGGCGGTCTTCTATTTGCTGCGGGGCTGGTGCGCATCGACGGCAGCCCCTACCGGCATCACGGCGAGCAACAACACTTCATGCCGATCGCGCTCCCGGACGGTACCCGCTCCTCGATATTGTGGAAGCCCGGCTGTGAGTCAATTCAGGAGGCGGGCTGCAATCGCGCGGTGCAACTGCACGGTGATATGCCCAACCGCGACCTCCTGCTTAAACAACTGTTTCAGGCGAACGAGCACTTCATGACCGCCAGCTATATCCCGGCAGCGTGGGCCACACTGCGGCGCTGGCAGCAAACTGTGGAAAGCCAGGGGGCTTTGGTCACGCCGAGGGAGTTTGAGTTGATCGACCGTGCGCTTGAAACGATGACTCAGCAACTTCGCGACAAAAGGCGTGAGCTTGACCGTCGCCGCCCACCCAATCAGCGAAGCAATGAACACGACTATAACCCGGCATTGAACGCCGAAATCGATCGATTGCGCAGCAGCCGCCAGCGCCTGGAAACCCTGCGCTGGCGGCGCCTTGAGGCCCGCGACGTGTATGGCAGTCACGCCCACTCCACGCAACTGCAACCCAGCCTCAATCGCTGGTTCCGCCATCGTGAAAACCGCGAGCCGTCCCAAATCGCCAGTGTTCCGCCGCCCTCCCACAATGATCGGGGAAGGGTGCAAGCGCTGGATATCGATTCGATTGTCTGACCTGGCGGCTTACACGAACTCCACCTGAGCGGGTTGCCGTTTCATCAGCACCTTGCCGTTGCGGATCGAATACAGCGGCAAGCCTTGGCTGCGGATCACCTCGTAGTCGCTGTCTGCCGAAAGGATTAACAGGTTCGCCGGGCGGCCGGGCTCCAGGCCGTATCGGTCACCCAGGGCCATGGCTTTGGCGCTGTTATCGGTGACCAGGTCCAGGGCGCTTTGCAGGTTGCCGTAGCCCAGCATGTGGCAGATATGCAAGCCGGCTTCGAGCACACGCAGAATGTTGCCATTACCCAGCGGGTACCAGGGATCGACGATGGAATCCTGGCCGAAACAGACGTTCATGCCCGCTTCGAGCAGTTCGTTGACGCGGGTCACGCCCCGGCGTTTCGGGAAGTTATCGAAGCGGCCTTGCAGGTGGATGCTTTCGGTGGGGCAGGAGACAAAGCTGATGCCCGAGTGCCCAAGCAGGCGGAAAAGTTTGGCGCAATACGCGTTGTCGTAAGAACCCATGGCGGTGGTGTGGCTGGCGGTGACGCGTGCGCCCATGTCACGGCTACGCGCTTCTTCGGCGAGCACTTCGAGAAAGCGTGAGTGGGGGTCGTCGGTTTCGTCGCAGTGCACGTCCACCAGGCAACCCGTACGCTCGGCCAGGTCCATGAGGAATTTTACCGAGCTCACGCCCTGGTCGCGGGTGTATTCGAAGTGGGGGATACCGCCGATTACATCGGCGCCCAGGCGTATGGCTTCTTCCATCAATTGGCGGCCATTACGGTAAGACTCGATACCCTCCTGGGGGAAGGCGACGATTTGCAGGTCGATCAGGTGCGTGGTTTCTTCGCGTACTTCAAGCATGGCCTTGAGCGCGGTGAGGTCCGGGTCAGTGACGTCGACGTGGGTGCGCACGTGCTGGATGCCATGGGCGGCCAGGGCCTGGATGGTTTTTTTAGCCCGGGTCTTTGTATCTTCCTGGGTAATGGTGGCTTTGCGCTCGCCCCAGCATTCAATGCCTTCGAACAGCGTGCCGCTCATGTTCCAGCGCGGTTCGCCGGCGGTGAGGGTGGCGTCCAGGTGAATATGCGGCTCGACGAACGGCGGGGTTACCAGGTTACCGGCGGCATCCAGGTCATCGGGTGCCAGCACGGGTGCTGTTGTTTGTGCGGTGATACTGGCGATCCGGCCATGTTCCAGGTGCAGATCATGCAGGCCTTCACGGTTGCGCAGGCGGGCGTTGATGATATGCATGGGCAAGTTCCTCTTGGGCTGAAGCAATCAGGCATTAAATGCTTGTCAGTCGAACAGTGTGTGGGTGGTTTCGCCGCGATGGAAGGCAAACGCGGCTTCCAGGTCGCTTTCGATGGTGCGGCCCCGGGAGAGCGGCGGGAGGTTATCCAGGCTGAAAAAACCCACCTCGGTGGTTTCAAAACCGGCCGCCGGCGCAGCGTGATCCACGCGTTCACACAGGAAGTACAGCTTGTAGAAGTCCCGCACGTCCGGGCGATACAACCCCTTGGCTTTATGGGTAACGCTATACAGCGCCCGCGCCGTCACGGCCAGCCCGGCCTCTTCGCGGATCTCCTTGATGATGTTTTCCGCCGCCGACAAACCGATATCGGCATAACCGCCCGGCAGGGCCCAGCAGCCGTCGGTCAATTCGCGCACCAGCAGAATGCGATCACCCTCGATCACCGCACCGCGCACGTCGATCATCGGTGTCGAATAGCGTTTGGCAAAGTCAGTCACCAGCCCGCTGATGCGCTCCAGCGGTACATCCGCCAATTGCGCGAGCATGCTGTGGGCAATCTCGGCGATTTCCTCAAGGCGCTCGCGCTCGAAATCATCAGTGCAAAAGTGCAGCCCGGTGGAGGCCAACGCTTGCAAGCGCTTGGCCTGGGCCAGCCAGATAGTTTCCATGGTTGCTCCTAAAAGCGCTTGCTCATATACACACGATGCAGGCCGCACTCTACGGCGCGATGGGTTTCCGTGTAGCCGCGCCGGGCGTACAGCGCGATGTTCTCGGTCATGGTTTCGTTGGTATACAGATGGATGGCAGGGTAGCCCGCGTCGCGCGCCTGCTGTTCTGCAAAGTCCATCAATAGCCGCCCGAACCCCAGGCCTTGAGCTGCCGGAGCAACCGCCAGGTTATCCAGCACCAACGCGCCGTTTTCATTCAACAGAACAATAAAACCTTGAACCTGGCCGGCTTTATCGAGCACCTGCACATCACCGGTTTCGACGAGCTGGCGATAATCCTCCAGCATTGGCCCGGGCTGGCGGCCGATCCGTTCGATGTAAGGCGAGTAAGCTGCCTCGACGATGGCTTCGATCGAGGGAACATCGCTGGCAGTCGCGAAGCGTATCGAGGTGGACATGGCAGCGCGCTCTTTGGGCAGGGAGTCAAGACTGTAAGTTAGCCGGGCATAAAAAAACCACCGCCAGGGTGGTTTTTTCAGCGCGCCGGTTTACTCGCCGCGATAGATACAGCCGCTGGTGCAGGTCTCGTGGATGCGAATCGCGCTGAGCTCCGGCAGCAACGGCTTGAGCTCATTCCAGATCCATTTGGCCAGCACTTCGCTGGTCGGGTTTTCCAGGCCTGGGATGTCGTTGAGGTAGTTGTGGTCGAGGCGCTCATACAGCGGCTTGAAAATCGCCTTGATCTCCGAGAAGTCGCGAATCCAGCCGGTATGGGGGTCGAGGTCGCCGCTCAGGTGGATCGCCACTTTGAACGAATGCCCATGCAGGCGCCCGCATTTATGGCCTTCCGGTACGTGGGGCAGGCGGTGGGCGGATTCGAACGTAAACTCTTTGAAGATTTCCACGGTATTTTCGGCTCGGTCAGGTGTCTGGCAGGCGGCGAGTTTAACAGCTTGATCCCTCGCCGCGCATACCGCTGAGTCAAAGCGCTTGCAAGCGCTCGCCCAATTGACCGTTATCCGCCAGCCGCAGGAACTCGTCCCCCATTCGCTGGCTCTCGCTCATAGCGGTTTGCCAGTACTTGTTGCGGCTCGGGTCATCCCCCATGAAACGCTTGAAATCGCTGCGGTCGGGCAATTTGCCGTGGGGCAGGCGTGCCAGATAGTCCTTCGACGGCGCGAGCAGCAACACATCCTGCAAACCCTGTTGATTGCTGCGCCGCCACGGCAGGCCCTTGTCGAACCAGCCGGGGATGACCCGGTCGGTGAAATGCGGGTACAGCACGATATCGTCGCCGTGGTAGGGCAGGTCGAGGTGGTAGTCCAGCAAGCCGCCGTCGCGGTAGGTGCCCGCGCCAGCCCCGGGCAGGTCGCGCACGCCTTGCATCACCATCGGAATCGAGCCCGAGGCCAGCAGCGCCTGACGCAGGTTACCCAGTTCCAGGTTCAGGAAGCGTGACGGAAAATCCTTCAGCGGATGCACCGGCGGCGCCTGGCGCGGGTCGTGGATGATCAGCCGTTCGAAATGCCGCGACAGCCGTGCACGCCCCCGCAGATTATCGGCAATCACCGACGACAAGCCCAGGCCCAGGCGCCCCCGGTGGTCATCGGCAAGCAGGCCATGACTTTTGACGACCATGATGTTCAGGCGATAGTCGGGGTTGTCCAGCACCCGCGCGTCGCGGCCGGCCAGCAGGTCGTCGAGCATGCGCTGGCAGCTCTGGCTGACTTCGGCCATGGTCACGCCTTTGGCAAAGCGCTGTTCGTTGTATAGGCGGCCGAGGTCGAGCAGGCCTTGCACCGGATCGGGCAAGCAGGCACTGGCAAACCGCCAGGAGCCGATAGACGCGCCGATCAGCGCGCGTTCGCGTGGCGCGCGGGGCAGCCAGTCGCCGAACAGCGCCAGGTCCAGGCCCTGGATGCCCAACGCTTTGGGGCCGCCGGCAGCGCCGGGGAGAATGCCCACGTCGGCAGGTTTCAAGCCGCTCTCACGAATGCGTGCGAAGGCGCGTTTACCGGCTTTGAGCGTCAGGGCTGGAAATTTGATGTGGATGGCTGTCATACCGGTCTCTTTTGCAACGAGCGGGGCAGTATAGGAAAACTCGTACGTTGATAGGGGGATATACCTATAGGAAATTGCCATGGTGGCAATTCAGTTTCAGTTAAGTTGCGACGGATACCGTGTGCGGCGTAGGAAAAACATCCTGAAACGGAGACTCACCATGAAGCGCCTCACAGCGCTGGTCGCCGCCGGTATCATCGCCTCTACGGCGGCACAGGCCCGAGCAGTGGACCCCGACAAACCGCTGAAATTGCCTGGCACTGTTACAATTGTTGCGTTCGATCAATTGGAGGCCACCGCCCTGGCATTGCATCCCGGTTCGACCTTGCTGGACACCGACCTGGATGAGGCCTACGGCACTTACCTGTATCAAGTCGAACTGGAAGATGCCGACGGGGTCGAGTGGGAAGTCGAATTGGACGCGCTCACCGGGCACGTTCTCAAGAATCATCAGGATACGTAATGACGGTATATCGACGCGCCAGTGGTGTGATGGTGCTGGTGCTCCTGGCCTTTTGTTCAAGCATCAACGCCCGCGACCTCAACCAGGATGAAGCCTTGGCCTTGCGCGAGCAGGGGGTGATCCTGCCGTTGGAGCAACTGTTGCAGCAAGCCATGGCACGCTACCCGGGCTCGCGCCTGTTGGAAGCCGAGCTTGAAAAGAAGCACGGTAAATATGCTTATGAAGTCGAGCTGGTGACCCTTGAGGGCGTGGTGCGCGAAATCAGACTGGATGCTACAACCGGTGTATTGCTCAAAGATAAGGAAGACGACTGATGCGCCTGCTTCTGGTGGAAGACAACGTACCACTGGCCGATGAACTGCTGGCCGGCCTGCAGCGCCAGGGTTACGCCGTCGACTGGCTGGCCGATGGGCGCGACGCTGTGTATCAGGGGCGCAGCGAACCTTATGATCTGATCATCCTCGACCTCGGCCTGCCCGGTTTGCCGGGGTTGGAGGTGCTGGCGCAATGGCGTGCAGCCGCGCTGGTGACTCCGGTTCTTGTGCTCACCGCCCGTGATTCCTGGGCTGAGCGTATCGAAGGGCTCAAGGCCGGTGCCGATGATTACCTGAGTAAACCCTTTCATCCTGAAGAACTGCACCTGCGTATTCAGGCGCTGCTGCGTCGCTCCCATGGCCACGCCAACCAGCCGACGTTGCAAGCCGCTGGGCTGCATCTGGATGAAGGCCGCCAGTGCGTGCTGCGTGACGGTGCGGAGATTCAATTGACCGCTGCCGAATTCCGTCTGCTGCGTTACTTCATGTTGCATCCGGGACAGATCCTGTCGAAAGGCCACCTCGCCGAGCATCTGTATGACGGCGAGACGGAGCGCGACTCCAATGTGCTGGAAGTCCACGTCAACCACCTGCGCCGCAAGCTGGGCCGCAATGTGATCGAGACCCGGCGCGGGCAGGGTTACCGGTTTGGCGCGGGCTCTGCATGAGGTCGATCCAGCGGCGCCTGAGCCTGGGGCTGATCAGCGTGATGGTGGTGGTCGGCGTGGTGCTGGCGCAAACCAGCCTGTGGTTGTTCGAAGCCGGCTTGCAGCGCTACCTGGAAGCCGGCCTGCGCAACGACAGCGAGAACTTGCTGGTGGCGTTGGTGCGTGGCGCCGATGGTTTGCAACTGCATGAGAAACGCCTGTCACCGGCCTATCAACGGCCGTTTTCCGGGCACTATTTCCGGATTGATTTTGCCGACAAACATTGGCGTTCCCGCTCATTGTGGGACCAGGACCTGCCGCGTCTGCCCGAGGCCGGAATCAAGGGCAACTTGCAGTTGGGGCCGGAAGGGCAGCAGC
Source organism: Pseudomonas sp. B22129 (assembly GCF_044218875.1). NCBI lineage: Bacteria > Pseudomonadati > Pseudomonadota > Gammaproteobacteria > Pseudomonadales > Pseudomonadaceae > Pseudomonas > Pseudomonas sp. B22129. The sequence continues at coordinate 5,837,191 of NZ_CP162592.1, read as the reverse complement.
TTCTGGTATTGCGTGAGGACTACAAACGCTTCGGCCAGTCGATTTCCATCAGCGTGGCGCAGGACTACACGCCGGTGCGGGAAAGCTTTCGCCTGATGCGTCAGATTGGTCTGGTGCTGGGGTTGGCGGCGCTGCTGCTGGTGCTGATCCTGCAAAGGGTCACCGTGCGCCGCGCCTTGCGCCCACTGGAAACCGCGCGCAACCAGATTGCCCAGTTGCAACAAGGCCAGCGCTCGCAACTCGACACTCAAGTGCCACAGGAACTGGAACCGCTGGTGGCGCAGATCAACCACTTGCTGGCGCACACCGAAGACAGTCTCAAGCGTTCGCGCAATGCACTGGGCAACCTGGGGCATGCGCTGAAAACACCGTTGGCAGTGCTGCTGAGCGTGGCGTCCAGCGAACAGCTCAAAGAGCACCCCGAGCTGGCTAAATTGCTGCGCGATCATCTGGAGCAGGTGCAACAGCGTCTGAACCGTGAGCTCAATCGTGCCCGCCTGGCGGGTGAAACGCTGCCAGGCGCCTTGTTTGACTGTGAAAAAGAACTGCCGGGCCTGCTCGCCACGTTGAACATGATCCACGGTCAACACTTGGACTTGAGCCACCACGTTACCCCTGGCCTGCAACTGCCCTGGGACCGTGAGGACCTGCTGGAACTGCTGGGCAACCTGCTGGACAACGCCTGCAAATGGGCCGACGCCGAAATACGCGTGACTATCGGCGAAACAGCGCACAGCTATCTGATTGAGGTTGAAGACGACGGCCCCGGCATTCCTGAAACCCAGCGTGCCCAAGTGTTCAGCCGCGGCACGCGCTTGGATGAGCAGATTGACGGCCATGGTTTGGGGCTGGGGATCGTGCGCGATATTGTCGAGGTGTGGGGCGGGGTGTTGCAGTTGCAGGAGAGTGAACTGGGTGGGTTGAAAGTGTTGATCGAGTTGCCGCGACGCCAGATCTGACACACAACGGCTTAAAATGTGCGGGCTTGCTCGCGAATGCAGGGTATCAGTCACTGGATATGTTGACTGTTGCACCGCATTCGCGAGCAAGCCCGCTCCCACATTGTGATCTTTACAGCGTTCGGAACCCATGCAGGTCGCATCAAACCCTGAACTGATCCATCAACCCCTGCTGCTGATTCGCCAGGCTGTTCAACGCCTGGCTGACCCGCGCCGACTCATTGGCCTGTTCAGACAGTGACTCGGTCACATCCCGAATCGTTGCCACGTTGCTGTTGATCTCCTCGGCCACCGCGCTTTGCTCTTCGGCGGCACTGGCGATTTGCAGGTTCATGTCACTGATCACTGTCACCGCATCGCCGATCTGGCGCAGGGCGGTCACCGCCTGGCCAACCTGCTCGACACTGCCCTGGGCCTGGCGATAGCTGTTACCCATGGAACCCACCACTTCCTCGGTGCCGCTCTGCAACTGCTCGATCACCAGGCGGGTTTCCTCCACCGACTCCTGGGTACGCCGCGCCAGGTTGCGCACTTCGTCAGCGACCACTGCAAACCCGCGCCCGGCCTCACCGGCGCGGGCGGCTTCGATGGCGGCGTTGAGTGCCAGCAGATTGGTCTGCTCGGCAATGCCGCGAATCACTTCCAGTACCGAACCGATCTTCTCGCTGTTGGCCGCAAGGCCTTCGACCTGGGCCATGGCGGTGCTCATGTCTGCCGCCAGGTGCCCGATATTGGTGGTGGTGTGGTCGATCACGGTCAAGCCTTCACGGGTGGCCTGGTCAGCATCGCGGGCTGCTTGCGCGGCCTGGGCGGCGCTGCGGGCGACGTCCTGGGCGGTGGCACTCATTTCGTGGGAGGCGGTGGCCACCTGATCGACCTGGCGGTATTGCTGCTCCATGCCCGCGCTGGTTTCAGTCGCAATTGCAGCGGATTGGTCGGCGGTGCCACGGGCGTCCTGCACCGAGCGTTTGACCTCGGCAATAATCGGTTGCAGCTTGTCGAGAAAGCGGTTGAACCAGCCGGCCAGTTGGCCCAGCTCATCCTTTTTGTCGTAGGCCAGGCGACGGGTCAGGTCGCCTTCGCCGCTGGCAATGTCTTCGAGCATGCGCGCCACACCGAGGATCGGCCGGGTCACGCTGCGCGCCATCAGCCACACCAGCATCAAACCGACCACCGCCGCGAGCAGGCCCAGGCTCAACTCCAGCAGGGTGCCCTTGGCATTGTCGGTATCCAGTTTGGCTTTCAGCGCTTCGGCCGGGGCGACCAGGACTTTCTCCGGCACATCCAGCAACACCCCCCATGGCTTGCCGTTCGGAATCGGTGTGAAGGGCGCGAGCACCTTGAGTTGGTGATCGGTGCGCAGGCTGCGGGTCTGGCTGCCGCTGGCCAGGGCGCTGATCAGTTGCGCGCCGCTGGCGGTATCGACCTGATCCAGGCGCTGGCTGAGCTTGCTGGCGTCCGGGCTGTAGCCGGCGAGCACGCCGGTGGGGCTGAGGATGCTGACCTGGGTCTGGCCGTCATACAGCTTTTGGCTGGCCTGTTGGCTCACGGCCTGCAGGCTGTTGAGGTTGATGTCCACCGACAGCGAGGCGATGACTTTGCCATTCACCATCAACGGGAACACGATGCTGGTCATCAGCACGTTTTGCCCGTTGATGACATAGAAGTAAGGCTCGATCACACACGGCTTGAGCGTGGTGCGCGGGCAGGTGAACCAGGCGTTGGCCTTTTCACCGCTGGGGCCGACGCGGGTGTCGGCCATGTCGCTTTCCGGCAGCGCCATCGACTCCAGTTTGCCTGGGGTGGGTTGCGACCAGTACAGGGCGAAGCGGCCCTTGTCGTTGCTGCCCAACTCGGCCTGGTTGGCGAACAGCTCATCCTTGCCATCCAGCGCGTTGGCTTCGAACACCAGCGACAAACCCAGCAGGTCAGGGTTGGCTTGCAGGGCGGCTTTAACCTGGCGGGTCAGGTCCTCACGGGTGTCGAAGGCGTCGAGAAAGCGTTTTTCCGCCTGCTCGCGCAAAAACAGCACTTGGCGGGAAAAACCGTGGCCGTACTGGTAGGCGTCCATGAATTGCTGGCGGATGCCCAGCGCCTGCACTTCACCCTGGGCCTCGATACGCGCCTGGGCGGCTTCGTCGAGCATCTGCATGCTGGCCGCCTTGACCTGCTGCGAACTCTGCTCCATGCGATACAACGACAGACCCACCAGCAGGGTCACGATCCCCAGCAGGCAAAGGCCGGCGAGCAGGGTGATTTTCCATTGAATGGAGAGCTGTCTGACGGACATCGAGGTGCATCCTTAACCTGAAAACACAGAGAATCAGGTTATCGGCTTCTTTTGAATTTTCTTTATTCAAACGATCAATTTAAACCTGAAAGCGGCGCCGTTTTTTGACATGCTGCCCCGCCTGCGGCACAGTGCGCGCCCTCTAATAAGACCTCCTTCAAGCCTGCACGCTGGCAGCCACACTGGCCGCCCGGGCGCGGGCATGCCTGTTTTTTTGTTTTTGCTTGAGGTAACCATGATTAACGCAGTCATCGCCGCGGTCGGCACCATGCTGGTGCTCAGCCTGTCCCGCGTGCATGTGGTCATCGCCATCATTGTCGGCGCCCTGGTTGGCGGGTTGACCGGTGGCCTTGGCATCGAGGCTACGCTCAAAGCCTTCAACGGTGGCTTGGGCGGTGGCGCGACGGTGGCGCTGTCCTACGCCTTGCTCGGTGCTTTCGCGGTGGCGATCGCCAAGTCCGGCCTGGCCCACGCGTTGGCCGACAAGGCGCTGATGCTGGTAGATCGCCAGGAAGCCACCGGCGGTAGCCACGTCAAATGGCTGTTGATCGGCTTGCTGTGGGTGGTGGCGATTGCTTCGCAGAACATTCTGCCGATCCACATCGCGTTTATCCCGTTGCTGGTGCCGCCACTGCTTTACGTGCTGACCAAGCTGCAACTGGACCGCCGCTTGATTGCTTGCGTGATGACCTTCGGCCTGATCACGCCCTACATGTTCCTGCCGGTGGGCTTCGGCAATATTTTTCTCAACCAGATCCTGCTGGCCAACGTGGCCAAGAGTGGGGTGGACATCAGCCAGGTCAACGTCACCCACGCCATGGGTTTGCCGGCGCTGGGCATGGTGGTTGGCCTGCTGGTGGCGGTGTTTATCAGCTACCGTAAAAAACGCGTGTATGACCTGGAGAAAATCGAGCGAGTCGAACAGGTGGCGGTGCAATACAACCCGCTGACCCTGTTGGTGGCGGGGCTGGCGATTGCCTCGGCGTTCATCATCCAGCTGTGGCTGGACTCGATGATCATCGGCGCCCTGGCCGGGTTCCTGATCTTTTCGGTCTCGGGCATCGTGCGCTGGCGTGAGACGGATGACCTGTTCACCGAAGGCATGAAGATGATGGCGATGATCGGCTTCATCATGATTGCCTCGTCGGGGTTTGCCGAGGTACTCAAGGCCACCGGTGACGTACGCTCGCTGGTGGAAACTTCGGCAGCGTTTATCGGGCATAGCCGCGGCGTGGGCGCGTTGTTGATGTTGCTGGTGGGGCTGTTGGTGACCATGGGGATTGGGTCGTCGTTTTCGACAGTGCCGATTTTGGCGGCGATTTTTGTGCCGTTATGCGTGCAACTGGGGTTCAGTCCGTTGGCCATTGTGTGCATCGTGGGTACGGCGGGGGCGCTGGGTGATGCGGGGTCGCCGGCTTCTGACTCGACGCTTGGGCCGACTTCCGGGTTGAATATTGACGGGCAGCATCACCATATCTGGGACACGGTGGTGCCGACCTTTTTGCATTACAACCTTCCGTTGTTGGCGTTTGGGTGGTTGGCTGCGATGACGCTTTGATGGTTTGCTGAGTACATATCCATTGTGTGGGTAACGGCTGATATGGGTTCCGCCCTTACGGCGGGTTACTTTGAAGCTGTATGGACCGGACACATGGTGGGTCAGCCAATTGATTCATTGATTGACACTCTGCATTCGCGAGCAAGCCCGCTCCCACATTTCTAACCGAGTAATACTTCAAGATCTGCATAGATCTACTTTTCCGTGGGAGCTGGCTTGCCTGCGATGGCATCAACTGGGTGTGCTTGACGTACCGAGTTGCCTGCATCGCAGGCAAGCCAGCTCCCACACTTGACTGCTTTTGCTCCACACCACTCAGGCCGCCGTGCTTGTGATCTGCTTTTGACTTTGATCCTGGGCGCCCCGTTAAAACACGCTGGCCGGATTACGGGCACACCGAGCCACAGCGAGGTGCCGAGTGTTGGGGCAAGAGCGTTTTGCTTACTTTTGCGCTTTTCAAAAGTGAGCCGCCGTAAGGGCGGAACCAATAGTGGCCATCACCCAAATAACGGATATGCCCCCCGCCAACCCACCCCCAGCTACAGATATCCCCCAACCAGCCGTTAACCTCTCAAGTCGCCACGAACAAGAGAGAAAATCCCATGCGTCTGAGCCTGAAGGCCAAAGTCCTGTCCCTCGCCATAGTGCCGGTATTGCTGTTCGCCGCTGTCATCAGCCTGACCACCGTGTGGATCCTCCAGACCCAGGCCCACAATGAGGTCGACGAAACCCGCCAGCGCCTGCTCAACGACGCCAAGGCCACCCTGCAAAGTTACGTCGAGGTGGCCATGACCACCATCAAACCCCTCTACGACGCCGCCGCCCCAGGCGACACCGCCACGCGCGCCCAAGTGGTCAAGCTCCTGTCGAATACAAGCTACGGCAAGGACGGCTACTTCTTCGGCTACGACTCCGAAACCATCCGCCTGTTCAAGGGCAACAGCCCCGACGGCGTGGGCAAGAGCTTCAAGGACAACCGCGACCCCAATGGCGTCTACGTCAACCGCGACCTGGTCAAGGTCGGCAAGGACGGCACCCACTACCTGCAATACAGCTCGACCCAGCCCGGCCAGACCGAACTGGTGCCCAAACTCGGCTACACCGAATACCTGCCCAAATGGGACATGGTCATCGGCACCTCGGTGAACCTCGATGGCATCGAAGCCCAAGTGGCAGTGGTTGAAGCCAAGGTCGAAAAACGCATGGAAGGCGTGCTGCTGAGCATCCTCGGCGTGGCCGTGGTGGTGCTGTTGGTCATTGCAGCGGTGGGCATGGTACTGGCGAATACCATCCTGCGGCCTTTGCATTTGATGAAAGCCAACCTCGACGATATTGCGGCAGGCGAGGGCGATTTGACCCGCCGCCTGGCCATCACCAGCAAGGATGAACTGGGCGATCTGGCCGGCGCGTTCAACCGTTTTGTCGACAAGATCCACGGCCTGGTGCGCCAGATCACTGAAATGACAAGCCAACTCACCGGCCTGGTCAGCCAGGTGTCGGATCAGGCCCAACGCTCCGAGCAGGCCATGGAACGCCAACGTCACGAAACTGATCAGGTCGCCACCGCGATCAACCAGATGTCGTCTGCCGCCCACGAAGTGGCGCGCAGTGCTCAGGGCGCCGCCGTGGCCGCGCAGCAAACCGACGCTGAAGGCCAGGCCGCCAAGCGCGTGGTGGATGGCAGCATTGCGCAAATCCATGCGCTGGTGAACGACATCCGCAGCAGCGGCGTGTCCCTCGACAGCCTGCAGCAGGACGTGTCGTCGATTGTCAGCGTGCTCGGCGTGATCCGTTCCATCGCCGAGCAGACCAACTTGCTGGCGCTCAACGCCGCCATCGAAGCCGCGCGGGCCGGCGAGGCCGGGCGTGGTTTTGCCGTGGTCGCCGACGAAGTTCGCGCCCTGGCCAGCCGCACCCAGACCAGCACCCAGGAAATCCAGGGCATGATCGACCGTCTGCAAAAAGGCACGGTCGCCGCCGTCGATGCCATGCGCCGCTCCAGTGATGCGGGCGACGGTACCTCGGCCAAAGCCAACGAAGCCGGGGCGTCGTTGGACACCATGGCCCAGTTGATCGGCACCATCAATTCGATGAACGCACAGATTGCCAGCGCCGCCGAAGAGCAAACCGCCGTGGCCGAAGAGATCAACCGTAGCGTGCATCAGATTGCCGTGGCGGTGGACAGTGTGGCGGATGAGACCCAGCTGGGGGCGCAGACCTCGCGTAGCCTTGCCGACTTGGGCCAGCGTTTGGGGCAATTGGTGGGGCAGTTCAGAATCTGATAAACAACGGAGCAGCTGTGGCGAGCGGGCTTGCCCCGCGTTGGGCTGCGTAGCAGCCCCAAAACCAGACGACGAGGAGTATCTGATACACCGCATTCTGCTTTCTGGGGCCGCTTCGCAGCCCAACGCGGGGCAAGCCCGCTCGCCACAAGAAGCCTGCTTGCCACAACAGGCCCGCTTGCTACGGGCTTTGGGTTTACTTCAATAACGTCGCCAGCACCGCCTCGGTTTCCGTCAACAGCCGCGTGGCGTCTTTCTCGGAAAACACCAGCGGCGGCCGTATCTTCAACGTGTTGGCGGCAAACCCGGTGGCCGAAATCAACACTCGCCGCTCGCGCAAACCATTGACGATGGCACTGGTGAGCGCCGCGTCCGGGGTCTTGGCCTCGCGGTCGCTGACCATCTCCACGCCGATATACAAGCCGGCGCCGCGCACGTCGCCAATCTGTTCATAGCGGCTGGCGATATCCTCGAAACCGGCGCGGATAAAGCGGCCCACGCGCTCCGAATTCTCCAGCAGTTTCTCTTCATTGATCACATCAAGGGTCGCCTGCGCCGCTGCGATGGCCACGGTATTTCCGCCAAACGTATTGAAATAACGCATGTCCTGGCCGAAGCGCGCGACGATTTCCGGCGCGATGGCGATGGCGGCGACCGGGAAGCCGTTACCCATCGGTTTGCCCAGGGTGATGATGTCCGGGTCGATGCCGTGGCGCTGGTAACCCCACAGCGCGTCGCCGGTACGTGCAAAACCTGACTGCACTTCATCGGCAACAAACAGCCCGCCCGCCTTACGCACCACTTCCGCCACCGGCCCGAGCAAGTCGGTGGGGTCGGAGAACACGCCGTCGGAGGAGAAAATCGAATCGACGATAAACGCCGCCAGGCCTTCGCCACGGCGCTCCAGGTCCTGGATCTGCAGGCTCACCTGGTCAGCGAACCACTGGCCCATGGTTTCTTTCGGGATGCGGTATGAGTCCGGCGTCGGCACGCGGCGCACCCAGGTGCCCAGCGGCGAACTGGCACCCAGCGACGGCGAGAAACCGGCGGTGAGGTGCGAATTTCCGTGGTACGCCTCGGAGGTAATGATGATGCCTTTCTTGCCGGTGTGGTGCTGGGCAATGCGCATCGCCAGGTCGTTGGCCTCGGAGCCGGTGCAGGTAAACATCATGTGCCCCGACTCACCCACGCGCCCGCCAAAGGTACCGAGCAATTGCTCGGCGTAGTCGAGGATGCCGTCCTGGATATAGCGCGTGTGGGTGCATAGCGTGTGCGCCTGGCGGCTGATCGCGTCCGCCACCTTGGGGTGCGCATGGCCCACCGACACCACGTTGTTATAGGCATCCAGGTATTCATTGCCGTGCTTGTCGTAGAGCAACACGCCCTGGCCACGGCTGACTTGCACCGGGTTTTGATAGAACAGGCGATAGGCCGGGCCCAGCAGGCGGATGCGCCTTTCGATCTGGTGGCGGGTGTCAGCGTCGAGGTTCTTCAGGCTTTCGGGGTTGAAAGCGTTGACCATCGTGGCGTGACGCTTGGGCGTGTCAGTCATGGTGCACTCCGGGCGGGCAGGGCGGTTGGCCTGCGGGGTTAGGGTGGTTCAGACAGCAGTGAAGACAGGCGCCAGCATACTCATCATCGTTATTGTCGACAATAATCAATTTATTATTTCTGACGTATTGTAATATTGTCGACATTCTTCAATAATCGATTTCGCCACCTTATCCACCGCCAGGAGAAACCCGATGTCCGGCACCACCATCAAGAATCGAGCGGTATTGCAGGGCAGCGGCGACACGGCGTTGCGCCGCCTGGCCCTGAGCATTGCAGAGGCGGGCATTGCCTACGCCGACCCCGGCAATGCAGTGCAGCGTTTCGTGACTTTGGAAGGCGACACCCTGGTGGTCGAGGGTCAACGTTACTCATTGGCCGACGGCGTGCGGGTGTTTGTGGTGGGCGCCGGCAAGGCGAGTTTTCCCATCGCCAAGGCACTTGACGCGCTGCTCGGCGCACGCATCCATAAAGGCTTGGTGACCTGCAAATACGGGCAGGAGGGCAGCCTCGACCATATCGAACTGCGCCTGGCCAGCCACCCGATTCCGGACGAAGCCTCGTTGAAGTCGGCGACAGATACCGTCGAACTGCTGAAAGACGTGCGTGCCGGCGACATCGTGCTCGGCTGCTTCACCGGCGGTTCGTCATCCTTGTTCGTCGCCCCGGTGCCCGGCATCTCATTGGCCGAAAAGGCCCTGGCCAACGACCTGCTGCTGACCTGCGGCGCGAACATCGTCGAAATCAACGACGTGCGCAAACACCTATCCACCGTCAAAGGCGGCCGCCTGATTCGCCACCTCGCCCCCGGCGCCGTGCTGATCAACCTCACCGTGTCGGACGTGATCGGCGACGCGCTGGACTACATCACCGACCCCAGCGTGCCCGACCGCTCCACCTTCGCCGACGCCCAGGCCGTGCTCGACAAATACCACCTGTGGGACCGCATGCCGGTGGCTATCGCCGCTTACTTGCGCCTGGCGCCGCCGGAGGATGAAACCGTACGCGCTGAAGAGCTGGCGCACCTGACCTGCCAGGACGTGATCCTCGTCGCCGCCGACGCCGCCTGCATCGGCGCCTCCAACGAAGCGCGGCGTAACGGCTACAACCCGCTGCTGCTGTCGACCTTTTTTGAAGGCGAAAGCAGCGCGCTGGGCCGCAACCTGGTGGCCATCGCCAAACAAATTGCCCTCGACGGCCGCCCGTTGTTCCCGCCGTGCGTGCTGATCGGCGGCGGTGAAACCACCGTCACCACCGGCGGCCAACGCGGCACTGGCGGCCCCAACCAGGAATTCGCGGTGAGCGCCGCCCTGGAATTGCAGGGCACGCGCGGCATCGTGGTGCTCGGCCTGGACACCGACGGCACCGACGGGCCGACCCGTTACGCCGGCGGCATCGCCGATGGCAGCACCGCGCAACGCGCGCTGGAGCTGGGTGTCGACCTGCACCAGGCCCTGGCCCGGCACAACGTGACGCCGGCGCTGGAGCAGATTTTCCATGCCATCGAGACAGGCGCGACGGGCACCAACGTCAACGACCTGAAACTCGTCCTGATCGCCAAACCGTAAACAAAGGAGAACCCCATGCTGACGGGCCAAAAACCGACCTGGCTGACGTTCGATTGCTACGGCACCCTGATCCAGTGGGATGAAGGTGTACGCGCCGCGTTGACCGAAATCCTCGAACGCCGTGGGCGCACCGACATCGACCTCAAGCAGGTCATCGCCTGGCACGACGAGCGTGAACACGTGCTGGAGCAATCGGTGCCGTTCATGAAGTTTCGCGCCATCGTCGCCCAGAGTTTTGTCGAGGCCATGACCCACTTCGGCGTGCCCACCGACCTCGCCGATTTCGACTTGCTGCTGCAACGCATCTCGGCCATGCCGCCGTTCCCCGAAGTGGTCGCCGCGCTCACCGAGCTCAAGCGCATGGGCTTCAAGCTGTGCATCGTGTCCAACACCGAAGACTCGGTGATCGCCGGCAACGTCGCGCAACTGGGCGGCACCATCGACCGTGTGATCACCGCCGAACAGGCGCGCGCCTACAAGCCTTCGCCGCAATTGTTCAACCACGCTCACCGCGAGCTGGGCGTGGACAAGGCCGAGGTGGTGCACATCTGCGCCTCGCCCCTGCTCGACCTTACCGCCGCGCGGGACATCGGCTTTCGCTGCGTGTGGATCGACCGGGGCACGGGCCGCAAGGCGCCCGCCGATTACACCCCCGATGAAATTTTTCCAAACCTGTCCCACGTCCCTGCGCTGTTCAAATCCCTGGGTTGGTAAACCCTCACAAAACCACTGGAGGCACCATGTTTACGCGTTTGAATTACTCGGATCGTCCGGCACCCACCACGCAGTTTTCCGAAGCCGCGCTGGTAGACCGTTCCACGCGCCTGCTGATCACCTCCGGGCAGATCGGCGTCGGCCCCGATGGCCGCTTGGGCGAGACCGCTGAAGAGCAGATCGACATCACCTGGAAGAACATCCTGCAATTGCTCAAGGAAGCCGGCACTTCGCCCGAGCACATCGTCAAGGCCACGACTTACCTGACCAGTGCCGAGGACATTGCGATCTATCGCACTATCCGCAACCGCTACATCCCGACCGTGCGCGCGTGTTCCACGCTGGTGATCGTGCCGGCGCTGGCCGACCCGGGCTACAAAGTCGAAGTCGAACTGATCGTGGCCGTCCCCGACGCTGCCTGACCCCCGCCAATTCCCCCGCAGACAGGGTGCGCACATGAGCAAGACAAAGCTGAACTCGATTCTTCAACCACTGGACCGCGCCGCCTGGACGGCCACGGCCGAAAGCGCGCCGGTATTGCAGGCGTTGCAGGAAGATTTGGTGGTGGATGTGGCGATTGTCGGCGCGGGGTTTACCGGGTTGTCGGCGGCCATCGAGCTGGCCTCGCGCGGTGTATCGGTGGCGGTGCTGGACGCCGGACTGGTCGGCGGTGGTGCCTCCGGGCGCAACGGCGGGCAGATCAACCCCGGCCTCAAGCTCGACCCCCATGATGTGCTGGCCAAGCACGCGGAGATCGCCGACCACGCCCTGGATTTTTCCGGCCGTGCGCCGGACGTGGTGTTCGACCTGGTCGCACGCTACAACATTCAATGCCATATCAAACGCACCGGCTGGTTGATGCCCGCGCACCGCGAAAGCGCCGAGGCTGACCTTGAGCGGCGCGCCAAGGGCTGGATCAGTCGCGGCGTGCCGGTGCGCACGCTGGGCCGCGAAGAAACCCGACGCATCACCGGCAGCCCGGCCTACACCGGGGCGATCATCGACCCGCGCGGCGGCAATCTGCAGCCGTTGAGTTACGTGCGCGGCCTGGCCCGTGCGGCGGTCAGCGAAGGGGCGCGCGTGTTTGAAAAGACCCCGGTGACCGCGCTGGAGCAAGCCGCTGATCAATGGCTGGTGACGACGCCCAAGGGCAACGTGCGCGCAGCGCAGGTCATCCTTGCCACCAACGGCTACACCGACGGGCTGTGGCCGGGGCTCAAGCAAACTATCATCCCGATTCACTCGTTCCAGATCGCCACGGTTCCCTTGTCACCGGCCCTGGGCGCGACGATTTTGCCCGAAGGCCACCACGCCGCCGACACCCGTCGCCTGATCCAGTACTTTCGCCGTGACAGCGCCGGGCGGTTTTTCCTCGGTGGCGAAGGCAAGGCAGGTGGTGCCAAGACGCCGTCGGACTTCTCGCACCTGTACCGCCTGATGGTCCAGGCCTACCCACAACTTGAAGGCGTAGCCATTGAATACGCCTGGTCTGGTCAGTTGGCCGTCACCCCGGATTACTTGCCGCACGTGCACGAGCCAGCGCCAGGCATCAGCGCGGTGCTCGGCTGCCAGGGCCGGGGCATTGCCATGATGACCGCGATGGGCCAATCACTGGCCGCGCATTTGCTCGACCGTTCTTCAGCGCTGGGCCTGCCCGTTACCCGCCTCAAGCGCATCCCGTTTCACGGACTGAACCAGCTCTACGCCGCTGTGGCCTCGAGCTGGTTCCGCATGATGGATGTGAACTGAAACCCTGCGCACGACAGGGCCACGCGTGACTTAACGATCAGGGGAATACCATGTTGAAGCACTTCAGATTGGCGCGTTGTATCGGCACCCTTGCAGTACTGGCCTCGGCGGTTGCCGCAGGCCAGGCCTCGGCCCGCGACTTTACCGTGGTCGGGTGGGGCGGCGTGACCCAGGATGCGCAAAGGGCAATCTACTTTGCCCCGTTCTCCAAGGCCATCGGCAAGCCGGTGCTGGAAGATTCCTGGGACGGCGGTTACGGCGTGTTGCAAGCCAAGGTCAAGGCCGGCAACCCTAACTGGGACGTGGTGCAGGTGGAGTCCGATGTGCTTGAGCTTGGCTGCGCCGACGGGCTGTTCGAGAAGCTCGACTGGAGCAAGATCATCGCGAAGGACAAGTTTCTGCCCGATGCCATCAGCACTTGCGGCGCCGGCGTTTACTACTGGTCGGTGGCCATGGGTTACGACGCCGACAAGTTCCAGGTCGGCCCGGCCAACTGGGCAGATTTCTGGGACCTGAAGAAATTCCCCGGCAAGCGTTCGCTGCGCAAGGGCGCCAAGTACAACCTGGAATTCGCGCTGCTCGCCGACGGCGTAGCGCCGAAGGATTTGTACAGCGTACTGGAGACCCCGGAAGGCGTGGATCGCGCGTTCCGCAAGCTCGACGAACTGCGCCCCAACATCCTTTGGTGGGATGCCGGCGGCCAACCGCTGCAATACCTGGCCTCGGGTGAAGTGGCGCTGGCGGCGGTGTACAACGGCCGGCTGACCAACATCAGCAAGACCGAACACAAGCACTACAAACTGGTGTGGCCGGGCAGCATCTACGCGATGGACAGCTGGGTGATTCTCAAGGGCGCCGAGCACAAAGACCTTGCCACCCCATTCCTCGCGTTCGCCAGCCGCTCCGAAAACCAGGCGAAGTTCCCGAGCCTGGTCTCCTACGGCGTGCCCAACCGTGACGCGGCGGCGTTGATTCCGCCGGCCGATTACGTCGACCTGCCGAGCAACCCCGAGAACATGAAAGAGGCGATTCCACTGAACACCACGTTCTGGAACGACCATCTGGAAGACCTGACCGCCCGCTACAACGCCTGGCTCGCCAAGTAGGGCGCGCCTGGCTTTTGCACGTCCTGCCACGGTGAAGAGTGCGCCCCGCGTTGCGGGCGCACGACAAAAATACGCTCAGAGGATGCCGTTGTGACTGATTTCAGAATACGTTTTGCGGGCGTCACCAAGAATTATGGTGCCATCAACGTGATCGACAACCTGTCCCTGGACATTCAGGCCGGCGAGTTCGTCAGCCTGTTGGGACCGTCGGGCTCCGGCAAAACCACCTTGCTGATGATGCTGGCCGGTTTCGAAACCGCCAGCCACGGCGACATCATCGTCAACGGGGTTACCGTCAACGACCTGCCGCCGCACAAGCGCGACATGGGCGTGGTGTTTCAGAATTACGCGCTGTTCCCGCACAAAACCGTCGGTGAAAACGTCGCCTTCCCCCTGCGTATGCGCGGGGTCAGCCGCAGTGAAACCCAGCAGCGCGTGGCCCGTGCCTTGGACATGGTGCAACTGAGCGCCTTGAGTGACCGCCACCCCACCCAATTGTCCGGCGGCCAGCAGCAACGGGTCGCCCTGGCTCGCGCGCTGGTGTTCGAGCCGCGCGTGGTGCTGATGGACGAACCCCTCGGTGCGCTGGACAAACAGCTGCGCGAACAGATGCAATTGGACATCCGCGAGCTGCACAACCGCCTCGGCCTGACCATCGTGTTTGTGACCCACGACCAGTCTGAAGCGCTGACCATGTCCGACCGCATTGCCGTGTTCAACAAGGGCAAGATCGAACAGATCGGCTCGCCCCGCGACATCTACGACCGCCCGCAAACGCGCTTTGTCGCGCAATTTATCGGTGAGACCAACCTGCTCGAAGGCCGCCTGGTGAGCATCGACGGCGAGCGCGCCGAGGTGCTGCTCGGCAGTGGCGTGACCATCCGCGTGCCGGCGTCGGGCTTGAACGTGGGCCAGAACGTGATGGTCTCGGTACGCCCGGAACGGCTGACGCTGTCGGACACGCCGCGCCCGGTCAACTCGCTGCCGGTGCGGATGGTCGACGCCGTGTACCAGGGCGACCACCTGCGCGCCCAATTGGCCGGCGACAACCTGACCCTCACCGCACGCCTGTGCCGCTCGCAGCCTGAACATTCCAACGGCACGCAGATGCAGGCGCACTTCGACCCACGGGACTGCTGGATGATTGCCTCATGAGCACGCTGACCGTGGCTAAACGGCGCTCGGCGATCCTGCTGGTGCTGCCGCTGTTTCTATTTATGCTGGCGTTTTTCCTGTGGCCGCTGGGCACCGTGATGCAACAGGCGGTCTCGGACAAGTCCGTGCTCAATGTATTGCCGCTGACCCAGGCCGCTGCGGCACATTGGGACGGGCAATCATTGCCGGGCCCGGCCATCGAGCAGGCGTTTGTCAGCGATATCCGCAACGTCGACGACCAGCAGCACATCGGCGAAATGGTGCGCCGCCTCAACAGTGCGTCGCCGGGTTTTCGCACCCTGATCAGCAAGACCCAAACCGCGATCCAGGCCACCGACGGCCCGGTGGACCTGGTCAGTGTCGACAAGCGCTGGGCCGAGTTGCGCTACTGGCAGACCATCCGCGATGCGCTGGCGCCGGTGACCGACCGCTTCCTGCTGGCCTCGGTAGACCTGCAACGCGACAGCCTCGGTGCCATCGTCGATATGCCAGGCGATGCCTCGGCCAACCGCACCATCATGCTGCGTACCTTTGGCATGACTGCGACCATTACCGTGTTGTGCCTGTTGCTCGGTTACCCCTACGCGGTATTGCTGGCGAGCGTCAGCGGCTGGCGCCGCAATGTGTTGCTCGGCGCCGTGCTGCTGCCGCTGTGGACCTCGCTGCTGGTGCGCACCACCGCCTGGTTTATCGTGCTGCAAGACAACGGCATCGTGAACCGCGTGCTGATGCTGTTGCACATCACCGATCACCCGCTGGCGCTGGTGTTCAACCGCACCGGCGTGATCATCGCCATGACCCACGTGCTGCTGCCGCTGATGGTGCTGCCGATCTACAGCGTGCTGCTGGGTATTCCGCGCAACCTTGTACCGGCAGCCGGGTCGCTGGGTGCCAAGCCATGGCGCGCGTTTATTGAAGTGACGCTGCCGTTGAGCACGCGGGGGATTACCTCGGGCGTGTTGCTGGTGTTCATGTCGGCCGTGGGCTACTACATCACCCCGGCGCTGATCGGTGGGCCGAAAGACCAGATGATCAGCTCGGTGATCGCCTTCTACGCCACCGGTGCCGCCAACTGGGGCATGGCCAGCGCGTTGGGCCTGGTGCTGCTGGTGATTACCCTGGTGCTGTACACCGTGTACAGACGTCTTTCCACCCGTGAACAGGAAGCGGACGAATGAAAACCAACCCGTTGCTGGCCATTTTCGGCGCCTGCATGGTGGTGTTCCTGCTGGCACCGCTGCTGGCCGTATTGCCGCTGGCGTTCACCTCCAGCTCGTTTCTGGTGTACCCGATTCCCTCGTTCTCGCTGCGCTGGTTCGAGCGGCTGTTCACGGCGCAGGCCTGGCAGTTGTCGATCATCAACAGCCTGATCATGGCCGTGGGCGCGACCACCTTGGCTACCTGCCTGGGCACGCTGGCGGCCTTGGGGTTGCGGCGCAAGGGCGTGCCGTTTCGCGGCGTGGTCAACTCGCTGTTCCTGTT
This sequence comes from Pseudomonas sp. B22129, assembly GCF_044218875.1. Lineage (NCBI taxonomy): Bacteria > Pseudomonadati > Pseudomonadota > Gammaproteobacteria > Pseudomonadales > Pseudomonadaceae > Pseudomonas > Pseudomonas sp. B22129. Next base: position 5,820,777 of record NZ_CP162592.1, on the reverse strand, counting down.
ACCGATGGTGGTGCCCGCCGTAGTGCTGGGCGTGGGCATGCAGATGTTCCTGCAAACCCTCGGGCTGACCAACAGTTACAGCGGCGTGATCGTCGCCCACACGGTGCTGGCGGTGCCGTTTGTGGTGATCAGCGTGTCCGGCGCGCTGGCCGGAATCAATCCCAAGCTGGAACTCGCCGCCGCCAGCCTGGGCGCGAGCCCGTTGACGGTGTTGCGCACCACCACCTTGCCGCTGGCGCTGCCGGGGATTCTTTCAGGTGCGGTATTGGCCTTCGCCACGTCGCTGGATGAAGTGGTGCTGACGCTCTTCGTCGCCGGCCCCGGCCAGCGCACGTTGGCGTTGCAGATGTTTTCCAGCATTCGCGAAAACATCAGCCCGGAAATTGCAGCGGCTGCGTTTCTGTTCATCGTCGGCACGTTGCTGATCGGCTTGAGCGTGGTGCTGCTGCGTCGCCGTCGTCAGCGCCGTTTGCTCAGCGTTTAACCTCAACTTCACAGGATGTTCGCAATGAAAAACTACGTGGGCGCTTCCTATTACCACCGTGTCGCCGAAGCCCTGGTGCTGCCTGACCGGCCGTATATCAACGGGCGTTTTGTCGACGGCAAGCCTGAGGGCACTTACCAGAACATCAACCCGGCCACGGCCCAGGTGTTCGGCACCGTGGCGTTCGGCGGGGCAGGGCATGTAGATCAGGCTGTAGCGGCGGCGCGGGCGGTGTTTGATTCTGGCGTCTGGTCGCGCTCCAAGCCGGAATACCGCAAGGACGTGCTGTTGGCGCTGGCGCAACTGATCCGCGTGAACGCGACGGAACTGGCGGTGATGGAGTCCCTGGACAGCGGTAAGCCGATCAAGGATTGCCTGCATGAAATCGGCACCGAAGTGCCGAATTTCTTTCAGTGGTATGCCGAATTGATCGACAAGACCTTTGGCAAGGTCGCGCCCACCGGCGAAGACGTCACCGCGTTTGTGTTGCAGGAACCTATCGGTGTAGTCGGTGCGATTGTGCCGTGGAACTTCCCGCTATTGATGACTGCCTGGAAACTTGCCCCGGCCCTGGCCGCCGGCTGCAGCGTGGTGCTCAAACCCGCCGAGCTGACCTCGTTGACCGCGCTGCGCCTGGCGGAACTGGCGTCCATCGCCGGCCTGCCCGACGGTGTGCTCAACGTGGTGCCCGGCGACGGCCATGAAGTCGGCAAAGCCATGGGCCTGCACCCGGGCATCGACGCGATCACCTTCACCGGTTCCGGCCCGGTCGGCGCGCTGCTGCTGGAATACGCAGCCCACAGCAACCTCAAGCCGGTCGGCCTGGAGCTGGGCGGCAAGAGCCCGTTCATCATCCTCGACGACGCGCCGCTGACCGAAGACCTGATCGCCAACGCGGTCAACGCGGCGTTCTGGAACGGCGGGCAAAACTGCACGGCGAACATGCGCCAGATCGTCCACGCCAGCCGCAAGGACGAGTACCTGGAAAAGGTGCTGGTCAATGTGGCGGCTTTGAAAGTCGGCGACCCGCTGGACCCCGACACCGAGATTGGCCCGCTGGTGTCGGCCAAACAACGCGAGCGTGTGCAGGGCTATATCAACCGGGGCGTGGAGGAGGGCGCACGCTTGGTGGCGGGCAACCGCGCCCTGGATTTGCCGGGGTTCTATGTCGACCCGGTAGTGTTCGATGACGTCAAGCCGGGCATGGTCATCGCCACCGAGGAAATCTTCGGGCCGGTGCTGGGCGTGATCACCGTGCAGAACGATGAGCAAGCGTTGCAGGTGGCACGGGACACCGAGTTCGGCCTGCATGCCACGGTGTTCACCCGTGATATCGACCGGGCGCTGCACTTTGCACGGCAGTTGCCGTGCGGCGTGGTGGGCATCAACGGCTTCACCGAAGGCGACGTGAAAACCCCGTTTGGCGGTTATAAACGCTCGGGTTCGCTGTCGCGGGACAAGGGCGTTGAAGCGTTGCAGCAATACGTGCAGACCAAAACCGTGTGGGTGCGCTCGTTGCGTGGGGTGAACTGACGGGCGGGACTTTTAATAATTGGCGACAATCTTGTGCGTTTGCTAGAGTGCCTGCACGAAAATGAGTCGAGCATCGCCGTGAGCCTATTAAAAGTCCCCAAGGTCGTGAAACTGTCTGCGGAAGTGCAAGCGGCCGAAGTGCTGCGCGAATCCATCATGTCGGGCACGATTCTGCCGGGGGCGCGGGTCACGGAGGTGCAGTTGGCCCAGGAGATGGGCCTGTCACGCGCCACCGTGCGCTCGGCCCTGCACCAGCTGGAAAAGGAAGGCCTGACCACGCTGATCCCCTATACCGGCTGGACCGTGATCTCCCTCACGCCCAAGGATGTGTGGGAGCTCTACACCCTGCGCTCCAGTGTGGAGCGCTTGGCCGCGCAGCTGGTGGCGGCGGGCATGGACGACACCAAGCGTGCCTTGCTCAGCCAGCATTACCAGGCGCTGGTCGAGGCGTGCCACGCAGGCAAGGCCGAGGCCATCGCCGAGGCCGACTTCGCGCTGCACAAGGCGATCATCACCTTGGCGGACCATAGCCGCCTGTTGTCCCAGTACGAGTTCATCGAGCGCCAGATTCGCCTGTATATCCGTTCCAGTGACTCATTGATTCACGACGCCGAGGCCATCATCGAGCAGCACCGGCCGTTTGTGGACGCGATTCTGGCCGGTGATGCCGAGACAGCGGGGGCTTTGTCCGAGGCGCATAACCTCAGCGAAGGCGCCAAACTCAATGACCACCTGCAAGGCCTGATGACCGAAGACGCCTCGCCATTGGCGGCTGACGGGCGCCTGAAACACCTCAAGCCGCGCCGTGCAAAAGCAGCCGCCAAACCATAGGTTCAGCGTATGTTGGCCTTACGTTAATACGAATATACCTATCACACCTCGTCGGTAAGACTTGAGCCCCAACCACAACAGGGGCTCACCTCCAATGTCACTTGCCGACCCGCTTCAGCGCCTGGCTGAACTCGACACGAACACCGTTTCCGACGCACTGGATTTCCTGCAACTGCCGGGCGCCGTCGTGGGTATTCGCCCGTTGTGGGACTGCCCGAAAGTGGTGGGCCGCGCGAGCACGGTCAAGCTGGCACCCAAGACCGACGCCGCCCCCGGCGTGCACCTGATTTCCCCGGTGATCGACGCCATCACCACCGACGACCGCGTGCTGGTGATCGCCGGCGGTATCGAAGGCATTTCGTGCTGGGGCGACATCATCGCCAATGCCGCCGTAGCCAAGAGGATCCGTGGTTCGGTGATCGATGGCTTCAGCCGCGACATCGACGGCAGCGCCTCCATCGGTTACCCGGTTTACGGGCGTGGCGTGACCATGATCAGCGCGCGCAACCGCGTGGTGCAGGTGGACTCCGGCGTGACCATCAAGGTCGGCGGCGTTGACGTGTCCGAAGACGACTACGTGATTGCCGACCGTTGCGGCAGCGTGTTCATTCCCGCCGCCGTGATTGAACAGGTACTTGACCTCAGCGAGCGCATCGCCGCCCGTGAAGCCGGCATGGTCGACGCCGTGCGCAGCGGCCGCTCGGTCGCCGATGTGATGCATGACAGCCAATTTGAAGCCATCCGCGTGGAGCCTGCCCGATGAACCCTGAAGATCAGCAAATCGTCGCCCTGTTTGAAGGCCTGGACACCCCCGGCGTTTCCGACGCCATGGACAAGCTGGGCATTCCCGGCCAGTGCCTGGGCATCGCGCCGCTGGATAACTACCGCGGCACCGTGGTCGGCCCGGCCTTTACCGTGCAATACGTACCCGCGAACACGCCGCCGGGCTCGGTAGGCGATTTTATCGAAGACGTGCTGCCGGGTGACGTGGTGGTGATCGCCAATGCCGGTCGTACCGACTGCACCGTGTGGGGCGACATCATGACCCAGTACGCCGGCGCGCGTGGCATCGCCGCCACCGTGATCGATGGTGTGTGCCGCGACGTCAGCAAGGCCCTGGGCGATGGCTACCCGATGTTCACCCGTGGCCGTTACATGCGCACCGGCAAGGATCGTGTGGAAGTGCTGGCGGTGAACCAGCCGGTGGCGATAAGCGAGGTTCGCGTGTGTTCGCGGGACATCGTGGTGGCCGACGCCAACGGCGTACTGGTGGTGCCCCGCGCCCGTGCTGTGGAAGTGGCGCGGGTCGCGCGGCAGATCGAAGACGTGGAATCGCAGATCCGCGCCCAGCTCGAGGCGGGCAAGACCTTGAAGCAGGCTCGCGAATCCCTGGGTTACCACACGCTGCAAAGGAAAGGCTCGTGAACCTTCAACGCCTCAATAAACGCCTGGCCCAGGCCCAGCCTTCGGCCACCTACCGCATCATCGACCGCGTGGCCGAACGCCGTGCCCAAGGTGCAAAAATCATCTCGCTGTGTGCCGGCGAGCCGGATTTCGACACCCCGGAGCACATCCGCCAGGCCGGTATCGATGCGATCCGCAACGGCCACACGCGGTATACCCAGGTGGCCGGCGTGCGGGCCTTGCGCGAAGCGGTGGCCGAGAAGTTCCGCCGGGAGAACGGCCTCGACGTGACCTGGCAGGACACTATCGTCAGCAACGGCGGCAAGCATGTGATCTACAACGCGCTGGCCGCCACCTTGAACGAAGGCGATGAAGTCATCGTGCCCGCGCCGTACTGGGTCAGCTACCCGGAAATGGTCGAGCTGTGCGGCGGCACCTCGAACATCGTGGCCTGCAGCGCCGAGGACGGTTTCAAGCTGACGCCCGGCGCGCTCGCCAAGGCAATCAACCCCAACACTCGCTGGCTGATCCTGAATTCACCGTCCAACCCAACCGGCGCGGTGTACAGCGAGCAAGAACTGCGCGCGTTGGCCGCAGTACTGCTCGACCATCCCCACGTGCTGGTGCTGGCCGACGATATTTACGAACACCTGCTGTTCGATGGCCAAACCTTTCACACGCTGGCGCAAGTTGAACCGCGCTTGGCGCCTCGCGTGTTGACCATGAACGGCGTGTCCAAGGCCTACGCCATGACCGGCTGGCGCATCGGTTTCGCCACCGGGCCACGCTGGTTGCTGGAGGCCATGGAAAAACTCCAGGGCCAACAGACCTCGGGGGCCAGCGCGATTTCCCAGCAAGCGGCCATGGCCGCGCTGAGCGGGCCGCAGGATTTTGTGCGCGCGTCGCGGGCGGTGTTTGAAAAGCGCCGCAACCTGGTGGTGTCGTTCCTCAACGCCACGCCGGGGCTGGAATGCATGAACCCGTCCGGCGCGTTCTACGCCTTCGCTTCCTGCGCCGGTTTGCTGGGGCGTACCACGCCGGCGGGCAAGCTGCTGCAAACCGACGAAGACGTGGCACTCGCCTTGCTTGATGAAGCCAACGTGGCCGTGGTGCATGGCAGCGCGTTCGGGTTGGCGCCCTACCTGCGCATTGCCTACGCCCTGGATGACGATTCGTTGTTGCAGGCGTGCGAAGCGATTCGGCAGTTCTGCGCGGCGACGCGTTAGAGGTCGCGCATCAGCAAGCCGAAGCGCATGTTTTTCAGGGTGCCGGCGGGGGCAAGCAATTCGGGGGCGAGGAGGGAGGAGGGCATGGGCTCAGGTCGCAAAAGGTCGCGAGGGTAGCGGGGTGTGTGGTGGGTTTTATTGATCCAGATCGCCTTTTGCCGATTTTGTATCGCTGTGTATCGCCAGCGGGCGTTCGACACAGGCGCGATACCTCAAGGGGGTTCAATAGTGGCTCTGTGTAACCCACAAGGTAATCGACATGCGACCTCTCCCGATTCTGTTCGCCGGCCTGCTCCTGACGTTCGCGCTGATCTGCAGCCAGGCGTTTAGCCGTGAAACAGCTGCCAATGCGGCACTTGATAGCCGGGGCGCCATGCCGTCGCTGGCGGGCGCAACAGAGTGGCTCAATTCACCACCCCTGCGTGTGCAGGACCTCAAAGGCAAGGTGGTGCTGGTGGATTTCTGGACCTATGACTGCGTGAACTGCCAGCGCGCGCTGCCTTTTGTCAAAGGCTGGGCGAAACGCTACGAAAAGGAGGGGCTCGTGGTCATCGGCGTGCATACCCCGGAATTCGCTTATGAGCACATCACCCGCAATGTGCAGGACCAGGTGCGCAAGCTGGGCATCACCTACCCGGTGGCGATCGACAGCAACTATGCGATCTGGCGCAGTTTCGATAACCAGTTCTGGCCCGCCCATTACCTGATCGATGCGAAAGGCCAGGTGCGTTACACCCATTTTGGCGAAGGCCGTTATGACGTGCAGGAGCAGGTTATTCAAACACTGCTGGGCGAAGCCAAGGTACAGGCCGCGGGCCTTTGATTGAGGCGGTCTATGCTTGTTCGATAGCCCCTTGTTCGATAACCCAGGGCACTCCCAGGTTTCGCAGCGGACTAAGCAACAGGGCCTACGAAGGCCCCTGCTTTTCTGACATGGACCGGACATGAACCAAACCAACCTGCAATTCAAAACCCTGCTGTTGCTGCTCGCCCTGGTGACCATCGCTTTTATCTGGATATTGCTGCCGTTTTACGGTGCGGTGTTCTGGGCGGTCATCCTCGGTATTATCTTTGCCCCGATGCAAAGGCGCCTGCAGCAGCGGTTCGCCTGGAACCGTAACTTCACGTCTCTGGCGACCCTCACCGTGTGCCTGGTCATCGCGATTTTGCCGGTGATCATCACCAGCGTGTTGCTGGTGCAAGAGGGCGCCACGCTGTACAAAAACGTCGAAAGCGGCAAATTGGACGTGGCGGGGTATATAGAGCAGTTCAAGAACTTCTTGCCGCCGTATTTCCAACACCTGCTCGACCGTTTTGGCATGGGCAACCTTGAGGGTCTGCGCGAGAAGATCGTCAAAAGCGCGATGCAGGGCAGCCAGTTCTTCGCCACTCAGGCGTTCAGCTTCGGCCAGGGCACCTTTGATTTTCTGGTGAGTTTTTTCATCATGCTGTATCTGCTGTTTTTCCTGCTGCGCGACGGCCCCGAGCTGGTTCGCAAGGTGCGCACGGCGGTGCCGTTGGCCGAGCCGCAAAAGCGCCGTTTGCAGCTCAAGTTCAACCGCGTGGTGCGTGCCACGGTCAAGGGCAACGTGCTGGTGGCCGTGACCCAGGGCGCATTGGGCGGGCTGATTTTCTGGTTTCTGGACATTCCCAGCGCGTTGCTCTGGGCGGTGTTGATGGCGTTTCTGTCGCTGCTGCCGGCGGTGGGGGCGGGTATTGTGTGGGGGCCGGTGGCCGCTTACTTCCTGTTAAGCGGTTCGATCTGGCAAGGTGTGGTGCTGGGCTTGTTTGGCGTATTTGTGATTGGCCTGGTGGATAACGTGCTGCGCCCGATACTGGTGGGCAAGGACACCAAGATGCCGGACTACCTGATCCTCATCTCGACGCTGGGCGGCCTGTCGGTGTTTGGCTTGAACGGGTTTGTCATCGGGCCGCTGGTGGCGGCGTTGTTCATGTCGAGCTGGGCGTTGTTTGTCGAAAGCAAGCCGCGGACCAAACTGCCATTACCCTAGGCGTGAAGCCTGAAGGTCGACACGCATTGCAGTTGTTTTTCGGCAGCGGACAATGAAGTGAGCGGGCCGCTGACGGGCTCGCCGTCGCGCACCAGATACCAGCAGGCCAACAGCCCAAGCTCCCGAAGAGGGGCGGGGACGGCGCTGCCGATGACGGACATGATCTGAACAGTGGGCATAAGTACCTCCAATCGCTATGGAGGTCACTCTACGGGCGGGCGCCCCTCAGGAAAAATCACCTGTCTCGATAGTCGACATCAACGCCACGCGTCAATCCACGACTTGGTCGAGCATGTTCACCACTTCCTGTTCACTGAGCAGCCCCTTGCGCACCAGGTTCTCGGCCAGCAACGCCAAAAATTTCGCGCTGCGGTGGCCCTCCAGGTGCTTGAGTTCGGTCAGGGCGCTGTAGACCTTGCTGGACGTGCACAAGCCGGCGGTGCGGTGCGGGTTTTGTGTGGGCATGGTCAGTCGTCCTTAATTGTTTTTGGGTGGACAAGGGTCAATAGTGAGTCTGTTTCGTGACGTAAACATGACAGCGTGAGCCTCTGCCGGGCAAGTAGACATTGCACTGTCATGATGTGGGATTAACGCCCACACATTGTCCTCATAACGACCTCGGCTGCTTGAATCCGGACTTTGCGGACAAAAAAAAGCCCCGCGTGTGGGCGAGGCCTGTTCTGTCATACCCACTGCGTGTTACCAGCCGCGGCCGTAGTAGCCGTGGGGAGGGCCGTAGTAACCGCGCGGTGGGCCGTAATAGACCGGCGCCGGACGGTAATAAACCTGTTGCTGCACATACACCGGCGGTGGCGGCGCGTAGTAAACCGGCGGAGGCGCGGCATAGACCGGTTGCGGCTGGACATACACCGGTTGCTGCACGTAGACCGGCTGGGACTGGCTGGCGACTACGGAGCCGACAACGGCTGCGCCGATCAAACCACCCAATATGGCCGGGCCACCCCAACCACCACCGTGGGCGGAGGCTTGGCCTGCCATAGCGAGTGCGCCGATAAGCAAGGCGATTTTGGGGATTTTACGAATCATGGTCATTCCTCGGTTAGCCCCTGCGCTTGTGGTCTGCAATCAATAGACTCAAGGATTGTCGCGGGGATACTTTTAAGACAACGTATTTCTGAAAAACAGCACAGCCGATAGGTAAAGGTTGTGTAAGGTCTGTACCGAATTGCTTACTCAAAGGAGTTTTCCATGCAGATGCACCCCAACAAGGACACTCAACTGTGCATGTCATTGTCGGCGCGCCCCGGTAATTTTGGCTTGCGGTTTCATAACCACCTGTACGAACAGTTGGGTCTGAACTTCTACTATAAGGCGTTCAGCAGCCAGGATTTGCCCGGTGCGATCGGCGGTATCCGGGCGTTGGGTATTCGCGGCTGCGGGGTTTCCATGCCGTTCAAGGAAGCCAGCCTGGCGTTGGTGGACGAGCTGGACAGCTCGGTCAAGGCCATCGCTTCGCTGAACACCATCGTCAATACCGGCGGCCATCTCAAGGCCTACAACACGGACTATATCGCCGTCGAACAACTGCTGAAAAAGCACGCAGTACCCAAGGACTCAACCTTCGCCCTGCGCGGTAGCGGCGGCATGGGCAAGGCCGTGGCCAGCGCCTTGCGGGACGGCGGTTATGCCAACGGTGTGATCGTGGCCCGCAATGAAGCGGCGGGGCGCGCGCTGGCGCAGAGCCTGGGCTATGAATGGCAGGCGGAACTGGGTGATCTACGCCCGCAGATGCTGGTCAACGTGACGCCGATCGGCATGACCGGCGGGCCTGAGGCGGATCACTTGGCCTTCGAGGCTGCGGCTATCGATGCGGCGGATACTGTCTTCGATGTGGTGGCGATTCCCGCCGAAACCCCGTTGATCGTGCGGGGGCGGGCCAAGGGCAAGCGGGTGATTACCGGGCTTGAGGTGATCGCGATTCAGGCGTTGGAGCAGTTTGTGCTGTACACCGGCGTAAGGCCGACGCAGGAACAGTTTGAGGCGGCGGTGGCCTTCGCCCGAAATTAACGGCGTAGTGCAGATTCAAATGTGGGAGCGGGCTTGCTCGCGAAAGCGGTGGAACAGGCGATACATTAAGTGACTGACACTCCGCTTTCGCGAGCAAGCCCGCTCCCACATTTTTTACTGCGCTACGCCTGTTCCAGCTGCGCCAATCGCTCTTCCAGCGCAGCAATCCGTGCTTCCAGTTCTTCAATGCGGTCCACGGAAACCCCGGCCCCACGCTCCACCGGACTGCCCCGCGCCGACAGTATCGCCTCGATATCCGCCGGATCACCCAGCGCATGGGTATACCGATCTTCCCGCTGCCCGGCCTGACGCGGCACCAACAGCGCCAGCCCCCGTGCAATCAAACGCTCCAGCTGGTGCACCACCTGCTCGGCATCCTCAAAGTCATGCATGCGCCCGCTGCGGGTCAGCAATTCATTGACGGTTTGCGGCCCGCGCAGAAACAGCAGCCCAATCAGGATTACCTGCGCCGGCACCAGCTCAAGCGCCTTTTCAACACGATGTTCCCAACGGTCGGCCCGGCTGCCCATCACCAACCGGGTAAAGCCTTGGCCTTCCAGCGCGCGCAGGCTTTGGCCAACCTGGCCCTGGCTGAGGTTGGTCACCGGTTCGCGGCTGGTTTTCTGGTTACACGCCAGCACCAGCGCGTTGAGGGTCAGGGGGTAGGTTTCCGGGTTGGTTGCCTGTTTTTCGATCAGGCAGCCCAGAATGCGGATTTCCGTGCTGTTCAGGCGCGGCTCAGGGGTGTCGGTGTCGTGCTCGGCGGTCATCGCGCTTTCCCTATGCAGTGAAGTGCCTAGCCTAATCCTGAAAAAATAAAAGACAAGCGACTGGCGGGTCTATAATCGCCGCTCGTTCCAACCCTGCCATTACCGTGAGACTGTCATGACTATTTCCCTGTACGCCGCTTCCATCCCGGTCTTCAAGCAAATGCTCACTGCCCTGAGCGATGTGCTGAACAAAGCCGAAGCCCACGCCACCGCCAAGAACATTGAACCAAACGCCTTGCTGCAAGCGCGCCTGTTTCCGGACATGTTCCAGCTGGTGCGCCAGGTACAGATCGCGGTCGACTTCGCCAAAGGCGTGTCCGCGCGCCTGGCGGAGATCGAAGTGCCGAAATATGAAGATAAAGAAGTCACCTTCGCCGACCTGCAAGCGCTGATCGCCAAGGTGCTGGCTTTCGTCGATACCATCAAGCCTGAGCAGGTTGACGGCAAAGAAGGCATCGAAATTATCACCCGCCCAGGCACCCCGAAAGAGAAGCGCTTCAGCGGCCAGTCCTACCTGCTGACCTACGGCCTGCCGCAGTTCTTCTTCCACGTCACCACCGCTTACGCGCTGCTGCGTCACAACGGTGTGGAAGTGGGCAAGCGTGATTACATGGGCGCGTTCTAACTCACGTCTGCTCTGCCAGCCCGGGGCGGTTCTTGAATGAACCCCCGGGCTTTTTTGTGCCTGCTTTCTCATTCTGTAACACGAACCGATGCAACCAAGTGCGGTAGATAACTCAATAAGAGGATCAGATCAGTCCTGTTGTCAGAGCCCTGGAGGCTAACTGTTTGAGTATCTCTTCCCTTCCCGTGATCAATGCAAACCCTTATTCCGGCTCGCTGCTCGATATACCCAATGCGGCAAAGCTGGCTCGGCCCCGACGCGAAGTGCCGAGCGAGGAGCCCGACGCGGCGGTTATCCCGGCTCGAAAAAACCGGCTGGGCAATCAACGCGACTTGCTGACGTTCAGGGATGCATTGACCAGTGCCTTGGTGAAGGTTGGCGATTATCTGCAGCAACAGTCGACGCTGCACGACTACCACTACCGAAATGTACCCAGCCCCCCGGCATACGATGCACAGGCTGGTTTTCAGGCCTATCTGCGATCGCAACAGATCAGGCTGGATCCGGACTCCAGCTTTCATCTGGATAACCAGCCGATGGCCGGTAAGTCGATTAACTTGTTGCAGTTCATGACCGGCAACGGTTGGGAGCACCCGGCCAACGAAGATGAACTCGATAACATGGGCAAGGAATTGTTCCGTGCTGTGGAACCCCGGCAACCACAGGGGGATCTCGGTGGCGGGTTGTCGTGGCCTGTGCCTCTGGATGCGCAAATACAACAGGATATCTACGACGCCGTCTCTTATAACGCCTTGCAAGTGCCCGAGCTCGACACGCTCAAGTTGAGCCAGAATGCCTTTGGTTACCTGGCTCAAACCATGAAATGGACTGGCGAGGAGCTGAAAAATCCACGGCAGGCCGTCATGAGCCTGCTGGGCAGCCCTGCCGCAAAGGCCTTGGGTGAAGCCCTGCGCAACGAGTTTGAAGGGGAGGGAAGTGTTGAAGATTGGGTGCTGACGGCGCTGCAGGTAGGTCTTAACCGTGACGCATGGTTAAAACCCGGCGAAAAGAACAAGGTGGCCGGGTTTGATTTGTCGGCGCGGGAGCACTGGGGCAAGCCACTGTCCGGTGTTGTTGAAGGCTTGACCCGGCACCTGAGCAGATCCTATGGCCACAACGCAGCAGTTGCCGCCTACCTGTTGCTGTCGCATCACGCACCGGAGCTGTTGGTCAAAGACTTGCCGGAGCATGTGACCTATGGCTCACCCGCTTGGGTCAGCCTGAAATCCATCGTCGCCAAAGCCGAGATGCGCACTCCTGGGCTGGCCGTGACCAAGACCTATGAGCAACTGTTGAACGAGGACCTAAAACCCATTACCACCGCAGAAAAGGAAGTTGAAGCCCTGGCCGGGCGGGAGGGTTTGATTCATTGGGCGGTGGCGGATGGTGCCATTGCAAAGCGAGCTGATAACAACTACACCGCAGAAGAAATTGAGCGTGCCGGAGTGCTCGCCAGTGAGCGTTTCGATACCTTGGAGACTGCATCGCGAGCGCAGCGTGCAACGGTTCCCAGCCGTAAGGCGTTGGCGCTCAACCTATTGAAAGAGCATTTGACCAAGACGTTTGGCAACATCGACTTTGAGAGAAAATTTCTCGAGCCTTCTGTGCCGCACAATGACTTGAAAGGCCCGTACTCGCTACTCGATATCTATCTGAACCCGCAGCTGCATACGGTATGGGAGTCCAATGACCCCTCCATTGACGTTGGCTCGATATCTCATGCACTTCGTTCATTGCCAACGGTTAACGAGGTGTTTGAAAAAAATGTCACTGAGTTTGCGGACGGGTACAAAGGCGCGCTGGAGGTTTCCGTCAAACACATGATGTCGACGTTGCCTGTAGGCGATAAGGAAGCGCTGGAAAAGGGTGAGTTGAAGTTCTATACACAGGAACATTTCACACGTACAACCCAATACTCGGGCTCTTCAAAAATATCGAGCGCCTCGCACAGCGATACCGTTGACAGCAAGGCGGTTTTGGTTGAATCGATGTACCAGGGCAAGAGAAGAATTTACGAAGTCAACACTCAGCGTGGCACCCTTCATGAACGAGCAGATTTGACTGAAGGGGTGAAAGAGGGTCAAGGCAAATGGCAATCTTCAGGGTCGAAGAATCCGAAGGTCAGTGTCCGTTCCAGCGTCAGGATCTCTGAAGTCAAGGCCGAGGCGGCCCAGCGCGCCCCGAGGCCTGATACGTCCTCTACCGTTCAAACGTTCAATTCCCCAAGAACCCACTTCATTGCCGATACCGTCGCCAATCAAATGTTTACGCGCGAGGAGCGCCAGGCAATGATCCAGAACGCCAGAGGCGTCACCACCTTCGATACCGAAGTAACGGTGTTCGAGCAGATTCAGGCGGTGACCCGTGCGTTGATCCCTTTTGCGTCCGCGATCAACAGTTTTCAGCAAGGCAAGGTGGGGGAAGGGCTTACTTTCTTGGCGTTCGACATCTTCGGGTTTGTGGTGGGCGGTGCGGGAGCCGTCAGTAGAATCTCCAAAGCGGTGAAAGTCGGCGGTTCGGTTGGAGGCAAGGCGGGCCGGCTGGCGCGAGGTTTGCTCAGTGCCGCCAACCCGTTTGCGGGTGGCAAGGCCATCGTGACCCGAGAGTTGCCACTGCACTGGTCAGCACTGGGCAAGGGGACGTTTTCCTGGAAGGTTATCTCGACCAACCGCAGTGTTGATCGGGTTTATCAGAGCAAGCCGAAAGACGTTGTAATTGGCACCGACGGTGGTACCGGCGGGGCGCAAGTCCTGGCTCAACGAGATCCGCTTACCGAAAACTGGTACCGGTATGACCTGAAGACCCATAAGCGCTATGGCACACCGCTTGAGGCGTTTGAGGTCAACAGCAACGCGGCTTGAGGCGATACACGCTCATGCCTGAAAAGCCCGACGCCTCAGCGTCGGGCTTTTTACTGTTCACGCAGTCTGCGCGTCTTTGCCCAGGCAAGCTGCCGCAGTAAACAGCACATCGGTCGACGAATTCAGCGCCGTTTCCGCCGAGTCTTGCAACACACCGATGATGAAGCCAACGGCAACCACCTGCATGGCGATTTCACTGGGAATGCCGAACAGGCTGCACGCCAGCGGAATCAGCAGCAGCGAACCACCCGCCACTCCCGATGCACCACAGGCACAGATGGCCGCGACCACGCTGAGCAGCACGGCAGTTGGCAGGTCCACGGCGATGCCCAGCGTATGCACGGCTGCCAGGGTCAACACGGTGATGGTGATGGCGGCGCCGGCCATGTTGATGGTGGCACCCAGTGGGATCGACACCGAATAGGTGTCTTCATGCAGCCCAAGACGTTTGCTCAACGCCAGGTTCACCGGGATATTCGCTGCCGAACTTCGGGTGAAAAACGCCGTGATGCCGCTTTCTCGCAGGCACATCAATACCAGCGGGTAGGGGTTGCGGCGCAGCTTCCAGAACACGATGGCCGGGTTCATCACCAGCGCCACAAACAGCATGGAACCGAGCAGCACCAGCAGCAGGTGGGCGTAGCCGAGCAAGGCGCCGAAGCCGGAGGTGGCGAGGGTCGAAGCCACCAGGCCGAAGATGCCCAGGGGCGCAAAGCGGATGACCACGCGCACGATCAGCGTCACGCCATTGGACAGGTCGTCCAGTACCGTGCGCGTGGTTTCGCCGGCGTGCCGAATGGCAACACCCATACCGATGGCCCAGGCCAGGATGCCGATAAAGTTGGCATTCACCAATGCGTTGACGGGGTTGTCGACCACGCTGAGCAGCAGGCTTTGCAGGACTTCGCCAATTCCGCCAGGAGCGCTGATGGTCGCATCATGGGTGGCGAGCACCAGCGTCGAGGGAAACAATGTGCTGGCGATCACCGCGACCACCGCGGCCGCGAACGTACCCAGCAGGTAGAGAAACAGGATTGGTTTGATATGGGTTTGCTGGCCGGTTTTGTGGTTGGCGATCGACGCCATGACCAGCACGAACACCAGGATCGGCGCCACGCCTTTGAGTGCGGCGACAAATACTTTGCCGATAAACCCGGTGGCTCTGGCCGCGTCGGGCAGCAGCAAGGCCAGCAGAATACCAGCGATCAGGCCGACGACAATTTGCGTGACCAGGCTGACGCGTGTCAGGCGCTGAAGGAGGGAGGGGGCAGGGGTCATAAACAGGTGTCTCTGGTTTTATAGTGAAGCGCAACATTGCGGGCAGAAAGCGCTGTAGGAAGCAGGCGCAAAGTCTAGCATGCTGTGGGAAGTGTCCCGTTCAGTGCGGCATTGCGTCGCCCGCGCCCGCTGGCTTTGGCCAAAGCCAGACATACTCTGTTAAGATTCTCGCCTCTCATCTTATCTATTCGTCAGCGGGCCCTTCGGGCAATCGTTGATGTCGTCGTTTTCGGAGTTTTCGTGCTGTTTCCCATCCTGCTGCTGTCGGCCGCCGGCTTTACCGTGCTGACCACCGAATTCATCATTGTCGGCCTGCTGCCGTCGATTGCCCGGGACCTGAATGTCAGCGTTTCCCAGGCCGGGTTGCTGGTGACCTTGTTCGCCTTTACCGTGGCGGCCTTCGGCCCTTTTTTGACGGCTTATTTCGCGCGCTTTCAGCGCAAGCGTCTGTTTATTACGATCCTGCTGATGTTTGCGGCCGCCAATACGCTCGCGGCGCTGGCGCCGAACATCTGGGTGATGGCCGTGGCGCGCCTGATTCCCGCGCTGGGCTTGCCAGTGTTTTGGGCCCTGGCGAGTGAAACGGCGGTGGATATCGTCGGCCCGGAATACGCCGGGCGGGCCATTGAGAAGATCGGGTTTGGCATCGTCTGCGCCACGGTATTCGGTATTCCGGTGGGCACGTTGATTTCCGATATGTTCGGCTGGCGCATCGCGTTCGCCCTCCTTGCTGTGGTTGCGTTGGCCAAGGCCTTGCTGCTGTTTATCTACTTGCCGGTGACGAAACCGAAAAACGATGAAGTGACGCTACGTTCCCAGTTCAAGATTTTGCGCAGCCCGCTGATGCAGGGCCATATCTTGCTGTCGATTCTGGTGTTCAGCGGCATGTTCACCGCCTACACCTACCTGGCGGACATCCTTGAACGCCTCGCCGGTTTCGACGGCACGCTGGTGGGCTGGTGCCTGATGGGCTTTGGCGCGGTCGGCCTGATCGGCAACGCCCTGGGCGGGCGAGCGGTGGATCGCCACCCCTTGATTGCGTCCATGGTGTTTTGCGGTTTCATGATCGCGGGCATGGTGGCACTGGTGCCGGCGATTCACTCTACCCTCGGCCTCGCGGCGGCGATGGCGGTGTGGGGTGTGACCCAGGCGGCGATGTTCCTGGTCAGCCATGTGCGGCTGATGAAGGCGGCACCTCACGCGCCGGCGTTTGCCGCGTCACTGAACATTGCCGGGGGCAACCTGGGGATTGGCCTGGGGGCGATGGTCGGCGGGCATGTGATCGACACGCTCGGTCTGGGTAGCCTGGGGTTTGCGGCGTCCGGCTTCATCCTCGTGTCGATCCTGCTGGCGCTGTGGCTGATGACCGCCAAGCAGCCGGTCGCACCCAGCGCCTGAGCTGTCAAGGCAGGGCGGTAAACAGCTCCCGTCGGGCGCCTTCAGTAATCGCCACGATGCCCGGGTGCTTGACCTTGCGTTCAACCGAGATCGCGTAGAACGACTCGGTGACCGCATCGGTCTGGCCGATCAGCGCCACACCGTACTGGCGCACCACCTCATCGGCGATCACGCTGGGGGCGATGAAAATTCCGCTGCCTGATTGGCCAAATGCCTGCATCAAGGCGCTGTCGTCGAACTCACCAATGATCTTTGGCTGGATCTGCTGTTCGGCGAACCAGCGCTGCAAGCGACTGCGCACTACAGTCTCCGCGCCCGGAATCAACAAGGGGGCGCCCTGCAAACAGTGTGGGAAAGCGCCACTGTACCGGTCAGCCAATGCCTGGGTGGCGAAGAAACTGATGCCGCATTCACCCAGCTTCTGGCTGTAGCCCTTGATGTCCAGGTGCGTAGGCATCGGGCTGTCGGAAATCACCAGGTCCAGACGCTGGATCGCCAGATCCGCCAGTAACCGCTCGAGCTTGTCTTCGCGGCAGGTGATGCGGATCGGTTCGCTCAACTCCATGGTTGGCGCAATCAACCGGTAGACGATGGATTTGGGGACCACATCGGCCACCCCGACCCGGAAAAGAATCTGTTGCTCGTTGGGCTGGGCCCGCAGCATTGCCTCCAGTTCATTGCCGGTCTGGAACATCTGCTCGGCGTAGGGCAGCGCCTGGCGCCCGGCCTCGGTCAACTCTAACTGCCGCCCAACACGCTGAAACAGAGCCACACCAAAGGTTTGCTCGAGCAAGCTGATCTGCCCGCTGATGGTCTGGGGGGTGAGGTTCAGTTGCTCACAGGCGCGCACGATGCTGCCGGTTCTGGCTACCACCCAGAAGTAATGCAGTTGACGATAATTGAGCATGGGTGCTTACACTTCGTAAAAATCGAAGTATACGCGAGAAAAATACGAATTTTACTGAACTGTTCGCCTGCATAGAATGCCTCGCTATCGAGGGGCCACTACTTGGACCCAATGGTTCTAACGAGGAATACATCATGAAACTCAATTCCCTGGGCGCTGCGTCGTTTCTTGCGCTTTCATTGCTGATGATCAGCGGTTGCGATCAGGTCGAGAAAAGCGCGCAGCAGGTGTTGGGCAAGGCCACCGAGTCAGCCAAACAGGCCATCGATGAAACCCACAAGGCCGCCGAACAGGCATTGAGTGAGGCGACCCAGGGCTTGATAAGCCCTGAGAAGCAGCAAGAAGAGGCAGAAAACGCCTCTGAAACCGACACCAAAGAAACTTAATTCCCAAGCATCACCACGTCAGGACTGACCTATGGACTACCTTTTACAACTGGCCGCCAGCCCCACCGCGTGGATTGCCCTGGCCACCTTGATCGTCATGGAAATCGTGCTGGGTATCGATAACCTGATCTTTATTTCGATCCTCACCAACAAGTTGCCTGAAAAGCATCGGGCCAAGGCGCGGCGAATCGGTATCAGCATGGCGTTGGTCCTGCGCCTGGGTCTGTTGAGCACCATCGCGTTTATCGTGCAATTGACCGCGCCGGTATTCGAAATCTTCGGCCAGGCGTTTTCGTGGAAAGACATGATCCTGATCGCCGGTGGCCTGTTCCTGGTGTGGAAAGCGACCACTGAAATCCATCACAGCATGGACCCGGAGCCGGAAGAGAAGGCGAGTGTCAGCAATACCGTCACCATCGGTTTTGCTGCGGCGATTGGTCAGATTCTGTTGCTCGACCTGGTGTTTTCCATCGACAGCATCATTACCGCGGTAGGCATGACCGAGCACTTGCCGATCATGATCATTGCCGTAGTGGTCTCGGTGATCGTAATGCTGGTTGCGGCTGAACCGTTGGCCAAGTTCATCAACGACAACCCGACAGTAGTGATGCTGGCCCTGGGCTTCCTGATCATGATCGGCATGACGTTGATCGCCGAAGGCTTCGGCGCCCATGTGCCAAAAGGCTATGTGTATGCGGCGATGGCGTTCTCGGCAGCGATTGAGTGCCTGAACATCGCACGACGCAATCGCCACCAGCGTTTGCTGGCTGCAAGGCAGTAACGAACGGCGAACAGCAAAAGGCCGGCTGCGCTCTCTGGAGCACAGCTGGCCTTTTTTGTTTAGATATCTGAACTGACTTGGGTCGCGTCGGGGCAGGTCTGCTGGCCGTTATTCAGGCCCTGTTTATAGTTGCGGCTCAGCAGCGACGCTTTGCCGTTGTGCCAAGTCAGCGTCAGCACATACAGCGTGTCATAGTCGCTGCCGGACCAATCGTCGGTGATGGTGTGCTTCTCGCCTGATGCCTCACTGGCCACCTTGTTGATCAGTTCCGGCAGGTAACCATGGGACCACGCGGTGTAAATGGTCGCGTTGTGATACTTGTCTTCGACCAGTTCGTCGGCGAGTGCGCTGGTATCGTTGGCGGAGAACTTGATATTCACCGGCAGGCCAAGCTTGATCGCGCTGGGGCTGATGGTCATCAGTGGGCGAATGTAGCTGTAGGAATTGTCGTGCTCGCCTTCCTCGACGTTGCGTGTCGGGTTCGCGGCAAACACGTAATCGGCCTTGCCGAACTTTTCCGGCAACACGGTGGCCAGGTTCATCGCACGGTTCAGGCCCTGGCAGTTGAGCTGGCCGAGGCCGCCGGCGGGTTTTTCACCGTGGCGCAGGAATACCAGGGTTTGCACGCCGTCCACCGGGCCGGCGCTGCTGATACGCGCTTCCAGGGTCAGGCCAATTGCGCCGCCGGCCAGTAGCACTGGCAACATGATGTATGAATAGCGTTTGAGTCGTTGCGCAAGGCACAGAGGCTTGATCGTCATTGTAGGTTCGAGTCTTCGTGCTTCGAATGAGGGCGGACAGGCCCGGCCCCAGTGGCGCTTGCGGCGCCCTGCGGTTTTCCATGTCGTTGTAACGAGGTGTCTCCTTTCACCGTAATGGCGCACTTAAGAGTCCACATCGATACTTTGGTTCGCCTGCGCGGCAGATTAGCGTGGCCATGTTGCGTATTGATGACCCATGCAGGACGCCGGGCAGGTGGCTATGATGGGGGCTTCCTGACTCACATGGGGCTTTGCGCCCAAGGGACTTTTCGATGAACGCACTCGCCGCATTCCCGATCAACAGCAAATGGCCCGCCCAGCATCCGGAGCGTTTGCAGCTGTATTCGTTGCCTACGCCGAACGGCGTCAAAGTGTCGATCATGCTTGAGGAGTTAGGCCTGCCCTATGAGGCGCACAAGGTCAGCTTCGAGACTCAGGACCAGTTATCTCCGGAGTTCATGTCGCTGAACCCCAACAACAAGATCCCCGCGATCATCGACCCGAATGGCCCGAGTGGGCAGCCGTTGGCATTGTTCGAGTCCGGGGCGATCCTGATTTACCTCGCGGAAAAAACCAGCCAGTTGTTGCCGGAAGACCCGGCCACCCGCTACGAAACCATTCAATGGCTGATGTTTCAAATGGCCGGTATTGGCCCGATGTTCGGCCAAGTGGGATTCTTCAACAAATTCGCCGGCAAGGCCTATGAAGATAAACGTCCGCGTGACCGCTACGTGGCCGAATCCCGGCGGTTATTGGAAGTGTTGGAAAAACGCCTGTTGGGCCGCACCTGGATCATGGGCGACGATTACAGCATCGCCGACATTGCCACCTTCCCGTGGATTCGCAACCTGATCGGCTTTTATGAGTCCGGCGACCTGGTGGGCATTGCCGATTTCCCCAACGTGCTGCGCGTGCTGGACAGCTTTGTCGCACGCCCGGCCGTGATCCGTGGCTTGAGCATTCCGGGTTAACGCATGCCGACTTTCGACTTCAAGCAACTGGATGTTTTCAGCAGCGTCGCGCTCAAGGGCAACCCGCTGGCGGTCGTGCTGGGTGCAGACAGCCTGAGCGACCAGCAAATGGCCGACTTCGCCAATTGGACCAACCTCAGTGAAACCACGTTTTTGCTGACACCACGCGATCCACGAGCCGACTACCGCGTACGAATTTTCACCACGCTCAAAGAGCTGCCGTTTGCCGGGCATCCGACATTGGGCAGTTGCCAGGCCTGGTTGCAAGCGGGGGGTGTGCCCAAAGGCGAGGAGATCATTCAGGAGTGCGAAATCGGCTTGGTGCGCATTCGTCATCAAGGCGAGCAACTGGCGTTTATTGCACCACCTTTACTGCGCTCCGGCCCGGTAGAGGAGCCTGTGCTGCAACGTGTGCGCTTGGCGTTGGGCCTGGCACCGCAAGCCATTGTGCGGAGCCAATGGGTCGATAACGGTGCGGGGTGGCTGGCGCTGATGCTCGCTGATCGCGAATCGGTACTCGGCCTGCGGCCCGACTATTCGCAACTGCACGGTTTGGCCCTGGGGGTGATCGCGCCCTGTGACCCTGCGCGTGATGATGTGGACGCGCACTTTGAGGTCCGTGCTTTTATCGCCGGTGATGGCGCCCAGGAAGACCCGGCCACCGGCAGCTTGAATGCCGGTGTCGCCCAATGGTTATTGGCCGAGGGTTTGGCGCCTGAGCATTACCGGGTCAGCCAGGGCACAGCCATCGGGCGGGCGGGGCGCATTCACGTCGATCGCGAAGGCGATGAAATCTGGATCGGCGGTGCGGTAGCCGTCTGCATCGAAGGGCAAGTGCGGCTCTAGATCAATGAATTGTTGCGAGTCGCGCAATACACTGTTGGTCCCTTGGCATTTGTGCTGCCTGTGCCGGTGGGCATAAGCTTTCGCCCCATTATTTTTTCCACTTTTCAGGACCGCCATGACCAGCCAGTTCCCCCAAGCCCGTCCACGCCGCCTGCGCCGTTCCCCGGAGCTGCGGGGCCTTTTCCAGGAAACCGAATTCACCCTCAACGACCTGGTACTGCCGATTTTTGTCGAAGAAGAAATTGACGACTTCGTGCCGATCACCAGCATGCCAGGTGTGCAGCGTATTCCTGAGAAGAAACTGGCTGCCGAGATTGAGCGTTATGCCCGTGCCGGCATTAAATCGGTAATGACCTTTGGCGTCTCCCATCACCTGGACGCCAGCGGCAGCGACACCTGGAAAGAACGCGGCCTGGTCTCGCGCATGTCCTCGATCATTAAAGACGCCGTGCCGGAAATGATCGTGATGTCCGACACCTGCTTCTGCGAATACACCGACCACGGGCATTGCGGCGTGATGCACGGTGCCCACGTCGACAACGACGCCACGCTGGTCAACCTCGGCAAACAAGCCGTGGCCGCCGCCCGCGCCGGTGCCGACGTCATTGCACCGTCCGCCGCCATGGATGGCCAGGTCCAGGCCATCCGCCGCGCCCTGGATGATGCTGGTTTCACCCACATCCCGATCATGGCCTACTCCACCAAATTCGCTTCGGCCCTCTACGGTCCGTTCCGAGAGGCCGGTGGCAGCGCCCTCAAGGGCGACCGAAAAAGCTACCAGATGAACCCGATGAATCGCCGTGAAGCCGTGCGCGAATCTCTGCTCGATGAGCAGGAAGGCGCCGATGCTCTGATGGTCAAGCCTGCCGGGGCTTACCTCGACATCATCCGCGACATCCGTGAGGCTTCGCGCTTGCCGGTGGCGGCGTATCAGGTCAGTGGTGAATACGCGATGATCAAGTTTGGCGCCCAGGCGGGCGCGATTGATGAAGCACGGGTGGTGCGTGAGACGTTGGGGTCGATCAAGCGGGCTGGGGCGGATTTGATTTTTACGTATTTTGCGATGGATTTGGCGGTGGCGGGGATTTGATTCCGCCTATTAATCCTGTGGCGAGTGAGCTAGCTCGTCTCGTCGCGGGAGCTTCGCACCCCATCTACACCGATTCGGCCCAGCGTTGGCAGAAGTCGTGTTGCTCCTGAATGTCGTTGGTGAGATTGCTTTCGTCGTAAGAGAAAATATGCACAAGCTCACCCTCCGGAATACCCATAGTCATCTCGTAAGCAACGAGACCGTTAGACATGTGCGAAGACATTCCTGAGGTGTGAACATTGATCCTGGCGCCTTTGCATAAAAATTTTATGTCTTTCAAATCGGACCTTAATAAGCCGAAACTTTCGTAAAGATCCATTGCGGTGTAGGTTTTTCGGACGCCATCACGCAATACCAGATTAAGGGTGGGCTTACCCCCTTCGTACTCGATCAATGCGTTCTCACGTATACCGTTTTTGATAATGGTGATTTCACGAGATTTCATGGGTACTCCCTATTCGGGTTCAAGATTGTGTATCCCTTGTAGGTGCCGTCTTCATTTACCGGGGAGGCGCCTAAAATGTCTTTCGTGTCTATACGTCCGGGAATGGCTATCTCTGCTTCGTTTTTGTGTTTAGAGCGCGCTCCCAGTTCAGCATTCACGTCCCGCCCTGGAATTTTTTTGAGCGTGTAAAGAAAGCCTTCTTCGAACCCAAAGCTTGAAGCGAATACCAACGCCTGTCTACTTGAAGACGACGTAGGGACAAAGTGACTGGGAGGGCTAGCGTTGTTTAGAGAGTGCAGTAAAAGATCCGTGCTTGTGCCTCTACTTTCAAATCCGGTTTTGAATATTTCATCTGGCTCTCTTGAGTCCCCGCGGTATAGATAGCTTCGCTTTTTCTGAGCCGTCGGAGCTGACGGTGAACGTTCATTAACCCTTACCTGATCGGCAGGGCTTATGACTTTTGACTGCGGCTTGCAGCCATCATCACCTGGGCAGGTGCTTAGACCCAGCGGATCCACCCACCCCGTAGGATTGGGCACATATTGGTAGGCGTTAATCCCACCCGCCAGCTTCACCGGGTCCGGTGTCAGGTAACGACCCAGATCCGGATTGTAGTAGCGATGGCGGTTGTAGTGCAGGCCGCTTTCGGGGTCGAAGTATTGGCCCTGGAAGCGCAGCGGGTTGTCGATTTTGCTTGCGTCCAGCCGACTGATTTTGCCGTAGGCCTTGTAGTGCGCCGACCACACGATCTCGCCGCTGGGGGCGGTGAGTTCCTGTGGGGTGCCGAGGTGGTCGAGTTGGTAATAGAAGGGCTTGGTGGCTTTTGGGCCGGAGCCTTCGAGCAGGGCCAGAGGGCGAAAGCTGTCCGGTTCGTAGATGTAGCTGCGATGGCGATCGGCATGGTGTTCGGCGATCAGTTTGTCGCCTTGCCAGAAGAACTCGGTCGTTATGTCGTTGATGGTTTTGCTGATGCGGCGGCCAAACGGGTCGTAGCAATAGCTGGCGGTTTGACCATTAGGTCGGGTGATGCCGATCAGCCGGTGTTGGCAGTCGTAGCGGTATTCGGTGACGAGTTTGTGGTCTTTGCCACGCCGTTCGCGAATCAGATTACCGAACGCGTCATAGTCATAATGATGATCCCCCTGTATCGCCAACCGGTTCCCCGCCACGATGTCCGGCCCGGGACGGTCCTGCATCAGCAGGTTGCCCGCCGGGTCGTGGCCGAAGCGTTCCTGTTCGTCTTGTGAGTGATCGACGCGGGTCAGGCGGGCGAGGGGGTCGTAGCGGTAGTGGTGCTCGCCCTTGCGGGTGTCGAAAATTCGGCTCAGGTTGCCGGTTTTGTCGTAGTCATAGTGGCGCTGATAAAGATCCTGCCTTTGCTGGGTCACCGCATGGGCGTGCAGACGGTTTTGTTCGTCGTAGCCGTAGTGGCTGATGAGCTGGCCTTGCTGGCGCTGTCGCTCGCGGCCTGCCTTGAACAGATGGGAGGTGAGGGTTTCACCATTCAGTTCGACGGTACTTAGGTCGCCGCCTTTTCCATGGTTGAAGGTGAGCCGGTTGCTGTCCGGTAGGCGCAGGTGTTTCAGTTGGCCGCAGGCGTCGTAGCCATAACGCAGGGTGCCCCAGCCCTGGTGTTCGGCGGTGAGGCGGTTTTGGCTGTCGTACTCGTAGGCCAGCGCCCAGTGGCCGTCGTTGACGGCGAGGAGGTTGCCCTGGCGGTCGTAGGTGTAGTCGACGGTTTTGCCGTCGGGGAGGGTTTTTCGTACGAGGCGACCGGCGTGGTCTCGCGTGTAGCGGGTAATCAGCTGACTGCCGTCGTCGCCGTGTTCGGTCTTTTCCTGCAGGTTGCCGTTGAGGTCGTAGACATAGGCGGTGCGCTGGCCGTCAAAGCCGGTTTCCTGCTGGATCAGGCCGTTGGGGTGGTAATGCAACCCATAAACTTCGCCGACCTCGTTCTCGATCTCGGTCAGCAACAACCGGGCATTGTCGTAGCGGTATTTGACCTGGGTGCCGTCGGCATTGATTCGGCGGCTGATCAGGTGCAGCCCGTCGCCGTATTCGTAACGGGTGACGTGCCCCAGCTCATCACGTTCAGCGGTAATTTTTCCGTACGGGTTGTAGCTGTATTCCCGTGTGCCGCCGTCCGGCAACACAATGCGAATCAGCCGGCCAACACTGTCCAGTTGATACTGCGTCAGCGCTCCATATTCATCCTCACGCGCAACCTGCCGCCCCAGATCGTCATAGCGATATCGCCTAACCCCGCCATTCGGCAGTTGCTCCTCAACCAACTGCCCACGCTCATTCCACACCAGCCGATGACAACTGTGATCGGGATGCCAAACCCCCGTCAGTTGCCCGTATTTGTTGTAGCTGTAGTCGGTAACGCTGCCATCAGGATCGATCCTGCGCGTGACATCGCCCTGATCATTGCGCTCATACTTCCATACCGCCTCCCCACGCCGCACAACCCGCACGAAACCGTTGTCATGCTCGTAGGAAGTCGGCTCATCGTCCCCAGGAAACAACGCCACCAAACGCCCGGCGTCGTCGTACTGATACGCCGTCACCGCGCCCAGCGGGTCCTGCTCAACCGTCAACCGGCCCTTGTCGTCGTAGGATTTGAAATGCTCGGCGCCATCCGGATCAATGCGCTGCACCAGCCGCGCCCGGCTGTCATGCACGTAGACTTCCGTGCTGCCATCGGCGTTGTGAACCGTGACCTGGCCGTCATCACCCCAGGCATACCGCGTGTCCATCTGCGAAAAGCTGGCCCAGTGCCGAACACACCGCGCCGCCTTGCCGGACCGTTCCCAGGCCCAGAAGAAACTCGCCCCACCGGCCAGTTGGCGTTCAAGAATGACGTGCTGATCGTCGTACCGATAAACCTCGCTTTCGCCTACCGCATTGGTCGCCGAAACTAACTGACCCACTGCGTCATAGGCGTAGGAAACGACGGTTTGCTCAGTGACCCAAACAAACTCGCCCGGCCCCTCGGCCCGCTCAATCTGGTACTCCACCGCCACAATGCGGCCACGCTCATAGCGCAGAAACAGGGAGCGCCCCACGCCATTATCCAGCCGCTCAACCCGCCCCAACCGATCCCGAAAAACCCGCAGGCGGTTGTCATACGCATCACTGATCGCCGTCAGCGCACCGTCGCGAAAGTGGTAGAACCGTGAGTCCTGTGCCAGCACCAGTTCATCGGGGAGTGTTCCCAGATAGATCGCCGCTTCAGCCAGACTGTTGGTAATCGCAGGCCGCGAAGCAGTCGGCAACGGAAACTCGGTAATGCGATTCTCGTGATCCGTCCACACCACCGAATCACCGGTCACCGCCAGCCGCTGCGCCAGCGAATGACTCCAGCCAAACCCCAACCCGCAATCCACTTCCACGGCACTGGTGCGATACAACCGCGTCCATTCGAACGGCAAAATCCCGTCGAGCGTGCCGTCGGTCAGGGTCAGCAGTTCCTCCCCGGTGACCATCGACACCGGGCAACCGTTAGTCACGGTTTTATCAGCCGGAGCCGCTGCGTCGCCTGCAGGGTTTTTGCCGGAAGCAGGCGCATCATCGACAGGCTCTTGCCGAGCCAGCGCCGTGCGCTGAATCCTTTTGTCCCGAACCGCTGGCACAGCGTTCGAAACCATCTGATCCCCAGCCTTCAAAGGCGCAGCGGGGGTCACCTTGATTGGTATCGCTGTACTGCCGAGCAGCAAAGGCTTTGCCGCCTCGGCATGCGCCTCCAGCTTGGGCCCCACAAGATGTTCGGCCAGCATCTCCAGCCACTTGCGTGCTCGCCCGGACTTGATATGCCCCACCACCTGTACGCCCAGGCGAATCCGAACGCCCATACCTCGCGTCGCCCAGATCAAAAACAGATTGATCAGGACCTCGCCGGTGATTTCCCCCAGCAATTCATACATCTCTGGCGGCGGCAGCATTCGTATCCAACTGACCATTGCGGACAGATAAATAAACAGCAGCGGTTCATCGCTGAGGACAAGCAGGCCTTGCGCAAGGGCGTCACGTCCCAGTTTCAGCAGTTCATCGAGTTCACTTTGGGAGATGTATTGCAGCCACTTCTCGCTGTTGGGCTTGATGTTTTTCAGCAGGTCAAACAGTTGCGTAACGTTGTCCCAAAGGTTGTAAAACGCCTGAAAAATCCCGGTTGAAAACGCAACACCCTGCATGAAGCTGCGCTCGAGAGGTTTAGCCTTTGAAAAGTCACTCCATTGGGCCTTGAAGGTCTTTTCCCACTGATCACGCAGGTGAACTTCCAGCCCGGCGATCACCGACTGATAAGACGCATACAGCGCCTTGACGTGTTCCTTGGAGACGTTGGGATAGAAGGTGATTTGGTAGCGTTGGTCGCGAGTGCAGCCCTTTATTTCAAGAATGCCGCCGGGACCGATGGTTTGATGGATCGGCGCGCCTGTTGGGGTGCCATCCATGGCGATGGCTTGCAGCATCACTGGCGTATTGCCGATGGGCACGAACTGCGTGCTTTCGAACATGTGCATCAGGGTCAGCGAACCCTGGGCTTTGCAGATGGCAACGGTGCGGCTTGGTTTCCTGGAGGAAACCGGCGCCACAAGTGCGACCTCTTCCCCGACTTTGAACACCTGTTCGACATCCAGTGTCGAGCTGCTCCAGAAGCTTTCGGCCCATTCATCAAAGGTGTTCAGGCAACCCCTGAAATCACGAAAGACGCTTTCAGCGTCGGGCGCCTTGGCATCCATGGGCGCCAGCACAAACCTGGCAATGACCGGAGTCAAAAGACAGCCCCTATGGGCAGGGCATTAACGGAGAAGTACATTGGCGTTCCCTCGCACTGATGGATCTGGCGAGAGACTTTGGCGAGGTTGGTAGGGAAAAGAAGTCGGTGTAATACGCTGGAGAATGTGGGACGCTTCAGCAATCCTTGTCCGCTCAGTCAATCGGTAGCAGAGTCAGTTACGTTCGGTAGTAAGTCGCGATTGCAGCAGGGTGGCGAACCCCGGTTAGACTTACCTGTCGATATCCGCGATACCCGGCCCGTTGTTACCCAAGGAAGCCCCATGTCTTCAAGCCGACTGATTGTCTGCCTCACTGCTTTGCTGGTGCTTGCCGGTTGCTCTACGCCACGCGGCCCACAGCAGCCTGAGCGCAGCGAAGCTGAGGTTAAGGCGCAGATCGTGCGCCTGCTGCCAACCACGGTGGCAGATCGCAACGGGTGGGCGCAGGACATCTACACAGCCTTCGATGCACAAAAAATCTCTCCGGGCACCGAGAACATTTGCGCCGTGCTGGCGGTAACCGAGCAAGAGTCCACGTATCAGGTCGATCCGGCAGTGCCGAACATGGGCAAGATCGCTCAGGACGAGATCCTGCGACGGGCTGGAAAAGTCCATGTGCCGGCTTTCGTTGTGCGCACCACACTGCAATTGCGTTCGCCGACTGGAAAGTCCTACGCCGACCGTTTGAACGCCGCACGAACGGAGAAAGACCTGAGCGGTATTTTTGACGATTTCATCAGCATGGTGCCGTTGGGCAACACGCTGTTCGGCGGCTTCAACCCGGTGCATACCGCCGGCCCCATGCAGGTCAGCATCGAGTTTGCGCAAAAACAGGCACGGGATTATCCCTACACGGTTGATGGCTCGATTCGCCGCGAAGTCTTCACCCGCCGTGGCGGGATGTATTTCGGTATTGCCCACTTGCTCGGTTACCCGGTGAATTATGACCAGCCGCTGTACCGCTTCGCCGACTTCAATGCCGGTTGGTACGCCAGCCGTAACGCCGCGTTCCAGGCCGCCGTCAGCCGCGTCACAGGCACCGATCTGGCGTTGGATGGGGATTTGATTCGCTACGGTTCATTGTTGCCAGGCACCACTGAGTTGGCGGTGCGTTCCCTGGGCGCGAAACTGGATATGCGCAACCCGAGCATCCGCAGCCAGCTGGAGCAGGGCGAGCAGCTGGACTTTGAGGAGACGACGCTCTACAGGCGGGTGTTTGCCTTGGCTGACAAGGCAGCAGGCAAGCCCATGCCACGAGCGATCTTGCCGGGCATTGTGCTCAAGAGTCCGAAGATCACCCGCAATCTCACCACGGCGTGGTTTGCGAAGCGGGTAGATGAGCGGTATCAGCGCTGTATGAAGCGTTAGCTGATCACCCATGATTGGTGGGGGTGATGGTGGTGGCGGTGAGCGATGGGGTGGGTTAAATCTCGGTTCTGTCTCCAAGGAGGAACTCACCATGATTGCTCATGCCGTGCCTGAAGGTTTTATCTCGCTGCCTCGCAGCAGCCCGTTGCTGGACTTGCTCGGCCCGGCCTATTGCCGGGGCGAAGGCCTGCAACTGGAAATCGGCCTGCGCGCCGATAATCGCCATGCCAATGGGCGCGGTACCGTCCATGGCGGGGTGTTGGCGACTCTGGCGGATGTGGGCATGGGTTACGCGATGGCGTTTTCCAGTGATCCGCCGTTGCCGCTGATTACGGCAAGCATGACGCTGGATTACTTGGGAGCCGTGCAGGTGGGAGAGTGGATCGTGGTGCGTTTGGAACATCACAAGCGCGGCCGGCAGATGGCGTTTGCCACGGTCAGCTTGCAGGTGGGAGAGAAGGTAGTGGCGCGAGCGAATGCGGTGTTTGCGGTGCCCCGGAACGACTGACAACACTGGCCCACAGTGGATTCGTGTTTATTCAGGAATACTGCAAGGCAAAGAAAAGGCCCGGTTTTCGTGGAACCGGGCCTTTTCTCGTGTTGCTCTTTAAGCTCAGTGGCGTTCAAGCGCCAGGGCTACACCCTGGCCGCCACCGATGCACAGCGTTGCCAGACCTTTCTTGGCATCGCGCTTGATCATTTCATGCAGCAGGGTCACCAGCACACGGCAGCCTGAGGCGCCGATCGGGTGGCCGATGGCGATGGCGCCACCGTTGACGTTGACCTTGTCGGCGTCCCACTCCAGCTCTTTGCCCACTGCCAGGGATTGCGCGGCAAAGGCTTCGTTGGCTTCGATCAGGTCCAGGTCGCCCAGGTTCCAACCGGCTTTGTCCAGGCAGCGGCGGGTGGCCGAGACCGGGCCGATGCCCATGATCGCCGGGTCCACACCTGCGTTGGCGTAGCTGGCGATGCGTGCCAGCACTGGCAGGCCAAGGGCCTTGGCCTTGTCAGCGCTCATCAGCAGCACCGCAGCAGCGCCGTCATTGAGGCTGGAGGCGTTGCCGGCGGTGACGCTGCCGTCTTTCTTGAACGCGGGTTTGAGCTTGGCCAGGGATTCGGCGGTGGTGCCGGCGCGTGGTTGCTCATCCACGGCGAAAGCTACCGGGTCGCCTTTACGCTGGGGAATCAGGATCGGTGTGATCTCATCGGCGAAGCGGCCCGCTTCAATGGCGGCGGCAGCTTTCTGTTGAGAGGCTGCCGCGAACGCATCCTGGGCTTCCCGGCTGATGCTGTACTTGTCCACCAGGTTCTCGGCGGTGATGCCCATGTGATAGTCGTTGAACGCATCCCACAGGCCATCGGTGATCATGCTGTCGATCATCTTGGCGTGGCCCATGCGCAAACCGGTGCGCGCTGCGGGCAATACGTACGGGGCCAGGCTCATGTTTTCCATGCCGCCGGCGATAATCACTTCTGCGTCACCGCAACGGATAGCCTGGGCGCCCAGGTGCAGCGCCTTGAGGCCCGAGCCGCAGACTTTGTTCAACGTCAGCGCCGGCACCGCGTGGGGCAGGCCGGCAAGGATCGATGCCTGGCGCGCAGGGTTCTGGCCGCTGCCTGCGGTGAGCACCTGGCCGAGGATCACTTCATCGACCTGTGCCGGGTCCAGACCGGTCTGCTCCAGCAGACGACGGATGACAGCGGCACCCAGTTCCGGTGCCGGGATATTCGCCAGCGAACCCTGGAAGCTGCCCACGGCGGTACGGGTGGCAGCAACAATCACGACGTCTTGCATGGAATCTGTCCTCACTGGAAGTGCATTTCTGGAACGTGGTCCGGGACGATCAGTTTACCGGCGGTCTTGCTCACAATCTCTTCAACACTGACGCCAGGTGCGCGTTCCTTGAGGACAAAAGCGCCATTTTCAATTTCAAGGTAGGCAAGGTCGGTCAATACACGCTTGATGCAGTTCGCACCGGTCAGGGGCAGGCTGCATTGGCTGAGCAGCTTGGACTCACCGTCCTTCGATGCGTGGGTCATGATCACGATGATATTTTCCGCGCCGGCCACCAGGTCCATCGCGCCGCCCATGCCTTTGACCAGCTTGCCGGGGATCATCCATGAGGCGATGTTGCCTTGCACGTCCACTTCAAAGGCACCGAGTACCGTCAGGTCAACGTGGCCGCCGCGAATCATCGCGAAGGATTCTGCCGAAGAAAAAATCGAAGCCCCGATGCGCGCAGTCACGGTTTGCTTACCGGCGTTGATCATGTCGGCATCAATGGTTTCTTCGGTAGGAAACGCGCCCATGCCAAGCAGGCCGTTTTCTGATTGCAGCATGACTTCCATGCCTTCGGGAATGTAGTTGGCCACTAGTGTCGGGATGCCGATGCCGAGGTTGACGTAGAAACCGTCCTGCATTTCGCGGGCGACACGTTGAGCCATTTGTTCGCGGGTAAGAGCCATTTTGTGTGTCCTTATTGTTCGGGCTGGAGGCGGGTTATTTGCGGACAGTGCGCTGTTCGATGCGCTTCTCGAAGGTGCCGCAAATAATCCGGTCGACGTAAATGCCAGGGGTATGGATATGCGCCGGATCCAGCTCGCCCGGTTCAACGATCTCTTCGACTTCGACCACGGTGATCTTGCCGGCGGTAGCGGCCAGCGGGTTGAAGTTCTGGGCGGTGTGGCGATAGATGACGTTGCCGAAGTGATCGGCTTTCCAGCCTTTGACGATGGCAAAGTCGCCGGTGATGGATTCTTCCATCAGGTACGGGCGGCCGTTGAACTCGCGGGTTTCCTTGCCCTCGGCAACCGGGGTGCCGACGCCGGTGGCGGTGAAGAAGGCCGGGATGCCGGCGCCGCCTGCACGCATTTTCTCTGCGAGAGTGCCTTGAGGGGTCAGCACCACTTCGATCTCGCCGCTGAGCAGTTGCTTCTCGAACAGGGCGTTTTCACCGACGTAGGAGGCGATCACTTTGCTGATCTGCTTTTCCTCCAGCAATACGCCCAGGCCAAAACCATCGACGCCGCAGTTGTTGGAAACCACGGTCAGGTCGCGGGTGCCTTTGCGCTTGATCTCGGCGATGAGGTTTTCCGGAATACCGCACAGGCCAAAACCGCCGGAGAGTACGGTCATGCCGTCCTCCAAGCCTGCCAGCGCTTCTTCATAGGACGCCACGCGTTTATCGAAACCTGCCATATGCACCTCTTTTATTGTTTGTGGTCCAGCCAGTGACCTGAGTGTTGCGCTGACGGATTGATTTGTTAAGTTGTTTTTTAAGGTTGATTGATTTAAAAAACAGCATAGTCGATTCACCCTCCGGAGTAGCGCCATGACCGTCAAACAGATGCGGGCTTTCCTGGCCGTGGCCCAGAGCCTGAGTTTCGCCGCTGCCTGCGAGCGGCTGCACCTTTCCCAATCGGCGTTGAGCCTGACCATCAAGGGGCTGGAGGAAGGGCTGGGCGGGCGCCTGTTCAGCCGCAACACGCGCAACGTGGCGCTCACCCCTGAAGGTGAATCCCTGTTGCCTCTGGCAAGGCGGTTGATTGCCGATTGGGACAATGCCGAAGATGAACTGCGTCAGCGTTTTACCCTGCAACGCGGGCGTGTGACGGTGGCGGCGATGCCGTCTTTTGCGGGGAACCTGCTGCCGCCAATCCTGAAGATATTCCGCGCACGTTACCCTCAGGTGAATGTAACGGTGCACGACTTGATCAACGAGCAGGTGCTGGAAATGGTCCGCGACCGTCAGGTCGAGCTGGGCGTGGCGTTCGAACCGTCCGAAGGTTCGTCCCTGGCGTTCACGCCGCTGTATCTGGACCGGTTTATTGCTGTGGTGCCGGGGGATTCGGTGCTGGCACAGTGCGAGGAAATCGACTGGAAGACCCTGCTGGAGCAGCCCTTCATTACCCTGCAACGGCCGTCCACGGTACGGGTGATGCTGGAGGAGCACCTGGGCGCCTTGCAGATGAAGTTACCGGTGGCGCTGGAAAGCCATCAATTGGCGACGGTGGGGAAGATGGTTGCCAGTGGTTTGGGCGTCAGCGCCGTTCCCGCGTTGTGCGCGAGACAGATGGAGGAGGCGGGCGCCCATTGCATCACCCTGAGTGACCCGGTCATTGAGCGGCCGATTGGCGTACTGACCAAGCCCGGGCATGAACTGTCTGCGGCGGCGCAGGTGTTGTTTGATATTTTTTGCGATGAAGCCAGTAAGGGGCGGTTTCCCGCTTTGTTATAAAGTTAATCAGGATTGGATATTAAAAAGCCCGCTCGAATAAACGAGCGGGCTTAAATGTTTAAGGCTGTGTTATCAGCAGTATCTATCAATGACTTTAACGTTCGACTGGCCTTTGAGGTGCTGCCATTCGGTATTAAGTGTATGAAAGACCTGTTCGATAAAGTTGCGATCGGCAGCCGCCTTTTTGCCCACATAGCCCTGGCCACGGCGGTACATCTTCAGGCGTGCCGCCAGTTCACGGTGGTTACGGTCGAACTCGGCTTCTTCGGCGTGGGGCGCCAGGCAGTCAATTTGGACTTCGCCCGATTTGCCAATCCACAGGATATGGTCGTCGAGTGTGTCTTTCTGCGCTGCGAACATCTCAGCCAATTCATCGATAGTTGGTTGGTTGTTCAGATTCATGTGTAAGCCCCTTGACCAGTTGGCGATCTATCAGTTGGTTCGTTAAAACTGCTTAGTTGTCTCCGGTTCCGAAAACCGGGCGTCAGTGACGGTCTGCCGAATACGGGCAGGGTCTTGAACCTGATGCATGTAGTCTTGCTGATGAACTGCTACGCAATGGTTTCATAACGAAGACAAGAGGCGTTTGAGCTCCTTGTACCGAACCTTTCAGGCCGGTCAGCTTCATCAATCTGCCTTGTGGGCAGTGCACATCCGGAAAAAACAGCTCGGCGGTCAGACGAGCTCTTTCAAAACGCTTGTTACCAACGCTCCCGATCCGGGAGACGTCTCGATAATGCAAGGACAAAAAGGTTACGTCAACGATTATGTAGTGATTATTTTTGATCACTACATAAATCGCTGTGGGGGCGGGAGAATGCCGGAAAACGTGACTTGTGCGTCATTTTCTGTGCGCTGGGTCGAAGGATATCGATGGATGATTCAGCACAGAAAACCTGTGGGAGCTGGCTTGCCTGCGATAGCGGAGTGTCAGTAAACAAATACCTGGCTGGCCCACCGCTATCGCAGGCAAGCCAGCTCCCACATTTGGATGGGGTGTGTTCTCGTTACTGCATTCGCTCGACTAACAACGGTAACAACCGCTCGCAAGACGCCTCGATCTTGACCTGCAACAACTCATCCCCGCGGGTCTTGCCCAGGTTGATGGCGATGACTGGTTTGCCTTGCTCGACCATCGCTTTGCACAGGCGAAATGCCGAATAGGCCATCAGCGACGAGCCCACCACCAGCAAGCCGTCAGCGTGCTCCACTGCGGCCATGGCCCTTGCTGCTGTTGGCGGGGCGACATTCTCGCCAAAAAACACGACATCCGGTTTCAGCCGCTCGCCGTTGCAATGGGGGCAGTGAGGGACCTGGAAGTGTTCTTCAAACGTCGGGTCGAGCAGGGTGTCACCGTCGGGGGCCTGAACGGCATGAACCTGCGCGAGGTACGGGTTATCGATTTCCATCTGGCGCTGAATCATGTCCCGGGCACTGCGCAGTTGGCAGTCCAGGCACAGTACCCGGTGCAGGCTGCCATGCAGCTCTATCACACCCTGGCTGCCTGCCTGGTCGTGCAAGGTGTCGACGTTTTGCGTGATGAGCCCACTGATGCGCTTGCGTTCCTGAAGTGTCGCCAGTGCCAGGTGGGCCTTGTTCGGCTGCGCAATGCGCACCCGAGGCCACCCCAGCATTGCCCGGGCCCAGTAGCGGCGGCGCGCTTGCGGGGTGGCCAGGAATTCCTGGTACATCATGGGGGCCTTGCCCCGACGCACGCCCTCACTGTCGCGGTAGTCCGGAATACCCGACGACGTGCTGATCCCTGCACCGGTCAGCACCAGAAAGCGCCGTTCGGCCATGGCCCGGTGCAGGGTATCGAGGTGGTCCTCTTGATGTTCCAGGGTGTCGAGCATGGGTTCCCCTATTCGCCGCGGATGTACTGCTCCAGCTGTTTGATCAGCTCTGCCTGCTCGGCAATGGCTTCCTTCACAAGGTCGCCGATGGACAGCAGGCCCAGCAGTTTGCCGTCTTCGACCACGGGCAGGTGGCGCAGGTGACTGTCGGTCATGATGTTCATGCATTCATCGACCTTTTTATGGGTGTCGACGGTGATCACCGGAGAACTCATCACTTCATGGACCTTGGTGGTGACCGACGACAGCCCCTTGAGCATGATTTTACGTGCGTAATCACGTTCACTGATGATGCCTACCACCACGCCATCCTGTACGACCGGCAAGGCGCCGACGTTTTTTTCCGACATCCGGACCAGTGCTTCAAACACGGTGTGGTCGTGTTTGATGACATGGACTTCCTGATTCTTCTGGTCCTTGGCTTTGAGCACTTCTGCGACGGTTTTCATGGCGGCCACTCCGGTGTTGTTGTTAGTAGACACGGTCCCCTACAGAATCCTAGACGGCCTGTGGCGGAGCAAGGTCCAAAGCGGCATCAAACCCGTCGAAAAACGTCATTCACCGGATTTTTTCGATGTTTACCCGGCGGTTGAGGGCTTTTTCGCGCGCTTGGGGCTGGCTGCCGTCTTGCGCGGTGCCGCCTTGCGTTTCTTTTTCCAGGGGACTGCGCCTCGACCGGCCGGGCTTGCCGGGCCGGTAATGGTCATGCGCATGCCGTTGCAGCGCGCCACCTGCTTACTCATCCAGGCCGCCTGTTTGGCCACGAATTCCTCCAGGCTCATTTCACCGCTTTGCACCATGTCCAGCGCTTGCTCCCAAATAGCCGTGGTGCCCGGGTCGGCAATGGCGCGGGGCACCGCATCGATCAGGCTGAACGCCGCTGGCGTGGCTGACAGTGCCTTGCCGTTTTTCATCAGATAACCACGGTCCAGCAGCCCCTGGATGATCCCGGCGCGAGTCGCTTCGGTGCCGATGCCGGTGGTGTCCTTGAGTTTTTGCTTGAGCAGCGGGTCCTCCACCAGTTTGGCGACGTTTTTCATCGCCTTGATCAGGTCACCTTCGGTGAACGGCTTGGGTGGCTGGGTCCAGAGGTCTTTGAGGTTGACCTTGGCGACCGCGTAATCCTGGCCCTGTACCAGCATCGGCAAGGCTTGCGGTGCTGGCGCTTCCCGCCCTTTCGCCGGTGCCAGCGCTTCGGGCAAGGCGCGTTTCCAGCCCGGTTCGATCACGACTTTGCCCACCGCGCGCAGCGCAAAACCCGCGCAGTCGAAATCCGCTTGGGTGCGGTCGTATTCATGGTTTGGCAGGAACTGCGCCAGATAGCGCGCGCGAATCAAGGTGTAGACCGCGCGATGTTTACCGGCGAGCTGGCTGACATCCTTGCCTGCGCCGGTAGGAATGATGCCGTGGTGAGCGCTGACTTTGGCGTCATTCCATGCCCGTGAGCGCCGTTGAGCGTCGATATGCGGCATCAGCTCATTCACCGTCGCATCCGCGCGAGCCAGCGCTGAGAGGATTTTTGGCGCCTCGCTGTGCTGGCTCAGTGGCAGATAACCGCAATCGCTACGCGGGTAGGTGATGGCCTTGTGGGTTTCGTACAGTGATTGGGCGATGTCCAGGGTTTCCTGTGCGCCGAGGCCGAGCTTTTTGGAGCAGATTTCCTGCAAGGTACCCAGGTCGAAGGGCAGGGGGGCGACCTCGCGCATACGCTCGGTTCGCAGCTTGACCAGCCGCGCTGTGGCGGCGTCTCGCATCGCATCGGCAGCGTCCCGGGCCAATTGCGGGTTGAGGCAGCGGCCCTGATCGTCACAGGCATCCTCGGCGGCGCGCCATTGGGCGGTGAAGGTCATGCGTTCGTGGCGAAGGTCGACATCGATGGCCCAGTAAGCCACCGGTATGAAATCGGCAATGCTGCGGTCGCGGTCCACCACCAGCCGCAAGGTGGGTGTTTGCACACGGCCCACCGGCAACACGCCTTGATACCCGGATTGGCGCCCGAGCAAGGTAAACAAACGGCTCATGTTCATGCCGATCAGCCAGTCGGCGCGCGAGCGACCCAACGCCGAGTGATACAGGCTGAACGTCTCGACGCCGGGCTTGAGCGCCGCGAGCGCCTTGCGAATGGAGGCATCGTCCAGCGCCGACAACCACAACCGCTGGATCGGCCCGCGATAACGGCAATGCTCCACCAGCTCGCGGGCGATCATTTCGCCTTCACGGTCGGCGTCTGTGGCGATTACCAACGCCTGGGCTTCCCCCAGCAGCCGTTTGACGGCCTTGTACTGGCTGGCCGTCTTTGGCTTGACCTGCATCTTCCATTTTTCCGGGACAATCGGCAGGTCAGCCAGTACCCAGCGTTTGTATTTGGCGTCGTAGGCGTCGGGCGGGGCGGTTTCCAGCAAATGGCCGATGCACCAGGTGACCGTGACCCCATTCCCCACCCAGCAGCCGTCGCCGCGGCGGCTGGCGCCAAGAACGGCCGCGATATCCTTGGCCTGGGAAGGTTTTTCACAGAGGTACAGCTGCATGCTCATCACATCAGATCGGGTTGATGCCTTGCAGGATGCTCAGTCGAAGAGCTTAGATCAACCATTATCTGTATGGATGTACAGCAATTTGTGTGATCACCGCAAAACAAATGTGGGAGCGGGCTTGCTCGCGAATACGGAGTATCAGTCAACTCATCTGTGACTGATCCACCGCCTTCGCGAGCAAGCCCGCTCCCACAGGGGATCTCCAGTGTTCAGGAGATCGGGTCAGTTCTTATCAATATCCACATGCCGGGTTTCTTTGAGGCAGAACAACCCCACGATGAGGCTCACCCCGGTCACCGCCACCGGGTACCACAGGCCGTAGAAGATATCGCCGGTGTAGACCACCAGGGCAAACGACACGGTTGGCAGGAACCCGCCAAACCAGCCGTTACCGATGTGGTAGGGCAGCGACATCGAGGTGTAGCGGATACGCGTCGGGAACAACTCCACCATCAAGGCCGCCAAGGGGCCGTAGCACATGGCTGCGATCAGGATCAGTGCCACGATCAGCACCACCACCATGGTTTTGTTGACCTGCGCCACATCCGCCGAACTGGGGTAGCCGGCCAGGGTCACGGCACCGCGCAGGGCCGCTTCGTCGAAGCCATCAATGCGCACGTCACCCACGCTCACCTGCACCGGGCTGCCTGCCGGGGCAGCGCTGCTGCTGTAGGGCAGGCCCTGCTTGACCAGGAAGGTTTTGACCTTGTCGCACGGGCTGTCAAATTTAGCCTTGCCCACCGGGTCGAACTGGAAGGTGCACGTGGCTGGGTCGGCCAGTACGGTGATCGGCGCCTGGTGGCTGGCCTGGTCCATCGCCGGGTTGGTGTAGTGCGCCAGGCTTTTGAAGATCGGGAAGTACAGCGCGGTGGCCAGCAGCAGGCCGAGCATCAACACCGGTTTACGCCCGACCTTGTCCGATAGCCAGCCAAACAGAATGAAGAACGGTGCGCCGATCACCACGCTGATGATCAGCAGCATGTTGGCCAGGGCCGGGTCCATTTTCAGGAACTGGGTGAGGAAGAACAGCACATAGAACTGCGCCGCATAAAAGGTCACCGCTTGCCCGCCGTTGATGCTGAACAGTGCGATCAGCACGATCTTGAGGTTTTCCCATTTGCCGAACGAATCGCGGATCGGCGACTTGCTGGCCTTGCCTTCCTCTTTCATTTTCAGGAACGCAGGCGACTCATGCAGGCTCATGCGGATCCAGGTGGAAATACCCAGCAGCACAATCGAAAACAGGAACGGAATACGCCAGCCCCACACTTCGAACTGGTCGCCGGTGAAGTAGCGGCAGGCCAACACCACCAGCAATGACAGCAGCAGGCCGAGGGTCGCCGTGGATTGAATCCAGCTGGTGTGAAAGCCGCGTTTGCCCGCCGGTGCATGCTCGGCCACATAGGTGGCAGCCCCGCCGTATTCGCCGCCCAGCGCCAAGCCTTGCAGCATGCGCAACACGATCAGGATGATCGGCGCGGCAATGCCGATGCTTGCGTAGGTCGGCAACAGCCCGACGCAGAAGGTCGCCACACCCATCAGAATAATGGTGACGAGGAAGGTGTATTTGCGCCCGATCATGTCGCCCAGCCGGCCAAACACCAGCGCGCCGAACGGCCGCACCACGAAGCCTGCGGCAAAGGCCATCAAGGCAAAGATAAACGCCGTGGTGTCGTTGACCCCGGCAAAGAACTGCTTGCTGATCACCGCCGCCAGGGCGCCATAGAGGAAAAAGTCATACCACTCGAACACCGTCCCGAGAGAGGAGGCGAAGATGACCTTCTTTGAGTCGTTACGGGTGCTCGCGTCCATCGCCGAGCCCAGGGGTTGAGCATGTTCTGACATCGGGTATCCCTCACAGTGATTATTTATTGTTGTTCCACTGTCGGCGCCCGGTGGGGCGCCGCTATTCAGATTGCATGAGCCGGTTCTTTCTCGGGGGCAAGGTTCCTTGTGTTCGGCGAAAGGATCATGTGCGCGGCTTTCTCCGCGATCATCAGTGTAGGTGAGCAGGTGTTGCCGGACGTGATCCGTGGCATCACCGAGGCATCGGCGATACGCAGGCCGGGCACGCCATGGACGCGCAGTTGTGCATCGACGACAGCGCCCTTGTCATCACCCATGCGGCAGGTGCCCACCGGATGGAAGATCGTGGTGCCAATGCGCGCAGCGGCTTCGTGCAGTTGCTCTTCGGTTTGCAGTGAGTCGCCGGGCAGGTATTCCACCGGTTTGAACGGGCGTAGGGCTGGCGCGCCGACAATGCGGCGAGTCAGGCGGATGGCATCGGCGGCCACCCTCAAGTCTTCCGGGTGGCTGAGGTAGTTAGGCCGGATCAGTGGCGCATCCCCCGGGTTCGCCGAGCGGATATCGATACGGCCACGGCTTTGCGGGCGCAGGTCGCAGACCGATGCGGTAAATGCCGGGAAGGCGTGCAACGGTTCGCCGAAGCGCTCCAGGGACAGCGGCTGCACATGGTACTCAAGGTTGGCCGAGGTTTGCTCCGGGCCGGAACGGGCAAACGCGCCGAGCTGGCTGGGCGCCATCGACAAGGGACCGCTGCGGTCATACAGGTAGCGCAGGCCCATGCCCATCTTGCCCCAAACGGTGCCGGCGATCTGGTTCAGGGTGCGGGCGTTTTCCAGTTTGTAGATCAGCCGCAGTTGCAGGTGATCCTGCAGGTTGCCGCCCACGCCGGGCAGTTCATGCAGCACATTGATGCCCAAGGGTTTGAGTATGTTCGAGGGGCCGATCCCCGAGCGTTGCAGAATGCCCGGCGAGCCCACGGAGCCTGCGCACAGCACGATTTCCTTGCGCGCCTTCCAGCTCACCTGCTGCCCGTGCTGACGCCCGACCACTGCAGACGCCCGGCCGTTTTCCAGCACTACGCGGTCGACTTCCACTTCAGTCAGCACCGTAAGATTCAGGCGATGACGGACCGGTTTGAGAAACGCCTTGGCCGCATTCCAGCGCACCCCGGCCTTCTGGTTGACCTGAAAGTAACCGCTACCTTCGTTGTCGCCCTCATTGAAATCGCTGACCGATGCGATGCCACTTTGCGCCGCCGCGTCACGAAAAGCGTCCAGAATCGGCCAGTGCAAGCGCTGTTGCTCGACACGCCATTCACCACCGTCGCTGTGAAACTCGGAGTCACCGGCAAAATGGTTTTCGCTTAGTCTGAACAGCGGCAGCACATCCTTCCAGGCCCAGCCTGCATTGCCTTCTGCGGCCCAGCCGTCGTAGTCACGGGCCTGGCCGCGCATATAGATCATGCCGTTGATCGACGAGCAGCCGCCCAGTACCTTGCCGCGCGGATAACTCAACGCACGGCCTTGCAGGCCTTCCTGGGCTTCAGTCTTGAAGCACCAGTCGGTGCGCGGGTTACCGATGCAGAACAGGTAGCCGACGGGGATGTGGATCCAGGGGTAGTTGTCGCGGCCACCGGCTTCGAGCAGCAACACGCGGTGGGCGGGGTTGGCGGACAGTCGATTGGCCAGCAGGCAGCCTGCGGGGCCGGCGCCTACTACCACGTAATCGTAATCAGCAGCTGCAATGGGCATCTGAGGTCTCGCTTGTTTTTCTTATTGGCCCCATCCTAGTTGTTAGTTTTCGTCTTAAAAATGTTAGTTTTTACCCAGCTGCTGTGCGTTTTTAAACAGCAGCATCGGTTGCGCGGCCTCTTGTGGTGAGCGAGCTTGCTCGCGCTGGGGCGCGTAGCGGCCCCTTGAAGGGTCGCCGTTGTCTTTCTGAAGTATCGGGGGCTCAGGTTTTAGGGCCGCTACGCAGCCCAGCGCGAGCAAGCTCGCTCGCCACAACAAACTCGCTCACCACAAGGTGCGGGGCAGGGCTCGGGAAATACGTATGTCCAAGGGAGTGAGGCGACATGTTCGACTGGAATGATCTGCGGTATTTTCTGGAACTGCAGCGCAGCGGGCGCTTGCTCACCGCCGCGCAGCGCCTGAAAACCACACACGCCACCGTGGCCCGGCACATTGAGGCTATAGAAAAAAGCCTCGGCACCGCGCTGTTTGTGCAGCACGCCCAGGGCTACGAGCTGACCCCCGCCGGCGAGGCCCTGCTCAAACATGCCGAAGCCATGGAAAACGTCGCACTCCTGGCCGAAGACGAACTCACCCATTCGGCCGCGCCCTTGGGCAAGATCCGCCTCGGTGTGGCCGAAGGGTTGGGCGTGATGTTCCTTGCCAGCCGCATGTGCGGGTTGTTTGAGCGCTATCCCGGGTTGGAAGTGGAGCTGGTGGCCGTGCCGCGCTTTGTCAGCATCCTCAACCGCGAAGCGGAAATCAGCATCCACCTCGAACGCCCCAGTGTCGACCAGCTCGTCACACGCAAACTCACCGACTACCGCCTCGCGCTCTACGCCAGCCGCACTTACCTGGACCGCCACCCACCCATCGAAAAACGCGAAGACCTCGCGGCCCATGCGTGGATCGATTACGTGGATGATTTGTTGTTCAGCCAGGAGCTGAAGTTTCTCAGCAGTTTTTGCCGCAACCCACGGGTGGTGTTTCACAGCACCAGCGTAATTGCCCAGCACCAGGCGGCGCGCTCAGGCTTGGGCATCGCCGTGTTGCCGTGCTTTATGGCGGCGGGCGACCCGGACCTGGTGCCGTTGCTGCCGGGGGAGGGGATATCGCGCAGTTACTGGATCAGCTCGCGGCGGGAATTGCATAAATCGGTGCGGCTGCGGGTGTTGTGGGATTACGTGGTGGAATTGTGCGTGCGGGAGCAAGGGTTGTTGCTGGGCGAGTCCAACTGACACGATGGATTGAAAATGTGGGAGCTGGCTTGCCTGCGATAGCGGTATCTCAGCGATAAATGTGCAAGCTGACCCACCGCTATCGCAGGCAAGCCAGCTCCCACCTATAAACCGCGTCGGGGGTTAGAGTTTCACCACCTGATGCACCTGTTCCGCGCATGCTCGTGCGTCGTCAATCATCTTGCCAAACGCTTCGCTGGCAATTTCAGCATGGGTCAGCCAGCGTTTTTTCTGAGTCAGCAGGTAGTGGTAACGCAATTCACCGTCCTTGCGTTGCCCTTCCAGCACCAAGTCGTACCACGGCGAGCGGACCTGGCAGCCGGGGATGGCTTTTTCCATCTGCCCGCCGGTGAGGGTGATGGTGTAGTCGGTGATTTCAGGGTTGCCCAAATACAAATCGGCCTGTTGCCCGTGGCGGCGGTAGTTGATGAAACCTTCCCACTGCGCCTTCAGCAACGGGTCGGTGTAGACGTAGTCGTTGGCCAGTTTTTCAAGGGCGCGCTGGTCGTTCAGTCGGGCGTTGACGGTGTAGCCGTCGTGCACCACAAACGCGGTGGGTGGGCGGGTGATGTGGCAGTCGCTGATGTCGTTGCCGAAGTTGGCGCAGATGTTTTGGTCGGTAGCGGTGCTGCCTTGCTGGCGGTCGGCGACGCTCAGGTGCATCAGCGGCAGGCGGCTGAAGGTGATGGTGGCCTCGATTGCGCCATTGCCCTGTTTATCCAGGTGCACTGTTTTGTCCAGGCGCAGGGTGGTTTCGGGGCGTTCCAGCGGGATGTGTTCTTCGCGCACTTCACCCTTGGCATTGTTGACCAGTACCCAGCGGTCCTGGATGTCGGGCATCACCTGGCCCGGGGCGAACACCGGGTTGGTCGGATCGAGCCACCAGACCTGGCCGTCCACCTCGGCACGCACGATGGCGTGGTTCGGCGCGTTGGTGCCGGGGATCAGCAGGGATTCGACCACATCACCACGGCTGACCCACGCGGTTTCGGCGTGGATACCGCTGGCCTTGAGCATGGCGGTCAGCAGGGTCGCCAAGTCCTTGCAGTCGCCGTAACCGTGCTGTTCGATCTCTGCCAGGTTGAAGGGTACATAGCCGCGGTCCGAAGCGCGCCAGTCGCCCAGGTAGCGGTAGTGATCGTTGATGTGCTGCATCAGCGCGGCGACCTGCTCGGCGGGTGGCAAGCCTCGCGTGGCAGCCACCGCAGCGGCACTTTGCGGCGGCAGGCCGGCGCCGAGGATCTGGTTGTAGCGCTGGGCGAAGTCACCGAAATACGCTTGGCGATCCAGAGCGCTGCCTACTTCCAGGCGCGGAATAACCAGCAGGGCGGCAATGGAAGATTCGTTGATGTAGTTGAAGTAGGTCGGGGTTTTTTGCACCACGTCCAACGTTTTGCCGTCAGCGGATGGCGTCACGTTGAAACCGTCGAACAGCTCGCTGCGCCACTGGATCGGCCGCTCGGCGGTAAAACGCGCCTTGAAGCGGTCGCGGCGGGCGGCGCTGGGGCCGAACTTGAGGGCGTAGTG
The DNA here is from genome assembly GCF_044218875.1 of Pseudomonas sp. B22129. NCBI lineage: Bacteria > Pseudomonadati > Pseudomonadota > Gammaproteobacteria > Pseudomonadales > Pseudomonadaceae > Pseudomonas > Pseudomonas sp. B22129. Next base: position 5,777,068 of record NZ_CP162592.1, on the reverse strand, counting down.
GAATTGGGTCATCAGCGGTTTGGCGGCACGGTGTTCGCGCACGGTGTAGTGAATTTGGGTGCCGACACGCAGGTTGGGAAAGGCCAGCGACGTCTGCTTGTCGCGGCTGAAACCCTGGTCGGGGTTGGGCGCGGTGCGTGTGTCGATTTGCGCGGCGCCCAGCTTGACCGGCTTGGCGCCGGGTTGGGTGGACTCGGCGCTGATCACTTCAAAGGCGTCGCCTTCGGAGTAGTCGAAGTCGATGCGCGAGAGCATTTCGCGGCCATTGGGCTTGAGGATTGTGTAGCGGTAGGTGGTGGTGCAGTCGGTGCTGGCGTCGCGGTTGAAGTGGCAATGCAGCTCGGTGTCGCTGGCCAGCGGGGCTTCGGCCAGGGGTTGCAACGCTGCGCAAACGCAATGGGAGACGAGCCCCAGGCTGATGGCAAGCAAAGGGCGGTGAAACGAAAAACGGTACATGGGCGCCTCGGGTGACACATTGAAACAACTACCCGTCGGGTAGCGAGAAGGCGGCGGATGATAATGGATCGCAACTGAAAAATCCAGGATTGTTCGACAATCCTGATAGCTGAAAGGCCCGTTCTAGAGCCTTTTCTTTGATTCAGGTCAGGGTTTCAGCAGTTCGAACTCGGCGCTGGCGAGCTTTTCGCCGTTGATCAAAACATGCACCGCGTGTTTGCCGGGATAGTGCTTGCGAGTGGTCAACTCACGGATATGTTGCTCGCGCCGAATGTGCTGATGCTCGCCCGCGCCGAGGCTGAATGCCTTGAGCTTGAACACTTTGGCGGCGCTGTGACCGGTACTTTTTACGTAGTCGATGGCATAGTCCACCACCAATTTTTGCGCGGTGGCGGCGGTGGATTCAAGGGTAAAGGACAGGTTGATGCGCTCGCCCAGCTTGATCACTGGCGGTGTGACCTCAAGGTTGTGAATCTTTACCTGCGCCCTGGCCCCGGCCCCCATGATCGTCAGCGCGCGGGTATTGCCTTGCTTGATCAGGCTGCGCAAGGCGTGACGGGCAATCCAGGCGGTGTGCGGGTTGTCCAGGGACCAGCCTTCGATCAGGCTCAGCACCCAATCCGGGTGGTCCTTGGTGATGTCGTTAAGGTGGTTGGCCACCGATTTACGCACGTACAGGCTGCTGTCGGCCTTGAGGTTGTCGAGGATCGACGTACACAGTTCGGGGTTGGCCTGCACCTCGGCGAGGCGAAAAGACCACGGCAGGCGAGGGCGCGACCCCTCACTGGCGAGACGACGCACATGCTCGTTGTCATCCCGCGACCAATCCTGCATCACCGCCAGAGTGCGCTTGAAGTCATGCAGCAGGAAGTGGCGGATGGCGAATTCGGACGAGCCAAAGCGGGTGAAAAACTTGAGCGCCGCCATGGAGCGCTTGAAGTCTTCGCGCCCGTAACTCGCCACATAGTGCGGCAGGAACAGGCTGACAAAACCGCTGTTCAGGCGCGGCGCGAGGGCGTGAAGCAACTTGAGGGTCTGCGGATAATCCAGCGGGATCACCGCGTGCAGGCTTTCGCTGACCCGCGCCATGCGCTGCATCACCGACAGCTCGGCCAGCCCGGCGGTGGCGTGTTTGAGGAAACCCATGGCGTCGAAGGCGGGGTACACCGCCGTCATCTCGGTGGCGATGTGCCGCAGGCGTTCAACGTTGAAGATTTCCTTGAGGGCCGGGGCGCTTTGGTCGGTCATCGGTGAGTCCGGTTGAGGGTTAGAGAAACCAGCGATATTCCCGCGCGTTAATCTCTTGCTGGAAGGCCAAGTGATCCTGGCGTTTGTTCTCGCAGTACACGTCGACAAATTCGCCGCCCAGCTTATCGCGCAATACCGGTTGGTGCCTCATCGCGCGTACAGCGTCGAGCATTTCCAGGGGGAAGTCGGTGCCGCTGGTGCGGTCCTCGTTCAAGGGCGTGATGGGCTCGCGCTTGGCCTCAAGACCGTGCTCCAGGCCAACGAGAATTGCTGCCAGCACCAGGTAGGGGTTGGCGTCGGCACTGGCCAGGCGGTGCTCGATGCGCAGGTTGCGCGGGTCGGACTCGGGAATACGCACGCAGGCGTCACGGTCTTCAAAGCCCCAGCTAGCGCGGGTCGCCGCGTTGACGGTGCCGCCCAGGCGGCGGAAGGCGTTGTGGTTCGGCGCGAAAATCGGCATGCAGTGGGGCAGCAATTCCAGGCAACCGGCCACGGCGTGACGCAGCGGTTGCTGCTGGTGCGCGGCGAGCAGGTTGTTGCCCGCACCGTCATACAGGCTGACATGCACATGCATGCCGCTGCCGGGGTATTGCAGGTAGGGTTTGGCCATGAAACTGGCGCGGTAGCCGTGTTTGAGTGCCACGCCACGGGTGCTGCGGCAGAACAGGGCGGCCCAGTCGGCGGCGCGCAGGCCGTCATCGAGGTGGCCGAAATTGATCTCGAACTGGCCGGGGCCGATTTCGGCGGTGATCACCGTGATGTCGATGCCCTGGTCCTTGGCAGTTTGGGCCATGTCGTCGAGCACGTCACTGAAGCGCGACAGACGCTCGATGTGCAGGTTGGGCTGGTCGTCGGCATCCTCGCTCAATGGGTCGCGGGCAAACTGCGGCAGGCCGTTGTCGAGTTTTTTGTCGAACAGGTAGAACTCCAGCTCGAACGCCACCACCGGGTGAATGCCTTTGTGTTGCAGGCGCTCCAGCACCTTGGCGAGCACTTCGCGGGGTTCGAATTCGATCGGCGCTTCGGTGCCGTCGGAGGTGATCAACATTTGCCCCAAAGGCTGCGATTCCCAGTTCACCGGCTTCAGCGTGCCGGGTACCAAGCGGCGGTTGGCATCCGGATCGCCATCGTTGAAGCAATAGTCGCCAATCTTGAACAGCCCGCCCTGAACCCCCAGCAGCACGGCGTTTTGCGGCAGCTTCAAGGGGCTGCCGGCGGCGACCTTTTCCAGCATCTCCACCGGGTAGCGCTTGCCGTAGAAATGCCCGGGAATGTCCAGGGCGATCAGGTCAACGTAACGCACGTCGGGGTGGTTCTGGCGGAAGGTCCGTACTTCGGCCAGCAACGTGGAGGAATGGCTTTTCACGGGTGTTGCTCCTAGTTGTAAACCCACAGCACGCGGGCGGGCAGTTCGGTCAGGTTGGCATAGCGGCAGTGGGCGAAACTGGCGAGGTGGAAGCTGTCGCCGGCGCCGAGCGTTACCGAATCGGCTTCGCCTTCGACCCACAGCGTCAGTTCACCTTCGAGCACAAAACCGGCCTGTTCGGCGCGGTCGCTCATGGTCTGTTCGCCGCTGTTGGCACCGGGTGCCAACAGGCTGTCGAGCATCGAGAAAGCGCCGTTCATGCTGGGCGAGACGAGGATGTCGGTGATGCCATTGGCGTAATACACCGTGCGCCGCTCGTTGGGGCGCGTGACCCATTCCACCAACTTGGGCTTGGGCAGGCTGTAGAAGTAGGTGGTGGGCACGTCGAGGGCGTGGCTGATGGCGGTGAGGTCAGCCACGGTGGGGCGTGACAGACCGCGCTCGACCTGGGACAGAAAGCCCACCGAGCGCTCGATCTTCTGCGCGAGCTGGGCGAGGGTGAGCTTCTTGTGTTTGCGCAGGTCGTGGATCAGCACGGCGAGCGCGTCGAGTTCTTCTTGTTTGTTCATGAAATTCATGTCGAATAATTTCATGAAAAATTACAGGATTTATTTCATGTCGGCAATCGCGATCAGCTTTTTGTGGCGAGGGAGCTTGCTCCCGCTGGGCTGCGAAGCGGCCCCAACCGCTTCACCGCGTGCATCCAGGTAGTCATCGGTCGGGGCTTTTGGGGCTGCTGCGCAGCCCAGCGGGAGCAAGCTCCCTCGCCACAGGGGGCGTGGACACATAGGGAAACTGTATTGCGCAGGGTTGTGGGTGCTGACTGCTAGGTTGAATGGGCACTCATCAATTTAAGCGAGCAAAGGATTGCCACAACCGCTCAATTCTCATTTGTTACGACGTGGGCGTTTTTCAGAGTCAGGTCGTGCCTATTTGGTGACGGCCGTGGTTTATCAGCGGCGTCCCCTGTTTACTGACTTCCGTTTGGGAAGGTTACTGGTTGCGGAGCTTAAGCAGGCCCATGATCTCGGGCTGATCAGCTCTCTGGCTTGGGTGATCATGCCGGACCACTTCCACTGGCTGTTTGAGTTGCGAAGCGCAACGTTGCCGCAGGTGATGAAACGTGTGAAGTCGCGCAGTACGTTGACGATCAATCGAGCCTGCGCAGCCCATGGGGCTTTTTGGCAAAGTGGTTATCACGACCAAGCAACGCGGGCTGAAGACGACTTGATCCGGATCGCCCGTTACATCATCGCCAATCCTTTGCGAGCCGGCCTGGTCGAACATATCGGCGATTACCCACTGTGGGACGCAGCATGGCTATAACCCTGGCCCGCCTTTTGTGGCGAGGGAGCTTGCTCCCGCTGGGCTGCGAAGCGGCCCCAATCTTGATTAAGGCGGTTATTCGCGCTCGTAGCTATCGACCTGTACCCCATCGGCATCAAACACATTTACGCGGTTTTCCTCGGTTTCATCCCAGATGCTGTACGTGGCGTCATTGCTGTTGGTCGGCGTGTTATAGGTGGTGTACGCGCCGAGTTTTTTCACCACGGCGTTGTTCCTGTCAATCAGCACCAAACCCTTGAAGCCTTCCATTTCCGCTGAGGCGAGGTTTTTCTGGAAGGCGTTGAGGGTGGTGTATTTGAGCGGTACGCGCAGCTTGCCTTCGGTGTCGACGGCGCCGTAGCGGTTGGCCTTTTTCACCACGGCCATGCCGTTGGAGAAGGGCTCGACTTCATCGTACGGCAGGTTGATGGACAGGGTTTTACCTTGAGGGTTGATCAGGCTGAATTTGCGGGTTTTGCGGTCTTGCACCAGTTGCGGCTGGCCCCCGATAAACGCGCCGACGGTGGTGGTGCCCGGCGGGTTGAGCTTTTGCAGTTTCAGGGTGTAGACGTCTTTTTGCTGACCTTCGCCCGTGGTGGTGTAGAGGTAATCGCCGATCACTTCAATGCTGGAAAAACGCGGTGCCAGCAGTTCCTTGCCTGCCAGGTTCCACACGCCGTAATCCGCTTCACGCTCGTAGGTTTTCAGGCCCGGGCGGCCAATAAACAGGTCGCCCACCACCTGCACGTTGACGTATTTCATTGGCACCACGACCTGTTGTTTCTTCACGTCGTACACGCCGTAGGGGCCGTTGGTGTCGCGCTCGACGATCATCAGGTTGTCGTTGATCGGTTTTTCGATAATGTCGAACGGCAGCTCCTTGAGCACATTCGTACCGGGCGCAAACGCAAAGTACTTGAAGTGCAGTTCGCTCCAGCCGTCTTTCTGCGCCGTGCTGCCGACCTGCATGTGGTACACGTTCGGCATCTGGGTGTATTCGATGCGCTCGAAGCGTGGCTTGACCACCCACTGGCCCTTGTTATCGATAAAACCGTTTTTGTCGGTGGCGTTGTCGTAGGCGATGTAGCGCGCTTGGGCCGGCACGCTGTTGTGCATCTCAAACGTCTGGGTTTGTGGCTGGGCCGGGTCGAGCAGGTAGATGACGATGCTCGCCGGGGTGTCTTCGAAGTGGTAGGTGGCGTGCACATTGGTCAGGGGGCTGGCGGTGTCCGGCAAGCCTTTGACGAATTGCTCAAGGTGCTCCTGCAATGCGGCACTGGTGGCGTAGCGGGAGATATTGGCCTGCACCCGCAGCAGTTCGTCGTAGTAGGTGCGCAGGTTGGCCTTTTGCTCGGCGGTGGGTGAGGAGTTGGAACTGCTGCCGCCACTGTAGAGGGTTCTGCCCTCGGCCGTCAGGCCCTGGATGACGACGGTTTTGCCCTTGGGTGTGGCCAGCAGCAGGGAGGCGCGGTCGTCCGCCAGAGCCGTCAATTTGTAGGTGTCGCCTTCTTCTCCCGAAGCTTTCGGATGGGCCGCGTCCAGCACGATCTTCCTGAAGGACGGGTAGGTTTGATACGTGAGGGCGACGTTGAGGCGTTCAGCCGGTTTGTTGGTGTTGAGTTCGGCCTTGGCGGCGTCCTGCGCGTCGGCATCTTCAACCCCTGCCGTGGCAAAGGGTTGTTGCGTGCCGTCGCGCCAATATACGGTCTGCACCGCATAACGTTCCTCATGGCGCTGATCCGGCAGGGCGCCGCGCTTGAGTACCTCGCGGATGGGTTCCACGTCCAGCTTCAGCCCCGACTGGTTGTCGAAGAACACCTGATCAAATGTGGGCGTTTGCTGCCGGAGGGCTTCCAGTGCGGCTTTGAGCTGAGCCGCCGGAAAAGGCACGAAAGGCTCGTCATAACGCAGCTCTTTCTTCTCGGTGGGTGCTTTGTCTGCGTTCGACGCCGGGGCGATTTCCAGGCGCAGGCTTTCCATCATTGCGATCTGGTTGATGCTGTCGCGCGCATCGAGCACCAGGTAATTCAGGCGTTTTTTCGCTTCCGGCAGCGTCAGTGTGTGGAGGTCTGCCACATCGCCTTCATTCAGTTGGTCTTCGTTGTACCCGGTACCGCCCACCAGGCCTGTGACCGCCTGCCGGTCGATCAGGTAATACGCCGCGCCGCCGATCGCGGCAGCGACCACCAGCGTGCTGGCGAGGAGCTTGGTTCGGGACAGGGCTGTTTTCATTGTTGTCAGGCTCGCGAAAGGGCTGGCGCAAGGTTAGCAGGCGCGATGATTCTATGCGCCTGCGTCCGGACGGCCTCAGGGCCTGAATATAAACGGCGTCACAACGCCGGCTCTTCGATTTATCCGTAGAACCCCGATCAAGGGCACAAAGTCGCCATTGGCATGTGCCTGGGACGCCATTGCGCGGATCGTTGGCGGCAGGTTTTGAAAGCTGTTTCGCTGAGGGCCGGGTTCGATGTAGTTTCGGTAAGCGAGCGTATTTGACGGGGTTCTGCGCAGCGACAGCCAGTAAACAATGGAGTGGCCTCTGCGCCTGAAGAGAAAATGATCCTGGGCCGCGAGTTCAAACACCTCATACCCGCTGCCTCTTAATAAATTGCTCATCAGGGCGCGGGTTGTCACATCGTTTTGTTGTTGGAAGGCTTGTGCTGCAAGGTTCCCAGCTACTCGAGAAGTGCTCAACTCCAGAAGGGAGAACTCGGTGTGACCGTGGTTTAACGTCCAAAAATTATAGCGGGGTGTTACTGGATGTCTGGAGAGCAACATGAGCGGGTCGCTTGCGGTGAAGGAGGGCATGCTCAACCAGCTTCGCCAGTCACTAATCGTGTTCAACAAACGCAAATAGCCGTCGGTGGTCAGCCCTGCCGGATTGGTGTTGGCGAATAGCGCCTCGGCTATTTGCCGGGTGCTTCGAGAGGCAAAGAAAGGGAACGCCGCTTCAATGTACCGGATCAGAGGGCGCTGATAGGTCACCAGGCTGATCAACCATCTGTTGAGTGAAGGGCTGTAGACCCCGAGGCGGGGTTGGTCGTACAGGTTGTAGTGAAGCAGGTCTTCAAACTCCCTGAACGTGGAGTATCGACGGTTATTCGGCACGATCACTGCGCCGGTTTCTGCACTGCCGCCGGGTAATGTCGCGTAATGCTGCTCACCTATCTGAATATATTCCGGCGCGTTCGGGCCTGACTGTGGGGTGGAGCGGTGCCAGAACTGCGGGCGCTCCTGGACCGTCCTGTGGGTGCTGAGATCCAGGGTTTGTCCCCAATCCAGAAAGCGTTGCTCGGTTGGCGCAGCACTGGGGCTCGGGGCGGGGCCCTGTATCTGGCGGCTTGGCCCGGCGGATGGCTCCACGGGGCTTGGCGTCAGTGTGCTCGACAGGCGCCGCCCTCTGATCAGCGTGTCGAACTGCCCGGGTGTTGCCATCAAGTACTGATGATATTCATCCGGCAGCCTCAGCGAGGTCCTTAGTCGATGGACCAATGACATTTCGAGTTCATGCACCCGCCCGTAAGGGAACACGAACAAGGAAAACACCTGCCGAACCTGCTGCGTATCCAGATAGGGGAACAGGTCCATCAATGCTCTTTCGGCTGCCGTCGGCGTGGGAGCGCCCCCCAACAGGCCCAGGCCTTCACCGCTTAAGCCCGGCGAGCGAATTCCCCATAGGCCCTGACTGTCACGAAAGAGAGGGTCGCCTTTGTAGGCGCTGGGTGCTCGTCGTGGGTCCTTGAGCCGCCACACCTGGGTATCGCTGTCACGGCGTATCGAATACCAGCGGCCCTTGTCCAGCAGGAAATGCAGGGGCGCCTGAAAGGTGTTTGGCTCCACGACATCGCGCACGTAGATGTGATGGGCTTCCCACCCTGCGAGGGATGTTATTCCATCGGGTTTGGTTGCCAACGAAAGCTTTGGATCAAGCCCCTGGCTCGTCGGGCGTAACGTTGCGGCCGCACGTGCGCTGCCCACGCCCACAGCACCGTCGATTACCGCGCCCACCAGTTCGCCGAACGCGCGCACGATAGACTGAGCGGCTGTCGCCCGGTCGCCCACCTGCGCGGCCTCTACGGCATTAATCACTGACAGGATGCTTCTGGCCAGGCCGATCGGCAGCATGATTTTGACCGGCAGAAACATCGTCGCCAGGTCCAGTGCCGCCGTGAGGAGTGTTGTGGAGGATTCGAAGTTGGCTTCCTGGGTACTGGTGGATTGAGCATTGGCATCATTGATGACGGTTGAGGCTTCGACTCGATAGGCCTCTTCAAGGAAGTTGTCGGCAATACGGGTCAACGCTATGACCAGCTCCTGCGCCCCACCGCTCAGGACGCTGCGGATTCTCGCTCGGGCGCTCAACGCTGTGCGTTCGATCAGGTACTCTCGCCAGGCGCTGTGGTTGATGAAGTCACGGCGCATGGCGGAGGCGTCGGCGTATTCGTGAAACACGCGGCCACCGCTTGCTTGCGGCGTATACACCACCATCGAGGCAACGCTGTGTGCGGCCGTGGTAAATACCAGGACGCCACGGACTCGCTCGCCTCTCAATTTCAAGCAGCTGACAATAATTCGGTGTTCTTCGACCTTGCCTCGCTTGTCGTCATCGGTGGGGCCGGCGAGCACGGTCATCACCCAGTTGAAACCCCGGTTCAGCCTGTCTGGCAGGAAGTCGCCTGCTATTTTTGCCTCCAGTGCATCGACGCGCAGCTGCAGGGCCATTACCTGTGTGTAGCGTTGCTGCTCGCTTTTTGCCGCATCGGACGTCACCAGGCGTGCCTTCAGGAACCGTTCGTAGCTATCGCCGATGTTGACCTTGCGCACCAGGTCTTTGACCTGGGCGGTGGACAGTGCAGTAAAGGGCGCTTGCTCGGTATCGGTCAGCCTGGAGAAATTGATGAAATTGAGGTCCAGCCATTCCACATTTTCCAGGGCCAGTTCGGTCAGCGTCCGCTTGCGCGCATCAAATAGTCTGGCGCCCGGCTCTGAAGGATGAGGTTTTCCACCCACTACATAGGCCCCAGCCTGCCGCACCACATAGCTTTTGGTGTGGACAATAATGTCATCCGGGTTGACGGTCAGGGCGTACTCTGCCTCCAGTGCATTCGCCAACTGCTCATTGCTGTAGGCCAGTAATGTCCCCGGGTCGCTGTACTGCGACAGCGATGGCAACCCGCTCGGAGCGTTGAGTTCAATCAACTGATTGCTGTACTCACGCACAGCAGCCTCCCACGCCAGCTTGTCGGTGGAGGACGCCTCTTTCAGGAACTGTTTGAGCTGCAGCTGAATCTGTTTGTGGTGCCTGGCCGCCAACACGCCGCTGGCGTCGAATGCCCGGGCAAGGTCAGTCACGCGGTCAAGGCTGGCGGGCAATTGGGTGCTGTCCACGTCCTCGTTTTGCCTTTGGTAATGCCCCACCATCCAAGTGAATTGTGCGTGTACTTGCCTGTAAATCGAGTCAATACAGTCGCTGAAAATCGACTCTAGCCGTTCGATGTATCGGAATTGGTCGCTCTCTATCTGCTGTTGATGAAAGGCGAGGCCGCTTGCGCGATCTTTTTCCTCCATCAGCCGCACAATGCCGGGGAATTCGCCCGGGCTGTTCAACCGTCGATGCAGTTCACGGTCAAGGCTTGCGAGCGAGTCAAACGCCTCAAAACCGCTACCCGGCAAGAACAACAGCACCTTGCCGACGTTGGCCCCGGGTGTGATGGCGCGCACTTGAAGTGCAGGGCGTTCGCCTTCCTGCCGGACCTGGGCATCGTCCTGGTCTCGAGAGGTGATGAGGAATGCGCCATAGAGGGGAATGTCGGTGGACAATGGGTCTTTGACGGCCAACCCGTACGCGCAGGGCCGATAGCCTGCCAGGGTTGCACGTGATAGCGCATCCGGGCGTCGGGCGACCTGCATAAGTAACAGTTCATCGCTGGTTTCAAGTACGCCGTCAGCTTTGAGCAGCGCGACTTCGGTTTTCATTATTTCAAGGTGTTTTTCCGCAACCCAATCCTTGTGCGAGCGAACATCGGTCGGGCCGATGGGGCCGTTCCAGTAGTCGTCCAGATACGCCTTGAACCTGGCTTCCAGGTTATTGGCCAGGGTATCGAGGAAGGCTTCGAAGGCGACGCCGGTGATACCGGTGACAGCTTCAATGCTGCTCTCTGCGCCAAGGGTGCGATGAAAACTCACCGCTCCAGTGGCATAGGTGATGAGCTTGCCTCTCACGATCCTTGCCGCGACCGCGTCCATCAGCGTTGGCAGCAAGGGCTTAGGCGCGTGCGCATCAGGCTGTTGCGCGAGGGTGTGGGCGTTGATGAAAATGGCGTTCAAGTCGAGGGGGGCGGGTAACGCGGTAAACGCCTGGTCGAATGCCTGCTGCACGAACCGGGAGAACGTGGGTTGCTGTTTAAGTTTGTCGAGTACCTCGTCATTCAATGTCGAGATTTGGCTGGTCAGCCGGGATTTCAACAGGGAGTCCCGGGTGTTCAGAGTGTCCAGCAAGGGGGTTGATGCTGCTGATTCGTAGTGCATGTGCAGTGCCTGATAAAGGAAGTCAGCAGCGATGTTGTCGCATGCCTGGACCTTATGTGGGCTACACAAATATCTCGCGGGAACACTGCTCAGGTACGCCTGCTTTTTGCGCAGGCTTACGTTAAGGTGGCTCGTCGCGACCCCCGTGTTTTCCGTCAAACAATGAGAGCAGGATGCTTGCCACCATAAGAAACTACCCCCGCACCGTGAACCTGTTGCTGGCCGCCACGTTGTTGCTGACGTTGGCCAAGGCGATGACGTTCCCCTACCTGGTCATTTACCTCTCCCGTCACTTTGCCCTCGACATCACGCAGGTCGGCCTGGTGATCGGCAGTTCATTGGTCGTCGGTTCCCTGCTCAGCGTGTATGGCGGTTTTCTGGTCGATCGCATCAATAACTATCGGCTGCTGCTGGCCTTGAGCGGGTTGTTCGTCCTGGGGTTTATCGGCACGGTGCTGGCCGATGGCATCTGGCTGTTCTATGGCTGCCTGATCCTGATCAACCTGGCTTATGCGGTCATCGATATTGCGGTCAAAGCCGGTTTTGCCAGCCTGCTGCCCTTTGATGCGCGCAGCGAAGTGTTCTCCATCAAGTACACCCTCACCAATATTGGCTATGCCGTTGGGCCAGCCTTTGGGGCCTTGGTGGCCAAGCTGGATATCAGCCTGCCGTTTATCTTGTCGGCGTTGCTGGGGGTGGGATTTTTCCTGCTTTATTGGCGTTGGGGAGATCGTACCCTGGCCCCGGTCGAGGCCACGCAAAAGCCAGTGTCGTTCTTTGCCGTCGGCCGCGTGCTGCTGCGCGATCACCGGCTGGTGTGCTTCACGATTGGCGGTTTGCTCAGTGCTGTGGTGTATGGGCAGTTCACCGCGTGGCTGTCGCAATACCTGGTGACCACCACCACGGCGGATTACACCTACACAGTGGTCAGCGCTGTGCTGACCACCAACGCCGTGCTGGTGATTGCCTTGCAGTACGTGATTGGCCGACGCATTTCACACCGTCACCTGAGCCAGTGGCTGATCGCGGGCCTGGGCATGTTCATGCTGGGGTTGGTGGGTTTTGCACTGTCCACCAGCGTGCTGTGGTGGGTGCTGGCGATGGCGGTGTTTACCGTGGGGGAGATTATCGTGTTCCCGGCTGAATACATGTTCATCGACCGGATTGCCCCGGACCACCTGCGGGGCATGTATTACGGCGCGCAAAACCTGTCCAACCTGGGCGCGGCGCTGGGGCCGGTGCTGTGCGGGCTGGTGCTGGCCAGCCTGCCGGCCTACAGCATGTTCTACATGCTGGGGGCGTTTATCGCGGTGGGCGGGGTGTTCTATTTCATTGGGGCGTCGTTGAAGGCAAATCATCCAGGGTGAGCTTGCCCACCGTGTTGCTGTGCAGCTCGTAGCGCAGCTCTTCGACCATCTTTTCCACGTCTTGCGGGGTTTGCAAGCGGTTGGTGCTGATCCCGGTGACCACCAAATCCACCCGGCCGGTTTCGGCGTCGAATACTTTGAGGGTCAGGGACGCATCCCGGCACAGGGTGAATTCGCAGGTCAGGGGCGACAAGCCTTCTTCGATGCAGTTTCTCAGTTGGGACACGGTAAACATCCAGGTTCCTTCAGGGCATCAATGTGATGCCTTGAAGGGTATGGCTTGCCCCCGTTTGCAATAAGGCGAATTCGCACTAGCCGCACTAGTGCATTTGCACTTTACGGCTTGTTTTTCAGGCGCAATTCACCGGCGAACAGCCCGCGCTCACGGGCCCAGACGATGGCCGCGCTGCGGCTGTGCACGTTCAGTTTGGAGTAGACCGTGGCCACGTGGTTACGCACGGTGTTGGGCGCCAGTTTCAGCCGCGAAGCGATCTCTTTATCCGCCAGGCCTTCGCAGATCAGGCCCAGCACATCGCGCTCGCGGGCGGTGAGGTCGGTGAACGCCACGTTCGGCAGGTTGGGGCTGTTGACGCTTTTGGCGTTGGCCAGTTTTTCGATCAGGGTCTGGCTGAACCATGAGGCGTCCTGCATCACTTCTTCGATGGCCGCCACCAACTCCAGCTCCGAGCGTTTGCGCTCGGTGATGTTCATCATCACCAGCAGGTAGCAGGGCACGCCCTCGATGGTCACGGTGTCGGCGGACACTACGCAGTCGATCACCTCATTGCCTTTCTTGCGCACCTTGAGGTCCTGGCCGTCGAGGTTGCCGGCTTTTTCCAGGCTGATGAACATCTGTGCGCGTGCCTGGGCGTTGTCGATAAAGTCGATGTCTTCGATGGATTTGCCGATCAACTCTTCGCTGGTATAGCCGGTGATGCTCATGAAGGCTTCGTTGATATCCACCACCTGGCGGTTGCCCGCGCTGCACACCAGGGTCGGCACCGGCGTGAGGCGGAACGATTTGGCGAAACGCTCCTCGCTCTGGCGCAGAGCGATTTCAGCCTTGCGCCGTGGCTCCAGGTCCATGAACGAAAACAGCATGCAGTCTTCCTCGTTCATGTCCAGCGGCTGGCCGGCGACGATCACCAGTTTGCTACCGCCCTCGGGCAGTTTCAGTTCGGCCTGCATCTGCGGGATGGTCGCGCCTTCGCCCAGGCGCTGGATGGCCAGGTCCTTGCGTTCAGCCTGCTCCAGCACGTCCAGCTCATAGACGGACTTACCAATCACTTGGTCGCGGTTGTAGCCGGTCATCTCCAGAAAGCCCTGGTTGACCTTGATGTAGCGCAGGTCACTGAGGCGGCAGATCACGGCGGGCGCCGGGTTGGCGTTGAAGGTTTTCTCAAAGCGCTGCTCGGCGCTGGCCCACTCGGTGGCGTCGCTGAGGATCAGCACCAGCAATTCCGGCTCGCCATGGGAGTCGGTAATCACCAGGCTGCGCAGGCGGTGGACCCAGGTTCTCTCTTCGTCGTCCAAGGGCGTGACTTCCACCACCACATCGCTGAACTCCTCCCCAGCCGCTGCGCGGGCGAGGGGGTAGTTATCCAGCAGCACGGGGTGGTTATTGCGATAGCGCAGGGCAAAGCGTTCGGCGTATTCCCGGGTGTTGGCCCCCAGCGCCATCACGGCCTCGACGCCATGCATGGTCAAGGCCGCTTCATTGGCCCACAAAATGGTTTGGTCGACTTCGGCCAGGATCACCCCGTCAGACAGCCCGGAGATGATCTGCTGCAGTTGGCGACGGTTGGTTTCCTTGGCAAGAACGTCCTGAGTCATAGGTTCTCCGTGGGTGGGGGGGCGTGAAAAATACGACACCCGGCCTTCAGGATAGTGCAGACACGTTCTCCCAAGCGGGGTGCGAATGCACCAGATGGCCTGGTGCATTTGAGCGGGGACGCCACGCGAAGGTCTCGCCAGACTGAAACGGTCAATTACTGTCAAAGGATCGAACATGACCACTGTCTATGAAACCAACCGTTCGCTGTTTCGCGTGTCCTGGAGCTCCGTGCTCGCGGGTAGTGCAATTGCCCTGGTGACCTACCTGGTGCTGAGCGTGCTGGGTACTGCCATCGGTGCCAGCGCCGTCGACCCGATGAAGGCCGGCAACCCGCTCAGCGGTTTTGGCACAGGCGCCGGGATTTGGCTGTTTGTGTCCACACTGGTGTCGATCGGCCTGGGTGCCTTCGTGGCCGGGCGCACCGCGCCGGATCGCGGCGGGCTGCACGGTGTGCTGACCTGGACCCTGACCACCTTGCTCACCACCTGGTTGCTGGCCGGGTTGGCTGCCAGTGTGGTCGGCACGGCCGGCAATGTGGTGGGCAAAGGCCTGTCGGCGGCCGGTAGCGGCATCGCGGCGGCAGCGCCGGGCATCAGCGACACCGTCAAGCAGCAACTGAACGAGCAGGGCATCCAGCTGGACTGGAACAGCCTGCAAGGCCAGCTTGACACGTTGCTCAAGCAAAGCGGCAAGCCTGAGCTGGATCCGGCTAACGTCGAAAATAAAACCGACCAGGCTGCCGCCGACGGCAAGCAGGTTGCTACCGATGCGGCGACAGACCCGACCCAGGCGGCCGACCAGTTGAAGCAATGGTTCGAACGCGTCAAAGCCTCCGGCGAGCCTGCGCTGAACGCAGCCGATAAAGACGCACTGGTCAACATCGTGGCCGCCCGCACCGGCAAGAGCAAAGCCGAAGCCACGCAGATCGTCGACAACTACGCACAGGCGTATCAGCAAGCCATGCAAAAGGTCGATGAGCTGAAACAGCAAGCCGAGCAGAAAGCCCGTGAAGCCGGTGAAGTCGCGGCCAAACAGCTCTCGCGCGCGGCCTGGAGCACCTTGGCCATGTTGCTGTTGGGCGCCGCCTTGAGCTTCTTTGTCGGCCGCTTTGCACTGACGAACCGTCGCGTGCCTCTGGCTTAACAAGGTTTGCAGCAAGGACGCTGCTTTTCACTGGCACCAAACATGCTAGTGTCAGGTTTCAACCTCCAGCGGCAGTGCCTGGCCATGCGTGATATCTACAGCGTGTTCAACTCCAACGGCGCCTATGAAACCGGGGCTCACGCCCATGACGAGTTCATGCTGATGGTGCCCGAGCACGGCCTGCTGCGCTTCAAGGATGAAGACAGCGGGCGCTCCACCTCGGTGGTCGATCGCCAATTTGTGCTGGTGCCACCGCAGTGCAGCCATTCCTCCTCGTCACTCACCGCCAGCCAGGGCCACCTGGCGTTCTACGTCGATCCCGACTACATGCACTACGCCTTGCGCGACCTTTGCGGGGGCGCCAACCGCCTGCTGCGCGTGCCCACCCTCGGCATCTGGCAAACCTCCGCGCCGCTGCACCATTTGCTGCTGGCGAAAAAGGCCTTCAGCCAACCCGACCCCTACGTTGACCGCAGCCGCCAACTGGCCCAGGCCGACCATTTGCTGTTGCTCGAATGCCTGGCGATTTCCCTCAGCCAGCCGAGCCTGCAACGCTCCTCGACCGAGCGTCACGGCGCCATGCTGGTGCGCGATGTGAAGGCGTATGTCGAAGGCAACCTTGAGCATGCGCCGGGGCTGGATGAAATTGCTGGCGTGTTTCATATGTCGCGCCGGCATTTGACCCGTCTGTTTGCCCTGCACACGGGCGAGACGGTGTTGGCGTATGTGCAGCGTTTGCGCCTGGAGCGCGCGCAGACGCTGTTGCGGCATACGCGCATGTCGGTGCTGGAAGTGGCCAACAGTGTCGGCTATGAATCGCCGTCGCATTTGGCCCATGTGTTCCGGCGGGTGCTGGGCTTCTCCCCGGATGAATGGCGCCGGTCCTGACACCACCAGCCCCTGAACAACACGCGCCCCTGTGGGAGCTGGCTTGTCGGGGCGCCGCATCGCTGCGATAGCGGTGTGCCATTCGCCACCGCCATCGCAGGCAAGCCAGCTCCCACAATCGATTCGGTTTCTTCAGTTGGATTGCCAATCATCCATGTCCCGATCCCGCGCGTGATCCGGCCCGATCCCGTGCGCCACAAATCTGTCATGCGTTCATCCTCTGCTCACACACAACAGACAAGTCCGGCCTACCGGGCGAGGAGGGGCGGTGAGCGCAAGACCCTTTATTCATTTCTCAGGCGTGCAAAAAAGCTTCAAAGTCGAGGGCCGCCCATTTGTGGCCGTACGCGATGTGTCGCTGGACGTTCAGCGCGGCGAAATCATTACCCTGGTCGGCCCGTCGGGCTGCGGCAAGTCCACCTTGCTGAACATGACCGCCGGGCTGTTCGGCCCCACCGAAGGCCGGGTGCATTACGACGGCGCCGAAGTCAAAGGCGTGAACACACGGGTCGGCTACATGACCCAGGCCGACCACTTGCTGCCGTGGCGCACGGTGGCCGGCAATATCGCGGTGCCGTTGCAGATTCGCCGTATGCCCAAGGCCGAAGTCGAGGCGCGGGTTGAGGAACTGATGGCGCTGGTGGGCCTCACCGGTTTCGGCGAAAGCTACCCCAACCAGCTTTCCGGCGGCATGCGCAAACGCGCAGCCATGGCGCGTTTGATGGCCAGCGACCCGGAAACCTTGCTGATGGACGAACCCTTCGGCGCCCTCGACGCGCAGATGCGTCTGACCCTGCAGACCGAACTGCTGCGCCTGTGCCGCAAGCTCAACAAAACCGTGCTGTTCGTGACCCATGACGTCGATGAAGCCATCGCGCTGGCGGACCGCTGCGTGGTGTTCGCCGGCCGCCCCGGCACCATCGACCACATCATCGACATCCCGCTGACCGGTGAACGCAACCTTGTGCAAATGCGCGCTGACCCACGCTACGTGGAACTCTGCGCCGAACTGTGGAAACGCCTGGCGCCCGACGTGGCAGGCGCGGCCGATCCCGCTTCATTGGCTCACTCGCTGGAGGTCGTATGATCCAGGTTTATCGCTTGCTGTTCCTCGTGTTCCTGATGCTGTTGTGGGAAGGCATCTCCCGCTGGTTTGGCGTGGAGTTCTTCATCAGCCGGCCTTCGGCGGTGGCCCAGAGCCTGTGGAAAATCCTGCTCAACGGGGTGTTTTTCTATCACGCCGGCATTACCACGCTCGAAGCGGTACTGGGCTTTTTCTTCGGCTCCCTCGCGGGCTTGATCGCAGGGTTGGTGCTGGGGCGAGCCAAGTTGCTCGCCGACATTCTCGACCCGTTTTTGACCGCGTTCTACAGCCTGCCGAAAGTGGCGCTGGCGCCGCTGTTCATCCTCTGGTTTGGCATCGGCTTGCCGATGAAAGTCATCCTCACCGCCGCCGTGGTGTTCTTCCTGGTGTTCCTCAACACCTACAGCGGCGTGCGCAACGTGTCCCGCGAGCAACTGACCATCCTGCGGCTGATGGGCGCCAAGGAGCGCGACCTGTTGACCATGGTGGTGATCCCGTCGGCGTTTACCTGGGTGTTTACCGGCCTGCGTTTGTCGGTGCCCTATGCGCTGATCGGCGCGCTGGTGGGCGAGATCATCGCGGCCAACCGTGGCTTGGGTTACCTGCTGTCGGACGCGGCCTCGCAGTTCGACACCGCCGGGGTGTTTGCCGCACTGGTGGGGATCATTGCCCTGGCGCTGATTCTGAACACGGCGGTCAAGCTGGCCGAGCGCAAGCTAATGCCGTGGAAAGCCAACGAAGCTGAACGTGAAGTCGCGGTTTAACCCTACCTGTTGTGGAGCTCCATCATGCTTAAGCGTCTCGTGATTGCCAGCCTGTTGTGCGCGTGCGTTTTACCCGCCGCCCAGGCTCAGGATTTGACCAAGGTGACCCTCGCATTCCCCAGTGAAGGCTTCTTGTATGTGCCGATTTATGTGGCGCAGAAGCAGGGCTACTTCGCCGAGGAAGGCCTGAATGTGGAAGTGATCGTGTTCCAAAAAGGTGGCTCGGCGGCGCTGACGGCGGTGCTCGGCCGCGACGCCGATGCCTACGTCGGGCTGCCTGCCGTGGCGGTGCGTGCGCGCACTAAAGGCCAGAACGTGCAGGCCTTCGCCGCCGTGCAAACCCAGTTCGGCAGCACCGTGGTGATTGACGGTGAATCGGCGCGCAAGGCCGGTGTGACGGCCACCTCGCCATTGGCAGCCCGTGCCCAGGCCCTCAAAGGCTTGAAAATCGGCGTCACCGGCCCCGGCAGCACCACCGATATGCTGGTGCGTTACCTGGCCAAGGACGCCGGTTTGAACCCCGATAAAGATTTCACCATCATGCCGGTCGGCGGTGCGCCGAATATGTTGGCGGCATTTTCCCAAGGCAGCATCAATGGCTTCTCGCTGTCGCCGCCGACCATCACGACGGCTGAGAAACAAGGCGGTTTTGTGCTGATGGACCTGGCCAAAGGCGAGTACAAACCGTTGGACGGTTTCCTTTTCACGGCGATGATTGCCCGCGAAGACTGGCTGAGCAGCAACAAGGCGACGGCCGAGAAACTGGTGCGTGCCTTGTGGAAGGCCGAGCACTTGATCGCCGCTGACCCGCAGAAGGCCCGTGAGTCGGTGCGCCCGTACTTTGCGCACACCGACGAGGCCATTTTCAATGCGGCCTGGACCGCTTCGCTGCCGTCCTACCCGGCCACGCCGCGTGTGGAACGGGACGGTATCGAGAAGAACATCAGCTTCATGAACGCCGTCGAGAATGACCCTGTGTCACTCGACCCGCAGCAGGTCTACACCAATGCCATCGTCGACGCCGTGGCGCCGACTGTTTCCACCCTCAAGGGAGAGGCGAAATGACGCCCGAGGTTCACCTGGTCAATGTATTTCCCGCCACGTCTCGTGGCGGCAACCCGGCGCCTACCGTGGCCGTGGCAGATGGCATGAGCGACGCGGATATGCAGCAGGTCGCCCGGGATTACGGGCATGAATGCGGCTTTGTCTTTGCCGCACCGGCCGGCAGCGAGTTTGATTTTGCCCTGCGTTTCTGGGTGCCCAACCATGAGATGGAAATGTGCGGCCACGCCACGGTCGGCGCGGTGTGGCTGCTCGACCAACTGGGCATGTTGCACAAGGACCGCCTGGCGCTGTGGACCCAAAGCGGGCGCGTTGATGCGCGAGTGACTGACGCGGGTACGCCGCAGATTCAGGTGGAGATCAGCCAGCCCAAAGGCCGGGTTGAAACCCTGAGCGATCCTGAAGTGGAAGCCGAGATTCTTTCGGTGCTGGGCATCACCTCCAACGAGCTGGCGCCACTGCCGATTCAGAACGCCTGCACCAGCCGCGTCAAAACCCTGATCGCGCTCAAGAGCGTGGCGGTGCTCGACGGCCTCAAACCGGATTATCGGCGCATGGAGCAACTGTGCGAGCGCATTGGCTCCACCGGTTTGTACCCCTACGCGCCGTCGGACCTTGAGGGCCGCCAGTTCGATGCGCGGCAATTTCCCAAGTCTTCGGGCTACCCCGAAGACGCCGCCACGGGTATCGCGGCGGCAGCCTTGGCGTTTGGCCTGTTGGAAAATGAGTTGGTCACGGCTGATGAGCGCCCGGTGCACATCCGCCAGGGTCGCGCCATGGGCCGGCCTTCGCAGATTTCCCTGCGTTTTCGCCACGATGAAGCTGGGCAGGTGCAGGGCTGCTGGCTGGGCGGGCCTGTGGAGTTTGCCGAGGGGCATGCATGAACATTCGCGAAAAGATCAGCACCTTGGGGCTGACATTGCCTGAGACCCCGAGGCCCAAGGGCGACTATGTGCCGGTGACGATTCACGGTGGTGTGGCGTACGTGAGCGGCCAGGTATGCCGGGTGGGTGAGGGCGTCATCAGTGGCCCGGTGACGGACCAGACTTCGCCGGAGTTGATCGTGCAAGCCGGTCGGATCTGTGCGTTGCGGGCCTTGAGTGTGCTGGACCATGGGGTGGGGTTGGAGAACGTCGAGCGCATTTTGTTTGTGCGCGGGTTTGTGTACGGCGGGGAGGGCTTTCAGCACTTTTCCACCGTCGTCGACGGTGCATCGCAAGTGTTCATCGACGTATTTGGCGAGCAGGGCCGCCATGCACGCTCGGCCGTCGGCGTGGCGGGGCTGCCCAGTGGCGGCCTGTTGGAGCTGGAAGTCACGGCCGTCATCAAAAAACACGGATGACCATTCGGCATCCGCCCCCGTGAACGCGTAAAATGCCGGCTTTTTACGCGTATCACGCAAAGGTGCCCCTTGAGCGCAGGCAAAGCCGTCGGTTTGTTGTTACTCACCTCTGTGTTGGCGGCGTGCGGCACCTCGCCACCACGCACGCCAAACGACATCTGCGGGATCTTCCGTGAAAAGGACGACTGGTACGACGCCGCCAAGGTCACGCAAAAGCGCTGGGGCGTGCCGATTCAGGTGCCGTTCGCCATCATGTATCAGGAATCCGGCTTTCGTCAGAACGCCTTGACCCCGCGCAAATACCTGCTATGGATCATCCCCTGGGGCCGTGTCTCGACGGCCGCCGGCTACGCCCAGGCCAAGGATGAAGTGTGGAAGGACTACCAGAAAAGCACCGGCCGCACCGGCGCCAGCCGCCAAGACTTCGACGACGCCATCGATTTTGTCGGCTGGTACATGGACAAGACCTACACCATCAACGGTGTCTACAAATACGACGCCTACGGCCAATACCTGAACTACCACGAAGGCTGGGGCGGCTATCGCCAGCGCACCTATGCCGCCAAAGCCTGGCTGCCGCCGGTGGCCAGCAAGGTGCAGGCGCGTTCGCAGATGTATGCGGCGCAATATGCGGGGTGCAAGGATGATTTGGGGAGGGGCTTCTGGAGCCGGTTCTGGCATTGGCTCTAAAGATTGCCGCTCACCACAAGAGCCCACCGATCGAGCTTGATTCCGGTGCTTGCCAAACCCACACGTTTCTGGGAAAACCCCAGCCTTTGTGCATTCAACGAGAACCCCATGAGCAGCGACGAACTCCAGATCACTGACATCCGCGTAGGCGACGGCAAAGCCGTGGTCAAGGGCGCGCTGATTACCACCCAATACACCGGCACCCTGGAGGACGGCACCGTATTCGATTCGTCCTGGGAACGCGGCAAGCCATTCCAGTGTGTGATCGGTACCGGGCGCGTGATCAAGGGGTGGGACCAGGGCTTGATGGGCATGCAGGTGGGCGGCGTGCGCACACTGTTTGTGCCGGCGCATTTGGCGTATGGCGAGCGCTCGATGGGCGCGCATATCACGCCCAACAGCCATTTGCGCTTTGAAATCGAGTTGCTGGAAGTACTCACGCGCGACGATTGAGGATTTGCAAACATGGACGTTGATTCACAGGTGTTGCCGGGCTGCTCCGTCGAGGGCATTGAGGTGGTTGAGTTGCATGCCGGCGATGCGCCCCAGCTGCAGCAGTTTTTTGATCAGGCGCCGGCGTATTTCATCGCGGTCAACGGCGAGCCTGCCGGGCCTGCCGAAGCGCAGGCAGAATTGCAGGGCTATCTGCCCGCAGGCTGGCGTTGCAGCCGGATGTATTGGCTGGGTTATCGCGACGTCGAGGGGCGCCTGGCCGCAGTGATCAATATCGCGGCTGACTTGCTGGCAGCCGGGGTCTGGCATATCGGGTTGTTGCTGGTGCACACGCGTCTTCATGGAACCGGGCTTGCGAGGCGGTTGCATGCGGACCTTGAGGTCTGGGCGGCAGAGAAGGGCGCGCGCTGGTTGCGGCTGACGGTTGTGGTTGGCAACACCAAAGCCGAGCGCTTTTGGCCCAAGCTTGGGTATGTGCAAGTGCGTACGCGGGAAGGGATCACCATGGGGCGGCAGGTAAATACGGTGTCGATTCAGGTCAAGGCGCTGGCCGGTGGGCAAGTTGATGAGTACCTGGCGTTGGTCGAACGGGATCGACTAGCGCTGTAGCCGTGAATATCCGCCGATCTCTTGTGGGAGCGGGCTTGCTCGCGAAGGCGGTGTGTCAGTTACACATTTTTCAACTGACCCACCGCCTTCGCGAGCAAGCCCGCTCCCACATTTGGCCAGCAGCGAGTTCAATAAATCAGTTTCTGAACCTGCCCTGAAGAATCGTCCTAATCCTGGCGAGTAAATTTCCTACGGTTTACTCGCTTGTCATCGAAGCGTAAGCTTCGCGCGTTTTCATTAATAGCGGAGTCCCTCAGTGGGTACTTGTTCGAGTGACAGTCGTCGGCCGGTTTCGGTAACCGGCACCAACTTGGCAAGGTAACGCGCATTCTTTCGATGCCGTTGTCTCGCCTTACAAAGCGAGAAGCGGCATCCCGGCAGCGGCCAGCCCTGGCACCTGCCCGAATCCCTCTCATCGACGCTGACAGGCACCCGGATCTCACCGGGGTGCCATGGACACGCCTGCCTGATGGTTCTTCCGTGTAATCAGCTTGCTGCTGCACTCAAGGAGACTTCCCATGCAAGCCATCAACAACATCAACCTCAATTCCCTGGTCGACACCGTGGTCAGCCTCACCGCCGCGTTTATTCTCGGTGGCCTGATCGGTTTCGAACGTCAATACCGCCAGCGTACGGCGGGCTTGCGCACCAACGTGCTGGTGGCGGTAGGTGCGGCGATTTTTGTCGACATGGCCAACCGCCTTGGCGGTGCGGAAGGTGCGGTGCGGGTGGTCGCGTATGTGGTCTCCGGCATCGGCTTTCTGGGGGCCGGCGTGATCATGCGCGAAGAGGGCAATGTGCGTGGGCTCAACACCGCCGCCACCTTGTGGGCCTCGGCGGCGGTGGGGGCCTGCGCCGGTGCCGACCTGATTCTCGAAGCCCTGCTGGGCACATTGTTTGTGCTGGCGGCCAACACGTTGCTGCGGCCGATCGTGAATAACATCAACCGCCAGCCGTTGGACGTGGTGTCGGCGGAGGTGACCAACATCCTCTATGTGATAGCCCGGCGTACCCAGCAACAAGCAGTCATGGTGTTGCTGGAAGCCGAGCTGGCGCGCTGCAACTACCCGGCCAGCGATGTGGACGTACGGCCGTTCGGCAGCGAAGAGGTGGAGATCGAGGCCACCCTGGCTGCCACGTCGGTGGACGGCGATGAACTGGATGCGCTGGTGGCGCGTATTTCCACGTCAACGCTGGTGGTGCAGGCGTTCTGGAGCCCGAGCACAACGGACTAGCCGGCTTGCGCCAAGCGTGGTCGGACGCTGGATCAATGCTCTTTTTGCTCGGATAAATCCTACATCAAGTCGGGACTTTCCCTTCGGCTTGAACGTCATTTCGTTGTTAACGTTGCGCGCTTCCAGCTAGCCGGTGGCAACCGTTTAGCTGTAGGCGTTCAACATGATGTTCAATCGAAGGGACCAGGCGCAGCCTGACTGTTGTTCTGAGAGGGTGCAGTGCCGCCGGTCGGAACTGTCATTTCTTACAGGTACCTGTGTCCCATGTGATGTGCAAGGGTATCTGTCCTCTTTGGGAAGTTTTATGAGCAAAGTGTTAGTAGTCGATGACCATCCGTTTCTGCGCGCCACCGTCAAACATTTGTTGAGGTTGGAAGGGTTCACCGAGATTGAAGAGGCGGGTAATGGTGCGGATGCCGTGCAGAAGGCGAGAGAGTGGCGCCCGGACCTGATGCTTCTCGACTTGGCTATCCCGAAACTGGATGGGCTGGAGGTGATAAGCCGTGTCAAGGCGTTGGGCTTGCCATGCAAAATTCTGGTACTGACGTCGTACCGTGCAGATTTTTATTCAACACGCTGTATGCGTGCCGGTGCCATGGGGTTCGTTTCCAAGACCGGTGAGTTAGACGAGCTGCAAAAGGCGATCAAGGCGGTGATGTCCAACTACAGTTGTTTCCCCAGCTTATCGACCAGTTCCGTGCGCCGTGACGACTTGGAAGCTACTGAGAGGAAGTTGGTGGCATCGCTTTCAGACCGCGAACTGGCGGTGTTGATCATGCTTGCGCTGGGGTTTGGCAATAACGCCATTGCCCTGAACATGTTGCTGAGCCACAAAACCATCAGTACCTACAGGACGCGGCTTAAAGAGAAGTTGAATATAGATTCCGTGGTTCATATGGCGGAGTTTGCCAAGCGTAACGGGCTGATCTGACTCAACATGGTCATTGTCCGGTTTCGACAGTGCCTGATTACCCTGCTGATGGGCCTGTTGCCGATGGCGGCGATGGCCCTCGATGAACCTCGCACTCTGAATTTGCTGGGGCACTCCAGCTTCAACGGGCAGTCCGCGGAGCTTGGGGACGCTGATTGGCACTGGCTACGCGAGCGGCGGGTTTTGTTGTTGGGCGCGTCGGCTCCCGATTACGACCCCTTTGAACGGACCAATAACAACGACGACTTTGAAGGCATCACCGCCGATTATGCGCAGTTGATTGCCAAGACGCTGAACATTGCTGTCGAAGTGCGACGCTACGACACCCGCGACGAAGTGATCGAAGCACTCAAGTCGGGGAAAGTCGACCTCCTCGGGTCGTCCAACGGCTTTGAGGCCGCTGACTCGGAGCTCGTACTGTCCCGCTCCTACGCCAATGATCAACCGGTGCTGGTCACTCGCACGGGCGACAGCCAGTCCCCGACTGACGATTTGGCAGGCAAGCGTGTGGCGATGCTCTATCACTACATGCAGCCAGAGGTCGTCAAGGCCTTCTACCCCAATGCTCAGGTAGAGCTGTTTCCCTCCATTTTCGAAGCGATCGCCGCCGTTGCCTTTCGCCGGGCGGACGTGTATCTGGGCGACGCAATCACGGCCAATTACCAGATCAGCCGCAACCACCTCAACAATGTACAAATAGCCGACTTTTCCGAGCTGGAGTCCAACTCTTTTGCTTTTGCCGTGCGCCGTGACAACACGCGGTTGCTGCGCATCATCAATACGGCACTGAGGGCGATCCCGGCCGAGGAGCAGATGGAAATACTGCGCCGCTGGAACGGTGGCAATCTGGGGCTGCTCGGTGCCGAGCGGCTGCACTTGAGCATGGGTGAGCAGCGCTGGCTGGAGAGGCACCCCCGCGTGAGGGTGGTCGCTTCCGATCAGATGTTGCCGCTGTCGTCCTTTACAGCGCAAGGGCAACAAGAGGGGTTGAGTGCCGACGTGTTGTCCCGGATCAGCTTGCGTACGGGGTTGAAGTTCGACGTTGTTTCGGGCGGCTCGATGCCTGCACAGATTGACGCGGTCAGCACAGGCAAGGCCGACATGATGGCCGTGGTGACCCCCAGCATCGAAGGCTCCGATCAAGTGCGCTTTTCAAGGCCCTACCTGAGCACGCCGCTTGTACTGGTTACCCGCGTCAATGACCCGGCCACGATGACCCTGGAGGACATGGTCGGCAAACGTCTCGCGCTCCCCCGCGGTAACGCGGTGCGTGAGCTCATCAATCGCGATTACCCGGGCATCCACTTTGTCGAGGTCGCCAATCCTGTGGAGGCCATGGCGCTGGTGGCCAATGGCGGTGCGGAGGGGGCGGTCAACGCGTTGCTCAATGCGCGCTACCTTATCGCGCTTCAGTACCGAGACAGCTTGCATGTCACCAGTACCGTGGGGTCTGAGCCGGCGCGTATGACGTTCGGGGTCAACCGTGGCCAATTGGAGCTGTACTCCATATTGGACAAAGGGTTGCAAAGTATTCCCCCTCAGGAGTTGGACGAGATGATTAGCCCGTGGCGCACGGACATGGTCATCGAAGACCATTGGCTGCGCCATCGCAACGCGATCATTCAAGGGTTCGGCCTGGCGGCGATACTGCTGTTGATTACGCTGGGGTGGGCGATTTACCTGCGCAGGCTGATACGCAAACGTACCGAGGCCGAGCGGGCCTTGAGCGACCAGATGCGGTTCATGCGTGTACTGATCGACGACACGCCTTATCCGATTTATGTGCGTGACCGCCAGGGCCGATTGATGGCCTGCAACAGCGCGTACCTGGAGGTGTTCGGCTTCACGCTCGAAGGGGTGATCGGCAAGACGGTGATAGAAACCGACACTGGCAACACGCCGCAGGCCCGTTCATTTCACGAAGATTATTTGCGGCTGATGGAGCGCGGTGAACCGCTGATTCATGACCGGTTACTTAAGGTGCCGAGTGGCAAGGTGTTGACGATCTACCACTGGATGCTGCCGTACCGTGATGGCGATGAAAACGTCGTGGGCATGATCGGTGGTTGGGTGGATGTGAGTGAACGCCAACAACTGTTGCGCCAGTTGCAAGAGGCCAAGGATGAAGCCGACGCCGCCAACCGCGCCAAGACCACCTTTCTGGCGACCATGAGTCACGAAATCCGCACGCCCATGAATGCGGTGCTTGGCATGATCGAACTGACCCGCAGAGGCGCCGAGGAGGGGCATATTGACCTGGATGCCCTGGAGGTTGCTTCGGTTGCTTCTCGCGGTTTGCTGGATTTGATTGCCGACATTCTTGATATTGCCGGGATCGAGTCCGGTCATCTGTCGTTGAGCCCGGTGCCGGCCAACCTGCACGAATTGCTGGCGTCACTGGCTCGAGTATTCGAGGGGCTGGCGCGGGAGAATGGCCTGGCGTTGAAGGTCGAACTCGATCCGCTGTTGAATTGCCAAGTGTTGATCGACCCCTTGCGATTGAAGCAGGTGATGTCCAACTTGTTGGGTAACGCTATCAAGTTTACCTCCCAGGGGTATGTGCGGTTGGGTGGGCGCAGTTTGCCGTCGTCTGATGCCAACCATCTGAGCGTTGAACTATCGGTAGAAGACAGCGGCAGGGGCATCAGTGCTGAAGATCAGAAGCGCCTGTTCAATCTTTTTGTTCAGGGCAGCAATACCGAAAAATCGGCGCGTACCGGGTCTGGGTTAGGGTTGGTGATCAGCCGCAACCTGTGCGAAATGATGGGCGGGACACTGCATTTGAGCAGTGTGCTGGGGCAGGGTACCCGGACGGACGTGAGGTTGACACTGGCCAGGACGACTGCGCCGCTGCCGGAAGTCGCGTCGTTTACCCCGAGTGTCCCACCGGCCAGCATGTTGGACGTGCTGGTGGTGGATGACTACAAAGCCAACCGATTATTGCTGGCTCGGCAATTGAAAGTCCTGGGGCATCGCACTACAACAGCTGAAGACGGTGTGCAGGGCTTTGAGCTCTGGAAAACCGAGACGCCTGATGTGGTCATCACCGACTGCAACATGCCGCTCAAGGATGGCTACACCCTGGCGCGGGAAATTCGTGCGAATGAGCGAGCGCAAGGTCTGGTTCCGTGCCTGGTGCTGGGTTTTACCGCCAATGCGCAACCGGAGGAAGCTGAACGTTGCCGCCAAGCGGGTATGGATGGCTGCCTGTTCAAGCCTGCGGGGCTGGATGATTTGCGCTCGGCCCTGGCCTCGCTCACCGCTGGCCCGTGTGAGCCTGAAACAGGGTTTGATTTGAGCACGCTAATCAAGCTGACCGCAGACGACCACGCCGCGTTAAAAGAACTGTTGACGTCGCTGCTCGAGAGTCTGCAAGCAGACCGTGCGTTACTCTCGTCGTTACTGCATCAGAACGCTTTTCATGGGTTGCACGACCTCGCACACCGAGTGAAGGGCGGAGCACGAATGATCAAGGCGCAGACGTTAATCACCTGTTGCGAGGCGCTGGAAAACGCATGCGAACGTCAGGAGCCCGACGCGCTGGCCTTGGCGGCTGACGCGGTCGATGAGGCGATTGACGAATTGCACCGTGGTTTGAGCGCTTATTGCGATCTGCATGACGCAGGTTGATCGCCGTTCGGGTGGTTTGGGAAAACGCCTACATGAAGGGGGAACAAGCCTGATTTTGTCTTCGGGATATGTCTGGAGAATGGGCAACGCTCACTGACGAGCACAGCCTGCCCAGGGGTTTGCCATGCCAAACAAAGCACTGACTATCCTGATTGCCGATGAACAGCACCTGCAACGGCTGTACATCGAGAAAATGCTCAACCGGTTGGGGTATCACCGGATTGTCCCGGTGCAAACGTTCGAAGAGGTGCGGATTCTCACGGCTATTCCGGCCGAACCTTTCGATGTACTCATTATTAATGCGGGGTTGGCGGGCGAAGTATGTGGGCCGCAGCCCCAGGTCCGGCACGTGCTGCTCTACGACCACCTGGACCCGGGTACACTCGTCGGCGCAACGCCGACGGTGCTGGTGCGCCTGCCTGGGGTACCGGACAACGTCAACCTGGAACACTTCATGGACATCATCGATCCACCCCAGGACTGCAAGGGCCTGCGGGTGTTGCCGTGGTTGCGGGAGTTATCCCGCACACCGCTAGCCGGGGTCTAGTCCCATTTCGGCGCGATACCCTTGGGGCTGGTCAAACGATGGCCGCGCTCCAGGCCGTCGATTTGAGCCATGTCGGCGGCGCTCAGGGTCAGTTGCAGGGCCTTGAGGTTGCTTTCCAGGTTGGCGCGCTTGGTCGAAGACGGAATCACCGCATAACCGTGTTGCATGGCCCATGCCAGGGTGACTTGCGCTGGTGTTGCCCGATGGCGTTCGGCGATTTGCTGGATCACCGGGTCTTTGAGTACTTCGCCATAGGCCAGGGTCATGTAGGAGGTGATCTGGATGCCGTTGGCGGTGGCGAAATCCACGACTTTGCGGTTTTGCAGGTAGGGGTGCAGCTCGACCTGGTTGGTGGCGATGTTTTCGGCGCCGACTGCGGCAATTGCCTGTTTCATCAAATCGACTGTGAAGTTGGAAATGCCGATCTGACGCGTCAGGCCCAGGCGCTTGGCTTCCAGCAGCTGGCCCATGAACTCGGCGACGGGTACCTGGTCTTCCGGCGATGGCCAGTGGATCAGGGTGAGGTCGAGGTAGTCGGTCTGCAGTTTGCGCAGGCTTTCTTTCAGGCTTGGAATCAGCTGGCCTTCTGCGAAATTGGAGATCCAGATTTTGCTGGTGATGAACAACTCGCTGCGCGGCACACCGCTGTCGGCAATGGCTTGGCCGACGTCGGCTTCGTTCTCGTAAATTTGCGCGGTGTCGATGACGCGGTAGCCCAGCTCCAGGCCGGTGCTCACGGAGTCGATCACCACTTGGCCTTGCAGGCGAAAGGTGCCGAGGCCAAAGGCGGGGATGTTTTGGTTTGGGGTAGACATCAGTAACTCCTGAAAGGGTGTGAACAATGGAGTCGAGTATCCGCGCGTCGTTCCTTCGGAAAAACCGCCGAACCCGAAAAGGACTTTTGACCTGAAGTCACGAGTGTGAATCGCGCTAAAAAAACCACGGCTTCACTTGCCTTGAACAGGTGTTGCGCGGTATTTCAGAACACCCGCCATCAGCCTGGAACCCGCCATGACCCAACACCTCACCGAATACGCCGATGCCAGCCCTGAAGTGCGCGCCGTGTATGACGACATCATGCAAACGCGCAAGGTCGATCAGGTGAATAACTTCTGGAAATGCCTGGCCGCCCATCCGCCGACCCTGCGCCGCACCTGGGCCAGCCTCAAGGAAATCATGGCTCCGGGGGCGCTGGACCCGTTGACCAAAGAGCTGCTCTACGTGGCTGTCAGCGTGACCAACAACTGCCCGTATTGCATCGCATCCCACACGGCGGCAGCGCGCAAGGCCGGCATGACCGACGCGATGTTTGGCGAGCTGCAGGCGGTGGTGGGCATGGCCAATGAAACCAACCGGCTGGCCACCGGTTACCGCGTGCCGGTGGACGAAGCGTTCAAGTTGCCGTGAGGTTAATCAGCGGTCGAACCAGCCGAGCAACACCGTCACGTTATCGCGCCCGGCATATTCGCGGGTGAGGTCGACCAGCCGCTGGCACGCGACGTCCAGCGTGTCGCGGCGGGCGATGGCCAGTACCTGGAGCATTTCCAGGTGCGGCACACAGCCGTGCAGGCCGTCGCTGCACAGCATCAGCAGGTCGCCGGGTTGCACCGGTTGCACACGGACTTGCGGCTCGACCCGTGGCCCCGGCCCGATAGCCTGCAATAACAGGTTGCGTGCTGGCAGCCGGTCCACCTTGCCGGCTTCCAGGGCCTGTTGGTACCAGGTCTGGTCGCGGGTCAGCAGGCTCAATTCGCCTTCGCGGTAGCGGTACAGGCGGCTGTCGCCGACGTGAAATACCAGCAGCGGCCCGTCGGGCTGGGGGCGCCACACGCCGGTCAAGGTGGTGCCCATACCACTGCCTTCGCTCATGTGGCGTGCCACGTTTTGCTGGTAGACGCACTGGTTCACCTGGTCGATGGCGTTGTGCAGGCGGCTGGCAGCTTGCATGTCCGGGTCCGACCAGGTGGCGTCGGGGTCGGCGTCGGTGTTCACCGGGTTGGCCGCATGGGCCTTGAGCGCCTCGCGCAAACTCATCAACGCCTGCGCACTGGCCAGCGCGCCAGCCTCATGGCCGCCCATGCCATCGGCCACGGCCAACAGCCCCAAGGCAGGCTCCACCAGAAAGTTGTCTTCATTACTCTGGCGCACTGAACCGACGTCACTGGCCCCATAGGCAACCGCAGAGGCCAGTGAGTGGGGCCCGCAGGCGCTGAGTGGGGAATCGGTCATGGAAGGGGCTCAAAGCTGTTGAGGAATGCCAGGCGCAGGGCCTCGCTGTCGATCGACTCGGCCAGCCGCTGCAGGAACGGCTGGCGCTGGGACGTGGCGCGCAAGGCGCGGCTGACAATGATTCGTGCGATGGGACCAATCAGTTCGGCAAGGCGGCGTTCAGCCATCTGCGCAAAGCCAGGGTCGATCTCTGCGGGCGCCGCTTGGGTGACATGAGTGGGGTCGGCGGGGGCCTCGATGGCCGTGGGTTCGTCTCTGACGGGCGTTGGCTCAGGCACGGCGGTCGGCGGGTTGAGCCGCTGGAACAGTGACTGGCTGGCACTGGCAAACTGTTCGCGGCCGCGTTCGGAGGGAATGTGCGGCAGCAGCGCCGCGCAAATCGCACCGAAATCATCCGCGCCGTTGAGGCTCTTGCGCACCAGAAAACGCGCCAACGGGCCGATCTGGTGGGACAGCAGCGATTCCAGTTCGGGCATCACCGCCAGCTTCCATGGCGTCAGGGTTTCTACCGCCTCGGTCATCGCTACCGTGGGCATGGCCAGCGGCGTGACGCCACTGCTCAGTGGCTGGTTGGGGCGCATCAGCACGGTGCGGTCGTCATCGATCTCGGCGTTGATCCACGTACCCGTGGTCGTGCCGAGCAAGGCTTCCAAGTCATCGAGAAACGCCTGGGCCGATGGGTAGCGTTCGGCGGGGCGTTTGGCCAGGGCGCGCACGATCACCGCGTCGAGTGCCGGGTCGAGGGCCAGGTTCAGGCTCGACGGCGCCACGGGTGTCTGGTTGAGGATCTGTTGCATGACCATGGTCGCGGAGCCCGAGAACGGCCGCTCGCCCGTCAGCAATTGGTACAGCACGATGCCGGCGGAAAACACGTCGGAGCGGCCGTCGATCAGTTCGCCGCAGAACTGTTCGGGCGACATGTAGCTGGGTGTACCGATCATCGAGCCGGTTTGGGTGAGGGTGGAGGAATCCAGGCGCGCTACACCGAAGTCGGTGACCTTGACCTTGCCATCAGCCGTGATCAGCAGGTTGGCCGGCTTGATATCGCGGTGCACCACACCTTTGGAGTGCGCATAGTCCAGCGCCGACAGCAGTTGGCGCATCCATTCCAGGCTGTGGCTCAGCTCACGCGGCGTCTGCGCGGCCAGCACGGTATTGAGTGGCGTACCTTCGACAAACTCCATGGCGATGTAGGCCGAGCCTTCGTCCTCGCCATAGTCATACACACCGACAATATTGGGGTGCATCAGCCGGCCGGCCGCCTGGGCTTCATTCTTGAAACGGCTGACCAGCTCGGCGTGCTGGCTGTCGCCGAACAGCTCCTTGCGGATGGTCTTGAGGGCCACGGTGCGTGCGATGTTCGGGTCGAACGCTTTGTACACCGTGCCCATGGCGCCTTTGCCGAGCACGCTGTCGATGCGGTATTTGCCCAGTTGTTCAAGCATGATCGCGGACCTATTCCTCAAGCATCTTCATGGCGCTGACCAGGCTGGTGCGCATGCGACCGAAGGACTGGCCCAGGCGCGCCAATTCATCCTTGCCGCTGACGTCCATTTCGGGCACGTCGGTTTCACCCAGGCTGACCCGGTCAGCCAGTGCCGACATCTGCCGCAGGCGCCGCGTGACGAACAGGTGCACGGCGACATTCAAGGCCACGAACAGCACCGCAAATATTCCCAGCATCGACAGCATGTAGCTGTGCAGCATGCTCCTGGCGCGTTGCAGCGGCAGGTCGAGTGGCACGGTGACCAGTTGCGCGCCGATGGTGTCGTTGAGCTTCCAGCCGAAACCGTTCACCGCACCATAGATGTCGACCATGGTTTTCGGCGCCGCGTCCGGCGTGCTGTGGCAGGCCAGGCAGGCGCCGTCCTTGATCTGGATGGGGCGTGCGATGTACAGCGCTGCACCTTTGTCGTCATTGCGCTCACCGACCATTTCATCGGTTTTCGGCTGGCTGCGCAGGTTGTTGATCAGGGATTTCTCCCAGTCGTTGGCCAGGTCGCGTGGGTTCGTCGGATTGAGCGTGGCTTCTTTGTAGGCGTAGTCCGGGTAGGACTTGAGCAGTTCCTGCAGGTGCGAAATGGCGGCGAAGTCCGGCACCGACTGCGGCAGGAACTGGAATTTCAGGCGGTTTTCCAGCAACGGCACGATCTGTTCGGCGGTGTAGGTGCTGGCGGCGGAGGCCGAGCGCATCAGCATGCGCGCGGTTTCCAGGGTTTCCCGGCGCGCACTCTGTTGCAGCATGTAATTGGTGGAAAGGCTGGTGGCAATAAACCCGACGGTGAAGACCGCCAGGAACACCACGTTGAATTTAACCGCGAGCGACAATTTCATAAGGACCTTCGGGTGCAAGCGTGATGAGGATCAGCGCGCATTTTTGCGGCGTTCCAGGCGAAGCAATTCCAGTTCCCACGCCAGCACGCCGCCCCGGTTGGCCTTCACCGCCTGCAGGAAAGCAGGGTCGTTAAGGCGCGGCGCAAAACGGCTGGCGAGCATTTGCTGGTTCAGGTTCAAAGGGCTGACCACCCAGGGCGCGATGTCTTCGTAGGTGACGTCACGTTCTTTGACGGGCTCCGGCGCCTTGGGCGTTTTTTTGCCCAGGGGCACCAGCGGGTCAAGAAACTGCGGGGGCAGGGCGTCGATAAACGCTTGCTCCGGGCGCGGCACGATCTTCAGCGGCGCGTCGCCGACCCGTTGCGCAAAGTCTTCATGGCCGAGGGTGACGCTGTGGTCGGTCTTGCCGTGGGCGTCCAGTTCGCTGACCACTTGACTGCCGTCTTCGACAAATATTTCGGTCTGGCGCTTGCCCACGTGGATCACGCTGGCGCTGTTGGTCAAGGTGAACGCCAGGCCACCGGTGGTGACGGCGAGGTTGGCGTGGCTGTTGCTGGCGACCGGTTGCAGCTTCAGCCAGCCATTGAGCAGGTTGATCTGTGCGTCCTTGCGGTTGGTGGCGATCAGGATGCGCGTGTCCGGCCCCAATGCCAGGTTAGCTGCCGCAAGGCCTTCGATCTGGATGCCGGCGGCGCCGGTTTGCAGAATATCGCCGCCTTGCAGTCGCGTCCCCGGCCCTACCGTGTAAAGCGTGGTGGCGCGAATCAGCTTCAGCGGTTTTTCCGCGTAGGCGATCACCGCAATCGGGGCGGTTGCTGCGTGAGCCAGCGCAAACTGGAACAGGCCGGCAAGGAGTAGGGCTATCGAACGTTTCTTCACGGGGGCGCCATCTATCGAGCACTTTGGGGTCAGGCACCGATGCTGTGTTTGCAGCCGGTGTTCGTGCGTGCGCAAGGCATCGCAGGGCCGAAGGCTACCGGCTGGAAGGGGGTAGGGCGAAGACAATTATCTGCATGGAAAAGGCCGATTTCGATTAAGTGAAATCATGGAATAAAGCGGCGCAGGAGGGTGTTCTTCTGATGTTCGAACGGCGTTTTCAGGGATCGGCAAGACGTCCGCCTCTTCCCCTGCCTGGAGCCCCTTATGACGACAAAGTGCATGAACAAGTTTTCATCCACCAAGACCTTCCTGCAACAGCACTTCATGACCGCCAAGCGTATTCCCACCAGTGTGCTGGCCGGTCTCAATGTGTTCGACGTCAATGATCACAAGGCGGGTGGCTATCGGCTGGCCACCCTGGACAAGCCAGGCGAGCACGGCAAGGTCGAGCGGCCGCTGATGGGGCACTGGGTGCCTCAGGGCAGTTTTTGTGACATCCCGGCCAACCCAGGCGCGACCGGTTATGTGTTTACGCCGGACTTCAGCGGCTGTTCGATCCTGATCGATCACATTGACGACACCACCTACCGGGTGTTCCACGTGCAAGGCGGCAGCGACTACCTGAACAAGGAATACCTCAACCGGTTTGATGGCCATGGTCTGGGCTTCGCCACGGCCATGACCTTTGACGACTACGGCGAAGACGCCTACCCACGCGGTTTTGCCTTCATGAAGTTCGAGCAAGGGCGCTGGTGGATTTACTTCCAGCGCCAGAACGGCGTGGGGCTGAACTTTGCCTACGGCAAGTTCCAAATGAACGGTGCGCAAACCGTGCGCGGTGGCGGGCGGATACCGGTGCCCAACCTCAAGCGCGAGTCGCCGCGCCATGGTGTGGTGCACAGCGGCAAGGCGCTGGCGATGCCGGCCAGCCAACGCCCGGAGCTGAAGGTTGAAGTCTGGTAGACCAGGCGTTTTTGCCAGGGTTGGAAAATAGTCGGGAATAAAAACTCCGGGTCGGTTGTTCATCCTGCAGACGCTGGTAACCAGCTGTTATCGACTACTGATGGATCCACAATGATGAACCAGACCCTTCTCGACTCCTCCCCCGGCAGGCGCAAAATGAGCAGCACTGACCCTGATGTTGTGGCGCGCCGCAATCGCCTCGCGCTTCTGGTTTTGCAGGTGATCGGCCTGATTGTGCTGGTGATCTGTGCGTTTGATGCGCAGCGCGCCCAAGCCCAGGATTTGCCGGAGCCTGCTGACGGTGGCGCGAAAAAGGTGCTGATGACGGTGCAGGCCACGGGCGTGCAGATCTACACCTGTGCCAAGGACAGTAGCGGCCAGCTGACCTGGCAGTTTCGCGAACCTTTGGCCACGCTGACAATCAATGGCAAGACCGTCGGCCGGCACTTCGCCGGGCCGACCTGGCAGCTGGATGACCGCAGTGCAGTCGTCGGCAAAGTCACCGCCCAGGCGCCGGGCCAAAGTACGAAAGATATCCCGCTGCTGCGTCTGGATGTGGTGACACACCAGGGCACAGGCGGCCTGGCGCAGGTGGTTGCGGTTGAGCGCCTGCACACCCTGGGCGGGGTGTTCAGCGGCACCTGCGAGCAGGCGGGGCAGTTGCACGTCGAGCCTTACAGCGCTGACTACCGTTTCCTCGGCCAGTAGTACCCCGCCGGGCCGCTCGGTCCGGTAGCGACACCCCCTGATTTGAGTTTCTGCTTCGCGCCGGTAGCCATCGGCGTGCGGCAACGCTGTGCCTGTCATACACCCAAAAAACTTAGGAGCTTCACATGATCACTCGTTTACTGGCCGTTACCGCACTCACTGTTGCCGCTTCGTCGGCGGTTCAGGCGGCAGATGCCTATTCGTCCGAGGGCCCGACCGACTGGACCGGTTTCTACGGCGGCTTGAGCGCCGGCTACGGTTTTGGCGGCGATGACGACGTCAACACCAAAGGCCAGGCGGCCCCGAACATCGCCAACATCAACGGCGGCGCCCGCCCGGGCCGGGTCAACCTGGACCGTAACGGCCTGCTCGGTGGCGCGCAAATCGGCTACAACTACCAGTTCGGCCAGTGGGTAGCCGGTGTCGAGGCGGATATCTCCCACACCGACCTGCAGGACAGCCGCAATATCGGCACGGCTCAGCTCAACACCCATCTGGCGCTGAACAACAAATTCGAATCGAAGATCAAATACCTCGGCACCCTGCGTGGCCGCTTCGGTTATGCCTTCGACCACACGTTGATCTACGGCACCGCCGGTTTGGCCTACGGTGAAACCAGCCAAAGCGTCGACATGTTCGGCCCAACCGGAAACACCCAGTTCAGCGGCGACCAGAGCCACTTCAAAATGGGTTACACCGTGGGCGCGGGGATCGAGCAGTCGATCACCAAGAACTTGTCGTTCAAGACTGAGTACCTGTACTACGACCTGGGCCAGGACAAGCTGAACGTTGCGGTAATCCCGGGCAGTGGCGGGGCCGGTACTGGCTACGACTCCAAGTTCAAGAACGACGGGCAGATGCTGCGCGTGGGGTTGAACTGGAAGTTTGACTGACGGTGTGACGTAGCCTCATGCGCAGGCGCGTGGGGCTTTTACAGGGCGCGTGGGGCGATGTTGGTAAACATGGCTGTGTCGCGCCTTGCGGTTTTTGCGGGATTGGAAAGTACGCCAGGTATCGAAGTCGAAGCGGGTGGCGGAGATGATATTTCCCTGAATCAGCAAAATGGGCAGTGGCAGGTTTGTTTCCGTGTATTGAGTATTAAAAGTGACTTCCAGCGTGTCCTTGTCCCGGTATCCGCTGAGCAAGGGAATCAGCGTCAGCGCATGGTCGATGCCTTCGGATTCCGTTGGTGTGCCGACGATCAATACAATACCGACATAAACCTTTCGGTCGTTCATGCTGAACAGATAGGGCGCACATTGTCCGATGGATTCTGCGAGCAGCATTCGAAACGGCGTACCCTCCAGAAGGCCCAACGAAAGCTGTGCATGAAATTGAGCGTCCGTCTCCAGTGCCAGCATTTTCTTCTTCGTGTGGGTGTAGAGCTTTGCCCAGAAGAACGGAATAGCCAAAGCGGTTAGCCCGGCTTGCATCATAAAAACCCACAGCACGCAGTTTTTGTCATTGGCAATGTCCAGCTGCACCAAGAGGCTACCCAGGTATTTGCTGTAGTCCGTGGCGATCTCATACCCCAGGATTGAGATCTTCTGCTTTGACAACGCCAGCAGGGTCGCACTCACGAGTGTAGCGGCGACCAGACAAACCATGCCGAGTCTTGCTACTTGCAGATAGAGAAGCTGGCCCTGGAAACGGTGCAGACGCAAGTAGAAAAACGGGTGCTTGATACAGACCAGATAACCGCTGACCAGTAACGGTAAAACGATCAGCAGCCCCATGAATTATCGGCCTCCAGTTTACGCACCTGGCAAATGGCTTTCTTGTAGCCCTCAGACTCCAAAACCTCAGCAGCGTCGAGGCTGATACTGGCGCGATTCACTTTCCAGGTTTTGCGTGACTTGACGACCTTTACCCGATCCCATTCTTTTTGGGTCGGCTTCCCAAACAGAAAATTCAATAATGACATGGCAACAACCCCGAAAAAGAAGTAGCCATTTTTATAGCAAGCGAATCAGCCCCTAACCACTGATGGCCGTCGCGCCGCTATCGCCAGTTCCTGTAGGAAACATCTGCATTTGCCCGATCGGCTCAAAACGTCGGCGGCGTAATCACCCAAATCACCACCGTATCCACCTCGCCCGGGTTGCCATAGCGATGGGGTTCACTGCTGGCGAAGCTGAAACTGTCGCCCTCATCCAGCAGGAAGTATCGCTCCCCGACCCACAATTCAAACCGGCCACTCAACACGTAGCCCGCTTCCTCGCCGTCATGGCTGTAACTCTGCTGGCTGTAGGTGCCCGGTGGAAAGCATGAGTGCAGCATTTCCAGCTGGTTGTTGGGCAGGGGGGTGAGCAACTGGTCGACAATGCCGTCTTCATAACGAATGTTTTGGCGGTTGCCCTTGCGGACCACGTAGCCCTCATCCGCCGGGGCCGGAACGGTCTCGCTGGCGAAGAACCACTGGATGGTCACGCCAAGGCTGCGGGCGATATTGAACAGCGCCGGAATCGATGGGTACGCCAGGTTGCGTTCCAATTGGCTGAGGTAACCGGCGGTCAATTCACTCATTTGCGCCAGGTCAGTCAAGGTCATGCCGCGCGCCTTGCGCAGGCCGCGAATGCGCGTGCCGAGAAACAGCTGCTGGGGTTCGTCGTTCACAGGTTCCACGCTACCTTGAGTCCTTCATAAATCGCCTCTTCGGCGGTGCGCGGCGCCAGGCAATCGCCGATGCGATCGAAAGGCACCAGGCCTTGCAGCTGCGCGCCAAGAGCGTCCACTGGCTGGTGCCCCTGGCACAACACCAGCGTGTCGATATTCTCCAGCAACATCGGTTCGCCGCTGGCGGTGTGTTGCAGGTAGACGGTGGTGTCGTCGCAGCCGTATAGACGCGCATAGGGGATGATCGCAATGCCCAGCCGGTGCAGCTCGCCCACCAGTTGATCGCGTACGTACAGCGGCAGGTTTTCGCCGCAGTGCGTGCCGTTGACCGCCAGTTGCACCTGATGGCCGGTGCGTACCAGGCGTTCGGCAATGCCGGGGCCGATCCAGTCGCAACGCCAGTCAACCACCACCACCGAACGGCCCAACGCCACTGGGTCGCGCAGCACTTGCCAGGCATCCACCACCTGCAGCTCGCCGCCTCGCTCGAAAGCAGGCCAGTACGGCTCTGCGCCGGTGGCGATGAGCACATGATCGGGTTGCACCTGCTCCACCAAAGCGCGGTCGACTCGGGTATTACGCTTCACGCGTACCCCAGCCAATTCCATCTCGCGTTGCAGGTTGGTACTGGCGCCGCCGAACTCGCTGCGCCGTGGCAGCAGTTGCGCCAGCAACACTTGCCCGCCAAGCTGCCCGCTGGCTTCGTACAGCGTCACGTCATGCCCGCGTTGGGCGGCGACAGCGGCGGCCTTCATCCCTGCCGGGCCGCCACCGACCACCATGATTTTTTTGCGCTGCAACGCCGGTTGTATCTGGCCGAATATCAGTTCGCGACCGGTCTCGGGATGCTGGATACAGGAAATCGGCAGACCCTTGTGAAAGTGACCGATGCACGCCTGATTGCAGGCGATGCAGGCGCGCACGTCTTCGGCGTGGCCTTCAAGCGTTTTGGCGGGCATCAGCGGGTCGCAGATCAACGCGCGGGTCATGCCGCAGACGTCGGCCTGGCCTCTTTGCAGGATAAGTTCGGCTTCTTGAGGCTGGTTGATGCGCCCGGTGACAAACAGTGGAATCGACAGGCTGGCCTTGAACCGCGCCGCCTCATCCGCCAGGTAAGCCGGTGCGACGGCCATGGGTGGCACGATGTGGATTGCGCCGCCCAAGGACGCTGAGGTACCGGCAACGATATGCACGTAATCCAGTTGCGTTTGCAGGTGCTGAACCGCCTCCAGCGATTCGCTTTCAGTCAGCCCTTCGGCGTCGCGTTCGTCAGCAGAAATACGCAAGCCGATGATGAAGTCTTCGTCAGTTTGCGCCCTGACCGCTGCGATGATTTCCCGCAGAAAACGCAGCCGGTTCTCAAGGCTGCCGTTGTAGCCATCTTCGCGCCGATTGACCCTTGGATTGAGAAATTGCGCGGGCAAGTACCCGTGGCTGGCGACCACTTCCACGCCATCAATTCCTGCCTGATACAAGCGCCTGGCCGCCGCCGCATACCCTGCAACGATCTCGTCAATCATCGCTTGGTCCAGGGCTCTGGGCATCACGCGAAAGCGCTCATTGGGAACCCCGGATGCCGAGTACGCCACGGCCAGCAAGCCGTCGGCAGACTCCATGATTTCCCGCCCCGGATGGAAGATCTGCGACAACACCAGGGTGTCGTTGGCATGGCAAACCTCGGCCAGTTCACGGTAGCCCGCGATGCATTCGTCATCGGTGGCCATCAGCACATGGGAGGTATAACGCGCGCTGTCATGCACCCCGGCCACTTGCAGCACAATCAAGCCCACGCCGCCTTCGGCCCGCGCACGGTGATAGGCAATCAGCTGCGGGTTGACTCGGTTGTCGGTGGGCATCGAGGTGTCGTGCCCGCTCGACATGATGCGGTTTTTCAGGCGTTTGCCACGCAGCGTCAGAGGCTCGAACAGGTGAGGAAAGGCATGGGGCGGCATGGTGCAAATACTCCAGGCGCTGTTATTTTTGTTTTTCTATAGGAGGTGAGCGCCAGTAAAAAATCAACTTGTTTTTTTACTGGCGTCTGGATTAGCGTCGCCTTCACCCACCCCGTGCCTGGAGAATAAAAATGCCCTGTGCCATCGAGCAGCAACTGCGCGAAGAACTCGCGGCCTGCTATCGCCTGGTCGCCCATTTCCGCATGAGTGACCTGATTTTCACGCACATTTCAGTGCGCATTCCCGGGCCCGAGCATCACTTCCTGATCAACCCTTACGGGCTGATGTTTGACGAAATCACCGCCTCCAGCCTGGTCAAGATCGGCCTCGACGGGCGCGCCGTGGAAGCCTCGCCCCATGCGGTGAACCCGGCGGGGTTTGTCATTCACAGCGCGATTCACGGCGCGCGCGCGGATGCCCAGTGCGTACTGCATACCCACACCCGCGCAGGCTGTGCCGTGGCCGCGCTGGAGTGCGGGCTGTTGCCGGTGAATCAGATTTCGATGGAGTTCTACGGCAAGGTGGCTTACCACGATTACGAGGGCGTGGCGCTGGACATGGATGAGCAACAACGGCTGGTGGCCGATCTGGGCGACAAGCCGGTGCTGATGCTGCGCAACCACGGTTTGCTCACCGTGGGCACGAGCGTCAGCGAAGCCTTCCTGCGCATGTATTACCTGGAAAAAGCCTGCGATATCCAGATCGCTGCCCAGGCCTGCGGCAAGCTGGTGTTGCCATCCGCCGAGGTGTGCGCCCACACCGAACAACAATTCAACAACCCTGCGCGGCCGGTGGAAGAGGGCCAACTGGTGGACCTGGATGCGATGCAGCTGGCGTGGTCCGCCTTGCTGCGCTTGTTGGACCGGGTGTCGCCGGGTTACCGCGACTGATGTAGAGTCGGGCTGCCGACTCACTGCAGGAAAACGCCACATGACCCAGGAATCCCGGTTTTCCCGGATGGATCCGCAATTGCGCAAGGCCAATCTGGTGCAGGCGACGTTGACGTGCCTCAAGCGCGACGGCTTTCAGGGCGCGTCGATCCGCAAAATCAGCGCCGAGGCCGGGGTGTCGGTGGGGCTGATCAGCCACCACTATTCGGGCAAGGATGAATTGGTGGCCGAAGCCTACCGATCCATCACCGGGCAGGTCATGAACCTGCTGCGCGAGACCATGGCCAAAGCGCCGCCGGATCCGCGCGAACGGTTGTCGGCATTGTTCCGCGGTTCCTTTTCCGCGGAACTGCTCGACCCGCAACTGCTGGACGCCTGGCTGGTGTTCTGGGGCGCGGTCAAGACGGCGCCCGCCATCAACCTGGCCCACGAACACTCCTACGGTGAATACCGCACCATCATGCGCTCGGCCCTGACCGACATGGCGAAGGAAGATGGGTGGGAACAATTCGATGCAGACCTCGCCGCCATCGGCCTGAGCGCCTTGCTTGACGGCTTGTGGCTGGAGTCCGGACTCAACCCCGGCACCTTCACGCCGGAGCAGGGTATCCAGATCTGCGAGGCCTGGGTCGATGGCCTGCAAAGCGGCGGCCGCCAGCGCTACCAGCTCAAGCCCTGAGCCTTTGCCCATCGCGCCGAACGCGGCGGCAACACAGCTCCAATGTGGTAGCTGGCTTGCCTGCGAAGGCGGCGGCACTACCAACACAGATGCCGCCTGAGCCACCGCCTTCGCAGCCTCGCTAAAGCTCGACAGCTCCCACAGGAGATCTGCGCCAGGCACCTTTCTGGGCAGCAACAAAGATCCAATGTGGGAGTTGGATTGCCTGCGAAGGCGGCGGCACGGCCAACAGAGATGTCGCCTGACCCATCGCCTTCGCAGCCTCGCCAAAGCTCGACAGCTCCCACAGGAGATCTGCGCCCAAGCACCTTTCTCGGTGTTCGGGCCGGCATTTCCTCTCTGAAAATATTTGCAGTTTGCCGATTGCCACCTTGCTGAACACTCGTTTAGTATCTCGCCGTGTCGCACCCCTCACGCCAAATAAAATAATTCGAGGACGCCATGACCACCGATTCGCCCGTGCTCACCCAAGTGTCAGCAGGCGTTGCCTGGATCACCCTCAACCGTGGCCCGCAACGCAACGCATTGGATATCCCGACCCTCAAGCACCTGCACAGTCTGCTCGACGCGTTCAACGTCGACCCCGCCGTGCGCGCCGTGGTGCTCACCGCCAGCGGCCGCAGTTTCTGCGCCGGTGCCGACCTCACCGAATGGGCCGACGCCGAAGCCCGTGGCGCCCTGGAAACCTACGGCTGGACCGAAACCGCCCACGCCCTGATGACCCGTCTGCACACCCTCGACAAACCCACCCTCGCCGCCATCAACGGTACCGCCGTCGGCGCCGGCATGGACCTGACCCTGTGTTGCGACCTGCGTATCGCCGCGCAATCGGCCCGGTTCAAGGCCGGTTACACCGGCATGGCCTACTCGCCGGACGCCGGTGCCAGCTGGCACTTGCCGCGCCTGATCGGCACCGAGCAAGCAAAGCGCCTGTTGTTCCTCGACGAACTATGGAGTGCCGAGCGCGCCCTGGCTGCCGGGCTGGTGGGCGAAGTGGTCGCCGACGATCAACTGCACGCGCACACCACCGAATTGGCCTCCCGCCTGGCCAAAGGCCCGACCTTCGCCTTCGCTCAGACCAAAACCCTGATTCGCGAAGGCGCCGCGCGCAGCCTGCCGGAACAGCTGCAGGCTGAACTTGCCGCCGGCCTGTTGTGCGGCCGCAGCGCGGATGGCGCCGAAGCCTTGCGTGCGTCCACGGAAAAACGCCTGCCGATTTTCTCCGGCCAATAAACCACCACACCCTCTTTTACAGACGACGGGTAACGCCATGAACTTCCAGCTCAGCCAAGAACAAGACATGTTGGTGGACGCGGTTCGCAGTTTTGTTGCCAAGGAATTGTTGCCACACGAAGAAACCGTGGACCGTGCCGATGAGGTCTCGCCGCAGCTGGCTGCGCAGATTCGCGACAAGGCGATTGCTGCCGGTTTCTACGCGTTCAACATGCCCGAGGAAGTGGGCGGTGGCGGGCTGGATTATGTGTCCCAGGCATTGATCGAACGGGAGTTGTCGAAGGTTTCGTGGGCGTTGCACGTGTTTGTCGCGCGGCCCTCAAAGATCCTGATGGCCTGCACCGGCGCGCAGGTTGAGGACTACCTGTTGCCCTGCATTCAGGGCCGGAAAATTGACTGTTTCGCCCTGACCGAACCCGGTGCCGGCTCCGACGCCAACGCGATCAAGACCCGCGCTGTGCGCAGCGGTGATGACTTCGTGATCAATGGCAGCAAGCACTTTATCAGCCACGCCGGGCACGCCGATTTC
The DNA here is from genome assembly GCF_044218875.1 of Pseudomonas sp. B22129. Lineage (NCBI taxonomy): Bacteria > Pseudomonadati > Pseudomonadota > Gammaproteobacteria > Pseudomonadales > Pseudomonadaceae > Pseudomonas > Pseudomonas sp. B22129. The sequence continues at coordinate 5,733,553 of NZ_CP162592.1, read as the reverse complement.
GCCATCGTGTTTGCGGTCACTGACACCTACGAACACAACGGCCGCAAACGCAATGCGGTGACCTCGTTTTTGGTGGATCGCGGCACTCCGGGCATGACCATCCGCCGAGGACCGAAATGCGTGAGCAACCGCGGCTATCACACCTATGAAATGTTCTTCGACGACTGTCGCGTGCCCGCATCCAAAGTGCTTGGCGAAGTCGGCAAGGGCTGGGAGGTTGCCAACGCGTGGCTCACCGCCGGCCGCGTGATGGTCGCCGCCAACTGTGTCGGCCAGGCCCAGCGCGCGTTGGATGTGTCGCTGCAATGGGCGGCGGACCGCAAGCAGTTCGGCCAGCCTATCGGCACCTATCAAGGGGTGAGCTTCAAGCTGGCCGACATGGCCACGCAGATTCGCGCCGCCGAACTGCTGACCCTGCACACCGCCTGGAAAATGGACCAGGGCAACATGACCGACGGTGAGGCCGGTATGGCCAAACTGTTCGCCAGCGAAACCCTGGGCAAGGTCGCCGACGAAGCCGTGCAGATTTTCGGCGGCATGGGCCTGATGGATGAAGGGCCGGTGGAGCGCATCTGGCGCAACGCACGGATCGAGCGGATCTGGGAAGGCACCTCGGAAATCCAGCGCCATATCATCGCCCGTGAACTGTTGCGGCCACTGTTGCGCTGACCGCGCGAGGAACGCTTATGTCCCAGGCTACTCGCGACAACCTCAAGCGCCTGCTGGCGCCCCGGCACCTGGCATTCGTGGGCGGGCGCAGCATGGCCCGCGCACTCAAACGCTGTGCCGACGGCGGTTTTGACGGGCCGATGTGGCTGGTTAACCCGCAGCACGACAGCCTCGACGGCATTCCCTGCGTGCGCCGCATCGCCGACCTGCCGTGCGGCCCGGACGCGGTGTTTATCGCCACCAACCGCGAGCTGACCTTGACCTGCGTGGCCGAATTGGCCGCCATCGGCACCGGTGGCGCCATTTGCTACGCCTCGGGGTTTGCCGAGACCGGTGCCGGCGGCGCCGCCTTGCAACAGCAACTGTTGAGCGCCGCAGGTGACATGGCGCTGCTCGGCCCCAATTGCTACGGCCTGCTCGACTACCTGCACAGCGCGGCGCTGTGGCCGGTGGCCCATGGCGGCAAGGCGGTGGAGAAGGGCGTCGCCGTGCTGACCCAGAGCGGCAACTTTGCCTACAACCTGTCGATGAGCGACCGCTCGTTGCCGGTGGCCTATATGGCCTCGGTCGGCAACCAGGCGCAACTGGGCGTGGCCGAGTTGATGGACGTGTTGCTCGATGAGCCGCGCGTCACCGCCATCGGCCTGCACCTGGAAGGCTTGAAGAATGTGCCGGGGTTTGCCCGTGCGGCGCACAAGGCGCTGGAGAAGGGCATCCCGATCATCGCGTTGAAAACCGGGGTGTCGCAGATTGGCGCCGAGCTTGCGCTGAGCCATACCAGCTCGCTGTCCGGCTCCGATGCGCTGTATGACAGCCTGTTTGCGCGGCTGGGGGTGATCCGCGTCAGCGGGCCGGTGAGCTTTGTCGAAACCCTCAAGGCCGCCGCGTGCGGCAACCTGCCCAAAGGCAACAGCCTGATCGCACTGGCCTGTTCCGGCGGCGATGCCGGGCTGATCGCCGACTACGCCGAACGCAATCACTTGGCCCTGCCCAAGCTCGACGAAGACCAGCGTGGTGAACTCGCCCAGGTACTGCCGAGCTATGCCAACCTGGTCAACCCGCTCGACTTCACCACCGCCATCTGGGGCAACCGCGAAGCCCTGAATGCCATGCTCGACACGGCCCTGCGCACCGACGCCGATGCCGCCATGCTGGTGCTGGATTACCCCGCGCCATTTACTGGCGAGCGCACGGAGTGCGACCTGTTGCTTGAGCTGTTTTGCACGGCGCTCAGCCGCCATGGCAAGACCGGTTTCGTCACCTCGGCTTTCCCTGAGTTGCTGCCGCCGCACGCCCGTGAACGCTTGCACAGTCAAGGCATTGCCGCACTGCAAGGTGTGGAAGATGCGCTCACCGCCTGGGGCCGAATTGCCGACTATCAAAACAACCGGCGCGTGCTGCTGGCGCGGGGCGAGTCGAGGATCGAACCGCTGTGCCCGAAAAGCCTGGAAGGGCAGGGCCTGGCACTGGATGAATGGGCGTCCAAGCAGGCACTGCGTGCCTTCGGCCTGAACACGCCGGCCGCCGTGCTCAGTACCCCCGGGCGGGCCATCGCGGATGCGCAGCGGTTGGGCTACCCCTTGGTACTCAAGGCCGTCAGCGCTGACCTGCCGCACAAAACCGAAGCCGGTGCCGTGGCGCTCAACCTGCAAGACGGTTTCGCGCTGACCGCTGCCCTTGAGCAGATGCGCGGGCAAATCGCTGCTTATGCGCCGGGCGTGCTCTTCGACCAATTGCTGCTCGAATCCATGGCCACACCACCGCTGGCCGAGCTGATTGTCGGCATCAAACGCGAAAATGACTTCGGCCTGGCGCTGGTCATCGGCGCCGGTGGCATCTGGGTGGAATTGCTCAAAGACAGCCGCAGCCTGCTGTTGCCGACCACCGACGATGCCATTCGCCACGCCTTGCTCAGCTTGCGCAGCGCTGCGTTGCTGCAAGGGTTTCGTGGGCGTGAGGTGGCGGACATGGACGCGCTGGTCGCGGCGATCCGCGCAGTGGCCGACTACGCCTGCGCCAACGCCGGGCAGTTGCTGGAGCTGGATGTGAACCCGTTGTTGGTCAATGCCCAGGGGGCCACGGCGGTGGATGCATTGATTCGTCTAGGAGAAAACCATGCACGATAAAACCTTGACCGGCGGCCAGGCCCTGGTGCGTTTGCTCGCCAACTATGGCGTCGACACGGTCTTTGGTATTCCCGGTGTGCATACCCTGGAGCTGTATCGCGGCCTGCCCGGCAGCGGCATTCGCCATGTGCTCACGCGCCACGAACAGGGCGCAGGCTTCATGGCCGACGGTTACGCGCGGGTCAGCGGCAAACCGGGTGTGTGTTTTGTGATCACCGGTCCCGGCGTGACCAATGCCGCCACGGCTATCGGCCAGGCGTATGCCGACTCCATTGCGATGCTGGTGATCTCCAGTGTCAACAGCACCGCCAGCCTCGGCAAGGGCTGGGGCATTCTGCATGAGACCCAGGACCAGCGCGCGATCACGGCGCCGATCACCGCGTTTTCAGCGGTGGCTTCCAGCGCCGAGGATTTGCCTGAGTTGGTCGCACGCGCCTATGCGGTGTTCGACAGCGAGCGGCCACGCCCCGTGCACATCTCAGTGCCGCTGGATGTGCTGGCCGCGCCGGTCAAAAGAGACTGGAGCCGCGAGGTGGTGCGCCGTCCGGGGCGTGGCCTGCCGTCGGCCGAGGCGCTGGAACAGGCCGTTGCCAGGCTTGCGGCTGCCAAGCGCCCGATGATCATCGCCGGCGGTGGCGCGCTTGACGCCGGCGAGGCATTGCAGCGTTTGAGCACGTTGTTGGCCGCGCCGTTTTTCACCAGCGTGGCGGGCAAGGGCTTGCTGCCGATCAACGACCCGCTGAACGCCGGCTCCACCCTGTGCGTGGAACCCGGTTGGCAACTGATCAGCGAGGCGGATGTGGTGCTGGCCGTCGGCACCGAAATGGCCGACACCGATTATTGGCGCGAGCGTTTGCCCATCACCGGCGAGCTGTTGCGGGTGGATATCGACCCGCGCAAATTCAATGATTTCTACCCCTGCGCCGTGGCGCTGCGCGGCGATGCCAACCAGACGCTGTTGGCTTTGCTCGAGCACTTGCCGACTACGCCGCGCAACCCGCAGGCAGCCCGTGAAAAAGTCGCGGCATTGCTGCAGGCTGTTGAGCTGGGCCACGGCCCGTTGCAGGCCATCCACCAGGCCATTTTCGACCGCATCGAAGCCGAGCTGCCCAGCGACGCCTTCATCAGCAGCGACATGACCCAACTCGCCTACACCGGCAACTACGCCTACCAGAGCCGCGCGCCGCGCAGCTGGTTACACCCTACCGGTTACGGCACGTTGGGCTATGGCTTGCCAGCCGGCATCGGCGCCAAGTTCGGCGCACCGCAGCGGCCGGGGTTGGTGCTGGTGGGCGATGGCGGTTTTCTTTACACCGCCCAGGAACTGGCGACCGCCGTGGAAGAACTGCACAGCCCATTGGTGGTGCTGCTGTGGAACAACGACGCCCTCGGGCAGATCCGCGACGACATGCTCAACCAGGATATCGAGCCCATCGGCGTGCTGCCGCGCAACCCGGATTTCGCGCTGTTCGCCCAAGCATTCGGCTGCACGGTGAACCAGCCGAGGAACCTGGACGAATTGCAGATGGACTTGCGCAACGGTTTCAAACGCAATGGCGTGACCTTGATCGAGTTGAAACATGCCTGTGCCTGTTGACCTTTAGAGGAGCAAGACCATGAGCGAAAACAACAACAAAATGACTCAAGCGATGCACCGACGGGACTTCCTCAAACACAGCACCGTGGCCGCTGCGGTGGCGGCCGCGTTTTCCATGGGCTTGCCGTTGCACGCCTTCGCCGAAGACGCCACACCCAAAGCCGGCGGCGTGCTGCGCCTGGGCCTGGCCGGGGGCAGCACCACCGATTCGCGTGACCCCGGTTCCTGGGTCGACACCTTCACCTTTGTCGGCTTTTCGGCGGTGTACAACACGCTGACGGAAATTGCGGTTGATGGCAGCGCGATTCCCGAACTGGCTGAACGCTTTGAGTCCACCCCGGATGCACGTGTGTGGACCTTCTACTTGCGCCCGGGGGTGACCTTTCATAACGGCAAAAGCCTCAGCGCTGAAGATGTGGTGGTGTCGATCAACCATCACCTGAGCAAAGACTCCACTTCGGCGGCCAAGACCGTCCTGGGGGATGTCGCCAGCGTCAGCGCCAAGGGCAACGATGCGGTGGTGTTTGAACTGCATTCGGGCAATGCCGACTTCGCTTACGTGGTCGCCGACTACCACTTGGTCATCATGCCCGCCAAGGACGGCGCCGCCGATTGGCAGGCCGGCGTGGGCACCAGCGGCTATCGCCTGAAAGGCTTCGAGCCTGGCGTGCGCATGGACCTGGAGCGCAACCCCGATTACTGGAAGCCGGGCAGGGCGCATTTCGCCAGCGCGGAGTTACTCGCGATTGCCGACGGCGCCGCACGGGTCAACGCGCTGGTGACCGGGCAAGTGGACGTGATCAACAAGGTCGACCTGAAAACCGTGGCCCTGCTCAAACGCAACCCGGGCCTTGTGATTGAGGAGACCAAAGGCGCCCAGCACTACACCTTCCCGATGCTGTGCGACAGCAACGAATTCAAGAACAACGACATTCGCATGGCGATGAAACACGCGATCAACCGCGAAACCCTGCTGGCGTCGGTGCTGTACGGCTATGGCCTGGTGGGCAATGACCACCCGATCCAGCCCGGCAGCCGTTTTATCAACGCGGCCCTGGAGCAACGCGCTTACGACCCGGACAAGTCGCGCTTCTACCTGCGCAAGGCCGGCGTGGAGACGCTTAAGGTGCGCTTGCAAGCGTCCGATGCCGCCTACACCGGTGCGGTGGATGCGTCGGTGTTGTTCAAGGAACAGGCGCGCCAGGCCGGTATCGACATCGACGTGGTGCGCGAGCCCGCCGACGGTTTCTTCTCCAATGTGTGGATGAAGCAGCCGTTCACCACCTCATTCTGGTACAGCAGCCTGACCGCCGACCGCATGTTCAGCATCGGCTACGCCAAAGGCGCGGCCTGGAACGAAACCCATTGGGACAATGCGCGTTTCAATCAACTGCTGACCGCTGCCCGTGGCGAGATGAATGCACCCTTGCGCCAGGAGATGTACAACGAAATGCAGGCGCTGTGCCGCGATGACGGCGGCGCGATTGTGCCGCTGTTTGCCAGCTCGGTGGCAGCGCGCTCGAACCGCGTGGCCCATGGGCCTCTGACCGCGCCCTATGGCGAGCTTGATGGGTTGAGATTGATTGAGCGGTGGTGGCAGGCATAGAGGCCTCCCTGGCGATGAAGATCAAAAAATGTGGGAGCGGGCTTGCTCGCGAATGCGAAATGTCAGTCGGCACATGTGTAGCTGACCCTCCGCATTCGCGAGCAAGCCCGCTCCCACAGGTAATCTGTGATGGCTTCTCGAAGGTGTCTCTATGAATGGCTTACTCAAACTGGTCCTGCAACGCCTCGCCCTCGGCCTGCTCTCACTGTTCGCCGTCTCGGTGATCATCTTCCTCGCGGTGGGCATGCTGCCCGGCGATATCGCCCAGGCCATGCTCGGCCAGTCCGCCACGCCGCAAACCGTGGCGGCGTTTCGCACGCAGTTGGGGCTGGATTTGCCGCCGTTCACGCGCTTTGCACAATGGCTGCTGCGCCTGTTGCACGGTGACTTGGGCGTGTCGCTGGCCAACCAGCGGCCTATCGCCGACCTGATCGGCGCGCGTTTGGGCAACACGCTGCGCCTGGCGGCATTGGCCGCGCTGGTGTCGGTGCCGACCGCTTTGGTGTTGGGCATGCTGGCGGCGCTATACCGCAATAGCGGGTTCGACCGCCTGCTTAATACTTCGGCACTGAGCGCGGTGTCGTTCCCGGAGTTCTTTGTCGCTTACCTGCTGATTTTGCTGTTCTCGGTGAAGCTCGCGTGGTTTCCCAGTTTGTCCAACCTGGCGCCGGATGCGTCATTCGGCACGATCCTGGAGCGTTCGGTATTACCGGTGGCGACCCTGAGCCTGGTGGTGATCGCGCAGATGATGCGCATGACCCGCGCGTCCCTGATCAACCTGCTGGCTAGCCCGTATATCGAAATGGCGCGGCTCAAGGGCATCAGCCAGTCGCGGATTATCTGGCGCCACGCGCTGCCCAATGCCTTGGCGCCGATCGTCAATGTGGTCGCGCTGAACCTGGCGTACCTGGTGGTCGGCGTGGTGGTGGTCGAGGTGGTGTTCGTCTACCCGGGCCTCGGCCAACTGCTGGTGGACTCGGTGTCCAAACGTGACATCCCGGTGGTACAGGCGTGCAGCCTGGTGTTTGCCGCCACCTACATCCTGCTCAACACCGGCGCGGACGTGCTGTCCATCGCCAGCAACCCACGCCTGATGCATCCGAAGGGGTAGCCCATGAGCCTGTTGACCCACTTGGCCAAGGCGCCGTTGAGCGCCAGGTTCGGCCTGCTGATTATTCTGTTGTACATCGCCGTGGCACTGTTTGCGCCGTTGCTGGCGCCCTATGGCGAAACCCAAGTGGTGGGCGAGGGCTTCGCGCCGTGGAGCGGGCAGTTCCTGCTGGGCACCGATAACCTGGGCCGCGATATGTTCAGCCGTTTGGTCTACGGCGCGCGCAACACGTTGGGCATTGCCTTTTTGACCACCACCCTGGCGTTTGTGCTGGGCGGTTTGAGTGGTCTGGTGGCGGCGATCAAGGGCGGCTGGATCGATCAGGGCCTGTCGCGGGTAGTGGATGTGTTGATGGCAATTCCGCAGCTGATTTTTGCCCTGCTGATCCTCAGCGTGGTGGGCACCAACGCGACGTCGCTGGTGCTGGTGATTGCCCTGCTGGATTCGACCCGGGTGTTCCGCCTGGCCCGCGCCGTGGCGATGACCGTGGTGGTGCAGGATTTCGTCGAGGTCGCACGCCTGCGCGGTGAAGGCCTGTGGTGGCTGGTCACCCGCGAAGTGGTGCCCAATGCCGCCGCGCCGTTGATTGCCGAATTCGGCCTGCGGTTTTGTTTCGTGTTTCTGTTTATCAGCGCGCTGTCGTTCCTCGGCCTGGGCATTCAACCACCCACTGCCGACTGGGGCAGCATGGTGCGCGATAACGCGGTGTTGATCACCTTCGGCGATATCAGCCCGTTGCTGCCGGCATTGGCGGTGGCGCTGATCACCGTCAGCGTGAATTTTGTCGTCGACTGGATGCTGCATACATCCAGCGGCCTGAAGGAGTGTTGAGGATGGGCACGCCATTGCTGGAAATCCGCAACCTGCAGATCGAAGGGCATTACGAAGAGGCCTGGCATCCGCTGATCAAGGGCATCGACCTGACCTTGCAGCGTGGCGAAGTGCTGGGGTTGATCGGCGAGTCCGGCGCGGGCAAATCCACCCTTGGGCTGGCGGCCATGGGCTACGCGCGGGACGGTTGCCGCATCACCGGGGGGGCGGTGTGTTTTGACGGCATCCAGTTGCTGCAAGCCAAGCCCGAGACGCTGCGCAAATTACGCGGCCTGCGCATCGCCTATGTGGCGCAAAGCGCGGCGGCCTCCTTCAACCCGGCGCATCGTCTGATCGACCAGCATGTGGAAACCGCGGTGATCAACGGCGGCATCAGCCGCGCCGAGGCCGAGCGCGAGGCGGTGGAGTTGTACCGCGTGTTGCGTTTGCCGAACCCGGAAACCATCGGCCAGCGCTATCCCCATCAAGTCTCCGGCGGGCAATTGCAGCGGGTGATGACGGCGATGGCGATGGCCTGTCATCCGGACCTGATCATTTTCGATGAGCCCACCACGGCGCTCGATGTGACGACCCAGATCGAAGTGCTGGCGGCGATTCGTGATGCAGTAAAAACCTTCGGCAGTGCCGCGCTATATATCAGCCACGACCTGGCGGTGGTCGCGCAGATGGCCGACCGCATCATGGTGCTGCGCCACGGCAAGCTGGTAGAGGAGGCCGACACCCGCAGCATGCTCAGCCAGCCGCAGCAGGACTACACCAAATCCCTCTGGGCAGTGCGCAGTTTTCGCACCGAGCCCAAGGCGTGCCCGGTGCAGGAAGTGCCGTTGCTGGAGGTACGCCAGGTGAGTGCCAGCTATGGGCACCAGCCGGTATTGCATGACGTGTCGATGAAGCTGTATCGCGGCCAGACCCTGGCGGTGATCGGCGAATCCGGCAGCGGCAAAAGCTCGACCGCGCGCCTGATCACCGGGCTGCTGCCGGCCACGGCGGGGCAGGTGTTGTATGACGGCGAGGCGCTGCCGGTGGATTTTCGGCGGCGCAGCAAGGAGCAATTACGGCGCATCCAGATGATCTACCAGGTTCCCGATACGGCACTGAACCCGCGTCAGCGCATCGTCGACATCATCGGCCGGCCGCTGACGTTTTACCTGGGCCTCAAGGGTAAGGCCATGCGTGCGCGGGTGGCCGAGTTGCTGGAGATGATCGAGTTGGACCCGGCAGTGTTCATGGAGCGCCAGCCGCGCGAACTGTCCGGCGGGCAGAAGCAGCGTATCTGCATCGCCCGCGCCTTGGCAGCCGACCCGCAGTTGATCATCTGCGACGAAGTCACCTCGGCCCTTGACCAGTTGGTGGCCGAAGGTGTGCTGAAACTGCTTAACCGTATCCAGCAGCAATTGGGTGTGGCCTACCTGTTTATTACCCACGACGTCGCCACCGTGCGCGCCATCGCCGATGAAGTGGTGGTGATGCAGCGCGGGCGGGTGGTGGACCAGGGCAGCCGCAGTGCGATTTTCACCCCGCCGTATCGGGACTACACCGGCCTGCTGTTTTCATCGGAACCGGAAATGGACCCGGACTGGCTCGACCATTTGCTGGCCCAACGGGCGGCGCACACCGTTTGAGGATTTCATATGAAGGTTTTGATTGTTCACGCCCATCCTGAGCCGCAGTCGTTTACCGCCGCGTTGCGTGACAAGGCGGTTGCCACGCTGCAGGCCCAGGGGCATGAAGTGCAGGTGAGTGATCTGTACGCCATGCAGTGGAACCCGGTGGCGTCGGCGGCGGATTTTTCAGTACGGGAAAACCCCGATTATCTGGTGTATGCCCTGGAGCAACGGCTGGGGGTGAAGAAGCAGTCGATTGCGGCGGATATCCAGGCTGAGTTGGACAAGGTGCTGTGGGCCGACCTGCTGATTCTCAACTTTCCGATCTTCTGGTTTTCGGCACCGGCGATACTCAAGGGCTGGATCGACCGGGTGCTGGTTTCAGGCGTGTGTTACGGCGGCAAGCGGTTCTACGATCAGGGCGGCCTGGCCGGCAAACGGGCGCTGGTCACCGTGACCCTCGGCGGGCGCGAGCATATGTTTGGTGAGGGCGCGATTCACGGGCCGCTGGAAGATATGTTGCGGCCGATTCTGCGCGGCACGCTGGCGTATGTGGGGTATGAAGTGCTGGCGCCGTTTGTGGCGTGGCATGTGCCGTATATCAGTGCCGAGGCGCGGCAGGGCTTTCTGGTGGAGTATGAACAGCGGCTGCAAGGGCTGGCGGATGAGCAGCCTTTGGTGTTTCCGAAACTGGCTCAATTCGATGAGGCCCTGTACCCCCTATCCTGAGTTGAACACTGATCAAATGTGGGAGCGGGCTTGCTCGCGAATGCGGTCTTTCAGTGCCGGATGCTCTGACTGATCCACCGCTTTCGCGAGCAAGCCCGCTCCCACATTTGGATCTTCATCTGTCGGTGAGGGTGTGTTGCTCGCGCAACCGCTCGGCCGCTCTGCGCAGCAACTGCTCGGTGCTGTCCCAGCCCAGGCAACCATCGGTCACCGATACGCCGTATTTCATCGACGGGCTCAGCGGCTGGCAGCCTTCGAACAGGTGGCTTTCAATCATCATGCCGATCAGCGATGTATCACCCTGCAGGCGTTGGTCCAGCACCTCGTTGAACACTGCCGGCTGACGCAGCGGGTCTTTGCCGCTGTTGGCGTGGCTGCAATCGACCATAATCCGCGCCGCCACTTTGGACTTGGCCAGGTCGTGCTTCACCTGCGCAACGCTATGCGCATCGTAGTTCGGCCCACGGTGGCCGCCGCGCAGTACCAGGTGAGTGTCGGGGTTGCCCGAAGTCTGGATGATCGCCGGGTGGCCCTGGCTGTCGACACCGAAGTGGCGGTGTGGGTGTGACGCCGAGCGCATCGCGTCACAGGCAATTGCCACGCCGCCGTCGGTGCCGTTCTTGAAACCGACGGGCATGCCCAGGCCGCTGGCCATTTCGCGGTGGATCTGCGATTCGGTGGTGCGTGCGCCAATCGCGACCCAACTGAGCAGGTCGTCGAAGTAGCCGGCGGCCATGGGTTGCAGCAGCTCGGTGGCGACCGGCAGGCCCAGGCGCAGCATTTCACGCATCAGCTGGCGCGACAGCGTGAGGCCGGCGGCCATGTCATCGCTGCCGTCCAGGTGCGGGTCGTAGGCCAGGCCTTTCCAGCCGATGGTGGTGCGCGGTTTTTCGACGTAGGCGCGGATCACCAGCAGCATCTGGTCGCTGACTTCCAGGGCCAGCTTCTTCAGGTTGCGCGCGTATTCCATAGCCGATTCGGGGTCGTGGATCGAGCACGGGCCGACAATCACCAGTAAACGGGAGTCTTCACCGTTGAGGATGGCGCGTACGGCTTGGCGGTGGGCGTGGATCTGTTCGTTGAGGAACGGGCTCAGAGGCAGTTGGTGCTTGAGCTCAAGAGAGCTGGGCAGGCGCTGGGTCAGGGCTTCATTGGCGCTGTTGAGGTTCGAAACAGGCAGAGCGGCGGTGGCAGAGTTCATATTCAAGGCTTCCTGGGCGAGCGGCGGGCGATTCCCGCGCTCGGCCCTACTGGGGTGTTCGACAATTGGCCGTATTGGCTGCGTGTGTTGGCTTGCCACCAATAGGTGACCGATCGGAGGCGGCAGGCTGTCCCGAACGGAGCTTGCTAAATCGCCAGGCAGTGCAAGTGTCGTAGCGGTAATAGGTGGCGTAGTTCATGTCGTGATTCCTTAAGTGTTTCGAAAAGTGGTGGGGCCTGAAAAGCAAAACCCCCGGTCGGGGAGCCGACCGGGGGTTAGATTTCTCTGGCAGGCGACCCCTTGAGTAGTGGGCGCCGATTTCAGGTATCAGGCGCGCCAGTGGCTAAACCAATACCCAAAATAAAAGCTTACCAGTGCGCTCAAACCGCTCACACGGGCAGCCGACACCGAGCGCGGGGCGCTGGCAGCGGGGCAAACCTGAGTGTGGGTGAGTGGCAACATGGTGTGTCTCCAAATGATGGGGGGAGCTTACTAGAGGCGCATGGGAGGATTCAATCAGTAATTTCTATTGCCGGGGGCTAGCCATGTCTATCGGCCGAGATATGCTGAGAGGACACTGATAATGATTGCCTGGACGCGACCATGACTGCCTTGACCCTTGCTGCCGCTCAAACCATTTCCATCGCTGGCGACGTACAGGCCAATATCCAGCGGCACCTGGCGTTCATGCAGGCGGCGGCTGAGCAGAGTGTGCAATTGCTGGTATTTCCTGAGTTGTCGTTGACCGGGTATGAGCCTTCGTTGGCGGCCGAGCTGGCCATTGCGCCGGACGATGCGCTGCTGGCACCGCTTCGTGAAATGGCTCGGGAACTGCGATTGACGGCGGTGGTTGGGATGCCGATCCGGCTGGCGCCCGAGTCGGGTGTGTTGATCGGCGCATTGGTGTTGGGGGCAGACGGCTCATTGGGTGTTTACACCAAGAAACACCTTCATCCGGGCGAAGAGGTGGCGTTTGTCGCGGGGCAGGGCGGTGTGGCACTCGACTGGGCGGATGACCGGATTGCCCTGGCGGTGTGTGCAGACTTTTCCCACGCCAGTCATCCGCGTCAGGCCGCTGAGGCGGGGGCAACTGTCTACGCCGCAGGCGTGTTGATCAGCGAAGCCGGTTATGCGCCAGACAGTGCGTTGCTCCAGGGGTACGCCGCCGAGCATGGTTTGCTGGTGTTGATGGCCAACCACGGTGGCGCCTCCGGCGGCTGGAACTGCGCAGGCCGCAGTGCAATCTGGGCAAACGATGGCAGTTTGCTTGCTGCCGTGCCCGGCGTTGGCGATGCGCTGGTCATCGCTCATCGTGAGGGCGGGCACTGGGCTGGTCATGTGGTAGCCCTCTGAGATGGCTTTTCACCTGCGCGCGGCGACTGACAACGACCGTCTGTTCGCCCGGGAACTGACCTATCAAGCCATGAGCGGCTACTACCTGCAGTACGGTTTGTTGTGGTCCGACAATGGCTTTGATGTCGGCTGGGGGGGCCGCGAGAACTGGTTGATCTGCAATGACGCCATCGTGATGGGCTTTATCAGCCTGAGCTTCGACAGCCGGGCGCTCTACATCCGCGAATTGCACATGATTGAAACCTGTCGGCGGCAGGGCGCCGGCAGTTGGGTGTTGCAGCAAATGGCGCTGAAGGCGCAAGCGCAGGGCCTTTTAAGGCTGACCGTGTTCAAGACCAATCCCGCGAGAAGGCTGTATCAGCGCCAGGGCTTGAGTATTGTGGGGGAGGAGGATTGCTTCTGGCGCATGGAGCGTGTGTGTGGGATCGCGCCGATAGAGTGAGTCAGGCGCGGCTCATGAATAAGCGCATACTGCTTCAAGAGTCGATGTGTGAATCGCTGTTGCGAGCCTCGGGCTCGTCGAGGATCACCCCTTCTTTCATGCCCAGCAGGACCGCCACCTTATGGGCTTCCCCACGCCGTCCCTTTTTACGCCCAGCGAGCACTTGATAGGTTGTCGCGGGATCAACGCCATGCTCGCGGGCGAACGCTTGAACTGACTTTCCTTGATGTTCCAGCCAGGCTTTGGCTTGTGCGGCTGTACGGATTCCGGGCATAGTTCAAAACCGTTCAAGTTTGTGCAAAATGAGATGAGTGTGTCACCTCTTGAGGTGTGCCAGATAGGATAATACATCCAAATGAGTGGAATTGGTTTGCGCTTGCGGCAGGAAAGAGAACGACTCGGCCTGTCGCAGAAAAATTTTGGTGAAATCGGTGGCGTTGAAGCGAACGCCCAAGGCAAGTACGAGAGTGGTGGCCGCGCGCCCAAGGCTGACTATCTGTCACGTGTGGCCGAGCGCGGTGTGGACATATTGTTTGTGCTCACGGGCACCCCGACGCCCATCCAGCTGGAAAGCCTGAGCTTCCTCGAAGAAAAGATTCTGGAAAACTACCGTGCCATGCTCAAGGAGGATCAGGACGCCATTCGGCGGTTGACCTCTACCCTGGCAGAGCACTCGGTGGCGCTGAGCGTAAAACCCAAACTAGCGCTCCCAAAAAGCTGAGTGTCTGCTCAGCAAAATCGCGTTCTGGCGAGTGACGGATGCTCGTGTGAGCGCAAACTCTACATATATGACGCTTGCAGCTAGGTCTGCGCCTTGGTTTTTTGCTAAGGTGTTCAGCAACCTATAAGACCATATCGCGAGGTGTCTGCTTGATTAGGGTGCTAGTAGTCGATGATCACGATCTCGTTCGTACAGGCATTACACGAATGCTGGCTGACATCGATGGCCTGCAAGTAGTCGGCCAGGCCGAATCGGGGGAGGAATCCCTGATCAAGGCTCGGGAACTCAAGCCCGATGTGGTGTTGATGGACGTCAAGATGCCCGGGATCGGCGGCCTTGGTGCCACCACCAAATTGCTGCGCAGCCACCCGGACATCAAAGTCGTGGTGGTGACCGTGTGCGAGGAAGACCCGTTTCCCACGCGCTTGCTGCAGGCCGGCGCCGCGGGTTACCTGACCAAGGGCGCAGGCCTGGCTGAAATGGTGCAAGCCATTCGCCTGGTGTTTGCCGGCCAGCGTTACATCAGCCCGCAAATTGCCCAGCAGTTGGCCATCAAATCCTTTCAGCCCACCAGCGATTCGCCATTCGATGCGCTGTCGGAGCGGGAAATCCAGATCGCCCTGATGATCGTTGGCTGCCAGAAAGTCCAGACGATTTCCGACAAGCTGTGCCTGTCACCCAAGACCGTCAACACCTACCGCTATCGCATTTTCGAGAAGCTTGCCATCAGCAGTGATGTTGAATTGACCCTGCTCGCGGTGCGCCACGGCATGGTGGACGCCAGCGCCTGACATGACCACACCGTTTGATCCAAGTGCCTTCCTCTCAACCTGCAGTGGCCGCCCCGGCGTGTACCGCATGTTCGACAGCGAGGCACGCCTGCTTTATGTCGGCAAAGCCAAAAACCTGAAAAGCCGCCTGGCGAGCTACTTTCGCAAGACCGGCCTGGCGCCGAAAACCGCGGCCCTGGTCGCGCGTATCGCGCAGGTCGAGACCACCATCACCGCCAACGAGACCGAGGCGCTGCTGCTTGAGCAGACGCTGATCAAGGAATGGCGGCCGCCCTACAACATCCTGCTGCGTGACGATAAATCCTACCCCTACGTGTTTTTATCTGACGGCAGTTTCCCGCGCCTGAGCATTCACCGGGGGGCGAAGAAGGCCAAGGGCAAGTATTTCGGACCGTACCCCAGCGCTGGCGCGATTCGCGAAAGCCTCAGCCTGCTGCAAAAAACCTTTTTTGTGCGCCAGTGCGAAGACAGCTTCTACAAAAACCGCACGCGGCCCTGCCTGCAGTACCAGATCAAGCGCTGCAAGGCGCCTTGCGTGGGGTTGGTTGAGCCGGCGGAGTACGCCGAAGATGTGCGCCATTCGGTGATGTTCCTTGAAGGACGCAGCAATGCGCTCACTGATGAACTCTCCGGCGCCATGGAGCAAGCGGCGGGCACTCTGGATTTTGAGCGTGCTGCCGAACTGCGCGACCAGATTTCGCTGCTGCGCCGCGTTCAGGACCAGCAGAGCATGGAAGGCGGTACCGGCGATGTCGATGTGATTGCTGCCTTCGTCAACCCGGGCGGCGCCTGCGTGCACTTGATCAGCGTGCGTGGCGGGCGCGTGCTGGGCAGCAAGAACTTCTTCCCGCAGACCGGTATCGACGAAGAAGTGGCCGAAGTCATGGCCGCGTTCCTTGGTCAGTACTACGTCAGCAGCCCCGAGCGCGACTTGCCGTCGGAGTTGATCGTCAATGTGGTGCATGAAGACTTTCCCACGCTGATCGAGGCGATTCATGAGCTTCGCGGCCGCGAGTTGGGCATCAGCCACCGCGTGCGCGGCACCCGTGCGCGCTGGCAGCAACTGGCGGTGACCAACGCGGAACAGGCTCTCGGTGCGCGCCTGGCGAATCGGCAACATGTTGCCGCGCGTTTCGACGCTTTGGCCGAAGTCCTCAACCTCGACGAGCCGCCGCAGCGCCTGGAGTGCTATGACATCAGCCATTCCAGCGGCGAGGCCACGGTGGCGTCCTGCGTGGTGTTCGGGCCGGAAGGGCCGATCAAGTCGGATTATCGGCGCTATAACATCGAAGGCGTCACCGCGGGCGACGACTACGCCGCCATGCACCAGGCGTTGACGCGGCGTTTCAGCAAGTTGAAAGACGGGGAGGGCAAGCTGCCCGATATCCTGCTGGTGGACGGCGGCAAGGGCCAGCTGTCCATGGCCCGTGACGTACTCAACGAACTGGCCGTGCCCGACCTGATCCTGCTCGGCGTGGCCAAGGGTGCCACGCGTAAAGCCGGTTTCGAGACGTTGTACTTGAATGATGCCGCCCATGAGTTCACCTTGAAAGGCGACTCACCTGCGTTGCATTTGATCCAGCAGATCCGCGACGAAGCCCACCGTTTCGCCATTACTGGTCACCGCGCCCGCCGTGGCAAAACCCGGCGAACCTCAACCCTGGAAGGGGTGGCAGGTGTTGGCCCGACGCGGCGTCGCGATTTGCTTAAACATTTTGGTGGCTTGCAAGAGCTATCCCGTGCCAGCATTGACGAAATAGCCAAAGCACCCGGTATCAGTAAAAAGCTCGCTGAGCTGATTTATGCAAACCTGCACAGCGAATAGAATGCCTTTCCACCTCGTAGCCAGTTGTGCCGATGAATATCCCTAATCTGATCACCGTACTACGCGTCCTGCTCATCCCTATTTTCATCTTGTTGTTCTATTTGCCCTACGAATGGAGCTACGCGGCCTCCAGTTCAGTATTCGCTTTTGCGGCTGCAACCGACTGGCTTGATGGCTACCTGGCGCGCCGTCTGGAGCAAAGCACGCCGTTTGGCGCATTCCTTGACCCGGTAGCCGACAAACTCATGGTGGCCGTGGCCCTGGTCCTGCTGGTGCAGGAACACGGTAACCTGTGGCTGACCTTGCCGGCTGCGGTGATCATCGGTCGTGAGATCGTCGTCTCGGCCCTGCGCGAATGGATGGCTGAAATCGGCGCCCGAGCCCACGTTGCAGTTTCCAATATGGGTAAATGGAAAACCGCTGCGCAAATGCTTGCGCTGGTGATCCTGCTGGCCAACCCGTCGGACTTCTCCTTCTGGGTATTGCTGGGCTACGCCTTGCTGCTCATCGCCGCCGGCCTGACCCTGTGGTCCATGCTCCAGTATTTGCGCGCCGCCTGGCCACACCTGCGCACTACCGTTGAAAAGAAATAAAAGTTTTTTGAATCAAGGGGTTGACGGGTTCTGATAATTCTATAGAATGCGCATCACCAAGACGCGGGAATAGCTCAGTTGGTAGAGCACGACCTTGCCAAGGTCGGGGTCGCGAGTTCGAGTCTCGTTTCCCGCTCCAAACACAAAGAAAAAGCCACTCTAACGAGTGGCTTTTTTTTGCCTGTAATTTAGGGAATAGACGCTTCGGCGTCTTTTTGCGTTTATGCACAAACTACTGAAGGTCGGGGAAATCCAGGGTAATCCAGTACGAACAAGTCCAAGATTAAGTCCAACGGTCTGGACAGACTCGAATTCGTATTGTTGCCGGGTCTTCTCAAACCTTCAGACGAGTATCAGGTGCTGACTCTCTTACAGGAGTTCACCATCCCTCTCTCGGAATTCACCATTCGGCACGCCCGAACCACCGGTAAAGCCTATACCCTCGGCGACTTTGACGGGTTATCACTCTGCGTCACCAAAAGCGGCGGAAAGCTTTGGTTTTTCCGTTACTACTGGGATGGGATGCAGAAGCGCATCTCCTTCGGCATCTACCCTGAAGTCAGCCTCGAGCAAGCACGTGAACGTCGTGATGAAGCACGACGGTTGTTGCGCGCGACAATTTCGACGGCGTTGAACGAGATCGGCTATCCCAAAAACTGGATCGATGCGCAGCTCTCCCATACGGATCCTGATCAAATCAATGCCACCTATAACCACGCGCGTTATGTCGAGCAACGTCGGACCATGATGCAAGACTGGGCCAATCGCTTGGACCTGTGGGCGCAGAGAGCGCGGCAAGAGGAATTGCTAAAACAAGGGAAGCTTGATGAAGCTATAAAAATGGATGTCGACGATATACGAGATAGATTTTGTGATAGGTACGATGCGGCTATTGAACAAATATTAAAGTATTCTCTAATTCTTCGACTTGGGCTTTGCCGCCCCTCATCTAAGCTTTCTACTGTGCAGCCAGTTGCTTATGGCCGCCACGAGTTCTGTCTTGCATTCCACCGGCAGCCAATGCCCGCCGGGCAGGCTCGTGACAGTGAGGTCCGTGCACGTTGCGCGCATTGGGTCGCCCAGTTGGTTGCCATGAATGGTGTTCATCACGTCGTAATCACCGTTCACAAACAGTACGGGCAATGACAGGCGGCCGCCATTGGACGCACGTTTGGCGTAGTCGATGTTGGCAGTGTCGTTTAAATACCACGCGCACGGCGCGCGGAAGCCATGCTGTTCGAAAGCCCGCACCAGTGCAGCGAAGTCCGCCTCGGGCCAAAGGGCGAGGTCTGGTGGGGTGGGTGGCGCCCGGTGCGCCTGACCAAACCGTCCGCCTTTTCTGGTCACTTTGGCATTGGGTGCAACCTGGGTGATGCTCGCTGGATCGCCTCGTCGGTAGATCGACGCCAGCGAAGCGGCTTTGTCTGCATCCAGGTCAGCGACGGCGCTGGCAAAATGGGTATTGTAGTAGCGGTAGTAATCCCATTGACCGTCTGGATACAGATCCGCCGGATAGAGGGTTCGGTTAACCAGCGGGACAAGGGTCGGTAACGCGTTGGTGGTGGGAAAGTACGGAACCGAAACAAGCACAACGCCGCGGCTGCGTTGAGGTTCATGAGCGACCAATTCACCCGCGACAACACTGCCCCAATCGTGGCCCACCCAGATGGCGGGCATTGCTGCGAGATGGTCATGAAGTTCAGCCATGTCCGCCACGATGTTTTCAAGGGCGTACGCATCGGTGGCGGTTGGGGCAGAAGAACCACCATAACCACGCATATCGGGTGCAACGCAGTGCCAGCCATCGGCAGCGAATGCCTCCATTTGTGCGCGCCAGATCAGACTGATTTCGGGCCAACCGTGCAGGAACATTATCAATGGCCCATCGGCAGGCCCTGATTCCAGGTAGTGCGTCGTATGACGTGGCGTGTTGAAGACACGCGAAGCCAGTTTGAATGTAGACAAAGGTTCTCCTCGTGCACGTCAGCTGATAGGTGCGAAGTCGCCAATATATCGAGCGGTACGTTTCGTCGTTTGTTCAAAATAATCAGACGTTCATGTCATGCAGGCGTGAGGTTAAACGGTGGGTCACCACAGGTAATTTGGCATGGGCAGTCCACGGATTTATGGATTGCACGTCCCGTTTTCCGCGCTACACACAAAGAAGAAGCCACTCTGACGAGTGGCTTTTTTTTGCCTGCGACTCAGGGAATAGACGCTTCGGCATCTTTTTGCGTGTCTACATAAAACTACGCAAGACCGAGGGGAATCCCGGATGAACCCGTACATTTAAAGTTGGCCCCCGTCCGGGGAAGGTCATACGATCAGGCTAAGTGAACGCTGGGCAGTCTCTTTCAAAGAGTCGGTCACTTCACACCGCACGCCTTATTGTTCTAATACGATCTGATTAACAATCCCGTGAATCGCTTTTTCCAATGTTGGGTCGCTCATCATTGCTTCCACTACCTGTTGTGCGATCTGCTTGAACTCTCGGTGTTCAAGAATCCCGTCACCAAACTCCCAACATAAAATCTCCTGAATCGTGACAACCGGCGCGGCATCACGAAAACCTTCCCTATCTGGGTTTAAAGCTTTGAGGCGGCCCTGTAACCGTGTCCTCAGAACCTCCAGGCTCTTGCCTGTATTTTGGCTTTTGCCGGGCGAAGGCTGGCTGTTTGTGCTCGACGTCACTCGCTCGTTGGGTTTGGCCAGGGCGGCCAAGACACGGGAAAGGCGAGCAGGGTCGATCTTGCTCATTATTACGGGGTCTCCAGATTGTCACGGTAAGCGCCAAGAAACACGCTGGGAGCGGCGATGGTATCGCTTTGGGGGGCAATGGCGGTATCTGTCAGGCTTGCAAGCACGCGAGTCATGTCTGCCTTCAAGGCGGGATTGGTACAGTCGGCAAGGCCGTTTTTCAGCTTCTCGACGGCGTTCTCAGGCTGCTCATTGAGCACATCCAGATAAGCGCTGGCGAACCATTTCAGGCTGTTGTCTTGTGCATGGCGGTGCAGGTAGTCAAAGGCCGTACGGGCCTCTTCGGCGTGTTGCTGTTGCAGGTTCAGCAGGCCCAGTTGGAAGCGCGCGATATCAAGCTGCGGATCCAGCGTCAGGGCCAGGGTCATGCCGGCATGGGCACGATCCATCAGCCCCAGCTCCGCATGTTCGGCGGCGAGGAAATAGCGTACGGCGGCATTATCTGGCTGATGTTCGAGTGCGGTGTTGAGGTAGTTCAAGGCGGCGTGGTGATTGCCGTCCTTGCTGGCGTGAATGGCCAGGTGCAGGTATTCGGTCGCGTCCAGCATGGTTGGGGCTCCATAAGGGAAGACTTCAGTGTTGGCCGGGATTGGGCGGCGTTGTGCCTTGCTGGTGACGCTGCAGCCATTGGTTGACCAGCGTACGGCCAGTCACTTCTCCGCCGGGGCGGTTTTTTTCCAGAAGCCCGCTGATGAGTTGCCGGGCTTCTTCCATTTGGCCGGCCTGTTGTAGAAGGAGTGCCTGTGCATAGTGCGCCGACAGGCTGTCCGGCTTGAGGCGCAACGCTCGACGGATGCCTTTGCGCGCGTTCTCAGAGTGACCCTCCATGATGTCAACGACTGCCAGCCCGCCATGGGTATCACCAAAACTGCGGTCCAGGGCGTAGGACTTCTCCAGTGCCGCACGTGCTTGAACATTGTCTTTGCGCAGGATGTAAATCCAGGCCAGCAAGTGCCAGGTGCCGATATGGTGGGGCATGAACTGCACGGCAGTCTTCAGGTGAGTTTCAGCCAGGTCGAAATCAAGTTCGCTGAATTCCAGCAAGCCCAGCCCGGACCAGGCGCGGCCGCAGTCCGGGTAGGCCTTGAGGGTATGCAGCCATGCCTTGCGAGAGGCTGCCACATTGTATTGTTCAAATTGTACCGTGGCGCATGCGATCAAGGCATCGCGTTGGTCGGGGTCCGCGGCCAGGGTTTCATGAGCGGTGTTCAGCGCCTGGGCAAGCTTGTCGTTTTCATACAGCAAGAGTGCCAATAAGCCGCGAATGTCCTGGTTGCCCGGCTCACGTTGTTGTGCTCGAAGTGCCAGCGCTTCGGCGGGTTCGGTTTCTTCCAGTTGATGAAGGGCGCGGGCATGCATCAGCAGGGTGCCAGCGGGGCAATCGGCGTGTCGGGTCAGATGGGAAAGCAGGGTATCGGCGGCACTGAAGTCGGCGCTGTAAAAATGCCCCAGTGCGGTGTTGAATACGACGGCGGGATCACTCAGGCCTGCTGTAATCGCCTGGTCACCCAAGGCGGCGGCAGCCAGATAATCGCCAGCCTGGAGTAACAAGTGGGCGCCATGGGCGAACACCCTGGGGTCTTCGATGCCATGGATTTTTACATGCTCAATCAGACGTTGTCCGATGGCCTGGTCGCCCAGCGCGATCGCCAGGCTCATGGCGTCGCACAGTAGCGTCGGGTTGCCGGGGTCGTGCCCCAGAAATGCCATTAGCCTTGCCAGGTGCTGCTGTTCAGCGAGGATGTCATCGGTGCTCATCAATCCGTTCTTCCCTGGGGCATGAGTGACAATGTGCTGGATTATTGCCTCAGCATTGGCGTGCTGTCATGGGGCACCGCGTAAATTCCTGACGAAATAAAAATATTTCCAACGACCCTAAACAATCCTCGAAATCGACGCATAAGCACTGACAGAGGGGCTGATTTACCGCGCTCGCGGACAGCCCAATTGTCTTGAACCGAAAGGCCGGTTCAGTGGGGTCGGGGGAGTCAGGGATATGGTAGCGATCGTTGCTGGCAATGGATTGGGGCTGTTCAACACCTCGCTCAACTTATTGGGTGGTAGCGGTTCAACCGGCCAGGGCAACCTCGGCCAGGCGGGCGGGCGGGCGCTGGTCAATATCAGCAACGGCAACCTGATCCTGCGATTTACCGATGAGCAATTATCCGGCCTTGGCCAGGACCTGCTGCATACCCGGACCTACAACACTCGAGGCGATTTCAGCGACGCAGATGGCGATGGCTGGCGGTGGGATGCCGAGCGCAGCGTAACGTTGGTGGGCGCGTTGAACACGGCTGGCAGCCAAATGGTCCGCGTCACCGGCGATGGCCACAAAACGCTCTATCGCTGGGACGGCGCGCGCTATCAGTCGACCGAGGGCGACGGTGCCCATGACACCCTCACGTGGGACGACCCGGCGGGGCAAGTGGTATGGACCGATGGTTCACGGCGCACTACTGAACGTTACAACTGGAACGGCCAACTGGTATCCACCACCGATGCCAATGGCACCCGGATCAGTTACAGCTATGACCCTCAGGGACGTTTGAACAGCGTCAAGGACAGCTCCGGTCAGGAGCTGGTGCTCAACTATAACGCCGCCGGCAAACTGGAGCGCCTGGACACGCGGCGTTCGGCCGGTGAGGCATTGACGCGCCAGGTGTATTACACCTATGACGGCCTGGGCCGCCTGACCAGCGTCAGCACCGACCTGAGCCCGCAAGACAACAGCATCGCCGATGGCAATGTCTACACCACGTCGTATACGTACTTCGAGTCGAGTTTCTACATTGCCAGTGTCACGCAGAGCGATGGAACGACTGTTAACTTTGGCTATGAACAAGTGGGTACTGATTTCCGTGTCAGCATCGTCAGTGATGCTTCCGGCATTACACGTTTGAGCTATGACACGGCCAACCGTCGCACTGATGTGCTCAACGAGCTGGGGCAGCAGTGGAGCTATTACTACGACGCTGAGGATCAACTGATCGAGGTACGCACGCCGGCGGTCAACGGTCAACGCCTGTCCACGCGCTACAGCTACGACGCCGACGGAAATGTCCTCCAGGTCGTCGACGGCCGCGGTAACTCCGTGAGTTATGGCTACGATGCCAATGGTAACCGGGTGCTGGAGCGGGACAGCGCAGGTAACACGATCACACGCAGCTACAACGCCGATAATCAATTGCTCAACGAGGTTCGCTATCGCGTGCCGGCGACACCCAACGGCACCGGCTGGACCGAACCGCCCGCGAGCAGCGCGCAGGTCACGCGGTACGCCTATGACAGTCACAACCGCCTGCGATTTACCGTGGACGGCGCAGGCCAGGTGGTGGAGTACCGCTATGACGCCAACGGCCTGCGTACGCAGGAGGTCAGTTACGGTGATGCGCCGTTTGCGGTGTCTGGGCTTGCACCGGCCGATATGTTATCCGAATCGTCTTTGATTGCATGGGCCGGCGCACGTGACAAGACGCGCTCGACATTGACCGAGTTGAGTTATGACTACCGTGGAAATATCAGCCGTCGTGTGGTCTATGGCGCCGTCGACGCCAATGGCACAGGCCTGTTGGACAGTGCCGCCAATGTCGTCGAGTTCATCTACAGCGAACATGGTCAGTTGCTCCAGACGCTGGCGGTCAGAGGTGCCGATCGCAACACTAAAGCGGTACTCACCTCTGTGGTGTATGACGGCATGGGGCGAGTACTCAGCCAGACAGATGCCTCAGGTACCCGAACCACGCTCTACAACGGACTTAACCGCACGGTAACAACCACCAATAGCGCAGGGCTGACGATCAGCCAGTCCTACGACACCCTGGGCCGGTTGATCACCCAAAGCGAAACCGCCGCCGGTGCCACACCGCGCTCGACCCTCTATGTATACGACGTGGCTGGCCGGCAAACCATGGTCCAGGACGCCACGGGCGTGCGCTCTTATGTGCTGTATGACGAGGCGGGGAGGGTAAGTGCGCAGATTGACGGCCAGGGCGCCGTCACAGAGTTTGTCTACAACGCTGCCGGGCAGCGGATCCAGGAAAAACGCTACGCTACGTTGATCGACACCACCGGCGGGTACGACGGCACCTACGTGTATGTCACCCTAGTGGCTCAGGTGCGGCCCCCGGCCAACGCTGATGATCGGGTCAGCTCTTTCACCTACGACTCCGCAGGGCGCCTGAGTACCACCACGATACCCTCGGGGTTGGTGACAACCTTCAGCTACGACGGTCTTGGGCAGTTGGTGAAGCAGCAAAGCGCAGACCGCACCACACGGTTTTTCTACGACGCCAGCGGGCATCAGACGGGGCAGCTGGACGCTGAAGGCTACTTGCGGGAGAACCGCTACGACGCGAGTGGCAGGCTGACCCAGACCCTTCGTTATGCCGCAGCGACCGCGGCCGCCAACCGCGAATCAGGCACCTTTGATCAACTGAGGCCGGCTGAGGGCGGCAGCCTTTCCACTTGGTATTACTACGATGCGGCGGGGCGCCAAACAGGCAGCCTGGATGAACAGCAGTTCGTCACCGAAACCGTGTTCGACGAGGCCGCCAACACCCAGCAAACCATCCGTTACAGCGCCGCCTATACCGCTGCAATAACCGCCAGTACTGCGTTCTCTACTCTCAAGGCCGCCGTGGCCGGCAGTGCGCGGCAAACCACGACCACTGCGTTTGACGGCCAGGGGCGCGTGGCCCAGCGCACGGCCACCGACGGCACGGTGACGGCCTACGAGTATGACGCCGCCGGGCGCCTGGTGCGCGAAACCCAGGCGCACGGCACTCCCGAAGCGCGCAGCACGCTCACGCGCTATGACGCCTTCGGGCAAACCATCGGCAAACTGCTGGGCGAGGCTTCTGCCCGCATTGCAGTCGGCATGACTGACGCACAGGTGGCCGCTGTCTATGCGCAATACGGCCTGACCTATCGTTACGACGCGGCAGGCCGGGTGGCCAGCGCCAGTGATGCACTGGGCAACCGCACGCTCTCATACTACGACGCCGCCGGGCGCCTGACCCACGTGATCAACGCCCTGGGCGAAGTCAGTGAAACCCGTTATACCGCTTTCGGCGATGCCCGCGAGCGCTCGACCCTGACCAACCGGCTCAGCGCGGCCACCACCGCCTCGCTGTCGGGTGGCTTGTTGACGCTGCAAGTGAATGCACTGGTGCAAGCCATTCGCGATGCCAACACCGATAACAGCAGTTTCTACGCCTACACCACCTCCGGTTTGCTGGCGGGCAGTACCGATGCACTGGGCAACGCGGTGGGCTATGGCTACAACTTGTTTGGCGAACAGACCGGCAGCCTGCGCATCAGCGCCAGCGGCGCGACCATCGTTGAAAACCGCTCCTACAACAAGCGCGGCGAACTGATCTGGCGCGCAGAAGATGTGGACGGCTTATCGCGCGGCACCGGCAGTGTCTACGATGCCTTCGGCCACGTCATCCACCGCATGGATGCGCGAGGGCAGATCAGCAGCACCGACTACCTCGACAATGGCCGCGTGATTGTTGAGCGCGACCCTCTCGGCCAGACCCAGGGCCGTGAATATGACGCCTTTGGGCGAGTGCTGCGCGAGCAGGACGCGCGCGGACTGATCACCACTTACAGCTACAACGACAGCACCCGCACCCTGGTGGTGACCACGCCGGATGGCCTGGCCATGACCACCGTGCGTAATCGCCACGGCCAGACGCTGACCGTCACCGACAGCAAGGGTGTCACCCAGGCCTTCAGCTACGACAAAAACGGGCAACAGCTCACCAGCACCGACGGCCTGGGCCGTACCACCAGCAGTGCTTACGATGTTGTCGGGCATCTGTTGAACGTCACGGATGCGGCGGGCCGGGTGACGTCCTACGCCTACGACGCGGCGAACCGCATGATCAGCCGCACCGATGCCGCTGGGGTGGCGACGCAGTATGTGTTTGACGGGCAGGGGCGCAAAGTGCGCATGACCGAGGCCGGTCAACGTATCACCGACTATGCCTACGACCGCAAAGGGCAGTTGCTGACGGTGGTCCAAGACCCCAACGGCCTCAAGCTGACCACGACCTACAGCTACGACGGTTTTGGCCGGCAGGTGCAGGTGGCACGCGGCACCACCGCCAATCCGTACCAGCAAGTCATCCTGTATGTGTTCGATAACCTCGGCCGCCGCACGGCCGAGCGCATCGACCCCAACGGCTACAACCTCACCACGCAATACCTCTACAACGCCAACGATCAGGTCACGCGCAAGCTGGACGCCGGTGGCAACAGCACCTGGTATGTGTATGACAGCGCCGGGCATTTGACTGACACGGTGGATGCCCTCGGCGGCGTCACCCGCAACACCTATGACCCGGATGGCCGCCTGGCGAGCACCACCCGCTTCGCCACCGCGCTGAGCCCTGCCACCTTGGCTGCCCTGGGCAACGCGCCGGCCAGCATCCCGGCAGGCGCCAGCGCCAGGGATCAGGTCACCAGCTATCTTTATGACCAGATGGGGCGCGTGCGGGCAACCATCGACGCACTCAACCAGGTCACCGAAACCCTGTATGACCAACAGGGGCGTATCATCGAAAGCCGCCTCTACGACAAGGCCATGCCCGCTGGCACGCCACGCACCTTCGACGGCGTGACGACGGCGCTGACCAACCTGGGGGCGCTGGCCTATGCGACACGCTCGGTGTACGACGCTGCCGGGCAACTGAGCAGCGTCACCGATGTGGCCGGCAAGACCGAATCCTACACCTACGATGCGGTGGGCAATCGCGCCACCTTGACCAACAAGAACGGCGCGGTATGGAACTATCGCTACGACAGCGTGAACCGTCTGGTCGAGGAAATAACCCCGGCCGTTGCGGTGTCGAGCATCGATATCAACGGGGTGGTCAGCACCCGCTCGGTACTGCAAGTCACGCGTATCACCTATGACGCGCTGAGTAACGTCACCAGCCGCACGGTGGGGCGCTTGCGCGGTGCATTGGCGGCTGACCCGGCGGCGGATGACCTGAGCCAGGCCAGGACCACCGGGTATGCCTACGACGCGGTCGGCCACCAGGTGCAGATCATCGCGCCGGGCTGGTACAACAAAGTCACCGGGGCCTATCAGCAAACCTGGGATGGCACCGGCAATACGCTGCAGGTCACCACGGACGTGACCTACGATGCGCTGGGCAATGCCGTGCGTAACCGCGTGCGGGTCAACAACACCGGCGTGCCGGGCACTGACTTTGTGGACAGCTACAAGGTTTACGACAGCCTCGGGCGGCTGACCCATGACGTGGATCCGCTCAAGGGCGTGACCGCCTACACCTATGATGCCCAAGGCAACCGCCTGATCACCAAACGCTATGCCAATGCCCTGGCGGCCACTGTGCCGGCAACCGGGTTCTACACGGCAAGTGACATCAACAGCGCAACGTTGGTGGCCAGCCCTTCACTCGACCGCACACTGACCACCACCTACGATGCCCTGGGACGCAAGACTTCGGTGCAGCAGGATGCCGTCAGCGTTTATACCTTCACCGGCAACATCGCCACGTCGAGCCTGATCACCGCGTCGCCCACAACGGTGTACAGCTACAACGCCTTGGGCCAACTGGTGCGTGAAACCCTGATTGCACGCAATGCCAACGGTGTGACGGTACAAAGCGGCGCCAGCAACGTTTACTACTACGATCAGGCCGGCCAACGCATCGGCACCGTCGATGGCCAAGGCAACTACACCCGCCTGGAATACAACATCCTGGGCAAGGTCAGCCGCCAGGTTGAGTACGCCAACGGCCTGAGCGGCTGGGACGACAGCAACCCGCCAAGCCCTCCGCTGGCCAGCGCCAACGACCGCAGCACGCGTTTTGAATACGACGCCATGGGCCGCTTGTACCAGGTGACCCAGGAGGGCGTACGTTACTGGCAGCAGATCATTGATGGCCAGTCCGGCGCGGCGTCGGCCGTGGCGGTGGTAGGCAACCTGATGGTCAGCCAAATGCACTACGACGGCGTGGGCAACGTACGCGCCGTGGTGGACGCGGCCGGCAACGTCACCGCCACGGAATACAACGCCCTGGGGCAAACCGTGCGGCTGGTCGAACCCGCCCGCGCCACGGCGAAAAACGGCGCAGTGGACCCCTTTGCCGCCGGGATCGTCTATGCGTCACCCACCACCACCTACGCCCTCAATGCGTTCGGCCAAGTCGTGAGCGAAACCGAAAGTGCCGGTGTGGATTCGACGGGCAACCAGCAAGCCGGTGCCACCCGTGTCACACGCACACGCTTTGACGCGGCGGGTTACGAGGTGCAAAACATCGATGCCAGCGGCTCGGCGCAGTCCTACAAGGTTGACGCGGCCGGCCGGCGCGTGGAAGAAAGCCGCCAGATCAACATCACACTCAGTGGCTGGACGGTGGGCGGCGCGGCGCTCACGCGCATCCAGACCATTCGCCGTGGCTACACCTACGATGCGCTGGGCCAACAACTGTCCACCACCGACTGGTACACCGCCGCCGACAGCTCGCAAAAAACCACCACTAACTCGGCGGTATACAACCGCTTCGGCGAAGTGACCAGCCAGTTGTTGAATGGCAACCTGCAAGCGGCCTATTACTACGACCAGGCCGGGCGCGTGACCCAGCAACAAAATGCCCAGGGCATCACCCAGGTTGATTACGACCTCAATGCCAAGGCCAGCCGCAGCAACCAGCTGGGCGACGTCAATACCGCCGCCGATGATCGCATCACCTACACCCGCTACGACGTGCTCGGGCGTGCGCTGGAGCAGCATCTGCCGGCCTTCGAAGCCAACATCAATGCGGATACGTTGAACAACATCAACCTGACGCTGGCCACGCCGATCATCCGCCAGAGCTACGACCGCTGGGGCAACCTGCTGACCCGTACCGATGCGCGTGGCTACGTCACCACTTACACCTACGACCACAACAACAAGCAACTGACGGAAACCTTGCCGGTCACCGACATCCTGCGTGAGAACGGCACCAGCTACCGTGCCAGCCTGATCCATGAAAAGCGTTATGACCTGAATGGGCTACTGATCCAGGAAGTCGACCTGGTGGGGCCGTATGCCGGTGTGCCTGCCAGCACGGTTTTGCGTACGCGCCAGCATCAGTACAACCAAGTGGGCGAGTTGCTGCGCGATATCGATGCGCTGGGCTACGCGCGCACCTATTTGATGGATGTTCACGGCAACCGTGTGGCGACCCGGGATGCACTGGGCGTGGTGCTGTTAGACGGTTATGACGCGATGAATCGTCAGGTCAGCCATGGGATTGTGCGCAATGGCGCCGCTGTGACGTTGTTGACTAACCAGTATGACCAGGCGGGACGGTTGGTCGGGGAGATCAGCGGGAGCAGTGCGGTTGAGGAGACGTTGGCGAGTGCCAGTGGGTCCGGGGTTACAACGGGCGTGGCGGGGAATGTGCGGTATACGCTGTTTGATGAGCGGGGGAATGCGGTCAGAACTCGCAACGAGTCAAAAGTCGAAAAAGTATATGAGTACAGTGAAAGCAATCGTAAAACCAAGGAGGTAGATGGGCTGGGTAACGCTCTGTCCTGGGTGTTTGATGAAGGTACTTATGGTCGCCTTGTCAGTCGGAAAAATTTGGCGGGGGCTAATTATAACTACGCTTACAATTCATTCGGTCAAGTTGTCAGGGAGGCCACCCCGTGGCTGATTGAGATAACGCCAGGCGTTTATCAAGATTCGGGGGTTGTGCAGATTGTCAATTATAAATATTACGCTAACGGCCTGTCGAAATCGGTGGAGGATACATCCGAGGGGTGGGGGCCAAACGAAATTGACTCTTCAGTATCAACCAGTGAATATAATTTGACGGGAGAGAAAGTTCGCTCTGTAGAAACTCGCAGGTCGAAAAGTGCAATGGTGTTTGTTTGGGATTACAGTGCAAGCACAGAAACACGCTACTTTATCGATGAGCGATCCCGGCTGAAAGAAACAAGGTCGCCAGCCGGTACGACTTTGTATGGTGTGATGCCGTTCCCGGCCTACACCTCCCGTATTGATTCTCTGCGCTACGAGTTTGATGAGTACGGCAATCGTCGTCGCACGTACATGGATGCAACCAACCATGCCG
Source organism: Pseudomonas sp. B22129 (assembly GCF_044218875.1). Lineage (NCBI taxonomy): Bacteria > Pseudomonadati > Pseudomonadota > Gammaproteobacteria > Pseudomonadales > Pseudomonadaceae > Pseudomonas > Pseudomonas sp. B22129. The sequence goes on along the minus strand of NZ_CP162592.1, from coordinate 5,703,497 downwards.
GGGGGCGGACAGTCATTGATAATTGGAATAGATTCGACCTCGAGGATCGGGTCTTGGTAGGCGACGGTTTCTTCTCAGGCGGGCAAATAGTAGCGGGTAAGCAAGGTGTAAAAGCCAAGGGATACGCCAATATATATGACGGTGGCGGGCGTCGGATTGCCTCCGAGCAGTGGAGCAGTACCAGTGGTGCCAATGAGGTCTTTCGTCGTGATGAATATGCCTACAATGATGTAGGTCAGGTCAATAGTTCGAGTAGTAGAAGCCTCTATCGCGCAGCGGCAGCGGACACGTCCAAGGCTGTTATTTCCCAAGGGAATGCTACGCTTGATTTTTCAAATCTTTATGATCTGCAACAAAATCGCACCAACCAAATTGCTTTTGCGGGCGGCGCGATTTCAAGTGTGATCTCTTACACCTATCGTGGTGATGGAAAGATTTTAGCGCAGACCAATTATAAGGTCTCAGGGGGCGTGCAAAGGCTATCCCAGGTGACCTATTATGGTGAAGCAGCCATGATGGATGCTGTGGGTAATCAAAAGTCATATCGTTACGTTGTTTATAATAGTGACGGTGCAAGTGTGAGTTACACGGGGGCTTATACCAAGTCGTATTACCTGACTGACACATATAAAGAACGTGAAACAGTCGCGACATGGAGCTTGGGCGGTCAACCGGGAACTACGTCGTTCTTTTACACCCCAAGAGGTACGCTGGACAGCATATTTAACGGTGTAGGGTATCGTACATTTGCGTCAAATCGTGATGGTCAAATCATAGCGCGGTATGAGCCTGGCTATGAGAGCAATAAGATTAGCCAGAATTACTATTATTATGACGGAAAGGCACTTGCTAACGTAGGTACGGCAAGCGTTGCAGAAGTCAGTGATACGTTTACGCCAATATCTACCGACTACCCAGGATTGAACCCCACCGTTTATATCGTCAATCAGGGGGATACCCTTGAGCGAATCGCCCAAACGGTATGGGGTGATCCAGGGATGTGGTATCTCATCGCAGATGCCAACGGGTTAGATTCAAGTAAGTCTTTGCTGACAGGAGACACTCTTAGAATACCCAACGTCGTCGGCAGTACGCATAATAATTCGCAAACGTTTAAGCCCTATAGTGTTGACGACATTATTGGCAATACTACGCCAAGTCCAACACTGCCGCCGCCGCCGAAGCCCAAGAAAAAGAAAAGTAGCGGCCTAGCGAGTGTTGTCATGGTTGTGGTGGCAGTAGTCGCCACTGTCCTTACCGCTGGTGCAGCTGCCCCTGCCGCCGCAGCTGTTGCAAGCTCAACAGCTGCCGGCAGCCTTGCGTTGACCGGTGCGGCAGTACTTTCGGGCGCAGCTGGATGGGCGGGTTTGGGCGCTGCAGTGCTGGGTGGCGTTGTCGGAAGCGCCGCGTCGCAATTGGCTGGCAAAGCTTTAGGGGTGGTTGATGATTTTTCCTGGAAGCAAGTCGCTGTGGGTGGGCTGACCTCAGGGATAACTGCAGGGTTTGGCACCTTGGCACGGGTAGGCACGCTAGGCTCATGGGCTAGCACTGCGGCAGAAGCGATGACGTCAGGAGGTTCCTACGGCACCGGCTACGCGGCACTGGGAACCTTCAACTATGCCAACAGCCAGCTCGCCAGCCGAGTGGTGGGGCTGGATAACTCGTTCAGTTGGCGCAATGTGGCGGCATCTGCGGTCGGGGCGACCGTTGCCGGGTACGTTGGTGGGAATAGCACCACTTTAGTGAGCTCTGCACTGCGTGGGCAGATCAGTGCATATGCTTCTGCGGTGTTGAAAGACAAGTGGTTTGGAGGTGCTCGACCTGATTTCGGGCAGGTGGCTGCTGATGCGTTCGGGAATACGTTGGCCGACTATACCGTCCGCAGTATCAAGGGCTCTGATGCCACTCAGAGCGGGAATTCCCCGACTGAAGATGTGAAAGCCGATGCTGCACGGCGCATGACGGCTCAAGGTTATACCCCCGCGCAGATCCGCGATTTGCTGCAGTCGGGATACCTACCCCCAGTAGAAGTCGAAGCAATCGGCTCAACTGATGATGGACGAACTGGTTATTTTTACGATAGCGGTGCGATATCAATCAGTGCTCCCGCTGAACAAGGTTTCTTGGTTGGTGTACCCATCGAAAGCTCGCCAGCAAGTGTTAGTTCTGAACTCTCGCTTTACGAGCGGATGCGCAGTTGGGCAAGCGACGGGCGCCAATATGATCGTGCTTATTATTCAGACATTGTGAATACAGCCGAGGGTCGATCTGGAGCGGTTCTTGGCTCTGTGGGCAGGGCACTCAATGCAGCAGGTTGGGACATTGCGGAAGGCGTTACAGGGTTGGTGGGACTGGCCACAGACAGTAACGTACGGTCTCAGACGTATGCCGCGCTTGAAAGTGGCGCCAGCTATGTATGGAATAACCCTGGTGATGCTGTTGAGGGTGTTTCTGACGCCGTCAGTGGTTATTACTCAAGCCACAGTGCGCAGCAAATGGCTGAGGATACGCTGACATTCGCCGCCGGATTTATTGCCACTGCCGGGGCCGGGAAAGCTGCTGCGATGGCTGGAAAATCGGGGCTCAATTTTGTTAAAAACTCTCAGATCGTTTTCAGCCCGCGTAGTGGCACACTCTATGGCGGGATAGTCGTTCCCGGTACTAATTTCATACGGATCACCACTGTAAGTCGGGCGATGAGTGAGCGTTTCCAGGGCATGGGGTATCTGGATCCCTTCACCAACCGTATAACCCACGCGCCTTTGGGGGCTGCGATGGAGGTAGATCATATCTTTCCGGTGAGTAAAATTGTTGATATGCCGGGTTTTAACACTCTTAACAAATCACAAATGACTGCTATTATTCAGGACACAATGGGATTAGGTAATTTGCAACCGTTGCCCAAAGGACTCAATGCGTCGAAAGGGGCTAAGGTTGATTGGGGTACTTACGGAAAGGATAAACTGGATGATAAGTATATCGAAGGTCTTATAAATACCCAGCAGGACATGGAACGGCTAATTCAGAATCAAATTCGAGCCTATCAGTCATCCAATAGATTAGGTGGAAAATAATGCTGGATGTAAACAAGTATAATTTTATTTATTCGACAGCTGATCACTTAGATCCTTCGGTTGTGGATGAACTAAAGCCAGAGATTAAAGCCACGCTCGGAACTCCTGTCAGCGTCATGTTCAAAGATTTTGCAGTGGCCTTTCCTTTAACTGTTCGTGTCATTGATGAACAATGGCCGCCTCCCGTGGTAGCTTTCAAAAAAGGAATTCGTTTTTGGTTGCCTTCTTTGGTATGTCAAGGACTTGAGAAAAACCTTTTTTTTAAGTTGACATTTGTAAGTGAAGCGACGTCAGGGCAGCAGTATGATGCCGAGCATGCCATGCTTCCACTGAAATGGCGTGAACTCTATCGACTGTTTAACTCGTTTGTTGTAACTGATTCTTCGGTACAACCTACTGATTGGTTAAATACACCCTTTGATTACGCATCACGCTTGACGCTTGAGCGGTATAGAATTCTTGTAGGAGGCAAGAAGGCGGGCATGAGAGCACTGGAAGAAAAAGTAGGGTCAAAACAGTTAAGGTGCTGGTTGCTAACTGAGAGTGGAGATGCCTTGTTTCTCGATGAGGCACGCTGTGATCATAAGGTGTACCACATCAAGAATGGTGAGTTTGATGATTGCCGTTTGTTAAAGCAGGCTGACGAAGTGCTAGACAAATATTTGGCTGGTTACGTATCTAAAGATGGGGGAGGGGGCTTCAATTTTAGATCTGGAGAGGTTGTAAGTGTTGGTGGGGGTTGAACGTGTCGGCTATAGAAAACATTTGATTTTACGTAAAGCAAGCCACTTCCTTTTAGGGGGGGCTTTTATACGAAAAGAACATAAGAATTATAATTTGCTTTCGCTTAGCAGTCGCCAAGTTTCTTTGAGTCAGCTTAAAGCTTTCGGATTGGGCAGGTTTATTTCGATGAGGGACAAGCGGACAGTGCGGCAGACGAGCTGATGCGGGCTTATATGGGGGCGGGGCCAGAGATTTTCGCGAATGAAAGCGCGCATTACCTGAGCTTTCTAAAAACACGGGCTAAGTTGTGAGTGCTGGGTAGTGAGTTTTTTAAAAACCATCCAGGCGGTTACTGGCAATCAGTCATCCTCCAATTTTGGCTTCAGCTATGCTCCGCAGGCTGCAGGTCAGCGTATTGAGCTACCCTCCGTGAGTTACGGGATGCCAATGTCACGAATGGCGTTGCTTAACCCATTGAATCAGCTGGAACAGCATAAAAATGGAGCTGTATTGCGCTCCCTTGAGTATGTGATTGGCGGTGGCGAATGGAGACGATAATTGAAAATATACAGACAGATAAAAGTTTTCCTTTTGACTCTGGTAATGGGAGTTCCCATGGCTCAAGCAGCAGTAACGATGGCAGGAAAGACTGTCGAGCAGGTGTATGAGGACTCCAAGGTGGTTGGTTTAATAAGCGCCGCTATGGATGGGAGAGCAGACGAAGTAAAGAGAATAGCCGCAAGCGGTGTTGATGTGAATGCAGTAGGGCAAGACGGCAGTTTACCGTTATTTTGGGCCCTCAAATCACGGAATGTTGTAGGCGTTGAGTCATTGTTAATATCCGGGGCTGACACTGAAAAGGTAACGCCGCAATTTAAACCCTTCTCACCCATGGCGCTCGTTTCTGGAGGAGATGACGTTGGGTTGTTAAAGCTACTATTGCGTTATGGAGGGGACGCTAATGGTGCTCGAGCCACTGGCATAAAAGGAAAACCTTTATATCTGGCTGCCACTCAGGGACGATTAGAGAACGTAAAATTATTGGTTGAAGCAGGCGCAGATGTAAATTTTCACGACGCTAACGGTCTATCGGCAGCAAGGGGCGCAGCCACCACAGGGAATCTCGAAGTGGTGTTTTGGCTGTTGGAACAGGGTTATAACTATGACCTTCCAAAGCTCGAAAGAATCGTAAATTTAGTTAATGCATATCCTAATCCGGATGGAGCGCAATGGAAGGCTAAAGTCATCGATAAATTGAAGGCCAAAGGTGTGAATTAACCCTGCTGTCAAGCGCGCCATTGGCCGCCAAAACAAGGCGCGCAAGGACTTTCATCTAAATCTCCCCCCAAAGCCTCGTTCAATTCTGTGTTTTCAAAAATATTTTTTATTTTCCTGTTCACCCCTTGCCGCCCCATTTCCGATCTGGCTATGATCCGCCCACAAAACAATAGTGGCAACTAGCCACGGACGCCGAGTGGCACACTCACTCCGGCAGATCCATATGCATTGCCTGGGGACATGGATGACACAGGACTTCATGCTGTACGCGCTCAAGGAAGCGCTGCTCACTGCGGCCATGGTTGCTGCGCCTTTGCTGTTGGCGATCCTGATCGTTGGCCTGTTGGTCAGCATTCTTCAGGTGGCCACGCAGATCCAGGAAATGACCCTCACCTTCATTCCTAAACTGATCATCACCGTGGTGATGCTGTTGGTGCTGGGCAGTTGGATGCTGACGCTGCTCAAGCAGTTCGCGCTCAGTGCCCTTACTCAAGCCGCTGGTTTCTAGCCGTGCTGACGCCGTACCTGGCCAGCCTGTTCCTCATCTCCATGAGGCTGGCGCCGCTGATGGTCGTCGCCCCGATTATCTTTTTCTCACGCTTGCCCATGACGGTTCGGGTGTTGCTGGCATTGGTGTTGTCAGCCGTACTGGCGAGTTCCTTGAATGGGGTCGGCATGCCGATCCTGAGCCTGTCGTCAGTGCTGGGTGAGTTGATGCTTGGCGTGTTGATGGCCTTTGCTTTTCACGCGGCCCATGCCGGGCTGGACATGGCCGGCAAGCTTATCGACACGCAGATCGGCTTGAACGCCGCCGGCGTCTTCGACCCGGGTACTTCGAACATGACCGGCCTGGTCGCCGAAGTGTTGGTGTGGACCCTGGGCATTCTGTTCGTGACCTTGAACCTGCATCACGACTTGCTGCGGGTGTTCAGCCTGATGCTGGTCGCGGTGCCGCCGGGCAGTGTCTCGCTGTTGAATTTTTCCGGCCCGGTGATGGGTGTGCTCACCCAGCAGTTTCTACTGGCGTTCATGACCGTGGTGCCCGTCATCCTCGGTTTGTGGTTGATCGACATGGCGTTTGCGCTGCTCTCACGCTCGATGCCGCAGGCGAATGTGTATTTCCTGTCGCTGCCGATCAAGCTTGGCGTCGGCATTTTTATCCTGATCCTCACCTTGCCGATCATTGTTCTGCGCGTGCCGCTGTTGATCGAAAACGCCTTGCGTTTTGCGCTGTCACCCGCGGGTGCGCCATGAGCGATCAACAGGACAAGAGTGAAGAGGCCACGCCCTACAAACTCGAAGAGGCGCGCAAGAAAGGTCAGGTGCCGCGCAGCCCTGACCTGTTGTCGTTTGCCATGATCATTACCTTCCTGATGGTGTTCTCAGCCATCGCCGCACCGCTTGCCGGCGTGATTGCGGCCCACACTCATTGGTGGTTGGGCAACGCCGGCCAGATGGGGACCAGCTTTGGTTACCTGGGCGAGCAGGGCGGCTACAGCGTGCGGCAAGTGCTGTACGCCTTTTTGCCGTTGATCGGCGCGCTGTTGCTGGTGGCGGTGCTGACCAACCTGTTGTTCAGCGGGCCGGTGTTTTCTGCCTTTGCGATCAAGCCCGACTTCAAGCGGCTTAACCCGATCCAGGGGCTCAAGCGCATTTTCTCGCGGCGTATGTTTGTCGAGCTGCTCAAGGTGCTGGTCAAGGGCGGGCTGTTTGCGCTGGTGCTGTATTACCTGTTCCAGAGCCTGCTGCCGCGCCTGTTGGGCATGGCCACGGTGTCACCGATGGAGCTGCCCCTGGCCGGCAAGCAATTGCTGATGCAGTTGGGCTTTACCGTGCTGTCGATCATGGCCGCCGCCGCGCTGTTTGAGGTGTGGTATTCGCGGCGCGAATTCGGCCGGCAAATGCGCATGAGCAAGCGCGAAACCAAGGATGAGCACAAGCGCCGTGAAGGCGACCCCGAGGTGCGCGCCAAGCGCAAAGGCATCCAGCAGGCGCTGCTGAAAAAGGCCTCTGCCCTGGGGCAGGTCCAGGACGCCGATGTGATCATTACCAACCCGACGCACTACGCCGTGGCGCTGCAATACCGCCCGGCAAGCATGCTGGCGCCCAAGGTGTTGGCCATCGGGCGCGGTGTGCATGCCTGGCGTATCTGCCAGATGGCGCGCAAGCACCGGGTGCCGATCCTGCGCCGCCCGCCGTTGGCGCGCACCCTGCACGCACTGGCGCGGGTTGACTCGGCGATTCCGGACAGCACGCAAACCGATGTGGCGCGGGTTTATCGTTGGGTGATTGCGCTGCCCGGCAACAAGGTGCTGAGCCCATGAAGCCGTTCTTCACGCGCGCCTTGTCGGAAAGCAGCGACCTGCTGCTGGCCGTCGCCGTCATCGGCGTTTTGCTGGTGCTGTTCACGCCGATTCCAACCTGGTTGCTCGACCTGTTGCTGCTGACCAACTTTGCCATTGCATTGTTGGTGCTGCTGGTGACCTTTGATATCGACAAGCCCTTAAGCTTCTCGACGTTCCCTTCGTTGCTGCTGATGACCACTCTGTTTCGCCTGGCGCTGAACATCTCCGCGACGCGCCTGATTCTGGCGGACGGCGATGCCGGCCAGGTGATCGCCGCCATCGGCACCCACGTGGTGGGCGGCAATTATGTGATTGGTTTTGTGGTGTTCCTGATCCTGGTGGTGGTGCAATATGTGGTGGTCACCAGCGGTGCGCAACGGGTCGCGGAGGTGGCCGCGCGCTTTACCCTGGACTCGCTGCCGGGCAAGCAGATGAGCATCGATGCCGACCTGAACATGGGCATCATCGATCAGGACGAGGCCAAGCGCCGGCGCAGCCAGTTGGAGCGCGAATCAAATTTTTACGGCGCCATGGACGGCGCTTCCAAGTTCGTTAAAGGCGATGCGATTGCCGGGATTGTGATCATCGCCATCAACATCATCGGCGGCCTGTCGGTGGGTATTTTGCAAAAGGGCCAGAGCTGGGGCGATGCGCTGCATCACTACACCTTGCTGACCGTGGGCGACGGTATCGTCACGCAGATCCCGTCGCTGATCATTGCCGTGGCCGCCGGCATCATCATTACCCGCGCCGCCACCGACGCACGCCTGGGGCCGGAGCTGGGCCGGCAAGTCTCGGCCTACCCCAAGACGCTGGTGGTGGTGGCGCTCGTCACGTTGCTGCTGGCCATGCTGCCGGGCTTGCCGCTGGTGCCGTTGTTGATGCTGTTTCTGGCCTTTGCCGCCGCGGCCACCTATTCGTTTCGCCAGTTGCAGCGCAAAGCCAAGGGTGAATCGGCGCCTGGCGACACGCCGGCCAAGGCCGAGACGGCTTCGGATGATATCTACGCATTGATGAACAATGAGGCCTTTGAGCTGCGCCTGAGCAATGACTTGGCCGCGCAGGTGTTGGCCGCGACCAGTACCTTGAGCCTGCGGATCGACAACCTGCGCAAACAGTTCGCCCGCGATTACGGTTTTGCCTTGCCGCAACTCAGTGTGCACGCCGACAAAAAGCTCTCAGCCGGCACTTATCAGGTGTGCGTCCAGGGCGCGGTGGTGGCCAATGGCGAGTTGGAGTTCGACAAGTTGCTGGCCATCAACCCCGGCGGTGGGACGGTGACGCTGGAAGGGCGTGAAACCAAAGAACCGACCTATGGCCTCAAGGCGCTCTGGATTGATCAAGCCTTGCGCACCCCGGCGCGCATGGGCGGCTACACGCTGGTTGAGCCAGACACTGTGTTGCTCACTCACCTCTCCGAACTGGCCCGTCGCTACGCGCCGGACTTTCTCACCCGCGCCGAGACCGAGCGGCTGGTCGAGAGCAAGCGTGCCGGGCTGGGCAGCCTGGTGGATGAGTTGATTCCCCAGGTGCTCAGTTACTCCGATATCCAGCGCGTGCTGCAGTTGCTCCTGCGCGAGCAAGTCCCGGTGCGCAACCTGGAAACCATCCTTGAGGTACTGGTGGACGCCGGGCGCACGCATAAAAACGCCGAAGACTTGGCCGAGCGGGTGCGTGAGCGGCTGGGCGCCGCGCTGTACGAGCGGTTGGTGGATAAGAATGGCGAGCTCAATGTGCTCACCATCGCCCCGCAACTGGAAGGCTACATGCTCGCCGCCTCCCGCCCGCGTGAGGGCCAGCAGAGCGCATTGCTGCCGGCCCAGGAACTGGAGCGCTTTGTGACCACGGTCGCCCGCGAAGCCGAGCGCCAACTGGGTGATAACCAGCAGCCGGTGTTGCTGTGTGCCGCGCCTTTACGGCGTGTATTGCGCGCCTTCATGTCGCGGGCGGTGCCGCACATGGCGGTGCTGTCGGTGAATGAAGTCGGCCAGCATGCGCGCGTGACCTCGGCCGGCATGATTGATTTGCCTGGGTTTCCCAGCCTGGAGTCGGCATGAGCGACATGATCATGCAACTGGCCGGGGTGATCCAGCGGGATATCGATACCTTGAAAGAGGTATCGCAGAACGTCGCCAATGCCAACACCACGGGCTACAAGGCCGGGCGTGCGTTCAGCGTCCAGGCATTGGCGCAACCCGCCTCTGGCGTCGCCGTTGGGCTTGATGGCCTGCAAACCCAGACCTCGATCAATACCGATGGCGGTGCGCTGCAGTACACCGGGCGCGTGACAGATTTCGCGCTGTCCGGCGATGCCTGGTTTGCCGTGAACACCCCACAAGGCGCGGCACTGACCCGAGATGGACGTTTCAAGGTCGACAACCAGGGGTTTCTGGTGAGCCATGCCGGCCATCCGGTGCTCGGCCAGGGCGGCCCGATTCAGGTGGCCGGCGGTGTGCTGAAGGTGAACAGCCAGGGTGAAGTAAGCGTGGACGACACGCCGGTAGGGCAGCTCAGCCTGGTACATATCGAACGCGCCAACGCGCTGGTTTCCCGTGGGGCCGGGCTCTATTCGGCGGACGGCGCCTGGCAACCTGCCACGCAATACGCGGTGCACCAGGGCCTTTTAGAGCGCTCCAACGCCGCCATGGGCAACGACATGGTGAAGATGATGGAAGTATCGAGACACGTCGAAACCCTGCAGCGCGCCTTGTCGGCCTACGACGGTTTGCTGAACAGCGGGATCAATCAATTGGGCAAGGACTGACCAGGGAGTGCGGGTGTGATTGATGCATTGAGTATTGCCAGTTCCGGCTTATCCGCGAACCAGGCCTGGATCGACAGCATTTCCAATAACGTGGCCAATATGCAGACGATTGGCTACAAGCGTAGCCAGGTCAATTTCCAGGACCGGGTGCGCGACGTCGGCACGCGGGATGACGGCGGCGGCATGGCCGAACACCTGCTGTCCGGTGCAGGCATCCAGGCATCGGAGCCTACTCAAGTGTTCAGCCCGGGCGCCGTGCGCCAGACCGGTAACGAGTTGGACCTGGCCATCCAGGGGGATGGTTTTTTTGAAGTCGAATTGCCAACGGGTGAATTGGCTTATAGCCGTGCCGGGCGCTTTCATTTGAACACCGACGGGCAGTTGGCGATGAGCACCGGCCAAATCCTGACAGCGGACCTTCGCGTGCCGCCTGATGCGCGCAACCTGGTGATCAAACAGGACGGTTCGGTGCAAGCGACCGTTGTCGAGACGGGTGAGGTGATTACCGTCGGCCAAGTACAGCTGGCGAAGTTTGCCAGTGCCGATGGCCTGAAAAAGCTCAGCGATGGCCTGTACCGACCCTCTCAAGCCAGCGGTGAAGCGATTTACGCCGAACCCGGCCGGGATGGCCAGGGAGTGCTGTTGCAGGGGTACGTCGAGATGTCCAACGTCAACCTGATTGATGAGATGAGCAGCCTGGTACTGGCGCAACGTGCCTACCAAATGAACGCGCGCCTGCTTCAAGCCGGCGATCAGATTCTTGAAACCATCAATAACCTGCGCCGTTGATGGGTATGAAGATGACGTGCGTCGCGGTCGCAGCCGGTTGCCTTTGGGGGGGCCAGGCAAGCGCGCTCGAGTGTGCAACAGCGCAAACGCCCAGCCAGATGGCACAGTACATCACGGAGCAGGTGCGCCCGGCGTTCGCCAACGAGCAACTGGATATCCAGCTGACGCCCATCGGTGACTTGCCGGTGATGGCATCGCCCCGGGTGCGGTTGTTGTCGACGCACCTGCGCAGCCGCGTGGCGGTTGAACTTAAAGGCACGGTATGCGGGCAGACGCAGGCCAGCCAAGTGACGGTTTGGTTCAAGGTCCAGGCGTGGGGCCAGGCATGGGTTTATGGCCGCAATGGGCGCACGGATCAGGCGCTGAGCGATACCCAGCCGCGCCGTGAGCGGCTGGACGTGGTTGCCGCGCAAGTATCCCCCGACGATTTGGCCAGCAACCTGGAGGGGGCGTGGTTGGGGCAAATGGTCAATGCTGGCATGCCGATTCTCAATCGGCACTTGAAAGCCGAGCCGCTGGTGCTGCGGGATGCCACCGTCACCGTTGTGGTCTATGGCCCAGGCCTTATGTTGCGCACCGAAGGCAAGGCGATGCGCCCCGGTGTACTGGGCGAGCCTATCCCCGTCTTGGTCAATGGTGCGCAGGCGAGCCTGTTGGCAGTGGTGGCCGGCAAAGGGGAAGTCCATGTTCAACGCTAAGGTGCTGTGGCTGGTTGTGCTGCTGCCGATTTGCTCCAGCGCGCAAAGCCTGATCAACCCCGATGGCTATCGCTCTCTCACTGGCGACCGTCGTGGCTACCACGTGGGTGACACCCTGACGATTCTGGTGGTGGAATCGACCTCGGCGCAAAGCGCCGCCGGGACCGGGGCCGATAGCAGTACCGATATTGCTGCGCGTCTGGGATGGGACAACACCAACCATCAAGGCCGCCTCGGCCTGCAAGGCGACTCCAGCGGCAAAGGCCAGACCAATCGCAGCGGGCAGATCCGCACCAATGTGTCGGTGCGAATCATTGACCAACTGCCCGAAGGCTTGCTGCGGGTCAGCGGCGAGCAATTGGTGACCGTCAATGATGAGAAGCAGCAGGTACGTATCAGTGGTTTGGTGCGCCCCGATGATATTGCCTACAACAACACCGTATTGTCCTACCGCCTGGCCGATGCACAAATCGACATTGTCGGCGATGGGGTGATCACCGATGCGCAGAAGCAAAGCATCGTTTTCCGAACCCTCAAGTGGCTGCGCATCCTATGAAACAGCTGACGATGGGGTTACTGGGCCTGTTGCTCGGCCTTTGGCTGCCGGCGGGGTGGGCCGATGTACGCATCAAGGAACTGACCCGCATCCAGGGCGTGCGTGATTACGCCATTATCGGCTACGGCCTGGTGGTGGGCCTGGCCGGTACCGGGGACACCGACCGCAACCGCGCCACGCGCCAGTCGCTGGTCAATACCCTGAAAAACTTCAATGTGAACGTGGCGGACTCGGACCTCAATGCCCGCAACACGGCGGCGGTGATGGTCACCGGCAACTTGCGCTCGTTCAGTGAGACGGGTGACAAGGTGGACGTCGAAGTTTCATCACTGGGGGATGCGCGCAGCCTGTTGGGCGGCACCTTGCTGATGACGCCGTTGTATGGCCCCGATGAAAAACTCTACGCCCTGGCCCAAGGCCCGATGTCGGTGGGTGGGTATGTGTTCGAAGCCAACCAGAACTCGGTGCAGAAAAACCATCCTACGGTCGGCCGCATTCCACGTGGCGCCAGCGTCGAGCGTTCGGCCTTTACCGAAAACGACGCCTCCGCGCGCAATCTGGTGTTGGTACTCAACGAGCCTGACTACACCACGGCGCAGCGTATTGCCGACGCGTTGACACGTGAGCTGGGCTTGTCCGGCGTGCGCGTCGTGCATGCGGCAAAGGTTGAAGTGCCGCTGAGCAGTGCGGCGGGTTTGCCCCGATTGATTTCGCGCATCGAGAACGTATCTGTGGCGCCTGACTATGCCGCCCGCGTGGTGGTCAACGAGCGCACGGGAACGGTGGTGGCGGGCGCGCATGTGCGCTTGGGTGAGGTGAGCATTTCCCAGGGCTCACTCAGTGTGGTGATCAGCACCAAGTACCAGGTGTCCCAGCCGTCCTGGATTGGTCGTACCGGGCCGAGTGTGGGCACGGTCGTGGTGCCGGATACCGAGCTGAATGTGACCGAGGAACAACATGGCCCGGTCAAGCTGGCGGAGGGCGCGACGGTTGGCGACCTGGTGCAGGCACTCAATCAGGTGCGCCTGAGCACCCGTGAAGTGATCACGGTGTTGCAAGCCATCAAACAAGCCGGCGCCTTGCACGCCGAGCTGATTGTTCAATAAGGAGCGTTGATGTCTGCAGATATGAGTCTGGCGGTTGAGACCGTACGCTTTGCCATGAGCCTGGAGCATCTGCGGGCCAGGGTTGCGGCGCACAACATTGCCATGGCCAGCGTACCCGGCGGCCAGGCCATGCGCGTCAACAGCCATGAGCCGCTGGCAGCGTTGCGTGGTGCCCAGGGTGACGCGCAACTGTTCGCGCAGTCGCTGCGCGCCATGCAGAACAGTGAGCTGGCGCCTTATCTGCAGCACTACACGCCGATTACGCCGCTGTCACCTGACGCCGGGGTCGCCGAGTTGTCCGCTGCCAGCGGTCGCTACCAGGCGCTGGCCGACGGCGTGTCGCGCCAGTTCGGCTTGATGCAATTGGCGATCAAGGGAGGCCGCTGAACATGCCGTTGGACAATATCAGTGAAGTGATTCGCGGCAGCATGGCCTACGAGCGCACACGGGTTGAGGTCGCCAGCTACAACCTGGCGATTGCCAATGTGGCGCTCAGCCCAGGTCAGGACTCACCGCTGCTGCGCGTCGCGCCGCCCGGCAGTTTTGCCAGCCAGGTGGGTTTGCATGCGCCGCGGGTGCAGGCTTATCAGGGCAATGAAACCCGCGTGGTCCATGACCCCGGGCACCCCATGGCCGACCCGGACGGCATGGTCCATTACCCCAATATCGAAGCCGCCCGAGAGATGGCCACCCTGGTTTCGGCAACCCGCGCCTACGAGGCGAACATCCGTTCCTACAACAGCTTGCGCGCAATGACGCTCAAAGCCTTCGAAATCGGGAAGTGACATGACCCCAGCGATTACCCCCATCGGGCTCACCTCACCGCTGTCGTCGGCGAACGCGATGGCCTTCGAGCCGAACAACGTGACGGGCACGGACTTTCTTGGCCAATTGAAATCCGGCGCCGTGCAACTCAACGAGCAGACCGACCAGGCCACCGCCTTGCTGTCCTCCTATGCTGTGGGTGAAAACGTGGCGCCCCATGATTTGGTGATGGCCATGGAGCAGGCAAAGCTGTCGCTGCAATTGGCGGTGGAGGTGCGTAATCGTCTGGTGGATGCCTACCAGGAATTGGCGCGGTTGCAGATTTAACCCATGGAAGACAAACCCGTGTCGAAGCTTTTCAGTGGTCGTTCCAGTGTATTTCTCGCTGGCGTGGTGGTGATCATCGCGCTGTTGGCCGTGTCTGTCTGGTGGGTGTTGCGGCCCAGCTATGTGGCGCTCTACAAGGACGCCAGCGAAGCTTCCCAAGCCGAGATCCTGGCGATTCTGAGCCAGCGCCAGGTGCCGTATCGCATCAACGCCAAGGCCGGCGTGATCGAGGTGGCCGCCGAAGAAGCCGCTACCGCGCGCATGTACCTTGCGCAGGCGGGCATACCGAGCCGCAGCAGCAGCGGATTCGAGCTGTTCGACAAGGCCGACTACGGCATGTCGGAGTTCAGCCAGAAGATCAACTACCAACGGGCGATGGAAGGTGAGCTGGCACGCTCGATCATGAGCATGTCGGAGGTCGAATACGCCCGAGTGCATCTGACCTTCAAGAAAACCAGCCTTTACCAGCCCGCCGAAGAGCCGCCCAAGGCCTCGGTGATTGTGCGCCCACGGGCGCAAGGCGCCTTGAACCCGCAACGCGTGCGCGGCATTCAGCAAGTGGTGGCCTCGGCAGTGGAGGGCATGGCCGTGGAGCGCGTGGCCGTGCTCAATGAAGACGGCCTGGTGTTGAGCAGCTCAGACGGCGCAGCGGCGGCGCCCGAGCATCAGCAACTGACGGCGCAGGTCGAGCAGGCGCTCAAGCAAAAAGCCGAGCAACTGCTGTTGCGCCCATTGGGCAGCAATGGCGCGGATGTGTCGGTGCGGGTGCAGATGAATTTTGACCGGGTCAAGTCTATCAGCGAACAGCCGCTGGCCGACAAGCGTTCCATCCGCCGCGAAAAGACCACGGCGTCCACCGACAACTCGACGGGCGAGAGCAATTCCAAACGCTCGCAGAACAACCGTGAGGTGGACTACGAGGTGGGTAAAGAGCGCGCCGAAACTGAGCATGCCACGGGGAAAATCGAGCGGATTACAGTGGGCATCGTACTCAGCACACCGTCAGCGAATGCGCAACTCAAGGAAATCCAGGACTTGCTGGAAGCAGCCTTGGGCCTTGACCCCGCGCGGGGCGACCGTCTGGTGATCGCGTATATCCCGCCCAAGCCCGCCGCGGCTGGCGTGAAGCCCGCCGACCTCCCTATCGCCGCCTCACCGATGGTGGCCTCTGGCGATCCGCAAGCCTCACCGGGCGTTGCGGTGCCATGGATGCGCTGGGGGGTTGCCGCACTGGCTGCTGCGCTGTCGGTCATTCTGTTGATGCTATGGATGGTAACCCGCAAGCGTGAGCCCCGCACCGCCAATAGCTTGCCCCGCCTGTCTTCCATGGAACGTGAACAATTGCTGGGTGACTTGCGTCGCTGGCTGGTGGAGGGCCGCTGAACCATGGAATTTTCGCCACTGCGCAAGGCCGCGATCCGCCTGGCCTGCTTACACGCTGATGATCGCCAATGGATCCTGGCCAATTTAGCCGCTGATGAACGTCAAAAAATCGATGCGCTGTTGGGCGAAATCAGCGAATTGGGGTTGGCCAGCGAACCCACGGTGATGGCTGGGCTGATCAATGAACTGGCGGCACAGCCTCAGGTCCAGGCCAGCGCTCATAGCCATGATCTCCACGAACGCTTGCTCAAGGCCGGCCACCCCTTCTGGGCCGGTTTGGTCTTGCAGTTGGAAACGCCCGTGCAACGGCGTGAAGCGTTGAGCACATTGGCCAACAGTGCGTCGATACGACGTTGGGACACGGCGTTCGCAAAGCACACAATGCCGCCCGCGCTGGTCAACAGCCTGCAAGCGTATCTGGCGCGTTCAGGAGGCCAGGATGAGCGCTAAGGTGCCGGGCCACCACACCGTGCTGCGTCAGCCAGGGCAGGGGGCCGGTGGGCGGCGCCTGCCGGTGATGGGCCCGCCGGGTAGCGCCGATCCTGTTGTCACGCCGTCCCCCGCCCTGGAGGTGCTGCGCGCGACGTTTGCGCAGGAACTGGCCGAATTGCACGAGCAATCCCATGCCGCTGGCCTGGCTCAGGCGCGTAATGAATTTGCCAAACAGGCCGCCACGGAGTTGGCTCAACAGCAGCAGGCCTGGCAGAAGGAAGAAGCGGCATTGCGCAAGGCGTTGGAGTCGCAGCGATTGCAACTGGTCGAGCTGGCCAGCCAGCTGGAGCAACAAGGCTCGCAGATGATTGCCTCGATGACACCGGCGGTTGGCCGGTTGGCGTTGGCAGTGGTTGTGCGGCTGTTGGGGCAGCATGCGCCTGGCCGCTCGTTGGTGGCGGATATGGCCGGGCAGGCCATTGAGGAGTACCAGTTGCAGGCGCCGCTGCGCATCCGCATCGCCGCTGTGGATTACGCCGCGCTACACGCCCGTCTGCAGGATGATCCGGCATTGGCGCTGTTTCAGCCGGACGCGGCAGCGATACCGGGCAGTTGCCTGATCGACCACGGCATTGGCCAACTGGACGCTGGTTTGGACACACAACTTGCGGCGCTTAAAGCGCTATTGGCTCCCGATAAAAGGGGGGATGCCAATGTGGCAGGTGTATGAAGATCAGCGGATAGCAGAGCTGGCACGGGCGAAGCTGTGTCGGCGCCTGGGGCGTTTGATTTCAATCCAGGGCCTGATACTGCAGGCGACCGGGCTGGATGTGAAGTTGGGCGAATTGGTGGACATTGTTCCGGCGGCCGGGGGCGACGCGCTCGTCGCCGAGGTGGTCGGTTTACGCCGTGAGTGCGTATTGCTCATGCCTTATGGTCCGGTAGACGGGCTGTGC
Source organism: Pseudomonas sp. B22129 (assembly GCF_044218875.1). Classification (NCBI taxonomy): domain Bacteria; kingdom Pseudomonadati; phylum Pseudomonadota; class Gammaproteobacteria; order Pseudomonadales; family Pseudomonadaceae; genus Pseudomonas; species Pseudomonas sp. B22129. Next base: position 5,686,301 of record NZ_CP162592.1, on the reverse strand, counting down.
CTGGGCAGTGAGGTGGTTGCCCGTGGCGAGGCGTATCGGGTGCCAGTGGGGCAGGGGCTGTTGGGCCGTGTTCTGGACGCCACTTGCCAGCCTTTGGACGATAAACCTGTGCCATCAGGCCTGGTGCTCATGCCGCGGTTTGTTGCCCCTATTAATCCGTTGCATCGCTCACCGATCAACCAGGTGCTGGTCACTGGGGTGAAGGCCGTCGACGTGTTTATGCCATTGGGGCGTGGGCAGCGCGTGGGGATTTTTGCCGGTAGCGGCGTGGGCAAAAGCACACTGCTGGGGATGATGAGTCAGTACGCGGACGCTGATGTGATTGTCATCGCCCTGATCGGTGAGCGCGGCCGGGAAGTCGGCGATTTCATTCGTGAAAGCCTGGGCCCCGAAGGCTTGAAAAGGGCCGTAGTCATCGCCGCTGCAGCCGAGCAACCGGCGGTGTTACGGCGTCAGGCGGCCTATACGGCAACCACCATCGCTGAGTGGTTTCGTGCCCAGGGTCAGCATGTGCTGTTGATCATGGACTCCATCACCCGTTTTGCCCTGGCTCAGCGTGAAATTGGTTTGTCCACCGGGGAACCCATGGGCAGTCGGGGCTACACCCCCTCGGTGTTTGCGCTTCTGCCGCCGTTGATGGAGCGTGCCGGCGGCCTCAATGGTCAAGGCTCGATCACCGGCGTTTATACCGTCCTGGTGGAAGGTGACGATATGAATGAGCCGGTGGCGGATCATATGCGCGCCATTCTGGACGGGCATATCGTCCTGAGCCGGGCCATCGCCGCGCGGGGGCATTGGCCTGCGATTGATGTGTTGCACAGTGTCAGCCGCCTCGCCAATGCGCTGCGCAGCGATGAGCAAAAAGCCCAGGTCGATCATCTACGTGCGGGAATGGGGGCTTACCAGAGCAGTGCGGACCTGATTGAGCTGGGAGCCTATGAGAAGGGCACCAGCCCATTGCTCGATAGCATGATCGCGCTCAAGCCCCAGTTCGATGAACTGCTCAAACAGCGCTCGAACCAACATGTGCTGACGGCTGACGCCTGGAAGACCGTGCGGCGCTTGTCGCAACAACTGACTGCAGGAGCCGCCCATGCAGGATGAACAGCGCAAGCTTCGGCAACTGGCGGCCGCGACCCGTTTGCGAACATTGCAACGGGAAAAAGCGGCATTGAGTCACGCGGCCTGTTTACGCCGTGTACGCACCGTCGAACGCCTGCTTGAGCAAGAGCACCAGCGGTATGCGCAACTCCAATCCTCGTTTGAGCAGCAAGGTCGCGCAGGCGTGGCGTTGGACCCTGCGCAATACGAGCAGCGTCTACTGGCCCAATCGCAGGGTTTTACGGCGTTGAAGGCTCACGTCCAGGCCTTGGGCGAGGTACAGGAGGAGGAACGTGCCTGCAGGGCGCTGTTGGGGCGCCGCACGCTCGAAGTGCAGGTGACGGAAAAGGCGTTCAACACGGTACTGCAGGGCCTGCAGGGCTACCTGAGGGATCAGGAATCCATCGATATCTTTGACGCGCAGCAGGCGCGAGGGGTGAGTCATGGGGCTTAACGTTGGGGTGTCGCTATGGGTTGCGCCGCCGGACGCGCAAGCGCCAGTGCCGCGTGACAGTAAGCCCCAAGGGCAAACATTCGCACAGAGAGCGGGGGTTGAGCCGTTGTTGGCAAAGGCGGATCAATGGTCGCCGCCAACCGATGAACAGCTGGCCCGGGAGGCTGATTTGTTCACTGTTCAGCGCCTGCTTCAGTCGAATTTGAAAACACCCGACAGGGGCATGCTGGAGCTCTATGGCCTCGGGCTTCGCGCCGGAAAACACCTTTCGTATGTGCCGCAGTTATTTGAGCAGACGCCCCCCGTTGAAGGCGGGGTTGCTGCGGCTGATCACGCACCTGTGTCCAATCAAGCCGCAGGCGGCCTCCCGCTTCAAAGACCCTCACCCTCAGTTCAAAGCCATGGCAGCACCCCTGAACAGAAAGCCGTGCATTTTGCCGGCGATGACTGGGCGGATGCCAGCCATGATTTGCCCGGCGCGAGTCCGGCCCTGGCCTACTTGATAAGAAAGTGGCCGGAACGTCATGTACAGGTTTTGCCACGGGGTAAAGGCATCGAAGTGATCATTCGCGACTACCACCTGGCCCCGGAAGAACAGCAGGCCCTGGTGCACGACCTGACACGTCAGGCTGTACGCCCTGAAAGCATCTGGATCAATGGCCAGCCCGCGTGGCAGGCCCCGTCTCTCTCACGTCATTCAACAGGCGACTCCCATGGCCATTGAAGCGATCGGCAACGAACTGAGTACCACCACCTCGGAGCTGGCGCAAAGCCGCTTGGGGCAGGAGGACTTTATCAAGTTGTTCCTCACCGAGTTGACGTTCCAGGACCCTCTGGAACCCATCAATAACCGTGAGTTTCTGGCCCAGATGGCGCAGTTCGCCAACCTTGAGCAGACCCGTGTCACCAATGAAAACACCAATAACCTGGTGTCGATGAGCGCCACGTCGCAGTCTCTCGGGCTGCTGGGGCGTCAGGTGGAGATCACTATGACCACGGGAGGCAGCGTGATCGGTTCGGTATCAGCCATTGCGTTTTCCTCGACCGGGCCTGTGCTTTCAATCAAAAAAACGGATGGCTCCGTGCTGACGGACGTGCGTCTATCGCAAATCAAACTGGTCAGGCAGGGGGCGTGATGCTGCAAGCTTTCTATAACGGAATGAGTGGCCTGTTTTCCTTTTCCAAGGGCTTGGACAACGTCTCCAATAACGTTTCCAACATGAACACCCCTGGGTACCGCGGTAGCGACACGTTCTACCGCAGCGTCAACGGCCAGAACGGGCAAAGCTTTGGCGCGGGTATCGCCGGTACCGAGGTGCGGATCAAGCCCGGAGAAAATCGTCAGACGGGCAACAACACCAACGTTGCCGTCAACGGTTCAGGTTATTTCGTGTTGCGCGATGCGCACGGTGAACTTTCTTATACGCGGGCCGGGCAGTTCCAGGTGGACCAGGACGGGTACCTGGTGGACACCGTGACCCAATTGAAAGTGGCAGGCCTCGATTCTGCGGGCAACTTGCGCGACATCAATATCAAGGGCCAGCGGACGTTGCCACCCAAGGCCACCACCCGCATCGAGATGATAGGTGCCTTGGCGCGCAGCGGCCCAACGGATTCCACCCATCAGATCAACTCAATCCAGGTGTTTGACGCAACGGGCGCCAGCCACACGTTGAGTGTCAAATTTGAGCCGCAAACCACACCGCCCAACAGCTGGAAAGTCAGTGTTTCAGAGGCCAGCGGCGCGTTGCTGCAAAGCGGCACCATTGCCTTTGGTCCTGACGGCAGTCCCGTGGCAGGCTCCAATACGCTGAACTTCACCCTGACCGCCAACGGCGCCGCCCAGAGCATTCAGCTGGATTTCGGTACGCCAGGCAGTTTCAACCTGGCCTCACAGGTGGCCAGTGGGCCGAGCCACACCCTGGGCGCTCGCGTGGTCGACGGCAGTGCGATTGCGGGGCTGAGCAGTTACGCCTTCGATGAGAAAGGCGTTCTGCAATTTACCTATGCCAACGGCGAAAAACGCACCGGGAGCCAACTGGCCCTGGCCGACTTTGCTGACGAGACAGCGCTGATTGCTGGCGCGAATTCGCAGTACAAGACGCCCTCCACCCTGCGTGCCGAATTTGGCAGGGCAGGTGAGGCTCAGTTCGGCCGTATCCAGGGGGGGTACCTTGAGTTGTCCAATGTCGACCTGGCGCAGGAGTTCGGTGACATCCTCATCATCCAGCGCGGTTATCAGGCCAGCTCCCGGGTCATGACGGTCTCCAACGAAATGCTGGAACAACTCTACAACGGCACTCGGGGTGGGTAATCGATGAGAGCGTTGGGGTTTATTGGCAAAAGCCGCTGGAACACCGCCACAGAAAAACTGCCACCGGCGGTGCAAGCCTGGCGTGAGCAATGGTGCTTCAGCCAGGAGGGAAAACCTTGGCAGATTGAGTGCCTGGAGCGTGTTGATACCGCCGACCAGGCGCACGCGTACACGTTGACGTGGCTCAAGGCCGGTGGTGCAGGTGCTGCGGTGTATGTGGCGGGCGACTGGACGTCACTGGTGTTTGGCGCATTCGCCCAGGAGTTGCCTGCAGGCGAAACCGCAGACTATTTGCTTCAGGGCGCCCAGCGAGCGCTGGTCAATGGTGTCCTGGCGTCAATCGGCCAGGCGCCGGCCGCACAATTGCAGGCGGCACCGCCCAGAGCAATCGGCAAACCGATGAGTACTGACATTCTGCTGCGTGTCAGCGTTGAGTCTTTTCGAGTCTATGTCGTGCTGGACGCGGCCTTGTTAAACAACGCGCTGGGGCCCCACGAGGTGAAGCCGCCGCTGTTCCCGCGTGAAAATGCCCTGGGCAAGGCTAGCGTCAAGCTGTCGCTGCAATTGCCACTTGCCAGCCTGTCCATTGGCGAGATGAACGACCTGCACCCGGGGGACACCTTGCGCGCTCAGGCGCTGCTTTCCCAAACCCTGCAACTGCGGGTCGGCACAAGGGCCGTGGCGTCGGGATACCTCGCCCGGCAGCAGGATTATCTCGCGGTACAACTGATTTCCGGTCCATCGCCAAAGGAGTTTTAGCGTGACAGCTACCGTCGATTCAATCGAGTTGGAAGAGGCAAAAAACGTCGCAAATGAAAACATGCCGGCGCTTATCAAGCGGGACATGAACCTGATCAAACATGTGGTCGTGGAATTGGTGGTTGAGCTGGGCAACGCGTCGATGAGTGTCGACGAACTGTTTGCGCTCAAGAGCGGGGACATCGTCAAGCTTTTGCAGCAAGTCCACGAACCCGCGTCGCTGTGCCTGGATGGCAAGGCCGTGGCGCGTGGCAACCTGGTAGCTGTCGACGACAATTTTGGCATTCAGTTGACGGAAATACTGTGACCCCAGACATGACTTCCCAGCCCTTGGGCTTGCCGCTTCGCCAGAGCGACCCGGTGTCGTTTGTACTCATGATCAAGGTGCTGTTGGTGACGGCTTTATTGCTGGCCATTGTGTACCTGGTCATGCGTTGGTACGCCAAGCGTCAGGCCACGGGCAGTGCAAGTGCGCCGACTGCAGAATTGAACTGTACCCGAGCGCTTAGGCTATCGACCAAAACCAAGGTCTACCTGGTGCGCGCGGAGGGGGCACAGGTATTGGTCACGGAATCATCCAACGGGGCGACGGTGACGGTACTCAGCCAACCTGCCTCTGCGCCTGTTCTGGATGCTCAATCGTGATGATCCGAGGCCTTGCGCTTTTGCTCCTGGGGTTACTGCCGCTGACGGCATTGGCCGCCGACGACTTCTCCGAGTGGGGCAGCCTGCACATCAATCAGATCCAGTCGCCCGTCAGCATCGTGGTGCTGCTGACAGCCCTGTCGTTTGTGCCGTTCATGGTGATCGCCCTCACCACCTTCACCCGAAATATTGTGGTGCTGTCACTGACGCGCCAGGCGCTTGGCCTGCAGCAAACGCCACCGAATATCGTGTTGATCGTGCTGTCGATGTTTCTGACCTTGTTTGCCATGGCGCCTACCCTGGAAAAAACCTATGACGCGGGTGTTCGCCCGTTTCTGGCCAGCAAGGTCGGTTTGGAGGAGGCCACCCGGCAAGGCTGGGTGCCAATCCGTGACTTTATGGTCCGTCAAACCCATGAGTCTGATCTGCGGCTGATCTACGAGTTGGCCAAGGCGCCACTGCCCTCAAGCCCGGACGGCCTCTTCCCCGTCAAATTGGTGCCTGCCTTCATGCTGAGCGAGTTGAAGGTCGCCTTCCAGATTGGCTTCATGATTTTCCTTCCGTTTTTGATCATTGATCTGGTCGTGGCCTCTATCTTGATGTCCCTGGGCATGATCATGGTGCCGCCCATCACTATTTCACTGCCATTGAAAATCATGCTGTTCCTGCTCATCGATGGTTGGGGGTTGATCGCCCAGACATTGATGCGTGGTTTGGGTTAGCCAGAGTCGACCCACTCCATGGAACCGGAAAAAGAGTCTGACAAAACCGATGAGCTTTCGCTTTGGCAGGCTTGGCTGAGCGAAAAATCCAGCGATGCCCGCAGCCATCTGTTTTTCTTTTACGGGCAGTGGTTGCGCATGATTACGCGCTTGCTGTACGTGCGATATCCCCACCCACTCGCCGAGTGGCACGACTACGTGAATCTGGCGTCTATCGGCTTGCTGCAAGCCATCGACCGATTTAATCCGTTATTGAAGACCCGCTTTCAGGCCTATGCCGAACCCTATGTGAAAGGCAATGTACTCAAAGGCCTGGCGTGTTACGTACGCGATAGCCGGAAAATCCACCAGGACCGTCTTGTGAGCCTGTCTGGCAGTGAGGACGAAGGCGCGAGCGATCTGGAGCACGTTGCTAACGTAGCGATAGGGTTGGCGTTTGGCCTGTTCCTGGAGTCAGGCATCATTGATCATGAGCCTGAGGCCAGTAACCCTTTGAATGTGTACGAGGTGGAGCAAAACCATGACCACCTGAATGAATGCGTGAGGCAGCTGCCGCCCAACGAACAGCAGGTGATCGTTGCTCACTACTATCAACACTTAAGCTTCACGCAGATCAGTGAGTTGATGGGTCTTTCCAAAGGAAGGATTTCACAGTTGCATGCGCAAGCGCTGAAACGTGTGCGGCAAAATCATGAGCATTTCATGAGCGGTGCCCGGTGGTAGGCATACCTGTGGCGCTGGCCTTGAGAACCTCCCAGGCCAGCGCGCGGTACAACGTCAGGCGGTAGGTCTGACCCGGAAGGCCAGGAACACCGGACCGGCCGGGAAGGTGCTGACTTCCAGCTCATCCAGCGGGTTGAGCGTGCGCGTACGGCCCCCGGCGTTGCTGTAGATCGTATGGCTGCTCGAGGTTGCGATGTTGATCCTGCCGGCGGCTGCCTGGATCAGAGTGACCTTGAAACCTTCAACCACATCGTCACCCAGCGTCAGTGTGACGTCGGTGTTGCTGATCACCAGAATCGACTTGCCTGAATCCGCCATGGTCAAGGGCCTGCTGGCCGTGATCGACACATTGGTGTGCACGTGGCCGCCGGCGTGGTAGGTGACCATCCTGGGGTCGGCGAAGACACGGGCGAAAGCGCCGACATAATTGACACTGGCGCGCATGTCATCGAATTGCTCCACCACGAAGGTACCGACGCTACCGGAGGCTTGGGAGCCGGGATCCATTACCCATTTGCGTCCGATCATCAGCCCGACCTGGGTGTTGTCGCGTACACCTGCACGCAGCTCTTCCAGAAACAGCGAACTGATCTGACCGCCACCTTTGCCCTGTGCATAGGTAAACCGTGCAATTGAGTGGCTGTCACCTGTCGGGTTGGCCAGCGACGTATCGACCTTGTAATCGACAAAATCCGCCGAGACGACGGTGCTCGTGGTGTTGAGGTTGGGTAACCAGGAGAAATCCAGGACCCGCCCGGTTTTGACCTGCTCCAGTGAGGTGGTGGGTTGCGAGGTGGTGGTAGAGCCTGATTGCTTCAAATCATCGTTCATATTACTCATCCTTAAGTAAAGTTCGTGCTTGAGTGCGGGTCGAAACAACCCAAGGCCTATGACTGCCGTCATACAGCCATTTGCCCTGCAGCGTAACGCCGCGTCATTTGATCCGGATCGAATGCAACTTCAGCGGTCATTACGAGCAGGTACTGTATGTATATACAGTTATTTTGATTTGTCGTCACTCATTTTTTGACGGGCTTCTGGAGATTCAAGTTTGACGGTCGGTCGACAGAGCACCCACGCTCCCTGGTGCTCAAGCGCTGCGTCTGCCGGTAGACGGCCACATGCCGCCGAAATACATCGCCGCGCCACACATGCCAGCGGCAACAACCAAAGCCAGCGCAACGATGGCAAACAGCCCGGCCGTGGTCACGCCGAACACCGTCACCGCCAGCCATCCGCCACCTGCGGCGATGACCAGCCGGACGGCGCCGGCAAAGAAAATCCAGCCCATTCGGCCGGTGCCCTGGGCCGCGAAGCTGAGTGCGAAGATCACGCCGTTGGCGGCGTAGAAGGGCGCAACAATATGGAAATACTGCGAGCCGGTCTCCACCACAGCGCTGTCATGAGAAAACAGCCCGATCCACAGCCAGGGCAGCAGCGCGACGAGCAGGCCGACGGTCTCGGTGAAACCCACGCTGACAAGGGTGCCGAGCCAGGCGATTTTTTTCGCACGCTCGAGCTGGCCGGCGCCGACGTTGGTGCCGACCATGGTCAGCACGGCCGTTCCGAGCCCGAACAGAATCGGCACCAGCACATAGTCGAGCCGCGAGGCGGTGCCGTAGCCGCCAATCGCATCCACACCGAAGCGGCCGACGGCGGCGGTCACCAGCAGGACCATCAGGTTTAACTGGAGGGTATTGAGCGCGGCGGGCAGGCCGACCGTCAGAATGTCGCGGAACAATGACCAGCGCAGGCGACCGCGAGACAGGCGCAGCCCGGATTGCCCACTGGCCATGTAGCGCAACATCACGATGGCGGCGCCGCAGTAGTAAAGCGTGACGGCGATGCCGGCGCCGGCCACGCCGAAGCCCTGGAATGGCCCGAGGCCAAAGATCAGCAAGGGCGAAAGCGGGATCAGCACGGCCACGCCGGCAAAGGTGATCCGTGCCGGAACCCGCACGTTGCCAATGGCGCGAAGGACGGCCGATAGCAGGTTGACCACCCAGATCGGTACGGCGGCCAGGAAGATAAAAGCGGAATAGACGAGGGCTGAATGCAGGGCTTCGCCCGTTCCCCCCAGCGCCCGATACAGCGGGCCGCCCAGGCCAATCACCAGCACCGAGAACAGCAGGCCGAAGGCTACGGCGGTCACCAGCGTGTGCAGCACAAGCGCGTTTGCGTCTTCATGGCGCCCGGCGCCGGTTGCCCGCGCGACGGCTGAAGCGACGCCGCCGCCAATACCACCGGCAGACATCATGGTCATGAGCATCCACACGGGAAAGACCAGGGCGACACCGATCAGTGCGTCGGCGCCCAGGCGCGACACGTAAAAGGTCTCGGCCACGTTCACCAGTGTCTGGGCGACGAGTACACCGATGGTGGGCAGTGCCAAGGCCATCATCGTGGCAAAAAGGGGGCCATGCAGCATCGCTTCGCGGGCTCGAAGCTTGGCGGCAGACTGTGCGTGCGAAGGCGCGGGAAGGGGGGCGGAATCCTGGAGCGTGGTCATGGTGGTCGCCTTTAAAACGTGACGTTATTGGATCGGCAGAATGCTTTCAATCCGCTGGGGACCCTATTCAGCTTTTGAACGGTGAGCGCGCTTTTGTGGTGAGCGGGCAGGTCCTAATGCCCATCAGGGCTTGCCCGCTCACCACAAGGGGGCGTATCAGGCGACAGGCCGCAGGTAAATCCCGTTGCTCAGGTTTTGCTTGATGGCCTGGGCGGTTCCATCGGCCAGCACTTCTGTTTCGTCTTTCTCGATGCCACTCAAGACGCGTGACACAACCTCATCGGCATCCGCCTTCGGAACACCTTCCAGCCCACGTGTCATGTCGGTATCAACGAAGGCCACATGAACACCGACCACCAAGGTTCCCTGGCTGGCAAGTTGCAGGCGCAGGCCGTTGGTCAGCGACCAGACCGCCGCTTTACTGGCGGAATACGTAATGGTGTTGGGCAGGTTGATCCAGCTGAGGGCCGAATGCATGTTGACGATCGCGCCGCCGCCGTTGGCGGCCAGGATCGGTGCGAAGGCGAGGCTGGTCGCCAGCGGGCCGATGGCGTTGGTCTCGAGTTCCAGGCGCAGCGTGTCGATATCAATGTTGCCGGCGGATGGGCCATTGCGCCCGTTGATGCCGGCATTGTTGATCAGCAGGGTGACGTCTTTGGCCAGGGCGATTGCCGCCTCGATATCTTCCGTCTTGGTGACATCCAGCTTCAGCGGCACAACCCCGGGGGCCGCCTCGATGCTGCCAATGTCGCGGGCGGCGGCATACACTTTTTTTGCCCCGGCATGCAGCAGTGCCTTGACGTAAGCCTTGCCCAAACCACGGTTTGCTCCGGTAACGAGCGCAATGGAATCTTTGATGTGCATGGTGATTCTCCTGCTAGGGGGTGACGGTTAGCGGTTGGGTGTTTTCAGGTGCAGAAGTTGATGGGGGAGTGGCCGGCTTGATCTTGAACCAGATCGAATACATGGCCGGGAGAAAGACCAGAGTCATCAGCGTGCCGCCGAACGTGCCGCCGATCAGGGTGTACGCCAGGGTTCCCCAGAACACCGAGTGGGTCAGCGGAATGAACGCCAGAATGGCTGCCACGGCGGTCAGCAAGACGGGCCGGGCACGTTGCACGGTGGCTTCCACCACCGCATCAAACGGCGCCAGCCCCTCCTGTTGATTGTTGTGAATCTGCCCGATGAGGATCAGCGTGTTACGCATCAGGATGCCGGACAGCGCGACCAGGCCTACCAGCGCGTTAATGCCGAAAGGCTGCTGGAACAGGAGCAGGGTCGGTACCACGCCAATCAGGCCGAGCGGGCTGGTGGCGAAGACCATCACCATGGCGGCAATGGAACGCACCTGCACAATAATGATCAGCAGGGTGAGCGCAATCATGATCGGGAACAGCGGCGCCATGGCCCGGGTGGCCTTGCCGGACTCTTCGATGGCGCCGGCTTGCTCGATCCGGTAACCGGCCGGCAACTGGTCGATGAGCGGTTGCAGCTGTTTCAAAATGGCGACCGAGACCTCAGGCGGCTGCAAGCCCTCGGCAATGTCCCCGCGTACCGTGAGGGTGGGCGTGCGGTCGCGGCGCCGCAGCACGGGCGCTTCCATGCGCACATCGACCGTGCCCACCTGGGGCAGCGGCACGCGCTGCCCGGCCGCACCTGTCAGGGTAAAGCCGGCAATTCTGGCGGGGTCAAGCCGCGTGTCGCCTGCCGAACGCGCCATGATTTGTACCGAGCGGATGTCTTCGCGAACTGCGGTCAGCGGTACGCCCGTCAACAGGAATTGCAGCTGCAATGCGACCGAGCTGGAGGTCAGGCCCACGGCCTGGAGCCGGTCCTGGTCGAGGGTGAAGTGCAGGGCCGGTACGCTGGGCCCTCCATCCGTATTGACGGTTCGCATCATCGGGCTGGCGCGCAGGATCGCCTCGGCTTGAGCCGCAATGGCGCGCAGTTTCTGCGGGTCTGGCCCCATGACGCGGTAGGCCACGGGAAAGGGCGAATACGGGCCGAACACGAGCTGGGTCACGCGCACACGCGCTTCGGACGCCAAGCCGTCAGCGGCAGCCTGGCGCAGTTTGAGCTTGAGTGTGTCGCGCTCTTCCTCACTGCCCGTCAGCACCACGACCTTGGCGAACGAGGGGTCAGGCAGTTCCGGCGCCATCGCCAGATAAAAACGCGGAGCGCCCTGGCCGATGTAGGACGTGACGATTTTTGCCTCGGGTTGTTTCTTCAACCAGTCTTCGATTTTCACGGTGGCGGCAGCGGTCTGCGCAATCGACGTTCCATACGGCATCTGCACTTCCACCAGCACTTCGGGGCGGTCGGAGGTGGGGAAGAACTGCTGTTTGACGTGCCCCATGCCCACAATCGCCAGGGCGAATAACCCCACTACGCCACCGGCCACCCACCATTTTCTGGCGATGATGCGCGCCAGCACCCGGCGAAACCGGTTGTAGTGGCGGGTGTTGTAAAGGGCCGTATGGCCACCTTCCACCTGCTTGATGTCCGGCAGCATCTTCACCCCGAGGTAGGGTGTGAACACCACCGCCACCACCCAGGAAGTGACCAGCGCAATGCCGACGATCCAGAACATGTTGCTGGTGTACTCGCCCGCCGTTGAGTGGGCAAACCCGTTGGGCATGAACCCGATGGCGGTGACCAGCGTGCCGGCCAACATGGGGGCGGCGGTGTGGCTCCAGGCGTAGGCCGAGGCCTTGAGGCGGCTATGGCCTTCTTCCATCTTCACCACCATCATTTCAATGGCGATGATGGCGTCGTCCACCAACAGGCCCAACGCCAGAATCAGCGAGCCCAGGGTGATACGGTCAAAGCTTTTACCGGTGGCGGCCATCACCACGAACACCGCTGCCAGGGTCAGTGGAACGGCCGCCGCCACGACGATGCCGACACGCCAGCCCATGCTGATGAAACACACCACCATCACCACAAACAGCGCGACGAAGAACTTGACCATGAATTCATCGACCGCCGAATGGATGTTGGCGGATTGGTCCGTCACTTTGCTCAGCGTCATGCCCAGGGGCAGGGTGGCGCCGATTTTCGCGGTCTCGGCGTCGAGCGCCTTGCCCAGGTCCAGCCCGTTCCAGCCCTCACGCATCACCACCCCCAGCAGCAACGCGGGCTCACCGTTGTTGCGCACTTGAAAGGTGGCCGGGTCTTCGTAGCCACGCTCAACCGTCGCCAGGTCTGAAAGCTTCAGCGTCCGGCCTTTTACGGTGACGGGGGTCTCACGGATTTTCTCCAGCTTGTCGAGCGCACCGTCCAGGCGCAGGAACACTTGCGGCCCCCAGGTTTCGATGGACCCGGCCGGTGTCAGCACGTTCTGGCTGTTGAGCGCGGTAAAGATGTCCTGGGGCGCGATGCCCAAGGTCGCAAGGCGGTCATGGGAGAACGACACGAAAATGCGTTCGGCCTGCTCGCCAATGATGTTGATCTTCTTTACGCCTGGCACATGCAGCAGTTGCTGGCGCAAGGCTTCAGCGTCGCGCACCAGCAGGCGCTGCGGTTCGCCTTTGGCCTTCAGGGCAAACAACGCAAAGGTGACGTCCGAATATTCGTCATTGAGAATGGGGGCCATGACGCCGGGTGGCAGGTTTTTGGTTTCGTCGCCCAGTTTCTTGCGCGCCTGATAGAACTCTCCCTCGACTTCGGAAGGCGGCGTGCTGTCGAGCAGGTAAATCACGGTAAAGGCCAGGCCCGGGCGCGTGTAGGTTTCGGCGCGGTCGTACCAGCGCAGTTCCTGCAGGCGTTTCTCCAGGGGCTCGGCGACTTGATCCTGCATTTCCTGGGCGGTCGCACCAGGCCAGGCGGTGACCACGGTCATCTGTTTGACGGTGAAGGGCGGGTCTTCGGCTCGCCCAAGCTTGAGGAAGGCAAGCACGCCGGCGATGGAAATCAACACGATCAGAAACAGCGTGATGGAACGTTCGCGGACCGCCAGCGCAGAGAGGTTGAAGCGACTCTGCTTCATGGCTGAACTTCAGCGATGCCGCCTTGATCCGGCAGCCTGACCGCCTCGCCTTCATGCAGCAGGTGGGCGCCGAGGGAGACCACGTGTTCGTCGGGCTTGAGGTCGCCTTTCACCTGTGCGCTGTCGTCACCCAGCCCCACTACCTGCACGGGCCGCCACGTCACCTTCGCAGCATTGCCATCGACCACCCAGACCCCTGCGCCGTTGCCCGGATCGAACAGCGCACCGAGGGGCACTTGCAAGGTTTGCGCGGGGGTGGCATCGCCCTGAATGTCGACCGCCACGGTGGCGCCCAGCGGGGCGCTGGCGAGCGCACCTTCGAGTATGTACCTGGCCTCAAAGGTGCGTGTGGCACGGTCAGCCGCATCGGACAGCTGGCGCAGCTTTGCCGGCACGGAGGTTTGTTCGCTGCCGTACAACCGGGCTTGCGCCACCGACCCGATGGCCGGGCGCAGGGTTTCCGGCAGGTTCACGATGACTTCGCGTTGCCCGGCCCGTGCCAGCAACACCACTGGCTGCCCGGCGCTGACCACTTGCCCTGGCTCGGCGAGCGTGTCCACCACCACACCGTCGGCATCCGCCAGCAGAACAGCGTAACCCGATGCGTTTTTCGCGACGTTGGCCTGGGCTTCTGCCGCGCTGAGTTGAGCCCTGGCCGAGTCGGCCGACGCCTTTATCCGATCATAAGCCGAGGCGGACACAGCGCCCGCAGCGACCAGGTCCCGGTAACGCGCTTCATCATCGGCGGTTTGCCGGGCACTCGAGCGAGCGGCGCTGACCGCCTCCTGCTGGGCGCGCGCCTGCAGTTGCAGGTCGATGGGGTCCAGGCGCATGAGGGGTTGCCCGCGCTTGACCGCTTGCCCGGTGTCGACCAGCCGTTCCAGCACCTTGCCTGATACACGGAAACCCAGGTCGCTCTGGACGCGGGCGGCAACCGTGCCGGTGAATGAACGCGAGGCGACCGAGGCGGGTTGAACAGCGCTGACCCTGACCAGCGGCGGGTCGATTCGCGGGTCAGCAGGGGGGGGTTCGTCGCTGCAGGCTGCCAGCGCAAGCGGCAGTACGCAGAGGGCCAACGAGGGTAATTTTCGCGCAAGCATGGGATCGCTTTCCTAGGGAGCAGGATCCACAGCTTATACTTGTGACCAATTTAGTCAATGGTCACAAAAATGAAAATCAGGGGGCAAGGCTTCGCAATATCAAACTGGAAAGTTGAAGGGTGGCTTCCTCGGCATTGTCGAGGTTGTATTGCAGCAACAGGGGCGTGACGTAGGGGCGCATGGTCAGGTAAATCACATTGCTGACCTCGTCCAGCGGGGTCTTGCGCTCAAACTCGCCGGCTTCACGCCCTTCACGGATGGTTTGGGCGATCAGGCTGCGGATATGCGCCTCATAAGCGACCGAGGAAGGCCAGGCTTCCCCGGCGGACGTGGCCGCGATGTCGTAGAGCTTGCGGTCATGAAAGAACAGGTCGCGGCTGGCGTCCACCAGCGCCTTGAACATGCGGCGCAGCCTTTGCGAAGCTGAGGGCGCATCGGCGATGGCCTCGTCGACAATCTGTTTGATCATGTTCAGGCGGTTTGAACAGATCACTTCGCCAATGGCTTGTTTGGAATCAAAGAACTTGTAGATGTAGGCCTTGGAGAAACCGATGGCCTTGGCCAGCTCGGATACGGTGGTTTTTTCGTAGCCATAGAGGCCGAAATGCTGGCTGGCCGCCTCGACGATCTGGACGCTGACGTCGTGATCCGAGGGGCCGCGAAGCGGTGTTGGGGCGGGAAGAGATGTCTTGGTCATGCCGGTTAGGCTACCGCCATTGAACCGTGTTGACAACGAGTGACCATGTCGTAATATGGTCACTCGTTTGCCCACTGTGCAGGATAGCCATGTCTCCCCGTCATTCTTTCGCACTCGTGTTGGGTGCCAGTCTTCTTGCCGGTTGCGCGGTTGGCCCGGACTATCGGCGCCCCGACCTGCCGCTCTCGAACCACTACCTGGAGCAGTCGGCAGGATATGACGCCCAAAGCGCTGCAGCGCTTGCGACCTGGTGGCAGACCTTCAGCGACCCGCTGTTGACGCAGTTCGTGCAAACGGCGCTGGCGCAGAACCTCGATTTGGCACAAGCCTCGGCGCGGGTGTTGCAAGCCAGGGCCGGGCTTGGGGCGGCGAACGCTGCCTTGCTGCCCTCGGGCGCGGTCAGCGGTTCCGCCGCGCGCGCCCATCAGTCGGTAGAAACGCCACTGGGGCAAGTGCTGGATGCCAGCCCCGGGTATAACCGCTCGGGCAGTGCCTATGAAGCTGACCTGACGGCGAGTTGGGAAGTGGATGTGTTCGGCGGCCTGCGGCGTGACCGCGAAGCGGCGCTGGCTGATTACCAGGGCTCGCAAGCCGGTTTGGCGGCGGTCAGGCTGGCGGTGGCAGCGCAGACGGCGGACACCTATATCGCCATTCGTGGCTTGCAGGCGCGGCTGGAGATCGCCCGGCAGCAGGTCGAGGCCCAGCAGGGGCTCTTGGCGAAAACCGGACTGTTATATGCAAAAGGGCTGGCCGCCGAGTATGAGGTGCGCCAAGCCGAGGGCGCGCTGTTGCAGGTCAAGGCGACGGTGCCCGTTCTGCAAAACGGCGTTGAGACGGCCATGAACGCGCTGGATGTGATGGTGGGGGCTCCCCCCGGAACCCATCGTGCAGAGTTTGAAGCGGTAAGTTCGATTCCGATTGCGGCACCCATCACTAAAACCGGCTCGCCTGCCGACCTGCTTCAGCGTCGCCCGGACCTCATCGTGGCCGAGCGCCGGCTGATAGCCGCCAACGCCAGAATCGGCGCAGCGATTGCCGAGTACTACCCAAAATTCTCCCTCGACGGTTTGCTGGGCAGCGCCACGGCGATTTCCAGTGGCAACCTGTTTACCGGTGGAGCAAGCCAGTCGGCCGGTGTGCTGGGGCTGCGCTGGCGGCTGTTTGATTTCGGCCGCATCGATGCGCAGATCAATCTCGCCAAAGGCCGGGACGCCGAAGCCTTGGCCGCCTACCGCCTCGCCGCACTACGTGCCACTGAGGATGTTGAGAACGCATTTTCATCCCTGGCCCGGCACCAGGAGCAGGCCGGCACACTGGTGCAGGGCGAAGCATCGCTTTCGCGGGCGGTGGAGTCCTCGTCCGCTGCTTACCGGCACGGCGCAGCGAGCCAGATCGAGGTGTTGTATGCCGAGGCCAGCCTGCTGCAAACCGCCGATGCCCGGGCCCAGGCACAAACCGAAGCGGCACGGGCCGCAGTCGCTGCGTTCAAGGCGCTCGGCGGTGGCTGGAACCCTGTGGCACCGGCGTCTGTGGCGACCCGCTGAGCCGCACACCGCACCACAAATAGGTGCCGGTTCACATCCAACCGCTGGCGCCCGTGCAGCAAGCTATGTCGATATCAGGCCAATGCCTGCCGTTTTCAGGCTGTTTTCCGTGAAGTCATGCCGCGTAAGGTGACCCATCATTAGGAAATGATGATCGCCTGACGCCTTAGTCAGTACGCCCTGACGTCGATCACCGAGAATAAGAAAACAATGGATAGCCTGAACTCCAATGATTCAAACGCCCAGTTGGCGCAAGGTTTCAAACCGCGCCATGTGACCATGCTGTCTATCGCGGGGATTATCGGGGCGGGGTTGTTTGTCGGTTCCGGGCACGCGATTGCGGCGGCAGGGCCGGCGGTGCTGCTGGCCTATCTGTTCTCGGGCCTGCTGGTGGTGTTGGTCATGCGCATGCTCGGCGAGATGGCCGTGGCCAACCCCGACACCGGCTCATTTTCAACCTACGCCGACCAGGCCATAGGCCGTTGGGCCGGGTTCACCATTGGCTGGCTGTACTGGTGGTTCTGGGTGTTGGTGATTCCCATCGAAGCCCTGGCCGCAGGGCATATCCTCAACCAGTGGTTCCCGCAGATCGACGCCTGGCTGTTTGCCTTGTTGTCGATCTTTTTGCTGGTGGTCACCAATCTGTTCAGCGTCTCCAAGTACGGTGAGTTCGAGTTCTGGTTTGCCATGGCCAAGGTCATCGCGATCATCGGTTTTATCGGCCTGGGCTTTGCCGTGTTGATGGGCTGGATTCCCGAGCGAGAGGCGGGCGGTTTAAGCCGTTTGATGGAGCAGCACGGCGGTTTCGCACCCAACGGGCTGTCGGCAGTGGTGGGTGCTTTCATCACCATCATGTTCAGTTTTATCGGCACCGAGGCGGTCACCATCGCGGCGGCCGAGTCGAGCAACCCGGCGCAGAACATCGCCCGGGCCACGCGTTCGGTGATGTGGCGTATCGGCGTGTTTTACCTGTTGTCGATCTTCGTGGTGATTTCCGTGGTGCCTTGGGACGACCCGTTGCTGGCCTCGGTCGGGTCTTATCAGCGCGCCTTGGAACTGATGAACATTCCCCACGCCAAGCTGCTGGTTGACGGGGTGGTGTTGATCGCCGTGGCCAGTTGCATGAACTCCTCCATCTATATTGCTTCACGCATGCTGTTTTCCCTGGGCAAGCGCGGAGACGCCCCTGCGCTGATGAAGAAAACCTCGGCGGCCAGCGTGCCCCGGGCGGCGGTGATCGCCAGCACCATTCTGGGGGCGGGGGTGACGCTGCTGAGTTACTTCATGCCGGCCGGGCTGTTCCAGTTTCTGCTGGCCAGCTCAGGTGCGATTGCCTTGCTGGTGTACTTGGTGATCGCGATTTCGCAACTGCGCATGCGCAAGGTTCTAAAGCGTCGCAACGTCACGCTGACCTTTCAGATGTGGCTGTTTCCCTGGCTGACCTGGTTGGTGATCGCCTTCATTTGCGCCGCATTGACAGTGATGCTGGTGACGCCCGAGCATCGCTTTGAGGTGTCTTCGACGATTGGGTTGGCGCTGGTGATTTCATTTGTCGGGTTGATCACCGCGCGGCAACCTCAGGGCTCGGCGCGGCGCACAGCCGTGATCAGTGCGCGAAGCGCCACCGATACATGACGGTGCCCAGAGTAATACAGGCATAGCCCGGGCATGCTTGGGCACCAGTCCTCCAGTACACGTTCAAGCCTGCCGTGCGCGAGTGCCTCAAGGGCCAGGTGCTCGGGCACGAAGGCGATGCCGATGCCATCCATTGCGGCCTCGACCATGAACGGCTGATCCGTCAGCGTCAAAGGGCCGTTGACGTTGATCACGGCCTTGCGGCCCTGGCGTTCAAACTCCCACCGATAAATAGCGCCGCTGTCAAAACGGAAGCGGATGCAGTCGTGCTGGTCAAGATCCTGAGGTGTATGGGGGCGCCCGCGTGCCGAGAAGTAGGCGGGTGATCCTACGGCAGCGAAGCGGATGTCGTCCGTCAGGCGGATGGCGATCATGTCCTGGGGCACGGCGTCAGCCAGCCGGATGCCGGCGTCGAACCCGTCAGCGGTGATGTCGCTGAGTTTGCCGTCGGTCACTACGTCCAGATGAATCGAGGGGTGCTCGCGCAGGAAACGGGCGAGCACGGGGCGAAAAATCATGCGTACGGCACCCTCACTGGCATTGATCCTGATGGTGCCGCTGGGCACCGCGCGGTTGTCATCCGCCTCTTGCATCGCATCGGCAATTGAAGACATCGCCGGGTTCAGCTTCTTGGCCAGCCGTTCACCCGCATCGGTCAACGACACACTGCGCGTGGTTCGGTTGAACAGGCGCACCCCCAGTTTCTGCTCCAGCGCCTTCACCGAATGGCTGACAGCCGAAGGCGTGACATCCAGGTCGACGGCCGCTGCGCGGAAATTAAGGTGCCTGGCCGCCGCAAGAAACACGGCCAGTGTGAAGAAATCCACGCCTTTTAACTGGTGAGAGTTGCTCATGTATTTATCAAGTATTGTGGCCATATTCGCGTCAACGAGTATCCCATAAGCTCGGAAAACTCACGACGCTGGAGGCGTAAATATGTCCACTCACGGTAATTACACGGCTGAAAAGATCGCATTCGACTCCCACGGCGACGACGTGGTCGGCGTGCTCTACCGGCCCAAGGGGCAGGGGCCTTTCCCCGTGGTGGTAGTCCTGGGGCCTTATTCATTTTCCAAGGAGCAGGCACCCACCCAGTACGCGACTCGGCTGGCAGACGAAGGGTTCGCCGCGCTGGCATTCGACCCGCGCACCGTTGGCGAAAGTGGTGGCATGCCACGGCGCCTGGAAAACCCGAAAATGAAAAACGAGGATGTTGTCTCGGCACTCGACCACCTGCTGACGCGCCAGGATATCGACCGCTCGCGGGTGTTCCTGCTGGGCATTTGCCAGGGCGGCCCCGAGATGCTGGACATCGCTTCCTATGATGCTCGAGTGAGCGCCGTTGCGGCGGTGACCGGGTATTACCGCGACCGCGAAACGGATCTGTTCATGCTCGCCGCGGGCGTCAGTGAAAACCCGTTCGATGCCGCGACCGCTCCCACCACCGAGCAACTGGAGGCGTTGCTCGCAGCCCGCCTCGAGCGTGCGAAAGAGGCCAAGGCCCGCTACGAGGCTACCGGCGAGGTTGTGTACCAGCCGCTGGTCAGCGCGGAGTTGGGGTCGCTTGCGGGGTTGCCAGGGCCCTTGATCTGGAGCTGGTACGGCCCCTGGACGCTGAAAGGCTGGGAAAACCGCTACGCCATCATGAGTGACTTGGACCACTTCGACTACACCACCGTGCCTGGCGTGGCCAAGCTGGAAAAGCCGGCGCTGGTGGTGCACTCCGATACCTGCATGAACCCGGCAGCGGCGCGGCGGCATTTCGATTCGATTCCAACTGCCGATAAAAAGCTGATCTGGGAAAACGGCACGAATCATTTCCAGTATTACGAACAGCCGGATGTGGTTGACCGTACGGTCGGCCACGTTGCCAGCTGGTTCCAGGAGCATTCGCGGTAGTCCCGGCAGCAGGAGTGTGGCGTCAGGATGAGGCTCGCGATGAAGCCGAAAGGGTGTTCTCTACCCAGCCGACAAAGTCGGCGATTTCCTCTTCGGCCATTTCGTGGGCCATGTCATACACCTGATACCGACAGGGCACACCCAAGGCGTTGAGCATTTCCCTGGAACGTTCGGCCCAAAACACGGGAAGCTTTTCGTCATTTCGGCCGTGGGCGACAAACGCGCACAGGTGCTCAAGCTCATCCCGGGCCGCAATGGCGGGCTTCAATTCAGGCAGGATTCGCCCGCTGAGCAGGCCGAATCCGGCTACTGCTTGCGGCGCGCTCAGCGCCACGCTCGCACTCATGATGCCGCCCTGGCTGAAGCCTGCGATGAGGGTCGGCAGAGGCGCCTGGTTTTGCACGAACTGTATGAGCGATTGCCGGCTGGCCTCGGCCTGAGGTTCGTTGATGCGCGGGCCTTCGCCTATAAAGCTGACCTGAAACCAGGCGTAGCGCTGGGGCCCCATCGGCAAAGGGCCTCGCACGAATAGCAGCTCGATATCAGCGGGCAGGTCGTTGATCAGCCCCGCCAGGTTGGTTTCGTTGCCTCCCACGCCGTGCAGCAGCACAAGCCGGGCGCGAGGTGTGGCGTGGGCCGGGCGCCGCCGATAGTGCAGGCCTGTGCCGTGGTCTGTGTGCAATTGCGGCAGTGGGCTGCTTGAAGTCATGGTGTTTTCCTCGGTGCGGTATCAGGCGCGCTGGCGTTGAAGAGGTAGCTGTCCATCGACAACACGCCGTAGGTCACACCGCCCTCGATCAGATTCACTTCGTAGTCAGGGCCGGCAGCGCCCAAGGCGACAAACAGCGGGAAAAAATGTTCTTCGCTCGGATGAGCCCGCACCGCCTCGGGCGCCTGCGTCCTGTAGGCCAGGAGCATCGCAGTATCGCGCGCCTTCAGCTGGCGGGTGGCCCAGTCGCAAAACGGCTGCACATAGTCAGTGTTGACGCTCGCGGAGCGAAACTCATACAGGTTGTGAGTCAGGCTGCCGGAACCCATGATCAGCACGCCTTCATGCCTCAAGGGCGCCAACGCCTGACCCAGGCGCAAGGCATCCTGCGGGGTCATCCAGATCGGCATCGACACCTGGATCACCGGAATGTCGGCTTGAGGGTAGAGGTGCCGTAACGGTACCCAGGCACCGTGATCCAGGCCGCGATCCGTATCCAGGCTGGCGGGCCAGTTGCTGTTTTCCAGCAGTGCCGCGATTCGGTTGGCCAACGCTGGCAGCCCGGGCGCCGGGTAGGTGAGCTCATACAGTTCTGGAGGAAAACCACCGAAGTCGTGCACGGTTTGCGGTGCGCTGCCAGCCGTGATGCTGACTGCACGGTTCGTCATCCAGTGTGCCGAGACCACCACGATGGCCTGAGGCTTGGGCAGTTGCCTGCCCAGTTGACTCAGGCGTGCGCCTGCCAACCCAGGGTCGAGGGCAAACGTCGGCGCCCCGTGGGAAACGAAAAGGGCGGGAAGGGGGGCGTGCATACATGGCCTCGTCAGGTAATTTCAGCTGTGCAATTCAAGCTCAAGCCGAGCGCTTGAGTGCCCATGCGCCATCGCCGAGCAAGGCCAGCGCGAGTGCGGTGAACGCCAGAAACACCGGGTATTCCCAACCGCCATTGGCGTTGGTGAAGCTCCAGCCATTGGCAAAATGCACGGTGGACGCGACCAGCAATTGCACTGCTGCCAGGGCTGCGACCCAGCGCGCGTAGACACCCAACACCAGGAGAACCCCGGCAGCGATTTCGAAAGCGATGACCGGGTACGCCAAGAACCCCGGAAACCCTACCGATTGAAAAAAGCCGGCGGTACCGGCGGGCGTAAACACCAGCAGTTTGGTCAAACCGTGGGCGAGGAACATGGCGCCCAAAATCAGGCGAAGCACGAGGGCGGCGTAAGGCTGGGTTTGAGGGGTTGTCATGCTGACGATCCGTAATGGGTGAGGGTGAACGCCAAAGTTTAATGATTCGGTGAAAGGGATAAATATGCTGTAATCAGACTAATTGTTCCGTTTAGTGAGATGGTTATGGACCGAGCCCTGGAAATGCAGGTGTTCTGCGCCGTGGTGGAAAAGGGCAGCTTTATTGGCGCGGTCGAGTTTCTGGAAATGTCCAAGGCGGCCGTTTCAAGGCACGTCAACGCGTTGGAAGAGCGTCTTGGCGTGCGCTTGTTGCAACGCACGACCCGGCGGCTTTCCTTGACGGAAGAAGGGCGTCTGTTTCATCAACAAGCCCGTGAGGTGCTTGGCTTGATGGCGCAGGCGGAGTTGGCGGTGTCGTCGGGCGCGAGTGAGCCGGTGGGGCTGTTGCGGGTCAATGCGCCGGTCAGTTTTGGCGTGCTGCACCTGGCGCCGCTCTGGTCTGAATTTCTCGCCAGGCACCCGAAAATCGAACTGGACATCAGCTTGAATGACCGCCTGGTGGACCTGGTGGAGGAGGGGTATGACGTCGCGGTGCGGATTGCCCGGCTGGAAAGCTCGTCACTGGTCGGCAGGCGCATCGCGAGTACCCGCATGCGCTTGTGTGCGTCACCGGCTTACCTCGCACAACACCCGCCATTGAACGAACCCAAGGACCTGACGGACCACCGGGTCGTGGCATACAGCAATTTTTCCAGCGGCAACGAATGGCACTTCACAGGCCACGGCCGGGAACACGTGGTGACCACGCGCGCCAGCCTGCGCTGCAACAATGGCGATACCTGCCGTTCGGTTGCCCTTGCCGGAGGCGGAATCCTGCTGCAGCCCAGCTTCATGGTGGGCGAGGACATTCGACGCGGTGATCTGGTGGAGTTGCTCCCCGGCTATCAGTCCGTCGAACTCGGTATTTATGGGGTGTATCCGACGCGCAAGCATCTGGCGCCCAAGGTGCGGGCGTTTATCAACTTTCTGGTTGAGCAATTTGCCGAGGTCGATTGGGAGGCTGTGGAGTGAGCCGGGAGGGGGACCGGCCACTCTCGTTAGCCGCCTGTCAGGCAATCGGGATCAGTGGATCCGCTGCCGCCCACGCCGCCTCACGGTTGGCCGCCGGCGGGTAGATCCACACCGTGTTGATTTGGGTTTTGAGCGACTTGCCTTCCTGGCGGGTCAATTTTACCTGGCGATCCCACCCTTCAGTGTACACCGCGCCCCAGCCGCCGAGGTCCAGGCAGGTCACGTACTTGGGCTGGCTGTAGGGCGTCGGCTCGACGCCCAGAACGTGCGCGGCAACATTGTTGCCGGCGTAACGGCCCAGCATGATGGCGTGCTGGCAGGTCATCAGGGCGTGGTTACCCAGCGCGTCGGTGGCGGCGTACGCCACGTCACCGGTGGCGAAAATGTCGGGCTGGCCGATGACGTTCAGGTTTGCATCCACGTGCAGGCGGCCGAGGGCATCACGCTCACCGGGGATCTGTTCGGTCAGCGAGCTGGCGCGCACGCCGGTGGTCCAGATCACGGTGCTGGCTTCGATATGCCGACCATTATCCAGGGTGACGCCGTTTTCATCGACGGCGACCACCGATGATTTCAGCTGCCATTTCACGCCCAGTTCTTCGCTGGCCTCGGCGATCGACCGACCGATTTCGGCGCCCATCGACGCGCCGATGGTTGCGCTGCGGTCCACGATGATCACTTCGATGTCTGCGTTTTCACCCAGGATGGCGCGCAGGCGGGCCGGCATTTCAGTTGCCGTTTCAATGCCGGTGAAGCCGCCGCCGGCGACCACCACGGTATTGCGGCCTTTGCTGTGGGGGCGGTCTGCCAGGGATTTGAGGTGGTTCTCCAGGCGAACGGCTTGCTCGATCTGGTCCACATCGAACGCGTGTTGTGCCACGCCTTGTGTGCCGGGCACTGCGAGTCGGCTACCGGTGGCCAAGACGAGCTTGTCGTAGTTGAGTTCCTGACGGTTGCCGGAGGCGTCGAGGTAGGCGACGGTTTTTTGTTCGACGTTAATCGCTTCTGCCGCCCCCTTGATGAAATTCACGCCTACCGCGTCGAACAGCTCGCCAAGCGGTGCGAACAGCTGATGGGCGTCAGGCTCGTAAAAGCGCGGGCGGATGCGCAGCTCGGCCTGCGGGGCGAGAACGGTTACGTCAACATCGTTGCGGTCATGAATGTTGAACAGGCGCGTTGCGCTCAACGCCGTCCACAGGCCGCCGAAACCCGCGCCGATAACCAGAATGTGCTGTTTCATTTTTTTTACCTTGGGGTGAGGTGATGGGTAATTTGATAACGGCGACTATATTTGTCGTAGTTAGTGGATGCAAGGTGATTTTTTGTGACACCACGGGATGAACGCTCGAGAATCAGCGGTTAAGTCCTGCTATTCAGGCTCGAAACTCACTGAGATTCAGTACTGGGTGATGGCGGATCTGCGTGGGAGAAACTGGCTTGACTCACCCTTTCCTGTTAGTTTGTGCGACTAATTAAGTCGGAGATTGGCATGTCTCTTTACAGCGCAGGCGTTGAATACGGCATTCATTGCCTGATTTTTCTGGTGGGGGATGGCGGCGAAAGCCGAGAGGCGAGCGTGCGTGACCTTGCAGAATTGCAAGGGGTGCCCCTGGATTACCTCGGGAAGATTTTCACCAAGCTGGCCAAGGCCAAATTGGTGGTGGCCACCGAAGGCGTACGCGGCGGGTTCAAGCTGGCGAGGCCGTCTGACGAAATCAGCCTGCTCGATATCGTCAACGCCATTGATGGCCACAAGCTCATCTTCAATTGCCGTGAGATTCGCGGGCGTTGCGCATTGTTTGACGGCGCTCCACCCGCTTGGGCGCTGGACGGCCATTGCTCGGTCCACGCCGCGATGATGACCGCCCAGAAACGCATGGAAGACGCGCTCGCCCAACAGACCATTCTTGATTTGGCCCGCAAGGTCGGGCGCAAATCACCGGCCGATTTTGCCGCGCAGGTCGGCGGCTGGATCAATGACCGGCGCGACAAAAAAGGCTGTGTGCACACACCGGACGACCAGAGCATTGCGGTGACTGATATTTCGGATTGATGGGCGGCTAACCTGGCTTTCAGTGCGCCTCTACCAGCCGCTGCAGCGCCACATCCCGAATTGAAAACACCTCGAACAACCCCAATGCCCGCAAGGCCGGCAGTAGTTCGAGCAGGTCTTTCTCGGCAATCTGGTGTTGCGCCGCCTCTGTCTGTGGGTCGCACCAGGCCCTGGCATTGACCAGAAAGGCGCCCACGCTGCCTTTGCGAATCACCACGCCATCGCGGGTGGTCTGGTTCTGATCATCGGGTAACACATCTTCGGGGCGCATGGTTTTTGACTCCAGAGGGTTAGGAGGCACCCACTATAGGCGTGCAAGTTTGGCCTTGGTACGCTATTGAAGACATTCGATAGTCTGATAAAGCCATTTATGCCCTCGACACTGATTTCACCTTCCACCGCCGCTTCGGCCGATGGCCCGTTGATTGTTGCCGTGGTCCGGGAGGGCGCTGAACCACGTATCACCGAACGCCACTGCCATGGGCGCGGGCAACTGCTGGGCGCGACCCAAGGGTTGCTTTCAGTCGACGCCGGTGACAGCCAGTGGGTTGTGCCGGCCACGCATGCGGTGTGGATCCCGCCGGGGACTGCGCACGGCGTGCGTTCCCACGGGCCGTTTTGCGGCTGGAGTGTTTATGTTCTGGCATCGGAATGTGTCGGCTTGCCCGAGGCGCCGTGCATCCTGACGGTCTCCGGGCTTTTGCGCGAAGTCGTGCTGCGTACGGCGGGTTGGGGGGAGGGCGACTGGGCGCCCGCGCAGACGCGATTGGCCGGTGTGTTGCTCGATGAGATTCGCACGTTGCCCCGCGCCACCCTGGGCTTGCCGATGCCCCGGGATGCGCGGTTGCGCAGAATCGCCCAGGCCTTGTCGGACCGCCCGGACGATGAACGCCGCCTGGAGGAATGGGCCGCCTGGGCCGGCATTGCCCCGCGCACGCTGACACGCCGTTTTGTGCAGGAGACCGGCTTCAGTTTCACCGAATGGCGCCAGCGCGTACGGCTGCTGCGCGCGCTGGAGCGGTTGGCCGCTGGCATGCCGGTCACCCGTGTCGCCCTGGAGTTGGGTTATGACAACGTCAGTGCATTCATCGCGCTGTTTCGCCGCACCTTTGGTGTCACGCCCGGCCGTTATTTCGCTCCACACGAATCCCTTTGAACACCACCAGCAGCAACACGCCCGCGAGTATTTCAAAGGCGGCGACCAGATAAAGCCCGGCTGCCAGGCTGCCGGTCAGGGTCTTGAGCCAGCCGATCATGTACGGCGCCACAAACCCGGCCAGGTTGCCGATGCAGTTGATCAAGGCGATGCCTCCGGCAGCGGCGGTACCGGCGAGGAAGGCGCCGGGAATCGACCAGAACACCGGGAACGCGGCGAGGATGCCCATGGCGGCGATGGTCAGGGCGATCAAGGCCAGCACCGCGTTGCCGATGAACAAGCCTGTGCCAATCAGCCCCAGCCCGGCGAGCAGCGCGGCCATGGCGCAATGCACGCGGCGTTCGCCGGTTTTGTCGGAGTGAAAGCCGTTCCACAGCATCGCTGCGGTGCCCAATATGAACGGGATCGACGAGAGCAGGCCGATGCGCATGGTGTCGTCCACGCCCAGCGCCTTGATCACCGACGGGGTCCAGAATGCAATGGTGGCGTTGCCGCTGACCAGGCAGAAGTACACCAGTGCACACAGCCACAGTTTGGGAAAACGGATCAGCGCGCGCAGGTCGCTGTGTTTGCCGGGGGCCTGGTCTTCGCGGGCGATGGTGTCGCTGACCATCTTGCGTTGTGCCGGGCTCAGCCAGTTGGCATTGGCCGGTTTTTCCGGCAGGTAGCGAAGCACCAGAAAGCCTGCGACCACCGAGGGAATGCCTTCGAGGATGAACAGCCATTGCCAGTTGGCCAGGCTGCCGACGCCGACCATGTGGCTCATGATAAACCCGGCCAGCGGCCCACCCACCACGCCGGCAATCGCGAAGGAGGTCATGAACATGCCGTTGATCCTGGCCCGTTGCGCGGCGGGAAACCAGTAGGTCAGGTACAGCACCACGCCCGGGAAGAAGCCCGCTTCAAAGGCACCGAGCAAAAAGCGCAACACGTAGAACGACCAGGCACTCTCGACATACGCCATGGCAATGGACGTCAGGCCCCACATGATCGTGATGCGCGCCAGTGTGCGCCGCGCGCCGATTTTCTCCAGGAGCAGATTGCTGGGCACTTCAAAAAAGAAGTAACCAATGAAGAAAATTCCTGCGCCCAGGCCATACACGGCCTCGCTGAAACCCAGGTCCTGCAGCATCGCCAGTTTGGCGAAACCGACGTTGACCCGGTCGATCCAGGCCAATACAAACAGAAACACCAGGAACGGCAGCAGGCGCCAGGCGATCTTGCGATACACCAGTGCCACTTCGTCGGTCATCGGCGCGTGGTCCAGTTCTGTCGGTGAAGTTGCGTTGCTCGGGTTCATAAGGGGTCTCGTCAATTCATTGCGCAAGGCTGCGCAAGTCGATTGGCAGGCGAGTGCGGGCGCACGGGCGGCCGCCGTGGAATTTTTTTACCGGGAAAAGTGTCGAGCCCGGGGCAGGGTGGACCTGCCCCGGATTCAACTGCCGTGCGTCAGCTGCTCTCTCGCAACAGCGCCTCAATCGAGCGCGACACTTGCAGCACGCGGGCGTCCTGGCCGTGCAAGCCGGCGATCGACAGGCCGACCGGCAACTCGTCGCCCCGCTGGCACGGCAGGCTCAGGGCGCAGCCGTCGAGGAAATTGAGCACGCTGGTATTGCGCAGCACCAGGGCGTTGATGGCGAAGAACGCCGCGTCGTCGGCGAGGTCGGCAAGCCGGGGAGGCACTAGCGCGACACTCGGCAGCAACCAGGCATCGGCATCGCCCAGGCGTTCGTGGGCTACCTTGATCAAGCGTTGGCGTTCGTTGCGGATGTCCAGGTAGTCGGCGGCGCTGATGGCGGCGCCCCGGCGTATGCGCTGGGCAACGCGCGGGTCATAGGCTTCGCTGCTGTCGGTTTCCAGCCAGCGGCGATGGCCGTGCCAGGCTTCGGCGGACGTCAGCCCGCCTGTGGCGTTGATGCGCGGCAGTTCGTGCAGCTCGGGGAAGTCGAACCAGCGAACGGTCGCACCGGCTTTGGCAAGCAGGTCCAGGCTGCGCTCGAAAGCGGCCGCCACAGTGGCGTCCAGTTGGTCCAGCACCAGGTCGCGGGTGACCGCCAGGCGCAGCCCGGCCAGTGGTGCGGCGCGGGTTTCCAACGATTCGCCGCTGAGTATCTGGTCCAGCAGGATGCAGTCGGCGACGCTGTGGGTCAGGGCGCACACCGAATCCAGGCTTTCGGCGAGCGGGAAGGTGCCCGCCATCGGCACACGGCTGGCGCTGGGTTTGAACCCGGTGAGATTGCAGAACGCGGCGGGGATGCGGATCGAGCCACCCGTGTCGGTGCCCAGGCCGGCGACCGCCATGCCCAATGCCACGCTCACCGCCGCGCCGGAGCTGGAGCCGCCCGCCACGCGCCCGTCTGCCAGAGGGGTGAGCGGCGTGCCGTAATGCGGGTTAAAGCCCAGCCCGGAAAAGGCAAACTCGCTCATGTTGGTGCGCCCGAGCAGGATCGCGCCGGCGGCCCGCAGACGCTCGACCACTACCGCATCCTGTGTGGCTGGCGGGGCATCGGCAAGCAGGCGCGAACCGGCTGCGGTGACTTGCCCGGTCACGTCGAACAGGTCCTTGATAGACACAGGCAAGCCGGCCAGTGCCGACGGCACATAGCCGGATGCGCGCGCCAAGTCACTGGCCCGTGCCGCCTGCAAGGCGCTGTCGGCGTCGACGCTGATATAGGCCGCGCCGCCTGCCGCGCGATGCGCTTCAATCCGTTTCAACGCGTCGTTGACCAAGGTTTCACTGGTGGTGCGGCCCTCGGCAAGTGCCTGGGCAAACGCTGCAATTGTGGTCATCGGCTTCACTCGGCGACGGGCAGCGGTTCGACACCGTAGTGGTGGCGCAGGCTGCGGTTGAGGACGGGGTCGAACAATTCCATTTCAAAGGCTTCGCCGTAACCCAGCTCGCCGATTACCGACTGGGTGCCGCAGAACATCGCGGTGTCGGCAGGCAAGGCGGCATCGCTGTTGAGTTTACCCAGCAGGGTTTCCGGCGCCAGCAGGTTGGTCACCGGCCCTTGCTGATACAGCGCACGCACGCCGTCGCGCACGCGCCAGGTGCGCATGACCAGGTGGTCCCAATGTTCCTGGACTTCGGCATAACGCCACACCTGTTGGGCGATGGGCTTGTCGCACATTTGCTTGGAAACCGTGACGTCATAGCTTTCGACCTTGCGGTCGGTGTGGTCCGAGCCCAGGCCTATCAGCAGGCCTTGTTCGCTGGGGATCAGCACGAATTCGGTCTCGCCGGAGGAGTCCTTGCCCGGCACCTGAATGCTGGCGGCGTTGTTCAACAGGCTGGCAGACACCCGATAGAAGCACGGCACCTGGGTCGGGCGGCGTACGCCCAAGGCTTCCAGTTCGGCAATATGGTGTTCCACCGCTTCGGTGTTGCGCCCGGCCCAGCCCGCGATGATCAGGTGCTTGATGCTGGCTTGATGGTCGCCTTGGCCGACGACGTGGAAGGTCATTTGAGTCATGAAGTGCTCTCGCAGTCAGTGATTAAAGCGTGCGCATGATGGCGCGGCGGAAATCGTCGATGTGGTGGTGGATCGCGGCGATGGCGGCGCTGCCGTCGCGCTGTTCCACCGCTTGCAGGATTTGCAGGTGTTCGTCGTAAATGCGTTCGCTGTGGTGGTTTTCCGACAGGGTCAGGTACCAGAACCTCGCCTGTTTTTCGTGCAGGTTGCGCAGCAGTTCGGCCAGGACCCGGTTGTGGGCGGCGGCCGAAATCGACATGTGAAACTGCAGGTCCAGCGCCATCAGCCCGGCCACGTCGTGCCTGGCCAGCAGGGCCGGGGTTTGGTCGAGGATGTCGCGCATGGCCTGGATGTCGGCGTCTTTGGCACGCTCAACCGCGAGCTTGACGCACAACTGTTCGTTGCTGACGCGCACTTCGATCATGTCGAGTACATCGTTGAGTGACAGGGCGGTCACCATCACGCCCTTGCGCGGCATGATCGTGACCATGCCTTCCACTTCCAGGCGGTGCAGTGCCTGATGGATAGGGGTGCGGCCAATACCCAGTGCGGCGGTCAGTTGCGCTTCATTGATGGCGTCGCCCGGGCGAAACTCACAACTGATGATGCGCTGCTTGATTTGCGCATAGGCCAGTTCACGCAACTGCGCTGCGCTTTTTGTCGGGGCCGCCAACGGGGGGAGGGGGCTGGAAAAATCGGTCGATCGGGACATGTCTGCTCCTGAAAATCGTCTGATATATCAGACGATTTTCAGAGTGAAGCAAGGCGTATGCCATGTCCTTCGGAATACGGATGCAGGCCACGGTTTACGAGGCGTTCAGGACTTTTGACGATGGGCGTGCAACAGCGGTGGGCGTGTTACTTGTTACTTTTGTGCCCGGCTTTGGTACCCGAGTGCTCGCTGTTTGTGCGCACAAGGTTCGGGGTGGATGCGGGCACTGAAGGCCCGTTTTCACAACATTTCACAAGCGCCATCTGCCCCGTTGCACCGTTGCGCATTCCTGGCTTTAGAGGCAGGTTTGATCAGGTGGCGCCAGGAAGGCTGTCATTTTTCAGTAACAGACATGGCCTTTGCTCTCAGGTGTCCACCCGGCATTACCGTCCCGTACGGTCATCGCTGCGGCCTCGCACTCAAGGAGCAAAACCATGTCATCACCGGTCAGCAACACCCCCGAAATCAAGGCAGTCACTAAAAGCGATTCCAGCGTCGAGTGGGGGAGCGCGGTCGACCGGGCCAAGGCCAAGGGCGCCGGCATTGAATGGCAGCGCCCCAAAGATGACCATCGCTCGGCCGGGGACATCATTGACGACAGCCCCTTGCTGAAAAACCTCGGCAATCAGAGCGGGGTCAAAGACAAGTTGCGCGAACGTGTGGGCGATTTCGAGCACGACGCAGACGCTGCCTACCGCGCCAAGCAGGTGCTGGAGCATGTGGAGCGCTTCGACGAAAACGGCTCGCGCCTGGCCGGCAACGACATCGACAACGGCCGCGTCGACGGTTTCACCAAGGGCGGCGACGCCAAGCACGGCACCGAGGCCGGGCGCCTGCAGGATTTCGGCAAATATGGCTGGGACAATCTCAAGGGCGAGTTGCAGCATGCCGACCAAGTGGGCCAGGACGACAATCGCCGCGAAGCGGCAGACAAGGCGGGCATCGTCTGGGAACTGCCACAGGACGACAAGCGCTCGGCCCAGGACATTATTGATGCCAACCCCTTGCTGAAAAACCTCGGCAACCAGAGCGGTGTGAAAGATGCGCTGAAGGAACAGGTCGGCGACTTCGACAAAGACCCGAACGCGGCCTTCCGTGCCAGCCAGGTGCTCGACCGCGTGGTCGGCTACGACGACCAGGGCAAGGCGCTGACCGGCAAGGACGTGGCCAACAGCAGCGTCGACGGCTTTACCAAGAGCGGTGAAGCGCGCCATGGCACTGAGGCCGGGCGCTTGCAGGATTTTGGCAAGTACGGTTTCGAGGCGCTGGCCAAGCCGCCGGCCAACAGCGAGATCGGCAGCTACAAGGATTACCTCAAGGCCAACCCGGAGGCTGACGCGGGTTCCAAACAGGTGGCCCAGTACGGCGCGATTCTCGATGCCAAGTACGATTCAATCCGTGGCAAGACTGGCGCCGACGGGGCTGTCACCGAACAGAACATCAAGGATTACCTCAAGCAGAATCCGCAGTTGAGCAAAGAGGAAAAGGAAGCGCTGAACTTCTTCGCCCAGCCAGGCGCCTTCCGCAAACTCGACACTGCCAGCAACAGCATCGGTGACAAGCCCGACGGCAAGATCAGCCGCGACGACGTGCAGAACTGGCTGAAAAACTCCGCGCCCAAAGACGCCCAGACCCTGACCAGCCTGATCACCGACGTGGCCGCCGGCAACGTCACCGGCAAGGTCGACACCAGCAAACTGGACAAGGACATTTTCGAACACCCGGACAACTACACGGCCGAGCAAAAAGCCGCCGTGCTGCTCGAACTGCAGGAGGCGCAGAAACTGGTGGTCGACGGGGCCAACGCCGGGGTGTGGAACAGCGACTATGGCAAGGTCTCCATCGCCAACCGTTCAGGCGCGATCTGGGAGCCGCAAAAGCTGCTGGAGGACATCACCGATCACATGGCCATCCTGCAGGGCGACAAGCCAACCGCCGACTACATCAAGGACGCGGGCGACAAGGCAGTGAAGACGCTGTTTGAGGAAAACCCGGGCCTGAAGGATGCCGCCACCAAGACCTACGAAGGCCAGGTCAAGTCCGGCAAGGCACTCGACGCGGCCTGGGACGCCAACACCAAGGATGGCAAGACCGACCAGCACACCGCGTTGGCCACGTTCTACGCCACCGCCACCAGCCTGCAATCCATCCTCGGTATCGAGGATGCGAAGGCGATCCAGGGCGCGGTCGCCCAGTCATCGCACGCTGAAGATTTCAAGACTTTCTACAAGGACCAGCTGGCCAGCGGCGAGCGTATGCGCGAGCTGCTCAAGAACAATACGCCGCAGAACGCGGCTTCCGAGTTCAGCCTGGAAGTGGCGCTCTACAACGCTGCACTCGACCCCGAATTCACCGCCCAATACGACAAACAGCTCAATGACAATTTCTCCAGCATCGCCCAGGAGAACCTGTTCAAGGACGCCAGTTTCGACAACCTCAAAACCGCGTTCGGCAAGGACGGTGGGCAGGAACTTGACGAAGATAAGGTCCGCAAGCTGATCGACCAGATGCGCCAGGAAACCCCCGAGTTGCTGTTGAACCAGGACGGCACTGTGGCCACCACCGATCAGGTGCTGGCGGGCTTTCGTGGCAATTGGGACTTGTTCCGCCAGGGCACCAAGGCGTTGGACAAAATGGGCAAGCTCTCTGACTTCGACCCCAATGGCGGTGCCAAGGGCGCCTACAGCAGCGGTGTGCTGCACGGGGTGAGCGGGCTGTTCCTGGCCGGTGTCACCATTGCGCGCGGGGCGCAGAGCGGCGGCAAGTTGACCGATCGCAACATTGTCGACATCACCACCGGCTCCGTGCAGACCGCCACGGTGCTGACCGAGGGCGGTTCGAAGGGGTATCAGGAGCACCTCGCCAAGTCGATCAAGAATGGCGAGCAAACCCTGAAAGACATGAAGGACGGCAAGGCCATGCTCGACCTGCTCGATGAGGTCAAGGCCAACGTCAAGGACGGCAAGCACGCCCAAGTCGTGGCGAAGAACTTTGAGGAAGCCGCCAAAGGTATCGGCGGCCTGGCCGGTATCGTCTCCGGGGCCTATGGCATTTTTGACGGGGTCAACGCGCTGCGGCGCGGCGACAAGCTCACTGGCGGCTTCGGCATCACCGCAGGCTCGCTGGGCGTGCTGGCGGGCAGTGCCTCGGCGGTGGAAGGCGGGCTCGGCCTGCTTGGCGCCAACCTGCCACGCTTCCTCCCGGGCCTGGCGGCCACGGCGGGGGTGCTGGGCTTTTTGGGCGCCGGTGTGGCGATTTTGGCCACGCTCATCCCGGGGCTGGTCAAGGAAGGCCAGGCGCAGGCCAAGTCGGACAAGTTCGGTGAGGTACTGGGCGATTCGATCGAGCGCTACGGGATCGACGGGGTCAAGGATGGCACCCTCGCGGATATCCCCACCAAGGACTGGCCGGGCGGGGAGCAATGGACCTCCTGAGGCCGCGCAATGAACCTGCTGTTTACGTTGCTGAACGGTTCATGCGAATCTCTCGCTCTCGGCGGCCAGGAGCCGCCGACCCCCACAGAGGACATTGGCATGGGAAAGTACTTCGATAATTCAGGGCTCTTCAAGATCACTTCGTATCGCAGCCTCAACTCCGGCAGCCGTGCCATCACGGGCTGGGAGTTGAAAAACCTGTCCCTGAATACGAAGGAATTTTTGATATGTCCAAAGAATTACTCGGAGTTTCTGCTCTAGGCCTGATGGTGCTCGGTGAGTTTTGTGCGATTTACAGTGAGGTAGCCACCGCACGGCTGGCACAGGTGGACGGCGCGCCATGGGCGTCGTTTGTCATGCCGGTGCTGCTGATGTGTTTTGCCGGGTTGTGCCTTCTTGGCGCTTATTGGCTCGGCTATGTGGCGGTAGGCGATATCTGGATTGTGACGGTGGTGTCCGTCACCTCTTTGCTGCTGCTGGAGCCGCTGGTGGTGTGGGGCCTGTTTCAACAGGTGCCGGGGCGAGGCGCGTTGATCGGGTTTTTCCTCGGCGCGCTGGGCATGCTGGCGACCGTATTGCTGTAGTTGCAGTGGCCGGCCCGGTGATCAATCGCCGGGCTGACCGCGCGGGCAGTCGCCGGCGCGGGCGTCCCTCAGCGCATCACGCGCGCGGTCTGCGCGCAGTGACAAGGTCATTTGTCGCTCATCGATGATGATCTCGGCCAGGATCAACCCGCCAATCAGCGGGGCGATCACCAGCCAGTGGGCGTAGCACTGGGCCGCCAGCGACACGAATACACCGACAATCCACAACGCCAAGACCCATTTGGGCGCCCGCTGCTGCAGTGGCACCCAATATTGCTGCAGCTTTTTCAGGCGTGCCCGGTGCAGCTTCAACGACGCTTCAAGGCGCGGCAGGTCATCGTGCAGGGTCATGCTCGTCGAGCGGCCGGGCACTGGCGGGAGGGGTTTGCCCAGCCAGCTCAGCGCCACCCCTTCAACTTCCACCCAATGCCCGTTGGCCGGCAGGGTGCGGCAGCTTTTGAACGCGAGGCAGGTGCCTTGGGCGTCCACTAAAGCGAAGTGCCGATAAGGGGCGGGTGTGTGGAATATCCATGAAAAGAGGCGCATTGAAATCCCCGCTCGCATCAAACCGGCCAACTGAGTTCGAGCAGCGTCCCCCCGTTTTCCATGTTTCGGCACGTCACGGCGCCGCCGTGGGCGAGGGCGATGGCGCGTACCACGGCCAGGCCCAGGCCGCTGCCGCCCTGGGCACGTGAGCGCGAGTTTTCACCGCGCTGGAAGGCGTCGAACATGTGTGTGGCGAAGCCCTCGTCGATACCGGGGCCGTCATCGCGTACACGCAGGTAGTTGACGCCGTCGCGGGTGCTCAGGTGCACGTTGACGTTTCCCGGTGTCGCGTGTCGGCGGATATTGTCCAGCAGCGCCAGCAAGGCCTGGCGGATCCTGGCCGGGTCGCAACGCAGCGTGCGGCGCTGCAGGTCCAGTTGCAAGGTGAAACCTGCGGCCACCAGGCTCGGTTCGAACAGCCTCACGTCGTCTTCAATGCCTGTGGCCAAGTCGGCTTCGTGCAAGTTGAGTTCCAGGTAGCCGCTGTCGGCCAAGCCGACGACGCGCAAATCCTCGATCAGGCGGGTCAAG
This sequence comes from Pseudomonas sp. B22129, assembly GCF_044218875.1. Lineage (NCBI taxonomy): Bacteria > Pseudomonadati > Pseudomonadota > Gammaproteobacteria > Pseudomonadales > Pseudomonadaceae > Pseudomonas > Pseudomonas sp. B22129. The sequence goes on along the minus strand of NZ_CP162592.1, from coordinate 5,650,754 downwards.
CCTTCCACCTGACCGAGCAGGCTGTAGAACTGCGCGGTGTCCGGCTCGAACACCCCTTCGGCCAAGCCTTGCAGGCGCCCGCGCAAAATGGTCAGCGGCGTGCGTAATTCGTGGGCAATCGCCGCGTTCCAAAACGCCTGCTCCTGGGCCATGCGTTTCAAGCGCTGGGCCATGCTGTTGAAGTCATCCACCAGCACCGCCGCTTCACCGATGGACTGGTCACCGGCCACAGCCTGTACATCCAGGTCGCCATCCGCCAGTTTGCGCAGGTTCTCGGCCACCGAATTGAGCGGCATCAAAATACGGCGCGACAGCTTCAACGCCACAATCGAGCCCACCGCCAGGCTGACGCAGGTGGTCAGGCCCATCCACGCCCACTCGATGTTTGCCGGCAACCATTCATCCACTTCTTCGTTGGTCAGCGGCCAGTAGGTCCACAGCAGCGCGTAGAAAATGTACGAGCCGATCACCGCCAGGGCGATCACGCACAACACCACGGCCGACATCGACAGGATGATCTGGCGGCTCAAGCCATTGAGCTTTCTCACGAGGCGCTCCCGAAGCGGTAGCCCACGCCACGGATGCTGGTGGGCACGCCTTGCAACCCGGCTTCTTCAATCTTGCGGCGCAGCTTGCTGATATGGCTGTCGACCGTACGCTCCAGGCTGTCACTTTCCGGTGAGCACTGGGCCAGCAACTCGGCACGGGTCAGCACGCGTTTCGGCGCCTTGGCCAGTTGGGCGAGCAACCTGAATTCGGTGACGGTCAGCGCCAACGGCACGCGTTTACCGGCGATATGCACCGTGACTTCATAGCTTTCCAGGTCAATTTCAAAGGCATCCACCCGCAGCACCGTGGGGCTGGCGCGGTCGTTGTGGGCGAGCGAGCGCCGCAGCACCGCCTGGGTGCGTGCCACCACCTCGGCCGGGTTGAAGGGTTTGACGATGTAGTCGTCGGCGCCGATACGCAGGCCCATCAGCTTGTCGAGGTCCTGATCCTGCGCAGTGAGCATGATCACCGGCGTGGTGCCGCGGTGGCGCACTTCGGCCAGCACCTGCCAGCCGTCCACGTGGGGCATCAACACATCCAGCAGCAACAAGTCCGGCTTGAGCGCCAAGTGCATGTCCAGCGCCCGCCGGCCGTCGGGCGCGTGGGCGGTGCGAAAGCCGCTGCGCTTGAGGTAGGCGATCAGAATATCCGCGATCTCAGGCTCGTCTTCCGCAATCAACACCAGCGCCGGGGTTTCTCGGGTGTTGTCGGGGCGGGGCGTGGATGCAACGGGAAAGTCGTTCATGGTGGGCTCGGTCCAGGTGCCTGGGGTTGAGTGATTGTGCGGTGGTGATTGTGCGAAATCACCATGCGCTTTCATGGGAGGTTTTGTGGAGAAACGATGGAGGCCGCTGATTAATTGCACGCAGCCGTGTCGGTTCCGGGTTGATTGACGATCAATACACAAAAGTCCAATATGGAATTATAAGTATAAAATATGACGCTTCACGCTTTCCCACTCTTGCCAAACCGACAATAACTTGCGAGATCCTGACCATGAAGACACGCGCCCTCATCACCGGCCTGGCCTTGAGCCTGCTCGCCTCCAGCCCTGTGCTGGCCGCCGAGAAAACCCTGCGTATCGGCATCGAGGCGGCGTATCCGCCGTTCGCCTCGAAGACGCAAGACGGCAAGATCGTCGGGTTCGACTACGACATCGGCAACGCGCTCTGTGCGCAGATGAAGGTCAAATGTGTGTGGGTGGAAGGTGAATTCGACGGCCTGATTCCTTCTCTGAAGGTAAAGAAAATCGACATGGCGTTGTCGTCCATGACCATTAACGAAGACCGCAAGAAGTCAGTGGACTTCACCCACAAGTATTACTTCACCTCGTCGCGCCTGGTGATGAAAGACGGCGCCGTGGTGGACGACCAGTACGCCAGCCTCAAAGGCAAGACCATCGGCGTGCAGCGCGCCACCACCACTGATCGCTATGCCACCGAAGTGTTCGAACCCAAGGGCATCAACGTCAAGCGCTACAGCAACAACGAAGAAATCTACATGGACTTGGCGGCAGGGCGCCTGGATGCGATTTTTGCCGACACCATTCCGTTAAGTGATTTCCTGTCGATGCCACGTGGCCAGGGTTACGCGTTTGTCGGCCCGGAGCTCAAAGACCCGAAATACGTGGGCGAGGGCGCCGGGATTGCGGTGCGCAAGGGCAATACCGAGCTGGTCGGCGAGTTGAATGCGGCGATCGACGGCATCCGCGCCAGTGGTGAGTACCAGAAGATTTCGCAGCAGTACTTCAAGTCCGACATCTACGGCGACTGAGTGGCTGTACGCACCTGAAGCCAGCCGAGGTCGGTGTGGGAGATTCTATGGTTGGGGGCAACCCTCAACCAACCTTCGGTTGGTATTCGTTTTGCCCTTTCAGCAAGGCAAATACCACCCGAGCAAGCTTGCGAGCCAACATTACCAGTACCTGAGTGGTGCTATATCCCCGTGCCCGCTGCGCCTGGTAAAACTCCTTCCATGCTGCAGTCCGGCTAGCCGCCATTGCTGCGTTATGCAGAAGGCGCCGCGCTTCTGAGTCGCCGCGCTTGCTTAAACTGCGCCGATTATCTTTCTGCCCGGACTTGGAGACGCGCAAGTCCATACCCAAGAAAGCGATAAATGCGTCCGCGTTTCTAAAGTCCCCTCGCTGGAAGCTGGTAATCAAGCGAGCCCCGGTCAAAAAACCGATACCTTCAACGCTCATGCAACGTTTGAGTTGGCCCAGTAACCCAGCCTCTTTCAGTCGATCGCTGATCATTTTTTCGATCAATCCTTCAAGTCTTTGCATCGACTTCATTTGCTCGGCAAAAGAGGCCTTCAACAGCGGTTCATTCGCCCAGCTTTGCGTCAGGCTAACGCGAGCTTGAACCAGGGCGGCACGGCGGCGGAAAAGGCTTAACAGTTGGCGATAAAGAGGGGACGGCGGTGTCCAGGGGTGAAGCTCGTCGGCTTCTTTTCGCAAATACCGTGCTAGTAATTGGGCATCCAGGGCATCAGTTTTGGCACGAACCTTCACACTTTTGCGGTAATGACTGAGTTCATAACCACCGACCATGTAGATAACGCAGCCAGCTTCATAGGCCAGATCAGCAAACTCCAAGTGGTAGGTGTTGGTGGCCTCAATGGCGATAGCAACGCTGCCTGGTAAAGCCCTCAGCCACTTTTTGATAGCGGCTTTGGTATTCGGGATTGCTTCCAAAAGATCGAGATCGGCGTGATAAATCACCAATTCATTTTTTGCGACATCAATACCAACAATCGGCTTGGAGACGGGAACTGGCATTGCCATAGTGACTTCCTCCGGGCTAAGGTTTTGAGCACTTGAAGGGCTCACCCAGAGGCGCAGGCTTGTTCCTATCGTCGGTCATAGCCAGATGCATTCTTTATCGGCGCTTGGGTGAAAGGAGGAGGGGCGAAATCTCCCACGGTCTGTACTGCGCCAACAGTCAGAATCTGGCTTTGTCCCTCCTCCTCCCTTCAAGTCCTAGCATACAAGCTGGCATTCAGCTTTTGAGTTCCTTGAGGTGCTTGTAGACCGTCGCCCGCCCCATGCCCAGCACATTGGCCACGTAGTTCGAGGCGCTCTTGCCCTTGAACGCACCTTCGGCATGCAGTGCCAGCACCAGCTCACGCTTATGGTCGCGGGTCAGCAGGTTCAGGCTCAGCTGGCGCTCGCGCATCCAGGCATGCAGAAAGGTGTTGATGCGTTCCTGCCAGTCATCGCGAAACAGTGAGTCCGGCTGCGGGATGAGCTTGCTCGGCGACAGGAACAGGTCCAGCGCCGCCTTGGCGTTTTCGAACAGCGAGATATTCAGGTTGATGCACAGCACGGCGAGCCGCTGCCCCGTATGGTCATGCAATACGGTGCTCAGGCTGCGAATTTTCTGGCCGTCCCAGTTGAGCTTTTCGTACGGGCCGATATTCACTTCGCTGGCATCATCGCTGAGCATGTCTTCCAGTGCCGAGTCGTCACCGATGGCCCGTTTCGACAGGTTGTTGGCGATGTAATCAACGGTTTGTGTGCGCAGGTCATGCAGCACCACTTCGGCATGGGGGAAGAACAGCGTGGCGATCGCATCGGCGATCGCGCGGAAGTTCTGCATGACTTTTTCGGGTTCGGCGGTGTTCATCAATGCGGCTCCAGGCGGACGGGGGAGAGCATACCAGCGTCCAGCCCGAACCGCGTGAGTGCCGCAGGCAACGGCGCGCCGCGCACCAGGGCGGCGCTCGCCTGGCCCATGGCCGGCGAGGTCTGGATGCCGTAGCCGCCTTGCGCCGCGACCCAGAACAGCCCCGGTACCTTGGGGTCGAAGCCCGAGAGTAAATCACCGTCGTGCACGAAACTGCGCAGCCCCGCCCAGGTGCGGGTCGGGCGACGGATGGTCAGGGTGGTGGCTTCTTCGATCTGGTAGATGCCCAGGGCGATGTCCAATTCTTCGGGCTGCACGTCCTGAGGTTCGACCGGGTCGGCATTGGCTGGCGAGCCGAGGAACATGCCCGCGTCGGGCTTCATGTAGAACGACTCGTCGAGGGCTACCAGCATCGGCCAATGGTGTGTGTCCTGGCCTTCAGGCCCGGCGAAGATGAACGCCGAGCGGCGCTTGGGTTGCAAACCGATGGACGCCGCACCGGCCAGCCCGCCGATGTGATCGGCCCAGGCGCCGGCGGCGTTGATGATGACCGGTGCGGTGTGGGTCGCGTCCTGCGTGCGCACGTGCCACAGGCCGTCGGCGTCGCGGCTCAGGCCCAGCACGTGGCTGTCGGTGCGCACTTCGCTGCTGTTGCGGCGGATACCGCGCAAGTAGCCCTGGTGCAGGGCGTCGGTGTCGATGTCGCTGGCGGTGGGGTCGAAGATCGCACCGTGGACTTTTTCCCGGCGCAGGATCGGCAACCGTGCACAGGCCTCGTCGGCACTCAGCCGCTGCACGTGCGTCACCGTGGCTCTGGCGCTCTGGTATTGGCTTTCCAGTTCTGCCGGGTCGCCATTGAAATCCACGGTCATCTCGCCACGGGGGGTCAACAACGGGTGCTCGCAGAAGCCTGTCGGCGGGTGATCGAAAAACTCACGGCTGGCCAGGGTCAGTGCGCGCACCTGCGGCGTGCCGTAGGCGGCGGTGTAGAGTGCCGCCGAGCGCCCGGTGGAGTGGTAGGCCGGGTGATTTTCGCGCTCCAGCACCAGCACCCTGGCGTGTTGCGACAGCCAGAACCCGGTGGACGCGCCCGCGATGCCGCCGCCGATGATGATGAAATCTGCATGGCTCATAAACGTCTCCTTAACAGCAGTTAGCGCTGGATCTGGTAAAGGGCGTTGGCCAGGGCCACGTCTTCCAGGCCCAAGCCGATCGAGCGGAAAAACACGTGACGGTCATACCCCGGGCGCTGGACGATATCGCTGAGCAATTCGGGTAAGTCGCCGATGACCGCGCGTTTGTCCCAGCCGTGCTGTTCACTGGCGATCAGCATCTCGCCGGCCGCGCCCGGGGTGGTCTGGCGGTAGTCGCAGAACACCTGCATGTCGTTGAGGCTGTGGGGCGGCACTTCATGGGCGCGCGGCGCGTTGGTGCTGATCGAGGTGATCAGCGCCGGTTTGCCGAGGCGCGCCGGGTCGATCACCGGGCCGGCAGACGAGGTGCACAGCAAAATCACATCAGCATCTTCCAGGGCGGCATCGAGCGAGTGGGCGATGCTCAGGCGTGGGTCCAGGGCTGTGAGGTGGGCGAGGGTTTCAGCGCTGGCGCTGCCAAGGCTGGGCGAGTGCAGACGAATGCTCTGCCAGTCCCGCAGGTTCTGCACATAACGCACATGCGCCTGGGCCACCTTGCCGCTGCCGATGATCGCCAGGCGCCGCGCAGTTGCCGGCGCCAGCGCGTCCACCGCCAACGCCGTGGTCGCGGCGGTGCGTTCGGTGGTCAACTCGGCGGCATCGCACAGCAACAGCGGTTGGCCGGTGTGCATGGACATCAACAGTGTCCAGGCGGTCACCAGCGGCCCTTGCTCGCGCACGATATACGGTGAGGTCTTGACCCCGTACACCTCATCTTCGGCCAGTACACCCAGGTAATTGATGAAATCGCCGGCGCCATTCGGGAACTCCACCAGTTGTTGCGCCGGCTGCACCGCTTGCCCGGCAGCCATGTCGCGAAACAGCTTGTGCAGGATGTGGGGTACATCGACTTGGGCCAGCAGTTCCCGGGCCTGTACCCGGTTGATCACGAGAGGTGCACTGGACATGGAAATCTCCGCATATAAACTAATTTGTCCATTATGGACTTTTAGTTCTTTCCGGCAACCTTCAGACAAAAAAAAGGCTGCCGGAGGGGCAGCCTTTCGAGCAGGTAAACGATTCAGCGCATGTGCAAGATAATCGGGCTGCTGCTCGCTGGATCCGTGTGCCCACGCAGCTTGTTCACTGCCGCGGCATCCACCGCCCCGCCGTTATTGCCCCAGGTACCGCGCACATAACTCAATACCTGCGCGATTTCCTGATCAGACAGTTGCTCGCGGAACGCCGGCATGCGGTAGGCGTCCGGCACGCCCGCTGCCACGACCCGTTGCGAGCCGTTGAGGGTGATGTTGATCGCCGACGCGTTTTCCTTGGCCAGCGCCGAAGTGGCACCGGCCAGCGGTGGCATCGACTCGGGCTGGCCCTTGCCGTCCAGGCCATGGCAGGAGGCGCAGCGGGTGGCATAGGTGTGGGCACCTGGAGCGCTCGAATCGGTGGACACCGTCTGATATTGCCAAGGAGTGCCGTCACGCTGCGGGTCGCCGGGCAGCGACTTCAGGTAACGGGCGATGGCCGCCAAGTCGTCATCGGCCATGAACTGCGTGGAGTTGTTGAACGCTTCGGTCATCGAACCGTAGACCACCGCATGTTTGTTGCGCCCAACCTTGAGGAACTGCACGATCTCAGGCTCGCTCCAGCGGCCCAGACCGGTGTTGGGGTCCTGGCGCAAACTCGGCGCATACCAGCCGTCGAGCAAGGCACCCGAGAGGAAGGGTTTGCCGGACTCGTCCAGCGCCTTCTCGTTGAATGCCAGCCCGCGCGGCGTGTGGCAGCTGCCGCAGTGGCCCGGCCCCTGCACGATGTAGGCGCCACGGTTCCACAGGGCGTCCTGCCCGGTTTTTGCCGCGTAGGTTTCACTCGGCGCAAACACCCCGTTCCACAGCGCAATCGGCCAACGCATATTGAGCGGCCACGGAATGCTGCTGGGGATATTCGGCTGGTCGGCCGGTTGCACGCCTTGCATGAAGAACGCATACATCGCGCGCACGTCATCGTCACTGAGCTTCACGTAGGACGGGTAGGGCATGGCCGGGTAGAGCCGTCGCCCACCCGGTGCCACGCCGTGGCGCACTGCGCGGTCAAAATCAGCCAGCGAATAGTTGCCGATGCCGCTGTTTTTATCCGGCGTGATGTTGGTGGCATGGATCGCCCCCAGCGGCGTGGCCATTTCCAGGCCCCCCGCGAACGGCGCCTTGCCCGGCAAGCTGTGGCAGGCCACACAATCACTCACGCGGGCGACGTACTCGCCACGGCTGACCAGTGCCGGATCGGCGCTGGCGGCGGGTTGTTTCTCAAAAGGCGAGGCGGGCTCGCGGGTGGCATACCAGGCCAGCACACCGGCTGCGACCGCACCGGCCAGCACCAGCCAGCCTGCGGTTCTTGCGAATCGTGGGTTGTTCATGGGCGTTCCTTGTCGGTCAGGTGAAGGTGTACCGGCTCAATGGCAGGCTGCGGATGCGCTGCCCGGTCAGTTGCGCCACCGCATTGGCCACGGCCGGCGCCACTGCGGGGAGCGGTGGCTCACCGATACCGCCCATTTTTTCACCACTCTCGACAATCCTTACGTGCACTTGCGCCATGCGCGAGGGCGGCAGGATCGGGTACAGATCGTAGTTGCGCGCCCGGGGCTTGCCGTCCACGTAAACCGCTTCCTCCACCAGGGTTTGCGACAGGCCCAGCGCCACGGCGCCGTGGACCTGCGCCTCGACAATCGCCGGGTTGACGACGCTGCCCGGGTCGATGGCCTCCCAGATGTGGTGCACCTTCACCTGGCCGTGTTCGATCGACACTTCTGCGATCACCGCCGCCTGCGAGCCAAAGGGCGACGCCATGGCTACGCCGCGTGCGCGCTTGGTGCCGTCTTCGGCGGTGTAGGGGCCGCGCTTCCAGCCGCCGGACAAATCCGCTACCGCCTGCAGCAAAGTGGTCAGCCGCTTGTTGTCGCGCAACAAATGCAGGCGCAGTTCATACGGGTCATGGCCGCCTTTGTCGGCCAGTTCGTCAAGGAACGCTTCATAGAAGAAGTCATTCAGGGAATTACCCACCGAACGCCAGTAACCGAGCATTGGCGGGCCTTTGACGTAGATCTGCGCGATGCGTTTGTTGGCGATGGCGTAGGCCTTGCCCGACAAACCTTCAACGGCCGTCGGGTCGACTTTGTCACCCTGTTTGCCGGAAAGCGCTTCGGTAGGGCCTTCAGTGGCGCTCACCGCTTCAATGGCAATCGGCAGGCCCTTGTCGTCCAGCGCCGCGCGGAATTTGACCACGGCGAATGGGCGCAACACGTCACGCAGAAACTCTTCCTCGCGGCTCCAGATCAGCTTGACCGGGCGACCGACGGCCTTGGCCAGTGCAATGGCCTGCGGGTAGGGGTTGGCCGAGTCGTACAGGAAATGCCGGCCGAAAAAGCCGCCCAGCAACGGCGAGTGCAGGTTGACTTGCTCAATCGACAGCCCGGTGCGCTTGGCGATGTCAGCGCGGAACATGTCCGGCGCCTGGTTCGGCAGCCACACGTCCAGCGAGCCGTCAGGGTTGAAGCGCGCCAAAGCTGACGGCGGCTCCAGTTGGGCATGGTTCAGGTATTGGTTGTGATAGGTGGCTTCGACTTTGGTCTTGGCGTTTGCCAGTGTACCGGCGACATCGCCCTCGTTTTCATCGTCACGCGCCGGGCCTTGTTGGGCGGCGAGAAAGTCGCGGTACTTGTCGGTGGAAAAATCCGCCGGCATGGCCCGCACCTTCGAGTCGGGGCCGGCTTCCTGCCAATCCACCTGGATGGCTTCCACCGCCCGCTTGGCGTGCCACCAGCGTTCGGCAACCACGGCCACAGCGCCGGGCAGGGTGTGCACCGAGTGCACGCCTTTCATGGCTTCCACTTGCGCTTGGTTGCGCAAGCTGCCTACGGTCATGCCCAGGCGCGGCGCGTGTTGCACGGCGGCGTGGAGCATGCCGTCGACTTTCAGGTCGATGCTGTATTGGGCCTTGCCGGTGGATTTGTCGTAGGCGTCCAGGCGTTTGACCGGCTTGCCGATCCAGCGGAACTGGCTCGGGTCGCGCAGGGTGATGGTGGCCGGATCGGGCACCGGCATATCCAACGCGCGACCGGCCAGCTCGCCGTAACCCAGCGAGCGACCGGAAGCGGCATGGACCACGCGGCCAGGCTGCGTGGTCAGTTCGGCTACTGCCACACCCAATTGCACGGCACCGGCCTGCAGCAGCATGGCCCGCGCCAGGGCGCCGAGGCGGCGCATGGTCGGGTAGCTCATGCGGATCGACATGCTGCCGCCGGTGATGCGCAAGCCGTTTTCCATCACCACATAGGCTTCGCCGGGCGGTGCGCTTTCGACCACGAAGGTGGCGGGGTCGGCGTCCAGTTCTTCACCGACAATCTGCGCCATGGCGGTGTGGGTGCCCTGGCCGCCTTCCATGAAGGGGCTGAGCAGGCGAATGGTGCCGTCCGGGCGAATCTCCAGGAACGCCGGCACCTGGGTGCCGCGCTCAGCGGCAGTAGCGGCGGCATACACCCTCGGCGCGCCCAGCGGCAGGCCGAAACCGATGACCAGCGCGCCGACGGCGGTGCTGGCCAGAAAGCGCCGACGGGACAGGTTCACCGGGTCACCGGCGGCCACCTCGAGCATTTCGTTGGGCATGTTCATCACGCAATCCCCTTCGCCAAGTCATGCACGGCGGTTTTGATTGCGTTGTAAGTGCCGCAACGGCACAGGTTGACCATCGCCGCTTCGATCTGCGCATCCGTGGGGGCGGGGGTGTGCTTGAGCAGCGCGGTGGCCGCCATCACCTGGCCAGACTGGCAATAACCGCATTGCGCCACTTGATGTTCAACCCAGGCCGCGACCACACGCTTGCCCACGTCATCGTTTTCGACAGCCTCGATGGTGGTGATTTCACGTCCGACCACGCCCGCCACCGGCGTGACGCAGGAACGCACCACGTTACCGTCGACCAGTACCGAACAGGCGCCGCACTGGGCCAGGCCGCAGCCGTATTTGGTGCCGGTCATGCCCAGGTCATCGCGAATCACCCAGAGCAACGGGGTGTCCGCGTCAGCATCGACCTGATAGGACTTTTGGTTAATACGTAATTCCATTGCTTTCACCTGCTAATCATCGGTGGGTGCGGCTATTTTATTTTTTAGGGTGGGCGTCAAACCCGGCATTCAAAGCCATGCATTTAAAGCCAAAGCTGGGCCCCGTCATTGCAACGGGCACACATCGTCAAACTCTAGACCACCCGGCGGTGGCTTTCGATCCCGTGAGCGAAAAACCGGAGGATCAGGCAAGTATTCGACAGGATCGCGCCGACGACAGCTCGCACGCTCTGAACCATACTGCGATGTGCCCAAAAAGCACCCGGTTTCAACGTCATTGGCAATCCGTGTTTATTCATCCAACAGGAGTCTGGCGATGAGCAACAAACCTGCGGTTTTACTGGTTCACGGCTTTTGGGGCGGCGCGGCGCACTGGAGCAAGGTCATCCTCGAATTGACGCGCAAGGGCTACACCTCCATTCAGGCGGTTGAAATGCCGCTGACCTCGCTGGCCGACGACGCCGAGCGCACGCGCAAGATGATTGCGCAGCAAAAGGGCCCGGTGCTGTTGGTGGGGCATTCCTACGGCGGCGCAGTGATTACCGAAGCCGGCGATCAGCCCAATGTGGTGGGGCTGGTGTACATCGCCGCGTTCGCGCCGGACGCAGGGGAAAGCCCCGGCGGCATCACGCAACAGCACCTGCCCGCCGCAGCGCCCAATCTTGAGCCGGACAGCGACGGCTACCTGTGGCTCAAGCCGGAAAAATTCCATGAAAGCTTCTGCCAGGACCTGAGCGCCGACGAAGCTCTGGTGATGGCCGTCACCCAGAAGGCGCCTCTGGCCAGCACGTTTGGCGATACCCTTGGCGCGCCTGCCTGGAAGAAGAAACCCTCCTGGTATCAGATTTCCAGCGAAGACCGGATGATCAATCCGCAAAACCAGCAACGCATGTCGGCTCGCCTCAACGCCCGCAAGGTCATCACCCTGGCTGCGAGCCATGCTTCGTTGGCGTCCCAACCGGTCGAAGTGGCCGCATTCATCGATGAGGCCGCGACCGAGGCGCTGACTTCCCGGTAGGGTCCAGGCCACCGCCCTCGTGTCAGCCGCGAGGGCGGTGGCTTGTAGTCCTTTGCTGATCAAGCTGCCCTTGCCGCACTTTTTGGGAATCTCTTGATCTATCCCTGTCACGACCATGCGCATTGAGTGCGTGGCCCACAGAACCTGACTGGGTGCCGATGGATCGAACGTTAACTGCTTTTCTCAGCCGATGGCCGTTGGTGCTGACAACTGTGCTCCTGTTCTGCGCAAGCGGTTGCAGCGGGCAACAGGGGCGCGATATCGCCCGGCAATTCAGTAATGGCAAGCCTGACGAGTTCTTCCAGACCAGCGTTGACCGCATGGCCACCCTGGGCATGCGCGACAACCTGCAAAGCCTCTACCTGTTGATGAACAAACTGTACCTGCGCAACCCCAACCAGTGGCGTCAGTCGGGTTATCCGGACGCGGTGACAGCTGCGCGGGAAATCCGCAAGGCCATCGAAAACCGCCAGCCATTGCCGGCATTGGGTGAGCGGCGTGACCTGGCGGCACTGAGCTATTCCTTGAGCCCGGACTTTCGTGGCGACCGGGTAGGCGCTTTTATCTATGCGATCGGCAGCATGATCGTCACTGCCCACGGCGGGCGCACGCAGTTTTATGTGACTGACTCGATCAACCCGCGGTTTGTCAGCAACGCGGCGCGCAACATCGAGAAAGCCACCTGGCTGCTGGGCCAGCGCCAGGACGCCAATGGCGTGTTGCTGCTGTTTTCCAATGAAATTTCGGAGGAGGGCAGCAACCTCAGCTTTGCGGTGGAGTTCGGCAAGATCGTCGCGCGCCTCGACTTGTTGACCCAGATGCTCGATGAGCGCTACCGGCGCATCGGCCTCAACTACGCGCAGAGCTTGTTGTTGATGAACTTCCTGCCGGTGCAGTGAGGTTATTGCTTGAGGAAGAAACAGCGCTCGCTGGCCTCCACGATGAGCGCCTTGACCACTTTAAGCGCCTGATCATGCTTGCTGCCCACCCGCGTACCCATCCCCAGCTCGTAGGACGGCAACGGTACAGGGCAAGGAAAAGTCTTCAGTGTGGTGATTTTCTCCATCGCTTTCGCCGCGTGAGCGGGCACGGTGGTCAGCAAGTCAGAACCGGCCAACAAAAACGGCACCGCCGCAAAGTGTGAAGTGGACACCTTGAACGTCCGACTGAGGCCTACCGCCGCCAAGCCCTCGTCGACGATGCCGACAAAACCACCGGACGACACCAGCAAATGCGGCCTTTGTGCGTACTCTTCGGCGGTTGCCGGCAGTGTGTTTTCGTTCGCCGTGATGCACAGGTAATTGCCTTCGCCCAGGCGTTGTCTGGTGATCAGCGGCGACGACAAGCCGCCGGCGGTAATGGCGATGTCTATCTGCTGGCGCATCAACATATCCTCGACCACCCCGCTGTGGGTTTGCCGAAAAACGATGCGCAGGCCGGGCAGGCGCTCGTTGATCAGGGACAACAAGGTATGCCCCAAGGCTATTTCGCTGTCATCCGACAAACCGATGGTGAGGGTTCGTCCTTCGATGTTGTTGCTTTCGATGGACAGCGACAGGGCCTGGCGGCACCGGCTCAGGGCTTCGCTGACCAGCGGCGCCAGTTCGCTGGCTTTCACCGTCGGGCGCAAACCACGCCCGGTCCGCTCAAACAGCGCATCGGCGTAAATCAGCCGCAAACGCGCCAGCGCAGCACTGACCGCCGGCTGCGTCACCCCCAGCCGAATGGCAGCCCGGCTCGCACCGCCTTCTTCTATCAGCGCTTCGAAGACTTTTAACAAGTTCAGGTCGATTTCATCAATATCAATGAAATTCATATCAGATAGTCCATTGTGCGCGTTGATCTATATCTTACAGGTCTTCAGTATTTCAGCTCAATTCAAGGGTTTGGCACTGTTGAGAGGTGGGTGTGTTCAGGGTGACTCATGGGGGAGCCGCGCTTGCGCTGTGTTTGCTGTTGCAAAGTTGTTCCAGTTCAACACAGGAGGCTGAGCGCGCGCATTTGCTGTCGATCAGCGAGTTCAACGTTGCGGCGCAAAACAGGTTGCAGCTGTTATCGGATGAACAGGCGGCAGCGAATGTTTACGTCATTTACTTCGCGTCCGGCAGTAGTGCGCTGAGTGAAGAGAGTGAGGCGGGCCTGAAGTTTGTGGCTCAACTGTTGATTGATAACCCGTCGGTGCAATTGACGGTGGAAGGTCACACGGATAACGCGGGCGGGTTTCAAGACAACATTGTGTTGGGTGAGGCTCGGGCCAGAGCCATTCGCGCGCGCCTTGTCGAGCTGGGCGTGTTGGGCGGGCAGGTTCAGGTGGTCTCTTATGCGGACCTTTACCCGGCGCAATTGGGTGATGACGAGGCGGCCTATCAGTTGAACCGGCGCGCCGTGCTGGAGTTTGAAGGGCTGCGCGGCTGATGTACTCAAACCGTTGGGTTTGAGCTAAATGATGGGTTGAAAGTGATTGTCAGGGTTTATGAATAACAGTGAATGGGCTCGAAAGTTTGTGTGCGGCGTGGTCGCGTGTTGGATGGTGTTTTATACGGTTGGCGTAGGTGCTCAAGCGCTTGTTGTTCCACCGCGAGTGGCGGCTTCTTCCTGGCTGGTGATGGAGTACGAAAGTGGCCAAGTGCTCGCGCACTCCAATGCCGACGAAAAGACCGACCCCGCCAGCCTGGCGAAGATCATGACCAGCTATGTGGTGGGCCAGGCGATCAAATCCGAGTCGCTCAGCGTGCTCGACGAGGTCACGGTGAATCGGGATGCCTGGGCGGCGGCCAATCCGCAGCTTCGGGGTTCCTCCCTGATGTTTCTTGAGCCCGACAGCCGGGTAACGGTCGGTGATCTCAACAAGGGCATGGTGGTGCAGTCGGGGAATGATGCCTGTATCGCGCTGGCGGACTACATCGCCGGTGGGCAGGCAGCGTTCGTGGCGGTGATGAATGACTACGCGAATAAACTCGGGCTCTCCAACACCCGGTTCAAGACCGTCCATGGCCTGGAGGCAGCAGGGCAATTCACCACTGCGCGGGACTTGGCCATTTTGAGCCGGGCGCTGATTCAGGACCTGCCGGAAGAATACGCGCTCTACAAGCAGCGCGAATTTGCCTACAAGGGCATTCGCCAAATCAACCGCAACCGGTTGTTATGGAGCACAGGGCTCACGGTGGATGGACTAAAGACAGGCTATTCAAAAGCGTCGGGTTTCAGTCTGGTTTCTTCCGCCGTGGTGGGTGATATGCGGTTGATTGTTGTCGTGCTGGGGGCTGCAAATGACCGGGCCCGGTTTCAGGAGTCGCAAAAGCTGCTGAAGTGGGGCGCCCGCTCTTTTGAACGGCGCGTGGCCATCGGCCCTGATGAGGTATACGCAAGCAGGCGCATCTGGTTTGGTGATACGTCTACGGTGAGACTCAATGCCGCAGATCAGGGCGCGATCGTCGTGCCTTATGGGCTGGCTGACGATCTGCACGCCACGGCTGTGCTGAGCCAACCCGTGCTGACAGCGCCGCTGGAGAAAGGTCAGGTGGTCGGCGTCATTGATTTTCAAATAGCTGGCAAGTCGGTTGCTCAAACACCTTTGGTGGTGATGGACAGGGTAGAAGAGGGCGGTTTCTTGAGCCGGGCCTGGGATTACTTGCTGTTGAAGGTACTGCAAGGGTTGGGCCTTTGTGTGTCCTGCACCTGAGGTGCGGTAATTCCTGTTTGCGTGTAGGAAACGGCCTATCTTGCGGCCCATCTGTTGAAACACCTCCTCGTCGGCAATAGCCTCGGACTTTTCCTAATGATGAGTGCCTGCCTTGGGTAAGCGAAAAACGGTTTGGCCCACTGAACGTGAAGTTCGCCTGCGATTTATCCTGTTTGCCGTGATCGATGTGGCGAGCGCCCAGGGCGCTCCCGCTGAACTGTTATTGCCGGCGCACAAACTGCTACGCACCTCACCGACAGAAGTTCAGCTGCGCGAAACACTCGCCGGGATTCTGGCCTGCAACGAGATGGCTGGCTTCCGGTTTACACCGGGTTCTGAGGCGCAAGAGTTTATGCAGGCGCTTGAACCCGGGCTTTTTCAGGCGGGTTAGATCGTTTATTTCCTTCCGGTTGGTCTCAATGACTGAAACGAATATCCATAACGCCGGTTAAGCAGGCTTGGTGGAAGATTGCGGCGTTATCACATCGAATTGATGGCTATTGCGCCGTTTGATGCTGTGTTGTTCAACCAATCGGGTCCTTGAACATCCATTTCTGCTGCTCTGCCGCCGTCTTGCGCCGCCCTCTGGCGTCTCTAGAATCGGCGCCAGAACTTAGCCATTTCCTGTCGATTACGGAGTTTCGAACATGATGAATGCAATGCAGATGCCGATGAACGCTTCCATGCCAATGATGCCGATGATGGGCATGCCGATGATGATGGCCACCCTGAAATGCGAAATGGCCGCTGACGCCATGATGTGCACCATGAAGCCGGCCGCCGGCATGGACATGGCTCAGTTCAAGACCAACGCCGAAATGATGGCGATGATGATGAACTGCGGCATGCCGATGATGATGCAGTGCGCCAACCTGTCGATGATGTGCCTGTCGGCCGACGCCATGAAAATGATGACTGACATGAACATGCCGATGATGCCGATGATGGCCATGGGCATGTCGATGCCAATGATGAAGTGCATGATGGAATGCACCCTGATGGGCGACAGCATGATGTGCAAAATGATGCCGATGCCAGGCATGAGCATGGAGATGATGAACAACTGCTGCATGCTGATGAACAAAATGATGAACGACTGCGCCATGCCGATGATGATGAGCTGCAACGGCATGCCGATGATGTGCTGCACCTGCTGACAGGTCCTGCGCCATAAAAAACGCCCCGACTTATCGGGGCGTTTTGCATTTCAGTCCAGGCGTTCCGGGTAGGTGATCACCAGGAAGGCCACTGCTTCACTGTCTGCCGGGTTGCGGTAGCGATGGGGTTGGTCGGCGTAGAACAGAATCGAATCACCGGTGGAGAGCAGGTAGCGTTCGTCATTGACGCTGACTTCCAGCACGCCTTGGGCGACCACCAGGTTCTCCTGGATGCCGGGGCCGTGGCCCTCGGAAATTTCTTCGCCGAGTGCGCGTAAACGGATCTCGTAGAACTCCGATTGGCGCGCCGTATCGTAGGGAAACAGCGCACGGCTGACGAAGGCGCCGTCGGCACTCACCAGGCGTTTGCTCTGCTGTGCGGGCAACACCTCGACGCCTTCGAAGGCTCGATCTTCCAGAAACGCTGCCACCGACACCTTCAAACCCTTGGCGATTTTGCACAGCACCTTGATCGACGGCACGCTGCGCCCGGATTCGATCTGCGCCAGCATCGCCCGGCTCACACCGCAGGCGCGCGCCAAACCATCCAGCGACAAATGGCGTTTGCTGCGCAGGCGCTGCAGGTTCTGCGCAACACAGAGGCTGGTGTCGTCGTCATCGGTGCCGGGTTTGGGCAGGGGAGCAGGCGGTTCGGGCAACACGTGCAGGAAATTCATCGGCCTTACGCCCGGCGAGTATCGCTGGGCTGTGCCGTCTGCGCGGCGAACACTGCCAAGCCGGCGCGTGCGGCGTACATCGCCCACATCAACTCGCCTGCAGCCCGCGCCTGGCGGCGTTTGCGGTGAAGGGAGAAGTCGATGAGGGTGGCGGATGTCTGCATGGTGGCGATCTCGTGGGGCTTGGGTGACTCAGTGGCTCCACAGTAATGCGTGGCGGTTATTTCCTTAAATACTGAGTTTGCATGTGTTAATTCGATTTCGGACTTAAAAAACAAAATGCGTCCGAGGCTGTTGTAGGAAGGCGCCGATCCGTTAATCAAGAGTGACTTGATGGGGCCCCTTGGCTTCCCATCACCGTTCGCGTGATGGCTACGGCTTGTCACGCCCCCGAATTCCAAGGATTTGCCCCCGATGCTGTTGCGCCAAACCCCGCTCCTTTTCACCGCCCTGACCCTGGCGTCCCCGTTGCACGCCGAAGCACTGCAACTGGCCCCGGTCGAAGTCACCAGCAGCGAAGCCAGTACCGGGGAAGTCGCCCAGGCGCAACTCAAGAGCGTGCCCGGCGGCACCAATTACATCGACATGAACAGCGTGCAGCAGGGGCGGGTGAGCACCAACGAAGAGGTGTTCAAGTACCAGGCCGGGGTGTACGCCAAGGCGGCAAATAATGAGGGGGTGAAGCTGTCGATTCGCGGTTCGGGCTTGAACCGCAGCCCGGGTTCCCATGCCTCCGGGCTTTATGAGATGTTCGACGGCCTGCCCTTGACCGGCCCGGGCGGTACGCCTTACGAGCTCAAAGACCCGCTGTGGCAAAGCCGGGTTGAGGTGCTGCGCGGCGCCAATGGTTTTGATCAGGGCGCGCTGGCGTTGGGGGGCTCGGTCAACTACGTGACCCGCACCGGCTATGACGCGCCCAGGTTGCAGGTGCGTTATGAAGCCGGCAGCCGCGGGTACGCCCAGCGCGAGATCAGCTCCGGCCAGGTGCTGGGCGATGCCGACTACTACGTCAGCCTCACTGACTTGCAATCCGACGGCTATCAGCACCAGAGCGCCGGCACCGGAAAGGGCGTAGCGGCCAATTTTGGCTACCGGTTCAACCCGGACCTGGAAACGCGCTTCTATTTCCGATACCGCGAAACCACCAACGACACGCCCGGCAAGCTGACCCGCTACCAAATCAGCCACGACCCACGCGCCGCCGCCAGCCTGAACGTCGCCCGCGATTCCAAGCGCCTGCAACCGGGGTCTACCTGGATCGCCAACAAAACCACCTTGCAGTTGGACGACAATGCCCGCATCGAGGCCGGGTTGGCCTATCACGACTATCCGATGGACCTGCGCGAAGGTACCAACCGCCTGAAGGTCGCCTACACCGACATCAGCAGCACCCTGAATTACATTCGCCAGGACACCGTGTTCGGCCACGCCAGCAGAACCACGGTGGGACTGCGCACCACCCAGGCGATGCCGAACAACGGCGCGTCGGAATACGTCCGCACGCCTGCCGGGAATACTGCCACCTACGCCCCCGGCACCAAAACCCGGGATTACAGCTATTTGGGTTCCGACACCGTGCTGCACGTCGGCAATGAGCTGGAACTGGTCCCGGACCTGTGGCTGACCACCGGCCTGGCCGCGATCTACACGCGCCGTGAAACCGAAGTGACTTACCCGCAAACCCACTCGCCTACAAGCCAGCACGATTGGGATTACGCGCCACGCGTCGGCCTACGCTACGACTTTTCCCCGCAGTTGCAGGTGTACGGTAACCTCAGCCGTTCGGTGGAGCCGCCGCACGCGTGGTCGATGATCTGGGGTTCCAACCGGTATTTCGCCAGTGGCCCGGCCAAGGGCCTGGCCCGCGAAGGCGTCAACCTGCGTAATCAGAGCGCGACGACCCTGGAAGTCGGTGGCCGTGGCGAATCCGCGTTCGGCGAATGGGACCTGGCGCTGTACCGTTCCGAAGTGCGCCACGAATTGCTCACCGTCGAAACCCAGGCGCAAACCTCCACCAGCGATGCCGTGGTCGCTGAAGCCAACGCCAGCCCCACGGTGCACCAGGGTGTGGAGCTGAGCCTGCTCAGCCCGTTGTGGGACGGCGGCCGCAATGGCCGGCTCGCCCTGCGCCAAGCCTATACCTACAGCGACTTCCACTACCGCGACGACGACCGCTTCGGTGACAACGCCCTGCCGGGCATCCCCAAACATTACTACCAGGCGCAGTTGCGCTATAGCCATCCGACGGGCTTGTACACCAGTTTCAACACCGAGCATTCCTCAAAAGTGGCGGTGGATTACGCCAATTCCTACTACGCCGCGTCCTACACCACCCTGGGTGCCACGTTCGGTTACGACGCGCCAAAGCAGGACTGGCAAGCCTGGGTCGACCTGCGCAACCTCACCAATCGGCGCTATGCCAACACCGTCACTCCCGGTTATGACGACAAAGGTCTGGACGTTGCCCGCTCAACCCCGGCAGACGGGCGCGGCATCTACACCGGGGTGTCGTGGAGCTGGCGTTAAACCGGCTTGGCAAACACCGCTATCCAATGTGGGAGCTGGCTTGCCTGCGATAGCGGTTTATCAGCCAAATTGGATTCGCCTGACCCACCGCGATCGCAGGCAAGCCAGCTCCCACATTGTTGACCGGGTTCGGCTTTAAACCAGGGAAGGGGCATTAAGGCGGCCCGCAGGCCCCTTGCTCCCACTGCGTTTTACTGGCATTGTTCGCGCAATTGGTAACATTTCCCATTTGAGAAGTTTTTGCGCATGCATGACATTCCGGCCGCGCCGGGCGATTGCGCCCGTCAGCAGACCCTTACGGCAATGTACAGCGAGCACCACGGCTGGTTGCACGGCTGGCTGCGCAAAAAACTCGGTTGTTCCCAGCATGCCGCCGACCTGGCCCATGACGCCTTTATCCGCGTGCTGATGCTGGCCGAGCCGCACACTATCAAGGAACCCCGCGCGTTCCTGGCCACCACGGCAGGAAGGCTGCTGATCGATGGCGCCCGGCGTCGGCGCATTGAAAAAGCCTACATGGAAGCCCTGGCCATTCAGTGCGAAGACGCCGGCATGCCGGACCCCGCCGCGATCCACGTAGCCCTGCAAGCCCTGGAACGCATCACCGAAATGCTCGCCGGCCTGCCCGCGAAAACCCGTGAAGCTTTCCTGTTGAGCCGTCTCGACGGGCTGACCTACAGCGAAATCGCCACCCGCCTGGACGTGTCTTCCAGCACGGTCAAAAACTACATTTCCACCGCGCTGGTGCACTGCTACCACAGCCTGCATGGCGCGGACCCGTTGGCATGAGTTCCGAACAGATCATCCAGCAAGCGGCGAATTGGCTGACACGCCTGCACGACGAAGACTTCAGCGACGCCGACCGCCAAGCCTTCAATAGCTGGTGCCAGGCCGACCCTCGTCACGCCGTGGCCATCCAGCGCATGCGCACCCTGTGGGGCAACTTCGACACCTTGCCCGCGCGGCCGGCGCGCATGGCCCTGAATCGGGCCTTTGCCCCCCCACGCTCGCGCGGCGCCCAAGTGCTGGGTGTGCTCGGTGTGGTGTTGTGCGGCTGGTTTGGCGTGCAGCACCTGCCCGTGTGGATGGCTGACCAGCGTACCGGGGTCGGTGAGCGCCGACAGATTGCGCTGGAAGACGGCAGCCAGTTGCAGCTCAACAGCAATTCGGCGGTGGACGTGAAGTTCGACGGCCGCCAACGCGTGATCGAATTGCTGCAAGGCGAACTCTGGGTGGAAGTGGCCAAGGATGCGCAGCGGCCTTTCGTGGTGCGCACCGATCAAGGCACGGCCACCGCGCTGGGCACCCGTTATCTGGTCAAGCGCGCGGAGGATGGCACCACAGTGGTCACCGTGATCGAATCCACGGTGGCGGTCAAAGGTGACGCCGACGAAGGGGTCAAGGTGGCGGCAGGCCAGCGGTCGGTGCTCGATCACGGCCGCGCCGAACCGCCACAGCCCATTGGCAATGCAGACCCGGCCGCCTGGACCCGTGGCCTGCTCAAGGTCAACGACCAGCCCTTGAGCGAGGTGCTGCAAACCCTGGCCAGCTACCGCCACGGCCTGGTGCGCTTCGATCCCCAGGCCCTGCACAACCTGCGAGTTTCCGGTGTGTTCAAGCTGGACGACACGACAGCGGCCTTATCAGCCCTCGCCGACAACCTGCCGATCCGGGTCGAGTACTTCACCGACCTGCTGGTGGTGGTCAAGCCGCGCTAGGTCAGCCTTCGTTCTGGCGCAGGCGTTTGTACAAGGTATTGCGGCTGACGCCCAATTCCCGCGCGAGGTGGGAAATGTTCCCGCCTGCTGCCTTCAGACGTTGGGTCAGATCAATGCTGTCGTCCACGAACTCGTGTGCGGGTGGGGGCGTTTCTTTCAGATCCACAAAAAAGTCATCCGGCAAATGCTCCGGGCGGATCGGCTGTTCTTCGGCCATCGCCAGCGCCACCTGCAATACGCTGCTGACTTGACGCAAATTGCCCGGCCACGGGTGTTGTTCAAACAGCGCCAGCACTTCGTTGCTCAGCCCGGCCCATTGGGTCGGCTCACGATGTTGCTGCCACAGTTGCTGGAACAGCGCGCGCTTGTCCGTTCGCTCACGCAATGGCGGCAGTTCCAGGGTCAGGCCGCCGATGCGGTAGTACAAATCCTCACGAAAGCGCCCCGCCTGCACCCATTCGCGCAGCGTGCGGTTGGTGGCAGAGATGATCCGCAAGTCCACCGGGAATAACTCGCTGCTGCCCACCGGCTGCACGCAACGCTCCTGCAACACGCGTAGCAGGCGGGCCTGGGTCGGCAACGGCATATCGCCAATTTCATCGAGAAACAGCGTGCCCTTGTCCGCCTTGCGGATCAGGCCGATGCTGCCTTTCTGGTTCGCACCGGTGAACGCGCCTTTTTCGTAGCCGAACAACTCCGATTCCACCAGCTCAGCAGGAATCGCCGCACAGTTCACCGCGATAAATGCCTGACGGCTGCGCGAGCTGGCCTGGTGCAGGGCTTTGACGAACACCTCTTTGCCCACGCCGGTCTCGCCGTGGATCAGCAGCGGAATGTCTTTTTCCAGCAGGCGTTCTGCCTGGCGCACGGCCTTTTCGACACGGGCGTCGCCAAAATGCAGGGTCTTGAGGCCAATGGTGCTCGGCTTTTGCGGTAAAGGTTCGCTGGGTTTTAGTTCGCTGAACACCCGCGCCTGTACCGGCATTTTCTTCGGGCGCTTCAACAAACATTGAAACCGGTTGCGTCCCGCCGCCTGCAAGGAAAACGGCAAACCTTCGGGCTGGTTCAACAGTTCCAGCAGCGAGACCTTGAACAAACTGTCGATCAGCACCCGAGACAGGCTGATGCCGAGCAAATTATCGGCGCGACGGTTGGCCGACAGCACCTGGCCGCTGTCATCGAAAATCAGCAGGCCCGCCCATTGGCTGTCGAGGTTGTTCAGGCCGGTGTTGAAGGTCAGTTGGAAATGCTCACCGCGAAACAGGTTGAGGATCAGCCGGTTTTCCACGGTCTGGCTCATCATCTTGACCATGCCCAGGGTGTGGGAGGGCGGCAGGTAACTGTCGCTGGACACATCCAGCACGGCGATGATTTCGCGCTGCACATCGAAGATCGGCGCCGCCGAGCCGGTCATGAAGCGGTTGGCCTTGAGGAAGTGTTCGTCGTGCTCAATGTGCACCGCCTGGGCACAGGCCAGCGCGGTACCGATGGCATTGGTGCCGCTGGAGCGTTCCCTCCAGCTGGCGCCGGGGTTGAAGCCGCGCGCCAGTTTCGGCTCGATAAACCGCTGGGTGCCCCATGAGGTCAGCACCTGCCCCTGGTTGTCGGCCAGCATGATCAGGCAGTTGGAGTTGCTCAGGATGTTTTCGTAATAGGGCAGGACTTCCTGGTGGGTGGTCTGCACCAAAGAGTGCTGGCTTTCCAGTAACTGGCTGATGCCCTCGGCGGGCAGTTGGTCGAAGCTGGGAGGGCTTTGGTGGTCCAGGCCAAAGGCGCGGCAACGGCGCCAGGATTCCTGGATAAGGGTGTCGTGAGCCAAGGGTTCGGCCATGGTGACCTTCTTTTTATTGTTATGGGGTCTTGCACAATCTAACGGTTTGAACTGGATCAAAATGTGGGAGCGGGCTTGCTCGCGAATGCGGCAGGTCAGCCAATAGATAAGTCGACTGGTTCACCGCTTTCGCGAGCAAGCCCGCTCCCACATTTGTTCTGTGTTGGGCATGAGAGTGTTGTTCAGAACTGTTCATTGTCAAGCCTGTAGGTGTTCAATTGTTCAGCAGCAGTGTTCACTCCTGAACATCGCAATGACCCCATTTCTTTACACATCAACCACTTGCCGTTTTGGCACGAAACTCGCTCTGACGAATGGCCAGATTCATTCCAATAATAAAAAGGTCGTGTCATGTCATTGACCCTGGAGCACGTCACCCGCGTCGTTGAAGGCCAAACCTGGATCGACGATGCCAACCTGCGTTTCGAAGCCGGTTCCTTCAACGTCCTGCTCGGCCGTACCCTGTCCGGCAAAACCAGCCTGATGCGCCTGATGGCCGGCCTGGACAAACCCGACAGCGGCCGCATCCTGATGAACGGCGTGGACGTCACGCAAAAGCCGGTGCGCCTGCGCAACGTCTCGATGGTCTACCAGCAGTTCATCAACTACCCGACCATGACCGTGTTCGAAAACATCGCCTCTCCGTTGCGCCAGGCTGGTGTGTCTGACGAAGTGATCCAGAGCAAAGTGCTGGAAACCGCGAAGATGCTGCGCATCGAAAAATTCCTCAAGCGCCACCCGCTGGAGTTGTCTGGCGGCCAGCAGCAACGCACGGCCATGGCCCGCGCGCTGGTCAAGGATGCCGAGCTGATCCTGTTTGATGAGCCACTGGTGAACCTGGACTACAAACTGCGCGAAGAACTGCGCCAGGAAATGCGCGAGCTGTTCAAGGCGCGCCACACCATCGCCATCTACGCCACCACCGAACCCAACGAAGCACTGGCCCTGGGCGGTACCACTACCATTCTTCACGAAGGCCGGGTGATCCAGAGCGGCAAGGCTGCCGAGGTCTACCACCAGCCGCAAACCGTGTTGGCGGCCGAGCTGTTTTCCGAGCCGCCGATCAACCTGATGCCGGGGCGGATCAGCGGCAATGAAGTGAGCTTCGCCAATTTCGTGCACTTTCCGTTGAACGTCGACCTGCGCCCCATCGGCGAGGGCGAGTTCCGCTTCGGCGTACGCCCCAGCCATATCAGCCTGGTGCCAAGCAACGACGATGACCTGGAGCTGGCGGTGACCGTGGAAGTCGCCGAAATCAGCGGCTCGGAAACCTTTCTGCATGTGCGCAGCGAGCACTTCCTGCTGGTGCTGCACTTGCCGGGGGTACACGAGTACGACGTCGACGCGCCGATCCGCGTGTATATCCCCACCCATAAACTGTTTGTGTTCGATGGTCAGGGCCGCTTGGTCCAGGCCCCCGGGCGCCGTGTCGCGAGGGTTGCCTGATGGCCGAGATCCATTTGCAGAACCTGGCCCACAGCTACAGCCCTGCGCCGAACGGCCCTGAGGACTACGCGATTCGGGAAATGAACCATGTGTGGGAGCAGGGCGGGGCCTATGCCTTGCTCGGGCCGTCGGGCTGCGGCAAGTCGACCTTGCTCAATATCATCTCCGGCCTGCTCAGCCCGTCCGAAGGCCAGGTGCTGTTTGACCACAAGGTGGTCAACGAGCTGACCCCGGAAAAACGCAACATCGCCCAGGTGTTTCAGTTTCCGGTGGTGTACGACACCATGACCGTGTTCGACAACCTGGCCTTCCCCCTGCGAAACCAGGGCATGGCCGAGGCGAAAGTGCACAGCAAGGTGCAGGAAATTGCCGAGGTTCTTGACCTGCAAAACCTGCTGACCAAGAAAGCCCGCAACCTCACCGCCGACGAAAAACAGAAAGTCTCCATGGGCCGTGGCCTGGTGCGCGACGACGTGTCGGCGATCCTGTTCGATGAACCGCTGACGGTGATCGACCCGCACCTGAAGTGGAAACTGCGGCGCAAGCTCAAGCAGATCCACGAGCAGTTCAACATCACCATGGTCTACGTGACCCACGACCAGCTTGAAGCTTCGACCTTCGCCGACAAGATCGCGGTGATGTACGGCGGGCAGATCGTGCAGTTCGGTACGCCGCGCGAACTGTTCGAGCGGCCCAGCCACACGTTTGTCGGCTATTTCATCGGCAGCCCGGGGATGAATCTGATTGAGGTGCAGGCCGAGGCGGGCGGAGTGCGTTTTGCCGGCACGCTGTTGCCGTTGCCCGAGTCGTTGCAGCAACGCCTGCGCGACACGGACTACAAAAAGCTGCAGGTCGGCATCCGCCCGGAATTTATCCACGTGTGGGATGAGTACAACCCTGACGCGATGCAGGCCGATGTCGTGCACGTTGAAGACCTTGGCACCTACAAGATCATGACCCTCAACCTCGACGGTGCGCCGTTGAAAGTGCGCCTGGCCGAAGACAAACCGGTGCCCGAAGGCAAGGCCTCCATCAGCTTCCCCGCGCAATGGCTGATGGTCTACGCCGACGACTACCTGCTGGAGGTGCAGCCATGAACAAGGTGCAGAACAACAAGGCCTGGTGGCTGGTATTGCCGGTGTTCCTGCTGGTGGCATTCAGTGCGGTGATCCCGATGATGACCGTGGTCAACTACTCGGTGCAGGACATCTTTGACCAATCCAGCCGCTACTTCGTCGGCGCCGACTGGTACAAGCAAGTGCTGCTCGACCCGCGCCTGCATGACTCATTGCTGCGCCAGTTCATCTATTCGGCGTGTGTACTGCTGATCGAAATCCCCCTGGGCATCGCCATCGCCCTGACCATGCCGACCAAGGGCCGCTGGTCGTCGCTGGTGTTGATCATCCTCGCCATTCCGCTGCTGATTCCGTGGAACGTGGTCGGCACGATCTGGCAGATTTTCGGCCGCGCCGACATCGGTTTGCTCGGTTACAGCCTCAACGCGTTGGGCATCAGCTACAACTACGCGGCGAACACGGCGGACGCCTGGGTGACCGTGCTGGTGATGGATGTGTGGCACTGGACCTCGCTGGTGGCGCTGCTGTGTTATTCGGGGCTGCGGGCGATTCCGGATGTGTACTACCAGGCCGCGCGGATTGATCGTGCGTCCGCCTGGGCGGTTTTCCGACATATCCAGTTGCCGAAGATGAAAAGCGTGCTGTTGATCGCGGTGATGCTGCGCTTCATGGACAGCTTCATGATCTACACCGAGCCGTTCGTACTGACCGGCGGCGGGCCGGGGAACGCCACCACGTTCCTGAGTCAGACGCTGACCCAGATGGCCGTAGGCCAATTCGACCTGGGCCCGGCGGCCGCATTCTCGCTGGTGTATTTCCTGATCATCCTGTTGGTGTCCTGGCTGTTCTACACCGCCATGACCCACTCCGACGCCAACCGCTGAGGCCGCCGACATGAGCAAACGCAAGCTTATTCCGCTGCTGATCTACATCCTGTTCCTGCTGGTGCCGATCTACTGGCTGCTGAACATGTCCTTCAAGAGCAACACTGAAATCCTCGGCGGGCTGACGCTGTTTCCGCAGGATTTCACCCTGGCCAACTACAAGGTGATCTTCACCGACCCGAGCTGGTACACCGGTTACCTCAACTCGCTGTACTACGTGAGCCTGAACACGGTGATCTCCCTGAGCGTGGCGCTGCCGGCAGCCTATGCCTTTTCGCGCTACCGCTTTCTGGGCGACAAGCACCTGTTCTTCTGGCTGCTGACCAACCGCATGGCGCCGCCGGCGGTCTTTCTGCTGCCGTTCTTCCAGCTGTATTCGTCGATTGGCCTGTTCGATACCCACATTGCCGTGGCGCTGGCCCATTGCCTGTTCAACGTGCCGCTGGCGGTGTGGATTCTGGAGGGCTTCATGTCCGGTGTGCCCAAGGAAATCGATGAAACGGCCTACATCGACGGCTACAGCTTTCCCAAATTTTTCGTGAAGATTTTTATCCCGCTGATCGGCTCCGGCATCGGTGTGACGGCGTTCTTCTGCTTCATGTTTTCCTGGGTCGAGCTGCTGCTGGCGCGCACGCTGACGTCGGTCAACGCCAAGCCGATCGCGGCGGTGATGACGCGTACGGTCTCGGCGTCCGGTATCGATTGGGGCGTGCTGGCGGCGGCGGGGGTGTTGACCATCCTGCCGGGCATGCTGGTGATCTGGTTTGTTCGCAACCACGTGGCCAAGGGCTTTGCCCTGGGCCGGGTCTAGAGGAGTCGATGATGGAATGGATGGCCTGGACCACCCCCACCGCGCTGTTTTTTGCTGGCATCGCCTTGATCCTGGTGGGCATGACCACCTGGGAGCTGCGCTCGCCGAGCATCCCCCGGCGCGGCTTTTTACCGATCAGCACCACCCGTGGTGATCGCCTGTTTATTGGTCTTCTCGGCAGCGCCTACCTGCATTTGCTGGTAATCGGCGCAACCGGCTGGAGCATCTGGGTGGCGACTGCGCTGTCCCTGGTGTGGCTGTTGTGTGTGATGCGTTGGGGCTAGTGCTCCGCTTGAATAAACAACCAGGAGGTCTCTATGTTCGATAAAAACAATAAGCTGCGACATAGCATTTCATTGGCCGCCGTACTGGCCCTCAGCGGTTTGAGCGCCACGGCCTGGGCCGATGCGTATGAAGATGCCGCGAAAAAATGGATCGGCAGTGAGTTCAAACCGTCCACGCTCACCGACGCCCAACAGCTCGAAGAGTTGAAATGGTTTATCAAGGCTGCCGAACCGTTCCGTGGGATGAAGATCAACGTGGTGTCGGAAACCCTCACCACCCACGAGTACGAGTCCAAGGTGCTGGCCAAGGCCTTCACCGAAATCACCGGCATCAAGCTGACCCACGACCTGCTGCAGGAAGGCGACGTGGTGGAGAAGCTGCAAACCCAGATGCAGTCCGACAAAAACATCTATGACGGCTGGGTCAACGATTCCGACTTGATCGGTACGCACTTCCGCTACGGCAAAACCGAATCCATCACCGATCTGATGGCCAACGAAGGCAAGGACTTCACCTCGCCGACCCTGGACATCAAGGATTTTATCGGCATCTCTTTCACCACCGCGCCGGACGGCAAGGTCTATCAACTGCCGGATCAACAGTTTGCCAACCTGTACTGGTTCCGCGCCGACTGGTTCGAACGCGCCGATCTGAAAGCCAAGTTCAAGGAAAAATACGGTTACGAACTCGGCGTACCGGTGAACTGGTCGGCCTATGAAGACATCGCCAAATTCTTCAGCGAAGACGTCAAGGAAATCGACGGCAAGCGCATTTATGGGCACATGGACTACGGCAAAAAAGACCCGTCCCTGGGCTGGCGCTTCACCGATGCCTGGTTCTCCATGGCCGGTGGCGGCGACAAAGGTTTGCCCAACGGCTTGCCGGTGGACGAGTGGGGCATTCGCGTGGAGGACTGCCACCCGGTGGGCTCCAGCGTGACCCGTGGCGGTGACACCAACGGCCCGGCCGCCGTGTTTGCCACGCAGAAATACGTGGACTGGATGAAAGCCTACGCGCCACCGGAAGCGGCGGGCATGACCTTCTCCGAGTCCGGCCCGGTGCCGTCCCAGGGCAACATTGCCCAGCAGATCTTCTGGTACACCGCGTTTACCGCCGACATGACCAAGCCGGGCCTGCCGGTGGTGAACGCCGACGGCACGCCGAAGTGGCGCATGGCGCCGTCGCCGGTCGGGCCGTATTGGGAAAAAGGCATGAAAAAGGGCTATCAGGACGTGGGTTCCTGGACCTTCCTCAAGTCCACACCCGAGAAGCAGAAACTCGCGGCATGGCTCTACGCGCAGTTCGTGACCTCGAAAACCGTCTCGCTGAAAAAAACCATCGTCGGCCTGACGCCGATTCGTGAGTCCGACATCAACTCCCAGGCCATGACCGACCTGGCGCCGAAGCTCGGTGGCCTGGTGGAGTTCTACCGCAGCCCGGCCCGTGTCGAGTGGACCCCGACCGGCACCAACGTGCCGGACTACCCTCGTTTGGCGCAATTGTGGTGGAGCAACATCGCCGCCGCCGCCAGCGGCGAGAAAACTCCACAGCAGGCGCTGGACAACCTGGCCAAGGAGCAGGACGCGATCATGACGCGCCTGGAGCGCTCCAAGGTGCAACCGGTGTGCGGCCCGAAAATGAACCCCGAGCGTGACGCGCAATACTGGTTCGACCAGCCGGGTGCGCCGAAGCCGAAACTGGCGAACGAGAAGCCGAAAGGCGAGACGGTGGCTTACGGTGACTTGCTCAAGTCGTGGGAGGCGGCGCGTAAGTAAGCACAGGCTCTCAGTAGAGAGTTGGCTTCCTGTGGCGAGCGGGCTTGTTGTCGCAAATGAGCTTGTGGTGTCGAGCGGGTGGTTGTGGCGAGCGGGCTTGCCCCGCGTTGGGCTGCGAAGCAGCCCCAAAAACAGGCGACTGAGGCCTATATGAAGGAACTCGGTCGCCTGTAATGGGGCCGCTGCGCGCCCCAACGCGGGGCAAGCCCGCTCGCCACAACAAGCCCGCAGGCCATAATGAGTTCAGGCCCGACCTCTGTTATCAGCCAGAATCCGCGCCGTATCCCTGGCCGGCGGCAACCCGAACACCCGCGCATAATCCCGGCTGAACTGGGTCGCGCTTTCATACCCCACCTCAAACGCAGCGCTGGTCACACTGCTGGCGCTGGCCACCATCAAGGTGCGCGCCTGCAACAGGCGCACACGCTTCTGATATTGCAGCGGGCTCAGGTTGGTCACTGCCTTGAAGTGCCGGTGAAACGCCGACACACTCATCGCCGCTTCCTGCGCCAGCGCCTCCACCCGGATCGACTCGGCAAAGTCCCGGCGAATCCACTGAATCGCCCGGCTGACGCGCGCCATGGCGGTGTCCGGCGCGGCAATCTCGCGCAGCATCCAGCCGTGCGGGCCTTGCAGCACGTGGTAGAGAATTTCCCGCTCATAGGCCGGCGCCAGTGCGGCAATCGCCACCGGGTCGCCCATCAGGCGCAGCATGCGGACCCACGCGTCCATCAGCGCCGGTGTGACGGCCGCCACTGAAAACCCGGCCTCCTGCTCGCAACGCCCGCTGGGCATCGGCAAGTCGTTGAGCAAGGTGGTCAGCACCGTCGGGTCCAGGGTCAGGCTCACTGCCAGGTACGGCTCACCCGTCGCCGCCGGGTTCACCACGCCGACGGCGGGCAGCTCGATAGACATCACAAAATAGGTCGCGGGGTCGTAGTGCAGGGTGCGGTCGCCCACGGTCATGCACTTGGTGCCTTGCAGGATCAGGTTGATCATCGGGTCATACACCGCTGCGAGCATGTGCTCGGGAATCGCACCCTGAACCATCGCCACACGCGGGATGCCGGTCTCGGTGCGGCGGTTTTCGGCACTTGCGGCCAGGGCACGCAATTCGATCAATTGTGTATTCATGGTGGCCATGCTGTTCCTCTCTTAAGGCAGCGCGCAAGCGAAAAGCAGAAACAGGCAGGATTGAGGCAGGAACGGCTGCGTCGGGGGGCAGGGTGATCGCTACTGTGGTCACTCAACGTTTCGACAGTGGAGCAAGCCATGAGCGTCATCGTGATAACCGGAGGCAGCCGTGGCATCGGTGCCAGTACCGCCGAGCTGTGCGCCCGCCAGGGGCAGGGCGTGATCCTGACTTACAACCGCAACCCGGACGCGGCGCGGGCGGTGGTTCAGCGTATTGAAGCGGCGGGCGGTAAAGCCGTGGCGCTGAAACTGGAGGTAGCTGATGTCAGCACCTTTGCGGCGTTCCGTGATGCTGTTGTGCAGTCCCTTCAGGCTACCTGGGGCGTAGGGACGTTGAGCGGGCTGGTGAACAACGCCGGTTACGGGCTGTTCAACCCCCTTGAAAGCGTGACCGAAGCGCAATTCGACGGCCTGTTCAACGTGCACCTCAAAGGCCCGTTTTTTCTCACCCAGACCCTGCTGCCGCTGCTGGAACAACACGCCAGTATCGTCAACCTGACCAGTGCCACGACGCGCGTTGCCACCGCTGGCGTTGCGCCTTACGCCGCGTTCAAAGGCGGGCTGGACGTGCTCACCCGTTACATGGCCAAGGAATTCGGCGAGCGCCGTATTCGTGCCAACGCCGTGTCGCCGGGTGCCATTCGTACTGAACTGGGCGGCGGCTTGAATGACGAATTCGAAGCTCTGCTGGCCGGGCAAACTGCCTTGGGCCGCGTAGGCGAACCAGAAGACGTGGCGCGGGTAATTGCCCTGTTGCTGTCAGACGAAGGCCGTTGGATCAACGCCCAGACTATCGAAGTCGCAGGCGGCTATATCATCTGAGTTGCGAGGCCACACCATGCTGGATCATCTGTTTATTTCAGTCAGCGACATCGCGCGTTCGATCCGCTTCTACGAAGCAACGCTTGCGCCACTCGGCATCACTGCGCGCCTCGACTACGACGGCAAGGATGGCCCGCCCGGGCATCCCGACTTGAAAGGTTTTGGCGCCAACGGCCGGATGTTTTTCTGGCTGCGCGAAGGCGTGGTGGAGGGGCGAGCGGTGCATGTAGGATTTGTCGCCAATAACCGCGCGGTGGTTGAGCAGGCCTACGCCGCCGCGCTGGCAAATGGCGCCACTGACAACGGCACGCCAGGTGCCCGTTTGCATTACGACCCCAACTACTACGCGGCCAACGTCCTCGACCCGGATGGCTACAGTCTCGAATTCGTCTACAAAAACTGGCAGCACACGGCATGAAAACTTTGATGATCTACGGCGCCACCGGTTACACCGGGCGCATGGCGGCTGAACAGGCGAAAGAACTGGGCCTGAACCTGGTGATTGCCGGACGCGACGAAGCCCGCCTGGCTTCCTTGGCTGCTGCGCTGGGCGTGCCTTACCGGGTATTTGTTGCGCAAGAAAGCCGGTTGGAAGGTATCGACGTGTTGCTCAACTTCGCCGGTCCTTTTGCTCACACTGCCGAACCGTTGATGCGCGCCTGCATCGCCAGCGGCACCGACTATCTGGACATCACTGCTGAAATCAACGTGTACCGCCTCGCCGAACAACTCGGCAGCGGGGCGGATGTGATGCTGCTGCCCGGCGTCGGCTGGGACGTGGTACCCACCGACTGCCTGGCGATGCACGTTGCCAGCCGCGTACGGCAGCCGCGCGCACTGAACATTGCCTTGCAGGTGCCCGGCACGATGTCACGCGGTTCGGCGATGAGTGTGGGCGAGATCCTCGGCGCAGGCGTCATGGTGCGCATCGACGGCGCACTGGTCGCCACCCCGGACGCGCCACTGCAACACTTGGATTTCGGCGACGGCCCGGTGCTGTGTGCGCCGTTGTCCTTCGGTGATTTGGTCAGCGCCTGGCATTCCAGTTCCATCCCGAATATCGCGATGTTCGTGCACGTCACTGGCGAGGCTTTCCCCGAAGGCGACTTGTCACTGCTGCCCGACGGCCCCACACAAACCCAGCGCGACGCCCATCGCGCCCGCGCCGTGGCCGAAGTCACCGGCGCCGACGGCAGCGTTGCGCGCTCGGTGATTGAAACTGTCAACGGCTACAGCTACACCCCGCTGGCCGCCGTGGAAGCGGCGCGCCGAGTGCTGGGCGGTGAACGCCGGCCTGGCTTTGAAACGCCCGCGAAACTGTTCGGCGTGGGCTTTGCCCAGACGATTGCAGGCACGCGGATCATCGATTACTGAACCCACAGGAAAACCCCATGACCGCTTTCGACCTTCAAACAGCCGCCGACAAGCTTGCGGTTGTCGACACCCTTTATCGCTTCGCCGCCGGTATCGACCTGCATGACCCCGTGCTGCTTGCTTCGGCGTTCACCGTCGAGGCCGTCTCCGATTTTCGGCCTGCCGCCGCCAAAGCCGGTTTTGAATACCCGGTGCTGGAAGGGCGCGAAACCATTGTCGCTGCGTTATCCGGCGCGCTCAGCCAGCTCGACACCACGCACTCGGTGAACAACCCGCGTGTGACGCTGGACGGCGACCGTGCACGACTTGATGCTTTGGTGGAAGCGCAGCACGTGCCCAAGAGCGACCCGTCGCGACACTATTTGATGAAGAACCGCTACGACGTTGAATTGGTTCGACAGGAAAACCGGTGGCTGATCCAGCGGGTGACAGTGGATAACGTTTGGCGCACTGGCGATCCCGCGGTGCTCGCAGGCATCTGACTCTTCAGGGCTGGCGCAGATCCCGTGTGGGAGTTGTCGAGCTTTGGCGAGGCTACGAAAGCGGTGGGTCAGGCGGTGTCTCTGTTGGCAGTACCGCCGCCTTCGCAGGCAAGCCAGCTCCCACATTTTGATTGGGGGTGTGTCTGATGGGGCTTTGCGGATTCAGCGGGGAGCGCCGATCTACCCGGCAACACAGATCCCCTGTGGGAGCTGTCGAGCTTTAGCGAGGCTGCGAAAGCGGTGGGGCAGGCGACATCTCCCTTGGCAATGCCGCCGCCTTCGCAGGCAAGCCAGCTCCCACATTTTGATTGGGGGGTGTGTTTGATGGGGCTTTGTGGATTCAGCGGGGAGCGCCGATCTACCCGGCAACACAGATCCCCTGTGGGAGCTGGCTTGCCTGCGATAGCGGTCTGCCAGCTAACACATTCTAGCCTGATGTACCCCAGCTTCCACATGTTGTTCTGTGGAGGGCTGGGATCAGGCCGCTTGCGGCTGAATCTGCAGTTGGCCTTCAACCTCCTTGACCAACTCACTGGCCAGGAACAACGGCGCCAAACGCCGATGCAGGGGCGGGTCGACGAACGCCTTCACCGTGTCCAGGTCGAGCACACCACTGAGTGGTAACTCGGCCTTGGTGTACGACAGCCACGCTTTCTTCAATGCCATCAACACATCGCTGCTCGCCGTGGAGGCGAAGCGGCGGTGGGTGGGTTTGGCGTCGAAGGTGAAGGTGTGCTGAAACGCGTAGCCGCTTTCATCACCACCGGCGGCGGTGCAGCGTACGCAGGTGCACGGGCCGTCGCCGAACGCGCTGCGCAGGTAGGCGCTGAAGTCCACCACGGGTTTGAGTGACAGGCGCTTATCGACCTCGAACAGGTCTCCGGTCATTTTTTCGTCAGTGTTCAACGTCCATTTCCTCGCAGGTTCGGCTGTATTTCAAAGCGCGGCACGATACCAGCCGCTGGCGTTTTTGGGGACTATTTGCATAACAATAGATCTCGATATTCTTTTCCAGTCTTAAAAATGCTGGCTACCCTCGTTCACCTTCTCAAACGTGCGGCAGACCCTCCATGACCTTGAAACGCTCCTCCCTGACCCTGTTGGCCGCGTCCCTGGCCGCTGCGACCGCATTGCTCAGCACCGGCGCCCAGGCCGAAGGCAAGATCAGCATTGCCCAGCAATTCGGTATCGGCTACCTGATTCTCGATGTGGTGCGCGACCAGCACCTGATCGAAAAACACGGCAAGGAACAGGGCCTGGATATCAAGGTGGAGTGGAACAGCATTTCCGGCGCCACTGCGATGAACGAGTCGCTGCTGGCCGGCGCGCTGGATGTGGTGTCGGCTGGCGTACCGCCGATGCTCACCCTGTGGGACCGCACCAAGGGCAAGCAGAACGTCAAGGCCATTGCCTCGCTGGGTTCGATGCCCAATTACCTGCTGACCAACAACCCCAATGTGAAGACGCTCAAGGACTTCACTGAGAAGGACCGCATTGCCGTGCCGGCCGCCGGCGTGGGCTTCCAGTCGCGCACCTTGCAGATTGAAACCGCCAAGCAGTTTGGCGATGCCAACTACAAGAAATTCGACGACATCTCCATCAGCCTCGCCCACCCCGACGCCACGGCGGCGCTGATTGCCGGCGGCTCGGAGATCAACTCGCACTTTTCCAGCCCGCCGTTCCAGTACCAGGAACTGTTGAACCCCAACGTGCACAAGGTGCTCAGTTCCTACGACATTCTGGGCGGGCAGGCGTCGTTCAACGTGCTCTATACCACCGAGAAATTCCACGACGAGAACCCCAAGACCTACAAGGCGTTCTATGACGCGTTGGCTGAAGCCGAGCAGATCATCAAGGCCGACAAGCCCGCTGCCGCCAAAACCTATATTCGCGTCGAAGCATCCAAACTGCCGCTGGACCTAGTGGAGAAAATCGTCCAGGACCCGGAAATCGACTTCACCATCGTGCCGCAGCGCACCTTTATCTATGCCGAGAAACTGCAGGAACTGGGTGTGTTGAAAAACAAGGCGGCGAGCTGGAAGGACTACTTCTTTGAAGAGGCCCATGGCGGGAATGGCAGCTGAGCCTTTGCAGGCATTTGGAATGCAGTCAGCAATGTGGGAGCTGGCTTGCCTGCGATAGCGGTGCATCAGCCAGAAAATGTATTGGCTGACGGACTGCCATCGCAGGCAAGCCAGCTCCCACATTTGATATTTTTCGCCTGAAAATCAGCGGAAAAACTCACCCGGTGTGGCATCGAACTGCTGGCGAAACGCATTGATAAACGCCGAAGTGGACTCATAACCACACGCCAGCGCCACATCCGTCACCCGCTCGCCTTGTTCCAGGGCGGGCAGGGCGGTCAACAGCCTCAGCCGCTGGCGCCATGCCCTGAACGTCAGGCCGGTATCGCTCAGAAACAACCGGCTGAGGGTTTTCTCACTCACGCCCAACTTCTGGCTCCAATCACCCAACGTCGTCTGCTGTTCCGGATGCAGGTTCAGGCTGCGGTAGATCTGCCGCAAGCGCGGGTCCAGTGGCAACGGCAGCATCAAATCCACCTGCGGCGCTGCGGCAAGCTGGTCCAGCACCACTTGCGCCAAGCGCCCATCTGGCCCGTCCTCGGCATATTCCACCGGCAGTTCGCTGAAGCTGCGGATCAATTCGCGTAACAAACTGCTCACCTCGAGGACATGGCAATGCCCGGCAGCCCACGTGGTGACGCTGCAATCCAGGTAGAGGCTACGCATTTCGGTGTGCGGCGAGCTGAACACCCGATGCGGCACGCCCGCCGGTATCCACACGGCGCGTTGGGGCGGAGCGACAAAGCGGCCGGCGCCTGTCTGGATCTCCAGCACCCCGGAAATCGCGTAAGACAACTGCACCCACGGGTGGCTGTGCCGTCGGGTCAGCGCACGATTGGGCAGTGACTCAGTGCGCCCATACACCGGCCGTGGCAGGCTGGAAAGCCCGGGCACACTGCGGCGCACGGTTTTTTCATGTCCTTTAGGCGGCATTTACTGGCTCATTGGCGTTAGTCGGTAACAGGCCGTTACGTTAGAGTCGCGACGATGCTCTTGGCAACCCCTGGAAGATTTGCTTATGACCCGCCCGCGTTTCCTGCCCGACAACTTCACCCTCACGCTTGTGGCCACGGTGATCCTCGCCTCCCTGCTGCCCGCCAGCGGCCAGACCGCCGTGGCCTTCGGCTGGGTGACCAACCTGGCCATCGCCCTGCTGTTTTTCCTGCACGGTGCCAAGCTGTCACGCCAGGCCATCGTCGCCGGTGCCGGCCACTGGCGCCTGCATTTACTGGTGTTCAGCCTGACCTTCGTGCTGTTCCCGCTGCTGGGCCTGGCGCTCAAGCCGGTGCTGTCGCCGCTGATCGGCAAAGACCTGTACATGGGCATGCTTTACCTCTGCGCATTGCCGGCCACTGTGCAATCGGCGATTGCCTTTACTTCGCTGGCGCGCGGCAACATTCCGGCGGCGATTTGCAGCGCAGCGGCCTCCAGCCTGTTCGGCATCTTCCTGACGCCGTTGCTGGTGACCCTGTTGCTCAACGTGCACGGTGATGGCGGCTCTACCGTCGATGCGATCCTGAAAATCAGTGTGCAACTGCTGCTGCCGTTTGTGGCGGGGCAAATTGCCCGGCGCTGGATCGGCGAGTGGGTCGGTCGCAATAAATCCTGGCTGAAGTTTGTCGACCAAGGCTCGATCCTGCTGGTGGTCTACGGCGCGTTCAGTGAAGCGGTCAACGAAGGCATCTGGCACCAGATCCCGCTGTGGGAGCTCGGTGGCCTGGTCGTGGCCTGCTGCGTATTGCTGGCCCTAGTGCTGGTGGCGTCTACTGTGCTGGGCAAAGCCTTTGGCTTCAGCCAGGAAGACCGCATCACCATCTTGTTCTGCGGCTCCAAGAAAAGCCTGGCGACGGGGGTTCCCATGGCCCAGGTGCTGTTCGCCGGGGCGAGCATGGGCGTGCTGATTCTACCGCTGATGCTGTTTCACCAGATCCAGTTGATGGTGTGCGCGGCCCTGGCTCAGCGTTATGCCAAGCGGCCGGAAAGCATTCCCGAGTTGATGGGGCAGGTGGATCCTTGATCCAGCGCACACTTTGAGGCGAAACCGCTCAAGTTAACGCCCGGCCAGACGACTTCCTGAGTGAGAGCCCAATAAGGAGTGTCGGCATGAACGTTAAACGTGTTGCGATTATTGCAGGCCTGTTGTGCCTATGGGCGGGTAGCGGCAGTGCCGCGCAGACACTGGGCGGGGGCACCATTGAGTTCCGGGGGGCCATCGTCGAGCCCGGCTGTGCGACAAATGCGCGCAGTGGTGCGGTGATGGAGCTGACCGGCTGTGCCAGCGCCAGTCGCGGCAGCCGCCTGGAGGTGAGCAACGTGGCGCCGGTGGCCAGTGTCAACGCGGCCCACGTGCGGCTGGTGGCAGACAGCGGCAGCGGGCGTTATTACGACCAGCGTTATCTGCTGGTGGACAACGCCGGCAAGCCGATTCAGTCGGGCAATTACGTGATTACCCTGACCTCGCCCTGAGCCCCGCGGCGACGATCCGCGTCAACAACGGGCCGAGAAACCTATAGAATGCTCGGCGGCTGCGCTGTTCTGCGTGGCCGTTGACCATCGCCAGAGTACCTCGCCCGCCAATGAGCATTTCAGCCGCAACGCCTCAAGCCAATTGGCAACCGGTCATCGCCCTGGCGCTGGCCGCCTTCGTGTTCAATACCACCGAATTTGTGCCGGTCGGGCTGCTCAGCGCCATCGGCGCCAGCTTCGACATGCCCATCGCCAGCGTCGGGCTGATGCTCACCATCTATGCCTGGATAGTGTCGCTGACCTCGTTGCCGGTGATGCTGCTGACCCGCAACGTCGAACGGCGCAAGCTGCTGATCGTGCTGTTCGGCATGTTTATCGCCAGCCATATCCTCTCCAGCGTCGCCACCAGCTTTGGCATCCTGATGCTCAGCCGCATGGGCATCGCCTTGTCCCATGCGCTGTTCTGGTCGATCACGGCCTCGCTGGCGGTGCGCCTGGCCCCGGAAGGCAAACAGGTGCAAGCCCTCGGCCTGCTCGCCACCGGCACTTCGCTGGCGATGGTCCTGGGCATTCCGCTGGGCCGCCTGCTCGGCGAAGCCATGGGCTGGCGCACCACCTTCCTGGTGATCGGCGCGTTTGCCGCCGGGCTGGTGTTCTGGCTGGCGCGCACACTGCCGTTGCTGCCGAGCCAGAACTCCGGCTCCCTGCGCAGCCTGCCGCTGCTGTTCAAGCGCCCGGCGCTGGTGGCGCTGTATGTGCTGACCGCCTTGACCATCACCGCGCAATTTACCGCCTACAGCTACATCGAACCCTTCGTCGAAGGCGTCGCCGGTATGGGCGGTGGCGCCGTGACCCTGATCCTGCTGGTGTTCGGCGGCGCGGGCATCATCGGCTCGCTGCTGTTCAGCCTGGTGCACCGTTTCAACCCCCACCTGTTCGTGGTGGGCGCGGTGTTCCTGCTGGCCACATGCCTGACGCTGTTGTTGCCCTTGAGCGGGGCTGAAACTTATCTGGTGGTCCTCAGCATTTTCTGGGGCATGGCAATCATGGGCTTCGGCCTGGCCATGCAGTCCAAGGTGCTGGTACTCGCGCCGGATGCCACCGACGTGGCCATGGCGATGTTCTCCGGCATCTACAACATCGGCATCGGCGGCGGCGCACTGATGGGCAGCTGGGTCGGCAGCCACTTCGGTTTTGCGTGGATTGGCGCGGCGGGCGGGTTGTTGGCGGCGGTGGCGTTGATTGGGTATTGCCTGGCGATTCGCAAGTTCGGTACGGGTGTGGTGCGTACCTGAGGAGAAAAGCGTGATGATCAAATCGTCTGTTTTCGCAGTGCTTGTCAGTGTTTCTGCACTGTTGCTCAGTCCTTCAAGTTCGGCGGCCAGCTTTGACTGTGCCAAGGCCAAAGCGTCTGATGAAATTGCCATCTGCCAGAACGTCAGCCTCAATGACCAGGACGTGACCATGGCGCTGCTCTACGACCTGAACAAGCATTTCATGGCCATGGGCGGGCGGGGTTCATTGATGGACGGGCAGGCCGAATGGCTCAAAAAGCGCCATGCCTGCGGTTCGAACCTGAGCTGTTTGAGCGATGCCTATACGCAGCGGATCAGTCTGTTGCGCAGGTTTATTGATGAGCGGGTGATAACGAAAGGGCCGTTTTGAGCCATTTTTGGGCTGATTACGTTTGCAGATGCCAACCCTCCAGCTGCTCCTGATCCCTCGCGCCGGCCTCTCAATTACACCGCTGGAAACCCGGTCTTCTGCACCCAGCGGTTCTGAAACAGTTGCACGTCCAACTGCGCAAACAGCCCAGCCTGGGTAAACGGCTCTTGCGCCAGCCACGCCTGCACATGGGCCTCGTCATCAAAGTCCACCACCATCAATGACCCTACCGGTTCACCGGCCGCCCCCAACAACGGCCCCGCAAACGCGATGCGCTCGGCCACGGTGCCGAGGTATTCACGGTGGCTGGACAGCAGTGCCGCGCGCTGCTCGGTGATGCCGGATTTATACAGGGCATGGATGGCGAAAATCATGGACGAAGGCCTTTTAAGAGACGAGGGGAATGCCCTTTATGCGGCAACCCGCTTGGGTTGCCAAATGAAACTTCTCACGGTGCCCAGGTCTGCACATCCTTGGCGTCCACAGCCTTGGGCAACAGCCCGGCCTTGAAGAACGCATCAGCGATCTTTTGCTGTTCCCCCAACTGATCGATCGTCACTGGCTGCACCCGATAGCTGCGGTGCGCGTTGGCCGCTTCGACGGTGGCGGCATCCAGGTTGCCCCACAACGGGCCGAGCACTTTGGCGGCGTCCTGTGGGTGGGTTTTCACCCATGTGCCAGCCTGTTCCAACTGCGCGTACACAAGCTTCAAGACCTCGGGGTGGGCTTTGGCGTAAGGCGTACCCGTCAAATAGTAGCGCTTGTAGCTGGCCAGCCCGGCGCCGTCGGCCAACGTGCGGGTTGGCAGTTGACGCTGCACGCTGGTGAGGAAGGGTTCCCAGGTGACCCAGGCATCCACCTTGTTGTTCTCGAACGCCGCGCGACCGTCAGCCGGCGACAGGTAAGCCGGCTCGATATCCGAAAACGCCAGGCCCGCCTTGGCCAGTGCGGCGATCAATAAATAGTGGGTGCCGGCGGCTTTCGTGACTGCAACTTTTTTACCCTTCAAATCCGCCAGTTGCTGGATCGGCGAGTCCTTGCGTACCACGATGGCCTGGGCCGAAGGCGAGGGCGCTTCCTGGGCGAAATAGGTGAGTTTGGCTTGGGCAGCCTGGGCGAAGATCGGCACGGTGTCGGCCACGTCGGCGCTGATGTCGACGTTGCCGATGTTCAGCGCTTCCAGCAGCGGCAGGCCGCTGGGGAATTCGTGCCAAGACACGTCGATATTGTCCGCCTTCAGGGCTTTTTCCAGGGTGCCCTGAGTTTTCAGCAACGTGATCAGCGTCGAGGATTTCTGGTAACCAATGCGCACGGTTTCCTGGGCTTCTGCGCTGGCGGCGACAGACAAGGCCAGCAAACC
This sequence comes from Pseudomonas sp. B22129, assembly GCF_044218875.1. Classification (NCBI taxonomy): domain Bacteria; kingdom Pseudomonadati; phylum Pseudomonadota; class Gammaproteobacteria; order Pseudomonadales; family Pseudomonadaceae; genus Pseudomonas; species Pseudomonas sp. B22129. The sequence goes on along the minus strand of NZ_CP162592.1, from coordinate 5,609,988 downwards.
CAGTACAACAACGAGGGGGCGGCGAATAGGCATGGTGAGCTCGATTTTCAGCGAAATAAGACCGAGCATAAAGTTCTAAAAAGCATTCGATAAATACTCTTTTGATCTGAGCTTAAGGCCGTTTTTCAGTCTTTCGAGCAATCGGGCATAACCATAGAATCATAGGTTTCTTTCATAGTAGTTGCTTCCTACTATAACTTTTGCGGCTAAGTCTCTTTATTCTTCGATAAGGCCTTCCATGACGACAAGCCGCCAAATCCACTTATCCGCGTTTCTGCTGAGCGGCCCCGTGGTCCACAGCCATGCGGTATGGCGCCACCCGGAAACCGTCGGCAATTACCTTGACCCGCAGTACTACGCACGCATCGCCAAGGTGGTTGAGGAGGGGCTGTTCGACTTCCTGTTTTTTGCTGACCGCCTCGCGGTGGGCGACCAAATGGGCGGTTCCCGCGAGTTCGCGCTGCGTTACGGCGCGCAGGATGCGACGCGCCTGGATCCGCTGCCGATTCTGTCTTATCTGATCGGCCAGACCAGCAAACTGGGGCTTGGCGCGACGCGTTCCACCACCTATTACGAACCGGCGCATATTGCCCGTGAATTTGCCACCCTTGATCACCTCTCAAAGGGCCGTGCGGCGTGGAACATCGTGACCTCGATGAACGACAGCGAAGGGCGCCTGTTCGGCAAGGACAAACACCTGGAGCACGACCTGCGTTATGACCGCGCCGATGAGTTTGTCGAGGTCGCGCTGAAACTCTGGAACAGCTGGGGCAAGGATGCGCTCAAACTGGATCGCGAAAGCGGCGTGCTGGCGGACCCGGCGTTGATTCAGTCGGTGCAGCATCAGGGCGACTGGTTCAAGGTGGAAGGCCCGCTGAATATTCCGCGCACGCCTCAGGGGCGGCCGGTGTTGATTCAGGCCGGCTCTTCCGGGCGTGGGCGGCGTTTTGGTGCGCGTTGGGCAGAGGCGATTTTTACCATTCACCCGCATTTGGCGGCAATGCGCGCGTTTCGTGATGACGTGCGCGCGCAGGTGGTGCAGCAAGGCCGCGAGGCGGACAGTTGCAAGGTGCTGACGGCGGTGATGCCGTTTATTGGTGGCAGCGAGGCCGAGGCGCGAGCCAAGCGTGACAAGCACAACGCGTTGGCGCGGCCTGAGTTGGGGCTGGTGACGTTGGCGTCGCAGTTGAATGTGGATTTGTCGTCGTTTGCGTTATCGGCGACGTTGGCCGAGGTGGCACGGTCGCCGCTGGTGCATGGGGCGGCTGCAGAAAAACTCCTGATGCAGGGGGCGGACCTTACCCTGGAACAATTGGGGCGGATTTTTTCCAGCAGTGTGCGGGTGCCGCAATTGGTCGGGACCGGCGCGCAGGTGGCGGATCAGTTGGCTGAATTGTTCGAGAAAGGCGGGTGTGATGGGTTTGTGATTTCGCCGGGGTATTTGCCGGGGTCGTTTACGGAGTTTGTGGAGAGTGTGATTCCGCATTTGCAGCGTAAAGGGTTGTTTCGTACGGCTTATGAGGGAGGGACTTTGCGGGAGCATTTGGGGTTGGTTGGGTTGTAGGCTGGTCGGGGTACATATCCGTTATTGAGGTCACGGCGGCTATTGGTTCCGCTCTTACAGCGGGTCACTTTGCAAAAGCGGCAAAGTAACCAAAGCGCTCTTGCCCCACCACTCGGCACCTCGCCTAGGCTCGGTGTGCCCGCACTCCGGCTCGAGTCCGTGGGCCGCCGCGATGGGCCATCCCTGGCCCACCGCGGCTAACCCGGCGTCCTGCCGGGTTACCCACGGCTTCAAGCCTGCGTGCGGCCAGCGTGGTTTAACGGGGCGCCTGAGATCAAGATCAAAAGCAAGAGCACGGCGGCCTGACAGCCGGCCTGAGTGGTTGAATCAAAAGCGCTGTTTTTGCTAGAGCAGACCGCGCTCCCCCAGACAAAATGGAGATCCAAAATGTATGGAGATCCAAATGTGGGAGCGGGCTTGCTCGCGAAAGCGGTGTGTCAGTTGATAGATTAATTGACTGACACACCGCTTTCGCGAGCAAGCCCGCTCCCACATTTCTGACCGAGTCAGACTTCAACATCTGCACAGATCTGCTTCTCTGTGGGAGCTGGCTTGCCTGCGATGCAGACACCTCCGTACATCAGACACACCGAGGTGATGCAATCGCAGCGGTGCGGCGATCCGACAAGCCAGCTCCCACACTGGACCGTGCTTTTGCTTCACACCACTCAGGCCGGCTGTCAGGCCGCCGTGCTTTTGCTTTTGATCTTGGGCACACCGAGCGTGAGCGAGGTGCCGAGTGTTGGGGCAAGAGCCCTTTTGGTTACTTTTGGGGCTCTTTTCAAAAGTGACCCGCCGTAAGGGCGGAACCAATCCAAGCCATCACCCAAATAACGGATATACACCCAAAAAAACTGAACCATCCAAAGCCCCAGCCTGTCCCCGCTTCCCATGTCACCCCCACCGCAAAAAATCCCTTAATTTCCCACTCCTGCCGGAAGCCCCTCCAGGCCCCCGGCTGCGTCCGCATTTTTCACAGGGCGCCCAGCAAACCCCGATCCAAGCGGCAGCTGAAAACGGATTTTCTCCTCAACCGTGACTTACCAGGCAGGTTACCCCCATGCAGTTCAGCGAATTATTGGCAGCGATTTCCACCCACGCGATCCGTCTGCAACGGGAAGAAGGCGACCTGATCATCCTCGGCGATGACGAAGCGCTGGACGACGCGCTGTGGGATCAACTGATCGCCCACAAACCCCGGCTGCTGGAGCTCGTCGCCGAACACGGGGGTGACTGGCTGAGCCCGGCCTACCGCATCACCCCGCAAATGCTGCCGCTGGTAGACCTCGACCAGCCCGCCATTGATCGCATTGTCGCCGCCATCCCCGGCGGCGCGGCGAATGTGCAAGACATCTACCCCCTGGCACCGCTCCAGGAGGGCATGCTCTACCATCACCTGTCAGCCGAGCAGGGCGACCCCTACGTGTTGCACGCGCAGTTCGTGTTCGACAGCCGCGCACGCCTTGATGCATTTGCCGAGGCGCTGCAATGGGTGATCGACCGCCACGACATCCTGCGCACGTCCATGGCCTGGGAGCGCCTCGACGAGCCGCTGCAAGTGGTGTGGCGCAAGGCAACGCTGGCCTGCGAAGAGGCGCATTTGAACGGCGGCGACGTGCTCGCTCAACTGCTCGCCCGCTACGACGCACGCAGCTACCGCATGGACCTGGGCCAGGCGCCGCTGTTGCGCCTGGTGTTTGCAGATGACCCGGCCCACGGTCGCGTGGTGGCGATGCTGCTGTTCCACCACACCATCCTCGACCACACCGCCCTTGACGTGGTGCGCCATGAAATCCAGCTGTACCTCGCCGGGCGGCAAGCCGAGGCGGGTGAGCCGGTCGCGTTTCGCAGCTACATCGCCCAGGTGCGCCACGGTGTCAGCGAGCAGGCCCATGAAACCTTCTTTCGCGGCATGCTCGCGGATATCGACGAGCCGACCTTGCCGTTTGGCCTGCAGGACGTGCAGGGCGATGGCCAGGGCATTGATGAAGTACGCATGCCCGTCGACAGCACACTGAGCCGTCGCCTGCGCAACCTGGCGCGGCCACTGGGTGTGAGCGTGGCGAGCATGATGCACCTGGGCCTGGCCCGTGTGTTGGGGGTGGTGTCCGGCCGCGAGGCCGTGGTGTTCGGCACCGTGATGCTCGGCCGCATGAGTGCGGGCGAGGGCGGTGAGCGGGCCCTGGGCATGTTCATCAACACCTTGCCACTGCGGGTGGATGTGGGCGAGCAGGGCGTGCGCGCCGGGGTCAAGGCCACCCACGAACGCCTGACGACGTTGCTCAACCACGAACACGCGTCCCTGGCGCTGGCCCAGCGTTGCAGTGGCGTGGCCGCGCCGACGCCGTTGTTCAGTGCGATGCTCAACTATCGCCACAGCGCCGCAGCCGACATGAGCGCCGTGATCGAGGTGGCCGAAGGCATCCAGGTGCTGGGCGCCGAGGAGCGCACCAACTACCCGCTGACGGTCAACGTCGATGACCTCGGCGAAGATTTCGTCCTGACCGTGATGGTCGATGCCGCCATCGGCGCGCAACGGGTCGCCGGCTACCTGCACACGGCGCTGGACAGCCTGGCCGAGGCGCTGGAGCAGCGACCGGATACGCCGCTCAGCGGCCTGAACATCCTGCCCGAAGACGAACGCCATCACCTGCTGCACCGCCTCAACCAAAGCCCCACGCATTACGACGACACCGCGCTGATCCACCAGCAAGTCGAAACCCGCGCCGCCGCCCACCCCGATGCCATCGCCCTGCGCTTCGATAACAAGCGCGTGACCTACCGCCAACTCAACGAACGCGCCAACCAGGTTGCCCACCGCTTGCTCGCCCAGGGCGTGCGCCCCGATGACCGTGTGGCCATCTGCGTCGAGCGTGGCCCAGAGATGATCATTGGCCTGCTGGGCATTCTGAAAGCCGGCGCCGGCTACGTGCCGATTGACCCGGCGTACCCGCTGGAACGCATCGCCTACACCCTGACGGACAGCGCACCGTTGGCGGTACTGGTGCAAGCCAACACTCGCCACTTGGTCGGTGACTTGCCGCAGATCGACCTCAACAGCCTGCGTGATGAATCCATCGTCAACCCAAGGCTGCACCTGAGCCCGGCGAACCTGGCCTATGTGATCTACACCTCCGGCTCCACCGGCTTGCCCAAAGGCGTGATGATCGAGCACCGCCAGGTCGCGCGCCTGTTCACGGCCACCGAGCATTGGTTTGGCTTCAACAGCAACGACGTGTGGGCGCTGTTTCACTCGTTTGCCTTCGACTTCTCGGTCTGGGAAATCTGGGGCGCGCTGATGCACGGCGGCCAGTTGCTGATCGTGCCGCAACTGGTCAGCCGCTCGCCCGAGGCGTGCTATACGCTGCTCTGCGAGGCCGGGGTGAGCATTCTCAACCAGACGCCCAGCGCCTTCCGCCAACTGATCGCCGCCCAGGCCCAGAGCGCGCAAGCGCATTCCTTGCGCCAGGTGATTTTCGGTGGCGAGGCCCTGGAACCGGGCATGCTCAAACCGTGGTACGCCCGCGCGATCAACGCCGGTACGCAACTGGTGAACATGTACGGCATCACCGAAACCACCGTGCACGTAACCTATCGCGCGCTGGAAGCGGCCGATGCGCAGTTGGTGGGCGTAAGCCCCATTGGCGTGCGCATTCCCGACCTGCAACTCTACGTGCTGGACGAGCGCCGCGAGCCCCTGCCGTTTGGCGTGGTCGGCGAGCTGTACGTGGGCGGCGCCGGTGTGGCGCGCGGTTACCTGAACCGCGACGAATTGAACGCCGAACGCTTCCTGGCCGACCCGGCCACGGGTCTGCGCATGTACAAGACCGGCGACCTCGGCCGCCTGCTGGCCGACGGCAGCGTCGAGTACCTGGGGCGCAATGACGACCAGGTCAAGATTCGTGGTTTCCGTATCGAACTGGGCGAAATCGAAGCGCGCCTGGCCGGCGCCGACGGCGTGCGTGACGCCGTGGTTATCGCCCGTGAAGATCAACCGGGCGACAAGCGTCTGGTGGCCTATGTGATTGCCGGGCGTGAACTCAACGCTGCCGAACTGCGCGATCACCTGCTGCTGAGCCTGGCCGACTACATGGTGCCGAGCACCTTTGTCATGCTGGCGTCATTCCCGCTGACCACCAACGGCAAGCTCGACCGCAAGGCCTTGCCGGCGCCGGACGCCGATGCCCTGGTGCGGCGCGGCTACGCAGCCCCGCAAGGTGCGGTGGAAACCGCCATTGCCCAGATCTGGCAAGACCTGCTCAAGCTCGACCGGGTGGGGCGTGACGACAATTTCTTCGAACTGGGTGGCCACTCGCTGCTGGCGGTCAAGCTGATCGAACGCATGCGCCAAGTGGACCTCAGTGCCGACGTGCGCGTGCTGTTCGGCCAACCCACGCTCGCCGCGCTGGCGGCTGCGGTGGGTGGGCAGCAGGAGGTGCAGGTTCCGCAAAATCTCATCCAGCCCACCAGCCAGACCCTCACCCCAGACATGTTGCCGCTGGTCGACCTGGACCAGGCGGCCATCGACCACATCCTGCAAACCGTACCCGGCGGCATTGCCAACGTGCAGGACATCTACGGCCTGGCGCCGTTACAGGCGGGCATTCTTTATCACCACTTGGCAACGACCGAAGGCGACCCCTACGTGTTGCAGGTGCAGTTCAGCTTCGCCGACCAAACGGCGGTGGACGCTTTTGTCCACGCGCTGCACAGCGTGATCGAGCGCAACGACATCCTGCGCACCGCCATCCTCTGGGAAGGCCTGGATGAGCCGGTGCAAGTGGTCCTGCGCCAGGCGCCGCTGGCGGTGGAACGTATCGACGCCACGGGCGCTGGTGCCCTGGCGCAACTGCAGCAGCGCTTCGACCCACGTCACTATCGCCTCGATCTGTCCCGTGCCTCGCTGATGCGTTTGGCGTACGCCGAGGAGCAGGGCCGCTATGTCGGCATTCTGCTGTTGCACCACATCTTGCTCGACCACACCGCGCTGCAAGTGCTGGTGGAAGAAATGGGCGCCAGCCTGTCCGGCAACAGCGCGCAATTGCCTGAGGCGGTGCAGTACCGCAACTACGTGGCCCAGGCGCGCCTCGGGGTGAGCCAGGCACAGCACGAAGCGTTTTTCAGCGAGATGCTCGGCGATATCGACGAGCCGACCCTGGCCTTCGGTTTGCAGGACGTGAATGGCGACGGCAGCGGCATCGTCGAAGCCCACCTGCCGCTGGAGCCGGCACTCAGCCAGGGCCTGCGCGAACAGGCGCGGCAACTGGGCGTGAGCACCGCCAGCCTGGTGCACCTGGCCTGGGCGCAGGTGTTGGGCCAGGTGTCCGGCCAGCAAGACGTGGTGTTCGGCACCGTACTGCTCGGCCGTATGCAGGGTGGCGAGGGTGCCGACCGTGCGCTGGGGATGTTCATCAACACCTTGCCGCTGCGGGTCAGCCTCGGTGCCACGGGCGTTCAAGCGGGTGTGCGCGCTACCCATGCGCGCCTTGCGCAATTGCTTGGGCATGAGCACGCTTCGCTGTCGCTGGCCCAACGTTGCAGCGGCGTGCCGGGTTCGCTGCCGCTGTTCAGCACGCTGCTCAATTACCGCCACAGCGCGCCGGGCGAAGCACCGGGCGACAGCCCGTTCGCGGCATCGGGCATCGAGATTCTCAGCTCCGAAGAACGCAGCAACTACCCGCTGGTGCTCAACGTCGATGACCTGGGCACAGGCTTTGCCCTCACCGTGCAGGGCGTGGCCGAATTGAACGTGCAGCGTGTGGGCGACTACCTGCTCACGGCGTTGCGGCATCTGGTGACCGCGCTGCAACAAGCGCCCACCACGCCGTTGCACGCCGTGTCGATCCTGCCGCCCGCCGAGCGCAACCAAGTGCTGGTGGCGTTCAACGACACGGCCCGTGAGTACCCTTCACACCTCTGCGTGCATCAGGTGTTCGAAGCCCAGGCGCTGGCGCGTCCCGAGGCGGTGGCCGCGGTGCATGGCCAACTGTCGCTGAGTTACCGCGACCTCAACCGCCGCGCCAACCGCCTGGCCCATCACCTGATCAACCAAGGCGTGCAGCCGGGCGAAAGCGTGGCCATTGCGCTGCCACGCTCCCTGGATTTACTGGTGTGCCAGCTGGCGATCCTCAAGTGCGCCGCCGTCTATGTACCGCTGGACATCAATGCCCCGGTGGAACGCCAGGCCTTCATGGTGCAGGACAGCGGCGCCCATCGCGTGCTCAGCACCTTGGCCGACCTCAACCTGGACGCACTGTCACCGCGCAACCCGGACCTGGTGCACGCCTCGGACGACGTGGCGTACATCATGTACACCTCCGGCTCCACCGGCGCCCCCAAAGGCGTGCAAGTGCCGCACCGCGCGATCTCGCGGCTGGTGCTGAACAACGGTTATGCCGATTTCAATGAGCGCGACCGTGTGGCGTTCGCCTCCAACCCGGCCTTTGACGCCAGCACCCTCGACGTGTGGGCACCGTTGCTCAATGGCGGTTGCGTGGTGGTGGTCGAGCATGCGGTGCTGCTGTCCCAGGCTGCGTTTGCCTCGTTGTTGCAGGAGCAGGCCGTCAGTGTGTTGTGGATGACCGCCGGGCTGTTCCATCAATACGCCGATGCGTTGCTGCCGGTGTTCCGCCAGTTGCGCTACCTGATCGTCGGCGGCGATGTGCTTGACCCACTGGTGATCGGCCGCGTGCTCAAGCAGGGCAAACCTTTGCACCTGTTGAACGGCTACGGCCCGACCGAAGCTACGACGTTCTCGACCACCTTTGAAATCACCACGGCAGACGGGGGCGCTATCCCGATTGGCCGCCCCATCGGCAATGGCCAGGTCTATGTGCTGGATGCCCGCCAGCAACCGGTGCCGCTGGGCATCATCGGCGAGCTGTACATCGGCGGCGCAGGCGTCGCCAAAGGCTATTTGAACCAGCCGCAACTGACCGCTGAAAAATTCATCCCCAACCCCTTCGGCGACGGCGTGCTCTACCGCAGCGGCGACCTGGCCAGCTGGCAAACCGACGGCACATTGCTGTACCAGGGGCGCAATGACTTGCAGGTGAAGATTCGCGGTTTCCGTATCGAACCCGGCGAAATCGAAAGCTGCCTGGCGGCCTTCGCGGGCGTGAAAGACGCGGTGGTGCTGGTCCGCGAAGACGAGCCCGGCGACAAACGCCTGGTCGCCTATTACACCGCGGATGCGCCGCTGGACATCGAAGCCCTGCGCGCCCATCTGCAAGGCCGGTTGCCGGACTACATGGTGCCGTCGGCCTATGTGTGGCTGGAACTGATGCCGCTCACCGCCAACGGTAAGCTTGACCGCAAGGGCCTGCCGGTGCCGGACCAGAGTGCGCTGCTCAGCCGTGGCTACGAGGCGCCCGAAGGCGAGGTGGAAACCCTGCTGGCGCAGATCTGGCAGGACGTGCTCAAGCTTGAACGCGTGGGCCGCCACGATCATTTTTTTGAGTTGGGCGGGCATTCATTGTTGGCCGTCAGCCTGATCGAACGCATGCGCCAGGTCGGCCTCAGCGCCGACGTGCGCGTGCTGTTCAGCCAGCCAAGCCTGGCGGCATTGGCAGCGGCCGTGGGCAGTGGCCGCGAAATCGTGGTGCCGGCCAATGGCATTCCCGCCGGCTGCACACGGATCACGCCGTCGATGCTGACCCTGGTGCAACTCGACCAAACGGCCATCGAGCGCATCGTCGCCACGGTGCCGGGCGGCGCGGCGAATGTGCAGGATATTTACCCGCTGGCGCCGTTGCAGGAAGGCATTCTGTATCACCACATCAGTGCCGAGCAGGGCGACCCGTATTTGCTGCAATCGCGCATGGCGTTCGACAGCCTTGAACGCTTGCACGCGTTCATGGGCGCGTTGCAACAGGTGGTCGCGCGCCACGACATCCTGCGCACGGGCGTGGTCTGGGAAGGCCTGGACAGCCCGGTGCAAGTGGTCTGGCGCGATGCGCAGCTGGTGGTGCAGGAAGTCGCGCTGGACCCGGCTGACGGCGGGATCCTCGAACAATTGCACGCGCGTTTCGACGCCCGTCATTACCGCCTGGACATCACTCGGGCGCCGCTGCTGCGCCTGGTTTACGCGCAAGACCCGGTCAATCACCGCGTCGCAGCCATCCTGTTGTTCCACCACCTGGCGCTGGACCATACCGCCATGGAAGTGGTCGGCCAGGAAATGCGCGCCTTCCTGTTCAATCAGGCGGATGCGCTGCCCGAAGCGGCACCGTTTCGCAATTACGTGGCCCAGGCGCGCCTGGGTGTCAGCGTGGCGGAGCATGAACAGTTCTTCCGCGAGATGCTGGCGCAAGTGGATGAGCCCACCTTGCCGTTTGGCCTTCAGGATGTGCAGGGCGATGGCCGCGATATTGAAGAAGCCGAACTGCCATTGGACGCCGCTTTGGCGCTACGCGTGCGTGAACAGGCGCGTGTGCTGGGCGTCAGCGCGGCAAGCCTGATGCACCTGGCGTGGGCGCAGGTGCTGGGGCTGGTGGCCGGGCGCGATGACGTGGTATTTGGCACTGTGTTGATGGGCCGTATGCAGGCCGGCGATGGCGCCGACCGCGCGTTGGGCATGTTCATCAACACCTTGCCGCTGCGCGTGAACGTGGCAGCGAGCGCTGCGGTGGCGGTCAAGGCGACCCATGCGCGCTTGAGCGCCTTGCTCGGGCATGAACACGCTTCTTTGGCCCTGGCCCAACGTTGCAGCGGTGTCGCGACCTCGGTGCCGCTGTTCAGTGCCTTGCTCAACTACCGTCACACCACACCCGGCGAAATGGCCCGCGAGGGCCATGGCATCTGGGAGGGTGTGCAACTGCTGGGTGGCGAAGAGCGCAGCAACTACCCGCTGACCCTCAGCGTCGATGACCTGGGCACGGATTTTGGCCTGACCGTGCTGGCGTTGCCGCAGATCGGTGCGCAGCGCCTGTGCGGGTACATGAGCAGCGCGGTGGAGCAGCTTGTCGGCGCGCTTGAAAGCGCGGCGAAAACCGCACTGAACACCCTGCCTATTGTGCCGACCGCAGAGCGCGACATCCTGCTGCGCGACTTCAACGCGACGGCGGCGGATTTCCCGGTCGGCCAGACCCTGCACGGCGCGTTTGAAGTCCAGGCCGAACGCCAGCCCCACGCCATAGCCGTGACGCAAGGCGACGCGTCGCTGACCTATCAGCAACTCAACCAACGCGCCAATCAGCTCGCCCATCATCTGCTGGCACTCGGCGTGCAACCGGACGACCGCGTCGCCCTGTGCTGCCGTCGCGGCCCGCAGATGTTGGTGGGGTTGCTGGGTATTCTCAAAGCCGGTGCCGGTTATGTGCCCGTCGACCCGGCGTACCCCGCCGAACGGATTGCCTATCTGTTGCAGGACAGCGCACCGGTGGCGGTATTGGCCGAAGCGGGGACCCGCGACCTGTTGGGCGGTGTCGCCAGCATCGACCTGTTTGAACCGGGCTTGCAGCACCAGCCCGTCAGCAATCCGCATCTCGCTCACTTGACCCCGGCGCACCTGGCCTACGTGATCTACACCTCCGGCTCCACCGGCCAGCCCAAGGGCGTGATGGTGGAACACCGTACCGTGGAAAACCTGGTGCACTGGCATTGCGAAGCCTTCGGCCTGGATGCGCGCAGCCACACCAGCAGCGTCGCCGGTTTCGGTTTTGACGCCATGGCCTGGGAGGTCTGGCCGGCCCTGTGTGTGGGCGCCACCCTGCACTTGCCGCCTGCCACAGTGGGCAATGAAAACATCGACGAACTGCTCGCTTGGTGGCTGGCACAGCCGCTGGACGTGAGCTTCCTGCCCACGCCGGTGGCCGAGTACGCGTTCAGCCAGCACCTGGCGCACCCAAGCTTGCGCATCCTGCTGATCGGCGGCGATCGCCTGCGTCAGTTCACTCAGGAACGGCGCTTCGCCGTCATCAACAACTACGGCCCCACCGAAGCCACGGTGGTCGCCACCTCCGGCCGCGTGCGGGCCGGGCAAGCGCTGCATATCGGCCGGCCTGTGGCAAATGCCAGCGTCTACGTGCTGGATGAACAGCTGCGCCCAGTGCCGGTGGGCGTCGCGGGCGAGTTGTACGTGGCTGGCAGCGGTGTGGCGCGGGGGTATTTGAACCGCCCCGAGATGACCGCCGAACGCTTCCTGCAAGACCCGTTCAACCCGGGGCGCATGTACCGCACCGGCGACCTGGCGCGCTGGTTGCCTGACGGCAATATCGAGTACCTGGGGCGTAATGATGACCAGGTCAAGGTGCGTGGCGTACGTGTCGAGCTGGGCGAGATTGAAAGCCGCCTGGCGGTGCTCGACGGTGTTGCCGAAGCGGTGGTGTTGGTGCGCGATGGCCGTCTGGTCGCCTGGTTCACTGAACACTACCCGCTGGCCATTGAAACCCTGCGTGCCCAATTGCAGGCGCAATTGCCCGCCGCGCTGGTACCGGCCGCCTACGTGCGGCTCGACGTACTGCCGCTGACGGCCAACGGCAAGCTGGACCGCAAGGCCCTGCCTGAACCGGACCAAAGCGCGCTGCTCAGCCGCGACTACGAGGCGCCGCAGGGTGACGTCGAAACCACGCTGGCGGGCATCTGGGCCGAGGTGTTGCAGGTGCAGCACGTCGGCCGTCATGACCACTTCTTCGAACTCGGCGGCCATTCGTTGCTCGCCGTCAGCCTGATCGAACGCATGCGCCAGGTCGGCCTCAGCGCCGATGTGCGCGTGCTGTTCAGCCAGCCGACCCTGGCCGCGCTGGCGGCCGCCGTGGGCAGTGGCCGTGAAGTGCAGGTGCCGGCCAACCGCATCGGTGCCGACTGCCAGCGCATCACCCCGGACCTGTTGCCCCTGGTCAACCTCGATCAGTCCACCCTCGACCAAGTGGTCGCCGGTGTGCCCGGCGGCGCGGCCAACGTGCAGGACATCTACCCGCTGGCGCCGTTGCAGGAAGGCATTCTTTACCACTACATCACCGCCGAGCAGGGCGACCCGTACCTGCTGCAATCACACCTGGCGTTTGACAGCCTCGAGCGTTTGAACGCGTTCGCCCAGGCGCTGCAACAGGTGATCAACCGCCACGACATCCTGCGCACCGGTGTGGTCTGGGAAGGCCTCGCGCAACCGTTGCAAGTGGTGCGGCGCAAGGCCGAGTTGAGCGTGCAGGAACTGCAGCTGGACGGCGATGTACTCGCGGCGCTGCATGAGCGTTTTGATGCGCGGCGCTATCGCCTGGACATTAGCCAGGCCCCGCTGATCCGCTTGATGTACGCGAAAGACCCGGCCAACGCGCGCGTCGTGGTGGTGTTGCTCTATCACCACATCGTGCTCGACCACACCGCTTTCGACGTGGTGCTGCGTGAAATGCAGGGCCATTTACTCGGCCACGCGGCACCGACTGCCGCGCCGATGCCGTACCGCAACTATGTGGCCCAGGCCCGTTTGGGCGTCAGCGAGGAAGAGCATGAAGCGTTCTTCCGCGACATGCTCGGCGATGTCGACGAGCCGACCTTGCCATTCGGCCTGCAGGATGTGCGCGGCGACGGCAGTGCCATCGGCGAACATACCGTGCACCTGGACGCTGACCTGAACCGCCGCCTGCGGGCCCAGGCCCGGCTGTTGGGCGTGAGCACGGCCAGCCTGTTCCACCTGGCCTGGGGCCAGGTGCTGGCGGCAACGGCCGGGCGGCACAGTGTGGTGTTCGGCACGGTACTGGTCGGTCGCTTGCAAGGCGGCGAGGGCGCTGACCGCGCGCTCGGGGTGTTTATCAACACCTTGCCGCTGCGCCTGGATATCGACGCACAAGGGGTGCGTGCGGCCGTGCGGGCCACCCACGCTCGGCTCACCGCGTTGCTGGGGCATGAACACGCGTCCCTGGCCCTGGCCCAGCGCTGCAGCGGCGTAGCGGCACCGGCGCCGCTGTTCAGTTCGATGCTCAACTATCGCCATCGCGGCGCCGCCACCCGTTCCGCCGACGCAGAGCAGGCGTGGGAAGGCATGCAGACGCTGGTCAATGACGGGCGCACCAACTACCCGCTGACCTTGAACGTGGATGATTTGGGTGACGGTTATGACGTGACCGCGCTGGCGCAAGTCGATGCACAACGGGTGTGTGGCTACCTGCAAACGGCGTTGGCCGGTTTGGTCGACGCACTGGAACAGGCGCCCGACCAGGCACTCAATCGCCTGGCGATCCTCGGCGCCGAGGAGCGGCAAAAACTGCTGGTCGAATTCAACGCCACCGACGTGAATTACAACCTCGACCAGACCCTGCACGGGATGTTCGAAGCCCAGGTTGAACGCACGCCGCAGGCGGTGGCCGTCAAAGCCGGTGATCAGCAACTGACCTACAGCGAACTCAACGCGCGCGCCAACCGCCTGGCCCACCACTTGCGCGAGCTTGGCGTAGCACCGGATGCACGGGTGGGGATTTGTGTCGAACGGGGCCTGGAGATGGTGGTCGGCCTGTTCGCCATCCTCAAGGCCGGTGGCGGTTACGTGCCGCTGGACCCGGCTTATCCGCAGGACCGTATCGCCTATATGCTGCAAGACAGTGCGCCGGTGGTGGTGCTGGCCCAAGGCGCCACCCGCGCGTTGCTGGGCGATGTGCCGGTGGTCGACCTCGACCACAGCATCTGGCACCAGCAGCCTGCGAGCAACCCGCAGGTCGCGGGCCTTAGCGCGCAGCATCAGGCCTACGTGATCTACACCTCCGGTTCCACCGGCCAGCCCAAGGGCGTGATCAACGAACATGCCGGTGTGGTCAACCGCCTGCTGTGGATGCAGGACGCCTACGGCCTCAAGGCCCATGACAGCGTGCTGCAGAAAACCCCGTTCAGCTTCGACGTGTCGGTGTGGGAGTTCTTCTGGCCGCTGTTCACCGGCGCACGTTTGGTGATGGCGCGCCCGGGCGGCCACAAAGACCCGGCGTACCTGTGCGACATTATCCAAACCGAACAGATCACCACGCTGCACTTTGTGCCGTCGATGCTCGATGTGTTCCTCGCCCACGGCGATGTCAGCCAGGCGGCCGGGCTGGTGCGGGTGATGTGCAGCGGTGAAGCGCTGCCGGGAAGCCTGGTGCGGCGCTTCAAAACGCAACTGCCGGGCATTGGCCTGTACAACCTGTACGGCCCGACCGAAGCGGCGGTGGACGTGACCGCGTGGAACTGCGCGCGCCCCGACGTGCCGGACAACACGCCGATCGGCAAACCTATCGCCAACACGCGCATGTACCTGCTCGACGCCCAGTTGCAGCCGGTCCCGCTGGGGGTGGTCGGCGAGTTGTTTATCGGCGGCGTGCAAGTGGCGCGCGGCTACCTGAACCGGCCTGAACTGACCGCCGAGCGCTTCCTCCAGGACCCGTTCACCCGAGGCCGGATGTACCGCACCGGTGACGTGGGCCGTTACTTGCCCGACGGCAATATCGAATACCTGGGCCGCAACGATGACCAGGTGAAGATCCGCGGCCTGCGCATCGAACTGGGCGAGATCCAGGCGCGGTTGCTGGAGCATCCGCACGTCAACGAAGCGGCGGTGATCGCCCGCGAAGAGCGGCTGATCGCCTACTACACCGGCGTGCACACCGGGATCGAAAGCCTGCGCGCCCAGCTGTTGCAGCACTTGCCGGACTTTATGGTGCCCGCGCTGTTCGTACACCTCGACGCGCTGCCCCTGAGCCCCAACGGCAAGCTCGACCGCAAAGCCTTGCCGGCACCGGGCGCCGAAGCGCTGAACGTGCGTGAGTACGTGGCACCTGAAGGCGACACCGAAATTCTCCTCGCCCAACTCTGGGCCGAGTTGCTCAAGGTGGAGCGGGTAGGGCGCCATGACAACTTCTTTGAACTGGGCGGGCATTCGTTGCTCGCCGTGAGCTTGATCGGGCGCTTGCGCCAGGAAGGCATGGAGGCCGATGTACGGGCGCTGTTCGAACAGCCGACCCTGGCCGGCTACGCCGCAATGACCGAACGAATGGAGATCGTCCTGTGAGCATCCTCGAACTGCTGGCGACGCTGAAAACCAAGGACGTGCAGCTCGCACTCAAGGGTGATCAGCTGTCGGTGCAAGGCAACAAACACGCCTTGAGCGACCCTGCGATTCTCGCGGCATTGCGCGAGCACAAACCGGCGTTGATCGAGCTGATCAAAGCCGGCGAGTACTCGGCGACCAAGGCCGGTGAAGTCGAAGTGCCGGCCAATGGCATCCCGGCGGGCGCCGAACGCATCACCCCGGCGATGTTGACCCTGTCGAACCTGAGCGAGGACGAGATCGACCGCATCGTCGCCACTGTCGAGGGCGGTGTGGCCAACATTCAGGACATCTACCCGCTGGCGCCCTTGCAGGAAGGCATCTTGTTCCACCACGTCAGCGCCGGGCAGGGCGACCCGTACGTGATGCAGTCGCAGTTCGCCTTCGACAGCCTGGAGCGTTTCGAGGCGTTTGCCCAGGCCCTGCAAACCGTGATGGACCGTCACGATATCCTGCGTACCGGCGTGGTCTGGGACGGTTTGCAGGAGCCCTCGCAAGTGGTGTGGCGCACGGCACGTTTGCCCGTGCAAGCGCTGCCATTGGACCCGGCCGACGGTGATATCGCCGCCCAGCTGCACGCGCTGTTCGACGCGCGCCACTATCGGCTGGATGTGACCCAGGCGCCGTTGCTGCGCCTGGTGCATGCCGCAGACCCGAGCCACCAACGCATCGTTGCGACCCTGCTGTTCCACCACATGGCCCTCGACCACAGCGCCCTGGAAGTGGTGTGCCACGAGATGCAGGCGTGCCTGCTGGGGCAGGGCGCGGCGCTGGGCCAGGCGGTACCGTTTCGCAACTACGTGGCGCACGCACGGCTGGGCATCAGCGAGGCGGAACATGAAAGCTTCTTCCGCCAGATGCTCGGCGATATCAGCGAGCCGACCCTGCCGTTCGGTCTGCAGGATGTGCAGGGCGATGCGCGTGGCATTGCCGAAGTCAGCCTGCCGCTCGCCGCGCAGTTGGGCCAGCGCTTGCGCACCCAGGCGCGGCAACTGGGCGTGAGCGTCGCCAGCCTGTTCCACATGGGCTGGGCGCAGGTGTTGGGAGCTCTGGCGGGCAAGCGGCAGGTGGTGTTCGGCACGGTGTTGATGGGCCGCCTGCAAGGCAGCCATGACACGGACCGGGCGCTGGGCATCTTCATCAACACCTTGCCGTTTCGCGTGGATGTGGACGGCCAGGACGTGCGTGCCGGGGTCAAGGCCACCCATGCGCGGCTGACCACCTTGCTGCGCCACGAGCATGCAGCGCTGGCGTTGGCCCAGCGTTGCAGCGGGGTGGTGGCGCCGACGCCGCTGTTCAGCGCCTTGCTCAATTACCGCCACAGTGCCCCGGCGGCGAGTGCTGAAGCCGTGTCGGCCTGGGACGGAATCACGGCGCTGCGTGCCGAGGAACGTACCAACTACCCGCTGACCTTGAGTGTCGACGACTTGGGTGAAGGCTTTGGCCTGAGTTTACTGGCCAGCACCCAGGTGGACCCGCACCGCGTCTGCGCCTACCTGCAAACCGCCCTGGAAAACCTGGTGAGCGCGCTGGAACAAGCCCCGCTGACGGCGCTGGACCAAGTGTCGGTGGTGCCGGTGGCCGAGCAGCAATTGCTGCTGGACCAGTTCAACGCAACCCAGGCGGATTTCCCCCAGGGCACCACGCTGCACGGCCGCATCGAAGCCCAGGCCGCGCTCACGCCGAGCGCTATCGCTGCGGTTTTCCAGGAGCGCCAGCTGACCTACGCCGAGCTGAACGCGCAAGCCAACCTGGTGGCCCATCACCTGTTGGCGCTGGGGGTCAAACCCGACGACCGCGTGGCCATCGTCGCGCGCCGTGGCCTGGACACCCTGGCCGGGTTGCTGGCGATCCTCAAGGCGGGTGCCTGCTACGTGCCGGTGGACCCCTCGCACCCGGCCGAGCGCTTGAATTACCTGCTGACCGACAGTGCCCCCGTGGCGGTGCTGACCCAGCAGGCGTTGCGCGAACGCCTGCCGGCCCTTGATGTGCCGGTGATCGACCTCGACCGCTTCACCTGGCAGCACCACTCGGCAAGCAACCCCACGGTGGCGGTCACGCCGTCCAACCTGGCCTACGTGATTTACACCTCGGGCTCCACCGGCCTGCCCAAAGGCGTGATGGTGGAGCACCACACCGTGGCCAACCTGGTGGACTGGCACTGCGACGCCTTTGACCTGCGTGCCGGGCGCCACACGGCCAGCGTGGCCGGGTTCGGCTTTGATGCGATGGCCTGGGAAGTGTGGCCGGCGCTGTGCGTCGGCGCGACCTTGCACCTGCCGCCCGCGGCCGAGGGCGCCGAAGACGTGGATGCGCTGCTCGCCTGGTGGTGCGCGCAGCCGTTGGACGTGTGCTTCCTGCCGACGCCAGTGGCCGAGTACGCCTTCAGCCAGCAGATCGAACACCCGACGCTGCGCACCCTGCTGATCGGCGGCGATCGCTTGCGCCATTTTGCGCGGGCCCAGCGTTTTGAACTGATCAACAACTACGGGCCCACCGAAGCCACGGTGGTCGCCACGTCCGGCAAGGTCGAGGCCGGCGGGTTGCTGCACATCGGCAAACCCGTGGCCAACGCCACGGTGTACCTGCTGGATGAAACACAGCGGCCGGTGCCGCTGGGGGTGGCGGGTGAGTTGTACGTGGGCGGCAAGGGCGTGGCGCGTGGTTACCTGAACCGCCCGGAACTGACCGCCGAACGTTTCCTGCACGACCCGTTCAACGGCGGGCGCATGTACCGCACCGGCGACCTGGCGCGCTGGCTGCCGGACGGCACTCTCGAATACCTGGGCCGTAACGATGACCAGGTGAAAATCCGTGGCATGCGCATCGAGCTGGGTGAAATCGAGACCCGGCTCAACGGGTTGCCGGGCATTCAAGAAACGGTGGTGCTGGTGCGCGAAGAGCGGCTGGTGGCGTATTTCACCGAGCACCCGCAGCTGGATGCGCTGACCGTCGGCGACATCCGCGCCCATCTGGTGGCGCACCTGCCGGACTACATGGTGCCGGTGGCCTACGTAAAACTCGACACGTTGCCGTTGACGGCCAACGGTAAACTCGACCGCAAGGCCTTGCCGGCGCCGGACATGGCCGCCCTGTTTACGCGCGAGTACGAAACACCCCAAGGCGAGATCGAAAGCCTGTTGGCGCAGATCTGGGCCGATGTGCTGCAGGTCGAGCGCATAGGCCGTCAGGACCACTTCTTCGAACTGGGCGGGCATTCGCTGCTGGCGATGCGCATGGTGTCGCAGGTGCGCCAGCGCCTGGGCGTGGAGCTGTCTCTTGGCGACTTGTTTGCCAACCCGGTGCTGGCAGAGGTGGCCCAGGTGCTGGCCCAGGCCGGGCGCAGCACGGTGCCGGACATTCTGCCGGCCAACCGTGATGAAGACGTGCCGTTGTCCTTCGCCCAGCAGCGCCTGTGGTTTCTGGCGTTGATGGAGGGCGCCAACACCGCCTACAACATTCCGATTGGCTTGCGCTTGCGTGGGCAGTTGCATGTCGAGGCCTTGCAACGGGCGCTGGCGCGGATTGTGGCGCGGCATGAAACCCTGCGTAGCCGGTTTGCCCAGAGGGGCGACGAAGCCCAGGTGCTGATCGTGCCGGCCGAAGAGGTGTTGCCTTTGCAAGTGCAGGACCTGCGCCGCCACCCGCAACCCCAACAGGCGCTGGACGCGTTGATCCATGGCGAGGGCTCGGCGCCTTTCGACCTGGAGCGCGGCCCGCTGCTGCGCGGGCGTCTGGTGGTGATGGCCGACGATCATCATGTGCTGCTGCTGACCTTGCACCATATCGTTTCCGACGGTTGGTCCATGGGCGTGCTCACCCGTGAGCTGATGGCGCTGTACCAAGCCTTCAGCCACGGCCTGCCGGATCCGCTGCCGCCGTTGCCGATCCAGTACGGTGACTTTGCCGTGTGGCAACGCCTGTGGCTGAGCGGTGAGGTGCTGCAACGCCAGAGCAACTTCTGGCAGCAGGCCCTGGCCGGCGCGCCAGCGCTGTTGACTTTGCCCACGGACCGCCCGCGCCCGGCGCAGCAAGACTACGCCGGCAGTAGCGTCGACGTGCGCCTGGATGAACGCCTTACTGCCGGGCTCAAGGCCTTGAGCCAACGCCACGGCACCACGTTGTACGTGACCTTGATGAGCGCCTGGGCTTCCTTGCTGGCGCGGCTTTCCGGGCAGCAGGAGCTGGTGATTGGCTCGCCGGTGGCCAACCGAACCCGCAGTGAAGTGGAGGAACTGATCGGCCTGTTCGTCAACACGCTGGCAGTGCGGATCGACACCTCCGGCGAGCTGAGCACCGAAGCCTTGCTGGCGCGGGTCAAGGCCCAGACGCTGGCCGCCCAGAGCCATCAGGACCTGCCGTTCGAGCAAGTGGTGGAAATCACCCGGCCCGTGCGCAGCCTGGCCCACAGCCCGATATTCCAGACCCTGCTGACCTGGCAGGACAGCAGCGCGCCGACCCTGGCGTTGGGCGACCTGGCGCTGGAAGGCATTGTGGAGAACAGCCACTTTGCCAAATTCGACCTGTCCCTGGACCTGGGCGAAGTGCAGGGCAGCATTCTCGGCGCGCTGGAGTACGCGGTGGCGCTGTTTGACGAGGCGACGGTGCGGCGTTACGCCGGTTACTTCACCCGCGTGTTGCAGGCCATGGTCGATAACGACCAGGCGGTGCTGGAGCATGCGCCGCTGATGGACGAGCGCGAACGTCAGCACCTGCTGTTCAACTTCAACGCCACGCAGGTGGGTTACAACCTCGAACAGACCTTGCATGGGCTGTTCGAAGATCAGGTAGTGCGCACACCGCACGCGATGGCGGTGAAAGCGGGCGAGGCGCAACTGACTTACGCCGAGCTGAATGCGCGGGCCAATCAGCTCGCCCACCACTTGCTGGAACTGGGGGTGCAGGCCGATGACCGCGTGGCGATCTGCGTGGAACGCGGCCTGGAAATGGTCATCGGCCTGTACGCGATCCTCAAGGCCGGCGCCGCCTACGTGCCGCTGGACCCGGCGTACCCGCCGGAGCGCATCGCCTACATGCTCGAAGACAGCGCGCCGCGCGTAGTGCTGGCGCAAGGCGAAACCCGTGGTTTGCTCGGCGAGGTGCCGCTGATCGATCTGGACCTTCCAACGTGGCAACACCAGCCCGTCGATAACCCTGGGGTACGGGGCGTCAGCGCTTATGTGATCTACACCTCCGGCTCCACCGGCCAGCCCAAAGGCGTGATCAACGAGCATGCCGGGGTGGTCAACCGCCTGCTGTGGATGCAGGACGAATACGCGCTCACAGCCCACGACAGCGTGTTGCAGAAAACCCCGTTCAGCTTTGACGTGTCGGTATGGGAGTTCTTCTGGCCATTGTTGACGGGTGCACGTTTGGTGATGGCGCGCCCGGGCGGCCACAAAGACCCGGCCTATCTGTGCGACATCATCGAAGCCGAACAGATCACCACGCTGCACTTTGTGCCGTCGATGCTCGATGTATTCCTGGCCCATGGCGATGTGAGCCAGGCGGCTGGCCTGGTGCGTGTGATGTGCAGCGGCGAAGCCTTGCCGGGCGCGGTGGTGCGGCGCTTCAAGCGGCAATTGCCGGGCAGCGAATTGCATAACCTCTACGGCCCGACCGAAGCCGCCGTGGACGTCACCGCATGGAACTGCGCAGGCCCGGTAACGCCAGACAACACGCCTATCGGCAAGCCCATCGCGAACACGCGCATGTACCTGCTGGATGCGCAGCTGCAACCCGTGCCGCTGGGGGTGGTGGGTGAACTGTTTATTGCGGGTGTGCAAGTGGCGCGGGGTTACCTGAACAAGCCCGAACTGACCGCCGAACGCTTCATCGACGACCCGTTCACCCACGGCCGCATGTACCGCACCGGTGACGTCGGGCGGTATTTGCCGGATGGCAATATCGAGTACTTGGGGCGCAATGACGATCAGGTGAAGCTCCGTGGTTTGCGTATCGAACTGGGTGAGATCCAGGCGCGGCTGACCGAATACCCGCTGATCAACGAGGCGGCGGTGGTTGCCCGTGACAACCGGCTGCTCGCGTATTACACCGGCGCTTTGACCGGCATCGAGACGTTGCGCAGCCATCTGTTGCAACACCTGCCGGAGTTCATGGTTCCCGCCGTGTTCGTCCACCTCGAGGCATTCCCCCTGAGCCCCAACGGCAAGCTCGACCGCAAGGCGCTGCCCGTGCCGGGCCTGGATTCGGTGGTGGTGCGTGAGTATGAAGCGCCCGAGGGCGATACCGAAATCGCCCTGGCAAGCCTGTGGGCCGAGCTGCTGGGCGTGGAGCGCGTGGGCCGGCACGACAACTTTTTCGAGCTGGGCGGCCACTCGTTGCTGGCGGTCAGCCTGATGGGGCGCATGCGCCGCCTGGGCTTGTCGGCAGACGTGAAAGTGCTGTTCGGCCAGCCGACCCTGGCCGGCCTGGCCGCGGCGCTGGGTGGGGGACGTGAAGTGGCGGTGCCGGACAATGGCATTGCAGCGGATTGCACGCATATCACGCCGGGCATGTTGCCGTTGATTCAGCTGGACCAACTGGCCATCGACCGTGTTGTCGCGTGTATCCCCGGCGGTGCAGCGAACGTGCAGGACATCTACCCGCTGGCGCCGTTGCAGGCGGGCATGCTCTATCAGCACCGTGCTGTGCAAGGGCCGGATGAGTACCTGCTGCAGGCGCAGTTTGCCTTCGACAGCCAGCAGCGTCTGGACGCCTTTGCCCACGCGCTGCAGGCGGTGATTCAGCGCCACGACATCCTGCGTTCCTCGTTCCATTGGGACGGCCTGGAAGAGCCGGTGCAAGTGGTGTGGCGTGCGGCAGCCTTAAGTGTGGAAACCTGCCCGGTGCCGCAGCGCCTGGACCTGGGCCTGGCGCCGCTGATTCGCCTGGTGTACACCCGGGAACCACACCGAGTGGTCGCCACGTTGCTGTTCCACCATCTGGTGATGGACCACATCGCCCTGGAAATCCTGCAGCATGAGTTGCAGGCTCACCTGTCGGGCACCGAAGCCACGCTGGGCGCGGCTGTGCCATATCGCAACTATGTGGCCCAGACCCGGTTGGGTCTTGAGGACCATGAAACCTTCTTCCGCGAGATGCTCGGTGACATCGATGAACCCACTGAGGTAGCTGCGTTGGGCGCGGATGAAACGGCGCGATTGGCGCTGGATCCGCACCTGAGCCAGCGCCTGCGGACCCAGGCGCGCCAGTCGGGAGTGAGTGCCGCCAGCCTGATGCATTTGGCCTGGGCGCAGGTGCTGGGCAAGGTCAGCGGCCGCGAGCACGTGGTGTTCGGCACCGTGATGCTTGGCCGCCTGCAAGGGGGCGAGGGCGCCGAACGGGCGATGGGGGTGTTCATCAACACCTTGCCGTTGCGGGTCGATCTCGGTGAAAACCCGGTGCGTGATGCACTGCGTGCCACCCACGCGCGCCTGACCCAACTGCTCAGCCATGAACATGCGCCCTTGGCGCTGGCCCAGCGTTGCAGCGCGGTGGCGCTGAATACGCCGCTGTTCAACGTGCTGTTCAACTACCGCCACAGCGCGCCGCAGGCCGGTGGAGTGGCTGAGGCGTGGCACGGCATTCAGTTGCTCAAGGCCGAGGAGCACACCAACTACGGGCTGTCGATGAGTGTGGATGACCTGGGTCACGGGTTCAGCCTAAAGGCCATGGGGCAGGGCGCCCGGCGTGTGTGTGATTACCTGAGTATCGCGCTGGAGCAGGTGGTGGCCGCGCTGGAACACAACCGTGATATCGCCATCAGCCACTTGCCGATTCTGCCGCCCGCCGAGCTTCAACAACTGGCGGGCTTCAATGCCACCGCCCGCGTGTTTCCTCGCGAGCACACGGTGCAGCGTCTGTTTGAAGCCCAGGCGCAGGCGCGCCCCGATGCGGCGGCCGCGCTGCACGGCGAACAGGTTCTGAGTTATGGCGAACTGAACACACGCGCCAACCGGCTGGCCCACCACCTGCTGGGCCTGGGCGTAAGGCCCGGCGACAACGTGGCGATCCTGTTGCCGCGTTCCCTCGACCTGCTGGTCAGCCAACTGGCTGTGCTCAAATGCGCCGCAGCCTATGTGCCGCTGGACATCAACGCGCCGGCCGAGCGCCAGGGCTTTATGGTGCAGGACAGTGGCGCGACATGGCTGTTGACCCACAGCGGCGCGACCGTCGATTACCCGGCGCAGCGCCTGGACCTGGACACCCTGGCCCTAGACCCGCACCCGAATCACAACCCGGGCCTGTCGCAATCGTCGGACAGCGTGGCGTACATCATGTACACCTCCGGCTCCACCGGCACGCCGAAAGGCGTATTGGTGCCCCATCGCGGCATCACGCGGCTGGTGCTGAATAACGGTTACGCCGATTTCAACGCCAGCGACCGCGTGGCCTTTGCCTCCAACCCGGCGTTCGACGCCAGCACCATGGACGTGTGGGGTGCGCTGCTCAATGGCGGCCAGGTGCAGGTGATCGACCACGCCACTTTGCTCGACCCGGTAGCGTTCGGCGCCGCCTTGAACGGCGCCACGGTACTGTTCGTGACCACTGCGCTGTTCAACCAGTACGTGCAGATGATTCCTGAGGCGCTGGCCGGTTTGCGCATTTTGCTGTGCGGCGGTGAACGCGCCGACCCGGCGGCCTTCCGCAGCCTGTTGGCGCGTGCCAAGGCCTTGCGCCTGGTGCATTGTTACGGGCCGACGGAAACCACCACCTACGCCACCACCCATGAAGTGCACGCGATTGCCGAAAACGCCGACAGCGTGCCTATCGGGCGGGCAATTTCCAACACGCAAATCCATGTGCTGGACGCGCAGTTGCAGCCGGTGCCCTTGGGCGTGACCGGTGAAATCTGCATTGGCGGCGATGGCGTGGCCAAGGGGTATCTGAACCGGCCTGAACTGACCGCCGAAAAGTTTGTGGCGGACCCGTTCAACGAGGGCCACTGGATGTACCGCACCGGCGACCTCGGGCGTTGGAACGCAGAGGGCTTGCTGGAGTGCATCGGGCGCAACGACGATCAGGTGAAGGTTCGCGGTTTCCGTATTGAATTGGGTGAAATCGAAGCGCGGCTTGGGGCTTTTGCCGGTATCCAGGACGTGGTGGTGCTGGCCCGTGAAGACGTGCCGGGCGACAAGCGTCTGGTGGCGTATTTCACCTGGGCGGGTGAGCCGGTTGGCCTCGACAGCGTCAGGGCCCATCTGCAAGGCCAACTGCCGGACTACATGCTGCCGTCGGCTTATGTGCCGCTGGTGCAGTTGCCGTTGACGGCCAACGGCAAGGTCGACCGCAAAGCCTTGCCAGTGCCCGCGCTGGAAGCCTTGCACAGTCGCGATTTCGAAGCGCCGGTGGGCGCGCTGGAGCAGACCCTGGCGCAGTTGTGGGCGGGCGTGTTGAAGCTGGAACAGGTGGGGCGTCATGACAGTTTCTTTGAGCTGGGCGGGCACTCGTTGCTGGCGATCCGGCTGGTCAACCTGATGGAGGAGGCGGGATTGCAGGTGTCCCTGGCCGAGCTGTTCCAGTACGCCAGCGTGGCCTCGGTGGCGGCGATGGTGCACCAGCGCACGGATGAACCGCTGCGTGACAGCGCAGTGATTACCGTACGCAGCAGCGGCTCGCAGCCGCCGTTGTTCCTGGTTCACGAATTCAGCGGCATGGACGTGTACTTCCCGGCGCTCGGCCAGCATTTGCCGGGCGACTACCCGATCTATGGCCTGCCGGGCACCACGCTCGGCGAGGCGCACCTGAACACCATGGAAGGCCTGGCGGCGCGCCTGGTCGGGCTGATTCGCGAGATTCAGCCCCATGGCCCTTACCGCGTTGCAGGGTGGTCGTTTGGCGGTGTGCTGGCCTATGAAGTCGCCCTGCAACTGCTGGGGCTGGATGAGCCGGTCGCGTTCCTCGGCTTGATCGACAGCTACGTGCCGCGCCTGACCGATCAGGGCAAAGCGCGCTGGAGCGGGCCGGACGCGCTCAAGCGGCACTTGCTGTTGCAGTGCACGGCGTATTGGAAATCACAGGGAGGTGTGAATGAACTGGCGAGCCTTGAAGGCCTGGAGGCAGGCATTGGACAGCTGGACGTTGCGGGCCTGCTGCAACGCCTTCGCGATCAAGGTCTGCTATACGCGCAAATGGCAGAAGCTACGGACGCGGACCTCTTGAGTTTTATCGAGCGCGAAGTGGGGCACGGGCATGCGCTGGCGCATTACAGCCTGTTCCCGCTGCCGATTGCGGTGCAGTTGTTCAGCGCCGTGGAGCGCCCGACCGAACTGTCGCGGCGCAGTGAAAGCCTGGGCTGGGCTGACGTTTTGGCCCCGGGGCAATTGCGTCAGGTCGAGGTGCCGGGCGAGCACCAGAGCATGATGCAGGCGCCGCATATTCAAGCGTTGGGCCGGGCAATGAACGAAGCATTGGCCGCCAGCGTGCCGGTTGCCGAGGCAGCGCATCAACCGCTGCTGCGCATCCAGAGCGGCCGTGCGGGGTACGCGCCGGTGTTCTGTGTGCCGGGAGCGGGAGACAGCGTCACCGGGTTTGTGGGCCTGGGCGAAGCACTTGGGCGTGACTGGCCGCTGTTCGGCTTGCAACCGCGCGGGCTGGATGGCGAGGCGGTGCCCCATAGCCAGGTGCAAGCGGCCGCCGCGTGTTATCTGGCGGCGCTGGCGCAGGAGTGCCCGCAGGGGCCGGTGCATCTGGTGGGGCATTCGTTTGGCGGCTGGGTTGCACTGGAAATGGCATTGCGGTTGCAGGCGGCCGGGCGCGAGGTGGCCTCGCTCACAGTGATCGACAGTGAGTCGCCGGGCGGTGTTGCAAAGCCTTATACAACCACAGCGGCGTTGGTGCGGTTGGTTGAGGCGATGCAGTTGTCGGCCGGTAAATCGCTGGGGATTGATCTAGCGGCGTTTGCCGGTTGGGATGAGGCGTCGCAGCGCCAGGCTTTGCATGCCGGCATGGTCGGCGTGGGGTTGTTGCCGGGGCGGGCTGCGGTGGACGCGATGGACGGGCCGGCGCGCACGTATGCGGCTGCGTTGCGCACGGTTTACCGGCCGGCGCGGCGGTTTGACGGGGTGGTGCGGTTGGTGTTGGCACAGGACCCTGCGCTGGATGCAGCGGGGAATCAGCGGGAGCAGGGGTTGATGGTTGAAGGGTGGGGCAAGCAGGGGAGTGGTTTGCAGGTTTGGTATGGCGCCGGGAATCACTTTACGTTGCTCAAGGCGCCGAATGTGGTGGGGTTGGCGGGGTGGTGGTTGGAGCGGGTTGGGGTTGGGGTTGGGGAGGTGGTTTCGTGATTGTCTCGGCGTACATATCCGTTTCTTCGGTAAAGGCCGCCTATGGTTCCGCTCTTACAGCGGGTCACTTTTGGAAGAGCCCAAAAGTAACCAAAAGGCTCTCGCCCCACCACTCGGCACCTCGCTGTGGCTCGGTGTGCCCTCACTCCGGCTTTGGACCGTGGGCCGCCGCCATGGGCCATCCTTGGCCCATCGCGGCTAACCCGGCGTCCTGCCGGGTTGCCCACGCTCCAAAGCCTGCGTTCGGCCAGCGTGGTTTTACGGGGCGATTGAGATCAAAAGCCAGATCAAAAGCAGACTGTGGCTCTGATCCGCTTTTCTGTGGGAGCTGGCTTGCCTGCGATGCAGCCATCTCGGTCTTACAGTTACACCCAGTTGATGCCATCGCAGGCAAGCCAGCTCCCACAGTTGACCGAGAGTGGATTCAAAAAACAGGTCGGCTTTCAGGCCGCCTCGGCTTTGTTTTTGATCTTGATCTTGCGCGCCCCGTTAAACCACGCTGGCCGAACGCAGGCTTGAAGCCGTGGGTAACCCGGCAGGACGCCGGGTTAGCCGCGATGCGCCAGGGATGGCCCATGGCGGCGGCCCACGGATTCAAGCCGGAGTGCGGGCACACCGAGCCTGAGCGAGGTGCCGAGTGGTGGGGCAAGAGCGTTTTGCTTACTTTTGCGCTTTTCAAAAGTGAGCCGCTGTAAGAGCGGAACCGTAGGCGGCCGTTACCAAAAAAACGGATATGTACACAGTCAACAGGCACCAAACCCAAATCACCACTTCACGGTCATTTATGGAAAAGTCAAAGTTACGCAAACTCGGAATGCTCACCGTATTGGCAGTCGCCATCGGCCTGGTGGTCTACGCCGTCCAGGCCCCTGCCGACGCCCCCCAATACCTCACGGCCACCGCCGAACGCGGTGACATTGAAAACGCCGTGTTGGCCACCGGCCTGCTCGAAGGCATCAAACAGGTCGACGTCGGCGCCCAGGTCTCCGGCCAGCTCAAGTCCCTGAAGGTCAAGGTTGGCGACAAGGTCAAGAAAGGCCAGTGGCTCGCTGAAATCGACCCGCTGATCCTGCAGAACACCCTGCGCAAAGCCCAGGTCGATGAAGAAAACCTGCAGGCCCAGCGCCGCGCCACGGCGGCCCAGCTCAAGCAAGCCAAGTCGGTGTACGAGCGCTACAAAGGCCTGCAGATCGACGAGTCCGTCTCGCGCCAGGACTTCGAAGACGCCGAATCCACCTATCAGGTGCAGCAAGCCAACCTGTTGTCGCTGGATGCGCAGATCAAGAGCGCGCACATCCAGATCGACACCGCCAAGGTCAACCTGGACTACACCCGTATCAACGCGCCTATCGAGGGCGACGTCGTCGGCATCGTCACCCAGGAAGGCCAGACCGTGATCGCCAGCCAACTGGCGCCTGTGCTGCTCAAACTTGCCGACCTGGACACTATGACCGTCAAGGCCCAGGTCTCGGAAGCCGATGTGATCCATATCAGCCCCGGCCAGCAAGTGTATTTCACCATCCTTGGCGAGGCCGACAAGCGCTACTACGCCAAGCTGCGCGGCACGGAACCGGCGCCGCAGAACTTCCTTGAAACCCAGACCGCAGGCACCCCGAAGCAGAACACAGCGGTGTTCTATAACGCGCTGTTCGATGTGCCCAACCCCGACCACCGCCTGCGCATTGCCATGACCGCCCAGGTGCGTATCGTGCTCGACACCGCCCAAGCCGCCTTGATGGTGCCGGTGGCGGCGCTCGGTGCGCGTAACAACGATGGCAGCTACTCGTTGCGAGTGCTGGATGCCAAGGGCAGGGCGGTGTCGCGGGACGTCAAGACGGGCATCAATAACAACGTCAAGGTGCAGATCCTCGAAGGCTTGGCCGAGGGCGATAAAGTGGTGATCGGCGACCCGACACCCGCCGTGGCGGGGAGCTGACGGATGACCCAGCCACTGTTGGAACTCAAGGGCATCACCCGTAGCTTCATGGCCGGCGAGCGCGAATTCATTGCGCTCAAGGGCATCGATTTGACGATCCATGCCGGGGAAATGGTGGCGATCATCGGTGCCTCGGGCTCGGGGAAGTCCACGCTGATGAACATCCTCGGCGGCCTGGATTACGCCACCGCCGGCAGCTACAAAATCAACGGCATCGAGACCCGCTCGCTGGGTGACGAACAGTTGGCGGAGCTGCGTCGCGACTACTTCGGTTTCATCTTCCAGCGTTATCACTTGCTCGCGCATCTCAGCGCTTTGCA
Organism: Pseudomonas sp. B22129; assembly: GCF_044218875.1. NCBI lineage: Bacteria > Pseudomonadati > Pseudomonadota > Gammaproteobacteria > Pseudomonadales > Pseudomonadaceae > Pseudomonas > Pseudomonas sp. B22129. Next base: position 5,580,869 of record NZ_CP162592.1, on the reverse strand, counting down.
CAACGTGGAAATGCCGGCGATTTACGCCGGCACACCGGAAACTCAGCGCCACAGCCGCGCGCGGGAGTTGCTTGAGCGGCTGGGGCTGGCGGGGCATACCACGCACCGGCCCAGCCAGCTGTCCGGCGGGCAGCAGCAGCGGGTGAGCATTGCGCGGGCATTGATGAACGGCGGCGAAGTGATCCTTGCCGACGAGCCCACCGGCGCCCTCGATACCCACAGCGGCAAGGAGGTGATGCGCATCCTCGCCGAGCTGCACGCGGCGGGGCATACGGTGATCATCGTGACCCACGACCCCAAGGTGGCGGCGAATGCCCAGCGCATCGTCGAAGTCAGCGATGGCCAGATTGTCAGCGACAAGACCAACGACAGCGTCAGCCTGGAGCAGCCGAGTGAGGCCCCGATCGAGCCTCGGCGCAGCGGCGCGCGGCGTCTGGTGGCGAGCCTGGGGTTGTTCAAGGAAGCCTTCAACATGGCCTGGGTCGCGCTGGTGTCCCATCGCATGCGCACCTTGCTGACCATGCTCGGCATCGTGATCGGCATCACCTCGGTGGTGTCGATCTCGGCGATTGGCGAGGGTGCCAAACGTTATGTGCTCAAGGACATCCAGGCGATCGGCAGCAACACCATCGACATCTTTTCCGGCACCAGTTTTGGCGACAGCCGCGCCTCGGCCATCGAGACCTTGATGCCCTCGGATGTGGAGGCGCTCAACCAGCTGTATTACGTCGACAGCGCCACGCCGGTGGTGGGGCGTAACCTGTTGCTGCGTTTTGGCAATATTGACGTGGATGCGCAGGTCAATGGCGTCAGTGATCGCTACTTCAAAGTGAAGGGGCTGAAACTCGAAGCCGGCATCGCCTTCAGCGAAAGCGATGCGCGGCGTCAGGCGCAGGTGGTGGTGATCGACCACAACACCCGTCACCGTTTGTTCGGGCCTAATGTTGACCCGTTGGGCCAGGTGATCCTGGTGGGCAACCTGCCGTGCACGGTGATCGGCGTGACGGCCGACAACAAAAACATGTTTGCCGCCAGCAAGGCGCTGAACGTGTGGGTGCCGTATGAAACGGCGGCGGGGCGCTTGTTGGGCCAGCGCCACCTGGACAGCATCACGGTGCGCATCAAGGACGGCCAGCCGAGCAAGGTGGTCGAAGACAACGTCAACAAACTGATGCTGCAACGCCACGGGACCAAGGATTTCTTCACCAACAACCTCGACAGCATCATGCAGACCGTGCAGAAAACCAGCCGCTCCCTGGCGTTGCTGTTGTCGCTGATTGCGGTGATTTCGTTGCTGGTGGGCGGCATTGGCGTGATGAATATCATGCTGGTGTCGGTCACCGAACGCACACGCGAGATCGGCATTCGCATGGCGGTGGGCGCGCGCCAATCAGACATTCGCCAGCAGTTTCTGGTGGAAGCGGTGATGGTGTGCCTGATCGGCGGGATCATCGGGATCTCGCTGTCCTATGCCATCGGCTACCTGTTTTCGTTGTTTGTGAAGGAATGGGAGATGGTGTTTTCAGTGGGCTCGATCATTACTGCGTTTGCATGCTCGACGCTGATCGGGATTGTGTTTGGCTTTGTGCCGGCAAGGAATGCGGCGCGGCTGGACCCGATTGAGGCGTTGGCGCGGGACTGAGCGGAGCAGGTCTCACCGACAAATGGAGATCAAATGTGGGAGCGGGCTTGCTCGCGAATGCGGTGGATCAGCACCAAATTTTCTGGCTGATACACCGCATTCGCGAGCAAGTCGAATCGTCGCACCGCCGCTCCCACATTTTAGATCCGTGATGACTTAAAAATGGGTGGTGTCATCAGTCGAATACATCCACCGCAACAACGAATGCCGCCCGCTGATCCCCAGTTTGATCGCCGCCCGTTTGAGGTAGCTTTCAATGGTATTGACCTTCAGCGCCAGTTGCTCCGCCAACTCCGGCGCGGTGCGCCCGGCGAGCAAGCCCACGCACACTTCCAGTTCACGGTTGGAGAGGGTCAGCCCCGACTGTACCAGCCGCTCCTCAATGCGCCGGCGCAGGGTTTCGATGCCCTGGCTTTTCGGCATGACCGGTTCGCTGTCCTGGCGGCACGGTTGAATCGCGGCGATGTGCTTTTCCACCATGGGCAGTAGCAAGGTGGAGAAGTCCTGCAGCATGCTGCGCTCCTGTGGCGAGAAGCTTTCGGACTGGTGTGAGCGGTACACCGACAGCACATAGCGCACATCGTCCTTGCGGCGCGTGAGGTGCAGTTGTGCGGCGGGTTGCTCTTCGCCCAGGGCCGCCACCGAATCGGTGTAGACCGGGCTGATCTTGCGGCGGGCGTGCCCTTCGGGGTTCACCCGTAATTGCGTGATATGCGTGGCGTCCACTGCCAGTTGGGTGAGGATCAGGTCATGCAGCATGCGTGGGAAATGGCGACTGCCGGTGCTGGCGATGACCTTGCCTATATGTGGGAACAGGTGTGAGTTCATCAGTTCATCCATGAGTTTCGAGTGTAGGAATTCAGCCTTATAGCGACGGGGTTTAAGAAGGTGACAGCGTTGAATAACCTACAGTGATAGTGCACCCGCCGAGACGTATCCTAGTACAGCCTGGCAAAAGCAGGGGGATCCAATCTGCAAAAAATCAGATTAAAAACGCATAACGATGGTCGGACCTGTCCGACCACCGTTTGTGGGAAAGGATAACGCCAAGCGAGGGGCTTATCTCACGGCATGCCCCGCCATCATCGCCTGGCGGGGCGCGGCCCGGGCGCATTTGGCCAACGCCTGCTGGACGTCCGCGAGCAGATCGGCCACATCCTCCAGCCCGACCGACAACCGCACCAGACCTTCGCTGATGCCGTGTTGCGCGCGCTCTTCGGGGGTGTAGGTGGAGTGGGTCATGCTGGCCGGGTGCTGGGCCAGTGATTCCGCATCGCCCAGGCTGACCGCGCGGGTGAACAGCTTGAGCGCATTCATGAAGCGCCGGCCGGTGTCGATCCCGCCCTTGAGTTCAAAGGCAATCATGCCGCCGGCCTGTTTCATCTGACGCGCCGCCAGTTCGTATTGTGGGAAAGATCGCAGGCCCGGGTAGGTTACCCACTGCACGGCGGGGTGCGCCTGCAACGCTTCGGCGACCGCCCGGGCATTGCTGCAATGGCGGTCCATGCGCAGGGCCAGGGTCTTGAGGCCGCGCATCAGCAAGGAGGCATCCTGGGGCGACATCACCGCGCCGGTCAGGTCCTTGAGCCCTTGCAGGCGGATGCGTTGCGCCAGGGCGTGGCTGCTCACGGCGATACCGGCAGTGATATCGCCATGGCCGCTGAGGTATTTGGTGGCCGAATGCACCACCACGTCGGCACCCAGTTCCAGCGGCCGTTGCAGGTAGGGTGTGCAATAAGTGTTGTCGACCACCATGGTGACATTGGGGTGTTGATGGGCGAGGGTGGCCACGGCGGCGATGTCCACCAGGCGCAGGTTGGGGTTGGCCGGGGTTTCGCAGTAAATCATGCGCGTGGCGGGCGTAAGCGCGGCGCTTAGAGCGTCAAGGTCGGTGAGGTCGACATGGCGCACCTTGATGCCGAATTCTCCGATGCCGTGGTGCAGCAGCGCAAAGGTGCAGCCGTACACGGTCTGGCTGACGATCACCTCATCGCCGGGGCGCAACAGGGTCCAGAACGTTGCGGCAATCGCGCCCATCCCGGAGCTGAAGGCTACCGCTGCTTCGCCGTTTTCCAGGGTCGCCATGCGTGACTCCAGCAGGGCCAGGGTCGGGTTGGAAATGCGTGTGTAAAAGTGCCCGTTCGCCTCCCCGGCAAAGCAGGCAGCGCCATATTCGGCAGTGGGAAACGCGAACGTGGCGGACAAATAGATTGGCGGCACGAGGGCGCCATGGTGGTCTTTGGGGTCATAGCCGTGGTGGATGGCGCGGGTGGAAAAGCCGAATGCATTGTGTTTATTGTTCATGTCGGACGCTCCTTATTTCCTACAATGCTATGCTCATAACCACAGATGAACTTTGCAAAAAGTGCCGACAAATCCCGTGTTACGGGATGAAAAACCCATAAAAATAATGAAATGAGGCAAACCATGCCCGTCAGTCTGGACCGCACCGACAAAGCCCTTTTAAACGCGTTGCAAGGCAATGCCCGTCTGACCGTGGCCGAATTGGCCGACCGGGTTTCCCTGACCACTTCGCCCTGTTGGCGTCGGGTGCGCAACCTCGAGGAGAGCGGCGTGATCAGCGGCTATCAGGCCATCCTGTCGCCGAAGGCATTGGGGTATGGGGTGACGGCGTTTGTCAGCATCATGATGGAGAGCCACACCCAGGAAATCGCCCGGGCGTTTGAGCAGCGGTTGCTGGAGATTCCTGAAGTGGTGGCGTGTCATAACGTGTCGGGGCGCTATGATTTTTTGCTTGAAGTGGTGGCCAAGGATCTGGAGTCGTTTGGCGAGTTTGCCCGGGAGGTGTTGCAGACGCTGCCGTGCGTCAAGGAGATTTATTCAAGTTTTTCGTATAAGTCGGTGCGGCGGTTGCGGGTGATTCCGCTGCCTGGGTGATGGGGATCGGTTCTGCTTTTCTGTGGGAGCTGGCTTGCCTGCGATAGCGGCTTGTCAGTCACTGCATCAACAACTGATGCGCCGTCATCGCAGGCAAGCCAGCTTGTATGCTAGGACTTGAAGGGAGGAGGAGGGACAAAGCCAGATTCTGACTGTTGGCGCAGTACAGACCGTGGGAGATTTCGCCCCTCCTCCTTTCACCCAAGCGCCGATAAAGAATGCATCTGGCTATGACCGACGATAGGAACAAGCCTGCGCCTCTGGGTGAGCCCTTCAAGTGCTCAAAACCTTAGCCCGGAGGAAGTCACTATGGCAATGCCAGTTCCCGTCTCCAAGCCGATTGTTGGTATTGATGTCGCAAAAAATGAATTGGTGATTTATCACGCCGATCTCGATCTTTTGGAAGCAATCCCGAATACCAAAGCCGCTATCAAAAAGTGGCTGAGGGCTTTACCAGGCAGCGTTGCTATCGCCATTGAGGCCACCAACACCTACCACTTGGAGTTTGCTGATCTGGCCTATGAAGCTGGCTGCGTTATCTACATGGTCGGTGGTTATGAACTCAGTCATTACCGTAAAAGTGTGAAGGTTCGTGCCAAAACTGATGCCCTGGATGCCCAATTACTAGTACGGTATTTGCGAAAAGAAGCCGACGAGCTTCGCCCCTGGACGCCGCCGTCCCCTCTTTATCGCCAACTGTTGAGCCTTTTCCGCCGCCGTGCCGCCCTGGTTCAAGCTCGCGTTAGCCTGACGCAAAGCTGGGCGAATGAACCGCTGTTGAAGGCCTCTTTTGCCGAGCAAATGAAGTCGATGCAAAGACTTGAAGGACTGATCGAAAAAATGATCAGCGATCGACTGAAAGAGGCTGGGTTACTGGGCCAACTCAAACGTTGCATGAGCGTTGAAGGTATCGGTTTTTTGACCGGGGCTCGCTTGATTACCAGCTTCCAGCGAGGGGACTTTAGAAACGCGGACGCATTTATCGCTTTCTTGGGTATGGACTTGCGCGTCTCCAAGTCCGGGCAGAAAGATAATCGGCGCAGTTTAAGCAAGCGCGGCGACTCAGAAGCGCGGCGCCTTCTGCATAACGCAGCAATGGCGGCTAGCCGGACTGCAGCATGGAAGGAGTTTTACCAGGCGCAGCGGGCACGGGGATATAGCACCACTCAGGTACTGGTAATGTTGGCTCGCAAGCTTGCTCGGGTGGTATTTGCTTTGCTGAAAGGGCAAAACGAATACCAACCGAAGGTTGGTTGAGGGTTGCCCCTCAACCATAGAATCTCCCACACCGCCTGCTCAAAGCCCCACCCGGATCTCGGCACACAACCCCCCGCCAGCCCGATTGCTCAAGCGCAACGACCCGCCGACCGCCACCGCCAGCTGCTGCGCAATCGCCAACCCCAATCCCGTGCCGCCAGTCCCGCGATTGCGCGAACTTTCCACCCGGTAAAACGGCTGCATGACCTGCGCCAATTCATCCTCGGCAATCCCGGGCCCGCGATCCAGCACCTTGATCGACAGCTCGCCCGCCGCCGTCGAACCCACCTCCAGTTCCGCGCTGCCGGCGAATTTCAAGGCGTTGTCCACCAGGTTCACCAGCACCCGGCGCAAGGCATGCGGCCGGGTGTCCAACACCACCGCGCTTTTGCCGCTGAGGCTGACCTGCTTGTGCATGTCCTGATAGTCAAACACCAGGCTGTCGAGAAACGCATCCAGATCAATCCGGTGGCTGGCCTCGGTCGCGCCGTGCACGCTGCGCGCGTAGGCCACGCCCTCACGCACCAGGTGCTCCATTTCGCTCAAGTCGCTCCAGAGTTTGTCGCGCTCGGCGCAGTCTTCCATGAACTCGGCGCGCAGTTTCATGCGGGTGATGGGCGTTTGCAGGTCATGGGAAATCGCCGCGAGGATCTGCATGCGTTCCTTGAGGTATTCGGCGATGCGCTTTTGCATCTCGTTGAACGCCGCCGCCGCATGGGCGACTTCAGTAGGGCCGCCTTCGTCCAGAGGGGTCGGGTGGGCGTTCGGGTCCAGGGTTTCCACGGCGCGGGCCAGGCGGGTCAACGGGCGGATGGCCAGGCGCACGGCGATCCAGGTGCAGCCCAGCAGCAGCGCCAATTGCAGCACCAGCACCACCGGCAGCCAGTAGGCGACGGGCAGGGCGGCGGGGCGTACGTCGAGGGTGATGGGGTTACCATCGGCCAGGGTCAGGTGGGCCTGGAAGTGCTTTTGCATGCCGGGAATATCGCGAAAGGTCAGGGCGTAGTGCTCGCCCAGCGCGTCCGAGATGGAAGTGGCGGCCATCGGCACGTCTTCGCTGTTCATCGGTTCCCCGGCCTCGCCCGCGTTGAGCAGGTAGCGGTAATTCTGCCGGTCGAGCCGCGGCAGCCAGCTGGCGCGCTCGTCGGCTGGCAGGCGGTCGAGGATCGCCACCGAGGTGGCCACATCGTTTTCCAGATTACCGAGCATCGCCGTACGCGCGCTGATGTAGCGCTCGTAGAACTGCGCGCTGAAGGACAAACCATGGGCGCACACCAGGCTGATCAAAAAGATCAGCGACAGTTGCGACGCCAGGGTGCGTGGCCAGCCCAAGCGCCCTTTCATTGGTCAGCCCCGAGGATTTCCACGGCGAGGGAAAACACGTAGCCCTCGCTGCGCACGGTTTTGATGTAGGCCGGCTCGCGGGCATCATCCAGCAGGCGTTGGCGCAGGCGGCTCACTAGCAGGTCGATGGAGCGATCGAACAAATCGGCGTCGCGGCCTTGGGTCAGGTTGAGCAATTGGTCGCGGTTCAGTACGCGTTGGGGGTGGTCGAGAAACACTCGCAGCAAGCGATACTCCGCACCGCTCAAGGCCACCAGCGTGTTGTCCTCGTCGAGCAAATGGCGGGCGGTAGTGTCCAGGCGCCAGCGGCCAAAACGGATCAGGCGCCCGGTTTCGCTGACCACCAGGTTCGGTGGCAGCATGCGTGTGCGACGCAGCACAGCGTTGATCCGTGCCAGCAGCTCGCGGGCAGCAAAGGGTTTGACGAGGTAGTCATCGGCGCCCATTTCCAGGCCGATGATGCGGTCGGTTTCATCGTTGCGGGCGGTCAGCATCAGCACCGGCGTGGCTTTGTGCTTGCCTACGCGCAACTCGCGGCACAGCTGCAGGCCATCGTCGCCGGGCATCATGATGTCCAGTACGATCAAGTCGACGGGAGTGGTCTCGAGGAAGCTGCGCATCTGGCGGCCGTCAGCGACGACGGTGGTGCGCATGCCGTTTTTCTTCAGGTAATTGCCCACCAGTTCGCGGATCTCCCGGTCGTCATCGACGATCAGGATGTGATCGACATGATCCATGCTGCCTTCCTCGTTAAATGCTTATTGGGGCGCAGTCTAGCCACTGGCGAGCCCCTTGCCTTGTGCCCTTTGTATTGCAGTGTATCTGGCGACAGGCAGATACACGACGAGGCAAAATTGCCGTTACGGTGGGTTTTGAGTGGTCTGAGTTCTGTTAAATGGTTATGTGCTAATGAATTTTTAATATTTCTGGTTATATGTGCGGCTGGGTAAAGTCACGCTCACTTCTTTATCTCGCCGCCGGGAAATAGTCCATGAACCGTCCCCACGGGCAGCCCACGCCGATCCTGACTTTGCCCCAGGGCGAAAAAGACCCGTTGTCGATCCGCGCCAAGGCTTTGGTATTTTCCGACCCGCGCTCGCTGCAACTGCTCGATTATTTAAAACGCGTGGGCCCCAGTGAAGCGCCGGTGTTGATCAACGGCGAGACGGGCACCGGCAAGGAACTGGTCGCGCGCTACATTCACAGCGCCAGCGGACGCACCGGTGCCTTTGTGCCGGTGAACTGTGGCGCCATCAGCGAAACCCTCGCCGAGAGCGAGTTTTTCGGGCATGAGGCGGGGGCGTTTTCCGGTGCAGTGGGCCGGCGCGGCGGCTGGTTTGAAGAGGCGGACGGCGGCACGCTGTTCCTGGATGAAATCGGCGACCTGCCGCTGCCTTTACAGGTGAAGTTGCTGCGCGTCCTGCAAGAGCAGGAAGTGGTACGGGTGGGCTCGCGCAAGCCGATCAAGATCAATATTCGCCTGGTGACCGCCACCAACATCGACCTGGAACAGGCGGTGGAGGCGGGCAATTTCCGTCTCGACTTGTTCTACCGGATCAACGTCGCCCAGGTGCAGGTGCTGCCCCTGCGTGAGCGGCCGCTGGATATCCTGCCGCTGGTGGAACACTTCCGGCGGCTGTACAGCGCCAAGCTGAAAATCGCTGAGCCGATGCTCTCGGAATCCGCCACTCAGGCGCTGCTGGATTACCCCTGGCCGGGGAATATCCGCGAGCTGGAAAACGTGGTGCACCTGGCCCTGTTGGTGGCCGGTGACAAGCCGATCATGCCCAGCCACCTGAAGTTTTCTGCCGGGCTCAGTGCACTGCATGCCAGCGCCAACAACGGCGCGCCGCGCATTCCTCAGGAGGTCGTGCGTGAGCAACTGCTGAGGTTGTTCGAGGTGCCGGGGGATACGCTGCTGCACGACATCGAAGACTTGATCGTGCGCGAAGCCTTTGCCTTTTGTGGCTTCAACCAATTGCGCACGGCGGACTTGTTGGGCATCACCCGCAACGCCATGCGCACCTTGCTGGTCAACCACGGCATGCTCAAGGGCCGCGCACGGCCTTGAGCAACAACGCTTCAAACACCCGCTGCGCCCGTGGCTCATCGGTGTGGGCCACGTTAAACCGCATCGAATCACGGTGGGCCGGGTCATAGCCGAACAACGCTCCCGGCGCCAACACCAGGCTGCGTTTCAACGCCTCTTGAGCCAGCAGCTCGCCATTCACCCCCGGTGGCAAGCGCGCCCAGATAAACATCCCGCCTTCATAGGCCATCGGCAGCTCGCAGCCACAGCGTTTGAGCCATTGTTCGACGCGCCCGCCAGACTCCATCAGACGCTGCACCATGCGTTTGCGATGCTTGGCATAACTGCCTTCGCTGAGCATGCGGTACACAATCTGCTCGAACAGCTCCGAAGTCACGCCGCCGCTCATCAACTTCATATTGGTCAGGTTGGCCGCCAGTTGCGGCGCGGCCACCACGTAGCTGACGCGGGTGTTGGCGCTGAGGATTTTCGAAAAGCCTGACAAGTAGGTGACCTGGTCCAGCCCGGCGAGGGCGGCCAGGCGCGGTGGTGGGTTTGGATGAAGGTCGCCGTAGAGGTCGTCCTCGACGATATGGCAGTGGTATTGCCGGGTCAGTTGCAGCAGGCGAAACGCCTGGCTGGGGCTGAACGAGTGGCCGGTGGGGTTATGCAGCACGCTGGTGGTCAGGTACAGGCTGGGGCGGTGCTCGGCGAGCAAGTGTTCCAGAGCGGTGAAGTCGAAGCCGTCGGGGCGGCGCGCGATGGTCACCACCTTGACCCCGTGCAGGGCCAGGTTGGCGTGGAAGTTGAAGTAGCACGGCGCGTCCAGCAGCACCGTGTCGCCAGGGCGGGCGAGCAGGCGCATGAGCATGTCCAGGCCCTGAACGGTGTTGGGCGTGGTGATGATTTGCTCCAGCGGCACCGATAAACCTTCGCTGTGCAGCTTCTGTTGCAGGGCTTGGCGCAAGGGCAGCAGTCCGGCTGGCGTGCCTAACCCCGCGATGCGCAGCGATGGCGCGCGCACGACACTGCGCATGGCTTGGCGGATGGCTTCGCCGTTCAGCCAGTCTTCCGGCAAGTGGCCGCCACCGGGGCGCAGCTCGCCGCTGGCGGTGACCAGCGGGCGACGCAGCACGCTGAGCAAGTCCTGCGGCAGCAAGTCCACCCAGGCCACCGAGGCTGGGCGCGCGGTGTCCATCGCCACGAAGTAGCCGCGGCCCTGGCTGGAGGTCAGCAGGTTGCGCCCGCGCAGGCGGTCCAGCGCCTCATTGAGGGTGAACTTGCTGACGCCCAGGGTCTGGGTCAATTCCCGCACCGACGGCAACTTGCTGCCGGGCGCCCATTCGCCGTTTTCGATGGCCTGGCTGAACGCTTCGACGATCTGCTGGACCTTGGGAGTGCCGTCCACAAAAGCGATGGCGGATACAAACATAAACTTTCCTCTTCTTTACCGGTGCTTTTACCGGTGAAGTTAGGCCGGATTAGGCATCACTTTACCTGCCTTGTGCAATGCCGCTCCCCTAGACTGCGCGCCATCTCGCCAGGAATTGGCGGACTTTCATACACGCGAGCAATGGATTTCGCATTCTCATGAAGACTTATATGTGCGCACCCTGCGGTTTTATGTACGTAGAAGAATTGGGCATTCCCGAAGACGGAATCCCGGCAGGCACCCCTTGGGAAGAGGTGCCGGAAGACTGGACATGCCCGGATTGCGGCGTGACCAAGGCCGATTTCATGGCCATCGAACTTTAACGCTCCATAACGAAAGGAATCGCTTCATGGAAAGCAAACTGATCAACCCTACCGTGCCGTTCTGTACCGGTGTGGCCCACCAGAAATACCTGAGCGCCGAAAAGGGCCTGCAAACGGCCGTCGAGGGCAACTGCACCCACTGGTACATCGACGGCAGCCTGTTTGGCGAAATGGTCGATGACTGGACCGAAGAGCGTATTGCCGGTTTGCAGGCGCAAATCGAAGCAACGGGTGTGAAGCCGGTCTTCCACGGCAACTTCAAGGCGCCGCTGGGCAGTGATGTGGAGGCCTTCCGTGCGGCGGCGGTTGAATACGTGAAGAAGGAAATCGACATCGCCAGCCGTCTGGGTGCGCCGTTGATCATCCACGGTGGCTGCATCGTCGAGCCAAAAATGGTGCTGATGGCCAAGAAAGTCGCGCTGGAGCATTACCTCAAATCGGTGCAGGAATTGGCGCGTTATGCTGAGGCCAAGGGCACCGATCTCTACCTGGAAAACCTGTCCAACTACGTCAACTACCGGCCGTTCCACTACATCTTCACCCATGAAGCGGAATACGCTTTTGTGTTCGAGCGTTTGCAGGCGCACAGCAATGTGTACTTCTTCCTCGACGCCGGCCACGCCAACATCGAGAACGGCTTGCCGGCCGAAGTGGTGCGCAAGTATCACCACCTGATCAAAGGCATTTCCTTCAGCAACAACAATGGCGTGCAAGATCAGCACTTCGGTATCCACGACGGCAACTGCGATTATGCCGACGTGGTGCAGGCCATCGTCGAAACCAACTGGAAAGGCCTGGTGGCTTTCGAAACCCGCAACCAGACCGCCCAGGCAGCCCTGGCTGACCTGGCGCTGATGTACCGCGAATCCCTCACGACCGAAATCGCGGTCGCCTGACGTGCCCCGGGACGCGCGCTCAGGGTGCGCGTCCCGTTGTTGTTGCTTCTATCCATCCAAGGCCCCGGACCATGACCAGTGCGTTAACGCTGTCTTCGTTTCTGTATTTCCTGTTGTTTTGCGCCACCATGACGTTCAGTCCCGGCCCCATGACCCTGCTGCTGTTGAGCCTGGGCTTGAAGGACGGCCTGCGCAGTTCGATCCCGGCGCAGATTGGCGCCAGTGTGTCGTACCTGATTTCGATCCTGATTTTTGCCGTGGGCTTCTCGGAGCTGATCAAGGGCAATATCGCGATTACCCAGACCATCCAGTTTGTCGGCGTGGCCTACATCCTCTACCTGGCCTACAAGCAGTGGACCAGCAGCGGCGTGTCGATCGGCAAGGCCGGTACCGTGGAAGGCTCGCGCAGCCTGTTCGGCAAGGGCTTGCTGACCGGGTTTTCCAACCCCAAGACCATCATCATGTTCAGCGCCGTGTTCCCGCAGTTTGCCGGTTCCGGGGAGCACAGCTCGGCGGCGGACATCGCCATTCTCGGGCTGACCTTTCTGACGCTGCAGTTTGCCAGCGGCTGCCTGTATTGCTATTTCGGCCAGCGCATCAAACACGTGCTGGAAAACCCCAGGCGGCGGGTGTTGTTGCAGCGGATCACGGCGGTGCTGTTGCTGGGTGTGGCCGTGATGCTGGCCCGTGGTTTCTCACACTGAGCGGCCTTATGAGCGGTAGTGGCGATTTGAAGTTGCCCTGATAGACTCCAGGCATTCATCCAGGATCACACCACGCTATGTCAGCCGTCGGAGGAAATGGACTTCCGCTCGCTACCCGCTTGTATAAATCCCGTTCCCTGGGGCTGACGCTCGGTTTCGTGTGCGTGGTGTTTGGCATGTACCCGCTCAGCCCGCCATTGTGGGTATGGGGCTGGATGGTGTTCAACGCCTTCGCCTGGCCGCACTTGGCTTTTCAATCGACGTTGCGCGCCACCAATGCCTTGCGCAGTGAGCGCCGCAACCTGTTGTTCGACTCTTTTTGCGGAGGCTTCTGGGTCGGCGCCATGCATTTCAACCCGCTGCCCAGCGTGACGACGCTGTCGATGATGACCATGAACAATGTCGCCATCGGCGGGCCGCGGTTCATGTTTGCCGGTTGGGTGGCGCAGGCGCTGGGTATCGGCGTTTCCTGGCTGATGTTCGCCCCGGCGTTTATCGCCGTGACCACCCAGGCCCAGCTGTATGCTTGCCTGCCGATCCTGATGCTTTACCCGCTGGCGCTGGGCTGGATCTGCTACCGCCAGGCTGTGACCCTGGCCCGGCACAAGCGTGAGCTGCTGGCGCTGAGCCGAACGGACAGCCTGTCCGGCCTGCTGAACCACGGTGCCTGGAAAGACCACCTGGAAATCGAATTCCAACGCTGCCGGCGAAGCCAGGCTGGCGCGGCCATTGCCCTGATCGACATCGACCACTTCAAGACCATCAACGACACCTATGGTCATGTGACGGGGGATATCGTCCTGCGCCAATTGAGCAAGGTGCTGCGCCAGAACTTGCGCGCCACTGACCTTGCCGGGCGTTACGGCGGCGACGAGTTTTGCGTGATCCTGCCGGACATGCCGCTCAACCGCGCCACTGAAGTGATGGATGCCTTGCGCGATCGCTTCAATGCGTTGGCCTACGCCCAGGACCCCACCTTGCGCGCGAGCCTGAGCATCGGCCTGGCGCCGTATCAACCGACGCACGCCGATTCCACCAGTTGGCTCAACGACGCAGACCTTGCCTTGTATGAAGCCAAAAGCAGCGGGCGCAACCGCGTCAGTTCAGTGCAGGGGAGTTGGTTACGGTCGGTTTAGTGGGGTAGGGTGTGGCGTCCCTCCCAACAAAAACAAGGATCGGTTCATGCTCTTCACCTTCTCACGTACCCTCCTGGCCGCGACCCTGGCCTTGTCCTTCGCCGTACCGGCCTACAGCGCCGAACCCCACAAACAAATCCACGCGGATGCCGAACAGTACAAGGGCGAGGCCCTGAAATTGCTGGAGCGCCTGGTGAACATCGACTCCGGTTCCGGCTACGAGCCGGGCCTGACCCAAGTGCGCGACATCGCCGTGGATGAGCTGAAACAGCTGGGTTTCAGCATTGAACTGGTGCCGGACAAGGCCGCCAACAACAGCCACGTGGTCGCCACTCTCAAGGGCACCGGCAAAGCCAAAATCCTGCTGATGGCCCACATGGACACCGTGTTCAAGGAAGGCTCGGCCGCCGAACGCCCGTTCCACATCAAGGACGGCCGCGCCTACGGCCCGGGTGTGATGGATGACAAGGGCGGCATCGTCGCTGGCATCTACGCGCTCAAAGTCCTGAAAAACCAGGGCTTCAAGGACTATGCACAAATCACCTTCCTGCTCGATGCCAGCGAAGAAACTGGCTCTGAAGCGGCCTCCGAACTGATCCGCACCACCGCCAAGAAACACGACGTGACCCTCAACCTCGAACCCGGCCGCCCAGCCGACGGCCTGGTAGTGTGGCGCAAAGGCAGCGCCACCGCCGTGGTCGAAGTCAAAGGCAAGGCCGCCCACGCCGGCGTTGCCCCGGAACTGGGCCGCAACGCCGCCATGGAAGCAGCCCACCAGATCCTGCAACTGGGCAAGCTGGGCGATGAAGAGAAGAAAACCACCATCAACTTCACCGTGCTCAAGGCCGGCGACCGCGTCAACGTCATCCCCGACCAGGCCACCGCCAAAGCCGACGTGCGCGCGGCGTTGCCGGAAGAGTTTGACCGCATCGAGAAAGACTTGGCGCGGGTGTCGGCCAATAAGTTGATCCCGGAAACCGAGGTGAAGACCACGTTACTGCGTGGGTTACCGCCGATGCCACAGACGCCGGAGTCGGACAAGTTGGTGGCGATTGCCCAAGGGATTTATGGCGAGATTGGACGCAAATTGACGATTGAAGGCAGTGGCGGCGCGGCGGATGCCAGCTTGTCGGCCGGGGTTGGCACGCCGACGCTGGATGGGTTTGGGATTGTGGGCGGGAATATTCATACGCCTGAGGAGTACGCGGAGGTGGAGAGTGTGGTGCCGCGGGTTTATTTGTTGAGTCGGATGATTGTGGAGTTGAGTAAGCGGTGATTTGAGGGGGGCGGCTCATTCGGTTTGGGTGAGCGTGCCTTTTAGGTTGGCAAGTTTTTGTAGTGAGCGAGCTTGCTCGCGCTGGGCTGCGTAGCAGCCCTAAAACTTGCGATATGGTTCTGGCTGAATTTGTGGCGAACGAGTGTGCCCGCTCGCCCAGATGGGGAGAGAGTGAGGAGATGCTTTTTAGTTGACTGTCAATATTCCGAATCATCTGATTTGCTGTATTTTTTTAGGCGGCTCAGGAGGACTAGCATAAAATCTCTTTGATTATTTATGGGTGTGCTGAAGTATGTCGCCATTGTTTTGAACACTTCGTCGAAATTGTCGCTTGTGGATAGGTAGTGTTCAATTGAATTAATGAACCACTCCTGCTCGGTTTTTGTATATGACAAAAATTCCGGTTTGGTCAGCTTGTCAAAGAGCTCTGAAAGTTCTTTCTCATCGTTCACGTTTTTTGAGGAAATAAGCCTTTCTCTTTCTATGTCATCAGTATTCTCAATGTCATATGTGAATAGTAGTCCTCGGATTATTGACATGCTTGGCTTGTTTTTCATATTTTTCCTCATTCTGTATAAGCAGTTTTAGGTCTGCCATGTTGGTCTAGTATCACTCGTGCATTACGGTTTTTTCCATATGTATTCCCTTCTCTCACATAACCATTGCCGATTACTTTGTCCATGTTCATTGGTTTTAATGATGCAGCATGGCCGCTGCTTTTGAATATGAGCTGCGCTCTATATATCGAATTCAATTGGTCCCTGTGGCTAAGGTATCGAGTAGCAGCGGGTGGATATTTAGGCTGACCTCTATTTGGTCCTGATGTATAGACTTCAACAATTCCTGTTGTAGGGTTTTTTGCAGTTTGGAGTCTTTCTAACTGAGATTCCAGCGTTGTCTGAGCTCCGTGTTTTTCCAAGAAATGCGCGCCGGGTGTTGCTTTTTCTAGCTCATCCAATCGTCGGTACGCGTTAGCCTCTGCAAGCTGATCAATTCTCGCTTGTCGCTGTTCACGTGACAGCCGTGGTAAGTCCGGCTCCCCGTGATTAACACCAGCTGTTGGGTTTTGGAGGGTACTGCCCGACTTGCATTCATTCCCTCCGGGACAGGAGGTACTCAATCCTAATGGATCCACCCACCCCGTAGGGTTAGGCACGTACCGATACGCATTGATCCCACCCGCCAGCTTCACCGGGTCCGGCGTCAGGTAACGACCCAGATCCGGATTGTAGTAGCGATGGCGGTTGTAGTGCAGGCCGCTTTCCGGGTCGGAGTATTGACCCTGAAAACGCAGCGGGTTGTCGATTTTGCCTACGTCCAGCCGGCTGATTTTGCCGTAGGCCTTGTAGTGCGCGGACCAGACGATTTCGCCGCTGGGGGCGGTGAGTTCTTGCGGGGTGCCGAGGTGGTCGAGTTGGTAGTGGTAGGGCTTGGTTTCTTTTGGGCCAAAGCCTTCGAGCAGGACCAGAGGGCGAAAGCTATCCGGTTCGTAGATGTAGCTGCGATGGCGGTCGGCGTGGTGTTCGGCGATCAGTTTGTCGCCTTGCCAGAAGAACTCGGTCGTTATGTCGTCGACGGTTTTGCTGATGCGTCGGCCAAACGGGTCATAGCAATAACTGGCGGTTTGCCCGTCCGGTTGGGTGATGCCGATCAGCTGGTGTTGGCAGTCGTAGCGATACTCGGTGATTAACCGATGTTCACGCCCACGCCGCTCGCGAATCAGATTGCCGAACGCGTCATAGTCGTAGTGATGATCCCCCTGTATCGCCAACCGGTTCCCCGCCACGATGTCCGGCCCGGGGCGGTCCTGCATCAGCAGGTTGCCCGCCGGGTCGTGGCCGAAACGTTCCTGTTCGTCTTGTGAGTGATCGACGCGCGTCAGGCGGGCGAGGGGGTCGTATCTGTAGTGATGTTCGCCTTTGCGGGTGTCGAAAACTCGGCTGAGGTTGCCGGTTTTGTCGTAGTCGTAGTGGCGCTGATAGATATCATCTCTTTGCTGGGTGACGGCGTGGGCGTGCAGGCGGTTTTGTTCGTCGTACCCGTAATGGCTGATGAGCTGGCCTTGCTGGCGCTGTCGCTCGCGGCCTGCCTTGAACAGGTGAGAGGTGAGCGGGGTGCCGTTCAGTTCGACGGTACTTAGATCGCCACCTTTCCCATGGTTGAAGGTGAGCCGGTTGTTGTCCGGCAGGCGCAGGTTTTTCAGTTGGCCGCAGGCGTCGTAGCCGTAGCGCAGGGTGCCCCAGCCCTGGTGTTCGGCGGTCAGGCGGTTTTGGCTGTCGTACTCGTAAGCCAGCGCCCAGTGGCCGTCGTTGACGCCGAGGAGGTTGCCCTGGCGGTCGTAGGTGTAATCGACGGTTTTGCCGTCTGGGAGGGTTTTTCGTACGAGGCGACCGGCGTGGTCTCGCGTGTAGCGAGTAATCAGCTGACTGCCGTCGTCGCCGTGTTCGGTCTTTTCCTGCAGGTTGCCGTTGAGGTCGTAGACATAGGCGGTGCGCTGGCCGTCAAAGCCGGTTTCCTGCTGGATCAGGCCGTTGGGGTGGTAATGCAACCCATAAACTTCGCCGACCTCGTTCTCGATCTCGGTCAGCAACAACCGGGCATTGTCGTAGCGGTATTTGACCTGGGTGCCGTCGGCATTGATTCGGCGGCTGATCAGGTGCAGCCCGTCGCCGTATTCGTAACGGGTGACGTGCCCCAGCTCATCACGTTCAGCGGTAATTTTTCCGTACGGGTTGTAGCTGTATTCCCGTGTGCCGCCGTCCGGCAACACAATGCGAATCAGCCGGCCAACACTGTCCAGTTGATACTGCGTCAGCGCTCCATATTCATCCTCACGCGCAACCTGCCGCCCCAGATCGTCATAGCGATACCGCTTAACTCCGCCATTGGGCAGCTGTTCCTCAACCAACTGCCCACGCTCATTCCACACCAGCCGATGACAGCTGTGATCGGGATACCAAACCCCCGTCAGTTGCCCGTATTTGTTGTAGCTGTAGTCGGTAACGCTGCCATCAGGATCGGTTTTACGGGTGACATCGCCCTGATCATTACGCTCATACTTCCACACCGCCTCCCCACGCCGCACAACCCGCACGAAACCGTTGTCATGCTCGTAGGAAGTCGGCTCATCGTCCCCGGGAAACAACGCCACCAAACGCCCGGCGTCGTCGTACTGATACGCCGTCACCGCGCCCAGCGGGTCCTGCTCGACCGTCAACCGGCCCTTGTCGTCGTAGGATTTGAAATGCTCGGCGCCATCCGGATCAATGCGCTGCACCAGCCGCGCCCGGCTGTCATGCACGTAGGCTTCCTGGCTACCGTCGGCGTTGCGAACCGTGACCTGGCCGTCATCACCCCACGCATAGCGCGTGTCCATCTGCGAAAAGCTGGCCCAGTGCCGAACACACCGCGCCGCCTTACCGGACCGTTCCCACGCCCAAAAGAAACTCGCCCCACCGGCCAACTGACGCTCAAGAATGACGTGCTGTTCGTCGTACCGGTAAACCTCGCTTTCGCCTACAGCGTTGGTCGCTGAAAGCAGTCGTCCGGCGGTGTCATAGGCGTAAGAAACGATGGTCTGCTCGGTGACCCAGACAAACTCACCTGGCCCCTCGGCCCGTTCAATCTGGTACTCCACCGCCACAATGCGGCCACGCTCATAGCGCAGAAACAGCGAGCGCCCCACGCCATTGTCCAGCCGCTCAACCCGCCCCAATCGATCCCGAAAAACCCGCAGGTGGTTGTCATACGCATCGCTGATCGCCGTCAGCGCACCCTCGCGAAAGTGGTAGAACCGTGAGTCCTGTGCCAGCACCAGTTCATCGGCGAGTGTTCCCAGATAGATCGCTGCTTCAGCCAGGCTGTTGGTGATCGCAGGCCGCGAAGCCGTCGGCAACGGAAACTCGGTAATGCGATTCTCGTGATCCGTCCACACCACCGAATCACCGACCACCGCCAGCCGCTGCGCCAGCGAATGGCTCCAGCCAAACCCCAACCCGCAATCCACTTCCACGGCACTGGTGCGATACAACCGCGTCCACTCAAACGGCAAAATCCCGTCCAGCGTGCCGTCGGTCAGGGTCAGCAATTCCTCGCCGGTGACCATCGACACCGGGCAACCGTTGGTCACGGTTTTATCAGCCGGAGCCGCTGCATCGCCTGCGGGGTTTTTCCCTGAAGCAGGCGCATCATCGACAGGCTCTTGCCGAACCAGCGCCGTGCGCTGAATCCTTTTGTCCCGAACCGCTGGCACAGCGTTCGAAACCACCTGATCCCCTGCCTTCATGGACGCGGCGGGAACAACCTTGATGTCAGCCGCCGGCCCACCCAGCAAAACCGGCCTCGCCAACTCGGTATGCTCATCCGCGCGAACCTTTGCGAACTGCCCGGCAATACGTTCCAACCACCCGCGCGCCCGGCGAGACTTGATGCCGCCCAGCACCTTCGGGCTCATACGTGCCACCAGGCCCATCCCGCCGGTGACACGGACCAACAGCAGGTTGATCAGCACCTCACCGCTGATCTCACCCAGCAATTCGTTCATGTACGGTGGTGGCAACAGCCGCAGCCAACTGACGAAGGCCGACAAGTGAATAAACATCAGCGGTTCATCACTGAGCACCAACAAACCTTTTGCAAGAGCGTCTGCGCTTAACGCCAGCAGCTTTTCAAACTCGGCCTGGGACAGGTAATGCAACAGTTTTTCGGCGTAGGCCAGCGGGTGAGTGATCCATTCAAACAGCTGCTTGATGTCGTCCCACAGCGAGTTCAGCGCCTGGCCGAACCCGCGCGCATAAGCTTCGTGCAGCGTGAGGTAACGCTTGAGAAAGTTCGCCTCGGAATAGTCTTTCCAAAGAGGCGCAAAGGTGGTCGTCCATTCACCGCGCAGCCAGCCTTCCAGCGATGTGATGACTGACTGATAAGACGCGTACAGCGCCTTGTAATGGGCTTTGGAAACATTGGGATAGAAATTGACCCGGTACTGCTGGTTGCGATCACACTCGGTGACTTCAAGGATGCCGCTCGGGCCAATGGTTTTGTGGATGGGCTCGCCCAGCGGACCACCCTCAGGGTCAGCCCGTTGCAGTACCACCGGGGTATTGCCGATGGGCACAAACCGCGCACTTTGAAACATGTGCACCAGGGTCAGCGTGCCGTTGGCCTTGCAGGTGGCGACGGTGCTGCTGGGCAGGATCGAACGGTTGATCGGCGCCACTAGCGCCACTTCGTCGCCGACCTTGAACACCTGTTCGATATCCAGCGCCGAAAAGCTGAAAAAGCTTTCCGCCCAAGTGTCGTAGCTGTTGAGGCAGCGCTTGAAATCGCTGAGGACGGATTCGACGTCGCGGGTCTTCGAATCCATGGCGGCCAGCACCAGCAGGCCAATGGTTTGGCCTGTAGCGGCGATCAAGAAGCAGCCCCAACGGTCAGGGCGTTAACGAAAAAAACCATCTGCAATCCCTCGCACTGTGTGATCAGGCGAAGGACTTTGCAGAGGTTTTCAGGCGATATCTGTAGAGCTTATCCCGCTGTCATGTGGGAGGTTTCAGCAGCTTTTGTACGCCTGCGAGGTTACGGGGCCTGGCGGTTGTTTTGCAGGCGTACCGCGAGAGTGGAACCGGGGGGGAACCGGCCAACGGCGCCGTGCAGCACGTAACGTGCATGGTAAGTGTGCGTGGCCGGGTCGACGTTGGCAGGCAGTTCGCGCAAGGTGGCGGTGACAGCTTGTTCGGGTGCATCGAAGGGGAAGGCCAAGGCTCTGGCTGAGGCTTGGTCGCGCTGGCTTTCCGGCAGCTTGACGATGACTTCGCGCGCACCCTCGCGGGTCAGGTGCACAACGCCTTGCAGGGTGCCGGCCGCGTCCACTTTTACGGTCTGCGCAGGGCGGGGCGTGTGCACTTCGATGCAGCCACTGAGGGCAATCAAAAGCGTTAGCGACGTGAGCAGTCGCAAGAAGAGAGCATTCATGGTGGGCCTCCATGGGGGTGACCGTCGGGTAAAAAATTATGGACATAATTTTTTACCCATATTATGGTCGAAATATAAATTAATCCAGCCCCCGGATATCCCCCATGGCAAACGCCCCGGCTCCCTCACGCAGTTTGTTGTTTCTACTGGTTGCACTGACGGCCTTGGGGGAGGTCTCGACCCAATTGATGATTCCCGGTCTCGGCGCCATCGAGCAGGCGCTGGCAGCACCGGCGGGGTCGGCCTTGATGGCGTTGTCGGCGTTTGTCGCCGCATTTGGCCTGGGGCAGCTGTTCTTCGGGCCGCTGTCCGACCGCATCGGCAGGCGCCCGGTACTGATCGGCGGCCTGGCGCTGTACGTAGTGGCGACCCTGTCGATGCTGCTGGTCAGCGATATCCAGCAGTTCATCGCCGCCCGCGTGCTGCAAGGCCTGGGCGCCTGCGCGGCTTTGGTGCTGGCCCGCACTGTGGTGCGTGATGTGTGGAAGGCCGAGGCGGGGCCCGCTCTGGCGCTGACCATGATCGGCATGCTCTACGCGATCGTGGTCGCGCCGATGGTCGGCGGCGTGTTGATCAAGTTTTTCGGCTGGCACGCGCCGATCATCCTGGCGCTGGTGATTGGCAGTGTGGTGTTGCTGCTCGCGCTGCTGTTTTTCCGTGAAAGCAACCACTACCTCGACCCAAAAGCCGGCCACTGGCGCACCCTCGGCGGTCAATACCTGGATTTGCTCAAAGGCCGCCAGTACCGTGCGTACGCCGTGGCCCTGGCCTGTACCTATGGCGCGATGTTCTCGGTGATCGCCGGCTCATCCGCCGTGTTCATCAACCTGCTGGGCTTCAGCAGCCTGGAATACGGCATCAATTTCGGCTTGATCGTGTCGATGCTGATCATCGGTTCCACCTACACACGACGTAACATCATGCGCCTGGGCCCCCAGCGAATTGTGGCGATGGGCGTGACAATGGTGGCCATTGGCGGGCTCTCGGCGTTGCTGATTTATGCGCTGTTCGGGTTGTCAGTAGTGGGCGTGGATATTCCGGTGGCACTGGTGACCCTGGGCGGCGGGCTGGTGTTGCCGGGCTCGGTCACCGGTGGCGTGATGCCCAACGCGCACCGTGCCGGTTTGGCCGCGGGCCTGATGGGTTTTTCGCAGATGTTTGGCGCGACTTGCAGCGGCCTTTTGTTGAGCCATCTGCGTGATGGCAGTGCCACGCCGATGATCGTCATCCAGGCCGGTTTTGCGCTGATGGCCTTTGTCGCGTTCCACCTGCTGCGCCAGCGTAAGGTCAACGGATTGTCCTATACCTAGAACAATCCGGGCCGCTTTTGCCGGCTAGTGCATAAAGGCGAGTGGGCTTATGGTGTAGGCACTTTGGAGGTACACCATGAAAAAGCTTATCGGTATTTACACCAGCCCTCGCGCCCATTGGGTGGGTGACGGCTTCCCGGTGCGCACGCTGTTTTCCTACGACACCATGGGCAAACACATCAGCCCATTTCTGTTGCTGGACCACGCCGGCCCGGCAGATTTCACCCCGACCGAACAACGCCGTGGCGTAGGCCAACATCCTCATCGCGGCTTTGAAACCGTGACCATTGTTTATGACGGCGAAGTCGAGCACCGAGATTCCACCGGTGCGGGCGGCAAAATCGGCCCTGGCGACGTGCAATGGATGACCGCTGCGAAAGGCATCCTCCATGAGGAGTTTCATTCCGAAGCCTTTGCCCGCAGTGGCGGGGCGCTGGAGATGGTGCAGCTGTGGGTCAACCTGCCGGCCAAAGATAAAATGGCCGACGCCGGTTACCAAACCCTCGTCGACGGCGATATTCCGGTGCTGCCGCTGACGGGCGATGCCGGGCAACTGCGCCTGATTGCCGGTGAGTTTGCCGGTAGCACGGGGCCAGCCCGCACCTTCACGCCTATCGACGTGTGGGACCTGCGCTTGAATGCCGGTAAAGCCGCCACGCTCGACCTGCACGCCGGGCGCAATACCGCCCTGGTGATCCTGCGCGGCACGGTGCTGGTCAATGGCGAGCACGTTGCGCGCCAAGGGCAACTGGCGTTGTTCGAGCGTGATGGCAGCCAGCTCACCCTGGAAGCCAACGATGATGCCAAGGTGCTGTTGCTCAGCGGCGAGCCGATTGATGAGCCCATCGTCGGCCACGGTCCGTTCGTGATGAACACCGAGCAGGAAATCCACCAGGCGTTTGCGGATTTCCAGTCGGGCCGTTTCGGTCAGATGCAAGCCTGACTGTGAACCAGTAACCCTGTGGGAGCTGGCTTGCCTGCGATAGCATCACCTGGATGTAACTGAAGCACCGAGGTGTCTGCATCGCAGGCAAGCCAGCTCCCACATTTTGTTTTCCAGCCTTATCAATTCATGCGATCTTCAGCGCATTCGCCACGGAGCCGCCTGGATGCCCTCATTTATCGCCGATCACCCGATGTTTTGCGCCCTGGCGCTGATTTTTATCGACATCGCCGTGTGGCGCCTTATTTCCGCCAACCTCGCCAACTGGAAACTCGCGGCGCGGTTGGTCATCTTTGCGATCTTCAGTGCCGTGCTCTTCAACGACGGCATGAACCCGATGCAAGCCGCGCCTTATGCAGACAACACCGCCTTGCACCTGGCAGCCACCGCCTTGCAGATCGGCTGGTGGCTGTTCGCCGCGCGCACCCTGACGGTGTTGATTGGCGCAGTCATGATGCAACGCGTCGGCCACACCGGGCGGCTGTTGCAGGACATCGTGGGCGCGGTGATTTTCCTGATCGCAATCATCGCCGCCATGGCCTACGTGCTCGACCTGCCGGTCAAGGGCGTATTGGCCACCTCCGGCGCCGTGGCGATCATCGTCGGCCTGGCGCTGCAAAGCACCTTGAGCGACGTGTTTTCCGGGATCGTGCTCAACACCACCAAGCCTTACCAGATCGATGACTGGATCTCGATTGACGGCACCGAAGGCCGCGTCACCGATATCGACTGGCGCGCCACGCGGCTGCAAACCTCCCAGGGCAGCATGGCGGTCATCCCCAACTCACTGGCGGCCAAGGCCAAGATCATCAACTTCTCTCGCCCGGCCGACATGTTCGGGCTGGCGGTGAGCCTGCAGATCAGCCCCCACGCGCGCCCGCAGGTGGTGATCGAAGCGCTGGAGCGCGCCATGCAGGGCTGCCGGCCTCTGCTGGCCAAGCCCGCGCCGAGTGTCGCGTTCAAGACTTCCGCCAGCGGTGGCGTGGAGTATGAGATCAGTGGGTTTGTACCGGCCATGGGCCTCAAGCGCGAAGTGCGCAATCAACTCTACGACCTGGCTTTTCGGCACTTGCAGGCGGCGGGTGTGGGCATTTTGTCTGCGACCGAAAACACGACTGCGCCCGCGATGTCGGGCGCGCGGGCGCTGTTGGAACGCTCGTCGATCTTCTCCACGCTGCGCCAGGAAGAGAAAGAAACCTTCAGCCAGAACATGACCCTGCACACCTACCGGGCCGGCGACATGATTTTGCCGGCGGGCGAGGTCAGTGATCATTTGTTTATCGTCGAGTCCGGCGTGGTGTCGGTGATGCTGATCAAGGGCGGCCACAAGTTCGAGGCCGGGCGGATGGGGCCAGGGGAGGTGATCGGCGAGGCGGGGATTCTGTCCGATCAGGCGACGTTGGCGGACTTTACGGCGAAGACGTTTTGCACGTTGTATCGGATTGAGAAAGAGTATTTGAAGCCATGCCTGGACGCGCGGCATGACATCAGCGAGGCGATGAAGGCGCTGCTGGATTTTCGCGTGCACGCCGCGCAGGCGCTGACTCAGGATGCTCCGGTGGTGCCGGTCAAAAAAGGCTTTATGCAGTGGTTGAGAAGCAGAGGGTTGTGAGCCGATTGGTCACCCGTTCTTCCCCGCAATTGGCTATTTCTACGGGCGCCACCGGTGGCTAATCTAGCCACCAATTCCCACCGTTCCGGAGTACCGCCATGCAAACCCGTACCGATTTCTACACCGCTTCCCCGGATGCCATGAAAGCCATGCTCGCCCTGGAAGCCGCGTCCGGCAAGCTGTCCATTGAACTGCCGCTGCTGGAGCTGATCCGCCTGCGCGTCTCGCAAATCAACGGCTGCGCGTTTTGCCTGGACATGCACACCGCCGACGCCCGCAAAGGCGGTGAAACCGAGCGCCGCCTGTACACCCTGTCCGCCTGGCGTGAAACGCCGTTTTTCACCCCGCGTGAGCGCGCTGCGTTGGCCTGGGCTGAAAGCCTGACCCTGATCAGCCAGACCCACGCCCCGGACGAAGATTTCAACGCATTGGCCGCCGAGTTCAGCGCCCAGGAACAGGTTGATCTGAGCCTGGCGATTACGATTATCAACAGCTGGAACCGCCTGGCGATCGGCTTTCGCAAGATGCCCAAGTAAACGTTAGAAGTTCACCGTTGCACTCAGGCGCGCCGTCAATGGCGCGCCCTGGAACAGATAGTCATCCCCCAGGTATTCGCCCGCGTCGCGCCAGTAGCGCTTGTCGAACAGGTTGTCGACGCTCAGGCGAAATACCGTCTCATAGCCGTCCATTTTGGTGGTGTAGCGGCTGCCGACATTGACCACCGCGTAATCCCCGACTTCCACGTTGCCGGTGCGGTTGGCGTACTTCTTGGCGCTGTATTGCACGCCACCCAGCACGGCCAGCCCGTTTACCCACGGCAAGGCGTAATCGGCGTACACACTGGCGCGCAGTTTGGGCACGTTGATCGCCTGATGGCCTTCGTATTCCGGGGTGCCGCTGCCGGTCACCCGCGCGCGGATTGCGGCGACGCTGGTGGCAATTTGCAGACGGTCGGTGGCCCAGCCGTTGGCGGACAGTTCCAGGCCGGTGTTTTTCTGCTCGCCTTGTTGTACGTAGTTGAATTTTTCGTCGCCAATAGGTTGGGCGTATTGGTAGGCCTGGCGGGTCTGGAACACGGCGGCGGCGAAGCTGATGCGGCGCCAGTCGTATTTCACGCCGGCCTCGAGCTGGCGTGAGGTGGTGGGGGCGAGGGTGTCACCGCTGTTGAGCGTCGTCCACGGCGCGGTGCCGCCCAGCGATAAACCTTTGCTGTAGCTGGTGTACAGCGACAGGTTTTCGACCGGCTTGTAGATCAACGCGGCCTGGGGCAGAAACACGTATTGCTGGGTGTGGCGTGTTTCATCGCCGGTCTCTGCGTCGAAGGCTTTTTCATCCAGGCGCACTTCACGGCCGCCAATGATGGTCTGCCATTGCTCATTGAAGCTGATGCGGTCGGTGACGAAGACCCCGTACTGACGGCTGTCGAGGTTGCGGTGGCTGGCGTTCAGAGGCCTGTCGGTGGGCGCGAACGTCGGGGCATCTTCGTAGATATTGCTGCTGCCGATGTATTCGTTAACGGCATCGCGTTTATCGATCACCCGACGAAACGCGCTGGTGCCGAAGCTCAGTTCATGGCCGAGCCCTGCGGTGTTGAACACGCCGGTCATGGCCGCCTGCACTTCATCGTCCCGGCGGGTGTCGTCGGGGCTGCGGTAGTCGTAGACGTCGTAGTCGCCATTGGAACCAAAGGTAGCGGTGCCGCAACCGGTGACGTAGAAACAGCCGTAGGCAAACGAACTGTAATCATCAATCACCACCTTGCTGCGCGCCGCGCTCACATTGCCTTTCCACTGATCGCTGAAGCGGTACTCAAACTTGCCGTTCAGGTTCAACGAATCAATGCCCACTTGATGGGAGCCGCTTTGATGCCCCAGCAGCTTTTTCGGCGACGCGTCATGGGGCACTTCGGTACCGCCCAACAGCTGATAGCCCGGCACCGAGCGTTGCTGCTTGTTCTGGTATTCCGCATCCAGCTGCAACAGCGCATCCGGGCTGATGTTCCAGTCGAACGCCAGGGACACAAAGTCGCGCTGACCATTGGCGTGTTCCACGTAGGAATTGAGGTCTTCATGGGCCACGTTGGCGCGCAGGCCAAACTGTTGCTCGCTGCCAAACCAGCCGCCAACGTCGGTGGCGATATACCCGCTGCCGCGATCATCGGTGGAGACCGTCACCGAGCGCACGTCTTCCGGGCGCTTGGTCACGTAGTTGATCACGCCGCTGGGTTCGGAAATCCCGCTCTGTAACCCGGCCAGGCCTTTGAGCACTTCCACCTGCTGCTTGTTTTCCAGCGCCACGTTCTGCTCGCCGGTGATGGTGCGCCCGTTGATCTTGTAGCTGCTCGCCGCATTCAGCGAGAAACCGCGCACCACAAAGTTTTCGTAGTAGCCGATGGGCGCGTAGCTGTCGCCGACCGAGGCGTCGTTGCGCAGTACTTCACTGAGCAGGCGGGCTTGCTGGTCTTTGATCAGGGCGGTGTTGATCACGGTGATCGAGGCGGGTGTGTCGAGCAGAGGCGCCTCGCTGAAACCTGCAACCGAGGCGGTGTCAGCGCGGTAGCCGGATTCGTCCTGGCCCTGGACGTTCACCGCCGGCAGCTCTATTTGCGCCGCAAGGCTGGTGCCGATGCTGCCGCTGAGCAGCAGGCCGAGGGCGAAACGTGAAGGCGGGAACGAGCGAAAACGCAAAACCATGGGGGCAAGGCCTTAGAGCGCGGGGCGGGGAGGGCGCATAAGCTAGGCATATCGGCCAGATTTTACAAGCGATCGAGCGTGGTTCTGCCCCACTACAAAACAAAGGTGGGAGCTGGCTTGCCAGCTCCCACAGGGGATTGCGATTCAGCAGGAACGTTTGAGGGTCTCGCTGGGTAGCTCCTGAAACAACGCCCGGTAGCTGTTGGAAAACCGCCCCAGATGCCAGAACGACCAGTTCATCGCCACCTCGGCCACGGTGGTGCCGGCCCCACTTAACAACTCCCGCCGTGCACCGTTTAGCCGGCGCAACCTCAGCCACTGCGCGGGGCTCATCCCCGTGTAGGTCTTGAAACCCTGCTGCAATTGGCGCAATGGCACACCGGCAATCTGCGCCAGCTCCAGCAGGTTGACGGTTTCATCCGGCGCATCTGCGGCCCATTCGCCGATACGCGCCATCAGCCGGCGTTCTTCGCTGCGACGCTGCAAGGAGCTGCGGTCCAGGCACACGCAGGCATTGTCGAGGATAAACAGGCAGTCATCGAGCAGTTGCCGGGTGAGGTTGACGGGGTCTGGCACGGTGGGCAATCGCGTCAACGTGCTGCTGAGCCAGCGGGTGAACAGTGCATTTTGCTGGCAGGTCAGCGGCGCCATGAACAGGCCTTCGAGTTTCGCCACATCCAGGCCATGGCGCTGCACGAATTGCGGCCCGAATACCACCGCCACTTCGCGGTAGTTTTCCGGGGTGATCCAGGTGTTGCGGCTTTCGCCGTTGAGCATGTAGAGCGCGTTATCGCTGCCGTCAAAGCAGAACGCCAATGAGCCGGTTGGCGCATTGAAATGCTGCTCCACCCGCGTGTTCATGCACTCTTCGTAGACCTCGACGCCTTGCAGGTCGAGGTAGCGGATCTGCCCGGCAAAATGCCCGGGAGACATCTGCTGGTACTGCTGCACCCAGCCGGGTGTTGCACTGCATTGAGCGGCCACATCACCGGTGGTGAAGGCCTGTACGCGCAAAGCCGTTGCCTGTGTCATGGGTGATCCGTGCGCACTCTATTGGTGCGTTGTGAAGCGTGAAAAGTGGATAGATGCCGTGTGAAGGCTGGCCCAAGATAGACCTCAATGCACCGGGAGTACAAGCCGGCGCATGCACCCAACCCATGACGAGGTCCTTATGAACGCCCCCTTCGATCAGCTGTCCGCCTGGCTGAAAGAACACAAGATTACCGAAGTCGAATGCGTGATCAGTGATTTGACTGGCATCGCACGCGGCAAGATTGCGCCCACCAACAAGTTCCTGCATGAGCGAGGCATGCGCCTGCCGGAAAGTGTGCTGCTGCAAACGGTGACCGGGGACTTTGTCGACGACGATATCTACTACGACCTGCTGGACCCGGCCGACATCGACATGATCTGCCGCCCGGTGTCCAACGCCACGTACGTGGTGCCATGGGCCATCGAGCCTACCGCGATTGTGATCCACGACACCTTCGACAAGCAGGGCAACCCTGTCGAACTGTCGCCACGCAATGTGCTGAAAAAAGTCCTGCAGCTCTACACCGACAAGGGCTGGCAGCCGATTGTCGCGCCGGAAATGGAGTTCTACCTGACCCAGCGCTGCGAAGACCCGGACCTGCCGCTGAAAACCCCGGTGGGCCGCTCCGGCCGTGCCGAAACCGGGCGCCAGTCGTTTTCCATTGATGCCGCCAACGAATTCGACCCGTTGTTTGAAGACGTCTACGACTGGTGCGAACTGCAGGGCCTGGACCTCGACACGCTGATCCACGAAGACGGCCCGGCGCAGATGGAAATCAACTTCCGCCACGGCGACGCCCTGGACCTCGCCGACCAGATCACCGTGTTCAAACGCACCCTGCGTGAGGCCGCGCTCAAGCACAACGTGGCCGCGACCTTTATGGCCAAACCGGTGGCCGACGAGCCGGGCAGCGCCATGCACCTGCACCAGAGCGTGGTGGACATTGCCACCGGCAAGCCGGTGTTCGTCGATGCCGACGGCAACAAAAGCCAGTTGTTTTTGCACCACATCGGCGGCTTGCAGAAGTACATCCCCAAGCTGCTGCCGATGTTCGCGCCCAACGTGAACTCGTTCCGCCGCTTCCTGCCGGACACCTCGGCGCCGGTCAACGTGGAGTGGGGCGAAGAAAACCGCACCGTCGGCCTGCGCGTGCCCACCTCCAGCCCCGATGCGATGCGCGTGGAAAACCGCCTGCCGGGCGCTGATGCCAATCCCTACCTGGCGATTGCCGCGAGCCTGTTGTGTGGCTACCTGGGGATGATCGAGCAGATCGAACCGAGTGCGCCGGTGGAAGGCCGCGCTTACGAGCGCCGCAACCTGCGCCTGCCGTTCACCCTCGAAGACGCGTTGGCGCGGATGGAGGATTGCGACACGGTCAAACAGTACCTGGGCGACAAGTTCGTGCGCGGCTACGTTGCGGTCAAACGCGCCGAGCATGAAAACTTCAAGCGGGTGATCAGTTCCTGGGAGCGTGAGTTCCTGCTGTTGAGCGTCTAAAAAACCAATAAAGGGGTGTCGATATGCGTCTTGTGAAAAAGCTTCTCCCGCTGGCTCTCGTCGCCGGACTCAGCAGCACCAGCGAAGCGGCACAAACGGTAAGTGTCTACAACTGGACCGACTACATCGGCGAGACCACCCTGGCCGACTTCCAGGCCAAAACCGGGATCAAGGTGATCTACGACGTGTTCGACTCCAACGAAACCCTGGAGGGCAAGCTGCTCGCGGGGCGCACCGGTTATGACGTGGTGGTGCCGTCCAACCACTTTCTGGCGCGCCAGGTGAAGGCTGGCGCCTTCCTCAAGCTGGACCGTTCGCAGTTGCCCAACTTCAAGAACCTCGACCCCAAGCTGCTCAAGCTGCTGGAGAAAAACGACCCGGGCAACGCGCATTCGGTGCCGTACCTGTGGGGCACCAATGGCATCGGCTACAACGTCGACAAGGTCAAGCAGGTGCTGGGCATCGACCATATCGACTCGTGGGCGGTGCTGTTCGAGCCCGAGAACATCAAGAAGCTGCATGAGTGCGGTGTCGCTTTCCTCGACTCAGCGGATGAGCTGTTCCCGGCGATTCTCAACTACATGGGCAAGGACCCGCGCAGCGAGAACCCCGAGGACTACAAACAGGCCGAAGCCAAGCTGCTGACGCTGCGCCCGTACATCACCTATTTCCATTCCTCCAAGTACATTTCGGACCTGGCCAACGGCGATATCTGCGTGGCGTTCGGTTATTCCGGCGACGTGTTCCAGGCCGCCAACCGTGCCAAGGAAGCCAAGAACGGTGTGAATATCGCCTACTCGATTCCCAAGGAAGGCTCCAACCTGTGGTTTGACCTGCTGGCCATTCCTGCCGACGCCAGCAACCCGAAAGAAGCCCACGCCTTTATCAACTATCTGCTCGACCCTGAAGTGATCGCCAAGGTCAGTGCCTCGGTGGGGTATGCCAACGCCAACCCGGCCGCCAAACCGTTCATGGCCCCGGAACTGGTGAACAACCCTGAGGTGTACCCGCCGCAGGAAGTGCTCGACAAACTCTATATTTCCACCACGCCGACCCCGGCGACCATGCGCCTGATGACCCGCGCCTGGAGCAAAGTGAAGACCAACAAATGATTCAATCGACTGACCATGCCCGTTCTTACTACCGGGCCTCGGCCAATGCCATGCCGGAGCGCCCGCCACTGGGCGCTGACCTGACTGCCGATGTGTGTGTGATTGGCGGCGGGTTCACCGGCGTGAATACCGCCATCGAGCTGGCCCAGCGCGGGCTCTCGGTGATCCTGCTGGAGGCCCGGTGCGTCGGCTGGGGCGCCAGCGGGCGCAACGGCGGGCAGTTGATTCGGGGCATCGGCCATGACGTGTCCGGCTTTGCCAAATACGTGGGCGAGGAGGGCGTGCGTTATCTGGAGCGAGCCGGGATTGAGTCGGTGGCGCTGGTGGGCGAGCGGATTGGCAAGCATGGGATTGACTGTGATTTGCGCTGGGGCTTCTGCGAGCTGGCGAATACTGCGGCGCAGTTTGCGGCGTTCAAAGGTGAGCAGCAAAGCCTGGCGGCTATGGGGTATACCCATGAAACCCGCCTCGTCGAAGCGAAGGATATGCAGCAGGTTGTGGGTTCCACGGTGTATGCCGGTGGTTTGGTCGACATGGGCTCCGGGCATCTGCACCCACTGAACCTGGTGTTGGGTGAGGCGCAGCTCGCCGAGTCCCTGGGGGTGCGGATTTTTGAGCAGACCGAAGTGCTGCAGCTGATCCACGGCGACACCGTGCAGGTACGTTGCGCGGGTGGCACAGTGCGCGCCGCGAGCCTGGTGCTGGCGTGCAATGCGCACCTTGAAGAGTTGGAGCCGCGCTTAAGTGGCAAAGTGCTTGCGGCCGGCAGTTACATCATCGCCACCGAGCCTTTATCGGCGCAGCTGGCGAGCGAATTGATCCCGCAAAACCTGGCGCTGTGTGACCAGAAAGTCGGCCTGGATTACTACCGGCTTTCAGCTGACCGTCGCCTGTTGTTCGGCGGTGCTTGCCATTATTCAGGGCGCGATCCGGCGGACATCGCCGCCTATATGCGGCCGAAAATGCTCAAAGTGTTCCCGCAATTGGCCAACACCTCCCTTGAGTTTCAGTGGGGCGGCAAAATCGGCATTACGGCCAATCGCTTTCCTCAGGTCGGCCGGTTGAAGCAATACCCCAATGTGTTCTACGCCCAGGGTTATTCCGGCCATGGCCTCAACGTGACGCACTGGTGTGCAAAGCTGCTGGCCGAAGGTATTCACGCAAACCAGAGCCCGGGCCTGGATATTTTCAGCCAGGTGCCGCACATGACGTTTCCCGGCGGCAAGGCGCTGCGTTCGCCGTTGCTGGCATTGGGCATGTTGTGGCACCGGCTGCGCGAAGTCTGCCGTGTTTAAGCCGGGAGCATCATTTGCTGAAACGATGAAGCGCCCGGTCTAGAGGCATTTTTCCACCTGTTTTGCTACTGGCCGTACGGTCAGTTACCTCTGTGAAAATCTTTACGTAAATTCCGCCCCGCACAGATTTCCTGTCCAGGGAGGAAGACCATGTTCGACATCAATCAACATCGCCACGACTACTTCTACAACCTTGCAACGGTCATCGGCGGGCTGATCCCCGATGACCTCTGCGACGGCCTGGCGGCACGGGTCAACAGCATCATCCAGGCGCAGGGCGTCGATTGGGTCCGGCACCAGAGCCAGGGCACCGATGCCGTTTCGGACTTGGGCGGCGCCTACAACCACCACATCTTCAAAGGCGATGACATCCGCCGGCACCTGCCCGAGCTGACCGCGATCTACCACAGCCTGGTGCCACTGGTGAGCCTGGTGACGCACACCGACGTGGTGGTATCGCCGTATCCGTTATCGGATATCAATATCAAGGCTTACCCGCCCGGCGGCGGAACGCTGGGGCTGCATTACGACACCAACGGCATCACGGTGCTGTTGTTTCTCACCACCAACCGGGAAGCGCCCTTGCGCATGCAGGTGGAGCGCTCGCACCCCGCCCAGAAAAACCCATGGGTCGAACATCGCCGAATCTTCGCCACCAAAGGCTCGCTGCTGATCATGCAAGGGCGCAAAACCCTGCATGACAGCGAGCCCACGGTGAACGAGCAGAAACTGTCAGTGGTGTACAACTATTACGAGCGCCACGACACCTACCGTCACGAAGACTTCGACAATTTTGTTTATTACGGCATGCGGCCGAAGTCACTGGCGTAAGGGGGCGTGATGCAATTGAGCAAAAAAGATCTGGTCGCGGGGCTGGTGGTCACGGCTATCTGGGGCGCCAACTTTTCAGTGATTGGCCTGGGCTTGCAGTCGCTGAACCCGTTTGTGCTGACCCTGTTGCGGTTTACCTTCTGCGCGGTGCCACTGGTGTTCTTTATCAAGCGGCCACCGGGCGTGGCCTGCAGCACCCTGATCGCCTACGGCGTGCTGTTCGGTGCCGGCCTGTGGGGGGTGGTGAATGTGGCGATGCACCACGGCCTGTCGGCGGGCATGTCCTCGGTATTTCTGCAGTTCAGTGCGTTTTTCACCATCCTGATGAGTCGCTGGTTTCTTGATGAACCGATCAACCGGATACAGGGCGCCGGCATGCTGTTTTGCGCACTAGGGTTATTGGTCATCCTGCAATTGGCGGACGAGGTATCGACCACACCGGGCATTGTACTGGTGCTGCTGGCCGCCTTTTCGTGGTCGCTGTGCAACCTGATTGTCAAGGTACGCAAGCCGGAGGACATGGTGGCGTTTATCGTCTGGTCCAGCCTGTTTTCCATTCCGGTGCTGTTGTTGCTGACCCTGTGGTTCGAAGGCCCGGACCCATTGTGTACCCTGATTACGGACTTCACCTGGGGCGCGGGGTTCTCGATTGTGTTCCAGTGTTATGTCACGACCCTGGTGGGGTACCGGATCTGGAACAATCTGATGAAGAAATACCCGGCGGCGGTGGTCGCGCCCCTGTCGTTGATGGTGCCGGTGTCCGGGTTGCTGACCTCGTACCTGTTTTTTGACGAACAGCTGCGTAACGGCCAAGGCATAGCGATTGCCCTGGTATTGATCGGCATTGCGCTGTTCGTCAATTCGGCGCGCATCAACGAGCGGCTCTGCCGTCGGGCTCCGTGAGCACCTTCCTGAACGTCTCCACCAAGGGCCGCAAATTGACCCGATGCCACGCCGCCCACAGCGGTGTGGTGTAGGCCAGCCACGGTAGCTCGCGCAACACCACGCCCGGCGGGGCGTTGCGGCTCAGGCCTTTCTGCACCATCGCCACCCCCAGGCCGGAGGCTACCAGCCCCAGCGCGGTAAATGGCTCGCTGGCTTCCATGGGGATTTGCGGGGTGAACCCGGCGCGGATGCAGGCGGCGACAAAGTCATCGGCCGGGTGGGCGCCGGCTTTGCGCTGTACGCCGATCCACTCCTGCTCAGCCAGATGTTCTGGCAGCAACTCGCTCAGGCGCGCCAGTGAATGATGTTCGGGCAGGGCCAGCAGCATCGGGTCGTCCAGCACCTGCAACGCGGTCAAGTCCGGGTCATCAGCGGCAGGCGGTTCGTCGACCAGCGCAATGTCCAGGCTGCGCTGGCGCAACCCTTCAAGCTGGTCGAGGGACGGCAGGTTGTACAGCTTGATATGCACGGTGGGGCGGTCATCGCGCAGCACGCGCAGGGCATTGGGCAGCACGCCGGCGTGCATGGCGTTTTCGATATAGCCGATGCACAACCCGCCTTCTTCACCCCGGCCCAGGCGTTTGCCCAAGGATTCCAGCCGGTTGGCATGGGTCAGCAGCGCCTTTGTTTCAGCCAGAAAGGTCTGGCCATCACGCGTCAGGCGGATACGTTGCTGGCTGCGTTCGAACAGGGTCAGGCCCAGCCGTTCTTCCAACTGGGCGATCTGCCGGCTCAGGGGCGATTGGGAGATGTGCAGGCGCTCGGCGGCGCGGCCGACGTGTTCTTCTTCGGCGACGACTTCGAAGTAGCGCAATTGGCGCAGGTCGATCATGTTAGAACACTCTTTATAAGACCTATTAGGACTCAAGTTTGTCGCATTATGTCTTGGACGGTCCGATCTATGCAATCTAGGATCTGCTCAACGGTCACAGCGACCCTTCACGCATTTGAGGATCCACCATGAGCTTGAAAGACAAACTCCCGGGCCAGCTCGGCTTCGGCACCGCACCACTGGGCAACATGTTCCGCGCCATTCCTGAAGAAGAAGCCCAGGCCACCGTTGAGGCAGCCTGGAATGCCGGCGTGCGCTACTTCGACACCGCGCCGTTCTACGGTTCGGGTCTGTCGGAAATTCGCCTGGGCCAGGCCCTGTCGAAGTACAACCGCGATGACTTCGTGCTCAGCACCAAAGTCGGCCGGGTGATCCTCGATGAAGTCGAACAAAGCGCCCGCGACCTCGGCGAAAAAAGCGGCGTGTTTGAAAACGGCCGCCCGAACAAGATGGTTAACGACTACAGCGCCGACGCCACCCTGCGCTCCATCGAAGACAGCCTGGAGCGCCTGCAAACCGACCGCCTGGACATCGTGTGGATTCACGACATCGCCCAGGACTTCTACGGCGACCAGTGGCTGGACTACTTCAACCAGGCCCGTACCGGCGCGTTCAAAGTGCTGACCCGTCTGCGCGAAGAGGGCGTGATCAAGGCCTGGGGCCTGGGCGTGAACCGCGTTGAGCCGTGCGAACTGACCCTGGACCTGAGCGAAGCCCAGCCGGACGGCTTTCTGCTGGCGGGCCGCTACACGCTGCTGGACCACGACCGCGCCCTGCAACGCTTGATGGACGCCGCTGCCGCGCAGAAGGTTGAAATCGTGGTCGGCGGCCCTTACAGCTCGGGCATCCTGGCCGGTGGCGCGCACTTTGAATACCAGAAAGCCAGCCCGGCGATCATCACCAAGGTCGAGCAGATCAAGGCGATTGCCCAGGCATTTGGCGTCAGCGTGAAAGCCGCCGCCCTGCAATTCTCCCTGGCCCATCCGGCCGTGGCGGCGGTGATTCCGGGTGCCAGTCGTCCGGGGCGCATTGCCGAAGACGTCGCGGCGTTGTCAGAGAAGATTCCGGCAGCCTTCTGGCAGGCCCTGCGCGACGCCCGATTGATTTCGGACCGCGCGCCCCTGCCGCTTTAACTTCAGGAGTTCAACCCATGAAAATCGATGTAAGCGGCAAAGTAGCCATCGTCAGCGGCAGCACCGCCGGGATCGGCCTGGGCATCAGCCTGGCCCTGGCGCAATCCGGCGCCACCGTGGTGGTGATCGGGCGTGAAGCGGGCAAGGTCGACGACGCCCTGGCGAGCATTCGCCAGGCAGTGCCCGGCGCTGACCTGCGCGGGCTGGTAGCCGACCTCGGCACGGCAGAAGGCGCCGAGAAACTCTTCGCCGCCGAACCGCGTGCCGACATCCTGGTCAACAACCTGGGCATCTTTAATGATGTGGATTTCTTCGACGCGCCAGACAGTGAGTGGACGCGCTTCTACGAGGTCAATGTGATCTCCGGCGTACGCCTGTCGCGGCACTATGTGCCGGGCATGGTCGAGCAGGGCTGGGGGCGGGTGATTTTCCTGTCGTCGGAATCCGGAGTGGCAACGCCGGCGGACATGATCAATTACGGCGTGACCAAAAGTGCCAACCTGGCGGTGTCCCACGGCCTGGCCAAGCGCCTGGCGGGGACGGGCGTGACGGTGAATGCCGTGCTGCCGGGGCCAACCTTTACCGACGGCCTGGAGCAAATGCTGGCGGACGCCACGGCCAAATCCGGGCGCAGCGCGCGGGACGAGGCTGATGTGTTTGTGCGCAATGCGCGGCCTACGTCGATCATCCAGCGTGCGGCCAATGTGGATGAAGTCGCCAACCTGGTGGCGTACATTGCTTCACCGCTGTCGTCTGCCACCACCGGCGCCGCGTTGCGGGTCGACGGTGGTGTTGTGGACAGCATGGCAATCTGAATTGTTTTTCATCTTCAGGAGTATTTAGTGTGGCAACAGCCTCTTCAGTAATCGAAATTCCGGTGCCGGCGGCTCAGGTGTGGCAATTGATCGGCGGCTTTAACGCGCTGCCGGACTGGCTGCCGTTTATCGTCAAGAGCGCGGCCTGCGACGGCGGGCGTGTGCGCCATCTGGAAACGGCGGAGGGCGGCGTGATCGTCGAGCGTTTGCAGGCCTTCGACAACGTGGCCCGCACCTACAGCTACACCATCGAACAATCGCCGTTTCCGGTGAGTGCTTACCTGGCGACGTTGCAGGTCGAAGCCTTGAGCGAGTCGTCGGCCAAAGTGACCTGGTCCGGTGTGTTTACGCCGGTGGCGGGCACTACGGATGCGGCGGTGGAAGAGTTGTTCAGCGGCGTTTACAGCGGTGGGCTTGAGGCGCTGCGGGCTAATTTCTAACAGCCACTGCAAATCAAATGTGGGAGCTGGCTTGCCTGCGATGGCGGTGTATCAGGCAAACTGTTTATTGCCTGGGCTACCGCTATCGCAGGCAAGCCAGCTCCCACAGGGTTATGGGGTGTTTGGGTTATTCGGGCATCAACTGCTGCCGGCACTCCAGCACCAGGCACGCGCCGCCACACAGGCTGGAACCCACTTCCAGCTTGAACCCATGCAAGTTGATGATCGCTGCCACAATCGACAAACCCAACCCGAAACCGCCTTGCTGGTCGCTTTCGTCCACGCGATAGAAACGCTGGAACACCGCGTCACGCTCCGCCACCGGTATGCCGGGCCCGGAGTCGTGCACTTCAAGGCGCGTGCTGCCCGCATCATTGACCCCGCGCAGAATCACTTCGCCGCCCGGAGGGGAGAACTTGATCGAGTTGCTCAACAGGTTGGCCAGGGCTTCGAACAGCAGTGCGCGATCGCCGGTGATCCACGGCAGGGATTCCGGGGTTTCGAGCCGCAACTGCAGCTCGCCTTCTTCGGCCAGAGGCAGGTAGAAGTCGTGCAGTTCGCGCAACAGCGGCAGCGGGTCCATCACCAAAAAGCCTGAGCGACGCTGGTGGTCTTCCAGCTCGGAGATACGCAACAGCCCGCGAAAGCGCGCCATCAGCGTGTCGGTTTCGGCAATCGCGTCATCCAGTTTCACCGCGTAGCCCGACTCCGCCTCGGCCTCTTGCTTGATGCGATACAACTGCGCGCGCAGACGCGTCAGCGGGGTGCGCAGGTCGTGGGCGATGTTGTCGCATACGCCCTTGACCTCGTTCATCAACTTCTCGATACGGTCGAGCATGGCGTTGACGATGGCCGCCAGCATGTCCAGCTCGTCACGCCGGTTGGACAACGGCAGGCGGTGCGTCAGGTCGCCGGCGACGATGGCCTCGGCGCTGGCCTGGATGCCGCGGATCCGCCGCAAGGGGCGGCGGCGCAACAGATGCCAGCCGGCAGCCCCCGGGATGATCGTCAGGGACAGCGCCCACAACAGCGCATGCCAGATGATCCGGGTCACGCCGAACAGCGAACCGTTGGCGCGCACCAGGACCAGCCAGCGGCCGTCTTCGGTGTGGGTGGCCACGGCGTCGCAGCTGTCTTTGGGCAGTTTGGGGTCGTCGGATTCGACGCAGTTGACCAGCGCGTGGATCTTGCCGTCCAGCGGCAGGTCCGGCGGCACGGCGCGGATCGGCCCGCTCAAGGGGCGAAATTGCTCGTCGAACAAGCCGTAGGCGTCCACGCCCTTCATGTCGAAGGTCATGCTGGTGGTCAAGGCTTCCACCAGTTCTTCGCCGTCAAAGCGTTGGAACAGATGCTGGCGTTGCATCAGGGAATGGCGCGACAAGTCGCCCAGGTACCCTGAAACCTCGAAATACAGCACCCCCATGAGGATGCAACTCCAGGCCACGAACAGCGAACTGTATAGCGCCAGCAAGCGGCTGCTGGAAGAGCGCCAACCCTTAGAGGGGTTCAGCAATGACATAGCCGGAACCTCGTACCGTGCGAATCAGCGGCGTCAGGCCCGGTGGGTCGATTTTCTTGCGCAGGCGGCCGATGTGCACGTCGATCAGGTTGGTGCCCGGGTCGAAGTGATAGCCCCAGACTTCCTCGAAGATCATCATCCGCGACAGAATCTGCCCGGTGTTGCGCATCAGGAACTCGAGCAATTTGTATTCGGTCGGCAGCAGGCTCAGCGGCTGTTCGGCGCGGCTGGCTTCGCGGCTGATCAGGTTCAGCTCAAGGTCTGCCACGCGCAGGGCGGTTTCGAATTCCTTGACCGTGCTTTTGCGGCGCAGCAGCACTTCAACGCGGGCGGCCATTTCGTCGGAGGCGAAAGGCTTGGTCAGGTAATCATCACCGCCGGCGCGCAGGCCACGCACCCGTTCGTCGACGTCGGAGAGGGCGCTGATCATCAGAATCGGCGTCGACACCCCGATGGTGCGCAGGGTCGTGACGATGGCCAGGCCATCCAGTTCCGGCAACATGCGGTCGAGGGTGATCAGATCGTAATCACCACTCACAGCACGGACCAGGCCTTCGCGGCCGTTGTCCACCCAATCTACATCCAGTCCATGGCTACTCAGCTCGGCGACGATCTCGCGGGCCGTTACGGCGTCATCCTCGATGGTCAAAATACGGGTCATAGGATTACCTGGTGAGCGATTCACACTAGAAGTGGGGGCATTTTGCCAAGAAATGCCAGATTGCTTCCTAAATTAAACTTCATGTTGGCAAAACCGACACAAAATCACGGGAGAGCCGTTCAAGCATAGGACTGCCCGTGACTTCACCTGATCATGCCCCCGACATCCTGAACACACGCTGTGTTCATGCATTTTTTTGTGACAAATAAGCTTGCTGGAAAGAGTGCAATACGCCCGCCGCCGGAAGTCATTTCTTGCAACTTGCATGGTTCGCGTAAGTTCAATTTATCTAAGTTACTGAAATTGCTGTGAATTTATTTTTCAAGCGACTGGCATGCTGCCTGCACTGTCCCTTTTGAGACTTGTAACATTTTCTTTCCTGCCGGGAGCACAACAACAATGACCACATCCTCATCCACACTGCAAGCGTCGAGCACGCTCTCCGGGGTTTCCTGGGGGGCGATTTTTGCCGGGGCCGCTGCGGCGGCTGCACTGTCACTGATTCTGGTGTTATTGGGCTTCGGCCTGGGCTTTTCTGCGGTATCGCCATGGGCCGACAGCGGTATCAGCGCCAAGGGCCTTGGCATTTCCACGATTGTCTGGCTGGCGTTTACCCAGATCGTCGCATCCGGCTTGGGCGGTTACATCGCCGGGCGTCTGCGGGTGAAATGGGCCAACATGCATGGCGATGAGGTGTACTTTCGCGACACCGCCCATGGTTTTCTCGCCTGGGCCGTGGCTACGTTGATCACCGCCGTATTGGTGGTCGGTTCGGTGAGCAGCGTGGTGAGTGGCGGCGTAAAAGCCGGTGCCAGCGTTGCATCGGGCGCCGCCAGTGGCCTGAGCCAGGCGGCCGGGAGTGCAGCCAAAGGCGCCAACAGCGGCGACTTCGACTACTACGTCGACAGCCTGTTTCGTGATGACCGCCCGGCTGCCGTGAGTGATGACGCAGTGCACGGCGTCGTCGCCCGCATCCTCACCCGCACCCTGAGCAACGATGGCCAGCTCGCGCCTGAAGACCGGACCTACTTGGCCCAGTTGATCAGCCAGCGCACCAACCTCAGCCAGGCCGACGCCGAAGCGCGTATCGACAAAGTGTACGGCGATGCCCGTAAAGCCCTCGAAGACGCCAAGCTCAAAGCCAAGCAAGCCGCTGACACCGCTGCCAAAGTAGCCGCTTATGCGTCGCTGTGGACCTTCGTTTCACTGTTGATCGGTGCATTCTTCGCCAGCTTCGCTGCCACCTTTGGCGGTCGCCGTCGGGATGCTGTGGTGTATGTCGAAACCGAACACTTCGTCCGTTAATAAAGGGAGAACATCATGCGCTCATTACTTCTGTGGTTCCTCGGTGTGCCAATCCCGGTCATCATCCTGATTGCGATCTTCATGCACTAAGCCAAGGGCTCGCTTGGCCCACTGTGGGAGCGGGCTTGCCCGCGATGGCGGTCTGTCAGTTATTGATCAGTTGACTGACACGACGCTATCGCGGGCAAGTCGAATCGTCGAACCGCCGCTCCCACATTTGGTTTTGTGGAGTGTCAGCCAGCTTGTCACCAGCAATACGCTTGCCACCGCCGTCATGACCACCAGCGGCTCAGACGTCCCATCCGACAACAACCCCGTCGCCCAGCTGCTCAGCGCCGTCAGGAACATCTGAATAAAAAAGAACAACCCCGACGCTGTCCCCGCAATCGCCCCGTACGGCTGCAACACCGACAGTTGGCACGCCGGAATCACCATCCCCACCGATACCATGATCACCACCATCGGCAGCACAATCGCCAGCCAGTCCTGTGGCCACGCCAGGGTCGCAAGGGTCAGCGTTAGCGTGCCCAGCACGTTCAGGGCGATGCCGGCATTGATCAGCCGATCGGCTTCAAACCGCAGCACCAGGCGCCGAAACAGATTGGCGCCGAGCATGTAGCCGCTGATGGTTGCGGCGAACACCAGTGCGTAGGCGGTCGCCGACAAGTGAAAGCCGCGCTGCAACAGCGCCGAAGATTCGCTGATAAACGGAAAGTACGTGCTGTACACACAGCCAATCGCCAGGGAATAGCGCAGGAAATACCGGTCGCGCAGCAACTGGCTATAGATGCGCAGCAGGCCGCTCGGCGGGGCGGCGGCGACTTCTGCCGGGCGGGTTTCCGGCAGGCGGCGATAGACCACCAGGTACAGCACCGCGCCGATCACCGCGAGCAACACAAACAAACCGCGCCAGTGGATGAACGGCAGCATCAGGCTGCCGAGCACCGGCGCAGCCATGGGCGAGATGGCCATGGCCATGGAGATCAGGCCGAGCAGGCGTGCCTGTTCATGGCGGTCAAAGTAGTCGCGCACGATCACGCGGCCGATCACCGTGGTGCAGCAACCGCCGAGGGCCTGAAACAGGCGGGCGACGATCAGCACGTCGAGGCTGTCAGCCACCGCACAGGTGACGGTCGCCAGCACATACAGGCACAACCCGGCGAGCAGCACGGGGCGGCGGCCGAAGCGGTCGGTTAAAGGGCCGCTGACCAGCAGGGAAATCGCCGAGCCCAGCGTGTAGAGCGTAAGGATCAGTTGCAATTGGCTGTCAGGGCGGTGGAAGTCATCGGCCATGGCGGGCAGGGCGGGCAGGTGCAGGTCCAGCGTCAGGCGCGGCAAGGCAATCAAGACGGCCAGCAGGGCCAGCCAGAACCCGGTGGAGAGGGTGCGTTGAGTCATGAGCAGCTTCTTCGCAAAGAGTAGAGCCGCACTTTACCGGCGTTGTGGTTTAATCCTGTGAGCCACTTATGCCAAGGATGATTGGACCACTATGAGCCGAGGAAAAGCCGCCACCGCCCTCGACCTGCCGCGCCCCGATACGCTGGACGCCGGCAA
This sequence comes from Pseudomonas sp. B22129, assembly GCF_044218875.1. NCBI lineage: Bacteria > Pseudomonadati > Pseudomonadota > Gammaproteobacteria > Pseudomonadales > Pseudomonadaceae > Pseudomonas > Pseudomonas sp. B22129. The sequence goes on along the minus strand of NZ_CP162592.1, from coordinate 5,538,435 downwards.
GCAGCAGGGCGCCTACGAAGCCTTGCGCGGCGCGATCTTGAACCGCCAGTTGCCTGCGGGCAGTCGCTTGCCGTCTACGCGCGGCCTGGCCGAGCGCTGGCTGGTGTCCCGCGGCACGCTGGAGGCCGCGTTCGAACGTTTGCACAGCGAAGGCTATGTGCAGCGGGTGGCGGGTTCCGGTACGCGGGTGTGTGCGGTGATCCCCGAGCAGTTCATCGCCGCCCCGGCGCCGAGGGAAACGCTGCGCCGTGAAGGGGTAGAAGATCAGCCCCACGCTGGCGTGCAAAGCAACGTGCCCTTCGTCGCGCGGCGCCCGGATGCGAGCTTGCTGGACTTGAAAGCCTGGGCGCGCTGTATCGCCCGTGGCCTGCACGCTGCCGGCCCGGGCGTGTTGGAGGCCGCCCACACGGCGGGCTTGCCCGCCTTGCGCGAACAGATCGCCGAGTACCTGCGCAGTTACCGCGGCATGCACTGCGAAGCGGATGAAGTGATCGTCACCACCGGTATTCGCCACGCCCTGGATTTGATCGCGCGCACGCTGCTCAAACCCGGCGACACCGCCTGCGTTGAAGATCCCGGCTATAAACCGGCGAGACGGCTTTTCGCGCTGGCCGGTGCCCATGTACAGGCGATTCCAGTCACCGCCGAGGGGCTCGATACCGCACAGCTTCCCGACCGTGCGCGCCTGGCCTACGTCACGCCCGCACACCAGGCGCCGCTGGGCATGACGCTCTCGGTGTCCCGTCGCCTTGCCTTGCTGGACTGGGCCGCCCGCGCCGATGCCTGGGTGATCGAAGATGACTACGACAGCGAGTACAACTACAACAGCGCCCCATTGGCGGCCCTTAAGTCCCTGGATTCGGCCGACCGCGTGATCTACTGCGGCAGTTTCAACAAGAACCTCTACCCCGGCTTGCGCGTGGGCTTCATGGTGGTGCCCGGCGCGCTGCGCCAAGCGCTGTTGCACACCCTGCAGCTCACCGGGCATTCAGTGGGCGCCACCGATCAACTGGGCTTGGTGGAGTTTCTCGGCAGCGGGGCTTTTGTGCGCCATCTGCGCGCCTCGCGCCAGGCCTACCAGGCGCGGCGCGATGCCTTGCTCGCCTGCCTTCCAGAGGGCAGCCGCGTCAGTGGCCAGCAGGCCGGGCTGCATTGTGTGCTGTGGTTGCCAGCGGGCGTGCAAGAGCAGGATTTCTGCAGCCGCGCCGCTGCCGTCGGGCTGGCATTGCAGCCGCTGGGCAAGTTCTGTGTCGAGGCCCATTTGCCGCCGGCGGTGATCATCGGTTATACCGCACTGACCCTCGCGCAAATCCGTTATCACGGCCGAATCCTCACGCAATTGTTAATAGCGGCTTAACTCGGGCTTGGCTAGACTCGCGCCCCATGAGCCGACTTCTGCGTTTGATCCTGGTGATGTTGCTGAGCCTCACGCTTCCCCTCACCGGGATGGCGGGTGTGGCCTCAAGTACAGAGCCTTGCCCGATGAAAATGTCGGGCATGCAGATGATGACGGACATGTCCCCTGACTGCTGCCAGGACGGCGTCGACCATGGCAAGGCCTGCAAAACCGGCCAGGAATGCAAGACCGGTGGCGTGGTGCAACTGTCGATGCCGCTGTTCAAGGCCCCGCTGAGCATGGCTCATCCCGTCGCGCTGGGTGTGTCCACTGACTTCATCCCCGACCGCACGCCGTCCGGCGTCTGGCGCCCACCCCGTTCCTGAACCCGGTTGCCTCCCAAGCTTCATCCCCTAACCGGGATGGCCTTGCTGTGGGCCGCGTAATGCGGCGTGCAGCGCAACGGATCAGGAATTTTCAACATGACTTCCTTCTACCTGCGCGCCCTGGTGGTGGGCGTGCTGGCGTGGCCGGCGTTGGCGAATGCGCTGACCCTGGATGACGCCCTGCGCCTGGCGCAAAACAACGCGCCTTCCCTGACGGCCGAGGCGGCGAAGCTGCAAGCCGCGACACAGGCGGCGATCCCTGCCGGTGAATTGCCCGACCCGAAACTGCTGGTCGGCCTGCAGAACTTCCCCATCGGCGGGCCCAACCGCGGCACGCTGTATGGCGATGACATGACGCAGCAAATGATCGGCATCCAGCAACAAGTGCCCAGCCGTGACAAGCGCAAGGCGCGGGTCGAACTGGCCGACGCAACCATTGAACGCACGGCGGCAGAAGGGCGGATCGAACGTCTCAATGTGCGCCAGGCCACCGCCCAGGCGTGGATTCGCGCCTACGTGGTCGAGCGCAAGGAGGCCCTGTTCAAGGACTTCTACACCCAGAACCGCTTGCTGCAAGACAGCGTTCGCGCACAGTTGGCCGGCGGGCGTGGCCAGGCCTCCGACGCCGTCATCCCCAAACAGGAAGCTGCCGAACTGGCCGGGCGCGAGGACGAACTGACCCTGCAACGCGCCCAGGCGCGCGCCGCCCTCAAGCGCTGGATCGGCGCGGCGGCCAGCGAAGCCCCCAGCGGGCAGTTGCCCAACTGGACCTTCGACAGCCATGGCCTGAGCCATAACCTGCACCAACATCCCGAACTGCAAGCTTTCGTGCCACGCACCCGCGAGGCCGAGGCGCGTTTACAGGATGCCAAGGCGCAGAAAACCTCGGACTGGAGCTGGGAGGTCGATTACGGCCATCGCAGCCGCGAGTACGGCGACATGGTCACCCTGCAATTGAGCTACGACTTGCCGATCTTTCCCGGCCGCCGGCAAAACCCCGGCATTGCCGCCAAGCAGGCCGAGCTGGACCAACTGGACGCCGAACGCGAAGCCGCTACCCGCGAGCACACCCAAATGCTTGACGACGACCTCGCGGATTACCAACGCCTGGACCGTGCGGTGCAACGCAGCCAGGACAGCCTGGTGCCACTGGCCGAAGAGAAAGTGGCGTTGAGCCTGGCCGGTTATCGCTCCGGCAAAGGCGACTTGATGAATTTGGTCAGTGCCCGCCGCGAGCTGGTCGACGCCCGTTTCAAACAGATGGATGCCATTGAACAGCGCGCCCTGGTTGGCGCCCGGCTGTATTTCGCCTACGGGGAACCCGCCAATGAATAATCGAATCATCGCCGCCGTGTTGCTGCTTGGGCTGGGCGCGGGCTATGGGCTGGCGCAGTGGCGCCCGGCACCCCCCGTTGCCGTCACAGGGGAAAAACCCGCGCTGTATTGGTACGACCCGATGTACCCGCAGCAGAAGTTCGACAAGCCGGGAAAATCGCCCTTCATGGACATGCAACTTGTACCGCGTTACGCCGAAGGTGCTGCGACCGATACACCGAGTGTGCAGATCGACCCGCGCCAGACCCAGAACATCGGCGTGCGCCTGGCGACGGTCAGCCGCGGCGTGCTGACTTCCACGCTGGACCTGTCGGGCATTCTGGCCTTCAACGACCGCGATGTGGCGGTGGTACAGGCGCGGGCGGCGGGGTTTGTCGAGCGGGTTTATGCCCGTGCGCCGGGTGATGTGCTGGCGGCCGGTGCGCCGCTGGCAGACATCCTCGTCCCCGAGTGGGCGGCGGCCCAGGAGGAATTCCTCGCGTTGCGTCGCAGTGCTGACAACGGCTTGATCGCTGCCGCCCGCCAGCGTTTGCGCCTGAGCGGCATGCCCGCCGGGTTGATCGCGCAGATGGAGCGCAGTGGCCGGGTGCAGTCGGTGTTGACCGTCACCACGCCGTTGGGCGGCGCATTGCAAACCCTGGAAGTGCGCGAAGGCATGACCGTGGCGGCGGGGCAAACCCTGGCGCGTATCAATGGCCTGGCTCAGGTGTGGTTGCAGGTCGCCGTGCCCGAGGCCCAAGGCGCGAGTTTGAAGGTGGGGCAACGTGTGGAAAGCCAGTTTGCCGGTTTGCCGGGCCGGTCCGTTCAAGGCACCGTCAGTGCGATCCTGCCGGCCACGGCCATGGACAGCCGCACCGTGCAGGTTCGCGTGGAACTGCCGAACCCCGACGGCGCCTTGCGCCCGGGCATGACCGCGCAAGTGCGCCTGGCGCAAAGCAGCGGGCAAGCGGTGTTGCAGGTACCCAGCGAAGCGTTGATCCGCACCGGCAAACGCGTGTTGGTGATGCTGGCCGAGGAGGGCGGGCGCTTCCGGCCGGTCGAGGTTGAGGCGGGCGCTGAAAACAGCGACCAGACCGTGATCCTCAGCGGCTTGCAGGAAGGCCAGCAGGTGGTCGCGTCCGGCCAGTTCCTGCTCGATTCCGAAGCCAGCCTCAGGGGCGTCACCGCCGAAGCACCGATGAGCCTGCAACCGGGAGCCCAGCCATGATCGCCTTGCTGATTCGCTGGTCGGTGGCCAACCGTTTTCTAGTGTTGCTCGCCACGCTGTTCATCACCGCATGGGGCGTGTGGGCGGTGCAGAATACGCCGGTGGATGCGCTGCCGGACCTCTCGGATGTGCAGGTGATCATCCGCACGCCGTACCCGGGCCAGGCGCCGCAGATCGTGGAAAACCAGGTCACCTACCCGATGACCACCACCATGCTCTCGGTGCCGGGCGCCAAGACCGTGCGGGGTTTTTCGTTCTTCGGCGACAGCTACGTGTATGTGCTGTTCGACGAAGGCACCGACCTGTACTGGGCGCGCTCGCGGGTGCTGGAATACCTCAGCCAGTTGCAGGCGCGGTTGCCGGCGTCGGCCAAGCCCGCGTTGGGGCCGGACGCCACCGGTGTCGGCTGGATCTACCAGTACGCGCTGGTGGACCGCAGCGGCAAGCACGACCTGGCGCAGCTGCGTGCCTTGCAGGACTGGTTCCTCAAGTTCGAACTCAAGACCATCCCCAACGTGGCGGAAGTCGCGACCATTGGCGGCCAGGTCAAGCAATACCAGGTGCAACTCGACCCGCTGGCCATGGCCAGCCGTGGCATCACCCAGGCGCAGGTGGCCGAGGCCATCGGCAAGGCCAACCAGGAAACCGGCGGTTCGGTGTTGAACATGGGCGAGTCCGAGTACATGGTGCGCGCCTCGGGTTATTTGAAAACACTCGATGATTTTCGCGGTATTCCCTTGCGCCTTGGCGTGAATAACGTGCCGGTGGTGTTGGGCGATGTGGCAAAGATTCAGCTGGGTCCGGACCTGCGGCGCGGTATCAGCGAGCTGGACGGCGAAGGCGAAGCGGTCGGCGGCGTGGTGATTCTGCGCAGCGGCAAGAATGCGCGCGAGGCCATTGCCGCCGTGAAAGCCCGGCTGGAACAGCTCAAAAGCAGCCTGCCCCCCGGCGTGGAGATCGTCACCACCTATGACCGCAGCAAACTGATCGACCGCGCCGTGGACAACCTCAGCCACAAGCTGTTGGAAGAGTTTTTGGTGGTGGCGCTGGTGTGCGGGATTTTCCTGTGGCATTTGCGTTCATCGCTGGTGGCGATTATCTCGTTGCCGGTCGGCGTGTTGATCGCGTTTATCGTGATGCGTTTTCAGGGGATCAACGCCAACATCATGTCCCTGGGCGGCATTGCGATAGCCATCGGCGCGATGGTGGATGCAGCGGTGGTGATGATTGAGAACGCCCACAAGAAAATCGAGGCCTGGCATCACGCTAATCCTGGCCGGGTGTTGAAAGGCGATGATCACTGGAAGGTCATGACCGATGCGGCAGTTGAAGTCGGGCCCGCGCTGTTTTTCTGCCTGCTGATCATCACCTTGTCGTTTATCCCGGTGTTTACCTTGCAGGCCCAGGAAGGGCGCCTGTTCGGCCCGTTGGCCTACACCAAGACTTACGCCATGGCGGCGGCGGCAGGGTTGTCGGTGACGCTGATTCCGGTGTTGATGGGCTATTGGATTCGCGGGCGCATTCCCGATGAGCAACGTAACCCGCTCAATCGCGGCCTGATCAAGGTGTACCAACCGGCGCTGGATGCGGTGCTGCGCTGGCCGCGCATGACCTTGCTGGTGGCGCTGCTGATGGTCGCCAGCGCCTTGTGGCCCGTGTCGAAGCTGGGCGGGGAATTCCTGCCGCCGCTGGATGAGGGGGATTTGTTGTACATGCCGTCGGCATTGCCGGGCTTGTCGACGCAAACCGCAGGCGAGCTGTTGCAACGTACCGACCGGTTGATCAAGACCGTGCCGGAAGTCGCCCATGTGTTCGGCAAGGCCGGTCGCGCTGAAACTGCGACTGACCCGGCGCCGCTGGAAATGTTCGAAACCACTATCGAGTTCAAGCCACGGGACCAATGGCGCCCCGGCATGACCCCCGAAAAACTGGTGAAAGAACTCGACCGCGTGGTGCAGGTGCCGGGCCTGACCAATATCTGGATTCCGCCGATCCGCAACCGCATCGACATGCTTGCCACCGGGGTCAAAAGCCCGATTGGCGTGAAGGTCGCCGGCACCGGCCTGATGCAGATCGATGCCGTGACCCAGGCGGTGGAGAAAGTCGCCAAGACGGTCCCCGGCGTGAGTTCGGCGCTGGCCGAGCGCCTGACCGGCGGGCGCTATATCGACGTGGACATCAACCGCGCGGCCGCCGCGCAATATGGGCTGAATATTGCCGATGTGCAGTCGATCGTGTCGGGCGCGATTGGTGGAGAAACCATCGGCGAAACCGTGGAAGGGCTGGCGCGTTTCCCGATCAGCCTGCGTTACCCCAAGGCGTGGCGCGACTCGGTGGACGCACTGCGCAACCTGCCGATCTACACGCCCCAGGGTAGTCAGATCACCCTCGGCACGGTGGCCAACCTGAAAGTCAGTGAAGGCCCGCCGATGCTCAAAAGTGAAAATGCGCGGCCTTCGGGCTGGGTGTATATCGACGTGCGCGACCGTGACCTGGCGTCGGTGGTGAAGGACTTGCGTGAGGCGATCAACCAGCAGGTGCAGTTGCAGCCGGGCATGAGCCTCAGCTATTCGGGGCAGTTCGAGTTTCTGGAGCGGGCCAATGAGCGCTTGAAACTGGTGGTGCCCGCCACCTTGCTGATCATCTTTGTGCTGCTGTACCTGACCTTTCGCCGGGTGGATGAGGCGCTGCTGATCCTGGCGACCTTGCCCTTCGCGCTGACCGGTGGCGTGTGGTTGCTCTATTGGCTGGGTTTTAACCTGTCGGTGGCCACGGGCGTCGGGTTTATCGCGCTGGCCGGGGTGTCGGCGGAGTTTGGCGTGATCATGCTGCTCTACCTGAAAAACGCCTGGGCGCAGCGCAGGGACGGTGATTTGCTCGCCGCGATTACGGAAGGCGCGGTGCTGCGGGTGCGGCCCAAGGCGATGACGGTGGCGGTGATCATTGCCGGCTTGTTGCCGATTTTGCTGGGCGGCGGCACGGGCAGTGAAGTCATGAGCCGCATCGCCGCGCCGATGATTGGCGGCATGCTCACCGCGCCGCTATTGTCCCTGTTCGTAATCCCCGCCGCCTACCACCTGATGCGCCGCAAAGGGACCAAACACTGAGCAAAAAAGGTGGGAGCTGGCTTGCCTGCGATGCAGGCACCTCGGTGTATCAGTTGCTCTGCGGCGATGCTATCGCGGGCAAGCCCGGCTCCCACACAAATCAGCTCCCACACAAGCCCACTCCCACAAGGGATTTATAGCGCCAGCAGGTCAGTCATCAAACCCGACCTGCTCGTGAATCTCATCCACCTTCAACTCCAGGCGATACGCCACGGCGATAAACAACGCCTGGCACAGGCACAACGTGGCGCTCAACGAGCGAAACGCAAACGACGACCCCTCATTGACCAACAACACCGCGTTCGCCCGCTTGGCCAGGGGCGACAGGTTGCTGTCGGTGATGATCAGCGTCTTGGCCTGATGATGCTGGGCGATGCGCAGGCAGTGCTGGGTCTCTTTGCCATAGGGCGTAAAGCTGATCGCAATCACCAGGTCATTGGCGCGCACGCTGCGCATCTGCTCGCGGTAGCTGCCGCCCAAACCCGAGATCAGGTGGATGCGCTTGTTGGTGTGTTGCAGGTTGTAGACCAGGTAATCGGCCACGGCGAAGGAGCGGCGCACGCCGACCACGTAGATATTGTCGGCATTGACCACCAGGTCCACGGCCTTTTCAAACGCCACGTCATCCAGTTCCAGGCCCAGCCGCTCGATGCCGGACAAGGTGGCATTCACGCACTCGCGCGCCAGGTCGCCGCCGCTGGCTTTCTGCGACTTGTTGGCGATCATGCTGCGGATGCGCTGCTGGTAGTTCTGCACCGGCGTGGTCTTGTGGGTGTAGGCCTCGCGAAACAGCGCCTGCATTTCACTGAAACCACTGAAGCCGAAACGCTGGGAAAACCGCACGATGGCCGAGGGGTGCACTTCGCATTCGCGGGCGATGTCGCTGATACGGTCGACCATGATCCGGTCGCTCTGCTGGCTCATGTAGCTGGCGATGCGTTTGAGCTGGCGCGGCAGGCTTTCGTATTCGTCGGTGATCAGCTGCAACAGGCGCTCGGCGTTGAGCGGGGGGCTGGCGAGAGCGTCTTGTGAAGGGGTCTCGGGCATGGGCAATCCTTCTGGCGTGTTCTTCTGATGCGCTGGTGGGTGGCGCAAGTCTACAGGGTAGGCGCAAAAAAATACCCCGGCATCACGGCGCACGTGGCCTGCTGAAACGATGCACGGTGGAGGCAGAGCCTTTGTACCGGGTTATTGGAAAAAATATTCCACTAAAAATAATTATGGAATAAATATTGATTGGCGCCGCTGAACGTTCTAGTCTGCTCTCACCAAGAGCGTTTGCCGTCGCCACGGCGGCACAACGCAGGCTGATAAAAATAACAGGAGCCAGCATGGGCCAGACTCGTTTTGCCAGTGGGCGTCAATTGGATCTGATTTGCCTCGGGCGCCTGGGCGTCGACCTCTATGCACAACAAGTCGGTGCGCGGCTTGAGGACGTGTCCAGCTTTGCCAAGTACCTCGGCGGGTCCTCCGCCAATATCGCTTTCGGTACCGCGCGGCTTGGGCTCAAGTCGGCGATGTTGAGCCGGGTCGGCGACGACCATATGGGCCGCTTCCTGCTCGAATCCCTGGCCCGCGAAGGCTGCGATGTCAGTGGCATCAAGGTGGACCCGGAACGCCTCACCGCGCTGGTGCTGCTCGGCCTTAAAGACCGCGAAACCTTCCCGCTGGTGTTCTACCGCGAAAATTGCGCCGACATGGCCCTGCGCGCCGAAGACATCAGCGAAGCTTTTATCGCCTCCGGCAAGGCGCTGCTGATCACCGGCACGCATTTCTCTACCGACGGCGTGTACAAGGCGAGCATTCAGGCGCTGGACTACGCCGCCAAACACAACGTCAAACGCGTGCTGGATATTGATTACCGCCCCGTGCTGTGGGGCCTGGCGGGCAAGGCTGACGGCGAAACGCGGTTTGTCGCCGACCAGACCGTGAGCGGGCATGTGCAGAAAATCCTGCCGCGTTTTGACCTGATCGTCGGCACCGAAGAAGAGTTTTTGATCGCAGGTGGCAGTGAAGACCTGCTTGCCGCGCTGCGAAAAGTGCGCGAACTGACCCCGGCCACCTTGGTCGTCAAGCTTGGCCCGCAGGGCTGCACAGTGATTCACGGGGCGATCCCGGCGCGCCTGGAAGACGGCGCGATCTACCCGGGTGTGCGGGTTGAAGTGCTCAACGTATTGGGCGCTGGCGACGCGTTTATGTCGGGCTTCCTCAGCGGCTGGCTTAATGATGCCAACGACGAACGTTGCAGCCAGTTGGCAAATGCCTGCGGCGGTTTAGTCGTTTCGCGCCACGCCTGCGCCCCGGCCATGCCTACGCCGGCTGAACTGGATTACCTGTTCAGCAGCCCCGTGCCGATCACCCGTCCGGATCAGGACGTAACCCTGCAACGCCTGCACCGCGTGACCGTGCCGCGCAAAACCTGGAAGCAACTGTTTGTATTTGCCTTCGACCACCGTTGGCAATTGGTGGACCTGGCACAAAAGGGCGGCCAGGACCCGGCGCGCATCAGCGACATCAAGCAGTTGTTTATCCAAGCCATCGAACGCGTGGAGAAAAAACTCGCCGAGGAGGGCGTCGAAGCCGATGTGGGCCTGCTCGCCGACCAGCGTTTCGGCCAGGACGCGCTCAACGCCGCCAGCGGTCGTGGCTGGTGGATCGCCCGCCCGGTGGAAGTGCAGAACTCGCGGCCCCTGGCGTTTGAACACGGCCGCTCGGTGGGCAGCAACCTGATCGCCTGGCCACAGGAGCAAATCATCAAGTGCCTGGTGCAATTTCACCCGGACGACGAACCGATGCTGCGCCTGGAGCAGGAAGCGCAACTGAAGGCGGTGTACGAGGCGTCGATTGTCAGCGGCCATGAACTGCTGCTGGAAGTCATCCCGCCCAAGGAGCACCCGTCCACTTATCCGGATGTGCTCTACCGCAGCCTCAAGCGCCTGTACAACCTGGGCATCTACCCGGCGTGGTGGAAGATCGAGGCGCAGTCGGCCGAGGACTGGAAAAAGCTCGACGAACTGATCCAGGAGCGCGACCCGTACTGCCGGGGCGTGGTGCTGCTGGGCTTGAATGCGTCGGCCGAGTTTCTCGCCGATGGCTTCCGTCAAGCCGGCCAAAGCACCACCTGCCGAGGCTTTGCCGTGGGCCGTACGATCTTCCAGGAGCCAAGCCGCGCGTGGATGGCGGGGGAGATTGATGATGAAACGCTGATCCGGCAGGTGCAGGCCACCTTCGAACAGCTCATTAACGCCTGGCGCAGTGCCCGGGTTTAAAAGTTGAAATGCAATCCAATGTGGGAGCGGGCTTGCTCGCGAATGCGGTGGTTCAGTTGCAGATGTGTCGCCTGACACAGCGCATTCGCGAGCAAGCCCGCTCCCACACAAAGCAGATCCGAGCGATCTCAAGATAAAAACAATAGGTGCAGTCATGCCCGCAATCCGAATTGGCATCAACCCGATCTCCTGGAGCAACGACGACCTGCCGGCCCTGGGCGGTGAAACGCCGCTGAGCACCGCCTTGAGCGAAGGCAAGGAAATCGGCTACGAAGGGTTTGAACTCAACGGCAAATTTCCCAAGGACGCCAAGGGCGTCGGCGATGTACTGCGCCCGTATGACCTGGCGCTGGTCTCCGGTTGGTACTCCAGCCGGCTGGCGCGCCGCTCGGTGGCGGAAGAAATCGAAGCCATCGCCGGCCATGTCGAGCTGCTCAAACAAAACGGCGCGAATGTGCTGGTGTACGGCGAAGTTGCCGATTCCATCCAGGGCTCGCGCATCCGCCTGATCGAACGCCCGCGTTTTCACAGCGAGCAGGCCTGGCAGGACTATGCCTACAAGCTCACGGAACTGGCGCGTTTCACCCTGTCCCAGGGCGTGCGCCTGGCGTACCACCACCACATGGGCGCCTACGTGGAATCCCCGGACGACATCGACCAGTTGATGAGCCGAACGGGCCCCGAAGTCGGCCTGCTGTTCGATTCGGGCCACTGCTACATGGGCGGCGGCGAACCCATCGACGTGCTGCGCAAGCACATCGACCGTATCTGCCACGTGCACTTCAAGGACGTGCGCAAACCCGTGGTGCAACTGGCGCGCAACCAGATGTGGAGCTTTCCCGATTGCATCGTCAACGGCACCTTCACTGTGCCCGGCGATGGCGATATCGATTTTGCCGAATTGCTCGATGTGTTGTTGGCCGCGAAATACGAAGGCTGGCTGGTGGTCGAGGCCGAGCAGGACCCGGCAGTGGCGCCCAGCTATGTCTATGCGAAAAAGGGCTACGACACGCTGCGCGCGCTGCTCAACGAGAGGACTAAGTGATGAGCCTGTTGGTCAAAAGCAGCAAACGCGGGCAGACCATGGTCGCCCTCGAAGACGGCCGCCTGGAGTACGTGGGTTTTTCTGCCTATCGCCTGAGCCTCGGCGAAACCCTGCCGGTCAGCGCCGGTAATAAAGAGCTGTGCCTGGTGCTGCTCAGTGGCCGGGTGAATATTGAAGGCGAGGGCTTCAACTGGCAAAACCTGGGGGATCGCCAGTCGGTTTTTGAAGAAAAATCCCCCTTCGCCGCCTACCTGCCGCCGGGCACCGACGCGCATGTCACCGCCTTGAGCGACGTGCAGATTGCCGTCTGTGCTGCGCCCGGTGCATCAGGTTACGAACCGCGCTTGATCCGCCCGGAAAACTGCAAACGCAGCGTGCGCGGCAAAGGGGCCAACACCCGTTACGTGTGCGACATTCTGCCCGACAGCGAGCCGGCCCATTCGCTGCTGGTGGTGGAAGTGCGCACGCCGTCCGGGCATTCGTCGAGCTACCCGCCGCACAAGCACGACACCGACGATCTTCCGCACCAGAGCTTTCTCGAAGAAACCTATTACCACCAGATCAACCCGCCCCAGGGCTTTGTGTTCCAGCGCGTCTACACCGACGACCGCAGCATCGACCAGGCCATGGCCGTGGAAAACAGCGATTTGGTGGTGGTGCCCAAGGGGTATCACCCGGTCAGCGTGCCGTACGGTTACGAATCCTATTACCTGAACGTGATGGCCGGCCCCAAGCGCGCCTGGCATTTCCATAACGACCCGCAGCACAGCTGGCTGCTGGACCTCTAAACGGTGTTGGACGGAGAACAACAAGAATGAAGTCGCCGCTGCGTTTTGCCCTTAACCGTATGGTTGCACCGAACTTGTCCCTGCCGGATTTCATTGGGTTGGCAGCGGCGCTCAAGTGCGATGCCATCGAGATCCGCAATGACCTTGCGGGCAAACAAATCGAGTTCGGCACCCCCGCCAGCCGCGTACGTGAATTGTGCGCGGTGCAGGGCATTACGGTGCTGTCGATCAACGCGCTATACCCGTTCGATGTGTGGAACGACGAACGCCGTGCCCAGGCGATTGAACTCGCCACTTATGCCCGTGAATGCGGCGCCAAGGGCTTGGTGATGTGCCCGCTCAACGAGCATGGCGATACGCGCAATGAAGCCCAGCGCGCAGCCGGCCTGCGCACCGCGTTGAGCGAGCTGGCGCCGATCCTGCGTGAATACGGGATTCTTGGCTTTATCGAACCCCTGGGTTTTGAAGAATGTGCTCTGCGCCGCAAACGCGTGGCGGTGGATGCGATCCAGTCCATCGGCGGCCTCGATGTGTTCCGCCTGGTGCACGACACCTTTCACCATCACCTGGCCGGCGAGCAGGCGTTCTTCCCGCAGTTGACCGGGCTGGTGCATATCTCCGGCGTGGACGATGCCGAGGCGCCGCTCAACTCGATCCGCGACGGCCACCGCGTGCTGGTGGGTGAGGGTGACATTCTTGGCAATGCGGCGCAGATCGACACATTGCTCAGTACCGGGTACAGCGGCTATCTGTCGTTCGAGCCGTTTGCCGAGAGCGTGCATGGCCTGGCAGACATCAAGCAGGCTTTGGGGGCCAGCATCATCCACCTGCGAAGTTCTCAAACCTGACAACGATCGAACCTGTGGGAGCGGGCTTGCTCGCGAAGGCGGTGGGTCAGTAAATAGATCAGGCAACTGACCCACCGCCTTCGCGAGCAAGCCCGCTCCCACATTGAATCTTTGTTGATCGACAGATTTGCATTCATACAAGGTGCGAACATGACCACAACCCGATTGACCATGGCCCAGGCCCTGGTGAAGTTTCTGGATAACCAATACATCGAAGTCGATGGCGTGCAGAGCAAGTTTGTCGCCGGAGTGTTCACTATTTTTGGCCACGGCAATGTGTTGGGCCTGGGCCAGGCGTTGGAACAGGACAGCGGCGACCTGGTGGTGCATCAGGGCCGCAACGAACAAGGCATGGCCCACGCGGCCATCGGTTTTGCCAAGCAGCACCTGCGCCGCAAGATCTACGCGTGCACCGCGTCGGTAGGCCCGGGCGCGGCGAATATGCTGACCGCCGCTGCGACCGCCACGGCCAACCGTATCCCGCTGCTGCTGTTGCCCGGCGATGTCTACGCCAGCCGCCAGCCCGACCCGGTGCTGCAACAGATCGAGCAATTCCACGACTTGAGCATCAGTACCAACGACGCCTTCCGCGCCGTGAGCAAATACTGGGACCGCATCAACCGCCCCGAGCAGTTGATGACCGCGGCGATCCACGCCATGCGCGTGTTGACCGACCCCGCCGAGACCGGCGCGGTGACCTTGGCCTTGCCGCAGGATGTACAGGCCGAGGCCTGGGACTACCCGGATTATTTCCTGCAAAAACGCGTGCACCGCATCGACCGCCGCCCGGCGACCGCGGCGATGATCGGCGATGCGTTGGCCGCGTTCCGGGGTAAGCGCAAGCCGCTGATCATCTGTGGCGGCGGGGTGAAGTACTCCGGTGCGAATGCGGCGCTGCAGGCGTTTGCCGAGCGTTTTGACATTCCCTTTGCAGAAACCCAGGCGGGCAAGAGTGCGGTGGTCTCCAGCCACTCGCTGAACGTTGGCGGCATTGGCGAAACCGGCTGCCTGGCGGCCAACCTGCTGGCGCCGCACGCCGACCTGATCATTGGCATCGGCACGCGCTACACCGACTTCACGACCTCGTCCAAGTCGCTGTTCAACCACCCGGACGTGAAGTTTCTCAACCTGAATATCAGCCCCTGCGATGCCTTGAAGCTCGACGGCGTGCAAGTGCTGGCCGACGCGCAAGTGGCCCTTGAGGCGCTGGCCGACGCGCTGGGGGATTACCGTTCCGGCTGGGGTGACCAGGTCGTGGAGGCCAAGGCGCAACTGGATGCCGAAGTGGACCGGGTGCGTCAGGTGGAATATTCAGGCGACGGCTTTGTGCCTGAAGTCGATGACCTTCTCGACCGCGCGGTGCTGCGCGAATTCATCGAGTTGACCGGTTCGTGCCTGACCCAAAGCCGTGTACTCGGCGTGCTCAACCAAACCCTGGCCGACGACGCAATCATCGTCGCCGCCGCCGGCAGCCTGCCCGGTGATTTGCAGCGCGCCTGGCGCAGCAAGGGCGTGAATACCTATCACGTCGAATACGGCTACTCATGCATGGGTTATGAGATCAACGCCGCCCTCGGCGTCAAACTCGCCGAGCCGACCAAAGAGGTCTATGCGTTGGTCGGCGATGGCTCCTACATGATGCTGCACTCGGAGCTGGCTACGTCGATTCAGGAGCGGCGCAAGATCAATGTGGTATTGCTCGACAACATGGCCTTCGGCTGCATCAACAACCTGCAGATCGGCAACGGCATGGACAGCTTCGGCACCGAATTCCGCTACCGCAACCCCGAGAGCGGCAAGCTTGACGGCGGCCTGGTGCCGGTGGATTTCGCCATGAGTGCGGCGGCCTATGGCTGCAAGACCTATAAGGTCAGCACCGTGGAACAACTTGAAGCGGCACTGGCGGATGCGCGTACACAAACCGTTTCGACGCTGATCGACATCAAGGTGCTGCCCAAAACCATGGTCCATGGCTACCTGTCGTGGTGGCGTGTGGGTGTGGCGCAGGTGTCCACCAGCGAGCGCACGAATGCCGCCGCGAAAAAACTCAATGAACAGCTGGCCAAGGCCCGGCAGTACTAATAACAAGAGGAGTTGTGTATGTCTTTGAAGCTAGGTGTCATTGGTACGGGCGCTATCGGCCGCGACCATATTCGTCGGTGCAGCCAGACCCTGCTCAACAGCCAGGTGGTGGCGGTGACCGACATCAACCTTGAGCAAGCTGCCAAGGTGGTAGCCGATTTGAAGCTGGACGCCGAGGTGTACCCGGACGGGCGCGCGCTGATCGCCTCTCCCGAGGTGGAGGCGGTGCTTGTGACCTCCTGGGGCCCGAGCCATGAAGAATTCGTGCTCGCCGCCATTGCTGCCGGCAAACCGGTGTTCTGCGAAAAGCCCCTGGCCGTGACGGCTGAAGGCTGCCGCAAAATCGTCGATGCCGAAATTGCCTACGGCAAACGCCTGGTGCAAGTCGGTTTCATGCGCCCGTACGATGAAGGCTATCGCGCCCTCAAGGCGGTGATCGACAGCGGCCAGATCGGCGAACCCTTGATGCTGCACTGCGCACACCGCAACCCGACAGTGGGCGAGAACTACAAAACCGATATGGCGATCACCGACACGCTGATCCACGAACTGGACGTGTTGCGCTGGCTGCTCAACGACGACTACGTGTCGGTTCAAGTGGTGTTCCCGCGCAAGTCGAGCAAAGCCCTGGCCCACCTGCGCGACCCGCAGATCGTGCTGCTGGAAACCGCCAAAGGCACGCGTATTGATGTGGAAGTGTTTGTGAACTGCCAGTACGGCTACGACATTCAGTGCGAAGTGGTGGGGGAGACCGGCATCGCCAAGCTGCCGGAGCCGTCGCAAGTGCAATTGCGCAGTGGTGCGAAGCTGTCGAATGCCATTTTGATGGACTGGAAGGACCGTTTTATCGGGGCTTACGACGTGGAATTGCAGGCGTTTATCGACAGCGTGCGTGCGGGCCAGGTCGGCGGGCCTTCGGCGTGGGATGGCTTTGCGGCGGCGGTGGCGGCGGATGCGTGCATCGAGGCGCAGAACAGTGAGCAGATCGTGAAGGTGAGCTTGCCGGAGCGTCCGCACTTTTACGGCTAATCACAACCTACCAGGTGGAATGCAGTCAGTGTGGGAGCGGGCTTGCTCGCGAATGCGGTGCATCAGTTAAAGCATTTGTGTCTGACATACCGCATTCGCGAGCAAGCCCGCTCCCACATTTTTGATTGGGTTTGCACTTCATATTAAGGAGTGAACTATGCGAATCGGACTAGTCGGCTACGGCCACGGAGGGCGCTTCTTTCATGCGCCGCTGATTGCCACGCTGCCAGGCGCCACGTTTGTTGGCGTGGTCACCCGTTCACCCGAACGCCGCGAGCAGTTGGCAACGGACCACCCCGGCCTCAAGGCCTTTGACTCCATTGGCCAGATCGTCGAGGCCGGCGTTGACGCGCTGGTCATCTCCACCACCCTCAAAGGCCGCCCGGCCTTGGTGCTGGAGGCTATTGAACACGGCGTGGCGGTGGTCAGCGACAAGCCTTTTGCGAGCAACGCGGAGCAGGCCCAGGCCTTGATTACCGCCGCCGAGCGCCAAGGTGTGCTGCTCAGTGTCTACCAGAACCGGCGCTGGGATTCGGATTACCTGACCTTGCGCAAGCTCATCGACGCCGGCGCCCTGGGCGACATCACCCGCTTTGAATCCCGCGTGGAGCGTTACAGCCCCGACGCCGTGGGCAACCCCAGTGGTGGCGGCTGGTTGCGCGACCTGGGCAGCCATCTGGTGGATCAGGCGCTGCAACTGTTTGGCCCGGTGGACCGGGTGTTTGCGCAACTCCAGTTCAGTGCGGAGCACCCGACCCACGACCACGGCTTCTTCGTTTCCCTGACCCACGCCAACGGCGTGATTTCCCACCTGTGGGGCAATGCTTTGCAAAACAGCCAGGCACCGCGTTTTCGGGTCAGTGGCACCCTCGGTTGCTACACCGTCGACGGCTTGGACGGTCAGGAAGAACTGCTGCTGGCGGGCAAGTCGCCAAAAACCGAAGGCGAACACTGGGGCGCCGAAGAACACCGGCGCTGGGGCTGGTTTGAGCAAGGCGAGGAGCGCGAACGGGTGCCGTCGGAAAAAGGCTGCTGGACGCAGTTCTATCGCCAGTTTCACAGTGCGGTGCAAGGCCAGGGGCCGTTGCCGGTGGACGCCTGTGACGCGCTGGAAACCACGCGTATATTGGACGCCGCGCGCCTCAGTCACGAGCGCCAACAGGTGGTCGAAACAAAGCAGTTGTAGGGGTTTTCCAGAAAAATAGAACAAAATTCCAAATTGTGTTGATATGGAATTAATTTTCCAATAAAGTCTTTTCCAGGTTGCAGAAAGTACGCTCGAACCCGATTCGCGCGGCTCAACAAAAACAAGATCAAAAACAACCAGGTACCGTCAGATGAAAATCTTTAACGCTGTACTGCGAGTTTTACGCCTCTCCCACACACCCCGCGGTCTGCCCCGCGCGCGGCCGTTTTACTTCTCCTTCCTTAATGTGCTCTGCGTCGAAAACAAAGGCGCCCTGGTGTGCTGCATTCCAGGCGCACCGGTGGTTCGGCTGCCGACTTCGCCGGGCCCGTTCTGATCAACGTAACGTCCAAAAAAACCAACAAGAATGTGGAGACAGACCGTTCATGAAGACCCCGATCCGTTTTACCGCGCTGGCCCTGTCCATGATGCTGGCCAGTGGTTTTGCCTCGGCTGCCGACCTCAAGATAGGCGTGAGCATGTCCGCCTTCGATGACACCTTCCTGACCTACCTGCGTGAAGACATGGACAAGCAAGCCAAGTCCTATCCCAAGGGTGACGGCGTGCAGCTGCAGTTCGAAGACGCCCGCGCCGACGTGGTCAAACAACTGAGCCAGGTTGAGAACTTCATCAGCCAGAAGGTCGACGCGATCATCGTCAACCCCGTGGACACCGCGTCGACCGCGAATATCATCAAGGCTGCGACCGCGGCGAAAATCCCGCTGGTGTTCGTCAACCGTCGTCCGGACAGCCCGACCCTGGCCCCAGGCGTCGCGGCCGTGACTTCCGATGACGTCGAGGCCGGCAAACTGCAAATGCAGTACATCGCCGAAAAGCTCGGCGGCAAGGGCAATATCGTGATTCTGCTGGGTGACCTGGCGAACAACTCCACCACCAACCGTACCAAGGGTGTGAAGGAAGTTCTGACTAAATACCCGGGCATCAAGGTCGAGCAGGAACAGACCGGTATCTGGCTGCGCGACAAGGGCATGATCCTGGTCAACGACTGGTTGACCCAGGGCCGCGACTTCCAGGCGGTGTTGGCCAACAATGATGAGATGGCCATCGGTGCCTCCATGGCCCTGAAGTCGGCGGGCAAGAAGGGCGTGTTGATCGCCGGTGTCGACGGTACGCCAGACGGTCTGAACGCAATCACCAAAGGCGACATGACCGTGTCGGCCTTCCAGGATGCCAAGGGCCAGGCCGATAAATCGGTGGAGACGGCGCGCAAGATGGCCAAGAACGAGCCTATCGAGCAGAACGTGGTGATCCCGTTCCAGCTGATCACCCCGGACAACGTCAAAGACTTCAAGTAGCCCTGACATAACAACAATAAGCCGGCAGGGCGGCCTCGGCCGCCCTGCAGATGGAGTACCTTCTATGCTCGCTCAAGCGACTGTCTCGCAGCCTCCGGGTATCCAGCCACCGGTGCTGGAAGAACCCTACCTGTTGGAAATCGTCAATATCAGCAAAGGCTTTCCCGGCGTTGTAGCCTTGGCCGATGTACAACTGCGGGTGCGCCCCGGCACCGTGCTGGCGCTGATGGGCGAGAACGGTGCGGGCAAGTCGACCTTGATGAAAATCATCGCCGGCATCTACCAGCCTGACGCCGGGGAAATCCGCCTGCGTGGCAAGCCCATCGTGTTTGAAACCCCGCTGGCGGCGCAAAAGGCCGGGATTGCGATGATCCACCAGGAACTCAACCTGATGCCGCACATGAGCATCGCCGAGAACATCTGGATCGGCCGCGAGCAGCTCAACAGCCTGCATATGGTCAACCACCGCGAAATGCACCGCTGCACCGCCGAATTGCTGGCCCGCTTGCGCATTAACCTGGACCCCGAGGAACACGTGGGCAACCTGAGCATCGCCGAACGGCAGATGGTCGAGATTGCCAAGGCCGTGTCCTATGACTCCGACATCCTGATCATGGATGAGCCGACGTCGGCCATTACCGAGAAAGAAGTGGCCCACCTGTTTTCGATCATTGCCGACCTGAAATCCCAGGGCAAAGGCATCGTCTATATCACCCATAAAATGAACGAAGTGTTTGCCATCGCCGATGAAGTGGCGGTGTTCCGTGACGGCCATTACATCGGCCTGCAACGCGCCGACAGCATGAACAGCGACAGCCTGATCTCGATGATGGTCGGCCGCGAACTGAGCCAGTTGTTCCCGGTGCGGGAGACGCCGATCGGTGAACTGCTGATGACGGTGCGCGACCTGCGCCTGGACGGTGTGTTCAAGGACGTGTCATTCGACCTGCACGCCGGTGAAATTCTCGGCATTGCCGGCTTGATGGGCTCGGGGCGCACCAATGTGGCAGAAACCATTTTCGGCATCACCCCAAGCAGCGGCGGGCAAATCACCCTCGACGGCAAGCCGGTGCGTATCACCGACCCGCACATGGCGATTGAAAAGGGCTTCGCGCTGCTGACCGAGGACCGCAAGCTCAGTGGCCTGTTCCCGTGCCTGTCGGTGCTGGAAAACATGGAAATGGCTGTGCTGCCGCATTATTCGGGCAACGGTTTTATCCAGCAGAAAGCCCTGCGCGCGCTGTGCGAAGACATGTGCAAGAAGCTGCGGGTGAAAACCCCGTCCCTTGAGCAATGCATTGACACGCTGTCCGGCGGCAACCAGCAAAAAGCCTTGCTGGCGCGCTGGCTGATGACCAACCCGCGCCTGCTGATTCTCGATGAGCCCACGCGTGGCATCGACGTCGGTGCCAAGGCCGAGATTTACCGCTTGATCTCCTTCCTCGCCAGTGAAGGCATGGCCGTGATCATGATTTCTTCCGAGCTGCCCGAAGTGCTGGGCATGAGCGACCGGGTGATGGTGATGCACGAAGGCGATCTGATGGGCACCCTGGACCGCAGCGAGGCGACCCAGGAAAAAGTCATGCAGCTGGCTTCCGGTATGACCGCAGTCCACTGACTACAGAATAAGAAGGTGATTGGCTATGAACGCAATAACAGACAACAAGCCTGCCACGGCACCGGTCAAGCACCGGCGTCGCTTGCCGACCGAGCTGAGCATCTTCCTGGTGCTGATCGGCATCGGTCTGGTGTTTGAACTGTTCGGCTGGATTGTGCGTGACCAGAGCTTTTTGATGAACTCCCAGCGCCTGGTGTTGATGATCCTGCAAGTGTCGATCATCGGTTTGCTGGCAATTGGCGTGACCCAGGTGATCATCACCACGGGGATCGACCTGTCATCCGGCTCGGTGCTGGCGCTGTCGGCGATGATCGCCGCCAGCCTGGCGCAAACCTCGGACTTTTCCCGGGCCGTGTTTCCCAGCCTGACCGACTTGCCGGTGTGGATCCCGGTGGCCATGGGGCTTGGCGTGGGGCTGCTGGCGGGGGCGATCAACGGCAGCATTATCGCGGTCACCGGCATCCCGCCGTTTATCGCGACCCTGGGCATGATGGTCTCGGCCCGTGGCCTGGCGCGTTACTACACCGAAGGCCAGCCGGTGAGCATGTTGTCGGACTCGTACACGGCCATCGGCCATGGCGCGATGCCGGTGATCATCTTCCTGGTGGTGGCGGTGATCTTCCATATCGCCCTGCGTTACACCAAGTACGGCAAGTACACCTACGCCATCGGCGGCAACATGCAGGCGGCGCGCACCTCGGGGATCAACGTCAAGCGCCACTTGATCATCGTCTACAGCATCGCCGGGCTCTTGGCCGGACTGGCCGGTGTGGTGGCCTCGGCCCGTGCTGCGACCGGGCAGGCCGGCATGGGCATGTCCTATGAACTGGATGCGATTGCGGCGGCGGTGATCGGCGGTACCAGCCTGGCGGGCGGGGTAGGGCGCATTACCGGCACCGTGATCGGCGCGCTGATCCTGGGCGTGATGGCCAGCGGGTTTACCTTTGTCGGGGTAGACGCGTATATCCAGGACATCATCAAGGGCCTGATCATCGTCATCGCGGTGGTGATCGACCAATACCGCAACAAACGCAAACTCAAACGCTAAGAGAGCATAGGTGGGAGCTGCGCCTGGCTCTTGCATCAGGTTGCCAGTGGCAGGAACCACCGTTCGGCCAGTTCGCGACTGATTTCCCCTCGATGCACATCAACCACGCTCTGCGGGCTTTGCGCCTTGGCCAGCAGTGAGTGGTAACTCTCGGTGCGTTGCGCACTTGTTTTCAGGTGCGCCACGCTGTACTCGCCCTTTGGGGTATCCGCCTTGGGGTAATGAAAGTGTGCATACCACAACGGGAAGCCGTGTTTGTTGTTGACGGCGTACTCCTGAATGAAATCGCGGCGCTCTCCACGCAACTGCAACCGCTGGCCTAACCTGGCGAGTTGGATGTTGTCTTGTGCGAGCAGGTACGCCACATGGCTGTCTGTGGGTGGCAACTCCAGGGTGCGCTGGATGCGCAGCTCACGGGCTTTGGCGTTCAAGGTGTCAGCTGCACTGCGCAATTCGGTTGCCAGGTTACGGTCGGCCGCCGCTTGCAGGTCCGGGGCCTGGGCTGCAATGGCCCGTTCCAGTTCTGCAGCCAGTTCGGCGAACCTTGCCGCCTCGGTCTCCAGGCTCTCCTGTATTTCAATCGGGAACCGGGACACTCTGGCGTAACTTTCCTGGCGCTGGATGATGGGTTGCAGGTCTTTGGTGCGCTTGCGTGCCTCGCCTTTGACCACGCTCAAGGCGCGGGTGTCTGGTGCCGGAGTTGGCTTGGTGGGGCGACGTTCTTCTCGTACTTCATCCCAGCCGCTCTCGTGCTGTGAGTAAGTCGCCAGCAGTTCGTCCGCCTGTTCGGTACGTACCTCCACCACCTCGATGGGCAACGCGCTGCCTGCGGGCTTCACTTCGCCGATCAGGGTGCCTTGCCTGCGCGTCTTGATCACTTTTTTCTGCGGTTTGCCAGGTGCGCTCATTGCCCGTTTGGGTGGCTGTTTGGGTGACTCGACTGGCGGCTTGACCTCGGCGGCCAATTGCAGCAACACATCCTGGTACAACGAAGCAACCAGGGCCTGCAAAGGCTGGAAATAGGTGTTATCCAGTGCTTGGGCATGTACCAGCCCCACGCCCTGCAGCGCGTCCACGGCCTGGCCGTACTGCAGGAACAGGCTGTCCAGTACGGCCATGCGATCGGCCGGGTCGAGATTGAGCTGGTTCAGTTCGCTGTGGGTCCGCAAGTGCGGGCCCAGCGGGTCCAGGGCAAGGTCCAGTTCGTTGGTGAACAAACCGGCGCGCCAGTCCTTTCTGCTCAGGAACTTCAGGTTTTGCAGTTGCAGGTATTTGAGCGACAGGGCATTGAGCTCATCCGGGCGATTGAGTGTCAGGCGGTTGAACGCTTCCAGCCCGCTGTGGCCGAGATTGAACAGTTCCAGCAGGTGCCGGTCCTTGAGTTCCAGGGCCTGGATCTGGCGTTCGTTGATGTGGCTCAGGTCCTTGAGGAACTGTGCGTAGCGCGGCGGATTGCTGGTGATCTTGGGTAACGCGTGCTCATAGGCTCGGCTGAAGTCAGGGTTTGCGGCATACAGCGCCTGGCGGTCCATGTCGGCTACCACCACCGATTTGCGCGCATTATTCACTGTGTTTTCCAGGAAGACCGCTGCGACGTTTGCAGGCATGGGGATGCCCAGCTCGGTGCGCTCCTGGCGGCTGTCGAGCAGCGATTGGTAGGCATTTATCTGCTCGTGCAGCGCGCTGTCGAAGTTCTTGCGTGTGTTGGCCCGGGCCGCGTCAGAGTACCGGGCATCGCCGGCGGCGCGGCTCATCAGCTGTTGCGCCGTGTCGACCTTGGTTTGCAACGTACTCTGCAGGCTGGCGGTAAAGCGTGCCTGCTCATCGACCAACTGCTGCTTGCGCAAGGCCTTGCGTTCGCGTGCAGCCGCAATCCGCTTGGGCGGCATGCCGCCAAGCAGGCGCAGACGCAGGTCGAGTGACCAGTTGCCCTGGCCGTCCGATTGCAGGTAAGGGCCGTGGCGTTGAGGGCTGGATGGGTCAATGATCGCCACGCTGCCGGCCTCCAGGTGTACCTGATACCAGCGTGTGTCAATCAGTGCATACCAATCGTCCAGGTGGTTATACAGGCCCAGATTCGGACCGGTTGTTATACGCGCAGGCAATACTTCGGGTGTGGGCGCCTGGAGCTGTAACAGGCGCTGGCGTTGGTCATCGGTCAGGCGCTGGCGAGCATTGGCAAAGCTGAAGTCGAACACATAGTTGGCCAGCCCCGGGCTGCCACCGCCGAGCATCACAGCGCCGTGGTGGATGGCAGGCGCCGGGTAGGGCGGCCAATGTTCGGTATCGCGTCGTTGAAGCGGCGACTGCAAGGCCTGCCACTTGAGGTCTTCCGCCAAGGTGTGTCTGGAGGGCGCCGGTGTCGGGGCCAACTCGAACATCAGCATGCCGACATTCATCAGCAGGTCGACCCACGCCAGCTCCCGTGTGACCGGATCCTGGCTGTTGAGCGCGGGGATATCCCGGTTGGCGCTGGCCAGCAGGCTGAACAACCAACCGGTCAACATGAGCGGCCCGCGTGCCAAGGGCAGCAACAGGGTGCCGAACAGCAACCCCGCACCTTCGAGGAGCACCCGCCAGCGACTTTCGGCATTGGACACGGATTCACGCTCGGCCTGGTCGACCAATGCCCGCGCATTGGCGCCATAGAGGTATTGCATCAACTGACCGTTGTTCAAGAACTGCAGCAGCTCATCGCTGGCGCCATCCTCAGCGAGGGCTGCCGGCGCTGGTGTTTCAGGCAGTTCAAACTCATCGCCAATGCCGAACCTGACGTAGTGGGGTTGCCGGAACCCGCCGTTGTCATAGATGGGGCGTGCGCTCTCGCTGAGCCAGTTGAGGACACTGGTTTGCAGTTCGCCCGTCGAGGCGATGGCTTCCAGCAATTGCGCGCGGTTGGCAAATTGCAGCAAGGCGTCCGCGTAGAGCGGCCGGTACAGAATGTGCGGGCCGGCCTGGCTGTTCTCGGGTTCGATGATGTACATGTTGGCAACTATATCGGCCACTGCCTGGGCCTTGCGTACCAAAGCCAGTTGGCGAATGACAATGGTTTGACCGTCTACCTGGCGCTCGCTTTCATGGCCGCCCACCAACGCAGCCACACAGGCAGCGCCCCGCGACGTGAACCCGTTGGCGCGCTTGAGACTGGATTCCAGCGCAAGCAACGGCAGTTGAGCGACGGCTTGCTCGGCAAAGCGCTGTTCTCGTTGACGCGTCTCGTCACTGCCACCCAGCAGGTGTGCCTTGAGCATCTCGGGGTAAGTCTTGCCAATGTCCACCTGTTGAATCAACCCGCTGCTGCCGAGGATGTAGTCGGCTGTCAGCCAGGCAGGCAACGGTTGCCCGTTTCGACGGGCAACCGTGAGTTGCCCACGCGGCCGGCCCTGCAGGTTGTTGATCGCCAGGTCCGTCAGGCTCATGTGCACGTTTTCGACATAACCGGCACCGCCTGGATACCCGGCAGCGACATGAAAGGTCAGTTGCAGATCATCGGGCTCGAACAGTGCCGGCAGGCGCTGCCCCGGGTGGGTGTTGCCCAGACGTGCTTCATCCTGGCGCAGTTGGTTGAGCAAGGTGGTTTGGGTAAAGGTGCGGATATCCGGCACATCACTGAGGAAGGTCAGCCCTGCACTGCGTTTTTTTGCGCTCGCCAGTTGCAGGCTGTAATGCCGGTAACGCATGCGCTCGGCCGGCGTGGCCTGGCTCAACCACGGCGGCAGGTTGCGGCGCAGGGATACCAGCGTTTGGGAGGTGTACAGCGCGGTCTTGTCAAAGCTCTGCAGAGGGTCGGTAATATGCCGGTATACCGATCGCAGGGCCTCGAGCCCGAACTGGGTGCCCAGCTTCAAGTTGTGCAACTGCTGCAGTTGGTGATTGAGGATGAGTGCCGACTGAGCATCAAGCAGGTGGCCGTCGGTTTCATAGCGCTGGGTGGTGATGCGCTCGACCACCGCCTCGTGCGCCAGGTTGCGGGCCCACTGCTGCAGGGCCGAATCCATTGAACTGAAGCGTTCATAACCGCCTGCCACGGTGCACCACAGAATGTGGGCCTGGCCATTGATGACGGGCACCAGTATCAAGTCCGGGTCCAGCCGCTGTTGTGTGTGCTTGCCGGCTGAAAAGGTCGCCATGGGATGAAAGGCATGGACGGCCGCGTCGCCATAACGGGCAATACGCTGGTCAAGGAGTGGGTAATTGATCAGTTGGTCGAGCATTTCGCGCTCTTGCTGCATGAGGTCATTGTCCTGGATGACCATCAGGTGCAGGGCGTCGCGCAATACGTCGCCGAGCCATTGCCAGCGCGTCACTGCGCTGTCACTGGCCTCATTCCAGTAAGCAGCAAGTGCGTTCTGCAGGGCCGTGGGCAGGGTCTGGGTGAGGGTTTCTATCAGGGCCTGGATCGCCTGCATGTCCAGTGGCTGTTGCGCTGCCAGTGTCAAGGCCGTGGGAGGGTAGTCGCTGAGCCGGCAACTACGGCCATGGCGATCACTGAAATCCAGGGCGGTGCCGTTGGCCAGCAAGTCGAGTACCAGCCCCATGAGCGGTTGCCTGCGCCAGCCACCACGGGAGGTCGGCGTGAGCAGCACGGTACGGGTCAGGTCGAGGGACAGTGTCGGCCAAGCCTGGGCAAGCGTGGTGGCCAGCAGCCGTTGAGTCACTGCGGCGAGTGTCGGGCGCGAGGCGAACTGAGTGTTGACGGCACCCGCGAGCGGTTCGCCAGCCAGTGAGGGGGCAAGGGTCATAGCGTGTCCTTATCGTTGTGATAACGCGTAAGGGGCTTAGCTAATGCCCTTTGGGGCCCGTGTTGGCGTTATGTATTGCTGGGCAACGAATTAACCATTCGTCTTCCATATAGCTCCACAACACTGAATTTCTTGCTATAAACGCACTCCGATGACCATTCGCCGAGCCCGTCCTGGTGCTTTTGGAGGTTATCTCGGAAAAATTGCCTGTCTTTTCAGTTGCTGCGCCCTCAAGTCGGCCTTAGACTGCCGCCCCTCGTAAATTGAGTGCCGGGTGGCGCTTGGAATGGATGGCGCCTTTCCGAGACCTGCAGAGGTCGACCGGAACGCTCCCTTATTCGCCTTAATGCACGTATTTTTTATAGAGAAATCAATGACAAAGGAAAAGTTGCTGGCCATGCCGGCGGATGACTACATGAATGCCGAACAGCACGCTTTTTTCGAGCAGTTGCTGCAAGACATGAAAGTGGAACACCACGAGCGCATTGAGCAGAACCGCATCGCCATTGAAAGCCTGGACACCCCGGCCGACCCGGCTGACGCTGCTTCCGTTGAAGAAGAGCGCACCTGGCTGGTAAACGCCATCGACCGCGACCAGCGCATGCTGCCGCAGCTTGAGCGCGCTCTGGAGCGCATCAAGGAAGATTCCTTTGGCTGGTGCGACGACAGCGGCGAGCCTATCGGCCTCAAGCGCCTGCTGATCAGCCCGACCACCAAGTACTGCATCGAAGCGCAAGAGCGCCACGAGCAGATCGACAAGCATCAGCGCCAAGCCTGATGCGTTGAGCTCGGGCGCCGCAGCGGCGGCGCCCAGAAATACCGGTTACACCCACGTCTATTGATCTGCTGCAAGCCACCCCACCAAAGGCCCATGGATAATGGCCAGATAGTGGCGTTTAATGCGCAAACAATAACGACAAGCAGTGGGGTAACGACGATGGCTGGAGACGGATCTCTGATGGGCACAGCGGTGCCACCGCAAACGGTGGTGCGCGTGCTGCCCGGCTGGCTGACGCCGCTTATGCAGAGCATCGCGCTGATGCTGGTACTGCTGGGTATGGCGTTTGCCGGCTTGCCTCTTTATGCAGGCCTGTCAGTGGTCTTGCTGGTAACCTGGCTGCCTTCTCTTAAGCACCGCACGCCCCGTGTGACGCCTTCCCAGGCCGTCGATGCCATGGGCGAGTTGACCCGCGACCTTTCCTATACCACCAGCCATAACGCACTGTCCGCAGCGGGCGTGGCTTTTTCGGTCAAGCAGTTGGCGGCGCGTTTGCAGTCACAATTGAGTGCGGCAAAGCAGATTGTCAGCAGCGCCGAGGTGATGATCGGCACCGAGCAGCTGACTTCCCAGCTCAGCCGGCAGGCATTGGGCGCGGCCAGCCAAGCCCACCAGCGCAGTACAGAGGGGCGTGAAGTGCTCGCCCACTCGATCACTCGCATGCACCAACTCAGCCAGCGTGCGAATGCGAGCCGCGAGTTGATCGAGGCGTTAAGCCAGCGCAGTGAGGAAATCCAGCGTGTCACGCTGGTGATCCAGTCCATCGCCAGCCAGACCAACCTGCTGGCACTGAACGCGGCCATTGAAGCAGCGCGCGCCGGCGAGCACGGCCGCGGCTTTGCCGTGGTCGCTGACGAGGTGCGTGGCCTGGCCGGGCGCACGGCCACGGCGACCGATGAGGTCGGGGTGATGGTCGCCGATATCCAGCAACGCACCGCCCAGGTGGTGGAGCAGATTCGCCAACTGTCGGCAGACCTGCACATCGGCGTCGAGCAAGTGGAGCAGGCTGGCGAGCAGTTGGAAAACATCGCCAGCCTGGCCGCCGATGTGGAAGGCCAGGTGAATGAAATCGCCCAGGGCACCGACACCAACCGCGCTCAGCTCGACAGCTTGTTCCACGCCGTAGAACAGATGCGCAGCGATTTGTCGGTGAGCGACCAGCAGACCCGCCAATTGGCGGATGCGGCAGTGCAAATGGAAGGTCAGGCGGAAACCATCAGTGAGCGCCTGGCGCAAGTCGGCCTGGATGACTACCACCAGCGCATCTACGACCTGGCCCGCGAAGGTGCCGGCCGCATCGCCGAACAGTTCGAGGCCGACGTGCTGCAAAGCCGTATCAGCCTGGATGACTTGTTTGATCGCAGCTACACGCCCATTCCGAACACTCGCCCGAGCAAATACCACACGCGGTTCGATGGTTATACCGACCAAGTGCTGCCGGCAATCCAGGAAGCCCTGCTGACACGGCATGAAGGCCTGGTATTTGCCATTGCCTGTACTCCCCAGGGTTATGTGCCGACACATAACAAGGCATTTTCCCACGCCCTGACGGGGGACGCCGAGGTTGACGCCGTGCAGAACCGCACCAAGCGCAAATTCGAAGACCGTACCGGCATTCGATGTGGCAGCCATCAACAAGCCGTGCTGTTGCAGACCTACACCCGTGACACGGGTGAGTTAATGCATGATTTGTCGGTGCCGATCATGGTCAAGGGCCGGCACTGGGGCGGCTTGCGCCTGGGCTACAAACCCGAAGGCGCAAAGGCCAAACCCTAGGGATTGTTGCTGTTTATGCAATGGAGCTATTCCGTGGATAGCTTTTTCCAACTGGAAGAAAACCGTAGCATGGTCAACATTGTTAGCAAGCTAACTAGTGCTGCGGAGAAGCTCCATGCAAAACAAGGTCGATGTTGCCGTGATGATCGGCAGTGGTGTACCTGAAACCCTGCGTGCGCTGGGCCAGAAAGCCTGCTGGGTGGTGCTGCTCAACGGTGAGCAGCGCGGCACGGCGTTCGCCAGCCGCGATGAAGCCGAGGAGTGCAGGGCTGCCTGGCAAGCGCTGATGCAGCTGGAGCAGTCAGACAGCCTGCATTGAGGCGCTTTACTGCGGTTGGTGCAGGCGCTGGTTCAATTCGTCTACCGCCATTGCCCAATCGGCGTCTTCGCGCAGTTCTTCCTTGAGAAACTGCGCTTGTTGCAGCGACCAGAAGGGCGCGTCGATCAACTTCACGTCTTCAGGCAGCGGGTGCGCGACGATAAACGCGTCGATGGCCCCGGGTGTGGAGTCCAGGCCGAGTTGTTCGAACAGGGTTTCAAGGGTGGGAATTGGCGCGTCCATAGATCATTCTCCATGCAAGGTGATGGTCGTTGTGCATGTGAGGGCAGGGGCGCGGCAGAGTTCTATCGGATCTCAGGAATTGAGAGCGCCGGCGTCCACGGCAGTTTTCAGGGCCCTGGCCGCCTCTTTCGCTGCGAGTGAGGCTGCGTCGACGGTTTTGAACCAGCGATCTTTCTCGACCTGGTGCGTTGTGACGGTGGTCAGCGGTGGTTTGGCCCGCATGATAATGACCGCCTGGAACTCACCGTCTATTTCCCTGGCATCGCCATGGATGAAAAATTCGCCAATATCAAATTCCGTCACGTATAGCCTTCCCTTCAAGTTAACTGCATCAAGGTCACTGCACTGATGAAACCTGACCCGCAAGGGGCAAACTTCAATGGACGGGGCAGTATGGCAGTTGTTGGGCGAAGGCGGCGCGGTAAAGTCATCCAGGTGACGAAACGATTGCACCGTGCAGGGCGTGCAGGCTGGCCTCCAGTTCTTGGGCCAGTGTGCAGGCCTTGATATGGTCGCTGCGAAAGCCTTTGATCCTGCCGCTGATCACTTCCCGGATATGAAAGAAATTGCGCCCGGCGGGTACGACTTGGTAAAGAACGGAATTGGAGTACCCGCTGGTGTTATTCAGGCAGTAGTATTGGCGCTCGTCTTGGTTGAGTGAACGAGTGTGGGAAGACGCAGCGGCGTATTGGCGTGGTTGCATGGTCAGCTCCTGTCGATCGATCGTGTTGAGTCACCCGCAGCGTTTCGGCTGGTTTGGCCCGCGCTGCTGTTCTAATATTGTCGCTGGCAGGCAATGCCTGGTTCCATGCCAAATGTTTGGTAATGTAAGGTTTGTCGGAAACTGCGTTTTTTATTGGGTTATTCTCTGAAGTAGGTCGGCTCGTGTTCTCGGGTCGTTGAACCTGTGATTTCCTGTGTTGCCCGATGACCTCTCGCAAGGTCCATCGTGCACAGCTGTACTAGTCTTGCGGTGCAGCAGTGGGACCGTCTTCAGTTTTTAAAGAATGTGTTGAGTGATCGTGCCTACGGGCCGTTTTTTGTGCTGCCCGCTCCGGTGGTCAGCGCTCTTTTTGATGTGGGGGCGTTTCCTTGGCAGTCAGTAATCTGGATATGCACGCGTTATTCGTGCTGGGTGATTTGCGCGCAAAGTTGGTCAAGCAGTTTCAATCCCGTTTTGTTTACATCACCGAACAGACGCCGGAAGGCATCTATATCGCCGAGATCGACACTGAGTCGGCATTGGTTGTGGATGACAAGCCACGTCTGGAGCTCAAGGTCGGCGACCATTTTCGTGCGGCGGTGTTGCCCAGCCGGGAAGGCGGCAAGTTCGAATTGAAGTTTCGCGATATCAAGTTGACGGTGTATGGCCTGGGTGATTACGCCTTTGTGTCCTCGGCCGAAGGCCAGGGCATCGTCTTCAAGGAAGGCCACAGCGTGATGCTGGTATTTGCCGCCAACGAGCAATTGCAGGAAGGTTTGACCAAAACCCTCAAGGCCGTCACCGGCAAAGCCGCCAAGTGGCGCAAGGGTGAACTGGTCACGTTCAAGGCCAGCGAGTAATTCATAATCTGCGCGTACCTGCCTTCTCTCCCGGAACCTCTACTACAGTTGAGTTGACTTAACTATTCAGAGGCTTCGCGCATAGGCAGCAAAGCCCACCGCTTTTGCTGCGAAAACGCGAGGTGCAACGCATGAAAGGTTTGAGAACCCTGCT
This sequence comes from Pseudomonas sp. B22129, assembly GCF_044218875.1. NCBI lineage: Bacteria > Pseudomonadati > Pseudomonadota > Gammaproteobacteria > Pseudomonadales > Pseudomonadaceae > Pseudomonas > Pseudomonas sp. B22129. Next base: position 5,507,260 of record NZ_CP162592.1, on the reverse strand, counting down.
GGCTGCGTCCCTGACGGCCTTGAGTCTGTCGGTGGCGCCATTACCTGTATCCGCTGCCCCGGCGCCGGTGCATTTTGCCGACCTGAACTGGGAAAGCGGCAGCCTGATCACCGAAGTGCTGCGTTTCATCGTCGAGAAGGGCTACGACCTGCCGACCGATACCTTGCCCGGTACCACCATCACCCTGGAAACCGCCCTGGCGAAAAATGACATCCAGGTGATCGGTGAGGAATGGGCGGGCCGCAGCCCGGTCTGGATCAAGGCCGAGGCCGAAGGCAAAGTGCTGGGCCTGGGTGACACGGTAAAGGGCGCGACAGAAGGCTGGTGGGTGCCTGAATACGTGGTCAAGGGTGACCCGGCCAAAGGTCTCAAACCCTTGGCGCCGGACCTTAAGACCGTGCAGGACCTCGCACGCTACAAGGATGTGTTCAAGGACCCGGAGTCTCCCGGCAAGGGGCGTTTTCTCAACAGCCCGATCGGCTGGACCTCGGAAGTGGTCAACGCGCAGAAGCTCAAGGCCTATGGCCTGAACGACAGCTATGTGAATTTTCGCAGTGGCTCGGGTGCGGCGCTGGATGCCGAGATCGCCTCGTCGATCCGCCGGGGCAAGCCAGTGCTGTTCTACTACTGGTCGCCAACGCCTCTGATGGGGCGCTACAAGTTGATCCAGCTGGAAGAACCGCCGTTTGACGCCGATGCCTGGAAGACCCTGACCGATGCGGATAACCCCAACCCCAGGCCGACACGCTCCTTGGCGTCCAGGTTGAGCATTGGCGTGTCGACGCCGTTCCAGCAGGAACATCCGCAGATCGCCGAGTTCTTTACCAAAGTGCAGTTTCCGATTGAACCGTTGAACAAGGCCTTGGCGGCGATGAGCGAGAACCACACCGCGCCGCGTGAAGTCGCGCAGGTGTTTCTCAAAGAGCATCCTGAAGTATGGAAAGCGTGGCTGACGGAGGACGTGGCGCAGAAGGTTGAGGCAGGCCTGAAATAAACGTCGCTCTCCCAGTTGAACGGAGATCCAAATGTGGGAGCGGCGGTGCGACGATTCGACTTGCTCGCGAAGGCGGAGTGTCAGTCGATACATCATTGGCTGAACCACCGCTTTCGCGAGCAAGCCCGCTCCCACATTTTTTGGTTGCATTTCAGGCTTAGAATTTAGTCTGAACGGCCAACTCAAACGTCCTCGGCGCCCCCAGGTAATACGCCGGCGACACATGCGCAAACTCGGCATACACCTCATTCGTCAGGTTGCGCACCCGCCCGGTCACCGAGGTGTGCGAGTCCACCTTGTAGCGCAGGAACGTCCCGAACAGCGTGTAGGCCGGCACCGTCTGTGTGTTGGCGTTATCTGCATACACTTGGGCCACATACCGTGCATCTACACCGCCTTGCCAGTCTTCGGCAAAGTCATACGTCAGCCACAGGTTACCCACGCGCTTTGGCACATTGGTCGGCGTATTGCCCTTGCGGGAGACCACGGCGCCGCTGGCGATTTTTTCGTTGAAGTCGTCGTACTCGGCATCCACCCAGGCGAAGTTGCCTTCGGCCAGCAGCCGGGGCGTGATGCGCAGTGAGCTGGCCAGCTCGATACCCCTGGACGTTTGAGCCCCAACCGGAATGCTGTTGTTCGGGTCGAGCGGGTCGGTGACGGCAAAGTCCTTGCGCTCGATCCGGTAGGCGGCGACGGTCGCCGAGCCGCGCCCGCCCAGGTAGTCGAATTTGCTGCCGACCTCCCATTGCTTGCCGGTCGATACGTCAAACACCTGCGTGGTGGTCGAAGGCTGTTCGGCGGCGGTGCTGTATTGCACGTACACATTGGCTGACGGAATGAACTGGTAAGTCAGCCCGACCCGTCCCGTCACCGGTTCCCAACTGCGCTTGAAGTGCCGTGGGTTGGTGGCCGTGATCACGCGGTGGTTGGTCACATCCAGGTCGATGGCGTCGTAGCGCAAGCCGGTCAGCAGCGAGAGTTTGTCGGTCAGGCCCAGCCGGTTTTCCACAAACAGTGCCTTGGTGGTGACCGCGTTGGTCTTGTCCTTGACGAAGCCCGGCTTGGTCCCGGGGATATCGTAGAAGTGCCCGGGGTTGTAGTTGTTCGGATCGACCGTGCTGTTGCCCGGCACATTCAACGGGTTGTTGGTGGTGCTGTTGACCTTGTACTCAAACCCGCCGGACAGGGTTGTCGAGAGGCCGAAGACGCTGTCGTCGTGACGCAGCTCAAACTGGTTGCCGTTCTGCTCGCCTTGGTGGCGCACCTGGTAAGCGGTAGAACGGTTCACGGCGCTGTTGTCGGCGTTGTACTGGTAGGTCTCCAGGTTGCGGTAGTCGCGCTGGCTGTCCAGGTGATACAGCGTGTTTTTCAGCGTGGTGCTGTCGTTGATCCGATAGTCGATGATCGAGCGCGCCCAGAGCGTGCGCTGTTCGTAACGGCCATCGGCGACGTTGTAGTTGTTGAAGCGGTTGTGCCTGTCGATTTTCAACTCGCCCGCCTTGGGGTTGAGCACCGGCGTGCCCCAATAAGGGCTGTCCTCGTGTTCATCCTGATATTCCAGTGCGAGGGTATGGGACAGGTCTGGCGTCAAATCACTGAGCAGGGAAAACGCCACGCTCCAGGCATCGCGCTGGTCGCGGTCAATGTAGCTGTGGTTGGTGTTGCGGCTCACGTCCAGGCGCGCATAGTGCTGCACCTCGGCACCCGGCTCGGTCAGCGCATGGTTCAGGCCAAAGGCCATGCCGGCCGTGTCGTAGCTGCCATAGGTGAGTTGGCCTTCGGCAGCCTGTTCTTCGCGGGTCGCCAGTTTGGTCACGTAGTTCAGCGAGCCACCGACGGAGCCTGCGCCATTGATCAGGGAGGAGGGGCCACCCACCAGTTCGACCCGGTCATAGATCCACGCATCCACCGGCCGCGCCAGGCCGGTGGCGACGTTGATGCCATTGAACATCTGGGTTATCTGGCTGCTGGTAAAGCCGCGGTAGGACACAAAACCGCCAAACCCCGGCGGCGCGCTGGCGTTGACGCCGGGCAGGGTGTTGGCCGCATCGCGGAAGGTCTTGGCGCCATGGCGTTCAATGTCGTTGCGCGTGGCAATGGCCACTGACGCCGGGGTTTCCCGCACGCTCAAGCCGAGCCGCGATGCCATGCCGCTGGATTGGTCCAGGGCCAGGCCGGGCTCGGCAGTTTGCTCGCCATCAATGGTGGTGGGGGCCAGCTCAATTGCCGAGGCGCAGAAGGGCAGGCAGCCGAACAGGCCCGCCAACAGGGGTAAATGCTTCATGGTTGAATCCTGAAAAACTTGGCTTGAAAACAACGCACAGCCGCACGCATCCCATTGGGCGCGTTGGCGGGTGCAGATCAGAAAGCGAAGGGCTCAGGCGAAAGCGGGAGGCGCGCGCGGGTTGGCCGTGGGCCAGGTGAAACGGGCAGGGATGTCAGCGGCAAGCACCACCGCAGGGGGCGGTGCATGGGGTTGCGGCAGTACTGCCACATTCAGGCTGGAGTTGAGCGCCGGGCCCATGCCGCCGGTGGAACACAGCGGGCAACCAAAGGCCTTGGCCAGTGTCGGCAGGTTTTCATCGGTGGTGTTTTTTGACGCGGGCGCCTGGGTGCGAGGGTCTACGGTACAGAACTGCCCGCCGATCCCATTGAGTTGCATCCCCAGCATCTGCCCGTGACCAATGCTGCACGCGAACACATTGAACAGGACGCAGCAGTAGAGCATCCAGGCAATGAGCGAGCGGTCGGCACGGGCGATTTTCATGGGGCGGCACTTTACCATCAGCCGCCGAAGAAATGCCTACAAAAAATCTCAGGGCGACTATCCTCATTCGCACATTTCAGGGAGCGTCAGTCATGAGCTTTGTCATCGCGCGATGGATTGTCGGGGTGTTTGCCTGCATCAGCATGGTGCATTTGTACTGGGCAGCGGGCGGCAAGCTCGGCAGCCTGGCGGCTATTCCGCAATTGCCAGGCGAATTTGCCAGGGGCCCAAGGCCTGCATTCAAGCCTTCGGCACTGGGCACGTTTTTGGTGGCATTGGGGTTGGTCGCAATTGCTTTGCTCGTGTGCCTGCGCGCTGGGTTGTATTTCTCGCCGGTATCCCATGGCGCGCTGCAGTGGGGTATCAGTGCGATTGCACTGGTGATGTTTGCCAGGGCGATTGGGGATTCGGAGTTGGTGGGGTTTTTCAAGAAAGTGGGCGGGTCGAGGTTTGCGCGGCTGGATACGTATTTTTATTCGCCGTTGTGTTTGGTGTTGGGGGTGGGGTTGTTGGTGGTGGCGTGGGGGTGAGGTTGGGCGTTTTCTAAAGAAATCCCTGTTTGAGTTTTCGACCCCCTCTGGGCGGTTAGCTTTTATTTATCTGTCACCTCTACGCCTGCTCGCTTTTGGTAGCTCTATTCTCCCTACGGCTAAGCTGCTGGGTTGGTTACTTAAACTCATTGTAAAGATTTGCAAAGTCCAAATGCCCCTCAAATGAGATACAGGCAATCCAGCTGATGGGCTTTGACACAATATAGGTGTGTTGAGGTAGCTCGGAAAAAATCCCGAGTGCTTGGTTTATATGTTCAATGCTTATTGAGTAGGCGTCGTCGCAGGCAGAGTCACCGATAAAAATTAAGTTATTGTTAGCTACCTTTTTAATTTCTGCAGCAAGTAATTCTATCGCCATGCCAGTTGACTCGAAGCCAAGATTAATACTGTTATCTAAAGTGCTCCAAGCAATTTTATTTCCGCTAAAGGGAAGCCGCTCATTGATTTCACTGACCATGAATTCATGCTCTGCCTGAGATAGGACTGCGAAGTTGATATTGTGTTTTTTCAGATCACTAATCAGTTCTTTGTCTAGGTAGCTCATTTTTTTGCAAACCTTTTTGTCAATTGGAACACCAGTTCTTGGTCACCATCAAAAAGATAGTGCGGCCCTTTTTTCTTTCCTGACCATACATTTATGTGGGCGCCACTTCTATTGTCATGTTCGACACGGTAGCCAGTTTTGCCATCATCTGTTTGCATTCCGACAGGCTCTCCCTTGCGAGGTCCGAATCTTCCCGGCGTTGGCTTTTCAGCGCGAAAATCATTTTCAAGCAACCATTTCAACGCTTTATTTGAAGCTTGTTCATAAGTAGAGGAGCGTATGGGGTTGCTTGTATCCGGAGACTTTTCCTCATGATTTTGCGCTGATCCTTTTTTCCTCTGCCCCGGGCAATTCCCTTTTGTACAACTCAGTCCTGTTGGATCCACCCACCCTGTCGGATTAGGCACATACTGGTACGCATTGATCCCACCCGCCAGCTTCACCGGGTCCGGCGTCAGGTAACGACCCAGATCCGGATTGTAGTAGCGATGGCGGTTGTAGTGCAGGTCGCTTTCGGGGTCGAAGTATTGGCCCTGGAAGCGCAGCGGGTTGTCGATTTTGCTGACGTCCAGCCGGCTGATTTTGCCGTAGGCCTTGTAGTGCGCGGACCAGACGATTTCGCCGTCGGGGGCGGTGAGTTCCTGTGGCGTGCCGAGGTGGTCTAGCTGGTAATAGAAAGGCTGGGTGGCTTTTGGACCGAAGCCTTCGAGCAGGGCCAGCGGGCGGAAGCTGTCGGGTTCGTAGATATAGCTGCGATGGCGATCGGCGTGGTGTTCGGCGATGAGTTTGTCGCCTTGCCAGAAAAACTCGGTGGTTTTGCCGTCGACGGTTTTGCTGATGCGTCGGCCGAACGGGTCGTAGCGATAGCTGGCGGTTTGGCCGTCCGGTCGGGTGATGCCGATCAGCCGGTGTTGGCAGTCGTAGCGGTATTCGGTGACGAGTTTGTGGTCTTTGCCACGCCGTTCGCGAATCAGATTGCCGAACGCGTCATAGTCGTAGTGATGATCCCCCTGTATCGCCAACCGGTTCCCCGCCACGATGTCTGGCCCGGGGCGGTCCTGCATCAGCAGGTTGCCCGCCGGGTCGTGGCCGAAGCGCTCCTGTTCGTCTTGTGAGTGATCGACGCGGGTCAGGCGGGCGAGGGGGTCGTAGCGGTAGTGATGTTCGCCTTTACGGGTGTCGAAAACTCGGCTGAGGTTGCCGGTTTTGTCGTAGTCATAGTGGCGCTGATAAAGATCGTGCCTTTGCTGGGTGACGGCATGGGCGTGCAGGCGGTTTTGCTCGTCGTACCCGTAGTGGCTGATGAGCTGGCCTTGCTGGCGCTGCCGCTCGCGGCCTGCCTTGAACAGGTGAGCGGTGAGGGTTTCACCATTCAGTTCGACGGTGGTGAGGTCGCCACCTTTCCCATGGTTGAAGGTGAGCCGGTTGTTGTCCGGCAGCCGCAGGTGTTTCAGTTGGCCGCAGGCGTCGTAGCCGTAACGCAGCGTGCCCCAGCCCTGGTGCTCGGCGGTGAGGCGGTTTTGCTGGTCGTACTCGTAGGCCAGCGCCCAGTGGCCGTCGTTGACGCCGAGGAGGTTGCCCTGGCGGTCGTAGGTGTAATCGACGGTTTTGCCGTCGGGGAGGGTTTTTCGTATGAGGCGACCGGCGTGGTCTCGCGTGTAGCGGGTAATCAGCAGCTGACTGCCGTCGTCGCCGTGTTCGGTCTTTTCCTGCAGGTTGCCGTTGAGGTCGTAGACGTAGGCGGTGCGCTGGCCGTCAAAGCCGGTTTCCTGCTGGATCAGGCCGTTGGGGTGGTAATCCAGCTGATAGGTTTCGCCGACCTCGTTTTCGATCTCGGTCAGCAATAACCGCGTGTTGTCGTAGCGATACTTGACCTGACTGCCGTCGGAATTAATACGACGACTGATCAGATGCAGCCCGTCGCCGTATTCGTAACGGGTGACGTGCCCCAGCTCATCACGTTCAGCGGTGATTTTTCCGTACGGGTTGTAGCTGTATTCCCGCGTGGTGCCGCCCGGCAGAACCACACGAATCAGCCGACCGACACTGTCCAGCTGGTACTGCGTCAGCGCGCCATATTCATCCTCACGCGCAACCTGCCTCCCCAGTTCGTCATAGCGATAACGCTTAACTCCACCATTGGGCAGCTGTTCCTCAACCAGCTGCCCACGCCCATTCCACACCAACCGATGACAACTGTGGTCGGGATACCAAACCCCGGCCAGTTGCCCGTATTTGTTGTAGCTGTAGTCGGTAACGCTGCCATCAGGATCAGTTTTACGGGTGACATCGCCCTGATCATTGCGCTCATACTTCCAGACGGCCCCACCACGCCGCACAACCCGTACAAAACCGTTGTCATGCTCGTAGGAAGTCGGCTCGTCCTCGCCGGGAAACAACGCCACCAAACGCCCGGCTTCGTCGTACTGATACGCCGTCACCGCCCCCAGCGGGTCCTGCTCAACCGTCAACCGGCCCTTTTCGTCGTAGGACTTGAAGTGCTCGGCGCCATCCGGATCAATGCGCTGCACCAGCCGCGCACGCTTGTCATGCACGTAGACTTCCTGGCTACCGTCGGCGTTGCGAACCGTGACTTGGCCGTCATCGCCCCACGCATACCGCGTGTCCATCTGCGAAAAGCTGGCCCAGTGCCGGATACACCGCGCCGCCTTGCCCGACCGTTCCCACGTCCAAAAGAAACTCGCCCCACCGGCCAACTGACGTTCAAGAATGACGTGCTGTTCGTCGTACCGGTAAACCTCGCTTTCGCCTACCGCATTGGTCGCCGAAACTAACTGACCCACTGCGTTATAGGCGTAGGAAACGACGATCTGCTCAGTGACCCAGACAAACTCACCCGGCCCCTCGGCCCGTTCAACCTGGTACTCCACGGCGACAATATGGCCACGCTCATAGCGCAGAAACAGCGAGCGACCCACCCCGTTATCCAGCCGCTCAACCCGCCCCAACCGATCCCGAAAAACCCGCAGGCGGTTGTCATACGCATCACTGATCGCCGTCAGGGCACCGTCGCGAAAGTGGTAGAACCGTGAGTCCTGTGCCAGCACCAATTCATCGGGAGACAAACCCAGATAGATCGCCGCTTCAGCCAGACTGTTGGTAATCGCAGGCCGCGAAGCCGTCGGCAACGGAAACTCGGTAATGCGATTCTCGTGATCCGTCCACACCACTGAATCACCGACCACCGCCAGCCGCTGCGCCAGCGAATGGCTCCAGCCAAACCCCAACCCGCAATCCACTTCCACGGCACTGGTGCGATACAACCGCGTCCACTCGAACGGCAAAATCCCGTCCAGCGTGCCGTCGGTCAGGGTCAGCAATTCCTCGCCCGTCACCATCGACACCGGGCAACCGTTAGTCACGGTTTTATCAGCCGGAGCCGCTGCGTCGCCTGCGGGGTTTTTCCCCGAGGCAGGCACATCATCCACGTGCTCTTTCTGCCTCAACACCGCGTTCTGCCGCGCCCGCCAGCGCATCTGCATCGTGCCTTGCTTCAGCCCGCCGACCACGCCGCGAACCGCCACGGCCTTGTAGCGATCCACCGCCTGCATGAACTTCGTCAGAATCCCGAGCAGGCTGCGGACAAAGCCCACCGCCGCCTCCAGAATCCGCGCGCCATGCTTGACCAGCCGCAACCCCAGATAAGCCACGCCCGCCGCCGGCAGCGCGATAGTCAGCACCGCGCCAATCACCAGATCGATCAGCAACGACACCACAAACCCGGCCCCCACCTCGGCCATTTCGCCGGGTGGCAGTGCGTCGAGCCAGAGCATCGCGGTGCGCACCATCAGGTACAGCGCGGCCTCGTCACTGGCCAGCAACATGGCTTTTTCCATGACCTGAGGCGCGTCGGTGGCCAGTTGCGCCAACTTGGCGGCCTGATCACCCAACTGCTCGCCGAACTTCAACGGGTCTTCAAGAATCGCCTGCACCAGCTTGATGCTGTCCCACACCTCCTTGATCGCTGCCCAACTGCCCGCCAACACACCGCTGCCGATTGCGCTGGCGGTCGACTGCTGCCAACAGGGTTTGAAGTCTTTCCATTGCGCGCGCAGCCACTGTTCCAGGTCCGCCGTCAGCCCGGCGTAGGAGGCAAACAGCGCGTCCACCTGCTGCTCGGAAACGCCGCCTTGCACCCGCACCTGATAGCGTTTGCCCGCCGAGCAGTGGTGCGAACCCTTGCCATGTTCGTCCAGCATGATCACGGTAGAGCTACCGTCATCCAGCCCGATTACTTCAACCGGGATATCGCCGATTGGCACGTCGTACACCGACTCAAACGTGCTCTCGATCTTCAGCTCGCCGCCCAGCTGGCACATCACCACGGTGCCTAAAACATCAGGGTCAGCGGCGCTCACCACGGTCTGCGAATCACCCACTCGCAACACCCGCTCCATCCCCAGCAGCGAGGGCAAATCCGCGGCATGGCTGACCGAATCCAGCGCGCGCGAATACCAGGCGTTCATCTGCTGGCGATACTCGGTCAGGCTCTGATGAAAGCCGTTGAGTTCGTGTTCGATGAGGGCGATGTGGGCAGCGTTGGTCATCCGTGACGTCTCGGCAAAAAAGGGCAAGGCGCCGGAGTCTGCCGCAGTAAAAAGTGGCTGGATGAACGGTTGGAAAAATCAGAATGGGATGACGTGAGGCAGGAAAAAACCGCGAAAAACTAACCCGCAGGACTACACAAAAAAGCGACTCGACTCATTGCGAGGAAGCTGCACAAATAAAAATGACTCTCATCCTTGCCCGATTTACAGACTTGGCCGTCACTGTTAATAGAACCTCCATTACGCAGGATTTCCCATGTCGCGCCTTGCTCGTCCCTTGCATCCACTGGCCTTTTCAGTGGCGTTCGCCTTTGCTGCCGTGCCGTTGCTGACCGTCCAGCCGTCCTTTGCGCAAGACAGCAGCAGCGCCTTGCGCGGCTTCTCGATCCCCGCCGGGGACTTGAGCCAGGCGCTCAATAGCCTGGCCGAACAAGCAGGGCTGGTGCTGGCGTTTGATGCGAGTTTGACCCGGGGCAAGTACAGCAAGGGGCTGAGCGGGCAATACGACACCGACGTGGCGCTGACTCAACTGCTGGCTGGCAGCGGCTTGCAGGCCTTGAAGATTTCTGCCGAACGCTACCGCCTGGAGCCCGTTCCGGATAACGGCGGCGCCATGGAGTTGCAGGCCACCACCATCAACGGCGCGTATCAAAGCGAAAGCCCCACCGGGCCAGTGGCAGGTTATGTGGCCACGCGCAGCCTGTCGGGCACCAAGACCGACACCGCGCTGATCGAGACGCCGCAGTCGATTTCCATCGTCACCAAAGACCAGATGCGCGCACAGAATGCCGAGAGCCTCAACCAGATCCTGCGCTACAGCGCTGCCGTAGTCCCGGAAACCCGTGGCGCCACGGCTTCGCGTCTTGACCAATTGACGATCCGTGGTTTTGCCCCGGCCACTTACCTCGACGGCCTGCGCTTGCCGTCGAGCCGTGACGCCTCGCCGCAAAAGGACGCGTTCGACCTGGAGCGCGTGGAAGTGCTGCGCGGCCCGGCCTCGGTGCTGTACGGGCAGGGCACGCCGAGCGGGGTGATCAACATGGTCACCAAACGCCCGCTGGACACACCCTTTCATGAAGTCGGCGTGGAATACGGGACCTTCAACAAGAAGCGCACCACTTTCGACCTGAGCGGCCCGATCGACGATCAAGGTATCTATTCCTACCGCGTGGCTGGCCTTTTCGACGACGCCGACGGTCAGGTCGAGCACACCGAAACCCGCCGCCAATCGCTGTCCAGTGCCTTCACCTGGCGCCCGGACGATGCCACCTCGCTGACCTTGCTCGGGCATTTCCAGAAAGACCCCCAGGGCGCGTCCTATGGCTCGGTCCCCGCCTGGGGCTCGGTGTTGCGCAGCCCCACCGGGCGCAAGATCGACGTGGATTTCTACGACGGTGAAAAACGCTTCGAGAAAAGCGACCGCGAGCATTACTCCCTCGGCTACGCCTTCGAGCACCACTTCAACGACGTGTGGACCGTGCGCCAGAACGCCCGCTATATGCGCGCCGAGGGCATCTACCGCAGTATTTACAACAGCAACTTGCAGGCTGATTACCGCACCTCCAACCGCTCGACCATCGCCGCTGATGTCGATATGGACGCCTATACCCTCGACAACCAGCTGCAAGCCAAATTCGACACCGGGCCGTTGCAGCACACGCTGTTGACGGGCCTCGATTACCAAAACATCACCACAGACACCAAGACCGGCTACGGCAAAGGCCCGACCCTGGACATCTTCGACCCGGTCTACGGCGCGCCGGTGGTCACGCCCGCGTTCAGCACCGACGCCACTTCCCGCAGCGAACAGACCGGCGTCTACCTGCAAGAGCAAATGAAGTGGGACCAATGGGTGCTGTTGCTCGGCGGCCGCTATGACTGGGCCAGCACCGACAGCACCACCAAAGCCCTCAGCAGCGGCGCCAAGAGCAAGTCGTCGCTGGACAGCAAGGCTTTCACTGGCCGCGTCGGCTTGGTCTACCTGTTCGACAACGGCCTGGCGCCGTATGCCAGCTATGCGGAGTCGTTCAACCCGCAGTCGGGCACGGGCTACGGCGGTTCGGTGTTCAAGCCCACCGAAGGCAAGCAGTATGAAATCGGCATCAAGTACCAGCCGCCCGGCAGCAACAGCTTTATCACCGCCGCCATTTTCGATCTGCGCCAGAGTAACGTACCGACTATGGACCCGGACCCCACGCACCTGTGTGGCAACGGCCGCTGCAGCATCCAGGACGGCGAGCAGCAATCCCGTGGCTTTGAGCTGGAAGGCAAGGCCAGCCTGAACGATAACCTCGACATCACGGCGGCCTATGCGTACCTGGACAACCGCGCGAGCAAGTCCAACAGCACCGTGCAATATGCGCCGATCAGCGACATCGGTACCGGCCCGGCGATTCCCGTCGAAGGCACCACCACCTACGGTGTGCCGCGCCACACTGCGTCGGCCTGGGCGGATTACACCTTCCATGACGGCCAGCTCAAAGGTTTCGGCGTCGGCGCAGGCGTGCGTTATGTGGGTTCGTCCTGGGGCGATACCGCCAATACCCTGAAAGTACCGGGCTACACCCTGGTCGATGCGGCGGTGCATTACGACATCCCGAACATCGCCAACCCCAAGGACAACCTGCGCCTGGCGTTGAACGCCACTAACCTGGCGAACAAGGAGTATGTCGCGTCGTGCTATTCCTATTCGTGGTGCTGGTATGGCTCGCAGCGTACCGTGCAGGCGAGCGCGACCTACCAGTGGTGATGTGAAAAAAGGCCTTGGCGACAGGAATCGGGAGCAGCACCGCCAAGGCCGAAACGGTTTAACCCGTGACCGGTTCGATCCATTTTGTGACCACCGGCGCCTGCCACCGCTCAAGGGCATCGAGCAGGGCGCCGGGGTTCTCTTCCAGCAGCAGCATCTGGCTGTGCTCGGCTTTCATGAAGCCTTCTTTCACCCCGTGCTCGAACAGGCTGCGCAGCGGCGCGAAGAAGTTCGCCGTGTTCAGGCAGGCCACGCCTTTGCTGTGTTCGCCCAACTGGGTCAGGGTCATCACTTCCAGCAACTCTTCAAAGGTGCCCAGGCCGCCGGGCAGGGCGATGAACGCGTCGGCCATTTCGCTCATGCGCGCTTTGCGGCTGCGCATGTCGTCGGTGACCTCATAGCGGCTGAGGCCTGGGTGCATGTGCCCCAGGTCATGCAGCAAGCGCGTGATCACGCCGACCACTTCGCCGCCTTCGGCGAGTGCGCTCTCGGCGATCACGCCCATCAAGCCTTTGGCGCTGCCGCCGTAGACGAGGCGGATGCCACGCCGGGCGATTTCACGGCCCAAGGCCTTGGCATCTTCAGCGTAACGCGGGTCAGTACCGAAGTTGGAACCGCAGAAAATCGTAAGGCTGCGCATGGTCGATCCTGAGAGTTAGGGGCAAGCACCGCAGTGTCGCGCCGGATGGCCTGCCTGGCCAGTACCAAGCGGCGGTTGGATGACTAGGCCATCAGGCATTCCAGAATGCGTTGGCCCAGGGCCTCGGAGCGGGCCTGGGAGTCGATATTGGCAAAGCCCAGCAGTAAGCCGGGGCCGGTTTGCTGATGGATACTCCATTCACTCAAGGCTTCCGCGTAGATGCCCGCGCTCGCCAATTTTGCCACCAGCAAACGGTCTGACTGCGACGCCTTGAGCCGCAGAATCAAGTGCATGCCGCCAGGCTGCGTATCAATGCAAATATGCTCGCCCAGCACCTTACGCAGGCCCGCCGCCGTGGCTTCGCGGCGTTCACCATAGAGCTTGCGCATGCGCTGGATATGCCGGGCGAAATGGCCCTCAGCCATAAAGCTGGCGAGGATGGCCTGGGTCAGCTCGGGGCTATTGCCGAGGAAGGTCTGGCTGACCTGTTCAAAGCGCGCCACTTGGGCCGCAGGTACCACCAGATAGGCCAGGCGAATACCGGGGAACAGCACTTTGCTGAAGGTGCCGGCATAGACCACACGGCCGTCGCGGTCGAGGCTTTTCAGTGCGGGCAACGGGCGGCTGACGTAGCGGTACTCGCCGTCGTAATCGTCCTCGATGATCCAGGCCTGCTGGCGGCTGGCCCACTCCAGCAAGTTCAGCCGGCGTGGCAATGACAGCGATACGCACAGAGGGCTTTGGTGGGCCGGCGTGACAATCACGGCGCGGGCGTCCCCGAGTTGCTGCACGCACAGGCCGTCCTGATCCACGGGGACCGGGCGGGTTTTAATCTGTAAGTGCGCCAGCAGCGGGTACGTTGGCCGATAGCCGGGGTCTTCCACCTGCACGGTGTCGCCAGGCTTGAGCAAGGCGTGGGTGATCAGGCCGAGGCTGTTGCGATAGCCCGCCGTGACGAAGATTTGCTCCGGCGCGCAGTCAATGCCCCGGGCCACTTGCAGGTAACTGGCAATCGCCGTGCGTAATGCGGGCAAGCCCTGCACCGGTGGGTTGGCCATGTCCGCCAGTTGCGTGGCGCGTACACAGCGGGCGGCGATTTTCGCCCAGATCTTGCGCGGAAACGCATCGAGCGCGGGCAGGCCCATCTGGAACGGCAGCACCGGTTGCTGTTGCCGTGCAGCCTGGTAAGGCGCGATCACTGCGCGGGCGGGCAGGGTGGTTTGCACGCCTCTGGCAACGACAGTGCCCGCCTGGCCACGGGGCTCGATGTAGCCTTCGGCCGTGAGCAGGGCGTAGGCATTGTCGATGGTGCCGCGTGCCAGCCCCAACTCCTTGGCCAGCGCCCGCGCGGCGGGAATGCGCTCGCCGGGCTTGAGCAAACCATCGGCAATCGCCCTGCGAAAGCGCCAATAGAGCTGACGGTAGATAGGTTCGGCGGCGGCGGGGTCCAGCGGTGGCAGGGTTTGCATGGGGCACGTTTATCCAGGTCGCGGCGGGCTTCACTCTAACGGCTTCATGACCCAGGCAACAGTGCCATAAATGCGCCTAAGGGCTAGGCCATCATGGTCCAGGTATCAGGCGCAGTCATGGCTCTTCAGGGGTGAGCCATGGCGGACCACACTGGCCCCTTCACTCAACCCCTACAGGATTCATCATGACCACTCGCCTCGATTACACCCAAGCATCCCCGGAAGGCTACAAGGCTTTTGGCGGCGTTTATGTCTACCTGCAAAACAGCGGCCTGCCCAAGGCGCTGATCGACCTGGTTTACCTGCGCGTCTCGCAAATCAACGGCTGCGCCTTCTGCATCGACATGCACTCGCGGGACTTGCTTAAACAAGGCCTGGCCGTGGACAAGCTGGTGCTGGTGCCGGTGTGGCACGACGCCCGTAATGTATTCACCCCCCGCGAGCGCATTGCCCTGGCCTTCGCCGAGGCCGTGACCCGCAACGCTGTTTCGGACGCAGACTATGCAACCGCTGCCGCTGAGTTCAGTGCCAAAGAACTCGCCGACCTGACCTACGGCATCGCCCTGATGAATGCCTTCAATCGCCTCGGCATTACCTTCCGCACCACTCCAGCAGCGGCGAGCTGAAACATTGCGCGATAAGGCAATTTAATGGCCCCTTTGTAACAAAATTCTCGCCAGAATCACTTTTATTTTCAGGTGGTTAGGTGAGGAAGCAAATGCGCACTGTTGGAATCATGCTGATCGCCTGCTCGTTGGCGGGCGGCGCGGCTGCCGTGCAGGCACGGGAGCTGCGCGAGGGTGACAAGTACATGTGCAGTTGGGGCGCCGGCACTGCCGCAAGGGCCCAGGAACTCAAGCTGTCGGGCGTGTCACTGTATGCCGCGCGGCAAAAGATCCAGACCATCAAGTTCACCAAGTCGTGGATGCGCATGATGGCCATGGGTATCACCGAGCAGACTTACGACAGCCATTCGCGGTTAAAGCCGGAGGTGATTCGCCAAAGTTTTTATCAGGATTGCCTGCGCTATAAAGTGGCGCGTAAATAAAAAGAGGTCAGTGGTTAAATCAATAAGTTTCAGCGCTTTAACCACTGTTTTTTATCAATTGAACGCATGTCACGTATCAGTAACGATCATAAGTCGTCAGGCAGGCCTGGTTATACACTGCGCCTGGCAAGTTGATGACTATCAACAGCCACTAACTAAAATAACTTAATAGTGAAGGCAGACTGAACGATGATTGTGGTTATTGCGGCGCACCCCGAATTAAATAGATCGGTTATGAATAAAAGCCTGTTGGAAGGCGTGTCCGGTGTGCAACCTGTTGAGGTGGTCGACCTCTATGAGCGCTACCGGCACGCCACCTTCGCCGGTTTGCCGGATACGCTGCTGGCAGAGGATCGCCTGAAACTCGCCGATGCCAGCGCAATCGTGCTGCAGTTTCCGTTCTACTGGTACTCGATGCCCAGCCTGTTGAAACAGTGGCTGGATGATGTGTTGTTGAATGGCTGGGCGCACCATGGCGGCGTCGAGGGCAAGCATTACGCCTTGGCCGGCAAGCCGTTATTGGTGGCGTTGACCACCGGCGGTGCGCAGCGCTCGTATGGGCCGGCGGGTTATAACATGCATTGGCTGTCGGACTTTATGCCGGCCTTTGTACAAACTGCACGCACCTGCAAGATGCACTTTGTCGAACCGTTTTATGTGCACGCCGACACGTTTGACCCTGTCGCAACACCACGCGAATATCTGCTGCGAGTGCTCTCGCTAAACAAATGATC
Source organism: Pseudomonas sp. B22129 (assembly GCF_044218875.1). Taxonomy (NCBI): domain Bacteria; kingdom Pseudomonadati; phylum Pseudomonadota; class Gammaproteobacteria; order Pseudomonadales; family Pseudomonadaceae; genus Pseudomonas; species Pseudomonas sp. B22129. The sequence continues at coordinate 5,491,196 of NZ_CP162592.1, read as the reverse complement.
AACGTGTTCCCTTAAAACAATGCCTGGCCGTCTCGAACGTCGGGTCAAATACCCGCCTGTCGTGCCCCTGCAAGCACCGGCCAGTGCAAAATCTGCGTAAGCCCGTCCAACTTTGCCCGGGCGCCACTGACCATACTGGCGCCAGGTAAACGAAGAGGCACAAGCCATGACTGATTACGTAATCACCCCCGCACAAACCCCATCCCTGGCAATTTCGGGCAGCGACGCGCGCTTTCCACTGCGCCGCGTGTTCTGCGTGGGCCGTAACTACAGCGAACACGCCCGGGAAATGGGGCACGACCCGGACCGCGAGCCACCCTTCTTTTTTATGAAACCGGCAGATGCGGTGGTATCGGCCGAAGGTGTGATCGCCTATCCGCCATTGACCGCCGACCTGCACCATGAAGTGGAGCTGGTGGTGGCCATCGGCAAGGGCGGCGTGGATATCAGCCCTGAAGAGGCGTTTTCCCACATCTGGGGTTATGGCGTCGGCATCGATCTGACGCGCCGCGACCTGCAAGCCCAGGCGAAAAAGCTCTCGCGGCCGTGGGAATGGGCCAAAGCGTTTGATGAATCGGCGCCGACCCTTGCCTTGCAACCCGTGAGCGCAGTCGGGCACCCCTCCACCGGGAAAATCTGGCTGAAGGTCAATGGCGAACAGCGCCAGGTTGGCGACCTGGCTGACCAGATCTGGTCCGTCAGCGAGGTGATCAGCCATGCCTCGAAATCGGTAGCCCTCAAGCCTGGCGACCTGATCTTCACCGGCACGCCCGCAGGTGTCGGCGTATTGCAGTCAGGGGATGTGGTCAGCGCCGGTATCGAAGGGCTGGGCGAGTTGAGTTTCACCCTGAGCCAGGGTTGAGGCTAAAGTGGTGCCCAGGCCATTCGAGAAACCGTTATGCCAGGCACCCGCGTCACCACTTATGGCATGGAGCAACGCAGCGACCGCCCCGACTTCTACATCCGCGACAAACGCGGGCGGGCGGCGCTGACCAGCCCTCATCGGCATGAGTACTTCCAGATCCAGATCAACCTCGGCGGCGACACCGTGCAACATATCGGTGGCGCCGTACGGCCGTTTCCGCGCAAAGCCCTGGCGTTTATCCTGCCCCATCGCCTGCACGTGATTCCCCATCCCGAAGACGGTGAGTTCATGCTGATCAACTTCAGCCAGGCTTTCTTTCTGCCGCAATTGACGTGTGATCCGCTGGACCTGGAGGACATCCCCATTGGCCAGGCGCCGGAACTGTCGCCGTTTCGCTTCCAGGAACAGCTGGATTTCATCCTCGACGACGAGGCGTTCGACGAAGTGCAAACCTGGCTGGCGCATATGCGCACCCTGGATGCCCAGCGCACTTTCGGCGCCCGCGAGCGGCTCAAGGGTTACCTGTTTCAACTGATTGGCCTGGTGTGTGAGCGCTATGCCGAACCGCTGCAGGCGTTCGCCGCCAACAATGCAACGCGGCGCGGGCGCAAAGACGCGCTGGCGCGGGTGCAGAGCTATATCCGCGAACATGTGCACGAGCCCACGCTGAACCTGACCGACGCGGCTGCCGCCGCCTTTCTGTCGCCAAACTACCTGACCCACCTGCTGCGCAAGGAAACCGGCAAGCCATTTTCCCAGCTGGTACTGGACCGGCGCATGCAACTGGCGCGCACCTTGTTGCTCAACAGTGAGCAGATGATTGGCGTGATTGCCACGCGTTGCGGGTTTACCGACGAAGCGTACTTTTCCCGCTGTTTCCGCAAAGCCCATGGTCTGGCACCGGGGCAGTTTCGTCGACAGCAACGGGCTGTTCAGTGACTGGGGGAGGCATTGCCGGTGAAGATATCGCCTGATCTGGCGCTATCGCAGGCAAGCCAGCTCCCACAGGAGGCGTCGTGCGGGGCACTCTTGCGCCAGTAATGAAGTTCCAGTGTGGGAGCTGGCTTGCCTGCGAAGACGGCGGTACTACCCATAGAAACGTTTCCTGACCTACCGCTGTCGCAGCGTCGCGCAAGCTCGACAGGCCCTCCATTAAATCCCCAATATCCTGCCGAGCCGGTTTGTCCTCTCAACCCGGTTTTTACAAATCCACGACAATCGTTATGTTTCTATTTGCATACAATTGCGTCCCTCACCCTGGAGGCTCGTATGCACATGTTGATTCGCGTGGCGACCGAGGACGACGTCGACACGCTCTTTGCCATCCGCACTTCGGTGCAGCAAAACCATTTGAGCCGCGAGCAATTGGCCGGCTTGGGCATCACGCCGCAGGTGCTGGCTGAGGGTATTCGTGAAGCGCCTTGTGTATGGATCGCCGAAGTTGACGGCCAGCCTGCAGCGTTCTCCATGGCTGATCTTGCACAAGGCGAGGTGTTTGCGATGTTTGTGCGGCCTGCCTACGAGGGCCTGGGGCTGGGGCGTCAGCTGATGGCGGTAACCGAGGCGGCCTTGTTCGAACGCCATGAAACGCTGTTCCTGATTACCGATGGGCGCGAAGAGATCCGCGCCAACGGATTTTACCGGCGCTTGGGTTGGGCCCTGGAAGACCGCGTTGACGGCGACGACGTGCGTTATCGCAAGAGCAGGGCGAGCTAGTGCCATGAACCCGCCAGAGCCACCAGCGTCCGACAAATCGCGCTACTACGTGATCGGGGTGGTGTGCGTCGCGGTTCTGCTCGGGGCCTATTTTGTGCGGCTCAATGCCCAGGTTGATCGCCAGCGTGAAGAAGCCGCTGAACGGCTGACGCTGTGCCGGCAAGTTGAAAATATTGCGCGTGCTGCACTACCTGGCGGCCTTGAACCCGGCGATGCGTGCAAGGAATTGAAAGAACGGTATTCCAATACAACAGCGCCATAACAGGTAATAACCTTGTTTTAATAAGGGAAATGAAACGGCTTAGTGCAAGGGGTTATAACCCCAAGTTGCACCAAAAAGTGGCATTAAACCTGTCGGCTTCCTTAAAAAACGTGTGGTTATTGAATGACTTACGCCGTTTTTAATCCGACGAAAGGATTTAAATGGTCTTGTTACAGGTTATGACAATCGATATGATGCCCGGGCGTTCACCTCCCACGGTTTATGCATTTTTAAATCCCAAGTTTCCATCAGCTACTTGGGATTTTTTTTGCCCGGAGTTTGACCCCGGCGTCAAACTTCGCTGTCGGCAAACTCCGCGCGCATACGGCCATTGCGTTTGGCCTGATACAACAATTTGTCCACGGCCTCGACAAACCCGAGCATGTCGCTGTCGGGCGTTACGGTCCGGGTGCCGACCCCAAGGCTCAAGGTCAGGAGCTTGGACACCGGGGAAAAACCGTGCTCAATCTGCTGCTGGCAGATCAGATGCAGGCAGCGCCGCGCGACCTGCCGGGCTGAGGCAGCATCGGTTTCCGGCAGCAACCACACAAACTCCTCACCACCAATGCGCGCAATGAAGTCCCGTGGCCGGTTGGCCGCCTGGGACAAGGTGCGCGCCACTTGGCGCAAGGCTTCATCGCCCTTGATATGCCCGTAGTGGTCGTTGTACTGCTTGAAAAAATCGATATCGAGGATGATCAACGACAGTGGCAATTGGCTGCGCTGGGCGCTGGCCCACTCGCGCTCCAGCACAGTGTCGAACATGCGACGGTTGGCGATGCCGGTGAGGCCGTCCTGGAAGGAGTATTCCTCCAGCTGTTTTTGCAGGCGGATCAGGTGCTCTTCGGTCTTCTTGCGTTCGCTGATATCAAACATAAAGCCGATCAGCGCTTGCACTTCGCCGTCCTTGCGCACCACGTGCACCACGTCGCGAATCCACACATAGTCGCCATTGGCGGTCAGCGCGCGGTAATCGGCCTCGTGGTCCACCCCGGCACGGGACTGCGACACGCAGAAATTCACCACGTATTCACGGTCGTCCGGGTGCATGCGTTCGACCCAGTCATCCACGCTGACCCAGCTTTGCGGGGTCCAGCCCAGCAGCGTTTCGATCTGCGGGCCGATGTAGCTGAAGGTCATGGTTTGCCAGTCGATGCGCCAGGGAATGGCCTTGGTCGATTCCAGCAGCGTTTTGTACACGTCACTGTCGGGCGGGCTCGGGGGGGCGATGCTCATGGAAGGTGGCTCGTGAGAAGGCAAAGAGCCATGAGCCTCTTGCGATCCGTGGCTTGAGTCAAGCCCTCCAAAGACGGCCGGACGAGAGGTCGCGCGCCTGGTTTCTGGCGCCAGCGCACCAGCGTTTTCAGGGCAAAATGAGGCGCAGGTATCACTTTTGAATTAATTGTTCAGTAGCAGGCAAAACCTTATCTATTCTGGTTGCATCACACCGACAGGGTAGAACCCAGGGACGGGGGCTTTATCATGATTTCCATCACCGAACTTAACCAGATAATGGCCTCGGGCTTTCTGCCGCTGTCCTGCGACTGCAGCCTGAACAGCGACGGCTCGTTGCGCATCTGCGTGTTTGAGCCGACGTCCGGCCGTGTCGATCTGCTGCTCACCCGGGTTTCGCCCCAGGGTCTGGACAGCATCCGTTCCATCTCAAACCTGATTGGCGAACTGCGCACCGAGCTCAAGGCTGGGCGGCGTGGTTTTGCGGCGGTGGGTTAGCTGTTGGCGGTGTCTGCCTGGGTCGACACGGCGCCGTAGTAGCGCCAGCAGCAATGCCGGTGTTCCGGCAGGATCACGCAGCCGCTGAGGCTGGCAATCAACAGGGCGGCGACAAGCAGTGTTAGGCGACGGGGCATGATGTTTCCTCTGGGTGGGTGCTGCGTTAACCGTTGAACGCAGCCACCTGCACAAATCCGTCGCAGGCTTTCAAACATTTCATCAAGCGCCGCTATCCCTTGAGCAATACTTCTCTTCGATCCTTCGCGGGAAAATTCTTCACCTTGGCTGCGACGGATTTTTCTGTGCTTGCCGTTCAACCCATCAGAGGCGTGCATTTTCGCCCGCCGCCTGAAGGAGTTGCCATGAGCCCATTGGCCAAATTGCGTTATGCCTTGCTTGTTCCGCTGGCCTTCACCGCGCTTGTCAGCACGCCGAGCTTTGCCGAAACCGAAGTGATCATTCGCCAGGCACCGCCCGCCGAGCGTGTCGAAATCATCCCCGCTGAACGCCCGGGCTATGCCTGGGACCGTGGCCACTGGCGTTGGGAAGGCGGTGCCTACGCGTGGGTGCCGGGCCACTGGCAAGTGGTTGAACGCGGCGGGCGCTGGGAGCCCGGGCACTGGGAATCCCGTGGCCCGAACTGGGCCTGGCGCGAAGGGCACTGGATTCACTGAACACCCTCTAGCCCCCGGACCGAGTATTACCTGATTGAAAGACACTGATCCGGACGTTGAGCTACTGGAGCGTATCGGCAACAACGAACCTGCAGCCGTCAACGAAATGGTGACGCGCAAACTGCCGCGCCTGCTCTCGCTCGCCAGCCGGCTGCTGGGGGATGCCGATGAGGCCAGGGACGTGGCCCAGGAGAGTTTCCTGAAGATCTGGCGCCACGCGGCCAACTGGCGTGCGGGAGAGGCGCGTTTCGACACTTGGCTGCACCGCGTGGCGCTCAACCTGTGCCATGACCGTTTGCGCCGCCGCAAGGAACGCCCGCTGGACGAGGACGAGGTGCTTGAGCTGGCGGACAGCGCACCGTCCCCGGAAGAACAGTTGGAAACGGCCGACCGCAGTGCGAGGATGGCCGCCGCCGTGGCGGCCTTGCCCGAGCGCCAACGCGAAGCCATTGTGCTGCAGTACTACCAGGAGCTGTCGAACATCGACGCCGCGGCCCTGATGAACATCAGCGTCGAGGCACTGGAGAGCCTGCTGTCGCGGGCCCGACGCCAGTTGCGCAGCCAACTTGCCGACACACCCGGGCTCGCCCGCCAGGGAAGGGGAAAATCATGACACCTGAACGATTTGCGCAGTTGGCCTCCGCCTACGGCGCCCGCTTGAATCGCTGGCCCGTTGCCGAGCGGGCCTCGGCCCAGGCGCTGCTCGACAGCGGTAATGCCAGCGCCCGTGAGGCGCTGCGCGAAGCGAGCTGGCTGGACACTCACCTGGACAGTTACGAACTGGCCCTGGCCGACCCGGCGCTGGCGCGGCAGATTCGCCAGTCGGCGCCGCGACGCGGGTCATTCTGGTCGCGCTATGCCAGTTGGCTGTCGCCCGCAGGCCTGGTCGGCGCAGGCATTGCCGGCATCGCCGCCGGGGTGCTGGTGGCCTCGTTGAGCGCGCCGCTGCCGATGTTGTCATCCGAAGTGCTGCCCAGCGTCTTCGATCAGGGCGACGCTGACGTCGTCTTCACCGTCAACGCCGAGGAAACCGAGCAATGATCCCAAAAAACCTCAAACCCTGGTTGGTCGTTTCGGTATTGCTCAATGTGTTTTTGATCGGTGGCGTGGGCGGTGGCCTTTATCACTGGATGGCGATGGCCAAACCTGCCGAAGCGGTGGTCAACCAACATGGTCTGCGCCAGGCGATGATCAAGTTGCCGGCGCAGCGGCGCAAGGAATTGCGCGAGCTGCTGCGCCATAACCGTTCCGACAGCCAGCCGCTGATCATGGCCGGCCGCGAGGCGCGCCTGGGTGTGATCAAGCAACTGGAAGCACCGACGCTGGATCGCGATGCGCTGGTGGCGCAATTGGCCAAGGCGCGTGAGGCTGACGCATCGCTGCGGGCGATGGTGGACGGCACCCTGGCGCAGTTTGCGAGCAATTTGCCCCAGGATGAGCGGCAAAAACTGGTGGAGGCGCTGTACCAGCGCGGGCAGGCCAAAGTTAAAGAAAAATTCATCCAGACGGCGGGGAATAAACCCCGTTCATAAGCCGTTAAGCCCGCACAACCTCTAAGGAAGTGCGTGTATGCCGGCTGCTAAAAAGAAACAGGCTTTTGATTTTTCCTGTGGGGCTGCTTCGTTGTTGTGCGCGGCTGTCGAGCTGGACGCTACGTTGCCCGGCGGGCTATCGGCGACGGATGCGTTGCGCACCAATATGTGTGAGGTCGAGCTGTACAAGCTGACTTCCGGGGCGCTGACCGGCGGGGTGGTCAAGCCGTTTGATCCGACGAAGGCCGGGTATTCGTACCCGCACAGTGTGGCGTTGGCGGCGCGGTCGCTGGGGTTGAATGTGACCATTTACATGGAGGGTTTTTTGGCGACGGCGTTGGCGACGTTGTATCCGGCATGTGAAGAGTTGTGTGTGAAGGCGGGGTTTCCGGTGATTCACGGGGCACCACCGCCGATGGCGGCGAACCGTCGGGCGCTGTGTGTGGTGACGACGTTTGTGGTGGGGCTGCATTATGTGATGTTGCGCCCGGGCGGGGATTTCATGGACCCGGCGGATGGGGATAACCATGATAATTTCAAGACGATGAATACGTGGTCGAAGGTGTATTCGCAGACGGGGATTACGTTGGTGCTGGAGAAGGAGGTGGTGGTTTAGGCGCGAGCTTCCAGGCAGGCGCAGTCTTCAAGGCTGGTGCAGTGTTGGAGCTAAGTAGATCCCCTGTGGGAGCTGTCGAGCTTTAGCGAGGCTGCGAAGGGGCCAGTGTGGTCACCACACCCTTTGTGCCGGCCACCTGTTTTGGAACGAGTACATATCCATTCCTGCGGTAACGGCTGAAATAGGTTCCGCCCTTACGGCGGCTCACTTTTGGAAAGACCGGAATGCCGGCCCAGCCAAAAGTAAGCAAAAGGTCTTCGCCCCACCACTCGGCACCTCGCTCACGCTCGGTGTGCCCGCACTCAGGCTTGAATCCGTGGGCCGCCGCCATGGGCCATCCCTGGCCCATCGCGGCTAACCCGGCGTCCTGCCGGGTTGCCCACGGCTTCAAGCCTGCGTGCGGCCAGCGTGGTTAACGGGGCGCCTCAGATCAAGATCAAAATCTAAAGCAAGGCGGCCTGGTAGCCGACCTGAGTGGTTGGATCAAAAGCGCTGTTTTTTTCTAGAGCAGATTGCGATCTCCCTGTGGTAATGGAGATCCAAAATGTATGGAGATCCAACTGTGGGAGCGGCGGTGCGACGATTCGACTTGCTCGCGAATGCGGAGTATCAGTCAACAAATTAATAGGCTGACCCACCGCATTCGCGAGCAAGCCCGCTCCCACATTTCTGACCGAGTCAAACTTCAATACCTTCACAGATCTGCTTTTCTGTGGGAGCTGGCTTGCCTGCGATGCAGTCACCTCGGTGTCACTCCCCTCCAAAAATCCCCACCACTTCCTTCCTCAACCACAAATGCCTCGGGTCCTTCTGATTCCGCGCATGCCAATGGTGCTTCAAGCTGTACGGCGGTATCTCCACCGGCGGCTCAATCATCCTGACCGCCGAATGTTTCTCATAGATATGCGCCACCGACCTCGGCATCACTGCAATCAAATCCGACCGTTCGATAATCGCCGACATGCTCATGTAGTGAGACATCTGCACCACGATTTTCCTCTCGATCCCTTGCTCCGCCAGAAAGCTCTCGTACATCTCCTGGCTGCGGCTGCCGTCGCGCACTTGCAGGTGTTCCAGTGTGCAGAATTCTTCCATGCTCAGTTGCGGGCCCGTGATGCGGTGGTGGCGGCCGATGAGGCAGACGAGGTCGTGGGAGAACAGGCGTTGCTGGTAGATGTTCGGGGCGTCGAGGTCGGGGAAGTAGCCCAGGGCCGAGTCGACGCGGCCTTCGCGCAGGGCGTCGTGGAGGTCTTTGGGGCCGAGGCTCAGGCAGTGGATTTTGGCGTGGGGCGCGGCGCTGCGCAGGCGGTCGAAGAGGGCGGGGAGGAAGACCACTTCGCCGATTTCGCTCAGGCAGAAGGTGAAGGTTTCGCGGCTTTGTGCGGGGTCGAAGGTGGGGCTGGGGAGGATTTCCTGGTCGATGGTGGCGATCACTTCGCGGGTGCGTTCCACGATGCTGCGCGCCCTCGGGGTGGGTTCCATGGCGGTGCCGCTGCGCACGAACAAGGGGTCGCCGAGGGAGTGGCGCAGGCGCGACAGCGCGGCGCTGGCGGCGGGTTGGCTGATGCCCAGGCGCTTGGCGGCGGCGGTGACGTTGCCGCAGTCGTGAATGGCCAGCAAAACGCGTAACAGGTTCAGATCCGTGCGCATGACTATAACCAAATCAAATAGATTGAATAACCAGAATTTGCTTCTGCTATTTGTGCCCGACGACGAGGATTGTGTCCAGACAAGAATAAAACCAAGAGGCACCTTCATGATCAATCTGCATGACATCCGCTATGTGCGTCTGGGCACGGCGGACCTCGCCCAGGCCAAGTTGTACGCCACGCAGATGCTCGGTCTGCAAGTGGCGCGCGAGGCCAGCGGCGCTATCTACTTTCGGTCCGACAGCCGCGACCACACCCTGTGCTACTACGAAGGCGACCCGCGCGAAACCACCACCGCGTTTGAAGTCACCAGCCTTGGCGAACTCGACCACGCCGCGCAGTTGCTCGAAGACCACGGTTTTGCCGTGCGCCATGGCAGCCGTGAAGCGGCCGAGGTGCGCCACGTCAACGAGCTGATTCAATTTCGCGATCCCAGCGGCAATAACATTGAGCTGGTGCTGCGCCCGCATGCCAGTGGCAGCCGTTATTTTGCGACGCGTGACGCCGGCATCACCGGCTTCAGCCATATCGGTTTGCGCACCACCGATGCCAAGCGCGACGAGGTGTTTTGGACCACGCTGGCCAACGCCCGCGTCAGTGACCGCATCGGCGAAGCGCCGCTGCTGCGCATCGATGAGGTGCATCACAAGATCGCGCTGTTCCCCTCCAGCCATGCCGGCGTGCAGCACATCAACCATCAGGTCGAAAGCATCGATGACGTGATGCGCGCCTGGTATTTCCTCAAGGAACGCGGCATCAGGATTCTGTTCGGGCCGGGCCGCCACCCCACGTCGGGAGCGATGTTCCTGTACTTCGAAGGGCCGGACGGCATGACCTACGAATACTCCACCGGTGTAAGCCATATCGCCCCGGAAGATGACGCCACGCACCAGCCCCGGCAGTTTCCGCTGGTCACCAGCTCGTTCTGTGCCTGGGGTTCCAAACCCGACATTCCGGAGTTCAAGGCATGAGCCGCGCAAGCCAACACGCTGAGGTGCGGGTGGCCGCGCGCGCCCTGGCCAACGCCGGTTTTGTGCACGCCTACGGGCATTGCAGCCTGCGCCTGGATGCCGGGCATTTTCTGGTGTGCGCGGCCAAACCCATGGGCCTGATCCGGCCCGGCGAGCCCGGCACCGTGGTGCCGGTGCACGGCCCGCTGCCGGAAGGGGTGTTGGGCGAAGTGCGCATCCATCAGCAAATTTACCGGCGTCGCCCGGACGTCAACGCGGTGATCCGCAGCATGCCGAGGCAGGTGATGAGCCTGTCGTGCGCCGGGCTTACGCCCAAGTTGCGCCACGGCATGGGCGCCTATTTCAAGGACGGCGTGCCGCTGTGGGATGACCCGCAACTGCTGCGCGACGACACGCAAGCCGCTGCCCTTGCCGAACACCTCGGCCACTCCCAGGCCCTGGTGATGCGCGGCAATGGCGCCATCGTGGTCGGCGGTTCCCTGGTGGAAGCCCTGACGTTGGTGTTCTACCTCGAAGACGCCGCGCGCATCGAACTGCAATTGCTCGCTGCCGGCGTGGCAGACACAGCGCCGCTGTTAAGCCTTGAAGAAGCCCGCCAGCGCGCCACCAACAGCGGCCGAATCTTCGAACGCATGTGGGACTACCTCACCGCCGGCGACGCCGAGCTGAACCTGATAACAAGAGAAGAGCGCTAACCATGACACAGCACTTTCATAACTTTATCGACAACAAATGGGTCGAGGGCGTACGTACCTTCGACAACCGCAACCCGGCCGACAACAGCGTGATTGGTCAAATTCATGAGGCCGGTCGCGAGCAAGTCGACGCCGCCGTCAAGGCCGCGCGCGCCGCGCTGAAGGGGCCGTGGGGCCAGTTGACCATCGCCCAGCGCACCGCCTTGCTGCACAAGGTCGCCGACGGCATCGAACAGCGCGCTGAAGAGTTCGTCGCCGCGGAAATCGCCGACACCGGCAAGCCGCACGCGCTGGCCAGTCACCTGGATATCCCGCGCGGCGCGGCCAACTTCAAGGTGTTCGCCGACCTGATCCGCAACGTGCCCACCGAAAGCTTCACCATGGACACCCCCGACGGCGGCAAGGCGGTCAACTACGCCGTGCGGAACCCGCGCGGCGTGATTGGCGTGATCTGCCCGTGGAACCTGCCCTTGTTGCTGATGACCTGGAAAGTCGGCCCGGCGCTGGCCTGCGGCAATACCGTGGTGGTCAAGCCGTCGGAAGAAACCCCGGCCACCGCCACCTTGCTCGGCGAAGTGATGCGCGACGCCGGTGTGCCGCCAGGCGTGTACAACGTGGTGCACGGCTTTGGCGAGAACTCGGCGGGCGCCTTCCTCACCGAACATCAAGGCGTGGATGGCATCACCTTCACCGGCGAAACCGGCACCGGCGAGGCCATCATGAAAGCCGCGGCCAAGGGCGTGCGCCCGGTGTCGCTGGAGCTGGGCGGCAAGAACGCCGGGGTGATTTTTGCCGATGCGGACCTCGACAAAGCCGTGGCCGGCATTGCCCGCGCGGTGTTCGAAAACAGCGGCCAGGTGTGCCTCGGCACCGAACGCGTCTACGTGCAACGGCCATTGTTTGACGCGTTTGTCGCCGCCCTCAAGGTGCGCGCCGAAGCCATCAAGGTCGGCCCGCCGAACGCCCCGGGCGTGACCATGGGCCCGCTGGTTTCCGTCGGCCATCGGCAAAAAGTATTGAGCTATTACGCGCAGGCGGCCAAAGACGGCGCCACCGTTGTGACCGGCGGCGGCATCCCGGACATGCCCGCCGAGCTGGCCGAAGGCGCCTGGGTACAGCCAACCATTTGGACCGGCTTGAGCGAAGACTCCTCCGTGATCCGCGAAGAAATCTTCGGGCCGTGCTGCCACATCGCGCCCTTCGACGATGAAGACGAAGTGGTGCGCCTGGTCAACGACACGCCTTACGGCCTCGCCGCCAGCGTGTGGACCACAAACCTGCAAGTCGCCCACCGCATGGGCGCGGCGCTGGACGTGGGCATCTGCTGGATCAATTCGTGGTTCCTGCGCGACCTGCGCACCGCGTTCGGCGGCGCCAAGCAATCCGGCATCGGCCGCGAAGGCGGGGTGCATTCCCTGGAGTTCTACACCGAGCTGCGCAACGTGTGCATCCGCCTGTGAGTACCGTCATGACCCACCTCAACCACCTCGGCGCGCAGTTGCATCAGGCGTTGACCGACAAGAAACCCTTGGCGCCGTTAACCGAGCAATTCCCCGAATTGACCGTGGCCGAGGCCTACCAGATCCAGTTGGCGATGCTGCAACCGCGTCTCGACGCCGGGCAAACCGTGATCGGCAAGAAGATCGGCGTCACCAGCCAAGTGGTGATGAACATGCTCGGCGTGGACCAGCCGGACTTTGGCCACTTGCTCAGCGGCATGCTGGTCAACGACGGTGCCGCGCTGGCCTGCGCGGATTTCATCGCGCCCAAGGCCGAAGGTGAAATCGCCTTTGTGTTGAAGGAAGACTTGATTGGCCCCGGCGTGACCGTCGCCGACGTGCTGCGCGTCACCGCCTATGTGATGCCGTGCTTCGAGATCGTCGACTCACGGATCAAGGACTGGAAAATCAAGATTCAGGATACCGTCGCCGACAACGCGTCCGCCGCCGCATTTGTGCTCGGTGACGGTGTGGCCGACCCGCGTGACATCGACCTGGCCTGCGTCGGCATGACCCTGGAAAAGAACGGCGAAATCGTCGCCACCGGCGCCGGTGCGGCCGCCCTTGGCCACCCGGCGAACGCGGTGGTGTGGCTGGCCAACACCCTCGGCCAACTGGGCATCGCCTTGAAGAAGGGCGAAGTGATCCTGTCCGGCTCCCTGGCCGCCATGGTCCCGGTGCAGCCCGGTGACCAGTTACGCATGAGCCTGGGCGGTATCGGCTCGGCCTCCATCCGATTTGTTTGAAGGGCAACCCCATGAACCTGTCAGTAGCAACCATTGCCGAACTCGCCACCCATTTGGAAAACGCCGAGCTGAACCGTGAGGCCGTGGCCAAGATCACCGATGCCCACCCGGACATGGACTGGGAGGACGCCTACGCAATCCAGAATGCAATTCGCGCCAACAAGGAGGCGCGGGGCGTGCGTATTGTCGGCCTGAAAATGGGCCTCACGTCCTTCGCCAAGATGAAACAGATGGGCGTCACCGAGCCGATTCACGGCTTTATCACCGACTACGGCTCCTGCGCCGACGGCTCGGTGATCGACGTGGATTCGCTGATTCACCCCAAGGTTGAAGCCGAAATTGCCTTCGTGCTCAAGCACCCGCTCAAAGGCCCCGGCGTGCACGTGGGCGATGTCTTGGCCGCCACCGATTTCATCCTGCCGGCGGTTGAAGTGATCGACTCGCGCTATGAAAACTTCCGTTTCGACCTCAAGAGTGTGATCGCCGACAACACCTCGTCCGCACGCTTCGTCACGGGCGGCCAGGCGCGCAGCCCATTGGGCATCGACCTCAAATGCCTGGGCGTGGTGATGGAGAAAAACGGCGAAGTGGTCGCCACCGCTGCCGGTGCCGCCGTACTCGGCCACCCGGCGCAAAGCGTGGCGATGCTCGCCAATATGCTCGCCACCCAAGGCAAGGAACTCCCCGCCGGCACGTTCATCATGACCGGCGGCGTCACCGAAGCCATCGCGGTAGAGGCGGGTGACCAGATCACCGTGCGCTACCAGCACCTGGGCAGCGTTTCCATGCGCTTTGCCTCCCAGTCCAAGTGAGGAACCGACCATGCCCATCATGCAGGTGTATCTGATTGAAGGCCGCGACGATGAACAGAAGGCGCGGTTGATCGAGGCATTGACCAACGCTGCGGTCGCGTCGATCCAGGCCCCGCCGGAGTCCGTGCGGGTGATCATCACCGAAGTGCCGAAGACCCAGTTCGGTATCGCCGGCAAAACCGCCAAGGCCTTGGGGCGCTGACATGAGCACAGACAAGAAGAACGTCGCCATCATTGGCTCGGGCAATATCGGCACCGACCTGATGATCAAGATCCTGCGCCATGGCAAACAGTTGCAGATGGCGGTGATGGTCGGCATCGACGCGGGCTCCGACGGCCTGGAACGGGCACGCCGCCTCGGGGTGGCGACCACCCACGAAGGTGTCGAAGGCTTGGTGCGCATGCCCGAGTTTGCCGACATTGATTTTGTGTTCGACGCCACCTCGGCCACGGCCCATGTCGACAACGACGCCTTGTTGCGCCAGCACAAACCGGGCATTCGCGTCATTGACCTGACGCCCGCCGCCATTGGCCCGTACTGCGTGCCGGTGGTGAACCTGGACGCCAATCTGGCGGCGCTCAACGTGAACATGGTGACCTGCGGCGGGCAGGCGACCATTCCGATGGTGGCGGCGGTGTCCCGCGTGGCCAAGGTGCATTACGCGGAAATCATTGCGTCCATCAGCAGCAAATCCGCCGGGCCCGGCACCCGCGCGAATATCGACGAGTTCACCGAGACCACCGCGCAGGCCATCGAAGCCGTGGGCGGTGCGGGCAAGGGCAAGGCGATCATCGTGCTCAACCCGGCGGAGCCGCCGTTGATGATGCGCGACACGGTGTACGTGCTGTCGGAGGCGGCGGATCAGGCAGAGGTGGAGGCGTCGATTGAAGACATGGCGAATGCCGTCACTGCCTACGTGCCGGGTTATCGCCTGAAGCAGAAGGTGCAATTCGAAGTGATCGCTCCCGAGGCGCCGCTGAACATTCCCGGCCTGGGGCGCTTCAGCGGCTTGAAGACCACGGTGTTCCTTGAAGTCGAAGGCGCCGCCCATTACCTGCCGGCCTACGCCGGCAATCTCGACATCATGACCTCCGCTGCGCTGGCCACCGCCGAGCGCATGGCGCAGGCTTTGTGAGGCTCACACCATGACCTTCAACCCCGGCAAGAAGCTCTACATCAGCGACGTGACGCTGCGCGACGGCTGCCACGCGGTGCGCCACCAGTATTCCATCGACCATGTGCAAACCATCGCCCGCGCGCTGGACAAGGCCCGCGTCGACTCCATCGAAGTGGCCCATGGTGATGGCCTGCAAGGCTCCAGTTTCAACTACGGGTTTGGTGCCCACACCGACCTTGAGTGGATCGAGGCGGTCAGCGATGTGATCAGCCACGCCAAGGTCGCCACCCTGTTGTTGCCGGGCATCGGCACCGTGCACGACCTTAAAGCCGCCTACACCGCCGGTGCGCGGGTGGTGCGCGTCGCCACCCATTGCACCGAGGCCGACTGCGCGCGCCAGCACATTGAATACGCGCGCACGCTGGGCATGGACACGGTGGGCTTTCTGATGATGAGCCACCTCACCAGCCCGCAGAACCTGGCACTTGAAGCGAAAAAAATGGAAAGCTACGGCGCCACCTGCATTTACGTGGTGGACTCCGGGGGCGCCATGAGCATGCAGGACATTCGCGAGCGTTTCCGTGCGGTGAAAGCCGTGCTCCAGCCCGACACTGAAACCGGCATGCACGCGCACCACAACCTGTCGTTGGGCGTGGCCAACTCGATTGTGGCGGTGGAGGAGGGCTGCGACCGCATCGACGCCAGCCTCGCCGGCATGGGCGCCGGGGCCGGTAACGCGCCGCTGGAAGTGTTCATCGCCGCCGCCGACCGCATGGGCTGGAACCATGGCACGGATTTGTACGCGCTGATGGACGCCGCCGACGACATCGTGCGGCCGTTGCAGGATCGCCCGGTGCGGGTGGACCGCGAGACGTTGGCACTGGGCTATGCCGGGGTGTATTCGAGCTTTTTGCGCCATGCCGAAGTGGCCGCCAAGCGCTATGACCTCAAGGCCGTGGACATCCTCGTGGAGCTGGGCAAACGCCGCATGGTCGGCGGGCAGGAAGACATGATCGTGGATGTGGCGCTGGACCTGCTCAACCGCTAACCAACAGATAAAGCCAACCCCTGTGGGAGCGGGCTTGCCCGCGATGGCGGTACATCTGCCGGAAAAATGGTGAATGACACACCGCTATCGCAGGCAAGCCAGCTCCCACAGGGGGCCGTATTTTCAACCTGAAACACGCTTTTGCAGTGCACTTGACTCACCCCAAAGACAACTCCAAAAACAGGGGAACATTGATGAACAGCAAGACTGCCAACCCAGGCGCAATGATCGATAACAACAGGGTGTCCGGCTACCAGGTCATGGTGCTGGTGCTGTGTTTTCTGGTGGTGCTGGTGGACGGGTTCGACACCGCCGTCATCGGCTATATCGCCCCGGCCCTGCGCCAGGAATGGGGCCTGCAACCGGCTCAATTGTCGCCGGCCTTCGGCGCCGGTTTGTTCGGCCTGATGGTCGGCGCGTTTATCTTCGGCCCGGTCGCCGATGCCTGCGGGCGCAAAAAAGTGCTGCTGGTCTCGGTGCTGATCTTCAGCCTCGGCACCCTGGCTTCGGCCTATTCCACCTCCATCGACATGCTCACCGCCTTGCGCTTTCTCACCGGCATCGGCCTGGGCGGCGCGATGCCCACCTGTATCACCTTGAGCGCCGAGTACTCGCCGGCACGGCGGCGGATGATCATGGTCACCCTGGCTTACAGCGGCTTCACCACGGGCCTCGCGCTGGGCGGTGCGGTCGCCAGCCAGATCATTCCGGTGTTCGGCTGGCGCGGGGTGTTGATGATCGGCGGGATCGTGCCGCTGCTGCTGTTGCCGTTGCTGGCCTGGCGGTTGCCTGAGTCGGTGCGGTTTATGGCGGCCCACGCGGGCCATACCGAAGCGCTGCGAACCGTGATGGGCAAGATCACCGGCCGCACCGACCTGCACGACATCACCTTCATCGAACCGCAAAGCCCGGTGGCCGTACGCTCGCCGATTTCGCAACTGTTCATTGAGAACCGCGCCCTGCGCACCGTGTTGCTGTGGGGCACGTTTTTCTGCTCGCTGTTTGTGTTCTACCTGCTGACCAGTTGGCTGCCGAGCATCCTCAAAGACGCCGGCTACGACATCGCCGCCGCTGCGCGAATTGGCGCGATGGTGCCGCTGGGGGGCACGGTGGGGGCGATCCTCATGGCACTGCTGATGGACCGCGTGAGCCCGTATCGCGTGCTGGGCCTGGCGTATCTGGGCTCGGCGCTGGTGATCGCGTTGATTGGTTTTGTGCTGGCCGATGCGTTTTGGCTGGGGCTTACGGTGTTCATGGTCGGCTTCGGCGTGGCCGGGGCGCAGAACGGTTTGAACCTGCTGTCGGCGAGCATTTACCCCACCGCCGCACGAGCGACGGGCGTGAGTTGGGCCATGGCCAACGGCCGGGTCGGCTCGATCATCGGTTCGGTGCTGGGGGCGTGGCTGATCGCGCAACTGGGGCAGCCATCGGTGTTTTTCATCGTGCTGGCGATCCCGGCGCTGCTGGGTTCGATTGCGATCTTCGCGTTGCAGCGCATGACCGAGCGCAAAAAAACGGTGGCTGAAGTCACCGCACTCCCAACCTGATCACCCGATCAATGCTGTAACCCCACACAACAATAAAAGCCACGGGTACACCCAATGAAAACTTCCGTATTTCAAGCGGCGCCTGCATGCGCCTGCTTTTTACTCTCCCTGACCACCGCCGCCCAAGCCGAAGGCTTTCTCGACGACGCTCACGCCAAGATCGAAGCGCGTAACGTTTATTTCAATCAGGACAACCGCAGCGGCCCGGCCCAGCCTTCGAAGCTGGAAGAGTGGGGCCAGGGTTTTATCCTCAACTTCAATTCCGGCTACACCCAGGGCCCGATCGGCGTTGGCGTGGACGCCCTGGGCATGCTCGGCATTCGCCTGGATTCCGGGCGCGGCACCCAC
Source organism: Pseudomonas sp. B22129 (assembly GCF_044218875.1). Classification (NCBI taxonomy): domain Bacteria; kingdom Pseudomonadati; phylum Pseudomonadota; class Gammaproteobacteria; order Pseudomonadales; family Pseudomonadaceae; genus Pseudomonas; species Pseudomonas sp. B22129. Next base: position 5,473,367 of record NZ_CP162592.1, on the reverse strand, counting down.
GGCAACCCCAACGGCGTGACCCAGGGCGGGTTTGTGTTCCCCACCGGCAGCGACGGCCGCGCGGTGAGTGATTTCGCCAGCCTGGGCCTGACCGGCAAAGTGCGGGTGGCCAAGACAGAACTGAAAGTCGGCACCCTGATGCCCAAGCTGCCAGTGGTGGTCTACAACGACGGGCGCCTGTTGCCCGAGACCTTTCAGGGCTGGCAAGCCACCTCCAAGGATTTTGAAAACTTCACCCTGATCGGCGGGCGCCTGAGTGGCGTAAAAAGCCGTAATTCTTCAAACAACGAGGACCTCGCCATCAGCGGCGCCGGCGGCCCCGCGGGCAAGCGCAGCAATCAGTTCTACTACGCCGGGGTGGATTACACCGTGCGCCCGAACCTGCTGCTGCAGTACTACTACGGTGAGCTGGAAGACTTTTACCAGCAGCACTTTGTCGGCCTGGTGCATAACCTGACCTTGCCGGTGGGCAGCCTGAAAAGTGATTTGCGCTTTTTCGACAGCACCTCTGACGGTGCCAACGGCAGCGCCGCCGGACGGGCCGAGGGCTACCGCAGCAGCGGTTATCGCAACAATGGCGAAGTCGATAACCGCGTGCTGGCGGGGCTGTTCACCTACAGCCTGGGCGGGCATGCGTTCAGCCTCGGTTATCAGCACCTCAATGGCGCCAGCGACTTTCCGTTTCTCAACGAGGGCGATGGTTCATCGACTTACCTGATCACCGACCGCCAGACCGGCGCGCGTTTCCAGCGGGCCGGTGAGAACACTTGGGTGGCGCAGCACGCGTTCAACTTCGCCACGCTGGGGTTGCCGGGGCTGACGTCGCAAGTGATGTACCAGCGCGGCGGAGATATCAAATCGGACCAGGGCCCGCAGCATGAGTGGGAGCGCGATGTGATGCTCACCTATGCGTTCCAGAGCAAGACGCTGACCGGGTTTGCGGTGCAGTGGCGCAATGCGATGTTGCGCAGCACGGTGGCGACGCAGCGGGATCTGGATGAGAACCGGCTGTACCTGACCTATAGCCACGCGTTTTTCTAAGACCGGGTAGAGATCAAAAAATGTGGGAGCGGGCTTGCTCGCGAATGCGGTGTGTCAGTCAATACATTCATCCACTGATCCACCGCATTCGCGAGCAAGCCCGCTCCCACATTTAGGATTGTGTTGTACCCACCAGCACCGCCTGCTCGCGCTCTGCGCTGTTGACGTTGACGGTGCGGGCGAAGCTCACCGTGTCACCCTCAAACACGCACACCACCCGATCGCGGAACGCGGTCTGCGGGTAGATCCAGGTCATTTCCAGCGTGCGCGCATCCAGCCAGTTAGCGCCCGCTACGACCTGCGCCTCGTTGAACTCATAACCGTGGTGCAAGGCGCGACCGGGCATGCTGGTCAGGCCTGCCAGCCAATGATCAACCCCCACATTCAGGCGGTGTGTGGCCTGGCTGTCGGTCAATTCAAAGGTCAGTACGTCACCTTGAAAATCAAACGACAGCTGCTTCACGCCCAACCCGTTCTCGGCCATCGAAAACACGCGCTTGGAATCCGCTGGCAGCGCACAGGCTGAAACCATTAGTGGTTGCTCAGCCATGCTCGCCAACCGCGCCTCCAAACGCGCATCCGCCTCGGGCGTGCCGCCGCCGCCAAACACCGCCGGAAAATACTGCTCGATAAACGGAATGATCGCTGCCGAGTTCTTCATGCCGCCGACCACCACCAGCGTTGCGTCATGCTCGCGGTACACCGCCGCCATTTGCACAAACACGCCCAGTGCGCTGAAGGCGCCGCCCGGTTTCATCATCCAGTGATAACCGTAGCGGCTGTTCGGCCCGCCTTGAGGTTGTGTCGCCGCCTTGACCCAGGCCTGCGGCAGGATTTGCCGACCCTTCCACACGCCGTTTTGCGCGTGCAGCACGGCCAGTTTCAACACCGCCGACACGGGGGCCGTGAGGCCATTGCCGCCGGGGTTCACGCCGTCGGGGCCGATGTCCCAGCGCGCGTTGTGAATATCCAGCGGCGCGAACAGGCGCGGCTTGAGGTAGGCGTGCAAGGTCTGCCCGGTCACGCGGTTGATCAGCGCCGACAACATATAGCTCGCCGCGCTGGTGTAGACGTAGTCGGTGCCCGGCGCATAAGCCAATGGGATCTTGAAGAATTCGGCAATCCAGCTGGTCTCGATCCCGCGCCATACCGAGCCCGAGGTATTGCTGGCGTGGCCGGTGCGCATGGTCAGCAGGTGCTCGACGGTCATGTCCGCCAGGCGCGGGTCGGCGTCTGCCGGCACTTCGTCGGGGAAGAAACTCACCAACCGGTCATCCAGCTTCAACAAGCCTTCGTCGATCGCCAGGCCAATGGCGCAGCCGGTGAAACTCTTGGCCATGGAATGCAGCACACGCGGCTCGTTGGGGTCCACCGGCCAGGTCCAGCCTTCGGCGACCACATGGCCGTGGCGGTGCAGCATAAAACCGTGCAGGTCCAGGCCAGCGGCCTTGACCGCGTCGAGAAAGGCAACCACTTGATCGGGGTCAACGCCAACGCTGCTGGCACTGGTACGGGGCAAACCATCGTAGGAAATCGGGGGCATGAATAGGCTCGTGGGCTAAAGGTCAACGGCTGCGATGCACCAGCCGCGAATAGGAAATCAGCATGCTGGTGAGTTCCTGGCTGACGCTGGTCAGGGGTGAGGAGCGCCGGCTGATCAGGCACACATCGCGGCTCGCCAACGGTTCTTCGATGGCAATGGTGGTCAGGGCGCTGGAAAACAGCTTCATCCCCGGCAACATGCGTGGCTCGATGGTCAGGTAGTCGGTTTCCGAAACGATGTGCAGGGTTTCGAGCAGTGAATCGGTGGTGATCGCGATTTTTGGCGGCGCCAGGCCCTGGGTGCGAAACAGCTCGACCAGGCGGTTTTCCGCGCCGCCGACCACGCCGGAGGGGCGCACGCTGATCCACTGGCAGTCCACCAGCGCCTGCACGGATTTGGCCTGGGCCAGCGGGTGGCCCTTGCGCGCGATGATCCCGGCGGTGGAACTGTAGAGGCGGTCGATGGAGAGGTCGATGTCAGTGACATTCGGCGCCAGCGGGCACAGCACAAAGTCCAGGCGGCCATCGCGCACCTTCTCGACCAGCCCTTTGGTGGTGTCGCTGGCCACGTGCACTTGAATGCGCGGGAAGCGCTGGGTGAAGTTGCTCAGCACCGGCAGCAGCAATTCGGCCAGGGGTTCGGAGGTGACGCCCAGGGCGATGTTGCCTTCGGGTTCGCCTTTCCAGGGTTGCAGGTCGAGCAGGGCGCGTTCGCAGTCCAGGGTAATGGAGCGCGCACGCACCAGGAACACTTCGCCGGCGGGGGTGAGGTTGATGCCTTGGTTCGAGCGTTGCAGCAAGACCACGCCGAGTTCTTTTTCCAGGGTCTGGATCGATTGGGTCAGGGTGCTTTGTGCCACGTCCAGCTGGCGCGCGGCAGAGCGGAAACTGCCTTTTTCAACCACGGCACAGAACGCGCGAAGATGGGTGAGAGTCATGGGCAGTGGCCTCGGTCGTGGCATCTAAACTATTGGATGCTGGCCAGCTTATCTGATGGCTTACCGGGCGCACAGATCGGTTCGGCCGATCAGGTTCATTATTTTTGATAGTGGGTAAACGGCTTTAACCCTCGATTTTTCGGTAGGCTCAGGGCATTGCGATACGCAATTGCCCAGTGATCGGAAAACCCGAGCCCGATCACCTGGAGCGTTCTTCTCAAGGTTGGCGCGTGAAGAATAAGATCGGCCCAGGAACATTCGCCCACCGTGAACGGCGACTAAAACAACAACAACTATTCAGGAGTTCGGCCGTGCCTCTTTTTGGGTCCTGCCAGCGTCCGAACCCATGCGTAAGGAACAGTTAAGGTGCATTTATCCATGAACAAGACTTTTATCCTGGCAGGCGCCTTGTCTGCGGCGCTGATGGGCACTGCCCACGCTGAAAGTGTCTTGAAGGTGGCGCTCAACGCCGACATTCGCAGCACCGACCCGGGTGTGAACCGCGACACCAATTCCGACGCGGTGATCATGCACATCACCGAAGGGCTGGTGGCGTTCCGCGAAGACGCCACCGTCGGGCCGTTGCTGGCTAAAGAGGTGCAAGTGTCCGACGACGGCCTGCGTTACACCTTCCACTTGCGTGACGGGGTGAAATTCCAGAACGGCAAGCCGCTGACCTCCGCCGAAGTATTGTGGACCTGGAAGCGCTTCCTCGACCCCAAGACCCAATGGCGCTGCGCGCCTGAGTTCGACGGCCATGGCGGCGCGAAAATCGTCGACATGAGTGCCCCGGACCCGCTGACTGTGGTGTTCACCCTCGACAAGCCCAACGGCCTGTTCCTCACCAGCACCGCGCTGCCTGAGTGTGGCGGCAGCGGCATCCTCTCGCCGGACTCGCTGAATGCCGACGGTAGCTGGAAAGCCCCGGTCGGTACCGGCCCGTTCCAACTCGGCGAATGGAAGCCCGGCCAATACGTAGAGTTGCTGCGCAACGCCAACTACACCCCGCGCGATGAAAAAGAACCCGACGGCTATACCGGCAACAAGACCGCCCACCTTGACCGCGTGCGCTTGCTGGTGATCCCGGACCCGGCGGCGGCCAAGGCGGCCTTGCTGTCGAAAAACGTCGACCTGCTGATTGACGTGACACCGTTGGATGCCACGGAACTCGCGGCCAACCCCGGCGTGCGCGTGACCTCCAGCGGCACCATGTCGGTCAATGCCTTGTTGTTCCAGACCCGCGACCCGCTGCTTAAAGATGTGCGCCTGCGCCAAGCCATCGCCCACGCGCTGGACACCGCGCAAATCGTCGAAGCCCTCACCGGCGGGCGGTCCAAGGCGAATAACTCGATGGTCGCCAGCGGCAGCCATTACCACACCGCCATTGAAGACCAGGGCTTTGCCTTCGATCCGGCCAAGACCGCGCAATTGCTCCGCGAGGCGGGCTACAAAGGCGAGCCGATCAAGCTGATCGTCAACAAACGCTACGCCGCGATCTTCGACATGGGCGTGTTCGTGCAAGCCATGGCCAAGGCCAGCGGCATCAACCTGGAGCTGGAAACCCTCGAGTGGGGCACCCAGCTTGAACGCTACCAGAGCGGCAACTACCAGATGATGGCCTTCCCGTATTCCGAGCGCCTCGACCCGGCCCTGAGTTTTGATTCGATGACCGGCGACAAGGACAAGGAAGCCCGCAAGGTCTGGGACAACCCCGATGCCCGGCACTGGCTGCGTGAAGCCCAGCGCGAAGGCGACCTCACCAAACGCCAGGCCCTGTTCGACCAACTGCACCAGCAGATGATCAAGGACGTGCCATTGATCCCGATGTACAACGGCAATGCCATCGCCGCCAGCCGTGACTACGTCAAGGGCCTGCGCACCTGGCCGGTGTCCAAGCCGCGCCTGTGGACCGTCAGCGTCCCCGCTTCCGGGAGTAATTGAGGATGTTCCGCTTTATTTCTCAACGCCTGGCGATGTCGATCCCGACCTTGTTGCTGATCTCGCTGATGGTGTTCGCGATCATCCGCCTGGTGCCCGGTGACCCGGCGCTGTTGATGCTCGGCGACATGGCCGATGCCCACAGCCTGGAAGTTGCCCGCGCGTCGCTGGGGCTGGACCAGCCTTTGCCGGTGCAGTTTGTGATTTGGCTCAAGGCCGTGCTCAGCGGTGACCTGGGGCATTCGATCACGACCAATGAGGCGGTATTGCCGCTGATTCTGGATAGGTTCCAGGTGAGTGCCGGAATCGTGCTGGTTTCGGTGCTGCTGGCGGCGCTGATCGCGGTGCCGGCAGGTTTGCTCGCGGCATGGAAGCAGGACAGTGCGCTGGATTTTGGCGTGGTGTCGACGGCGACGCTGTTGCTGTCGATCCCCAGCTTCTGGCTCGGCCTGCTGTTGCTCTACGCATTCGGCATCAAGCTCGGCTGGTTGCCGGTGGTGGGCTATGTGTCGTTCAGTCAGTCGCCGTGGCAGGCCGTTACATTCATCGTGCTGCCGATTGTCACCCTGACGCTGGTGGAACTCGGCGCGATCACCCGTATGGCGCGGGCCAGTGCGATTGAAGTGCTGCGCCTGGAATACATCACCCACGCCCGGGCCAAGGGTTTGTCGGAGCGCGCAGTGCTGTGGCGCCATGCGTTGCGCAACTCGTTTGCACCGACCTTGACCCTGATCGGCCTGATCCTCGGCAACCTGCTCAGCGGCATCGCGGTGCTCGAAACCGTGTTCACCCTGCCGGGCATCGGCCGCCTGATGGTCGACGCCATCTACGCCCGCGACTACCCCGTGCTGCAAGGCTGCCTGCTGCTGGTGACCTTTATTTATGTGCTGGTCAACCTGTTGGTGGACCTGCTGTACCCGCTCTTCGACCCCAGGGTTAAGTTATGAATAAGCCTCTTCCTGTTGCGCCCGACGTGCTGCTGCCGGCGCCGGCGCGTGCCCCGAAGGCCTGGCGTGTGCCGCCGTTGAACGCGCTGATCGGTGCGTTCCTGCTGGGTTTACTGTTGTTGATGGCCGCGTTGGGCCTGGTGTGGACGCCCCGTGACCCGCTGGCGCTGAACCTGCTGGCACGCTTGCAGGCACCGACCGCCGCGCACCTGCTGGGCACCGATGAATATGGCCGCGATGTGTTGAGCCGCTTGATGATCGGCGCGCACACCAGCCTGTGGGTGAGTGTGTTGACGGTGAGCCTGGCAATTGTCGCCGGCACCTTCCTTGGCCTGCTCGCCGGTTTCCTGCGGGGCTGGGTCGACCGTGGCCTGATGATGATCAACGACGCGCTGCTGGCGTTTCCGGGGATTCTGTTGGCGCTGGGCTTGATGGCGATCATCGGCCCGAGCCTGTACGGCATCGTCTTCGCCCTGAGCCTGGCTTACACGCCGTCGGTGGTGCGGGTGGTGCGCGGCACGGTGTTGTCGCTGCGTGAGAAAGAGTTCGTGGAAGCCTCGCGAGTAATCGGCAACTCCGAGCTGTACACCATGCTGCGCCACATCGCGCCGAACTGCGTAGCGCCGGTGTGTGTACTGGCGACCAGCATGTTTGGCTGGGCAATTCTCGCCGAAAGTGCCTTGAGTTTCCTCGGCCTGGGCGTGCCGCCACCGGCGGCGACCTGGGGCAACATGCTTGCGGCCAGCCGGCCGTACATTGCCACGGCCAGTTGGCTGGGGCTGTTTCCCGGGGTCTGCATCGCCATGGCGCTGCTGGCGTTCAACCTGTGTGGCGACGCCTTGCGTGACCGCCTTGATCCACGGATGAGTAAATGACCATGACTGACGTACTCTTGGCCGTCGATCACCTGAAAATCCGCGTCGGCGCCCACGGCCCGCTGGCGGTCAACGATTTGAGCTTCACCATCGCACCGGGCGAAATCGTCGCGCTGGTCGGCGAGTCCGGCAGCGGCAAGACCATGGCCGCCCGCGCCGCCATCGGCCTGTTGCCGCCACCGCTGGAGCATTGCGGCGGGCAGGTACGCTTCCAGGGCCACGACCTCAACAGCCTGGCGCCCGAGCAACTGCGCCAGTTGCGCGGGGCGAAAATCGGCATGGTGTTCCAGGAGCCCATGGTGTCGTTGAACCCGTCCATGAGCATCGGCGAGCAAATGGCCGAGGGCCTGCGCTTGCACACCAAGCTGACCGAGGAACAGATTCGCACCCGCAGCCTGGAGATGCTCGGGCATATCGGCATCAAAGACGCCGAGCGCTGCCTGGCGGCGTTCCCCCATGAATTCTCCGGCGGCATGCGCCAGCGCATCATGCTCGCCTCGGTGATGCTGTTGCGTCCGGCGTTGCTGATTGCCGACGAACCGACCACGGCGCTGGACTGCCTGGCGCAACTGGACGTGTTGAAACTGATGCTCGACCTGACCCGCGAGCAGGGCACGGCGATTCTGTTTATCAGCCACGACCTGTCACTGGTGGCGCGTTACGCCGACAAGGTGGTGGTGATGCGCGAAGGCCGTGCGGTGGAGCAGGGCACGATCGAGCAGATTCTACTGTCGCCCAAGGCCGAGTACACCCGCCAACTGCTGGAAGCCTTGCCGCGTCGCGGTGTGCTGGCCGCCTTGCCCAAGGCTGACGGGCCACTGCTGACGGTAAAAGACGTGTGCATCGAACACCCGGGCCCGCGCAGCCTGTGGGGTCGCAGCCAGTTCAAACGCGTGGTGCACTCGGCCAACCTGAGCATCGCGCCCGGGGAAACCCTGGCCCTGGTCGGTGGCAGCGGCTCCGGCAAAACCACGTTGGGCCGGGCGATTGTCGGCCTGAACAAAGCCTGCGCCGGCGCCATCGAGTTTGAAGGCGTGGACATTCTCAAGTCCGGCAACCGCGAACATCGCCTGCAATGCCAGATGATTTTCCAGGATCCGTATTCGTCCCTCGACCCGCGCATGAAAATCGGCGACATCCTTGCCGAGCCCCTACGCCATGTGCCCGGCATGAGCGCCGAGCAAAAGCGTGAGCGCGTGACGAAAACCCTGCTGGACATCGGCTTGGCCGAGCAGTTTGTCGACCGCTTCCCGCATCAATTGTCCGGCGGCCAGCGTCAACGCGTCGCGATTGGCCGCGCGTTGGTGCGTCACCCACGGTTGGTGATTGCCGACGAGCCGATTTCGGCGCTGGACATGACCATCCAGAAACAGATTCTCGAACTGTTCGAACGCCTGCAGGCGCAGTACGGCTTTGCCTGCCTTTTCATCTCCCACGACCTCGCAGCGGTGGAGCGCATTGCCCACCGGGTGGCGGTGATGAGTGAGGGCAGGGTGGTGGAAATGGGCGCGCGTGACGAGATTTTCGACCGCCCGCAACACCCGTACACCCGCAAACTGCTGGCCGCCGCCAGCCCCTTGGAGAAACTTGAAAACGGTGGCTACCGCATCCGCCAGGGCCCCGTACCGCTAGCGCTGTAACCCAGGACTGATTTCACCTGCCGCGCCAATCGCTGATTGGCGCGAATGGCGAAGCCATGTCCGAAGAACAATAAAAACCCCCAACCATGACACTGCCAGGAGCTTAAAAAAATGAAAAAATCCCTGACTCAACTCATCACAGGCGTAGGCGTCGTGAGCAGCGGGATGATCCCGTTCGCCGCCCAGGCCGACTTCATCAAGGACAGCAGCGGTACGCTGGAATTGAAGAACTACTACTTCAACCGTGACTACCGGGAGAACGCCTCGCAGTCGATGCGGGCGGAATGGGCCCAGGGTTTTATCCTGGGCATCAAGTCGGGCTTTACCGAAGGCACCGTGGGTTTCGGCCTGGACTTGACCGGCATGCTGGGGGTGAAACTCGACTCCAGCCCGGGCCTTTCCGGTACGGGGTTGCTGCAACGCGACAGCGACAAGAACGTGTCCGATGAGTACTCCAAACTCGGCGTGACCGCCAAGGCGCGCTTTGCCAAGAGCGAACTGCGCGTGGGTTACCTGGTGCCGGACCTGCCGATTTTGCAGCCCAACACCAGCCGTCTGTTTCCGCAGTCGTTCAGCGGTACGCAACTGGTGTCAAACGACATCAGCAACCTCAAAGTCACCCTTGGGCAGATCGACCAGGCCAAGGATCGCGACTCCACCAACTACGAAGACATGAAGCTGACCACCGTCAGCAAGGTCTACAAAAGCACCGCCCTGAGCGACAAGTTCCGCTTTGCCGGGGGCGATTACTCGCTGACGCCGAACACGCTGGTCAGCTACCACTTTGCCGCGCTGGACAGCATCTACCAGCAGCAATACGTGGGCTTCAAGAACAACTTCGGCCTCGGTGGCGGCACGCTGAAAACCGACGTGCGCTACTTCAACTCCGACAAGGACGGCGCGGGCCTGGCCGGCAAGGTCGATAACAGTGCGCTGAGCACGCGCCTGACCTACCAGTACGGCGGCCACAGCATCGGCGGCGGCTTCCAGCGCCAGTACGGCACCACGCCGTTTACCTACCTGGACGGCTCGATTACCTACCTGTTCACCGAATACCAGTTCAGCAACTTCACCCAGACCAAGGAACAGGCCTGGCACGCGCGCTACGACTACAACTTCGCCGACCTGGGCTTGCCGGGCCTGTTGATGGGCATCAAGTACGCCAAAGGCGACTCGGCCGAGGTGATTGGTTTCAACGGCGAAGGGCGTGAATGGGAACGTGACCTGGACATCAGTTACGTGGTGCAGAACGGGCCGTTCAAAGGCGTGTCGATGCGCTGGCGCAACGCCCTGAGCAAGGGCAACTACTTCAATGACGTCAACGAAAACCGCGTGATGCTGGGCTACACCCTGGCGCTCTGGTAGGCCTCAATAGTCTGATCAACTGTGGCCTATTTGTGGCGAGCGGGCTTGTCCCGCGTTGGGCTGCGTAGCAGCCCCATCGAAGCAACCGCGTTCCTGCAGACAACATGCGTTGCCTGGTTTTGGGGCTGCTTCGCAGCCCAACGCGGGGCAAGCCCGCTCGCCACGGGAAGCCGGTTCCCAAATGTTGATCGGATTTGCAGATCAAGATAGCCCTGGCCGCCCTTACGGGCGATCACCCGGTCTCGTTAATATTTTCTCAAGGTCCATCACTCGAATATCGAGACTTCCGGTTTATGAAACTTATTCAACACCCCTTGCTGCAAGCGACACAGGGCACCCACAGGTACGTGGACAGTGAGCATTACGGCGTGGCGGGTGCAGGTCGAAAAATCTATATTCAGGCGGCGCTGCACGCCGATGAAACCCCGGCGATGCTGGTGGCCGCGCAGCTGCGCCGGCACTTGGTGGCGCTGGAAAGTGCCGGGCGCCTGAACGCAGAAGTTGTGCTGGTAGCGGTGGCCAACCCGGCGGGCCTGGGCCAGTACATCATGGGCGCCCCGAGCGGGCGGTTTGAACTGGGCAGCGGGCGCAATTACAACCGGGGTTTTCCGGTGCCGTATCAGGCGATTGTGGGCAAGGTCGAACACCTGCTGGGCCAGGACATCCACGCCAACCGCGAGCTGATCCGCACCGCCTGGGGCGAATGCTTGCGCGCCGCCCAGCCGATGGACGAATACCAGTCCTTGCAACACACCCTGATGCTGCTGGCCCACGACGCCGACATCGTGCTGGACCTGCATTGCTCCCGCGAGGCGGCGATGCACCTCTACACCGGTGAGTCGGTATGGCCGACCATCGAACCGCTGGCGCGTTACATCGGCGCCGAGGCCACCTTGCTGGCCACCGATTCCCAGGCCAATTCCTTTGATGAAGCGCTGTACCTGTTGTGGGTGAACTTGCGCGAGCAGTTGGGCGAGCGTTTCCCGATTCCGGACAGCAGCATCGCGGTGACGGTTGAGCATCGCGGGCAGCGTGATGTGTCTTATGAGCTGGCCGAGCATGACGCCACCGCGATCATCGATTATCTCACGCACCTGGGCGCCATTGAAGGCACGCCGCGCCCGTTGCCGGCCTTGCGCAACCCGGCGACACCCTTGGCCGGCAGCGAACAGTTTTACGCGCCGGGCGCCGGGGTGCTGGTGCACCGCGCCGCCGTCGGCAGCCGCGTCGAAGCGGGGCAGGCGTTGTTCGACATCGTTGACCCGCACAGCGGCCAGGCCGTGACCGTCACCAGCCACACCACTGGCGTGCTGTACATGCGCCGCGATGTGCGCTTTGTGAAACCCGGTGACCCGCTGGGTCGCGTTTCCGGTGCCACGCCGATTCGCAGCGGCAAGCTGCTCAGCGCCTGATTTTCAGGCCATGAAATGCAATTCACTGTGGGAGCCGGCTTTTTTGGGGGCGCTTCGCACCCCAGCGCAAGCAAGCTTGCTCGCCACAAAAAGCCAGCTCCCACAGTTGACCTCTTTTGTTCATTAGATTTTTACCAGGCAGGACACCCCATGCACTCCAACCCGGCAATCACCCTCGAAAACCGATTCTGCGCCCACAACTATTCGCCGCTGCCGGTGGTCATCGTCAAGGGCGAGGGCGTCTGGGCCATTGGTGATGACGGCACGCGTTACCTGGACATGATGTCGGCCTATTCCGCCGTCAGCCACGGCCATGTTCACCCGCGCATCCGCGCCGCCGCCGTGGCGCAGATCGACAAGATCAGCGTGGTGTCCCGTGCGTTCTACAGCGAGCCGCTGGGCAACTTCCTCAAGGCGCTGTGCCGCATCAGCGGGTTTGATTCGGCGCTGCCGATGAACAGCGGCGCCGAGGCGGTGGAAACCGCGATCAAGGCTGCGCGCCGTTGGGGTTACCGGGTCAAGGGCATTGCCGCCAACAGGGCGAACATCGTGGTGGCCGACAACAACTTTCACGGGCGCACTTCGACCATCGTCGGCTTCTCCTCCGAACCGGATTACAAGGCCGATTTCGGCCCGTTCTGCAACGGCTTCACCGAAGCGCGCTTTGGCGACATCGAAAGCTTCCGCCAGGCCATCACGGCCGACACTTGCGCGGTGTTGATCGAACCGATCCAGGGTGAAGCCGGCATTCGCGTGCCGCCCGCCGGGTTCCTGCGTGAGTTGCGCCAGCTGTGCGATGAGACCAACACCCTGCTGATACTCGACGAGATCCAGTCGGGCCTGGGCCGCACCGGCAAGTGGTTCGCCTTCCAGCACGAGGGCATTCGCCCGGATGCATTGATTCTCGGCAAGGCGCTGGGCGGCGGGATCATGCCGGTGTCGGCGTTTGTGGCCGATCACTCGATCATGGACCTGTTCGACGCCGGCAGCCACGGCTCCACCTTTGGCGGCAACCCGTTGGCCGCCGCCGTTGGCCTGGAAGCCCTGAACGTGTTGGAAGAAGAAGGCTTGATCGACAACAGCGCGAGACTCGGTCAGTACCTGGTGGAGCGCCTGACGGCGATGAATGCCCCGGCGATCCGCGAGATTCGCGGGCGCGGTTTGTGGGTGGGGGTGGAGCTGGACCGCGACGCGCGGCCGATCTGCGAAGCGCTGCTCGCCGAAGGCCTGCTGACCAAGGAGACCCACGAAAACGTCCTGCGCATTGCACCGCCGTTGTCGATCACCCGCGAAGAACTCGATTGGGGCCTGGCACGTATCGAACGGGTGTTCGGCCAGCTATGAGCGATTATCTCAACCACCTGCACATCGACGGGCAGCGTTACACCTATGTCGACCTGCATCAACTGCTGACCCCGGAACAACTGCACCGGCTGCCGTATGCCGTGCGCATCCTGCTGGAAAACATCGCCCGCTGTGCCCCGGCATCCCTGCCGCAGGTGCTGGCGCGCGCGACCGGCAGCGGCCCGGATTGCGAGGTGCCGTTCCAGCCCAACCGGCTGATGTTCCATGACACCACCTGTTTGCCGGCGCTGGCGGATTTCGCCGGGATGCGCGACGTGGTGGCGGAACTGGGCGGCGACCCGGCGGCGGTCAACCCGTCGATTCCGGCGGTGCTGACCATCGACCATTCGGTGATCGTCGAGCACTACGCCGAAGCGGGCGCGGTGGACGCCAACCTCGACATCGACTTTCGCCGCAACAGTGAGCGCTACCGCTTTATCAAGTGGGCCCAGGCCAGCCTGGATAACTTCAAGGTGATCCCGCCGGGCACGGGGATCATCCATCAGATGAACATGGAAGCCATTGCGCAGGTGGTGTGGGAAAGCCCGGCGGCCGACGGCGGCGTACTGCTGCACCCTGATTGCATGGTGGCGACCGATAGCCATACGCCGATGATCAATGCCATCGGCGTGCTCGGTTGGGGCGTGGGCGGGCTGGAAGGGCAGGCGGCGATGCTCGGCGAACCGGTGCCGATTGCGTTTCCGCAGGTGGTGGGCATTCGTGTGAGCAACGCGCTGCGCCCTGGTGTGACGGCCACTGATTTGGCGTTGACCGTGACTGAGCTGTTGCGTCAGCGCAGCATGGTCGGCAAGTTTGTCGAATTCACCGGGCCCGGGTTGTCGTCCCTGAGTTGGGCGGCGCGCGGTACGGTGGCGAATATGGCACCAGAGTACGGCGCCACCGTGGTGTTTTTCCCGTTTGATGACGAGACCCTGTCTTACCTGGAATTGACCGCGCGACCCAAGCCCTTGTTGGCCAAGATCGCGGCTTATATGGCGGCGCAATCCCTGTGGCGCCGGGAAGGCGAACTACAACCGCAGTTTGATGAGTTGATTGAACTGGACCTGGCGCAGGTCGAGCCGAGTGTTGCCGGGCCGCATCAGCCCCATCAGCGTCAGCCACTGGCGAATGCCGCGGCTTCGTTTTATCAACAGGTGCAGGCCGAATCCGGGCAGCAGTTTTTCGAGCCGGCCTTCGATGCCCCGCTGACCCACGGCGCCGTGGTGATGGCGGCGATCACCAGTTGCACCAACACCGCCAACCCGGCGCAGATGGTCCAGGCCGGGTTGCTGGCGCGTAATGCGCGGGCACGTGGCGTGGGGCGCAGGCCGTGGGTCAAGACTTCGTTGTCGCCGGGTTCGCGGGTGGTCGCCGATTATCTGGAGGCGGCGGGGCTGCTGGAGGATTTTGCCGCGCTGGGTTTCGACCTCGCAGGCTTTGGCTGCATGACCTGCATCGGTAATTCGGGCAGCCTGGAGGCCCATGTCGAACGCTTTGCCCGGCAAGGCCTCAAGGGCGTGGTGGTGCTGTCGGGCAATCGCAACTTTGAAGGCCGGGTCAACCCGAATGTACCCGCGGGCTACCTGGCGTCGCCCGCGCTATGCGTGGCCTATGCGATTGCCGGGAGTATCGACATCGACCTGTCGAGCCAGCCGCTTGCCATCGATGCTCAGGGCAAACCGGTGTATCTGCACGAGCTGATGCCCAGTGATACCGAGGTGGCTGCGCAAGTGGCCGAGGTGGTGCGCCCGGCGTTGTTTCGCCAGCGTGGCGAGCTATTGTGGCAGGGCACGCATCATTGGCAGGCGCTGGAGGCCGATGGCAGTGTGCGGTTTGGCTGGCACCCGGATTCGACGTACCTGCGGCGCCCGCAGTATCTGGCGGACGTGCAGCCATTACCCGCGAAGAGCCTGTCTGTGCGCCATGCGCGGGCACTGGTGGTGCTGGGCGATAACGTCACCACCGACCATATCTCGCCGGCCGGCACCATCCCGCCCGACAGCCTGGCCGGTGCCTGGCTGCGCGAGCGCGGCGAGGCCGAGGTGGATTTCAACCAGTACTCCACTCGGCGCAGCAACCATGAAGTGATGGTGCGCGGCGCCTTTACCAACCCGCGCCTGAACAACCTGCTGGATGCCCAGCAATCCCCGCGCCGGGGTGTGTGGGCGTGGAATGCCGACCACAGCGAGTACCTGCCGCTGTACCTCGCCGCGCAAAGCTATGCGGGTACACCGACGGTGCTGTTTGCCGGTATCAACTACGGCGCCGGCTCAAGCCGTGACTGGGCGGCCAAGGTGCTGAGCCTGCTGGGGATCAAAGCGGTGGTGGCGCGCAGTATCGAGCGCATTCACCGCAGCAACCTGATCGGCATGGGCGTGCTGCCGCTGGTGTTCGCCGAGGGCGCAACCGTGCAGGACTTGGCGCTGGACGGCAGCGAACGCCTGGACTTTATGGGGCTGGGCGCGCTGAAGGTCGGCGAGAACCCGATTACCCTGCAGATCACCCGCGCCGATAACGCTGTGACGAGCACCGTTCTGGCCCTGCGCCTCGACTCAATGCAAGAGCTTGGGTACCTTGAGCACGGCGGCGTGTTGCCGTTTGTGATCCGCAAGACCGTGCAACGGACTCGCCAAGGAGCGCTCGATGATTGACCCGCAAGTGCTGCAACAACTGGCCCCCGACGGCGTGCTGCGCGCCGCCATCAATTTTGGCAACCCGGTGCTCGCGCAACGCGGCCCGGGCGGTGAGCCCCAAGGTGTTTCCGTGGTGCTGGCAGAGGCCTTGGCCGACGAGTTGGGAGTGACGCTGGAGTTGATCACCTTTGAGGCGGCGGGCAAGGTCTTTGCCGCATTGGCCGAGGATGTTTGGCGCGTCGCCTTTCTGGCCATCGAGCCGGTACGCGAGCAGGAAATCGCCTTCAGCGCGCCCTATGTGGCGATCAAGGGCACCTATCTGGTGGCGGCGGATTCAGCCTTCACCCATGTGGCGCAGCTGGACGCACCGGGCAAACGGATCGCCGTCGGTCAGGGCGCGGCCTATGACTTGTACTTGAGCCGCACGCTGCAGCACGCCGAGCTGGTCCGCGCGCCAACGTCGGCGGCGGCCGTGGACTGGTTTATCGAGCAAGGCCTGGATGCGGCGGCAGGGGTGCGCGATTTCCTGCAGGGCAAAGTGTCGGCGCAGTGGCGCTTGGTCGACGATGATTTCATGACCATTCGCCAGGCCATGGCGGTTCCGGTGGCGCAGGCAGCCGCTGCCGCGTTCGTCAGATCCTTTGTCGAACGGCAGAAAGAGAATGGCGTGGTCAAGCGAGGTTTGCAGGCCAGCGGGCAGAGCGCTGAACTACAGGCGACGTAGGAAGGCTTTGACGATGTGGCGGGTGGCGTCGGTGGTGTCGAGTTCGTCCATGGCGCTGTAGGCGTGCCACTGGCAGTCGATGATTTCGTTGCAAGGCCGGGCTTCGCTGATGTTCACCACCGAGGCTTCGAACACGTGATGCAGCGTGTCGCGGGCCTTCAGCTCCTGCAAATACAGCAGCCCGTCCACATTCAGCCCGGTTTCTTCTTCCAGTTCCCGCTCGGCCGCGCCGACCGGGCGTTCATCCGGCTCGACCTTGCCCCCCGGCAACGCCCATTTTGCTTTGGCCTTGCGCACGAAGAGGATGTGCCCCTCGTGTTGGCAAATGACCGTGGCCCTTATTTTCATCCCGTAGTTTCCCTGTAGCCCGATGAATGTCACAAAAGTGTAATGCAATTGTCATGCTAAGCGGCGGTGGCGCCGACGAGGGGGGATGTGGATACTGCCGGCTGGATGAAAAAACGCACGAGGAAAACCGATGACTACCGTACGTTGGGGCATGATCGGCTGTGGCAGCGTCACTGAATTGAAGAGTGGGCCGGCTTTCTACAAAGCGCCTGGCTCCGCCTTGGTGGCCGTGATGGGGCGCCGCGAGGACGCCGTGCGCGATTATGCGGCGCGCCATGGCATCTCCCGCTTCTACACCGATGCCCAGGCCCTGATTGACGACCCTGAAGTGGACGCGGTGTATATCGCCACACCGCCCGACAGCCATCTGGAATACAGCTTGAGGGTGGCCGCCGCCGGCAAGCATTGCTGCGTCGAGAAACCCATGTCGCTGAATGCCGAACAGAGTGCGTTGATGCAACGCACCTTCGAGCGCGCAGGGTTGCACTTGTTCGTTTCCTACTATCGCCGTTCGCTGCCGCGCTTCCAGCAGGTGCGTGACTGGCTGCTGGAGGGGCGCATCGGCGATTTGCGTCAGCTCACCTGGAGCCTGTGCAAACCTGCGGCGGCGGATGACGCTAACGCCGCCAACTGGCGTACCGACCCGGCCATCGCCGGCGGTGGTTACTTTGCCGACCTGGCCAGCCACGGCTTTGATCTGTTTCAGTACCTGGCCGGGGACATCGTCGAGGTCAGCGGTTTTACTGCACGACAGGCCGGAAAGTACGCGGCGGAAGACGCGGTGACGGCCTGCTGGACCTTCACCTCGGGTGCGTTGGGCATGGGCTGCTGGAACTTTGTGGCAGACCGGCGTGAAGACAAGGTCGAGCTGATCGGCAGTCGCGGGCGTATCACCTTTGCGGTGTTCGAAGACCAGCCGTTGCGGCTGGAGGGCGAGACCGATGAGGTGCTGGAAGTCCCGTGCCATGCGCATATCCAGTGGCACCATGTGTTGAATATGAATGCGCATATTCGCGGTGAACTCGAGCATCCTTCATTGGCGATCGAGGCATTGAAGACCGACCGGATTCTGGACAAGGTGCTGCGGCGCAACCCTCATCTTGCGGGGTGATCGATTTTTTCAAGGAACAGACGTATGAAATACCTGATGGTGTTGTGGCTGGCGTTCGCCACCTGCGCAACGGCGGCGCCGCGCAGCGAAGGGACGCCGGGCGTGTTCGATTTTTATGTGCTGTCGCTGTCATGGTCGCCGACGTTTTGCCTGACGCACCCGGACAACGAACAGTGTTCGGGCAAGGGCTATGGCTTTGTGTTGCACGGCCTGTGGCCGCAATACGCGAAGGGGGGGTGGCCTTCCTTGTGTGACGCGCAGTCGCGCTTGAGCCGCGAAGAAATGGACAAGGGTGCCGCGTTGTTTCCGACCCGTTCGCTGCTCAGGCACGAATGGGCCAAACACGGCACCTGCACCGGGCTTGAGCCATTGGCCTACCTGGAGAAAACCGATGCCGCGCTCGGTGCGGTGACAATCCCGACGCAGTTACAGCCGTTCAATACGCCGCCGTCATTGCAGGCCCGTGAGATCGAAGCGTTGTTTCGCGAGAGCAACCCGCGCATGGGCAACCATGGGCTGGCGGTGATCTGCAAGGGCAAGGTGCTGTCGGAAGTGCGCGTGTGCCTGACCAAGGACCTGGCCTTCGCCGGCTGCCCGCGCAGCGTGAAGACGCAGTGCCGCGACGGCGATATCCGTATTCCTTCGCAGCGCTAAGGCAGCATCGCCACGCGGTAACGCTCGTCAAAATCCTCTGCCAACTGCGCCAGGGTGACATCACCCAGGCGCTGCAACAGCAGGGCCTGGGCCTGTTCGAAGGCATCCGTCAGCGCCGCGTTCACGGCTTGCTCCACCAGGCATTGCGGGTGGTCGGTGGACAGGCCGATGGCAAAGATCGACGGCGTGCCGAGGGCGTGGTGAATCTCCAGCAGGGTGATTTCACTCAAGGGTTTACCCAGGGTCCAGCCGCCCTGATGGCCCTTTTCCGAGCACACGTAACCTTTCTCCTTGAGCAACCCGAGCGTACGCCGCACCACCACCGGGTTGGTGCCGAGCATCTGCGCGATGGTTTCCGATGTGGCGCGCTCTTCATGGCGGCCCATGTGGATTAGCACGTGCAGCATGCGCGAAAGCCGGGTGTCGTTTCTCATCAAAAAACCTCAAGTCGATTCGCTGCGAAGTATCGTTCGTAACCTGAAGAGTTGCGAGACTCTTGACGCCTTATTTTCATGTAACTTATGGTGTGCCGTGAAAGTGCCTGGACAACCGGGTGCACCGAAAGACGAGATCACACACATGATTTACGACGTCATTATCGTGGGCGGCAGCTATGCCGGCCTGTCTGCGGGCCTGCAACTGGCGCGTGCGCGCCGTCAGGTTTTGATGATTGATGCGGGGCAGCGGCGCAACCGGTTTGCGGCCACGTCCCACGGCTTTCTCGGGCAGGACGGCCAGCCGCCGCAGGTTATCGCCGCCGAAGGGCGCAGCCAGTTGATGGAATACGCAACCGTGACCTGGGTGCAGGACACCGCAGTGCAAGCGCTGCAACAGCCGGACGGTTTCAGTGTTCAAACCCGCTGCAATGGTGAACTGCGCGCCAGGCGCTTGATCCTCGCCACCGGTGTGGTGGATGAATTGCCCCCGATCGAAGGTCTTGAAGAGCGCTGGGGCAAACGGGTATTTCATTGCCCGTACTGTCACGGCTACGAGCTGGACCAGGGCCGTATCGGCGTCATTGCCACTTCACCACTGGCCATGCACCACGCGCTGATGCTGCCGGACTGGGGCACCACCACGTTATTTACCAATGGCGTCTTCACGCCGGATGCGGAGCAACAGGCGCAGCTGGAACGGCGGGGCGTCACGGTGCAAAGCGGGTTGGTCAGGCGGCTCAGCGGCGAGCGGGCCGATGTGGAATTGGACGATGGCCGGGTGTTCAGCCTTGATGGCGTGTTCACGATGTCGCGCACGCGCATCAGCCCGCTGGCGGGGCCATTGGGCTGTGAGCTGCTCGATGGCCCCACGGGCGCTTATCTGCACACCGATGAAATGCGCCAGACCTCCGTGGCCGGCGTGTTCGCCTGTGGCGATACGGCCCTGGCGGCAGGTTCGGTGGCGCTGGCGGTGGGCGAGGGTGTGCGCGCCGGGGTGGGCGCGCACTTTTCGTTGATCAACGGCTGAGGTAGATCGGCGCATCGGTGGACAACGAGGCTTTGACGGCGTGGGTCATGTCGGTGATCAGCGCCTCTTCACGGTCTTCGCTCAGGGCCTTCAACGTGATGGCGACCACGTCCTGCGGCGTGCTTTTCGGCGCCTGGATGTCGGCCACCATGTCGGTGTCGATGTAGGCCGGGTGCACGCCGATCACCAGGGTATTCTGCTCACGCAACTCGCCGCGCAGGCCGTTGGTCAGGCCCCACTGGGCGGATTTTGAGGTGCTGTAGCCGCCCGAACCGGGCGGGCTCAGCCAGCTCAGCACCGAGAGGATATTGATCAGCGCGCCGCCGCCTTGTTTGGCCAGGATCGGTGCAAACGCGCGGCTGACACGCAGGGTGCCGAAGGTGTTCACCTCAAAATGCTGCTGCAGGTTTTCGATACTGTCTTCAGCCAGCAGCGAACCGTACTTGAGGAAACCGGCATTGTTGATCACCACGCTGACGTCGGTGCACTGCTCGGCGGCGCGTTGCACGCTGGCCGCGTCAGTGATGTCCAGGGCCACCGGCGTACTGCCGGGGATGTTGACGCTCGCCGGGTCGCGTGCGCCGGCGTAGACCTTGGCGGCGCCCGCTTCAAGCAATGCGATGACGAAGGCTTTGCCCAGGCCACGATTGGCGCCGGTGACCAGTACCACTTTTCCACGAATATCCATGATTCACTCCACACGACAGTTTTGGTTTAATAATGAAACTGTTTTTATCCTGCGCGTGTAGGTCCTATAATGCAACCTAATATTTCAAGCTGCCGGGAGGCCGCCGATGAAACGCAAATGCCTGGAAGGGGACGGTTGCCCGGTCGCCCGCGCGCTGGATGCGGTGGGGGATTGGTGGACGCTGCTGATCATCCGTGATGCGTTCGCCGGTGTGACCCGCTTTGGCGATTTCCAAAAGCACCTGGGCGTGGCGAAAAATATCCTCGCCACGCGCCTCAAAGACATGGTCGAGCATGGCTTGCTCCAAACCCGCGAAGTCGGTGCACGCAGTGAATATCAATTAACCGACAAAGGTCGCGCCTTGATGCCGGTGTTGGTGACCCTGGCGCAATGGGGCGAGGCGTACACCGAGCCCGAAGTGGAGAGCGCCCGCGTGTTGGACGCGCGCTTGCTCAAGCCGTTGCGCAAGGTCGAGGTGGTGTCTGAAGACGGTCGGGTGCTGGGCGTTGACGATATCGTCACCCAGGCGCCAGTGGCTTGATGGGCCGCACGCGCTAGACTCAACGCAACGCCTCCCAGCACAAAGGACATCGCTTGAGCGCCGACTTCGAGAGCAAGACCACGTTCCAGGGGCTGACCTTCAAGCTCTATCGCGGGGAGGGCGCTGCGCTGTTGGCATTTGACCTGGCCGCGGACCTTGCCACGTCTGACTTTGTCGGTTTCAGCATCGAGGTGCGTTACCCCGGCGCCGACCATTGGGGCGTGCTGCACAACCGCCTGCATTTTGATTACCCACCCACGCCCGAACAGCCGCGCACTTTTCCCTCCACCGAGGCGCCGTTCCAGAAATTCCGCTGGATCCACGTGCCCAGCGAGATCCTGCCCGGCCTGTTCCGCTACCGCGTCACGGCCTGTTACATGGGTGCCGACGGTACGCTGCGCAAGGGCGTGAGTCTGGAAAACCAGGTGTCCCTGGAGGCGCAAACGATCAGCGGTTTCGTGAACATCGGTTTCACTCGCGGCTTCGCTTCATCGCAGGCCTATGGCGACCGTTTCAACAATGAAACACGCATCCTGCCGCCGGCACGCTCGGCGCCGAGGGCTTATCTGGACCTGGACATGGCGCCGTTTGAAAAAAACTACGCATGGCTTGGGTTTGAAGCGCGGCAGTTGATCCTGCAAGTGCTCGATCAGGTCGCGAATGACCCCGAACTGACCCTCGACGCGCTGATCTACGAAAGCAAGGAACCGGACATCCTGCGCCGCCTGGAAGGCCTCGGCCCACGCGTGCGGGCGATCATCGATGACCATGGCGACCAAGGCGCCGCCGACAGTTGCGAAAGCCTGAGCGCCGCGCGTTTGGCCGCCGCCGGGGCGCAGGTCAAACGCCTGCATTTCTCCAGCCAGCAGCACAACAAAGTGTTGATCGTACGCCGCGCCGGCAAAGCGATTCGGGTGCTCGGCGGTTCCACCAACTTTGCCCTGCGTGGGTTGTACATCCAGGCGAACAACGTGCTGTTGTTCGATGACGAAACCGTGGCCGGCAAGTTTGCCGAAGTGTTCGACGCCTACTGGACGGCGCCGACGACGTTTCGCAAGAACCCGCTGTCGCAGCAATGGTGGGTGGTGCGCGACCAGCCCGGCTCGAAAGTTTCGCTGTGCTTTGCACCCCACGCTGACAGCGCGCTGTCGTTGGACCCCATTGCCGCCAGCATCGAACAGGCCACCAGTTCGGTGCTGTATTCCATCGTGTTCCTGAGCCTGATCAATGGCAAAGTGCGCGATGCCCTGGACGCATTGATGCAGCGCTCGCTGTTCTCCTACGGCGTGGCCCAGCGCACCGGCAAACTGGCGGTGCGCAAGCCGGACGGTTCGGTGGGGCTGTTGCCGTTCAGCTA
The DNA here is from genome assembly GCF_044218875.1 of Pseudomonas sp. B22129. Classification (NCBI taxonomy): domain Bacteria; kingdom Pseudomonadati; phylum Pseudomonadota; class Gammaproteobacteria; order Pseudomonadales; family Pseudomonadaceae; genus Pseudomonas; species Pseudomonas sp. B22129. The sequence continues at coordinate 5,450,805 of NZ_CP162592.1, read as the reverse complement.
CCTGGCGAGCAACGCGCCGGCGCCGTTCAAGGCGGAATGGTCGGGGAATGCAGGGAACATGGTGCACAACAAGTTCGTGGTCACCGACTTCAACGGCGCCAACCCCACGGTGTATACCGGCTCATCCAACCTCGCCGGCGGTGGCGAGAAAAACAACGGCGATCATTTGATTCGTATCGAAGACCGCAAGATCGCCGTGGTCTACGCCATCGAAGCCTTGCGCCTGTTCGACCATTTCCACTTTCGCTTCAATGCCAGCCTGCCCGGTGCTTTGCAGACGTTGCGCCTGGCCAAGCCACCGGCGGCGGGCGAGAAGACCTGGTTCGACGCCTATTACAGCCCCGGCCATGTGAAGGCGCGGGACCGCGAGTTGTTCGTCAAATAGGTGCAACCGGCTTCATTTGCTGTCGAGGAAGTTCAGCACCGCCGCGTTGAACAGCGCCGGGTCTTGCAGGAAGGCGAAGTGGCTGGTGTTCGGCAGGATCAACAAGCCGGCACCGGGGATGGTCGCCGCCATGTACTCGATGTGTTCGCGTTTGATCGCCTCATCATGGTCGCCGTCGGCAATCAGGATCGGCGTCTTGATGCTTGCCAGTTGCGCGTCGGTCCAGTTCGGTTGGCTGGCCCACATGTGGCTGATCTGCTCGACAAACGCGTCGTACTCTTTCGGCGTCGGCGACAGCTTGCTGTATTCCTTGCCGGCGCGTTCGATGAAGGCGGCAAAGTTCGGGTTTTTCTCGACCGCATCCTTGACCCCGGAGGTCTGGGTGTTGGCCGCAAAGGCGAAGACTTTGCCGATGCGGTCCGGGTGACGCAGGGCCAGGTCGATGCCGATGATCGCGCCGTCGCTCCAGCCGACGATGTCGGCGCGCGGGATCTTCAGGCTGTCGAGCACGGCCACTACATCATCAGCCATCAGGTCATACCCGTAAGGTTGCTCATTGCGCGAGCTGCGCCCGTGGCCACGGCTATCGAGGCTGATCACCGTGTGTTTGGCCGACAGGGCCTTGACCTGGTTGCCCCAATAATCGGAGTTGGACAAACCGCCGTGCAACAGCACCACCGGCGAGCCGTGGCCGGTGCGGGTGTAGTAGACCTTGATGCCGTTTACGGCGGCGTAGCCGGTTTGGGCACCGGCGACCGGGGCAGGCGTTGGCGGCAAGGTTTCCCAACGCTCGGCGGCCTGGGCCGCAGAGAAGGACAACAACAGGCAGGCAGCTGCCAGCAGGCGACGTGACATGGCGATTCCTTATTGCAGTGATCAATGAGTAGCGAGCAAGGGCCGGAACTCTAGCACCGCCTTTTGCCTGGGAAATACGCATTTTTTCCTATTGGAACAGGCGGTTTAACAGAAAAAAATGAAGCTATATCAATGGAATAAAAACTTATAAGGCACCTGCCGCCAACCCCCAGAGTCGCCAAAACGATCAGCGCCGTGAAGCACACATTCGCCCAGGGTGATTTTGTTCAATACGGTCCCCGTGTTTGCTGTTTACCGTGAGCCCATCGTCTTTCGTCCGAATAGAAAGGAACTGCAATGAGCTTGATCCTCTCCATGGCTGCCTTCGCGCTCGCCACCTCCATCACTCCCGGCCCGGTCAATGTGGTCGCCTTAAGCGCCGGTGCGCGCTTTGGTTTTGCCGCCAGCCAGAAACACGTATTCGGCGCGGCGCTTGGCTTTACGTTGTTGCTGGTGCTGATCGGCCTGGGCCTGCACGAAGTGCTGCTGCGCTGGCCGATCCTGACGCAGTTGATCCAGTGGGGCGGGGTGGCCTTTTTGTTGTACATGGCCTGGAAACTGGCGGCTGACGATGGCCGGTTGAACGCCGACGGCACGGCCACCGCGCCGTCGATGCTGTATGGCGCGGTCATGCAATGGCTCAACCCGAAAGCGTGGCTGGCGTGTGTGGCCGGGATGGGCTTGTTTGTGGCCGACGGCGACGCTCGCCAGGTCTGGCTGTTTGCGGCGTTGTACCTGGTGATCTGCTACCTGTCGGTGGCGTGCTGGGCGTATGCCGGTACTTTTCTACGGCGTTACCTGGGTAATCCCCAGGGCGTGCGGCTGTTCAACCGCTCAATGGCCGCGTTGCTGGTGGCCAGTGTGGGTTATTTGCTGATGGCTTGAGCACGTCGCGGTACTGCCCGGGCGTGGCGGCGAAATGCTGCTTGAAGGTGCGCTGCAAGTGCGCCTGATCGGCAAACCCCGCGGCCAGCGCCACGTCGGCGATCAACTCGCCATTGCGCAGCTGGCTGCGGGCAAACTGGACGCGCTGGTTCACCAGAAAGGCGTGGGGCGTCAGCCCGTAATACTGTTTGAACGCGCGGATCAGGTAAGACGGCGACAGCTCGGCGGCCAGGCAAATGTCCTCCAGTTTCAACGGCTGGCTGCACTGCTCGCGGATGTACTCGGCGGCGCGTTCGAGTTTGTGGTTAACCTCGCGCGGCGGCATTTCGGAGGGGTTCAGGCGCTGCTGCACGTCACTGAAATAACTCACCAGTGCGCTCTGCTTTTGCAGGTGTTCGGCGTGTTCGTCCACTAACACACGGTACAACTCCAGCAAGCCGTTGTAGAGGCTCTCGTCACGGGTGTAGGGCGTGTTGAAGGGCCGATAACCCTGGTCGGTGCTGAACCCCAACTGGTGCTGCAAGTCCGTCAGCCAGTGGGTGTCCAGGTACAGCATCTGATAGGACCACGGCCTGTTGCGGATCGGGTTGCAGGCGTGCACATCGCCGGGGTTCATCAGCACCACCGTGCCGGCGCTGATCTCGAAGGTGTCTGCGCCGTAGTGGTAATAACTGCAGCCGTTGGTGACCGCACCAATGGAGAAATGCTCATGGGCATGACGGCCGTAAGTGACCTTGCGCCCGTCGGCGATGGCCCGTGCTTCGATAAACGGCAGCCTGGGGTCGCGCCAGAAACGGGGGGCCGCAGGGTTGGCAGGCGAGGTCATGGCGCGGTGCTCCGAAAGGGTGGCAGCGCTAGACTCAGGCATAACCGCCGGATGTTCAAGGCCCCGTATTGCGTCAATTCAACGGCCCCAACACCTGGCGGTAGCGTTCCACGCCTTGAGGTGTCTGGCGCACCAGGCTGATCTCCAGCCCCAGCGGGTCTTCGCGCCGGTTGCCGCTCAACTGCCGCCAGCCTTTATCGGTGTCCCACACTCGCACTTGCAGGTCGCTGACGCCGCTGAGCACCACCACGCCGTCCTTGGCGGCCGGCAGCGGAAAGCGGTCCCGTGCAGGCGCTGCCGCGCGATACAGGTTGTCGCCCTTGAGCCACCAGCGTACGCGTTGCAAGCCCGCACCGGAGGCAGGCGCGCTGCGAATCACTTCCAGGCGAAACCCCTTGGTGTCGGAGCTGCGCACGGTCACGGCCGCCAACCCGGCGGGCTTGGCCGCGTCTTCATCGGCCATGCCCGGGGCGTTCAGTTCGACGCTGGCGCGCAGGCTGACGTCGCGCTGCAACTGGTTCAACACGCGCAGCAGGGCTTCGGTCTGCTCGGTGCTGGCCTGCAAATGCTGATCGGCGCGGGTCACGCTGTCGAGCCCGCGCCAGGCGATCAGGCTGACCACGGCCATCAGCATGATCGCCACCATCACTTCGATCAGGGTGAAGCCTTGCTGAGCGGTTTTCATGGCAGGTTTTCCACACGCATCAGGCCAGCGGCATCACGTTGCACACCGAGGCGGTGTTGGCCGTCGGACAGCACCACACGCACCGGCGGGTTGATCCATTCGGCAGTGAGTACCAGGGCTTGGCGGGGCTCAATCGTGATTTGCATCGGTGTGCTTTCCCATGGGCGTGGATGCAATTGCGCGTCGCCCTTGAAGGTCTCGACGCCCAGGCCGTCATCACTGTTGCGGTTGAAGCGAAAACCCTTGGCGTCGGTGCGCAAGGTGATCGGGCGGCCGTCAGCGCGGGCTTCGGCCTGGGCCACCTGGAGCAACTGGCTCAGGCGTTCGGCGTCCTTTCGCAGCAGGTGCAGCGGGTCGGGTTTGATCGTCAGGCTGATGGCCGCGCTGGCGATGCCGATGATCACCAGCACCACCATCAGCTCGATCAAGGTGAAGCCTTGCTGTTTCATCGTAAGGCACCTGCTGAACTGGCGAGGTTGTGACATAAAAACGTTGGAATTGGCCTGTAGCCTGAAGGCCCGGACAAACAGGAGGTCCCAGCCATGGCATTCATCCCGCGTTTTTCACCCGCCCACGGCGTGCAGCTTGCGGCCTTGCTCGCGGCGGTGGCCGGTGTGGTGATCTGGACGCCGCTGTTGCTGACGTTTGCCGAATCCCGTACGCCCCAAGCCACGCCCCAGGCGCTGGCGGCGCGCAGCGATAACCCGGCGTTGCAGTGGTTTTCCAATACGCCCACGGCGTTGCAGGTCAAAGTCTCCGGCGTACTGGCTGGCGCCCGCGGCGCGGTGGCGATCCTCAGCCTCAACGACGGCCCGCCACGCAGTTTTCTACTGGGTGAACGTCTCGGCCCCGGCGTGCGCTTGACGGCCATCGAAGGCGACGCCGTGGAGATCGAACGCGGCGGCGAGAAGCAACGCGTCAACCTCGACAAACTGCCGGATGCGCCCGCATTGCCCCGGCTCACTCGGCCATGACCTGTGTTTCCAGGCGCGCCAGCGGCGGCGCGTCGCGGCTGGCGTCGAGTACCAGCACCCGTACCTGAAACAGGCGGCCCTCGGCGCTGACGGTTTGTTCGCAGCGCAGCGTCAGCCGCCCCTGATCGCACTCAAAGGTCTTTTTGCCGCTGTTTATACGCCCGCCCAGTTGCAACTCCGCCAGCCGGCTTTGCGCTGCCAGCAACGCCATGGACTTATCGCGCAGCAAGCCATTGCTCTGGGTCATCAACCCGGCCACGCGCACGGCGGCGGCCATGGCCACGGCGATGATCGCCAGCGCCACCAGCACTTCAATCAGGGTAAAACCTTGCTCCTTGCGAGGCCTGCGCATGGCGTTCTCAAAGCCCGGAAACAGGCCCGCAGACTAGCCCCGCGAGTTGACCGATTGGCGACCAAACCTCCCGAGGATTTTCAATACGACTGACATGTGTTCTTGCAACACTGCGCCACGAATTGCACTCAAGCCAAGGAATGTCGAGATGGATATCGCGCGCCTAACGTCCCCATTGCCAGGCCCTCGCGGCCAGCGTGGCTTCACCTTGATCGAGATCATGGTGGTGGTGGTCATCCTCGGGATTTTGGCGGCGATGGTGGTGCCCAAAGTGCTTGACCGCCCGGACCAGGCACGTGCCACGGCGGCAAAACAGGACATCGGCGGCCTGATGCAGGCGTTGAAGTTGTACCGTCTCGACCACGGCACTTACCCAAGCATGAACCAGGGCCTCAAAGTGTTGGTGGAGCGCCCGGCGGATGCGAAAAACAGCAACTGGCGCGCCTACCTGGAGCGCCTGCCGAATGACCCTTGGGGCAACCCCTATCACTACCTGAACCCCGGCGCGAACGGCGAGGTCGACGTGTTCTCCCTCGGGGCCGACGGCCAACCGGATGGCGACGGCGTGAATGCCGACATCGGCTCCTGGCAGTTGTAAGGCCGGCCATGAAAGGGTATTCGCCCGCAGCGGCGAAGCAGCGCGGCATGGCAATTATCAGCGCGCTGCTGATCGCCGCCGTGGTGGCGGTGATCGCCGGCGCGATGCTCACGCGCCAGACCTTGTTCACCCGCAGCCTTGAGGCCGAACAACTGCGCGTGCAGGGCCAATGGTTGCTGCAGGGCGGGTTGGAACACAGCCGGCAATTGCTCTGGGACGCACGCCAGAAAGACGTGTTGACCCGCCTCGACCAGCCATGGGCCCGCGCCCAGAGTGGCGCGTTTGAAGGGCGGCTGATGGATGAGCAGGGCAAGTTCAACCTGCGCAACCTGGTCAATCGCCAGCGCCCGGATGCCGAGCAATTACAGGCGTTCGAGCGCCTGTGCGGCTTGATTGGCGTGGCCCCGGCGGTGAGCCGGCACATCAGCCAGCGCGTGATCGCCTCCTATGATCAACAGGATATGCCCGCCAAATACCCGATGCTGCGCAGCCTGGACGACTTGGCGGGCCTCAATGGGCTTGACCCGGTTTTGCTGCGGCGCATGCAGGCCTATATCAGCGTGCTGCCCGCCAATACCTGGGTCAATGGCAATACGGCCAGCGCCGAAGTGCTCAGTGCGGTCGTGCCCGCGCTCAGCGTGCCGCAAGCCCAGGCATTGGTGGCCGAGCGTGACAGCGGGCACTGGTTCATCAACCGCGGGGATTTCGTCAACCGGCTGCGCATGCCCCAGGTGGCGGTGGACTCGATACAGGTAGGCATCACCAGCGAATGGTTCCGCTTGCAGGGCCAGGCCCGTCGCGAGCAACGCCGGGTGACGATTGACGCGCTGGTGCACCGGCCGGAAGACCGCCAGCCCCGGGTCATCTGGTCGCGGGTGGGCGTATGAAACGCTTGCGCATCGGTTTGCCGCCGCTTGATCAACTGACGGTCGACAGCGTTGTCACATTTGCCTGGCTGGAGCGGGGCGTAGTGGTCGCCGAAGGGCAGGTGCCTTTGCAACAGCTGGGCAAAAAGCGCCAGGCGGCAGACTGTTTTTTGCATCCCCGTGACAGCCTGCTCACAAGCCTGGAACTGCCGCCATTGCCGCTTGCGAAAACCGTCGCCGCCGTGGAGTGTGCCGCGCAGGCGCTGATCCTCGGTGCGGTGGAACAGATGCACGTCGCCCACGGCCCACGTGAAAGCGACGGGCGCGTGCAGGTGGCCTGGGCGCCCAAGGCCGGGCTCTCACAACTGGGCCAGGTGCTGGCACAGGTGCCGCTGACCTTGCGTGGCCTGTACCCGGCACCATTCGCCTTGCCGGTGGGCACGGCGGCCTTGCACGACGGTTATTTGCTTTCGCGCCACAGCCTGCAACAAGGCGCGGTGCACCCGCTGGGGCAGCAAGCTCTGGGCGAACAACTGGATGCGCAGCTCGTCGATGCGCCGCAGCGTTGGAGCGGCGCCGCTCCTGCGTGGGGTTTGCACAGTAGCCTCAACCAACGGGCAAGCGGCGGATGGGGCAGGGCGCTGGCGTGTGTGGCCGTGGCGACGGCTATCTGGGCCGTTGGCCTCAACCTCTACGCTGCGCGCCAGGCCGACGAAGGCTTGCGCCTCAAGGCCCTGATGAGCCAGCAAGTGCGTCAGGCGTTTCCCGCGTTGCCGGTGGTGCTCAACCCTTTGCAGCAGGCCCGCCAGCAATTGGCCGCGCGGCAGGCCGGTACGGCAGCAGACCCCGGCGAACGCTTCAGCCGCCTGTTGCAACTGGCCGGCAACCACTTGCCGTTCATGGTGGGCAGCGTGGAGAACCTGACGTTCGAACAGGGGCGCCTGCACCTCGGCTTTTCTGCCGACAGTCGCAACCCGGCGGTTGACGGCGATTGGCAGGCGGCGTTGGCAGAGGCCGGTTTCAGTGCCGCCCGTGACGAACAGGGCTGGACCCTGGGCCCCGCTGAAACGGCCATTGCGCCGGAGGCCGGCGATGAATAAGTGGCACCGTTTACGCAGCCAGTCCCGGCAGTTCTGGAACGGCCTGGCCTTGCGCGAAAAACGCATGCTCAGCGGTGCCGGGCTGGTCTTGGCGAGCCTGCTGACCTGGCTGGTGCTGGTGCAGCCCGCGTTGAAAAAGATCGATTACTGGCAAGTCGAAACCCCCAAGTTACGCGCCCAGGCCGAAGCCCTGCAGGTGCTGTTGCAGGGCATCGCCGTCCCGCGCCAGGCTGACGAAACCACGTTGCGCCAAGCCCTCGACAATGCCGGGCTGCAGGGGCGTTATCAATTGCAGGCGCTGGCCCCCGGCGGCTGGCGGTTGACCTTCGACAATGCCCCGGCGGATGCCGTGGTCGGCTGGTTGCTGGGTAACCCCCGTTCGTTTTCTCTGGAAGTGTCCGAGGCGCGTTTGCAGCGTGCTGAGGGCGCCGTCGACAACTCGGCCGGCACTGTGTCCGGGACCGTTCGCATGGATCAGGCGCTTGGCGCTAAGGAAGCTTCATGATGTGGTCAGTCCTCAACCCCGCGCCGTTTCGCAAGGTCGCGCCGCTGCTGTTGCTGGCCCTGAGCGCGTGCAGTACGCCGCAATCGACCAAGCCTTTGCTGGTGGACAGTGAACTGGGCCAGCCTTTGGCTGATACCCGCCGTAGGGGTGAGCCGGTTTTTGACCGCCAGCGCGAGCCCGCCCCGGCGCCCCGTGTGCAGCACCCCGTGACAGACAGCGCACGCGGCCACGCCCCGGCACCGCTGAAGGCGCGCAACCCGTTGGGGGACCAGCCGGTGCAGCTCAACTTTGTCGATGCCGATATCCAGGCGGTGGTGCGTGCGCTGTCCCGCGCCACCGGCCAGCAGTTCCTGGTCGACCCCCGGGTCAAGGGCAACCTCACGCTGGTCAGCGAAGGGCAGGTGCCGGCGCATCAGGCTTACGACATGCTGCTGGCGGCGCTGCGCATGCAGGGCTTCAGCGTGGTCGACGTGGGCGGCGTCGCCCAAGTGGTACCGGAGGCCGATGCCAAGCTGCTCGGCGGGCCCATCTACAGCGCGGGCAGCAGCGGCATGCAGACCCGCACGTTCCGTTTGCAATACGAAAACGCGGTTAACCTGATCCCGGTGCTGCGGCCTATCGTGTCGCCGAACAACCCGATCAACGCCTACCCCGGCAACAACAGCATCGTCATCACCGACTACGCGGAAAACCTCACGCGCGTGGCGCAGATCATCAACGGCATCGACACGCCCAGCGCCATCGACACCGACGTGGTGAAGGTGCAGAACGGCATCGCCGTGGACATCGCAGCGATGGTCTCGGAACTGCTGGAAACCCAGGGTGCCGACCAGACGCAGAAGATCAATGTGGTGGGCGACCCGCGTTCCAACTCGATCATCATCCGCGCCGGCAGCCCTGAGCGCACCGAGCTGGCGCGCAACCTGATCTACAAACTCGACAACGCCCAGAGCAACCCCAGCAACATGCACGTGGTGTACCTGCGCAACGCCCAGGCGGGCAAACTGGCGCAGTCGTTGCGCGGGCTGTTGACCGGCGAAAGCGAGTCGGGGGTCAGCGACGAGGCCCGTGGCAAACTCAGCAGCATGGGCGGCAACAGCCAGAGCACTCAGAACAGCAACACCCAGAACAGCAGCGGTACGCCCACCGGCAGTGGCGTGCCGTCAAGTTACAGCCAGGACAAGCCTTCCACCGGCAGCACCCCCAGCGACCAGAACACCGCGTTCAGCGCCGGTGGCGTGACGATCCAGGCGGACGCCACCACCAACACCTTGCTGATCTCCGCGCCCGACCCGCTTTACCGCAACCTGCGGGAAGTGATCGACATGCTCGACCAACGCCGCGCGCAAGTGGTGATCGAAAGCTTGATCGTTGAAGTCGGCGAAGACGACGCCAGTGAGTTCGGCGTGCAGTGGCAGGCGGGCAATCTCGGTGGCAAGGGGGGCTTTGGCGGGGTCAACCTCGGCGGCAGTGGCTTGAATGGCACGCCCACCAGCAAGACCAGCATTGACGTGTTGCCCAAGGGCCTGAACATTGGCCTGGTCAATGGCTCGGTGGACATCCCCGGCATCGGCAAGGTGCTCGACCTCAAGGTGCTGGCCCGCGCACTCAAGAGCAAAGGCGGCACCAACGTGCTGTCCACGCCGAACCTGCTGACTCTGGATAACGAAGCCGCGAGCATTTTTGTGGGGCAGACCATCCCGTTTGTCACCGGCAGCTACGTGACCGGCGGCGGGGGCACCAGCAACAACCCGTTCCAGACCGTGCAGCGTGAAGAAGTGGGGCTCAAGCTCAACGTACGGCCGCAGATTTCCGAAGGTGGCACGGTGAAGCTGGATATTTACCAGGAGGTCAGCAGCGTTGACCCACGGGCCTCGGTGGATGCCGGGACGGTGACCAACAAGCGTGCGATCGATACCAGTATTTTGCTCGATGACGGGCAGATCATGGTGCTCGGCGGGTTGCTGCAGGATGGCTACAGCCAGAGCAATGACGCGGTGCCTTGGCTTTCGGACATTCCGGGGTTGGGGGCGTTGTTTCGCAATGAAAAGCGCAGTGTGACGAAGACCAATTTGATGGTGTTTTTGCGGCCTTACATTATTCGCGACAGTGGGGCGGGGCGCAGCATTACGTTGAACCGCTATGAGTTCATGCGCCGGGCGCAGGGTGGGTTGCAGCCGGAGCGCAGCTGGGCGATGCCGGATGTGCAGGCGCCGCAGTTGCCTGCGGTGGAGAAGGCGATTCCTTCGGGGGGGCCGCGGGCGGTGATTCGGGCGGTGCCTCAGTGAGTGAGTACATATCCGTTGGTGCGGTAACGGCCACCTATGGTTCCGCTCTTACAGCGGGTCACTTTTGGAAAGACCCAAAAGTAACCAAAAGGTCTTCGCCCCACCACTCGGCACCTCGCCTAGGCTCGGTGTGCCCTCACTCCGGCTTTGGAGCGTGGGCCGCCGCCATGGGCCATCCCTGGCCCATCGCGGCTAACCCGGCGTCCTGCCGGGTTGCCCACGCTCCAAAGCCTGCGTTCGGCCAGCGTGGTTTAACGGGGCGCCGAAGATCAAGATCAAAAGCAGATCAAGAGCAGATCGGTGTTTGCCTGATGCATGGAGATCCAAATGTGGGAGCGGCGGTGCGACGATTCGACTTGCTCGCGAATGCGGTGGGTCAGCTGGCATATGTGTCTGCTGACACTCCCTCTTCGCGAGCAAGCCCGCTCCCACATTTAACCGCTTTTGATCTAACCACTCAGGCCGGCTGTCAGGCCGCCGTGCTCTTGCTTTTGATCTGGCTTTTGATCTTGAGCGCCCCGTTAAAACACGCTGGCCGGAATTCGACAGGGATTTGGGGGGTAAACCGGCAGGGACGCCGGTTTAGCCGCGACGCGCCAGGGATGGCGCGTGGCGGCGGCCCCCCAAATCCCTGTCGGATTACGGGCACACCGAGCGTGAGCGAGGTGCCGAGTGTTGGGGCAAGAGCCCTTTGGTTACTTTGGGGCTTTTCCAAAGTGACCCGCCGTAAGGGCGGAACCCTAACCAGCCGTTACCGCAGCAACGGATATGTACACCCACAAACAGGGCCAACCCCATGAGCCTGCTCCCCTACACCTGGGCCAAATCCCACCGCATCCTCCTGCGCCCCGCAGAGCAAGGCCTGCTCCTGACCATCTGCCCCTCAACCCCCGGCTGGTCCATCAGCGAGGTCCAGCGCCAATTCGGGCACACCGCCCTCGAACACATCCGCGACGACGAACTCGACTGCCTGCTCACCAGCGCCTACGCCGACACCGGCAGCGCCGCCGCCGTGGTGGGTGCGGCTGAAAATGAAGTCGACCTCGACCGCCTGATGCAAGACATGCCCGAAGTCACCGACCTGCTCGACACCCAGGACGGCGCGCCCGTCATCCGCATGATCAACGCCTTGCTCACCCAGGCCGCCCGCGACGAAGCCAGCGACATCCACATCGAGCCCTACGAAACCCATTCCGTGGTGCGCTACCGCGTCGATGGCACCCTGCGTGACGTCGTCTCACCGCGCAAGGCGCTGCATGGCGCGCTGGTGTCGCGGATCAAGATCATGGCCCAGCTCGACATCGCCGAAAAACGCTTGCCGCAGGACGGGCGCATCGCTTTGCGCGTCGCCGGGCGCCCCATCGATATTCGCGTGTCCACGGTGCCCACCGGGCATGGCGAGCGCGTGGTGATGCGCCTGCTCGACAAACAGGCCGGGCGCTTGCAGCTGGAAACCCTCGGTATGGAGCCTCAACTGCTCGCACGCCTCGACACGCTGATCCGCCAGCCCCACGGCATCGTGCTGGTCACCGGGCCCACCGGCAGCGGCAAGACCACCAGCCTCTACGCGGCGCTGGCGCGGCTGGATGCGAGCACCAGCAATATCCTCACCGTGGAAGACCCGGTGGAATACGATCTGCCGGGCATCAGCCAGATCCAGGTCAACGCCAAGATCGACATGACCTTCGGCCTCGCGTTGCGGGCGATTTTGCGTCAGGACCCGGACATCATCATGATCGGCGAGATCCGCGACCTGGAGACCGCGCAAATCGCTGTGCAGGCCTCGCTCACCGGCCACCTGGTGCTGGCCACCTTGCACACCAACGACGCGGTGTCGGCGGTCAACCGCCTGATCGACATGGGCGTTGAGCCGTTCCTGCTGGCTTCGTCGTTGCTCGGCGTTTTGGCCCAGCGCTTGGTGCGGCGCCTGTGCCCGCATTGTAAACAGGAAGACCCGGCCGCACCCGGCACCTGGCGCCCGGTGGGTTGCGCGCAGTGCAACCAGGTCGGCTACAGCGGGCGCACCGGCATCCATGAACTGTTCTGCGTCGACGATGACGTGCGCAGCCTGATCCACAACGGCGCCGGGGAGCAGGATTTGCGCCTCGCCGCACGCCGCGCCGGCATGTTTAGCATGCGTGAAGACGGCGAGCGCTGGGTGCGCAGCGGCGCCACCGCGCCCGAAGAAATCCTGCGTGTGACACGGGACGCCTGATGAATCGCTATCGCTATGAGGCCGCCGATGCCAGCGGAAAAATCGAGGCGGGGCATGTCGAGGCCGACAGCCAGAGCGCAGCCTTTGCCACCTTGCGGGGGCGAGGCCTGACCGCACTGCTGGTGAAAATCGAAGGGCATCAGCAGACGGCGGCAGGCAGCAGCCTGTTCAGCGCCAAGCTGTCGGACAACGACCTGGCCTGGGCCACGCGCCAGCTGGCCAGCCTGCTCGGTGCCAGCTTGCCATTGGAAGCGGCGCTGAGTGCAACGGTGGAGCAGGCCGAGAAAAAACACATTGCCCAGACGCTGAGCGCCGTGCGCGCCGATGTGCGCGGCGGCATGCGCCTGGCGGATGCGCTGGCAGCACGGCCACGGGATTTTCCGTCGATCTACCGCGCGTTGATCGCGGCGGGGGAGGAGTCCGGCGACCTGGCCCAGGTGATGGAGCGCCTGGCTGACTACATCGAAGAACGCAACAATTTGCGCGGCAAGATCATGACCGCGTTTATCTACCCCGGTGTGGTGGGGCTGGTGTCCATCGGCATTGTGATTTTCCTGCTCAGCTACGTGGTGCCCCAGGTGGTCAGCGCGTTTTCCCAGGCACGTCAGGATTTGCCGGGGCTGACCCTGGCGATGCTCAACGCGAGTGATTTCATCCGCGCCTGGGGCTGGTTGTGTTTTGCCGGGATCGTGGGTGGTTTCTGGGGTTGGCGCCTCTACCTGCGTAACCCCGTGGCGCGGTTGAACTGGCACAGTCGCGTACTGCGTTTGCCGCTGATCGGGCGTTTCGTGCTGGGCCTGAACACCGCGCGGTTTGCCTCCACCCTGGCGATCCTCGGCGGTGCCGGTGTGCCGTTACTGCGCGCACTGGAAGCGGCGCGCCAGACGTTGTCCAACGACCGCCTCAGCCAATCCGTCAACGACGCCACCGCCAAGGTGCGCGAAGGCGTCAACCTGGCCCCGGCGCTGGCGCAGGAAAAGGTCTTTCCGCCAGTGCTGATTCACCTGATCGCCAGCGGCGAAAAAACCGGCTCGCTGCCGCCGATGCTTGAGCGAGCCGCGCAGACCTTGTCGCGGGACATCGAGCGTCGCGCCATGGGCATGACGGCCTTGCTGGAACCGCTGATGATCGTGGTGATGGGCGCCGTGGTGCTGGTGATCGTGATGGCGGTGCTGCTGCCGATCATTGAAATCAACCAACTGGTCACCTAAGCCACCCGGCCCACCTCGGGTTCCTTGTTCTGTCATTTTCCGGTCGTCATCACACGGCCTGCGTGGCTTGCAGCGCAGGGGGGTAAAACCGTGCTGAAACCTCGCTGTCACCTGTGCCCAAAACCGCTCAAAACCATGACCGAAACACCCGAGAATCTTTTTCAAAATCAAGCCCTTCCTCCCGAGGTTTTTTCCTTTTGCTGTCATCGCAGGCTGCGAAATTCCCTACCCATGGCCTCACCCCTCGCCACCCCCGGAACACGGCTTGGGACCGGAGCCATGGCGTCATGCAAGAGCCATCTACCCCAAACGTACAAACACGACGAAAGGAGATTCTTCATGTTTAAGCGCACTATGATCGCGGCCTCTTTGGCGGTTGCAGCACTGGCTTCGGCCCAATCCATGGCCGCAGTGGTCGGCGGCGGTGCCACCCTGCCGGAAAAACTCTACGGCACCACGACCGGTACTGGCATCCTCGCGTCCTCCATCCCGGGTTTTAACGCCTACATCGGCGTTGGCAGCGGCGACGGCAAGAAGGCCTTCTTCGGTAACGATTCGACCAAGCTGAAACTGGCCGCCGGCATCAACGTTGACTATGCAGGCAGCGACTCGATCGTCAGCGCTACGGAGCTGGCCGCTTACAACGCTGACACCGTCAAGGGCAGCGCCGCCTTCGGCCCACTGATTCAGGTTCCGGCTGCAGCCACTTCGGTGACTGTGCCTTACCACATCAATGGCAAAACCTCGCTCAAACTCACCAGTGTTCAACTGGCCAACATCTTCGCCGGTGTGACTAAAAACTGGAACGAAGTGTTGTTTGACGGCGTTGCCGGTCCGAACCTGCCGATCAAAGTGGTTTACCGTACTGAAACCAGCGGCACTACCGAAATTCTGACGACTCACCTCAAGGCCGTCAGCGGTACGTTGTTGCCTGCTGCCAGCAACAGCTTCGCCACGGCTGTCGGTTTCAACCCGGCCGTCAACCCACCTGCCGGTACCAACTACATCGGCGTGGTTGGCAGCCAGGGCGTTGCCACCGCTGTTGCCGACGCCAACAACAACGGCGCCATCGGCTACGTCAGCCCGGACTACGCACAGTTCAACGACGCCTCTGCTGTCGCTTCGATCAACGGCGCACTGCCTACCGAAGTCAACGTGCAAGTTACCCTCGATACTGTTGCGCCACCGGCTCTGGGCACCAATGACGCCAAAGATCCGTTGAAATGGGTGCCGACGTTTGCCAACCCGACCGCAGGCTACCCGATCGTGGGCTACACCAACCTGGTGTTCAGCCAGTGCTACAAAGACACCACCGACACCGCACGTATCCGTAACTTCCTGAACCGCCACTACACCGGCGTGAACAACGCAGCGGTCAGCAGCCACTCGTTCATTCCGTTGTCCGCCACCTGGCAGAAAGCTGTCCACGACAACTTCTACGCCACCACCAGCACCTTGCGTCTGGGTGATACCAACGTCTGCAACGGCATTGGTCGTCCGCAGTAAGACCCCGTCTCGACAGGGTTAGCACCACGACCGGCAATGACTTCGCGTCATTGCCGGTTTTGTCGTTTTCCCGCCGGACCGGCCAGTTGAACCGCAGCACATGAACATTGTGTGACATCAGTTCGGTCGCGCCCTCCGGCAACCGCCTTAAGCAATAACCACAACACGTGGCCGCGCAGTGTTTGCGCGCCCGTCGTTCGCCTGCCCCGTCAAAAGGACCTGTAAGTGATGCGTTCCCGACTGAAGCTGCCTGCCAACCGCGCCGCCAAGGTGCCTGCTACCGCAGGTCAAGTGTTGCTCCTCAAACCCTTGGCCCAGGTCATTGCGCTGCTGGTGTTTGCCGGTAGCGCGCATGCGGCGCAGCCTCAGGCGTTCAGTTCGGGCTGGTTTGCCGCCAAAGGCGCGGCGCAGGCTGCCGGCACTGCACGTCCGGGTGTGGTAGCGCCGGGAACGCCGCCACCGTTGTCCCAGCAGCAGCGCGGGAATGAGCAGCTGCAGCGCTCCCTGCAAAACCTCAACACCAGCGTGGCGGCGATTGCCGCGCAACAGGCCGCGCAGGCGGCGGCCAGAAGCACTGCCAGTGCAGGGCCGCAGTCCATTCACAACGGCCTGGGCGGCAATGGCTTGAACGCGGTGATCGGTGCAGACGGCAAGCCACTGTTCGTCAACGCCGAGGGGCCGGTGCAGACCGACGCCAACGGCAAAACGCTGGTGTCGATCAAGCAGACGGCCGACAAGGCGATCCTCAACTGGCAAACCTTCAACGTGGGTCGCGACACCACCGTGCAGTTCCAGCAGAACAGCGATTGGGCTGTGCTCAACAAGATCAACAACAGCACTGCGCCGAGCCAGATCCAGGGGGCAATCAAGGCCGACGGCACGGTGATGATCATCAACGGCAACGGCGTGGTGTTCAGCGGTAGCAGCCAGGTTAACGTGCGTAATCTGGTGGCGGCGGCCACGGGGTTCACGGATGAGCAGTTCACCGCCAGGGGGTTGTACAGCTCAAGCACTACCGCACCGAGTTTCACTCAAGCCGCCGGCAACGTGACGGTCGAGCGCGGCGCGCAGATCCAGACCCAGGTGCCCGCCACCTCCACCGCCGGTGGCGGTTATGTGCTGCTGCTCGGCAAAGAGGTGGAGAACGCCGGCAGCATTTCCACCGCGCGCGGCCAGACCACGCTGGCGGCGGGCGACAGCTTTGTGATCAAGAAGGGCTACAGCACCGACGGTAATGTCACGTCCACGACGCGCGGCAATGAAGTCAGCGTCACGGGCAGCGGCAAGGCCAGCAACAGCGGGTTGATCCAGGCCTCCACCGGTGACATCACCCTGACCGGCCAGCAGGTGCTGCAAAACGGTGTGCTGCTCTCCAGCACCTCGGTGGACGCCCGCGGCACGCTGCATTTGAAAGGCACGGGGAACAACGCCAGCGTGACCTTGGGCGAGGGCAGCCTCAGCGCGATTGTGCTCGATACCAGCAATGCCCTCGACGGCCAGCGTGCCGGGTTGCTCACACCGTCGGTTGACCAGGCCGGCAACGTAGTGCCGGCTGACCTCTACCGCCGCGACCAATCCCTGGTGGAGATCACCAGCGACGGCACTGTGGATTTTCGCAACGGCTCGTTGACCCTGGCCACCGGCGGCCAGGTGGGCGTCAAGGCCGCGCAACGCACCTTGGTGCGCGACGGCGCGGTGATCGATGTCTCCGGCGCCATCGGGGTCAAGTTGGCGATGGAGTCCAACAGCGTCAAGGTCAACATCCAGGGCAACGAGCAGCGCGATGCGGCGGGCAACCGTGACAGCAAGGCGCTCAACAACAACGATGTATGGGTGGATGTGCGCGACCTGATTTTTGTACCGGCCGGCACCAACGGTTATGCCACTGACCGTTGGTACACCGCCGGCGGCCTGCTGGAGGTGGGCGGTTATCTGGGCACCCGCAACCATGGCATTGGCGAGTGGATGGCCCAGGGCGGCACGGTGACCTTCAGCGGCAAGGACGTGGTCACCCAGAACGGCTCGCAGATCAACCTGTCGGGCGGCACCCTCGATGTGCAGGCGGGCAAGGTCAAGCAAACCTGGCTCAAAGGCCCGGACGGGCGTTTGTATGAGCTGTCCAGCGCACCCGGGGACCTGCTCTATAGCGGGATCTACAAGGGTTACGAAGACCACAGCCAGCGCTGGGGCGTGACCGACTATTACTACAACCCGTTGATCGCACCCCGTGAACGCAGCGAGGCCGGTTACACCGTGGGCCGCGATGCCGGGCGCCTGGTCGTCAGTACCTCCAGCGCAGTGCTGGAGGGGCAGATTGTCGGCGACACCTACCAGGGCGATCGCCAGACTCAGGCTGCACAAAAGGGCCTGGACGGTTACCTGCAGTCGCAAAAAGCCGTGGCGCGGGGCGCCGCATTGATGGTCGGCAGCTATGTGCCGTATTACGTCAAGGACAGCGCGCAGTTGCAGTACGCCCTGGGCGCGGATGCCAACACGGTGAAGAACGTGGTGCTGGGGCCGCGCGCGGCGGCCATTGCCGCCGGGTTGGACGTGAACAGCGTGTTGCCGGCCGAGCGGGCGGCCACGCTGTATCTGGACAACGACGCCTTGAACGCGGCGAAACTGGGGGCGATCAACATCGCCAGCACTGGCTCGATTCTGGTCAATGGCGCACTGGAAGTGGCCCCGGCCGGTGATATCACGCTGTACGGTCCGAAGGTGGAGGTGAATGCCAACCTCACCGCGCATTCCGGCAGCCTGCAATTGGGCAACGTCCTTACCCAGATCACCCCGACCGGCAAGAACGACGTGACCCTGGGCGGTCGTGGCAGCTTGACGGTCAACAGCGGCGTGTCCCTGGACACTCGCGGTCTGTGGAGCAACCAGCTGTTGAACGTGGACGATGGCAGCCGGTTGCCCTACCTCAACGGCGGTCGCGTGGCCTTGCGCAGCAGCGGCGATGTGACACTGGCGGCGGGCAGCCGGGTGGACGTGTCTTCCGGTGCGGCACTGGATGCCAGGAATCAGCTGGTCGGCGGCAAGGGCGGCGACCTGACGCTGGCGGCGAACGCAAACAGTGCAGACAGCCGGGGCAACCTGGTGCTCAATGGCGAGTTGCTCGGGTATGGGGTCAATGGCGGCGGGCGCCTGAGTGTGCAGGCCGGCAAGGTGTTGATCAGCGATGAAGCTGCCGCACCCCGGGCCGGTACCCTGCAACTGGGCAGCGGGTTCTTCAACAAGGGCTTCGGCGCCTATGACATCACCGGCAATGAAGGTTTGCTCGTCGCCGACGGGGCGCAGGTCAATGTGACTGCGCCGGTGTACCGCCTCAATGACGCCGCGCAAAACGTGGCGAGCGGCGCGGACCCGCGCACGGCATTGCAAGCCTGGACCCCACCGCAATACCGTGAGAACCCCACCCGGCATCAGTTGACCACACGTCAAGGTGCGAGCCTGAGCCTGCAGGCCGGCACCGCGCTGTCCACCGCCGCGCAGATGGCGACGGTGCAGGCGCGTATCGGCCAGGGCGCGGTGATCAACGTTGACCCAGGCCAGTCCATCAGTGTGCGCAGTATTGGCCAGTTGACCGTGGACGGTACGTTGAATGCCTGGGGCGGCAACATCACCCTGGGCGGCGTGAGTGTGCAGCCTGGCGTCTCTGATGGTGTTGAGGCCAAGGGGCACGACCGCTCGATCTGGGTGGGTGAACACGCCGTACTGGATGTGGCCGCACGGGCGGCGACGGCTGTCGACAGCCTTGGCCGACGCTACGGCCTGGTGGGGCAAGGCGGCACTATCGTGATCGGCGGCGTGATCGACCCGGCCACCGGCATTGCCAGTGCCGCCAACCTGTTCGTGGTGGTGCGCGAAGGCGCACGCCTGGACGCCTCTGGCAGCCAGGCGCTGCTGGACTTGGCCGATGCGGGTTCGAGTGTTGTCGCCAGCCGTGGCGGCAGCATTTCTCTGGCCTCCAATAATGGCCTGTACCTGGACGGTTCGTTCAGGGCCAACAGCGGCGGCACCGGTGCGGCCGGTGGCAGCCTGAACGTTGCGTTGGAAGCGCCGTTGTACGTCGACTCGGCCGCTGCCCGTGTGCGCCAGGCCCGTGAGCTGATCGTCAGTGCCGCGGATTCGGGCACACCGTTACCGGCGGGCAGCACGCCCGATGCGGTGGCGGGCGGCCTGGCTTACGGCCACGGCCGGTTGACGGTCGGCCAGGTTAACGCCGGTGGTTTCGACAATGTGTCGCTGCTGAGCAATGGTTTGATCAGCTTCGACGGCGACGTGTCGCTGCGAATGGGGCAAAGCCTGAGCCTGTATTCAGGTGCCCTGGCCTTGACCGATGGTGCAGCCCGGCAGTCCCGCGTATTGCTGGCGGCACCCTACGTGCGCCTGGCCGGGGTCGGTAACAACAATAGCGGTACCGACAGCGCAGTGCGCCCGACGGTCCAGGGCGGGGTTTCCACACAAGACTCGGCAGGAAGCTTGAGGGTTGAGGCCGCGAACGTGCTGGATGTGCGTGACAGCGTCAACTTCGGCGCCCATGCCGAGCGCACCAAGGCGTTGGCCAACGGTGTGGACCGACGTGCCTTTGACCAGGCGCAGTTGATCAGCCAGGGGGACATGCGCTTTCTGGCCCGCAGCACCGACAAGACTAAAACCGCCTTGACCACCCAGGCCGACCTTGACCTTGTGGCCGCGCAGATTTATCCGGCCACCGGGGCCGTTGCACAGGTGACGGCCGGCAACACCGGAGGCGACTTCGACCCGACGCGTACGTTGCGCATCGGCCGGGTCGGCACGACGGCGCCGGCGCAACCGTACTCAGTGTTTGGCAGCTTGTCGCTGAACGCCTCGACCATTGAGCAGGGCGGTGTGCTGCGCGCGCCGATGGGCAGCCTCACCCTGGGCGTGGACGGGGGCATCACTCGCACGACCAAAGTGATCAACCTGCTGCCGGGCAGCCTGACCTCCGTCAGCGCCGGTGGGCTGGTGCTGCCGTATGGCGGAACCGTCGACGGTGTGACCTGGCGATACGACGGCCAGCAGGTGGAACTGCTGGGCGTCGGCGGCACCCGCAGCACCGGCAATATGGCGGTGGGTGTGGAGCTGGCGGGGCGTTCACTGAATGTGCAGCAAGATGCGGTGCTGGACCTTTCCGGCGGCGGGCAATTGCTCGGCGCGGCGTTCATTTCCGGGCGCGGCGGCTCCACCGATGCGCGCTACAACCCCTTGGTACAAATGGGCACGGACGGGCGCTTCAGCTTGCCGGGGCTGGCCACCAACCCGATCTACGCGATTGTTCCCGGAAACCAGCCGGGCGTGGCGCCCAGTGGGGGGGAAGCGGGGGCGACGCAGCCGCTGGTCGGGCAGCAAATAGCTATCGGGGCCGGTGTTCCCGGCCTGCCGGCGGGCACCTACACCTTGCTGCCGTCCACTTACGCCTTGTTGCCGGGGGCGTTTCGGGTGGAAGTCAACGGGTTGGCTGCGCCGCTCGCCAGCGGCTCGATGCGCGGCGCCTCGGTCATGAACAACGGTTCCTGGTCAACCGAGGGCGTGTTGTCAGTCGCCGGCACCGGCATCCGTGACAGTTTGTCGAGCCAGGTGATCGTCACGCCGGCCGCTGTATTGCGCCAATATTCCCAGTACAACGAAACCGCCTACGCCGACTTTGTGCGGGCCGATGCTGCCCGACTGGGTGTGCCACGCGCGGCGCTTGAAGCCGATGCCAAAACCCTGAAATTGCGTCTGGTGGAAGGCCAAAAAGACCTGGGGTTCAGCTTTGACGGTGAGGGGCGGTTCAAACCGGCGGAGGGCGGGTTTGGTGCCACTGTGTCGGTATTGTCCGGCGGCGACATCGAGGTGCTTTCCGATACCGCAAAGGCCAGCGTTGCCGGGTCAATGGTGTCGGTACGGGCGAGTGACTTGAACGCCTTGGGGGCTGCCCGTTTGGTGGTGGGCGGTGAAATGACGGTGGTGTATGGCCAGGGCGGCAATTTTGTCAGGTCGGACATGGCGGCAACCACGGCCAGTTCGGTCACCGTGCGCCAAGGCGCGACCCTGGCAGCGCCGGAAGTGTTCCTGGTGTCGGGCAGGCCCGGGGGCGCCATTGAAGTCGAGAGCGGTGCATCGATCAATACCCTGGGGCGCGGCAAGGCGGCCTACGACTCGGATGACGGTTTTATCTACCGGCCGGGTAACCGCAGCGTGTTGGCCGTCTCCAACGGGCGTTTACAGATGTTGGCGCCGGTCAACGGTGAGGGGGTTATCGGGCCGGGCAGCATCCTTATCGGCCAATGCAAGCCAGGTGCTTGCGGCGGTGATACATCGCTTTATTCCGAGGGCTCGATTGTTTTTGCCACCACCAACCGTTTTGCTCTGGACGACAGCGCACGCTACGGCACCCGCCATCTGGCACTGGCGGTGGGCGGGATCAACGTCGGCAGTACGGCGGCACTGGCCGACGCCGCCGCGCGTGGCGTGTTGCCGTCGGGCTTGACCCTTAATCAACAAGTGCTGGACCGCCTGCTGCGTGGCGATACCACGAACGGCGCGCCCGCCCTGCAAAGCCTGGCGCTGACCGCCGGGCAATCCTTGAATTTTTACGGCAGTGCCAGCCTCAGTACCCTCGACAGTTCGGGCAAGTCGCTGCTTGATGAACTGATGCTGACCACACCGGCAATCTATGGGTATGGCGCCGCGAGCGACGTGGCGCTGATCCAGACCGGCACCCTGGTGTGGGGCGGCGACGTCAGTGCACCGCCGGCCGTGATCAGCGGTGGCGCAGGCACCGGCAGCGGCACCCTGCAAGTACAGGCCCGGCGTATCGCGTTCGGCTATGGCCGCGATGCCCAGCCCGACAGCCTGGCCAATAACGGGCGCATGGCCTTGGGCTTTGCCAACGTCAACCTCAATGCCAGCGAGCGCATCACCGCCAACCACAAAGGCAGCCTGACGGTGTACCAGGCTCAAGGTGCCTATGAAGCCGGCAAGGGCTTTGCCTACAGCGGCGGTAACCTGAACATCAGCACGCCGTTGCTGACCGGCGAAGCCGGGTCGGTGAACCGTATCACGGCCGGTGGCAACGTGACGGTAAAGGCCCCGGCGAGCGGCGCGGCACCGGTGGAAGCGGCGGCTATTGACGCCTTGGGCGCCGAGTTGCAGCTGGCCGGGCACAACGTGGCCCTGGACACTTCGGTGGTGCTGCCCAGCGGCAAGCTGTCCTTGAGCGCCGATGAAGAACTCACCCTGGGCGCGGCCTCACGCCTGGACCTCAGTGGGCGCAAGGTGCAGCTCAACGATGTGAGCAAGTACAGCTGGGGCGGCGATGTGAGCCTGGAAAGCCGCCGTGGCAACATCCACCAGGCGGCAGGCTCGCTGATCGACCTGTCCGCCCAATTCAACCAGGGTGGTTTGCTCAAGGCCGTGGCGGTGGACGCCGGTGCGGGCCATGTCGACCTGCAAGGGCAGATTCGCGCCGGCAGCAGCGGCTATTACGATGCCGGCGGCACCCTGGTGCCCTACAAGGCCGGTGGCGTCGACATCCGCGCCGGGCAGTTGGGGGATTTCGTCGCCTTGAACCAGCGCTTGAACCAGGGGCAGGTATTCGGTTCGCGCAGCTTCCAGCTCAAGCAGGGCGACCTGGTGATTGGCGATGAACTCAAGGCCAACCAAATCAATGTCTCGGTGGATAACGGCAGCCTGACGGTGGTGGGCACTGTCGATGCCAGTGGCGAGCGGGTCGGCAGCATTCGCCTGGCCGGCAAACAGGGCCTGACCCTGGCCGGCAGCGCGGTACTGGACGCCCATGGCACAGCGTTGCGGGTCGACAGTTACGGCAAGATCATCGATGCGCCAAACCGGGCAGTGGTCGAACTCAACAGCGGTGACGGGCAATTGACCCTGGCCGATGGGGTGCGCATCGACCTGCGCCATGGTACGGCGGCTATTTTGGGCAGTGGCCGTGGGCAATACGATGGCGTGGCCCGCGGCACCCTGGAGCTGAACGCGCCACGGCTCAATGCCAATGACGTGGCCATCGATGCGAGTGGGCGGATCAACGTTCAGGGCGCCCGTTCCATCGCGGTCAACGCGGTGGCCCGCTACACCGATGCACCGGTGGGCACCGCCCCTTCGGCCAGTGGCCGGCCGTACCAGGTGATCGACCAGAATTACCTGAAGCAGAAACACGACCTTGCTCAAACCTTTATCAACAACGCCTTGAGCAACACCGGGTTGATGCAGGGCAAGCTCGCGGGCTTGAACAACAGCCGTTACAGCGAGGCCTTCCACTTGCGCCCGGGTGTGGAAATCGTCACGCCGGGCGACCTGGTGGTCAGCGGCGACCTGGACCTGTCCGGTTTCCGTTATGCCAGCGTCAACCCCAACACGCCGAAGACCTCGGTGTACGGTTCGGGCGAAGTGGGCAGCCTGGTGGTGCGTACCGGTGGCAACCTGAATGTGTACGGCAGCATCAACGACGGCTTTGCGCCGCCCCCCACGACACCAGACGATAACGGTTGGGTGTTGACGCCCGGCGTGCAAGGCTTCGGCGCCGATGTAATCGTGCCCGGCCCTGGCGTGGTCCTCGCTAATGGCAGTGCGTTCCCTACGGGCAAGACCCTCAACTATCCATTGCCGATCCAGGCCACCACCCTGGCGCAGGGCACCGTGTTGCCGACCCGGGGTGTCCTCGATGCCCCCCTGACCTTACCGGCCAATACCGTGTTGAGCGCGGCGGTGCACGACGCCTCCGGCAACGTGCTGTATGCCGCCGGTACGTTGCTGCAACAACCTGTGGTGCTGGCCGCCGGCACGCAACTGGAGGCCGGCACGGTGCTGGCGGGTGCCGCTTCGCTGCGCGCCATGACTTGGCCGGCGGGTGTACCGTTGCCCAGCCGGGGTGCCGTGACGGGCAGTGCGACCGACGGTGTGTTACTGGCCGGCGACCTGGCGCTCAAGGTGGGCGCGCTGATTCCTTACGGCACGGACGTGAAGTTGCCCAATGGTGCGGTGTCGGTGCCGTTGCGCACGGTGACCGGCGCCACTGCGCGCCAGAACTGGGCGGTGGCGCCGATGCTAGCCGAGGGTTCGCAGTCGTGGTCGTTGCGGCTGGTGTCGGGTGCCGATACCCAGGCCGCCGACACGCGGGCGATCCAGCCGGCCTTTGCGGGCGACCTGACGCTGGCTGACACCCACTACGGCATTTACGAAACGCACGAGAAAATCATCGTGCCGGGGCAACCGGCCCGGCCGGGCGGGGCCTGGTACTGGAGTGACTTTGCCGCCGAGCTGTTCGGTGTCGAGGCGGGTACGCCGGTGCCGGAGTCCGAGTGGGGCTCGTGTGATGAGCCGGACATGTGTGTTCGCGTCAAATATGTGTGGAGCGACCTCGCCGAGCTCTTCGGCTTTGTTCCCGGCCAGCCGGTTTCGCCTCAGGACGAAGCTGAATGCAGTGACCCGGACCTGTGCGTGTCCCTGGGTGAACCGGTTCCGGCGATACCCGAGAAGATCACCATCGGCGATGTGAAAAAGGTTTCGCCCGTGGGCCAGCACTTCAGCGTGCTGCGCACCGGTACAGGGGATCTGGACCTGATCGCCGCCGGCAACGTGTCGATGCAATCACCCTACGGCGTATACACCGCGGGCGCCTCCAGCGCTTCGCGCGCAGGCAATGCTGCCGCCGACTTCGACCGGGCCCGCGCCACCGTGGCGGATGGCACGGTACTGGGCAGTGCGGCCAAGGCCTATGAAAGCCTGGTCGATAAAAACAGCCCTTACGCCGCCTGGTATCCCGACGGGGGCGGCAATGTGTTGCTGCGCACGGGCGGCAGCCTGACCGGCGACGTGTGGACGCCGCTCACCAACAACGCCATGCCCAACGACGGCCGTGTGCAACTCAACAGCGCGAACCTGGGTAACTGGCTGTGGCGCCAGGGTACGGGCAACACGGCGGGTGTGACGCCCATCCCGACCAGTTGGTGGGTCAACTTCGGCACTTACGTGAAGGGCGACAGTGGTGCCAACCAGTATTTCGAGGACGTTGCGCAGATAAACCTGCTACCGCGCCTGGTGGGGTTCACGGGAGTGGGCACTTTGGGCGGCGGCAATTTGACCCTCGATCTGGGCAGCGATGGCGGCATGCAGGCTCGCCGTGGTTCTCCCGACGGCGGGCGGGCACCCCGCAGCGAGGCGCTGGTGTTGGCCGTGGGCAGTACCGGGCGGATGGTTGACGGGCAATTGCTGCTCACAGGCGGTGGCGACCTGGATGTGCGTATGGGCGGGGATTTGAACCCGGGGTTGGACGCGCGTGCAACGCGACCGAATGCCGCCAGCGTGTCGTCAGGCGACTTCAAGGCAGAAACCCTCAGCCTCAATGGTGTGTTCACCAACTTGCGCGGCGCTTTGAACCTGCAGGCAGGAAGCCTGGGGGGCATTGCCTTGAACTATGGTGGAATCCGTGGAAATCAGGACGCCAAGGACACGCGGGCCTATTCGCCCTACACCGCCAGCCTGGGCACGGCCACCGGCGGGATTACGCTGATGCTGGGCGACGCCACGGCCAGCCTGTCGACCCGTGGTGACCTGGTGTTGGCGGGGGCCGGCGACCCTGGGCGTGTCTCCAGCGAAAATAGCCAGGCGTTCAATTACAACGGCCAGAACTATGGCAATGGGACCACCTGGTTTTCGCTGTGGACCGAGCGTACCGCCATCGACCTGTTCTCCGCAGGTGGCAGCTTGACGCCTAGCGTGCAGAGCGTGTCGCTTAGCCCGGGTGGCAATGCTGATCCTTTGAAGAAGCAGAATTACTCGAGTACCGATGGGCGTTTTATTTTCCCTTCCAAACTCGGCGTGGTCGCCGCCAACGGCAATATCTACCTCGGTGCGTCTGCGCTGGGCGTCGGCCCGCAGCCCAACAATCCGGCGTATTCGCTGTTGCTGGCGCCGTCGAGCAACGGGCGTTTGGCAATGTTGGCCGGGGATTCAATCTACGCCAGTGGCTACGCCGTCAACCAGTCCGGTGACAGCCTGGCGTCGATACCGACGCCTTTCGCGCCAGCCTTTGTCGGCAGGAACGGCACCGGCAACGTCATCGACAACCTGGGCAGTGATGCGATGCAGGACGACTTTTCCCTGTTTGCCTTGCGCAGCCTGACTGACCTTGCACGCCCGGGCGCGCAGGCAGAGCCGGCCAGGTTCTACGCACGCCAAGGCGATATCGTCGGCTTGCGCAGTGGTGAAATCATCACGTTCAACGGCGCTCGGCAGGGGCAGGTCCGCTATGAATCTGCAGGCCCGGTCTGGATGCGGGCGGGGCGTGACATTGTCAGTTCAGGCACCTACCTGGGGCAGCCGACGGTGTTCCCTGCGCTGCTGGGCAATAACGGCAATTACAGCGGCGAGAGCAGCGGCAATGTGTTCGTTCACAACCGCCCTGAGGATGTGTCGGTGGTGTCGGCCGGGCGCGACATTGTGTACAGCAGCTTCAACGTTGCCGGCCCCGGCACGCTGGAAGTCAGTGCCGGGCGCAACCTGTTGATGGAAGACAAAGCCTCCATCACAAGCCTGGGGCCGGTGGCTGCGGGGGACTCCCGGCCGGGCGCGTCCATCGTGCTGGAAGCCGGGGTGGGGCCCAATGGCCTGGATTACCTGAAGTTCGTCACCCCCTACCTGAACCGCGCCAATCAGGCCGTCGAAGGCGTACCCCTGGCCGGGCAGGCCGGCAAGGTGGCGAAAGCCTACGAGGCAGAACTGTTGCAATGGCTCAAGGAACGCTATGCCTTCAGTGGTGATGCCGACCAGGCCCGCGCGTACTTCGCCGGCCTGGGCCCCGAGCAGCAACGCATCTTCGCCCGCTCGGTGTACTTTGCCGAAGTGCGCGAGGGCGGCCGTGAATTCAACCTGGCCGCAGGCCCGCGCGCCGGCAGCTTTGTACGCAGCCGTGCGGCCATCGACGGGTTGTTGCCGGGCAAGGACGTGGCGGGCAATCCGATCGCGTATGACGGCGACATCACCCTGTATGGCGGCGCCGGGGTGCATACCCGGTTTGGCGGCGATATCCAAATGCTCACGCCGGGCGGGCAACAAGTGTTCGGTATCGAGGGGACTGCACCACCGGCCAGTGCCGGCGTGATCACCCAAGGGGCCGGGGATATTCAACTGTATGCCCAGGGCAGCATCCTGCTCGGCCAGAGCCGCATCATGACCACTTTTGGCGGGTCGATTCTGGCCTGGTCCAATGCCGGTGACATCAACGCCGGCCGCGGCTCGAAAACCTCCGTGCTCTACACCCCGCCCAAGCGGGTGTATGACATCTGGGGCAATGTGACCTTGTCGCCCAATGTGCCGAGTTCCGGCGCGGGGATAGCCACCCTGGCCCCAATCGCCGAAGTGCCGGCCGGTGACATCGACCTGTTGGCCCCGGCGGGCACCATCGATGCGGGGGAGGCGGGTATCCGAGTGTCGGGCAACGTCAACATCGCGGCTTTGCGCGTGGTCAACGCGGCCAACATTCAGACCCAGGGCAAGTCGTCCGGTGTGCCGGTATCGGCGACCGTCAACACGGGCGCGATGACTTCGGCCAGTGCGGCGGGGGCGGCGGCGTCCCAGGCGGCGCAAGAGGCGGCGC
The DNA here is from genome assembly GCF_044218875.1 of Pseudomonas sp. B22129. Lineage (NCBI taxonomy): Bacteria > Pseudomonadati > Pseudomonadota > Gammaproteobacteria > Pseudomonadales > Pseudomonadaceae > Pseudomonas > Pseudomonas sp. B22129. The sequence goes on along the minus strand of NZ_CP162592.1, from coordinate 5,422,926 downwards.
GCAGTCAGCAGGCGGCGGCGAAGCAGGGCAGGGCGTCGATTGTGACGGTGGAGGTGTTGGGCTTTGGTACCGAGGCGGTGCCGCGTGAGCCAGAGCGCAAGACCTCGGCGTACAACCCGGACAGCCCGGTCCAGGTGCTGGGCGCCGGGCCCCTGAGTGAACAGGCGAGGGCGCGGTTGACGGATGAGGAGCGCCGGCAGATCAGTTTGTAAGGACCTCTCGTTGTAGCTTTGGGGCGATCGGTGATTGCCCCTTTTTTTTGGGTTTGGGTTGGTGTGTATATCCGTTGTTTGGGTGAAGGCTGGTATGGGTTCAGCCCTTACGGCCATGCCTTTCAAGGTCTTTCGGTAGAACAGGCGATAAGTATCCTGTGGTGAGCGGGCTTGCCCCGCGATAGCGGTAGATCAGTGGCAAATGTATTGGCTGACACACCCTCATCGCGGGCAAGCCCGCTCCCACATTTTTGACCGAATAAGACTTAAATATCTGCACAAATCTGCTTCTCTGTGGGAGCTGGCTTGCCTGCGATGGCATCTACTGGGTGTAACTGAAAGACCTAGGTGCCTGCATCGCAGCGGTGCGACGATTCGACAAGCCAGCTCCCACACTGCACCGCTTTTGCGCTTTTCAAAAGTGACCCGCCGTAAGGGCGGAACCCATAGTGGCCATCACCCAAATAACGGATATCCCCCCAATAAGTCCCGCCAAAAAAATTGCCCCCCACTCAATCCCAAATGAAGCTTTCATGACAAAAGTTCGGTAGCCCCCACCCACTCCCGTCTCTCCTATGTAACGCGCTGGAGCCGACCCAATGTCGCCTCCAAAGCCGTCAGCAGGATGCCAGGAGTGGGGCAAATGGGAACTATGGAACGTTACTCGAAAGTCGGCATGCAGGAGCTCGATCAGCGCCTGTCGAAGATCGTCGAAGCCGCGCGCAAGAAGCCGGTTTCGGTCTACCGCTATGGCGCGCCATGGGTGTGGATCGTCTCCCAGGAAGACTGGCAGGGCGCGCGCAAAGAAGTTTCCAGCTATATCCCCGCAGGCCACTCGCTGGTGTTGCTGCGCCCGCAGATCGATGAGGTACTCGAGCAGCACCGCGACTGGCTTCAGGTCGAACCCGGCATGCTGATCGCACCCAACACGGTGATGCAGATCCTGCTGCTGCAACTGCTGTACTCGGTGCCCAGCGAACAGCAGCTGCACGAACAGCTCAACTACAACCTGCTGTTTCGCTGGTTCGTCGGCCTGGACCTCAATCAGAAGGTCTGGAGCATTCACGTCCTGCAGCGCGACATCGCCACGCTGTTGAGCAACCCGCGTGCGGTGCAACTCGTTCAGAAAATCATCGGTGACGTGTTTTGTGGTGCCTTGCTGCACATGCCGGAGTTCTCGTTGAACTTCGCCTTGCTGCACACCTGGCTGGCCCGGCACAGCCATCTTTCGACCACCAGCAATTGAAACGGCCTGACGCCGTGCAATCGGCGAAGGCGCGCAACTTTTTTGAAAAACCAGGGGGCGGTGTGGAGCATCTGTTCAAGTCAACGCTGGCGCTGTGCCTGACGCTGTGGGCACTGCCCCAGACCGCGTCTGCCGAGGACGAGGCCGCAGCGCGCAGGGTGGACGTCAACGAGTATTTCGTGCGCGGCAATACCGTGCTCGATGCAGCCGCGATTGAAGAGGCGGTGTATCCGTTTCTCGGCCCGCAAAAGACCCTCGATGACATCGAAGGCGCCCGCGATGCGTTGCAGAAAATCTACCAGGCGCGCGGCTATCAGTCGGTGTTTGTCGAGCTGCCGGAGCAGAAGGTCGATGACGGCATCGTCTATTTGCAAGTCAGCGAAACCAAGGTCGGCCGCGTGCGCGTGGTGGGCGCCAAGCATTACTCGCCGGTGGAGATCCGCGAGGAAGTGCCGGGCCTGAAGGAAGGCGCGGTGCCGGATTTTGCCAGCGTGCAAACCCAGCTCGCCGGGCTCAACCGTGGCGTCGGGCGTCAGGTCACGCCCGTGGTCCGTGAAGGCCAGCGCCCGGGGACCATGGACGTCGACTTGCAGGTGGAAGACCAGAACCCGTGGCACGCCAGCCTTGGCCTGAACAACGATTACAGCGCCGATACCAAGGAGCTGCGTTCGGTGGCAAGCGTGGGTTACGACAACCTCTGGCAATTGGGCCACAGCCTTTCCCTGACCTATTTCACGGCGCCCCAGGACAGCAGCAATGCCAAGGTCTGGTCGGGCTCGTACAGCGCGCCGCTGGACGAACGCTGGACGCTGCAGTTCTCCGGCTACCAGTCCGACAGCAACATCGCCACCATCGGTGGCAGCAATGTGCTGGGCAAGGGCCATTCCTACGGTGTCTCGGCGATTTACAGTTTGCCGGCCAGTGACAGTTGGGCCAATTCGTTCTCCTTGGGCGTGGACTTCAAGGACTTCGACGAACAGCTGAAACTCGGCGGCAACAACGACCAGGTGCCGCTCAAATACGCGCCATTCACCTTCGGCTACAACGGCTATCGCTACCGCGAGCAATCGGCCCTGAGCCTGGGTTTGAACCTGGTGGTGGGCACCCGCGCGTTTTTCGGCTACGGCAGCGACGCCAAGGAGTTCGAGTACAAGCGCTACAAGGCCAGCCCCAGTTTCGCGGTGCTCAAGGGCGACGTGAATTACACCTACACCTTTGGCAACGACTGGCAGTCCGCGTCCAAGGGCGGCTTTCAGCTGGCCTCGGGGCCACTGGTGTCCAACGAACAATATTCCGCCGGCGGCGCCACCTCGGTGCGCGGCTACCTCGCGGCAGAACGCACCGGGGATGAGGGCGTGCTGTTCTCCCAGGAAATGCGCACGCCGTCCCTGGCCAAGTTTCTCGGCAGTTATGTGCAGGAGTGGCGCTTCTACGCGTTCGCCGAAGGGGCGCGCCTGCGCCTGCAAAAACCGCTCGCCGAGCAAGAAGACGAATACAGCCTGGCCAGCGTCGGCCTGGGTACCCGCGCCAGCTTGAGCAAAGGGTTATCCGGCAGCCTGGACTGGGGCTACCCGCTGCTCGATGGACCGAACACCCAGAAACAGGACTCGCGATTGCACTTCAGTGTGCAGGCGACTTTCTGACCTTTTCTTCCGGAGATTTCACCCATGCAACGCCTATTCCTGAGCCTGTTGATCTGCCTGGGCTTCACACTCCCGGCCACCGCCCATGCCTGGTGGCAGGACGATTGGCATTACCGCAAACAGATCACCGTGGACACCACCGCCCAAGGGGCTGCCATCAACCAGGCCCTGGGCCGTACCGCGCTGCTGGTGCGCCTGCACACCGGCAATTTCACCTTTGACGGGGTGAAGGACGACGGCGCTGACCTGCGCTTTGTCAGCGCCGACGACAAAACCGTGTTCAACCACCAGATCGAAAGCTTCGACCCGCTGATGGGCATGGCCTTGATCTGGGTCGATGTGCCCAGGGTCGAAGGCGGCCAGCGCCAGGACATCTGGATGTACTACGGCAATCAAAAAGCTGCGGCCACCGCCAATGGCCAACTGACCTTCGACCCCAATTACACCGCGCTCTACCACTTTGACGGCGCCAACGGCACGCCGCCACGGGACACCACGGCCTACGCCAACACGGCAACAAACGCCACTGGCGCCAGCATCGACGGCGTGATTGGCCGTGCCTTGCAGTTCGGTGGCCAGCCATTGCTGCTGCCGGCCAGCCCGTCATTGCAACATGCCCCCGGCAGCGCCTTCACCTTCAGCGCCTGGCTGCGCCTGGACCAGGCCAGTGGCGAGCAAGTGGTGCTGGCCCGGCGTGACGGCGCCCACAGCCTGTTGCTCGGGCTGAACCAGGGCACGCCGTTTGTGGACGTTGACGGCCAGCGCGCCGTTTCGACCCAAGCGTTGAACCCCGGCCAATGGCAGCACCTGGCGTTCACCGCCGAGGGTGAAAAAATCTCGCTGTATGTGAATGGCCGCGAAACCGCCAACCTCGCGGTGGCGATGCCTGCATTCAACACTCAACTGGCCATCGGTGCCGACGTGCCGCAGGCGACCGGTGCTCACCTGCCATTCGCCGGGGCGATGGACGAGTTGCGCCTGTCCAAGGTCTCGCGCCCGGCCACGCTGTTGCTGGCTGACGCCAGTGCCCAGGGCGCCGAGTCGAAACTGGTGGTCTACGGCGTGGATGAAGAACAGTCGGGCTTCGGTTTCGGCAGCCTGGGCTTCCTGCTCAAGGCGGTGCCGGTGGATGCCTGGGTGATCATCCTGGTGCTGGTGGCGATGATGTTCCAGTCCTGGTTCATCATGCTGCGCAAGAACCGCATGGTCAGCCGTGTCAGCAGTGCCAACGAAGTGTTTCGCGAGCAATTCGCCCAGATCGGCACGCGCCTGGAGATGTACTACGACGACGCCCTGTTGGCCGAGCGCCTGGAGCATTCGTCGCTGTGGCGGCTGTACCGTGTGGCGGTCAAGGAAATCCGCACACGCCGTGCCCAGGGCGCTGACACCTCATCGGTGTCGGCGGCCACCATTGAAGCCATCCGTTGCTCCATGGACGGCGTGCGTACCCGCGAGAACCAGGCGCTGAGTGCCAAGCTGTCGACCCTGTCGAATGCCATCGCCGGTGGCCCTTACATCGGCCTGCTCGGCACGGTGCTGGGGATCATGGTGGTGTTCCTCGGCACGGCCATGGCCGGTGACGTGAACATCAATGCCATCGCCCCGGGCATGGCGGCGGCCTTGCTGGCCACGGCCATGGGCCTGTTCGTGGCGATCCCGGCACTGTTTGGCTACAACCGCCTGATCACGCGCAACAAGGAAGTCAGCGCCGACATGCGTGTGTTCGTCGACGAGTTCATCACCCGCCTGGCGGAAATGCACGGCGAGAGCCAGACCAGCGAAGCGGCGCACCGCCGTGAGCATCACGCTGCCGTTTCGGCCTGAGGAGAATCGCCATGGCTTCCGTAAACGCCTCCCACGATGACGACGAAGATGCCGCCGTGGACAGCATCAACATCACGCCCCTGGTGGACGTGCTGATGGTGGTGCTGGTGATGTTTATCCTCACCGCCACCGCCCAGGTCTCGGGCATTCAGATTCACCTGCCCAAGGCCAGTGCCTCGGTGTCGCTGTCCCAGGCCAAGACCAAGGCCATCTCGGTAAATGACGGCGGCCAGGTGTTTCTCGACGCTTACCCGGTGACCCTCGGCGAGCTGGAAGAGCGCCTGCGCATCGAGAAGGCGCAGAGCCCGGACTTCCCGGTGATCGTGCGCGGCGACGCGCTGGTGCAGTACCAGAAGGTGATCGAGGTGCTCGACTTGCTGCGTCGGCTGGAGCTGTCGCAGGTCGGGCTGGTCACCGGCAAGCCGAGCCAGGGCTGAGCCATGACCGCACAGATCCCGATGCCGCCGTTACCCGTGAAAAACACACGACGCTTGCGCCCGCTGAAGTGGGGCGTCGGCCTGCTGCTGGGCGCCGTGGCGGCCTGGTTTTTATGGCAGTGGGCCAATGACATGAGTGGCGTGCGCCGCGAAGCGCCGAAGGTGCCGACCATTATCCCGCTGCCGCCACCGCCGCCACCGCCGCCGGAAAAACCCAAGGAACCCGAGCCTCAGGTCGAAGAAAAAATCCCGGAACCGGTGCCCACACCCGAGCCGGAGGAGGTCAAGCCTGCCGAAGAGGCGCCACCGTCGCCTGCCGACGATTTGGCCAACCCGATGCAGATCGACGGCGATGCGCAGTCCGGCAACGACGGTTTCAACATTGGCGCGGGCAAGGGCGGCGGCATGGCGGGTTCCGGTGGCGGTGGTTTGGGCACCGGGACTTACAAACAGTACTTGGCCGGCGTGTTTCAACGCCTGCTCAGAGACGACCCCGAGTTGCGCAAGAAGGCCTACGCGGTACAGGCGGACTTGTGGTTGAGCGCCGAGGGCCAGGTCACGCGGGCCGAACTGGTGAAGTCCAGCGGTGACGCGCAGACCGATGCGCAAGTGCTCGCGGCCTTGCGTGCGCCCCATGCCACACAACGCGTTCCGGCGGCCGTGACCATGCCGGTACGCCTGTCGCTCAAGGGCCGACGCCCGGATTGATCAAACCCTTTTCATGCAGTTTTTTACAGGAGTTGCGTACACATGATTTCCCCCGTGAATCGACTGACCCTGGCGGTCGGCATGGTCATCGCCACCCTGGTCGGCCAGGCGTCGGCGGCCCCGGCCGCGCCGTCGGAAAACGTCACGATCAACCTGATCCGCCTGCTGGTGCAGCAAGGTGTATTGACGCAGGACGCCGCCAACGGGCTGATCGCCCAGGCGGAGCAACAAGCCCAGCAGGCGCGGCAAGCCAATGCCGCCCCGGTGGTTGCCAGCGGTCCGGCTGCGGCGCCTGGCGATGTGCGTGTGCAGTATGTGCCGCAAGCGGTGCGTGATCAGATTCGCGATCAGGTCAAGGCCGAAGTCATGGCCACTGCCAAGCAGGAAAACTGGGCCCAGCCCAATACTTTTCCGGACTGGGTCTCGCGCATCAGCTTCGATGGCGACATTCGCCTGCGTGACGAGTCGCGCTACTTCTCGGGCAACAACAGCAATGAAATCGTCGACTACGCCAAGCTCAATGAAAGCGGCCCGTACGACGTCAACAAAGACACCAACACCAAGCTGCCGCCCTTGCTCAACTCCAACAAGGACCGCGAGAACCTGTTTCGCCTGCGCGCACGCCTGGGCATGAAAGCGGTGATTACGCCGGAATGGACAGCGGGCATTCGCATCGGTACCGGCTCTGACAATAACCCGGTGTCCACCACCCAGACCCTGGGCGGCGGTTTCGGCAAGAAAGATATCTGGCTCGATCAGGGCTACTTGAGCTGGAAAGCCACGCAGGACGTGACGCTCACCGCCGGGCGTTTCGCCAACCCGTTCTATTCCACTGACATCCTGTATTCCCCGGACCTGAACTTCGATGGGATCGCCGCCAACTTCAACCATGCCTTGAACAGCGAGTGGGGCCTGTTTGGCACCCTCGGCGCTTTCCCGGTGGAGTACACCTCGGACGCCGCCAGCAGCAATGGTTTCGACAAGGAAGACAGCGACACCAAATGGCTGTTTGGCGGGCAGGTCGGCGCCAACTGGAAGATCAACCGCAGCAACAGCCTCAAGGGCGCGGTGGCGTATTACCACTTCGACGACATTGAAGGCGAACGCTCCAGCCCTTGCAGGCCGTGGGCCGGCCAACCGGCGTGTGACACCGACGGCTCGCGTCTGGCCTTCATGCAAAAGGGCAACAGTGTGTTCCTGCTGCGCGATATCACCCCGAACCCGGCGACCCCCGGCCTGACCCCGCAGCCGCAGTTTGTGGGCCTGGCGTCCAAGTTCGATGTGCTGGACCTGAACCTGGCCTGGGACGCCGAGCTGCCCAGCGACTTCAAGCTGCGCACCCAGGGCAACTACATCCACAACCTGGCCTACGACAAAGGCGAGATGCTCAAGCGCAGCGAAGGCCAGATCGTCAACAACATCAACAGCAACGGCCAGTTTGAAAGTGGCGGCAATGCGGCGATGGTGCAATTCACCCTCGGCAATGCCTTCGAGATGCGCAAGCGCGGCGACTGGAACGTGTTGGCCGGCTACAAATACATCCAGCCGGATGCCTTGCCCGACGGCTTCAACGACTCCTCGTTTCACCTGGGGGGCACCAACGCCAAGGGCTACTTCATCGGCGGTAACTACGGCATCGACAAGAACATCTACGCCAGCGCCCGTTGGTTAAGCGCCTCCGAAGTGTATGGCGCGCCGTTTGAAATCGATGTGATGCAACTGGAACTCAACACGCGCTTCTGATGCGCAGGGAGATGCCACATGAACATGCGAAGAGTGTGCGGGCTGTTGCTGGTGCTGGTTGCCGGCGGCGCGTCGGCCGAGGGCATGGAGGAACGCCTGCGGACCCAGTTGCGCAGCACCACCCAGCAGTTGCAGGCGCTGCAAAGCGAACAGGCCCAGGCGAGTGCGGCGCGTATTGCCGCTGAAGCCCAGGCCAGGCAGGCCCAGGAACAGATCAAGCAGTTGACGGCTGAACTGGCCAAGGTGCGTGGCGTGGCCGAGCAAATGGCCGGCCAGCAGCAGAACCTGCACAGCCAGGCCCAGGCCCAGGTGGCGGCCAGCAACGAGCAGATCGGCAAGTTCAAGAAGGCCTACGACGAGTTGCTGGTGATGGCCAAGGGCAAGGAAACCGAACGTGCGCGTTTGCAGGCGCAACTGACTGAACGTGACACGCAAGTGCAGCAATGTTCAGCCAAGAATCAACAGATGTACGGCGTGGCCCGGGAGATCCTGGCGGCCTACGAAAAAATCGACGTGGCCGAGGTGATGAGCATTCGTCAGCCTTTCGCCAGTGGCGCACGGGTGAAGTTCGAGGAACTCGCCCAGGGTTTTGGCGATGAGCTATACCTTAATCGGTTTGATGCTCCGCACACCGCCCTTAATCAATGATCAACAAGGAAGAGACACTATGAGCGATGTTCAACTGATCACCAGCGTTACCCCGAAAAGCCTGACCGAACTGCTGCAGGAAGCCGGCTACCGCGTCAACCAGACCGAACAGAACGGTATCGTGCAATTGCTCAGCGCCAGCCAGGGCATCGGCTTTGCCGTGCGCTTTGGTAACCCGGCGGCGGAGCAGGGCAGCTTTGTCGACTTCACTTACAGTTGCGCGCTGCGTGTACAAGGTGAATTGCCCGAAGGCCTGGCCCAGGTGTGGAATGCTTCGCGGCGCTTTGCGCGGCTGTCGTTGCAGGGCGAGTTTTTGCTGATGGAAATGGATGTGGTGGTGGCCGGCGTCGGTGCTACGCACCTGCGCGGCCAGCTGGAATTGTGGGACCGCCTGTTGCAGGAGTTCATCGTCTACCTGCGCGACTACAGCCAGCAGGCTGCGCAGTTGCAAGCCCAGGCTGCCACGGCTGCGGTGGATGAAGAGGCGCCTGTCCTGTGAAGAAACCTACCCTGCTCGTCGGCGCCGGTGCGCTGACTGTGCTGGTCGTCGCAGTAGGGTTGAGTCTGCGACCGGGCACTGACCCGGTCGCCGCTCAGCAACCGGCGCCTGCCGCTCACCTTGAACGCGGTGGCGCGGCGGTCGCCCGCCTGGGAAACCAGCAGATTGATCTGCCCGAATTACAAGGCGTGCTGGCCAGCCTGCCCGCCGAAACCCGCGAACAATTGCGTGGCAACCGCAGCGCCCTGGAGGCGTGGCTGCGTTCACGCCTGGCGCAAAAAGCCGTGCTCGAACAGGCTGACGCACAAGGCTGGCGGCAACGCCCGGAGGTGGAGCAGCAGACCCGCGCGGCCACCGAGCAAATCGTGTTTCGCGACTACATGCTGTCGGTCAGCCAGGTACCGGCCGACTACCCCAGCGCGGTGGAATTGCAGCAGGCCTATGACGCCGGCAAGTCTGAGTGGGTGACGCCACCGCTGTACCGGGTCAGCCAGATTTTTCTCGCGGCCAATGACCCGCAAAACCTCGACACGGTGCGCCGCCAGGCCCAGGAATTGAGCCGCAAGGCCCAGGCTGCGCCGGGGGATTTTGCCGCCCTGGCCACGCAATTTTCCCAAGACCCCGGCACCTCTCAACACGGCGGCGATTCAGGCCTGCAACCGTTGCAGCAACTGGTTCCGGAGGTGCGCGGCACGGTGTCGCGGCTCAAGGTCGGCGCAGTCTCGGACGTGGTGCAAAGCGCGGCGGGCTTCCATGTGCTCAAACTCACCGGCCAGCAACCGGCGCGCACCGCCACGCTGGATGAACTGCGTGAGCGCCTGACCCAGGCCTTGCGTGCCCAGCGCCAGGAGCAGATCGCCAAGGCTTACCTGGAAGGCATGCTCAACACCGCCACCTTGAGCATCGACGGCGCTGAACTGAACAAGGCGTTGGAGTAGCCACGCGGGCCTGCAATGGATGCACAAGATCGACAAGACAGGGAGTCTCCCATGGCATTTCTAGAACCGTCCGCCCCCCAGGGGGCTGCCGCCTGGCGTACGCCGAATGAACCGCGCAATGCCTGGCTGGCACTGGCCAACGAGATCGAACCGGAGGTGGCGCGCTATTTTCTGGTGAGTGCGCGGTGTGGCTGTTTCATGCAGGCGGCGCGCAGCTTGAACATCAAGGCGACACTGCTGCGCAAGCGCCTGGCGCAGTTGGAAGAACAAGTGCGCCATTCGTTGTTCACGTATCAGGGCAACGGGTTGGTGCTGAGCCGTGACGGTCAGCAATTGCAAGCGCAGTTGGCGGCCCTGGCCAATGAGCGACGGTTGCCGGTGGTGGAGCAACCGCTGATTCGCCTGGCGGTGGCCGAACCGATCCTGCACGACATTCTGGGGCGCGACCTGATCGCCTTGTTGCGCCGCAATGCCAGCGTGCGCCTGGACATTATTTCCCTCGACAGCCAGATGTCGCTGCAAGCGGTAGAGGCAGATGTGGTGCTCTGGCTGTCGGATGCCGACGGCCCGGCACCCGGCCCGAGCTTTGTGACTGAAGCGCCGCGGGCCTTGGCACGGTTGCAGTATTTGCCCTACATCGCCAAGCGCTATTCGCGACTGACGACTCGCCCGGACAGCCTGGAGGATCTTGAAGACTACATGCTGGTGCAGTGGCAGCCGGATGAGCAGGTGGATGCGTTGCAGCCCTGGAACCGCGTGGTGGAGCAACGCTTGGCGGCGGTGGTGCAGGTGCAGGCGTATTCGCTGATGCTGGAGATGATTCGCTGTGGCGCGTGCATCGGGTTGTTGCCGCATTACATGAGCAGTTTTGACCGGGGGTTGGTGGCGTTGCCGGGGTTGCTGGATGAGCGCATGCAGCGCCAGGTTTGGCTGGCGGTGAATGCACAGGTGCGGGACCTGGATTCGGTGCGGGTGATTGTGGAGTTGATTGTGGGGACGTTTGAGGGGAGGCGGGAGTGGTTTGAATGATGGGGTTTTTTGAGTACATATCCGTTATTTGAGTAACGGCTAACCCGGCGTCCTGCCGGGTTGCCCACGGATTCAAGCCTGCGTGCGGCCAGCTTGGTTTAACGGGGCGCCCAAGATCAAAAGCAAGAGCACGGCGGCCTGAGTGGTTGAAGCAAACGCGCTGTTTTTGCCAGGGTAGATTGCGTTCCTTCAGACAAATGAAGATCCAAACTGTGGGAGCGGGCTTGCTCGCGAATGCGGTGTATCAGTCAATTAATCTGTCAACTGACAGACCGTATTCGCGAGCAAGCCCGCTCCCACAATTTTAATCGCGTCCGGCTCTGCTTTTCTGTGGGAGCTGGCCTGCCTGCGATGCAGACAACTCGGTCCAACAGGCACACCTGGTTGATGCCATCGCAGCATAGGTATCTACACAACTTTAACTCTACGCATAAACCCGAGCAGATAGGGCTGTTGTGGTGAGCGGGCTTGTCCCGCGTTGGGCTGCGTAGCAGCCCCAAATTCCTGTCGGATTACGGGTACACCGAGCCTAGGCGAGGTGCCGAGTGTTGGGGCAAGAGCCCTTTGGTTACTTTGGGCTGGGCCGGCATTCCGGCTCCTTTCCAAAGTGACCCGCTGTAAGAGCGGAACCAATCTCAGCCATCACCGAAAAAACGGATATGTACACCCCCCCCCAAAAAAACCACTACCGCTGCAACACCCCGCGAAACGTAGCACTCAACGCCCGCAACGTTTCCCGCGAACGCGCATCGCTGATCCGGCTATACAGCACCACCTCACTGACCGGCAAAACCGGCAATCCGAATTGTTCGCCGACCTCCACAGCCCCCGCCGGCGCTACCCGATGGGCGAGGGCGGCCACCCCCAACCCCGCGCTGACCGCTGCGCCCACGGCCATCACGCCGCCACCGACAAACACCTCGGTCCAATCCACGTTCGCCTCATCCAGCGCCCGCGTTGCCAAATGCCGCACCCCACAAGGCGCCGCCATGGTCGCCATACGCAGTGGAGTGCCCGGGCTGTGCTGCCAGGTCGGTGCGGCAAACCAGCCGAAGCGCTCCACCGCCAGTACGTCACCGTCCTGGCGGTCGCCCTCGTTGCGCACGATCACCGCGTCCAGTTCGTTGCGATCAAAGGCGGCGACCAGGTCGCGCGAGGAAGCGATGCGCACTTCAAGAATCACCATTGGGTCATACGCCGCCAATCGGCTGAGCCACAACGGCAAGTCCGGCCCCGCCACGTGGTCGCTGATGCCGATCACCAAGCGCCTCGGTGCTTGAGTGCCCATGTCACCCAAGGCGCGTTCATGGGCATTGAGCAACGCGCGAGCGGCGACGATGAACTGCTCGCCCCGGGGCGACAGCCTTACATGGCGCGGGGTGCGCTCCAGCAGGCGATAACCGAGGCGTTCTTCAAGGCGTTTGAGCTTGAGGCTGATGGCGGCCTGCGAGGTGTCGAGGGCTTCGGCCGCGCGGGTGAAACTGGTGAAGTCAGCCACCAGCACGAAGGCCTGTACGGTGTCGATATCCAGGGGTTTGAGTGCATCAGTCATTTCAACTCCTTATTGCACTTATATCGGATGATATCTTGTTGAAATCATCGGCCCTGCGCAAGCTGCAATCTCATCTTGCACGGGAGTTTCGCCATGTTTGCCAAACAGTATTCACACCGCCTGCCTGCCGATTACGACATGGGCGTGATTCGCCGCCGCGCAGCACAGTTGGGGCCGTTGTGGGATCACGCTGAAGGGTTGCTGTTCAAGGCGTTTATCGGCCAGGAGCGTGGGGGCAACCTGTACTCGTCGGTGTACCTGTGGGCCGACCCGTTGCAGGCCGCTGATTTTTTGCTGGGGGCACGCTTTCAGAAGGTGCTCGACAGCTTTGGCCGCCCGCACATCGAGAGCTGGCTGCCGCTGGACGTGCAACGGGGCCCGGCGCAGAACGCGTTGAGTTTGTATCGGGAAGAATGGCCGCTGGAGCCGGGTGCGGATCGGGCTGCGATCCTGGCCGAGGAGAAAGTGCGCAACCAACAGCTGGCGGATAGCAGCGACACGTTCGCGGTATTCCTGGCGCTGGATGTGCAGGCCTGGCGCTTGATACGGATCACCTTGTCGGCAGCGGCGCTGGACGCAGCACATCCCGGGACGGGCTATCAGGTGTGGTACCTGGCCCGTCCGGGGATCTAACGCATTACGAGTTGAACCTTGCCTGTGGCTGGCTCAATTTGCGTTCGGCCACAGCACCGAATACCAGGCCCAGGGTGGTCCACAGCACCAGTTGGATACCCAGGGACGCCACGCGGAATTTCCACAGCAATACGGCGGAGAATTGCTCGGGCACTTCGTTGATCACCGGGAACAGGCTGCCGGCCACCGACACGATCACGAGGTACAGCACCACGCCAAGGATGGCGCCGGCCCAGAGGCCACGGCGGGCGATCAGCTTGCGTGCGGCGTTGATCGCGATCACGGCGGCGGCCACCGATACCAGCAGCATCAGGAAAAACAGTTTGGTGCGCTGTGCGATGGTCTCGGGGTCACCCACCGACGGCGGGTTGGCCGGGTATTTAAGGCCTGGGACCACGATGAGGGTGACGAAGGCCGCCAATGCCAGCAGCGCCGCCAGGCCGCGCGGGCCGACCTTGCCGATGCGGCCCAGGGAGTAGGCGAACACCAGGGCGAAGATGCCGCCCAGGGATACGCTGTACACCACCACGCCGGTGAACAGGCCAAAGGTGCTTTGCACCTCGCGGCTCACCAGTTCTTCTTCCGGCGCATCGCCGTGCATCTGTGCCATCTGGTCTTCAAAGGCGATGGCCTTGTCGATCTGCGGCTCACCAAAGGTCTTGGCGAAGCCAAACGCCAACACGCCGGCGAGCAAGCCCACCAGCATCCCGCGTACGAGTAAATGCCCTGTCATGTCATGTCTCTCTTATCAATTAATGGCAGGGGAAACCCAGCAGGTGGCGGCCGTCGTGCACAAACTCGTGCACATACATGCCTTTGAACACGGCCGTGGCGCCTTGCTCGGCGCCGACGAAGTAGATCGCCAGCAGCAACAGCAGGCCGCCGAAGATCGCCCAGGGCAGGATTTCGCCCAGGGGGATGGTCGGCACATAGACATCAGGGTTTGTTGCAGCGGTGTTAGCCATGAAAACCTCCAGGGATGACGCGTCCCGAAATGGATAGCGAGAGGGCTGAAACAGGGTCTGGCTTACGGCTGTGAGGCCGAATACAGTGGCGCGACCGCGCCGGGTTTGAACCGGCTTCCTGTTTCATGTTCGTTGTAACATGTTGAAACAACTTGGCGAGTCTACGCTGACTGCGCGCCGAAACAGAGTGAATTGTGATGCTGGCCACCCGCTTGACCCTGATTTGCCATGCCCTCACGCCCCTTCAAAAACAGGGGCGGTTTCCTGATGACGAATCCGTCTTGATGGACTGGCAGGGCGCGGCCTTGTCCCTGGCGGGTCGCTACAAGAAGAACCGGCGCCTGATGTGCGCGCCCGAAGCCAGAACCCGGCAGACGGCAGGCTTGTTCGGTGATGACGCAGACATTGATGGGGCGCTGCGAGATGGCGATTTCGGTGGCTGGAAAGGTCAGGCCATCCGTGAGCTGGAAAGCGATTCACTGATGGCCTGGATGACCGACAGCGCCAGTGCGCCCCATGGTGGCGAATCGGTGGATCAGCTCTGTGTTCGTGTCGGGCAATGGATGAAGGCGCTGGAAACCCAGCCTGGCCATGTGGTCGCCGTCACCCATCCCTTCGTGATCCGCGCCGCCATGCTGTACGTCATGCAGTTTCCTGTCTCGATGTTCTACCGGATCGACGTCGAGCCGCTGTCTGCCACCGAACTGCGTTTCAACAACCTGTGGCGCCTGCGCCTGGAAACTCACGCCTGAGCGCGCGAACATGGCAAAATCCACGCCCCGCAATGAGAGCAACCCATGAAACGCATCCTGATCATCGGCATTGGCGCCGGTAACCCTGACTACATCACGATGCAGGCCGTGAAGGCGCTGAACCGCACCGACGTGTTTTTCCTGATGGACAAGGGCCAGAGTAAAGACAAGCTGATCGACCTGCGCCGCGAGATCTGCGAGACCTACATCAGCGAGCCCGGCTACCGCTTCGTCGAGGCTGACTGCCCCGAGCGCGTGCGCGGTGACATTGATTACACCACCGCCGTGCAGGATCTGAACCGCGACAAGCAGCAGACCTTCGAGCGCATGATCAACGAGGAAATGATCGACGGCGAAGTAGGCGCTTTCCTGGCCTGGGGCGACCCGGCGTTGTACGACAGCACGATTCGTATCCTGCAGGCGATTCTTGCCAGCGGCCGCGCTGAGTTTGAGTTCGAAGTGATCCCTGGCATCACCAGTGTGCAGGCCCTGGCCGCGCAGCATAAGGTGCCGCTGAACCGCATCGGCCGTTCCATCGAGATCACCACCGGGCGCCGTCTGGCCGCAGGGCAGGCGAGTGATGCCGACACGCTGGTGGTGATGCTCGACGCCGAAGATTCCTACCGCACCGTGGCCGATCAAGACCTGGACATCTACTGGGGCGCCTACCTGGGCACGCCGGATGAAATCCTGATCAGCGGCAAAGTGGCGCAAGTGGCTGACGAAATCCAACGGGTGCGCAAGGCGGCACGCCTGGAAAATGGCTGGATTATGGACACTTACCTGTTGCGCAAACCTTGAGGTCGCTTTCCATGCTCAAACTGCTTGCCCTGGCGCTGGCGTTGTCAGCCGGTGCCGTCCATGCCGATTCCAGCTTGCACACGGACTTGCCGCTGACGTACCTGGAACAGACCCAGAGTGAGGCGCGTAACCAGCCGCTGGTGATTTTCCTGCACGGCTTTGGCAGTAACGAGGAAGACCTGTTTGGCATCAAGGACGAACTGCCGTCGACCTGGACTTACCTGTCGGCCCGCGCGCCGATGCCGGTGGATTCGAACGGGTATCGCTGGTTCGCCAGGAAGCCCGGCGATGGCGATTACGACGGCGAAACCGCTGACCTGCAACGCAGCGCCAAACTGATCGAAGCCTTCGTGACCCAGGCCACTGCCAAGTACCACACTCAACGCGATCGGGTATTTCTGGTGGGGTTCAGCCAGGGCGCGATCATGGCTTACGAAGTCGGGCTGCGTCAGCCGGAGTCGGTACGCGGGATTGCGGCGTTGAGTGGCAGCGTGTTGCCGGTGCTCAAGGCCGAGCTCAAGCCGGAGGCGGCGCTGGACAAGCTGGCGATCTTTATAGGCCACGGCACGCTGGATCAGGCGCTGCCGTATGTGTCGGCAACCCGGGCGAATGAAGTGTTGACGGGGCTGGGGTTGAAGCCGGAGTTTCATGGGTATGTGGGCATGCCACATACCGTGAGTGAGGCGGAAATACAGGACCTCAAGGCCTGGCTGGAAAAGAGCCTGAAGTAAACACGGTCAAAAAAATGTGGGAGCTGGCTTGCCTGCGATAGCGGTGTATCAGCCACCGCAGGGTTGACTGGTAAATCGCTATCGCAGGCAAGCCAGCTCCCACATGGGTTCTAAGTGGCTAGAGCGATCAGGTTACTTACCGCCGGTGATCTGCTTCACCAATTCGGCATGCCCCTTCACATCATCCGCGCGGGAAATCGCCTGGATCACCAGCAGGTGGTTGCCCGAGCCGCCCAGAAAGGTCGAGTTCAAGGTCTTGCCACCGCCCTGTGTGGCCGTGCTGTCCACTTGGCGCAAACCGAGGCCTTTGAAGGTCAGTTTTTTCTCGCCTTGTTTCTTGAAGTCCGGGAGCGCGGCGCTCTGGTCCTTGACGAAATCGGTCACGGCGCCATCGAGGAATTGCGGGTCGTTGTCTTTGATGCTTGCCCCGTCGTTGCGCTCGGTTTCGGCGACGATCACCACACTTTTCGTGGTCGCGTTGGCGTATAGGGTGCCTTGGGTATTGGCGGTGCCATCCTCCGTCTTGCCGGAGGGCAGGGTGTCGGCCGTGTAGGCCTTGGGCAGGTTGAAGGTGAACTTGCCGTCCAGGGTGGAGATGGTCTGTGTTGACGGTTTGGTAGCGGCGAGTACGCTGCCGGCGGTGAGCGCTAGGGCCAGCAGGGCGGCGGTCTTGGTGAAAGTAGCCATGAAGCGCTCCAGTGATGAACGAAATTGCGGCGTATTCTGTCAGAAAATTCGCAATTTCGTTCACCCGTCGGCTTACACCTTGTCGGACTCTTCCTCAAGCCGGTCCATCTCAAACAATCGCGCCAATTCTGTCCGGGCTTCCTGGGCGGTTTGCATCACCTTGGCCGCGTCGTCGTATACCGCGTGCTGGGCGGCGAGGACTTGCAGGTCGTGGTTCTTGAAGCGGGTGATGCGCGCATCCGCCTGGGCTTGGGTCAAGCCAAGGCCGACGAGGGTACGGCGGCTCATTTCCAGGCTGGAATAGAAGGTTTCGCGCACCGGCGAGGCGTCCAGGTCGACCAGGCGGTGAACGTGCTGGCGGTTACGGGCGCGGGCGATGATCTTCATGTGCGGGTAGAGGTTGCGCACCAGTTCGGCGGTCTTGATGTTGATCTCCGGGTCGTCCATGGCGATCACGAAGAACTCGGCCTGATCGACCTTGGCCGCGTGGAGGATTTCCGGGCGTTGGGGGTCGCCGTAGAACACCGGCATGCCGCCGAAGCTGCGGGTCAGCTCGATGGTTTCCACCGAGGTGTCGAGGGCAATGAACGAGACGTTTTGTGCACGCAGGATCCGCGCGACGATCTGGCCCATACGGCCCATGCCCGCGATCACCACGCGTGGTGCATCACTTTCGATGGTGCGGTATTCCTCGGGTACTTCCACGGGTTTGGCTTTGGGCTTGAACAGCTTTGGACATATCAGCAACAGCAGCGGGGTCACGGCCATGGACAGCGTGATGGTCAGCACCAGAATGTCGTAGAGGTGTGGCTCGAACAGGCCCTGGTCGCGGCCGATCTTGAACACTACAAAGGCAAATTCACCGCCTGCCGCCAGCACCACGCCCAGGCGCAGGGCGCTTTCGCGATTGAGGTCACCTGCCAGCCGGCCCACGGCGTACAACAGGGGCAGTTTCAAACCGATCAGCAGCAGCGTCAGCCCGATCACCACCAGTGGCGCGCTGAGCAGCAGGCTGAGGTTGGCGCCCATGCCCACGCTGATAAAGAACAGGCCCAGCAGCAAGCCCTTGAACGGCTCGATCTGGGATTCCAGTTCGTGACGGTATTCCGAGTCCGCCAGCAGCAAGCCGGCGAGGAAGGCCCCGAGGGCCATGGACACCCCCACCAGTTCCATCAACCACGCCGTGCCGATCACCACCAGCAACGCGGTGGCGGTGGACACTTCACGCAGGCCGGTTTTGGCTACGATGCGAAACACCGGCCGCAACAGGTAGCGCCCGCCGATGATCACCACGGCGATGCTGCCGAGAATCTGCAACACGTGCTGCGCGCCTTGGGCTTCGGTGGCGGGGTGATCACTGCCGGCCAGCAGCGGCACCATGGCGATCAGCGGGATGGCGGCGATGTCCTGGAACAGCAGAATCGCAAAGGCCAGGCGCCCGTGAGGCTGGTTGAGTTCCTTGCGCTCGGCCAGGCTTTGCAGGCCGAAGGCAGTGGAGGAGAGCGCCAGGCCCAGGCCCAGCACAATCGCGCTGTTCCAGGGTTGGCCAAACAGCCACAGCGCGATCACCGCCATCACCAAACCGGTCAGCAACACCTGGGCCAGGCCGACGCCGAACACGGCTTTGCGCATCACCCATAAACGTTTGGGTGACAGTTCCAGGCCGATGATGAACAGCAGCAACACCACACCCAGTTCCGAGAACTGCGCAACGCTTTGCGGGTTGCCCACCAGGCCCAATACCGACGGGCCGATGATCACACCGGCGAACAGATAGCCCAGTACCGCGCCCAGTTGCAGGCGCTTGGCCAAAGGCACGGTCAGCACAGCGGCGAGCAGGAATACCACGGCTGCTTGTAACAGGTTGCCTTCATGGGGCATTGCGAACTCCAGGATCTTTAAAGCCAATCAGCAGGGCGCCATTAGAGCGCTTTTTTACGTTTTGAAACCTGTGTTTTTATCGCGATAGTCAATGGATGTTAGGTGTAATCCCATTCTTACAGGCTATTTACGAAAGTATTAATACCATTTAATTCAATGACTTTTCTGTAGGTCTACTACCGTTTCGACAAACTAGATCAGTTGTCACCACGGTCAGGCATCTCGAATTCGATGCGTGTGGATCTTTATAAGAAGGCTTCTGCGCATTCATGGATGAAAGGCTTGAACCACGAAGGAGTTGAACGTGGACAGAAGACTTGCGGCTGCCGGTATTTCTCGTATTTCCCCTCTGAATATGGCAATCCGCCTGGGCATCGTGGGGGTGATGGTGGGCCTGGCGAGTCCCGAGGCGTTGGCCACGTGCTCGGCGGCGGGTTCAACCATCACCTGTTCGGGTGTACCCACCCTTCCGCTGTTTCTCAACGATTTCTCCAGTGCCACCAGCGGCCTCACGGTCAACGTGACCAATGGCGCGCAGATGAATGCGACGCTGGCGGGCAAGGTACTGAATCTCACCGGGGACAACATCACCCTTAACAACTCCGGGACCTTGGACCCGGCGCTGCTGGGGCTGGTGTCCGTGTTGAGCGGCGGTGCGTTTATCGGTTCGGGTGCGGCCAGTACCATCAATGTGATCAACAATACCACCGGGCTCATTCGCGGCACCGGGATGCTGCTGGGGCTTAACCTGACGAGCATCGACGGGTTGGGTATTGCGGTCAATAACGGCTCGACCGGTACGACCAACATCACCAACAACGGCACTATTACGTCAACCGGCCTGTCCGTAGGCGGGATTACGCTGGCCGATACCCCGGTGGTGGGTGTGTACGGTGGCTCACAGGTCAACATGACCAACAGCAGCACCGGCACCCTCAATGGGCGGGTGGCTTTCCAGACTTCCGCTGCGGGCAACAACTTTACCAACGCCGGTAACATTACCGGCGGCGTTTCGATGGGGGCGGGCAGCACCAATACCTTCACGGCAATTACGGGCTCCAGTGTCAACGTGGGGGATGGCGTTCAAGTCAGCGTCGGCCTTGGCGGCTTGATCGGTATTGACCTGAACTTCGCCCCGACGGGCACGATTGATGGCGGGGCGGCCGGTGCCAACACACTGATCCTGCAAAACCCGGTCGGTCTGGGCGGTGGCACCACTGGCACCGGCACCGCATCGAGTGCCGTCTACACCAACTTCAACAACCTGACGATCAACAGCGGTACCTGGACCCTGCAAGGGCCTTTGGTCAGCGGCAGTTCCACACTCAATGGCGGTGTTGCGCAGATCAATAACAGCCAGGTGTTCGGCAGCGGCGTGCTGACTTCCAATGGCGGGATCATCCAGGCGAGCAACGCCGGTTTGAACTTGGCCAACCTGATTTCCCTGGGGGCGGGGGGGTTAACCGTCCAGGGCATCAACGGTTTGACGTTGTCCGGAGTCATTTCCGGAACCGGCGGTTTGACCAAGCTTGGCTCAGGCCAATTGTCCCTCGGCGCGGCCAACACCTACGGCGGCACTACCACACTCAACGGTGGCACGGTGCAGCTGGGCAGTAGCCAGGCCTTCAGTACCGGTGCCGTCTCGATCATCGGCGCGGCGGTGTTGACGGCGCCAGGTACGGTGAACCTGTCCAACGCATTCACGCTCAACAGTGCGTTGACTGCCACTGGCGCGGGTGCCTTGACACTCGACGGCGTCATCAGCGGGTCATCAAACCTGACCAAAACCGGCACCGGCAGCCTGACCCTCAATGGCAACAACACGGCCTATACCGGCACCACCAGCCTGGGCGCCGGCACGTTGGTGCTGGGCAACAATAACGCCTTGGGCACCAATGGCCTGAATGTGACGGGCACTGCGAGCCTGGATACCGGCGGCGCTTCGTTACTGACCAACAATATGGCCCTGACGGGCAACCTGACCCTGACGGGAACCAACCCGCTGACGCTCAGTGGCGTGATGTCAGGGGCCGGCAGCCTGACCAAAAACGGCGCAAGCCTGCTGACGTTGACCGGCAACAACACACGCACCGGGGCTACCACGCTCAATGGCGGTGGCCTGGTCCTCGGTTCCAGCACCGCCCTGGGCACAGGCGCGCTCAATACGGCGGCGGGAACTTCACTGGATACCAGCACTGCGGTGAATCTCTCTAACGCGGTCAACTTGACCGGTGCCTTGACCCTCGGCGGTACCCAGGCGTTGGGCCTGGGAGGCATCATTTCCGGTGCGGGCAGCCTGACCAAAAACGGTACGGCAACACTGACGCTGGGTGGCGCCAACACCTACACCGGCAATACGGACCTTAACGCCGGTACCCTGATCCTGGGGAATAACACGGCCCTGGGCGCAGGCGGTGTGTTGAACGCTGCGGCCGGTACCACGCTGGATTCCAGTGCAGCGCTTATCCTCAACAATGGCTTGAATCTGGCGGGTAATTTGACGCTTGCCGGCACCCAGAACCTGGGCCTGTTGGGAGCCATCACGGGCGTTGGCGGCCTGACCAAGAATGGCGCCTCTGCGCTGCTGCTCAACGGCGTCAATACTTTCCAGGGCGGCACCGTGCTCAACGGCGGCACATTGAATGCCGGCAGCAACCTGGCGCTGGGCAGCGGCGCACTGAGCGTGACCGGCGCTGCAACCCTGGACAATAGCGGCGGCGTCAACCTGGCCAATGCCATCAACCTCGGCGCCAACCTGACCTTGGCCGGCGCGAACGGGCTGACCCTTGGCGGCGTGATCGACGGCGCGTCGGCGCTGATCAAGAACGGTGCTGCGGCCGTCACCCTTAACGGTGCCAACACCTTCCAGGGCGGCACCACATTGAATGCCGGTTCGCTCACCCTGGGCAACGCCGCCGCACTGGGCACCGGCGCGCTGACCGTAGCGGGCGCGGGCACGCTGAACACCAACACCAATCTGACGATCAACAATGCGATTGCGCTCAATGCCAACCTGACGGCAGGCGGCGCCAACCCCCTGACCTTGGGTGGCGTTATCAGTGGCGGCGCCAACTTGATCAAAACCGGTACCTCGACCCTCAACCTCTCCGGAGCCAACACCTACACCGGCAGCACCTCACTGAACGCGGGGACGCTGCAAGTCGGCTCCGATACGGCGCTGGGCACCGGCGTGCTGAACGCAGGAAACGGCACCACGCTAGATGCCAGCGCTGCAGTCAACCTGGTTAACAACGTCAACCTGGGCGGCAACGTGACCCTGGGTGGCAGCAATGCCATGACGCTGGGCGGCGTGGTGTCAGGCGTCGGCGGGCTGATCAAAAACGGCACGGCCGACCTGGTCCTCAATGGCGCCAATTCCTATTTGGGCAACACTGCGCTGAATGCGGGCAAGTTGGTGGTGGGGGCTGCCACGGCATTGGGCTCTGGTGCCTTGAACGCCGCAGGGGGCACGACCCTGGACGCCAATGCGAACGTCAGCCTGAACAACAACGTCAACCTCGCCGGCAACCTGGGGGTTGGCGGCAGCGCGGACCTCAGCCTCACCGGTGCGATCAATGGCGCTGGCAGCCTGACCAAAAACGGCGCGGCCAACCTGATCCTCAGCGGCGCCAATAGCTTCCTGGGCGGTACCACCCTCAACGCAGGCTCCCTGACCGTTGGCAACAACTCGGCCTTGGGGGTGGGAAACCTGACCATCGGTGGCGCCGCGATCCTGGACAGCAACGCCTCGGTTGCCCTGGGCAACAACGTCATTCTCAACGCCGGCCTGAGTGTCGGAGGTACCAATGGCCTGACCCTCGGCGGCGTGGTCAGCGGTACGGGTACCTTGACTAAAAACGGGGTGGGCAACCTGACACTCAACGGCGTGAACACCTTCAGCGCCGGTACCACGCTCAACGCTGGCAGCTTGACCCTCGGTTCGGCAGGCGCACTTGGCAGCGGTGCTTTAACCGTCGGTGGCGCAGCCACTTTGGATAACAGCGCAGCCTTCACCCTGGGCAATGACATTGCGTTGAACGCCAACCTGGCTCTTGCCGGCAACAACGACCTGAACCTTGGCGGCGTGGTCAGCGGCGCCGGTGGCCTGATCAAAAATGGCTTGGCTGATTTGACCTTGAGCGGCAACAACACCTTCACCGGGGCCGTGGATGTGCTTTCCGGCAGCGTCACGCTGGCGAGTGCCAACGCGCTGGGTGGCAGTTCCGGCGCCAACGTCAGTGCCGGTGCTTCCCTGAACCTGGGCGTCGATGCCAGCCTGGCGGGCCTGAGCGGCGCGGGTGGCGTGCAACTGGGCGGCGGCACCAATCTCACTATCGGCGGGGTCAACACCACCAGCACCTTTGACGGCGACCTCAGCGGCGCGGGCGGTTTGATCAAGGTGGGTACCGGCACCCTCAACCTCACCGGCATCAATGGCCTCGCCGGCAACACGGCCATCAATGGCGGTACGTTGAACCTCAGCGGCTCGCTGGCCAGCAGCCTTGTCAACGTCAATACCGGCGGCACCCTGACTGGCACCGGCTCGCTGTTGGGCGCGGTCAATGTCAACAGCGGCGGGCACCTGGCGCTGAGCAGCGGCAACACCTTGTCAGCCGGCAGCTTGACCCTGAATGCCGGCTCGAACATGGACGTCGCCTTGGGCGCACCGTCGACCACTTCCTTGCTGAACGTGGGCGGCAACGTCGCCCTGGCTGGCAACCTGAACGTCACTGATGCCGGCGGTTTTGGTGTTGGTGTCTATCGATTGATCAACTACACCGGCGCGCTCAGCGGTGGCCTCAACGTGGCCACGGCGCCAACGGGTTATGGCCTGGGCGATCTGTTGGTGCAAACCTCGGTGGGCAACCAGGTCAACCTGGTGGTGTCCGCGCCGAACATCCGGTTCTGGGATGGCAGCAACACAGTGTCTGACGGCATCGTCAATGGCGGTACGGGCACCTGGACCGGCGTTGGCACCAACTGGACTTCGGCCGACGGCAACACCAATCAGACCTGGGGCGGTGGCTTCGCAGTGTTCCAGGGCACGGCGGGCACGGTGACGGTAGACGGCGCGCAAGCCTTTACCGGCCTGCAGTTCGTGACCGACGGCTACACCCTGGTCAACGGGACGGGCGGCGTGTTGACGGCGGTCAACAACGGGGTCGGTGTGACGGCGGTGCGTGTCGATCCAGGCGTTACCGGTACCATTGGCGTGGATATCAACGGTACCGGGCTGATCAACAAACTGGATACCGGCACCCTGGTCCTCGGCGGAAACAACACCTACAGCGGCGGTACCCAGCTGGACGGCGGCACTCTGGTGGTTGGCAGCAATACCGCGCTGGGCAGCGGCGTGTTGACGGCGGCAGCCGGTACGACGCTGGACAGCAACACCGCGGCAGCGCTCGGCAACGGCGTGACCCTCAACGGCAACCTGAACATCGGCGGCAGCAATGCGCTGGCCCTCAACGGTGTGATTGGTGGCGTGGGCGGCCTGATCAAAAACGGCGCGGCCAACCTCACCCTCGGCGGGAACAACACTTTCCTCGGCCCGGTGGCCTTGAACGCGGGCGGATTGATCCTGGCGTCCAACTCGGCACTCGGTGCCGGCGCCTTGAATACGGCTAACGGTACGACGCTGGATGCCACCGCAGTGACCACCGTCAGCAATGCCATCAACCTGGCGGGTAACCTGGGCATCGGCGGCACCGCTGACCTGACCCTGGGCGGCGCCATCAATGGTGTCGGCAGCCTGACCAAAAGTGGCGCGGCCAACCTGACCCTCAATGGTGCCAATGGCTTCCTCGGCGGCACGACCTTGAATGCCGGTACCTTGACCCTGGGCAACAACGCGGCACTTGGCCTGGGCAACCTGACCGTCGGCGGGGCGGCGAGCCTGGATAACAACGCGGTGCTGACGGTTGGCAACGGCGTGGTCCTGAACGCCAATCTGACGGCGGCCGGCAACAATGACCTGACGCTGGGCGGCCTCGTCAGTGGCACCGGCGCGCTGGTCAAAAACGGCGCTGCAGACCTGACGCTCAATGGCATCAATACCTTCCAGGGCGGCACCACGCTGAACGCGGGCACCTTGACCCTGGGCAGCGCAGCGGCTTTGGGCTCCGGCGCGCTGACGGTCGGCGGTGCGGCAACCTTGAACAACAGCGCACCGTTGGTGCTGGCCAATGCGGTCAACGTCAATGCTGGCCTGACCGTAGGCGGCCTCAATAACAGCTTGACCCTGGGCGGCGTTGTAGCGGGCAGCGGCAGCCTGATCAAAACCGGTTCCGCAGACCTGACCTTGACTGGCAACAACACCTTCAGCGGTTTGTTTGATGTGCAATCGGGCAGCCTCACCACACTGGGCAACGGCGCGTTGGGCGTTGGCGCCGGGGTCAACCTGACGGGCGGTGCAGCCCTGAACCTGGGCGGCTCCGCCAGCCTGGGCGAACTTACCGGCAGCGGGCTGGCGACGGTCGGCACCGGCAGCACCTTGAGTGTGGGTGGCAATAACCTCAACAGTACCTTCGGCGGGGTACTGGCAGGCCTGGGCAACTTTGCCAAAGAGGGCAGCGGCGCCTTGACCCTGACCGGCCTTAGCCTGCTGACCGGCGACACGCAGGTCAACGCGGGCAGCTTGCTGGTCAATGGCTCGCTGGCCAGTGGCACTGTCGGGGTCGGCAGCGGTGCGACCCTCGGCGGCACCGGCACGGTGCTGGGCAGTGTGAATATCGCGGATGGCGGCCACCTGGCGGTCAACTCCGGCAGCACCCTGAACGTGGGCGCGCTGGTGCTGAATGCCAATTCCAACCTGGACGCGGGCCTTGGCGCGCCGTCCACCGGCGGCACGGCATTGATCAACGTGGGCGGTAACCTGACCCTGGACGGCACCCTGAATGTCAGCGATATCGGCGGCTTCGGCCCCGGCATTTACCGGCTGATCGACTACACCGGCCTTCTCACCAACAATGGCCTGCAACTGGGCAGCCTGCCGGTGAACATTCCGGCCACTGACCTGGACCTGCAAACCGCGATCGGCAACCAGATCAACCTGCTGGTCAATGGCAACACCAATGTGCAGTTCTGGGACGGCAGCCAGACCACCGGCAATGGTGCCATCGACGGCGGCAGCGGGACCTGGGCCGCCGGCAGCACCAACTGGACCGGCGTCAACGGCTCGTTCAACGCCGCCTGGGTACCGAACAGCTTTGCGGTGTTCCAGGGCACGGCGGGGACCGTCACCGTGGACGGCGCGCAAGCCATCACCGGCCTGCAGTTTGTCACCGATGGCTATAACGTCGTGGGCGGAGCAGCGGGGGCCTTGACGCTGTTCAACGGCACCGGCGGCAATACGGCGGTGCGGGTCGATCCCAACGCTACCGCCACCCTGGGCGTCACCCTCAACGGCGGCGGCACCCTGGCCAAACTCGATGCCGGCACCCTGGTGCTCAACGGGGTCAACACCTACACCGGCGGCACCGCGCTCAATGGCGGTACGTTGGTGGTCGGCAATGACAGTGCGTTGGGCAGCGGCACATTGACCACGGCCAACGGCACCACGCTGGACAGCAACACGGCGGTCAGCTTGGCGAATGCGCTGAACGTCAACGGCACGCTGACGCTCGGCGGCAGCAATGCGCTGACCCTGGCAGGCACCGTGGCGGGCGCGGGTAGCTTGATCAAAAACGGTATCGCCAGCCTGACCCTGAATGGTAATAACACCTACACCGGGCCTACCGCACTGAACGCGGGCGGGCTGATCCTGGGTTCCAGCACCGCGCTGGGTGCAGGCGCGTTGAACGCGGCCGCCGGTACCACCCTCGACACCAGTACGGCAGTGGCCCTGGCCAATACACTGAACCTGGCCGGCAACCTGGGAGTGCTCGGCAGCGCCGACCTGACCCTCAACGGTTTGGTGAATGGCGCGGGCAGCCTGACCAAAAGCGGGGCGGCGAACCTGACGCTCAACGGCGCGAACGGTTACCTCGGGGGCACCCAATTGAATGCGGGTTCCTTGACGCTGGGTAACGGCGCGGCGTTGGGCAGCGGCAACCTGGCCGTCAACGGTGCCGCAACGCTGGACACCGGCAGCGCTGTGGCCCTGGCCAATAACACCACCCTCAATGCCGCACTGACCGTGGGCGGCAGCAACGACTTGAGCCTGAACGGGGTAGTTGATGGCGCAGGCTCTCTGATCAAGAACGGCAACGCCAACCTGACGCTCAATGGTGCCAATACCTACAGCGGCGGCAGCACCCTGAATGCAGGTACGCTGACCGTCGGCAATGCCGCCGGCCTGGGCTCGGGCGCCTTGACTGTCGCCGGGGCGGGTACGCTGGATAACAGTGCGCCACTGGTGCTGGCCAACGCCGTCAACCTCAACGCTGACCTGACCGTGGCCGGCAATAACAACCTGACCCTTGCCGGTGTGCTGGCGGGCAACGCGGCGCTGATCAAAAACGGCGCGGCAGACCTGCTGCTCACTGGCAACAACACCTTTACCGGCCCGTTGAATGTGTTGGGCGGCAGCCTGACTACGCTTGGCAATGGCGCACTGGGCAATGCCTCGGGCGTCACCGTGGGTACCGGCGCCAGCCTGAACCTGGGTGGCAATGCCAACCTCAATACCCTGGCTGGCAATGGCGTGGTCCAAGTCGCTGGCGGCAGCACTTTGGCCGTGGGCGGCAGCAACCTGAACAACACCTTCGCCGGCGCACTGAACGGCGCGGGAGGCCTGGATAAAAACGGCACCGGCGTGCTCAACCTGACCGGCACCAATGGCATCACTGGCGCTGCGAACGTCAACGGCGGCACCTTGAATGTCGGCGGTTCGCTGGCCAGTGGCACGGTGGCGGTCAACAACGGCGCAACCCTGACCGGTGCCGGTTCTGTGACCGGCGCAGTCACCGTGGCCGACGGTGGCCATATCGGCCTGACCTCCGGCAGCACCTTGTCGGTGGGCTCACTGGTACTCGGCGCCAACGCCAACCTGGATGTCGGCCTGGGCACTCCGGTGGTCGGCGGTGGCAGCGGGCTGCTGAATGTCGGCGGCAACCTGACCCTGGACGGCAGCCTCAACGTCACCGATATCGGCGGCTTTGGCAGTGGCGTCTACAACATCATCAATTACACCGGGGCGCTGACGGACAACGGCCTGACCCTCGGCACCTTGCCGGGCAGTGTGATCCCGGGCGACCTGCAAGTGCAGACGGCCATCAGCAACAAGGTCAACCTGCTGGTCACCGCACCCAATACCACTGTGCAGTTCTGGGACGGCGGTAACCTGATCGGCAACGGCGCCATTGAAGGCGGCAACGGCACCTGGGGCACCGGGCTGACCAACTGGACCAACGTCGACGGCACGCTCAACCAGAACTGGAACAACAGCTTTGCGGTGTTCCAGGGTACGGCGGGCAACGTGAGCGTGGACGGCACGCAAAACATCACCGGCATGCAGTTCGTCACCGACGGCTACAACCTGGCCTCCGGCACGGCGGGCGTGCTTAACCTGGTGAATGGCGGTACCGGCAACACGGCGATTCGTGTTGATCCCAATGCCACCGCCACCCTCGGCGTGACCCTGGCCGGTGCCGGTACACTGGCCAAGCTCGACACCGGCACGCTGGTGCTCAACGGCGCCAACACCTACACCGGTGGGACGGCGCTCAATGGCGGCACGCTGGTGGTTGGCAGCAACAATGCGCTGGGCACTGGTGTTTTGACCACCGCAGACGGCACCACCCTGGACAGCAATGCGGCCGTGACGCTGGGCAACGCTGCGGTCCTCAATGGCGCCTTGGCGATTGGCGGCACCAATGCGCTGACCCTCAATGGCGTCATCAGCGGGGCGGGTAGCCTGCTGAAAAAAGGTGCGGCAACCTTGACCCTCAATGGCGCCAATACCTACACCGGCGGCACTGGCTTGAATGCCGGCCAACTGGTACTTGGCAATAACGCCGCCCTCGGCACTGGCGCACTGACGGTCGGCGGCGCTGCGCAACTGGACGGCAGCACCGACCTGCAACTGGCCAATGCCATCAACCTGGGCGGCCCGCTGACCCTGGCTGGCAACCATGACCTGGCCCTGAATGGCGTCGTCAGCGGCAACGGCAGCCTGGTGAAAAACGGCAACGGCGCACTGTTGCTGACCGGCGCCAACACCTATACCGGCGGCACCACCCTGAACGGCGGCACCACCACCGGCTCCACCAACAGCCTGCAAGGGGCCATCGCCAACAACGCGACCCTGACCTTCGAGCAGGCAACGGATGGCACCTACACCGGCAACCTCACCGGCGCCGGGGTGTTGAACAAAACCGGCACCGGCGCCTTGCTGCTGAGCGGTAACAACACCTTCACCGGCAACACCAACGTCAATGCCGGCAGCCTGTTGGTCAACGGCACCTTGAACAGCGGCGCGGTGCAGGTTGCCAATGGCGCGACCCTCGGCGGCAGCGGCACCCTGGGCGGGGCGGTGAGCATGGCCGACGGTTCGATCCTCAAGGCGGGAGCGGCCACGCCGCTGTCGGTCGGATCGCTGGCGTTGTCTTCGGGTACCAACCTGAACTTCGCCCTGGGGGCACCGGGTGCGTCCACGACCGCAGTGAATGTGGCGGGTAACCTGACGCTGGATGGCACGCTCAATGTCACTGATGCCGGCGGTTTCGGTATCGGCGTGTACCAGCTGTTCCGTTACGGCGGCGCCTTGACGGACAACGGCCTGACCCTGGGTTCGCTGCCGGCGGGCTTTGGCAATCTGTCCCTGCAAACCTCGCTGGCCAACCAACTCAACCTGCTGGTGCAAACCACACCGGGGCAAATCCAGTTCTGGAACGGCGGCACCACCAACCCGGATGGCACCATCACGGGTGGCAGCGGTACCTGGGGCCCTGACACCAACTGGACCGACCCGACCGGCACCCAAGGCCAGGCGTCGAACAACCAGTTCGCCGTATTCGGCGGGCAGGGCGGCACCGTTACCGTCGTGGGCAACCAGGGCTTTACCGGCCTGCAGTTCCTTGACGCCGGCTACACGCTGACGGCAGGCGCCGGCGGTACGCTGTCGCCAACCGGCACGGCGGCGGTGCGGGTCAATTCCGGGGTTACCACGGAAATTTCGGCACCGATCGTCGGCGCCGGCGCCATCAACAAACTCGATGCGGGCACCTTGCTGTTGACCGGCGCCAACACCTACACCGGCGGCACCACCGTCAGTGGCGGTACGTTGGCCGGTAACACCACCAGCCTGCGCGGTTCGATCGTCAACAATGCACGCTTGCTGTTCGTGCAGGCCAACAATGGCCAGTTCAATGGCAACCTCACCGGCACCGGTGCCATCGTCAAACAAGGCGCGGGCGCGCTGTTGCTGACCGGCAACCAGTCGTTCAGCGGCACCGTGGCGGTGGATCAGGGCGTGCTGCAAGTGGGCAACGCGGCCAATCCGGGCGCTGTCTTCGGCGGGCAAGTCACCGTGGCCAGCGGCGCAGGCCTGACCGGTAACGGCAGTGTCGGCTCCGTCGTCAACCATGGTGCGGTCACCCCAGACAACGGCAAGCTGACAGTGGCCGGTAACTTCACCAACGCCAGCGATGGCGCGCTGAACCTGGTGATCACGCCATCGGTGGCCAGCTCTCTGGCCGTTGGCGGCACCGCGAACCTGGGCGGCACGCTGAATGTGGTCAACCTGGCCCCGTATGCCGGCCCGACCACCTACACCTTGCTCACGGCCGGCGCGGTCAATGGCACCTTCAATACCACCAACCTGGAAAACCTGGCGTTCCTCAATACCTCGCTCAACTACAGCCCGACGCAAGTGGCGCTGGCGGTGAGCCGTAACAACGTCAGCTATGCCAGCGTGGCGGCCACCCGTAACCAGCGCGGTGTTGCAGCCGCATTGGGCAGCGGTGCGGCGGTCGGCGGTGCGGATGTGCAGAATGCGCTGCTGAACTCGGATGCGGCCGGGGCACGTGCGGCCTTCGACAGCTTGTCCGGTGAAATTCACGCCAGCACCGCCAGCGCGATGCTTGAGGATTCACGTTACATCCGTGACGCGGTCAACGAGCGCCTGCGCCAACCCGGCTGCTACCGCGAGGACGACCCGCGCAACAGCCTGGCGCCCAGCGAAAACCGCCTCAGCAGCGCCGGTTGCCATGGCGAAATGGTCGGCTGGATGCGCGTGCTGGGCACCTGGGGCCACATGGGCGGCGACAGCAACACCGCCAAACTGGACCGCAACCTCGGCGGCTTCCTGCTCGGCACCGACAAGCAAGTGGATGACGCCTGGCGCGTTGGTGTAGCCGCCGGCTACACCCGCAGCGATCTGGACGCCAAGCGCCGCAACTCCAGCGCCGACGTCGACAGCTACCACTTGATGGCCTACACCGCGTATCAGCAGGAAGCTTTCGCGGCCCGCATGGGCGTGGCGTACAGCTGGCATGACATCGAAAGCAAGCGCGACGTCGCCGTAGGCGGCGTGGGCCAACGCCTCAAAGCCGACTACAAGGCGCGCAGTGCACAGGTGTTCGGTGAGGTCGGTTACACCCTCGAAACAGGCGGCGTGGCCCTGGAACCGTTCGCGGGCCTGGCCTACGTCAACTACGACAGCGATACCCTCAAAGAGAAGGGCGGTTCCGCGGCCCTGCGCGGCGATGCCGATCAGGACGTGACCTTCTCCACCTTGGGCGTGCGCATCGGCCAGACCATCACCCTGGGCAACGGTTCGAAAATCACCCCTCGGGGCAGCATCGGCTGGCGTCACGCTTTCGGTGACACCAAACCCGACGCCGACCTGAGCTTCATCAACGGCGGGGCGTCGTTCAGCACCCAAGGCGTACCGATCGCCAAGGACAGCGCGGTGCTGGAAGCCGGCGTGGATTACCAGATCAGCCAGAACGGCAAGCTGGGCCTGGGCTACTCGGGCCAACTCTCGCGCAACGATAAGGACCACGCGATGACCATCAGTTTCTCCCTCGGTTTCTGATCAAAGCCGAGCACCTTTGAACCGCCCGAAAGGGCGGTTTTTTTTGCAGATTGTTAATGTGAATAGGCTTTCTGTGGTGAGCGGGCTTGCCCTAATGCCGTTCAGTTAAGGGTGAGCGCTGTTCTGTGGCGAGGGAGCAAGCTCCCTCGCCACAGGTTAATTTTTACACTTGATCCTTCTTAACTGAACGGCATTATGTACATCAGTACATTGCGGGATTACATCCGGGCGATGGGGGGCGAACTGGAAATCATCGCGACGTTTCCAGATAGACAGGTCAAGATCGATAACTTCGCCTCCTGATGGCGCATTGGAACACCTTATGAATCAACTCCTCGCCATGCGCGCCTTTGTGCGCGTTGTCGACACCGGCTCGTTCAGCCGGGCGTCCGATCAGTTGGCGCTGCCGCGTTCCACCGTCAGCAAGCTGATTACCGACCTGGAAGCCTACCTGGGCATCAAGCTGATGCACCGCACCACGCGGGCCTTGGCACCTACCTCTGAAGGTCTGGAATATTACGGCCATGCCCGGCGTCTGCTGGCAGAGCTGGATGAAGTGGACAGCGCCGTACGCGGGCAAACCCTCAAGCCGGGCGGGCACCTGCGGGTGGATGCGCCGGCGTCGTTTGCCAACTGTTTGTTGATTCCGGCACTGGTGGATTTTCATCGCGAGTACCCCGACATTACCGTTGCCCTGGGCATCAGCGACCGCGCGGTCAATATCGTCGGTGAGGGCGTTGACTGTGTGATTCGCGCCGGCAAGCTCGATGACATGACGATGATCGGGCGCAAGGTAGCCGACCTCGAATACCTGACCTGCGCGGCCCCCGGTTACCTGGAGCGCCGGGGCGTGCCGGGGTCGCCGGAGGACTTGCAGGCGAACCACCTCAAGTCGGGATATTTCTTCGCCGGTTCGGGCAAGCCCGAGCCGCTGATTTTCGAGAAAGGTGGCCGACGGATTGAAGTCGGTGAATGTGCCTTCTCCACCAACGAAGGCAATGGCCTCAAGGAAATGCTGCTCGCCGGCCTTGGCGTGGGGCAACACTTCAAATCGATCGTGCAGTACTACATCGACAGCGGCGAGTTGGTCAGCGTGTTGCCCGAGTGGTCACGTCCTGCAACGCCGCTGCACATCCTTTACCCACCCAACCGCCATCAGAGCGCACGGCTCAAGGTGTTTGTCGAGTGGATCATTCGCACCTTCGGCGTCAGGCAATGATGGCGGTTACGCGGATCTCGACGCGCATGGTCGGCAACCCCAGGGCCTCGACGCCGACCTGAGTCCAGATGGGCGCATGGTCTGGCATGTAGCGGCGGTATTGCGTGACCATCGCCTCATTGACCTCGGGTGGAAAACCGCCGACGTGGTAGGAATTCACGTGAATGACGTGGTCCCAGCGCGCACCCGCAGTGGCCAGGGTGCGGTCCAGATTATGGAATGCCCGGGCGATTTCTTCGGCAATGTCGGCGGGAATCTGAAAGTCATCATCCCAGCCGCCCTGGCCCGAGGTTTCCACGCGGTGACCGACCTTGACCGCTTGCGAGTAGTGCAGGTGTTCGCGCATGTAATCGCCGTAGCCTGGCGTGACGAAAAATTCAGGAGTGCTCATGGTGTTTCCTCGGTTCGGTTCAAGACCCGACAAAGGCTAATTGAGCAGTTACGCGAACAAAATCCCGAATTTATGCCAAGTCTATCTATGCACTTGCACAATCGCGTTTTCGGTACAGCCCCACGGCAAGGCCGATAATGATGACGGCGATGAACAGCAGGTGGGGCACGGCAATGCGTTCGCCCAGTATCAACATCGAGCTGGCAATCCCGAATACCGGAATCAGCAGTGACAACGGTGCCACGGTTGAAACCGGGTACGCCTTGAGCAGGGAGTTCCAGCCCCAGTACGCAAAATGTGTGGCCAGATAAACCTGAAACAGGATCGACAGTACGGCGGTGAAATCAAGGCTGGCGGCCAAGCCTGAGAAGGCGCTGCTGCCGTGCAGCCACCAGGCCATGAGGAACAACGGAACGGGTGGAAACAGGCTGGCCCAGACCATGAACGAAAAGATTTCCTTCACCCCCGATGCCTTGATGATGACATTGCCGATGCTCCAGGCCAGGGCGCTCAACACGATCATCAAAACGCCCAGCACTGCAGCGTTGCCTTGCTGGGTGACGATGATGCCTGCCAGACCCGCCAGCGCGAAGAGCGCGCCGATCCATTGCGCACGACGGATTTTCTCCTTGAACAGCACGCAACCCCAACCCAGGGTGAAAAACACGCTGAGTTGAATGATCAGCGAGGCGATGCCGGGGTTTACCCCGAGCTGAATGCCATAGTTGATCACGCCCCACATGCCCAGCCCGAATATCACGCCGTAAGCGGCCACATAACGGAACCTGACGGCCGGGCGCCTGATGAAAAACACCCAGGGCAAGGCGGCGAGGGCAAAACGAATGCCGGTCAGCACAAACGGGTCAATCGAGCGCAACCCGAGTTTGGTGACGGGAAAGTTAATGCCCCAGACCAACGTGACGAGGAGGGCAAGGGCGAGGTGTGTCTTGCGCATGGGCGTTCCAGAGCGAATTCAAGGGCGTCAATCCTAGGGTGCCACGGCATGGCCCGCTTGCTATGTAAGGCCAAGATTTGACACTATCGGGCCATGATTGAGACCTTTGATGCCAATGACCCCGAAGCCGTGGTCACGTTGCACGAATATCCGTCCGGCACTGTGTTCGAACGGCATACCCACCCGCGCGGCCAGTTCGCGTACGCCTCCACTGGCGCGCTCAAGATGTTCACCGACCTCGGCAATTGGGTGGTGCCGCCACAAAGGGCGATCTGGGTGCCCGGCGGCGTGCCCCACGAAATGCACATGCGTGGCGATGTCGTCATGCTCAACACCTACCTTGACGACGGCGCTGCCAGGCGTGCCGGTTTACAGGCCCGCTGCCAGGTGTTTGAAGTGTCGCCCTTGCTCAGGCATCTACTGGAAGCGGCGCTGACCCTCGAGCCGTCGGCGGCCCCGGGCGTTCGGCAGCGCAGCGTGCTGGCGTTGTTGGTCGACGAAATCGGCGCGATGCCCGAGCTGCCCCTCAGTGCCCCGTTGCCCACCGAGCCGCGCCTGGCGCGGGCCTGCCAGCGCTTTCTGGAGGTGCCCACGCAGTCGGTTTCCCTTGATGAAATGGCTGAATGGGCGAACATGAGCCGGCGCACGTTCACCCGCCATTTTCATGAAAACACCGGCATGACCTTTGTCGCCTGGCGCCAGCAGGTGTGTTTGCTGGAGGCGACGGCGCGACTGAGCCACGGTGTGTCCATTACCGACGTGGCGCTCGCATTGGGGTTCAGCAGCTCCAGCGCTTTCACCGCGGTGTTTCGCCGCAACCTGGGCGATTCCCCGGCGCGCTATTTAGCCAAGTCCAGGGCCGGCTCACTGTTCTGATCCACGCCTGTCAGGATTCACCGTTCTTCGGTTCATGCTTTGTTACTATCGCCGAACGTCGTCACCAGGAGTCACCGGCCCATGCAGCACCAGTGGGATGAAATGCACCGCACCCGCCAGCCCACGTTCTTGTTGTGCGGCGAGCCCCAGGGGGATGTGCTCAATCTCTACGTTCACGGTTACTCCGCGTTCTTCAACCGTCAGCAACTGGGCAACTTCAAGGAACAACTGGCGAGCATCGAAGGCTCGACCAACCTGATGTTGTTCTGGCCGGCAGGGCATTTTCTGGAAAACCTGTTTGCACCGTTCAAGGAGGTGATCGCCTCAATGCTTGGCGGTGGTGGCCTGGGCGCTGCGACCGTGGGCGTGGGCAAGGCAATTGCCTACTTTCTCGACCACTACAAAAGTGTCGAGGCGCGCGTTGATGAAGTGGCCCGGTCCTTGTTGCCTGAACTGGCCAATTACCTGCACGCCGAATCGCTGCCGGTACGGCGTATCAACTTGATTGGCCATTCCCTGGGTGCGCGCATTCTGGTCAAAAGCGTGTTGGCCAATCCTGAGGTCGCCCGCGAGCTGCCGTTGAACAATTTGCTGCTGATGGGCGGAGCGATATGTACGTCGAGCCCTTGGGATGAAGTGTCGGCGCCACTGAAGGGGCGGCTGATCAACTGCTATTCCAGCAAGGACTGGGCGTTGGCGATGAAGCCGGACGCCGAGCGTTGCATTGGCCGTTATGCGATCCCGCTCACGCCTGCGCTCAAGGGCAAAGTCACGAACGTGCAACTGGCGACCTTCGATCACGCCGCGTATTGGCCGCAACTGAAGACGGTGGTGCAGTACACCGACCTGTTGCAGGAGCGGCGCGGCATGATTCGTTCTGACCAACGCAGTACCGAAGTGCGTTTTGCCGAAGAAGACGTGGATTTGTTTCCGGCACTCGTTCAGGCGCGGCCGGACGAGCTGAAATTCCTGGCCGAGTTGATGGCGCAAAAGCGCAGCGCTTCAATCGATGCCGGCGTACGTGAACCGCTGAAGCTGGCGATCGAACTGCAGCGCATGGGCGGGGACAGCTTCATGAACCTGGCCCGCGGCCATGGCGTGAGCTATCGCCAGATCGTCGAAGACGTGGCGCAGCGGCTGGGGATCAAATTCGATGAGCCCGTTGCGACCGTGGCGTTGGCGGACATCGAGGCGCAGGTTGCAGAAAAACTGATCGAGCAGTACCGGGACAAGCTCAGCAGCGCCGACCGCAAAGCCTTCGACGCGGAGCTCAAGGCGGCGGCACAAAAGGAGCAGGGGCTGTTCAATCGCATCGACGTTGGCCGGTCGGCAACCGCCGCGTTGAGCGGCACGGCGCTGGCGGGGCTCACCGGGTTTATGCTGCGCCGTGGTGCCGCCACGGCCATTCCGGTGGTCGGCCAGGCGCTGGCGGCCGCGATGTTGCTGGTCACCGGTGTGCGGGCGTTTTCCGGCCCGGCCTATTCGATTACCACCCTGGCGGTGCTGGTGGTCGGCCTGATTCGCCAGCGCATGGAGCGCGAGGCGCTGAACCAGGAGATGGACCTGGTGGTGCAAGTGGTCGAAACCTTTGACTTGCCTCGGGAAACGGTGATGCGCACGGTCGCGTCCGACTGATAAGCTCCCGTCATTATTGTGTGTTTGCCTGGGATACCGCGTGAAATTCAGCCTGCCGAAAATCGCCACCGCCCCGTTCTGCCCGCCGGAAGTGGCCGGCTCCGTGGTCGTTGACCCCAAGGCTTCGTTCTTCAAGCGTGCACTAATGTTCGCCGGCCCCGGCCTGCTGGTCTCTATCGGCTACATGGACCCGGGCAACTGGGCCACGGCCATTGAGGCGGGTTCGCGCTACGGCTACAGCCTGTTGTTCGTGGTATTGCTGGCCAGCCTGGCCGGCATGGCGGTGCAGTGCCTGTGCTCGCGGCTCGGTATCGCCACCGGCAAGGACCTGGCTCAGCTATGCCGTGAACGCTACAGCAAACGATCGTCACGGACCCAGTGGGTATTGGCGGAAATCTCCATCATCGCCACCGACCTTGCCGAAGTGCTCGGCTGCGCGTTGGCATTTCACCTGTTGCTCGGCGTGTCGCTGACCACCGGCATCGTCATTACTGCGTTCGACACTCTACTGATTTTGGCCCTGCAAAACCGAGGGTTCCGCCGCCTCGAAGCAATCATGCTGGCGCTGGTGGCGACCATCGGCGTGTGTTTCTTCATCGAGCTGGTGCTGATCAAGCCTTACTGGCCGGACGTGTTCAGCGGTTTCACCCCGTCTCTGTCGGCTATCAGCGACGCCGCGCCGCTGTACCTGGCCATCGGCATTCTGGGCGCCACGGTGATGCCCCATAACCTCTACTTGCACACCTCGATAGTACAGACCCGCCTGATCGGCAAAGACCTCGCCAGCAAGCAGGATGCAGTCAAGCTGGCGCGTATCGATACCATTGGCTCCCTGGCCCTGGCTTTGCTGGTCAATGCGGCGATTCTGGTACTCGCCGCTGCGGCGTTCTACAAGACCGGCCATACGGAAGTGGTCGAGATTCAGGACGCCTACCACCTGCTCGACCCCCTGGTGGGCGGCGCTTTTGCCAGCATCCTGTTCGGCATCGCCTTGCTGGCCTCCGGGCAGAGTTCGACCTTCACCGGCACCATCGCTGGCCAAGTGATCATGGAGGGTTACCTCAACCTGCGTATTCCCTGCTGGCAGCGGCGCCTGATCACCCGTGGGCTGGCGCTGATCCCTGCGTTTTTAGGCGTGTGGCTGATGGGCGACGATGCCATCGGCAAACTGCTGATTCTCAGCCAGGTGGTGCTCAGCCTGCAGTTGCCGTTTGCGCTGTACCCGCTGATCCGCATGACCGACGACAAGCAGTTGATGGGGCCTTTCGTTAACCGGTTGCCCACGCGCTTGCTGGCGTGGTTTTTATTTGCGGTGATCAGTGGCGCGAATGCCTGGTTGATCGGGCAGTTTTTGTTTTGAGTTCAGAGGCTGATCTAGACCAGTAATGCCAAGGGTGTGTAGCAAGCAACGTGGGGGTCGGCCGTCAAAAGCTTCATCGGCTCGCTGATGGCTGCGGCAACGATCAGCCGGTCAAAAGGGTCCTTGTGGTGGTGTTCAAGGTCTTTTACGGCCATGGCGTGTTCCGATGTGACGGGTAACTCGATAAAACCAATTTGCAGGCAACACTCGTGGATTTGGGCCAGGTCTACATTGAGTTTCCCTGTGCCAACCTTGATGGCCATCTCCCAGAACGTTGCAGCACTGACGTAAATCTCGGCAGCATTTTCAATCAGTTTTCGGGCTTTGCTGGATAGCCTGGGATCATCATTCAATGCCCACAACAGAATATGAGTATCCAGCAGCACTCTCATGAATGACTGCCCTCAAACGCTTCCAGCAGATCGTCCGGCAGGGGCGCATCAAAGTCTTCGGGGATGTCGAGTTGTCCTTTCAGGGCACCGATCCGCCGCCCGGTGGTTTTCCCCACCGGAACGAGTTGGGCCATTGCACGCCCGTGTTTGGCGATGGTGATGATTTTGCCGGACGCGGCCTCATCAACGAGTTTCGAAAGGTTATTTTTAGCTTCACCCAGCGGCACGACAATCATTGGGTTGTCTCCCTGTTTTGGCCAAATATAGCCAAAACTGCGTGAGCTATCAAAAATGGCCCGACTACTGGTTAAAGCGGCTCGTTCGGCGCGTGATGGCTTGTGGTAAATGACAGTCATGGCATCTCTCCAAAAAGGATTTCGCCAAAGTCTGCATGCTGCACGCTGTCGTCAGGAATAGTGGCCAGTGAATTCAGAATGAGCCTACTTACGTAATGAGGAAATTTCTTCACGAGAAACGCTCCGCTGGGTCAAAACCACTTACCTGTCCCAATACGGCACCGTCCCGAAACACTCCACAAAATAATCAATCACCGTGCGCACCTTCAGCGACAACCGCCGGCTGCCCGGCCACAAAGCCGCTATTTGCTGAGGCTCCAGCGTTGTCGCCACCTCGTATTCCGTCAGCACCGCCTGCAAGGTCCCCGCGCGCAGCCCCTCGCCGATCAGCCAGGACGGAAACACCACCAGCCCCAGGCCCTGCTCGGCGGCGTGGGTGAGGGTGTCGGCGTGGTTGCCGGTGATGGGGCCCTTGACGCTGTAGGGCGTCCACTCGCCGCCACCTCGGCGAAAGAACCAGCGCTGCTGGCCGGTGATGCCTTTGTAGGCCAGGCATTGATGGTTCACCAGTTCGTCCGGGTGCCTGGGCGTTCCGTGCTGCGCGAGGTAGGCGGGGCTGGCGGCGAGACGAAAGCGCTGGGGTGCGAAAATGCGCGCCTGCATGCCGGAGTCGTTGAGCACGCCGATGCGAAACAGCAAGTCGGTGCCGTCTTGCAGCGGGTCGACGTAGGTGTCGGTCTGCTGGATATCCAACTGCAATTTCGGATAGCGTCGGCACAACTCACCCAGCCAGGGTGAGAGGTGGCGCTGGCCAAACACCATCGGCGCATTGATGCGCACCAGCCCGCTGGGCTCGGCTTCCTGTTCCTGCAAGGCCTGGCTGGCGCTTTCCAGCTGCTCCAGCATCAAGCGTGCGTGATGCCCGAGCAGGCGCCCGGCCTCGGTGGGGCTGACCGCGCGGGTGTGGCGATAGAGCAACTGTTGGCCGAGCGCCTGTTCCATCAACTGGATCTGCCGCGAGATGGAGGAGGGCGCCAAGCCTTCACGGCGAGCCACTTCAGAAAAACTGCCATGGTCGAGCACGGCAACGAACAGGCGCAACGCCTTGAAACTCAGTTCATTCAAACCCTGCATTCTGGCTCCATGCTGTGCGTATTGCGCAAAGGTGTTATCTGCATGCTCCCATTTATCGCACAAGGCGGCCACCGGATAATGCGCGCCATGTTTCCTTTCTTGACGCTCAGGTGATGTATGCAGGCAAGTTCTACCGAGGCTGTGGCGCAGGCCACGCCAAAGAAAAACCTACTCCGTTTGTTGTTGCTGCCACTGGTGATCCTGGCAGGCATGGGCCTGTCGGTCGAAGCGGGCTTGCTCGGGCCGTTGGGCGTGCAGGTGGGCCATTTGTGGGCGACCTTGAGTATTTTCGGCGTGGGTACGGCCATTCTGTTTTTGCTGCTGTTGTTCAGCGGCCCGCAGCAGGGCCCGGCGCTGACCGACTTGCCCCGCTGGCAACTGATCGGCGGCTTTCTGGGGCCGATGTATGTGGTGGTGCTGACCCTGGCGACGCCGCATATCGGGATTGCCATGACGATGATCGCGATCCTGTCGGGCCAGGTCGGCAAGAGCGTGCTGATCGACCATTTCGGCTGGTTCGGCACTGCGCGCAAGCGGGTCAATAGCGAACGCTGGATAGCCCTGGCGTTGATTGTGGCGGCGCTTGTTCTGATTGCGAGAGGGTAAGGCGATGAACCTGATTTTGTTATTGGTGCTGGTGATTGCCGCCGGTGCGGTGTTGAGTGTGCAGGCCGCGATCAACGGGCGCCTGGGTCAGACGGTGGGCGTGTTGCGTAGCAGCTTGCTGACGTTTGCAGTCGGCGCGATCACCACTGCACTGCTGATTTTTTTCTTCGAACCCGCTCAGGCCGTCAGCCTGTTGGATGTGCCGAAATGGCAACTGACCGGCGCACTGTTCGGGGTGGTGTACATGATGGTCATGGTCGGCGCGGTGCCGGTGGTTGGCACGGCGGTGGCGACGGTGGCGGTGATCGTCGGGCAATTGGGCATGGGCATGTTGATCGACAACTTCGGCTGGCTGGGCAACCCGGCCATTGAGTTGTCGGGTAGCCGCATCCTGGCCATGCTGTTGCTGGCCCTGGCGCTGGTGTTCATGTACCGCAGCAATAGCCGCCTGGCCGATTAAAGGAAATGAACCCCGGATCCTCTTCTATAGTCACCTCTTAAGGTACGGCGCCCGCCGCACCTGGACGACCATGAAAAAGGAGTCTGACCATGGCTGATAAAACCTGTGCCTGCCCCCACTGCAAATGCGTGCTGGGCAAAGATGCGGTGATGAAGGACGGTAAAGGCTATTGCTGCAAGGGTTGCGCCGAGCACCATGCCCATGGCGAGCCTTGCGCTTCGGCGACGGGCTGCGAGTGCACCAAGTCTGCCCACGGCTGAAAACGCAAAAAATCCCTCGGTTTGTCGGGTGGCGGTCATTACCATGGCCGCTCACCCTTATTGATGTGTTCTTCATGGCCCTGGCCGCGCCCCCCGACCTCAGTGATCACGCCGTTCCCGTGCAACCCCTGGCGCGTACGTATCCGCGTGGGCTGTACATCGAACCCCACAGCCATGATTGGGGCCAATTGCTGTATGCCATGAGCGGCGTGATGTGGGTCGAGACGCCCCGCGAAGCGTTGGTGGTGCCTCCGCAACGCGCCGTGTGGCTGCCGCCGGGCGTTGAGCACGGCATTCGTGTGGTCTCGGATTTGCAGATGCGCAATATCTACCTGCGCCCGGCGCTGGCGGCAACGCTGGACACTCAGGTACAGGTGATTGAGGTTGGCGCACTGTTGCGCGAACTGATCATTACCTTGGTCGATCAGGGTGATAACGGCGACTCGGCCTATTACGACGCTGTGGTTGGCTTGGCTTTGCTGGAGCTGCAACGGGCGCGCCGCTCGCAGATTCGCATCGCCATGCCGCTGGAGGCTGACCGCCGCTTGATCAACGCCTGTCAGGCGGTCATGGCCGCGCCGTCCCTGGAGATCCCATTCGAGCAACACGCCGAATCCGCCGGGGCCAGTGTGCGCACCCTGGCGCGGCTGTTCCAGAACCATCTGGGCATGGGCTTCGCCGAATGGCGCCGCCAGGTGCAACTGGCCACGGCGGTGGCGGAGTTGATTCAGGGCCAGTCGGTGAGCGGTATCGCGCGGTCCCTGGGCTATTCGCCAAGCAGCTTCAGCGACATGTTCCGCCGGGAACTGGGTGTGGCCCCCTCGCAGTACGTCGGCTGACGGGTTGGCCGAAATCCTGAAGCCTTTGGCCGATGCTTTCGCAATGGGCTCTCTACACTGAGCCCATCAACCCACAAGGCGCCACCCACCATGAACTACCTGATTTCCCTCGCCATCGGCCTGTTTGTCGGCGTGATCTACGGTGCCTTGGACTTCCGCTCGCCCGCGCCGCCGGCCATCGCGCTGGTCGGCCTGATGGGCATGTTGCTGGGCGAACAGCTGTGGCCCATGGGCCGGCAGCTGGTCAGCGGTTGGTTGTCCTGATCTCTTTTCCCTTCGATGGATATCTGCCATGAAAGCACTGCAATTTTCCGCCACCGGCGACCTCGCTTCCTTGAGCTTCACAGACGTTGCCACGCCCGTACCGGCGGCCGGTGAAGTGCTGGTACAGATCAAAGCCGCCGGCCTGAACCCCAGCGATGTGAAAAACGTGCTCGGTCGTTTCCCCTACACCACGCTGCCGCGCATTCCCGGGCGTGATTTTGCCGGGGTGGTGGTGGACGGCCCGCAAGAGCTGGTCGGCCAGGAAGTCTGGGGCACCGGGCGCGACCTCGGTTTTTTTGCCGACGGTTCCCACGCGCAATTTCTCACCGTGTCGGCCAAGGGCGTGGCGCACAAGCCCACTCACTTGAGTTTCACCCAGGCCGCCAGCCTCGGCGTGCCGTACACCACCGCCTGGGATGCGCTGGAGCGCAGCGGTGTCGGCAAAGGCACACGCTTGCTGGTGATCGGTGCAAACGGCGCGGTGGGCAGTGCGGCGCTGGCGCTGGCGAAGATTCGCGGTGCCGAGGTGCTGGGGGCGGTGCGCAAGGCGGATCAGGTTGAAGTGCTCAAAGCACAAGGTTTTGATGCCATCGCCTTGGGCCAGCCGGAGGCATTGGGTGCGCAGGTGAATGCCGTGTTCAAGGGCGGGGCGGATGTAATCTTTGATACGACCGGTTTCTGGCTGCCGGCGGCGGTTGCGGCTTTGGCTCCGTTTGGCCGTATCGCCATCATTGCGGCGCCGGTTGACGGTCATGTGCAACTGCCAGCCCTGGCCCTGTACCGCAAGGGTGGTTCGGTGGTGGGGATCAATTCGTTGCTCTACAACTGCGAACAGTGCGCGGTGATGCTGGAGCAATTCGGGCGGTTTTTTGATGAAGATTTGCTGCCGCTGCCGACAGGGCTGCGCGAATTCGCGTTGGCTGATGGCGTGCAGTGTTACGAGGAAGTGAACAGCGGCAGCGCGGACAAGATCATCTTCCTGCCTTAACACGGTGATAAAAATGTGGGAGCTGGCTTGCCTGCGATAGCGGTGGGCCAGCCAACAACTCACTGGCTGACAGACCGCTATCGCAGGCAAGCCAGCTCCCACAGGTTTTAATCTCCACAGGGCTTCAGCAGCATCTGTCGATCGGACGTTTCCCACGCAGGTTTCAGGTTGTGGCTCGGAAGGCGGCTGACTAACCTCACCGCCGTCGCTGCCAATTCAGCGACCGGATTTGACCGTCCGACTTAACCAGTGCGCGGGATACCTTCGGGTATGCCGGATCCCTGGTTCCGGCCGGTCAACCCGCGTTCAGCTTTCACCCCTCCTTGTTTGACCGCAAGTTCCACCATGATCAAGACAGCACAAATCTCCCGGCCCATCCAGCGGCCTAGCGGTTCACACGGTTAAAAAATGTGGGAGCTGGCTTGCCTGCGATAGCGGTGGGCCAGTCAACAAATCACTGGCTGACAGACCGCCATCGCCGGCAAGCCAGCTCCAACAGCTTGATGTTCTTCAGGCCTCTGGAACGCCTTTTTCCCACGCCGACCAGTTTTTCAGGATCGCCTGTACCAGCGGATTACCCGTGCGATACAGGTTCTCCAGCGCCGGTACAAAACCGCCCTGGTCTGCGTATTTCAGCAGGTTATCCACTTCGCTGTAGCCCGGGTACGGGCGGTCGAAATCGGAACCGGCACGCACCACAGCCAGGCGCTGGATATCCACCAACCCTTCGCGGCTCGCGCGCAGCAAGGCTTCGTAGGTGGAGTTGTCCTCCTGCTGGGTGGTGCAGTACTCGCCTTTATTATCAGTCAGCAACTTGGTCCACACTTCAGCGCGTTCGCTCAAACGCGTGCCGGAGAACCAGGTGTTGCCCGCCAGGGTGTCGCAGCGGGTGACTTGCGGCGGCTGGTTGGCCGGTGCGGCCGGGTAGTGTTTGCGCCAGGCTGCCGATTCCTTGCTTTCCGTCAGCTCGACCTTTTGCGACAGGGCAAATGCCTTGGCTTGCAGCTTCGGGTTCAGCTCGAAGACTTCGGTCTTGTAGTCCAGCGGTGGTTTCTCGTTCGGCCCTTTGGTGTTGATGCCGATGTAACCGGTTGGCCAGTCTTTAGGGGCATCGCGCGAATCGAGCTCCCACTGGGTGCCGAACTCCACCAGGTAATGCGCCCAGGCGGCAGTGCCGATGGTCCCGTGTTTCGGGCTGATACCGGCGATCCCTGCGATCAGGAAGTAGCTCTGGCGCAAGTCGAATTTGGGCGACAAGGCCAACGCCAGGGTGGACGCGGCCGCGTTGGTCTGGCCCATGCCGGTGACCAGCAGGCACACGTCCTGGGTGTTGCAGCG
Source organism: Pseudomonas sp. B22129 (assembly GCF_044218875.1). NCBI lineage: Bacteria > Pseudomonadati > Pseudomonadota > Gammaproteobacteria > Pseudomonadales > Pseudomonadaceae > Pseudomonas > Pseudomonas sp. B22129. Next base: position 5,378,005 of record NZ_CP162592.1, on the reverse strand, counting down.
GATCACCGGGTATTCGGCAGACAAGCCCGGCACGCGCACTTCCTGCTTGAGTGCCAGGCGGTCGATCCAGGTTTGCGCCTCGGGGGCGAACATAGTGATCAGCATGACTTTGGGTTTGATCGGTGCGCTGTCGGCCAACACCACATGCGGCAGCAACGCCAGGCCCACGGCCATCGAGAGTCGAGTGAATGTGTTCATCTAAAGCTCCTCTATCAGAATTGGTAACCCACGCCGGCGTAGTAACCCCAGCCATCCGAGCGGGCGCGGAAGTTGCCCTCGCCAAAATTCAACTCGCTGCCATCCTCCCAGTTGCCGCCGTTATGAAAGTAACGGCCGACCAGGGTGAAGCGCAGGTGAGTGAACGAATACAGCAGCACGTTGGTGGCCACGGTGGAGTTGGCCGTACGCGCCGGGTTGTCCTTGTGCAGGCTTGAACCGAAGTCGTGGTTGGTAAAGCCGATGTAGGTCAGCGAAGCGCCGTTCTCAAAGCTGGTGATCGGCACGATGTACTTCATTTGCGCGCGGTAGCCGTCCCACGAATATTCATTGCTCGCGCCGTAGTTTTCCCACTGGTAGCGCCCGTAGAAGTTGGCCGACAGGTTGACCCGCGAGTGCGTGTCGATGTCGGTGCCCAGGCCGCTGTACAAGGTGTTGGCGCGGTTTGATTTGTTGCTGCCGTGGTCGTAGATCCAGTCAAACGCCACGTACCATTCCTTGAACGGCCCAATCGCCAGGCTGCGCCCGGCCAGGTAATCGATGGAAATACGCGGCTCGTGCTCCATGAACACCGGCGAGCCATGGTCCCACGCGCCTTTGTCATTACTGTTACCGATGCCGAGGATCTTCGGTACGTCGATGTAGCCGTATAGTTCAAACGGGCCTTTGCGGCCGAAGTACTCGTATTCCAGGTACACGTCATCCTGCGGTTTGGGGCCGAAGCTGATGTCTTTGCTGCCGATCAATGTCAGGTCCTGGTTGAACCAGTCCGACAGGTACGCCCCTTTTTTTGCCGGGCTGGCCTCGGGGCTCTTGGTTTCAGGGCTTAGGGTTTCGCCCTGTGCTGAGTCATCGACGGGTTGTTCCTGCGCCAAAATGGGGGCACTGAGTACTCCCGTAACGGCGGCCAGTAGCAAGGAAACACCAAAGCAGGCCGAACGCCTTGAGGTGGGGTGCATTGAAAATCCCTATTCGTACGCGGTTTGAACCCGATTCTGCGGGTAAGGGTGAACCTGGTTGCCAAGTTCGTTCCGCAAACGTTTGCACAGGTTGTACCAACTTTGTTCAAGGGGTTGATCAGCCTGAAAAAAATGGGGATTAGTCGACCTTTTGGTCAAAATTGGCTGGGTGTCATTTTTTCGATGCGGTTGAACAGATGCATCGCGGTTTCGCGCCGGTATTCGCTGGGCGTCTGGTTCATCTCGATCCGAAAATGCCGGTTGAAGTTGGACAGGTTGGCGTAGCCCACTTCAAAGCAGATATCCGCCACTGACATATCACTTTGCAGCAGCAGGCGGCAGGCGCGTTGTACGCGGAACTTGCGCATCAGGTCGATGAAACCGTGGCCGGTGTTGCGTTTGAAGAAGCGTGAGAAGCCGGGCTCGCTCATGTCCAGTTGCCGGGCGATGACCGACAGGCGCAAGTCGCCGGTCAGTTCACGCATCAGGTAGTCGAAGGCCTTGTTGATGCGTTCGGCGCTACGCGCGTCCAGAGTGGGCGCGTAGCAGGGGCTGGCCAAAGCCTGGGTGTGCTGGGGCGGGGCATTCTTCAGCGTATCGAGCAGTTGCAGGAACAAAATCAGCCGTTGCAGGCCGTGGGCGCTGCCGATGGCTTCCATCAAGTGGGCCGCTTGCACGGCCGTGTCGCCGCTGAACGCCAGGCCGCGCCGCGCGTTGTCGAACAACTGCTGCAAGTCGCCCAGCTCCGGCAGCGTCTCTCGCAGGGCGAGCAGGGCGGCGCCGTCGAACTGCAGGACCACATCGCGCCCGGTCAGGTATTCGCCGGGGGCCAGGTCGCCGATCCAGTCGTGGGGCAGGTCCGGGCCGATCAAGGCGACATGCCCGGCACAAAAGGCGCCGATATAGTCGCCCGCCACCAACTTGCCGCTGCCTTGGCGAATCAGGTGGATTTCAAATTCGGGATGGTGGTTCCAGCGCGCCAGGTCATAGGGGTAATCGTGCTCGAACCAGCGAAAGCAATGGTCCGGCTCCGGCAGGATGACTTCGAGTTCGGCAGGGCGGTGCTCGAACAGCTGGGCGCGGCTGACAGGCATGGCGAGGCTTCTTTGTTGTACTTGGAATCACCTCAAAATACGCGCCTGCGGTGTGTCGGCGCTACCCCTGGTTTCGCCCGGCACTGATACTTTTTTGATCGCGGGCCTCAGGTTAAAAAAGTATCAGCCGAGGATTCGCCATTCGTTTGTGAGGGGTTGGCAGAGCTGCTGTAATCGGCGCTCAACAACAAAAACAACAGGTGGAAACCGCCATGCTCCCGATCTGCAAAGGCAAGCTCCCGCAAGCGCTGTTCCTGCTGTCCGGCCTGGCACTGGCCATGCCCAGCCATGCCGCCGACACCGTGACCATCGCCACGGTCAACAACAGCGACATGATCCGCATGCAGCGCCTGTCCAAGGTGTTCGAAGAACAGCATCCGGACATCAAGCTCAATTGGGTGGTGCTCGAAGAAAACGTGCTGCGCCAACGCCTCACCACCGATATTGCCACCCAGGGCGGCCAGTTTGACGTGCTGACCATCGGCACCTACGAAACCCCGCTGTGGGGCGCCAAGCACTGGCTGGAGCCGTTGACCCAACTGCCGGCCAATTACGACGCCGACGACATCTTCCCCTCGGTGCGCCAGGGCTTGTCGGTCAATAACACGCTCTATGCCTTGCCGTTCTACGGCGAGAGCACGGTGACCTACTACCGCACCGACCTGTTCAAACAGGCCGGCTTGAGCATGCCCGCGCACCCGACCTGGACCCAGCTCGGCGAGTTCGCCTCCAAGCTCACCGTCAAAGACAAAGACCAATACGGCCTGTGCCTGCGCGGCAAGGCCGGTTGGGGGGAGAACATCGCGCTGCTGAGCACCATGGCCAACGCCTTTGGCGCGCGGTGGTTCGATGAGCAGTGGAAGCCTGAGCTGACCAGCCCGGAGTGGACGGCGGCCGCCAACTTCTACGTCAATACCCTGAAAAAATACGGCCCGCCGGGCGTGTCCAGCAACGGCTTCAACGAAACCCTGGCGCTGTTCAACAGCGGCAAGTGCGCGATGTGGGTCGATGCCAGCGTGGCCGGCTCATTCACCACCGACAAGAGCCAGAGCAAGGTGGCGGACAGCGTAGGGTTTGCCGCCGCCCCGACCGAAGTCACCGACAAGGGCTCCTCGTGGCTGTACGCCTGGTCCCTGGCAATCCCCGCCACGTCCAAGCACAAGGACGCCGCCAAAGCCTTTATTACCTGGGCTACGTCCAAGGACTACATCCAGCTGGTCGCCGATAAAGAAGGCATCACCAACGTACCGCCAGGTACCCGCCAGTCCACTTACAACGAGGCTTACCTGAAAGCCGCGCCGTTTGCCCAAGTCACCCTGGAAATGATGAAACACGCCGACCCCGCGCACCCGTCCGCCAAACCGGTGCCGTACGTGGGCATCCAGTACGTGACCATCCCCGAATTCCAGGCCATCGGCACCTCGGTTGGCAAGCTGTTTTCGGCGGCGTTGACCGGCGGCATGACGGTTGACCAGGCGCTGCTTGAAGCCCAGTCCACCACCGAGCGCGAGATGAAACGCGCCGGCTACCCTAAATAACGCTGACAGGACTCCCCATGAAACGACTGGAAGGTAAAAGCGCGCTGATCACCGGATCGGCGCGCGGGATCGGCCGCGCCTTCGCCCAGGCCTACATTGCCGAAGGCGCCACGGTTGCCATCGCTGATATCAACCTGCAACGCGCCCAGGCCACCGCTGCCGAGTTGGGCCCACAGGCCTACGCGGTGGCAATGGACGTCACGGACCAAGCTTCCATCGACGGTGCAATTGCCGCCGTGGTGGCCCAGGCCGGCAAGCTGGATATTTTGATCAACAACGCGGCGCTGTTCGATCTGGCGCCCATCGTCGACATCACCCGCGACAGCTTTGACCGGCTGTTCTCGATCAACGTTGCCGGCACGTTGTTCACCTTGCAGGCCGCGGCACGGCAGATGATCAGCCAGGGCCATGGCGGCAAGATCATCAACATGGCCAGCCAGGCTGGGCGCCGTGGTGAGCCGTTGGTGGCGATCTACTGCGCGACCAAGGCTGCGGTGATCAGCCTCACGCAGTCGGCGGGGCTGAACTTGATCAAGCAGGGTATCAACGTCAATGCGATTGCGCCGGGTGTGGTCGACGGTGAGCATTGGGATGGCGTGGATGCGATGTTCGCCAAACACGAAGGGCTGGCGCCCGGCGAGAAGAAGAAGCGGGTAGGGGCCGAGGTGCCGTTCGGGCGCATGGGCACCGCCGAAGATTTGACTGGCATGGCGGTGTTCCTGGCCTCCAAAGACGCCGATTACGTGGTGGCCCAGACCTATAACGTGGATGGCGGCAATTGGATGAATTAACTGTACGCTGACCAGAAATGTGGGAGCGGGCTTGCTCGCGAATGCGGTGAATCAGTCGATATATTTGTTACTGACAGACCGCATTCGCGAGCAAGCCCGCTCCCACATTGGATCTTCATTGTTATTGAAAGCCGGATCAGTCAGCAACGCTGCGATCAAAGAAGTAAACATCTCCAGGCTTCAGCTTCAGCACCCACGCCACGACCCGCCTGTGCTCGAACGGCAACTTGATACTGCCATTCTCCACCGCGTTCAGTGGATGCAATTAAAGTACATGACCTGTACTTTAATTTCCGGGCCACAGGAGAACCGTCATGACCCTCTCGAAATCTGCCATTGCATCCTTCGACGTCGACCCACAGAAGAGTTTTACGCCGCTGTGCCCGGATGAGTTGCCTGTGGCAGGTGGCGACCGGATCGGCGCCGAACTCAACTACATGGCCAGCCTCGCCGGCTACCGCGTCGGTAGCAAAGACGCGCATACACCGCAGGCACCCTGGGTGGTCACTGAACGCAGCGAGATGTATCAGCCCACCGGCCTGGCGCATGCCGATATCACGTGGGTCAGCCACTGCGTACCCGGCACCGAAGGCTTCACCTTGCTGGACGAATTGCCCGCCCCGTATGACTACGACTACTTCATCTGGAAAGGCGTGGAACCCGACCTGCACCCCTACGGTGCCTGCTATCACGACCTGCACGACAAATTGTCCACCGGGGTGATCGAGTACCTCAAAGCCCATGGCGTCAGCCGGGTGATCGTCGGCGGCCTGGCCCTGGATTTTTGCGTCAAAACCACCGCGCTGCAGCTGCTCAGGGCCGATCTGGAAGTAGTGCTGCACTTGCCGGCCTGCCGGGGCATCTGCGAAGAAGGCGGCCTCAATGCCGTTGATGAATTGCTCAAGGCCGGTGCCGTAATCAGCCGTACCCGCGAAGAGCTGACGGAGATGGCCACGCGTTAAGGCGCCACCCCCTGAATAGGATCGTTCCCACGCTCTGCGTGGGAACGCAGCTGAGGGTTAGCGCTCGATCGACCGGCTCCACCGCGCATTCCACTCCGGCCGCGCCTGGTTCACCTGGTCCCAATCAATCGAAATGGCTGTCTGCAAGTAACCCTGCATCGCCTCAACCCGTGCGCGGGTCTTGTCGGTGGTTGGCGTGGTCGGGTTTGACGGGATCTGGTCGCCTTCCTCCAGCGCGGGCGCCTGGGCTTCGGCGGTCAGCAGGAAGGCTGCAAGTTTCTGCGCCAGTTCCGGCTGGTCATTGCGTGCGATCACGCATTCAGCCACGTTCAGCACCACCGCACCTTCCTTGGGTTGCGCGTATTCCATCGGAATGCCCAGCAGTTTTTGCGTGGTGACCTGGGTCGGTGTGAGCGGAAAGATGGCAGCTTCGTCGGTTTGCACCATCTCGGAGATCTTCGCCGAGCTGGCGATGTATTCCAGTACGTTGGGGCCGATGGTTTTCGGCCAGGCCTTGAAGCCCGGCTCCACGTCTGTTTCGGAGCCGCCCTGGATGCGGTTGAACATCAGGAAGCCGTGCAGGCCGAAGGTGGAGGAGGCCAGGGACTGGAACACCACCTTGTCCTTGAAGCGCGGGTCGGCCAGGTCCATCCACGAGGTCGGTGCCGCCCAGCCTTTTTCCTTGAACATCTTGGCGTTGTAGCCCAGGCCCGTGACGCCGAGGGTCACGGCCACGGCTTCATCCTTGATTTTGGCTTTGGCCGGAATCTGGTCAAGGGTCGGATTTGGCGTGAGCTTGTCGCACAGGCCCATGGAAATGGCGCGGTACATGATGCCGTCGTCGAGGAACATCACGTGCATCTGCGGGTTGTCTTTGTTGGCCTGGACCTTGGCGAGGATGTCCGACGAGGTGCCGGGCACGATCACTACCTTGACGTTGTTGGCCTTTTCGAACGCGGGCAGCACCTTGTCGGCGTAGACCCGTTCCATGGTGCCGCCGTTCATGCCCAGGTACAGCGTGGGCGCCGCGTGGGCGGTAGAGGCGAGCAACGCGAGGGACAAGCAGGACAGCGCGATACGTGTGTTCATGGATGTTTTTCCTCTCAGGCTTGGAAACGACGGATGGAAAACGCTTCGATGGGATGGCGGCTGGCCCCGTCGCAGACAATCTCTGCCAGGGCTTCACCGACCGCGGGGCCGAGCTGGAACCCGGCGCCGGCAAAGCCGAAACCATGGAGCAGGCCGGGTTGGGTGCTGCTGGGGCCGATCACCGGTTCATGATCGGGGAGATAACCTTCGGTGCCGCTCCAGGTGCGAATGGCCTGGGCACCCTTGAGAAACGGGTACAGCTCGCCGGCATTGCGCAGGATTTCCAGCACCGCCGCCTGGCCCGGGCGGGCTTGCCGCGGGCCAAGGGCAAAACCGCGCCCGCCGCCGAGGATGCAGTTACCCCGGGCGACTTGCCGCGCATAAATCCCGCCGCCTTCAACGCCGGTGCTCACGTTCATCACCACCGGCAAAGGTTCGGTGACCAGCATCGCCGGGTGCGCCGAAGTGATCGGCACCGGCTCGCCGAATTGCTCGGCGACAGTGCCCGCCCAGGCGCCCGCACAGTTGAGTAGCCACGGTGCTTGCAGCTGCACACCGTTGGCGCAATGCACCTGGAACTGGCGGCCGTCGTGTTCGATTCGAATCACTTCAGCCTGCTCAAAGACGCTGGCACCGCAGCGTTGTGCGGCGCGGGCGAAGGCGGGTGATACGAGTCGGGGGTTGGCGTGGCCGTCTTCAGGGCACAGCGAGGCGCCGACCGCGATATCGCCGACCCACGGGAAACGTGCGCGCAGTTCGGCGTAGTCCAGCAGTTGCAGGCCCAGGCCAAAGCCACGGGTGTGCTCGGCATACGCCTGCAACGCGGCGAAGTCAGCCTGACTGCGCGCCAGTTTCAAATGCCCGGAGCGCACGTATTCGCCGTCAATGCCGATCAACCCCGGCAAGTCGGCCCACAACTCATGGGAACGCTGTGACAACGGCAATTGATGCAAGGGCCGACCCTGGCGCCGCACGCCACCGTAGTTGACGCCACTGGAGTGCGAGCCGCAGAAATCGCGTTCGACCAGCGCCACACGCTGGCCTTTTTGCGCGAGCATCAAGGCCGCCGACGCGCCGACGATCCCTCCGCCCAAAACGATGGCGTCGATCATGGCTGCACCTCCACGCCAAACGGCAGTGGTTTGATCGGCGCCTGGCCACGCAGACGGCCCACCTGTTCAACCCCGCGACCGCTGCGTTCAGCAACTATTTCGGCGGCAGCCAGCCCGCACATCCGGCCCTGACAACGGCCCATGCCGACGCGGCAATGGGCCTTGACCCGGTTGATCTCCCAATGGCCTTCATCTACCACGGCGCGCACATCGCCCACGCTGACTTCTTCGCAGCGGCACAGGATCAAATGATCCGGTGCCTGCGCGGCCCAGTGTTCGGGGAAGGGGAACGCGGTTTCCAACCCGTGGCGAAAGCGCTGGATGCCCGCCAATTGCTGTTCAAGCACAGCAGGGCGGCGATGATCGATGGCAACTCCGGTATCTTCCAACACCGCTAACGCGGCGCGCTCACCGGCCATTTGCGCCGCATCGGCGCCCATGATTCCAGCGCCGTCGCCGGCCAGGTACACGCCCTTGACGCTGCTGCGTCCCGCGCTGTCACGTTGCGGCAACCAGGCACGGTTCAAGGGGTTCCAGGCGAATTCGCAACCGAGCAAATCCGCCAGTTGCGTTTCGCTGCGCAGCGCGTGGGCGAAGGCCACGGCGTCGCATTCCAGCGTTTGCTTGCCCCAGCGGATACCCTTGACCCGTTGCTCACCGTCAATCTGCTCAAGCGTCGCGCCCTGATGCACGGGGACCCCATGGGCCGTCAGCCAGGCGCGGTAATACACGCCCTTGGCCAAGGTCGCCGGTTGCCGCAGCAACGCCGGCAACGCGCGGCATTGCGCGCTGAACGGCGCACTGTCGAGCACCGCGACCACCTTGGCGCCGGCCTTGGCGTATTGATAAGCCACCAGATACAGCAACGGCCCGCTGCCACAAAACGCCACGCGCTCACCGATGGCGCAGCCCTGATACTTCAAGGCGATCTGCGCCGCGCCGAGGCTGTAGACACCCGGCAAGGTCCAACCCGGCACCGGCAGAATGCGGTCAGTGGCGCCGGTGGCGACGATGACTTTTGAGTACTCGATGCTCTCGGCCCGGCCGTTGTCGAGCAGGTCGAGGCGGCCGTCCTCGGCGTTCCACACCAGGGTTTGCGGCCGATAGTCGATCAAGGGCGCCAGTTCATCCATCGTGCGATGCACCGCCTCGGCCTTGCTCGCTTCAAAGCCATAAATCTGTTTGGCGCTGCGTTGGAAACCCACCGGCTGACGCCGGTAAATCTGCCCGCCGCCGCGCAGGCTTTCATCCACCAGACACGCTTTGACGCCATGGTCGAGCAGGGTGCGTGCCGCGCTGATGCCCGCCGGGCCTGCGCCCACAATCACGATGGGCTTCATGGCTGGCGCCCCGGGTCGCGGCTGATCGCCTGGCCTTCTTCCAGCAGCGTCGAGCAGGCGCGCACGCGGCGCCCGTCTTCCAGCCGCACCCAGCAATCCTGACAGGCGCCCATCAAACAGAACCCGGCGCGCCGTTCGGCGCTGAAATCGCTGCCGCGCAGGTGTTCGGCGCAGGTCAGCACGGCGGTCAGCAGCGTGTCGCCGAGCAAGCCGCTGGCGGGTTGACCGTCCAGGGTGAAGGCCACGGCAGGGCGTCCGGTTTCGGCCAGGCGTTTGAACAGGGCCATCAATGTTTCCCCACCAGCACGCGGTCCAGGCCATAGACCCGGTCGAGCAGAATCATGGTCGCGGCGGTCAGCGCGATCACCAGCGCCGACACCGCCGCCATCATCGGGTCGATGGACTCGGTGGCGTAGACATACATGCGCACCGGCAGGGTCTGCGTGGCCGGCGAGCTGACGAAGATCGACAGCGTCACTTCGTCGAAACTGTTGATAAACGCCAGCAACCAGCCGCCCGCCACACCGGGCAGGATCATCGGCAGGGTGATCTGGCGAAACAGCGTAAAGCGGCTGGCACCGAGGGATTCGGCGGCCTGCTCGGCGCTGCGGTCAATGCCGATGGCCGCCGCCAGCACCAGGCGCAGCACATACGGGGTGATGATCACCACGTGCGCCAGCATCAGCCAGGTAAAGCTGCCGTTGACGCCCATCAGCGCGAACAGGCGCAGCATCGCCACGCCCAGCACCAGGTGCGGGATGATGATCGGTGACAGGAACAGCGCACTGAAAAAGTTGCGCCCCGGGAACTGATAACGGCTGATCGCCAGAGCTGCCGGCACGGCGATCAAGGTGGCCAGGCTGGCGGCGGTAAACGCCAGGATCAGGCTGTTATAGAACGCCTGGATAAAGTCAGCGCGCTCGAACACCGCGCGAAACCAGCGCAGGGAGAAGCCCGACGTTGGAATGCTCAAGGTGTTTTCCGGGGTGAAGGCCACCAGGCACACCACCACCAGCGGCGCCATCATAAACAGCACCACCAAACCGTGAAAGCCGAGGGCCAAAGGACCGTTTCTGGACATGCGCTTAAACCCCCAGGGACTTTTTGTAGCGGCTTTCGACCATGCGGTTCCAGCTCAACATGATCAGCAAGTTGACCAACAGCAGCACCACCGCGATGGTCGCGCCCATGGGCCAGTTGAGTTCCGAGAGGTACTGGTCGTACACCACGGTGGCGACCATTTTCAGGCGGCGCCCGCCGAGCAGGCCGGGGATTGCAAACGAGCTGGCCGCGAGGCCAAACACAATCAAGGTGCCGGACAACACGCCGGGCATCACCTGCGGCAACACGATTTTGCGCATGACCGTGGCCTGGCTGGCACCCAATGAAAGCGCCGCCTGTTCCGCCGAGGGGTCGAGTTTTTGCAGGGACGTCCACACCGGAATGATCATGAACGGCAGCATCACGTGCACCAGGGCGATCACCACCGCGAACGGCGTGTACAACAGCTTGACCGGGCGACCGCCAAGGGCCTGGATCAACTGGTTCACCAGCCCGTCAGCGCCGAGCAACAGGCTCCAGCCGAAGGCGCGCACCACCACCGAGATCAGCAGCGGCGTGAGGATCAGAATCAGGAAAATCGAGCGCCATGGCGTGCCCATCCGGCTGAGGATGTAGGCCTCCGGCACGCCGATCACCACGCACAACAACGTCACCAGGGCGCTGATCCAGAAGGTGCGCCAGAAGATCTCGTAGAAGTAGGAATCACTGAACAGTGACAGGTAATGGGCGAAGGTCCACTCATCGGCCTTCACGCCCACCTGGTAGTCGAACACGTTGAACGACAGCACCAGCGTCATCAGCAGCGGCAGTATCAGCAGCCCGCTGAACAACACCAGCGCCGGCAGCGAGAGTAGGTAGCCCCGGCTCATGCGCGCACCTCATCCGCCGCCAGCACGCGCAGCAGGTCGGCGTGCCAGTCCAGGCCCACAAGGGCGCCGCAGGCCAGCGGTGCGCTGCCGTCGTTGCTGCGCACCACGGTGATTTCGCCGAGGCGGGTGTGGATGCGATACAGCCATTGGCTGCCGAAAAAGTAGCTGTCGAGAACCTTGCCTTGCAGGCGACCAGCGCCTGCGTCCACCAGCTGGATTTTTTCCGGGCGCAGGCTCAGGATCAGCTCGCCGTTGCCGGCTTCATGGCGTACTTGCGGGATGCCCAGTTGGTCGTAATCACCGGGCAGCAGATTGGCCTTGCCCACGAAGTCAGAGATGAAACGTGTGCGCGGGTGTTCGTAGAGCTTGTATGGCGCGTCGATCTGGGTCACGCGCCCGGCCTCCATCACCACCACGCGGTCGCTGATGGACAGGGCTTCGGCCTGGTCGTGGGTGACCATCAAGGTGGTGATGCCCACGGCGCACTGAATGCGGCGGATTTCAAACTGCATCTCTTCGCGCAAATTGGCGTCGAGGTTGGACAGCGGCTCATCCAGCAGCAGCACCGGCGGTTCGATCACCAGCGCGCGGGCCAGGGCCACGCGCTGGCGCTGGCCGCCGGACAGTTCGCGCGGGTAGCGGTCGGCGTGCGGGGCCAGGCGCACCAGTTCAAGGACGGTTTTGACTTTGCTGGCGATCTCGCCTGCCGGCACTTTGCGCATCTTCAGGCCGAAGGCGACGTTGTCGCGCACGGTCATGTGCGGGAACAGCGCGTAGCTCTGGAACACCACGCCCAAGCCACGGCTGGCGGGTTTGGCGTGGGTGATGTCGCGGCCGTCGAGCAGGATCTGCCCGCCGCTGACGTCAACAAAGCCGGCGATCATTTGCAAGGTGGTGGTCTTGCCGCAGCCCGAAGGGCCGAGCAAGGAAACGAATTCGCCTTTTTCCACCGCAAGGTCAGTGGCGACCACCGCATCGACGGCGCCGTAGCGTTTGCTCAAGGCGTTGAGTTGGAGAAAAGCCATGTGTGCGTTCCACCTTTTTTGAGTCGCGTCGAAACGCGCTTTTTTGTTTTGGGCAGATGCGAATGAGGTCTTGCCGGTGCGTTGGCGCTCGATCTTGAGTCGGCTGCCGTTAGTTGTTCATTTCGCCCCTGTGGACGCAGATTAGGACGAAGACTAGGATGGGCGGAAGATGGAATTTCACTGAATGGACTAGTATTTTCAGTTTTATTCACTCACCGGAATTTATGTAGGGAATGAGTGTTATGAATTCCATTGATCGAAATGAAAATAATAAGGAAGTCGGTGCCGGTGGTGTCTCCCGGCTGTTCGCGCTGCTGCGCGTGCTGGGTAGCGTGCCGGAGGGCGGCGAGCGTGTGACCCAACTCGCGCAGCAAGTCGGCTTGTCTCAGCCCACCACTCACCGTTTGCTGCGCAGCCTGATGGACGAAGGCATGGTCGAGCAGGATGCGCGCAGCAAACGCTACCGGCTGAGCCTGGAGTTCTTCGCCCTGGCGGCCAACGCGGGCAAGACCGGCAACCTGCGTGACCTGGTGCGGCCGAGCATGTTGCGCCTGAGTGCGTCATTGGGGGATTCACTGTTCCTGCTGGCGCGCAGCGGGTTCGACGCCATCTGCCTGGACCGCAGCGAGGGTCCGTACCCGATCCGCACGTTCACCGGCGACATCGGCGGGCGCGTGGCGTTGGGCGTGGGGCAGGGCAGCCTGGCGATTCTGGCGTTCCTGCCGGAAGAAGAGCGCGAGACGGTGATTCGCTACAACCTGCCACGGCTCAAGGATTTCCACCTGTATGACGAAGTGCTGTTGCGTTCGGAGGTGGAGAACGTGCGCACCCTGGGCTATGCCGCGCGCAATACGGGCGTGCTCGAAGGCATGGCGGGCCTGGCGGTGCCCATCCTCAACCGCGACGGGCATGCAGTGGCGGCGTTGAGTGTGGCGACCATCAGCGACCGGCTGGGGCCAACGCGGTTGCCGATGGTGGTGGAGTTGTTGAAGCGCGAAGCGGCGGCGATCGGGCCGCGGATCAACCCGTTTGATCCGACGCTGCGCCGGCCCTCACAAACCTTTGGCGGATAACGATTTCAGCCACGATGAGGATTAAAATGTGGGAGCGGGCTTGCTCGCGAATGCGGTGGGTCAGCCAAGGATATGTCAACGGATACTCCGTATTCGCGAGCAAGCCCGCTCCCACACAAGCCCCACACCCATTCAGATTGCAGCCAACGCGACTGACGTTGCAGCGGTGCGTGTTTCCACGCCGAGCTTCACATACACATGCTCCAGGTGCTTGTTCACCGTCCTCGGGCTCAACCCCAAAATGTCGCCGATATCCCGATTGGTCTTGCCACACGCCACCCAGCGCAGCACCTCGACTTCCCGTTCCGTCAGGGCAAACCGCGCCGACAACAAGCGGTGCGCCGGCTCATCCTCCAGCGTCAGCACACTCGGCTGCTGTGCCTCCCGCGCCGACAACAAAATACGCGACGTACGCACATGCGCCGCCACCCGCGCCAACACTTCATCGGTCTGGATCGGTTTGGTCACGTAATCACTGCCACCCACCTCAAACCCCTGCACGACGTGCTTGCTGTCAGTCAGCCCGGTCATGAACACCACCGGGATGTCCGCGCTTGAGGGCTGCGCCTTGAGCCGGCGGCAGGTTTCAAAGCCGTCCAGGCCGGGCATCATTGCGTCCAGCAGGATCAGGTCCGGGCGCCGGCGTTGCACGCGGTTCAGCGCACTGAGGCCGTCGAGGGCCACCAGCACCATGTAACCGGCGTCGTCGAGGGCGTCAGAGAGCATGGCCAGGTTGTCCGGGGTGTCATCGACGATCAGCACCACGCCGGGTTCAGTGCTGCGGGTGAGTGCATTCATCTTCGGCCTCCTTGAGGGTTCGGTTGAGTTCATCCAGGCGGAAACCTTTGAGCAAACCGCGCACTTTGGTGATGAAAGGCGCGGTGTCCGGGGTGTGTGCCAGGATCGTGTCGAGTTTGTCGTGCAGGCCGCGTACGTAGCCGATGGCGCTGAGTTCGATGAGGGCGGCGAGGTCAGCGCGGCTGGGTAACACGCTGGGTGATGGCGGCGGCACAAGGGCTTTGGTGCGCCGTAACCACTGCAAACCCAGGTGCTGTTGCAGGCGCCCGAGCAGCTCCGGGGTGCGCACCGGTTTGGCCAGGTAGTCATTGCAGGCAGCGGCAATGCTGCGTTCGCGGTCGTCGGTGAAGGCGTTGGCCGAGATCACGATGATCGGTGCAGCGGACAGCGCATTGCGCCGGATCAGGCGGCTGGTTTCATAGCCGTCCAGCGTTGGCATCGACAGGTCCATCAGGATCAGGTCGGGCGCCAGCAGCGCCACCTGGCGGATCGCCTCCTGGCCGTTGCTGGCCTGGATCACTTCAAACCCCAGCGGCGTGAGCATGCCGCTGAGCACCTTGCGATGGTCAACGTGGTCATCGACGACGAGGATGCGGCGGCGCTCGCCCTGATAACCGATGATGTCGTGCTCCACATGCACCACGGCTTGCGGTGCGCGTACTTGGGAGAGGAACAAGCGCACTTGAAAACAGGTGCCCTTGTCGAGTTCGCTGGTCACCCGCAACTCGCCGCCCATCAAGGCGGTGAGCATGCGCGTGATGGTCAGCCCCAGGCCGACGCCCTTGTCCTGGCGCATCAGGTCGCCGCGTTCGAATGGCTGGAAAATCTGCTCGATCTGCGCCGGGTCAATGCCGATGCCCGTGTCGATAATTTCAAAGTTGGCGGTTTCATGGCGATAGCTGACCCGCAGGCACACCTCGCCGCTGTCGGTGAAATTCACCGCGTTGCCCAGCAGGTTGATCAGGATCTGCCGCACACGTTTTTCATCGCCACGCACCACCGCCGGAATCTTGCCCACGCAGTCCAGCCGAAAGCGCAGGCCCTTGTCCCGGGCCTGCGGGGTGAACATCTGCTCCAGGTCGTGGATCAGCTCGGGGAAGGGGATTTCAGTGAGTTCCAGGCGCAGCTTGCCGGCCTCGATCTTGGCCACATCGAGCAAGCCGTCGATCAGCGACACCAGGTGCGAGCCGCTGCGCAGGATGGTCGCCAGCGCGTCCTGATGCTGCTCGGGCATGGCGCTGTCACGCTGCAGGATCTGGGTAAAACCGAGCATGCTGTTCAGCGGCGTGCGCAGCTCATGGGACAGCCCCGTGACATAGCGGCTCTTGGCGGCATTCGCGGCCTCCGAGGCTTCCTTGGCCTGTTGCAGGGCCTGGTCGGTGAGGCTGTGGGCATCGATTTCCTGCATCAGCAGCAGGGTCTGGCGGTCGGACTCTTCCTGGGCCACGCCACGGCTTTCGCGGGTCAACACCACCCACCAGGCAAGCACGGCGGCCAACACCGAGAGGGTGAGGAAGGCCTTGAAGAACGCCTGATACAGGGTTTCGGAGTGGGGCAAGCCTTGCGCCGCCTGCACGTAGATCAACGCCAGGGCGCCGGCGAGCATCAACACCAGGGCGAGCAACAGCCCGAGGTAATGCGCCAGGCGTGTGTGCAGGCGGGGCATCAGCGTATTGGGCAGCAGCCAGCGCAGCACGCCTTCGAACTGTGTGACGAGGCGCGCGTGGGGTTTGCAGCGATCGCCGCAACGCGCGTCCAGCGAACAACACAGCGAGCAGATCGGCGTGCTGTAGGCCGGGCAGAACGCCATGTCTGCGGTCTCGAACGGGTTGCTGCACAGCCCGCACACCGCGTGGGTCGCGGGCGCCAGCGGGTGAATCAAGTGCACGGCGCTGGTGCGCGCGATGTAGTACTTGCCCTGGGTCAGCCAGGCCAACAGCGGCGCCATGATCAATGCCGTGCCCAGTGCCACAAACGGCGGTGCCGCCTGGGCCAGGGCGCCGAACAGGCCGAAGTGCGCCAGGATCGACAGCAACGAGGCAATCAGCATTGAGCCGACGCCCACCGGGTTGATGTCGTAGAGGTGCGCGCGCTTGAACTCGATGTGTTTGGGCGACAGCCCCAGCGGTTTGTTGATCACCAGGTCCGCCACCAGTGTGCCGATCCAGGCAATCGCGATGTTCGCGTACAGCCCCAGCACCTGGTCGATCACATCGAACACGCCCAGCTCCATCAGCATCAACGCGATGGCCACGTTGAACACCAGCCACACCACGCGGCCCGGATGGCTGTGGGTGACGCGGGCGAAGAAGTTCGACCAGGCCAGGGAGCCCGCGTAGGCGTTGGTCAGGTTGATCTTCATCTGCGAGATGATCACAAACAGCACCATCGCGCCCAGGGCCCATTCGGGCGAGCTGAACACGTAGCGGAAGGCGACCAGGTACATCTGGGTCGGCTCGGCGGCGCGTTCCATGGGGATTTCATGTTGCAACGCGAGAAAGGCCAGGAACGCCCCGGCAAACATTTTCAACGCACCGGGGATGATCCAGCCCGGCCCGGCGCAGAGCAGGGCCGCCCACCAGCGCTTGCGGTTGGCGGCGGTCTTTTCCGGGAGGAAGCGCAAATAGTCCACTTGCTCGCCGATTTGCGTGACCAGCGACAACGCCACCGTGCAGGCGGCGCAGAACGCCAGCAGGTTGAAGCCGCCAGCGTCGCCGCTGCGCCCGACAAAGCTGGTCCAGTCGCTGAAGGCGTCGGGGTTTTTCCACCACACAAAACAATAGGGCAGCACCAGCAGCACTAGCCAGATGGGCTGCGTCCACAGTTGCAGGCGGCTGATCAGGGTCACGCCGTAAGCCACCAGCGGGATCACCAGCAGCGAGCAGATCACATAGGCGATGGCCAGCGGGATATGGAAATACAGCTCCAGTGCCAGGGCCATGATCGCCGCTTCCAGGGCAAAGAACAGAAAGGTGAAGCTGGCGTAGATCAATGAGGTGATGGTGGAGCCGATGTAGCCGAAGCCGGCGCCACGGGTCAGCAGGTCCATGTCCACGCCGTAACGCGCGGCGTAGTAGCTGATGGGCAGGCCGGTGAGAAAGATCACCAGGCCTATCGCGAGGATCGCCCAGAAGGTATTGGTGAACCCGTAACTCAAGGACAGCACGCCGCCGATGGCTTCCAGCGCCAGGAACGACACGGCGCCCAGGGCGGTGTTGGCGATGCGCAGTTCCGACCATTTGCGAAAGGACTTGGGCGTGTAGCGCAGGGCGTAGTCTTCCATGGTCTCGTCGGCGACCCAGGTGTTGTAGTCGCGGCGGATCTTGACGATGCGCTGGGTACCGGAAGGAGGGTGCACGGTGGGAGGCTCCGGGGGAGGTGGGCATGATGGGTGAGCAAATTCCATGCCCTCACAGACGCTGAGGGTCCAAATGTGGGAGCGGGCTTGCTCGCGAATGCGGTGGATCAGTTTGCACATGCATTGACTGATCCACCGCATTCGCGAGCAAGCCCGCTCCCACAGGGGATCCCCAGTGCATGGGGGATCGGGATCCTGCCCTGAAACGGTGCGCGGCGGCATACGTCAAATGACGTACTCGCTTACGTCAGGCTGCGTATACCCGCGCTGGCCTCCTGCCGCCATGCTGACCCCCTCATTGCAGAGGAGTCGCCCCATGGCACTACGATTGATCCGCTCCACACCGCTGTTGGCCTTGTCGCTGCTGGCCGCCGCTCTGTTCAGCCAGGGCGCGCTGGCCGACAACGAAGGCCTGGCCGTGACCCCCACCGAAGTCACCGTCGGCCAGCTGCACTCGGCCACGGGCACCATGGCGATTTCCGAGACCGGTTCGATCCAGGCCGAACGCCTGGCCATCGAGCAGATCAACGCCTCAGGCGGGATTCTGGGACGCCAGATCAAGGTGATCCAGGAAGACGGCGCCTCCGACTGGCCGACCTTCGCCGAGAAAGCCAAGAAGCTGTTGGTCAACGACAAGGTTGCCGCCGTGTTCGGCTGCTGGACCTCGGCGTCGCGCAAAGCCGTGCTGCCGATCTTCGAAAAAGAAAACGGCTTGCTCTACTACCCGACCTTCTACGAAGGCCTGGAGCAGTCGAAAAACGTGATCTACACCGGGCAAGAAGCGACCCAGCAAATCCTCGCCAGCCTTGACTGGATCGCCAAGACCAAGGGCGCCAAGACCTTCTACCTGGTCGGCTCGGACTACATCTGGCCGCGCACCTCGATGAAGATCGCACGTAAACACATTGAAAACGTGCTGCACGGTACCGTCGTCGGCGAAGACTACTACCCGCTGGGCAACACGCAGTTCGGCTCGCTGATCAACAAGGTCAAGTTGAAAAAGCCTGATGTGGTGTTCGCAGCGGTGGTGGGTGGCTCCAACGTGGCGTTCTACAAACAGCTCAACGCGGCGGGCGTGAACTCATCCAAACAAACGCTGCTGACCCTGTCGGTGACTGAAGACGAACTGCTCGGCATCGGCGGCGAAAACATGGCGGGTTTCTATGCCTCGATGAAGTACTTCCAAAGCCTGGACAACCCGAACAACAAAGCTTTCGTCGCAGCCTTCAAGGCCAAGTACGGCAAGGATGCCGTGATCGGCGACGTGACCCAGGCCGCCTATCTCGGGCCATGGTTGTGGAAAGCGGCGGTGGAGAAGGCCGGCAGTTTCGACGTGGATAAAGTCGTGGCGGCGTCGCCTGGCATCGAGCTGAAAACCGCGCCGGAAGGCTATGTGAAGATCCACGAAAACCATCACCTGTGGAGCAAGTCGCGCATTGGTGAAGTGCAGCCTGACGGGCAGTTCAAGGTGATCTACGAGTCGGATCTGATCGAGCCGAACCCGTTCCCGAAAGGCTACCAATAAGTAACTGGCCTACCCGAGTCTAAATGTGGGAGCGGGCTTGCTCGCGAATGCGGTGAGTCAGTCACTTGATTCACTTACTGATACACCGCATTCGCGAGCAAGCCCGCTCCCACATAGAGCAAAAGCAGTCTGCATTTCATCTCTCTGTAGGAGACCATCATCATGGAATGGCTATCGGAATTTGGAGCCATCGCGGCAATGCAGGGGTTCAACGGCTTGTCCGTGTTCTGCGTGCTGTTGCTGATGGCATTGGGGCTGGCGATCATCTTTGGCCAGATGGGCGTGATCAACATGGCCCACGGCGAGTTCCTGACGATCGGCGCCTACACCACCTACGTGTGTTCCAGCCTCACCGCGCACTTTGCGCCGAGCTTTCAGCCCTATTACTTTTTCTTCGCCATCGCCCTGTCTTTCCTGGTCGCCGGCGCCGTCGGCTGGCTGGTGGAGTGGGCGATGATCAGCCGTTTGTACAAGCGCCCGCTGGACACTTTGCTCGCCACGTGGGGGCTGTCCCTGGTGATGCAGCAAACCTTCCGCTCGGTATTCGGCGCCCGTGAAGTCAGCGCCGAACCGCCGGCCTGGCTGATGGGCTCGGTGAACTTCACCGACGCCATCGAAATTCCGCGCAACGGCCTGTTCATGATGGGCCTGACCTTGCTGCTCACCGCCGCCATCTTCCTGATGCTCTACCGCTCACGCTGGGGCTTGCAGGTACGCGCTACGGTGCAGAACCGCTTGATGAGCCGCGCGGTGGGCATCAACACGCGCAAGGTTGACCGCATGACCTTCGCACTCGGTTGTGGCGTGGCCGGGGTGGCGGGTGCGGCGTTTACCACCATCGGTTCCACCGGCCCCACGGCGGGTTCGCAGTACATCGTCGACACCTTTCTGGTGGTGGTGTTCGGCGGCGCGCAAAGCCTGTTCGGCACCATCGCTTCGGCGTTTGTGATCGCCCAGACCCAATCGCTGTCGGAGTTTTTCCTCAGTGGCTCGATGGCCAAGGTGCTGACCTTGTCCTCGGTGATTCTGATCCTGATGCTGCGCCCGCAAGGGTTGTTCTCCATCAAAGTGCGCAAGTAGAGGCGAGCAGATGAAGGCTTTAGACAAGCTGCTGGGCGGCCAGCAAAACCTGATCGGCATTGTGCTGCTGGCGCTGCTGATCCTGGTGGTATTCCCGCTGTCCCTGGACGCGTTCCGCCTGAACATGGTCGGCAAGTACCTGACGTACGCGTTCGTCGCGGTGGGGCTGGTGTTGTGCTGGGGTTATGGCGGCATTCTCAGCCTGGGGCAGGGCGTGTTTTTCGGCGTCGGCGGCTACTGCATGGCGATGTTTCTCAAGCTGGAAGCGTCGGACCCTGAGAGCACCAAAATCCAGTCTACGCCGGGCATTCCGGACTTTATGGACTGGAACCAGATCACCGAATTGCCCTGGCTGTGGCAGCCGTTTCACAGCTTCAGTTTTACTCTGGTGGCGGTGATTGCGGTGCCGGTGCTGCTGGCGTTCGTGATCGGCCTGGCCCTGTTCAAGCGGCGTGTGGGCGATGTGTATTTCTCCATCGTCACCCAGGCGATTGCGCTGATCCTTACGGTATTGATCGTCGGCCAGCAGGGCCTGACCGGCGGCGTCAACGGCATTACCGACCTCAAGACCCTGCTCGGCTGGGACCTGCGCACCGACAGCGCCAAGCTGATCCTCTACTTCATCAACGCTGGCTTACTGTTTGGCTGCATCTTTATCGGCCGCTTCATCCTTGCTTCCAAGCTCGGTCGGTTGCTGATGGCGATGCGCGACAAGGAAGAACGCGTGCGGTTTTCCGGCTATGACGTGGCCAGTTTCAAGATCTTCGTGTTCTGCGTGGCCGCCGCCTTTTCGGCGATTGGCGGGGCGATGTTTGCCTTGCAGGTGGGCTTTATGTCGCCCTCGTTCGTGGGCATTGTGCCGTCGATTGAAATGGTGATTTTTGCCGCCGTGGGCGGGCGCATGTCGCTGCTGGGTGCGGTGTATGGCGCGTTGCTGGTGAACTACGGCAAGACTTACTTTTCCGAGTCGTTCCCCGAGCTGTGGCTGTATTTGATGGGCGGCCTGTTTATTGCCGTGGTGATGTACTTCCCCAACGGCCTGGCCGGGTTGTGGGAGAGCCATGGCCGCCAAGCGTTGGCCAAACTGCTGCGGCGTACACCGGTGGTGAAAGCCCCGGTCAAAGCCAAGGCTAAAACCAAAATCCTGGAGACCCAGCCATGACCGCCGTCGGCTTTGAAATGAAAAAACCGGTGTTGGCCATCGAAGGCCTCACCGTATCGTTCGACGGTTTCAAGGCGGTCGATAACCTCAACCTCTACATCGACCGCAACGAGGTGCGCGTAGTGATCGGCCCCAACGGCGCCGGCAAGACCACCGTACTCGACCTGATCTGCGGCAAGACCCGCGCCACCAGCGGCAGCATCCAGTTCGACGGCCAGGAACTCACCACCATGCGCGAGTACAACATCGTGCGGGCAGGCGTGGGGCGCAAGTTCCAGAACCCCTCGATCTACGAAAACCTCACGGTGTTCGAAAACCTCGAGATGTCCTATCCGGCCGGGCGCAAGGTGTGGGGCGCGTTGTTCTTCAAGCGCAACGCCCAGGTTGTTGCACGGGTGGAAGAGGTGGCGCGGGAGATCTTCCTCGGCGACCTGTTGCAACAGCAGGCCGACCTGTTGTCCCACGGGCAAAAGCAGTGGCTGGAAATCGGCATGTTGCTGATGCAAGACCCTGAACTGCTGATGCTCGATGAACCGGTGGCGGGCATGAGCGTCAACGAGCGCGCGCAAACGGCCGAGCTGCTCAACCGCATCAGCCAGGGTCGTTCGGTGCTGGTGATCGAGCACGACATGGAATTCGTCAAAAGCATCGCGCACAAAGTCACGGTGCTGCACCAGGGTAAGGTGCTGGCCGAAGGCAGCATGGAGTCGGTGCAGAGCAACCCTAAAGTCATCGAAGTGTATTTGGGCCACTGAGGAGTCCGGCATGTTCAAGATCGACCAATTGTCCTGCGGCTATGGGCAGAGCCAGATCCTCCACGACCTGGACCTGAACGTGGCCAAGCGTGAGATTGTCGCGGTGATGGGCCGCAACGGCATGGGCAAGACCACGCTGTTCAAAAGCCTGATGGGGATTTTGCCGCAGTGGAAAGGCCAGGTGAGTGTGGACGGGCACGACGTGTCGGCGCTGGAAACCCATGAGCGGGTGGCGCGCGGGATCGCTTATGTGCCGCAGGGGCGGATGATTTTTCCGAGCATGACGGTGCTGGAAAATATCCAGACCGGTTTGCCTGCTTCCGCGCGGGGTAAGGTGCCGGAGGATCTGTATGCGCTGTTTCCGGTGTTGCATGACATGCAGTCACGCAAGGGCGGCAACCTCTCCGGCGGGCAGCAGCAGCAACTGGCGATTGCTCGCGCATTGGCGACCAACCCCAAGGTGTTGCTGCTCGATGAGCCCACTGAAGGCATCCAGCCGTCGATCATCAAGGACATCGCGCGCACCCTCAAAGAGATTCGCACCCTTCGGGACCTGACCATCGTCGTATCTGAGCAGGTGCTGTCATTCACCCTGGAAATCGCCGACCGCTTCCTGGTGATCGAGAAGGGCTGTTTCGTGATCGAAGAGACCCGCGACCGGGTGGATGAGGCGACGATCAGCCGCTACCTGTCGGTCTAACCGGCGTGGGAGCAGGCAAGCCTGCTCCCACATTTTGATCTCGGTGTCTCAGATGAATTCCTGATCAACCTGCGACCACAAGCTTACCCGGCGACCCCTCGCTTCAAAAAACGCAATCTCGCGCTTGATCCCCCCGCTCAATTCCCACCCCGGCAAATCCAGCACGATCAGCTCTTCCAACAGCTCCATAAACACCGCATCCACCGGCGCCCACAGCTTGCCAACCGCGGTGCTGTCCTTGCCCGCAAACGCCTGATTGATCGGGTGTGACATCGAGACCTGGCTGAACACTGCATGCCCCGCCTCGATAATCCCGGCCGCTACCGCATTGCAGGCGATAAACCGCTCTTGAACCACCGCCGCGTCCGCATGGCTGTAAGGGCAGGCGAGAAAGATTTTTCGCATAAATACCTCGTTTTTTTGAATGAATGGAAATGGTTGTGTGGTTTATTTGTTGATTTGGTGACCGAACCCACCTAGTTTTGACGCTGTCCCCACTCACCTTCAGAGCCCGCCATGCGCCCCAACGAGCGACGCCACTCCATCCTCGAACTGCTCCGCCAACGTGAACGCATCTCCGTTGACGAACTGGCGCGCACCCTCAGCGCCTCCCACGAAACCATTCGCCGTGACCTTGCCGACCTGGCGGATAGCGGCCAGGTCACCAAGTTTCATGGCGGTGCTTCGCTGCCCCCGCGCGGCGAGCATGAGAACGCGTTCCAGACCCGCATGAACGAGTTCTCCCAGGAGAAACGCGCCGTGGCGCGTTATGCCGCGGGCCTGTATTCGCCCGGCGACAGCATCCTCATCGACACCGGCACCACCACGCTGTTTTTCGCCCGCGAACTGGCGCGCCTGAACCGCATCACGGTGATCACCAACTCCCTGCAAATCGCCGACAGCATGGGCGCCAGCGGCAATCGGGTGTTCATGATCGGTGGTGAGTACCGCCCCGAATCCAACCAGAACAGCGGCCCCCTGGCCCTTGAGCAAATCGCGCGGTTCAACGCCGAGCACGCCGTGGTCACCATTGGCGCATTGAGCGTGGATGGCGCGTTTGACTTCTCCATCGAAGAGGCTGAAATCGCCCGCGCGATGATTGCCCGCGCGCGTTACCTCACGGTGGTTGCCGACTCGTCCAAGCTCGGGCGCAGCGCCTTGTTCCAGGTGTTCCCGCTGGAGCGCATCGACCGTTTGATCATTGATCGAAAGCCCGTGGGGGAACTGGGCAGCGCGTTGGCCCGGGCCAATGTGGAGGTGCATGAGGCGCCTGCCAGCCCTAAACCGCAGTGGTAGCTACAGGTAATGCTGCATGGGCGGCATCTGTTCCAGCTGCTTGCGCCGGGTGACCCAGACACAGGCGAATACCACCGCGCCAACACCGATCAGGCCCAGCACATACAACTGCGCTACGCGAAAATCTGCCGGAATCATGAACACGCACAGCTCCACAAACAGCCACAGGCACGCGCCGGCCACCACGGGCCATTCCCACTTGCCCAGGGTGAAGTCATCGGCGTGGTGCAGCTGTTTATGGCGAGTGCCGATGTACAGCAACACCGTGGCGCTGTAGAGCAGGGCGGGCAACAGGGTCGCGGCGCCGAGGATTTGGGTGAGGGCATCGGCGTCACTGTAGAAGCTCAGCACGATGATCATCGGGATCAGCGCGGCCACGATGGTTGCCCACAGCGGGCCGCCGGTGGGGCGTGGCACGTAGCTCAGGGCGTCGGAAAACGGCAGGCGCCCGTCCCGGGCCATGGCGTGGACCAGGCGGCTGTTGCTGGTCATGATCACCAGGCCGCAGGCAAAGATCGCAATGCACACCACCACCAGAATGATCTTGCTCAGGGTTTCACCCAGGGTCATGCGGATCACGTCGGCCACCGGCGCCGAGCTTTTGCTCAGTTCCGCTACCTGATCGCCCAGGCCCATGCCGATCACCATCAGGAACAACGTGCCCATCACCCCGCTGGCCAGCACCGCATGGACCATCGCCCGAGGCACCACTTGCTTGGGGTTAAGGGTTTCTTCGGCCAGGTTGGCGGCGGCTTCCCAGCCCACCAGGGTGAAGGCACCGAGCAAGCCCGACAGCATGAACGGGCCGAGCCAGCCGTAGTAGTGCTCTGTGGGGGCGATGCCGGTGGACAGCAAATTCGACGCATGGCCTTTGCCGAACACCGTCACGGCGATGCCTATGCCGACGATCAAGCCGATCATCGCGATCACTTCCGCGCCCACCGCCATGTTGTTGATTTTGGTGAGGATCGGCGTGGACCAGATGATCAGCAGCATCTGGATAAACAGCACCACCACCGTGGTGATGGCCCCGGCGGCAGGGGAGTAATCCAGCCCCAGCAGGGGAAAGAGCGCCACCTGGGCCAGCCCGTAATCCACCGCCAGCAACACCACGGCGATAAACGCAAAACTCATCCAGCCAAACCACCAGCCCAGCACCGGGTTGACCAGGCGACTGGCCCACTGGTAGCTGAAACCGGACAACGGGATCTTGCTTGCCAGCAAGCCAAACACCAGCGCCACCAACAGCGTGCCGAGGGTCGCGATGGGCCAGGTCCACATGCCGATGGGCCCACTGGAGACCAGCACCGAACCGTAGGTGGAAAACAGCCCGGTGGTGATGGAGATAAACGAAAACGCGACGGCGAAGGATTCGAACTTGCCCAGGGAACGTTCGAATTGTTCCTTGTAGCCGGTACCACTCTCAGCGTTTTTATCGGGTAAAACGGCTTGCGGACTCGAAAGGGTGTCAGACATTGGAATGTCTCCTTCAAAAAAGCAGAGGACAAGGCTCGGCGCACGGGTTGGCGGAGCAACCAGCGAAACCTGAGGCTTAACGGGGTGATGCACTTCCCTGTGGTTTATCTCCAGGTGCGACAGCGGCTGACGGCATCGCTGAAGGTGTCCCTCCAGGCCCGGGCGGTGGCCGCACTGACCCGTGGGTGGAACTCGGTACAGGTATTGCGCGGCGCGACCAGGGTCTTGCCCAAACCGCGCGCGGCCAGGGCTGCGCAGCCAAATGCGGTGAGTTCGTCGAAGCGTTGGGTGACGATGCAACGTTGCAGCGCGTCGGCGAGGAACTGCGCGAAATACGGGCTGCGCGCCAGGCCGCCGTCGATGGACAGGCGGTCGGTGACACTGAGGAACTGGTCCATCGCGCTGATCACTTCAACGCTGCGCAGGGCCACGCCTTCGAGTAGGGCCTGGCACATGTCGTGGCGCGTGGTGCCGCCGTGCATGCCCACCCACAATGCTGCGGCGCTGCGGTCCCAGTGCGGGCACGCCAGGCCCGACAGCGCCGGGACGAAAGCCAATTGGCGGCCGATTGCAGGCGGTTGGTCGAAGCCGGCCAACTCGGAAAAGTCGGTGAACAACCCCAGGCGACCGGCCCATTCCACGGCGGCACTGGCGTCGTAGACACCACCGTCCATGGCGTACACCGGCTTGCCGTCGATTTGCCAGGCGAGGGTGGCGAGCAAGCCCTTTTCCGGGGCGCGGATGATTTCGTCGCCGGTCAGGGTCAGCGCAAAGGCGCCGGTGCCGAACGTGATTTTTGCGTCACCCGGTTGGCGGCAGCCGTGGCCATACAGCGAGGCCTGCTGGTCGACCACCGAGGCCGTCACCGGCGTGGCACCGATTTCACCGAAATGGCCCACGGTGTCGAAAATCGGCGGCAAGGTTTCGATGGGCACGCCAAACAGCTCGCACAGGTCCGGGTCCCATTGCCCGGTGGCGAGGTTCATCAACGAGGTGCGCGAGGCGGTGGTGACGTCGGTGGCAAACACCCCGGTCAGGCGGTCGAGAAACCACGCGTCAGTCGTACCCAGGCGCAAGCGCCCGGCTGTGTGCGCCTGTTGTGCGGCGGGCAAGTGGTTGAGGATCCAGGCCAGTTTGCTCGCGGAAAAATACGCGTCCAGCGCCAGCCCGGCGCGGGCCAGGGTCAGGCGTTCGCCACCGTCGGCGCGCAGTTTTTCAATGGCCGGGCCGGTGCGGTTGTCTTGCCAGACGATCACCGGCGACAGCGGTTTGCCGGTGATGGCGTCCCACGCCAGGCAACTTTCACCCTGGTTGGCCAGGCCAATGGCGTCCACCTGCCCGGTGGCCTCCAGGCAGCGTTGCAGGTTGGCGAGCAGCTCCAGCGGGTCATGCTCGACCCAGCCCGGCTGCGGATGATGTTGCTGATGGCGCAAGGCGAGCTGGATATCGGCCGAGCCGTCATCGCTCGCCACCAGCACGCGGGTGCTGGTGGTACCTTGGTCGAGGGCGGCAATTTTCATGGGGTGTCTCCTTGGGCCGGCGTGGCGTGTGCATGGCCGACAAAGTCGACATCAAGTTGCTGGATGCTGGCGTTGAGTTTGAGGGCCGCGACAGGAATCAGGATGCGTCGCTCCGGCAGGCAGGCCATGGGTTTGCTCCAGACCGGCACGCCGTCGGCATACACGGTCAGCTCGCCTTCAGTGGCTTGGCTGACTCGCAATTGCAGGTGTTCCAGGCCCGCCACGCCGGTCGGCGCGAAACGCTGGGGCACGCAGAGTTTCAACGGTGCGCGGCAGCGGATGGCGAGGGTGTGGTGGGCCGTGGGGATCTCGCCGCGCAAGTCCTTGGCGAGCAGGCGCGCGATGCTGGCGCCTTCGCGGTACGACCAGCCGGCGGTTTCCACCGGGCGCAGCAGGTTGCCGGCGGCGAAATAAGCCGGGTCCGAGCAGCGCCCGTATTGGTCGATCACCGGGCCACCGCTGTTGGGGTCCAGCAGCAAGTGGCTCTGGCGCACCAGGCTGGCTTCCGGCAGAAAGTTGCCGGTGAGCAGCACGCCATCGCATTCGAAGCGCGCCAACTGCCCGTTGGCCAGGCGCACGCTGGCGGCTTCCACACGGCCGCTGCCATGGATGTCCAGCAACTGCGCGCCAAAATGCAGCGGCACGCCGCAAAACCTGGGGAACAGCGACAACGGCCAGCGAGCGGTGGCGCGAACGTTAGGCTCAATCATCGCCACCGGTTTGATACCGGCACGGCGGCAACTGAGGATCGAGGACAGGCTCACCAGCTCGGTACCGATAATCAACGGGCGTTCAAAGGGTTTGAGGTTGTGCAGGTAGAGATAGGCTTGCAGTGCGCCGGTGTTGATGACGCCCAGTGGCCGGTCGCCGCCGATCAAGCGTGCCGCGCGCGGGGTTTCCCGCACGCCGGTGGCGAGCAACACACGTTTGGCTTGCAGCGTTACGGCACCCGCAGTGCTGACCAGGTGCAGGCAGCCGCCTTGCCCCAGGTGCGTCACGGTGTGGCCCAGCCGCAGTTCGACCCCGGCCGAGCGGGCTTCGGCGACGTTGCGCCGGGCATAGTCGGGGCCCGAGTAAATCCGCCCATACTCGCGAAAACCAAACGGCGGATGGCCACAGTGCCGGGGCACGCCACCGGGCGTGTTCTCGCGTTCGATCACCACCACACGCTGCACGCCCTGGCGCCGCAGTTCGACAGCGGCCGACAACCCGGCCGGGCCGCTGCCAATAATCGCCACGTCCACATAGTCAGGCTTCATGGGCAACTCCCGTGGCCAGTGGCTGCGCGAGGTGTCCTGCACTCAATTGCGCCACCCGTGCGCCGCAGTAAAAACCCTGGCAGCGGCCCATGCAGGCACGCGTGCGACGCTTGAGACCGCCGAGGTCGCCAGGGGGCAGGGGGCTGTCAAAGGCTGCCTGGATTTCCCGCGAGGTCACCCATTCGCAATGACAGACGATTTCACCGAAACCTGGCTGCTGGTAGTCCCGGGGCAAGTGCTCGGCGAGGTTCGGCATATGTGGCCAAACCCACTGAGTCACGGGCGTGTGGTGCGCGCGTTGGCGATACAGCTCGAACACATGCTGCGCGATACCCAGCGCCGCCGTCAGCCCGGTGGAGCGGATGCCGCCCACGGTAATCCAGTGCTGGCCGGCGTTGTCATGGATGCGGTATTCCTTTTTCTCGCTGGCCGGGCGCAGGGCGGCGTAGGTCGCTGTCACCGGCATGCTCTCCAGCGCCGGAATGCGCGCTACGGCGGCGTCGATCAGTTGGTTGAGTACGGCTGGGGTCAGCCCGGCGTGATCGCGGTCGTCCTGTTCTTCGGCGGTGGGCCCGACCAGCAGGTTGCCGAACACCGTACGGGTGATCACGATGCCCTTGGTGCGCTCATTCGGCACCGGCAGGATGATGTTGCCGAGCAGGGCCGAGGCCGCTTTGTCGAACACTACAAACTGGCCTTTGCGCGGGTGGATGCTGAACGCACTGTTGCCCAGCAGGCGGTGTTCCAGGCGGTCGCCGAACAAGCCGGCGCAATTGATCACGGTGTGGGCCAGGAAGGCGCCACGGTGGGTCGACAGCCGCCAGGTCTGGCCGTCGAAATGCCCGGCCTCCACTTCAGTGGCGGTGTGCACGGTGGCGCCATGGGCGAGGGCCTGTTGCAGGTAACCGAGCGGTGCGGACCAGGGGTCGATCAGGGACTCCCCGGGTACCGAAACCGCGCCCCGTGCGCCGTGTGCCAAATGCGGTTCTGCGCGGCGAAGGTCTTCGGCGCCCAGCAAGCGTGCGTCGCTCACGCCATTGGCATGGGCTTGCTGCAGGATGGCGTCAAGTCTGGCCAGGTCGTCTTCATTCCAGGCCACCACCATGGCGCCAGTCTTGAGCAGCGGCAGGTTCATGCGCCCGTGGATTTCCAGGTATTCCTGATAGCCCGCCTGCATGCACGCCAGCTCGACGCTGCCCGGTGGCGCATCAAAGCCTGTGTGCAAGATCGCACTGTTACCTTTGCTGGCGCCCGAAAGAATGTCCGTGCCTTTTTCCAGCAACAGCACCCGTGCACCTTCGAGGGTGAAGCGCCGGGCCATGGCGCACCCTACGACGCCGGCGCCGATGATTGCCACGTCATAACTATTGGTGGCGTTGGAGAATAGTGGGTTCATGGTGTTGCCTGATCCTTATATCGATCACGAAACTTGAATGCCGATAAAAAGAGCAGTGACTGTGCCAGTCGAGGGAGTGGGTGTGGGAATGTTGTTTTTAGCCGGTTGAAGTCGGTCAAATATGGAATAGTTGTTTGCTTAATCCCCTATAACGTTGGTTTTAATTGATTTTTTGTGTGGGTTATCACTTTTTAGTTCATTGCTACTTTGCGACACAGTGGGGCATTTCAACGTTACAAGTGCACTCAAGTGAGGCGTTTACTTAGTGAGGCTTCAAATAAGCTTAAGTGGCGCAGCCACTGTCGAAGGGAGGCAGTTGTTAGAGGCGCGATAATTCGGTCAATAGACAATTGATTCATGACCGATTCCGATTTTAAAAAACCAATATCCACATCCAAAACAGACATTGGCTCACTCCCTGCGATGACCTCGGCGTAGCGGCACAAAGAAAAACCAGCCGCCGTGGATTAAACCCGAGAGAAACCAGAGAGGATGTTCCATGCGTAACTTCGCAATCATTGAAGCCCCGTCCGTGCTCGGCCATATTCCCACTCACCTGGGCGTGGCCCGCATGCCTGACGCGTTGCTCAAGGCCGGATTGGCGCAACGCTTGGGCGCACGGCTTGCCGGACGGGTGGAGTCGCCACCGTGGCGCGAAGAGCGCGATCCGGAAACCCAAATCATGAACCCCCACGCTATCAACGAATACTCGATCAACCTGGCGGACAAGGTCGGCGAGGTGATGGACAAGGGCGAGTTCCCGGTGGTGATCGGCGGCGACTGCTCGATCCTGCTTGGCACACTGCTGGGGCTGCGCCGTCGTGGACGTTTCGGGCTGTTCTACCTGGACGGCCACGCTGACTTCTATGAAGCCGAAAAGAACCCGATCTCCGGCGCTGCCTCGGCCAGCGACCTGGGCTACGCCACGGGCCGCGGCCCGGCGGTGGTCGCCGATATCGAAGGTCGGCGCCCCTTGCTGCGGGATGAGGATGTGGTGCTGTTCGGTTACCGCGATGGCGCGATTCAGGCGCGCAACCGTTGCCAGCCGATCCCCGAAGCGCTGCTGGCGTTCAACCGCAATGAAGTGCGCATACTGGGCACAGAGACAGCGGCGGAAGAAGCGGTGGCGCATTTGACGCGGGTGGACGGCCCTGAAGGTTTCTGGATTCACGTGGATGTGGACGTGCTCGACCAAGGCATCATGTGGGCGTGCG
This sequence comes from Pseudomonas sp. B22129, assembly GCF_044218875.1. Classification (NCBI taxonomy): domain Bacteria; kingdom Pseudomonadati; phylum Pseudomonadota; class Gammaproteobacteria; order Pseudomonadales; family Pseudomonadaceae; genus Pseudomonas; species Pseudomonas sp. B22129. The sequence continues at coordinate 5,347,336 of NZ_CP162592.1, read as the reverse complement.
ACCACCCGCAACCGGACGGTTTCTCGTGGGACGATCTGGCGACCACGTTGCGCACGGCCATGCAGTCACCCCAGGCCATTGGTATCCAGTTCACCATCTACAACCCTGACATGGACCCCGGCCACCTGAGCGGTCGCGGCCTGGCCGGCACCATTGCGCGGGCGCTCGCGCCATTCGGCCAAGCCAAGGTCGCTTGAGCCCTTCGAAGTGGCCGGCGCGCTGCGCCACTTCACCCCCGATTCGTTTCCCTGCCACCTGGACGTGGAGGTATCCCCATGCCCCGACATAGACAAACCACTGTGCTCGACCCCACCGTACGTGCGCCGGCCGGCTTTCGCTCACTGGCCACCGCCACCCATCGCGGCTCCACCACGCTGTTTGCCAGCGCCCGCGACGTACGTGACGATTGGTGCCCCGAACGCGTGCCCTACGCCTACGGCTTGCACGGCACGCCGACCAGCCTTGAGCTGGCCGCGCGCGTTGCCGAACTGGAAGGCGCTGAACACTGCTTTATCACCCCCGGCGGCCAGGCGGCGATTGCGCTGGTGTACTTCGCCTTTTGTGCGGCGGGCGACCATGTGCTGGTGCCGCAAAGCGCTTACGGCCCCAACAATGATCTGGCCCGTGAACTGTTGGCCAAACTCGGCATCACGGTGCAGACCTACGACCCGATGCTCGGCGCCGATATCGCTGCGCTGATCCGCCCCAACACCCGGCTGATCTGGTGTGAAAGCCCAGGCTCGGCCACCATGGAAGTCCAGGACGTGCCCGCTATCGCCGCCGTGGCGCGCACCTGCGGTGCGGTGCTGGCGCTGGACAACACCTATGCCAGCGGCGTGTTTTTCGACGCTTTTGCCCACGGGGTGGACGTGTCGATCCAGGCGTTGACCAAGTACATCGGTGGTCACAGCGACCTGCTCCTCGGCTCGGTTTCCACCCGCAACGCCGCCCATTACCAAGCCCTTGGCCTGGCGCGCTCGCTGTTGGGCATGGCGGTTTCGCCGGACGACTGCAGCCTGGCCCTGCGCGGCTTGCAAACTTTATGGGTGCGCCTGGCCCATTTGCAAAGCGCCACGCTGCAGGTGGCGCACTGGCTCAAAGGGCGGCCGGAAGTTGACAAAGTCCTGCACCCGGCGCTGCCCGATTGCCCGGGCCATGATCTGTGGCAGCGCGATTTCACGGGCTCCACCAGTGTGTTTTCGGTGGTATTCGGTGCGGGCCTGAGTGGTGAAGCGCTGCTGGATTTCATCGACCGGCTCAGCCTGTTCCATATCGGCTACAGCTGGGGCGGCGTGACCAGCCTGGTCGCGCCGCATTTCAACCTCAGCCGCGACGTGCGCTCGTACGGCGACCGCCTGGTGCGTTTCAACATTGGCCTTGAGCACGTCGACGACCTGATCGCTGACCTCGAACAGGCGTTTTCCCTGCACGATAACCACGGAGATGGGCAATGAAAACCTTCAAGTCGTTGATGATCGCGAGCGCGGTGCTGGGTTTTAGTGGCCTGGCACAGGCCGGTGCCACGCTGGACGCGATTCACAAGAAGGGCTTTATCCAGTGCGGCGTGTCTGACGGCATTCCGGGCTTCTCGGTCCCGGACAAAAATGGCAAGCAACAGGGCCTGGATGTGGACTTTTGCCGCGCCGTGGCCGCAGCGGTTTTCGGCGATGCCGACAAGGTGCGTTTCACCCCCACCAACGGCAAGGAGCGCTTGGCCGCGCTGCAATCGGGCGAGATCGATATTCTCTCGCGCAGCACCACCTGGACCAGCTCGCGCGATGCCGGCATGGGCCTGGTGTTTGCCGGCGTGACCTACTACGACGGCGCCGGTTTCATGGTTAACAAGAAGCTCGGCGTGACCAGCGCCGACGAGCTGGACGGCGCCTCGATCTGTATTCAGGCGGGCACCACCACTGAGCTGAACGCCTCGGATTTTTTCCGCAGTCACGGGCTCAAGTACACGCCGATCACCTTCGACACCTCCGAAGAAACCGCCAAGGCGCTGCAGGCCGGGCGCTGTGATGTGATCACCGCCGACAAGTCCCAGCTCAACGCCCAGCGCAGCCAGATGACCACGCCGTCCGACTTTGTGATTTTGCCGCAGACCATTTCCAAGGAGCCGCTGGGGCCGTCGGTGCGCCGGGGCGATGACGAGTGGTTCAGCATCGTGCGCTGGACGCTGTTTGCGATGCTCAATGCGGAGGAGGCGGGGGTGACCTCGGCGAATGTCGAGGCCCAGGCCAGCGCCACGAAAAACCCGGATGTGGCGCGGTTGCTCGGTGCCGATGGCGAGTATGGCAAGGACCTGAAACTGCCGAAGGACTGGGTGGTGCAGATCGTCAAGCAGGTCGGCAATTACGGCGAAGTGTTCGCGCGTGCGTTCGGGCCGGATACCCCCCTGGCGATTGACCGCGGCCTGAACAACTTGTGGAACCACGGTGGCATTCAATACGGGCCCCCGGTGCGGTGAACTAACCTTTGAACAGCCTGTTGGAGCCAATGCGATGCCTTTGAATACCCTTTGCCGTGCCCTGGTGCTGTTTGCCAGCCTGATGTTGACAGGCCTCGCCGCGCATGCAGAAACCGGCAGCGTCGATGATACCGCCTCGATCGCCAGCAAAACCCTGGGCCAGGCGGTGAAATACACGGTCTACCTGCCGCCCGATTACAGCCATTCCACGCGGTCCTACCCGGTGCTGTACATGATGCATGGCGGTGATGACGGCCGTTACAACGACTGGTTTGTGCAGGACAACCTCGGCGCCTTGCTCGACCGGCTGATCACTGAGGGCGCCATCCCGGCGATGATCGTTATCACCCCCGACGGCCTGCGCAACCCCGAGAACAAATACGCCACGTATTTCATGAACGACGCTGACGGCAAGTTCCAGTGGGAGACCATGTTCATTCACGAGTTCATTCCGGCCATGCAGAAGCGCTACCGCATCCTCGATGACAAGCGTTTCCGGGCCATGGGCGGGTTGTCCATGGGCGGATTTGCTTCGCTGATGTATGCCTTCAAATACCCTGACCTGTTCAGCGCGGCCGCTGTGATGAGTGCGGCGGTGCGCACCGATGAACAGATCACCCAGATGGACGCCGCCGGCTACGAACGCCGTTACGGCCACGCCTGGGGCGAAGGTTTGAGCGGCGAGCAGCGCCTGAACGCGCAATACCACCAGAAAAACGTGCTGGATGTGCTCAAACACACCCCGGTCGACGACTTGCGCAAGACCCGGTACTACCTCGACGTGGGCACCAACGACCCATTCTTCCTCGGCAATGCGCTGCTGCACCTGGAGATGAACAAACTCGGTATCGCCCACAGGTTCCAGACCCGACCGGGTGCGCACAATTATGATTTCTGGGTACCGGGCTCCGAACCGTTGCTGAGGTTTGTGGGGCTTAATTTCCAGGAGCGCAACGTGCAGTAACCATGGAATAACCCGGCGGGCTCAGGTGTTTACCGATAGACCTGATCACACACCGAGCCTGCCCGGATGACCGACAACAAGACCTGCCACCTGCTTCGCCCCCGTGCTGCCGTGATTGGCAAGCAAGGCCTGTATAACGCCGTAGGGATTTCCACCGAGACGGTGGGCGCCACCGGGATCAACCTGCAAATCGTCAGCATCCCCGCCGGTGCACGGGCCAGGACCCATATGCATGAAGGCCATGAAACCGCGATCTATGCCCTGAGCGGCGTGTCCAGCGTGTGGTATGGCCAGCAACTGGAAAGCCACGCGGTCATTCACCCCGGCGATTTTTTTTACATTCCGGCAGGCATGCCTCATCAGCCTTACAACGATACCGATGAGCCGGTGTCGGTGCTGGTGGCACGCTCTGACCCCAATGAACAGGAAAGCGTGGTGCTGATGCCGCACCTCGACACGTTGCACGTTAGCGGTGAAACACCGTGAGCACCGACAGCACCTACCGCAGCGCCACTGAGTTGATCGCCGACATCGCGGCCGGCCGCCTCAGCAGCCGCGCCTTGCTCGAGAGCTACATCGCTCGCGTGGACATGCTCGACCCGGCACTCAACAGTATTGTCGCGCTGAACCTGGAAGAAGCACGGCTCAAGGCCGATCTGGCCGATACGGCGGTACGCAATGGCCTGCCGTTGGGGCCTTTGCATGGCTTGCCGATGACCATCAAGGACACCTTTGAAGTACTCGGCATGCCGTGTACCGCCGGCGCATCGACGCTGCGGGACCATCGCCCGCGCAAATCGGCGGCGGCGGTCAAGCGCCTGGAAGATGCCGGGGCCATCGTGTTCGGCAAGACCAATGTGCCGGCGATGGCCGGGGATATCCAGACCTACAACCGCCTGTTCGGCACCACCCACAACCCCTGGAACCTGGCGCTGACGCCGGGGGGTTCCTCGGGGGGCGCGGCGGTGGCGTTGGCGGCGGGTTTTACGCCGCTGGAACTGGGCAGCGACATTGGCGGTTCTATTCGGATCCCGGCGCACTTCACCGGGGTGTACGGGCATAAACCCACGTACGGCCTCGTGCCTCAACGCGGGCATATTCCTGGGGCGCCGGGTGAGTTGGCAGAAGGGCACCTGAATGTCGTTGGCCCGTTGGCGCGCAACGCTGCGGACCTGCAAGTGCTGCTGGACGTCATCGCCGGCGGGCAGGTTCAACTGCCTGCGCCGCGCCGCGCGACCCTCAAGGCATTTCGCGTGCTGTTGTGGACCGAAGACGCCGATTGCCCCCTGGACAGCGACATGACCGAGGCCTACAGGCAGCTGCGTCTGGAATTGGAGGCGGCGGGGGTAGAGGTGGTGCAGGGCGCGCCTGCCGGCGCGTCGCTGGAGCGGTTGTTTGCGGCGTACCTGCTGCAGCTGGGCGCCAAGTTGGGTGCGTCGCTGCCTGCCACCCGCCGCCGCTTCATGGGCCTGATCGCGCCGGTGTTGCGTGTGCTGGGCGGGGTAATAGACATGCCCCGCCATGCTGACAAGTTCTATGAAGGCACCGGCATGAGCCATGCCGACTGGTTGCTGGCCCATGAGCACGGCCTGCACCTGCGCGAAGCCTTCCTCAAGACCTTCGACGACTTCGACGTGATCCTCGCACCGCCCACCTTCACCACGGCGTTTGCCCATGACCACTCCAGCGTCATCAGCCTGCGCAGCCTGAAGGTGGACGGTAAAAAACGCCATTACGCCGACCTCTACCAATGGATCGCGCCCGCCACGCTGATGGGCCTGCCGGCCACCAACGCGCCCATTGGCCTCACCCGCCAGGGGCTGCCGGTGGGTGTGCAGATCATTGGCGCGCCTTTTGAGGACCGCACCACGATCAGGTTCGCCGAGTGCATGGCCGAGGTGGTCGGCGGGTTCCAGATGCCGCCGGCTATGGGGTAGGGCGGATCATCGCTTCGGGCCGTACGCGTTGCGCGTATTCCTCGGCGCTCATGAAGCCCAGTTGCACGGCAGCTTGCTTGGGTGACAAACCTTCATCCGCCGCCTTGCGGGTGATTTGCGCCACGCGGTCATAGCCCAGCACCGGGTTGAGCACCGTGGCCATCAACAGTGAATGTTCCACGTTGCGCGCCAATTGTGGCCGGTTGACGTCAAGGCCGTTGAGCAGCTTGTGGCTGAACAGGTTGATGCAATCGGTCAGCACCTCGATTGATTGCAGCAGGTTGTGGATCAACACCGGCTTGGCCACGTTCAGCTCGAAGGTGCTGGAGGCGCCCGCCAGGGTGACAGTGACGTGATTGCCCATCACCTGCATCGCCGCCTGCACCAGCACTTCGGCGATGGTCGGGTTGCGTTTGCCGGGCATGATCGAGGAGGTCAGGCCGTCGTCCGGTACGATCAATTCGCCCAGGCCGCAGCGTGGGCCCGAGCCGAGCAGGCGGATGTCATTGGCGATCTTGGTCAGCGACACCGCCAGTACGTTCAGCGCGCCGCTGACTTCCACCAACGCATCGTGGGTGCCCATGCCCTCGAATTTGCACGGGTTGGGAGTGAAGCGCTCGCCTGTGAGTTGGCTGATTTCTTCGCAGAACGCCACGTCAAACCCGGCTGGGGTGTTCAGCCCGGTGCCCACCGCCGTGCCGCCTTGAGGTAACAGACGCAGGCGTGGCATGCAGGCTTCGATGCGCGCGATGCCGTGCCGGATCTGCTGGGCAAAGCTGTCAAAGGCCTGGCCCTGGGTCATCGGCACAGCATCCATCAGGTGGGTGCGGCCAATTTTCAGCACGTCCTGCCAGGCTTCGGCCCTGGCGGCCAGCTCATCACGCAAATGCTCAAGGGCGGGTAGCAGGCGCCCGCGCAGTTCCAGCACCGTGGTCAGGTGCATCACCGTGGGGAAGCTGTCGTTGGAGGATTGCGAGCGGTTCACGTGATCGTTGGGGTGCACCGGGGACTTGCCGCCCAGCTCACTGCCCAATTGTTGATTGGCGCGGTTGGCGATCACCTCGTTGGCGTTCATGTTGGTCTGGGTGCCGGAGCCGGTCTGCCAGATCGACAGCGGGAAATGCCCGTCAAAATGCCCGTCGGCGACTTCCTGTGCGGCCTGTTCAATGGCGTGGGCGATGCTCGGCGCCAGCGTGCCAAGCCGTGCGTTGGCACGGGCGCAGGCGCGTTTTTGCTGGCCGAAGGCGCGGATCAGGCTGGCGGGGAACGGCTGTTTACTGCCGAACACCTCCAGCGCCCGCTGGGTTTGTGCGCCCCAGTAACGCTCGGCCGGGATGTTCACCGGGCCGAAGGCGTCATGTTCGATGCGTGTACTGGACATTCAGTGGCCCCCTTAAAGCGCAGCGCCGGCCGCACGGCCGAGCACGCGTTGGTATTCATCCTGGGCGGTCTGTTGGGAGAACTCGCCGGACCATTTGGACACCACCACGGTGGCCACGCTGTTGCCGATGGTGTTGCAGGTGGCAATCGCCATGGACATGAAGCGGTACACGCCGAACAGCAACGCCAGGCCTTCGGCGGGCAATACGCCGATGGCGGTCACGGTGGCGGCAAACACCACAAAGCTGCCACCTGACACGGCTGCTGCGCCTTTGGAGGTGACGAGCATGATCGCGATGATGCCCAGTTGTTGCTCCCAGCTCAGCGGCACGCCGTAGGCGTTGGCGATAAACAGCACGCACAACGACATGTAGATCGAGGTGCCGTCGAGGTTGAAGGCGTAGCCGGTGGGCAGCACCAGGCCAACGCTCTGTTTGGAGCAGCCGAATTTTTCCAGCTTTTGCAGCAGGCGTGGCAGCGCGCTTTCCGATGAGGCCGTGCCGAGCACGATGAAGATTTCATCCTTGATATAGGTGAGGAAACGCCACAGGCTGAAGCCGCTCAAGCGGCACACCGCGCCCAGTACCACGAAGATAAAAAAGGCGATGCCGACGTAGAACATCAACACCAGGTTGGCCAGGGACATCAGCACGGCGGTGCCGTTGCTGCCCACCGCGTAGGCCACCGAACCGAAGGCGCCCAGCGGCGCGAACTTCATGATCAGGTTGATGAATTCGAAGAAGCATTCGGAGATGCGGTTCAGGCCATCTTCAATCACTGCACGACGCTCCGGCTTCAACGCCAGCAGGGCGAAGCCGAACAGCACCGAGATCACCAGCACTTGCAGCAACTGGCCGCCGGCGAACGCACCGACGAAATTGTCGGGGAAGATGCCGTAGATGAAGTCCATGGTCGAGGCGGGCGCATGGCCCTTGGCGACGGCAGCGCTGGCCGCTGCGGCGGCGGCACTGCTGGGGTGCGCGTCGTGCATCCCGGAGCCGATTTGCAGCAAGTTGCCCCACAACAAACCGATGGCCAGCGCGATGGTCGACACCACCTCGAAGTAAATCAGCGCACGCAGGCCAACCTTGCCGACGCGCTTGATATCACCGGCTGAAGCGATGCCGTGCACCACCGTGAAAAACACCAGCGGTGCGACGGCGGTCTTGATCAGCTTGAGGAAGATGTCGCCGAGAATCTTGAAACTGGCGGCCAGTTCCGGGGCGAGAAAGCCAAAGGCAATGCCGAGGAACATGGCGGCGACGACCTGAAAGGTCAGGTCCTTGTAGAGCGGTTTTTTGGCGGGGGTGGATGACATGTCTGTGATCTCGTTGTTGTTATGGTTCTGAAAACGTTGGAGAACTCTTGTGGGAGCGGGCTTGTGTGGGAGCGGGCTTGCTCGCGAAAGCGGAGTGTCAGCCGCCCCATTCATGGCTGACCCACCGTATTCGCGAGCAAGCCCGCTCCCACACAAGCCCACTCCCACAGGGGGACTCCATTGGTTTTGGGGTCAGCGTTTAACCGCCCCCTCACGCGCCAGCGCGATATCCACCATCTGCGGCGCGAGCCCCAGGTAGTTGGCCGGGTCGGTCAGGCGTTGCAGTTCGGCCAGGTCCAGTTGTGCGGTGGCTTCACCTTGGGCGAGCAGGGCGTCGAGCAGGCTGGTGCCCTGGTCGTTGGCCATGCGGCACGCGGCGTACACCACGTCGTGGGCCACCTGGCGACCGAGCGCCGGAGCCAGGCCCATCATCACGGCTTCGGCAACGATCAGGCCCTGGGTCATGTCGAGGTTCTTGCGCATGCGCTCGGGGCGCACTTCCAGCCCGGCGAGCATGAAGGTTGCCTGGCCGAGGGACGCGGCGCTGAGGGCGAAGGCTTCGGGGATGGCGATCCATTCGGCCTGCCACGGGCCGGTGGAGCGTTCGAAGTCCTGGATCATCGCGTCAAGCATCAGCCCGGCGTGTTGGCGCACGCCTTTGGCGGCGGCGTACATCAGCTCGCAGGAAATCGGGTTGCGTTTTTGCGGCATGGTGCTGCTGGCGCCACGGCCCTTGACGAACGGTTCGTACACTTCGCCCAGCTCGCTGGTCATCATCATCATGATGTCCAGGGCGATCTTGCCCAGGGAACCGGTGACCAGGCCGAGGAAGTTCAGGGTTTCGGCCAGCCCGTCACGGGCCACGTGCCAGGTGGCTTGCGGCACGCCCAGGCCCAGTTCGGCCATCAGCGCTTGCTGCACTTCCAGGCCCTTGTCGCCGAGCGAGGCGAGGGTGCCGGCCGCCCCGGCGAACTGGCCGATTTCTACCCGTGGGCGCAGTTCCACCAGGCGCTCGGCGTGGCGGTCGAACATGCTCAGCCACACCGCGCACTTGTAGCCAAACGTGATCGGCAGCGCGTGTTGCAAATGGGTGCGACCGGCCATTGGCGTGTCACGGTAGCGCGCGGCGAGGCCGGCGAGCAGGCCGCGCACTGTCTGGATATCGCGCTCGACGATGGCCAATGCGGCACGCACTTGCAGGACCACGGCGGTGTCCATGATGTCCTGGGTGGTGGCGCCCCAGTGCACGTAGCGGCCTGCGTCGCCGCAGATCTTCGACAACTGTTCAACCAGCGGCAGGATCGGATAACCGACGATCTCGGTCTCGTGCTGCATCAACGCCAGGTCCAGGGCTGCATAGGTGGACAGCGCAGCGATCTGCTCGGCGGCCTCGGCCGGGATCACGCCACAGCGAGCTTCAGCGCGCGCCAGGGCCACTTCCACTTCGATGTAGCGTTCGATCAGGGCTTTATCGGAGAACACACCGCGCATTTCGGCGGTGCCGAACATGTCGCGGAACAGGGCGGAATCAAAAACGGTACTCGACATGGGAAAGTCCTAATTGTTATTTTTAAACCATACATATTTAATATGTCCGTACATTATGATTACGCCTGTGCTGATACACTGTCAACTCGACAGCGAGGGTAAGAATGGAAAGCGTGAGCCAGAGGCGTTATGCGGCGGTGGCCAAGGACTTGATCGAGCAGATTGGCAGCGGCCATTACCCGGTGGGGTCGTTGTTGCCGACTGAGTTCGAGCTGTGTTCGCTGTACGCGGTGAGCCGCCACACGGTGCGTGCGGCCATCGACCAGTTGCAGGGCCAGGGCATGGTGTCGCGGCGCAAGCGCGTGGGCACGCGGGTCGAGGCTGCATCGCCCAAGGGGGGGTATTCCCAGGCGATGGCTTCGGTGGCCGACCTGGTGCAAGTGGCCGAAACCCATATCCGTGATATTCAGGACGTGCGCGAATTCGTCGCCGACATCGCGTTGGCGCGGCGCCTGGGGCTGGAGCCGGGCGGGCATTACTTCTGTGTGTCGAGCATCAAGGTCGATGCCAGTGCCGGCAATGCGCCGTTGTGCTGGACGGATGTCTACGCCGAACAGACCTTTGCCGAAGTGATTCCCGAGGCGCGCAAACACCCGGATGAGTTGATCGCGGCGTTGATCGGCAAGGCGTTTTCACGGCCTATTGAGGTGGTGGACCAGCAGGTGCGGCCGGTGCAATTGTCCGCCGAACTGGCCGGGAGCCTGAAGGCCCAGAGCGGTGCGCTGGGCCTGGCCATTGTGCGTCAGTACCGTGATGAAGTCGGCGCGTTGATCGCCGTGTCGGAGTCGGTTTACCCCGCCGACCGCTTCACCCTGACCATGCAAATGAAGCGCGACAAGCTCTAAGCCACGTTGAAGAACGCCACCTTGGTGCTCAAGCGGTCTGCCAGCTCCGCCAGTTCACGGTTGGCGCTTTCCGCCACTTCGGAGCCGCCCGCCGATTGCACGGTGGAGCTGTGGATACGCGTGACATTCTGCGCCACCTCTTCAGCCGCCGCGCTCTGCTGCACCGAGGCACTGGCAATCTGCGCGTTCATCGCGTTGATGGCGCCCACTTCCTGACTGATCTTGCCCAGCGCCACCTGGGAGTCGCGGGTCTGTGTCACGGTGACCTGAGCCAGGCTACGGCTGCGCTGCATGATGTCGGCGGCGTCCTGGGTGCCGCTTTGCAGTTTGCCGATCATGTCGCGGATTTCCTGAGTGGATTCCTGGGTGCGTGTGGCGAGCGAGCGCACTTCATCCGCCACCACTGCAAAGCCCCGACCGTGTTCACCGGCGCGTGCCGCTTCAATCGCAGCATTCAAGGCGAGCAGGTTGGTTTGCGCGGCAATGGCGTTGATCACTTCGATCACGGTTTCGATGTTTTCGCTGTCGCTGGACACTTGGTTAACACGCGTGGTGGCTTGGTCGAGGATCGTCGCCAACTCTTCGATGGCGGTGCTGACTTCGCCCACCAGGCGATGACCGCTGTCGACTTCAGCGTCGGCCAGGATCGTGGCTTTGGATGCCGCAGACGCGTAGCCCGAGACCTCGCTGACCGAGGCGGCCATTTGCGTGATCGCGGCGGCCACATGCTCGGCTTCACTGGTTTGCAGGGTGATTTGCTGGCGGTTGTCGCTGGCCACCGACAGCAGGGTGACCGAGGATTGGCGCAGGGCCTGGGCGGCTGCGCGCACGTCGGTGATGGTGTCGCCCAAGCGTGACAGGGCGCTTTTCAGAATGCCCATCACGCTGTCGGGGTAGCGGGTTTCAATCGGCTGGTTCAAATCGCCATTGGCCAAGCGACGAATCGCCTCGGCCACTTCCTCAGGCTCGGCGCCGAGGGTGGCCTTGACCTTGCGGATGATCAGCCACGACACCAGCACGCTCAGAATGATTGCCACGGTGCTGGCGGCGATCATCAGCAGGGCGAACTGGCTGGCGGCGGCTTGTACCGTGTCCAGGCGTGTTTTGATTTGCGCTTCTTCGTAGTCGATCAGCGCGTTGACGCGTTTCAGCCACTCGGTGTAATAACCCGAGGTCTGCGCGAGCAACAGGTCCTGAGCGGCGTTGAGGTCGTTGCTGCGGCGTAGGGTGGTCACGCGCTCGGAGGAGGCCAGGGCTTGCACTTCGATGGCCTTGATATCGCTCAGCAGGCGGGTTTCTTCGGCACTGGCGTGGGTGCTGAACAGGCGGTCAAGCATCACGGCGGAGTCCTGGTAGTCACGCTTGAGTTGATCGATTTCAGCCAGGTGCGCGTTCAACGCGGGCGCGTCCTTGACCAGCACCGCATCGCGAATGGCGATGGCGCGGTTGTGCACGCTGCCACGGAAATTGATCGCATAACGCTGGGCTACCGCGGCTTTTTCCCCGACGTCCTTCAGGGTGCTGTCAATAAAACCCACGCGTTGGATACCGACGGCGGTGATCAACACCAGCAATGACAGCGTGGACGCAAAGCCCAGTCCGATACGCATCGCCAACGAGATAGGTTTTTTCATGAAAGGCCCGATAATCAGAGGGTTAAGAGTGATGGCTAAAAGCTATCTGTCTCGCGGAATCTAACCATCCCCGGGCGGTGCGTCCAATCAGAAATAGCTGACCCTGACATCGAGCGAATTGATGGAATAAAACGCGACCCTCGGGTTTTATACGTCATCCAACGTATTTTCCGTTTGCCCTGCGCGCTTGAGACTGGATTGAACGCAACACGTCATCCGTCCAGGAGCCAGCCCATGACCGAAACGCTGATCAAAGTCGACCTCAACCAGCCCGTCACCGAAAACGAAAACATTCATAACCGCTGGCATCCGGATATTCCCATGGCCTGCTGGGTGAAGCCGGGGGATGACTTCATCCTGGAAACCTATGACTGGACCGCCGGTGCGATCAAGAACAATGATGACGCCAGCGACGTGCGCGATGTGGACCTGTCCACCGTGCATTACCTCTCGGGCCCGGTGGGCGTACACGGCGCCGAGCCGGGTGATTTGCTGGTGGTGGACCTGCTCGATATCGGCGCCAAGGCGGACTCGCAGTGGGGCTTCAACGGGTTCTTTTCGCGGCAGAACGGCGGCGGCTTTCTCACCGATCACTTTCCCAGCGCACAAAAAGCCATCTGGGATTTCAAGGGCATGTTCACCAGCTCGCGGCACATCCCGGGGGTGAATTTTGCCGGCCTGATTCACCCCGGCTTGATCGGTTGCCTGCCCGACCCGGTGATGTTGGCTGACTGGAACCGTCGCGAACAGGCGTTGATCGACACCAACCCGACCCGTGTGCCTCCGCTGGCCAACGCACCGCTCGCTGCCACTGCGCACATGGGCAAACTCAAAGGCCAGGCCCGCGATGACGCCGCCGCTACCGGCGCACGCACCGTGCCGCCGCGTGAGCACGGCGGTAACTGCGATATCAAGGATTTGTCCCGTGGCTCGAAGATCTTCTTTCCGGTCTACGTCAACGGTGCCGGGCTGTCGGTGGGCGATTTGCACTTCAGCCAGGGCGACGGCGAAATCACCTTTTGCGGCGCCATCGAAATGGCCGGCTGGGTGCACATGAAAGTCGAGCTGATCAAGGGCGGCATGGCCAAATACGGAATCAAGAACCCGGTGTTCAAGCCAAGCCCGATCACGCCGAACTACAAGAATTACCTGATCTTCGAAGGCATCTCGGTGGATGAACAGGGCCAGCAGCACTACCTGGACGTCAACGTCGCGTACCGCCAGGCGTGCTTGAATGCGATCAACTACCTGACCAAGTTCGGCTACTCGCCCGCCCAGGGTTATGCGCTGCTCGGCTCGGCGCCGGTGCAGGGGCATATCAGCGGCGTGGTGGATATTCCAAATGCCTGCGCAACCTTGTGGTTGCCTACGGAAATCTTCGAATTCGACATCAACCCCAACGCAAACGGCTCGACCCAATTCCTCGACGGCAGCATCGACCTGCCCATCGCCCCGGACCTGTAGCCATGCCGACCTACGAATACAGCTGCGACACCTGCGGCACTTTCACGATGTTGCGCCCCATCGCCCAGCGCCATGACCCCAGCGAATGCCCGTATTGCGCCTCGGCCGGCGGGCAACTGTTGGTGTCGGCGCCGGCCCTGGGCATTCTTTCAGCCAACCAGCGCAAGGCCATCGCCGGCAACGAGCGCAGCGCGCATGCGCCGCAAACCGTGGGTGAATATCAGGAGAGTCGCCGCCATCCTGCGGGCTGTAGCTGTTGCGGGACGAGTAAAAAAGTCGAACCCAGCAAAGCCAATCCGTTGGGGCTCAAGACCAAAACCGGGCCACGGCCGTGGATGATCAGCCACTAGACCAGGAGCATTGTGATGCGTCATGGCGATATTTCCAGCAGCCCCGACACCGTCGGTGTCGCGGTGGTGAACTACAAGATGCCGCGCCTGCACAGCAAGGCTGAGGTCATCGATAACGCGAAAAAGATTGCCGACATTATCCTCGGCATGAAGCAGGGCCTGCCGGGCATGGACTTGGTGGTGTTTCCCGAATACAGCACCATGGGCATCATGTACGACCCTGACGAGATGATGGCCACTGCCGCGAGCATTCCGGGCGAAGAGACGGCGATCTTTTCTGCGGCGTGCCGCCAGGCCAACACCTGGGGCGTGTTTTCCCTGACCGGTGAGCGCCACGAAGAGCATCCGCACAAGGCGCCGTACAACACGCTGGTGCTGATCAATAACCTCGGTGAAATCGTGCAGCGTTACCGCAAGTGCATTCCGTGGTGCCCGATTGAAGGCTGGTACCCGGGGGATCGCACCTACGTGTGTGACGGGCCCAAGGGCATGAAGATCAGCTTGATCATCTGCGACGACGGCAACTACCCGGAGATCTGGCGCGACTGCGCGATGAAGGGCGCCGAGCTGATCGTGCGCTGCCAGGGCTATATGTACCCGGCCAAGGAGCAGCAAGTGCAGATGTCCAAGAGCATGGCCTGGGCCAATAACTGCTATGTCGCCGTGGCCAACGCCGCCGGGTTTGACGGGGTGTATTCGTACTTTGGCCATTCGGCGATCATCGGTTTTGACGGGCGCACCCTGGGTGAATGTGGCGAGGAGGAGATGGGCATTCAGTACGCGCAGTTGTCGGTGTCGCAGATCCGCGATGCGCGGGCCAATGATCAGTCGCAGAACCATCTGTTCAAGTTGCTGCACCGTGGCTACACCGGCCTGCACGCCTCGGGCGATGGCGACAAGGGCGTGGCGGATTGCCCGTTTGAGTTCTATCGCACCTGGGTGCTGGACGCGCAAAAGGCCCGGGACAACGTCGAGCAGTTTACCCGCGGCACGGTCGGCGTCGCCGAGTGCCCGGTGGGGCAGCTGCCGCACGGCGGTCAAGAAAAGACGGTGGAGTAGGGCATGCGTTTTACCTTTGAACCGGCCCAGGTGATGGCGTTGTTGCGCAGCCGGATTGTGGGGCAGGACGCCGCGCTGGCCGAGGTGGAAGGGCTGCTCAAAGTGGTCAAGGCCGACATCGGCGAGCGTGACCGGCCGCTGAGCGTCAACCTGTTCATGGGGCCGACCGGCGTCGGCAAGACTGAAATAGTGCGGCTGTTGGCCCAGGCGCTGCACGGCCGTGCCGACAGTTTCTGCCGCATCGACATGCACACCCTGGCCCAGGAGCATTACGCCGCTGCGCTTACCGGCGCACCGCCGGGTTATGTGGGCAGCAAGGAGGGCATCAGCCTGTTCAACAGCGAGTTGATCCAGGGCACTTACAGCCGGCCGGGGATCGTGTTGTTCGACGAACTGGAAAAGGCCAGCCAGGAGGTGGTACGCAGCCTGCTCGGCATTCTGGAAAACGGCCAACTGGCCTTGGCCGGGGGCACGCGCACGCTGGACTTTCGCAACAGCCTGATCTTCATGACCAGCAATATCGGTGCGCAGCAGGCGCGGCGCCATCGCCAAAGGTTTGCGTATGGCTGGCGCCGCCTGTTACGCGTCTTCATTCGCGGCGAGGCGGCGGTGCTGGAAGAGGCGCTGCATGGGCATTTCGAGCCGGAGTTTCTCAACCGCATTGACCGTATCCTGATGTTCGAACCGATTGACAGCCAGTGGCTGGAGGCATTGCTGGATGTGGAACTGCGCAAACTCAATCAGCGCCTGGCCGCGCAGCAGCGGTCGTTGAGCGTGGATAAACCGGTGCGGGCATGGCTGTGCCGTCAGCATGACGCGCGGTTTGGCGCGCGGGCATTGGGCCGGCGCTTGCGGGTGGAGTTGGAGCCCGCCATTGCCGACTGTGTGCTGCGTGAACCTTCAGTGCGAGCAATGCACGTGACGCTGCGCGAGGACCACTTGGAAGTTTCTGCGCAATAGCCTTGCAAGCGGTGTTGTTTTGACTAATATAACCCGGGTAAAACAAATAACATCCGGGTAATAAAAGATGCCTACGCAAAATCTCCCTGCCTGCACCGCCTTTGTTCGTCATCAGCGTGTCGCAGCCGGTGCCTATTCTGACGTTGCCAACGCCCTCTCAAACCTTGAGTTGGTGGCCGGCAGTTTCCTGGTCTTCGATGACGCCACCGGCAGCCAGGTCGACTACCCCTGGCCAGTGGGGTATGCCCCCGAGCGACTGGAACCTGCCGAGATCGAAGACGAACCCGCGGCAGCGCCGTCGGTTGGTCGTCCAAAACTGGGGGTGGTGGCGCGGGAGGTCACCTTGTTGCCGCGCCACTGGGAATGGCTTGGCCAACAGCGCGGTGGCGCCTCGGCGGCATTGCGCCGATTGGTCGATGAAGCGCGCAGTGCCCATGCTTCCCGTGACCAGATGCGCTTGGCCAAAGAAGCCAGCTATCGTTTCATGAGCGCCATCGCTGGCGACCTGCCGGGTTTCGAAGACGCCTCGCGGGCGCTGTTTGCCAGCGATGCGGCCATTTTTTCAGGCACGATTGCGCATTGGCCGAACGACGTACGCAGCTATCTGGCCTGGCTGTCGCGCAATGCTTTCCCCGTCTGACAATAATCCCGGGACCCGAACCACCATGGAAGTCACCCCCAAACGGCCGTTGTGGCAGATCTACCTGATCTTTTTGGCACCGATGGTGCTGTCCAACTTCCTGCAAAGTTTTTCCGGCACGCTGAATGGCATTTATGTCGGGCAAATGCTCGGCACCCAGGCGCTGGCGGCGGTGTCGGGGATGTTCCCCATTGTGTTTTTTTTCATTGCCTTGGTGATCGGGCTGGGCGCTGGCGCTTCGGTGTTGATCGGGCAGGCGTGGGGCGCCCGGGAAACCGGGCTGGTGAAGGTGATTACCGGCGCAACCCTGACCCTCGGGGCGCTGGTCGGCTTGATCGCGGCCGTATTGGGCAGCCTGTTTGCGCGTCCGGCGTTGCAGGCCCTGGGCACGCCGATCGATGTGTTGGACGACGCAGTCGGCTACGCCCAGGTCATGATGCTGATCATGCCGCTGCTTTTGGTGTTTATCCTCTATACCCAGTTGTTGCGGGGTGTCAGCGACACGATTTCGCCGCTGCTGGCCTTGATGGTTTCAACACTGGTTGGCTTGCTGTTAACCCCGGCGTTGATTCGCGGCTGGATCGGCCTGCCGCCCATGGGCATTCAGAGTGCGGTGTACGCAGGCTTGGTGGGCAATGCCTCGGCCATGCTGTTTCTGGTCCTGCGCCTGCGCCATAAACACCACGTGATGGCGCCGGACCGCGAGTTGCTCGCCGCCTTGCGCCTGGACCGCGCCATTCTCGGCAAGGTCCTGCGCATCGGCCTGCCCACCGGCTTGCAGATGGTGGTGCTGTCGCTGTCGGAATTGGTCATCCTGGCCCTGGTCAACAGCCATGGTTCCCAGGCCACGGCGGCCTATGGCGCGGTGACCCAGATCGTCAATTATGTGCAGTTCCCGGCGCTGTCGATTGCGATCACCGCGTCGATCCTCGGGGCCCAGGCCATTGGTGCCGGGCGCCTGGAGCGCATCGGGCCGATCCTGCGCACGGGGCTGATGATCAACACCTGCCTCACGGGTGGTTTGATTGTGCTTGGCTATGTGTTGTCGCACTGGTTGCTGGGGCTGTTTATCACCGACGATACCGCGCGACTCAATGCCGAACACCTGCTGCATATCATGCTGTGGAGCATCCTGGTCTTCGGTTTCCAGGCGGTGGTCGGCGGGATCATGCGCGCCAGCGGCGTGGTGCTGATGCCGGTGGCGATCTCGATCTTCTGTGTGCTGTGCGTTGAACTTCCGATGGCCTACCTGCTCAACGCGCATTTCGGCCTGGAAGGGGTGTGGATGGCGTTTCCGGTGACCTACCTGGCGATGCTGGCGTTGCAGACGGCTTACTACCGCCTGGTGTGGCGGCATAAGCAGATCAAGCGGTTGGTGTGATTATTTGAAGTGGGTATCGGCCAGCGGCATGATGCTTGCGACGTGCCAGCCGTCCTTGCCTTTCAATAACGTCTGGCTGATCAGGAAGGTGTCCACCTGAGCGGGTTCGCCTGGATGGCCTCGGGTAAAGGCGACCGGCACCATCAGTTGGGCCATCTCGTCGTTCAGCATCACCACACTGAAGTGGTTCATGTCGGGTTGCAGTTGCCAGGTGCCTTTGTAGTACTCCTTGAGTTTGCTGACGACGGCATCCGGGCCCCAGTTGGCTTCGCCCCGGGCAAACCAGAGCATTTTCGGTGAATCCCAGAGCATGGCCCTGATCCGGGTGAGGTCATGGGCGTTTTGCGCCGCGACAAATCGTGTGAAGAACGCCCGGGTTTCGTCCTCTTGCGGGGTCGCGAAAGCAGGGGTAAGAGCGAGTAACGAGAACAGGGCGCCGACGGCCAGTGCACAACGTTTCATAAGGGTTCCTCAGGGGATGGTCGCTGAGGTCAAGCTTAGGCCAGCTCAAACACCGGCAAAGGCCATTTAACCCTCGTTTCTGGACATTGAGTTCGCTTCGTCAGGGTTTCGCGCCGTGCGTCGTATCACCCGTGGCGGCTCGCCGAATTGGCGAATGAAGGCCCGGCGCATGCGCTCGCTGTCGCCAAACCCGGTCTGGCGGGCGATGTTGTCGAGCGGGTGGCGCCCATCCTGGATCAACGCCACGGCCGCCTCGATCCGCAGCTTTTCCACGGCCTTGGCCGGTGAAAGCCCGGTTTGTGCGTGAAACGCGCGGCTGAACTGGCGCAGGCTCAGGTGCGCGGCGTCTGCCAGTTCACTCAACGGCAGGGCGCGATGCAGGTTGTTGCGCATGTACGTCATGGCGGCCTGAATGCGGTCGGTCTTGTGTTCCATATCCAGCAGCACCGAGCGTTGCGGCTGGCCTGCGACGCGGCGGCTCTGAAGAATGAAGGTTTTCGACACGGCGCGGGCGACTGCCGGGCCCAGATCGGCTTCAACCATCGCCAATGCCTGATCAATGCCGGCGGTCATGCCGGCGCTGGTCCAGATTGACCCGTCAATTACAAACAAGCGCTCTTCTTCCAGCTGGACCTTCGGATAGCGCGCGCGAAATTCTGCGGCAAAGAACCAGTGGGTTGTCGCCCGTACGCCGTCGAGCAACCCCGCCTGTGCCAGAAAAAACGTACCGGAGCAGGTGGCCGCGAGACGACGTGTGTGGTTGGCGGCGTGGCGCAGGTAGGCCAGCAGCGGTGCGGTGAATTCGCGGTCACTGCCGCCACCGATGATTACGGTGTCGAACGCAGTCTCGTCGAAGCGTTCGGTGTGCACCACCACGCCCAGGGAACTGCGTACCGGCCCGCCCTGTTCGGAGAGCAGCCTGACATCGTAATGAGCCTTGCCCACGGCGCTGTTGGCACTCTCGAAGACGGACAGCGCAGCGAAGCTCATGACGCCGAAACCGGGAAAGGTGATGAAACCGATGCGCTGCATGATGGGCTCCGGGAGAAGGGCTGCCTCAAGTGTGTACGCTTTGCACGGGCGTGCTGGCGGTTACTGCTTCAACCCTCGCAGGAACAGTTCCAGCCCTTGCAGGCTTTCTTCCAGCCGCTGGCCCGGGTGTTCATCGGCAGCGATCCACAAGGCGGTACTGACCAGGCTGCCATTGATCAGGCGCGCCAACGCCTGGCTGGCAGCCGGTTCGATGATACGCTCACGCATCAGGTGTTCCAGCACGGCGGCCAGGGAATCCACACAGTGTTGCTGATGGCTTGATTCAGTGGCGCCCAGAACCGCAGGGGCATCTTGTAAAACAACGCGCTGAATTTCCGCGTCCTGTGCCATGCGCAGGTAGGCACGGCAACGTTCGCGGAATCCGTCCCAGAGGTCGGTTGCCTCATCGGTGATGCGTTGCAAGTGTGCATCCATCTCGCCGTCGAGTTGCGCCACCACTGCCGCCAACAAGCCTTTCTTGTCACCAAAGTGGTGGTACAACGCACCCCGTGTCAAACCGGCGCGGGCGGTAAAGTCGTCCATCGACGTGTGGGCATACCCCTGCGTGGCGAAGGCTTCGCGAGCGCTGGCGATCAGCCGGGCGCGGGTCTCTTCGATCTGTTCAGCACGGGCTCGACTCATGGGAAAGGCTCGTCAGGGGTGAGTGAATGATTGACATACGCCGCGTATGTTAAGCATGATTTGAACATACGCGTCGTATGTATTCTGCCTTGATACTGTGAGATAGCAAGTTTCAAGGCGCTTGAGGAAGAGGTAGAGCAGGATGGCAAACCCCTACGCCGAGTTGTTCCAGGTCCGTGGCGCACGCGCTTTTGTGCTGGCGGGCATGCTTGCACGCATGCCGGTGTCCATGACCGGGATCGGCTTGATCACCATGCTCTCGCAAGTGCATGGCGGCTATGGGCTGGCGGGTGCGGTGGCGGCGGTGTTTGCCCTGGCCACCGCATTTTGCGCGCCGCAGGTTTCACGGCTGGTCGACCGTTACAGCCAGGGCAGGGTGCTGCCGATTGCTGCGCTGACCGGCGGCGGGGCGTTGTTGATGTTGCTGCTGTGCACGCGCTTGCAGGCCCCGAGCTGGCTGTTGTTTGTGTTTGCGGCGCTCGCCGGGTGCATGCCGAACATGTCGGCCATGGTACGGGCGCGCTGGTCCGAGCTGTATCGCGGGCAACCCAAACTGCAAACCGCATTTGCCCTGGAGTCAGTGCTCGATGAGGTGTGTTTCATCATCGGCCCGCCGATTTCCGTAGGCCTGAGCGTGGTGTTGTTTCCAGAGGCAGGGCCTCTGGTGGCGGCACTGCTGCTGGCGGTGGGCGTGACCACCTTTGTGCTGCAGCGCGAGACCGAACCGCCGGTGCATGAGCACCATGATCATCATGGCCGCTGGCTGATCGCCTCGCCTTCGGTGCTGATCCTGATGATCCTGCTGCTGGCAATGGGCGTGATTGTGGGGGTGGTGGACGTGGTCAGTGTTGCCTTCGCCCAGCATCAGGGCCAACCGGCGGCGGCGAGTATCGTGCTCTCGGTGTACGCCATTGGTTCGTGCCTGGCGGGGTTGGCCTTCGGCACGCTCAAGCTCAAGGCGCCACTGCCCCGGCAGTTTCTGTTCTGTGGTGTGGCGACGGCACTGACCACCTTGCCGTTACTGCTGGTGGCCCATATCCCCGGGCTGGCCGTGGCGGTTTTTGTCTCCGGGTTGTTCTTCGCCCCCACGTTGATTGTGTCCATGGCCCTGGTGGAGCAAATCGTGCCACCCAGCCGCCTGACCGAGGGCATGACCTGGCTGATCACCGGCCTGAGCATTGGCGTGGCCATTGGCGCGGCCAGTTCCGGTTGGATGATCGACCACTTCGGCGCCACCAGCGGGTTCCGGGTGGCGCTGACGGCGGGCGCGGTGGTGTTGGGGGCGGCACTGCTGGGCTATCGACGGCTGGGTTAGTCAGCCGATCGCCGGATGGGGATCGGCGCCGTGGTGCTGCAAAAACTCATTCAGCGCCTGACGCGTCAGATCATTGAGCGTGACTTTCTTGCGGGTCGCCGCCAGGGCCGCAGCCAAGTGCAGGTCATGGCCCACCCGTACGTTGAACGAGCCTTTGCAGGGCTTTTCCGGTGTTTGCCCCAAGCTGTGGCACGTCGCGAGGTAATCGTCCACGGCTTCACGAAAGGCGGCGTCCAGTTCGGCGACGGTTTTACCTTCATAGCTGACCAGCGCCTTGATGAACAGAACCTTGCCGAACAGGCAGTTGTCTTCGAGGCTGGCTTCGATAGAGCCGATGTAGCCGTTGTGTTTCAGTTGGTTGTTCACTGAATCAGTTCTCCTGATTTCAATTGTTCGATGATCTGGCGCCGAATGTAGTGCCTCAGTTCGTTGCCGGGGTGAGGCTTGTGCAAGGTGATCATTGCACTGGGGTCACCGATGTCGAATTTGACGCGGCTTCCTGCCCCTTCAATTTGTGTGTAGCCCAGCCGACGCAACAGCGTTACGAGTTCAGGCCAGGTAAATGCCATGTGCTCATTGAGCAGTTTGGCCAGCAGCTTTTCATTTTTGGACACGGCGTTCCTTGCCTGTAACTAAATGTAGTTGCAAAAAGTGGTGTGCGTCAATGCTAGCGCGTGCATGCATGCCTTGCCTGAGATTGATGTAACCCTTGATGACACCCAGCTTTTCTCCTCCCATCCCCCGCTAATTTTTCCTTCCCCGGTTCGTTTTATAGGGACGACGTGCCTTTGTGCTACTTGCCTATTGCTCCGGACTCCAACACATGAATGCTGAAGACTCCTTGAAACTTGCTCGCCGGTTTATCGGGCTGCCTCTGGAAAAACGCCAATTGTTCCTGCAAGCCTTGCAGAAAGAAGGTGTGGATTTTTCCCGGTTTCCGATTCCGGCAGGGGTGGAGGTCGAGGATCGCCAGGCACTGTCTTACGCGCAGCAACGCATGTGGTTTCTCTGGCAACTGGACCCGGCCAGCGGCGCCTATAACTTGCCAGGAGCGGTACGGCTCAAGGGTGCGTTGAACCTCGGCGCGATGGAGCAGGCGTTCGCCAGCCTGGTGCTGCGCCATGAAACCTTGCGCACCGTGTTCCAGCGTCAGGCCGACGACCGCCTGGTGCAGGTCGCTGTCGAACCGTCACTGGCAATCGAGACGCTGGATTTGAGCACCTTGGTGCCTGCCGAGCGTGAACAGGCCGTCAGCGCGGCCGCCACCCGCCAATCGCTGCTGCCCTTCGACCTGGAACACGGGCCGTTGCTGCGCGTGCAATTGCTCAAGCTCGATCATCATGAGCACGTGTTGCTGCTGACGCTGCATCACATCGTCTCCGATGGCTGGTCGATGAATGTGCTGATCGACGAGTTCATCCGTTTTTACGATGCCCATGAGCGCAATGACACGCCGCAACTGCCGGCGCTGCCGATCCAGTACAGCGACTACGCCTTGTGGCAGCGCCGCTGGCTGGAAGCGGGGGAACAGGCGCGCCAGCTGGACTATTGGCAAGCCCGCCTGGGCGACGAGCATCCGGTGCTGGAACTGCCCACCGACCGCCCGCGCCCGGCCATGCCGAGCTATCAGGGCACGCGACACAATTTTGCCATCGACCCGGACCTGGCTGCGCAACTACGCAGTTGTGCGCAAAAACACAATGTCACGTTGTTCATGCTGCTGCTCGGTGCGTTCAACGTGCTGTTGCATCGCTACACGGGGCAGGGCGATATCCGCATCGGCGTGCCCATTGCCAACCGTAATCGCGGTGAAGTCGAGGGGCTGATCGGCTTCTTCGTCAACACCCAGGTCTTGCGCACTGAACTCACCGGGCAGACCCGCGTCACCGAGTTGCTGCAAGGTATCAAGGAGCACGCGCTCGGTGCCCAGGCTCATCAGGAATTGCCGTTCGAGCGCCTGGTGGAAGCCTTGAAAATCGAGCGCAGCCTCAGCCATACGCCGCTGTTCCAGGTGATGTACAACCATCAGCCGGTGGTGGCAGACATTGCTGCGGTCAGCACCGCATCCGGCCTGGAGCTGGCCCTGGTGGAATGGCAGGGCCGCACCACACAATTCGACCTGACCCTGGACACCTACGAGAAGTCCGGCACCCTGCACGCTGCACTGACCTACGCGAACGACCTGTTTGACGCGCCGTCTATCGAGCGCATGGCGCGGCACTGGATCAGCCTGTTGCACGCCATGGTGGCTGACGGTGAGCGGCGCGTTGGCGAATTGCCGATGCTGGATGCCGATGAACAGCGCGTGCTGGTGCGTGACTGGAACCGGACGGCGCAAGCGTACCCGACGCACTGCGCGCTCCATCAACTGATCGAGCAGCAGGTTCGACGTACGCCGGATGCGCCGGCGCTGGTGTTCGGCTCAACCACGTTGACCTATGCCCAGCTCGATATCCGCGCCAATCGGTTGGCCAACGCCTTGCGCGAAAAGGGGGTTGGCCCGGACGTGTTGGTGGGTGTCTGTGTCGAGCGCTCGATCGAAATGGTGGTCGCTCTTTTGGCCATTCTCAAGGCCGGCGGGGCCTACGTCCCCTTGGACCCGGAGTACCCCCAGGACCGCCTCGCCTACATGATCGAAGACAGCGGCATTCAGTTGCTGCTGACCCAACAAAGCCTGCAGGCCTCCTTGCCCGGCGAGGGTATCCAGGTGATTGCTCTGGACGCTTCGCACGATTGGCTTGAAGGCTACGGCACTGAAGCGCCAGCGGTTGCTGTGCACGCACTCAACCTCGCTTACGTGATCTACACCTCCGGCTCCACCGGCAAACCCAAAGGCGCCGGCAACAGCCATCGCGCGCTGGTCAACCGGTTGTGCTGGATGCAGCAGGCTTACGCCCTGGCGCCGAGCGATGCGGTATTGCAGAAGACCCCGTTCAGCTTCGACGTGTCGGTATGGGAATTTTTCTGGCCATTGATGACCGGCGCACGCCTTGTGGTGGCCGCCCCGGGCGAACACCGCGAGCCGGCCCGCCTCATCGAAACCATTGGCCGCCACGGCATCACCACCTTGCACTTCGTGCCGTCGATGCTTCAGGCGTTCATTCACGAGCCGGGCGTACACGCCTGTGCGGGCCTCAAGCGCATCGTGTGCAGCGGCGAAGCCCTGCCACTGGACGCCCAGTTGCAAGTGTTTGCCAAGTTGCCAAACGCCGGTTTGTACAATCTCTACGGGCCGACCGAAGCTGCAATCGACGTGACCCACTGGACCTGCGTCGACGAAGGCGCCGACAGCGTGCCCATCGGCCGTCCGATTGCCAACCTCGCCACTTACGTGCTGGACGCCCAACTTAACCCAGTACCGGCCGGTGTGTCCGGCGAACTCTACCTGGGCGGCACAGGCCTGGCCCGCAGTTACCACCGCCGTGCGGCACTGACTGCCGAGCGCTTTGTGCCGAGCCCGTTCATTGCGGGCGAGCGCCTGTACCGCACTGGCGACCGCGTGTGCCAGCGTGCCGACGGCGTGATCGAATACCTGGGGCGCCTCGACCATCAGGTCAAGTTGCGCGGTTTGCGCATCGAGTTGGGGGAAATCGAGACGCGGCTGATGCAGCACCCGAGCGTGCGTGAAGCGGTGGTGCTGGTACAGGGCGGCAAGCAGTTGGTTGCCTACCTGGTCCTTGAAAGCCAGGCGCCCGCCGATCTCAAGGCGTGGCTGCTCCAGAGCCTGCCGGAATACATGGTGCCGACGCACCTGATCACCCTGGACAGGCTCCCGGTCACCGCCAATGGCAAGCTGGACCGCAAAGCCCTGCCACTGCCGGATGCGGCACCGCAACAGGCATTTGTCGCGCCGCAAAACGACCTGCAAAAAGCCCTGGCGGCGATTTGGGTCGATGTGCTTGGCGTCGAACAGGTTGGCCTTGAAGACAACTTTTTTGAGCTGGGTGGCGACTCGATCATCTCCATCCAGGTGGTCAGCCGTGCGCGTCAGGCGGGCATTCGCCTCAGCCCGCGCGACCTGTTCCAGTACCAGAGCATCCGCAGCCTGGCGCTGGTCGCCGCGTTTGAGCAGGCCCGTGTCATTGACCAAGGCCCGGTCAGCGGCGAAGTGATCCTGACGCCGGTACAGCACAGCTTTTTTGCCCAGGCGATCCCGGCGCGTCATCACTGGAACCAGTCCTTGTTGCTGACCCCGCGCGAGCACCTCGAACCGGCCCGGCTGGAAGCCGCGCTGATGCAAGTGATCAACCATCACGACGCCCTGCGCCTGCGCTTTGTGCAGCGGGCGGGCGAGTGGCAGCAAACCCATGGCGCGCCGGTCACCGGGCCTGTGTTGTGGCAGTCCGTTGCCGCAGACGACAGCGCGTTGGCCGCGCTGTGTGACGAAGCCCAGCGCAGCCTCGACCTGGCGCACGGCCCGTTGTTGCGCGCGGTTCTGGTCGCCATGGCTGACGGCACCCAACGCTTGCTGCTGGTGGTGCACCACCTGGTGGTTGACGGTGTGTCGTGGCGCATCCTGCTGGAAGACTTGCAACAGGCTTGCCGCCAGGTGCCGCTGCCGGCCAAGACCAGCGCCTATCAGCACTGGGCCGGGCAGTTGCAAGCCCGCGCGCTGACGCTCAGCGAGCAACTGCCTTACTGGCAGGCGCAAACCGCCGACGCCGAGCTGCCGTGCGACAACCCTGAAGGCGGGCTGCAAAACCGCTTGGGCTGCAAAATTGAAACCCGCCTCGACGCGGCCTATACCCGCCAGTTGCTGCAAGACGCGCCGGCAGCGTACCGCACGCAGGTCAACGACCTGCTGCTGACCGCCCTGGCGCGTGTGATCAGCCGCTGGAGCGGGCAAGCTGCGGCGCTGATCCAGCTGGAAGGCCATGGCCGTGAAGACCTGTTCCACGACGTCGACCTGACGCGCACCGTCGGCTGGTTCACCAGCTTGTTCCCGGTACGCCTGCAGGCGGACGGCGAATTGTCGAGCGCGATCAAGTCGGTCAAGGAACAGCTGCGTGCCATACCCGACAAGGGCCTGGGCTATGGCCTGTTGCGCTACCTGGCTGCACCTGAGGTGCGTGAAACCCTTGAAGGCCTGGCTGCGCCGCGCATCACCTTCAACTACCTCGGCCAGTTTGATCGCCAGTTCAATGAATCGGCACTGTTTGTCCCCGCCACTCAAGGCAGCGGCCAGGCTCAGGACGCCGAAGCGCCTTTGGCCAACTGGCTGACGGTGGAAGGGCAGGTGTATGGCGGCGAGCTGGCGTTGCAGTGGGGCTTCAGCCGCGAGATGTTCCAGGCGTCGACACTCCAGCGCCTGGCGGATGAATACACGGTTGAACTCAAGGCGTTGATCCGCCATTGCTGCGACACGCCCGCCGGGCAGGTTACGCCGTCGGACTTCCCGCTGGCACGCCTGAGCCAACAGCAATTGGACCGTTTGCCGGTGGCCGGCCCGGCCATCGCCGACCTTTACCCGCTGTCGCCCATGCAGCAGGGCATGCTCTTCCACACCCTGTACGAACCTGAAGCCCAGGCTTACATCAACCAGTTGCGCCTGGACATCGAAGGCCTCGACCTGCTGGCCTTCGGGCGTGCCTGGCAGGCCGCGCTGGACCGCCATGACATCCTGCGCAGCAGCTTCCACTGGCAGGGCCTGGACAGCGCTCATCAGGTCATCCACCGTCAGGTGGACCTGCAACTGCAGGTGATTGAAGACCCGAATGCCGATTTCGACGCCCTGGCCGATGCCGAGCGTGAGCGCGGGTTTGAGCTGAGTAGCGCACCGCTGTTTCGCTTGATGCTGGTACGCGGCGCCGGGGCGGCCTGGCACCTGATCTTTACCAGCCATCACATCTTGATGGACGGCTGGAGCAATGCCCAACTGCTCGGCGAAGTGATCTCCCACTACGCAGGCCAAACGTTGCCTGCGCCCTTGGGGCAGTTCCGCGATTATCTGGGGTGGCTGCAACAGCAAACCTCTGGCGAAGCGTTCTGGAAAGCCGAGCTGGCACCGTTGCAAGCGCCTACCTTGTTGGCAGAAGCGCTGCGCGCACCGGTGGGCGGTACTGGCATGGCCGACCATCACGTGACGCTGGACAGCGCGTTCACCCGTGCCCTCGGTGATTGCGCCCGCCACCATAAAGTCACCCTAAACACCGTGCTGCAAGGCGCCTGGGCCCTCTTGCTGCAACGCTACACCGGCCAGGCTTGCGTGGCGTTCGGCGCCACCGTCGCCGGGCGTTCGGCGCCGCTGCCGGGAATCGAGCAGCAACTGGGGCTGTTTATCAACACCTTGCCGATCATCAGCGCGGCCTCGCCGGCCCGGCCGGCCGCCGAATGGCTCGGTGAGCTGCAAGCCCTGAACCTGCGCCTGCGCGACCATGAACACACGCCGCTTTACGACATCCAGGGCTGGGCCGGCCAGCAAGGTACAGCGCTGTTCGACACCTTGCTGGTGTTCGAAAACTTCCCGGTCGCCGAGGCATTGAAACAGGGCGCCCCCGCCGGGCTGACCTTCGGCAGGCTGCACAACCACGAGCGCACCCACTACCCGCTGACCCTGGGCATCGAGTTGGGTGCCAGCCTGCGCCTGGAGTTCAGCTACGACCGCGCCCGCTTCAGCGCGCAACAGGTCGCCCAATTGAGCGCCAACCTGCAACACCTACTGGCGCAACTGGTGGCGGACGCCCGTGTGCCGCTTGGCAACCTGCGCTTGCTCGACGAAAGCGCGCAAGCCAGCTTGCTTGCGATCAGCCAATCCCCTCGCGCAGCCGAGCGGCAAGTGCGCGTGCACGAACGCATCGCCGCCCAGGCCGACGCTACGCCCGATGCGCTGGCGGTGCAGGCGGGCGATGAGCGCCTGACTTATCGGCAGCTCAATCAACGCGCCAACCGCCTGGCGCACCGCCTGCTGGCACTGGGCGTGGGCGCGGGGCAGCGCGTGGGCCTGGCTTCGCGGCGTGGGTCGCAGTTGATCGTCAGCCTGCTGGCCGTGCTCAAAAGCGGTGCTGCCTATGTGCCGCTGGACCCTGCCTACCCGGCCGAGCGCCTCGGTTACATGCTGACGGACAGCCGCCTGAGCCTGCTGCTCAGCGAAACCGGGTTGCTCGCGGGCCTGCCATTGCCCCCAGGCCTGAACCGTGTGGACTTCAGCGCACACGGCGAAGAACTGGCGGGCTACCCGGCGACCAATCCGCCGAATCACGCAACCCCCGCCGACCTGGCCTATGTGATCTATACCTCCGGTTCCACCGGCCAACCCAAAGGCGTGGCCATCGACCACGGCGCGCTCGACCAGTTCTGTGACACGGCGGCGCACTACAGTGCGCTGACACCCACCGACCGCGTGCTGCAATTTGCGACGTTCAGCTTCGACGGGTTTGTCGAGCAGTGCTACCCACCGCTGTGCGTCGGCGCGGCACTGATCATGCGCGGTGACGAGGTGTGGGACGCCGGGCTGCTGGCCCGTGAAATCGTCGAGCAAGGCGTGACCCTGGCCGACCTGCCTGCGGCCTATTGGTACCTGCTGGCCAAGGAGTGTGCCGCCCATGGCCGCACGCTGGGCCGGCTGCGCCAGGTGCATGTCGGTGGCGAAGCCATGGCCGTGGAAGGCGTGCGCGCCTGGCACGCGGCCGGTTTGGGCGGCGTGCGTTTGCTCAACACCTATGGCCCGACCGAAGCCACCGTGGTGTCCAGCGTGCATGACTGCCAACTGGCGGATGCCAATGATGCCTATGGCATACCCATCGGGCGCGCCATCGAAGGGCGCGCGCTGTACGTGCTGGACAGCAGTTTTGAAGGCTTGGCGAACTGCGGCGTCGGTGAGCTGTGCATTGGGGCCTCGGCCGGTCTGGCCCAGGGCTATTTCGACCGCCCGGCGCTGACGGCTGAACGCTTCCTGCCGGATCCGTTTTCCGGCGTGCCGGGGGCACGGCTCTACCGCAGTGGCGACCTGGCGCGGTACAACGAAAACGCGGCGCTGGAATACGTGGGGCGTATTGACCATCAAGTGAAGATCCGCGGGTTCCGGATCGAAATGGGTGAAATCGAAGCGTGCCTGCAAGCCATGCCCGAGGTGCGCGAGGCGGCCGTGATCGCGCAGCAGGGGCCGACCGGCGCGCAACTGGTCGCGTATGTGGTGCCACAGGCGAATCCCCTGGAGGCGTCCGTTTTGAAAGCGAGGTTGGGCGAATCCTTGCCGGTTTATATGGTGCCCGCTCACCTGGTAATGCTCGAAGCGCTGCCGTTGAACAACAACGGCAAGCTGGACCGTAAGGCCCTGCCACAACCGGATATCAGTGCACGGCAAAGCGACTATGTGGCGCCGCAAACGGCTCTGGAAATCCAGGTCGCCGAGGTGTGGCAAACCGTATTGGAGCTGGATCGGGTCGGGCTGGACGATCACTTTTTCGAGCTGGGCGGGCACTCGTTGCTGGCGACGCAAGTGGTCGCGCGCTTGAGGCCGGTGCTGGCCTGCGAGCTGACCTTGCGTGACCTGTTCGGTGCGCCCCGTCTGGCGGACTTTGTGGCTGCATTGGCAGCCAGGACCGCGCAGGGTGGCTCGGCGACCCACATTCCACTGGTAGCCCAAGGTAAAAAAACCAGCGCGGCACTGTCGCTGGTGCAGCGCCGCCTATGGGTAGTGGAGCAGCTTTCCCAGGCCAGTGGCGCCTATGGCATGCCGCTGGCCGTGCGCCTGCGCGGCGAGCTGTCGGTGCCACGGCTGGTCAGCAGCCTGGCGCAAGTGGTTGCCCGCCACGAAACCCTGCGCACCGCCTACATCACGGATGAGGAGGGTGATCCGCTCGCCGTGATCGCCGCGCACGTCGAGGTGGATTTGCCGCTGTTGGACCTGTCGTCTCTGGACCCCGCCGAGCAGCAGCGTCGCGTCGCCGACGCCGTTGAAGCCAATACCCGCCAAGCCATCAGCCTGTTGCAGGCGCCGTTGCTGCGCGGGCACGTGCTCAAGCTGGGGCCTACCGAACACGTCTTGCTGTATTCGATGCACCACATCATCTCCGATGGCTGGTCGATGGCGGTGCTGGTCAACGAGCTGGTGAGTCTCTATGGCCGGGCGACGGCGGGGGTGAATGAGCCGCTGCCCGCCTTGCCGATCCAGTATTCCGATTACGCGCACTGGCAGCAGCAGCTTCAACAAGCTGGCGTGCTGACGGCGCAAGCGCGTTACTGGGAACAGGCGTTGGCCGGACACAGCGGCGTGTTGCAATTGCCCACCGATCGGCCTCGGCCACAAGTGCCCAGCCACGCGGGCCGGGACCTGAGTTTCACGCTGCCGTCTGCGTTGCATGAAGGGCTCAAGGCCTTGTCGGCGCGTGCCGGCGTCACCCTGTACAGCACGATGCTGGCCGCGTTCCAGGTCATGCTGCACCGCCTCAGCGGCAGCGATGACGTGCTGATCGGCGCCGACGTTGCCGGGCGCCAACAGCCCGAGCTGGAGGGGCTGATCGGCTTCTTCGTCAACATCTTGCCGCTGCGTTCGATCTTCGCCGCGCAGCAGCCGTTCAGTGCTTTCCTCGCCACCACCCAAGGCACCGCGCTGGACGCCTTTGACCATCAGGACCTGCCGTTCGACATGATCGTGGAAGCCGCCTCACGTCCGCGCCAACGTGGGTTCAACCCGCTGGTACAGGTGCTGTTCGTGATGAACAACCTGCCGGTGCAGAGCGGCCGAATGGACGGGATCGAGGTTGAGGTGCTGCCAGGCCGCAGTGGTTATTCCAAATTCGATATGGCCCTGTTCCTCGACGAGGATGCAGGCGGCCTGCACGGTACCTGGCAGTACGCCAGCGACCTGTTTGAACAACAACGCATCGAGTCATTCGTCAACGCCTGGACGGGAATGCTTGAACAGATTGTGTGTGATCCGAACATTCAATTAGGGGATATCACCATGCCTACCCACACCCTGGAACCCACCCCGGCGCCTGTACCGCCAGCCATCAAGGCCGACAAGCTGGGCAAGTTCCTGAAGAAAAACCAAAGCCGTACCGACAAGCCCGCCGGCGCCTTGATGCGTGAATCGCTGCTGGTACCCGGGCAGGATTTTCCACTGCTGATGGAGCCCATGGATCCGGGACTGGACCTGGTGGCCTGGATCAAAGATAACCGCGCGCTCGTTGAAGAAAAGCTGGCGCGCCATGCGGGGATTCTGTTCCGCGGGTTTGCCCTGCGCGACATCCACGACTTCGAAGCCTTCGCCGAGGCCGTGCAGCCAGGCCTGTATGGCCAATACGGTGACTTGCCGAAAAAAGAAGGCGGCAAAAACACTTACCGTTCCACGCCGTACCCCGAAAAGAAAATGATCCTGTTCCACAACGAAAGCTCCCATCAGGACCGCTGGCCGCGCAAGCAACTGTTCTTCTGCGAGCAGCCGTCGCCGGTGGGCGGCGCCACGCCGGTCGTGGACTGCCGGCAGATGTACCTCAAGTTGCCGGCCGCGATTCGCCAGCGTTTTGAAGACAAGGGGTTGCTTTACGTGCGCACCTTTGCCGACAAGCTTGACGTGTCCTGGCAGCACTTTTTCAAGACTGACGTGCGGGCTGACGTCGAGGCGCGCTGCCTGGCGGCCGGCATCGCGTGGACCTGGCTGGACAACGATGAACTGCAGATCCGCACGCCGTGCCCGGCGATCATCCGGCACCCGGTGACCGGGGAAAAAACCTTTTTCAACCAGGTTCAACTGCATCACATCTTCTGTTTGGACCCGGATGTACGCGAAGACCTGCTGGCGCTGTTCGGCGAGCAGCGCATGCCCCGTCACGTTTACTACGGCGACGGCTCACCGATTGAAGACGAGGTCATGGCGCTGGTGGGCGAGCTGTACGAAGCCTGTGCCGTGCGGTTTGACTGGCACAAGGGTGACGTAATCCTGCTGGACAACATGCTGGCTGCCCACGCCCGCGACCCCTTTGAAGGGCCGCGCAAGATTGTCGTGGCGATGGGCGAAATGATTGAACGCAGTGCGCTGCACGTGGCGCACCGCGAGACCGATAAGGAAGAGGCCGGAGCATGAGTACTGCACAACAGGGAAGCGTGGACGCAGGGCTGGCGTTGCTGGCCGAGCAACAACAGCATCTGGATGCACGCGAGCAGGGCGCACGCTGGGGTGACCTGGCCCACTGCCTGAAACTGGACATTCGTGGCGAGCTGGACCCGCTGCGCCTGCAGAACGCGCTGGACAGCCTGGTGCTGCGCCACGAAGCACTGGCCGCGCAATTTGCGCCGGTCAGCGGCTATCACGGCCTGCGCCAGCGGGTGGCGCAGGCGCAAGCCGTGAGCTTGACCCAATGGCTCGACGTGGCGTCGCCGCAACAAGTGAGTGCACGCCAGCAGCAATGGCTGCAACAGCCGTTGCCACTGATCGGTGCGTTGCTGCAGCGCCTGGAAACGGAGCATTGGCAGTTGCTGGTGGGCGTGGCGCGCTATGCGGCCGATGCCGGTACGTTGGCCCTGATCCAGCAGGACCTGCTGGCAGCGTATGGGCGGCAAGCCTATGCCGAGGACGAGCCGGGGCAGTTTTCCCAGTACCTGGAATGGCGCGGCGAAGTGATCTTCGACGAAGACGCCGACACCGCCAAGGCGTACTGGCAGCAGTATTTGCAAGGCCCCGAACCGCAGGTTGCCGGGCCGGATTTGCCTTATCGCCTGGCGTCCACCGAGGTTATGCCCGCGCAGCGTTTGAGCGTACCGCTGGATCAGTCCCTGCTGGCGCGCTTGCGCACACAGGGGCAACCGCTGGAGGTGCTGATGCAAGCCGCCTGGTGGGTACTGCTGGCGCGCATCAGTGGCCGGGAATCGTTCCTCGCAGGCTGGCGCCACGATGCCCGCCAGGATTACGAGTTCTTCAGCAACAGCCTGGGCCTGTTCGAAAAAACCCTGCCCCTGGCACTGCGTATCGACCCGGCCAGCCCATTCCGTGACCTGTTAAACACTTTGGCCGCGCAGCTGGATCAGCACTGCACCTGGCAGGAATACCTGGCACCGTTGTCGTTCCCCCAACAGGCCAAACCCGCCATCGGCTTTGGCCGCCGGCAGGTGACGGCGCCGCAGGCAGCAGCAGGTTTGGTATGGACCGGCAGCGACCTGCCGGCCCGCGCGCCGGAATTCGAATTGGCACTGCAGCTGGACGTCACTGTGGCCGGCGAACCTCAAGGCGTATCACTGGACTTCAACCCGGCACACTACACCCCGCAAGCCATCGAAACCCTGTTGGGCCAATACCGGCAATTGCTGCACAGCATTGCCGACAAACCGGATGAAACCATCGCGCGCCTGAACCTGCTGGACGCCGACGAAAAAAGCCGGCTACTGGCACTCAATCCCCCGGCGCAAGCGTTGAACGCGCCGCTGTTGCCGCAACGGATCGCCGCGTGGGCCCGCCAGACACCGGACGCCGTGGCGTTGGTCGCTGCGGGTGAGTCGCTCAGCTACGCCGCACTGGAGGCCCGCGCCGCACACGTGAGTGCCGAGTTGCTGCGCCAGGGCGTGGGGGCGGGGTCGGTTGTCGGCCTGGCATTGCCGCGCTCGGTGGAGCTGGTGGTGGCTATTCTCGCCACCTGGCGCGCGGGCGCGGCTTATGTGCCGTTGGACCCGCAATGGCCGGCGGCGCGCCAGGCGCAAATCGCCCGGCAGGCCGACGCGCGCTTGATTTTGACCGCACACACGCCGGGCCAGGGCGACCCGCTGGCTTCGTTCAACGTGCTCAACCTGGCTGCGTCGACGTTCGACGGGCCAGTGGTACCGCCGGTTTCCCCGCAGGCGACGGACGTTGCGTACGTGCTGTTCACCTCCGGCTCCACCGGGCAGCCCAAGGGCGTGGTGATCGAGCAGGGTGCGTTACTCAACTACACCGCGAGCAGCAGCCAGCAATTGGGCCTGGGCGCGTGCCGCCATTTTGCGTTCAGCTCCACGGTAGCGGCAGACCTGGGCAACACTGCCTTGTTTGGCGCGCTGTACAACGGCGCTACCTTGCATATCGCCGACGATGCCACCCTGCAAGACCCTCAAGGCTTCGCCGGCTTTGTGCGTGAGCACGCTATCGATTGCCTGAAGATCGTGCCCTCGCACCTGGCGGCGTTGCTGGAAGCCGAGAGCGCCGTGTTGCCCGGCACACTGGTGCTGGGCGGTGAAGCCATCGGCGCAAGCCTGGTGCAGCGCATTCGTCAGGTGCTGCCCGATTGCCGGGTGTTCAACCACTACGGCCCGACCGAAGCGACCGTGGGGGTCATGGTACATCCCTTGGCGCCGGGTGAAGACGTGGCCCATGGCGTGCCGTTGACCCAAGTGTTGCCCGGCAATCAGGTGTTTGTACTGGGTGCCGACGCACAGTTGCTGGCGACGGGCGAGCTCGGCGAGCTGTTCATCGGTGGCCAACAGCTGTGCCGTGGCTACCTGAACGCCGAGGCCGACAGTGAAGCGTTTATCCCTAGCCCGTGGGTGGGCGGCGAGCGTCTTTACCGCACGGGCGACCTGGCCCGTTACCGGGTTGAAGGCGGCGTGCAGCTGTATGGCCGGCGTGATCATCAGGTCAAGGTGCGGGGTTTTCGGGTTGAGCTGGGCGAGATCGAAGCGCAACTGCTGCAATTGCCTGAAGTGAGTGAGGCGGTGGTCGTGCTGGTCCAGGAGGAGCCGCAAGCGTTTGTGGTCGTGCGGGCCTCGGCGGGCGAGGAGGTCGTGGCCGGGTTGAAAGCCCAACTGGCGCAACGCCTGCCGGCGGCCATGGTGCCCCGCCAGATCCTTAGCCTTGAACGCATGCCGCGCCTGCCCAACGGCAAGGTTGACCGCAAAGCGTTGCAGCAGGCTCAGCCGGTGGTTTCGCGGGCGGCGTATGTGGCGCCACGGGATGCGCTGGAAACGTTGTTGTCCACGCGCATGGCGCAGTTGATCGGCCTGGAGCGGCTGAGCATCGACGAGGACTTCTTTGCCGCCGGCGGGCATTCCCTGTTGGTGATCAAGCTGGTGGCGGGTATTCGCAAGTTGCTGCAGTGCGAGATCCACCCCGGTGTGGTGTTTGACCACCCCAGCGTTGCAGCGCTGGCAGAGGTGCTGCGCGAGCGCGAAGGTGTCGCGGGGCAGTTGGAGAAGATTGCCCAGGCGCGCTTGCGGCTGGATGCAATGAGCCCGCAGGAGAAGGCCGCGCTGATGGAAAAAGCCCGCCAGGCGCAGGCGAGTCTGTAACCGATGATTTGTGGTGAGGGGGCAAGCTCTCTCACCACCGGCTAACGGCACCCAAGCCTCGAACTAGCGTAAGTCAGAGATAGAACAGGCAACGAGCAACCTGTGGTGAGCGGGCTCACCACAGTGACCTTGTTCGGCTTTTACTTTCTTGCGTTAGCCAAATGCCGCTGATTGGCGCTGTTCTTCCAGCCACCTCAACACCCCTTCATAAATGCCGGCAATGGCACCGCTGATCCCGTTCATGCGCAAAAAGTCGTGAGTCAGCCCTGACTCCACGCGCAGGTTCACCGCCGTGCCACTCGCCGCCAGTCGCTGGGCGTAAGCCTGCCCTTCGTCAAGCAGTGGGTCGTACTCGGCCAGGCTGATATAGGCCGGCGCGAGTGCCGTCAGCCCATCGGCCAGCAGCGGTGAAACCCGCCAGTCGAGGCGCTGTTGGGGTTGCGGACAATAGTGGTGGTAGAACCAGTCCAGCGTGGCGGTTTCCAGCAAATAATCCTCGGCGTAGTGGCGGTGGGAATCACGTTGCCGCGAGGTATCGGTGACCGGGTAGAACAGCAACTGCGCGCGGGGTTTGAACGCCAGAGTTTGCGGTGCCTTGACGGCGGTGATCGCCAACACGGTTGCCAGCGTGGCCCCCACACTGTCGCCCGCCAGAATCATTTGATCGTGATCCAATTGCAGGTTACCGGCGTGCTCGGCCAGCCAGTTGGCGGCGTCGAGGCTGTCATTGACTGCTGCGGGAAAGATGGCCTCCGGCGCCAGGCGATAGGAGGGCGCGAAGACCGCGTATTGCCCGCTGGCCGCGAGCCGGCGGCAGATGGAGTCGTGGGAGTCGAGGCTGCCCACCACATAACCGCCACCGTGGAAATACACAATCACGGGCAACGGTGCGGTGCCCGGTGCGCGGTAAAGGCGGGCGGGCAGTGCATGGCCATCGCGTGCCGTGACGGTCAGCGCGGTCACCTCCACCGAACCCGGTGGGCTGGGGTCGAGAATGGCCGACGTCTGTTCGAATTCGCGCCGTGCCTGTTCAACACTCAGTACGTGCATGGGTTGGCTTTTGCCGGTCAGGCGGCCCATCTGTGCCAACTCCAGAAAGCCTTCGAGATCAGGGTCCAGGGGCATTGCAGGTTCCTTGCGAAATAGGGTGGAGCGCCGCCCCTGACCATCAGGGGCGGCGACGGTTTCAGCTGACGACGGGTTGCAGCGCCAGGTGTTGTAACAACCCGTGCAGCAGGGCCGGGTGGTTGAGGATGTCGTAGTGGCCGGCTGCGATCTGTTCATTGCTGCGCGCGCTGCCCAGGCTCGATGCGGGCTGGCCGGCAAGCGCCTTGGCCCACCAGCATTCGGCCTGCACCCGGGTGGCCGGCAAACCGTTGAGGCGCGTCGACAGCACCTTGAGCTTCATCGCCACCTGGAAGGTGTGGGCCAGCTCCTCGGCGCTGATCCCGGCATACACCGATTGCGCGGCGGCACCGGCCTGGACGTGTGCGATCAGTTGTTCAAGCCGCTCGCTGCCGGTGGTCGCTGTGACCTCAAGGGCAGGCAGGCTCTCGCACGGCACGCCGAACAGCACCGCCAGGAAGCCGCGCAAGTCTTCGCTCCAGTCATCGCTGACAACGTCCTCGCCTGTCGGGATAAAGCTGTCGACCAGACCGAGGAATTCCACCTGCTGGCCCTGGCTTTCCAGTTCCTGGGCCACCAGCACCGCGAGGGTGCCGCCCAGTGACCAGCCCATCAGGTGATACGGGCCGCTGGCCTGTTGTTGGCGGATGTACTGGCTGTAATCAATGGCCATGGCTTCCAGGGATTCATCGTCCCACTGGCGGTCCAGCAACATCCGGCATTGCAGACCGTAGACACTGCGCTGCCCGTCCAGGCGGCGGGCCAGGGGCTCGTAGTCGAACACCGTGCCAAAACCGGCATGCAGGCAGAACAGCGGCGGGTTGTGCGCTGTTTCACTGTTGAGCAACAGCAACGGGTTTAGGCTGGCCTCGTCGTCGGTAAAGCCGGACAGCTCGGCGATGGTCGGCTTACCGATCATGTCCCGCAGCTTCAGCTCAATACCGATCCCGGGCGTACTGCGCACTTTCGACAGCACCTTGAGAATGCGCAGTGAGTCACCGCCCAATTCGAAGAAATTGTCGGTGACGCCCACGCTGTCCAGTTCCAGTACGTCCTGCCAGATCGCCGCCAGCTGGGCTTCCAGCGGGTTGCGCGGTGCTACGAAAGCGCGGCCCTTGAAGTCCGGGTCGGGCAGGGCCAGGCGGTCGAGCTTGCCGTTGGGGTTGAGCGGGAACGCCTGCAGCACGAGGATTTGCGCGGGCACCATGTAGTCGGGCAGTTCCACCTGCAACGCGGCGCGCAAGCGCTCACCCAGGCCGGCCGAGGCATCGGCCACCACGTAACCGATCAGTTGTTTGCCGCCCGCGATATCGCGGGCGACCACCACGGCGTCCTGCACGTCGCTGAGGTCACGCAAACGTGATTCAATTTCCCCCAGTTCGATGCGGAAGCCACGAATCTTTACCTGATTGTCCAAGCGGCCGAGGTAGTCAATGACGCCATCCGGGCGTTGGCGCACCAGGTCGCCGGTGCGATACAGGCGCGTGCCGTTTGCCGCGAACGGGTCGACCACAAACCGCTCGGCGCTCAGGCCGGGGCGCTGGTGATAGCTCCGGGCAACGCCTTCGCCACCGATATACAGCTCGCCTGCCACGCCATCCGGTACCGGGTTGAGGTGTTCGTCCAGCACATACAGGGTGCGTTCGCCGATGCGAGTGCCGATCGGCGCATACACCGCCTCACAGCGCTGCTCGGCACTGACTTTCCACAGCAGCGGCGTGACCACGG
The DNA here is from genome assembly GCF_044218875.1 of Pseudomonas sp. B22129. Taxonomy (NCBI): domain Bacteria; kingdom Pseudomonadati; phylum Pseudomonadota; class Gammaproteobacteria; order Pseudomonadales; family Pseudomonadaceae; genus Pseudomonas; species Pseudomonas sp. B22129. Next base: position 5,308,892 of record NZ_CP162592.1, on the reverse strand, counting down.
TTTCGGTGGGGCCATAGCCATTGGTCAGGAACTGCGGCTGGAGCACGCGCTTGACCAACTCAAAGTTGGCCTCGGCCACCGCATCCCCGCCAAAGCAGTAGATGCGCACGGGCGGTGGTGCCTCGTTTAGGCTGTCGCCGTACTCGGCCAGCTGTTGCAGATATGCCGGCGGGAAACAGGCGATGCTGATGCGGTGGGCGTGCAGCGCCTGCCAGGTTTCTTCCGGCGTCCACAGTTGATTGCCGCGCACCACCAGGCGAGCGCCGCTTTGCAGGGTCGACAGCCAGCGCTCCTGGGCGCCATCAAAGGCGAACGACATGAAGAGCAATTCACGGGTGCTGCTGTCCATCTCGTACCGCTCGGCAATCGCCTGGCAATGCATGCGGATCTGCCCATGCGCCACGGCCACGCCCTTGGGCTTGCCGGTGGAGCCGGAGGTGTAGATCAGGTAGGCCAGGTTGTCGTCGTGCACCTCGGGTTGCGGGCACGTCGCCGGCCAATCCGACAGCGGCAGACGGTCCAATTCGACCAGCGTTGCGCAGCCGACGCCCTCAAAGCGTGAACGCAGCGCGTGCTGGCTGATCAGCACGCTCATGGCCGAGTCTTCGACGATCCACTGCACGCGGTCCTGCGGGTAATCAATGTCCAGCGGCACGTAGGCGGCGCCGGTTTTCATCACCGCGTAGAACGCGACGATAACGTCCACCGACCGTTCAAGCGCGACCCCGACGAACATCTCCGCGCCGATGCCCTGGGCCATCAGGTAATGGGCCAGGCGATTGGCTCGGGCATCCAGTTCGGCGTAGCTCAATTCGATACCGTCGCACACCACCGCCACTGCGTCCGGACGGTCCAGCGCGTGTTGGCGGATCACCTGCGCCAGGTGAGCGCGCGGCGCGGTCACAGGGCAAAGCACGTTACGTTGCAGCAGCGACTGCTGTTCGGCGTCGGCGAGCATGTTCAGGCTGCCGACATTGGCCTGGGCGTTGTTCAGCAGCTCCAGCAGCAGGGTTTCAAAGCTGCGGCGGATTTGCGCCGTCGCCGCTTCAGTGAAGCGGTTGCGCAGGTACAGGAACTCGATCTTCAGGGTGTCGCCCAGGTCGATGGCCAGGTCCATGGCGAAGTTGGTGACATCGCGGCTGCTGACGTCGCCGAAGTTCAAGTGGCCTCTCCCGGCTTCTTGCAGGCGTTCGTCCACCGGGTAGTTTTCAAACACCAGAATGCTGTCGAACAGTGGCTGGCCACCCTGGCCCGACCAGCGCTGCACGTCCGCCAGGGAGGCATGCTCGTGGTCGCGCACTTCCAGGTTGTAGGCTTGCAAGGCTTGCAGCCACTGGGTGACAGGCATCTGCGGCTGCGGGGTCTGGATGATCGGCAAGGTGTTGATAAACAGCCCGAGCATGTCCTCGGAGCCCGGCAGGCTGGCCGGGCGACCGGCCACCGTGGCGCCGAAGCACACGGTGTCCTGGCCGGTGTAGCGCTGCAACAGCAGCAGCCAGGTGGCCTGGATCAATGTGTTCGGCGTGACGCGCAGGCGCTGGGCCTGTTCGCGCAGATGACGGGTTTGCACCGCATCCCAATTGAGGTACAGCGCAGCGTGGCCTTGCAGTTCCATCGACGGTTTGGGCGACAGGCTGTTGGCCAGCGACGAGGTGCCGTTCAAACCCTGCAGCCTGGTCTTCCAGAACTGCTCCAGCAGCGTCTGGGACTGCTCTTGCAGCCAGCGGATGTAGTCGCGGTAATGCCCGCGCTTGGCCGGTGCAGCCTGGCCGTTGTAGATCGCGAAGACTTCACCCAGCAACCGCGAATTGGACCAGCCGTCCATCAGGATATGGTGGCTGGTCCAGATCAGGTAATGGGTCTGCGGGTCGAGTTGCACCAGTGTCAGGCGTGTGAGGGGCGCGCGCAGCAGTTCGAACCCCCGGGCACACTCCTGGCTCGCCAGGGTTTCCAGGTCTTGCGCGCTGACCTCACGCTCCTGCCAGTCAAGGATTTGCACCGGCAGGCTCGCGCTGCGGTACACCACTTGCAGCGGTTCGGCCAACTGGCTGTCGGCCCAGAAGCCGGTGCGCAGGATTTCATGGCGCTCAATCACGGCATTCCAGGCCGCAGTGAAACGTGCAACGTCCAGGCCCGCGACCGAGACGGCCATCTGGTTCACATACAGCGCGCTTTCCGGTGCTTCCAGGGTGTGGAACAGCATGCCCTGTTGCATCGCCGACAACGGGTAAAGGTCTTCGACCTGCGCCACCGGCACCGGCAACCGGTCCAGTTGCGCCTGGTTGATGTGCGCGAGCGGGAAGTCGGAAGGCGTCACGCCGACGTTGGCGGTGTCGCAGCAATGCTCGATCAGTGCCAGCAGTTCGCGTTTGAGGTCATCCGCGAGACCCGCAATGGTCGCCTCGTCGAACATCTCGCGGCTGAATTGCCAGCCCAGGGTCAGCTCATCGCCATACACTTGGCCATTGAGGCTCAGCCAGTTACCCAGCGGAGCACCGAGGGTCTGCTCACGGCCACTGCCTTCGGCGGCGGGTGCCAGCAGCGCGCCTTGTGCGGCATCGAAACTGCCGTCGAACTGGCCGAGGTAGTTGAAGGTGATGCGTGGGGTCGGCAGGGCGGCGAGGCTGGCCCGTGCCTGCGGCGTGCCCAGGTAGCGCAGGGCACCGTAGCCCAGGCCTTTGTCGGGGATGGCACGCAGTTGTTCCTTGATCTGCTTGATCGAATCGCCAAGGCCTGCGGCCGGCACCAGCTTGACCGGGAACAGGCTGGTGAACCAACCCACGGTGCGGGTCAGGTCGATGTCCTCGAACAGGTCTTCACGGCCATGGCCTTCCAGTTCGATCAGGCAATGCCCGTTGCCGGTCCAGCGGCTGATGACGCGCGCCAGGGCGGTCAGCAGCAGGTCGTTGATCTGCGTACGGTAGGCCTTGGGGGCCTGTTGCAGCAGTTGCCGCGTCTGTTGCGCGTCGAGGTGCGTGTGCAGTGTGTGGCTGTGGCGGTTGTCCAGGCTGCCTTGAGGCCGTTCGCAGGGCAGGTCGCTGGCGTTGCTGTCGAGTCGCGCCAGCCAGTTGTTCAGTTCCTCGTTCGACGCCTGGCTTTGCGCGCGCTGTTGCAGGCGTTCGGCCCAGGCCTTGAGCGAACTGGTACGGGCCGGCAACTGCACGGCCTGCTGGTTGACGGCCTGTTGATAGGCGTTTTGCAGGTCTTCAAACAGAATCCGCCAGGACACCCCATCCACGGCCAGGTGGTGGATCACCAGCAATAGCCGCTGGGTACCGTCGGCCAGGTGGATCAACAGGGCGAGCATCAGCGGGCCGTGTTGCAGGTCGAGGCTGGCCTGGGTGTGGTCGCACAGGTCTGACAGTTGCTCGGCGCTGGCGTCGATCTGTTGCAGTTGCCAGTCGGCCATTGGCCGGTAATCTGCGCGCCAGCCTTCGGCCTGCTGTTCGAAGCTCAAGCGCAGGGCGTCGTGATGCTCGATCACGGCGTACAGCGCCCGTTGCAGGGCTTCTGCTTGCAGCGGTTGCAAGGCTTTGAGCAGCACCGACTGGTTCCAGTGGTGACGCTCGGGGATCGGCGTTTGAAAAAACACCTGATGAATCGGCAGCAACGGCAGGCTGCCGGTGGCAGGGCCGCGCTCGATCACCGGGGCGCTCGCGCCGCTGCGGGCCACGCCCGCCAGGCCTTGCACGGTCTGGTGCTGGAACAGTTCCTTGGGGGTAAAGGCGATGCCTTGCTGGCGCGCACGGCTGACCACCTGAATGGAGATGATGGAGTCACCGCCCAGTTCAAAGAAGTTATCGGTCAGGCCGACTTTCTCCCGTTTCAGCACGTCTTGCCAGATGGCTGCGATCTGCTGTTCCAGCGGGGTCTGCGGCGCCACGTAGGTTTTTTGCAGCAGGCTGGCGTCCGGTTTGGGTAATGCCTTGCGGTCGAGCTTGCCGTTGGGGCTCAGCGGCAACTGATCAAGGAAAATCAGCTGCGCCGGCACCATGTAATCCGGCAGGTGCTCGCCCAGCCTTCTCTTGATTTCGCTGCGCAGCTCATCGGCTTCGCGGGCCTCGGTCGGCACGGCATACGCGACCAGTTGGCCGCCGGCAGCGATGACCACGGCTTCGCGCACGCAGTCCAGTTCCATCAGGCGGGTTTCGATTTCCCCCAGCTCGATGCGCAGGCCACGGATTTTCACCTGGTGGTCGATGCGCCCACGGTATTCGATCACGCCGTCGGCGCGATAACTGGCCAGGTCACCGGTGCGGTACAGGCGCTGGCCGTCACCGAACGGGCTGGTCATGAAGCGCTCGGCGGTCAGGGCCGGGCGGCGGTGGTAACCCCGGGCCAGGCCTGCGCCGCCCAGGTACAGCTCGCCGATCACACCGGCTGGCACGGGTTGCAGCTCGGTGTCGAGGATGTAGGTGGTGAGGTTGGCGATGGGTTGACCGATCGGCACGCTGGCCTTGCCTTCTTCGCGGCAGGTCCAGTGGGTCACGTCGATGGCGGCTTCGGTGGGGCCGTAAAGGTTGAACAGGCCGGCGTTCGGCAGCTTGGCGAAGACCTGCTGTTGCGCGTCCACGGGCAAGGCTTCGCCGCTGCACACGATGCGCGTGAGGCTCGTGCAATGGGCGACGTTTTCGTCGAGCAAAAACACCTGCAGCATCGACGGCACGAAGTGCAGGGTGGTGACTTGGTAGCGCTGAATCAGGCTCACCAGCGTGGCCGGGTCGCGGTGATCACCGGGGCCGGCCACGGCGAGGCGGGCGCCGGTCATCAGTGGCCAGAAGAACTCCCACACCGACACGTCGAAGCTGAACGGGGTTTTTTGCAGCACGGTGTCACGGGCCGTCAAACCGTATGCCTGCTGCATCCAGCACAGGCGATTGGTCAGGGCCGAATGCCGGTTGCCGGCGCCTTTGGGCTTGCCGGTGGAGCCGGAGGTGTAGATGACGTAGGCGAGGTGTTCGCCGTCCACGGCCACGTTGGGGTTGGTGTCGGGGTGGTGGCTGACGTCCAGTTGGTCGAGGGCCAAAACCGGCAACGCATCTGGGATTGGCAGCGACGCGAGCAAGTGCTGCTGGGTCAACAGCAGGCCGATGCCGCTGTCTTCGATCATGTAGCTGAGGCGGTCCTGCGGATACTCCGGGTCCAGCGGCACGTAAGCGCCGCCCGCCTTGAGCACGGCCAGCAGGCCGACGACCATTTCCAGGCTGCGTTCGGTGGCGATGCCCACCAGCGAGTCCGGGCCGACGCCCAGCTCGATCAATTGGTGGGCGAGCTGGTTGGCGCGGTGGTTGAGTTGCTGATAGCTCAGCTGTTGATCGCCAAAGACCAGCGCCGGAGCCTCTGGCGTGGCGGCCACTTGCGCCTCGATCAACTGTTGCACGCTGCGGTCGAGTGGATAGTCGGTTCGGGTGTTATTCCACCCGCTGACAATCTGCTGTTGCTCGGCGCGGTCCAGCATCGGCAGGTCGGCAATCCGCTGCTGGGGGTCTGCTATCAGGCCGTGCAACAGCTGTTGCCAATGCTGCCCGAGGCGCTCGACGGTGGCCGCGTTGAACAGGTCGGTGGCGTAGGTCAGGGTTGCACTCAGGCCATCAGCCGACTCGCTGGTGCTCAGCGTCAGGTCAAATTGCGCAGTGCTGCCTTCCCAGTCCAGGCCTTCGACCTGTAGCGCCGACGGCAGTGGCGGGCGCTCGGTGTCGGCGCTCTGGTGGTTGAACATCACCTGGAACAGTGGGTTGTGGCTGAGGCTGCGCTCTGGTTGCAGCGCCTCTACCAATTGTTCGAATGGCAAGTCCTGATGGGCCTGCGCGTCCAGTGCATGCCGCTTGACCTGTTGCAGCAGTGCTTCACCGCTCAGGTTCGCGTTGAACTCGGCCTTCATGACCTGGGTGTTGACGAAGAAGCCGATCAAACCCTCGGTTTCCACGCGGTTGCGGTTGGCAATCGGCACGCCGACGCGGATGTCGTTCTGGCCACTGTAGCGGTGCAGCAACGTCTGGAATGACGCCAGCAACAGCATGAACGGCGTGACGCCGAGGCGCTGGGCGATCTGCTGCACCGCGTCACTCACGCTTGGCGCCAAAGTGAGGGCCAGGTGCGCACCCCGGTAGCTTTGTTCGGCCGGGCGCGGGCGATCGGTGGGCAACTCCAGCACGCTGTTTTCACCGGCCAATTGTGCCGTCCAGTAGGCCAGTTGGCGTTCACGTTCACCGGCCTGCATCCATTGCCGTTGCCAGGCGGCGTAGTCGGCGTACTGGATCGGCAGCGGTGCCAGCGCGTGAGGCTGCCCGGCCTCGGCGGCGGTGTACAGGGCGATCAGTTCTTCAACCATCAACTGCACCGACCAGCCATCGGACACGATGTGGTGCTGGGTGATGACCAGCACATGTTCATCGTCCGCCAGGCGCAGCAGCCGCACGCGCAGCAGCGGGCCTTGTTGCAGGTCGAACAGTTGCCGGGTTTCGTGCTCCACGAAGGCTTTGAGCGTGGCATCGTCCGGCGTGCCGTTCAGTGTTTCGACCACGAGGGTCAGCGGCGCCTGATCGGCGATGACTTGCCGGGGCTGTTCGCTGTCGACCACGAAGGTGGTACGCAGCACTTCGTGACGGGCGATCAGTTGGTTGAAGGCGTGCTCCAGCGCTGCCACATCCAGCGGCCCCTTGAGACGCAAGGCGGCCGGCAGGTGGTAAGCGGCGCTGTGCGGGTCCAGTTGCCAGAGGAACCACTGGCGTTCCTGGGCGTAGGACAGCGGCAATGGGTGGTTGCGCTCGACAGGTATCAGTGGCAGTTCGTGCTGGCGGGCAGGGCCATTCAGGCCGGCGACAAACTCCCCGAGCACGCTGCGTTCAAACAGGCTGCGCAAGGCGACGTCAAGGTTCAGGGCCTGACGCACCCTGGAGATGATCTGGGTCGCCAGCAACGAATGCCCACCCAGTGCGAAAAAGTCATCGGTGAGGCCGACTTGCTCAAGGTTGAGCACGCTTTGCCAGATCGCGGCGACCTGGATTTGCAGGGCCGTTTGCGGCGCCACATAGCTGTTTTGCTGTTGGCTGGCATCGGGCTTCGGCAGGGCCTTGCGGTCCAGTTTGCCGTTCGGGCTCAAAGGCAGCCCATCAAGGAACATCAGGAAGCCGGGCACCATGTAGTCCGGTAGCACGGCGGCCAGGGCGGTCTTGATCGACTGGCGTAATTCAGCCTCGGGCAACGCCGTGCTGTGGGGCACTACATACCCAACCAGTTGCAGGCCACCGGCCGCTGGTTGCGCGAGGACAATGGCGTCACGCACCACGTCCTGCTCCAGCAACCGCGCTTCGATTTCACCCAGCTCAATGCGGAAACCGCGAATCTTCACCTGGTGGTCGATCCGGCCAACGTACTCGATCACTCCGTCGGCGTTATACCGGGCCAGGTCGCCGGTGCGGTACAGACGCCCGCCGGTCTGGCTGAACGGGTCGGGCATGAAGCGTTCGGCGGTCAGGTCCGGGCGATTGAAATAGCCACGGGCCAACAACTCACCGCCAATCATTAATTCACCCACCACCCCAACCGGCGCCGGGGCGCCGCTGTCGTCCAGCAGGTAAATGCTGCGCCCGGCCAGGACCTTGCCGATGGGCATGGTCAGGGGCGTCGGGCAGGCGCCTGTCACATAGTCCGTGCAGTCAAGTGCCGTGACCGTCACCGTCGCCTCGGTAGGGCCGTAGGTGTTGAGCAATTTGACCTGGCCAAGGCCCGCCTGGGCCCATGCGGCGAGGCCTTCCGGCGGCATGGCCTCACCACCGGCGTGGACTTGCTTGAGGCGCCCGTAATCACGCGGGCCGGCAGCGGCAAAGTCCTTGGCCAGCAGGTTCCAATAGGCGGTGGTCAGATCGACCACACTGATCTGGTGTTTGATCAGTTCACGGTAGAAGGTGTCGGTGTCCCAGATCTCGGTACCGCGCAACACCACCGAGGCGCCGCAGATAAGCGCCGGATACAGCTGCTCGACGAAACCGTCGAAGTTGAAGGTGGAAAACTGCAGGATGCGGTCGTCGCCATTGAGGTTGAAAAATTCCAGCGACACGTAGGCGTGGCGCGTCAGCGAAAGCTGGTTGATGCCCACGCCTTTCGGCCGGCCGGTGGAGCCCGAGGTGAACATGACATACGCCAGGTTACCGGCGTGGGCGCGGTTGGCCAGGTTGCTGTCGTCCAGTTCGGCCCAGGCCTGGTTGAGGTCCAGGCATACCGGTTCGACACACGCCGGAATCGGCAGGCGTTCACGCAAGTGGCTCTGGGTCAGGATCAGCTGCGTGCCGCTGTCTTCGATCATGCACAGCAGACGATCCTGCGGGTACTCCGGGTCCAGCGGCACGTAGGCGCCACCGGCCTTGAGCACCGCCAGCAGGCCGATGATCATGTCCAGGCCGCGCTCCACGGCAATCCCCACCAGCACGTCGGGGCCAACGCCCAGGCTGACCAGATGACGGGCCAGGCGGTTGGCCCGGGCGTTGAGTTCGGCGTAGCTCAATTGATGCGTTTCGAAGAACAGCGCCGGGGCAGAAGGTTGCTTCGCCACCTGCGCTTCAAACAGCTGATGGACTCGCTGCTCGCTGGGGTAATCAAGCGTGGCGCTGCTCCAGGCATGCAACATCAAATGCCGTTCGTCCCGGCCAAGCATGTCCAGTTCACCCAGGCGTTGTTGCGGGTTGTGCACGATGGCCCGCAGCAGGTTCTGCCAATGTGCAGCCAGGCGCTGGATGGTCGGGGCCTCAAACAAGTCGATGGCATACGTGAGGGTGGCGAGCAGGTCGTCGGCGGACTCGCTGGTGTCCAGCGAAAGGTCGAACTGGGTGCTCGGCAGCGTGCCTTCCAGCACCTCCAGGCTCAGGCCGGGGAGGGTCACGCTGTTTTGCGGCTGCACGCTGGCATGGTTGTACATCACCTGAAACAACGGGCTATGGCTCAGGCTGCGCTCCGGTTGCAGCGCTTCCACCAGTTGCTCGAACGGCAAGTCCTGGTGGGCCTGGGCCTGCAGGGCATGCCTTTTGACCTGTTGCAGCACATCGACAAACCGCGCCTGGCCGTTGACCTCTGTGCGCAGCACCTGGGTGTTGACGAAAAAGCCGATCAGCCCTTCGGTTTCCATGCGGTTGCGGTTGGCGATGGGTACGCCCACACGAATATCGGTTTGCCCGCTGTAGCGATGCAGCAGGGTCTGGAACGAGGCCAGCAACAGCATGAACAGGGTCACGCCTTGCTGTTGGGCGAGCTGCTTGAGTGCTCGATTCAGTTCACTGCCCAGTGCCAGGTCCAACTGGGCACCCCGGTAGCTTTGCTCGGACGGCCGGGCGTGGTCAGCGGGCAGTTCCAGAACGGTCTGCTCACCGCCCAGCTGCGCAGTCCAGTAGGCCAGCTGGCGCTCGCGCTCCCCGGCTTCCATCCACTGGCGTTGCCACACGCCATAGTCGGCGTACTGGATGGGCAGCTCTGGCAGGCTGTTGGCCTGTTGCTGGCTGAAACTTGCGTACAGCGAGATCAGCTCGCGGATCATCACGTTGATCGACCAACCGTCGGAGACGATATGGTGCTGGGTGATGATCAACACGTGGTCGTCTTCCGCCAGTTTCAGCAGTTTGACCCGCAGTAACGGGCCGTGCTGCAAGTCGAACAGCTGCCGGATTTCGTGTTCGACACACGCCTGGATCGTTGCTGCATCTGCCCCGGGCCGTGACTCGAACGTGAGGGTCAACCCGGTGGGCTCGGCAATCCGCTGCACGGTGCGTTCGCCGTCTTGAGTGAACGAGGTGCGCAGGCTTTCGTGACGGCAGATCAACCGGTCAAAACTCTGTTGCAACGCCTGGGTATCCAGGTGGCCCCGCAGGCGCAGGGCCGCCGGGATGTGGTAGGCCGTGCTGTGCGGGTCCAGTTGCCAGAGGAACCACTGGCGCTCCTGGGCGTAGGACAGACGCAGCGGCTGATCGCGCCCGGCGCGCACCAACGGCGGCTCGTGACGTACCGGTTCCTGCGCCAGGGTGGCGACAAATGCCTGCAAGGTGCTGCACTCGAACAGGCTGCGCAGCGGCACATCGCTGTTCAGGGTGTGACGCACCCGGGACACGACCTGGGTGGCCAGCAATGAATGACCACCCAGGTCGAAAAAGTCATCGTGCAAGCCGACGGTGTCGCACTTGAGCACGTCTTGCCAGATGGCCGCGATCTGCTGTTCCAGCGGGGTCTGCGGCGCCACGTAGGTTTTTTGCAACAGGCTGGCATCCGGCTTTGGCAGGGCCTTGCGTTCCAGCTTGCCGTTGGGGCTCAGCGGCAACTGATCAAGGAAGATCAACTGCGCCGGCACCATGTAGTCGGGCAAGTGCTCGCCCAGGCGCCGCTTGATTTCGCTGCGCAGCTCATCGGCTTCGCGGGCCTCGGTTGGCACGGCATACGCGACCAGTTGGCCGTCGGCAGCGATGACCACGGCTTCGCGCACGCAGTCCAGTTCCATCAGGCGGGTTTCGATTTCCCCCAGCTCGATGCGCAGGCCACGGATTTTCACCTGGTGGTCGATACGCCCACGGTATTCGATCACGCCGTCAGGGCGATAACTGGCCAAATCGCCGGTGCGGTACAGGCGCTGGCCGTCACCGAACGGGCTGGTCATGAAGCGCTCGGCGGTCAAGGCCGGGCGGCGGTGGTAACCCCGGGCCAGGCCTGCGCCGCCCAGGTACAGCTCGCCAATCACACCGGCTGGCACCGGTTGCAGTTCGGCATCGAGGATGTAGGTGGTGAGGTTGGCAATCGGCTGGCCAATCGGCACACCGGCCTTGCCTTCTTCGCGGCAAGTCCAGTGGGTCACGTCGATGGCGGCTTCCGTGGGGCCGTAAAGGTTGAACAGGCCGGCGTTCGGCAGCTTGGCGAAGACCTGCTGTTGCGCGTCCACGGGCAAGGCTTCGCCGCTGCACACGATGCGCGTGAGGCTCGTGCAATGGGCGACGTTTTCGTCGAGCAAAAACACCTGCAGCATCGACGGCACGAAGTGCAGGGTGCTGACTTGGTAGCGCTGAATCAGGCTCACCAGCGTGGCCGGGTCGCGATGGTCACCGGGGCCGGCCACGGCGAGGCGGGCGCCGGTCATCAGTGGCCAGAAGAACTCCCACACCGACACGTCGAAGCTGAACGGGGTTTTTTGCAGCACGGTGTCACGGGCCGTCAAACCGTATGCCTGTTGCATCCAGCACAGGCGGTTGGTCAGGGCCGAATGCCGGTTGCCGGCGCCCTTGGGCTTGCCGGTGGAGCCGGAGGTGTAGATGACGTAGGCGAGGTGTTCGCCGTCCACGGCCACGTTGGGGTTGGTGTCGGGGTGGTGGCTGACGTCCAGTTGGTCGAGGGCCAAAACCGGCAACGCATCTGGGATTGGCAGCGACGCGAGCAAGTGCTGCTGGGTCAACAGCAGGCCGATGCCGCTGTCTTCGATCATGTAGCTGAGACGGTCCTGCGGGTATTCGGGGTCCAGCGGCACGTAGGCGCCGCCCGCCTTGAGCACGGCCAGCAGGCCGACGACCATTTCCACGCTGCGTTCGGTGGCGATGCCCACCAGCGAGTCCGGGCCGACGCCCAGCTCGATCAATTGGTGGGCGAGCTGGTTGGCGCGGCGGTTGAGTTGCTGATAGCTCAGTTGTTGATCGGCAAACACCAGCGCGGGCGCCTCGGGTGTGGCGGCAACCTGGGCTTCGATCAACTGCTGAACGCTGTGGTCCAGCGGGTAAGCGGTCGCAGTGTTGTTCCATTCGTGGGTGATCCGCCGTTGTTCGGCAGGATCCAGCATGGCCAGCTCGCCCAGCCGCTGCTGCGGCGCTTCAATAAGGCTTTGCAGCAAACGCAGCCAATGCGCGCCCAGGCGCTCGATGGTCGCCGGGTTGAACAGCGCTGCGCTGTACTCAATGTTTGCAGTGATGTGCTGCGGCGAGTAGTCCACGTCCATCGACAGATCGAACTTGGCCTCTTGTTGCGCCACCGGCAGGAACTCGAGGCTCAGCTCGCCCAGTTTCAGCGCAGTGGGTTGGTTCTGGTTCACGCGCCAGTTGAACAGGCTCTGGAACAGCGGGTTGGCCTGGCTGCTGCGTTGCAGTTGCAAGCGCTCGATGATCAGTTCAATCGGGTAGTCGGCGTGCTCCATGGCCGCCCGCGATTGCTGGCGCAGGGCCTGGAGGAACGCAGCGGTGGTCAGGTCGTCGGTGAGTTGGGCGCGGTAAATCTGGCTGCTGACGAAGAAGCCCACCAGGTCCTGGGTCTCGCTCTGATTGCGGCCGGCATTTGGGACGCCGACGGTGAACGCCTGCTGACCGCTGTAGCGGCTGAGCAACAGTTGCCAGGCGCCCAGCAACACGATGAACGGCGTCAGATCCTGTTGCTGGCAGAAGTTTTGCAAGCGTTGGCTCAGGGCTGGGGGCAAGGGCAGGTGCAGGTTGCCGGCGTGGTGCCGTTGTTCGGCGCTGCGCGCAAAATCGGTGGGCAGGTCCAGCGTGGGCATTTCACGCCCCAGGTAATTCGCCCAATAGTCGGTAGCCCGTTGTTGCTCAGGCGTGTTCGGGTAGTCTTCGCGCTGCCAGCGGGCGTAGTCGGCGTACTGGATGGCGGGGCGCGTCAGTGGCGTGGTGTCGCCCTCGCAGGCGCGCTGGTAGGCCTGGGTCAGGTCGTGCATCAGGATCGGGTTGGACCAGGCGTCCGAAACGATGTGGTGCATGTTCAACAGCAGCACATGCTCATCGTGTGCGAGGGTGAGCAGCGTGGCACGGATCAGTGGCGCGCAGCTCAGATCAAAGGGCGCGCGGGCTTCGGCGGCAAGGCGTTCAGCGACGGCGATGGCACGGGCCTCGGGCGCCAGGCCTGACAAGTCTTCCTTGTGCAGCGGGATTCGGGCGTGCGGGTCGAGTATTTGCCGGGGCTGATCATCAACGCTCTGGAAGGCGGTTTTCAGCACATCGTGCCGGTCGATAATCTGCTGCAGGGCCGTGTCCAGCGCGGCGCCGTTCAGCGTGCCGCGCAGGCGCAGCGCGTTGGGCAGGTTGTAGGCGCTGCTGTGGGGCGAAAGCTGTTGCAGGAACCACAGGCGTTGCTGGGCAAAAGACAGGGGCGTGGGGCCGCGATGGGAGTGAGCCTTGATGGAATGCTCTGAACCGGCGTCGTCGGCCATCAACAGGGCCAGCAGGTCGTCGTCGGGGAGTTGATTCAGTGGGTTCATGGTGGGTCTCGTCGCCATCGGCTGCGTAAATATGCGTTGTCAGAAAGACGAAGCATGGCCGACGAGATTTAGGTGTGACGCGGACTTCAGAGGCAGGCGGCGAGCGGCAGGGCGCTCGCCGTGAGGGAGGAATCAGGCGACGGCTTTTTCGGTGATGACGCGTCCGGCTTCCATTCGCACCAGTTGGTCGGCGACATCGAAGTAACGGTCGTCGTGGGAAATGACGATGATGGTCTTGCCCAGGCGCTTCAGGTCCGGCAGCAGCTCGGTGTAGAACACACGACGGAACGTCGGGTCCTGGTCGGCCGCCCACTCGTCAAAGACCAGCACCGGGCGTTCGTCGAGCCAGGCGTTGATCAAGGCCAGGCGCTTGCGTTGGCCGGTGGACAGGTCGGTGGTGGTGAAAGCGCCGTCGCGCACGCTGACCTTGTGCGCGATTTCCATACGCTCCAGGTAGCCGTTGGCATCGTCCGGCAGGGCCTTGTCGCTCTGCACCAGTTCGTCGAACAGGTAGTAGTCGGCGAAAATCGTGGTGAACATCTGGCGGTAATCATCCAGGCCGCGTGCATCCACGGCGCGGCCGTTGAGGCGGATTTCACCTTGCTGCGGGGTGTACAGGCCCAGCAGCAGTTTGATCAGGGTGGTCTTGCCGCAGCCGTTTTCGCCGACGATGAACAGGATTTCGCCAGGCTCGATGGTCAGGTTCACCGGGCCCAGCTTGAACGGCTGGCTGCCCTCCACGGGTGGAAAGGCATATTGCACCTCGCGCAGTTCCAGGTGCTGCAGGGTGGGGGTGCGGCTTTCGTCGGCATCAAGCAGCAAGTGGGGTTCCGGCGAGGAGAAGCGTTCGGACAGGTCGGCAATGCGGCGGAAGGCGATCTGCGCGCGGCTGATGATCGGCAGGTTGGCGATCAGGTTTTCCAATGGGCCTTTCATGTACAGCAGCACCAGCACAAAGCCGCTCATCATTGCCGGGTTGCTGCTGGGCCAGAACGATTGCAGGGTCAGCGCCAGGCCGATGACCACGAAGAACAGCATCGAGCCCAGGCTCTTGGCGATCACGAAAATGTTGATTGAACGCACATGGGTGTCGCAGATGTGGTCGGCGGTCGCCTGGATGTTGCGCGTCAGCATGGCGTGACGGCGCTTGCGATGGATGCGCAATTCCTTGGCGCCTTCGGCAATGGCCGAGTAGTGTTTTTGCAGGTTGTCTTCCGATTCCCGTGCGGCATAAAAGCCTTTGATGCCTTTGCCTTGCGCGACGAACTGGATGGCCGAGCCGATGCCGATGGCCAGTAGCGTCATCAGGAAAATCGGCAGCGACAGGCTCGCCAGGTAACCCAGGCAGCCAAGAACGACAGTGATGGAAATGGCCAGTGGAGCGAAGGCAAAGGCGAAATCGCTGATGGTGTCGACGTCGTGAGTCAGCACCGGAATCAGGCGATGGCTGCGGTAGCGCTCGATCTGTTCGATCGGCGCCGACAACACCTTGGCGCCCAGGTCCTTGCGCAGCTTGGCAATGACTTTTTGCCCGACAAAGTTGCTGCCGATATCTGCGGCAATGCTGCTGAGCAAGGCCAGCACGCACAGCCCGGCAAACGCCAGGACCACGGCGGTGGTCAGGCCGGATTCGCTGTGCAGGCCCTGGTTGACCGTGGCCAGCAGCGCAGTGACGCTCAGGCCTCCGAGGATGCCGAACAGAATCGACAGGATGACGGTGTAGCGATAGGGCTTGAGCAGGCTCAAGAGTTCGCGAAGGGCGCTACGCGGTTTTGCAGTCATGAAACTACCTCGGTCGCGACGTGGCTACGTGCTGGGGGCGAGTGGGTGCCCAGGCGAACCATCAGGTCGCTGGCGGGCTTTTGTAGGAGACGTTTCGAGGGTGGCGCGATTTAGCCTTGTTGTGCTGCGTGGGCGGCTGCGAAATGTGTTCGTGGAGGCCGTCGGGGGCGGGGCTGTTGGTGTGGTCCTAAATTTTTCCTTCGCCCCAACGTTTCATTCCTGATACGGCCTGCTTTTTTACTTTTCTCTTGTGCCTTCTTGTGAATGCGGCGTTTCGGCTTTTGCGTGGCTTGAGGGCGGGCGTTGCACGGTCCGACAGGGAAGTAAAAAAATCGAAGTAAATGAGTCTGGTTTTCATTAGCTGAGCCGTCTTATCCACCAGAGGCGCTCAAAGACGCCGCTATTTCTGCCAATCACACGCCTCATTGTTCAAGGATTGCTGTCGATGCCTTATCCCCTTTGGTTGTCCACGCCCAAGCATTACGCGTTGAAGAAACTGCCGCAGACCGTGCGCCTGATGATGCTGGGTGCAGCGCTGGCGGTACCGGCCGCTGCCACGTTGATGCCGAGCGCCGCATTCGCCCAGAGCGAGGCGGGCAAGGTGGCCTTTGCGATCCCGGCCGGTAAATTATCGGACGCGCTGATGAAGTTCGGCTCGGCTGCCGGCGTGTCGATTTCCTACGACCCGGCCCTGGCCAGCCAACGCAACACCCCCGGGCTGCAGGGGCAGTTCAGCGTGGATGACGGTCTGTCCCGGTTGTTGTCGGGCAGTGGCTTGCAGGCCAGCCGCGAGGCCAATGGCAGCTATGTCGTGATGCCACCTTCCAGTGGCTCAGCCGTGACGCTGGGCGCGACCAATATCAATGCCGAGGGGCTTGGGGCAACCACTGAAAACAGCGGTTCCTACACCACAGGCGCCACCAGCACGGCGACCAAGCTGCCATTGACCTTGCGTGAAACGCCGCAGTCGGTGAGCGTGGTGACCCGCCAGTTGATGGATGACCAGCATCTGTCGACGCTCAACGAAGTGATGGCCTTCACCCCGGGTATCAGCATCAACCATCGCGACAGCGAACGGTACGATTTCAATTCTCGCGGTTTCACCATCCAGAACTTCCAGTACGACGGTATTCCTTCGCAGGTCGCCAACGAGTCCCAGCAATACGTGGGGCCGCTTTCGGACATGTCGATCTATGACCGCGTGGAAATCGTGCGTGGCTCTACCGGTCTGATGAGCGGGGCGGGCACGCCGTCTGCCACCATCAACCTGGTGCGCAAGCGCCCGACCAAGGACTTCCAGGGCTACGTTTCCGGCGAAGCCGGGGCGTGGGACCGTTACCGTTCCGAAGTGGATGTTTCCGGCCCGTTGACTGAAACCGGCAATGTGCGCGGGCGTTTCGTGGCGGCCTATCAGAAGCAGAATTCGTTCGTCGACTGGTACAGCCAGGAAAAGCGCGTGATGTACGGCGCGCTGGACATCGACCTGAACGACAGCACCACCTTGCGCACCAGCCTCGACTACCAGAACAACGATGCCAATGGCACCAGCTATGGGCATATCCCGCTGTTTTTCAGCAATGGCAAGCAAACCAACATGCCCCGTTCATTCAACCCGGCTTCGCGCTCGAGTTACATGGACAACACCAGCTACAACTTCACGACCATGCTTGACCACAAGCTGGACAGTGACTGGAGCCTGAAGACGGCCTACAGCCATCAATATTCCTACCGTAAAGGCCAGGGCGCATCCGCCAGTGGCGGTTACCCGGACCCGGTAACCGGTGCGGGTACTGGCGTATTCATCTACCGCCTGGACAGCTACCAGACCCAGGATACGCTCGATACCTATGCCTCCGGCCCGTTCAACCTGGGCGGTCGGGAGCATGAACTGGTCGTCGGTGCCAGCACGTCGCGCACTCACCTGAACTTCCCCAACTATTCCAGCCACAACGATGATGGCGACTACGGGTCGGCCAACCTGTTCGACTGGAACGGCAATGAGTACCCGCGTCGTTCGTACTTCAAGGATGGTGGCACCGTCACGACCTTGCAGCAGACCGGCATGTATGGTGCCCTGCGCCTGAAGCCGTTCGACCCACTGACCATCATCCTCGGCACGCGCCTGAGCTGGTGGAACCAGGAAGACGAAGTCAGCAATTACCTCAATGGCACCAAGGCGACCGACAAGACCAAGAAGACCGGGGTTGTCACGCCTTATGCCGGTATTGTCTACGAGCTGAACGACACCTATTCGGCGTACGCGAGCTACACCAGCATCTTCCTGCCGCAGACCTTCTACAAAACCGCAGCGGGCGGTTCATTGGCGCCGCTTGAAGGTGACAACTACGAAATCGGCTTGAAGGGTGAGTTCTTCAACGGTGCGCTGAACGCAAGCATTGCGGTGTTCGACATCGAGCAGAAGAACACGCCGCAGGAGTCGGGCCAGGACTCATCGGGCCGCACCGTGTACAAGGCCATCAGTGGCACCAACACCCGCGGCGTCGAAACCGAGATCTCGGGTGAGGTGGCCAGCGGCTGGAACGTGTTTGGTGGCTACACTTACCGCGAGTCCCATGACAAGGACGGTGGCCGCGTGCAGACCAACCAGCCGATCAACCTGTTCAAGTTCGGCACCACTTACCGCCTGCCGGGCGAATGGAGCAAGCTGACCATTGGTGGCAATGTGACCTGGCAAAGCGAGATGTACGCGTCGTCGCAAATCAACTACTCGGGCCCTTACTACAAGGCCACACAGGATCCATTCGCTGTGGTCGGCCTGTTGGCCAGATACAAGGTCGACGAGCACCTGACTGTGGGTGTGAACGTCAACAACCTGTTTGACCAGAAGTACTATGACGGCATGGGCACCTTCAACTCGGGCTCCTACGGCGAGCCGCGCAACGCGATGGTCAATGCCAAGTGGACCTTCTGATCGGCTGACCCACGGGAAGCCGGCACATGTGCCGGCTTTCTCCGGGCATAAAAAAACCGCCGGGCTCACACCCGGCGGTTTTTTATGCGGTTCGAATCAGAGGTCGCGTACCACCCTGAAGCCAATCCAGTCGCCGCGTGTCTGCGGGTAGATGGTATTGCGGTTGCCCGAGCGCGAGAACACCGGTGCTTCGCCCCAGTCGTTGCCGCGAATCTGGTAGGACTCGCAGTTTGGCTCAACCCACGCGCTGCCGTCGGTAGGCGCGCCCACATAGTTGGGGTGCTCGCAGTCGGCGACCCGTTCGTAGACGTTACCGTGCATGTCGTACATGCCAAACGCGTTCGGCGGGTAGCTGCCCACGGGCGATGAATAGCTGTAGCCGTCCGCCGGCCCGTAGGTGTTGGCGTGCTCGGCGATGCTGTATTCCTTGCCTTGATCAAAAGGGAAGGGGAATGGCCCGGTGGAGCCGGCGCGGGCGGCGTATTCGCGCTGCGCTTCGCTGACCATGTGGTAGTGCTGGCCGGTCTTTTTCGACAGCCAGGCCACGTAGGCCTTGATGTCGTCCATGTCCATGCATACCGCCGGTTGGCGCGGGCCTTGCGGGTAACGTGGCTTGCTGGCGATGCATTCACGGCCAGGGCGGTCATCGCCATTGGCAATCTTGACGCCGGTCTGGCGCACGTAGCTGTCCCATTCACCGGCCGTGACGTGGAAGCGGCTCATGGCGAAAGGTTTGGCGAAGGTCACGTCGTGCATCGGGCCTTCATCTGGCTCGCGGCCGACTTCATCTTCCGGCGTGCCCATGGTGAACGTGCCGGCTGGCAACACCACCATCTCCGGGCAGTCCTTGCAATCCTTGAACACTTTGCCGGGTTGTGGCGTGGCAGCGTGGGCGAGGTTGGGCAGCAATGCGCCGCACAGGGCGGTCAGGGCCAGGGCGGTCAGCGGTTTGAGTCGGGATGGGTTCATGCGGGCATCTCGTTCAAAGGAAAAAGGAAGGTCACAGGCGCGCCGTCAGCAACGCCATGAAGCGCTGGATCTCGTCGCTGCTATTGAGCAGGCCGGGCGCGGTGCGAATCACCGGGCCCACGTCGCGGTCCACCGCGTCAATCACCACGCGGTTTTTCATCATGTAGGCCGCCACGTCATCGCTGTCCTGGCCCTTGACCCGGAAAAAGGTAAAACCGGCGGACAGTTCGGGGCTGCGCGGCGTCACCAGCTCAATCTGCGGGTGGGCCAGCAACTGGTTTTTCAGCTCGGTGTTGAGTGCGTGGATCTGTGCCTGCACCTGCGCCTTGCCCAATTGCAAATGCAGCTTGAAGGCTTCGTCGGCGGCCCAGCGATGCTCGAACGCGTGATAGCCGCCGGGGGTCATGGTGGTGGCGAAATTGGTGTCTTCGGAGAAGGTCGGCACCATCGGCGTGACGTAGTTGTTTTCGCTGTCACGGGCGCACACCAGCCCGGTGCCCCGTGGGCCAAACATCCATTTGTGGGTGCCGGCGATAAAGAAGTCGCAGTTCATCGCCGGGAAATCGAGGTTTTCCACGCCGAAGCCGTGGACGCCGTCGACCACGTAGAGGATGCGGTCCTTGTCATCACGGTCGCGGTTATGTTCGTCCACCAGTTGGCCGATTTCGCGGATGGGCAGCTTCACACCGCTGCCCGACTGCACCCAGGTCATGCCCAGCACGCGGGTAGTGGGGCGGATATTGCGCTTGATATTGCCGAGCACTTCGTCGACGGACACCCGGGCGGCGTTCTCGAACAGGCTGATCCGGCGTACTTGCGTGCCTTCCTTCGCGACACGGAAATTCAGGCTGAACTCGGTCGCATAGTGCTCGTGAACCGTGGTGAGGATTTCCTGGTCGGGCCGCACCTTGATGCCGCCGTAGATCATTGCCAGGCCTTCGGACGTGCTGCCGGTGAGGGCTATCTGTGCGGGCTTGGCATTCAGGTAGCGGCCGGCCCATTCGCGCACCTGGCCTTCACGCTTGAAGGTTTCCTGCAGGTCCCAGTCCATGGCGCGCCCGGGGTTGCGGTCGATCTGCAAACGGTAGCGCTCAATGGCTTCGCGCACCGGCTTGGGGTGCGAGGCCACGAGAAAGTTGGAGAAGTGCAGGTAATCCGGGTCCTGGTTGAACAGCTGTTTGAGTGCTGTCCAGGGGTTGCCTGCCGGGGTGGCCGCGATGGCCTGAGGGGTGAGGGCGGCGCCCAGCGGCAGGCTGGCGACGAGCACGCCAGCCTGTTTGAGAAACGTACGGCGGTCGGTCATGGGCTTACTTCACGGGTCGTTAGCGGTTGGCCAATGGCTTGGCGGCTTTTTGTACCTGGTCCCACACCCGCAGGAAGTTGCCTCCCCACAGCTTGGCGATATCGGCTTCGGAGTAGCCGCGCTGAATCAGTTCGGCAGTGACGTTGCGCACTTCGCCGACATCGTTCCAGCCCTGGAGGCCGCCGCCGTCGTTGAAGTCCGACGCGATGCCCACGTGATCAATGCCGATCTTGCGCACGGTGTAGTCGATGGCATCGCCCAAGTCCTTGAGGGTTGCCTTGGGCTCCTCTTCGAGGATGGCGTACAGCGCGCTGGCGTACTGGCCGAACTTCTGCTCGGACCACGCGGCGATGATCGCGTCACCCGGCATCAGTGCCATGGCGAGGTTGGGCAGCGGCGGCAAATCGAAGCGCGCGCGCAGGGTATTGAGCTTGTCCTGGGTCGGTTGGCTCAGCGGGCGCAGATAGGCCGGGAAACCCACCACCTGAACCACGCCGCCACTGTTCTTGATCAGTTGCAACTCCTTGTCGCTGAGGTTGCGCGGGATATCCACCGAGGCGCGCGGCGCCGAGTGCGAGGCGACCATTGGCGTGCGGCTCAACCGGGCGACTTGTTCCACGGCCTTGGTCGACATCTGCGACACATCAATGATCACCCCAAGGTCATTGAGGCGGTGCACCGCCTGCTGGCCGATGGGCGAGAGGCCTTCGAGGGCATCGGGGGTGTCATTGAAAAACGGCAGCGGGCGCGATGAGTCGGACCAGGCGTTGTTGCCGATGTAACTGAAGCCGAACATGCGCATGCCGCGCGCAGTCCACAGGTCCAGCTGGTTCAGGTCATCGCCCAATGGGTAGGCGTTGAGCATGCTGATGAAAATGGCAAACTTGCCTTCGCCATGCAGGCGGCGGAAATCGTCCGGGGTGTAGGCAATGCCCACCTGGTTGGGGTAGTCGCGCACCATGCCGGAGATGATTTTGTAGCGCACTTCCTGCTCATGGCGCGCTTCTTCGACAAAACCTTCGGTTGGCTTATGGGGCGCATTGGCGCCGCTCCAGATTTCCGGCCAGCCGAAAATGGTCAGGGCGGCACCCGACAGGCGCCCACGGCTGGCTTTGGCCAGGTCGAACTGGCCGCTGCCGTCCTTGTCCGCCTCATTGCCTGCGGTGCCGAAATCCAGCGGCACGGTGATATGGCTGTCAAAGGACAACAAGCGGTCCTGCATCTCGTTGGCCTGCTTGATCACCTCCAGCGAATAGCCGGCATTGCCCTTGAACCAGTGATCCCAGACCAGCCAGCCGGCCCCGGCACAGACCGCCACTGCCAGTGGCAGGCCCAGATACAGCGCCTTTTTCGAACGTGGTTTTGTCATTGCCATCTCAGTCAGTTGAGGCCTTTGCTATCAGGGAAGAACGAGTGATGGCGGGGGAAATTTAGGCGGGCAGGGCGCGTTGGTAAATTTTGCGCGGCTGCAAACGTTCTAGCTCTGATCAAGCCGTTTCCTAAGGTAAACAATGACCATCTCTCGACGTGGGTTCATCGCAGGCCTGGCGCTGACCGGCGCTGCCGTGCCGGCGGCCTTTTATGCCCATCGCGAGCTGACGCGCGAAGAATTTCCGATCACCCCCGGTGAAGCCACGGTGGACCTCGCCGACACGGCCGGCCAGCACCTGGCAAACCGGCTGAGGGGCGTGTGGAGCCTGCGTTTCGAAGGCGCCGACGCAGGTCTCAAAGGCCTGCCATTGCAAGGCCTTGAGCTATTGCTCGACATCGCCCCCCGTGGCCGTGGTCTGCGCGGCTATCTGGACACCGCCGAAAACCTGCGTGCGCCAGCTGAGCCCCGTTACCGGGTGCTGGGTGATCTGCTCACGGGGGACGGCAAGGTGCTGTATTGGCGGCTGATCGACCGCGACTCGGTCGCGGGCGTGCCCGCCTATGAATTCAAGATGACTGTGGATGAAGTCTGGGCCGACTTCGGCAATGCCGGCAGCGGCACCCTCAGCGGGCAGATCCTGGACCTGGACCGCCCCTTGGCGTTGACCGAGCGCGACAACCGTTTTATCGCCCACAAACAATTGTTTCCCGAAGCCCGCCAGCGCATCGGCCTCAACCCGACGCTGCTGGCCTGGCTGATCTCACCGGAACACCGCCTGTTTCACCAACTGTGGCACGCCACCCGTGACCAGTGGCACAAGCTGTCGGAGGAAAAGCGCGACGCGCTGCGCGGCATCGGCTGGCAACCCGGGCCGCGCGGCCAGGAACGTGACGCCCGTGGCAAACGCAAGGATCGCAATGGTTCGGGTATCGATTTTTTCTTCATGCACCGGCACATGCTGGGCACGGCGCGTTCGATGCAGGACCTGCCGTCTTGGCCGGCTTTTCCTGAGCCTCAACCAGCGCTGGAGCGCGACCGCCTGGGTTTCTTGCGCTATTTCGACAACCGCGACGGGTTCGCGCTGCCGCCCACCTGGTCCGCCCCGGACGACGCCGACTACACCCAGTGGGTCAGTGATATCAAAGCGGCCGAGACCTACCACAGCAACTTTCAGGTCTGGGAATCCCAATACCGCGACCCGCGCTACCTGGCCAAACTGACCCTCGGCCAACTGGGCTCCGAAATGGAACTGGGCTTGCACGACTGGCTGCACATGCGCTGGGCCTCGGTGCCCCGTGACCCGTCCAATGGCGCGCCGGTGCCCTTCGCTCGCGACCCGGCAGACTTTGCCGCGCGCTGGTACGCGGCGGAAAACGATTTTCTCGGCGACCCGTTCTCATCCCACGTCAACCCGGTGTTCTGGCACTTCCACGGCTGGATCGATGACCGTGTCGAAGACTGGTTTCGCGCCCACGAACGCTTCAACCCGGGTGAAGTCAGCCGGCTTGAAGTCAACGGCGTGCAGTGGTTTGCGCCGGGGCGTTGGGTGGAAGTGAGTGATCCGTGGCTGGGCCCGGACACCCATGGCTGCAGCACCACGCCGGGGTTGCAGATGGGGCGTTCCATGGAGATGGACCCGGAAACCATGAAGCTTGCGTTGCGCATCACCTTTGGGTCGGACGAGGGTGTGCTCAAAGGCCTGTTCAAGCGCGTGCCGCAGCGCCCTTGGTACGCGCGGCACTTGAAGGTCAAGGCGCGGGAGGCGTAAGGGCCTGGGCGAAGGCTTCGGGCGTGGGGCTTTGCGGCCAGGTCGGGACGCCCTCGGGCAAGGTCAGCCACGGCTGTTTGCGCGAGACCCAGATATGCGCGAGCGGTTGCAGCGACGGGCTGCTGTCCAGGGTGCCCACGCGCAGTACCTGCAACCCCGGCGCGGCGGTGGTGGTGTTGCTGATGCGGGTATGGCACACGGCGCAAAGCTGATGCTCGCTGCGTTGGCCGTCAAGCGCATAAGCGTACTGAGTGACGGGGCCGGCCACCTGCAACGCATCCGCCGGCAGCAAGGCATGCAGGGCGAATGCACTGCCGCTCCAGGTTTGGCAGCTGTTGCAATGGCAGGCGTAAATCGCCGGCAACGCGTCCATATCCAGTTGGTATGTGACGGCGGTGCAGCGGCATTGGCCGGTGAAAATCATCGAATTTGATCCTTCAGGCAGAAGAGGGCGCAAGGCCCATCGGGTATGCTCGCCAGCATGCCTCAGCGGGTGCCCGCTGAACATTCGCCAAAACTGCCCAGCGGCTCACAGGAAATGTATGAACCCCCCTCAACTGCAATGGGAAACCCAGCGTGCCTTTCTCGCCGTGCTGCGCACCGGCAGCCTGTCGGGGGCCGCGCGTTTGCTGGGGATCGCCCAAGCCACGGCGCGCCGACGTATAGAGGCGCTGGAGCAGAGCGTCGGGGTCAGCCTGTTTGTGCGTTCGCCAAAAGGCTTGCTGCCCACCGACATGGCGCGAGAGCTGATTGGCCACGTGGAGGCAATGGCCGTCGCCGCCAACGCCTTTAACCGCGCGGCCTCGGCAGACGCGGCCATGGCGGGTGGCACCGTGCGCCTGACCAGTGGCCAGTTACTGGGTGTTGAAGTGTTGCCGCCGATGCTGCGCACGTTGAGGCGCGACCATCCAGCACTGGCGATTGAGCTGAGTGTCTCCAATCGCCTGCAGGCCTTGGCGCAACAGGAGGCCGACGTCGCCGTGCGCATTCGCCGGCCAACGGAGGCCGCGGTGGTCACGCGCAAAGTCGGCGACCTGCGCGTCGGCCTGTATGCCGCCCCCCAATTGCTCGCCGAATGTGGCACGCCTGACCGTTTGGCCCAGTTGCAGGACTATCCGCTGATCGGGCCCGACCGCAACGGGCAAGACATCGAGTTTCTCCAGCAGCAAGGTGTCGACTGCAGCGCGGCGCGCACGGTCATTCGCAGCGACGACCACCTGGCGCAATTCGCGGCCTTGCGCGCCGGCCTGGGGATTGGCGCATGCCCCGGCCAATTGGCGCAGCGCCATGGCCTGGTGCGGGTATTGCCTGAAGTGGGGTTCGACGTTGACGTGTGGATTGCCATGCATCAAGACATGCGCCGGGTGCCGCGGGTGGCGGCGGTGTTTGATGGTTTGGGCCAGGCGTTGGCACAGTTTCTGGGGGTTTAACGCTTGACTCTGTATGGTTCGCGCGCAACCATCAGCTCAATTTTCAAAAAATGAGTTTCAACGATGGCCAGAATCCAAAAGCCCGCTGATTTCGCTGTGTTGCTAAAGCAATATGGTTTGGAGATTTTTGAGCTGGCCCGCACTTACAAGGCCATCGACGACAAAGGCCGATACCTGCATTGGGACGAATTTCGCCGGTACCCATCGCCGGGCGTGAACAAAGAAGCCGCATGGGCAGCTATCAAAATGTCCCGCGCCCTCGGGAGCAAGACACTCGAACTTCGCAGCGAGTGTGACAGCCCTTTTTTCTTGTCCACTACAGATTTTTGCGACGCGGTTATTCACGCTGTGGAATCGGTGACATCCAGGTTGGGCGGGGCAAAGGCGTCTTCCCCGCAATACCGTGACAACACCCGCTACCTGGTTGATTCATTGATGATGGAGGAGGCGATTTCCAGCGCTCAATTGGAGGGCGCTGCAACCACCCGCAAAGTTGCGAAGGATATGTTGGGCAAGGAGCGCCTGCCTCTGGACGATGATGAGCGGATGATCCTGAATAACTATCATCTGATGCAACATGCCAAGTACAACAAGGACGAGAACCTGTCGGTTGCCTTGATCTGTGAATTTCAGGCTATCGCTACAGCCGGCATCGAAGAAGCGGACGCCCGCCCAGGTCAGGTCCGGGACAGTGATGACATTTTCGTGGGCGGGGCAGGCGATGAAGTGGTTCATCAGCCTCCCAAGGCGGCGCTGCTGCCTGCCAGGCTGGAGGCGCTCTGCCGGTTTGCCAATGATTGTCATGATGGTCATGAAGGCAGGCATTTTATCCACCCGGTGGTGAAGGCCACGATCCTGCACTTCATGATGGGTTATGAGCACCCCTTTCGAGACGGTAATGGGCGAACTGCGCGCTGCTTGTTTTACTGGTTCATGCTTAAGAGCGGTTACTGGCCTTTTGAGTACATCTCCATCAGCACACTGCTCAAAGAGGCGCCCATGCAATATGGGCGGTCATACATTTACACGCAAACCGACGCCTTTGACTTGACCTATTTCGTGACGTATCAGCTACGCGTCATTGAGCGCGCCATGCATGAGTTCATGGAGTATTTCGAGGCCAAGCGCAGAGAATCCGTGGAGCTGATGAGCTGGCTGGATACGTTTGAACTCAACAATGAGCTGAATTACCGGCAGGGGCATTTTTTGAAGAAAGTACTCCAGCACCCCGGCCGCATATTCACGCCCAAAGAACTCACCCACGACTACGATATTTCGGAAAATACCGCACGCAAGGACCTTGAGAAACTGGTTGGCATGAAGCTGCTGTTCAAGGTGCAGGAAGGTAAAGGGTTTCTTTACCTGGCGAGAGAAGACGCAGAAGCCAACCTGAAAAAACGTCAACGGCGCAGTTGAAGCTCACCTTCTATGCACGCCACCAAAAACTCCATCACCACCTTCACCGATGGCGAACGGCGCATGTCCGGGTACACCGTGAGCCAGATATCGCGCACCGGGCCCTCGCCTGTGGCTGGCAGCCTGGCCAATAAAGGATCGTGATCGCCCACCAAGGTGGGCAGCACTACCGCGCCAACGTGAGCGCGGGCGGCCATTTGTTGGGTGATCAGTTCGCTGGCGGCAAACACGATTGGGCGCGGGCCGCGTAACTGATGCAGCCAAGCCTGTTGGGGCAGGTGATCGCGGCTGCTGTCATAGGCGATAAACGCCCACTGTGCGGCAGGCTTTTGCTGTAACTCGGGCGAGCCATACAGGCCAAAGCGCACCGCGCCGACCTTGCGCCGTACCAGCGCGTCTTCATCCGGGCGCACGGTGCGCAACGCGATATCGGCTTCACCTTTGTCCAGCGCGGCCAGTTGGGTGGAAGGCAGCAACACCAGGTTCAGTTGCGGGTATTGAGCGCGCAACCGCGCCACATGGGGCGCGATGCAATGGTTGGCGATGGAAGGCGGGCAACTGACCCGAACCGTACCGGCCATTTCAATGGAGGCTACCCGCGACATGCGCATCACTTCGGTGGCTATTTCACCCATTCCCGCGGCCAGTTCTGCCAAGGCCAGGCCTTGTGCGGTGAGGGGCCGGCTGCGTGGCAGACGGTCGACGAGCTTGACGCCCAGGGCTTTTTCCAACGCATCCACACGCCGCCCGACGGTAGCATGTTCTACCTGCAATTCGCGGGCAGCCGCTGACAGCGACTGCGTGCGTGCCAGTACGGTGAAGTAATACAGGTCCTGCCAATCGAACATCGGGTTGTTTCCGCACAGAGTCTGGGAGGTATTGGGGAATTTTCCTACTGAGCAAGCCCTTTTACCATGGCCGCTTCCCAGTGCAAACGGAGTTGTTCCCCGATGAAAGCCATCACCTTGCAAGCTTATGGCGGACCAGACGTCGCACATTTGCGCCTCGATGTCCCCCAACCCCAGGTTTTACCGGGCCACGTGCTGGTCAAGGTGGCCTGCGCGGGCATCAATTTCATGGATATCCATACCCGCCAGGGCAAATACGCGCAGTCGGTCACCTACCCGGTGCGCTTGCCGTGCACCTTGGGCATGGAAGGCGCGGGCGTGGTGGTGGAAGTGGGCGCGGGTGTCAGCCATCTGGCCGTTGGCGACCGGGTAGCCTGGTGCATCGCGTGGGGGGCGTATGCCGAGTACGCCAATGTGCCGGCTGAGAAAGTCGCGCAGATCCCCAACGCCATTGCCTTCGATCAGGCCGCCGCCGCGATGTTTCAAGGGTGCACCGCCCACTATTTGATTGATGATGTGGCGCGGCTAAAGGCCGGCAGTACCTGCTTGATTCACGCGGCGTCCGGCAGCATTGGCCAGTTGCTGGTGCAAATGGCGCGTCGTTTGGGCGCGACGGTATTGACCACGGGCAGCACGGTCGAGAAATGTGCGATTGCCCTGCAACGCGGTGCTCACCAGGCCTGGACGTATGACGCCGGCGGGTTTGCCGAGCGTGTCCTGGAGGCGACGGGCGGGAAGGGCGTGGACGTGGTCTTCGATTCGGTGGGCAAAGCCACGTTGCGCGACAGTTTTCGCGCCTGCCGCACGCGAGGGCTGATCGTCAATTACGGCAATGTTTCCGGCTCGTTGACCGACCTGGACCCGATTGAGCTGGGGGAGGCGGGGTCGTTGTTCCTGACCCGTCCGCGCCTGGCCGACCACATGGCCGACGGCCCGACCGTACAACGGCGTGCCAACGCGGTGTTCGCGGCGATGCTGGAAGGCTCGCTGACCGTGGAGATCGAAGGGCATTACACACTGGAAACCGTGCAGCAAGTGCATGAACGCATCGAGGCGCGCCAGCAGATCGGCAAGGCGGTGCTGTGGGTTGACCGCGACTTGCATTAATCGAAGGCGAAAAAAAACCGGCTGATCAGGCCGGTTTGGGGTGCCTCGCCAACTGCGAGGGTTATGCGTTGTTGCTGTGCAGACGGTCGGAACCACCTTCAGCCAGGCCACGTTCCTGCAGACGATCCGCACCGCCTTCAGCCAGGCCACGTTCCTGCAGACGATCCGCACCGCCTTCAGCCAGGCCACGCTCTTGCAGACGATCCGCACCGCCTTCAGCCAGACCACGTTCCTGCAGACGATCCGCACCACCTTCGGCGACACGACGCTCGATCAGGCGATCAGAACCGTTTTCGGCAACACGGCTTTCCATCAGGCGATCCGCGCCGCCTTCAGCGACAACGGGGTGGGCAAAAGCATTTGCAGCAAGTACCGAGAAAGCAAGGCTAAGCAAGATTTGGCGTTTCATGGTGGTGTGCTCCGAGTGTTTTAGTTTGGGTGCCGCTGGGTATGGAGTTGATGTTACGCGCTGAGTTTTTTAAGAGAACTTCATTGCACTGATGGTGACTATCGACGCCAGCGATGACCCATTTTGGGGCGGATCATCGCAGTGATGGTCAAGGCATCTGCGGCAGTTCCTGTGGGCGCAGGTCGAATACCTGCACCTCGGCATCCTGACCGTGGCTCAGGTGAATCTGGCGTTCATCCCGCACTCGGGCGCCGTCACCTTCCTGCAAACACTGGCCATTGACCTCGACGCTGCCCCGCGCCACATGCACGTACACGTGGCGGTTGGGCGGCAGCGCCAGGCTCGCGCTTTCGTCGCCGTTGAACAGCCCGGCATACACCCGTGCGTCCTGGCGAACCTGCAGCGAACCGTCGGTGCCTTCCGGCGAGATGATCAACTGCAAGCGCCCGCGTTTCTGCGCCTCGCTGAAATGCTCTTGCTGATAGCGCGGTTCGGCGCCCGGCTCATTCGGCACAATCCAGATTTGCAGGAAGTGCACGCCACGGGTCTGGCTGTGGTTAAACTCGCTGTGCGCCACGCCACTGCCGGCGCTCATCAGTTGCACATCGCCGGGGCGAATCACCGAACCGGTGCCCAGGGTGTCCTTGTGTTCCAGGGCGCCGTCGAGCACGTAGGAGAAAATCTCCATGTCACGGTGCGGGTGCTGGCCAAAGCCTTTGCCCGCAGCGACGCGGTCATCGTTGATCACCAGCAGGTCGGAAAAACCCTGCTCGTTGGGGTTCCAGTAGTTGGCGAACGAGAAGGTGTGAAACGACTTCAACCAACCGTGATTGGCGGCGCCGCGTTCGGAAGCTTTGCGAAGGGTCAGCATGATTTCGTCCTCAAGTGAGCGTGGGCTGCGAGATACAGAACGCTTGCGTTGAGAAGAAGATTACTGGTTACTGAAATATTCATTAAGAAGCTGAAATCTGAATAACTGTCCTTTTCAGATTGACAGTTAAAGGCGTGCCACAATGCCCACCGCCTTTCTTCCCGATGGACGCTTCCCTCTATGAAAACCGTGGCCATGGCGCTGTTTCCGGATTTCCTCCTGTTCGACATGGCCGGGCCGCTTGAGGTGTTTTCCATAACTCGCTTTACAGAACACCGCATCAACCCTGTGCAAGCCAGCTCCCACATTTTGGTTTGTGGTGTGGCCGCCGACAGGCTATAAACCCGCCAAATGTCCACCGAGTAGCGACAATGAATCCCTTTGAAGACATGCGCCTGTTTTGCCAGGTCATGGAATCCGGCAGTTTCACCGCTGCCGCCGAGCAATTGGGCCTGTCCAAGCAATTTGTCAGACGCCGCCTGATCCAGCTGGAAGACCGCCTGGGCGTGCGCCTGCTCAACCGCTCCACGCGCCGCCTGGATGTCACGCCACTGGGCCAGAGTTACTACGAATCGGCCTTGCGCCTGCTCGGTGACGTCGAGCAAGTGGAGCAGGGCATCGCCGGCCAGAACAGCGAGCCGCGCGGCACTATCCGCCTCAGCGCGCCCTTGTCATTTGCCATGGCCCATTTGGGCTGCCTGTTGCCGTTATTCCTGCAACGGCACCCGCACGTCTCGGTGGAAGTCGACCTGAGCGACCGCCCCGTGGACCTGATCGGCGAAGGCTACGACCTGGTGCTGCGCATCGGCACCCTTGAGGATTCGACCCTGATCGCCCGGCGCATCGCCAGCGTGCAACGGGTGTACTGCGCCAGCCCCGACTACCTGGCCCTGCGCGGCACGCCGCTCAAACCCGAAGACCTGGCCGACCATGACTGCCTGCCTTATGGCCATGGCCGTCAGGTGCAATGGCGTTTCCAGATCAAGGGCAAGCTGCAGTCGGTGAATGTCAGCGGGCGTATGCGCGTCAATAACGGCGAGTTGTTGCGCGACACGGCGATTGCCGGGCTGGGGGTGACGTACTTGCCGACCTTTATCGTCGCCGATGCCTTGAAAGACGGGCGGCTGGTAACGGTGCTGGAGGACTTTGCGCCCGAAGCCCTGACGCTGTCGGCGGTGTATCCCCAGCACCGCCAGAGTTCGCGGCCGGTGCAGGCGCTGGTGGAGTTTTTGCGCGAGCGCCTGGCGAGTGGCTGTTGAATCACTGGCGCAACACATAACCCCTGTGGGAGCGGGCTTGCTCGCGAATGCGGTCTATCAGTGATGAATACGGCGACTGACACGCCGCATTCGCGAGCAAGCCAGCTCCCACAGTTTTGATCGGTGTTTGATTCAGCGTTCGACGAGGTTGGCCAGTGTCGAACCCTCCAGATAACGCTCCAGATTCGCCAGGAACGTATCGGCAATCTCATGCACGCTGTTCGTCGAAATTGCCGAGGTATGCGGCGACAACCTCACCCGCGGATGGCTGTACAACGGGTGCCCGTCCGGCAGCGGTTCGGGTTCTGTCACATCGAGAGAAGCCAGGCCAATCCGGCCATTCTCCAGTGCTTCGAGTAATGCCTCCTGATCCAGCAAACCACCCCGCGCGATGTTGATCAGGTGCAGCCCCGGCTTGGCGCTGCCCAGCACGTCGCGGTCAACAATATGCCGCGTGGCCTCGGTCAGCGGCGCGGCCAGCACCAGGTGATCGGCGCGCGCGAACAGGTCGTGAATGTCCTTCGCCGCCTCCACACCTTCCACCTCGAATGGCGCCTGGCTTTGCCGCAACGCGACCACATTGATCCCCAAGGCCAGCGCTTTCTGCGCCAGGCTTTTGCCAATTGCGCCAAACCCGAGAATCCCCAGGGTGGTGCCCTTGAGCGGGCGAAGCGCGGTGAAGTTCCACTGGGCATCCTTCACCCAGATATCCGGCAAATGCTTGGAGGCGGCAAAGATCGCCGCCAGAGCAAACTCCGCCAGGTTGTCGGCGGCAGCGCCCCGTGAGGTGGTCACCGGCGGGCCGTTGAACAGCCATTGCGGGTAGAAGTCGATGCCCGACGACACCAGGTGCACCCACTGCGCGCCGTATGGCCAGCCCGGTGGCGGGGTGTGCGGTGCGGTGTAGCCGCGCACATTGATCGGGCGCAGCAGCAGGATGTTGGCGTGGGGCGGCAGGTCGCTTGGCACGCCGACCGGTACGCCAATCACCTGGGCTTCAGGGTGCAGCGGCGCCAGGCGCTCGCGGATCACCTGGTTGAATTCTTCGTCCAGCTGGCTGGCGATAATCACCTGACTCATGTGCGTTCCTTCTGACGTTGGGCGAAGACAGCTTTGCCGACGCCTTGCAGCACGGCGTCGTTTTGCGGGGTATGCACGCGGCTGCACAGCACGTCGCGGTAGTGCCGTTGCAGCGGGCTGTGGCGCGACAGGCCGGGGTTGCCCGAGGCTTCGATGGCCAGCTCGACGGCGCGGATGGCGTTGCCGGTCACCAGGTATTTCAACTGCGCCGCGTTGGCCGTTGGGGTGTGGCCGTCGGCGGCGGCATCCAGCAGGCTGCGGTTGGCGAACAACAAGGTGTCGATATGCCCGACGGTTTCCTGAAAGCGTGGCAAGGTGGACAGCGCGGCGCCAAGGTTGGACGGCGTGCGCGTCTCCAGCCAGTTCACCAGCCAGTCCCGTGCAGCCTGGGCTACCGCGTCGTAGACCGACGACAGCAACACCGACATCCACAGGAACCCCTCGCCATCCAGCTCCGGCGACGGCGCGCTCCACGGGCTGACGCTGACGGCGTGGTCCAGCGGCACCAGCACATTGTCGAACACCACTTCATGGCTGCACGTGGCGCGCATGCCCAGGTGGTCCCAGGTGTCGATGATGCTCACGCCGGGGCTGCCTTTGGGCACCAGCCAGGCACCGACCAGCGGGTCGGCATCGTCGCTGCGCGCCCACACGCTGAACCAGCTCAGGCCGTGGCTGCCGGTGGAGTAGATCTTGCGCCCGCTGATGCGCCAGCCTTCGGCCGTGCGCACGGCCGTGGTCGCCGGCAGGCCGCCACGGGCCGGGGTGCCGAGGTCGGGCTCGACGCGCAGAGCGTTGATCAGCGCGCCCTGGCGTACGGCGTCTTCGGCCACTTGCACGCGCAGGTGTTCGGGCCAGGTCTTGCTGTCTTGCAGGCGGGTGTGTTGCAGGTATTGCATGACCAGGATCAGCGCAGTGGACGGCTCGCCTTTGGCAATCGCGCTGATGGCTTTGCGCGCCTGGGGCAGGCTCGCGCCGCCACCGCCCAGAGCCTTGGGCACGGTGAGGGCGACGAGACCGTGGTCATGCAGCAATTTGAAGTTGGCGTGGGGGAAGGCGCCGCTGTCGTCGTACAGGTGGGCAGTGGTGGCGAGTTCGGCGCTGAGGCGTTCGAGCAGGGCTTCGAAGTTGGCCACTTCCACGGAGCGTAATGGGGGGTGTGAAGTCATGGAGATGTACTCGGTCAAAAATGTGGGAGCGGGCTTGCTCGCGAATGCGGTGTATCAGTCACCGAATTTATTAACTGAACCACCGCATTCGCGAGCAAGCCCGCTCCCACATGGGGTTTGGGTGGTTGTCATAGAGGTGGCAATAACTTGAATTGCCGGTCCCGCAATGGGCTGACATCCAGCCGCTCACTCAGCACGCCGGCGTTAATTCACTGCGTACAACACCGATTCTGTCTCTGCGGCGGCGCTGTAACGGTTGGCCGGCACGTCCAGCCCCAGGTTGTCGCGCAGGGTGCGCCCGGTGTATTCAGTGCGGAACAGACCGCGTTGTTGCAACACCGGTACCACCAGTTCGGTGAAATATTGCAGGCCGTCCGGCAGTACCGAGTTGATGATGAAACCGTCGCTGGCACCGGTTTCGAACCAGGTCTGGATCGCATCGGCGACTTGCTGCGGGGTACCGACAAAATCACGCTTGGGCCGCGAAAAACGCAGGGCCACTTCGCGCAAGGTCAGGCCTTCGTCCCTGGCCAGTTGCTTGATGCGCTCGGAGCCGCCTTTTTGGCTGTTGGAGCCCAGGTCGCCGAGTTCCGGGAACGGTTCGTCCAGCGGGTACTGGCTGAAGTCATGGTCGTTGAACGGGCGACCGAGGGCGACGATGGCGTCCTCGATGGACACCAGCTCCACGGCCTGCTGATAACGGCTTTCGACTTCGGCCTCGTCGCGCCCGACAATCGGGCGGATGCCCGGCAGGATCGACAGGCTGTTGATGTCACGACCAAAGCCTTTGGCGCGGCGCTTCAAGTCAGCGGTGTAGGTTTTGGCTTCTTCGATGTTTTCAACGTGCACAAAGATCGCATCGGCGTGTTCTGCGGCAAAGTTGCGCCCGTCTTCCGAGGTGCCTGCCTGGAAAATCGCCGGCTGGCCCTGGCGCGAGCGGGCGATGTTCAGTGGGCCTTTGACCGAGAAAAACTCGCCCTTGTGGTTTAGCGCGTGCAGTTTTTGCGGGGTGAAGAACTCGCCGCTTTGCTTGTTGTAGGCAAAGGCGTCGTCCTCCCAGGAGTCCCACAGGCCCTTGACCACATTGAGGTGTTCCTTGGCGATGCGGTAGCGCACGGCGTGCGGCGGGTGCTCGGCCTTGCCGAAGTTGTCGGCGGTGCCGCTGAGCCAGGACGTGACCACGTTCCAGCCGGCACGGCCGCCGCTGATATGGTCCAGGGACGCGAACTGCCGGGCAACCTGGTAGGGCTCGGTGTAGCTGACGGTGACGGTGGCGACCAGGCCGATGTTCGTGGTCAGCGCCGCCAGGGCCGAGAGGATGGTCAGCGGCTCGAAACGGTTGAGGTAATGCGGGCTGGACTTGGCGTGGATGTGCAGGCTGTCGGCGATGAACACGAAGTCGAATTTGGCGGCTTCGGCCAACTCAGTCTGCTGCTTGTAGAAACCAAAGTTCGTGCTGGCATTCGGTTGCGCCTGCGGGTGGCGCCATTCGCCCCAGCCGTGGCCGACACCGTGGACCATGGCACCCAGCTTCAAATGGCGCGGCTTTGATTGATGTGGCTCGCTCATGTTCTGCTCCTTGTTAGCGTGAGGCTTGGGACAGCGGGACGCGCTTGGCGTTAAAGCTCTTGTCAAAGCCCTGGGACACATCGATGTGTTTGGTGATCAGGCCTTCTTTTTGGTAGGTGTCGGCGGTGGCTTGCAGGCCGCTGATCACGCTGTCATCGATGGTGACCGGGGTCAGGTGGGTGTCCTTGGCGACTTCAATGTGCACGGCCAGCGGCAGGCCGGTGATCCTGGCTTGGGCGGCGGCGTATTCATCGGGGTGCACGTTGGCCCAGGCATAGGCGCGGTCGACGCGGGCCACAAAGTCATCGAGTTGCGCGCGCTTGTCGGCGATGGCTTGGCTGGTCGCGGCGAAATACAGGTGGTTACTCAACAGCTTGTTGCCGCTGATCAGCACGCGGGCCTGGCTTTGTGAAGTGA
Organism: Pseudomonas sp. B22129; assembly: GCF_044218875.1. Taxonomy (NCBI): domain Bacteria; kingdom Pseudomonadati; phylum Pseudomonadota; class Gammaproteobacteria; order Pseudomonadales; family Pseudomonadaceae; genus Pseudomonas; species Pseudomonas sp. B22129. Next base: position 5,273,978 of record NZ_CP162592.1, on the reverse strand, counting down.
CGACGGTGGTGTAGGGGTCCCAGGTGGCCCAGGCATCAACGGTACCGTTGTCCAGCACCAGGCGCGACTCGGCCGGCAACAGGAATACAAATTCGACGTCCTTGGAGCTCAGGCCCGCGCTGGCCAGGGCCTTGAGCGCCAGGTAGTGGCCGATGGAGCCGCGCCCGGTGACGATTTTCTTGCCCTTGAGGTCGGCCACGGTCTTGATCGGCGAGTCCTTGGGCACCAGTAACGCCGTGGTGTTGCGCCCTTCGGCGTGGATGATGCTGACCACCTTGAGCGAGGCCCCCGCGCCGAGGGCGAACACATAGGGTGCGTCGCCGAGGGCGCCCACATCCACGGCGCCGGCATTCAAGGCTTCACCCAGCGGCGAGGCGGAGGGGAACTCCGACCACTGGATTTCGTAAGGCACATTTTTGGTTTCGCCGGAGACTTCCAGCAGCGCTTTGATGGTGGACTTCTGGTTGGCCACCCGCAGCGGTTGCAGGTCCGCGGCGTGGGCCATGCCTGAAAGAAGGGCGATCAGTAAGAGGGGCAGTGTCAGGCGCATCAAGGTAGCTCCAGGCTAGGTACTGAATTCAGTCGCCTCCGCCTGGAGAAGGGGTCGGCCGTGGGTGGAAAGTGGGGGGGCTGTAAAAAGGGGTCAGATCACATAAAAACCGTGGGTGCCGTCGCGGGCCAGTTGTTCGACCAGGCCGAACTCCCAGTCCAGGTAGGCCTGCATAGCCTCTTTCGGGCTGTCGGTGCCTTCGTACGGCCGGCGGTAACGGTCGATGCGCGGTGAGGCCAGGTGTGTTTCACCTTCTTCCAGCGGCAGTTTTTCGGCGATCCAGTTCAGGGTGCCGCCTTGCAGCAGGAACACCGGCTTGCCGGTCAGGGCTTCGACTTCGGCCACCGCCAGGCGCGCCAGCTGGCTGGTGCCGCAGGTCAGCACATAGCGTTCGGCGGGCGCTACGTTGGCCAGGGCGTCGGGCAGTTGTGCGCGCAAGGCCCAGTAGGCACCGGGGATGTGGCGTTTGACGTAGTTGACGCTCGGGGTGAAATCCAGCACCGCCGTGTCGCCGTGGCTCAACCAGTCGGCGAGGGTGTGCGGGCTGATCAGTTCGGCTTGCTGTGGCGCCGGCACTGGTGCGACCCAGGCACCTGTTTCGCTGAAGTTCGCCGGTTGCAGATCATCCAGTACATGCACTTCCCAGCCCAGCTGAGCCAGCCAGGACGCGGACATATTCGCGCGCACGCCATCGTCATCCGCCAACACCAGCCGCGCACCGCGCACGCTGGCGACGTGGTCGGTTTCCTGCACCAACTGGCCGCCCGGCGTCGAGCGCGCGCCTGGGAGGTGGCCGGCTTCGAATTCTTCCGGGGTGCGCACATCGAACAGGTAGGTGGTGCGCGTCGCGTCCTGCTGCCAGCCTTGCAGGTCGGCGAGCGTGGCGCGGCCCACGCGGGCCTTGTCGGCGACGCCGCGCGCCTGCACGGCGGCAACCTGGCGGTACTCTTCAGACGTTGGCGCAAAGCGGCGCGACTGGCCATGGGCGAGTTTCTGCCCGGCCAATGTCCAGCCGATGGTGCCGTTGCGCAGGGCGGATACCGGGTTGGCCACCCCTGCATTGATCAGCGACTGCGTGCCGATAATGCTGCGTGTACGCCCGGCGCAGTTGACGATGATGCGAGTGGCCGGGTCCGGTGCCAGTTCACGCGCACGCAGCACCAGCTCGGCGCCGGGCACGCTGATGCCGGTGGGAATGCTCATGGTCTGGTATTCGTCGAAGCGGCGGGCGTCGAGCACCACCACATCGGCCTGATTGTCGAGCAGGGCTTGCACTTCTTCAGCGGCCAGCGACGGCGTATGGCGCTCGCTCTCGACCAACTCACCAAAGGCTTTGCTCGGCACGTTCACATCGATAAACAGCTCGCCACCGGCGCGGCGCCAGCCGTCGAGGCCGCCCTCGAGCAGGCTGACGTCGGTGTAGCCCAATTCAAGCAAACGCTCGGCGGCACGCGCCGCCAGGCCTTCACCATTGTCGTAGACGGTGACTGGGGTGTCGCGACGTGGAATACGCGAGTACACCTCCAGCTCCAGTTTGGAGAGCGGGATATTGGCGGCGAACAACGGGTGGGCTTCGGCAAATGGCGCTTCTTCGCGCACGTCCACCAGGGCGACTTCTTGATGATCCAACAGGGCCTGGCGAATCTGCGCGAAGCGGCGAGTCGATACGGTGGTCATAGGGCAGGGCTCTTTTCTTTGGACAAATCCCAGATATTCGGGAGGTAGGCGTTGGAATAACCGGAGATAAACAGTTTCTCGCTGCCGTCGGGCTGGTACACCGCGCGGCGTACCGCGCCGATATTGGCGCCGTACACATGAATGCTGATCGACACCTGGTCGTTGTGGGCATTGCTGACTTGATGGATATCCCCCACCTTGGGCGACACTGCTTCGACCTGGCCCGGCACCAACTGAACCGGCTTGCCTTCGGCGACAAGGCTGCCGTCGGGCGCGCGCTCAAAGCCTTGGGAAAACTCCGAACCGCGCAGCATGCCGATCAGGCCCCACACGCGGTGGTCATGAATCGGCGTGGTCTGGCCCGGCCCCCACACAAAGCTGACGATGCTGAAGCGCTGGCGCGAGTCGGCATGCAACAGGAATTGCTGGTAGCGCTCGGGGTTGGGTTGGGCATATTCGTCGGGGAGCCAGTCGTCATGGCTGACCAGTTGCGCGAGCAGTTTGCCGCCACGGTGCAACAGGTCGCCTTCACGTGGATTGCCGTCGATCAATTCCGCCAGGGCGCCTATGAAGGCTCTCAATCTTTCTGGGTGTCGGGCCTGGGTCATGGCAATTCCATCGGTCTGTGTTGATGGGTTTATCTAAGCATAATGTTTATAGTTAATATGCTATTTTTTAATGATTAGCTTATAGCTGGAGGTAATTTAGAACCGGTCTGAATAGCGTTAGACGTTATCGATCACAGCGCGGGCTGTTCAGGCTGCGTGGCGACAACTATGCTTGGCGCACATCTTAATGACTGTTCTCTATGTGCGGCCCAAATGAAAATTGACGATATCGATGCCTTTGTCGAAGTGATTCGTTGCCAGTCCATCAGCCATGCCGCCGAGTCGCTGCAACTGACCCAGCCGGCCATTACCCGCCGTGTGCAGAACTTCGAGCAGGCGCTGGGGGTGGAGTTGTTTGACCGCAACACCAAGCCTCTCAAGCCTACGCTGATCGGTACCCGGGTGTATGAACAATGCCGGCTGATCCTGCGCGAGATGGACGCCCTGCGTGAGCTGGTGGCGACTGACGCGCCGCCTACCGGCCTGTTGCGCCTGGGCGTGCCGCAGACCATCGGTGATGTGGTGCTGCTCGATGCGCTCAAGCACTTGCGCAGCGAATACCCCGATTTACGCGCCCAAGTGGCGACAGGGTGGGGCAGCCAACTGGTCGGCAAGATCGAGCGCGGTGAGCTGGATGCGGCGGCGGCGCTGTTCCCGGCGGGCAAAATTTTCCCGGACAACATCGTTGGCGAGTCCATCGGCAAGATGGAGCTGGTGGTGGTCTGTGCCAAATCCCAGTTGCCGAAAAAGCCGTGCAAGCTGGCGGATGTGTATCAGAACGGCTGGGTTCTGAACCCGGATGGCTGCGGCTTCCGTGCGGGGTTGCAGCGCACGTTGTCGGACCAGGGCCTGGCGTTGCGGGTGAACCTGGAAACCTTCGGCACGGAGTTGCAACTGGGCCTTGTCGCGGATGGCCTGGGGCTCGGTCTGGTGCCGCGTCCGTTGCTGGAGCGCAGCGCGCATCGCGAGCAACTGGCGGTGATGCCGCTCAAGGACTTCAAGCCGGTGATGGATTTGTGGCTGATCTACCCGCATTTCCTCGGCAACCTGCAAGCGCCGGTGGATGCGTTTGGCGAGCGGGTCGCTGCCTCGTTGCATAAGATCCGCGACGCCGCGTAACTCCAGTGAAAGAGGCTTATGTGGGAGCGGGCTTGCTCGCGAAAGCGGAGTATCAGCTACATGGATGCTGACTGACCCTGCGCCTTCGCGAGCAAGCCCGCTCCCACATTTGCTCTGTGTTGTCTCTGTTATTTATATGAAAAAAAATAATAATTAGCTTAGATTAAAATGTGCTTTTTATTATTTTTCGGCATCCCCTAGGCTGCCTGGAAGTCCTTAAGGCCATCCAGGAAGTTTTGCCATGAGCAGCGTCACCTCGATATCGAGTGTTTCCAGCAACGTTCGTCAGCGCGTCACGCCAGAAGAGTGGGAAGTGCGGGTCAAGTTGGCTGCGGCCTATCGGCTGGCGGCCTTGTACAAGTGGACCGATCACATCTACACGCACTTTTCCGCCCGCGTACCCGGGCCGGACGAGCATTTCCTGATCAACGCCTTTGGCCTGTTGTTTGATGAAATCAGCGCCTCCAACCTCGTCAAGGTCGACCTCGACGGGACTATCGTCGATGACCCGACCGGGCTGGGCATCAACTACGCCGGTTACGTGATTCACAGCGCCATTCACGGGGCGCGCCATGACCTGCAAGCGGTGTTGCATACCCATACACGCGACGGTATTGCGGTGTCGGCACAGAAGGACGGCTTGTTACCGATTTCCCAGCACTCCATCGCGTTTTCCGGGCGTGTGGCGTATCACGGTTATGAAGGCGTGGCGCTGGACCTGGACGAGCGTGAGCGGCTGGTGGCGGACTTGGGCGACAAGAGTGTGATGATCCTGCGTAATCATGGCTTGCTGACGGCTGGCGTAAGCGTTGAGCACGCGTTCCAGCAACTGCAAGGGTTGGAGCGCGCGTGCAACATCCAGATTGCGGCGCAGGCAGGGGGGAATGCGCAATTGATCTTCCCGCCGGCCGAGGTGGTGGCCAAGGTGGAGCAGCAGGCCAAGGTGTTCAGCAATGGTGAGGGGCCGGGCGTGGCCAGGCATTGGAATGCGTTGATTCGGCAGTTGGAGCGTACGGATACGGATTACAAGAGCTGAGTGTTTGGGTCAAAAGCGCTTTTTTTGCTGGAGCAGAGTGCGTTTCTTCAGAAAAATGGAGATCCAAACTGTGGGAGCGGGCTTGCTCGCGAATGCAGTGTGTCAGTTAATGGATTAATTGGCTGATACACTGCATTCGCGAGCAAGCCCGCTCCCACATTTCTGACCGAGTCAGACTTCGATATCTGCTCAGATCTGCTTTTCTGTGGGAGCTGGCATGTCGGATCGCCGCACCGCTGCGATTGCATCAACCGGATATATGCCTGATGTACCGAGGTGCCTGCATCGCAGGCAAGCCCGCTCCCACAGGTTCACCTCAAATAACCTGATTCGCCGGCACCAAAAACGCCGCCTCCAACAACTGGCGCGTATAGGCATGCTGCGGATCCGCAAAAATAGCCCGCGCATCCCCCTGTTCCACCACCTGCCCATGCTTGACCACCATCAACTGGTGACTCAACGCCTTCACCACCGCCAGGTCATGGCTGATAAACAGGTAGGTCAAGTTGTACTTGGCCTGCAAGCTGCGCAGCAATTCCACCACCTGGCGCTGCACCGTGCGGTCCAGCGCCGAGGTGGGTTCGTCGAGCAAAATCAGGCGCGGTTTGAGCACCAGCGCACGGGCGATGGCGATCCGCTGACGCTGGCCGCCGGAAAATTCGTGGGGGTAGCGGTGACGCGAGTCCGGGTCCAGGCCGACTTCCTTGAGTGCCGCGATAATCGCCGCTTCCTGCTCGGCCGGCGTGCCCATTTTGTGGATGCGCAAACCTTCACCGACGATCTCGCTGACGCACATGCGCGGGCTCAGGCTGCCGAAGGGGTCCTGAAACACCACCTGCATTTCACGACGCAACGGGCGCACCTGTTGCTGGCTGAGTGTATCCAGCTGCTGGCCTTCGAAGCGGATACCACCCTTGCTGCCGATCAAGCGCAAGATCGCCAGGCCCAGGGTGGATTTGCCCGAGCCGCTTTCGCCGACGATGCCCAGGGTTTGCCCTTGGGGCAGGCTGAAATTGATGCCGTCCACCGCCTTGACGTAATCCACGGTGTTGCGCAAAAAACCTTTCTTGATCGGGAACCAGACCTTCAGGTTATCGACTTCCAGCAACGGCGGGCCGACGTCATTGGTGGCCGGCCCGCCACTGGGCTCGGCCGCCAACAGTTCCTGGGTATAAGGATGCTGTGGCGCCTGGAACAACGTCTCGCAATCCGCCTGCTCGACGATGCAGCCTTTCTGCATCACGCACACGCGGTGGGCGATCCGCCGTACCAGGTTCAGGTCGTGGCTGATCAGCAACAGCGCCATGCCCAGGCGCGCCTGCAGTTCTTTGAGCAGTTCGAGGATCTTCAGCTGCACCGTCACGTCGAGGGCGGTGGTCGGCTCATCGGCGATCAGCAACTCCGGCTCGTTGGCCAGGGCCATGGCGATCATCACCCGCTGGCGTTGGCCGCCGGACAGTTCGTGGGGCAGGGCCTTGAGGCGTTTGTGGGGCTCGGGGATGCCTACCAGCTCCAGCAATTCCAGCGTGCGTTGGGTGGCTACCTTGCCTTGCAGCCCTTTGTGCAGGCCCAGCACTTCGTTGATCTGCTTCTCGATGGAGTGCAGCGGGTTCAACGAGGTCATCGGCTCCTGAAAGATCATCGCAATGCGGTTGCCGCGAATATGCCGGATGGTTTTTTCTTTCAGTGTCAGCAAGTCCTGCCCGGCATAGCTGATGGTGCCGCAGGGATGCCGCGCCAACGGGTAGGGCAGCAAACGCAGGATCGAATGCGCGGTCACCGACTTGCCCGAGCCGCTTTCGCCGACCAGGGCCAGGGTCTCGCCGCGCTTGATGTCGAAGCTGACGTTGTTCACCACGCGGTGGTGATGCTCACCCGTGACAAACTCGACACTGAGGTCGCGGACTTCGATCAGATTGTCCTGATTCATCTCATTTCCTCGGGTCGAAGGCATCGCGAGCGGACTCGCCGATAAACACCAGCAAACTCAACATGATCGCCAGCACGGCAAACGCACTCATGCCCAGCCATGGCGCTTGCAGGTTGGATTTGCCCTGGGCCACCAGTTCACCCAGCGACGGCGAGCCGGCCGGCAAGCCAAAGCCGAGGAAGTCGAGCGCCGTCAGGGTGCCGATGGCGCCGGTCAAAATGAACGGCATGAAGGTCATGGTCGAGACCATTGCGTTGGGCAGGATGTGGCGGAACATGATCGCGCCGTTCTGCATGCCCAGCGCCCGTGCCGCGCGCACGTATTCCAGGTTGCGCCCGCGCAGGAACTCGGCGCGCACCACGTCCACCAGGCTCATCCAGGAAAACAGCAGCATGATTCCCAGCAGCCACCAGAAGTTGGGCTGCACAAAGCTGGCCAGGATGATCAGCAGGTAGAGCACCGGCAAGCCGGACCAGATCTCCAGGAAGCGCTGCCCGGCCAGATCCACCCAGCCGCCATAGAACCCCTGCAAGGCTCCGGCGATCACGCCGATGATCGAGCTGAGCACGGTCAGTGTCAGGGCGAACAGCACCGAGACCCGGAAGCCATAGATAACCCGCGCCAGCACATCGCGGCCCTGGTCATCGGTGCCCAGCAGGTTGACGCTCGACGGCGGTGCCGGTGCGGGGACTTTCAGGTCGTAGTTGATGCTCTGGTAGCTGAACGGGATCGGCGCCCACAGGGTCCAGGCGTCCTTGGCCTTGAGCAGTTCCTGGATGTACGGGCTCTTGTAATTGGCTTCCAGCGGGAATTCGCCGCCGAACGTGGTTTCCGGGTAACGCTTGAGTGCCGGGAAATACCAGCCGCCGTCGAAGTGCACCGCCAGTGGTTTGTCATTGGCAATCAGCTCGGCGCCGAGGCTCAGCACGAACAGAATCAGGAACAGCCACAGCGACCACCAGCCACGTTTGTTGGCCTTGAAGCGCTCGAACCGGCGGCGATTGAGGGGGGACAGGTTCATCTCAATGCTCCCGGCTGGCGAAGTCGATACGCGGATCGACCAGGGTGTAGGTGAGGTCGCCGATCAACTTCACCACCAGCCCCAGCAGGGTGAAGATGAAGAGGGTGCCGAACACCACCGGGTAGTCGCGGTTGATTGCCGCTTCAAAGCTCATCAGGCCCAGGCCGTCGAGGGAGAAGATCACTTCCACCAGCAGGGAACCGGTGAAGAAAATCCCGATAAAGGCCGAAGGGAAGCCGGCGATTACCAGCAGCATCGCGTTGCGGAACACATGGCCGTAAAGCACGCGGTGGTTAGTCAGGCCCTTGGCCTTGGCGGTGACCACGTACTGTTTGTTGATCTCGTCGAGAAAGCTGTTTTTGGTCAGCAGCGTCATGGTGGCGAAGTTGCCGATTACCAGCGCGGTCACGGGCAATGCCAGGTGCCAGAAGTAATCGAGGATCTTGCCGCCCCAGCTCAGTTCTTCAAAGTTGTTGGACGTCAGCCCGCGCAAGGGGAACCAGTCCAGATAGCTGCCACCGGCAAACACCACGATCAGCAGAATCGCAAACAGGAACGCCGGGATCGCATAGCCGACGATGATCGCCGAGCTGGTCCACACGTCGAAGTGGCTGCCGTGTCGCGTGGCCTTGGCGATGCCCAGGGGGATCGACACGAGGTACATGATCAGCGTGCTCCACAACCCGAGGGAGATGGACACCGGCATCTTCTCCTTGATCAGGTCGATGACCTTGGCATCGCGGAAGAAGCTGTCGCCAAAATCCAGCCGGGCGTAGTTCTTGATCATGATCCACAGGCGTTCCGGCGCCGACTTGTCGAAACCGTACATTTTCTCGATTTCCTTGACCAGCGCCGGGTCCAGGCCCTGGGCGCCCCGGTAACTGGAACCGGCGACCGAGACTTCGGCGCCGCCGCCGGCGATGCGGCTGGTGGCGCCGTCAAAGCCTTCGAGCTTGGCGATCATCTGTTCCACCGGGCCACCGGGAGCGGCCTGGATGATGATGAAGTTGATCAGCAGAATCCCGAACAGCGTGGGGATAATCAGCAACAGGCGGCGAAAGATATAGGCCAGCATTTAATCGCCTCCGCTCGCCGGATCGGCGCTTGTGCTTGTGTCAGGGGTGACCGCCGGTTTGGCATCGGGCTTGCTCCACCAGGTGGCGGTGCCGACGTCATAGCGCGGCGGGACCTTGGGGTGGCCCAGGTGGTCCCAGTACGCGACGCGGAACGTCTTGATGTGCCAGTTGGGGATCACGTAATAGCCGAACTGCAATACGCGGTCCAGCGCCTTGGCGTGGGCCACCAGGCTTTTGCGTGAGTCGGCGTCGATCAGTTCTTCCACCAGTTGGTCGATGGCCGGGTCCTTGAGGCCGATGTAATTGCGGCTGCCCGGTTTGTCGGCGCTGGAGGTCTTCCAGAACTCGCGCTGTTCGTTACCCGGCGAGGTGGATTGCGGGAAGCTGCCCACCACCATGTCGAAATCCCGCGAACGCACGCGGGTGATGTATTGGGACACGTCGACCCGGCGAATCACCAGGTCGATGCCAAGGTCGGCCAGGTTACGCTTGAAGGGCAGCAGCACCCGTTCAAACTCGGTCTGGGCCAGCAGAAACTCGATGGTCACCGGTTTGCCGGTGGTGTCGACCATTTTGTCGTCGACGATCTTCCAGCCCGCTTCTTGCAGCAGTTGGTAAGCCTCGCGTTGCTGAGTGCGGATCATGCCGCTGCCATCGGTTTTGGCCGGTTCGAAGGCTTGGGTGAAAACTTCGGCCGGGATCTTGTCGCGCAGCGGTTCGAGGATCGCCAGTTCATCCGGGCCGGGCAGGCCGGTAGCGGCCATTTCAGAGTTCTCAAAATAACTGCGGCTGCGGGTGTAGGCGCCGTTGAACAGCTGTTTGTTGCTCCATTCGAAATCCAGCAACAGGCTGATGGCCTTGCGCACCCGCACATCCTGGAACATCGGCTTGCGGATGTTGAAGACGAAGCCCTGCATACCGGTGGGGTTGCCGTTGGGGATTTCTTCCTTGATCAACCGGCCCTGGGTGACGGCCGGAATGTTGTAGGCGTTGGCCCAGTTCTTGGCGCTGAACTCCAGCCAATAATCGAACTGCCCGGCTTTCAAGGCTTCAAGGGCTACCGTACTGTCGCGGTAATAATCAGTGATGCGGTTATCGAAGTTGTAGAAGCCCTGGGTGATCGGCAGGTCCTTGGCCCAGTAGTCCTTGACCCGTTCGTAACGCACCATGCGCCCCGGTTTGACTTCGGCAACCTTGTACGGGCCGCTGCCCAACGGAATTTCCAGGTTGCCTTTGGTGAAGTCACGGGTTGCCCACCAGTGTTTGGGCAGCACCGGCAGTTGACCAAGGATCAGCGGCAGTTCGCGGTTATTGGTGCGCTTGAACTTGAACAGCACACGCAGCGGGTCTTCGGCGATCACTTCGTCGACGTCGGCGTAGTAGGTGCGATACAGCGGTGAGCCATCCTTGATCAGTGCCTGGAAGGTGAACACCACGTCCTCGGCGCGCATGGGGTGGCCATCATGAAAGCGTGCCTCCGGGCGCAGATAGAAGCGCACCCAGCTGTTGTCCGGGGCCTTTTCGATTTTGCCGGCGACCAGGCCATATTCAGTGATGGGCTCGTCCAGGCTTTGCATGGCCAGGGTGTCGTAGATCAGCGGCAGGTTGTCCGCCGGTACGCCCTTGCTGATGTAGGGGTTGAGGCTGTCAAAGCCGCCCATGCTCGACTCGCGGAAGGTACCGCCCTTGGGCGCGTCCGGGTTCACATAGTCGAAATGCTTGAAGTCGGCGGGGTACTTGGGGGGCTCGTTGTAGAGCGTCAGCGCATGTTGCGGCGCGGCATTTACCGCGCCGCACAGCAACAGGCTGCCCAGCAAGGCAGTACGCAAAGACATCATTGGGCTTTCTCCGAAGCTTTCAGCCACCACGCGCTCAGGCCCAGGCTGTAGGGCGGCGTGGTGACAAAGGCGAACCGGTTGCGGTACGCCAAGCGATGATAGTTGAGGTACCAGTTGGGAATACTGTAGTGCTGCCACAGCAGTACGCGGTCCAGGGCACGGCCGGCGGCCAGTTGTTCTTCGCGGGTCTTCGCCGCCAGCAACTGCTCCAGCAGGTGATCGACCACCGGGTTGGCGATGCCTGCGTAGTTCTTGCTGCCCTTGATCGCCGCCTGGCTTGAGTGGAAGTACTGCCACTGTTCAAGGCCGGGGCTCAAGGTCTGGTTGAGGGTGATCAGGATCATGTCGTAGTCGAACTGATCCAGGCGTTGCTTGTATTGCGCGCGGTCAACGGTGCGCAGGCGTGCGTCGATGCCGATGCTGATCAGGTTCTCGACATACGGCTGCAGGATGCGTTCCAGGTTCGGGTTGACCAGCAGAATCTCGAAGCGCAAAGGCTGGCCTTCGCTGTTCAGCAAACGTTGCCCGGATAGCTTCCACCCGGCCTCACCGAGCAGGGCGAGCGCGCGGCGCAGGGTCTCGCGGGGAATTCCGCGGCCATCGGTCTGCGGCAGGCTGAAGGGTTGGGTAAACAGGTTGGCGGGTAACTGGTCGCGGTAGGGCGAGAGCATCAGCCATTCGTGGCCCACTGGCACGCCGGTCGCCGAGAATTCACTGTTGGGGTAATAGCTGAGGGTGCGCTTATAGGCGCTGCTGAACAGGGTGCGGTTGGTCCATTCGAAGTCGAACATCAGCCCCAGGGCTTCGCGCACTTTGGTCTGGCTGAACGTCGGCCGCCGCGTGTTCATGAACAGGCCCTGGCTTTGGGTCGGGATCTGGTGGGCGATCTGTGCCTTGATCACGTCGCCCCGGTTGACGGCCGGGAAGTTGTAGCCGGTCGCCCAGTTCTTCGCTTGGTGCTCGATATAGATATCGAACTCGCCGGCCTTGAAGGCTTCGAAGGCCACGTCGCTGTCGCGGTAGAACTCCACGTCGACCTTGTCGTAGTTGTAGAAGCCTTTGTTGACCGGCAGGTCTTTGCCCCAGTAATCCTTGACCCGCTCGAACACCAGTTGGCGGCCGGGTGTGACCTTGGTAATGCGGTACGGCCCGCTGCCCAATGGCGGCTCGAAGGTGGTGGCCTTGAAGTCGCGGTTTTTCCAGTAATGCTGGGGCAATACCGGCAACTCGCCCAGGCGCAGGATCAGCAACGGGTTGCCGGCGCGCTTGAACACGAAGCGGATGCGGTGACGGTTGAGGATGTCGACCCGCGCTACCTCTTGCAGGTTGGTGCGGTACTGCGGGTGGCCTTCAGTCAGCAGGGTGCGGTAGGAAAACGCCACGTCATAGGCGGTGATCGGCTTGCCGTCGTGGAAACGGGCTTCGGGGCGCAGGTTGAACACTACCCAACTGCGGTCTTCGCTGTATTCAACGGATTGGGCGATCAGCCCATAGCTGGACGCGGGTTCGTCGCCGGAGGGCGCGTACTGGCCCGTGCCAACCATCAACGGCTCGTTCAGTTCATTGACGCCGTATTGCAGGAAGTTGGGCGTGGAAACCGGGCTGGAGCCCTTGAAGGTGTAAGGGTTAAGGGTGTCGAAAGTGCCAAATGCCATGACCCGCAAGGTCCCGCCTTTCGGCGCTGCAGGGTTTACCCAATCGTACTGGGTGAATTTGGCCGGGTACTTGAGCCTGCCGAACTGCGTATAACCGTGGCTCTCGGTAATCGTCGCGTTCGCAGCAAAGCTCAAGGCCAGACTTATTAGTAGAAGGAGGGGACGCTTCAAGTCAGAGATCCGATCCAGGCGGCTTGGGCTTTATGATCGGTACAGTAACAGCTTGTTCCGGTTGGAAAAAGGTTGTTGAAAACGCCAGCTTGAGGCTGGCTCAGTGTTGAGCCATGTGCAAAACAAATGTGGGAGCTGGCTTGCCTGCGATGGCCTCGCCTCGGTACATCTGAAGCACCGAGGTGGGGCCATCGCAGGCAAGCCAGCTCCCACAGACGTTAGCGCGGGCCGGAAACCACCAGCATCTGCCCCGGCTTCAGCGCCTGGCCAGTGCGCGGGTTCCAGCGCTTGAGATGTTGCATCTCGACGTTGAAACGCTTGGCGACGATGTACAGCGAGTCGCCTTTCTTGACCTTGTATTGCACCGGCTTCTTGCTGTCAGCCTTGGCTACCAGCTTGCGCGTGTCCTGCATCACCAGGGTCTGGCCGACCTTGAGTGCCTGGCCGTTGAGTTTGTTCCAGCGCTGCAGGTCATGCACATCGACCTTGTTGGCCTTGGCGATGAGCGTGAGGTTGTCGCCGGTCCTGACTTTATAGTTGCGTGTGCGCCCGGCCACGCGGGTGGTCTCAACTTCGTCGAACACCTGCTTTTTCGGGCGCATGGCCAGCAATTCTTCCGGCTTCATCGTCGAAAGGGTGCTGGTCAGCAGTTGTGCCTTGGAGCTTGGCACGAGCAAGTGTTGCGGGCCGTCGAGGGTGGTGCGTTGTTTCAGGGCCGGGTTGAGCTGGAACAGTTCGTCTTCGTCGATTTCGGCCAGCGCGGCAACCCGTGACAGGTCCATGCTCTGCTTGACTTCAACCACTTCGAAATACGGTGTGTTGGCAATCGGGCTCAGGTTGACGCCGTAGGCCTCGGGGGCCAGCACCACCTGGGACAGTGCGAGGAACTTGGGCACGTAGTCCTTGGTTTCCTGGGGCAGGGGCAGGTTCCAGTAGTCGGTCGGCAGGCCGAGCTTCTCGTTGCGCTCGATGGCCCGGCTGACCGTGCCTTCCCCGGCATTGTAGGCCGCCAGGGCCAGCAGCCAGTCGCCGTTGAACATGTCATGCAGACGGGTCAGATAGTCCAGGGCGGCGGTGGTGGAGGCAGTGATGTCGCGGCGGCCATCGTAGGCGCGGGTCTGGCGCAGGTTGAAGTAGCGCCCGGTGGAGGGGATGAACTGCCACAAACCGACTGCATCGCTGCGCGAATAGGCCATGGGGTTATAGGCACTTTCAATCACTGGCAGCAGCGCCAGCTCCAGGGGCATGTTGCGTTCTTCAAGGCGTTCGACGATGTAGTGAATGTAGAGGCTGCCGCGTTCGCCGGCATTCTCCAGGAAGGACGGGTTGCTGGCGAACCACAAACGCTGTTGCTCGATGCGCGGGTTGACGCCCAGGCCGTCCTGCAATTGAAAGCCTCGTCGCATGCGTTCCCAGACATCCTGGGGAGCTTCGGGGCTGGGCTTCTCTGAAAGCCAGATAGGTTTTTGCTTGATCTTGGCAGCAAGATTCGGTTTGGGTTGCACGGTGGATTGTGCAGCGAAATTTGTCGATTGGCAGCCCGCCAGAGTCGCGGACACAGCCACCGCCACAGCTTGAGCCAGGCGGGTCAATGCGTCTGAAGAAATGGATTTACGAATAGATGACGACATTGGCTGGAAGTAAGTTCCGGGCAAAAATGTCGGGCGATTCTAGAAAGCGCTTTGGTTCCGGTCAACCATTCAGAAAATCCGTATCAAATTGCATCCGCTTAGAACTTATCTTTCCAGGCCCTCAAGCTAGCAAACACCTCGGCCCCAGAGCGGTTGTCACGGCCGTTCCGTTCGTCCGCTTTTTGTTTAACGGATGTTTCTGCGGTACGCAGAAAAGGGTTAGTACGTTTTTCAAGGGCCAGGTTGGAGGGCAGCGTCATTTCGCCAGAGGCTCGCAATTGATTGACGCTGGCCACCCGTTCGGCGATGTCTGCGTTATCCGGCTCCACTGCCTGGGCAAATTTAAGGTTACTTTGCGTGTACTCATGGGTGCAGTACACGAGCGTGCTGGCCGGCAACGCTGCGAGGCGCTCCAGCGAGGCGTGCATCTGTTCCGGTGTGCCTTCGAACAGCCGGCCGCAGCCGGCGGCAAACAAGGTGTCGCCACAGAACAGCACACCCTGGTGGTAATAAGCGATATGGCCCAAGGTGTGGCCGGGCACCGCATAAACGTCGAAGTCCCAACCCAGTACGGTGATGCGATCGTTATCCTGCAAGGCGACGTCCCGCGCCGGGATCTTCTCGTTCGCCGGGCCGTATACCGTGGCGCCCGTTACACTTTTCAGTTGCTCGACACCGCCGACATGGTCAGGGTGATGGTGGGTGATCAGGATGTCGCTCAAGGTCCACTGCGGGTTGTGCTTGAGCCAGGCGAGTACCGGCGCGGCATCGCCCGGGTCGACCACGGCGCAGCGTCGGGTGTGCGGGTCTTGTAACAACCAGATGTAGTTGTCGGTGAAGGCGGGCAGGGCACTGATCTGTATCATTCTTCGATTCGCCAAGCTGAACACATTGGTGCATCTTAGAACGTCTAGGCGAGTTGGAGAATGCAATGACTGATAAAGCGTTCGCCCAGGCCGATCCCGAGTGGCTGGCCCTGATCAGCGCGGCCCGCGATTGGCTGTCCGGGCCGATCGGGCAATTTTTGCTGGATGAAGAGCGGCAAATGCTTGAAGACGAGCTGGGCCGGTTCTTTGGCGGCTACCTGGTGCATTACGGCCCGTCGGCGCAGACGCCGCCGTCGGCGCCTCAGGTGCAACGCAACGTGCGGTTGGGCGCGCCGTTGCCGGGGGTGGAGATTGTCTGTGAAGAGCAGGCCTGGCCCTTGAGTGAACACGCCGCCGATGTGGTGGTGTTGCAGCATGGCCTGGATTTTTGTCTGTCGCCC
This sequence comes from Pseudomonas sp. B22129, assembly GCF_044218875.1. Taxonomy (NCBI): domain Bacteria; kingdom Pseudomonadati; phylum Pseudomonadota; class Gammaproteobacteria; order Pseudomonadales; family Pseudomonadaceae; genus Pseudomonas; species Pseudomonas sp. B22129. Next base: position 5,258,399 of record NZ_CP162592.1, on the reverse strand, counting down.
CACGGGTTGCTGCGGGAAGCCGCGAGCAGTGTTCGCCCTGGTGGCCATTTGCTGATTATCGGCATCAACCCCTGGAGCAGTTGGGGCCTGCGCCATGTGTTCGCCCATGACGCCCTGCGCCAGGCCCGTTGCATCTCGCCTTCACGGGTGGCTGACTGGCTGAACCTGCTGGGCTTTGCGCTGGAGAAACGCCGCTTCGGGTGCTATCGTCCGCCGCTTGCCTCGATCAAGTGGCAAGGCCGCCTGGCCGGCTGGGAACGCCGTGCGGGCGCCTGGCAACTGTCGGGTGGCGGCTTCTATTTATTGGTCGCGCGCAAGATCGTGGTCGGGCTGCGCCCGGTGCGCCAGGTACTACGCCAGCCCATGGGCAAGCTGGTGCCGATGCCGATGGCCAAGGTCAACCGCAAGCAAAGCGATGTGTAAACCTCTTTTCTGATTTCAGACCCTGCCTGTTTTTGATGGATGCAACTGATGACCGATACCGTAGAACTCTTTACCGATGGCGCCTGCAAGGGCAACCCGGGCCCTGGCGGCTGGGGCGCCTTGCTGGTGTGCAAGGGCGTCGAGAAGGAGTTGTGGGGCGGCGAACCCAACACCACCAACAACCGCATGGAGCTGATGGGCGCCATTCGCGGCCTGGAAGAACTCAAGCGCCGCTGTGACGTGCTGCTGGTGACTGACTCGCAGTACGTGATGAAGGGCATCAACGAATGGATGGTCAACTGGAAGAAACGCGGCTGGAAAACCGCTGCAAAAGAACCGGTCAAGAACGCTGACCTGTGGCAATTGCTCGATGAGCAATGCAATCGCCATAACATCACCTGGAAATGGGTGCGCGGGCACATCGGCCACCCTGGCAACGAACGCGCTGACCAACTGGCCAACCGTGGCGTGGACGATGTGCGGGGCTACAAACAGAGTTGAGCGTTAAAGTGCAGCGATGGCCTGGGCCAGTTGCATGTCGGTGAAGGTTTGGCCAGGCAGGCGTTCACGGATATGCACCAGCGCCGACTCCAGGCGCACGCCATGGATCCGGCCGTCACTGGCGACATAGGCTTCGGCGTCATCCCGGGCCGCCTGAACGATCTTGTCATCCTTGAATGAAGAGCTGGTGCCTTTGGTTGCACTCATGGACAGGCTGACCAGAAAGTCAGTGGTCATCACGAAGCTGGTGGCGTGTGCCGTGCAAGCGCTGCTGCTCAGCAACAGCGCGCACAGTGTTTTTGACAGGTTCATGGTTCTGCAAAGTCCGCATCGGGTTGGGCTCGCAGGCTAACAAGCGCGCCTTGGCCAAACTGCTGCAGCTTTGCTAAAGAGTGTAAGAAACTGTAGAGGCGTCAAGCCCTTGGGCGAGCCTTGGGCTGCCGGGAGCATGACGTGCTAATATCCCGCTCCTTGAAATACACCACCCGTTGAGAGCTGAACCCTGATGGCCATCCGATCTGTTGTACTCGATACCGAAACCACCGGCATGCCGGTGACCGATGGCCACCGGATCATCGAAATCGGCTGTGTCGAACTGATGGGGCGCCGCCTGACCGGGCGTCATTTCCACGTCTACCTGCAACCGGACCGCGACAGTGACGAGGGCGCGATCGGCGTCCACGGTATCACCGACGAATTCCTCAAGGGCAAACCGCGCTTTGCCGAAGTTGCCGATGAGTTCTTTGAGTTCATCAATGGCGCGCAACTGATCATCCATAACGCGGCGTTCGACGTCGGCTTCATCAATAACGAGTTCGCCCTGATGGGGCAGACGGACCGTGCAGATATTTCGCAGCACTGTTCGATCCTCGACACCTTGATGATGGCCCGCGAGCGTCACCCCGGGCAGCGCAACAGCCTGGATGCCTTGTGCAAACGCTATGGCGTCGACAACTCCGGTCGTGAGCTTCACGGCGCGTTGCTCGACTCCGAGATTCTGGCCGACGTCTACCTGACCATGACGGGCGGGCAGACCAGCCTGTCCCTGGCCGGCAACGCCTCCGATGGCAGTGGCTCGGCTGAAGGTTCGGGCAACCGCCCTTCGGAAATCCGCCGCCTGCCGGCCGATCGCAAGCCGAGCGTGATCATTCGCGCCAGTGAGCAGGACATGGCCGAGCACGCGGCGCGGCTGGAAGCGATTGCCAAGTCGGCGGGCGCGCCGGCGCTGTGGTCCACGCTGACCCAGCACTGATTGATGTGGGAGCAGGCAAGCCAGCTCCCACAGTTGATTGGCATTGCTTTCAAAATCTTCATTCGCGTCATCCCGTCGCAGCTTCTACCCTTGAGTGCATAGCCCTCAGGACTGAACGCACTCATGTACAAAGACCTGAAGTTCCCCATCCTGATCGTGCACCGCGACATCAAGGCCGACACCGTTGCCGGTGACCGGGTCCGAGGCATCGCCAGAGAGTTGGAACAGGAGGGCTTCAGCATCTTTTCCGCCGTGGACTACGCCGAAGGACGTCTGGTGGCTTCCACTCATCACGGCCTCGCCTGCATGCTGATCGCCGCTGAAGGCGCTGGCGAAAATACCCACTTGCTGCAAAACATGGTCGAGCTGATCCGCCTGGCGCGGGTGAGGGCGCCCCATTTGCCGATCTTTGCCTTGGGCGAGCAGGTCACCCTGGAAAACGCCCCGGCCGATGCCATGAGTGAACTCAACCAACTGCGCGGCATTCTCTATCTGTTCGAAGACACCGTGCCGTTTCTGGCCCGGCAAGTCGCGCGGGCTGCGCGCACTTACCTTGATGGCCTGCTGCCGCCCTTTTTCAAGGCGCTGGTGCAGCACACGGCCGACTCCAACTATTCCTGGCACACCCCCGGCCATGGCGGTGGAGTTGCCTATCGCAAAAGCCCGGTGGGGCAGGCGTTTCATCAGTTCTTTGGGGAAAACACCCTGCGTTCGGATTTGTCTGTTTCGGTGCCGGAACTGGGCTCGCTGCTTGACCACACCGGCCCCCTGGCGGAGGCCGAAGCGCGTGCGGCGCGCAACTTCGGTGCCGACCACACGTTCTTTGTAATCAACGGCACGTCCACCGCAAACAAGATCGTGTGGCACTCCATGGTCGGCCGTGACGATCTGGTGCTGGTGGACCGCAATTGCCACAAATCGGTGTTGCATTCGATCATCATGACCGGCGCAATTCCGTTGTACTTGTGCCCGGAGCGCAACGAGCTGGGCATCATCGGCCCGATTCCCTTAAGCGAATTCAGCCCCGATGCCATCCGTGCCAAGATCGAAGCCAGCCCGCTGACCCGTGGCCGCCCGCCGAAAGTGAAGATGGCCGTGGTCACCAATTCCACCTATGACGGCCTGTGCTACAACGCTGAGCTGATCAAGCAGCAGTTGGGCAACAGTGTCGAGGTGTTGCACTTCGACGAAGCCTGGTATGCCTACGCCGCCTTTCACGAGTTCTTCGCCGGTCGTTACGGCATGGGCACTTCGCGCACCCCGGACAGCCCGTTGGTGTTCACCACGCACTCCACTCACAAACTGCTGGCCGCCTTCAGCCAGGCCTCGATGATCCATGTGCAGGACGGCGGTGCACGCCAACTGGACCGTGATCGATTCAATGAAGCGTTCATGATGCATATCTCCACCTCGCCGCAATACAGCATCATCGCCTCGCTGGACGTGGCCTCGGCAATGATGGAAGGCCCGGCGGGGCGCTCGCTATTGCAAGAGATGTTCGACGAGGCCTTGAGTTTCCGCCGCGCCCTGGCCAATCTGCGCCAGCACATCGCGGCTGAAGACTGGTGGTTCTCCATCTGGCAGCCACCTTCCGTGGCCGGCATTGACCGCGTCGCCACGGCGGACTGGCTGCTGCACCCGCAGGATGACTGGCACGGCTTTGGTGATGTGGCCGAAGATTACGTGTTGCTCGATCCGATCAAAGTCACGCTGGTGATGCCCGGCCTGAACGCCGGTGGTGCCTTGAGCGAGCGCGGCATTCCGGCGGCGGTGGTGAGCAAGTTCCTTTGGGAGCGCGGCCTGGTGGTGGAAAAAACCGGGCTTTATTCTTTCCTCGTGCTGTTTTCCATGGGCATCACCAAAGGTAAATGGAGTACCTTGCTTACCGAGTTGCTGGAGTTCAAACGCAATTACGACGCCAATGCCAGCCTCGCAAGCTGTTTGCCATCGGTCTACGCACAGGGCCCGGTGCGCTATCAAGGCCTGGGCTTGCGCGACCTGTGTGATCAGTTGCACAGTTGCTACCGCAGCAACGCCACGGCCAAGCACCTCAAACGCATGTACACCGTTTTGCCGGAAATCGCGATGAAGCCGGCCGACGCCTACGACCAATTGGTCAGAGGTGAAGTCGAGGCGGTTTCCATCGACGCCTTGCCAGGGCGCATCGCAGCCGTGATGCTGGTGCCTTATCCGCCGGGCATTCCGTTGATCATGCCCGGCGAGCGCTTTACCGAGTCAACGCGTTCGATCATCGACTACCTGGCGTTTGCCCGGACGTTCGATAGCAGCTTTCCCGGTTTTGTCGCCGATGTTCATGGGTTGCAACACGAAGACGACGGCAGTGGTCGTTGTTACACCGTCGATTGCATCAAGGGTTAAGAATGTTTATGCAAGCTGTAATGAACCCGAAGTACCCGGGGCTCAGTGTGCGTGTTGCCGACGAGGGCTTTGACGCCTACGTGTGGGGCAACGATTTCAGCTTTGAGGTTGGCGCCTATGGCGTGCCGCAGATGGGTCAGCGCGTCGATCAGTGGGCTGTGGAGCGCATCATGCCGTACCGCAAATGCTATGGCATCGACCCGCAAGAGTTCGCCAGTTTTCGTGATGCGCCGGACAGCGCGATCTTCATGGCCTACCTGGATGACCGTGCTGTAGGGCACATTGTGGTCAGCACCAACTGGAACGGTTTTGCCCATGTCGATGAGCTGGCCGTGGCGTTGCCCGCGCGGCGGCATGGGGTGGCCAAGGCGTTACTGGATGTGGCGCAGTTCTGGAGCCGCAAGAAGAACCTGCCGGGCATGATGCTCGAGACCCAGAACAACAACCTCGGCGCCTGCCGCCTGTATGAGCGTTGCGGGTATGTGATGGGCGGGATTGATCAACTGCGCTATCGCGGCATTGACCCAAACACTCGCGAGGTGGCGATTTTCTGGTACCGCCTGTTCAAGCAAGAAGTTGAACAGATTTAACCCGCCAACAGGCTTTCAGCCTTCTGCGTGACAATGTCCAGCAGTGCATTCAGTGCCGGCGTGGTCACGCCTTCCTTGAGGGTCAATGCAAAAAGGCTCACCAGAATCGGCGGCGACACCGGGCACGCATCCAGCCCTGCCTCCCGCGCGCCGAAGGCGGTGAAGGGGTCGACAATCGCCAGACCTTCACCGGCTTCGACCATGCTGCGCATCATCTGGTAGGTCTGCACGCGCGTTTGCACCACGGGCAGTGGCCGCAGGGCTTGCAGTTTGGCGTCGAGCAGGCGGCTTAAAGGGTCGTGGCCTTCCAGGCCGATCATCGACTGCCCGGCCAGGTCCTGCAGCGCGATGTATTTCTGTTTGGGCTTGAGCCAGCCATGGGGCGCGAGCAATTGCAGCTTGCCCTGGGCCAGCACGGTGCTCTGGATTTGCGGATGTTCCGGGTCGTGCAGGCTCAGGCCCACTTCGGCCTCATGCAGCAACAGGCTGCGCACAATGTCCCGGGTCGGTTGGCTGGACAGGTTGCACGGAGTGTCCTGAAAGCGGCGGCGCAGCACAGCGATGCTTTGCGGTAGCAGTTGATTGGCCAGTGGCGGGGTGCACAAGGCGCGCAAGGGCGGGGCATGGTGATGTTTCAAACGGCTGGCCAACCGTTGCACGGGCTCCAGCGCTTCATACACGCGCGCAATTTCAGCTTGCAGCTCCAATGTTTCGCGCGTCGCTTGCAAACGCCCGCGCACGCTGGCAAATAGCATGAAGCCCAATTGCTGTTCGGCCTCCTTGAGCGCTGCGTCAACATCGCCCACGGGAAGTTGCAACCATTCGGCCGCCAAGCCTGGATGTCCGGTCTGCAAGATGGCCTGAATCACTTCGATATGACGTAAACGCATGGCCGGAGTCTAGGGTGCACGCGGCGGGGTTTCAATGGCTGGGTAAAAAAGAGCGCGAGCCTGCGCCCGGGGCGTCTACCGTTAAGTCTGTGCGGTACTGCAACCGGCGGTTCACACAAAGCGTGTATCAACCAAAGCATTCAGAGGGAACCCTACAATGCCCGGCAAAACAGCAGCCAGTGACAGCTTGCACACTCAGCGCGGTTTTACCCGATGGGCCGTGCTGGTAGCGTTGGTCATCATCGGCTTGCTGGCGCTGGCCGTCGGGCCGCGGTTGTTTGGTGATGTGACGCTCGCGGAAATCGCCACGGCCAAAAGCCAGGTCGTCGAATTGGGCAAGGCTGTCGAGCAGTTCCATCAAGACACCGGCCGTTACCCAAGGGACGACGAAGGCCTCGATGCGCTGACCGCGCAGCCGGAAGGTGAAACCCGTTGGAAAGGCCCCTACGTCAAAGACGAACTGCTGACCGACCCTTGGGGTGTGTCCTATCAGTACCACTATCCGCCCAGCCAGGCGCAAACCCCCTTTGATCTGTTCTCGTTCGGCAAAGACCGCACCCTCGGGGGTGTCGGGGAGAACAAGGATATTACCTACGGCGACCACTGATACCTCTGGTATTGCCCACCGACCTGATTAGAATGGCGGTTCTGATCATCAACGACCCATGCCGTTTACCCGGCAATTACAACAAAAACAGGTCTGGTCTCACATGCCTCTACCCGCGATCTTCTTCGGGGTAACGGCCAAGCAACTTCTGGTCCTGGTGACCGTGGGGTGCGCGGCTGCTTATCTCTTCAATGCCAGCGATGAACACACCCCGGAAAACCTCGCGCTTGAGGCGTTTATCCGTTCCCAGGAACAGGTCGGCGAGCAGGTGGGCACGGTGCTGGGTATTACGCTGGTGCGCCAGGTGGTGGCGTATCCCGCGTACGGCGCGCCGGGCTATAAGCGTTTGATGTATGACGTCGAAGGCGAGAAGGGGCGATTGGTGGTGACGCTTAAACAACTGGATGGCGAGCAGGCCGTTGAAGTGACGCAGATTCGTCAACCTTGACAGGTGGTGCCAGGGAGGTACCCGTGAGTGCTTTTGAACGAAAACGCTGGAAGTGGTGGCTGGTCGCAGTCATCGCAGTGTGCGTGGCCGGTGTGGTCGCCAAGTACTACGAAATCCACGATCCGTACAATGTCGAGTTTCAGGCGTTTATTCGCTCTCAGTCGAGCGTGGAAGAGCAGGTGGGCGTCATTTCTTCCGTCAGCGTGATCAAGCGTGTGCACAGCTATCCCGGCTTCGGTGGCCCGGCTGGCGATACCCCGGGTTACGAACTCTATCTGTATAGCGTTGAGGGAGACCGTGGGCGGGCATGGGTCGAGGTCAGGAAAATGAATAAAAGCCCGCACGCCGAGATTACAAGTGTGCAACTTCGTTAAGCAGGATGCGGGCCGCCCAGCCCAGCCAGTGCCGAAAAATGGGCAAGACTGAGCAGGTAGGTTCCGGGTCAGGCGGGATCTTATGAAGCGAGGGTCGTTTGCGATTCGCGCACAATGATCGTGCCCGACTGAATCAGTTTGAACTCATCACCTTCCAACTTTTCTACACGGTCGCCAATGGCCAGCTTGTAGGTGGTGGTAGGCGTCGAGCCAGCCTGGCTGTCCTGCGCCGGGTTGGATTCCTGGAACTCATGCACTGAATACACGCGTCCTTCCGCGTCTCTGGCATGGAACTGTCCGACAAGTACTGCAGCCATCTGTTTAGAACCTCTGGAGATAAACACTCGATTTGCGGTTCTGTAGACCGTCATCGAGCGGGGTAGTTTACCTATGGAAAAAAAATACTATTCGTTGAAGCATTCAGACGCTTCCTACGCAAACGGCAGCGCGGAAAGCCACGACGGGAACTTCACAAGCTGCTGGTGAACACGCCTTGAAGACTCTATAACTACAAGCTCCTTTAGTCAGACGTCGGGAAAACCTCAATGAGCAAGGTCTACACGATTGCCGTCCTGGTGGGCAGCTTGAGAAAAGCGTCGATCAACCGCAAAGTTGCTTTGGCATTGGCTGAACTGGCCCCTGCCAACCTCAAGTTGAATATTGTTGAAATTGGCGATTTGCCGCTCTACAACGAGGATATCGACCAAGGTACGCCGCCGGAAGCCTACAGCACTTTCCGCAAACACGTGAGCTCATCCGACGCGGTGTTGTTTGTGACGCCGGAATACAACCGTTCCGTGCCTGCCCCGTTGAAGAATGCTATCGACGTGGGCTCCCGCCCGTATGGGCAAAGCGCGTGGAGCGGCAAGCCGGGGGCGATCATCAGCGTGTCACCGGGAGCCATCGGCGGTTTTGGTGCGAACCACCATTTGCGCCAGTCCCTGGTGTTCCTCGACGTACCGTGCATGCAGCAACCGGAAGCCTATCTGGGCGGCGCGGGAGCTGTGTTTGACGAGGCGGGTGCGTTGTCGGAGAAGACCAAGCCTTTCTTGCAAGCGTTTATCGATGCCTACGGCAAGTGGGTGGCGAAGCAGCACGGCTGATCATCGAGACCCGGCGCAAGGCCGGGTCTTTTTCTGCGGGCGCTCAGGCGAGGCGATCAGCCAGCGCAAAAGCCTGTTCGGTGGAGTACTGGCGTGAGGCCTGATCGACTTGGGGCCCCAGGATGGTCTTCTCGACGTACAACGAATGCACGTCGGTTACCCCGATGAACCCGAGCCACGCGTCCATGTAAGGTTTCTGGAAATCCATTGCCTGGGCATCCGGCGTCGAAAAGTCCATGCCGCGGGCATACACATTAATCGCCGTTTTATCGTGCAGCAGGCCGCGCAAGCCGTGTTCCGGGCTGAACTCGAACAGCACGTCCTTCTGCGACACCACGTCGATAAAGTGCTTGAGCTTGTAGGGCACCGCGAAATTCCACAGTGGCACCGAGAACACCAGCACGTCAGCCTGATGCAGGTGGGCGGCCAGGGCTTTCAATGCCTTCCACGCAAACGCCTGTTCTTCTGTCAGTGCCGTGCCGCTCAAGCCGGCGTACTTGGCGTCCATCACCGGGCCATCGAATTCGGGCAAGTCGAGTGACCACAGGTCCAACGTCACCACCTCTGTGACCGGCGCGTTTTGCTGATAGCGGCTGATAAAGTGACGGGCGATCTCCAATGATGCGGAGCGTTGTTTGCGTGGCGAGCATTCGATGTGCAGTAGGGTGGTCATGGCGAGCCTCGGGGAAAGTTGACCCGGGCATTGCAACATAGCGAGTTGTGAAATATAAATCGTGTTTTAACGCGTAATTGATCAGGTTGCGGAATATGTTCGACCCCCTGTTACTCAAGACCTTCGTTGCCGTCGTGGATGAGGGTGGTTTCAGCCGTGCAGGCGAACGGCTGCACCTGACGCAATCGGCGGTCAGTGGCCATTTGCGACGCCTTGAAGAACAGGTCGGCAAGCCGCTGCTGACGCGCACCACGCGTTCCCGGCAACTGACGCCGGACGGTGAGCGCCTGATGGCTTACGCGCGTGGCATTCTGGCGTTGAACCGCAATGCCTGGGCTGAGCTGACGCGCTCGGCGTTTGAAGGAAACCTGCGGGTAGGTGTGTCGGAAGAGTTCGCCGATGCACGGTTGTTGCGCGAGTTACAGGAAGCCGCCGCCGAATACCCCGGCCTGCACATCAGCGTGCAAGTTGGCATTCCCGGTACATTGTTGACCCGTATGAAGCAGGGCGAACTGGATGTGGTGGTGGGTTCGTTGTGTGAGTCCAGCGAGCCAGGCCTGGCGCTGTGGCGCGAGCCATTGGTGTGGGCCTGGTCGGCGCAGCCGGTGGTGACGCTGCCATCCCCTTTGCCCCTGGCGTTGTTTCCCGAACCTTGCCCTTACCGGGAAGCGGCGCTGTCACGGTTGGCCCAGGCGGGTATTGCTCAACGTACTGCGATGCAATGCAGCAGTTATGCTGCACTGCAGGCTGCCGCATCCGCCGGTTTTGCCATCGCCCCCATGGCGCGTAGCCAGGTGGGGCCGGGGCTGACGGTACTCGGCGCCGAGCACGGTTTACCCGCATTGCCCGACGCCGAGTTTCGGCTGTTCAGCGCGCCGGATGCGGACCCTCGAATGGTCGAAGTCATCACCCAAGTGGTGGTCCGCTACGGCGCAGCCCGGCGTTATTGACGGTCAGCGCAGCCAGTTGGTGCGCGCGAGCTCGATCACTTCATCACCGCGCCCGCTCATCACCGCTTTGAGCATGTACAGGCTGAAGCCCTTGGCCTGTTCCAGCTTGATGGTCGGCGGCATGACCAATTCCTGGGTCGCCGTGACCACGTCCACCAGCACCGGGCCGTCATGGGCCAGGGCACGGCGCAATGCCGGTTCCAGGTCTTCGGATTGCTCCACACGAATACCCAGGATGCCCATGGCATTGGACATGGCCGCGAAGTCCGGGTTTTTCAGCTCGGTGCCGGTGTCCAGATAGCCGGCGGCTTTCATTTCCATCGCGACAAAACCCAGTGACGAGTTATCGAACACGATGACTTTTACCGGCAATTTCAACTGCGCCAGGGAAATGAAATCCCCCATCAACATGGCGAACCCGCCGTCGCCGGACATCGAAATCACCTGCCGCCCGGGGAAGGCGGCCTGCGCACCGATGGCCTGGGGCATGGCGTTGGCCATCGAGCCGTGGTTGAACGAGCCGATCAGCCGGCGTTTGCCGTTCATTTTCAAATAACGCGCGGCCCACACCGTCGGCGAGCCGACATCAGCGGTAAAGATTGCATCGTCATCGGCCAACTCACTGAGCAGCCGCGCCACATATTGCGGATGGATCGGGCGGTCGGCCTTGGACGGCTGCGCCAGGTCATCCAGGCCTTGGCGGGCCTTCTCGTAATGCTTCAATGAGGTTTCGAGGAAGCTGCGATCGGTTTTGCGCGTCAGGCGGGGCAGCAGCGCCGCGAGGGTCTCGCTGACGTCAGCGGCAATCCCCAGGTCCAGTGTGGCACGCCGGCCCAGCGCCTGCGGGTTGCGGTCCACCTGAATGATTTTTGCGTCGGTGGGGTAGAACTGGCGGTAGGGGAAGTCCGTGCCGAGCATGATCAGCGTGTCACAGTCGAGCATGGCGTGGTAGCCCGAGCTGAAGCCGATCAGGCCGGTCATGCCCACGTCAAACGGGTTGTCCCATTCCACATGTTCTTTGCCGCGCAGGGCATGCACCACCGGCGCGCCCAGCGCATCGGCCAGCGCCACCACCTGGTCGTGGGCACCGGCACAGCCGCTGCCGCAGAGCAGGGTGACTTTCTCGCTGCTTTGCAGAATCTCGGTGAGCTGTTGCAGGTCTTGCTCGGCCGGTAATGTGCGCGGGGCATGCAGTGCAGGCCAGGGCTTGAGCGTGTCTTCGACTTCCAGCAGTGATACGTCGCCGGGGATTACCACCACGGCCACGCCACGGTTGAGGATTGCCGAGCGCATGGCGCGGTGCAGCACGTGGGGCATTTGCGCGGGGTTGGTCACCAGCTCGATAAAGTGGCTGCACTCCTTGAACAGTTCCTGGGGATGGGTTTCCTGAAAGTAATTCAGGCCGATCTCCGAGGAGGGGATTTGAGCCGCAATCGCCAGCACCGGCACGTGGTTGCGATGGCAGTCGAACAGGCCGTTGATCAAGTGCAGGTTGCCCGGCCCGCAACTGCCTGCGCACACGGTCAGCTCACCGGTGGCGGCAGCTTCGGCGCCAGCGGCGAAGGCGGCCACTTCCTCGTGACGCACGTGCATCCACTCGATGCTGTCCATGGTGCGCAGGGCGTCGGTGAGGCCGTTGAGGCTGTCGCCGGTCAGGCCCCAAATGCGCTTGATGCCCGCCTGTTCAAGGGTGGTCGCCAACTGCTGGGCCAGGTTGATTTTCGCCATGAAGAACTCCAATCGTCAGTGAGGTTAAAAGCTGCTGATCAGTAGAGGACAGTTCGATCACGGCGAATGCTCACCCTTTAATGTGAAAGTTGAGTCATGGCGGCGCGGTATTGGCGGGTGCGTCGCGCCAGAAACCATTGGTCACGCACCAGCGCCATGCACGGTTTGACGTCGGCCTTGGGCGCATGGCCACGGCTCAGGCGGCGCATCTGGTAGCGCACCACGGCCAGGGTGGCGAGGGCGGCCAAAGGCTTGCGCTGCCAATTGATCGGCTTGAGTTGCGGGTTGAGGTCGCGGCCTTCGCGCCAGTGCCTGATCAGTTGCGGTTCCAGGGTCAGGGCGGTGGCGATGCCGGCCATGGCGATGCCACTGTCCAGCACCTGCTGCACGACCGGCAAGCGGCGAATGCCCCCGGTGACCATCAACGGCAGGGTGGCGATGGCGGCCAGTTCCCTGGCGAACTCCAGAAAGTACGCTTCGCGCGCCAGGGTGCGGCCATCACGCGCTTCGCCTTGCATGGCCGGTGCTTCGTAGCTGCCGCCGGACAGCTCCAGCAGGTCGATGGGCAACGGGTTGAGCAGTTGCACCACGGCGCGCGCATCGGCAGCGTCGAAACCGCCGCGCTGGAAATCGGCCGAGTTGAGTTTCACTGCCACGCAAAACGACGGGCTGACGCTGGCACGAATGGCGGCGATCACCTCCAGCAGCAGGCGTGCACGGTTCTCCAGCGAGCCGCCCCAGCGGTCGGTGCGTTTGTTGCTCAGGGGCGACAGGAACTGGCTGAGCAAGTAACCGTGGGCGGCGTGGATTTGCACCCCGGTAAACCCGGCTTTCTCGGCCAGGCGCGCGCTGGTGGCGAAGCGTTTGATCACGTCCTGAATGTCATCCTCGGTCATGGCCTTGGGCATCGCGAACATCTTTGAGAAACCGCCCAGGTCCAGCGCAACGGCCGAAGGTGCCACGGAAGGCTGGCGCAGATTGCCTGGGGTCTGGCGCCCCGGATGGCTGAGCTGCACCCAGAAGTGCACGCCTTTGGCCCGCGCGACGTCGGCCCATTCACGGAAGCTGGCCAGGTGCTGCTCGTCCTCCAGGGCCACGCCGCCGGGGCCGGTCATGGCGCGGCGGTCGATCATCACGTTGCCGGTAATCAGCAGGCCCGGTTCACCTTCGGCCCAAGTCTTGTACAACTGCTTTAGTTCGCGCGACGGGGCCTGGTGCACGTCTGCCATGTTCTCCTCCATCGCCGCCTTGGCGATACGGTTGGAGAGGACTTGGCCATTGGGCAGTTGCAAGGCTTCAAAGGGTGACATTGGGTTGACTCCTGAGCGGGGGAGGCCTCAGGCTAAGCTTAAAGTTAACTTTAATGTCAAGCAGGGTTTGGCGATGAATATCGGTGAGTTGGCAAAACAGAGCGGGCTGGCCGCGTCGCGTATTCGCTTTTATGAGGCCGAAGGCTTGATCAGCCAGGTGGGGCGCCAGGCCAATGGCTACCGGCGTTATTCAGAAGAGGCGCTGCAAACCCTGCAATTGATTCAGAGCGCGCAACAGGCCGGGTTCACCTTGCAGGAACTCAAGGCGCTGATGCCGGCCCCGGGCGAGCACAAGCGTGAGGAGTTGATTGAAGGGCTGGAACGCAAGGTGGCGCAGATCGAAGTGATGCAAGCGCAACTGGCCCACAGCAAGGCGCAGTTGCTCGGCGTGATCGAGGCGGTGCGCGCCCAGCCTGAAGGCGTGCCGTGTTCCATGGGGCAGCAGCAGGTGTTGGCGTCGATTAAACCGCAGCCATAAAAAAGCCCCGGCATGCCGGGGCTTTTTTGCGCTCTCGCTTAGCGACGACGGAACAGTGGCAACGGCTCATCCGTTGCAGCCTGGTACGTCACCGAGAAGTCCTTGAGGCTTTCCAGGGCTTCGTACGGGTCTTTGTCGGCGCGCAAGGCGAAGGCATCGAACCCGCAGCGGCGCAGGTAGAACAACTGGTCGCGCAGCACATCGCCAATCGCGCGCAGCTCGCCCTTGTAACCGTAACGGTCACGCAGCAGGCGGGCGTTGGAGTAGTTGCGCCCGTCGGTGAAGGCCGGGAAGTTCAGGGCGATGACCTGGAAGTGTTCCACGTCGTCACCGATTTCTTCGGCTTCTTCTTCGGCGTCCAGCCACACACCCAGGCCGCCGTCGCGGGCCTTGAGGGCGTGGGCGTGTTCGCGCCACAGCGCCAGCGGCACGATCAGGTCGTCGCAGTTGGAGATGCCATCGAAGCTCGCGTCTTTTGGCAGCAGGTGCCAGGTTTCGTCGAGGACTTCGTTGTTCTTAATGATTCGCTGCATAGACGCGCTCCTTGAACAGGTCGATGCCGATGCGCTGATAGGTATCGATGAAACGCTCATCTTCGGTGCGCTGCTCGACGTACACGTCGATCAGTTTGCCGATCACTTCAGGCATGGCTTCCTGGGCGAAGGACGGGCCCAGGATCTTGCCCAGGCTCGCATCGCGGCTGGCGCTGCCGCCCAGGGACACTTGGTAGAATTCTTCGCCTTTCTTGTCCACACCCAGAATGCCGATGTGGCCGACGTGGTGGTGACCACAGGCGTTCATGCAACCGGAGATGTTCAGGTCCAGCTCGCCAATGTCGAACAGGTAGTCCAGGTCGTCGAAACGGCGCTGGATCGACTCGGCGATCGGGATCGACTTGGCGTTGGCCAGGGAGCAGAAGTCGCCGCCCGGGCAGCAGATGATGTCGGTCAACAGGCCGATGTTCGGCGTGGCGAAACCGCCTTCGCGCAGCTCGCCCCACAGGGTGAACAGTTGGCTCTGCTCCACGTCCGCGAGAATGATGTTCTGCTCGTGGGAGGTGCGCAGTTGGCCATAGCTGTAGCGGTCAGCCAGGTCGGCGACGGCGTCCAGTTGCTTGTCGGTGATATCGCCCGGTGCAACACCGGTGGGTTTGAGCGACAGGGTCACGGCCACATAGCCCGGCTTCTTGTGCGCCAGGGTGTTGCGGCTGCGCCAGCGGGCGAAACCCGGGTGCTGCTGGTCGAGTTCGGCCAACTCGGCGGTCTGATCTCTCAGGGCCTTGTAGTCCGGATCGACAAAATGCTTGGCAACGCGGTGGACTTCGGCGTCGGTCAGGGTGGTCTGGCCGCCGCGCAGGTGTTCCATTTCAGCGTCGACTTTCTGGGCAAACACCTCAGGGGTCAGCGCCTTGACCAGGATCTTGATCCGGGCCTTGTACTTGTTGTCACGACGGCCGTAGCGGTTGTAGACCCGCAGGATGGCGTCGAGGTAGCTCAACAGGTCTTGCCACGGCAGGAATTCGTTGATGAAGGCGCCGACCACCGGCGTACGGCCAAGGCCGCCACCGACCAATACGCGAAAGCCCAGCTCGCCGGCTGCGTTGTGCACCGGCTCCAGGCCGATATCGTGCACTTCAATGGCCGCACGGTCCGAGGTCGAGCCATTGATGGCGATCTTGAACTTGCGGGGCAGGAAGGCGAACTCAGGGTGGAAGGTGGTCCATTGACGGACGATTTCGCACCAGGGGCGTGGGTCGATCAACTCGTCGGCGGCAACGCCGGCAAATTGGTCGGTGGTCACGTTGCGCAGGCAGTTACCGCTGGTCTGAATGGCGTGCATCTGCACGGTGGCCAATTCAGCCAGGATGTCGGGCACGTCCTCCAGCGCCGGCCAGTTGAACTGTACGTTCTGGCGGGTACTGATGTGGGCGTAGCCTTTGTCGAAGTCACGGGCAATCTTGGCCATCATGCGCGTCTGGCGCGACGTCAGTTGGCCATAAGGCACGGCCACCCGCAGCATCGGCGCAAAGCGCTGAACATAAAGGCCATTTTGCAGGCGCAGAGGGCGGAACTCTTCTTCGCTCAGTTCACCTGCCAGATAGCGTCGGGTCTGATCACGGAACTGCTTGACGCGGTCCTCGATGATGCGCTGATCGTATTCGTCGTATACGTACATATAGGTCCTGTTCTCGGCAAATCTGCGCGCACGGCCGCGCACTCCCAACGGAGCCGGCGCACGATACCAGTTTGCGTTTATGCGCAAAAGTGATGTTTGAGTATATGTAAATAACCAAAATGACTAATGAGACTGATTCTCGCAATGCCCACATTTGTCATGGGGGCAAGTGTGGTCTTTACTGTCGTCGAGTCTTAGTGCAATCACCTATAAAACCGACAAGAGGCGATGCGATGAGCAATTCTACAAAAGCCCGTAAACCCGACAGTACCGTTGATGCCTGGGCAATTTTGTTCCTGATCATCCTGGTGGTGGGAACCGCAGTCTTCTGGGTCAGCCACCAGTAAAAGAGCGTTGATTGAGCCTTCATTGAGTGTCGCATTGCCATTATCATGGCGCTCAACGTTCAAGGCTTGAACAACTATGTTGAAGGTTCTGATTACGTGTGCGTGGTTGCTGGGATCGGCGTACGGGGCGATGGCCCATGCGACGTCGGTGGTGTTTCTCAACCCTGGCATGTCGACTGAAACCTTCTGGGTCAGCTACACGCAATTCATGCAGGCCGCGGCCAAGGACCTCGGCCTGGATTTGCGTGTGCGTTATTCCGAGCGTGATGGCCAAAACACGGTGAATCAGGCGCGGCAAGTGCTGCAAGGCAACGAGCGGCCGGACTACCTGGTGCTGGTGAACGAAGAGTACGTGGCGCCGCAGATCCTGCGCATGGCCCGGGGCAGTGGGGTCAAGCTGCTGATGGTGAACAACAGCCTGACGGCCGACCAGGTGCAACTGCTCGATGCCCACCGCGACACCAACTGGATCGGCAGCCTGGTGGCCGATGACGAGCAGGCCGGTTATCTGATGCTTTCCGACCTGCTGCGCCAGCACGGCCCGGTTGCGCCGGGTGTGACCATCGATTTGCTGGCGTTTTCCGGCGCGAAAAATACCCCCGTCTCACAACTGCGCGAGCAGGGCCTGCGCCGCGCTCTGGCGGAACACCCGCAAGTGCGCTTGCGCCAGCTGGTCTACGGCGAATGGAGCCGCCAGCGGGCTTTCGAGCAGGCCACGCAACTGTTCAAGCGCTACCCGCAGACGGCGCTGGTGTGGTCGGCCAATGATGAGATGGCGCTGGGCGCCATGCAGGCCCTGCAAGGCAGCGGGCGCACGCCGGGCAAAGATGTATTGTTCAGTGCCGCTAACAGCTCGCCGGCTGCCTTGAAAGCGCGTTTGGAGGGACGGCTCACCACTCTGGTCGCGGGGCACTTCACCCTGGGCGGCTGGGCGATGGTGCTGATCAATGACGATGCCAGGGGCGTGGACATCAGCGCCTACGGCGGGCGTGACCGTCAGGAAGCGCTGTTCCAACTGATTGATGCCCGGCAGGCGCAGCGTTTGCTGGGGCCTTTGCCGTCCGTGGATTTTCGTGGGATGTCGGCCGTGGGCAAGCCTTCATCCTACCGCTACCCGTTCAGCCTGCAGTGGCTGCTGCGCTAAACGCCGGCCATCAGCAGCACCAGCTTAACGATGCCGAACAGGGTCAAGGCAAATACCACCGTAAACAGGATGCCCAGGATCACAAAGTGGCTGGGCTTGCCGTGGGTGAAATCACGCGCGCGGTTTTTGCCGCTCTGCACGCCAAAAGCAGCAGCCATGACGCTGTGCAGCATCTGCCAGAAGGTAGGCGGCTTGTTGTTGACCGGATCGTCCATACATCCCTCGACACAAGATGTGTGAAAGACAGCATAGACAATCCTTCTCGAGCCTGGAGGTTGTCGTCACTGCGCTTTCCTTCTCTGATCTTTTTGCGAAAACCGCTATTGGGTTTGCGCAGGGGACCGCATGTCGTCATGCCCGTTGCGGAAGTCAAAAACCGCCACAGCGGCATTTTTGATGATAGGGCCTGGGGCGCTTGAGTGCGCTAGCGCGCGTGCTGAAGGCCACAACAGTGCACCGCTTTAAGGTGCCTGTGACGTGATTTTCTGATGCTTCTTCATGACGCATCAGGAATCCGCAACATGCCCACCCCTTCATTTCATACTTCATTCATCAAGGCCAAGCTGCCTGGCTGGATCAAACATCTGGCGGTATCGGATATCCCGGCGTTGCAACGTGCCCGCGACCCGGTGCAGCAATTCAAGCAGGCCTTTCCCGACACGTTCGCTGCCGCCAGCCCGCAACTGCGCCAGGCCTTGATAGACAGCGGTGTACGGCGCCAAGCGTCAAGCCAGGCTCTGGCTACTGTGCTGAAAGATTTCAAAGGTATTACCGAGTTTGCCGAGCCGTTGCTGCTCGAAGCCCTGCGCAAACAGTTCGGCCTGGCTCCCGACGTCAACAAGACCCTGATTTACCATATGCGCGCGCCGAACCATATGACTCAGCAATCGTTGTTGCAAGCGGCGCTGCGCAACTTCCAGGCCGATGAGCCGTTTGATGAGATCGCGTTGCAGGAAACCAGCGGGCTGGCGCCGGCGGGCTCACTGCAGCAGATCCTTTACGATAAACAAGATAAGTATCCGTTTGCGAAAGTGCGCTACCACCTGCGCGACAGGCTGGCGATCAAACCTGCGGAGTTCGCCAGCCTGTGCCGCGAGCTGGATGTGGGCAAGCAGTACCAGGAGCACCTGAGCAGGGTGTTTGAAACACCCGCGACTGCTGCACAGGTGCGCCAGCAGATGATCGAGGCCAACAAGGATACGTTGCGGGTCCAGGTCCATATCGCCCGAATACGCGCGGCAATCAGCGAATCTGCCTGCACAACGATGCTCGCGCTCCTTGATGGCTCGCCCACGCCATCGTTTTATGGTTGGCCGCTGGCGTACAGCCAATTGAATCTGCTGGGGGCTGACGTGAGCGACGTGGTGATTATCAGCTCTACCTTGCGCAGGCGGGCTGTAGTCACTGATTTCGTCCCTCCCAGAGTCAGGCAATACGGGTCGTTGCTCGTCTCCAGCCGCATCATCGTATGGATCCCGGGCGACCCGTTGGAGCCGCTCAAGGAGTACCGCTCGATCGAGGCGTTTTTCAAGCAGTGGGTGATCAAGCTGCGCTCACCCAGCTATCAGCGTTTTGTTGCTGGCCTTTTACCCCAGGATCAAGCTCCGACATTTTGGCGACGGCTCAAAAGCCAGTTGAAAGTCTTGCGTTGGAACCCGCACCCTGTGCGCCCGGGTCCGAACTACAACCCCAAGGTTTTTGCCAATGGCATTTACGAGTCCGTTTGGAACGACGACGTCAAACTGCACGCCAAAGAGTCATTTATAGACACCGAAGTGTTCGGCCATCTCTATGAAAAGCACCTGGTACGCGTCAAGTCCAACGCAAAGCTGCTGGCGGTGCCCACCGAGCAGGTTGATCACGATGCCTGGGTCAATCGGCTCATGCACTGGGCCGAATGGGGGTTGAATGTGCTCAATGTCGCGGCGTTTTTTGTGCCCGGCGTGGGCGAGGTGATGATGGCTGTCACTGCCATACAACTGGGCTATGAGGTGTATCAAGGCGTTGAAGCGTGGAGCGCCGGCGACAGTGAAGAAGCCTGGGCGCATTTGACCTCGGTCATGCAGAACGTCGCGTTCATGGCGGTACTGGGGGCTGCGGCAAGCAAGGCGCCGCCGATAGTGCCGTCGGCGTTCGTCAACGGGATGACCCGGGTGCGATTACCTTTTGGCAAGCTGCGTTTATGGCATCCGGACCTTGCGACGTACAAAAGCAATATTTCGCTCAAAGGCCTCAAACCCAATGCCCTGGGACAGTATGAAACCGCCGGCAAGACCTGTATCACGCTGGATGGCGATACTTACGAAACGACTTTCGACCCGGCGCTCAAACAATGGCGGATCAAGCACCCGTACGACAGAGACGCTTTTGAGCCAGTTTTGCAGCATAACGGCTCCGGCGCCTGGCATCATCGCCTGGAACGACCGCTGCAATGGCAGCGTTTGGCATTGCTACGACGCGTCGGGCCGCATATGGAGCGCTTCACCGACGCACAAGTGGAGCGGATCGCGCAGGTCAGCGGGTTCAGCGATGAGGCCCTGCGTGCACTGCACGTTGATAATGAAGCTGCGCCCCCGGAGTTTGCGCAAGCGGCGCGGCTGTTCGAGGTTGACCGGCAGGTGGACGAAGTGATCGGGCAAGTCCGCGCAGGAACCCCCATGGAGGAGCCTGGTCAATTCGTCGTTCCGCTGGCCGTGGAAATGCCCGGATGGCCGGTTGAGGTTGAGATTGAAGTGCTAAGCAGCCCGGAATCCTGGGCGACTTCAAAGCGCTATGGCGCGGGCACTGCAAAACGGCCGATCAAAATCACCCGCTCTGAGGTCGCCGCCGGGAAGTTGCCGGAAAAAATCCTCGCAGGCCTGGACGAAACGCAGACCACTCGTTTGCTGGGCCCTGAAAGCACCCAGACGAACGCGGATCGCATGCAGCTCTTCAGAGAACGCTTGGCCGATTACGCACAAAGCCGAAAAAAGTCGTTGTTCGACAGCTTGCTGAGCGGTCAAGCCGCGCCAGATGCCGATACGAAGGCTCTGCAGCGCGCTTTCCCGTCATTGTCGCCAGAGGCCGCGCAGCAGGTACTGAGCAGTGCCAGCGCCGACGAGTTGAGCCAGTTGCGCAGCACCGGGCGCATCCCCTTGGCGCTGGCCAAGGCCATTCGTGTGCCCCTGCATCAGGGCCGTTTGAGCCAGGCACTTGCCGGCTTGTACCTGGAAAACCTGGCATCCACGGCCAGTGACCGGCTGGCGTTGCACAGCCTGGAGCAAATGCCCGGCTGGTCGACGGATATTCGGGTAGAAGTGCGCTCTCTTGGTATTGAGGGACCGTTGGTAGACAGCATCGGCAGTGAGCAGGCGTCGGTGCGGTATTACCTGATCAAAAACGGGGATGGTTTTCTGGCCATGGACACTGAGGGCAGGGCGCTCAATAGCGCCGCCACGGATGGCCGGAATCTGTTCGAGTCGCTGCTGGAAGTGCTACCGGATGCATGGCGGCGTTCCCTGGGGGAAAACCCGAGTGAAGCCTTGCGCGAGCAGGTGGCTGATTATGCGTGCAGCCATCGTGACGCCATGTCGCAAATCCTCAAGCGCGGGGGCGGTACAGGACGCTTGCGTCGAGGGCCAGGCCGGATTGGCTATGCCGCCAGTGGTGAGGTCGCGGGCTTCGCCGATGCGCCATTGATCGCGAGAGTGCGGGATATCTATCCCAATATCACTGACGATCAAGCGTTGCAATTTATCAGGAGCCGCCAGCTTGCGGGGGATAGCGATCAGCAAGTGTTCCACCTGTTGGAAAACCGCCGCAGGGAGTTTGAGGGGCTCAATACGGTACTTGATGGCTGGGTTGAAAGTGCTGCATCGCAGCCTTGGGCAGCCCGGTTCGGGCAGGGTCGACGTGACATCGCCAATCGGATCATTGCCTGCTGGCGAGGCGGGCTTTATCGCGGGATGACACCCGCGTACAGGCTTTCGCTGCTGGGGGCAGACGAACTGCCGGCGTGGGATGCTGATTTTTCCCATGTCAGCGCCGTGCAGGTATACAGCTCCCAGCTGGCGGATGGCACGCTTGTGCCGCGTTTCAGCGCATTAAAGAAGCTTGAAATTCTCGGCGGCATGGAAGGTGTGGCGAGCCTGGCCGACCAATTGCCCGCACTCAACCGCATTACCGAACTGAGCCTTGAGCTGCAGGAAGGGTTCACGACCTATTCACCGGCATTGACCCAAGCGCTGCAGGGCATGACTCAGTTGCAAGAGTTGTACTTGCGCGGGAGCCTTCCGGTACTGGACTACAGCACCTTTACGGCATTGCGTAAGGTCACGCTCAGTGGAAACCTGCGTGAATGGCCAACGGGTCTTCTGACGCTCGACAGCCTTGAATCAGTGGACCTGTCGTCGACAAAAATTGCATCGCTGCCTGATGCGCTCTTCAGTGGGCATGAACGGTTGTGGCGTGGCTTGCAGTTGAACTGGAAGGCGTTGGAACAACAGGCGTTCATGAGGGCTTTTGAGTACCTGCATGAAAATCCGGCTCATCTGGTGGATGAGTCGAAGATGGTGGGGGACTTCTGCAAGGGGCAACTTGAAGATTTGGTACCCCGTGATCAAACGTTCGCGTCCAATGCCTTCGCCGCCCTGAAGCAAGAGGGGTTGTCGAACCGGGCGTTGCTGGCGAAGATCGAGGCGTTGCGTCAGCAATACCACGACTTGAATGCCTCTCTGGTGCAGTGGGAAGGTGTCCCGGCTCCACGGGTGGATGGCGAACAAATGAGTGGCGCTGACCGCTCACGATTGGCGGACAAGTTGCGGGACTGTTGGCGCGATGCGCAAAGGGCCAGGTATGCGCCTAGCGAGCCTGTGGCAGGGCCGTCCCGTGGTCGCTCAGAGCCCGATGCAGCAGAAACGTTGAGCTTGTGGGAGTTCGGTGCTCCGGGCGACTTGCCGGCCTTGAATGAAGTTGTCTTTGAGCAAGTCCGTTGCCTGAGACTGGGGGGCGCCAAGCTGACGGCCACACAGCTCAATGAGTTCCTGAGCGGGTTTCCTCACCTGCGTGAACTCGACCTGCATGATAACCGCTTGACCGAGCTGCCCCAGGCCCTTGAAGCGTTGCCGCAACTGACTGACCTGAACCTGTCCGGCAATGAACTGACGATCACGGCGTCGACCCAGGCGCGATTGAACCGCTTGAGCAGTGTGCAGCGGCTGAACTTGTCGCGAAATCGCGTCGGCAACCTGACGGTCACTTCGTTGACTGAACTGAGGTCACTGAACCTGGCGCGGACCCACATCACGGCATGGCCTGAAGGTGTGCTCAGCTTACCGCAGCTGGGTTTCCTGGACCTGAGTTACAGCGCTGTCCAGACCATTCCCGATGCTGCATGGACAGGGCACGAAGTGCTGCTGTCAGGCACCAGTTTGCGCGGCTGCCGCTTAAGCCCGCCGGCACTGGCCAGGGCGCAGGCATTTGCAATCAGTACCGGCCCCGGTACACCGCTGTCGACCCTGTTCGTCAATCCGTTCGGGATAGAACGAGGCTTGCTGGCCGCCGGCAGGACCGGGGGTGATCCGGAGTTCTTCCCGGTGGAGGTGGCGCAGCAACCGGACCTGCTGCTGCCTTTACCGGGTGCAGTGCCTGATCTGCCGTTGACATCCGCCGAGCGCCTGCAACGGCTTGATCCTCAGCTGGATGCAGCTCAAGCTATCCAGCGAATCAATACATGGCTTGCACAAGAGGTCAGTGCCCTGGACATTGAAGCCGCATTGCGCCAGTGGCAGGTGCAATACGAAACAATGGTCCAGGACTTCAATACCTGGATCGATCGCCCTGCAACCCGCAGCCGTGACGGATGGGCGAACGCCACCGACCGCCGACGGGCTGCAGACCGCCTGCTGACCTGCTGGCGAGAAACGCTGAGCGATGTGCGTACCGCAGAATCTGGGGCTGACTATAGCGTTGACTTGAGCGGGCTGAACCTGGGGGACTTGCCGGAGCTGAAGGCCACCTTCAGCCATGTGGGATCACTGAACGTCAGTGGTGCACGGCTGACGCGTATTCCGGACGCATTTGTACGCGCTTTTCCCCGGTTGAACCATCTGCTGCTCAATGACAACTCGCTGGGTGCATTGCCCGAATCCGTCAGCCATCTGGCAGACCTTACCCATTTGGGCGTCGGTAATAACGCGCTGCTGACGAGCGGGCCGTTGCAACACGTACTGCGCGCTTTGCCGCGTTTGCGAGTACTGGACTTGTGGCAAAACCGATTGGAGACGTTTGACATGACCGGTCTTGATCACTTGCAAAGCCTTGATCTGAGCCAAAACCTGTTATCCGACTGGCCGACGGGAGCCTTGGAAGCACCCGTGCTGAACCACCTGAACCTGAGGAGTAACGCGTTTGAAGAACTTCCCCCCGGCGCACTTGAACAGCAACATGCAGCCCTGATGGCGGGTACTGACTTGTCCGATAACCCGTTGATGGCGCAAGAGTTCATCCGGCTACGTGAATACTTCAACGAAACCGGACAAGGCTTGGGTTATACCGCTGGGGACATTGACCGCGAGCTGGAGGGAGGCGGCGCGGGTGTGTTTGATGACGAGGGCGCTGACGTCCACCCTGAGCTTGAATCCGCGCAAACCCAGAAAGACCGCTGGTTTGAAGGTGTCGCGGCAGACTCCGAGAAACACGAGATGTGGGATACGGTGATGGGCGCAGACAGCACCGGGGATTTTGCCAACATCCTGGCGCAACTGCGCCACACACTCGACTTCATCCAGGACCGCGCCGGTCTTGCCGGACGGGTCTGGGACGTTGTGGAAGGCGCGTATGTCGATACGGCACTGCGTGAGCGGCTCATGGGCATCGCTCGGGCTTCGAGGCATCGCGTGACCTGCGGCGATGGCCGAATTTTGCTGTTCAATGCATTGGAGGTCGAGGTGTATGAGTTCAATGCCTTGCGCGAGGTTGACCCCACTGACAAAGGCCGGGCACTGCTGAAACTGTCCCGGGGGTTATTCCGCCTGGCCCAATTGGAAGCGATCGCCGGCGAGCGTATTCAAATCAACCCGCACATTGACCCTGCGGAAATTCGTCTGGCCTATCGGGTCGGCCTGGCTGAGCGCCTGGGGCTGCCGAGGCAGCCCAAAAACATGCTGTTTGAAGGCCTTTCAGGCGTGAGACCAGCAGACTTGGAAGCGGCTTATCAGAAGGTCCTTGAGCAGGAACAGACACCGGCATTCAACGAGCAACTGATCGCGCGCACCTACTGGAAAGAGTATTTGCTGGAGAAATACCCCGACGACTTCGCCGGGCAGCAAGAAGCCCTTCAAGCCAAATTCCTGGCGCTGGAGGATGAGTACCCCGATATCAACTCGGAGTACCTCCAGAAGATGGACGCCCTGCAAAAGGCCAACGAAGTTGAACGGCAAACGTTGATGATGCAGTTGTCAGCGCGGGAAATCGCCGCGCTGGGCAACTAGCCGATCAGTTGTCGTAGCCCAGGTTCGGCGCCAGCCAACGCTCGGTCACGCTCAGGTCCTGGCCTTTACGTGCGGTGTAGCTCGTCACCTGGTCCTTGTCGATCTTGCCCACGGCAAAGTACTGCGCCTGCGGGTGGGCGAAATACCAGCCGCTGACTGCCGCCGCCGGGAACATTGCGTAGTGTTCGGTGAGGAATACGCCGCTGCGGCCGGCTTCCATTTCGCGCGCTTGCGGGTCGAGCAGCTGGAACAAGGTGCCTTTCTCGGTGTGATCCGGGCACGCCGGGTAGCCGGGGGCAGGGCGGATGCCGCTGTACTGCTCCTTGATCAGCGCTTCATTGTCCAGTTGCTCGTCCTTGGCATAGCCCCAGTAGTCTTTACGCACCTGCTGGTGCAGCCACTCGGCGCAGGCTTCGGCCAGGCGGTCGGCCAGGGCCTTGACCATGATCGAGTTGTAGTCGTCGCCCGCGTCCTGATAGGCCTTGGCCACTTCTTCGGCGCCGATGCCGGCGGTGGTGATGAAACCACCCACGTAGTCGGTCACGCCGCTGTCTTTGGGCGCCACGAAGTCGGCCAGGGAGAAGTTCGGCTTGCCGTCGGTCTTGATAATCTGCTGGCGCAAGTGATGCAGGGTTGCCAGGGGCTTGCCGTCATCGCCGTAAACTTCCAGGTCATCGTCCTTGACCTGGTTGGCCGGCCAGAAGCCGAACACTGCGCGGGCGCTGATGAGTTTTTCGTCGATCAGCTTGGCGAGCATTTCCTGAGCGTCGGCATACAGCGCACGCGCTGCTTCACCCACCACTTCGTCGTCGAGGATGCGTGGGAATTTGCCGGCCAGGTCCCAGGAAATAAAGAACGGCGTCCAGTCGATGTATTCGGCCAGCACCTTGAGGTCGATATTGTCCAGCACTTTG
The DNA here is from genome assembly GCF_044218875.1 of Pseudomonas sp. B22129. Lineage (NCBI taxonomy): Bacteria > Pseudomonadati > Pseudomonadota > Gammaproteobacteria > Pseudomonadales > Pseudomonadaceae > Pseudomonas > Pseudomonas sp. B22129. The sequence continues at coordinate 5,232,644 of NZ_CP162592.1, read as the reverse complement.
GCGCCGGTAAAGGTCGGCACCACCGGGGTGTAGGTGGTCCAGTCGAACTGCGGCTTCTTGGCGATGGCGGCCGGGTAGCTCAGGCGCTCGGTACGGGCGCTGCGGTTGGCGGTGCGCTCGCGCACTTCCACGTATTCCTCGCGGGTACGCTCGACAAAACCGGCTTTCAATTCCTTGGACAGCAGCTGTGTCGCCACGCCCACCGCGCGCGAGGCGTCGGTAACGTACACCACCGCATCGTTGCTGTATTTGGGCTCGATCTTCACCGCCGTGTGCGCCTTGGAGGTGGTGGCGCCACCGATCATCAGCGGCAGGTGGAAGTTCTGGCGCTGCATCTCGCGGGCCACGTGCACCATTTCGTCCAGCGACGGCGTGATCAGGCCGGACAGCCCGATGATGTCGCACTTCTGCTCCTTGGCCACCTGCAGGATCTTCTCCGCTGGCACCATCACGCCCAGGTCGACGATGTCATAGCCGTTGCAACCCAGTACCACGCCGACAATGTTCTTGCCGATGTCGTGCACGTCGCCCTTTACGGTGGCCATCAGAATCTTGCCCTTGGCCTCCGGCTTGTCGCCCTTTTCCAGCTCAATGAACGGAATCAAGTGGGCCACGGCCTGCTTCATCACGCGGGCGGATTTCACCACCTGGGGCAGGAACATTTTGCCCGCGCCGAACAGGTCGCCGACGATGTTCATGCCGGACATCAGCGGGCCTTCAATCACTTCAATCGGGCGCGCGAACGACAACCGCGATTCCTCGGTGTCTTCAACAATGTGCGTGGTGATGCCCTTGACCAGTGCATGTTCCAGGCGCTTGTTCACGGGCCAGCCGCGCCATTCCTCGGTCTCGGCCTCTTTGACGCTGCCGTCGCCCTTGTACTTGTCGGCGATGGCGAGCAGGGCGTCGGTGCCTTCCGGCGTGCGGTTGAGCACCACATCTTCCACGGCGTCACGCAGCTCGGCGGGGATCTGGTCGTAGATCTCCAGCTGGCCGGCGTTGACGATGCCCATGGTCAGGCCGTTGCGGATTGCATACAGCAGGAACACCGAGTGGATCGCCTCGCGTACCGGGTTGTTGCCACGGAACGAGAACGACACGTTGGACACGCCACCGGAGCTCAGCGCGTACGGCAGCTCGTCACGGATGTAGGCGCAGGCGTTGATAAAGTCGACGGCGTAGTTGTTGTGTTCTTCGATACCGGTGGCGACCGCAAAGATATTCGGGTCGAAGATGATGTCTTCCGGCGGGAAGCCGACTTCGTTCACCAGGATGTCGTAAGAGCGTTTGCAGATTTCTTTCTTGCGCGCTTCGGTGTCGGCCTGGCCGGCCTCGTCGAACGCCATCACCACCACGGCGGCGCCATAGCGTTTGCACAGTTTGGCATGATGGATGAACTGCTCGACGCCTTCTTTCATGCTGATCGAGTTGACGATGCCCTTGCCCTGGATGCACTTGAGGCCGGCTTCGATCACTTCCCATTTGGAGGAGTCGATCATGATCGGCACGCGGGAGATGTCCGGCTCGCCGGCAATCAGATTGAGGAAGGTCACCATGGCCTTCTTCGAATCGAGCATCCCTTCGTCCATGTTGATGTCGATCACCTGAGCGCCGGCTTCCACCTGCTGCAGGGCGACTTCGAGGGCTTCGGTGTAGTTGTCTTCACGGATCAGCCGGGCGAACTTGGCGGAACCGGTGATGTTGGTACGCTCGCCGACGTTGACGAACAGCGAGCTGCGATCAATGGTGAACGGCTCCAGGCCCGACAGGCGGCAGGCCTTCGGAATGTCCGGGATCACGCGCGGCGCATAGCCGGCCACGGCCTTGGCGATGGCTTCGATGTGGCCCGGCGTGGTGCCGCAGCAGCCGCCGACGATGTTGAGGAAACCGCTCTGGGCGAACTCTTCGATAACCTTGGCGGTTTGCGACGGCAGCTCGTCGTACTCGCCGAATTCGTTGGGCAGGCCGGCGTTAGGGTGCGCGGAAACGTGGGTGTTGGCCTTGTTCGACAACTCTTCCAGGTACGGGCGCAGCTCGCTGGCACCCAGGGCGCAGTTCAGGCCGACCGAAATCGGTTTGGCGTGGGCTACCGAGTTCCAGAACGCTTCGGTGGTCTGGCCCGACAGGGTGCGGCCGGAGGCATCGGTGATGGTGCCGGAGATCATGATCGGCAGTTCGATATTCAGCTCTTCGAACACGCCCTGTACGGCAAAGATCGCCGCCTTGGCGTTGAGGGTGTCGAAGATGGTCTCGATCAGGATCAGGTCGGCGCCGCCCTCGATCAGGCCTTTGGTGGCTTCGGTGTAGTTTTCCACCAGCTCATCGAAGGTCACGTTGCGGTAGCCGGGGTTGTTCACGTCCGGGGACAGCGAGCAGGTGCGGCTGGTCGGGCCGAGGACGCCGGCGACGAAACGCGGCTTGGCCGGGTTTTCCGCGGTCTTGGCATCGGCGACTTTGCGCGCCAGGCGTGCGCCTTCCACGTTCAGTTCATAGGCCAGCTCTTCCATGCCGTAGTCGGCCATGGAAATGCGCGTGGCGTTGAAGGTGTTGGTTTCAAGGATGTCGGCGCCAGCATCCAGGTAGGCTTTTTCGATGCCGCCGATCACGTCAGGGCGAGTGATCACCAGCAGGTCGTTGTTGCCCTTCACATCGCTCGGCCAGTCGGCAAAGCGTTTGCCACGGTAGTCATTTTCCTCAAGCTTGTAGCTCTGGATCATCGTGCCCATACCGCCGTCGAGGATCAGGATGCGTTCCTTGAGGGCTTGATGAAGGGCTTGCAGACGAACGCTACGATCGGACATGGGACTACTCTGGTCAGGCATTTCGGAGGGCGGCAATCATAGCAAACCTGCGCCGATTTAGAGTATGCGCAAATTTTGCATGAATATCGCTCATGTTGTTACGGGCCGTGGCCCGGTAGAATCACCGGCAATTTTTCAGCGCACGCCTTGAATCGGGACCGGGTACATGTCATTTCGTCTTATCGTCAGCGCGGTGCTGCTGCTGATTGCCAGTAGCACTCAGGCGCAAAGCCCGGCTCCCGCGCTTTCCTATACCCGCGACATCCAGCCGATTTTTACCGAGAAGTGCGTGGCCTGCCATGCCTGCTACGACTCCGCCTGCCAACTGAACCTGGGCAGTGCCGAAGGCGCGGCCCGGGGCGCGAGCAAAGTGCCGGTCTACGATGGCGAACGCAGCCAGGCCACGCCTACCACGCGCTTGTTCTATGACGCCTTCGGCAAACAAGCCTGGCAGCAGAAAGGCTTCTACTCGGTGCTGGACGCCCAGGGCAGCCAGGCCGCCTTGATGGCGCGCATGTTGGAGCTGGGCCACAACGCGCCGCTGCAGCCCAATGCCAAGTTGCCCGATGACATCGTGCTGGGCCTGAACCGCGAAAATATGTGCGCCATGCCGGGCGAATTCAATGCTTACGCCGGTAGCCATCCCAAGGAAGGCATGCCGCTGGCCGTGACCGGCCTGACTGACCAGCAATATCAGACGCTGCAGCGCTGGCTGGCGTCCGGCGCGCCTATCGACGAGCAAGGCCTGGCGCCCAGCGCGAAAGAGGCGTTGCAGGTGCAGCAATGGGAAAATCTGTTCAACCGGCCCGGCGCTCGCGAAAGCCTGGTGGCGCGCTGGTTGTTCGAGCACTTGTTCCTGGCCCACATCTATTTCGAGAACGGCGAGCCGGGGCATTACTTCCAGTGGGTGCGCTCGCGCACGCCAAGCGGTCAGCCGATCGACCTGATCGCCACCCGTCGCCCGAATGACGACCCTGGCACCCAGGTGTATTACCGCCTGTGGCCGGTGCAGGGGGTGATTGTGCATAAAACCCACATCACCTATCCGTTCAGCGCAGCGAAAATGGCACGCGTCAAGGAGCTGTTCTACGCCGACAATTGGCAGGTCAACGCCTTGCCGGGCTATGGGCCGGGCAGCCGCGCCAACCCGTTCGCCACCTTTGAAGCCATCCCGGCCAAGGCGCGTTACCAGTTCATGCTGGATAACGCCGAATACTTCGTGCGCACCTTTATTCGCGGGCCGGTGTGCCGTGGGCAGATTGCCACGGACGTGATTCGTGACAACTTCTGGACCCTGTTCCAGGACCCCGATCACGACCTGTACATCACCGATGCCCGTTACCGTGGCCAGGCCACGCCATTGCTGGCGATGCCCGGGCAGAACGACGATGTCGGCAGCGTGCTGAGCCTGTGGCTGGCGTATCGAGACAAGCGCAACCAATATGAAGCCCTGCGCCGCGACAATTACGCCGATTTACCGCCACCCAGCTGGTCAACCCTGTGGGCCGGCAATGACAACGCGTTGCTGAGCATCTTCCGCCACTTCGACAGCGCCTCGGTGACCAAGGGCCTGATCGGCGAAGTGCCGCAAACCATGTGGCTGTTCGACTACCCGCTGCTGGAACGCACCTATTATCAGTTGGCAGTGAATTTCGACGTATTCGGCAACGTGTCGCACCAGGCCCAGACCCGCCTGTATTTTGACCTGATCCGTAATGGCGCCGAGCAGAACTTCCTGCGCCTGATGCCGGCTGACAGCCGCGACAGTTTTATGGACGACTGGTACCAGAACAGCGGCAAACTCAAGCTGTGGCTGGACTACGAAGCGATTGATGACGACAAACCAACGGGTTTGCACCTGGACGAAAAAGATCCGAAACGCGACTTCGCCAACCAGCTCCTGACCCGTTACGGCGACTTGAACGCCAGCCCGGACCCGATCAACCGCTGCACCGGCGCCTATTGCTCGCGTGACGGCATTGACCCGGCGTTGCAGGATGCCGAGCAGGCGTTGAGCCGCCTGACGTCGCGCCCGGCGGCGGGGCTCAAGGTGATTGACCAGTTGCCTGAAGCCACGATGTTGCGCATCGAAACCACCAGCGGCAAGCGCGTGGTTTACAGCATGTTGCGCAACCGGGCACACAGCAACGTGGCGTTCTTGCTGGGCGAGGCTTATCGCTATCAGCCTGGCCTGGACACGGTGACCATCTATCCGGGCGTGCTGAGCAGTTATCCGAACTTCATGTTCAATATTCCGGCTCAGGAAGTGCCGGAGTTCGTCACCGCAATGGAAAATGCCAAGGACGCCAAGCGTTTCGAGAAGATTGTCGACCGCTGGGGGATTCGTCGCAGCCACCCGCTGTTCTGGCAGTATTTCCATGATTTGTCACAGTACATCCACGAAACCACGCCGGTGGAAGAGGGCGTGCTGGACATGAACCGCTATGAGAACCTCTAGCGCAGTCTGTGGCTTCACACCTCAATCATGTGTAGCTCATCGGTCAGCGCGTCGGCGAGCGCCGAAAGGCTGATAAAGCGTCGGTTGCTCAGGCTGTTGAACCTGTCATGGGTTACATGCACTTGAGTGCCTTCCATCACGACCGGAACATCGATGATCCGACGGTCCTCATCCATGAAGTGCACAAAAAAGCGCTCAGGCGCGGGGTTTGTGAACAGGAACTGGTGGGGGGCGTGGATGCGAAGAGTAAAAGGCCGCTGTGCGTCCGGGCCAGTCACTCTCAGCAATAGATCACTTTTCAGCATGAGTGGGGGTATGGAGGGGACCATTGCGCCGGGGTCCGCCCAGACACGCACGGGCAAGGCAGGGACGCGGCTGGTTACACGCAGGCTGATGGCACCGGTCAGTTCAGCCACTCCCGGGATGCCCTGAAGTGAGTTGCAGTGCCCACTGCCTATCAGTGCCAGCCATCGCTCTTGGGGCAGGGAAGGGACATCGGCATTGATTTTTTTGTAGGCGAAAAAATTGAACATCGTGAGCCGGTCCAATTGAGCGGGCAAACCTGATGCGGTGCCGGGCGCGTCAAGGGCGCCCGGCACGTACAGAGCACTGGCACTGATGTCGAGTGCCATGACCTGCAAGCCGTTCGCATGTATTTCATCCACCAGTTGCCTGTAGGTATGCACGCCAGGTGCAGAATTAATAGTGTCCACCAACTCGATCCGCTCGCTCAGAATACTCGGCAGTGCAGCCGAGGCTGAGGCATTAAAGAGGTCCAGGTGCGACTGATGAATATCGGTGATGAACATCTCGAAGAAAAACTTCCGGACACCCAGTTCTCGCAGCACAGGAATGTTTTCGAACAGGACTCTGCGCTCGATACCCGATAGGTGAGACTCGCCGATTATGACGCCAGGCCTCTGGTTGTAGAGCTGATTAAAGAGTAAACCGGGTGACAGGTCTGGCGGGGGGAGCACAATCAGCCGGTCGGGGCGCGTGAAACGGTTCATGAAATATCGGGCGTGTCGGCGTAATCGGGTCTGAATGGCGAAGAGGTGCAACATGCTCGTCATGGTTGCCTGGTTTTGCGTCAGGATCGATGGGCTCAATACCAGCGCTCGGACGGGTTGCAGGTTGAGTGTGGTGGGCAACTCGGCGTGGTCTGCGGGAGGCAATGCGTAGTCCCGATAGGTGGTGTGGTACGGGCCTTTTTCAATCGGGTCCATGCCGCCTCGCAGCCGCGGCATGGGCTCGGCTATCCAGTGCCCCAGCGTCGAATCCAGTGTCAGCGGGTAGCGCAAGGTTTTGCCGCCCACGCTGGGCGGATAGATGAAGCGCTGCCCCTGGGCGACATCGCTGAGATAGTGTTTGCCGCCGATCGCTACATACTGCTGGGCGCTGGACGTGCTTTGAAGCAGGTTGCCCTCGATAGGCATCATCGCCTGGGTGCCGACCTCCACCTCCAGGCCCGAGAGGTTGACAGCGGGCTGTATGGCCGGGAATGCGCCCAAGGTGGGGTTGGCGCGCACCAACCCCCTTGCGCCGGTAATGGACCAGAGCGCCTTGGCTCTGGATGCGCTGGCACCCGTTTGTTTGAGCAGCAGGAACACATGCCTGATGTTATTCAGGGTCCTGAAGAACACCATTAAGGGCAAAAGTTCTATCAGCTCAAATGCCAACTCCACACCCAACATGAGCTTGTTCCAGAACGCCTGCTCTTGCACTTCGGCATTGCTGGTGGAGCCATGGTCGGCGTTGCGCCTTAAGGTAAAGACTTTCTGCTCATACAAGGCCTCGTGCAGAGGGCGGTCTATCACCGTGACATGGACGGTTTCGAACGGGTTGGCGATCCTGCTTCGGGCGTTGCGCACCAGATCCTCAAGCAGGACGGTGCCGCTCAGCGGGCTTTCGGTCAGTGCGGCCTGCCCGGGGGCCGACAATTGCTGCATGACATAGTGCTGCCACGCCGGGGACGTGGCCCATTGTTGTTTGAGGAAGGCTTGCATTGCGGCCCTGTCACTGAACTCCTTGAACGCCTGTGCAGTGGGCGCGCCGGGGGTGTACAAAATGACATTGGGCACGGACTTGTGGTTTTGCACACTGATGATCACCACGCCATTGAGTTCAAAGCCGTTTCGAGTGTTCGGCGAGTTGCCGATCATCAATGAGCTGGCCACGACAGCATGCCCTTCCACTGTACGGCGGTTGGTGGGGCTGCTGCCTTCAATGAGCGCGTCGATCCATTGGTAGCCACGTTGTTCCCGATCCTCCAGCAGGCTTCCTGTGTCCAGCCGTGCGGCCAGCGCAGCGCAGGCCATGCTGGCACGATGGGCGTCGGCCCATGCACGCCGCAAGGTCGCCCCCTGGTCTATCAGCTGGCTTTGCAGCAGTTGGTCATAGGCTTTGCTGACATCCAGTTTTTGTACAAGCGACTTCAGGTAAGGTTGATCGAAGGAGACAGCATCGCCATCGGCGGTCTTGCCGGAGGCGGACATTGCGGTGACTTCCCCGGTAAATACGTTGAACAGGCTGAAATCCCAAGGGGGCAGGTTGCGTAATGCCAGTTCGGTCAGCGACAGGGTGATGGTTTGACGGGGCTGGGTTTGCCCAGGTTCGAAGTTGGGGACCTGATCGGCTCCGACTCCCCCGCCAAGGCTGGCCGGGTTGAGACTGCGGGTCAGGGTGACGGTGATAGTGTTCGGGTCAACGCGTTTGCCTGGATGGTCGATGGCAAGTTGTTTGACCAGCTCGTCGTGGGCAAACACCGACAGAGCGGGGATGCTGACGCCTCGGACGTGCGCTGCCAAGGCCTGGTTGGCGGTCCATTCGGCGTGTGTAAGGCGATCCAGCGCTTGCTTGTGCACAGCACTTGCGTTGAGGTACCAGGCTGGCAGGCTCGCGTATACATAGCGTTTGGCGCGTTCCAGCAGTATTCCCCGCACATCCAGCAGTGAGCCGATATGCGCCAGCCGGTTAAACAACGCATTGACCTGTCCTGTATCCGTTTCATGCAGGGGCATTTGGTACCAGCCGTACCGGATGTCATGTTTTTGCAGCGTCAATAAAGCGAGTGCGCAGTACTCGAAGATATTTCCAGGAATGGGCCTGTAGCACAGGCGAGGGGCGGCTTTAAAGTAGTGGTGCGCCCGGGCCTGATCTTGCCAGCGGACCGTCGCCAGCAGGCTGTCACTGGGCGTTGTTTCGCCGAAACGGCTGCGCAGTGCTTGATCCAGCGCCTGCAAGGAGTCAAACGCGTGGATACCTTCGCCGGGGATGAACAGTGCCACAGCGCCCACATCGCTGTAGGGGGTGATGTCTGCGGGCAGTGTTTTCCCGGTGGCGATGAATACACCGGCAAACCGGATATCCGCCGCCTGGTCCTGGCCTTCCAGGCACATCGCCAAGGCCGAAGGTCTTTGCTCTGCGGGCAGGTGGGCGCGAGAGCGGCGGGTGGGGTGGCGGCTTATCTGGTCGATCAGCGTCTTGTGGGGCTGCTCAAGCGTCTGGTCCTCAACCCGCAGGGCGGCCTCACTTTGCAGCACCCTGCGTAACAGGTGCGCCAGTTGTTGGCTGCGGCGGGTCGGGTTGCCAGGCTCAACGGGCTCTCGCCAGAATTCATCCAGCTGTTGCTGATACGCGCTGTACGGCTTGCGAATAAGTGTGTCGATGAAGGCTTCAAATGCCCGTGTGCTGTAAGTGGTGTGATGGACAGTGCGCATTGGGCGCTCGGTGTCGCTGCTTTTAACGCGGTAGGTGGTTTTCGCACAGTAGCGGTAGCGGCGGTTGGGCGCCTCAAAGTCCGGCCCACCCCAGGGCTTGTCATTGAACAACGCGCTGAGTGTCCTGGCTGGCGTGCGCTCTACATGAACCTGCGTGGAGCCCGATGCGTGGGACAGTTCGATATGTTCCTCACAACGTACTTGATCCAGAGCAATTGGCAGCGGGTGACCAGGAAAAGACGCCTGGACCTTCAGGTGAAGCAGGCTCACGAGGGTTTTACCAGCTTCGGGCAGTGCGCTGAGAAGCGCCTCAAGAGCCTTCTGGCACTCAAGCAGTTGTGCCAGATAAACCCGTTGGTGCGTCTCGATCGACGGTGTATGCGTGGCGTCGTGTGGCATGCTGCCTCCTGAGAAAATTGCCTTGGAGGCGATGCTAGCCAGTGGTTGCGGCACAACGGCGGTATATAACGCTAAGCGTCACCCGGCCGCAGGGGGCGCTATTTCCCGACAAAAACACTAGGACTTTGTACCTGCGTAATATTTTGGCGTAAACTGCCGGCAAGCCTGTGAGGAGTTTCCATGACTGCCATAACCATTACCGACGCCGCCCACGATTACCTGGCTGACCTGCTCTCCAAGCAGAACACCCCGGGTATCGGCATCCGCGTCTTTATCACCCAGCCCGGCACCCAGTACGCCGAGACGTGCATTGCCTATTGCAAGCCCGGCGAAGAAAAGCCTGAAGACACCGCCCTGGGGCTGAAAAGCTTCACCGCGTACATCGATAACTTCAGTGAAGCCTTCCTCGACGATGCAGTGGTCGACTACGCCACTGATCGCATGGGCGGCCAGTTGACCATCAAGGCGCCAAACGCCAAGGTGCCGAACGTCAACGCCGACAGCCCGGTCAACGAGCGCATCAATTACTACCTGCAAACCGAGATCAACCCGGGTCTGGCCAGCCATGGCGGCCAGGTCAGCCTGATCGACGTAGTGGAAGACGGTATTGCTGTATTGAAGTTCGGCGGCGGCTGCCAGGGCTGCGGCCAGGCGGACGTCACCTTGCGCGAAGGTATCGAGCGCACCTTGCTCGAGCGTATCCCGGAGCTCAAGGGCGTACGTGACGTGACTGACCATACGCAGAAAGAAAACGCCTACTACTGAGTAAGGTGTTCACTGCGAACAAAAAAAACGGCGCCCCGTGAGCGCCGTTTTTTTTATTCAATAAATTCAGTGTCTTGCGATATTTAATTGGCAAAGAGGTTTAAATGTGGGAGCGGGCTTGCTCGCGAATGCGGTGGATCAGTCTCGGATGTGCTGGTTGAAAGACCGTATTCGCGAGCAAGCCCGCTCCCACATTTTTGTCCGGTGTGTATTCACGGCCGGTAGAGGTGCGCATGACCTGCCCGATACAGCGAAGACTCACTGAAGCTGTCATCCGCCAACACCCGGCCCACTATGATCAACGCCGTGCGCCGAAACCCCTTGGCCGTCACCTTTTCTGCGATATCCGTCAGCGTGCCAGTCGCAAAATCCTGATCCGGCCAGGTCGCCCGGTGCACCACGGCAATCGGGCAATCCGCGCCATAGTGCGGCAGCAACTCGGTAACAATCTTCTCCAAATGGTTGACCCCCAAATGAATTGCCATGGTGGTGCCGTGGCGCGCCAGGCTGTCGAAATCCTCGCCGGGCGGCATGCTGGTTTTATCCGCATAACGGGTCAGGATCACACTTTGGGCGATATCCGGCAGGGTCAGTTCGGTTTCCAACAGTGCGGCGCAGGCCGCTACTGCCGTGACGCCGGGGATGATCTGGAAGGGAATGCCCAGCTCGCGCAGATGGCGGATTTGCTCGCCAATCGCCCCATACAGGCTCGGGTCACCCGAATGCACGCGCGCCACATCCTGGCCCTTGGCGTGGGCGGCCTTGATCAGGTCGATGATCTGCTCCAAGTGCAGTTCGGCGCTGTTGACCACGTGTTGCGCCTGATGGCCTTCCAATACCGCTGCCGGTACCAGCGAGCCGGCATAGATGATCACCGGGCAACTACGGATCAGCCGCTGGCCTTTGACGGTGATCAATTCCGGGTCGCCGGGGCCGGCGCCGATGAAGTAGACGGTCATGGGAATTCCTGTCGAAAAAACGGGCGAGCATGAAAGTGGCTCATGATCGAGCGCGCTGATTATCGGGGTTTAGCCGGCGCACGCCAATGCAAAGGTGGCCTGGGCGGTTTTTTTGCGGGTGATCAGCAGGCGGGAAGGGCCGTTGCAGAGGTGTTCGGCCAGGGCCAGTGCAGCGCTTTCGGCGATGCCGTAGCAGCCGGTGTGGGCGAAAGCTACGTCGGATTTATGGCTCAGGCGAGCTTCGTAGGGAGCGAGTTGCTCGGCGCTGAAACATTCAAAGGGCAGGTTCAGCCGTTGGGCCAGGGCAAGTAGCCCCGGCTCATCCTTTTTGCGATCAATACTGGCCAGGGCGGTGATGTCTTTACATTTGACGCCGCCCTCGGCGAGGGCGGCGTCAAACAGCGCCAGCAGGGTGTGAACGTCACAGCCCTGTTGGCAACCCAGGCCGACGACCAAGATCATGCCGAGTATTGGCCATCGCGGTTACGGCGAAACAGCCAGGCGCTGATCAGGCCCAGGGCCAGCCAGAACGCCACGTTGGTCAGTTGCGAGGCGATTTTGAACTGCGCTTCCAGAGCCTCCGGCGCCAGCATCGAATGCACGTCCGGCTGCGGCGCGCCGATCACATGGGGCACGACCAGAATCGCCACGCCCAACATTTTCAGCAGCCAGTTGCGACCGAATACCAGCAGCGCGATGCCGGCTGCAGTCGATGCGGCGGTGCCGATCCACCAGATCTGACGTTGCGCCAAGTCAGCGGCGGCGGTGCCCGGCAACTCCGGCGGCAGGCCCAGGGTTGGCGCGAGTACGAACGTTGCGTAACCGGCCAGGCCCCACAGCAAGCCCTGAGCGGTGCGGGTCGGCGCGCGCAGCGTGTAGAGGCCGGCCAACATCAGCGCAAACCCCACGGCCACCACCAAATTACCGCCGGTGGTGGACAGCACGCGCTGCCAGCCATCTTCCGGCTCCCAGGCTTCGGCATCGTGAGTGTGCGCAGCCGCACCTTCGGCGTGTTCATGAGCGACTTCGACAGCGGGCGAGGCGTTTTCAAAGGTTTCCGCCTGCAAAATCAGCGGGGCAACCCAGAAGCTCTGCAGCAGGGTCAGCAGCAGGGCGGCCAACAGGCCGGTGAACCCTGCGGTTTGGGCGATACGCTTGATCATGTCGGCAGGTCTCAGTGGCACGGGAACGCGGCGCTGTGGCGGGTATCGTGGGCGGCGTTGTGCACCGCTTCGATGTGCGAGAAACCGGCGAAATACACCAGGCACGCGCCGAGGATCGACGCACCGATGGCGGCGGTCAGGCGTTGGCTCAGGGTGGCGGTGCTGCTGGCGGTGTGCGAGGTGCTGCTGATGATCGACATGGCGCGTCCCTTCGGGGTTTCAGGGTGGCGCAGGCGCATGAAAACCCCGCGAGCCGGGCACGCAGGGTTCGAACAGCGCCCGCCCACCGCGGGTTTGTTATCTGATTTTTCGGGCCGGTCTCCGGGCTTGCGAGGGGGCTCTTGGAAAGAGTCCTGAAAGCATCGCCTTCCCATGCATTCGCACAGTGGCTGTGATACTTCGCTCGCTTACCGTTGCGGGGGCAGCACCGGACTGGTCATATCGCTATAACGCACCGGTTTCCCGTTTCACCCTTTGCAGGGCACCCGAAACAAGGTGTGTAGGAGAGCATGGGGGTGGGAGGGGAGTCAATTCGGATCTGGGTACATATCCGTTACCCAGATAACGGATATACACACCAACCCCATCATTGACCATCCCCCAAGCACTGCGTAGCCTTGTGCCCTCGAGGTTCTTCGGCCCAGGCCGAAGCTAAGAAGGGAACGCGGTCCAAGCCGCGGCTGCCCCCGCAACTGTAAAGGGTTCATCTGACTGCCACGCCACTGCCAAATCGGCGGGAAGGCGCAATCAGCGCCGGTCGCAAGACCTGCAAGCCCCAAGCCAGGAGACCTGCCTCGCAACCGATTTTCCACTTCAACCGGGCGGGGTGATCCGGTGACGAAATCAGCCTCTGCGCACCGCTGCAGGGCTTGTCGTCCCGTATGCCCGCCCCAAAGGGCATCCGATGAAAACACTGGCCAAACTCCCCGTCACCATCGTTACCGGCTTTCTCGGTTCGGGCAAAACCACCTTGCTGCGCCATATGCTCGACAACGCCCAGGGCCGTCGCATTGCGGTGATCGTCAACGAGTTCGGCGAGTTGGGCATTGATGGCGAAATCCTCAAGCAGTGCTCCATCGGCTGCACCGAAGAAGAAGCCAATGGCCGCGTGTACGAGTTGGCCAACGGCTGCCTGTGCTGCACCGTGCAGGAAGAGTTCTTCCCGGTGATGCGCGAACTGGTGGCCCGTCGCGGTGACCTCGACCATATCCTGATCGAAACCTCGGGCCTGGCCCTGCCAAAACCGTTGGTACAAGCCTTTCAGTGGCCGGAAATCCGCAGCGCCTGCACGGTCGATGCGGTGATCACCGTGGTCGACAGCCCCGCTGTGGCTGCCGGCACCTTTGCCGCATTCCCGGACCAGGTTGACGCCCAGCGCAAACTCGACCCGAACCTGGACCATGAATCGCCGCTGCACGAGCTGTTTGCCGACCAACTGGCCAGCGCCGACCTGGTCATCCTCAATAAATCCGATCTGATCAGCCCCGAAGACCTGGCCCGCGTGCGCCTGGAAGTCGCCGAAGAGCTGCCGCCAGCGGTGAAAGTCATCGAAGCCAGCAGCGGTCGCCTGCCGCTGGACGTGCTGATCGGCCTGGGCGCCGGTTCCGAAGAACACATCGACGGCCGCCATAGCCATCACGATCATCACCACGAGGGTGAGGATGATCACGATCACGATGCTTTTGATTCGATTTCCATCGACTTGCCGCAAGCGGATGAAGCCCTGTTGCTCGACGCCCTGACTCAGTTGGTGGTGCAGCACGGCATCCTGCGGGTCAAAGGCTTCGCGGCGATCCCGAACAAGCCGATGCGCTTGCTGATCCAGGGCGTGGGCACGCGTTTCGACAAGCACTTCGACCGTGCCTGGGGCGCTGACGAAGCGCGCATCACGCGCCTGGTGCTGATCGGCCAGGCGCTGGACGCAGCAGGCCTCGAAGCGCAACTGCGCGCTGCCCTCAGCGTTTAACCCATGCACCTGCTCAGGACTCAGCCCGGTGGTTTCGTCTCGGACGATAATATTGCCGACCTTGGCCAAACCCCTGCCGAGTTGGTGATCCTGTGCAGCGGTGATTCCAGCCTGGCACTGCTGGCCGAAGCCGCCCGGCAGTTGCCCGACGACTACCCCAGCTTTCGTTTGGCCAACCCGATGCAGGTGCAGAACCATGCCTCGGTCGACCTGTATGTCGATGAGGTGTTGCGCCACGCCAAGGTCATTCTGATTTCGCTGCATGGCGGCATTGGTTATTGGCGTTACGGCATCGAGCGTTTGGTGGAGTTGGCGGAACGCGGCGTGCAGTTGATTCTGGTGCCGGGGGATGATCGCCCGGACCCGGAACTCAGCAGCCTGAGCACCGTGGGCGTGGAGGTGCGCGACCGTCTGTGGCATTTCTTGCGTCAGGGCGGGATGGGCAATGCCCTGGCGTTCTATCGCTGCCTGGCCAGCGGTTTTTTAGGCCGCGATTACGCCTGGGCTGAGCCGCAAACCCTGCCGCGCACGGCGATTTATCACCCGCACAACGGCAATGCTCGCCTGAATGATTGGCAGGCGGACTGGACCCCGGGGCTTCCTGTCGCGGCGGTGCTGTTCTACCGGTCGCATTTGCAGGCGGCCAATACGGGTTTTATCGACGTGTTCTGCCAGCGCTTGCAGGCAGCAGGCCTTAACCCGCTGCCGATTGCGGTGGCCAGTTTGAAGGAGCCCGGTTGCCTGGCGGTGGTCGAGGATTGGCTGGATGACGTGCAGGCCGCGGTGATTCTGAATACCACCGGCTTCGCCCAATCGAGCCCTGAAGCGCCGCACCTGCGGCCGTTTCGTCGCAATATTGCGGTGATCCAGGCGATTTGTGCCCAAGACAACGAGCCCGGCTGGCAGGCCAGCGAACAAGGCCTTGGCCCGCGCGACCTCGCCATGCATATCGCGCTGCCGGAGCTGGACGGGCGCATCATCAGCCGCCCGATCAGTTTCAAGGACTTGGCCTGGCGCAGCGAGCGCAGCCAGTCAGACGTGGTCTGCTACCGCGCCGCGCCCGAGCGCATGGATTTTGTCGCCGAACTGGCGCGGCGTTGGGTCGAGTTGGCACGGGTGCCGAATGCCGACAAGCGAATTGCGCTCATCCTCGCCAATTACCCGACCCGTGACGGCCGTATCGGCAACGGCGTGGGCCTGGATACGCCGGCGGCGGCGCTGAATATCCTGCGTGCCCTGCAGGCCGAAGGTTATCCGGTGCCGAGTGAATTGCCGGCCAGCGGTACTGCGCTGATCCACGATTTGCTCGGTGGCGTGACCAATGACCTGGACAGCCTCGACCAGCGCCCGTGCCACCAAAGCCTGGCCCTGGACGACTACGAGGCGATGTTCAATCGCTTGCCCGAACCCAACCGTCAGGCCGTGCTGGCGCGTTGGGGCACACCGCAGAGCGACCCGATGTACCGCGATGGCCGCATGATGGTCGCCGGCTTGCGCCTGGGCCTGACCTTTGTCGGCATCCAGCCGGCGCGGGGTTATCAGGTGGACGCCAGCGCGGTGTATCACGACCCCGACCTGGTGCCGCCCCATGGCTATCTGGCGTTCTATTTCTGGCTGCGCCACACCTACGGCGCCCACGGTGTGATCCACGTCGGCAAGCATGGCAACCTGGAATGGCTGCCGGGCAAGGGCGTCGGTCTGTCGCAAAACTGCTGGCCGGACGCGCTGCTCGGGCCGCTGCCGAACATTTACCCGTTTATCGTCAATGACCCGGGCGAGGGCGCGCAGGCCAAGCGCCGTACCCAGGCGGTGATCATCGATCATTTGATGCCGCCGCTGACCCGCGCAGAAACCTACGGCCCGCTGCGTAACCTGGAGCTGTTGGCGGACGAATATTACGAAGCGCAATTGCTCGACCCAAGACGTGCCCTTGAGCTGCAAAAAGACATTCTTAAACTGGTGCGCGAAACCCGCATCGATCAAGAGCTTGAGATGGACAGCGAGGCCGACGCCGCGATCTGGCTGCCGCGTCTGGACACCTATTTGTGTGACCTGAAGGAATCGCAGATTCGCGACGGCCTGCACATTTTCGGCGAGTCGCCCGAGGGCCGTTTGCGCATCGATACGCTGCTGGCCTTGCTGCGCATTCCGCGTGGCGATGGGCGTGGCCCGCAATCGAGTTTGCTGCGTGTGATCGCCAAGGCCTTCGAACTGGGCTTTGACCCACTGGACTGCGCCCTCGCCGAACCCTGGACCGGGCGCCGCCCCGAGGTTTTGCAGAAAATTGATGCGCAACTGTGGCGCACCGCCGGTGATACCCGCGAGCGCCTTGAACTGTATGCCGCGCGTTTGATCGAGCAAGCACTGGAAGGGCCGCTTGAGCAGTTGGAAGAGCCCGGCTGGGAAGACGTGAAGGCGGTGATCGAAAGCCTGCGCATCGTCGTGGCGCCGCGCCTGGACGCCTGCGGCCCGGCGGAAATGCGCGGTCTGCTGGATGCCCTGAACGGGCGCTTTGTGCCGGCCGGGCCGAGCGGCGCACCGAGTCGCGGGCGCCTGGACGTGCTGCCCACCGGGCGCAATTTTTTTACGGTGGATGTGCGCAACCTGCCCACCACCACGGCGTGGCGGATTGGTTTCCAGTCGGCCAACCTGATACTTGAGCGGCATTTGCAAGACCACGGCGACCATCTGCGCCAGCTGGGCCTGTCGGTGTGGGGCACCGCCACCATGCGCACCGGCGGTGACGACATCGCCCAGGCCATGGCGCTGATGGGCGTGCGCCCGGTATGGGCCACGGGTAGCCAGCGGGTGGATGACTTCGAGATTCTGCCGATCAGCTTGCTGGACCGGCCGCGTGTCGACGTGACCTTGCGTGTATCAGGGTTCTTCCGCGATGCGTTTGCCAACCTGATCCGCCTGTTTGATGCGGCAGTGCAGGCCGTGGCGGCGCTGGATGAACCAGACGATATGAACCCGCTGGCAGCCAAGGTGCGCAGCGAGCGTGAGGCTCTGGTCAAGTCCGGCCTGGACGCAGAGGCGGCAGCGAAGCAGGCGGGCTGGCGTATTTTCGGCGCCAAACCGGGCGCCTATGGCGCAGGCGTGCAGGGTGCGATCGACGGCCGCCTGTGGCAGAGCCGCGAAGACTTGGCCGAGGTTTATTTGAACTGGGGCGGCTATGCCTATGGCGGTAGCGACGAAGGCACCGCCGCCCGCGAACAGTTCGCCCAGCGCCTGAGCCAGGTTCAGGCGGTGCTGCAAAACCAGGACAACCGCGAGCACGACGTGCTCGATTCCAACGACTACTACCAATTCCAGGGCGGCATGCTCGCCGCCGTGGAAACTCTGAGCGGCGACAAGGCCGCCAGCTATCATGGCGACCATAGCCAGCCGGACTTGCCGAAAATTCGCACCTTGAAGGAAGAGCTGAACCGGGTAATCCGTTCCCGGGCGGCCAACCCCAAGTGGATTGAGGGCGTGAAACGTCATGGCTACAAAGGCGCATTCGAAATGGCGGCGACCGTGGACAACCTGTTTGCTTTCGACGCCACCACCGCGCTGATTGATGATCACCAATACGCCTTGCTCGCCGACGCCTACCTGCTGGACCCCGACACCCGGGCTTTCGTGCAGCAGCACAACCCCGACGCCTTGCGCGACATGACCGAACGCATGCTCGAAGCCCAGCAGCGCGGCATGTGGCAGGAACCGGGGCCCTATAAGGACGCGTTGGAAAACCTGTTGCTGGATATAGAAGAAGACGGCTGATGACTGATATTCCCCATTTCCCGCTGTCCGCCGTGGTCGGCGCCGACGATTTGAAACTGGCGCTGTGCCTGACGGCCATCGACCCGAAGATCGGCGGCGTGCTGATCGAAGGCCCGCGTGGCATGGCCAAGTCCACGTTGGCGCGGGGGCTGGCAGACCTGCTGGCCAGCGGTCAATTTATCACCTTGCCTTTGGGGGCTACCGAAGAGCGGCTGGTTGGCACGCTGGATCTGGATGCGGCGCTGGGCGAAGGCCGAGCGCAGTTTTCTCCCGGCGTACTGGCCAAGGCGGACGGGGGCGTGCTGTACGTCGATGAAGTCAATTTGTTGCCCGATCACTTGGTCGACCTGCTGCTGGACGTCGCGGCCAGTGGCACCAACCTGATCGAGCGCGATGGCATTTCCCATCGGCACTCCGCGCGCTTTGTCTTGATCGGCACCATGAACCCGGAGGAGGGTGAGTTGCGCCCTCAGCTACTCGACCGTTTCGGCTTCAATGTGGCCTTGAGTGGCCAAACCTTGCCGACCGAACGCGGCCAGATCATCCGTCGTCGCCTGGATTTCGACAGTGATCCTGCGGCGTTCTGCATGCAATGGACCGAGCAACAGGCCGCCTTGCGCGAGCGCTGCACCCAGGCGCGGGCACGGCTCGACAGCATTGAGCTGGATGACCAGGCGTTGGCACAGATCACCGAGCGTTGTTTTGCTGCCGGGGTCGATGGCCTGCGCGCAGACCTGGTCTGGCTGCGCGGCGCACGCGCCCATGCGGCATGGCGCGGTGCCCATGCGATTGCTGAGCACGATATCGAAGCCGTGGCTGAATTTGCGTTGCGTCACCGTCGGCAGCAGCAATCGCCGCCAGGCAGCCCGCCGAACGACGGGCAGTCGCCCAAGTCTTCCGATACTTCACCGGCCCAAGGCCAGTGGGGCGACAGGCCTGCACCCGCCTTGCCCACAGGCACCCGCCGGGATGTACCTGCCTGGCCAAAAAAGCCCTAGGCATCCGCCCTCGACCTGACGCGGGGGCGGATGCCCGGCCCAAGGCGGGGCGAATGGATGGCGGGCGCAACGGCAAGGCGCGCAGTGCGAAACAGGGCGTGATCAATTGGCCGGGTACCTTGCTGGCTGGCCGTCCGAAAACGCGTGCAGACCTGCGTTATCAACTGCGCAGCCGCACGGCCCATGAGCTGTGGCTGGTGATTGTCGACGCATCGGCCTCGACGCGGCGCCATCGCGCATTGACTGACGCCAAGGGGTTACTGGCCCAGCTGTTTGATGACGCGTACCGCCAACGGGCGCGCCTGGCGTTGTTGATGGCGAGCGGGCAGTCGCCGAAATGGCAGGTTCAGGGCCTGAAAGCTGCCAAAGGGCTGGCAGGCTGGTTGGCGCAATTGGGGGCGGGCGGTGGTACGCCGTTGCTGGCAGCGCTGACCGAGGCAGGGCATTGGCTGGGCGTGCGGCGCAAGCGTTATCCGAGTGAGCAGCAGCGGTTGCTGGTGATTACTGACGGGCGACTGAAGGATATTGCCGGGTTGCGGCCGCTGGAGTGCCCGGGGTTGCTGGTGGATATCGAGCGCGGGCCGATCAGGCTGGGCCGGGCCGAAGCGCTGGCGGTTGGGTTGCAGCTGGATTATCGGCATATCGATAAGTTGTAGCGGCTAGTCTGCCGTCTTCGCGAGCAAGCCCGCTCCCACAGGAAAATGCATTCCAATGTGGGAGCGGGCTTGCTCGCGAAGAGGCCATAAAGGACACCACAAGCCGGTCAGCCAGCCCCCGGCACATTCGGCCAAAGATCCGCCACCAGAAACAGCCGTTCGGCTTCTTCCCAATCTTCACCCGCCTGAACCAGCCGCACCAACAGTTGCGCCGGTGCCATCGGGTCCAGCTCCGCCAGCCAACCCTGCATCTGTGCTTCGCTCCACACTGCATCGGCCGGGTAATGCGCCGGCGCCAGCCACGCGTGCCGGGGCAGGGGTTGCCAGCGCCCGGGCGGGCTGAGGCTGACAAAGTCCCGCCAGTCGCGCTGATGCAGCCAGCGCCCGCGCAAGTGCTGCGGGTGGGCGCCGTCGGGCGCTTCGGCCTGGCCCGGCCACGGGTAGAGCAAATACCCGCCCAGCCACAAATGCGCATCGAATTGCTGGATGTCCAGCGCCGCCAGCACTTCGCGGCTTTCCGGGCGTGCCGAAATCGGCAGTTGGTGCTGGGCCAGATGGGCCAGCTTGCGGTCCAGCCGGTCATGGCAACCCGGGCCCAGCCACTGCGCGCTGTCGCGGCCATTTGCGTGCTGCGGCCCGAGGTAGAGTTTGATCGCCAGTTCCAGGTGGTGCACGCCGTCTCGGTCACGCAGCAGCATGTCCAATTCACCCAGGGTATGCCCGGCACGACGGATCGGCAGGTTGGCGGCGAGCATTTCCACACCGGGCGCGTGTTGCACCGCGAACTGCCACAGGCGCTCGTAATACAGGCCCAGGCGGCGGGTGCGCGCCAGGCTCAGCCACTGCTGCAACGGGCTGCTGTCGTGATCGAGGGTGCGTAACCAATGTTCGAGAAGATGCGGCGCCTGCACCCAATTGCTGCCGGCCAAAGGATGGCGCTGCGGCCAAGGCGTTTGCAGGAGCATCGGCGGGGCGAGGATCACCCACGCCAGGTCGCGCACCTCGGGGTGGCGCAGTTGGCGGGGCAGGTGATGCAAATCGGGGAACACAGTCATGGTCCGAGCATAGCCTTTTAAGTGCCCTGCGGGTGCCTGAGAACCATTGTCATCGGGGCTTGGCGACGACAAAGGGTTTTGCCTGGCGCGGCCTTTCGCCCATAATCGTTCTTTTTGCCACACCCCAAATCCCGCAGGAGCCCCATGGAGCAATTTCGCAATATCGGCATTATCGGTCGCCTGGGCAGTACCCAGGTGCTGGACACCGTCCGCCGGCTGAAAAAATTCCTGCTGGAACGCCACTTGCACGTGATCCTCGAAGACACCATTGCCGAAATCCTGCCGGGCCATGGCTTGCAGACCTCGTCGCGCAAGATGCTCGGCGAAGTGTGTGACATGGTGATTGTGGTCGGTGGCGACGGCAGCCTGCTGGGTGCAGCCCGTGCGCTGGCGCGGCATAACGTGCCGGTGCTGGGGATCAACCGCGGCAGCCTGGGTTTTCTGACGGATATCCGCCCGGATGAACTGGAAGTCGAAGTGGCCAAGGTGCTCGACGGCCATTACCTGGTGGAAAACCGCTTCCTGCTGCAAGCCGAAGTGCGCCGCCACGGCGAAGCCATCGGCCAGGGCGACGCGTTGAACGACGTGGTGCTGCACCCCGGCAAGTCCACGCGGATGATCGAGTTCGAATTGTATATCGACGGCCAGTTCGTGTGCAGCCAGAAGGCCGACGGTCTGATCGTCGCCACGCCGACCGGTTCCACGGCCTACGCGCTGTCGGCGGGTGGTCCGATCATGCATCCCAAGCTGGATGCCATTGTGATCGTGCCGATGTACCCCCATATGTTGTCCAGCCGGCCGATTGTGGTCGATGGCAACAGTGAGCTGAAAATCGTGGTGTCCAAAGACATGCAGATTTACCCGCAAGTCTCCTGCGACGGGCAGAACCATTTCACCTGCGCCCCCGGTGACACCATCACCGTGAGCAAAAAGGCGCAGAAGCTGCGGCTTATCCACCCGCTGGACCACAACTACTATGAAGTGTGCCGCACCAAGCTGGGCTGGGGCAGCCGCTTGGGGGGTGGAGGCGACTGATGCTCGATCCCGCGCGTAGCTACGACCTGATTGGTGACGTGCACGGTTGCGCTCATACCCTTGAGCACTTGCTCGAACAGTTGGGTTACCACAAGAGGGGCGGCACCTGGCGGCATCCGACGCGCATGGCGGTGTTCCTGGGCGATATCATCGACCGTGGGCCACGCATCCGCGAGGCGCTGCATATCGTCCATGACATGGTTGTGGCGGGTCAGGCGCTGTGCATCATGGGTAACCATGAGTTCAATGCACTGGGCTGGACCACGCCCGCGCCGCCGGGCAGTGGCAAGCAGTTCGTGCGCGAGCACAACCCTCGGCATGCGCGCTTGATTCAGGAAACCCTGACGCAATTCGAGCAGCACCCGGCCGACTGGCACGACTTCCTCGGCTGGTTCTATGACATGCCGCTGTTTGTCGACGCGGGGCGTTTCCGTGTGGTGCATGCCTGCTGGGACGATGGCTTTATCGAGCCGCTACGCACCACTTTCCCGGACGGGTGTATCGACCCGCACTTCCTGCAAGCCGCCGCTGTGCCGGGCAGTTTTGCCTGCAATGCTTTCGACCGCTTGCTGCGTGGCACCGACATGCGCCTGCCGGATGGCCTGACGCTGACCGGCGGTGACGGTCTGACGCGTTCGTTCTTCCGCACCAAATTCTGGGAAGATGACCCGAAAACCTACGGCGATATTGTGTTCCAGCCCGACGCCTTGCCGGAGCCGGTGGCGCGTACGCCGCTGTCATCCACCCAAAAGAATTCCCTGCTGCGCTACGGCGTCGACGAGCCATTGCTGTTCGTCGGCCATTACTGGCGCAGCGGCAAACCGGCGCCGATCCGCGACAACCTGGCCTGCCTGGACTACAGCGCGGTGCTGTACGGCAAGCTGGTGGCGTACCGCCTGGATCAGGAAACCCGCCTCGATCCGCGTAAATTTGTATGGGTCGACGTTGAGCGGCCTGAGGTTATTAAATGACTACCGTGGCTGTATTACGCTTGCCTTTGAGCGTCGACCTGGCGGGTTTCGTCAAACTGTTGCAACGCATGCAGGTGCCCCATCGCGTCAGTGAAGAAGCCGGCGAGCAAGTCTTGTGGGTGCCTGAAACCATCAGCGATGACGTGCGGGTGTTGTACCAGCGTTTTCCTGCGGGCGACCCGGACCAGCAGTTGGATATTCCTGAACAGGCACCGGTTACGCGGCCCGGCTTTGCCCAGCAAGTGCGCCACAGCCCGGTGACAGCGTTGGTGCTGCTGGCGAGCATCATCGTCGGCGCGCTGACCTTGCTCGGTGAAAACCTGCAAACCATGGCCTGGCTAACCTTTTTGCCATTCCACGTGGCGGGTGAGTACCTCCAGTTCACGCCGCTGGCGGACAGCCTGGCGTCGGGGCAGTGGTGGCGGCTGGTCACGCCCATGTTGATTCACTTCGGCATCCTGCACCTGGCCATGAACGGCATGTGGTACTGGGAGCTGGGGCGGCGCATTGAAGTGCGCCAGGGCAGCGTCAACCTGCTCGGCCTGACGCTGTTGTTCAGCCTGGTTTCCAACTATTCGCAATACGCTTATGGCGGCCCGAGCCTGTTTGGCGGCTTGTCCGGCGTGTTGTACGGTCTGCTCGGGCACTGCTGGATTTTCCAGTTATTGTCGCCCAACCCGGCGTATCGCCTGCCCCGTGGCGTGCTGGCGATGATGCTGATCTGGCTGGTGCTCTGCATGTCGGGGCTGATCTCGATGATCGGTTTCGGCGAAATCGCCAACGCGGCTCACGTGAGCGGCTTGGTCATCGGTTGCCTGACGGGTTTGCTGGGCGGGTTGTACAACCGCCGCAAAGCCTCACTTTGAGATAGGAAGAGCCTTATGTCCTCTTTTGCTGAAATGATTGAAAACATCACCCCGGATATCTACGAGAGCCTCAAGCTCGCGGTGGAAATCGGTAAATGGTCCGATGGCCGCAAGCTCACTGCCGAGCAGCGCGAACTGTCGCTGCAAGCGGTGATCGCCTGGGAAATCCAGAACCTGCCGGAAGACCAGCGCACCGGCTACATGGGCCCGCAGGAATGCGCGTCGAAATCGGCACCGGTGCCGAACATCCTGTTCAAGTCGGATGCGATCCATTGATTGAAATCGGTCGCGGTGCAGTCAACAAAATGTCGGCGCAGCTCGGTGAGCCGACGGTTCAATACGCGTTTCGCCTGGGCGATACTGAAGTGCCGGTCAACCCCTTGATCGGCACGCATGTGCGCCTGGAGTATCTCGGTGCCATCCATTGCAGCCACTGTGGCCGCAAAACCAAAACCAGCTTCAGCCAGGGTTATTGCTACCCGTGCATGACCAAACTGGCCCAGTGCGACCTGTGCATCATGAGCCCCGAACGTTGCCATTACGACGCCGGTACGTGCCGTGATCCGGGCTGGGGCGAAAAATTCTGCATGACCGACCACGTGGTGTACCTGGCCAACTCGTCGGGCATCAAGGTCGGGATTACCCGGGCGACTCAACTGCCGACCCGCTGGCTCGACCAGGGCGCGAGCCAGGCGTTGCCGATCATGCGCGTGGCCACGCGCCAGCAATCGGGTTTCGTCGAAGACCTGTTTCGCAGCCAGGTGGCGGACAAGACCAACTGGCGTGCGTTGCTCAAGGGCGATGCCGAGGCCGTCGACCTCATGCAAGTGCGCGACGAGCTGTTCGCGTCCTGTGCCGAAGGCTTGCTCGGTTTGCAGGAACGCTTTGGCCTGCAGGCCATCCAACCGGTAACCGACATTGAACCGATCGAAATTCGCTACCCGGTAGAGCAATATCCCACGAAGATTGTCAGCTTCAACCTGGACAAGAACCCGATTGCCGAAGGCACGCTGCTGGGGATCAAGGGCCAATACCTGATCTTCGACACCGGCGTTATCAATATTCGTAAATACACGGCCTACCAGCTCGCCGTGCATCAGTAAAAGGACGAAGCCATGCGCACCGAACAGCCGAAGATGATTTACCTGAAGGACTATCAGGCGCCGGACTACCTGATCGAAGAGACGCACCTGACCTTCGAGTTGTTCGAGGACCACAGCCTGGTCCACGCGCAGCTGGTGATGCGCCGCAACCCCGAGCGCGGCGCCGGCTTGCCGCCACTGGTGCTGGATGGCCAGCAACTGGAGCTGCTGAGCGTCAACCTGGCCGACCAGGAGCTGACGGCCGCTGACTATCAGCTGACCGAAAACCACCTTACGGTGCAGCCGAAAAGTGAGACCTTCACCCTCGACACCACGGTGAAGATCCACCCGGAAACCAACACCGCGCTGGAAGGCCTGTACAAATCCGGCAGCATGTTCTGTACCCAGTGCGAGGCCGAGGGCTTTCGCAAAATCACTTACTACCTCGACCGCCCGGACGTGATGAGCACCTTCACCACCACGGTGATCGCCGAGCAGCACCGCTACCCGATACTGCTGAGCAATGGCAACCCGATCGCCAGCGGCCCCGGTGAAGACGGCCGCCATTGGGCGACCTGGGAAGATCCGTTCAAAAAGCCCGCGTACTTGTTTGCGCTGGTGGCCGGTGATTTGTGGTGCGTCGAAGACACGTTCACCACCATGACCCAGCGTGAAGTGGCGCTGCGCATCTATGTCGAGCCGGAAAATATCGACAAGTGCCAGCACGCCATGACCAGCCTGAAAAAATCCATGCGCTGGGACGAGGAAACCTACGGCCGCGAGTACGACCTCGACATCTTCATGATCGTGGCCGTGAACGACTTCAACATGGGCGCCATGGAAAACAAGGGGCTGAATATCTTCAACTCCAGCGCCGTGCTGGCGCGCGCCGAAACCGCCACCGACGCCGCGCACCAGCGGGTCGAGGCGATTGTGGCGCACGAGTATTTCCACAACTGGTCGGGCAACCGCGTGACCTGCCGCGACTGGTTCCAGCTGTCGCTCAAAGAAGGCTTCACCGTGTTCCGTGATTCGGGCTTTTCTGCCGATATGAACTCGGCCACGGTCAAGCGTATCCAGGACGTGGCCTACCTGCGCACCCACCAGTTTGCCGAAGACGCCGGCCCGATGGCCCACGCGGTGCGCCCGGACAGCTTTATCGAGATCTCCAACTTCTACACCCTGACCGTGTACGAAAAGGGCTCGGAAGTGGTCGGCATGATCCATACCTTGCTCGGTGCCGAGGGCTTTCGCAAAGGCAGCGACCTGTACTTTGAGCGTCATGACGGCCAAGCCGTGACGTGCGACGATTTCATCAAGGCCATGGAAGATGCCAACGGTGCCGATCTGAGCCAGTTCAAACGCTGGTACAGCCAGGCCGGGACGCCACGTTTGGCGGTCAGCGAGTCCTACGACGCCGTGGCAAAAACCTACAGCCTGACCTTCCGCCAGAGCTGCCCGCAAACCCCGGACAAGGTGGAAAAACTGCCGTTCGTGATCCCGGTGGAGTTGGGCTTGCTGGACGGGAAGGGCGCCGGTATCGCCTTGCGCCTGGCCGGTGAAGCCACCGCCGGTGGCACGTCCCGTGTGATTTCGGTCACCGAAGCCGAACAGACGTTCACCTTTGTCGATGTCAACGAACAGCCGTTGCCTTCGTTGCTGCGTGGTTTCTCGGCGCCGGTGAAACTGAGCTTCCCGTACAACCGCGACCAGCTGATGTTCCTGATGCAACACGACAGCGACGGCTTCAACCGTTGGGATGCCGGCCAGCAACTGGCGGTGCAGGTGTTGCAGGAGTTGGTTGGCCAACATCAGGCGGGCCAGCCGCTGAAGCTGGACCAGCGCTTGATCACGGCCTTGCGCAGCGTGTTGAGTGACGAGCGCCTGGATCAGGCGATGGTGGCTGAAATGCTGTCGCTGCCGGGTGAGGCTTACCTGACCGAGATCAGCGAAGTGGCTGACGTCGATGCCATCCACGCCGCCCGCGAGTTCGCGCGCAAGCAACTGGCTGACAACCTGCACGAAGCACTGTGGCTGCGTTACACCGCCAACCGTGATTTGTCCAAGCGTACGCCTTATGTGGCGGCCGCCGAGCACTTTGCCCGGCGTGCGTTGCAGAACATTGCGCTGTCGTACCTGATGCTCAGCGCCAAGCCTGAAGTGCTGGCTGCCACCCTGGAACAGTTCGACACCAGCGACAACATGACCGAGCGCCTCACTGCACTGGCCGTGCTGGTAAATTCGCCGTTCGAGGCAGAGAAAGCCCAGGCTTTGGCGGTGTTTGCCGAGAACTTCAAGGACAACCCGCTGGTCATGGACCAGTGGTTCAGCGTGCAGGCCGGCAGCACCTTGCCGGGCGGGCTGGAACGGGTCAAGGCGTTGATGGAGCACTCGGCGTTCACGATCAAGAACCCAAACAAGGTGCGTGCATTGATCGGCGCGTTTGCCGGGCAGAACCTGATCAACTTCCATGCGGCGGATGGCTCGGGCTATCGCTTCCTGGCGGACCTGGTGATCCAGTTGAATGGTTTCAACCCGCAGATCGCCTCCCGTCAACTGGCGCCGCTGACCCGCTGGCGTAAATATGATGGCGCGCGGCAGGCGTTGATGAAGGCCGAACTGGAGCGCATTCGTGCATCCGGTGAGCTGTCGAGTGATGTGTTTGAGGTGGTCAGCAAGAGCCTTGCCTGATCGTCATGCATAAAAAAACGGCCCTTGCGGGCCGTTTTTTTTCGTCTCAAATAACCGGTGGGCGGGGCGTGTTATCGCCCTGTTCGAGAGGGAATCGCTCCGAGATGATGCCATGGGGCACGCCCAGTGGTATGGCGCTGGCTGAGTCGAGGTGAGTGACCTGTTCCGCTGACAGTTGCACATTCAACGCGCCAAGGGTGGCATCCAATTGCTCGCGGGTGCGCGAGCCGAGGATGGGGATCAGCGCGGTGGTCGAGCGCCGGGCTTTTTCGCGCAGCCAGGCGATGGCAACGTGGGTGGGTGAGACGCCCAATTCGGCGGCGACCGCTAGCAGCGCGTCGAGCACCGCGGTTTCCCGCGTGCTTGTTTCAGCGTGGATCAACATACCGAGTTTGTTGGCGCGGTTGTCACCCTGACTGTCACGGTATTTGCCAGTGAGGAAGCCGCCGCCCAATGGCGACCACAAGGTGGCGGCCAGGCCCAGGGCTTCGGCCATCGGCAGCAGTTCACGGTCAGCTGAACGTTCGGCCAGGCTGTATTCCAGCTGGACGCCGACGATGGGTGCGAAGCTGCGCACTTCGGCCAGCAAGTCGGCACGGGAGATGCGCCAGGCGGGGAAGTTGGAAAGGCCTGCGTAGTGGATCTTGCCGGCGCGCACCAGGTCGTCGAAACCGCGCAGGATCTCTTCCATCGGCGTGACGTTGTCGCTCATATGGGCCCAGAGCAGGTCGATGTGGTCTGTGTTCAAACGCTTGAGGCTTTCTTCGACGGCACGCACCATGTTCTTGCGGTTGTTGCCGATCTTGATCGTGTCAGCATCCGAGGGCTGGGTGCGCAGGGTGTATTTGGTGGCAACCACTAGGTTGTCACGCTCCGAAGCGATGAACTCACCGAGCAGCACTTCGGCCTGGCCAAATTGATAGCCGTTGGCGGTGTCGAGGAAGTTGCCGCCGGCCTCAAGGTAGCCATCGAAAATCCGTTTGGCCTCATCACGCGCAGCGCCATGGCCCCAACCTGTGCCGAAATTGCCCGTGCCCAGCGCCAGTTCCGATACCTGCAAGCCGCTGCGGCGGCCAAAGACTTTATTGCGCATGCAAGACTCCTGACACTTCAGATTATTTAAATGTTTGGTGACATGTAATTAATATGATCTTGGTAATTTATTTCGTCAAGACGCTTTTTTTCTGCTGACAATTTCTGACAGGGCGCTCTGCTAAGCTGCGGGACTTTTTCCTTTTCGGCGGGATCAACGTGTCGCGAACCACTCGTCTACTGACTTTGTTGCAGGCCCTGCGCGGCAAAAAACGCCCGGTGACTGCGGCCGTATTGGCCGCGCAGCTGGAAGTGTCCGAACGCACGCTGTACCGCGATATCGCCGAATTGACCGCCCTCGGTGCACCGATTTTTGGCGAAGCGGGCGTAGGGTATGTGCTGCGCAGCGGTTTGTTTTTGCCGCCTTTGATGCTCAACGCCGAGGAGACCGAAGCCATCGTGCTGGGGTTGCGCTATGTGGATCAGCGGGGTGACGACGTGCTGAGCCGTGCTGCCGCCAATGCCTTGGCCAAGATTGCCGATGTCCTCGACCCCGCAGCTCAGGAAGCGCTGCGTAACCCGACATTGCTGCCGGGGCCGCCGGGTTTTGGTTACCCGGAAAACCGCGTGCCGCTGAACGTGTTTCGTGATGCCATCCGGCATCAGGCCAAGCTGCATATCGATTATGCGGATGCCAGCCAAACCCAGAGCCAGCGCCTGATCTGGCCGCTGGCCCTGGGCTTTCTCAATGAGGTGCGGGTGATTGTGGCCTGGTGCGAATTGCGCGGTGCCTATCGCACCTTTCGTACCGACCGGGTAGCGGCTGCCGACGCCAGGGGGGAGCGCTATCCCGGGCGACGCAGTGACCTGCTGCGAGGCTGGCGCAAGCTGATGGAGCAGAATGAAAGCGGGCCGTTCACTCCTGACAAAAACTGACACGTCCCTGGCTTAGCATGGCAACACAAATCATCAAAACAAGGAGCTGTGCCATGTCCGTTTCAGAACTGGCCCCGGCCATCCAGGCCTATATCGCGGCTGCCAATGCCCGCGACACCTCTGCGGTTGCCCAGTGCTTTGCCGACGATGCCAATGTGTTCGATGAGGGCGAGCATCAGGTCGGTCCTGCCGCCATCGCACGCTGGATGGAGGATACCGGTCGGCGCTATCAGCCACGGGTTGAAGTGCTGAACGTGCAGCATCGCACCGGTAAGGTGCTGGTCAGCAACATTGTTTCCGGCAACTTTCCCGGCAGCCCGTTGGAGCTGCGCTACACCTTTCGCTTGAACGAGCAGGGCAAGATTTCACGGCTGGATATTTCCCTGTAAGTCATACTGCTCTGCATGAATTTCGACTCGCCCCTCGCGGCCTACAGACATGCCATCGCCCAGCAGGGCTTCGTGCCCGACGATGCCCAGCGCCGGGCAGTTGACGCCCTGCAAGCTTGCCACGAGGCTTTGCACAAGGGGCGTGCGCCGATCAAGGGTGTGTACTTGTGGGGCCCGGTAGGCCGTGGCAAGACCTGGCTGATGGACCAGTTTTATCAAACTCTGCAAGTGCCCGCGCGGCGCCAGCACTTTCATCACTTCATGGGCTGGGTGCATCAGCGTTCGTTTCAGCTCACGGGCACCCAGGACCCGTTGCGGGCCCTGGCCCGTGAGTTGAGCGCAGATGTGCGGGTGTTGTGTTTCGACGAGTTGTTCGTCAACGACATTGGCGATGCAATCATTCTTGGCCGCTTGTTCCAGGTGATGTTCGAGCAAGGTGTGGTGATGGTCTGTACCTCCAATCAGCCGCCCGACCAGCTGTACGCTGGCGGCTTCAACCGCGAGCGCTTCCTGCCAGGTATCGAGGCTATCGAACGAAACATGCAGGTGGTCGCGGTGGACGGCGAAGAAGATCACCGTTTGCACCCGGGGGCAGGCGTGCAGCGCTATTGGGTCAACCAACCGGAGGCACTGGCTGCTGTATTCCGGCAGTTGAGTGAGGGGCAGGCGGTGAGCAGCGGGCCGGTCAGTGTCGGCTACCGTTCCATTGAGGCTGTGCATTGCACCGACACCCTGCTGTGGTGCCGCTACGCCGACCTGTGCGAACAACCCTTGGCAGCCATGGATTTCATGCTGCTGTGCGATCGCTTCAAAGCGATCCTGCTGGGTGATGTGCCTGACCTCAGTGCGCAAAAACGTCCGGCGCGGATTGCGCGTGGCACCGAAGATGCCGTGGAGCGCGTGCTGGCGGGTGATCGCGAGCTCCCGGAGTTGTCGGTGCACGATGACAGCGTACGGCGCTTCATCGCGTTGGTGGATGAATGCTACGACCGCAAAGTACCGCTGTTCATCGACGCTCGGGTGCCGTTGCAAAGCCTCTACACCGAGGGCTACCTGGCGTTCGCGTTCCGCCGCACGTTGAGTCGTTTGCAAGAGATGCAGCTGCAACGTTTTGGGGCTTGAGAACCCCGCACTTTCTGTCTTTTCTGACGGGCATTTGTCGTTAATCTCCTTCATCTCTCGGGTGTTCCCCGCTTACAATCGCCCACTTCAAAGGGAACTGACTCCCTTGTGGTCGTTATTGAGGAAGGCAATGGACACCCCTGACATCCTGGTGCTGCAGGCCAGCTACTCCAACGCTGTGCACGCCGAGGCCATCCGCCTGGTGCTCAATCATTACGCTGAAGACCCTATGGGCGGCGGCCACACGTTGCCGGCGGACCTGTTGCAGCAACTGCCTGCTGAACTGGCCAAGCGCCCTCACGCATTCAGTGTGTTGGCGTTCGTCGGCGGTGAACCGGCGGGATTGGTCAATTGTTTCGAAGGGTTCTCGACCTTTGCTTGTCGCCCGCTGGTCAACATCCACGACGTAGTGGTCATGAATCAGTTTCGAGGGCTGGGGTTGAGCCAGAAAATGCTGCAGAAGGTCGAAGAAATCGCCCGTCAGCGTGGCTGCTGCAAGATCACGCTTGAAGTGCTCGAAGGCAATGACGTGGCGCAGTCGGCGTACAGAAAGTTTGGCTTTGACGATTCGGTATTTGATCCAAAGCATGGGCGTATGCTGTTCTGGAACAAGTCGTTTTAATAAAAAAAAGCAAAAAAAAAGGCGCCATTAAATGGCGCCAAGTTAGCCTTTGCCAACGGAGCGGGATGGCACAGGGTCTTGCGGATTAACTAAACATTAACTGAAAATTAAATCAGCTGTTGGGTTGTTGCTCTGCATTTTTTTGTTCAACAGTATTGCTCTTGAGGCTCTTGCCGTCAGCCATTGCAGTCTGTTGTTTGTTGCCGTGAGTTTGTTGTTGCACGAAGGTGAAGTCCTTGTAGAACTGCTTGGAACGCTCTGAACCGCCTTCGGCGAAGGCAGCTGCGGAAGTCAGTGTCATAAGGCCGGCAATCATCAGAGTCGAAAGTTTCATCGTCGGTGTTCCCATAAAAGTGTGATCGGTGTCTGTTCTCTCGGATCAGACTCGTGGGGCCGATTATGTGAGGGGTTGATTAAGCGAAGCTTAACTGATGAACCTCCAAACTTAACAAATGCGTTAAGTTTGGAGGCGATGCAGGGGCGGGGTTATAGCTTCCAATCCAATGCGAGCGTGATAGAGCGCGGGTCTCCCCAATAAACACCATTATAAAAACCAACGCGTTCGTAATATTTTTTATCAAATAGATTGTTGACGTTAATCGACGCTGAAACATGTTCGTCGAACTGGTAGCGCGACATCAGGTTGACCACGGTGTAAGCCTGTTGTGTGATCCGGGTGCGCTCGGTAATCAGGTTGCCCTGTGCATCCCTGGCGCCGGTCGGCCGCCTGGCAAAGTCATGGAAGTCGCTCTGCCAATTCACTGCGCCGCCGACCGTCAACCGGCGCCATTCCCCTGGCAAGCGGTAAGCTGTCGACACCTTCAGCAGGTTCAACGGCTGGCCGGTGTTGTTCCGCTGCTTGTCGCCGTTCACTGAGTGGGTGTAGGTGTAGCCTGCCGTGAGGTTCCAATCCTGCATGACCTCACCCGACACCTCCATCTCAAAGCCTTGCACTTTGTTGCCTTTGCCGCCGGATTTGTAGAACTGCTCGCCGGTTTTCGGATCTGGCGCAGCCGAGTTGTCGAGTTCGGCGACATTGTCCTGGGTGCTCCAGAAGAAGGCAGTCGCCAGATTCAGGCGCTCGTTGAGCAGGCTGCCCTTGAGGCCGACTTCATAGTTGCTGCCCACCACCGGTTCCAGGTATTTCTTGCTGGCGTTGCGTTCATCCTGTGGGTTGAAGATGTCGGTGTAGCTGGCATATACGGTGTATTCAGGGGTGATGTCGTAAAGCAGGCCGGCATACGGCGTCCACATGTCGTTGTGGGCCTGGCGGTTTTTTGCGGAACTGATCAGCTGGTTGTTGGTGTTGTAGTCGGGTTCGACACTTTCAATTTCCCAGCTGCCGTATCGGCTGCCGAGCACGGCGTGAAAACGCTCGGTCAGGCTCAGGCGTGTGGCGAGGTAGCCCGCCTTCTGTTTTTTGCTGGCATGTTCGCCCTTAAGTCCGGTGGTGCGGTCGGCAAACTTGGGGATGCCGCCCATGTGTTGCCAATCCTTGATGGTGACGTAGTCCCTCGTTTCGTCATAGCGCTGGAACGGCGAGGAATCGCGCTGCTCGGATTCGCCATAGCCAACCATGAGCTCATGCTCGCGCCCCAGCAGCGAGTACGAGCCTGCCAGGTTGAAATCCACCACGTCCATTTTCGAGGTGCCGGTCATCTGGCTGGTCCAGGCCGTCATGCCACTGCCGTCCGGGTTGGGCGCGCCCGCGCCGCCGTAGTACACCTTGCCGTCGGAATCGCTTTGGCGGTGGGTGTAGGCCGCTTTCAGGCGCCAGTCGGCAGACAGCTTGTGGTCGATGGAGGCAAAGGTGGTCTTGTCTTTGAGCGGCCAGGAGCTCCAGTGCGCGGCCAGGTTGGCGGAGCGATGCAGCTTGGCTTGGCTGCCATCACTGTTCCAATAGGGCAGGGTGCCCCAGGAGCTGCCTTGTACATGTTTGTTCTGGTAGTCAAAACCCACAGTGACCAGCGTATCGTCCGTCAGGTCGCCTTCGAGAATGCCGTAGCCTACTTCCCGCTGCAGCGCGTAATTGTCGCGAAAGGATTGGCTGTCACGGTAAGCCAGCACCGTGCGCCCGCGCAGGCGCCCATCAAATGCCAGGGGGCCGCCCACATCCACGTAGCTGTAGTAATTATCATGGCTGGCGCCGCTGGCGCCGGCCTGGGCCTGCCATTGGGCGGTGGGGCGCTTGCGGATCATGTTGACGGTGGCGGAGGGGTCGCCGGCGCCGGTGGTCAGGCCGGTAGCGCCACGCACGACCTCGATGCGGTCATAAATGATGGTGTCGGCATCGGGCTTCATGCGCCCGTAAGTGCTGAGCATGCCGTCAATCTGGTAGTTATTGATCGAGTAACCACGCGATGAGTAACCGACCCGGTCCGAGTCGAGGTGCTGCACGGTCACACCGGTCGTCTGGCGCAGGACGTCGGTGAGGGTGTTGAGGTTGAAGTCGTCCATCTGCTGGCGGGTGATCACCGAGATGGATTGCGGGGTTTCCTTGAGCGACAGGTTCAGGCGCGTCGCGGTGCTCATGGCGCCTGTGGTGTAGGAACCGGTGTGCTCGGTTGTGGTGCCCAGGCCTTCGGCGGTGATGCTGGTAGCCCCCAGCTCAAGGGCTTTGGCGGGAAGGTGTTCGGGGTCGGTCTCGGCCAGCAGGTCAGGGCTCAAGGCTACGCTGAACAGGCCGAGGGTAAAGGTCATGGAACGGGTAAAGGGCGCGAGCATCGCGACGGACTCCTTGTCGTCTTTTTCGCCTTCTCGGAAAGAAAAGGCGTTGGCTCAAAGACGAAAGGAGGCGCGGAACTTTAGGCTCAAACGAGAATGATTGTTATCTTTCTGTTGCAGAGCATTGAAACTACTTGGCCACCACTTCGGCAGGGTCGGCCTTTTTCGGCTTGATCAGGCTGAAGTCGATCAAGCCTTTTTTCTGGGCGATATAAGGGTCGCCAATGATCAAGGGGCGCGGCTTGAAGCTGTCGCTGACCAGGCTCTTGGTGCGGTCCCATTCATCGAAACTCAAGCCAGCCAGATCGGCCCAGGTGTGAATCAGTTGCGAGCTGCTGTAAGGCCGCTGCAGGTCGCTGGCAAAGCTCCAGTCATGGGTTTCGCGCCACTTTGGCGAGGCGTACGCCATGAACGGGATGGTGTACATCGGCGCCGTCGGCTTGCCTTCGTTGCGCCCGAGGGTGCTGTGGCCTGCCGAGTCGAACACGTCTTCGCCGTGATCCGACAGGTACAGCAGGAAACCGTTGGGGTCAGTCTTGGCGTAGTCCTTGATCAGGCTGGACACCACGAAGTCGTTATACAGCACGGCGTTGTCGTAGCTGTTGTAAGTGGGCAACTGCTCGTCGCTCACGCCCGCTGGAACGCCTTGGCGATCGGTGAATTTGTCGAAGGTCGGCGGGTAGCGGTACTGGTAGCTCATGTGCGTACCGAGCAAATGCACCACGATGAATTTGCGTTCGGCGGGGTCGGCCAGCGCCTTGGCGAACGGCGCCAGTACGTCGCCGTCGTATTGGCGAGCGTTCTGGTTGCGGTTGTTGTTCAGGTACACCTGCTCGTCGGCCTGTTCGGAAAAGGTTGTCAGCATGGTGTTGCGCTTGGTCATGGTCTGCTGGTTGGTGATCCAGTAGGTCTTGTAGCCGGCTTGCTTCATCACGCTGACAATCGACGGCGTCTTGAGGTACAGGTCCGGGTTCTCTTCGTCGGCGAAGGTCAGTACCTGTTGCAGCGCTTCAATGGTGTAGGGGCGCGGGGTGATGACGTTATTGAACACCGCCAGTTGGTCGCGCAACTTGTCCAGTTCCGGCGTGGTGTTGCGCGGGTAGCCATAGAGGCTCATGCGCTGGCGATTGGTGGATTCGCCGATCACCAGCACCAGGGTGGACGGCTGGCCGGCCATGGTGTCCTTGAGGTTTTTCAGGGGAGGAATCTGGCTGGCGCTGGTCAGCATGCCCTGCATGTTTTCCAGTTGCTCGGTGTAGCGACGGTAGGCCACGATCATCTGCCATGGCACCGCAGGCTCAACGCGGGACTCGAAGCCGTCAATGGCCAGTTCCATCGTCGGGTTGGTCGCAATCTGTTTCACCAGCGGATAGCCGACCACTGCCAGAACAATGGCGGTTGCGGCCAGGATGGACTGGCCTCTCGGCAGGTAAACCGGGCGCAGGCGGGTCCACAGGAAAACCGCCATGGCGGTGTGGGCAATAAACGCCAGCACGATCCACCAGGCAAAGTACTGGGTGGCGTACTCACCGGCTTCAGAGATGTTCGACTCGAACATGATGAAGATGACGCTTTGGGAAAATTCCTGCTGATAGATGAAGAAATAACCCAGGCTGGCCATGGAGCAGGCCCACAACACTACGCCGATAAGGGCGGCGAGCAAGCGTGTGCGGCGCGGGAACAGCAACATCGGCGCCAGCCACAACGCACTCAGGAAGAAGGCTTGGCGAAAGCCGCTGAAACCGGAGGTGCCGGTCAGCTGAATCAGGAGTTGGGTAATACCCGAGAAATACCAGAAGAACAGAAAAAGCCAACCCAGGCCGGCCCAATCAAAGCCTTTCGCAGACTTGGTGCTGCGTTTGAACATCGCCATCCAGAACTCCAACCCGAAAATTACTCAGTCGCCCCGCAGGAATGCGCGCAACAGTGGGCCGCCGCGTACGTGCGGCCCTATCTCGGCGGGAGTATCGGGAGGAGGATGTGAAAACTTCGTGAGTTATTTCTGAATGGTTCGTTCAGCTTACGTTCAGCAAAGGGCGGGTTGGGTGCCGGATGCCTGATTGATTTGTGCTTGCAAGTGTGAGCGCAGGCGCTGGACTTCCTGCTGCAGTTGGTCGCGTTCGTCTTTCAACTGACGCAACTCATCGCGACGGACGGTGACATAGAGGGTCTGTGGCGGGCGGGTCATCTGTGCTGTGCTCATTGCTTACCTCGCAAATAGCCGGTCAATCGCGTTGCCGGAACGCTTGAATCGGGGCGCTTGGCAACAGTCGAAGCAATTCTGAATTCTTTTTTGAGTCAATGGAACTTTTTTATTTTTGATGGTCGCTGTGACTTTTAGGGGGGTGATGGTGAAAGGATGGCCATTTTTTGTCATGAAACTCCACGGATCCGCTCTGGACTAACCCTCATTAGCCTCATTGCGCTATAAACTATGTCACACATTTTTTAGCAGTTAGGAGCATCAGCACATGCAACTGGGGATTATCGGACTAGGCCGCATGGGCGGTAACATTGCGCGGCGCCTGATGCTCAATGGGCATACCACCGTTGTATACGACCGTAACGAAGCCTTCGTCAAAGGCCTCAGCGAAGAGGGCGCCACGGGCGTCGCCGATTTGAAGGCCTTGGTCGCCGGGCTGCAAAAGCCTCGCGCCGTCTGGGTCATGCTGCCGGCAGGCGCACCTACCGAAGACACCATCACTACACTGAGCGAGCTGCTGGAAGCTGATGACGTGATCATCGACGGCGGCAACTCCATGTACAAGGATGACATCCGTCGTGCCAAAGCCCTGTCGGAAAAAGGCTTGCACTATGTGGACGTCGGCACTTCCGGCGGTGTCTGGGGGCTGGAGCGTGGCTATTGCATGATGATCGGCGGTGACGTCGAAGCCGTGCAGCGTCTCGACCCGATCTTCAAGAGCCTGGCCCCTGGCCTGGGCAGCATCCCGCGCACCAAGGACCGTTCCGCGTCGGCCGACCCTCGCGCCGAGCAAGGCTACATCCACGCAGGCCCGGCCGGTTCGGGGCACTTCGTGAAGATGATCCACAACGGCATCGAATACGGAATGATGCAGGCCTTCGCCGAAGGGTTTGACATCCTCAAGACCAAAAACTCGGAAAACCTGCCGGAACACGAGCGCTTCGACCTGAATGTGGCCGACATCGCTGAAGTCTGGCGCCGTGGCAGCGTGGTGTCGTCCTGGTTGCTGGACCTCACCGCCGACGCCCTGGCCACCGACCCGAAACTCGACGGTTACTCAGGCTCCGTGGCCGACAGCGGTGAAGGCCGCTGGACTATCGAAGCCGCCATGGAACAAGCGGTGCCGGTGCCGGTGCTGTCAACGTCCCTGTTCGCGCGCTTCCGTTCGCGT
Organism: Pseudomonas sp. B22129; assembly: GCF_044218875.1. Lineage (NCBI taxonomy): Bacteria > Pseudomonadati > Pseudomonadota > Gammaproteobacteria > Pseudomonadales > Pseudomonadaceae > Pseudomonas > Pseudomonas sp. B22129. The sequence continues at coordinate 5,195,096 of NZ_CP162592.1, read as the reverse complement.
CAGCAAAGCACCTACGGTGACAAAATGCTCTCTGCCATGCGCTTCGGCTTTGGCGGCCATGTGGAGACTTCCAGAAAATGACCGCCAACGGCAAGAAATCCCAGGCCGAACCCGCTCCGCCCACCACACTGTTTCTGTTTGGCGCCCATGGCGACCTGGTCAAGCGCCTGCTGATGCCGGCGCTGTACAACCTCAGTCGCGACGGGCTGCTGGGCGACGGCCTGCGCATTGTCGGCGTTGATCACAACGCCATCAGTGACGCCGACTTTGCCAAGAAGCTCGAAGATTTCATCCGCACCGAAGCGGCGAGCAAGGTCCGGGGCAAAGGCGACGATGCCCTGGACCCGGAGTTGTGGGCCAAGCTGGCCAAAGGCATCAGCTACGTCGAGGGCGATTTCCTCGACGACAGCACCTATGCCGACATCGGCAAGAAGATCGCCGCCAGCGGTACCGGCAATGCGGTGTTCTACCTGGCCACCGCGCCGCGCTTTTTCAGTGACGTGGTGCAACGCCTTGGCAGCGCCGGGTTGCTCAATGAAACCGATGAGGGTTTCCGTCGCGTGGTCATCGAGAAGCCTTTTGGTTCCGACCTGGCCACCGCCGAAGCATTAAACGCGTGCCTGCTCAAAGTGATGAGCGAGAAGCAGATCTATCGCATCGACCATTACCTGGGCAAAGAGACGGTGCAGAACATTCTGATCAGCCGTTTCTCCAACGTGCTGTTCGAAGCCTTCTGGAACAACCATTACATCGACCACGTGCAGATCACGGCGGCGGAAACCGTCGGCGTGGAAACCCGGGGTAACTTCTTCGAGAAAACCGGCACCTTGCGCGACATGGTGCCCAACCATCTGTTCCAGTTGCTGGCGATGGTCGCCATGGAGCCGCCGGCGGCGTTTGGTGCCGACGCGGTGCGTGGCGAGAAGGCCAAGGTGGTCGGTGCCATCCGTCCCTGGTCCCTGGAAGATGCGCGGGCCAACTCGGTACGCGGCCAGTACACGGCCGGTGAGATCGGTGGCAAGTCGCTTCCCGGCTACCGCGAAGAAGCCAACGTCGCGCCCGACAGCAGCACCGAGACGTTTGTCGCCCTCAAGGTGATGATCGACAACTGGCGTTGGGTTGGTGTGCCGTTCTACCTGCGTACCGGCAAACGCATGAGCATTCGCGATACTGAAATCGTAATTTGCTTCAAGCACGCGCCCTATGCGCAGTTCCGTGATACCGACGTAGACGAACTCAAGCCCACGTACTTGAAAATCCAGATCCAGCCGAACGAAGGCATGTGGTTCGACCTGTTGGCCAAAAAGCCTGGGCCAACCCTGGAGATGGCCAATATCGAGTTGGGTTTCGACTACAAGGACTTCTTCGAGATGCAGCCGTCGACGGGGTACGAAACCCTGATTTACGACTGCATGACCGGCGACCAGACCTTGTTCCAGCGGGCCGACAACATTGAAAACGGTTGGCGCGCCGTGCAGCCTTTCCTGGATGCGTGGAAGGAAGATGACGGAATCCAGGCCTACAAGGCTGGTGAAGATGGCCCGGCGGCGGCTGACGCCTTGTTGGCCCGTGATGGCCGAACCTGGCATAGCCTCGGATGAGTGACGCAGCGATTCACCCCATCCGTTTTGTATTGAGTGACATGGACGGGACGCTGCTGCGCCCCGACCATACGCCCAGCCAGCGCACCATTGATGCAGTGCGCGCGCTGCGTGATGCCGGGGTGTTCTTCAGCCTGGCCAGCGGGCGACCGCCGAGGGCCATGATGCAGATGGCCGAGGCGTTTGGCGTTGACGTGCCGATTGCCGGCTTTAATGGTGGGACGCTCGTCAACCCCGACGGAAGCGTTCTGCTCGCACACCACCTGCCGGCAGAAGCGGCGCTGGTAGCGCTGGCGCTGTTTTCGGTAGAGCCGGACGTGGAAGTTTGGGTGTTTGCCGAGGGAGAGTGGCTGCGCCGTGATCCGCCGGGGCCGATGGTCGCCGTTGAAGCGGCGGGCCTGGGCTACGGGCCGCGGGTTGTGGAAAGTTTTGAGCCGTACCTGGATCGGGTCAACAAGATCGTCGCGGCCAGCCACAATGCGCCGTTGCTGGTAACGCTGGAAGCGCAGTTGCAACCCAAGGTGGAGGGGTTGGCCCATGTGTCGCGTTCACAGCCGATTTATCTGGACGTGACCGCGATGCTGGCCAACAAAGGCGACGCCTTGAAAACCCTCGCAGAGCACCTTGGCGTGCCGCTGGAACAAACCGTGGCGATAGGTGACGGTGGCAACGACCCGGCGATGTTTGAGGTGGCCGGGTTATCGATTGCCATGGGCCAGGCTGAAGAGGCGGTCAAGCGTCAAGCAACCGTCGTGACGGGCAGCAACCTCGAAGATGGCGCTGCCGAGGCCATTGAGCGGTTTATTCTTAGTTCCAAGCAAGCGCTGTAAGACGTTTAACTTCCGATCATTGTTTTTGCAGGCAGGCAATGATCGGAAGTTGCGGCAGCGCTTTACTTCGGCATTACCCATGACTGCAACTGATACCCATCTTTGTCGAGCTCTGCGCGCGCTTGCAACAACAAGTCTTCCAATTGTGCCGGGTCGGTATAAGTGCTCGACGACAGCTGTTTGCTGCCGATACGGGTATTGGTCCGGTCGATGACGCTCAGGCTCAGGGCGCCATGGCCATCGTGCCAGGCCACGCACTGAAAGGGCTGGAAAGCACGGTCTGCGATCAAAAGAGCTTCGTTGATGCGGAGCGGGGCGTTCATGGGGTCTTCTCTCTCAATGCCCATTCAAGTGAAGTGCCGGCGGTTGGGCTGACCGTGCGGCGGGTTACTTGTACTGATGCACGATGGCGGGGTACGGGTCACATATCAGGACAAGAAATTTCAACTTTCCGTGATGGGGGTCATGTAAGCGGCTGTTTTGAAAGCGCAATGAACTGTTCAAGCGTATTGGCTGTTTGCATTGAATTCAGGATAAACGGCTTTTTTCCAGCACTTATAGCGAAACGATACAAAGAGCGCGTCAATACCTTGCTAGTGTTAGCGGCAGGCCTCACAAACCGTTGTTTCTAAATAAATTTAACAATTTTGGCGCCAAGGAATAGTCATGGTTGTTACACCTGTCCAGCGTCGCTTGCTCGTGGTTGATCCCTGCGATGACTGCCATCGGCTGTTGCCAGGTTTGCGTGCTGCCGGGTGGGAAGTGGACAGCTGTGCCCTGGGTGCCGTAGGCGACCGTTCCTGTGATGTGGGGCTATTGCGCCTGCAGCCCGACCATCTGGAGCGCCCGGAAGCGGTCAAGGAGTTGATCAGCCGTAGCGGTACCGAATGGATCGCCGTGCTCAGCCAGGATGTGTTGCGCCTGCAAAATGTTGGCGATTTTGTCTGCGAATGGTTTTTCGACTTCCACACCTTGCCGTTTGACGTCTCCCGCGTGCAAGTCACCCTGGGGCGTGCCTTCGGCATGGCGCGTCTGCGCGGTAAAGGCCAGATGCTGGTCGATGAGCCCGCCCATGAGTTGCTCGGCGACAGCCGGCCCATCCGCGAACTGCGCAAGTTGCTCGCCAAGCTGGCCCCCACCGAGTCCCCGGTATTGATCCGGGGTGACAGCGGCACCGGTAAAGAACTGGTGGCGAAAACTTTGCACCGTCAATCCCAGCGCCATGCCAAGCCGTTTGTGGCGATCAACTGCGGTGCGATTCCCGAGCACTTGATCCAGTCCGAGTTGTTCGGCCATGAGAAAGGCGCGTTTACCGGCGCCCACCAGCGCAAGGTCGGGCGCATTGAGGCGGCCCATGGCGGTACCTTGTTCCTGGATGAAATCGGTGATTTGCCGATGGAACTGCAAGCCAACCTGCTGCGTTTCCTGCAGGAAAAACAGATTGAGCGTGTCGGTGGCAGCCAGCCCATCCCGGTGGATGTGCGCGTGCTGGCGGCCACTCACGTCGACCTGGAAGCGGCGGTCGAGAAGGGCACCTTTCGGGAAGACTTGTATTACCGCCTCAACGTGCTGCAAGTGATCACCGCCCCCTTGCGTGAACGCCATGGTGACGTGGCCATGCTGGCCAACCATTTCTCGCGTTTCTACAGCCAGGAAACCGGCCGCCGCCCGCGCAGCTTCAGCGAAGACGCCCTCGTCGCCATGGGCCAACACCCGTGGCCCGGCAACGTGCGCGAACTGGCCAACCGCGTACGCCGTGGCCTGGTGCTCGCCGAAGGACGTCAGATCGAAGCCGTTGATCTGGGATTGCAGGGCGAACAGGCAATTACACTACCGATGGCTACACTGGAAGACTACAAGCACCGCGCCGAACGCCAGGCGCTGTGTGATGTGCTCAACCGGCACAGCGACAATTTAAGCGTCGCCGCCCGTGTGCTCGGGGTTTCCCGGCCAACATTCTACCGGTTGCTGCACAAACACCAGATCCGCTAGGGCGGGTAAACCGAAAAGCCCCGCAACGACCCTTATCGTTGCGGGGCTTTTCCTTTGTGGTGAGCGGGCTCGCCCCGCGTTGGGCTGCGCAGCAGCCCCCTTCAATCAAAAGTAATACGGGAATTTCAGGCTGAACGTAAAGTCCGGCGCATCATCCGTCATACCAATCGACAGGTTCGGCACGATCGTCAGGTTCTCCGACGCAGCAATGGTCATACCCACGTTGAAATAACCCGCATTGGCGTCGCTGGAGACCACCGACTGCCAGTCCTGGCCGCTCTGTTTGATCTTGCTTTTGCGTTGCACGAGGTCGGACACCGAGAACGACATACTCATTTTCTCGTTGAGCGCAAAAGCTACCCCCACGCCGAGTTGAAAACTGTCGCCGAGGCTGATCTTGCCCGGAATTTTCTGGCCGACATTGGGGCTGATATCGCCAAACGATTCCTCGAAGTTGTGGGTGTACGACAGCGAGCCAAACAACACAGCCGGGTCGAAGGTTTTGACCAGGGAAATACCCGGCGTCACCGACCACACACCGTTACCCGTCGGCAGGCTTTCCGGCACGGCGAGGTTGTTGTTATTGGCCTGCTCAATCAGCTTGATGCCGTAGGGCTCCTGGCCAGTCGGGGCCTTGACCCGAACAGACACCACCGCGTCCGGCAGGCTGGCGCTTTCGTCGAGGAATTTGTAGGCAATGCCGAAGTTGACGTCGCCGATGGTCGGGTCTCGTGTGACGGACCCTTCCGACGTGGCGTTGGAGTCGCCGCCGGCGCCACCGGACTGGTAGGTCGACTCGCGATACACCACCGGCACGTTCAAGTCGAACTGCCAGCGATTGTCGAGGTTGTATCGGCCGGTCAGGTCCAGGGTCCAGCTATCGGACTTGATCCGGTCCAGGTTGAGGTTGCCCAGGAAGATCGAGTCCAGCGCCAGAAACCCGTTGAGGGACAACTGCCGCGCGTCATAGCGCGCGTAAGTGATGCCGGTTTCAAAGCTGAACTTGCCATTGCCGAAAAAGCCACTGGCCTCGTTGTAGAGGTTACTCACGCTTTGCGCCGGTGCCGAGTCGTCCTTGAGGCTTTGCCCATAGGAGCTGCCGCCTGCTGCGCCACCGGAAGCCGCGGCGGTTCCGACGCCCGTAGTGTGAGAGGCCACATTGGTGCCGCCTTTCTGGAAGTCGGCGGGTGACTTGGCCAGGCGTTTGGGCGCGGGAGTTGCCGGTTGATCTTCTACTTGTCGTACACGTTGCTCCAGTACGGCCAGTGCTTTTTGCTGCACTTCATAACGTTGTTTGAGTTCCAGCAGTTCCTGCTTCAGCGTTTCGATGTCGGCATCTGGCGCGGCATACAGCATGGACGCAGGAAGAAGCGTACTCAAACAAACCACGGCACGTAGCGATAACGATCGATGCATGAAATAAGCCGTCCCTTTCTAATGCGTAAGTGTCGTGGCTCAGCGTAGTTCAATAACCGGAAGTGCGTAGGCCTTTGAGTTGTTCCAGGTTCAGGCTCTGGGTGATGTTGTTCAGCCCGTTGTTGCCCAGCACGACATTGAGCTGGGTCATGTTTGAAATCGCGTTGAAGTCGCCTTTGATAATGGTGCCTTGGCTGACTGCGCCGCCACCGATCTGCTGCAAGACACTGCCTTGGTTATTGTTGGCCAGAAGCGCCATTTGTAACCCGCCGTTTTGCGCCGAGACCGTCACCTGGCCTGCCGCCGTGCCGCCAGTAATCGGCTGGCCCGCCATCAACGCCTGGCCCGATTGCACATAGTTGGCAGGCGCCAGGCCGTTTTTGCTCACATTGATGTCGACGCCATTGGTGGCGGTGTTGCCATCCCCGGCGGCACGCACGCTTTGCACAACGCCTTGGCCGGAGCCGAGGCCCGAGCCGCCCACAACGGTGCCGGAGCCGTCAGGTTGTTTGATCACGCCGTTGCCATCGTGGCCGGTGATCTGCACATAAAACTGTGGCGTGACAGTGGAGGAGCTGACCTGCATATTGGCCGTGCCGGTGACGGTTGCGCCGGCGGCGTTGGTCCAGGTGGTACTCATCACAAGGCCAAAGCTGACAATGCGCCCCGGCATCACATACCGCCCGCGCAGCTCGGCCATTTCCGAATCCTTGAGTTCGATCGGCTTGAATGGCGATGACGCATAAGCCGGTACAGAGGCTGCCAGGCACAGGGCCGTCAGCCAGCTTCGAGTGTTCATCGTTTGCTCCGAGGGCGTCCTGCCCCTTATTGCGCTTCTAGAAGAAGTCGCTTTGGATAAAACCGAAGTCCATCAATTCGCTGTCGCGTACCGGGCTGAACTCGTTCAACTGGTTTTTCGCCGTCAGCGGAGCACGCGGGGTGAGCAGGGCGTTGGTCTTGTCGTAGCCCTCGCCGATCACCGCGAACACGATGCCGTTCCAGCCTTTGACGAAATCGTCCTTGGCATAGCGTTTGTTGCCCAGCACGGGGTCGCCGATATACGCCCAGTCCTTGTCGGTGCGCTGCAATACGACGAAATGCTTGTAGCCGCGAATGTCCAGCAGCACCACTACCGGGACTTTCACGGTCACCAGCACTTCAGGGGTGATGCGGTAGCCTTTGGCGCGCATGTTGATGCTTTCCAGGTAGCGCTTCATGTCGAGCATGGAGAAACCCTGGGTGCGCACCAGATCCTGGTCGGCGTTGACCAGCATGCCCTTGATGACGTGCTCTTCATCCACGTCCATCCAGAAGGCCTGGCGCAAGATCGTCGCCAGTGCGGCGGCGCCGCAGCTGAAATCGGTTTTCTGTTCCACCAGGTTGGCGAATTTGCGCTCGCGGATGCTCTCGACCTTTTTGTACATCAACCCGCCGCCGGGCATGACGATAGCCACTTGCCCGGCCATGGCCTGGCCGGTGAGTACGAACATAAGGAGGAAGGCAACGAGGCGCATGATCGTATGACCTGTTGGACACTGGAAATAAAAAGGGCCTTGTCTCCAAGGCCCGATCTGGATCAGAAGCGAGTGGTGGATTGCACGACTACGTTGTTCTGGCCCTGGTTGTTGCTGCCCGACAGAGTGTTGGAGTTCGAGATACCCGAGCTGTAGTTCATCGAGTTGTTCACGCTGGCGTTGTTCACGACTGGTTTGGTGCTCCAGCCATGGCCGCTGCTCAGGTTGAGGACCAGGTTGCCGGACACGTCCTGCACACCGGTGACGGTTGCAGCGCCGCCACTGCCGTCTTTGTTGGACTGTACAACGGTGCTGTTGCTGCCTTGGTTGGAGTTACCCGCCGCCGCGTTCAACTGGATGATGCCCGAGGCGTTGTTGCCGCTGTCGTTGAGCGAAGCGTTGTTTTTGGTGCCGCTGTTGACCACCAGGTTGCCGGTGTTCGATTGGGCGGAGTTCACCGAGGCAAACACGAAATCGGCATCGGCAGACTGCACGACCACGTCGTTTTTGCCTTGGTTGTTGTCACCGCTCAGCACGTTGCCGTTGGCCACGCCGCTGATGTGGTTGTAGGACTCATTGGCCGAGGCGTTGTTTTTGGTTTTGTCATTGAGCACCACGTTGCCATGGTTGCTTTGACCATCCGCAGCGGCCGCAGTCGCCGAAGTAGGCGTGTGAGGGCCACTGGCCTGAGCAGCAACAGCCATGAGCGCAGCGAGAGCGAAAGCCAGTGGTTTAAGAGCCATTGAAGTTTTCATGGTGTATCTCCTTGCTTCTATTTAGTTGGTTAAGTGTTGGTACTTTCCAGCAGTCGACTCAGCTCCATCAGTTGAGTCGTAGATTCAGGGTGTTAGCCACTCGGTTCCCCACCCCGGCGCTCTGGTTGACCTGTACCACTCCACGGCTGCCGGTGAAGGCCTGGTCACTGGTAGTGACTTGGCGGCTGCCAGTGGTAGCGTTCAAACCCGAGTCTGTTGCAAGCGCAACGTTCTGTTGCGACATCACGCTGTCGTCGATGCTTTGCGGGCCAGCATTCACGCTGATACGCACGGCATTGATCATCTGGTTCTGGGCCCCGGCGGACTGGTTGACACTCAGTGCGCCGCTGCCGTTACTGAAAGAGTTGCCCTGGATCGACGCGTTGGCGTTCAGGGAGCGGTCGGCAGGTGCGCCGCTGATTTTTTGCGTGACGCTGATGTTCGACTGGGCGTTGCGGCCCGCTGAGAGGGCGACGTTGTTGCTCAGCTGTTGCTGGTCACCGGCGCCCTGGTTGATCAGGACTACGCCGTTGTATTGCTTGCCGGAGTTATCAATGGTCGAGTTGTTGTTGCTGTCGGCCATCGCGGCTGAGCAAATGAATGTCGCCAGAAGGATCAGGGAACGGTTCATTTCATCGCCCCCCCGATCATGCCGCCGAGGTTGTTCAGCGGGGCGAGGCCGCGTGATACCGCACCGTTGACCGTGCCCGAGATACCACCGCCGCTGCCACCGCCGCCCAGGCTGGCCGCACCACCCGTGCCCAGGCCGTTTGCGTTGCCGAGCGTGTTCAGGCCGTTGAGGGTGCCGTTGGGCATGAGGGTGCGATTGATGCTTGCGCCAGTGGCGATGCCGGCAATGTCGTTATCGTTGAGCTCGTTGCTGACCGCGCGGTTGATCTGTGTCGAGGGGTTGGCATTGACGGTGGTGGGGTTGGGGTCCATGCCGCGTGAGCGGCCGATCACATAAGGGTGCACCTGGCGTTCCAGAACAATCACACCATCACCCGCCGCAAGCACCGGAATGCTCACGCTGGCACTCAATGCACAGCTGATCAGCAGGAGGCTCAGTGAGCCCGGATTGTGTGTGTCCACGGCAATGTTCCTTATTCTTCGCGCTGACCCTAAACAGCGCTGTAAGGGACAGAGCAGAACGCGTGCCGGTTTTTATTTATTGTTGTTATTCAATGCCTTGCCAATAAAACCAAGCGACGTGACACTCGCTGTGTTTCACCGTTGAGACAACACCTGCCCGGGCGGGCATGCGCGGCAACGCCGCGTCGAGTCCTTCAGGCTGTATCAGCGGTGTAACAGTGCCCATGACAAAATGATGAATCCGCATCACGCGGGCGGTTCAAGGGAGGGGGGTGTTTCAAAAATGGACACTGTGGGCGCGAACCTGCCCTGTGGGGCAGGACGCAGGGTCAGCCTTTCGGCGCTTTACGCGGGATGGCGTTGAGCACGGGGTTGCCGTCCTGGTTCTGGGTCAGGTAGACCGGCAAAACCTTGGGCAGGGAGGGGACGAGGTTATTGACCTCATTGATGTTGTAGATCCCGCCGATACGAATCGCCCCGGTTGTGGCGTCTGCCAGCATCACCGGTTTGTTCAGGTAGCGGTTGATCAGCGGCAATGCGTCGGCCAGCGCCAGGTTGTCGAGGATCAGCTTGCCGCTTCGCCACGCCAACGCGGTGTCATTCGGGTTGAACGGCTGGACCTCGGGGCTGCTGTCGCCCAGATGGTAGCTGGCCTGCATGCCGGGGCTCAGCGGTACACTGGCGTGCAATTTATCGCTGGCCACCTGCACCGAGCCTTCGAGCAGCATCACCCGAACCTGGTCTTCGTACTTCCAGACGTTGAACTGGGTGCCGGTTACGCGGACGCTGCCGTCGCCGGCATACACGATGAAAGGGTGCTCACGGTCATGGCTGACCTTGAAAAACGCCTCGCCCTTTTTCAGCGTGACCCGGCGCTGGTCCTTGTAGTTGCTGTACACCAGTTCCGTGCCCAGGTTCAGTTCCACCTGGCTGCCGTCGCTCAGTGTGACCTGGCGCAAGCCGCTGGTGGCTTCGACATGTTGGTAGGCATTGGGCAGCCAACCCGCTTCCCAACCCGTGAACGCGGCCAGCGGAAGGGCTGCCAGGCATACAGCGGCGGCCACGGCATAGGTGCGCAATCGGCTGCGGTGTTTGACAGGCACTACAGTCGAGGCGGGTTCATGGCGTGGCAAATGGTCAGCCACGTCCCAGATTTCGAGCATGGCCGCGTATTCGAATGCATGCAGTGGATGCGCATTGTGCCACTGTTCAAAGGCTTGCCGTTCCTTGGAGGTACAATCGCCCGCGTGCAGCCGCATGCACCAATGCGCAGCGGCGTCGGTGATGGCGTCATATTCGGCTTCTGAAACAGACTTTTCGGTCATTTACTCATCCTGATTTCGCACATTCTAACCCCCACAGGTCGATGGCGAGAACAGCCGTCATGGCGATTGCACATCAATTGGAACTTATTCTCGTTTGGAAATGCCTGAATTATTCGGGACATGAGTCCGATATTCACTGGATGGAGTACAAACATGCTGAAGAAAACCTTAGCCGCCCTGTGTGCAACCACCGCCTTGCTCAGCGCCGGCGCAGCCCTGGCCGACAAGCCGGGCGCCGGCTGGATTCCAATCGAGAAGGCCATTGAAACCGCCAAGACCAAGGCCGGTTACGTCGAGGTGTATGCCGCCGAGGCCGACAACGACGGTTACTGGGAAGTCAAAGGCCGCAAGTCCGACGGCGTGGTGTACGAAGCACGCATCGACGGCGCTTCCGGCAACATTCTGCGTGACCAGAAAGACTGATGGAAACCTTCGCGGGGCTGCTCAGGTAGCCCCCGGATCAAGCCTGCGCCCGACGTAGGTGATCAGATAGGCCACCGAATCGGCGTTGGCGAGAATCACGTCAAGCCGCCGATCCGGATCGGCCATGAACACGTTGCGGGCATCGGTGAGTGTCTGCGTACCGGTGAGGCTGAGCACCCGCGCACGGGCCGGGTCTTTAAGGTCTTGAAAGCCTCCCCACCAATCTTCCACCGTGAACAACTCGCGCAGGGGCGTCAGGTGCGAGAGCGTAGTGTTCTGCACCTCGTACAGGTCTGCATATTGAGGCGTGTTGGGGTCAAACAGGTCGAGAAACGGGCGCGCGCTGTCAAGGTAGGCGATGTTTTCGGTGTCTGACACAAGGTGGCTCATTTCATGAATCAAGGTGGCGGCGCGGGCATGTTCATCAATGTCAAACGGCACCCTGAGAGGAAAATTGGCGGGGTACAGGCGCGGGTGGAAGAACCGGTCGACCAGGTAGATTTTTCTCCTGACCTCGACAGGTATCACAAACGCCATGGACTCAACGAGCGTCTGGCGGTCGTGGCCGTAGACGAACCGGTCCGACCCGCGGTCCAGCAAGCTGTGCTCAAGCAACCCGCTGAGTACCTGGCTAACCGACCGGTCAATTTTAGCCAGTTGTTGCCCGCTCAAACGCGCAATGCCGAACATGTCGGCCAGGATACTGGCAACGCGGGGGTAGGGCGCCTGCCTGAACAGCACGAGGTTGCGCTGGCAGTTATGGGTGTAAAAAATGGCGACCCCCAACGCAGACTCGATGCAGTCATCAAAAAAACGCGACAGCTTACGAATGTTGATCCGCCCGCTCGCTTCAATATTGATCATGGCGTTGACCTCACGTTGTATTGGCGTATCGGCCCGATAGCGCGACAGAGCCGGCCCGTAGCGCACGTCATGTCGGCTCAGATCAAGCACCCACTGCCCCCGGGCATCGCGCTTGACGCAAGGCCCTGTGGCATCGGCAGCGCTCAAGCACCAGTGCTCGCCTTTTTGTATAACCCGATACACCTTGCCTGCCATCGGCACATAACCACGGCCACTCACGGCTTGCTGGTAAACGTGGCTGCCCGGGTCCTCCCTCAAGTCTGCCAGCGCTACGGCCACGTCCTCGAAGTGGCGCATTCTTGTGCGCGTCGGTTCGGTGATGTCCAGTGTGGTGACCGTGGTGGCCGATGGCATCGGTGTTGATTGCGCGGCCAGGTCATCCGGTTCGAGCGAATCATCCAGTTGTTGACGCAGCGAGGCCAGCCTGGCGAGCCCCTGGATAAACGTGCGCAGGCCTTCGCCGAACCGTTGTTCCTGCAGGTCCTCGGCGGAGGCTTCGAACAGCTTGAAGCTGCGCCACACCACCAACGGGTATTTAAGCTTGCCGGCGATAAACTGCAGGAGCACGGGGACACCTTTGCGCAAAAGGCTGGTCACGCCCTCCCACAGGCCCTTGCCATCCGGGTCGAATTGGCAGGCGAGCATCTTGATAAGCTGTTCGGCGTTGTCATAAAACATCCGCAGCAGCACATTTGCGCGGATGGGGTTTGAGGCCAGGCCGACCTTTTCGGCGTCTTCCTTGTGCTCGGGGGCTTCCTGGTGTTGCGGCTGTTGGAGGCGGTTGCGAAAGATCGCGCGGGCAGGGTCTTCCAGCTGACGCACGATCCAGTCCTGCAAGAGGCCTGTGGTGTGGAGGTCTTCCAGCAGTTTTTCCTCTGTCCCGTATTCCTTCAACGCGGGCAGCGGCGCGTAAGGGGCATAGAGAATCAGTGGCCCCACCGCTCCGGCACGCGGGCCTATCAGGTAAACACCAAGCACCTTCGCCGGCGTTGCGCCGGGGGTGGCCACCAGTTCCAGCGGGCGGATCATGGCCGTGGCGCCGTCGATTGCGTCCCGCGCCACGGCGTCCGGCATATCGAAAATCTGTTGGATAAAACCCCAGGCCGAGGCGCTCAGGCGCTCTTCGAGTTTCTCTTCGTGGGCGTAGCGCAGCAGTTGCCAGGGCAGTTGGCGGCAAAACAGCTCGCGCCGCTGGCGGGCATCGTCGGTGTCGGCTTTCAGGTGGGTTTCAAGCAGGCCACGGTAAGTGTTGCCGATATCCAGTTGACGTACGAGCTGCACCACTGCGCTGCCGTCCAGTGACGCGGGCAAGGGCGTGCCGTCGCGGGCGCTGGGTGTCAGTTGGTCGGGGAGCAGTTGGGGCAAATGGCGCAAGGCGAAGTCGGTCAGGCTCTGGGTATGCCCATTGAGGGCCACCCGCGCAGGAATCAGGATGTTCTCCGGGTTCAGCGCATCGTTCGGAAAACGCGCCTTGAGCAGGCGGGTCAGCGTGCCAGCCACCTGTTCACGCAACGTTGGCAGGCTATGCAGGTAATCCTGGTTATCCGAGGCGTTCAGGCGGTATTGCTCCAGCAGTTCGGCGTGCAGCAGTTGCTCGTTGGCTGACGCCATGCCCAGCCATGCCGGTAGCGCCTGCTGTTCAATCATGGCGTTCGCCAGGGTCTTGGCCCTGTCGATATTCGAGGGCGCCAGTAGTTGCATCTCTGCGTCCAGGTGGTCCTGCAGTTGTGTCGGTCCCAGTGGCAAGGTGAGCCAATAATCAATGGCGGCCAGATGATGGTCGAGGTTGCTGTATTGGCGGTTTTCCAGAAAGTGCCCGTCGATACGCTGCAGCGGCCCAAGGCGGTAGCGCTGATGCGGTGTACGCAGGTTGACGGGCAGGTTTTGCAGCAGGGCATTGCGGCGTACTGATCGCCTGAGGCGCTGTTCAAGGGCCGCATTCAAGGTGGTCAGCGAGGCGAAGGGCTCATGGCCACGCTGGGGCGTCCACAGCACCACATTGCCCGAGAGTGTGGGGTCGAGGCCGCCGCGTTCGGTCAGCACGAAACAGTTGGCCAGGGGTAGGCGCGTGGTGTCGTCGCCTTGGGTCAGCGTTAATGAAAAGGCATCCGGCAGGAAACCTTGCAGGCCATGGCGCTTGTCGCGGGTCATGCTGTCGGCGCGCAATACCGTGTCCAGAATGGCGTGATGATTCGGGCTCAGAGTGTTGTTGAGCCGCCGCAGCTGCGCCTCGCTGCGCAAACCGTGCATCAAGCTTTCCAGCATGCGCTCCCCGTGAAGGTTGAGGAACTGGCGTGGCAGCGTACGCACATCGTGTTCCACGAATTGAGTGGCGACTTGGGTGATAATGGCGTTGAACAGGTGGCTGTTGAGGCTGTTCCAGCTCAGGGCCGCACCGTCATGGCGAGGGCCGTAGAATCCAATTCTCGGTGTACTGCCGACCTCTGCGGTGGCGTTGGCCAAATGCGCGATAAAATGCTCCAGCATGTTTACCGATGACTCGGGCGGGCGCTCCTCTCGGTCCTGTGCCTCGGTGGGGTAGGTGTTGATGTACACGTCGCGGGCATCCAGGCCCAGGTGCCGGCTTTTCATCTCCCTGTTCAGGGCGCTCCTGGCCAGGCTACGCAGGGTTGGGTGCCCGGCCCGCTGCGCCACCAGAATGTCTTCGTCGGCTTGCAGGGCGGTCAGTTGCAGTTTGGCGCGCTCGGCCTGCACGGTAGAGGGGCGGCCATTGCCGCTGCTGACCGGGTGCAGGCTCCAGCGCCCGGCGGCGTCCAGATCCAGCAGGCGGCTGTCGAGCATGTGGCGTATGTCCAGGGCGCAGTCGAGCAGCGCAGTGAGGTTCACGGCGCCCTCGCTGCGGCGAAACAGCGTGAGCGCGTGCTCCAGGTTGCTCAGTTGTTTTTCCTGAATGGCGTTGACCATCTCCCCGAACACACTGCCTTCAACCGACTGCCCGCTGACCTGAACGCCGCGCATGGCGAGGTACAGCCTGCGCTCGTCCAGTGACAGGAAGTTCAACAGCTCATCCTGGTGCCCGGCGGCCTTGAGCATGCTCAACAAGGTGTCGTTCAGGTCTTCAACGTCCTTGAGCACCTGCAGGCCGCGCGATTGGGTGTAGAGGTAAGCGTGCCGGTCACTGATCAGCAACGTGGCGGCCAGCTCCACATAATGTTGATAAGGGGCGTGAATGTTGACTTTTTCAATGCGCAAGGCCTGGTGCCACGCGCTGCGTGACGCCTGGTCAGGCAGGAAAACAGCGAGCAAGCTGTGAGCTTCTTCTGATGAAAGAATCTCGCTTTCGCTCTGGCGCTTGAACAACAGGTCAGCGCGAAACTTGTCGCTCATCACCTGAGTGAACAGGTCCATACGCGAATATTCCGGGCGTGATGGGCTCTGGCCGATGGGTTCATGCCACCAGGTCAACAGCAGGGCCTTGAGTAATTTGGACAGAACCCCCGCAGCTTGCTGCACGAGGTTTTCCCAGTGTTCGGCAGGTTGCTGAAGGCGGGTCCCGGAAAGCCCGCGGCTGTCATACCGGGGGTGAGTGAAAGTGCGTGTGCGGTCCGCCGGCCAGGCCTGATTTACGTAGTACTCCAACAGGGTTTCGTTCAGGGATGCCGACGCCACCCAGTGCGGCAGTGCGTCGCCGTCCGTCGCCGCCAGGAAGCTGTTGACCCGCGTGTCCTTGAGCGTGAGGTTGTGGAAGTGGGGGAGTACCGCGCCGAGACTTTCGAGCGCCGCGTCCAGCAACTCGGGCAAGGCAGGGGTGGTGCGCAGTTGCGCCAGCAGGTGCTGTACATCCTGGGCATGATGGGCCTTGATGGTGTTTTCTTGCTCCTCAAACACGCCGTGTTCAACCGTGGCGGTGCCCAGGGTGAACGGGCTCTTGTGATTGAACTCATTGCGCTGTGCCAGGGGTAAAAAACGCACTAAATCCATGTGCTGCGCGGGGTCTTGTAAACGTTGTGTGAGCGCCGCCAGGCAATCGCCGCGATGATCGAAGACTTCAATGCCCCCGTAAGGGGTGTACAGCACGGCTTTTTTTTCCTCCGGGCTTGAACTCATCATGAAGGCACCGGCCAGCGGCGTCGCAGGCTTGCCTGACCTTTGCACGATCAACGTTTCGATGAGCATCGGCGCATCGCGGTCTTGGCGGCCACGATGGCTGGCGGTGTAAACCGTGCCCAGCCAGTTCACGTCCTTGAGGGTCAACCCCAGTGCGCGCTCCCGGTCGGTCGGGTGTTTGCGGGTGATCGGCCGCAGGTACTCATCAAAAAAATACGGTGGATTTACGCTTGCCATGCACGGCTCTCTGTCTGGGCTGGAGTGAGGCGTGGCAGGTTAGGTGGCGGCGAGGGTGCTCGGGCGGTAGATAGCTGCCGCAAAAAAACACCGGGCACGCAAACGACGATTGACAGCAGGCGCCGGGCGCGTTGTTTAATCACAGGCTTGAGTCACCCGTCTTGTCGCCCCTTCCAATCATAATTCGGAGCTGCAGATGTCTATGCCGTCAGAGGTCGTTGAGGATTCCAGTGTCACGGTGAGTTTGAGTGAACTGGTGGCGTTGTTGCACCAGGTGTTTGTGCGCCATGGCACCTCGCCCGAGGTGGCCGCCATCCTTGCCCGCAATTGCGCCAGCGCCGAGCGCGACGGTGCCCACAGCCATGGCATTTTCCGCATACCCGGTTACATCAGCACCCTGGCCAGCGGCTGGGTGAATGGCAAAGCGGTGCCGGTGGTGACGGATGTAGCCTCAGGCTTTGTGCGGGTCGACGCCTGCAACGGCTTTGCCCAACCGGCCCTGGAGGCGGCGCGCGCCTTGCTGGTGGAAAAAGCCCGCAGCGCCGGTATTGCCTTGCTGGCAATCCATAACTCCCATCATTTCGCCGCCTTGTGGCCGGACGTCGAACCCTTTGCTGAAGAGGGGCTGGTGGCCCTGAGTGTGGTCAACAGCATGACCTGTGTGGTGCCCCATGGCGCCGACCGGCCGCTGTTCGGCACCAACCCCATCGCCTTTGCCGCCCCGCGCGCCGACGGCTCGCCTATCGTATTCGACCTGGCGACCAGCGCCATCGCCCACGGTGACGTGCAAATCGCCGCGCGCAAGGGCGAACGCCTGCCGCCGGGCATGGGGGTGGACAGCCTGGGGCAACCGACCCAGGATCCCAAAGCCATTCTGGAAGGTGGCGCGCTGCTGCCGTTCGGCGGGCACAAGGGGTCGGCGCTGTCAATGATGGTCGAGCTGCTGGCTGCGGCGTTGACGGGCGGAAACTTTTCCTTTGAGTTCAATTGGGCGGACCACCCGGGCGCACGTACGCCCTGGACAGGTCAGTTGCTGATCCTGATAGACCCCAGCAAAACGGCCGGGCAAAGCTTTGCCGAGCGCAGCCAGGAACTGGTGCGGCAGATGCATGCGGCGGGGTTGCGGCGTTTGCCGGGGGATCGTCGCCATCGCACGCGGGCGAAGTCGGAGCAGGAAGGGATTGTGATCGGTGCGCAGGATCGGGCGCAGCTTCAGGCACTGGCCAACGGCTAGTTGGAAAGGGCTGCGCCAGCAGCGCAGCCCCCGTGCATCAGTTACGACGGCCCAGCAGCAGGCCGACCACCAGGCCGAAGCCTGCGGAAATCGCCACGGTCTGCCACGGGTGGCCACCGATATAGGTTTCGGTGGCGTCTACCACCGGCTTGCTGCGTTCACGCACACTGGACACCGAATCCAGCGCTTGCTTGAGTTTGATCGCAACTTGCTCACGCAGGGTTTCGCCTTCCTCGCCTACCAGTGCTGCGCTGCTTTTGAGCAGTTTGTCCGATTCTTCAATCAACGCCGTCAGTTCACTGAAGGCTTGATCCTTGATTTGTTCTTCGACGGCTTGGGCGGCAGATTTGCGGGCCATTGTGTGACTCCTTGCAGGTGAATGTGACAGTGAACAATGGAGTATCGGGCAGCGCCAAAAGTTGCAGTTTTTTTGCCGGGGGCAAAAACCGGATCAGGAAACAGCGGCCTAGCGTGTAAGATGTCACCTATTTGTGCAGCAGGTAATTCAACATGAGCTTCAATCTCGCCAACAAGACCCTCGCCGAACGCGCCGAGCTGGAAGATGAAAAGTCCCGCCTCTACGACCTGTGGCAAACCAACCTGGGCAAGGCCAAGGGCGAGGCGGCGCGACTGTTCGGCGAGCGCGCCAAGCGCAAGGGCAAGTGGGCCGAGTGGGTCCGCGCCGAGCTGGATGGCATGACGCCGCCGGAGTTCTCGAACATGGTGCGCAGCGAAGTCAACAAGCTCATGGCGGCGGCGAAGTAACACTCGCCACCATCGCCTCGCGCACCTTTTGCAGCGTTTGAGCAGGTTCAAGGCCAACCTGGGCGATATTCATTTGGCTTATATCATTTAGAACTGAATCGATCTTTATTCACGCGTGTGGCTGGCCGGAGAATGAGCACCCTCATTTTCAGGAGTAAGCGTGATGGCGGTTTCGACAGTAGCAGCGTTGCAAATCGGCTCTCTGCCGGGTGGCAAGGCTGAAACCCTGGCGCAGATTCTGGCTTATGAAGACCAAATCCTGCGCAGTGGTGCGCAATTGGTGGTGATGCCCGAGGCGTTGTTAGGCGGCTATCCCAAGGGCGAGGCATTCGGCACGCAGTTGGGCTATCGCCTGCCGGAAGGCCGTGAAGCCTTTGCGCGCTATTTTGCCAATGCCATTGATGTGCCCGGTGCCGAAACGCAGGCGCTGGCCGGGTTGTCCTCTCGCACCGGCGCCAGCCTGGTGCTGGGCGTGATCGAGCGCAGTGGCAGCACCTTGTATTGCACCGTGCTGTACTTCGAACCGGCGGGCGGCCTGGTGGCCAAGCACCGCAAACTGATGCCCACCGGCACCGAACGGCTGATCTGGGGCAAGGGCGATGGCTCGACCTTGCCGGTGATCGACACGGCGGTGGGGCGCATCGGCGGCGCGGTGTGCTGGGAAAACATGATGCCGTTGCTGCGCACCGCGATGTACGCCAAGGGCGTTGAGGTATGGTGCGCGCCCACGGTGGATGAGCGCGAGATTTGGCAGGTCAGCATGCGCCATGTGGCTCACGAAGGCCGTTGCTTTGTGGTCAGCGCGTGCCAGGTGCAGGCGTCTCCCGAGGCGTTGGGTGTGGAGGTTGCCAACTGGCCAGCCGAACGCCCCTTGATTGCCGGTGGCAGCCTGATCATCGGCCCCATGGGCGACATCCTCGCCGGGCCATTGCTGGGTGAAGCCGGGTTGCTGACGGCGCAGATTGATACCGACGAACTGGTGCGTGCGCGGTATGACTACGACGTGGTGGGGCATTACGCGCGGCCGGATGTGTTTGAGTTGACGGTGGATGAACGGGCTAAACCGGGTGTGCGCTACATCACTGACTAAAACACAATCAAACTGTGGGAGCTGGCTTGCCTGCGATAGCGGTGTGTCAGCTTGGCCATCCTTGACTGACACACCGCTATCGCAGGCAAGCCAGCTCCCACAGTTGATCTCATGGTTTGTGAGATTTGGATTCCAACCACTCTTCCCGGGTAATTTCCCAGATATCCCGTGGGAAGTCGCCTCCCACAAAGTGACCTTCTTGCGTCCTGATCAAGCGCATCCCCGTGCGCTCGGAGATCCGCCGCGAGCCCTGGTTGGGCGCCGCCTTGGGCGCACGCAGCACAGGACGCTTGAGCACCTCAAACCAGTAATCGGTCACCGCCGCGCTGGCTTCGCCCATCAAACCCTGGCCTTGCCATTGCGGGCCCAGCCAGAAGCTACGGTTATCGTCCTGCTCGTCCATCAGGCAGATACTGCCGATCAATTGTTCCGGTGCGCTTTTGAGGCGGATCGACCAGTGCCAATGCTCGCCGCGCGCCATGGCCGGCAAGGCGACCTGTTCCAGATAAGTGCGAGCGCCGTCCGCCGGGTAGGGCCAGGGCACCTCGGCGTTGAGGTAGCGCACCACGTCCCAGTGCGCGAATTGCTGCTGGGTTCCCTCGGCGTCGTCCAGGGTCAGCGGGCGCAGAATCAATCGTTCAGTGAATAAGGTCGGTTGCATGGTGTTCACCAGGTCGCCGTATTTGGCAGGTCCAGCGTACCCCGGTCCACAAAGCGCATCGTGCCGAACAGCCCACCCGCCAGCTTGCCGCGCAGGGTGTAGGGCAGGTTGTTCAGGCTTTGGGTCTGGCTCAGGCCGAGGGTTTGGCGCAACACGGAAAACGCCGAAACGCTGACCGGCACGGTCAGCACGGTCTCGGAAAAACGCGGGATGGAACCGGCCTGGTCACTCACCCCGGACGCCAGCGGCCGGCCATTGACCTCCAGGTCCAGGGCTACACCACTGTAGTCGATCGCCGTTTCATTGGGGTTTTGCACCCGCAGCTTCACGGCAAAACGCACTTCCAGGTCCTGGCTCTGCAGCGGTTCGATACCGACCACGTTGATGTTGACCGGGTCACGGTTGGGGAACAGCGCGCAGGCGCTCAAGGTCAGCAGCAGTAGCGATAGAACCATGAGCTTGCGCATTGAAAGTTGCTCCTATTTCGTGACGTCCGGGTCCTGCATCACTTTGAGGGTAGAGGACTCTGGATCAAATTCATCTTCTTCCAGCTCTATGAACTCTTCCGGCAGGAAAATGTTCAGCAGGATTGCACAGAACGCGCCCACAGTGATCGGCGATTCAAAGATGTTGTGCAACGCTTTGGGCAGCTCGCGCAGCACTTCCGGCACGGCGGCGACGCCCAGGCCCATGCCTAAGGAGATGGCCACGATCAGCACGTTACGGCGGTGCAGCCCGGCTTCGGCCAGAATCTTGATACCCGCCACGGCCACGGTGCCGAACATGATCAGGGTGGCGCCGCCCAATACCGGCTTGGGCATCAGTTGCAGCACCGCGCCGATCATGGGGAACAGCCCCAGCAGCACCAGCAGGCCGGCGATGAAGTACGCCACGTAGCGGCTGGCCACGCCGGTCAATTGGATCACGCCGTTGTTCTGGGCGAAGGTCACCATCGGCAAACTGTTGAAGGTCGCGGCCATGGCCGAGTTGAGGCCGTCGGCCAGCAAGCCTGATTTGATGCGTTTGATGTACAGCGGGCCTTTGACCGGCTGCTGGGAAATCATCGAGTTGGCGGTCAGGTCACCGGCCGCTTCCAGGGGCGAAATCAGGAAGATCACCGCCACCGGGATAAACGCCACCCAGTCGAACGAGAAACCGTATTTGAACGGCACCGGCACGCTGATCAACGGCACCTGGGGCAGGGCGGCCAGGTCTACGCGGCCCATGAACCACCACGACAAAGCCCAGGGTCAGGCCGATCACAATCGAGCCCAGGCGCAGGAACGGGTTACTGAAGCGGTTGAGCACCACAATCGTCAGCAACACCAGCGCCGCCAGGCCCAGATTGCTCGCGGCGCCCAAATCTTTCGCGCCAAAGCCGCCCGCCATGTCGGTGACCGCCACCTTGATCAGCGACAAACCCATCAAGGTAATGATGGTGCCGGTGACCACCGGGGTAATCAGCTTGCGCAATTTGCCGATGAACTGGCTGAGCACCACTTCGATGAAGGCCGCGAAAAAGCAGATGCCAAAGATCGTCGAGAGGATTTCATCGGTGCCGCCACCCCGGGCCTTGACCATGAACCCGGCGCTGAGAATCACGCTGATAAACGAAAAGCTGGTGCCCTGCAGGCACAGCAGGCCGGAGCCGATCGGCCCGAACTTGCGCGCCTGCACAAAGGTGCCCAGGCCCGACACGAACAGCGCCATGCTCACCAGATACGGCACTTCGCTTTCCAGGCCCAGCACGCCGCCGACGATCAGGGTGGGCGTGATGATGCCGACAAAACTCGCCAGCACATGCTGCAGCGCGGCAAAGATCGCCGCCGTGAAGTGCGGGCGGTCTTCCAGGCCGTAGATCAGGTCGGATTTATAGCGGGGGCGAGGAGCTTGAGCGTCAGACACAATGCGGGCCCGGGTCAGAAAATGGAGGCGCAGGATGCCAGAAACTGCCGGTCGTCAGAAGTGTAAAAAAATATTTATGGACGCCCTGCGCAAAACCTCCGGCGCTGCCGATACCTCGTATAGGCCCACATTCCAACCATAAAAGTGGTGGCCAAAGGTCAGAGCGGCGCGTTGACGCCGACTGATCGTTTCGCGGCAGGGACGCTCGCAAACACTATTTCTGAGAGCATCCCCTATGTCCCTGCGTCAGCTGAATATTGCCCCACGAGCGTTTCTCGGTTTCGCGTTCATCGCGTTGTTAGTGGTGTTGCTGGGGGTGTTTGCGGTCAACCGCATGACGCAGATCCGCCAGTCGTCGGTGGACATGAGCGCCACGCAGCTACCCAGCGTCACGTACTTGGGCAATATCACGGAAAACGTTCTGCGCCTGCGCATTCTGTCGTTTCGCGTGTTGGTCAACCGCGAGCCGGCAGGCCTGCAAGAAGCTGAAACCCGCATGGGTGTGCTGACTGAAAAAGTCAAAACCGCCCAAACCGGTTACGCGGCGTTGCCTGCCGGCACGGAGGAAGCAGCGCTGTACAAGACCTTCGTCAGCACGCTGGACAATTACCTCAAGGCGCAGGCCGAGATGCTGGCCTTGTCCAAACAGAACAAGATCGATGAGATGCGTGCCCTGATCAATACGCGCATCAAGGACGGCACCGACCAGATGGGCGAGCAACTGAACAAGTTGATCGCGATCAATGCGGCCGACGCCAAGGACGCCGACAGCGAAGCCGGGGCCAGCTATCAGGGCGCGATTACCGGTGTGATTGTGTTCGCCGTCGCCGCCGCCTTGCTCACCGTGCTGCTCGCTTGGCTGCTGACCCGCAGCATCGTAGCGCCGCTGCGCAAAGCCGTGGAAGTGGCCGAAACCATTGCCGGCGGCAACCTCAGCAAAACCATCGAGGACGACGGCAAGGACGAACCCGCGCGATTGCTCGGTGCCCTGGCCGCGATGCAAGCCAACCTGCGCCAGACCATCCAGCACATTGCCGGCTCGGCCACGCAGTTGGCCTCTGCCGCCGAGGAATTGAGCGCAGTCACCGAAGAAGCCTCCAAAGGCCTGCAGCAACAGAACAACGAAATCGATCAGGCCGCCACGGCGGTCAATGAAATGACAGCGGCGGTGGAAGAAGTGGCGCGCAATGCAGTGTCCACCTCCGAGGCGTCCAGCCAGTCGAACCAGGCCGCGCGTGAAGGGCGCGACCGGGTGGTGGAAACCGTCGGCGCGATCCAGACCATGACCCAGGATGTACAGAACACCGCCGTGCTGATTGAGGGCCTGGCCTCCCAGGGTCGCGACATCGGCAAGGTGCTGGATGTGATCCGCGCCATTGCCGAGCAGACCAACCTGCTGGCGCTCAACGCGGCGATTGAGGCGGCGCGGGCCGGTGAAGCCGGGCGTGGCTTTGCGGTGGTGGCGGATGAAGTGCGGGCACTGGCCCATCGCACGGCGCAATCGACCCAGGAAATCGAAAAAATGGTGGCCGGCATCCAGAACGGCACCGGCGAAGCGGTGCAGTCGATGCAGCAAAGCAATCAGCGCACGCACAACACCCTGGAAATGGCACGTGCCGCCGGCGTGGCGCTGGAGCAGATCACCCAGTCCATCAGCTTGATCAACGAGCGTAACCTGGTGATCGCCAGCGCCTCGGAAGAGCAGGCCCAGGTGTCCCGTGAGGTGGACCGCAATTTGGTGAACATCCGCGACCTGGCGACCCAATCGGCTGCTGGCGCCAACCAGACCAGCGCGGCCAGCCATGAGCTGTCGCGCCTGGCGGTGGATTTGAATGGGATGGTGGCCAGGTTTGTTATTTAATTTGAAACGCGGTTAAAAAATGTGGGAGCGGGCTTGCTCGCGAAGGCGGTGTGTCAGTTGACAGATGTTTTGACTGAACCACTGCATTCGCGAGCAAGCCCGCTCCCACATTTGTTTTGGGTTGTGTCAGAAGCTACGGCTTCCAGGCGGACGAATTGACCAGGTTTTTCGGCTTTTCCCCGGCCAATGCCTGCAACAGATTATCCACCGCACACCGGGCCATTGCTTCGCGCGTTTCGTGAGTCGCCGAGCCGATGTGCGGTGTGGCCACCACATTGTTCAGGCGCAATAACGGCGAGTCATGATTCAACGGCTCGCGCTCAAACACATCCAGCCCCGCCGCCTTGATTGTGCGTTGCTGCAAGGCCTCGACCAGCGCCGCTTCGTCCACCACCTTGCCGCGCGAAATGTTGATGAAGATCGTCTCTGCGCCCATCAGCGCAAACTCTTCAGCGCCAATCAACTGCTCGGTTTCCGCGGTCAGCGGCAGTGTCAGGCAAATAAAATCGGCTTCCTTGAGCAATTGCTCCAGGCTGCGGTACTGCGCGCCAAAACGTTTTTCAACCGCTGGCTTGGGCGAGTGGCTGTGGTAGATCACCGGCATGCCAAAACCAAAATGCCCGCGCTGGGCCAGGGCTTCGCCGATGCGGCCCATGCCGATGATGCCCAGGGTTTTGCCGTGCACGTCGGTGCCGAAGTGCGCCGGGCCGATGTTTTTGCTCCACTGGCCGGCGCGCACCATGTCGGCGAGTTCCACCACACGCCGGGCGGTGGCCAGGATCAGGGCGAAGCCGGTGTCGGCGGTGGTTTCGGTGAGCACGTCCGGGGTGTTGCTGAGCAGAATGCCGTGCGCGGTCAGGTAGTCGATGTCGTAATTGTCGACCCCCACCGAGACGCTGGCCACGGCTTCCAATTTGGGCGCCAGGTCGAGCAGTGTGGCGTCCAGGCGCAGGCTGGCGCCCAGCAGGCCGTGGGCGCTGGGCAGCGCGTCGCGCAGTTTGGCCAGGCCGGTGTCATCCAGCGCTTCGATCAGGCTGACGTCGGCGTGTTCATGCAAGCGGGCCATCAAGGGTGCGGAGAGCTTTTTGTAAAGTACGACAGACTTCTTCATGAGGTTTTTACCTTCAACTCCAGGGTTGGCACCCGCACGCGATCACTGGCGCCGGGCTTGAGGAAAATCGTCAGTACCACCGACAGCAGCAGCGCGCCGCTCATCAGCAGGTACGAAGCGCCGGGCGAGCCGGTGCTGCTATTGAGGTAACCCACCAGCCAGGAGCCGCCGAACGAGCCGAGGGCGCCCATGCTGTTGATCAGCGCCATGGCGCCGCCGGCCACGTTGGCCGGCAAAATTTCCGGCACGATGGCAAAAAACGGCCCGTAAGGCGCGTACATGCAGGCCCCGGCGATCACCAGCAGGCTGTAGGACCACCAGAAATGTTCGGCGCCCAGCACGTAGGACGCATAAAAGGCGATGGAGGCAATCAGCAGCGGCGGCCACACAAAGCGTTTGCGCTTTTGCAGCTTGTCCGAGCCCCACGACACCGCCAGCATGCCGATCACCGCCGCCAGGTACGGCAAGGCCGAGAGCCAGCCGGCTTCGACCATGTCCATCTGTAAACCGGCCTTGAGGATCGACGGCAGCCACAGCACAAAGCCGTACACACCGATGCTCCAGCAGAAAAACTGCAACGCCAGGATGATCACCTTGGGTGAGCGGAAGGCCTCGGCGTAGTTCTTCACCGCCTTGATCCCGACTTGCTCGGCGGCCAGCGCGCTTTCCAGGTCGTGCTTTTCGCTGTCACTCAACCACTTGGCATTCGCCGGTTTTTCATCCGCCAGCTTCCACCAGATAAACGCCCAGATCACCGCCGGCAGGCCTTCGATGATAAACATCCAGCGCCAGCTGAAGTGCTGCACCAGGTAGCCCGAGACCACCGACATCCACAACATGGTCACCGGGTTGCCGAGGATCAGGAAAGTATTGGCCCGCGAGCGTTCGGCGCGGGTGAACCAGTGGCACAGGTACACCAGCATCGCCGGCATCACCGCGGCTTCGACCACGCCGAGCATGAAGCGGATAGCGATCAGCATGTAGGCGTTGGACACCACGCCGGTCAGGGTGGCCAGGCCACCCCACAGGATCAGGCTGACAAAAATCAGCTTTTTGACACTGCGCTTCTGCGCATAAATCGCCCCCGGCACCTGGAAGAAAAAGTAACCGAGGAAAAACAATGCACCCAGCAGCGACGACATGCCGGGGGTGATCATCAGGTCTTCGGCCATGCCGGAGGCAGCGGCAAAACCATAGTTGGCGCGGTCGAGGTAGGCCAGGCTGTAGGTGATAAACACGATGGGCATGATGTACCACCAACGGCGGGTGGCGAGTTTCAGCGTTTGCATGGGGTGGCTCCTGAGCTTGTTGTAGTTGTGGCAACAGGTAGGGGTGGGTCAGGCAACGGATCGGGTGGGCAGCTGTGCACGGGTGGGCAGGCCTTCCATGTCGCCACGGCTCTGTACGGCACGGCTGCCGATCCAGTTGCCGCGCTGTACCGCTTCGGGAAAGCTGAGGTTTTCCAGCAAGGCGCTGACCATGCCCACGGCAAAGCCGTCGCCGGCGCCCACGGTGTCCACTACCTTTTCCACCGACACCGCGGCGATGAAGCCCTGGTCCATGTGGGTGCGGTAATAGGCGCCGTCTGCGCCGAGCTTGATGGCCACGGCTTCGGCGCCCTGGTCCAGGTAAAACGCGGCAATGTCCGCCGGGTCATCGAAGCCGGTCAGCAGGCGACCTTCGCCCAGGCCCGGCAACACCCAGTCGGCCAATGCCGCGAGGGCGTTGATTTCGCGGATCATCTGCGCTTCGCTGGCCCACAGCGCGGGGCGCAGGTTGGGGTCGAACGAAATGCTGCGCCCGGCCTTGCGCATGTGTGTCATCAGCTCGATGGACAGTTCACGGGTGGCCTCGGACAACGCCGGCGGAATGCCGGTGGCATGCAGGTGCCGCGCCTCTAACAGTGCGGGGCTGATGGCTGCGACCGACAAGTGACTGGCGGCCGAGCCTTTGCGGAAATATTCCACTTGAGGGTCGGCGCCGGCCTCTTCGCGGGATTTGAACTGAAAGCCGGTGGGGTGCAGCGGGTCGACCGCTACATGGCGGCAATCGAGGCCTTCGCGTTTCAGCGTATCGACCACAAACCGCCCCAGTGAGTCATTGCCTACACGGCTCAGCCAGGCCACCTTGAACCCCAGGCGCGACAAGCCGATGGCGACATTGCTGTCGGCCCCGGCAATACGCTTGTGAAACTGCGCCACCTGGGCCAGGTCACCGGTCTGCTCGGCGACAAACATCGCCATGGTTTCACCAAACGACAGAATATCGATCTCAGACATGGGCATTCTCCACACGGGGCTGGCCAAGAAGGGCGAGGGCGGCGACCTGTTGCGCGGTGACCGCGAGCAGGTCATCGCCCTGCAACGGAAACTCCACGGCCCGGGTAATACCTTGAGTCATATGTTTGAGCAGTTGTTCCCACAGATGCAGGTCGGTGGCGCCCGGCGGCAGCGCCACCAGCTTGCCGTCCGCCCGGCGCGCCACGGCCTTGCAATGCAGGTAATCCACATGGCGCCCCAACAGGCGTGCGGCGGTGAGGGCGGACTGGTCTTGCCACTGCCAGTTGCCGATGTCGAACGTCATCTTCACCGGCAGGCCCAGGCGCTCGACTTCACTGAAAAACCGCTGCATCGGCTCGATGCGCCCGCCGTGCAGGGTCTGGTCGTTTTCCACCAGCA
Organism: Pseudomonas sp. B22129; assembly: GCF_044218875.1. Lineage (NCBI taxonomy): Bacteria > Pseudomonadati > Pseudomonadota > Gammaproteobacteria > Pseudomonadales > Pseudomonadaceae > Pseudomonas > Pseudomonas sp. B22129. Next base: position 5,167,674 of record NZ_CP162592.1, on the reverse strand, counting down.
ATTTGACCGGGTGGCGGCTGAGCAGGGCGTGCAGGCTTTGCAGGTCATTCGTATCGGTGAAGTAGCCGAGGGACACTTTCAGCCAGCGTGAACCGAATGCGCGTGCGCGATCCAGTGTGGCACCCAACTCGGCGTTGGGTTGTGCGCGCCCGGCCACCCACAGCTCCAGTGGCGAGGAGAACACCGACTCAAGGCCATGTTTGTCGGCGGCACGCGCCAGGAGGGTGGGTTGCTCGGTGGTCAGCAGCTCCTCACGCCATTCGATGCGTTGCGCGCCGGCAGCGCTGAGCAACTCGACAAAACTCAGTTGACCCTGCTTTCGAACCAGGTCGGCGCCGTAGCTGGAAAGGCTGATGGAGACGGGGTATTTATGCATTGTTGTGTACCTCTGAAACCGGTTTCATTTTTTCACGCAAAGAATCATTAAAGTGGGAGCTGGCTCCCACAGGTTGAGCCGCGAACAATCAGTTGCGGCAGGAAATCCAGGGTGCGCGTCGGCGCGTCGTCACCGCGCAAGCGTTTGAGCAGGCAGTCGAAGGCGCTGGCGCCAATGGCTTCGGTGGGTTGGGCGAGGGCGGTGATGCCGCTGCCGACCAAGGGGTACCAATCGAGGTCGTCAAGCGCGATCAGACCGATGTCTTCGAACAGGTTGCAACCCAGATTTTTCAGGGCTCGCGTACAGGCCAGTGCGGCAATGCCATTGGCGCAGAACAACGCCTTGGGACCCGACTTGGCAACAAAGACCTTGAGGTTATCTTCCAGCCCGTCGCCCAGCTCCAGCACGGCACCGGTCATTTGCGTGCGGCTGGCCATTTCGGCCTTGAAACTCTGCTGGCGTTCCAGGCGTGAACTGGTGCCATCGTTGGCTTCACTCACCATCAGCACCTCGCGGTAGCCCTGTTGTTGCAGGTGCTCCACGGCAACGCGCACGGCAGCGGGGTTGTCCAGCCCCACCAGGTCGCTGTGCAACGGCTCGATTTTGCGGTCCACCAGCACCAGCGGCATTTCCCGCTGCAATTCCAGCAGCTCGTCAAGGTGATGGCCGAGGGTATTCACGATCAGCCCTTCGATGTTGTACGCACGCAGCGCTGCCAGATGCTGGCGCTCCTGCTCGTCATCGCGGTCGGTGTTGCACACCACCAGGCTGTAGCCGTGCTGGCGGCAGGCGGTTTCGACGCCGTGCATCACGGCAATGGAATAGGGGTTGCGGATATCGGCCACCAGCATGCCGATCAGGCGCGTACGGCCACGCTTCAAGCCGCGGGCCATCTGGTTGGGGCGATAGCCGAGATCGTTGATGGCCTGCTCGATGCGCAGCGCAATGGCGTCGGAGAGCAGGGCGCGGTCATCGCCGATAAAGCGCGACACGCTGGCCTTGGACACGCCGGCGCGCTCGGCCACATCGAGCATGGTCACGCGGCTGCGCTGGGCGGCGGAAAATGAAGTCACGGTGGCGGGCCTTTCTTATTGGATTTAATGGTTTTGGGCATGCAGCTGAAACCGGTTTCATGAAATGCCAGTTGCCCTGTTTGCGTCAAGGAAAATTTAGAAAACGGCGGCGGCTGGATAGCGCAGAAAACGACGAATGGTCAACTCGACCTGTTAGTAATGACAGTATCCGGCGCGGGGCTTTAGGCGTTTAATTTTTCTAACAGCGAGCCGGTGACGCAGTTCCATCCTGGCTCGGCGCGGTAACACTTATTCTGAGGCCGGAATATGACTGGCATAACACCAACCACTCCTGCTGCAGCCGGTGTCGGCGTTTTAGCTGACATTCCAGCGCTAGCCCCCTTTACGATTGTCGGTGTCAATACCACCGACGGCAGGGGTGTGGTTCGCCAACCCTTATTACTGGCTCCGCTGGTGCTTCGGGTTCCCGCATGGGATTTACCGAGGGCAGGTGAACCCGCGCATACGCTCAGGGTTTTTTGGCTTAGCCACGATGGCCAAAGGTTGCTCGCCACACGAACAGTAACGGCCCCCCCGCCAGCGCCTGAGGCTTTCTACGAGGTCAGAATCGAACTGCCTGACTTGCGCAGTGCAACGCGCATCGCGCAGGTGTGGTACACCGTCGAGACAGAGGGCGGTTCGAACAGCATGCAACCGAGCATCCCGCTTCTGCTTGATTTCGACCCCCCCAGGCTGCTGCGGCCAACGGATGTTCTGAGGTTTGTCGTACCGCCGGTACCTGCGGTCAATGCGCAGTACCTGTTGGACAACCCACAGGTGAAGCTCTACCTCCCGGTCTATAACATTGAGGCACCCTTTGACGAGTGCGAGCTCTTTGTTTCCAACTCGCCCAACACACCACCTGGCCCGGCGTCTGGACGTTCGTTGGTGGATTTCAGTACCACGCCCAGAACAGTGTCGCTGGATGCTGCCGCCTTTCGCACGCTGAACGATGGCACTGCGTACATTTTCTTCAGGCTTTTTGACGAGACCGGTAACTTCATGGCGACATGGAGTGTCGGCCTGCCGTTTACAGTAAGTCTGGGTGCGACGATACCGACTCCCGTGGCTACGCTGCCGGCACCTGTGGTGCAGCACAGTTTAAGAAATGGCTACCTGACCTGCAGTTCAACACCCACGGTAATGACGGGCGTTCGCTGGTTAATAGCGGCCCATAGCGACATACGCGTGAATGATCAAGTCAGGTGTGTCTGGCAAGGGTTTGACAAGAATAACTGGGCGGAGCCTAACGCGAACGTTGTATTCAGACAAACGTTGACCTGGGGGCAGGCGAATATAACAACTGGCGCAGTGGTGAATGTCGATTCCTTTAATCAAACGTTGTTTCCTTTGCGCAATTTTGCCTCGGCCACCTTCACTTATGAAGTGTGGCGAGGGGGTGTGAAAGTTGCCGATTCATTGCCCGGGCGTGTGCGGGTTGATTTGAATTATTCCAGTAAGTGTTATTGCACACCGCTCGGAATAATTTGTGAGTGATTAATATTTTTGAAGAACTTTTGGTGCTCCAGGTCGAGCGTCGCAGTTCTTCTGTCAGGCGTGTAAAAGTTCGTGGCTGGCGTGAGCGTGTTCGGTCAGCGAAGCAGGTAGTTATTCTTATTGTGTAACTAGTCGGAGCAAGATAATGGACAGAACCAACAGAGATATTATTGATAGTTTCGTGTCGAAGCAAACCACGGATTATACGCCTGAACGGCTTCTATCCGGCAAGTTTGACGGTGAAGTTTCCGGCTATCCCGGGTTGTTGGCGCGGCCTGCTGCAAAGAGTCAAGAAGTAACGTTTCGTTTTCCTGTCTGGGATAATGCCAGTACTAATTCGGCTGAGCCAGATACTGTGACGTTCCAGTTGCGCGAATATCGCCCAGTTAGCTCTTTCAAGGATGCCGCTGAAGAGGATCTGTTCTTCGAAACCAGTGGCAGAAGTTATTCAGTGCCTGCCTCCAATGTTACCACTTCTTTTGAGATGCGCATTCCGGAAGCCTACCTTCCCAATGGTTTGTGGTTGTACAGGTGCAAGGTGTTTGTCGCAGACTCGGGCGCCGAAAACCGCTCAATCGCGGCGATGGTGCTCATTGACGAGAAACCCCCCTTTGACGATAGCGGGCTTCCACCACCCGCACCGACACTGCCTGCGGGAACGCCACCGCTTAGTCTTGCCTATATCCAGTCCCTGCCAAATCAGACATTGAATCTTGATGTTGCGTATACCGCAGCGGACGGGCTCAGCCCTGGCGATTCCTTTTCGGTTTTTGTCGGGACTTCCGGCAACCCTGTCGTCTTTCCAGGCGGAGTGACAAAACTGCCGCTCGACCCCGCCCAGCCAACCCAAATTCAAGTACCGTTGAGCGCACTCACGGCTATAACGAATGGGAACTATGACATCAGCTATATCGCGTATGACGTGGTTGGAAACCCCTCTCTGCAGTCATACCGGTTACCGCTGCCGTATACCGGGGCGGCGCCAGTGCCAACCGGCTTTCAGCCATTGGTGGTCTTGTTGGCTGAGGCTGACGGCATGATCCATCAAGCCGACGTGGATACTAACAACGGTTTGCGCGTGAGGCTGCCCCCTTACACAAACCCTGTACGTCCGTCAGATTCGATTACGGTCACCCTGAATTCGATCCACGCTTCAATACCGCTGACCGTGCCGGTAGGCGCTACCGGGTTTCCTGACTTTCAGTTCACCTCAGCCAACATGTTGACACTCTATGGTGGGGGCCCCGGCAACGTTCCGGTAACGGCGACTTACACGGTGAATAGCGGGGGCACCAATTACCCGACGCCACCACTGAGCACGCCATTCAATCTGAACCTCACCCGTGTAGGGCCGGACCTGATCACAGACCTGCGTCCCGTGGTGGTCGAGGCGGTTCGCCCTGGCAATACCTTCGGGCCTGCCGACCATCTGGAAGTGGATGACATCAACAGAGATGGACGGTTTAGAATCCCGCTGTGGACAACGGCCGTATTGCCTGCAAATCAACTCCCGTTCAGATTGACGGTGGACTACGGCGGCCGCTTGTATTCGACGGATGTGACGAGCATTCCCGCCAACGGGGAGGTCATCATTCCTCTTCCGTTTGCTGACATCCTGGCAATCGGCGGTCCAACTGTGCCGGTCAGTTACACCGTCAGCCGCCCAAACAACCCTAACACGGCGACTACACCTACCCACTTGGTCACGGTCGAGTCTGCGATCATGCGGATGGACCGGCCGGTTGTACAGAATACGACGGAGCCAAATAAAATCGCCAACTGCGATAGCATGAGACCTGTTAATACCGGCACACTGCAGGTGTTTATTCCTGGCTCCATTTATTTGGTGCCAGGTGGGGATTTCACCGTGCTGTATACCGGGTTCCAGAACAATACCACTACAGCACCGAGTGTCATCGCCTTAACGGTTAATTTGAAGGTGCCGCCTGGAAATGCGAGCACTCTCGGATTTATGGTGGACTTGGGTACGGCGCTGGAACTGTATAACCCGGTCAACGCCACTCGTGCCTTTCTGAGTGCGGGTTCTGCAACAGTGTCGACCAGCGTGCAGTTCCAGGGCCAGACGGTAAGCTCGCTTAACGAAACTATTCGTGTCAGAGGTCACCGGCCGGGTAATGGCAGGTCGTACTTCTGTAACGGCCCGGAAATACCTGCATAAACAAGAGTGTCAGTGTGTTGCCAAAGAGGGGTAGGACCCTCTTTGGCTTCATCGGATGTATCCGTTAAAAATTTCACGGTTGGCTGAATTTACGTATCGATACTTGGGATAAGTCCTACAGATTTGTGGTGTGCGCTAACTGATGATGGCGCCGCTTGATTGGTGGGGGGTCACGAGATTTAGAACCCTTCCTGATCGTTTCGTGAAGGCACTAGAGGTTCATTAATATGTCGGCAGTATTCGATTTCAAACCAACACCTTTGAGCATTGCATTAACGGCTCAAGCAGTCTCGTTATTGTTTCTGATTTCACCCAATGCCCAGGCAATCACTCAGGTGACGGTGCCCAACACGGCAATCTCCTCCTCGACCGTACTGGATGACTACGCGATATTTGCGGGGGCGAGCCTGACTGCTACGGGTGCCGCCACCAAACAGATTCAAATGGATAACTCCGGCCTGACGCTTCAGGCAAACAGTGTCGCGCAGGACATCAGTGCCCGCCGGCAATCGACTGTCGTGGTTGATCGCTCACGGGTGACGGCTCGCCCGGCTATAGCGCAAGCCATTTTTGCCACAGGCGCCAGCAGTGTATTAATCACCAATAACAGTACCGTGACCAATGCCAACGGCTTTGGTGTGGCGGTCTCGCGCACTTCGAGCGGTACCGATGGTTCATCCGTCACGGTTAAAGACAGCAGTGTGGTGGGTTCAACCCGTGGCATCAATGCTGGCGGCTACGGCACCGTGACGCTGGACAATGCCCGTGTCGAGGCCACCAGTGCTACGGGTATGGGCTTGGTATTGCTCAACGCCGATGCGGCGGCGAGAAACAACAGCCGGATCATCGGTGGTGTCAACGGCGTAAACATGCGTACGGACGCCAACCTGACGCGTACCAATTCCTTGATTCTGGATAACTCAGTGGTGCAGGGCAGAACCGGGGCCGCCATTCTGGTGAACCCGCCGCTTGCCAGTACCACCCATGCCGACATCCAGGTGCTCAACGGCTCGCAACTGCTCAGCGGCAATGGTGTTTTGCTTCAGGTCGCCAACAATTCCACGGCCAACATGAATGTCGACAACAGCACCTTGGTCGGTAACGTGAGCATTGACGCTGGCAGTACGGGCACGGTGCAACTCAACAACAATGCCGTGCTGACCGGCCAACTGCTCAATGTTAAACAACTGGATGCCAACACCGGCGGCGAGTGGCGGCTGATCGGCGACAGCCAGGTCGGTGCGTTGCGCATGGCCGGCGGCTCGGTGGCTTTTGGTGCCCCGAACCAGTATCTGCAACTGAACACCAACAGTCTGGCCGGCAGCGGCACCTTTAAAATGCACACCAACTTCAACACCGGTGAGACCGACCTGTTGAACGTCAATGGCAACGCCGAAGGCAACCACCAACTGCTGATCGGCGCCAGTGGCTCGGAGTTGGCCACCGGTGACGCGATCAAGGTGGTGCACACTGAAAGTGGCGGTGCCAAATTCGGCCTGGTGGGTGATACCGTCGATGTCGGCGCGTTCGAGTATGGTCTCAAGCAGGAAGGCACTGACTGGTACCTGGATACCGAGAAACAAGGCACCAGTACCAGCGCCAAGGCAGTACTGGCATTGGCCAACGCCGCTGCGCCGGTGTTGATCGGTGAATCGCGGATACTGCGCACGCGCCAGGGCGAAGTGCGTTTTGGCGAAGGCAAGAGCCAAGGCTTCTGGATGCTTGGCCACGCTAACAAGATTGACGTGGCGGCCAACAGCAATGGCGTCGGTTACTCGCAGAACCAGAACGGTTTCGCGCTGGGTTTCGACAATGCAGTAACTGAGGAATGGACGGTTGGCGTGCTGGGTGGTTACAGCAACTCCAAGTTGGGCCTGAGCCGTGGCAGCAGCGGGATGGTCAACAGTTACTACGCCGGTGTTTATGGTATCTGGCAGGACGACAGCGGTGTGTATGTCGACGTGGGTACCAAGTACAACCGCTTGAACGGCCAAAGCCAGGTCAATATGAGCGATGGCCAACGCGCCAAAGGCAAATACACGCAGGACGCGGTCAGTGGTTGGGTTGATGTGGGCCGCAAAATGGCGCTCAACGATGAAGGCGCTTACATCGAACCGTTCGCCAAGCTGGACACTGCGGTGATTGGCGGCTCCAACTACACCATGGACAACGGCCTGAAGGCCAAGACCGACCGCGCGTTCTCGGCTATCGGCAAGGTGGGCGTGACGCTGGGTAACGATATCCAGCTCGACAGCGGCGCCAAAATCCAACCGTTCGTGCGTGTTGCGGCGGCCCGTGATTTCAGCCCGGACAACAACGTTTATATCAACGACCAGAAGTTCAAAAACAACCTGTCGGGCGCCAGCATCGAAGGTACGGTGGGTATGGCGGTTGCGCTGTCCTCAACCTTCAGCATGCATGCCGAACTCAGCCATGGCAAAGGCAAGGCGTATGACACACCGTACAGTGGCACTGTCGGTGTGCAGTGGGCCTTCTAAGGTATTCACGCACTTGAACAAGGGGAAGCTTCGGCTTCCCCTTTTTTGTGCCTAACCGAACAGGCCGGCGGCAATATTGATCGAGAACCCCAGGATTGCCGTGTTGAATAAAAAGCCAATCAGCGATTGCCCCAGCACCACCTTGCGCATTGCCCGGGTGGCAACGCCCACATCCGCTGTTTGCACGGCTACACCGATGGTGAACGAGAAGTACAAGAAGTCCCAGTAATTGGGGGTTCGCAGTTCCTCGGCAAAGCGCAAGGCGGGTTCGTCGCCGTCCCAGGTGTAAAACAGGCGGGCGTAGTGCACGCTGAAAATCACCCCGATCAGCAACCAGGAGCCGACCACGGTCAACCCGGTGAAGCCGTAATGCAGCAGGCGCGCCGTGCTGTCCAGGTCCTTGGTGCCCACCAGGTTCAGGGTGATGGTCGCCAGGCTTGCGATGGCCGCGATACACACCATGAACAGCACCAGCCCGGCGTTCTCATCTTCGATTTCGGCGATGCGTTTAACGTCGTCGGCGCGGGAGCGGCTGGTCAGCCACAGCATCAGCAGCAAATACGTCCAGACCCCGGCATTCCAGCCAATGAGGATTTTGCTCAGGAGTGTGTCTGCCGGTGCCAGGATGCCCACGCCAAGGCCCAGAACGGCGGCAGCGGACAGGCGAGGGTGGGTGCGGGCGAGGAAGGCCATGGGTGCTCACAACAAGGGAGGTTGTGAGCACCATAGCGCATTCGTGGCGGATGAGCTTCCTCTGGCAAGCCCGCTCACCACAACAGCCCGCTCAGCTCAGGTCTCAGCGTTTTTTGCGCACCAGCTTCATCACCACCACAAAGAACACCGGCACAAACACCACCGCCAGCGTGGCGGTGATCATGCCGCCAATCACCCCGGTACCGATCGCTTGCTGGCTCGCCGAGCTGGCGCCGGTGGCAATCGCCAGCGGCACCACGCCGAGAATGAACGCCAGCGAGGTCATGATGATCGGCCGCAAGCGCAGCCGTGCGGCTTTCAGGGTGGCGTCGATCAGGTCTTCACCTTGCTCATACAGGTCCTTGGCGAACTCGATGATCAGGATCGCGTTCTTCGCCGACAAACCGATGATAGTGATCAGGCCGACCTTGAAGAACACGTCGTTGGGCATGCCGCGCAAGGCCACCGCCAATACGGCGCCAAGCACACCCAGCGGCACCACCAAGAGCACCGAGGTCGGGATCGACCAGCTTTCATACAACGCCGCCAGGCACAGGAACACGATCAGCAGCGACAGGCCCAGCAGCAACGGCGCCTGGGAGCCGGACAAACGTTCCTGCAACGACAGACCGGTCCATTCCTGGCCCAGGCCTGCCGGCAACTGGCTGACCAGGCGCTGGATTTCCTCCATCGCCTCGCCCGTGCTGTGCCCCGGTGCCGCTTCACCGCTGATGGCGATGGCGGGGTAGCCGTTGTAACGCGTCAACTGCGCCGGGCCCTGGGTCCACTTGGCTTCGACGAACGCCGACAACGGCACCATGTTCCCGGCATTGTTGCGCACGTTGATCTTCAGCAAATCCGCGACCTGGCTGCGCCTGTCGCCTTCGGCCTGCACCACTACGCGCTGCATGCGGCCCTGGTTGGGGAAGTCGTTGACGTACGCCGAGCCAATCGCCGAAGACAGCACATTGCCGACGTCGGCAAACGAAACGCCCAGTGCGTTGGCTTGCTTGCGGTCCACTTCCAACTGCACTTGCGGCGCTTCGGCCAGGGCGCTTTCGCGCACGTTGGCCAGGATCGGGCTCTTCTCGGCGTTTGCCAGCAGCTCGGTACGCGCCGCCATCAAGGCCGCATGGCCGACGCCGCCACGGTCCTGCAAGCGGAATTCGAAACCGCTGGAGGTGCCGAGGCCGTCCACCGGTGGCGGCAGGATCGCGTAGGCAATCGCGTCTTTAAGTTCGCTGAAAGCCGCGTTCGCCCGGTCGGCAATCGCCGAGGCCGAATCCTTGCTGCTGCGTTCGGACCAGTCCTTGAGCGTGGTAAACGCCAGCGCCGCGTTCTGCCCCGAACCCGAGAAACTGAAGCCCATGATCATGGTGGTGTCGCCCACTCCCGGTTCACCGGCGTTGTGCGCCTCGATCTGCTCGGCCACCTGCACCGTGCGGTTCTTGCTCGCGCCCGGCGGCAGCTGGATGTCGGTGATGGTGTAACCCTGGTCTTCCACCGGCAGGAACGAGGAGGGCAGGCGGCTGAACATCCAGCCCAGGCCCACCAGCAACACCAGATAGATCAACAGGTAGCGGCCACTGCGCTTGAGCGCGTAAGCCACCCAGCCTTCGTAGCGGTGGGTGAACTGATCAAAGCGTTTGTTGAACCAGCCAAAGAAACCGCCCTTGGCATGGTGTTCGCCCTTGGCGATCGGCTTGAGCAGCGTGGCGCACAGGGCCGGGGTCAAGGTCAGGGCGAGGAAGGCCGAGAACAGGATCGAGGTGGCCATCGACAGCGAGAACTGCTGGTAGATCACCCCCACTGAACCCGGCATGAACGCCATCGGCAGGAACACCGCCACCAGCACCAGCGTGATACCGACGATGGCTCCGGTGATCTGGCCCATCGCCTTGCGCGTGGCGTCTTTGGGCGACAGGCCCTCGGTGGCCATGATGCGCTCGACGTTCTCCACCACCACAATCGCGTCGTCCACCAGAATACCGATGGCCAGCACCATGCCGAACATGGTCAGCACGTTGATCGAAAAACCCAGCAGCAACATGGTCGCGAAGGTGCCCATCAGCGCCACCGGCACCACTAGCGTCGGGATCAGCGTATAGCGCACGTTCTGCAGGAACAGGAACATCACCGCAAACACCAGCGCCATGGCCTCCAGCAAGGTGTACACCACCTTGGTGATCGAGACTTTGACGAACGGCGACGTGTCGTACGGGATCTTGTATTCCACATTGGCCGGGAAGTAGCGCGACAGCTCATCCATCTTCGCCCGCACCAGCGTCGCGGTGCTCAGCGCGTTGGCGCCGGGCGACAGCTGCACGCTGACGGCGGTGGACGGTTTGCCGTTCAGGCGCGTGGAGAACTGGTATTCCTGGCTGCCAATTTCAACGCGCGCCACGTCGCCGACGCGCACGGTAGAACCGTCCGGGTTGGCTTTGAGCACGATGTCGGCAAACTCCGCCGGGGTCGAGAGCTGGCCTTTGACCAGAATCGCGGCGGTGATTTCCTGGGTCTTGGTGCCCGGCAAATCGCCAATGCTGCCTGCCGACACCTGGGCGTTCTGCGCGCTGATCGCGGCATTCACGTCGGCCGGTGTGAGGTTGAAACCAATCAGCTTCTGCGGGTCGATCCAGATGCGCATGGCGCGCTCGGCGCCATACAGCTGCGCCTTGCCCACGCCGTCCAGGCGTTTGAGTTCGTTCATCACGTTGCGCGCCAGGTAATCGCTGAGCGCCACGTCGTCGAGCTTGCCGTCGCTGGACGTCAGGGTCACCAGCAACAGAAAACCGGCGGAGACTTTTTCAACCTGCAAGCCTTGCTGGGTCACCGCCTGCGGCAGGCGCGGCTCGACCGCTTTGAGGCGGTTTTGCACGTCAACCTGAGCCATTTCCGGGTCGGTGCCCGGCTGGAACGTGGCGGTGATGGTGGCCGAACCCAAACTGCTCTGGGATTCGAAATACAACAAGTGGTCGGCGCCGTTGAGCTCCTGCTCGATCAGGCTGACCACGCTTTCATCCAGGGTCTGGGCCGAAGCGCCCGGGTACACCGCGTAGATTTCCACCTTCGGCGGCGCGACGTTGGGGTACTGCGCCACCGGCAACTGCGGGATGGCCAGTGCGCCGGCCAGCAGAATAAACAGGGCGACCACCCAGGCGAAAATCGGGCGGTCAATAAAGAACTGCGGCATGGCGGGTTATTCCTTGACTGGCTGGCCCGAGGCTGGGCTGTCGTCCACCTGGACTTTTTCACCGGGGCGCGCGTGTTGCAGGCCTTCGACCACGATGCGGTCGCCAGGCTTGAGGCCGCTGCTGACAACCCAGCGGTCGTCGACCACCGCACCCAGCTCGACCGGTTGCTGACTGACGACTTGCTCGGCGTCCAGCAGCAACACCATTGGAATACCGGCGCTGTCACGGGTGATGGCGCGTTGCGGCACGCTCAGGCCTTGTTTGTCGACGGCCTGCTCCAGGCGCACCCGCACAAAGCTGCCGGGCAGCAGGTCGAGGTCCGGGTTGGGGAACTCGCTGCGCAGAATGATTTGCCCGGTGCCCGGGTCGACGCTGATTTCGGCGAACAGCAACTTGCCCGGCAGCGGGTACAGGCTGCCGTCGTCCTGGATCAGCGTGGCCTTGGCCTGGTCCTGGCCGACCTGCTTCAAGCTGCCGGCACGGAAGGCACGGCGCAGGTCATTGAGTTCACGGGTGGACTGGGTCAGGTCGGCGTGGATCGGGTCCAGTTGCTGGATGATTGCCAGCGGCGTGGCTTCGTTCTGGCCCACCAGCGCGCCTTCGGTGACCAACGCGCGGCCAATGCGCCCGGAAATCGGCGCGGTCACGGTGGCGTAACCCAGGTTCAGTCTGGCGCGCTCCACGGCGGCCTTGTTGGCGGCGACTTCGGCGTTGGTCTGGCGCAGGTTCGCGCGGGCGTTGTCGTATTCCTGGCCGCTGATGGCGTTGCCTTCTACCAGTTGGCTATAGCGCTGCTCTTGCAGGCGCGCCTGGAACGCGTTGGCTTCGGCCTTGCTCAGGTTGGCCAGGGCGCTGTCGAGGTCGGCCTTGAACGGGGCCGGGTCGATGCGAAACAGCACGTCGCCTTGTTTGACGTCGTGGCCTTCCCTGAACACCCGCTGCATCACCACGCCGGCCACCCGCGCACGCACTTCGGCAATACGCGGCGCGGCGATACGCCCGCTCAGTTCGCTGGTGATGGACAGGGGCTTGGCCTGCAGGGTCTCGATGCGGACCTTGGCCAGTGGCATTTCCGGCGCTTGCTCGGCCGACTTGCCGCACGCGCTCAGGGCCAGCGTCAGGGCCAGCAGGCAAAACGGCGCAAACAGATTCTTCGACATGCTCATATCCCAATATTGACTGGCGCATCCTAAAGACACCTGCGCCGTGGTGCTGTGAAGCTGTGTAGCTCGTCTGTGAAGAAATGTAAGGTGCGGCGCATAGTCCGCCGAGGGCGTATATCCTTGCACAATCCTGCAAACAACAAAGATCAAATGTGGCTGTGGGCTTTTATGTGGGAGCTGGCTTGCCTGCGATAGCATCGACTCGTTCTTAATGGATGACCGAGGTGTCTGCATCGCAGGCAAGCCAGCTCCCACATCAAAGCCCGCTCCCACAAGGGTCTGCGTAAAACCGATAAACCGTATTATCTGGAAACACCATGCCCAACATCCTCCTGGTGGAAGACGACGCCGCACTCTCCGAGCTGATTGCCAGCTACCTGGAACGCAATGGCTACCATGTCAGCGTGCTCAGCCGTGGCGACCATGTGCGCGAACGCGCACGGCTCAACCCGCCGGACCTGGTGATCCTTGACCTGATGCTGCCCGGCCTCGACGGCCTGCAAGTGTGCCGCCTGTTGCGCGCCGACTCGGCGGGCCTGCCGATCCTGATGCTCACCGCCCGCGACGACAGCCACGACCAGGTGCTGGGCCTGGAGATGGGCGCCGACGACTATGTCACCAAGCCCTGCGAGCCGCGCGTGCTGCTGGCCCGGGTGCGTACCTTGCTGCGCCGCAGCAGCCTGTCCGAACCCCAGGTGGCCAACGACCAGATCGTGATGGGCAACCTGTGCATCGACCTGTCCGAACGCACCGTGACCTGGCGCGAACAGGCGGTGGAGCTGTCCAGTGGTGAATACAACCTGCTGGTGGTGCTGGCCCGGCATGCCGGTGAAGTGCTCAGCCGCGACCAGATCCTGCAACGCCTGCGCGGCATCGAATTCAACGGCACCGACCGTTCGGTGGACGTGGCCATCTCCAAGCTGCGCCGCAAGTTCGACGACCACGCGGGCGAGGCGCGCAAGATCAAGACCGTGTGGGGCAAAGGCTACCTGTTCAGCCGTTCCGAGTGGGAATGCTGATCCATGTTTCGTGTACTGCTACGCCTTTATCTGATCACCATCGTCACCTACAGCGCGGCGATTTACCTGATTCCCAAGCTGGTGATTCTGGTCTTTGAACACCGCTACATGGACTACAACATCGAGCAAACGCGCGGCCAGCAAAAGCTGATCGTCAAGCAGTACCAGCGCGCGCCAGTGGAGCGCTGGTCGCAGGTCACCGAGCAGCTGGGCCGCGACTTTGCACCGCTGAAGGTACAACTGCTGCTGCGCCAGGACGCCAGCTACACGCCCGCCGAAGAACAACGGCTGGAACAGGGCAAGTCCGTGGTGCGCCTTGGCGAATGGGGCTGGATGGAGGAAATCAGTTCGCCGATCAACGAGCAGTTTGTGGTCAAGCTGACACTGCCGCCCGACCCGATGGACATGAACGTGCTGTATTGGGCGATCAACGTGCTGATCGTGGCAGCGCTGCTCGCGTGCCTGTTGATCTGGCTGCGCCCGCACTGGCGTGACCTGGAACGCTTGAAAAGCACCGCCGCGCAACTGGGCAAGGGCAACTTGAGCGAACGCACGCGCATTCCGCCCAGCTCCAACATCGGCAGCCTGGCATCGGTGTTCGACACCATGGCCGGTGATATCGAAAGCCTGCTCAACCAGCAGCGCGACCTGCTCAACGCGGTGTCCCACGAACTGCGTACACCGCTGACCCGTCTGGATTTCGGCCTGGCGCTGGCCTTGTCCGAAGACCTGCCGCCGGCTGGCCGTGAGCGCCTGCAAAGCCTGGTGGCGCATATCCGCGAGCTGGATGAACTGGTGCTGGAATTGCTGTCCTACAGCCGCCTGCAAAACCCGGCGCAATTACCGGAGCGGGTGGAAGTGGTGCTCGATGAGTTCATCGACAGCGTGCTGGGCAGTGTGGACGATGAACTGGAAAACCCCGACATCGTGATTGATGTGGCGCTCGACTGCGCCGTGGAGCGCTTCAGCCTCGACCCGCGCCTGACCGCGCGCGCCTTGCAAAACCTGTTGCGCAACGCCACGCGTTATTGCGACAAGCGCATTCAGGTGGGGGTCAAGGTGTGCGCCGAAGGCTGCGAGATCCGGGTGGACGACGATGGCATCGGCATTCCGCTGGACCAGCGTGAGCGCATTTTCGAACCGTTTTACCGCCTCGACCGCAGCCGCGACCGCGCCACCGGTGGCTTCGGCCTGGGCCTGGCGATCAGCCGCCGCGCAGTGGAAGCCCAGGGCGGCAGCCTGACGGCGCTGGCCTCGCCATTGGGCGGCGCGCGGTTCCGGCTGTGGTTGCCCAGCGTCGGTTGATCACAGCACCTTCACCGCCCGGCCGATGGCCTGGATCGGCCCGGTAGGCTTGCCCGTCGGCGAGCCGCGCGGGTCTTCCAGGGTCAGCTCAAACAGCTGGTTTTGTGTCAGCGGCGGCAGCTTGTCCAGCGGCACTGACAGGGTTTGCCCCGGCTCGACCAGGCCCAGCGAGACCGGGCCTTGCCAGCCGTCGCCCTTGGTCCAGAATTGCAGGGCCTTGTCGCTCGGCACTTGCATCACCCCCAGTGGAATCAGCTGGATCTGTTGGTCATTGCTCGCCTGGATCACCCAGCCCGGTGCCTGGCTTTGGGGCGCGACCAGCACCACCACAAAGCTGGGTTGCGTTGCGGGCGGGCGAGTCAGCAACAGCGCCGCCAACACCAGCGTGGTCAGCAAGCCCGCGCCGGCCAACCCACGCCACAGCGCCAGCAGGTTCCACCACGCCACAGCTTCGTCGGGGTTTTTAACGGTGCGTTCAATGCGCCGCCAGAGCTGAGCGGTGGGCGGTACCGGTTCAGCCAGTGCCGTCAGCGGCAGCAGGCGTTGTTCCCAGGCGTCCACGGCGGCGCGCAATTCGGGGTCGTGCTTCAGGCGTTGCTCCACCTCGGCCCGTTGCTCAGCGGGCAGGGTGCCCAGCACGTATTCGCTGGCCAGTTCATCGATCGGCTCGTTCATGCCATGCACTCCCGCAGCGCGGCGAGGCTACGTTTGATCCAGGCTTTGACGGTGCCCAGGGGCGTGTCCAGTTTCCGGGCGATTTCGCTGTGGGAACAACCGTCCACATAGGCGTGCAGGATGCACGCGCGACGGGCCGGGTCGAGGTGTTCCAGGCAGGCATACACCCGGCCTTCCCGTGCGCTGAATTCAACGCTGGCACCGGGCGCGGCGACTTGCTCGTGTTCATCCTCCAGCGTCACTTCGCGGTAGCGGTTGCGCACGGCATTGAGCGCCAGGTGGCGGGTCACGCTGAACACCCAGCCGCGCGCGGAACCCCGGCTTGGGTCGAAACTGCCGGCGCCATGCCAGACCTTGATAAACGCGTCATGCACGATGTCTTCGGCCAGGGCTTTGTCCCGGGCGATGCGCAAGGCCACGCCGAGCAGTTGGTGGCTGTCCTGCACATAGAGTTGGCGCAGGGCACGTTTATCGCCACGGGCGCAGGCCGCAAGGCACGCTTCATAATCAAACAAACACGGTATCCCTTAATGGCTCGATCCTGTGGCGAGCGCACTCGCCACAGGCAGCGTAGCCGACTTTACTCAGTTGGCCGCCCAGAAGATGTAGTCGGCCTGGTACTTGACCACTTCCTGCTTGCCCTTGTTCGCCGCTGTGCATTCGCTGCTCGGCGCCACGCCGCCTTTGAGGGCGACCCGCTGGATATAACTCACGCCGCTCATCGCGCCCTTGCCTTCAGCTGGGTTGGCCTTGACCAGTTGATAGGGCAGGTTGCCCGCACTGGAAGGCGCCACGGCCAATTGGGTGCCGGTGATTTTCGAACCGTCCTTGGCTTGCCAGGTGGCCGGTGGGCCGAAGTAGGTGCCCACCTGCTTGCCGCTGCGGTCATTCAACACGGCCTTGGGGCCGACGAAAGTCCATTCGGTCTGGCCGGCGGCGTTGGCTTTGTCCTTGCACTCGTAGGTGATTTCGCCGACGCCGGTAGTTTCCAGCGCAATCTTGTGGCCGTCCGGCACCTTGATGCTGTCCGGCAAGCCGGCCTGGGCGAAAACGGCGGGGGGGGCCAGCAGGGCGGTCAGGCAGAGCAGTGCTTTAGCGTTCATGGGTGTTTCTCCATTTCAGTCAAACAGCGGGGTAACTGAAAGGACTACCCGCGACGCGCACGATTGGATGCACGGGTTAGAAAATAAACGGCAGAGGGCGCACACTGTGCGCCCCGCAACAACCGAGGAGAGATTGGCAATGACTGGTGTTCACACGTCTGCTCAACAAGGTTTCTCGACCCAGGCCGTCACCTACGCCCAAGGCCGCCCGGACTATCCGCGACAACTCACCGGCTGGCTGGCCGACACCTTGCACATCGACGCGCACTCCACGGTGATCGATTTGGGCGCCGGTACCGGCAAGTTCACCCGGTTGCTCAGCACCTTGGCGCCGACGCTGATTGCCGTCGAGCCGGTACAAGCGATGGGCGCGCAGTTGGCAAAACTGCTGCCGGACGTGCGCCTGCTCGCTGGCACGGCTGAGTCCATCCCGCTTGAAGCCGCCAGCGCCGATGCGCTGGTGTGCGCGCAGGCCTTTCACTGGTTTTCCACCGAGGCCGCGCTGGCGGAAATTCACCGTGTGCTCAAGCCGGGCGGGCGCCTGGGGCTGATATGGAATGTGCGGGATGAATCGGTGGATTGGGTCGCGGCGATTACTGGCATCATCACCCCGTACGAGGGGGACACGCCGCGTTTTCATACCGGCCGTTGGCGCGAAGCGTTCACTGGTGAGTATTTTTCCGCGCCCGAAATGGCGTGTTTTCAATACAGCCACGTCGGCAGCCCGCAGGAAGTGATCATGGACCGGTTCCTTTCGGTCAGCTTTATCGCCGCGCTGGGCCTCGATGAAAAAGCCAGGGTCACCGCGCAGCTACAGGCGTTGATCGACACCCACCCGGCCTTGAAAGGGCGGGACACCGTGGCCTTCCCGTATCAGACCCAGGCGTACGTCTGCCGGCGGCTGAGCTAAAAGGCATAAAGTCAGATCATATTGGTATAAGTCGTTATAAGAAAAATCGCTATCCTGCGGCCAGAAATTTATAAGGCCGCAGGTAGTTGTAATGGATGTGGGTAATGTTGGTTTTGTAATTGCTGGCCTGATCGTTGGTTTTATCGTGGGCATGACCGGGGTCGGCGGGGGGTCGTTGATGACGCCGATCCTGCTCTGGTTCGGCATCAACCCGGCTACCGCCGTGGGCACCGACCTGTTGTACGCGGCCATTACCAAGTCCGGTGGGGTGCTGGTACACAGCAAGAACAAGAACATCGACTGGAGCATCACCGGCTGGCTCACCCTGGGCAGCGTGCCCGCCGTGCTGCTGACGCTGTGGTTCCTCGCCAGCCTGCACACTGACCCCAGCGCCATGAACGCGGTGATCAAACAGGCTCTCGGCGTGGTGCTGTTGCTGACCGCCCTGGCCATTCTGTTCAAGAAAAGCCTGTTGGCCTTCGCCCAGCGCCATGCGGGCGATGACTACCACATGAGCCCGCGCAACCTGAATGCGCTGACGGTGGTGACGGGTGCCATCCTCGGCACCATGGTGGCGTTGACCTCCATCGGCGCCGGCGCATTGGGCACCGTGGCGTTGTTCATCCTGTATCCCTTCCTGGCCACGCGGCGTCTGGTCGGCACCGAGATTGCCCATGCCGTACCGCTGACGCTGGTGGCAGGCCTGGGCCATGCGAGCATGGGCAATATGGACTGGCACCTGCTGGGCTTTTTGCTGATGGGTTCGCTGCCGGGCATCTACCTGGGCAGCCACATGACCGGCAAAGTCCCGGACGGCGTACTGCGCCCGTGCCTGGCGATCATGTTGATGACCATTGGCTACAAACTCGCCTTTTAGGTCTACCCGGTCAACTGTGGGAGCTGGCTTGCCTGCGATGACGGTGTGTCAGCCACCTATTCAGTCAACTGAACCACCGCTATCGCAGCGATGCGGCGACCCGACAAGCCAGCTCCCACAGGGGTTGTGTTGACCTCAGTTTTTGGCCGGGCCATTGCCGATCTGCCACACAAACGGCGGCTCGGTGCCATTGACCACCCAATCCCCCACAATCCGCGCCTTGTAGATCACCGGGTTATGCGAGGACACCGTGCGCGCATTGCGCCAATGCCGATCCAGCGCCTTGCCCTGGCGCACGTCCGAAGCCCCCAGGGCGTTAAACAGTTCGCTGGTCGCCCGCTGGATCAGCTCCGAGACCACCACCTGCGCCGTTGCCGACTCAATCTCGGCGGCCACATTGGCCTCGCGCTCCAACGCCTCATCGCCACCAAACCGCGCCAGATACGCCCGTTGCGCCGGTACTGCGGCTTTCAACGCGCTGGCCTCGGCGGCGTACACCAGGGCGGCCACTTCACCGACCACCTGCTGAATCTGTGAGTCCTGGCTGACATGCGCCGCGTTGCCATGGCTGTAGATGCGCTTGCGGCTGCGCACCTGATGGGCCACGTCGTTCAGCGCAGCGCGGCCAATCCCGGCCAGGGTGGCTAACAGAACCAACTGGTAGAACGCCGTCTGGTATTTGAAGCGGGTAGAGAAGTCGATGACGTTTTCGGCCTCTACCACCGCATCGGTAAAACGCGTGGTGCCGCTGCCGGTGGTGCGCTGGCCGAAGCCGTCCCAGTCATCGCTTTGCACCACGCCGGGCTGGCGCGTGCGGGTGGCGGCGATTACATCGCCGCCGGTGTCGCTGCGTTGGGCGTACACGTCAATCCAGTCCGAGAAAATACTGCCGGTGCTGTAGAACTTTTCGCCGTTGAGCTTCCAGTTGTTGCCGTCGGGGCTGACCTGGGTGACCACATCGCCGATGGCCACATTGCCGATTTCAGTCCAGGCACAACCGACGATATCGCCCTCGACAAAGCGCTTGAACCAGAGGTCGCGCCCGGCGCCGGGCGGTGCGTTCAGGCGGTCCTCTGCAAACGCGAAGTGCCCCCGCAGCGCTTGCGGCACGTTGGAGTCGGCGGCGGCCAGTTCGATCAACAGCTCAAACAACTGCGGCAACGAAGCCCCGCCGCCGCCATATTCCACGGGCACGCGCACCGCGCCGAAACCGGCCTGTTTCAGCCATTCAATAGGCTCATGGGGCAGGGCGCGGGTGTGTTCGCGCGCCACGGCACCCTCGGCGATGCGTTGGAAGATCGGCCGGAAACGTGCGGCCAGCGTAGGGTAATCCACGCCGGTAGACAGCGGGTTGATGACGTGTTGCTCGGTCATGGGGGCGGCTCCTTGGCAGTAATCAAGTCCTGGGGGTGGTTGCACAGTCCGTGCCGGGGCGGGCGGCCTGTGTTTGCGGCAGGGGCTCGCCGTGGGGTGTTGCTCCAGCAACAGCAGATCGACAAATCATCGCGATCCATGACATCGCCGGCCTGGCCCATTAACGGCAGGTTTGGTATCGCAGCGTGTGTAGGGCGGGCCTCTTGGAGTGGCTGGCACGCTTGCTGCTCAAGCCTTTGATACATCCCTGTGTGCGAGGTACTGCCAGATGAGTCAGCAAGCCGTGAAATTTGCCTATTGGGTGCCCAACGTCAGCGGTGGGCTGGTGGTCAGCAAGATCGAGCAGCGCACCCACTGGGGCATTGACTACAACCGCAAACTGGCGCAATTGGCGGAGGCGGCCGGGTTTGAATATGGCCTCACGCAAATTCGTTTTACCGCGGGCTACGGTGCAGAAAATCAGCACGAATCCGTGGCATTCAGCCATGCCTTGCTGGCGGCCACCACCACGCTCAAGGTGATTGCGGCGATCCTGCCGGGCCCGTGGCAACCCGCATTGGCGGCCAAGCAACTGGCGACCATCGACCAGCTCACCAACGGCCGCATCGCCGTGAACATTGTCAGTGGCTGGTTCAAAGGCGAATTCCAGGCCATCGGCGAACCCTGGCTGGAGCACGATGAGCGCTATCGCCGCTCCGAGGAATTTATCCGTGCCCTCAAAGGCATCTGGACCACGGACGACTTCACCTTCAAGGGCGACTTCTACCGCTTCAACAACTACACCCTCAAACCCAAACCGCTGAGCCAGCCGGAAGTGTTCCAGGGCGGCAGCTCACGCGCAGCGCGGGATATGGCCGCGCGTGTGTCGGACTGGTACTTCACCAACGGCAACACGCCCGAAGGCATCAAGGCCCAGGTGGATGACATTCGCGCCAAAGCAGCGGCGAATAACCATTCGGTCAAAGTCGGCGTGAATGCCTTTGTGATCGCCCGCGACACTGAAGAAGAAGCCCGTGCCGTGCTCGCCGAGATCATCGACAAGGCCGACCCGGAGGCCGTGAACGCATTTGGCGACGCCGCCAAGCAGGCGGGCAAGTCGTCACCGGAAGGCGAGGGCAACTGGGCCAAATCCAGCTTTGAGGACCTGGTGCAATACAACGACGGCTTCAAGACAAACCTGATCGGCACCCCGCAACAGATAGCCGAACGCATCGTCGCGCTCAAGGCGGTGGGCGTGGACCTGGTACTGGCCGGCTTCCTGCACTTCCAGGAAGAAGTCGAGTACTTCGGCCAGCGCGTGTTGCCGCTGGTGCGCGCGCTGGAAGCCAAGGCAGGCATCAAGCAAGTGGCATAAACAGCACCACGGCGGCACGCAATTTGTTGTTGCCGAACCGGCACATCCGCTCGAACTCCCCATGGCTGACCGGCAGGTGCTGGCAGTCCAGGGGCTGGCGGTGCTGGCTGTGGTCCACGTCCGGGTCGTGCAGGTAGACGAAGTCGTCGTCGCAATCGGTGACCATCACCCAATGCGGCGATTTGGAGCGGGTGAGGCGGTAGCTGCTGATCAGCACCAGCGGCTGCCCGCCATCGCGCAACACCTGGGGCAAATCCAGCGCGCCGCCGAACACCTGCTCGACGTTGCTGGCGGCAAGCTCTTGCTCAAACGCCTCATGCACCAGGCGCATGACATCCTTTTTATGCGGGTCGCGCACGCCATCGAGAAATAACGGCCCGTGCACATTGACCTGCATGCGCACGCGAAAGCCCCGGCGCCACGCCGCCAGCGCTAACCCTTGCGGGCTGCAACCGCCATGGCCGGCGGTCATGAACACGGTGGTTGCTTCGCGCCAGATCTGCAGCTCTTCACGGCGTTGCGCAACGCGCTCGGGCACCAGCGCGCCCATGGCCATCAGCAGGCAGGCGGCGCCGCAGGTGAAGTCGGTGGTCTGTTGGTAATACGGCACGCTTTGCGGGCGCGCGTCCTGATGCTGGACGATGCGTTTTTCCAGGCGCAGGGCGGCGGTGTGGTCTTCGTAATAATCGTTGATCAGCGCAAAGCGCCGGTAGCCCGTGCGCTCGTACAGGGCCAGGGCGGCTGGGTTGTCGGTGCGCACTTCCAGGCGCAGGTAGGCGCAATCGTGTTCGACGGCGCAGGCCTCGATACGCGCCAGCAACTGCTTGCCCAGGCCCAGGCCGCGCGCCTGCTCGGCGATGGCGATGGAATACAGGCGTGCCAGCGAGGTGCCGCGGTGGAACAGCACCAGCGCGTAGCCGAGCAAATGGCCGTCTTTTTCGGCCACCAGCAACTGGCCGTGGGCGCGGCTGACCATCCATTGGAAGCTGCGCGGCGAGAGCCGGTCGGTGGTGAAACAATGCTGTTCCAGTGCCACCAATTCGGGCACGTCACGGGGGGTTGCAACGCGAAAGGAAAGAGCCATGGGACCGCCGTAAAAGTTGCGTAACGAAACGGGACTTCTCTAAAAGATCGTGCTTAATAGAAAAGGTCGAGTTCTCTAAAGCGGATCAAATATTATGTCGGCGGTACAAGGTCATTGGCGTGAAGTATCCGAGCAAACTGTCGCGGCGACAATAACTTCCCATGGTTATTTTTCTTCCCCGCCACGCGGTTCCAGTCAAGTCGTGATTATTGTCGAGCGCAAGGAAGACTGGGCCTCTTACTTTCCCAGCGAAGACATCGTCACCGCCCAGGAATACCTTGAGCAGACGCGTGAAAGCGAGACGGGCAAGCGGGTGCAGGTGATCAACCTGTGCCGCAGCTACAAGTACCTGGGGCATGGTTACTACTGCTCGCTGCTGGCCGAAGCACGCGGGCACAAGGTGATTCCCTCGGTGCGCACCATCAGCGAGTTGACGAAAAAGTCCCTGTACGGTTTATCCCTGGATGACCTGGATAAAACCCTCGATAAAGCCCTGAGTCATCATCTTTACAGCAATACCGAAGGCTTCACCCTGACACTTTACTTTGGCCGCACCAATATCGATCCGTTACAAGAGTTGGCCCGGCAGTTGTTTGAAACCTTTCCGTGCCCGATCCTGTTAGTTGAGTTTCGCAAGAATAACGGCTGGCACATTGAAGGGGTCAAGTCCGGCGTGCTGCACAAGTTGCGCGATGATCAGGAAGATCAGTTCGCCCACGCCCTCGACAACTTCAGCCGCAAAATCTGGCGCCAGCCGCGCTCACGCCGCCTGGCCCGTTATGACCTGGCAATCCTCCACGACCCCCAGGAACAATTGCCGCCCTCCAATGCCAAGGCCCTGGAAAACTTCGTGCGGGTCGGCAAGGGGTTGGGCATCGATGTAGAGCTGATTGAACGCAAGGATTACTCGCGCCTCGCCGAGTACGACGCCTTGCTGATCCGCGAGACCACCAGCGTTGACAACCACACCTACCGCTTCGCCAAGAAAGCCGAAAGCGAAGGCCTGGTGGTGATGGATGACCCAGCGTCGATCCTGCGCTGCACCAACAAGGTCTATCTCACTGACCTGCTCAACAGCCATCAACTGGGCATGCCGGCGACCGAAATTTTGTACAAGGAACGACCGGAAGATTTTGAGCGGGTCGGCGAGCGTCTCGGCTTCCCGCTGGTGTTGAAGATCCCCGACGGCTGTTTCTCCCGGGGCGTGATCAAGGTCGAAAGCCAGGCCGCACTGCTCAAGGCCACCGCCGAGCTGTTCGAACATTCGGTGCTGTTGCTGGCCCAGGAGTTTTTCTACACCGAATACGACTGGCGCATTGGCGTGCTCAACCGCAAGCCGATCTTCGCCTGCCAATACTTCATGTCCAAGGGCCATTGGCAGATCTACAACCACAAGGCCATCGGCCAGGACATCAACGGCGAATGCCGCACCCTGGCGGTCCACGAAGCGCCCAAGGCGGTGGTGGAACTTGCGGTGAAGACCGCCAACCTGATCGGTGACGGCCTTTATGGTGTGGACCTCAAACAGTCCGGCGACAAGGTGGTGGTGATCGAAGTCAACGACAACCCGAACATGGACGCCGGCATCGAAGACGCCTACTTGCAGGACGACCTCTACGCGCTGGTGCTGGAAGAATTCGTGAGGCGCCTGGAGCTCAAGCGCCAAGGCCAGGTGTGGTGACGCGCGATGATCCAGCGCTTTGAATTGAGCGGCGGCAAATTACACAGCGGGGAGGGCGACGCGGTACCGATCATGCTGGTCAGCAACCCCGACCTGGCGGAGCGCGAATGGCTGCGTGACCACCACAAACTTGACGAGCATGCCCTGGCCTCGGCGCTCGACCCGGATGAGGTTTCGCGCATCGAGTTTCACCCCGACAACCTGTTCCTGATCTGGAAACGCCCGGAGAACTATTCCGGCGGCGGCAACCTGGTGTTCGAAGTGTCGTCCTGCGGCCTGTTGTTTTCCCCCGGCCGCCTGCTGGTGATCGCCACCGATGAAACCCCGTTATCCGGGCTCGGCGCACGCCGGCCGCTGCACACGCCGCTGGATGTGTTGCTCGACCTGTTGCTCAACAACATCCATCACTATCTGGGCCACCTCAAGGTGATCAAGCTGGTCGCGCGGGAGTTGCAGCAACAGTTCAACGCGTCCATGAGCAACCACCATTTGATGCAGATGTTCAACCTCAGCGAAAGCCTGATCTATTACATCAACGCGCTGCACAGCAACGGCGCGGTGTTGGCGCGGCTGCGTAACCATGGCGAGAAGGAGCATTTCAGTGCCGAGATTCTGGGGCTCATCGATGACCTGATCATCGAGAACCACCAGTGCTACAAGCAGGCGGAGATCTATTCCAACGTATTTTCCGGGTTGATCGATGCGCGCGGAAATTTGATGAACAACAGCATGAACAATTTGCTGCGCAAGCTGACGTTGATCAACGTGGTGTTTCTGCCGCTTAACCTGATTGCCAGTGTGGGCGGCATGTCGGAGTTCAGCATGATGACGGCAGGGACGCCGTGGTGGGTGTCGTACCCGTTGTTTCTGCTGGCGATGGGGGCGGGGGCCGGGTTGATGGTCTTGGGGCTCAAACGAATAGCCGGCGGCGCGAACGTCATGTGAACACTGATCAACTGTGGGAGCTGGCTTGCCTGCGATGGCGCCCTCCCTGCCAACCTGTATCTGGCTGATGCCCCACGGTCAAACTGTGGGAGCGGGCTTGCTCGCGAATGCGGTGTATCAGCCAATTAATTCATCAACTGACACACTGTATTCGCGAGCAAGCCCGCTCCCACATTTCTGACCGAGTAAGCCTCTAATCTCTTCACCAATCTGCTTCTCTGTGAGAGGCTTGCCTGCGATTGCATCACCACGGTGTGCCTGAAACACCGCGTTGCCCGCATCGCAGCGGTGCGGCGATTCGACAAGCCAGCTCCCACAGGAGAATGGGTTGTTCAGGTGGCCGGTTGCAGGGTCAGCACTTCAAAGCCATCCGCCGTCACCGCCACGGTGTGCTCCCATTGCGCCGACAGGCTGTTGTCCTTGGTCACCACCGTCCAGCCATCCTTCAGGCTGCGTACTTTCGAGCTGCCCTGATTGAGCATCGGCTCGACGGTAAACACCATGCCTTCGCGCAGTTCCATCCCGGTGCCGGGCCGCCCGAAGTGCAGAATTTGCGGTTCTTCATGCATTTCCCGCCCAATGCCATGGCCGCAGTATTCGCGCACCACGCTGTAGCCGTTCGCTTGCGCGTGGCTTTGGATCGCATGCCCGATATCGCCCAAACGCGCACCGGGCTTGACCATGCGAATACCGGCCCACATCGCCTCGAAGGTTTTTTCCACCAGGCGCTGGGCCTTGGGCGCCACGTTGCCGATCATGTACATCTTGCTGGAGTCGGCGATATAGCCGCCTTTTTCCAGGGTGATGTCGATGTTGATGATGTCGCCGTCCTTGAGGATTTCCCTGGCGCTGGGCATGCCGTGGCACACCACTTCGTTGATCGAGGTGTTGATGCAGAAGGGGTAATCGTATTGCCCGAGGCTGGCCGGGCGCGCTTTCAAATCATTGCGGATGAAAGCTTCGACGGCACTGTCCAGCTCCAGGGTGGAGCGGCCGGCGGCGACAAAACTGTCGAGCATCGTGAACACCCTGGCCAGCAGGCGCCCGGATTCACGCATCACGGCGAGTTGTGCGGCGGTCTTGATCATCACTCGCGCCCCCGGATCAGGTCGGGTTTGTCCAGCAACAGTTTGTTGATCAGGTCGTTGTAGGGCAGGTGGGGGTTCAGTTCTGCCAGCAGGCCGATCTTGATCCAGAACTCGGCCTGGGCGTTGATCGAGCGGTCCATGGCGGCGCTGGCCAGGCGGAGCTGTTCGTGCAGTTGATCGGTGATTTTGACGATGCCCATGGGGTTCACTGTGCTGAAGTAATATACAAAGCGTATACGTTTCGTATGTCGGTCGTAAACCCTCACCGGCTAAATGGCGTCTGGCCATTGACTTGCCTGGCAGGCGCCGGTTAATTTCGGGGCATGAAATTTTCAGCCTTCCGCATCCAGCCGAGCATGATTATTACCGCCATTCCTCATTTGGCGGGATAGCACACGGCTGCACCCAAACCCGCCCTTGAGGCGGGTTTTGTTTTTCCGTCTCAGGGCCTTTTTACACACGCCAGGAGACACCGATGAGCACGTGCCCCGTCCCACCGACCGCCGATTCGGGGTTGCTTGAGCACTACGTGAAGAAGATTCTCGCAGCGCCGGTCTATGACCTGGCGGTGCGCACACCCTTGCAGGCGGCCCCGGCCTTGTCGGCGATGTTGGGCAACTCGATCTTGCTCAAGCGCGAAGACCTGCAACCGACCTTTTCCTTCAAGATTCGCGGGGCCTACAACAAGTTGGTGCAGCTCACGGCCGGGCAGCGGGCCCTGGGCGTTGTCACGGCTTCGGCGGGTAACCATGCCCAGGGCGTTGCACTGGCGGCGCGGGAGTTGGGGATCAAGGCGAAGATCGTCATGCCTTGCACTACGCCGCAATTGAAGGTGCTGGGCGTGCGGTCGCGGGGCGCCGAAGCGGTGTTGCACGGGCAGAGTTTTCCGTTTGCGTTGGCCCATGCGTTGCAGTTGGCCGCGGCCTCAGGCTGCACGTTCGTGTCGCCTTTTGATGACCCCGACGTGATTGCGGGCCAGGGCACCGTGGCCATGGAGGTGCTGCGTCAACAGCAAGGCCCGCTGGACGCCATCTTCGTACCGGTGGGCGGCGGCGGCTTGATCGCGGGAATCGCCGCCTATGTCAAATACCTGCGCCCGGACGTGCGCATCATCGGCGTGGAACCTGAGGGCTCCAGTTGCCTGCTGGCCGCCCTGCGCGCCGGCGAACGCGTGGTATTGCCAAGTGTCGACGGGTTTGCCGATGGCACGGCTGTGGCGCAGGTCGGCGCCTGCGGGTTTGAGATCTGCAAGGCATGGGTGGATGAGGTCATCACGGTCAGCAACGATGAACTGTGCAGCGCCATGAAGCTGATTTATGACGACACGCGCTCCATCACCGAGCCTTCCGGTGCGTTGGCGGTGGCGGGAATCCGCAAGTATGTGGCGTACACCGGCGTGCGCAACCAAACCCTCGTGGCGATCAATTCAGGGGCCAACATCAACTTCGATAGTTTGCGACATGTTGCTGAAAGAGCGGCGGCATACGGTGCCGTTTAGCGCGCGGGCCGGGGTTAAACGTTTAATCGTCGCATTTCGACGACGATTCAAACACTGTGAACACGCCTCGGCGCACGTTATATAACGGAGTGCGTCGCTTATGAGGAAAGGTTACAACGAGAGTGGATTTTGCCGAGTAGGCTGGTCAATGAAAGCGTCTTCCAGGGTCGGCAAGACGTGGCGGGTGTGCGCCCGCCGGACACACAAAAATCTGTTGGCAGTCTCATAAAAAGGAGAGGTTGGCCATGCTTTCGGAATTAGAGCTTCGCAGCATCATTGAAGGAAGTTTCCTGCCCAAACGGTGCGAATGCACCAAAGCCGAAGATGCCTCGCTGACGATCAAGGTCTATGACGACCGCGACCGTGACCGCGTGGATTTGGAAGTCAAAGGCATCAACGCCGACAAACTCGACAGCAGCCGAGCGATTTGCAACCTGATCACCGGGTTGCGCGAAGACCTCAAGCATACCCATTCACCTGTTCTGCACAGAGCGGGCGGCCGGGCCTATTACTAGGCCGATGCCTGAGGTTGAATCACCGACGACCTGTGGGCCCGGATAAACGCCAGGCCCAGTACGGTCGCTGGTACCGCACGTTTTCAGTTCTGGAACAGACAGGCTTCGGACATTTTGCGATAGCTCATGTTCTTCACATCACCGGCTTTGTCCACGTACTTCATGGTCGCAGTAATGACTTTGCATTCATTGGGTTTGGGTTCGTACATAGAGATCACTTTGCGGATATCCAGCGGCATTCCGTAGTGATAAGGCACGGGTTTTGAATCGGCTTGTGCGATACCCGACACGTCGACCAGCGTCAGGGCCGTGCCGAGGAGTAAAAACAGGTGCTGTTTCATGATGATTCTCCGTCAGTGGTTCGGTGCATCGAAATGATGAACCGGTGGCCGCACCTTCAACCGATGGCGGTAGAGGTGCGGTCGAGGCCACTGTTAACTCCAGACCTTAATCATTGATTAAATTGGAGTTTTGGAGAAAAGTCCTACATGTTTTGGTCTTGTGTCCTACTTAGTTCTGGAAGTCACACGCCTCGGACATTTTCCGATAACCCACGTCTTCCACCTTGCCGGCCTTGTCCACGAACTTGATGTCCGCGTTGATGACCTTGCATTCATTGGTTTGGGTTTCGTTCATGGCAATGACCTTGTCGATGTTCAAGGGCATGCCGTACTGATAAGGCACTGGTTTGGTCGCCGCTTGTTGTGTGTCGGCCTGGGCCAGGCCGGATACCGCAGCCAGGGCCAGCGTGCCGGTGAACAGTAACGTACGCAGTTTCATGAGAGTTCTCCGCAAGTCGTTCGCGGGCGCATCAACATGATGAGCCGGCGGCCGCACGGGCCCCCGGGGGCGGTGAGTGCGGTCACCTTCACAGTCGGCCCGGGGGATTAACCGTGGATTAATTTTGCCCAGGCTGACAAAACCTTCATCTTTACCAGCTCATCCTCACACCGGCATTGCCGCTGACGCCCTCAAGCGCGTTGCTGTCCAGATGGGTGGTGTAATCCGCCGCCAGGTAGACGCTTACAGTAGGTGACAGTCGGGCAACGATTCCCACACCCACATCCGCCGACGATGACGTGTGATCGGTTTTGATTCGGTCGACGCCCTCGTAAGTCACCGTGTCGCTGCCGCCGAATGTGCGCCAGGCATTGGCCCGCAGGTACGGCTCCACGGGCGTGTTGTTCAGCAGATAGTGGCCCTTCAGACGCGCACCGAGCCGGCCGGTCCAGTAGTCCTGGGCGTCGAAGTCGACCCTGGAAATACCGTCGTCCTGGCTATCCAGGTCGATTGTCTGGCGGATCACCTGTACTTGCGGCTCCACCACCCAGTGTTCGGAAACAGTCATCGGGTAGCCGGCTTCGCCAGACACTGCCAAGGCATGGCCTTTGGTATCCATGTTCACGCCCCGATCGGATTTGTTCTTGCCATCGAGGCGGGTACCCATGGCCACCAGGTCAACGTACCAGCCAACAGGGTCAGTCAGGGTCCAATAGGCGCCGAAGTGATCGCCGTCGAGTTTGACGCGGCCGGCGCGGCGGTCCTGAAAGCCTTCGGCAAAGCCTTTTACGTCACCTTGCAGGCGGCTTTGGCCGACGAATAGCCCAAACCGTTGAATCTGGCCGCCGCTGGTTTCGGACGCGTAGAGGTCATGGCCGACCTGATAGCCTTTGACCCTACCGTCAACGCTTGGCGCAGCCGTACCCGACCAGCGTTTGTTGAAATCGCTGCCATAGGCACGGCCCCAGCCGGCGGATGCCGCCCCGGTTTCAGTCAACAGGCTTTGCTCGCCCTGGCGGTCGTGAAAGGTGCCCAGCGCTTGCAACGTCATCAGTTGTGCGGCCGGTACGACCACCGAATACACCGGCACTTCCAGGCGGTACAACGGAATCGGCGCCGCCCCGGCAACAGCGCTCGGCAATACGGGGTTGCTAGCGGCGGACTGCGGCGAAGTGGCGGCGGCGACCGGGCTGGCGGGTGGGGCAGGCGGCTCGGCAGGGGCCACCGGTTGCGCCGTGGGTGGCTCGACGGGCGGCTCGTCGGCAGCCACCACCGGTGGCGTGACCGGCAGCGGCGGCACGGGCACCACCACGGGGGGCGCAGGCGTTACCGGGGGCACCGCCGGTGGCTGCACGGCAACCACGGATGAACGCAGGTACCAGTTGTTTTCAGTGCCGGCGCTGACGCCGCCCTTGAACAGCAAGTACTCATACGCCCCGGCAGATACCGAACCTTTCAGGGCAAAGGCATCGTTGCTGCTGACGGCGCCGTTGAGCGCCTGCACCACTTCAATGCCATTGTTGGCGGTGAAGCCGCCCGCGCCGCCCAGGTTTGTCACGGCCAATTGGGTATGGCCACTGAGGGTGCCGACGGCCACCACCAGTTTGTCGCTGGCGGATGAATCGTCACCGAGCACGGTCTGCAACAGGAGCTGGCCGTTGTTGCCCACATAATTGCCATACACCGTGAGCCTGTCGGTGGCGCTGTTGCTGCCCGTGGTCATGTCGACCGTCCCCGCGTTGTTCAGTGTCGCCAGCTGGCCTGCGGTGTAGGGGCGAATGCTGCCCTGGGTTACCGCCAGCGCGCTGCTGCTGTCGATATTGATTGCGCCGGTATTCGACGCACTGTCACCGAGGAAAAAATCCCCGGCCAGGTTAAAGCGCGAGGCGTTATTGAGGTCGACCGTTTCCCAACCGACGTAGCGGGCCGCGTTACTTGAAGTGGTGTTGTCGAAGGTCAGTTGGTCACGGCCCAAACCGCCGTCGATGGAGGGCGTGGCGGCGAGCAGGTTTTCACTGAGGCCGCGCAGCAACGCGGTGTCGTCACCGTCGCCCATCAACACCGCTGACCTGATCTGGCCGCCGCCCAGCCAATTGAACGTGTCATCGCCCGCACTGGCGCGGAGTTCGCCCTTGAGGGTGCCGCCACTGACGGTAATGCTGTCATTGCCCCCGCTGACGCTGATATTGCCGCCCACTGTGCCGCCGGAGAGGATGATGGTGTCGGTGCCGAAGGCGGTCACCAGGTTGCCGAGAATCGTGCCGCCAGACATGTCATAGATATTGTTGTCGAGCTTCATGTCGACCCGGCCGATGGTGCCTCCGGTCTGGCGCGCAACGTCGCCGTCCTCGAACGCGCCGACAATAGTCCCGCCGGTCATCAGGAACGTATCGCGGCCATCGCCCTGGGCAAGCGACTGGATCTGCCCGCCGCTCATTTTGAAGTCGTCAATGCCATTGCCTTGCTGCACGGCGCCGGTAATCAGCCCTGAATCGACCTGGACACTGTCGGCGCCCGGCCCGAAGGTCACGTTGCCATTGACCGTCCCGGTGCCGCCCGCGGGCAGGGTAAGGCGGTTATTGCCCAGCAGGTCGGTGAGGCCCGCGCCACTGCTGCCACTGTCGCAGACGGAGGTGTCATCGCCCGGTCCCGCGTTAAGCATGCAGGCGGCTTGCGCCTGAGGTGGGTGCACGCAGTGCATTGAAAGGATGCCGGCAGCTAATACGGCACGATAGCCAACTGACCGTTGTGTAAACATTGAGATGCCCTACTGCTGGTATCAAACGTTATACATTGCGTTTGGTTTAGTAGGGTTTTTGAGATCGGGCAGCGCTTTCTGACAGATGGCTCTATACGGCAGGCCACGTATTACGCGGGCTGCCGTAGTGGCACAGTGGTTTTTTAGCGGGTGTTCAGCCCAGCTGTTGACGGTAGGGCAGGTCAGGGCCGGTCTTGCTGCAGGTCAGTGCGGCAGCACGGATGGCGAACCCGAGCATGGCGTCGATTTGCTCGCGTGTGAGCTTTTGCAGGCCCGCCACCGAGTCCAGATTCTGCTCGGTCAGCCAGGCAATCAACGCCGCCTGGAAGGTATCGCCGGCGCCGACGGTGTCGGCCATCACCACCTTCACGGCAGGCGCAGACCAGGTGCCGTGCTGGCGGCTGAACACGGTGGCACCATCACCGCCACGGGTCAGAAATACCAGCTGGCAACGGTGCTGCAGCCAGCCTTGCACCACGCTTTGCGGCGACTGATTGGGGTACAGCAGGTGCAGGTCTTCGTCGCTGACCTTGATCAGGTCGGCATGCTTGACCAGCTCGGCGATGCGCTCACGCCACAGCTGGATATCCGGCTGCGGATTGAGGCGCACGTTGGGGTCGAGGCTGATCAGGCGCTTGCCGCTTTCACGCTTGACCAGTTCCAGCAGGGTATCGCCGATCGGCTGCACCACCAGTGAAAAAGAGCCGATATGCAGGCCGCGAATGTCCTTGCCCAGGGCGGGCAGGTGCGCAACTTCCAGTTGGCGGTCGGCGCAGCCTTCGCCACGAAAACTGTATTGCGGCGAGCCATTGGCGCCTACGGCCACCATGGCCAGGGTGGTCGGCGCGGCGAACTCCACCAGAAACTGCTCATTCACGCCCTCGTCCTTGAGCACCTGCAACAAGCGGCGCCCGAGGTAGTCGGTGGACAGCCCGCCGAACAGGGCGGACTCAATACCCAGCCGGCGCAAGCCGACTGCGACGTTGAAGGGCGAGCCACCGGCAATCGCCTTGTAATTGACCTTGGAAGCCTGCCCGCTGGCCTCTTCTTCGCTGAAAAAATCGAACAGCGCTTCGCCACACACCAGATACATAATTGTTCGCTCTTAAAGGGTTGCCACGAGCTGTTGATAGCGCTCGTAGGCGTGTTGATAGGCGCTCACATGCTCGGCGACCGGCAGCGTACGGCTGGCCGGGTCGACGCTCACGCATTTGTCGCACAGGCTGGCCAGCGATTCGCCCGACTGGCTCCACGCCGCCTGGATCGCCGCGCCCAGGGCCGCGGCTTCGCTTTGCTCGGTGCAGACCACTTCGGTGTTCATGATATCGGCAACCATCTGCCGCCACACCGGGCTTTTCGAGCCGCCGCCGATCAGGCGGATACTCTGGCTTTGCAAGCCGGTCTGGCGCAGCAGGTCCAGGCCGTAGCGCAGGCCGAAGGTGGTGCCCTCGACCACGGCCCGGCACAGGTTGGCGCGGGTCAGATTGGTCATGGTCAGGCCGTGCAGGCTGCCGGTGGCGTGGGGCAGGGCGGGCACGCGTTCGCCGTTGAGGAACGGCAGCATGCTCACGCCATCGGCGCCAATCGGCGCTTCGGCGACCAGTGCATTGAACGCTGCCAGGTCAAGGTCGAACAGCTCGCGGATCACTCCGGTGGCATTGGTCAGGTTCATGGTGCAGATCAACGGCAACCAGCCACCGCTGGAGGAGCAGAAGGTCGCGACCGAAGCCTGGGGGCTGACATTCGGCTGGTCGGCAAACGCATAGACGGTGCCCGATGAGCCCAGGCTCATGGTGATCACGCCGGGCGCGATATTGCCGGTGCCGAGGGCGCCCATCATGTTGTCGCCGCCGCCGCTGGACACCTTGGCATTCGGGTTGATCCCCAGACGTTCGGCGATGGCCGGCAGGATCGTGCCGACAGTCTGGTCCGCAGCAATCAACGCGGGCAGGGCTTTTTCCAGGCGCCCGCTGGGGTCGATGTGCTTGAGCAACGCCACGTCCCATTCACGGGTACGCACGTTGAAATAACCGGTGCCGGAAGCGTCGCCGTATTCTGCGACGGCGCGGCCAGTAAGCCAGTAATTCAGATAATCATGGGGCAGCAGAATATGTGCGATGTGCGCGAAGACGTCCGGGTGTTGTTCGCGGGTCCACAGCAGTTTGGACACGGTGTAGCCCGGCGCAATGGCCACGCCGAGGCGTTCCAGCGAGCCACTTTCGCCGCCCAGATACGCCAGCAGGCGGTCGTTCTCCGGCGCGGTTTCGGTGTCGCACCACAGTTTGGCCGGGCGCAGCACTGCACCTTGCTCGTCCAATAGCACCAGCCCGTGTTGTTGGCCGGAAACGCCGATGCCGAGGATGTCCTGGCCGTCCACGCCGGCCTGTTGCAGGGCGCGGTGGGTGGCTTCGGTAAAGGCGTCCAGCCATTCCTGGGTGTGCTGTTCACGGCGGCCATTGGCGCCGCTGATCAGCGTGTGCGCCGCCGCGCCCAGGCCCAGCACCTTGCCGCTGGAAGCGTCGAGCACAATGGCCTTGGTACCCTGGGTGCCGCAGTCGATGCCGAGAAACAGGTTTTGCTGGGTCATGGTGGGGTGCTCAGCATTAATTATTGTTGAAGTGAAAATGCTGTCCATGTGGGAGCTGGCTTGCCTGCGATAGCGGTGGTTCAGTCAATCATGGGGTGACTGACAGATTGCTATCGCAGGCAAGCCAGCTCCCACATTTTTAAGCCGGTTTCTTCAGGAGGTTCTGTAGGGTGGCTGTCACGCCATTGTCACGCAAGCTCACAAAACACCGCTCAAACGCTGCCACAAACTCAGGCGAATTGGGAATAGCCGTGCCAAAAATCTCTTCCACGCCCAACAGCCGCTGGCTGATCAATGCATCATCACTCACCAGCCCCTGGCAGAACTCGGCACGCGGGTCCGGGATCTTGTAGCTCACCCCATTCTCATCCACGCCTTTCAAGTACAAGGCCCACGCTGCCACCACCAGCGCCGCACGCTCGGTCTCGCGCCCGTCGGCAATCAGGCGGTTGATGGTCGGAACGGTGAACTTGGGAAACTTCGACGAGCCATCCGAACACACGCGTTCCAGTTGGTCGGCAATCGCCTGGTTGGAGAAGCGGTCCACCAGCGTCTGCTTGTAGTCCGTCAGGTCGATGCCGGGCACTGGCGCCAGGTTGGGCGTGACGTCCAGGTCCATGTAGGCGCGCATGTAGGCCACGAACACCGGGTCGTTCATGGTGTCGTGAACAAACCGGTAACCCTTGAGAAAGCCCAGGTAGGTGAGGGCCAGGTGGCTGCCATTGAGCAGGCCGATTTTCATCTCTTCATAAGGCGTCACGTCGTCGGTGAACTGCACGCCGACTTTTTCCCAGGCCGGGCGGCCGTTGACGAACTTGTCTTCCAGCACCCACTGCACAAAGGGCTCGCACACCACCGGCCAGGCATCGTCGATGCCGTGTTCGTCGTGCAATTGCAGGCGGTGCGCGGTACTGGTCATCGGCGTGATGCGGTCGACCATGGCGTTCGGGAAGCTCACGTTGGCGGCGATCCAGTCATGCAGGTCGGCATCTTGCAAGGCGGCGAACGCCAGCAGCGCCTTGCGGGTCACGGCGCCGTTGTGCGGCAGGTTATCGCAGGACATCACGGTAAACGCCGGGGTGCCGGCGGCGCGGCGTTGGGTCAACGCGGCGCAGATGAAACCAAACACGGTTTTCGGCGCATTCGGGTGCGCCAGGTCGTGCTGGATCTGCGGCAGGTGGGCCATGAACTCGCCGTTGCTGTCGTCGATGCAGTAGCCGCCTTCGGTGATGGTCAGCGAGACAATGCGAATCTCGGGGCTGGCCAGCTTGTCGATCAGCACCTGGGCGCTGTCTTCGGCCAGCAGCATGTCGCTGATCGAGCCGATCACGCGCACTTCGGTGTCGTCGGTATCGCCCAGTTCATACAGGGTGAACAGGTAGTCCTGGCCGGCCAGGTCGTCGCGGGCCTTGCGGTCCTCGGCGCGTAGGCCGACGCCGCAGATGCTCCAGTCCAGGCCCTCGCCGGTGTTCATCAGCGCATCGGTGTAATACGCCTGGTGCGCGCGGTGAAAACCACCGACGCCGATATGGGCGATGCCCTGGCGGGTATCGGCAATGGCGTAGGCCGGGATTTTGACTTGCGGCGCCAATTGATTGAGGTTCTGTTTATTCAGTTTCATCACAAATCTCGCGAAATCAGGCGGCTGCGCGCAGTGGGCGGGCCACGGCTTTGCCGTCGGTGTCGAACAGGTGGCAGTGCGCCGGGTCCAGGTGCAGGTGCAGCGTCTCGCCGTACTGGCTGGCCATGTCGCCACGGATGCGCATGGTCAGCGGCTCGCCATTGGCGGTGATGACATGGCAGAAGGTGTCGCTGCCCAGGCGTTCGCCGACGTCGGCGGTGACGGTCAGGGTGGTCTGGCCCGGCGAGGCGATTTCCAGATGCTCCGGGCGAATGCCCAGGGTCACTGCGCTACCCACGCTCAGGCTCGCGCCGCTCAACGGCAGGCTGATGGTGGTGCCCGCATCCAGCTGTACTTCGCAGCCCTGGCTCTCGACGCGCGTGACTTTACCCTTCAGGAAGCCCATCTTCGGCGTGCCGAGAAAACCCGCCACGAACAGGTTGGCCGGCTGGTGGTACAGCTCCAGCGGCGAGCCGACCTGTTCGATGCGGCCACTGTTGAGCACCACTACTTTGTCGGCCAGGGTCATGGCTTCGACCTGGTCGTGGGTCACATAGATCATGGTCGCTTGCAGCTCTTTGTGCAGGCGCGCCAGTTCCAGGCGCATCTGCACGCGCAGCGCAGCGTCGAGGTTGGACAGCGGTTCGTCGAACAGGAAGATCTTCGGGTTGCGCACAATCGCGCGGCCGATCGCCACACGCTGACGCTGGCCACCCGACAGTTGCTTGGGCTTGCGCTCCAGCAACGGGCCCAGCTCCAGAATGCGCGCCGCTTCACTGACTTTGCTTTCGACCAGCTTCTTGTCCACGCCCGCCAGGTCCAGGGCAAACGACATGTTCTTGCGCACGCTCATGTGCGGGTACAGCGCGTAGGTCTGGAACACCATCGCCAGGTCACGCTTGGCCGGGGTCACTTCGGTGATGTCGCGGCCATCCAGTTCGATGGTGCCTTCGGTGACTTCTTCCAGGCCGGCGATCAGGCGCAGCAGGGTGGATTTGCCGCAACCCGAGGGGCCGACGAACACCACGAATTCCTTGTCGTTCACCTCAAGGTCGATGCCCTTGATGATGGAGAAACCTTCGAAGCCTTTTTGCAGATTCTTGATTTTCAGGTTGGCCATGATGGGCCCTCCGTATAGAAATGATGAGGCCGTTATTTCACGGCGCCGAAGGACAAACCGCGCACCAGCTGTTTCTGGCTGATCCAGCCAAAAATCAGGATCGGCGCGCAGGCCAGGGTCGAAACGGCAGACAATTTGGCCCAGAACAACCCTTCAGGGCTGGAGTAAGAGGCGATCAGCGCGGTCAGCGGCGCGGCGTTGGAGGAGGTCAGGTTCAACGACCAGAACGCCTCGTTCCAGCACAGGATCAGCGACAGCAACACGGTGGAGGCCAGACCGCCCTTGGCGATGGGCAGCAGCACGCGAACCATTTCCTGCCACAGGGTGGCGCCATCCAGGCGGGCGGCTTCGAGGATGTCCTTGGGGATGTCCTTGAAGTAGGTGTAAACCATCCAGACCACAATCGGCAGGTTGATCAGCGTGTAGATGATGATCAGTGCAATGCGCGTGTCCAGCAGGCCAAAGCTCTTGGCCAGCAGGTAGATCGGCATCAGCACGCCCACCGGCGGCAGCATCTTGGTGGACAGCATCCACAACAGCGTGCCCTTGGTGCGCTGGGTTTCGTAGAACGCCATGGAGTAGGCGGCCGGCACCGAAATCAACAGGCACAGGGCGGTGGCGCTGAAGGAAATCACCACTGAGTTCCAGGCGTAGGCGAAGTAGTTGCTGCGTTCGTTGATGTGCAGGTAGTTCTCCAGCGTGGGCGTGAAGATGAACTGCGGCGGCGTGGCGAACGCATCGATTTCAGTTTTGAAGCTGGTCAGCACCATCCAGAAGATCGGGAAGAAAATCAGGATCGCGATGGCCCAGGCCAACGTGCCGAGCAACAGGCTTTGCAGGCGGCGGGATTGTTGAAGCGTCATGGCGCGGCCCTCAAGGCTTGTCAGTCAGGTTTTTGCCGATCATCCGCACCAGGATGATCGCCGCGATATTGGCGATGACCACGGCAATCAAGCCGCCGGCCGAAGCCATGCCCACGTCGAATTGCACCAGCGCCTGGTTGTAGATCAGGTAGGCGAGGTTGGTCGAGGCGTAGCCCGGGCCACCGTTGGTGGTGGTGAAAATTTCGGCGAACACCGAGAGCAAAAAGATGGTTTCGATCATCACCACCACGGCAATCGGGCGTGCCAGGTGGGGCAGGGTGAGGTGCCAGAAGATCGCGATGGCGCCGGCACCGTCCAGGCGCGCGGCTTCCTTTTGTTCCTGATCGAGGGACTGCATGGCGGTCATCAGCAGCAAAATGGCGAAGGGCAGCCATTGCCACGACACAATGATGATGATCGACAGCAGCGGGTAATGCGCCAGCCAGTCCACCGGCTCTGCGCCGAACAGTTTCCACACGGCGGCGAGCACGCCGGACACCGGGTGGAAAATCAGGTTCTTCCAGATCAGCGCACCGACGGTGGGCATGATGAAGAACGGTGAAATCAGCAACACCCGCACGATGCCACGGCCGAAGAATTCACTGGCCTCCAGCAGGGCGCTGATCAACACACCGAACACCACACTGATCAGCAGTACGCTGCCGACCAGCAGCAAGGTATTGGTCGCACCGGGCAGGAAGCCCGAGTCCGTGATGAAGTACGTGAAGTTCTCCAGCCCCACGAATTGGTTTTCACCGGGGTAGAGCAGGTTGTAGCGGATCAAGGAAAAGTACAGGGTCATGCCCAGCGGCACGATCATCCACAGCAGCAGCAAGGCCACCGAGGGGCTGACGAGGAACCAGCCGGGGTTGGCCAGGCGGTTTTTGGCGGGTGTATTCATGGTGATCAAAGCCAGTCGATTACATGCAGAACCAAAGTCGGAGCGCGATCAAATGTGGGAGCTGGCTTGCCTGCGATGGCATCACCTCGGTGTAACTGACAGACCGAGTTGTCTGCATCGCAGGCAAGCCAGCTCCCACAAAAGCCCTGCTCCCACATTTACGGGGGGGGTACCGGCTTTACTTGGGGTAGCCGGCCCGTTTCATTTCACGCTCGGTGGTGGTCTGCGCGGCGGTCAAGGCTTGATCCACCGTCTGCTGACCGGTCAGCGCGCCCGAGAAGAACTTGCCGACCTGGGTACCAATTGCCTGGAACTCAGGAATGGTCACCAGCTGGATACCGATATACGGCACCGGCTTGAGCGTCGGTTTGGTCGGGTCCGCGACTTTCAGCGATTCCAGGGTCACCTTGGCGAACGGCGCGGCTTTCATGTACTCGTCGCTGTAGGTCGACTTGCGCGTGCCTGGCGGTACGTTGGCGATGCCGTCGGTCTTGGCCACGAGCTGGCTGTATTCCTTGGAAGTGGCCCAGCTGGTGAACACTTTGGCGGCGTCCTTGGCTTTGGAGCTGGTCGGGATCGCCAGGCTCCAGGAGTACAGCCACGACGTGCCCTTATCGGTTTTTTCGTGTGGGGCGAAGGTAAAGCCGACGTGGTCGGAAACCTTGCTCTGGGTTTTGTCGGTCACGAACGAACCGGCGACGCTGGCATCCACCCAGA
Organism: Pseudomonas sp. B22129; assembly: GCF_044218875.1. Lineage (NCBI taxonomy): Bacteria > Pseudomonadati > Pseudomonadota > Gammaproteobacteria > Pseudomonadales > Pseudomonadaceae > Pseudomonas > Pseudomonas sp. B22129. The sequence goes on along the minus strand of NZ_CP162592.1, from coordinate 5,128,226 downwards.
TCGCGCACTTGCCGCTGTTGAACAGCGCCAGGTTTTCGTTGAAGCCGTTACTGGAGGCACCCGGCGGGCCGGATTTTTTCATGTTGTCGACGTAGAAGTTCAGCGCGTCTTTCCACTCGGGGCCGTTGAATTCCGGTTGCCATTTTTCATCGAACCAGCGCGCACCGTAGCCGTTGGCCAGGGTGGTGATCAGCGCCATGTTCTCGCCCCAACCGGCTTTGCCGCGCAGGCACAGGCCATATTGCTCTTTGGATTTGTCGGTGAGTTTTGCCGCGTATTCGCCGATTTGGGTCCAGGTCGGGTGCTCAGGCATGGTCAGCCCGGCGTCCTTGAACAGGTCGGTGCGGTAATAGGTGATCGAGCTTTCGGCGTAGAACGGCAGCGCGTACAGCGAGCCCTTGACGGACAAACCGTCACGCACCGAAGGGAATACATCATCAAGGTCGTAGGAAGCCGGCAGGTCTTTCATCGGCTCCAGCCAGCCCTTGGCGCCCCACAGTGCGGCTTCGTACATGCCGATGGTCAACACGTCAAACTGCCCGCCCTGGGTGGCGATATCAGTGGTCAGGCGTTGGCGCAGCACGTTTTCTTCGAGCACCACCCAGTTCAGCTTGATCTCCGGGTGCTCGGTCTCGAAGGTTTTCGAGAGCTTTTGCATGCGGATCATGTCGCTGTTGTTGACGGTGGCAATGGTCAGGGTCTGCGCGCCAAAGCTGACGGCGCTGAGGGTCATGCAGGTCATCATGCAGGTAGAGGCAAGCAGAGCTTTTGCTGTGAACTTCATCGCGCACTCCATTTCCGCGCCCAGGGGGCTACAGAAGGACGGTTATTGTTGTTGTGTCTTCCTACAAGGAGTCAGGAAGAGTGTGCGGTTGATTACAGCCTTGAAATGGCGATGTGACAAATCCTTGGGCGCACTTGGACTGATACTTTTTTGCACTGCGTTTTGAGTGGCTATGGGAGCAGGCAACCCGGCCGCTGGCTTCAGGCCAGGTTTTGCTCCGTCAACCGCTGCACCGCCAGCCGTCGGTAGTGAGAGGGGGTCATCCCTTTAAGTTGCTGGAAGCGCCGGTTGAAGTTGGAGATGTTGTTGAAGCCCGATTCGAAACAGACATCGGTCACGGCTTTATCCCCGTCGGCCAGCAACTCGCAGGACTTGCTGATACGCAGCCGGTTGACGAATTCGATAAAGGTGCGCCCGGTGGCCTGTTTAAACACGCGCGAGAAATAGGTCGGTTTCATCCCCAGGTATTCCGCCACTTCCTCCAGTGACAATTCCCGCGCGTAGTGCGCAAAGATGTAATCCACCGCGCGGTTGGTGCGGTCAATGCTGTGTTCATCCGCCAATTGCGGCGTGGTCACGCCGGACAGCAACTGGTAGTCCTCACACGCGCTCAGCACTTCCAGCAGGATAAAGAAGTGCCCCAGCCGCGCCATGCCCTGGGCGTCTTCGATGCGTTGCATCAGGGTCATGGCCTGGGCGATGGTTTTTTTGCAGCGAAACTCGATGCCGTATTGCGCCCGTTCCAGCAGCGGCGCCAGGCTCTTGAGTTCGGCGAAGATCTGGCTGCCGCTTTCGAACAAGTCATCGGTGAAGTTCACCAGCATGTCGCGCTTGGGCACCACCTCGTCTTCCTCCACCTGGCTGATCCAGTTGTGCGGCAGGTTGGGGCCGGTGAGAAACAGGCTTTCGGGGTAGAAGTTGCCGATATAGTCGCCGATAAACACCTTGCCGGAGCTGGCGACGATCAGGTGCAGCTCGTATTCCTTGTGGAAATGCCAGCGCACCAGTGGGCAGGGGAAGCCGTGCTGGCGATAGATGATGGACAGGCCGTTATGGTCGTCCATCAGCTCGTAGGAAGGGTCGGTGATGCGCGTTGCTCGGGTCATGCTGCCGTCGCTTTATTGTGGTTGCTGCACGGGATAATGCCCCCTTGCGCGCGACCTCGCCAGCGCCGGTGTTCAAACCACGCGGTTTTTCGCCTCGATCCATTGGGCCATGTACTGGGTACTTTTATGCGCATGGTGGCGCAGCATGCTGCCGGTGAAGTTGCGGCGGCGATGGGCATGCAGGTCGCTGCGGCAACGCTCCAGGCAGTCCACCAGCGCCGGGCCGTGAAGGGCCTGATCGTAGCGGCGGGCCAGCAACTGGCGACCGTCTTCCTGCGCTTGGGTCCAGCGTTCACGGTCCTGGTACAGCGCTACAGCGGCGGCAGCCAAGGCCGGAGCACTGTGCTCGATCACGCCCGGCCATGGTTGCTCGTCGCCCATGGCTTCGGCGCCGATAGGCGTGGTGATATTCGGCGTGCCGCAGAGCATCGCATCCGCCAGCTTGCCCTTGATGCCTGCGCCGAAACGCAGTGGTGCGAGGCAGATCCGCGCAGCGGACATCACTTGCAGCGCGTCTGCGGCCCAGTTCATCACATGAAAGCCTTGCGCAGCGTTATGCAGCGCGGTGGCTTTGGGCGGTGTGTAGGAACCGTAGACGTGCAGTTGGGCCCCCGGCAATTGCTGGCGGATCAACGGCCACAGGCTGTTTTTCATCCAGAGCACCGCATCCCAGTTGGGCGCGTGGCGGAAGTTGCCGATGCTCAGGAAGTGCGCGCGGTCTTCAAACGGAGTGAAAGGCTCGACCGGCGGCTCCAGCATCAACGGGCACCAGTGGAGCAGGGCGGCCGGCACTTTGAAGTGCTCGGTGAGCAGGCGGATTTCCATGTCGGAGATCATCAGGCTGATATCACAGCGGTAAATCGCTGCGATTTCGCGCTTGGCCAGGTCGGTGTCGGCCATCAACAGGAACTCCTCCTCCAGCGCGGGAGTAAACAGCGCGGTGAAGTCGTCGCTGCCGGGATGGGCCTTGAGGTGGTCCTTGAAGCGCTGGTGCCGTGCGTCGCGCAGACTTTGCAGGTCGGAGGTTTCCAGTACGCGCAGGGCGTCGGGGCAGTGTTTTTCCACGCGCCAGCCGAATTGCTCTTCCATCATGAAACGGTCGAACAGCACGATATCCGGGGCCAACGCGCAGATAAAGTCGTCGAAACTGCAGTTGTTGAGTTCAATCGCGCATTCGGCAATGCCCAGTGCCGGCAGGTCGGCCTTATGCTCGCCAAGGGTTGCCGGGCTGCTGAAGGTGATGTCCCAGCCTCTGTCGAGAAAGCTCTGCAGAATCTGCATCATGTGCCCGCCGGCGGCCGAGGAACGGGGTTCCGGCCAGACATAACCAATGACCAGGACTTTGGTGGCGGGCTGATTCATCTAAAGCAGATCCTTGAAGGGCGGGCGAAAAGCGCGCAATTAAACCACACCTGTGCGGCATGACAATTTGCGTGCGGTGGTAGGTAGTCACTGCACTTTGTGGTTAACTTCGGCCTCTCGAATTCGTTTCAATAAACCAGCATAAGGATTCCGTTCATGGCTCAAGTCACCCACCGTGGCAACCCAATCAAGGTTGAAGGCGAGCTGCCGCAAACCGGTACCCAGGCTCCAGACTTCATCTTGACCGCCGGCGATCTGTCGGACGCAACCCTGGCCACTTTCGCCGGCAAGCGCAAAGTGCTGAACATCTTCCCAAGCGTGGACACCCCAACCTGCGCCACCTCGGTTCGCAAGTTCAACGCTCAGGCCAATGACCTGAACAACGCCGTTGTGCTGTGCATCTCCAGCGACCTGCCGTTTGCTCAAGCACGCTTCTGCGGCGCTGAAGGCCTGGAAAATGTAAAAAACCTGTCGGACTTCCGCGACCCGGCTTTCGCCGTTGATTACGGTGTTTCGATTGCCGAAGGTGCACTGCGTGGCCTGACTGCCCGTGCCGTCGTGGTACTGGACGAGAACAACAACGTGCTGCACAGCGAGCTAGTTGCTGAAATCGGCCAAGAGCCGAACTACGAAGCAGCCCTGGCTGTTTTGAAGTAACTGTTTCGGCGCATTACTGTCGTGTGGCAGTAACACGCATGATGCATGCTTGCGGCCTGGCCTAGTCCAGGCCGTTTTTATTTAGGGCTCAAACGCTTAGCGAGATAGCCAACGGACTAAGCTCAGAAGTTAAAAGTTGTAAGTCCAAGGTAAATAGCCGGTAAAGGCGCTTTTCTTAATGCGCCCCAGTGCTTATCTTTCAGCCTCCCAAAGAAGAAGCTCTCGCGCCCAATGGTTGATCACTCCATGCAATCCTCCCCTCGTCATTCCCGCCGTTGGCTGTTCGGCCTGCTGGTACTGCTGGTTATCGCCGGCCTGTGCTGGAAATTCTGGCCCGGCAACCACAAGGATGCCGCCGAGAAGAAACCGGCCGGGCATGCCGGCAAGTCGGGGATGATGCGCCCGGGCTTCGGGGGTTCCACCGGCCCGATCCCGGTGCGCGTGGCGCCCACGGTGCTGGGCGAGTTTCCGGTTTATTACAAGGCGCTGGGTACGGTCACCGCGCTCAACACTATTAATGTGCGCAGCCGGGTAGGCGGCGAGCTGGTGAAGGTCGCCTTTGAAGAAGGGCAGATGGTCAAGGCCGGCGACTTGTTGGCCGAAATCGACCCGCGCAGCTATCAGAATGCCTTGCTGCAAGCCCAGGGCACGCTGCTGCAAAACCAGGCGCAGCTGAAAAACGCCCAGGTTGACGTGCAGCGCTATCGCGACCTGTACGCCCAGGACAGTATCGCCAAGCAGACACTGGACACCGCCGAAGCGCTGGTCATGCAGTATCAGGGCACGGTCAAGACCAACCAGGGCGCGGTGGATGACGCCAAACTCAACCTTGAATTCACCAAAATCCGCGCGCCGATCAGCGGCCGGGTCGGCTTGCGTCAAGTCGATGTGGGCAACCTGGTAGCGGCCAATGACACCACCTTTCTCGCGGTGATCACCCAGACCCAGCCGATCAGCGTGGTCTTTACATTGCCGGAAAACACCCTGGACACCGTGCTCACCCGTTACCACGCCGGCAACAAACTGCCCGTGGAAGCCTGGGACCGTGGCGACGTGAAAAAACAGGCGGTCGGCGTACTGCAAAGCCTGGACAACCAGATCGACGTGACCACCGGCACCCTGAAATTCAAGGGCCGCTTCGATAACAAGGATCAGGCGCTGTTCCCCAACCAGTTCGTCAATGTGCACCTGCTGGCCGACACCCTGCACAACGTGGTGCTGGCGCCGTCTGCCGCGATTCAGTTCGGCAACAACGGCACCTTTGTCTACAAGCTTGATGGCGACAAGAAGGTGAAAGTCCAGCCGTTGGTAGTCGGTGACACCGATGGCGACAACACCGTGATCAAGGAAGGCCTGGTGGCCGGCGACCGCGTGGTGCTGGAAGGCACCGACCGCCTGAAAGACGGCAGCGAAATTGAAGTGGTCAATGACAGCAGTGACGTGCCGACCACGCCGACCGAGCACCTGCAAGGCAAGCCTGCAGCGAAAGGGGAGACCGGCGCTGACGCCGGCAAGGCGCAAAAGGTCGGCGCATGAACCTGTCGCGGCTGTTTATCCTTCGCCCGGTTGCCACCACGCTGAGCATGCTGGCCATTGTGTTGGCCGGCATCATTTCGTATCGCCTGCTGCCGGTCTCGGCCTTGCCTCAAGTGGATTACCCGACCATCCGGGTGATGACCCTGTACCCCGGCGCCAGCCCGGATGTGATGACCAGTGCGGTCACGGCGCCGCTTGAGCGCCAGTTCGGGCAAATGCCGGGCCTCACGCAAATGGCCTCCACCAGTTCCGGCGGCGCGTCGGTGCTGACCCTGCGTTTCAACCTCGACATCAATATGGATGTCGCCGAGCAACAGGTGCAGGCCGCGATCAACGCCGCCACTAACCTGTTGCCCAAGGATTTGCCGGCGCCGCCGGTGTACAACAAGGTCAACCCGGCGGACACCCCGGTGCTGACCCTGGCAATCACCTCCAAGACCATGCTGTTGCCCAAGCTCAATGACTTAGTCGACACGCGCATGGCGCAAAAAATTGCGCAGATCAGCGGCGTCGGCATGGTCAGCATCGCCGGCGGCCAGCGCCAGGCCGTGCGCATCAAGGTCAACCCCGAGGCCCTGGCGGCCAATGGCTTGAACCTGTCGGACGTGCGCACCCTGATCGCCGCGTCCAACGTCAACCAGCCCAAGGGTAACTTTGACGGCCCGACCCGCGTGTCGATGCTCGACGCCAACGACCAACTGGTTTCGCCCCAGCAATACGCCGAGCTGATCCTGGCCTACAACAACGGTGCGCCGTTGCGCCTTAAAGATGTCGCGCAAATCGTCGATGGCGCCGAAAACGAACGCCTTGCCGCCTGGGCCAACGAAAACCAGGCCGTGCTGCTGAATATCCAGCGCCAGCCGGGTGCCAACGTGATTGAGGTGGTCGACCGTATCAAGGCCTTGCTGCCGAGCATCACCGACAACCTGCCGGCCGGCCTGGACGTGACGGTGCTCACCGACCGTACCCAGACCATCCGCGCCTCGGTTACCGATGTGCAACATGAATTGCTGATCGCCATTGCGCTGGTAGTGATGGTGACGTTCCTGTTCCTGCGGCGGGTCAGCGCCACGATCATTCCGTCCATTGCCGTACCGCTGTCGTTGATCGGCACCTTTGGCGTGATGTACCTGGCGGGCTTCTCCGTCAACAACCTCACGCTGATGGCCCTGACCATCGCCACCGGTTTTGTGGTCGACGATGCCATCGTGATGCTCGAGAACATCTCGCGTTACATTGAAGAGGGCGAGACCCCGCTCAATGCTGCGCTCAAGGGCGCCAAGCAGATCGGCTTCACCCTGATTTCCCTGACCCTGTCGCTGATCGCGGTGTTGATCCCGCTGTTGTTCATGGCTGACGTGGTGGGGCGGCTGTTCCGCGAGTTCGCCATCACCTTGGCTGTCGCCATCCTGATTTCCCTGGTGGTGTCCCTGACCCTGACGCCGATGATGTGCGCACGTTTGCTCAAGCGCGAACCCAAGGAAGAAGAGCAGGGCCGTTTCTACAAGGCCAGCGGGGCCTGGATCGACTGGCTGATCGAAGCCTACGGGCGCAAATTGCAGTGGGTGCTCAAGCACCAGCCGCTGACCTTGCTGGTGGCCATCGCCACGCTCGGGCTGACGGTGGTGCTGTACCTGGTGGTGCCCAAGGGCTTTTTCCCGGTGCAGGACACTGGGGTGATCCAGGGGATTTCCGAGGCGCCGCAGTCGATTTCCTTCGCGGCAATGAGCCAGCGCCAGCAGGAACTGGCCAAGGTGATTCTGGCCGACCCGTCGGTTGAAAGCCTGTCGTCCTATATCGGCGTGGACGGCGATAACGCCACCCTCAACAGTGGCCGCCTGCTGATCAACCTCAAGCCCCACGGCCAGCGCGACCTCAGCGCCGCGCAAATCATCACGCGCTTGCAACCGCAAATCGACAAGCTGGTGGGCATCCGCCTGTTTATGCAGCCGGTGCAGGACCTGACCATCGAAGACCGTGTCAGCCGCACCCAGTACCAGTTCAGCATGTCGTCGCCCGACGCCGAGCTGCTGGCGCTGTGGAGCGACAAGCTGGTGCACGCCCTCAGCCAGTTGCCGGAACTCACTGACGTCGCCAGCGACCTGCAGGACAAAGGCTTGCAGGTGTACCTGGTGATCGACCGCGACGCGGCCTCGCGCCTGGGCGTCAGTGTGTCGACCATCACCGATGCGCTGTACGACGCGTTTGGCCAGCGGCAGATTTCCACCATCTATACCCAGGCCAGCCAATACCGGGTGGTGCTGCAGGCTCAATCGGGTGAAACCCTCGGCCCGGCGGCGCTGAACCAGATCCACGTGAAAACCACTGACGGCGGCCAGGTGCGGCTGTCGAGCCTGGCCCATGTGGAGCAGCGCCAGGCGCAGCTGGCGATTGCCCACATCGGCCAGTTCCCGGCGGTGATGATGTCATTCAACCTGGCCCCCGGTGTGGCACTGGGCAAAGGCGTGGAGCTGATCAACCAGACCCAGAAAGACATCGGCATGCCGGTGGGCGTGCAGACTCAGTTCCAGGGCGCGGCGCAAGCGTTCGAGGCTTCGCTGTCGAGCACCTTGCTGCTGATACTGGCGGCGGTGGTGACCATGTACATCGTGCTGGGCGTGCTGTACGAGAGCTACATTCACCCGATCACCATTCTTTCGACCTTGCCGTCGGCGGCGGTGGGGGCCTTGCTCGCGTTACTGCTCAGTGGCAATGACTTGGGCATGATCGCGATCATCGGCATCATTTTGCTGATTGGCATCGTGAAAAAGAACGCGATCATGATGATCGACTTCGCCCTCGACGCCGAGCGCAACCAGGGGCTGGACCCGCAGACGGCGATTTATCAGGCGGCGCTGCTGCGCTTCCGGCCGATCCTGATGACCACCCTGGCCGCGCTGTTCGGTGCGGTGCCGCTGATGCTGGCCACCGGTTCGGGCGCGGAATTGCGTCAGCCATTGGGCCTGGTGATGGTCGGCGGCTTGCTGGTGAGCCAGGTACTGACCCTGTTCACCACGCCGGTGATCTACCTGTACTTCGACCGTCTTGGCCGTCGCTGGCGCAAAGAGCCGCAAAGCCTGGAGCCGGTTGAGTCATGAACCTGTCAGGGCCTTTTATTCGCCGGCCGGTCGCCACCATGCTGCTGAGCCTGGCGATCATGTTGCTGGGCGGCGTGAGCTTCAACCTGTTGCCGGTCTCGCCGTTGCCGCAGATCGACTTTCCGGTGATCGTGGTGTCGGCCAGCTTGCCCGGCGCGAGCCCCGAGGTGATGGCGTCTACCGTGGCCACACCGCTGGAACGCTCGTTCGGTGCGATTGCCGGCATCACCACCATGAGCAGTTCGTCGAGCCAGGGCTCCACGCGGGTGATCCTGGCGTTTGATTCCGACCGCGACATCAACGGCGCGGCGCGGGAAGTGCAGGCGGCCATCAACGCCTCGCGCAACCTGTTGCCCAGCGGTATGCGCAGCATGCCGACCTACAAGAAGATCAACCCGTCCCAGGCGCCGATCATGGTGCTGTCGCTGACCTCGGACGTGTTGCAAAAGGGCCAGCTCTACGACCTGGCGTCCACCATCCTCTCGCAAAGCCTGTCCCAGGTGCCGGGGGTGGGTGAAGTGCAGATCGGCGGCAGTTCGTTGCCGGCCGTGCGTATCGAGCTGGAACCCAAGGCGCTGGACCAGTACGGCGTGGCCCTGGATGATGTGCGCAACACCATCGCCAACGCCAACCAGCGCCGGCCCAAGGGCTCGCTGGAAGACAGCGAGCGCAACTGGCAGATCCAGGCCAATGACCAGCTGGAAAAGGCCAAGGACTACGAGCCGTTGCTGATTCGCTACCAGAATGGCGCGGCTCTGCGCCTGGGCGATGTGGCGAAGATCAGCGACGGCGTGGAGGACCGCTACAACAGTGGTTTCTTCAACAATGATTCGGCCGTATTGCTGGTGATCAACCGCCAGTCCGGCGCCAACATCATCGAGACGGTGCGGCAGATCAAGGCGCAGTTGCCGGCCTTGCAGGCGGTGTTGCCGTCCAGCGTCAAGCTCAACCTGGCCATGGACCGCTCGCCGGTGATCACCGCGACCTTGCACGAAGCCGAGATGACCTTGCTGATCGCCGTGGCCCTGGTGATTCTGGTGGTGTACCTGTTCCTCGGTAACTTCCGCGCGTCGCTGATCCCGACGCTGGCGGTGCCGGTGTCGCTGGTGGGCACCTTTGCGGTGATGTACCTGTGGGGCTTCTCGCTGAACAACTTCTCGCTGATGGCGCTGATCCTCGCCACTGGCCTGGTGGTGGACGATGCCATTGTGGTGCTGGAGAACATTTCCCGGCACATCGACGAAGGCGTGCCGCCGATGAAGGCGGCGTACCTGGGCGCTCAGGAAGTCGGCTTTACCTTGCTGTCGATGAACGTGTCGCTGGTCGCGGTGTTCCTGTCGATCCTGTTTATGGGCGGCATCGTGACCAGCCTGTTCCGCGAGTTTTCCATCACCTTGTCGGCGGCGATCATCGTGTCGCTGATCGTCTCGCTGACCTTGACCCCGATGCTCTGCGCGCGCTGGCTCAAGCCGCATATCAAGGGGCAGATGACCGGCTTGCAGCGCTGGAGCCAGCGGGTCAATGACCGCATGGTGGCCGTTTACGCCACCAGCCTGGACTGGGTGCTGCGCCACCGGCGCCTGACCCTGCTCAGCCTGTTTCTGACCATCGGTGTGAACGTTGCGCTGTATGTGGTGGTGCCGAAAACCTTCATGCCCCAGCAGGACACCGGCCAGTTGATCGGCTTTGTGCGCGGCGATGACGGGCTGTCGTTCAGCGTGATGCAGCCGAAGATGGAGACATTCCGCAAGGCCGTGCTCAAGGACCCGGCGGTGCTCAGCGTGGCCGGGTTTATCGGCGGCAACAGCGGCACCAACAACGCGGTGATGCTGGTGCGGCTCAAGCCCATCGCCGAGCGCAAAATCTCGGCCCAGGCCGTGATCGAACGTATTCGCAAGGAAATGCCGCTGGTGCCGGGCGGGCGCCTGTTCCTGATGGCCGACCAGGACCTGCAATTCGGCGGCAGCCGCGACCAGACCAGCGCGCAGTATTCCTACATCCTGCAAAGCGGCGATTTGGCCGCATTGCGCCTGTGGTACCCGAAAGTGGTCGCCGCCTTGCGCGAGCTGCCGGAGCTGACCGCCATCGACGCCCGCGAAGGGCGCGGTGCGGCCCAGGTCACGCTGGTGGTGGACCGCGACCAGGCCAAGCGCCTGGGCATCGACATGAGCATGGTCACGGCGGTGTTGAACAACGCCTACAGCCAGCGGCAGATTTCGACCATCTACGACAGCCTCAATCAGTATCAGGTGGTGATGGAGGTCAACCCGAAATATGCCCAGGACCCGATCACCCTGAACCAGATGCAGGTGATCACCTCCACGGGCGCGCGGGTGCCGCTGTCGACCATTGCCCATTACGAAAACAGCCTGGCCGACGACCGCGTCAGCCATGAAGGCCAGTTCGCTTCGGAGAACATCGCTTTCGACATGTCGCCCGGGGTGACGGTGGAGCAGGGCACAGCCGCCATCGAGCGGGCGGTTGCCAAGGTCGGGTTGCCCGAAGACGTGATCGCCAAGATGGCCGGCACCGCCGATGCATTTGCGGCGACGCAGAAGGGCCAGCCGTTCATGATTCTCGGCGCGTTGGTCGCGGTGTATCTGGTGTTGGGCATTCTGTATGAAAGCTACATTCACCCACTCACGATTCTTTCGACCCTACCCTCGGCCGGGGTTGGCGCCATGCTCGCCATCTACCTCACGGGGGGCGAGTTCAGCCTGATTTCCCTGTTGGGCCTGTTTCTGCTGATCGGCGTGGTCAAGAAAAACGCCATCTTGATGATCGACCTGGCCTTGCAACTGGAGCGTCACGACGGCATGGGGCCGCTGGAATCGATTCGCAGTGCCTGCCTGCTGCGTTTGCGGCCGATCCTGATGACCACGCTGGCGGCGATTCTGGGTGCCTTGCCCTTGCTGCTTGGCGCGGGTGACGGTGCAGAGATGCGCCACCCGCTGGGCCTGACCATCATTGGCGGCCTGGTCTTCAGCCAGGTCCTGACCCTTTACACCACCCCGGTGGTTTACCTCTACCTCGACCGCGCGCGCCACCGCTTCAACGCCTGGCGCGGCGTGCGTACCGATGCTGCCCTGGACACTGCGCTATGACCGACTCAACACCCGACCTGTGGCGAGGGAGCTTGCTCCCGCTGGAGGGCGAAGCACTCCCTGGCTTTTGCGGGGCCGCTGCGCAGCCCAACGGGAGCAAGCTCCCTCGCCACGGTATTAAGTTATTTTCGGTAGTGCTGTGCGGTGCCTTGCTCAGCGCCTGCGCCATCGGCCCGGACTATAAACGCCCGGAAGTCGTCGAGCCTGTACAGTTCAAGCAAGCCCAGGGCTGGAGCCAGGCCAAACCGAGCGACTCCCTGGCCCGTGGTGCCTGGTGGGAATTGTATGGCGACCGCCAACTCAATGAGCTGGTCACACGCCTCAACAATTCCAACCAGACCGTGGCCCAGGCCGAGGCGCGCTTTCGCCAGGCCCAGGCCCAGGTGCGCAGCGCGCGGGGCGCGTTTTTCCCCACGGTTGACCTGAGCGCCGGGAAAACCCGCGCCAGCCAGGGCACCGGCAGCAGCAATGCCAGCCTCAGCAGCTCCAGCAGCGGTATCCGTGACACCCTCAATACGCAGTTGGGCGTGAGTTGGGAGGCAGACGTGTGGGGCAAGTTGCGCCGTGGCCTGGAGGCCAATGAAGCCACCGCCGAAGCCAGCTCTGCGGACCTGGCAGCGATGCGCTTGAGCCAGCAGTCGGAACTGGTGCAGGACTATCTGCAACTGCGTGTGATGGATCAACAGACCCGTTTGCTGCAAGCCACGCTGGATACCTACCAGCGCTCGCTGAAAATGACCGAAAACCAGTACCGCGCAGGCGTGTCCGGCAAGGATGCGATTGCCCAGGCGCAGACCCAGCTCAAGACCACCCAGGCCAGCCTGATCGATTTGATCTGGCAGCGCGCCCAGCTGGAAAATGCCATCGCCGTGCTGATCGGTGAGGCGCCGGCCAATTTCAACCTGGCGGTGAGCCAGGACATTCCGGCGCTGCCGCAGATTCCGGTGAGCCTGCCCTCGCAGTTGCTGGAGCGCCGCCCGGATATTGCCTCGGCTGAGCGCTCGGTGATTGCCGCCAACGCCAACATCGGTGTGGCCAAGGCGGCCTATTATCCGGACTTGACCCTGAGCCTGGCGGGCGGTTACTCCAGCAGCACCTACGCCGACTGGATCAGCTTGCCGAACCGCTTCTGGTCGGTGGGGCCGAAACTGGCGATGACGCTGTTCGACGGCGGGCAGCGTTCGGCGGAGGTTGACCGGACTGTCGCAACCTATGACGAAACGGTGGCCAAGTACCGGCAGACGGTACTGGATGGTTTTCGCGAAGTGGAAAACTACATGGTCCAGTTGAAGGTATTGGAAGACGAGGCGGTGGTGAGCAATGAAGCGCTGGACGCGGCGCGCGAATCGCTGCGGTTGACCGAGAACCAGTATAAAGCCGGGTTGATTGCTTACCTGGATGTGGTGACGGTGCAGGCGACGGCCTTGAGCAACGAGCGCACGGTGCTGACGCTGTTGCAAAACCGGTTGGTAGCCAGTGTGCAACTGATTGCAGCATTGGGCGGTGGTTGGGACGGCCAGACAGCTCTGACGCAGAAGAAATGACCGAGTGCATATCGACCTGAGTGGTTGAAGCAAAAGCAGGGCAACAGTACGCCTACCTGATGTACTGAGATCCAAATGTGGGAGCGGGCGTGCTCGCGAATACGGCGGGTCAGTTGAACATGAGCTGGCTGACCCACCGCTTTCGCGAGCAAGCCCGCTCCCACAGTTTTACCTGTTTCAGCCGCCAGACCGCTGTGCTCTGTTTTTCTGCGGGAGTGCAGCCTCAAGTCAGCAAATTGGCGTCAAAACGCCACTAATGGCCCCGTGATAATTAATCAACGCGTCAAGAATTAATCTCGCTACAATCGCCCGCTTTGCCACCTGGCACGGGCGTCTCACGCCCGTCAGTTTCGAGAAAGCCCATGCTGATCGGTAGCTACTCCCCCTCTCTGGTCGTGATCTCCCTGTTCGTCGCGATACTGGCGTCCTATACCGCGCTGGACCTGGCTGGCCGCATCGCGACCGCCAAAGGCCGCGCAGTGTATGTGTGGATGGCCGGCGGTGCGTTGGCCATGGGCGTGGGGGTCTGGTCCATGCACTTTATCGGCATGCTCGCCTTGCGCCTGCCGTTTGCCCTGGGGTTTGACTTGGGCATCACGGCGCTGTCGCTGTTGATCGCGGTGTTGTCCTGCGGCTTTGCATTGTGGCTGGTCAGCCAGCCACGCTTGCCGGCGTGGCAATTGGCATTCGGTGCGCTGATCATGGGGGCGGGTATCAGCAGCATGCACTACACCGGCATGGCCGCGATGCAGATGACGCCGGGTATCGACTACGATCCGACGCTGTTCGGCGCCTCATTGCTGATCGCCGTGGGGGCCTCCGGCGCCGCGCTGTGGATCGCCTTCAACCTGCGCCGCAACACGCCTTATGTGCGCCTGGCCCGTGGCGGGGCAGCCGTGGTGATGGGCATTGCCATCGTCGGCATGCACTACACCGGGATGGCGGCGGCGCAGTTTGCCGATGACAGTTTTTGTGGCGCGGCACTGACCGGCCTGAGCGGCAAAGGCCTGGATAACCTGGTGTTGGTGACGTCGTTGGCGGTGTTGCTGATCGCCTTGGTGACCTCGTTGCTCGACGCCCGGCTTGAAGCGCGCACGGCGGTCCTCGCCGATTCGCTGACCCTGGCCAACCAGGAGCTGACCCACCTGGCCCTGCACGACATGCTGACCGGCCTGCCCAATCGCACCCTGCTGGCCGACCGCATTCAGCAAGCCATTGAGGTGGTGAAAGAGCAGGGCGGCTGCTTTGCGCTGATGTTTATCGACCTGGACGGCTTCAAGCCGGTCAACGATGCTTTTGGCCACCATATGGGCGACCAATTGCTGCGCGAGGTTGGCCTGCGTCTGCGCGAGGATTTGCGCAGCCAGGACACACTGGCGCGTATTGGCGGCGACGAGTTTGTGTTGCTGGTGCAATTGACCCAGCCGGACGATGCGATGGGCCTGGCCGATCGCCAGGTGGGCCTGATCAATCGTGCGTTCAAGGTGGCCGAGCATGAGCTGAAAATCTCCGCCAGCATCGGCATCGCTTTGTTCCCGGGTAACGGCAATAACCCCCAGGACCTGTTGATGAACGCCGACGCCGCGATGTACCACGCCAAGGGGATGGGCAAGAACGGTTACAGCTTTTTCGATGTGTCGATGAACACCAATGCGCGCAAACAACTGCAACTGCTGCAGGATCTGCGCAACGCTGTGGAACAAGGGCAGTTGCGTCTGTACTACCAACCCAAGTTCGATGCCGCCAGTGGCATTGCAGTTGGTGCTGAAGCCTTGCTGCGTTGGGAGCATCCGCAGCAGGGCTTGTTGCTGCCGGCGACCTTTATCGAGCTGGCGGAAAAGACCGGGCTGATTATTCCCATTGGCGAGTGGGTGCTCAATGAAGCCTGCCGCCAGATGGCCCTCTGGTACGCCCAGGGCTACGAAGACTGGCGCATTGCGGTGAATTTGTCGGCGTTGCAGTTCTGCCATGCCGGGTTGGTCAACAGTGTCGCGGCGGCGCTGGAGCGCCATCAGTTACCCGCCAACAGCCTGACCCTGGAAATCACCGAGACCACGGCCATGAGCGATGCCGATGCGAGCATGACGGTGTTGCAGCAGCTTTCGGACATGGGCGTCGACCTGTCCATCGATGATTTCGGCACCGGCTATTCCAGCCTGATGTACCTCAAGCGCCTGCCGGCCAACGAGCTGAAGATTGACCGTGGGTTTGTTCGCGACCTGGAGCACGACAGTGATGACGCTGCGATTGTTTCGGCCATCGTCGCCCTTGGCCAAGCCTTGGGTTTGCGGATTGTCGCCGAAGGCGTGGAGACGGATGTACAACAGAGTTTCCTGACGCGCCTGGGGTGCAATTCCCTGCAAGGTTATTTGCTGGGGCACCCTTTGCCGGCTGACGGGTTCATGGCCGACATCCAGCGTGCCGAAGTCGCGGCCACGACTGACAAAAGCCATATGTGACGGGTATTCTTGGATCCAACCCTAACCATCAGGTTGAATCAGGAGACCGCACGCATGGACAAAGTCGTCATCATCACCGGAGGCAGTCGCGGGATTGGCGCCGAGACGGCCTTGCTGGCTGCGCGCCAGGGCTATCGGATTTGCATCAATTACCAGTCCGACGAGGAGGCCGCCCACCGTGTGCTGGAGCAGGTTCGCGCGCTGGGTGCACAGGCCATTGCGGTGCGCGCCGATGTCAGCATCGAAGATGAAGTCATCGCGCTGTTCAGCCGCGTGGATGCCGAGTTGGGGCGTGTGACCGCACTGGTCAATAACGCCGGCACGGTGGGGCACAAGTCGCGGGTGGACGAGATGTCCGAATTTCGCATTTTGAAAATCATCAAGACCAACGTGCTGGGCCCAATCCTGTGCGCCAAGCACGCGGTGTTGCGCATGTCCCCAAGGCATGGCGGGCAGGGTGGCAGTATCGTCAACGTGTCGTCGGTAGCGGCGCGGCTGGGGTCGCCGGGTGAATATGTCGATTACGCGGCGTCCAAGGGCGCGTTGGATACCTTCACCATTGGTCTGTCCAAAGAAGTGGCGGGTGAAGGGATTCGTGTCAACGCGGTGCGTCCGGGTTACATCTTTACCGATTTTCACGCCCTGAGCGGCGACCCGGACCGGGTCAGTAAGCTGGAGTCGGGGATCCCCATGGCACGTGGCGGGCGCCCGGATGAAGTGGCGGAAGCGATTATCTGGCTGCTGTCGGACAAGGCTTCCTACACCACCGGCACGTTCCTGGATTTGGGCGGTGGCCGTTAAAGCGTCTGCTGATCAGGTCGGCAGATAACGCAAGACTTCGTAGCCCTTGCGGGAAAATGCCTTCAACAAGCTGGCTTCCGACTCGTCCGCACTGCCATAGCCGTCGCTGTAAAAGCCGTCGATAAAGCCGTTGCGGCTATGGCTCTGTTTGAGCGTGCGATCGTCCACGTTGTCGATAAACCGCAGCACCTGGTCCAGGTAATAGGCTGCATCGGCCCTGGCCTTTGGATCCGGGTTGGCGTGCGTCCAGTCACCGACCTGCAGCATGAGTTCATCACCCACTTCGTAGTGATCGCGGCCTTCCAGAAAACGCCTCATCACAGGGCTCTGCTCAATGATTCGTTCGGCACTGCGGTGATCAATGGCTGAACGGCCTGTGGGCCCAGCCATCTCTCGAACGTGCCGCTGTTCGGCTGCACGCATGTAGTGAGGAGGAATGGGCAGCCTCAAGGGGCTGGAGGTGACAGACAGGCACATGGGAGAAAGCCTCCGGGTCAGACCAAGGGAAGCGCACTCGCCCCGGGGAAAGTGCGCCTCACTGCGTGGTCTTTTCTGCGATTCGGTTCCCGCTTAGAACGAGCGGACTATCCGGCCCAGGGTTTCCATCGCTTTTTCAGACACGTCGGACCACGGGCTTCCATAATTCAGGCGAATGCAATTCCTGAAACGCCGGGTCGCCGAGAAAATCGGCCCCGGTGCGATGCTGATGCCCTGGGCCAGCGCCATTTGAAACAACTTCAACGAATCCGTTTGCTCCGGTAGCTCCAGCCACAGGAAATACCCGCCGGCTGGCTGGCTGACCCGCGTCTGTGGCGGGAAGTAGCGGGCGATGGCGGCCAGCATCGCGCTTTGTTGCTCTTCCAGGGCATAACGCAATTTGCGCAAGTGCCGGTCGTAGCCGCCGTGTTGCAGGTAATCGGCAATCGCGGCCTGGGCCGGCATCGATGGGCACAGCGAGGTCATCAGCTTCAAGCGCTCGACCTTCTGTGCAAACCGCCCGGCGGCCACCCAGCCGACGCGGTAACCCGGCGCCAGGCTCTTGGCAAAAGACCCGCAGTGCATGACCAGCCCCTCGGTGTCGAAGGCTTTGGCCGGTTTGGGTGCCTGTTGCCCGTAATACAACTCGGCGTAAACGTCGTCTTCGATCAGCGGCACCTGATGGCTGCGCAACAGTTCTACCAGTGCCTGTTTTTTTGCCTCGGGCAACGTGGCCCCCATCGGGTTCTGAAAACTGGTCATGGTCCAGCAGGCTTTGATCGGGTAGCGCTCAAGGCTTTGCGCCAAGGCGTTGAGGTCGATGCCGTCGCGCGGGTGCACGGGGATTTCCACCGCCTTGAGCTTCAGGCGCTCCAGCACTTGCAGGCAGGCATAAAACGCCGGTGCTTCGATGGCCACCAAGTCGCCCGGTTCGGTCACGGCTTGCAGGCACAGGTTCAATGCTTCCAGGGCGCCGTTGGTGATCAGCAGTTCTTCCATGGGCAGCATCAGCCCGCCCACCATATAACGCAGGGCGATTTGCCGGCGCAGGTGCGGGTTGCCCGGCGACATGTCGGTGACCACCAGGCGCGGGTCCATCTCGCGGCTGGCGCTGGCCAGGGAGCGCGCCAGCCTGGGCAACGGAAACAGCATGGGGCTGGGGAACGCCGAGCCGAAAGGCACGGTATTGGGGTCCTTGATGGAGTCGAGCACCGAAAACACCAGTTCGCTCACATCGACTTCGGTGGATTCATGCGCGTGCTCACTCACCACGGGCTCGGAAAACGGGCTGGGTGCATGGGTGTTGACGAAGTAGCCGGAACGCGGGCGTGCGCGGATCAGGCCACGGCGCTCCAGCAGGTAATAGGCCTGGAATACGGTGGACGGGCTGACGCCGTAGGTCTGGCTGGCATAGCGCACCGAAGGCACGCGCTGCCCGGGCCCGAGGACGCCGGAGCGGATCAGTTCTGCGATGTCGTCGGCGAATTTTTCGTAGCGTTTCATAGGGGCCTGATTAGCGTTCTTGACCTGTGCGCAGGACAAAATGTGGGAGCTGGCTTGCCTGCGATGGCGGTGTGTCAGTGTTCATATTTAGCAGCTGGCCCACCGCCATCGCAGGCAAGCCAGCTCCCACAGTTAATCTCTGTAGTCAGTTAGACCTCAGCGGTTCAAGGGCGCGACGAAGCGGCTGTCGGCAGCACTGAAGATCCACGGTTCATCCACATCCGTCACCTTGAAGCGAATGGTCTGCGAACTGCTCGCCGGCTTGTCCGCCAGCAGCGCCACCGACACCGGCACGTCGCTGATTTCCCCCGGCGCCAGGCTTAGCTGCGTCCTGCCTTGCAGCTGGAAGCCCTGCGCGTCAACCAGCTCCAGCCAATAGTCCTGGCGCTGCTGGGTTTTATTGATGACTTTCAGGCTGTAAATGTTTTCGATCTGCCCCCGGCTGTTTTCACGGAACAGGCCACGGTCTTTGGTCACGTCCAGTGAAACCATCGGCCGCTCCACCAGGGCGACTATCAGCGCGGCAATCATCACCAGCAGCACGGCACTGTAGCCGATCAGGCGCGGCCTGAGCAGGTGGGTCTTGCCGCCTTGCAGTTGATGCTCGGAGGTATAGCTGACCAGCCCGCGAGCGTAACCCATCTTGTCCATGATCGAGTCGCAAGCATCGATGCAGGCCGCGCAACCGATGCATTCCATTTGCAAGCCGTCACGGATGTCGATGCCGGTGGGGCACACCTGCACGCACAGTTGGCAGTCAATGCAATCACCCAAGCCGGCCTGAGCAGGATTGACCTCACGTTTACGCGGGCCACGGCGCTCGCCACGCGCGGCGTCGTAGGAAATGGTCAGGGTGTCCTTGTCGAACATCACACTCTGGAACCGTGCATACGGGCACATGTGCATGCACACGGCTTCACGCAACCAACCGGCATTGAGGTAGGTGGCCGCGGTGAAAAACAGCACCCAGAACAGGCTCACGCCGCCTATTTGCAAGGTCAGCAGTTCGGCGGCGAGCGGGCGGATGGGCGTGAAGTAGCCGACAAAGGTCAGCCCGGTCATGACGCTGATGCCCAACCACAACGTGTGCTTGGCCGAGCGCCGCGCCAGTTTGTTCAGGTTCCACGGCGCTGCCTGCAGTTTGATGCGACTGTTGCGCTCCCCCTCGGTGACTTTTTCGCACCACATGAACAGCCAGGTAAATGAGCTTTGCGGGCAGGTGTAGCCACACCACACACGCCCTGCAAACACGGTCATCGCAAACAGGCCGAAGGCGCAGATGATCAGCAACGCCGACAGCAGGATGAAATCCTGGGGCCAAAACGTCGCGCCAAATACGTGAAACTTGCTTTCGGCCAAGTCCCACAGCACCGCTTGGCGCCCACCCCAGTTCAGCCACACGGTGCCGAAAAAGGCCAGGAACAGCAACGCCGCGCCGCTCACCCGCAAGGTGCGGTACAGGCCAGTGAAGCTGCGGGTATGGATCAGGGTGTCACTGGCTTTGGCCTTCACCTTCTTTGGGTGTATGGGCTCAAAGGTTTCCACGGTCGGGATTCTTTCGCTCATGGTCGTTCGCTCATCAGCCTCCATCAGGCCGTCAAACTATGAGCGTCGCGCTGATTTCATAACAGACTCAGCTAGAGCGATAAAAACCGTATCAGAGGGTACTTCGAAGGTTGCCTGCGACATTGTGCTGCACCCCATGGCATATGGGGCGCAGCGTTTTTATGCGTGGCCTGATACAGATCAGTCAAATCAGCGAACCAGGCTCCTCGGCCTTTACATGCTGGCGACCATCGTGGGCCCCCGCGACGGTCAGCGCGTCAGCCTCGGCTTCGGTGATGTAGATGCGCTCTGCCGCCAATTCGACGTAGGACATGGCTTTGTCGGTGTCGGTCACGATAGTGACCCGAGTCGCTGGCACGCTTTGTTCCTGGCCGTTGTCATCGAGCGTGAAGTAGCACAGCTGGTTTTCGATACGCAGTGGCATGCCGTTCTCCTTATTTGTGGGCTATTCAGGTTAGGGACCCGTCATGCGCAGGGGTTCAAGGCAACTGACTGGCGGTCGCCGGTGTCAACCCTGTATCAACCCGACAAAGGAAGGTATTCATGGACGCCTGGTGGCATGAAGTGTGGCAAACCCTGCAGGCCGAATTTGCCGACATCGGCGATGCCAGGCAACTCACTCAGATTACTGCGCGCCTGCTGATCGCAGCCGTGCTGGGCGGCATCCTCGGTTTCGAGCGAGAGAGCAAGGGCAAGGCCGCCGGGGTGCGCACCCACATGCTGGTGGCCTTGGGCGCTGCGTTGTTTGTGATGGTGCCGCAGATGTCCGGTAATCAGGCGGATGCGATGAGCCGGGTGGTGCAGGGCGTGATCGCGGGCATCGGCTTCCTGGGGGCAGGCACCATCATCAAGGGCAAGGATGATGAAGAAGGCCATGTCAAAGGCCTGACCACGGCGGCCGGCCTGTGGATGACCGCTGCGATTGGGGTCTCGGCCGGGTTGGGCCGGGAATCGACAGCGGTGCTGAGTACGTTGCTGGCCTTGGCGGTGTTCAGCGTGATGCCAAAGATCGTCAAGCGGTTTGAGAAGGACTGACAATCACCGGCGGCATGGTCGTCGGCGGCTCCTCCACGGGTGGCGGCGGGTCTTCAGGTGGTTCTTTCTCGGGAATCGGTTCCGGTTCGGTGGGCGGCAGGGTTGGATTATCGATATTGGGATCAGGGGTTTCAGCCGGGATCGGGATATTCATCGGTGTGGCCTCCTTTGTGCTTTGTTCTATCGAGTGTGCTTTGCTCTAGCGGTGGACACCCGCACGGGTGAATTGATTCCCCGCCGGATGGCGGCACATCCACCTGAACTTTTGGCGCGCCCCCGGGCTCGGACCTATTACGGCCCTGCTCAGGGAGAGCGCTGCCGTCTCAGAATTCGGATCAAGCAAAGAGCGTCCACAGGGCGTAAGGGGAAGATGCTCGATGACTGCTGAAACACTGACTCCAGAAGACTCCAGATTGCCGCTGTCCCAGGCATTGCTGCTGCCCAGGATCGCGATTGAAAGCACCACGCCAGTGATCGACGGCGGCGAATTTGCGGTCAAGGCCGTGGTAGGCCAGCAGGTTGATGTCACCAGCAAAGTGTTTGCCGACGGCCACGACAAGCTGGCTGTGCTGATTCGCTGGCGCCCGCTGCAGGATGAAAGCTGGCACAGCGTGGTCATGGCCGACGCGGGCAACAATGGCTGGGAAGGCGCGTTCACGGTCACCACCCAAGGCCCGCACGAATTCTGCATTGAAGCCTGGATCGATACCTTCGCCAGCTTCTGCTACGAACTGCGCAAGAAACATGAGGCCGGGGTGCCGGTCAGCCTGGAATTGCAGGAGGGTCGCAGCCTGGTGTTGCAGGCCGCCGAGCGCAGTGACAACGAATTGCGCGACCGCCTGATGCTGCTGCACCACGAGCTTTCCGGGCTGCTGGAAACCGAGCAGGTCGCGTTGTTTCTGCACGATGACAGTGCACACCTGATGACTCAGGCCGATCACCGCGCGTATTTGAGCATCAGCACCGTCTACCCCATCGACGTGGAGCGCACAGCGGCGCAGTTTGCCAGCTGGTACGAGTTGTTTCCCCGCTCGATCACCGATGATCCCGCGCGTCACGGCACGTTCAATGATGTGCACTCGCGCCTGTCGATGATTCACGACATGGGCTTTGACGTGCTGTATTTCCCGCCGATCCACCCCATCGGGCGCAGCCATCGCAAAGGCCCGAACAATTCCCTGACCGCAGGCCCGGATGATCCCGGCAGCCCCTACGCGATTGGCAGTGAAGACGGCGGCCACGAAGCCATCCACCCGCAATTGGGCAGCCGCGACGACTTCCGTCGGCTGGTCCAGGCCGCTGCCGACCACGGCCTGGAAATCGCCCTGGATTTTGCCATCCAGTGTTCCCAGGACCACCCGTGGCTCAAGAGGCATCCGGGCTGGTTCAATTGGCGCCCGGACGGCACGATCAAATACGCGGAAAACCCGCCGAAGAAATACCAGGACATCGTCAACGTCGATTTTTACGCCGCCGATGCGATCCCCAGCCTGTGGACCGAATTGCGCGACATCGTAGTCGGCTGGGTGGAGGAGGGTGTTAAGACCTTTCGCGTGGACAACCCCCACACCAAGCCGCTGCCATTTTGGCAATGGCTGATCAGTGACGTCCGTTGCAAATACCCCGAGGTGATTTTCCTGGCCGAGGCCTTCACCACGCCGGCAATGATGGCGCGCCTTGGCAAGGTCGGTTATTCCCAGAGCTACACCTATTTCACCTGGCGCAACACCAAGGCTGAGCTTAGTGAATACCTCACGCAATTGAACCAGTCGCCGTGGCGCGAGTGTTACCGACCGAACTTCTTCGTCAACACTCCGGATATCAACCCGCCGTTCCTGCATGAATCCGGGCGGCCGGGCTTTTTGATCCGCTCGGCACTGGCCACGATGGGGTCGGGCTTGTGGGGCATGTATTCGGGCTTTGAGCTGTGTGAAGCCGCGCCCGTACCGGGCAAAGAGGAGTACCTGGATTCGGAGAAATACCAGATCCGCGTCCGAGACTTCACCGCGCCCGGCAACATCATTGCCGAAATCGCCCAACTCAACCGCATCCGCCGGCAGAACCCGGCGCTGCACACGCACCTGGGCCTGAAGCTCTATAACGCCTGGAACGACAACATCCTGTACTTCGGCAAGCGCAGCGCCGATGGCAGCAATTTCATTCTGGTCGCCGTCAACCTCGACCCGTTCAACGCTCAGGAAGCCAATTTCGAATTGCCATTATGGGAATTGGGCCTGCCCGACGATGCGCAAACCCAGGGCGAAGATTTGATGAATGGCCACCGCTGGACCTGGTACGGCAAAACCCAGTGGATGCGGCTGGAGCCCCATACCCCGTTCGGTATCTGGCGTATCAGTCTTTCTTGAGCCTGATTGAGGTCAAAAGGTGGGAGCGGGCTTGCTCGCGAAAGCGGTGGGCCAGTGAATGAATTCATCGCCTGACACACCGCTTTCGCGAGCAAGCCCGCTCCCACATTGGCCGCTTCCAGTCTGCATAAATTCAGCGTTTCGAGGAGTTTCCAATGGCGAAGAAACCCAGCCCCTCCACCTTCATCAAAGACCCGCTCTGGTACAAAGACGCGGTGATCTACCAGGTTCACGTCAAATCCTATTTCGACTCCAACAACGACGGTATCGGCGACTTTCCCGGGCTGATCGCCAAGCTCGACTACATCGCCGACCTGGGCGTGAACACCATCTGGCTGCTGCCGTTCTACCCCTCGCCACGTCGCGATGACGGCTATGACATCGCCGAGTACCGTGGCGTGCACAGCGATTACGGCACGATGGCCGACGCCAAGCGTTTTATCGCCGAAGCCCACAAGCGTGGGCTGCGGGTGATTACCGAACTGGTGATCAACCATACTTCCGACCAGCACCCCTGGTTCCAGCGCGCCCGCAAGGCCAAGCCCGGCTCGGCGGCGCGGGATTTCTATGTGTGGTCCGACGACGACCAGAAATACGACGGCACCCGCATCATTTTCCTCGACACCGAAAAGTCCAACTGGACCTGGGACCCGGTAGCCGGCCAGTACTTCTGGCACCGCTTCTATTCGCACCAGCCCGACCTCAACTTTGACAACCCGCAAGTCATGAAAGCCGTGCTGTCGGTGATGCGTTACTGGCTGGACATGGGCATCGACGGCCTGCGCCTGGACGCGATTCCGTACCTGATCGAGCGTGACGACACCAATAACGAAAACCTGCCCGAAACCCATGACGTGCTCAAGCAGATCCGCGCCGAGATCGATGCCCATTATCCCGACCGCATGTTGCTGGCCGAAGCCAACCAATGGCCGGAGGACACGCAGCTGTATTTCGGCGACAAAAAGGGCGATGACGGCGACGAGTGCCACATGGCCTTTCATTTTCCGCTGATGCCGCGCATGTACATGGCCCTGGCCCAGGAAGATCGCTTCCCCATCACCGACATTCTGCGCCAGACGCCGGAGATTCCTGCCAATTGCCAATGGGCCATTTTCCTGCGCAACCACGATGAGCTGACCCTGGAAATGGTCACCGACAAGGAGCGCGATTACCTGTGGAATTACTACGCCGCTGACCGCCGCGCGCGCATCAACCTCGGCATTCGTCGTCGCCTTGCGCCACTGATGGAGCGCGACCGCCGCCGCGTGGAACTGCTCAACAGCTTGCTGCTGTCGATGCCCGGCACACCGACTCTGTATTACGGCGATGAAATCGGCATGGGCGACAACATTTACCTGGGCGACCGCGATGGCGTGCGCACGCCGATGCAGTGGTCTATCGACCGCAATGGCGGTTTTTCCCGCGCCGACCCGGCCAGCCTGGTGCTGCCGCCGATCATGGACCCGCTGTACGGCTACCAGTCGGTCAACGTCGAGACCCAGACCCAGGACCCGCATTCGCTGCTGAACTGGACCCGGCGCATGTTGGCGGTGCGCAAACAGTCCAAGGCCTTTGGCCGTGGCAGCTTGAAAATGCTCTCGCCGAGCAACCGACGCATCCTGGCGTACACCCGCGAATACACCGGGGCCGATGGCCGCACGGAAATCATCCTGTGCGTGGCCAACGTGTCGCGCAGTGCCCAGGCGGCGGAACTGGACCTGTCGGCGTTCGCCGGGATGGTGCCGGTAGAGATGCTTGGCGGCAACGCGTTCCCGCCGATTGGCCAGCTGAATTTTCTGCTGACCCTGGCGCCTTACGGCTTTTACTGGTTCGTGCTGGCGGCGGAAAACCAGATGCCCAGCTGGCATGTGGAACCGGCGCAGAGCATTCCGGACTTCACCACCCTGGTCTTGAAAAAGCGCATGGAAGAGTTGCTTGAAGAACCGTGCCGCACCAGCCTGGAGCAAACCTCGTTGCCGGCCTGGCTGCCCAAACGACGCTGGTTTGCCGGCAAGGACGCAGCCATTGAACAGGTCAACATCGCCTACGGCGTGCGGTTTGGCGACCCGGAGCACCCGGTGCTGCTCAGTGAAATTGAAGTCACCAGCGGCGGGCAGGTCAGCCGTTATCAACTGCCGTTCGGCTTTCTCGGCGAGGATCAGTTCACCAGCGCCTTGCCGCAACAACTGGCCCTGGCCCGCGTGCGTCGCACGCGACAGGTGGGCCTGGTCACCGATGCCTTCAGCCTGGAGCATTTCATTCGTGCCGTCATCCAGGGCCTGCAGGCCGGTACGGTGCTGAACTCCACTGACGGCGACCTGCGTTTTGAAGCCACCCCGCACCTGGCCAACCTGCACCTGAGTGACGAATCCCAGGTGCGCTACCTGTCTGCTGAACAGTCCAACAGCTCGGTGGTGGTCGGCGAGAGCCTGGTGCTCAAGCTGATCCGCAAAGTCAGCACCGGGGTCCACCCGGAACTGGAAATGAGCGCCTACCTGACGGCCGCCGGTTACCCGAATATCTCGCCGCTGCTGGGTTCGATGGTGCGTCGCGACGGGGCAGGGCAAGACAACCTGCTGATGATTGCCCAAGGCTATTTAAGCAACCAGGGCGATGCCTGGGCCTGGACGCAAAACAGCCTGGAGCGGGCGATTCGCGATGAGCTGGCCGAGGCGATGTCCGAGCAGGAACAGCATTACAACGCCCTCGGCGAGCTGCAGGACTTTGCCGGCTTGCTGGGTCAGCGCCTGGGCGAAATGCACGTGGTGCTGGCGGCGAAAACCGCCAACAAAGACTTCAAGCCTGAAGCCACCACCGCCAAAGACACTCAAGCCTGGGCCAAGGACGTGGGGGCGCAGATCGACCGCGCCCTGCAATTACTAAAACTTCATCAAAGCCAGTTGAACCCCGCTGATCAGGCATTGGTCAGTGAATTACTGGCGCAGAAAAAGGCCATCGGCAGCCATGTCCAGGCCCTGGCGAAAGCCACGGCGGGCGGGTTGCGGATTCGCGTCCACGGTGACTTGCACCTGGGCCAGGTATTGGTGGTCAAGGGCGATGCCTATTTGATCGACTTTGAAGGCGAGCCGGCGCGCCCATTGCACGAGCGGCGCGGCAAGCACAGCCCGTATAAAGATGTGAGCGGTGTGTTGCGCTCGTTTGATTACGCAGCGGCCATGGCCCTGAATGTGCAAGGCGTTGATCACTCGCCCGAAGCGGACATTGCCCGCAGGCGTGTGACCGACCGTTACTTGAATGAAGCGCGCGCGGCATTTATCCAGGCTTATCATCAGGCTACGTCTACACTGGCGCATGACTGGCAGGATGCCAAAGGCCAGGACGCAGCGCTGACGTTGTTCAGCCTGGAGAAGGCCGCGTACGAAGTGGCTTACGAAGCGGAAAATCGCCCGACCTGGTTGCCGGTGCCGTTGCAAGGTTTGCACGGCCTGCTCAGCGGGCTCATACCTATATCGAAGACTGCACGCGGTGGGGAGACGTCATGAGTTTTACACATAAAGAACCGCTGCAAGCGAAGTTGACTGCAATGCCGGCGCCGCACGACGTTGAAGCATTGGTGCGCGCCGAACACCACGACCCGTTCTCGATTCTGGGGCCGCACGATGATGAACACGGCGGCCAGTTTATCCGCGCATTCCTGCCGGAGGCCCTGAGTGTCCAGGTACTGGCGCGCGACAGCGGCGAACCGATCGGCAGCCTTGACGCCACGCAAGTGCCGGGTTTGTTCGTCGGGCATTTTTCCACACGCCAGCCTTACCTGCTGAAAATCCAGTGGGCCGGTGGCGAGCAGATCACCGAAGACCCCTACAGCTTCAATCAATTATTGCTCGGTGAGATGGACCTGTACCTGTTTGCTGAAGGCAACCACCGCGACCTCAGCAGTTGCCTGGGCGCGCAAGTCACCCAGGTTGACGGCGTAGACGGTGTGCGTTTTGCCGTGTGGGCGCCAAATGCCCGGCGTGTGTCGGTAGTGGGTGATTTCAATATCTGGGATGGCCGCCGCCATCCGATGCGCCTGCGGCATCCGTCTGGGGTGTGGGAAATCTTTATCCCGCGCCTGCAAGCGGGCGCGGCCTACAAGTATGAAATTCTCGGCGCCCACGGGATTCTGCCGCTCAAGGCCGACCCGATGGCGCTGGCCACTCAGTTGCCGCCGGACACTGCCTCAAAGGTTGCCGAGCCGTTGCAGGTGGACTGGCAGGACCATGAATGGATGCAGTCGCGCACCGAGCGACAAAAAGCCTCCGCGCCGCTGTCGATTTATGAGTTGCACGTGGGCTCCTGGCAGTGCGAGCTGGACGAGGCCGGTGAAGTCGCCCGCCAATATGGCTGGCGCGAACTGGCCGAGCGTTTGATTCCGTATGTGCAGCAGCTGGGCTTCACCCATATCGAGCTGATGCCGATCATGGAGCACCCGTTCGGCGGTTCCTGGGGTTATCAGGCGTTGTCGCAATTCGCGCCGACCGCGCGGTTTGGTTCGCCGCAGGATTTTGCTTTCTTCATCAATGCCCTGCACCAAGCCAACATCGGCGTGATCCTCGACTGGGTGCCGGCGCATTTTCCCACCGATACCCACGGCCTGGCGCAATTCGACGGCACGGCACTGTACGAGTACGCCAACCCGCTGGAAGGCTTTCACCAGGACTGGGACACGCTGATCTACAACCTGGGCCGCACCGAAGTGCATGGCTTTATGCTGGCGTCGGCGTTGCACTGGCTCAAGCACTTCCATATTGATGGCCTGCGCGTCGACGCCGTGGCCTCAATGCTGTACCGCGACTACTCGCGCAAGGCCGGCGAGTGGGTGCCTAACCGCCATGGCGGCCGCGAGAACCTCGAAGCCATCGACTTCCTGCGCCACTTGAACGACGTGGTCGCGCTGGAGGCGCCCGGTGCGCTGGTGATTGCTGAAGAGTCCACGGCCTGGCCGGGTGTCAGCCAGCCGACCCAGCAGGGCGGCCTGGGTTTCAACTACAAATGGAACATGGGCTGGATGCACGACTCGCTGCATTACATCCAGCAAGACCCGGTGTACCGCGCCCATCACCACAACGAGCTGAGCTTCGGCCTGGTGTATGCCTGGTCCGAGCGCTTCATCCTGCCGATTTCCCATGACGAAGTGGTGCATGGCAAGCACTCGCTGATCGACAAGATGCCCGGCGATCGCTGGCAGAAGTTTGCCAATTTGCGCGCTTACCTGGCCTTCATGTGGATGCACCCCGGCAAAAAGCTGCTGTTCATGGGCTGCGAGTTCGGCCAGTGGCGCGAATGGAACCACGACCAGCAACTGGACTGGTACCTCTTGCAATACCCCGAGCACCGGGGCGTGCAGAAACTGGTGGGTGACCTCAACCGCCTGTACCGCGAGGAGCCTGCGCTGCATGAGCAGGACGATGCGCCGCAAGGTTTTCAGTGGTTGATCGGTGACGACGCGATCAACAGCGTCTACGCTTGGTTGCGCTGGAGCAAGGACGGCAAGCCGGTGCTGGTGGTGGCCAATTTCACCCCGGTGCCCCGTGAGGCGTATGCCGTCGGTGTACCGTTTGCCGGGCGCTGGAGCGAGGTGATCAACAGTGATGCCGACACCTATGCCGGTTCCAATTATGGCAACGGGGGTGAGGTGTTCACGGTGGATGAACCGCGCCACGGGCAGCCGGTATCGTTGTCGCTGAATCTGCCGCCGTTGGGCGTGCTGATTCTGCGGCCGCAAGTGCTTTAAGGGCTCTACTGTGCCGGATTCTGTTGTCCGGGCTAGTGGCAGGGTGCCACAATGGCGCCTTTGTCGTGGCAGTTGAAGCAGGCGGATTTCATGAACGGCCTTGGGCGTGGGCAAGACCAGGATGGCTTTATCGAAGAGCAGGTGCGAACTGACCGTTTGCACCAGCTGTTTCGCCAATCGTTCGCCGCCATTTTTGGCAGTTACCTGGGCGCTGTCATGCTCTGTTGGCTGTGCTGGGACCGCTTCGACCACAAGGTCATGCTGGTCTGGCTGACGGTGCTGGCGGTGACGTCACTGTTGCGCGTCAAGATGTTCATGGACTGGTTTCGCTGCCCGAACCATGAGCGTACCCCCGATCGGTGGGAGCGCCGTTACTGGGTCACGCTGATGCTGTCTGCGGGTGTGTGGGGCATCGGTGCACTGGCGGTGATGCCCATCGACGACCGTGTTTCCCAGGTGCTGGTCATGCTGTTTACCGTGGGCATGTCGGTCAGCGCGGTCTCGTGTTATTCGGCTTATCGGTATATGACCCTGGGCTCCATGGCCCTGGTGCTGTTGCCGTGCACGCTGTGGCTGTTGTTCCAGCACTCGCCGATGCAGGTGGGCGTGGCCGTGGCGGTGTTGGTGTTCTCGACCTTTGTGGTCAGCGCCACACGCAAATTGTCTGATGCCCTGGAAAAAGCCTTTCGCCTGACCCGGCAAATGGAGCGCGCCCACAATATCTCCACGCGGGCCGCGCAGACCGATGAGCTGACCGGGCTGATGAACCGCCGCGCCTTCTTCGAACATGCCCACCTGTTGTACGCGCAATGCCGCCACAACCGGCAACCGCTGTGCGCGTTGATGATGGACATGGACCATTTCAAAGACATCAACGACACCTATGGCCACCAGGCGGGCGATCAGGTATTGCGCCAGATTGGCGGGGTGATCAGCGCATCGTTTCGTCAGGCGGATGTGTACGGGCGTCTAGGCGGGGAAGAGTTCGCGGTGTTGCTGCCCAATACGTCACTGGAGACCGCGCGGGACATTGCCGAACAACTGATCAAGGCGATTTCCGGGCTGGCCTCCGAGCCGGTGCAGGGCTTGACCGCCAGCCTCGGCGTGGCCTCCACCCGCAGCCTGGATCAGGACCTGCACAGCCTGATGAACACCGCCGACAAGGCGCTGTACCGCGCCAAGGCCATGGGGCGTAACCAGGTCGCCGTGGCCGACTAGCCGTCAGTCCTTGTGCATCGACTTGGCCAACACCCTGGCCACCTGCTCGGCAGAGTAGGGCTTGGCAAGGAACTCGAATCCTTCATAACCCCTGTCCGCCAATTCTTCGCTGTAGCCGGACGTGAGCACCACCGGCAGATCGGGCCGGCGCTGGCGCAATAGCTTGGCCATGGCGACGCCGGTCATCCCGGGCATGACCACATCCGAGAAAATCGCATCAAAACCCGCAACCGCAGGGCCAGCCAGGGCCAGCGCCTGTTCGGCATCGGTGGCCCACGTGGTCTGGTAGCCCAGGTCTTGCAGGATCTGGTTGGCGAAACGGCCGACCTCCAGGTTGTCTTCCACGATCAGGATATGGCGCAGGGCCGCATCGATGCTCGGGCAACGTTCCTCGGCGACGGCCGCAGGTGCCGAGGCCGGTGCTTCAACGGCGGGCAGGTAGAGGGTGAATACCGTGCCCTGGCCCAGGGTACTGGCCACGTCGACGTTACCGCCGGACTGCTTGGCAAAGCCGAAGACCTGCGACAGGCCCAGGCCGGTGCCTTTGCCCACCGCCTTGGTGGTGAAGAAAGGCTCGAAAATGCGTTCGAATGCTTCCTGGGCAATACCCACGCCCGTGTCGGCCAGGGCAATCGCCACACAGGGTTGCCGGCTTTCGGCATCCCCGCGGATGCGTGGCAATGCGGCCACATGGCTGACGCGCAGGCACAACGTCCCCTGGCCATCCATGGCATCGCGCGCATTGAGGGCGATATTGATCAGCGCGGTCTCGAACTGGCTGGAATCGACACGCACATGGCAGGGCTGCTCGGGTAACTCGATCTGCACCTGAATGCGCGCGCCGGTCAGGCTTTCGAGCATTTCGCCGATATTGCGTACCCGCAGGCACACATCGAAGACTTCCGGGTTGAGCGGCTGGCGGCGGGCGAAGGCGAGCAACTGGCTGGTGAGCTTGCTGGCGCGCTCCACCGTGTCGCACACCGCGCTCAGGTAGCGTTGGCGGCGTTCATCGGCCAGGTTCGGTTGGCGCAAAAAATCCATCGACGAGCGAATGATGGTCAGGAAATTGTTGAAGTCGTGGGCCACGCCGCCGGTCAATTGGCCGATGGCCTCGAGCTTTTGTGACTGATGCAGCGCGGCTTCGGCCTGGGTCAGCGCGGCGGTGCGCTCTTGAACGCGCTGCTCCAGGGTGGCATTGAGTTCGGTGATCGCTGCCAGGCCTTCGCGTACGGCGGCGTCGGCGCGCACGCGTTCGATGTGCGCCCAGGAGCGCTCGGTGACTTCGCCCACCAGCGCCAGGTCATAGGGCGACCAGGCACGTGCCGCCTTGTCATGCACGGCCATCAGGGCGGTCAGGCGGCCATCCTTGATCAGCGGGAAACACACCGTGGCGGTAGCGCCCAGCGCCTGGTAACTGGCGGATTCCTCGGGGGTGAACTCGACACGGTTGTCACGGATCACCAACGCTTCACCGGCGTTCAACTGTTGCACTGCCCGCGCGCCAAAGGAGGCCAGGCTATAGCGCCCCACAATGCTCGGCGAACCCGGTGCCGCCCAGTTGCCGCGAATGGTGAAGCCGTCTTCATCGGCGTCCATGTCGGCGTAGGCGCAGTTGGACACGTTCAGGTGTTCGGCCAGCAGGCGGGTGGTGATGGTCATTATGGCTTCGGCATCGGTGGCGTTGGCCACGCCGTTGCCGATCGCATCCAGCACCGCCAGGCGCCGCGCCAGAAATACGGTGGCGGTGGTTTCGGTGACGGTGTTGAGCATGCCCACGACTGTGCCCTGCGGGTCGCGGATGGGGCTGTAGCAAAAGGTGAAGTAGGTCTGTTCCGGGCCGTTGCCGCGCTCGATCACCAGTGGGTAGTTTTCCACGTAGGTGGCATGCCCTTCGAAAGCGGCCTGGGCGATGGGGCGCACTTCCTCCCAGACCTCCTGCCACACCTCGTTGAACGGACGGCCCAGCGCGTAGGGTTTGTCGCCCAGGATGGGAATGGCCGCGTCGTTGTAGAGCAGGGTCATCGACGGCCCCCAGATGATGGACTGGGGGAAACTCGAAGCAAAGCACAGTGCGACGGTGGTCTTGAGCACATCGGGCCAATGTTCCAGCGGCCCCAGAGGGGTGCTGGCCCAATCATGCAGGCGAACCTGCTCGGCCATGTCGCTGCTGCTTTGCAGCCAATTCATCATGGGGTGAACACCTTCTCTACAGCGGTCTTGAGGGCACGCAAATCTGCCGGCGCGTCAGGCAACAGACCGGTGGGGCGGCTGCCAGTTCAGTGCGATTATCCAGATGCTGGCAATCTGACGCTACCTGCACGTGAGGCCAGGGCTGCTCGGCAGCCGCGCTGCTATTGCGAACCCAGAACCCCTGTCCAGTAAATGCCCGCGTCGCTCTTGGGGTCCATCGCATAGGCCGCGCCCAGTTCACGAAACTGCGGGTTCATCAGGTTGGCGCAATGGCCGGGGCTGGCGAGCCAGCCGTCCACCACCTTGCGCGGCGTGTCGAGGCCGGCGGCGATGTTTTCGCCGATGGTCTTCGCGATATACCCGGCCAGTTCGGCGCGGTCACCGGGGGTGCGGCCGTCGTGGTCGAGGTGGTCGAAGAAGTTACCGTTGGCCATATTGCGCGTGTGACTGTTGGCGGCATTGGCCAGGTCGTCGTTCCACGACAACGGGGTGGTCGCGGTAAACGCCTGGGTGCCGCATTGGCGCGGCTGTTCACGGGCGGCGTTGATCAGCGTCAGCAATTGCTTGCCTTCGGTCTGCCAATCGCCCAGGCCACTGGTCAGCAGTGGGCGGGCCAGCACGATGCGCCAATCCTGGCCACTGTTGCTGACCCCAATGTCGACAAATTGCGGGTCGAGCACCACGCGGCAAAAGCTTTCACGCACCGCCTTCATCGCCGCCTGCGCATCCTTGGGCCCCGACAGGCTGATGGCCTGCACGTTGACCATCGGATACGCAGCCCGCGCCAATGCCTGTTGCAAATCGCCGACGTTGGTCGCCGGCAACACCAGACGTGTGTCGCTGGTCAGCGGTGGCAGTTCCTGGGATCCCTGGTCACCGCAGCGCTGAAGCTGGCTGCGGTAGGCGTTGATCTGTTGTACCAACTGACTTTCTTCATTCGCCATCGCGCTGGCGCAGAACGCCATACTGGCGGCCAGCGTCGTAAGACCCATCATCAATGACAGCACGCGCATGGACATTACCCTTGTGCTTGAAAGTGCCCATGATGCGCGATGTAACCCGGTCTGGCGCAACGCCTTTTTTGTTTTTTTGCCTCAACGGGTGTTTTGCGGGCAGCTCGCGGCGCCATGACGGCCCCAGGCGAAGGTCGCGGCAACGATGATCAGGGCCAGTGCCGCGCCGAAGGTCACGTGAAGGCCATTCGCCACGCTTTGCGCCGCTGCGTGGGTCACATCGGGGCAGGCCCAGGCAAACACCGCACCGAGGGCCGAGGCGCCGAAAATCAGGCCCAGGTTGCGCGAGAGGTTGAGCAGGCCGGAGATTGTTCCGCGCCGCGCGGGCTGCACATCGCTCATCACCGCCGTGTTGTTGGCGGCCTGGAACAGGCTGTAACCCGTGGTGAGGATGACCAGCGAGGCGAGGTAGGCGAGCAGGCCCGAGGCCAGCGACAGCAGCAGGGCGCCAGCCGCCATGATGCCCAGGCCGGTGAGGGTCATGCGCGGGCTGCCGAGGCGGTCGGTCAGGCGCCCGGCCGGTACCCCGGTGAGTGCCGCGACACAGGGCCCGACCGCCATGGCCAGGCCCATCCCGGCCGGGGCCAGCCCCAGGCCTCGGGACAGGTAAAACGGCCCGACAACAAAGGTCGTCATGATCACCGCCGACACCAAGGCGCTCATCGCCAGCCCGGCGCGCAGTGCCGGGTCTTTCAAGGGCTGCCAGAGTGAATCGCCGGAAGGCCCGATGCCAGCCAGATGATCAACCGGCAAATACCGCCAGGCGAGGGCGGCGGCCAACAAGCCCAGCGGCACCCCCGCCAGAAACAACGCGCGCCAGCCCCACAGGCTGAGCAGCAGCCCGCCGACACTCGGGCCCATGGCGGTGCCGACCGCAGACATCGTGCCGAGCAGGCCCATCACACGGCCGGTGCGTTCCTTGGTCACCGTGTCGCCGACCAGCCCCAGCGTCATCGCCATCATGATTGCCGCGCCCAGGCCTTGCAGGGTTCTGAATGCCACCAGCCATGGCAGCGAAGGTGTGGCGCCGCACAGCGCGCAGGCCAGGGTGAACAGCAGCAACCCGGCGAGCAGCAACCGCCGGCGGCCCCACCGGTCGCCCAGGCGGCCGGCACTGACGATCACCGCGGTAATCGCCAGCAAGTAGGCGAGCACCACCCATTGCACCCTGTGAAATGAAGCTTCAAAAACCTGCGCCAGCGCCGGCAGGCCCACATTGGCGATGCTGGTGCCCAGTGAGGCCAGCAACATGGACAGTGAGAGGCTCAACAGCGCGCCGCGTGAAGACGTCTTCATGGGAGATTCCTTGTATGAACGTAGCTGTCACAAATCTACGGCGCCGACTAACATGGCGGAAGACGCATGGGTTGCAGGTAATACCTGCGTATAACGCCTTGTAAGGAGGGCAGATGCCCGATCTGAATCTTCTGATCACTCTGGATGTGCTGCTCACCGAAGGCAGCGTTGCCCGCGCTGCTCAACGCTTGCGCTTGAGCCCGTCGGCCATGAGCCGCGCGCTGGCCCGCCTGCGTGAAACCACCGGCGACCCCTTGCTGGTGCGCGCCGGTCGCGGCCTGGTGCCCACGCCCCGTGCGCTGGCGCTGCGCGAACAGGTCGGCCGCCTGGTGCAGGAGGCACAGGCAGTGCTGCGGCCCGTGCAAGCGCTGGAGATGGGGCAGGTGGTGCGCACCTTCACGCTGCGCGCCAGCGAGGAGTTTGTTGAGAATCTGGGCCCGGCGTTGCTGGCGCGCATTGCCCGGGAGGCACCCGGCGTACGCCTGCGCTTCGTCAACAAGACCGACAAGGATTACACGCTGCTGCGCGAGGGCGGCGTTGACCTCGTCATCGGCGTAGTCGACCCGGACGCCAGCCCGGAGATCGTGATGCAGGCGCTGTTTCGCGACCGGTTGGTCGGCGTCGTGCGCGCTGGCCACCCGCTGAGCCGGGGCGCCGTCACGGCGCAGCGGTTTGCCCAGGGCCGGCACGTCTATGTTTCAAGGCGCGGGCTTGATCGCGGCCAGATCGATGAAGCGCTGGAGGCGCAGGGGCTCACGCGTGACATCAGCACCATCGTCGCCGGGTTTGCCACCGCCATCGCCCTGGCGCGCGACACCGACCTGATCGCCAGCGTGCCCGAACGCTACACCGCCCATCAGCGTGAAGGGCTCTACAGCTTCGTACTGCCCGTATCGATACCCACGTTTACCGTGGCCATGCTCTGGCACCCACGCCAGGATGCCGACCTGGCCCATCGCTGGTTGCGCAGCTGTCTGCGCGAGGTCTGCGCGCAACAGGTACAATCGCCGCTGCCTTGACGCGAAACCCCAGGAATGTGCATGTTCAGCCTTACCCGTTACACCACGCCGTGCCCCGAGCCCATCAATGGGCAGATCCTGCAAATGGTGGTGGACAACCTCACCGACATCAGCAGCGTGGCGCTGGCGCCGAGCAACCTGCTGTACAACATTTATCAATATGCCATCGGCTTTGAAGTGCACCTGTACCTGGACGCGCTGGATGGCGCGAAGGGCATCGCCGTGGAACTGGTGGTGGCGATGGATGAGGAGCAGCTCATCGGGTTTTGCCTGTACCTGCCGGTAAAAGACGATCCACAGGCCTGTGGCATCGCCTTCATGGCCGTGCAGGCCGGGCGCCGGCGCCAGGGTGTCGCGCGCGCGATGGTGCAGGAGGTGCTGGTGCGCTATCCCCACGCCGAGCTGGCGTGTGCGGTCGAAAAAGTGCCCGCGTTCGAGGCCATGGGTTTTCAAGTGCGCGCCGCGCGAGGCCCCCAAGTGCTGATGAACACCCGTGACTACGGCACCGACGGCTTGATGGGCGTGCTGGACGTGGCGGCGATCTACCGCTCGCTGGAAGTGCGGCAGATTCACACCTACCTGCTGCAAAAACACGGTAAACGCGCGATGGTCGATGCCGAGAAGCAGCGCGACCGGCACCTTGATCAGCTGACGCGCAAGGCGCAGCGGTTTGTGAGCGAGCGCCAGAGCAGTTAAAGGCCGATACCTGTGGTGAGGGAGCTTGCTCCCTCACCACAACAAGCTTGCTTGAGCGTTATGGCTTGGCCAGGTTCCAGTTGCCGCCAACGCCGTCACCGGTGATGTCGCCCGGCTTGCTGTCCTTGACCCAGGTGTACAGCGCCTGGCCCTTGTAGGCCCATTGTTTGCTGCCATCGTCGCGGCTGATCACGGTGTAACCGTCGGCATCCTTGGCACCGTCTTTCGCGGTGAACGCCGGCCAGTTGGCCAGGCACTGGCCGCTGCACGCCGACTTGCCGGCGCTGTCTTTGGCGAAGGTGTAGAGGGTCATCCCTTTGCTGTCGACCAGCACTTTGCCTTTGGCGCTGTCGGCCACGCTGGCAGGGGCGGCGAAGGCCATGGACGAGGCAAACATCACGGCAGCGGCGAGGGAGAGTTTTTTCAGCATGACGAGCTCCTGGGGTTTTCTTGGTTTTGAGTGCCTTGTGCGAGAGTCACAAGGTGTACTCAGGTAAACACCCGTCGTGCGCCTTTATTCCTTGGGCGATGAAAATTCTTTTACACGCGCGCCGCGATTGACCATCGCCAGGACGGTCGCCAGTAATTCCTGTTGCGCCTCTTTACGGCTGAGCTCCCCGCTGGCCGCCGCGTGGGACAAGGCCTCGGCGGCGCCCAGCATGGCGCGCAGGCCGGCCTGGGAGACCATGCCATCCGGCGCAAAGGGCGACAGCGCATCGCGGCATTTGTCGAGAAACACCGCTTCATAGCGACGCTTGAGGGTTTCCAGCTCCGGCGAACCGCTCAGCGCTGCGATCACCCCCGGAATTTCCCGGCCCTGCAGCAGCACACAGTCGACGTAGGACGAGGCAATCACCCAGGCGCGGTCGTCCAGGGTGGCAGCGCTGGCGGCGATGGCCTCGGTAAACACCTGGTCCTGGCGCCCGTCGAAATCTTCGTAGAGTGCGGCCAGCAAGCCCGCGCGCGTGACGAAGTGGTCGTAGACCACCGGCTTGGTCACACCGGCCAGTTCCGCCAGGCGGCCCAGAGCCAGCGCCTCAGTGCCTTCTTCGCGCACCAGTTGCCAGGCCACATCGAGTAGCTGGCGCAAACGATCTTCACGGGACAAACGGCGACGCGGGGCGGGAGATTCACTGCTTGACATGCTTATATACCAAAAGTAACTTACTATGGGTAGGTTACCAAAGGTAACTTAAACCCAAGCGTAAACTGAAAGGGAGTCCATGTCATGCATGCTTTGATCGTCGTTGCCCATCACGACCCGAAATCCCTGACCCACAGCGTGGCCGCACAGGTCGCCGCCGGCCTCACGGCAGCCGGCCATACCTTTGAAATCGCCGACCTCGCTGCCGAAGGTTTCGACCCGCGCTACACCGCCGCCGACCACTGTGTGCATCGCGAACGCGCCACGCCGCCGGCCGACGTGCTTGCCGAACAGGCACGCATCGACCGCGCCGACGCCTTGGTGCTGGCCTTCCCGATCTATTGGTGGTCCCTGCCGGCCCTGCTCAAAGGCTGGGTCGACCGCGTATTCGTCAACGGCTGGGCCATCGACTATGGCCCGGACAGGCCGGTGGTGAAAAAACTGCGGCATTTGCAGGTGCATTTGCTGGCGCTCGGCGCGGCGGATGAAAGCGCGTTTGACCGCCACGGTTACGCCAAGGCCATGCGCACGCAGATAGACTACGGGATCTTTGATTACTGCGGGGCTCAGGTGGTGACGTCCGAGTTGCTGCTGGAATCGGAAAGCAACACTGCGCAGACGCATCTGCACACAGCGAAAGCCTTGGGGCGGGGAATGTTTCAGAAGGAGGCCGTGCCGGGGTGACTCAACCTTCGCGAAACAGGTCGTGGGCATCCAGCAGGCGGTAGGCGATTTCCGGGCGTTTCTCCATGCCGCGGCGAATCGCCGCCGGGATGGATTGCCGGGTCTTGCGGCACATGCCGGGCAGCTCATCGATAGTGATCTGGATGCCGCGCATGCTTTTGACTTCGGTGTGGCCCGGCGCGACATGCACGCGGATGCCCAATTGCTCATACATCCGCTGTTGCATGTGCTCCAGGTCTTGCAGGCTTTTGAGGTCTTCGAGGCGGTCGAGCAGGCGCTTTTCTTCCTGACGCGTCAGGTTGAGGATGCGCACATCAGCACCAGGCGCTTCCAGCAGCTGTTCGC
This sequence comes from Pseudomonas sp. B22129, assembly GCF_044218875.1. Taxonomy (NCBI): domain Bacteria; kingdom Pseudomonadati; phylum Pseudomonadota; class Gammaproteobacteria; order Pseudomonadales; family Pseudomonadaceae; genus Pseudomonas; species Pseudomonas sp. B22129. The sequence continues at coordinate 5,089,486 of NZ_CP162592.1, read as the reverse complement.
GGTCGCAGACGCAAGCGCCGGGCGGGCAGGGTTGGCGAAGTGTCATGTGCTTTCCCTCCCCATCGCGGCGCCGGCGGCTCAGTAGCTCAGTGCAACCCCGAGGCTGCCCAGGGCGTTCCAGTACTCGGGGTACGTCTTGGCCACGCAGTCCGGGTCCTGAATGCGGATGCCCGAGACTTTCAGCCCGGCGAGGGCAAAGCACATGGCGATGCGGTGGTCGGCGTGGGTGTCGATCAGCGCGTTGCACGAAGTGCCGGCCAGCGCGGGGTCACTGGCCACCAGCAGGTCGTCGCCTTCGATGGTCGCAAGGCCCGGGCGGATTTCATTGAGGCCGTCGTGCAATGCCTGCACGCGGTCGCATTCCTTCACACGCAGGTTAGCCAGCTCGGTGAACCGCACCGGCGTGTTGTTGAACGCGGCAAGTACCGCCAGGGTCGGGATGGCGTCCTGCATCTGCGAGCCCACTACCGTGGCTTGCATGTTCGGGAACTGCGCGATCACGGCCTGGGCCTTGGCGTCCGGCTGGGTGAAGTCTTGCGCGGCGACGCCGATATCAATGCGGCCCTCGGTCAGCACTTCAGCGGCCCACAAGTAGGTGGCGGCCGAGGCGTCGGGTTCGATCAGGTAGTCATGGGCGGTGTAGCCGGTGGCGGCGACGCGCCAGGTGGTGTCGTCAACGGCGTCGACCTGCGCACCGAAGGCGCGCATGCAGTCCAGGGTCAGGTCCACGTAGCCACGGGCGCCGATGTCCTTGCCGGTCAGCGCCACTTCAATCGGCGCCTCGCCGCAGGCCGCGAGCATCAGCAGGGCCGATACGTATTGGCTGGACAAACCGCCATCAATCTCAAAACGCTTGGCCTGCACCTTGCCCACGCCATGCACGGTCACGGGCGGGCAGCCGGTCGGGCTGTCGACCTGGATGCCGTTCTGGCCGAGGGTGGCCAGCAGCGGGCCGATCGGGCGTTTTTGCATGTAGTCGTCGCCGGTCAGCACCACGGTGCCCTGCACGGTGGCCACGGCCGCGGTGAGAAAGCGCATGGCGGTGCCGGCGTTGCCGAGGAACAGCGGCTGTGCGGGCAATTGCAGCTTGCCGGAGCCGGTGACGACGAAGGTGGTGTCGTCCGGCTCGTCGATGGTCACGCCCATCTGGCGCAGGGCTACCGACATGTGGCGGGTGTCATCGCTTTTCAGCGCGCCGCTCAAGCGGCTGGTGCCCTTGGCCAGGGCGGCCAGCAACAGGGCGCGGTTGGTAATGGATTTGGAGCCGGGGGGCGCGACCTTGCCATTGAGGGGGAAGTTGGGCGGTGTAACGGTCACGGTTTTCTGCGAACTCAAGGTACAGGGCTCCTGATTCAAGGCACGATCGGCGGGCGGACCCGAATAATCGTTTATAGACGGGTGCTTGTCGAGTATGGGGGATGGCTGCTGATGGTTAACGGGTGTATGTCGATCCAACTGTGGGAGCTGGCTTGCCTGCGATGGCGGTCTGTCGGTGTACATATCCGTTTTTTTGGTGATGGCTGATATTGGTTCCGCCCTTACGGCGGCTCACTTTTGAAAAGCGCAAAAGTAAGCAAAACGCTCTTGCCCCAACACTCGGCACCTCGCTCACGCTCGGTGTGCCCGTAATCCGACAGGGATTTGGGGGGCCGCCGCCACGCGCCATCCATGGCGCGTCGCGGCTAAACCGGCGTCCTGCCGGTTTGCCCCCCCAAATCCCTGTCGAATTCCGGCCAGCGTGTTTTGACGGGGCGCCTGAGATCAAGATCAAAAGCCAGAGCCAGAGCCAGAGCAGAAGCCAGATTATCGTTTTGCCAACCAGTAATCATGCAGCGCTCGCGCTGCCGGTTCGATTTCGCTGACGCGTTGCTGGTGCGCCTGCACATCCAGGTCTGCGGGCAGTTCGAAGTTGTCCTGTTCGGCGCACCAGGAGATTTTCTCCAGCTGCGCGGTTTGTTCGGCGGGCATTTCCGGCCAATTGCCGATGGCGGCGCCACGGATGTAGCCGAAACACCATTCTTCGGCGAGTGTGACGACCTGGCCCTGATGCTCGGTGTCATCGAAGCGTGCCTTGAAGCCTTGCGCGTCGGTGGCCAGTTGTGCGGCCAGGGTGTTCATGTGGCGCACGCACAATGCCAGGAAGCGCTGGGCTTCGTCGACAGTTTCCCAGTTCGGGTTCTGCCCGCCGAAGATGGCCGGGAACCACTCGCCGACGTCCACTTGCGCGGGGCTTGAGACCAGTGCGGTGAAGTAGCCGTCGAGCTCGGCCAGGTTCAGCACCGAATGGTCGTCGCCGTATTTGAGCAGGGTGTCTTCGATGAATTCGAAATCGGCGGGGGCGAGGGGTTGGGCGTGCATGGCGGTTCCTTTGAGCGTCGAGCGCCGCTGATGGGGCGGCTTAAAGCGCGAAGGATGGTACCTGAGGCGATGCCTTTCAAGGTCTTTGTGTTAAGAAGCAGGCAACCAACATCCTGTGGCGAGCGGGCTTGCCCCGCGTTGGGCTGCGAAGCAGCCCCATAAAAACGCCGCGGTCTTTCTGAAAGAACGCGGCGTCTGGGTTTGGGGCCGCTGCGCAGCCCAACGCGGGGCAAGCCCGCTCGCCACAGAGGCGGTGTTTGTCAGGGGGGTTAGCGAGGTTTTTTTTCACGACTTTCCCAGCTTTGGCACCCCTTGCTCACGCACATCGAGCCCACCACCGCGAGGATGATCGGCACCAGAAAGTCATGGTCGATACGCGTGAATTCGGCCACCAGCACAATTGCCGTCAGCGGCATGCTCATGCTGGACGCGAGGAAGGCGGCTGCGCCGATAATGGCAAAGGCGCCCAGCGGCACGCCGGGCCACACCAGGCTCCAGGCGCCGCCAAGGATGATTGCCAGCAGCGCGCCATTTGCCAGGCCCGGTGTCAGCAGGCCACCTTCGGCCCCGGCGCGCAGGCTGCTGGCGGTGATCAGCACCTTCACCACCAGCAGCAACGCAGCCAGGCCGATGGTCAGTTCACTGTCGAAGCCGAGTTGCGCCGGGCCTTTGCCATTGCCGAGGATCTGCGGCAGCAGCATGGCCAGCCCGCCGATGATCGTGAAGTTGATCAGCGAAAGCACCGGCAGGCGCCAACCGCGCGCGGCATTTGCCCGTGCTGTTCCGGTCAGGCGGGTAAACCCGTACGCCGCCAAGCCGAATATCGGCCCGCACACCACCGCCCAGGCGATCAGCGCCGGGCTCAAGTCGAAATGCGGCACCACGTACTGCGATTCCGCGCCCAGCCCGATCCACGCCACCGATGCGCCAATCGCTGAAGTGGCCAGGGCAATGACCGCCGCGGGCCAACTGAATGCGCCCACCAACACTTCCAGCACAAACACCGCGCCGCCCAAGGGCACGTTGTACACGGCCGCCAAGCCGGCACCGGCGCCGCAGGCGACGATCAGGCGATGCATCGGCGGTGTCAGCCGTGCGCGTTGCGACAGCCACGTAGCGGCCAGCGCGCCGACTTCCCGTGGCGCCACTTCACGCCCCAGCGGTGAGCCCAGGGCCACGGTGACGATTTGCAGCACGGCATGGGCGAGGGTGGTCTTGGGCGGCATGATCGGCATTTTTTCCGACACCGCCTGCTTGATGCTCACCAGCGGGCGGCCGTAGCGATAAATCGTCCACCAGCCCAGCCCGGCGACCAGCCCGCACACCACCAACACCAGCACGCGCCGTTCGGGCGCCGCCGCCGTCACGCCCAGCAGGAAGGTTTCATGGCTGACCAGGCTATCGAGGCTGTAGCCGTAAGCGAGGTGTTGAATGCCATGCAGCAGCAACGCCAGCAGCATCCCGCCCAGGCCTGCGCCGACGCCGGTCAGCACGACCACCAGGGCCAGAATCAATGATGAGCGAAACGTGGACGGCATAGGCGGCTCCAGGCAATGGCCCTGATTGTATAGCCGATAAGTCGAGCCTTTGGCGTGAAATGTATCGGCGTTGCATGAAGCCTTCGCCCACAACATTTCATTACCTTTGCCAGTCCCGTTTTTGGCCGATGCGCCGTCACACACCCTTGTTATAGTTCGGGCCTTATCACTCGCCAGTCAGGGAACACTGCCATGTCCGAATACCAAGCTTTCGTCGTCGAACTCACCGGCAACGTTGCCCATGTGCAGATCAACCGCCCGGAAAAGATCAATGCGATGAACGCGGCGTTCTGGACCGAAATCATCGATATCTTTCAATGGGTCGAAGACACCGACGCCGTGCGTGCCGTGGTGCTCAGCGGCGCCGGCAAGCATTTTTCCTCCGGCATCGACCTGATGATGCTGGCCTCGGTAGCCAATGACTTCGGCAAGGACGTGGGCCGCAACGCGCGCCTGCTGCGCCGCAAGATCCTCGAACTGCAAGCTTCGTTCAATGCCGTGGACAACTGCCGCAAGCCGGTGCTGGCGGCGATTCAAGGCTATTGCATCGGCGGCGCCATCGACCTGATCAGTGCCTGCGACATGCGCTACGCCGCCGAAGGTGCGCAGTTCTCGATCAAGGAAATCGACATCGGCATGGCCGCCGACGTCGGCACCCTGCAACGCCTGCCGCGCATTATCGGCGACGGCATGCTGCGCGAGCTGGCCTACACCGGCCGCCAGTTTGGTGCCGAAGAGGCGCGCAGCATCGGGCTGGTCAACCGCGTGTACGCCGATCAGGACAGCTTGCTGGCCGGGGTGATGGAGATCGCCCGTGAAATCGCCGCCAAGTCACCGATTGCCGTCACCGGCACCAAGGCGATGATCAGCTACATGCGTGACCACACGGTCAAAGATGGTCTGGAATACGTTGCCACCTGGAACTCGGCTATGTTGCAATCCAACGACCTGCGCGTGGCCATCGCGGCCCATATGAGCAAGCAGAAACCCGAATTCGTGGATTGACTGACATGACCCCAGGCTGGATTACCACAACGCTGCTGGACAACGAGGCCCCTGGCGGCTGGGCCGTCGCCCGCAGCCGCGAGGGCTTTTTGCATGACACCAATGGCCCGCTGTTCCCCCGGGAATGGCTCAAGCGTCAGGATTTGTCAGTGTTTGCCGAGCATGGCATTGGCCATCTTGATGGCGAGCCGGTGTACCTGCTGGAACTCAATTCGGCAGTTGAAGTGCCAGGTTGCAGCTGGCAGGGCCTGCGGGCCTTCATGCTGCAAGGCGATCACACCCTGTACAAAGTGCTGGGTTACGCGGCGCAGATTGGCACTTGGGCGCGGGAACACCGGTTCTGCGGCAGTTGCGGCCAGGCCATGGTCCAGGTGCCACGCGAGCGCGCGATGCATTGCCCGGCCTGCGACCTGCGCAGCTACCCGCGTATTTCGCCAAGCATGATCGTGCTGGTGACCCGCGGCGACGAAATCCTGCTGGCGCGTTCACCGCGGTTTGTCACCGGCGTCTACAGCACCCTGGCCGGGTTTGCCGAGCCGGGTGAGTCGGCCGAAGACTGCCTGATCCGCGAGGTGCGCGAGGAGGTGCAGGTGGAGGTCAAGAACATCCAGTACATGGGCAGCCAGTGCTGGCCGTTCCCGCACTCAATGATGCTCGGTTTCCACGCCGAGTACGCCGGTGGCGACATCGTGCCCCAGGCTGACGAGATCGAGGACGCGCAGTGGTTCAATATCCACGACCTGCCGCCGTTGCCGGCGTCACGTTCGATTGCGCGTTACCTGATCGACCTCTACCTGGCGCGCCGTTTAGGCCACGCTGAACCAGTGCTGCCAGGCTAGGCGCACGGTCAGGCCGAGGACCACGGTGATAAACACCGGGCGAATGAATTTGGCGCCGCCGCTGATGGCACTGCGTGCGCCAAAGAACGCGCCACACATCACCGACACGCCCATCGCCAGGCCGACGATCCAGTCCACCGAACCATTGATGATGAACACCGTCAGCGCCGCTGCGTTGCTGACGAAGTTCATGCTGCGTGCCACGCCGCTGGCTTTGACCAGGTCGATGGGGTGCAGCAGCATGGTGCTCACCGTCCAGAATGCGCCGGTGCCAGGCCCGGCCACGCCGTCGTAGAAACCCAGACCAAAGCCTTGGGTGGATTGCCATTTCTTCTTGATCGGCGCGTCGGCGTCCAGCGGCGCCTTGGGCGTGCCGCCGAACAGCAGATAGACGCCGCAGGCGAAGACGATCACCGGGAGCATTTTGTTGAGGGTTTCGGCGGGCAGGTAATGGGCGACGATTGCACCACTCAGTGCACCAATCAGCGTGCCGACGATGGCGTGCACCCATTGGCGCGGGTGGAACAGCTTGCGCCGGTAGAAGGTGAAGCTGGCGGTGGCCGAGCCGAAGGTGGAACTCAGTTTGTTGGTGCCCAGCACCAGATGCGGTGGCATGCCGGCGGTGAGCAGGGCCGGGGTAGTGAGCAGCCCGCCGCCGCCAGCGATGGCGTCGATGAAGCCGGCGATGAAGGCAACGACGGCGAGGATAGCCAGGGTGGTGAGGTCAACGCTGAGTTCGAAGGGCATGGGCAAGGCTTATTATTGGCAGGGCGCAAAAAAGGGCTGCGCCAAAGGCCGGTATCTTACTTGGATCTAGCGGGTCTACGCGATCCAAATGTGGGAGCGGGCTTGCTCGCGAAAGCGGAGTGTCAGTTAACACGTCTATAACTGATCCACCGCTTTCGCGAGCAAGCCCGCTCCCACATTTTGAATTGCAATCAACCGTGACGTTTGTCCAGCCACTCCAGCGCCGTACGCCACACGCAAATCCCCAGGAAATACGCCGACATCAGCGACCACAACCCAAACGTCCACGGGTTGGTATTCGGGTAATCCACCACCATCAAAAAGCTGCACAACAACCAGATCGTGGTGACCGCGATGTTGATCGGCATGAAGCGCTTGACCCGAAACGGGTGCAAAAACTTCATCGGCGTCACGGTCAGCAGTGCCAACCCGATCACGGTTGCCAACGTCACCCAGGCCTCTGGCTGGATGATGTACACGCACAGCGCCACCACGTTCCAGGCTGCCGGGAAGCCGACGAAATAGTTGTCCTTGCTCTTCATGTTCACATTGCAGAAGCAAAACAACGACGACACCAGGATCACCGACACGGTAAACAGGTGGGTGAAGTCCGGCAGGTCGATGTAGCGGTAGATAAACAGCGCCGGGATAAACACGTAGGTCAGGTAATCGATCACCAGGTCCAGCACCGAGCCGTCGAAGCTGGGCAATACCGTGCTGACATTGACCCGTCGCGCCAGGGAGCCGTCGACGCCATCGACCACCAGCGCCAGGCCCAGCCACAGCAGGCAGGCCTTGGGCGAGTTTTCCAGCAGCGCCAGCGTGGCCAAAAAGGCCAACACCACACCGGTGGCGGTAAAGCCGTGGGCGCCCCAGGCTTTGAGTCTGGCTACATGCAGGGTCGATATCACGGGCGGTTCTCCAAAGGGTGAAACGGGGCAGCCGACAACGTGACGCCGTCGAGTCTGGCCGGGGAATGCAGGTATCGACCGGGAAGGGGGTCATAAGGTTCACCGCCCCGGTGTATCACTTAGCGTAGCAAGCGTCAGGCGTTTCGGCATCAGCCCTGACGGAACACCAGCGCCTTCAACCCGCTTTGCGGGTCAATATCCGGAAATTCCGGCGGGTTTTCCAACCGTTCCACAAAGCACAGGCCCGGTGCTTCGCGGGTTACGCCGTCGATCAGGAAGTCTTCGCCGAAGGCCGGGTCGTTCATGCACGCCAGCACCGTGCCTTGTGGGGTGAGCAAATCCGGCAGGCGGCGCAGTACGCGCTGGTAGTCCTTGGTCAGCAGGAAACTGCCTTTCTGGAAGGAGGGCGGGTCGATGATCACCAGATCGTAAGGGCCGCTGTGGGTGACCTTGGCCCAGGACTTGAACAGGTCATGGCCCAGAAAGCTGACCTTGCTCAGGTCGTGACCGTTCAAGCGATGGTTGTCGCGGCCCCGGCTCAGGGCGCCACGGGCCATGTCGAGGTTCACCACGTGGTCGGCGCCGCCTTCAATTGCAGCCACCGAGAACCCGCACGTATAGGCGAACAGGTTAAGCACGCGCTGCCCCTTGGCCTGTTCACGCACCCAGTTGCGGCCGTAGCGCATGTCGAGGAACAGCCCGCTATTCTGTTTTTTACCCAGGTCGATCAGGTAACGCAGGCCGCCTTCGGTGATGGTCAGCTCTTCCACGGCTGCGCCGCAAAGCCATTCGGTGGTGCTTTGTGGCAGGTAGCGGTGTTGCAGGGCGACGGTGTAAGCGTTGAACCCGGCTTGCAACAGGTGTTTCAAGGCGTCGAGCTGCGTTGGCTCGGGATCCTTGAACAGCGAAACCAGGATCACGCCCTGCAACCAGTCCACCGTCAGTTGCTCCAGGCCCGGCCAGCAGCGGCCGCGGCCATGGAACAGGCGGCGGGTTTCGGCCGGCGGGCTGGCCAGGGCGGTGAGCAGGTGGGCGTGCAGGGTGGCGAGTGCGTCTGGGTTCATCGTTAAACGTCAGTCATTGAGCGGGCGGCATTTTAAACACAGTTGCGCGCTTTGTGGGCGCAGAAGCACAACGTGCTGGTGAGAAGAGGTTTTGCAGTGTTTCATGCTCAAATTCATGAAAACTGCGCCTGATATCAGGCAAAAAATCCTTTGGCACCGCCATAAACTGGAAAAAAAGCCCGGAGGTGCCCATGAACGGTTTCGCGAGTGCAGTGAATCAAACAGCAATGGATCAGCAAGAGCTGGACGAGTGGCGTGACGCCCTGGCCTCGCTGGTGGCCAACGCCGGGCCGGCCAGGGCGCGGCAAATCCTTGACGTGCTGGCCCGCGAAGGCAGTGCGCCGCACATCGACTGGAAACCCCGCCACGGTACGCCGTACATCAATAGCATCAACGTCGAACAGCAACCCGCGTTTCCCGGCGACCTCGCCACCGAAGAGCGCCTGGCTTCGCTTGTACGCTGGAATGCCCTGGCCATGGTGGTGCGCGCCAATCAGGCCTACGGCGAGCTTGGCGGGCATATCGCCAGCTACGCCAGCGCGGCGGATTTGTTTGAAGTCGGTTTCAACCATTTTTTCCGCGCGCGCAATGACCGTTTCGGCGGCGACCTGGTGTTTTATCAGCCGCATTCCGCACCGGGCATCTACGCGCGGGCATTCCTCGAAGGGCGCCTGAGCGAACAGGACCTTTCCCACTATCGCCAGGAAATCGGCGGGCCTCTGGCTGGCGCGCGTGGGCTCTCCAGCTACCCGCACCCGTGGTTGATGCCGGACTTCTGGCAGTTCCCCACCGGCTCCATGGGCATCGGCCCGATCAGCTCGATTTTTCAGGCGCGCTTCATGCGCTACCTGCAACACCGCAACCTGCAGGACACCACCGACCGTCACGTCTGGGGCGTGTTCGGCGACGGTGAAATGGACGAGCCGGAAAGCATGTCGGCCCTGACCCTGGCCGCTCGCGAAGGCCTGGACAACCTGACCTGGGTGGTCAACTGCAACCTGCAGCGCCTTGACGGCCCGGTGCGTGGCAACGGGCGGATCATCGACGAACTGGAAGCGTTGTTCGCCGGGGCCGGCTGGAACGTGATCAAACTGGTGTGGGGCTCGGACTGGGATGCGTTGCTGGCCAAAGACACCGACGGTTCGCTGGTGGATACCTTGTCGAACACCGTGGATGGGCAATTCCAGACCTTTGCCGCCAAGGACGGTACCTACAACCGCGAACACTTTTTCGGTCAAAACCCGTCCCTGGCCAAATTGGTCGAGGGCATGAGCGACGAGCAGATCGACCGTCTCAAGCGCGGCGGCCACGACATGGTCAAGATCCACGCGGCTTACCACGCTGCGCGGCGGGTCAAGGGCAAACCCACGGTGATCCTCGCCCAGACCAAGAAGGGTTTCGGCATGGGTGAGGCCGGGCAGGGCAAGATGACCACCCACCAGCAGAAGAAGCTGGATCGCGAGGCATTGATCGCCTTCCGCAATCGATTCCAGTTGCCACTGACGGACGAGCAAACCGAGTCGCTGAGTTTCTTCAAACCGGCGGATGACAGCCTTGAGTTGCGTTACCTGCACCAGCGACGCAACGCGCTGGGCGGTTATGTGCCGAGCCGAAGCCGTGTTGCGGCGCCTGTGAGCGTGCCGCCGGTTGAGGGGTACGCCGGATTCGCCACTTTGGCGGCGGGCAAGGAAATGTCCACGACCATGGCCTTCGTGCGCATGCTCACCAACCTGCTCAAGGACAAGGCCCTCGGCCCGCGCATCGTGCCCATCGTCGCGGACGAGGCGCGCACCTTCGGCATGGCCAACCTGTTCAAGCAGATCGGCATCTATTCCAGCGTCGGCCAGCGTTATGAGCCGGAAGACATCGGCTCGATCCTCAGCTACCGCGAAGCCACCGACGGGCAGATCCTGGAGGAGGGCATCAGCGAGGCCAGCGCCATCAGTTCCTGGGTGGCGGCGGCCACCAGTTATTCGGTGCACGGCCTGCGCATGTTGCCTTTCTACATTTATTACTCGATGTTCGGCTTCCAGCGCGTCGGCGACTTGATCTGGGCCGCCGCCGACCAGCGCGCCCGAGGGTTCCTGCTCGGTGCCACGGCGGGCCGTACCACTTTGGGCGGCGAAGGCTTGCAGCATCAGGACGGCAGCAGCCACCTCACGGCCGCCACGGTGCCGAATTGCCGTGCCTACGACCCGGCATTCGCCGGTGAATTTGCAGTGATCCTCGACCACGGCATGCGCCAGATGCTGGAACACGATGTCGACGAGTTCTACTACGTGACCCTGATGAACGAAAACTACCCCCAGCCAAGCCTGCCCGAGGGCGTCGAGGCCGCGATTATCAAGGGCATGTATCGCCTGGAAGGCGCGGCTGATGCCAAGGTGCGCCTGCTCGGTTCCGGCACGCTGGTGCGCGAGGCGCAAGCGGCGGCGCAGTTGCTGGCCGAGGATTGGCAAGTGGCGAGCGAGGTGTTCAGCGTCACCAGTTTCAGTGAACTGGCACGGGACGCGCGGGAGGTGGAACGCTGGAACCGCCTGCACCCGCAGGAAGCGGCGCGGGTCAGCCATGTGAAGGCTTGTTTGCCCAAAGGCGCGCCGGTTGTTGCCGTGTCCGACTACGTGCGGGCGGTGCCGCAGATGATCGGCGCGTATCTGGACTCGGGTTACACGGTACTGGGTACGGACGGGTTTGGGCGCAGTGATACGCGGGCGGCGTTGCGGGATTTCTTTGAGGTGGACCGGCATCACATTGTGCTGGCGGCGCTGACGGCGTTGGTGGAGCAGGGGAGTCTGGCGCGGGAGGTGTGCCAACAGGCGATTGAGAAGTATGGCTTGCAGGCGGAGCGTGACGCGTCCTGGGTCTCCTGACCAACAGAGGTCAAGTGTGGGAGCTGGCTTGCCTGCGATAGCGGAGTGTCAGTCAGCCAATGTTTGGCTGATACACCGCTATCGCAGGCAAGCCAGCTCCCACACTGTTTTGTGGTGTGGGTTAGAGCGTGGCGATCAGGGCCGGCCCGAATGCTTCATTCAGAAAGCCCGGTGCGATATACCGCTCGTAATGCGCCTCGGACAACAGAAAGAACTCCCGGTCAATCGCATCGCGCAAGTCCGCCAGATGGCGCTCGCGGAACTCCGGCAACAACGCCAAGCCGTAGGCATCCAGCCTGGAAATCACCCGCGCCCCCCGGGCAATCAACTGATAAGCCCAGCAATACGGTGATTGATGCGGCACAAAACGGATCTTGCGGGCTTCCAGTTGCTGGCGCAGCAAGTGCGGATCAAACACCTCGAGCTTGCTGGCCATCACCTGCACCAGCAATTGCTCCAGGCGCCGCCACACCGCCTGTTTTTCCTCGGCGTTGTAGCCGTTCCACTGGATCACTTCATGGTGATAGCGTTTGCAGCCCCGGCACACGAGGTCCCCATAGACGGTGGAGCACAGGCCGACGCAGGGGGTCTTGATGGTTTGATTGGGCATAGAGGGCATTTTGCAAAGTCTGTGAAACACCGCAAATCTAAAACTGTGGGAGCGGGCTTGCTCGCGAAAGCGGTGCATCAGTCACCGGATAGGTAGCTGACATATTGCATTCGCGAGCAAGCCCGCTCCCACAGTTTGGATCTGTGTGGTTGATTAGTCCCAGCTCAGCGCGCCGCCGGTCTGGTACTCAATCACACGGGTCTCGAAGAAGTTTTTCTCTTTCTTCAAGTCCATGATCTCGCTCATCCACGGGAACGGGTTGGTTGTTCCCGGATACTCTTCTTTGAGACCAATCTGCGACAGACGACGGTTGGCGATGAACTTCAAGTAGTCTTCCATCATCGCCGCATTCATGCCGAGCACGCCGCGAGGCATGGTATCCCGCGCATATTCAATCTCCAGCTGCGTCCCCTGCAAAATCATCTGGGTCGCTTCTTCCTTCATCTCGGCATCCCACAAATGCGGGTTTTCGATTTTGATCTGGTTGATCACATCGATACCGAAGTTCAGGTGCATCGACTCATCCCGCAGGATGTACTGGAACTGCTCGGCCACGCCGGTCATTTTGTTGCGACGGCCCATCGACAGAATCTGGGTGAAGCCGCAATAGAAGAAGATGCCTTCAAGAACGCAGTAGTAGGCAACGAGGTTGCGCAGCAGCTCTTTATCAGTCTCAACAGTGCCGGTTTCGAACTTCGGATCGGAGATCGAGCGGGTGTATTTCAAACCCCAAGCGGCCTTTTTCGCGACCGATGGAATCTCGTGGTACATGTTGAAGATCTCGCCTTCATCCATCGCCAACGATTCGATGCAGTACTGATACGCGTGGGTGTGGATCGCTTCTTCGAAGGCCTGGCGCAGGATGTACTGGCGGCACTCCGGGTTGGTGATCAGGCGGTACACGGCCAACACCAGGTTGTTCGCAACCAACGAGTCGGCGGTGGAGAAGAAGCCCAGGTTGCGCATGACGATGCGGCGTTCGTCGTCGGTCAGGCCTTCGGGGTTTTTCCACAGGGCGATGTCGGCGGTCATGTTGACCTCTTGCGGCATCCAGTGGTTGGCGCAGCCGTCGAGGTATTTTTGCCAGGCCCAGTCGTACTTGAAGGGTACGAGTTGGTTGAGGTCGGCGCGGCAGTTGATCATGCGTTTTTCGTCAACGGCGACGCGGGCGGAGGCGCCTTCCAGTTCGGCGAGGCCTTCGGCGACGTCGAGGCTGTCCAGCGCAGCCTTGGCGCGCACGATGGCGGCGGAGTCATTGGCGGTGACGGCGCGGGCTTCGATGGCGGCGGCGGCGCCGGCTCCGTCGAGGCGGTCCATGTTGGCTTCGGTGGCGTGGCCGGCGTTGGCGCCCTTGATCACCGCTGCACCGGTGTCTTCGTTGTCGACTTCATCCCAACTCAGCATTGAAATTCTCCTTCCTGGTACTCGAAAAATAGGTGTTTTGCAGGCTACTTAGGCATTGAAAAAGTGCGCTGAGTGTGGTCGGTAAATACCGATACTGCACACTATGTAGTGGTCTGTTCTGTTTGTGGGCACACTATATGGGGTGTAACAAGGTTGGTCAACGAACAAGACAGCCCCGATCGCCGCAGGGGGCATGAGAAAAACTCACAGCCCCATGACTTTTAATGGTTACGGCCACCCCGTAGCCCAGTGCTAAAAAATTCGCAGACAAGCTCCCCATAACAACAACGAGCGTTTGCGAAATGAAAGCACTTGATCTGTACATCGGCGAAGGCTTCGAAGGCCCAGGCGTCAATGCTGCCCACATCAACATCCTCATCGGCCCGCGCAACGGCCCGGCCGGCCAGGCGTTTGCCAATAGCCTGGCGTCGCCAAGCCAGGGTCACTGCCCGTTCATGGTGATCGCCCAGCCGAACATCCCGGTCAAACCCATGACCCTTTACGTCAACAAAGCCGAAATCAACAGCGACCTGCACGGCAACGCCACCTGGGGCGCCTCCCAGGCCGGTATCGCCAAGGCCGTGCTGGAAGCCTTGCTCGACGGCACCTTGCCACCGGAAGCTGAAGACGAGTGGGCCATCGTCACCGCCAACTGGGTCAACCCAAGCTGCGATGACCTCGATGCCGTCTACCTGAACAACTACAACGCCTGCCGCACCGCGATCCGCGCCGCCCTGACCGGCACGCCCTACACCGCGCAACTGGCGGACGTGGTCAACCACATCAGCAACCCTTTCTACACGCCAAAGGCCTGAGGAGAATCCCATGCAATACACTCGACTGGGCAACTCCGGCCTGCAAGTCTCGCGCCTGTGCCTGGGCACCATGAACATGGGTACCCCGGACTGGAAACCGTGGATCTTCGACGAAAAGCAAAGTGAGCCGATCGTCGCCCACGCCCTGGCCAACGGCGTCAACTTCATCGACCTGGCTGACTTCTATTCCGCCGGCGTCGGCGAAGAAGTGGTGGGGCGCATCCTCAAGCGCGTGGCGCGCCGCGATGACATCGTGGTCACCACCAAAGTCGGCTACGGCACCCGCAGCGGCATCAACGCCAGCGGCCATTCGCGCAAACACATCATGGACAGCATCGACTTGTCCTTGAGCCGCCTGGGCATGGATTACGTCGATGTGTTCATGCTGCATTACTTCGACGTGAACACCCCGGTCGAGGAAACCATGGGCGCGCTGAACGACATCGTGCGTTCCGGCAAGGCCCGCTACATCGGCGTGTCGACCATGCTCACCGGCCAACTGGCCAAGATCCTCATGGCTTGCGAGCGCAACGGTTGGGTCAAGCCGATCAACATGCAGTTGCAACTGAACTGCGCCTACCGCGAAGAAGAGCGCGAGATGATCCCGTTCTGCCGCGACCAGGGCCTCGGCGTCTCGGTGTTCAGCCCGCTGGCCCGTGGTTTGCTCACCGGCGAGGTGCAGTCAACGCGCAACCAGACCGACTTCTTTACCCAGCAGATGTACAGCGACCAGGCGTCGTTCGACATCGCTCACTCGGTACAACGCGTGGCCCGCGCCCGTGGCGTCTCCAACGCACAAATCGCCCAGGCCTGGGTCGCCAACCACCCGGGCGTCGATGTGATGCTGGTGGGCGCCGACACCACCGCGCAGTTCGACAGCGCGCTGGCCGCACTGGACACCCAGCTGGATGCCGAAGAACTCCACGAGCTGGAACGCAACTACACCCCGTGCGATGTGATCAACGATTACACCGCCGGCAAGCGCATCCTGCGTGAGGCCCGCCCGGGCCTGGACCGTTTCAACCTGATCGAGGCCGTGGCATGAACCCGCTGATCCGTACTGGCAACTACATCGATGGCCAATGGTCCAGCGGTGGGCCGACATACCCGGTGGCCAACCCGGCCAATGGCGCGCTGATTGTTGACGTTCAGCGCGCCGCCGCCGAAGAAACAGATCTGGCTATCGACGCCGCCAACCGCGCCTTGCCGGCCTGGCGCAAGCTCACCGCCAAGGAACGCAGCCAGCGCCTCAAGCGCTGGAGCGAGTTGATGCTCAGCAACCAGAAAGACCTCGCGCAGCTGCTCAGCCTGGAGCAGGGCAAGCCGTTGGCCGAAGCCATGGGCGAAGTGGTCTACGCCGCGAGCTTTCTGGAGTGGTTTGGCGAGGAAGCCAAGCGTGCCTATGGCGACGTGATTCCGAGCCACAAGGCTGATGCGCGCATCATCGTGGTCAAGGAAGCCATCGGTGTGGTCGCGGCGATCACGCCGTGGAACTTCCCGCTGGCGATGGTCACCCGCAAGGTCGGCCCGGCGCTGGCGGCGGGTTGCACCATGATCCTCAAACCGTCGGAAGAAACGCCGTTGTCGGCGTTTGCGCTGGCGGTGCTGGCCGAACAGGCCGGGATTCCGGCCGGCGTGTTTAACATCGTCTCCGGCGATGCCGTGGCCATCGGCGGCGCGCTGCAAGCCTCCAGTGTGGTGCGCAAGCTGTCGTTCACCGGCTCCACGCGCACCGGCAAACTGCTGATGCGCCAGGCGGCGGACACCCTGAAAAAAGTCTCGCTGGAACTGGGCGGCAACGCGCCGTTCATTGTGTTCGACGACGCCGACCTGGACGCCGCCGTCAAAGGCGCCATGGCTTCCAAGTTCCGCAACACCGGGCAAACCTGTGTGTGCGTCAACCGTTTCTTTATCCAGGACGGTGTGTACGACGCCTTTACCCGCAAACTGGCCGAAGCCGTCAGCGCCATGCGGGTCGGCAGTGCGCTGGAGGGTGAAACCGAACAGGGCCCACTGATCAACGCCGCCGCGCTGGCCAAGGTCGAAGCCCACGTGGGCGACGCGCTGGAGAAGGGCGCCAAGCTGTTGTGCGGCGGCCGTCGCCATGCGCTGGGGGGTACCTTCTTCGAGCCGACCATCCTCACCGAAGCCAGCGGCGACATGCTGATCGCTCAGGAAGAAACCTTCGGCCCGGTGGCCGCGTGCTTCCGCTTCAAGGATGAAGCCGAGGTGCTGGAACGCGCCAATGACACGCCGTTTGGGTTGTCCGCTTACTTCTACAGCCGCGATATCGGCCGTGTATGGCGCATGGCCGAGGGCCTGGAAGCCGGCATGGTCGGGATCAATGAAGGGATCATCTCCACCGAAGTCGCGCCGTTTGGCGGCATCAAGGAATCGGGCCTGGGCCGAGAGGGTTCCAAATACGGGCTGGAGGATTACCTGGAGATCAAATACCTGTTGATGGGCGGCCTTTAAAACACCCTCGACCCCTGTGGGAGCTGGCTTGCCTGCGATAGCGGTCTGCCAGCTGCCTTGTGTTACCTGACCCACCGCTATCGCAGGCAAGCCAGCTCCCACAAAGAGCACCACAAGGCGCAAGCCCGCTGTTACTCCGTCAAGAAAAACAATATGGAGAACACCCATGACCGCTCAACCCGTCAATATCGACGACCTGCCCATCGGCCGTTTCCACCTGAAAATCGCCGGCCTCACCTTCGGCGCGCATTTCACCGACGGCTATATCCTTGGCCTGATCGGTATCGCCTTCACCCTGCTCAGCCCCCAGATGCACCTTGATGCCTTCTGGCAAGGCTTGATCGGCGCTTCGGCCCTGATCGGCCTGTTTCTGGGCAGCCTGTTTTTCGGCTGGATCTCCGACACCCTTGGTCGGCAGAAAATTTTCCTGGTCAGCTTTGTGCTGATCACCGTGGCCTCGGTGATGCAGTTCTACGCCGAAACTGCCATGGGCCTGTTGCTGTGCCGCATCCTGATCGGCATTGGCCTGGGCGGTGACTTCAGTGTCGGCCACGCCATGCTCGCGGAGTTTTCGCCGAAGAAGCATCGCGGCGTGCTGCTCGGTTCGTTCAGTGTGATCTGGACCTTCGGCTACGTGGCCGCGACCTTTGTCGGCACCGCTATGCTCAGCCTCGGTGATGACGCCTGGCGCTGGATGTTGGCGTCTTCGGCCATCCCGGCCGGTCTGATCCTGATCGCCCGTATCGGCACCCCGGAATCGCCGCGCTGGCTGGTCAACCGGGGGCGCATTGCCGAAGCCCGTGCCATCGTCAAGAAGCACCTGGGCGAACACGTGGTGCTGGATGAAGAACCCACCACGCAAACCCGTTCGGGCTACGGCGTGCTGTTCAGCCGTGAATACCGCAAGCGCACGGCGTTCAACTGCCTGTTCTTTGTGTGCATTGTGATGCCGTACTTCGCCATCTACACCTTCCTGCCGTCGATCCTGCAGAAGATGGGCTTGTCCCAGGGCTTTGGCACCGAGCTGCTGCTGAATATGCTGCTGATTGTCGGCGCGTTGATTGGTATCTGGTGCACGGTGAAGTTCTCGCGCCGGGGCTTTTTGATCAACTCGTTCATCATCCTCGCGGCGGCATTGTTCCTGCTGGCGGTGTTGCCGGGCAGCCTGGCGTGGTTGATGGTCATGACCTTTGGTGTGTTCACGCTGGTGTTGTCGGCGGTGAGCAACCTGGTGGGCGTGTTCCCGGCAGAAAGCTTTCCCACCGAAGTGCGCGCCAGCGGCATCGGCCTGGCCACGGCGGTGAGCCGGCTGGGCTCGGCGGTCAGCACGTTCCTGTTGCCGGTGAGTGTGGCGGGCATTGGCTTGAGCCCGACCATGGGCATTCTCGCGGCGATTCTGGTGTTCGGCGCAATGATTTCCTGGGCCTGGGCACCGGAGACCAAGTCCCTGACCCTGAACCAAGCGTGCAAGGCCGAGGCACCGCCGGTGTCAGGGGTTGCTGACCTGGCCCAGCCACTGCGTAAACAGGCGAACCTTGGATAAACCCTGTTTGTCCGTCGCCACGTCCAGCCAATAGCCATACGGGCCGATCACTTCCACGGGGGTGATCGGCACGAGGCTGCCGTTGGCCAGTTCACGCTCGATCATCTGCCGGTCGATCACCGCCAAACCGCCGCCTGCCAGGGCGGTGTGAATCACCTGGTCCAGGGTGCTGAATTCCAGGCCCTGGTCCGCATCGATATCCTCCCGGCCCATGGCTGCCAGCCAGTTTTCCCAGACCTTCAAGCGCTTGCCGTCGTGCAGGATATGCAGCAGCGGTGAGCGGCGCAGGTCCGGCGGTTGGCCATCGGTAAACAGCTCCGGGCTGGCCACGGCGATGTGGCGCTCCATGACCAACAGTTCACTGCTGCAATGGGCGTTCGCCTCCAGGCCGAAACGGATCTGGCAGTCGATTTCGGCCAGGCTGGCGTGGCTGTTCTGGTGGGTGACGCTGAGGTTGATATCCGGGTAGCGCTCGCAAAAGCGTCGCAAGTGCGCCGACAGCCAGCGCGTGGCCCAGGTCGGCGGCGCCACGATGCGCAGGCGCTGGCGCAGGTTGGGCACGCGCACGGCTTGCAGGGCGCGTTCGATATGGTCGAAGGCGTCGCTCAGGTGTGGGGAGAGGGCGAAACCGGCCTCGGTCAGGGACAGGCCCTGGGGCGTGCGGATGAAGAGGGCGACGCCAAGGTAGTCTTCCAGTTGCTTGATCTGGCGGCTGACTGCGCCTTGGGTGACGTTGAGGCCCACGGCGGCCTGGCTGAAGCTGCGGTGGCGGGCGACTTCTTCGAAGACGCGGAGCATGTTGAGGGAGGGCAGGTGGCGCATGGTTCGGGTTCCACACTTTATTTTTATGGTGTTGGTGCTGGCCTCATCGCAGGCAAGCCAGCTCCCACATGGGAATGCATTCCAAATGTGGGCCCCATTTATCATGGTAACCATCGAAAAGTGACGTTGATTTAGCAGGGTTTGTCAAAATGACTTGTATAGTAAATGCCAAAATGAGCCGTAATTTGTGGGGAGTGGAGCAAAATAGGCTGGTTTTTATTTTGGTCTAGGCTTTTTGGAAGAGTTGCTATATTTTTTAGATATGTCAAGCAGTTGTTTTGGCGTGCGAGATTATTGGCGGGCGCCGACGTGCAGAGAGTTTTATGGAAGTTATGTGCTACAGTATTTTTCTGCGTACCCTTTTAGTTGAGATTTAAGAATCATCGGATGATCTCTATAGCCTATTAAAGGGTAGAACGTATCAAGCTTTTTGTTTTTTACTAAGTTCGAGCCGATTTGTGGGTGTCCAAGATAGCGATCTGCTTGAGCATGTGTACAATACTTATCCAGAATTGCTTCAATTTTTGAGGCGTCTTCTTGGCTTATATAAGTAATCCTCCCCACTTGAATCGGAACGGCAAAGCCAGAGGTTAGAAATAGCCATCCAAAGGAAACCCTATATATATCATATTTTTTCAATAGCGTGGATACGTGAATTAACGGCATATTCCTGTTGCATGGCGTCTCATTTGCTTTAATGTAAGATGTTACAGGGAAAATTTTTGCAACGTCTATGATTGCATAAATAGGTGTTTTGGATCCGTCGATGTTTGGCCCACTTATTGGATGTATCCCTAACCTATTAAGTACTTTGGACAAGCTGCCTCTAGCAAAAGGCAAATTTAGCCAGGTGGAGAGAGTTGATGATCTTGCGTAGTTGTCATAAAAGTTATCAACACAACTTCTTTTTATTAGGCGGGTTCTTGGTAGTTTTCGATCGACTAGTTTAAGTCGGCCAGTTTTTATCATGGTTAAAATACTTGGTGTCGTAATGCGGAGTGTCTTTTTTACTTCTGGAATCGTATATCCAAGTTTCCTTTCTCTCTGCAGTCGTTTAGCCGTGCAGGCATGGGCTAGTACTTTGTCTCTGTAATAATAGTTGACGATATTTTTATCAACTTCAGGTCCGGTCACCGAAGATATTCCAAGGGATGTTAGTAGTTTGTAGGTGTCTTGGAGTTTACAGTCTAATAGTGTCGCGGCTTCGACTGTGCTGACATATTTAGCTTTGAAGTTATAGATGGTGGTTGCATTGATTAAATACCCCTTGCCTATTTGTTTTTGCTTTGCTCCGTTAAGTAAACCTGCTTTGATTAGGCGGCATACGAGGGTCGCGCAAATTCCGAGTATTTTTCCCGATTCTTTGGTGGTTAGCCATGTTTCTGATGCGGTTGGAATATGTCGAAGTAGGGAGGTTGAAAGTGGTATAACAAATTTGTTTTTTTTGGAGTGGCTTGTTGTTCTATGGCATTCTATAATTGCGAGGCTGGTTTGTGTACTCAGCAAATGCAGACGAAGAATGCTGCTTTTGAATTCAAGTGGAGGTATTTTTAAACGCTTGGCAGCGTCGCGTATTTGTGAGGTTGAAATGTTTGATTGCTTGGATAGTAGCTGAACTGATATAAATTTTTTAGAGAAATTGTTTGTGTCTTCAAGTGCGAAATACATTTTTCTATCTGGGCCCAGCAGGCGGGTCAATAGACCTTCTTTCGTCGCGTAATTTATTGCTTCGGCACTGAGCATTAGTTTTTTTTGCAGTTCTTTTGTCACGATGCCCTGTGTCATAGGTTTTGTTTTTTTGAAGCCGCTACAGAGCTTCATTCTCAGTGCATGTTCTGAAATGGTTATGGCTTTACTCCAGCTATATCGGCCTTTTTTCGCTTTAATATCGTAGGATTCCCATATGATTTTCCGATGATTTTGTAACAATTTGAGCCATGCGCAGATCTGAGCCTGCGATAGCGTAAAGGGTGGGACCGACTGCGATAGCAGATTGGTTTCTAGGGCGGAATTGTCAGACTTCTTGCGTAGGAAGGCTTTAACGCAATTTCGGAGTTTGGGGTGCGATATAAGTGCTGTTTTTGCGCAAATAATTCTTTTTGGAATTCCGGGGTAAAAAGCATGCAGCCTTTCGAGCTCAACAAGCACAGCCGTCATGTCATCTTCCAGTAGTGCAAACGCCATGGAGAGCAAACATCTGTCGAGCGGACACGAATTATCAAGATCGAGTCGGTGTCCAAGTTGTTTTAGGTATTTTACGAGTTGCGTAAAGTTTGTACTATCTTCTTTTCTAAATATATCCAGCAGTTTTTGTTCGATTTTCGCTTCTTCTGGTAAGCAAGTTGGTGAAATTAACTCATGTTTACAACTGCAAAGTCTATAAAGTGGTGCGTGCCAGTAAAGTTTGGTATGGCAGTTAGGGCAGTGTGTTAAGTACTTTCTGAAGTGCAGAGGGCAGTGGCGGCATAGTTTTATGTCTTTGATGTAATGCTCATGCCCCGAATACCAACACTCAGAACAAAAGGCCGCACCATTTTTTCGGATCATTTCAGCGTTGACTACGATCCCAGAAATCTTTAGTGGTGGAGCAGCATTTAACGGCCCAAGGGGCTCGTAGAAACCGCTCAAAAAATCTTCTCTCATTTCGCCAGCACGATTTGCTATATTCTGAATGATGGAGTGTGTGCATGATATGAGCGATCCGCTGTAGCAGGTAGGCCCTAAAAGACTCTTTAAGTCCGCGTGGGATCGGCAACCATGCCGAACAGCCATTCGTTTAAGAATGCTTGTTGGACTTTCCTCAAATAGTGGTTTAGGAATGAATAATAGCCTAGTCATCATCGATTTCCTCACAGCCCAATGCGAGCTTTAGCGAGTCGTCGTAGGATAGGGCGAAAGGGTTACCAACAGACAAATTTTTTGACAAATCTACGTACTGGCATGCGGTGAAAAAATCATCTAACTTAAGTTCGCGCGGTGTACCTCTACGCAGGCAGGTCTTTAACGCGTCATTAATGATCAATCGCATCCTCTTCAAGTTGCCGCGTGTGCCGACGAAGAGTGGTGCCGCTATAGTTGGATCGTTAAGATGTACACCCTTGGCAAGTCCTGCTATTTCGTACATTGCGATATCTAAATGTTTTAATGTTGCGAAATAATCGGACCCGCCGTCCTCGGCGTAGGTGAAGTTTGATAATTCAGCGGAATATGGATATCGGTTTTCAAATGCCTCATCTGCAAGCCGGATGTCTTTGCAGAGGTTCGTGCCCGAAAGGATTACGGGTATTCCAGAGATATTCAGAAGCGAGACGATCCATTGTAAAGAGTCGAGACGAATTTTTTCGGCAACACTGGTAAAACAGATACGTTGTACCTCGTCGAGAAAAATGATTTTCACTTGGCTCGTTTTTAAACAAGTGACGAGTTGGTGGGTAAGTTTCTCGATGGTACCATTGGGAGTGTCATTAATGAGCAAGCGGAGCATATTTGTAATCAACCCCTTGACCGTTGCAGGTGATGGGACCTCGCAATAGAAAACGGGTAAATTCACGTAGGTTCCATCATCACGACGAATCACCGAGTCACCGCTGTGAAGCTTTCGAAAGTAATAGCACAGTGTGGATTTTCCAGTACCACTTGGGCCGCGAAGCAATGCACATACCGGTTCACCCAGCGCCTCTGTGTTTTCGATCGCATTTTGTATTTGCGAGCACGCTTGCCTATAGCGGGGGTGGAAGACAATTTTGGCTTTGAAGGCTTTAACGATGGTTTGGACGTCGGATTCCATTGCGATGCACCTCAATTTTTTCAGCCTGCTAGGCTGAGAGATGAAACGAATGCGGTTGATAGAGCCAGACCAAGCGCGTCGTTCGGCGGCACCCTGAATGGCTGGGCTCTTCGCTTTCACCGAATAACTATGGGAGCCCTCCCTTGAGCGCTCTTTTACTGACTGCCACTTGCTGCGCTGTGACTCGGTGATGTTCGTTAACGGCTGCACGTCTTACCGCAGCAATTCACAGGTGTGTCCGGGGACAAAGTGGTGCCTGAACGGATAAGCATGGCGTCAGATTTCCACAGACGAATAGTCGTCAGGTGTGTCTCCGTGGTTAGGGTATGACGATCCCGGATCAGCGTTTTTGGGCGATATCATCGCCGGCTTTTTGCGTGATTTTTCCAATGAGCCTGTTTCTACAGCGCGTTGGTGTTGGCTCCGTTGTGCGCGAGTTTTCACCTTTGCCAATTCACGCAGCAGCGCCACTCGGGCCCGCCGTGCATTGCGCGGGTTAAAGGCTTCGCGTTCGGTTTTCAGGCGTTTAAGCGTCAATTCATGCAGGTGCATGGTGAGCCCTTCCTGGTAATCAGGATCGACCGCTTGCAGTTCAAGTAGATCTTCGGGAAAGCTGGGGTGGCAGGCCCAGGCATGACCCAAATCACTTGGGTCGTAATAGACTTGGAGTTTTTCCACTTTGGGTTGACGATTGGCAAGGTACGACACGGCGGGACCTGTCCAAAACAGCGACCTGTACCGTAGCCGCCCCTGCTGAGGCGATGCTGTGAACGCGCCTAGGAAGTACTGGCGAAGTTCCGAGGGCGAATAGCGCCGTGGCGCAAACATTGTCGAGTATTCCGCCTCCCATGCCAGTCGGGGGGAGGTGTTCAGGCTGCTATGCACGCGCTCGCAATACACCTCTTTTACCCAGCGTCCGAACAAATCCCTTAATTCCTCAATGGTCAACCGCGCATTTTTTTCAGAGTCGTAATCGCCACGTGCGGCGATGTTAGAAAAGGTGGTGCCGGGCATCACGTGGGCAATCTCTTTCGACCAAACGCCAAAAAAGGCTTCAATGTGAGGTTTTTGGTTGCCAGTGGCCGGCTCGCAATAGCACACTTCACCGCCCAACAGCGCGATGATGCGCCGGAGGTTATCTGCTATGAACTCGGGTCCGCTGTCGAACACGTAGCGCACTGCGACACCGCCATACATGTTATCGCTGGATAACGACAACTTGAGTGTCTGTAAGGTGGTATCCAGGGAGGGTGGATTAAATCCGATGCTCCAGGCGTAGGGCATCCGTGTACAGACCTCTAGGAATACGGTCAGGTAGGGGCGACCGATCACTTCGCCGCGGTTATTAACGACCATTACGTGCATCTGCTGAGTGTCGGCTTCCACCAATTCGAATAGTCGCCCCGAGCGCCGCCGCTTGAGCGTCCAGCCTTGCTTTTTCTGGGCATAGTTGCTGCCATGTTGAGCACTGGCCGTTTCGTAAGCATCCAACTCGCGCAGGATCCGATTGAGGGTCGACGGCGAAGGTATTTTTAACTGGTCGGGCTTGGGTCTGCCCTCATTGAACGCTTCAAGTTCCAGAACGATGGCGTCGATCACTTCGGTTTTACAGGCGGGCTCTGCCGTCAGGTAAAACTCCTTGATCTGCCGTTTGATGATCTCCTGAGTCTCCCAAGGCTGAAGCTCCAGCCGATGTTTCGCCTTTTGTTTTCTGCTCGGAATGAGTGACAGATAGCTATAACCGGACTTGCAAAACTTCCGGACCCAACTACGCGCGGTACTCAGGCTGGGCGGACTGATGTCATTGTTTGCCTTCGCCAGTTTGTTGATCAGTACCAGAGCGCGTTTGTTTGGCATTTTTCCGTGCAAACCCTCCATCAGTCCCTGCGTGTAGTACGCGATTCGGTTGAACGCTTTCGAATAGGCTTCAGGCAGGCCCGAGAGGATTTTTTGTGGATCTTTCTCAATGGGCGCTTCCTGATCTTTAACGAGGTCCCCACGCTTGATCGCCCGAAGCAGCATTTCGTGGGTCTGGCGCAGCACGATCTTGCAACCTTCGAGAGCGCGCATTTGTACGCACTCACCATGTAGATCGACGATCTGAAACCGTTGGCCTCGATAGCGATAGTGTTCACCGATTTTGAATTCAAAGCTGCCCATCCCGACCTCCATTTATCATCGTCTGTGAAGTGAGAGGTTGTTCAAGGTTGATCCGCAGTTCGTCAAGAAAGATGGCGTGACTGAGATCGGCGATTGCGACGCCACTGGCAACCATTGCTTCGACAGTCGCCCGGTGGTCTGGCATCGCATCAACTCGATTGCGCGCCTGTCGTGCCGCGCCCTGAGAGCTGCAAAAACCGTTGTGATAGAGGTACCGAAGGTTGTAGCTGACGAGAGCATGAGGAAGGTCTTGGGGAACCAGCCAAGCAAACAATAGATTGCGATCCTGAAGCATCGCCTCCATCGCCTGTTGTGGGTGTCGGATAAACCCTCTTGGTTGAGCGTCGGGTGGTAGAAACTTGAGATAAACCTCTGAACCGTTGTTTAGCACAACGAGGAAATCGGCTTTGTAACGAAGAGCGTCGCAGCACACGGTGGGAGGCCGACATTGGTAGGTGACGACGTCCTGGCGATATTCCAGATGGACGCAGTAATCAGCCTGCAGCAGATTGCCGCAAGCCAATGGGCCGCCATTCTTTCGTGATGGGAAAAACGTGACTCGACTGCCTGGGCGCCCTTTGGTCAACGGCGCACGGGCAAGGTATTCCATGGGACGATTGGGTAATGCAGACATGACATCTCTCCTCTCAGAGGGGGGTGAGTCGAGCGTCGACAGCGCATGTTGAGGTTGCATTGGGGAAGCCGGGCGTCGGGCGCTGAAACTCAATTTGGTAACTCGCGTAGAGAGGCGGGTCCCTCCGCGCGCTTTCTGGGCTACGCCGGAAATAGCTCAGCGCAGCGTCCTTTTAAGTACATCAAGCTTCACCCGCCCTCATGGCACCCGCATGCGAGGGCGTTGAATGTCGTCTGTGGGCGGATGGCAAGAAATGCCTCGGCGATCAGTGGTGGAGTTGACATTCACTTCGCCCTGCCAGAGCGGGTAATGAGGCGCTCATCGCGATCTCGGAAACGGGACGCTGATCCCGCAGATCCGCGCATCTCACGCCTAATCCAACACCCTGTGGATAGGTGATTCAGCAGTGTGTTCAGCTTCGACACCGATCGCCAGGTTATGCCAACTGCGGCCGATCCAGGCTTGCCGGCCGCCCGGCCGAGGGTAAGACGCCAGCCGAGAATTGCACCCGCACGCCAGTCCTGGCAGGTGATTAGCGTTACCCATGACACGCGATGCCCGTCGTTCGTGAGGATCTCAACCTGCAGCTGGGTGTTTTCCCAGTATCTGTCGATCACGTACTCAAGAGGGGATATCGCACGAGGTGGCGCGTGTGGCCGGTCTGATGGCGCGCTTGGCCATCGGCTTGACCCCGGCACTAGCGGTCTGTGTGCAGGGTAGAGGGTGTAGAGGCACGTGCGG
The DNA here is from genome assembly GCF_044218875.1 of Pseudomonas sp. B22129. Lineage (NCBI taxonomy): Bacteria > Pseudomonadati > Pseudomonadota > Gammaproteobacteria > Pseudomonadales > Pseudomonadaceae > Pseudomonas > Pseudomonas sp. B22129. The sequence goes on along the minus strand of NZ_CP162592.1, from coordinate 5,063,163 downwards.
ACGCCCCCCACACCATCGGCGGAGTTGTGGACGCGCTGAAACAGGACCTTTTTCCGAGGGTGGCCCGGTTGCTGTGTGTACTGCCGTGGCGTTTTCATCGCTGTACTCCTTGGGACCTTGGTCCCGTTCGTGGTGGCGTACCGATGGGTCCATTATCCGCTGCGGCAAACGTGCTGGGCAAAATGCAGATATCGATCATCAATGCGAAAACTTCGCCTAGAACCGGCGGATTAGACGGCATCATTTCTGTCGATACGTCGCTGGTTAGTCAACCGATGAACGGCGCTGGACATTCGTCGTTTTTTTTCGTGATTTCTTGTTAACTTGCGTGTGGCCGGGTGTTTAATAAACAAAACAGTCCGGTACTTTTGCAACATGCAGCCCGTCCGACCCGCTGACTCACCGCTCACTCTGCAACCGCCGCGTGGCGCCGCCGGTCGGGTGCGCGCGATGATCTTCACCAACTGTTGGAGTCAAGCGGCCGGGATTCCCTGCTCGGGGGCGGCGTTGAGGGCGTCGGGTGAAGCGCTGTGGCCATCGCCGGTGCAGGATGCCGGCGGCGACGAGCTAGAGTTGAATCTCAAGTGGTGGACTTACCCGCACGGGGTGCTGGTGTCCGGCGCCTTGCGCGCCGCGCTGTGTCGGAAGTATCCGGCGCTGTTGATGGTCCTGGCGAATCCCTTGTGGGCGGTGCTGCGTGATTTGCAGGCGTTGGCGCGGGCGCCGCACGCAGGTGGGATGCTCGCATCGCCTGCATCACCGGGAGCCCCTTCATCGCTGGCATCGGAGCCGATCCGCCGCCGGACACGAAGGCGTCGGCGGCGTCAGTGGGATGCTCTGGCCAAGCAGTTACGATTGGATGAGCAATCCCTTGGGGCACATTCGCTTGAATGGCTGCAGCAGCTCATCACCTTTCATGGCTCCTGGACGTGCCTGGCGCTGTTGTTGGCCATCCTGGTCAGCCGCGCAAGCTGCTATGCGGTACCGCGGCGCTGGCTGCGCCAACGCTTTGCGCTGACGTTTCTGCTGATGTGCCTGGCGCCGGAGCTGCGTGGCGCCACCTCGTTGTTGTACCCATTGATCGATGATCTGATGCGCGCCGGTGTGCTGTGGCCGGTTCACGACTGGCCGCCCAACCTCGCCGCATTCGAGCAGCGGCTGACGGCATTGCGGCGTTTAAGCCAGCAGTTGCAACGTCAACGGCGACTGCCCCGGGCGAAGGCGGACGATTGGCTGCGGCGTGTGTTTAATGACCTCGATGGGCGACGGCCCTGCGTGGGCGACCTCGATCTGAACCTGTCCGACAGCACCGTCGATTTTACCAGCGTGGCGCTGCAACCCCTGTTTCGCCGTTGCCGCCGCCAACAGCGCCGCGCCCGCGACGGGGTCTACCGCTTTGCCCGAATGCCGCTGGATCCCAAGGTATATCAGGGCTGGGAGAGGCTGCAGGCGCGTGACCTGGCGACGCCGATCGCGGCCCCGGCAGCCCCTGGGCGCGCGACGGCGGTTAGTTCCGATGGGCTGTCTCTTGAGCGGGCGCCCGGGGTGCCTCGGCGTTCGGGCTAGGGCTGGAGGGCGGCAGGGCAGGGGTGGGGCCCCGGCCCTGCCGCTTCGCGAGTCCGAGTGTCCTCGCCAGAACCACGCCTCGCCCGCGTACACGCGGGTTACGCGCCGGCTGGCGAGGGCGGGGGGAGCGACTCCAATTGCTGGCGCAAACGGCGCAGGGCGTGCTGGTCATGACGCTGCTTGAGCAGGTGACACTTGGTTTTTTCGCGCTGGGCAGCTAATTCTTGCCTTAGCACCTGGGTCTGGGAGTGTTCGCCCTGCAGGGCCTCGCGAGCGACCTGTTCACGCCCCTCGGTGGCGCGCAGCAGTTGGTTCAGGCGGTGGTGTTCGTGCTGATGACGACCGAGTTCGCCGTTCAAGCGCTCCAGGTCGCGGTACACCAGGCTGAGCTCCTCCTGCTTGGCGAGTAACTGGGTATGCGCCAAGCGGGTTTCCTGTTGCCACTGCTGCACCTGCGCGTCGTGGCGCGCGTGTTCCTGCTCACGCTGTGTCAGGTGCGCCTGGCGGTAATGCGCCAGCGCCTCTTGAGCGTGGCGCAGTTGCCCCGTCAATCCCTGCAGTTGGGCGGCGCGGTCCTCCAGCAATTGCTGCTGTTGGCGTTGCGCTTCGGCCAGGCGCTGACGATCGCCTTCGGCGGCGTGCAGACGCTCGTTCAGCCCCTGTTCCCGGTTCAACCCCTCGCGGCGCTCGACTGTCAGCGCGGCATGCGCGTGCTGCAATTCCTCCAGACGCGCCTGTTCCATGGCGCGTTGCTGGGTGGCTGCCGCCTGCTGACGTTCGAGCCGCGCGCGATCAAGCGCCACCGCAGCCTGGGCATCGGCGCGCAAGCGCTCGGCTACACTCTGGATAAAGCCGTGCAGTTCCTGGTCCAGGCTCAGCGCAATCTGTGCCGGCTGCGCCGCCAGTTCCTTGAGGTAGCGCTGGATGGTGGTTTTTGAGCCGGTGTGGCCGAGCTGCACGCGCACCGCCTCGATGCTCGGCGGTTCGCCGCGCGCCAGCAGGCTGTCACGCGCCTGCTGGACCCGAGCTTTGGTGATGCCGCTGCGCGCCATGTTGTTACTCCGACGATTTCGTACCGATTACACAGTATGGAATTACAGGTGTACCGGCATTGAAACCTGAGCGTTATTTCAGATGAACTGACGTTTGAGAAACCTGATTTCTCAAACGTCATAGGGCTTGGCCGGGGCAGCGGGGCCGTCGACGATGAACGAGGAGGGCGCAGCATGACTTCCCCGGCTGAGCGGTACCGCCAGGCGGCACGCCGGGACAGCACACAGCGGCGTTATCGCCAAGCGCTGGAGCATTTCGCCGACAAATGGGGCGGTTTGTTGCCCGCATCGAGCGAGAGTGTCGTGCGCTACCTGGCAGCGCATGCCGAACAGCTGTCCAGCGCGACCCTGCGCACGCACCTCGCGGCGTTGGCGCAGTGGCACACACAGCATGGGTTTGCGGACCCCACCAAACAGCCGCAGGTGCGCGATGTGCTGCGCGGGATTCGCGCGGAACACCCAAGACCGATCAAACAAGCCGAAGTGCTGCCACTGCAGGCGCTCGAAGGCTGTATCGCCGGGCTCCAGGTTCAGGCAGCCTCAAGCGATAGCGCTGAGCGTCTGCGCGCGTACCGGGATCAGGCGCTGATTCTCTTGGGGTTCTGGCGCGCTCTGCGCAGTGACGACCTGTGCCGCTTACGGATTGAGCACATTCAGCTGCGGCCAGGGCAAAGCCTGGAAGTGTTTCTGGCGACTGGAAAAACCGACCGTCACCACGTGGGCAAGACGGTCAGCGTGCCCGCTCTGAAGCGCCTGTGCCCGGTAGAGGCGTATGAACGTTGGCTGGCGGCCAGTGGTTTGCAGCAGGGTCCGGTGTTCCGCGCGATCGATCGCTGGGGCCATATCGGGCCCGACAGGCTCAACCCGAACAGCGTATCGCGCCTGTTGCGATTGGCGTTTGTGCGCAACGGCCTGGAAGGCCAAGGGTACAGTGGGCACTCCTTGCGCCGTGGCTTCGCCACGTGGGCCAGCGAAAATGAATGGGGGACGAAAGCCCTGATGGAGTATGTGGGCTGGCGCGATGTGCAATCCGCCCTGCGGTACATTGATGCGAATGCCCCGTTTGGTGATTGGTTACGTTGATCACGGGCGACTCATTCAGGGGAGTTAAATGCGGTGCGGCCAGCCAGCATCGTCGTTGCGTCTATTCGTTACGTCAAATTTGCTCTTTTGTGTGACAACCGCTCGGTGAATATGTTTCCCCTTCGGTGCTTGCCAATTTTTTGCCACCATCGCGACATCTTATGATTCATATCGCCGCTCCGTGGACAATGTTGCGTTTCCTAGCAGAGTTGGATGGCTTCATCTCCGTAGAACGTTTCCAAAGCGTGAGTGAGCCAGGAAAAGTACTGTCGCAGTCGTTTTTTGCGTGACGAAGAGGCTATGAATCCACAGTTGACGCGTAAAACCGTGATTGTCTTGCTCTACGCGCGGGGATCGGATGAACATCAGGTGAGAGCGCTATTGGGCATTCCCGATTATCGAGCGGTGCAGGCGTTTTCCAACGGCTTTAGCACCGGTTCGAAACATCATGTCGTCCGCAAGGCAAATGTCTATTGGACTGTCTAAACGTAAAATGTAGAAGGGCTTATAAAATCCATGTTTCCATTTATCGCAACCTACCTTTTGTTTACTGCCCTTCTTGCGGTAGTCGACCGGTTCACTGCCCGCCCTTTATTCATCAGAACCCATCTCAAACACCTGCCATGGAAGTTGAATTACAGTTTTCGCTGGTGGGGGCCACAAGAATACTGGGCCGCTCTAACAATGGTAGCTATCTGCAGCTTATTTTTTCTGGGGTTTTGGCACGCAATGGGTGGGGCGTTCTATCGAGATGCTGGGCAGGCGTTATTTATACCCATCGCTCTGGGATCGACCGTTCTAGCGATCAGGCACTTCTGTCTGGTTAAACACTTCAAAGCCCACGCTTGGTGGCTTACCGTGACCGTTGCATTGCCAACCCTCGGCGTGGGAATTTTTGCCAATGCCTATGCAGATGCTTACATTCTCCAGTTAACTAGGGTGGAAGCTGCACAGTTCCCTCTGGCCCAGAAAGCACTTACAACGCTATTAATGATCTCGCTATGGCTCTTTGCCGGCGTGGTGCTCATTTCCTGTCTGGTGTTCGCATTTTCTCTCGTGATTTCGGCTAGGTCGCCAACGTTTGTGGGCGTTATCAAACGGGACCCTGTGAAAGTACTTGCCTGGAGAAAGCACGTCCCTGGCATTCTTGAACATCGGCGGTCTGTGATGCTAATGGTGGTGTTCACTGGTGCGATCACGACGGTGAGTATCGCAATGAGCTTTATGGAATACGTGCTGCGGCATACGAATGAGGTCTTGCAGGAAACGTTAATTTTTTCATCTTTTCATCTGCACCCGCGCGATTGTGGAATTCCTGGCTGGACCAGCGATGCGTGGATCGCGTTGGTAGGCGAAAAGCGTGGGGTGATGGCAGTGCCTGGAGTGCGAGGTTATGAGTTCGAGGCGGTTGACTGTGATATGCAGTCGCAAAAGTCGCTGCGGCAGGCGCGAATTAGGCAGCTTCGCAGTGATGATTACCTGTAGCGTGAAGCTGGGATCGTCTAAAGCCTTCAGATACCGAGCTATAACGAGTTGTTGAAAAAAACACTGTGGCAGGTACCCCTGACGGCCTGGGCTGATATGTGAGTCGGTCGAGCTGTGGGTAATACGGCTGGATCCACACCGACTCCACGCCGGTGCAGTACCTGAAATCGACCCGCGTACATCAGGCACGATTGTTGATGCTTCTTGACGATATGCTTACCTGATCTGCGGCCTGTGATGTGGGTTATGAGCGTGCTTCGCAGTTCAGTCGGGAGTTCAAGCGCTATTTCGGCCACACCCCCCACGCCGAAGTCGAATGGATGAAAGCAGCTTATTCGCTGACTGCTCCGGCGTTGCCTTCGATAGATTTGTCTTCGCACTGAGAGGGCATCCGTAGGCTCCTAACAGAGTGTGTATATCAGCTCTTCTAACTTTCTTGCAGGTCCACATCGACGATCGCCAGGCGAACGCACTGGGTCCGTCCACTAAATATCAACAGTGCCTTTTCGTTGGTCCTTGGCGTTTACGGGCAGCGGCGCGTAAGTCTTGGAGCGCCAATGTACACAGTTCATAATGTCTGCCACCTCAGCGGTGTTTTCACATTCGGATGTATATAAGTTTACCACTTTAGCGAGTTGACGGGCCGCGAGACAAAAGTTAATTCATCAGCAGGGGCACGGTTCGATGAGATTGCCGCCCCATTATACAACCCCTTGGTGCCTATTTTCGGACCACTCCTAAAGACGCCAATTGTGCATACCCACATAATTGCTGCTCGATCGGCAGCCGGAGCTTTCATAGCATGAGGGTTGCTAGGTCGACGACTGGGCGAACCGTTTGTAACGGGTTAGTTGCTGTTTGGCGAGCCGTGGCAAAAGAGACGTTTGGCAACGCAGCGTAATAAAAAATGGCCCCTTCGGGCATTTTTTCCAACTGATGATTTGATTCTTAAAAGGCAACTTATGAACCGCACTCTACTCGCTTTTGCAGCGCTTACTTCCACGCTTGCCATGTCGACTGCACAGGCTAACGATGGCACCATCAACTTCACTGGCGAGCTCACTGCTCAAACGTGCACTTCCACTGTTAACGGCGCTGCCACTGCAACCGCTGTTGCCTTGCCTAGACTCAGCACTGCCACGCTGGCGACCGCCGGTCAATCCTCAGGAGCCACCGGCTTTACTATCGAATTGAGTCGCTGCACTGGCACCATGACCACCGCCGCTGCATATTTTGAAGCTGGCGCAGGCGTCGACCCGGTAACTCGTAATGTTCTCAACAGCACCGGCACCGCCCGAAACGTACAATTGCAGTTGCTTGACTCTGCGGGCAAGGTAATCCGGGCCGGTGAAAGCTCCCAGACTGCCAGCACTGCACGCACTGCGTTCACCGGCACCGGTGCCACCAGCGCCGCTGTACTGCCTTACTCCGTTCAATACTTCGCTACCGGCGCTTCTACTGCCGGTACGATCGTGGGCTCGGTTACTTACTCGATCAACTATCAGTAAATGCTGGGGTGTCGGCGCACCCGAAAACTTATCAGGTGCGCCGGCAGTATCGGGAGAAAAGTGTATGTGTGGTCAAAAAGCCTGGTTTCGCTATGCAATCCTGATGGTGGCTATGTTCAGTTGCTCCCAGGCGATGTCTTCCGTGGTTATTACGGGTACAAGAGTGGTGTACCCAGAGAATAAACGGGAAGTTACGATAAAGATAAATAACGAAGGTAGCAGCCCGGTACTGGTTCAATCCTGGGTAGATCACGGTGACCCTACCTCGACGCCAAGTAATTCGTCTGCACCGTTCGTAATCTCTCCGCCGGTCTCGCGGGTCGATCCGGGTAAGGGCCAAAGTTTGCGCCTGATGTTTACCGGGGCGCCATTGGCGGGTGACAAAGAGTCAGTGTTCTGGCTTAACGTATTGGAGATTCCCGCCAAAGTGTCAACTGGCGAAGACCAAAATGTTCTGGAAATGGCCTTTCGCTCGCGGATTAAAATTTTTTATCGGCCCGTGAAACTACCAGGCACGCCTGCAGAAGCAATTGCGGCAGTGCAATGGAAAGTTGTTCCACACTCCGGCGGAACCTACGCGCTGCAAGCGTTCAACCCGACAGCGTTTTATGTATCTCTAGGGGACTTGAAGCTGATTGTTGGCAGTCAGAATATTTTCAGTGAGGCCGGGATGATAGCACCGGGGGAAACGCACCTGTTTGCGTTGCCTGATTTGAAATCAATCCCCGCTGCCGGAGCTGAAGTTGAATATAGCGGTATCAATGATTACGGTGCCTTAGTTCCTGTCCGTAAGCCAGTCACACCCTAGCTAACGCCTCAGCTACTTTCTCATTCAGTTGTTCAGGTAATTTATGAACCCGCTTTTTGATCTGCGCATTTGCCGCAGGGTCGCCCCCTGCGCGTATACACGTCTGTCCAAAATTTGGGGGAGACGAGTTACCTTGATTTGTGGTGCATTGTTAATGTCCCACGCGGTGGCGGAGGAGGTGCAGTTCAACAATGCCTTTCTACCTGTTGGCTCAAGCGGGATTGACTTGGAGTTATACCAGAATGGTAACCCGGTGATGTCGGGTGAATACCGTGCTGACATTCTGGTGAATTCGAATCTCAGCGGCCGTCAGGATATCCGCATCGTTTCCGACAAGCAGGGCAAGAAGCCCAGAGTGTGTGTGAACATGCGTTTGCTGGAACTGATTGGTGTGAACGTCGAAACCTTGTCTTCAACCGCGCTCGCAGCGCTGGCGGAGGAAGGCCAATGTCCGGTTATCAGTGAAGCGATCGAAGGCGCCACGGCGTTTTTCTCCACCGACACCCAGCAGTTGGATTTCAGCATTCCGCAGGTCTCCATGCGGCGTAACGCTCGTGGGTATGTCAGCCCTGAGTTGTGGGATCGCGGTGTCAGTTCGGCAATGCTCGGCTACGATTTCAACGCCAACCGCAGTAAAACCCAATCAGGGAACTACGATTCCGCTTACATGGGGCTGAATGCCGGGTTAAACGTGGGTGATTGGCGGCTACGGCATAACGGCTCGTTCAGTTGGCAGACCCTGGATGGTGGCCAATATCAGCAGATTAACACCTTCGCTCAGCGTGACCTGACGGGCTTGAAAAGCCAATTGACCGTGGGCGAATCCAATACCAGCGGTGAAATCTTCGACACCCTGGCTTATCGCGGGGTTGAGGTCGCCAGCGACGATCGCATGCTGCCCGATGCACAGCGCGGCTATGCGCCGGTGGTGCGTGGCATTGCTCGCACTAACGCACGGGTTTCCATCAGCCAGGGCGGCAATTTGTTGCTGCAAACCACTGTGTCGCCGGGCGCGTTTGCCATCGACGACTTGTACGCCACCGGGTATGGCGGCGATTTGCAAGTGACGGTGCAGGAGGCTGACGGCACCGAGCAGAGGTTTATCGTGCCCTACGCCTCAGTGAATCAATTGCTGCGTCCAGGTACCTCGCGTTTCAGCCTGACGGCGGGGGAAACCCGCAGTAATTACGTCGACGAGCAGGTCAGGCTAGTGCAGGGCACTTATCAGCGGGGCCTGGCCAATTCCCTCACAGGTTTCACGGGCGCTCAGGTGAGTGAAGGGTACACGGCCCTGCTCGGAGGCATGGCGTTCGGCACGCCGATCGGCGCTGTGGCAGTCGACGTGACCCAGGCCCGCACGGAACTTGCGGCAGGTGCCGAGCAGGGGCAAAGCGTACGCTTGTCCTACAGCAAAAACATTCAAAGTACTGGCAGTAACTTCTCACTGGCAGCCTATCGCTTCTCAACCAGCGGTTACCTCGACTTCAACAACGCGATGCTCTTTCGGGATGCCGACAAGACGGGTATCGACACGATAACTTTTGGTCGTCCGCGCAGTCGTCTGACGTTGACCGTCGACCAGACCCTGGACGGTTGGGGCCATCTGTCCCTGAGCGGCTTTACTCAGAACTACTGGAACCAGTCGGGTCGGGATGTGCAATACCAGATGGGCTACAGCAAACACGTCGGGCGTATCAATTATGGCGTCAACATCAGCCGTAGCCGCGCAGGTCTTGGCGATATGGAAAACACACTGTTGTTCACCGTGAGCATGCCGCTGGAGTTTGGTTCATCCGACAACGTGCCGCAACTGTCGGCGCGTATGGGGCGTGACAGCAAGGGTTACTACAACCAACAGGCAACCGTGAGTGGCAGCGCAGGCGAAGACCGTGAGTACGGTTACAGCCTGACCGCAGGCCGCGAAGGAATGAGTCGCTCCACCAGCACCTCGATTAACGGCCAATACCAGGGTTCGAAAATGCTAATCAACGGTAGCCTCAGCCAGGGTGACGGCTACAACAGTGCCTCGGTGGGCGGCAGCGGCACACTTGTCGCTCACCCCAACGGGGTGACCCTGACGCCTTATAGCGGTGAAACCATGGCGGTGATCAACGCGCCCGGAGCTGCCGGTGCAAAAGTAGTGGGGTATCCAGGGTTGCGGCTCGATGGCAAAGGTACGGCGGTCGTCAGTTATTTACAGCCTTATCAACGTAATGAAATCGCTATCGACCCTGAAGGCATTGATGAAGGGATTGAACTAAGCGAGACCAGCAAACAGATAGCACCACGTGCCGGTGCCGTAGTGTCAGTGGATTTTGCCACGGTCAGGGGCGACGCCCTGTTATTGAATGTGCGGCTGAAGGATCAGAGTCCGTTACCGTTTGGTGCCAAGGTGGTCGATGACGCCGGCAACTCCGCGGGAACCGTGGGGCAGGGCGGGCAGTTGTATGCTCGGGTCAAGGAAGGCACTCAACGTCTGTACGTCAGTTGGGGCAGCCAGGACGATCAGGCCTGCACGTTGAAAGTGCCAGCGGTTAAAGCCCAGGGGCAGTTGCATAAGGCCAATGCGATGTGCCTCGACAACACGAGACTGACCGATGTGGACCAGAGCAGTGCCAACAAAAGTGCCGTGCGATGAATCGCGTGGTTAAAGAGTCTATTTACTTTCTGTTTAGAGTTATCACTGAGGCAACGTTATGAACATGGCAACTCCATCGGGTTTATTAGTAGCGGGGTTGCTCCTATGGAGCTGTAATCAAACCGTCAGCGCGGCAACCAGCTGTGGGTACGCCACTGCAGTCCGTCCGTTCAATGGCACTATGGCCTTGAACATCGGCAGCTTGTCAGTCCCCAGAGATGCAGCCATCGGTACACGGCTTTATATGCAGGAGTTCCACCAAGCGGGTGAGGGCGTCACCTTTTCGTGTACGACCGACCGCCCGGCGCCTGTGCTCAGGTATAACGTATTCAGCGTTAATGGTTTGGGCAGCAAAGTTGATTTCAATATTGGAATCTACGCAGGAAAGGTCTACGCCACCGGCGTACCAGGCATCGGAGTTTCATGGTGGTCTGGGCAAAGTACCCCTGGGGCAGTAGGAGCCGGAAGCAATACATTGGGGATCGTCCCAAATGGTTGTACGGGTGCCGGTAATAGCTGCCAGACCGGATCGTTGAAACTCGGCCCTAGAGGCGCACTGGTCTTGATCAAGACCGGCCCTGTAGGCACAGGTACTATCCGGGGAAGTGATTTCGGCAGGTTGGTGTACTCCACGGTCGTTGAAACCAGTGCGGCGGCCGCGATCTCTGAAATAGGCGTTACTGGCAACATCAATGTGGTCGCCATGACCTGTAACACACCCAACGTCACGGTACCTCTGGGGAGCCATAAAACGTCTGCGTTCACAGGCGTAGGCTCAGCCACGCCGCAGGTGAACTTCAAGCTTGACGTCACGAATTGTCCGGGCTTCCCCGGTTATTACGGTAATTCCAGTGCCGGCGCAATACCGGCAGCGTCCCAATCGGCGGTGACCAATGTCGGGACGCGGGTCCCCAATACCGTCAGCTTCCGAGTAGACCCTGTCTACTCAGCGATTAACGCTGCCAACGGCGTCTTGAGTTTGACGCCAGGCACGGGAGTGGCGACGGGTGTCGGTGTGCAGTTATTCAGCATATCGGGAGCCGTACAGCCTCTATCACAGACCCGGGTGCTCGATCTTTCACCTGCCGCGGGCACCAACGCGTTCTCTGTCAATCTCTCCGCTCGGTACTTGCAAACAGACAATACGGTAACTGCCGGTAGCGCCAGTGCAGTGGCGAACTACACGCTTATTTATCAATAAAGCATTTAGTATCGCACCAGCTTAAGTGTAACGGATCGCGATAATTCCAATCCCAGGCAGTAGTCGCTGTGACAGTCGCTGAAAGGTCCGGGGGCGCTCGCTTTTAGTCCCAGTCCTATGTCAAGGGCTTTCTGCATTCCTTAAAGTAGTCAAGTCGCTAACCCCTGGAAAATTGTCGTGAATTCAATCGTTGCCTGCGGGCCCTGTGAACTTGATCGCCTGCACGTTACGGTATTGGAATCTGATATTCCTCGGGCGGCGCGTTTATTATCAATATTGCGCTCTTTGGGCATCCATCAACTGAGTGTTGTGTCCGGGCTGCAGGATCTCAGCCTGCAGCTCAGCCAAACACAGGTAGATGTGCTGGTGACCGAGATTCGTCCTGCCAGTAACGACGGACTGATGTTGCCCAGCGCGTTGAAGATGCACTACGGGTCGGCGTGTAGTTTGCAATCTCCCCGAATTCTCTGGCTGGCAGAACCGTTACTGCCATTCACTGAGCTGGTGGAGCAGCATACGGCTCCAAGACCCCGTCGTACCTCGCCACCCACCCGGGGTGAAGGTATTTCCGTCAAGGCGCTTGATGCCCATGCTCAGCTGGCGTGCGCCGCCGGCTTTATCGCGACCACCCTGTATTCCTTCAATGCACAGGCCGTATGTGATGCTATGCACGCGCTTTTTGCGATGCCGAAGATAGCCAATCGACCGCTGCATGCCAGGAATGATGTGCCGAGTGAGGACGACGTGATCATTGCGCTCGCTACGGGGGAGGGACTACGCGTGGTGTTCCAGCCGCAGCATGATTTGCGCACTGGAGAGATCATTGCCGCCGAAGCGTTGGTGCGCTGGCGTCATCCTGAGTATGGTGATATTTCGCCCGTGGTACTTATCCCTCTGGTGAATAAACTGGGCCTGCATCTGTTGCTGTTCAGTTTTGTAAAGGCCAGGGTGCTAGAGGTGTTGTGTTCTTTGCAAAGCATGCAAATGGAGATTCCGATCTCTGTCAATGCATCAGTGGATACCCTGTGCACCGTAGGGTTTTCCGCACGCTTGGGCGATCGGATGATGCGCGCGGGTTTGCCGAATCACTTGCTGAAGATTGAACTCACCGAGGACATCCCGGTGATGGACGAACTGTGCTTGTCGGCGGCGCTTAACGCGCTCAAGATTCGAGGTTTCGGGGTGTCACTTGACGATTTTGGTTCCGGCTCGGCAACGCTGCGCCAAATTGCCCGGATGCCCTTCGACGAAGTAAAGATAGACGGCGCGTTGATTCGCGACCTGGACACCAAACCTACGGCGCGTCGTGTTATTGCGACCACACTCGCGTTGGCGCGGCGCCTTAACATGACAGTGGTTGCAGAAGGCATCGAAACGGAGTCGTGCCGAATACTTTTGCGCAGGCTGGGCTGTACGAACGGCCAGGGCTTCGTACTTTCAAGACCAATGGAAGTATCAGACTTTTTGAGCAAGCTGACGGCGCAGAGGCAATCGAGCGTGCCACCGATGCCTTTTAGCTCCGCACCAGACGTGGTGAGAGATATCTGATGCAACCGCATTTATGTTTGGTTCGAGCCGCGCGAAAAACCACGCACGCAGCCGAAAAAATGACTAATCTTCCTCCAGTCGTATCCCGCGCCTATGCTGTCTTGCGAGTCTGGTAAATCTATGAAACGCCTTCGCATTGCGCTCCTGGACGATCACGCGATTATCCGTCATGGTCTTTCTGCCCACCTCAGTAAAGATCCGCTATTTGAATTGGTCGGCAATTACGGCACTACTCGCGAGCTGATGGCTGGCATGCCAAAAGCCCCGCCGGATCTGTTGTTGCTTGATTATGCCTTGGGTCCGGACGAGCTTGACGGCGTGTCATTGATTCGAGCTATCCGCACAAAATTCCCTGACTGCCGCATCCTGGTTTTGTCTGCTCACCACGATCCCTCCACCGTTGCTCTTGCGTTGCGCGTGGGAGCACGCGGCTTTGTCGGCAAGGGGGAAGACCTGCCAGCTCTTGTTCGCGCCATCCACGCCGTTGCATCCGGCGCGGTCTATTTAAACGCCGAGATGTCGTACAGCGTCGCCGAAGCGACCACCCAAAGTAGTGACAAAATTGCCGATGAGCCGAATGATGCGTTACAAGCGGCATCGCTATCTGCGCGAGAACAGGAGGTTATTCGCTGTTACCTGGCGGGGATGACAGTCTCGGAAATTGCCGAAAAATTCAACCGCAGTATCAAGACGATCAGCACCCAAAAAACCGCCGCATTTCGCAAGCTGGGTGTGACCTCGAATAACGGCCTGTTCAAACTCAAAGACACCCTTGGCGCGCCATGAATCGTGTTTGGCTTGCCCTATTTTTACTGGTTTCTACCTTGTTTCACTCCGGCGCGCAGGCAGATGAGTTGGACGCGGCGCTCCGGCTGACCGACGCCGAGCGGGCTTGGATTACCGAGCATCCAGTGCTGCGCGTTGCGGTCTTGGAAGGGTTCGGTGCGTTGGAGTACATGGAGGGCACCAAGCTATCGGGACTGTCGGCCGAATACCTCAATGCGATCTCAAGCAAGCTAGGCATCACCTTCAATTACGTACTGACAGAGGGCGGCAGTGCGCGAATCACCCTTTTGCAACAGGGCAAAGTGGACCTGATCTCCACGATGCGAAGCATCGGCCCGACGTTGCAGATTCCTGGCCTCGCATTGACTGATCCATACCATTCCAGTGCTGCCGTGGTGATCTCGCAGGCTAAAACACCATTGATATTTGATCTGGCCCAACTGGAAGGCAAGCGGGTAGCGATCGCAGCCAGGGGACCTTTCGAGTCCATATTGGAGGGTAGCCTCAAGAACGTCAGCATCATAAAAACCAATTCGGCGATGGAAGCCTTGAGATTGGTTGAAGAGGGTGATGCTGACGCAGTACTCGATACCGAGACTTATCTGATCCCGTACTTCGGCTCGAAATTCGAGGGTGTGTTGCAGCTATCCGGAGTGATCGCCTCGATGAATTCCGAGGTCAGCATGGCCGTGCGTGACGACCAGACTATATTGCTTTCAATACTGCAAAAGACATTGGGATCGATATCGGTAGAGAGCGCCTACCATCTGCACCAGCATTGGCTACTCGCCTCGGGATATGGCGCAACAACCGTTTCCAAGTCGATCCTTGAAGACTATTTGCACGAAGTCATTCTCGCAGGTCTGATGCTGGCGATATTGCTCGGGCTGGTGCATCAAACCCACCGGCAACGTCGTCGGGCAGTGCACAGTGAGCGTGAGAAGGCAAAGTTCCTCGCGGTGATGAGCCACGAAATTCGATCACCCATGAACGCGGTGCTGGCGGCTGTGGAGTTGTTGTCCCTGACCCGCCTCGATCATGAACAGCGGCATCTCTCTTCGCTGGCCAGCAGCGGTGCCAACACGCTGCTGACGCTCTTAGATGATGTACTGGATTTGTCACGGCTCGATGCAGAGCAATTGCTTCTGGAACTTGAGGCTGTAGATCCCGCAGTACTGGCGAGAGAGGCTGTCGCGCTCTACGGACTGCGTGCCCAGAGCAAGGGTGTCGGCCTAAGCCTGGAAGCGCCTGACACCACTGAGTACTTGATGCTGGATCAGGGGAGGGTGACTCAGATCCTGCACAACCTGATTTCCAATGCGATTAAATTCACTGAATACGGTTCGGTGAAGGTGAAGGTTGTTGTAAGCAGTACCGACGTTTTTGACCTGAAAGCGCTCGATATTACAGTGGTCGATACGGGTATCGGTATTTCTGCGCACATCCAGGAACGGCTGTTCATGCCGTATTCGCAAGCCGAGCACTCGTATAAACGATCCGGAGGCACCGGGCTTGGCCTGATGATATGCCGGGAGCTGGTTGAGCTGATGGGCGGCACCCTGTCGCTCACCAGTGAAGTAGGCGAGGGCACGGTGATGGCGTTTTCAATACACGCGCAATTAACGACGGCACCGGCTAAAGCGCCTGCCCCAGGCGAACCGCTCGTACCCGCGGTCTTTACTCAAGCAGAGGTTAACGAACCGCGGACATGCAAGTTACCTGCCATTCTGCGCATTCTGGTGGTGGAGGATGCCCGTGCCAACCAGGAAGTGTTGCTGGCACAGTTGCATCAGTTTGGGTTCGACGCGGCACTCGCGCCTGACGCGGCCCAGGCTGTGTTGCAATTTGAAGAGCAGGTATTCGACCTGGTATTGCTGGACTGTGACTTACCCGACAAGGATGGCTACACCGTGGCCACTGAATTACGGGCCCTTGAGGCTGGTCAGCGGCGCCTACGTTGCCCGATTATCGCTATCTCTGCGTCCACCGGGCATGACCATGCCGAGCGCTGTTTTGAAGCAGATATGGATGGCATGCTGAGTAAGCCCATTCAGTTGGCTAAGTTAAAGGCGACCATTGAGTTGTGGTGTGACGTTGCCGTTGCACAAGAGCAGCCAGAGCCGACCAGCCTTGGCCTGAGCCAGATCCGGGAATCGATGCTCGAAGACTTGCTTCATCTACTGGAGGCGATGATTCAAGGTGAATCGGAACTTGCGTTACACAGAGCCCATCGTCTGCACGGTGCAGCACTTTCAATGCGGTGGGTCGACATTGCGCTGGCCGCACAAAGGCTTGAACGCCTGCTGCGCGCCAAAACACCGATAGACGAATCACATTCCCGTGCGCACGTGCGCGAGATCATGCAGCAGTGGCGTCAACTTGATCAGGAACTCACGGCATCCGATTATGAAAGATAAGCACTCGACAGCATTTTGGATGTTCGCGTTACTCGGCTTGTCGTGTCTGTTGGTGTCCATGGACAGGCGTATTTTTTGGGTATTCGCCAGCAGTATTCGACACGACCTCGGCCTCAAGCAGCAGCAAGTGCAAATGGCATCGGAGGCCATCCAGTTCGGCTTGGGGGCCGCCAGTTTAGGTGCCGGTTATCTGGTTCGAGTCGTCAACCGCAAAGGGCTGGCCATAGCCGGGCTGTTGATAGCCTCATTGGCGACGGTGTGGACAGCGTACGCCCAGGATTTCCAGGGCATGTTCGCTACGCGGCTGGTTGTGGGGGCCGGGAGCGCGTTAAATTTGCTGGCCATTTTGACGATGGGCATCCATTACTTTCCGCGCCAACGATCCAACGTGATTGCGACGGTATTCTTTTTCATGGGGGCAGGGGCGTTAATTGCGGTGAATCTGGGCCCTATCATCGGCGGCGCCACGGATTGGCATGAGCCCCTTATCGCGTTCGGTTTGGCAGGCCTGCCGATGGCGATAGCGATTTTTGCTTTCGCAAAACCCTGGCTCACTGAGGCAACGGCGCCTCAGCGGCTGGACATCTACCCAGCACAACAACCACCAGCCAGTTCGATAGTGTCTCGCCGCGTGATGTTGTTGTTGGCGATGACCGTATTGTTGAGTCTGTGCATTTCCAGCTTTCGTGATAACTATCTTTACCACATCCGTGAAGAGAGTGGCTTTACTTGGCAATTCGGTCAGTTGGCAGTCAGCGCGTACGCCTTTGGAAATCTGTTCGCCTTCTATGGTGCATCAGTATTTAGAAGATATGGCGCTCGTCGGGTACTGATCACCTCGTTTGCGCTGACGGGGACGCTGTCGCTTTTGATTTTCACCATTAAATGGGAATACGCGTTCGCCCACGTAATGTTTTCCATTTTACTCGGCGTTTTCCTGGGAGGTATTGCTACGGTTTCGCTGCTTTCAGCGATGATTGATTCTGTTGTGGCTGCCCAGCGAGCTCCCGTCATGGGCTTATTTTTCGCCAGCCTGATCACGCCTAATTTTTTTTCCAATAGTCTATGCCAGGTGGCAGAGGCCGCGATGGGCTACGCTGCGGCGGGCTTACTCTTGATGTCAGGAAGCGTGTTTCTTGCTGCGGTACTCGCAACACGATTGCCAGCCCTACACAGGACGCCCCTCAGAATTTGATTGAGGTTCCGGCAAGGAACCGGACAGCTCAATATTCATCGCTGCAGACAAGTCGCCAGTCACACGTGGTGCGACGAAAGCCTCCAGAGGCGGGGATCAAGCGGGCCATGAACTGTTCAAGCACCTCGTACTCGGGCATGCCGTTTCGATAACAACCTTCTCCTCTTACCGCCCACTTCACATCAGGAGTGAGGGCCGGGCAGCTGTAGGCGAAAAGGTTGTTGATTCCAAGTTTTTCGAATGTTGCCGACGCGCATTGGTCCTGCCTTAACATCGGCTCAGCGGCCAGTAGTAAATCAAATCTTTTAGGTCCAGCAAAACTCAACTTAACGCATTCGTCGAGTGAGGAGCTTATGGCAATGCAGTAATAGCCCATTCGGTTGAGCATTTTTTCCAATTGTAGGGATTGCGCATGAACGTTATCTAAAATTAACACACGTAAATACTTATTTGTCATTGCTGTTTGCCCCGCAGCGCTGCGTCAAGACTGAGTCGTCGTCGAGCCTACCGGTGAACGTATTCGCCGTATTTAAGAATGATCTGAAAATAAATTTCGAGGCGAACAGTACTTTTTATATTATCGGAGCAGTCCGATTTTCAGTTTATCCAGCGATCCCCAGACTTGGTGTTCTTATCGTTATCAGCAAGTCTGAAGGGTGGGTTGGATATGTTGGATCATACAGTTCACAAAGTTGTCGCTGCCGTTGGTCTGCTCGCCGTGTTGTTTTTTTCGTATACCAGTTTCGCAAAAGAAAACATCCAGGACCTCAATAAAAATAATGGGCTAGCAGATTTAATGCTGATCCATGACTGGAAAAATGGCGACCTGGCGGTGTTGATCAGGCATGAAGAACGCTGCGATCGCTCAAGTAACCCGTGCTTGGGGCCCGCCGATGGAATCACCGTATTCGGCAGTCAGCGCGCAAAAAAGACCGGCGAACAAATCAGGGCGAATATGGGCCTCGAAAATGTGGATATTCTTACCAGCCCACTGCTGCGAGCCGTTCAGACCGCACAATCCATGTTGGGTGACGCAAAGCTGCTATCCAGCCGACACACCATTTGCGGGCAAGACATCATTCGGCGATTGGCCCAGCACAAGAACAGCGAAAGGAGTCTGTTGTTGGTGACTCACAGTACATGCATCAACGACCTGATCCAATCGGCGGGTTATCGCAAAGCGGGTAAACCTCAATATGGAAGCCTGCTCTTTGTAAAGATATTGCCGGAAGGAAATATCGAAATCATGGGGCAATTGAATGTTGAATAGCAGCAAATTTTGAATATGCAACACATGTTAAGAGAGTGGAGTAGTCGTCAGTCCCTTCCAGGCTTTGCAACCGCCAATCCTTGGGATGACGAGCCATCAGACAACGTGTTGCATCGGCATTGATGTCGTGTTGATCACCCGTCCCAGGTAAAGGCCCGTCGACTGGCATAGTGCTTCCTCGGCAAAATCAAAAAGGGCGCTGATGACGCAAGAGGGCGTCTCTTCCCTTCACTCCTGGTATGGAGGCCGTGGGCGTTGTTGATGCTGTTGGCACAGACGTAATTGACTTCAAACCGGGAGATCGCGTGGCCTATGCTGGCCTCATCGGAAGTTACAGCGAGGCTCGTTTAGTCTGTGCCAGCCGTCTAGTGCATTTGCCGGACAGCATCTCGGACGAGGTGGGCGCTACCTTGATGCTCAGAGGGATAACCGCTCAAGTACTCCTACGTCAAGTTTACAAAGTCACGCCTGGAGACACGATATTAGTGCACGCCGCTGCCGGCGGCCTAGGTCTCATGATGTGCCAGTGGGCCGCATCACTCGGCGTTACTGTTATCGGCACAGTGTCGAACGAAGAAAAAGCTGAAATAGCACGAGCTCACGGATGCCACCACACTATCAATTACTCTCGTGAAAACTTCGTGGAGCGTGTTTGCGAAATCACGAATGGCGCGATGCTGCCTGTCGTATATGACTCCGTCGGAAAGGATACTTTTGCCCAGTCGCTGGATTGCCTGCAGCCACGAGGCTTGATGGTAATCAGTGGTTCAGCTTCCGGTCCCGCACCTCTAGTCGACCCTGCGGCGCTTGCTCATAACGGATCGCTCTTTCTTACTCGTGCCGTTGTATTCAACTACACCACAACGCGAGCCGGATTGGACGCAGCTGCGGCTGATCTGTTTGACGCCATCGCCACAAAAAAACTCAAGATATCGATTAATCAGCGATATCCGTTGTCCGAGGCCGCGCAAGCGCATCACGATCTAGAAAGCCGGTGCACTACCGGCGCTACCATCCTAACTGTCTAAACCTGGAGCGATATTATGCAACGCGAAGCTATTGTCACCGACAAGATTGCCACGTCGGCCGGTCCTTTTTCAGCCGCGATTAAAAGCGGTGATTTACTCTTTCTGAGCGGTCAAACGGCGCAGGATCCTCAGAGCGGTGATTTGATAGCGGGCGATGTGACAGCCCAAACCGAGCAAATTTTTGCGAATCTTACGGCTGTATTGCACGCTGCCGGCAAAACATTATCGGATGTCGTCCGTGTGGGCGTTTATCTGACGAATATGTCCGATTTCGCAGCTATGAATGCGGTCTACGCACGATATTTTACAGCACCGTACCCTGCTCGCAGCTGTATCGGCGTCGCCTCGCTACCTCTTCGTGCCGTTGTCGAAATCGATCTTATTGCATCCTAGGCGCCTTTCCAGCGCTTCGATG
Source organism: Pseudomonas sp. B22129 (assembly GCF_044218875.1). Classification (NCBI taxonomy): domain Bacteria; kingdom Pseudomonadati; phylum Pseudomonadota; class Gammaproteobacteria; order Pseudomonadales; family Pseudomonadaceae; genus Pseudomonas; species Pseudomonas sp. B22129. Next base: position 5,043,163 of record NZ_CP162592.1, on the reverse strand, counting down.
TTGTTGACTATCCCCTGGGGCCGATGTAGCCGTCCGGGCGTACCAGGATTCAACCTCCGGTTGCCGGTGCGTAAGCCGCTAAGAAATGACCGTCAGCGTCAGGGTAATCGTATTGAGATCTTAGGGTATGCATGCGCATGCCAGGCCTGACGGGCAGGAAGTTATATTCTACGTCATGGCCGGTAGTATCCAGCGCGGGACTCTGAACAGTTCGAACAGACGCGTTGGCAAGCCATGCGCCTGACATATGAGTAAGTTTGCTGTCCATATAGCCAGAGACGGCTTCCGCTTGGACGGGCACCGTCTTTTAATCAGCGTCGCTGCCTAGATGATATCGCCTACACTTCCGAACATTCTTGCTTAGGTGGAATAGAGGTGAATCGAGATATGAATTTGATCAGTACACCCGATCTACCGCGTAAACGTCCGGCCCAAGCGCGTTCCGTGGCGACGCTCGAGACCATTTACGAGGCCACCCTACAAGTGTTGGTCAAGGAAGGACTTACTGGCTGCAACACTACCCGTGTGGCCGAGCGCGCAGGCGTCTCGGTAGGCACTGTATACCAGTACTACTCCAATCGTCGGGCTCTGCTGGCGGGGGTGTTGAAACGGCATCTCGAGTCGGTAGCGCAGGCAATCGAACAAGCTTGTGTTGCGAGCCAAGGGGCGACCACCGGCGAGATGGGCGCCGCGATAGCTAATGCGTTTCTAGATGCAAAACTGTTACGCGCAGATGCGTGCCGTGCTCTCTACGCCATAAGCGAAAGCCATGGTGGGGCTGCCTTGGTCGCCATCGCCCGTGAGCGTATGTTGTGCGCGGTCTGCGGCGTACTCAGCAGCGCCAGCGATAGACAGATTGCAAAAGTTGAGACGGTCGCTTTAGTGCTATTGGGGGCAGTGGCCGGACCGGTGAGAGAACTGCTCGAACAGGATTACGATGATGCCGCCGTCAACTTGGTACGCGAGCAACTAGTGAACCTCGCGAGCGGCTATTTACAATCCTTCCCCTAGTGAGCGCGTCTGCATGCCTGGGGGAAATTGGAAATCTGAAAAAATACCCTTTGTAGGACGGCGAATTGGCCTGAAGTGCCGCAGATAGGCCATTCCTTTACTTCCGAGAAACGCGAATGTTCGAGTGAACCTGGTTGCCAGATAATGGCGGCTCAGTATCGATGGGTTCCAAAACATGCGCCGTTTACGCACTGTGTCACTACCCCTTATTTTTTCTTTTGCTACCGCAGCGCTGGCGCTGAACGGTTGCGTGCCTCCCCAAACTACCATCCAAGAGAGCGTTGATATGCACCCCATCTCAGTCACATTGGAAGAAACCTTCACTGTACCTCGGCAACAAATTTTTGAATTCATCGTCGCCGAAGATGTACTGCCCAAAATCCTAACCGGATACGGTCCGTTACCAGCAGTCGTTACCACCCGTGATGTAAGCGGTCCATGGGACCAGCCGGGGTCTTGGCGGCACGTGGTGCTGGCCGACGGCAATACGGCGCGCGAAGAAGTCACCGAGTTTAAGCAGGGGGACTATTTTGCCTACCGTATAAATGAGTTCACATTTGCGGTGAAGTATTTGGCCACCCATGCTCAAGGCCAGTGGTGGTTCACTGACGTCGGGACCGGTGGAACCAAGGTTCGCTGGACCTACACGTTCTATGCAAAAAATGCGCTAGCCGCACTTCCACTTAAGGCTTTTGCAGGGATCCTGTGGCGCGGGTATATGCAGGTCTGCCTGGACCAGACGAGTGAGCTGACGAAAACACACTGAGCCGCCGCGCTGCTTAAATGCGCAATTGATACGCTTGGTTGCAGGCACTCCTGAGCGACTTGGGCTTATGGGGATTGGAATAAGCGGTCCTTTACCGCGTGGAAATCCTGAAGATAAGGGTATGTGGCTTAGCCGGATTTGCTCAACGCGGGTTTTGGGTTGGAACATCCGTAGATGAGTGACCGTCCTTTAACCCCAGCGATGCCTCCCAGTGAACGCGCGTCAGTCCGTAACACTTCGCCAAGGCCGGCGCGGAGGATATTTTTAGTTCTGCGTCATACAAATGCACCGCGCCCAACTTCAGCGTGGCCGTTTGCGAACGAATGTTCGTAGGCGCTATGTGGAAATAGACGATGTCGTAAGCCCGGAATGCATGCTCCAGCATCAACTGCTTAAGCTCGCGGTTGGCATCGCCACCCCATTTCACACGCACCAGAAAGGTAAAGCCGATGGCAATGCTATTCGGTAGATCCGGCGGCGTGTAGTAGCTTGATGTGCCAACGATATCCCCTGAGGCGATATCAATGACCGCGAGCGCCTTCTTCGTGGCGAGTAGAGAGGAAAAGTACGCCTCGAACACATCGCGTTTATAGCGATCCCTGGCGGGATGGCTTCCCCAGATGTGTGGATCAGCTGCTGCGTGAAACATAGCGTCCAGATCTCTGTATGCCAGAGGTTGAAGCCTCAGGGTGCTGCCGCGCAGATAGGGTTGGCAGTCGAAGTCGTGGGCGGACATGGGGTTCTTTCCGAGTGGCCTAGGGGGATGAAGCCAGTCTAGAGCGGCAGTTTGATAAAGAAAGATCCAATGTGACGGGGAATGAGAGGGCCATCACTGTAGAAAAAGGGACGGATTTATTTTCCGGTTGGAAAGCGCCCTCTGCGGGTCAGACGACGTTTAATAATAGTGTCTGACCCCTAGTTTCCCCTAACCGACAGCTGCTGTTGAATTGCCGTCATAAAGTTCGCTTGCTGAAGCGGCGGCGTTACCGGTCCTGAGAAAACAGCTTAATGCCGACTCCTGGAACGACTACGAGGAAAGATCACTTTTTTCCAGAGCGGTATCTACTTAATTGCCACTGTTTCGAATAGGAAGGGAGCGACTGCTTTGGCCGATAGCGGTCAGTCGTGAGCGGGTGCTATCGACCCATTGCTGCCCTTCATTGAAGCACCTGAATCAGTACGAAAGGGACGTTTTCGCCCCTTGGTTTCAAACGGTGAAGCCTTTACTCAATAACCGGCGAAGCCTCGACCGAACCCTCATTGGCGGTGTATGAGCCGGGCCGGGCTTCGACAGCAGGAAGAATCTCAGCGGGCTTGGGCAGCTCAATTCATTCAACGCAATCAATTGTCCATTGAATGCATCAAGAGCGTGAATCGCCGGATTCCAGAGTGCGATGCCCAATCCTGAGCGGGCGGCTTCGATTGACTGGGCGTAGTCACCCATCACCCTGTCGATGGGCTTCGAAGTCAGGCGTTTGCCGTGATGGCTCATCCACGCTCGCCACAGTGTCGTGTCGCCGGTGTGAAGCAGCGCAGTGTCCTGTATCAAGGACAGCGGCTGTTCGTTCATGGCGAGGACTTCGGGTGACACCACGGGGCAAAGCGATTCCTCGAATAGTGGCTCCTCGTCTCCGTCATTCCATTGTCCACGCCCGTATCTGATGGCCAGATCGACCTCACCTGAGGAAAGGCTGGCATTCAGCGCAGAGGTGATCAGTTCGATACGTAAATCCTGATTCGTACCTTCCAGTTCGGTCAGGCGCGGGATCAACCAGAAACGCGCGAAGGATGACGTAGTGGCCAATTTGACGATGGGTAAGGATTGGCCGACGGGCCGAGGCTGTCGCGCTTGTTTCAGTTGGTCGAAGGCGTGGGCGACTTTGGCCAGTGCAATTTGCCCCGTGGCCGTCACGGTGACACCGCGCGCATGTCGGTCGAACAAGGAGCATTGAAACCATTTTTCAGCCATTTCCACACGTCGGCTGATGGTCGCGTGTGTAACGTCCAGTTCCGCTGCCGCAGCAGTGAAGGAGCCGGTTCTGGCGGCGGCAAGGGCAGCCTGTAGGGCTTCGAAGGGAGGAAATATATCGTCTGGGCTGTACGTCATATGCACAGCTTATGGATAAGTAGTGCTATAGGTCAACAGCTCCGGGTTTTCTATGCTGCGCTGCCTTGTTCATTGAGATCGCAGCATGTCGTGTTTGAAAGCGCTCATTTCGCCATTGGTGTTCATTGCTCAAGTAGTAGGGCTTTGGGAGGGCAATTATTGTTATGGCGCCTCCAGCTTGGAAAGGCCAATCGTACGAGGTTACGAAGGGAATGGAGGCGTCACCGTTGAACTGGTCATGTCTGGCTCACCTGGGAAAGAATGGGCATTGCTCAGGATTCGAGGAACGGAAACGGAAGCGGGGGCCGTGGTACATCAAGCAAGCGTTCAACGCTCACCGGTTTCGACATCCTTTGTAGAAAGTATCAACGGAGTTTCACGGACAATTTTTGAGGTGCGGATGCATCAGGGTTTTCTTCCGCGTCAAGACCAGGAGCCTTATGTATTAGGAGAGAGCGCCCGCTTGGAGAGACTGAGTAATATCGGCATGGAGGTACCGAGGTTTGGAGCTGAGGAGTTTGCCGCTCATCAAGCTGGGACACAGACCGCGCTATCCGAAGATTTGACCGCAAACCGTCCTTGATCGGATGGCTTCTCTTGGCCGATTGCTGCCTCTTGTAACAGGCAGAAAACGGCCAATAGCGGACGCTCACAAACGACCGCTACCGACCCAAAACTGCCCCTCACAGGGGGCAGTTTTCGGACATGAACGGACTGATTGAACCTTCTTAGCCTGCACCTTTTCGAGACTTCGGCATATCCAGGAAAACCGGGGAGATTCACTCATCTAAGAACTGGCGCACTGCTCCAATTACCTGCCAGCGATTGCGCTCCATAAACACGCTGTGTGTGCCTTCGCCGATTTCCACCCAGCGCCGGTAGACGGCATTGATCAGTTTTGAAAACACCGTACGGGACATCTCCAGCGGACAGTCACGGTCACCGTCGGCATGCACGATCAGCACCGGCACCCTGATCATGGCCGGATCGTATAGTGAACGTCCGGCGGCCCAGAATTCGCGACTGTCTTGTACAGTACCGTTAGGGGCCTTGATCTGTGTTTCGCAGGGGCCGAAAGTAGCGACGGCCCAGGCTTCAAACCAGGCTTCGGGCAGTACGGCTTCGTGGCGTTCGGCGGGTACGCCATTGAGCCAGCGCGCCTTGGCCTCGCTGCGGTTGACGATTCGGTAGGCCCCCAGTGCGCCGCCGCTGTCGGCCAGGCTCGGGGTATCGCGAATCCATTGCGGCGCCACCAGCACCAACTTGACCACCTTGTCGTTGTGCTCGGCAGTATAGTTCGCCATCAACGAGGTGCCCCACGACCAGCCAATCAAGTTGATACGGCTGACTCCGTTGCGTTTGCGCACAAAAGCCGCGGCCGTGGCGACATCGTCGGTTGCAACCGGTGTGCGTACCACCGGTGGGTTGTCTGCAGCGGGTTGTGCAAGCTCTGCGGGTTTGCTGGAGCGGCCATACCCGCGCACGTCCACCAGGTAGGTGTCATAACCCTGTTGCGCCAGTTGGTCCATCCAGGACTGGCCATCAAGTGGCAGGTCAAACGTGCTCGACGCTGGATAGGTAGAACCTGCGACGAACAGCACGGTTTTTTCGCCCGACCAGTCGGCCATGTCCGAGCGCCGTTTGTTGCGTACGTACAGTTCGATGCCTGGCGTACCACTGGGGATCATGAATTCGGTACAGGTAAGTGCTGTCATTGAGTTGCTCCCGATCAAGTCAGATAAAACGCCAGTCGAACTGGCCGTTCGCTTCGGTCACAAGGCCTGCCGAAGTTTTGGCGAAGTGGCTGGTGAACACGGTCAGGCCGCGCCCGGCGGCCTGTTCCAGCAACCAGTGACGTGAGGCTCGCGCCTGTTGTGGGTGGCTGCAAAAACAGCTGTTCCACTCGGGGCGGAACACCTGCAGGGGTTGGTGCATGATGTCGCCGCTGAAAATGGCCCCTTGGGCGCGGTGCACCAGTTCGATGGCCAGATGTCCGACGCTGTGGCCCGGCGTGGGATGAATCAGCAAGGCGTCGCCGATCAGGCCCTCGTTATCGACGATTTGCGCCTGGCCCTGCTCAATCACCGGCAGCACGCTGTCTTCAAACACGTTGGCGTTGAAGCTGTCCTGACCTATCTGGTCGAGCCAGTACTCATGTTCCGCGCGGGAAAAAACGTACTTGGCGTTTGGAAACGTCGGCACCCAGCGCCCATCGATCAGGCGCGTGTTCCAGCCGCAGTGGTCGGCGTGCAGGTGCGTGCACATTACGTAGTCCACCGACTCGGGCGTCACGCCCGCTTCGAGCAGGCGCTCAAGAAACGGCAGTTGCTGTTGATGAAAGCGCGGCATGCCCGGGCGTTCCTTGTGGTTGCCGGCGCAGCTGTCGACCAGGATGGTGTGATGGGGTGTCTTGACCACCCAGGTATGGATGCTGGCGATAAAACGATTCAATTGCGGGTCGAAGCAGTCCGGCACCATGAGGCGGTGATGCTGTTCCAGCGCCAGGGGATCCCAGTCGGGGTACAGCGCTTCGGGGGCAAATCCGGGACCGCGTTGTTCGGTCACTCGCATCACTGAAACGTTGCCGAAATGGTAAGTGTGCATGGGGTTTGACCTCCTGGTTGTAACCGGTTGATGGGTGAAAATGCTATACAGCTTCCCCTCCACCGTGAAATCGACTCTTGGGATACGGGGCATAACCGTCATGAATATCACCGGCCATAATCTGGCGTTGCTGGCCTCCCTAAGCACCTTGCTCGATGAGCGCAACGTGACCCGCGCGGCCGCACGCTTGGCCATCAGCCAGCCGGCGCTGTCTGCGCAACTATCGAGGTTGCGTGACTTGTTTGGCGACCCGTTGCTCACCCCGGCGCTGTCGGGCAAGGGCATGATCCTGACCCCGCACGGCGCGCGGTTGCAGGAGCCGTTGCGCCTGGCCTTGCAGGCGCTGGAAGACGTGATCAACCACACGCCCGAGTTCGACCCGCTGACCGCCGACCGCACGTTTTGCATTGCCTCCAACGACAACGGCGGCGCCATCATCGGGCCGCGTTTGATCCAGCTGACGCGTGAAGCCGGCTGCCAGGGCATTCGCTTTGCCTTTCGTAGCCTTGATAAGGCTAGGCTCGCCGAACAGCTGGAGAACGGCGAAGTCGATGTGGCTCTGACCGGCAAAGACTCGGTGGCCAAAGCCTCTCAGCAGCCGTTGCTTGAAGAGGAATTCAGGATGGCCCAGCGCATCGGCCACCCGCGCGGTGCGGGGCCATTGTCGCTGGAGCAGTACACGCAGCTTGAGCACGTGATTGTATCGGGTGATGGCGGGGGCTTTTACGGGTTTGTGGATGAGGCGTTGGCGAAGCTGGGGTGCAGCCGGCGAGTGGGCGTTTCGGTGCAGTACTACAGCCTGGTGCCGGTGATGCTGCAGGCGACGGATCTGGTGTGTACGTTGCCGGCTCAGTTCCTGGCGCGGTATGCCGAAACCCTAGAGTCTTTCCCGTTGCCGGTGGGGGTGCGGCGCTACAGCTTGTATGCAGCGTGGCATTCACGGTTCGACAAGGACGCAGGCCACTGCTGGCTGCGCACCATGCTGGAGGCCGCGGCCCGGCCCTGAGCCGCGGCGCTCCAACGGAGTTGTTTACTTGGCCGGTTGCCAGATGAAGTGATCACCCTCGGCTGCGATTGTGCCGATGCCGGGGAACGGAAAGTGCGGGGCGAAAATGATCTCATGGCTGGCGGCCAGTTTCGTCAGTTCTGCACGACGAATCTTCACGCCCTCGTCTTCATCATTGTCAAAGGTGATCGCCCAGTCAGGCTTGGCCAGTGAAATGATTGAGCTGTGCACCAGGTCACCCACGTCCAGTACACGGTTTTTGCCGGATTCGATCTGATACCCCACATGCCCCGGCGTATGGCCCTTGAGCGGCACGGAGCGAATGCCCGGGGCCACGCTGTCGCCCGGCGTGAAAGTCTTCACCTGAGGGGTGATGATCCTGATCAAGTCCGCCAGTTCCGGCTGAGTCTGGACCCATTTCCAGTCCGGGCTGGAAATCCGTACCACCGCCTTTGGAAAGGCTTGTTTGCCCTCGGCTGTCGCCAGGCCGCCGATATGGTCGCTGTGCACGTGGGTGATCAGCACATCGGTGATCTGTTCGGGCGTATAGCCGGCCTTGGCCAGGCTCGGGATCAAAACGCCTTGAGCGCTTGGGCCCAGGCCGGTGTCGAGCAGCACCGTGTGCTGGCCGTCCTTGACCAGCAGCGCATCGATGCCCAGGGTGATCTGATCGGTAGGGGCGCCCGCTGCCGCCAATACTCCGGCAACCGCTTGGGTGCCCTGGGTGCTGCCGAACACCTTGCCGTCGTTAGGCATGCTGTGCACTTTGTCACGTAGTGCGGTGATCGTCAGTGAGCCGAAAGTGAAACTATGGGCGGCGGGGCCGTCTGCTGGGTCTGTTTGCGCGAAGGCCACTGAGCAAGTGATGGCTGACAACACGGCAAAAGCCAAGGGTTTAAGCATGGTGGTGTTCTCTGGCGGGAAGAAGGTGACTTCGGATGCCTGAGGATGCTATCGCGCTTGCGCTGGACGTTGAAATCCAAATTCAGCATATGGGGTATAAGCGCTTTGAGTGGGTGCCGATTAAGCTGAATAGTCCCGAGTCTCGTAGAGATTTTCATAGGCCGCTTGTGGCCGCCTGCTGCCCGTCACGACAGGCAGCAATCGACCCATAGCGGACGGTCGCGACAGGCAGAAATTGGCTGAATAATTGCCAATCGTCAGAGGCTTTAGCTGTCGTTGGCGTCAACTAAGGGCTTTTTCACCAGGCATGCTCTGGGTAGCGGCTCAGTCGCTGAATGTCACAACATCGACTGCGCTTCAGGCACGTACGCATATCCCAAGCCCAAACGCTGCCTACACCCGCACCGCTTGGTAAAGCGCTTTGACCAGGTCGGACTGGGTGATGATGCCTATCAGATGTCGTTTGGCATCAATGATCGGGATGTGGCGGTGGCCATTTTCCGAGAACACTGGGACTAGATCAATGAGCAGCCGGTCTGCACTGGAAACGCGGACTGTCCGGCTCATGATTTCGCCAACGACTGCTGCTCTATGCCCGTTGCGAGTTTGACGAAGCAAGGCTCTAAGATGCCATCCCACACCTTCATGAGCGTCGAAATCCACCTGCTGCATGAAGTCGGCGACCGTCACGATGCCTAGTAGATGGCGTTGCTTGTCTATAACAGGGAGCGCCTTGATCTTGTGTTTGCGGATTAAGGTCCAGGCTTCGCGTAGGGGCATTTCCTGGCGGGCGACAATCGGTTCTGTGCTCATTATGTCTTTACAACGCAGGTCGCCGATTTTCCGCTGATAGGCAAATGCCTCTGCTTGCTCCAGAAGGTCCTGAAGATCATCCCTGCGAATGTCCAGAATCTGGTTACGAAGAACAAGCGCTGCGTCCAGGTCCGCGTTGCTGAACCTGCTCGTTGGCGGCTGTACTTTTGAAGAATGTATAGGCAGCCAGGGGCTCCGGGTGAATGTGTTGTAAACTAGACCGGCAGCAACCAGCAGCAAAGAATTGAGCAGCACTGGGCTTAATACATATTGGAACTGGTCGCAGCCCGTGATAACCATTAACAAGGCTGCTGCCCCACCAGGGGGGTGTAGGCATCGGGCAGCCAGCATGGCCGCAATTGCCAGGCTCACTGCGAAAGCTGCGGCGAGGGTGGCATCTGGTATCCATTTGACGCAGGCAATGCCAATCACGGCCGATAGGGTATTCCCGGCGACGACTGACCAAGGTTGCGCCAGTGGGCTGGATGGCACTGCAAACACAAGCACAGCACTCGCCCCTATGGGCGCGACGATGGCGAGGGCAAGAGCGCTATGTTCTGCCGCTGGTATGCCATACAGCCATAGCGCTGAGGCAGTTGCTACGACCAGAATGCCCAAAGCCGCTCCCAAGGATGCTCGCCACTTCTCTTTCGCATTAATGACGGATGGAGGAGGCCATAATGACCTCAAATGGAACAGTATTTTTGAGAGGACTTTTCGAACTGTGTGCAGCGGGGGCAAGGAGGCAGGCATTATCTGATTCAAAGTAGTAAAAGAAATTTTCTATCTCAGCTATTGAGCGTCTACGCGCTTTTGGCTGCATGCGGACTTGGTCCCGAGAAATTCAGCTTAACGCTGCCGGTCCGAGGCTGACTATTTGAGGACGCGCTCAAGTCCCAGCCGCTCCAACAGACTAGTAAGCTCGAACTGTGACAGTGTGGGTCGCCCGTTTTTGACCTGTCATGGTCTTATTAAGGGCGCCCAAACTGCTATTCGTATGCATCAGAGAAGGTAATCGCGTATTAGAGCCCAAGTTCACTCAAACCAGGGTGGTCGTCCGGACGCCGCCCCAAAGGCCAGTGGTACTTGCGGTCGGATTCAGCAATCGGCAGGTCATTGATGCAGGCAAAGCGCCGTTGCATAAGCCCGTTTGCGGCAAACTCCCAGTTCTCATTGCCGTACGAGCGGAACCAGTTGCCCGAATCGTCGTGCCATTCATAGGCGTAGCGCACGGCAATGCGGTTATCGGTAAAAGCCCACAGCTCTTTGATCAATCGGTAGTCCAGTTCCTTGCGCCACTTTCGTTCAAGGAACGCCTGGGCCTGGGCGCGACCTTCGATGAATTCACCACGGTTACGCCAATAAGTGTCTTGGGTGTAAGCCAGGGCGACTTTAGCGGCGTCTCGGGAATTCCAGCCATCCTCAGCCCCGCGAACTTTCTGGATAGCGGTGTCGAGGGTGAATGGCGGTAATGGTAAACGTTTTTCTTCACTCATTTGGGCGTCCTCAGAACGGTTTATAAGGCAGAAATTTGCCGTCCAGGGTAATCACGGCACGTGATCCCCCTTCTGGATCTTCGACTTTTTTAATGTCCAGCTTGAAATTGATCGCGCTGATGATGCCGTCGCCGAACTGCTCATGCACCAGCGCCTTGAGTGTGGTGCCATAGACCTGCACCATCTCGTGGAATCGATAGATAGTCGGGTCGCTGGAAACGTCTTCGGCATTGCCGCGCAGCGGGATAATTTGCAGTTGCTTGATCGCCTCTGCGTCCAAACCCAGGCGCTCGGCGACTACCTCAGCGACAGCTTCAGGTAACGGATGCTGACCGAGCAAGGCAGCGGTCACATAGACCACGCTCAACCCGGTGCCATCGGATAGCGCCTCCCAGGTAAGGTTCTTTGCTGTCTTGGCCTGCAAGATGCGCTCGGTTAAGGTTTGGCGGGGTGTTTTGGAAACATTGCCGTGCGGCATAATCAATCCTCCAGATGGAATTGCTTGAGGCACAGGATCGCCAAAATAGGCCATAATATCCAAGACCTATTACTGATCACTTCGATAACCTGAGATTATGGTGAGGCCGTGCTGTTACGTCATATCCGTTACCTGCTGGCCGTCGCCGATCATGGCAATTTCACTCGTGCCGCTGAGGCACTGCATGTGTCCCAGCCAGCGCTGTCGCAACAGATAAAGCAGTTGGAAAGTAATATGGGGGTACTGCTTTTCGACCGCAGTGGTCGCCGCATCGTGCCCACGGATGCCGGGCGCGTGTACCTGGAGTACGCGCGCCGCTCCCTGCGGGAGCTGGACGCCGGCAGGCGCGCAGTCATGGATGTCAGCGACCTTTCACGCGGCCAGTTACGCCTCGGGGTAACGCCAACCTTCACTGAATATCTGGTAGCACCGCTGCTTGATGGCTTTAATGAGTTGCATCCGGGGGTGGGAATCACCCTGACCGAGATGTCTCTCGAACAGATAATCGACGCTCTGATCAACGATGCCCTTGACCTGGCGATAGGATTTACGGGTGATCACGGCGCCGAGATTGATAGTCAAGCTTTGTTCGATGAAAAACTCTGTCTGGTCACGGCCGACTCACTCTTTGATGGGCAGGCGCCTCTCACACTCGCAGACCTGAAAACCCTCCGTTTCGCATTGCTGGCACCTGGGTTTGCGACCCGGACGGCAGTGGATGCCTGGTGCCAGAAGCAACGTTTCACGCCGAACATCGTGCTGGAAGCGAACTCAATTGCCATCTTGCTCAAGGTCGCCAAGCAAGGTCGCATGGCAACCATCCTTCCCGACGCGATAGTGCGTGAGCAAGCTGGATTGCGTGAGCTTCAGACAACCCACTTATTGCCTAGTCGCACAGCGGCATTGTTACGTCGAAAAAACGGGTATCAAAGCGTTGCCTCTGACGCTTTTGCGAAGCTCGCAAGCGGTTTCAGAGCCCGTATGTGAGCTGTTCTGCCTAGACCAAATCGTTGGTAAGCGGGCGACTACATCTCGCCCTTTGTGGCCCCAACCAGCCGCGTATCGACCTATGAATAGCCCTGTCACGGGGGGCAGGTAGTCAGGCCAGGCACTATGCCGCCGGGAACAGCGGGAATCCGTTTCCGCCGAACGCTCCGGTGTCGAGCCAGAGGTACTGAAAGGATCTGCTTTTGAAAACCCAATCGTCTCCCGAGCGTTGTAGCACATCGAACGCAATGCAGTGATTGCGGTAGTACTTCTCGCCTGGGCCGCGTGCAGACTCATGCACGAATGTGCGAGTAGTTGCCTGATCACCGTCGATAACAATCACCCCCGGCAGTGCGAACTGAACGAAGAACTCCTTGCCTGAGCGCAGTTTGTGAAGCAGCGCCACATTGTTGTCTGCGCCTTTAGAGTACTGGCCGTGAGGTGTTTGACCAATGATGAATTCGCCATCATCAGCCCAAACCGAGTGAAACATTGCGGGGTCTGCGCGTGTCGCGCTGTCGGCGAAACGTGCAATGGTGTTTCGGATGGACGCCTCGTCCATAAATTGCTGCAAGCGTGAGTGTTGGTCTGACATCGTCGTTCCTCTAAATCAAGTTACGTTGGATGCCGCCACTTTCACAAAAAACCGGCCTGACCACATCCTACATAGTGCTAAAGCCTTGCCTGATCCTACCAACTGCTTTAGCTTGAGAAACCGCTGGCTTATAGCGAGCACGACTAGGATCGACATCCCTCATGTTGGAACATCTCCTCGCAATCGCGAGCCGACATCGCGGCTGCGCCGATCTATCAAACGCTCTTCCCCAACTGACAATCAGATCCACAGACGCTCCGGTTCCTCCGACCCCGGCTCTGTTCGCGCCGAAGTTTTATCTGCTACTGCAAGGCGCCAAGCGGATGAACATTGCCGATAGTACGTTCGATTGCCATCCGGGCACCTGTGCAGTGGCAGCGGTCGGGTTACCGTTCGTGAGTGAAGTGGTAGAGGCGAGCCCGGAACAACCCTATATCAGTGTCGAATTGATGCTCGACGCAGGGATCGTCGCTGGCTTGCTTCTCGATATGAGCGAGTCGACCCAACCAGCTCCGCAGGCGGGCGCTATCTCGTTAGCCCAAGCCGATAGCAGTTTTGTCGAGCCGTTGGTTCGTTTCATCGGTCTGCTTGATACGCCAGCAGAGCTTAAAGTGCTTGGCTCCCAGTTCGAGCGCGAGTTTTACTACCGTCTATTGTTAAGCCCGCTAGGCTCCAGGCTCCGCCAAATTGGAACGCACAACACCCGGTTTGGACAAATCAAAATCGCGGCAGACTGGATCAGCGCGAACGCCGATAAGCCAATGAGTGTGCATTGGCTTGCCGCTCAGGTCGGTATGAGCGTCACCTCGTTCCACCGACATTTCAAGGCGGTTACTGCACATAGTCCGCTCGCTTACCAGCGACAACTGAGGCTACTAACTGCCCGACGGCTGCTCGCATCCGGAGCATCCAATGTTACAGGTGTCGCATTTGAGACCGGATACGCCAGCCCCTCTCAGTTCAGTCGAGAATACAAGAAGGTTTTCGGCGTAACGCCGAACCGAGACGCGTTATCACTGCGCCGCTGAGTTGAGCTTTTTCAACCGGATCAGGCTCGAATTATGCGTGAGCCTCTATGCGTAAGGCGACTGGAGAGCTTAAAGCGCTTTAAAGTGAAGGTTTTAGAATGTCGACGAAGGTCAGGCGCAGTGCCGGGTTATCTACGAGATCGGAGGACGAATTTCATCTTCCAGAGATAATCACGTGAACGGGGACCGCTCACTGTGCCTCGGTTCACTGCTGAGCCAGCGGCTGCAATTAGGTGTTACACCGACGCTTACACGGTTTGTCGAGCTGTGTTTGGTGCCATTTCTGTATGCGCAGTCGCTAAGGGAGAGGGGCGTTGCTCATTTTCCTTTCGGAGAGCTTGCACATGGTTTCCAAGGGCTAATTGACGACTACAGGATGATATTCGGGGTCGAGGATGCGGGCGTCCTCATGGGCTTGCTTGATCTGCTTTCAATGAAGCGCAGAAGGGCTAATAAACTCCCGTGCCCATGTGGGTGTGGTCGTCGATTCGCAGCTTGTAGGCACTATGAAACTGCCCGTCGAGCGATGGGAACTCTGTCTCGCTGGGATATCAAACGAGCCTATAAAGAACTTCAGGGGCAGATTGGGACCTGATCCAGCTCAAGGATGATCGCTCGACTAGGCGCCAAGTGCATCACACCTGACTACCGTCCATTGAGCGTTCACCGCCTGAGCAACCTCCCGCCTTAGCAACTAACGGCTGCGGATTCGATAGACAAATGCCGGTCAAGCGACCAGTCGCTTCAGATCTGCTGGCAGTGTGCTACCTTGGACTCCTCTCACGGAAAGCAGGGACGACAGTGATGGTCACAGGTAAGGCAATCAACAGCGTTAATCGAATCATCGCGCACTCGCATGGCGCCAGCGAAATGCTGTTCGTGATTGAGCGAGAAAAGGTCGATCAAAACCTTCAGGCGCGGCTCGCGATCGCTCACCTTGAAAAAGACGGTGACTCGATCCTTCCTGCGGCGATCGGCAAAGTCAGCGAATTCAATGCGCGCGGCAAGGAGATCAAACGGCGAGATCTCCCGCTCATCAAAAAATCAGTCCCTCAGTACCGGAGCTGGAAAGACTGGCATGGCAACGATCACAGCGGTGTGCAAATCCGAACCATGGATGTGTACCCCATCGATTTTGTTCGTCCGTCCATGGAGCACCTTTCTCTGAGTGTCATTGATGGGAAGGAGTACATCGTGACGCGCCGGGTGAAAATCGATGAACCGTCCACCACGCTTATTCACGTGGCGAACCTCATGCTCGAGTTCTTCCAGGAGTTTGAGATCTTCGACGTTGAGCGCAAGCGCATTGCAAAGGTGCAGGCACGCCAGCTGCAGTGGGATTTGCTTCCTTCTGGGAAGTACCCTTGGAAGAGCGCAGAGGCCATCGTCAAACCATATCTGGCCGGTCTGCGACCTTCAGAGCAGGGAGTGATCGAGCACCGTATCAGGGAGATTACTCGATTCGAGCCTGATTTCTTTGCCACGGGCCGAGGTGGCTACCAAGGCTACTTCGTCTTTGGCTTTGTCAAACGTGGGATTTATCTTCTTGAGAGCTCACATTTGGATAACGCCACCTATAAGTTTGGCGAGGATTGGGAAGTCCTTTCGACCCTGACCAAGGACGAGATCATCAACAGCGATCACAACCATAAACGTCTGATCCACGATAAAGCCTGGGGGCGTAAGATCCGTGAAATGCTCGCGTACGCATAGTGGTTTACGACTCTTCCTCGTGCAGACCAAACATGTGCCCCATGAGGCCCCGTCCTCTGGCGCGTCGTGACTGCCTCTTAGCCAGAGTCCGACGTATTAGCCGAAGGGATCGCAACGCTCGTGGTTGGATTAACTGAGCGTCTGGTTGCCATTGAATCTTATAACCTCAAGCACCGCTGACCTCACTTGGAAAGGATTCTACTTTGAAGCTTCAGTTCGTTCGCATCTTTGGTTTTCAATCGTTTGGTGCAGAACCAGAAATTGTTGATTTGTCTGACCTTACATTCCTGATCGGGCCGAATGGCTCAGGGAAGACCGCGACTCTACAGGCGCTTTGCCGCCTCTTTTCGTTTGACCCGAATCAGCGGCGACTCCGTAAATCGGATTTCTTTGTCCCGCACGATGAGACTCAGGCTCCCGATCAGCGAGCGCTGTGGATCGAGGCTGAGTTCACCTTTCCCGAACTCAGTGACGTCGAGAACGAACACCCGACGATTCCCGCTCACTTTGGTCACATGCGCCTAGATACTCCTGATGGTGTGCCCCGAGTGAGGTATCGTCTGGATGCGACCATCGGAATTGACGACGAAATCGAGCAGGGCCTCGTGTACGTCCTGGACGTGGATGAAGACGATGCTCCGGTCGACACCGCCCCGGTGCCCAGAGACGAGCGAAACTTCATCCAGGTTCACTACCTTCCAGCTCGCCGGGATCCGGCTGACCATATCGCCTATGGTGCGAACGCCTTGCTAGGGCGTCTGCTGCGAGCCGTGAACTGGACCGAGCAGCGCGATACGATCCAGCAGCTCACCTCGGATATTTCCCAAAGCCTGACCCAGAATGAATCCGTGCTCAGTCTCAGCGCCGGCCTGACCAAGACTTGGAAAGAACTTCACAAGGGCCAGTTTTTCACGCAGCCGAGCGTGACATTCATGGCCAATGAAATCGAGTCGCTGCTGCGCCATCTTTCGGTGTCCTTCTCCCCGGGTCATGGGGAGCAACTAGTCGATTTCTCACGACTGAGTGATGGCCAAAAATCGATGCTCTACCTCTCGCTGGTTTTGTCTTCTCAGGCCGTCGGGCGAGCGGTGCTGCATGGTAATGACAATTCCTTTGACGCTGAAAAGCTACGGCCTGCGGTGTTCACCATCGTCGCTTTGGAAGAACCAGAGAACAGCCTGTCACCGCATTACTTGGGGCGAATCGTTTCATCCCTCAAAGGGTTGGTTGGCGACTCCAAATTTGCCGACTCCCAGGCACTCATCGCGACTCATGCGCCTTCGATGCTCCGGCGCGTAGAGCCTTCGGCCATCAGGTACCTGAGGCTAGACGAATCGCGCTGCACCGTAGTGACGAAGATTCAAATGCCGCCCAATGAGAAGGGAGAGGCATACAAGTTCGTGCGAGAGGCCGTACAGGCCTATCCAGAGGTATATTTTTCCCGCCTGGTCATCTTAGGGGAGGGCGACAGTGAGGAGATAGTCCTGCCTCGGCTGCTCGCAGCGAAGAAGCTTGAAGTCGATGAAGCCGCCATTACCATCGCCCCGCTAGGTGGTCGTCATATCAACCACTTCTGGAGGCTGCTTAGTGGCCTCAAGATCCCTTACGTCACGCTGTTGGATCTGGATGTGGCGCGTTTCGGGGGGGGATGGGGACGTATAAAATACGTTGCGAAGGAGCTGAAAAAGCATCGCCCAGGTGATCTATATTTGTCAGATGATGAACTCAAAGACCTGCCAAATTGGAATGATTTCAACATCAAGATTCTGGAAATCGAAAAGAATCCAGGATATGTATCCTACATCGCCGATCTGGAGCCTCTGGGGGTGTTTTTCTCAGCGCCAATGGATCTAGATTTTTCGATGCTCAAGGCTTATCCGCACGCCTATGGCTTGGCCCCTGAAGCCCTAGTTGTCCCGAAAATGGCTCAGGTCAAATCTGTGCTCGGAGATAGCCACCATGATCGTCTTCAATACACCCTTAAGGAACGTAAGCACTTCATCGCTTACCACAAGCTTTTCAAGCTCGACAGCAAGCCCAAGTCGCACATCGAGGCTCTATCCAAGCTGACAGATGACGAACTGCGCGCGGCCATGCCTGCGTCCCTAAATCGCCTTGCGGATTTCGTTATCGCCAAGATCGATGGGCTATCGGAATGATTTCCTCCGAGGATTGGACGCCATCCGAAGGCATTGTTTTGGAGCCAAATGCGGAGGCAGCCGTCAGGGAGGTCAAACGGTGCGTGGCACTGACTGCTGGCCCAGGCGCTGGCAAATCTGAACTGCTCGCCCAGCGCGCTGACTTCCTGCTGACCACGGGAGCTTGTCGTTACCCCAAGAGAATTTTGGCCATAGCGTTCAAAGTTGATGCGAGCAATAACCTTAAGGAGCGGGTGTGGCGGCGATGCGGGGCCGACTACGCCAGCCGATTCGACAGCTACACGTTCCATGGTTTTGCGAAGCGAATTATCGAGCGATTTCGCCCTGTGCTCACCGGCGGCGATGCGTTAGACGCGGGTTTTCGAGTGGTCCCCAAAGGGAAGGCACACCCTGTCCAGACCGAATTCGGGCTTTTGATCCCGCTGGCCCTAAAGATTCTCGACGCCTATCCGATGGCGGTTAACGCCATCAGGCAAACTTACAGTGACGTGTTTCTCGATGAGTTTCAGGACTGCACGTACGAGCAGTACTCGCTGGTCAGCAAGATTTTTGTTGGTACGGCGCGCCGGGTCACTGCGGTCGGCGACGTTAAACAGAAAATCATGGGCTGGGCAGGCGCGCTCGACGGGGTGTTTGGAAAGTTTGAGGCAGATTTTTCGGCCACTCATCTCAACATCTACCGCAATTTTCGCTCACAACCTCAGCTTCTCAGGCTGCAAAACGATCTAATAAAAGTCCTCGATACCGGCTCCGAGATGCCCGTAGAGCTATTGGGCGGCGAGGGCGGCGAGATCTTGCTTCAGTCTTTCAATAACTGTACCGGCGAGGCCTTCAGCCTTGCCGATCAGATCAACACCTGGATCAACATCGAAGGCGTGGCACCCTCCGAAATTGCGGTGTTGGTCAGAAGTTATCCTGAGGCTTATACCGTCCGTTTGACCTCTGCGCTTGATGGGCTTGGGATCGCCTACCGTAACGAAAATCAGATGCAGGACGTCACCACCGAGCCCATTGCCTTGGTCGTCGTGGACTTTCTGCTGTGCCTCTATGGTTCGCGCGAACCGAAAGCCTGGACGAGGTTATTGAGGCGAATCATTCCCGCAGATGATGACGAACATGGCGGTTCCGTTCGAAACGATTGGAACAGGTTCATCAAGGAGGCACGCAAGACTGCTGCCGAGGACCTTGCCGCAAAAAACTATGCTCAGAGGTGGACGTTGCTCAAAGAGTTTCTGTCCATGGTGGGCGTGAGCCTACTGACGAGCCTTTCCCATGATTACGAGTCGCGTGATCGTTTGAAGGAGATCATCCGCGATATCAAGAAGCACATCGATGCAGCACTCGGCCAAGAGCCTGACTTGCTCAAGGCACTTGCCCAACTGTCTGATGATCAGTCGATCCGGATTCTGACCGTCCACAAGAGCAAGGGCCTGGAGTTTGATTCGGTGATTTTGCTCGGTGTGGAGGAGGAGGCCTATTGGGGCAAGGACACCCATGAAGTCCGCTGTACGTTCTTCGTGGGGATCTCGCGTGCTAAGAGGCGCCTGGTGGTCACGACCGCTCAGACTAGGAATAAGCTAGCTGACATCGATAGTTGGCGTACCAGGCGTAGGTCACATGGCGAATTTCTTGGCTACGTTCAGAACTGGCAAACACCTTGAGCATGAATAAATATAAGGGTGGCGCGCAGTTCACGATCGGGCAACGTCCTGCCAATTTCTCCGTGGTTGACCTCGTCGAAGTTGCCGCTCTGCTCGAAGCTGCTGACATTCTCGTCTCTAGCTACGGAGTGCCAGATTTTGGCGTTTATTATCCTGCCTGCCTGCCTGCCTAGTCCGAAGGCACGTAACCATAGGTTCTAAGCTGTTTAAAAGTTATGTCAGGATCCACCGACTTCCAGGCCGCACCACGCACGTTGCGCCAACCGAACAGCTTCATCATGGATAGCGTGGCATCGGCAGCCTTGGTAGCGGCACCAGACTCGCACAGGAGGCCTAGTGAACGAGTGGTCAACACTCCGATGGGCTTGTGAAGCGCTGTCCAGGTTGCACCTTTGCCGGAAAAATAGCGTTTGATTCTCACATCGGGCTTGCTGCTGTAGCCAACGTAGTAGCAGTCATCCTCCAGCGTCAGAACAAACAGAAAATACTCGGTGTTTAGCTTTGTCGGACTCGATGTTTCAGTCACGGTTTCAATCACACTTGGGTTGCGTGGCAGTCTGGGGGCGAGGTTACAGTCCGCGTTTGCGAGGCATTCTGAAGATGTAGCAGCCGAAAGTATTAAACCGTAGCCATGGCTGATGAGCCCTTTTTCAACGTGCTCAACGTTGGTGTTGGAAAAGAATCCCCCGCGCACATTTTGATATCCATGCTGGTGCATCAACTGCAGTACTAATTTGTTTTCTGCCAATTCACCCATTCGGTAATCCACGTACTCAAGGCGACTTCGCGTCAGTTCTTTCACTGGCGGATGTAGGCGCGTCCACGCTGAACCGCTCCCATTGAAATGTTTGCGGATGCGTTTGTCTGGATCTTTGGATTGTCCCACATAGAATTTATCGTTCGCTAGTTCAAGCACGTAGAGATATCGCGTGCACTTTTCTAACATCCAGTCCATAGATCCCTTCGGCCTCCAGTTGCCTAAGTTAGCGCGTCAAGATTCGGCGCTTAATTTGCGCCGGATGAGGGGGTGGGATCGTGTTGCTCTGGGCCATTCAGTACCTGCTGGTGGATGTACATAAATTGATGGGCTGTTTTCAAAGCGGGCGGTAAATGCTCTTCCGGGTGATACATCGGATCGCGTAATGCGTTTCCGTAACGGGTTCGCAGGTTCTCTGCGATCATTTCTGGCATTATTAGGTCCGCGACAGAATCGTAGCTGCGTCTTTCAAACTCAGACCTGACAGGCAGCCCTGACTCTACAAACCAACCCTCACCAACGAAGCACTCCAGAAAAGTGTCGACACCAGTTGGGTCCGTTTCGAAGTGAGCACTGAGCGCTTCTCGTACAGAGGTATTTCCAAGATGCTTATTCCAAAGCCAGTACAGACTCGGCATGTCCTTTGGGTCCGAAGCAAAGAGTGGGCGTTCGTTGTCAGCACTGCAAATTTTGTGAGCCAGACGTTGGTTTAAAATCTCTTCAATGGCATCAGAAAAAACGCGCTCGTCTTCGTGGCGTCCTTCATGGTGATGAATCCATCGACAACATTCCATTCCGAATCCCAGCGGATTAGCTGCGTCGATTACTTCTTCAGCCGCACGTTGTCGGGCGTTAGGATCAGGTATACGCCTCAGTAATTCAGAGACCAGCATGCCCCCCTGCATGATGGTGCCGCCTATCACCATCGGCCCGCGCTCTCGGGGCATCAGTGTCGCATTGGCAGAGAGCGTGACCATCAGTGCGTATGCCTGCTCTTCTGGGATTTCTTCAGCGTGGGCACGAAGCTTTTGAATAAGTTTTGGAAACGCTCCGCGCGACGAAAAGTCCGTGAGGATTTCAATTCGTTCAGATTCATTAGCTCGCGTGAGACTTTCCAGCAGCGAATGAATCGCAGCATCCCCCACGTCCCCATGAGGAATACCGTATGTGAAGTAGCGAGCGAAATATTCGCTTGAGCAGGCTTTTTGCTTTCGCGCCCATGATTGATCCCATTCGCCGCCATAACCCATGCGGCCTATGCGGGGGAAGAGCGGCTCAAGCAGTCCTTTTCTGACTCTCAGGCGTTCTTGCTGAGTGGCCTCAGGCAAGCTACGGATAAGTAAGGTGTCGAGGGGGCTTTCTTGAGGTGCTTGCGCGAATACGTTTTGGTTCTGAGCTTGAGCTTGCTTTAAGAACAAATCAGGATTGCCGCGGATTTCGGCATACAAGTTAGGGTAAAAGATACGTATACCCTCAATTAACATGAGATCAACAATGTCGACTTCACCCTTGAGCAATGGAAGCGCAAAGGTCAACGCGTTGGCATACAATTTCCCGAGGCGCGGTGTAGTGAGGCGCGGTTCGAGGCCATCAACAAAATGCCGTCCAAACGTATCGGCCATTGCTTGGGTGAGTGGTATTTCAGCCTGATCCAAAGCTGCCTGTACCCCTTCAAACGTCAGGTTGCGCAAGCTTTTCTCATCAGCAGGGGGAAGGTGGAGCGGAACTTGAATGATTTTCTCAAGAAATGCACGGCCCGCGCGCTCGCCGCCTTGGCCATATCGTTCGCCCAATGCTGCGGATACGACGGCATCATCGAAGGCCAGTACGTAAGAGGTATGACGAAAGCTTGCTGACAATTTCACCAGCTTGAATATTGCATGGGTTTCGTTGCGATCTAAACGGTCTATGTCATCAATAAATGTGACCACGCGTTTGCCACATTTCTCAAGAATCGATTCTATCCTCTGCTTTAGCTCTTCTAATTTGACCGCTGATAACGATTCCCCTAGCCCCTTTGCAGCATCTCCGGGGTTGATTTGAAGCACTCCGGCAACTGTTAGTGATCCGAGCGACAGCAAAGAGCCGTATTGCTGCAGTGCATCACCTGCACGCTCTTTAAAATTGGGAAGCGACTGATTTAGAGCCCCCGCGAGTGTTGCGAAAAAGCCACGGAGTAGTTGGTCTTCAGACTGAAAGTGCCAGGGATTAAATTTCACGCAGATAACATCTGGGTAGGCTTTCAGCGCCTCCTCCATCATTTCCAGTACGGATGTTTTGCCGTCTCCCCACGGTCCATAGAGTCCGATGACGATGCTCGCAGGATCTACTCGCGTTGCAATCGTATCGGCCATGCGCGTGGCAAAAGGGGCGCGATTGAAACGGTCGTCGGCGCGGGTGGCAATCGGTTGATCAGAGGCGTATTGATGTCCCGGAGTGGCGGGCTCGGGCGGCGGCACGTCGACAGATACTTTTTCGTTGATGAAAAACGCTTTGATCCTTTTGAACATCTCAATTCCTTTTAAGGGCCCACGGTTTTCCCGAGTTTGTGCATAGTCATTTTGACAAGGTTGATCCGAAGAGCCCGACGCGCTGCGCTACTCAGCCAGAGCCGCCATAAAGTCTTCATGCTCAGGTACTTCGCCAATATCTTCCGGCAGGCACCTATCGGCCCCGTCGATGCGGCAAAGCAGTGGCGTAAATAAAAGCGCGGGAATGGTCTTCTCAACTTTAATTGCAGCTATCGGTTACCGCTGAAATCATAGATGCAAAAGGTCCCTTTTTTTGTCAGAGTAACGCAGGCAGCAAGCATTCCGCCATGTGTCACGCATCAGGTGCGTGATTCGTTTGCCATCAATTTATTGGGTAGCAATAGGGCCAAAGTAGCCAGCGCTGGTTGCAGGGGTGTCAGAGGGCAGAGCAGGGAACTGCAGCACCAGGCTTTGACGAGTGTTTAGTTATTGCGTGAAGGCTAGGTGCCACCTTCGACAATGTGACAGGTTCGAATTCGCCTCTGCCAAGAGATAAATACTGCTGTATACCCCAGTCTGTACCCCGTTTCTGACGCAATTTGCTCGGACGCCATGACTGAATATGAAACCGTGTTCGCAACCGAATATTGTCTTCAGCCTTATCTATGTCAGGCCGTTGAGCCTTCCTGACGCAGCCTGAGTCAGCATAGGATGTTCAAATGAAAAGCCTTTGGCGGCCTGGTTTCCCGCCAAGATTCAAACGAAAGCCCCGCGATTGCGGGGCTTTTGTGTTTCTGGCCTCTGGCGATGCTTTCAGTTAAGCGCCTGATCGTTTCCGCATCATTTCGGGCGGTTTCCGCAACTCTTCCAAATTTCGGAGTCATCGGGTGGGCTTCACGATCTCCCCGACCCGTCGATAAGCAGTCTCGGTTATCAAATTGAAACGTGATCAGATCAATTTGTTGTCCTGTATTGCAGCGAAAATGGGGAGGTGATCCCTTGAACCCCATGCTACGAAGGATCGGGATGACATGTTCCTTTAATGCTGCATCGATTTTTTCGCGTTCCATTGCATTACTCTATTTGGCAAAAGAGGAAGGTGTTCGGTAATACGTTTAGCGATTAGATGGACGTCCACTTATGCGGCAGAAGCTCAGTAATCTCGCTCGCCCGCTGCGTAGGCAGGCGTGTAAGCACATCCTTCAAGTAAGCATACGGATCATGCCCATTGAGCCGTGCCGACTGGATCAAACTCATGATTGCAGCCGCACGTTTGCCACTGCGTAGCGAGCCTGCGAACAACCAATTCGAGCGGCCAAGAGCCCAGGGCCGAATTTGATTCTCACACCAGTTATTATCGATGGGCACAACGCCGTCATCTAGATAGCGCGTTAGCGCTATCCAACGTTTGAGGCTGTAGTCCAAGGCTTTGGCGATGGCCGATCCTTCCGGCACAAGCTGCCACTGGGCGATCAGCCAAGTATGAAGTGCGTCGATGATTGGCGCTGCTTTCTCTCGCCGTATTCGCTGGCGGTCACCTGGCTCCAGTTCGCGGATTTCTCTCTCCACTTCGTACAAGGCCGCGATGTAGTACAGCGCTTTTTCGGCGATTTGGCTCTTGTTGGTCGCGTGCAAGTCGAAGAGTTTTCGACGTGCATGGCCACTGAGTAGCCGTTGCTCTGGCGCTCCTTGAGGATATTGGGCATAAGCCCGACGCACGAACTCAGCTCAGCACCGGTAACGCCCAAACGCGCGCAGGTTTTGGCGTTTGCCCGAGTGTCATTAACGGTGTCACCGCTGTTCTGGCGATCGTTGAGCACCCGTGGCAGCAGCGACGTACACACGCCAAGGTGCGGACCGGTGACGCCAAGGCGGGCGCAGGTTTTGGCGTTGTCGGAGGTGCTGTTATTTGAGGCGCAGCCCGTCAAGGCAACGCCGGCAAGCATGAGTGCAGTGCTGAACGTGCGAAATGCGTGTATAGCCCGAACAGGTATGGTGGTTTTATGAGTCTGCATATGGGTAATTTCCTCTACGGCGGTTAAGAATTTTTAGTTCGGCGCGAAGTTCAATCCAGTCCAGTAAGCGGCGAAGGCCCACATATCTGCGGTGTCTGCGATGACCTTGTCGGTCGGCTTGCCTGCACCGTGGCCGGCACGCGTATCGATACGCACCAGGTGCGGCTTGTTTCCGATGGCCGCGGCCTGGAGCGCCGCGACGTATTTGAAGGAATGGCCCGGGACTACCCGATCATCTGCGTCGGCCGTGGTGGCGAGGATCGCTGTGTAGTTCTTGCCCGAATGAAGTTTGTGATAGGGCGAATAGGCGAAGAGGGTTTGAGAGTCTGCTTGCCGCGCCGGATCTCCAAATTCGCCAACCCACAGCTGCCCACCAGTGAAGGTGTTGAAGCGCAACATATCCTTCACCCCCCAGGGCGGGAAGCGCTGCCGCGAACAGGTCAGGGCGTTGATTGACTACGGCGCAGACGAGCAGCCCGCGTTCGACTCACCATGCACCGCGATGCCGTCGGCCGGGGCAATTCGGTTGACCTTCAAAAACTCGGCAGCCGCAATGAAGTCGTCGAACACATTCTGCTTTTTCAGCCGCATTCCCGCCTGGTGCCATGCCGCGCCATATTCGGCACCGCCACGAATGTTGGGGATAGCGACGATGCCGCCCTGTTCAACCCAGGCGAGCACGAAGGGTACGTAGCTCGGCATCAATCTGATCCCGTAGCCGCCGTAGCCATAAAGCAGGGTGGGGGCAGGCTTGGTCACATCCTTGCGTCGAATCAGGAACATCGGAACCTGCGTGCCGTCTTTGGAGGTGTAAAACACCTGGGCGACGAGGGCGTGCGTCAGGTCGGCCTGCCTATTCGAGTCTTCCGAAGAGTGGCCTGCAAACATCCTCGTGCAAGCATTTCAAAATGATCCAAGGGAGCGCTTCGATCATGCCGGTTTATTTCAGCAGGCATTGAGCGAATCCACACCGGACACCTCTGCCAGTTTTGAATTTGATAACCAGCTGTTGAACGTTTCCTGCCAGTGCGGGCCCTAAAATCGGCTACTTCCGCCATAGAGGGCCGTAGAGGTCGCCGCTATCGCCATGGAGCCTTTCCGGCCCAGGCGATGGTGTGTGGTTTTGGAGATGCTGAGGCGAGTACAAAACCCGTGAACTCTTTTTTTTCCGCAAATCTAGGTCGCCGAGCTTATAGCTCGCGATGGCGGTTCGGTAAACTACCGCGTTTGCGTTAGTTGCGACCCCCTGAAAGACAACGATGCTCTCAAGCTTCTCAAGAGCCCATTCACTTCGACCGCTGACCGTCGGAGGACACATCATGTGGACATGCTCGACCACAACGTCTTTCACCGCGGAAAGGTAGTGCTGCAATTCATACGCGCATTCGATCACTGCAGCGCGGTTTTTTTCACCCGTGCGAATAGACGTGATGGTAGCGATGAAGCATGGACCTTCAATTTCGCCGTGAGTCCAGGTGCGAACCTCTTGATCGGCTGGGTCAAAAACAAAAATCACTCAAGGCACCGTGATAAGTGAACTGTGGCTGCTCAAGTGAGCAGCAAGGACTGGCCCGACGTAAGGATGGCGTACGGGGAGGATTTCGGCAGAGAATCAAACGTACACGTTAATTCTAACCAAATGAACACTATAGATTGTAGTCCTATAGTATTCAAAAAGGCTTCATCGTTCCTTTTGCGAGGAACGATAATGGAAGTCAAAGAAGCCTTTGGGGTTGCGATGCGTAACGCGCGCGCTCGGCGAGGACTGACTCAGGAAGATTTCCACGGGATCAGCAGCCGGACCTACCTGAGCACCCTGGAGAGGGGACTTAAGAACGTCACCTTAGAAAAAGCAGTCGAGCTTGCCAGACGTGCCGGGGTCCACCCTTTAACCCTCATAGTGGAGATGTTCTTAGTTCTTGAGCCAGAAGCGGATCTCGCCTCGCTCTTTAAGCAAGTCATCAAAGAAATCGAGTCTTGATTTTGGGCCAAACGAACAGAAATCAGCGGCTCCAAACGGCTTACCCGCTCGTGTGTCGAGCTAAGATCGCTTTCATCTGCGCACACCAATCGCACGTCGGGACTTGAAAAATGAACACTATAGGGCACAATAGCCTCTCGGCAGCCGGAAAACTCAGGTCGCGGCCTTCGATTTTAGGGTAATAGCATAGACATGCGTAAAACCTCCAATGTCTAAGTCAGCCCCTTCTATAAAGAAATGCCTATGGCTAACGAGGCTATTCCCCGACTTACACACCGCAAAAAAAACACCAAGCTTAAGGCCAATATAATCATTTCAAAACCGCGGCAAATTTTTCTCAGGTAATTGAAGTGGTGGAGCGCGCCGGACTGCCTTTGGTCAGTGCGTAAAGTATGCAACATTAGGTGTCGACTGCTAAAACAAAAACGCTCGTAAGGCCGGGGTCGGATAGACGAAGAGGGCAGTGATGGCGATGCCATAAGGTTCTCGAGTCCCTTCTCGGCGTCCTGCATTTGTCGGCACCGAAATTGTGAATTAGCGTAAATGCGCGATGAATCGTGAATACGTGAACAGAGGCTGATCAGATGGACGACATGAGCAGGGCTATACAAGCTCTTCGTGCGGCTCGAAAGGTTGTATTTTTCACGGGTGCAGGTATTTCAGCAGAGAGCGGTATTCCCACTTTCAGGGATAAGCTCACGGGGCTTTGGGCGAAGCATGATCCCCAGCGCCTCGAAACGGCGGCCGCGTTTCGAGAGAATCCTGCTTTGGTTTGGGGTTGGTACCTATGGCGCCGCAATCAGGCGAAGCAAGCAAAACCTAACGCCGCACACCAAGTGGTTACGCGCCTGGCTGACTCAGGCCGAAGTGTCATTGTGGTAACTCAGAATATTGACGACTTGCATGAGCGTGCCGGCTCTCGAAATGTATTGCACCTCCATGGAAGCTTGGCCACGCCAATCTGTTTCGCATGCAAGCGTCCTGCGGATCTGACAAACGAGCAAGCGGCGATCTTAGATGAGTTCGAGTTAATCCAACCACCTCGTTGTCTGCGCTGCAACGGTCGGCTACGGCCCGGGGTAGTTTGGTTTGGGGAAGATCTCCCTTACGGAGCGTGGAAAACAGCGATGGCCGAAGTAAAAAGCTGCAACGTTCTGATATCTGTCGGCACCTCGGGCGTTGTCCGCCCTGCGGCTGATATTCCCGAAATCGCTATGGCAGCGGGTGCAACGGTCATCCATGTGAACCTTTCAGATGTGGCTCTTGGTAACCCAAACGAGTTGATGCTGGTAGGCCCGGCAGCGAAGGTACTGCCTCTCCTACTACTAGCCGTCAATGATCCTTCCCCAGCAAACGCTCCAGCAATTTAAGTTGACGATGCCCTATAAACGTTAAATCAAACCGACCGAATGGCGGTAAGTCTTGAGGCGAGCGATGAAGATTATTGAGCGAGTCGAGATAGAGGCTGTAACCGACGTAAAGTGCGACGTGTGTAGGTGCTCAACCCGATCGGAGATCGATGGACTTCAGTTCGCAACTCTCCAAGCACACTGGGGTTTTGGCGCAAAACATGATGGCGAACGGTATGAGCTTCATCTCTGTGAGAACTGCTTCTTCGGAACGATTGCTTACATAAAGCAAGAGCGGCGAATACAGAATGTTTTCGATGAAAGTGACCAAGCTAACTCTGAAAAACTTGGCTTGGTTGTCAGGGGTGACTTTTTTGGCGACTCCAGGCAGTAGGTAGGGAGACTCTCGACATTTGCAAGGGGGTATTTTAACAAAAAGGTCGACGTAACCTGATGATAGGATCATCAAAATCTTGCTATTCCGGCTTGGAGGAGTAGACCGTTGAGCTTTTCAACTGAACAGCACCGAAATAAAAGGAGTGAAAGGTTGCGTATCTTAGGCGCCGAGGAGTTTTGGGCCTTCAGTTCCGTTCGCTATGCACTTAGGGACTCAGAGCGATTGCTCCAAATCAAGAACGGATTTCCCGCCCATCTTTTTCAAGCCATGCTCCGGACTTTTAACCTTCAAGAACACGCCTTGGCCGTTCTGCTCAATATATCAATGGCAACGTTTGAACGGAGCGTACGAGAGCAGCGAACCCTTGGTACCGCCGCGTCCGAGCGGCTGGATCGCATCGCTACCGTTTCACACCTGGCCGAAAAAGTCTTTGAGAATAGAAATGCCGCGGTTCAATGGATGGCAAGACCAAATAAAGCCATCGGCGGTAGCTTACCAATTATGCTGTGCGAGACTGAAATTGGTGCTCGGCAAGTCCGCCGGGCACTCCGTGCTTTGGACTCTGGAGGCGTAGTTTGATTACCGACTATGAGAGCAGCCATAGGTCGTCGGTGCGCAGATGCTGGTGGCCAAGCTGGTCAAAGAAATATGGGAAGGACTAGAGAAAACTAGCGATGTATAGCAAATGGACAGCAAGGCACTCGGCGGCAATGCACCAGGTTCGTAACCACTCCTTTACCAATCCTAACGATCACGCTTGTTAATCGTGCCCCGACTTTAAGAAAAGCAGAGATTTTAGGGTGTTAGGTAAGACGGAGATTAGAGTCGGAATATTTTTCCGTTTTGGTTTCGACGGTGGCGGGCCCGCATCTCAGGTATCACATGAGCTGCCCGGAGCAATACGTTGAGGAGGGATCGTTTCCATTGAGACGCAATTGACAATTGTATAGCGACGTATAAGTGCAAGCCCTTGCTAGCGCCGCGTAATCAGTGCGCGGGATTCGGCCGGAATAGTTTGATGCGGGCTAGGTACTCTCAATTCTAAAGGTATTGCTCTCATTTCTGATGGTCATTGAAGATGGCTGAATTATCAGCCACCTTCAATATCGCACGCGAGGCCTTGTTTAAAAAACGCTATATTCCGAGCCCATTCTGACAGGTCATCATGACAACGTGTCAATGCTTTGTGACAAATGGGGGTGGGAGCTGGCTTGCCTGCGATGGCGTCAGTGGCCTATTAGAAGTAATACCCGATGTTCATGTACAGCTGATTCTCCCACTGATTACTACCCCCAGCCCCCAAACTCTGGGTATAGCTGCTGCCGCCGATGTACGGATCGTTCTTGCCGATCAACCATTCCGTGGCGATCCACAATTTGCTGAACGAAAACGACGTGCCGAGGATCACTCGCTGCGAGGTTTTGAACGCATCGTCGGACTTGTCGAACGCGCTGTAGTTGGCATACAGCTTCACGCCGCTGATCTGGTCGAACAGGTATTTGCCGCCCACGTCGTAGCTCAAATCCGCCACGTACAGGTTGCCCCGGCTGGCGACGTTGAAGGTGCCGTCATAGCCGCCCAGCGTGACCACGCCGTCGGTGCCTTCGTTGCGCGGCGACATCTGCTGGCGCGCCGCCTGCAATTGCACGCCCCACGGGCCGTTTTTGCCCAGGTAGTGAATGGCCACGGCGTTACGGCGGCCGTCGTTGCCGGTGTCTTTGTTTTCCAGGGTCGAGGTCAGCCCGGAAAGGCCGACTTCGGATTTCCAGTCGCCCAGTTGCATGGCCTTGGCCACGCGCACCACCACGGTGTTGCGTTCCTGGTTATTGCTGCCGTCGGCCACGTAGCTGTCGGCCTCGGAGATCACGCTGGAATAGGTCACGCCCTTGCTGGTGCCACGGCCCTGCCACGCCGGGCGCAGGTAGTAACCGGCCTGGATGTTCCAGTCGCCGCTTTGCTGGATGTATTTGGTGCCGATCTGCTGCACGTCTTCCAGACCGATCACGTTGCCCAGGGTTTCGTAGAAGGTGCTGCCGAAGTACGGCTGCAGGCCGAACGGCACGGTGTTCAGGCCCACCTGAATCTGCTGGTCCGGGTTGAACTTGTAGCCGACCCACGCGAACTTGGCGAACTGGATGTCGCCGTAGTTCTTGGTGTACTGGTACGGATAAGAGCGCCCGTAGAAACGGTACTGCGCCTCGCCGATCCAGGTGTCGGAGTTGTACTTGGCACTGAGGAAGGCGGTGTCGAGGCCGAACTTCTGGATGTCGCGGTCCGGGTCGTAATCCCAGCGCGCCCGCACGGCGCCGCCGAGGTCGAGGTTGTCGGTGACCTGGTAGGCCATGGCCGGTGCCGCGATGGCGCCGAGCACGGGGACCAGAGCGATGTAACGTAGGGTTGGTCGCATGGTTTTACTCTCGTTATTAGTTATTTTTCGGCAACAGCAGCCCGTTGCCGCAGCGAACGCTGCGACGCGGGGAAAGGGGTTGACTCAGTGAGCAGCGGGGCGGATCAGCCTCAGTGGCGGCCCGGCAGCCGGTAGTTGCGAAGCCCCTGGCGCGGCCGCGAGCAGCGCCTGGGTGTAGCTGTTTTGTGGCCTGAGCAGCACTTGCTCGGCGGTGCCGTACTCGACGACCTCGCCCTGGCGCATCACCGCGATGTGGTCGCTGATCTGCGCCGCCACGCGCAGGTCGTGGGTGATAAACAGGATGCTCAGGTTGAGTTTCTTCTGCAGGTCGGCGAGCAATTCCAGCACCTGTTTTTGCACCGATACGTCCAGCGCCGACACGCTTTCATCGGCGATCAGCACTTCCGGGCGCATGGCCAACGCGCGGGCGATGCCGATGCGCTGACGCTGGCCACCGGAGAACTGCCGGGGCTTACGCTGCAAGGCGTCGCGCTTGAGGCCGACCTGCTCGAGCAAATCACCGGCCTCGGCCCACGCGTCCTTGGCCGACAACCCGCGCAATTGCGCGGCGCGGGCGATGATGTCGCCGACGCGATGGCGCGGGTTCAACGAGCCGTAAGGGTCCTGGAAAATCATCTGGATACGCCGACGGTTCGCCGCCAATGCGGAACCGCTCAGGGCGAGGAAATCCGTATCACCCACCCACACATGCCCGCTGTCGCTGTCGACCAACCGGATGGCGGCTTTGACCAGCGTGCTTTTGCCCGAGCCGGACTCGCCGACAATCGCCAGCGTCTTGCCCCGTGGCAGGTTCAGCGACACATCACGCAGCGCCGCCACCGAGCTGCCGCCGACGGTGTAGGTCTTGGTCAGGTGTTCGATGCGCAAGGCCATTTCGCCGTCGGCACTGGGTACATGCAGTTCCGGGTGCAGCGCCGGCACCGCCGCGATCAGCTTGCGCGTGTAAGCGTGGGCCGGTGCATTGAGCACCTGGTCTCGCTCGCCGATTTCCACCAGACGGCCGCCTTCCATCACGGCAATACGGTCGGCAATCTGCGCCACCACGCCGAAGTCGTGGGTGATAAACAAAATGCCGTGCTGGCCGCGCCCGCGCAGGTCACGCACCAGTTTCAGCACCTGAGCCTGCGTGGTGACATCCAGTGCGGTGGTTGGCTCGTCGGCGATCAATAAATCCGGGTTCATCGCCAGTGCCATGGCAATCACCACCCGCTGGCATTGGCCACCGGAAAGCTGGTGCGGGAAGCTGTTGGCGATGCGCGGTGGGTCGGGCAGTTGGGTCGATTCCAGCAGCGCGAGCATGCGCTCACGGCGTTCAGCCGCGGGCATTTGCGGCGCGTGGATATCGAAGATCTCCTCGACTTGCTTGCCAATGCGAATCGCCGGGTTCAACGCCGCCATCGGCTCCTGGAAAATCATCGCGATGCGGTTGCCACGCAGGGCGCGCAAGCGCGATTCGTCCAGCGTGCAGATGTCGTCACCGAGAAAATCGATCACGCCACCGGCATGCCGCAAGCCCTTGGCATAGTCGCCCATGATCGCCGCCGACAGCACGGATTTTCCCGAGCCCGACTCGCCGATCACACACAGAATTTCACCCTTGCGCACGTCCAGGCTGATGCCCTGCACGGCGTGGCTGCGGTCGGCGCCCTTGGGCAGTTCGACGCTGAGGTTGTCGACCCGCAAAACGGTTTGCTGGCTAGTCATGCTCAACTCCTTGCGCCTTGCTGCGCGTGTTCATCCAGCCCGTCGGCGAGCAAGCTCAGGCCGAGCATCAGGGTGGAGATGGCGATGCAGGGGAAGATCACCAGGTGCGGAAAGGAAATGGCCATGGCGCGGCCGTCGTTGATCATGCCGCCCCAGTCCGGGGTGGGGGGTGGCAGGCCGAGGCCGAGAAAGCCCAGGGCGCCGATCATGATCGCGGTGTAGCCGATGCGCAGGCAGAAATCGACGATCAAGGGCCCGCCGCAGTTGGGCAGGATCTCCACCAGCATGATGCGCAACGAGCCTTCGCCCTGGGTGATGGCGCTGAGCACGTAGTCGCGCGAGCGAATGTCGATGGTCAGCGCGCGCATGATGCGAAAGATCGCCGGGGCGCTGGTGAAGGTCACGGCAATCAGGATATTCAGCGCCGAGGCGCCGAGGGCGATGATGATCACGATGTACAGCACCAGCACCGGGAACGACAGCACGGTATCGGCCACATACGACAGCACCGCATCGACCCAGCCGTTGAAGTAGCCGGCGCATAAACCCATCGCAATGCCCACCGCAAACGCGGTCAGCGTGGCGAGGATCGACCAGAACAACACGGTGCGCGTGCCCCAGATCAAGCGCGAGAGAATGTCGCGGCCGATCATGTCCGTGCCCAGCAGGAAGCTTGCGCCGTCATCCCCGGCCGTCATGGGCGTGAGCAAGGGCGTGAAGCTTTCCAGCGGGCTATGGGGCGCCAGCCACGGTGCGAACAGCGCCACCGCGACCCAGCCGCCCACCAACAGCAAACCGAGCAATGCCAAGGGGTGTTTGAAGGATTTGAGCAGGTTCATTGGCTACCTCCGCCGAGACTGCGCAGGGTGATGCGCGGGTTGAGCCAGGTGTAGGCCAGGTCCGAGAAAATCTTGCTGATGCCCACCACCACGCCGCTGATCATCGCGCAGGCTTCGATCAGGTAGACGTCATGGTTTAGCGACGCGGTGTAGAGCATCGAGCCGAAGCCCTTGTAGGCGAAAAACACCTCCACCACGATCACGTTCGACAGCAGCCACGGGATGTACAACATGATCACCGTGACCGGCGCGATCAGTACGTTGCGCAGAGCATGGCGCAATACGATGCGGGTGGTGGACGCCCCCTTGAGGCGTGCGGTACGGATATACGGCGCTTGCATGACCTCGACCATCGACGCCCGCGTGATGCGTGCCAGGTAGCCGATACCGAACAGGCACAACACCATCAGTGGCAGCACCAATTGCACGGCGCTGAAACCGTCGCTCATGCTGCTCACGCCCGGCAGCCAGTTGAGCCAGAACACAAAGATTGCCGAGACGAACACGGCGCTGGCGAAGTCCGGAATCGAGGTGGTGACGATCGACAGGAACGACACCAGCCGGTCGATCAGCGAGCCCTGGCGGACTCCGGCGAGAATGCCCAGGGTCAATGCCACGGGCACCATCACCAGCAGGGCCAGCCCGGCCAGGGTCAAGGTTTGCCACAGGTTGGGCAGCAACAGCTTGAGCACCGGTTCGCGAAAGTACACCGAGGTGCCCCAGTCGCCGGTCACAAAGTCTTTGAGCCATACGAAATAGCGCCACACGAACGGCTGGTTGTAGCCGTGTTCCAGCAGCCACGCGGCGCGCTGGTCAGCGGCGGAGTAGGGGCCGAGGACGTTGATTGCAACGTCCTCGATATTGAGTTCCAGGGCCAGGAACACAATCAGCGATACCGACAGCAGGGTCGCCAGCAGCATCAGCAATTTGCGCAGTAGAAAATGAGCCATCAGGTACATGCTCCGACGGATGATGGGAAACCTGCCCGCAGGTGCGGGCAGCGTCGACTCAAACGCTCAGCCAGACATTACCCATGGGGTAGAAGTCGGAAGGGTGGACCTGGAAGCCCTGGACCTTTTTGCTCACGGCGGTGAATTTGTCGCCCCAGAACGGCTGCACGATCACGCAGGCGTCCTGCAGGATCTGCTCGACGCTTTGCATGGCGACCGCACGCTGCTTGGGATCGATGATGCCCATGGCCTTGTCCAGCGCGGCATCGAAGGCCGGGTCGCTGTAGTGGCTTTCATTCCAGGCGCCGCCACCGCGATAAGCCAGTTCCAGCGACATCACACCGAGCGGGCGATGGGCCCAATAGGTCAGGCTGAACGCGGCCTTGTCCCAGATCGGCCAGTACTGCGCGGCGGGCACCACCTTGAGGTTGATGCGGATACCGGCTTCCAGGCAGTTCTGTTGCAGGATCTGCGCGCAGTCCTGTTCATAGCGGCCCTGGGTGTTGCCGACGATCAGGTCGATGTCCAGACCGTTGGGGAAGCCTGCTTCGGCCAGCAATTTTTTCGCCGCCGCCACATCGCGCTCGCGTTTGGGCAGAGGGAAGTACTCAGGGTGCGACGGCGCCACATGGTGGTCTTCGCCGAGGGTGCCCATGCCGCGATAGGCGACCTTGAGCATCTGTGCGTTATCGGCGCACAGCACCACGGCCTTGCGGATGCGCAAATCGGTGAAGGGTTTCTGGTCGCAGGCCATGCGCATTACAACGGTCTGCGCCGATTTGCAGCTGAGCAGTTGCGCGCCCGGCAGTCGCTTGGCCAGGTCCAGCTCGGCCACGGTGACGCGGTACAGCACGTCAACTTGCCCGGCTTGCAATGCGGCGAGGTGGGTGGACACGTCGGTGCCCATGTCGATGTAGCGCAGCTCGTCGAGGTTGGCGGGTTTGCCCCAATAATCGGCGCGCTTGGCGAACGTCGCCTGCTTGTTCACCGCAAACGACATCAGCTTGAACGGCCCGGTGGCCAGCGGGTTTTTCGCCCAGTCGTCACCGGCCTTGAAGCTGCGGTGCACCAGGGCGCAGGTGAAGGCGTTGAGCATTTCCGGAATCGCCAGGATCGGCCGCTTGAGTTGCAGGCG
Organism: Pseudomonas sp. B22129; assembly: GCF_044218875.1. Lineage (NCBI taxonomy): Bacteria > Pseudomonadati > Pseudomonadota > Gammaproteobacteria > Pseudomonadales > Pseudomonadaceae > Pseudomonas > Pseudomonas sp. B22129. The sequence goes on along the minus strand of NZ_CP162592.1, from coordinate 5,007,810 downwards.
GAACTGGTAATCGCTGACTTTTTCGAAGGCCTTGATGTCCTGGAACGCCGTGCGGTTGACCGACTTGGAGTCGACTGCGATCCAGCGCTCGATGTTGTGCTGCACGTCGTCGACGTTGAAGCTGTCACCGTTGCTCCACTTCACGTCCTGACGCAGGTTGAAGGTCCAGGTGGTGAGGTCCTCGGACGGGCTCCAGCTTTCGGCCAGGTACGGGTGGGTGATGTTGTCGGCGTCGACCCAGGTCAAGTATTCGAGGGAGTTGCGCAACAGGTTCGAGGCTTCGATCCAGGTGATCAGCATCGGGTCCTGGATTTCCTGGATCGCACAGGCAAAGCGCAGGCTGCCGCCTTGGCGGGCGGGTGTGCCATCGGCGGCCTGAGCATCACTGCCCAACAGCGCCGAGCCGATAAAGGTCGAGGCACTGGCCACGGTAACGCCCAGCAGGGCGGCGGTACGCAGGAATTGGCGGCGGTTGATCTCGCCGCTTTGCACTTGGGCACACAGGTCGTTTACGGCTGGATGCGGCAGGCTGCCGTCCAGGGTCGTCAAGTCTTTCATAAGCCTCTCCGGTACTTGCGAATATGCGTTTTTGTTGAACCGCAAGGGTCAGTGGCAGGCGCGATGCGCGCGCCGCCGAGACCGCTGTGAAACCGGCAGAAGAACAAGGCAAAACGAAGTCAGGAGGCGGGCAATGGGATAGGACATAGGGCAGCTCTCATGTTGTTTTTATTAGAGATGCCCGCAGTTTTGTCATTTGCGCAACGATGGACAAACGACAAATTCTGCGCAGTAACCTTCTATAAATGCATGTTACAGGTCCTTCCAGAGGCCGCCGGTGGTGCTAGACCGGTTCAGCGCGGCAGCAGGCGCGCATCGAACGGGTAATCGGAGAGCAACTCGATGCCGTGTTCGTGGATGTAGATCTGTTCTTCGAGCTTCACGCCTTCGCCGCCGTCGTCGTGGCCGATGTAGCTCTCCACGCAGATGGTCATGCCCGCCTCGAAAACCCCGTCGTAGCCCAGCGCGTCGATGTCTTCGCGGTGAACCACGTAAGGGTATTCACCGGTCATGCCAACCCCGTGCACCAGCGCGAAGTAGCGGTTGTTTTTGTAATGCTCCGGAATCTTCCAGGCCATTTCGGCGTATTCCTTGAAGCTACGCCCGGCCTTGAGCATTTCCACGTTGGTCTGCACTTGTTCGTAGGCCAGTTTGTAGAGTTCTTGCTGCTTGGCGGTGGCGGGCTGATCGCCACACAAAAAGGTGCGCGAGAAGTCCGCGTAGTAGCCGAAACGGCCGACCACGTCGGTGTCGAGCGCCACCAAATCACCGGCTTCGATGGCGCGCGTGCTGCATTCCTGAAACCACGGGTTGGTGCGCGGGCCGGAGGAGAGCAGGCGGGTTTCCACATAGTCGCCGTCGGTGGCGATCACGTGCTGGTGCAGGTGTGACCACAACTGGTTCTCGGTGATGCCGGGGGTCAGCTTGCTTTCCATCAGGCGCACCCCGGCCTCGGTGGCGCGCAGGCTGGCGCGGATCATCTTCAATTCATTGGGCACCTTGATGCAGCGGGCGCGCTCCAGCGGTTCCTGGGCATCGAACACCTGATAGCCGAGGCGTTGCAGCTCAAAGGCGGCGGCCGAGGTGGCGCTTTCGATGGCGATGCGTTTGCCGCCGCCGCATTTGCGCACCAGCTCGTCGATTTCGGCGGCCCAGTCGGCGGTGACGTTGCCCAGGAAGCTCTCGCAGAAGTAATAGGAGATGGCCTTGGCCGGGCGGACTTCATCCACGGTGTTCAGGGTTTCGGCCAGGTGCAGGCAGCCGCCGAATTCGAAGATCACCACCGGGCCTTCTGCCGGGATAAAGGCGTAGCGGGCCGGGTTGCGCGCCGAGTACACCTGCATGTTGCGCGAGCCGGTGGCGTAGCGCATGTGGGTGGGGTCGAACAGCACGCAGGCGGCGTAGTCGCGTTTCTTCAGTTCGTTGCGCACCCGTTGCAGGCGGTCCAGCTGGATTTGCTGGATCTCGTCATAAGTGGGTTCGCAGTCAGCGGGGTTGCGGTTCGGGCCGGACAGACTCATGGGGTGTTCCTCACAGGGCAAAGACGGTTTTTTGGTTTTTAGAGGCGTGAATCAGTCGAGCAACTGGTCGCTGCGCACCAGGTTGCGTTCGGCTTGCAGATGGGCTTCGGACAGGCGTCCGTAAAGCTGCTTGGTCCGCTGGGCGCGGCCAATGATTCCGGGCTTTTCCGAGTAGGCGAAGATCGCCGTGTTGCGTTCGGTGGCGCCCTCTACACGGGTGACGCGGTGCACCGAAAAGCGGCCCTTGAAGATCTGCAAGTCACCGGGGTTCAGCTCCAGTTCCTGCACCCGCGAGCGGTCTTCACCGCGTACCACCTGGCCCACTGCGCCGAGGTTTTCCTGGCTGCGCGAGCGGATCATCGGTGCGTATTCGAACAGGCCGCCGGCCTCTGGCTTCTGGGTCATCATGCTGACGATGAATTCGTTGGTGTCGAAGTGCCAGGGCTGCTCGGTGCCTTCGGGCATCACGTTGATCACCAGCCCGGCGAAAGGGTCGGCGTATTCGAAAATCTCCGGTTCATCAAGGCAGGCGCCGATAAAGCGCTTCATCATCGGCGACACGTACAGGCGGTGGATGATCGCGTCGGGGGCGATCATGTCGCGGGTCACAAAGCCGCTGGTGCGCTCCATGAATGTGCGGCGCGGGTCATCCTGGGGCAGGCTGGCGTCGTCTTCGGTGAAGTAGGCGTTGACCTTGCGCACCGAGAAAAACGTCTTGCCCGACAACGCCAGGCCTTCCAGGCGTGCCTGTTCCAGCGCGGCGGGGCGCAGAAAGTTCTTCAGCAGGCAGCAACCGTCTTCGGCCAATTCCGCGCGGGCATGTTCGATCAGTGTGCGTAGTTGAACATGGCCCGAATCATGTATGGGGTACAACTCGGTATTAATGATATCGCTGATATCACCGGTTTCGGCATCGGCAAGTTTAAGACTCATACACGGCTCCTGAAGTCGGTTGTTGTGTTGAGTCGATAGTTGCGTAAAGCGCTTTAAAGTGGAAATTACACGTTGTGATCGAATCCATCGGCAGAGGCGATAGTGATGTCAGGCGAACTGGATGGCGGCTTACTTAAAGTGTTTGTGGCGATTATCGAGTGCCAGGGTTTTTCGGCGGCGGCCGAGCGCTTGCACAAAACCCAGTCCACCGTCAGCCAGAGTTTGCAGCGCCTGGAAGAGATAGTCGGCACGCCGTTGATTCGCCGTAACAGCCGCTCCGTCGGCCTGACCGCCAGCGGCGAAACCTTCCTGATTTACGCGCGGCAGATCCTCAAGTTGCACCTTGATGCCGTCAGCGCCGCGCAATTGCCGAATGAGCAGGTGTGCATTCACCTGGGGATGCCGGAGGACTACGCTGAGTATCTGCTGGGCGGCATGCTTAAGGACTTCCAGGCGCAGTTCGCCCAGGTCCGCCCGGATATCTGCTGCGAAATGTCCACCGCGCTCGTTGGCCGTTTGAACCGTGGCGAACTGGATCTGGTTCTGGGCGTCGAGCATGCCGGTTTGCAGGCGGGAGAATTTCTGTGCGAGGAGCCTCTTGTGTGGGTTGCGGCGCCGAGCTGGAGCTGTGTGGGGCGCCAATCCGTACCGCTGGCGGTGTACGCCGAAGGCTGCGCCTTTCGCGCGAATGCCGTGCAGGCACTGGCCCAGGCCGGGCGCTCGTGGCAGGTGGTGTACACCAGCCAGAGCCCGCGGGGTATTGCGATTGCCATTGAGCAAGGCTTGTCGGTGGGGGTGATGGCGCGGCGCCTGGTGCCCGAAGGCTGGCAAGTGCTGGATGAACGCCAGGGCTTTCCGCCGATTGCCCCGGCACGCCTGATGTTCTGGCGTTCGGCCGGCTGCCAGGTGCCGGAGGTTGCGGCGTTGGTGGAGATTTTGCAGCGTCAGCTGGGGCCTTCAGGGTATCTGCACGGGCAGCGCCGCGTCAGTCGTTCGCTGAGCCATGCGCTTGAGCAATAACAGACAGGCGAGCACCCAGCCGGCAATCCAGGCGTGCACCCCGGCAAACTCGCCGCTCGCTTGCAGCAGCCAGCCGCACAACCCGTTGGCCGTGGCGCTGGCCAGGCCATAACTGACCATGCTCAGGCTCACCACTTGCAGGCTGTGCACCGGGTTCAGGCGCGCACTCAGGTAAGCCGCCATCAAGCCCCATGAGGGGAAATAGAACAGCGCGAACACGCCGGCGGCGCACCAGCTCAATAGCAGGTTGGGGTGGACGAGCAGGCCGAGCATGGCCAGACCAAACGCGCCGATGCTCAACGCCATGACCCGTAGCGCGCCCCAGCGATCCGCCAGCGTGCCCAGCAGCAGCCCGCCAATGACGCCGCCGATGCCGATCAGCGTCCACATCGAGCCGGTGACCGTCGCGCTGGCCTGCAGGCGATCGCTGACAAAGGCCGACAGGAAATTCAGAAACGGCCCACTGATGGCGCCGATAAAACCGCTGAGCAGCACAATCTGCAATGCCACCGGTTGTTCCAGGCAAAGGCGCAGCCACTGTTTGAGTACTTGATTGAACGCGGGTGGCTGGGAGGCGCGGGGCGCCTGTTCAGTCTTGGGGGCCAGCGCCCACAGGGTCAGGAGCGTCACCAGCAGTGTCAGCCCGGCGCAGATCAACCAGAACTGGCGCAATGACAAACCCTGCAACAGTGCGATCAGCAGCCCATTCAGGCAAATCGCAAAGGCGGCCCCGGAAGACGCCAGCCCCAACACCCGGCTGCGGTGGGTGGCCGGGATGACGTCTCGTGCCAACGCTGCAATGGCGTTCCAGTTCGATACCGCACAGGCCGACACCAGCGCCAGGCACAGTGCAAATGGCAGCGCCCACGGCGTGGCGACGGCCAGCCCGAGCAAAAGGGGGCTCAATACCATGGTCAACCGCACCATATTGCGCGGGCTGACCCAGGCCGCCGCGATGCCGCTGGCAATCGAAGCGCCCATGTAGAACAGCTGCAACAGCGCAGCAATCAGCGCGGCCTGGCTGTAGCTCAGCTCAAACACCTGGCGAATCTGCGGCAATAACGCCGAATACAAAAAAATACTGAAACCGTGGGTGGTGGCATTACAGGCAGTAAATACAAGTGCCAACAGGCCAATACTTCGCCGCGATGAAATAGCAGTGTTCGACATGGCGAAGTTCCAAATGATTCATGAGGGTTAGTTGTCGAGCAGACTAACTTTTAAGCGGTTTTAGCGGCCAATGCTTAATTGTCTTAGTGTGCATGCGTAATACGCGTGCTATTTATTCGTGAGCGACGTCATTCGATGGAAAACGACACTTTCGCTCCAGGGCGGACTTTTATGCCTGCGCAGAGGGCGCTACCGCTGGCTCGATACAAAAAGGTATGTTGTGTACGAAATATCCTGCTTTGTTGTGGGATGCCGTATCCCTGCCAACCGCTGTCGAGTGCCCTCCATGAAACGCAAAATGCCCGGTCTCAATGCCCTGAAAGCCTTCGAAGTCGCCGGCAGTACCGGCAGCTTTACCCGGGCTGCAGAGCTGTTGAACGTGACCCAAAGCGCGGTCAGCCGCCAGGTACGGCAGTTGGAAGAACAACTGGGGGAAAACCTGCTGGAGCGGCGCCACCACCACCTCGAACTGACCAGTGCCGGGCGGGTGTTGCTGCGGGCGTTGCATCAGTCGTTCGACAAGATCGAGCTGACGGTGCGCAGCATTCAGCAGAAAACCCACTCCAACCGGTTGCACGTCAACGCACCGCCGACCTTCACCAGCCGCTGGCTGATGCCGCGTTTGGGGCGCCTGCGCGAGGCCCACCCGGAGCTGGAGTTGAGCATCACCACCTGTCTACAGGACAGCCTGGCGCAAACCAGCACGCTGGATTGTGCGATTCGGTTCGGCAATGGGGAATGGGATGGGCTGGACAGTTCGCTGCTGATTCAGGAGCGGCACATTGCGGTGTGTGCGCCGTCGTTGTATGCCCGTGAGTGCAGTGACGGGGTGGACTTGAATCGCATGACGTTGCTGCATGTGCTGGCCAGTGAGGACCAGCGGTATCTGACCTGGAAGCACTGGCTGGACGCGGCGCGGATTCATGGCGTCGATACCCAGGGCGGGTATGAGTTTGACCTGCTGGACTTGGCGATTCGGGCGGCGACGGATGGGTTGGGGATCACGATTGCGGATTGGCATATGGTCGCGGCGGAACTGGCGAGTGGGCAGTTGACGCAGGTGTTGAATGTGCATGTGGAGGGGCATCAGTCGTATTGGCTGGTGACCCGACCGGAGCAGACGGATTCGCCGCAGTTGCAGGTGTTTGGGCGGTGGTTGCAGGAGGAGATCTGGTTGGCTCAGCGGCAGTTGGAGCCTTCTACGGCGGCGGGTTGATCGGGGGGATATCCGTTATTTGGGTGATGGCGGATATTGGTTCCGCCCTTACGGCGGGTCACTTTGAAAAGCGCAAAGTAACCCAACGCTCTTGCCCCTACACTCGGCACCTCGCCTAGGCTCGGTGTGCCCGAACGAAGGCTTGAATCCGTGGGTAACCCGGCGTCCTGCCGGGGCGCCCAAGATCAAAATCTAAAGCACGGCGGCCTGACAGCCGGCCTGAGTGGTTGAATCAAAAGCGCTGTTTTTTTCTAGAGCAGATTGCGTTCTCCCAGACGAAATGGAGATCCAATTGTGGGAGCGGGCTTGCTCGCGAATGCGGTGTGTCAGTTGATAAATTGATTGGCTGACACACCGCATTCGCGAGCAAGCCCGCTCCCACATTTTTTGACCGAGTGAGCCTCTAATCTCTGCACAAATCCGCTTCTCTGTGGGAGCTGGCTTGCCTGCGATGGCATCAACTGGTTGTAACTGAAAGACCGAGGTGCCTGTATCGCAGGCAAGCCAGCTCCCACACAGACCGCGTTTGCTTCACACCACTTAGGCCGGCTGTCAGGCCGCCGTGCTTTTGCTTTCGATCTTGCTTTTGATCCTGGGCGCCTCCCAAATCCCTGTCGGATTACGGGCACACCGAGCGTGAGCGAGGTGCCGAGTGTTGGGGCAAGAGCGTTTTGGTTACTTTGCGCTTTTGCAAAGTGACCCGCCGTAAGGGCGGAACCAATCTCAGCCATCACCCAAACAACGGATATGCCCCCAACCCTCACTAACCTTCATTTTTAGCACGTTACCCCACCCAATAAGTCGTTTGCCCAGCCCCCTAACAACGACAAAACTGCATGTCACTCGCAAAACAACAACGTTGGGCAAACCACATGCAACCCGAGCGCAATTTCTACAACGGCCAGTTCGCCGAACCCGCCAGCGACGCCCTGATCGCCGTCTACAACCCGGCCACCGAAACCCTGATCGGCCACGTCAGCGCCGCTACCCCCGACGAAGCCATCGCCGCCGTCGACGCTGCCGCCGCAGCCCAGAAAACCTGGGGCAAACTCACCAGCATCGAGCGCGCCGAACACTTGCGTGCCTTCGCCGACGCGCTGGACACCCACGCCGAAGCCATCGGCACCGCCTTGGCCCGTGAGTCGGGCAAAAGCGTCAGCGACGCCAGTAACGAAGCCCGCTACGCCGCCCAAATCACCCGCTACCACGCCGAATGGGCGCGGCGCATCGAAGGCGAAATCATCCCCAGCGACACCCCGAACGAAAACCTCTTTTTGCAACGCGAGCCCATCGGCGTTGTGGCTTGCCTGATCCCGTTCAACTACCCGGTCTACACGCTGCTGCGCAAGATCGCCCCGGCGCTGATCGCCGGCAACACCGTGGTGGTGCGCCCCAGCAACAACACGCCCTTGTCGGCGTTCGAGATCGCCAAGGCCGTGGCCGCCGCCGGGATTCCGGCCGGTGTGATCAACATCCTGACCATGGACCACGCCACCGCCGCCAGCGTCTGCACGCACAAGGCCGTCGGCTTGATTACCCTCACTGGCAGCGTCAATGCCGGGCGCATCGTGCTGGATTACTGCAAGGCCAATATCGCCAAACCGTCCCTTGAACTGGGCGGCAAGACCCCGGCGATCATTGAGGCTGATGCCGACCTGGAGCAAGCCGCCAGCGCTATTGTCGCGTCCAAGACCACCCACTGCGGCCAACTGTGCACGGCAGTGGAGCGCGTCTACGTGCACGAGGCTGTCTATGACCGGTTCCTGGCCTTGCTGAAAAGCAAAATCAGCGCCGTGAAGTTCGGTGACCGCGCCACCGACGCCAGCCTGATGGGCCCGCTGGTCAACGCCAGTTCGCAAAAAAATATCCACGCCATGGTCGAGCGCGCGGTCGCCGCCGGTGCTGTACTGGAAGCAGGCGGTGTGCTGCCTGAAGGACCGGGGCATTTCTACCCGCCGACCCTGCTCAGCGGCTGCCGCCAGGACATGGAAATCATCCAGGAAGAGATCTTCGGGCCGGTGCTGCCGGTGCTCAAGTATCGCGACATCGATGAAGCCCTGGCCATGGCCAACGACCATCAGTTCGGCCTGTCGTCGGTGCTCTACACCGAGAACTACCGCACGGCGATGAAAGTGGCGAATGCCATCGAAGCCGGCGAGTTGTACGTCAATCGCACTCCGGCGGACCCTTATCAGGGTTTCCACGCCGGCTGGAAGCGCTCAGGGCTGGGCGGTGATGACGGTAAGCACGGGATGCTTGAATTCACCCAGACCCGCCTGGTGGTCATGAAGTACTGATCCACGAATACCCGCTGCACCTTTAATAAAAACAATTATCAGGGCACCCGCGCATCGGGTGCCTGAGGTCTACACGATGTCCAAGCCTGCACCCGTTGCCCAGGTTTCCGTTGCCGTGCCCGCGGCAAACAGCGACAAAGCCAGTCGCTATTTCCAATTGCTGTTGCTGGTACTGGCCGCAGGGGCGATCTACCCGATCCTCTACCTGCGCCAGGTCTACCAGACCACCATGCTCGAAGTGTTCCACATCAACCACAGCGAGCTGGGCTACCTGTATTCGATGCTCGGCACGATCTTTCTGCTCAGCTACCTGCCCAGCGGCTGGCTGGCCGACCGTTTGCCGCCGCGCTTTCTGATCTTCTTCTCACTCGTCGCCACCGGCGCGCTGGGCATTTGGTACTCGACGGTGCCGTCGATGACCGGCCTGATGATCATCTTCGGTTGCTGGGGCCTGACCACCGGCCTGACGTTCTGGGCCTCGGTGCTCAAGCGCGTGAAGATGATTGCCCACCAAAGCGAGCAGGGCCGTTTCTTTGGCATCCTCGACGGCGGTCGCGGCCTGGTTGAAGCGCTGCTCGCCACCGTGGCCCTCGGCTTGTTTGCCTACGCCACTGAAACCCGCAGCCAGACGGCGGCTGAAGGCTTCAAGCACGTGGTGTATCTGTATTCGTTCATCTGCATCGCCATCGGTTGCGGCCTGGTGTTGCTCAAGGATCCAAAATCGCTGGAAGAAACGGTGGCGGTACAGAAGGGCAAGTTCAACCTGCTCGCCGACCTGACCACCCTGGTGAAAATTCCCGAGCTGTGGCTGGTGACGGCTATCGTGTTCTGCGGTTACCACATGTTCTGGGCCACCTACAGCTTCTCCGACTACCTGCAAGGCAGCGGCATGACTGCCGTGATGGCCGGCACCATCACCACCATCAAACTGTGGATGCGCCCGATCGGCGGCATCGGCGGCGGCTGGCTGGGGGACAAGTTTTCGAACATCTCGGTGCTGATCGTCGCCCTGGTGCTGGTGACCCTGGCGATGGTCGGGCTGATCGTGTTCCCGGCGTTCAACAGCCTGGGCCTGCTGATCGGCACGGTGATTTTCATCGGTTTGATGACCTACGCGATCCGTGGCCTGTACTGGGCAATCCTCGACAGCTGTGACATCCCGCTGCGCATTACCGGCCTGGCCATCGGCATCGTTTCGGTCGTGGGTTACCTGCCCGACACGTTCATCCCGCTGATCAACGGCTACCTGACCGACACCTACCCGGGCAAGGCCGGTTACAACCTGTATTTCGGCTACATCGCCTTCATCGGCGTGCTCGGCACCCTTGCGGCCTTGACCCTGCGCGCCCGAATCAACCGTAAAAAATTCAACCAGACAGGTGCCTGAGATGAAAATCGTCGCCCTTGAAACCCATATCGTTGCTGTCCCGCCACCGCACATCGGCGGCATGTACTGGCTGTTCGTCAAGCTCAAGACCGACTGCGGCATCGAAGGCGTCGGCGAGATCTACGCCGCCACCTTCGGCCCCAAGGCCATGCTGCCGATCATCGAGGATGTGTTCGAGCGCTACCTGCTCAACCATGACCCGCATCACATCGAGCGCTTCTTCCGCCAGGCGTACTCCAGCGGCTTCACCCAGCGCCCGGACCTGACCATGATGGGCGTGGTCAGCGGCCTGGAAATGGCCTGTTGGGACATCATCGGCAAGGCGGCGAACAAGCCGGTCTACGAGTTGCTCGGTGGCAAGGTCAACGAGCGCCTGCGTTCCTACACCTACTTGTACCCGGTCAACAGCAAGGGCGAGTACGACTATGACGACCCGGACCTGGCCGCCGAGTGCGCCATCGAGAACATGAACAAGGGCTTCACTGCCGTGAAGTTCGACCCTGCCGGCCCGTACACCGCGTACTCCGGCCATCAGATCTCGCTGGAAGTGCTGGAACGCTGCGAGACCTTCTGCCGCAAGATCCGCGAAGCGGTGGGCGACAAGTGCGACCTGCTGTTCGGCACCCATGGGCAGATGGTGCCGTCGTCGGCGATCCGCCTGGCCAAACGCCTGGAAAAATATGACCCGCTGTGGTTTGAAGAGCCCGTGCCACCGGGCCAGGAAGACGCCATGGCTCAAGTCGCGGCCAAGACCACGATCCCGATTGCGACCGGCGAGCGCCTGACCACCAAGTACGAATTCTTCAAGCTGCTGCAAGCCGGTGGCGCGTCGATCCTGCAGATGAACGTGGCGCGTTGCGGCGGGCTGCTGGAAGCCAAGAAGATCGCGAGCATGGCCGAGGCCTACTACGCGCAGATCGCGCCGCACCTGTACAACGGGCCGATTGGCGCCGCGGCGAGCTTCCAGTTGGCCACCTGCACGCCGAACTTCCTGATCCAGGAAAGCATCATGACCTGGGGCGGTTTCCATGCGGAAGTGCTGACCAAGCCGCTGCAGTGGGAGGACGGCTACATCATCCCGTCCACCGAGCCGGGCCTGGGGGTGGAGCTGAACATGGACGTGGTGCGCAAGCACACGCCGTACACTGGCGAACGCCTGCACCTGCAAATGGCGCCGACACCGGCTGACGTGAAAGACACTTCGCCCGCCAAGGGCTAATAAAACGACGGATGCGGTAACTGCAATGACCTATGACTACATCATCGCCGGCGCCGGCGCGGCGGGCTGCGTGCTCGCCAACCGGTTGTCGGCCTCGGGCGAATACTCCGTGTTGCTGCTGGAAGCCGGCGGCAAGGACAGTTCCCTGTGGTTCAAGATCCCGGTCGGTTTCGCCAAGATGTATTACAACCCGACCTTCAACTGGATGTACTACAGCCAGCCGCAAAAGCAGTTGGCGGGCCGTGAAATCTACGCGCCGCGCGGCAAGGTGCAGGGCGGCTCGGGTTCCATCAACGCGATGATCTACGTGCGTGGCCAGGCCCATGACTTCAACGACTGGGCGGCCAACGGCAACGACGGCTGGGGTTTTGCGGACGTGCTGCCGTACTTTCGCAAGCTGGAAAACCACCCGCTGGGCGACACCGAGTACCACGGCGGCAGCGGCCCCATCAGCATCACGCCGATGAAGGGCCAGACCCACCCGATCTGCGACGTGTTCCTCAAGGGTTGCGAGCAACTGGGGTATGCCCACAGCGACGACTTCAACGGCCCGAACTTCGAAGGCGCGGGCCTGTATGACGTCAACACTCGCAATGGCGAGCGCAGTTCCAGCAGCTTTGCGCACCTGCACCCGGCGTTGAAGCGTTCCAACCTGAAGGTGGAGCTGCATGCCTTGGTGGACCGTGTGCTGTTCGACGATCAGCAACGCGCCACCGGCATTGCCGTGACCCAGCATGGCGTGAGCCGCACCTTCACTGCGCGCAAGGAAGTGATCCTTTGCGCGGGTGCTGTGGACACGCCGAAGATCCTGCAACTGTCCGGCGTGGCCGACCAGAAGCTGCTGGCCGAGCACAATATTCCGTTGGTCAAGCACCTGCCGGCGGTGGGTGAAAACCTGCAAGACCACCTGTGTGCCAGCTACTACTACAAGGCCAACATCCCGACCTTGAATGATGAGCTCAGCTCACTGTTCGGCCAGCTCAAACTCGGCCTCAAATACCTGTTCACCCGCAAGGGCGCGCTGGCGATGAGCGTCAACCAGGCCGGCGGCTTCTTTCGCGGCAATGATGAGCAGACGGACCCGAACCTGCAGCTGTACTTCAACCCGCTGTCGTACCAGATCCCGAAAAACAACAAGGCCAGCCTCAAGCCCGAACCCTATTCCGGCTTCCTGCTGTGCTTCAACCCGTGCCGCCCGACCAGCCGCGGCACCATCCGCATCGCCTCGAAAAACCCGCGCGACGCGGCGCTGATCGACCCTAACTACCTGAGCACCCAGAAGGACATCGACGAGGTGATCCAGGGCAGCCGGTTGATGCGCAAGATCATGCAGGCGCCGGCGCTCAAGGGCATCACAGTGGCCGAGATCCTGCCCGGCACAGCGGTGCAGACCGACGAGCAGATGCTGCAATATTTTCGCGAAAACAGCGGCTCGATCTACCACCTGTGCGGTTCCTGCGCCATGGGCTCGGACCCGCAAGTGTCGGTGGTGGACAAGCGCTTGAAGGTGCACGGGCTGCAAGGGTTGCGCATTGTTGACGCGTCGATCTTCCCCAACGTGACCTCGGGCAATACCCATGCGGCGGTATTGATGGTAGCGGAGAAGGGCGCCGACCTGATCCTGCAGGATGCCGGTTAAGTCGCAGGAGTGAAACCTGTGGCGAGGGGGCTTGCCCCCCGTTGGGCTGCGCAGCGGCCCCAAGAAAAGTGGGAGCGCTGCGCACTCCAACGGGGGACAAGCTCCCTCGCCACAAACGATTCCCTACCAGCCTCGCAGCCGTGGCCAGTCTTGAATTGGGCCACCTTCCAGCAGCGCTTTGTAACTGCCGAACTGCGCCCCCGTCGCACAGGCATGGTTAGGCAGCACGCGCAGGCGTGTACCCAGCGGAAACTGTGCAACCACATCGATTTGGCGGGATTGGAACTGTGCCACGCCATGCTCCTGGTTGGCGCTGCTCAATAACAGCCCTTCAATCGGCAGGCCGTGTTCATCACACACCTGGCCATACCCAAAATCCTGCTTCTGAGCCTGCGTGCCCCGGTCCCGGCTCATCGCCATCCAGCCGGCATCGGTGATGATCCAGCCTTTTTCCGGTTGATGGCCGATTACCGTGGTCAGCACGCTCAAGGCCAGTTCATCAATGCCGCATACGCCGATGTTGTGCATCACCAAATCGAAAAATGCATAGACGCCAGCGCGCAGTTCGGTGACGCCCTCAAGGCTGCGTGCCGACAACGCGGTGGGCGTGGAGCCGACGCTGACCCGGGCGCAGGGCATACCGGCTGCACGAATGTGTTCGGCGGCCTCGACACAGCGTGCGCGTTCCTGCTCGGCAATGGCTTGCAAGGCTTCGGGACTATCCAGGCCGTAGCTTTCACCAGCATGGGTCAACACGCCCGCGAGGCTGTCGCCGAGCAAACGTGCGATCTCGAGCAACACCGGATCCTGCGGCTTGACCCCGGAACGGTGGCCGTCGCAATCGATCTCGATCAGCACCGCAAAGGTTTCGCCATGTTCATGGCCGAAATCGACGATGGCCCGGGCACCTGCGAGGCTGTCGGTGATCAGCGTCAACCCGCATCCGCTGCGGCGCAATGCCAGGGCCTGGGGCAATTTGTGCGGGGCCATCGCCACGGCATAGAGAATATCGGTAATGCCTTGGGCGAAAAAATACTCGGCTTCTTTCAGCGTCGACACCGTGATGCCCTGGGCGCCTGCGGCGATTTGCGCAGCCACCACTTCAGCACATTTATGGGTTTTGACATGGGGGCGCAGTGTCACGCCCAGGTGGTCGGCGCGTTGTTGCATGCGCGCGATATTGCGCTGCATTTTCACCACATCAAGCAGTGCGGCAGGGGTGTCCATGGTTAAAGCTCCACAATGAGGGACAGTGCCGAAATTGACGCCCTGTCCATGACTGGATATGTTGTCTTGCATGAAAAAGACCTCGACCGAAGACACTCATCTGATAGGCCAGCTCGAACAGATTGCTGAAGGCTTGAGCAAAACCTTCAGCCCGTTCTGCGAAGTGGTGCTGCACGATTTGCGCGACCCGCAGCACGCGATCCTGGCGATCCATAACAACCTCTCCGGGCGCCAACCCGGTGAGCCGGCCACTGCGCTGGGCCTGGCGCGCATTGCGGATCCGGAATACGCCCAGGTCATCGCCAATTACCAGAACCAGTTCAGCGACGGGCGCCAGGTCAAGAGCACCTCGATCGGCATCAAGGGGCACAGCGGTGAATACATCGCAGCCTTGTGCATGAACGTCGACCTGTCATTGTTCCGTGGCTTGCAAGGCATGCTGGAGCAGTTCGGTTCGCTCAGCGGCGACAACCCCAACGACTCCCTCGACCCCTCCGGCGCCGACGCAATTCGCGCGCGTATCGACAAGTTCGCCGCTCGCCTGGCCACCACGCCGCGTGCGTTGAAGACGGCGGACCGTCGCGTGTTGATGCAAGAGCTCAAAGAGTCGGGCTGCCTGGACATTCGCCGGGCCATGGAGACCGTGGCCTCGCACCTCGGTGTGTCGCGCGCGGCGGTCTACACCTACGCCAAATAACGCGCCACGGCTTCGATCTCCACCAGATACCCGTGATGCAATTCCGGCACCGGCACCACCGCGCGGGCAGGGCGGTGTTCGCCCAGCGCGGCGGCGTACACGCGGTCGAACTCCGGCCAGTGCCTGACCCCGGCCACATACACCGTGACTTTCACCAGATCCGCAGGCGAGCCGCCCGCAGCCTTCAGAATGGCCAGCAGATTCTCCAGCGCCACTTGTGTCTGCTCGGCAAAGCAAGCGGTGAGGTTATGGCGCCCGTCCGGGCTGACCGGCAACTGCCCGGAGATGTACAGGGTATCGCCGTGGCGTACGGCCTGGGCGTAATGCCCGGCGGGTTGTGCGGCAGCGGGCGTGTGGATGATGTTCATGACGCCTCGCTGAGCAGGGCGGCGTATTTCAGGATATCCACGTTGCCGCCGGTGACGATAATGCCCACGCGCTGCCCCTTGAACCGCTCGCCCATTTGGCGCAATGCCGCCAGGCCCAGGCAGCCGGTGGGCTCAACCACCATTTTCATGCGTTGCATAAAGAACTTCATTGAAGCCACCAACTCGGCATCCGACACCGTGAGGATGTCGTTCACCTGGTCACGAATGATCGGGAACGTATGGTTGCCCAGGTGCTGGGTCTGCGCGCCGTCGGCAATGGTCGCCGGGGTATCGATGTGCACGATGCTGCCGCTCTGGAACGAACGCTGGCCGTCATTGCCGGCTTCGGGTTCGACGCCGAACAGGTGGCAATCCGGCGACAGTGCCCGGGTCGACAACGCAGTACCCGAGAGCATGCCACCCCCGCCCAGGCCGACGAACAGGGCGTCCAGCGGACCGGTGAACTCCAGCAATTCCTTGGCGGCCGTGCCTTGGCCGGCGAGGATGTGCGGGTGATCGTAAGGCGGGATCAGCGTCATGCCGCGCTCAACCGCCAGGGTGCGGCCGATCTGTTCACGGTCCTCGGTGAAACGGTCATACAGCACCACGCTGGCGCCGTAGCCACGGGTGGCCGCAACCTTGGCCGCAGGCGCATCGGTGGGCATCACGATGGTGGCTGGCATGCCCAGCAGGTTGGCTGCCAGGGCGATGCCTTGCGCGTGGTTGCCCGAGGAAAACGCTACCACCCCGGCCTTGCGCTGTTGCTCGTCAAACCGCGACAGGGCGTTGAACGCCCCGCGAAATTTGAAAGAACCGGTGCGTTGCAGGTTCTCGCACTTGATAAACACCTGGGCGCCGGTTTCGGCATCCAGCGTGCGCGAGGTGAACACGGGCGTCTGATGGGCGAAGCCCTCCAGGCGCTGAGCGGCATCGATGACGTCTGAGTAGCTGGGCGATTGCATGGGGCGGGCCTCGTGTGCGTTTGTAGATAAAATATCCACAACAAGACAAATAGTAAAGATACGTTTGTCTTCAGCGGCGTGCTAATTTTCCGACCCTGTCCAAACGCCCGAGGGTTCGACGTTGATCCGACTCACCGATTACATTGCCGGTTTTTCCCAATCCAGCCTCGCGCCGTGGGCTGAGCTGGCGCCCTGGGCGCTGGCAGCGCAGGCGCCGGTTATCGTGCGGCAATTACTCGCCCAATTGCCGGCCGACGAATACGTCATCGAGGGTGACATTGCCGTGCACCGCACGGCCACCGTCGAGGCGGGCGCGTTGCTCAAGGGGCCATTGATCATCGGCGCACACTGCTTTATCGCCAGTGGTTCGCTGTTGCGTGGTGGTTGCTGGCTGGATGCGCACTGCATCATCGGCCCCGGTGCCGAGCTGAAAACCTCTTTTGTATTCAGCGGCAGCAAGCTGGCGCACTTCAATTTTGTCGGCGACTCGGTGCTGGGCCATGGCATCAACCTGGAGGCGGGGAGCATCGTCGCCAACTACCGCAATGAGCGCGACGACAAGGAAGTGCAGGTGCGGATTGACGGGCACTTGCAGCGCACCGGCTGCGACAAGTTTGGCGCGTTGCTGGGTGATCAATGCCGGATCGGCGCCAATGCAGTGCTGGCGCCGGGGGCGGTCCTCAAGCCTGCCAGCGTGGTGGGGCGCGGGCAGGTGTTTGATGGCGAGAAAGACTAGAAGTCGGCAATAAACTGCACGCCGCCGACCACTGCGCCGGTGGTTTGCGTGAGCCCACCGGGGTATTTCACGTACTGCAGGTCAGGGCGCAGCATCAGTCATTTCAGGTACACAGAGGCCCCCTGTGGGAGCTGGCTTGCCTGCGATAGCATCACCGCGGTGTGACTGACACACCGAAGTGCCTGCATCGCGGGCAAGCCCGCTCCCACATGCCCAGCCCAGCGAACATCATCGAGTGCAGCTCAATCTATCTGGGGTTGTTTATCGACCTGCTGCGGCAGAGGGCGGCGATGCTCTAAACGCAATGTTGAAAAGAGCGTGGTGCACGGCTGCGATATTAAATAGAATGAATCTCATTTGAGACTCACTCGCGCCGCGCAGGTTGCTTGCCATGAATGATGCTGTCGTCCCGACCCACGCCCCCGAGTTGACGTTGTCGAGTTTGTACCGCGACCACCGCAGTTGGCTGGAGACCTGGCTACGGCGGCGTATGGGCAATGCCTGGGATGCAGCGGACCTGAGCCAGGATACGTTTCTGCGTGTGCTGGCCAGTGCCCAGCCCATTGCGCATGTGCAGGAGCCGCGCGCGTATCTGGTGACGGTCGGCAAGCGTTTGCTGGTCAACTTTCATCAGCGGCGCAGCCTTGAACAGGCCTATCTGAATGCCCTGGCCAGCTTGCCGCAAGCGTGCGTGCCGTCGCCCGAACAGCGTTGGCTGGTGCTGGAAACCCTGCAAGCCCTGGATGAGTTGCTTGACGGTTTACCGGTGCGGGTGCGTCGCGCATTTCTTTGGAGCCAACTGGAAGGCTTGGGTTATCGCGAGATTGCCGAGCGCCTTGAGGTGTCCGAGCGCACGGTGAAGCGCTACATGGCTCAGGCTTATGAGCATTGTTTGTGGGTGCAGGTGTGAGCCGCGAGGTCGCACGTGCCGCTGCGCAGTGGTTGGCGCTGCTGGAATCCGGCGGGGCCACCGAACGTGATTACGCCGACTTGCAGCAATGGCGCGACAGCCATCCGCAACATGAACAGACCTGGCAAAAAGCCCAGTCCCTGCGCCAGCGTTTCAGTGACTTGCCGCAGGCGCTGGCGATGGCCAGCCCGACCGCCCGCAACCTGCGCGGCGGGCACTGCTCAAGCGGGCCCTGGGTGTCGCGGCGCTGGTGCCGACCGCCTGGCTGATCAGCCGCCAGTTGCCCATCGAGGTCTGGCGCGCCGACTTGCACACCGCTACGGGTGAACGCAAACGCCTGCCTCTGGCCGATGGCAGCAGCTTGCAACTCAACACGGCCACGGCGGTGGATATCGACCTGGCGCAGCGGCGCGTCACCCTGGTTGACGGTGAGTTGGCGCTGAATGTGCCGGGTGCCGCTGCGATGACCGTGCAAACCCGTTTCGGGCAGGTGGACGTCGGTCACGCGCAGGTGTGCGTGCGGCAACTGACCTCCGGGTGCCTGGTAAAAGTGCTCAAGGGCTCGGTGCAGGTGCGGGATTTGAACGGGCACCTGGCGACGTTGCCGAGCGGCCGGCAAGCCGCGTTGAACGTCGGCGGGCTGGGTGATTGGGCGTCGTTTGATGTGCTGCAACTGGACTGGCGCGACGGCGTGTTGACGGCGCAGAACCAGACGCTGGGGGATTTTTTGCGCGAGCTGGAGCGTTATCGTCCGGGCGTTCTGCGGTGGGACCCAAGCCTGGAAGCCCTGCGGGTGACCGGCAGTTTCCGCCTGGATGATACCGACCGGATCCTCAGCCTGCTGGCGTCCACCCTGGGCTTGGAAGTGCACGCGCGAACGCGCTATTGGGTGACATTGTCAGAAAAACCGGTGTGATCCGATAAGCCCGCTCACCACAGGTAAGCGCGCTGGCCACTCAGATCACATGCGCCCGCTGCAGCTCGGTCAAGGACAGCGCCTTGAGCTTGGCCAGCAGCGGGTCGCGCCGGTCCCTCGGGTGCGGCAAATCCACCGTCACCTCCTGGCGAATGCTGCTCGGCCGGTTGCCCATCACCAGCACGCGGTCGCTCAGGTACAGCGCTTCATCCACGTCATGGGTCACCAGCAACAGTGCGATGGCATGGTGGGCTGCCAGTTGCAGCAGCAGGTCTTGCAGCTTCATGCGTGTGAACGCATCGACGGCACTGAACGGTTCGTCCAGCAATAAAACCTGCGGCCTTGAATACAAGCCGCGCGCAATAGCCACCCGTTGTGCCATGCCGCCGGACAACGCCTTGGGCAGCGCCTGTGCAAAACCCTTGAGACCGACTTCCTCGATCAATTGCGTGACCCAGGCCTTGTCGTAGCGGTTGTCATCACTCAAACCGATGTTTTGTTCAACCGTCAGCCAAGGCATCAGCCGCGGCTCCTGGAACACAAAGGCGACTTCGCCTTCGGGGCTGCGCAGCTCGCCCTGGAAGTCGGTTTCCAGGCCGGCGACGATCCTCAGCAACGTGCTTTTGCCGCAGCCGCTGGGGCCGAGCAGGCTGACGGCTTCACGCGGCTGCAAGGCCAGGTGCACGTCTGTCAGCACGGTGGTGTCGGCAAAGCTTTTACGCTTGACCTTAATCTCCAACAAAGGCTGCTCACTCATTTTTCCGCACCTTGGCCAGTGAACGTGTCACGCCAGGCCAGGCAGCGCGTTTCCAGCGCAGCCAGCACGCCATCGCTGACCTTGCCCAGCAGCGCCAACACAATGATTGCCGCCAGCACGATATCCGGCCGCGAGGTTTCGCGACCGTCGCTGAGCAAGTAGCCCAGGCCCTTGGTGGCCGCGATCAGCTCGGCGGCCACCAGAAACATCCACGCCAGGCTCAAGCCGCTGCGCAAGCCGGTAAACAGGCCGGGCAGGGCGGCAGGCAACAAGATGCGCCGGACCAGGCGCCTGCGGCTGAAACCATACATTTGCCCCACCTCCACCAGCTTGCGGTCGATATCCCGTATCGCCGCCACACCGTTGAGGTACACCGGAAAGAACGCGCCAATCGCAATCAGCACGATCTTCGAGGTTTCATCAATGCCCAGCCACAACAGCAACAACGGCACCCAGGCCAGGCTCGGAATCGAGCGCAGCCCGGCGAAGGTCGGTTCCAGGTAGGCCTCGGCTTCGCGGCTCAGGCCGACCCAGGCGGCAAACACCAGCGCCAGGCTGGCCCCGATCGCAAAGCCCAGCAGCACCCGTAACAGGCTGGCGCTGATGTGCTTCCACAGGGCGCCTTCGGCGAGGTCCGCGAGGGTCATGGCGATCTCGCTGGGCGCCGGCATCTGGTAAGAGGGTAACCAGCCGATGCGCACCACCCCTTCCAGAATCAACAGGATCAGCACCGGCAGGGCCAGGCCTTTGAGCCTTCTCGGCCAGGCACTACGCTGGATGACCACGGGTGCAGGAAGGGGCAATGTCTGCAGTTTGCTTGTCATCACGCGCCCCTTACGGCTTTGGCAGGGTCTGGCCAAACGAGGTGTCGATCAACTGATCAATCACCTGGTCGACATTCACGCCTTTGCGTACCAGCTCTTCAGAGATCAGGATCGGCGCGGCTGCCTTGGACGATTCGACATCCTTGGCGGTCAGCAACGGGCTGCTCAGGTCGGTACGCGACAGTTGCAGCTCTGCCACTTCCAGCGGCAAGCCAGACTCATCGGCGAGCAACTTGGCGAATTCATCCGGGTGCTTCACGGCCCAGTTGCGGGCTTTTTCGTAGGCGCCGAGCACCTTGGTGATGGTCTGTGGATGTTCCTTGGCGTATTGCTCGGTCACGCTGACCACGCCGTAGCTGTTGAAGTCCTTGTTGCGGTACAGCAGGCGCGAACCGGCCTGGATTTCGCTGGCGGCCATGTGCGGGTCGAGACCGGCCCAGGCGTCCACGTCACCTTTTTCCAACGCGGTGCGGCCATCCGGGTGTTGTAGGTGCACCAACTCGACGTCGTCCTTTTTCAGCCCGGCTTTTTGCAGGCTGCGCAGGGTGAACAGGTAAGGGTCGGTGCCTTTGGTGGCGGCGATTTTCTTGCCTTTCAAATCCGTGACGCTGTTGAACGGTGAGTCCTTGCGCACCACCAACGCGGTCCACTCGGCACGGCTGTAGACGTACACCGATTTGATCGGGCTGCCATTGGCGCGGCTCAACACGGCGGAGAGGCTGGCGGACGACGCGAAGTCCACGCCGCCGCTGTTGAGATATTCCAGGGAGCGGTTGCTGCCTTGGCTCAACACCCAACCGATTTTGGTGTTCGGCAGCGCCTGTTCCAGCCAGCCGAAATGCTTGAGCACCAGGCTGACGGGCGAATAGTAGGCGTAATCCAGATTCACTTGCGCAGGATCGGTGTCGGCGGCAAAGGCCTGTGGTTGCAGGCACAGGGCGAGCGCGCAGGCGCCCAAAAAGCGTTGGGTAAAGGGTTTCATGGAACAGCTCCGGGCAAGATGGCAAGAGAAGGCTTTTCTTATATTCAGAAAATTGAAATGGCATGTTCCATCATGCTTTAGAGGAATATGCAGTCTCTGTGCCATCTAGTCAGGAGGCGTATTGACGGGGGTTTGAGCTTCAGTCGCTGCTGTGGGAAAGGGCAGATTGTTGATCAGCTGTTGGCTGGCAGACAGTTGCTATATATTTATAAAGAATAAATAAAGAGTTATATATTCCTTTTAATGTTCTAGTGGATAGCGCATTTTGACTGCCTGCGCATTCGTGCGGATTGACCCAACAGCCAAAAGGAAAGCCGACATGACCATCAAAGCGATCAACGTGCGCAACCAGTTCAAAGGCGTGATCAAGGAAATTCTGCTGGGGGAAGTGGTGTCCGAAATCGACGTGCAAACCGCGTCCGGCATCGTGACGTCAGTGATCACCACCCGTTCGGTACGTGACCTGGAATTGAAAGTGGGCAGTGAAGTGATTGCCTTTGTGAAGTCGACCGAAGTGTCTATCGCCAAGCTGTAAACACGAAACCCAACGTCGGGCGCTACCTTTAGGGTCGACACACTTTCGTGTGGGAGCTGGCTTGCCTGCGATGGCGGTGGTGAATGAAACTCCGCTATCGCAGGCAAGCCAGCTCCCACATTGATGTGTGTGAAGCTGTAAGGCCGTCAGTTGATCCTCGCGCCGCCACCGCCCGGCTGATGGGGCTGCGGTTTGTCCGGGGGCGCATCGCTCGGCAGGTTCGGCGGTGGCGCGTCCGGGTCCTTGTAGGTTTTGTGCAAGTCGCCATCCAGGCGGTTGCTCGACGATCCGCCTTTACCCGGCGTCTGCTCGAAGTGCTCCCATTCCGATTGCTGGAAGCGGAACAGGCTGTCATCGGTGGGGGTATCACGGCCGTGGTAGTGGTGGATTTCGTAGTGGGCGTATTCGACCTTTTCTGCCCAGTCCCCCTGCAACAAGCCGTCGCCTGCCAGGTCTCGGTACCAATCGTTTTCCGCGTTGGTGGCTTTCTGTTTTTTGTTGTGGTCGACAAAGAAGCCGATGATGCCGCCCACCACCGCCAAGACAACCCCGACCAAAAACAGCGGCCCGGTCAACGCCGCCGCCGTGCCTGCGCCGAACAGGGCTGCAGCGCCGAGCACACCGGCCGAGGCACCAAAGGCGCCACCGGCCACCTGCAAACCACCGGCTGCCTGAGCCAGCGGGTCCTTGCTGGCGATGCCACTCTTGATCGCCAACGCTCCCAGCACGATGTCGGCGAAACCGCCGGCAATGTCCGTGGCCGGGCCCAGTACCTTGATTACGGAGCCGGCAATTTTTGCGGATTTGGACGCGCCCAGTTTGGCCGCGCCTGCGGCTGCAAGGCCGTCGTCCAAGTGAGTCGCCAGGCCATCGGTGGCCTCGGTAACCGCCTTGTCGCCATCGAACAGGTTGGCAATGCCGTCATATTGGCTGTTCGGCACCGAGTCCAGCGCGGCGGCCATCTTGGTCTTGACGTCTGCGGGCATGTCACTGACGCGAAATTCGAAGTTCGGCTCTTGTAAACCAGTCTTGCCCCAGATTTCCGGCAGGGTTTTGTCCAGGCCGAGGAAGTCCACCAGGCCGCCTTTGCCCAATGTCTCGCCAATCTTGTCGCCCAGGCGCACAAAGTGGCTGGAGCCGCCGGCAAAGCTCAGGAAGTCCTTGGCGATAGACATGCGCTGTGCCGGTGTTTCCCCCAGCTTGCCGCCTTTACCCACCAACTGGTAAATCGCCGAGAACATCGTTACGCCGGCACCGAGGGAGCCGAGGATGCCTTTGCTGTTGAGCGTGTGGAACACCTCGCCGAGCATGCCGCGATCGGCCACCGGGATGTAAGGCTTGCTCAGGGCTGTCTTGAGGTCGGCTTCGGTGATCACGCCGTTGCTCTTGTACACATCGCCCAGTTCTTCCAGGGCCTTGGTCACGGCGGCGGATTTTTCCTTGCCTTGCAGGCCCTCGTTGAGGAATTTCTCCAGGGTTTCCTGAGACCGGCGTGGCAGGTCGAGCAGGGTGCCTTTGAGCACGCCTTTGAGCAGGCCGAACAGGTCCTTGGTCGCCAGTTCCTTGTTGTCGTCGGAGACCTTGCTCGGGTCAGACAGGATCGTATTGAGGTCAGTGGTCAAGCCATCGGCCTGAATGTTCTGCGCGGCTTTGCTGGCGGCGGCCGGGTCAAACAGTGACAGCGAGGTCAGGGTGTCGCTCAGGTCTTTTTGCGCCTCGGAGGTTTTGCCCTGGTCTTGCAGGTCCTTGAGGTACAGCACGTAGTCGGGGCTGGAGGTGAGGTCGAGCAGTTTTTGTTTGATCTCATCTTTGTTCGGCAGCTTGCTGATGGCGTCGTCCATCTTCGACTTGTAGTCGGCCTGCACGGTCGGATCATTGAACAGTTCGCCGATCTGCTGCTGCACCGCCTTGCCGTCGATGATGTCGTGCATGTCGGCTGACGTCAGCTCGGTCTGCTTGTCATCGGAACTGCGCCAGGTGGTGTTGAACGGGCGGCGGTCTTCTTCGTAGCCCGTGATGCCATGACCGTTCTGGTAGGCGGCCTGGGCTTCCAGGGCACGGACCAGCTTGGCCCGAGGGTCGTCCTTGGCAATCGAGCCGTCTTTGACCCCGGCGCGGTAGGTGTCAATCAACTCGGTGGTGGCCAGCTGGCTCACGGTCAAGGTCGGCGATTTGTCGTCCTTCTCGTCAGCGTGCACGCCGGTGTCCATGTTCAACACGTCAAGGTCGGCAGCCGGTGGCAGGTTGTGCTTGGCCCGCGTGTCATCCACGCCCGCAGCGCTGGCAGCGTCCCACTTGGCTTTGACGTCATCGTAAAGCTGCGGGCTAAGCTCCTTGGAGACGATCACTTTGCCTTCGCTGGTTTCATAGCGGATCAGGCCATCACCCAGCTCGTCGGGAGAACCGAAGGTGATGTCGGTGTTTTTCAGAAAGTCATTGGGGCCTGCGAGCTTGTAGCCGGCGTCTTCACTGGTGTGGATTTTGGCCCAGGTGTCATTGGCGGTGGCGACGCTCTTGAACAGCTCGGGGCTGACATCGGAAGACACCACGACCTTGGTGCCGTCCTGAAGCTCGTAAGTGAGGATGTTGTCTTTCTGGTCGTTGTTCCAGCTGAAGTTCTTGTAGTCATTCAGGCCCGGCACAGGGGTGTTGGCGTCGGCCAGGCTTGCGCCGTTGTTCAGTTCGCCCTCAATCACGGCTTTTTTGGCCGGGTCGGAGTACACCGCGTTGAGGCCCGCCAGGTAGTCGAACAGCTTGGGGTTGTCGTCGCGGGCCACCACGACTTTTTCGCCGTTGCTTTCATAACGAATCAGCCCTGGGCCAACTTCGTCTACCGGGCCAACCGCAGTACCGCCGTAGGGTGGCCACACTTCGTTATCGGTGGCGCGGCGATAGCCGGCGGCTTCGCTGTTGGAGAGGCCGGTGAAGCTTTCATAGGCTTCTTTGGCTTTCTCGAAGGCCTCGGGGTTGTCGCGCTGGCTGATGACGACTTTGGTGCCGTCCTGGGTTTCATAGCGGATCACGCCCGGGCCGGTTTCATCCGGTGGGCCCAGGGCTTTGTAGTCGGCGAGGGTGTCCGGTGCCTTGCCGTCAGCGCCGAGGCTCTGGTAGCCGGCGTTTTCACTGGCAACCACGCCGGAGAGCGACTTGAAATCCTGGCTGACTTGCTTGAACAGGTCCGGGCTGTCGTGTTCGCTGACGATGACCTTCTTGCCGTCTTGGGTTTCATAACGAATCAGCCCCGGGCCGACTTCATCGGGCGGGCCGATGGCTTTGTAATCAGACAATGCAGGGGGAGGCGTGGCGTCCTTGCCGGCGAGTTCATAACCGTCCTTTTTGCTGGCATCCAGCCCGGAGGGCTTTTTGTCCTGCGTCTCGACCTTTTTATTGGCGCTGTTCTTGAGCAGCACATGAAATTCCGCACCCGACGTGGTCGGCGTGCGGGGAAGGCTTTTAGGCTCGGACGAGCGATCAAGCGGCTGGGTCGACATGCCGTGGAACTCCTGCTGTTTTCGGTGAGGCTATTCGACGAAAACACTATCAGCAGGGCGGCTGTGCACGTTGCGAAAAGTTGTGAATTAACGTGGCCGGGCTTTTCCTTTCAATGTGAGCAGCGTTTATGAATACAGGAATAGGCATAAAACAAGATAGACATGGAACTGATTAAGTAAGAGCCGCGGGATGATCCATCGGATAAGTCTGATACAGGCACGCAAGGTAAATTTGTACTGTTCAGGCTTATGGAGATCAGTCGTGGCAAGGAGGGGCGGTAACACTATTTAACTCTGGAACATTATATGCAGTCACTTACGTCTGTCGCAGGCTCAGCACATTCTGTCTATGGTCCTGTCAATGAATATTCAATTGACACCCGCCATCCTCCTACTCCCCGGGAAGATTTAGATCTCGCCGCTCCGACCACCGCTGCGCCGCCAGCCGTTGTGCCGGATGACGAAGTGCCTATGCGCTTTGTGCAAGAAATAAGCAGTGCCAAAACCGGAGGTGATAATGACGCCTTTATGAGAGGCTATAAAAATCCCTCGGCGGTCACGTTGCCTGGTTATTTTAAAACCATGAGCGATACTGCGCTCATGCGACTTGCTGTGGACCAAAAGTTGAGCCCGGAGCAAGCAGGGGCTTTGAAGTTTGTGGTAGAAAGTCGGCTTATTAAACCGAGCCTCGAAACCATAAGAGCTTTCACCAAGGTCATAACGGAGAACGGTGTAAAAGTAACACCTATGCCTCAAGGTTTCTATCTTGAAGTGATCAACCAATTGACCGCAGGGCAGTGTTCAGGGATTACGCACTTGATGTCGCTGGCTATTGCGGAGGGTAAAGAGCATATTTTTCTTGGCAATGTTTTTCAGGCGCTTGCTAATCCCGATGCCGTTGAATCGCGACTATTTTTTAACCGACTGGCTCAAGTGCAACGACAAACCTCCGATCCAGCTATAGCGCATGATCCGGCGACCGTGAAGATGGCACCCTATACCTCAATTGCGCCAGACTTGATCGGTTCATCTACGACCAAGACATTATTGATCAGTGCTTATAAACACCGCCTTTCAGCCGGCGTGGTTGTTGATCCCGCCGGAAAGCGAACCTACTACTACAATGACCCAAACCTCGGATTTGTGACTTTTTCTAGCCCGGAATTATTTCAAAACGGCCTGAAAAGAATATTCACACATTCTGACCTGTCTTCCTTGATCAAACCAAATAATCTCGACCCTAAAAACCCTATGTTCAAGATGAGTGTATTTGATCCTGAATATATATCGGCCGTGTCCGGTAGGTTAAATATAATAAAATATATGTACAGCGCGTCTCTTGCAGGCATGGATGATATTAAAGTGGTCGATGCCACGCGTGTGCCGACGCCAGAGCGTTTTAGAGTGCAGGGGCCCGCACCTTCCGACGTGGAGTTGGCCAAGTATGACAGTGTCTTGAATGAACTTGGAAAGTTTCACGAAGCCAAAGGCATGTCGCAGTTCCATAAGGCCGTAGACGCCTTGAGGGCTACGCGGCATTTTATGGACAGTCATCCAGATTCAGCGGCTTTTTTTCGCATGCTTGCACTTGAGTTGAAATTGATAGCTGCCATCAATGAGGCGCGTCCTCCGGTTGACTATCCCTTTGCTTTTGAGCGGATAGAGCAACAGCGTGCGTATATTGCCGAGGGGAAGCTCGGACCAAAGAGAGTGGAATACGGCAAAAAAATCCAAGGAGAGGGTTTTTTAATATTTCACCCTGCCAAGACCAGGGGCCGTACGGTAAATAGTGTATATGATGCCATTAGCCAGGCACTGCTCAACCTTCAACAAAATGATCCGAAAGCAGCGGGTTCAGTTGGCAAGATGACCAATGTGATTATCGCCAGGCCGGGAGATCAACCCGAAACGCACTTGCTTTTGGGGCGCCCACCCACCTTGATTATTGGTGATGATTTTTTCACGCCGCCTCCTGCCAGTGGTGGCACGGTCGCTGATCGATTGGGGCGCGAGGCTCAAAGCAATGGTGACAATCCCCTTGCTGTCAAGCAGGCCGCGATGCTTGGTGGCAAGTTCGGGATGCTGGCCTACTACAAAGCCGATTCCACCGGGTTCCTGGAAGTAGCCAGTAACAGGCTGCCGTACCAAGGCGCTGGCAAAGAGCTGGGTTCGCGTGCGACCCGTAGTGTATCGGACTTTATGGAGGAGGCTTACACCGCACGACTGTACGACGGGAAACTTGACGCTGCTACCAGTGCCTCACTCGGCAGGCTTTTCGCTCCCGCAGCAGACCCCTCGCCGCCTGTGGCACAGGCCCCCAGCAAACAGCCGCCGCCGGTAGCTGCGACGCCACCGGCTCCAACGTTGGCACCGATTGACGAGGCCGAAGTCCAGCGCCTGCAAGGACTTGATGATGCCGGTCCACGTATCCGAATCGGCGAGGTGGACGTCACGCGTGTCGAACTTTACAGGATGGGGTTGCACGTTAACGGCAAACCGATCGTAAGTGCGCTGGCCACTGACGCGAGAGGCCTTATAACCACTGAAGTAGAGATCGACTACGACCGTCTTCTGGCGTATTTGAAGTCGACGCCAACTAAGGTCGGTGCGCGCACGACCGGTATTGTCAGTGAAATCGCGGCCAAGCGTAGTTATGCCACGTCGCCTTTGATCACCCGCCGCGATGGCGGACCCGTTCCTGAGTCTCTCCAGATCTCCATAGATGAAACATCGCGACAAGCTGCTGCGCTACGTATTTTGGAGCACAGCGGCAAGCCGTTGCCCGCAGACTTATTCTCCCCGCCAACGCCCCGCAAGCCGGCCGGCGGCACAAACGCCGGCGGTCTCGGGTTTCAGGCTTTCAGTACTTTCCAGGGGCTGCGCGCGTCTATTGACGCTTTGAGCCGGGGAGAGACAACGGCCGGTGCCATAGGCCTGGGGGCGGTGGCGGCTGATTACGCCGGCATGGGCGTGGAGGGTGGCCTGAACCATTTGGCGAAAAAAGCGATGAGTGAAATGGCCTCACCGATCTTGAGCTTCAAGGCGAGCTCCGTCGGCAAGCTGCTCGGGAAAGCGTCCGGCACTCTCGGGGCGGTAGTCAGCGTGCCTTTTGATATTTACAGCGCTGCCGACTCGTTTAAAAAAGCCCAAAACAGCAAGGGTAAAGAGGCCCAGGATCATTACGTCAGCGCAGGTTTCAGCGTGGCAAGCGCCGCTACTTCACTCGGGTTAACGGCAGCGTTCCTGATGGGCGCGGGTTCTGCCGGCCCGGCCGGTCTCGTTGTGGCTGGTGTGTTGATGGCTGCGCAGGCGATCTACTCCGCTGTGCGTACCGTGGAAGATATTAATGAATACACGCCGTTGAGCAGCGGGCAGAAGTTCAGCATGGGGTTGAAGTCATTTCTCGGGTTTGAGCCGGGCTTTGATGTGATCAAACCCTACCTGGAGGCGAAATACTCCGACGAGTACGACACTCAACAAAGGGCGCGTCATCAGGCATTTCTGAACGGTCCTGGAAAGGACCAATTTGAGCGTGTGGTGTTTGGCAAGGGCGAGGTGGAGGTCACACAGGTGAAGGGGGAAGTCGGGCTGACCCCCGCACTCTGGTGGAACATTCCCAGTTTGTTGCTGAGCCTGATCAAAGTGGAGGGCGACGTTCCGTCCGTCGCTATCAGAGGGGGAAACGATCGTATCAATGCGCCTTCCGATTCATGGAACGGCATGTCAGTACCGCCTGTGGAAGGTAACGCGGGGGAAGGCAAGGCCACGCTCTGGGACCTGGGTGATGGGGATGATAATGTCGCCGGGAGCCTTGCCAAGCCCAACTATTTCTTGTTGGGCGGTGGCAAGAAGTTGATGAGTGGCGGGGATGCTGACGATACCGTTGTGTTCAATGCTGACGCGCGCCAGACCGTGCAGCAGCTTGAACAGTTTCACAATGATATGGCGCGGGGCATCACTAAAGTGCCAATCGAACTGTGGGGGGGAGAGGGTCGCAATACATTGATGTTCAACGGCGAGCTGAGCACTTCCCGCACCGAGGGGCATACGACACGGGACTACACCTATTCCGGGCACCGCATTGACTTTCGAAATGGAACCATTGGGGTCACCAAGAAAGATTCGAAGGCGCAAGGCGCAGAGCTTCTGGCGAGATTTGATTCATTTTCGAATGCCTCCACGGTTAAAGGTGGAGAGAGCTATATCGTGGGCAATGATCAAAGCAATCTGTTCACCCTCAACGGCCATAAAGATGTGGTGTTAACCGGTAAGGGCTCGAACGTCATTGTTATCAATGGCGGTGCCAGTGTCGTGGGGCAGGGCGGTTTCAATACCTACATCATCAACAAGAGCAGCCAGGAGGTGACCATCAATGACCCGAACAACAGTGCTATCAGGCTGGACTACAGCGCGGCGCAAGTCCGGGGCTGGAGCGTTTCGTCTTCGGGAGATTTGAGTGTCGACCTCAAGGATGAAAAACCTGAGGAGGCGCGCAAGCTGGTCATCAAAAACGCTTTTCCCAACGGCTCGCAGGACGATAACGCACGGCCACAGTTCATCACCAACGACGGTGTGTTGATGACCGTCAGTGCCCCGCAATTGACGGGATCACTGACACGCCTGCCGCAAGTGAAGAGCTTGAAAATGGATACCGTCAACCCAAAAAGCTGATGCACCCGCAAGCTGGCACCGCAAGGGTGCCAGTTCGCTTCAGCGGTTATGCAAACTGCGCTCCATACGTTGCAAACCCTCTTCCAGCATCGCCCGTGGGCAGCCGAAGTTCAGGCGCACGCATTGCTGGCTGTCGTCCCCGAACTCGATCCCGGCGCTCAAGCCGACCTTGGCCTGTTCCAGGAAAAACTGTTGCGGATCAGCCAGGCCCAGGGCGCTGCAGTCCAGCCAGGCCAGATAAGTGCCTTGGGGAACGTGCATCACCACGCCGGGCAAACGGGTTTGTACCGCGTTGCGCAGGTAATCGCGGTTGGCTTGCAGGTACTGCACCAATGCGTCGAGCCAATCGCTGCATTGGCTGTAGGCGGCGCGGGTGGCTTCCAGGCCCAGCGGGCTGACGCTGTCGACCATGCCGCAGCGGGCGTTGTTGAAGCGCTCGCGAACCTCGGCGTTTTGCACCACGGCAAAACAGGTTTTCAAACCGGCCACGTTGTAAGCCTTGCTCGCCGACATCAGGGTGATGGTGCGCTGGGCGATCTCGGGGCTGAGGCTGGCGGTGGGAATGTGGCGGCGGCCGTCGAAGCACAGCTCGGCGTGGATCTCGTCGCTGATGATCAACGCGCCGTTTTCCAGGCAGGCGTTGGCCACGGCCAGCAGCTCTTCACGCGGGAACACTTTGCCCATCGGGTTGTGCGGGTTGCTCAGCAGCAGTGCGCCGGCACCTTTCAAGGCTTCGCGCAGGGCGGGCATGGGCGTGACGAACTCACCGTCGATCAGCTCGAATGGCACTTCGATGCGCGGCAGGTTCCAGTGGCCGGGCGCCAGGCGGATCGGGCGGTAATTGGGGGTTTGCAGCACCACCGGCTGGCCGGGTTGTACGAACCCATGCAGGGCCATATTGAAACCCGGCTCGACGCCGGGCAGAAACAACAGCTCTTCAGGCTGTACGCGCCAGGCGTACTTGGCCCACAGGTCGGCCACGATGGCCTCGCGTACATCCGGGCCCGCCACGCTGTAGCCCAGAATCTGCTGGTCGAGCCGGGCGTGCAGGGCGGCCAGAACGGCGGGTGGCGCGGCGATATCCATGTCGGCGATCCACATCGGCAAAACGTCTTGCGGGTAACGGTTCCACTTGGTGCTGCCGGTGCCGAGGCGTGGGTGGATCGTGTCGAAATCAAAGCTCATGGGGGGCTCGTATCAGGGAGGCAGGCAAAGAATGGCGCCGATTCTAGCGCCATTAATTTTATAGGCCAGCGCTGATTGCTGCCGACAGTTGCCGATGAGCCTGCTCCAGTGAGCGATGGACCGCTTCCTCACCGCGCACCATGGCGCCCAGGTAGACAAAATCCACCGTGTGGATGCCCACGGTAGACAGGATTGTGGTCAGGTAAGGCGTCAAAAAGTCTGGCTCATGGCCCTTGCGCGAGTTGCCGGAACTCACCAGAACAAAGGTGCGCCGGTCGTCGAGCAGGCCGACTTTTTCGAATTGGGGCGTGACGGTGAAGCTGCGTTGAATGCGCACCACATGGTCGATCCAGCTTTTCAGCGCAGCGGGTAGGGTGAAATTGTGCACCGGGGTGCAAATGATCAGCAGGTCGCAGGCCTCCAACTCCACGATCAGCTGTTCGGACAGCTGCGTTGCGCCGCCGCTGAGGCCGCCGGGCGTGGTCAGGGCATTGGCGTATTCGCGGGTCAACGGTGGCAGCGCCTGGCCGCCGTAGTCACGTTCGGTGACCTCGGCCTGCGGCACCAGGTCCTTAAGCAGTGCGCGGGCCAGTTTGAATGTCTGTGCGGCCTTGCCGTGGGGGCTGAAGCTTAACAGCAGGGCGCGGGTCATTGGCCCAGGTCCTGGGAGAAGTGCATGCCCAACGGCAGCAGCCCCTGGCGGAAATAGAACCGCTGCGCCAGGGCCATGTGCATGCCGGTATCGAGCACCAGCCAGCGATAACCCAGGGCACGGGTTTCCTCACGCACCCGGTCAAGCAATTGCTCGCCCAGGCGCCGACGTTGCAAGGAGGCGTCCACCACCAGGTCATCCACATAGATGAAGCGGCCGTAGAGGGTGTTTTCGGTCAGCCGGTAACCTGCCAGACCGATGACCTTGCCGTGTTCGCGGGCCGCCAGCAGGCGGTAGCCGTTCTGGCGTTGGCGCAGCATTTGCTCGGCAAAACTCAGCGCGTCGGTCAGGTGCGGGCGCAGTTGCTGCATCACCGTAAAGCTGTCGATGTAATCGGCTGCGGTTTCGAGATGCACAAATTCGACGTGGTCATTCATGGGGCATCCTTGTGGATGTTAAGGGATGCGTTATTTTCGGCGACGGGTGCGGCTGTCAACAGGGCCATGATTGGACAAGCGGGTTGGGGCATGGGCGGTGTCATGGTTTTGCGGGGGGCTTTTCGGAGTACATAGCCATTGACCTGAGTGGTTGAATCAAAAGCGCTGTTTTTGCCAAGGCAGATTGCGTTTCTTCAGACAGATAAAGATCCAACTGTGGGAGATTCTATGGTTGGGGGCAACCCTCAACCAACCTTCGGTTGGTATTCGTTTTGCCCTTTCAGCAAGGCAAATACCACCCGAGCAAGCTTGCGAGCCAACATTACCAGTACCTGAGTGGTGCTATATCCCCGTGCCCGCTGCGCCTGGTAAAACTCCTTCCATGCTGCAGTCCGGCTAGCCGCCATTGCTGCGTTATGCAGAAGGCGCCGCGCTTCTGAGTCGCCGCGCTTGCTTAAACTGCGCCGATTATCTTTCTGCCCGGACTTGGAGACGCGCAAGTCCATACCCAAGAAAGCGATAAATGCGTCCGCGTTTCTAAAGTCCCCTCGCTGGAAGCTGGTAATCAAGCGAGCCCCGGTCAAAAAACCGATACCTTCAACGCTCATGCAACGTTTGAGTTGGCCCAGTAACCCAGCCTCTTTCAGTCGATCGCTGATCATTTTTTCGATCAATCCTTCAAGTCTTTGCATCGACTTCATTTGCTCGGCAAAAGAGGCCTTCAACAGCGGTTCATTCGCCCAGCTTTGCGTCAGGCTAACGCGAGCTTGAACCAGGGCGGCACGGCGGCGGAAAAGGCTTAACAGTTGGCGATAAAGAGGGGACGGCGGTGTCCAGGGGTGAAGCTCGTCGGCTTCTTTTCGCAAATACCGTGCTAGTAATTGGGCATCCAGGGCATCAGTTTTGGCACGAACCTTCACACTTTTGCGGTAATGACTGAGTTCATAACCACCGACCATGTAGATAACGCAGCCAGCTTCATAGGCCAGATCAGCAAACTCCAAGTGGTAGGTGTTGGTGGCCTCAATGGCGATAGCAACGCTGCCTGGTAAAGCCCTCAGCCACTTTTTGATAGCGGCTTTGGTATTCGGGATTGCTTCCAAAAGATCGAGATCGGCGTGATAAATCACCAATTCATTTTTTGCGACATCAATACCAACAATCGGCTTGGAGACGGGAACTGGCATTGCCATAGTGACTTCCTCCGGGCTAAGGTTTTGAGCACTTGAAGGGCTCACCCAGAGGCGCAGGCTTGTTCCTATCGTCGGTCATAGCCAGATGCATTCTTTATCGGCGCTTGGGTGAAAGGAGGAGGGGCGAAATCTCCCACGGTCTGTACTGCGCCAACAGTCAGAATCTGGCTTTGTCCCTCCTCCTCCCTTCAAGTCCTAGCATACAAGCTGGCTTGCCTGCGATAGCGGTATATCAGTGCCAAATGTAATGGCTGGCACACCCTCATCGCGGGCAAGCCAGCTCCCACACGGGACCGCTTTGCCATAACCAACCTCGCCACCCCTTCACAACCCCTGACTTCCCCGAATCAAGTCATAAGCCTTCCTGGCAATCGGGTTCGCCGTATTCGGCCGAATCCACAAGTAATACGTCACCTCAGGCAGCCGGGGCAGCCCATCCGTTTCCCCCAACACCCGCATATCCGGCCCAAGCATCTCCATACTGCGCGGCGTCACCCCCAACCCCGCCCGGGTCGCCGCCTTGATCCCGATCAGGTTTGACGCCAGATAGGCCTGCCGCCAGGGAATATTCGCCCGCTCCAGCGCCTCCAGCGCATAGCGCCGGTAAATACTCGGCTCATCCACCAGGATCAACGGCAACGGCTCACTCGGCTGGTGAATGTACTGCGCCGAACAGATCCACCACACCGGCGAAGTGCGCAACGCAAACCCCTCAAGGTTCGGGTCGGCGCGCGTGGAAATCACCATGTCCACCTTGCCCCGGTGCAAGTCATCCATCAAAAACGGGCTGCGCCCCACATCGATCTCCAGCCGCAAGCGCGGCGCCGAGCGGGCGATGTGGCTGAGGATCGGCGGCAGGATCGTGTCGGCAATATCGTGCGGCGAACCGATGCGCAGCACCCCGCTCAGGCTGCTTTCGCGCAGGGAATTCAACGCATCGTCATTCAGCGACAGCATCTGCCGCGCATGCCGCAACAGCTGCAAGCCGGGCTCGGTCAGTTGTTTCTGGCGGCCACGTTTTTCAAACAGGCTCACACCCACTTGCTGTTCCAGCCGCTGCATGTGCTGCGTGACGGACGACTGTGTGCGCGCCAAGTGGGTGCCGGCGCCGGCGAAGCTGTGGTGGTCGACCACGGCGATAAAGGTGCGCAGGAGTTCCAGATCAAGGGTCGACATGGCCATTTCCAGAGGCGTTTTATATCAAAGGCGTAAAGTTAAACATTACAGATCCTGATGTGTTGGTGAAATAATTTTTTGTCGAGGCCCGTAAATATTGGGTTATTCCAAAAGCTGAGGTCGCCCTTATGCAGCAAGTTATAACGATATGAGATATTTGCATTTCCGTTGCCCCCGCACTCTCCCTAGCATGCCCCTCCATCAGGTCGGGGTACGCCGATCATTCGCCAGGGGGAAGTCCAATGATGTTCAAGAAATGGTTGCCGGTGGCCCTGGGGTCGATGATTGCATTGGGCGCCAGTGCGGCGGTGCAAGCCGACGCGACGCTGGACAAGATCGAGCAGCGCCATGTGCTGGTGGTGGGCGTGCTGTTGTCCGGCGGCCCCTTCGGCAGCATTGACCCGGCAACCCAGCAACCCAAAGGTTTGAACGTCGACCTGGCCAACGAACTCGGGCGTCAGCTCAAGGCCCAGGTGCAGCTTGTTCCCGTGCTGCCGGCCAACCGCGTGCAGTTCCTGCAACAGGGCAAAGTCGACCTGTTGATCGCCAACATGGAATGGACGGCCGAGCGCGGTGAAATCCTGGGCTTTGTACCGACGCCGTTCTACCGTATCGGCGGCACCGCAGCCGTGCTCAAAGACAGCAAGATCACCCGCTGGGAAGACCTCAAGGGCCAGCCGGTGTGCACCTCCCAAGGCAGCAGCTACGTGAAGCCACTGACCGAGTTCGGCGCCGAAATCAAGGCGTTCAAAAGCTCCTCCGAATCGCTGCTGGCCTTGCGCGGCAACAACTGCGTCGCCGCCGTGCATGACTCCACCCTGATCAACCCGCTGATCAACGACAGCACCGAATGGAAGGATTACCGCGCGATCAGCCCGGAACTCAACCCGGCGCCATCGGTGATCTGGACCCGTCGCGGCGAAAGCGACACCCAGGCCAAACTCGACCCGATCGTCAAGGAACTGCACCGCAGTGGCTGGCTGATCGAGGCCCAGACCCGCAACCGCATCAGCCCGGCGTCACCTGCGTTGGTGGAATTGCAGCAACAGTTCAAAGGCGCCTGAGCATGAACCTGAAAACCTTCACCGCGCTCGGCCTGGCCTTGTGCGCGGGCTTCGCCAACGCCGACGCCACCCTCGACAAGATCCAGCAACGCCACGCCATCAGCGTCGGTGTGATCCTCAGCGGCCCGCCGTTCGGCACCCTCGACCCCAAGACCGGCGAACACCTGGGCTACAACGTCGAGCTGGCCAAAGGCATCGGCCAGGCGTTGGGGGTGGAGACCAAGACCGTCTCGGTACTGGCGCCCAACCGCGTGCAGTTCCTGCAACAGGGCAAGGTCGACATCCTGATCGCCAATATGCAGTTCACCGAAGAGCGTGCCGAGATCCTCGATTACGTGCCCACGCCGTATGAAGAAGTCGGCGGCGCCGCGTTGATTCGCAAGGGTGCAGGCATCAAGCAATGGGCCGACTTGAAAGACAAACCGGTGTGCGTGTCCCAGGGCAGTAACTTCATCAAGCCGCTGCAAGAAACCTATGGCGCGCAGATCAAGGCGTTCCGCAGCCAGTCTGAATCGCTGCTGTCGCTGCGTGGCAATGGCTGCGTGGCCGCCGTGCACGTCAGCCCGACCATGCACGCGCTGCTCGGCGACGCCGAATGGCAAGGCTATGAAATCCCGCTGCCGGGCGACCTGATCCCGTCCAAATCGGTGATCTGGATTCGCAAGGGCGAGCACGACACCCAGGCCAAACTCGACGCCATCGTGCGCGAGTGGCACAAAAGCGGCTTCCTGATCGCCCTCGGCGAGCGCACCGGCATGGCGCCGTCCCAGGCCCTGCGTGACCTGCACGAGCAGTACAGCCATGAGTGAAGCGCTTTTCGCCACCCTGCAACAACTGCTCGGCGCGGGCCATGTGCAAACGAGTGAAGAGGCGGCGCACTACCTGACCGACAAACAGGGCCGCTATACCGGCCAGGTGATCGCGGCGGTGCACCCGGCCACTACCGAAGAAGTGGCGGCGGTGGTGCGCGCTTGTGTGGCCTTGAAGGCGCCGATCGTGGTGCAGGGCGGCAACACCGGGCTGATGGCGGGGGCGACGCCGGACGCCAGCGGGCGTTCCGTGTTGCTGCTGCTCGACCGCATGAACCGCGTGCGCCATGTCGATACCGACAACGACACACTGACGGTGGAAGCCGGTTGCATCCTGCAAACCGTTCAGGAAGTGGCCCGCAACGCCGACCGCCTGTTTCCCCTGAGTCTCGGCGCCGAAGGCAGTTGCACCCTTGGCGGTAACCTCGGTACCAATGCCGGCGGCACCGGCGTGCTGCGTTACGGCAACACCCGCGAACTGACATTGGGGCTCGAAGTGGTGACCGCCGAAGGCGAGATCTGGCACGGCTTGCGTGGCTTGCGCAAGGACAACACCGGCTACGACCTGCGCGATTTATACATCGGTAGCGAAGGCACGCTGGGCATCATCACGGCGGCGACCTTGAAGCTGTTTCCGCTGCCCAAGGCCCAGGCCACCGCGCTGCTGGCCTTTGATGAATTGGCCCAGGCCGTGGCGTTCCTGTCACACGCCCGCGCCGGTTTCGGCGCCAGCCTCACCGCGTTTGAGCTGCTCACCGCCGACTGCCTGGCGTTGCTGCGCGACCAATTCCCGCAAGGCCCACAGCCGTTTAAAACCGCCAGCCAGCCGTGGTTTGCCTTGATCGAACTCTCTGACAACAGCAGCGAAAATCATGCGCGCGAAGCCTTCGAACAGGTGCTGGGCGATGCCTTCGAAAAACAGCTGATCAGTGACGCGTTGATCGCCGAAAGCCTGGCGCAGAGCGAGGCCCTGTGGCTGCTGCGCGAGAACATGAGCGAGGCGCAGAAGCGCGCCGGGCGCAACATGAAGCACGATATCTCGGTGCCGATTTCCCAGGTCGTGGCCTTCGTTGCGCATACCGATGCGCTGTTGCAGCAACATTTTCCCGGCGTGCGCAACTTCACCTTTGGCCATCTGGGCGACGGTAACCTGCACTACAACGTGGCCCATCCGCTGGATTCGACAGTGGAGGCGCACATGGCCCATTACGCCGAACTGAGTGCCCTGGTGCACGACAGCGCCCACGCCCACGGCGGCTCCATCAGCGCCGAGCACGGCATCGGCCAGCGCAAGGTCGGCATGCTCAGCCGCTACAAAAGCCCGGTAGAGCTGGACCTGATGCGCCGCATCAAGCAGGCCCTCGACCCCCACAACTTGCTCAACCCCGGCAAAGTCCTTGAGGTGCAGCCATGACCGTACGCCTGTCCCAACGCGTGCAACGGGTGTCGCTGTCAGCCAATGCCGCGGCCAAATCCCGTGCCACTGAACTGCGTGACGCCGGCCGCGACATCCTCGACCTCACCACCGGCGAGCCGGATTTCGACACGCCGCAGCACATCAAACAAGCCGCCTATGCCGCTATTGCGGCGGGTGCGACCAAGTACACGCCCACGCCGGGCGTCAAGGCGCTGCGCCTGGCGGTGCAACGCAAACTGGTCGAGGAAAATCGCCTGGACTATCCACTGTCGTCCATTGTGATTGCCAACGGCGCCAAACAAATCATCTTCAACGCGTTTGCCGCCACGCTGGATGACGGCGATGAGGTGCTGGTGCCGACGCCGTATTGGCCGTCGTTTCCCGACAGCGTGCGCTTCAATGGTGGTACGCCTGTATTCATCGAATGCGGGCTGGAGCAGGGCTGCAAGTTGCTGCCGGCCCAGTTGGAGCAACACATCACCGAGCGCACGCGCTGGCTGATCCTCAATGGCCCGGGTAACCCGAGCGGCGCGGTGTACAGCGATGCCGAGTTGCGTGAGCTGGCTGACGTGCTGCGCCGTCACCCACACGTGTTGGTCCTGCTGGACGAGCTGTACGAACACATCCGCTTCGACGGGCGCCCGCCGCAAAGCCTGTTGAATGTCGCCCCCGACTTGCTGGACCGCAGCCTGCTGGTGGGCGGCGTGTCCAAGACCTACGCCATGACCGGCTGGCGCATCGGCTTTGGCGCCGGGCCGAAAAACCTCACCGAGGCCATGGCCGTGGTGCAATCCCAATCGACGTCCGGTGCTTCCTCGGTGGGGCAGGCGGCGGCATTGGCGGCCTATAACGGCGGCCTGGGTTTCCTCGCGGAGCAGGTGGCGGCCTATCAGCTGCGTCGTGACATTCTGGTCAAGACCCTGGAAACCGTCGAAGGCCTGGAAGTCCTCACACCCCAAGGCGGCTTTTTCGTCTTTGTGCGTTGCGCCGGGCTGCTGGGGCGTCATCGCCCGGATGGGCTGCGCATCAACAACGACGAAGACCTGGTTGCCTGGCTGCTGGAAGAGGGCGTGGCCGGCGTGGCGGGCAGCGCCTATGGCCTGTCGCCGTGGTTCCGGCTGTCCATCGCCACCGCGACCGAGAGTGTGGCCGAAGCCGGGCGGCGCATCGCGACAGCTTGCGGAAACTTGCAATGATGGAACGGTTTGTCCATTGGGCCGCGGGCATCGGCCTGAACTACAACTTCCTGCTCGATGCCTACCAGCGCGGCACGCTGGTGCAGGGCGCGTTGACCACCGGCTTGCTGTGCCTGTTCACGATTATCGGCAGCCTCGTCGCGGGTATTTCCCTGGCGGCGATGCTCACTTCCGGCAACCCGTGGCTGGCCAAGCCGGCACGGGTGTTTATCGAGGTCACGCGCAATACGCCGACGCTGGTGCAGCTGTACTGCGCGTTTCTGGTGCTGAACATGCTCTTGACCCAGGCGGTCGGCGCGGCCAACCCGCTGACGCCGTTTGCGTGGGTGGTGATCGTGATTTCCCTGCACAAGGGCGCGTTCCACGCCGAAGCCCTGCGCGCCGGCATCGAAGCGGTGCCCGCCGTCACCCTGGAAGCCGCCAGTTCCCTGGCCTTCAGCAGCCGTCAATTATTGTGGAATGTGCAGTTGCCGCTGGCGCTGCGCTTTGCGCTGCCGTCGCTGATCAACAACCTGATCGATCTGGTGAAGATGACTGCCGTGGCGTCCGCCATTGCCGTGGGTGATATCACCTACGCCGCGATCATGATCTGGACCCAGAGCGACAATGTGCTGGAGCTGATGATTTTGATCCTGAGCTTTTTCGGCCTGCTGAGTTTTACCGTCAATTGCGTGGGGCGCTGGCTGGAAGCGCGCCTGAGGATGCCCGGCTATGGCCATTGATTCATTCCCGGTGCTGTCGGCGTTGCTGCAATGGTCGCCGGCGCTGGTGGCCGGCTTTGGCCAGAACATTTTGATCAGCGTGGTGGCGATTGCCATCGGCTCGGTGTTGGGCCTGTTGATTGGCGCGCTGGCACTGTCGCCGGTCGGGATTGTCGCGCGCGTATGGGTGCAGGTGTTTCGCAATGCGCCGTGGCTGGTGTTGATCTACTTCACGACTTACGTGTTCCCGTTCGAAATTCATATCGGCAGCAGCTACGTGTCGTTTCCGGATTGGGTGAAAGTCACTATCGGTTTGGCCTTGCCGGCCAGCGCCAACGTGGCGGAGATCTTCCGGGGCGCCATCGGTTCGATCCCGAGTACGCAGTGGGAAGCCGCACGTTCGTTGGCCTTCACCCGTGGCCAGCTGTTCCGTTCGATCATCCTGCCGCAGTGTTTCAAACGCATGTTGCCGCCGTGGATGAACCTCTACGCGGTGGTGACCATGGGCACCGCGCTGGCCTCGCTGGTGGGCGTGCACGACGTGATCGACACCGCGCAGATCGCCAGCAACACCGTGAACATGACCGGTTTCACCGTGGTGATTTACCTGAGCCTGCTGGTGCTGTTCTTCGCCTATTGCTACCCGATTTCCCGCCTGACCCAACACATGGAGCGCCGTTATGCCTTCTATTGAACCCCTGGTGAGCCTGCGCGATGTGCACCTGTCGTTCGGCACCAACCCGGTGCTCAAGGGCATCGACCTCGACGTGCTGAAGGGCCAGGCGGTGTCGATCATTGGCCCGTCCGGCTCGGGCAAATCGACCATTTTGCGCTGCATTACCGGGCTGTTGCAGCCCCAGCGCGGCAGCATTCGCGTAGGGCAAACCCGGGTCGAGACCCTGGCCCAGGAAGCCCAGCGCATCGAGTTGCGCAAGCGGGTGGGGTTTGTGTTCCAGCAGTACAACCTGTTCCCGCATTTGTCGGTGCTGGAAAACCTGGTGATCGCCCCGCGCAAGGTGCTGGGGCGCAACCGCGCTGACGCCGAGAAAGACGCGCGGGCGCTGCTGGCCAAAGTGCGCATGGAACACAAGGCCGACGCTTACCCCGGCCAACTCTCCGGCGGCCAGCAACAGCGCGTGGCGATTGCCCGCGCCCTAGCGATGCGCCCGGAGTTGATCCTGTTTGACGAAGTGACCTCGGCGCTGGACCCGGAAACCGTCGGCGAAGTGCTGACGGTGATCCGCGAGCTGACCGAAGAGGGCATGACCTGTGTGCTGGTCACCCATGAAATGCGCTTCGCCGAAGAGATCAGCGACGTCGTGTACTTCACCGAAAACGGCGTGATTGTCGAGCATGGCAGCGCCGCGCAGATTTTCCAGAACCCGGCCAGCGAACGCACCCAGACGTTCCTGCGCCATGCGTTGGGCGATACCGGGCGCCGTGGCCCGATCCAGCACGACCCATACCTGTTGACCAATTTGAGCCGTTACAGCCTGTCTGTCTGATAAGAGGAAATGCGTGATGAGTACTGAAAACCGTGCCGACGTGATCGAGGCGTTCCTGCAGCAGATCCGCGTCATCAATCAGCGTGGCGTAGACCGTGCGGCGCTGGTGGAAATCGTCAGCCTGCTGGAAACCCTGGCCGAGCGCCGTGATCTGTTCAACTTTGACGAATTCCCCGCACCGGTGCCGGGGCAGGGCAGCACCGCGTTTCGCTATCGGCTGAACGACGATGGCGATACCCCGACGCTGTACCTGAACTCATTGCTGCCGGGCAAAAGCACTATCGCGCACAACCACGAGACCTGGGCAATCATCAGCGCCATCGAGGGCCAGGAAATCAACTACGTCTACGCGCGCAATGATGAAGGGCGCGAGCCGGGTTTCACGACCTTGAGCCTGGAAAAGGAAGTGATTGTGCAGCCGGGCACGTCGATCTCGTTCCTGGGCGAAGACCTGCATGGCATCAAGGTGGAAGGCGAGCAGGCGACCTTGCATTTCCACCTCTATGGCTTGCCGTTGGAGTCGCTGAACGGCCGGTACGGCGTGGAAGCGGACGGCCGCATCCTCAACTACAACGCCTCGCAGATGGCGCCGTCGATCAAGGCCTACGCCTGACACTCCACATTTCAAATGTGGGAGCGCTTTTTTGTGGCGAGGGAGCTTGCTCCCGCTGGGGCGCGTAGCGGCCCTAACCCCTGCGACTTAATTCCAACTGGAAAAACGCGGTGCCTGTGTTGGGGCTGCTGCGCAGCCCAGCGGGAGCAAGCTCCCTCGCCACAAAAGCCAGTTTCCACAGCATGAGCGGTATTCGTCCAGAGGGGTTTTTATGATTGATCTGTATTACTGGCCTACGGGCAATGGCTTGAAAGTCGGCATCCTGCTGGAAGAGCTTGGCCTTGAATACCGCCTGCTGCCGGTGAACATCCGCGAAGGTGAACAGAAACAGGCCGACTTCCAGCGCATCAGCGCCAACGGGCGTATCCCGGCGATTGTTGACCACCGTACAGCCGCGCCCCTGAGCCTGTTCGAGTCCGGCGCAATCCTCAATTACCTCGCCGACAGCGCCGGGCAATTCCTGCCGCCAGCGGGCAGTGCCGAGCGGCAAAAGGTGCAGGAATGGCTGTTCTGGCAAGTCGGGCATATCACCCCGTACCTCAGCCAGTTGCAGGTGTTCAAGGAGAAGGCGCCCGAGCCGATCCCGTTCGCCCTCGACCTGCTGAACGCCGAAGCCACGCGCCTGTATCGCGTGCTGGAGCAGCGCCTGGCCGAAGTGCCGTACGTGGCAGGCGAATACTCGGTGGCGGATATCGCGATTTTTCCGTGGATTCAGCC
The DNA here is from genome assembly GCF_044218875.1 of Pseudomonas sp. B22129. Taxonomy (NCBI): domain Bacteria; kingdom Pseudomonadati; phylum Pseudomonadota; class Gammaproteobacteria; order Pseudomonadales; family Pseudomonadaceae; genus Pseudomonas; species Pseudomonas sp. B22129. Next base: position 4,965,110 of record NZ_CP162592.1, on the reverse strand, counting down.
GCAACGTCAGGGCCAGGACCTGGCGGATTACCCGCATATCCGCGCCTGGCGTGAGCGAATCAAAGCACGGCCGGCCGTGCAGCGTGCCTATGCCAAGGGTCGCGAAGTGGCGCCGGGCGAGCGTTCGTTGGCGTTGCAGTAACTCTTCTCTTACTTTGTTGGGACTTCCATGAGCCAGACCATCACCCCAAGTCAACTGCAGCAATGGCTGTTCGACGGGCAGGAAATCGCCGTATTCGACGTGCGCGAGCACGGGCAATACGGTGAAGCCCACCTGTTCCACGGGGTGAACCTGCCCTATAGCCGCCTGGAGCTGGAAGTACGCCGCCTGGCGCCCAACCCGCAGGTACGGCTGGTGATTTACGATCAGGACGGCGGTGAAGTGGCGGTGCGCACAACTGAGCGTTTGCACGCCCTGGGTTACAGCCGTGTGCACGTGCTCGAAGGCGGAGCGGATGGCTGGCAGGCCGCTGGCTTGCAGTTGTTTGCCGGGGTGCATGTGCCGTCCAAGGCCTTTGGCGAGTTGGTGGAAGAAGCCAGCCACACGCCTCACATCACCGCCAGGCAGTTGGCCGAATGGCAGGCAAACGGCGAGCCGCTGGTGTTGCTGGACGGTCGGCCGTTCGACGAGTACCGCAAGATGACCATTCCCGGCTCCATCTGCTGCCCGAATGGCGAGCTGGGCTACCGCGTGCATGACCTGGTGCCGGATGACAGCACGCCCATCGTGATCAACTGCGCCGGGCGTACTCGCAGCATCATCGGCGCGCAGACCCTGATCAACCTGGGCTTGAAGAACCCGATCTACGCGTTGGAAAACGGCACTCAGGGCTGGTACCTGGAAGACTTCAAACTGGAACACGGCAGTACCCGGCGTTATGCCGAGCAGGTCAGCACTGACCTGGCGCAGCAGCGGCAGGCCGCCCGGCAACTGGCCGAGCGGGCAGGGGTGGTGAATGTCTCGGCGGACCAGGTGCGCCAGTGGGCCGATGACGCGCAACGCAGCCTGTTTTTGTGCGACGTGCGCACCGCCGAGGAATTCGCCCTGGGCACATTGCCCGGCGCGCAACACACGCCGGGCGGGCAGTTGATTCAGTCCACCGATCTGTATATCGGCGTGCGCCAGGCACGGGTGGTGCTGGTGGACAGCGACGGCGTGCGCGCACCGATTGTGGCCAGTTGGTTGCGCCAGTTGGGGCATGAAGCCTATGTATTGAGCGGCGGCATTGCCAGCGGTCTCGCGCTGCCAGTGTTGCAGCCGGTGGCGTATGCGCCGTTGCCGCTGATCAGTGCCCAGGCTTTGGCGCTGGAGTTGAACGATGTCAACCTGATCGACCTGCGCCCGAGCATGGTGTTTCGCAAGGGGCATATTCCGGGCTCGCAATGGTCGATTCGGTCGCGGCTCAACACCGATCATCGCCCGTTGGTGGTGGTGGCGGATGATCCGGCGTTGGCCGCTTTTGCTGCCCAAGGGCTGGGAGCGAGGCTGCTGGACGACGGTTTCGCCGCCTGGGCAGCGGCTGGCCTGCCCGTCATCGAAGACCCGCAAATCCCGCCGGATTCACAGTGCATCGACTTCCTGTTCTTCACCCACGACCGCCACAGCGGCAACAAGGACGCCGCACGCCAGTATCTGGCCTGGGAAATCGGCCTGCTGGCGCAGATGAGCGCGGCGGAAATCGCCAGCCTCAAGCCGCTGACGGCGCCGTCGCGCGTACGCACCCGATTGATCCATGCTGCGCGCACTGGAAAAGGCCAGGGCGGCCGCGCGGTGAATGTGCCGGTGACCCGTTTGAGCACCGTGCTGTTCGATAACCTGGCGCAAATGCGTGACACCCGTGCCCGTCGTGACAGTGAGCGCGTGCTCAGCTACGGCGCGCGGGGCAACCCGACGTCCCACGCGCTGGAAGACCTGGTGACCGAGCTGGAAGGTGGCTATCGCACGCGCCTTTACGGCACCGGCCTCGCGGCGGCAGCCCAGGTATTCCTGGCGTATCTGCGCCCCGGCGACCATGTGCTGATCACCGACGCGGTGTATTCGCCAGTGCGCAAACTGGCTCGCGAATTCCTGCAACCGTTTGGTATCGAAGTCAGCTATTTCGCACCGGATGGCCAAGGGCTGGAAGCGCAGTTGCAACCCAACACTAGACTTGTTTACGCAGAAGTACCGGGCTCGCTGCTGTATGAACTGTGTGATTTACCGGCGATTGCGGCGCTGTGCAAACCGCGCAATATCCTGCTGGCCGTCGACAACACCTGGGGCTCGGGCTACCTGTACCGCCCGCTGGGGCTGGGCGCCGACATTTCCATCATGGCGCTGACCAAGTACCTGGGCGGTCACAGCGATGTGATGATGGGCAGCGTGTCCACCACCGAAGCGGCCTGGCCGGCGCTGGGTCGGATGAGCGACACCTTCGGCAACGCCGTGAGTGCCGACGACGCCTACCTGATCCTGCGCGGCGCCCGCACCCTGGCGTCCCGGCTGGATGTGCACGAGCGTCAGGCGCTCGAAATCGCTCAATGGTTGCAGGCGCAGCCGCAGGTCAAACGCGTGTTCCACCCGGCCTTGCCCGGGCATCCGGGACATGCGTTGTGGCGTCGGGATTTCTCCGGCAGCAATGGCTTGTTGTCGTTTGAGTTGAGCAGCCTCGACCCCGCTTACCTCGAGCGTTTTATCGATGGTTTGCAGTTATTCGGCTTGGGCGCTTCGTGGGGTGGCTATGAAAGCCTGGTGACTGTGGCGGATACGCAGGACCGTGACAGCGCGGCGGATCGCTCGCTCAATCCGGTGGTACGCCTGCATATTGGTCTGGAGGATGTGGCGGCGCTGATTGAAGATTTGCAGCGCGGGTTTGCCTTGGCTGACTGAGTGAGGGTCGCTCCCACGTCCTGTGGGAGCGATCAACCGGTCAGTGTTTGACCGGGGTTGGCAGCGTCACGAGGTTGACGTAGCCGTCCCAGAATTTCTTCTGGTCCACGCCGAACACCACTTTGGCTTTCTGCGTGCCCACCGGTGCGCCTTTCTTGTAGCCCAGCGCGCGGCCGTAGTCGGCGCCGAAGGTGGCATCCACATCGACCCACAAATCGCGGGATTCGGTGACGATCTCCGGGCTGACGAGGAACAGCGCCGGCAAGCTGTCCCACGTGAAGCTGTGGTAGCCCGGGTCCTTGTCGAACAGCGGCCCGAACTCATGCTTGTACAAGTCGGCAATCGCGCCTGGCTTGGCGATTACACGCTGGTACACCGACTTGTCGAAAGTGACTTTCTCGCACACGTCGTTGGGGAAAATCACGTGTTCTATCGGCGAGCGCAACACGATCTTCGCGGCCTCCGGGTCGAACCACCAGTTGAATTCCGCCGCCGGCGTGGTGTTGCCCGGAATCTCCAGCGCGCCGCCCATGTACACGATGCGCTTGATCAGCGGCACGATGTCCGGCGCCGAGCGAATGGCCAGGGCGATGTTGGTCAGTGGGCCGACCGCCAGAATCGTCACCTGATGCGGGTTGGCACGCACGCTTTGCACGATGAACTGCGCGGCAGTTTCGCTGCGCAATTGGGTGTGAGTCGCCAGACCATCCGGGGGCGCGATCAACTGCGACGGCGAGGTCGGGCGAGGGTTTTTGAACGCCCCCGGCCAGCCTGAGCCGAACAACGATTTTTCCGCCTCATAGGTGGCGTAGTCATGCAGCAGCGGGTAGGCGGCGCCCGAGTAGACGCCCACCTCTTTCTCCACGCCCATGCGTTCCACGGCCTTGAGAGCGTCGACCTGTTCCTGGTCAACCCAGGCATTGCCGCTGACCAGCGTCATGCCGAGCAGCTCGATGCGTTTTTGCGCATGCAGCTGGGCCAGCATGATGAAGGCCTGGCCGTCATCGTTGAGCACGTTGAAGTCGGTGTCGAAAATGACTTTCTCAGCCGCTTGCGCCGTGCCTGCACACAGGCCGACGGCGACAAGCAGCGCGCAGCTTTTCAGGAAACCTTGCATGGTGATTCATCCGAAAAATTATTGTTGTTAACGGTTCACCAGTTTCGCCGGCAAGGCGATGACCAGGAAGCTGCTGAGGATCAGGCAGCCGGCGAAAAACCACAAGGCACCGGCGCTGCTGCCTGTGACGTCGATCGCAACCCCCATCAACGAGTTGCTGACCAAGCCGGCAATATTCGCCACCGAACAGGCCAGGGCAAAGCCCGTGGCGGCGGCGGTGCCTTTGAGAAAGGTCGCCGGCAGGCTGAAAAATACCGGCACCGCGCCGATGATCGCCGCCGAGGCAATCGCGAACAATGCCACGGTGGCCGCAACGTTGTGGGTAAAGAAGGTACTGGTGGCCATCGCCGCCGCGCCGATGAAAAACGGCACGATGATGTGCCAGCGGCGCTCGCGGTGTTTGTCGGAGCTGGCGCCGATCAGCAGCATGCCCAGCAGTGCTGCGACGCTTGGCAAGGCGGTAAGAATGCCGATATGGAAGGTGTCGGTCACCCCGGCGTTGCGGATGAAGGTCGGCATCCAGAAGCCCATGGCGTAGGCGCTGAGCAGGATCGAGAAGTCGATACCGCCGAGCATCCACACTTTGAGGTTGAAGAAGCCGTCGCGGAAGCTGTGCTTGCTGCCGGTGGCGTCGGCCTCGTCCTTGCGCAGCTCGCTTTCCAGCAGGGATTTTTCTTCGTCAGACAGCCATTTGGCTTGCTGGAAGCTGTTGGGCAGCGCCCAGAAGGTCAGTACGCCAAGCAACACGCTGGGCACCGCTTCGATCAGGAACAGCCACTGCCAGCCGCGCAGGCCGCCGACGCTGTCAAAGTGGGCCATGACCCAACCGGACAGCGGGCCGCCGATCACGCTGGAGAGCGGCAGGCCGATCATGAACAGCGCGATGATCCGCCCGCGACGGTGGGTGGGGAACCAGGTGGTCAGGTAATACAGAACCCCCGGCAAAAAGCCCGCTTCGGCGGCGCCCAGCAAAAAGCGCAGGATGTAGAACTGGGTGGTGGACGTGACCAGCATGGTGCAGGCCGAGAGCAGGCCCCAGGTGATCATGATGCGCGCGATCCAGATCTTCGCGCCGACCCGCTCCAGCACCAGGTTGCTTGGCACTTCAAAGAGGATGTAGCCGACAAAAAACAGCCCGGCGCCAAGGCCGAACGCGGTTTCGCTGAAGTGCAACTGGTCGAGCATCTGCAGCTTGGCGAAGCCGATGTTGATGCGGTCCAGGTAGGCGGCCAGGTAGCAGAAACACAGGAACGGAATCAGCTTCCAGGTGATCTTGTGGTAGAGCGTGTTGACGGGGTCGGCGACCGAAGTCGCGGGCGCTGCATTCGCAATGGGCATCGGGTGTCTCCTGGCGGTGACTTATGGTTTTTATACAGCCGCTTTTGTTCCAGCACTTCGGAGTGCTGTCAAAGCGACTTCCAAAGGCAGTGTCAGAAGACTGGGAGCTGCGCCGGTTTTTTATTGTGGGAGCTGGCTTGCCTGCGATGAGGGCATGTCAGGCAACAAGGATGTTGCTGACCCACCGCTATCGCAGGCAAGCCAGCTCCCACCTTTAACCGGGGGCGGCTCACAGTTTTGGGCAGGACCACGCTCTTTGTCGTGATTCCTGGTGAATCCTTATTGCTCCCTGAACGAACTCATCGCCTCCTGCTTGCTCACCACGTCGCCATACTTGCTGTCGATATCGAACAAGTTGGCTTCATGGGGCGCCGGGTGCCGGTCGCCGACGCACTCGCGCACGACGATGGTGCGAAACCCGTGTTGCACCGCATCCACGGCGGTGGCGCGGATGCAGCCACTGGTGGAGCAGCCGGCCAGCACCACGGTGTCGATGCCCTGAGCGTGCAGCATCGGGGCCAGACTGCTGCCGAAAAACGCGCTGGCGTACTGCTTGGTGATCACCACTTCATCGGCTTGCGGCAAGACTTCTGTGCAGAATGCCGCGAGCGGGTTGCCTTCGACCATGTCCTTCATCACCGGGGCCTTTTTGACCCAGATACCACCGTCGGCGAAATGGCCGGGATGGTAGCGGATATTGGTGTGCACCACCGCAATCCTGTGCTGGCGGGCGCAGGCCAGCAGCTCGACGCTTTCGGCCACGGCGCTGACCACCCCCGGCGCAAACAATGGCGCGCCTTCGGTGGTATAGCCCTGCATGAAATCGATCATCAGCAGCGCCGCCTTTTTGCCGAAGCCGATGCGGTTGCCCCATACGCCCTGGTAGTTGGCGTCGGCGGATTGTTCGGTCATCATTTCAACCCCTCAATTTTGAATAATGCAGGTACCTTGTGGCAAGCCCGCTCGCCACAGGCAGGGTGTTCCTCCAGATTCACTTCAGTAAGCGCCGGAAAGCAGGGCGCCGGCACCGGGCACGATAGGCTCCAGGTCCAACGCCTTGAGCATCGCGTAAGTAGTGGCGATGGCGGCGGTGAGCACCGGCTTGCCGGTTTGCGCTTCGACCTTGGCCACCACCGGCAGCGACTGCATCTGCACGCAGGCCGAGAGCACAATCACATCGACGCCTTCCAGGTTCATCCCGGCGACGATGGCGGGCAGGTTGGCGGGGTCGTGGCGGGCGACTTCGAGGTTGTCGGGGATTTCCAGCGCGCGCCAGTCCACCACTTCAAAGCCTTCTTCGCGGATGTAATTGACCACCAACTCGGTCAGCGGCTTCATGTACGGCGCAACAATGGCGATGCGCTTGGCACCCATCACTTTCAAACCTTCGATCAGCGCGCCGGCGCTGGTGATCACCGGCGCATTTGCATCATTGTCGGCGGTGGCTTTGCGCAAGCGCTGCTCGGAATTGCGGTGGTAACCCAGCCCCATGGCCATGATCGCTACCAGGCAGGCGTACCCCAACACATCCACCTTGGCGTCGGACAACTCGACGGCGCAGCGGTCGGACTCGCCGTCCATCGCCGCGAGTTCTTCCTTGCGCACCTGCTTCATGCGCATGCGGCTGGAGTGAAAGGTGAAACGTTCGGGGCGAATCGCCTGGCGCGCGGTGAGCATCGCCGGGATCTCGGTTTCCATGGTGGTGTTGGAGCTCGGCACAATTTGGCCGATGCGGTAAAGCTTCTGCATGGTGGTGTCCTTATTCTTGTGTGAGGAAGTCGCCGAGGGCGTGGAAGAAACCATCGAGGTCATCCCAGGGAATCATGTGCCCGGCGTTCGCAACGCGTGCGACCTGAATGTTTGGTTGCAGGTTCTGGATCTCGGCCACGTCTTCATCGAGGATCACCCCGCCACGCCCGGCGATCATCAACAGGGCAGGGGCCTTGAGGTGGGGCAGGTCTTGGTGGAAGTCGACGCTGTGGAAGTCATTGAAGGCGCGCACGATGGCGGGCTCATAACAGGTGTGCAGCCATTCGGCGCGTAGTTGCAGTTGTTCTTCGGTCCAGGTGGCGCAGAAGGCACGCATCGCCTCTGCGTCCATGCCGATGAGCGACTGGCGGATCGAATCGACGTACCACGGCAATTTGCTCGGGTATTCACGGCGGCCCGGGCCGGACACCGGTGGGTCGATCAGCACCACGCGATTGACGCCCCGGGGGTGTTTGGCGGCGCTGCGCGCGGCGAACCGTGCGCCCATGGAATGGCCCATCAGGTGGTAACGGTCGAGGTTGAGCGCCTCGGCAAAAGCGCCGATGTCATCGGCACAGGTGTCCGCGCTGTAATCCAGCTCGGGGCCGGTGGACGACAAGCCGCGACCGCGCACATCCAGCACATAGGTATCGAACTGCGCGCCCAGGCGTTCGGCGACAAAGCCCCAGGTAATCGCTGGGCTGGTGATGCCCGGAATCAGGATCAGCGCCGGGCCCTGGCCGCCGTAGCGCAAGTAATGCTGACGGATGCCATTGGCTTGCACGTTGCCGCCGTAAAGAAAGGTGCTCACGCGGCCACCCCCGATTTCAGTTGTTGGGCGTAGAGGTCGTAGCCATAAACCCAGTCAGGGTCTTCCTGGGTACGCAGCCAGGTGTTGGCGTTTGAGACCGCCTGCACGCGGGAGGCGCGCTCCTTGCGGTTGGCTTCGTAAAGCTCGAACGCGGTGCGGTAGTCGCTGATGCCGGTTTCCTGCAGGCAGCGGGTCAGCATGGCGGCGTCTTCGATGGCCATGCCGGCGCCCTGGGCCATGTGCGGTTTCATCGGGTGGCAGGCATCGCCCAGCAACACCAGGCGGCCACGGCTCCACAGCGGCAACGGGTTGCGGTTGCGCAACGGCCATTTGGTCACGCTTTCGGTGGATTCGATCAGGGCCTGCACGGTGGGGTGGTAACCCTTGAAGGCGTCGAACATCTCTTCGCGGCTGCTGTCGACGAAGGCGCCCTGGAAGTCCCATTCGGCATGGGGTACGCCGGTGACGTAGTAGTACTCGTCGCGCTTGCCGGTGGTGTAGTAGACCATCATGTGGCGGTCTTCGGTCCACCACTTGATGCAGTCTTCGAACTTGAGGTCGTACTTGGCCAACTGGTCGCCACGGATCAGCGCGCGGTGCGCGACCCAACCGCTGTACAGCGGTTTTTCCACCCCCAGCAGTTCCTCGCGGATCTTGGAGTTGATGCCGTCGGCGCCGATCACAATATCGGCGTAGGTCACCTCGCCGTCGGCAAAGGTCAGGCGCACCTGGGTGTCGGTTTCTTCAAGGGTTTCCAGGCGCTTGTTGAAATGCAGGGTGCCCGGCTTGAGGGTCGACATCTGCAGGGCATGCAGGTCGCCACGGTGCACGGTGATGTAGGACGCGCCGTAGCCGGTGAGAGGGATGCGGGAGAGGTAATCGCCGCTTTCGCCGCAACGGCTGAACCAGTGCTCGGGGTGCGAGCCCATCAGATCCAGCTGCTTTTCGATGCCCATGCGGCGGAAGATTTTCATGATGTTGGGGCCCATGTGGATCCCCGCACCCAGCCGCGAGAACTCCGGCGCCTGCTCATAGACGTCGACGTCGAAGCCGGCTTGTTGCAGCAAGGTGGCGGCGGCGGCGCCGCCAAGGCCGGCGCCGACAATGGCGATTTTCTGCGTGCTTCCCATGGGGCGTAATCCTCTGTCTTTGTGATTTTCGGCGGCGTCTGTCCGCAAGGTTTTTAAAGTGTATACGCTCATTTTTTGAAATGGGAAGCCCGTGTTTATAAAATTTATTTTTGGCTGCATTTGTCCTGTGTAACGCTGAGTAGCCTTTAAATATTGGCTTTGTGTGGATTGGTAACGTTTTGGCTCGGCGCTTGCAGTCCGCCTGCAATTCAGGTCTTATCGTCAGTAATTGGCGTATACGCTATAAAAATGCACTAGAGTGAAGCGCGGTGCTTGAACTTGGTGCAGCCCCACAGGAGACAGGAAAATGCCGGTAAGCGATTGCGAACTGACCCAGATGTTTGAACACGTGCTGAAGCTGTCGAAGGTCGATCCGACCCAGAGCGTCGCCGTGCTCAAGAGCCATTACTCCGACCCGCGTACCGTGCGTGCCGCCATGGATGCCGCCCAGCGCCTGGGCGCCAAGGTGTACGCGGTGGAGCTGCCGTCGTTCAACCACCCCAAGGCCATGGGCAATGACATGACCGCCTACTGCGGCGACACCGCGCTCACCGGCAACATTGCCGCGCAGCGCGCGCTTGAAGCGGCCGACCTGATCGTCGATACGATGATGCTGCTGCACTCACCGGAGCAGGAGCAGATCCTCAAGACCGGCACGCGCATTCTGTTGGCCGTAGAGCCGCCGGAAGTGCTGGCGCGCATGCTGCCGACCGAAGAAGACAAGGTGCGTGTACTGGCGGCCGAACAGTTGCTGAAAAAGGCGCGTTCGATCCACGTGAAATCCCGCGCCGGCAGTGATTTCCGTGCCGCGTTGGGGCAATACCCTTCAGTGACCGAATATGGCTTTGCCGATGAGCCGGGGCGCTGGGATCACTGGCCCAGTGGCTTTTTGTTCTCCTGGCCCAACGAAGAAACCGCCGAAGGCGTGCTGGTGCTGGATATCGGCGACATCCTGCTGCCGTTCAAGACCTACACCCGCGAAAAGATCACGCTGGAGATCGAGAAGGGCTTTATTACCAAAATCCACGGCGGGTTCGAGGCCGAATACCTGCGCGACTACATGAAGTACTTCAACGACCCCGAGGTGTACGGCATCTCCCATATAGGCTGGGGCCTGCAACCACGGGCGCAATGGACGGCGATGGGCCTGCACGACAAGAACGACGGTATGTGCATGGATGCGCGGGCGTTCTATGGCAACTTCCTGTTCTCCACCGGGCCGAATACCGAGGTGGGCGGCACGCGCAAGACGCCGTGCCATATGGATATTCCGTTGCGCAATTGCGATGTGTACCTGGATGACGAGGCGGTGGTGATCGGCGGTGACGTGGTGGCACCCGCAGCCTCCCTGGCTCGCTAAACATCCAAATGTGGGAGCGGGCTTGCCTGCGATGAGGGCTTGTCAGTTGATACACGATTGGCTGATGCACCGCTATCGCAGGCAAGCCAGCTCCCACATTTTGATTGTGTTCCTGCAGTGAGGACCTTGAGTCCTTTCAGTATCCCCGCCATCATGCCTCCCCATCGCCAGTCATCCACCGAGCCCGCCGTGCCTGATTCCTACGTCTTTTCCGAGCAAGTCGGCCACCTGCTGCGCAAGGCTTACCAGCGCCATCTGGCCATTTTTCAGCAGAATGTCGGCGACTCCCAGCTCACCGCTGTGCAATTCGTCACCCTCTGTGCCCTGCGCGATCACGGTGCAAGTTCGTTGACTGAACTGGTCAAGGCCACCGCCGTTGACCAGGCGACCATTCGCGGTATCGTCGAGCGGCTCAAGGCCAAGGAGCTGATTAGCCTGGAACCGGACCCGCAAGACAAGCGCAAGGTGGTGGTGGACCTGTCTGCCGCCGGCGCCGAACTGGTCGCCCAAACCGCGCCGCGTGCCGCGCAGATCAGTGAGTTGACGATGAGCAACCTCAACCCGGCTGAACGGGTGGCGGTGCTGTTTCTGCTGCGCAAGATGATCGACGACCCACAGGAGTAATCAAGGCTGGCACCGTTTTTGCTCTGAGTTGATGTAGCAGGCACTTCACGTATCAAGTGTGTCGCGAGGCCCCAGGTCCGCGGCGCTTTTTTTTGATTGTTTCGTGTAGTGGCTACTTCACCAATTGGCACAGGCGAAGCGAATGATCAGCCCCCACATCACGGTAACCCTCGAGGTTAACGGCCAGAAAACAGACGTCAGCGCCATGGCGGACACCCCGCTGTTACTGGTGTTGCGCAATGACCTGCAACTCAACGGCCCCAAGTACGGCTGCGGCCTGGGGGAGTGCGGCGCCTGCACCGTGATCATCGACGGGCTGGCGGCGCGTTCCTGTGTATTCCCGCTGGCGGGCGCAGCGGGGCGCCAGATCGTCACCCTTGAAGGCCTCGGCACGCGCCAGGCGCCGCACCCGGTGCAACAAGCCTTTATCGATGAGCAAGCCGCGCAATGTGGCTATTGCCTCAACGGCATGATCATGACGACCAAGGCCTTGCTCGACCGCAACCCCGACCCCAGCGAAGCCCAGATCCGCAATGAGCTCTCGGGCAACCTCTGCCGCTGCGGCACCCATATCGAAATCCTGCGCGCCGTATTGCGTGCCGCCCGCCTGATGACTGTGGACCCACGACCATGACCGAGACGACCCTTTCCCGTGACCAATGGCTGGCCAAGGCTGGCGTGCTGTTGATCGTCGACGACGTGCTGCCGCCCTCGGGCCCGGTGGCGAAGGGCGGTACGCCCACCGTGAAGCCCAAGGAGCTGGGGCTGTTTATTGCGGTGAACGACGATGGCCTGGTGTATGCGTTCAACGGCCATGTCGATCTGGGCACCGGCATCCGCACGTCGCTGGCACAGATCGTCGCCGAAGAGCTCGACCTGAACCTGGACCAGGTCAAGATGGTGCTCGGCGACACCGAGCGCGCGCCCAACCAGGGCGCGACCATCGCCAGTGCGACCTTGCAGATTTCCGCGATTCCTTTGCGTAACGCTGCCGCAGAAGCCCGGCGTTTCTTGCTGGCGCGCGCGGCGGGGCGCTGGGGCGTGAGCGTGCCGAGCCTGAAGGTCGAAGCCGGGGTGGTCCATGCTGTAGACGGGCGCACCACAACCTATGGCGAACTGGTCAGTGGCCAGCATGATCAGTTGCGCATCAGCGGTGATGCACCGTTGAAGGCCATCGAGGATTACCGTTTGGTGGGCAAGGGGGCCGCGCGGGTTGACATCCCCGGCAAGGCCACCGGCGAGTTGACGTACATCCACGATATGCGTGTGCCGGGCATGCTCCACGGCCGCGTGGTGCGCCCGCCGTATGCGGGGCTGGATTGTGGAGATTTTGTCGGCAATAGCCTGCTCAGCGTGGATGAATCATCTATCGCGCATATCCCCGGCATCGTCGCCGTGGTGGTGATCCGCGATTTTGTCGGCGTGGTGGCATTGCGCGAGGAACAGGCGATCAAGGCCGCCTGTGAATTGCAGGTGCACTGGAAACCCTGGAATAACGCCTTGCCGGACATGCGTGACGTCGAACAGGCGATCCGCGACAACCCCCGGGTGCGCCGCACGGTGCTGGACCAGGGCAATGTCGATGAGGCGTTGGCGAATGCCAGCCAGCGCATGCCGCGCAGTTACCTGTGGCCGTATCAGATGCATGGCTCGATTGGCCCCTCTTGCGGCGTGGCTGATTATTCCCCGGCGGGCAGCCGGGTCTGGTCCGGCAGCCAGAACCCGCATCTGTTGCGCGCCGATCTGGCGTGGTTGCTGGAATGCGATGAAGCGCTGATCGACGTGATCCGCATGGAGGCGGCGGGCTGTTACGGGCGTAACTGCGCGGATGACGTCTGCGCCGATGCCTTGTTGTTATCCCGCGCCGTGGGCAAACCGGTGCGCGTGCAGTTGACCCGCGAACAGGAGCACCTGTGGGAACCCAAGGGTACCGCCCAGTTGATGGACGTGGATGGCGGGCTGAATGCCGACGGCAGCATCGCCGCCTACGACTTTGAAACCAGCTACCCGTCCAATGGCGCGCCGACCCTGGCGCTGCTGTTGACTGGCCGCGTGGAACCGGTGGCGGCGATGTTCGAAATGGGCGACCGCACTTCGATCCCGCCGTACGCCATCGACACTATGCGCGTGACCATCAACGACATGGCGCCCATCGTGCGCGCTTCGTGGATGCGCGGCGTGTCGGCGTTGCCCAACACCTTTGCCCATGAATCCTATATTGACGAACTGGCCTTTGCCGCCGGCGTCGACCCGGTGGAATACCGCCTGCGCTACCTCAAGGACGAGCGCGCCATCGACCTGGTGAAGTCCACCGCAGAGCGCGCCAACTGGGTGCCCCGTACCGCGCCGATGCAGACCGCCAACGAAGACCATCTGCTGCGTGGCCGCGGCTTTGCCTACGCGCGCTACATCCACAGCAAGTTCCCCGGCTTTGGTGCGGCGTGGGCGGCCTGGGTGGCGGATGTGGCGATCGACAAACACACCGGCGATGTGTCGGTGACGCGGGTGGTGATCGGCCATGACTCGGGGATGATGATTAATCCTGCGGGCGTACAGCATCAGATTCACGGCAATGTGATCCAGTCCACCAGCCGCGTGCTGAAGGAGCGGGTGACCTTTGAAGAGTCGACGGTGGCGAGCAAGGAGTGGGGCGGCTACCCGATCCTGACCTTTCCCGAAGTGCCAAAAATCGATGTGCTGATGATGCCGCGCCAGGACCAGCCGCCCATGGGCGCGGGTGAGTCGGCGTCGGTGCCCAGTGCAGCGGCGATTGCCAATGCGATTTACGACGCCACCGGCATTCGTTTTCGCGAACTGCCCATCACCCCGGAGCGGGTGCTGGCCGCGCTGAATGCAGGCACCTTGGGCGAGCCGGCCAAATCCCCGGAGAAGCGCAAGAAGTGGTGGTTTGGCGCCTTGTTCGCCACCTTGGGTGCGCTGATGGCAACGGCTTGGCCGTTCCACAATGAAATCGCGCCGATTGCTCCGCCCGCTGCCGGTACCTGGTCCAAAGCGACTCTGGAGCGCGGGCGCTTATTGGCAGCCGTGGGCGATTGCGCGGTGTGCCACACGGCGCCGGGCGGTGCAACCAACGCGGGCGGGCTGGCGATGGAAACGCCCTTCGGCACGCTGTTCAGCAGCAACATCACCCCGGACGTGAAGACCGGCATCGGCGCCTGGTCGTACCCGGCGTTCGAGCGGGCGATGCGTGACGGTATTGGCCGTGACGGGCGTAATTTGTACCCGGCGTTTCCCTATACGGCGTTTCGCAATATCAACGATGCGGATATGCAGGCGCTGTACGCGTACCTGATGAGTCAGGCGCCGGTCAGCCAGGCGCCGACGCCGAATGCCATGCGCTTTCCGTTCAATATCCGGCCCTTGATGGCGGGCTGGAATGCGCTGAATCTCAGGCGTGGCGAAATCACCGCGCAGCCTGAGCGCAGCGAACAGTGGAACCGCGGCAATTATCTGGTCAATGGCCTGGGGCACTGCGCGGCGTGCCATTCGCCGCGAGACCTGATGGGCGCGGAGAAGGGTGGCAAGGCGTTCCTTGCAGGCGGCATGGTCGATGGTTGGGAGGCGCCGGCGTTAAACGGGTTGTCCAAGGCGCCGACGCCCTGGACTGAAGACCAGTTGTTCACCTATTTGAGTACGGGGTATTCGGATGCCCACGGCGTGGCGGCAGGGCCGATGGGGCCGGTGGTGAGTGAGTTGTCGAAACTGCCCAAGACCGATATTCGCGCGATGGCGGTGTATTTGGCTTCGCTCAACAGTGAAGCGGCTGCCGAGGCGCAACCGGTGGCGGTGACGGTACCGAATCCGAATGGCCGGCGCGTCTTTGAAGGCTCGTGCAAGGCCTGCCATGCCGATGGCCTGGGGCCGAAGTTGTTTGGGGTCAGCCCGTCACTGGCCACCAACACCAATGTGCACAGTGACCAGCCGGACAATTTGATCAAGGTGATTTTGCAAGGCATCAGCAACCCGGCGACCCGGGATCTGGGGTATATGCCGGGGTTCAAGGACAGTCTGTCGAATGGCCAGGTGGCGGATTTGGTGGCGTATCTGCGCGGCAAATTCGCGCCGAATGCGCCGCAGTGGCAGGGCCTGGAGCAGAAGGTGGCGCACCTGCGGGCCAACCCCGGTACCCACTGACACGCCTCGGTTAAACCTGTGGGAGCTGGCTTGCCTGCGATAGCGGTGTGTCAGTCACTGGAGATTTTGACTGGGACACCGCTATCGCAGCGATGCGGCGACCCGACAAGCCAGCTCCCACATTTGGATTGGGTTTCTACAGTGGGAGCGGGGTGACGCCGCGCAGCACCAGGTCGGTGATAAAGGCCAGCCAATCCCGCTGCTGCCCCTTGTCCGCCAGGTCTTCACCCAAAAACGAACTGAGGGTATGGCGGTTGGAGTTATAGAAGTAGCACAGCGAGGCAATCATCAAATACACGTGCTTGATGTCCACGTCCTGGCGGAACACGCCTTGCGCCTGCCCGGCTTCGATGATCGGCCGCAGCACGCCGACTGCTTCGCCTGACAACCTGCGCATTTCACCCGACTGCTGGGCATGCTTGCCTTGATGCAGGTTCTCGATACTCAAAATGGCCACGAATTCCGGGTGTTTGACGTAGTAGTTCCAGATAAACGCCACCAGGTCGCGCAAGGCCTGCGCGGGTGCCGTGAGGTCGAGCTTGAGCTTGCTTTCAGCTTTGTTGAATTGCTCGTAGATCTGTTCCAGCACGCAGACGAACAAATGCTCCTTGCTGCCGAAATAGTAATAAAGCATGCGGTCGTTGGAGTCGGCTTCCTTGGAGATGGTGTCGACGCGCCCGCCGGAATAGCCGTCGCGGGTGAACACCTTGACCGCCGCCTGCAAGATGCGCGCACGCGTCTGGTCCGCCTGTTGGGCACGAATGCCGGTCTTCTTGATCACCATGTGAAAGCGCCTTGCACGACAGTCAGGGCGCGAAATATAGCATGGGGTTTTTCGCGTCCGTTCTGTGACCGACAAGTTCTGTAATAAAAACGCCATTGCGCTGGGGCTTGGATCCAGGAAGGGCTATTTTGGTGCGTCTCAATAACTAGAGTAGCCATGGATGAAATACCAACCGTTCAATCGCACATTAATTGCCACTGCGCTGGTCCTGACGGTCAGCGGCGTGCAAGCCGCGTCCCAGGCCCCGGTGGCCGGTGAAAATGGCATGGTGGTGACGGCCCAGCATTTGGCCACTCATGTGGGTGTGGATGTGCTCAAGGCCGGCGGCAACGCGGTGGATGCGGCCGTCGCCGTGGGCTACGCGCTGGCGGTGGTGTACCCGGCGGCCGGTAACCTGGGCGGCGGCGGTTTCATGACCGTGCAACTGGCCGACGGGCGCAAGACCTTCCTCGACTTCCGCGAAAAAGCCCCGCTGGCCGCGACCGCCGACATGTACCTGGACAAAGACGGCAAGGTCATCGACGGCCTGAGCGCCAAGGGCCACCTGGCCGTGGGCGTGCCCGGCACCGTGTCCGGCATGGAACTGGCCCTGAGCAAATACGGCACGCTTAAGCGCGCCCAGGTGATTGCCCCGGCGATCAAGCTGGCGGAAAACGGTTTTGAACTGGAGCAGGGCGATATCGACCTGCTGCACACCGCCACCGGCGAATTCGAAAAAGACAAGGACCTGCGCGGGATCTTCCTGCACAACGGCCAGCCGATGCAGGTCGGCCAGAAATTGGTGCAGAAAGACCTGGCCAAGACGCTCAAGGAAATCTCCGCCAAGGGCACCGACGGCTTCTATAAAGGCTGGGTAGCGAAGGCGCTGGTGGATTCCAGCCAGGCCGGCAAGGGCATCATCACCCAGGCGGACCTGGACAAGTACAAGACCCGCGAACTGGCGCCCATCGAGTGTGATTACCGTGGCTACCATGTGGTCTCCGCACCGCCTCCGAGCTCCGGTGGCGTGGTGATCTGCCAGATCATGAACATCCTTGAAGGCTACCCGATGGCCGATTTGGGCTATCACTCGGCCCAGGGCCTGCACTACCAGATCGAAGCCATGCGCCACGCCTATGTGGACCGCAACAGCTACCTCGGCGACCCGGATTTCGTGAAGAACCCGATTGCCCACCTGCTGGACAAGGACTACGCCGCCAAGCTGCGCGCCGCCATCGAGCCGCAGAAAGCCGGGGATTCCCAGGCGATCAAACCGGGCGTGTCGCCCCATGAAGGCAACAACACGACCCACTATTCGATTGTCGATAAATGGGGCAACGCCGTCTCGGTCACCTACACCCTCAACGACTGGTTCGGCGCGGGTGTGATGGCGAGCAAGACCGGTGTGATCCTTAACGACGAAATGGATGACTTCACCGTCAAGGTCGGCGTGCCGAACATGTACGGGCTGGTGCAGGGTGAAGCCAACGCAATCGCCCCGGGCAAGGCGCCGTTGTCGTCGATGAGCCCGACCATCGTGACCAAGGATGGCAAGGCCGTAATGGTCGTAGGCACGCCGGGTGGCAGCCGCATCATCACCGCGACTTTGCTGACCATCCTCAATGTCATCGACTACAAGATGAACATTCAGGAAGCCGTGGACGCGCCACGTTTCCACCAGCAGTGGATGCCTGAAACCACCAACCTTGAACGCTTTGCGGTCAGCCCCGATACCCAGAAAATTCTGGAAAGCTGGGGCCACAAGTTTGCCGGGCCACAGGACGCCAACCACTTGGCGGCGATCCTGGTGGGCGCCCCGTCCCTGGGTGGCAAGCCGGTGGGCAATAACCGTTTCTACGGGGCCAACGACCCGCGTCGCAACACGGGCCTGTCCCTGGGTTATTGAGGCGTAAGGTGGTGATGCAGGTGGGCCAGGGACAGCGCCAGGCTGTCATGGGATAACTGGGTGGCAGCGCCTTCAGCACTGCCCTGGGCCGCCGGTATCACCCGTTCGAACATGTGGTTTTCATACGCCTGTACGGCTTTCGAGCCGTCAGGTGTCCCCAGCAGATGCTGCGCCAGTTCGGCCGCATCGAGCATCGCAGCATTCACCCCTTCGCCACCAAACGGCGACATCAGATGCGCCGCATCCCCGATCAGCGTCAACCCAGACCGGTGAGCCCACCGATGGCCGACGGGCAAGGCGTGGATGTGCCGGACGAGCAGGGTGGGGCTGGCGGCGTCAAACAGCGCCAGCACGTCTGGATGCCAGCCTTGAAACTGCGTTTTCAGCGAGGGCGCATGGGCCAGATCAATCGTGTTTGCCGCCCAGTCCGTAGGCACGCGGAAGATCGCATAGCCGCGCAGGTGCGCATTGGCGTTGCGTTGCACGATGATCGATTTGGCTTCGCCGGCCACTTGCAGCGTGCCGCGCCCGACGAGAGTGGCAACCTGTGGGTGCAGGCGGTCGGCATCGTCGATGTTGAATTCGATGAAGGTCAACCCGCTGTACTGCGGCTGATAAGGCGAAAGCAGCGGGCGGATTTTCGACCAGGCGCCGTCGGCGCCCACCACCAGGTCAAAAGGGCCGTGGCTGAGATCGCCTTGATGCAGTGTCCAGTGTGTGGCGTCGGCCTGGCTGACGTGATTGATGCTCACGCCCCACTTCACGCAACCTTCGGGCAACGAATCCAGCAGGATCTGGCGCAGTTGCGTGCGGTCGACTTCGGGGCGGTCTCCTGCTTCCGGGTTCGGGTCTTCAAACAGCAATCGGCCGTGGTGATCCATCAGCCGTGAACCCTGATCTTCATAGCGGGCAATGCGTTTGAAGGCATCCTCCAGACCTGCCTGTTGCAAGGCGAGCTGGCCGGATTCCACGTGCAAATCCAGGGTGCCGCCTTGCGGGCGTTCCAGTGGCCCGCGTTCGCGCTCAAACACGCTGACGGCCACGCCGTGACGGTGAAGGATTCGCGCCAGGGTCAGGCCGCCGGGGCCTGCGCCAACGATGGCGATACGCAGTGCAGTGGTCATCAGGTGGCCTCGACGAGGAGTTGTTCAACGGCGTTGAAGGCAATGGCGCGGCGTTCTGCCCAGTTGCCGCGTATCACCAGGGCAGGTTGATGATGGGTTTCGATCCAGTCCAGGCTGGCCTGGAAAAACGCGCGGCGGTCCGCCAGGTCCGGCTGGCAGCGCTGGCCGTCGGCGGTCCATTCCACGTCTTCCGGCGACAGCAGCAGGTGCAGGTCGTAGTGGCGTGCGAGCAATTCACTGTCGAGCCAGGCCGGGCAGTCGCCGAACAGGGTCTGGCTCCACAGCGTGTTGGTCAGCAAATGCGTGTCCAGGATCAGTAGCGCAGGGCGCTCGGCGCGGGCCGCATCTTCCCACGCGAGTTGGCCACGGGCGATGGCCGGGATATCGGCCAGCGTGGTGTCGCGCTGATGCTGGTCGATGAAATAGCGCACATATTCACCCACCATCACCCCGCCGAAGCGCGCATGCAGCTCTGCTGCCAACCAGCTTTTGCCGCTGGATTCCGGCCCGGCCAGCACCACCACTTTCATGCGTGCAACGCCGGGTCGGCGCGCCATTCACGCCAGCCTTGCACGGCGATCACGGTGAACAGGGCATACAGCGCAGCGGTGAGGTACAGGCCCTTGTAGAGGAACAGCCCGACGAAAATCACGTCCACGGCAATCCACAGCGGCCAGCACTGCACCCGCTTTTGCGCCATCCACATTTGCGCCACGAGGCTGAAGCCGGTGAGGGCGGCGTCCAGCCACGGCTGGGCGGCGTCGGTCCAGTGGGCCATGGCGGCGCCGAGCAGCAGGCTGAACACTGCGCCCACGGCGAGGCTGGCCATGATCGCCGGGACGCCGAGGCTGGTCACCTGGCGACCTTGCTTGACGTCGCCGGCACGGGTCCATTGCCACCAGCCGTAGAGTTGCAGCGCGGCGTAGACCACTTGCAGGAGCATGTCGGAGTAGAGTTTTACGTCGAAAAATACCCAGGTGTAGAGCAACACCATCACCAGGCCGATGGGCCAGCACCAGGGGTTCTGTTTGACCGTCAGCCAGACAGCGATCACCCCAAGGGCGGCGGCGAACAGTTCAAGCCCGGACATGGTGGTTCCTTGGAGGCGTGGGAGAGGGCGGTGATTGTAACCAGAGGCGGGGGATCTTCACACCTTTGTGGGTGGATACGGGGGCGAGTACATATCCGTTGTTTGGGTAACGGCTGAAATGGGTTCCGCCCTTACGGCGGCTCACTTTTGAAAAGCGCAAAAGTAAGCAAAACGCTCTTGCCCCACCACTCGGCACCTCGCTTAGGCTCGGTGTGCCCTCACTCCGGCATTACTACGCGGGCCGCCGCGACGGGGCGTCCCTGCCCCGTCGCGGCTAAACCGGCGTCCTGCCGGTTTGCCCGCTCCGTAATACCTGCGTTCGGCCAGCGTGGTTTAACGGGGCGCCCAAGATCAAGATCAAAAGCACGGCGGCCTGACAGCCGGCCTGAGTGGTGTGGAGCAAAAGCGGTTCGGTATAGAAGCTGGCTTTTGTGGGAGCGGGCTTGTCGGATCACCGCACACTGAGGTGCCTGCATCGCAGGCAAGCCAGCTCCCACAGAAAAGCAGGTTTGTGAAGAGATAAGAGGCTCACTCGGTCAAAAAAGTGTGGGAGCGAGCAAGTCGAATCGTCGCACCGCCGCTCCCACATTTGGATCTCCATGCATCAGGTAAACGGTGTGCTGCTGTGCTTTTGATCCAACCACTCAGGCCGGCTGTCAGGCCGCCGTGCTTTAGATCTTGATCTTGATCTGAGGCGCCCCGTTAAACCACGCTGGCCGCACGCAGGCTTGAATCCGTGGGCAACCCGGCAGGACGCCGGGTTAGCCGCGATGGGCCAAGGATGGCCCATGGCGGCGGCCCACGGATTCAAGCCGGAGTGCGGGCACACCGAGCCTAAGCGAGGTGCCGAGTGGTGGGGCAAGAGCGCTTTGGTTACTTTGCCGCTTTTGCAAAGTGACCCGCCGTAAGGGCGGAACCATAGGCGGCCGTTACCGCAGCAACGGATATGTACACCAACCGACAAACCGCCATCGCAGGCAAGCCCGCTC
The DNA here is from genome assembly GCF_044218875.1 of Pseudomonas sp. B22129. Lineage (NCBI taxonomy): Bacteria > Pseudomonadati > Pseudomonadota > Gammaproteobacteria > Pseudomonadales > Pseudomonadaceae > Pseudomonas > Pseudomonas sp. B22129. The sequence continues at coordinate 4,944,085 of NZ_CP162592.1, read as the reverse complement.
CCACATGTGGCTTGGTGCTAGATCCGGAACTGGCGCAGCAAGCCGTCGAGTTGCTCGCTGAGCCCGCGCAGGTGGATGCTGGCCACACTCGACTGCTCGGCCGCCAGTGCCGTGCTGTGGGACAACCCCGCCGCCTGGGTCACGTTCTGGTTGATGTCTTCCACCACGTTCGCCTGTTGCAGGGTGGCGCTGGCAATCGAAGCATTCAACCCATTCAGGTTGCGCAAGGCCTGGCCAATAGCGTTGAGGCTTTCACCCGCCTGGCCCGCTTGTTCGATGGTCAATTGCGAGGCGCTGTGGCTGTCGCCGATCACCTTGACTGCCGCTTCCGAGTGGCCTTGCAGGCGTTCGATCATCACCTGGATTTCAGCCGTGGACTTTTGCGTGCGCTGGGCCAGCAGCCGGACCTCGTCCGCCACCACGGCAAACCCTCGGCCCTGCTCGCCGGCGCGGGCCGCTTCAATGGCCGCGTTGAGGGCCAGCAGGTTGGTCTGGTCGGCGATGGAGCGGATCACTTCCAGCACGCCGCCAATTTGTGTGCTTTCGCTGGACAGGGTGCGGATCACGTATACGGCTTGGCTGATGGTGCCGGAGAGTTGGTCGATCTGCTGCAAGCTGCTGTCGATATTCACCTGGCCTTGTTGTGCCTGGGCCTGGGCGTCGCGCATCTCGCTGGCGGCGTGTTCGGCGTTTTTTGCCACATCCTGCACGCCGTAGGTCACTTCATTGATGGCCGTGGCGACCAACTGCATTTGCTGCGACTGCTGCTGGCTGCGGTCGTGCGCCTGGCTGGCATTGTTGCCCAGCTCTGTCGAAGACTGGCCCAGCGCATTGGCGCACACCTGCAACTGGCTGACCACTTGCCGCAGCTTGGTGGTGAAACTGTTGAAGTGTCGCGACAGTTGGGTGACCTCATCGTTGCCCTGGGTGTCGAGGCTGCGGGTCAGGTCGCTTTCGCCGCTGGCGATGTTCGCCATGGCATTCACCGCCGCCTGCAATGGCTGCACGATGCTGCGCGCGATCAGCATCACCAGCAGGGCCATGACCACGGCAATGCCCAGGCCGATCAGCGAGGCCTTCCACACTTGGCCTTTGAACTCGGCCTGTACATCGTCCACATACACGCCGGAGCCGATGATCCAGCCCCAAGGCTCGAACAGCTGGATATACGAGGTCTTCTCCACCGGCGCTTCGGCCCCCGGTTTGGGCCAGCGATAGTTGACGATGCCGGCGCCCTTGGCTTTGGCCAGGATCACAAACTCATTGAACACCGCAAAGCCGTCCGGGTCGCGGATGGCCGAGAGGTTTTGGCCGTCGAGCTTGGGGTTGGCCGCGTGCATGATCATCACGGGCGTCAGGTCGTTGATCCAGAAGTAGTCGTCGTGGTCGTAACGCAGGCCGCGCACGGCGCTCAAGGCTTGCTGTTGCGCGGCTTCGCGGGTCAGCACGCCGGTTTTCTCAAGGTTCTGGTAATAGGCGAGCACGCCGCTGGCGGTCTGCACCACGTGCTGGGTTTGCTGGCGCTTGGCCTGGTAGAGGTCACCATGGATTTGCTTGAGCATCAGCAGCCCCAGGGTCAAAAGCATCAACACGGCGACTATCAGGATCAGCCACAAACGGCGGCTGATCGACATGCTGCGCAAACTGTTCATCGTCCTGTCACTCCCTGCTTTTTATAATTGTGGGTGCTGCATCGACATTTCCGGCTTGTCTGATAGGCTTTCGGCCTGCAAACGGAAAACCTGAGTACTGCCTGATTTTTCACGGAATTTTTGCAGGCCGGCGTTGAGAATCAACCCCGCGCACTGGTCGTCAGTGAACTTTAAAAAAGACTAACGAGGCATGCCACGCGCATGACCTTTGGAGAAAGCATGGATTTTTGGACCGCCATACAGGCATTGATTCTTGGCGTGGTGGAGGGGTTGACGGAGTTCCTGCCGATCTCCAGCACGGGCCACCAGATTATCGTCGCTGACCTGATCGGCTTCGGCGGTGAACGTTTTGAAGCGTTCAACATCATCATTCAGTTGGGCGCGATCCTGGCCGTGGTCTGGGAGTTTCGGCGCAAGATTTTCGATGTGGTCATCGGCTTGCCGACCCAGCGCAAGGCCCAGCGCTTTACCGTCAACCTGATCATCGCCGTGCTGCCGGCGATTGTGCTGGGGGTGATTTTCGCCGACCTGATCAAACACTACCTGTTCAACCCGATCACCGTAGCCGCAGCCTTGGTGGTCGGCGGCGTGATCATGTTGTGGGCTGAGCGCCGCCAGCACGCCGTGCATGCAGAAACCGTGGATGACATCACCTGGAAGGACGCGCTCAAGGTGGGCTTTGCCCAGTGCCTGGCGATGATTCCGGGGACTTCGCGTTCGGGCGCCACGATTATCGGCGGCCTGCTGTTTGGCCTGTCGCGCAAGACCGCCACCGAGTTCTCGTTCTTCCTGGCCATGCCGACCATGGTCGGGGCCGCGGTGTATTCGGGCTACAAGTACCGGCACTTGTTCCAGCCGGATGACCTGCCGGTATTTGCCATTGGTTTCGTCACCTCGTTCATCTTCGCGATGATCGCGGTCAAGGCCTTGCTCAAGTTCATCGCCAGCCACAGCTACGCGGCGTTTGCCTGGTACCGGATCGCGTTCGGCCTGGTGATTCTGGCCACCTGGCAGTTCGGCTGGATCGACTGGTCTGCGGTCAAGCCATGAGCATTCAGCACCCGCGCCTGAAGGCGCTGGCCCTGGCGCTGCTGTGCGTCGCGCCGCTGCTGGGTTCGGTGTTGCTGTGGCATCGCGGCGAAACCGTGTTGCCGCTGGCGGCCTATGGCGTGGTCAGCGTGGTGGCGTTTCTGTTGTATTGGAGCGACAAGCGCAAGGCGCAGACCGAAGGCCGGCGCATTCCGGAAAACATCCTGCACGCCGTCGAGCTGGCCGGTGGTTGGCCGGGTGCATTGATCGCTCAGCAAGTGTTTCGCCACAAGACGCGCAAGGTGTCTTATCAGGTGCTGTTCTGGGTGATCGTGCTGTTGCACCAGGTGTTCTGGCTCGACCAGTTGTTCCTCGGCGGCACGCTGTTTTCAATCCTCTAGCAACAACCCGATCTGCGTGCGCTTGGGCAGTTTGCTCACCACCAACTGGTGGGAGCGCTGCAGCAGGCCACGCAGTTCTTCGGCGCCCAGCGGGTAGGGCGTGTTCATGATGATCCACTGCGCCCGCGCAAGGTAAGGCGCCGGATGGATGCCGGGGCGGTCCACGTGGCCCAGGAACAGTTCCTTGTCGACCTTGAACGCCAACGACTCGCCGCGCAGGTTTTGCAGCGCGAACATTTTGTTGCCGGCAATCGAGAACACGCGCACGCCGCCCCATTTGTAGTCTTCCCGTGCACCGGGCAGGCTCAGGCAAAACGTGGCGACCTGGGGTTCGGTCATTCTCATAACAAACGATCTCCGCAGCCCTTGAAGGCCTCTTCGAGGTAGTCGATCCACGCCCGGATGGCCGGCAGCACGCCACGGCGGTGCGGGTAGACGGCCTGCAACCAGCCGCCCGGCGAGGACCATTCGGGCAACAGTTGCACCAATTGGCCGCTGGCCAGTTCCTCTTCGCAATACATCATCGGCAATACCGTAAAACCCAGGCCTTTAAGGGCGCAGGCTTTGCGCACGATGAAATCGTCGATGCCCAGGCGCGCTTCCATCGACACGTCCTGGGCATTGCCTTCGGGGTCGAGCAGGCGCAGGTGCACCAGGCGGTCAGGTTCCAGCGCGCCGAGGACCGGCAATTGCTTGAGGTCTTCCAGGGTGTTGATCTGCCGGCCTTGCAGGAATTCGGGGCTGGCCACCAGGAGGGTCTGCGCCTGGCGCAAGCGTTTGGTCACCAGCAGCGGGTCTTCATCGCCTTGTTCGCGCACGCGCAAGGCCACGTCAATGCCTTCTGCGACCAGGTCGACACGACGGTTCACCAGTGTCATTTCAAGCTGCACCAAGGGGTGGGCGGCGAGAAAGCCGGCGACCATTCCCGGCAGCATGTGCTGGGCCATGCCCACCGGGCAGCTGACGCGCAGCCGCCCACGGGGTTCGCTGGACATGCTGGCCACAGCCTCATCGGCCATTTCCGCTTCCAGCAGCATCGCCTGGCAGTGGCGCAGGTAACGCTCGCCGACGGCGGTGAGGGTTAATTGGCGCGTGGTGCGTTGCAGCAAGCGGGCGCCGAGGCGTTCTTCCAGCTCGGCGATGCGCCGCGACAAGCGTGATTTGGGAATCCCCAGCAGCCGGCCCGCCGCGGCAAAACCGCCGGCTTCCACGACTTTGGCAAAATAGTAGAGGTCGTTGAGGTCTTGCATGGTCAGCCTGTTGTCCTGTCAGTGGGACGAATCATCCGCGTCTGACAAGCGCAAATCCACTACAAAAAAACGCGAATGCCTTCTGGGTATTCGCATTTTTTGGGTTTTACAGCTTAGAACTGTGCGCCTGCCATCAACACATACTTCACATGCACGTACTCCTCGATCCCGTAATAACTGCCTTCACGGCCATAACCGGACTGTTTGATGCCGCCAAACGGAACCGATGCAGTGCCGACTGAACCCGAGTTCAAAATCACCATGCCGGCCTCCAGTTGGCGCGACAGGCGTAGCGAACGGCCCAGCGCACTGGTGTAGGCGTAGGCCACCAGGCCGAACTCAGTCTGGTTGGCCCGCGCGATGACTTCTGCTTCGTCCTTGAATGAATAGATCGCGAACACCGGGCCGAAAATCTCGTGCGTCGCCAGTGGCGAATCGTCCTGCAAACCGGTCAATACGGTGGGCTCGTAGAACAGGCCGCCTTTGGCGTGAGGTTTGCCGCCCATCAACACCTTGGCGCCCGCCGCTTTGGCGTCCTCCACCAGGCCCACGACTTTGTCGAAGCCCACCTGATTGACCAGTGGCCCGACCACAAAGCCTTCACGCAGGCCTTGGTCCACTTCAATGGCGGCCACAGCGACCTTCACCCGCTTGATGAAGTCTTCAAGAATGCTGTGCTGCACAAAGATCCGGTTCGGCGAGATGCACACCTGGCCGGAGTTTCGCAGCTTGGCGCTCACCAGCCCCTTCACGGCTTCATCCAGGTTGGCGTCCTGAAACACAATAAACGGCGCGTTGCCGCCCAGTTCCAGGGTCATCTTCTTCACGGTGGCCGCGCATTGCGTCGCGAGCAATTTGCCGACGCCAGTGGAGCCGGTAAACGTGATTTTACGGATGCGCGGGTCACCGGTCAGGATCAGCCCGATTTCCTTGGGGTCACCGACCACTACTTCCAGCACGCCTTCGCCAATGCCGGCCTTGCGTGCGTATTCAAGCAGCTTGAAGGCGGTCAGCGGGGTGTCTTCGGCGGGCTTGATCACCATGGTGCAACCAGCGGCCAGGGCCGTGGCGACTTTGCGGGTGATCATCATGAACGGGAAGTTCCACGGGGTGATCGCGGCGACCGGGCCGATGGCTTCCTTGGTCACCATCACGTTGGCATGGCGGTCGTGGGTGGGAATGGTGTCACCGTAAACGCGCTTGGCTTCTTCGGCGTACCACTCGATAAAGCCCAGGCCGTAGTCGATTTCGCCGCGGGCTTCGGTCAGGCATTTGCCGTTTTCGCGGCACAGCAGTTCGGCGAAGGCCTCCTTGTCGGCTTTGACGCTGTCGTGCCAGCGACGCAGGATCGTGCTGCGTTCACTGGCAAGTTTGGCCGACCATTCGGGAAAGGCGGCGCAGGTTCTGTCGACGGCGGCTTTGACGTCGGCTGCCGAACTCTTGGCAACGCGGCCGATTTCTTCACCGTTAGCGGGGTTGTAGACGATAAGCATGGTGGATCTCCGAGGGCTGAAAGTGCTGTTTCAGGCTACGGAAAAGGGTGACCCGGGCGAATATGCATTCCAATGTGCTGATTGCCTATTCCTATGAATGCGTAGCCAGAGTGCTGTGTGCGCAGTATCGTGCGGTTTTCGTGCAGGAGCCTTTGAACATGGGCCGAACCCAAAGAATCGTCGAGTTGATGGGCCGCCTGGCGCCTGTCGAAGGCTATAACCTGACCACACTGGATGACGTGCGCTTCCTGCGCTCGAACCGGCCCTTGCAGCGCGTGCCGGTGCTCTACGACCCGGGTATCGTGATTGTGTGCCAGGGGCGCAAGCGCGGGTTTCTGGGCGAAGAGATTTACCTGTACGACGCCCAGCATTACCTGGTGGTGTCGGTACCGGTGCCGTTCACCATGGACACCGACGCCACGGAGCAAGAGCCGATGCTGGCGGTGTACCTGCGCCTGGATTTCACCCTGGCGGCGGAGTTGATGGTGGCGTTGGATGACTTCCCGGCGCTGATCGAGGCCGCACCGCGCGGTATGTATTCGTCGCCCATGGACGACAAGCTCAGTGATTCACTGCTGCGTTTTCTGGAGGTGATGAGCACGCCGATGGACGCGCAGTTGCTCGGCCCGGCGCTGGTGCGCGAAATTTACTACCGGATCCTCACGGGCGAGCAGGGCGGCTCAATGCGCGCAGCGCTGACGCGGCAGGGGCAATTCGGCAAGGTGGCGCGGGCGATCCGCAAGATTCACGCGTGTTATCACCAGCACCTGGATGTGGAGGCGCTGGCCGGGGAGGCGATGATGAGTGTGCCGAGTTTTCATGCGCATTTTCGCACGGTGACCGATACCTCACCGATGCAGTACCTCAAGTCCACGCGCCTGCACCAGGCGCGCTTGTTGATGTTGCGCAGCGATATCACGGCGGCTACGGCTTGCACTAAGGTCGGCTATGAAAGTGCCTCGCAGTTCAGCCGTGAGTTCAAGCGCTTCTTCGGGCGTACACCCCAGGAGGAAATCCAGTGGATGAAACGCACCTACGCGTTGCCGGCGCCTACGTCGGCGTCGATTTACGTGTCGTCCCACTGAGCAGGGTGATCAACAGGGCCAGCCCGGCAAACCCTGCGCCGGTCAGCGCCTGGCCTTGCCAGCCGTAATGGTCGGAAGCAAAGGCCCCGGCCGCCGAGCCCAGGGCGCCGCCGATGAAATAGACGACCATGAACACGGTATTCAGGCGGCTGGTGGCGGAGGGTTCCAGTGCCAGTACGCGAGTCTGGTTGGCCAATTGGTTGATGCGGTTGCCCAGGTCGAGGAAGGTCGCCGCCACCAGGATCGGCGCCCACCAGCCGCGCGGGCCAAAGGCATAGATCAGTACGAAAGCGCTCAACACGATGCCGATGCCGACCCGTTCCAGCAGGCTTCTATGGCGCTGGGTGAGTTGGCCGATCCTGGCTGCACACAGAATGCCGACAATCGCCGACAGCCCAAGCAGACCGGCCTGGGCGCTGGAGAAACCATAAGGTGGTGAAGCGAGCAAGGCGGCCATGGAGCCCCAGAACACGTTCAAGGCGCCAAACACCAGCGCCGCCTTGATCGCCGACTGGCGCAGGGTCGGGTATTGCGTCGCCAGGCCCCACAAGGATTTGAGCAAGGCGCCATAAGCCAGTTTGCTGGTGGAGACCGACACCGGCATGCGCGTCAGAATCGCCATGAACAGCACCACATCCAGTGCCGCGGCCAGCGCGAACATGCCGCGCCAACCCAGCCAGCCGCTGACCACGCCGCTGACGGTGCGGGCCAGCAACCCGCCGGCCGACAACCCGCTGACCATCAACCCCAGCACCGCGCCTTTGTGCGCCGGTTCGCTGAGATCAGACGCCGCCGGGATGATTATCTGGGCGCTGATGCCCGATAGCCCCAGCAATACGCTCGCCACCAGCAACAAGGAATAAGACGGCGCGGTGGCCGACGCCAGCAGCGCGACGAAGTTGATGCACAACACGGCCAGGATCAGCGTGCGCCGGCTGATGCGGTCGCCCAGTGGCACAAACAGCAGCAAACCACTGGCGTAGCCGAGCTGGGTGAGCATCGCGATCTGCCCGACGTGGGCCGTAGACACCTCGAAGGTGTTGGCAATCAGCGGCAGCATGGCCTGGTTGTAATAGATCGTGGCGACCGAAAACCCGCAGCAGATGGCGAGCAGCAGGGTCAGGCCTTTGGTCAGGGTCGGTGTAGGTGCGTGCATGGTGTGCCCAGTGGCTGTCGGAACTGCGGCGAGAATGAAGTGAAGCGTGGCTGAAATCCAGCGTTGCAGAGGATTGGGCAAGAACCTCGTCGGATTGGATTTTGGGGGGATTTGAATTGTTCTGTCAGTGGAACGATCAATCGCATTTTAGCCCTCTAATCGTTTATTGGGGTCACCTGTAGGATCAACCTCAATTGATCGCCCAGTGGCGATCCTCACTTGGAGATCCCGCATGAAACTGTTGCATATCGATTCCAGCATCCTCGGCGACAACTCGGCTTCCCGTGCACTGAGCGCAGGTGTGGTGAAGGCCTGGCAAGCCGCCGAGCCGGGCTTAGAGGTGACTTACCGTGATCTGGCGAGCGAAGGCATCAGCCACTTTTCCGGGCTGACCCTGGGGGCTCTGGGCACCGCCGCTGAATTGCGTGATGCCGTGCAGAAGCACGAAGCCGACTTGAGCGCACAGACCCTGGCCGAATTCCAGGCTGCCGACGCAATCGTATTGGCGGCGCCGATGTACAACTTCACCATTCCAACCCAATTGAAGGCCTGGATCGACCGTATTGCCGTCGCCGGCCAGACCTTCCGTTACACTGAAAACGGCCCTGAAGGCCTGTGTGGCGGCAAAAAGGTCATCATCGTTTCCACCTCCGGCGGCCTGCATGTCGGCCAGCCTACCGGCGTGGCTCATGAGGACTACCTGAAAGTGCTGCTGGGCTTCCTTGGCATCACCGATATCGAGATCGTACGGGCTCACGGCCTGGGCTACGGCGAAGAAGTGCGCACCAAAGCCCTGAGCGACGCCAACGCGGTGATCAACGAACAATTGTTCGCCGCCGCGTAAGGCTTGTGTAAATTTCGCCTCTTCCCGGTATCAATCTGAAACCGGGCGCCTAAACTCTGTATTCTGATCGCCTGAAAACGACCGGAATACGGAGTTTTTTCGTTTGCCCGCTGTCTTTACTTTGGCCCAGGTTATGCACACATGGGTTTATCACCCGGTGCGAGTGCCTTGAACCATGGACTTTTCAACTAGACATGCGGCGGATGTTGAACGTGGCTGCGCAGCAAAGGTGGACATCCCCATGATGCGTCTTTGTGCTGTTTTGGTTCTTTCCCTGCTCGGCGGCCTGATTTCAGTGCACGCCGCCCCTGCGCCGCACCCGCATTGGAGCGTTGGCTTTCACCGGATGAGTTTTCTTGATCCGCTGGATTTGCAGCCGATGAAAGCCATTGCGTTCTACCCGTCCACCGACGACGCACACTCCACGCAACTGGGCCCGTACAACGTCGCGGCCACCGAAGACGCCAAGGTCGCCATCGGGCGTTTCCCGATGCTGATGCTGTCCCACGGCAACACCGGCACACCGCTGGCGCTGCACGACCTGGCCACTTCGCTCGCGCGTAAAGGCTTTGTGGTCGTGGCCGTGCTGCACCCCGGCGACAACTACAAGGACCACAGCCGCCTCGGCACGGTGAGCAACTTGTATGGCCGGCCGATCCAGATTTCCGAAGCGATCACCGCCACCTTGGGCGACCCGATGCTGTCGCCCTTCGTCAACGTGGATCAGGTGGGCGTGATCGGTTATTCGGCCGGGGGTGAAACCGCACTGATCCTGGCAGGCGCCAAGCCTGATTTCGATCGCCTGCGCCGTTATTGCCAGGAGCGGCCGGAAGACCGTGATGCCTGCACTACCAAGGGCGAGTTGGTGGTCGACCGTGATGACCTGCAACCCCAGGCCGACCCACGTATACACGCATTGATGTTAATGGCCCCGCTGAGCCTGATGTTCGGTCGCCACACCCTGGCCGACGTGCACGTACCGGTGCTGCTCTACAGCGGCGATGGCGACAAGCTGGTGGCCGTGGACAAGAACGCGGCTGCCCTGGCACGCAAGCTGCCAGAGCCACCGGACTTCAAATTGCTGGCCGGGGCAGGGCACTTCGTGTTCATGGCGCCCTGTGACAGCGACCAACTGGCGGCCATGCCGGCGGTCTGCACGGATGCCGACGGCGTCGACCGCGAGGGCATCCACCGCGACCTGATTTCAGAGGCGGGACGTTTCTTCGTCCACACCCTAGGCCAATCGACCCGCGCCGGCCTGCAGACGGCCGATCAATAGGCGCGGCGTTTGAGCATCACGGTCAGGGTCAACGCTGCGACCGACAGCAGTGCGGCGCAGAAGAAGATCCAGCCGTAGCCGAGGTTCAGCGCCACGGCGCCCATCACCGGCCCGGCAATCGCCAGGGCCAGGTCAAAAAATACCGCGTAAGCACTCAAGCCCGCGCCTCGGCTGCTGTTGGGCACCTGTTTGATGGCTTCCACGCCCAGCGCCGGGTACACCAGCGATAAACCAAAACCGGTCAGCCCGGCGCCGATCAGCGCAACGCCGGTGGAAGGCGCCAGCCACAGCAACGTCAGGCCCAGGGTTTCGATGGTCATGCAGGCAATCGCCGCGCGGAACCCGCCGAAACGGCTGATCGCCGAGATAAACACCAGCCGCGAGAGGATAAAGCACAGGCCAAACACCGTAAGGCAGTACGCCGCACCGGCCCAGCCGCGGTTCAGGTAATACAGGGTGATAAAGGTGGTCAACGTGCCGTAGCCGATGGACGCAAGGCACAGGCTGGCGCCAAACGGCGCGATGCGCCCGAACACCGCCCAAAACGGCAAACGCTCGCCACGCACCACCGGTACCGAGGGTTTATTGCGGATCAGCAGCAACCCCAACGCTGCCAGCACCGACAGCGTAATGCCGAGGCTGGTGTAGCCGTATTGCGCGACCATCACCACACCCAGCGGCGCACCGATAGCAATGGCACCGTAAGACGCGATGCCATTCCAGGAAATTGAACGCGCCGTGTGCTCTGCGCCCACCGCGCCCATGCACCAACTGATGGTGCCCACGCCGATCAACCCTTGTGCCACACCGAGCAATAACCGACCGACGATCAGAATGCTCAGGCTCAAGGTCGGTGCGCTTTGCACCAGGGTGGCGAAAAACGTCAACACACCGCTGACCAGGATGCCCGACAGCCCCAGCACAATAGCGCGCTTGGTGCCTACGTTATCCGACATGCGCCCGGCCATGGGGCGGCTGAGCAGGGTGGCCAGGTATTGCGAGCCGATGGTCACTCCGGCCACCACGGCGCTGAAGCCCAGTTGCTCGTGGACATAACCCGGGATCACAGCAATCGGCAGGCCGATGCAGATAAACGCGATGAAGGTGTAGAAGACAATGGAGACGATCTGCAGGGTGATCGACATTGAGCTGGGGGTGGCGGCAGGCATGGAGACTCGTTCGCGGGCGGGCGGTGAGCGCATGATCGCAAGGGCGTGGGGGAAAGGAAAGCAGGCTAACTACTTTGCGCGATTAACAGGGCTGTCCTGGAGCGCCGGGTTGTGGTGGTGAGCAGGCCGGATGTGGTTGTGGTGAGCGGGCTTGCCCCGCTCACCACAACCACAGCAGTGGCGTTATTTAGAACACCACGCCTTGGCTGCGCAGGTAGTCATCGTAGGTGCCGCTGAAGTCGATCACGCCGGTGGCGCTCAACTCGATGATGCGGGTAGCCAGGGACGATACGAACTCACGGTCGTGGCTGACGAAGATCAGCGTGCCCGGATAGTTCTCCAGCGCCAGGTTCAGCGCTTCGATGGATTCCATGTCCAAGTGGTTGGTCGGTTCGTCCATGATCAGCACGTTCGGCTTTTGCAGGATCAGCTTGCCGAACAGCATGCGGCCTTGCTCACCACCGGAAATCACCTTCACCGACTTCTGGATCTCGTCGTTGGAGAACAGCATGCGCCCCAGGGTGCCTCGGATCATTTGCTCGCCCTGGGTCCACTGGCCCATCCAGTCGAACAGGGTGACGTCGTCTTCGAAATCATGCGCATGGTCCTGGGCGTAGTAGCCCAGTTCGGCGGCGTCGGTCCACTTGATGCTGCCGGCGTCCGGGGTCAGTTCGTTGACCAGTGTGCGCAGCAGGGTGGTCTTGCCGATACCGTTCGGTCCAATGATCGCTACACGCTCGCCGGCTTCAACCTGGAAGCTGAAGTCCTTGAACAGCGGCTTGCCGTCGAAACCCTTGGCCATTTTTTCGACCATGACGGCCTGGCGGTGCAGCTTCTTGTTCTGGTCGAAACGGATGAACGGGCTCACACGGCTCGAAGGCTTGACCTCGGCCAGCTGGATCTTGTCGATTGCCTTGGCACGGGAAGTCGCCTGCTTGGCTTTCGAGGCGTTGGCCGAGAAGCGGCTGACGAAGGATTGCAGCTCGGAGATCTGTGCCTTCTTCTTGGCGTTGTCCGACAGCAGTTGCTCGCGGGACTGGGTCGCCACGGTCATGTACTCGTCGTAGTTGCCCGGGAACAGGCGCAGCTCGCCGTAGTCCAGGTCAGCCATGTGGGTGCACACGCTGTTCAGGAAGTGACGGTCGTGAGAGATGATGATCATCAGGCTGGAGCGCTGGGTCAGGATGTTTTCCAGCCAGCGGATGGTGTTGATGTCCAGGTGGTTGGTCGGTTCGTCGAGCAACAGCACTTCAGGGTCGGAGAACAGCGCCTGCGCGAGCAATACACGCAGTTTCCAGCCCGGCGACACTTCGCTCATCGGGCCGAAGTGTTGCTCGATGCCAATACCCAGGCCCAGCAACAGCTCGCCGGCACGGGATTCGGCGGTGTAGCCGTCCATTTCGGCGAACTCGGTTTCCAGCTCGGCCACGGCCATGCCGTCTTCTTCGCTCATTTCCGGCAGCGAATAGATGCGGTCACGCTCGGCCTTGACCCGCCACAGTTCCTCGTGGCCCATGATCACGGTGTCGAGTACGGTGAATTCTTCGTAGGCGAACTGGTCCTGGCGCAGTTTACCCAGGCGAACATTCGGCTCCAGCATGACCTGGCCACCGGACGGGTCGAGGTCGCCGCCGAGGATTTTCATGAAGGTCGACTTGCCGCAACCGTTGGCACCGATCAAACCATAACGGTTGCCTGCGCCGAACTTGACCGAGACGTTCTCGAAGAGCGGCTTGGCGCCGAACTGCATGGTGATGTTAGCTGTGGAGATCAATTACTTTACCTATCAATGGGTTGCGAGCGTGGCGGCAGGAGCCTTCAGGCATGCGTCAACAGCGACATCAAGGCGCGAAACCCGGTCGCTGAGCAGAAAATTTTGGATGTGTGTTGGAATTTGGCGCGCATTGTCGCATATGTCAGGCGACAGTTGTATGGCAGGTGAAAGATGCTTTCTCCAGCGTCTCGGGCATCGCCAGCCAGAGCAAGGCCAGGGCCACGCCCGCTACGCCCGCCAGGGTCAGGAACGCCGCGTTGTAGCCGGCCTGTTGCACCACAAACCCGGCCAGGCTGCTACTGAGTGCCGCACCCAGGCCGAAGACCGTGGACAGCGCGCCCAGGCTGACGTTGAAACGCCCGGTTCCCTGGGTCAGGTCCTTGACGATCACCGGAAACAGCGCGCCGAAAATCCCCGCGCCGATGCCATCGAGCATTTGTACAGCCACAAGCCAATAGGGGTCGCTGGACAAGGTATAAAGCACACCGCGCAAAGGCAGAATCAGAAAACCCGCCAGCAATAAAGGCTTTCGCCCCCAGATATCCGCCTTCAACCCTACCAGCCAAGCCATCGGCACCATCACCAACTGCGCAGCAACGATGCACGCCGAGGTCAAGGGCGTGGCCATTTGCAGGTTGATCTGTGCCAGTTTCTGACTGACCAGCGGCAGCATCGCGGCATTCGCCAGGTGAAACAGCGCGCAGCAAATGGCGAACAACAGCAGCGGCCGGTTGGCCAGCAAGACTTTCATGCCGGACGGTTGATCGTGATCGCCGCGGTGCGCCGGGTCAAAACCCCGTGCGACTTCGTGGTCGATCGCCGCTGCCGATACACAACTGACCGCCACAATGCTGGCCACCGCCATAAAAGCCATCAGGTAAAACACCACCACCGGCCCGAAGAGATACGCTAGCCCCCCGGCCAACAGCGCTGCCACAGCATTGCCGGCGTGATTGAAGGTTTCATTGCGCCCGGTTCTTCGGGTGAACGCGCGCGGGCCGGTGATGCCCAGCGAGATCGCCGAAATCGCCGGAGCGAACACCGATGCGGCAACGGCGCTGGCCGCCTGAGTCAGCGCAACCCACGTAAAGGAACTGACAAAGGGCAGCAGCAGGCAACTGGCGGTCACCAGCACAGCCGCCGTCGCAATCACCGCGCGCTTGCGCCGGGTCCGATCGATCAATGCGCCCGCCGGGCCTTGGGTGACCAGGGCCGCGATGCCGGCCAGGGTCATGACTACGCCGATACTGGCGGGGTCCCATTGATGCACAGCGAGCAGGTAGATCGCCAGATACGGTCCGAGGCCGTCACGTACATCTGCCAGGAAAAAATTCAGGCTGTCCAGGGACAAGGTGGTACGCAGGTCGGAGTGAGAGGCCACGGCGAGATCTTCAAGAATGGAGTTCAAGGACTGAACACTCAATGGCCTAGTGACCTGTAGGCTTGGAGTTAAGTTTCGCCGCGCAGAGGGTTTTATCTGACGGCCAATTGGCATATTTTCCGAGGCTCACGGAATTGATTCTCTGGAGCCGCAATGGATATGCCCTCAGCCCGACAGGCAATTGCCAGCAACAAGGACGCCTGGGACGCATCAGCCCGGCTGCACAAAGACACGGCCACCTGGAAAACGCTGTTTGAGTCGGTAGGCGACGCGGGTTTTTCCTGCCTCGACCCGACGATCACCGCGCTGTTGCAAGGTGTCGGCGTTGCCGGGAAGGATGTCGTGCAACTGTGTTGTAACAATGGCCGGGAAAGCCTGTCTTTGTTTGGCCTGGGCGCCCGCTCCGTGGTGGGCGTCGATCAGTCCGGCGCTTTTTTGCAGCAAGCGCGGGAGTTGGCTGACGTTTCACCCCACAGCCCTGAATTTATTGAAGCCGACATCCATCAGTTGCCCGAGCGTTTGCTCAGTCGGTTTGATGTCGCCCTCGTGACGATTGGTGTACTGAACTGGATGCCTGATGTCGCACTGTTTATGCGGCATGCCGCCAGTACGCTGAAGCCCGGGGGCACGCTGGTGATCTACGAGACTCATCCGTTCCTGGAAATGTTCGACCCCAAGGCTGCAAACCCGCTGCTGCCCGCCAGTTCCTACTTTCAACGCGACCCTTTCGTATTGCAGGAATCTATCGTTTACGAAGGGCGGGCGGACACGGCTGGCCCCACCTCCTATTGGTATGTGCATACCTTGGGCAGTGTGGTGACCGCAACGATTGTCGCGGGCTTGCAGGTTACCCACCTGCAGGAATACCCGCATTCCAATCGTGAGGAGCTCTACGACCAGTACGAGCACCAATCGGCACAACTGCCGCTGTGCTTCACCCTGACGGCCACCCAGCGCAAGGCGTGAAGGGTTTTGGCGGCGCAAAAAAAAGCCCGCGAGGAGAGGCGGGCAAGTGATTCACTGGAGTAGGTAGGGCAGACGCTACAGACCTGAAAGTGAAGGCTATGTGAAAACGCTGTCGCAAGTTCGGAGCGGGCGTCTGTCAGGCCCTGCGCACAAATGTGCGCATGGTCTGCCCTGGCCCCGTATTGAACGCGCTTGGCCTGGGCATGCCCTCGTCCGCTGCAATAAACACAAACTCATCCCCTTCAAGGCGATAACTCGCGGGCAGCAACTTGCCGGCGTCATCGCCCGTGGCATCTACCCAGGTGATGCTTTTGGGGGTGGTGGTGCTGTCCAGAAAAAATCGGCCTGCCAGCAATACATCGCCCTCGACGGTTGTTACCTCAAAGCGGTCCCGGCGGATAGTGGTCAGAGCACCCGGCGCGGTATGCGCGTCAGCGGGGTTGAGCACGCCATTATCTTCAAGGGAAGTCTGCTCCCAAATGCCCTGCAGGTTCTGATAGTCCGGATCTGAAACCAAGTGCATGCCAACCTCCTTTTTGCTGAAGAAGGAAGTTTGGATCCAAAATAATGTTTTGCCAATTGTATTGAGTGGTTTCCACAGTGGGTTTGGCTCGGCATCGAGCGTGGGTTTTTACTTTATCCGACGGCTATTTAATAAACTTTTGACTACTCTTGTGCCAGTATTCGACCTATAAGTCATTGTCAGTAGCGATACCTGCAGAAATGAAATAGAAACAATCTCAATAGGCTGCCGGACTTTTCCCGCGCTCGGATGGTCAGATGGCCATTGGTGAGCCGGACTCAGGGCGTTGTCCCTGTCATTCAGGTCCGATGGGTGATGGCTATTTAGTATTAACTTCTAGGTGTTTTAATTTTGAACCAATCCGCTCCGCATACTGTTTCTGCAGCGTCCGATGAAATCGACTTGTTTGAATTGTTTCACTCCGTTTGGAGACAAAAAAGAATCGTAGTGGGCTGTACGATATTTGCGGGGATTCTCGGAACGGGTTATGCCTTCCTGGCGCCGAAGGTCTATGAGGTCAGCAGTGTTGTGCGCCCGGCCGCCATCAACGAACTGGATGCGCTGAACCGATCCGAGGTCTACAAGTTGCCGCCTGCTGACGCATTGTCGAAAGTGGGGGCGCAACTGGATTCCTATGAGGCGCGACTGGGCTTTTTCAAATCCCATGAACAACTGTTCAAGGCCTTCCAGAAACCGGGCCAGACCCTTGAGCAGAGTTTTGAGGCGTTCAACCGTAATTCCGTCAGCCTGACGTTGCCTGATCCCAAGAAGTCCGACTCGCTGAGCAATTATATTCGCCTGGAACTGCAATACCCCGAGGACGTTGATGGCGTGACCATCCTCAACGGGTTTGTCGATTACGCGATTGCTGCCGAACGTGATCAGGTGGGCGCGGACCTTAAAGTGATTGTCAATAACCGTTTGAACGAGCTTAAGGGGAAGATTGACGCGGCCCGTTCCAACTACGAAACCGAAAAAGAGTCGAAGATCGCCAAACTGCTGGAAGCGGACAGGCTCAAGCGAGCTCAGTTGCAGGATGAGCTGGGCGCCCTGCGTTTGCAGATGAAGATTGAGCGTACCGATCGCCTGGCAGAACTTGCCGAAGCCATTTCCATTGCCAAGTCCATGGGCATCAAGACGCCGACAACACCCTCATCCATGGCGGACGCCACTCGCGGTGGATCCAGTCAAGTCATGCGTACCGAGGTCAATAATCAGAAAATCCCCCTGTATTTCCTGGGGACCGAGGCTCTGGAAGCTGAGCGCACCGCTTTGCAACAGCGTACCAATGATGACTTCACCAACCCTCGAATTGCCCAGATCGGCAAAGAACTCCAGATGCTGGAAACCAACCGTGAGGTTGAAGTATTGCGCAAGCGCGGCAATGAAGACATTTTCCTGCAGGACGTAGAGCCGTTGCGCGCAGAAGTCGCAAGGTTGCACGCGCTGAATATCGATATGAGCAACCTCAAGTTGGTGACGGTTGATCGTCGCGCCCAAGAGCCGCTGAGCCCTGTCAAACCGAAGAAAATATTCGTTATTGCGCTCAGCCTGATGGCTGGCCTGTTTCTGGGGCTGCTGATTGCACTGGTTCGTTACTTTGTGTTGAAGCCGCGTGCTGCCATCGCGTTCTCGTCGTTGGAGCACAGCTCTTTCGGCCGGCGAGAGCGCAAGGATGACATGCCGCTGCAGTAGCGAAGGGCAGGGGGAGCGCATGTGTTGAATGCCGCCCCCTCCAGGCTGCCAATCCCTTCGGTGGACAGCTTTTCACAATTCTTAGTTAACCTTTAGTTACAAACTGTGGCTAAATAACTGCCAATGACCCTGGGCCGGTTTGTTTCCGAACCGCCCGGGCGCCAATGTGTAACTGTGATTTCAGGTGCTGCTTATAAATCCTCGGCCGTTGTGGGCATGCAGGAGCAGCCTGTTCTCTACTGACTTGTGACGAATCCCTTGAAACTCATCATTGTTGCTCTCTACGTTGCCTCCATTGCGTATGTACACCTGCGTGGTCGGGTGCGACACAAGCTGGGCCGCCAGCTTAGCGATCACTCGACGTTCCTGGCGCCGATCAACTGTTTTCTTTACCTGTTCTCCCGGCAGCCTAGCCGGCCGTTTTTGTCGCCCGGCGATTTTCCAGACCTGAGCCCCTTGCAGGAGCATTGGGAGGAAATCCGCCAGGAAGGCCAGAACCTGATGCGGGCAGGGGAGATCAAGCGTTCGGACCAATACAACGACGTGGGTTTCAACTCTTTCTTCAAGTCGGGCTGGAAGCGCTTTTACCTCAAGTGGTACGGCGACAGCCACCCTTCGGCGATGAAGCTGTGCCCGCGCACCACTGAGTTGGTGCAGAGCATTGGCTCGATCAAGGCGGCGATGTTCGCCGAGTTGCCACCGGGCTCCAAGCTGGTGCGCCACCGCGATCCGTACGCCGGTTCCTATCGTTACCACTTGGGCCTGGATACTCCCAACGATCCTGGCTGCTATATCAACGTGGACGGCGAAAGCTATTACTGGCGTGACGGTGAGCCGGTGATGTTTGACGAGACCTACATCCACTACGCAGAAAACACCACGCAGCAGAACCGCATCATTCTGTTCTGCGATATCGAACGGCCGATGAAGTATCGCTGGGCGGCGGCGTTCAACCGCTGGTTCAGCCGCAACGTGATGGCCGCAGCAGGTTCACCCAATGATGATGGCGACAAGACCGGTGGCCTGAACCGTGCCTTTACCCGCCTGTACAAGATTCGTCTGCGCGGCAAAGAGCTGAAAAAGCGCAATCGTGCGCGTTACTACCTGGAAAAGTGGGCGATTTTTGCGGGTCTGGCGCTGA
The DNA here is from genome assembly GCF_044218875.1 of Pseudomonas sp. B22129. Lineage (NCBI taxonomy): Bacteria > Pseudomonadati > Pseudomonadota > Gammaproteobacteria > Pseudomonadales > Pseudomonadaceae > Pseudomonas > Pseudomonas sp. B22129. The sequence continues at coordinate 4,925,247 of NZ_CP162592.1, read as the reverse complement.
TTTTTATCCTGATCTGACGCCAATCCCTGGCGCGAATCACTCCGGTGGTTTCGCGCCCAGCCGGTCCCACATTTTTTTGCTGATCTTCTGCCTGTTGGCATATCCGGCCCACGGGTCGGCCTTCAAAGCCTGCAAGCGCTGCTGCAGGTTGGCAACCGTCCACTGTTGGGCGTCACGCAATCCACTCAATTCCTCGCGACTGACCGGCACCGACACCGGCAAGCCTGGGCGTGCCCGCACCGAATACGCCGCCACTGTGCTCGCGCCACGCGCGTTGCGCAGGTAGTCGACGAAAATCTTGCCCACACGGTTTTTCGGGCCTGAGGTGGCCGTAAAGCGTTCGGGCAGTTGTTCACTCATAAACTGCGCGATGGCTTTGGCGAAGGCTTTCACCGTCTCCCAGCCATCGCGGCGTGCCAATGGAACGACGATGTGCAGGCCCTTGCCGCCGCTGGTTTTGACGAACGCATCCAGGCCCAGTTCATCAAGCACTGACAAGGTCAGTTGCGCGGCCTCCAGCATGGTTTTCCAGGGCAGCGCGGGGTCCGGGTCGAGGTCGAGCACGAACAGGTCGGGCGTTTCGATCTTGTCCGAGGTCGCGCCCCAAGTGTGCAATTCCACCGTACCCATTTGCACGGCGCCGACCAGCGCGGCTGTTGTGTCTATTTCCATCAACCGTGCGTGCCCGGGGTCCAGCGCCTGTTCCAGCTGTTTGATGTGGGGGATCGCCAGTCGCTCGGAATGCTTCTGGAAGAATTGCTCCCCCTCAATACCTTCCGGTGCGCGCAGCAGGGCCACCGGGCGATGGCGCAGAAACGGCAGGATCCACTCGCTGATACCCGCATAGAACGCAGCCAGTTGCTGTTTTTGCGTACCGCTCTGCGGGTCGATAACACGATCAGGGTGGGTGATGTTCACACTACTGTTGGTTTTCGCGGGCTTGAGCGACTTGGCCGTGCGCGGTTGTTCATGAATGATCTGCGATATCGGCTTGTCGGTGCGTAACGCGATAAACGACGCCTGGCGCACCACACCCTCGCGGGTCCATTCGGCAAAATGCGCTTCGCCGACCAGGCGCGGCTCGACCCAGTGCACCTCCCGAGCCTGGCCACGGGTCAGCGGTTTTTCCAGGGGTGAGGTTTTGCGCGCCAGCGGCTGCAGCCGGGCATGGAGGGTTTCAAGCGAGGTCTGATCAAACCCGGTGCCCACGCGCCCGGCATACACAAGCCCGGTATCGTCATTCACCGCGAGCAACAAGGCGCCAAATCCGCTGCGTGAGCCCTTGGGGCGTGTGTAGCCGACGATGACGAATTCCTGGCGCAAACGGCACTTGAGCTTGATCCAGTCGGCGTTGCGGGTGGAGGCATAAGGGCTGCCCACACGTTTGCCAATCACGCCTTCGAGGGCCAGGTCGCAGGCGCTTTCAACGATGTCGCGCGGGTTGGCGACGAAGGCTTCGGAAAACCGCAGCAGTCTGCTCCGACTGCCGGACAGTGCCGATTTAAGCGCCGCGCGGCGCTCTTGCACGGGGGCTTTGCGCTGGTCTTGCCCGTCGAGGAAGGGCGCATCAAACAGGTAGTACACGATGTCCAGGCTGCGTCCGATATCGAATGCATTTTGCAGCGCCTGAAAGTCCGGCAAACCGTCACCGTTCAGGCTGACCACTTCGCCGTCCAGCCAACTGTCCTTGAGCTTGAGCGCTTGCAGGGCCTTGACCTGACGCGGCAGGCGCTCGGTCCAGTCATGGCCGTTGCGCGTGAACAGGCGCACTTCACCGGCTTTGATGCGCGCGAGCATGCGATAGCCGTCAAACTTGATCTCGTATTGCCAATCACCGTCCGGTGCCTGGTCGACCAGCGTCGCCAGTTGTGGCGTGAGCTGCTCGGGGAGGGGCGTGAAGGCTTTGCCCGGTTTTGCACGCGCCTTGGGTTTGCCGACAGTTGCGTCGCTTAACACGCTTTTCGGCTCTGCCGTGACGATGTCGTAGTCGGCAGCAGGCCGGGCTTGCTGATCTTTTTCCTTGATCAGCAGCCATTGCTCCTTGTCGCCGCTGCCCTTGAGGCGCGTGCGGACCAACGCCCAGTCGCCAGAGAGTTTTTCGCCAATCAGGGTGAACTTGAGTTTGCCGGCAGCGTACGCCTTGTGCGGCTCCTCATGAGGCTGCCACACGCCACGGTCCCACACGATCACGTCACCGGCGCCATATTGGCCGGGCGCGATAGTGCCTTCGAAATTGCCATAGCTCAAAGGGTGGTCCTCGACGTGCACCGCCAGGCGTTTCTGGGCCGGGTCCAGGCTGGGGCCTTTGGGCACCGCCCAGCTTTTGAGGACGCCGTCCAGTTCCAGGCGAAAGTCATAGTGCAGGTTGCGTGCGTCGTGTTTCTGGATCACAAACGTCAAGGCCGAAGCCTTGCGCCTGGCGCCGGGTGCTTTGCCCGCAGGTTCTGCGGTGATCTTGAAATCGCGTTTTCGGTTGTATTCGCTCAAGGGCTTGGGCATGGAGGTTTCCCCGGCTCAGGAGGCCTTGGTGGATTTCTTCGCGGCAGGTTTTCTGGCGGGCTTGCCGGCCAGGCTGCGCTTGAGCAGCTCCGTCAGGTCGATCACGTCCGCCGATTTGCGCGTTTCGCTGCCCTGGTTGGTTTCCACGTCCTTAATCTTGCCGGCCTTGGCTTTCTTCTTCACCAGCGCCATGATTTTTTCCTGGAAACTGTCGCGGTAATCCTCGGGCTGCCAGTCGGCACTCATGTCATCGACGAGCCGCTTGGCCATTTCCAATTCCCCCTTGGCCAGGGAAGGCTTGATGACGTCGGCACCCAACTCCAGCTCTTCCAGGCTGCGCACCTCGGCGGGCCAGCGCAGCATCACCAGTACCAGGGCGGACTCCAGTGGCATCAGCGCCGCGAGGTGCTGCTTGGTGTGCAGCACCACATTGGCCAGGGCGACCTTGCGGGTTTTTTTCAAAGTTTCGCGCAGCAGGGCGTAGACCTTGCCGCCGCGTCTGTCCGGGGCGAGGAAGTAGGGCGTGTCGATGTTTTGCAGGGGGATCTGCTCGCTGTCGACAAATGCGATGATTTCGATGGTCTGGGTCGACTTGGGGTGCGCCGAGCGGATTTCCTCTTCGCTGAGCACCACGTAACGGCCTTTCTCAAAAGCCACACCCTTGACGATATTGTCTTTGGTGACTTCCTTGCCGGTCTTTTTGTTGACCCGTTTGTAGCCCACCGGGTCCATGCTGCGCTTGTCCAGCCAGTCAAAATCGACGCCTTGGGACGATGTCGCCGACACCAGTGAAACCGGGATATGGACCAAACCGAAGCTGATCGCGCCTTTCCAGATTGCCCGTGGCATAGGTTCGTTTCCTTGAGAGGAGCCTGTGTTCTGGTGACTCGCAGGCGCAGGCAAAAGTTTCGGCCGGCAGATGCGCGGACAGATCGTGTTACACCTGATGAGAAACTATTTAGTGTCGCAGGCCGAACCCAAGGCGTAGCGTGTTATCGAAAGCACGTACTCCTTGTCCTCGAGAGGCTATGTCATGAACAGCTGTGTGCGTCACCTTGCAGTGCTGGCGTTGGGCCTGGTACTCATGCCATTGGCCCAGGCGCAAAGCCTGCCTGGCCGTAGCGACTCCAACAACAGCCCTATCCATCGGGCGAACCCCAACAGCATGCAGGGCACCCAGCCCAATGCGCCGGCTACTCGCGGGATCCAGACCGGGCCGACCAGCCCGGCGCCGACAGTAGAAAACGGCGGCATCGGTAACCGCTATCCAAAACGCGATGCCGCCCCCAGCCGCCCAGCGACCGAAACCAAAGCGCCCACCTATGATGCCAACGGCAATCGCCGGTAAGGACTCTGCCTTATGTTTGCACGCAAAACCCTGTTAGCTGCCATTTGCGCCTCTGTCATGTTTCCCTTGTCGGCAGCGTATGCCGCCGATGCCCAGCAGTTCCCCAGTGAGCAAGGCAGCATCTCTGCCACGCCAATTGCCAAAGGCCTGGATCACCCTTGGGCGGTGGCATTTCTGCCGGATAAACAAGGTTTTCTGGTGACCGAGCGCCCGGGCCACCTGCGCTTTGTCAGCCCGGACGGCAAGCTGTCGACGCCGCTGACGGGCGTGCCCGACGTGTGGGCCAAAGGGCAGGGCGGCTTGCTCGATGTGGTGCTGTCGCCCGACTTCAAACAGGACCGTATGGTCTACCTGTCGTACGCTGAAGGCGGCGGCAAGGGCGGCACCGCAGGGACCGCCGTGGGCCGTGGGCGATTGGCCGATGACTTGAGCGGTTTGAAGGACTTCAAGGTCATCCTGCGTCAGGAGCCCAAGCTCTCCACCGGTAACCATTTCGGTTCACGCCTGGCGTTCGACCGTGACGGCTACCTGTTTGTGACCCTGGGCGAAAACAACGACCGCCCGACCGCCCAGGATCTGGACAAACTGCAAGGCAAGGTGGTGCGGATCTTCCCGGACGGCCGCGTGCCCGATGACAACCCCTTTGTGGGCCAGCCAGGCGTGCGTCCCGAAATCTGGTCCTACGGCCAGCGCAACCCGCAAGGGCTGGCGCTGAACCCCTGGAGCGGCACGATCTGGGAACATGAACACGGCCCGCGTGGCGGCGATGAAATCAATATCATCGAGCGCGGCAAAAACTACGGTTGGCCGCTCGCCACCCACGGCATCAACTATTCCCTGACGCCCATTCCAGAGGCCAAGGGCAAGGTGGTGGAAGGCACGGTGGCGCCGCATCACGTTTGGGAAAAGTCCCCGGGCATCAGTGGCATGGCGTTTTATGACGCTGACCGCTTCAAGCCGTGGCAGCACAACCTGTTTATCGGTGCCTTGGCCAGCCAGGAGTTGATTCGCCTGCAGTTCGACGGCGACAAGGTGATCCATGAAGAACGTCTGCTTGGCGACTTGAAGGCGCGGATCCGCGATGTGCGTCAGGGGCCGGATGGCTACCTGTATGTGCTGACGGATGAAGACAAGGGAACGTTGTACCGCGTGGGTCTGAATCAGGACTGAAGAGCACCGAAAGTGTGGGCGCTGGCTTGCCAGCTCCCACATTTTGTTCGTGCAGTGCTTAGAGACCCAGGTCCGACAACCCCGGATGATCATCCGGGCGTCGCCCCAGCGGCCAGTGGAACTTGCGCTCGCTTTCCTTGATCGGCAGGTCGTTGATGCAGGCAAAGCGGTTCGCCATCAGGCCATTCTCGTCAAACTCCCAATTCTCATTGCCGTAGGAACGGAACCAGTTGCCCGAGTCGTCGTGCCATTCGTAGGCATAACGTACTGCAATGCGGTTGTCGGTGAATGCCCACAGTTCCTTGATCAGCCGGTAATCCAGCTCCTTTGCCCATTTGCGGGTGAGAAAACCCTTGGCTTCTTCGCGGTTGTGCACGAACTCGGCGCGGTTACGCCATTGCGTGTCCAGGGTATAGGCCAGAGAAACGCGTTGCGGGTCACGTGAGTTCCAGCCATCTTCGGCCAAGCGCACTTTTTCAATGGCCGTTTCGCGGGTAAACGGCGGCAGTGGCGGGCGAGTTTCTGTTGTCGAGGTCATTCGGCAGCTCCTTAACACAATGAGGTTTAATCGAAAGTTGCAAGTTGAATGCGTTCAAAGTCCCAATAACGTTCGCGCCATGCATTGCGCATTATCGGCAGCCGTTGAATCACCCATTACCAACGCAACCGTAATGGCGCCATCGATCAGAATCAGCAGTTGCGCGGCCTGCTGCTGCGGGTCGGGGGTGCCATGTGCTTCACACAGCTCGAGCGCGTACTCGAACAGTTTCTGTTTATGCGCCTTGGCCAGCAGGCGCACCGGGTCTTGCGCATCGCCGGTTTCACCACTGGTGTTGATAAAGGCGCAGCCACGAAAATCCGCCGAGCCGAACCAGTTTTTCAGTGCGCTGAATAACGCCAGCAGACGTTCACCGCTGCCCTCGCTGCGTTCTACTTCGGTGCGCAGCCACTGCATCCAGCGTTCATCACGGCGTTGCAGGGCGGCTATCACCAGTTCGTCTTTATTGGCGAAATAGCGGTAAATACTTTTGCGCGAAACACCGGCGGTTTTCACCAGAAAGTCCATGCCGGTGGCGGCGATGCCATGGCGATAGATCAACTTTTCGGTGACGTCGAGGATGATGTCGCGGGTTTCATTACTGATCATGTCGTTCATGTATTGCACAGTAGAACGACCGTTCTCCATGGTCAATTAAAATTTTTCCATCTGTAACAGCGAGACCTTGGGACCCCCATGGTGTAAGCTCTGGGCCTCTTCGGATTCGACCCATTGCGAGCCTTATGCCGTCGTTCTTCAAACGCTCTCTGTTGCCAAAACTGCGCGGTTTCCCACTTTCCAGCGACGCCATTGACGTGCTGTCCGGCGCCGATGCGTTCCGGCGTTGCCTGCTGGAGAAAATCCCCCAGGCCACGCGGCGTATCTACATTGTTGCGCTGTATTTGCAGCAGGACGAGGCGGGGCAGGAGATTTACGACGCTTTGCATGCGGCCAAGGCCGCGCGGCCAGCGTTGGATATCGTGGTGGTGGTCGACTGGTTGCGTGCCCAGCGCGGTCTGATCGGCGCCGGCAAGCAACCCGGTAACAGTGCCTGGTACCAGGCCATGACCCAGTCCCACAGCAGCGAAGTGCCAGTGTACGGCGTGCCGGTACAAACCCGCGAACTGTTTGGCGTGCTGCACCTCAAGGGGTTTGTGATCGATGACAGCGTGCTGTACAGCGGCGCAAGCTTGAACAATGTGTACCTGCACAAGTTCGACAAATACCGGTTTGACCGTTATCACCTGATCCACAGCCAGCCGCTGGCGGACTCGATGCAGCATCTGGTTGAACATGGTCTCATCGCCTCCAAGGCCGTCCACCGCCTGGACCTGCCGAACCCGCCCACCACCCGCAGCCTGCGTAACGATATCGGCGACCTGCGCAGCCGCCTGAAGCACGCGGCTTACGACACCACGGCGGGGCAGTTGCCCAATGGCCACCTGGCCGTCAGCCCGTTGCTCGGTGTGGGCAAGAACAATCCGCTGAACCGGGTTGTTCTGGAACTGATCGCCAGTGCTCAGCATCAACTGACCATCTGTACGCCGTACTTCAACCTGCCGTTGCCGGTCACCCGGGAAGTCAACCGGGCGCTCGCGCGTGGTGTGAAAGTGGACATCATCGTCGGCGACAAAACCGCCAACGATTTCTACATCCCGCCGAGCGAGCCGTTCAAGGTGATCTCGGCGTTGCCCTACCTGTATGAAATCAGCCTGCGCCGTTTTGCCAAGCGCCATCAGCCCGTGATCGACAGCGGCCAATTGAACCTGCACCTGTGGCGCGACGGCGACAACACCTATCACCTCAAAGGCATGTGGGTTGACCAGCGCTACACCTTGCTCACAGGCAACAACCTCAACCCGCGCGCGTTCCGCCTGGACCTGGAAAACGGCCTGCTGATCGATGACCCGCAGGGGCAATGGCTGGGGCCGCGGCGCACCGAGCTGGCGCAGATTTTCCAGCACACCACGCGCATCGAAGGCTACCAACAGCTGCAGACGCTGGTGGATTATCCGCCAGCGGTCAGCAAGTTCCTGCGGCGGGTCAGCCGGGTGCGTATTGAGCGGTTGCTTTACCGGATTTTGTAGAACACAGAACTTTCTGAGTTAAGCTTCTGACTTTTCGCACCCTCTTGAGAAAATACTTACTTCTGAAGCTGGCCCTGCTTCGTACATTTGCGTTCGACAGTTCTTAGGGAAGAGAACTCTTGCCCTCCACTGGTACAGAGGAACCAGAAATGTCGAACGTTTCGTCCCATAATGCGTTTCAGGCCGGCTCTGCGAGGGGACCTTCGGTTATCCCTGCTGTCGCAGCCAACCCCTCACTTGATACTGAAGTTCGCGCCAGGCGCAGCCCGGAACACTCAACGTCTTCCAGGCAGAAGTCTTCATGGACACTTGAACCCTTATCTCCCCCCAGCGCCGAAGCGTCCTCTGCCGCTGACAGTGCGTTAATCAGGTCGCTGGACGCGTCGTCCATTCAGCCTGGCGTACGCACACGAATCGTCATTGACCCTGCCACGACAATTTTTCCACTCTTCGAGGCCTATCGAGCTGCGTTTAATACGCCGGAGCTGCGGGCGTGGTTCCAGAAACATGGCATTGCGATGTCAACCGTGGTGGTCAAGCCGGACTCGGTCAGTGGCATCGTAAGCCGTGAGGGTGTGACGAGCCTGCAAACATTCAATACCCACGACGGGTCCGGCTGGTGGCAGATCAGTGCAAGGCTGCGCTCCGCCGTGCAGGCGCTTGATCCCGAAGGCAAAGGCTTGCCCTATGTTCAACAGAACGCCGATACCTTTGACTACAATGCAGCGTTGCGCTGGCATGCAAGCCAAGCCCCGGCCAGTGAAGGCAATGCTGCGTCGGTTGCTGGCGTGGTTGCGCTGTCCCCTCAACGAAAGGCTGTGCTTGAGGCGCAGATAAACACCGTCAGGAACAGCATTGATGCTCTGGATCAGCGTGCCAGCCTGGCAAAAACGCTGACAGCGCTTATTGCAGGCCAGGACGATGACAAAACAGTGTCGTTGGCCGACCTGGACGTTGAGGTCAGCAGCCGTTCGACGTTGGTGCGCAACGGCAGCGGCAAGGTCTTTATCGGTGACGTGTTGCACGACTATGGCGTACCGTTGCCAAAGACGGTGGGCGATGTTCGAAACGCCGTACGCTGGCTCACTACAGCGTTGCCACCGCCTGTACCCAACGGGAATTACACCTCCCATTTGCTATCGACGAAATGGGCCCCGGGAAGCCTGTCTATCACCGACAAGCTTTATCTGATCCAGTTAAACAACCATGACGTTCCCAGCAAATCGAGCGCGTACAACCTCCTGGCGATGCTGAATAACGGGAATATTCTTGATCGGTATTCCGATAAGGTTCTGCGTGCTGAAGCCGATCGTTTTCTGGGCCAGTTGCTCAGTGACTCATCGTCCTTGTACTGGGGGGAAGTCTTTGCCCAGGAGCAGGGATACCACGGGGCGTCAGGCACCAAGGACATGTCGGATCATGAGCGCGGCCAGTGGCTGCTCGCGGCCATCAAACTGCAGATTGATTCTGACTCTCCGGGGCGTGCCGGGTCCCTTGCCGGCTACGATATTTATCAGTCTGCCAACAGTGGGCGTACCGTGGGTGAGGTGCGTGCAGATATTGAAACCCATCTCAAGCAGAACAAGTTACTCGATCCCCGAGCCGCGCCTTTGATTGCCCACTTGTTTCTGGCGAGTGTGGCGCCTGAGTTCCTGGTCAAGGGTGTCTCGCAAATACGCATGGGCTCTGCGCAATGGACAGACTTGCGCTTGGGGGTTGCCATTGCTGAGCATTTGGGAGGGCCAGGCGCTTCCCGTGCCATGAGTGATTCCCAAATCATGGGGCTTTCCCGACTGCACCCGCGTACGCCGGACGAGGCTGCTCTGTTTGAAAATTACGGGATGAATGCATTGCTCGATTGGGGGCTGATGCGCGGGGTCTACACAGAGCCGGCTGACGGTCGGTATACACCACAGATCTACCAGAAGACGGTCAAAGCCTTTGAAGCCGAACGGGAAGAGATGACCACGGCCGCCAAAACGTTTATTGCGCCGCTTCCTACCCGAGAAAATATAGCGATTGCGCACCTGCATAAAATGTTTCCGGAGCGCAGCATTGAACAAATCAAAGCATTAAGGGTGCACATCGCAGACCCGGATGTAGGCCGCAAAATGCTGCCTTCGGAACCGCGTACACGTTCGTTGCTTGAGACCTACATGACCGGCGATCTGATCAAGGGCCGCTGGATGTTGTTGGAACCTGGGCAGCCGCTGCCTGTACCCGCTGAACACAAGACACCTTATGACGTTCACCGGTTTTTCAGTGCCAAGCAACAACAGGAAATTGACGCAAACGTTAAGGCCCTGGATGCCCGGATCACGGTCCCGTCGACGCTGGATGAGAACTTGGTCGATGCGGTCGACACTTATTTGGGCAATCTCAAGCAGGGTTTGGGCAGCGTCACGAAACGAATGATTGCGGACTTGCCATTGGCTGATCGCCAGTCACTCGAGTTTGGCAACGTGGAGCTGTTTGCCTTGCGTGGTCAAACTGACGTGCCAACGGTGGAACAGACTGCCCAAGGCGTGGAGGAACGGCGCGGGCGCAAAGGCACCTTGATACGCAGTGAATACAAGGGCGTGATCCGCTATTTCGAGGTGTTCCCCGACAAAATGCTGATGGTCAAGCGCGAAGACCTGGCGGCTCAACTGAGCCTTGACGGTGTGATGCAAACCCATCCAAAGACGTATGGACCTTGGGCGCCCAGTAACACGCAATTGCAAAACGGGCGGGTTGAGCCCTTTGATTTCAATGCTTACACCAGCGATGCAATGCCCAGGCCGGACGCAAAGTCGACCGGCGTCATTATTGAAAAACTCGGGGATACCCTCGTTCCTGACGCAGACGCGGCGAGCAGGGCAACCGATGACGTTGTCCCGAACAGTTTTTCTTCGACTCAAACCCAGGCGATTGTCGACCGCATAATGCAAGGCAACTTTGTTCATCACCGCGACACCGTACTGGATAACGCCCGTGGCAAGTTGCCGCTGGAGCAGCAGCGTGAACTTTTGCAAAACAATAAACGCATTTTGCTGGGCATGATCCCTTTTGTAGGTGCAATCAAGGATCTGACCGAAGGCAATATCGTCGACGGTACACGGGGGTTGATTATTGACCTGAGTGGGGCCTTGCTGGGAGGCGCCGGCCAGTCCCTGAAGGCTTTTGCCAAATCTACAAAGGTCGTCGCTCCTTTCGGAACCAAGGCCTTTAGTGTGCTGCAATCGGGCGTCAGGGTCGTCAGTGCCTTTTTAAATCCGCTGGATAGCTCTGCAGATTTGCTCGCCGGTGCCGCGAAGCGTCTCATCGCGTTTCCCAAAGTACTGAGCGGGGCGCCGAAATTATCGCACTTGACCAATGTAGTGAGCGTGGAGGAGAAGCTGCGTGCATTCCTTGGTGTTGAAGCCGGCAGTAGCCAGTTTTTTGCTACCCAGGGCGGCAGCAAGCAGGCTGCTGCCAACGGGCATAACCACTCGGTGCCGGTTCAAGCGATAGCAGTGGGGCAAAACTGGTACGCGGCCCACCCGAAAACCGGTTTGCCGACGGGAACACCACTGGACGGTTTTGAGCCGCTGAGCGAAACGGTTGCGCCTGCAGACCCTGATGGGGCAGCTGCAAGCAGCCGGTAAGCCCTTAAAAGCCCCGGCCATGCATGAGCGCATGGCCGGGGCTTTTTTATCAGTTCAAGCCCAGCTTGCCACGCAGGGTCGACAGGTCTTCAGCCAGGGTGTTGACCGGACCGACCAGGGCCTTGCGGTCGTTTTCCTTGACCTTGTCATAGGTCTCATAGCCGCCATCCTTGGTTTTGTACTTGGCCAGAATCTTGTCCACGGTGGCAAAGTTCTTGTCGACCTTGGCCAGGAAGGCTTTGTCTTGTTTTTCGATCTGGCCACGGAACAGGTCGACAATTTTCTTCGCGCCGTCGATGTTGCCCTGGAAGTCATACAGATCGGTGTGGCTGTAACGGTCTTCTTCACCCGAGATCTTGGTCGCAGCCACTTCTTCGAGCAGGGCTGCGGCGCCGCCGACGACTTTTTCCGGCGGGAAGGTCAGGCCGTCAACACGGGTTTTCAGATCGTTGACGTCGCTGTTGAGCTTGGCGGTCAGTGTTTCCAGACCTTTGGTGGTCTTCTCGGAGAACAGCACGTATTCGATGCGGTGGAAGCCGGTGAAGTCTTCGGCGGTCACGCCTTTTTCGTGGTCGTCGACGCGCGAATCGATAGAGGCGTCGAGGTCGCTGAACAGCTCGGCGATCGGCTCGATGGACTCATAGTGAACACGGGTCGGTGCGTAGAGCTTCTGCGCGGTGGCCAGGTCGCCTTTGTTGATGGCGTCGGTGAACGCTTTGGTCTGGGTGACCAGTTCGCCGATTTCTTCGGTTACGTAGATCTTGTAGTCCGAAACCGGGCCTACCAGGTCCAGCGGCGCGGTAGCGGCGAAGGCTGCCAGCGGCGAAAGGGTCATTAACAACGACAACGCAATAGTCGACTTCTTCATGGGACGGTATCCGCTCTGAGGTGTGTTTTATTTAAGCTTTGGCAGTGGTTTGGGAGTGCGTTGCAGCGAGTAGCGTGCGCCCCAGGAAATCCTTGGGCCCGATGACCCCCGGCAAGGTGAAGAAATACCCGCCGCCGACCGGCTTGAGGTATTCCTCCAGAGGCTCGCCGTTGAGCCGGGTTTGCACGCTGATAAAACCTTTCTCCAGGTCAGCCTGGTAGCAGATGAACAACAGCCCCATGTCCAGCTGACCGTTTTTGTTGACGCCGTTGGAGTAGTTGAACGGCCGGCGCAGAATCAGGTTGGCCTGGGTCTGCGGGGTGCGCGGGTTGGCCAGGCGGATGTGGGCATCGAGCTTGGTCAACTTGCCTTCCGGGTCCTTGCTGTAGTCGGGAACCTGGGTTTCCTTTTCACCATCCATGGGCGCGCCGGTCGGTTTGACGCGGCCGATGATGCTTTCCTGCTCTTGCAGCGGGGTACGGTCCCAGCGCTCGACGAAGTTGCGGATGATGCGCACGGCCTGGTAGCTGCCGTTTGCAGCCCAGGCGGGCTCGTCGCTGCCCGGTTGCACCCAGACGATTTGGTCCATGGCCTTGTCGTCGTTGGAGTTCGGGTTGGCCGAACCGTCACGGAAACCGAGGAAATTGCGTGCACTTTGCGCCGGCTCGCCCGGCTTGGCCGGGGCCTGGGGCGGCACACTGCCTTCTTGCTTCCAGCGCACCAGCAGCAGGTCCGGCAGGTTCTTCACGATGTCGCGCAGGGCGTGAATATTGGTGTCCGGGGTGTTGGACGAAAATTGCAGGCTCAGGTCGCCGTGGCACTGCGCCGGTTCCAGTGCGTCGTTGGGAAAGCCGACCATGCGGCTCAAACGCTTGGGTTTGGCGGCGGTGAGGCCGAAGCGCTCGTCGAACAGCGACTCGCCGACCGACACGGTGATGGTCAGGTTGTCGGGCGTGACGACCGGGCCGAGGATGCCGGAGTCGGTGGGCGGCAGCTTTGGGTCGACTTGCGGCACGGTGCCGCCGGTCATCAGAAAGCTGATGCGCTCGTTCAAGGTGCGGAACAGGCGCTCCAGGTCTTCACGGTCACTGGCCAGCACATCGAACGCCACGAGCATGCCGCAGGCGGGGCGCGGTGTGACGATGCCGGTCTGGTGCTTGCCGAAAAAGTCGTGGTGGTCCTGGGTCTTGTCACTGCGCGGTGCGGTGGTGACCTGTTCGGCGGCGGCCGCCATGGCCGGGCAGGTCAGGGTGCTGCCGGCAATGGCTGCGCCGGTGGCGGCCATGCCCAGCAGGACACGGCGGCGCTGAAGGTTAAGCTGTTCTGAATCACTCATCTGTGCGGTCGTCTTCACTGCAGGCCGGAAAGGCCAAGGGCGGGGTCGATTCCATCGAGTGCAACGGCCAGAGCCTTGGCCTTGTCGGCGATCTGCTTGCGCTGATCGGCGGTAACGCTGTCGTACGTGCTGTAGCCGTTATTGACCTTCAAACCATTGAGTTCAGCATCGAAAGCACTGAGGGCGCTGTCGATTTTCGGCAGCAGGTCGGCGGCGGACTTGGTCAGCAAAGGACGCATCAGCTCGACCACTTTGTGCGCGACTTCCAGGTTGGCGGCAAAGCCGTTCAGGTCGATATGGCTGTAGCGCTCTTCTTCACCGCTGGCCGCGCGCACGTCGGCGAGGCTGTTGAGGTTACGCACCACAATGCCCACCAGTTGTTCCGGTGGCAGCGACTGCGACAGCAACTGTTGCTTGAGGGTGGTGACGTCGCTGACCAGGCGCTGGGCGACCGGGCTCAGGCCATCAAGGCTGCGCTGTTGGAACAGGCTGTATTCGATGCGGTGGAAGCCGCTGAAGGCCGGGTCCTGTTCGCGTTTTTCAAAATAATCCGCGCGGGCATTAATGGCGTTGTCCAGCTCGGCCAGGCGTTGCGATGCCGGCGCCAGCCGCTGGTAGGCCTCGCGGGCCGGCACGTAAAGCGCCTGGGCCTGGGCCAGGTCACCGGCGTCGATAGCGTTTTGCAGCGCCGTCGCAGCCTTGACCAGGGCGCTGCCCTGGCCGCTCAGGTACACGCGAAATTCCGACAGCGGGCCGATAAACGCCACCATCGACGGTTTGGCCTTGGCTTGGGCGTCGGACTCCGCAGTCGGCGTCACATGCAGGGTGCCACGCGGGTTACTCAGCAGCCCGCAGGTGATTGCGTAGTCGCCGGGCGACAGGTTGGCGTTGATCACCTGGCTCAAGCCCGGGGCGATGTTTTCGCGCTCTTCAATCACCAGCACGCCGTCGAGGATTTCCCATTCCACCGCGCGGTCGGAACGGTTGATGATGCGAAAGCTGGCGCGCCCGGCGGGCACGGTCAGTTCGTTGGGCTCGCAGGCGTGAGCATGAATGGTCACGGCGATTTCATTGTGGTTGGTCTGGCGCTTGGCGGCAGCCAACTGCGAGGCGTAATAGAACAGTGCACCGGCGGCGATCATCACGACCACCGACCCGGCCACCGCCCAGCGCAAGGCGCGCGATGGCGGAGCGGGTTGAGGGGTTGGGTTGGACAAGAGACGGTCCTTACTGGCTGGAAGCGGAGGAAGGTTTGGCGACAGGCTTGGCGGGGGCCGAGGGCAGGAAGAACATCACCAGGGCCACTACCAGGTAAATCAGATAGGCACCCAGGGTGCTTACGGTCGGCGCTTCCTGGTAGCCGAACATCCCGGCCAGTACCGAGCCCAGCGGGCTGTCCATCGGCAACACGGCGCTGAAATCGAACAGCACGGTTTGCAGGTGGTTCCACACGCCAGCTTCGTGCAAGGCCTGCACCGAGTTGGCGAGAATGCCGGCAGCCACCACCAGGATGAACAGGCCGGTCCAGCGGAAGAACGCGCCGAGGTTCAGGCGCATGCTGCCGGAATAGATCAGGAAACCGACCACAATGGCCAGGATCAGGCCGAGCAGGGCGCCAATCGGCGCGCCGGGGCCTTCGCTTTGCTGGAACACGGCGAGCAGGAAAAACACAGTTTCCAGGCCTTCACGGGCCACGGCGAAAAACACCATGGCAATCAATGCGAACACCTGATGTTTGGAGCCGGCCAACGCGTGGTCGAGGGATTCGTGCAGGGCATGCTTGATGGACCGCGCCACCTTGCGCATCCAGAACACCATGGAACTGAGGATGCCCACGGCCACCAGGCCGACCACACCTTCGAAGAGTTCCTGTTGTTTTTGCGGGAATTCGGCGCTGACCAGTTCCAGGCCACCACCGACCAGCAGGGCCAGGGCGGCGGCAAGGAATACGCCGATCCACACGGCGGGCATCCACTGGCCGCGGCCGGTCTGTTGCAGGTAACTGGCGATGATGCCAACGATCAATGCCGCTTCAATGCCTTCGCGCAGCATGATTAAAAAGGGAACAAGCATTCAGCACCGCATCAAGACTGGATAGGATGCTAATTTGTAACATAATGATACTCATTACTAAACAGTGAATGTTGACCTTTGCTGAACTGCTGCTGAACGGTGGTGGCGAATCGCAACCGCCCTTATGATGCATGCCATGTTTATGTAGAGCTCAATAGCCGACTTCCCATGGCGGAAAAAGACACCATTTCCATCCACTTGGTGCGCGAAGCCCTGTTGCAGAGCTGCGCGCCCGGCGCTCCGACACTTGAAGCCCTGAGCAAGGCCGGCATCGATCCGGCGTTGCTGGCGCAGCCCCATGGCCGCGTACCGGCCACGGCGTATGCGCGTTTGTGGCGTCTGCTCGCCCGGCGCCTGGACGATGAGTTTTTCGGCATGGACCCGCGCAAGCTCAAGTCCGGTAGCTTCGAGTTTCTGTGTCATAGCGCCATGGCCCAGCCGAATCTGGGCGCCAGCCTTCAAACGGGCCTGCAGTTTATGTCATTAATGCTCGACCAGCTGCCTGCACAACTGGTACGCCAGCAGAGCCTGGCGGAAATCGTGCTGCTGGAGCCCGAGGTGCCGCCCCGGCGCGCATTCACCTACTTTGCCTACTGGATGATTGTTCACGGCGTGGCGTGCTGGCTGGCAGGGCGGCGCATTCCGATTCTCGCCATTGAGCTGCGCTGCCCGCAGCCGGATTTCTGTGATGACTACCGGGTGATGTTTTCCGACAACCTGCGCTTTGATCGTGCGCGTACGCGAATGATCTTTTCTGCCGATTGCCTGGACGTGCCGATCAAGCGCAGTGCCAATGAACTCAAGCGGTTTCTGGCGCAGGCACCGGCCAATATTCTGGTGAAGTACCGCGACCCGCAAAGCCTGGCAACGCGGATCAAACACGATTTGCGCCAACTGCCGGCCGAGACCTGGCCGGAAACCGAGGGGCTCGCGGCCTCCTTATGCATTTCCGCGTCGACGTTGCGTCGCCGGTTGGCCGAGGAAGGGCAGACCTATCAGGGGCTCAAGGACAGCGTGCGCAAGGAGTTGGCGATTGTGTGGCTGGCGGAACCGCACATTAGCTTTGCCGAGATCGCGGCGCGCTTGGGGTTTGCCGATGCCAGTTCGTTTTACAAGGCGTTTCGTAAGTGGTCGGGGTCGAATCCGGGGCATTACCGCAGTTTGATTCTCAACGAGGCCGGGTGAACATTCGGGCAAAAAAAGGGACAGCCCAGGGTTAATGGTGCTGTCCCGTCAACCTTTCAGGTTTGGCCCTTATGTTGGAACAAAGCTCACTTGCCCTGTCGCTTGGTTGGCGACAAGCGCCACCCGTGAATTGGGCACAAAGGCCATATTTGCCGCGTTGCCGAAGCCCGTGTGGCGTTTGGTGACTTGCAGCGTATTGGTGTCGATAACGTAAACCGAACTGCGATAGGCCGATGCGCCTACTGCTCCCGGGTCACTGCCTGACACCCAGAGTTCTGGAGCATTCGTATTTAGCGCAAGGCCCCAAGCGTTAGGGACCATTATCTTGTTGCCGACAATGGCGTTTGTCAGAGGGTTGACCACGGAAATACCACTCTCGTCAGCAACATAGGCGCGAGCGACAGGCAGGTTACCCGGATTAAACGCGATATGCACCGTTCTACCGACCCCCGGGATTTTTGCCAACAGGCCGCCATAGCCATTGGCATTGATAATCCCCACCGCCGATTGAAAGGCGATCCAGACCTGGGTCTGCTCCGGGTTGACCGTCAAACCAAAGGGCGCACTGGCCGTGGGAATACGGTTAATGTTGGTATTCATTGCCGTTTCATAGACATGCACGACGCCAGTGTTGGTGCAGGCCACAAACAATCGCGCACCATCTTCGGTGAGTGCGAGCGCCGATACATTGCCGCCGCCCGTGAGCGGAACGGTCTTGAGTATCTGGTAGGTCGTTGTACTGATAACGTAGTAACACCCGCCAAGAAAACTGCCGACATACAAGCGGCTATCATCCGGGCTCAATACCGATCCAAAAGGTGACGACACCCCGAAAATGGTCGTGATGACCCGCCTCGTGAGGGTATCAAGCACTGAAATCGAATTGCTGTCCCGGCAAGGTACAAAGGCCTTTTGCCCATCTCGAGTGACGCTGATGGCGTGCGGCCCCAAGCCCACGGCAACCGTCGGGCTCACTCCACCGCTCTGTGCTTGAACGGTCAGCTCCTGAGCAAGCGATGGTGTTGTAATGCCTCCCTCCGTCACCTCATAAATCAGCTTGACCAGTTGGCCGGCGGCTTGGGTGAGAAGCTGCGCGCTGAAGAGCAAAGACACAGCGCCGGTGCTCGACCCAGTCACCGTGCCCAAAACGACTGAGCTGCCATTTGCAAGGACCGCACTGAGCCTGATCGTTTGCGCAGCATTCATATTGGCGAACGCCACTCTCACGTTGGCCCCATTCGGATAGTTCTGCGTGTTGACTGTTTGAGGCCCTGCCACATTGTTGAATTCTGGCGCCGGATAGGTCGTCGGCAACTGCACGGCCAATATCGGATACGAATTGCGTCCCGATCTTCCAATCTGTCTTCCAGTGGAGTCGAGTAACTCGAACGAGATGGCAAGAAACCCCCCACCGTTCTGAGCCAGTTGAAGGAGCGAGCTCTTGAGCGCAGTCGCATCTATAATCTCGCCGCGCACGTTCTGATGAGCCTTTGCCGGCAAGCGCACCGTCTGCTTCTTATTGTTCAAGTCGGTGAGGATAGCCGTTACCACAATTTGGTTGCCTTGGCCGGGCCGTATTGCGCGATCAGGTACCGCCTCGATGCTAAAGAGCAGAGTGCCGTGGATCGCCCAATTCACTCGATCTACGTCCAGATTGTTGATCAGCAACAGTGGAGGTAAAAACAGCCCTGGAATCAGGCTGTTGTACAAGATGTAAGGTGCGGAGAACTTATCCGGCCCGGCGGGGGTGTTGTTGACGACATCAATTACTGTGGTAATAAGCACGGGTTCTTCGACGTCCGCGGCCTGCGCGATCACCGATGGGGGGATGAACATGCGAAGCGGCCAGGGCCCGGCGATGTCTGCAGGCGTCAATGTCTTGTAGGTGGGCACCCCTGCGAAGAACGTTGTAATCCTGTCGTTTACCCTTCGATTCGCATAGGCGGAAATCAGGGCCCATAGCCCGTTTGTTAACACATCGCGACCAATCGACGAGAATTGCGGCAGATTTTCAGCCACCACAGTCAAACCGCTGTGGCCCCGGTCATCAACGATGCGGTCAATACCACCCGGTGTGTCTCTCTTGTTCAGATACGTTACGAGGGGCGAGAAGCTGAGCTGCCCACTACCGATGCGCTTGACCATCGCGTAGGTAGTCACCACACCGTTCGGCATGTCGCTTGAGGCAACCCTTAGGGAATAACGATTTGTCAGGCTCCCAACTTTATTTTTGGCAACTTCTCTGCCATTGACGAACATAGAATATTCATCGCCGATCGCGATACGAAACCACGCTTCGAGCCAGAACCAGGCGTCAGGCTCCAACCCGCGTATGCCCTCCCCCTTGTCAGCCACTTCAGGGGTTGGAGGGGTGCTTCCCAGTTGGGTTTCAAAGCTCGCTTCGGGCGAATCCAGGCTTACGTCAGCTCCGGGGCTGGTTGGCGTTGTCATCATCATCACCTTGCTGAGTGAGCGCGCGGACACCGCGCGTCGGGTAAGGTGAATCAAACGCTTGGGGCAGGGGTTGGATCTACTGTCAGAATTGACAGTGGCGATGAATGGCAAGCATCAGCAGCCAGTCAAGCGGTGGGTGTTCGAATGATTTGAGCGGGCGAAAAAAAGCCCCGCGACCGAATGGACCGCAGGGCTAAAAATTGGCTGGATGCGACCAACCAAAGGAGCTCTTTACATCACTTGGCGCTGGCCACCACGGTGTCCGGCTGCCAGCCACCGCCCAGCGCCTTGTAGATCGCGACGATGCCACGATACAAATCCACTTCGGCCTGGGCCTGCGAATCTTCGGCGGCCAGGCGCTCACGCTGCGCGTCAAGCAGCACCAGGAAATCCACCGTCCCTTCGCGATAACGAATCGCCGCCAGATCAGCCGCCGCACGGCTGGACTCACTCTGACGGATCAGCGAAACCAGACGCTGCTGGCGTTTACCGTAATCACTGAAAGCATTTTCCGATTCTTCCAGCGCCAGCAGCACTTGCTGCTCATAAGTCGCTAAAGCGCCGTCAGCTTCTGCGTTGGCGCCACGCAACCGCGCACGCACGCTGCCCAGGTCAAACGCTGCCCAGGTAATGCTCGGGCCCAAAGACCAGGCATTCGCCGCTGCAGAACCAATCTGAGAACCACGCCCGGCGGTAAAGCCGAGGAACCCGCTGAGGCTGACCCGTGGGAACAGGTCGGCCTTGGCCACGCCGATCCGCGCGGTGGCGGCGGCGAGTTTGCGCTCGGCGCTGAGGATGTCCGGGCGCCGTTGCAGCAGTTGCCCCGGGTCGCCAATCGGCAACGCCTTGGCAATCGCCGGCAGGTCTTTGGGGCTCAGGTCCACGGTCAGTTTGTCAGGGCGCTGGCCGAGGAGGGTGGCGATGCGGTTACGCTCGCGCACTTGTTCGGCTTGCAGTTGCGGCACGCTGGCTTCAACGGCGGCCAAGCGTGCATCGGCGCGTTCAACGTCAAGCTGATCACCCACGCCGGCATCCCGCAGGCTGACGGTGATAGTGCGCGATTCCTGCTGGTTCTTCAGGTTGTCCAGGGCGATGCGTTCACGCAGTTGAGCGCCGCGCAGTTGGCCGTAGGCGTCCACCAGTTCGGCAATCATGGTGACTTGCAGTTGGTACAGATCGGCTTCGGCGACTTGTTGGTCAGCGTCGCTGGCTTCCAGGTTGCGGCGGATACGGCCGAACAAGTCGACTTCCCAGGCCATGTCCAGGCCCAGGTCGTAGCGTTCGCTGTTCACACGTTTAGTGGTCTGGCCCGGGATCTGGCCCTTGCCCACGTCGCTGCTGGCGCGAGTGGTGACCACTGGCATGATGTCGGTGGCCACGTCGTCACGGATGGCGCGGGCTGCCCGCAAGCGGGCAAAAGCGACACGCAAATCACGGTTACCTTGCAGCGACTGGGTGACCAGCTGGTTAAGGGTCGGGTCGTCAAACTGCTGCCACCAGATGCCTTCGTACTTGGCATGGTCGTAGCTTTTGGTGTCGGCGGCGGCCGTGATGTTGGCCGCCTCCAGTTTTTCGGTTTTGTAGTCCGGGCCCACGGCACAGGCGCTCAACGCCAGTACCAGCAAGCTCGGCAGGAATACTTTTACGCTCATTGCTGTGTCTCCAGCTTCAAGGCCTTGGCCGCTTTGCGCGCTTCGCTGCGCTCGACATAGCGACGGATCAGTACGTAGAACACTGGCGTCAGCAACAGGCCGAAGAAGGTCACACCGATCATCCCGGAGAACACCGCCACACCCATGGCATGACGCATCTCGGCACCGGCACCGCTGGACAACACCAGTGGCACCACACCCATGATGAAGGCGAACGAGGTCATCAGGATCGGCCGCAGACGCAGACGGCAGGCTTCCAGTACCGCAGCGAGCGGGTCGAGGCCTTCCTGCTGTTTATCCTTGGCGAACTCGACGATCAGAATCGCGTTCTTACAGGCCAGGCCCACCAGTACGATCAAGCCGATCTGGGTGAAGATGTTGTTGTCGCCGCCCGAGATGATCACCCCGGTGATGGCCGACAGCAGCGTCATCGGTACGATCAGGATCACCGCCAGTGGCAGGCTCCAGCTTTCGTATTGGGCGGCCAGTACCAGGAACGCCAGCAGTACGCAGAGCGGGAACACGAACAGCGCAGTGTTGCCCGAGAGGATTTGCTGATACGTCAGGTCAGTCCACTCGTAGGTCATGCCGTTGGGCAGTTCGTCTTTCAGCAGTTTTTCAATCGCGGCCTGAGCCTGGCCCGAGCTGTAGCCCGGTGCGGCGTTGCCGTTGATTTCTGCGGTGATAAAGCCGTTGTAGTGCATTACGCGGTCTGGCCCTGAGGTGTCGCTGACCTTGATGAAGGTCGCCAACGGGATCATCTCGCCTTTGTTGTTGCGCACTTTCAGCTGGCCGATCTGGTCTTCATCGAGGCGGAACTGCTGTTCAGCTTGAACGTTGACCTGGTAGGTGCGGCCAAAGCGGTTGAAGTCGTTGGCATACAGCGAACCCAGGTAGATCTGCAGGGTGTCGAAGATGTCGCTGATCGCCACGCCGTGGGTCTTGGCCTTTTCGCGGTCGATGGCAGCATCGACCTGCGGCACGTTGACCGTGTAGCTGGTGAACAGGCCAAACAACTCAGGTGTGGTACGGCTCTTGGTGATGATGTTCTGGGTTTCTTTGTACAGCTCGTCGTAACCCAGGTTGCCACGGTCTTCGATCTGCAGGCGGAAACCACCGATCGTACCCAGGCCCTGTACCGGCGGCGGTGGGAAGATCGCCATGTAGGCTTCCTGGATGCTGCTGTATTTGCCGTTGAGTGCACCGGCAATCGCACCGGCGGACATGCTCGGGTCTTTACGCTCGTCGAATGGCTTCAAGGTCACGAACACGATGCCGCTGTTCGGGCTGTTGGTGAAACCGTTGATCGACAGGCCCGGGAATGCGACGGCGCTTTCTACGCCCGGTTGCTTCAGCGCGATGTCGGACATGCGCTTGATCACGTCTTCGGTGCGGTCCAGGCTCGCGGCGTCCGGCAATTGGGCGAAGGCCACCAGGTATTGCTTGTCCTGGGCCGGTACGAAACCGGTTGGCGTTTGGGCAAAGCCCAGCCAGGTCAGGACCATCAGGCCGGCGTACAGGAACAGCGCGATACCACTGCCGCGAATCACTCGGCGAACGGTGCCGACGTAACCGTGGCTGGCTTTGACGAAGAAGCGGTTGAACGGGCGGAACAACCAGCCACCCAGCAACTTGTCGAGGAAGCGCGAGAAGCCATCCTTCGGTGCATCGTGGCCCTTGAGCAATACCGCCGCCAGAGCAGGGGACAAGGTCAGCGAGTTGAAGGCCGAAATCACCGTCGAGATCGCAATGGTCAAGGCGAACTGTTTGTAGAACTGCCCGGTCAAGCCGCTGATGAACGCAGCCGGGATGAACACCGCACACAGCACCAGGGCCGTGGCAATGATCGGGCCGGTCACTTCGCTCATGGCCTTTTCAGTGGCCGGGAACGGTTCCAGACCCAGTTCGATATTCCGCTCGACGTTTTCCACCACCACGATGGCGTCGTCCACCACGATACCGATCGCCAGTACCAGGCCGAACAGCGACAGCGCGTTGAGCGAGAAGCCAAACAGGTGCATCACCGCAAACGTACCGATCAAGGATACCGGTACCGCCACCAATGGAATGATCGAGGCGCGCCAGGTTTGCAGGAACAGGATTACTACCAGTACTACGAGGATCAACGCTTCGAACAGGGTGTGAACAACCGCTTCGATGGAGCCGCGCACGAAGATGGTTGGGTCATAGACGATGCTGAAGTCCATGCCTTCCGGGAAGCTCTTTTTCAGCTCCGCCATCTTGTCGCGTACTTCGTTGGAGATCTCGATGGCGTTGGAACCCGGGCGCTGGAAGATCGGGATCGCTACGGCCGGCTGGTTGTTGAGCAACGAGCGCAAGGCGTACTGGCTGGAGCCCAGTTCCACCCGTGCGATGTCTTTGAGGCGCGTGATTTCACCGTTGTCGCCGGAGCGAATGATGATGTTCTCGAACTCTTCCTCAGTGACCAGACGGCCCTGGGTGTTGATCGACAATTGGAAGCTGGTGGCATTCGGTGCAGGTTGTGCACCCAAGGCACCGGCCGCCACTTGGCGGTTCTGCTCGCGGATCGCGTTCACCACATCGGTGGCGGTCAGGTTGCGTGAAGCGGTCTTGTTCGGGTCCAGCCATACACGCAGGGAGTAATCGCCCATGCCGAACAGCTGTACATCACCCACGCCGCCCAAACGCGCCAGCTCGTCTTTGACGTTGAGCAAGGCATAGTTGGACAGGTAGAGCATGTCGTAACGCTTGTCCGGGGAGGTCAAGTGCACCACCATGGTCAGGTCGGGGGAGGCCTTGTCCACGGTAATACCGATGCGCGTCACTTCCTCAGGCAGTTTCGGCTGAGTCCGTGTCACACGGTTCTGCACCTGCACCTGCGCGTTGTCCAGGTCAGTCCCCAGGGCGAAGGTAATAGTGAGGGTCAGCTTGCCATCGGCGGTCGACTGCGAAGACATGTACAGCATGTTTTCGACGCCGGTGATGGCCTGCTCCAAAGGGGCAGCCACGGTTTCACCGATGACTTTGGGGTTGGCGCCCGGGAAGTTGGCACGCACCACCACGGTCGGCGGCACCACTTCCGGGTATTCGCTGATCGGCAGCTTGAACAGCGAGATCGCACCGGCGATCAGGATCAGCAGCGAGAGCACCGCTGCGAAGATCGGCCGCGAAATGAAGAACTTGGAAAAATTCATCTTGAGTCGTATCCCTTAACCGCGTGGAGTCGCAACGGCTGCGAGCTTGGGCGCGGTTTTTTCCGGCGCCACTTGCTCCAGGTTGCTGGCTTCAAGCGCTTGTCGTTGTTGTGCCAAGGCGGCGAGGGTTTCCTTGCTGGCCATCGGGATGGTTTCCGGTGCAACCGGCGACCCCGGGCGAATGCGCTGCAAGCCCTTCACGACGATGGTGTCGTCCTTGTTCAAGCCGCTGCGCACGATGCGCAGGCCTTCGATCTTCGGCCCCAGTTCCACCGCGCGATAAGCCGGCTTGTCGCCGTCCATCACCAGCACGAACTTCTTGCCCAGGTCGGTGCCGACCGCTTCGTCGTTGATCAGCACGGCGGAGTAGGTGCCGCTGCCGACCAGTTTGAGGCGTGCATACAGGCCCGGGGTGTACTCGCCCTTGCTGTTATCGAACACGGCGCGACCACGGATGGTGCCGGTGGCCGGGTTGACCTGGTTGTCGACAAAGTTCATCTGGCCCAGGTGCGGGTTGCCGGTTTCGTTGGACAGGCCCAGGTACACCGGGGTGGTTGCGCCACGGCGGCCTTCACGCGCCAGCTCGGTGTACTTGAGGTACACGCGCTCATCGGCGTCGAAGTAGGCGTAGACCTTGTCGGTTGAGACCACACTGGTCAGCGGGGTTGTGTCGGCGGTCACCAGGTTGCCGGCGGTGATTTCGGCACGGCTGACACGGCCGCTGATCGGCGACGTTACGCGGGTGAAGCTCAGGTTCAACTTGGCCAGGTCCAGTTGCGCCTGGATCCCGGCGACAGCCGCGCGGGCTTCCTGGGCGGCGGTGGTACGCGAATCGGCCAGTTCGGCGGAGATCGCGTTGCTCTGACGCAGGCGCTCGCCACGTTGCGCTTCATTATCGCTGCGGCTGGCGGCGGCTTTGGTCTGGGAGAGCTGGGCTTCGAGGCGGCGCACTTCAGCTTGGAACGGGCGCGGGTCGATCTGGAACAACAGGTCGCCTTTCTTCACCAGGGCACCTTCGGTGAAGGCCACCTGATCGATCTGGCCCGACACGCGCGGACGAATCTGCACGGTTTCCGGAGCTTCCAGGCGACCGGTGAATTCGTCCCACTCGTTGACCGGTTGTTCAAGCACCTTGGCCACGCTGACTTTCGCAGGGGGCATGGCGGCCGCTTGCTCCGGGGCTTTGCCGCATGCGCTCATCACCACCACGGCCAATATCGCCAGGGGGAAGCGCAAATGTTTGAGTGACTGTTCCATGAGGTGCATCCGCCAATGTATTTGAGATGGGCGGATCATGCGCGGCGATGTGCTATGTCACGAATCGAATGAAACAAAGGTAACTATCATTCGGAATGATATAAGCGCGAGATTAGCCCTCTAGCATGGGGGTTTCGTTAGGGGGCTATCAATGGGCGTGATGACAATAGACTGTTGCGCGCACGGCAAAGAACGTTGCCCGCTCTGCGAGGCATGGGCGGGCTGCCCGCCTGTTTGGGGTTGACCTGTTAGGGTTGATAAGGGCCGCTGTGCTGTCCAACATGGCTTAAGCGCGTGTTAAAGGGAACTGGAAAATGAAGATTCGGCGGTCTCTTGTAAGAAGGATGAATCTCATGGAAGCGGCGGGCCGTGGGCGCTTTCATCCTGATGCGGAAGAAGGGCAGGTCGTATTTTCCACCGACCTGGAAGATGGACAGTTGGACATCTATATCGACGGGTTTGCCGTTGGAGGAAGAGAACCACTGTCCAGGATTCTCTTTGTTGATGTTTTCAGTGTCACCAGCCACTTGAATGCGCCGTTGTTTTCGCAGGCGGGTCGCTCAGGCAAGCTGGATTTTTACCTGCCTTTGGAGGTGAGGTTTGAATCATCCAATGTGCCGCTGTCTGTGCCGTTTCTGGCTTACTCCAATGTGTTGAATATTTTGGTGGGGCTTAGAGAGGACTGGGTAAGCCAGGTCTCCCGCGAGGGTTAGCGGGGGCTCAAGACATGGGGGACAAGAGGGCTGGCCCGCGCCCTTTTCAAGGACCGCCTCTATGCTCACCGCATATCCTGCACCGACAGCCCGAACCGGCGCCTGAACCGCATCGAAAACCTCGACAACGCCCGATACCCGCAGGCATCCGCAATCTGCGAGACCCCAAGGTGGGTCGTCTGCAACAACATCATCGCGTGGTGCATACGGATCTCCGTCAGCAATGTGCTGAAACTGACCCCTTCACCCGCCAGCCGGCGACGCAGCGTGGCTTCACTGACCGCCAACTCGCGACCCGCAAGTGCGGCCGTCCAGGGGTGCTCGGGCGTCTTGGCCAATAGTTGGGTCAAGCGCTCTGCCAGGCCTGCCGGAGAGGGGCGCGGGTAGACAACGCCGCGTTCGTGCAAGGCCAGGAGCAAGCCCAGCGCGCGGTGGGTCTGCTGCAACGCCGAGACGTCAGGTGACTCGATACCGCGAATACAGAATTGCAAGGAGTCATTGAGCTCGTCATCCAGCGCAGCTTGCTTGCAGGTTTCGACGGCAGATGAAGAGGTTGGCAGGTGGCCGTAGCGCTGATGGAACTCAGTGACCAGCGCCGAAGAAAACGTCAGGAACAACGCAGTGTAGGGCGCACCGTCAAGGGCGGGCGCCTTGTGCACGTTGACCTGTGTGTTTTTTGCCACGGCCATGAGGCTGCAGGCGTCCGCCAACGCCCAGCGCCCGGCAGCATTTTCCACCAACAGCGTGCCGCAGGTCACCAGCAGCAACGTGGCGTCGAAGAATCGAAAGTCCCGCGCCTGATGCCCGCGCGTCAACTGCGGCCGGGCAAGGCTGCACATGCCTTGAGGTTGCAGCCGCGCGCCCGATGGCAGCAACCATTGGGCGGGCAGTTCGGTGAGCGGTTTAGTCAACGTTGAGCAGCTCTTCGGGGGCCAGGGTATACGTGCCGACCAGGCTGGCCTGGGCAAGAACATGGCCTTGCAGCGCGGCCAGCACGGCGGCGCCATTGAGCGCACCTTGTACCTCCAGGCGCGCAACGTCCAGTGCATACAGTGTGAAAATATAGTGGTGCAGGCGCTCATCGTTCCACGGTGGGCAAGGACCGTCGTAGCCAAAGTAGTCGCCGGCCATCTGTGGGTCGCCCGCGAACCAGGCGCTGTAGTCATTCAGGCCATGGCGCAGGCCGCCGACCGTGTGCGGGCCGCTTTTGCCATGGGCGGTGATGCTCGCGCTGTGGCTGCCGGCGCTGATTTCACGGGCACCGGCGGGAATATCGAGCAGCAACCAGTGGTAAAAGTCCACACGGGGCAGGTCGAAGGCCACGCGCTTGCCTTCCTGATTCACGTCATCACCCACACTGGGCACATCCGGGTCGTGGCACACCACTACAAATGACTGCGTACCCGCCGGCACATCGGCCCAGGCCAGATGGGGGTTGCGGTTGCTGGAGAGCGCGTAGTGATTGGCCGCATCGGGGACGGCGAAGGCGTATTCGCCAGGGATGGGGCTGTTGTCGGCGAAGGCAGTGCTGCTCAGTTTCATGGTCGAGCCCGGCGTGATAAGTGAGGGCTCATTCTAGGCAGGCGGCCTGTTCGCGTTTTGACCCAGCCGATCAAATAGCCTGCCGATTCGCTCATTTATACGGGTCGAGGGGGTTGGCCATTGGTTTGATGGGGAGCGCGCAGGTTTATTCAGAGGCTATCGGGGTCGCCAAAAAACATCTGAATCCGCGACCGCAACCAACGCTCCCCCGGATCATTGTCCTGCGAACCGCGCCAGGCCATGTGCAGTTCAAACGAGCGCACCGGCAACGGCGGGTCTTCAGCACGCAAACCACCTGCAGATGTCAGTGCGTCCGCCGCATAGTCCGGCACGGTGGCCAGAATGTCGGTGCCGGCGAGCAATGTGCCGAGGCCGTTGAACTGCGGCACAGCCAGTACGACATGGCGTTTGCGGTCGAGCTTTTCCAGCTCCTCATCAATAAACCCGCTCAGGTCACCCGCGAAGGACACCAGGGCATGTGGGCGTGCGCAGAAATCATCCAGGCTCAAGGAGCCCGGCACACTGTCGGCACGCAACAGTTTCGGCAGGCTGCGGCGCAGTACCTTGCGTTTGGCGTTGGCCGGCAGGTCGGCGGTGTAGCTGACGCCGATGGAGATTTCTCCAGAAGCCAGCAAGCCCGGCATCAGGATGTAGTTGACGCGGCGTACCACCAGCACGATGCCGGGCGCTTCAGCGCGCAGGCGTTTGAGCAGTTGCGGCAGCAGGGCGAATTCGACGTCGTCGGACAGGCCGATACGGAACACCGCGGTGCTGGTTGCCGGGTCGAACTCGGCGGCGCGGCTGACGGCGGTGGAAATCGAGTCCAGGGCCGGGGAGAGCAGGGCGAAGATTTCCACCGCACGCGCAGACGGCTCCATGCTGCGCCCGGTGCGGACGAACAGCGGGTCATCAAACAGCCCGCGCAGGCGTGACAGGGCCGCGCTGATGGCCGGCTGGCCGAGGAATAGCTTCTCGGCGGCGCGGGTCACACTGCGCTCATGCATCAAGGTTTCGAATACGATCAAGAGGTTAAGGTCGACACGACGCAGGTCGTTACGGTTCATCTTGTGTCCTGGAAGAGTCAGCAAACTTGACGAGAGCGGCCACGTAGAATCGATGACCAGCATGAATCTTACGGGGAAAGGCTGGTACTCTGCACAAGATAATTGAGTTTTCCTACGACACTTGAGGTCTGTTCCTCAGTTGCGGAATCAATGACAGGCATGTCGACTATTAACGGCGACCGGTGGTCTTACCCGGAAAGCCCAGATAGAGTTCATGGCATTAGAGGTTACTTTGACGAGGTTTGCGATGTCCCGCACGATTCGTTTTCACAAGTTTGGTCCGGCCGAGGTGCTCAAGTGCGAAGAGCATGCAGCCGCGCAGCCTGCACCGGGCGAAGTGCAGGTGCGTGTCGATGCGATTGGCATCAGCTGGTACGACATTTTGTGGCGCCAGAACCTGGCGTCTTCCCATGCACGCTTGCCGTCCGGCCTTGGCCATGAGATGGCGGGGGTGGTTGTCGCCCTTGGCGACGGCGTGGATGATTTGGCCGTGGGCGATAAAGTGGCCAGTTTTCCGGCCGAGAGCCCCAATGATTATCCGGTGTATGGCGAGCAGATCGTCCTGCCCCGTTCGGCCCTGACCCGGTATCCGGATGTCTTGAGCCCGATTGAAGCCAGTGTGCACTACACACCGTTGCTGATTGCTTACTTTGCCTACGTTGACCTGGCCAGGGTCAAACCCGGCCAGTTTGCACTGGTTACCGACGCCAGCCACTGCGCAGGGCCATCCTTTGTGCAATTGGGCAAAGCCCTTGGCGCGCGGGTGATTGCTGCAACCAAAGACAGCGCCGAACGTGAATACCTGCTGTCGCTGGGGGCGGAAAAAGTCATTGTCACGGAAGAGCAGGACTTGCTGATGCAGATCAACAAGTTCACCGATAACCGTGGGGTTGACGTGGTATTCGATGGCTTGGGCGGCCCGCAGATGTCGCTGCTCGGTGATGTATTGGCGCCCCGTGGCAGCCTGGTGCTCTACGGTTTGCAGGGCGGCAACCAGACGCCGTTCCCGGCCTGTGCAGCGTTCCAGAAGAACATTCAGTTCTTTGTGCACTGCATCGGTAACTTTACCGGTAAACCGGAACTGGGCATCATCCAGGATCAGGTTGCATTGCAGCGCGCCTTGCGTGATATCAATCAACTGACGGCCGACCGTGTGCTCATACCGCTGAAAACCACGGTGTTTCCGTTCAATCAATTCGTGGAAGCGCACCGGTATATGGATGAATGCCCGTGTCGTGAGCGTGTTGCGTTGCAGGTTGAAGCTGTTTGACGTGTAGGAATATTCGTAAACGAGTATTCCAAACCCTGGGCAAATGGGGCGAATGCGCCATTTGACAGGGCTTAAGCTGCAGGCTGCTTGGCGTTCGCCGGCGCTGTTTCGGCCAGTAAAAAGTACCTTTCCCCTTGGCGCCGCCCTGAATTTCAGTGCGGCGTTTTCGTGTGTGCATCATCCATAGACCGCCTGACGTTTATCTGAACTGGTTTTTGGCCAACTTCTGTGTCTGTTAATCAGGATTTCTGTCCCGATAATTGTGACTTCACTTTCATCTCAAGGATTGAGCAATGATTGACTCTCTAACACCGTTGCCGGTTTCTTCAGGCGCTTTTAATGCTGCATTCGTATGCGCACGAGAAAGCAGATACGTTCAGAAGAAGTTTCAAACAATAAAAAGGCAAATGCCAAAGCTTGGCGATTTTGTTTGTCGGAGCGATCTTTGAGATTAGAGTTAAAGCACCGTAGGAAGTTGTCGGAACCTTCCTAGGCGCTGGCGCTGCAATAGCCTTGCGCCTGGAGCGGAGCACGCCGCATCAGGGGCGGCGCAGTCCGTAGCCCGTGTCGGATTGTTGCGAAGTGCTAGTGTCTAAATTATTGGCGCACTGTGGCGCAGCGACATTCTTACCGGCGCAATATAACGAGCAAATACTGTCAGCAGTTGCTTGAAACTGATATTACAACTCAGGTAGTCGAATGATGAGCGCTATTCACGAACAAGCGATGAATTATGTTTACCAGCAAGTTCTGCAACGCTTGGTTGGTTATTTCAACCGTGCAGAGCGCACGGCCCTTCAATTATTGATCCAGCGTATTGTCGTGGCTGCCGGCGGCATGGAGCAGGTGGGCGATTACAAAATACTGGTGGCACATGGCGGCGGAGAAGTCAGCAGCTACACGCTGGCGATGTTGCGTGCAGCCCAATTGACCATCGCAGGGCGGGCGCCCAGGACGTTCCAGTTGCGGGTCGCTACGTTGCGCCACACCGGTATGACCCAGGCTACCCTCGACATGCTCCATCGTGGTTACGGCCGGCTCTTCTTTCACGACGATCCCCGGGTTGAATTACTGATGGTGGAAAACAATGAAGTGCTGCCCTTCAATCACCAGCGCCCGGCATCCGCCGCCGGGCGCGAGACCAGCCAGCGCAACATGTTGATGGTGGGCCATCTGGCATCGGGGGATATTCGCGCAACACTGTGCAATGACACTTACCTGAGCCTGGGTGATTTCTTCCAGCGTGTCACCGCCTGGAACGGCGGGGTGCACGCGGTGGTCAGTGGCGATTCTGTGCGTAAGCAAAGCCAGCTTCTCGCCTGGCTGAAAAGGACTGCTCAAGCGACAGGCGTGGAACTGCCGACAGCCAAGCTTTCATCGCTTAACGGGTTGTTCGCACGCATGTGCCATTGGAGCGACGAAATCAAGCAGGACCTGTACGGCGAGCATTTTGCGCCCAAGACCGACGTCAGCCCGGGCTCACACCGCCACCTGGCCTATATCGGAATCGCCGACCTGCTGGAGGGGGATGACCGCGCACGTGCGTCATTACTCACCGAATTCATGGTGCATGCCCCCGACCCGCTGGGTTTTCATTTGAGCCAACCCGACTTCGCCATTGTGCCGCTGACGGCGCACCTGCGAGGCCTGCAGGCCGAATGCCTGCGGGATCTGGAGTATGAAGCGGGCGTTGAAGAGCTCTTCATGCAGGCGCAAACGTACCTGCGTCATCTTCAGGCTCCGCCAACGTTGTTGACCCAGGCAGTCAGTCGTGAAGGGCGCGCATTGTCAGCCAATTATGCCCAGCAGTTCTTCGGGCTGGATGAGGGGCAGCTCATTTGCCTCTTGTTTTCACCTTTCATCCATCACGGTCAACGGCTTGAAGGCTACCTGCGCCAGTGCCACCCGGGCATGCTGGTCGCTCTGCCTGAACTGCATAAAGTGTTGCAGGGCAAGCCTGCCGCCGAGATGCTGCAGCAGTGGCTCAACGACGCCAGCGGCTTGCCACTGCCCCTGCTGCAACACCTGTATCACAAACGCCCGCTTGCCCACGCCCCCTTCAATAGCCGGCGTAATCGTCCTGGCGGGCGGCCCATGGCCGCTGTTGAAATGGTCTGCCAGCCGTCTGGGCGATGATGCCGCGGGGTGCGCGCCAGGCAGGCTTTGCCTACCAGACGGTCTATCGCTACATGATCAACCTGATTAACGAAGTGGGTACTGACAGCCGAGTCAAGCTGCCGTCCTTGCGCCAGCTATCCCTGCGCCTGAATGTGTCCATTTCCACGATCCAGTATGCGTACTCGCTCCTTGAGAAAGAGGGGCGGGTGTATTCGGTAGCGAAGTCAGGTTATTACGCGTGGCCGCTTGCCCTGAACGCCTCGGCATGCCCGGGTGGGGATTTGCTCGAACGCCTTTATGTGGCGTCCCGGCGCCCGGGCATGGTGGTGCTGAGCGGGGACGAGCCGACGTTGCTGGCATCACTGGACGGTACGCTGTTGCGATTGGAGCGTGAATTGGTACGCCAGTATCCGCGTCAAACGCAGCCAGGGTCTCAGCCCTGCGGCGTCTGGGAGCTGCGGGCAGCGCTGGCGGCGCGCTATACCTCGTCGCCGACGCACTGCTGGCATGCCGATGACGTCTATATCGGCGCCGACCTGCATGGCGTCCTGGATATTCTCATTGACGTGCTGGGCCTCAAGGGGACTACGGTGGTGGTCGAGTCGCCCTGCGATTGGCTGATACTGCGGTTGTTGCAGGATGCCGGTGTGCACATCATTGAGTGGGGGTGGGCGCCGGATGGCAGTGTGGACTTGTCGGCGCTCGAAAGGACGCTGCGCGAGATGCCGGTGCGTCTGGTGTTGCTGTCATCCGCGGTGAGTCAGCCGTCAGGTGTTGCCATGTCGGCGCGTGACCGTATGGAAGTGACGCATTTACTTAACCTGCACGGCTGCTGGTTGCTGGAAAACGATACCTGTGGCGAGCTGAGTTTCATGTCGCCCCATACCTTGTTACGTGACCTGATGAACCCTGAGCGCGTAGTTGTATTTTCGTCGTTCGAGAAAGTGCTCGGCCCGGAAGCGCCCTATGGTTATGTAGTGTCCCGGCACTTGAACAACGAATTGCAGCGTCAGTTTCTGCTGCGTTCATTCCGTTTGTCAGCCATTCGCCAGCGGGCGATAGCGCGCCTGTATCACAGCGGGCGTATCGACCGGCACCTGCGCGCCTTGCGCCAGTTGCTCCAGGAACAGGCAACGCAAATGAGCCAGTGCCTGGAGCGCTACGTGGGCGCGCAGGTCACTTACCGAATGCCTGCCGGTGGTGCGACTTTCTGGCTGGGCGCTGTTCATGAGGTGGATATGCACGAGGTGTTCCAGTATTTGCTGGCACGCCAGATCGTCGTGGCACCGGGTGAGTTGTTCAGTGTCAGCGGCCTGCACGGCCAGCACTTGCGTATTGGCGATCCATTCCTGGGTCAGCCTGATCTGGAGATTGCCCTGGCGACCTTGAGCGAAGCGCTGCACCAGGCGCAGATAGTCTGAGTGTATGAAATTTCTCCATGCAATGTGGGATCGATACCGTCGCGCAACAGTCCAACTCTCAGTAAACTGTCGTTTTTTCCAAACCCTTCTTTTCGAGGTTTATGCATGACAATCAGTCCTTTTGCGGGCAAGCCAGCGCCAGCCCAGTTGCTGGTGGATATCCCGCGACTGGTCACGGCCTATTACACCGGCCAGCCTGATGCAGCAATCTCCACCCAGCGCGTGGCCTTTGGGACTTCCGGGCACCGTGGCAGCTCGTTCGAGCTGAGCTTCAACGAATGGCATGTGCTTGCCATCAGCCAAGCGATTTGCCTGTACCGTGAAGCCCAAGGCATCAACGGCCCATTATTCGTTGGCCTGGACACCCATGCGTTGTCGACGCCGGCCGGTGCCAGCGCCCTGGAAGTGCTGGCGGCCAATGGTGTACACGTCATGCTGGCCGAAGGCGACGAGTACACGCCGACCCCGGCGATTTCCCACGCCATCATTTGCTACAACCGTGGTCGCACCAGCGGCCTGGCGGACGGCATCGTGATCACGCCGTCCCACAACCCGCCTCAAAGCGGTGGCTACAAATACAACCCGCCAAACGGCGGCCCGGCCGACACCCACGTGACCAAGTGGATCGAAGCCAAAGCCAACGAACTGCTGGCCAACAAGCTGGCCGGCGTCAAGCGCGTGACCCACGCCCAGGCGCTCAAGGCTGACACGACCCACCGCCATGATTACCTCAACAGCTACGTGGCCGACCTGGTCAACGTGATCGACATGGACGCCATCCGCAGCGCTGGCTTGCGCCTGGGCGTCGACCCGCTGGGCGGAGCAGGGGTGCGCTACTGGTCGGCGATCGCCGAGCATTACCGCTTGAACCTGGACGTGGTGAATACCGAGGTCGATTCAACCTTCCGCTTCATGAGCGTGGACTGGGACGGCCAGATCCGCATGGACCCGTCTTCCAGCTACGCCATGCAGGGCCTCATCGGCCTCAAGGAGCGTTTCGACGTCGCCTTCGCCTGCGACCCGGACCACGATCGCCACGGCATCGTCACCCCGTCCGGCGGCCTGCTGGCGCCGAACAACTACCTGGCGGTGTCCATCGATTACCTGTTCCAGAACCGTCCTGACTGGCGCGCCGATGCGGCCGTGGGCAAAACCGTGGTCAGCAGTGGGCTGATCGACCGCGTCGCCGCGCGTATCGGGCGTCGTCTGTACGAAGTGCCAGTAGGCTTCAAGTGGTTCGCCGATGGCCTGTTTGAAGGTTCGCTGGGCTTTGGCGGTGAAGAAAGCGCCGGGGCTTCGTTCCTGCGCAAAGACGGCAGCGTGTGGAGCACTGACAAGGACGGCCTGATCCCGGCCTTGCTCGCCGCCGAAATGACCTCGCGCAAGGGCCAGGACCCAAGCCAGATTTACCGTGGCCTGACCGACGCTTTGGGCGAACCGTTCGCGATTCGTGTCGACGCCAAAGCCACGCCTGCGCAGAAAGCGCTGCTGGGCAAGCTGTCTCCGGAGCAAGTCACCAACACCCAACTGGCCGGCGAAAGCATTCAGCAGATCCTCAGCCATGCGCCGGGCAACAACCAGGCGATTGGCGGCTTGAAGGTGATGACTGAAAACGGCTGGTTCGCGGCACGGCCATCGGGCACCGAAGACATCTACAAGATCTACGCCGAGAGCTTTATTGGCGAAGATCACCTCAAGCAATTGGTGGAAGAGGCGCAGGTGCTGGTCGACGGCGCCATCTCTCAATAACGCCGCAAAACAAAGTGTGGGAGCGGGCTTGCTCGCGAATGCAGTGGTTCAGTCAGCCTATTCAGTGACTGGCAGTACGCATTCGCGAGCAAGCCCGCTCCCACATTGGGATAGCGTCAGGCCAGGTCGACCAAGACAATTTCGCTGTCCTCAATCGCCGTCACCCGCAACACCTGCTCATCCTCAACTGCCACACCGTCTCGAGCTTGCGCACGCAAGCCATTGACCTCGATCACCCCCGTCGCGGGTACCAGATACGCGCGGCGCCCGCTGTCCAGCCGATACTCGGCACTTTCCCCGGCTTTCAGGTTGGCCGCCACCAGGCGCGCATCGGCTCGAATGCGCAGGCTTTCGCTGTCGCCGGCCTTGCCGCTGGCCAGCGTCACAAAGCCCTCTCGCTCACCTTTCGGGAACGGCTTGGCACCCCAGGAAGGCGGCAAACCGGCTTCATTCGGGATAATCCAGATCTGGAAGATCTTGGTCGGCGTGGCTTCCAGGTTGTATTCGCTGTGGGCAATTCCGGTGCCCGCGCTCATCACCTGTACATCACCAGCCTCGGTACGGCCTTTGTTGCCCAGGTTATCGGCATGGCTGATAGCTCCTTCGCGCACGTAGGTGATGATTTCCATATCGCGGTGCGGGTGCTGTGGAAAGCCGGTGCCGGGGGCGATGATGTCGTCATTCCATACCCGCAGGTTGCCCCAGTGCAGGCGCTTGGGGTCGTGGTACTCGGCGAAGGAAAAATGATGATGGGCGTCAAGCCAGCCGTGGTGGGCGCCGCCCAGGGTGTTGAAAGGTCGAAGTTCAAGCATGATCGTCTCCTGTGGATGGAGCCATGATCCAGCAGTGGATGATCGATAAAAAGCGCAAAACCTGCCGTATTCTTATCCATTATTTCGATTGATAAGTGGCGCTTTGACTTTCACTTCATCGCCTAACTGTATGATGTGAAAGTAATTGGCTGGAACTCAGCGCCGATTCCGGCGACCATGGCGCATTCGCCAAAACCATCCTCATCGCTGGAGTCCGCGTGCCGCAACAAAAGCCTGATCTGCCCCCCGAACTGCTTCCCCTGGCAGAAATGCCGCTGTTGAAACGCTTGGCTGCCCGTTTGTTTGGTCACGGCTTGACCCGTTTGCGTGCGCAGCACAGGTTTTCCTGGTTGCACGGGCAGGCCGACGGTTTTCGCAGTGGCCACGAAGCGGGCGTGGAGTATGGCTATCGTGAGGGCAAGGCGGACGGTATCGAGGAAGGCCGACAAGTGTTGCTGATTCGCGACTTCCGCCCCGACGAGCACCGCGCGCCGGGCGTGGATGACAGCCTGTTCGACGACTGGCGCCTGCCGCTGACCAGCGACATGAAAAAACGCATGAAGGCTGACGTGGCGCGTTTGCTGCCGGCACAGGCACAGCCGAGCGCCGCGCAATGGAAGATGATCTTCAGCGACACCCCCTCGACCTCAGTGATTGCCGGTGCCGGCGCGGGCAAGTCCACCTCGCTGGTGCTACGAATCCTGCTGCTGACCCATTACCTGGGTTTCGAACTCAGCTCGATGACGGTGGTGACCTTCACCCGTGAGTCGCGCAAGGATTTCATCAACAAGCTCATGGAGATTCTCGGCCTGTGGGGCCAACCCCTTGGAATCAAAGAAGCCCAGGCCGTGGTGCGCACCTTTCACTCGCGCATTCTGCCGATGGTCCGCAGCCTGCCAGGCTTTGAACGATTGCAGGCCTTTGAAAACCTCAGCAGCGGGTTCGAAGACGCCGACAGCAACCCGTTTGACCTGCGCATCAGTGATGCCCAGCGCCAGCAGATGAACGCCTGCTATCACCGCTTGCATGCCCGCCATGAGCGGTTCCGTGAATTGATCGTGCCGTTGGCGCGCCATGGCCTGCAGCTCAAGGAGCTGGAGCGCGACCATCCGGATGTGCAAAAACGCATTGCGGTGACTGAACTGGCGGCCAAGCGCGACGAAGAACTCTGCGATGTGATCGAGGACCTGTGGTTTCGCGCCGGCGCCTGGCCGATCAAGGGCATTGAGCCGAGCCGCCAGACCTTCGAGATCAATGGCGCGCAGTTCCATTGCCACGGCTATATCCCGGAGCTGGACG
Source organism: Pseudomonas sp. B22129 (assembly GCF_044218875.1). NCBI lineage: Bacteria > Pseudomonadati > Pseudomonadota > Gammaproteobacteria > Pseudomonadales > Pseudomonadaceae > Pseudomonas > Pseudomonas sp. B22129. The sequence goes on along the minus strand of NZ_CP162592.1, from coordinate 4,887,990 downwards.
CCTGGGTGGTGCTGGGTTTCGATCCGCGGGAAAACGCGCAAATCAGCCGTCCCAATTCAAAGCTGTCGGTACGTGCAGAGTGGGCGGTAAAGCGCACCTTGTTTCAAGCTTTCTGTCGTAAACCATTGATATGGATAGATAGTTACGAATCATCAAAGCGCCTTTTGAGCAGCCTGGCTGGCGATGCAGCAGCCGGGCCCGGCTTTGATTACAAGGTCAAGGGCGAGCTCGCGTCGGCGCCGTTGCTGGACAGTTTCGTCACGGCTGCGGGCTTTATCGAAAACCTCGGGCTGGATGTGCCCACCGCCGTGGGCCAGATGACGTTCGCCAAGGATGACCCGGACCGCTTCTTCTTTGAAGCCCTGAGCATTTTCTGGAAAGCCCTGGAAGACCACCTGCTCGACCAGTCGCCACCGGTCATGACTTACAACCGTATGTTCTCGTTGTTCGGCGAAAACACCCCGGAAAACCTCAAGTTGCTCAGCGACCCTTTGCTGCGGCCGATGTCGCACCTGATGATCGACGAATTCCAGGACGTGTCGCCGCAGATTGTCTCGTGGATTCGCGCCAGCCTTCGCGAAATCCGCAGCCGTGGCCCGGCCATGCATGTGGGCCGCGGTGCACAGCGCTCATCCTTGCTCTGTGTGGGGGATGATTGGCAGTCCATCTATGGCTGGCGCGGCAGTTCGCCCAAGTACTTTATGGCGTTCAACAAGGAGTTTGTGTCGCCGAGCACCACCCGCGTGATGCTGGCTGAGAATTACCGCAGCCATCAGCACATCATCGACGCTGCCGAGCATATCGTGCGTGCTGCGCCTGCGATCCCCGGCAAAAAAGCCAAGGCCAGTGGTGAACCCAAGGCATTGGTGCCAGTGGCGGTGCTCGAGCGTGATGAGTCGGCGCTGGGTCGTAGGCTGCTTGAGCATTATCAGAAAGGCCAGACGGTGTTAATGCTTTATCGAAAAAGTAGCGATAAGTTATTGATTCAGGAGCATATTCAATCCGTAGTTAATGCAGATTCTAGCTTGCCGCCAGCGTCTCGCCGGCTGAAGCAACTGACGTATCACAGCGCCAAGGGCTTGCAAGCGGACGCGGTTTTTCTGCTTGGGGATTGCCAACACGTCACCAGCTCGCCTTACAAGAACCAGGTCTATCGTATGGCCGGCCTGGGCAATGACGGCGACAGCGAGCCGTATGACACCGCGCAAAAAGACGAGGTGCTGCGTCTCGCCTATGTCGGTATTACCCGGGCCGTAAGCCACTGCTATTGGTATGTGGAAAAGCCGGAGGGTCAGGGCGTGAATGTGCCCCGGGCGTCGGAGCGGGTTGACGGGAAAAAAGCGTTTTTTGATGATCAGCGCCGCTAGAACCCAAACGCTTTGCCTGTGTGGGCACAGGCTTTTGTGGGAGCTGGCTTGCCTGCGATGGCATCACTGAGGTGAAGCGGATACACCGAGGTGCCTGTATCGCAGGCAAGCCAGCTCCCACAAAAAGCGGTGTTTCCCTGGGAGTTGCGGGGCGCTCAGGCCCGCAACGACAGCGGCGGCACAAAGCTTTCCAATTCATCCTCAACCGCCTCGATGATCCGCTCCACATCGGCGGCGTTCATCACCGTCGCGCAGGGGATACCGGCGATGGCGATCAACGTCTCCCCGCTGGCACGGTCAAACAGACGGGCGATCATGCTGCCGGGGGCATCCATGCTCCCCTCGAAGCCCATCGGATGAAAATGCCAGCGCATCAGCTGGCAAGCGTTGGGGAACGTCACTTTGTTCATGTTGCCCACCTGTTTCATTGAGCGCTTCCTTTAGCTCGCGGCAGGGCCATGACCTTCACTGGTCTTGGCATCGAAGAAAGTCAAAATAGCATCCGTTCGCAAGCCCAAGGTGAGTTTTTTCATTCCGTTCGGCAGTTCTTTTCCGATAACTTGATGTGAGTCATGCCCTGTTAAAAGTTAGGCAAAAGGCCATTAGTCAGAAGTCCCGATTGGCCATTGAAGGTGCCGGTAAAATTCGGCAATCTCAGCCGTTTATCCGTCTCAGAGTCTTACATGCCAGACATCGCCCCGGCCGATGATTGCCAACACTCCCAAGCCACCGGCGAGCTGGTCTTGCGTCATCACCTGTGCTGGCGCCATCGCGACCTGGACGGCGTGATGTCCTATTACCACCCCGATATCCAGTATCACGATTTCTTCCAGAACCGTGTGGTGGGTTACGCCGAGCTGCGCGAGTACCTGCAAGCCAGCATGCCCCGGGGCGCCGACGAGGCGATCGAACACACAGACCGCATTCGCGCCGACGGTGATACCGCCTTTATCCAGTACCGCATCACCTTGCGCGGCGGCCAGGGGCTGGTGTCGTTTCGCACCAGCGAAGCCATCACTGTGCGCGACGGGCTGATCTGGCGTGTCAACGAATATGCCTCGCTGGTGCATGAGCAGCCGGCCCAGGCGACGCGCCCTACGGTCAGCCGCCTGGGCCTGTCGCCCCAGCAATTGGGGCATATGGCCAATGATCTGCAGCAGTATTTCCAGCTCAAGCAACCTTACCTCGACCCGGAGCTGGACCTGCAGCGGGTGGCCAAGGAGTGTGGCTACAGCCGCAACCAGATTTCCTATCTGTTGAACCAGGTGTTGGGGCAGAGCTTCTATCGCTACGTCAACCAGGCCCGGCTCCAGCATTTGCTCGCCGCACTGGACAAGGCGTTGCCGCCGATCAAAGTCGACGACCTGGCCTTCGCCGCCGGCTTCAATTCCCTGTCTGCATTCTATAGCGCGTTCCGCCAGCACACGGGCCAGTCGCCCAAGGCCTACGTCAAACAAATTTCCCTGCGTGCACGCGCGCAAGACAGCCGCTGACGGCGCGCACTAGGATCCAGCCTATCGAAATCGGGTTGGGAGCTTGGCATGCCGGCATGGCGCAACATCAGTTTATGGATGGACCAGTTGGACGACCCGCTGCTGGCGCGGCCGGCCTTGGAACATGACGTGGACGTCAACGTGGCCATTGTCGGTGCGGGTTACACCGGTTTGTGGACGGCGTATTACCTGAAGCGCCAGGCACCCGAGCTGAAAATCGCGATCATCGAGGCACAGACTGCCGGCTTCGGTGCCTCCGGGCGTAACGGCGGCTGGCTGATGGGCAACCTGCTGGGCGAAGACCGTTTGCTGGCCGGGCTCAACCCCGAGCAGCGCCGGGCCTCATATGACCTGTTACATGGCATTCCCGATGAAGTCGCCCAAGTGCTGGCCCGTGAAGGCATCGAATGCGACTACCGCAAAGGCGGTGCCCTGTATTGCGCCGCGCGTTACCCCGAGCAGGAAGGCAGCCTGCGCCGCTACCTGGACAAACTTCACGCCCAGGGCCTCACCGAAGACGATTATCGCTGGCTGAGCCCGCAACAGTTGGCTGAGCAGATCCGCATCGCCAGGCCTTATGGCGGTATCTATGCACCCCATGTCGCAACCATCAACCCGGCCAAGTTGGTGCGGGGGCTGGCGCGGGTGGTGGAGAGCATGGGTGTCGCGATCTACGAAAACAGCCCGGTCACCCGTTGGCAATCCGGCAGCCTGCGCACGGCCAAAGCCAGCGTTCGCGCCGCCTGGGTGGTGCCTGCCGTCGAAGGCTACGCCACTACGCTGCCGCCGTTGGGCCGTTATCAGTTGCCGGTACAAAGTCTGATCGTCGCCACTGAACCGCTGCCCGCAAGCACCTGGGATGAAATCGGCCTGAGCCATGGCCAGGCTTTTGGTGAAAGCAGCCGGCAGGTCACCTACGGCCAGCGTTCGGCAGACAACCGCCTGGTGTTCGGCGCTCGCGGCGGGTATCAGTTCGCTGGCCGATTGCGCCATGACTTTGATCTGACCGCCAGCGAAGTAGAACTGCGCCGCTACCTGTTCGGCGAACTCTTCCCACAACTCAAGAAGGTCAGGATTACCCATTCCTGGGGCGGCAATCTCGGCATGTCGCGCAATTTCCGGCCGCACATGCTGTGTGACCACAAGACCGGCATCGCGTTGTCCGGTGGCTATGGCGGGGAGGGCGTGGGTGCCACCAACCTGGGCGGCCGCACCCTGGCCGACTTGATCCTCGGCCTCGACACTCCGTTGACCACCCAACCCTGGGTCATCCGTGAACGCGGCCTGGACGCGCTCAAGGCCTGGGAACCCGAGCCGTGCCGCTGGCTGGGCTATAACGCGATCATTCGCAGCTTTGTCCATGAAGACCAGGTGTTGGCAGACCCCAACACCGCCCCTTGGCGCCGCAAGCTGGCGACCGGCGTGGCCGGGTTCATGGAAGGTTTCATGCATTGACTTGTTTCACTCACACGGGAAAACCCATGAGCATCACTCAATTCAAAGACACGCTGAACGCCCACCTGCCGGACTCGTCACCCGTGGCCGTGCCCCTCGGTGAGCCGGTCGCCGTTGCATCGACCTTGAGTGTCGAGCGCACTGACGGTGTTGAAACCGGTATCTGGGAATGCACCCCGGGCCGCTGGCGCCGGCAAATCAAATCCCAGGAGTTCTGCCACTTTATCCAGGGCCGCTGCACCTTCACCCCCGACACCGGTGAAGTGGTTCACATAGAAGCCGGCGATGCACTGATGTTGCCGGCCAACAGCACCGGTATCTGGGATATCCAGGAAACCGTGCGCAAAACCTACGTACTGATTCTGTAACGCTTTGATCCTTGATCGCCTGCCATAAAAACAGCCCTAAAACCGCCAGGAAATCGAACCATGAAAGCCATTGCCCTGTTGCCCTTGATGTTGGTGGCCTCTATCAGCCAGGCCGCCGAGACGGTGAAGATCTACAACTGGTCGGACTACATCGCGCCGGACACCACCAAGAACTTCCAGAAAGAAACCGGCATCGGTTTCACTTACGACGTGTACGACAGCAACGAAACCCTGGACGGCAAGTTGATGACCGGCAAATCCGGTTACGACGTGGTGTTTCCGTCCAACCACTTCATGGCCCGGCAGATTCAGGGCGGCGCCTTGAAGAAGCTCGACAAGAGCCAGTTGCCCAACTGGAAGAACCTCAACCCGGTGCTGCTCAAGGCCCTGGAAAACAACGACCCGGGCAATGCACACGGTTTCCCTTACCTGTGGGGCAGTACCGGCATCGGCTACAACATTGACAAGGTCAAGGCCGTATTGGGCGACAACGCGCCGGTGGATTCCTGGGACCTGATCTTCAAGCCCGAGAACATGGCCAAGTTGCAGAAATGCGGCGTGGCGATCCTCGATAACGGCCCGGAGCTGCTGCCCGCCGCGCTCAACTACCTGGGCCTGCCGCACCACAGCAAAAAGGCTGAGGACTACAAGAAAGCCGAAGACCTGCTGATGAAAGTGCGGCCGTATGTGGCCTACTTTCACTCCTCCAAATACACCGCTGACCTGGCCAATGGCGACATCTGCGTGGCCGTCGGTTTCTCCGGCGATATCCTGCAGGCCGAAAGCCGTGCCAAGGAAGCCAAGAATGGTGTGAACATCGGCTACAACATTCCCAAGGAAGGTGCCGCGATCTGGTTCGACATGGTGGCCATGCCCGCCGATGCCCCGGATGAAAAAGCCGGCTACGCGTTCATGAACTACCTGCTGCGCCCGGAAGTGATGGCGAGCATCACCAACTACGTGCACTACGCCAATGGCAACAGCGCCGCAGACAGCCTGGTAGACCCGGCGATCAAGGCGGACACCAAGGTGTATCCGAGCCCGGAGATGATGGGCAAGCTGTTCGCGCTGGAAGCCATGCCGCTGAACATCGACCGGATTCGTACGCGGGTGTGGAACACCATTCGGACCGGGCGCTGAAAAAAATGTGGGAGCTGGCTTGCCGGCGATAGCGGTATGCCAGCTGGCCTGTGTGGTGGCTGATACACCGCTATCGCGGGCGAGCCCGCTCCCACAGGGGACAGCATCAACCCACGAATCACGGGTTTTGCAGATCATGCCCCAACGACTGGATAAACAGCGAAAACAGCTCCGGCTGTGACGAAATATCCAGCTTGGCGTACAGATGTCGCCGGTGCACCTTCACGGTGTCCGGCGAGATCTTCAAGCGCTCGGCCATGGCCTTGGAGGAGAACCCGCGCAGCACCAGGCGGGCGACTTCCAGTTCGCGCTCCGAGAGCACGCCGCAGCCGAATTGGCTCAGCGCGTCGCGTATCTGGCTGCTCATGGCCGGAACCTGTTGGGTACGCTGCTGCCAATGCAGTTGCATCAACGGCAGCACCCACGCCGCCAGCAGGGTCATCAAGCCGGTTTCTTCAACGCTGAACCGGCGTTGCATGCCCAGTGACAATGACAAGGTTCCCGCACCCGGCAATTGCAGAATGAATTGCACCTCGTCTTCCAGCACGTTGTCGTGGAAGTAGCTGAGGAAGTAATCACTGTGCCGGAAATGGTCCGGGGCGACTTCCTCCAGGCGGTACAGGCCGCTGGCGTACCCCTCGCGGCAGGCCTGGTAAAAGGGGTCGAGCACATACAGGCCATCGAGGTACACCGGCATCGACGCCGGTTTACTGCCGGGCTGCGCGTCATACTCCTCAAGGGGCAGAGGTTGGCCGTCCAGGGGATAGAAAATCGCCAGGGCATTATCGAAAGGCAGGCATTGGTTCAGCAACAGCACCAGTTGCTTCCAGAACCGCTCAGTGCCGATATGCGCAACAGTGCGGCCCAGGCCTGCGTGCATGCCGACCTCTTTGAACAGGCTCATGTAACAGGCTCCTACCTTCAAAAGACCGGCCAAGGGTTCGGCTTTTACCCGCTATCGTCAAGGGGAGTACGCCAATAGGGGCATTGGCTGTTCAGCGCCCGGGCAGTAACGTCGCCTCATTTGAGCGACCTTCGAGGAGTGGTTATGCGCGCCAGGCAATGGGGTATCACGTTGGGGCTGGGGACGCCCGGTGAATTGAATGCCATCACCGACGTTCCGGGTGTCCGGGTCGGCCACAGCACGCTCAAGGCGTGCGTCGACGGCAAGCAGGTGCGTACCGGGGTTACCTTGATTCAGCCGCGCGAGGGCGAGGCGCGGCAGCAACCGTGCTTCGCCGGGTATCACGTGCTCAATGGCAACGGCGATGCCACCGGCCTTGAGTGGATAGGCGAGGCCGGGCTACTGACGACGCCCATTGCGATCACCAACACCCACAGCATCGGCATCGTGCGCGATACCCTGGTGGCCCTGGAGCGCGAGCGCCTGGCGGACCCGGCGGTGTATTGGTGCATGCCGGTGGTCATGGAAACCTACGACGGTACGCTCAACGACATCTGGGGCCAGCACGTAAAACCCGAGCATGTGCGCCAGGCGCTGGATGACGCCAAAGCCGGCCCGGTCGAGGAAGGTGCGGTGGGCGGCGGCACCGGCATGATCTGCCACGAGTTCAAGGGCGGCATCGGCACTTCATCACGCCGGCTGCCGGCGGAGCAGGGCGGCTGGACTGTCGGCGCGCTGGTGCAGGCCAACCATGGCAAGCGTCAGGAACTGCGCGTGGACGGTTACCCGGTCGGCCGCCAGTTGGCGGGCATTGCATCGCCTTTCGCTGCGCGGGGCACGCCAGGCATGGGCTCGATTGTGGTGATCATCGCGACCGACGCACCGTTGTTGCCGCACCAGTGCCGGCGCCTGGCGCAGCGCGCATCCATTGGCATCGCACGCACAGGCGGCGGTACCGAGGACTCCAGCGGTGACCTGTTCCTGGTATTCGCCACCGGCAATCGAGACTTGCCGCCCGCCGATTACGGGCGCAAGAACCTGCCGCTGAACAGCGCAGTGCAGATGGTCAACAACGACCACATTTCACCCTTGTTCAGTGCCGCAGCAGAGGCCGTGGAGGAGGCGATCATCAATGCGCTGCTGGCCGGGGAGGATATGACCACGGACGAGGGCATCAAGGTGCCAGGTTTGGCCGGCGAAACATTATTGGACGCACTGCACACATCAGGCTGGCGCGTGTCCCGGTAATAGGGGGCAACTCTAATTAATAGTTTAAGTAGTGGCTCTTTAATGTTGCCAATGACACCGTGACAATATATTGGATCCATTATTTAACAGTGCCGCCAGAGTTGGGCGGCTTTACTGCTATTTAATATTTAAATATCACCGTGGGGAATTTTACCGGGCAAAGGCAATCGCCCCCAATAAACGCTGTGCAGCACTTCCTCAAGTTGAATCTACGTCACATTTTCAGTGCGGAAATATTTGTAGACGAAAGATTTCAAGTTGTGTCAGTTTCGATACGCCTTCAAAAGAGGCGAGTGATAGGACTATCTCGCCCGCGAGGTTCCTGTCGAACAAAGACTGATGCACTTGCAAACAAGGAAGTACGTTTATGTCAAAAGTAAAAGACAAAGCTATTGTATCTGCCGCGCAAGCCAGCACTGCTTACTCGCAAATCGATAGCTTTAGCCATCTCTACGACCGTGGCGGTAACCTCACGGTCAATGGTAAACCGTCCTGGACGGTGGACCAGGCAGCGGACCACCTGCTGCGTGATGGCGCCTCGTACAAAGATGTGAACCACAACGGCAAGATCGATCTGACTTACACCTTCCTCACCTCGGCTACCACGGCAACCATGAACAAACATGGCATCTCCGGGTTCAGCCAGTTCAACGCCCAGCAGAAAGCACAGGCCGTACTGGCCATGCAATCCTGGTCGGATGTCGCCAACGTGAGCTTTACCGAAAGCGCGTCGGGCGGCGATACGCACATGACCTTCGCCAACTACAGCGGCGGCCAGGCCGGTGCAGCGGCCTTCGCCTACCTGCCCGGCACCGGCGCAGGCTACGACGGCACCTCGTGGTACCTGACCAACAGCAGCTACACGGTCAACAAGACGCCGGACGTGAACAACTACGGCCGTCAGACCCTGACCCACGAAATCGGCCACACCCTGGGCCTGGCGCACCCTGGCGACTACAACGCCGGGACCGGCAACCCGACCTACAAAGACGCGGACTATGGACAGGACACGCGTGGCTACAGCGTCATGAGTTACTGGAGCGAAAGCAACACCAACCAGAACTTCAGCAAAGGCGGCGTCGAGGCTTACGCGTCGGGCCCGCTGATCGACGACATTGCCGCGATCCAGAAGCTCTACGGCGCCAACTACAACACCCGCGCCGGCGACACCACCTACGGGTTCAACTCCAACACCGGGCGTGATTTCTACAGCGCCACATCCAATGCCGACAAGCTGGTGTTCTCGGTATGGGACGGTGGCGGCAACGACACCCTGGACTTCTCCGGCTTTACCCAGAACCAGAAGATCAACCTCACTGAAGGCTCGTTCTCCGACGTTGGCGGCCTGGTGGGCAACGTGTCCATCGCCAAGGGCGTGACCGTGGAGAATGCGTTCGGTGGTTCGGGCAATGACCTGATCATCGGCAACAACGCCGTCAACATCATCAAAGGCGGTGCCGGCAACGACATCATCTACGGCGGTGGCGGGGCGGACCAGCTGTGGGGCGGCGCGGGCAACGACACCTTCGTGTACGGTGCCAGTTCCGACTCGCGTCCGGGCGCGGCCGACAAGATCTTTGACTTCACCTCAGGTTCGGACAAGATCGACCTGTCCGGTATCACCAAAGGTGCAGGCTTGAGCTTCGTCAATGCGTTCACCGGGCATGCCGGCGATGCTGTGCTGAGCTACGCCTCGGGGACCAACCTGGGCACCTTGGCTGTCGACTTCTCGGGTCACGGCGTGGCGGATTTCCTCGTCACCACCGTCGGCCAGGCCGTCGCCAGCGACATCGTGGCGTGATGTAAAACGCGCGGCGCTTCGGCGCCGCGTTCCAGGACGGAGCCTGAAATGCCGCGTTTTTCCCATTTGATCGCCTGTGTGTCGCAGGTGTTGTTCGTGTCGGCAGGAGCCCAAGCAATGGCGAGCAGTCTCGTGTTACCCAGCACCGCCCAATTGGCCGGGCACTGGGAGTTGAAGCAACAGGATCAGGTTTGCGCGCTGGACCTGCTGGAACAGGCCAATGCTTTGGCCGGTGATGTGGCATGCGCCGAACAATGGCTGGGCGACAAACCCCTGAGTTGGTCACCTACCCCGGATGGCATCTGGCTGATGAATGCCGAAGGCACTGGCATTACCCATTTGAACCGCCAGAAAGAAGGTGAATACACCGGGCGCACACCGTCGGGCACGGAAGTGACATTGCAACGCACTCACTAATAAAAAGTTATAGGCATATAGCTTGATTGATTAGTTGGCCGTCCCCGATTCAGGGGGCAGGGCAACTATTGCGCATTATTCGCTCCAGGGAAGATCTAACACTATGGCGAAGTCCCATGCGGTTGCGCCCTTATTCAGGGCGTTGGGTGAATACAAGAGTATTTTGATCAGCGTCGGTTGTTTTACCGCCTTGATTAACGTGTTGATGCTGGTGCCGTCGATTTACATGCTGCAAGTGTATGACCGCGTGCTGTCCTCCCAGAATGAAACCACCCTGGTGATGTTGACGCTGATGGTCGTGGGCTTCTTCGCGTTTATCGGCACGCTGGAAGTGGTGCGCAGTTTTATCGTGATCCGTATCGGCAGCCAGTTGGAGCGACGCTTCAACTTGCGCGTGTACAAGGCCGCCTTTGAACGCAACTTGAAAAGTGGGCAAGGCCACGCCGGGCAATCCCTGGGCGACCTGACCCATATCCGCCAGTTCATCACCGGGCCCGCGCTGTTCGCGTTTTTCGACGCGCCGTGGTTTCCCATCTATCTGTTCGTGATTTTCCTGTTCAACGTGTGGCTGGGCGTACTGGCCACGGCGGGCGCGGTGCTATTGATCGCGCTGGCGTGCCTCAATGAATACCTGACCAAAAAGCCCTTGGGCGAGGCCAGCGGGTTTTCCCAGCAGTCGACCCAGTTGGCCACCAGCCATTTGCACAATGCCGAGACGATCCAGGCCATGGGCATGCTGGGTGCGCTGCGCAAACGCTGGTTCGCTGTGCATTCGCAATTCCTCGGCTTGCAGAACAAGGCCAGCGACACCGGCTCGGTCATCACTTCGCTGAGCAAAAGCCTGCGCCTGTGCCTGCAATCGTTGGTGTTGGGCCTGGGCGCTTTGCTGGTGATCAAAGGCGACATGACCGCCGGGATGATGATCGCCGGCTCCATCCTGATGGGCCGCGTGCTCAGCCCCATCGACCAGTTGATTGCGGTGTGGAAGCAGTGGAGTTCGGCCAAGCTGGCCTACCAGCGCCTCGATGAGTTGCTGCGCGAGTTCCCGCCCCAGGCCGAGCAGATGGCCTTGCCGGCGCCCAAAGGCCAGGTGAGCTTCGAGCAAGTCAGCGCGGGCCCGCCGGGGCGGCGGATGGCGACGTTGCATCAGGTCAGCTTCCATCTTGGCGCAGGCGAAGTACTCGGCGTGCTGGGCGCGTCCGGCTCCGGCAAATCCACCCTGGCCCGCGTGCTGGTCGGTGTGTGGCCAACCCTGGCCGGCACCGTACGGCTGGATGGTGCTGACATCCATCGCTGGGACCGCGACGACCTTGGCCCGCACATCGGCTACTTGCCACAAGACATCGAACTGTTCAGCGGCAGCATCGCCGACAACATCGCGCGTTTTCGCGACGCTGACCCGGCACGGGTGGTGCAGGCCGCACAACAAGCCGGCGTGCACGAACTGATCCTGCGCTTGCCCCAAGGCTACGACACCGTGCTGGGCGACAACGGCGGCGGCCTGTCCGGAGGCCAGAAACAGCGCGTTGCTCTGGCCCGCGCCCTCTACGGCGCGCCGCGTTTGATTGTGCTCGATGAACCCAATTCCAACCTCGACACGGTCGGCGAAGCCGCATTGGCCAGTGCCATTGTGCAGATGAAAGCCCAGGGCAGCAGTGTGGTGCTGGTCACCCACCGTTCCTCGGCGTTGGCCCAGGCCGACAAGTTGGCGGTGCTCAATGAAGGGCGCCTGCAGGCATTCGGCCCGAGCCAGGAAGTGCTGCGCGCCTTGTCGGGCCAGCAGGAAGCACCCAAGGAAAAAACCGGGGTGAGTTTCAGTCGTCAGTACCAAGCCGGAAGGAACCCAGGCGCATGAGCAGCCTTACTGTTGAACCTCGTGTTAAAGAACGTGACGCCGGTTTTTTCGTGAAAATGGGCTGGTTGCTGACAGTAGTTGGCGCTGGCGGTTTCTTCCTCTGGGCCAGCCTGGCCCCGCTGGACCAAGGCATCCCGGTGCAAGGCACGGTGGTGGTGTCGGGCAAGCGCAAGGCCGTGCAAACCCTCAGCCCCGGCGTGGTCAGCCGGATTCTGGTGAAGGAGGGCGAGCTGGTAAAGCAAGGCCAGCCGCTGTTCCGCCTCGACCAGACCCGGAACCAGGCCGACGTGCAATCCCTGCAAGCCCAGTACCGCATGGCCTGGGCCAGCGTGGCGCGCTGGCAGAGTGAACGTGACAACCAATCGGCGGTGACCTTTCCCGCAGAACTGAGCGCCAATCCTGATCCGGCGCTGGCGTTGGTGCTTGAAGGGCAACGTCAACTGTTCAGCAGCCGCCGCGAAGCGTTTGCCCGTGAGCAGGCCGGGATTCGCGCGAATATCGAAGGGGCCACCTCGCAACTGGGCGGTATGCGGCGTGCCCGCACCGACCTGACCGCTCAGGCCCAATCCCTGCGCGACCAACTGGCCAACCTGCAACCCTTGGCCGACAACGGCTATATCCCGCGTAACCGCTTGCTCGACTACCAGCGTCAACTGTCTCAGGTGCAACAGGATCTGGCACAGAACGCAGGCGAAAGTGGCCGTGTGGAGCAGGGCATTCTTGAATCGCGTCTGAAGCTGCAGCAGCACAGTGAGGAATATCAAAAGGAAGTGCGCAGCCAATTGGCTGACGCGCAACTGCGCAGCCTGACCCTGGAACAACAACTGACGTCGGCCGGGTTCGACCTGCAACACAGCGAGATCAACGCACCGGCTGACGGCATCGCGGTCAACCTGGGCGTGCACACCGAAGGTGCCGTGGTGCGCGCCGGGGAAACCCTGCTGGAAATCGTGCCCCAAGGCACGCGCCTTGAGGTGGAAGGGCACTTGCCCGTGCACTTGGTGGACAAGGTGGGCACGCATTTGCCGGTGGACATTCTGTTTACCGCCTTCAACCAGAGCCGCACCCCGCGCGTGCCGGGGGAAGTCAGCCTGATCTCCGCCGACCAGATGCTCGATGAAAAGACCGGCCAGCCGTATTACGTGCTGCGCACCAGTGTCAGCGAAGAGGCGCTGGCCAAACTTCACGGTCTGGTGATCAAGCCGGGCATGCCTGCCGAGATGTTCGTGCGCACCGGCGAGCGCTCGTTGCTCAATTACCTGTTCAAGCCGCTGCTCGATCGCGCCGGCTCTGCGTTGACTGAGGAATGAGCATGAAGTCAGTGTTCATTGCGTTGATGGTGGTGTGTGGCGGGGCCGAGGCGGCTATGGGGCCGTTCGATGTGTACGAGCAGGCCCTGCGTAACGATCCGGTGTTTCTGGGGGCCATCAAGGAGCGCGACGCCGGCCTGGAAAACCGCGCCATTGGCCGCGCCGGCCTGTTGCCCAAGCTGTCCTACAACTACAACAAGGGCCGCAACAACTCCGAGGCGCATTTGCCCGACGGACGCGGCGGCAGCTACCGCGACGACCGCAACTACAACAGCTACGGCTCGACCTTCAGCCTGCAACAACCGTTGTTCGACTACGAAGCCTACGCCAACTACCGCAAGGGCGTGGCCCAGGCGCTGTTTGCCGATGAAAGTTTCCGTGACAAGAGCCAGGCCTTGCTGGTGCGCGTGCTGAGCTATTACACCCAGGCGCTGTTTGCCCAAGACCAGATCGACATCGCCCGCGCCAAAAAGAAAGCCTACGAGCAGCAGTTCCAGCAAAACCAGCACCTGTTCCAGCGAGGCGAGGGCACGCGCACCGATATTCTGGAAGCCGAGTCACGCTATGAGCTGGCCACCGCCGAAGAGATTCAGGCGCTGGATGAGCAGGATGCGTCACTGCGCGAGCTGGGTGCGTTGATTGGCGTGCAGAGCGTCAACATCAATGACCTGGCGCCGCTGAATCAGAACTTTGCGGCGTTCTCCCTCACGCCCGCCAACTACGACACCTGGCACGAACTGGCGATCAGCAATAACCCCACGCTCGCGTCCCAACGCCAGGCCGTGGAAGTGGCGCGTTATGAAGTGGAGCGCAACCGTTCCGGGCACCTGCCAAAAGTCACTGCCTATGCCAGCTCGCGCAAGCAGGAGTCGGACAGTGGCAACACCTACAACCAGCGCTACGACACCAACACCATCGGCATTGAAGTCAGCTTGCCGCTGTATGCCGGTGGCGGCATCTCGGCGTCCACGCGCCAGGCCAGCCGCGGCATGGAGCAGGCCGAGTACGAGCTGGAAGGCAAGACCCGCGAAACCCTGATCGAGCTGCGCCGCCAGTTCAGCGCCTGCCTGTCGGGCGTGAGCAAGCTGCGCGCTTACCAAAAGGCCCTGACCTCCGCCGAAGCGCTGGTGGTGTCGACCCAGCAAAGCATCCTCGGCGGCGAGCGGGTCAACCTCGACGCGCTGAACGCCGAGCAGCAGCTGTACAGCACCCGTCGCGACCTGGCCCAGGCGCGTTACGACTATTTAATGGCCTGGACCAAATTGCACTACTACGCGGGCAACTTGCGCGACACCGACCTGGCCAAGGTGGACGAGGCCTTTGGCCCGACGAAATGAGCACCGATAAAAACAATAAGGATGGTTTAAATGATCACCGACTCATCCCGCTTCAAACCCTTTACCGCAGGTTCCTTGCTGCTGTTGTCCGTTGCGGCGCAGGCGGCTTACACCGAGACCGGCCAAGCAGGTAACCCCGCCAGTTGGCGTTCCGCCGAGTTCCAGAGCGACTGGGGCCTTGGCCGCATGAAGGCGGATGAAGCCTACGCCGCCGGCATCACCGGCAGCGGGGTAAAAATCGGCGCGCTGGACTCGGGTTTCGACACCGAGCACCCCGAAGCGTCCAAAGACCGCTACCACGCGGTCACCGCCACCGGCAGCTATGTCAACGGCAGCCCGTTCAGCACCACCGGTGCACTGAACCCCAACAACGACTCCCACGGCACACACGTCACCGGCACCATGGGCGCCGCGCGTGACGGCGTGGGCATGCATGGCGTGGCGTATAACGCGCAACTCTACGTGGGCAACACCAACGCCAACGACAGCTTTCTGTTCGGCCCAACGCCAGATCCCAAGTACTTCAAAGCGGTGTACACGGCGCTGGTGGATTCCGGCGTGCGCGCCATCAACAACAGCTGGGGCAGCCAGCCGCCGGATGTCAGTTACCAGACCCTCGGCGGCCTGCACGCCGCCTATGCCCAGCACTACAACCAAGGCACCTGGCTGGACGCGGCGGCCGACGTGGCCAAGGCCGGCGTGATCAACGTGTTCAGTGCGGGCAACAGTGGCTACGCGAACGCCAGCGTGCGTTCGGCGCTGCCGTATTTTCAGCCGGAACTGGAGGGGCACTGGCTCGCCGTGTCGGGGCTGGATAAAGCCAATAACCAGAAGTACAACAAGTGCGGCATCGCCAAATATTGGTGCATTTCCACCCCGGGCGCGCTGATCAACAGCACGGTGCCCGGTGGCGGTTATGGGGTGAAATCCGGCACCTCGATGTCGGCACCCCATGCCACCGGCGCGCTGGCGCTGGTGATGGAGCGCTACCCGTATATGACCAACGAGCAGGCGTTGCAGGTGCTGTTGACCACCGCCACTCAACTCGACGGTTCGATCACCCAGGCGCCCAATGCCATTGTCGGCTGGGGCGTGCCGGACCTGGGCCGTGCGATGCACGGGCCTGGGCAATTGCTCGGCGCGATGAATGTGAGCCTGGCCGCCGGGCAGGGCGATGTGTGGAGCAACGGCATCTCCGACCAGGCCTTGATTCAGCGCCAGGCCGAAGACCGTGCCGAGCACACGGCGTGGCAACAAACCCTGATCGACAAGGGCTGGCAAAACGGCGTGGCGGCGGGTGCCAGCCAGCAAGACAAGACCGATTACGCGGTCGGCAGCGCGCGTGACGCCGCTGCGGCAAACCGGGTGTATGAAGGCAGCCTGATCAAGTCCGGCGCCGGCAGCCTGGTGCTCAGCGGTGACAGCACCTATCGCGGTGCAACGACCGTCAACGGCGGCCTGTTGGCGGTGAATGGTTCACTGACCTCGGCGGTGACCGTCAACAACAGCGGCACCCTCGGCGGTTCCGGGCGGATTGGCGCGTTGGCGGTGAACAACGGCGGCACCGTGGCCCCGGGCAATTCCGTGGGCACCTTGCAGGTGGCGGGCGATGTGAACCTGGGCGCGGGCTCCACCTACGCGGTGGAACTCACGCCCACCAGCAGCGACCGCATTGTGGCCGGCGGCAAAGCCATCCTCGGCGGCGGCACCCTGACCCTGGCGCTGGAAAACAGCCCCACTTTGCTCAGCCAGAGCCAGGTACAAAGCCTGATCGGCCGGCAGTATTCCATCCTGCAGGCGGCGGGTGGGGTTCAGGGCCAGTTCGGGCAAGTGTTGCCCAACTACCTGTTCCTCGGCGGCACCCTCGACTATGCCGCCAATGGCGTGCAGTTGGACGTGGGTCGGAACAACAACAGCTTCGCCAGCGTTGCTGCCAACCGTAACCAGCGCAATGTTGCTGCGGCCGCCGAACAATTGGGCGCGGGCAACCCGGTGTATGAAAGTGTGCTGCAGGCGGAGTCGGTAGCGGCTGCGCGGCAAGGCTTTCAACAGCTGTCCGGCGAAATCTACCCGGCAATCGGCGCCATGCTGATTAACGACAGCCTGCAACTGCGTGACGCCGTGGGTGAGCGCCTGCGCCATGTGCCGGTGGCCGGTGAAAGCAACCTGTGGCTCAAGGCCCTCGGTGCCTGGGGCAAGGCCGACGGCCGCAGCGAAACGGCCGGCACCACCAGCTCCATCGGCGGCCTGCTGGCCGGTGTGGACGGCGCACTGGACGAGCAGACCCGTGTGGGTGTGGTCGCCGGCTACAGCGCCAGTTCGTTGAACATGGGCAGCGGCACGCACTCATCGGCCTCCGTCGACAGCTACCACTTCGGCGCTTACGCCGGGCGTGAACTGGGCGACTGGCGTGTCAGCGTCGGCGGTGCCTACAGCTGGCATCGCGGCGATGTGAAGCGCGACCTGCAATACGGTGAAGTCAGCGGCAAGCAAAAAGCCAAGCTGGATGCGCGTACCGCCCAGCTGTTTACCGAGGCTGCCTATCGCATCCGGCTGCAACCCCTGACCCTGGAGCCGTTCGCCAACCTGGCCTACGTGCACCTGGACAGTGATTCCTTCCACGAAAAAGGCGACGCCGCAGCACTGGAGCGCGGCAGTGACCGACGCGACGCGGTGCTCAGCACATTGGGCCTGCGCGCCCTGAAAACCCTGCCGCTGAATGACCACCAACAGCTCGAGCTTTCCGGCTCGCTGGGTTGGCAGCACAGCCTCACCGCCGTTGAGTCCGAAGAGCGCCTGGGGTTTGTCGCCGGTGGACCGCAGTTTGCGGTGCGCAGCACGCCATTGCTGCGTGACGCGGCGCTGGTGGGCGTGCAGGCCAGCCTGGCACTGAGCCCGACCACGCGGGTCAACCTCGACTACAACGGCCAGTTGGGTGGCCGCGAGAAAACCCAGGGCGTGGGGCTGAGCCTGAACTGGCAGTTCTAAAGAACACCATCGATCAAAAAAGTGTGGGAGCTGGCTTGCCTGCGATAGCGGTCGGTCAGTGGCGAAGGTGCTGGCTGGTACACCGCTATCGCAGGCAAGCCAGCTCCCACAGGTGATCGAGGGTGTTGGGTGGAGATGATTTTCAAATAAGTGCAATAAGAAAACTAAGGAAGGTCACCGTGAAAAAACGCAAGTCAGGGTTATTTACCGCCACTCACACAGGCCCGGGCTACCCGCTCAAGGCCTTGAGCTGCGTGCCATACGGCGCGCTGCTGTGCTGCCTGGCAAGCCTGGGGACCGCCCAGGCCGCACCCTACGTGGAAACCGGCAAAGTGGGCGACGCCGCCAGTTGGCGCAGCAACGAGTTCAAGGCCGATTGGGGCCTGGGCGCCATCCAGGCCGACACGGCCTACGCTGCCGGCTATACCGGCAAAGGCGTGAAGCTGGGGATTTTTGACCAGCCGGTGTACGCCCAGCACCCGGAATTCGCCAGCCCCAACAAGGTGGTGACGATCGTCACCGAGGGCATTCGCCAATACACCGACCCGTATATCCCGGTAAAGGCGGGCGACGCGTTCCGCTATGACGGTACGCCGTCCAAGGATTCCAACGGCAAGCTGGGCAACCACGGCACCCACGTCGGCGGGATTGCCGCGGGCAACCGAGACGGCGGGCCTATGCATGGCGTGGCGTTCAACGCGCAAATCATCACGGCGGAAAACGGCGACCCAGGGCCCGAAGACGGGATCATCCTCGGCAACGACGGCGCGGTGTACAAAGCCGGTTGGGACGGGCTGGTCGCCAGCGGCGCACGCATCATCAACAACAGCTGGGGCATCGGCATCGGTGATCAGTACGCCAAGGGCGGCCGCGATCCGGCGTTCCCCAACTTCACTGTCAATGAAGCCCAGGCGCAGTTCAATACCATCCGGCCGATCCTCGGCACCCTTGCCGGAGGCGCTTATCAAGGCGCAATCGATGCAGCGCGCAGTGGCGTGCTGACGATTTTTGCGGCGGGCAACGACTACAACCGCAACAACCCGGACGCCATGTCGGGCCTGGCGTACTTTGTGCCGGAGATTGCACCGAACTGGCTGTCGGTCGCCGCATTGCAGCAAAACCCGAACACCGCGAGCCCCGATCCCTATGTGATCAGCACCTTCTCGTCGCGCTGCGGTTATGCGGCGAGTTTTTGCGTGTCGGCACCGGGTACCAAGATCTTCAGTTCGATCATCAACGGCACCGACCTGAGCAACCTCACCACCGACTGGGCCAACAAAAACGGCACGTCCATGGCCGCGCCCCATGTAGCCGGTGCGGCAGCCGTGCTGATGGAACGCTTCCCCTACATGAGCGGTGACCAGATCTCCACGCTGCTCAAAACCACGGCCACCGACCTCGGTGCGCCGGGCATCGACTCCCTTTATGGCTGGGGCATGATCAACCTGGGCAAGGCGGTCAATGGGCCGGGGATGTTCATTACGGCTGAAGATATTCCGGCTGAATTCCGCATCGACGGCGCCTACGGCAGCGGGCAGTTTGTGGCGGACTTGCCAGGCGTGGGCGCGGTGGTGGACGCCGGTAAACCGACCCAGCGCCTATGCAATGATATCCATTGCGGGCGCGATGTATGGAGCAACGACATCGCCGGGCATGGCGGCCTGACCAAGCAGGGCATCGGCACATTGGTGCTGACCGGCGCGAACACCTACAGCGGCCCGACCCTGGTCAATCAAGGCCTGCTGGCGGTCAATGGCTCGGTCACCTCTGACGTCACCGTCAGCCAGAGCGGCGTGGTGGGCGGCTCGGGGCGTATCGGCTCGTTGACGGCGAAAAGTGGCGGCACCGTGGCGCCGGGCAATTCCATCGGCACGCTGAATGTGGCCGGTAACGTGACCTTCGATGCCGGTTCGACCTATGCGGTTGAATTGTCGCAAACCAGTAGCGACCGCATCGTCGCTGGCGGCACTGCCGCGCTCAACGGCGGCACCGTGACCCTGGCCCTGGAAAACAGCCCGACGCTGCTGACCAACGCCCAAGCCCAAAGCCTGATCGGCCGCCAGTACAACATCCTGCAAGCGGCGGGCGGCATCACCGGCAGCTTTGGCGCGGTGGTGCCCAACTACCTGTTTGTCGGCGGCACGTTGAACTATGCACCGACCGGTGTGCAGTTGGATGTGGTGCGCACCAACAGCTTTGCCAGTGTGGCCACCACGCCGAACCAGCGTGCCGTGGCGGCCGCAGCCGACAGGTTGGGCGCGGGCAACGCGGTGTATGAAAGCCTGCTGCTGGCGCCAACGGCGGCCTCGGCACAGGGCGCGTTCCAGCAACTGTCCGGCGAAATCTACCCGGCCGTGGAAACCGCACTGATCAACGACAGCCGCTACGTGCGTGAGGCCGTAGGCGAGCGTTTGCGCAACGGTGAGATGGGCGCATCCAGCCAGACCGTCGACAGCCGTGGCAACGTGTGGGTCAAGGCATTGGGCGCGTGGGGCAAGACTGACAGCCGCAGTGACACGGCGGGCTACACCACCTCCCTCGGCGGCATGTTGGCGGGTGTGGACGGTGCGCTCGATGAGTCCACCCGCATCGGCCTGGTCGCCGGCTACAGCGATACTTCGCTGAACATGGGCAATGACACCCACAGCCGTGCTTCGGTGGACAGCTACCATTTCGGCGCGTACGCCGGGCATGAAATCGGCGCCTTGCGTTTGAGCGGCGGCGCGACTTACAGCTGGCACCGTGCAGATGTGAAGCGTGACCTGCAATACGGCAATGTGGCCGGCAAGCAAAAAGTCAAAGTGGATGCCACCAGCACTCAGGTGTTCGGCGAAGCCGCGTACCGCGTCAACCTGCAACCCCTGGCGTTGGAACCCTTCGCCAACCTGGCCTATGTGCACCTGGACAGTGATGGGTTCACCGAGAAGGGCGATGCTGCCGCGCTCAAGGGCCACGACGACACCCGCGACGTGGTGCTGAGTACCTTGGGCGTGCGTGCCCTGAAAACCTTCAACGTGAATGACCATCAGCAACTCGAGGTGTCCGGCACCCTGGGCTGGCAGCACAACCTGAGCAGCACCGATTCCGAGCGGCACTTGGCGTTTGCTTCGGGCGGTCCTTCGTTTGCCGTGGAAAGTGCGCCGATGGTGCGTGACGCGGCGCTGGTGGGCGCGCGGGTCAGCCTGGCGTTAAGCAAGGATGCACGGGTGAATTTTGACTACAACGGCTTGCTGGCCAGTAAAGACAAGGTTCACGGGGTGGGGTTGAGCCTCGACTGGGCGTTCTAAAGATTTACGCACCCCTTGAATGGGACAGGGTTTGTGTGGGCGCTGGCTTCTGTGGGAGCTGGCTTGCCTGCGATGGCATCACCTCGGTCTGACTGACTCACCGAGGCGCCCGCATCGCAGGCAAGCCAGCTCCCACACAAGCTCGGCGCTTAAACAGGCTAATGAGTATTTCGGCTTTCTCTACAAATCCAACAACAGAGAGGCACTACCATGGGTATCTTTGACTATAAAAACCTCGGCACCGAGGGCTCCAAAGCGTTGTTTGCCGATGCCATGGCGATCACGCTGTATTCCTACCACAACCTGGATAACGGCTTTGCCGTGGGCTACCAGCACAACGGCCTGGGGCTTGGCTTGCCGGCCACGCTGGTGAGTGCGCTGCTGGGCAGCACGGACTCACAGGGTGTGATTCCCGGCATTCCGTGGAACCCTGATTCGGAAAAAGCCGCCCTTGAAGCGGTGCAAAAGGCCGGGTGGACGCCGATCAGCGCCAGTACGTTGGGCTACAGCGGCAAGGTGGATGCACGGGGCACGTTTTTCGGTGAAAAAGCCGGCTACACCACGGCGCAGGTCGAGGTGCTGGGCAAATACGATGATGCGGGCAAGTTGCTCGAAATCGGCATCGGTTTTCGCGGCACGTCCGGGCCACGGGAAACCCTGATCAGCGACTCCATCGGCGACATCATCAGTGATTTGCTCGCCGCACTCGGCCCCAAGGACTATGCAAAAAATTACTCCGGCGAAGCCTTTGGCGGCTTGCTCAAAAACGTCGCTGACTATGCCAGCGCCCATGGTCTGACCGGCAAGGACGTGGTGGTCAGCGGCCATAGCCTCGGCGGGCTGGCGGTCAACAGCATGGCGGACCTGAGTACCAACAAATGGTCGGGGTTCTACAAGGACTCCAACTATGTGGCCTACGCTTCGCCCACCCAGAGCGCCAGCGACAAGGTGCTGAATATCGGCTACGAGAACGACCCGGTGTTCCGCGCGCTCGACGGTTCATCCTTCAACCTGTCGTCCCTGGGCGTGCATGACAAACCCCACGAGTCGACCACCGACAATATCGTCAGCTTCAACGACCACTACGCCTCGTCGCTGTGGAATGTGCTGCCGTTTTCCATCGTCAACCTGCCGACCTGGGTGTCGCACCTGCCCACCGGTTATGGCGACGGCATGACGCGCATTCTTGAATCCGGCTTCTACGACCAGATGACCCGCGACTCCACGGTGATCGTCGCCAACCTGTCCGACCCGGCCCGGGCCAACACCTGGGTACAGGACCTGAACCGCAATGCCGAGCCCCACAAAGGCAACACCTTCATTATCGGCAGCGACGGCAACGACCTGATCCAGGGCGGCAAGGGCGCGGATTTTATCGAAGGCGGCAAGGGCAACGACACGATCCGCGACAACAGTGGGCATAACACCTTTCTGTTCAGTGGCCACTTCGGCAATGACCGCGTGATTGGCTACCAGACCAGCGACAAACTGGTGTTCAAGGACGTGCAAGGCAGCACCGACCTGCGTGACCACGTGAAGGTGGTCGGCGCCGATACGGTGCTCACCTTTGGCGCCGACTCGGTGACGCTGGTGGGCGTCGGCCATGGCGGCCTGTGGGCCGATGGTGTTTCCATCAGCTGACGCCACGCGCTGCCTTTACCAGCCGCGGTGCCAGTACGGCCGAGGGTAGCCATACCCGTAGCCGTAATAATGATGCGGATAGTAGTAAGGTCGTGGCGCATAGCCCCAATGCCCGTAATACACCGGCGGCGGCGGGGCTTGCACCACGACCACCCGTGGCGGCTGGCGAATGATGATGGTGTCGGCAAAGGCTGGCGCGCTAGCCAGCGCTGCCAGTGTCAGGGGGATCAGGAAAAGCGCGCGTAGTGCTCGGGGCATGCGTGCCATGGCTGTCGTTCTCCGTGCTGCGCCTTCAGAGATGAAAGCGACTTACCGGTTAAACGCCATAGCGAGGCAAATCCTTCGGTAAATTAATCTTCACTGAACACGACGACGGATTGCACCGGCTCAAACGTTCAATGACTACCTGCGAGATGTTTCGCGCGTCATGTGTGAGGAGCCGAGCATGTTCCGAATTCGTTTGCTGCTGTGTGCCCTGGTGCTGCTGGGGCTCGGCGGGTGTGCGGTGTACCCGGCCTATCCGGGCCCGTGCTGCTACCGCCCGTACTACCATTCGTACTATTACCATCCCTACTATCATCCGTATTACTACCACCCGTACTACCGGTGATGAACCGCCAAAAAAAGCCCCGCATTTGCGGGGCTTTTTTGTTGTCATTTTTCGCTGCGTACCGTCGCCACGTCATCGGCTTTGACACGGATGTGCTTGCCGGCGATGTCGGTGAATTCGTAGAACCCGTCCGCTGTTTTGGTCTTCGGCGAATCCTTGGTCAAATACTGTGTGCCGTTTTGCAACGTCACCACCGTTTGCGTCGAGCAACCGGCCAATACCAGAAAAGTGAGTGCAACCAGTGGCAGACCCAAATTCTTCATGTTCATAACCCTTACCTTTAACCCTGGAAAGTCCCGCGCAATGGGCTGCGGGCAGCAAATGTTACGCGATCGACACCCTCATCTGATCACTTTTATACGGAAAGTTGCGTGCGCCATTTATCTATTACCGATTGCAACAAGGCATTTGCGACGGCACTCTGTATGCATAACCAGTATTTGATCGGCGCGCGACATGGCCAACCCCCTCGACGACCCCTTGTATTACCTGCATAACTTCCGCCAAGTGCTGCTGTGGCTGGGGCAACGCTATGCCGATTTGCTCGACCCCGACGAATTGCAGTTTATTCAGCAATTCGACAGGTTGCCGCAGGCCTCCCAGGCCCTTTTGGTGCGCATGGTGATGCGCAAGGGTGTGCATTTTCGGGCGAGCAAGCTCAATTATCTCGAGATCGGTTGCACCCACACGGCCGCGTTGGCGTTGGTGGAGCAGGGGTGGGTCGATACTCAGGGGTTGCTCGCGTTTGAAGAACTGTTCGCCTTGCTGCAAAAAGGCGAAATCCTTGGGGCTTTCAAGCCATGGATCGAGCAACCCAAAGGCAAAAAGGCCGACTGGCTGGAGACATTGGCGGCGCAGTTCCCCGAGCGCCGCAGCTTTGCCCACTGGTGCCCGCAACTGAACGATGCGCTCTACAGCCTCACGGTGATGGACCTGTGCGACCGCCTGCGCCTGATGTTTTTCGGCAACCTGTACCAGGACTGGTCGGAGTTCGTGCTGGCCGACCTGGGCATCTACACCTACGAAAAAGTCGCGTTCTGCGCCGAGTCCCGTGGCCTGCGCAATCGCGAGGACGTGCAGGGGTTTCTGTTCCTGCACCAGTGTCAGCAAGCGTACGAGGCGGGTGAAGCGCTGGAAGGCGTGCTGGCGCAGATTGCCACGTTGCACACCGA
The DNA here is from genome assembly GCF_044218875.1 of Pseudomonas sp. B22129. Lineage (NCBI taxonomy): Bacteria > Pseudomonadati > Pseudomonadota > Gammaproteobacteria > Pseudomonadales > Pseudomonadaceae > Pseudomonas > Pseudomonas sp. B22129. The sequence goes on along the minus strand of NZ_CP162592.1, from coordinate 4,863,597 downwards.
CAACCCCTGGTTGGAAAAACGTCGCGCCAAGCTGTTGTTTCAGGTCGGCCAGTATTGCGAGCGCAGTGCTGAATTGGGGCTGGCAGCGCAGATTTACCGCCAGTGTGCCTACCCTGGCGCACGCTCACGGCTGATCCGCGTGCTGGAGCGCCAGGAAGACTACGCCCAGGCGATGGCGCTGGCGTGCACCGCCCAACAGGCTCCGGAAAGCGCCGCCGAAGCCCAGCATTTATTACGCGTGCTGCCACGCCTGCGGCGTAAGTTGGGCGAGCCGGCGCTGCCCAAGGTCAAGCCCCGGGAAGTCCCGCGCCTGGATCTGGCGTTGGCTTTGCCTGAGCCGCTGGTGTCGGTTGAGTATTGCGTGCAGGCCCATTTGAGCGAGCCGCAAGGGCCGGTGCATTACGTCGAAAACGGCCTGATCAACTCGTTGTTCGGCCTGCTGTGCTGGGATGCGATCTTCGCGCCCTTGCCCGGCGCGTTTTTCCACCCGTTCCAGCGCGGGCCGGTGGACCTGCACAGCGAAGACTTTCACCAGCGCCGCGCCACCTTGTTCACCGCGTGCTTCGAGCAACTGCAAGGCGAGCATTACAAAGCCACCATTCGCCAGCGCTATGTGGACAAATGGGGCATCCAGTCGCCGTTCGTGTTCTGGAACCTGCTCAGTGAAGAGCTGCTGGAACAAGCCCTGGAGTGCCTGCCCGCCGACCACCTGCGTTACTGGTTTGAACGCTTGCTGCTGGACATTCGCGCCAACCGCGCCGGCATGCCGGACCTGATCCAGTTCTGGCCCGCGCAGAAAACCTACCGCATGATTGAGGTCAAAGGCCCCGGTGACCGCCTGCAAGACAACCAACTGCGCTGGCTGGAATTCTGCGCCGAGTACCAGATGCCGGTCACCGTCTGCTATGTGCGCTGGGCAGAGTCCGCTTGAGCTACAGCGTGGCCGTGCGGGCACTGTGTGAGTTCACGGCCAAGGTCGGTGACCTTGATCTGCGCTTTACGCCGTCACCCAGCGCCCAGGAAGGTATTGTCGGCCATCGCACGGTGGCCTCGCGGCGCAGCGCGCACTATCAACCTGAAGTCGCGCTGGAAGGCGTATACCGGCAGCTCACCGTGCGGGGCAGGGCGGACGGCTACGACCCCGACAGCAATCGCCTGGAAGAGGTGAAAACCTACCGCGGCGACCTCGACGCCCAGCCCGCCAACCACCGCCAATTGCATTGGGCGCAAGTCAAGGTCTATGGCTGGCTGATGTGCCAGAAGCTGGGGCTCAGTGAAATCGACTTGGCGCTGGTGTATTTCGATATCGTCGGCGAGGGTGAAACGCTGTTGAACCAGCGTTTTCAGGCGGCCGAGCTGGAGTTGTTTTTCCACGCGCAATGCGCGCTGTTCCTCGGCTGGGCCACACGCGAAATGCAGCACCGCGACGCGCGCAACCGCGCTGCGCAAGGCCTGGCGTTTCCCCATGCGGCCTTTCGCCCCGGCCAGCGCTCGTTGGCCGAAACGGTCTATAAGGCGGTCAGCACCGGGCGCTGCCTGATGGCTCAGGCGCCCACCGGCATCGGCAAGACCGTCGGCACGATCTTCCCGATGCTCAAGGCCCTGGCGCCCCAGCAACTGGACAAAGTGTTTTTCCTCACCGCCAAGACCCCGGGCCGCAAGCTGGCACTGGATGCCGCCCAGGTTTTGTACGACAGCTGCCCCGACTTGCCCTTGCGCGTGCTGGAACTGGTGGCACGGGACAAAGCCTGCGAACACCTGGATAAAGCCTGCCACGGTGATTCCTGCCCGCTGGCCAAGGGTTTTTACGACCGCCTGCCCGCCGCACGCATGGCTGCCGCCAATGTGCGCCTGCTGGACCAGCGCAACCTGCGTGAAGTCGCACTGGCCCATAACGTCTGCCCCTATTACCTGAGCCAGGAAATGGCGCGCTGGGCCGACCTCGTCGTCGCTGACTACAACTACTATTTCGACTTCGGCGCCATGCTGTTCGGCCTCGCCCAGCTCAATCAGTGGCGCGCCGCCGTGCTGGTGGACGAAGCGCACAACCTGGTGGAGCGCGCACGCTCGATGTACAGCGCGAGCCTCGATCAGTACAGCCTCAAGACCTTGCGCGACAGCGCGCCCGAGCCGCTGAAGAAACCCCTGCAACGCCTGAACCGCGAATGGAATGCCCTGCACAAGGAACAGGTCTCGCCGTACCAGGCCTACGCCAGCAAACCCGACAAGTTACTTCAGGCCTTGAGCCTGTGTGCCAGCGCCATGGGCGATTACTTCAACGATCACCCCGAAGCCCTCAGCGGCGACCTGCAAGCCTTCTATTTCGAGGCCCTGCAATTTGCCAAGGTGGCCGAGCTGTTCGACGAGCACTTCATCTTCGATATCAGCAAGCGCGAATTCGGTGGCAAGCGCAGTGCTTCGACCCTGTGCCTGCGCAACGTGGTGCCGGCCGAATTCATCCGGCCCAGGTTGACCGCCGCGCGCAGCAGTGTGCTGTTTTCCGCGACCCTGAGCCCGCGTCATTACTACGCTGACCTGTTGGGCTTGCCGGCAGACACCGCGTGGGTGGATGTGGAGTCACCGTTCAAGGCCGAGCAATTGCAGGTGCGCATCGTCAGTGAGATATCCACGCGCTTTGTGCATCGCCAGGCTTCGCTGGAACCGATTGTCGAATTGCTCGCCCAGCAGTTTGCGCAGAGGCCGGGCAACTACCTGGCGTTCTTCAGCAGCTTCGATTACCTGCAACAGGTGGCACAGTTGATGGCCGAGCGGCATCCGCAGGTCGCGCTGTGGTTGCAATCACGCGGCATGGCCGAGGCCGAGCGCCAGGCTTTTCTCGATCAATTCACCCAGCACAGCCGGGGTATCGGCTTTGCCGTGTTGGGCGGCGCGTTTGGCGAGGGTATCGACCTGCCGGGGGCGCGGCTGATCGGGGCGTTTATTGCCACCTTGGGGTTGCCGCAGCTGAACCCGGTGAACGAACAGATGAAAGCGCGCATGGCCGCGATTTTCGGTTCCGGTTACGACTACACCTACCTGTACCCCGGCATACAGAAAGTGGTGCAGGCGGCGGGGAGGGTGATCCGCAGCCAACAGGACGAAGGCGTGGTGATGCTGATTGACGACCGCTTTGGCGAGGCGCGGGTGCGGCAGTTATTGCCCCGTTGGTGGGCGCTGGCCTGAGTCATTCCGGCCATCAATGATGCTGGCTGCAACCTGCGCAATCCTGCACGCTGGGCAAAACCTTGAGGAAGGCCACGCCCATGACCGAGCAGACCATCACCGTCAACGGTATCGCGTTATGTGTCCACATTGCCGGCCCCGAACACGGCCAGCCCATCTGGCTTCTGCACGGTTTTCCTGAGTGCTGGCATTCCTGGCGCGAGCAGATGCCTGCCCTGGTGGCCGCAGGTTATCGGGTGTACGCCCCCGAAATGCGCGGCTACGGTCAATCCGGTTCACCCGAGGGCGTTGCCGATTACGACGTGCTGACCTTATGCGCCGATATCCAGCAGGCCATGGATCACTTCGGGCAAAAGCAGGTGGTGATGGTCGGCCATGACTGGGGCGCCGTGGTGGCCTGGCACTTGGCGTTGTTGGAACCCGAGCGCGTGACGCACTTGATCACCATGTCCGTCCCTTTTGCCGGGCGCGCCCGCCGGCCGGTGATCGAGATTCTGCGCGAGCTGTATGCCGACCGATTCAATTACATCCTGTATTTCCAGGAACCCGGCGTGGCCGAGCGGGAGTTGAATGCCGATATCGAACGCACGCTGCGACTGTTCATGCAGGATCAGGACGTGTTTTTGCAAAAGAAACCGCCCAGCGCCACGTTGCTTGAGGGCGTTGCTGCGCCGAAAGCCTTGCCGGGCTGGTGCAGCCAAGCGGACCTGGAGGTGTACGTGCAGACCTTTACCCAACACGGCTTTCGCGGCCCGTTGAACTGGTACCGCAACTTCGAACGCAACTGGCAGCGCACCGAGTTCCTGGCGGGCCGGCAAGTGCTGCAGCCCACACTCTTCCTGATTGGCGACCGCGACCCGGTGGGCGTGTTCGAGGCTCACACCCTCAAGCGCATGCCCGATACAGTGCCGCGCCTGGAACAGCATGTGTTGGCCAACTGCGGTCACTGGATCCAGAACGAGCAAGGGGCGCAGGTCAACGCGCTGATGCTCGGGTTTCTAGGGAAAAGGTAAAGGTTGCACCATGGCCGGGGCGGTCTACCAGTTGGATACTGCGCCCGTGCAATTGCAGGATGCGGTGCACGATACGCAGGCCCAGGCCGCCATCACGGCGTGCGCCGCCAATGGTGAAGGCGCGCAGGAACAGGCCTTCGCGCAGTTCGGTGTCGATGCCGGGGCCACTGTCGCTGACGGTCACGCCCACGGCATGGGGCGTCGGTGCCAGGATCACTTCGACCTCACCGTTGACCGGCGTATGGCGCAAGGCGTTGTCCAGCAGGTTGGTCAGTACCCGCTCGATCAAACCCAAATCCGCCAGCACCGTCGGCACCTGCGGCGGCAGGGTAGCGGTGAGGGTGATGCCGCGGGCTTCGGCGGTCAGTTCGAATTTCTGGAAGATGTCCTGCACCAGGTCCGGCAGCGAGAATCCTTCGATCACCGGCTGTACAAAACCGTGTTCCAGGCGCACCAGTTCCAGTAATGACTGGGCCAGGCCGCCGACCTTGCGGCTCTGGTCTAGCGCAATGCCCAGGTAACGGCGGCGCTCTTCGGGGCTGAGGCTGGCGTCCTTGAGGGACAGGGTTTCCAGGTAGCCATGCAGCGAGGCCAGGGGTGTGCGCAGGTCATGGGAAATATTTGCGACCATCTCCCGGCGTTCCTGGTCCTGGTGGGTGATGGCCCGCCACTGTTCACCCAGGCGGTTTTCCATTTGTACGAAGGCATGGTCGAGCACGGCGATTTCGTCGCTGCTGTCCAGTTCCGGCGTAGGGACTTGTACGGGTTTTGGCGCTCCATTGATGTCGAACCGGCCGACCTTGTCCGTCAACTGGCGCAAGGGGCGGGTGATCCAGGCAAAGGCGATCAGGCCGGCCATCAGGCACAGCAACGCCACCAGGCCGATGGACCACAACGCGATTTTCAACGCCATACCGGTAGCGTCCTTGGCGTCGTACACGTCATGGGCCTCGCCGAGCAGCACCACATACAGGAAACCGGTTTGCTGGCCGTTGGCCTTGAGCGGTGCGGCGCTGAACACCTTGCGCCCGTCGACGCTGCGCGGGTCATCGCCGAGGATCGGCAGCATGGCGCCGCTCAAGAAACGCCGCACCGGCGCCAGGTCCACGTGATCGCGCAACAAATGCCCGCTGGGCGCGGCATTGCCCACCACGCGGCCGTCGATATCGAGCAAGTACACTTCCACGCTTGGGTTGACCAGCATCAACTGGCTGAACAAATTGCGCACCGCGTCGGGCTTGAGGCCGTCGGCGTCCATCAATTGGGTGTCACGGGCAATGTGCGCCGCCAGGTCGCGGGACAGGCCTTGCACCACTTCCAGCTCATGCATGTGGTTGGAGCGTACTTGCAGCCACGCCGAGGTGCCGCTGCAGATCACCAGCAAGACGGCGAACACCACCGACAGGCGTTGGGTCAGGGTCAGCTTCATGGCGGGCCCTCGGCAAACTTGTAGCCACGGCCCCACACCGTGAGGATGCGCGCCGGGTTGGCCGGGTCGGCTTCGACCTTGGCGCGCAGGCGGTTGATATGGGTGTTGACCGTGTGTTCATAGCCTTCGTGGCTGTAACCCCACACGGCATTGAGCAGGTCCATGCGCGAAAACACCTTGCCCGGCTGGCGTGCGAAAAAGTACAGCAAGTCGAACTCACGCGGCGTGAGGTCCAGGCGCTGGCCTTGCAGGGTGGCTTCGCGGGTCAGCGGGTTGATGAACAAGTGGTTGAGGTCGAGGCTGCCGGCGTCCATTTTCAGGTTGCGTGCCATGGCATCGACCCGGCGCAGCAGGGCCTTGACCCTTGCCACCAGCTCCGGCATCGAGAACGGCTTGGCCAGGTAATCGTCGGCGCCCAGTTCCAGGCCGAGAATGCGGTGCAGCTCGCTGGAGCGCGCACTGGTGATGATGATCGGCGTGTAGCGCGTCATGGCCCGGGCGCGGCGGCAGATCTCCAGGCCATCGACGCCGGGCAGCATCAGGTCGAGGATCAAGGCATCCCAGCCGCCTTGCTCCAACAGGCGCAACCCTTCGTTGCCGTCGGCGCTGTGCACCACCTCGAACTGTTCGTCACGCAGGTGCAGGCAGATCAAGTCGGCAATATGCGCATCGTCCTCGACCACCAGGACACGTTTGGGCTGTTCCATGCAGAAAACCTTTGCTTGTGGTGCGCGCATTGTGCGGGTTTTGACACAGTGTAGTTATCACGAATTGTTTAACTCTGCGTGAGGATTTCGCGACCGCCCGGCGCGCAGGATGGCGTTATCGCTCATTGAGGAAAACGCCATGTACTCACGTCGACAAATGCTGCTGGCCGGTGGTGGCCTGGGCGTCGCCGTTCTGGCCGGTGGCCTGCTGAAACAGCTCAACATGATCACCGAGGCCGAGGCTGCCGAGACCTTTGAGGTCAACCACACCGAAGCCGAATGGCGCAGCCTGCTCACCGCCGAACAATTCGACGTGCTGCGCGAGGAGGGCACCGAACGCCCTTACAGCAACAAGCTGAATGACGAACACCGCACCGGCACTTTCGCTTGCGCAGGTTGCGCCTTGCCGCTGTTTTCCTCGGCCACCAAATTTGACAGCCACACCGGCTGGCCAAGTTTCTGGCAGCCGCTGGACAACGCCGTGGCCAGCCACACCGACACCTCCTATGGCGTGGTGCGCAAGGAAATCCACTGCCGCCGTTGCGGTGGCCACCAAGGCCACGTGTTTGACGACGGCCCGGCGCCGACCGGTCTGCGCTACTGCATGAATGGCACGGCCATGACGTTTACGGCGGCTTAAGCCGATGTTTATCAATTCTTATAAGGGACGATCCCATGTGGCTCCTGGTTCTCGCGTATCTGGGCGGCGTGCTGACAATTGTCAGCCCGTGCATCCTGCCTGTTCTGCCTTTTGTCTTCGCTCGCACCGGGCAGCCGTTTATGCGCAGTGGCTTGCCGCTGTTAGCGGGGATGGCGGTGACATTCGCCCTGGTGGCCTCACTGGCGGCGGTGGGCGGCGGTTGGGTGGTGCAAGTCAATCAGTACGGGCGTTGGCTCGCGTTGCTGTGCGTTGCCCTGTTCGGACTCACGCTGTTGCTGCCGCAACTCTCGGAACGCCTGACGCGGCCGCTGGTGGCCGCCGGCAGTCGTCTGTCGGAAGCCGCCGGGGCCGATGCCAAACCCCGTCCGGGCGCTTCGTTCCTGATCGGCGTGGCCACCGGTTTGCTGTGGGCGCCATGCGCCGGGCCGATTCTCGGTTTGGTGTTGACCGGGGCCGCGCTGCAGGGCGCCAGTATCGGCACTACCTTGCTGTTGCTGGCCTACGCCGCCGGTGCTGCGACCTCCCTGGCCTTGGCGCTGCTGGTCGGCGGTAAAGTCTTTGGTTTCATGAAAAAATCCCTCGGTGCCGGTGAATGGCTGCGCCGTGGCTTGGGCGCGTTGATGCTGGCCGGTGTAGCCGCCATCGCGTTGGGTCTGGACACCGGTGTGTTGTCGCGCTTGTCCACCGCATCCACGGGCGGCCTGGAGCAAAGCCTGGTCGATCACCTGAACGCCAAGCCTGAACAGAAGGGCAGTGCAATGATGGCCGGCGGCGCGATGATGGCGGCGGCGGACCACGGCAATTCGCTGCCGATCGAAGGCGCGTTGCCGCCGCTGGATGGCGCGGTGCAATGGCTCAACAGCCCGCCACTGACGGCCGAGGGCTTGAAAGGCAAAGTGGTGCTGGTGGATTTCTGGACCTACTCCTGCATCAACTGCCTGCGCACCTTGCCCTATGTGAAAGCCTGGGCCGAGAAGTACCACGACCAGGGCCTGGTGGTGATTGGCGTGCACGCCCCGGAATTCGCGTTTGAACGCGATGTGAACAACGTCACCAAGGCCATGAAGGATTTGGGCATCACCTATCCGGTGGCCATCGACAACAACTACAAAATCTGGCGCGCCTTCAACAACCAGTATTGGCCGGCGCATTACTTTGCCGATGCCAAGGGCCAGATTCGTTACCACCACTTTGGCGAGGGCGACTACGCCGAGTCGGAGCGGGTGATCCAGCAGCTGTTGCGCGAAGCCGGCGCGAAAAACGTCGCAGGCGGCCTGATCGAAGCCGATGCCAAGGGCGTGCAGCAGGCGCCGGACAGCAATGAAGTGCAATCGCCGGAAACCTACCTGGGCTTCCAGCGCGCCGAGAACTTCGTGACCACCGGCACCCTGGCTACCGACAAGGTGGTGAACTACCCGGTGGCGGGCAAGCTGGCCCTGAACAACTGGACCCTGGAAGGCCAATGGAACGTCGGTGGCCAGCAAGCCACCCTCGACCAGGCGGGCGGGCGCATCGTCTACCGCTTCCATGCCCGTGACCTGCACCTGGTGCTGGGCCCGGGCGCCGATGGCAAGCCGGTGCGCTTCAAAGTCAGCATCGACGGCCAGGCCCCAGGCGACGCCCACGGTACCGACGTGGCGCCGGATGGCAGCGGCACGGTGACCGAGCAGCGTTTGTATCAGCTGGTTCGTCAGCCAGGTGCCGTGCAGGACCGGACCTTCAGCATTGAATTTCTGGACCCGAACGTATCGGCGTATGCCTTCACTTTCGGCTAACCAAATTTAAAGTAAACCCCAATCCCCTGTGGGAGCGGGCTTGCTCGCGAATGCGGCAGATCAGCCAATACATCTGTGACTGTCAGACCGCTTTCGCGAGCAAGCCCGCTCCCACATTTCTGACCCTGTTTACTCAGAGGTTCTGGAGTGACTGTGATGAAATTACTCAAGTTTGTACCTGTGCTCGCCTTTGCCGCTTTTGTCGGCCAAAGCTCGGCGTTCTCCTTCGGTGGTGCTGAAGACGCGGTGATGATCGCGCCGCCGGCATTCGACCTGCCGGCCGAGGCCGGTAACCTGCAAACGGCGGTCTTTGCCGGCGGTTGCTTCTGGGGCGTGCAGGGCGTTTTTCAACACGTCCAAGGCGTGAAAAACGCCGTGTCCGGCTACGACGGCGGTGCAGCAGGCACCGCGCAGTATGAGTCCGTCAGCGAAGGCGATACCGGCCACGCCGAGTCGGTGTCGGTGACCTACGACCCGAGCAAGGTCAGCTACGGCAAGCTGTTGCAGATTTACTTCTCGGTGGCGCACAACCCCACCGAGCTGAACCGTCAAGGCCCGGACAGCGGCACCCAGTACCGCTCGGAAATCTTTGCGCAGAATGCCGAGCAGCAGAAAGTCGCCCAGGCGTACATCGCGCAGCTGGATGCGGCCAAGGCGTTCGACAAGCCGATCGTGACCAAGGTCGAAATGGGCAAGGCGTTCTACCCGGCGGAGTCCTACCACCAGGACTTCCTGACCGAGAACCCGTCTTACCCCTACATCGTGATCAACGACCTGCCGAAAGTGGCGCAGCTTAAAAAGCTGTTCCCGGACCAATACCGTGCCGAGCCGGTGCTGGTGAAAAACCAATAACCACCCCAAAACCACTGTGTGGGAGCGGGCTTGCTCGCGAAAGCGGTGGGTCAGATACATATGAATTGACTGACCCACCGCTTTCGCGAGCAAGCCCGCTCCCACAGTGGTCCTGTGTCAGGCTTGGGATTTGGCCTTGGCCAGGTACGGCGCCAGGCGTCGGCCCATTTCCTCCCCCAAAGCCTGTAACCCGCTCAACGGGCGGACCATCACTTCAAATTCGATGATTTGCCCTTGTTCGTTGAAACGAATCAGGTCGATGCCCTTAAGCTGCTTGTCGCCCACCCGTGCGCTGAACTCCAGCACCACGCTCAGGCCATCGCCCGTCGCCAGTTCACGGTGATAGGCAAAGTCTTCAAACACAGTGATCACGGTATTGAGGATCATCGACACCACGGGCGCGCCAGGGTAGGGCGTGTGGGCCATGGGCGAGCGGAATACGGCGTCGGGTGCCAGCAGTTCGGGCAGGGCTTTGAGATCGCGGTTGGCCAACATCGCGTGCCAACGTTGCAGGGTATGGGCGGCGGCCGGGGCCAAGGTTAACTCGGACATGCTCTGTACCTGTTCTTATGAGGGGAAGGCATTTCACCTGCCCAACATAAGAGCGGTACAGAAGAGGGGTCAATCACCCGAAATGACAGATAAGTGACTGCAATGCACTCACACCATTTCCAGGTACGAGCTGTGAATCGCCCGCGCCAGCTCACGCACGGTGTCGATGAAGTCCGTGAGGCGGCTGTGTAAACCGTCTTCGAGGATTTCGTCGATGCCCGTGTAGCGCAACCGCGCTTCGAACTCGGCCGCCAGGCGCTGCGCCGTGCGGCCATAACTGCCGGGCAAGTCCGCGAGGATATGGCTCAGTTCCTCAATGCACGCGTGCAGCGAACGCGGTACGTCACTGCGCAACAGCAGCAGTTCGGACACGGAACGGGCATTCAGCGCATTCGGGTACAGCTCGGTATACGCCTCGAACGATGACAGCGCACGCAGCAGGGCGCTCCACTGGTAGTAACCACGGGCGGACAAGTCGCTGACTTCTTCGGACTCTTCGCCGAACATCTCGTAGCGCGCATCCAGCAGGCGCAACGTGTTATCCGCGCGCTCGACAAAGGTGCCCAGGCGAATGAACCGGTAGGCGTCATTGCGCATGATGGTGCCCGAGGTCGCGCCCCGGAACAGGTGCGAACGCTGCTTGACCCAGTCACAGAAGTGGCTGATGCCATGCCGCGCCAGGCCGCCGGCGGCGATGCTGCGCATTTCCAGCCAGGTGGCGTTGAGGTTTTCCCACATGTCGGCGGTGATGCGCCCGCGTACCGCGTGGGCATTGCCACGGGCGGCGCGCAGGCAGTTGTAGATGCTGGCCGGGTTTTCTTCGTCGAGGGCGAAGAAGTGCAGCATGCGCTCGGCGTCCAGTTGCTTGTGGCGTTCGAGGTAACTGTCCAGGGTGCCGCTGCTGAGCAACGACATGGCCAGTTCGTCCAGCCCATCGCTGCGCCCGGCCTGGGGCATCAACGACAGCGAATAACTGACTTCCAGCATGCGCGCCAGGTTCTCGGCACGCTCCAGGTAACGGGACATCCAGTACAGATCTGCGGCGGTTCTACTCAACATACTCAGCCCTCCACCACCCAGGTGTCCTTGGTTCCGCCGCCTTGCGACGAGTTGACGATCAACGAGCCTTCCTTCAATGCCACGCGGGTCAGGCCGCCGGGCACCAGGCGGGTTTCCTTGCCGGAAAGCACGAAAGGCCGCAGGTCGATATGCCGTGGCGCGATGCCGTTTTCGACAAAGGTGGGGCAGGTGGACAGGCTCAGGGTCGGTTGGGCGATGTAGGCGTGAGGCCGCGCCTTGATGCGTTGGCGGAAGTCCTCGATTTCAGCAGCGGTCGAAGCCGGGCCGACCAGCATGCCGTAGCCGCCGGAGCCCTGGGTTTCCTTGACCACCAGTTCCGGCAGGTGCGCCAGCACGTGGGACAGTTCGTCAGGCTTGCGGCACTGGAAGGTCGGCACGTTTTGCAGCACCGGTTCTTCGTCGAGGTAGAAGCGGATCATTTCCGGTACGTAAGGGTAGATGGATTTGTCATCCGCCACGCCGGTGCCGATGGCATTGGCCAGTACCACATTGCCGGCGCAGTACGCGGCAACCAGGCCAGGCACGCCGAGCATGGAGTCGGGGTTGAAGGCTTTGGGGTCGAGGAAGGCGTCGTCGATACGCCGGTAAATCACGTCCACCGGCTTGGGGCCGTCAGTGGTACGCATGAACACTTTGAGGTCGTGCACAAACAGGTCCGCGCCTTCCACCAGTTCCACGCCCATCTCCCGGGCGAGGAACGCGTGTTCGAAGAATGCACTGTTGAAGCGGCCCGGGGTCAGCACCACCACATTCGGGTTGTCGAGGCGGCTTGAGCTTTTCAGGGTCTTGAGCAGCAGGTTGGCGTAGTGGTCCACCGGCGCGATGCGCTGTTTGGCGAACACTTCGGGGAACAGGCGCATCATCATTTTGCGGTCTTCGAGCATGTAGCTCACGCCGCTGGGGGTGCGCAGGTTGTCTTCGAGCACGTAATAGGTGCCGTCGCCGTCGCGCACCAGGTCCACACCCGAGATATGCGAGTAAATATCGCGGTGCAGGTCCAGGCCGACCATCGCCTTCTGGTAACCCTCGTTGCCCAGCACTTGGTCGGCGGGAATGATCCCGGCCTTGATGATGCGCTGGTCGTGGTAGATGTCGGCGAGAAACATGTTCAGTGCATTCACGCGCTGGATGCAGCCGCGTTCGATCACGGCCCACTCACTGGCGGGGATGCTGCGCGGGATGATGTCGAAGGGGATCAGGCGCTCGGTGTCCTGTTCGTCGCCATAGAGGGTGAAGGTGATCCCGGCGCGGTGGAACAGCAAATCGGCTTCGCGGCGCCGTTGCGCCAGCAGTTCCGGCGGCGTGTTGGCCAGCCAGCGGGAGAAATCCTGATAATGCGCACGGCATGCGCCGTCTGCGTCATTCATTTCATCAAAGAAAGATCGAGCCATTCCAGTACCTTGTCAGTGCCTGCATTGCTTGGTTGGCAGCTTGCTTGGGTGGCACTGCCGCAAAAAACGCATTTTTTTATGAGCCCGTGGCGCAGGGTGCCACTGGGGCTGGTCCTTACTTTCTTATGGGGTCGGCTCTGGGTCGGGGGGTAACGAATGCTCCTGTTTGCGGGCAGATGAATGGATAAAGCAATGGTTGTGCCGGAATGCTTGTGGCTGCGCAATTCCCTGTGGCGAGGGGGCTTGCAAGGGCAACGGAGGGCTCACCGTGGCGAGCATGCCCGCTCCCCACAAGTGCAGGCAGTGTTCCAGATTGGTGCATGAACAAACTTGAACTTCATTCAGGCCATGTTCTTCTAACGGAATTCGAACCTGTGTGGAGCATTGCCGTGCCCAGAATCATTTCACCCAACACCCCCGAAGCGGCGCTGACCGACCACAGCGAACACAACGCCAAGATCTTCGGCTCGCCCAAGGACCGCCTCGACTTCTATCGCCGTGAGATCCAGTACGAGACCAGCATTCTGGCGAACCGCACCGACGCCTACCTCACCGCACAGTCCTTTCTGGTGATCGCGTTTGTCTCTGGCATGGGCAACCTCAACCCCGAGTGGGGCAAGCTGTTTACCCTGGTGGTGCCGGTGTTCCTGGTCATGCTCGGCATCCTCAGTTCGTTGAATGCGTGGCCGGGCATCCGCGCGGCTTATGAAATCATCGACCACTGGCACTACAAACAGAGCGAACTGCTGCGCAGCGAGCCGGTGATGGGCTTGGCGTACGACGATTCCCCGCTGTTCTGTGAAACCGAGTCATCCCACAAGGGCTATCGCAAGTCGCTGCTGTTTTCCATGCGCGCGCCGTGGCTGTTCATGGTGTTTTGGCTGTTGCTGGGGGCGTATGCGTTTTATATCCAGGTGGATAACCCCGGTTCTTGAACAGTTGGAACTTCCGGGCGCTGAGCGCGACCTTAACTTCAGGCAGCTGTATTTTTCTGACGCTGCGAGGAGGTAAACCATGAGCAAAAGCAATCAACCCGCCACCGGAGCCGACGCGCCTAAAGATCCCCAACCCGTCAAGGACCCGAAGGCACGGGAAAACGACTACAGTCCTGACTTCAAGCCTGAGCGCGAGCCCAAGCCTGAAACCGATGCCGATATCGATACCCAAGGCGGTTAGAGGAGACGGTCATGTCAGACGAACGTGAGGAAACGCTGGACGAGGAACTCAACGACCCGGGCAATGAAGACCCCGGCTCGCTGATGGATGATGCCGAGGTGCCGCTCAATGATCTGGATGAGGCGGCGGATGTGGGCAACACCGAGCGTCAGGACTGACCTGGCGCCTTGCTTTACGCCTGAGCCTGAGCTGCACGCAGGCGAATCAACTCCACCAGCTGACGCAGCCCCGGTTGTGACTGGCGGCGGCTGGGGTAGTACATGCACAGCGGGGCACCCACACAGGCCCAATCGGGCAACACCTCAATCAGGCGTCCGTCCGCAAGCTCTTGTTGCACGCGGTTCTGCAGGCAGTAGGCGATGCCCACGCCTTGCAGCGCCGCGTCGACGATGGTCTGGGTGTCCGCCGCGCTGAAATGGCCGGGCACATCAATACGTTGTTGGCGGGCGCCGTTACCCAATTCCCATTTGTAAGTGGTTTTATCGCCCAGGTACATGCGTACACAGGCGTGCTGCAGCAGGTCTGCAGGTACTTTCGGCGTGCCGGCACTGTCCAGATAGGACGGGGAGGCGACCATGATCCAGCGCAACTCACCCGTCAGTGGCACGGCCACCATGTCCTGGGGCACGGTGGCGCCATAGCGGATACCGGCGTCGTAGCCTTCAGCGACGATATCGATCATGCGGTCTTCGACCATCACATCCAGGCGCAATTGCGGGTAGGCGCGGGTGAACTCCCCCAGAATCGGCGAGACCAGCAGAACGGCCGCATCCCTGGGCACATTCAGGCGCAGGCGGCCGATCGGCGCTTCGCGGTGCAGCTCCAGGGTGTCGAGCCCGTCCTGGATCGTGGCGAACCCTTGGGTCAATTTTTCGGCCAGCAGGCTGCCGGCATCAGTGGGCTCCACGGCGCGGCTGGTGCGGTAGAGCAGTTTCACGCCCAAACGGGTTTCCAGGTTGCGCATGGTGTGGCTCAGCGCCGACGTCGTCACCCCCAGTTCATGCGCCGCATGACGGAAGCTGCGCCGGCGGATGATCGCCATGAACACATTCAAATCTGCCAATTCAGAACGGTTGAACGCCGCCATATCAAGCCTCTTTTGTAGGGGTTCGGCTGCACGGGGCGTTGAGCCCTATTCAACCTCGGATGATCTAGAGTAATTGCTTTTCTAAGCAATAGTGTCGGCAGAGGGTTTTTTTTATGAGTATCGAGACGATCCGGATTGCCGGTATCCAAAAAGCGGTTTCGCGGATTGCCCTCGGTACCTGGTCCATGGGCGGTCACCTGTGGGGCGGCGCGGACAGCGAACAGTCGATCAAGACTATTCGCCATGCGTTGAACTGCGGTATCAACTTGATCGACACCGCGCCGGTCTATGGCCTGGGCTTGTCCGAAGAACTGATCGGCAAGGCCCTGCGCGGGGTTCGCCACAGTGCGGTGATCGCGACCAAGGCCGGCCTGCAATGGGACGACGGCACCACGCGGCGCAATGCTACGGCCCAGCGTATCCGCAAGGAAGTTGAAGACTCCCTGGTGCGCCTGGAGACCGATTACATCGATCTTTACCAGATCCACTGGCCCGACCCGCTGGTGGCCCAGGAAGAAACCGCCGAAACCCTTGAGCGCCTGCGCCGTGAGGGCAAGATCCTTGCCGTGGGGGTGAGCAATTACTCCAGTACCCAGATGGACGAATTCAGCGCCCATACGGCATTGGCCACGGTGCAACCGCCTTACAACCTGTTCGAGCGGGCCATCGACAGCGACATTCTGCCGTATGCCCGGCAGCACTCCCTGGTGGTGTTGGCCTATGGCCCACTGTGCCGTGGGTTGTTGACCGGCAGCATGCATTCGGCCACCAGCTTTGCCGGGGATGACGTGCGCAAGCTCGACCCCAAGTTCAGGGCGCCACGTTTCGAGCAATACCTGGCCGCCGTGGCAGCGCTGGACATGTATGCCCGCGAGTGCCACGGCAAGTCGGTGCTGGCGCTGGCCCTGCGCTGGGTGCTGGACCAGGGCCCGACCATTGCCCTGTGGGGCGCGCGCCGGCCGGAGCAATTGAAAGGCTATGAAGAGGCATTTGGCTGGCACCTGAGCGCCGATGACCTGTCCCATATCGACCGTATTTTGGCCAGCACGATAAAAGATCCGATCGGGCCGGAATTTATGGCGCCCGCAAAACGTTAACCCTAGCGACAGGGATGTCAGCGATAAAAATAACTGACATTTCTGTACGTTGAGGTTTTTGCATGAAGCGCGGTGCCGTATTCACAATCAGTGGTGTTTTGCTCTGTGGGCTGTTGTTGGCCGCAGCCTGGAAATGGCGCGGCAACCCCGACGCGCTGTGGCATATCGTCAGCCAGCAATGCGTGCCCGACCAGCAACAACGGCAAAACCCCAGCCCGTGCCTGACGGTGGACCTGGACCGCGGCTACACCTTGTTCAAGGACCAGAACGGCCCGCTGCATGACCTGCTGATTCCGGTGGACAAGGTCAGCGGCATTGAAGACCCGGCCCTCGGCCGGCATTTGCTGCCGCACTACTTTGCCCAAGCCTGGCGGCACCGCAGCATCCTGTCCGAAGGCTTGAAAAGGCCGATTCCGGATCAGTTCGTCTCGGTGGCGATCAATTCCCGTTATGGCCGCTCCGAGAACCAACTGCATGTGCACATCGCTTGCCTGCGCCCGGACGTCTTCACGGCCCTCAATCAGCAAGCCAATACCCTTGATGATCAGTGGCGCCTGCTGCCGACCCGTTTGAAAGGGCACCTGTACGCGGCCCGCATCCTGTCGGCAGCCGACGCCGATGCGCTCGACCCCCTGGAAGTGTTGCGTGAGTACGTCGATGCCCAAGCCGACGTTATGAGCAATTACGGCTTGCTGATGACGCCGCGTGCCGACGGCAGCCTGGTGCTGCTGACCACGCACTTGTCATTGACCGGCCTGAACCTGGGTTCTGCGGGTGAACTGCAGGACTACCGCTGCGACTTGATGAACCAGCTATAAGTTTCCCTCAACCTGATCCGGACTTTCTCCATGCGCTTGACTGTGTTGGCCTCCCTGTTCCTGTGTGCCGGTGTCGCCCATGCGGCGGCCCGTGAAGTCATCCCCATCCACAGCGCCACCATGGCCAATGGTGACCTGCGCTACAGCGTCACCTTGAAAATCGGCAGCACCTCGGTGGAAACCCAGTTCGATACCGGCTCCGTAGGATTGCGCGTATTGCCTGGGGTTTTGAAACCTCAGGATGCCGTGGCGCAAAACACCTCCGCCGGGGTGCAGTACGGCAGTGGCGTGCGTTTGAACGGCAAGCTGGCGCTGGCCAGCGTCAGCCTGGGCAATGCCATGGCGCAAGTGCCGCTGCAATTGGTGGACAGCATCAGTTGCAGTGACGCGCGGCCCAAATGCCCGGCTTCAAAGGTCGGCCCGAAGGACTTCCTCATGGGCGGCAACCCCGAACGGGGCGAAGGCTTCAAGGCGATCATGGGCGTGGGCATGTTGCGCAATGACGCGCCCAACCCGTTAGCGGCCATGGGCGCACGCTGGCTGGTGGTGCTGCCACGGCCCGGGCAGAGCACGGGGCAATTGATCCTTAACCCTACGGCGGCCGAAACACAGGGCTTTCGCACCATCAGCCTGCAGCAGTTTCCGGTGAAACCCGGGGATGCCAGCGCGTACTGGAAGGACCATGGCGTGAGAGGGTGCCTGCAGCGTCTGGACACACACCAACAGGTGTGCGGCGACAGCATTCTGGACACCGGCGCGGCGGGTTTTCATATCTACGCCGATGCCTTGCAGCCCAATTGGCCGGTGGGCACGCCAGCGCATTTCAGCCTGACGATGGCCGACGGCAGCCAGTTGGGGCAGCACTTCAAGGTTGATAATGGCGGCGGGCGCTACGTGCGCTACATCACCGCCCAGGGCCCGCGCAACTTCCACGGCATCAATGCGGGCTTGCTCACCTACTTCGATAACGCAGTGCTGTATGACCAGGCGGCTGGCACGATCGGCCTGAAAGCTCGTTAATTTCCAGGTCGAACCCAGAGCAACGTGTGGGAGCGGGCTTGCTCGCGAATACGGAGTGTCAGTCGACAGATTCATCGGCTGACCCACCGCATTCGCGAGCAAGCCCGCTCCCACATTGGGATGTGATACGGCTGAGAAATTTCATTCACGACCTGTTTGGACGATAAACGACACCCCCTCAAACTTATCCATTGAACGACTGTTCAGTTTGAACTATGTTGACCGCATCCACCCGCTTTCACGAGAGCGGGCTCGCGCTTTTTCTTCTTGAACGAGAGGCTCTGGCATGCGGTTTTCCCCCTTCGTCGAACGAATTGCAGGGCAGGGCGTCGCCGCCTGGGACATCCACCATGCCGCAAGCCAGGGCGAAGACATCATCATCCTCAGCGTTGGCGATCCTGACTTCGCCACGCCAGCCTTCATCACCGACGCCGCCGTCAGTGCCTTGCACGCCGGTGACACGCACTACACGGAAATTCCCGGCCGCCCCTCCCTGCGCGATGCCGTTGCCGCGCGCTACCGCAAAACCCTGGCACGGCCACTGGCCCCCGACAACGTCATCATCGTGCCCGGCGCGCAGAACGCCTTGTTCATCAGCTCGCTGTGCCTGTTGCAAGCCGGTGATGAAGTGTTGGTGCTCGACCCGATGTACGTCACCTATGAAGCCACGCTCAAGGCCAGTGGCGCGACGCTGGTGCGCGTGCCGTGTTCGCCGGAATCAGGTTTTCGCCTCGACGCCGAGTTACTCGCCGCAGCCATCACCCCGCGCACCCGGGCGATTTTCTTTTCCAACCCGAACAACCCGACCGGTGTGGTACTCAACCGGCAAGAGCTGCAAGCCATCGCCGACCTGGCCATCGCGCATAACCTGTGGGTGGTGGTGGATGAGGTTTACGAAAGCCTGGTGTTCGACGGTGACTATCACAGCCTGGCGGCATTGCCCGGTATGGCCGAGCGTTGCATCGTCATTGGCAGCTTGTCCAAATCCCATGCGATGACCGGCTGGCGGATCGGCTGGATTGTTGCCGCGCCCGAAATGATCGTGCACGCCGAAACCCTGGTGCTGAGCATGCTCTATGGCTTGCCCGGTTTCGTGATGGAAGCCGCCACGGCCGCGGTGCTGGCCCATGACGAAGTGACGGTGGGCATGCGTGAAATCTATCGCCGCCGACGTGACCTGGTGGTGGCGGGGCTCGGCGCCTGTCAAGGCATTAAAGTACAGGCGCCGCAGGCGGGAATGTTTGTGCTGGTGGACGTGCGTGGCACCGGTTTGGGCTCGCTGGATTTCGCTTGGCGGTTGTTTCGCGAGGCCGGGGTATCCGTGCTGGATGCGGCCGCCTTCGGTGAGCCCGCCCAGGGGTTTGTGCGGTTGTCCTTTACCTTGGGCGAAGAGCGCTTGGCCGAGGCCTGCCGACGCATCGCTGCATTCGTCGCCAAGCTGGCCGGCGAGCCCCGTGTCGTGGCTGCGGCCACACTCGAAACCGTGCAACCGGTGCAAGCCAGGAAGATGATCGAAGTCATCGACCTGCACAAACGCTTCGGCAATATCGAAGTGCTCAAGGGCATTTCCCTGACGGCCCACGAAGGCGATGTCATTTCACTGATCGGCGCCAGCGGCTCGGGCAAAAGTACCTTGTTGCGCTGCATCAACATGCTAGAAGTGCCCGACCAGGGCAGCATTCAGGTCGACGGTGAAAGCATCAAGCTCAACTACGGCCGCCCCGGCGCGCCACTGGTGGCGGACGCCAAGCAACTGGTACGCATCCGCTCGACCCTGGGCATGGTGTTCCAGAACTTCAACCTGTGGCCCCACCGCACCGTGCTGGAGAACCTCATCGAAGCCCCCACGCAGGTACTGCGTGAAAGCCGCGCCGAAGCCATCGAGCGCGCCGAAGCCTTGCTCGACCGCGTGGGCCTTGCGGCCAAGCGCGACGAATACCCGGCGTTCCTTTCCGGTGGCCAGCAACAGCGCGTGGCGATTGCCCGCGCGCTGGCCATGCGCCCCAAAGTCATGCTGTTCGACGAACCCACCTCGGCGCTCGACCCTGAGCTGGTGGGCGAAGTACTGCGGGTGATCCGCTCGTTGGCCGAGGAAGGCCGCACCATGATCCTGGTGACCCATGAAATGGCATTTGCGCGGGATGTGTCGTCCAAAGTGGCGTTTTTGCACCAAGGCATGATCGAGGAAAGCGGCACGCCGGACTCGGTGTTCATCGACCCACGCAGTGAGCGTTGCCGGCAATTCGTCAACGCGCATCAAACTCGCTAATTCCAAAAAAGACGGGGCACATCATGAAATCCAAACGCATGGCAACGTGGTTGAGCAGTGCAGTGTTGATGGTGGTGGCAGGTTTTACCCAGGCGGCGGAAAAGCCCATCGTGTTTGCGGTGGCAGCGGAACCTTACCCACCGTTCACCGTAAAAGGCGGCAACGGCCAGTGGTCCGGTTTTGAAGTGGACCTGATCCACAAGCTCTGCGAGGGCATGAAAGCCGAATGCCAGATCAAGGAAGTGGCGTGGGACGGGATTATCCCGTCGTTGCTGGCCAAGAAGATCGATGTGATTTTCTCCTCGATGTCGGTCACCGACGAGCGTGAAAAACAGATCGCCTTCAGCCGCGCTTATTACGACTCGTTGCTGGGTGTGGCGGGCCCCAGGGGCGCCACCGTGGACATTACGCCCGAAGGCCTGAAGGGCAAGTTGATCGGCGTGCAGATCTCCACCGTCAGCGCCAACTACCTGAAGAAGTACTACGAAAACATCGCCGATCTTAAATACTACGACACTCAGGAATCGGCCAACGCCGACCTGATTGCCGGGCGTATCGACTACATGATGGCTGACGACACCGCCATTGCGATGATGGTCAAGACCCCGGAAGCCAGCGGCCTGGCCCACATTGCCAGCGTGCCGTATGACCCGATCATCGGCCGTGGCGTCGGCGCCGGGCTGCGCAAGGAAGACACTGCGCTCAAGGCCCGCCTGGACAAAGCCATCGGTGAGTTGCTGGTGAGCAAAGATTACGACGACCTGTCCCAACACTACTTTGGCCTGTCGGTCAGCCCCTGCAAACGCGGCGACACCCCGGCGTTCGTCAGCAAGACCTGTGACAGCCCTTACCAGCAAATCGCCCAGAAGAGCGAATAATGCTCGAGCTCTTAAGCTTCGACGAACAAGGGTGGGGCAACGCGCTGCTCAAAGGGTTATGGATGACCCTGCAAATTTCCGCCGGTTCTTTCGCGGTGGGCTTGCTGATCGGCCTGGTGGTGGCCTGCGCCAAACTGAGTGCGCCACGGCCCATTGCGATGCTGATGCGCGGCTACACCACGGTGTTTCGCGCAGTGCCGGAATTGCTGCTGATCCTGTTGCTGTATTACGCCGGCTCCATGGGCCTCAATGCGTTGATGCTGTGGCTGGGGTTCGAGCAGGTGAATATCAGCGGGCCGCTGGTGGCGATCCTGGTATTGGGGCTGGTGCAGGGCGCGTATGCCTCGGAGATTTTCCGCGCGGCGATCCTCGCGATACCCCACGGCCAGATTGAAGCCGCACGCGCGTTTGGCTTGAGCGGGTTCGGCCTGTTCCGCCGCGTGACGTTGCCGATCATGGCGCCGTACGCGCTGGCGGGTATGTCGAACCTGTGGATCAACCTGATCAAGGACAGCGCGCTGATAAGCGTGGTCGGCACCAACGAGTTGCTGTACACCGCCAAGCAGGCGGCGGGCTCGACCCGGCAATATCTGCTGTTCTACCTCACGGCCGCCGCCTTGTATTACTTGGTGACGCTGGCTTCCAACTACCTGTCCGGGCGCCTGGAGCGACGTATTCGTCGCTGGATGCCGGTTGTCGAGTGAGGGGCGCATGCCTGATTGGATAAGTTACTACGCCGGGCTGATCGCCAAAGGGCTGCAGACCACCTTGTCGCTGCTGGCCATTTCGGCGGTGCTGGGCTTTGCCCTGGCGGTGCTGGTGGCGTTGGCGCGCCTGTCACGGCGCAAGTGGCTGGCCCGAGGCGCGCTGGCGTATACCAGCGTGTTGCGCGGCACGCCGCTGCTGATCCAGATCTACATTTTCTATTACGGCCTGGGCAGTTTGTTCGCGCAGTTCCCGATGATTCGCGGCAGCGTTGTATGGCCGTTTTTACGCGACGGTTACTGGTACATCGTGTTTGCCTTGGTGCTGTCGGTGGGCGCGTATGTCGGTGAAGTGATTCGCGGCGGCTTGCTTGCGGTGCCCAAGGGCGAGATGGAGGCCGCGTCGGCCTTTGGCATGACGCCGCGCCAGGCCTTGTTGCGCGTGCGTTTGCCGCGGGCGATGCGCCTGTTGCTGCCAACCCTGGCGGGGGAGACGGTGATGCTGCTCAAGTCCACCGCACTGGCCTCGACCATCGCCGTGGTCGACCTGCTCGGCGCGGCCAACGTGGTGCGTGCGCAAACCTTGCAGATCTATCAGCCGTTGCTGTTGGTGGCCGGTGTGTACCTGTGCCTGACGTTCCTGATTGAAGGCGTCTACGCCATTGCCGAACGGCGCGGCACGCCGCTGCGCAGGTCCGCGGGATGAAGCAGGAGCGCGCGCTGCAAGGGATTGCCCTGTGCTCACTGGCCTACGCATTTCTGGCGTTGCAGGACGCGGTGATCAAATGGCTGGTGGCCGATTACTCGGTGTTCACCATCCTGTTCTGGCGCAGCCTGGTGGTGGTCGGTGCCTGTGTGATCGCCGGGCGCATGGGCCTGTTGCGCCGCGCCTGGACGTCGGTCAGCCGCAAGCTGCTGATCATTCGCGGGCTGTTGTCGTTGCTCGCGTGGCTGTTGTATTACACCGCCGCCAAAGACCTGACCCTGGCGGAAATGACCACCTTGTATTTCTCCGCGCCGATCATGGTGACCTTGCTCGCGGCACTGATCCTCAAGGAGCGCGCCAGCCGTGGCCAGTGGGTGTCCTTGATCATCGGCTTTGTCGGCGTGGTGATCGCCTGTCGCCCCAGCAACATGGTCGATCCGTTGCCCATCGCGCTGACGCTGGCCGCCGCGCTGTGCTGGGCGTTTACCTATATCCAGCTGCGCCAGGTCGACCCGACCACCTCGGTACTGGAGCAGATGCTGATCACCAATGTGGTGTTTGTGATTTGCATGGCGGTGACCTTGCCCTGGACCCACACCCCGGCGCCAACCCCGGCGTGGCTGGGCATGTTGGCGGCCGGCTTGGTCGGCGGCATCGGTCAGTTCCTGTTGTTCGCCAGTTTCCGCCGCGCCACCGCCACGTTGCTGGCGCCGTTCGAATACACCGGGTTGATCTGGGCGTTCATCTTGTCGAGCCTGATCTGGGGCACGCGGATGGACACCTCCCTGATCATTGGCGCGGTGCTGATTGCCGTGAGCGGCACGCTGGCGATGCTCAGCGCGCGCCACCCCGAATCACAAGACGTGGTCGGCGCCGAATGCTCCGTGACGCAGCCCTTGTACCCAGCAGCGGCAGATGTGCAACCCGTTGGCGGGGCTGAACGTACCGGGGTTGAGGCACCCCTCGAGCCAGAGCCCGTCGAGCATCGCCGATAGGCCGATGGCGGCCAGGTGGCTGTCGTGAATAACGAGGTTTTCGCTGCGGGCCAGGTCGTCGAGCAGTTGCTGGATCAAAGCCAGGTAGGCGCGGTAGCTGTTCTCGTGGGACCTGTTTACGTGGGGCGAATGGCGGATCAGGCTCCAGAACACCACCCATACGCCCAGCAGGTCGGGGTCCATGACCCTTGGCGAAAACGACGCGCTGAGAAAGGCATCCAGGCGCGCGGCGGCGCCTTCGGCCCTTTCGACCTGCTGCCACAGCGCTGTGGTCAACTCGTCCGCCAGCTTGTGATAGGTCTCGGCAATCAAGGCATCGATGGTGCCGAAGTGATGGTTGAGCAGCCCCACGGACACCCCGGCCTCGGCCGCGATGCGCCGCACGGAAATCCCCGCATGCCCGTCACGGGCGAGGCAGGTGAGGGTGGCGGCAATCAGCAGGTCGCGGCGCTCGTCGAGGCCGGCGCGGCGCAGTTTGGGAAGGTCGGTGCTCACGGGAATGCCTTTGATGGAAAACCGGGACGGTCAGGTTAATTGAACGTGTGTTCAATCTCTAGCGATTAAATGATGAGAGGAGGGCAAGGCATGGCAAAAGACCTTTCGTGGCAGGTGCCCGGCGACGCCGGCAACCCGTTGCACATCGGCGCGTGGCGCTTTGAAGGCAATGGCAGCGGGCCCTCGGTGCACCTGCAAGCCGGTGTGCACGCGGATGAAATCGCCGGCATGCTGGTGCTGCACCAACTGCTGCCGCGCCTGCAGGCCTGCCAGGATCAGGGCCGGCTGCGTGGCAGCGTGACCGTCGTGCCGCAAGCCAACCCGTTCGGCATCGGCCAGTTTCGCCAAGGCAAACTGCTCGGGCGTTTCCACGAAGCCACCGGGCAGAATTTCAACCGCGCCTTCGACCATTCCCTGGCCATGGAGCGCCCGGCCAGCAACCTCGCGCAATGGCAAAAAAGCCTGGTGCAGTTGGCGGCCGATGCCGACCTGGTGCTGGACCTGCACACCGACGACGAAGCCTTGCCCTACCTCTATATCCACCGCAGTTTCTGGCCCGGGCAAGGCCTGGCGCTGGCAGCCGCGTTGAAGGCCGAGGTGGTGATTGTGTGGGACGAGGGCGGCGATGGTTCCTTTGAAGAAACCATCATCAATCACGCCGCACCGCAACTGGCTGCAACGATTGAACTGCGTGGGCAGGCCGACGTGAGCGATGCGCTGGCCCGGCAGGACGCCGATGGCCTGTGGGCGTGGCTGTGCGTCAATGGCGTGATCGATGAAGTGGCCGTGATCGAGGCGTGGCAGGGCGACGTGGTGGACATGGGCTGCATGGAAACCATCCTCGCACCGTGCGCCGGTGTGCTGGTGTTCGAAAAAGGCCTGGGGGATCACGTCGAGCAAGGGCAGCGTTTCGCGCGGATTATCGGACGCCCCGGCGACGCCGCTTCGGAAGTCATCCTGCACGCCGCCCAAACCGGCCGCCTGGTCACCGGCCACCGCGAACGGCTGGTGGCCCAGGGCGCCGTGGTGGCCAAATTCACCGGCACACGGCTATCCGACAGCTACAGCGGCGGTGTGCTGGACCCGTAGCGGCGCCTGCAGCTGCAGCCACTCGCGCGGGCTGGTGCCGATCTTGCGCCGGAATGCACGGGCCAGCGCCGAGGGGCTTTCATAACCCACTTCGTCGGCAATCAAGGCGATGGGCCGGCCTTCGCGCAAACGCTTTTGCGCCAGGCTCACGCGCCAGCTGAGCACGTAGTCGGCGGGCGTCTGGCCGACCACCTTGTGAAAATGTGCGGCAAAACTGGCGCGGGACATGTTCGATTCCATGGCCATTTCCTGCACCGTCCACGGGCGCTCGGGCCTGTTGTGCAGCAGGGTCATGGCGCGCGCCAGGCGCAAATCCGCCAGCCCCGACATCATGCCCGTGGTCATGCTGTGATAGGCCATCATGTGCCGCAGAAACTGGATCACGATCAACTCGAACAACCGGTTCATCACCGCCTCGCGCCCGCAGTGTTCGGCGAAGGCTTCACTGAACAGCCATTCCAGCGTGCCGGCGATCATCGGGACTTGCTCTAGCGGCATGACAATGGAATCAGTGAGCGCCACCGACAACGGATTATCCAGGCCGCCATCAAAGCACAGCGAGGCCGCGACCACCTGTGCGCCATCGGCCTTTTTCGCAACCAGCCGATGGGGCAGGGGGCGGGGCACGAGGATCAGGCTGGGCTCGGGAATCGCCAGCACACCGCCGGGCATCTCCAGGCTGGCTTGACCTTCCTTGAGCACATACACCCGCCCGCGTTGCTGCAGGTCGCGCGTGTCGAGGGCGCCCTGCAGCGGGCCGCTGTGAAAGGTATCGGCGCCAATGCCGAAGTGCACGAGCAACGTGGACAAACGATCCATGAATCACCTGCTGATTAAATACGCTCTGTTTAGACGATCTGCGCCATATCCTCGACTATTAGCCTCCATTTGTAAAATCCACTTCGGCATCATGGCTCCACGTTCAACGCCTTGAGCGCTAACCTGACGGAGCCACTTCCATGAAAGCTTTCACGTTTTCCCGCATTGCCGCCGCCCTCATGACCGGTGCATTGGCCCTGGGTGCAATCACCTCAGCCGCCGCCGACACACAAAAAGCCACCGTGGTGCTGGTGCACGGCGCATTTGCCGACGCCTCCAGCTGGAACGGCGTGATCGCGGGCCTCAAAGCCGAAGGCTACCCGGTCATCGCCGTGGCCAACCCGCTGCGCAGTGTGAAGACCGACTCGGATTACGTCGCTGACATCGTTGAACACACCCAGGGCCCGGTGGTTTTGGTCGGCCACTCCTACGGTGGTTCGGTGATCACCAACGCTGTGCATGGCAGAGACAAGGTCAAGGCGCTGGTCTATGTTGCCGCGTTTGCCCCGGAACAAGGCGAGACCGCGTTTGAACTCTCCGGCCGCTATCCGGGCGGCACTCTGGGGCCGACCCTGGACAAGCCTGTGATTTCCAAAGACGGCGTGACCGACCTGTATATCCAGCAAGACAAGTTCAACAGCCAGTTCGCCGCCGACGTGCCCGCCAAGGAGGCGCAACTGATGGCCGTGGGTCAACGCCCGATTACCGAAGCCGCCCTGAAGGAGCCGTCCGGCGACCCGGCGTGGAAAACCGTACCGTCCTACTTCATATACGGTTCAGCGGACAAAAATATTCCCGAGGCCGCGCTTAAATTCATGGCCGACCGGGCAGGGTCCAAGGAAACCGTGGACGTTAAAGGCGCGTCCCACGTGGTGATGGTGTCCAACCCGGCTCGGGTCGTGGCGATCATCAACGACGCGGCCAAGGCCAATACGCCGTAACTGAATGGACTCTGCTCAAAATGTGGGAGCGGGCTTGCCCGCGATGACGGAATGTCAGCCACTGAAGTGTTGACTGATTCACCGCAATCGCGGGCAAGCCCGCTCCCACATTTTTTATGTGTACGACTACCAACCCAGTGACTTGAACAAACCCGGCACCTTGTCCAGCGTCGGCACAATCGCATCCGGCGTGTAATCCGCCAGCAACGGGCGCCCGGTACCCCGGTCGATCCAGACGCAGCGAAAGCCGATATCCCGCGCGGCGGCATGATCCAGGTGCGGGCTGGCGCAAATATGCACCACCTGGTCCAGGCTCACGCCCAACTGCTCATGGGCATGATCGAACAAGCGCCGGTCGGGTTTGTAGGCCCCGGCCTGTTGCGCGGTGATCACTCGATCGATATGGCCGCCCAGTTGCGCGACATTGCCGGCGATCACGTCATCGTCGGTGTTGGAGACAATGCACAGGTTGTAACCCATTTCCTTTAGCTGCTTGAGCGTGCCGACCACTTCAGGGAACGGTGGCATGGCGCTGATGCTGTCCGTCAGGATCGCAGCGTCGTGTTCGTCGGCCGGCAGGCCGAGTTCTTTCAGCGCCTGTTGCAAGCCTAAACCGGCCAGGGTGCGAAAGCTGCGATGGGGCGGGGTTTGTTCCAGCGCGTGTTCGTGGTGGTCGTAGACGCTGATCAGGGTTTCGCGGTCCACCTGATGCTCGCCTTTTTCTCCAAGAATGCGGTCCACCGCCGCGCGCAGGCCTTCGTCCCATTGGATCAGCGTGCCGTAGCAATCGAAGGTCAGCCACAGCGGGCGAGGGGAGTTATCAAGCGACATGGGGCACCTGCAGGCGATAGTGAGCGACACAGAGAGCATAGGAAGCCTGGCTGTTAGTTGGAAATTAAATTAATCTCTTTTGCACAGTTGAATTATCGATAAGAAGGCCGCCACCATGTTTGATCTTGAACTGCTGCAAACCCTGGTCTGCGTGGTGGACGAAGGCAGCTTCACCCGCGCTGCCGAGCGTGTGCACCGCACCCAATCCACCGTGAGCCAACAGATTCGCAAGCTCGAAGAGAGCGTGGGCCAGGTGTTGCTGGTACGTGATCGCTCCGGCCAACAGGTCAGCCCCACCGAACACGGCGAACTGCTGACCCACTACGCGCGCCGCCTGCTGAACCTGTCCCGGGAAGCGCGCGATGCCTTGAACAATGAGGCCAGCGTGGTACCTGTGCGCCTGGGCGTGCCGGAGGATTTCGACGCAACCCGCATGGCCTCCATGCTGTCCGGGTTCGTGCGCGCCCGGCCTGAAGCGCGGCTGGAAACGGTCAGTGGCATGAGCACCGACCTGCGGCGGCAGCTGGAAAGCGGCGAGATCGACATCGCCCTGATCAAGCGCGAAGCCGGCAGCGGCGAATGCCATGCCAGCTGGCCGGAGCCGTTGGTGTGGGTGTGTGGTGAACACCAGGATCTACGCGTGGAAACCCTGCCATTGGCGTTGTTCCCCCAGGGCTGCATCTACCGTCAGCGCGCCATTCGTACGCTGGACAAGGCCCGGCGCAGTTGGCGCGTGGCGTTTGGCAGCCATAGCCTCACGGGCATTCAGGCGGCGGTCACCTCCGGCCTGGGCATCAGTATCCTGCCCAAAAGTGCTGTGCTGCCAAGCCACCGTATCTGCATGGAGTTGCCGCCGGTGCCGCCCTCGGAGTTGGCGCTGGTCAGCGGCACAAACCGGTTGAACGCGACCCATCATGGGTTGATCGAGTGCCTGCGCGAGGACATCTCACGGCCCTTGCAAACGCTCCAGTAACAAACGTTCCAGGGTGTCCACGGGCAAGGGGCGGCTGAACAGATAGCCCTGGATCTGATCGCAGCCGGCGTCCTTCAAAAACGCCAGCTGCGCCTGGGTTTCGACGCCTTCGGCCACCGCGCGCAGCTTGAGGCTGTGGGCCAGCTCGATGATGGTGCGGGTGATCGCCGCGTCCTGGGGGTTGCTGGTGACTTCGCGGATAAACGCGATATCGATTTTCAGCGTGTCGATGGGAAAACGCCGCAGGTAGGCCAGGCTCGAATAGCCGGTGCCGAAGTCGTCGATGGAGATTTTCACGCCCATGGCGTGCAGCCGCTGCAAGCTGGCGATGGTGTGTTGGGTGTTTTCCATCAGCGAACTTTCGGTCAGTTCAACCTCCAGCCAATGGGGGTCCACCCCGGTCTGCGCGAGGATGCGCGAAATATCCGAGATCAGGTCGCCCTCAATCAATTGATGGCCGGAAACGTTCACCGAGACTTCAACGGCACCGATTGCACCGCGCTGCCACTCGGCGATCTGTTGGCACACGGTGTCGATGACCCAGCGGCCCACCTCGACAATCAGCCCCAGGCTCTCCAGCACCGGCACGAACACGGCGGGAGACACTGCGCCGTAGCCCGGGCGTTCCCAGCGCAGCAAGGCCTCAAGGGCACAGATCTGGCCGTTCGCGAGTTCAATCTTGGGCTGGTAATGCACGGTGAAGTCACCCTGTTGCACGGCCAGGCGCAGGGCCGTTTCCAGGTCCTGGCGGGCCAGGTCATGCACGTTCATGCCGGCCACTGCGCCGGTCTGCCGTTGCAGTTGTTGCTCCAGCATCAGGCTGTGTTTTTTCAACTGGTCGCCGCGCGCCTTCAGCCTGAGCAGGTTGCGCACGCGCAGCCACAACTCCACACGCTCCACCGGTTTGCTGATGAATTCCTCGGCGCCGGTTTCCAGCCCGTTGACGCGCGCGCCGGGCTCGCTGAGCGCCGAGAGCATGATGATCGGAATGTTCGCCGTGTTTTCATCGTTTTTCAGTCGGCTGGCGACTTCGTAGCCGTCCATGCCCGGCATCATGATATCCAGCAGAATCAAGTCCGGTGGCTGTTGCGCCACCAGTTGCAGGGCTTCTTCGCCGCTGCTCGCACACAGGGTCTGGTAGCCCTCGTGCTGCAGCAAGGTTTCCAGCAGTTTGCGAACCTGGGGTTCGTCATCAACGATCAACAGCATTGCGGGTTGGCTGGCCATGGAGAGGACTCATGCGAGAGGGCTGACGTGTGTGTTCAACAAGGTGTCGATGACCTGGTACAGCTCTTGGTAGCGCAGCGGCTTGATGATGTAGGCATCACAGCCCGCCAGCCGGGTTTTTTCGCGGTCTTCCTTCATGGCCATCGCGGTGAGCGCGATCACCGGGATATGCGCGGTCACGGGGTCTTGCTTGAGCAACCGGGTAGCCGCCAGGCCGTCCATGTCAGGCAGTTGAATGTCCATCAGGATCAGCGCCGGCTGTTTGTCGCGCGCAAGGGTCAGGCCGGCCTCGGCATCGGCGGCCCACAACACGCTATGTCCCGCGTTGAGCAGCAACAAGCGCGCCAGGCGCATGTTGGCTTCGTTGTCTTCGACGATCAGGATTTCGGCCATGGGGCCTCCGCTGCACGGCGCAACGGCAACCACACGACAAACCGCGTGCCCTGGCCTTCGCGACTGGCCACCGCAACGCTGCCGCCATGCAGATCAGTGAGTTGCTTGACCATCGCCAGCCCGAGGCCCGTGCCTTCGAATTTGCGTGCCAGGCTGCTGTCGATCTGGCTGAACGCCTTGAACAGCTTGCCCATGTCGCTGGCGGCGATACCGATGCCGGTGTCGCTCACGCTTAATTCCAGAAAGCGCAGGTGCGTGCCGGGTTGCAAGGCAAAACTGTGGGTGGGCCAATCACCGCTGATCCGCCCGACCTGCTCACGGTCCACTTCGCGCACGGCCAGCGTGACGCGGCTGCCGTGTGCGCTGAACTTCACCGCGTTGGCCAGCAAGTTGTAGACGATTTGCTTGGTCTTGCGCAGGTCCAGTTCCAGGCGGCCAACGTCGTCTTCGTAGTCGAGCTTGAGCTGAATGCGTTGCAGGGCGGCTTTTTCGCGCACGATCAACAAGCTGTTGGCCAACAGCCCGGCAAGCTCGGCGGGCTCCAGTTCCAGTTCCATCATGCCGGCTTCGACCTTGGACAAGTCGAGAATGTCGTTGATCAACGACAACAGGTGTTGACCGCTGGTGAAGATGTCGCCGATGTATTCGCGTTGGGTGTCGCTCATGTCGCCGACCAGGCCGTCTTTGAGCGCCTCGGAAAACCCGATCACCGCGTTCAGCGGCGTGCGCAGCTCATGGGACATGGTGGCGAGGAATTCCGACTTCATGTGGCTGGCGTGTTCCAGCTCCAGGTTCTTTTCTTCCAGCGCGCGCTCGAAGCCTTTGCGCTCGGCTTCCTCCTGTTTGCGCGCGGTGTTATCGGTGCCGATCAGCAAGTAGCCGATGATCATGTCATGGCGGTTGCGCAAGGCTGTCACCGACACCATCGCCGACAGCCGGCTGCCGTCCTTGCGGATATAGGTCAGTTCGTAGATGTCTTCGATGCCGCGCGAGGCCTTGAACACCAGCGCTTCGAAGCCCGGCGTGATGGGCGTGTCCAGCTCCGCGCTAAGGGCTGCGGCGCGAGTGATCAGCTCTACGGGGTCTGAAATGTCGGCGGGTGTGATGCGGTTCACTACATCGGCGGCGGAGTAGCCGAGCATGCGTTCGGCGCCGACATTGAAGATCTGGATCACGCCTTTTTCATCCGTGGCGATGCTGGAGAAGTAGGCGCTGTTGAAAATCGCGTCTTGCAGGGCGCCGGTCTTGAGCAGGGTTTTCTGGCGTTTGAATTCGACGATTTTTTCAGCCCGCGATTGCGCCTCGGGCGGTTGGTCGGTTGAGCGTGTATCCATCGCAAGACATCCGTGAACTTCAGGCCCGCCGTCGTCAACAGACAAAGGCGCAGAGCATGCTCACAGAAGATCGCGCAGAGGCGACGAGGAGGAGATGAGGTGATTGGACAATAGCAGAGATTATGGCGTTTTGAGGGTTGAGCGCGTCCCCCCGGAAGCGCTCAGCCCTCAATCGAATGCGTCAGTTCAGGGCTGTACGCTGCGCACGCAGTTGGTCCAGGCTGAACGTTCCCGCGCCGAACACGGCAATTTGCAGAAAACCGCCGGTGATCGCCAGGTTCTTCAGGAAGTTGATCAACTGGCCCTTGTCACCGAAGTGGTTGTGGAACAGCAACGCAGTCAGCAAGGTAAATGCCGCCATCAACAGCGCCACCGGGCGCACGCGATAGCCCAGCAGCAACGCGGTGGCCAACCCCAATTCGACGATCAGCGCAATGCCATAGGCGAGGGAGGGGAAGGGTGCACCGGACGCCGCGATGTAACTGATGGTGGCGTCGGGCGCCATCAGCTTGCCGATCCCGCTGAATAAAAACAGCGCGACCAGCAAAGCACGGCCAAGGAGCAAGGTGAAGTTTTGCTGTGTACTCATGGTGCGACCTGCAGGGTGGTGGGAGGAATTTTCAGCGGATCATTCACCAGCGCCTGCCAACGTGGAAGGCGTATCTGTTTATTCACACTATTTGATTTGGTTATAGCGCTTTGCGCCTCTATCGAAGGCCGAACATGAAGGCGCCTTTTTCCGGGCACAGCGCGCTTTTGGCTTTGGTTGCCAGGCCCCTGTCACGCAGTTCGTTGCAGACCTGCGCGATGTTTTTCGGGGTGACATACAGGTTGTTGGAGAACCAGGCACGCTTGATCAACGGCAGTTCTTCCATCGCGCCACCGGCCTTGAGCACGCGCAGCACGATGGTCGAGCAGCTCTTGCGCAGCATCTGGTAATTGGCGTTGGGCTTGCTGCGGATGTTGTACCACTCGGCTTGCATCGCCTGCATGTTCAGCCCGGTAATCGTGTAGACCACATGGGGTTTGCAGCCTTCTGCACGGATGTCCGACTCCAGGAACAAGTTGCGCTCCTGCGGCTGCTTGCCGGTCATGGCGGCTCGGCCCTCCGGCCACCAGCTCACATACGCGGTGTTGTACTGCTCGATAAAAGCCCGGTCGCGATCACGTTCGCCTTCGTTGCGATAACGGTCATAGCGCACTTCGATCATTTTGCCGATCACGGGGTCGCCGATGTACATGGCGGCATGGCCGACATCCGCGCCATGGGGATACCAGATGTAAACGACAACGCTTGAGGGTGAGGTCATGACGCATCCTGATGGCTTCCAGTGAATGCAGGAGAAACGGCCTGGCGGACCGTTTTATTCCGCTGACTTTTAAAATTCATTTCATCTGCGGGCACAATCGGCAGGTTTCAGAGATTTGCGCTTGGTGAAACGTTTAACCCATCGATAAACGGTAGACGCAAGCGCTTGCGCAGCAAAATGCATCTGGCTTAGAGTCGGCAGCACTCGATTACAAAAATAATAATTCCAGGAGCTCATCCATGAGCCTTGAACCCTTGCTTGAGATGCAGGGCATCAGCAAAACCTTCAATGGTTTGCGCGTGCTCAAGAATGTCGGCCTGAAGGTCTACCCCGGTGAAATCCACGCCTTGATGGGGGAGAACGGCGCCGGCAAATCGACCTTGATGAAAATCCTCTCCGGCGCGTACCAGGCCGACCCCGGCGGTGAAATCCGCATCAGCGGCCAAGCCGTCACCACGTTTGACCCTGCCACCGCCAAAGCCCTCGGCATCGCCGTGATCTATCAGGAACTGAGCCTGTGCCCGAACCTGAGCGTGGCCGAGAATATCTACCTGGGCCGTGAACTGCGGCGCGGCTGGACCATCGACCGCAAAGGCATGCAAGCCGGTTGCGTGGAAGTGTTGCAGCGCCTGGGCGCCGAATTCAAACCGTCGACACTTGTCAGCAGCCTGTCGATTGCCGAGCGCCAACTGGTCGAAATCGCCCGTGCCCTGCATGGCCACGCGAAAATCCTGGTGATGGACGAGCCCACCACGCCGCTGTCATCGCGCGAGACGGACCGCCTGTTCGCGCTGATCAAACAACTGCGCGGCCAGGGCCTGGCGATCATCTATATCAGCCATCGCATGGCGGAAATCTATGAGCTGTCGGACCGCGTGTCGGTGCTGCGCGACGGCCAGTACATCGGCGAACTGACCCGCGATGCGCTGTCGGCCGAGGTGCTGGTGAAGATGATGGTCGGCCGCGACCTCTCCGGTTTCTACAAGAAAGAACACGCCGCCTACAACCCCGGCAACGTGGTGATGCGTGTGCGCGACATGGCCGATGGCAAGCGTGTGCACAATTGCAGTTTCGACCTGCATGCCGGTGAAGTGCTGGGCATTGCCGGGCTGGTCGGGGCCGGGCGCACCGAGCTTGCGCGGCTGATTTTTGCCGCCGACCCGCGCACCAGCGGCACCCTCGAGGTGGTCGGCAAGACCGTCACCCAACTGCGCACCCCGGCCGATGCGATTCGCGCCGGCGTGGTGTACCTCACCGAGGACCGCAAGGCCCAGGGCCTGTTCCTCGACATGAGCGTGGCCGACAACATCAACGTCTGCGCCTGTGTGCCCGATGCCCATGCGGGCGGTGTGCTGGACCGTGGCCATGCCGCGCAGCGCTCCAACGATGCGATCAAGTCGCTGTCGATTCGCGTGGCGTCGGGCAAGGTCAATGTCGGTGCCTTGTCCGGCGGCAACCAACAGAAAGTGCTGCTGGCCCGCCTGCTGGAGGTCAAGCCCCACGTGCTGATCCTCGACGAACCCACGCGCGGCGTGGACATCGGCTCAAAATCCGAGATTTACCGCATCATCAATCAACTCGCGCTGGCCGGTGTCGGCATTGTGGTGATCTCCAGCGAACTGCCGGAAATCATCGGCACATGCGACCGCGTGTTGATCATGCGCGAGGGCCAGTTGGTGGCCGAAGTCGGCGGGGCTTCCGGCCACGCCATTTCCCAGGAACGTATTATTGACCTCGCCACCGGTGGCGATCAGGTGGCTGCCAATGGCTGAGTTGAATGTGGCAACAACGGGTAAGGCACAGCGGGTTCGCGAGCTGATGCGCACGGTCGGCATGCTGCCGGTGCTGGTCTTGCTGCTGGTGGGCTTTGCGCTGGCCAGCGAGAATTTCCTGACGGTGCAGAACCTGTCGATCATCACCCAGCAAGCCTCGGTCAACGTGGTGCTGGCGGCGGGCATGACCTTTGTGATTCTCACGGCGGGCATCGACCTGTCGGTGGGGGCGATTCTGGCCGCGTCGGCGGTGGTGGCCCTGCAAGCCTCGATGTCGCCGCAGTTCGGCATGTTCGGGATTGCCGCCGGTATCGGTTTTGGCCTGCTGCTCGGCCTGGTCAACGGCGGCCTGATCGCCTTCATGCGCCTGCCGCCGTTTATCGTCACCCTTGGCGCACTCACCGCCATGCGCGGTTTGGCGCGTTTGCTGGCCGATGACAAAACCGTGTTCAACCCGGACCTGCCGTTTGCGTTTATCGGCAATGACTCAGTGCTCGGCGTGCCCTGGCTGGTGATCATCGCCGTGGCCGTGGTGGTGTTGTCGTGGTTCATCCTGCGCCGCACCGTGATGGGCGTGCAGATCTATTCGGTGGGCGGTAACCCGGAAGCGGCGCGGCTGTCGGGGATCAAGGTGTGGAAAGTGCTGCTGTTCGTCTACGCCATGTCCGGCGCACTGGCCGGGCTCGGCGCGGTCATGAGCGCGTCACGCCTGTTCGCCGCCAACGGCCTGCAACTCGGGCAGTCCTACGAGCTGGACGCGATTGCGGCGGTGATCCTCGGCGGCACCAGTTTTACCGGCGGCGTCGGCACCATCGGCGGCACGCTGATCGGCGCACTGATTATCGCGGTCCTCACCAACGGCCTGGTGCTGCTGGGGGTGTCGGACATCTGGCAGTACATCATCAAGGGCATCGTGATCATTGGCGCGGTGGCGCTGGATCGCTATCGCCAGTCCGGCGCACGGACCTGAATTCACTCACACAACAATCACAAGAGAGACCTGCATGAACGTCAAACGCCTGTTTCCCGTTATTGCCTTGGCTGCCCTGATGTCCCAAGCCGTCCAAGCCCGTGAACTCAAAGCCCTCGGCATCAGCATGGGCTCGCTGGGCAACCCGTATTTTGTGACCCTGGCCGACGGCGCCACGGCGCGGGCCAAGGCGCTGAACCCCAACGTCAAGGTGACGTCGGTGTCGGCGGACTATGACCTGAGCAAGCAGTTTTCGCAGATCGACAACTTCATCTCGTCCAAGGTCGACCTGATCCTGCTCAACGCGGTTGACCCGTCCGCCATGGCCTCGGCGATCAAGAAAGCCCGCGACGCCGGTATCGTCGTGGTGGCGGTGGATGTGGACGCCAAAGGCGTGAACGCCACGGTGCAAACCGACAACGTCGAAGCTGGCAAGCTGGCCTGCCAGTTCCTGGTGGACAAGCTCTCGGGCAAGGGCAATGTGATCATCCAGAACGGCCCGCAAGTGACGGCCGTGACCGACCGTGTCAAAGGCTGCAAGGCGGCATTGGCCGCTGCGCCGGACATCAAGGTGCTGTCCGATGACCAGGACGGCAAAGGCTCGCGCGAAGGCGGTTTGAACGTGATGCAGGGTTACCTCACGCGCTTCCCGAAAATCGACGGCCTGTTCGCGATCAACGACCCGCAAGCCATCGGCAGCGACCTGGCGGCCAAGCAGCTTAAACGCAGCGGCATCCTGATCACTTCCGTGGACGGCGCGCCGGACATCGAGAACGCACTGAAAACCGACACCCAGATCCATGCGTCCGCCAGCCAGGACCCGTGGGCCATGGCCCAGACCGCGGTAAACGTGGGCAATGACATTCTCAATGACAAGGCCCCGGCCGACGCGGTAACCCTGCTCACGCCAAAACTGATCACCCGTGACAACGTCGGGTCGTACAGCGGCTGGTCGAGCAAACATTGATCCACTGAAAGGAGAGCAGCGCTGTGGTCACCATGGATGACGTGGCAAGCCGGGCGGGAGTATCGACGTCGACGGTGTCCCATGTGTTGAACGGCACCCGCAAAGTCAGCCCGGCCACTGTGCAGGCGGTGCAGCAAGCAATTCAGGCACTGGGTTACATCCCCAATACCCTGGCACGCTCGCTGGCCCGTTCCAGCACCAACACCATTGGCGTGGCGATTTCGGCGCTGTCCAACCATTACTTCAGCGAGACGGTGCACGCGATTGAAACCGAGTGCGCCAAGCACGGTTACATGATGCTGTTTGTCGACACCCACGACGACCCGGAGCAGGAGCTGCGGGTGGTCACGGCGCTGCATCACCGGCGCGTTGATGGGATTTTGCTGGCGCCGTCCACCGGCTCGTTGGCGCTGGAGTATTTGCAGGCCAATGAAATGCCGACGGTGCTGGTGGACCGCATGATGAGTGAACGGTTTGATCAGGTCGGGGTGGAGAACACCCAGTCCACCCAGGCGCTGGTCACGCATTTGATTGAACACGGGCACCGGCGTATCGGCTTTATCGCCGGGCGTGCGGGGCTGGGCACCAGCGATGAGCGCATCGCCGGTTATCGCGCTGCGTTGCAGGCGGCGGGTGTGGCGTTTGATCCGCAGTTGCTGGTCAACGGCGGCTCCAACAGTGAGCCGGCGCGCGCTGCAACCGCGCAACTGCTGGCCCTGACGGTGCCTCCGACGGCAATCATGGCCGGTAATAACCTGATGACACTGGGCGCCATGCACGCCCTGCGCGATGCGCAAATCGAGGTGCCGGGGCAGATGGCCCTGGTGGGTTTTGACGACTTTGACTGGGCCGATTTTTTTGTGCCGCGCCTGACCCTGATCGCCCAGCCGGTCAAGGCGCTGGGCGCGCGCGCCGTGCACCTGTTGTTGCAACGCATGGCCACGCCGGGCGCGCCGACGCAAAGCGTGCGGCTCGCGCCGGCCCTGCAAGTGCGTAATTCATGTGGCTGTATCTGACTGGAATGACACGCGTATGAGCCGTCCTGTTTCCCTTGGCATTGACCTCGGCACCTCTGAACTCAAGGCGATCCTGATGGACGCCGACGGCGCCGTACTGGCCCACACGGGCGTACGCTTGAGCGTTTCGCGGCGCCACAGCGGCTGGTCCGAGCAAGCCCCCCAAGACTGGTGGCAAGCCTGTTTGCAGGCGCTGCACGTGCTGCGTGCCCACGACGCTTTCAGCCGTGTGGCGTGCATCGGCCTGTCGGGGCAGATGCACGGCGCGGTATTGCTCGGCGATGACAACCGCGTGTTGTACCCGGCGATCCTGTGGGACGACTCCCGCGCTGTTGCCGAAGCCGAGCAACTCGGGCCCGGTTTTGCCGACGTCACCGGCAGTCTGCCCATGGCCGGGCTGACCGCGCCGAAACTGCTGTGGCTGCAACAGCATGAACCCGAGGTGTTCAAGGCGATTGATTGCGTGCTGTCGCCCAAGGATTACCTGCGCTTGCGCTTGAGTGGCGAGCGCATCAGCGAGATGTCGGACGCCGCCGGCACGTTGTGGCTGGATGTGGCGCGGCGTGAATGGTTTACGCCGATGGTGCGGGCCACGGGCCTGGCGCCGGCGCAAATGCCGACGCTGGTGGAGGGCGGCGCGGCAAGTGCTCGTTTAACCGCGACCGGTTTGGGTTTGTCGCCCGAAGTCGTCATCGCCGGCGGCGGGGGCGATAACCCGGTCGCCGCCGTCGGCATCGGCGCGATCAACGCGGGCGACGGTTTTATCACCCTCGGCACCAGCGCCGCGATTGTCGCGATCACCGACCACGCCGCCGGCAACCCGGCCAGCGCCGTGCACAGTTTTTGCCATGCGCTGCCAGACCGCTGGTACACCATGGGCGCCATGCTCGCCGGCGCGAGTTGCTTGCGTTGGGTCACAGGCTTGACCGGCACACCGGACGAACAAACGTTGTTGAACCAGGTACAGGCGCAACTGCCGATAGACCGGCCTGTGCCGTTGGACACGCCGTTGTTTCTGCCTTACCTCGCCGGGGAGCGCACACCCCACAACGACCCCTTGCTGCGTGGCGGGTTCATGAGCCTGGGCCATGACTGCACGCCGGCGATGCTCGGTTATGCGGTGATGGAGGGGGTCGGTTTTGGGTTGCTGGATGCCTTGCGCGCGGTGCAGTCAGCCGGTGCGAGCGTGGGGGCTTGCGCGTTGGTGGGCGGTGGCGCGCGCAGCGACTACTGGGCGCAGTTGCTGGCGAACATCCTGCAGCGCGAGATTTTCACGCTGCACGGCAGTGAGTTGAGCGCGTGCATTGGCGCCGCAAAGCTGGGGTTCCTGTCGATCGGGCAGGGCGCGGGCTTACTGGCGGCGGGCATGCCGGTCAAAGCGCGCTACTTGCCGGATGCCACGCAACAGCCGGGGCTGCAAGCGCGGTATCGCAAATTCCAGGGTTTGCTCGCAGCGGCCAAGGCACTGCATGACTGACACTACTGGCGCGCTTGCTCCAAAAGCCAGTCTCGAAAGGCCTGGACTTTGGCCAACCCTTCGCACTCCGGGCGGTACACCGCGTAGTACGCGAGCGCCAATGCGCTTTTGAGCGGGCCAAACGGGCGGATCAAGCGCCCTGAAGCCAAGTCGTCGCGCACCATCACGCTGCGCCCTAACGCAATGCCCTGGCCCTCAATCGCCGCCTGTACGACAGCCGCCGAATTATTGATCCGCAGCCCATGGCTGGCGTCCGTATCCGGTTGCCCTACGGCGTCCAGCCAGGTGCGCCACGAGGGGAAGCCCGGGTCTGTGGCCATCGACAGATCATGAATCAACGTGCAACCGGCCAACTGTTCCAGGGCAAGCTCGCCTTGGTGCAGCCCGGCCAGGTGCGGTGAACACACCGGAAACACGTCCTCATCCATCAGTTTTACAGCGGTCAGCCCCGGCCAATGCCCCGCGCCGTAACGCACACCGATATCGATGTGCTCGGCGAGAAAGTCTAGGGGCTTGAGGTTGGTGTTGAGCAGTACATCGAGCTGCGGGTGAGCCTGCTGGAAGCGCTCAAGGCGTGGCAGCAACCATTTGCCGGCAAACGCCGGGCTGACCGTCACCGTCAGGTCGCAACTCAGCGACGCAGCTTTCATTCGCGCCAGGCCTACGCGCAGTCGATCAAACCCTTCCCGAATATCCGGCAACGCGCTGCGGGCGATGTCTGTCATCAGCAGGCGCGTATTGCCGCTGCTGGCCCGTGTGAACAGCGGTACTCCCAGCCAGGATTCCAGGGCGCGCACTTGCTGGCCAACCGCCGCCGAGGTGACATTCAGCTCCTCGGCGGCGGCGGAGAAACTGTGATGCCGGGCAGCGGCCTCGAAGGCGCGCAGCGCGTTCAGGTAACCAAGTGAATTCATTTAAAGAAAATCTTTAAGGGTGGGAAACAAGATCTGGTTTGTCGCCAGCGCAGCTGACGCGAAGAATAGCAAGCATTCCAGCCACTGTGACTGGTAAAAACCACTCGGAGCGTAGATGCCATGCAAAGATTTTCTTCAAAGGTTGTGATCGTTACCGGCGGCAGTTCAGGGATCGGCAAAGAAGTGGCGCGCCGCTTCGTGGAAGAGGGCGCGCGCGTCGTCATCGGCGGCCGTGACGCGGCAAAACTGCGCGAAGTCGCCCAAGCAATCGACCCGAGCGGCACGCACATCCGTGCACTGGCGGGCGACATCGCCAAGCCGGCGACCGCTCAGGCCTTGGTGGACGAAGCGGTCAAAACATTCGGCGGTGTCGACATTCTGGTGAACAACGCCGGCGTGTTCCGTCCTAAACCCTTTTTGGACGTGGGTGCCGAAGAATACGACTGGTTCCTCGACACCATCCTTAAGGGCAAATTCTTCATGGCCCAGGCGGCCGCCAAAGCCATGCTCCAGCGCGGCGGCGGTGCCATTGTCCAGACCGGCTCGCTGTGGGCGATCCAGGCCATCGGTGCGACGCCGTCAGCCGCTTATTCGGCAGCCAACGCCGGTGTGCACGCCCTGACGCGCAACCTCGCCATCGAACTGGCCGCCTCGAATATCCGTATCAATACCGTGGCGCCTGCGGTGGTCGAGACGCCGGTGTACGGGACGTTCATGGAGCCGAGCCAAGTCAGGGAAGTGCTGCCCACGTTCAATGCCTTCCACCCACTGGGGCGCAATGGCCAGCCAGCGGATATCGCCCAGGCGATTCTATTCCTGGCCTCGACGGAGGCATCGTGGATCACCGGCACGGTGTTGCCTGTAGACGGTGGCGTGACGGCCGGGCGTAACTAGCCTTGCCGATCACTCATCCGCCAACGGCGGCAAACGCCGTTTTACCGGGGTTTTCTTGACGATGGCGGTGTTGGTTTCGGCATAGACATTCAGACGGTCGAGCAGGGTGTCCAGCTGTTCCATGGTGCGCACGTGCAAGCGCGCGATGAAGCAGTCATCACCGGTGACTTTGTCGCACTCGGTGAACTGCGGGATCGCCTGGATCTGCCGCTCCACTTCCTGCAATTTGCCGGGCAACGGGCGGATGCGCACGATGGCTTGCAGCAGATAGCCGAAGTGTTTGGCGTCGATGTCCACGGTGTAGTGGGTCAGCACCCCCCGTTCTTCAAGACGGCGCAGGCGTTCGCCGACACTGGGCGAGGACAGCCCGGTGATGCCGGCCAAGGCCTTGAGGGACAGCCGCGAGTCGTCCATCAAGGCGGCAATCAGTTGCTGGTCGATAGTGTCAATCATGCTGTGCACCTAATTAGAAAAGGTGAATGCCGGGTTTTGCCTTTTTTAGCGGCTGGAACCGCTGCCGGGCAGGTTGCCATAATTGGGCCTCACTTGAGGAGCATTAAACGTGGACACATCTATCCGTCGCGGGTCGTGGGAAATGGTCGCTGCCATGCTGATCTCGGGCACCATCGGCTGGTTTGTGCTGGTGTCAGGTGTGTCCGTGATCGAAGTGGTGTTCTGGCGCTGCGTGATCGGTGGGCTGACGCTGCTGTTGGTGTGCGCCTTGCTCGGTTACCTGCGGCTGGACTCTCTCACCTGGGCCACATTCGGCCTGGCGATGCTCAGCGGCGTGGCCATCGTCGGCAATTGGTTGTTGCTGTTTGAATCCTATTCCCACGCGTCGATTGCCATCAGCACGGCGGTGTATAACGTGCAGCCGTTCATGTTGGTGTTGCTGGCGGCGGTGTTTCTTGGCGAGAAGATCACCGTGC
Organism: Pseudomonas sp. B22129; assembly: GCF_044218875.1. Lineage (NCBI taxonomy): Bacteria > Pseudomonadati > Pseudomonadota > Gammaproteobacteria > Pseudomonadales > Pseudomonadaceae > Pseudomonas > Pseudomonas sp. B22129. Next base: position 4,821,853 of record NZ_CP162592.1, on the reverse strand, counting down.
AGAAAATCGCCTGGCTGAGCGTGGCGTTCCTGGGCATGTTGGCCATTGTGACGGCGCACGGCGAAGAGCAAAGCGGTGGCAACGATTACCTGGCGGGGATCGCGCTGGCGTTGGGCGCAGCCTTTTTGTACGCGATCGCCGCGCTGATCATCAAGCGTTTAAAAGAGGTGCCACCGCATTTGATGGCATTGATTCAAGTGGCGACCGGCGCAGTATTGCTGGCGCCGCTGGTGCCCTGGGGCAGTCTCCCAGCCTCGACAGATGCCTGGGCGGCACTGGTTGCCCTCGGCGTGGTGCACACCGGTTTGATGTATGTATTGCTGTACGGCGCGATCCAGAAACTGCCGACGGCCATCACTGGCGCGTTGTCATTTATCTACCCCATCGCCGCCATTTTCGTCGACTGGTTTGCCTTCGGCCACCGCCTGGGCTGGCTGCAATGGCTGGGCGTGGCGGCCATCTTGCTGGCGGCGGCCGGGTTGCAGCGCGGTTGGTGGTGGCGCTCCAAAGCCGCGCTGCAACAGGTTTCATGAAGCACCCGCGACAGCTTCGCTACTATTCGACGCTATATATAAATTGTTATAGCGAGCGAGCTGATGCTGAGCAAAACCAGGGGATGGCTACTCGGTAGCCTGCTGTTAAGCAGCGCGTTGTCGGCACAGGCCGAGGGGCAAATTCATGTGACCTACGCCGGCTCCATGGGCGTGGTGATGGACAAGGCGCTGGGCCCGGCGTTTGCCGAACGAGAAAAGCTCACGTATCAGGGGCAGGGCGAGGGCGCCTACGGGCTGGCGCGCCTGCTGGCGTCGAAGAAGTTGCAGGCGGATGTGTTCGTTTCCATCACGCCGGGGCCGATCGAGATTCTGCAAAAGGCCGGCCTGGCCGATCACGCGATCCCGGTCGCCAGCACGCGGATGGTCATTGCCTATAACCCCAAAAGCCGCTTTGCGCCGCAACTGGCCAGCGGTATCTGGTGGCAGGTGCTGCAAAAACCCGGCCTGCGGTTTGGGCGCACGGATGCGGGCACCGATCCCCAAGGGCAGAACATCGTGTTCACGATGAAACTGGCGGAAAAATACTACGGGCAACCGGGCCTGGCTCAACACATCCTCGGTGACGTGCAAAACCCGCAGCAGGTCTTCGGCGAAGGTGGTTTGCTGACCCGCCTGCAAGCCGGGCAAATCGATGCCGCTTCCGGCTACGAGAGCGCAACGATTTCCGCCAAGCTGCCCTATGTGGCGCTGCCGGATGAAATCAACCTGAGCAATCCGGCCTTCGCAAAAGACTGGTATGACACGGTTGATCTGCAACTGCCGGACAAAAACGGCCAGCCGCAAACCCTCAAACCACAACCGTTGGTGTTCTACGCCGTGGTGCTGAAAAACGCCACGCACCCACAACAGGCTGAGGACTTTGTGAAGTTCCTGCAATCGGCGGAAGGCCAGAAGCTGTTCCAAGCCAATGGGTATGGTCAGCCGAAAGGCGGGGTGCTTTGAGCCGAGCGCTGTGGCTGGCCGTGCCGGCGACGATCCTGTTGGCGGTTCCCTTCGTGGCGCTGGTGGGCGCCACTTCATGGGCGCATCTGCACCTGGCTTATGGCGATGGCACGGCGGTGGCGGTGTCGTTGGGGTTGAGCAGTGTGTCGACGCTGTTGATCGTGCTGCTCGGCACGCCGCTGGCCCTGTGGCTCGCGCGCAGCCAATCAGCCTGGTGCGGCGCTTTGCAGGCGCTGCTGCTGGTCTCTTTGCTGACGCCGCCGCTGGCGATGGGCATTCTGCTGGTCACCGCCTACGGGCCCTACGCCACCTTGGGCGAAGCGCTCGGCTATTTGGGCGTCACCCTGAACAACAACCTGCCGGCGTTTATCCTCGCGCAGCTTTATGGCGGCTTGGCGTATTACATCCTGTGTGCACGCACCGCCTTCGAATCGGTGCCGCGTTCGGTCGAAGACGCCGCGCGAAGCCTGGGTTGTAAGCCCGCTGAGGTGTTTCGGCGCGTGACCTTGCCGGTCACCCGGCGCGCCCTGGCCAACGCGTTGGCGATTGTCTGGGTGCGGGTTATCGGCGAGTTCGGAATAGTGATGGTGTTTGCCTACTTTCCGCAGGGCATACCGGTAAAGCTGTTCGTCAACCTGCAAAACGAAGGCGTAGACAGTGTCTACGCCTTGCTCTGGTTGCTGCTGCTGGTGACCTTGCCGTTTCCGCTGTGGTGCCTCTCGGTGCGCAAACGGCAGGGGGTCAGTGCGGTGCGCGCGGAATGGTCTTGAGCAGGTCATCCGGGCTGATGTAACCGACCACGCTGCCCGGTTGCGGCAAGCCAAGGATATGCCCCTTGATCTTGCCGACCACGTGCATTTCGCAGGGTTTGCAGTCGAACTTCAGGGTCAGCACTTCGTCGCCGTGGATCAACTGCATCGGCGCCACTTTGGTCTTCACGCCCGTCACACCCTTGGCCTGTTTCGGGCACAGGTTGAATGAGAAACGCAGGCAGTGCTTGGTGATCATCACCGGCACTTCGCCGGTTTCTTCGTGGGCTTCGAAGGCCGCATCGATCAGCTTCACGCCGTGACGGTGGTAGAAGTCGCGCGCTTTCTGGTTGTAAACGTTGGCCAGGAACGACAGGTGCGCCTCCGGGTACACCGGCGGCGGTGTGGTCTCGGCCTTACGCCCGCCACGCGGGTGAGCCGCGACGCGGGCGGCGGTCAGCGCCTCGATCACTTCGCGGCGCAAAGCCTTGAGCTGCGAGTTGGGAACGAAGAATGCTTGCGGCGCGTCGAGCTTGATATCGGTGGCGTGGTACTCGGTGGTACCGAGCTGGCCGAGCAGGTCGCGCAGGGTATCGAGTGCCTGTTCCGGCTTGTTGGCCACGCCGAATGGGCCGGGCAGGGTGACGCTGGCGCTGATGCCTTCTTCGCTGGTGGCGGTGACGTGCAGCTCGTCTTCACGCAAACGTGCGGCCCAGGACAAGCCGATACGACGCTCGGACGAGGTCTTGAGCAGCGCCTGTTGCCAGTTATGGTCCAGGTTGCGGTTCAGCGGATGGTTCGGGCGCAACTGGTACAGGCCGGCCGGCATTTCATTCGGCTCGACACGGTAGCGGTAGCGTTTCTCGCCGTCTTCTTCGAATTCGCCCTTTGGCTCGGCGATATTGGCGCGGAACCCGACGACTTCACGCTTGACCAGCACGTTGAGGCCATCACCGTTGGACAGCGGCTCATGGGTGACCACCTGCAAGTCACGCTTGCCGGCTTTTTCCACCACACCCACCGGCAAACCGGTAAAGGTCGGAGTGTCGAAGGCGCCGATGTCGACCTTGCGGTCGGTGACGAAATAGTCGGTGCTGCCACGGTGGAAGGTTTTTTCCGGGTCCGGCAGGAAGAAATGCGCGGTACGGCCGCTGGACGCGCGGGCCAGGTCCGGGCGGTCTTCGAGCACGTCGTCGAGGCGCTGGCGGTAGTAGGCCGTGATGTTCTTCACATAGCCCATGTCCTTGTAACGGCCTTCGATCTTGAACGAACGCACACCGGCTTCGACCAGGGCGCGGATGTTGGCGCTCTGGTTGTTGTCTTTCATCGACAGCAGGTGTTTTTCAAAGGCCACGACGCGGCCCTGGTCGTCTTTCAAGGTGTACGGCAGGCGGCACGCCTGGGAGCAATCGCCACGGTTGGCGCTGCGGCCATTTTGCGCGTGGGAAATGTTGCATTGCCCGGAAAACGCCACGCACAGGGCGCCGTGGATGAAGAACTCGACGGCGGCGTCGGTTTCATCGGCGATGGCGCGGATTTCCTGCAGGTTCAGCTCACGGGCCAACACCAACTGCGAGAAACCGGCCTGGTCGAGAAACTTGGCGCGGGCCAGGGTGCGAATGTCGGTCTGGGTACTGGCGTGCAGCTCGATGGGCGGAATATCCAGCTCCATCACGCCCAGGTCTTGCACGATCAATGCATCGACGCCGGCGTCGTACAGCTGATGGATCAGCTTGCGCGCGGGTTCCAGCTCGTTGTCATGCAAGATGGTGTTGATGGTGGTGAAGACACGGGCGTGGTAACGGCGCGCGAATTCCACCAGTTGCGCGATATCGCTGACTTCATTGCAAGCGTTATGGCGGGCGCCGAAGCTTGGGCCGCCGATGTAGATGGCGTCGGCGCCATGCAGGATGGCCTCGCGCGCGATGGCAACATCGCGGGCAGGGCTGAGCAATTCAAGGTGATGCTTGGGCAAGGACATAGTTTTTTTAGTCAGGCTTGTCACGGTTGAGGCGCGCATTGTAGCCGTGAAATGCCTGAGCGGCATCTACCGCAGGGCTGTCGGGCGTAATGCGAGAGAGCGAAGCCGATTCAATGGGGGAGCTGGCGTGCCTGCGATGGCGTCACTGCGGTCTTCCTGAACCACCGCGCCGCCTTCATCGCAGGCAAGCCAGCTCCCACATTTGACCGCATTTCAAAGGCTTGACCCGGTTCCCTGTGGGAGCTGTCGAGCTTCAGCGAGGCTGCGAAGGCGGTGGGTCAGGCGACATCTGTGTTGGCAGTGCCGCCGTCTTCGCAGGCAAGCCAGCTCCCACATTTGACCGTATTCCAAAGGCTGGACCCGGTTCCCTGTGGGAGCTGTCGAGCTTCAGCGAGGCTGCGAAGGCGGTGGGTCAGGCGACATCTGTGTTGGCAGTGCCGCCGTCTTCGCAGGCAAGCCAGCTCCCACATTTGACCGTATTCCAAAGGCTGGACCCGGTTCCCTGTGGGAGCTGTCGAGCTTCAGCGAGGCTGCGAAGGCGGTGGGTCAGGCGGCATCTGTGTTGGCAGTGCCGCCGCCTTCGCAGGCAAGCCAGCTCCCACCTTTGAGCGCATTCCAAAGGACGGACCCGGTTCCCTGTGGGAGCTGTCGAGCTTCAGCGAGGCTGCGATGGCGGTGGCTCTGACGGCGTCTATGTTGGCAGTGCCGCCGTCTTCGCAGGCAAGCCAGCTCCCACATTTGAGCGCATTCCAAAGGACGGACCCGGTTCCCTGTGGGAGCTGTCGAGCTTTAGCGAGGCTGCGATGGCGGTGGGGCAGGCGACCTCTCTGTTGACAGTGCCGCCGTCTTCGCAGGCAAGCCAGCTCCCACCTTTGACCGCATTCCAAAGGACGGACCCGGTTCCCTGTGGGAGCTGTCGAGCTTTAGCGAGGCTGCGATGGCGGTGGGGCAGGCGGCATATCTGTTGGCAGTGCTGCCGCCTTCGCAGGCAAGCCAGCTCCCACATTTGACCGCATTCCAAAGGATGGACTCGGTTTACTGTGGGAGCTGTCGAGCTTTAGCGAGGCTGCGAAGGGATCGCCTCGGTTTCACTGACAAACCGAGGTGCCTGTATCGCAAACCAGCTCCCACATTTGAACGGTGTTGCAGGGGCGAACTCAGGCTTTGGCGGCCATTGCGGTGACTTCCACGCGCATGCCTTCGACGGCCAGTGCGGCCACGCCTACGGCGGCGCGAACCGGCCATGGTTTGGCGAAGAAGCGCTTGTAGACTTCGTTGAACGCCGCACGGTCAGCCATGTCGGTCAGGTAGATGGTCAGGTGCATGACCCGGTCCATGGAGCTGCCGGCTTTTTCCAGCGCGACTTTCAGCGCTTGCAGGGTGCATTCGCTTTGCAGGGTGATATCGCCCAGTTCCAGGCTGCCGTCGGCGCGGGTCGGGACTTGGGTGGAAACCAGGATGCCGTTGAAGCCGATGACGTCGGAAGAAATGGAGTCTGCGTCGGGATCGGGAGTGAAGGACAGGTCGTGGTTGGCCATGGGCGCCTCTTGTTGGCAGGAACAGAAAGGCGCCCATGGTCCCCGAAAATGCCCGCAGGGGCAAACCGCCGGTTATGGCCAGCGCTTGAACAGCACGCTGGCATTCACCCCGCCAAAGCCGAAGCCATTGGACAATGCGTATTCAATCGGCAAATGCCGCGCTTCACCGCGCACCATGTCCAAACCCTCGGCCAGGGCGTCCGGGTTTTCCAGATTCAGCGTGGCGGGCGCAACCTGATCACGCAGGGCAAGCACGGTGAAGATCGCTTCAATGCCGCCCGCTGCACCGAGCAGATGGCCTGTCGCGGATTTGGTCGAGCTGATCGCCGGAGTGCCACCGGTTCCAAAGACTGTCCTGATCGCCGCCAGTTCGCCCTTGTCACCCACGGGCGTAGAGGTGGCATGAGCGTTCAGGTGCTGCACCTGCGATGCTTTGATCCCCGCCTGACGCAACGCCTGAACCATGGCCCTGCGTGCACCGTCGCCGTCTTCAGGGCCGGCGGTCATGTGATAGGCATCGGCGCTCGTGCCATAACCGACCAACTCGGCAATCGGCTGCGCGCCACGGGCCAGGGCGTGTTCCAGCTCTTCAATCACCAGAATCCCTGCGCCTTCACCCATCACGAACCCGTCGCGGGCCTGATCGAAAGGCCGTGAAGCGAGCTCCGGCGTTTCGTTGAAGTCACTGGACAGCGCCCGCGCCGCCGCAAACCCGGCGAGGCTGACCCGATGAATCGCCGCTTCGGCACCGCCGCACACGGCCACGTCGACTTCCCCGGCGCGAATCATCCGCGCCGCGTCACCAATCGCCTGCACGCCGGCCGCACAGGCAGTGACCGGCGCGCCCAACGGGCCTTTCAAACCGTAGTTGATCGACACATGCCCGGCCGCCATGTTGCTCAGAAATGACGGGATGGTGAACGGAGAAAGACGCCGCGGGCCTTTGCTGTCGGTGGTGCGCACGGCTTCGGCGATGGCCGGGAACCCGCCGACGCCCGACGCGATGATCGTCGCGGTGCGTTCCTGTTCTTCAAGAGTTTTCGGCGCCCAGCCGGCTTGCTTCAACGCTTCATCCGCCGCCGCCAGGGCGAACAGAATGAAACGGTCCATCTTGCGCTGCTCCTTGGCGGCCAACAGACGGTCCGGGTCGAAACCGGCTTCAGGGTCCTGCTCCACGCTCTGCACCTGGCCGCCGATGCTCACGGCCAGATCGCCGATCAAGTCTTCTGGCAGGCGCCGGATGCCTGATTGCCCGTTCAACAGGCGTTGCCAGGTGGCTTCGACGTTCGCTCCGAGTGGCGTCAACGCGCCCATGCCTGTCACGACAATACGTTTACTCATGATCAATCGACTCCTGTTGCGTTGAGGGATACACACCTGTGGACGTCACTATCATCATGAAAGTAACATGGCGTCACACAACTGTGTAATCACCCACGGGAATCCCCATGCAGCGCAAATCCCTTACCAGCGACGAATGCCCCATCGCCCGCAGCCTCGAACGCGTCGGCGAATGGTGGAGCATGTTGATCATGCGCGACGCGTTGCAGGGCTTGCGCCGCTTCGATGAGTTTTCCCGCAGCCTGGGCATCGCGCCGAACATGTTGACACGGCGCCTGAACGCGCTGGTGGAGGCGGGCATGCTCGAGCGCAGGCCGTACAGCGAGCGGCCGCCGCGCTACGAATATGTGCCGACGGCCAGAGGCGAGGATTTTCGTATGGTGCTGATGGCGATGGTTGCGTTTGGCAATCGGCATTTTGCCGAGGAGGGCACCAGCGTCGAGCTGGTCGATCACGAGACTGGCTGCACGGTGCAGCCGATGCTGGCCAACGCTGAGGGCGAGGTGGTGACGCTGGACCGCTGCAGGTTGCAGGCCGGTCCAGCCGCCAGCGCGGGAATGCGCCAGCGGCTGGGGTCAGTTACAGCAGAGTGAACGGATAGTCGACGATCAACCGCAGCTCATTGAGCTTGCCGTCACGCTGGTCGGCGTTTGATGACACCATGGCGTCGCGCACGCGAAACGACAGGTTTTTCGCCGGGCCGCTTTGCAGCACGTACTTGGCTTCCACATCGGTCTCGTGGTGGTCGCCGTTGGCACCGTAATCACCCACATACGCGCTGTTGGCCGGGGTGTGCGTGCCATCGATGCCCGAGCCGTTGACGTAGCGGGTCATGAAGCTCAGGCCCGGCACGCCGAAGCTGGCCATGTTCAGGTCATACCGAATGCCCCAGGACTGCTCGCCCGGGCCGTTGAAGTCACCCCACTGGATCGAGTTGGCCAGGAACACCGAGTCGCCACCTTCACCCGCGCCGTTGCTCCCGGTGCCGATGTAGTCGAACGGCGTGTCGCCGTGCACTTTCTGGAACGACAGCGTCAGCGTATGGGCCTGCAGGAACGAATAGGCCGCCGCCAACGAGTACGTGGTGTTGTTGATCGCACCGGCCTTGGCGCTGCCGGTGTCGAGCGTGCGGTACAGGTTGCCGTCCAGCGCCAGCGACTGGTCATGACCCAGCGGCAACACGTAGTTAAGGTTGGTGTAGTACTGACGCCAGATGTCTTCCAGCTCGCCCGCATACACCGTTGCACTCAGGGACGGGGTGAAGGTGTATTTGCCGCCGATGAAACTGGCGCTGTTGGCGGCCACGTTGGCGTAGGTCGCGTAGATATCGTGGTCGTGGTTGCTGGTCATGCCACTGTTGGTACTGGTGAAGTGCCCGGCTTCCAGGTCCAGCCCGGCGATTTCGCTGCTGGTCAGGTCAAAGCCCGTCGCGGTCTGCGGCAGTATGCGCGTGCCGCCGGTGGCGAAGACCGGCGCGGTGGGCTGCATGTCACCGAATTTCAGCTGGGTCTTGGAAATCTTGATTTTCACCGCAGCGCCCACCGAGCCGTAGCCGTCTTTGGGGTCGCCATTGCGGTCGGTCGGCAGGTTGCCGGTGTTGTTGTCTTCGTGGGTCGCGTCGAGCTTCATGGCGCCGTAAGCGTAGGCGTCCACGCCAAACCCGATGGTGCCCTGGGTGAAGCCCGAGGCGTAGTTGAGCATCGCGCCCTGGGTCCAGTCGCGGTTGTCGGCCTTGCCGCTTTGGCGGTCGCGGTCGAAGTAATAATTGCGCAGCAGGCCGGTGATGCTGCTGCCTTCGATGAACCCCTTGGAATCGGCTTGGTCGGACACCGACTCGGCGAGGGCGACCTGGCTGATACCGGCGCACAGTGCCAGTGTTAACAGGCTCAACTGTTTGTTCATGTTTTTACTTCCCCGGAATAATTAACGCGCGCACAGAAACACCGCACTTTATTTGGACAATGCATTAGGTTTTATGGGCAGGGTTTGAAGTGAGGCGTTGCCGTTTTTATTGTGTTCGGCGTGTTTGCCGAAGCTGATTCTAAGCACAGTTCGCGCGGGCTGCAGCGATGAAACTGATTAAACTCGATTAATTAAACTTCACATTGTTTAATCGCCGGCAGGCGTAGCGTTGTTCCTGTCTTAGCCGCTCTGCTTCGACAAAAACCTTTGGTTTGCCGCCGCAGGCTCTGCGGCGGATTTTTTCGTGGGCGGTATTTTTAATGCGCGGGTTAGTTGAACTAATTTATGCTTGTGTATCGGTGTGAACACTTTAGTCGAGACGCCCCATGAGCATGAAAACCACGCTGCCCGAGGCCATTCCCGGCGCTCGCCCGGTGCACCTGCCCGCGCTGATCGCCTTTGAATGTGTGGCGCGGCACATGAATTTTGCACGGGCGGCAGCCGAGCTTGAAGTCACGCCCACCGCCATGTCCAAAACCATCAAGCAACTGGAGGCGCAACTGGGCGTGCGCCTGTTCAACCGCACCACCCGCAGCGTGGCCTTGACCGAGTCCGGCAGCCAGTTACTCGACACCCTGGCGCCGGCGCTGGAGCAGATCCGCTTCTCGGTGCAGCAGGTCCACGACACCGCCACGCGGCCCTACGGCGCGCTGAAAATCAACAGTTCTTACGTCGCCTATGCCTCGCTGATCGAGCCGCATGTGCCGGCCTTTCTCGCGCACTACCCGGACATCACGCTGGATATCTCACTCGACAATGGCCTGAACGACATCATCGGCGAGGGCTTTGACGCCGGTGTTCGCCTGGGCCAGGCCTTGCAGCGCGACATGATTGCGGTACCGCTGGGCGCGTCACAGCCGATGGTGGTGGTCGGCACACCGCAGTATCTGGCGCAATCAGCACCCTTGAATACGCCCGAAGACTTGCTGGAACACGACTGCATCCGCCAGCGCCTGAGCAGCCGCGGGCCGTTCATGGACTGGACGTTTCGCATCGGCAAGGCCAATGTCGAGATCGAGGTGAAAGGGCGCCTGGTGCTGGATGAAATGCGCACCACCTTGTCGGCGGCGCAATTGGGCTGTGGCCTGGCCATGGTGTTCCGGCCGTTTGCCGAAAAACAAATCGCCAGCGGCCAGTTGGTTGCGCTGCTGGAAAAGTACGCAGCGCCCGCTGAAACCTTCCATCTGTATTACGCCAACCGTGCGCAAATGCCCGGAAAGCTCCGGGCATTTATCGACTTCTTTCAAGCCTCCAACCGTCAGGCCACCGAGTAACCACCATCGGCCAACAGGGCGTGGCCCGACACGTAGCTCGAATCTTCCGAGCCGAGGAAGGCCACCACGGTGGCCATCTCTTCAGCCGTGCCAAAACGGCTGGCTGGCGTGTTGGCGGCAAACGCCTGCTGGGCCTCCACCGAAGGCCAGATCCCGCGATGGTGGAACGGGGTTTCAATCAGCCCCGGGCACAGCGCGTTGACCCGCACGCCCTGCTTGAACCATTCGATGGACGCGGTTTTTGTCATGCCGACCACCGCATGCTTGGTACCGATGTACAGCGCCGCCGTGTCGAAACCGATCACGCCGCCCATGGATGCATTGTTGATGATGCTGCCAAAACCCTGTTCGAGCATGACTTTGGCCTCGTATTTCATGCAGTTGAATACCCCGCGCACATTGGGTTCGAACACCAGGTCGAAGCGCGCGTTGTCCTGCTCGATCAGTGGCGCGAATACGCCCTCGGTGCCGGCGTTGTTGAAGGCAATGTCGAGCTTGCCGTAGGTGCTCACGGCAAATTGGACCATGGCGATGATGTCGGCTTCGCAGGTGACATCGACCACGATGGAGACGGCAATCCCGCCTTCAGCGGTGATCTGGGCCACCACGTCGTCCAGTTCACTTTGACGGCGCGCCGCCGCGACAATTTTGGCGCCGCGCCGGGCGAGCACAAGGGCGGTGGCACGGCCGATGCCGGAACTGGCGCCGGTAATCAGCGCGACTTTGCCTTCGAGTTGGCGGGCAGTGGATGAGGTCATGGGAAGCTCCGTTCGTGTGCGGCGCAAGGCGGTGTGCTTGCGCTATGGGCACAGGTTACGGTGAAGAATTACCTCCGATAATCCACGTAAAACTCATCGAGTTGCGAGCTTAAAGTTCATTATTTCTGTCGCCGCAACCAATTGTCCGCATGTAACAAGACTGTTGCACTTGCCGTCCAATAATCCGGCTCCCATGCCGTAACAGGAGAAGGTCATGCAGGTGAACCCGGTCGACAGCACCCCCAAGGCGGGCGATAACCCCAACTGGAACAAGGCGGTTTCCAGGGCAGTGGACAACCCGTCTGGCGACAACAGCCTCGGGCCGGATACCAAGCGGCCGCCCGGTGACTTTCGTACCGCGCAACAGATCATCGATGACAACCCCCTGTTGAAAAACCTCGGAAACCAGAGCGGCGTGAAAGACAAGCTGCGTGAGCGCGTGGGGGATTTCGAGCACGACCCGGACGCCGCCTACCGTGCCAGCCGCGTGCTGGAGCACGTCGAAAAACTCGACGAAAACGGCAAACCCACGGTTAAACGCGCAGAACTCAACGACGCCGGCAACGGCAAGATCGACGGGTTCACCAAGGGCGGTGACGCACGCCATGGCACCGAAGCCGGGCGCCTGCAGGACTTCGGCAAGTACGGCTGGGACACCCTCAAAGGCACGCTGCCGGTGAGCAAACCCAAGGCCCCGCCAAAGGGTGATGCACCCTCCAACCACTTGCCATTGCCCGGTGAAGGGCGCCCGGTGGGCGACACGCGCAGCGCGCAGCAAATCATCGACGACAACCCGCTGCTCAAGAACCTCGGCAACCAGAGCGGCGTGAAAGACAAGCTGCGTGAACGCGTCGGTGACTTTGAGCATGACCCGGACGCCGCCTGGCGCGCGGCCCAGGTGCTCAACTACGTCGAGAACTATGACGAGACCGGCAAACACATCGAAGGCGGTGAGGTGGGCAATGGCCGCATCGACGGGTTTACCAAGGATGGCGAAGCGCGCCACGGCACCGAGGCCGGGCGCCTGCAGGACTTCGGCAAATACGGCTACGACAACCTCAAGGGCCTGGACGGCAACAGCGCCGACGACCAGATCAAGGACCTCAACGCCAAGGCCACCGAAGACGCGGTGAAAGCCGCCGGTGGGGATGCCTCCAAGGTTGGCGCCGACTACTTTGTCAGCGGCAACAGCAGTGCCAGTGGCGCGGACAAGACCGCAGCCATCATTCAATTGTCCACGGGCCTGGCCAACTACAAGGCCGGCGCCGACGCCTTCGCGCACCAGGGCCCGGACGGCGCCAATCAGTGGGCCGGTGACGGCAAGTCGCCGGGCCAGCAGCGCGAAGACTTCATCAACGATGTACAAAGCCGTATCGACACGCTCAGCAAGGACCCGGACGTCCAACAGTTCCTCAACACCCAGGGCATCGAGCAGCTGCAGAAAACCGTCGCCGCCGACCCGGCCCTGAAAGCCGAGATGGAGCGGCGCCTCGAAGCCTCATCCAGCACCGATGCGCTGGAAAGTGCGTTTGCTACCAAGGGCGCCAGTACCACGGACGCGCTGTCGAGTTTTATCAAATACCCGGACTTCTACGCCCAGGCCCTCGGCAAGCAGCCGGACTACAAAAAAGCCCTGGAAAATGCCCCGCAAGAAATCAAGGACAAGGTCAAGGCCGAATACGCGCACATCACCTCCGGCAAGGAAATCGACGACCTGATCGCCAGCGGCGTGCCAGCCGACAAGGCGGTGATTCAGTCCGGTGTGAACAAGGCTGTTTTCGACGCCGTGCTCGACGATAAAACCGTGCAGGCGGGCAGTGCGACCTTCAACGATGCCGCCGCCAAGCTGGGTCGCGAGGACTTGCTCAAGGGCCAGACCATCGACGACTTCTACCGGGGCCTGGGCGTCACTGGCGCCAATGACCCGCGCCTTGAGCAGGTCATCAACGACAACATTGCCGCGTTCACCGTGCCCGGCGAAGCGCCACCGAAAACCGCCGACATCATCAGCGGCATTCGCGCGGTGGAAGACGCCATGCGTGGCGGCGCCAAGTTTGATGACGCGATCAAGAAAGTCCAAAGCAGCTGGGGTGGCAAGCTGCCCGCCGGGGTGAGCGCAGCCTACAAGGCCGGGGTGATGCACGGCGTGTCCGGCGTGTTGCTGGCCGGCGCCATCGGTACGCGGATCGCCAGCGGCAAGGGTGGCAGCACGGCGCAGACGGTCGGCCAGTCGTTTCAGGCGGCGGGGCTGTTGATGGAGGGCGGGGCCAAGTTCGTCCAGGACCAGTTCGACCGCACCAAGCAGGGCACGTACAAGTTTGATGCGCCCAAATTCGTCAAGGATGTGGAGAACGTCGGCAAGAGCCTGGGGGGCGTCACCGGTAACGTGTTGGGTTTGGTCACCGGGGCGATTTCGGCGAAGAACTCGGCGCAGAGTGGCGATAAAGTCGCTGCGGGCTTTCAGGGAACGTTTGCCGGCCTCAATGGTTTGTCTGCCGTGGCCGGGGCCGTGGAAGTCGCCACCTATGTGGTGCCGCGCATCACCACCGTGGCCGCAGGCGTTGCCGAAGCCGCAGGCGTCATCGGCGGGGCGGCGGGCGCGCTGGCCGGTGCGGTGGGTGGTGTGGCGGCGGTGGGCGGGCTGATCTACGCGATCATTGCCGACATCAAGGCCGACAACGCGCGCAAGAAACAGCAAGAAGACTGGTACAAGGGGCTCACGGATCAATTCAAGGGGTTTGGCGTCACGCCGCCGCCGCTGGATGTGATTACCGCACCGAAAAATGGCTACGTGGATGTGGGTAATCCGAGTGCCAACTACTGAGTGATAGACACCTGTGCCGGAACCCGGCACAGGTTTCTGGCTGTCAGGCGCCTGCTACACCTTTGCCGACCATGTCCCCGGGAACGATGATCCGGTCGTAATCCTGCTCGCTGATTTTGCCGGATTTCAAGGCGGCGGCCTTGAGTGTCGAGCCCGTGGCCTGGGCATCTTCGGCAATGTGCGCCGCGTTCTGGTAGCCGATCACCGGCGACAGCGCCGTCACCAGCATCAGGTTGTTGTCCAGGTAGCCCTGGATTTTTTCGCGGTTGAGGTCCGTGCCTTCCACCGAATAGGTACGGAATTTCTCGCAGCCGTCGGCGAGGAGGGTCGCCGAGTGCAGGAAGTTGTTGATGATGATCGGGCGCATCGCGTTCAGTTCGAAGTTGCCCTGGCTGCCGGCGAAGGCAATGGCGGTGTCGTCGCCGATCACCTGAATCGCGATCATCACCATGGCTTCGCACTGGGTCGGGTTGACCTTGCCGGGCATGATCGAGGAACCGGGCTCGTTGGCCGGCAGTTGCAGTTCGCCAAAGCCGCAGCGCGGGCCTGAGGCGAGCCAGCGCATGTCGTTGGCGATTTTCATCAGCGCCACCGCAGCACCGCGCAACGCTGCACTGGCCCTGACCATGGCGTCGAGCGAGCCTTGGGCCATGAATTTGTTCGGCGCGGTGACGAAGGGCTTGCCGGTGAGTTCGGCAATTTTTGCGGCGATAGTTGCCGAAAAACCAGCCGGCGCGTTCAAGCCGGTGCCGACGGCAGTGCCGCCCAGCGCCAGTTCGTAGAGGCCTTCACGGCTGTGTTCGATCTCGGCGGTGCAACGGCGAATCTGTGCGGCCCAGCCGCTCCATTCCTGGCCGACCGACAGCGGCGTGGCGTCTTGCAGGTGGGTGCGGCCGACCTTGATCACGTCCATCCAGCCCTTGGCTTTGGCCTCGATGGTTGCGGCCAGGTGGTTCAGTTCCGGCACCAGGCGGTCATCGATCAGGGTCACGGCGGCGATGTGCATGGCGGTGGGAAAGCTGTCGTTGGAGGACTGGCCCATGTTTACGTCATCGTTCGGCCCCACGGGCTGCTGGCTGCCGAGGGTGCCGCCGAGCAACTGAATCGCGCGGTTGGACAGCACTTCATTGACGTTCATGTTTGACTGGGTGCCCGAGCCGGTTTGCCACACGTACAGCGGGAAGTGCTCGTCGAGCTTGCCGGCGATGGCTTCGTCGGCGGCCTGCACGATGGCGTCACGCTTGTGTTGCGGCAGGCGCCCGGCGGCGGCGTTGACCAGCGCACAGGCTTTTTTCACCACGCCGTAGGCGTGATACACCGCTTTGGGCATGCGGTCATTGCCGATGGAAAAATGCTGCAGGGAACGCTGGGTCTGCGCGCCCCAGTATTTGTCGGCGGGCACCTCAACGCTGCCCATGCTGTCGAATTCACTGCGGTTGCCGGTGGCCTCCAGGCCGATTGGAATGTCTGTCATCTCTTAACCCTCATCAGATAAATGGCGTTCAGGTTGAACTGCCAGCGCGAGCAACAAGCCCACGGCGATGGCAGCACTGACAATCACCGTGGTGATGGCCAGCGAAGTGGTGTCAGCGATCAAAACCACGGGGGAATCGGCGCCGAGCGACATCAATTGCAAACCGCCCATACCGGCGCGAAAACCATAGGAGCCCGGGACCAGCGCAACGATGCCGGGAAATGCAAACGCCACCGGCGGTACCCGCAGGCGGGCCCCGGCGATCAGTGCGACCAGGCCGGCAGCGAACGCGCCGAGCAGTGATGCACAGGCCAGGTCCAGCCCGTGGTGCTGCGCCAGCGTGCGCAGGCCATGGGCCGCCATGCCACACAGCACGCACACCCACAGCGCGCGCCAGGGCACATTGAAAAACAGCGCGTAACCGGCCGCAGCGGTGGCTGCAAACACGACGTCCTGGCCCAACGGCAATGAGCCCGGCCCGCTACCGACCGGCACGCTGTCGCCGGCCAGGGCAGCGGCGATGAACAGTGCAAAGCTGATCACCAGCACCGTAATCGCCCCGCTGGCAATCCGCGCCAGGCCGCTGTCGGGATGGCCGCTGACCAGGTCGCGCACGCCGTTGATCAGCGGCACGCCGGGCACCAGGATCATCCCGGCAGCGGTGAGGCACAGCACGGGAGAAACCCCTGGAAATGCGCGCAACACCAGGATGCTGGCCACGCCACTGAGTAACGCGGTGACAAACACCGTCGCCACGCCATTGAGTGAGTAACGGCCCAGCAGCCGGCGCAGCACTACGCTGAGCAACCCGGCGACAAACGCCGCCGCCACCACTGACCACTGCGCGCCAAACAGGCGGGCCAAGGATGCCGCCGTCATGGCAATGCCCAGCGTCATCACCGGCGCCGAGTGCTCGCGTGGTGCGCGTTCCACAGCATCGAGCCGGGTATCAATCGCTTGCGCTTTGAGCGTGCCCAGGCAAATGCCGTCAACCACGCGCTGCAAGGCCATCAGCGTGCCCATGTCCACGGTCATCGCGCTCAGGGCATGGCCGACTTTGGTCTGGAACTGCGCCTCGTCGCCCACCGTGACCAACAGTGCCTCGGCCGTGACCAGGACCTGCACCGGGTGGCCCAGGGCGCGGGCCACCTCGTACACAATGCGTTGCGTGTGCCGGGTGTCGGCGCCGTGGGTCAGCAGCATCCGCCCGATGCGCGCGCACAGATGGGCCACGCGCTCGAGTGGCACCTCAGACATTCTGCAAGCCCAGCACCTGTGCCGTGTCGGCGCGGGATGCGTGGCAAGCATCGCCGTCGGTTTTCAAATCCACGCCATAGGTGGGAATGATGGCCTGCAAGCGCGGCAGCCAGGCGTCTGGCGTGAGCTTGTCGGCGAAGCATTTTTGCAGCACTTGCAGCGAGATATGCGCGGCAGTGGAGGCGCCCGGGGACGCGCCTAGCAAAGCCACGATGGACTTGTCCTGCGCGGCAATCAGCTCGGTGCCGAAGACCAGTTGGCCGCCGCCATGGCCGGTGGGCTTGATGATCTGCACGCGCTGGCCGGCCACGGCTTCTTTCCAGTCGGCCTGGGTGGCGTTGGGGAAAAACTCCTTGAGCGAGGCGAAGCGCTCGTCGGCGGTCTGGGTGACCTGGCTGATCAGGTACTTTTCCAGGTCCCAGCTGTGCACGGCCACGTCGAGCATCGGCGCAAGGTTGGCAGGGCGGATCGACTTGAACAGGTCCAGGTAGGAACCAGACTTGAGAAACTTGCTGGAGAACCCGGCATACGGCCCGAACAGCATCGAACGTTTACCGCCGATGATGCGTGTGTCCAGGTGCGGCACCGACATCGGCGGCGAACCATGGGGGGCTTTGCCATAGACCTTGGCCTGGTGACACGCGGCCACTTCGGCTACATCACACCGCAGCCAGATGCCGCTGACGGGGAAGCCCGCATAACCGTGACCCTCGGGAATGCCGGATTTCTGCAACAGTTCGATGGACGCACCGCCTGCACCGATAAACACGAATTTGGCCTGGGTGGTTTGCGTGGCGCCGCTCGCCAGGTCTTTGACCTTGACCAACCATTGACCGTCGTCACTGCGGCCGAGGCCTACCACTTGATGCCCGTACTGCACGGTAAAACCCGGCTGTTTGGCCAGTTGGGCGACCAGCAAGTGGGTGAGGGCACCGTAGTCCACATCGGAACCGCTGATCATGTGCGTGGCGGCGACGATTTCCTTGGGGTCACGCCCTTCCATCACCAAAGGCGCCCAGCCGGCGATGACGTGCGGGTCTTCGCTGTACTCCATGCCGTGGTAACAGTGGTGGGCCGACATGGCCTGGAAGCGTTTGCGCAGGAAGTCGCGGTTTTCCTCGCCGGTCACAAAGCTCATGTGCGGGCAGGCATGAATGAACGCGCCAGGGTCGGCAATCGCGCCTTTGCGCACCAGGTAGGTCCAGAGCTGGCGGGAAATGTCGAATTCCACGTTCACTTCCAGCGCGTTGGCGATGTCTACCGTGCCGTCGGGTTTGAGCGGTGTGTAATTGAGCTCGCAATTGGCCGCATGGCCCGTGCCGGCGTTATTCCAGCCGTCGGAGCTTTCCTGGGCGCAGTCGTGCAGCGCCTCGTACATCGCGATTTCAAGGCCGGGCTCCAGCTCCTTGAGCAGGGTGCCGACGGTGGCGCTCATGATGCCGGCGCCGATCAGGAGTACATCAGCCGTTCGGGAAACAGTTGCTGGGGACATGGGGGTACCTTCAGTGTTTAATCTCGCTGGCATAGAGTGAGTGAGCATTCCGGCCGGGACGCGGGCGCTGTAAGCCGGGACACTTTTAAGGCATATCGACACGAATAATTTGCAGACCGTGGTTCGGTTGAATAGTTATTCGTTTTCCTTGATGGGAGGGCTGAAGGCCCCGTATTTCCTGAAAACAAGTGAAACTGTGTAACGCTTTTTTCTGACAATAGGGTGTCGCTTTAATTGCCGTCAAGTACATCTTTTTTGAAGCAGGGGGCATTCAGTTTATATTCAGACTGTTAACGGTTTAGTGATAAGGGTCGTCTAGATAACCGACCTGCCGGCCAACTTAAACTATTCGTTACTTTGTATAAGAACGTTCAATTTAAATAATGTTTACATACCGTTTTGGGTGTGACGTACGGACAACATCTTTATTCCCTGGGTGTTACTGAAGTAGGATGAAATTCACCCGCAATTGACTGACCGACCTCGGACCGCCCTCCATGACCCCCACATTGCTCGACGCGGTTCGCGCCTACGTTGAGGCCAACGCCGATGCCAACGGCGTGGCCCAGACGCCGGTGCCCGGTTTGACCACGATTCGTTCGAACACCCCCAGCGGCTTGCTCCATTCGATGCCCAACCCTTTGATCTGCCTGATCCTGCAAGGCACCAAGGAAGTGACCATGGGCACCCAGACGTTCACCTTCCACGCCGGGGATTCGTTGCTGATTACCGCCGATGTGCCGACGGTCAGCCAGATCACCCAGGCCAGCCCCCAGGCACCTTACCTGTCTATCGTGCTGGACCTGGACCCGACGGTGATTGCCGAGTTGTCGCTGCAGATCAAACCTCAACAGGCGTTGCCCGGCCTGGCGCTAAAGGCTGCCGAGCGCACCGACGCCCAGGTGGTGGACGCGGCACTGCGCCTGATGCGTATCCTGGATTTCCCGGCGTCCGGCCCGGTCCTGCACGCCCAGTTGGTGCGTGAACTTCACTACTGGTTGCTGGTGGGTCGCCATGGCGCGGCGATTCGTCAGTTGGGCTGTGTTGAAGGTCAGGCCCAGCGTGTGGCGCGGGCGGTGGCGGTGTTGCGGGCCGACTACAAGCGGCCATTGCCGGTTGACCAACTGGCGGCTACCGCCGGCATGAGCCCGTCATCCTTCCACCGGCATTTTCGCGCAGTCACGTCATTGTCGCCCCTGCAATTCCAGAAGAACCTGCGGTTGATCGAGGCGCGCCGAATGCTGTTGGCCGAAGGCGCCTCGGCCAGCAGCGCCGCATTCAATGTCGGCTATGAAAGCGTCTCGCAATTCAACCGCGAATACGCACGCATGTTCGGTTTGCCACCGATCAAGGACGTTGAAGCGTTCAAAGGTTGGGCCAAAGCGTCTGCCTGACGCATCAGCCGGGCTTGCTGCCACAACAAGCCCTTTCGCCACAGTTGGGAGGATTGGGCAAACAACACCCAGTTTCCGGCAACGCTCTGCGGCGCACCCCTTCCTATCATGGCCTCACACCCACTGAGGAGTTTTGCCATGACCCAGATCGCTATCGTTACCGGCGCCAGCCGCGGCCTCGGCCGCAACACCGCCTTGAGCATTGCCCGCCGTGGCGGGGATGTGATCGTTACCTACCAGCGCCGTGCCGAAGACGCACTGGCCGTGGTCGCCGAAATCCAAGCCCTGGGCCGCAAAGCGGTGGCCTTGCAACTGGACACCGGCGATGTGACAGGCTTTGCCTCGTTCGCCACCGCCTTGCGCGCCGTACTGCGCGATACCTGGCAGCGCGAAAGCTTTGACCACCTGGTGAACAACGCCGGTCATGGCGACTACGCCCTGATCGACCAGACCAGCGAAGCGCAGTTCGACGGTTTGGTGAATGTGCATTTCAAGGGCGTGTATTTCCTGACCCAGACCTTGCTGCCGCTGATCGCCGATGGTGGCCGTATCGTCAACCTGTCCAGCGGGCTCACCCGTGTGTCCTTCCCGGGCTACGCTGCCTATGCGGCGGTCAAGGCCGCCGTTGAAGTGCTGTCGATCTACATGGCCAAGGAGTTCGGCAGCCGTGGCATTGCGGTGAATACCGTGGCACCGGGCGCCATCGAGACTGATTTTGGCGGCGGCGCGGTGCGCGATAACCCCGACGTGAACAAGATCTTTGCCGACATGACAGCCCTGGGCCGCGCCGGTGTGCCGGACGATATCGGCCCGATGATTGCCAGCCTGTTGGCCGAGGACAACCGCTGGGTCAATGCCCAGCGCATTGAAGTGTCCGGCGGCCAGGGCATCTGACTGAACCCCCAACCCTTCCACGAGGTTTTAGCCATGTCGAACGTAGCATTTTTAGGTATCGGGGCCATGGGGTCGCGCATGGCGTTGAATTTGCTCAATGCCGGCCACCGGGTAACCGTATGGAATCGTGCGCCTGAGGCGGCCGATGAACTGGTGGCCAAGGGCGCACAGCACGCCAGCAGCCCGAAAGACGCGGCCAAAGGCGCCGAGTTTGTGTTCTCGATGGTGCGTGATGACGGTGCATCGCGCCAGGTGTGGCTCGACCCGCTGAAGGGCGCGTTGGCGGGGATGGCCAAAGGCGCGGTGGCAATTGAAAGCTCGACCCTGTCGCCACATTGGGTGCGTGAGTTGGGTGGCGAAGCCGCCGCGCATGGCGTGTCGTTGCTCGAAGCACCCGTGTCGGGCTCCCGCCCACAGGCTGAAACTGCTCAGCTGGTGTATTTGTTGGGCGGTGATGCCCAGACCTTTGAGCGCGCACGGCCCTTGTTGAATGTACTCGGTTCTTCCCTGCACCTTGTCGGCCCGTTGGGCGCAGGCGCACTGACCAAATTGGGCACCAATGCGTTGCTCGGCGTGCAAGTGGCCGTGCTGGCGGAGTTGATGGGCATTCTGCAGCGCGCCGGCGCGGATGCGGCGCGGGTGTTCGAGGTGATCGGCGGCACGCCCGTGTCGAGTGCGGCGGCGCGGCAGATGGTCGGCTTGATGCTTGCGGGCGATAACGCACCGAGATTCCCGGTGGAATTGATGGAAAAAGACTTCGGGTATGCCCTCGACGCAGCAGGCTCCGCTGACGCTGCGCCGACCATTGCGGCGGCGCACGGGGTGTTTCAGCACGGCATGATCGAAGGCCTGGGCCAGGCGAATATCACCAGCGTCGCCCAATTGTTTACGCAGTAACAACCCACCTGAACGGTAAACACCTCCCGCGTGGAGGGGTTTGCCGTACCGGACTATTCAGAATAACGCCGGGCCAGTTGCGGTGATTGCCCTGCGAAAGCGCCAAGGCTGGCACTCGCTGCGATGCCGAGCAGTTCGGCATGCTCCACACCGGGTGCGCAGACCACTTCCCCGAGCGCCAACCCGCGCAGGCTGGCGGTGACCACATCATCGGCGGCCATGCGTGGCACGGCGCTCAAGTCCATACCCTGGCGTTCATGGAATTCGGTAGCCACTACGCCCGGGCACAGCACCTGCACCTTCAGGCCCTGACCCTTGAGTTCCTCGTGCAGCGTCTGCGAAAACGCCACTAAATGCGCCAGCGTCCCGGTATACACCGCGCGCCGCACGGGCAGTTGCTCCAGGGGCGCCGGGCCGCTGTAGGCGAGCATGCCGGCCACGTTGATCACGGTTCCGCCGCCGCGTGCCAGCATGCCGGGCACGGCGGCGTGGGCCAGCAGGGTCGGGGCGAGGACTTTAACGTGCAGCAGTTCGCTGGCCTTGTCCGTGGGCAAATCAGCGAATGGCATGTAATGGGCGACGCCCGCGTTGTTGACCAGCAAGGTAAGGGGTTCGTTCGCACATGCGGCAGCCACTGTATCGATACCGGCGCGGGTGGCGAGGTCGGCAACCAGCGGGCGAACGCTGACCTGGGGCAGGGCGCTGGCCAGTGCTTCGAGCCGTTCACGACGGCGCGCGACCACAATCAGGTCATAGCCCAGTGCTGCGAGCTGCACGGCAAAGGCGCGGCCGATGCCAGAAGAGGCGCCGGTGACGAGGGCCAATGGACGGATAGTGATGGGGGTATCAGACATGGTTCCAGCCTCTTTAAAGGAGTGTTGCTGGTTGAAAACGATACGGCTAACCTGCGGCAATCGACATGCCTGGATCCGGCCATTTCTTGCCTGATCTTGTCAGGGCATCGGGAGAACACCATGCACGCCCTCGACGCGTTACGCGATGCCGTCAGCCGTCATTTATCACGCAGCCCGGATTCCGGCCCCTGCCTCACCGGCATCGACGGCGTGGTCCTCATGCGTGCCCAGGCGGAACGGCACCCGACGCACCTGGTGCATCAGCCTGCCATCTGCATGGTGCTGCAAGGCGCGAAGTGGACCGCATTCGGCGAGCAGCGCCAGGAATACCGGGCGGGCCAGGCAAGAATAGTCAACGTGACGGTGCCGGGGTCGAGCCAGGTGGTGGAGGGCGATAATCATGCGCCGTACCTGAGCCTGGTCGTGGTGTTCGACCAAGCCATCCTGAGTGAGGTGTACGAAAAGCTGGCCGGTGTGATCACGCCGTGCACCGGTGCGCCCGTGCCCGCATTTGCCATTGACCTGAATGCGCAATTGCTCGATTGCGCCAGGCGTATCGTCGATTTGCTCGACCAGCCGCTGGCCGCCGATATCCTGTTTCCAGGGCTGATGCGCGAGCTGTGTTACCTGTTGCTCAGTGGCCCGAGGGGCGACGTATTGGCCGGCCAGATCGTCTCGACGCAGCGCAATCAGAAGTTGATGCAGGTCTTGCAGGCGCTGCGTGTGCGTTATGCTCAGAGCCAATCCCTGGAGGCGCTGGCGGACATGGCCGGCATGAGTATTTCGGCCTTCCATCGCAGCTTCAAGGCACTGACTGGCATGACGCCGCTGGACTATCAGAAAAAAGTGCGCTTGATGGAAGCACGGCGGCTGATGATCACCGAGCGGGTATCAGCCGAAGCCACGGCCTACGCCGTCGGTTACGCCAGCGCCTCGCAGTTCAGCCGCGACTACGCGCGGATGTTCGGCCTGCCGCCCCGTCAGGACATCAACAAGCTGACGGGTATAAGCCAGCACGTTTGATTATTGGACAGGCCATGGGCGCCCGGTCGATGCTCGGCAGTCATCTTCCGGGAGTGCCCCATGACCGCTCAACGTCAACTCAAGCTCGGCGCCTTTATGCGTCCAGCCAGCATCCATACCGGTGCCTGGCGGTATCCAGGCGCATTTCGCGACGCCAATTTTAACTTCACTCACCTCAAGCGGTTTGCGCAAACGCTTGAACGGGCGCGCTTCGACGCGTTTTTCATGGCGGACCACCTGGCATTGTTGAACATGCCCGTCGAGGCGCTGAAACGCAGCCATACGGCGACGTCGTTCGAGCCGTTCACGCTGTTGTCCGCACTCAGCCAGGCCACCGAGCACATCGGGCTGATCGCCACGGCCTCGACCACTTACGACGAGCCGTTTCATATCGCCCGCCGCTTCGCCTCGCTGGATCACTTGAGCAACGGCCGCGCCGGCTGGAACGTCGTCACCACCGCCAACCCGGATGCCGCGTTGAACTTTGGCCTCAAGCAGGCGTACGCCCATGACGAGCGTTATGCCCGCGCCCGCGAGTTTTACGAGGTGGTCACGGGGCTGTGGGACAGCTGGGCGGACGACGCATTTATTCGCGATGCCGACAGTGGCGTGTACTTTGATCCCGACAAGCTGCATACCCTGGACCATCAGGGCCGCTACCTGAATGTGCGCGGCCCGCTGCACATCGCACGCCCGGTGCAGGGCTGGCCGGTGATCGTGCAGGCCGGGGCTTCCGAGCCCGGGCGGCAACTGGCTGCCGAAACCGCTGAAGTCATCTTTGTCGCACCGGGCACGCTGGAGGAGGGCAGAGCCTTCTACGCCGACATCAAACGCCGTATGCGCCTGATCGGGCGCAACCCCGGGCACTTGAAGATTTTGCCCGGTGCGTTTGTGGTGGTGGGGGACACGCGGGAAGACGCCAAGCGTATCCGCGCGCACCTCGACAGCCTGGTGCATGAGCAAAGCGCAATCGCTTCGCTGTCGGTGGCCCTGGGCACGGATGCGTCGAAATTCGACCCCGACAAGTTTCTACCGGCGATCCCTGAAACCAACGACAGCCAGAGTTCCCGTGAGCGCGTGCTGGCCCTGGCCGACCGCGAGCAACTGACCGTGCGCCAACTGGCCCAGCGCTTGGGTGGCTATGCCGGCCTGTCGTTTGTCGGTACAGCGCAAAGCATCGCCGATGAGATGCAACAGTGGCTGGACACCGAGGGCAGTGACGGCTTCAATATCATGTTCCCCTGGCTGCCGGGCGGGCTGGATGACTTCGCGGATAAAGTGGTGCCCGAGCTGCAACGGCGCGGGATTTTCCGCCGTGAGTATGAGGGCAGCACGTTGCGCGAAAACCTCGGGCTGCCACGGCCTGCCAACCGGTTTTTCCGCTAGCGTTGCTCCACCCGGTTGAGAAAGCGCCGGGTGCGATCGTTGTCGGGGTTCACCAGAATCTGCTGCGGCGAGCCGTCGGCGACGATCTTTCCGGCTTCCATGAATAACACGCGGTCGGCGATGTCTTGGGCGAACTGCATTTCGTGGGTCACCAGCAGCATGGTCATTTGCTGCTCGTGGGCAATGGCGCGAATCACCGCCAACACCTCGCCGACCAACTCCGGGTCCAGGGCCGAGGTGACTTCATCGAATAGCATCACCTGCGGCCGCATGGCCAGGGCGCGGGCAATCGCCACGCGCTGTTGCTGGCCACCGGAAAGCTGGCCGGGATAGGCATCGGCCTTGTGGCTCAAGCCCACCAGGCTCAGGTATTGGTCGGCGCGGGCGTTGGCCTCGTCACGCGAGAGCTTGACTACCCTGAGCGGCGCCTCGGTGATGTTTTCACGCACCGTCAGGTGCGGGAACAGGTTGAACTGCTGGAACACCATGCCGACGCGATGCACCACCGGCCTTCTGTGTGCGCCCGGCCAATGCCAGCGTCGTTGCGTGTCGGGCACGGCGGCACCTGCGACTTCAATCGTGCCGTGCTGGTAGGTTTCGAGCCCCTTGATCAAGCGCAACACGGTGGATTTGCCGGAGCCGCTTGGCCCGATCAACGCGACTTTCTGGCCTTGAGGGATACTCAGGTCAAGGTGGTCGATCACCCGCGTGCGGCCAAAATCCTTGACCACTTGCGTGAGCTGGATCTGTGCCGGCGCCAGGCTGAAGGGGTGGGAGAGATCAGTCATGGCGGCGCCTTTCGAGGTAGTTGAAAAACAGTGAAGTGGGCACGCTGATCGCCAGGAACATCAAGGCCATGACGGTGTAGGGCTCGTTGTAGCGGTAGGTCATGCCCGCAATCTGCTTGGCGGCCTGGAACAGCTCCGGAATGGTGATCACGGCGAGCAACGGGGTTTCCTTGAACATGCCGATCAAGTAATTGCCGAGAATCGGCAGCATCGGCTTCAACGCCTGGGGCAGCACGATGCGGCGCCAGGTGGTAGCCGTGTCGAAGTCCAGGGCCCTGGCGGCTTCCCACTGGCCCGCAGGCACGCCGTCGATGGCGCCGCGATAGGCCTCGGCAATGTAGGCGCCGTAATACAGGCCCAGCCCGATCACGCCGGTGGAGATCGCCGGGAGCGTGATGCCCAGCAACGGAAAGGCAAAAAACAGCACATACAACTGCACCATCAGCGGTGTATTTCGAAAGAAGCTCAGGTAGGCGCTGCTGGCCGCGTGCACGAGGCCGACGCGCGAGCGTTGTGCGATGGCCAGCACCAGGCCCAGCAGCACGGCGAGCAAAAAGCCCAGCACCACCACTTGGAAGGTGACCAGCAAACCGTGAAACAGGTCGGGCAGGATGGACCAGGCGAAGGCGTAATCAAAATTCATGTGCCTGGCTCCTGACGCCAGGCGGTGACGTGCCGCTCGTAGCGTTTGACCAGCCAGCTCAACGGCCAGGCCATCACGAAATAGCACACCAGCACGATGCTCCAGATCAGGGTCTGCTGGCCCAACGTGGTGACCAGTTGGCCGCCGGCAAATGTCAGGTCGCTTAAGGTAATCAGCGACACCAGCGAGGTGGTTTTCATCAACTCCACCAGTTGGTTGCCCAACGGCGGCAGCATGAACGGCAACGCTTGCGGCAGCAGGATGCGCCGAAAGGCAGTGACAGGGCCAAAGTCGAGGGCGCGAACCGCGTCCCGCTGGCCACGGCTGACGTTGACCAGCGCTGAGCGCACGATCTCCGAGCCATACGCCGAAAACGTCAGGCCCAAGCCGAGCACCCCGGTGGTCATCGGCGACAGGCTGATGCCAAACAGCGGCAGGATGAAAAATAGGTAGAACAGCAGCACCAGCGCCGAGATGCCGCGCAGCACTTCGACATACAGCGTGGCGATCCAGCGCAGCGTGCGTGAAGGCGACAGGCGCATCAGCGCGATCACGAACGACAGCACCAGCACCACCAGCTCGGCGAGAACGGTGATGTGCAAGGTGGTCAGCGCACCATGGGCCAACTGGAGCGCGATGAACGCTGCGCTATCCAGCGTTGCGGGGTCGACAAACATGGCCTTACTCGTGTGGGTTTAGGCCGCTTGCCGGGCGCGGGGTCAAGGCGTGCCGGCAGGCAACGGTGCGAGGCCGATCAGCCATTCAGATAGGATCGGTTTTTCAAAGACCTTGAAAGGGCTGGCCCTCAGAGTGCGCAGCGTTGGGCGGCGGTCACACCTGCTTGCGGCAGTTCATTTTCGGTGTAGCCGTATTTCTGCAGGATCTTCAGCAGCTCACCGGAGGCGCGCAGCTTGGCGAGTTGTTCGTTGAAGGCCTGGGTGAATTCGGGGTCGTTTTTCGGCAGGCCGTAGGCGTGGTAATTCCAGGTCGGCTTGCCTTGAGCGTCGGGGATTTGCTCAAAGGGCAGGGCCCGTTCGATGTCGGTGCTGTTGGCTTTTTTCACCAGGCTGATGATCTCGGCGTCCGGGAAATACACCACGTCAACGCGGTTGGCTTCGAGGGCCGCGAGGGCTTCGGTGTCTTTGTCGAACAGGATCACATTGCCTGCGGCGATGCCGCTGTCCTTGGCTTCCTGAACCTGATTGGTCCCGGTTTGCGTCGCCAGGCGCACCTTGGCATTGGCGGCCACGTCCTTGAGGCTGTGCAGCTTCAGCGGGTTGCCGGCTTTGACGATAAATGCACCGCCGGAGTGGGTGACGGGGTTGGAATAGCCGATCACTTTGCAGCGGCTGGGGTTGATGAACAGGCCTGCGCCGATCAGGTCGAACCGGCCGGCGGCAAGGCCCGGCACCAGGGAGCCGAAGTCGGTGATCGGGGTTTCGATTTTGGTGATGCCCAGGGGCTTCAGAATGGCTTGCAGCACTTCGACGTTAGCCCCGGTAACCTTGCCGTCGGTGCCGATGTACGCATAAGGCTGTTCATTGGCGATGCCCGCCACCAGCCCGTTACTGCGGCCTTTCTCCAGCAAACCGGCCATGGCCGATGAGGTAGATAAAGCGCTGAGCAGCGCGGCGCAACCCAAGGTGACGGACAACGAGCGAAGGTGGATGCCTTTCATGGTGAACTCGACGGGGAAATGGGGAGGGTCCGTGCTGGCGACAGCGAGATGTCACGGCGGCTGGAGTCAGGCGCGCGAGGCTTTCCTAAGCGTGAGGAAGACTCTATAGCTATAAGAAATATTATTTAAATATCTTTGGGGAATATCGATAGATCGAGGGATGTGCGACGGGGCGGGCCGGGGTAACCCAACCCTGCAACTCGCAGAGTTGCAGGGGGCATGCAGCGAGGGCTGCTTACTCTTTGACGTCCATGAACTCTTCAGCCCAGGCCACGTAGTTTTCAGGCCGCGTGTAGGTGTGCGTCAGTTCCGTAGCACCGAGGTTGGAGGTGCTGTGGGTCAGTTTGCGTTGGGCGCGCAGGCTGTCGTAAGTGGCCTTGATCGACGCAAAGTAGGCGCCATGGCCGGCCACCACAATGCGCACGCCGAGTTTGGCCAGGCGCTCGCTGTCGTTGAGTTTCGGGTTGCCGTACGTCACCAGCATCAATGGCACGGTGAGGTTCTGGGCGATCTGCTCGAGGTGGTCGAAGTCCTTGACGCCGACCATGCAGATACCGTCGGCACCGGCTTTTTCGTAGGCCTTTGTGCGTTCGATCACTTCTTCGGTGGGCAGCACGCCGGCATTGGTGCGGGCAATGATCGACAGCTCTGGATCCACCCGCGCTTCGAGGGCCGCCTTGACCTTGCCGATGCCTTCCTCGATGGAGATCAGGTCGGTGGATTTACGCCCAAATTGAGCGGGCAGCAGCGTGTCTTCAATCGTCAGCGCGGCGACGCCGGCGCGTTCAAGTTCTTCGACGGTCCGCATCACGTTGAGTGCGTTGCCGTAACCATGGTCGGCATCGGCAATGAAGGGCAACTGGGCGACGCGGCCGATGCGGGTGGCCTGCTCGACAAACTCACTCAAGGTAATCAGCGCAAAGTCGGGGGCCGCGAGTACCTGCAAGGAGGCGACGGAACCACCGAGGATGCCGACTTCAAAGCCCAGGTCGGCGGCGATGCGCGCGGACATGGGGTCGAAAACGGAGGCGGTTTCTACGCAGATGGGCTTTGCAAGCAGTTCACGGAAGTTGCGGCGCAACGCTGAGTGAGAGATTTTCGGCATGTTCTTTCCTGGCTCTGGTCATCGTCTTGTGACGATCAATGTCTATTCGTGGTGGCGCGAGATTACCACGCAGATGGGCCGGGGATTATGACGTTTGAGCATTAGGCATGCGTCAGGCACATGGACCCTGGGTTCACAGTGCGTGAAGGTAAAGCGTCAGTCCCGTTCGCGCGAATAAACCAATCCGAATCTTTTAACTAGATTTCAAACATGAAACATCTTGTAAATGTTTCATGTTTGACAAATTGACGCCAAAAAATTGTATCAATAGTATCGCCGCCCAATGATGGCACTAAGCCATTTAGTCAATGGAGTGGCCATGCGCGTTTCAATCTTGACCGTGAGTTGCCGTGCGCTGGTACTGGCAAGCCTCGCGGCTGCCTTCACCGCTCAGGCGGCTCCCAGCCCGGGTGATACCGACCTGATTCGCGACCGCCAGGACCGCCTCCTTCAAGAACAACGCAAACGCCTGGACGACCTCAAGGACCTGCCCGGCAACGCCGCACCGTCGCAAGCCCCGAGCACTGGCGCAGATAACCGTTGTTTCCCGATCAAGACCCTCGAACTCAATGGCGCGCAAGCACTTGGCGCCAATGAGCGCGCGCAGATGCTGGCGCCTTATACCGGGCAATGTCTGGGTGTGGCGCAGCTCAATGCGCTGCTCAAAGTCATCACCGAGCGTTACATCGAAAAAGGTTTGGTCACCAGCCGCGCCTATTTGCCGCAACAAGACCTGTCCAGCGGCACCTTGAAGATTCAAGTGGTGGAAGGCCGGCTTGAAGGCTTGAAGGGCGCCGAGGGCAGTGGCTTTTCCGAGCGCCAACTGGCGCAGGTATTTCCCGGCAAACCGGGTGAGTTGCTCAACCTGCGGGAAATAGAGCAGATGGTTGACCAGCTCAATCGCTTGCCATCAAACCAGGCACAAATGGAACTGGCGCCCGGCACGGCGGTGGGCGGCAGTGAAGTGTTGGTCAAGAACACCCCGCAAAAGCCCTGGCGTGCCGGTTTGTCCTACGGCAATGACGGCCAGCGCAGCACGGGCCGGCAACAAGCGGGCACTAGCTTTGACTGGGACAACCCGCTGGGTCTGGCCGACCAACTTTCCCTGCGCGCCGGGCACGATGTGGTCAGCGATACCACCAAGCATTCGCGCAACGCGATGCTCAACTACAACCTGCCGTTCGGCTGGTGGAACCTCACTTATAGCTACAGCGAAAGCGAGTACCGCTCTCAGGCCCAGGCCAACGGTTTCAGCTTCAAGCAAAGCGGCGACAGCCAAAACCATCAGTTGCGCCTTGAGCGTGTGATCTACCGCGACGCGTTGAGCAAAACCTCGCTCAGCAGCGGTGTGTCCTACCTCAGCACCCACAACTACATCGAAGACAGCAAGCTGGCCTTGAGCAGCAACCGCATCAGCGAAGCCCAGTTCGGCATCAACCACGGCCGACGCATCGGCGGGGCGTTTCTCAACATCGACCTGGGCATGCAGGACGGCATCGGCGCTTTCGATGCCCAAAGCAATCGCGACGTTAAAGCTGGCCAGCCCGACGCGCGTTACCGCAAATACACCGCAACGCTCAGCTATCTGCAGCCGTTCAAGCTGTGGGACGAGTCATTCAGCTTCAGCAGCCTGATGACCGGTCAGCACAGTGAAGACGTGCTGTTCAGCCCGCAGCGCACCAGCCTTGGCGGGCAATCGTCGATTCGCGGCTACCAGGACCAGACCCTCACCGGTGACAGCGGCGGATACTGGCGCAATGACTTGCGCTGGACCCGCCCTGTCACCTGGAACTGGATGCACAGCGTTTTCGCCGAGTACGGCAGCAGCCTCGGTTACGACAGGGGTGTGATCAGCCACGGGCGCTACAACCCGGACCAGCACGGGCGCATGTCCAGTGACGCGTTGGAGGTGTTTGCCCGTGGCCAACACGTCGCCGCCACCGTGACCTTTGCCCACTCCCTGGAACGACCGGACGCCATCACCGAGCGTGAGGCGCCGATTTACTTGCGCCTGGATTTCTTCCTCTAACTTTTTCGCCTTCGTGCATCGAGACCTCACATGGACGTCCGCCAGTTCGCCTTTCTTGCGCGTCAACCTTCTGCAGCGCTGAAAAACCGCCGGACGTTCCTCGGGCTGCCCAAGCGCGGGCTGGCGCTGATTCTGGCCAACGCACTGTTCTGGCAGCCGTTGCTGGCCCAGGCGGACGGCATTGTGGTGAATGCCCCCGGCACCTCCCTGGCGCAAGCGGGCAACGGTGTGCCCATCGTCAACATCGCCGCGCCGAATGCGGCGGGCCTGTCCCATAACCAGTTCCATGATTACAACGTCGGTGCGCCGGGGCTGATCCTCAACAACGTCACCGACCGCACCCAGAGCACACAATTGGGCGGGATCATTGTCGGCAACCCGAATTTCAACGGGCAGGCCGCCAGCACCATCCTCAACGAAGTCAACGGTGGCAGCCCGAGCCAGTTGCGCGGCTACACCGAAGTGGCCGGGCAGGCCGCCCATGTGATTGTGGCCAACCCCTATGGCGTGAGCTGCAACGGTTGCGGCTTTATCAACACGCCCCAGGCCACGCTGACCACAGGGCAAGCGGTGATTGAAAACGGCAAGGTCAGCCGCTATCAGGTGGACCAGGGCAGTGTCTCGGTTGATGGCGACGGCTTGAACGCCAGCAACGTTGGCGAGTTTGAAATCATTACCCGCGCCGCGCACATCAACGCGCAGATCCAGGCGCAAAAGCTCAGCATCGTGGCCGGGCGCAACGACGTCGATGCCAGCACCCTGAACGCCACCGCGCGGGCAGCAGACGCCAGTGTTGCACCGGAACTGGCCATCGACTCTTCCGCCCTGGGCGGGATGTACGCCGGCACGATCCGGCTGGTAGGCACCGAAGCCGGCGTGGGGGTCAAGCTTGCGGGCAACATGGTTGCCGGGGGCGATATCCGGATCGATGCCAACGGCCATGTGAACCTTGGCCAAACCTCGGCCGGCAGTGCGTTGACCGTAACGGCCCAGAGCGCGCAAACCGGGGGCGCCGTGTACGCCGGCACGGACCTGGCGATCAAGGCCCAGGCTGACCTCAACACCACCGGTAACCTGGCGGCCCGCGACAGCATTACCCTGGACAGCGGCGCTCGCCTGAGCAACAGCGCCATCATCGAAGCGGGCGTGAATGCGGATAACAGCCGCAATGCCACGGGGGATGTGCGCCTGAGCGCGCAAACCCTCGACAACGCTGGCCACAGTGTTATCGCCAGCCGTGACCTGACGGTGAATGCGGCTGCGCTGGTCAACAGC
The DNA here is from genome assembly GCF_044218875.1 of Pseudomonas sp. B22129. NCBI lineage: Bacteria > Pseudomonadati > Pseudomonadota > Gammaproteobacteria > Pseudomonadales > Pseudomonadaceae > Pseudomonas > Pseudomonas sp. B22129. The sequence continues at coordinate 4,789,741 of NZ_CP162592.1, read as the reverse complement.
CAAGGTACATTGAGTGCCCAGCGTCAGGCGCAGGTGAATGCCAACCAACTGATAAACCAGACTCAAGGCCGGATCATCAGCGCGGGTGACATCAGCCTGAACCTCAATCAGGGTTCGCTGGACAACCGTGGCGGGCTCATCAATGCGAGCGGCCAGTTGGCCTTCAGTGGCCTCAATACGGTCAACAACCAACAGGGCGAAATGTCCAGCGCGCACGGCTTTTCGCTCGCCGCCAACAGCCTGGACAACAGCGCCGGCAAGTTGCTCAGCGATCAGGCGCTGGCGCTGCAGATTGCCCAGGTGCTGAACAACGGCGCCGGGTTGATTTCAGCCAATGGTCTACAGGTTGGCGCTGCCAGCCTTGGCAATGCCGGCGGCACCCTCAGCGCCACGGACGGGCTGGCTGTACAGGTTGACGGTGGGTTGGATAACCGCAACGGGAAGGTTCTGGCGCACACCGTGTCGGTCACCGTGGGGGCCCTGGATAACCGCCTCGGCCGGGTACAGGGCGACACAAACCTGAGCCTGGTGGGTGCGGGTGCGCTGGATAACCGCCAAGGTGCCTTGGCCGCCGGCCAAGCCCTGGATCTGAGTGCGGGCAGCCTGGACAACAGCGGCCAGGGCAGTGTCTACGCCAAAAGCAGCCTGGCCTTGCGGCTGCACGATCAGCTCAATAACGCACAGGGTGTGGTGCGCAGCGACGCCAGCTTCAACGCGCAAACGGGCAGCCTGATAAACGACGGCGGGCGCATCAGCAGTGCCGGCCCTTGGGCGCTCGCCAGCCAGAGCACGGTCAGCAACCTGGGCGGCCAGTTGTACAGCGCCACCGGCCTGACGCTGGACTTGAACCACGCGCAATTGAACAACGCCGGTGGCCTGATCAACACACCGGGCGCACTGTTGCTCAACAATCTCGCCACGGTAAGCAACAGCGGCGGCGAAATCTCCAGCGCGCAGGCCTTCACCTTCGTGGCGCAGAACCTGGACAACAGCGGCGGCAAGCTGATCAGCGAGCAAGCACTGACCCTCACGGTTGCGCAGTTGCTGAGCAACCTCAATGGCGAAATTTCCGCGGCCGGGCTCAAGGCGCAACTGGGGACGCTGGACAACACCCACGGTTTGCTGAGCAGCTCGACGGACCTCGGGCTGGCCGTGGCCGGCAACCTGACCAACGACAACGGCGAGGTGTCCAGCGCCGGTGCCGATGTGGTCAGTGCGGCGATACTGAGCAACCGCGGCGGCCGGGTGCTGGGCGACAGCAGCCTTGATCTGAATATAAGCGGGGCACTCGGCAATCAGGGCGGTACCTTGGGCGCCGGCCAACGCTTGCAGGTCAAATCCGCCAGCCTTGATAACAGCCTGTCTGGCAGCCTGGTCAGCGATGGCAGCTTGAGTGCCACCGTTGGTGGCCTGTTCGACAACCATGGGCAAGGCAGCGTGCAGGCCAATGGCGCGCTGGACATTCAGTCCGCCAGCCTGGACAACCGTGCCGCAGCGATACGCGCCAACCAGAACCTGAGCCTGCACACAGGCCAGGTCGACAACCGTCAGGGCGTGATCAACAGCAAGCAGGCAATGGCATTTGTCGGCCAGTCGCTGGACAACGGCAACGGCTTGGCCAGCGCCACCGGCCCGTTGCATCTGGCTTTCGATAGCATCAGCAATGACAAGGGCCGTATTGCCAGCCAGGGCGACCTCGATGCAACGTCGGGCGCGCTGACTCAGCAGGGCGGTGAGCTGGTGGCGCAGGGCAACCTGACGCTGAATGCCAGCACGCTCGACAACAGCAACGGCGGGCTCGTGGCGGCTACAAAAGCGCTGAAACTGAATGTCGCCAGCGCCGATAACCGTGCCGGGGAAATTTCCAGCCAGCAGAGCGTTTCCCTCACCGGGCAGCATCTGGATAACAGCGGCGGCAAGCTGCTTGCCGCGACTGCACTGGAACTGGCGGTAGACCAGGTGATCAACCAGGCCAAAGGGCTGGTGTTTGCGCAAGACACACACCTGGTCGGCACGAGCCTGGACAACACCCAGGGCAGCGTCGCGGCCCAACACACACTGGCGATGCAACTGGCGGGCAGCCTGACTGACATCGGCGGCACGCTCAGCAGCGAAGGCGACCTGACGTTACTCGGCCAACGCATCGACAACACCGGCGGCAAGGTGTCCAGCGCGGGCATGCTCAGCGTGACCAGCGCCGGCAGCCTGCTCAACCTGGGCGGCACCTTCGACTCGGCGCAAGGCTTGACGCTCACCAGCGCCAACCTCGACAACAGCGGGCAAGGCCTGATCAAAAGTGACGGCGCAGCGAGCATCGCCACCGGCCAGTTCAATAATGCCACGGGCGGGCAGCTCACCAGCACCGGCAAGCTCGACCTGAGCGCAGCCCAGGTCACCAACGGCGGGCGTATCGCCAGCGCCGATATGCTGAGCGCCAGCGTCACCGGGCTCGACCAACAAAACGGCCAACTGTTCAGCAACACCCGGCTCAACCTGAACCTCAATGGCGGTGACCTGAGCAACATCGGCTTGATCAACGCGCCGATCCTGTTGCTCAGCGGCCTGGGCAACCTCAGCAACAACGGCGGTGAAATCTCCAGCCAGAATGCGTTTGCGCTGGCGGCGCGCACCCTGGACAACAACAACGGCAAACTCATCAGCAATGGGGCCCTGAGCCTGACGGCGGACCAGCAACTGGGCAACGTCAATGGCCATATCAGCGCCGTGGGTTTGACCACACGCAGCGTGCAGCTGGATAACACCGACGGCATCATCAGCAGCCATGGTGCCGTGGACATTACTGCCGGGGACGGGCTGACAAACCAGCGCGGCAGCCTGGTCGGTGATGGCTCGCTGCTGCTCACCACTGCCAACCTGGACAACCGCGCGGGGCAGGTCGCCGGCAAAGCCGACACCACACTCAATGCCGGAGTGATCAACAACCAGAAAGGCCAGTTGGTCAGCACCGATACCTTGCGCCTGCGCGGTACGAGCCTGGATAACCGCACGGGTCTGGTCGGCGCGACAAACGCGCTGAACCTTGCCGTGGGCAGCACCGACAACCGTGCGGGCGAGTTGACCGGCAGCGCCGATGTCAACGTCAACGGCCAACAACTGGACAACAGCGACGGCGGCAAGCTGTTCGCCGCCAATGCCTTGAACCTTGCCGTCGACCAGTTACTGAACCGCACCCTCGGACAGCTCAACGGCCAGCGCGTGACGCTCACTGGCTCAACGCTGGATAACAGCGGCGGCCAGGTGTTCAGCCAGCAACCGCTGGTGCTGAACCTCACCGGAGATGTGAACAACACCCAGGGCCTGTTGAGCAGCGAAAGCCAGTTGACCCTCGACGCCGCCAACCTCGTCAATGCACAGGGCAGTATTTCCAGCGCAAAAGACCTCACGCTGGGGCTCGGTGGCCAGGTCAATAACCTCGGCGGCGAACTGGTGACCGACGGCGCCCTGACCCTGCACAGCGCCGGGCTGGATAACGGGCACGGCAGTATCAGCGGCAAAGGCGCGGTGGCGTTGGCCACGGGCGATCTGACAAACCAGCACGGCAGCATCAGCGGCGGCGACACGTTGAGCCTCATCGCAGGCCAGTTGAACAACGGCGGCAGCATTGGCAGTAACAACGCGCTGAGCGCAAGCGTGACCGGCCTGAGCCAGCAAGGCGGCAAGCTATTTAGCAATGGCGCGCTGACGCTCGACGTCAACAATGGCCTTTTGGACAACAGCAGTGGCCTGATCAATGCGGCCGGTAATCTGCAACTGAACCACCTCACCGACGTCACTGATCAGAACGGTGAAATCTCCAGCGGCCAGGCGTTCACGCTGGCGGCGCGCAACCTGGACAACAGCAACGGCAAGCTGCTGAGTAACCAAGGGCTGGTCTTGCGCGTCAGCCAAGCCCTGACAAACATCAAAGGCTTGATCGGCGCTGCCGGCCTCGATGCCCACGCCGCTTCGGCGGACAACCGCGACGGCACCTTCAACAGCCGGGGCGACCTGCAACTGAGCAGCGACGGCCTGCTCAACAACACAGGCCTTGGCCTGATCCACAGCCAGGGCAACCTGAACCTCACGGCCGGCAGCCTGAATACCGGCAGCGGCGGTGAAGTGTCGGCGCTGGGCACGCTGGACCTGAGTACCGGTGCGCTGACCTCGGCCAACGGCCGGGTGACCGGTGAGCAACGCGTGACCCTGGACCTGAACAACGGCGACCTGGATAACCACAGCGGCCTGATCCTTGGTAAAGGCCCGCTGGCCATCAACCACCTGCGCGACCTCAACAACCAGAGCGGTGAAATCTCCAGCCAGCAGAACCTGACGCTGGCTGCACGCGCGCTGGACAACAGCGCCGGCAAACTGATCAGCAGCCAGGCACTCACGCTGGGCGCGGCGAACCTGATCAACGCCAAGGGCCTGGTGTCCGGCTGGCAGAACCTCAGCCTGAGCGGCGCCAACCTCGACAACCGCAACAACGGTACGTTTTCCAGCCGCAGCGGCGCGATTGCGGTAGACCTCAGCGGCGCGCTGCTCAACAGCGGCGCGGGTGCGTTGGTCAGCCAGGGGCGCCTGGATATTCATGCCGCCAGCCTGGACAACAGCAGCGGCGGGATCCTGTCCAGCGCCGCAGGGCAGGGCCTCACGGTTAACGGCCTGCTCAATAACAGCAGTGGTGGTTTGATCGACAGCGGCGCGGCGCTGGACGTGCAGGCAACCACCCTGAGCAACGACGCCGGCACAGTCAACGCGCAACAGGCACTGGCGGTGAATGCCAGCGACCTGAGCAACGCAGCGGGCACCCTGGCCGGTAACGGCGCGGTGACCCTGAACCTGTTGGGCGACCTGATCAATACCAACGGCAAACTGGCCAGCGCAGGCCCGTTGCTGTTGCAGCGCGCTGATCAGGTCAGCAACCAGGGCGGGCAGATTGTCAGCCAGAACCTGCTGAGCCTGTTTGCCGGCGCGATCGACAACAGCAGCCATGGCACCCTTGCGGGCACGGGTAGCGTAGCGATCAACGCCACCGGCAGCGTGCAAAACAACGCTGACGGTTTGATCTACAGCCAGGGCGCTGACGTGCAGTTACAGGCCGCGACGTTGGCCAACAGCCACGGTGTGGTGCAGGGCCAGAACGGCCTGGCCCTGAACATCGGCGGTGACGTGGACAACAGCAGCGGCAAACTCATCGCGCAAACCGGCGACCTGGCGCTCAACGCCAACAACGCCGACAACCGTGGCGGCACACTCGCCAGCCTCAACGGCGCGTTGCAGGCCCAGGTGATGGGCGTGCTGCGCAACGGCTACGACCTCAACAACAATCGCCAGGGCGGTATCCTGCAAGGCCAGCGCGTCAACCTGCTGGCGGCGATGATCGATAACTACGGGGGGCGCGTCTCTGCGCAAAGCGGTGATGCGCAGGTCACCACCGGCAATTTCGACAACCGTAATGGCGGGCTCTACGCCAAGGGCTTGGTGAGCGTCAGTGCCAACGATTTTGACAACAGCGGCGACAACGACGGGCAAATCGCCGGCCAGCAGATCGACCTGAGCCTGCGCGGCGCGCTGAACAATCGCCTGGGCATTGTCGAAAGCCAAACCACGCTCAATGTCCGCGCCACCCGTGTCGACAACGGTAGCGGCCGCTTGCGCGCGCTGGGCAATACGGGCACCACCGAGTTCGCCATCGGCGGCTTGCTGGACAACACTAACGGTGTGCTCGAAACCGCCAACAGCAACCTGATTCTGGGCGCCGGCAGCCTGCAAAACGTCGGTGGCAGCGTGCTGCACGTCGGCAACGGCAGCTTCAGCATTGCGCCGAGCAACCTCAACAGTGTGGGCGGCAGCCTGGTCACACGCGGTGGCCTGACCATCGCCCAGGACACCTGGACCAACAGCAGCGTGATCCAGGCCGGGCGCCTGACCGTCAACGTCAACAGCCTCAACCAGACCGCCGACGGCCAGTTATTGGCCAGCAGCGTGTTGACCGGCACCGGTGGCAACTGGACCACCAGCGGCCTGATCGCCAGTGATGGCAGCCTTGATGTGCACTTGGGCGGCACGCTCAACGGCGCAGGGCGCATCACCAGCCAGGGCGACCTGAGCCTTGGCGCCGCGCAACTGAACCTGAGCAGCGGTGCAAGCGTGGCCGGCGGCGGCCTGACCACCGCCAACATCACCGGCGCGCTGAACAACGCCGGGCGCTTGACCTCGGCCAACGACCTGATCATCAACGCCGCCACGATCAACAACACGGCCACCCTGGGCAGCGGCCAGAAACTTACCGCCACCACCGGCGCACTGCTCAATGACCATGGCTTGATCTTCAGCGGCGGCGACATGAGCCTGCGCGTCGACACGCTGACCAACAGCTACGCGGACGTCTACAGCCTGGGCAACCTGAGCATCGACCGCGACGGCCTGGGCGGCCGCGCCACGGGCATCCTCAACAGTTCGTCGAGCCTGCAAAGCGACGGCAACATGAGCCTGGCCGCCAGCACCCTCCAGAACGTGCGTGCAGTGCTGACCACCAGCGCGGGTGGTATCTACACCGCGTCCATCACTGAGTTTCCGTGTATTGAAGGCCCTAATTACGCGGGCGATTGCAGCGGCAAGCAGAACCACCTGTGGCAAATCGACCAGCGCGAAAAGCTTGAGGTGACCGCTTCCAGCGCCGCTTCCAGCATCACCGCAGGGCAAAACCTGAGCATTGCCGGCGGTGACGTGACGAATGCCAGCAGCACCCTGGGCGCGGGCGGCAACCTCAGCGTCACCGCCAACAACTTGGTCAACAGCGGCGTGGAAACCGGTGAAACCGAGACCTGGCGCCTGTTCGTGTCCGAGCGTACCCGGCACCCCGAGATGTGGTACGACGCTGCGGCGGCGTTCAACAACCGTTACTCCGAAGGCGGCGCTGCCTACAACGCCAGTGACTTGAGCGGCCTGGCCGGCGCCATGGCCGGGTTTATCGGCACGACCGAGCAAGAGCGCACCGTGTTGCGCCGTGTCACCCAGATCAGCACCGGCGACCAGACCTACGCCGGGGTGATCCAGGCGGGCGGCGCGGTCAACATCAAGGCCCAGGCCAACATCGATAACAGCGTGGTCCGCCCGGGCTTTACCTACGTAGGCGCGGGCGCCAAGACCGGTACGGGGGCGGCGGGTGCCAGTGGTGCGGGCACCTTCTCCACACGCATTACCGTCAACGGGCAACTGCCGCCCAACCTCGCTCAACAGCAGATCAACCCCCTGACGTTGCCGGGCTTCAGCCTGCCCACCGGGCAAAACGGCCTGTTTCGCCTGAGCGGGCAGGCCGGCAGTGTTGCGACGCAGGGCAACCAGGCGCCGGGTTGGTCGGTGAGTGGCGCCAGCCTGCAACTTGACGCGCACCAGATCAGCGCGCCCGCCAACACAGGCCGGGTGATACAGGTGAGCGCGGTGGCCCAAACCGCTGCGGACAACCTCCCACTGAACCTGGCCACCCGCGAAGCCAGCGGCATTGTTGCCAGTGGCAGCGCAGTGGGCACCCTCGCCGATGGCGGCGCCGTCAGCCTTCAAACCCCGAGCCGCAGCAGCGCAACCGATGCCACCCAAGTGGCGGCTGGTAATGCCAGTGCGCCGCCGCCTGTCCTGCCGGTGTTGCAGCCTGCCCAACCGGTCAACACGGCCAGCCAAAGCATCGCCCGCGTGCAAGGCCTGCCTGACGCAAAGGCGGTGTCGCAGCCGCAGAAGTACCTGATCGAAACCAACCCGGCTCTCACCGACCTCAAGCAGTTCATGAGTTCGGACTACCTGCTCGCCGGTCTCGGCTACAACCCCGACGACAGCGCCAAGCGCCTCGGCGACGGGCTGTACGAGCAACGCCTGGTCGACCAGGCCGTGGTCGCCCGTACCGGGCAACGCTTCATCGACGGGCAGAATACCGATTCGGGCATGCTCAAGTACCTGATGGACAACGCCATCAGCAGCAAAGAACAGCTCGGCCTCAGCGTCGGCGTGAGCCTGACGTCGGCCCAGGTTGCGGCGCTGACCCACGACATCGTGTGGCTCGAAAACGAGCAAGTGAACGGCGAAACCGTATTGGTGCCCGTGGTGTACCTGGCCCAGGCCAACAACCGCCTGGCCCCGGATGGTGCGTTGATTGCCGGTAACGACGTCAACCTGATCGCGGGCCAGAACCTCGACAACGTCGGCACCTTGCGCGCCACCAACAACCTTTCGGCACAGGCCGGCAACGACCTCACCAACAGCGGCCTGATCCAGGCCGGCAACCGCCTCGACCTGCTGGCGGGCAACACTATCGTCAACACCGCCGGCGGCATCATCGCCGGTCGCGACGTGAGCCTGACCGCCACCAACGGCGACATCCTCAACGAGCGCAGCGTCACCCGCCACGACAGCAGCAGCGGCTACCGTACCGAACACACCGACTCCGTGGACAGCGCCGCGCGTATCGAAGCCGCGAACAACCTGAGCCTGCAAGCCGGCCGCGACGTCGACAGCGTGGGTGGAGTCGCCAGCAGCGGCGCCGACATCACGATCAAGGCCGGGCGTGACGTCAACCTGATCGCGGCCCAGGGCGAGAACGGCAACACGGTCAGCGGGCTGTTCAAGGACAGCAGCATGACCCAGTACGGCAGCCGCGTGGACGCCGGTGGTGATCTCAAAATCCAGGCCGGGCGCGACATCAGCGCGGTGGCGAGTGAAATCGATGCCAAGCGCGATGTGACGATGTCGGCGGTCGGCGATTTGTCGCTGTCATCGGCAGCGGACGAATCCCATGCCTCGTTTACCTCGAAGAAGGTCAAGAGCGAGGACGACCACGTCAGCCAGGTGGCTACCACGGTCAAGGCCGGTGGCGACGTAGCGCTGAGCGCCGGGCAGGACCTGGCGTTGACGGCGAGCCGGGTGACGGCGGGGGACGAGGCGTATTTGTATGCCGGCAAAGACCTGAACCTGGCAGCAGCCGAAAACAGCGATTATTCGTATTACTCGAAAACGAAGAAGGGCTCGTGGGGCAAAAAAAGCTCGACGATGAGCGAGAGTGAAAATGATGTGGCAGTTGGCTCATCTGTCGATGCCGGGAAAAAAGTCGCACTGTCTGCCGGCCAGGATTTCAATGCCAAGGGTGCTGATGTCAGCAGTGGCGGGGCATTGCTGGTCAGTGCGGGGCATGACGTTAATCTGGACACGGCGGATAACTACACCAGCCAAGCCGATGCTTCGTCCAAAAAGGGTTGGTTCTCCAGCAAAAGCAGCAGTTCGTCATCCAGTCAATCGACGGTAACCAGTACCGAGTTGCGTGGCGATAGCATCAACGTGCAGGCGGACAATGACATCACCCTGAATGCCGCTGCGTTGAATGCGCAGCAGGCGGTGAAGTTGAGTGCTGGCCGAGATATTGATATCAGCACGGCTGAGCAGCAGCAAACAGCGAGTCAATCCAGTCAGTCGAGCAAGTTTGGGCTCAACATCGTCGCCGCGCCCTCGCTGACCCAAAAAGCTCAGGCAGGGCAGCAGAGCAGCAGCCAAAGCATTGGCACCAGCATCAGCGCTGACAGTCTGGACATCGAGAGCGGCCGCGACACCACTGTTCGTGGCAGCACGTTGGTAACCGACAACGGGTTGCAGATTAACGCCGGGCGCAATCTCGACATCGTCAGTGCCGAGGATCAAAGCACCTCCAGCAGCAAGTCCAGCAGCAAGAAGGCGGGTGAAATCGGCTCCTGGTGGCAGGACGCAATGGGGGTCGCCAAACTCAAGGACGGTGATCAGAACGACAGCACTCGCCAAGCTGGAAGCCAGGTTGCATCCCTGGGCGGTGACGTCAACCTGAAGGCGGGCGAGCATTACAATCAGGTTGCCAGCCAGGTGATCGCCCCCAAAGGTGACATTTCGATTACCGCCAAGGATGTGGATATCCAGGCCGGCTTTGATGTGTTGAATGCCAATCACACGGCGAGTGCCAGCCGTACCGCCATTGGTGGCAGCATTGATATCCCGTTGCTTGATGCGGCACGCGGGGTTCAACAAGCCGTTGAATCTTCGGGGAAAACGTCCGACCCTCGGATGCAGGGTCTGGCCGCCGCCAACGCTGCAATGAGTGGCAAGCAAACCTACGACGCCGCGCAGGACGTGCTCAAAAATGGCGTCGGATTCAAGGTCAGCGTCAGCCTGAGCAACAGCGAAAGCCATAGCGACAGCAGCCAATCCGGTCAGAACGTGGTGTCCAGCAGTTTGGCGGCCGGGGGTGACATTAATGTCACTGCCACCGGAGCAGGCAAAGACAGCACACTCAATGTTGTGGGCAGCCGCATTGATGCCGGGCACGACGTCAACCTGAAAGCAGACGGCGACATCAATCTGTTGTCCGCCCAAAACACCGCCGTGCAAAAAAGTACCAACGGTAACAGCGGCGGCAGTGTCGGCATTGGTTTTACCGTCGGTGGCGCGCAGAACGGCCTCTCGCTGGACTTGGCTGCGAACAAAGGCATGGGCATGTCCGACGGGCATGACGTTACCCAAACCAATACCCAGGTCAAAGCGGGCAACAAAGCCAGCCTCGATAGCGGTAACGACACCAACCTCAAGGGCGCGGTGGTCAACGCCAATCAGGTGCAGGCGAATGTCGGCGGTGATCTGAACCTGTCGAGCCTGCAAGACACCAGCAAGTTTACTTCCAAACAAGTCGATGCCAGCGTCGGCGTGAGCATCTGTATTCCGCCGTTCTGCTACGGCGTCAGTGGCACTGCGTCGTTCAACCAGCAGAAGATGAACAGCGACTATGCAAGCGTCAGTGAGCAAACGGGTATCAAGGCAGGCGATGGGGGCTTCCAGGTCGATGTAAAGGGCAATACGGGCCTTAATGGCGCCATCATTGCCAGTTCGGACCAGGCAGTGAAGGACGGTAAAAACACCCTCACCACCGGCACACTCACCAGCTCCGATATCAACAACAAAGCCGCGTATGACGCCAGTAGCATCGGCTTGAGTGGTGGTATTGGCGAGCACATTGGGCGTGACGCCAAAGGCAATCAACAGGCTGGTGCACCGGGCACACCCGTGCCCAATAACGGCAAGGTCAGCGCCAACGCGCCCATTGCGTTGTCAGCCAGTGGCGACGCGAGCAGCGTCACTCAAAGCGGCATCAGTGGCGCGACGGTCAAGATCATTGATGACGCCAAGCAGCAGACGCTTACAGGGCAAACAGCCGCTGAGGCGGTTGCCGCGATCAACACCGACGTCTCCAGCGACAGGGACGGCAGCAACAAACTCAAGACGATTTTTAACCCTCAGGAACTTCAGGCCGGGTTTGATATTACGGCGAAGTTTGTACAGAACGTGGGGGTTTACATTGAATCGAAATCCCGTGAAGCCGACACTTTGCGATCAGAGGCGGACAAAGAAAAAGCCTTGGCGGACAACCCTAATGAAAGTGACCCTCAGGCTCACAAAAACAAATACCTGAGCCTTGATCAGCAAGCCAGGGACATCGAGAACGATTGGGGCGCGGGAGGCACTTACCGTCAAATAGCTACCGCTCTGGTAGCGGGTGTCAGCGCAAATGTCGGCGGAAGTACCGCGCAGTTTGCGCAAAACATGCTGGTCAACTATGTCCAGCAACAGGGCTCCGGTTACATCGGCAAACTGGTCGCTGAAGGTCTACCGGAGGGGAGCCCTGAACACACCGCGCTGCATGCCATTTTAGGCTGCGCAGGGGCAGCGGCAAGCAATCAGAGTTGTTCTGCGGGCGCGTTGGCGGGCTCTGCGAGCAGCGTACTGGCTGGATTATTCGCTACGCCACGCCCAGATGAAACCAACGAAGAGCGAGAAGCCAAGCGCAACATTATTACCAGCCTGGTCACCGGAATTGCCGCAATTACAGATCCGAATGCGGCCGCTACCGCCAACGATACGGCGACTGCGAATGTTGATAACAATTGGCTTGCGGATGCGCAAAAGGCTCAGAGAAACAAAGAGCTGAGTGCCGCTACCTCTATTGGTGAGTGGCTCTCTATTCTGGGCAAATGGGACCGTATCAGTGCCAAGCAAGGCTATGAGTCGCTGACAGGTTTTGGCAAAGGCTTCACCGAGGAAATGGCATCAACAGGTATCGCTACGCTCGACGGTGCCGCAGGATTCATGGCGCATCCGATGGACAGCATCGCGGTAATGAATGCATTCATTTTAACTGCCGACGCGCAAAAAATATTTGGGGATAAGCTTGATCAGTTCAAGCAACAGCTAGACCTGGTTTCAGATGCGCTTGAAAAAGGCGGTGATACGCAATCGGAGCAGTTGGGAAGGCAACTCGGTGGTGTATTTGGGGTATTCGTCAGTGCTGTAGCGGGGAGTGAAGCCAGTCTCGCCAAAGGTGCTTCGCTACTGTCCAAAGCGGGGGTTGATGTTTCTGCCAGCAGTTATGAAGCTATTGCAGCAGAGGCCACCCCAGCCGGGATTCAGGGGCGGATTGATAAACTTCAGGAACTGTCGCAAACCGAGACTCCAAACAATCCAAATTCGACAAGCCACGTCACAGATTCACAAGCAGGCGTTAGTGATCTCCCGCCAATCGGATCATTGACAGGCGAGCCTGAGGTCCCCAAGAAAAATGGATCGCAAGATTATGTTCGTTCCATCGAGCGACAGAATGAGGCGGCTAGAAAATTGGCGCAGGCAGGGTATGATGTGGAGCAATTACCCGAAACTCAACGTAGCGGGGCAAATCCTGACCTCAAGATCAATGGTGAGTTGGCTGATATTTATTCTCCGATAACCAACAGTCCTATTTCAGTGTTGAAAACGATAGCAGGTAAAGTGATTAAACAAGCTCCCAATATCGTTGTTTACCTGGCGGATTCCTCAATATCCTTTGATGAGCTGTCACAGGCTTTGGCCGCAAACCCTATAACCGGCTTGAAGAAGCTTTACATAATGAAGAATAACGAATTTAGAGTGATTGAGGTTTCAAAATGAGCATAACGATGAATTTAGAGATTGAAGAGGGTGTCTCATATGGCGATATAGCTTCTGTGCTCTACAAGGTGAAAGCACGTTATGCCGAGGAAGAAGGTAAATTGTTTGGTAATCTTTTTCGTTCAAATTGCTTCTTTGTGTTTGAGCGCGCCTCCCCACACTTTGAAGTGCTCGCTGAGCATGTGGCTGTAGAATGGAAAGTTGGTGTTCGAGGCTCATTTAACTCGCCTAATAGTGCAATGGAGGAAAGCTGGGAAGATATTAAGGCTTTTGTAGCTGCGCTTGCCAATGACCTCGACTTTAAGTTTGTGCTGTCTTTCCAGTATGAAGGTGTATATGTATTGAACGATGAAGGCGGGTTTAAAGTTGTGCAGAATATGTTTGGTTGATTTGTAATTAAAAGCTCAGTATAAGCATGAGCAGATCTGATTCGTTTGGTGGGCCCTACATCGAAATTTCTGATTCTGGAAAGCTCGCAATAGTGGCAAAGGATCGCGGCGAAGAGTGTGTGAGGAAACAAACGCTCTGGACGTCAATGCGCAGGGCATTGTGATTGTGCTTGCACACTTCTTTATTGGACCCCACGCAGATACCGCTCTATCAACCCCAGCAGTCGGCGGTTATCGACGGTTTGCAACACGTTAACCGGCTTGCCCACCGCCGCGGCAATTCCCACGTCCAGCCGCAACGGCTGCTTGTAACGCCAGGTTTTACCCCGCGTGCGGCCCTCACGCAGCTCCACTTCCACAAAATACTCAGTTGCACTGGCGACGCCAGTGTCAAGCAGCCAGGCGATCACCAACGCATCATGAATCCAGCAGCCCGCCAGGCCGCGGGTGGCCATCGAGTAATCGATCCACGGCCGGAAGGTTTCGCGGATAAATGCAGCGAGCGGTGTTCCCGGCGAAGCGATGCGGCTGAGGTCGGCGTGGGTCAGCAGGGTTTGGGTGGTGACATCCAGCGGCACCAGGGTGATGTTTGCCCCGCTGGTGAGCACCTGATGGGCGGCTTCGGGGTCGAAACCGAAGTTGGTGTCCTTGATGTAGTCGTCCAGGGCAAACACGCCGCCCATGATCACGATCTGGTGGACTGCAGCGGCCATGCCCGGGTAGCGTTGCAGCGCCAGGGCGACGTTGGTCAAGGGCCCGATGGCCACGAGGGTTATTTCGCCGGGGTTGGCGCAGATCAACTGGCCGATGGCGTCAGCGGCTTGCAGCGCAGGTGCCTGAAACGCTTGGGGCTTGCGCACGTCTTGCCACAAATGTGCGAGCTGGCGCCTGTGCACGCCGTTGTCCAGTGCTTCGCGCCACGGGGCGTCGGGTTCTGCCAGTGGCTGGGTGCTGCCTTGTACGACAGGTATCGCGCGGCCAACCCGGGCCATCAAGTCTCGGGCGACGTTGTAGCCCACGGCGCTCGGCGTGTTGCCGGCCACGGTGGTGACCAACTCAAGCGACAGTTCGGGCGCTGCCAATGCCAGCGCCAGTGCCAGGCCATCGTCAACATTGGCCCCTGCAACCCCGTTGCCGGGGTCGCAATCAATGATTAAACGCTTCATTTCACCTTCTTGTTTTCAGGCTTATACGGTTTTTACAGGCGTGCATCCGCAGGATTCACCGAGGACCAGGCGATGGGAGAACTCCTGCAACTTCACATTGCCATCCCAGGCCAGCAGCATTGAAATGGCCGCCTTGGCCATCTCCTTGACGGGCTGGCACACCGTGGTCAATGAAGGGGTGCAAAACGCTGAGGCTTCGGTGCCGTTGAAGCACACCACGGCGATGTCGTCAGGCACCTTGAGGCGGTGTTCCGACAACGCCCGCACGCAGCCGATGGCTTGCGCTTCGTTGGAGCAGAACACCGCGCGGGGCGGGCGGCCGTTGGCCAACATCTGTTGGGCCGCGTCATACCCTCCCTGGCGGGTGTAGCTGGCAGGGAAGATCCATTCGGGGCGTTCGGCAATCGCGGCTTCGGCCAACGCGTCGCGCCAACCGTTGAGGCGGTCCTGGGCGTTGAGCATTTGCGGTTGGCCGCTGATGATGCCGACGTCGCGGTAGCCATGGCTGAGCAGGTGCGTGGTGACTTGCCTGGCTGCGGCGCGCTCGTCCACCCGCAGCATGTTGACGCGCAACTCGGGGTCGACGCGGTCGAGCATCACAAACGGGGTGCCGCTGGCCTGGATCAGGTCGATATGCGGGTGACGGTCGACACTGGTGTAGAACAGGCCGTCGACGCGCTGGCTGAGCAGGCTGTTGATCAGGCTGAGTTCGCGGGTGCGGCAATCGCCGGAGTCGCCCAGCAGGATCACCAGGCCGTTGTCCAACGCTTCTTGTTGCAGGGCATGGGCAAACGAGGCGATGAAGGTGTTGGAGATATTCGGCACAATCAGCCCGTAGGTTTTGGTCTTGCCCGATGCCAGCGCCTGGGCCACGCCGTTGGGGCGGTAGCCGGTGGCTTTTATCGCGTCCAGTACACGCTGGCGGGTGGCTTTGGCGACGGGCCGGGGGCCGTTGTTGATCACATAGCTGACGACCGCCACCGATGTCCCGGCTTCACGGGCGACATCATCACGCGTGGCGCGGCTTGTGTGTTGTCTGCTCAAGGCAAGCTTCCGATTCAGAGGGGCAAGGCCAAAGGTCTACCCGCGTAGACCCCGGCGTTAAAAAAATAGAAAAGGGTGGGCAGGCGAGGGGCGTAACCGGCTTTTCGTAAACGACATTATCCCTTCGGTTTTATTGCAGTTTGATGAACGGCGGCTGGCGCACACCATCACCCGCACCCTTGTTCAGAAGAGGGCGTAGGTGTAGCTGAAGATCACCCGCGCTTGATCGACCGCACCCACGTTCGGGATGCCGCTGCGGAAACTGCCCTCGCGCAGGGACGCACCCAGGCCTTTGAGCGCACCGCTCTGCACCACGTAGTCGATGCGCGCATCGCGCTCCCATTCCGAGTAGCGCTCGCCGCCCGCAGAGCGAATATTGTCCCCATGCAGGTACAGCACCGAGGTCGTCAGGCCGGGGATGCCCAGCGCCGCAAAGTCATAGGAGTACTGGCCAAAGTTGGTGTTTTCGCCGGCACGAATGAAGGAGTTGTCCATGACGTCGGTGATCAAATACACACTCGCGCCGCCATTGCCCTCGTTGTTGCCGGCGCCACCGAGCACGCTGCCCTGGTTCAGGTACACCACGCCGCCCGAGTCCGATACTTGTTGGCGCCCGAGCATGAACGCGTGGCCGCCCAGGGAATAGGTGAAGGCGGCGCTCCAGGTGGTGTTGTCGACTTCGCCGGGCTTGCTGGCGTAACCGCCGTTGTTGTTGAACACGTAGCCGGGCTGGCCGTTTTTGCCTTGCGAGGTGCTGTTGAAGTAACGCAAGTCGGTTTTGAAGCGCGAGTTGCCGTCCAGTTGCGTGGTGTTCAACAGGCCCAGAAAGGTCTGGTTGTAGTAGTCGCTGAGGTTGGCGCGGTACAGCTGCACCGTGGTGTCTTTATTGAGCTTCCAGTCAGCACCGGCGTAAGTGAACTTGCTGCCTTCGGTGCCGCCGGCAACGGCCAGTTGCGTGGCGTTGGACGAAGCGCGCCCGGTGGAGCGGTCCAGTTGCCCGGCGTTGATCGTCAGGTTGTCGATTTCCCTGGACGTCAGGGTCACGCCTTCAAAGGTTTGCGGCAGCAGCCGGCCATCGTTGGCAACGAGGATGGGCAGGTTGGGGGAAAGCGCGCCACCGGCATGAAATTCGGTCTTGGACAGCCGCACCTTGGCATTGCCCGCCAGGCGGCTCCAGTTGTCCACCGGGCTGCCGTCGGAGCTGACCGGGGCGAGGGAGTTCTGTGTCGTGGCATTCGGGTGTTGGGTACCGCCCGACAGGTTGAATGCTTGCATCGCCTGCAGGTCAAGGCCAAACCCCACGGTGCCCTGGGTGAACCCCGACAGGTAGTCGAGCTTGAAGCCCTGGGTCAGTTCGTTCTGATCGACACCGGGTGTGTTCGGGTTATCGCTGCGCAGGTAAAACGTGCGCGCGCTGATGGCCGCGCTGCTGTCATCGATAAAACCTGCGGCCAGCACCTGCTGGGTCAGCGCAGTTGCCGTTACAGCGAGTGCGAAGGTGGATCTTTTCATGGCGACGCTCCTATCAAATGGCCGTTTTTCAGGCATGGCTTTGCCCGGCTGTGGCGTCACAGTCGTGCGGGTTGGCGCCTTCTATGAGGCGTTGGCAGTGCTGGTTTTTAAGCGAGGGGGTTGCGTTAGAGGGCGTCTTCCACGGCGTTGAGGTCGCGACCACGGGTTTCCGGCGCGATGAACGTGGTGAAGAAACCGACGCCGGCCATGGCGGCGAAGTAGGTTGCGATGGGCCACCAATGGCCGCTCCACGACAACAGCGCCGCCGCAATCAATGGGGCGGTACCGCCGGAAAGGATTGAGCCGATTTCCTTGGCCATCGCCAACTTGGTGTAGCGGTTTTTCACGCCGAACATCTCCACGCCCCAGGCGGCTTGCACACCGAAGATGCCGAGGGATGCCAGGCCCATGCCGACCACCATGGTGGCGGTCACGATGAGCGGGTCGCGTGAATCCAGCAGCATGAATGCGGGAAATGCGTAGAGCATCAGCAGCAGGCAAAACCAGCGGTACACCACGCGGCGGCCGAAGCGGTCGGACAACCAGCCGGCGAGCGGAATGATCAGGAAACCGAGGAGGGAAGCGATCAACACCGCCTGGGTGGCGACCGACTTGTTGACCGTCAGTACTTTCACCACGTAGCCGACGATAAAACCCTGGGCCAGGTAGGACGGGCCGTTTTCGCCGATACGCAGACCGACCATGGTCAGGAATGCGCGGCTGCCTTTCCAGAAACCGGTTGACGGTGTGTGGGGCAGAGCGGCTCTGCTGCTGTCACGTCGGGCCTGCAACTCGGCCTTGCGCTGCTCGAACACCGGCGTTTCACGCAGGTTGCGCCGCAGCCACAACGCGGCCAGCGCAATCAGCGAGCTGCACAGGAACGGAATACGCCAGCCCCAATCCTGCAGGTGTTGTTGATCCATTTGTATAACAGCCAGCCACACCAGCGAGGCCAATAACGTGCCGCTGTTGGAGCCCAGCGCGATCACCGAAGACACCAGCCCGCGACGTTTGGCCGGTGCAAACTCGCCAAGCATCACGGTGCCCGCCGCCAACTCGGCACCCGCACCAAAACCCTGGGTGAAGCGCAGCAATACCAGACACACCGGCGCCCAGATGCCGATGGAGGCATAGCTGGGGATCAAGCCGATCAACGTAGTGGATGCGCCCATCAGTATTACCGTGGACACCATCACCACTTTGCGACCCTTGCGGTCGCCCAGCCAGCCGAAGAACAACGCACCGATGGGCCGCGCGATAAAACCGACCGACCAAGTGGCGAATGTCGACAGCAGGGCCATCGCCGGTGTGACATTGGGGAAAAACACGTCGCCGAAAATCAGCCCGGCGGCCAGGCCATACAGGGCAAAGTCGGCATATTCCATTGCCGTGCCCAGCCAACAGGCGAGGGTGGCGCGGTACATCTCACGGCGCCCGCGGGGCGTCGCCAAACTTTCATCCGCCGCGCCACGGCCCGCGAAAGCGGCGGGGTGGGGGGTACTTTCAAGCGTGGACATCAAAAAAACTCCCGATCTGAGGATGTGCCGAGCACCACCGGGTCCCTGTGTTCCACAGCTATCTACGCGCGTAGATTCCAGTCCTTGAAAAACGGCCCGAAGATAAACCTCAAAGGCCGATGCTGAAAATCGGTGGGGCGGTGTTCTTGTGTTGGCGTCAGTGCAGACCTGCGTGGCGGGTCTCCGGCCAGGATTTTAGGCAGGCATTTGTTGCGGGCCGATGACAGCGCTACTGCCGTTAGCCATTGCGTGCAGCTCCCCATCAGTTGCCCGACCTCCGTCACCGCAAGCAGCTATAGTCAAACTGCCATTACGTTCCATGGAAGAAGAAATAGGCAAGGCTGGCAGCGCTGTTCCAGCGTCCATCTGCGGCATTCATTTCCAACCCTGCGGGTTCAATGCCCGGTGATCGTTTAGGCCAAGGGCCCGGGGCGCATGGGCGTCGCGGGTTGAGCTGAGCGCTATGAAAGGAGATGGACCAATGGATACTATCCAGAAATGTGTGGTGGGGACGTTTTGCCTGGGGCTGGCCGCTTGCGGCGCCACCCACCCCAAACCCGGCATTGTGGCGAAAAACTGGTCGGAGAATACCGAGCAGTTGGGAATCAAGGCGATCTATCCGCCCAGGGCCAACATGGTCGTGGGTGACCTTTACATCGTGCGCTCCGCCAAGAGCGGCACCGATCTGAAAACCGAAGACTACGTGCACAGTTCGATCTGGTTTGACCGGATCAACCTGAATGACTTGCTCGTGAGCAAGGCGTCACCCATTCACTTCACCCCCACCCTGAAAGTCACCGACAGTTCGGGCAAGGAAACCAGCGCCTGGCAAACGCCCGACCTGGAACTGACGCAAGGCAATGACAAGGTCAAAATCAATAGCCTTGTGGCATTTCCGGGTTTTACGTTTGCGTCCCTGGCTGAAAGCGAACTGGGCGTCAACGTTGCCAGCAGTGCGTTTGGCGCGCTATTTGGCGGGGCACGCAAGTCGGCCTATACCGTGGCCTACTCGGTGCCGGCGGCAGAAACCTACGGCGTGCCCTATCTGGCCGCCAAACACGCGTTTGCAGGCTACTCAACCGCTGATTTGGAGGTGCTAAGTAAAGCGGCCGCCTCATTGGCGTTGCCACCCTCGGCAAGGGCAACGGGAACAGATACCGTGCTGGTACTGATCACCGAGCTGTACCTTGCCCGAGCGTTGGATGTGGTCATCTCCGCGTCAGACGCGAGTAGCGCGCAGTTCTCCGCGTTGACCTTGTCGATGGTGGAACTGAGCGAGAAGAAGGCTGCAATCGAAGAAAAACTGTTGGCGCTGAGTAAAAAACAAACCCCGGCCCCCCAGGCCGCGGCATTGGCGGGTGACGGCACGCCCGCCGCACCGCAGCAGCCAGGCCCGCTTAGTGACGCCGATAAAAGGACAGTGGCGCAACTTCAGGCCGAGTTGGCGCAGGTGAATGCGCAGATGAGCGCGAAGGCCAGCCAGGTCGCCCCGAATGTGCCGGGCGTGACCGGGTCTGTGGTGAGGTCATCGGCGACCAGCGTAACCCTGCGACAGGCGTTCAGCACACCGGTTGCCATCGGCTACAAGGGTATTCGGTTCTCCATTCCCAGTCTGGAGCCCGCGAAAGACGGCTCTGATACCGTGCCGCTGGCAGTACCACCGCCCAAAAAATAGGCGCGGGGACGGTTGCCCTCGAACCTGTCAGGGTTCGAGGGCAACGATGCCTTCACACCTGATATTCCGGCAACGGCTGTTCGGCTTCCCGGTGATGGGTTTGCCCGATAAACATATACATCGCCGGCACCATGAACAGCGTCAGCAGCGTACCAATCGACAGCCCCGCGAAGATCACCAACCCCATGTCATGCCGCCCTGCAGCGCCAGCCCCTGACGCCCACACCAGCGGCACCACGCCCAGCACCATGGCGGCGGTGGTCATCAAGATCGGGCGCAAGCGAACGGCCGCCGCTTCTTCAATGGCCTCACGTTTGCTGTGCCCTGCGCGTTGCAGCTCGTTGGCAAACTGAACGATGAGAATCCCGTGTTTGGTGATCAACCCGAGCAACGTCACCAACCCGACTTGCGTGTACACGTTGATGGAGGCGTAACCCATGGTGATAAACGCCAGCGCGCCGAAGAGCGCCGGTGGCACCGAGAACAGGATCACCACCGGGTCGCGGAAGCTTTCAAACTGGAAGGCCAGCGCCAGATAGACAATCAGGATCGAGAACAGCAACAGCCCGACAAACCCGCCGGATTCCTGAATGAATTGGCGTGATTCCCCGGCAAAGTCCGAGGTGTAACCCGAGGGGGCTACATTGGCGAGGATGGTGTTCAGCTTGGCCAGCAGTTCACCCTGGGCCACGCCGCTAACGCCGGAGAGGGTCGCCGAGTTGAGTTGCTGGAAGTGGTTGATCGATTCGGGCTGCGTCGAGGTCTCGATATGCGCCACGGTGCGCGCCGGGATCATCGTCCCGGAGGGCGTGCGAATGTAGTAATCGAGGATTTGTTCCGGGTTCAGCCGGTCCACCTGCAGCACTTGGGGAATGACTTTGTAGGACCGCCCGGCGGTGGAAAAGTAGTTCACATAATTGCCACCCAATGCCGCAGACAACGCAGCGCCGACGTCAGCCTGGGTCATGCCCAGGGCGGCGATTTTTTCCCGGTCCACCACCAGGCGCGCCTGGGGTTTGTCCAGTTTCAGGTCCATGTCGGCGAACCAGAACAGTTGCTGTTTTTGTGCCTCGGCCATCACGGCTTGCGCGACCTCATTGAGGTTTTCCACCGAGTCGGTGGTGGTGATCACAAACTGCACCGGCAAGCCTTGTGCGCCTGGTAACGAGGGCAACGGAAACGCTGCGATGGTGGCGCCAGGCACCTGGTTCCATTTTTGCTGCAGGTCCAGAATCAACTGGGCCTGGGAGCGTGTGCGGTCACCCCAGGTTTTCAGTAGCACGCCGCCCAGGCCCTGGTTGAGGATCGGCAGCCCGGTCAGCTGGAACATTTGCGCGTATTCGGCTTCCTTGTTGGCGATCTGAAAGGCCTGGTCGGCAATCCGCTCCATCTGTTGGGGCGAAGCGGTGGGCGGGCCTTTGATCTGCATGAACACCAGGCCCTGGTCCTCGGTGGGCGACAGCTCGCTCTTGGCGGTCATGCCGCTGGCAGCCACCAGCAGGAACAGCACGAAACCAAACGTCACCAGCACCGGCCAGATGTCCAGCCCGCCGGACAACACGCGGTGGTAGCGTTTGCGCAGCCAGTCGAAGTACTGGTCCAGCTTGCGGGCGAAACGGCCTTCTTCCTGCCCGGGCTTGAACAGCCGGGAGGTCATCATGGGTGAGAGGGTCAAGGCAATCACAGCCGACACCGTCACCGCGCCCGCCAGTGAGAAGCAGAACTCTTTGAACAGCGCGCCCGTGAGACCACTGCGCAAACCGATGGGCACATAGGCGGCGATCAGCACCACGGTCATCGCCAGGATCGGTCCGCCCAATTCGCGGGCTGCCACCAACGCAGCTTCCAGCACGCCTTTGCCTTCTTCCTTGATATGCCGGTCGACGTTTTCCACCACGATGATCGCGTCGTCCACCACCAGGCCGATCGCCAGTACCAGCGCGAGCAAGGTCAGCAGGTTGATGGAGTATCCCAGTAGATACATGATGAAAAAGGTGCCCACCAACGACAGCGGAATCGCCACCAGCGGCACAATCACCGCGCGGAACGAGCCGAGGAACAGGTAGATGACCACAGACACAATGATCATCGCCTCCACCAGGGTCTTCACCACCTCGTAGATCGAGGTATTAATGAACTCGGTGGAGTCATACACGATGTCGCCGCGCACCCCGCTGGGCAGTTGCGATTGCAGCTCGGGGAAGGCCGCGCGCACGCTGTCGGCGACGGTGAGGATGTTCGCTGTGGGCGCAACCTTGATGCCGATGAACACCGAGCGCTTGCCGGAAAATGCCACGCTGCTGTCGTAGCTTTCGGCGCCGAGGGTGACGTTCGCCACATCCTCCAGGTACACCAGCGCATCGCCTTTCTGCTTGATCACCAGCCGCTTGAATTCATCCACCGTGTGCAGGTCGGTTCCGGCGGTCAGGTCCACGGTGACGGTCTGGCCACGGGTCGAGCCAACGGCGGACAGGTAATTGTTGTTCGCCAGAGCGGTGGACACGTCTTGTGCGCTGACGTTGTGCGCCGCCAGTTTGTCCGGGTCCATCCAGGCGCGCAGGGCAAATTGGCGGCCGCCGAGGATTTCGGCGGTTTGCACGCCCTGCAGTGAATCCAGCTTGGGCTTGACCACGCGCACCAGATAATCGGTGATGTTGTTGGTGGGCAGCGTGTCGCTGTAAAAGCCCAGGTACATGGCGTCGGTGGTCTGGCCTACGGCGATGGTCAGCACCGGTTCCTGGGACTGGGCCGGCAATTGGTTTTTGACCGAGTTGACCTGAGTATTGATCTCGGTGAGCGCCTTGCTCGCATCGTAATTGAGGCGCAGCGTGGCGGTGATGGTCGACACCCCGGTGATGCTGGTCGAAGACAGGTAATCGATGCCCTGGGCCTGGGCAATCGCCGACTCAAGCGGCTGGGTGATAAAGCCCGCCACGGTGGACGCATCCGCGCCGTAGTAGGCGGTGGTGATGGTGACCACGGTGTTTTCGGTGCGTGGCCACTGGTTGACCGGCAGTTCGAAGATCGAGCGCAACCCCAGAATCAGGATGAACAACGAGACGACAATCGCCCAGACCGGTCGCTGAATAAAGGTATCGGTAAGCTTCATGGGACACCCTTAGTGTTCTTGGGGAGTCGGAGCGGGGTCGTTCAGCGGCGCGGCGCTGTTATCGATCTTCACCGGTGAGCCGTTCTTGAGCTTCATCTGGCCGCTGGTGATCAACAGGTCGCCTTCTTTCACGCCGTCAACAATCGCCACCTGGTCGCCACGGGTGGGCCCGGTTTTGATGAAGGTCTGTTGCGCCGTGAGGACTTCCTCGCCCTTGTCGTTCTTGCTCGATGTCGCGATAAACACGGTGGTGCCGTAGGGGTTGTAGGTGACCGCCGTTTGCGGAACCGTGAGGTAGCGTTGCGGGCTGCCGGCGCTCACCACGGCGCGGGCGAACATGCCGGGCACCAGGCTTTGTTTGGGGTTTTCGACGGTGGCTTCGACGGTAACGTTGCGCGTGGTGGCATCGAACTGGGTATCGACCGTGCTGATGCGGCCCTTGAAGGTTTGATTGGACAGGCCGTCAGCGGTCACTGCAACGGTTTGGCCGATGGCGATGGCTTCCAGCTGGGTTTGCGGCACGCTGAAGTCGATGTAGATCGGATCGAACGTCTGCAACGTGGCGATTTTGTCACCCGGGTTAAGGTACTGGCCGGGGTTGACGCCGGTTATACCGATGCGCCCGGCGAAGGGGGCACGAATCGACTTTTTCTCGACCAGCGCGCGTTGCTGCTCGGCGGCGGCGAGTTTGGCTTTGAGGTCAGCGGTGTCGGTGTCGACCTGAGCCTGGGACACGGCATTCACCGCCAATTGAGCCTTGTCACGCTTGAGCACAAGGGCCGCCAGGTCAGCCGTCGCTTCCAGTGAGTGCAGTTGCGCGATGTCCGAGTCGGCATTCAGTTGCACGAGCAACGCCTGCGCCGTCACTTCTTGTCCGGGCTTGAAACCGATGGTGCGCACGATGCCGCCCACTTCGGTGGTGACATCCACGCCCCTGACTGCCTTGATTGAACCCACGGCGGAGACGTTGGGCTGCCACGCTTCAAACGGGACCTTCAGGGCCGTCACCACGGCGGCGGGCAAGGGCACTTTCGATTGAGCGATCAGCGCTGAAATCTGCACGAACTTCACCCCGGCGATGATGGCGACAATCACCAGCACGACCACGATCATGATGAGCATGGGCCGCCACAGCCGGCGCTTGCGCGGAGCACTCTGTTCAGTCTTGACGTCAGCCATGCTGTTCTCGCTGTTTCAATGGGTCAGTTCAGTCGCGCCGCCTGTTTGGCCGGCATGATTTCTTGCCACGACGGCAAGCCGAAGCGGTCCGGTTTGCCCTGGGTGGCGGGGGCCACGTCGGTGCGGTTCCACCAGCCGCCACCCAGCGCCTGGAAGAGGGCCGTGGTGTCGCTGTAGCGCGCGGCCTGCGCCTTGACCCGTGTGACCACGGTGTTCTGGTAGGTTTGCTGGGCCGTCAGCAAGTTGATGTACGCCACGGCACCGAGCTTGAACTGGGCCTGCACCAGATCCAGGCTGGCTTGCGCGGAGCGTTCCGCCACGACTTGCTGGTTGAGCGCGTCGGCATCGGCTTGCAGCGCCCTCAGCGCATTGGCGACATCCTGAAACGCGGCGATCACGGTGCCGCGATACAGCGCCGCCGATTGATCGTAGGCGGCCACGGCTGCGCGTTTGCGATGCTCGAGTGCGCCGGCGTCAAATATCGGCTGTGCGATCGACCCGGCGAGGCTCCAGACACCGGTGCCCGAGGAAAACAGTCGGGTGCCGCTGAGCGCTGTGGAACCCAGGGAGCCGGTGATACTGAACTGGGGCAATTGATTGGCCACGGCCACGCCAATATTGGCGCTGGCTTCATGCAGCTGCGCTTGCGCGGAACGCACGTCCGGCCGTTGGCCGACGATGGCTGAAGGCAGGCTGACCGGCAACGTTTGCGGCAGTTGCAGGGACGCCAGGCTAAACGCCTCGCCACGGTCCTGGTTGGGAAACCGGCCGAGGTAGGCCATCAATTGGTTGCGGGTCTGCGCCAGCTGCTTTTGCAGCGGCGGCAGCGTGGCGCGGGTTTGCGCCAGTGCGGTCTGTTGCGTCAGCACGTCGGTGTCGGCGATGGCACCCAGCCGCCGCTGAGCTTGCAGCAGATCAAGCTGGCCGCTTTGAAGCCGGATGATTTCCTCGGTGGCCGCCACCTGATCGCGCAGGGAGGCCAGGCTGATCGCGGTGTTGACCACATTCGCGGTCAGGGTGAGGTAAGTGGCCTCCAACTGAAAGCGCTCGTACTCGGCTTGCTGCGTGGAGGCTTCGATCTGCCGGCGCGTGCCACCGAACACGTCTGGCGCATAGGAAACGCTCAGCGATGCGGAGCTGACCGTAAGAATGGGCGACGTCGGCAAGCCGGTTTGCGCCCCGGAGACTTTCTCGCGGGTTTTCGACGCGTTGGCGTTTACCGAAGGAAACAGCGACGCCTGGTCGGCGTAAACCAATTCATTGGCCTGGCGCAATGCCGCTTGAGCGGCCGCCACGTCCGGGTTGGCACGCAGGGCTTCATCGACCAGCGCGTTCAGTGACGGCGAACGAAACAGCGTCCACCATTGCCCGGGAATATCCATCCCGGCGATCAACTGCTGCGCAGCGCCACCCGTGGTGATATCAGCGCTGGCGGTGGTGGTGAGTTTTTCCTTTGAATAATCGGCATTCGCCGGCACATCGGGGCGAACGAAATCAGGCCCGACGGTGCAGCCGGTGAGGGCCAGACACAGCGCACCCAGCAGTTGGAGTTCTCGCACAAGGGTACGGGTGTGCGTCACCCGATGCGATCCTGAAGCACGCTGGCGAGACTGCTCTTTCATATTTACTCTGATTAATCAGCGGGTTGACAGACTTTATCGTGGAGCAATACGTGCGCATGCCGAGGGCCGGACCGCAACAACGGCGAGGTTCAAATCAGTGTAGGTGGTGCTTGGAACTGCGCAATGTCAGCCGCGCTGTTCAACACAGGTGGTGACGCCTTTGTGATGCGTGGTTTGCATTATTATAGAATTACGTTATGCGTTATCAGTATTTTACTTGTGAGCGTCGGGCGCTCATTGTGCGCCACCTACCTAAATGCCGAGACCGCGCGCGCGGATCGACTTGAAATGCCTGCGAAGGCATCTGGAGACGAACGTGCGTTACCTGACAAAACTGGCGGCCGGGTTGGCTGCCGCCTTGCTGAGCCTGACCGTGAGTGCGCAAACACTGGTGGTCGGTGACCAGAGTTACAACGCCCAGGCCGTGATGGAAGCGGCGGGGGTGCTGGATGATTTGCCCTATACGCTGGAATGGAAGCAGTTCACCGCCGGTTCGCCAGTGGCCGAAGCGCTCAACAGCAACAGCCTGGACCTGGGTTTGCTCGGTGATGCGCCGGTGCTGTTCCTGGGGGCATTGGGCGCACCGATCAAGGTGATTGCCATCAGCCGGCAAAACCTTGAAGGCGTGGCCATTCTGGTGAGCAAGGACTCCCCGATCCGCAGCCTCGCGGACCTCAAAGGCAAGCGCGCAGCCATCTGGAAAGGTTCCTGGAGCCAGCAACTGCTGTTGACCGCGCTGGACAAGGCCGGGGTGCCCAAGGACTCGCTGGAGTTGCGTTACCTCAGCGCACTGGATGCCTCCCATGCGCTGGAAGGCGGGTCCGTTGATATCATCGCCACATGGGAGCCCTACGTGACCCAGCAGGAACGCCAGGGCGCGCGAGTGCTGGCGACGGCTGAAGGCCTGATCCCGGCCCAGAGCTTCGTCGCCGCCAGCAACAAGGCGGTCGAGACCAAGCGCGCGCAGATCAGTGATTTTCTCCAACGCCTGAAAAAGGCCCGTGACTGGACGCGCCAGAACCCGGCCAATACCGATGCGTATGCCGATGCATGGGCCAAACGTACCCGGGCCGATGCCGACATCGCGCGGGCCTGGTTTGCCCGTGCGCGCACGTCGGTGGAGCCGGTGACGGATCAGTCACCGGTACAAGCGCAGCAGACGGTGGACTTTTTCGCGAGCCAGGGGCTGGTCAAGTCTTACCCCGCAGCATCGCTGTTTGACGCTTCATTCGCGGCGTCCCTGCAGCCTGCCGTCGCCAAAACCCAGCCCTGAACGCACCAAGGAATACGCTCGAAATGACTAAAAGACAGCTTAAACTCGGCGCCCTGACGATGGGCTGCGGCGGTCCGGGCCGCCACAACCTGTGGCTTGACCCCGAGTTGCCGGCCGATGCCAGCGTCAACGTGGACTGGTACATCGACATTGCCCGCCAGGCCGAGGCGGCGTTGTTCGATCTCATCTTCATCGTCGACAGCCAGTTCATCACACCGGGTTCGCCCTCCCACTATCTGAACCGCCTGGAACCCTTGACGCTGCTGTCGGCGCTCGCCGTGAGCACACGGCATTTGGGCCTGGTCGGCACGCTGACGACGTCTTACAACTCGCCTTATAACGTCGCGCGGCGCCTAGCCTCACTCGACCTGATCAGCAAGGGCCGCGCGGGCTGGAACGTGGTCACCAGCGGTGATGCCGGTACCGCCGGCAATTACAGCCGCGACGAGCATTACGACTACGACACCCGTTACGGCCGTGCGGCAGAGCACGTTCAGGTGGTGCAAGGGCTATGGAACTCGTACGAGGAGGGCGCCTTCGTACGCGACCGAACCACCGGCCAGTTTCTTGACCCTGACAAGCTGCACAGCCTGAACCACAAGGGCGAGCATTTTTCCGTGGTCGGCCCGCTGAATATCCAGCGCTCGCCACAGGGCCAGCCGGTGATATTCCAGGCCGGCGACTCGGAGCAGGGGCGCGACCTCGGTGCCGCCACCGCTGACGTCATCTTTACCCACGCCGCCAGCCAAGAGCAGGGCCAGGCGTTCTACCGGGATATAAAGGGCCGGGCCGTGCAACATGGCCGTGATCCAGAGCAATTGCTGGTGATGCCGGGCGCGGAAATCTACGTGGGCGACACCGACGCCCATGCCCGTGAAATCGAGCAGCACTACCATCACGCCGACCATAGTTTTGAGCTGGCGCTGAAGGAGTTCGGGCGGAATTTCGGCTGGCATGATTTCAGCCAGTACGACCTCGATGCGCCGTTTCCACAGGAGAGCCTGGAGGCTGCACGCAGCAGCTTTTTCACCAATGCCAAACGCATTGCCGATCAGGCGCTGGAAAAAGGCTTTACCTTGCGCCAGGCGGTTGAGTTTGGACGGCAATTAAGGCCGGGGGCGTTTGTCGGCACGGCGGACACGGTTGCACAGAAGATGGCGGACTGGTTCGAGGCGCGGGCGGTGGACGGGTTCAACATCTATATCGGGCATCCGGGGCAGTTCAAGCGGTTTACCCAGGAAGTCATTCCGCTATTGCAGGAGCGTGGCGTATACCGCACGCGCTATGAAGGCACCACGTTGCGTGAGAGCCTGGGGCTGGATATTCCGCGCTTTGGGTAAAAGTACAGATCCCCGTTCGGCACAACTGCTGTGCGGGGGCAGGGCTTAATCCACTGAAGTTCAATGCCTATAGTTCAGCCACAGACGAAGCCTGAGGTGAACCCGATGAACCGTGAATTCAAGCCAGAACCGACTGATGCAAATCAACTGGACGCCGAGTACTTCGAATACAGCAAGGCGGCCAACCCCATCAGTGCGAACCTGACGACGCGCATTCCCTATCACAGCTTTCCCGCCTCGCTGTACGACCGTGGGCCCTCGCGGGTCGTACCGCTGGACCTCAGCGACGCCCTTGGCTGTGAGGGGCCGGCGACAGGGCCCGGGCTTTGCGCGAATTTCATCCGCCTGAACGCGGGTGACGCCCTCACTTTGCAACCCAACGCGACGTCACAGGTGTTTTACGTGATCTCCGGGGAGGGCGCAGTGGTGCAGGGCGAGCATGAGGTTCACTGGTCCACAGGCTGCTTTATCGCGCTGCCGGGTCTGGAGGCGGCGCATTGGCGCGCCCTGCAGGATGCGCGCCTTTACTACGTGCACGACGAGCCGCTGCTGCGTTATCTGGGGGTGAAGCCCGTCACCGATCGCTTTGCGCCAACCCTATACCCCGCAGCGTTGGCCAACGCGAAACTGCGTGAAGCGGCCGACGATCCCCGTGCACAGGACCGCAGCCGCATCAGTATCCTGCTGGGCAACCGCAACTTTCCCCAGACGCGCACGGTGACCCATGTGTTGTGGGCCATGTATGGAATCCTGCCCGCAGGCTCTGTGCAGAAACCCCACCGGCATCAGTCGATTGCGCTGGATTTCATCATTGATTGCCCGGTGGGCTGTTACTCGCTGGTTGGTACCGAGCTGGAGGCGGATGGGCAAATCCGCAACCCGGTGCGGGTGGACTGGGCGCCCGGCCTGGCATTT
The DNA here is from genome assembly GCF_044218875.1 of Pseudomonas sp. B22129. NCBI lineage: Bacteria > Pseudomonadati > Pseudomonadota > Gammaproteobacteria > Pseudomonadales > Pseudomonadaceae > Pseudomonas > Pseudomonas sp. B22129. The sequence goes on along the minus strand of NZ_CP162592.1, from coordinate 4,760,019 downwards.
GTGACGCCGCCGGGGTATTGGCACGCACATTTCAATGAATCAGACACCGAGGCGTTCCTGATTCCGATCCAGGATGCGGGGCTGCAAACTTACCTGCGAGCGCTGGATATCCGGTTCAGCTGAGTCATTTCCAATCCGGTGTCTCACCCAGGCGCTCAACGATAAAGTCGATAAAGCACCGCACTTTTGACGACACGATGCGCTTGGGCGGGTAGACAAACCACACGGAAAACGCCCGTTCAGTGCTTTGGATACGCCACTCAGGCAGCCAGACCACCAGGTCGCCCGCGTCAATACTGCGGGCCACCAACCAGTCCGGCAGCAAGGCGAAGCCCAAGCCCTGGCGTACGGCAAGCAACTGCGCGTCCAGGTCATTGATGCGGATGCAACCGCCATATGCCAGCGGTGCAACCTGGTTGGCGCGCGTAAACGTCATGTCGCCCATGGCGTGCGTACCCACTATCGCCGGCAACGCCGCCAAATCTGCCGGGGTGGCCGCAGGCGGGTGGAGCTCACAAAACGCCGGGCTGACGACCACGTGGTATTGGCCGTCGCACAGTTTGCGCGCTTTCAACGTCGAGTCAGCCAACGCGCCAATCCGGATCGCCAGATCGACACCGGCATGGATCAGGTTCACCTGGGTGTTATCCAGGACCAGTTCAACCGTGATCTCTGGGTAGCGCAGCAGGAAGTCGTTCAAGGCCGGGAGAATATGGTGGCGGGCAAACGCTGGCGGCAGGTTGAGTTTCAATAAGCCACGGGGATGCAGGTTCAACGCAGACGTGGCGGCCTTGGCTTGCTCAAGTTCGTCCAGCACGCGACGGGCATGCATCAGAAAGGTTTGGCCGCCTTCGGTCAAATGCAGCGTACGGGTCGAACGATTGAACAGCGCGATACCCAGATCCTGCTCAAGGTCCTTCACGTAGCGCGAAACCGTGGACGCCTTGATACCGAGCCGCTCGGCGGCGCGGGAGAAATTATTGCCTTCGGCAGCTTCGACGAAAGCGGTGAGGGCGGTGAAGTAGTCCAAGGGAGAATCTCCACGGCTCAATGTATAAGGAGTTGCGCCTTGAGCCGTTACCGCGACTTGGGCAGGTGCTCGAACAGCGTGGAGCACACACCATGGATGTGTTCTTCAATCAGCTTGACCGCCAATTCCACATCCCTCGCCTGGCAGGCTTTGACGATGGCGCGATGCTCGGCATCGGCGGTCGCCTTGCCGTCGGACAGCACGATTTGCATGCGCAGATAACGCTCGATCTTGTCGTGGATCGAGCGGATCAGGTTGAACATGAACGGCCGCTGCGCCGCTTCATAAATGCACGCGTGAAACGCCCAATTCATCTCCGCCCAACGGCCCGCATCTTCGCCCGTCAGGAAGTCATCGAGGATGGCATAAGCGCGGGTGAAATGTTCTTCGGTGAGATTGGGAACGGCGTAGCGGGTGATTTCCACCTCCAGCAGCACCCGCACCTCAAAAATCTGCGCAAGTTTCGCTTCACTGATGCGTGTGACCATCGCGCCGCGATTGCGCTGGAACTCGACCAGACCTTCTGCCTCCAGGCGTTTGAGGGCCTCGCGCACCGGGATCTTGCTGACGTTGAAGGACTTGGCAATGTCGTCCTGACGAATCGGATCGTCCTCGGCAATTTCGCCCGAGATGATCGCGTTTCGCAGGTATTTTGCGATGACTTCCGAAGTCGAGGGGGCTACACCGAGGTTAGGGGCGTTGGACAGGGATAGTGACACGGTGGCTCTCCTGAGCAGGCGACGACGTATATGTTATACGAATGTTTGCAGGCGCCGCTATTGCTCCTGCACAGCGCCATCGGTGAAGTGACCGTTAACCAGCCGCTGAATGTTCAACGGGTTGGCGTTCTTGAGTGCATCCGGCAGGGCGAAGTCCGGGAAGTTCTGAAAGCAGACCGGGCGCAGGAACCGCTCGATTGCCAGTGTGCCCACCGAGGTCCCGCGTGCATCGGAGGTGGCGGGGTAGGGGCCGCCATGGACCATGGTGTCGGTGACTTCCACACCCGTGGGGTAGCCGTTGACGAGCAGGCGGCCAGCCTTGGTTTGCAGCAGCGTGACCAGGGGCAAAAAGTCCTGAATGTCTTCGGGTTCGGCCAGCAGCGTGACAGTCAATTGGCCTTGCAGGTTGTCCAGTGCTTCAAATAGACGTTCGGTGCTGGAGGCGGTTACCACAATGCTCGCAGGCCCAAAGACTTCCTCTTGCAAGGCTTCTTCCCCGCCGATCAACAACTCTTCATCGGCACTGAACAATTGCGGCTCGGCAAGGGCGGTTTGGGCGCGTCCGCACAGATGCGTTACGCCAAAGCTTTTGTGCAGACGCTCCACACCCGCGCGATAGCTGGCGAAGGTGCCTGCGTTGAGCATCGCCTGCGCCGGTTTTTGCGCCATGTGCAACGTGAGCGCCGCCGTCAGTTCGGAGAACGCCGGGCTGGCCAGGCCGATGATCAAGCCCGGGTTGGTGCAGAACTGCCCGCAGCCCAGCACCACCGAGTTGGCCAACTCTTCGGCAATCTTCTGGCCACGCAACCGGGCTGCGCGCGGCAAGATGATGACCGGGTTGATGCTCGACATCTCGGCGAACACCGGGATCGGTTCGGGCCGCGCCGCAGCCATGTCACACAGCGCGCGGCCCCCTTTGAGCGAGCCGGTAAAACCAACCGCCTTGATCGCCGGGTGTTTGACCAACTGCGCGCCGACGCCACCGCCATAAATCATGCTGAACACACCGGCAGGCAGGGCGAGTTTTTCGACGGCGCGGCTGATGGCTGCGGCGATCACCTCGCTGGTGCCCATATGGCCGCTGTGTGCCTTGAACACCACCGGGCAACCGGCGGCCAGTGCCGAAGCGGTGTCGCCGCCAGCGGTGGAGAACGCGAGCGGGAAGTTGCTCGCACCAAACACCGCTACCGGGCCCAGGCCGATTTTGAGTTGACGCAGATCGGGGCGTGGCGCGGGCTGGCGCTGCGGCAAGGCGGTGTCGATGCGCGCGCCATAAAAGTCGCCACGGCGAAGCACGGTCGCAAACAGCCTCAGTTGATGCGTCACCCGCCCGCGTTCGCCCTGAATACGAGCGGAGGGCAGGGCGGTTTCGCTGCACACCAATTCAATGAAGGCTGGGCCCAGGGCATCGATTTCCTGCGCAATGGCGTCGAGGAAGTCAGCCCGCAGGGTACTGGAGGTGTCGCGAAACGCCTGCGCAGCGTTTTGCGCCGCCACGCAGGCTGCGTGCACTTCAGCCTCGGTGGCCTGGAAGAACGTGTAGGGCAGGGCTTCCCCGGTGCTTGCGTTATAGCTCAGCAAAGAAGTGCTTCCCAGCGCACTGCGCTGACCGGCAATAAAGTTGTGACCGAGGATGTTCATGGCTGGAGCTCCGGGCGCAGTGACGGAAAGTGATTCAAAGTATTTCGTATACCATATAGCACGCCTTATTTTTCTGTCGACGGTTTTGTGTGCTTACCTGCAATTACACGAAACCGCCCGAATTTGGGTCGTTCACGGCTTTTGCGCTCCATTTCGTAACACCCTGGCGCAACCCGGAAATGTTTGATCGTGCAGGAAACCCGATCCAGAGCGGTGTGCCAGTGATTTGAAATCACGGCATGCTTAATGCTTATACCGTATACGAAATCCCAACCACGTAACGTTCCGAGGTTTTCCGTGAATAAATCCGCCTTAACGATCGCTTTGCTGGGCTGCCTTACCGCTGGTTTCATGAGTGCCGCCCAGGCTGACAAGCTCGATGACATTATTGATTCCGGCAAACTGCGTTGCGCCGTCACCCTCGACTTCCCACCGATGGGCATGCGTGACGAGTCCAATAATCCGGTGGGCTTTGACGTTGACTACTGCAATGACCTGGCAAAAGTACTGGGTGTAACCGCAGAGATCGTCGAAACGCCGTTCCCCGACCGTATTCCGGCACTGGTGTCCAACCGCGCGGACATCATTGTGGCGTCCACCTCCGACACTCTGGAGCGCGCAAAAACAGTGGCAATGACTATTCCGTACTTCGTGTTCTCCGTGCAGGTGATGACCCACGAAGGCACCAACATCACTAAATTCGAAGACCTCAAGGGCCACACACTGGCGGCTACCACCGGTTCCTATGAAGCCAACGCCCTGGGCAAAACCCTCAAGGAGTGGGGCACCGGAACGGTGCAAACCTACCAGTCGCAGAACGACACCCTGTTGGCCGTTTCCCAGGGCCACGTCGACGCAACCATTGTGACCAGTGCCGTGGGCGCCTCGGCGATCAAGTCTGGCAAATATAAAGGCTTGAAGCTGGCCGGTAATGCGCCGTACACCCCCGACTATGTGTCGCTGGCGGTCAAGCGCAGCGAGCTTGGCCTGCGCGATTACCTGAACCTGTTCATCAACCAGCAAGTGCGCAGCGGCCGTTATGCCGAGCTGTACAAGAAGTGGCTGGGTGGCGAACCGCAATCCCTCACCGTACCGGGTGTGTACTACTAAGCTTTGCGTGCACACGTGAACCTGAACGCCCGCTGATGCGGGCGTTTTTGTTGGGGGGCATGGTTACTGCACAGGCACGTAACGCTGCATTTTGGGGAGCGCATCAAAAAAATGTTCCCGAATGTAGCAGCGTGCAGATCGATGTTTGGCGAGCCCACCGGACTGCATTTGCGCGTGACCCCTTGCAGGGCGGGGCCTGGCTCTATTTTGGCGGCGCGACACAATAAGTGGCACTGCTATTGCTTTGTATAACGTATACGAAATCTGATAAGCCTGATTCAGTCTGATGAGGTGCCCTTGATGCTCGATTACACCTTCCACTGGAGGAGCGCCTTTAACGCGCTGCCCGACATGTTAGCGGGGGCCTGGGTCACGATGCAGACGGCCGTGCTGGCGATGGTGCTGGGCATGCTGCTGGCGTTTTTGCTGACGGCCATGCGCACTATGAAGAACCCGATGCTGCGTGGTTTTGCGCAAGGGTGGGTGTCTGTCGCACGCAATACGCCGTCGCTGTTTCAGATCTACATCCTGTATTTCGGCCTGGGCTCTTTCAACATTCAGGTCAGCTCATGGGCCGCGTTGGTGTTTGGTATCACGTTCAACAACGCGGGGTACCTGGCCGAAATCTTTCGCGGCGGCCTTAAAGCCATCCCGCACACCCAGGTGCGCGCTGCGCGCTCGCTGGGCATGAGTGCCTTCCAGGCCTATCGCCTGATTGTGGTACCGCAACTGTTACGTGTGGTGTTTCACCCCTTGAGTAACCAGATGGTCTGGTCGGTGTTGATGACCTCGGCCGGCGTGGTGGTGGGCCTCAACAACGACCTCACGGGCGTCACCCAGGAACTGAACGTGCGCACGTTCAGAACGTTCGAGTTCTTCGCCATGGCGGCAGCGCTCTATTACCTCATCGCCAAAGCCATCGTGGTCGGTGCCCGCATCGTCGGCTGGCGCTTGTTCCGTTATTAAGGGTGCACACATGTTCAACACAAGCTTGACGCAAAACGACCTGTTGTACCTGCTGCAAGGTGCCTGGACCACCCTCGAGCTGACCTTTGCGGCCATTGCCGTGGGCACGCTGGTGGGGGTGATCTTCGGTTGGCTGCGCGCCATGGCGCCGCGCACCACCTTGCCGCTGGCGCTGATCCTGGATGTGTTCAAAAGCGTGCCGCTGCTGATTCAGTTCGTGCTGTTCAACTCGATGAAAAGCATGGTCGGCCTCAACTGGAGCGTGTTCACCATCGGCTGCCTGGTGCTGGGCATCTACGCGGCCGCGTACTGCACCGAGATCGTCCGCGCCGGCATCCTGGCCGTGCCGCCAAACGTGCGCCGCGCCAGCCGCTCGCTGGGCATGAGCTACTGGCAGGATTTGCGCTACATCGTGATGCCGCTGGCCAGCCGCGTGGCGTTTCCGGGGTGGTTGAACTTGCTGCTGAGTTTGATGAAAGACACCTCGCTGGTCATGTGGATCGGCATCGTCGAATTGCTTCGCGCCTCCCAAAGCATCGTGACCCGCATTCAGGAGCCACTGCTGGTGCTCTGCATCGTGGGCCTCATTTACTACGTCATGAGCTGGGTGATTTCCCGTATGGGCGCACAGCTGGAAAAAAGGTGGCAGGAAAATGATTGAGATCAGCAACGTTCATAAATCCTTTGGCGACCTTGAAGTGGTCAAAGGCGTCAGCTTGACGGTGCAGAAGGGTGAGGTGGTGTCCATTATCGGTGGCTCAGGCTCGGGCAAATCCACCTTGCTGATGTGCATCAACGGCCTGGAGCCCATCCACAAAGGCAGCATCCGCGTGGACGGCATCGAGGTGCACGACAAGCGCACCGACCTGAACAAGCTGCGGCAAAAGGTGGGCATCGTATTCCAGCAGTGGAACGCCTTCCCGCACCTGACTGTGCTGGAAAACGTGATGCTGGCGCCGCGCAAGGTGCTGGGCCTCGGCAAGGCCGAAGCCGAGGCGATTGCGGTGCAGCAGTTGCGCCATGTGGGCCTGGGCGAGAAGCTCAAGGTGTTCCCCGGCAAGCTGTCGGGCGGCCAGCAACAACGCATGGCCATTGCCCGCGCCCTGGCCATGTCGCCCGACTACATGTTGTTTGACGAAGCCACTTCGGCCCTGGACCCACAGCTCGTGGGCGAGGTGCTGGACACCATGCGCATGCTGGCCGAAGACGGCATGACCATGGTGCTGGTGACCCACGAGATTCGCTTTGCGCGGGATGTTTCCGACCGCGTGGCGTTCTTTCGCAACGGCATCGTGCATGAGATCGGTACGCCGGAGCAGGTGATCGGCAACCCGCAAAAGCCCGAGACGATCGAGTTCCTCAAGTCTGTGGTGTAAGCCCATGCAACGGGCCGGTTAGCCGGCCTGTTTGACGCGGGATTACGCCTGAAATCAACCGTATACCATATCCAATAATCCCTTTAACCCAGCACTGCATCCTGTAGGAGCGCACATGAGCAACAACATTTTTTCTGGCTGCATGCCAGCCCTGATGACCCCTTGCACCGCGGACCGTCAGCCGGATTTTGACGCACTGGTGGCCAAAGCCCGCGAGCTGATCGAAATCGGCATGAGTGCCGTCGTTTACTGCGGTTCCATGGGCGACTGGCCGCTGCTCACCGAAGCCCAGCGTCAGGAAGGCGTTGCGCGCCTGGTGGCGGCAGGCATCCCGACCATTGTCGGCACCGGGGCGGTGAACTCGCGTGAAGCGGTTGCGCACGCGGCGCATGCGGCGAAAGTGGGCGCGAGCGGGTTGATGGTCATTCCACGCGTATTGTCGCGCGGTGCCTCGGCCTCCGCGCAGAAAGCCCATTTCGCGGCTATTTTGAATGCAGCGCCACAGTTGCCGGCCGTGATTTACAACAGCCCGTACTACGGCTTTGCCACGCGTGCCGACTTGTTCTTCGAATTGCGTCGCGAGTTCCCGAACCTCATCGGCTTCAAGGAGTTCGGCGGCGCGGCAGACCTGCGCTACGCGGCGGAATTCATCACCTCCAAAGATGACGCGGTCACTCTGATGGTGGGCGTGGATACCCAAGTGGTGCACGGTTTCGTCAACTGCAACGCCACCGGCGCCATCACCGGCATCGGCAATGCCTTGCCGCGTGAAGTGCTGCACCTGGTGCAACTGAGCAAGGCTGCGGCCAAAGGCGATGCCAAGGCACGCCAGCAGGCCAAAGAGCTGGAAGCGGCGTTGGCGGTATTGTCTTCGTTCGATGAGGGCACCGATCTTGTGCTGTATTACAAGTACCTGATGGTGCTCAACGGCGATCTGGAATACACCTTGCACTTCTACGACACCGACGTGCTGAGCGACTCGCAGCGCCGTTACGCCGAAACCCAGTTCGCCTTGTTCCGCGCGTGGTACGCGCAGTGGGCCAGCGCCTAAAGCGGGCAGGGCGGTGCATCGGCGCCGCCCCAACGCACCCTTTACCCAGCCAGCTGAATCGAGAGGGAAACATCCCGTGAGATCGACAAAAATTGTGCACGTTGTAGGCTGCCACGCCGAAGGCGAAGTGGGCGATGTGATCGTCGGCGGTGTCATGCCGCCGCCGGGCGATACCCTGTGGGAACAGTCGCGGTTTATCGAGCGCGACAATGTGCTGCGCAATTTCGTGCTTAACGAACCGCGCGGCGGCGTATTCCGCCACGTCAACTTGCTGGTGCCAGCCAAAGACCCGCGCGCGCAAATGGGCTTCATCATCATGGAACCGGCCGACGTGCCGCCCATGTCCGGTTCCAACTCGCTGTGCGTGGCCACCGTGCTGCTGGACAGCGGCATTGTGCCGATGGTGGAGCCCATCACCCGTTTAGTGCTTGAAGCACCGGGCGGTGTCATTGAAGCCACCGCGCATTGCCGCGACGGCAAAGTGCAACGGGTGGAAGTGAAAAACCATCCCTCGTTCGCCGACAAACTAAACGCGTGGATCGAAGTGGAAGGGTTGGGCTCGATCCAGGTCGACACGGCCTACGGCGGTGACAGCTTTGCCATTTGCGACGCCACCCAGCTGGGTTTTGCACTCACCAGCGACGAGGCGGCGGACCTTGTTGCCACAGGCCTCAAGATCACCAAGGCGGCCAACGAGCAGTTGGGTTTCACCCACCCGCTGAACAAAGATTGGAACCACATTTCGTTCTGCCAGATCGCCGCGCCGCTCTCGCGTGAAAGCGGCGTGGCCAGTGCGGCAAACGCGGTGGTCATCCGCCCGGGCAAAATCGACCGCTCACCTTGCGGCACCGGCTGCTCGGCGCGCATGGCGGTGCTGCATGCCAAAGGCCAACTGGCGGTGGGCGAAGCGTTTATTGGCCGCTCCATCATTGGATCGGAATTCCACTGTCGCATCGACAGCACCACCGACCTGGCAGGCCGCCCAGCCATCGTGCCGATCATTTCCGGCCGCGCGTGGATTACCGGTACCGCTCAACTGATGCTGGACCCAAGCGACCCTTACCCCGAGGGTTATCAGCTTTCCGATACCTGGCCACGCGGCCTGGTGCTGTGAGGAGGGCGTATGCCTATCGTAAAAATCGAGTTGTTTGCCGGGCGTAGCGACGAACAAAAAGCCCGGTTGGCCAAGGCGATTACCCAGCAGTTCGTTGAGCAACTGGCGTCCAGGCCGGATGAGGTGATCGTGCTGTTCCAGGACGTGCCTCCCACGGACTGGTTTGTCGCCGGGCGATCACTGGGCACGCCCGTGGTGGATTAATACGCTGCACGCGAGGTCCATGCCCGTTGGGTGACGGGCAAACAGTGCCCGTCACCCGATGCCGATACGAGAAACGGGTTTTGTGCAAATGAGACCTTGGGTGAGTGGCATTGGACAGCGTTAGTAAAATACCGCCTGACACATAATTTAACATAATATACATTATGCGTAATATTGCGTTACATAATCAGGGGCAGTCCCCGTCAGATTTCAACAGGCAAAACCCCTTCAATGTCAGACCTGAGCAAACCCGCCATCAACAAACATTTCGCTGCCGTTTATGAAGCTGCTCTCATCCGATGCGAGAAACAACGCTGCAGCAGCAACTTCTTCCGGCTGGCCGATGCGCCCCAGTGGAACCTGCCCAGCCATCTCGGTGATGATTGCATCTTTCTGGCCGGTACCTGAAAGCGCCAAATCCAGGCCTGGTGTTGCGATCGGTCCGGGCGACAGTACGTTGATACGAATGCCGGTGCCTTTCAGATCTAGCGCCCAGCTTCTGGCGAAATTACGCAATGCCGCCTTGGTGGCGCTGTACACGCTGAACGCTGGCGTGCCCATGGTGGCGGTCGTCGAGCCCGTGAGGATCACCGAGCCGCCGCTGTGCATCAGTGGCAGCGCTTTTTGCACGGTAAACAGTGTGCCTTTCACGTTGATGCCAAAGGTGCGATCAAACGATGCTTCGGTAATTGAACCGATCGGCTGGAAGTCGCCAAGCCCTGCGTTAGCGAACAGGATGTCGATCCGGCCCTTGTCGGCTGCAACGCGTGCGTAGATACGATCAAGGTCGTCCAGGCTGGAAATGTCACCCTGAATGGCGATGGCTCCAGCGCCGATCAGTAACAGTGCCTTGTCCAGTTCCTCTTGCCGGCGCCCAACGATAACCACCTGTGCGCCTTCCGCCGCAAAACGTATGGCGGCGGCCAGGCCGATACCGCTGTTGCCGCCTGTGATTACTGCAATCTTTGCGTTTAGCCTGCTCATGAGGGTTGCCTCGTAAAAGTTGAGGCCCGACTGTAGATCTGCGGTTTCTATTTGAATAGTATGCACCTTTTAGTAAGTACCTGATCTGACGAGTAAACCATGGCCAATAACAGTTTCAATTGCGGGCTCGAAGCCGCCCTGGCAGTCATTGGCGGCAAGTGGAAGCCGCTGGTCCTTTTCCATTTGGCACAAGATGTTCACCGGTATGGTGAGCTCCGGCGTGCAATTGGCAGCGTGACCGATAAGGTGCTGATTCAGCAGCTCAAAGAGCTGGAACGCGATGAAATCATTTCGCGCAATGACTTTCAGGAGATACCGCCGAAGGTTGAATATTCGCTGACACCTTTCGGCCGTTCCCTGGCCATGGCACTGGGCGCGCTTTGTTCTTGGGGCACCGAACATCGGCAGACAGTCGAGCGAATCCGCGACCGGCGTACACCCACCCTCGCCCCGAACTGAATCGATTAATATGCAAATATATTATAACTAAACTAAACAATCATTTAGTTTAGTTATATATGGTGGTCTCAAACCTTGAGCTGGATCGAAGGCAGCACCCTGGCGCCCCTCGCCTGTTTAACAGCTTTTCACAACCGTCCAGGACCTGCCTGTGAGTATCATCCCGGCAGTCTTTAACGTTGTTGAAGGAGCGAGCCATGTCAGTTGCAAGCGTGGGGCAAAATGCGGTGCCGCAACAAGGCGGTAGCGGCTCGGTATTCGATGCGGCACTCAACAGCGCCTGGAAAAACGAATGGACGCGCCGCGAGGAAGCTCGCGACCAGGCCACGGCGTCGGGCAATGAGGCTCTGGCGCAACACTTTCAGAACGAACTGGACGTGCTGAAACTGATGATGCCTGAGGGCGTGCCGAGCGGTGCAATGCCAACCCCGGTGCGTGCCAGCGAATCGCCGCCGGCGAAAAGCTCGGTGACGGACGCCTCCCCCACTCCTGACACCTTGCCTGCGGCCTCCTCCCCCGGTTCCGCAGAGCGCCCCAAGGATGCGCCTGCAGGCAACACGTTGAACTTCACCAACGAACGCGATACGCCGATGACGATCGTGTTCACCGCCAATGCCAACCAGGCGGCTATTCCTTCCATCACACTCAAGCCCGGCGAATCGCTGGCGCAAGCCTTCCCCGAAGGCTGGTCCGGCAACTTCCGTTCGACCACGGGAGATGGCGCCAACGCCACGCTCGGTGAAGTCGCTTTCAATGGTGGCGCGGACGGTAAGCAGACGTTCTACGACGTCAGCTATATCGAAGGTAACAACGCCCGCATGACCATCGAGCCGAGCGCGGGTGGCCCGGTGTCCGGCACGCTGAAAGACATCGTGAGCGGCGCCCCGGACAGCATCAAGGCGCGGGATGAACACGGTAACGTCTACGGCCTGAAGAAAACCACGAACGCCGAAGTGATCAACGATTCGGTGGTCAGCTACTACCGCTCAGCGGTGGGCGACGGTCAGGGCTATGTCGTGCCAAAAGACGACGCGAGTACGCTGGGCTCACAGTCGAACCATCTCAACGTGCGCCTTGCTTGACCGGTATCAGAGCCGGCTCTTGAGGCCGGTTTTTTCTTTTGTTACCCCGTTACATCCGGGTGTCTGTGTTGAAACGCAGGCTGAAAATGTAGGGGCTGTGTAACGGCCACCTTGTACACCCGCAAGCCACTCTCTAAGCTGGCCGCTCTTTCGCCGTACCCCGGAATATCCATGTCTCGAAGTATCGCCCACCTCGCCTTGCTGCTGGGGTTGATCACCGCCATCGGCCCGTTCGCCATCGACAGCTACCTGCCCGCCTTGCCGACCCTCGGCGCCAGCCTGCAGGCCTCGCCTGCCGCCGTTCAGATGAGCCTGACGGTGTTCTTCATGATCATCGGCGTGTGCCAGCTGTTCTACGGCCCGATCAGTGATGTCTTCGGGCGCAAACCGCCGATATATGCGGGCCTGGTGATTTTTGCCGTGGCCAGCATTGGCTGTGCGCTGGCACCGACCATCGAGGTGTTGATCGGCTTTCGTGCCCTGCAAGCATTTGGTGCATGTGCCGGAATGGTGATTCCCCGGGCGATTGTGCGCGATCTGTACACCGGCCATGAAGCCGCCCGCCTGATGGCATTGCTGATGCTGGTGATGAGTGTGTCGCCCATCCTGGCGCCTCTGGCCGGCAGTGTGCTGATCTCTATCTGGAGCTGGCGCGAAGTGTTCGCTGCACTGGCGATTGTGTCGGTGTTGTGCCTGGTGATGACCGCCGTGCAACTGCCGGAAACCCATCCTGCCGAGCGCCGTCTGGGCAAAACGATCGGCTCGGCGATCCTCAGCTATGGCGGGTTATTGCGCGACCCGGTATTCATCGGCTTAGCGGTGGTCAGCGGGTTTGGCCTGGCGACATTCTTCGTGTTTATTGGCAGCGCACCGTTCGTGTACATCGAATATTTCGGCCTGACACCCACCCAATTCAGCCTGTGTTTTGCCTTGAACGCCGCGTCGTTTTTCACCATGAACCAACTGACTGCGCGCCTGAGCCGGCGGTTTGGCCTGGCTCCTGTCATTCGCTGGTCCGTGATCGCCACGGCAACGGTCATGGCGGTGCTGGGCGCGACCACGTTCTGGGGCAACAACTTGATCGTGATGATGACGCTGCTGTTTATCGGCTTCGGTTGTCTCGGTTTGTTGTTGCCCGCGGTGGGTGTGCTGTCCCTGGAGGACCATGGCGCCGTGGCAGGTTCCGCATCGGCCCTGTTGGGCGCCATTCAGATGATCACGGCCGCGTTGTCCATGAGCCTTGTCGGTGTGTTTGCCGACCACACTCCCGCGCCGATGCTGGTCGGCATTGCGTTGTGCGCAGTGGCCGCAATGCTCGTCAGTCTGTGGACCCTGCATCGGCTGTCGACTCATCCCGCAAGTGCACCGCCCTCCTACTGAGCACTGCCCAATTATTGTTTTGGCTGATGTCCGTTATCGGCAGGAATCCGTTCTGGCCCGATGCCGGGCTCAATAGAATGGCAACCACAGTCACGCCATTGCTCAAAGGTGCTGGAGGTTGCCATGCGTTACTTGCTTATTGCGGTGCTGAGCCTGTTCAGCACCTTCGCTGCCGCTCAGGGCGCCCCCGACCCTGGGGCTAATACCCCTGCCCGCCAGGCCGATGATTACACCGAAGACCTCGACATTGCCAAGGCCGTGCGCAATAACCAGGCTGCGACGACCGCCTGCGGGCCGGTCAAGGGCCATGTGGTCTACGTTGACAGCCAGGGCGTACGCCACGAGCTGGATTACGTACGAGTCGGCGACCCCTGCTCGCACAGCTGACGTTTCCTACAAATCAAAGCGATCCACGGCCCTGCGCCGCTCATTGTCGTCGCGCACATCGTAACTGGCGGTGGTCTGGATATTGGTGTGGTGCGCCAGTTTCTGTGCAATCGACAAGTCGTGTTCTTCAATCACCCGGGTGATAAAGGACCGGCGAAAGTCATGGGGCATGATCTTCACACCCACCTGTTCGCCGCGCTGGCGGGCGATGTAATAAATGGCATGTTTGGTGATGCGTTCTCGGGTGATATGGCTGCCCCGGCGAATGCGGTTGAACAGAAACGTATCGTCCGGCTCGCCTTCCTTGAGCTGCTCGCGACGAAATTCCAGCCAGGCCTGCAACTTGGCGAATGCCCACGCCGGCGCGTATTTGAGCAGTTCCTTGTCGCCCTTGCCGGTCACCCGCAAGCTGCGCTCGGCGAAGTTGACCTGCGCCAGGTCGAGGTTGACCGACTCTGACTTGCGCATGCCCGAACCATACAGAATGCCGATCACCGCAGCGTCACGCAGGCCTTGAGGTCGAGGGTCGGCGGCGCACACTTCCATCATTTCGCGGATCAGCGTGCGGCGCAGGTTACGCCCGTTGCCCAGGCGTGTGCCCGGGGCCGCCTTGACCGAGCGCATTTTCAGCAAATGATCCTGGCTGATCAGGCTCAGGCGCCAGGCTTCGTTGATCACCCCGCGCACCGCATTCACATACAGCGACGAGGTGTTCGGCGCATAGCCGTCTTCGCGCAGCGCGGCGACCAGGGCAATCACCTGTTCGGGCTGCAGCAGGTGCCAGTCGATCTCTTCGAGGTTGGTGTCTTCAAAGCCCAGGCGGTCGGCGGCGTCTTGCAGCACATAACGCATGGTCAGTTGGCTGGAGGGCGCCAGGCGGGTCAAATAGAGGGTCAGCGGGTTGCGGATAGACTCAGTCAAGGTAGATCAGCCTTTAGATTAAATACCTAGAGCAACTAATTGATTAATCTAGGTATTTAGTGAATTTGGCAAGCGCCGAGTCTAACCCACGTTCGGCCCTTGCACAAAATCACCGGCTATTCACTCTTCGTCATCGACCGGGTCTTGCGGCTGAACCTGGGACTGGCTCCAATCGCTGTCCTGCTTCTGCATCAAGGCAAACCAGTGCTGGCGCATGAACGCCAGGTAGCTGTCGGGCGCCTTGGCAAAGTCATCCTCATCGCCATAGCAGCCCGGCAACGGCAATTCGGTGCCCTGTTCCTTGTACTGGCTGACCAGCGCCTGTTGCGCAGCAACGCTGCAATCCTTGGGCAATGGCATGCCACGCAAGGCCCCGGCTTCCTCGTCCCACCAGCTCGCACCGACACGGTCTACACCGCGCAGGCGGAATTTGCGGGATTTGCCGACGTGCATGATCAGCTTGAATTCATTGGGGCTTACATCGCTGGTGCAGGTGCGCGAGTACCCCACGGTTGCCTGGGTAATGCCGTCGCCAGTCAGGTCGGTGACCTTGGTGGCCGCCATGTCAAAACGCAGCGAGGCGTCGAATTGGCAGTGCTGCACGTCGTCATACAGCATCCACACACGCTTGGGGTGATCACCACCCAACAGGTATTGCGCCGCGTAGACAAAGGCCGATTGGGTGCCGTCGTCGTCGCGCTCGCTGACTTGCTCGGCGAGTACCAGCAGGTTTTTACCTTGGTGATCGTCCCAGGTGTAGGCCGCGACTTGTTTGCCGCGTATTTCAACGCCTTCCGGCACCTGATCGATGCTGGTGAGCGCGACGCCGTCATCGGCGCGTACGGTGGTGACACAGGCCACGGCCATCAACAATCCCATCAACGCGGGCCGTATCTGGCCGCGCAACAGCTGCACACTATTCATCCGATCACCCTGGCAAGAGATGGCTTACTTTACCGGCACTTGAGGGCCAATGCAGAGAAGTTTGTTGAATTAAATCGGTGTCTGGTGGCACTCTCGAAAAAAACGGTAATTTTTTGCTCGCAATCGGTATCTCTTGGCAGGTCAGTTACTTAGCTGAACCCTAGCTGTCTACCTGTCAAATAAACGAGTTTTTCATCAGCCTTTCATATTCGTTCAACATTTTTCCGCTTAATCTTGGCCGCAGGACCTGAGAACGAACCGCGCGTTCTGCGACTAACCTGTTGATTACGCTTTACCTTTCACACTTATCGTCTTTACTACGATCAACCATGGAAGAAACCATTGCCCGTCCCAGGAAAGTCGAATGAATACCGCAACCCCACGCTATGTGTAATCAGTGTTACTGAACGCTCAGCCACTGATGACTGCTGTTTTCACGCTCCAACCTGCTCTAGCCCCGAGGTCATGAATCTTTGAAACCCTACCCTATTCATTGCGTGTCGATCGTCATCCCGGTCTACAACGAACAAGAGAGCCTGCCTGAATTGCTGCGTCGCACGACGGCAGCTTGCAAGCAACTGGCCTACGAATACGAAATCATCCTGGTGGATGACGGTAGCCGCGACAATTCGGCCCAATTGCTTGAAGACGCCGCCGCCGAAGACGGCAGCAACGTGGTGGCGGTGATCCTCAACCGCAACTACGGCCAGCATGCGGCGATCATGGCCGGTTTCGAGCAGTGCCGGGGCGAAGTGGTGATTACCCTCGACGCCGACCTGCAAAACCCGCCCGAAGAAATTCCGCGCCTGGTCGAGCAAGCCGCCCTGGGCTACGACGTGGTTGCCACCGTGCGTAACAACCGCCAGGACTCGGCCTTTCGCCGCTGGCCTTCGCGCCTGATCAACCTGGCCGTGCAGCGTTCTACCGGCGTAGCCATGACCGACTACGGCTGCATGCTGCGCGCCTACCGCCGCACCATCGTCGACGCCATGCTCGCCTGCCGCGAGCGCAGCACCTTCATCCCGATCCTGGCCAACGGCTTTGCCCGCCACACCACCGAGATCCTGGTGCATCACGCCGAGCGTGAACATGGCGAGTCAAAATACAGCCCGATGCGTTTGATCAGCCTGATGTTCGACCTGCTGACCTGCATGACCACCACGCCCCTGCGCCTGCTGAGCATCGTGGGTTTCAGCCTGGCCGCCCTGGGCGTGCTGTTCGCCCTTGCGCTGGTCATCCTGCGTCTGGCCTTTGGCGCGCAATGGGCCGGTGACGGCATGTTCGTGTTGTTCGCGGTGCTGTTCGTGTTCACCGGTGGCCAGTTCATCGGCATGGGCCTCCTGGGTGAATACCTGGGCCGCATGTACAGTGATGTGCGGGCCCGCCCACGCTTCTTTATTGAAAAAGTGCTGCGCAACCAACCGGCAGCACCGGCTCCAGTCGTCGTTGTTGACGGCCTGGTGTCATCCCATACCTCTACTTCTCCTTCCGATCAGGTTTCGTCATGAATTCAAAAGCTGTTGTCTTCGCTTATCACGATATTGGCTGTGCAGGCATTGAAGCCCTGCTGACTGCCGGCTACGACATTGCTGCCGTGTTCACCCATGCCGACGACCCCAAGGAAAACAATTTCTACGGTTCCGTCGCCCAACTGTGCGCACGCAACGGCATTGCGGTACACGCACCGGAAGACGCCAACCACCCGCTGTGGATCGAGCGCATCGCCAAGCTGAACCCGGATTACATCTTCTCCTTCTACTACCGCAACCTGCTGAGCGAGCCGTTGCTGGCCACCGCCAGCAAAGGCGCGTTCAACCTGCACGGTTCCCTGCTGCCCAAGTACCGTGGCCGTGCACCGGCCAACTGGGTCCTGGTCAACGGCGAAACCGAAACCGGCGTGACCCTGCACCGCATGGTCAAACGTGCTGACGCCGGCGCGATCCTGGCTCAACAGAAAGTCATTATCGACCGCACCGACACTGGCCTGACCCTGCACGCCAAACTGCGTGAAGCCGCCGCCAACCTGCTGCGCGACGCACTGCCGCAACTGGCTGCCGGCAAGCTGAGCGAAACCGCCCAGGACGAAAGCCAAGCCACTTACTTCGGTCGCCGCACTGCGGCTGACGGCAAGCTGGACTGGAAAAAACCGGCTGAAGAGCTGTTCAACCTGGTTCGCGCCGTGACCCAACCTTACCCGGGCGCCTTCTGCGCCGTGGGCGAGCACAAACTCATCGTTTGGCAAGCCGATGTGGTCAAGGGCAACGAAGGCCTGGCGCCAGGCCGTGTGATCAGCGTCAACCCGCTGCGCATTGCGTGCGGCGAAGACTCCCTGGTGGTCAAGTTCGGCCAGCGCAACGCCGACGGCCTGTTCCTGGCCGGCCCTGCCCTGGCGGATGTACTGGGCCTGGTAGACGGCTCCGTGCTGCGTGGCGCCGAGTCCGGCCGCAAGCCACGCCGTACCCGCGTACTGATCCTGGGTGTGAACGGCTTTATCGGTAACCACCTGTCCGAGCGCCTGCTGCGTGACGACCGCTACGAAATCTACGGCCTGGACATCGGTTCCGACGCCATCGAGCGCCTGCGCAGCCACCCGAACTTCCACTATGTGGAAGGCGACATCAGCATTCACACCGAGTGGATCGAGTACCACATCAAAAAGTGCGACGTGGTCCTGCCGCTGGTGGCCATCGCCACCCCGATCGAATACACCCGTAACCCGCTGCGCGTGTTCGAACTCGACTTCGAAGAGAACCTGAAACTGGTTCGCTACTGCGTCAAGTACAACAAGCGCGTGATCTTCCCGTCGACCTCCGAAGTCTATGGCATGTGCCAGGACCAGTACTTCGACGAAGACACCTCCAACCTGGTGGTGGGCCCGGTCAACAAGCAACGCTGGATCTACTCGGTTTCCAAGCAACTGCTGGACCGTGTGATCTGGGCTTACGGCGACAAAGGCCTGAAGTTCACCCTGTTCCGTCCGTTCAACTGGATGGGCCCGCGCCTGGACCGCCTGGATTCGGCCCGTATCGGCAGCTCCCGCGCCATCACCCAGCTAATCCTGAACCTGGTGGAAGGCACGCCGATCCGCCTGTTCGACGGCGGCGAGCAAAAACGCTGCTTCACCGACATCGCTGATGGTATCGAGGCTCTGGCCCGCATCATTGATAACGAAAACGGTGTGTGCGACGGCCAGATCGTCAACATCGGCAACCCGGAAAACGAGGCCAGCATCCGCCAACTGGGCGAAGAGCTGCTGCGCCAGTTCGAAGCTCACCCGCTGCGTGGCAACTTCCCTCCGTTCGCCGGTTTCCGCGACGTGGAAAGCAAGGCGTTCTACGGCACCGGTTACCAGGACGTGGCACACCGCAAACCAAGCATCGAAAACGCCAAGCGCCTGCTGAACTGGGAGCCTACCGTTGAGATGAGCGAAACCATCGGCAACACCCTGGATTTCTTCCTGCGTGAAGCCATGCTCGAAATCGCGGATAAAAAGTAATGAAGGCAGGCTTGCGCATCGACGTCGACACCTACCGTGGCACCCGTGAAGGTGTGCCGCGGTTGCTCGAATCCCTGGACGAAGCCGGGATAAAAGCGACGTTCTTCTTCAGCGTCGGGCCGGACAACATGGGGCGCCACTTGTGGCGCCTCATCCGCCCGCAATTTCTGTGGAAGATGCTGCGTTCCAATGCAGTAGGCCTGTATGGCCTGGACATCCTGCTGGCCGGCACCGCCTGGCCAGGCAAGCCGATCGGCCGTGACCTGGGGCACTTGATGCGCCAGGCCAAGGCCGCGGGCCATGAAGTCGGCCTGCATGCCTGGGACCACCACGGCTGGCAGGCCAACACCGGGCGCTGGAGCGAAGCACAGCTGATCGAACAGATCCGCCGTGGCGTCGACACCCTCAGCGACATCCTCGGTGAGCGCATCGACTGTTCAGCGGCCGCCGGTTGGCGTGCCGACGAGCGGGTGGTGCAAGCCAAGCAAGGTTTCAATTTTCGCTACAACAGCGATTGCCGGGGCACCAGCCTGTTTCGTCCAACCTTGGCCGATGGCAGCGCGGGCACCCCACAAATTCCGGTAGACCTGCCGACCTTCGACGAAGTCGTCGGGCCGGTAGTGGCTGCCAAAGACTTCAACAGCTTTATTCTTGACCGGTTCGCCGAGTCGAAGCTGAACGTCTACACGATCCACGCAGAAGTAGAAGGGATTCTGATGGCTGAAGATTTTCGCCAACTGCTGGCCCAGGCCGGGCAGCGCGGTATCGACTTCAAACCCCTGGGCGAGCTATTGCCCGCGGACGTGACCACCCTGCCCCAGCAACAGCTGGTGCGTGGCGCCTTGCCTGGCCGCGAGGGTTGGCTCGGAGTGCAGCAGGCATGATCCGGCGTTTGGCATTACCCCTGCTCCTGCTGGCTTTTGGCGTGTTTTACCTGCTGCCGCTGGCCAGTCACGGCCTGTGGATTCCCGATGAGACCCGTTACGCGCAGATCAGCCAGGAAATGCTGCTGACCGGCAAGTGGGCCTCGCCGCACTTCATGGGCATTCGCTACTTCGAAAAACCGGCGGCCGGTTACTGGATGATCGCGCTGGGCCAGGCGATCTTCGGGCAAAACCTGTTTGGCGTGCGCTTTGCGTCGGCGCTGAGCACCGGGCTGAGTATCGTGTTGGTGTACCTGGTGTCGCGCCGTTTGTGGAACGACCCGCAAAAAAGCCTGGTCAGCACCGTGCTGTACATGAGCTTTGTCAGCGTGGCCCTGCTCGGCGGCTATGCCAACCTGGACCCGCAGTTCACCTTCTGGGTCAACCTGACCGGCGTAGCGCTGTGGTTCTGTTTCGACAGCACCACGCGCGGTGGGCGCCTGTGGTCATGGGCCCTGCTCGGCTTTGCCTGTGGCATGGGCTTCATGACCAAAGGTTTCCTGGCCTGGCTGTTGCCGGTGCTGATCGCCCTGCCCTACGCCATCTGGCAGAAACGCTTTCGTGAATTGCTCGGTTATGGCG
Organism: Pseudomonas sp. B22129; assembly: GCF_044218875.1. Lineage (NCBI taxonomy): Bacteria > Pseudomonadati > Pseudomonadota > Gammaproteobacteria > Pseudomonadales > Pseudomonadaceae > Pseudomonas > Pseudomonas sp. B22129. The sequence goes on along the minus strand of NZ_CP162592.1, from coordinate 4,739,670 downwards.
TGGTAGCGGTCGTCGTGGCGATTGTCGTCAGCGTGCCATGGGCGCTGGCGGTGCACCTGCAAGAGCCGGATTACTGGAACTTCTTCTTCTGGCACGAGCATATCCAGCGCTTCGCCGGGGAAGATGCCCAGCATGCCGAGCCGTTCTGGTTTTACTTGCCGCTGCTGGTCGCGTTTTCGTTGCCCTGGATGGCGCTGTTGCCGTCCACGGTCAAACAGGCGTGGATGGAAAAGCGCTTGCCCAAAACCGCTTTCATACTGCTGTGGCTGCTGATGCCCCTGGCGTTTTTCAGCCTGGCCAAAGGCAAATTGCCCTCCTACATCATGCCGTGTCTGCTGCCATTGGCGTTGCTGATGGGCTCGACCCTGAGCGACAAGCTCGCCCAGGGGCATGGCCGCGCCCTGCGCCTCAACGGTTGGTTGAACCTGGTAGCGGGCGTGCTGGCATTGCTGGCAATAAGCTGGTTCCAGTTGAAAAAGCCGGTGTTTGAACACGGCGAGGAAACCTTCAGCCTTGTGTTGGTGTTTGTGTTCCTGATCGGCTGGATTATCGCCAACCTGTTGCAAGCCGCGCGCCCGTTGAAACTGTGGGCCGCGCCGGTCATCGGCAGCTGGCTGCTGGTGGCCCTGGTGCCGGCCGCGCTGCCGCATTCGGTGGTTTACAACAAGATCCCGGATCAGTTCATCATCGACCACCAGCAGGAATTACAAGCGACCGGTTCCTTGCTCAGCAATGACCTGGGTGCCGCTTCGGCGCTGTCATGGCGCGTGGGGCGACCGGACGTTGCGCTCTACAACACCGTTGGCGAAGTGAAATACGGCATCGCCTACCCGGACACCGCCCACCGCCGGATCGACACCAACGCCGTCCAGCAATGGATGAGCGACGCCCGCAAGAAAGGCTCGGTCGGCGTGGTCATGCGGGTCAAGGGCGACGATGAAGTGGCCGAATTGAATCTGCTGCCCCAGGACGGCAAGCGTTACGAGCAAGGCAACCTGGTGATCCTGATCTTTCCACAGGCCGCGCAATGATCACGTTGTTTCTTTTGCTCGGCGCCTGCCTGCTCACCTGCATGGGCCAGGTTTCACAAAAGTTTGCCGTAGAAAGCTGGCGCGACCAGCCCGATGGCTGGGCGCCGAAATTGCGCTCGCCGTGGTTGTGGTCGGCGCTGGTATGCCTGGGCCTGGGCCTGCTGGTCTGGCTGCTGGTACTGCAGCGCCTGGAGGTGGGCATCGCCTACCCCATGCTGAGTCTGAATTTTGTGCTGGTCACGCTGATGGCGCGCTTTGTATTTCATGAGCACATCGATGGCCGTCACTGGCTGGGTGTCGCGCTGGTCATCGGCGGCGTGGTCTTGTTGGGCCGTCACGTATGAGCCGGGTTCAAGGCTTCGCCCTGGCCCTTGGCAGTGTCGGCCTGGTCAGTGCGGCTCAGTTGGGCATGCGCTGGAGCATGACGCGCCTGCCGTTGCCCACCGAATGGCTCAACGCTTTCAACAGCAGCGCCATCGACCTGGCCGCCTTGGGCGTGGTGATTCTGGCGATCATTGCCTATGCCCTGTCGATGCTCTGCTGGCTTGGCGCACTCAAACATTTGCCGCTGGGCCGTGCTTACTCGCTGCTCAGCATCAGCTACGCCTTGGTCTACCTGCTGGCTGCCAGCCTGCCGGCGTTCAACGAACATTTCTCGCTTTCAAAAACCCTGGGGGTGGCACTGGTCATCCTCGGAGTACTGGTTATTAACTCTCGCCGTGCTAGCACCACAAGTCCCAGGAATGCCCCATGAAAATCAGTGTATTTGGTAGTGGTTACGTCGGTCTGGTGCAGGCCACCGTATTGGCCGAAGTCGGTCACGATGTGATCTGCATGGATGTCGACAAGAACAAGGTCGAATCGCTGCAAAAAGGCCATGTGACCATCTTCGAGCCGGGGCTGGCTGCGATGGTGAAGGAAAACCTGGAAAGCGGCCGCCTGCACTTCACCCATGATGAAAAGCTCGCCGTTGAACACGGCGAAGTGTTGTTCATCGCCGTGGGCACGCCGTCCGACGAAGACGGCTCGGCTGACCTGAAATACGTGCTGTCGGTGGGCGATGCCGTGTCCCGCCATCGCGTGGAGCCGGTGATCCTGGTGGAAAAATCCACCGTCCCGGTCGGCACTGGCGACACCCTGCGCGCGCATATCGAGAAAAACCTGCGGGTGGCCGGCCGCCATCTGGAGTTCGATATCGTCTCCAACCCGGAATTTCTCAAGGAAGGCTCGGCCGTTGCCGACTGCCGCCGCCCGGACCGTATCATCATCGGCTGCGAGCGCGAAGAAGTGCGTGAAGTGATGCGCGACCTGTACGCGCCGTTCAACCGCAACCACGACCGTATCATCTTCATGGACCTGCGCAGCGCCGAGCTGACCAAGTACGCCGCCAACTGCATGCTGGCCACCAAGATCAGCTTTATCAACCAGATCGCCGAGCTGGCCGAACACTTGGGCGCGGACATCGAAGCCGTACGCCTGGGCATCGGCGCCGACTCGCGCATCGGCTACCACTTTATCTACCCGGGCTGCGGCTACGGCGGTTCGTGCTTCCCCAAAGACATGCGCGCCCTGATCCACAGCGCCAAGGAAGCCAACTGCAACAGCGACCTGCTGCAAGCGGTGGAAGCCATCAACCAGCGCCAGAAGAGCAAGCTGTTTGAACGTATCAATGCCTACTTCAAAGGCGAACTCAAGGGCAAGACGTTCGCCCTGTGGGGCCTGGCGTTCAAACCCAACACTGACGACATGCGCGACGCCCCCAGCCGTGTGCTGATGGAAGCCTTGTGGGCAGCAGGCGCCAATGTGCGCGCCTTCGACCCGGAAGCCATGCAGGAAACCCAACGCATCTACGGTGACGAGTCGCGCCTGACCCTGCTGGGCACGCCCGAGTCTGCGCTGAGCGGCGCCGACGCGCTGATCGTCTGCACCGAGTGGCAGCAATTCAAGGCACCGGATTTCGACCTGATTCACGATCGCCTGAAAAACCCGGTGATCTTCGACGGTCGCAACCTGTACGACGGCGAGCGCCTGGCGCGCAAAGGCTTCAAGTACTTCCCGATGGGCCGTGGCGACTCCTGTGAACTGCCGATTCCTCAGCAAAACTGGGTTTCGCAGGCGAAGGAAGCCTGATACGTGAACAAAGTGCATCCACCCCTGCTCACCGCAACGATCCGTCACCAGTCACTGGCGCTTGGGCTCCTGGGGCTGGTGCTGTTCATCGTCGGTAATTGGCACCAGGCAATTATCGGCTTTGACTCGCGTTTCGTACTGTTCGCCCAGGAAATGCTGCGCCACGGGCCGAGCTTTTTCCCCACGACCTATGGGCAGCCCTACGCGGACTACCTGGCGACCTCGACCCTGCTGACCTGGCTGTTTTCCTTGCCTGTGGGTGAGGTCAGCAGCTTTACTGCGTGGTTGCCGACGGCCATCGCATCGGCCTGTATCGTGACACTGGTGTATCGCCTCACGGCGCCCTACTCCACGCGCTGGGGGCTGTTGAGCATCGCGATGCTGCTGCTCAGCAGCACCTTCATCAGTGAAACCCGCGCGGTGTCACTCGACCAGATGCTCGCGGCAGTCGCCTTGGCGGTGTTCTACCTGGGTTACGCCCATGATCACTTTGCCAGCCCCAAGCGCCTGCACTGGCTGTTCTTGTTGCTGATCCTCGGGTTCGCCATCCGTGGGCCGATCGGCCTGGTGATTCCAACGGGTGTGTTGTGCAGCTACTACTTGCTGAACCGGCAGTGGCGCCAGTTGTTCACCTTCGGGTTGCTGGCGCTGGCATTGCTGGCGGCCTGCGTCGGCCTGTTGCTGCTGCTGGCCAAGCTCAGCGGTGGCGAGGAATTCATGCAGGACGTGATCCGCATGCAGTTCCTGGGGCGCATGGATGGCACCGAAGGTTCCAGCGGCGTGTTGTATTACTTCACTAGTTCCCTGGGCAACTACGCCTTGGCCTATCCGTTGGCGCTGCTGGTGTTGTTGGCCGTCGCGGTTGGCGGGCGGCGTGTGCCGGGCCCGGCCCTGCAGTTGGTGTTGTATTGCGCAGCCGCCGGTGTGCTGGTGATGCTGGGTCTCTCTGTACCTCAGGCAAAGAAAGCGCGCTACATACTGCCGATGTTGCCGATGGCGGCGATCATTGCAGCCTATCCCTTCCAGGTGAGCCAAGGGCGGTTGTTCGGTTTTCTGCGTGGCTTGATGCTGGCCCTGTGGACGCTGTTGCCGGCACTACTGGCGGTCGGGTTGGTGGTCGCACAGCGACGGTATCCGGAGCAGTTAAATAGCCTGGGGCTGATCTTTACGGTGCTTGCAGTGCTTCAAGTGCTCGCGCTTTTGGGCCTGCTGAACGCCCGGCTGCGCCCACTGGCACCGGCGTTCGCTGCGGTGCTGGCACTCTGGTCGACTTATATCGTGGTCGTCGAGCCGCTGGAGCGTGCGCTCTACGACACCCGTGCTTTCACCCTCGCCGTCAAAGCGCAAATACTTGAGCAGCCAGCCCCGGTGGTCTTGCACGGCTTGGGCAAGGATGCGAAGGCCATCAAGTTCATGGTCAATTTCAACTGCGATAAAGTGCCGCTGTTTACTCAGTCGACCGCTGACCTGGCGCCGCTGCAAGCGCCCGCCTGGCTGGTGATGAGTGCGCAGGACTTCGAAAAACTGCAAGACCCGCGCTTGCGTTCGATCAGCCCGACGCTCACCGGCACGTTTGATAAAGACCCCTATGTGCTGTTGCATCTGGCCAAAGCCGCCGCACCTTGATAGCACTTTGAGCAACGATGTAAGAAGCAACGCCCACTGCGCAAGGAGTGGGCGTTTTTCGTTATTGGCTGCAAGAAACTACCTACATCGCTATACGTAATGGCTGGCGCACTTTGCCTTCCTGTACCCGGAACCCAAATGTAGACTCGTTTGCCAAGCACAATAACTATCTACCACCGCGTCGCCATTGCCGTATAAGGACATTGCCGTGCGAGAGGATTTAACCGGTATCCCGGGGCCGACGCTGTATCGATTGATGGACCTGCGCAATGCACTGGTTGCATTGAAAGGCCCGCTGGCGGACAACCCTGCATTCTACGACAGCCTGCTTAGACGCCTGTTCATGGATGAGGAGCCGATAAAAGACAGTGCATGCATCGTGAAACGGCCGCCCACCTATTAAGCGCATTATTTTTGCATTCAACCTTCATTAATATGCATTTGTGCCACGCGTTCAAGGTCGGCACACTGCGCAGCGTTCCTCCCCCAAATGTTGGAACTTTCAAAGGGCTGCTTCGGGAAACCAGGCCGGCCTTTTTTTTCGCCCGCTGTTTCAGGACCCCTTCAATAATGTTTGCTCGCCTTGTCCCTGCCGCCATCAACACACGCCCCGCCGAATGGAGCCGCGCTGCGATCGGCATGGCCTTGGGCACACTGTTCAGCGTCTGGCTGTGTGCCCAGGCCTTTGGTATAGACGTCGCGCTGCACTTGCTGGGCCCGCTGGGTGCGTCGGCCGTGCTGTTGTTTGCGGTGTCTTCCGGTGCACTGGCGCAGCCGTGGTCAATCATTGGCAGCTATTTGTGTGCGGGCGTGGTTGCTCTGCTGGTCGCCCGGGTACTGGGGCGCACCTTGGGCAGTGCGTGCCTGGCGGCCGGCATGAGCGTTGTGTTGATGTGCTGGCTGCGTTGCCTGCATCCACCGGCCGGCGGCCTGGCCATGACCCTGGTTCTGGCCGACCCCGCGTCAATTGCCCTTGGCTGGCATGAAATGGCCCCGGTCATGCTGGGTGCAAGCGCGTTGCTCGCGTGTGCGCTGGCCTACAACAATGCCACTCGTACGCGTTACCCCAAGGGCGCGGCCGAGTCGCCAGCGCGGGTGATCGGCGGCACTGCGCTGGTTACCGACCCGACGGTCACCGCCGCTGACCTCAAGCTGGCACTGGCTGAAATGGAGCAATTCTACGATGTGGAACCGAACGAACTGGAACAACTGATCCACGCCGCCGAAGGCCATGCGCGCCGCCGCAGCATCGGTGAAGTCCTGGCCAGCCGCGCGGCTTGACCCGCGCTGCATAAATGCAAAAACGACCTGCAGGATTCCGGGTTGTACTGGGCAAATTTGCACTGGTACGATCGCGAGATGGTTCGCCCGCGAACATCTTGATAAAGAACAATAAAAGCAGGGAGTTAGAGATGACTGCTCAGGTTTCATCCGAAGCAAGCCAAGCCGATATCTTTCAGGACGAAGTCGTGGCCGAGGTTCGCAACCACATCGGCCACCTCACCCTCAATCGCCCCGCCGGCCTGAACGCCATCACGCTGGATATGGTCCGCAGCCTTACCACGCAGTTGCAAGCTTGGGCGGATGACCCGGCGATTTACGCTGTGGTCCTGCGCGGCGCGGGCGAAAAAGCCTTCTGCGCCGGTGGCGACATCCGTTCGCTGTACGACAGCTTCAAAAACGGCGACACCCTGCACGAGGATTTCTTCGTCGAGGAATACGCGCTGGACCTCGCCATTCACCATTACCGCAAACCCGTGCTCGCCCTGATGGACGGTTTTGTCTTGGGCGGTGGTATGGGCCTGGTGCAAGGCGCCGACCTGCGTGTGGTCACCGAACGCAGCCGCCTGGCGATGCCAGAGGTGGCAATTGGTTATTTCCCGGATGTCGGCGGCAGCTACTTCCTGCCACGCATTCCCGGTGAATTGGGGATCTACCTGGGCGTCACCGGCGTGCAGATTCGCGCCGCCGATGCGCTGTATTGCGGTTTGGCGGACTGGTCTATCGACAGCGCCAAACTCGCCGAACTCGACCAGAAACTCGACCGCCTGCAGTGGCAGGATTCGCCGCTCAAAGACCTGCAAGGCGTGCTCGCCAAGCTGGCCGTGCAACAATTACCCGACGCACCACTGGCCGCCCTGCGCCCCGCCATCGACCACTTCTTCGCCCTGCCGGATGTGCCCAGCATCGTCGAGCAGCTACAGCAGGTCACCGTCGCCGACAGCCATGAATGGGCGCTGGCCACTGCGAGCCTGATGCAAACCCGTTCGCCGTTGGCGATGGCCGTGACCCTGCAGATGCTTCGCCGGGGCCGTCGCCTGTCGCTGGAACAGTGCTTTGCCCTGGAGCTGCACCTGGATCGCCAATGGTTCGAACGTGGCGACCTGATTGAAGGCGTCCGCGCGCTGATCATCGACAAGGACAAAACCCCGCGCTGGAACCCGGCCACCGTCCATGAACTGGATACGGCGCACGTCGAAAGCTTCTTCCATAGCTTCAAGCCAGTTGCGAGATAAGCCATGCAAGACCTTGAATACACAGAAGAACAAGTAATGATCCGCGACATGGCACGCAACTTTGCCCGTGGCGAAATCGCACCCCACGCCCAAGCCTGGGAAAAAGCCGGCTGGATCGATGACGCGCTGGTGGCAAAGATGGGCGAGTTGGGTTTGCTGGGTATGGTGGTGCCGGAAGAATGGGGCGGTACCTATGTCGATTACGTGGCGTATGCACTGGCGGTTGAAGAGATTTCCGCCGGTGACGGTGCCACTGGCGCACTGATGAGTATCCATAATTCAGTGGGTTGCGGGCCTGTTCTCAACTACGGCACAGATGAACAGAAACAAACCTGGCTGGCGGACCTCGCCAGCGGCCAGGCGATTGGTTGCTTCTGCCTGACCGAGCCGCAAGCCGGTTCCGAGGCGCATAACCTGCGCACCCGTGCCGAACTGCGAGACGGTCAATGGGTGATCAATGGTGCCAAGCAGTTTGTCAGCAACGGCAAACGCGCCAAACTGGCCATTGTGTTCGCGGTCACTGACCCGGAGCTGGGCAAGAAAGGCATTTCGGCCTTCCTCGTGCCGACCGATACGCCGGGGTTTGTGGTGGATCGCACCGAGCACAAGATGGGCATTCGCGCCTCGGACACCTGCGCCGTCACGCTGAACCAGTGCACCATTGCCGAAGCCAACCTGCTGGGTGAGCGCGGCAAAGGCCTGGCCATCGCGCTGTCCAACCTCGAAGGCGGCCGCATCGGCATCGCCGCCCAGGCCTTGGGCATTGCCCGCGCGGCATTCGAGGCGGCGCTGGTCTATGCGCGGGACCGTGTGCAATTCAACAAAGCGATCATCGAGCACCAGAGCGTGGCCAACCTGCTGGCCGACATGCAAACGCAACTGAACGCCGCACGCCTGTTGATCCTGCACGCCGCGCGACTGCGCAGTGCGGGCAAGCCGTGCTTGTCGGAGGCCTCACAGGCCAAGCTGTTTGCCTCGGAAATGGCTGAAAAAGTCTGCTCATCCGCGATGCAGATTCACGGCGGCTATGGGTATCTGGAGGATTACCCGGTGGAGCGTTACTACCGGGATGCACGGATCACGCAGATCTACGAGGGCACCAGCGAGATTCAGCGGATGGTGATTGCGCGGGAACTCAAGAACTACTCGCTCTAACGAGCACAGCACAACCCATGTGGGAACTGGCTTGCCTGCGATACAGGCACCTCGGTTTGTCAGTGAAACCGAGGCGATCCCTTCGCAGCCTCGCTAAAGCTCGACAGCTCCCACAGGGAACCGGGTCCATCCTTTGGAATGCGGTCAAAGGTGGAAGCTGGCTTGCCTGCGAAGACGTCGGCACTGCCAACATAGACGCCGTCAGAGCCACCGCCATCGCAGCCTCGCTGAAGCTCGACAGCTCCCACAGGGAACCGGGTCCATCTTTTGGAATGCGGTCGAAGGTGGGAGCTGGCTTGCCTGCGATAGCATCACCTCGGTCAGGCAGGTGAACCGAGGTGTCAGCATCGCAGGCAAGCCAGCTCCCACCTTTTGATCTTCAGCGTTAGAGGATTACTTACTTATCCTTGAACGCCGGCGCGCGCTTGGCCACGAACGCCGCCATGCCTTCCTTCTGATCCAGCGTCGCAAACGCCGCATGGAACACCCGGCGCTCAAAGCGCACGCCTTCGGACAGGCTGACTTCAAACGCGCGGTTCACGCTTTCCTTGACCATCATGCTGATCGGCACCGACTTGCCGGCAATCAACGTCGCCACTTTCAACGCCTCTTCCAGCAATTCATCGGCGGGCACGATACGCGCCACAATCCCGCAGCGTTCGGCTTCCACCGCGTCGATAAAGCGCCCGGTCAGGCACATTTCCATGGCCTTGGCCTTGCCCACGGCGCGGGTCAGCCGTTGGGTGCCGCCCATGCCCGGCAGTACGCCGAGGTTGATTTCCGGCTGGCCGAACTTGGCACCGTCACCGGCCAGGATGAAGTCGCACATCAACGCCAGCTCACAGCCGCCGCCCAAAGCGAAGCCGTTGACGGCGGCAATGATCGGCTTGCGGCGGTTGGCCACGCGGTCGCTGTCGCTGAACAGGTCGTCGAGGTAGATCTGCGGGTACGTCAGTTCGGCCATTTCCTTGATGTCGGCGCCGGCGGCGAAGGCTTTTTTCGAGCCGGTCAGCACAATACAGCCGATTTCCGGGTTGGCCTCCAGGCCATCCAGCGCCTGGTTCAATTCGCTGACCAACTGCGCGTTCAAAGCGTTCAGGGCTTGCGGGCGGTTGAGCGTGATCAGCCCGACGCGGCCCTGGATTTCGAGCAAAATGGTTTCGTAACTCATGGGTTGGCTCCTTAAAGATTGCGTGAGATGACCATGCGCTGAATATCGCTGGTGCCTTCGTAAATCTGGCAGACCCGCACATCGCGGTAGATCCGCTCCAGGGGAAAGTCGTTGAGGTAACCGTAACCGCCCAGGGTTTGCAAGGCGGCTGAACAGACTTTCTCGGCCATTTCCGAGGCAAACAGCTTGGCCATGGACGCTTCCACCAACGCGGGCTTGCCGCTGTCACGCAGGGCGGCGGCGTAATGCACCATCTGCCGCGCCACGGCGATTTGCGTGGCCATGTCGGCCAAGCGAAAGGCCACGGCCTGGTGCTCAATGATTGCCTTGCCGAAGCTCTCGCGCTCACGGGCATAGTCGCGGGCGGCTTCAAAGGCGGCGCGGGCCATGCCCACCGATTGCGAGGCGATGCCGACACGGCCGCCTTCCAGGTTCGCCAGGGCGATCTTGTAGCCTTCGCCCTCCTCGCCCAGACGATTGGCCACTGGCACCTTCACATCCTCGAAAAGGATCTGGCAGGTATCAGAGGCATGCTGGCCGAGTTTGTCTTCGACCCGCGCCACCTTATAGCCCGGCGAATCCGTGGGCACGATAAATGCGCTGATCCCGCGCTTGCCGGCGGCCGGGTCAGTGACCGCAAACACAATCACGATGCCGGCATTTTGCCCGGACGTGATGAACTGTTTGCAACCGTTGAGCACGTAATGGTCGCCCTCCAGCCGCGCCCGGGTTTTCAGGCTGCTGGCGTCGGAACCGGCTTGTGGCTCGGTCAGGGCAAAGGCACCGAGCATGGCGCCGCTGGCCAGGGGCTTGAGGAACTGTTCTTTCTGCGCATCGTTACCGAACTTCAGAATGGGCACACACCCCACCGAGTTGTGCACGCTCATGATGGTCGAGCAGGCGCCGTCGCCGGCGGCGATTTCCTCAAGGGCCATGGCATAAGCCAGGTAACCGGTGTCGCAACCGCCCCACTGTTCCGGCACCAACATGCCGAAAAAGCCCAGTTCGGCCATTTCGCCGATGGCTTCCCTGGGAAAGCGGTGTTCACGGTCCCATTCGGCGGCAAAGGGTTTCAGGCGTTCCTGGGCAAATTGCCGGGCCGCCTCGCGGATTTGCAGTTGTTCTTCATCTGGCAGCATGGAGGCTCCTCAGTACAGGCATTCAACGGCCATGGCCGTGGCTTCGCCGCCGCCGATGCAGATGACGGCAACGCCGCGTTTGAGGCCTTTCTGGCGCAAGGCCGAAAGCAACGTCACCAGAATACGCGCCCCGGACGCGCCAATCGGATGCCCCAGGGCACAGGCGCCACCGTGCACGTTGACCTTCTCGTGGGGGATTTCCAGCTTACTCATGGTGACCAGGCTGACCACCGCAAAGGCTTCGTTGATCTCGAATAGGTCGACCTCGCCCAGGTTCCAGCCGGTTTTGCTCATCAGCTTGCGAATAGCGCCCACTGGCGCCACCGGAAACAGCCCCGGCTCATCGGCAAAGGCCGCGTGGCCATGGATGACGGCCAAGGGTTTGAGCCCGCGTTTTTGCGCCTCGGACTGGCGCATCAGCAGCAGTGCCGCTGCACCGTCGGAAATCGAGCTGGAGTTGGCCGCCGTCACGGTGCCGCCTTCGCGGAACGCCGGTTTCAGGCCGGTGATCTTGTCCAGTTTGGCTTTTGGCGGTTGTTCATCATGCAGGATGGTCTTTTGTTCTTTGCCGACGGTGACTTGCACCGGGACGATTTCGGCGGCGAAGTTGCCGTGGGTGATCGCCTCCTGCGCCCGCGTCAGCGACGCGATGGCGAAAGCATCCTGAGCTTCACGGCTGAAACCGTTGTGCTCGGCGCAATCCTCGGCGAAGGTGCCCATCAAGCGGCCTTTGTCGTAGGCGTCTTCGAGACCGTCAAGGAACATGTGGTCCAGCACCTTGCCGTGGCCCATGCGGTAGCCGCTGCGCGCGCGGTCCAGCAGGTACGGCGCGTTGGACATGCTTTCCATGCCGCCGGCAATCACCACGTCGACGCTGCCGGCCAACAACGAATCGTGGGCCAGTATCGTTGCCTCCATGCCCGAGCCGCACATTTTGTTAAGCGTGGTGCAGCGCGTGGCCTTATCCAGCCCGGCGCCCAAGGCGGCCTGGCGTGCAGGCGCCTGGCCAAGGCCTGCTGGCAGTACACAGCCAAACAACACTTCGTCCACCGCGTCAGTGGCGATACCGGCACGCTCGACGGCGGCGCGAATCGCCGCTGCGCCCAGTTGCGGCGCGGTCAGGCCCTTGAGGTCACCCTGGAAGCCGCCCATGGGCGTACGAGCGGCGCTGACGATAACGATGGGGTCATTCATGGTTATTTCTCCTTACTTGGCAGCCATGCGCAAGGCGCCGTCAAGACGGATCACCTCGCCATTGAGCATGCTGTTTTCGATGATGTGGCGTACCAGCGCGGCGTATTCGGCCGGCTTGCCCAGGCGTGGCGGGAATGGCACACCGGCGGCCAGCGAGTCACGGACCTCAGGCGTCATGCCGGCCATCATCGGGGTTTCGAAAATGCCGGGGGCGATGGTCATGACGCGAATGCCGAAGCGCGCCAATTCACGGGCGGCGGGCAAGGTCAGGCTGGCAATCGCGCCTTTGGACGCGGCGTAGGCTGCCTGGCCGATCTGCCCGTCGAATGCGGCCACCGAGGCGGTGTTGATGATCACACCGCGTTCACCGTCGGCATTCGCCTCGGTTTCAGCGATGGCCGCTGCGGCCAGGCGCAGCAGGTTGAAGCTGCCGATGAGGTTGACGTTGACCACCTGAGCAAAACTCGCCAAGGCGTGGGGGCCATTCTTGCCGAGGATTTTCTCGCCGCGTACCACACCGGCGCAGTTCACCAACCCGTGCAAGCCGCCAAACGCAGCGACGGCGCCTTCTACGGCAGCCCCGGCCGCGGCTTCCTGGCTGATATCCGCCACGGCGCTGCGCGCGTTGTCACCCAGCTGTTTGGCTTTGGCGGCAACCGCGTCGGCGTTCAGGTCAACCAGCATCACCTTGGCGCCCGCCGCCACCAGCATTTCAGCAGTGGCCGCGCCGAGGCCCGAAGCACCGCCGCTGACCAGGAATACCTTGTTTTCAATCTGCATCGTTGTGTCCTTAAAAGTGGATCAGGCGACCGCTGCCTTGGCGATTTCCTGGTTACGCAAAATAAAACGTTGCAGCTTGCCGCTTGGGGTCTTGGGCAAGTCACTGACAAATTCGATTTCCCGTGGGTAGGCATGCGCGGCCAGGCGCTTGCGCACGTGCAGGCGAAGTTCCTCGGCCAGCTCCGGGGTGGCGCGGTATTGCGCGTTGATCACCACAAACGCCTTGACCAGTTCGGTGCGCTCCGGGCAAGGCTTGCCGACGACGGCTGCCTCGACCACGGCCGGGTGCTCTACCAGCGCGCTCTCCACGTCAAACGGGCCCACACGGTAGCCGGACGTGGTGATGACATCGTCGCTGCGCCCGACAAAACTGATGCTCCCGTCGGGGTTCAGCTCCACGGTGTCGCCGCTCAGGTAGTACTTGCCGACAAAGGCCTTGGTCTTCACGCCGTCGTAGCCGGCAAACCAGCACATGGGCGATTGCTCGCGGTCAATGGCAAGAATGCCGGGCTGGCCGGCGGGCAATTCCTGATGGTTGTCGTCAAGCACCACAATGCGGTGGCCCGGCGAGGCGAACCCGGCCGAGCCCACGCGCACCGGATGCTCCAGCCCATGGTGGTTGCACAGCACCATGCCGAGTTCGGTCTGGCCGTAGTGATCGTGGATGGTCACGCCGAGGTTGTCGGCAAACCAGCGGATCACTTCCGGGTTCAACGGCTCGCCGGCGCTGCTGACGATGCGCAGCTTGCCCTTGACCGACTGGGCAAACTGCTCGCCGCCGGCAATCAGCAGGCGGTACGCGGTCGGCGAGCCGGTGAGGTTGGTAATCCCGTATTTGTTGATGACCCGGCAGGTGCTTTCCAGGGTAAACGGGCCATCGTAGAAGGTGATCGGATGGCCCATGGAGAGCGGCCCCGTCACGCCGAAATAGATGCCGTAGGCCCAGCCGGGGTCGGCGACGTTCCAGAACGCGTCTTCAGGGCGCAGGTCCACTGCATCGCGGGTATAACTCTGGAACGCGACAATGGCTTTGAGCGGTACCGACAGCGCTTTGGGCGGGCCGGTGGTGCCGGAGGTGAACATCAGCAAAAACGGATCATCGGCGCCGAGCATGACGGGCTCGCAAACATTCGACTGGTTGGGCAGCTCGGCCCAAAAGCTGAAATCGCCGCGCACAATGCCTTCGCCCTTGGCGCCTGCCACTGTGACGATGGTCGGGCAGCCCTCCACGTCGGCCAGCTTGGGCCGGTTCACCGCGTCGGTGACCACCAGTGCCGCGCCGGAGCTGTTCAAGCGATGTTCAATGGCTTTGGGACCGAAGGCGGTAAACAGAGGCTGGTAAACTGCGCCGATGCGCCAGGTGGCGAAGACCACCACCAGCAGTTCGGCGGTGCGAGGCAACAGGCCGGCGACTTTGTCACCCCGTTTGACGCCCTGGGCCAGCAGGAAATTGGCGAAACGGGCGGCCTGGTCCTGCAGCTCGGTAAAGGTCGAGGTGGCGCTACGCCCGTCCTTGCCTTCCCAGAACAACGCGATGCGCCCCGGCAGCGCATGGCGGTCGCAGCACTCCACACAGGCGTTGAGCGCCTGCAGGTCTCCCGCCAAAGCGGCATCAACAGTGTGCTGGTAATCAAACCCGGTCGTGGCAGCCAAATACTCACGCATCGTTTCAAATCCTTCTGTGTTTTTTATTTTCAGGACGCAAACCACGGAAATAGTCGCTCTAGAGCGGCGCAGCGGCAATGGTCAAAGCCTTCAACCTCGCTGACTGGTTTGGCCAATCATTGACTGCGCCGATCAACCGGTCGGCCCAAGTGATTGGACGCCCTGCGCCGCAGCTTCTAACCTTGAGGCCTGCGCCACAGAAGAAGCCCCCTCGCGATGATCGTTCGCCCCAAACCTAACCTGCTGGGCATCCTGTTTTCCCTCAAAGGTTCGATTGCCAAGCGCATTGCCCTGCGCAGCCTGCTGGTCACGTTGCTGGCTTCGGTGATCGTGCTGGTGGAAACCTGGCACCCGGCCTACTTCTCCAAGGTCAACGCCACGCCCTTCACCCTGCTCGGCTTGTCGTTGTCGATCTTCATGAGCTTTCGCAACAACGCCTGTTACGACCGCTGGTGGGAGGGCCGCAAGCAGCTGGGGCAGATGATCATTGAGGTGCGTTCGCTGATTCGCGAGACCCAGGTGCTCGGCGACTCACCCGAGCGCGCCGGCCTGTTGCGCGGGCTGTGTGGTTTCGCCCATGGTTTGATCGCGCGCCTGCGCCATGAAGACGAAGCACGGGCGATCACACCGTGGATAGCCGTGAACACCGGCCACCCCAACTTGCCGGACACCGTGCTGCAACAGCTGGGCGCGCGGTTTTCCGGGCTGGCCGAACGCGGTGTGATCAGTGAGTGGCGCTACACCCAGCTGGAAACCCGCCTGGTCAGCGTCAGCCAGGTGCAGGCCGCCTGCGAGCGGATCAAGCACACGCCGCTGCCCTTCCCCTACACGCTGTTATTGCACCGCACCATTTACCTGTTTTGCATCCTGTTGCCATTTGCCATGGCCGAGCCGCTGGGTTGGTTGACGCCGGTGTTCACCGCCATCGTCAGCTACACCTTCTTTGGCCTGGATGAAATCGGTGACGACCTGGAAGACCCGTTCGGCTTCGACGAAAACGACCTGCCGTGCAACGCGCTGCTGCGTACCCTGGAACGTGAAATCCTCGCTGCCCTTGGCGAAACCGACTTGCCGCCGGTGCTGGAGCCCGTGGAGTACGTGCTGACCTGATGCGGGTTTGACACTCGCGGTGGTCTGACCGAAGCTGATGGCTTTGCGATAGCTGCCTAAGCTTTTGGACGCCTGCATGTCAAAGTCACGCCGTTACTCCCTCGCCGGCCTGTGCGCCCTGCTGTTGATTGTTTCGGTCACGTGGTTTTTCTCCCGTTCCACCCCGGTGGCTGTGCCGCCAGCCATTGCCCACGGCTACGCCAAAGCCCTTAAACAGGCCCATAACGGTGAACCGGGCGCTGCGCGCGTGCTGTATCAGCAGCTGGGCCGTCCGGACCTGTCCCCTGAACGTCGCGCCGCGCTGCATGCCGAACTGCCGAATTACCCAAGCCCGCAGGCGCTGAAACTCGCCGATAAAGACCTCGCCAATGAATCGCCATTGGTGCGTGAAGCGGCGATCCACAGCATTGTCGGCCTGGTGCCCACGGGCCAACGCACACTGTTGCTCGGCCCTGCCCTTGACGACCCGGAGCAGGAAGTTCGCTTCAGCGCAGCCAACGCGCTGCTCGGCCTTTCGCCGGACACCCTTGGCCTGTATTTCGGCCCCTTGCAGCAAGTGCTCGATGAATTCGTCAAAAACATCAAGGCGCAGCCCGAGTCAGCGCAAAACTGGATTCAACTGGCGCGCCTGTACATCCACAGCGCCTTGCTGGCGGACGCGCAAAACGCACTGGAACAGGCAATCCGCCTGCAGCCGGACAATCTGCAAGCGGTGGTCGCGCAAATCGAGTTGCTCGACAAGCAAGGCAAGTCAGAAGAATCCCGCCAGTTGCTCGCGCGTCAGCTGGCGGCGCATCCGGAATCGGCCTACCTGCAGCACGCCCTCGGCATGTGGCTGCTGCACCATGGCGAACGGCCTTATGCCTTGCTCGGCTTGTCCAGAGCGGTGGAGCTGGAGCCGGACGATCAGGATTACCGCTACGACCTGGCCACGACACTGCATGCGCAGGAAGAGTTGGAAGCCGCCCAGCGCCAGTTGGAAGAAATCATCCAGCGCCATCCGGCCAACCGCAAAGCCCGCGTGCTGCTGGTCAATTACTGGAAAGAAAGCGGTCAGTTACAGAACGTCCAAGTGCTGCTGGCGCAACTTGAACAGCAAAATCCGGATGATCCGGCACTGCAGCAAGGTCTGTAATGGCGCGTTAAAACTTGTCGAAAAACCACCGCTTTGTACAAATATTTCAAAACGTTGAACCGCCACAGGCTGTAACGGTCAAGTAAATATGGCGCACCCAAGCCGGGTGCGCACCTCTACTTGTACGTGACCTGAGGGCACACCTTGTCTACATCCAATACGCTGTTCAGTGAAAAGGCAGCCATCGGCATTGAGGGTCTTGATGACATCCTTTCCGGTGGGCTATCGCGCAGCCATCTGTTCCTGCTGGAGGGTGAACCGGGTACCGGCAAGACCACCGTGGCGCTGCACTTCTTGCAGGCCGGCGCAAAAAACGGCGAGCGATCACTGTATATCACCCTGTCGGAAACCGAGCGCGAATTGCGCCAGGGCGCCAAGTCCCATGGCTGGGACCTGGACGACAATATCCATATTTTCGAACTCACCCCGCCGGAAAGCCTGCTCAACGCCGAACATCAGCAGAGCCTGCTGTATTCCTCGGACCTTGAGCTGGGTGAAGCGACGCGGCAGATCTTCGAAGTGGTCGAGCGTGTCAAACCGACACGTGTAGTGGTTGACAGCCTGTCGGAGATTCGCCTGCTGGCGCAAAGCTCCCTGCGGTATCGCCGGCAGATCCTCGCGATCAAACATTACTTCGTGCGTTACGACGCAACGGTGTTGCTGCTCGACGACCTGACCACTGAATCCCTCGACAAAACCGTGCACAGCGTGGCGCACGGGGTCATTCGTCTGGAAGAACTGACGCCCAACTACGGCGCCGAGCGCCGCCGGGTACGCGTCGTCAAATATCGCGGGCAGAAATACCGGGGCGGCTTCCATGACTTCACCATTTTGCAAGACGGTGTGCATGTGTTCCCGCGTTTGGTGGCTGCCGAGCATCGAGGTGGATACGACCGCCAGACATTGACCAGCGGCATTAAAGAGCTGGACATGCTGTTGGGCGGTGGCATCGAAACCGGCTCAAGCAGCCTGATCCTGGGCCCTGCCGGTACCGGCAAATCGCTGATCTCGATGATTTTCGCCGCTGCCGCAGTAATGCGCGGAGAAAAAGCCGCGCTGTTCATCTTCGACGAAGAGCTGGGCTTGCTGTTCGAGCGCATGAAAAACATGGGCATCGACCTGGAAGCCCTACGGGCTACCGGCAACCTGTTTATCGAGCAGGTAGACGCCGCCGAGTTGTCCCCGGGCGAGTTCTCCCACCGTGTGCGCCGCGCCGTGGATGAAGGCGGCATCAAGACCGTGGTCATCGACAGCATCAACGGCTACCAGGCGGCGATGCCGGAAGAAAATGCACTGATTCTGCACATGCACGAACTGTTGCTCTATCTCAACCGCCGGGGTGCGGCGACCTTCATGACGGTCGCCCAGCATGGCCTGGTTGGTGACATGCAAGCGCCGGTCGATATCACCTACCTGGCCGACACCGTGATTCTATTGCGTTACTTTGAAGCACTCGGCCAAGTGCGTCGGGCAATCTCGATCATCAAGAAAAGAACCGGCTCACATGAATCGACCATTCGCGAATACCGCATCGGCAGTCGCGGCATGACCGTCGGCGAGCCTCTGGACAACTTCCAGGGTGTATTGCGCGGCATTCCTACCTACATGGGCGCCGGCTCGCCTCTGCTCAAGGATGAGGGCTAGTGACTGACCTTGCCCCCGCCTTCGAGCGCGCAATCATCCTCGCGCCACTGGGCCGCGACAGCACCCTGGCGCTGATGATGCTCAATGAGGCCGGTTACAGCGGCATCGTGGCCAATAGCCTGGTGACGTTGTGTGAGGAACTGGAAGACGGCGCCGGTTTGTTGATTATTGCAGCCGAGGCATTGCGCGGCGTCGACCTTGAGCCTCTGCTGGAGCATTTGCATCAGCAGCCGGCCTGGTCCGACCTGCCCATTGTGTTGCTGACCCATCATGGCGGCAGCGAGCAAAACGGTTCTACCCACTTGAGCGGGCTCTTGGGTAACGTGACGTTTCTGGAACGGCCCTTTCACCCCGTGACGCTGATCAGCCTGGTCAGCGCCGCGCTGCGCGGACGGCGGCGCCAATATGACGCTCGGGAACGGCTGGTTGACTTGAGCCAGAGCGAATTGCGCCTGCAACGCACGCTGGAAACCCTTGAGCAGCAAGTCGAAGAGCGCACCGCGCAACTGCGTAACAACGAAGATGCCTTGCGCCAGTCGCAAAAAATGGAAGCGGTCGGCCAATTGACTGGCGGCATTGCCCATGACTTCAACAATATGCTCACTGGCATCATAGGCAGCCTGGAATTGCTGCGCAGGCGTATCGCCCGCGGCAAGCTGGATGACCTCGATGGGCTGATCGATCTGGGCGTTACTTCGGCCAACCGCGCGGCTGGCCTGACCCATCGCCTGCTCGCGTTTTCCCGCCGCCAGTCACTGGACTCCAAACCGGTGGAGATTAACCACCTGGTCAGCTCGATGGGTGAGCTGTTGAAACGCAGCATTAATGAAAGCATCGGCCTGGACATGCGCCTGGCCGATTCATTGTGGACCGCTGAGGCCGACCCGAACCAACTGGAAAGTGCCCTGCTCAACCTGGTCATCAATGCCAGGGACGCCATGCCCAATGGGGGCCAACTGGTGGTGGAAACCACCAACCGCCATCTCGACAGTGTGTTCACCGCTGCCTACGGCACCCTTAAACCCGGTGACTACGTCGAGCTGAGCGTCAGCGACAACGGCTGCGGGATACCGGAAAGCGTGATGGGACGGGTCTTCGACCCCTTTTTCACCACCAAACCGATTGGCCAGGGCACGGGGCTGGGGTTGTCGATGATCTACGGGTTTGCCCGCCAGTCTCACGGCCATGTAACGATCCACAGTGAAGTCGGCAAAGGCACCACGGTCAGTCTGTTCCTGCCACGCTTTATCGGTGAAATGCAGGAGGAGGAAGCCGTCAACCCGGCGTTGTTGCCGTTCGCCAATGCAGGGGAAACCGTGCTGATCGTCGAGGACGACCCAGCCGTCAGGGTGTTGGTCAGTGCGGTGTTGAAGGAGTTGGGCTATGGCTTTGTAGAAGCCGGCGACGCCAACACGGCGGTGCCGATCATTGAATCGGAGCAGCGGATTGATTTGCTGATCAGTGATGTGGGGTTGCCCGGCATGAATGGCCGTCAACTGGCGGAAATTGGCCGGCAGATACGGCCTGGCCTGAAAGTACTGTTCATTACCGGCTACGCCGA
Source organism: Pseudomonas sp. B22129 (assembly GCF_044218875.1). NCBI lineage: Bacteria > Pseudomonadati > Pseudomonadota > Gammaproteobacteria > Pseudomonadales > Pseudomonadaceae > Pseudomonas > Pseudomonas sp. B22129. The sequence continues at coordinate 4,719,813 of NZ_CP162592.1, read as the reverse complement.
ACACGCGGCGGTGCGGGGTGGTTTCCTGGACCCGGGGATGCAGTTGATCACCAAGCCGTTTACGTTTGATCTGCTCACGGCAAAGGTGCGGGAGATGATCCGGACGTAATTCAAATGACCGGGTCACGACCTCACTGTTACGAACCGCTGTCTGAGCACTCATTAAAACTTGAAGTAACATGCCGCCTCAGAACCCAGGGATCGAAACTTAACCTCTCGCCACTGAATAAGTGTTCCACGTCTGATGCAGACGGTTCGCTTATATGTTTCGAGAGTACGCATAATGATATCGAGCCCCCCTTCGCTGCTTTCCATCCCGTTAAACCTTCGAAACCAGGCCCGCAACGCGGCGGTTCACAATGAACGCGTGAAACGTTCTGATCCGGCGCGTTCGACAGAAGGGTCAGCGTTGGCCAGGCCCTCCTCGCCCAGGCAAGAGGCGGATAAGCAACTGGCCCACGTGTACCGCCAGCTGTTATTGAAAACGGCGGATGGCGAAAACCCTGTCGCCCCTTATTACCAGAGCATTACTTGGCTTCCCGACATCCCCGAAGACTCGAACTATGGACTGTGGCGGGCCTTGACCACTCGGATTGTAGAGAGTGGCAGCTTTAAAGACTGGGTAGCGCACAACGATATCGACCTGTCGCACGGCATCACGATTTCGCCCAAAGATAATTGCATTGTAGCCGTCGTCAACGGCAAGCCCGTGCACTTCCCTAATGCCGGCTTTCTGGCTTTTCCTCTTCTTATCAAGGCAGCAAAAGCGTTCGGGCAAACTGCTGATATCCAGTATTACCGCAACACTGTCTATGCACGGGACATCGCAAAGTTTTACGGGAAGAACACACCTGACCAGGCACCGCAAAGCACGCTTGAAGATCGAATTCGGGCGAGCGCAGCCGAGTTGGAGGATGGCACCGCCTTCAGCCATTTCGACCCTGGCCAGTTACACACCGACGCGCAACTGCTGCTGCACCACCGCGCGGTGGACGAAATCAATGACAGAAACGCACTGATCTGGCGCTTGAAAGTACTTGCCAAAGACGGCTCGCAATCACTCAGCGAGCGTTTGGAAAATACAACCTTCAGCCTGCCTTCAACCGCTGTTTCCGATGACGCCGACTCAACAGGCGCCTCAGAGCGGATTAGCGTTGGCGACTATCTAAGGGGCCAACACTGGACGTTACCCACCACGGGTGAAGAGCTTGATGCTTTAGTCACCGCTCTGGAAACCTCCACACCAGAGGCCCCGCCGTACGGGGATTTTAGCGGCGCCACAAACTGGCCGGTTCCACTGTCAGATTCAGATATAAATTGGATCTATAGAGTGACCGCACGCCAGACAGGCGAAGCGAACCCCTTCGTTCTGGTGGGTTACCTGTTCGGTAAACAGCCCGGCAATCCGCCACGCAAACCGCGACAAATGATCGAGCAGATGCTTGAGTCACCCAAGGCACAAGGCTTGGGTAAGGCGTTGCAAGAAAGCCTGCGTGGCGTGGCGACTGCCACAAGCGCCAGTGATCACGTGCTGGCCGCTATCCATGAAGCGTTTGAACCCCGTGAATCTCAACCCTTGAGCAGAACCAAGGTAGCCGGTTTTGAACTCGCCCAGCCGGGTAACTCGGGCCTCACCGCCTCGGCCGTGGTAAAGCGGATGGCAGACCATCTCGTGGCGTCAAGCCATGGAAAAGGCCGTTCGTATGCCACTGACGAGTTGGCCCTCGTCACTGCTCACTTGCTCCTGGCAAAACGTGCGCCGCAGTTTTTGGTCCGTGATATTCCCGCAGCAGTGACGTATGGCTCGCAGGCTTGGCTGACGTTCAGCACCGCCGTCGCAAAAATTGAAGCACAAACGCCGGGCGCCACCGCCACCATGAGGTATATAGACATCCTGCGTCAGGGGGATATTGCGCCGCTCAACCCCGAGCAACAGCAGCTCGAGCAGAGCGCCAAGATGAATGCGCTCATGGACTGGGGCGTCGCCAACAGGCTGATTACCCTCAGCCCCTCGGACGATTACAGCGCGGATGAAATGAAGTCGGTATTGGCGGCGTTTCAGAAACAGATGACGGAACTCCTTCATGTTGTCGAAACCGGCAATACGCCGCTCCTCCTCCGAAAAAACGTCGCAGCCGAGCAACTGTACGAGGCGCTCGGTTTCAACCAGATTCAGAATCAACCCTACTTGAACGCGCTCATGAGCAAAGCAGGAATTCCCGGGGCCAGCACAGAGCAATACCGTCAAGAGCATGGAGATAAAGCGGCTTTTTATGACTTCATCAATACCCGGTTTATCGTGCTCAAACTCCTCCATAAAGATTTTCCTGGCCCTTACTCACTGTTGGACCTGCATACATCGAATCGTCTGTTCAACCCGCCTTCGGTAACAAAAGGGACGACAGTGCAACATACGTACAAAAATAAATGGGTGGTGCCACGTCGTCACGCCATCGACTTTGCTGAAATATTCGGCAAGTCCTCTGGGTTTCCCGAGGTCGCCAAGGCGTACCAGGAAAAAATTGAAAGTCACATTGATAATCTGCAATCCAGCACAAAAACAGCTGTTAAATATCTGATATCGCGCCTGCCGGCGGAAGACCTTGAGTTTATAAATAACGGGCAGCTGACTTTTTATTGTGAAGAGCTTATTTACGACCCCACCCCCGGGAGCAATCACCTTTACCGAGCTCAACCGGTCGACAACAAACCTGTCGTCGTACGCAGCCAAATGGGCTCGAACGTCAGGTTTTATGAACTTAATCCACAGAAAGGTCATGTAACAAGGCGAGTAGACCTGGAGAAGAAATTTGTATTCGGCCATCTCCAGAGCAAAACAATTGTTGCAGGAGACGGTACTGACGATATAGCAGTACCCGACTATGCAAAACTGCCGAACACACTCAAATATACCTACGAACTCGGCAAGCTCGACGTGGGCTCTACATCGGGCATTCATGATACTTACAACAGCGGACGTATCAGTGCCATTGCCGACTTGGTGACCCGCCATGTGTATGCTGGCGTCACGGAAAAATTAAGAGTGTTCTCCAAGGGGGCAACAACCTTTGATACGGAAGTGCCGGACTACGCAAAATTTCGTAACTTCCTTCTTAACTTTGTTCCTCTATACTCCGCCATCAAAAGTTTTTCGAACGGTAACTTCGCAGAGGGCATAGGCGATCTGGCCCTTGATGTTCTTGGTTTTGTAACCGCAGGCGCCAGCATCGCAGGAAAAGCACTGAAAGGTTTGGCTGTCGGTTCCAAAGCACTGTCTCTGGCCAAAATTGTCGGGCGAGCGGCCATTAGCTTGCTCAATCCGCTGGACGGTATTGTTGATCTGATCACAGGTTTACTCAAAGGCACTGCGCGCGGGATATACAAGATAGGTAGTGCAGGTAAAACACTCATTGAGAAACTACCCGGCTCAGTCAGAAGCTATGACTTGATCGCAGCGGCTAAAAAGTTTGACGCATCCGCCCTGGGAACGTTCAAGCATGAAGGCAACCTTATACAAGGCCCGGCGGTTCTTACCGGTGGGGTCTGGCACGCCTATGATCCCGTCTTGCGCCAACCCTTTGGTTCAGCGCTCAGCGACTTTGTTCCGTCTATACAGAACCCGTTTGGTGACTGGGCCGTTGGCACCCGGGTACTTGATCCGAAGACAAAAGCCATCAAAGAAAATTGGGACAAGGTCGTCAAGCGCTATAAATTTGGAGATAAAAAAGCTGAATTTGAAGCCGCTTACTACGGTACGGCCCTGCCAGAAGGGCTCAGCAAAAACATCAAGAAAATGAACTCACTGGAGCTGATGAAGCAAGCGCAAAAACAACATATCACTGCCAGCACGGTGGGCGCGCTTGTCAGGCAATACGATAACCTGGCGTTCAAGCAGGGTCACAAAGGCGCCGCCAGGTTCATCGACACCATTGACCCTGAATTTGGTGTGGTGTTTCCCATGCCACAAGCCAGCTATCTTAGTTCAACGGCGCAGTTTTCCGACGGCCAGTGTGCCGCTCTGGCGCGTACGTTTGCCACCGCCATAGAGGAAGGAAAAGACACCGTTTTTATTAACAACCTGTACAAAGCTTCCGCACGTGCTGATACGGCCGCTTCCAGAGAATTCATGCAGTCAATCAGCGGTCTTCAGACCCAGGTGGGTGGTAAAGCTGCCTTTTATGCGCAGAAAGTTTCCCGGCAGGTCTCCTGCCAGGGCATGGTCCAGGAACTGTCTGATTCAGGCGTCACTAAATCCATCATGATCGACTCCCCAGGCCATGCGATGGCGGCAGGGGTTATTGTGAAGGGTACAGACAAGCAGTTTTATTTCTACGACCCTAATGTCGGCGTTGCCTATTTCAAAACTTCAGAAGCCATGGAGGCGGGATTGACCCGGTTATTTAATGACAAGCATCTCCCCACGCCCTATAGAACGCACAGCGCAAACGCCAAAAGCCTGGAATTCAAAATTTTTGATCATGACGATCAATGGAAAGCGCTGAACAGCATTGACGAAGTGAAGTTTAAAAAAACCTATCAATTGCCATTGGATGAGCATGCATCCTCCAGCCTGTCTCATGACCAACTGAAGCGTAACTGGGAAACCTTGCATCAGGCGCCGGGCAATCAAGGTTTGATCTGTTACGAGGCCTCGATGCGTGTAGGGCAGGCGGAAAAAAATTTAACCGCCGATGTATATGACGCTGTCGTGGCGGCGACTAATCGTAAAGGAGGCACCAACTACTCCCCTCGCTACCTGGCGTACATGGGAATCGAGCCTGGCAGTCTCAAAACCACCTTCAATCCCGCTGATATCACCGAGTCCGGGTTGCTTAATTTCAAACACGCCACTCCCGATGGCGATTTTGCTCACACTGTCTATATCCAGAAAAGCAACGACGGCGAATTATTTCTGTTCAACACCAATAGCCCCGATCTTGACCTCGCCATGATCAGAAATGGTAACCCGCCTGTGATCAGCGCAGGGATGAGTGTCTACCCCCTCGGGAATGATAAACACAAAGGTCTGCAAAACTTCCTCGACGGACTCGACGCCAAGCCAGGTTGGCAATTTGCCTATACGCCCGCCAGCACACTGAGAGCCAATGTCGAGAAGCTCTAACCTTGATCGATTGAAACACGCGGCGCCCTGAAAGTGCGCCGCCTCACATCAAGCCAGCAGGCGCTGGATATGCTCTTGCAGCGTATCCAGGTCGAACGGCTTGGCCAGGATCGGCGCGTTGCGCGTGATCGGGCTGTTGCAGTCGAGAATTTCCTGCGGGTAACCGCTGATAAAGATCACTTTCAGTTCCGGGCGCAGCTTGATCGCAGGCTCGGCGATCTGCACCCCGGAAATCCCGCCCGGCAAGCGGTAATCGGTGACCATCAGGTCCAGGTGCGGTTTGGTCGCAAGGATTTCAAAGGCCTGCTCCCCGTCAATCGCCTTCAAGACCCGATAGCCCAGGCCAGCCAGGTATTCACCCAGCACAAACATAATCGATTCGTCGTCCTCGACGATCAGTACAACGTCTTGCGCATCTTCACTCATGGGAAGCCTTTGTCCGGTCAATTGCTGCAGTTACGACCATGGGGTCACGCAGAGGTTGCGTCGAGCTGACGATTGAATTCACACCGGCACCTCAAGGGGCAGACACACCCGGAACAAGGCGCCCTCGCCTATCTGGCTCTCGACTTCGATGGTGCCGCCATGGGCTGCCACGATCTGCTCGGAAATAAATAGCCCAAGCCCAAGGCCCGCAGCTACCTGGCTGGCGGAAACCCGTTCGAACTGCTGGAAAATACGTTTCTGGTTCTCTTCACTGATGCCGATACCGCGATCACGTACCTCGACCCGCGCCTCGCCATGTTCGGTATAAACCCGCACATCCACCGGGCTTTTGGCACCGTAGCGCAGAGCGTTGGTCAGCAGGTTCGTGACCACCTGCTCAATGCGAAACTCATCCCAGTTGCCTTCCACTGGCTGCTCAGCGACAAGCTGCATGGACGAGCCGGCGGCGGCCACCTGTGGCGCGAAGTTTTCCACCAGGTTGCGGACCAATTGCGTCAGGTCGAAACGCGCCGGGCGAATCGACAACTTGCCGGTGCGAATGCGCGACACATCGAGCATATCCTCGATCAAACGGATCAGGCTCTGGATCTGGCGCTCATCGCGATCGACCATGGCGTGCATCTTGTCCAGGGTGAACGCAGCGGCGTTATCGCGGGCCAGGTGCATCTTGCGCAGCTGGGTCTCCAGGATCAGCCCGTTGAGCGGCGTACGCACTTCATGGGCGACAATCGACATGAAGTCGTCACGCATGCGCACAGCTTGCTCCAACTCGGCCTGGGTGGCCTGCAAACGCGTCAACAGCAACTCCTGCTCGCGACGGCTGCGCTCCAGAGCTTCGACCTGCTGCTTCATGGCCTTGCTCTGGCGGTACAGGTCGACAAACACATTGACCTTGCTCTTGACCGCGTGGATATCCAGTGGCTTGTGCAAGAAGTCGACCGCGCCGCTTTCATAGCCCTTGAAGGCATAGTTGAGTTCGCGGCCAGCGGCGCTGACGAACACAATCGGGATATTTTTGGTCTTTTCGGTGCCGCGCATCAACTCGGCCAATTCGAACCCGTTCATGCCGGGCATCTGCACGTCGAGAATCGCCATGGCGAACTCATGTTCCAACAACAGGGACAACGCCTCGTCGGCACTCAATGCCTTGAAGACCTGGCGATCCTCGCGCTTGATCAGCGCTTCGAGGGCCAGCAGGTTTTCCGGCAGATCGTCGACGATCAGCAGTTTGGCCTGGACAGTACTTAACATGGTGAGTTTTCCAGGGAAGCCAACCATGAGCCGATCTGGCCCAAGGTGAGAATATGATCAGGTGTGTGCAGGGCCAGGGCCGCCAGCGGCATCACGGCAATCCGCGCTTCCCTGGGGTCCTGTACCACGGTGGTGCCGCCCGACTGCTTGACGTGGGCCAGCCCTTGGGCGCCGTCCTGATTGGCGCCGGTCAGTAGAATCGCCAGCAGGCCTGTGCCATAGGCATCGGCAGCGGAGGCAAAGAGGTAATCGATAGCGGGCCGGGAATGGTGTACGCGGTCTTCCTGGCTAAGCGACAGGCTGCGGTCAAGCTCCACCGACAAGTGATAGCCCGGCCCGGCGAAATACAGGGTGCCCGCCTCGATCACTTCCTTGTCCCGTGCTTCCTTCACCGGTACGCGCAGGCGGCGCGCAAAGACTTCCGCCAGTTGGCTGCGACGCTCATCAGGTAGATGCAGCACGGCAATGATTGGCAACCCGAACCCCTCGGGCAGGTCGCCAAAAATACTCAGCAACGCCTCGACACCGCCGGCGGAGGCGCCGACGACGATGGCTTCAATCCCGCGAACCGGGTTGGCGTGCAGGTCGCTCATGATTTGCGGTAGATCCGTTCTTGCTTGACCAGGGGCTCGAATTGCTTGCTGTAGGCGGAAAAATCCAGGGTTTCCTTGCTGCCCAATACCAGAAAGCCGCGATGACACAGCGACTCATGAAACAATCCGAACGCTCGATCTTGCAACTTTTTATTGAAATAAATCAGTACGTTACGGCATGAAATTAATTGAGTTTCTGAAAATACGCTGTCGGTCGCAAGGCTGTGATCGGCAAAGGTCACGTTCTCGCGCAGTGTTTTGTCGAAGATTGCGTAATCGTATGCCGCCGTGTAGTAGTCGGCAAATGAACGTTGGCCGCCGGCCTGCTGATAATTGGCGGTGTAGGCGCGCACGTTCTCCAGCGAGAAAATACCCTGCTTGGCTTTATCCAGAGACGCCGGGTTGATGTCGGTGGCGTAAATGATCGTGCGCTCCAGCAAGCCCTCCTCGCGCAGCAGGATGGCCATGGAGTACACCTCCTCCCCCGTACTGCACCCGGCGATCCAGATTTTGATCGACGGATAAGTCTTGAGCAGCGGTACCACTTCCTGGCGGATGGCCAGGAAGTGCGAGGGGTCGCGAAACATCTCGCTGACCGGAATCGTCAGGAACTGCAGCAACTGCATGAACGCTGCCGGATCGTGCAATACCCGCTCCTGCAATGCGGAAATGGTTGCACAGTCGAACTGACGCAAGGCATGCGCCACGCGACGCTTCACCGACGCGCCGGAATAGTCGCGAAAGTCATAGCTGTACTTGAGGTAAATCGCCTCGATCAACAGGCGCAGCTCAATATCGCTGCTTTTGTCCAAAAAACTGCGCTCCACTTAAATGCGTTCCATCTTTGGCAGCCAGACGCGAATCAGTGAAAACAGGCGATCCAGGTCAATTGGCTTGGCCAGGTAATCGTTGGAGCCGGCCGCAAGGCAGCGCTCCTGATCGTCCTTCATGGCCTTGGCCGTCACCGCAATAATCGGCAGCTTCTTCCAGCGCGGGTCCTGACGAATCAAGGCGGTGGCCTCGTAACCGTCCATTTCCGGCATCATCACGTCCATCAGCACCAGGTCGATATCGTCGACTTCATTGAGTTTATCGATGGCTTCACGGCCGTTACGCCCGATCACCACCACGGCGCCTTTGTGCTCCAGGGCGCTGGTCAGGGCGAAGATGTTGCGCACATCGTCGTCCACCAGCAGGATTTTGCGCCCCTCGAAGACCTTGTCGCGGCTGCGTGCGGTCTTGAGCATCTTCTGGCGGTCATGGGACAGCTGGGATTCGACTTTGTGCAGAAAGAGTGTCACTTCGTCCAGCAGGCGTTCAGGCGAGCGCGCGCCCTTGATGATGATCGAGCGCGAATACTTGCGCAGCTCAGCCTCTTCGTCGCGGGTCAGGTTGCGCCCGGTGTAGACAATCACCGGCGGGAACGAGCAGATGTCCTCGGTGGCCATGCGCTTGAGCAACTCGTTACCCAGCATGTCCGGCAACTTGAGGTCGATGATCATGCAGTCATAGACATTGGTGCGCAGCAGGTCGAGTGCGGCCTGGGCGTAGCCGACGTCGGTGATTTCAATGTCATCGTCGCCGATCAGGCGGGCAATGCTGTCGCGCTGCAGGTCATCGTCTTCCACCAGCAGCACACGCTTGACCTTCTGGGTCAGCTTGGCTTCCAGGCGTGCAAACACATCCTTGAGCTCTTCGCGGGTGGTGGGTTTGACCGCATACCCGATCGCGCCCATGTGCATGGCGGCTTCGACGCGGTCTTCCACGGAAATCACATGCACGGGGATGTGACGGGTGTTCGCGTGCTCCTTGAGGCGCTGCAGTACCGTCAGCCCGGAATGGTCCGGCAGGCGCATGTCCAGCAGGATCGCGTCAGGAATGAACTCTTCGGCCAGGCTGTAGCCCTCGTCGGCACCGTGGGCGACCAAGCAGTGGTAACCCAGCTCGTGGGCCAAGTCGAACAGGATGCGCGCAAAGTTCGGTTCGTCTTCCACCACCAGAATGCAGCGGTTGGTGAACGGCGCCTTGTCACGGTCGTCAGCAAAGCGCGGGATCTGCTTGGCGTCGGCGACCGGCAGGGGCGAAATCGCGACCGGTTTGGGTGCCGGAGCAGCCACGACCTGACGCGGTTGTTCAATGGGTGCTGCGTCTTCATCGCGCTCCACATAGTGCTCCGGCAGTACCAGGGTGAAGGTGCTGCCCTTGCCGGGCTCACTGGTCACGCTGATATAGCCACCGAGCAAGGTGGCCAGGTCACGGGAAATCGACAGGCCCAGGCCGGTGCCGCCGTAGCGGCGGTTAGTGGTGCCATCGGCCTGGCGGAACGCTTCGAAAATGCTTTCCTGCTGGTCGTGTGCAATGCCGATGCCGGAGTCGCGCACGGTGAAGGCAATGCCCTCCCCTGACGCGCGGGCGACCGACAGGCTGACTTCGCCCTGCTCGGTGAACTTGATCGCATTGGACAACAGGTTTTTGAGGATCTGCTCCAGGCGCTGGCGATCGGTAAACAGCATCGCCGGCGCATCTTTGTGCACTTCAACCTGGAAGCCCAGCTTGCGATCGGCCGCGAGCGGCTCGAACATCCCGCGCAGGCCGTCTACCAAACGCGCCACGCTGGAGTTCTCCGGGCGCATTTCCAGCTTGCCGGCCTCGACTTTGGAAATATCCAGAATGTCGTTGATCAGGTTGAGCAAGTCATTGCCCGCCGAATAGATCGACTCGGCAAACTTGACCTGCTCGGCGCTGAGGTTTTCCTGGGGGTTCTCGGCCAGCAACTTGGCGAGAATCAGCGAGCTGTTCAGCGGCGTGCGCAGCTCGTGGGACATGTTGGCGAGGAACTCGGACTTGTATTTGCTGGAGCGCTGCAATTCGTCGGCGCGGTCTTCGAGTTCCAACTGGGCCTGGTTGAGCTCGACGTTCTTGCGGTCCATGGCGTCGCGTTGCTCAGCCAGGGTCTGGGTCTGTTCGGCCAATTGCTCGTTGGTTTGCTCAAGCTCCGCCTGCTGGGTTTCCAGGTGGGCCTGGGACTCCTTGAGGATGCGTGACTGCTCCTCCAGCTCTTCGTTGGCGGTCTTGAGTTCTTCCTGCTGCACTTGCAGCTCTTCGTTGAGCTGTTGGGTTTCGGCCAGCACTTCCTGCAGGCGCTGACGATAGCGCGCGGCTTCGATGGAGGTGCCGATGTTGCCGGCGATCAGCTCCAGCAACTCAACGTCGCGCTCTTGCAGCGGGCGCAAAAAGCCCAGTTCGATTACACCATTGACACGGTCGTCGTCGCTGGTCGGCATCACCAGCACGCTGCGCGTCGGGCCCTCACCCAGGCCGGAGCTGACTTTGAAATAGTCCACCGGCACGTCGTCCAGGCGGATCAGGCGATCGAGCTGAGCGGCCTGCCCGACGATCCCTTCGTCGCTGTAGATCGACTGCTCCTGTTGTTCCTGCTCGCGGGAGAAGCCATACGTGGCCACGCGCTTGAGGCCGCCGTGCTCTTCACGCACATACAGCGCGGCAACGGCCGAGCCCATGTACTGGGCGAAGAACTGCAGGATGTTGCGACCGAGCATGGTCAAGGTGAGTTGCCCAAGTACCTGCTCGGCCAGCTCTGTCTGGCCGTTGCGCAACCAAGCCTGTTGCTCCAGGCGGCGGGCGATCTTCTGTTGTGACGCGAGGTTGTCGCTGTAACTCTCTGAAAGCGCGAGAAGATTTTTCCTGCCCACATAGGCCAGAAAACCACTCAAACCCAGCACGAAAGCCAGATACAGCGTGACACTCAATACGGTGGTGCGGGTCACTTCTTCGTTGCGGGTGATGCGGAATTGCTGCTCCATCGCAACCGCGTCGCCATATTCCTTGCGAATCTCGTCGGTCAGGCGCTTGCCACGGCCAGCCTTGACTGCGCTGCGGTAATCACCCGCCTCGCGTTGCATATCAATCATCGCCTGGGCGTACTTGTTCCACTCAATCTGCAAGGCTTCCAGGCGCTTGAGGCGGTCAACCTGCTGAGGGTTGTCTGCTACCAGCTCCTGCAAATTGCGCAGATCCGCAACGATCCGCGGCTTGGCCACTTCATAGGGGTCGAGAAAATGCTCGTCGCCCGTAATCAGGAAACCGCGCATGCCGGTTTCCAGATCGACCGTCAGCTTGGACGACTCATTCAGGTTGTTGATGACCCGGTCGGTGTGTTCCACCCACTGGATCACCGACAGCAAGTAGGTGATCAGAACGACAAAAAACACCGCACTGAGCACACCCACACCCAATGGCAACGCCACGTTACGGCTCAGGAGTTTACGGAAGCTCTTTTCATCGACGGACGAAGCGGGAGTCATGGGCGTGCCTTGGCCAAGTGCGGAAAAAGGGGGAGTTTGCCCGAATGTCGGGGGCCAGGGCTATGTTTCTGCGTTTTTTTAGCTGCAAAAGCCTGTGCGCTACGCGCGAATCGCTCACTTATTCATGTGGGATGAATCTGCTTGTTTACACAACTCAAAACAACTTCCTACGGCGAAGGCGGAACGGACCTTCAGGGCTTCCACACTCAGGGCTGCACCTCAGGAACACGGAAGATCTTTTGGAAGGTGCTTTTCTGCCACGTCAAGGTAAGCCAAATGATTAGTACAAACGCAGCACAGAACGTGTTGATCACCGCTCAAGACACCACTAACCCGGACACCCAATCTCTCACACAAGGCGGTTCAAGCTCTTCAGCACACCTAACCGCCCCTGATCAGCCCCTCGCCACCAGTACGCTGCAGCGACTGCTGGCAGACCAGCAAGATTTATACGACTTGGCCGGTAAGCTTCGAGGCGTTGATACCCGGTCTTATGGCAGACCGCTGAACCCGGCGCAAATTGCCTACCGTTTGAACGAGGGTATTTTGGTGCCTTTTATCGGCTCCTCCATCGCGCAAAAGCGCGACACACCCACGTCCCTGGCTACCGCCATCACTGATCTTGGTTTTGAAGTGCCGCGCACTCCCGATGAACTCGAGAAGTTGAGGCAAACAATCGAGCAAAGAGCCTCTGTGCCACCTCTGGGCAATTTGGGTGGCGCACTTTCCTGGCCGATTCCGATGTCGCAAGAGGACCAACACACAAGCGGTTTGTTCGTGCGGCTTCAAGGCATCCCCCTGCCCGGCCTGCCTTTGACGGACTTCACCAAAACGGCGCTGGACTATCTGCTCAGCGGTAGCTCAGTCACAAAAAACGACCTGAAAGATCCGTTGAATGCAGTGCACAAACTGCTCGACACCCCCAAGGCTCAGGCATTGGGAAAAGCGCTGCAAACGCATTTGCACGGAATCTCATCACCCGCCAGTGTCTACGACTACATCTTGACAGCCTTGCAGACGGGAATTGATCGGGAGTCTACCGTAAGACCCAAGCGCAACTGCATCGCCGATTTTGAATTGGCAAAGCCTGACAATTGGGGCAAGTCGCCCTCCTCGGTTGTCGAAGGTCTCAAAAGGCACCTTGTCGGGAAATACCGGGCGACAGACGACACTGCCCCCCTCGCCGCCTATCTTCTGTTAGCAAGCAAGGCCCCCCAGTACCTGATCAAAGACATTCCTGACAGGGTGACGATCGGTAGCGTGGCGTGGGTAAACCTCACGATTGCCGCTGCGGCAATCGAAGCCGACCAGCCGGGGGCCGTCGCGAACATGACCTTTGCCGACGTGATGAGTTATTCGTCGAGAGTCACGACATCATCCCCTGCCCCTCAATTCGCGGTAAACGATGCAATCGTGGATTGGGGCGTGGCCAACGGCAAGTTGCAATACAACAGTGAGGATAGGTACACCTCCGTCCAAATCAATCAATTGCGAACTGCGTTCACCCAGCGTGCCGATCTTTTGCAAACCGCCTCCCGGTCGCTGGACAAAGAAATCCCCACGCGCAAAGAGATCGCGTTGGCCGTTCTAAAAGAACGGTTTGGTGACCTGGGGGCACTGTTCGAAGCAAAAGTATTGAGCACCGACCCCTATTTGGGAACGCACACGCAAACAGGGCTGGCAGGAAAACATTCGTTGCTGGACGTCGCCATGATGGACTGGCCGGATGTGCGCCCCTTCAAATCGGATGACCCGCGTATTCCCTTGGCGACGCTGAATAACAACTTGAAATTCGGCGTTCGAGAGGCTTTCGACCAACAATTTGAAACGGCCATCGAGAACAAAAAGGCGGCCATCAACACAAATATCAGACATTTGATCTCTCAGCTCCCGCTGGAGGATCGAAAAAACTTTGAATATGGAAAAATCAGCTTTTTTCAGGAAAGTACTTACGAGCAAGGCCTTGGGCTGTGGGGGGGGACGCAACACCCCAACAAACCCGGGCTGTTGGTGAACGTTGAGCGCGAGGGCAAATCCTGTGCGTACAAAATAGATTTCAACAAAGGCAGCATCGAACACACCCATTTGAACAATGCAAAAGTCAAGAACTCAACTCAAGGCCGCTGGATTTATCAAACCAAAGCATTCACCCCCGGGAAGCCGGGCGATGACAACGCCGATTTGGCGGTAGAACGCACACCGAATGGGGAGCTATTGGATAACTTCAGCAGTGCCCGCTCTCTGAAGATAGGTCGCGCATTCGTCGAGCATCTCAACCTCGACGATCCGGCGATAAAACAACAAGCACGTGGGCAAACCACTCTGGACGAACTGGAAGGTGGTCCCAAACCACTGGGTGACTTCTTGCTCAACCTGATTCCCTTCAGGTCAGCTATTGCCAACTTCAAGAGCGGCAATATCGGCGACGGTTTATTTGATCTCACACTGGATGTGTTTGGCTTTCTAACCGCCGGTGCTGCAACGGCAGGGAAGTTGCTCAAGATAGGCAGCTCCGCTCTTTCCCGCGGCACAAAGGCGTTAAAAGCAACAAAAATTATCGGCGCTGCGGCCCTTGGCGAGTTCAACCCTTTGAGTGGTCTGAACAGCCTGGCAACCGGCGGTGCGGATCTTTTGCGAAAAGGCACCCGCTACCTGCTGGACAAAGGGATTGAGGCGGTCAATAAACTCAAAGGCGCTGACGGAAGTTACAACCTGCTCAAGGCCGCCAGCAAAGAATATGGGGTTCTGGCAACGGGCACCTACAAAGTGGGCGATAACTCTTTCGAAGCCGGTGCCATGCTGCACGAGGGTAAGTGGTATGCCTATGACCCTGTCACCGCCCGCCCTTATGGCCCTCCATTGCCCCTGTTTTCTGCCAAAAGCGTCGCCATGGGCGGTGAGATGCAAAACTTCAGGATTCTCAACAATGGCCTCGGCATGTCCGAAGACACGACCAAGCGTGGTCTTCGACTGACACTGGATGCCCACGGAGTGATTCCCGAGGGGAGCAGCTCAGCGTTGATGACCGTGGATGGGCAACACATCTCGGCGTATGAACTGGTAGACCAACTGAAAACATCCGGTGTTGACCTGAGTAAATACAGTGATATTCGATTGACCATGTGCAACTCCGGAACGGGCGCGGAACAATCGTTTGCTGCAACACTGGCAAAACTCACTCATAAACCCACTGAAGGCTTCAAGGGGGTGATGTATACCAGTACCGAGGTCGAGGATGTCGCGGCGCGGATGTTCAAAAATGGTGGCGCCAAGCAACGCGAGTTTATTGATGAGACCGTGAATGGCCAAAAGAAAACCATCGATAAATTCAAACTCACCGGCGTGGATTCGGAACACAGAGGTGTGTATACGCACCACCCGGACTACAACCCGGTTCGCTTCGACGCTGAGGGCCGACTGTTGGAGGCAAAACCACTTCGGCAATCCTATACGGCAGATAAAGTCGATATTAACCACAACGAAATCGCAGACGCCAAAGTGGACTTCGACGACTATGACGATCTGACTTGATTGCTCAATGAGCGCAGTGCCTGCCTGAGTGGGCACTGTCGTTTGTGTAGCGCCAGGGCCGTCTCTGGCGCAGCTCTGCCCCCCTATGCTACGAGACATTTGCCCCCTTTCCCTTCACAATGCGCCCGCCAGCGGAACTTGCCGGGATTGACGTGACTCATTAGAGGATGGTCTTTCAACCGCTAAAGACCTGCCCCTTTACTTTTCGGGAAATTTCACTATGTCCGCTATCGCCTCCACCATCCTTGTAGTCGAAGACGACGCCATCGTGCGCATGTTGATCGTCGACGTACTCGAAGAACTGGAGTTTGAGGTAGTCGAAGCGGCAGACGCTGAAGAC
This sequence comes from Pseudomonas sp. B22129, assembly GCF_044218875.1. Classification (NCBI taxonomy): domain Bacteria; kingdom Pseudomonadati; phylum Pseudomonadota; class Gammaproteobacteria; order Pseudomonadales; family Pseudomonadaceae; genus Pseudomonas; species Pseudomonas sp. B22129. The sequence goes on along the minus strand of NZ_CP162592.1, from coordinate 4,704,204 downwards.
GCCTTGAAAATCGTCGAAAACGCCAGCCAGGCCATCGACCTGATGATGACCGACGTCGGCCTGCCCGACATGGACGGCAAGCAACTGGCGACCAAAGTGCGTGAACTGCGCCCCGCCCTGCCTATTCTGTTTGCCAGCGGCTATGCCGAAAATATCGACGTGCCGGCAGGCATGCAGGTTATCGGTAAACCCTTCTCCATCGACCAGCTGCGCGACAAGGTCAAATTGATGCTCCCGCCCGCCTGAAAAACCGTGACGGCGCTTGCACGAACAGACTAATTCCTTCGCTGAGCTAGCGAGTCTCGATTTAACTGCTAGCTTCAATCGACATGTCCTACACAATTTTGTGAAAAAGGACAGCCCGACAGTTGCTTGAACGGGCGGTTTCCAGGGAATTGGAGCACTTCAATGTCCAGGTCATTGTTCACCCCGGCACTTGTGCTGGCCGTTGTTGTATTGCCCGCAATTTGTGCCCGGGCGGATAACGCCGACACCGCAAACAAGAGCAACAACCCGCTCAACCTGGCGCCGGGCGCCAACCTGCAGGACTATTACACGCCAAGGCTTTACGACACCAACGCCCACACCAATGACCTGCTGTTGCGGGGCACGTTGCCCATCGCGCCTTCAGACTTTATCGGCGTGCCGCAATTGTTGCGCGCCACCCTGCCCCTCAGCACGCGCCCAGATCCCCACAGCGGCTACAGCACCGGTATCGGTGACCTGAACCTGTTCGACATCTTCCTGCTCAAGACCGAAGGCGTACAACTGGGCATCGGCCCGCAAATTACCGCGCCTACCGCTGAACACGATGAGCTGGGCACCGGCAAATGGCAGGCCGGGCTGGCCGCGATCGCCATCGACGCCTCTCCACGCGGCTTGCTCGGCGCGCTGGTGCAATACCAAAGCTCGTTTGCCGGCGACCGCGACCGTGCCCATGTGGAGAGCGCAACGTTTCAACCGTTTATCATTCATAACCTGCCCAAAGGCTGGTACCTGCGCTCCACCGGCACCTGGACCTTCGACTTGAAGAATGACACCCACTACATTCCTGTCGGTTTCGGCGCCGGCAAAGCGTGGAAAGCCGGCAGCAATATCGTCAACGCCTATGTTGAGCCGCAGTGGACAGTGGCGCGCAAGGGCGATGGTTTGCCTCAGTTCACCTTGTTTGCAGGGATTAACGTGACGTTCGGCAAATAAAACAGGAAACTCGGCGTTTTGATCCCCACGCCCGTTTATACGAACTCAGGAAGGACGCAACAACATGATTGGAAAACCGACGCGCCTGCTGTTGGCGAGCCTCTCGATACTCATGAGCACCGGCGCCTGGGCCGACTTCACAGCCACCCCCGCCGAAGCCCGGGCCATTGCCAAGGAAGCCTACCTGTATGGCTACCCGGTGGTGGCGATGTACAAGACGCTCTACACCCAGGCCGTTGATAAAGGCGGTGCCAACTTCAAGGCGCCGTTCAACCACATCGGCAACACCGCGCAAGTGTTTACCCCCAAGGACACCGCTTTCGTCACCCCCAACTCGGACACACCCTACTCGTTCGTGTGGATGGACCTGCGCAAAGAACCCCTGGTGCTGACGCTGCCGAAGATCGAAGACAACCGTTACTACTCGGTGCAGTTGATCGACCTCTACACGCAGAATATTGCTTACCTGGGCACCCGCAGTACGGGTAACAACGGCGGTCACTACATGATTGCAGGCCCTGACTGGAAAGGTCAGCAGCCAGTGGACATCGACCGTGTGGTCTACAGCGAAAGCAACATTGCCTACGCCCTGTACCGCACGCAGTTGTTTGATGAGAAAGACCTGGGCAAAGTCAAGCAGATCCAGAGCGGCTACAAAGTGCAGCCGTTGAGCAGCTACGTGAAACAACCGGCGCCGGCCAAGGTGCCGAAGATCGAGTGGCCCAAGCCCATGGCCACCATGACCGAAGGCCCGCAGCTGTTCCGCTACCTGAACTTCATGCTGAGCTTTGCCGCGCCCCAGGACAGTGAAAAGGACGTGCTGGCACGCTTTGCCAAAATCGGCATCGCCCCCGGCGCGCCGTTCAAAGTCAAAGAGCTGACCGCCGAGCAACGCAAGGCCCTGGAAGACGGCATCGCCGACGCCCGGGCTGAGTTTGCCGCCTTCAAGAAAGACAAGATCGACACCCACCAGGTGTCCAGCGGCGACCTGTTCGGCAGCCGTGACCGCCTGAAAAACAACTACCTGTACCGCTACGCCGGCGCCGACCTGGGGATTTTCGGCAACTCCACCGACGAAGCCATTTACCTGACCTATTTTGTCGACAGCGAAGGTAAACCTGCCAACGGTGCACGTCACAGCTACACCGTGCACTTTGCCAAAGACCAGCTGCCGCCTGCCGAAGCGTTCTGGTCGCTGACCATGTATGACGCCAAGACCAAGCTGTTGGCGCCCAACCTGAAAAAACGCTACCTGATCAATTCGCGGATGCTGCCCAACCTCAAGCTGGACGCCGACGGCGGCCTGACCCTGGCGTTGCAGCACCACGAGCCGCCGAAAGCCGAACAGAGCAACTGGTTGCCGGCACCGCCCGGTCCGTTTTATGCCGTGCTGCGTATTTACCTGCCCAAGCCTGAGGTGGGTAATGGCCAATGGAAGTTGCCGCCGTTGACCCCGCTGAAATGACACCACGTGCCCGGTCGCAACAGGGTTAGACCGGGCACGTAACCCCCTGATATCAGGCCGATACAAGGATGGATGACGCCATGATTTCATCTGCTCGATTAAAAGGGCTTTGCGCTGCGGGCTTGCTCGCCAGCTGCGGTGTATCGGCCACCAGTTTGCCGGAGCTGGGCAGCCACACCGCCGAGCCGGAGGCCGACGCAGAAACCTGCCACCGCCTGCAACAGAACTTCGATATCGACCTCAAGCAAGTGGTCAAGGCCGGTTGTGAGCCGTCGACTGAACAAATCGCCAAGCTGATGGACAACCCGGTGGGCAACCTGGTGTTGTTATTCAACCAGTTTGACTACAGCGCCCTCAAAGGCCCGCACAGCAATGGCACGCGCTATTTGGGCAAATACAGCTTTATGCCGACCTTCCCGATTTCCCTCGGAGAAGACTGGAACCTGATCAACCGGATTCCGCTGAGTTATGTCAGCGCGCCGATCAACCAGAAGGCGGGCGACCTGGCAGGTATGAGCCCCTATGGCGTGCTGACCGATCGCGACTTCCCTTCCGTGGTCAACGATCCGTTCGATCGCACCTCAGGCTTGGGTGACCTGGCCTACGTCGGCGTGTTCTCGCCCAAACAGCCGGTGCGTTTTGCCAATGGCGGCAAGCTGGTCTGGGGGTTCGGCCCCACCGCGATGTTCCCCACCGCTGAAAAAGATGTGCTCGGCACCGGCAAGTATTCGCTCGGCCCGGCATTTGTGGCCGCCTACCTGGGCGAAGACTGGACCCTCGGCGTGTTCCCCCAACACTGGTGGTCGGTAGGCGGTGACGCCAGGCGCAAGGACGTCAGCCTCACCAACATCCAATACTTCATCCAGCGCTCCATCCCGGGCCCCGGCCAATGGCGGGTGGGCATGACGCCCAACGTCACCGTCAACTGGAAGGCCGAGGGCGGCAACCGGGTCAACTTCCCCATCGGCCTCGGCGCCGGGCGCATCGTCAACTTCGGCAAGCTGCCGGTGCGCATATCCGGCGAAGTGCAGTACTCGGTGATCCATGCTGATGACTTGATCAGCAGCCGCTGGAATTTCCGTGTGTCGTTTATTCCGGTGATCCCAACCTTCATGCTTTGACGCCTCCTGGCAGCCGTTTCCACTGACTCAAGGACGATCGACATGACCGCGCTCAACGATTTGAAAGCTTTGCAAGCCAGCATGGCCGAAAGTGTTCTGGGCCAGGATCAGGTGATCCGCCAGATTCTCGTAGGCCTTTTGGCCAACGGCCACCTGTTGCTCGAAAGCCTGCCGGGGCTGGCCAAGACCCGTACGGTCAAGGCGCTGGCCCGGCATCTGGAGGCAAAGATGAGCCGCATCCAGTTCACCCCGGACCTGTTGCCCTCGGACATCACCGGTGCCGAAGTGCTGCACCAAGTTGACGGCCAAAATCAGATTCGCTTCCAGCCCGGCCCCCTGTTCGGCAATTTGATCCTCGCCGATGAAATCAACCGCGCACCGGCCAAGGTCCAGGCGGCCTTGCTGGAGGCCATGGAAGAACGGCAAATCACCGTCGCCGGCGCCAGCCATGCGCTGCCCGAACTGTTTGTCGTAGTCGCCACGCAAAACCCTATCGAACAGGAAGGCACCTACCCGCTGCCCGAAGCGCAGATGGACCGGTTTGTGATGAAACTGCTGCTGGACTACCCCAGCGCCGAGAATGAAAGCCAGGTGTTGCGCCTGCTGCGTGAAGAGGAACACGCCGCCACCCGCCAGGCCGTGCAGGGTTTTAGCCTGGCGCAGGACGTGATCTTCGCCGCGCGCAAGGAAGTCAGCGCGATTCAAGTCTCGCCCGCCATCGATCGCTACCTGATCGACCTGATCAACGCCACCCGCCACCCCGCCGATTACGACCCTGACCTTGCGCGCTGGATCAGCCTCGGCGCCAGCCCGCGTGGCGGCATCGGCCTGGACCGTTGCGCACGGGCCGACGCGTGGTTACAGGGCCAAACCTTTGTCACCCCCGACAACGTGCGCGCCGTTGCCCACCCGGTGCTGCGCCACCGGCTGCAACTCAGTTATGACGCCGTGGCGGACGGCGTCACGGCCGATCAAGTGCTCGACCGCCTGCTGAGCAACGTGGCGATTCCTGCATGAACGCCGACGGGTTTGTCTACGTCAGCCTGGCGCAATTGATCGCCTTGCAGTTTCAGGCCCGTGACCTGAGTTTTGTCGCGCGCCAACCGCAGGGCAGCCTCCTCGCCGGCAACCATGCTTCGCGGCTGCGCGGGCGCGGGCTGAATTTCGACGAGCTGCGCCGTTATCAGCCCGGCGATGACTTGCGCCATCTGGATTGGCGCGCGTCTTTACGCACGGGCAAGCCGGTGGTACGCACCTTCACTGAGGAGCGCGACCGCCCGGCGCTGATCGTGGTGGACCAGCGCATGTCGATGTTTTTTGGCTCGGCGCGCAGCTTCAAATCAGCCATCGCCGCCGAGCTGGGCGCGCTGGCCGCGTGGATGGTATTCAACGCCGGCGACCGGGTCGGCGGCCTGGTGTTCAACGACCAGCGAATCGAGCGTGTGGCGCCGTTGCGCAGCCGCAAGCGCGTCGAGGCCTTGTGCAGCCGCATCGCCCGGCAAAACGCTGAATTGAACGCGACCCAGCCGGACCACGAAGGCGACAGTCAGTTGGACACAGTGTTGCAGCAGTGTGTGGCCCTCGCGGGTCACGATCATTTGATCTGCCTGGTCAGTGACTTTGCCGGTGCAGGCCCGCGCACGGTGCAACTGCTGCAGCAGTTGTCGGCGCACAACGATGTGGTCGCGCTGCAGGTATATGACCCCCTGGCGCTCAACGTGCCCGGCAGCGGCCGGTTACGGGTCACCCAGGGCCAGTTGCAAGCCGAGCTGGTGGTAGGCAAACGCCAGGTGCGCCAGCCATTGGGGGACTTTCTCGGCGGCCGCCTCAAGGACGTCACCCGCTTGTTGCAGCGCAGCCAGGTGCCGCTGATGATGATCAGTACCGCCCTGCCCGCTGCCGACCAACTACGCAACGCGTTAGGCAGACGCCGGTGAGCACGCAGGTGCCGAGCATCGAACAACTGCAGGAGTTGGGTTTGCCTGCGCCCGTCAGCTATTGGCCGCAGACGTGGGGGTGGGGGGTGTTGCTCGGTGCAGTGGTGCTAGGCCTGTTGATAGTGGCCGCGCGCAAATGGCTGCGTTGGCGGCGCGATGCATATCGGCGCGAAGCCTTGGCGCAGTTGAACGCGCTGGAAGACATGCGCGAACTGCCGGCGCTGCTCAAACGTGTCGCGCTGTCGATGCCACTGGCGCAAGAGGAACGCCAACGCGTGCCGACCCTCAGCGGCGCCGAGTGGCAAGCCTTTCTGCAAACTCATGCCGGTGCACCCGTGCCCGAAGACCTGAGCCAACGGCTGGCGCAACTCGCGTATGGCGCGCCGATGCCTGCCGCGCACTGTGCGCAATTACGGGCCCAGTGCAAAACCTGGGTGGAGAGCCACCATGTGGCAGCTTGAATACCCCTGGCTGCTGGTGTTGCTGCCGCTGCCATGGCTGGCTTACCGGTACCTGCCGCCTTACAGGGAAGCCCGCAGCGCCGTGCGCGTACCGTTTTTCGGCGGCATGAGCCAGGCGGTTGGCGCGTCACCCGCTGTCAGTGGCGTGCGTAACAACCGCAGCCAACGGCTGCTCAACCTGCTGGTCTGGGCGCTGCTGGTACTGGCCATCGCCCGCCCGGTGTGGGTAGAAAAACCTATCGAGCGTCAGCAGCCAGTGCGCGACCTGATGCTCGCCATTGATATTTCCCAATCCATGGAAACCCCGGATTTCACCGACGCCAACGGCCAGAAGATCGACCGCCTCGCGGCCGTCAAACAAGTGGTCCATGACTTTATCCAGCGCCGCAAGGACGACCGCATCGGCTTGATCCTGTTCGGCAGCGGCGCCTATCCCCAGGCGCCCCTGACCCTGGACCACAACAGCCTCTCGCTGCTGCTGGACGACAGTGGCATCGGCATGGCCGGGCCGAACACCGCCATTGGCGATGCCATCGGCCTGGGCCTCAAACTGTTGGATCAGGCCCACGAACCCGAGAAAGTGCTGATCCTGCTCACCGACGGCAACGACACCAGCAGTGCGATCACCCCGGACCACGCCGCCGAGATGGCCGCCGCCAAGGGTGTGGTCATTCATACCATCGGTATCGGCGACCCGCAGGCAACCGGCGAAGCCAAGGTCAACCTCAGCACCTTGCAGGACATCGCCATTACCACAGGCGGCCGCTATTTCCGTGCCGAAGACCGTGACAGCCTGGGCCAGGTCTACACCACCCTCGACACCATCACCCCGCACCAGGTGAAAACCCTCAGCCATCAGCCCAAGCGTGACCTGTTCTGGTGGCCGCTGATGGCTGCGTTGACGTTACTGGCGCTGTATCACTTGATCGCAGCGCTGTGGTCCCACCGATTCAAGCGGGAGCCGGCTGATGGACTTCAATGATTTCCACTTCCTGCGCCCCGCCTGGCTACTCCTCGCCCTCTTCGGTGCGCTGCTGCCAATGGCCTGGCACCGCAACCGTGAGCTGCAACGCCGGTTGCGCGGCAACATCGCCCCGCATCTGTTGCCGTATTTGCTGCTCACACCTATCGACCCGCACCGCCTGCGCCCGGTGCATCTGGCCAGCGCCTTGCTGGTGATCGGCGCGGTGGCGGCCGCCGGACCAACCTGGGAGCAGGACCGCCCGGATTTTCTGGAGAACCGCGCGCCACTGATCATCGCTGTGGACCTGTCGCCCTCCATGGACACCGCCGACGTACCGCCCACGCGCCTGACTGCCGCCAAGCAAAAACTGCATGACCTGATCCAGCGTCGCAAAGGCGCACGCACCGCCCTGCTGGTGTACGCCGGCAGTGCCCACCTGGTGTTGCCGCCGACCGATGATCCGGCCTTGCTCGACACCTTTATTCAGGCGCTGGGGACCGACTTGATCAGCAAACCGGGCAAGGACGTCGCGGGTGTGATCGACCAGGCCAAACGCCTTCTGGAGGGCACGCCCGGCACCTTGCTGCTGGTCACCGACGGCGCGGATGTCGCGCAATTGCCCGCCCTCAAACAACACTTGGCAAACAGCCCTTTACAAGTGCTGGTGCTGGCACTCGGCAGCAACCCCACGCTCAAGGAACTGGCCTCAGCGACAGACGCCCCGCTGGGCAGCCTGACGCTCAATGAGGATGACCTGGACTGGATCGAACTCCACGCCCAACAGCACTTCCAGAACGCCGATGAACAACAGCGCCTGTTGCAGTGGAAAGACGCCGGTTACTGGCTGTGCTGGCCGTTGCTGTTGATCGCACTGCTCAGCGTCAGACGTGGCTGGAGCCTGAACTGGACGGCCGTGCTGCTGCTCGGCGTGTTGCTGCAACCGGTGCAGGCCGAAGCCAACCCTTTTATGACGCCCGACCAGAGAGGCCGCTGGGCTTTCGAGCATCATCACTACCCAGAAGCGGCCGCGCGGTTTGTCGACCCTTATTGGAAAGGCATCGCCGCCTATAACGCCGCCGACTACGCCTTGGCCGAGACGACCTTCACGCCGCTCAATACGGCGCAAGCGGCTTTCTATCTGGGCAACATCCATGTTCGCCAATTCAAATTCGACGACGCCATCACCGACTACCAGCGCGCGCTGCAATTGCAACCGGTCTTCCCCGAAGCCAGCGCCAACCTGGCCCTGGCCATTGCCTTGAAGAAAGACACCGAAAGCGCCGCGAACAACACGCCCGAGGTCAAGCCTGACGAGATCAAGTTCGATAAGGCGCCAGGCAAAGGCCAGAGCAAGGCGGTCCAGATCCGGCAGGCCAGCAGTGACGCCCTGTGGTTGCAGAACCTCACGACATCGCCGGCAAACTTCCTGAAACGCAAATTCAGCCTGCAGGATCAGGAGGCGCAGCGATGAACCGTTCTTGCGCCGTATGGCTGTTTCTGGCCGGGCCGTTGTGGGCTGCCGAGCCTCAGCTCAAGGTGCAGGCGCAGTTGCAGCCCGGCGCCGCAGTGGTGGTGGGCGAACAATTGCAGGTCCAGGTGGATGTGCTGACCGACACCTGGTTTACCGGCGGTGCAACACTGCCCGTGCTGAAGCTGCCCGGTGCACGTGTTCAAGCGCCCAGTGGCGAGGCTGAGCACACCACGCAATTGATCGACGGCAAAACCTTCTACGGCATGCGCTACGCCTACCGCATCACGCCCGTTGCGGCGCAACGCTTTACGGTGCCTGCGTTGACCGTCAGCGCCCAACCGGGCCAGGCCAAGGCGCCCCTGAGTGCCACGAGTGCGCCGTTGTCATTCCAGGCGACCCAGCCTGTGGGGTTTGCCCCCGACGAGCCTGTCGTGGTCGCCAGCGGGCTGCGCTTGAGCCAAACCCTGGTGGCCACGGACCTGAAAGTGGGTGACAGCCTTACACGCACCCTGACGTTGCAAGCCGACGACACCCCGGGCCTTTCGCTGCCGCCCCCCAACACGGGTGTCATCAAGGGCTTGCGTCTGTATCCGCAAGCGCCCGCCATCAGCGACCTGGACGACGGCCGTGGCCATATCACCGGTGGCCAGCGCATCGACCGGCTGGTGTATCGCATCGAACAGGGCGGGCATTACACCTTGCCGGCCATCCGCGTGAAATGGTGGGACAGCCGCAACCATCGCCTGCAAACCACCCAACTGCCGGCCCTCACGGTGGAAGCGCAAGCCGCCAGCGCCTACACGCCGGCGTTCGCCATCGCCGCCGACCTCAAGGCCCTCGGGCAACGCACTCGGTGGCCGTTATCCACGCATCTGTTTGCCTGGATGGCAGCCATGGTCGTGCTGATCCTGGCGGGTTATTGCATTCGCCTACTGTGGCCGCGGATGGTGGCACTGTGGCGAGAGGTGTGGCCAGCATTGCGCTGGGCCTGTCGTCAACTACGCTTGCTCCCACTGAACCCTCGTCAAGAAAAGGACTTCCCATGACGTCGCTGCGTTCTGCCCTGCCCCTGCTTTTATTGTTTTGCCTGCCGGCACTTGCGGCCGACCCACTGCCCTCATGGAACGAAGGCCCGAGCAAAAAACAGATCATCGCGTTCGTCCAGGCCGTCACCACCGAAGGCTCCCAAGACTACGTCAAGCCTGCCGAGCGCATCGCCGTCTTCGATAACGACGGCACGTTATGGACCGAACAACCGGCCTATTTTGAAGTGCTGTTCGCCTTCGATGAAGTCAAGCGCCTCGCCCCGCAACACCCGGAATGGAACACCACGCAGCCGTTTAAGGCCGTGCTCGAAGGTGACCACCAGGCACTCGCGGCATCGGGGATGCAAGGCTTGCTGGAAATCATCGGCGCGACCCATACCGGCATCAGTACCCAGGCGTTTATCGACAATGCCAAAAGCTGGCTCAAACAAGCCCGCCACCCGAAAACCGGCAAGCCCTACAACCAGATGATCTACCAGCCGATGCTGGAAATGCTCGATTACCTGCGCGGCCAGCAATTCAAGACCTACATCGTGTCCGGCGGTGATACCGCGTTCATGCGCGCCTTTGCCGAGGAGGTCTATGGCGTGCCGCCGGAACAGGTCATCGGGTCGAATTTTGTCACCCAATTCCAGCTCAAGGACGGCCAGCCTCAAGTGCTGCGCACTGCCAAGCTGGCCCACAACGATGATGGCCCGGGCAAGCCGGAAAGTATCGACGCGATCATTGGTCGGCGGCCCATCCTGGCCTTCGGCAACTCCGACGGCGACCTGCAAATGCTGCAGTGGACCGCCGCAGGTCAAGGTCAACGCTTGATGGGCCTGGTGCACCACACCGACGCCAAGCGCGAGTGGGCCTATGACCGTAACTCTCAAATCGGCCGCCTGGACAAGGCGCTGGATGAAGCCGGAACAAAAGGCTGGACCGTGGTGGACATGGCGACCGAGTGGAACCGTATCTACCCCTTCGAGCCGGCTGTGCAAGCGAAGGTGCAATAAGAAAAACGTCACGACGGACTGTAAAAAAACGTTGGTCGCAGACACTGCGACCCAAGCCCTGAAAGGAGCAAGTCTTATGACTCGCATGCGTAAGTGGCTGCCGAAGCTCGCCCTGGTGGCTGTTTCGGTGATGGGGGTCTCGGCATCCGCCTGGGCCGCCGAGAAGCCGAATATCCTGGTGATATTCGGCGATGATATCGGGCAAACCAATATCAGCGCCTATTCCATGGGTGTGGTGGGCTACAAGACCCCGAATATCGACCGAATCGCCAAAGAAGGCATGATGTTCACCGATTACTACGCGGAGAACAGCTGCACGGCTGGGCGTTCATCCTTTATCACCGGCCAGACGCCGTTGCGCACCGGCCTGTCGAAGGTGGGCATTCCCGGCGCCCCGGTCGGCCTGCAAAAGCGTGATATCACCATTGCCCAGGCGCTCAAGTCCCTGGGCTATTCCACCGGGCAATTCGGCAAAAACCACCTGGGTGACCGCGACGAATACCTGCCGACCAACCACGGGTTCGACGAATTCTTCGGCAACCTGTATCACCTCAATGCCGAAGAAGAACCGGAACGCCCTTACTGGCCCAAGGACGACGCGGAGTTCGTCAAAGCCAACACCCCCCGTGGCGTGATCCACAGCTTCGCCGACGGCAAGATTGAAGACACCGGCGCCTTGACCACCAAGCGCATGGAAACCATTGACGACGAAACCACCGCAGCGGCCCAGGCGTTTATCAAGAAACAGGCCGAAGCCAACAAACCGTTCTTCGTGTGGATGAACACCACGCGCATGCACGTGTTCACCCACGTGCGTGACTCGATGAAGGGCCAGAGCGGCATGCCCGGCAACGAGTACGCCGACGGCATGCTCGAACACGACGGCGATGTGGGCAAACTCCTGCAAACCCTCGACGACCTGAAAATCGCCGACAACACCATCGTGGTCTACACCACCGACAACGGGCCGAACCAGTTCTCCTGGCCGGACGCGGCGACCACGCCGTTTCGCAACGAGAAAGACTCCAACTGGGAAGGCGCCTATCGGGTGCCGGCAATCATCCGTTGGCCGGGCAAGATCAAACAGGGCGAAGTCTCCAACGAGATGGTCTCGGGCATGGACTGGTTCCCCACGTTGCTCGCCGCCGCCGGGGATGCCGACGTAAAAGACAAGCTGCTCAAAGGCTGGGCGCCGACTTCAGGCGGCACCACCTTCAAAGTGCACCTGGATGGCTACAACCAGCTGCCGTACCTGACCGGCCAGCAGCCCAAAGGCGCGCGCAACGAGTTCTTCTACTTCAACGATGACGGCATGCTGGTGTCGATACGTTTCGATAACTGGAAAGTGGTGTTCGCCGAACAACGCCAGCCGGGTGGCTTTCGCGTGTGGAGCGAGCCTTTCGTGCAATTGCGGGTGCCGAAAATCTTCAACCTGAGGATGGACCCGTATGAGCGCGCCGACGTCGTGAGTGACCAGTATTACGACTGGACCACCAAAAACGTCTACCTGGGCGCGGTGGCGGTAACGAAGGCGGCAAAATTCCTCGAAACCTTTGTGGAGTACCCGCCCAGCCAGAAACCGCCGAGCTTCAGCATCGATCAGATCCGCGAGGCGGTGGACAAGAAGATTGAAGCGAAGATGAAGGCGGCGCCTGCCTCCTGATTGACTCGACACAAGGCCTATGTGGGAGCTGGCTTGCCTGCGATGACGGTGCTGAATTCAGCGACGCTATCGCAGGCAAGCCAGCTCCCACAGGGTTTTGCGCATTATTTGGAATCGGGTAATGACCTCACGTACCGCCAGTAAGCCGCTTGAAATCGCCACCCCCTCAACCCTGATCCCCGCCCTCCTCCTGTTCATCTCCGGCGGCGCAGCCCTGGTGTACCAAGTGCTGTGGATCAAGCAGCTGTCGCTGGTGGTGGGCGTGGAGGTGTATGCGATCACCACCGGCATCAGCGCTTTTTTTGCCGGGCTGGCGCTGGGTGGCTTGCTGTTCGGGCGCCTGGCAGACCGTTTTGCGCGGCCTCTGTTGTTGTATGCGGGGCTGGAATTACTGGTGGCTGTGTTCGGAGTCGGCGCAACGCTGGCCCTGGGCGTGGCGGCCGAACCCTTTGCCTGGCTGGAGCAGCGAGCCGGGTTGCTGGCCTGGGTGTTGCCGTTTGTGCTGGTGGGTTTGCCGGCCTTATTGATGGGCGGCACGCTGCCGGTGCTGGTGCGCGCGCTGAACCCTCAAGCCAAGGGCTTGAGCCAGGCCGGTGGGCGTTTGTACGCGGCCAACACCGCCGGCGCGATTGCCGGAACCTTGCTCACGGCCTTTGTGCTGATCGCCCAGTTTGGCGTGCGCGGCAGTGCGCTGGTCGCCGCCGCCTTGAACCTGGCCGCCGCCATGGGCGCCTTGTTGTACGTTCGCCATCAGTTGCCGGTGACCATCGAACAGGCACGCAAGGCACAACCCAAAAGGCTGGCATTGGTGCTGTACGCCATCGCCGGGGGCGTCGCCCTGGGTTATGAAGTGGTGTGGTCGCAGTCCATCGTGCAGTTCATGAGCACGCGCACCTATGCGTTTGCGGTGGTGCTGGCCACCTACTTGACCGGATTGTTTATCGGCAGCCAGTGGATGTCGCACCGGGTTGAACGCATTCGCGATCCCTGGGGTGTGTTTGGTTTGCTGATCGCGTGCGCAGGTTTGGTGGCGTTGCTGGAAATTGCCCTGCTGGGCCGCTGGTTGATCCTGCTGCAAACCCAGGCCGAAGCCCTGGTGTTGAGCCTGGGCGGCAGTGAACTGCCCGGCATGAGTGCGCGCTTTGCCGTCGCGGCGCTGTGTATCGTGTTTGTGCCGACGCTGTTGCTGGGCGCAGCCTTTCCATTGGCGTTGCGATTGAGTGTCGGCGACCGCCATGTCGGCCGGGATGTGGGCGCCGTCGTGGCGTTCAACACCTTGGGCGGAATTCTCGGTGTGATGCTGTGCGGCTTTGTGCTGATTCCGTGGCTGGGGCTGGTGCGCACCTTGGGCCTGCTGGCAGTGATTGCCGGTGGGGTGGGCTATGTGGCGGTGCGCCGTGGCCATGGGGTGAAGCAAGGCCGGCGTCAGGCGGTGGTGGCGCTGGGGTTGCTCTCACTGGCCGCGGCGCTGCTGACCCCTGTGGATCGCCTGGCCAAATTGCTGCCGGGTGCACGCAATGCCAGCCTGGCGTTTTACCAGGAAGGTCGTGGAGCAACCGTGGCAGTGGTCACCCAAGGCCAGGGCGCGCGCGCGTTTCAGCGTTTGTATATCCAGGGCGTGTCGAACACTGGCGACGCCATGCCATCGCTGCGCTACATGCGTATTCAAGCGTTGTTACCCTTGCTGATTCATAACGCAGAGCCCAAATCGGCCCTGGTGATTGGCTTCGGCACCGGCATCACGGCAGGCGCCTTGCTGCGTTACCCGGGCCTGGAGCGCCGGGTAGTCGCCGAGCTGCTGCCCTCGGTGGTGCAAGCCGCGCCCTTGTTCAAAGGCAATTTCAACGCGGCCAGCGATCCCGGCATCGACCTGCGCCTGCGCGATGGCCGCCAAGAGTTGCTGCGCAACCCCGACACCTACGACTTGATCACCCTGGAGCCGCCGCCGCCCTCCGCCGCCGGTGTGGTCAACCTGTATTCCGAGGACTTTTACCGGTTGGCCGCCGCGCGCCTGGAAACAAACGGTGTGCTGGCCCAATGGCTGCCATTACCCACGCAAAACATCGACGACTCCCGCGCGCTGGTGCGCAGCTTCCTCAACGTGTTCCCGTATGCCTCGCTGTGGACCAGCGAGTTCCACGAGATGTTGCTGGTAGGTTCGCGCGAACCCATGGCGCTGGACGTCGAACGCATCCGCCAGCGCTTCGAACAGCCGACGGTGCGCAGCGCCCTGGCCGAAGTCGGCATTGATTCGGCCGCCACACTGCTCGCCACCTGGGTCACGGATCGTGAAGGGCTTGAGCGCTTTGCCGCCAACGCGCTGGCGGTCACCGACGACAGGCCGCGCATCGAATACGCGCCCTGGGTGCGCAGCAAGGAAATCACCCGGGTGTTGCCGGCCCTGCTGGGCCTGCGCGTGCCCGCGCCGCTGGTCAACGCGCACGCGTCTTTCATCAGGACCCAGGCCGCCGAACAGCAGCGCCTGATGCAGTTTTACCGTGCGAGCCTGCATGCCTACGACGGTGACCGGGAGGCCTGGGGGCGGGATCTTCGCGAGGTCTTGCGTGAGGATGCCGCCAACCCGTATTACCGCTGGTTTGGTGGCCAGTGAAGCACGACGAGGGTGCAACCACCCTCGTCGCAACGGGCCTTACTTGCCCTTGAGTTTCACATACGATTGATGCAGGTCCGATGCCCAGCCGTCGATCACGCCTTTGACGTCATCGGCCTTCATCACCTGCGAGTCATTCGACAGCGGCTTGCCGGTGCCTTTACGCACCACCTGGGCGAGTACCTTGCCACTGGCGCCGTCGAGAAACTGCGCTTCGGTACCCAGTGTGGTTTCCTGATCACGAATGCCGGTGCCGGTACTCACCGCCGCCGCGACCAGCGCCACAGGAATGTATTCATAGGGTTTGAGGCTTTCGGTCTTGCTGCTCACGGCCGTAATCGCCGCGCGCACCACGATCACCCCCGGGCCCGGCGCACTGGCCAACGGTAACGACTTGACCAGCTCACGCTTGAGCGCCTGGTTGTAGTAGGCGTTGATGCCATTGAGGGTGCTGTCCGGGATTTTCGTGGTGGCTTGCGGCTTGGGGTAAAACTGGGTCGGTTCGATAAACACTGCGTTGTAGTTGTTGAGGTTCAGGTTGGGATCGACCCAGCGCATCACCTCGGCACCCGAAGGTGACTTAGCCTCCTTGAGCTGGCTGTAGTCCGAGAGGAAACCGGAGTATTCGTCCGGTTGGGTCACCTTGCTGGCGCAGCCTGCCATTGCGAGTGAGGCAACACAGAGCGTGCTGATCATTAGCCTTGATTTCATCATTGAACTCCCTGGCGATCATCGTCGAAACACTGAGCTGTAGGTATAGCCAACTCTGGGAAAATAGCCGTTATTTCAGGCCATCGGTTTGACAGACACGGGGGCAGCGTCAAAGCTGCACACAGCCAAAGCACGCCGCAGAGCGTCCACGCATCAAGACAACGGAAGTCGCAATGCCAGAGCCTGAGCGCCATAAAGTTGCACCTCGTCGTTACCTCTACCCTGTATTGATCGCACTGTTGCTGTCGGCCATGGCCGGGCTCTGGGTGTTCCTGCAAACCTCCACGCCTCAGTTGCGTGTACCGGCGCCGGTGGTGACGACCAAGCCGGCGGCCGTTATCGCGCCAGCAAGCATGGTCGATGAGCAACAGTGCCAGGGCTGCCACCAGGCCCAGGCCAGGGATTGGCAAGGCTCCCACCACCAGCTTGCGATGCAGAGGGCCACGCCACAGACAGTGCCCGCCGACTTCAATGACGCGACCTTTACCGGCGAAGGCGAAACCACGCGGTTCTTTCGCCGGGGCGACGAATTCTGGGTGAATGCGCCAGGCGTGGATGGCCAAAACGCCGATTTCAAGGTGGCGTACACCTTCGGCATCGCGCCGTTGCAGCAATACCTGGTCGAGGTCGGTGACGGCCGCCTGCAAGCACTGGGCGTGGCGTGGGATACCCAGAAAAACCGCTGGTTCCACCTCTACCCGGGCCAGGGCGTCAACTTCAAGAACCCGCTGCACTGGAGCAAACCGAGCCAGAACGCCAACTTCATGTGCGTCGAATGCCACACCACCGGTTACACACGTAACTTCAACCCGGAAAAAAGCAGCTTCGACAGCCAGTGGAACAGCCTCGGCGTCGGTTGCCAGGCCTGCCATGGCCCGGCATCAAACCATGTGCAGTGGGCGGCAAAAAAAGGCGATTTGCTGCACGCCGGTTTCGCCGTGGATTTGAAAGACAAAAACGCCACCGTCGAACTGGAAACCTGCGCCCGTTGCCACGCCCGCCGCGCCCCGCTGGGCGATGGGTTTACCGTGGGCAAGCGCCTGATGGACGACTACCTGCCAAGCGTACTGACCCGCGAGTTGTACACCCTGGACGGCAAGATCAAGGATGAAGTGTTCGAACACGGCTCCTTCGCCCAAAGCAAAATGGCCGAGAAAGGCGTGCGTTGCAGTAACTGCCACAACCCCCACAGCGCTGGACTCAAGGCGCCGGGCAATGCGGTGTGCGTGCAATGCCATAACCCGGCAGGCAAAACCCCGATCGCCACGGTGGATGGGCGCGGGTTGCAGGCCAAAGACTACAACTCCCGCAAACACACCAAGCTCGACGTCGGCCAGCCGGGTTCGTTCTGTGTCGATTGCCATATGCCCGGCAAAGTTTATATGGGCAACGACTTTCGGCATGACCACAGCTTCAGTATTCCGCCGGCCGCGCAGTCTGTGCTCCGGGCGCCGACTTACGGTGACAGCATGGCGCTGATTCGAAACGGTGAGCCAGGTGCGGCCCAGGCCCTGTATGACCAGTTGGCACGGGGTAACCTGCCGGCCATCCAGCGTGCCACCTTGCTGGTTGAACTCCCTAATTATCCCAGCGAACAGGCATTGAAACTGGCAACCAAAGACCTCGCCCACCCGGCGCCCCAAGTGCGCGAAAGCGCCGTGCGCGCAGTCAGTGCCCTGCTACCGCCCGCAGAACGGCTTGCGCTCTACGGTCCACTGCTCAAAGACCCGGTGCGTGCCGTGCGCATTGTGGCGGCGCGGGACTTGCTGGGCGCCCAGGGGCTCGGCCCCGCCTGGGAAAGCGCCATCGCCGACTATGAGCAGGTACAACTGAGCCTGCTGGAGCGCGCCGAGGCCAATCTCAACCTGGCGATGCTTTACCAGGCCAGTGGCCGTGGCGACAAGGTCGAAGCGCAATTGCGCACCGCCCTGCTGCGCGACCCTGATTTCTACCCGGCGCTGGTCACCCTGGCGCAGTGGCTGGAGGCCAATGGCCGCGCCGCGCAAGCGCGCAACCTGATCACCGAACAACTCGCCCGCCAGCCCGATGCGCCGCTGCTGCAACACACCCAGGGCCTGATGCTGATCCGTGCGGGTGATGTGGCCGGCGCCATGCCCCACCTGCGCAACGCAGCACGACTTGACCCTGCCAATGGCCAGTTCTCGTTTGTGCTGGCGGTGGCCCTGCATGACAGTGGCAAGGTGGATGAAGCCTGCAACCAGCTGGAAAGCCTGTTGCAACGTCAACCGTACCACCGCAATGCGCGGCTGACGCTGATCCAGTACTACCTGGAAAACGGTCATGAACCAAAGGCGCAGGCCGTCATGCAGAGTTGGAAGCGGCTCAACCCCGGTGACCCCGCGTTGAAATAGGCGGCTCAGGCACGCTCGCGGGGGATCAGGCTTTGCAGTTGCGCGGCCAGGAAATTGGCGTCGAAACCGAAGGTGTCCGGGTCTTTCAGACCGTTGGTTTTCTTCCAGAGCCAGTCGTTTTTATCGGCGGGCAACACCAGTGAAACACTGCCGTGGCGGGCGGCAGTCAGGCCCATGACGGACACCGAAATCAGGCCGCCCGGCCCCATCACCTCCGGTACGAATTCCACGGACTTTCCAGTGATCTGAACGTTGAGCTTTTCAGTCTTGAAGGTCGACGTCTCCAGTGGAGCGCCGGGGCCGCTGGCAACGTAGGCCTCGCGGTGAACCTCCAGCAGCCCCACGCTTTTGACCGGCTCCAGCCACTGTTCAATCTGCCCGAACAATTCCCCGAGCTTCTGCGCCCAGCGCGCGGACTGAACATCGAATTGCTGTTTCTTGTGCGCTTCACTGTCGGCGTAGTGACGAAGCATCTCGCCCAGTTGTTGTACGTCGTCCATTGCGGATTTCCTTGGGTGAGCCAGATTGCGAAGCCCGATCATGGCAGATGCGGCGGTGCGCCGTGGGATTAACGCCGATAGGCCAACTGCACCGGTGATTTGGCGTGCAACTGCATCTGACGAATCTGCGGCCAGTGGTTAAGGTGAGGCGACATTCCTTGTCCGGAGCATCACATGCGCACCATCGGCCTGATCGGCGGCATGAGCTGGGAGTCCAGCGCCGAGTATTACCGCATCATCAACCAACACGTGCGCGACAGGCTGGGCCCGCTGCGCTCGGCGCAACTGCTGATGTACAGCGTGGATTTTGGCCCGGTGGAACAGGCCCAGCACGCCGGGCGCTGGGATGACGCCGCGCTGATTCTCGAAGACGCCGCGCACCGCCTGCAAGCCGGTGGTGCCGACTGCGTGGTGCTGTGTACCAACACCATGCATTTGGTGGCGCCGCGTATTGAAGCAGCGGTGTCGATACCGTTTCTGCATATTGCTGACGCGGCCGGGGCGGCCGCCGTGGAAGCCGGCACGCTGACGGTCGGTTTGCTCGGCACTGCGTTCACCATGGAGCAGGACTTTCTCAAGTCGCGCCTGACCGCGCAGGGTTTGACCGTGCTGGTGCCCGACGCTGACGAGCGCCAGGCCGTGCACCGGATCATCTATGAGGAGTTGTGTGTCGGTGTGATCAGCGAGGCTTCGCGCCAGGTCTATCAGCGCGTGATCGAAACCCTGGCGGCGCGCGGCGCCCAGGCGATCATTCTGGGGTGCACGGAAATCGGCTTGCTGATCAAGCCCGAACACAGTGACCTGCCACTGTTGGACACCACCGAGCTGCATGCGCAGGCTGCGGTGGCGTTTGCTTTGGGGGGTTAACCCGATTTGCGCAGGCGCGCCATGCTCACGGTGTCGACAAACCTGCCATCGCGCACCGCGTAATCGCGCAGCCGCCCTTCCACCTCGAAGCCGAACTTGCGGTACAGGTTTTGCGCGGCTTCGTTGTCGGCGTACACCGTCAGTTCGACGCGGTGCAGGTTCATCCAGTTGTCGGCTACCTCCAGCGCAGCCGACAGCAGCTTCGACCCCACGCCCTTGCCCTGCCAGGCTGTCGCCACGCCCATGCCAAACGAACCAACATGGCTGCGACGCACGCGGGAGAACTGCTCCAGGCCGAGCTGGCCGATGACCTCGCCGCCATGTACTGCCACCAGCTGCAGCCGCCGCTCGTTATCCAGCTCCAGCTTGTTGCGCCATGCCTCCACCGACTGGAAAGGCATCTGTAGCACCTGACGGCACACCGCCGGCTCGTTGTAGAGCGCGGCGACGCCTTCCAGGTGGGCCTCGGTGAAGCGCTGGATCACGATAGAGAGTTCGGGTGCGTGCATTGTGTTTCATCCTTTGAAAAACACGTGGCGGCCCAGTGTAGAGGCCACGCGCGTGCCATGGAAAGCGCGTTTTCAGCCGTGAAAATCAAACGTGTCCTACGTTGCCGATGAAGCCGTGCGTGCAATATCCGGGATTCTCTTGAAACACATGAAGGACCCACACGTGATAAAGCAACGGGCATTGGCTGTCGGCATTTGTGTCGCGGGATTGTTAGCCATCGGCGCATGCGCGACCAAACAGCCACCGGTATTGGGCATCCGTTGGTTGCCGGACTGCGAGGGGCGCCCTATCAGCGGGCTGGACCCTGAAGTCGTCGCCAGAACCCGGTGTGGCATCGTGACCGTGCCACTGGACCATTCAACACCCTCTCGAGGCACCCTCAGCCTCGACATCACACGGGTTGCAGCCTTGCAGCCACACAAGCGTGAAGGCTCGATCTTCACCAACCCGGGCGGCCCCGGTGCCGATGGCAGCGGCTTCACCGTGCTGCTTGCGGCAATCTGGAAGGGCTACGGGGATAAACCGGGAGGCGAGGCTTATCGCCACCTGACCAATACGTATGACCTGATTGGCATAACGCCAAGGGGAATGGGCAGTTCGCCTGATTCACAATTGGTTTGCCAATCCGATGAGATGATGGTTGCGCAAAATGACCTCACCGAAGACCGCAGCCCCGCCAACCTGGAGGCCTTGCGGCATAACGTCGGCGTTTTGGCCCGTGGTTGTGCAAGCCAGCGTTTGGCGCCCTACATAAGCACGGAGCAAACCGCACGCGACATGGAATTCGTGCGTGTTCAACTGCATGAGAAAACACTCAACTATTTCGGCAACTCTTATGGCACCTGGCTGGGAGCCTGGTACGCAGGCCTGTTCCCGGGCAACGTCGGTCGTATGGTGCTTGATTCCAATACGGACTGGACCTCGACGTTTCAGAATGCCTCGTTGAGCCAGGCCGCCGAGAAGGAACGCATTTTCACCCGTTTCGTTGCGCAGCCTGCGGCCGACAACCCACAAGCCTATCAGATGGGCAATGATCCAATGGCCGTGCGCGAGGTTTTTCTGAACCTGTTGCCGCAGGTTCGCGTTGCCCTGCGTTCTGACAACGAACTCTACAGCTCCATTGCCTACCTGATGGCTGCGCGCGCACTCAGCCAATGGTTGCGCGACTCGCCCACGCTCGAAGATGCTGCGCTTGAGGCGAGAGCACAAGACTACCGATTCAGCCCGGACACTGAGGTTGACCAATCGGCTAAACGTGCATTTGCGCACTTGCTCTCGGTGACTCGGCAGCCCGCCCCCTGGAACGGCATCGCGCCAGGCCCTCTGAAGCTGGACCCGGCCACATCCGTACGCAGCACCCTTTTGTGCAACGACACGGCGGCCAGCGGCGAAAAATTCTGGACCGAGCGGGAAGACGAGTATGCAACCCGACTCCCGGTGGGCGGCGGCTACTTCCAGGCACGACATTGCGCCGCCTGGAGCGGCAAGACCTTGCCCGGTGTGCCCGTTCGCAACCTCGCAAAGGCGAGCAGCATCGTGATGGTTCAAGCCGAGTTTGATGATCAAACCCCGGCGGATGGGGCGTTGAAAGCGTTTCGCAGCGTGCCGAATACCCACATGATCCTGCTCAAGGGAGCCTATCAACATGGGGTTTCTTTTTCGGATCTCAGCGCCTGCGTGAACCGCACTGTTGGCGATTATCTGGCGTATGGGCTCAAACCCGGGCGCCTGTCGATTTGCTACGCCTCAGACTGAACCCTCTGTGTTTGAACGCGGTACAGGCTAACGCCGTACGGCTACGCGCCAGACCCTCGCGATATCCGCTGCGCGTTCACGCAGCAGGCGCGGGGCTTCGGCGCAGGCCTGCTCCAGCGTCGTCGGCCCGGAGGGCAAGGCGAACGCGGCGTCCACACCGTGGGCGTACATCTGCTCGTAACCGTCACCCAGGGTCCCGGCGATCACAATAACGGGCACGTTGTGCTGTTGAGCAATGCGGGCCACACCGAACGGAGTTTTGCCACGCAAGGTCTGGGCATCGAAACGGCCCTCGCCGGTAATCACCAGGTCGGCGCCGCAAACGGCCTCATCCAGGCCAACCAGTTCGGCGACCACCTCCACTCCGGCGCGAAACTGCGCGCCCAGGAACGCCTTGGCGGCAAAACCCAGGCCACCAGCGGCGCCGCTGCCGGGTTCGTCACGTACGTCTTTGGGCAGCACCTGGGCGCATCTGTCGGCGAAGTGGCCAAGGGCGGCGTCCAGCTGTCGGACTTGCTCGGGGTTGGCGCCTTTTTGCGGGCCGAAAATGGCGGATGCACCGTGAGGGCCACACAGGGGGTTGTTCACGTCGGCGGCAATTTCAAAACGCACGCGTGCCAGACGAGGGTCGAGCTGCTCAAGGTCGACACGCGCCAAACGCCCAAGGGCCAGGCCGCCCGGTGGCAATGGCTGGTCGTCGGCGTCGAACAAACGTACGCCGAGTGCCTGCAGGGCGCCCGCGCCCGCGTCGTTGGTTGCACTGCCGCCAATTGCAAGAATGATGCGTTGGGCGCCCTGGTCCAACGCAGCCCGGATCAACTCGCCGGTGCCATAAGTGCTGCTGATACAGGCATCGCGCTTGCCCGGCGGCACCAATTGCAAGCCGCTGGCTTCGGCCATTTCAATGATCGCGGTGTGGCTGTCGGCCAGCCAGCCCCAGCGTGCTTGTACCGTGCCAGCCAATGGCCCTTGCACGGTTTGCCGGCGCAGTTCGCCATTGCACGCGGCGAGTACCGAATCCACCGTGCCTTCACCACCATCGGCCATCGGGCACTGAACAAGCTGCGCATCCGGCCATACCTCGGCCAAGCCTTGGGCGATGGCCTGGGCGACGCCTTCGGCACTCAGGCTGTCCTTGAACGAGTCGGGGGCGATGATGATTTTCATGGGCTTTCTCCGGTTTTTATAACGCCCATGCTGCCAGTTGGCCGGGATAATGACGCCGGTCCGATGCACAAGTACGGTGCAGGTTTGTTGTTCATTCCGACAAAGCCTGGGGCAATAGCTGTACGCCGAGGTACAGCGCGAGCATGCCGTCCAGGGTCAGCGGGTCGACGCTGCTCAGCTCCGCGATGCGCTCCATGCGGTAACGCAAGCTGTTGCGGTGAATGCCCAACGCGTCGGCGCAGGCCTGGCTTTGGCCATCGTGCTCACACCAGCTGCGCAAGGTGGCAAGGAGTTGGCCGTTGCTGTCTTTGGCCAGCACCTTGCGCAACGGGCTGAGCAATTCGTCGAGGGCATCGTCATTACGGTGGCGCCAGAGCATCACCGGCAGGCGATACCGATTGAGGGTCAGCAAGCGGGAACCGGGAAGAATGTCGCGCCCGTAAGCCAGTAAATCACCGACCCTGCGGTAACAACGCCGCAGCCCCATCAAACCCTCCGCCTGCCCGCCGACAGCCACACGCAAGATGTTCCAGCCAAGACCGGCGATTTTTTCCAGCAGCTTGGTGTTGTCGACTTGCACGGCGGCCGGTCGGCACCACAGCAGGGAAAATTGCGCGGAGCTCACGCACCAGCTGTCCGGGTACCGGCTGCTGAGCCAGGCGCTCAGCGCGTCCGCCGACTGGCCGGCGCCCAGTTCAAACAGGTACGGCGTGCGCGCCAGTTGCGGCTTGAGCCCGAGTTGCTGCGCTTCATCAATCAGGCGCGGTGAATCACCCCCGTCGGCCAGCAGCAATGCCAGCAGGTCGTCGCAGCGCTGGCGCCGCCATTGCTGCTCGGCCTGCTGGTGGCGGTGGCTGACCAGCATTTCAGCGGTCATGCGCACCAGTTCCGCATAAGTGCGCAGCAGCTCCGGTTCGCCGGTGATGCCCAGCACGCCGATCAGGCGCTGGTCGTGCATCAGCGGCAGGTTGATGCCGGGCTGCACGCCCTTGAGGTGCTTGGCGGTCTGGCCGTCGATCTCCACCACCCGACCATTGGCCAGCACCAACTGCGCGCCCTCGTGGCGGGTGTTGATGCGTTCGGGCTCGCCGCTGCCGAGGATCAGCCCCTGGCTGTCCATGACGTTGACGTTGTAGGGCAGGATGGCCATGGTGCGATCGACAATATCCTGCGCCAGGTCATGATCCAGCTCGAACATGAAGCTAACTTCCTTAAAAGGCGGGGTTGTTCATAGGCACAGCGCAAATCATGCTTCACTGTGCGCGAGCACAAAGACAGCACCGGGCAAGGTGGCCGAGACTCGTCTGGCGATAGACGTTACCCTCGCATCGCAAAAAATCATAATAAAGAGAGACTGCCATGTCACAGAGCGCCGCTGCCACACTGGCCACCGATGACGATAAAAACGCCATCTACAAGCGCATCACCCTGCGCCTGATCCCCTTCATTTTCATCTGCTACCTGTTCAACTACCTCGACCGGGTAAACGTTGGCTTCGCCAAGTTGCAGATGCTCGATGCCTTGAAATTCAGTGAAACCGTGTACGGCCTGGGTGCCGGGATCTTCTTTATCGGCTATGTGCTGTGTGGCGTACCAAGCAACCTGGCACTGACCAAATTCGGCCCACGGCGCTGGATTGCCTTGATGATGATCGTGTGGGGCACGCTGTCCACCTGCCTGCTGTTCGTGACCACGCCCACGCATTTCTACACGTTGCGCCTGTTCACCGGTGCGGCGGAAGCCGGCTTCTTCCCCGGCGTGGTGCTATACCTCTCGCAGTGGTTTCCGACCTTCCGCCGTGGGCGGATCATGGCGCTGTTCATGTCGGCAATTCCAGTATCCGGCTTGCTCGGCAGCCCGTTTTCCGGCTGGATTCTCAACCACTTTGCCGCCGGCCAGCACGGGCTTGCGGGCTGGCAGTGGATGTTCCTGCTGCAAGGTATCCCGACCGTGATCCTCGGCGCCCTCGCCTACTTCTTGCTCAGCGACAGCTTTGCCCACGCCAAATGGCTCAAGCCTCACGAACGGGCGGTGCTGGAAGCCGACCAAGCGACAGACCTGGCCAACAAACCGAAAACCACCAGCGACTCGCTGGGTGAAGTGTTCAAAAACCCGGCCATCTGGGCGTTCGGCCTGATCTACTTCTGCATCCAGAGCGGCGTGTACGCGATCAACTTCTGGCTGCCGTCGATCATCAAGAACCTGGGGTTCAGCGATAACCTGGTGATTGGCTGGCTCAGCGCGATCCCCTACCTGCTGGCTGCGGTGTTCATGCTGCTGGTGGGCCGTTCGGCGGACTTGCGCAAAGAGCGCCGCTGGCATTTGGTCGTGCCGATGCTGATGGGCGCCATTGGCCTGGTGATCGCCGTGAATTTCGCCACCACCCCGGCCATCGCGATTCTGGGCCTGACCATCGCCACCATGGGCGCCCTCACCGGCCTGCCGATGTTCTGGCCGGTGCCCACCGCCCTGCTCAGCGCAGGTGCGGCGGCGGGTGGTTTGGCGTTGATCAACTCCATGGGGCAGATGGCGGGTTTCCTCAGCCCCTACATCGTCGGCTTTGTGAAGGATGCGACCGGGTCTACGGATATGGCGTTGTATCTGTTGGCCGCGGTGATTGTGGCCGGCAGTGTGTTGGCGCTGCGTATGACCCGTACCTTGAAGGTGTAACACGAGCAATGTGGGCGCTGGCTTGCCTGCGATAGCGGCGGTGAATTCACCACCACTATCGCAGGCAAGCCAGCTCCCACACTTTGCTCTGTGTTTACAGCAAACCGCCGCCGTCGATGTCGATGATCGCGCCGGTCATAAAGCCATTCTCCATGGCCAACACATACCCCGCCGCTACCTCCTCTGCTTGCCCCACACGCCCTACCGGCAACGCCCCGCCGGCCTTGGCATACATCGCCTGGCGCTGGTCTTCAGCCAACCCGGCATACGCCGGCGTATCAATCACCCCCGGGCTGATCACATTCACGCGGCGCGGTGCCAGCTCCTTGGCCAGTTGTTTGCCGAGGGCTTCGGTGGCCGCATTGATGCCGGTCTTGATGAACTGGCCAGGCACGCATTTACGACCCAACTGACCCGAGGTCAGGCTGATGCTGCCGTGCTCGGCCAGAAACGGCAGCGCCAGCTGGATAGCTCGCAGCGAACCCCAGAGTTTCACGTTGAAATTGTCCTGCGCCTCGGCCAGGTCGGTTTCGGCCAAGGGCTTGGCGCGCACTGTCGGGCCCGAGGTGTACACCAGGTGGTCAAAGCGCCCTACCGTCTCGAACAAACGCTGCAGCGAGGCGCTGTCGGTGGCATCGACCGGTTCGCTGCGCACACCGTTTGCGACACCCGAGGTCAGGCGGCGCCCGGCGAGCACCACGTGGGCACCACGGGCCGCCGCTGCCTCTGCCACGGCAGCACCAATGCCGCTGCTGCCACCGATCACGATGACGGTTTTGCCACTGAGGGACGATGTCATGAGAGAAAACCTGAATCAGAAAGTGAGCGTTCATCTTCCACGCTTGGCAATCGGCGAAAAATCCCGGTAAAACGACAAGATCTTTAAAGGATTTTTACAAATGAGCTCAATCCTTGATCTGGAAGTGTTTGTGCGCACCGCTGACACCGCAAGCCTTTCAGCCGCCGCGCGCGGGCTTGGCTTGACGCCCGCTGCCGCGAGCATTGCCCTCAAACGCCTGGAAACCCGCCTTGGCATTCGCCTGCTCGCTCGTTCCACACGCAGCATGCGCCTGACCGAAGAAGGCCGACGCTACCTCGACAGCGTGCGCGTTGCGCTGGAAGCCTTGTCGGAAGGCGAGCACGCCATCAAGCAGCAAGGCCAAAGCCTCAGCGGCTTGCTCCAACTGGCTGCGCCCTCGGATTTCGGGCGCAATGTGCTGCTGGGCTGGCTGGATGAGTTCAAGCTCGAACACCCGGATATCCGCCTGCAATTGTTGCTCAACGACAGCAATGCAGACTTGTTCCGCGACACTGTCGACATCGCCCTGCGCTTTGGTGTGCCGAGGGACTCCAGCCTGGTGGCGCTGCCGGTGGTGCCCGACCACCACCGCATTCCCTGCGCCAGCCCCGACTACCTGGCGCGCCACGGTACACCGCAGGCACCGGCTGACCTGGCGCACCACAGCACACTGCGCTACCTGCGCCGGGGGCAGGCCAATAACACCTGGTACTTTCGCCAGGGCACGCTGCTGCAAGAGGTCGAGGTGTCGGGCGATTACCTGAGTGACGACGGTGAAATCGTGCGGCGCTGGGCCTTGGCCGGGCATGGCATTGCCTACAAAGCCAACCTGGATGTCGCCCGCGATATCAAGGCCGGGCGGCTGGTGCCCTTGCTGCCGGACTGGAAAGGCGAACCCACGCCTTTCAACCTGATGTGCCCTCACCGCCTGCAAGTGTCGGAGCGGGTGAAAGTGCTGCACCGATTTTTACAGGCGCGCTGCCAGGCCTTGCTGTGTGAATGAAGAAACACGCCAAGGGGTTGTTCCAGAGCGGTTGAGTCTGCTATTGCATACCCACGTTTCCCTGCCATGAGGAGCTTTCCATGATTTACCGCACATTGGGCCAGTCCGGGTTGAAGGTCAGCGCGCTGACCCTGGGCACCATGATGTTTGGCGAACAAACCACTACCGAAGACTCGTTGCGCATCATCGACAAGGCCTGGGACCAGGGCATCAATTTCATCGACACGGCCGACGTCTACACCGGCGGGCGTTCCGAAGAAATCGTCGGCGAGGCGATTGCCCGTCATCGCGAAGACTGGGTGGTGGCCTCCAAGGTTGCCATCGGCCCAACCGACGGCCTGCCGAACCGCAGCGGTTTGAGCCGCAAGCGTATTTTCAATGCGCTGGAAGCCAGCCTGTCACGCCTCGATACCGACTACCTGGACATCTACTACCTGCACCGCGAAGACCACGACACACCGCTGGAAGTCACGGTGTCGGCGATTGGCGACCTGATCCGCCAGGGCAAAATTCGTTATTGGGGACTGTCCAACTACCGGGGCTGGCGCATTGCCGAAATCATCCGAGTGGCCGAACGTCTGGGTGTGGACCGTCCGGTTATCAGCCAACCGTTGTACAACATCGTCAACCGTCAGGCCGAGGTCGAGCAAATCACCGCTGCCGCTGCTTACGGCTTGGGTGTGGTGCCTTACAGCCCATTGGCCCGTGGCGTACTCAGCGGCAAATATGCGCCGGATGTCACCCCCGAAGCCGGCAGCCGCGCGGCACGCCAGGACAAGCGTATTCTGGAAACCGAATGGCGTGTGGAATCGCTGCGCATCGCCCAGCAGATTCAGCAGTACACCCAGGGGCGCGGCGTGGGGATTGTGGAGTTCGCGATTGCCTGGGTACTGAACAACTCGGCCGTCAGCTCGGCGATTGTCGGGCCGCGCACCGAGGCGCAGTGGGATGCCTACACGGGCGCGCTGGAGGTGAAGGTGACGGCCGAAGATGAGGCGTTTATTGATTCGCTGGTGACGCCGGGGCATTCGTCCACGCCGGGGTTCAATGATGTCAGCCATTTTGTGTCCGGGCGCGTGGCGCGCTGACAGGCCAAAAGCTACCGATATTGAGAAACTTTGTATTGAGCGGGCTTGCCCCGCGCCGGCCTGTGCAGCGGTCTCAAAAACGGGAGCGCTGCGCACTCCGGCGCAGGGCTTGCCCGCTCACCACAAAACAGCGCAACCTTCCCCCGCCAAAAGCACCATAATCCACACTCTTCTGAATCAATCGTTTTCGCGAGGACAGTGTGTCTAAAGGTGTTGTGTTATCGGTCCTGGCCTCGGTGTTGTTTGCCGTGATGTATTACTTCACATCATTGTTGACGCCGCTGAGTGGCCTGGAAATTTTCGGCTGGCGCATGCTGCTGACCGTGCCTTGCATGACCGTGTTCATGATGGTCAGCGGCGAATGGCGGCGGGTCTGGGAATTGCTGCGGATGCTGGCTGCCAAGCCGCGCTTGATCGGCGGCGTACTGGTGTCATCGGCATTGCTGGGCGTGCAGTTGTGGCTGTTCATGTGGGCGCCGCTGAATGGGCGCAGCCTGGATGTGTCGGTGGGGTATTTCCTGCTGCCTTTGACCATGGTGCTGACCGGGCGCCTGGTGTACGGCGAACGCTTGTCGCGTTTGCAGCAGATCGCGGTGTTTTTTGCCGCGCTCGGCGTGCTGAATGAGCTGTATCAGGCCGGTGGCTTTTCCTGGGCGACCCTTGTGGTCATCATCGGTTACCCGATTTACTTTGTCGTACGCAAACGCCTGACGACCGACCATCTGGGCGGCCTATGGCTGGACATGGCGCTGATGCTGCCGGTGGCGTGGTGGTTTGTGCAACATGGCGAGCAAGGCTTTGCGGTGATGGACATTCATCCGAAGCTGTATGCGCTGATTCCGATGCTGGGCGTCATCAGTGCCTCGGCGCTGGTGAGCTATATCGTCGCCAGCCGTTTGCTGCCGTTCAGCCTGTTCGGGCTGCTCAGTTACGTCGAACCGGTGCTGTTGCTGGCGGTGGCGTTGATATTGGGCGAAGGCATCAAGGGCAGCCAATGGTTGACCTATATACCGATCTGGCTGGCGGTGATGGTATTGGTGTACGAAGGCTTCAAGCATCTGGTACGTCAGCGCAAGGCCTGAATATCAGGCAATAAAAAGCCCGGCCGAAGCCGGGCTTTTTATTGGGTCAGTCGGCGGTCAATACACCCCGACGCACTTGATCACGCTCGATCGACTCGAACAGGGCCTTGAAGTTGCCTTCGCCAAATCCATCGTCGCCCTTGCGCTGGATGAACTCGAAGAACACCGGGCCCATCAGGGTTTCCGAGAAGATTTGCAGCAGCAGGCGCTTGTCGCCTTCAATCGAGGAGCCATCGAGCAGAATGCCACGTGCCTGCAGTTGGTCCACCGGCTCGCCGTGGTTTGGCAGGCGGCCTTCAAGCATTTCGTAGTAGGTGTCGGGCGGCGCGGTCATGAAGCGCATGCCGATCTTCTTCAGGGCGTCCCACGTCTTGATCAGGTCGTCGGTGAGGAACGCCACGTGCTGGATGCCCTCGCCATTGAACTGCATCAGGAACTCTTCGATCTGGCCCGCGCCCTTGGACGACTCCTCGTTCAGCGGAATACGGATCATGCCGTCCGGGGCGCTCATGGCTTTGGACGTCAGGCCGGTGTATTCGCCCTTGATGTCGAAGTAGCGCGCTTCACGGAAGTTGAACAGCTTCTCGTAGAAGTTGGCCCAATAGACCATGCGCCCCCGATAGACGTTGTGGGTCAGATGGTCGATGACCTTGAGGCCCGCACCCACCGGGTTGCGCTCGACGCCTTCGAGGTAGACAAAGTCGATGTCGTAGATCGAGCTGCCTTCGCCGAAACGGTCAATCAGGTACAGCGGTGCGCCACCGATGCCCTTGATGGCCGGCAGGTTCAGCTCCATCGGGCCGGTCTGGATATGGATGGGCTGGGCGCCGAGTTCCAGCGCGCGGTTGTAGGCTTGCTGCGAGTCTTTGACGCGGAACGCCATGCCGCACACCGATGGGCCGTGCTCGGCCGCAAAGTAGGACGCGAGGCTGTCGGGCTCGTTGTTGAGGATCAGGTTGATCTCGCCCTGGCGATACAGGTGCACGTTCTTGGAGCGGTGGGTCGCGACTTTGGTGAAGCCCATGATCTCGAAGATCGGCTCCAGGGTGCCCGGGGTGGGCGATGCGAATTCGATAAATTCAAAACCCATCAGGCCCATTGGGTTTTCATATTGGTCGGCCATGTTGGCGCCTCATTCTTGTAGTCAATAAAGAGTTATTTGCGAGCAAGGATGAGGTGGCAGGGTGGCGCACAGGAGAGCCCTCGCACGCTGCGGGCGAGGAAGTCACCAAAGATGAGGGGGGAGCCGAGTAGCTTCATGGTGTCATCAGTCTCTGACGGCCGAGGCTTGCGTGAGCGCAAGTCCATATTCTTGTATGCGTAAATCGATTCTACACAGCGTAACAGCGTTTGTCCGTACTCTTATCAAATCCCCATTGCCTGCGGCTGTGCAAGGGGTTTGTTGCACAGGTAGATGCCGAGCAGGATCAGCGCCCCGCCCACGGCCATAGGCAGCGTCAGTTGCTCGCCCAGCAGCACCGCGCCACAGACGACGGCCGTCAGCGGGTTAAGGGCAATAAAGACGCCTGCCCGGGTTGCGCCGATGTGGCGGATGCCGTCGTACCAGAAGATGTAAGCCACTGCCGAGCCCAGCACGCCGAGATAAAGCAGGCTCAGCCATTGTGCCGGCTCGATCGCGTGTACAGCGGCAGATGTCAGCCGGCCACTGAGTGCGCTGGTCATTGTCAGCATCAAGGTGCCGAGCAAGATTGACCAGGTCACCGTCTGCAACGCACCCAGCGACTGGTTAAGGCCACGGGAAAACAGCGAGTACGCGCCCCACCCCACCACGCAGCCAAAAATCAGCACATCGCCGACCCAGGCATGCGCGGCACCGTCCAGAAGCTTGGGGTTACGGCTGAAAATGACCGCCCCTGCACCGCCCAGGCACAAGGCGATGCCGATCAGTTTGGCCTGCCCCAAGCGTTCCTTGAACAGCAACCAAGACGCCAGCCCGATCACGGCCGGGTTCAACGCCACGATCAGCGAAGCCCTGGATGCATTGATGTAATGCAGCCCGTAGAAAAAGCACAGGTTGTAAACGTAAATGCCGAAGAAACCCAGCATCGCCAGTTGCACCAGTTGCCTTGCGCTGGGCCGAACCAGAGGAATACGGGCCAATGCCATGAATACCAGTAACGCCGCACTGGCCAGCGCAAAGCGCAACGTCGACGCCAGCAGCGGATCCACGCCGGATGCCAGGTAGCGGCCGGCAACAAAGGTGGCGCCCCAGATCATGGTGACCGAGGCGAGCTTCATGTAGGTCAGGCGGTCAGAGGAATGCGTCATCAAAACGTGCTCTTTTGGGATCAGGATTGGCGTATCCTCCAGCTAATGATCCATCATCGTAAAATGAGTAAACACTCATGACACTTACCCAGCTGGAAATCTTTTCGCGCGTGGCCGAGTTGCAGGGTTTTACCAGTGCTGCCCATCGTTTGGGGATCAGCCAGTCCGCGGTGTCCCATGCCATCAAAGCACTTGAGCTGGAACTGGGCGTCGAGTTGTTTCGCCGGCATCAAACCCAGGTTGAACTCAGTGACATCGGCCAGCAATTGCTGATGCGCGCACGCACCCTGCTCGGTGTGGTCAGCACCCTGCAACAAGAAGCTTCCGATGCGCGCGGGATGAAGCGTGGCACGCTGCGCATCGGCTCGTTCGGCCCGACATCGTCCAACCGCTTGCTGCCGCGCATTCTCAAGGCGTTTCGGCACGAGCACCCCGGCATCGAAGTGCATGTGGACGAAGGCCCGGACCGCCAAGTGATCCAGTGGCTGGAAGAACGGCGCATTGACGTGGGGTTTGTGGTGCTGGAGCAGGAGCGTTTCGATACGTTTGCACTGTTCAAGGACCAGATGGTTGCCTTGCTGCCCGCTGACCACCCTCTTTGCGCACAGCCCAACGTGACGCTGAAGGCGTTGTGTGAGGGCCCCTTTATCCTGACTGAAGCGGGCTCGCTGGAGCTGGTTTCACGATTGTTCAGTACAGCGCGGCTCACACCGAACGTGCGTTACCGCTATTCGCAGTTGCTCAGCACTGTGGCGGCGGTAAGCCGGGGCGATGGCGTCAGCGTGGTGGCGCAGGCGTCATTGCCCGAGGCAGCTGACCCTCGCTACCAGGTGCGGCCACTCTCCCCCCCCGTGAACCGTGAAATCGGCCTGGCGGTGCTGGACCAGCGTGAATCAACGCCGGCAGCGCGGGCGTTCATCACGCTGGCACAAGGCATGGATTTCTAGTCACCGCCCCCACCAAACGGTCAGGTGCGGCGAGCTTATTTCCTGCGGGCCATCTATCATCGATTCATCTGATTGGCCCTTCGGCGCTTTCCTCACTTTGCAACAGGCCGTTATACCCATGCCCCTGACTGTCAACGGCCCGCGAAAACGCGCCACCCGCTATTTGATAACCGGCCTCAGCGGCCTGCTGCCGATTGCGCTGGGGGTGGTCATCCTGCACTGGCAAGCTGAGCGGACCCTGGAGCAAAGCACCGCGCAGACCGCTCAGGAGGCAGTGCGCCAGTTTGACCTGATGCTCAACAACACGGCCCTCGCCGCTCAAAGCTTACTGCCGCTGGCAGGCCAGCCATGCGACAACGGCGCCCAACTGGCGCTACGCGAACAAGTGACGCGCCGGCCCTTTGTCCGAGCGACAACACTGTCCTGGCAAAAGAACATCTATTGCAGTTCGCTGTTCGGCGACCATTACCAGTCACCGGTGAACCCGGATGATTATGTAGATGGCACGCTGTGGTTGATGAATGGCAACCCGGTAACGCCGGATACGGCGCTGCTGGTCTACCGCTTGGTCGAGGGCGACAAGGCCGCGTTTGCATCCATTGACGGCTACCATCTGACCAACGCTTTGCGCCTTATCAGCCGCTACGCCCACTTGGTTCTGCAAGTCGGGCCGAACTGGCTGGATGCCGACGGGAAAGTCCATGAAGCGGCCGTGCCGCAATTCCCGGTGGCCCATCATCACCTGGCTTCCGCGCGCTATCACTACAGCGTCGATGCCGGCATGCCCTCCGGTGAGGTGTGGCGTTATATGGAAGCTCGCTACCCGGCGCTGTTCAGCTTGCTGGTATTTTTTGGCGTGCTGGCAGGCACGCTGGCGCATTGGCTGCAAAAGCGCTCATCAGCCCCGACCCACGAGCTGCAGCGTGCATTGGGTGCCAATGAGTTCATTCCGTATTTCCAGCCGGTGGTGCGCGGCGATACCCGAGAATGGGCCGGGTGCGAAGTATTGATGCGCTGGCAGCATCCGAAAGAAGGCCTGGTGCGCCCGGACCTGTTCATTCCATTGGCCGAGCATTCAGGGTTGATCGTGCCCATGACCCGGGCGCTGCTGCGCCAGACAGCTGCGCAACTTGCGCCTCATGCTGGGCGTTTCTCGCCGGGCTTCCACATTGGCGTGAACATTACCGCGCGCCATTGCCAGGATTTGGCGCTGGTGGACGACTGCCGGGAGTTTCTCGCCGCCTTCGCGCCAGGCCAGGTCACGCTGGTGCTGGAGTTGACCGAACGCGAGTTGATTGAACCGACCGACATCACCCGCAGCCTGTTCGACGCCTTGCATCAACTGGGGGTCATGATCGCAATCGATGACTTTGGAACCGGCCATTCCAGTCTGGGTTATTTGCGCAATTTTAATGTGGACTACTTGAAGATTGATCAAAGTTTCGTTGCCATGATTGGGGCTGACGCACTCTCGCGGCATATTCTGGACAGCATCATAGAACTGTCCGGCAAGCTGGACCTGGGCATTGTGGCCGAGGGCGTCGAAACCGCCGAACAGTGCGAATATCTGGCGGCGCAGGGGGTAGATTTCCTGCAAGGGTATCTGTTTGGTCGGCCATTGCCGTGTGCCGAGTTTATTAAATCTTTGGCAAGCCATTGAATAGCCAGCTACGGTGCTGGATGAAATATCTTATTGAGACAAAAGACGTGATTTACTCGTAGCGCATTAACTACTACAATTTTTCCTGCCTGAGCAGACTCGCAGAAAGGCCTCTTTCTTTGAGTTGTTTTATAAGCGCCTGGCTTATAGCTTTGTCTGCAGTTGATATCAGCAAACTACACTATTGGAGTACAGATTTTGTCCAGACTCGCCGAATTTCGCGCAGCAGAAAAAGCCCTTCAAGAACAGCTGGCCCAGCTGGAGTCCTTGAAGAACGACGCCGGCCTGAAGAAAGAAATCGAATTCGAAGAAAAGCTTCAAGCGCTGATGAAGAGCTACGGCAAGGGCCTGCGCGACATCATCTCGATTCTTGACCCCAACGCTGGCAAGGCCGGTGTTGCGGCCTCTGCCGCACCAAAACAACGCCGCGCACGTGTAGTCAAGGTTTACCACAACCCGCACACCGGCGAGCTGATCGAGACTAAAGGCGGCAACCACCGCGGCCTCAAGGCCTGGAAAGAAGAGCACGGTGCGGACACCGTAGAGTCCTGGTTGCGCAAGTGATCCGACTGGATTAAAAAAAAGCCCCGCGAATGCGGGGCTTTTTTTCAGGGTTCCAAAACGAACTTAACCAACGTTTCATTTTGTTCAAAATCGACCCGCTCGCCAGATTTAAAGTTTCAGGCTATCGCGCACCGAATTGACTTCATCCTTGCTGGCTTCGTAGGCATCGGCCTGGCCTGCGTACGAAAAAACATAGGCTTTATCAGCGTCAACCGCGCCCACCAATGTTTGCGACAACACGTGGCGTCCGTTCTCCGTAATCACGCAAGTAGTTTCCAGCGCGTCAAGCTTACTTAAAGTCGTTGGGTGCATCTTGCTGCACACGCTTTGATAACCACCACCGGCAAAATCCTTCTGGATGGATTTGCGCATCTCCAGCAATACCCCCTGAAGATTAACTTTATGGCCGGCCTCAATCGGTGTGCCGGTCAACTCCATGACCATCAAGGTATTGCCATTTTCATCATTCTTGATCGCGCGCTGGCGGGAAACAGCTTGAGGTTTTACCGGCGCCTCGCCGTCGGGGACGACTTCTTCGACCTGCCAGCCGCTGGGCCAGTGAATTTCCGGGTCAGCCGCCCACGCGAATGGGCTTCCCAACAGCAAACACACGGCACTCAACAGCGGTTTACGAAATTCAATCATTGCGAAAAACACCCAAGGTTCAAGCGGCAAAGTTTGAGCCCCCGCACCCGCTGGTCGCAAGGCCCGCGTGACCTTTTTCATTTGGCGCAGCGGGCAGGCCTTGCGTATCATGGCCTGGCTGCATGGACGCTTGCCGCAAGCCAACGGACCGCGCCTCATTTTTCAAGTCGCGTTTGCCCCATTTTTTTCTGGAGGGCCCATGAGCCTGCACGATCTGAACACTTTTGCGGGCGTCACTGCCCAACCTGACACCGCTACCGCGAACTTTGTGTTTAACCACACCATGCTGCGGGTCAAGGACATCACCAAATCGCTGGACTTTTACACCCGCGTCCTCGGTTTTTCCCTGGTTGAAAAGCGCGATTTCCCCGAAGCCGAATTCAGCCTGTACTTCCTGGCCCTGGTGGACAAGGCCCAGATACCGGCCGACGCCGCCGCGCGCACTCAGTGGATGAAGTCGATTCCAGGCATTCTGGAACTGACCCACAACCACGGCACCGAAAACGACGCCGATTTCGCCTACCACAACGGCAACACCGACCCGCGCGGCTTCGGCCACATCTGCATTTCGGTGCCGGATATCGTGGCGGCGTGCGAGCGTTTCGAAGCCTTGGGTTGCGACTTCCAGAAGCGCCTGAGTGATGGGCGCATGAAAAGCCTGGCCTTCATCAAGGACCCGGATGCGTACTGGGTTGAGATTATTCAACCAGCGCCGCTGTAAACGTATCGCCCAATAAAAAACCCATGATCGCTCATGGGTTTTTTTATGGCGGCTGAAGTTATGACGTGCGGATCAGGTGATCAAAAGCACTCAGGGAAGCCTTGGCGCCCTCGCCTACTGCAATCACGATCTGTTTGTACGGCACGGTAGTCACGTCACCGGCGGCAAACACACCCGGCAAAGAAGTTTCGCCACGCGCATCGACAATGATCTCACCACGCGGTGTCAGTTCCACAGTGCCTTTGAGCCAGTCGGTGTTAGGCAGCAAACCGATCTGCACAAAGATGCCTTCCAGGTCGATGGTCTTGAACTCGCCACTGTCGCGATCCTTGTAGGCCAGGCCGGTGACTTTCTGGCCATCACCTTTCACTTCACTGGTCAACGCACTGGTGATCACGTCTACGTTCTGCAGGCTGTAGAGCTTGCGCTGCAACACCGCGTCGGCGCGCAGCTTGCTGTCGAACTCAAGCAAGGTGACGTGGCTGACGATACCGGCCAGGTCGATGGCCGCTTCAACACCGGAGTTACCGCCGCCGATCACCGCCACGCGCTTGCCCTTGAACAACGGACCATCGCAGTGCGGGCAGAAACAGACGCCCTTGGCTTTGTACTCTTGCTCGCCCGGCACACCCATTTCGCGCCAGCGGGCACCGGTAGCCAGAATCACGGTCTTGGACTTGAGCGTGGCACCGCTTTCGAAGCGAATCTCATGCAACTCACCGGCGTTTTTCGCAGGGATCAAACTGCTGGCACGTTGCAGGTTCATGATGTCCACGTCGTACTGACGCACGTGGGCTTCAAGGGCGCTGGCCAGTTTCGGGCCTTCGGTTTCCTGCACCGAGATGAAGTTCTCGATGGACATGGTGTCCAGCACTTGCCCGCCAAAACGCTCAGCGGCCACGCCGGTGCGGATGCCTTTACGTGCAGCGTAGATCGCAGCAGCGGAACCGGCGGGACCACCACCAACCACCAGCACATCAAAGGCGTCTTTGGCGCTGATTTTCTCGGCGGCTTTTTCGATGCCGCTGGTGTCGAGCTTGGCGAGGATTTCTTCCAGGCCCATACGACCTTGGCCGAAGTTCACGCCGTTGAGGTAAACGCTCGGAACCGCCATGATCTGGCGCTCATCGACTTCTGCCTGAAACAGCGCGCCGTCAATGGCGACGTGGCGGATGTTCGGGTTAAGTACGGCCATCAGGTTCAACGCCTGGACCACGTCCGGGCAGTTCTGGCACGACAGCGAGAAGTACGTCTCGAAGCTGAACTCGCCTTTGAGGGCGCGGATCTGTTCAATCACTTCGACACTGGCCTTCGACGGGTGGCCACCGACTTGCAGCAGGGCCAACACCAGCGAAGTGAATTCATGGCCCATGGGGATGCCGGCGAAACGCAGGCTGATGTCGGCACCCGGGCGGTTGATGGAGAACGAAGGCTTGCGCGCATCATCGCCATCGGTTTTCAACGTAATCAGCGTGGTGAGGCTGACGACGTCTTGCAAAAGGGCAAGC
Organism: Pseudomonas sp. B22129; assembly: GCF_044218875.1. Lineage (NCBI taxonomy): Bacteria > Pseudomonadati > Pseudomonadota > Gammaproteobacteria > Pseudomonadales > Pseudomonadaceae > Pseudomonas > Pseudomonas sp. B22129. The sequence continues at coordinate 4,666,409 of NZ_CP162592.1, read as the reverse complement.
ATTTCCTGGGATTTCGCGCCGTCGTCGAGGGAGGCGACGATCTCGATCGGCTGGGTGACCCGTTCCAGGTATGACTTCAACTGAGCTTTAAGATTGGCGTCCAACATACGGGCGATTTCCTGTTCATTCGGTTTATTGCAGACAAAAAAACGCCCGAGCGAATCTCGCCCGGGCGTTTTGGGGGCGGTTGCAGCTTACTTAGGTGCGGAAACCCGCCCTTGAGACTTCACAGACTTAGATCTTGCCGACCAGGTCCAGGGACGGAGCCAGGGTGGCCTCGCCTTCTTTCCACTTGGCTGGGCACACTTCGCCTGGGTGAGCAGCAACGTACTGAGCGGCCTTGATTTTGCGCAGCAGCTCGGAAGCGTCACGGCCAACACCTCCGTCGTTCAGTTCAACGATTTTGATCTGGCCTTCCGGGTTGATCACGAAAGTACCGCGGTCTGCCAGGCCAGCTTCTTCGATCAGCACGTCGAAGTTGCGGGAGATGGTCAGAGTTGGGTCGCCGATCATGGTGTACTGGATTTTGCCGATGGCTGGCGAGGTGTTGTGCCAGGCAGCGTGAGCAAAGTGGGTGTCGGTGGAAACGCTGTAGATTTCGACGCCCAGCTTCTGGAATTCGGCGTAGTTGTCGGCCAGGTCTTCCAGCTCGGTTGGGCAAACGAAGGTGAAGTCAGCTGGGTAGAAGAACACAACGGACCATTTGCCTTTCAGGTCAGCGTCCGACACGTCTACGAAGTTGCCGTTTTTGTACGCGGTAGCTTTGAACGGTTTTACTTGGCTGTTGATGATAGGCATCGTTGACTCTCCGTCAGGGTTAAGAAGTTGATGAGATGAATCCTACCCACTCTTTCCGGCGATGGCTCATTGGCAAACCTGATGCTGACGATTGGTTTTCCCTATCAGGTATCTGTATTAATAGAAGAAATCTCAAATCAGCGGCGGGCTGGCCAATGTCATGCCGAGAAAGGGCGTCGCTTCAACATAGCGCATGGCCGATTTCATGTCGCTCCAGCCGACGTAACTCATCAGCGACTTCAAATCCCAGCCACTGCGATGGGCCCACGTGGCGAAGCCACGGCGCAGGGAATGGCTGGTGTATTGCTCGGCAGGGATGCCCGCACGCTCCAACGCCTGGCGCAACAAAGGGATCACACTGTTGGGGTGCAACCCCTCCTCGCTCAGGTTGCCCCAGCGGTCGATGCCTCTGAACACCGGGCCGCGCACTAAAGCCGAGGTACTCAGCCATTCGCTGTAGGCCTGCACGGGGCACAGGCGCAGCAATGCCGGGGTCTGATAGGTTTTGCCGAGGTTATCGCGGTCACTTTTGCTGCGCGGCAGATACAGACTGATGCCGGCGCCAGGGACAGCCTGGACGTGCTGAACATCCAGACGGCACAGCTCATCGCTACGAAAGCCGCGCCAGAAGCCGAGCAGGATCAATGCCGTGTCGCGCTTGGCACGCAGCAAGCGCGGTGGGTCCTGAGCCTCTGCCGCTTCCTTCGCTTCGGTTTCAAGTGATGCAACCACCTGCTCCAAATGCTTGAGCTGCAACGGCTCTGCCTGTTTTTCCCGCGCCGGGTGCACGGCGCGGATGCCCTTGAGCACTTTACGCACCACCGGCGCCTTGGTCGGGTCCGGGAACCCTTGGCTGGTGTGCCATTGCGCCAATGCCGAGAGCCGCAGCTTCAAGGTGTTCACGGCCAGCACGCCCGCATGGGCCACCAGGTAACGCGCCACGCTATCGCTGCTCGCGGGCAGAAACCCGCCCCAATTCACTTCGAAATGCTCGATGGCTGCGCGATAACTGCGCCGCGTGTTATCGCGGGTGGCTGCATTGAGATAACGATCCAGATCGCTCATGAGGGCGCTCATTCATACTGCTGAAGGGAATACCGGCGCTTAAAACCGACTGATACGGGATAATACGCCAATATCCCATCTGTTAAATCATGAATTTAAACGCATTTTTATCCGTGTTACAGTATGTATCTACATACCACGTACCACAGTACTAAATCGACGGAGACCCCATGGCTCGCGGCGGCATAAATAAAGCAGTAGTTCAGACGGCACGCCTGGCGATCCTTGCCCGAGGCGAGAACCCCAGCATCGATGCAGTCCGCATCGAAATGGGCAACACGGGTTCGAAAACCACGATTCACCGCTATTTGAAAGAACTGGACGAGAGCGAAACCCGCCTCACCATCACTGAAGCGCCGATTGACGACGAGCTCGGCGAACTGGTGGCACGACTCGCCCAGCGCCTGAAGGAGAAGGCTCAGGAGCCCATTGACTTGGCGCTGCAGCAGTTCGAGCAACACAAAGCCGCCCTGCTCGCCCAAGTCGAAGCACTTGAAGAGGCACACGGCCAACTCAAGCAACAATTTGAGATCCAGACTGCCGCTCTGTCGGAAGAAAGCGCCGCGCTGCAAACCACCCGCACCAGCCTGCAAACCGAGCAAACCCGAAATGCGGGACTCAGCCAGGCTTGCAATGATTACGAACTGAGGATCAACGACAAGGACGAGCAGATTCGCTCGCTGGAAGACAAGCACTTGCACGCTCGGGATGCCCTGGAGCATTACCGAAATGCGGTCAAGGAACAGCGCGAACAAGAGCAGCGACGCCACGAAAGCCAGTTGCAACAGGTGCAGGCAGAGATCCGCCAAGCCCAACAAAGTGCGATCGTGCGTCAGGATGAGATCACCCAGCTGCATCGAGACAACGAGCGTCTGTTGATTGAGCACCGCGTTACGGCAAAAGAGCTGGCTGCTGCGCTGGAGCAAGCCCGCAAAGACCAGGCTCAGCAGTCAACGCTGAGCGAGCACATCAGCCAAATTGAAAACGAACGCACCCTGCTCCAGGAACGCTTGCGCGTTGCGACAGTGGAAAGCCAGTCACGCCTGGAAACGCTGGAGCTTCAGCAGCAGGCCAACAAGGCGCAGGAATTGGACCTGATCAAGGCCCATTCCAGTATCGAGGCATTGCGCCTGGCAGCCGCCATTGCAGCGGCGCCAGAGGCAACGCCTGCAACCTGATCAATCGGCCTTTGGCGTGCGCATGGTGACGAATTCTTCCGCCGCCGTAGGGTGCACGCCGATGGTTTCGTCGAAGTGTTGCTTGGTTGCGCCCGCTTTGAGCGCGATTGCAAGACCTTGCACGATCTCGCCGGCGTCCGGGCCGACCATGTGGCAGCCCAGGACTTTGTCGGTGTCGGCATCGACCACCAGCTTCATCAGGGTTTTTTCCTGGCACTCGGTCAGGGTCAGCTTCATCGGGCGGAAACGGCTTTCGAAGATCTGCACCTTGTGCCCGCTCTTCTTCGCTTCTTCTTCCGTCAGGCCCACGGTACCGATGTTCGGCAGGCTGAACACCGCCGTCGGGATCATCGCGTAATCGACCGGACGATACTGCTCGGGCTTGAACAGGCGACGCGCAACCGCCATGCCTTCGGCCAGGGCCACCGGCGTCAATTGCACGCGGCCAATCACGTCGCCGATGGCCAGGATCGAGGATTCGGCAGTCTGGTACTGCTCATCCACTTTGACAAAGCCGCGCTCGTCCAGTGTGACGCCGGTGTTTTCCAGCCCCAGGTTATCCAGCATCGGGCGGCGGCCGGTGGCATAGAACACGCAATCGGCTTCCAGCACGCGGCCGTCTTTCAAGGTTGCCCTGAGGCTGCCATCGGCTTGTTTGTCGATGCGCTCGATGTCGGCGTTGAATTGCAGATCCAGGCCACGCTTGGTCAGCTCTTCTTTCAGATGGGTGCGCACCGATCCGTCAAAACCGCGCAGGAACAGGTCGCCGCGATACAGCAGTGAGGTCTGCGCGCCCAGGCCGTGGAAAATACCGGCGAACTCAACAGCGATGTAACCACCACCCACCACCAGAACACGTTTTGGCAACTCCTTAAGGAAGAACGCCTCATTGGAGCCAATCGCGTGCTCACGCCCCGGAATATCCGGAATTTGCGGCCAGCCGCCCGTGGCGATCAGAATATGCTTGGCAGTGAAGCGCTCGCCGTTGATTTCCACCTCATTGGGCCCCACCAGACGTGCATGCCCCTCATGCAGTGTCACGCCGCTGTTGACCAACAGGTTGCGGTAGATGCCATTGAGGCGATTGATTTCGCGGTCCTTGTTGGCGATCAGCGTCGCCCAGTCAAAGCTCGCCTCGCCCAATGACCAGCCAAAACCGCTGGCTTGCTCGAAGTCTTCAGCGAAATGCGCGCCATACACCAACAGCTTTTTCGGCACGCAGCCAACGTTTACACAGGTGCCGCCCAGGTAGCGGCTTTCCGCGACTGCTACTTTGGCACCAAAGCCCGCGGCAAAGCGCGCCGCCCGAACACCGCCGGAACCGGCGCCAATTACATACAGGTCAAAATCGTAGGCCATTTCACTCTCCTCGGCAGAACATCAGCATACCGACTTACATGGGGCTGAAAAACGAAAAAGCCACCCGAAGGTGGCTTTTTCACAGCAGGGCTACTTTGGATCAGTAGGCCTTGCCGGTTTTGTAGAAGTGCTCGTAGCAGAAGTTGGTCGCCTCAATGTAGCCTTCAGCGCCACCGCAGTCGAAACGCTGGCCCTTGAACTTGTAGGCAATCACGCAGCCGTCTTTGGCTTGCTTCAACAAGGCGTCAGTAATCTGAATTTCGCCGCCTTTGCCTGGCTCGGTTTCTTCGATCAGTTTGAAGATGTCCGGGGTCAGGATGTAACGGCCGATGATCGCCAGGTTCGAAGGCGCGTCTTCCGGTGCCGGTTTTTCAACCATGTCGCGTACGCGGATCAGACCGTCGCCAATGTCGTCGCCAGCAATCACGCCGTACTTGTTGGTTTCAGTCGGGTTCACTTCCATGACCGCAACGATGGTGCAGCGGTACTTCTGGTACAGCTTGACCATCTGGGTCAGTACGCCGTCGCCTTCCAGGTTGACGCACAGGTCGTCCGCCAATACCACGGCGAACGGTTCGTCACCGATCAGCGGGCGGCCGGTCAGGATTGCGTGGCCGAGGCCTTTCATCTGGGTCTGACGGGTGTAGGAGAACGAGCACTCGTCGAGCAATTTACGGATACCAACCAGGTACTTTTCCTTGTCGGTGCCCTTGATCTGGTTTTCCAGCTCGTAGCTGATATCGAAGTGATCTTCTAGCGCGCGCTTACCACGGCCGGTCACAATGGAGATTTCGTTCAGGCCGGCATCCAGTGCCTCTTCGACGCCGTACTGAATCAGTGGCTTGTTCACCACCGGCAGCATCTCTTTGGGCATGGCTTTGGTCGCTGGCAAGAAGCGAGTGCCGTAACCGGCTGCTGGGAACAAGCATTTCTTGATCATATGAGTCCTTACAAAGGGCTGTGCGTACGGAATTCGGCGCAGTCTAATCAGGCCGCAGTCACCTTACAATGGGTCCTGCTGGCGTTGCGATGTCAACATAGAGAAAAAATGTCGGCGTAAGTTCCGCTGATCCTGCACACGGCCTTACCAGCGGCACCACAACCCACACCCTGCCCCGCCCCGTTTCAAAGGGCTTCTACCGTTTTAGCACGGTTTTTCCTGCTGGGCACTGACCTGTAACAACTTGCCCGCCTGCAGGGTATTTGGCGCTATCATGGCCCGCTTGAACCACACCACGAGATTGATAGATGTCGGAACCAAAAGGCGTAAACGGCTACCTGATCACACAGCGAGCGGACGGCTGGCACTTGATCAACTTCCACGGCGACAGCGTTGCCGGCGCATTCGCAACCGAACGCGAAGCCATTGCAGTGGCTGAAGTGTTTGTGGATGAAGCAGGCCACGCGTCGAGCAAACGACCCAAAGGCAAGTAAGCCGCGCACTGCTCCCCAAAAAAGCCCCGTTGACCGGGGCTTTTTTGTGCGCGTTGATATTTTCAGTCGGGACACTTATTGCCCTGCGCCTTGCGTTAGTTGGTCGAAACCACAATAGCCACCATTGTTTTTGTGGCGCTGTAATCCTAGTCTTACAGATATCGCCAAGTATAAAACATTCTCACTAAGCGTCATGTAGTTAACTTCCTACAGTCGCATTTCTATTTTTTGCAAATAGCCATAACTCTCTTACACATTCCGACACACCCAAACTACGCAACTAAACGAATCCGGCGACTTACTTTTTCTCGCACAGACCGGACAATTGCCGGGCTTCGAACAAACCGGATTTTGCAATGCAAATAGTTGGAAAAACCAACTGCGTCACACTGCAACTTTGGAAAACTCGAAGCGATAACAACAGGTTCGCAATGGCGTTGGCCATTCTTGCACGCCTGGAAAATCCTGCACGCAACTGTGACGGGATTTATTCATGACTTTTACTAATAGATGGGTCTTTGCAAATGAAAACTGAAATGAAAACTGCGCTGTTGGCTATCAGTCTGCTCGTGGGTTCGATCTCCACTGCCCAGGCAGCGGATGGAACGGTTACGTTTTTGGGGTCGGTTCACTCGGGCGCTTGTTCCATCAAGCCTGAATCCGTGGATCAGTCAGTTCACCTGGGGGCCATTGCAAAGCACCAATTGCAAAATGGCGGCAAATCCAACCCACGGCCTGTACGAATCGAACTTGAGGGCTGTGATCTGACTGGCCTTACCGACAACACCGTCACCACCACCTTCACCGCTGCACCGTCGACCGTGGTACCGGGTGCGATCGGCACCGTCGGGGGCGCGGGCAACATCGGCGTGATGATGACCCATGGCGGCAGCCCGATTGAACTCGGCGTGCCGACCACCCCACAAGCCATTGTCGCCGGTGATAACACTCTGGAGTTCGGTGCCTACGTGCAAGGTGCTGCGACCGGTGCTGTCGTTCCGGGTGATTTCACTGCAGTCACCAACTTCACCCTGGCTTATCAGTAAGTGATTCCCCCGCCACTTGTTCAAGTGGCGGGGGAAATCTGGCGGGAGACCACAGTGAAAACATTCATAAGCCTCGCTATTACCACTTCACTGATGACGCTCATCAGCCCCTGCGCGGTTGCGCAAAATCAAGGCGATGGCGTTGTCACACTCGGCGGACAAATCATTGATTCCGCCTGCGGGCTGGAACTGTCCAGTGTCGATCAAACGATCGAGATGCCTGCCGAGCCCATCGGCCGGCTTTTGCGCAATGCGCTGGGCGCCCCCCACCCCTTCCAACTGCGGTTGATCAATTGCTCATTGACCCGCCCTGACCCGAATCGCCCTGGCGCTACGTTGCCTGACTGGGAACACCTGAGGGTGACGTTTGACGGCGCTCGCGACAGGGACGGCCGTTCCTTTGCGGCTTCAGGTCTGTCCCAGGGGGTGGCTTTGCATATTTGGGACTCCAGGGGCGAGGAAAGTGTCCCGGGCGAGCGGATGACTCCGCATCCGTTGAATGAAGGTGACATGACGCTGAACTACACACTTCGCCTGGTCGGCAACGGGCTGCAGATGTTGCCAGGCGCTCACAGTGCTGCGGTGCGGTTCAAGTTGGAATACTTTTGAACATTGATGGGTTGCTTTCATGCTGAATGCGTCGAAGATCAAAAAAACAATGCGCCCTCGTTTATTGGTGGGCAGCTTAATGTCTGTGGCAGGCACCGCGCTGGCTGCCGGAGATATCGAATTTAATACCGACGTTCTTGATCTTAATGATCGTTCTAATATTGATTTGTCCCAGTTTGCACGCAGCGGCTTTATTCTGCCGGGCACGTATTCAATGGTTATACAGATTAATAACCAGCCCATTTCAGAACACTCAGTGGCGTTTTACCCGCCCGACGGTGACCCCAAAGGCAGCCAGGCCTGTTTATCCCGAAACCTTGTAGAGCAATTGGGTTTAAAGAAGTCCGGTGCCGCCAAGTTGGTGTGGTGGAAAGAGGGCGAGTGTCTGGAGACTCAAAGTTTGCCAGGGATGGAAGTCAGTGGCGATCTGGCCACTTCCACCCTCAACATTAACTTGCCTCAAGCCTACCTTGAATACAGCGCCATCAATTGGGACCCGCCCTCACGCTGGGATGACGGAGTACCAGGGTTGCTGATTGACTACAACATGACGGCGCAAACCAGTCACCAGAAAAATGACCGCACGCGCAACAACCTCAGTGGCAACGGCACCGTCGGGGCCAATGCCGGCGCCTGGCGCTTGAGGGCGGATTGGCAGGGCCGTGTTGACCAGGACCGCTCGGATTCGTCCGGGCGCCGGCAGCAATTGGAGTGGAGCCGCTATTACGCCTACCGCGCTATTCCGCAACTGCAGGCACGGCTGATCGTGGGCGAAAACTATCTGTACTCGGACCTGTTTGACAGCTTCCGTTTTACCGGTGCCGCGCTCAACTCGGACGAAAGCCAGTTGCCACCCAACTTGCGCGGCTATGCCCCGGAAGTGGTTGGCGTGGCCAAAACCAACGCCAAGGTCATCGTCAGCCAACAAGGGCGCGTGCTCTATGAAACGCTGGTTGCGGCAGGCCCTTTTCGCATTCAAGACCTGAACGATGCGGTGACCGGGCGGCTGGATGTGCGGGTGGAAGAACAGGATGGCTCGGTGCACACCTTCCAGTTCGATACCGCTGGCGTGCCCTACCTCACGCGCCCCGGGCACGTTCGGTACAAGGTGTCCGCAGGGCGACCGTCCAATCTTCAATACGGCGCCGACGGAGACTTTTTCGGAACCGGGGAGTTTTCGTGGGGGGTCAGCAACGGCTGGTCGCTGTATGGCGGCGGCATCACGGACAACAACTACGGCGCCCTGTCGGCCGGTGTGGGCCGCGACCTGCTGGCATTCGGTGCGCTCTCGGTGGATGTTACTCAATCCCGTGCCGAGCTGTGGGGCGAAACGCTCTCGGGCAAATCGTACCGCCTTCAATATTCCAAGCACTTCGAAGAGTACGACAGCCAAGTCACTTTCGCCGGCTACCGGTTTTCCGAGAAGAACTACCTGAGCATGAGTGAATACCTGGATGCTCGTCATTACGGCATGAACGGCGAACTCGCCGGGCGTGACCCCAACGGTGAGCTTCCAAGGGATTGGCGACCGATCGGCGACAGCAAGGCGCTCTATACCGCGACTGTGAACAAGCAGTTCCGTGATCTGGGGGCCACGGTGTACGCCAGCTACAACAAACAAACCTATTGGGGGCGCCCCGCCACTCAGCGCTGGAACCTGTCGGCGTCACGCTACTTCAATATGGGCAGCGTCAAAAACATGAACCTGTCCCTGAACCTGCACCGCACTCAGGAGTACAACTACCGCGATAACGGTCTCTCGCTGACGGTCAGCCTGCCGTTTGGGCCCACCGGCACACTGTCGATGGACGCCAACCGAACCTCAGGCAAGAACGGTTTCGGCACGCGTTACAGCGACCGCCTGGATGAGCGCAACAGTTACCAGATCAGCGCCAGCGACAAGGCCGCCAGTGGTTACCTGAACCATGTCGGCGACCAGGCTGACATCGACCTTGCCGCCAGCAAGCAGGAAGGCGGTTATTCCACGCTCAGCGTATCGGCTCGTGGCGGCGGCACGCTCACGCCTCATGGCGCGGCCCTGCATCGTACCAACAGTACCGGCGGAACCCGCCTGATGGTCGACACCGGCGGTGTACCGGATGTGCCGGTGCGCGGTTACGGCGCACCAACCCGCAGCAATGCGTTCGGCAAAGCGGTGATTGCCGACGTCGGCAGCTACCTGCGTACGGCCGCCAGTGTCGACCTGGAGAAGTTGCCGAGCAATATCGAAGCCACCTCATCCGTTACGCAACTGACGCTCACCGAAGGCGCTATCGGTTATCGGTCGCTGGCGGTGATTGCCGGCGAGAAAGCCATGGCCGTTCTGCGCCTGCCCGATGGCAGTTCACCACCTTTCGGCGCAACGGTGAAAAACGTGAAACAGCAGGACACCGGCATTGTGAACGATGGCGGCAACGTCTACCTGAGCGGCATTCAGGCCGGCGAACGAATGGTCGTCAGTTGGGGCGGCACCGAACGCTGCATCCTGACTCTGCCCGACGTGTTGCCGGCTGATGGTTTGACTGACGCCCTGCAACTGGGCTGCCAACTGGTAGCCACTGAACAACCCTTGACCGAGCCCGCCACATTGACCGGCAAGCGTACCGATACGGAGAAAACATCCTCATGATGCCGAACACACGTTTCACCCTCACGGCCCTCACCTTGCTGGTTCTGGGCTTGAGCCAGAACGCCAACGCCGCCGTGGGCCTGGACCGCACTCGCGTGATTTTTGATGGTGGCAAAGAGGCTACCAGCGTGAACATCACCAACAACAACACCCAATTGCCCTATTTGGCTCAGGGCTGGATCGAGGACGAAGCAGGCAAAAAAATCACCTCGCCATTGATCGTGCTACCACCGGTACAACGCCTGGAACCTGGCAAACAAAGCCAGCTGAAAGTGCAGGCGTTACCGGCCGCCAAGTCGTTACCGCAGGATCGGGAGACGGTTTATTACTTCAATTTGCGCGAAATTCCGCCGCGCAGTGACAAGCCCAACACCCTGCAAATTGCCCTGCAGACGCGCATCAAATTGTTCTACCGGCCGCAAGCCATTGCGCCAAGTCAGCAAGACCTGTCCAACCCGTGGCAGGAAAAGCTGACGCTCGTTCGCGAAGGCGAACGTTATCAGGTGAACAACCCCACGCCCTACTACGTCACCCTCGTGGATGCGCGCAGTAGCAAGGACGGAAAAACCGTGCCCGGCTTTGAACCCTTGATGGTTCCACCGAAAGGCTCGCTGCCCCTGGGGCTCACGGTGAAAGAACTCGGCGCAACCCCACACTTGGCTTACGTCAACGATTACGGCGGACGCCCGCTGATGGCTTTCACCTGCAGTGGCGACACCTGCAAAGTCAACGCGCAAGCCTCGACGCCCAACAAGTAGTGCCTGCTGCTGGAGAAAGACATGAAGTCGCACAATTTGAAGGTTTTGGGCGCACTGCTACTGGCCACGATGGGGGCTGCGCACGCTGAAGAGGATGTCGAGGGCATGAGCGGGATGCTGAACATCAGCGGGTCCATGCATGAAACCCCGTGCAGCCTGGAAATGACATCGCTGCATCAAACCATCGATCTCGGCGCCGTTTCGACCAGCCAACTGCGACGCCCTGGTGATCAGGCCAGCCCGGTGGCCTTTCAACTGCGCTTTGCCGATTGCCAGCGCAAGGCAGGCGGCATCCGCAGTGAACGTACCGGGAACCTGGTGTGGAGCGCCTTTCAACCCGTGGTCTCAGTGGCGTTTTACGCGCCCGCCGATGCCGATGACACACGGCTGGTCAAGGTGCAGGGCATCACCGGTATGGGCCTGCACCTTACCGATGCCTTGGGGCGAGATGTACAGCTGGGCTCAAGGGGTGAACCCCTGTTTCTTCCCCTGGGCAGTAATACCCAGACCTGGAAGGTCCAGCCCACACGCACTTCCGCTCAATTGACCAGCGGGGCATTTCGGGCCGTGGTGGATTTCAGGCTCAATTATGAGTAAGGGCACAACGATGGTGAAGTCAACCGGCCCGCGGGCCGTTCTTATAGGAGGCGGCCTGTTGTGGGCCGCAAGCCAAGGTGTACTGGCTGAGACCAGCCTGACCATTCGCGCGGTCATCATTGCGCCTCCGCCCTGCGTCATCAACGGCGGCAGTACGCTGGACGTGCCTTTTGGCAATGATCTGCTGACATCGCGGGTAGATGGGGTCAATTACCGGCGCGGTGTGCCTTATACCGTCACCTGTGATTCCCCCTTCAGCAATGCACTGACGCTGGAGCTCAAGGGCACAGGCGCTGCGTTTGACGGCACGGTGCTGATGACGCGCAAGGCCGACCTCGGCGTAAAACTGTTCGTCAATGGCGCTGACTGGCCGTTGAACCGGGCGGTGAATTTTACCTATCCCAACTTCCCGGTCGTACAGGCGGTGCCCGTCAAACGGGCGGGCAGCACGCTGACGGGAGGGGCATTTGATGCGACCGCCACGCTGGTGGTCGATTATCAATGAAGAGGAATGACCAATGAGATGCTGGCAGCGGCGAGCATTGCTCGCCTTGTGTTCCATCGGCCTGTGCAGTGGTGCGTCGGCCAACCTGACGTTCAGCGGAACGCTGAACGAACCTCCGCCTTGCACCATTGATGCAGGCAACGTGATTGAGGTCGATTTTGGCGATGTGGGCGTAAAGCGCGTGGACGGCGTGAAGTACCGCAAGGCGGTGCCTTACACGATCAACTGTGGCGCGGCCACCCTCCCCTGGGAGCTGAAGCTGAGCATCAACGGGACGCCCACGGCGTTTGATGGCGCAGCGGTGCAGACCAACGTGGCAGCGCTGGGTATCCGGATTTTTCAGAATAACGTGCCGTTCCCGCTCAATACGCCAATGGACATCGTCTTGTCGTCACCACCGACGCTGGAAGTGGTACCCGTCAAACAAGCCGGTGCAACGCTGGCCCCCGCACGGTTTGCAGCGGTGGCCACGCTGTTGGCTGAATACCTGTAGGAGCCACGTCTATGCGACATGAAATGGATCACAAAAGATGGGCATGTGCCTGGCTGGTGTTACTGCTGACTGTCGGGTTGGCACCCAAGGGCAATGCAGCAGACAACTTGAGTTTCAAGGGCAACCTGGTTGAAGAGGCGTGCACGATTCGCCCCGGTGACGATGCGATCACGCTGGAACTCTGGGACGTGACCAGCAAGCACCTCTACATCAATACGCGCACACAGGGTAAGGGGTTCAAGGTGCATCTGGAGAACTGTGACACCACGATTGGAGACTCGGTCACCATCATGCTCGGCGGCACGGAAAACACAAAGTTGCCTGGCTTGTTCGCGCTGGATGGTGGCAGTGGCGCCACAGGTGTCGGGCTCGGCATAGAAACCCCGAACAACAAACCGTTACCCGTCAATACCGTCAGCGACAAGCAGGTGTTGAGCACCGGCAGCAACGTGATTGAGCTCAAGGCCTACGTGCAGGGTGAGCCGGATGCGATCAGGGATCAAACCATCGGGCACGGCAGGTACACGGTGACCTCCACTTTTACTCTGGACTACCCGTAACAGTCCCAGACAAACTTCATGCCTCTGCCTGGGCGGCTTTAAAGTATTTCCTGAATATTTTAGAGCAACGCTTGGGTGAGGTGTAACGAGAGATCAAAATGAAACAACTCTATGGCGCGATTGCGCTTCTCGTTCTGACAAGTATATCCACAACAGCAAAAGCAGTTGATTGCCGTGTTAATGGCGGGGGATGGATAACGGTAGGTGGTGGTGGAGTAATCAATTTGCAGGTGCCTGTAAACGTGCGACTGGACACGGCGCAAAACCGAATCCTGCTCGAAGGGGCGAGGCTGGAATGCCGGTATACCATTGGCCCTCAAACACCCTCCTGGGCAGAGGACTATTGGGCAACGGGCAACGGTTCACCCTGGACGCCAGGGCCCAAATTCACTCAAGAGGGTACCGGCTTGCGCATAAACGGGACGTTCCGCAACACCCCAGTTCCGATCGGAATCCGGGCAGCCACCATGCCTGACAACGCGGTGACTTATCCGATCGATATAACACCTTATATTTTAATGCGTAACACGCCGGGTAGTCCTATCGATATACGGATAGGCGATAACCTCGGAGTATTGCGTATGGTCCAGACAAACAACACAGGCAGTGGTTCGGCGCAACTTACTGTGACCTATACCGCAAACAATAACTTCACCGTTTCCCCATCGACCTGCACGATCAATAACAACAGCCCAATTGTGGTTGACTTCAACAACGTCCATCAACGCCAGATAGGCACTGACCCGCTGACCAGCCCGATTCGCAGTAACCGCAGGCTCACTTACTCGTGCCCGGACGGCGGAATAACCAGCCCCATCACCATCACCTATAAAGGCACACCGTCCTCATTTGACTCGCGTCTGTTGAGCATGACCAATGCGGACGTCGGCACGGCGATGATCCGTGCGGGGGCTGCGGTTCCAGTCAACGGCAGATTCGTGACCCAAATCACCAACAGCACCGGCGGGGACGACGTGACGTTTTCTCTGGTGCGGCGAAATGGCTCACTGCCTGCCGCCGGGGCGGTCAGCGGGAGTGGTGTTCTGGTCATGGGCGTGCCGTAAACCAGGTTCCGGATAAAGCGGTGCAGTCGAGGCGTTTATTCTCCGAGACTGTGCCGCTGGCAGATGGCTATAATCTTGCGCAACCGCCCCACGACAGTGTCAGCGCCCCTCCAACACCCTCGACGACGACCTCACCATGAACAAGATTCTGGCACTGACCGCAGCACTGGTACTGATGACCGGCTGTACCACCACGTCCGACACCTACCTTAAAAATGGCGAGCAAGGCCTGACCATCGATTGCTCGGGCGAAGCCAATTCATGGGCCAGTTGCTATGAAAAAGCCGACGCGTCCTGCGCAGGCACCGGTTACCGCATCGTCGGCACCGAGGGCACGCCGTCCTTGAAAGAAGATGACAAAACCCTGGGCAAAGACGTGGGTAATTACAAAAGCCGCAGCGTCGTGGTGGTTTGCAAGTAGGCCGCCAGGCTAGAGGTGGATTTCGGCGAACTTGATGCCGAGTCCGCGCAGGATTTCGATCAAGTCGTCCAGGCGCGGGAAAGACTCGACCTCATCCTGCTCATCCACCAGAAAGTAACTGCGCCCTCCACTCTTCTTGAAAAATACGATCCACTCGCCCAGGTCAGCCGGGTTCTGGATGACATGGGTGGCCGAGATCTGCCCTTCGGCATGGCGGGCTTTAACAACTTCACGTTTCATCAGCGCATTCCAGATAAAGACAAATGCCGCGCAGGCAAAAAAAGCCTGGCGCTGCAAACGCAGGACCAGGCTTTTTTATCGGATTCAGGTGCATGGGATAAGCCTGAGGGCTCAACCGGAAATGCAATCCTCGCCGGCTTTCTTGATGTCGCCTGGGCGGATCGGCACATTGGACATGCTTTCATAAAGCTTGATGCTACTGCCGCTGGAGCGTTCCTCGATTTCAAAAATCGCTGAAGGGTCGGCCGAGAATTTCTGCGGCACGATCACCTGAATACCATCCTTGTGCGGTTCAATCTGCGGCGGGCGGCGGGTGTCAGCGAGCTTGCGCACCACACAGGCGGCGTATTCCTGTGGTTTTTTCCCAGAGATGACCACCAAGGTGGGCGGGGTCTGCTTGATATCTGCAACCGAAGCACATCCACCTATCGCCAGGGCCAGAACCAACACACTCCACTTCATACTTAAACCTCCGATAAAGATCCTACGACAGCGTAGAGAGTACTTTTCTCCCGCCTCTGTAGGATTTATCTCTGAAAACTTGGAAAATAACTGTTTTAAATTGTCGATGTCATCGACGGCGGCGCGATAATAAACGCGCTGGGGCTGATAAACTCCATCTTATCCTACGTATTGTTCTGATTTTTCAGAAAAAAGCCCTTCTGGAGACCTCCCATGAAATTCATCCACCAACGCGAGCACCTCAACGAGGGCGACATCGTTGTCATCGAATGCTCGCAGACCTGCAACATTCGCCTGATGAGCGACGCCAACTTTCGAAGCTTCAAGAACGGTGGGCGCCACACCTACCACGGCGGCGCTTTCGATCAGTTCCCGGCCAAGATTACCGCACCCAGTACCGGTTTCTGGAACATTACCCTCGACGTCGTCACGCGCCGCGCCATCAGCGTTACCCGCAAGCCGGCGCTGTCCCACAAAATCCGCATCGTTCGTCGCACCAGCTCCAAACTGAGCTGATCTGCACACCCGACAGGAAAAAAGCTGTGACCACTACCACCAAATACGTCATCAAGTACAAGCTCAACGGCGAACGCCGCTTTGAGTTCGCCCAGTTGCAGAGCAACAGCGTGGAAGAAGCCAAACAAGCCCTGGCGAAAATTCACGATGCCAGCGACGAAATTACCGATATCAATGTGAGCAAGGCGCTGTAAGCCATGCACGGCCCGACTGCCGATTTGTTCGCCGAGGCTGCCTTGCAGCAACCTGCAGGGCGCGAACACATTGGCGAAGAGGCCTGCGTACTTCGCGGCTACGCCCTCCCCTGGATCGAGCGCATTCTGCCTGAACTACGGCGGGTGCTGGCCCAATCACCCTTTCGGCAGATGGTCACGCCCGGCGGCTTCACGATGTCGGCGGCCCTGAGCAGTTGCGGTGCGCTGGGCTGGACGACTGACAGCGCCGGTTACCGTTACACCCCTCTTGATCCACGAAGCCAGCAGCCTTGGCCGGCAATGCCCGATACCTTGCGCCAATTCGCGGCACTGGCGGCAATGGAAGCCGGCTTCCCGGGTTTTTCTCCCGACGCCTGCCTCATCAATCGTTATGTGCCCGGCGCGAAGATGTCGCTGCATCAAGACAAAAACGAACGGATCTACAGTGCTCCGGTGGTCTCGCTCTCGTTGGGCCTGCCGGCGATTTTTCTGTTCGGCGGCCATGCACGCAGTGACAAAACCGAAAAGATTTCACTGTTTCACGGCGACGTCGTGGTCTGGGGCGGCGTCGATCGCCTGCGCTTTCATGGGGTCATGCCGATCAAAGAAGGCGTGCACTCGGTCATGGGGCCGCAACGCATCAACCTGACGTTTCGCACTGCCGGTTAATTTGACCGCAAGCTTCAGAGTGCCGCAAACCCTCAGCGCAGATAATCTGCCGGTGAATCCAACAGAGTGCAGGCCATGTGCAACGATACAGATCCACGCTGGGCCGCCATTGTCGCCCGTGACGTGAAAGCGGATGCGTTATTTGTTTATGGCGTGAAAACCACTGGGGTTTATTGCCGCCCCAGCAGTGCCTCGCGCTTGCCACGCCCGGAAAATATCGAGTTTTTCGACAGCCCTGCGCAGGCCGAAGCGGCGGGTTATCGCCCCAGTAAACGCGCTGCGGGCGATCAGACTCAATTGGCAGCACACCGTGCGCAAATCGTGGCCAACGCTTGTCGGCAAATAGAACACGCCGAAACACCTCCCCCTCTCGAAGAACTCGCTCGTACAGCCGGGCTGAGCCCCTTCCATTTTCATCGCATATTTAAATCGGTGACCGGCCTGACGCCCAAGGGCTACGCCAGCGCCCTGCGTTCACGCAAGGTGCGCGATAACCTCAAAGGCGCGCATTCGGTGACGGATGCGCTGTATGACGCGGGCTTCAACTCCAACAGCCGCTTCTACGAGTCCGCCGGCCAACTGCTCGGCATGAAGCCCCGCGATTACAAGGCCGGCGGTGTCAATAACGAGATTCGCTTTGCGGTGGGGCAATGCTCATTGGGCGCGATTCTGGTGGCGCAGAGCCAAAAAGGTGTGTGTGCGATTCTGCTCGGGGATAACCCGGACGCCTTGTTGCGCGACCTGCAGGACCAATTTCCCAAAGCCGAACTGGTGGGGGCGGATCGGGATTTCGAACAGTTGATCGCCCAGGTCGTGGGCTTTATCGAAGCGCCAGCCCTGGGCCTGGACCTGCCGCTGGACCTGCGCGGTACGGCGTTTCAGGAACGGGTGTGGCAGGCGCTGCGTGAAATCCCCGTGGGCAGCACCGCCAGTTACGCGCAAATTGCCCAACGCATCGGCGCGCCCACATCCTTTCGAGCGGTGGCCCAGGCCTGTGGCGCCAACAGCCTGGCGGTAGCGATTCCCTGCCATCGCGTGGTGCGCAGCGACGGCGAGCTGTCGGGCTACCGCTGGGGCGTGGAGCGCAAGCGGCAACTGCTGGAGCGGGAAACAACGCCCTAACGGATACCGATGTAAACCTGTGCCTGGTTGTCCGCCTGGTACAGCTCAAAGTCGGTGACAAACGCACGCGCCTCAACATCCGGCTGTTCGAAATACGCCCAGACCCGCTGCCAGGCCTGGATGATGGCGTCGGGCATCGGCCCTTGGGCTTCAAATACCAGGTAACGTCCCGGCTCGATCACCAGGCTCTCAAAACCTTGCGCCGGGGCGTGGGTCGATACGCCGGCGGTCACATCGAACAGGCCGTGCGCATCGGATTCGTAGCCGCTGTAAACCCCGTAGACCGGCGACTCGGGCTGCTTGCCGGGGATCTTCTCGTAAACCCCTTCACCAAAAAAACGCTGCCACATCGGGCCGATTTTCGCGCTCGACACCTGCATTTCGTCGGCATTGCGCGTGCGCACTTTTAACCCGGACACCCGGATCGCCGCGACTTTCTGTTCCTTGATGGTTGGCAAAGCGTCTCTCCTTTTAAAGCATCAGCTTGCGTTTTCGAAATTCGGCGACCTTATGCCGGTTGCCACACAGCGCCATGCTGCACCAGCGGCGCTTGTGAGCCTTGGTCCGGTCATAAAACCACAGGATGCATTCCGGGTGTTCGCAGCGGCGAATCAAATTGAAATCCCCGGCCACCAATAAATTAGCGGCTGCCTCGGCAATCGGCGACAAAAATTGTTCAGCCGTCTGCTGCTTGCGCTGGCGCTCAAGCTGAGGCGCGCCGGCTGCCGGCCACACCAATTGCGGATGGCTGACGGCCTTGCGTAAAAAACTGTTCAGGGCTGCGGGGTTACCCGGCTGGCCGGCCTTGCGTGCTGCCACCAGTTCACGGACCACCTCACGTAACGTCCGCGCAGCGCTGAGCAAATCGCCCTCCTCGAATGGAGGAATGTCGCCCTCCTTCACCCACTCCAGGCGCACCAGCCAGCGCTCAACATCCGCGTCGACCTTCCAGAAGTCCCACGGCACACCGTCGATATTTGCCAGGGTGTTGAGCATGTCCAGTACAGGATCATCGGCCAGGACATACGGGTCCAGCGGCGTGGTTGTGGAGAGTGTAGTGGTCATGGCGGGTCCTCTTGAGCGCTAGCGAATGGTAACCGCTATTGCTGGATGTGACCAGTTACGTGACAACTTTTTATAACCTGATAAATTGATTTGACAGGTTACATAATTCAGCGCAGCTTTTAAAACCAGTAACCCGTAATACCCACTTATCAAGTTACTAAAGGTGCGCAAATCATGTCTCTCCTAACCCCGGTTGTTCGCTACCACCACGTCGATGTCGATGGCGTAAACCTGTTTTATCGCGAGGCCGGCGACCCTGCCGCCCCTGTCATATTGCTGCTGCACGGCTTCCCCAGCTCCTCGCACATGTACCGCGACCTGATCCCGCTGCTCGCTACGCGCTTTCGCGTCATCGCCCCGGACTTGCCGGGTTTTGGCTTCACCGAAGTGCCTGCAGAACGCGGTTACCACTACAGTTTCGACAACCTGGCCATCACCGTCGGCCACTTCGTCGATGCGTTGAAGCTCACACGCTATGCCTTGTACGTCTTCGATTACGGCGCGCCGGTCGGCTTGCGTCTGGCCGTGGCTCATCCAGAGCGGGTCAGCGCGCTGGTCTCGCAAAACGGCAATGCTTATCTGGAGGGGCTTGGCGATGCGTGGGCGCCGATCCGGGCTTATTGGGCCGAACCGAGCCAGGCCAATCGCGAGGTCATCCGCAACGCAGTGATCAGCCTTGAAGGAACGCGCTATCAATACCTGCACGGTGTAAACCAGCCAGAGTTGGTCGCACCCGAGTCGTACATGCTCGATGTACTGCTGATGCAACGCCCTGGCAATGACGAAATTCAGCTGGACCTGTTCCTCGATTACCGCAACAACCTCACGCTCTACCCGGCATTCCAGGCGTTTTTCAACACCACACAAGTGCCAACGCTGGTGATCTGGGGTCAGAACGATCCCTTCTTCATTCCACCGGGCGCCCATGCCTATAAAGGCGACAATGCAAATGCTGTCGTCGAACTGCTGGACACTGGCCACTTTGCACTGGAAACCCACGCCGCTCATATCGCCGAACGGATTCATGCCGTACTCGGTTCGAAAATCGACTAACGGCAGCGCACGAAACGCGACCTTCGTCCAGTGAATAAAACAGACTGGCCGGGTGCCAAGGGCCCTGTTAAAACAGCGAAACGCCTTACTAACGCTGGAGACGGATCCCATGAGCAGCACCTGGCCAGACACCCGAATTCTCGACCTGTTGGGCATTGACCTGCCCATCATCCAGGCCCCCATGGCGGTGGGCACGACCACCGCAATGGTCATCGCCGCCAGCAAGGCCGGCGCACTCGGCTCATTGCCAGCGGCCGCGCTGACCCTTGAACAATTGCGCGAAGCCCTGACCACCCTGCGCGAGGCGGGCGCGAAGCCGCTCAACGTCAATTTCTTCTGTCATCAACCGCCGGCGGTTGATGAAGCGCGTGAGCGTCGCTGGAAGGATTTGCTCG
Organism: Pseudomonas sp. B22129; assembly: GCF_044218875.1. Lineage (NCBI taxonomy): Bacteria > Pseudomonadati > Pseudomonadota > Gammaproteobacteria > Pseudomonadales > Pseudomonadaceae > Pseudomonas > Pseudomonas sp. B22129. Next base: position 4,646,177 of record NZ_CP162592.1, on the reverse strand, counting down.
AACCTTACTACCGGGAACTGGGCGCCGACTTTGACGCGCCCACGCCCGTGTCCAACCGCGCGCCGTTTAACGATGATGCGTGCAAGGTGATTGAAGAATTCCGCCCCGAGGTGGTGAGCTTTCACTTTGGCCTGCCGGAGAAATCCCTGCTGGAGCGGGTCAAGGCCACTGGAGCCAAGGTACTGTCCTCGGCAACCACGGTGGAAGAAGCCGTCTGGCTGGAACAGCATGGCTGCGATGCGATTATCGCCATGGGTATTGAAGCAGGCGGGCACCGGGGCCTGTTCTTGACTGACGACCTCAACACCCAGATCGGCCTGATGGCGCTGGTACCGCAAATCGTCGACGCCGTGAGTGTGCCGGTGATTGCGGCCGGGGGTATCGGCGACGCACGTGGCATCGTCGCGGCCTTTGCCTTGGGGGCTTCGGCCGTGCAGATTGGTACGGCTTACCTGCTTACACCAGAAGCCAACGTCACCGCCTCCCATCACCATGCGCTGCGCACTGCCCAGGCCAGCGAAACCGCGCTGACCAACCTGTTCACCGGCCGCCCGGCCCGGGGCATCGTCAACCGGGTGATGCGTGAATTGGGCGCGATTAACCCTGCGGCGCCGGCATTTCCAACCTCCGGCGGCGCCTTGATGCCACTCAAAGCCAAGGATGAAGCCGGTTTCAGCAACCTGTGGTCGGGCCAGGCCGTGGGTTTGCGGCACAATTTTACCAGCGCCGAATTAACCTCCTGGCTGGCAGCGAAAACACTTGAGCAACTTGGCAGGCAGCGAGGTTAACCCAGTGCAGGCTCAGTGAGTGCAAGGCCGCTGAGCCGATGTTCCTGAACCGGCGCCAGCACCGCAAAACGCTGGCGGCGCAAGGCAGTGATGCTGTATACGATCCTGGCGAACAGTTCATTGCTGTCTTCATACGGACGGCACGCCATGATCAACGAAAAAAAACACTCAGGTTGTCGCACAGTATCCATGGAGCGAATCAACTTCAGGCCGACTCTGAAGAGCGCGCGAGCTGTGCTTGGGGTCAGCCGCTCGTATTTGGAAGCCACTTTGTGGCGCGCTTTGCGCTCCTGGTGCCGGGCCAGGGTTTCATAAAGGCGCGTCAACACCTGCATGTCACAGAGCTCAGCAGTGGCTTGATCACCTGACAGATAGTGTTGCAGTTGTGCCTTCATCAGTGGAGGCCATGCGTCGTCCTCAATGCCCGCGCGCCTGGCAACCCAGTCAATGCAGTCTTCCTGGGCGCTGTTGGTGCTGGCTAACGGGCTAATGACGCCCTCCTGCAAGGCTTCCAGATGAGCCAGGGTGTGCGCCACCATCTCCGCCTCTTCAGTCAGCACCCCGTCCATCAACTCTTGATACCCCTCCAGCGACTCCTGTTGCCAGGCCCGCAGAAAGCTCAGCATTGTCGCTCGCAACTCACCAATCGCCGGTACGCCGATGGTTTGCCGCAACAAGCCCTCAGTCACATCAACTAGCCCGGCGAGGTTACTGACCTGGGTCAGCAGGTCGGCCTGGTCAAAACCACCCGGTTCGTTTGAAGAAAGCACCGACACAGGCTGCATTTGCAAAAAAACCGCGCTCCATACGCGCTGAATCTGATCTCGCAGGCTGTTGATCATCCGCGATGGCAACGCTATGACGCTGTAACCGTCCCGGCCGAAAAAGCTTCCCCAACTGACGCCCAGCGGGAACAACGTATCGACCTCAACGCTCGCCTGGCTGAAGGTTATGTAACATTTGTAGATCACCAGTTTGCCTTCCAGCGCGGGCAAGCTGCGTAAACAGGATACCCACTCGTCAACCGAGCCTAAAAACGCACGTCCAACCATCGTCGAATCCAGGTGGCCCAGGGTGAAATCAACGACCGCAGCATCGCTCTGATTCCTCACCGATAACGCAAAGTGGCTCTGGGGAAAAGGGTCACTGGGTTCGGCAAAAATCAATACACCAATGGCTTGGGTTTCCCAATACTTGCTGCGCAGAAAGTCCGAGCAGCTTTTGGATTCAGCGTAACCGCAACTGACCGAAGCGCTCAGGTACCCTGCGTATTCAGCCTGTTTGCGGTCAGCGTTATAGGCCTGCTCCAAACGTCTGCGCAGGTCAGCCAGCCAAAAAGACACCGGTAGAAAGGCGTCCGACTCACTGACACGCTCCAGCTTGATCGGCACATCGTAGGACCTGGGAGCCGTGAGGACTGGCACAATCGCCTTGCCGGCCAGTGTGGATTGCTTAAGGAGTACGCGCAGCTTGGCGTTTGCGTTGCTGATATCCGCCCCCAGATCAACCATTGCAAAGAGCACACCCAGTTTGCATTCATGGGCATAAGCGGCAAAGTCCTCTGGCCGATCCGCCTCCTGCGCCAAGGCATAGTTAAGGCCGACATCGGCGATATTGGCCAAAAAGCGCGCCGCACCTGACAGCAGCAAGCCCCCCACTGCACTCACAGGCCCCACGGCAGCCACGACCAGCGCTGCGACGGCACGCGTCGCGCTCTTGAACATGCCCAACTGCGCTCTACGCCGTTCTTCATCAGAGGAGAACACCGCATAATTGACCTGTTGTCTTATTTCCATAAACGCAGCATGACGCAGCTCATCGTTGACATCCCGTGTTTCACGGAACGAAATAGGCTCAGGTGGAAATCGCCGGTAGTGGTAAGCGTAACGCTTCTTTTGCGGGAGAAAATCAGCGCGCTCGAGCATGCTCCCTTGGCGATTGGCCATGTGCTCGACAATAAACCGCATCAGCAAATCCGAAGGTTGCCCCTTGGCGCTGCTGGGCTGCCAAGCCACCCACTTCAACTCGGCTGCGTTCAGCGATACCAACAAAGCCTTCTGCGAATCGAATTTGAGCACGATCACATTCGGAACCACTTCGTTATTGAACAATAACAACCGAGGTTTCAACTCGCCACGCAAGTAACGAAAAGCACAGCTGCACAAATCATTATCGGTGCCATCACCTTCCGCCAGATAACGCCCCACTCTGACGCGGGCGAGCGCCTGGCAGGTATCCGCGAAGAGCTTTGCGTAATCCGGGGCGTTGGACAACGCGTCGATATCCGCAACGAAGTCTGCCAGCAACGTATCTCTCAACCCCGTCAACGCTTCGACCTGCACAGAAGACAAGGCCTCACCGCGCACGTGTACCGCACTGACAACCTCCTGAAAATACGCACGCCGCTGCGGCTCACCCAACAACACCTGCTCGAAAGAAAAATATTTGTAGCGCGGCGGCACGTAAGCCGTGACGTTCGGCGAATAGACAGGCAAACCGATCAGGTATTTGAACCGGAAGCTGCGCTCATTTTTGAATTCATTGCGGGTTGCCTCAGGCAAACCTGATTTGACCAGGCAACGCTCGACAAGTGATTGGATGTAGGTCTTGTTGAGCTCGAGTTTGCTGGCGCTACTCATCAGGTTGCTCCATTTGCGCCACGCGACGGGCGCTTTCTGCGCCGGCGCGTCAACCCTCAATGCGCTGCGCCAGCGCGTGAGTTCACGCGCGCTGACGTGCAGTTCAATCTGTAGCTGTGAAGCATCACATCGAACAAACCATTGGTTCGTTTTACCGGCCTGCGGCGCTATGGTGCCGTCCTCCATCAATTCACCGTAATGGATGAATGGGCTGCGGTAGCTCATGTAGACGCCGACATAAAAGTGCCAATCGGCCGGGGTTTCCCGCCGCAGGTGCGGAATCTCCAGGACATAGTGTTCGTCAGTCGCGTTGCCGGGAATATTGCGCAGGCTGACTTCAATCACCTGATCGGCATCCAGCGCCTCGTCCGGCGGTTCCAGAGTGCTGAGTTTCCAGCGTGGATAGATACTGAAATCGGCATCAATAATCGACTCATCGAAACCCTTGACCCACAGCTCGTTCTTGCCGGGGCTGTCGGAATAACGGATGCGATCCCCCGAGCGAACACCTATGCGCATACCCGGCCAGGCGTTGGCAATGGCTTTGGGCCAATCACGGGGCCCCAATGCAATCAACGGCACGTCCAGCCAGATTTCCGCAAGCACGCGCAAACTGGCGCCCCACACGGAAAACAACACCACTTCGGTCTTGAGCAAACTTCTTTGCGGCAACTCCAGATTGCATTTCACCCAGGGTGTATCGCGCACCTGCCCAGCGGCCCGCAGGCTATTCAGAAAATACCGGTGGGGTAGCAGGCGACGGGCAGCGTGTTGGTAAAACTTCGGGTGCAGAACCGTGACCGTTAACTTGCTGCTCGACTGACCCTTTCCTGCATCAGCCTTCCAACTGAAGCGGTTGTCGAGGATTTGCCACAGAGGCATCAGTTCACGCTCAATAATCAATGCTGGCTCTTCGTTTTCCAGCACCCTGAACTCCACCAGCACCAACGACTGGCCTGTGATCATTGCTTTTGCATCGGCGTCCAGGTCGGATGCGCTCAACTCCTTTTCCAGCCACGCCGTTACGGAGGCTTCACTGCTTCTGAAGTCTTTCGCGCCGGTAACAATGTAGGCGTATTCCTTGTCCAAGACGCTCTTTCCTTTCCAATTGGCTGCGTGCAACTGCACGCCCTGACGACGCCACTATCAAGGAAAGGCCGGGCTACGAATGTCAGCACACTGACCTGTGAGGCGCGGAAACATCGACAGTGATTCCACTTGCCATTTATTCGCTATATACCTATACATACACCGCCTGCCCCAACCCCAAAAACGACAGGCCTTCCTCTCTCCTTCCCAACTGGAGTTGTTCATGATGTTCAGCGTCCCACGCCTGACTTTTCCAAGCCTAGCCGCCGTTATTGCGCTCGCAGTCAGCGCAACCGTCCACGCCGACGAAGTCCAGGTCGCCGTAGCCGCCAACTTCACCGCGCCGATCCAGGCGATTGCCGCCGACTTCGAAAAAGACACCGGCCACAAGCTGGTCGCCGCTTACGGCGCCACTGGCCAGTTCTACACCCAGATCAAAAACGGCGCGCCGTTCGAAGTGTTCCTGAGCGCCGACGACACCACCCCGCAAAAACTTGAAGCCGAAGGCGACAGCGTCAAAGGCTCGCGCTTCACCTACGCCGTGGGCACCCTCGCCCTGTGGTCGGCCAAAGAAGGCTACGTGGATGCCAAAGGCGACGTGCTGAAGAAAAACGACTTCAAGCACCTCTCCATCGCCAACCCGAAAGCCGCGCCGTACGGCCTCGCCGCCACGCAAGTGCTGGCCAAAGAAGGTTTGACCGAGAAGGTCAAGGACAAACTGGTTGAAGGCCAGAACATCACCCAGGCCTATCAGTTCGTCTCCACCGGCAACGCCGAACTGGGCTTTGTGGCCTTGTCGCAGATCTACAAAGACGGCAAAGTCACCAGCGGCTCGGCGTGGATCGTTCCAGCCTCCATGCACGACCCGATCAAGCAGGACGCGGTGATCCTCAACAAGGGCAAAGACAGCGCTGCTGCCAAAGCGCTGGTTGAATACCTGAAAGGTCCAAAAGCCGCTGCCGTCATCAAATCCTACGGTTACGAGCTGTAAATGCCGCTATCGAGTGCCGATTTCTCCGCTATCTGGCTGACCATCAAACTGGCGTCACTGACCACTGTGATCCTGCTGGTCATCGGCACTCCGATTGCCCTGTGGCTGTCGCGCACCCGCTCGTGGTGGCGCGGCCCCATTGGCGCAATCGTCGCATTGCCGTTGGTGCTACCGCCCACGGTGATTGGCTTCTACCTGTTGTTGACCATGGGCCCTAATGGCTACTTCGGCCAGTTCACCCAATGGCTGGGCCTGGGCACCCTGACCTTCAGTTTCGCCGGGCTGGTGATTGGCTCGGTGATCTATTCCATGCCGTTTGTGGTGCAGCCGTTGCAAAACGCCTTCTCTGCGATTGGCACGCGCCCGCTGGAAGTCGCCGCCACCCTGCGCGCCAATCCGTGGGACACCTTCTTTACCGTGATCCTGCCCCTGGCCCGCCCGGGTTTTATCACGGCGTCAATCCTTGGCTTCGCCCACACCGTCGGTGAGTTCGGCGTGGTGCTGATGATCGGCGGCAACATCCCGGACAAAACCCGCGTGGTCTCGGTGCAGATCTACGACCACGTCGAAGCCATGGAATATGCCCAGGCTCACTGGCTGGCCGGTTCCATGGTGGTGTTCGCGTTCCTTGTATTGCTGGCGCTCTACTCCAGCCGTAAAACCAAAATGGGCTGGAGCTGATTGCGATGATTGATGTACGCCTGCAGCTGAACTATTCCGGCTTTGCGCTGGACGTGGACCTGCATTTGCCCGGCCGAGGTGTGACGGCGCTTTATGGGCATTCAGGCTCCGGCAAAACCACCTGCCTGCGTTGTATTGCAGGGCTGGAACAAGCCGAAGACGGGTTTATCCAGATCAACGATGACGTCTGGCAGGACAGCCGCAATGGGCTGTTTGTGCCGCCGCATAAACGCGCGCTGGGCTATGTGTTTCAGGAAGCAAGCCTGTTTCCTCATCTGTCGGTGCGTGCCAATCTGGAGTTCGGCCTCAAACGCATCCCGCGCCAGCAACGCCGGGTGGACATGGCCCAAGCCACCGAGCTGCTGGGCATCGGCCACCTGCTTGAGCGCCATCCGCAGCACTTGTCCGGCGGCGAGCGCCAGCGCATCGGCATCGCCCGCGCACTGCTGACCAGCCCGAAACTGTTGCTGATGGACGAGCCGTTGGCGGCGCTGGACAGCAAGCGTAAAGGCGAGATCCTGCCGTACCTGGAACGCCTGCACGACGAGCTGGACATTCCGGTGCTTTATGTCAGCCATGCCCAGGACGAAGTCGCGCGGTTGGCCGACCACATCGTGCTGCTCAGCGACGGCAAGGCCTTGGCCAGCGGCCCCATCGGTGAAACCCTGGCGCGGCTCGACCTGCCGATGGCCTTGGGCGACGACGCCGGGGTGGTGATCAATGGCAGCGTGAGTGCCTACGATGAGCACTATCAACTGCTGACCCTGCAACTGCCGGGCTGCCCGCTGCAGATCCGCGTGGCCCATGCGCCGCTGGCGCTGGGCAAACAATTGCGCGTGAAGATTCAGGCGCGGGATGTGAGCCTCAGCCTGCAGGGTGAAGAACACAGCAGCATCCTCAACCGCTTGCCGGTGACAGTCACTCAGGAGATTTCGGCGGACAACAACGCCCATGTACTGGTGCGCCTTGACGCCGGCGGCACGCCGTTGCTGGCACGCATCACGCGGTTCTCCCGTGACCAGTTGCAACTGCACCCCGGCCAGAGGCTGTGGGCGCAGATCAAGGCGGTGGCCGTGCTGGCGTAGAAACCTTTTGGCACGACCGCAAATGGCTGCGGTCAATCAGATAGACCGGCCTGATTTGTTGTCAAGGAATTCGCCAAATGCCTGACTCTGCGCTGCCCCGTGACCTGCATTACGTTGACGATACCCAGCCCGGCATCAGCCGCAAACGGCTGCGCGGCAAGTTCCAGTACTTCGACCCCGAGGGCAAGCGCATCACCGATGCCGACACCGTCCAGCGGCTGAACGCCCTCGCGGTGCCGCCGGCCTATACCGATGTGTGGATCTGCGCTGACGCGCACGGTCATTTGCAAGCCACCGGCCTTGATGCACGGGGCCGCAAGCAGTACCGCTACCACGCGCGCTGGCGCGAAGTGCGCGACACCGATAAATACGCGCGCCTGCAAGCGTTCGGTAACGCTTTACCCGCGCTGCGCAAACAGCTGGAAGCGCAGATTGCCGAGCCCGGTTTCACCCGCGACAAAGTGCTGGCCACGGTGGTGATGCTGCTCGACGCCACACTGATCCGCGTCGGTAATACGCAGTACGCCCGCGATAACAAATCCTATGGGTTGACCACCTTGCGCACGCGGCATGTCGACGTCAAAGGCAGCGCGATCAAGTTCCAGTTTCGCGGCAAGAGTGGCGTGGAGCATCAAATCACCGTCAAGGACCGGCGCCTGGCCACGGTGGTCAAACGCTGCCTGGAACTGCCGGGGCAGAACCTGTTCCAGTACCTGGACGAAGACGGCGAGCGGCACACAGTGAGTTCTTCCGACGTCAACGCTTACCTGCACAGCCTCACCGGCGCCGACTTCACCGCCAAGGACTACCGCACCTGGGCCGGCACCGCCATGGCATTGGCCGTGTTGCGCGAACTGGAATGGCAACCCGAATCGGACGCCAAACGCCATGTGGTGGCAATGGTCAAGGATGTGGCCAAACAACTGGGCAACACCCCGGCGGTGTGCCGCAAGTGCTATATCCACCCCGCAGTGTTGGAGCATTTCAGCCTTGGCGAGTTGTCCAAACTGCCCAAGCCTCGCGTTCGCAAAGGTCTGAAAGCTGAAGAAGTCGCGCTGGCGATGTTTCTGGAGCAACTGGCCGCCGACTTGCCCAAGCACGCCAGGGCGAGTTAACCTTTGCCTCCCTTCTGACTCACGGGATGACCGCCGACGTGAACACCTAAGCCTTCCAAAATGTACCTGCAACGAGCCGCCTGGCGCGCTTGTTGGCCTGTTCGACATTTGTTTGGAGGTGCTGATGACTGACGTCAACCGGCTGCCCGTACTCGTTTCCCTGCAACACCTGGCTTTCCAGTTCGCCGATGGCGATACCTTGCTTGAAGACCTGACTTTTTCGATTGACCACGCACCCACCGGCATTGTCGGCCGCAACGGGTGCGGCAAAAGCGTCCTGGCGCAATTGATTGCCGGGCGCCTGGCGCCCTCCTCCGGCACGCTGAAGTGTTCGGCGAGCGTGGCTTACGTCCCTCAGGATTTGGCCTTGCAACCGGGAGACACCGTGGCAGACATCACCGGCACTGCCGCCGTGTTGGCTGCCCTTGATCGCCTTGAGGACGATGATTTTGAACGGATCGGCGATCGCTGGGACTTGGCCAAGCACCTGCGCACCGCTCTGGATGCGGCAGGCTTGCAAGAACTCACGGCCGCCACCACGGCGAATCAACTCAGCGGCGGCCAACTGGCGCGGGTCGCAGTGATCGGCGCGCTGCTGGCACCGCCGCAGTTGCTGGTTCTGGATGAACCCACCAACCACCTCGACAACGCCGGGCGTGATTGGCTGCTGGGGCAACTGAAGAGGTGGCGCGGCGGGCTGGTCGTGGTCAGCCATGACCGGCAGTTGCTGAACACGATGGAGCGCATCATTGAACTGTCGCCCCTCGGCGCCCGTGTGTATGGCGGCAACTACACAGCCTATCGCCATCAGCGTGACACCGAGCAACACGCTGCCGTCGCAGCGTTGGAACGCGCGCGCCTGGAGCGCAGCCGCGAACGCCGGCGCCTGCAGAGCGACCACGACAGCCTGCAACGCAGTGCTGCCCACTCGCGCAAACACGCTGAAACCGCGAACGTCGACCGGTTTACCAAGGCGCGCTGGAAAGGCGCTGCCACGCAAATCGTCAGCACGGTGCGCAGCGCCCACCACGCGCACAAAAAACACCTCGACGCCCAGGTGCGCCAAGCCTATGAACACGTGATGGATGAAACGCCGACCCTGCTGGCCCTGCCCGCTTCGGCAGTGCCCAGGGGGCGGCAGGTCATAAACCTGGAAAAAGCGCAACTGCCCTGGCTGGATCCTTTGGCCCCGTCGAGCTATGTCACGCTGAATGTGATGGGGCCAGTGCGTATTGCCGTGCGCGGCCCGAACGGTTGCGGCAAGTCCACACTGCTCAAATTGCTCGCCGGGCAATGGCACGCTATCAGCGGGGAGTGCTCGGTGCGGGTGCCGAGTGCCTATCTCGATCAACGCCTGGCCTTACTGGATGGCCGGCGCTCCCTCGTCGAACAGCTCAACCTGCTGGGCACACCGCTGGCCGAAGCCGAACTGCGTACGCGCCTGGCCTTGCTGCAACTGGATGCACTGCACGTAACCCGGCCCGCGGGCCAATTGAGTGGTGGTGAACGCTTGAAGGCGGCGATGGCCGTTGCGCTGTGGCGCCAGGTGCCGGCGCAGATGGTGTTGCTTGATGAGCCGACCAACCATCTGGACCTGGAGTCGGTGCTGGCATTTGAGCAAGCGTTGCGCGGCTTTACCGGAGCAATCGTTGTGGTTTCCCATGACGAAGCATTCCTGCAGGCCATCAAGCCTACCCACACGTTGGACTGGCACGCTGAAGGCTGGCGCCTGGCGCCGACGGAAAATGTGGGGAGTTGAGAGGGTTGCTCGCCCGACGATCCGGCCTCGACGTCCGTGTACCGGTAAAGAGCCATCACCTCGAGCGAGCGAAAGAATGATAAGCCAATGTCCGGCGGCTGTCCCGCCGGGCTTTTCCGAATTTTACCCAGGCAAAGGATTACAGGCAGGTCGCCAATGCCGCTTGGCGACGCTTGGCCGGCATCGTGTCTTCGGCCGCGTAGTACTTGACGGTTGAGCCAGCGCCCGCGCTGCGCACGTCGGCGAAGTAGTCACCACCGGTGGTGTACACCGTAAAACCGCTGCCTTCGAGCGGTTCCTTGAAGCCGCCGGCATCCACGCCAAACACCGCTTCATCCTGCCAGCCGAACTGGATGCACTGCGCAACCACCAACGGCGCCTTGTCCGAGGCGAGGGTTTTGTACGGCGTGCCTGCGCGTGCTTCTTTCATCTTCGAGCCCGCGCAACCAGTCAGTGCTGCCAGGACCAACGCGCCAATGACTACCTTTCGCATGCCATTACTTCCTTGGAAAAAAACGCGACTCTACCACCGCTGGGGCGTCGGCTGGCGCATGCATGAACTTTCTTTCACTGTGACGCCAGGCCACGGCGCCTATAGTCGGCAGGCTCATTTTTAAGAAGTCTCCCTTCTGCCCGCTCTCCCGCGGGCTTTTTTTCGCCTGCGTTTCAAAGCCACCAGCGAAACAGATAGAACAGCGCCATGCTCAGCAAAACGGTGATCAATACGCTGCGCGTCCAGAACATCAAGGCCACCGCGCTGATACCCGCCAGCAAGTACGGGTTGGCAGGGCTCAGGTTCAGTGTGTGATCAGCCAGAAAGATGATCGGCCCGCAAATCGCCGTGAGCATGCCCGGCACCGCAAAGCCGAGAAACTCCCGCGCGCCACGGTTCAGGCGCACCGGCAGACGTGGCTCGATAAACAGGTAGCGGTTGAAAAACACCACCAGACCCATGGTCACAATCATGATGTAAATCATTGTTGGCCTACCCCCAACCGCTTGCAGGCATAGCCTGCGCTCATGCCCAACACACCCGACACCACCACCGCCGATTCCCAGTGCAGGTAACTCAGCCACACCGAAAACAGCAAGGACACCGCGACACACACCACCGTGGGCACGTCGCGCACCACCGGCGTGATCAAGGCAATAAAGGTGGCCGCGATGGAAAACTCCAGCCCCAACTGGTCAAGGCCGGGAATGCTTTTGCCGAGCACAATGCCGGCCAGTGTGAACAGGTTCCAGGCGATATAAAACGTCAGGCCCACGCCCAGGGCGTACCAGCGGTTGAAGGTTTCGCGGTCGTAGTGGTTGACCAGGGCGAAGAACTCATCGGTCAGCAAAAAGCCCAGGCTCATGCGCCAGCGGGTATTGAGCGAGGACAGCGTCGGGCGCATGTGCATGCCGTACAGCAGGTGCTGCGACGTCAGCAGCAATGTGGTCAGCACAATGGATATCAGGCTGGCGCCGCTCTTGACCATGCCGATGGCCACTAACTGCGCAGCACCGGCAAATACGATGGCGGACAGCCCCTGGGCTTCCAGCGGGCTGAACTGCGCATCAATGGCCATGGAGCCGGCGAGCAACCCCCACGGCGCACAGGCCAGGGATAAAGGGATGACGGCAATCGCGCCGCGAGCGAAGGCGTGATAAGGGACGGCAGTAGGCATGGAGACAGCTCATCGACAGACAGTCGACAAGCATGCCAGCGTCACGGGAAGTTTGTCTTGAACGATCGTGCTCAGGCCAGCTTGACCGACACCTGCTCCACCGCATCACGCGCTTCGCGCAACTCGTAGGCATCCTGGTTAAGCCGGTGGATCGTGTTGAGCAGGCGTTGACGCAGCACTTCATCGCTGAGTTTTTCGACCGCGCGCATCAAATCAAACGCCGCGGTTTCGTTATTGTCCGCGACGGAATCGAGGGTCTTGCGCAGGTTGCGAGTGGCACGGGTCACGCGGGTTCTTCCTTCTTCAGCAATGGGCAGGCACTTTAGGACATTCGTGTTTCATTTTAATTTCAGTCACTTGTGGCTGATTTGCCGGGTTTTGATCCACATCAATCGAATTCAGGATTTGACCTACATATTTGGATATCCGTATATTCGTATTTCCATATATTTCAAGGCCTCGGCCATGTCCGATCTTTTCTCCCCGCCCACCCTGTTCAAATGCCTGGCCGATGCCACTCGGGCACGGCTGGCGTTATTGATTCTTCGCGAAGGCGAACTTTGCGTTTGCGAACTGATCCATGCATTGGACGACAGCCAGCCAAAAATATCCCGTCACCTGGCTCAGCTGCGGGCCTGCGGGCTTTTACTGGATCGTCGTCAGGGTCAATGGATCTACTACCGCATGAATCCGGCACTGCCCGCCTGGGTCACTCAAGTGCTGGAAACCACCTTACAAGCCAACAGGCCATGGTTGCACAGCGACGCTCAGCGTCTTGATGCAATGGGCGACAGACCACAACGGGCCAGCACCTGCTGCTGAGCCATCGGAGCGTTAATTCATGCTTGTCGCGATTGCCATTTTCATCTTCACCATTGTCCTCGTGATCTGGCAGCCCAAAGGCTTGGGCGTCGGCTGGAGTGCAACCCTGGGCGCGATCCTGGCCCTGGCATCCGGCGTGATCAGCTTCACGGACATACCCGTGGTGTGGCACATCATCTGGAATGCCACCGGCACCTTTGTGGCGCTGATCATCATCAGCCTGCTGCTGGATGAGGCTGGCTTCTTCGCCTGGACCGCGCTGCATGTGGCGCGCTGGGGCCGGGGGCACGGTCGCCGGTTGTTTGCCTATATGGTGCTGCTGGGCGCATTGGTGTCGGCGCTGTTTGCCAACGACGGTGCGGCGTTGATCCTCACGCCTATCGTGATGTCGATGCTGTTGGCGTTGCGCTTTTCGCCGGCGGCGACCTTGGCGTTTGTGATGGGCGCAGGGTTCATCGCGGATACCGCCAGCCTGCCGCTGGTGGTGTCGAACCTGGTGAACATCGTTTCAGCGGACTATTTCAAGATCGGCTTCAACGAATACGCCGCCGTCATGGTGCCGGTAAACTTCGTCAGCGTCGCGGCGACGCTTGCTGTGCTGTTGTGGTTTTTCCGTCGCGACATTCCAGGGACGTACAACCCCGCCGACCTGGAAGACCCGGCCAGCGCCGTGCATGATCGCGCCACCTTCCGCGCCGGCTGGTGGGTGCTTGGCATCTTGCTGGTCGGCTGTTTTGCCCTCGAACCGCTGGGCATTCCCATCAGCGCGATTTCTGCGGCATGCGCCGTGTTGCTGCTGGTGATCGCCGCCAAGGGCCACAAGATTTCCACACGCAAGGTGCTCAAAGAAGCCCCTTGGCAGATCGTGGTGTTCTCCCTCGGCATGTACCTGGTGGTCTACGGCCTGCGCAACGCCGGGCTGACCACCTACCTCGCAACCTGGCTGGACACCTTCGCAACGCATGGTGTGTGGGGCGCGGCGATGGGCACCGGCGTGCTCACGGCGCTGCTGTCATCGGTCATGAACAACCTGCCGACGGTCTTGATCGGCGCACTGTCCATCGAGTCCAGCCATGCGGTGGGTGTGGTCAAGGACGCGATGATCTACGCCAACGTGATCGGCAGCGACCTGGGCCCGAAGATCACCCCTATCGGTAGCCTGGCCACCCTGCTGTGGCTGCACATCCTGGCGCGCAAAGGCATCACCATCACGTGGGGCTACTACTTCAAGGTGGGCATCGTGCTGACCTTGCCGGTGCTGTTGATCACCCTTGCCGCCCTCGCCCTGCGCCTGAGTCTCTGAAGGAAATAGCCTGATGAAAGTCCTGTTCATGTGTACCGCCAACAGTTGCCGCAGCATTTTGTCCGAGGCCGTGTTCAACCACCTCGCGCCGCCCGGGTTTATGGCGATCAGCTCCGGCAGTTTTCCCAAAGGCATGGTCTTGCCTCGCAGCCTGAGCACGTTGCGCGAAGCCGGTATCAGCACCGAAGGGTTGTACAGCAAGGGGAATGACGCGTTTGAAGGTAACCCGCCGGACGTGGTGATTACCGTGTGTGACAAGGCCGCCGGCGAAGTGTGCCCGGTGTATTTCGGGCCGGCGCTGAAGGCGCATTGGGGGCTGGAAGATCCCTCCGATGTTCAGGGCGACGAAGCAAGGCTCAACGCTGCGTTCAACACCACCCTGGGCATTATCGCCTCCCGTTGCCAGGCGTTTTTCGCGTTGCCCTTTGCCCGCCTCGGCCCTGTCGAACTGAAGGCTGAACTCGACCGCATCGCGCAGCTGTAACCTGAGAACCCAATGACGACCCTGCCCAACCTCGACACCACCCTGATAACGCCACTGCCAGCAGGCCCGGCTCACGCGCCGCGCATCCTGCTGCTTTATGGCTCCACCCGGCCCCGCTCCTTCAGCCGCCTGCTGGTTGAGGAAGCGGCGCGCCTGCTACGCCACTTCGGGGCCGACACGCGGATTTTCAATCCCTCTGGGCTGCCTTTGCCTGACGATGCGCCCGCCGACCACCCCAAGGTTCGGGAGCTGTTGGACCTTATGCAATGGTCCGAAGGCCAGGTCTGGTGTTCACCGGAACGTCATGGCTCGATGTCGGCCGTGTTCAAGGCCCAACTTGATTGGGTGCCACTGGCCGCGGGCGCAGTGCGCCCCACTCAGGGCAAGACGTTGGCGGTGATGCAGGTGTCCGGTGGTTCGCAATCGTTCAACACGGTTAATCAACTGCGCGTGCTTGGCCGCTGGATGCGCATGTTCACCCTCCCCAATCAATCCTCGGTACCCAAAGCGTTCATGGAGTTCGATGACAGGGACCGCATGAAGCCTTCGGCGCTGTATGACCGTGTGGTGGATGTGATGGAGGAGCTGGTCAAGTTCACCTTGTTGCTGCGCGACCGCCCGGATCTGGTGGACCGTTATTCGGAGCGCAAGGAAAGCGCGGACGCACTGTCAGAGCGCGTCAATCAACGGTCGATCTGATGACCTGAGTCGTCGTATGCTCTTGCCCTTTCTCGAAAGGACGCGGGCATGTTGACGATCTTTTTCTACGCACTGGTATTCGGTTTTGTGTTTTGCCTCTCACCCGGTGCGGTGCTGGCCGAAACCCTGCGTCGGGGTTTGCTGCACGGTTTCACCCCTGCGCTGCTGGTGCAATTTGGCTCGCTGGTGGGCGATGCGGTCTGGGCAGTCATCGGCCTTACCGGCATTGCCCTGCTGATCCAGCACGATACGGTGCGCGTGCCGCTGACCATTGTGTGTGCCTTGTACCTGGCCTGGCTGGGTGTGCGCAGCCTGATCGACGCCTGGCAATTGCCCGAGGCCGACAATGCGCCAGCGGGCA
Source organism: Pseudomonas sp. B22129 (assembly GCF_044218875.1). Taxonomy (NCBI): domain Bacteria; kingdom Pseudomonadati; phylum Pseudomonadota; class Gammaproteobacteria; order Pseudomonadales; family Pseudomonadaceae; genus Pseudomonas; species Pseudomonas sp. B22129. The sequence continues at coordinate 4,630,691 of NZ_CP162592.1, read as the reverse complement.
CCGGTCAGAACGCATTGGCAGTCGGCGCAGCGATCTCCCTGGCCAACCCGAAGAACATCGTTTATTGGGGCGCCCTGGGCAGCGCCTTGTCCGGCATCGTCGGCGCCACCCCGAGCCATGGGCAAACCCTGATGTTTTTCGCGGGCTTCATGCTGGCGTCGGTGTTGTCCTGTTTCCTGATCGCAGCCTTGGTCAATCTGTTGCGCAAGAACGCTTCACCCGTGTGGCAGCGCATCAGCTACGGCACCTGTGGAGTGGTCTTGTTATATCTCGCTGTTCTGGCCGCTCAGGGGATATGAAGTTATATATCGCCGACAACTTATTCATGCAGCTTGTCTGAATAAACTCTGAACACCGGTGATTTTAATTAATCATGCGTTGACATTTTGTAACGGCCTGAGTAGATTGCCCCTGCCCGCAACTGGGGCCTTTTTTAAACCTCACAAAAGAAGCCAATGGACACAGTATCTAGTCGCTGTCCGAGCACCGCGTTTGCGGGCATCGGGCGCCAAACCCAGAATATGACAGGACTCGCCTCCCCGGTCCGGTAAGCTGCGCTAGAGCTTGATGCTCCACCGTAACTGCCTCGCCGGACGCCCGTCCGGTCCCGAGGTGTGTTATGACCCTTCAAATCCTTGCTTTGCCCGATATCCGTACACTGGCCGCAGCCTTGCGCGCCAAGCTGTGCCGTGAGCCCGCAGGCTTTTCCCCTGCCCGTTCGCCTTTTGCTGCACCTTCCCTCCACGTGCGCCCGGCTCCCCCGCTGGCGCACTGGCGTGTCTGCCCTGACAGCGGCCAGTTGCTGCAACACTGGGACCACGCCGACCCTCAAGACCCGCAGAGACCGAACGTTTCCATGCTGGCTCAAGCCAGCCTGATGTTCGCCTTGTACGTGAACGCCCGGGCTGCCTAAACCCGCTGGAAACAGCAACTTCCCAATGAATATCCTGGAGTTCTTTATGAACAAGTCCAGTAGTAGCCCGCTGCGCGCTAGTTAATTAACGCGTCAGCAGCGGGCACTGTAGAAGTTATGTGATTACTTATTTAAACCGATCGCGAAGTCCGCGGCTCGGCATGCTTTCGCTCGCCTGTATTCAGGTAAGTACCGGGTATGTTTTGTCGAGAATTGGCGACAGGAGTACAGACAATGAGCGCCGTAAAAAACACGCCACTGCACAAAAAAAATGGCACCGACACCGACACCAAACTGTCGATGCGTGCCGCCCGTGAAGCCCAGAACGGCCTGTCGGCCACCCTCGCCAACGTGCGGGCCACCCAGGACGGCTTGACCGAACTGGACGCCTCGGCGCGCCTGGTACGCGAAGGTTACAACGAAGTGGCCCACGACAAGCCGCCTCACGCCATCGTCCAGTTCCTGCAGGCGCTGAACAACCCCTTCATCTATGTACTACTGACCCTCGCCGGCATCAGCTTTGTCACCGATTGCTGGCTGCCGGTGCAAGCAGGCGAAGACGCTGACCCGACCAAAGTCATCATCATCATGACCATGGTGCTGCTCAGCAGCCTGCTGCGTTTCTGGCAGGAACACCGCTCGGCCAAATCCGCCGAAGCGCTTAAAGCCATGGTACGCACCACCGCCACCGTGCTGCGCCGCGAGCAAGTCGGCGGCCAGCCGACCCTGCGCGAAGTGCCGATGCGTGAGCTGGTGGCCGGCGACATCGTGCAGCTGTCGGCCGGTGACATGATCCCGGCGGACATCCGCCTGATTGAGTCGCGCGACCTGTTTATCAGCCAGGCGGTGCTGACCGGCGAAGCCTTGCCGGTGGAGAAGTACGACACCCTCGGCGACGTCACGCAGAAGTCCGCCTCTTCCATGGCGGCCGACCAGGGCAACCTGCTCGACTTGCCGAACATCTGCTTCATGGGCACCAACGTGGTCAGCGGCCGGGCGAAAGCCGTGGTGGTCGCCACCGGGCCGCGCACCTACTTTGGCTCGCTGGCCAAGGCGATTGTCGGCTCGCGGGTGCAAACCGCCTTCGACCGTGGCGTCAACAGCGTCAGTTGGCTGCTGATCCGCTTCATGTTGGTGATGGTGCCGATCGTGTTCCTGCTCAACGGCTTCTCCAAAGGCGACTGGGGAGATGCCTTCCTGTTTGCCCTGGCGGTTGCCGTAGGCCTGACCCCTGAAATGCTGCCGATGATCGTCAGCGCCAACCTGGCCAAGGGCGCGACTGCCATGGCCAAGCGCAAAGTAGTGGTCAAGCGCCTCAACGCGATCCAGAACTTCGGCTCGATGGACGTGCTGTGCACCGACAAGACCGGCACCCTGACCCAGGACAAGATCATCCTCGAACACCACGTCAACGCCCTCGGCCAACGCGATGATGCGGTGCTGTCCCTGGCCTGGCTGAACAGCTATCACCAGAGCGGCATGAAAAACCTGATGGACCAGGCGGTGGTGCAGTTCTCGGAGCAAAACCCGAAGTTCCAAGTGCCGTTTGCCTACAGCAAGGTCGATGAATTGCCCTTTGACTTTGTACGCCGTCGCCTGTCGATTGTGGTCAAGGACGCTGCTGGCGACCAACTGCTGGTGTGCAAGGGCGCCGTGGAAGAGATGCTGAGTATTTCCACCCACATGATGGAAGCCGGCGAAGCCGTGCCGCTGGATGATCGGCGTCGTGACGAGCTGCTGGCCCTGGCCAACGACTACAACGAGGACGGCTTCCGCGTGCTGGTGGTCGCCACACGCAATATCCCCAAATCACTCGCCCGTCAGCAATACACCACGGCCGATGAGCGCAACCTGGTGATCCAGGGCTTCCTGACCTTCCTGGACCCACCAAAGGAAACCGCAGGCCCTGCGATTGCTGCACTGCAACAAATCGGCGTAGCCGTAAAAGTGTTGACCGGCGACAACGCCGTGGTCACCAGCAAGATCTGCCGCCAGGTCGGCCTGGAGCCCGGCCAGCCACTGCTGGGTGTAGAAATCGAGGCCATGGACGACGCCACGCTGATGCGCCGCGTGGAAGAACGCACGGTGTTCGCCAAGCTCACGCCGCTGCAGAAATCCCGCGTGCTTAAAGCCCTGCAAGCCAACGGCCACACCGTAGGCTTCCTCGGTGACGGCATCAACGATGCACCGGCGCTGCGCGATGCCGACGTGGGTATCTCGGTGGACACCGCCACGGACATTGCCAAGGAATCGGCCGACATCATCCTGCTGGAAAAGAGCCTGATGGTGCTCGAAGAAGGCGTGCTCAAGGGCCGCGAAACCTTCGGCAACATCATGAAGTACCTGAACATGACCGCCAGCTCCAACTTCGGCAACGTGTTCTCGGTGCTGGTGGCCAGTGCGTTCATCCCGTTCCTGCCGATGCTGTCGATCCACCTGCTGCTGCAAAACCTGATGTACGACATCTCCCAGCTGGCATTGCCATGGGACAAGATGGACAAGGAATACCTGGCCAAGCCGCGCAAGTGGGACGCCAAGAACATCGGGCGCTTCATGATCTGGATCGGGCCGACCTCGTCGATCTTCGACATCACCACCTTTGCGCTGATGTGGTACGTGTTCAGCGCCAACAGTGTGGAAATGCAGACGCTGTTCCAGTCCGGCTGGTTTATCGAGGGCCTGCTCTCGCAAACCCTGGTGGTGCACATGTTGCGCACCCGCAAGATTCCGTTCTTCCAGAGCACGGCCGCCTGGCCGGTGTTGATGATGACTGCCCTGGTGATCGGTTTGGGCATCTACGTACCGTTCTCGCCGTTGGGCACGCTGGTCGGCCTGCAACCGCTGCCGCTGGCGTACTTCCCGTGGCTGGTGGGCACCCTGCTCAGCTACTGCTGCGTGGCCCAACTGATGAAGACGATCTACATCCGCCGCTTCAAGCAGTGGTACTGATCCCCCCGCCGTTCAAACGGTGGCGGTCGCCCGGCCGTCACCGTGCACTACAAGGATTTGACCCATGCGCGTGCTGATCTGTGCAGGTCGTCATTACGCCGACACCAAAAAGTCCCGCCAAGTGCTGGACGCCTACCACCGCCTGCGTCCCGTGCAGGTGTTGATTCACGGCGGCAACCAGTTCCTGGGCAGCGACATCGAGGAATGGGCGCGGGAAATGAGCATCGACGTGGTGCGCTACCCGCCCAACTGGCAACGCCACGGCAAGCAGGCAGAACGCCAGCGCAACCATTTCATGCTGGCCGACAGCCGCCCCGATGTGGTCATCGCCCTGCCGGGTGGTGACGACACATCCGAGCTGGTCTGCCAGGCCAAAGCCAGCGGCATTTCGGTGCTGACCGTAGAAAGCTGAATTCAAGCGAGGTGCATCATGCACAAAAAACATACCCCGATTCAAAAGGACGGGTTTGCCAAATACCGCGCGCGTCACTATCGCGGCGCTCGCCATACTCTGTTGTTGTTGCCGCCGGCCAAGCGCCGCGCGCTGCAACGCAATTTGATTTTTATCGGCGTGACCCTGGGCTTTATTTTGCTCATTGCCGTGTTTTCCAAGGCCTATGCGGCCGGCGGGTCTTACACGGTCGATGACGGCGCGGTCAACGACCCGGGCGAATGCAATGTGGATGCGTGGTACACCGCCAACCGGCATCACGGCAACGTTCACAATCAAACCCTGAACCCGGCGTGTACGTTCAGTGCACTGCCTTCGGTGCAATGGAGCGCTGCGCTGTCCCGCGCCAGCAATGCAGGTGAAGCAGAAACCCAGGTCAGCCCGCAAGTGAAGGCACAGGTGTGGTCACGGGAAGACCTGGGGCTGCAAATGGCGGTGTCGGGCACCAGCCATTTCGCGCTGGACCGACAACACGCGTTCGACGGCGCGGACTTGAACATCCCGCTGACCTGGCAACCCGTGCAAGCGTTGCGCCTGAGCCTCAACGGCGGCTGGACACATGCCTACAACGGTGGCGAGCAAAATCACCGACTGACCTGGGGCACCGGGTTTGAGTATCAGGTGGCGGACGCACTCACGCTGATCGGTGAGCGTTACGGCCAGGAAGGTGGCGACCAGGCGTGGCAAGCCGGGCCGCGCTTCCATCTGGGCAAGCGGGTTGATGTGGATGTGGTGGCCGGGCAAAGCCTTACCGGCGAGCGCAACCAATGGCTGACCACCGGCGCAACCCTGCGCTTTTAAGCCTTGGCTTGCTGTTCCAGGTGCAGTTGCAGCTGCGGGTCGATCTGCAACTGCGCCGCCAGCTCATCCAGGTAATCGCGTTCTGCGCCCTGTTGGTCATTGACCAGCATCACACTGGCCAGGTAGACCTCCGAGGCCAACGCCGGGTCGTCTGCATACTCGGCGAAATCCGCAGCATTCAGGGGCTTGGCGACTTCGGCGTCGAGCCACTGCTGCAATTGAGGGTCGTCGGTGTGGCGGCCAATCTCTGCGCTGATCATTTGCTGCTCCTGCTCATCGATCTTGCCGTCGGCTTTGGCGGCTGCAATCAGTGCACGCAACACGCCGTGGCTGTGCACCTCGGCTTCGGGGCCGTCAAGCTGGTCGACCGTCTGGATCGCTTGCTGCGGCGCGCTGGCCTGCTGGCGTTGCCAGGTCTGATAGGCCTGGAATGCCGCCATCCCCAACGACGCCAGCGCAGCGTAGTTCATGCCGCCGGAACGCCCTTGCGCCGGGCTGGCGGTGGGTGAGCCACCGAGCAAACCGCCGAGGCCACCCAGCAACCCGCCCAGGCCGCCACCCACCGAGCCAGTGCCGGGGCTGTTACCTTTCAATAAACCGCCGAGCAGGCCGCCCAGGCCACCGCCCGCCGCACCGCCGCCTTGCTGCCCGGCGCGTAACAGTTGTTCGAGTAGATCGCTGGTGTTCATGGTGTCACCCTCCTGGGCGCAGTATTGGCGTTAAACAACCATAGCCCGCCCCCACGGGAACACCATGACCGCCGGGCGGGCACGGCTTATGATGGCGTCATCGCGTCTTTGAAGGAGGCATCAGGTGAATCGCATCGAGCACATCCGGCTGCTGGCCGACTACAACCAGTGGATGAATCGCAAAGTCTACGACGCTGCCGGCAAGCTCTCGGATGCGCAGTTGGTCGAAGATCGGCAGGCGTTTTTCGGCTCGATCCTTGGCACGCTGAATCATCTGGTGCTCGGCGATACGGTCTGGCTCAAACGCTTCGCCAAGCACCCGGCCGGCTTCCCGGTATTGAGCGCGCTCAACGCTGTCGAGACGCCAACAAATCTCAAGCAATTAGCCTTCGTGGATATCCGCGAGCTTTCATCCCGTCGCGCCTGGCTGGACCCGCTCATCATCGAATGGGCTTACAGCCTGCGCGAATCAGACCTGGACCACCGCCTGCACTACTGCAACATGCGTGGCGTCGCAAACGACAAACCCTTCTTCGGCCTGTTGGTGCATTTTTTCAACCACCAGACCCATCACCGGGGCCAGGCAACAACGCTGCTGACCCAGGCGGGGGTCGATGTGGGCGATACCGACCTGCTGGCACTGATTGACTGATTTCAGCGCGCGCGGGACTGTGCGAAGGCTTGCATCAGACGTGGGAAGTCCTGGGGTTGGGGCAACTGTTCAAAGCTTTCGACGGCCGGGGTGGTCGCCCAGGGCAGTTTTTCACGGGTCCAGGTTTCCATGAAGGGGACGTAATCTTGCGCGTTATCCAGTAACGCCGCACGCACATTGACGAATTCGTCGATGCCATGGGGGCGTGTAAACAGCCAGCTCATGCAGTGCGGGCAGCAGTAATGGCGATCCACACCGTGCAGCCCGCCGATCACCGGGCAACCCTGGGTCACCGTGAAACCGCTGGCAGGAATCAGCGCGCTGAGGGAGAACGCGCTGGAGGTCATTTTCTGGCAACCGCTGCAATGGCACGCCATGGTGATCACAGGCGGCAAGCTCACGCTGAAACGCACCCGGTTACACCGGCAACTGCCTTCCAGCGGCTGATTTTCAATGCTCATCATTCATTCCTTTTTTATGATTTTTCGCGGCACAGGGTAGCGCGAACCGGCCCGGGAATAAAACCGAACGCCAGGCGGTGCGTGGGGTCACAACCATAAGGCACCGGGATAAACAGCCCGGCCCTGCTCACGCGTGTCGCCTTGGCGCATGCGCGTACCCCCATAAGAAGGAGACGCTTACATGGTCACTCACTTCAAAGTCGCCGGGCACTTGGCCTGCGGCCACCACGGCAATAACCTCACCTCCAGCACCGAGCTGAACCGGGTTAAATGCCGCACCTGTCGCAATACCGAAGCTTATAAAGAAGCCCGCCGCACCCAGCGTAATGCCTCGCGCCGCGCCGCGCGCAAAGCCAAGACTCACACCGCCGCCGACTGGCGCAGTGCGTGGACGCAACGCCTGGCTGACTTGCCAGGGTTGCAGCGCTTGCCACGGGGTTTCAGCGGGCAGCCCTTCGTTTGACGGTCCGGCCTATTCAGGCACAGAAAAAATATTGACCAGGTTCCCATCGGGATCATGGAGCAGCGCGGACGTATTGCCCCACGGCATTTTCGTCACGGGCATTGCGACTGCCGCGCTGCTGACCCGACCGAGCACAGCCGCCACATCGCCCACCTGAAACTCCAGGATCGCCGACCGATTACTGGCCGCAACAGCCAGCCCGTTGTTATAAAGGCCAATCAAGCGCTCGTCGCTGATGGCCAGCACCAGGCCATCGACGTGAATCTGCGCAAAACCCGGTGCCAGGTGCCGAGGCTCAACGGTCAAGAGGTTTTGATAGAACTGGATGAGTGACTCAAATTGCTGGGTGACGAGACGAACAGAGGCGAATTTCATAAAGAGACCTGATCAAAGGGTGGAGCACCACTCTAAGTCAGACCCTTGTCAGTTCCTGGCAGGAGCGTGCCGTGGGCAGCAAAAACCTCGTCATTGCGCCAGGTTTCCGGTGTAGATGACTGATCCTGCAAGCTTTTTCAGCTTTGCAAGCCTGTGATAAACCGCGCTTTCGACCTTGCATCCCCGCGCCTGGGTCTATATATTCCCAACCCTGCTTCACCGCGCTACCGCCCGAATGGCGAAACTGGTAGACGCATGGGACTTAAAATCCCCCGCTCGTAAGGGCGTGCCGGTTCGATTCCGGCTTCGGGCACCATGTATATCAAGGGCTTGCGTGATTAATCTCATGTAGGCCCTTAATGTTTCTGCTCCGCAATTTTAGACCTTGCACCGCAATTCCCGTCTCTGGCGTTCTGCCGACTCAATTCAAATCCCACCGCTTTGTCGACTGCTAAGCTGTCCACTCCACCAGAGGAACGCCGATGCCCAACTCAGACCTGCTCCCCTCCCTGCTCTCAAAACTCTACGAAAACCAGCTAGCCCTCGAAGCATCTATCATGGAAATTTCAAACTGGGTGGAGCAACGCGGATCCGCCGAAGTAGCCGAAAACGTGCGCGGCGCGCTGCACACCATCGACGAGAATGAAGAGTTTATTAAGCTGGCCCTGGCCGTGCTGATGTCACCTGACTGATCGTCGGGCGGACCGGCAGTTCGTCGGCTTGAATCGCCCCGCGGCTCAAACCTCGATTACTGTATGCACATACAGCATTTGAGATTTTACCCATGGACATCGACGAAGACACCGACTGGTGGCTTGGCAGCCCCACGCCCCTAGAAATGTGCCAACAGCATTGCCTGCTGCAGGAGAACGAGATCCAGGAACTGAACCTGCAACTGCGCAAGGCACGGGAGGATATTTTCGGCCTGATCAACATGCTTTCGGAGACCCAGGCGAAGAAAGAGGAGTTCGCCGGGTATCTCAGGCTGCGTGGAGCCGAAGCCGCCGACATGCGAAGGCAGATTGCTGACCTGACCGTTTCGGATAACGTGCACAGGCGGGAAGTTGAACAACTCAGAAAAAAGCTTCGGCCGGTTGCGGCACCATAGATCTAAACCTGAAATAAGACTGACCTGCAGAAGGTCGGATAACACCCACTTGTTAAAAAGGCCCCAACACCCTGACCAGGTGCGGGGGCCTTTTTGTTGGCGCTGGAAACCACTTACCCCTACGATGGTCTACCGGTCCCCTATAGTTGGTCTTAAATGCCACTCCGACTCAGTCGTCAAGGAGTTTGCTTGATGAGTAAAAACATTGCCCATCCCGGCGGGCCGCAATATGGCAGCGGTCGGCGCAACGACTCACCCAATGGAATCAAGCTACCGTCCGATTTTCTTACCAATGCTTGGAACCGCGAAATTGACAACATAGGTCGGAACCTGAGCATACCGATGATCCAGCAGCACGTCGCGCGGGCCACGGGGTTCGCTTGGGGGCTGCGCGCGGCTGATTTGGTCAACGAAGACATGCACAAAGCGATGGGCGAAGCTATTGGTCTAGCTGAACAAGCAGCGCTTGTGCGTTTTGAGCGAGGTAGCGATGAGCGCGACTGATTACCTTGATGACGCTAGCCTCCCGGTGCTAATTCGTACGCATACCGCCAGTCACCTAGCGCGCATGGCTCGCGCCCCTGACTTATTGACACTTAGCTTTGCGGTGGAGCGTGCGGAGGGTTTTGTAGAAGGTGTAGAAGCCGCTCGGGGACTGACTCCCGCCACGATTGAGGCATTGCTCGTGCTTCTAGACAATGCTGCTAAGGTGCGACGCCAGGAACTGACGCCCTGATTGGACCTACACAGCCGGGCACGCTCGGGATTATTGGTATCAACGCAAGTTATCAACCTAAATTCCCATCGACAAACTTGTGATCCTGCGCAGCTCAATCAGGCCTATCAGGTTGATAGGAATGGCTATCAAGCGTCTGAAAATGATTTTTGATTAAACCCCGTATGATTTGAGAAACAGTTTTATCTTGATCCTTCGCAGCCTTTACCAATCGACTTTTTGTCGACTCATCAATCAGTAGCGTGATCCTTTCATCATTCTTGTGCATTTCGGGCTCCATCTGCCACGCCAAAACCGTCTGACAATCCTACAGCTTAAACAGCTATAAAGTTCTTATTATCTGGCTTGAGAGCCAGCACTACCCTCTCTAATAACTCTGTATGCATGCTCACATGATAGACCAGCTATTTTGGCCCGGTCATAAGCCGCTGCCAACTCTCCCGCTCTTTTATCAGCCCGCTGGAACAGGTCGGATAGCACCATGGCGGAGCGGGTAGCTGATGCGCTTCGCTGGGTAGCGCCGGGATCACCGGGGCAGGCACTAGCGGCGAAATTGCTGGCTGCGACGTGCAGCCGGTTGCCAGCAATATAGGCAGCGCTAGCATCTGCAGTAGCATCTTTGATTTGTTCTCTTGCATCACTTCCCACCTTATTCATTGCCACTTGGCGGCGTTGATCTTCTTCACGAGCCTCGCTCACAGCCCTGGCAATCGCGAGAGCCTGGGCAGTGTCACGATCTGCAATCTGTTTCCCATAGCGCCAAGCGTCCACTTTCAATGTGGAAAAACAAGCAATGGCCATCGCCAGAAGCACAACGACCAGCTTCTGCACCGGCGTCATGCCAACACCTGCAGCGCCTTGTCGTACAGCGCCTGCCGAGCAGCCTGGCCATTGAGCCCGCCATTGATGCGCTTGGTGATCTTCGTGAAGTCCTTCTGATCCGCCAGCGTATTCAGTCCACGGGTGGACCAGAACCAGGCCGCCGACATCGTGGCGTACTGCGGTTGTTCCAGGAACTCAGGCTTATTGATCAGATCCAGGCCCAAGGCCTCACCACAGGCTTTGTAATTCGCTCGGCCAGTGATCTGGATCAGGCCCCGGCCACGATACTTTGAGCCGTCACCCGTCACGGTGTTGCCCAGATCGCCACGCCCTTCATAGCTGAGTTGCTGCGCCGTAGGCCCCCAAATCTCGCGCACCCAACGAAACTGACCCGACTCATGTCCGACTTGGGCGATGAAAGCGGCAACCCGCAACGTGCCGACAATGGCATAGCGGTTCATCGCCGTGTTCAACGCAGAAACGAAAACGCCGGCTTGTCGGCCGGCGCTAGGGAGGATCTGCAGCAACTGCTGCTCGGTGATCGGCATACTTTTCTCCAGGCGAAAAAAAACCGCTCAAGGCGGCATTGGTGTTCTATCGAAGGGTCAGGCGGGAACGTCAGGCCACTCAACGGCCTCTGGGTAACCGATCTGCTCGGGCACCCTGTTCAGCGCGACTCGGTATTTCTTCCAGGCTTTCAGTGCAGAAAGCTCAGTCTGGGTGGCTTCATCAACGTCCACGGCATCCTGCAGCGGAGCAACCGCGTAATCAGCGACGGTGCGCAAGCGGGCAATTTCAGCTTGGGCAAGCCGGCGCCGCGCGTGCGTGAAGCTCCACATCACCAACAACACGCTGAAACGGATTCTCGAAAAGTACTCAATCGACTATCCGATGTCAGGCGCAGGTGGCAACCGATGCGCCGCATAACCCGCATCCAGCAACGCAAACGACAAACCTGGCTCGCACTGCCGGCCAGCGGAATAGAAGAGGTAGGCCATGGCCAAGACTGTTCAGGAACGATCGGCCAAGGCTGCGCAAAAGCGGCTGGCGGTAGCCGAGAAGGAATTGCGACACAAGGTCAGACCGGGCATCGAGCAGGCCATGGAACGTATTCGGCTGCGCGGCCAGGTGCCGATCATCAGCGAGGTCCTGCAGATCGCCATCATGAAGATGGATCTGATGGGCGACGACGAGCTTGCGGACTTCTTGAGCTATCCGCGCCACGAAATCGTGATTAGCGCAAACGTGGGGCGAGCCTTTCATAGCGAAAGTCTGCGAGAATTACGCAACGATCCAGGCGACGAATATTTTTCGCCAGCCTGAGCTCATAAGCGGATCATTTCGTTATTTTGAACCCCGGGTTACTGCTAGGGTCGTGATTTATAAAGGGCGAGACGCCCCGTCAGGCCTAGAGCCATAGAACCTTGTGCGTGCGGAGTGGACGATGACCAGTGACAGTTTCGACTTGCCGGTCGCAGCGCTGGGGCCTGCTGAAAAAATTCTCAGAGAGATCGAGACTGCTGGATCAATGATCCTCGCAGTGAAGTACGGCGCGAAAGCTCATGGCTTTGTAATCGGCCTGACTTGCGCAGGCATGATTACTGAGGATCAAGCTGACACCGTTCAGACAAAATTCGATTGGGCCACGGAGCGGAAACTCAAAGAGTTGTCGCTGTTCGGCTAATCCAACTTAGTTTATCAACCAGCAGCTCTGCAGACGTCGCTACTCTGCGGCTTGCTCATGGCCGCGTAACCCACCCTACTCGCTGCATCCGGTAACGGAGGGCGACAGCTGTGTAAAATTGGCACTTTGGGATGTAGCTAGACCTTCACTGCGCTCTTGATAATCCAAACACCAACCAGAACAAACACTGCTGATTTAGCCACGGCGAACAGAGAGTCTCTTCCCGCAAATAACTCGAATGCCGAAAATAGTAGTGAGATCGTTCCTACTACCACCAAACCATAGCCAACCGGACGCACGTACTTGGGAAACATCTATTCATCTCCATGATAAAACAGAAATTGTAAATTTCCCCACCCAGTAACGCTATCAATCATTCCGCCTCCATCCGAAATCACGGAGGGCGGCGCCTGACTGGAGATAATCCATGGACGAGCATTTCTACCTGCAAGACAGTCGCAGCCACGCCTACGTCGGCGACGGGTTGTCGTTCTGGGGCTTTGGCGGATCTGGATATGTCACCGATCTGGCCAAGGCCCAGGTGTTCACCCGGGACGGCGCTTGCGATCACCGCGCCACTGACATCCCTTGGCCCAAGGCCTATGTCGACGCCAGGGCGCGCGTAGGTGTCGACTGCCAGTGTGTGACGTTGAGCGAAGCGCTTGACCAGCACCCAGACGCAGCCGAGTTCTACATCCAGAAGCCGAAGAGTTGGAACGGCAACAACCTGATTTGGCTTTGCGAGGATGGCGTGTTCACAAGCGACCTTTCCAAGGCTGTGGTGGTGCCGAGGGCCCACACCGTCACCTGGATCGGAAAGCTCGGGCAATCAGGCGCGGTGGTCTGGCCCAAGCCCTACATCGACGCCCACTCCCGGCGCCTTGTTGAGCGCGACGACGTGAATATCAAAGACGCCCTGCGCGGCACCGGCATCAAGCTGGCCAAGCCGAAGAAGCCAAAAATGATGATGTTCAATTGTGATGGCTGCGGCCGGTTCATCAGTGACGCGCAGCGCTATCGTGAGGACTGCCGGAACTGCGGGGCGAGCAACACGCCTTGATCCGGCTCCATGCCGGTCACCCGTAATACCCCATATCAACAAACTGTGCCAGCTGCGCACTATCGTGCCGATGGCTCCGGATACTCGTCGATATGTTTTCTGTAGGTCGCCAGATCAATGATCTGCCGCAGACAAATCACGACCTCAAGCTTCTGTTTATCATTTGGAAGACCTACCCGCTTGAGCATAGCGCGCGCGTCTTCTTCGATTGCCGCGAGCGCATCGATATCGCTTTGCAGTCTCATGTCGGCCTCCTGCCTGGACGAGCTAGACAAACACCAATTGCCCACAAATCTAAAGCACGTCCGTCGGCGAGGCATGCGTACAAAGAACACATGAGCCATCTAGATCTCTACAGCTTCAAGCAGATATCCATCCAGCGCCCTCATAAATCGGAAGTAATAGAAGCTTGCTTCTGCGTCTGACTTTGTCTGAAAGGCTTCCGCTTGAGCCGGAGTGGCACAACGATATCGAATGCCATCGCGATCGATAGCTTCACCATAAAATCTGTCGCCGCCGGGACTTGTAAGCACAACTACCCAGGCCATATCAGTTCCCCTAACGGGCCGAATGTCCGAAGTACATCAATACCCCCTTTAAACGAATCACGCCAGCCGGCGAGGCAGGCGCACGCTTGGAGATAACCCATGAGCACCTTTGCAGTGTTTGGAATGACCCTCGATGTCGCCATGGCCGAGGCCAGGAAGACAGTCAAAACAACCCGGCCAGACCCAAAGCGGCCGGGCCACAAGATCGAGCTTTCGGTTGATGACTGGCTGTTCAAAGTCGCCCAGAAGGCCGAACAGACCATGGGGGGGGGCAGGATAAAGCAGCTCAGCCCGCTCTTTGACGCGCCGCAGTACGCCGAGCAGTTCATTGAGCTGGCTCGAAAGGGTAGCCGGTGCCGCGATATGCAGATCCGGGCGAAGGCCGTACTGGTGGACGCCAAGGGCGAGCCGATCATCAACCCGAAGACGAAGGCGCCAAAGGTTGGGTTTTCGGGGTGGCCGTCGAAGCAGGTAGATCAGGCGGCTTAGAATTAATGGCACTACTGCTCGGCGCATTGAAAGCCAATATCAATGCAAAAATAGGGGCCGCAACGATTAGAGATAGCGAGATTCGTTTTAGCCACATGAACGCCGGCTCACCTCGTTTAACTCGACTCCACTCTGACTTTAAGATTTTTTGTGAGGTCGTCACCACATCTTCAACAGCTTTATCTATTTGCTCTTTCGTGGAGGAGGAGCCTTCTCCAAAAAGACCTAACGCAGCTAGAGTTTCGGAGTGCTCATCAGGATTTAAACGTAGCCGAATCTTAGTTATCAGTGATTGCATTTTTGCGAAGTCGTCGTGGCGCTCTAGTAAGTATGCGTTTGCATCGTCTCCACGGAGATGCTTAGCATTGGTCACGGCCGCCATCGCGCCAGTGATTCCCGCGAAGTCGGCAACATCTGTTCTGAGCCCATCAATCCACGCCTGTCTGAACTCTGACGTCTTCTGGTCTTTGGAGAGGACTGTGATAACGAACGAAATTATTCCGGCAACAAGCGCTGCCGCTAGGGGTCCAGGAACAGGCCAGATGGCCTCAAATATATTCATGCAAGTCTCCTTTTAAGTGAAGCATCGCACGACCAAATTAAAGTTTCACTAACTAAGAAGCTCTCCCTATGCCCACACTCCCCCGCACGGGCATGGCCCGGCAAAGACTCCCCGTGAAACGAATTTATCTCAGCGGGCCCATGAACGGCCTGCCCGGCCTCAACTTCGCCGCCTTCCACGCCATGACCACCAACTTGCGCGCCGGCGGCCACACCGTCACCAACCCCGCCGAGATCAACCCTGACGGCGGTACCTGGAACGACTGCATGCGCCGCGACATCGCCGCCCTGATGTACTGCGACACCGTGGCCACCCTGCCTGGCTGGGAGCATTCAAAAGGTGCCCGCCTGGAAGTCCTGATCGCCGAACGACTCGGCATGACGGTTGTGAATGCCCATGATCTGGTAACGCGGGAAGCTGCTATTTAACTTTGGTCGTTCGGCGGGATATTCGAAGAGTTTAGGAACGAACTCCAGCCCTCGAAGGCGTCGTGGTGTTTTTTTACAGCCTCGTCCCATTCCACCCCAGAGACTGTCTTCGAAACGACCATCATCATCATCATTTTGGTGGTGGCGGCATCAAGCTCAACCAGTAACTCGTGGGATCTAAATCTGAAATCGTCTAAGTCGGCCATAAAATCACCTTGCGACATGTCTAGCCGGAGATTCCGGGTTGTGCCCATTTCACTAATGACACGCCCCAAAAGTCGAAGGTTCATAGCGCAAGTGAGTTTCTTTTCGGCTTGCTTTGAGCACGCGCTATAAGCGGCTCTCTACCCTCCACCCTCCCCCTTCAAAGTCAGCCGCTATAGCGGCAAGGACGACAAATGCCTATCGAAAAAATCGAAAAGGAGGCCGACCTCTGCGCGCTGTTCATCCAAGAGTTCAACGCGCTGCCGGATTGGACCTGCTATCCAGAGGCTGGCAGCTTCGACGTTCTGGTGGTGAACACTGATGGGCGCCAAATCGGCGTCGAAGCAAAGATGACCCTCAACTCGAAGGTCGCTGACCAGATCCTGCCGAACGCCTATGAAGACCTGAACGAAAGGCCCGGGCCTGACTATCGCATTGTCATCGTGAGCAAGATCACCGACGCGAGCGCGGGCATCGTGAAGATGCTCGACAGGCTTGGGGTCACGGTAATGCAGCCCCGCTCTAGCTGGACAAGGGAGGGTGACAAGTACACGTTCGACCTTAGCGGGAGACTGCTGGAGGTCAGCGGACGCAAGCCGTTCTATGACCGCTACTTGTTCGACTGGAACCCAACTGAGCGGTGCCAGGTGCCGATCATGGTCACCAACCTACCAGCCGGTGTGCCTGCTCCGGTCCGGCTAACACCATGGAAGGAGTCGGCACTTAAGGTAATAGCCCAGCTTCGAAGCCAGGGCTTCATCACTTCAAAGCAGATAGCGGCGCATGGGATTGGGGTTTCAGCCTGGACGCAAGCCCCCGGCACCAAACCAGCCTGGCTCGCCAAAGGTGTCGTCCGTGGGACCTGGGTTGAAACAGAACACCTTCCCGCCTTCGACAAGCAGCACCCCGAGGTATACGCGCTCGCCGTCGATACGCTCAAAGCCACCTTTCCCCAGCTGGAGCTGACGCCATGATCGCCACCCTCTGGTTCGCCTACGTCTTCATCTATAAGGGGCCGAGGCCATGAAAAGGTTGTTCCGGCGGAAGGTCGAGGCATGGCTGATTCTGCTGTGCGCCTGGATCTTGAGCGGCCGCAACGTGCATCGCTCTCCCTTTGTATCCAGGCGCGACAACAACCAAATGTTTGAGATAGCCGGGGAACTCGAAGACATCGCCCAGCGTATCAGCAAGAACTACCCCTAACCCCAATCCCCTTACATGCCTGCCGTGAGCGGCGGGCTAAGCACGTAAGCATGTTTATCTGCGCAGGAACGAAGATCTGCCGGTACAAATAGTTCTGCGCCCAGGTGCGCGTTATAGCGCTTCGCTTTGGCGATGACTGGAATCACACAACATTTACTCGAGATCAATATGTGTCTTGTCGAAGAAAGAGACAAGCCACCCCCGGACTAATCAGGGAATGGCTTATTTTAGCGGGATTTTAAGTCGGAGAAGCGCTTTTAAAACTCAGTCGAGTAGAAGTCGAAAGCAGATCAAGCGAAGTTGACGTGTCTTGGAACACCTGCATACTTACCTGATCTCCCTTAGCCAAAGAAAGCTCAACCGTTAATCCAAGATAAGTATTATTCCCACCTCCGGTGGCATTCCTGGAGTCATTCATTACCTCTACTCCATTCACATTGACACGTAGCAATCTAGCCCCTATTGAATTAGCAGTAAAGTTGGCATTGGCCGTAACTGTGTATCTATTAGTAACGGGAGCAATGATATAAGTTGGTAGAGCTGGATTGTATAGGCCACTAGGGTCGAAAATTTCCGAGGTAAAAGCAACGTCAGCCAGTTTACCTGGAACAATTAACTGATCTGCACTCAAGCCAACGACGCAACTGAAGTACTCTTGCTGCGGAATGGCTTCGACATCATCTTGGAAGATATTTCCCTCAGCATGAAAATTGTAGGCGTTCATTTTATCAATGCCAAATTTAATATAAGGACGATTGATTGACGCGGAATACTCCCCATAGCCTTTAAAGCCAGACGAACGCACATTTAACTTTTGCTTACCAGCAACAGATGAGTCGAACGTAGCATAAACATTAGTGATAGTGAGGAAATCCTTACTCACTCGATTGAATGAGCAGGCTTCGATATTATGCACACAATGGTTAGGATTCAAAGTAGCATCAGGCGCATTACTTGCACTAACCCAAACATCAGCAATGCCACTGTTTTGCTCAAAGTAGACGCCATTAAGATTGGCGCCTACGCCACCTTGAACACCGCAATCTTGAAATAAAAGACCGAAGGAATCAGCGTCTCCGTGAATTCCGTTACCTTCAATATCTCCACCATAGAAATTAATGCATGAGCCTTTGACAAAGGCGGCACCGTACTTACTATTGCCCGCAATTTGGCAGCCAACGAAGTCAAGTCCATTAGGCGCCGTGCTATTGATAAGTCTAGGGCTGCGTTGCTCAGAAATAACGCCTCTATTATTCCAGTGAATAATGACTTTCTGGAATGAAGAGAAATCCGCATCTAGAAGCTGCAAACCCAAGTCCATTAAGGTAATTTCAATATCTTGCATCAAAACATGCTGACAAGTATCCTGAAAGAATCCAATAGATTCAGGCACAATAGATACAGGCGCGTCTTGACCCGTAATAGCAAAACCGGAAAACACTTGAAACATCTGTGATGGTATAGTTGCCTTGCTTGTTCCACCAGTAACTTTAATGCAAGCATCAGTGCCGGTAAATTTAAATCTGCACGTTTGAATACCGGCTCCGCGCATATCAATCTTACGCCTGTCGGAGTAACTAGTAGAATCACTAAAATCAAATTTTAGCGTTGACGTTATATGGTAGATACCAGAGGGGATACGAATTTCGACCCCTGCGGCTATCGCAGCATTAATGCAGTTTTGAAACGCGACTGTATCATCCGTCACACCGTCCCCGGTGCAGCCAAATTGGCGCGGGTTATAGTTAGGCAGAATCACATCAAGCGACTCTGGCGTTCCAGAGGTATCTAGCGCCTCAAGTCGACCTTGTTGTTCTTTTTGGGCAAGAATAAATGAATCCGTCATAGTAAATCTCCTGTAAAAACTGGATTGTTATTGCTGAGTGAAAAACGACTGTTGAGTTGAAGTAAAAGTATTGTGCCGTATCACGATAGTCTTTTGCATCACCTAACTTACCACTTCGATCTAACATTTGAAATCGAAGGGCTTACGTGCGTGCATATTCAGCTGCAAGGCAATGGCTTCCAACTGTTCTTGGCGGTGCACCAACAATTTTGTCACTCTGGGTAGGTGCTGGCGGATCGGCCCGTAAATATTCTTATTACAACTGCGCAGCCAGAGGCTTCGCGCGCTGCAGAAGTAAATCGTCCCTCGTAAACCTCAACCCCCTACATGCCTGCCGGTGAGCATCAAGGCTGTTTCTTGTTCTTCGCCAACCCGCAAACCATCAAAACCAAGCCTGGAATCCACAGGGCTGGCGCGGTGATCGCAATGCCGCAGATTACCAACGGGATCCCAGTCAAAAATAAAGGGTTTCTAAACGCCTTATCCATTTCGCGCCACCTGCAAGAATTTTTCTCATTAAAGCATAAGTGCCTGCCGGAAAGCGGTGGGCCACCTTCTGCCGCCCAGCGCGGCAAGGACACCCCATGTACTCAATAAAACTCACCCTGCTGATGCTGGGCGTCTTGCTGTACGTGTCAGCTACGGTCTGCTGGTTCTTCTGGCTCGGCCCGATGCTGCTCATGGACGGCGAGACAGCCGACATTCTCTACGCCTTTGCCGGCACCTGCGCCTGGCTGCTGGTCAGCTTCGGCATTGCCATTCACATCATCAAGACAGCGCGGCCCACGGCCAGCGGGAGGTAGGTATGGACGGAATTCAGTTCTTGTCGCACGAAGACGTCTGCACGCTCACCGGTGCCAGAACAAAAGCCGGCCAGGTTCAGGTTCTCAAGAGAAACGGCATTCGCCACACCATCAAACGCAGCGGCTGGCCTTGCGTCATCGCGTCCGCCCTCACCGGCGAGGCGGTTGCTGTATCAGCAGAGAAACCAAAGTGGCAGCCACGGCTGGTGAGTTAAATGGGAAGGAAACCAACAAACCCTGACAGCGTTACGCGCCTCAGGAAGCGCAAGCAGCGCAGCGGGATCATCTATTACTACTACGACATCGGCGGCTCTCCAAGGAAGGAAATCGCCCTGGGCAGCGACTATGGCCTGGCGATTGTCGAATACGCAAAGCTGGAAAAGAGCCGCACCTCGTCTGCCATGGTGCAGGCGGTGCTGACGTTTGCCTATGTCGCAAACATCTACATGGGCGAGGTGGTGCCCACCAAGAGCCCGGCAACACAGAAGGATAACGCCCGGGAGCTGAAGCAACTGCTGAAGTTCTTCGATGATCCGCCGGCGCCCTTGGAGGCGATTGAACCGCAGCACGTTGTGCAATATCTCCGCCAGCGGGGCAAGACAGCCCCAGTGCGGGCCAACCGGGAGAAGGCACTGCTCAGCGCCATCTGGAACTTTGCTCGAAGCAGTGGCTATACCGCCCTAGCCAACCCTTGCGCAGGCGTAAAAGGACACAAGGAGGCTGGCCGCGATCAGTACATTGAGGACGAGATGTTCGCCCTCGTCTATCAGCACGCCGAGCAACCATTGCGGGATGCACTGGACCTGTTCTACCTGACCGGACAGAGAATCGCCGACACCCTGAAAATGGATGAACGAGACATCCGCGACAACCGGCTGGCCGTCATACAGGGTAAAACAAATGCGAAAAGGAGGATTGAGATTACTGGACAGCTGAAGGTCGTGATTGATCGAATCCTGGCCAGAAAGGACGGGCACAAGATCCGAACAAGCAGGCTCATCGTTATGGATAACGGACAGCCAATGACCAAGAGCATGTTGCGTGGGAGGTTTGACGCGGCCCGAGAAGCGGCCGGTGTTGAGAAAGGAGATTTTCAGATGCGCGATCTGCGCGCTAAGGCGGGTACTGACAAGGCGGAATCGAGTGGGGACATTCTTCAGGCGCGCGACCAACTTGGGCACACCACGGTGGTCATGACCGAGAACTACATCAGGAAAAGGATCGGCAAAAAGGTCACGCCGACCAAGTGAATTCTGCACCGCAATCATTTTTAACCCCTTGAAAACAAAGGGCTGCAAAGGAGGTAAGGCCAGTGCATAGCGGTGCAGAATAATCGCTAACCTATTGATTTAATGTAAATACCTTGCGGACTTAAAATCCCCCGCTCGTAAGGGCGTGCCGGTTCGATTCCGGCTTCGGGCACCATACATATCAAAGGCCTGCATGAGTTATCTCATGCAGGCCTTTATTGTTTGCGCTTCGCAACGATCCTTCTTCCGGCGTTCTGCCAACCTCAAGTCTTTCCGAAAAACCACATCACAAATGCCACGGCGGTCACCCAGCCGAGCGTCAGCAGAAATGACAGTCCCGCAAGCCGCTTGTCCATGTCGCTCCGTTGATAGTTTCAATGACCGCACTACGATCACTCACGTGCAAGCGTAGTTCAGTCGCTTGAGTCTTTCTCGGCAGGGCGTACGGATTTATCTCCCTAACCCGCTCAACCCGATACTTCAGTTTTGCTTCAGTCAGGCATTAATAGATTCCAATCAAACTTTATTTTATAGATGTTTCTAGTCATGTATCTTCAACCTCCCATGGGCGACTCACCCGCCGCCTGCTCCATGTCGAGGTTTAGCGATGAAATTCACTCATATTCTGAGCGCCAGCGGCGAGTCTGTGCCCGCGCTTATCGATGCAGACAAACAACAATACTGGCCGCTGCGAAACCTGGCCGCGCCGTTTTCCGGCAGCCTGCAGCACTTGATTGCCGAGTGGGATGAACTCAAGGCCGGGCTTGCCGTACACGGCGAAGGCACTTCGCTTGAAGGGGTGACGATCCTGGCGCCGCTGGCGCCTGAGCGAAACATCTTCTGCGTCGGCAAGAACTATCACGCTCACGCCGCTGAATTCAGCAAATCCGGCTTCGATCACAGTGCCAAGGACGGGGAAATCGCTCCGGAATTTCCGGTGATTTTCACCAAAACCCCGCAAACCGTGATTGGCCACCAGGCCCCGATTCCGCTGCACGCCAAGGTCACCCGCCAGCTGGACTATGAAGCGGAACTGGGCGTGATCATTGGCAAGGGCGGCAAGGGTATTTCCCGCGAAGACGCCTACGCTCACGTGTGGGGCTACACCGTCATCAATGACATGACCGCCCGCGACCTGCAGAAAGACCACCGCCAGTGGTTCCTCGGCAAATCCCTCGACGGGTTCTGCCCGATGGGGCCGTGGATGGTCAGCGCCGATGAATTCAACCCACAGGACGCCACGATCGAATGCTGGGTGAACGGCGAGCTGCGCCAGCAAGCCAATGTCAAAGACCTGATTTTCGATATTCCCGCACTGATCGAATGCCTGTCTGCGGGGATCGAGCTCAAGCCGGGTGATGTCATCAGCACGGGCACGCCCGTCGGCGTCGGCATCGGGTTCACCCCGCCACGCTTTTTGCAGGCTGGCGACAGCGTGCGTATCACGATTGAAGGAATCGGCACCCTGGAAAACCAGGTTGCACAGCAATAACCACTCACCTCACCACAGAGAAAACGCAATGAGCTTAAAAGACAAGATTATCGGCCAACTGGGCTTCGGCACCGCGCCATTGGGCAACATGTTCCGCACCCTGGACGAAGATGAGGCCGCCGCAACCGTTGCCGCCGCGTGGGATCAGGGCATCCGCTTCTTTGATACCGCGCCGTTGTACGGCGCCGGCCTGTCCGAGACCCGGCTGGGCAAAGCCCTGGCCCATCATCCTCGGGATGCCTATACGCTTTCCACCAAGGTCGGTCGCCTGGTCTCCGATGAACTCAACGCCACACCAGGCTCGGGGCCGTTCAGCCAAGGCAACCCGAATAAAATGCTCAGCGACTACAGCGCCGATGCCACCTTGCGCTCCATCGAAAGCAGCCTGCAACGCCTGGGCACCGACCGCCTGGACATCGTGTTCGTGCACGACGTGGCCCAGGACACCCACGGTGATGAGTGGATCGAACACTTCGCCATCGCCCGCAAAGGCGCGTTCAAGGCACTGACACGCCTGAAGGAAGAAGGCGTGATCAAGGCCTGGGGCCTGGGTGTGAACCGTGTTGAACCCTGCGAACTGTTGCTGGATCTGGAAGAATTTCAGCCAGACGGGTTCCTGCTCGCCGGTCGCTACACGCTGCTCGATCACGAGCAACCGCTGCAACGCCTGTTCAACAAAGCCCAGGCCCAAGGCGCCGAGTTTGTCGCCGGCGGCCCGTACAGCTCCGGCGTACTGGTGGGCGGGAAACATTTCGAGTACCAACCGGCCTCTGCTGCGATGCTCGACAAGGTCGCGAAAATCCACGCGCTCGCACAACTGCATCACGTCGATATCAAGGCCGCGGCCCTGCAATTTGCACTGGCCAACCCGCTGGTAGCCGCCGTCATCCCCGGCGCCAGCCGCCCTTCGCGCATCACCGAAGACACGCAGGCGATCAAGGCCATCATTCCTGCGGCGTTCTGGCAGGCCATGAAGGCCCAAGGGTTTATCGCCGCCAGCGCGCCCACGCCGGACAGCCACTGATATGCCGGCGTTCATCGTATTCACCAAAGAAAAGACGCTGGATCAGGCCCACCTGGACCGCTACCAAAGCCAGGTCGGCGACACCTTTAACGGCTACCCTGTCAAGCTGGTGGTCAAAGCTGCGCCACAGGCTTTGGAAGGTGCGCAGGCAGAAGGCGTTGTGATTCTGGAGTTTCCCACCACCGCAGCAGCCCGCGCCTGGTACGACAGCCCGGCGTATCAGGCCGCTGCCGCACACCGTTTCAAAGGTGCGACTTACAGCGTCGCCCTGATTGAAGGCAACAGCGACTCACCCAACGTTTCGGAGAGCCACCATGCACGCGCATAACACTGCGATTGTCTTGATCGAATACCAGAACGACTTCACCACCGAAGGCGGCGTGTTCCACGACGCCGTCAAAGGCGTGATGCAAACGTCCAACATGCTGGCCAACACCGCCGCTACCCTGGAACAGGCGCGCAAGCTCGGCGTGACGATCATTCACATGCCGATCCACTTTGCCGAGGGCTACCCCGAGCTGACCACCCGTTCCTACGGCATCCTCAAAGGCGTGGCCGACGGCAACGCGTTCCGCGCCGGATCCTGGGGCGCCGAAATCACCGACGCCCTGCCCCGTGGCCCGGGCGACATCGTGATCGAGGGCAAACGCGGGCTCGACGCATTCGCCAGCACCGGCCTGGACCTGGTGCTACGCAACAACGGCATCCAGAACCTGGTGGTGGCAGGCTTCCTGACCAACTGCTGCGTCGAAGGCACGGTTCGCTCAGGCTACGAAAAAGGCTACGACGTGGTCACCCTGACCGACTGCACGGCCACCTTCAGCGATGAACAGCAACACGCTGCCGAAAACTTCACGCTGCCGATGTTTTCCCAAACGCTGAAACACACGCAGTTTCTTGAAGCCTTGAACGCAGCCCAATAAAAAAGGGGCGACTCAGCCATGAGTCGCCCCTTTTCCATGCGTCATGTCACTCGGTGGGCGCGTACTGCATTTCACCATTACCAAACGACCAGTCTTCACGCTTCACATCAACCAGGCTGATCCACACGTCTTCCTTGCGCAGCCCGGTCTTGGCGTGGATGCCGTCGGCGATGAATTTGTAAAACGCCTTTTTCACCTCAATGCTGCGCCCGGCGTTCCAGGTCACCTGAATGAACACAATCTTCGGCGTGTAATTGATGCCGAGGTAGCCAGCCGCCGGGTACACCAATTCGTCTTTGGCATGACGGTTGATAATCTGGAATTTGTCGTGCTCGGGCACGTTGGCCACCGCGGTCATGGCGTTGTACACCACGTCGCCGATGGCGGCAGCGGTTTCAACGGACGTGTCGGCAGAGAGGTCGATTCGAACTAAAGGCATGGCAAAAATCCTTGACGGGTCAGTGGCCATCCACATCGGCGGCCGGTGGTATTACGCTAGTCTCGACGCAACGATTCATCAAGCGCATAATTTTCGAAAAGATGATGAGTATTACGCATGCTATTTCAAGACTTGAAAGCCTTTGTCACGGTTATCGAAAGCGCCTCGCTGACCAAAGCCGCGCACACGTTGTGCCTGACCCAATCGGCCGTGTCTCGGCGTATTCAGCATCTTGAAGAAACCCTGGGCGAAGCCTTGTTCGACCGTACCACGCGCCCGCCTGTACCCACTGCCATGGGCCATCGCATCTATGAAAAAGCCGTGGAACTGCTCAGAGACGCCGAACACCTGCTGAGTATCCCCAAGGAAAACGCCACGCCCAGCGGAAGGTTCCGGCTGGGCTTGACTCAGATCGTCGCAGACGCCGTGGTGTTTGACGTGGTGACGCGGATGCGCGAACAGCTGCCCAACCTTGAGCTGCAGGTCATCACCGACTGGAGCACTGAACTTGAGCGGCTGATGCTGCTGGGAGAACTCGACGCGGCGACCCTGATGCTGCCGGCCGCCAACAGCCCGCCCACCGCCCTGGCGGCTCAGTTGATCACCACGCTCGACATTCTCGTGGTGCAGAGCAAGCGCAACCCATTGGTCAGCACGCCCGCCGCGATCAACAGCCTCGCCGCGTCCGAATGGGTGCTCAACCCCAAGGGTTGCGGGTATCGGGCGGCGCTTGAGGCGGCGATGGGCGGCCAGGGGCAAGCGCTGAAACTCGCCGTGGACACCCACGGCGCCTCGGTGCAAATGCGCATGGTGGCGGCGGGTATGGGCCTTGGGTTGATCCCGGCGAAATTGCTGCCGGGCATCGCCTACGCCGATGAGTTGGCCATCGTCGACATCAGCGATTTCCAGCTGAAAATGGGCGTGTGGCTCACGCACTCACGCCAGCCGGGCAACCTGCGCCTGGCCAATGAGCTATTGGCCGCAGGCATTGCCGAGGGCTTGCGCTGATCACGCCGTCCCTTCGCGCCGCTGTTGGCGCTCCAGCACATAGCCGGCACTCGGTTCACTGACCAGCTCACCCCGGCGCAACAGCTCGCCACAATGCTCGCACAGCGGCCCCAAGCCTGCCGGTTGGCCGCAGAGCGTGTGGGTGTAGTTGACCGCCCGCTCCTCGCCTTCGGCTTTGCACCAGGTCTCGCCCCACGCCCGCAGCGCCAGCACGACCGAGTAGAACCCCTCGCCCTTCTCGGTCAAAAAATACTCGTAACGCAGCGGCCGTTCACTGTAAGGCCGGCGCGCAACCATCCCGTCTGCCTCCAGGCTTTTGAGGCGTGCGGCAATCATCTGCGGCGTGCCACCGCTCTGGGTCTGGATTTCGTCGAACCGATGGTTGCCCATAAACAGTTCGCGCAGGACCAGCACGGTCCAACTGCTGCCCACAATTTCCTCGGCGCGGGAAATCGGGCACAGGGTGTCAGGCGCAGTTTTCTTCTTCAACGACATACGGACGTTGCCTCAC
Source organism: Pseudomonas sp. B22129 (assembly GCF_044218875.1). Classification (NCBI taxonomy): domain Bacteria; kingdom Pseudomonadati; phylum Pseudomonadota; class Gammaproteobacteria; order Pseudomonadales; family Pseudomonadaceae; genus Pseudomonas; species Pseudomonas sp. B22129. The sequence goes on along the minus strand of NZ_CP162592.1, from coordinate 4,604,797 downwards.
GAACGCTACTATGATTAACATAGCATAATGCGGCACGGTGCCCCGCGCTGTTTTATGCCCTTGGAGAGATCACCATGACGACCTTCACCTACCCCCTTGATCGCACGGCTTATCTGCTGGTGGACCCCTACAACGATTTTCTCTCGCAAGGCGGTAAAGTCTTCCCGCACATCCAGCCCATCGCCGAACAGGTGCACCTGCTCGACAACCTGCGCACCCTCGACAAAACCGTGCGTGGCTTAGGGTTGCAGGTCGCGATTGTACCGCACCGCCGCTGGGAGCAAGGCGACTACGATCACTGGGCCCACCCCACCCCCACCCAGCGCAAAGTGCAGAACGCGCAGACCTTCGCTCGGGGTGAATGGGGCGGTGAATGGCACCCGGATTTCGCGCCGCAACCCGGTGATATCGTCGCCCAGGAACATTGGGGCTCCAGCGGTTTTGCCAACACCGACCTCGACTTTCGCCTCAAGCAGCAAGGCATCACCCACGTGATCATCGTCGGGCTGTTGGCCAATACCTGCATCGAAGCTACCGCACGCTATGCCGTGGAACTGGGTTACCACGTGACGCTGGTGCGCGACGCCACCGCCGCGCTGAGCCCCGAGTTGATGCACGCCGCCCACGACCTCAACGGGCCGACCTACGCCCATTCAATTGTAACCACCGCCGAATTGGTGAACCGTCTTGCGCTCAACGGCTGAGGTTTCAGTTTTGCGAAAGTCTCACCTTCGAACTACCCGTTAGTCCGCCGGGGGTGCCATTGCTAGGCTCAGGCTGCGCAATCACCCCATGAGTTGGAGAGAGACATGAGTACTGCAAATAAAATGATCGGCCTGCTGGTTTGCCTGCTGCCCCTGGCTTTACCGGCACACGCTTCAACAGACCATCAACAGCTGCTGGGCACCTGGACGCTGACCGCGTCAGACAACGTCAACCCGGACGGCAGCCGGATTCACCTCTACGGCGACGATCCGCAAGGCACGCTGAACTTCGACGCCACCGGCCACTACGCCTTGCAGATCATGAGTAAAGTTCGCCCCACATTTGCCGCCAACGACAAGAGCAAAGGCACGCCCGAGGAATACCGCGCCACGGTCGTCGGCACGCAGTGCCACTTCGGTACTTACACCGTCAACGAGAAGGACCACACCATTACCCTGCATGTGGAGCACGCCACCTACGCCAATTGGGAAGGCGCCAACCTGACCTGGCCGTACACCGTCGATATCGCGCACGCGACCTTTACCGTGCCGCACCCTTCGATTGGCGGGCCGGGCGTTTACGGTGAAATCGCCTACGTGCGCACCCACTGATCCAGCGAGCCGCCAGGGACTCGGCGGTTCCCCACACAAGAGAATCCCATGCCCATCGATCTAGACCTGGATGTACTGCGCACACTGATTGCCGCAGATCAGTTGGGCGCCATGAGCCGTGCCGCCGACAAGGTCGGCCGCTCACAATCAGCCGTCAGCCAGCAAATACACAAGCTTGAGCACCGCATCGGCCAACCGCTGTTTCGCAAACAAGGCCGGGGCCGGGTGCTGACCGAAGCCGGTGAAATCCTGCTGACCTATGCCCAACGCATGATCGAACTTAACGATGAAGCCGTGGCCGTGCTCGGCGGCATCAAAGTCAAAGGGGTGGTGCGTTTTGGCTTTTCCGCCGACTTCGCCCACACCTGGCTGCCCATCGTGCTTGAGCAGTTCAAACGTGCCTACCCCAACATCCGCATTGAAGCCATGGTCGACCGCAATGCCGCGCTGACCGAGCGCCTGGAAAAGGGCCAGCTCGACCTGACCGTGTTATTGAGCGGCAAAGTCGGTATCGAGGCGCAAATTCTGGCGACGTTGCCGATGGCCTGGATCGGCCGCCCAGGCGACACACTCCAGACCGGTGAACCGGTGCAGCTCGCACTGCTGGAGGCGCCCTGCTTCTTTCGCACCGCCGCCATCAACGCATTGGATGATGCCGGCATCCCTTGGGAAATCGCCTTTACCACACCCAATGTGTCCGGGCTGTGGGCGGCCGTCAACGCAGGGTTGGGGATCACGGTGCGTACGCCACTCAGTGCCCCGGCGGGCTTGGGCACCATCGCCCTGAGTGAAGCGTTGGTACCGCTGCCGCCCGTGTATGTGTTTCTCAGCAGCGCCGGCCGCGCGCTCACGCCCGCCGCCCAGTGCCTGAAAGAAGTGTTGTTGCACACCCGTCATTCACTTTCCAGCACAAAATCGTAATACGCCCGCTTGAACGGCAACGCCATACCGACCTTGGCAGACACTGCATCGTGAGTTGCCCGATCCTCATAAGCCACCTGCAACGATTGCTTCACGCCAAACACCGCATCGGATTCAAGGTACGGATCACCCTCGGTAAACAAGTGCGTGACCAGCTTGCGATACCCCGGCATTTCGAGCATGAAATGCACATGGCCCGGGCGCCACGGGTGCCGCTCGGCCGCCTCGAGCATGCGCCCCACCGGCCCGTCGGTGGGGATCGGATAGCACACCGGCAGAATCGTGCGAATCGCAAAGTCGCCCTTGGCATCGGTACGGTAGCGCCCGCGCAAGTTGCCCACCGGCTGATCGACATCCTGCCCTGAATACATGCCATTGCCGGCGGTTTGCCAAACATCCAGCAACACGCCCGCCAAGGGGTTGCCCTCGGTATCCAGCACCCGCCCCTGGATCAGCGTGGCCTCACCCGGCGTCAGTGCCATGTTTTCGCCGTAGGCGCGTTCCGGCATGCCGTCGATATAGAACGGCCCGAACACCGTGGTTTCGGTGGCGCTGGCAACGTGCCGGTGATTGATCGCATCCACCAGCATCGACAGCCCGAGGGTGTCCGACAGCAATATGAATTCCTGGCGCACAAACCCGTCGCACATGTGCCCGGTGTCGGTCAGAAAACGAATGCCTTCGAACCACTCCTGCTCGGTCAATTCGACCTCGCTGGCAAACGCATGCAGGTGCCGCACCAGGCTTTGCATGATCTGCTTGAAGCGCGGGTCCGGGGCGGCCGAGAAGCTGTTGAGGGCTTGTTCGGTGATCAGTGATTCGACAGGGTTCATGGATGCTGCGCTCCGGGGCGGCTGAAAGGCTTACTGTAGGAACGTCCTCGGCGCCGCGTTTATTCCATGCGATCAGCTGTGCCGCACCACACTGTCCTCCAGCGCTACCCGCCCGACTTCGACGAAATTCGATGCGGAATGCGGGTCGGCATGCCCGAAGGAAATACCGAACATCAACTTCATCTCGGCGCTCACCCCCAGCACATCGCGCACCGTGTCGGCGTACATCCCCAGCAAGGTCTGGGGAATCGCGCCGTACCCGCGAGCGTGCAGTGACAACAGGAACGTCTGCGCATACATGCCGATATCCCCTGCCGAGCGCACGTAATCGCTGATCTGCGGCATAAACAGAAAAGCCACATGAGGCGCGTCGAAAAACTTCAGGTTGTGGCGCAGGCAGGCTTGACGGGCGGCGTGATCATCACGGCCGATATCAATCGCCTCGTAACGCGCGCGGCCACTGGCGTGTGCGCGCTCGGCATACACGCCGGTGTAGGCCGCCATGTCGAACTCGAAATCCGGGGTGAAGTGCTGACGGTCGTCGGCGGCCAGCAGCGCAATGGAAAGCCGGTCGCGGGTTTCACCGCTGGCCAGGTGCACCTGCCACGGCTGGGTGTTGCAGTTGGACGGGCTGTGTTGGGCGTCGAGCAGCACGCGGTTGATTTCGCGCTCGGTCAACGGCGTCGGCAAAAACTGGCGGGTCACACGCCGAGTGCGGGCAATGTCCTGGAATATTTCTGGCTGGCTCATCGGAGGTCTCCTGGAAAAGGTGCTAGCTTATTCACCACCTTGATTCAGATAAATCGACCTGTGATGAAAGCATTCACAACTATGAGTGATGATTGATGGACAAGCTTCGCGCCATGCACGTGTTCGTCACCGCCACCGAATCCGGTTCGTTCGCCACAGCGGCAGCTGCATTGGAGTTGTCACCGCAGATGGTCGCGCGCTACGTCGAGCACCTCGAGCAGCAGTTGCAAGTGCGCCTGCTCAATCGCACCACGCGCCGCCAGCAGTTGACCGAGTTCGGCCGCGCCTACTATGAGCGTTGCGTGCGGTTGCTGGCCGACGTCGAGGCTGCCGACGCGCTGGCACTCGATGCTCACGCCCAGCCCATGGGCGCCCTGAAGATCAGCGCGCCGCAGAACTTCGGTGCACAAAGCCTGATGCCCGTGATCAATCAATTCCTGGCTCAGCATCCTTTGGTGGAGATCGACCTGGACCTCACCGACCGTTATGTCGACCTGATCGCCGAAGGTGTTGAAGCGGCATTTCGCATCGGCGAACCCGGCCTGGCCGACAGCACCAGCCTGGTCGTACGCCCCTTGCGCCCTTACCAATTGCTGGTGTGCGCAGCCCCCGCCTACTTGCAGGCACACGGCACGCCCGTGCAACCGAGCGACCTGGCCAGCCATTCGTGCCTGGGCTATGTCTTCGCCGACCGGGTGATCAACAAGGAATGGATTTTTACCCGCCAGGGCAAGAGCTACCCGGTGCAGGTCGGCAGCCGTTTGCGCGTCAACAGCGCCGACGCGCAATTAAAAGCCGCCATCGCCGGTTTCGGCGTGGTGATGGCGGCCCTCGACTCGCTCGCGCCCGCGCTGGCCAGCGGGCAACTGGTGCGCGTACTGCCGGGCTACGAAGGGCCATCCAAACCCATGAGCCTGATCTACCCCGCCGACCGCCAGCGCACCGCCAAGCTACGCAGCTTCATTGATGCCGCCATGGCGACCTTCGGCTCAGAGCATCGGTGAGTTGCTCACGATCCTCAGCGCCAGCCCCTCATAGGCATCGAGCGTGATGGTGAACTCGCCTTCGTCGGTGAGATCGCCCTCGACCCGTTCGTTGATGATGTCCACCACCGGCCCCGGCGCAATATTGGGCAGGTGCAGGGTTTCGGTAATCGGCGCACCGCCAAAATTCAGCGCGGTGATTTGCGTGCCCTTCCCGGCCGGTAACTCGTGGACCATGATCAGCAACCCCGGATGCTCAACATCCGGCACCAGAATCTGGCGGCTGGCGGCAATGCCGTAGGCACTGCGTACGGCGAGGATTTTCTGCAACTGCGAGGCGAATGACTCCGGGTCTTTCAACTGGCTGTTCAAGCTGCCGTACAGGGTTTTCGAGCGCGGCATCTGGCCCGCCGACACCTGCGCATCCGGGTTCAAATCCACCAAGTCGTATGCGCCGCGGTGGATCCAGCGCGTGTCGCCGTCTTGCATCAAATGCGCGACCTCATCCGCCGCCAGCGGCAGCGCGCCCACCAAGTCCCAACCCGACAAGGCAAACACCCCGGGCTGCATGGCGTTGTACATCACCAACAGCAAATGGATCTGGCGAATCTGCTGGATATCCGCCGCCGTGATCGCCTCCAGATCGCGAATACCCAGCGCCGCCGTAATGATGCTGGCGGTGGTGCAAGACACGCCATTGGTCACAAACTTGAGGTTATACGGCGCATGCTCACCGGCCAGCCGCTCATACATCTGTTCGCGGATATGTTCGCGCAGGATGTTGCCGGGGAAGGTTTGCCCTTGATAGAGGTAGTTGTCGTGGGCGTGCAAGGTCCAGAAATGCACCAGTTCCAGGGTCAGTTCGTCGTGGTTCTGCAACGCATGGATCAACGAGCCGGGGTCGATGCCCTGGCTGTGCATTTCGCGCAACATCAGGCGCAGGAACTCGGTGTCCCCCGTCAACAGTGCGTGCTGGTAGGCCGGGCGCGTGATGAAGTCATAGGAAAGGTCGGCACCGCCGTGGGACATCGAAGCGATGTCATCGACCGTGAGGTTCAACTCCTGAAAGCTGAAGCCGCCAGCCTTGCGAATGGCGCCGCCGAGCAACTGGTTGCCGGTGATCGACAGCGGGTGGCTTTCCGACCACGCCGTGCCATCGAGTTTGCGCTCCACCCCCAGAAAGCCGTTGGCATCCAGGCGCAGGATCTTGGCGCCCATCACGTCAATGGCATGCAGGGCGTCGCCGATGATCATCTGTTGTGCGGCGAATGAGGGGTCCAGCCAGTTCAGCGACGGCTGGCCTTCCTTGAAGTAATGCAGGTACACCCAACGCCGTGGCTTGCCGTCCACACCCACTACCACGGGGGTGGTGCTCCAGTCGGTTTCCTTCACTCCGGGTTCGAAGAAGATCACCCGCTGCAACTGGCCGACGATGTAATGCTTGTCGCGCAGTGCATCGACCTGCAAGGGGCTCAAGTTCTGCGCGTCGCGCCCCTCGGCAACGTCGGGCAGCAGCGGCCAGTCTTCTTCGCGGATTTCCACCATGTGGTAAAGACCGGGATAGTCCTCATACGCCATCTCGGCCAGGCGGAAGTCCGCGCCCTTGCCGGTGTGGGACGGGATCACGTCGTCAATGATCACCGAATTGTGCGCCGCCGCCATGCGCGTCAACGCCTGCAGCTGCGCTTCGGTGCCCAGTTCCGGGTCAATTTCAAAGCTGATGCGGTCAAAGTTGCCGTCGATGGTCGGCGTATGCCGAGTGCCGGAAAGCCCTCCGGACTTCTTCAGCGGGCCATTGTGAATGCCCTGGATGCCAATTTTCGACAACGCGTGCCACAGGTGCTCATCGCCCAACGCTTCCAGCACCGTACCGCCTTCGCGGGTCACGATCGAGGCCGGATACGCCGTGAACCACACCGACGACAACGCAGTGGCATCACGCGGCCGGGTCTGTGCATACGGCTGCTGCCACAACCGCCCTTGCCCCGAATAAAGCCGGGCGCGCTGGCGTGCCGCGTGCAGCATCGATTGTTCAACCAGCCAGTTCACATGATCGTTGTCCGTCGCCGTCATAAGCCCACTACCTGTCTTGTGAAAAGGTTACTCGTACGCATAGGAGCGACGGCGCAGGCTATTCGTTGCATTGAAACGCAGGCGCGGGCTGTTGTGGCGAGCGGGCTTGTCACAAATTACTTGACCAACCGCTTCTCTTTGGAGGGGCGATAGCCGAAATAGGCGCTGTAGCACTTGCTGAAATGACTCGGCGACACAAAGCCGCACGCCACCAGCACATCCACCTGCGACAACTCCGTGTGTTGCAACAAGCGCCGCGCCTCGGTCACGCGCAGTTCCATGTAGTAGCGCTGCGGCGTGGTGCCCAGTTGCTCCTTGAACAGCCGCTCCAATTGGCGTCGGGAACGGCCGGCATAGACGGCGAGCTGGTCCAGTTCAAGGGGTTCTTCGAGGTTGGCGTCCATCAGTTTGACCACTTCACGCAAGGGCGCGCTGACGCACACATTTTCCGTGGGTTTGATGCGCCGGTAGCGGGATTCTTCGAAAGACAGAATGTCTTCGATGCCTTCCACCAGCGCCTTGCCATGCAGGCTCTTGATCCAGTCCAGGGCCATATGGAATGAGCCCGACGGGCTGGAGGCCGTGAGCCGGTCACGGTCGATCACGAAGGGCTCGCTGGTCACTTGCGCAGCCTTGGACACTTCCGCCAGCGCCGGGCGGTGTTCAGGATGAATGGCGCAGCGGTAGCCCTGCAGCAGACCCGCGCGACCAAGGAACCAGGAGCCGTTCCACAGGCCCGCGAGGCCGACACCCTGTTCGGCAGCCGCGCACAGCAGTTGAATCAGGTCATCAGAGGCTTTGAGTTCAGTCCGAAAGCCGCCGCAGATAACCAGCAGGTCCAGGTCTTTGAGCGCCGCCGGCTCAAGGCGCGCATCGGGGCGGATCACCAGGCCCAGGTCGCTGATGACTTCACCGTCACAGCAGCCGAACGTGCGCGTGGCAAACAGCTCGGGGCGCAGCAGGTTCGCGGTGATCAGCGTATCAAGGGTCTGGGTGAAGGCCGGCAGGGAGAAGTGTTCAAGCAGCAGAAAGCCGACGCGGGTCACCGGCGTCGGCTGCTGGGGGTTGTCGTTGAGGTAGCGCAGGTTCTTGCCTTGCATGCCACCACTGAACTGGCGTCTTTCCATCGAGGGTCAGCCCACTCTTGTTGTCTGTGCAGTGGGCGCCATCTTAGAGGATTGCCGAGCCGAAACGGCGAAAACGTGGCATCCAGTTATCCAGGATCTGCGCGGAGGCCAGAATGTGGTGAGCACGCCCGATCAGCAGGTGCCGGGGCACAAAGCCGATGTAACGGGAGTCCGCGCTGTTGTCGCGGTTATCGCCGAGCATGAAGTAATTGTCGGCCGGCACCACCACCGGGCCGAAATCACGCAGCGCGCGCACCTCGGGCATGAACTGGACCGTGCGCCGGCTGTTGCTCGCCAGCTCAGTCAGCTTGATCCCGGGAAGGGTTTGCCCGGCCGCAAAGGGTTCACGAATGTCCTGCGCGTCTGCATAGGTGGACGGCGTGCCGTTGATCCACAGCACCTCGTTATTCATTTGCAGGGTGTCGCCGGGCAGGCCGACGATACGCTTGATCAGGCGCACGCCATCCTTGGGCGAGGTAAACGTGACCACGTCACCGCGTTGCGGGTTGCCCAGCTTGACCAGCGAAATATCGGTGAGGGGCACCTTGAGGTCGTACGCCACCCGATTGACCAGCACCACGTCGCCTTCGACCAGCGTCGGGCGCATGGAGCCGGAAGGAATGGGGTTCCAGTCGGCCAGCGAGGTGCGAAACACACCAAAACACAACCAGAAAAGGATGGCGTAACGGTATTTGCTCAACCAGCGTTGCATACGTCCTACTCCGCACAGGCCAGGAATTTTTTCGTAACAGTTGCGCTTGCCCATGAAGGTTACATTAAGCCCGGGCAGCAAAGGTGCAGAAGGCTGGATCAAGCGCTGATCTTCATAAAGTGCACCCCCGCCCGAGCCCGCAGCCCGGCAGCCACCGCGCTATCTGATACGGTTTTTTCTTTTCCATCTGCGTCTGTATTGAAATCTGTAGCCGGCGGACAATGGCCCCATTCCCGACACCCTTGTCGAGCGCAGCAGGAAGGTTCCTGCCGCACCCTTCCCTTCGGAGGCCTTATGACCAAGATGGCAATTTTCCTGTTCGGCTTTTTGGTGCTGACTATCGGTATCGGCCTGCTGGCAACCATCTCGCCGGTCTGACCCGGCTTAACGGAACGTCACCATTTCAAAATCCGCGCCCGTGCCTGCGGCCTGGGCTGCCAGGTCACTGATGGCGATGGTGCGCACCTGTTTGCCTTCGTTCCATGGGTTGGTGTAGCTGAGCACGCCGGTTGCCGGGTCGATATGGATAATCGCGAAGGCATGCCCATCGCCTTTGGACCAGTCGCCATTGCGCGCCGGTTTGCCACCGAACACGATGGCTGCGCGCGTGCCGACCACACTGGCGTGGCTCAGCAGAAACTGGCTGATGTCCTGGGGCGAGCTGTGTGCATCGGCCAGGCGCAGGTGGTCACCGAACTCCCCTGCCAGCAGCTCCATGACCTTGTTGGTCGGCAACGAGCCTTTGGCCGGGTCGAGGTGGAAATACTGGAACATCGCCCCGACCACCGCCGCCGCCGGTGCATCGCCGGTGCCGTATTGGTTCAGGTCACCGGGCTGCAAATGGAACACCGCCCCGGAGGCGCCCGGCAGGCTCACGTTGAAACTGCCATCGGCATTCTGCGTCACGCCACGTTTGAGGATCTCGTTGCCCTTCTGGGTATTGGAGAAGGCCCTGACCACGGAAATCCCCACGCAATCGCCTTCGCTTGTCTGGTTCAGGTGCGTGCCGAATGGCTCGCTGACGGGGTTGCCGGCCAGCGCGGGCTTCCAGGGCCCGGCGTCGATCACGCTGCCCTTGGCGTCACGTTGCAAGGCACGAATGCTGCCGTCGGCGCTGTAGCTGCCGTCACCCAGGGAGGCGACGATATTTTTCACATCGGTGTTGAGGTTGTCACGGGCACCACCGTCGCGTTGCATCGCGCCTTGAAAGGCCTGGGACGCCGTGATGATGCGCTGGCGGGTCTGGCCATCCGGGCGAGCGCCACGGCTGTGGTCCAGCTCGGTGAGCAATTGGTGGTAAGTGGTTTCGATGGCCCGGATGCCAACCAGGTTGTCGGCAGGGTCGTTGGCATAAGCGGTGGCGACGGACGTCGCCATGAGCACAGCAAGGACAAGGGGACGCTTCACGCTCGGGTATCTCATAGGAAGAAGGTGAAGCGATACTGCGAACCCGACGCCCGTTCAATCGCTTCGTGCCGCAACATCCCGTAGCAGGCCTGACAAGCAGCGGCGAGCATGCCGCAGCCCGCCAAACCCCGTCAATGGCGGCACGCGGCTATATCAACCGGCAAACAACATTGGGTACAGCGACAGCACCAGCAGCCCGGCCATCGTCCAGTTGAACCGTTTCAACCGGCGCGGTTCGCGCAACACGTTGCGCAGGCCGCTGCCGCATCCCACCCAGACACACACGCTGGGCAGGTTCACCACCGCAAACACCAGGGCAATCACCAGTACATTGGTCGCGTAGCCTTCGGCCGGCGTGTAGGTGGTGATCGCGCCGAGCGCCATGATCCACGCCTTGGGGTTGGCCCACTGGAACGCCGCCGCGCCCAGAAAGGTCATCGGCTTGCCCCGGCCTTCCTCGCTGTCAGACAGGCCGCCCGAGGTCGCAATCTTCCACGCCAGGTACAGCAAGTAAGTCGCCCCCACATACCGCAACAGGGTGTAGGCCCACGGAAACACCTTGAACACTTCGCCCAGGCCCAACCCCACGCAAATCACCAGCAGCATGAAGCCGACGCTGATCCCCAGCGCATGGGGCATCGACCGGCGAAAGCCGAAGTTCACCCCCGAGGCCAGCAGCATGGTGTTATTGGGGCCGGGGGTGATCGAGGACACGAAGGCGAACAGCACAAAGGCCGAGAGCAAGCTGGTAGGCATGAACATGGCGCGGCATCCAAGCGGTGGTGGCATGCCTTGGACAGTAGTGGGTTATCGACCCCGGTGCCCCATACAGCTAAGGGCGGATCGAGGCATACACTTTGGCCTTGTCCAGCAGCTCGCGGCAGTGTGCAACGGTTTGCTCGGTGCTTTCGACCATCGGCAGATGGCCAATGCCGTCGAGAATTTCCAGGCGCGCATGGGGAATGCCCTCGTGCCAGGTTAGCGCGCTGGCCACGGGCACCATGCGGTCCTCCCGGCCCCACAGGATCAAGCTCGGCACCCTCACCTGCGGCAGCCAGGGTTCCATGCGCGGGCTGTCGGAAAAATTGGCAAAAATCTCCGCCAGCTCATCACGGCGCTTGATGTAGGTGTGCGCCTCGGCGGCCAGCAGCACTTCGGGAATGAAGGGTGGCGCCGCCATGGTCATGGCGAAGAAACGGTCGAACTGCGAGCGGTTGCGAATCAGGAACGGGTTGTCGCCGCTGTTGACCAGCTCCTCCACCTCGTTGGGCTGCGGCAGGTTCACGCCCGCCGCACCGATCAGGCCCAGGCACAGCACCCGCTCAGGGTAATGGGTGGCCAGCCAGCTCGCGACGTAGGCGCCCATGGAGCTGCCGATCACGTGGACCTTGTCGAGATGGCAGGCATCCATCAGGGCCACCATGCGCCGCGCCTGGGCGGCGATGCTGTAGTCGCCGCCGCTGACAAACGGGTTTTTACCGTGGCCGGCGAGGTCCGGAATGATCACCCGATAATCGCCCGTGAAGTGCCGGGCAAAACTCAGCCAGACGCCCTTGTCGGCGCTGAAACCGTGCAGCAGCAACAGTGCCGGCGCATGGGCATCGCCGCCCTGATAGGTGGCCAGGGACATGCCCTTGATGGGCACGGTGATGCTTTTAAGCCGGGAGCGCCGCGCCTCTACCCAGCCAATGAGCTCGAACAGCACGTTGCCAACCCGTGGGTAAGTCCACCAGACCCACAAGGCAATCAGGGCGATTACGACAACGGTCACAAACATCAAGGCGTCTCCGGGCACGGGGGCAGGAGTGCATAGTTGCTCACTTCGCTTGAATCTGTGCTGAACGCATCGTGAAAGGACGCCCAAAGGCGCATACAGGTAGTGAGTGCTGCAAATAAAGGCCGGCGCCGACGGGCAGTGCCCGTGCCGGCGGCCGGAAATGACGTCTTCGTAGAGAACTCAGTTTTGCGGGCGTTGCTTGGTCGAGTCCAGCTCGGCCTTTTTAGCGGTACTGATTTCAGTGATCTGTGCCGACTTGGCAATCGCCATGTCAAAGGTGTCCTGCATTTTGGCGATGGCGTCGGTGGCTGTGCCCTTCAGGCCGCCGTTGGCTGCCCAGTCGAAGTTCCACACACCGGACAGGTTGTCGGCACCGGCCACGTCGTGGGTTTCAATGGCGGTGAAGACGTCAGGATGGCGCTCCATGTACTTGGCAGCGTCGGAAACGTCGGTTGGCACCTTGCCCGAAGCGTTATTGGCCAATTGCGTCAGTTCCTGCTTGGTGATAGCCGACTTGCCCGACTGGCGCATGTAATCGGCGATAACCTTGCTGGACTTGGCAATGTTCAACTTGTCGTCGAACGAAGACGGTGAAGACTTAGGAGTGTTCGACCCGCCAGCCGCGGGCGTTACGGTAGTAGACATCGGCGCTGCTCCCTCAATGGAACGAATGAATCGTCGTGCTGACGATACCCCGACGCGGACGTTAGCATGGGCAAAGGGCCATTCCATGGTGCTTCACAACATTTCACAACGCCCGGCCGCCGCAGCCCCCTATGCAATGGCCGCATTCGCTACAAAATGGCCGGGGCCCACCTGCCGGTAACTCACTGCCGGCGCCTGATGATTCACATCGTAGATGCGGCTCGGCACCGCCTCATCCATCAAGCTGAACGGTGTTTTAGGGGCGTGCAGGTCAGCCGAAGGCACGGCGCTCAACAGCTTTTGCGTGTAGGCATGCTGAGGGTTTTCGAACACTGATCGGCGCGGGCCGATTTCCACGATACGCCCGTGGTACATCACGCCGACCCGGTGGCTGACGCGCTCGACCACCGCCAGGTCATGGGAAATGAACAAAAATGAAATACCCAGCTCTTGTTGCAGATCCTGCAGCAGGTTAATCACTTGGGCCTGAATCGACACATCCAGCGCCGATACCGCCTCATCGGCAATGATCAGCTTTGGCGATAACGCCAGCGCGCGGGCAATGCAGATACGCTGGCGCTGCCCGCCCGAAAACTCGTGGGGGTAGCGTTGGGCATATTCGGCAGGCAAGCCCACGCGCTCCAGCAGCGTGCGTACGGTTTTACGCGCGGCGTCACCCCGGGCGATGTTGTGCACCAGCAGTGGCTCCAACACGCTGTCCTCGATGGTGAGGCGCGGGTTCAGCGACGCATACGGGTCCTGGAACACCATCTGGATATCCCGCCGCACACCTTGCATGTCTCGCGAGTTCAACGCCGCGAGGTTGCGCCCGCCAAAGACAATATCCCCGCCCTGGGTGGGCATCAGCCCGGCAACTGCGCGAGCGCTGGTGGATTTGCCACAGCCCGACTCTCCTACCAGCGCAAGTGTTTCGCCGGCATAGATTTCGAAGTCAATGGCCTCGACGGCGTGCACCCGCCGCTTGACCGCGCCAAACAAACCGCCCCGGATGTCGTAACGAATGGACAATGACTTCACACTCAGCAGCGGCGTGCTGCCATAGTCAGGCTGTTTTTCAGGCGGCGTTTCGGCCGGGGCGGCGGGCTCATCAATCAAGGCAAACTTGGCCGGCAGATCGGTGCCGCGCATCGAGCCGATCCTGGGCACGGCCGCCAGCAGCGCCTGGGTATAGGGTTGCCGCGGGTTGAGCAAAACGGCCGCGGCAGTACCCTGCTCGACCGTCTCGCCTTTGTTCATGACCATCACCTGGTCCGCGACCTCCGCCACGACGCCCATGTCATGGGTGATGAAAATCACGCCCATGGCAAGGTCGGCTTGCAGCTCCTTGATGATGCGCAGGATCTGCGCCTGCACCGTGACATCCAGCGCAGTGGTCGGCTCGTCGGCAATCAGCAGGGTCGGCTCACACACCAGCGACATGGCAATCATGATGCGCTGGCGCATGCCGCCGGACAGCTCATGGGGGTAGCGGCCCATGACCTGGCGAGCGTCGGGAATGCGCACCAGGTCCAGCATGCGCAACGCCTGCTGGTGGGCCACCGCACGGCTGCAATGCTTGTGCAGCAGGATCGCTTCGGTCAACTGGGCGCTGACCTTGAACACCGGGTTTAGCGAGGTCATCGGTTCCTGGAAGATCATCGACATCGAAGCGCCCCTTAAGTGGCGCATCACCGATTCGGGCGCGTTGACCAGATCAATCAGGCGGTTATCACGGGTCTGCAATTGCATCGAGCCTGACAGCACTCGCCCGCCTGCCCGTTTGATCAAGCCCATCATGGCCATCGACGTCACCGATTTACCGGAGCCGGACTCGCCGACGATTGCCAGTGTCTGGCCGCGCCTGACATCGAAAGATACGTCGCGCACCACGGCAGACTCGTGACCTTTCAGACCAAAGCCGACACTCAGGTTTTGCACGCGGGCTACCAAATTGTCATCCATGGGTGGCTCCTTCAATCGACAATTCGGGACACGGCGCAGTCAAGGTCTGCACGTGAGCGGGCCAGTTGCTGGCGGTTCTGGGCGACCCAGTCGCGGTCCTGCTCCAGCTCGCTGCTGGCGACCGCCAACATGCGGCTGACCTCGCTGGGGCCAACGCCGCCGGTAGAGGTACGCGTTTCCACGAAACGCTGGGGGTTCAAGGCATCACGCACTTGCGCGTCGGAATACGCCAACACCAGCCCTGCGGTTTCCTGCGCAGCCTGATCCAGCGCGGCACCGGTCACCTGGCCTGGCGAGAGCCCTTCGGCCAGGCAGTTGCGCACCAGCCGCGCGACAATGTGATGCACCTGACGGAACGAGATGCCACGGTCGCGCACGATGATGTCAGCCAGGTTGCTGGCCGTGCACCAACTGCCGGCCAGCAATTGCGCCATGCGGTCTTCATGCACCACCAGGGTTTCGATGATGCCGGTGAACAGGTCGAGCATGCCCTCAGTGGTGGCGAGTGCATCGTGAATCAGTGGCAGGTCGCGCATGGCCTGGTCGCCAGTGCCCTCCGACCTGAATGTGGCCAGGGCCGTGCTAAGCCAGGTCACGGAACCGCCCGCCGCCTTCTTGATGGTTTCCAGGCCACTGGGGTTTTTCTTCTGCGGGAAAATACTGCTGGTCCCGCAATAGCCGTCATGGCTTTCGACCGTGGCGAACTCAACGCTGGACCAGATGTGCAAGTCGGTAGCCAGGTCGTTGAGGTCGGCCATGACAAACGACAGCGCGCCGATGGTTTCCGCTGCGTACCAGGCCTCCCGGCCCAGCTTGGAGTTGTCCACCAGGCTGTCGAACCCCAACAAATGCGTGGTGCGCTGGCGATCCAGCGGCCACGAAGTACCCGCCAGCCCCACTGCGCCCAGCGGGTTGCGGTTGACCCTGCCGTAAGCCTGCATCAAGCGGCTGAAACTGTCGTGCAGGCGTGAAGTAAAGCTCAGCAGATAGTGGCCGAACACCCAGGGCTGGGCGTGCTGCATATGGGTGTAGCCGGGCATGATGGTGCTGGCGTGCTGCGTGGCTTTTTCAATCAGCGCGAGCTGGAACTCATTGATGCGGTCCAGTACCGCCAGAATACGCGCGCGGTCATACAACCGGCGTACCGTCGCGCCCTGGTCGATACGGCTGCGCCCGGTGTGCATCTGGCCGGCCGAGTCTTCGCCAATCCTTGAAAACAGGTAGGACTCGACCTGAAGCAGGAAGCTGCCTTTTTTGACCTCGAAGGGAAAATCCGCCGGCTTCATGTCGCGTATCCGCCGCAGCTCGGCCAGGATGGCCTGCCCGACAGGCACAGACAGAATGTCCTGTTCCACCAGCATCACGGTGTGCGCGAGGTCGACGTCGATAAACTCATGAAACTGGCGTTTTTCGGTTTCCAGCGCCGGCACATCATGGTATTTGACCATGCGCTCGGCGGGCGGTGCGCTCAAACGCGCATCGGTTAACAACACTTCACTGGCTTGTGCATTGGACATTTTCATTCACCGCTCAATAAGTTCTACATGCTTTAAATCGGTGGTCCCGTCGTAGTCCACGTCGAGCCCGGTCAAGCCTTTGCGCACGCCCATCAACTGCTCCTGATCAAACAGCGGCAGGTTGTCGGCGTCTTGTTCCCACAGGATTTGTTGGATCTGCCCGTAATAGGCCATGCGTTTTTGCGGATCCAGTTCGCGCGAGGCCAACTGGAGGTAGCGATCCACTTGGGCGTTGCTATACCCCGTCAAGTTTTGCGGGTCGCCGCTGGACAACTTGCGCCGCAGGCGTATATCGGCGTCGGAAATACCGGTGCCCAACAGCCACATATTGGCGTCGTTGGAGCCTTTACCCGTGCCCTTCCCGGGTTCAGCGCGGTACAGGTTTTTCTGATAAGTCGCCCATTCCCACACCTTGAATTCGGTCTTGAGCCCCACCGCATTCAAATACCCCTGCACCACTTCGGCCACCTGCCGGTCTTTGGTGTAGCGGCCGGACGGCGTCCACAGAACAATCGTGCCGGGATAACCGCCTGGGTAAACTTCATTGATCAGTTGGCGCGCACGCTCGGGGTCGTAGTGCACAGGCGCAAACTCACGCCGCGCCTGGGTGCCGGGCGGAAACGGCCCGGTCGGCATTTTGGCGTAGCCCAGCAGCACCTTGTCGACAATGGCCTGACGGTCGATGGCCAGGCTGACGGCGCGGCGTATGCGCGGGTCGTTGAAAGGAGGCTTGGTCAGGTTCAGTTCAAAGAACACCTGAAAGGTACTGGGCACGCGTAACAAGGTGGACGTGTTGAGTGCAGCCAATTCGATGGCGGCTTCCGGAGACAGGTTTCCCGCTATCTCGGCATTGCGCGTTCTGAGCTCGATGACACGCGAGGCGTCTTCCTTGACCGGGCGGAATATGATTCTCGAGGGTTTGCCCGCCTCGCCATAAAACGCCGGGTTACGTTCGATCACCACCTGGTCATTGGGCACCCAGCTTACAAAGACATAAGGCCCGGTACCCACTGGGTGGTGCCCATACGCCCTGCCGTATTTGGCGACAGCCGTCGGGCTGCTGATGGAAGATGACTGCTTTGCCAACAGTTCCAGCATCGTCGGTGAGGCGTGCTTTGTGGTGATTCGCACTTCGTAGGTTGAGAGCACGTCCACCGAGTCGATATCGGTGTAATACGATCGATGGGCAGAACCCAGCTTCGGATCAAGCATTCTGTCGAGGTTGAACTTCACTGCCTCGGCATTGAACGGGGTGCCATCATGAAACTTCACGCCCTGGCGCAATACAAACGTCCATTGCGTGCCGTCTTCAGTGCGGGTCCACGATTGCGCCAAGCCGGGAACAAAACCCTCATGCTCCTGCCCTTTCCAGGCGACAAGGCAATCAAACAGATGATCCGTCACGTTGTAAGACGGCACACTGCGTGACATGGCCGGGTCCAACGTATCCACGTCGGAACCTTGTACAAAGGTGATGGTGCGGGTGTCGTTGGCGCTGGCCGCAAAGGCCGCGCCGAGGGGCAATTCGACAAGGTTGATCGCACAAAAACCGCCGATCAGCATGGCCAGGAATCTTAAGCGTTGCGTCATCTTTCTCACCTGATTATCGGTGTATGGAACAGGCCGTCGGTTGGGCACCGCTGGGCGTCAAGCCTTGCGCGATTTCGGGTCGATATAGTCACGCAGTGCATCCCCCAGAATGTTGAAACTGAGGATCGTCAGCACCAGCGCACAACCGGGTGCCAGCAAGATGTAAGGGTGTGTGGTCAGCAATGGCCGCGACTCGGCGATCATTGAGCCCCACTCGGGCGTGGGTGGCGGTGGGCCCAGGCCGAGGAAACTGAGCCCGGAGCCAATCAGGATGGCCTCTGCCAGCGACACGGTGGCCTGGATAATGATCAGCGAACCGATGTTGGGAAGAATATGCACCCGCAACAGCCGCAGGTTGCCGACGCCGATGGACTGGGAGGCCAGCACAAACTCGCGGTGCCTCAATGCCGCAACAGGCCCGGCAAAAAAACGCACGTAGATGGGAATGCTGGAGAGGGCGATGGCCAGCGTCAGGCTCAGGATGCTGTTACCGACCACCGTAATCACCAGGATCGCTACCAGCGTTCTTGGGAAGGCAATCATCGCGTCCATCACCCGCATGACCAGGCTGGCCAGCGCACCGTTGTAGTAACCGCACGCCGCGCCGACCGACACCCCCACCACCATCGCGATGGCCACGCTGGAAATCGCCACTGTCAGGGTGATTCGCGCCCCCCACAGAACACGGCCCAGCAAGTCACGGCCCATTTGATCCGAGCCCAGCAAAAAGTCGGTGCCCGGGTTGATCAGGGAGTTGGACAAATTGATTCGGGTCACCGCGTCCCAACTGAATATCAGCGGCGCACACACCGCCGCGACCAGCATGAATGCAATAACCACCAAGGCACTGAAGGCAAACCATCGCTTGTTCGAGATCAGAAAACTGACAAACCCGAACCCACGTCTTTTTGAATTAACCATAGCGGCCTCAGTTATAGGTGATGCGAGGGTCGAGGAAGCCATACATGAGATCCACCAGTAAGTTAATAATGACCACCAACGCGGCAAACACTAATACCGTGCCTTGAACCACATAGAGATCCCGCGCCATGATTGCATCAATTAAATATCGGCCCATGCCCGGCCAGGCAAATACTGTTTCGACAATAACCGCACCGCCCAATAACCGGCCAAAATCCACCCCAAATACAGTGACCAATGGAATAGCTGCATTGGAAAGTGCATGTTTGATAACCACTGTGTAACCGGGCACGCCTTTGGCATAGGCGGTACGCACATAGTCTTCCTGCAAGACATCCATCATCGTGGACCGCGCCAGCCGGGAGAACGTGGCGACATAAGGCAGGCCCAGGGTCAGGGCCGGCAATAACAAGTGCTGCCAACTGCCGCGCCCTGTGGGTGGCAGCCAGCCGAGGTACGCCGAGAAGATAGACATCAAGATGAGGCCAAGGAAAAACCCCGGCACCGAGATACCCAGCACGGCAAAGGTTGTCAGCGCGCTGTCAAGCATGCCACGCGGCCTCAGCGCGGCTAAAACCCCAAGTGGAACCCCGACGATTACGGCCAGTAACATACCCGCCAGCGTCAGCTCCAGTGTGGCGGGGAGTGTCCGGGCAATGCCATCGAGCACCGGGGTGAATGTCTGGAAGGATTCACCGAAATCCCCAGTGGCGATCTTCTTTACATAGATAATATATTGAGTGACCAGTGGTTTATCCAAACCATAATTAGTGCGTATCTGCGCCACATCTTCTGCTGTTGCATCGGGGCCGGCGGCCAGTTGTGCCGGATCACCCGGTATAAAGTGCATGACCAGAAATATCACAATGGATACCCCCGCCAACATTGGAAGCAGGAGTAACAACCTGCGCAAGGTGTAATTAAGCACGCGCCTTCCTCTTGTTATTTTTCGCCCGTATTATTGAAATTTACTGCGGGCTATTGCCGGTTAAAACTACGCAACTAAATCATCGCCCGGTGACAACCTGATAGCAAACCGGCAACTTGTTGGACGCACATAACAAAATGTTATAGGCTCCACAACGTGCTTTAACAGTGCCTTTTCGAGAACAACGATGAAACTCAACCCACGTCAACTGGAAGCTTTCCGCACCGTCATGCAGACAGGCAGCATGACCATCGCGGCAGAAACCCTTCAAGTGAGCCAGCCGGCCATCAGCCGGCTGATTCGTGATCTGGAGGTCACCCTCGCCCTCCGGCTGTTTCGGCGCGAAGGCAACCGGCTGATTCCCGGCGCGGAGGCACAGGTTCTGTATGCCGAAGTCGACAAGTTCTATCAAGGCATCGAGCGGATTGAGCGCGTGGCAGAAGACCTCGTGACCCTGCGCACCGGCACGTTGCGCATCGGCGCCATGAGCACGCTGGGCCTGAGCGTGGTGGCTGAAGGCGTCTGCCGCTTTGCCCGCAGGCACCCGGATGTGCGGACCTCACTCGATGTGCGCAACTCGCTGGGGATTCTTGAGCTGACGTCGGCAAACCAGCTGGATATCGGCTTTGTGCAAATTCCCTCGGGTGAATACCCCGGTATCCAGGCCGTGGCTCTACCGCCTATCAGCGCTGTGTGTGTGATGCCGGTGGATGATGTGCTGGCGGCAAAAACCGTGGTCACCCTGGACGATTTGCACGGGCGCAGGCTGGTCTCCATGAATACCAACAACCCCTTGCAGCGCAGAATCAACTCGGCCATGGAAGCGCGTGGCGTGGCGGGCATTTCATCGGTGCAAACCACCGCGGCCCACTCGGCCTGCGGCATGGTCTCGGGCGGTTTGGGGCTGACGGTCTGCGACCCCTTCACCGCGTCTTACACCAAGTACCCCGGCATCACCTTCAGAAAGCTCGACCAGCACATCCCCTTCGAGGTATCGATCGTGTTTCCCAGCCACCAGCAACGCTCGCAGCTGGCATCGGATTTCATGCGGGTGATGGAAGCGCTGTTCAAGTCTGAATTCATCTCCATGATTCCCCGTGAAGCCTACTGACTGCCCCTTCAGGAGCCGGAACCATGAATACAGTTCGACACATAGTGCTGTTGCTTTTGCTGGGCCTGCCCGCCGTTTGCGTCGCAGCGCCCGACATAGAAGTGGGCTTCTCGCCTGAAGGCTCGGCACGCCAGTTGGTGCTGGACACCCTCGGCGGTGCGCAACACAGCGTCCAGATGCTGGCGTATGCCTTCCAGGCCACCGACATCGCTCAGGCGCTGGTCGACGCGAAAAAGCGCGGGGTCAACGTGCGCATTGTCATCGACAAAAAGCGCAACCTCGGCAAAGCCAGCCGCAACGCCATGGACTTCGTCAGCCGCAACGGCGTGGAACTGCGCACCAGCGACCACTTCCACCTGCAACATGACAAAACCATCATTGTCGATGGCGCCACCGTCGAGACCGGCTCGTTCAACTACGCAGCGTCGGCGGAAACAGCCAACTCGGAAAACGTGGTGGTCATCCGCAATCACCCGGAGGTGGCGCGCCAGTACCTTGAACACTGGCAGTCGCGGTGGGAGTTGGGGGTGCCCTATTCGGCGCGCTGAGCCACAAGCCCCTCCAGCGTAAACCGTGCCTGCATCAGCACCACATCGCGCACCAGTTCCATTTCCTTCTGGTTCACGGCGGTCCATTTCAGCGCGTCCAGCAGCTTGGGCTTTTGCACGCGAAAGGCCAGCCCCTGGGTGAACAGGGCCAACGAGTGGATCACCGTGCGCTCATCCTCCAGCGCAAAGCCGGACAGGCGCGCGATCAGTTGGCGGATCACCCGCCCGATACGCGCCTTGAAGCGTTCTTCAAAGGCCTTGGTCGCCACCGCCGGGCACAACCCTGCCTGGTGGCGATCCAGGAAAGCACGCATGGCACTGGTTTGCGGGCTGTCCTGAATGGTCGACACCACCGTGCCCAAAATACCCAGCGAAGCCACGATCAACGCCTCATCGCTTGCGTCGGCGTCAGCCAGGGTGTTTTCCGCGGCCTCGACGGGCGCGCCCATTTTCCCCCACATCAGCTCGATCATGTGCTCCACGCACGCCAGGTAAACGCCTTCCTTGCCGTCAAAGTAGTACTGGATGGCCGGCGCATTGACGCCCGCCGCCGTGGCGATGTCCCGCGTCGACGCACCGTCATAACCGCGCTCGGAAAATACCGCGACGGCCGCCTCGACAATGCGTGCACGGGTTTCTTCGCCGCGCTGGTAACCCCCTTCGGCGGCTGGTTTATGTCGTGCCATGTGCAACTCCTTTCGAATACCCGACCAAAATATACCAGTTGACAAAAATTCGCGAAAAATAGAATTTATTCCACCTGTTATAAATCTGGAGTGACCTCGATGTCCGCTGCACCTCCCTCGCCTCAGGTCGTTCCTGAAGACACCGCCAACGGCCAGCGCGGCAAAGCTCGGCGAATACTCCTGACACTGGGCATCGTTGCATTGCTGATCGGCCTCGGCTGGGGCGCCTGGTGGTGGCTCACCGGGCGCTTTATCGAGACCACCGATGACGCCTACCTGCAAGCCGACAGCATCAGCGTGGCGCCAAAGATCAACGGCTACGTGGCCGACGTGCTGGTCAGCGACAACCAGAACGTCAAGCGCGGCGACGTGCTGGTACGTTTGGATGCGCGCAAATACCAAGCCGTCAGCGACGAAGCCAACGCCACCATCGCCGCACGTAACGCCGACTTCGCCAAAGCCCAGGCCGACCTGGTGCAACAGGATTCGACCATCGCCGAGGCCCGCGCCCAGTTGCAGGGCGCCGAAGCCGACGCCCGCCACGCACAGACCGAAGTGGCCCGCTACGCGCCGTTGGCACGCTCCGGCGCCGAGCCGGAAGAACGCCTGGCGCAACTCAACAACCAACTGGCACAAGCGCGCAGTACGGTGGCTGCCAAACAGGCTGCACTGGCGTCCAGCCAAACCCGCTACGGCACCCTCCAGGCCCAACTCAAACAGGCCCAGGCGCAACTCGGCGTGGCCAAAGCCAGCGAGGCACAAAGCCAGCTCGACGTCGATGACGCCGTGATTCGCAGCCCGCTCGATGGCCGCGTGGCTGATCGCGGCGTGCGGGTCGGCCAGTACGTGCAACCGGGTACGCGCCTGTTGACCGTGGTGCCGATCAGCGCGATCTACCTCACCGCCAACTACAAGGAAACCCAGATCGGCGAGATGCGCCCAGGCCAAACCGTGACCGTGCACGTCGACGCCCTGCCCGGCCGCAACCTGCAAGGCCATATCGACAGCCTCTCCCCTGGCACCGGCGCGCAATTCGCGCTGTTGCCACCGTCGAATGCCACCGGCAACTTCACCAAAATCGTGCAGCGTGTACCGGTGCGTATTGCCCTGGACGTGCCGGATGATGTGCGCATGGCCTTGATGCCGGGCCTTTCGGCCACCGTGGAAGTCGACACCCGCACCGCCCGCGCAGACGCCAATCATGGCTGAAGCGCTGATGGCCGAAGTGGCCGCTGAAAAACCGCGCAACGCCTCGCTGACGGACTGGATCGCCGTCGCCGCCGGTGCGCTGGGCGCCTTGCTGGCGACGCTGGACGTGTCGATCACCAACTCGGCCCTGCCGCAAATCCAGGGCCAGATCGGTGCGACTGGCACCGAGGGCACGTGGATCGCCACCGGCTACCTGATGTCGGAAATCGTCATGATCCCCCTCGCCGCCTGGCTGACCCGGGTGTTCGGCCTGCGCCGGTTCCTGATCGGCACCGCGTTGATGTTCACCGCGTTTTCGATGTTCTGCGGCCTGTCCTCCAGCCTCGGCATGATGATCGCCGGGCGCATCGGCCAGGGCTTTGCCGGCGGCGCGATGATTCCCACTGCGCAAACCATTGTGCGCACCCGCCTGCCGCCACACCAATTGGCGATCGGCACCACGATGTTCGGCATGACCGTGATTCTGGGCCCGCTGCTCGGCCCGGTGATTGGCGGCTGGCTGACCGAAAACATCAACTGGCGCTGGTGTTTCTTCCTCAACCTGCCGATCAGCATCGCATTGATCACCTTGTTGATCACCGGCTTGCCCACCGAGCGCATGAACCTGCAACGTTTTATCAGCGCCGACTGGCTGGGCATTCTCGGCCTGGCCATGGGCTTGAGTTCGCTCACCGTGGTGCTGGAAGAAGGCCAGCGCGAGCATTGGTTCGACTCGCTGCTGATCATTTGGCTGAGCATCGCCACGGTCACCGGGCTTTTCCTGATCGCCGTCGGGCAGTTCCGTTCGAGCACGCCGATATTGCGCCTGCAGCTGGTGCTCAACAAAAGCTTTGGCAGCGTGTTGCTGATCGGCACCGCCGTGGGCGCCGGGCTCTATGGCACGGCGTACCTGGTGCCGCAGTTTCTTGGCATCTTGTCGGGCTATAACGCGCAGCAATCGGGCTCGATCATGCTGTTGTCGGGCATACCGGCCTTCCTGCTGATGCCCGTGTTACCAAGGATGTTGGGGCGCTATGACCTGCGCTGGATGGTCGGCCTCGGTTTGCTGATGTACTGGGGCAGTTGCATTCTTGACACCCAACTCACCGCCGACAGCGTCGGGCATGACTTCATCTGGTCGCAACTGCTGCGCGGGTTCGGGCAGATCCTGGTGATGATGCCCCTGAGCCAACTGTCGATGCGCTCGGTCGAAACCCAACACGCCGGCGACGCTGCCGGGCTCTACAACATGTCGCGCAATCTGGGCGGCACCATCGGCCTGGCCTTGCTCGGCGTGCTGATGGACCGGCGTAGCCACTTTCATGACGACCGGCTGCGTGAAGGCATTCTGGCCAACAGCCAGCTGGCCCAGGACCACATGGCAAGCACTACCGCGAGCTACCTGGCGCAGACCGGCGACCCTTCCAGCGCGCCGATGCAGGCCCTGACGCAAATGGCCAATGACATCGCCCGCCAGGCCTCGGTCATGGCCTACAACGACTCGTTTTATGTACTGGGCCTGGCGATGCTGGCGTGCCTGCCCCTGATCTTCATTCTGAAAAAACGCACGGTACAACCATGATGACTCGCACCGCCCCGCTGCTGTTGGCCGTCGGCCTGCTGTCCGCCTGCACCGTGGGCCCGGACTACAAGGGCGCGCCGGATGTTGCGCCGAAAACCCTCGCCGCCGGGCACTTGCCCCATGCCGACCAATCCGCGCAGGTCACGCCCACCGTCGCCCAATGGTGGCGCACGCTGGGTGATGCACAGCTCAATGACCTGGTCGAGCAAGCCCTGCACAACAGCCCCGATATCGCCACCGCCCAGGCCCGGCTCAAACAGTCCCGCGCCAGCCTCAGCGGTGCCAGCGCCAACGCGATGCCCAAGGTCACCGGTGACGCGACGATGCTCAAGCTGCGCTCCCCCGACACGTCCGCGCTGGGCGGCAACAGTGGGGGCGGTCGCGGGCCGTTGAGCCTCTACCTCGCCGGCTTCGATGCCAGCTGGGAAGCCGACCTGTTTGGCGGCACACGCCGTGCTGTCGAAGCCGCGCAGGCAGAGGCCGATTCGTCGCAGGCGCAACTGGCGGACGCCCAGGTGCAGCTGGCGGCCGAAATCGTCCAGGCCTACACCGACCTGCGCGACCAACAGGCCCGGCTGGCCCTGGTGGATGCCAGTGTCGACATCGAAAACCAGGCGCTGGACCTCACCCAACAACGGCGCAGCCGCGGCGTCGCCTCGCAACTGCAGCTTGAACAAGTGTTGACCCAGGCGGAAAACACCCAGGCCCAGCGCCTGCCACTGCAAGCGGCCATCGTTGAGTCACTCGACCAACTCGGCCTGCTGTGCGGGCTGGAACCCGGCGAACTGGATGGCCAATTGGCCGCCGCCCGCGCCTTGCCTTCGATCCCCAGCCAAGTCCCACTGGCCGACCCCGCCGCCATTCTCAAGGCACGCCCCGATATCCGCATGGCCGAACGCCAACTGGCCTCCGCCAACGCCCAGATCGGCGAAAAAACTGCCGACTGGTTTCCCAAGCTCAGCCTGATGGGCGACCTCTCCTTTTCCGCCGGCGACCCAGGCCACTTGGCGCGCAAAGACAACGGCACCTGGCTGATATTGCCGCGCATCAGTTGGAACGCGCTGGATTTCGGCCGGGTAGCCGCCAGCGTCAAAGGCGCAGAGGCCGGGCGTGACGAAGCGCTCGCGCACTATAAAAGCACCGTGCTGGGTGCCTTGCGCGATGCCGACGTGGCGTTGGCGCGGTACGGGCATCAACGCCAGAACGTGGTGCTGCTGCGCAATGTGGAGTCTTCGGCAGTGCGCGCCGCAGACCTGACCCGCCAACGCTATCGTGCAGGCACCGCCAGTACGCTGGACTGGCTGGATGCCGAGCGCACGCGCTATCAGGCTCAAGAAAGCCGGATTTCCGGGGACGCCGAGTTGTTGAAAGATTTTGCGTCGTTGCACAAGGCGCTCGGGTTGGGGTGGACGCTGTAACCCTGGAATGAACTAACATGAGCCCTCGCTCATGCCGTTCGCCGAGGTGCCCCCATGAAAAACCTGCCCCCTACCGCCACCTTGCGCGCCTTCGAAGTGGCCACCCGGCATGCGACCTTCACCTCGGCGTCGCAAGAGTTGCATGTCACCCAGAGTGCGGTCAGCCATCAGCTCAAACACCTCGAAGACCTCTGGGGCTTGCAGCTCTTCCAGCGCGGCAAGTCGTTAAGGCTGACACCGGCAGGTGCCACGCTTGCCCCCATCGTGCGCGAGTTTTTCATGAACCTGGAGGCCACACTCTCGGACCTTCGCGAACAAAAAGGCAGGGTGCGCCTCAAGGTCAGCACCACCTACTCCTTTGCGCTGAAGTGGCTGTTGCCCAGGTTGCCGAGCCTGTCGCAACAGCATCCAGAAATTCTGATCACGCTGGAGACCAGCGACAAGGCCATCCAGTTTGCCAGTCACGAACCTGACGTCGCGATCCGCTTGGGCAACGGCAATTACCCGGGGCTGTATTCGGAGTTCATGCTCAGGGAACAGATTTTCCCCGTGGCCAGCCCCGACCTGCTCAAACGTTTCGGTACCCCGCATAAACCGGCCGAACTATTGCGCTACCCCTTGCTGACGCGCGACGGTGCGGACCTGGTACCCAAATGGGAGGCGTGGTTTGAGCAGGTGGGCGTCAGCGTTTCTGCGCTGAAAGAAAGTGTCAGGTTTGCCGACACCAACATGACCATTGAGGCCGCACTCCTGGGTCACGGCATCGCATTGGCGCGCAGCGGGCACGTAGAAACCGAGATTGCCGATGGCCGCTTGGTCAGGCTGTTTGACACGCCATTCGACTCCCCCGTGGCCTATTATTTTGTCTGCCCCAAAGGTATCGAATCCCGGCCCCACGTGGTCAGTTTCCGCGAATGGCTGCTGGCCGAATCAAGCCAGGCCCAGCAGCGCTATCGGTAAAACATGAGAATTTGCTCATGGGCCAATGAGAGGACTTCGCTTTAGTCGGCGCCCAATGCGTCCTACGATGGCGCATGCCTGTTCAGATCGTTTTACTCATCCTGTTCGCCGCCCTCTTGCATGCCAGCTGGAACGCATTGTTGCGCGGCGGCGCGGACCGGCTGTGGTCCATGACCGTCATGTGCCTCGCGGTGGCGATTGCCAGCGCCGCCATTGCCGTGTTCCTCGCGCCCCCTGCGCACGCCAGCTGGTTTTACGCCGTGCTTTCAGCCGTGCTGCATGTGGGTTACAACCTCTTCCTGGTGCGCAGCTACAAGGTGGGCGACCTGGGGCAAACCTATCCGATCTCGCGGGGTTCCTCGCCGGTTCTGATCACCCTCGCCGCCGCGCTGTTCGCCGGGGAAAACGTCACAACCCATGCGATGCTGGGCATTGCGCTGGTGTCAGGCGGGATCATTTCACTCGCGTTCAACAAACGCAGGCTTGCCGTGCCAGGCCTGCCCTACGCGCTGGGCACGGGCTTGTTCATCGCCGCGTACAGCGTGACCGACGGCATCGGCGCGCGGCTGTCTGGCGCGGCGCTGGCTTACACCGTGTGGATGAGTGCGCTATGGGGCGTGCTGATGCCACTGGTCTACATTGCCTTGCGGGGAACGCGCAGCCTGTTCACCCCGCGCCCGGGTTTCGCGACGGCGTTCACCGGCGGCCTGGTCTCATTGCTGGCCTACGGGATCATCATCTACGCAATGGCCTTTGCGCCCATGGGCGCGGTGTCCGCGTTGCGCGAAACCAGCGTGGTGTTTGCGGCGCTGATCGGGCATTGGTTTCTGAGCGAAACCCTCACCCTGCGCAAGTTTTTCGCGTGTGCAGTGATTGCCTTCGGCACATTCCTTATTGGCTGACGCCACACTTTCCTGTCCCGCCTGGCGGTTTTCACCATCAAGCGCATTTCCCATCGCCATGAAGGCCAGGGTGGCTGGTGATCAACCTGTCCTCGGGTGCCGCGCGGCTCGGCAACCCCAACGAATATGTCGACTATGCTGCCTCAAAAGGCGCCCTGGAGCCGTTTAGCATCGGCCGAGGCGGCCAACCCGAAGAAGTGGCGCAGGCGATCCTGTGGTTGGCGAGTGATGAGGCTTCGTTTATTACTGGAACGTTTCTTGATGTGACTGGGGGGAAATGAGCCCCATCATTTCGTCTTAAGCACGGTTTATGAAAAGGAAGCCCATGATCAGAATTCATAAAGCGACTGAAGCCGACCTCGACGCCCTGCGTGAAGTCGGTTGCGAGACTTACCGGGAACACTTTTCAACGATCTGGACGCGAGCCGGGCTGGAGAACTTTCTCGATCAGGACTTTTCGCTCACCGCGCTTCGTCAATCGCTCGCAGCGCCGGAACGGCACCTGTGGCTTATCGTTTCAGACAGAAGCGCGCAAGTGGTGGGTTTTGCCAAGGTGAACTGGGCAACGGTTGTGCCGGTGACGGGTGGAACGGGCGCAGAGCTTCAGAAAATCTACTTCCGCCAATCCGCCGCTGGCTTGGGTTATGGGAGGCAACTTCTGCGCTTTATCTGTGAGCAGGCCGCGCAACGCGGTGAGCAACGCGTGTGGCTGGATGTCCTCAAGAGCAACACAAAGGCTCACGCGTTTTATGAGGGGTTCGGTTTCCAGCGGCTCGGCGAAATCCCTTTCAGCACCGACTTGCTTGAAATCGGAATGCGGGTCATGGGGTTCGAACTCAACAAGCACCAGATGGGCAAATAAATGAAAGCATTGATCCACGGCCGTTGCCTGACACGCGGGGAAGGTTCAACAGTGACGATTAACAGCGCGCAGAGGATATAACTCAACCAGATACCTACCTGGCTGAGTTATCAATCAATTCAGTACCGTAGCGATTCATCCTGAACCCTGTGCAGTACCGTGTTATTTCGAGGTGCAGGTCTCAACACCGTTACCGCCGCCCATGTACTCAGGCTCGTAGTAAGCCTTTTCAATCTTGAATTTACCCTTGGCCGGGCTGCTGACTTTCGCCAGCGCCACACCAAAATCCTTCTTTGAAGGGTCTACGTTGACGAAGTTCATCGCCAAATGATCGCCACTGGCGACCACAGAACCGTTGTAGACCAACGCACCATCGGCTTCGACTGTGGCTTTATAGCCACCCGACTTACCCGAGCTGTACTTGCTGTCCAAGGTCAGTGTCATCTGGCTTTTGCCTTCGCCGTCGTGCACATCGGTACCCACACATTCATACACGCCACTGATATCAACGCCAGAAAACGGCTTGAAGGTGGTTTTTGCATCAGCCGCATGGCTAATGCCGGCGACCACGCAGAGGGAAGCGGCCACAACGCAAGCGAGTTTTTTCATAAACGGTACTCTCAGGATAAGAGGCTAAGGTGACGGCATTTGAATGGAACGCATCGCCACTCGCCTATTTCGGCGCGTGGTCGGATAAGACGTTTGTCTAATGGATTTATTCCATGAAATTTTTGACCCGCATCCGTCGTACGCGCTTTTACGCTGGCTGAAGCCATGGAGCTGGAGCGAATTGGCATTGAACGTGGCGTAAACGTCAAATCACGGGCAATAGAAAACCCCGTAGACGTTAATCTACGGGGTTTTCAAGAGTGGAGGCCGAGGTCGGAATCGAACCGGCGTAGGCGGATTTGCAATCCATGAATAAAATCATAAAAATTAGTTGCTTAGTACAAATATTTTTCCGCATTTGTAATGCGTCAAAATGGCCGGCGAAGCAGGCCTAAAGCAACTCAAAGCTACGCTGATATTCGAGTTATCCGCCCTGCAAGGTTTACCCGTAGTCAGATGTGCGTTTATGGGTATGCGCCGTTTCATGGGAAAGGGTGAGGAAGGACAAAACGACTTGCTGTGGACAAACGGGAGGCTTTTTGAACCATCATTTCAGAGACCAGTAGCGGGATCATCGTAGATGAATAGCAACGAACGCAATGTAAGGAATTGACCCAAGATCTTGGAGTAATGTCTACAAATCCAGCCCCCAACCCCGTGTCCTGCAACTCCTGAAAAATAGACGCTGCTCCCTCAGGGGGTCTATCTGAAAATTTTATCGCTTCAGTAGTCGCATCGAGAATCACTTGTTCGATTAAATCTGCTTTAGTCGGGTCGGCAAAAAAATACATACGGTGATCGAGAGAATTAACCGTCTCCCCCTTACCTTTCCAGTAAAGAAACTGCTCAGTCTGACCAGTGCATGCGACTAATGTCTGAACTGTTTCCTGTGCAGCTTTCCGGACCGCGCTCTGCAGTGATCTCGCGGTGCCAGCGGAACAAACAAGAAATGGATACTCGCGAGAACGGCTCTTCGCAAACAACAAAATAACATATATCGAATTAAGCGCAGAAATTTCAAGGCATGTTAAATCATAACCTAGCCCATTCAAGAAATCTGTCTCCGGACCTGCCATGTCGTGAATTTCCAGCTGTTCGACAAAATACGACGCCCTTCCCTCATACCAATATTGCATAATCGAATGGCGTTCTAGATATTCAAGAAAGCTGGCAAGCTTAGCTGATTCGTAGCTGGAGCCAACAGCCACCCCATTAGTCGTTGGATGCCAACTACACTCTCCTTTAACAATTGGGTACGGAGCAAAAACATCTGCAGCAGCGACATACTTACTCGGCATGTTGTAAACTTCCGAGAGCTCAAGAAATAGCGTATTTGCAGATCGACCCATAGCAGTGAGGGGCGGGACTAGCTTAACCGGATACTCAAAAACTTCTGTTGGATCTATACTCAAAAAAGTAGAAAACTTGTGCCCATCAAGTATTGCGGCAACAGCAAATCGTTCAGCTGCTTCATATCTCGCCCTGGTCAATGCAGCGTGCGCGCTCCTATCCACCGCTACCGACGTTGAAAAAACTCCGTTAGGACAATTAGGATCTTCGGATAGCTCTTGAGTTGCAAAAAATAAATCGGGAGATAACTGAACAACGCGGCAGGAGGCCAGCGGAACAGTACTAGGATAATCTGGCGGGAGTGGAATGGTCCCGCCAGTTTTATTACTATAACTATTATTTTTATTCACCTAGCAACCTCCACCACAGCAGCAACAGCAACAGCAACAGCAACAGCCACCACCTCCACCGCCACCGCCACCGCCATTTCCACCACCACCACCACCACCACCACCACCACCACCACCACCACCATCACCAAAGATTGACCTAATCGAGGCGACTACCGGACTATCTTCAATTGAGGGTCGGTTTGCTAAGGCAGCCAGCCTGGCCCCCGAGAAGGCATACTCAAATAAATCCTCCCCTATGCATTCATTTCGCTCCAATACCGCATAGAGATAGTCTGCCTCAGCTTGCTCAATCTGAGTTGGGCTGGTCAGGCGATTTAAGAATTCCACCCCCATATTTTGCTTATCAAGCTTCAGGATACCGATTGTACTGGTACGACTATGGGCTTTCGCTCGATACGACGCTACTTCGTTCAAGAAATTCGCAGATTGGATGCTGTAGAGCCCGGAAGCCATCAACTTCGTTTCCATTACAGCGATATCTTTTCCTAATTGTCGGTCAGGCTCGTATGGGTCAACTCCACAACAGCAGCATCCTGGAACAAACTTTGTAGCACTAAGATCTGAGCCAGCGACATTGTGTCGATTGATCAGCTCATCAAACAAAGCTCGACTCAACTCAGGACGGACTCGCAAGTAATCATAAATACTGCGTAGATAGTCAGTATTCTCGGCGAGCGAAGATACTGACCCAAATACGTCAGCCAAATCAGTTGAAGCATTCTGGTTTGTGTAGCTTGGATTTGTTTCGAGTTTAGCTATGATTTCCGGGATCATACATTCACCTCTGCACTAAGCAGTTTTGAATTGTCGGTGACTGATCAATATTTACAGCTGCAAGAGCTATAGCATTTGGCTATGAATGGCCATAATTACCATTCTAAAGACCGTTCGCTACAAAGCGAAGCGAACGACTAAGGACAATTTAGGCTATCAAACCATGAACGGCAAATAAGCCTATAAAAATATTTTGCATGACGTGCTCACAGATCGCCTGCTGTAAAAAGGTGTAAAAAGGGGACAGATTTATTTTTCTATCACCGTCCGCTTTTGGCTGTTAGTGGAGGTTCACCCTCCTCAGTCTTGAGCACAACGCTACGTCCCATCGGGTAGAGCCATTCCGATAAAGACGCCCAAATTTCCATACAAAAAAGACAGTGTTGCGCAAGCGACCTGAAAAATTGCGGAAGCGATGACCAAATCCCAGACAATAAAAAACCCCGTAGACGTTAATCTACGGGGTTTTCAAGAGTGGAGGCCGAGGTCGGAATCGAACCGGCGTAGGCGGATTTGCAATCCGCTGCATAACCATTTTGCTACTCGGCCTCAAACGATCAACGCCGTTGTTGCTGGCATTCACCGCATATAAACTTGAGTGGGCTCTGTGGAGCTGCCTCTACTCTAACTCATTGAATACATTGAAGTTTTTAATGCTTCGTTGCGTTCGATGGGCGCCATTATGTACTCATTTGCTTTTGCCTGCAACCCCTTGATTTCAAAAATATTTCGCATTGGCATCAAGGGGTTGCGCGCCTGCCCTACTCCTTGATGAGCTGCTGCTGATAGTGCGGGTCGGCGTTGATCTGGGCGTCGGTGAAAGGCAGCACGCGCAATTTTTTCTCGGAAAATGCCTGCGTCTGGTCCTTTGAGTATTTGGATGCGGGGTTGCTGGACTCGGAGAACGCCAGCACACCCAAGGCTTGTGGGCCCTTGTCATCGAAGGTGACGATTTGCAGGTAGCTGCTGCCGCTGACGACTTCACGTTTGCCATCGGCGCGGGGCACGGTTTGCATGGCGTTGTAGATGCCCAGCTCCTGTGGCCCCCCGTGGATCGGAATCTGGCCGCTGACCTGGATATCACCCCAGCGCGTAGCACCCAGCTTGGCGACGTCGGCGGCAGACGCCAGCATGGCTTCGCGCAGGGCTTTGGCCACGGGTTCACGATCGATGGCCAGGCCATGTGGCGTGGTCAGGGGCTGCGCCGGGTCGAAGGCAACACGCCAGGCGTCGGGGATTGGCTGCAAATGCTCCACCAGGTTGATGAAGTGCACCAGGCCTATGCCGCTGTCCAGGTTGGCGCGCCGGTCCCAGTTCTTGAGACTGTCGCACAGGGGTTGCAAGGCCGTAGCGTCGGCCCCCAGGCGCTTGGCACAGAACGCCAGCAAGTCGGGCATCACCTGGCTGGCGAGGTAAACCTCGTTGTCCATGACCATGCTTTGCAAATCCGCGACCTTGATTGGCTGTTTCTCCAGCGATTGCAGACGCTGCACGGCAAAGCGTGCGCGCGGACCAAGGCCGATGTGGTCCTGGCTGATCACCGGGGAGAAGCCCGTCAGCGGCGCCTTGGGGTTGGCCAGCCACGCGGAGTCATTGGAGTGCTGTACATAGTCGGTGCGTTCCAGTTGCGGCAGTTGGTCGGCCGGGAAAATGCCGGCCTGGGCCGCACGCGGATCGACATCCCAGGCGCAGGCACTGTGGGCGCCGTCGAGGATGATCATTTGCAGGCCCGCGCGAGGGTCACTGCACTGCGCGAGCTTGGCGGCGCTGACGTTGGGCACTACCGACAGGTTCATGTACAGGCTCTGGCCCTGATCATCGGCGGCCACAGTGTTGACCCACGGGATGCCCTGCAAGGTGTGCACCGAGGTTTGCAGTTCCTTTAGGCTGGCGGCGCGGTTCATCGCGTACCACTGCTGCAACACGCGGTCGTTGCCCAGGTTGGCATCGCGCAGGCTGAAGGCGTAGTGGCTGTCCCAATCCAGTTTGCCCGGCCATTGCACCACGGGGCCGAATGCCGAGCTGTAGACCGTATGGCTGATGGCCTTGAGGCTGCCGTCCGGCTGTTTGACCTGTACTTCCACCGGGGTTTGGTCCAGGGCAACGGACTTGCCATCCAGCAGGTAACGCGTGGAATCCTTGGGATCAAGCGTCAGGCGGTACAGGGTGAAATGCTTGGAGGTGTCGACCGTATGAGTCCAGGCCACGTGCTGGTTGAAGCCGATGTTGATCACCGGTAAACCTGGCAACGCAGCGCCCATCACATCCAGCTGGCCGGGGATGGTCAGGTGCATCTCGTAAAAACGCATGCCGCCCACCCACGGAAAATGCGGGTTGGCCAGCAACATGCCACGGCCATTGAAGGAACGGTCGCGGCCGACGGCGACGGCGTTGCTGCCACGGTCGAAAGTGAAACGCCTTTGATTGGCGGCGGCCAGTTCAAAGGCTTTTGCGCCCGGTTGCACAGCCGCAGTCGCCTGGGGTGGCGCCGCGCCTGCCAGGGCATCAGCGAATTGACCTACACCACCTTCGGCCAGAAGCCGACGGGTCAGCTTGACCAAATCCTCGACCACCAGCGGTCGCACCCAGTCTGCCGCGCACTGCTTGGGCGCGCCCTGCTCTTTCAAATACCGGTTGTAGCCGGCCACATAACCCTCAATGCGTTGCTGCATCTGCGGGGTCTGCGCTTTCCAGAACGAGGCGACGGCTTCAGGCGTGTTCAGCCAGGTAAAAAATACATCGCTGGCGAGGTTGTTGCGCTCCTCCAGGGTCGCCTCTTGCGGGCCGAAGAACCTGGCGCGTTGACCGTTGACCGTGACCACTTCATTGGCCAGCAGGCACAGGTTGTCCTGGGCATACGCGTAGCCGATGCCGTACCCCAGGCCACGCTCATCGCTGGCACGGATATGCGGCACGCCAAACGTGGTGCGCCGAATGTCTGCCGATGCCTGTGTTGCCGGTTCCCGTGCCGAGGCAGCGAGGCTCAAGCCCAGCATCACCCCGGCTACACATGCTCTGGACAACCCGTTGGTAATAATCACGCAAGCTCCACAGTCAAATTGAACACCCTCACAAGGGGCAGCTACCCCACCGTAAGGACGCAAACAACCGGGAATAATTTAGGCGTGCAGCACGTTTGGTTCAGGCGAGGGGGATGTGACAAAGCCGATACCGACAAAATTTCTACATCCGGCACTTCATGATTTTGCTCGCTCGTTCGTCTTATTAACTAAGAGCGCCATCATTTTCCTGATCAGGCTCTGATAAGGAGTTTTTTGCATGTACAACCCGCAAGTGCCCACGGATGGACATTCACCGGCTGCCGACGCCAGTTTCGGCGGCGGCACGCAAGCGTTCGGTAAAGCGCCCGAACAGCAAGGCAACCAGCGCATTCGCCATTTGCTCAAGTGTTTTGGCCTGCGCACCAGCCTGATTCGGCTGAAGGTGATCGACGCCCTGCTCACCGCCGCCGAGAACCGGCGCTCCCTCGGTGTGCGCGGCGTGCACAGCCACTTGCTTGAGCTGGGCATTCCGTTGTCGTTTCTCAGCGTGCGTGAAGTACTCAAGCGCCTGTGCAGCGAGGGTGTGATCACCCTCAATGCCGATAAAAGCTACAGCCTCCATGAAGAGGCTGCCAAGGTGCTCGACGGTCGCGCCTGAAGCCCCGAGTTGAGTCAGAAGTTCGGCTTGACCTTGCGGCGCATGATGCCGTTGATCACTACCACGGTCACTGCCACGGCAATGGCAATGTACTGGAACGTTTTCTCGCTGATAACCCCGGTGTTCTGCAGATAGGACAGGCCGAACATCGTCGCCAGTACGGCCAGGGCAATCAGAATCGAATATTTCAAACGTTGCTTTTGAGTCATGACGGGTTCCTGAACCTGAAGAATGTTTTCGCGCTGCATGGCCACCTGCCGTGGGCATAAGCCTGTTGCAGCCAGCGCTTATGTTACAGGCCATGATCGGTTTTGGCTTGTCCAACGCGGGACTGAACCGATGGCCTGCCCGTAAATCCCGCCTTTTGTTGCGCGGCGCCGGGGCCGCCGTATAAACCTCAAGATTTTTTCTTACACTTGGTCTGCTTGCCTGACAGGAACGGTCTTCGCTGATTCGCACACCCAGCAGTGCGTTTTAAGGCATCGCCGTATTGCTTTGCCTGCGCTCACTCGTGCACTTTCAATCAGGCAAATCATGACAATTACGACCAATCTCCAGCAGCCCGCGGTCTACACCCCATCACTCATTCCAGCCAATACCTTATCGCCTTTAGAGCAAGCACCTGCGCCCGCTGTAAGCTACGCGGCCCCGCAACCGGATGGCCGCCAAGCGCTCAAGGCAGCCCTTGGAGATCAACGTAACCTGGACAACCTGGCAAAAGGGCTGACCGCGATCATTGCAGAACTCCCCGATGATGCCGACGCACAAGCGGTTGCCGGCAAGCTGCAACAGCACCAGATGCCGATCGCTTCTGAATCGACATTTATGCCCGCACGCACGTTGAAACCCGCGACGGTCAGCCTTGAAACGTTCATCAAGGATCAAGGCATTACACCACCGGTTTCGGTTGCTGCCTTGAAAACATTGGCCAACGCAGTCTCCGATCACACATTGACGCATCCGCTGGGCAATTTTGCAGGGGCCCTCACCTGGTCAGTGCCCCTGGAGGCGAAGCTCCAACGCGAAGTGTTCAACGTGATTGCATGCAACAGCGCCTTGCTCGAAGGCCTGCCACAACAACACATACGTCGGGGGGCACTGGATTATTTGGCCGAGGCACAATCGCTCTCCCCAACCGACTTGCAGGACCCGGCCAAAGCCATGGAGAAACTGCTCGATTCGCCCCGGGCCCAAGCGCTCGGCGAAGCGATCCAGCTGAAGGTCGGCGGCCTCTGCACAGAGCGCAGTGTCAACGACTACGTGCTCGCGGCCATCCATCTGGGGCTTGACCCCGAGTCCATCGACTCAGCTACCCGCAACCACGTCGCAGGTTTCGACCTGTCGCCTCTTACGCAGTTTGGCAAGTCACCTGCCGAGGTGGTCAGTGCCCTCGCAGAGCACCTGTTCAACACCGGCAAGACTTCCAGAAGCACGGCGGAACTGGGTGCCCGTCTGTTGTTGGCACGTGTCGCTCCACAGTTTCTGACCCCGGGCATTCCCGCCGGTATAAAGGTGGGCAGCCTGGCGTGGGCCAACCTTTGCCTGGCCGTGGCGGGCATTGAAGAGCAAACGCCCGGCAAGACCGCACGGATGCGTTTCAGCGAGGTCATGCAAGCTGCCGAAGACCTGCCGGCAGCCAGCGAGCCGAATCAAAAGGCGATATTGATCGACTGGGCGATTGCCAATCAGGTTATCGATAAACGCGTGGACGAGGCCTACCCTGGCTATGAAATCGAAACCGCGCGAGCCGCATTCAACGGGCAGCAGAGTGATCTGAAAGCCGCGTCTTCAAAACTTGAAACCCCCATGCCCGACCGCAAAGCAATGGCATTGGCGCTGCTGAAGGAAAAGTTAGGCGACGGTATCGACTTCGAACACAAAGCCCTGCGCATCAACTACGGTACCGACATCAAGGGGCTGCGTTTCAGTGACCCCTACTCCCCGCTGGATATCACCATGCAAGGGCTGAAGCTGGATGACAGCTGGCAGGTACACGGGGCCAGTAACATTGATCTGCCGAAGCTTATTGCTTTCACCCGCAGCAGTGAATTCAACATTCCTGCCGCATTCGACAAAGCGTTCAATGAGGTCACTGCCCACTATAAAAGCATCAAGCAAGACCTGATGATGAATGCCATCACCCAGTTGCCTCTGGAGGACCGCACGCAACTCAATTACGGCAAGCTCAGGTTCTTCAAGGAAAACTCGTATAAAACCTCACTTATTCCCTTTGTCAGCGACAGCCTGTTCCATTCCAGCTCCACTCTACTGGTGCAAGCCGAACACGACGGGAAAACACAATCGTACGCCTTCGATACCGTAAAGGGCTCCGTACGGAAAATCCTGACTCACCCCGCCGACCGCGAGCCGGAATATATTTCCAACGAGGTCACAAAAGTCGAGGAATTTTTCCCGGACACCAACGCCCATGCCTTGAAAGAGTATCGAACGATTTATCGCAGGCCCAATCTCTTTCAGAACCCGCGTATTCAGGACATAGCCGCCACCGTGGTCAAGGGCCTGGCGATCGACAGTGCCGCCGTGAGACGTCAAGCCGAAGGCCGCACATCCTCTGAGGAACGCAGAGACACGCTGAGTTCAATAGGCGAGTTTTTACTCGACCTTATTCCCCTCAGGTCAGCCATCGTCAACGTGAGCCGCGGTCACTATAAAGACGCGGCGACCGACCTTGCCTTTGACATCTTCGGTTTTGTCACCGCTGGCCTGGGTATGGCGGGGAAGCTGACCAAAGTGGCCGGTAAAACGGGCAATACAATCAGCAAAGTGGCTCAGGGCAGCCGAATAATAGGCGCAGCCGCGTTCAATGCCTTCAACCCCTTGGGTGGCTTGGGCGACATCACGGTGGGGGCCGGCAAGCTCGCGCTGCAAGGAACGAACGCGGTGACCACCGGCATTCAACATCTGAGGGGTATGGCTGACGGCGTTGATCTGGCGCAAGCCAGCACACGCTTTGAAGCGGCTGCCACCGGGACAATTAAAGTGGGCGACCAGGCCGTGACGGGCAGTGCAGTCAAACACAACAACAACTGGTATGCGTTCGATGCTGGCAGCCAACAGCCCTATGGCCCGCCTTTGGTGGATTTCAACCCGTTGGACACCCTGATGCCACCGCCCCACAAAATGCATACCCACACACCTCAGCGTGTCCTGCCTTACCCTGTGCGCCCACCTCACCCCCATGTCGGCGCGACTAAAGTCGCCCTGCCTGCCGGGGATTATGTGGAAGACACACTCGGAAAACTGGTACCTGGGCACTTCATTCCAGGTAATGGAATGGATCAGACAAAAGCCCACTTCACGCAACAAATGGAGAATTACCACAATTCGGTGAAGGCTGGCGGCGTCTTGCCAGCAACCCCACCTCTCCCGCCTCTGCCTAAACAAATGCCGCCGGCCGACCTGATTACCGAAGCCTTGAAGGTCTCCCAAGGCGTGGTCTTTGGAGAAAGCCACTCACAAATGGCCAGCTTCAAATTGCTGATGGCCAACATGCAGACGTTCAAGGCTCAAGGTGTAAAAAAGGTCTACTTCGAGGGGGTGATTGACCTCCCGCCTTTTGGCGCTGTGGACGATGGCATCAGCAGTTTGGGCAGCACGAAAAATGGCGGTTCAAATCCGACCTTTAAGCAACTTAGAGACGAATTCAGGAAAAACGGCATTGAAGTGGTGCCACTGGATCATTACTACCTGACCCGACACAAGGATGAGCGGCCTTTTCGTCCCCGAACGGTCCAGGGTGTGAACTCCGAAATACGCTTGAAAGAGTTCAATTACTTTGCCGCCGAAACGATCCAGGCCAATTCCGGCACAGAAAAATGGATCGCGCTGGTCGGCAACGCGCATATGAACACCTCTGAAGATGTAACCGGCCTCGCGGAGCTGACTGGAGCATTGGGTATCGGCGTGTTCGACAACGCCAATGTGCCGGCCTCCGTGGGGTTCAAGGACACCCGACATGTCCCTGACCCCAAACTGCCACTCAAGCGCGGGGATCTGCCGGGAAACCTGCATATCTACATGAAGCCCTAGCCATGCAGTGTTAATGCACCCAGCGCTGGTAGAGCCAACGTGCCAGCGCATCCAGGGCAAACCCCAATAGCCCGATCAACAGCACCATCGCCATCAATTCCGAATAGGCCAGCCGGTCACGGGTGTCGAGAATGTAATAGCCCAGCCCCGCACTGACGCCCAACATCTCGCACGGCACCAGCACGATCCACAAAATCCCGATAGCCAAACGCACGCCGGTCAGCACATGCCCGACCACACCGGGAATGATTACCCGGCGTAATGTCTCCCACCGCGTGGCGCTCAAGCTTTTACTCAGTTGCAACCAGCGCGGGTCCAACTGGCGAACCCCCGCGGCGGTATTGAGCATGATCGGCCACACGGCGGCAAAGGCCAGCAGGAAGTAGATCGGTTGGTCACCGACGCCCATCAGCATCACCACGATGGGCATCCACGACAGGGGCGAGATCATCCGTAAAAACTGAAACGCCGGCGTGGTTGCCGCTTCCAGGTTACGCGAGCTGCCCACCAGCAAGCCCAGTGGCACACCCACCAGCAGTGCGAGGAACAAGCCGACGAAAATGCGTTTGAGGCTCACGGCAATGTGCAGATACAGCTCGCCACGTCCCAACAACTCCCACAGGCTGCTGAAGGTCGCGGCCAGCGAAAAACGCGCCGACAAACCGTCGGCATCGCCAAACACCTTCACGCCCAGCCACCACAGCACCAGCAAGCCAGCCAAGCCGCTGATACCCAGCAACCAGCCTGGCCATAAAACGGTTTTGCCTGTGTTCAAACGCCAATCTCCTCGTGCCGCTCATAACCATCCGGCAAGCCGAAGGTCTTCATGCCGCCGACGGCTTCGATAGCTGCACGCACAAAGCGGTCGTCCACCAAATCCCTGGCGACGAAGGCCGGGTCGAGGTCGGCGAGGAATTTCTTGTCGCCTTCGATCAGGGTGTCCTTCAAGCGCCGCACCAGTTCCTCGGTGTAGCTGGGGAATGGATAAGGCTGGAAGTCGATTCGATGTTCGTCCCAGTTGGCGTGTTGAATCGCGCCGTCGGCCAGGTACGCAGCACGGTCGGCAGCGGCCGGGGCCAGCACTTTGCTCAGTACCGGTTCGGCATGCGGCGTGTAACGGTTCGGGCCGTCCTTGGACAGCAACTTCACGGCTTCTTCGCGGTTGTCACGGGTCCACACTTGGGCCTTGACGATGGCATTCACCACTTTCTGTGACCACTGCGGGCGGTTGGTCAGGTCGTGTTCGTGCATGAACACTACGCAGCACGCGTGGTTGCGCCACACGTCGCCAGTAAAGCGCTGCACGCGACCGACCTTGAGGTTTTCTGCCAGGGCATTGAACGGCTCGGCGACGATGTAACCGTCGATACGTTTGCTTGCCAGGGCCGGCGGCATGTCCGACGGCGGCAGCACGATCAGGTTGACCTCGTTGGCCGCAATGGCGCTGCCGGCAGCCCGCGCAACCGGCGTCAGGCCGTTATCGCGGAATAACTGCTGCACCACCACGTTGTGGATCGAGTACCAGAACGGAATCGCCACCGACTTGCCGCCCAGCTGTTTCACATCGGTAATGCCCGGCGCCACTGTCAGGCCCGAACCGCCCACATGGTTCCAGGCCACCACCTTGGCCGGCACCTTGCTGCCGTAGCGCGCCCACACGGTCATCGGCGACAGCAGGTGAATCACGTTGACCTGCCCCGAGATAAACGCCTCGATCACCTGCGCCCAACTGCGCAACAGCACCGGGCGTTCGGCCTTGATGCCCTCGGCTTCGAACAAGCCATTGTTATGCGCCACCAGCAGCGGCGTGGCGTCCGTGATCGGCAGGTAGCCAATGCGTACCGGCGCGTCAGGTTCACTGGCGGCGCGGGCCTGCAGGCTGCTCAATAGCGGTAACGCACCGGCAGCGCTGAGCACCGCCGAGAGTTTGAGAAAGTCACGGCGCGAGTGGGTCAGGTCATCCAGGCACATGGCTGGGCTCCAGCAATTGAAGGGGGTTGGGTTGAGGGCGGCTCGCCTGCCGTAAGGTTTTGAGAATCTCGATGCGCAAGGCGCCGATGGCCTCGACCTGTTCCTCGCGCGGTTGCGGCAGGTCGATGTGCCATTCGCCCAACGTGCGCGCCGGGCGGTTGCCCAGTAGCAGAATCCGGTCGGAGAGCAGCAACGCTTCATCAATGTCGTGGGTAATCAGCACGGCCGCCGAGCCAATCTCGCGGTTGACCTTGAGCAGCAGGTGCTGCATATCGGCGCGGGTCACTTCATCCAGCGCGCCGAAGGGTTCATCCAGCAACAGCACTTGCGGCTGGCGCGCCAGGCAGCGGGCCAATGCGGTGCGCTGGGCCATGCCGCCCGAGAGTTGCGCCGGGAATTGTTGCCGGGCGTGTTCCAGGCCGACGGCGGCAATGGCGTGGTCCACGCGACGGCGCCGTTCTTCGTGGCTTAAATGGGGCTGGCGGGCGAAATCGAGGCCAAAGGCGACGTTTTTTTCCAGGCTCAGCCAGGGCAACAGGCTGGGGTCCTGAAACGCCACCGCCACCCGTGGGTGCGGGCCGTTCAGCGCTTCGCCGAGCACCTGCACGCTGCCACCCTGGGGCGCCTGCAAACCGGCCAGCACGCGCAACAAGCTGGACTTGTCGACGCCGCTGGGGCCAAGGATCGACACCACTTCGCCGGGCTGCAGGTTCAGGTCAAACCCCTGCAGCACCGGGCCACTGGCATACCCCAGGCAAATCCCCTGGGCGCTCAATACCGCCAGGCTCATAGGCTGGCCTGACGTTGCAGTTCGGTACGCAGTTGCACCAGGCTCGGCGTCACGATGGGCACGAATGCGGATTCTCGCCAGCGCCGGGCGAAACCGCTGCCGTGGGCCGTGAGGTACGCTTTGCCGCCGCTGGCTTGCAGCTCAAGCTGCACGGCACTGGCGGCGGTTTCCGCCAGGGCGATGCGCAGCTTGAACAACGGCACCGGCTCCGACGCAAAACGCCCGGCCAACAGGCCTTTTTTCAGGTCGGTGACCAAGTGGTCCAGCGTCACGCGCAGCGCTTCCAGCTCTTCACGCAGCACGGTGCGGCTGGCGCCCAGGTGGTTGGCCACCTCGGCCAGCGAACGACGCGCCAAACCAATCGACATGCCACATTGCAACCCCAGAAACGCCGGGCGCACGGCCGGCAGAAACTTGCGTGCATCTTCATGCAGCAGCCAGTCGCGACTCAGTTCCACACCTTCCAGCCCGAGCGCCGCCGTGTTGCTCGATTGCAGCCCCAATAGTTCAAGGTCACGGGAGCGTTGCAGGCCCGCTACCGAGTCGGGAATCGCCAGAATAAACGGCGCGCCGCCAGCGGCATGTTCAATGGCCGCCGCCGCTACGAAGCCGTTTTTGCGCAGGTTGGTCACCCAGTGCAGGCGACCGTTCAAGGTCCAGCCGTCGTGCGTCGGTTCGGCGCTGATCTGCAGCGTCTCGATGCCCGACAGGTATTTCATCGCATTTGACAGCCCGGTCGCCCCGGCCAACTTGCCGCTGAGCAAATCCGGCATCAGTTGTTCGCGCAGCCGCTCATTCGGGCTTTGCAGCAAGTATTCGATGAATGAGCGTTGGCCCCAGCACACAAAGGCCGCCGCCAGGGAATGGCTGGCGACATTGGCGATGGCTTCCACCGCACCCGCCACGTCACCGCCCAGGCCGCCGAGATCTTTCGGCACGCCGATTCGCAATACGTTGGCTTCTGCCAACCGTGGCAGCACTTCCTGTGGATCGCAACTGCCCACATCCAGGGCCTGCGCTTGAACATCGAGCCAGCGGCTCAAGATTGGGTCAAGCATTCATGTTTCTCCTTTTTACAGCAGGTAGGCCAATGCCCGTTCAGCTCGCCGGTTTTTCCCAACGGTATTGCGCCAGTTCCGGGTTCAACGGCGTACGGGCAAACACGTTAGCGAAGTTACACAGGGTTGCCAGGCTCACGCCCAAAATAACTTCCAGTGCGTGGCCGTCGGTGTAGCCGGCGGCGCGAAATGCCTCGAAACCTGCGTCGCTGACGTCCCCACGCGTGGCGATCACTTCGCGCGTGAAGGCCGCGAGTGTCTCGTAGCGCGCGTTGGGCAATTCGCCATGCTGGCGCAAGGCTTCAATGACGTCTTCCGGCAGCTTGGCCTTGTTGCGCGCCACGGCCGTGTGGCCGGCGACACAGAAGTCGCAACCGTGGGTGGTGGCGGCAATCAGTTGCACCACTTCGCGGTCAGCCAGGCTCAGGTCGGATTTGCCATT
Organism: Pseudomonas sp. B22129; assembly: GCF_044218875.1. Taxonomy (NCBI): domain Bacteria; kingdom Pseudomonadati; phylum Pseudomonadota; class Gammaproteobacteria; order Pseudomonadales; family Pseudomonadaceae; genus Pseudomonas; species Pseudomonas sp. B22129. The sequence goes on along the minus strand of NZ_CP162592.1, from coordinate 4,561,021 downwards.
GAGGCCCGAAACGGTGATGTAGGTTTCCAGCGCAGCCGGAGCATTCGCCAGCACGGCGAGCAGGTTGGGAATGAAACCCGAGCCCTTCAAGGCGTTTTCGAGGAAGGGCTTGGCCGCTGCGGGCGCGGTTTCAGGGGTGAGCAACGGTACACGGGACATGGAGTGGTCTCCTGATGGGTTCGTGCATCCAGTCTGTTGGTTATAAAAAAACGCCTCAATAGGCTAAAGTAGCGATTACTTGCTCTTGAGTCTTTCCATTAGATGAATTCGTCCAGTGCACTTGTCGATTGGTTATTAGACAGCCTTGAACTCAACACCAGCCTGTTCCATGTGGGCCGCTATTGCGGCGACTGGCATGCGAGCACCCACGGTCTGGCCAGTGCGAGTTTTCACCTGATCGTGCAGGGCGAATGCTGGCTGCATATCGACGGCGAATCGACCCCGCAGCACCTGAACAATGGTGACGCGGTGTTTCTGTTGCGTGACTTGGCGTACCGACTGTCTGGCGAACCCACGGCAGCAGGTGCCCGGGACTGCCCGCGCCGCCCGATGCTGGCGCTGGATACCACCGCAAACGATGGCGTGGGCCTGGTCTGCGGTTTCTTCCATTTCCAGTCCGGGTTGTCGGCAATGATTGTCGACACCCTGCCCGCCTGGATCATCCTGCGCGCCGGCGACCCGTCACTGGCCGCTGCGCGTAACCTGTTTGAGCTGATCCTGCAGGAATGCGAACGTACCCCCGCGCCCTCCCCGGCCTTGCTCGAACGTCTTTGCCATTTGCTGTTTCTGTATGTGTTGCGCCAGCAGGTGCTCGACAATGCAGACCTTGGCGGCCTTGCCGCGCTGGGCCGGCAACCGGCGTTCGCCAAACTCCTGGAACAGTTGATCGCCCGCCCGGCAGAGCCCTGGACGCTGGAGAGCATGGCCGCCTGTACCGGGTTGTCACGCTCGGCATTTTTCAAGCGCTTCAATGAGCTGTGCGGCCAATCGCCGGGGCAAGTGCTGCTGATGATGCGTGTCCGCCACGCTTGCCAACTGTTCAAGAACGACCAGACCGTGGCGGATGTAGCGCTGGCGGTGGGTTATCAGTCGGTGGCCGCGTTCACCCGTGCGTTTCATAAAGTCACCGGGCAGCAGCCGGGGGCTTATCGCAAAGCCCAGGCTTAGCGCTGCAGGCCTGTGCCTGGCGTGGCGCAGAGTTCGACCAACCAATCGATGAAAACCCTTACCCGTTGTGACAACTGACGATGGGGCGGGTACAGCGCGGTCAATGCCATTTTGGGTGGGGCATGCCGGGCCAGTACTTCCACCAGTGTGCCCTGCGCCAGTTGGCGCCGGGCGTGATAATACGGGGCCTGAATCAACCCGAAACCGGCCTCGCACGCCGCGAAATACCCCTCGGAACTGTTGACCGCCACCGTCTTCGGCAAGTCGACCTCACGCAGCCCGCCCGCGTCATGGAACTCCAGGCCAAAGCGTTTGCCGCTGACGCTGGAAACGTATTCGACCATGCGATGCCCCGCCAGATCGTCCAATGCGCTGGGCGTGCCAAAGCGTTCAAGGTAACCGGGGCTGGCCAGGGTCAGTTGATCCATCATCGCCAACGGCCGTGCGACCAAGGATTCATCCAGCGCGAGCCCACCGCGCAGCACGCAGTCCACACCCTCACGAATGAGGTCTACCGTACGGTCGTTGAGGCCGATCTCCAGTTCGATCTGCGGGTAGCGCGCCGTGAACGCCGGCAGTGCCGGAATCACGATCAGCCGGCCGATCCCCGTGGGCATGTCGATGCTCAAGGTGCCGCGCGGGTTCTGGCGGCTGGCGGAAAACACCGCTTCGGTTTCCTCCAGATCCGACAGCAACTGTACGCAACGCTGGTAGTACGCCGCGCCGTCCAGCGTTGGGCTGACCTGACGCGTCGTGCGCTGCAGCAGCTGCACGCCGAGGTGGGCTTCCAGTTGTTTGATCAGGATGGTCACCGACGCCCTCGGCAACTGCAGGCTGTCGGCCGCTTTGGCGAACCCGCCCAATTCGACAATCCGGGTAAACACACGCATCGCGTTGAAACGGTCCAAGAGTGGCTCCCGCACGAATTATTTAGATATTACGAACAGTGATAGTATTTTTAGCCGGTTTATCCAGCTTTTGTCGAGGATAACAATGGAGGCCTTCCCACCCCTCAGGAGCTGAACCCATGCAAACCCGTCAACTCGGTAAAAACGGCCCCCTCGTCAGTGCCATCGGCCTCGGCTGCATGGGCATGTCGGATTTCTATACCGGCGCCACGGGCACCGCAGAAGCCACTGCCACGTTGCACCGCGCACTCGAACTGGGGGTCAACTTCCTCGACACCGCCGATATCTACGGCCCCCACACCAATGAAACATTGATCGGCAAGGCCATTGCGGGCAAACGTGACCAGGTCTTCCTGGCCAGCAAGTTCGGCATCCTGCGCGACCCGGCCAACCCCTCACTGCGAGGCGTGAACGGTCGCCCGGCGTACATCCGCGATGCAATCAACGGCACCCTCAAACGCCTTGGCGTGGAAACCCTGGACCTGTATTACCAGCACCGCATCGACCCGCAGGTGCCCATCGAAGAAACCGTCGGCGCCATGGCCGAATTGGTCAAACAAGGCAAGGTGCGCTATCTAGGCTTGAGCGAAGCGTCCGCCGCCACACTGGAGCGCGCGCACAAGGTGCACCCCATCAGCGCGTTGCAAAGCGAATACTCGCTCTGGAGCCGCGACCAGGAAGACAACGGTTGCCTCGCCGCCTGCCAACGCCTGGGAATTGCCTTCGTGCCCTACAGCCCACTGGGCCGTGGCTTTCTGACCGGCGCGTTGAAAAGCCCGGACGACTTCGACGCCGATGACTACCGCCGCTCCAGCCCGCGCTTTCAGGGCGAAAACTTTGCGAAAAACCTGCGGCTGGTGGAACAGGTGCAGGCGCTGGCGGCAGACAAAGGCGTCACCGCCGGCCAACTGGCGCTGGCATGGGTATTGGCCCAGGGAGACTTCATCATCCCGATTCCCGGGACCAAGCAGCGCAGATACCTGGAACAAAATGTGGCGGCCGTTTCAGTAGCGCTCAACGCGACGGAACTGACGGCACTCGACGCCATTTTCCCCACCGACGCCACCGCAGGTTTGCGCTACCCCGAGGCGGTGATGACGATGCTGGGCATCTGACGGTTTTCACGTCGGGAGCGCCGCCACACGGCGCTCCCACTTTCTTGCACGATGGTACCTAAAGCTCTTTCTCCCTGCGCCGATAGCCCTACGAAGCTCTAACAAAGCCGCGTTCATAATAAACGCTTCGTAAGGACGACCCCCATGCCCCCACTGCGCTCCATCCAAGCCCGCTACACCCTGTTTCTGGTGCTGTTCGTCCTGGTTTTACTCGTGCTGACCGTCGTAGGCATTGGCCAACTGGTCGCGCCCACGTTGCGCCACACCGAAGAACAGGTGGTGCTTAACCGCGTCGCCGAAGTAGCCGAGCGGATCAAGGGCGAACTGAACAAGGTCCAGGCCCAGCAACGCAGCATCACCCAAACCATTCCCCTGCTCGACAGCGATGCCATCGACAAGGTCCTGCCTGGCCTGGTCGACCAATACGGCGAACTGAAAGTGTTCGGCGGCGGCATCTGGCCGTTGCCCAACCAGCGCACGCCTGGACGCAACAAGCACAGCACCTTCTGGCACCGTGATGCCTCGGGCAAGCTGGCGGTCAACACCTTCTGGAACAGCGACGCTGCGCCGAACTACTACGATCAGAGTTGGTACAAGGGCGGCCTTGCCTCGCCGGCCGGCCAATGTGCCTGGGCTGCTGCCTATAAAGACGATGCCAGCCAGGAGCCGCGCACCAACTGCGCCATGGCGATCCAGCGTGACGGTGCGGCCTACGGCGTTTCCACCATCGACGTAACCCTGGGCTTCTTCAACGACCTGGTGGCCAGCAAAGAGAAAGACATTGGCGGGCAAATGCTGATCGTCGAAGGCGACGGCAAAATCATCAGCAACAGTTCGCGCATCAGTGGGCCGGTGGTGCTCAAGAACATCAGCGAACTGGCCGGCACTTCGGCGTTTGCCGCCCAGGTCAGCAAAGCCCTGGCCCACCGCGACCAAGGATTGCAGCGCAGCGAATTCGACAACGGCGGCGTGGCCAGCACGTTCTACCTGCGCCCGATCGAAGGCACGCCGTGGTTCCTCGCCACCGCCCTGCCCACCTCGCTGATCACCGCCCAGCGTGATGACGTGCTCGGCACCCTGGCCCTGCTGCAGATTCCGATGGTGTTGCTGCTGGTGCTGCTCGCGGCCTATGCCATCCGCCAACTGGTGCAGCGCATGAAGTCGCTGAAGACCAATATCGACGCGCTGTCTGCGGGCGATGCCGACCTGACGCGGCGCATTACCATTCGCGCCGAAGACGAATTGGGCGCCATCGGCCACTCGGTGAACCGTTTTATCGTCTACCTGCAAAACCTGATCGGCGAAGTGACCCAGGCCACGGGGGCCATGTCTTCAGGCCTTGCGCAACTGCAGCAGACCTCGGCGCACACCAATCAGATTCTGGTGCGGCATGCCTCGGAAACCGACCAAACGGTGACCGCCATCACTGAAATGAGCTCGACCGCCGACACCGTCGCGCAAAATGCCGCTGAAACGGCCGCGTTTACCCAGCGCGCCAACGAGCACGCCGACCGCTCCCGGGTGGTGGTGGGTGAAGCGTCAACCAGCGTCAGCGCGTTGATTGGTGAGGTGTCCAGCGCCACCCACACCGTGGAAGCCATGCGCCAGGATGCTGCGCGCATCACCGAAACCCTCGGGGTAATCGGTGCGATTGCCGGCCAGACCAACCTGTTGGCGCTCAACGCGGCAATCGAAGCCGCCCGTGCGGGTGAGCAAGGCCGCGGGTTTGCGGTGGTGGCGGATGAAGTGCGTGCACTGGCTGCCCGCACCCAGGCCAGCACCTCGCAGATCAACGAGATGCTCGCGCGCCTGACCACCGGCGTGAGTTCGTCGGTCGCGGCCATGGAAAACACCCAGGCGAGCTGCCAATCGGCGGCCGACGCCACGGCGCGGGTGAATACGGGCCTGGACGAGATGGCCGGCTCCGTCAGCCATATCAACAACCTCAGCACCCAGATCGCCACCGCCGCCGAGCAACAAAGCGCAGTGACCGAGGAGATCAACCGCAGCATGGTGCAGATCCGGCACATGGTTGAGGAATTGGTGGAAAGCGGCCACGCGACTGAAACCAACACGCGCAGCCTGCTGGACGCCAATGGCCGGGTGATCACGCTGATGAGCCGTTTCAAGGTGCAGTGATAAATTACTGAAACACTCCCGTGCAATGCGCGGGAGTGGGACTATTCTGACAGTTCACTGGATGATATCTCGCTACACAGGAGGTGTGTCATGCACGCTGTCGAGCATCAAGTCCGCTTGGAACGGATCTGCCAGGAACGCTTTATCGAAGCCCCCATCGAGGTGGTCTACAACTACGTGACCCAGCCCGATCGCTGGCACGAATGGCACCCCACCTCCCTCAGCGCCGACACGGGCACCACCGGTTCACTGCCGGCAGGCGCCCGTTTTACCGAAGTCATCGACCTGCTGGGTGTGCGCGTGCCCATGAGTTACCGGGTGCAGGTCGCCAAGCCAGCGCAAGAATTCAAAACCGTGTTCACCTCCCTGGCCGTGGATGGCTCCATCCATTACTTCCTGCAGCCCCATCGTGGCGGCACGCTGTTCAAGCGCGTGCTGACCTATGAAACCGAGTTGCAACTGGCCACCCTGCATGAACGCATGGTGGAGCTGTCCGCCATCGCCCTGGACCAGCTCAAGCACCGCCTGGAACATACAGGCTTCGTATAATCTTGAAACATTCCTGACACGCCTCGCCCCTGTGGAAGCTGGCTAGCTTGCGATGAGGCCGTCATGATCGCGGCCTCTTTCGATTCACGAGCCCCTTCCCATGAAAACCCCATTGCGACTGGCCCTGCTCACCGCCCTCTTCACCACCACCCTGGCCCAGGCCGCCGACCTGATCTCCATCGACGTGCACCGCGACGCCAACTGCGGCTGCTGCAAAAAATGGATCAGCCACCTGCAAAGCAACGGTTTCAAGGTCAACGACCACGTGGAAGCCGACATGAGCGCGGTCAAGCAGCGCCTCGGCGTCGCGCCACGCCTGGGCTCGTGCCATACCGCCGTGATCGACGGCAAATTCGTCGAAGGCCACGTACCCGCCGAGCAAGTGTTGGCACTGCGCAAGCGCGACGATTTGATCGGTATTGCCGCACCGGGCATGCCACTGGGCTCGCCTGGCATGGAAGTGGAAGGACGCAGCGATGCCTACCAGGTGATCGGCCTGACACGTGACGGTAAAGACGTGGTGGTGGCCGACTACCCGGCGCACTGAAGACATGTTGGCGGGTTACCTCGGGCTGTTCGCCGCCGCATTTGGCGCCGCGACCCTATTGCCGTTGCAGTCGGAAGCCGTGCTTGTCGGGCTTTTGCTCAGCGGGCACTACAGCCTGTGGCTGCTGCTGGGCGTGGCCACCCTGGGCAACGTGCTGGGGTCGCTGGTGAATTGGTGGCTGGGGCGCTGGGTCGAGCACTTCAAGGAGCGACGCTGGTTTCCGGTCAGCGCCAAACAACTCGACAAGGCACGCAGGCATTACGAGCGCTGGGGGCATTGGACGTTGTTGCTCAGTTGGGTGCCGATCATCGGTGATCCGCTGACCCTGGTCGCTGGCGTCATGCGTGAACCGCTCTGGCGCTTTCTGTTGCTGGTCACCTTCGCCAAAGCCCTGCGTTACGGCGTGCTGGCAGCCCTGACCCTGCAGTGGGTGTTAATCCCCACTTAATCCCCTCGCAACAGCATCCGGGCATCCCATTTGGAGCCCTTTTATGCCTCTATTCCGCGCTTTTTGCGTCGCCGGCCTGCTGACCGCCAGCGCCGCGCCTGTGTTAGCCGCCACCTATGGCCCTGAGCTGCAAGGCTTCAAATACCCCTACCCCGTCGAGCATTTCAATTTCCAGTCCCAAGGCAAATCGTTGCAAATGGGCTACATGGACGTCCCGGCCAGCGGCAAAGCCAACGGGCGCAGCGTGGTGTTGATGCATGGCAAGAATTTCTGCGGTGCGACCTGGGAGGCCTCGATCAAAACCCTGAGCGACGCCGGTTACCGGGTGATCGCGCCGGACCAGGTCGGCTTCTGCACGTCCAGCAAGCCCGAGCACTACCAGTACAGCTTCCAGCAACTGGCGCTCAACACCCATCAATTGCTGGAGAAACTCGGCATTCAAAAAGCCACGATTGTGGGCCACTCTACCGGCGGCATGCTCGCGACACGTTATGCGCTGCTGTACCCCGCGCAAACCGAGCAACTGGCGCTGGTCAACCCTATCGGCCTGGAAGACTGGAAAGCGCTGGGCGTGCCCTATCGCAGCGTTGACCAATGGTATGAGCGCGAGCTCAAGCTCAGCGCCGAAGGTATTCGTCAGTATGAACTCAACACTTATTACGTGGGCCGCTGGAAGCCTGAGTACGACCGCTGGGTCGACATGCTCGCCGGCCTGAACAAAGGCCCGGGGCATACCCAAGTCGCATGGAACTCGGCCTTGATTTACGACATGATCTTCACCCAGCCGGTGTACTACGAGTTCAAGGACTTGCAGATGCCCACGCTGCTATTGATCGGCACGTCCGACACCACCGCCATCGGCAGCGATATCGCACCGCCTGCGGTCAAGGCCAGGCTCGGTCACTACGACGTGCTGGGCAAGCAAGTCGCCAAACTGATCCCCCATGCCACCCTGGTGGAATTCCCGGGCTTGGGGCATGCGCCGCAGATGGAAGAACCGGCCCGGTTTCATCAGGCGTTGTTGCAGGGTTTGAATGCCCTTTAATCCAACCTTTTTCGAGGCACGCGTGAATGTCGATACAGATCGCAGTCATTGATGATTGGCAGAATGTAGCCCGTGGCGTCGTGGACTGGTCGGTCCTGGCGCCCGTTGGCCAGGTGCATTTTCTTCACGATTACCCGGCGGATACCGCCACGATGGCCGAGCGTTTGCAGGGGTTCGACGTGATTTGCGTGATGCGCGAACGCTCGACCTTCGACAAGCCCTTGCTCCAAGCCCTGCCAAACCTGAAATTGCTGGTAACCGGCGGCATGCGCAATGCGGCCGTCGACATCGCCGCTGCCAAGGCGCTGGGCATCCAGGTGTGCGGCACCGACAGCTATAAACAGGCAGCCCCCGAATTGACCTGGGCGCTGATCATGGCCTCGACCCGCAACCTGCTGGCTGAAGCCAATTCCCTGCGCGCCGGTGATTGGCAGGTGGGCCTGGGCGGTGATCTGTATGGCAAGACCCTCGGCATCCTCGGGCTGGGCAGCATTGGCCAGAAGGTTGCGCAGTTTGCCCAGGTGTTCGGCATGCGCGTGATTGCCTGGAGTGAAAACCTGACACCTGCGCGTGCGGCCGAGTCGGGGGTGACTTGGGTCAGCAAGAAGGCCCTGTTTGAACAGGCCGACATTCTGACCATTCACCTGGTACTCAGCGATCGCAGCCGCGGCCTTGTGGATGCCCAGGCATTGAGCTGGATGAAGCCGACAGCGCGTCTTGTGAACACGGCACGCGGGCCGATCGTGGATGAGCAGGCGTTGGTGGAGGCGCTGTCCGCTGGGCGGCTGGCGGGCGCAGCACTGGACGTGTATGCCCAAGAGCCGCTGCCGGTGGACCACCCGTTCCGCCGCCTGCCCAATGTGCTGGCCACTCCGCACGTGGGTTATGTCAGCGAGCAGAATTACCGGCAGTTCTATCAGCAGATGATCGAAGACATTCAAGCGTGGGCGAATAAGGCGCCCATTCGCGTGCTCGGCTGACGCACCAACGCAGGGCAAACCGCACTGTAGAGGTGAACGCTGTCTCTGTGGTGAGCAGGCTTGCCCTGCGTTGGAGTGCGAAGCGCTCCCGCGTGGGTTGTTCCGGTGCACCGGCAAGATCGTCATCGTCCGTGCTAATAACCAGCTTGACTCTTGTTACAAGTATTTTGTCCTACAAAAATCGCTCAGAAACCCTGCAGGCTCTGGGATCTGTCCTAGACTCATGACCGATGGGTCCGTTCCAAAACAAAAACCCCGCAAAAAATCGAAACTTTCGAACTCTGCCGTAGGTCCAGTTTCAGGTAGGGCGTGCACACGTCGTTGACGCCAAAATGCCGTCCATCCAATCTTTTTCCGCTTTGCGTGCAACTGGCATACGCCTTGCCAGCTTGTGATAGCGCTTGTGCGTCTGGCCGCAGGATGTGGCCAATCGGAGCCAATGGCAGCGGGCCATTAGCCGACCAACAGATGGGAGTGAATTATGATCAGTGCCGCTGTAGATACTCAGGGAGAGCGTTTTAGTCAGGCGGCAGGGGGACCGACATCGTTGGCCGACCTGCCCAACACTGTGCGGCCGATCGTGAGTCAGAACCCTAATCGTAAAAAAGTGCTGTTTGTCACCTCCGAGTTCGCCGACCTTGTGAAAACCGGCGGCTTGGGCGACGTCTCCGCTGCCCTGCCCCGAGCCATGGCGCACCTGCATGACGTGCGCGTGCTGATCCCGGGCTATCCGCAGGTGATGGAAAGCGACAACCCGATCCATATCATCGGTGAGCTGGGTGGCCACGCCGCGCTGCCGCCGTGCAAGATCGGGCGCATGGACCTCAAGGACGGCCTGGTCATCTATGTGCTGATCTGCCCTGAACTGTACGAGCGTGAAGGTACGCCTTACGGCGCCAACAACGGGCGCGACTGGCCGGACAACCATATCCGCTTCGCCCGCCTGGGCCTGGCGGCTGCCGACATGGCCGCCAACCTTGCGCAAATCCACTGGTGCCCGGACCTGGTGCACGCCCACGACTGGCCCGCTGGCCTGGCCCCGGCGTATATGCACTGGCGTGGGTCGCGTACGCCCACCCTGTTCACTATCCATAACCTCGCCTATCAAGGGGTGGTCAGCCTGGCCTCCACGCCGGAATTGGGCATCCCGCCCCACGCCCTGCAACAGGAAGGCATGGAGTTCTACGGCAAGATGTCGTTTCTCAAGGCCGGCATGGCGTATTCCAGCCATATCACCACCGTGAGCGCGACTTACGCCCAGGAAATCACCACCCCGGAATTCGGCTGCGGCCTTGATGGCTTCCTGGCCAGCAAAACCCAGCAAGGCCTGCTCAGTGGCATTCCCAACGGTATCGATGAAAGCTGGGAAACCTCCACCGACACGCACCTGACCCACAATTTCAACATCGGCGACTGGGAAGGCAAGACTGTCAACGCTGACCACGTGCGTGAGCTGTTTGGGCTGCACGCCTCCACCGGCCCGCTGTTTGCCGTGGTATCGCGCCTGGTCTACCAAAAAGGTCTGGACCTGACCGAAGCGGTTGCCAGTTTTATCGTCGAGAACGGCGGCCAGATCGCAATCATTGGCCGTGGCGAGCCTGAGGAAGAACAGGCCATGCGTGAGCTGGCGCTGCGTTTCCCGGGCCAGGTCGGTGTGCGCATTGGCTTTAATGAGACGGATGCCCGCCGCATGTTCGCCGGCAGCGACTTCCTGTTGATGCCATCGCGCTATGAGCCTTGCGGCTTAAGCCAGATGTACGCGCAGCGTTTCGGTTCGTTGCCGGTGGCGCGCAATACCGGCGGCCTGGCCGACACCATTGAAAACGGCGTCACCGGCTTTCTGTTCAATGAATCCACCGTCGAAAGCTACGAGGAAGCGCTGAGCCGCGCCTTCCGGGTGTTCGCCAACCCGGGCCTGCTCAACGCCATGCGCAGCCGCGCCATGACCCAACCCTTCAACTGGTGCCAGGCGGTGGAACCCTACGCCGAACTGTATGAACAACTGGTGGCAAAAGCCCTGGGGAAAACCGCTAAATAATCAAGGGAGGGCTTCATAGATGCCGTCACGGACTCTGGAAACCTGGCCCCACGGCGCAATCATGCTGGACGCGCAACACACGCGTTTCGCGTTGTGGGCGCCCGATGCGTTTTATGTCAGCGTTGAATTGCAAGACGGCAAGTCCATCGCCATGCTGCCCCAGGCAGACGGCTGGTTCGAAGTCGAAATCAAGTGCCCGGCGGGCACACATTACCGCTACAACATCGATGGCGAACTGGACGTGCCGGACCCGGCGTCCAGGGCTCAGGCCCGGGATATTCAGGGCTGGAGCCTGGTTGTCGACCCCCTCGCCTATAAGTGGCGACACAGTCACTGGCAGGGCCGCCCGTGGCACGAGGCGGTGATATATGAGCTGCACGTGGGCGCGCTGGGGGGCTACGCCGCCGTCGAAGCCCAACTGCCGCGCCTGGCGGAACTGGGCGTCACCGCCATTGAACTGATGCCTCTGGCGCAATTTCCCGGCGAGCGCAATTGGGGTTACGACGGGGTGTTGCCCTATGCGCCCCAAGCGTCCTACGGCACGCCCGAACAACTCAAGCAATTGATCGACAGCGCCCATGAACACGGCCTGGCGGTGATTCTCGACGTGGTTTACAACCACTTCGGCCCCGACGGCAATTACCTGGGGCACTACGCCAAAAGCTTTTTCCGCGAAGACGTGCACACGCCGTGGGGCGCGGGGATTGATTTTGACCGCCGCGAAGTGCGCGATTTTTTCCTCGATAACGCACTGATGTGGCTGCTCGAATACCGTTTTGACGGCCTGCGCCTGGACGCCGTGCACGCCATCGACAACCCGGGTTTCCTCAAAGAATTGGCACAACGTGTGCGCCAGCAAGCCGACATCGGCCGGCATGTGTGGCTGGTACTGGAAAACGAATTCAACCAGGCCAACCTGCTGGAACACGACTTCGACGCGCAATGGAACGATGACGGCCACAACGCCCTGCACGTGCTGCTGACCGGCGAAACCGACGCCTATTACAGTGACTTTGCCAAGGACACCACCGCCAAGCTGGCACGTTGCCTGGGCGAAGGCTTTATCTACCAGGGCGACACCACCCGCCACGGCCACACCCGGGGCGAGCCCAGCGGGCATTTGCCGCCGAGCGCGTTCGTGTTGTTCCTGCAAAACCATGACCAGATCGGCAACCGCGCCTTTGGCGAGCGCCTGCATCAACTTTGCCCGCCCCAAGCCCTGAAAGCGGCCACCACGTTATTGCTGCTGTCGCCGATGATTCCCTTGATGTTCATGGGCGATGAGCTCAATGCGCCCGAACCCTTCCTGTTTTTTACCGACCACCACGGCGAACTCGCCCAAGCCGTGCGCGAAGGCCGACGCAACGAATTTGCCGACTTCGCCGCCTTCCAGGACCCCGAGCGGCGCGAACGTATTCCCGACCCCAATGCGCTGCCGACTTTTCTGCAATCGGCACCCGCCTTCACTGAAAACGAACAGGCGCAGTTCTATCGCAAGCTGTTGAGCCTGCGCCACCGCCACATCGTGCCGCATTTACCGGGCAGCGTGGCCTTGGGTGCGCAAGTGCTGGCAGACGGCGCCGTCAGCGCACGCTGGCGCCTGGGCAATGGCAGCGTGCTGCAGATCGACCTGAACCTTGACGCCAAGGCGCTGGATCACCCCGCACCGCCCCATCTGCTATTCGAGACGCCTGCCGCAAGCGAGGCGCAACTGGCGCCATTCAGCGCACGCGTCGCCCTATCCCCTGTTGGAGAGCACTCTTGAGCGAAGCGAACCTGGAAATACTCGCCAGCCGCGCGGGCCTGGCCGTCGATTGGATCGACGCCAACGGCCGCCCGCAACATGTGAAACCCGACGCTCTGCGCGCCGTCCTCAAAGGCCTGGGCCACCCGGCCGACACCGATGCCGAGATCGACGCCAGCCTGCTGGAACTGGAGCAGGTGCAACAAGACAAACACCTGCCACCGCTGCTGACGGCCGACAGCGGCGCAGGCCTTGACCTGGCCCGCTACTTCGAGCCCGACACGCAGTGCCGGGTCAGCCTGGAAGGCGGTGAAACCCTGGAGTTACGCCTCGACGGTGATGGCGTGCTGCCAGGCATCATTGCCCTCGGCTATCACCAAGTGCATATCGCCGATCAGACGTTCACCCTGGCCGTGGCGCCGGCTCACTGCTACAGCGTGGCCGAAGCGGTGGACAGCCCCCCTGCCCGCGCCTGGGGTTTGAGCGCACAACTGTATGCTTTGCGCCGCCTGGGCGACGGCGGTTTTGGTGACACCCTGGCACTGGAACATATGGCGCGCTCCGCTGCCGAGCGCGGCGCCGATGCCCTGGCCATCAGCCCGATGCACGCGATGTTCAGCGCCGACCCCTCGCGCTACAGCCCCTACTCGCCGTCCAGCCGCTTATTCCTCAACAGCCTGTATGCATCGCCGACGTGCATCCTTGGCGAACGTGAAGTGCGCAGCGCCATTGAAGCGACAGACCTGGAAGATGAACTGCATGCACTGGAACAACTGCCCCTGATCGACTGGCCCGCTGCCGCCAAGGCCAAACAACGCCTGCTGCGCGCACTGTATGAAGACTTCCGCCAGGGCGGGCACCCGCAGCACGCGGATTTTTTGAGTTTCCGCCAGGCCGGGGGTGAAGCCCTGGAAAACCACTGCCGGTTCGAGGCCGTGCAAACGGTGCGCGCAGCCGCAGGCGAAGACCTCGACTGGCGCCATTGGCCCGAGGCGTGGCGCAACCCGCAAAGCCCTGCGCTGGCACAGTTCGCCGAAGAACATCGCGACGAGATCGGTTTTTTCGCCTTCAGCCAATGGCTGATCGCCCGCAGCCTGCAACGCGCAAAGCAAGCGGCGCGCGGCAGCGGCATGGGTGTGGGCCTGATCGCCGACCTCGCCGTGGGCGCCGACGGCGGTGGCAGCCAGGCCTGGAGCCGTCAGGATGAACTGCTCGCCGACCTTACCGTCGGCGCGCCACCCGACATCCTCAACCGTGCGGGCCAGGGCTGGGGCATATCCGCATTCTCGCCGGAAGGCCTGAAGCGCAACGGCTTTCGTGCCTTTATCGAAATGCTGCGCGCCAACTTCGCCCACGCCGGCGGCCTGCGCATTGACCATGTGATGGGCCTGCAACGTCTGTGGGTCATCCCTATGGATGCGTCACCGCGTGAGGGGGCTTACCTGTATTACCCGGTGGATGACCTGTTGCGCCTGCTGGCGCTGGAATCCCATCGCCATCAAGCCATTGTGCTCGGCGAAGACCTCGGCACCGTACCGGATGGCCTGCGCGAAAAACTCATCGCCCGCTCGATCCTCGGCATGCGTGTGCTGCTGTTCGAACAAAACCACGACGGCCAGTTCAAGCCGATCCTCGACTGGCCGGACAACGCCCTGGCCACCACCAGCACTCACGATTTGCCCACGCTCAATGGCTGGTGGCATAGCCGGGATATCGAGTGGAACATCCAGCTCGGCCTGATCGATGCCCCCACCGTGGAGCAATGGAGCGAGCACCGCCTGCGCGAACGCCAGGCGTTGCGCCAGGCCTTGAGCCAGGACCCGCAGAACTTCGTGGACGAGATCCGCAATGACACCGACCACATGATCGACGCCAGCGTGCGCTACCTCGGCCACACCCGCGCGCCGCTGGTACTGCTGCCGCTGGAAGATGCCCTGGGCGTGGAAGAACAGGCCAACCTGCCCGGCACCCTTGATACGCACCCGAACTGGCGCCGCCGTTTCACCGGAGAAGCCGCCAGCCTGCTCGACAATGAAAACGCCGCACGCCGCCTGGAACTGCTGGCCGTGGCGCGCAACCAGGCCCACGAGCGTGACCGATGAAGCCCCTTGCGTTACGCGCCACCCAGCGTCTGCAATTTCATAAAGGCTTTACCCTGGATGACGCGGTGCCGTTGGTGCCGTATTTCGCCAGGCTTGGTATCAGCCATATTTATGCCTCGCCCTTGCTCAGCGCCCGCGCCGGTTCCATGCATGGCTACGATGTGGTTGACCCGACCACGGTGAACCCCGAGCTTGGCGGCGAACCCGCCTTGCGGCGCCTGGTGGCGGCACTGCGTGAGCATGAGATGGGCTTGATCCTCGACATCGTGTCCAACCACATGGCCGTGGGCGGCGCCGACAACCCGTGGTGGCTGGACCTGCTGGAATGGGGGCGCCTGAGCCCCTACAGCGAGTTCTTCGACATCCAGTGGCACTCGCCCGACCCGCTGCTCAAAGGCCAGTTGTTAATGCCATTTCTGGGCAGCGATTACGGCGAAGCCTTGCAAACCGGGACGCTCACCCTGCAATTCGACGCCACCCTTGGCGCGTTTCACGTCGAGCACTACGAGCATCATTTTCCCATCTGCCCACGGGATTACGCGACGATTCTGGGCGACGGCGAGTTACTCAAACCCCTGGCCGACCGTTTCACCGCGCTCACCTGGCAGGACGACGCCCATGCCGAAGCCGGCTGGCTGAAACACGCGCTGGCCGAACGCGCCACTGAAGTGTTGCCGGCCATCGAACAACGGCTGGCCACCTTTGATGGCCGCCAACCTGAGGGTTTCCAGCGCCTGCATCAGTTGCTGGAACAACAGGCCTACCGCCTCGCCAGTTGGCGCACCGCTGCGGACGATATCAACTGGCGGCGCTTCTTCGACGTCAACGAACTCGGCGGCCTGCGGGTTGAACGTACGGCGGTGTTCGAGGCCACCCACGGCAAGATTTTTGAGCTGATCAGTGAGGGCTTGGTGGACGGCCTGCGCATCGACCATATCGATGGGCTGGCCGACCCACGGGGTTATTGCCGCAAGCTGCGCCGTCGCGTGGATGCGCTGTCGCCGCAGCGGCACTTGCCGATCTTCGTCGAAAAAATCCTCGGTGAAGGCGAAACCCTGCGGCGTGATTGGCAGGTGGACGGCACCACCGGTTACGAATTCATGAACCAGCTCTCGTTGCTCCAACACGATCCGGCCGGCTTCGAACCGCTCGCCGATCTGTGGACGCGCCATAGCGAGCGCCCCTCGGCCTTTATCGAAGAGGCCAGGCTGGCGCGCCAGCAAATCCTCAACGGTTCCCTCGGCGGTGATTTCGAAAGTGTGGCCCAGGCCTTGTTGCAAGTGGCCCGCGACGATGTGATGACCCGCGACCTGACGCTTGGCGCCATCCGGCGCGCGTTGCAGGAACTGATTGTGCACTTCCCGGTGTACCGCACCTATATCAGCGCCCGGGGCCGCAGCGCCGAAGATGACGTGTTCTTCCAGCAGGCCATGGAGGGCGCGCGCAGCACCCTCGGCGAAGGCGACTGGCCGGTCCTCGAACACCTGGAAAACTGGCTGGGCGGCCAGCCGTGGCGCGATCGCCCGGTCGGCCGGGAACGCAAGATCCTCAAACATGCCTGCGTACGCTTTCAGCAATTGACCTCGCCCGCCGCCGCCAAGGCGGTGGAGGACACGGCGTTCTATCGCTGCGCAGTGCTGTTGTCGCGCAATGACGTGGGCTTCAGCACCGAACAGTTCAGTGCGCCGCTGGCGGACTTTCATGCGGTCAACCGCCAGCGCTTGCGGGAGTTCCCGGACAACCTGCTGGCCACCGCCACCCATGATCACAAACGCGGCGAAGACACCCGTGCGCGCCTGGCCGTGCTCAGCGAGTGCGCGCCCTGGTACGTCGAACAGGTTGAGCAATGGCGCATTTTAGCGGCGCCTTTGCGTGACGGTGAAAACAGCCCTTCGGCGGGCGATGAACTGATCCTCTACCAGGTGTTGTTGGGCAGTTGGCCCCTTGATGCGAACCTTGAGGGCTATCAGCAACGCCTGTGGCAGTGGCAGCAAAAAGCCCTGCGCGAAGCCAAGTTGCACAGCAGCTGGAGTGCGCCCAACGAGACTTATGAGCAAGGGGTTGAAGCGTTCCTGTCACGCCTGTTGCTCAGTGAAGAAGGCCGCGCATTGCGCACCGCCATCGGCGCCGCCGCCCAGGCTATCGCGCCAGCGGGCGCGTTGAACGGGCTGGCGCAAACCTTGCTTCGTCTCACCGTGCCGGGTGTGCCGGATTTGTACCAGGGCGATGAATTCTGGGATTTCAGCCTGGTGGACCCGGACAACCGCCGCCCGGTGGATTTCAACGCACGGCAACAGGCGCTGAACACTGCGCCGGACGTCGGCGAGCTGTTGCCCCATTGGCGTGACGGGCGTATCAAACAGGCGCTGATTGCCCAGGTGTTGGCAGTGCGCACGGCCGATCCTGAGCTCTTTCGCAGCGGCAGCTATACCCCGCTGGAAGTGACCGGCCAACACGCGGATCACGTCGTCGCTTTCTGCCGCGAACACCAGGGCAAACACTTGCTGGTGGTGGTACCTCGTCTGCCCCATCGCCTGCTGGAAAACGGTGATTTGCCTCACATTGATGCGCAGGTTTGGGGCGATACGCGGGTGAAATTACCGTTTGCCGTTGCAACACAAAACTGGAAGGGACTTTTTCACACGGGCGCAGTCACACCAGACAAGGACCTGCTGATCAGCACTGCCCTGGGGGATTTCCCGGTCAATGTCTTTATCAATCCTGATGATCAAGAAAGCTGAAAATTTTCTCTGAGGAGCATTGTGATGAGTACTGAAGACAAACGTGTTCGCGAGTTGGCGCATCAGATCTGGGAATCGGAAGGCAAACCCCACGGTGAAGATGCACGCCACTGGGAGATGGCGCGCAAGCTGGCAGAAGCCGAAGCGTTGACGCCAAGCAAGCCAAAACCTGCGGCCAAGCCCAAGACTGCACCCAAGCCAGCGCCCAAAGCCAAGCCCGCCGCCGCCGCCAAGCCTGCGGCGCCGAAAAAGCCCAAGGCGCCACCCAAGCCAGCAGGCTAAACACCTTCCCCCCTGTGGGAGCGGGCTTGCCCGCGAATACGGCGTGTCAGGCGACAACATTGTTGTGTGTGCCGACGCTATCGCGGGCAAGCCCGCTCCCACAGGGGACCGCACTCTGAACTGAATTTTTACCTGGCTTCCCGCCAGCACGGCCGTCCTCGGCCTGAAAAAAGACCTTTGCAGGAGCAATTCAAGCATGAGCAAACCCGATAAAAGCCAACCGACGCCGGAAAACGAGCCGTCGCGGATTCGTGAAGGTTTGCCCTTCCCCCTCGGCGCGACCTGGGATGGCCTGGGCGTCAACTTTGCCCTGTTCTCGGCCAACGCCACCAAAGTCGAGCTGTGCCTGTTCGACGATTCCGGCGAAGTGGAGCTGGAGCGTATCGAGCTGCCGGAATACACCGACGAAACCTTCCACGGCTACCTGCCCGACGCCCACCCCGGGCTGATTTACGGCTACCGTGTGTACGGTGCGTACGACCCGGCCAACGGCCATCGCTTTAACCACAACAAATTGCTGATCGACCCCTATGCCAAACAGCTGGTGGGCGAACTCAAATGGTCCGAGGCGCTGTTTGGCTACACCATCGGTCACCCGGACGACGACCTCAGTTTCGACGAACGCGACAGTGCGCCGTTCGTGCCCAAATGCAAGGTCATCGACCCGGCGCATACCTGGGGCAACGACCAACCGGTGCGCGTGCCGTGGGACCGCACCATCATTTACGAAACCCATTTGCGCGGTATCAGCATGCGCCACCCTTCGGTGGGCGAATCGGTGCGTGGCACCTGCGCCGGCTTGATGGAAGACGACGTGCTCAAACACATCCGCCAATTGGGTGTGTCGTCGGTGGAATTGCTGCCGGTGCACGCCTTCGTCAATGACCAGCACCTGCTGCAAAAAGGCATGACCAACTACTGGGGCTATAACAGCATCGCGTTTTTCGCGCCGGACCCGCGCTACCTGGCCAGCGGCAAGATTGCCGAGTTCAAGGAGATGGTTGCGCACCTGCACGAAGCCAAACTGGAAGTGATACTCGACGTGGTCTACAACCACACCGCCGAGGGCAACGAACGCGGGCCTACCCTGTCCATGCGCGGTATCGACAACGCCTCCTACTACCGGTTGATGCCCGACGACAAGCGCTTCTACATCAACGACTCCGGCACCGGCAACACCCTCGACCTCAGCCACCCGTGCGTCTTGCAGATGGTCACCGACTCCCTGCGTTACTGGGCCACGGAGATGCACGTGGACGGTTTCCGCTTTGACCTGGCGACGATTCTGGGTCGCTACCGCGAGGGTTTCGACGAGCGCCACAGCTTCCTCGTCGCGTGCCGACAAGACCCCGTGCTGCGCCAGCTGAAAATGATCGCCGAGCCTTGGGATTGCGGCCCCGGCGGCTACCAGGTGGGCAAGTTTCCGCCGGGCTGGGTTGAATGGAACGACCGTTTCCGCGACACCGTGCGAGCCTTCTGGAAAGGTGACGACGGCCAGTTGGCAGACTTCGCCGCGCGCATGACCGCCTCGGGCGAGATGTTCAACCACCGTGGCCGCCGCCCTTACAGCTCGGTGAATTTCATCACCGCCCACGATGGTTTCACCCTGCACGATCTGGTGTCGTACAACGACAAGCACAACGAAGCCAACGACGAGAACAACCAGGACGGCAGCAACAACAACCTGTCCTGGAACCATGGCGTCGAGGGCCCGACCGACGACCCGCAAATCAATGCGTTGCGCCTGCGCCAGATGCGCAACTTTTTCGCCACGCTGTTGCTGGCCCAGGGCACGCCGATGATTGTGGCGGGTGACGAATTCGCCCGCACCCAACACGGCAACAACAATGCTTACTGCCAGGACAGTGAAATCGGCTGGGTCAACTGGGACCTGGACGATGACGGCAAGGCCCTGCTGAAATTTGTAAAACGCCTGATCAAGCTGCGCCTGGCGTATCCGATCCTGCGCCGTGGCCGGTTCCTGGTCGGCGATTACAACGAGGATATCGGCGTCAAGGATGTCACCTGGCTCGCCCCGGATGGCAACGAGATGAACACCGAGCAATGGCAGGACAGCCATGGCCGCTGCCTGGGCATGCTGCTGGACGGTCGTGCTCAGGAGACCGGGATTCGCCGGGCTGGTGCCGATGCCACCCTGTTGCTGGTGGTCAACGCCCACCACGACATGGTCAATTTCCGCCTGCCACCGGTGCCGGAAGGTGAGTTCTGGACCTGCATGCTCGACACCAATGCGCCGGCCGTACGAGGCCAGGAGCGCTTTGATTTCGAACACGAATACGCGGTCACCGGCCGCTCACTGCTGCTGTTTGAACTGCAGCGCGACGACGAGGTGTGACATGGCCTTGCACGGATTCCTTCAAGGCAACCGGGACTATGCGGACACGCAAGCCCTGGGCGATGCCCTGAAGGCCCTTCAGGAGCAAGGCCTGGACCAACTGCCATTGCCCGGCAGCGGCCAGACGCTGGAGCGCTTCAGCCGCCTGGCGCAGGTGGCCGGGCACGACCTGCGCCTGTGCAAGTTGTTTGAAGGCCACACCGATGCCTTGGCAATCATCGCCGAACTCAACAGCCCCTTGCCGCCCGTGGGCAGCACGTGGGGCATGTGGGCCGCCGAGCCGCCGAACGCCAAAGTGCGGGTACGGCGTGATGGTCAGTGGCTGATTGTTGACGGGCGTAAAGCCTGGTGCTCGGGGGCGGCGGTGGTCAGCCACGGGCTGCTGACCGCCTGGGACGACGAGGATCGCCAGCAGTTGGTCGCCGTGCAGATGCACCAGCCGGGGGTCAGCGTGACCAATGAGGGCTGGAAGGCCGTCGGCATGGCGGCAACGGGCAGTGTCGAAGTGGTGTTTGAGCATGCCCGCGGTATCGCGATTGGCGAGCCCGGCGATTACCTCGCCCGGCCCGGGTTCTGGCAAGGCGGCATCGGCATTGCCGCGTGCTGGTATGGTGCAGCGCAACGCCTGGCGGAGGCGTTGCGCGAGCAGTGCAGCAAGCGCCCGGAACCCCATGCGCTGGCGCACCTGGGCGCTGTGGACAGTGCGCTGAACAGCGCCGCCTGCGTGCTGCGCGACAGCGCGGCACAGGTTGACCGCACGCCTCTGGCGGATGCCCGACTGCTCGCCCAGCAAGTACGCGCCTGCGTAGAAGATACCGTCGAACAGGTGATTCATCATGTCGGGCGCGCCGTCGGCGCAGGCCCGTATTGCAAGGACCCGCACTTTGCCCAGTTGATGGCGGATTTGCCGGTGTACGTGCGGCAAAGCCATGCCGAACGTGACTTGGCCGCCCTGGGCGAACAGGTAGCGGGTGAACCCACAGGGAGGTGGCAATTATGAAACCCAATCCAATCGTCGGCCAGGGAACGCCGCTGCATCAGTGGCAAGCTTCATCCCATATGGCCGAGTTGCCAAAGGTCAGCGTTGAGCAACTGGTTCCCGAAGGGCATCGCGCAGTGATCATTGCGCCGCACCCGGATGACGAAGTGCTCGGCTGCGGTGGGCTGTTGCAAGGTTTGGCAGCGCTGGGGAGGCCCATTCAGTTGATTTCGGTGACCGATGGCAGTGCCAGTCATCCCGGCTCCAGGCGCTGGCCGGTCGAGCGTTTGAGCGTGGTACGCCCGCAGGAATCAGCCCAGGCCTTGCACCGCCTGGGCTTGCCGCTGCATAGCCTGAAATGGCTACGGGCAGGGTTTACCGACAGCAAGGTGGCCGCCAGTGAACGCCCGTTGAGCGCGTTTATCCAGCGCTACCTCAAGCCGACCGATGTGGTGTTCACCACCTGGCGCGAAGACGGCCATTGCGATCATGAGGCTGTCGGGCGCGCCAGTGCCCTGGCCGCGCAGGCTGTCGGCGCCACCTTGTATGAGCTGCCGGTATGGACCTGGCACTGGGCGACGCCGGAAGACAGCCAGGTGCCGTGGCACCGTGCGCGCAAGATCCCGCTGACACCCGAGGCGGTGGCGCGCAAACGCCATGCCATTCATGCCTTTGCCAGCCAGCTCGAAGGCGACCCGCACATTGGCCTTGCGCCGGTACTGGCGCCCTATGTCGTCGAGCGCTTGCTGCAACCCTTTGAAGTGGTGTTTGTATGAGCGTTGCCACGCCGTATTTCGACCAACTCTTTGCGGGCAATGACGACCCTTGGGCGTTTCGCCAGCGTTGGTATGAACGCCGCAAACGCGCCTTGACCCTCGCCGTACTGACCCGCCCGCGCTACGCGTCGATCTTCGAGCCGGGCTGCGCCAACGGTGAATTAAGTGCAGAACTGGCACCGCGCTGTGATCGGCTGCTGTGTTGCGACACGGCGAGCGCGGCTGTCACCCTGGCAGAAAAACGCCTGCTGGGCTTTGCCCATGCACAGGTCCAGCAAAGCCGCTTGCCACAACAATGGCCCGCTGGCCCGTTCGACCTGATTGTGTTGAGCGAACTGTGTTACTACCTCGACATTGACGACCTCAATACCCTGATCGACCGCGCCCTCGCCTCCCTGGCCGACGACGGCCAACTGCTGGCCTGTCACTGGCGCCCGGCAATCGAAGGCTGCCCGCAAACGGCTGACGAGGTACATGCCTTGCTGCAAAAACGGCTGGACATGGCCCACCTTGCCCGGCACCACGAGACTGATTTCCTGCTTGACCTGTGGGGCCGCGATGGCGCCTCGGTTGCCACACGCGAGGGCCTGCGATGATCGGTATTCTGATCCCGGTGCATAACGAAGAAGACCTGCTGGGCGAATGCCTGAACGCCGCGATGATTGCTGCCAGCCACCCAGGGTTGCTGGGTGAACCTGTGCAGATCCTGGCGGTTCTGGATACGTGCAGCGATGGCAGTGCGGCGATTGCCCAGGCGTATCCGGTACAGGTACTTCACGTGCAGGCGCGCAATGTCGGGCATGTGCGCGGCGTAGGCGCACGGCATTTGTTGAATCAGGGCGCCCGCTGGATTTCCTGCACGGATGCCGACAGCCGGGTCGCCCCCGATTGGCTGGTGGCGCAATTGGCGCTGGGCGTCGATGCCGTGTGCGGCACGGTCACCGTCGACGCGTGGAGTGAGGGTTTCGATCCGGCCGCACAAATTCGCTATCACCAGGCGTACCAGGCATGCGACGGCCACCGCCATGTCCATGGAGCCAACCTGGGCGTGAGTGCCGGGGCCTATGTGCAGGCCGGCGGGTTCGAGCCGCTGGCCTGTCATGAAGATGTGCAACTGGTGCGTGACCTGGAACGCTGCGGTGCATCGATCGCCTGGAGCCATACGCCACAAGTCATCACCAGCGCCCGCCTGGATTGCCGGGCGGAAGGCGGCTTTGGTGATTATTTAAAGAGCCTGATGCACGCGACCTGAAAAATCCACATTTCACGATGTAAGAGCGCTACATCCTTGTCTATGCTGACAGTGCCTTGCTGGCAATCCAGGACTGGAGTGCCGCGCCTCACCGCAGCGGAGCCTGTGGTGATTACAAGAGAGTCGTCCCGTCAACGGGGCACGACCCGCATCAATCGACAAGGATGTGACACCCATGAAACCTGCCTCCCTGAGCGAGGGCCGTCGCGGCCCCGCGCAAATCTGGAACAGTGCACCGCAGCTGGCGCAAATCCCCGCTATCACGCCCACCTCGCTGGTACCTGCGGGTGCCCGCGTGGTAGTCATCGCGCCGCATCCGGGCGATGAGGTGCTCGCCTGTGGCGGGCTGCTGCAAATACTCAGCACCCTGAACCATCCGCTGCTGCTGATTTCGATCACCGACGGCAGCGCCAGCCACCCGGGGTCCAACGCCTGGCCCGCGAGCCGCCTGAGCGTTATCCGCCCTCAGGAAAGCGCTGAAGCCCTGCGCCGCCTTGGCATGCCCTTGCACAGCCTGAAGTGGATTCGCGGCGGGTTTTGCGACGATGCACTGGCGGCCAGCGAGCAGCCCATGAGCCAATTCATCGCGCGCTACCTGCTGCCCGGCGACACGGTCTTTACCACCTGGCGCAACGACGGCAATGACGACCACGATGCAGTGGGCCGCGCCAGCGCCAAAGCCTGCAGCCTGATCGGCGCACGCTTGCATGAACTGCCGATCTGGGCCTGGCACTGGCCTGCACGTGAGGGGGCAATTATCCCCTGGCAGCGCGCGCGCAAAGTGCGCCTGGACACCTGGAGCGTGGCGCGCAAGCTGCACGCCACCCACGCCTACGCCAGCCAGTTGGTCGGCGACCCGGCGATTGGCCTGGCGCCGAGGCTCGCCCACGAGTTGCTGGAGCGCATGCGCGAGCCCTACGAGATTGTGTTTTCGTAGAAGGCTGGCGCCTGTGTATCGCAGTGTGTACAGCGGCCATTGCGATACACAGCGTTTAACCCGGGCCCTTTGCTGAAACACACCCGATACACCGCAGCGGTCAACTGAGGGCCAGGCACACACCACGCCCCAGGAGGCTCGCCATGCACACCCCGTTGAACCGCCGCTCCACTTTTCTGGCTTTTGCGCTGCTGCAGTTCGGTGTCATCGGCGCCGCCAGTGCCGAAATGCCCGAGATCAATATTCCAGCCGTCGCCAGCCATTCCTCGTTCGGCGCGCTCAAGCACGTCAAGGCCGGCGTGCTGGATGTGGCCTACGCTGAAACGGGGCCAGCTGACGGCCAGGTGGTCATCCTGCTGCATGGCTGGCCCTACGATATCGACAGCTACGCCAGCGTTGCTCCGCTGCTGGCCGCCAAGGGCTACCGCGTGCTGATCCCGTATGCGCGGGGCTACGGTGGCACGCGGTTTCTGTCGGACAAAACCCTGCGTAATGGCGAGCCTGCGGCACTGGCCCAGGATGTGATCGATTTTATGGACGCACTGAACATCAAGCAGGCCGTGCTCGGCGGCTACGATTGGGGCGCCCGCTCGGCAGATATTGTCTCGGCACTGTGGCCGCAAAGGGTGAAGGCGCTGGTATACGTCAGCGGCTATTTGATCGGCAACCAGGCCGCAGGCAAAAACCCTTTGCCGCCCAAGGCTGAGTTGCAGTGGTGGTACCAGTTCTATTTCGCCACCGAGCGCGGCGCCGCAGGGTACCAGAAAAACACGCGCGATTTTGCCAGGCTGATCTGGCAAACCGCTTCGCCGAAATGGGCCTTCGACGATGCCACCTTTGAACGCAGCGCCAAGGGCCTGGACAATCCGGATCACGTGGCCATCACCGTGTTCAACTACCGCTGGCGCCTGGGGCTGGTACAGGGTGAAACCCGCTATGACGCGCTGGAACAGAAGCTTGCGTTATCACCCTCCATTGGCGTGCCCACCCTCACGCTGGAAGGCGACGCCAACGGCGCCCCGCACCCGCAGCCCGAAGACTATGCCAAGCGCTTCACCGGCAAGTATGAATTTCGGCTGATCAGCGGCGGCATCGGCCACAACCTGCCGCAGGAAGCGCCGGCGGCGTTTGCAAAAGCGGTGATTGACGCCGACCACCTGTAAAGGGAGCCGACTGTACAAGCGGTCAGGGGTGGGAGGCTCACTCGATCAGGGCGTCACGGGTGACATGGCGTCCTGCCTCAAGCACTCGCGCGTTAAAACTCTGCCGAAGGTACGACAGCCGTAAAACACGCAAAGCCTCAAGTCCCATTCAATGATGCCGATACTCTATTACCTTGCCCAACGGTGGCACGCCCCATGCTTTGTTCCAGGTTCGACCACATGGAGTACGAGTGAATGCCCGTCCGCACGCGTTTTATGGAGCACTACCGCAAGGCCGACCGCATCATGCTGGCGTTGATCTGGCTGATGTTTGTGTTCTCGCTGGGCCTGGCGTTCTGGCACGACACGTTGATTCAAGCCGTGATCGTCGGGGGCGGCACCAGTGTGGTGCTGACAATGCTGTACCGCGCTCTTGGTGGCACGCGCGTGATGCGCTGTTTGCTCGGTGCCGGGCTGATGGTCATGGCCGCCCTGCACATCAACCAGGCGCAAGGCGTGATCGAATCGCACTTCGGCATCTTCGCGTTGCTGGCCGTGCTGACGTTTTATCGCGACTGGCTGCCGATACTGGTGGCAGCGGCGACGATCGCTGTGCACCACGTGGTGTTTCATGCTTTGCAACACCAAGGTTTTCCAGTGTTTGTGATGGAGCATCACGGCGGCTGGGCCATGGTGTTCGTGCATGCGTTTTACGTGGTGATGGAGACGGTCGCCCTGCTCTACCTGGCCATTCATAGCCAGCGCGAAGCGGTCGAGAGCCAGGAAATGCTCGAGAAGATGCTCGCCGTGACCTCGCAATTCACCGCGCAAACCGCCACAGGCGAAGGCAAGGCGCATGTGTCCCTGGCCAAACGTTTCGACCACTTCCTGGAACAACTGACCCACTTGATCGACGGCGTTGCCCGCGACTCCCACGGCCTCGGCCAATTGGGCCAGGAACTGGCCAGCGCCAGCGGCACCCTGGAAACCGGCGCGCGCCATCAACTGGCCGAAATCACCCAGATGACCGGCTCCATGCAGCGCATGGAGGACGCCATGGGCCACATCACCTTGCATGTCGAGCAAGCGGTGGAACACGCGGGCAAGGCCAGCCAG
Source organism: Pseudomonas sp. B22129 (assembly GCF_044218875.1). Classification (NCBI taxonomy): domain Bacteria; kingdom Pseudomonadati; phylum Pseudomonadota; class Gammaproteobacteria; order Pseudomonadales; family Pseudomonadaceae; genus Pseudomonas; species Pseudomonas sp. B22129. The sequence goes on along the minus strand of NZ_CP162592.1, from coordinate 4,534,658 downwards.
CAAATCGAGCGGGGCCAGGAAAGCGTCGGTCGCGCCCAGGTAGAAATCACTCAACTGGCCGCCCGCATCAGCGGCACCCACCAGACCGTGCAAGGCCTGGCAGTGCAAGCCGAGCAAATCGGCTCGGTACTCGAAGTGATCAGCAGCATCGCCAACCAGACCAACTTGCTCGCCCTCAACGCAGCCATCGAAGCCGCCCGTGCCGGGGAACAGGGCCGTGGTTTTGCCGTGGTCGCCGATGAAGTGCGCAGCCTGGCCCAGCGCACGGCGGTCTCCACCCAGGAGATCAAGCAAATCATCGAGGGTTTACAGCAAGGCAGCCGCCAGGCCGTGGAAGCCATGCACGACAGCCAGCAAGGCGTTGAGCGCTGCGTGCAAGACAGCCAATTGGCAGTCGATATGTTGCAAGCGGTAGGCAGCGACATTGCGCACATCGACAGGCTCAATGGGCGAATTGTCACCACTACCCGCGAGCAATCCACGGCGAACCTGGAGATTGTCGGGCGGTTGCAGGCGGTGCAGAGCATTGCGCAAAGCACCGCCGATGATGTGGGCACCCTGGCCCGCAGCAGCGAGCGCCTGCCGCCGATTGCGGTGCGCCTGGATGCGTTGGGGCGCAGGTTTCACCCCTAGCGCTTAAACGTCCAGGAACATGACATCGTGCATTTTGTAGCGGTCGATGTAGGGGCCGGCCAGTTGCCCGATATACGCACCGGTCCAGCGTTGCAGCGCCACACGCCACTGGCCATCGTTGTTGTACATCAGCACATTGGCGTTGAAGTTGCCCGAGTCGTAGAACACATCGGTAATGATCAGCCGCTGTACGTCACCGGCGGCGCGTACGTTGGTGTACTCCTGGGCCAGCCGGCCCGGCTGGACGTGATACACCTTCAAGCCCAGCGGGGTTGCATCGATCACCAGGGTGCAGCCGCTCAATTCAGCGGTGAACATCAGCCCGTCCGGCACCCCCATGGGCCGGGGCCGCAAGGGCATGATGATGTTTCCACCCTGGGGTAACCATCGCGCGGAAATGGGCGACTCACCGCCGACCATCTCCAAGGCCGGCGCGTTCTCGATCCTGATCGGTTCCTTGCGAAAGGACCAGGTGGAACCTGCGCGCACCAGATCAAAGCTGAAAATCCCGCCTTCGGAGAGAAACACCGGCACCGGCGCGAGCCGCGTCAAAAAGCCGGTCATCAACACGTTGTCGGTGAGGTACTTTTCGGGGTTTACGCGAAACGCCTGGTTCTGACCATTGCTCATTGCACATACTCTTCGGAATGTATGGGGGCACTGAGTCAGAAAACGTTTCACGAGAGCGGAATATTCCCCCTGCGCTGTCAGTTCGGTAAAAGCCCCAGCAGCTTGGCGCGCATCCTCGCCAGGGCATAGACCGTACGCGTGCGAGGCAGCGGCGCCCCGACCCTGTCCGCCACGCCTACCAGCGCACCCAGGATGGCTTCGATTTCCACCGGCCGTTGGCCTTCGACGTCTTGCAGCATGGAGGTTTTGACCTTGCCAAGTTTGCGGGTGATGGCGATGCGCTGCGTGGGATCGATTTCGGGCGAAAGGCCCAGCCGCCTGCCCAGTTCCAGCACCTCGTCCATCATCTCGACACACACGGCATGCACGAACGGGTCGTCGATCAGCTCATCGGTGGTGCCGCCCACCAGCAGGCTGACCGGGTTGAAGCAGGCGTTTCCGAGGAGCTTGAGCCATATCTGTTCGCGCACGTTTTCGTCGGCGTGAGCATCAAAACCTGCATCATGAAACGCCTTGGCGAGGGTCTCGGCGCGTGCACTCAAGCCGCCGGCCGGCTCGCCGAACACCAGCCGGTTCCCGGACATGTGCTTGATCACGCCAGGGCTGAGTACCGCACAGGAAGGAAAGACCACGCAGCCGATCACCGCGCGGGCAGGAATGCCCTGTTCGATCACGCCCCCCGGATCGACAGCCTCCAGGCGCAAGCCCGCCAACGCCTGCGTCGTCTGCAGGAAGTACCACCATGGCAGACCGTTAATGGCAGGCACGACCACTGTATCCGGACCAACAAGCGCTTTGGCATGGGTCACGGCGGCAGCTAACGCGGGTGCCTTGACGGCGAAGATCACCAAGTCTTGAGCGCCCAGCTCTTCGGGATTGGATGTCGCATGCAAACGGGCAATCAACACATCCTCGCCGGAGTGCAATTGCAGCCCCTGCTCGCGGATGGCCTCCAGCGTTGCGCCGCGTGCGACCACACTCACCTCGTGCCCGGCAGCAAACAACTTGCACGCCAGAAAGCCGCCAATGGCCCCGGCACCTACAACGGTTACTCGCATGGTCGCTCCTTAAAATACTTCAGTGGTGGTGTCAGGCAAATACTCCCTCAATGCGATCGTGACTGCACGCGCTGAAACCGGACAGCCCACAACTTTTGACACACTCGGTTGTTTCGCTGCGTTAAATCCTGAATACTTGTTGATAATGGTTCTCATAATCACTCTCAACAATGGACTTGTCATGCCCGCTTTCCCTTCCCCGCTACGCGCCTTCACCCCTTCTCGCGATCTTCTGGCCATGGCAATCTGCATGGCCAGCCTGGCCCCGGCTTTTGCCGATGACAGCAGCATTCAGGAAAACCCACAACGCACGACACTGGAACTGGGCGCCACCGAAATCACCACCCGTCAGCAACTGGGCAGCACCACCGAAGGCTCCGACTCCTACACCACCGGCTCGATGTCGACGGCCACCAAACTGCCTCTCACCCTGCGTGAGACGCCACAGGCCGTGACCGTCATCACGCGCCAGCGCATGGACGACCAGGCCATGACCAGCATCAACGATGTGGTCAAGGCGACGCCCGGGCTGTTCCTGAATTTTTCCAGTGGCCCTGGCCGGCAGTCCTACACCTCACGTGGGTTCGACATCGACAATCTGATGTACGACGGCATTCCAACCGGCTACAACGGCGTTTCGGTGGGCGCGCAGCCCAACCTGGCGATGTTTGATCGCGTTGAAATCGTACGCGGCGCCACCGGCCTGGTGACCGGTGCCGGCAACCCTTCGGCCGCGATCAACATGATTCGCAAACGGCCGCTGGATGAACAGAAAGTCACCCTGACCGGCGCCGCCGGCAGTTGGGATGACTACCGTGGCGAGCTCGACGCCTCCAGCCCACTCAACGACAGTGGCACGCTGCGCGGCCGGGTGGTCACGTCTTACCGCGACAGCAACAGCTTCATCGACAAGGCAAAGGAGGATCACGGACTGTTCTATGCGGTTACGGAAGCCGATCTGAGCGAAGATACGACGCTTACCCTCGGTTTTTCGAATCAGAAGGACAAAACCAACTACTTCTGGGGCTCTTCAATGGTCGGCCAGGACGGCCATCACCTGAACCTGCCGCGCTCCTACAACCCGGGTACCCCCTGGGAAAACAAAGACCAGGAGATCAACACGGTCTTCGCTGAATTGCGCCAGCGCCTGGCCAATGACTGGAACCTCCAGATCAACGCCAACTACGCCGAACAGGACGCCTTGTTCTCCGGTTCCTACCAATCGCGCTGGGTCAACAACACACTGGCACGCACCGTCTACCAGGCGTCCTACGACGAGAATCAAGCGGGCGTGGACGCCTTCGCCAGCGGCCCGTTCCAGGCGTTCGGGCGTACCCACGAACTGGTGGTCGGCGCGAGCAAGCGCATCTACGACATGACCACCCACAACTACAGCCCGTACGACCTGAACTGGCCGCTCAGCGCCGGCAAACCCAATTTCACCCATACCAATAACCAGCGCGAAGTCACCACCCAGGACGGCGTTTATGTCACCACGCGCCTGAGCCTGGCCGACCCGTTGAAGCTGATCCTCGGTGCGCGCCTGGACTGGTACGACTATGACAACCGCGATGGCGACGGCGACTACAAGGTCACCCGCAACCTTACCCGTTACGCCGGCCTGATCTATGAGCTGGACGACCACCATTCGGTCTACGTCAGCTACAGCGACATCTTCACCCCGCAGAGCGATAAAGACACCTCGGGCACCCCGCTCAAACCCATCGTCGGCAAAAACTATGAGGTCGGTATCAAGGGCGAATACCTGGGTGGCGCACTGAACGCGAGCGTGGCGCTGTTCCGCGTGGACCAGGAAAACCGTGCGGTAGCGGTGGTCGTGCCGAATTGCCCACAGGCATCGTGCGCCGAGGCCTCCGGCGAGATCCGCAGCCAGGGCATCGACTTTGAACTGCAAGGCGCTTTGACCGAAAACTGGCAGGTGGGCGGTGGCTACACCTACGCCCGTACCCACACCATCAAGGACGCCGCCAACCCGCAGAACGTCAACAAGCAGTTCGACACCGACACGCCCGAGCATCTGTTCAAACTGACCACCCGCTACAACTTCCAGGGCCCACTGGAAAAACTGCGCGTGGGCGGCAACGTTTCCTGGCAGAGCCGCATGTACAACGACCTCAGCCTGGCTGACGGCAGTAAATACCGGCTGCAACAAGGTGGCTACGCCGTCACCGACTTGATGGCTGGCTACCAGGTAAACCAACACCTGGACCTGCAACTCAACGCCAACAACGTCTTCGACCGCCGCTACTACCAGGCCATCTCCAACTCGGTGAGTTATGGCGGTGATTCCTACGGCGCTCCACGCAACATGATGGTGACGGCCAAATACAGTTTCTGAGTGTTCATCGGCGACATCTGCGTTGCGGTGCGTGCGCTGTAACGCAACTCCCTCTATCCTCGACACTCTCAGTCCGACAGAGCCCGGAGCCGCCATGGACCTCGCCACCCTCGCCCTTTTCCTCCCCGCCTGCTTCGCCCTGAACATGGCGCCCGGCCCGAACAACCTGTTGTCGGTGAGCAACGCCACCCGTTACGGCTACCGCACTTCCTGCCTGGCGGGTCTAGGCCGCCTGCTCGCCTTCGCCGGCATGATCGCCCTCGCCTCCGCGGGCCTGGCGGTGGTGCTGCAAACGTCGGAGTTGTTGTTCTACGGAATCAAGATTCTGGGGGCGGCCTATCTGTTTTACCTGGCGTTTCAACTGTGGCGGGCCAACCCGCAGGCGCAAGCGGAAAAGAACACGGCCAAAGCCGGATTATGGGCGTTGGCACGGCAGGAGTTTCTGGTGGCGGCGGGCAACCCGAAAGCCATCCTGATCTTCACCGCCTTCCTCCCGCAATTCGTGGTACCCGGCCAACCCATCACGCCGCAATTCGCCGTGCTCGGCGCCTTGTTCCTGATACTGGAATGGATCGCCATCAGCGCCTACGCCTACATGGGCCTGCACATGCGTCGCTGGTTTGCCGAGCCAAGTGGCAAGCGGATCTTCAATCGCTGCTGCGCGGGGTTGCTGTCGGCAGCGGCGACGGTGTTATTGATGGCGCGCAGGGCCTGATTGCCACCCTGCTCAGGCCTGAACCACCCGATACGCACACCGCCGCGCGCCCAGCTGTATATGCTCCACGCGCTCCACCTTCGCCCGCAGCACCTGCTCAAACACCTGCAATTCCGCGCGGCAAAAACCTTGGCAGGCGGTGGCTGCCGCGCAGATCGGGCAGTGGTTTTCCACCAGGATCAGGGCGCCATCCGGCTGTTCGCTCCATTCGGCCATGTAGCCTTCGCGGGTGCGCAATGCGGCCAGGCGTTCTACCCGCGCCTTCAACTCGGTGATGCCTTCCATCTCTCGCTCATACAGCGCCTGGGTCTGGCGTTCGCGCACGTCGATCAAGCGGTCGATGGCCTCCTCGCCGAAGGTCTCGCGCACGGTCTGCAGCAATTGCATCGTCAGTTCCGAATGGCTGTCCGGAAACCGTGCATGGCCCTGCGCCGTCAGTTGCCACACCTGGGTCGGGCGCCCGACGCCACGCGCTTGCGAGCTGGCGTGAACCAGGCCACTGGCGGCCAACTTCACCAACTGCTGGCGCGCCGCTTCCCCGCTGGTGCCCAGGAATACGCCCATATCGCTGGCCAGTTGCGGCCCTCGGGTTTTGAGCAGGTGCAGCACGCGGTCCGCCGGGGATGCTGGTGAATATTCCAAGTCATTTCTTGACAAAATAAAACGCCCCGCCTCAATATTCAAAGCAATAGCTTGGTAAATTAACTCAAGCCTGACGCTCATGCAATTCGCCGCGCGCCAGATGGCGCAAGCACTACAAGGAATCGTTGATGCACACCCAAGACAGCAGTTGGAGCGAGTTGCTCCGTGGCAAGAACGGCACCCGTTCTTTGGCCCTTTCAGGCGGCATCGCGCTGTATGCCACCAATACCTACATCGCGACGACGATTCTGCCGTCGGTGGTTGCAGAAATCGGTGGCCTGGCGTTGTACGCCTGGAGCACCACGTTGTATGTGGTGGCCTCGATCCTCGGCTCTGCCCTCACCTCACGGCTGCTGCAACGCACAGGCCCACGACAGGCGTATGCCGTTGCGACCGTCATCTTCATGGTCGGCGTGCTGATCTGCGCCGTGGCACCGAGCATGCCGGTGATGCTGGCGGGGCGTTCGATTCAGGGGCTGGGCGGCGGCATGTTGCTCGCGCTCTGCTACTCAATGATTCAACTGGTATTCGAAGAACGCCTGTGGCCGCGCGCGATGGCGTTGGTCTCGGGCATGTGGGGGGTGGCGACGCTGGTCGGCCCGGCAGTCGGTGGCGTGTTCGCCGAGATGGACGCCTGGCGCTTCGCCTTCGGTTCGATGGTGCCGGTGAGCCTGGCCTACATCGTGCTCACCTGCCGGGCGTTGCCTCCCCGCGACGCAACAGCCACGGCAAGCGCACCGTTACCGGTGCCGCAATTGGTGTTGCTGGCCGCCGCCGTGCTGGCGGTCTGCGCGGGCAGTGTCTCGTCGCTGCCCAGCTGGAACCTGCTGGGCATCGGCGCCTGCGCCGTGCTGGTGGCGCTGCTGATTCGCCAGGAATCCCGGGCTACGGTACGCCTGCTGCCTCGGGATGCGTTGAAGTTCAGCACCCCGCTTTGCGCGCTGTACGCCACCACCTGCCTGCTGGTGATCGGCATGAGCAGCGAGATTTTCATGCCGTATTTCCTGCAACACCTGCACGGTCAGTCGCCGTTGATTGCCGGCTATATGGCCGCGCTGATGGCGGCTGGCTGGACCGTATCGGAAATCCTCAGCTCCGGCTGGACCGGGCGCCGCGCCCACTATGCCATCCTCGCGGGGCCGCTGTTTATTGTGGCGGGCCTGGTGCTGCTGGCAGTCACCACACCGTCGGCCAGCGTCGGTGAATGGTCGCGCCTGGCGCCTATTTGCCTGGGGTTGTTCATGGTCGGTTTCGGCATCGGCCTGGGCTGGCCGCATCTGCTCACACGCATCCTGCAAGTGGCTTCGGCCCAGGACAAGGACACCGCCGCGTCGTCGATAACCACCCTGCAACTGTTCGCGATGGCGCTGGGCGCCGCGCTGGCCGGTGTGATCTCGAACATGGCCGGTATCAACGACCCGCTGGGCAATGAAGGCGCCAGCCATGCAGCACGCTGGCTGTTTGCGCTGTTCGTTCTTGCGCCGATGCTGGCGTGGGTGATGGCACTGCGCGCCACGCGTTCCACCACCCGCGCCGATAAGCTGGCCGCCACTTAAGCGCCGTATCACGCCGTCTGGTTGAACACCATCATCATCAAATCCGGCCGCCCCTCGACCAGAAAGTTGGAAAACTCAAGGGTGATCGGCCCCAGGTGAGGATGGTTCAAGTGCTTGAGGCCACCTTCGTATCCGGCCACGTCATTGCTGCGCCAGAAATGATCGAAGTCGGGGCTGATGCAGGAAAGCTCCTGCACCAGTGCATCGATTTCGTGCGACGGCCCCAGGCGCGCGGCGTCGGCGCGAAAGGCATTCACCACCAGACGGGCCACGGCGTGCCAATCGGCTTGCACGCCGCGCACGTCGGGGTCAGTGAACAGCAACCGCAGGATATTGCGCCGTTCGGGCGGCAATTGGCCGTAATCCTTGAGCACAAGCGTCGCCTGATGGTTCCAGGCGACCACGTCCCAGGCCGCCGTGCGCACAATAGCCGGCGTCGTGATGCTGTCCAGCACCCGTTGCAGGCGCGGAGTCACTTCATCGCCGCCCGTTATGCGGGTTTCCGGCGGATGACCAAACGCGAGTATCCACAAATGCTCACGCTCCGGCGCCGTCAGGCGCAGCCCTGCCGTAATGCGGTTCAGCACCTCCCGCGACGGCGCGCCGCCACGCCCCTGTTCCAGCCAGGTGTACCAGGTGGGGCTGATGTGGGCGAGTTGGGCGACCTCTTCGCGACGCAACCCGGCCGTTCGGCGGCGCCCGGTCACGAAGCCGAAAGACACGGGATCGAGGCGTAAACGGCACGCCCGCAGGAAATCACCCAAGGGGTTATCGGAAAGTGTGGTCATCGCTAGCCTGTTGGAATCTATACCCTGATAAAGCCACTACTTTTGTAGCAGTGCGCCTGGCCTGATGCTGCCTCCTGAATTTACTTCAGGAGTGCTGATATGCGTATCTTTGTTACCGGAGCAAACGGCTTTATTGGTTCACGCGTGGTGTCGGACCTGCTTGCCGATGGGCATCAGGTTACAGGCCTGGTGCGTTCGGATGCCAGCGCCCAGGTACTGGAGGCCAAAGGCGCACACGCTCAACGCGGCACATTGGAAGACCCGCACGCCTGGGTGAGCGCCCTTGAGCCCTGCGATGCCGTGATTCACACCGCCTTTGATCATGACTTCAACCATTTCGTCGCCAACTGCGAAAAAGAGCGCCGGGTGATCAGCGCCATGGGCGCGGTACTGCAAGGCAGCCAGCGCCCTTTGATCATCACTTCCGGGACCGGTATGGGCCACAACGGCGGTGATGACCTGGCGCGGGAGGACGTGTTCAATGCCGCGCACCCTAATCCGCGTGTCGCCTCGGAACTCGAAGGCAACCGCCAACTGGAGGCCGGCATTGATGTACGCGTGGTGCGCTTGCCTCAGGTTCACGACACCGTACGCCAGGGGTTGATCACCTATTACGTTGCACTGGCCCGGGAAAAAGGCGTAGCGGCCTACATCAACGAGGGGGCGAACTGCTTTTCGGCGGCCCACGTCACTGATGTAGCGCAGTTGTATGTCAGCGTTCTCGAGCGCGGTGAGCGCGGTGCGCGTTATCACGCGGTGGCAGAGCAAGGCGTGAGCTCGCGCCAGATTGCCGAGGTGGTGGCCAAAGGTCTGGGCATTTCCACGGTGTCGCTCAAAACTGAAGAGTCTGCAGCGCACTTCGGTTGGTTTGCCATGTTCGCCGGGGTCGACCTGCGCGCCAGCAGCGAATGGACGCGCCACCAGCTGAACTGGCGGCCCGAGGGGCCAGGTCTGCTCGATGACCTGCGTGCCATGGATTACTCGAGTGAGGCGCCACACGGGTGATATAACGACCCTCCCGAACACCGGGCGCGCACGGCGCCCGAACCCAGGAGAACGTTGATGACCCGAAACGAACTCGCCGACTTCTATCACGGCTACATTGATTGCCTGAACCACCAGGCCTGGGGCAGCCTCGGCCACTTCGTCCATGCGCACGTGACCTACAACGGCAGCACCGTTGGCCTCGAAGGCTATCGCGCCATGCTGGAGCGCGACTTTCGTGAAATCCCCGACCTGGTGTTTCGCATCCAGTTGCTGGTCGCCGACCCGCCCACGGTTGCCAGCCGCCTGAATTTCCACGTCACCCCACGCGGTGAGTTTTTCGGCCTGCCGATCAACGGCAAGACCGTCACCTTCGATGAAAACGTTTTCTACGAACTCGTCGACGGGAAAATCGCGCACGTTTGGTCCGTGATCGACAAGGCGGCGATTGAACAACAGCTTTTCTGCCGAGCCAAGTCTGGCGCTCATCTAAACTCCACGCACCCATCAACTGTGGAGCCTGGAAATGAACCCTAAAAATACCCTGTGCCTCTGGTACAACGGCACCGCCCTTGAGGCCGCCACGTTCTACGCCCAAACCTTCCCGGACAGCGCCGTAAAGGCCGTGCACCACGCACCGGGGGATTTCCCGGCCGGCAAACAGGGCGACGTGTTGACCGTCGAATTCACCGTCGTGGGCATCCCCTGCCTTGGGCTGAACGCCGGGCCGGCGTTCCCGCCTACCGAAGCGTTTTCGTTCCAGATAGCCACGGACGATCAGGCCGAAACCGACCGGTACTGGAACGCCATCATCGACAACGGAGGCCAGCCGAGTGCCTGCGGCTGGTGCAAGGACAAGTGGGGCCTGTCCTGGCAAATTTCCCCCCGCGTATTGACCGACGCGGTCACTCACCCGAACCCTGCCGTTGCCAAACGCGCATTCGACGCCATGATGACCATGACCAAAATTGACATTGCCGCCATTGAAGCCGCCGTGGCCGGGCGCTGAATCTACCAATGAGCTAATGAAGATCCAATGTGGGAGCTGGCTTGCCTGCGAAGAGGGTGGCATTGCCAACAGAGATGTCGCCTGAACCACCGCTTTCGCTGGCAAGCCGCTCCCACAACAACCTGTGTTCTGTCATCCTTGCCGCTCCCCGTTGTCGAACGCGAGCTGCCCGCCCATGAACCACGGCGTCAAACTTGAACCGCGCACTGTCCCGGCTCCCCACTCGATCAGCGCCGAGGCCCGGGCCACGCTCGATCGCCTGGTCAACGCCGATGGCGTACCTTTCAACGCGCTGCACGCCCTGCCCGCCCCCGAGGACCACGACGGCTGGCGGCGCCTGCAAGCAGCCGTCGACCAAAACTACGCCAGCGCCAACGCCGGGCAGGCGGGCCTCCTGCGCGCCAGCCTGCAGACCCTGACGGTGGAAAACGCTACGGTGCATGTGGCCACGCCGCCGGAAGGCTCAGACTTTGCCTATATCGACCTGCATGGCGGCGCGCTGGTGTTCGGCGGTGGTGAAAACTGCCGCATCGCCGCCGGAAAACAGGCCGACCTGCACAATGTGATCGGTTACGGCGTGGATTACCGCATGCCGCCCGATCATCCTTACCCCGCCGCCCTGGACGACTGCATGGCCATCTACCGCCATGTACTCAAGCGTCACGCGCCGAACCATATTGTGATCGGCGGACGTTCGGCGGGCGGTAACCTGGCGGCCGCCATGGTCCTGCGCGCCCGTGACGAAGGCTTGCCATTGCCGGCGGCGCTGGTGCTGTTGTCGCCGGAAGTGGACTTGACCGAATCGGGCGACAGCTTCCAGGTCAACCGCACTGTAGACGTAGTGCTGCCAGGCTCGCTGATGGGCGCCAACCGGTTGTATGCCGCCGGCGCAGATTTGTCCTACCCTTACCTGTCGCCACTGTTCGGCGATCTGACCGGCTTCCCGCCGACCTTCCTGCAAAGTGGCACGCGGGATCTGTTCCTTTCCAATACCGTGCGCATGCACCGCGCCCTGCGCCAGGCAAAGGTACCGGCGCAGTTGCATGTATTCGAAGCCATGCCCCATGGCGGTTTCATGGGCGCGCCGGAAGATGCCGAGCTGATGGCCGAGGTCGCGCAATTTGTGCGCGAGCAGCTTCGGCAGGGTTGACACATTCAGCCACATCCCCTGAAGATGGAGCCCTTCTTCAGGGTGTGACAATTCATGTCTTCCACGTCGCTGGTTAACCTTTCCGTCATTGGCGCTGTCGCCAAGGCGCAAGGCTGCGTGGCGCACGCCCTCAAATCGAAGAAACAGTCGCTCATGTGACCGGGGCGCGCTGTCCCGTCAGATGAGCTGACAGGACATTGAGCGCGAAGGCCCCCTCCCCCTTGCACAATTCCCTCTGCCCTTCTGACGGTGACTCAATCGGTCAATCATCAGGAGAAAGTGCATGTCAGCGTTTCAAGGTATCTGGGTTCCCGTGGTCACGCCGTTTCATGGCGGCGCCATCGACTTTATCGGCCTGCGCCGGCTGGTCAGCCACCTGCTGGAAAAGCACGTGGCCGGCATCATGGTGTGCACCACCACCGGCGAAGCCGCGGCATTGAGCCGTGAGGAACAGCTCGCCGTACTGGATGCCGTACTGCAATTGGTGCCCGCACAGCGCGTGGTGATGGGGTTATCGGGCAACAACCAGATCGAACTGCTGCAGTTCCAGCGCGAAATCCTCAAGCGCCCGGTGGCCGGTTTGCTGGTGCCCGCACCGAGCTATATCCGCCCGTCCCAGGCAGGGCTTGAAGCGTTTTTCCGCACAGTGGCTGATGCGTCCAGCGTGCCGATCATTCTCTACGACATTCCTTACCGCACCGGCGTGACCTTCGAACAGGCGACGTTGCTCAGTATTGTCGCCCATGAGCGGATCGTCGCGATCAAGGACTGCGGCGGCAACCTCGCCACTACCCTGGCAGTGATCGCCAGTGGCCAAGTCGATGTGCTGTGTGGCGAGGACATCCAAATTTTCAACGCGCTGTGCCTGGGCGCCAGCGGCGCGATTGCTGCTTCGGCCCATGTGCATACCGAAGGTTTTGTCGCGTTGTATCAGCAAGTGCGCGATAACCAATTGGCGGCTGCCCGCGCGACGTTTTTCCAGTTGCTGCCCTTGATACACACACTGTTTATCGAACCCAACCCCGCGCCAGTAAAAGCTGCGCTGGCTATTGAAGGTTTGATTGGCAGTGAACTGCGGCCCCCCATGCAGCGCGCCAGCGACACGGTTATTGGCCGGTTGGAAATGCTTCTGGGCGCGGACTGCTCCGTGTAGGACCGTGCTGGCAGTGGCGATCGGCCCGTGGGCTGATCGCTGCGCCAGGCCGCCCTTTTCGCAACTAATCGATATATTTTTCCCGACCGTTTTTGCGATTTCCGTCTCGCTAAAAACCTTGGGTGCCGAGTAGGGTAGTACTGGCCAAACACCGGCGCAATCCTCACCCGACAGCTTCGAACACTACCGCCAGCAAACCTTGTTGAACCTTGAGCGCGACCGACGCTTCCAGAACACCGACCACGGCCTGGAACTGGACTGGAACGCGCCCCGGTAATGGCTGCCACAAACACCCAACGGCCGTGGCGTGTTGCGTGACCCCGACGGCCCCAGGCAACAGCAAACGCCGCTGCGTTACCAGAACGCTCTCACCAACGGTTTCGCACAGTCCTATCAGACCAGCACAGTCGTGCGCAGCAAACTGAAGGCGCACACCGTTGATCGCCCGGTACTGATGGTGTTCGGACTGGGGTTATCGCGAACCGGGCAAGGTGCATGCGAGGCTGACCTTCAACTCGCATTTCGACTGGCAGGCCGGGATCATGGAGCAGGTGCTGGAGGCGGCTGCGCAACCGTCGCCCCTTGCGGCGGCCCACCCCCGATCCGCAATGCGCCAAAAAAAGACATCCAACGGACCGCCCGGTTGCGACCGACGCGATCCCGGCCTATGTTCCTAGCCATGCTTTGCTTTTTTACTGTCCCCCCGCACTACGCCCATCCCGTATTTCAGGTGACGACATGCCCACGCTTTCCCGCCCCGCCGTCCTCGAGCTGATCGGCAATACGCCGCTGGTTCGTGTCAGCCGTTTTGATACCGGCCCGTGCACGCTGTTTCTCAAACTTGAATCGCAAAACCCCGGTGGTTCCATCAAGGATCGCATCGGCCTTGCGATGATTGACGCCGCCGAGCGCGACGGCCGCCTGCGCCCCGGCGGCACCATCATCGAAGCCACCGCCGGCAATACCGGCCTGGGCCTTGCGCTGGTCGGCCGGGCCAAGGGTTACCGTGTGGTGCTGGTGGTGCCCGACAAGATGTCCACGGAAAAGGTACTGCACCTCAAAGCCATGGGCGCCGAGGTTCATATCACCCGCTCCGATGTGGGCAAGGGCCACCCCGAGTATTACCAGGACGTGGCCGCGCGGTTGGCCAAGGATATTCCCGGTTCGTTTTTCGCCGACCAGTTCAACAACCCGGCCAACCCCCTCGCCCACGAAACAGGCACTGCGCCGGAGATCTGGGCGCAAACCCAGCACGACGTGGACGCGATTGTGGTGGGCGTGGGTTCGGCCGGAACACTCACCGGCCTGACCCGCTTCTTCAAACGCGTGCAACCCGAACTGACCATGGTGCTCGCCGACCCGGTGGGTTCGGTGATGGCTGAATACAGCCGCAGCGGCAAACTGGAAACTCCCGGCTCCTGGGCGGTGGAAGGCATCGGCGAGGATTTCATTCCCTCGATTGCCGACCTCTCCAGCGTGGGCCACGCCTACTCCATCAGCGACGAAGAAAGCTTCGACCATGCGCGCCAACTGCTCAAGGCCGAAGGCATTCTCGGTGGTTCGTCCACCGGCACCCTGCTCGCCGCCGCCTTGCGTTACTGCCGCGAGCAGACCGAGCCCAAACGCGTGGTCACCTTCGTGTGTGACACCGGCACGCGCTACCTGTCCAAGGTCTACAACGACCAATGGATGAACGACGCCGGCCTGCTGCAATACAAGCACTACGGCGACCTGCGCGACCTTATCGCCCGCCGTTTTGAAGACGGCCGCGTAATCAGCGTCAGCCCCGACGACACCCTGCTCACCGCCTTCCAGCGCATGCGCCTGGCGGACGTTTCGCAACTGCCGGTGCTGGTGGACGGCAAACATCTGGCCGGCGTGATCGATGAATCCGACATCCTGCTGGGCCTTCACCAGGACGCAACGCACTTTTCCATGACCGTGGCCGGCGCCATGACCAAGACCCCTGAAACCCTGGCCCCTGGTGCCAGCCTCGCCGAGTTGCAGGCGGAGCTGGATCGCGGCCTGGTCGCCATTATTGCCGACGCGTCGGGCTTCCACGGCCTGATCACCCGCGTCGACCTGCTCAACCATCTACGGAGATCCCTTGCATGAGTCAGTCCGATAAAAGTGCGTTTGCCACCCGCGTGATTCACGCCGGGCAGTCACCCGACCCGACCACGGGCGCGCTGATGCCGCCGATCTACGCCAACTCCACCTACCTGCAAGACAGCCCCGGCGTGCACAAGGGCTTTGATTACGGGCGCTCCCACAACCCGACACGTTTTGCCCTGGAGCGCTGCGTGGCCGACCTGGAAGGCGGCAGCGCGGCATTTGCCTTCGCCTCCGGGCTCGCAGCGATTTCCACCGTGCTGGAACTGCTGGATGCGGGTTCGCATATCGTCTCGGGCAATGACCTGTACGGCGGCACCTTCCGCCTGTTCGACAAGGTGCGCCAACGCAGCGCCGGCCATCGCTTCAGCTATGTCGACTTGAGCGACCTGCAGGCCTTCGAAGCCGCGTTGCAAGACAACACGCGCATGGTCTGGGTCGAAACCCCGAGCAACCCGCTGCTGAGCCTCACCGACCTGAGCGCCATCGCGCGCCTGTGCCGCGACCGCGGCATCATCTGCGTGGCCGACAACACCTTCGCCAGCCCGTGGATCCAGCGCCCGCTGGAGCTGGGCTTCGACATCGTGGTGCACTCCACTACCAAATACCTCAATGGCCACTCCGACGTGATCGGCGGCATCGCTATCGTCGGCCACAACCCGGAACTGGCCGAACGCCTGGGCTTCCTGCAAAACTCGGTGGGCGCCATTGCCGGGCCTTTCGACGCGTTCCTGACCCTGCGCGGCGTGAAAACCCTGGCGCTGCGCATGGAGCGCCATTGCAGCAACGCACTGGACCTGGCGAACTGGCTGGAAAAACAGCCGCAAGTCTCGCGCGTTCACTACCCCGGCCTGGAATCTCACCCACAGCACGCCTTGGCGAAAAAACAGATGCGCGGCTTTGGCGGAATGATTTCAGTGGACCTGAACACTGACCTGGCAGGCGCCACACGCTTTCTGGAAAACGTGAAGATCTTCGCCCTGGCCGAGAGCCTTGGCGGCGTGGAAAGCCTGATCGAACACCCGGCGATCATGACCCATGCGAGCATTCCGGCGGCAACGCGGGCACAACTGGGCATTGGTGACGGGCTGGTGCGGTTGTCGGTGGGGGTTGAAGACGTGGAAGACCTGAGGGCAGACCTGGCGCAGGCGCTGGCGCTGATCTAACCAGTCGCCCAAACAATAGAGAACCCTTGTGGGAGCGGGCTTGCTCGCGAATGCGGAGTGTCAGTCAACAAATTCAGTGACTGATGCACCGTATTCGCGAGCAAGCCCGCTCCCACAGGTTTTGTGTTTCAGGTTGAGATGATGGTCACCCGTGCGCTGTGCAGCTTCTTGTAGCACTGCCAAACATCCTGCGGATGATTTCACGGCTGTACCCGGTCAACTGTGGGAGCTGGCTTGCCTGCGATGGCGCTCCGTCAGTCAACAGAAGTGCAAGCTGACTCGCCGCCATCGCAGGCAAGCCAGCTCCCACAGGGTTTGCGTCAGGCTGAGGTGATGTTGGCGCGTGCGCTGTGCAGCTTTTTGTAGCTGTCGATCAGGCGCAAATGCCGGTCCAACCCTTCCAGTTTCATGCTGGTCGGCGTCAGGCCATGGAACCGCACGCTGCCGTCCACCGAGCCAATCACCGCGTCCATCCGCTCATCTCCAAACATACGGCGGAAGTTGGCCTCGTAGTCGTCCAGCGCCAGGTCGTCGTCCAGTTCCATCTCCAGCACCGCATTCATCGCCTGGTAGAACAGGCCACGGTCGGCGGTGTTGTCGTTGTATTGCAGGAACATCTCCACGCATTCCTTGGCTTCTTCATATTGCTTCAAGGCCAGGAAAATCAGCAGCTTCAACTCCAGGATGGTCAGCTGACCCCATGCCGTGTTGTCGTCAAACTCGATGCCGATCAGGGTGGTGATGTCGGTGTAGTCATCCAGCTCGCTTTCGATCAGGCGCTCGACCAACGCGTGCAGCTCATCGTCATCGAGCGTGTGCAGGTTGAGGATGTCGGCCCGGAAGAACAGCGCCTTGTTGGTGTTGTCCCAGATCAGGTCGTCCACCGGGTAGATTTCCGAGTAGTCCGGCACCAGGATGCGGCAGGCTTTGGCACCGAGGTGTTCGTACACGGCCATGTAGGACTCTTTACCCATACCTTCCAGAATGCCGAACAACGTCGCGGCTTCCTGGGCGTTGGAGTCTGCACCCTCGCCCGAGAAATCCCACTCGACAAACTCGTAATCCGACTGCGCACTGAAGAAGCGCCACGACACCACACCGCTGGAGTCGATGAAATGTTCGACGAAGTTGTTTGGCTCGGTCACCGCCTGGCCTTCGAAGGTCGGCTGCGGCAAGTCGTTCAAGCCCTCGAAGCTGCGGCCTTGCAGCAACTCCGTGAGGCTGCGCTCCAAAGCGACTTCCAGGCTCGGGTGCGCGCCAAACGAGGCAAACACGCCGCCGGTGCGCGGGTTCATCAGGGTCACGCACATCACCGGGAATTCGCCGCCCAGGGACGCGTCCTTGACCAGCACCGGGAAGCCTTGGGCTTCCAGCCCTTGAATGCCTGCCAGAATGCTCGGGTATTTGGCCAACACGTGCGCCGGAACATCCGGCAAGGCAAATTCACCTTCGATGATTTCGCGTTTCACCGCACGCTCGAAAATCTCCGACAGGCACTGCACCTGGGCTTCGGCCAGGGTATTGCCCGCGCTCATGCCGTTGCTGAGGTAGAGGTTTTCGATCAGGTTGGACGGGAAGTACACCACCTCGCCGTCCGACTGGCGCACAAACGGCAGCGACACAATGCCACGGGCTTCATTGCCCGAGTTGGTATCGAACAGGTGCGAGCCACGCAATTCGCCCTCGCGGTCGTAGACCTTGCGGCAGTAAGCATCGAGAATTTCGCCTGGCAGCTCGTCGTTGGGCCCAGGCTGGAACCAGCGCTCATCCGGGTAATGCACGAACGGCGCGTTGGCCAGCTCCTCACCCCAGAACTGATCGTTGTAGAAAAAGTTGCAGTTAAGGCGCTCGATAAACTCGCCCAGCGCCGACGCCAGCGCGCCCTCCTTGGTGGCGCCTTTGCCGTTGGTGAAACACATCGGCGAATGCGCATCGCGGATATGCAACGACCAGACGTTGGGCACGATATTGCGCCACGAGGCGATCTCGATCTTCATGCCCAGCCCGGCCAGGATGCCGGACATGTTGGCGATGGTCTGCTCCAGCGGCAGGTCTTTACCGGCGATGTAGGTGCCTGCTTCGGAACTGGAAGCAGGCATCAGCAAGGCCTGGGCGTCGGCGTCGAGGTTTTCGACTTCTTCGATCACGAATTCCGGGCCAGCCTGCACCACTTTCTTCACGGTGCAACGGTCGATGGAGCGCAGGATGCCCTGACGGTCCTTGTCGGAAATGTCGGCGGGCAGCTCGACCTGGATCTTGAAGATCTGGTTGTAGCGGTTTTCCGGGTCGACGATGTTGTTCTGCGACAGGCGAATATTGTCGGTGGGGATATTGCGGGTGTCGCAGTACAGTTTTACAAAGTACGCCGCGCACAACGCCGACGAAGCCAGGAAGTAATCGAACGGCCCCGGCGCCGAACCGTCGCCCTTGTAGCGAATCGGCTGGTCGGCGATCACCGTGAAATCATCGAACTTGGCTTCAAGCCGAAGGTTGTCGAGAAAGTTGACCTTAATTTCCATGCGGGCACACCAGAATAACGGGCTAAACAAATTGGCCGCCATTATGAAGATTTTCGCCGGGAAGTCTCAGGGTTTTGCGCCCCGCCTGCCGATCGGTGCTAACTTTCACCCACCTTTACTTGCAGGCATCGGCCCATGTCCATCACCGACAACCTCCTCGCCTTCACCTTCGCCGCCGCCCTGCTCACCCTCACCCCCGGGCTCGACACCGCGCTGGTGTTGCGTACCGCCACGGTGGAAGGCAAGCGCCAGGCGCTGCAAGCCACCCTCGGCATCAACGCGGGCTGCCTGGTTTGGGGCGCAGCGGTTGCGTTTGGGCTGGGCGCTTTGATCGCGGTGTCGGAGTTGGCCTACAACGTCTTGAAATACTGCGGCGCCGCCTACCTGGCCTGGCTCGGCCTGAACATGCTGCTGCGCCCGCGCCGCTCGTTGTCCGCCGCCCAAACCGAGGGCAAGCCGAGCAGCAACTGGTTCCTCAAAGGCATGCTGGGCAACGTGCTGAACCCCAAGGTGGGGATTTTCTACGTGTCGTTCCTGCCGCAGTTCATCCCCCAAGGCCATTCGCTGATCGCCTGGACTTTCGGCCTGGTCAGCATCCACGTGGTGCTGGGGCTGGTGTGGTCGCTGGTGTTGATTGGCGCCACCCGGCCGCTCTCCGGCTTCCTGCGCAGGGAAAAGGTCATCCAGTGGCTGGACCGCACCACCGGTTTGATCTTCGTGTTGTTTGCCGCGCGGCTGGCGTTCAGCAAGCGCTGAGCGCGGGTTGTTTCGCCAACAATGCCCACGCCACCACCACGGAGCACGCGACGGCCACGGCACCCGCCAAATACACTGACGCCACACCCGTTGCACCCGCCAAAGCACCGGCCAACGGGCTGCTGATGCCCAGGGCGATGTCCAGAAACGCGACATACGCCCCCATGGCCAGCCCACGTGTTTGCGGCGGTGCGCGTTTGATCGCTTCCACACCAAAACCCGGGAAGGCCAGCGAATAACCAAAACCGGTCAACGCCGCCCCCACGTAGGCCATCAATGGTGAGCCGGCGCCCCAGATCAACAACTGCCCCGCCGCCTCTATCACTACGCAGACCAGCGCGACGCCGGCACCGCCGAGCTTGTCCGGCAGGTGCCCGAAGAAAATCCGCGCGCCAATAAACGCCACGCCAAAGGCGGTAAACGCGAACGACGCATTGCCCCAGTCCTTGCTCGCGAATAACAGCGCGATAAACGCCGTGATCACCCCGAAGCCGATGCTCGAAAACGCCAGCCCCAGGCCCGGTAACCACACCGCGCCCAGCACCTTGTAAAACGAGGTGCGCCGCTGGCTGGTAGGTGCGACGCCTTTGGCGCCCGCCACAATCCCCAGGGCGAGCAATGGCAACAACATCGTGCCGACGGCGATACCGCTGAAGCCCCATTGCTGGTTGATCGCCACGCCCAACGGCGCACCCAGTGCAAAGGCGGCGTAGATCGCAATGCCGATCCAGGCCATGACCTTGCCGGCGTTCTGCGGCCCGACCAGCCCCATGCCCCAGCCCATGGAGCCGGTGATGATCAGGCTTTCACCCAGGGCCAGCACCACGCGCCCGGCAAGCAGAATCCACACCGACACTACCGGGGAATCCACAAACCCCAACGACGCCAGGTACAGCAACCCGGAGCTGGCGGCCACCAGCATGCCCATCAACAGCGCGCGCTTGGGCCCGCGCATGTCGGCAAAGTTGCCGGCCCAGGCCCGCGACAGCAACGCCGCCGCGAACTGCGCGCCCACCACCACGCCCACCACCAGCGTACTCATGCCCAGCGTGTGGTTCAGGTGTAACGGCAGCACGGGCAGTTGCAGGCCGATAATCAGGAAAGCGACAAACACCGCCAGGGTGATCGGCAGCAGGTTCAGCAGTACGTTACGACTGTGTTGGGTCATGAGCGTGATCCACAAGAGTTTGATTCAGCCGAGGCGAATGGACAGTTCGATGTCATCGGCAAAAGGCACCGACAAATAGCCGTTCTGCGGCGAGCGCACATGGGCCAGGTATTCAGGGCAGTAGTTGGTGTTGTCCGCCACAATCAGGGCACCCGGGCGCAGGTGTTTTTCCACCAGGTTCAACACGTCGCCGTACAGGGTTTTGGCGCCGTCGAGCAGCAGCAGGTCGACGGCTTCCGGCAAGCCCGACGCCAAGGACACCAAGGCGTCACCTTCACGGATTTCAATCAAGTCGCTCACACCACCTTCGATGAAGTGCTCTCGCGCCAAGGCGATTTTTGACGGTTCAAACTCGCTGCCGATCAACACGCCGCCGCCGTTGTCACGCAGTGCAGCGGCCAGGAACAGCGTGGACAGCCCGAACGAGGTGCCGAACTCGACAATCGCCCGCGCCCGGGTGCTGCGGGCCAGCATGTAAAGCAGGTTGCCGGTGTCACGGGAGACGGGCAGCCACAGGTCTTTGAGCAGCGTGTAAAGCTCGATGTATTCGGTCTTGCTGTGCATCAGGCGGTCGCGCTCTTCGCGTGGCACTTCGTTCACGCTCGGGCTGGTCGCCGCATTGGCCTGGACGTAGAGGCGTTCGATCAGCGAGGCAAGGGGTGCGGTAGTCAGGGTGGTCATGATTGATTTCCGTAGGGTCTGGACTAAGATGCGACTAATTCGTCGCATTAAAAGTATGCGAGTGATTCGTCGCATTCGCTATTCGCGTTCCCCCACGCGCTGGAGCCGCCCATGACCAACCGCCAGACCGCGCGTATTTCCTCGCGCAAACAGCCGCAACAGGCCCGTTCCACCGAGTTGGTGGCCGCCATTCTGGAAGCGGCTATTCAGGTTTTGGCCAAGGAAGGCGCCACCCGTTTCACCACCGCACGGGTCGCCGAGAAAGCTGGTGTGAGTGTCGGCTCGGTGTATCAGTACTTCCCCAACAAGGCGGCGATTCTGTTTCGTTTGCAGAGTGATGAATGGCAGCAGACCACGCGGATGCTGCGCGGGATTCTGGAAGAACGGCAGGTCGCGCCTTTACAGCGTTTGCGCACACTGGTGCAGGCCTTCATTCATTCGGAGTGCGAAGAAGCGCTGATGCGCGGCGCGCTGGATGACGCGGCGCCGCTGTATCGCAATGCCCCCGAAGCACTGGAAGTCCGTGAGGCGGGCCGTCAGATATTTCGCGAGTTCATGCTCGAACTGCTGCCCAACGCATCGGACGCGACCCGCCAACTGGCCCACGATTTGATCCAGTCCACCCTCAGTTGCGCAGGCAAGGACTTCTCTTCAAGCCCGCGCACTCGCGAAGCCATTGTGATGTATGCCGACGCAATGGCCGACATGTTCTGCGCCTACCTGAGCGCGCTTAACGCAGGGTGAAACGCGCCAGCGCCTGCCGAAAACCGGCAATCAACGGCTTGGGATCGTCCTTGCGCCAGATCGCATGGATATCGATGCGCACCGCAAACCAGGGCAGTTCGCGAAACACCACCTTACCCGCCATGCAATCGCGCAAGCTGGCCTGGATAACCGTGATGCCCAGGCCGGCGGCCACCATTCGCATCACGCCCAGCAGGTCATTTGCTTCAGCCTGAATGTCCGGGGCAAAACCGCTGCTGGCGCAATGTTCCAGAAAACGCTGGCGGGCAGCCGGGTTGATGGACTGCGCCAGCGAGACCCAGCGCTGGCCGTTGAGCGCTTCGGGAGAAATCTGCTCCTGCGCCGCCAGCGGGTGGTCTTTGGCGAGCACCAGCAACAACGGTTCGCGGGTGACCTGCGTGCTCGCAATGTCGCTACTTTCGGGAACGGCGTAAACCAGCCCGAGGTCGATGGCCCTGCCACGCAACGCCTCGACTTGCTGGGCCGAACTCATGGGGTGAATATCAAAGGTCGCCGAGCGATGGCTCGCTTGCAGGTCTGCCAGGGCGTTGGGCAACAAGTTGGAGTGCATCGCCCCTTCCACATAGCCCACGACGATATGGCCGGTTTGGCCCTGCGCGATGTTGCGCGCCGCGGCTGCCACATCAGAGGCGTGCTCCACCAGGCTGCGCGCTTCGCGCAGGAACAACCGCCCTTCATCGGTGAGGCGCATGCGTTGGCGCGTGCGCTCAAACAACTGCAACCCCACCTGATCCTCCAACTGCATGATTTGCCGGCTCAGCGGCGATTGCGAGATGTGCAGGCGCAGCGCCGCCTGCCCCACATTTTCGGTTTCAGCGACGGTGATAAACGCAACCAGCAAACGAAGATCCAGGGTCATGCGAATCGGGTCTCAGGTGGTGCAGAACCCGTCTTGGACCGGCCCCGTTTAATTTGAAATCATCACTGAGCTGTTTAAAAACGCGCGCTCAAGCGAGGAAGCCCATGCAATTCATCACGTTATCACGCCGCGTCTGGGAACGTTTTTCCGATGCGGATTTCGCCCCTTTTCTCGACGCCGAAGCCCAACGCGCCAGGGCGCTCTACCTGGAAGGGTTCATCCGCACCATCTGGCACCGTGGCGACAAAGGCGGCGCCTGCCTGCTGGTCGAAGCCGACAGCGAGGCCAGCGTGCGCGAACAACTTGCGACGCTGCCGCTGGTGAACAACGGCATGCTGGAAGTCACCGCCATCGTACCCCTCAAACCGTATGCCGGTTTTGGCCCGAGAGCCGAATAACACGTCACATTGGAGAAGCTGCATGCAATACGTCAAGCTAGGTAAAACCGGTCTGCAGGTGTCGCGCCTTTGCCTGGGCGGCATGACCTTCGGCCAACCCGAAGCCGGCACCCACACCTGGACACTGGATGAAGACGCAACCCGACCCGTGTTCAAGCACGCGGTCGAGCACGGCATCAATTTTTTTGACACGGCCAACAGCTACTCGGCGGGCACCTCGGAAATCATCCTGGGCAAAATGCTCAAGGCATTTACCCGCCGCGATGAAACCGTGGTCGCGACCAAAGTGTTTTTCCCCGCCGGCATGGGCCAGGGCGTCGCCCGGCCGAACGAAAAAGGCCTGTCGCGCAAGGCTATCCTGGCCAACATCGACGCCAGCCTCACCCGCTTGGGCCTGGACTATGTGGACCTGTATCAGGTGCATCGCTGGGATTACGCAACGCCCATTGAAGAAACCATGGAAGCCCTGCATGACGTGGTCAAAGCCGGCAAGGCCCGCTACATCGGCGCCTCGTCGATGTTCGCCTGGCAGTTCGCCAAGGCGCAGGAAGTGGCCAGGGCCAACCGCTGGAGCCCTTTCGTCTCGATGCAGAATTACCTCAACCTGATTTACCGTGAAGAAGAGCGCGAGATGATCCCGCTGTGCCTCGACCAGGGTGTCGCCTTGATGCCCTGGAGCCCGATGGCGCGCGGGCGCTTGACCCGCCCCCACGGGCAGCAGACCGAGCGCAGCAAAACCGATGATTTCGGCAAGAACGTACTCGATGCCACTGACGCCGTTGACGGCCCTGTCATTAACGCCGTGGAGCAACTGGCCAAGGAGCGCGGCGTGCCGATGGCGCAAATCGCGCTGGCCTGGGTGTTGGCGCATCGTGGGGTCACCTCGCCGATTGTCGGCGCGTCCAGGGCCGCACAGCTGGATGATGCGGTGGCTGCGCTGGATATCCAGCTGACCGCCGCCGAAATAGAACGCCTGGAGGCAAACTACACGCCCCATGCGGTAACGGGCTTCAGTTGAAAACCAGGGATTGTTTAACAAACCCATACCTGAAGGTTCACAAACGCTGATTGAACGTGCCTGCGCGCTTTGGGAGCATCGGCGACCATGATGTCGCCCTTGAGCCCCACCCGTCGCCACCTGCCTGCTTCCTTCCCGAAGGCGCAGGCGCGTTCCTGCGAAAACCCGCTGTTCAACAGCATTCTGGCCTTCTGGGCGCTGTGGCACTGCCGCCATGCGCGCCCGCCCGATGCACGCTTCTGATCAAGTCGAACCGCCCCACCGGCATTCATTTATCAGAAGGTATACCCCATGACCGCAGCCCTACGTACTGCCGAGCGCAGCGCTTCCTATTACACCGCAAGCATAAACGACCCGACCCGATACCCGACCTTGCAGGGCCAGGTCAGCGTGGACGTGGTGATCATCGGCGGCGGCTTCACCGGCGTCGCCAGCGCGGTGGAACTGGCCGAACGCGGGCTCAAGGTGGCAATCGTTGAAACCCACCGCATCGGCTGGGGCGCCAGCGGGCGCAATGGCGGGCAAGTTACGGGCAGCCTGTCGGGTGACGAGGCGATGCGCCAACAAATGCGCAAACGCCTAGGCGATGAAGTGGACGATTTCATCTGGCACCTGCGCTGGCGCGGGCACGAAATCATCGAGCAGCGGGTCAGCCGATATGCGATTGACTGTGATCTGAAGCACGGCCACTTGCACGCCGCCATGAAACCCTCGCACATGACCGAATTACGCGCCTTTCACGACGAAGCGCAACGGCGCGGCATGGGCGGCCAGGTCAGCCTGCTCGATCAGGCGGGCGTACGTCAGCATCTGGACAGCGAGCTGTACCTCGGCGCGCTGAAAAACACGCGCAATCTGCACCTGCACCCGCTCAACCTGTGCCTGGGCGAAGCGCGCGCGGCGCACAGCCTGGGCGCGTTGATTTTCGAAAACTCCGAGGTCCTGGAAATCATTCATGGCGACCGGCCGGCTGTGATCACCGCCGGGGGCCGTATCGATGCGCGCCAGGTCATGCTGGCCGGTGACGTTTACCACAAGCTCGAGCCCAAACAGCTTAAGGGCAAGATCTTCCCGGCCATGGGCGGCATCGTCACCACCGCGCCTTTGGGCGCGCTGGCACGCCAGATCAACCCGCAGGACCTGGCGGTTTACGACTGCCGCTTTGTACTCGACTACTACCGCCTGACCGGCGATGGTCGCCTGCTGTTCGGCGGCGGCGCCAACTATTCCGGGCGCGATTCACGGGACATCGCTGCCGAGTTGCGCCCTTGCATCGAACGCACCTTCCCGGCACTCAAAGGTGTGGACATCGCGTTCCAGTGGAGCTGCGCGATGGGCATCGTGATGAACCGCGTGCCGCAATTGGGCAAGCTGTCGGACAACGTCTGGTATTGCCAGGGTTACTCGGGGCATGGCATCGCCACCAGCCACATCATGGGCGAGATCATGGCCGAAGCGCTGACCGGCACCCTGGGCAAATTCGACACCTTTGCCGGCTGCAAACACATCAAGGTGCCGCTGGGCGATGTGTTCGGCAACCCGATGCTGGCGGTGGGCATGTGGTACTACCAGATGCTCGAAAAGCTGCGCTGAGATAGAGTGCATCACCCCATCGAAGGAGCGAGCCATGACACGGTTGGACGTAAACGCAACGCTGCTGATCATCGACATGCAGGAAGGCATGAACCGGCCCAGCCTCGGGCGCCGGAACAACCCGGACGCCGAGTTACGGATGCAGTCGCTGCTCGGCGCATGGCGGCAGGCCGGGCGGCCCGTGGTGCATGTGCGGCATATGTCGCGCACGCCCGGCTCGGTCTTCTGGCCGGGACAGCCGGGCTGCGAATTCCAGCCAGCCCTGGCGCCGCTAAAACAGGAACACGTAGTAGAAAAAAACGTCCCGGATGCCTTTGCCGCCACGGGGCTGGAGCGCTGGCTGCATGCGCGCGCCATCCGGCAGTTGGTGATCGTCGGCGTGATCACCAATAACTCGGTCGAATCTACCGCGCGCTCGGCCGGCAACCTGGGCTTTGACGTGATCGTGGCCGCAGATGCCTGCTATACGTTTGATCAAACCGACTTGTCGGGCCGGCTCTGGCCCGCCGAGGACGTGCATGCGCTGTCCCTGAGCAACCTGGCGATGGACTATGCGCGGGTGCTCGAGACCCACGCAATTCTCAGTTGAGCCGCGCGTTCATGCGGGTGTAAACACGCCTGCTTGCTCGAGCATTTCAACCAGCGTTTCGGGGAACACCGTCTCCTCGACCGCGCGCAGCGCCTGTGCGCTCCACCAGTGATGATCGGCCATGACCCGGGTCTCTTCCAGCGTCCACTCGGCCTTTGAAAGCGCTTCGTTTTGCGCGTGAACCACAAAATACTGCTCGACGGCCAAGACTGTTTCGCCGCTGGGCAGCTTCATTGGAAAGCTGCGCTCAGCCAGGGAATCTGCCACGCGCTCGACCACGATGCCGGTCTCTTCGCGCAGTTCGCGAACGGCTGCGTCGCGGAAAGTCTCGCCGGCTTCAACGCCACCCCCGGGTGTAGCCCAATAATTGTCGCCGGCCAACGCGCCGGTGGTGTGCACAAACCGGAACAGAAGCACCGCGTTAGAGGGGCTGATGACCAGCAGTCGTGCTGCTTTGCGTTCGCGCATGTGAGGGCCGCCTTCCTTGAGAGTGGGTTAAAACGTTTGATGGGCTTGCAGGTAGGCTTTCAAGAGCAGCGTGGTCTGCTCTGCGATATTCGACTCGAACACCGCTGACGCGTTGCCTTCAAGTAACGTGCGCACCGGGCCGGCGATGGCGCTCAGCGCGATCGCAGCGGTCAGCGCGGGGTCTGCAAACCGCGTATCGGTTGCCGTCGCCAGCATGCCAGCGATTGCACCGACCATGCGCGTGTGAAGGCGCGCCACCAACTGCGCCCCGCCCCGCTCCGCCGCAATCGCGTACAACGCCTTGGACACTGCCGGGTCCTGCAGTTTGACCGCCAGTAATGCCGACACCAAGCCGCACGCCATGTCCTCGACCGGCCGCCGCGAATACAGCTCACACGCCTGTTCAACCGCCTCGGCGACGTTGGTCAGGTGTTTTTCCAGGATCGCCGCCAGCAGCGCATCGCGGTTCGGGTAGTACTGATACAGGCTGCCCACCGACATTCCCGCACGCTCAGCCACCCGCGTGGTGGTGCAGCGCAGCAAGCCTTGCTGAGTCAAAACCTGAAGGGTTGCGGTGTGCAACGCCTCGACCGTGGCGTTGGAGCGCGCCTGAACCGCTGATTTTCTTGGCTTCAAGGAGGCTTTCAGCGTGCTCATTGAATGCGAATTCTCAAATCTGAAGGATCCTTCATATTAGTGCCTTACTCAGGTGAAGCAAGGTGACAGCGATGACCCGTTTGGCCAACAGCGGCACATTTTCCCTCGGCAACCATGACGTGTATCGCATCGGCTATGGCGCGATGCAACTGGCAGGGCCAGGTGTGTTTGGCCCGCCCAAGGACCGCGAGGCGGCGCTTGGCGTGCTGCGCGCAGCGGTGGAAGCCGGGGTCAACCACATCGACACCAGTGATTTTTACGGCCCGCACATCACCAACCGGCTCATCCGCGAGGCGCTGCACCCGTACCGCGATGACCTGACAATCGTCACCAAGGTCGGCGCGCGCCGCGATGATCAAGGCGGCTGGCATCCAGCCCCGTCAAAGGATGAACTGATCCAGGCCGTGCATGACAACCTGCGCAACCTGGGGCTGGACGTGCTGGAGGTGGTCAACTTCCGCTCGACGTACAACCTGATGGGCCCGGGGGAAGGCTCTATCGAAGCCTCATTGAGCGTATTGGCCGAGCTGCAACAGCAGGGCCTGGTGCACCACATCGGCATAAGCAATGTGACCCCGACCCAGGTGGCCGAGGCGCGCACCCTGGTCAAATTCGTCTGCGTGCAGAACCTCTACAACATCGCCCATCAGCAGGACAACGCCCTGATCGACGAATTGGCCCGTGACGGGATTGCCTACGTGCCGTTCTTCCCGCTGGGCGGTTTTACCCCCGTTCAATCCTCCACGCTCTCAAGCGTTGCTCAGCGGCTGGGCGTGACACCCAAGCAATTGGCACTGGCGTGGCTGCTGCGCCGCTCGCCGAATATCCTGTTGATCCCGGGCACCTCATCGGTGGCGCACTTGCATGAAAACCTGGCGGTAGGCGAAGTAAAAATACCGGATGACGCGTTTGCAGAACTGAATGCCGTCGCCGGATGACCGGGTACGAGGGGCCGGCACTCGCCGGCCCCTCCTCCAAGCGTCAGCGCACCGCCGGCCTTTCCCCAAGCCGTTCAACCAGCCGCACCAGATAGCCATCCGGGTCCTGCACCAGAAACTCGCGCTGCCCGGCCTCGACCTCTCCCGCCCGGTACCACACATCCTTGCACGCTTTAAACAGCGGGTACCCGGCCTGCGCCAGCCGGTTTCTTTGCATCATGCGTCGGCTCCCGCAGTGAGCAACGCTGCCAGTTGCTGGCGAAGGTCTCCGTGGTGCTCCTCTGCGTAAGGCGTGGCAGCTTTCCAGTCGTAAAACCAGGCGGGCATCCTGCGTTTGTCGTCCGGTTCAGCCGCGTACCGAGGGAAAATATGGCAATGCAGCTCCGGTTCGGAATTACCGAGGATCTCATAGTTGATGCGCAAGGCGCCGGTGGCCTTCAGCAGCGCATCACCGATTCGGGCCATATCCAGCAAGTAAACCGCACGGGCTTCAACGTCCAGATCATTCAAACTGCAGACCACCGGATCAGGCAGCAACAGGCAATAACCCGGCAAAAACTGTACATCGCCCATCACCGCCCAGCCTGAAGGCATGCGGCAAATGACTTTATCGTTGGCGCCGTTGCGGGCCAGTGCTACACGTTCCGTGATCAGGGGCATGCTTGTCCTTGAAAGTGAGGTTCAACTCAGTCGTTTTTTCCGATACTCATCCGGCGTCTCCCCCGTGAGCTTGCGAAACATACCTATAAACGCCGAAGAACTGCCATAGCCCAGATCAAACGCCACCGCTTCCACCGACGCCCCGGCCTTGAGCCTTGGCAGTGAAGCGGTGACCTTCAAGCGCTGCTTCCACTGCGCCAACGACATGCCCAAATCCCGCTGGCAGCGGCGCAGCAATGTGCGTTCGGTGGCGTTGACCGCGCTGGCCCACTGCGCCTGCGAGCGCCCATCTGCGGGGTTTTGCTCCAGGGCGGCAAGGATCGGCGCGAGGATCGGGTCGTTGGAGCCCGGCAGGTAACTGCCTACGCGGGAGGTGCGGTTCAAGCGGTCGAGCAACACCGTCAGCAACCGGGTTTCCTCGGCCGTCTGGACCGGCCCGGGCGGGGACGCGTGCAGTTCCTCCAGCAGTTCGCGGATCAAGGGCGTGATGGTCAGCGCACAGGCTTCGGCGGGCAGGCGCTCACAGAGCGCCGGTGCGATGTAGAGCGAGCAGTGACAAGCTTCCTGGTGATTCATCGCGTTGTGCTCGACCTGCGGCGGCAGCCACACGCCAAATTGCGGTGGCGCAATGAAATGCACGCCGTCGAGCTTGAGTTCCATGACGCCGCTGAATGAATACACAAACTCGCCCCACGGGTGGTGGTGGGTCGGGTAAGCGGCGGACGCGGGCATGCGCGCCGCGCGAAAGTAGATCGGCGCGGGCAGTGCGTCAGTGAAGGGTGCGAGGATCAGGTGTTCGGTTGGCGTATTCATGGCGCGGCGACTTCGGTTCGAGGCAATGACCATAACTTAACTGTCGATCACCCGCTGCAAGTGAATCGCCAGCTCCGTCGCAAAGCGGCGCTCCGGCGTTTCTACATCAATCCCGAACAGTTCCTGAATCCGTGCCAGCCGGTAACGCAGCGTCGTCACGTGCACGCCCATCGCGTCGGCGCAGGCCTGGCTGCGGCAGCTTTCGCGCAGGTAGGCGGTGAGGGTTTCCAGGTAAGGGGTCTGGTGTTTGCGGTCGTGTTCCAGCATCGCACCGACGCTTTCGTTGACGAAGGTGCGGATGTCTTCACCGCCCACGGCGGCCACGAAGATCGGGATGGGGCCGAAGTCCTGATCGGAAATCGGCCCGCTGCGGCCAAACGAGCGCGCGATATCGATCAACCTGCGGCAGCGCTCCCAGGCAGCCGGGTAGTCGGCCAGCGCATTGCACACCCCGCTGGCCAGCAGGATGGGTTCTGCGCCCAGGTAATGCGCCAAGTCCTCGGCCATCTGGCGCTTGACCTTGGCCCGGCGCTCGCGGCCCTTTTCACCCTCGGCCGGCACCAGGCACACCAGGCCGTTATCGACGCTGATCACCGTGGCCGGGATCGACGCCCGCGCGAGAATGCGCGCAACGTTGTGGTGCAGGTTCTTGGCTTCGCGGGCCTTGGCGCCGTAGTCGATGATGATCATCTGCTGCGCGCTGTTAAAGCTGATGCCCAGGCGCTGGGCGCGTTGCTGGATGTCATCGGCATCGCGCCAGCGACCTTCAAGCACTTCGAACAGCAACTCGGTCTGGGTACGGGTTTCAAAGCGAAAGCGGATAAAACTGCGCATCATCTGCACGCTCAAGGCGAACTTGGCGCTTTCGAGCATCAGCAGGTCCAACTCATTGACCGGCGCCGCCACCGGGAACAGCACCAGCGCGCCGACCAGTTCGTGGTCGACCATCAGCGGTTCGATCTGCGCGCGCAGGGTGAACGGGCGGTGGCCGTCGTCAAGGAACAGGTTCACAGTGTTGCGCAGCGCGCTGCGCAGGCTCTCTTGCGCGGCCTTGGTGATTTGCACACTGAGCACGCCAGCGGCGGCGGCCTGCCAGGTGGCGTCATCGAACAGCGCTGTGTCGGGCGAGCGCCCCGCCACCACCTGGTTGGCGGTGAAGTCCACCGCGATCACCGGGTTGGGCAACTGGTTGCCGACCATCAGCGACAGCGACGTCACCGAGCCACCGCCCAACACATGCTCCAGCATCGAGGTATGCACATGCAGCGCCTGCTGCAGGCGCTCGGCGGCGCGGCGTTCGGCTTCCAGTTGGCGCTGGCGCTCCACGGCAATGGCGCCCAGGTGAATGATCATGCCGAGGAACACGCGGTCTTCCTCGGACACGTCCATCAGCGTGCGTGAGATCACGCTGAGCACCATCGGCCGGCCGTCGAAGTCGGTGCAGTTCATCGGCATCACCATCACCGTGCGGTAATCGCGCTCCACCGACTCGCGGCGATAGCCGGGGTACTCGCAATCGCGCACGTCGCGGATGAACACCGGCTCGTTGCGCTGCAACGCGGTCATCACCGGGCTCGACGACAACTCCCAGCTGTCCACCAATGGCCGTTGCACCAGCGTCGGGTCATGCCGGGCGATGACGTGGCCGAAACCCGCCTCCATGTCGATGGCCATGATCGAACTCATGGTCCAGTGGGTATGGCGGCAACTGGCGTACACCAGTTGGTGCAGCATCGACTGCAGGTCGCCCCCGGAATTGATCTGGCTGGCGACATCACGCAGCGACAGGATCTGCATTTCTCGATTCAAGGCGCTCACCCGAACGTGTGGATCATGGCAGCCAAGGTGCCTGCCCGGCCCGCCTGATACTTGCTCTGCTTACGAGCAATGTCCAGTGCATTTATACGATGAAACGGCGGAAGACGGGTTTTACCTTCTCTCATAGCCTTGGGTCAAACCAACAGCCACAAGGGCGACACTTCATCATGAATCTGGACAATCTGGGCGTCAGGAAATACTGCACCTTTATCGAAGAAACCTTTATCGAAGGGGGCAAGGACGCCGGCAAACCCATCACGCTGATCGTGGTGGCCGCGATCCTGAAAAACCCTTGGGCGGGCCAGGGGTTCGTCGAAAACCTGCGTCCCGAAATCCTGCGCCTGGCGCCTGGGCTGGGTTATGAAATGACCCGCCGCCTGATCGCCCTGATGCCCGGCGGCAAGGTCGAAGCGTTTGGCAAGGCCGCCGCCGTGGGCGTCAACGGTGAGATCGAGCACGCCTCAGGCCTGATCCACACCCTGCGCTTTGGCAACCTGTTCCGCGAAGCTGTGGAAGGCACCGCTTACTTGAGCTTCACCAACACCCGCAACGCCCCGGGCGCCCTGCTCGCCCTGCCGATGGTGCACAAAAGCGAAACCGGCAAGCGTTCGCACTTCCTCACCGCCAACTTCCAGGTGGCCGACGCCCCGGGCCCGGATGAAGTGCTGATCGCCATCGGCGCCTCCGACGGCTCCCGTGCCCACCCGCGCATTGCCGACCGCTACCAGGACATGGCGGAGATGGAAGCCGAGCAGCCCAAGGACTGAAGCTCCTCTGAAACCGCGAAAAACTTTCCAGCGTTTTACCCGTGATCGCTGCAAGCCTGGGGTTGGAACCGCCCGTAGGCTTGCTTCACACCCCAACAACAGGAGCACTCCGATGCCGAGTACCGAAACTCACGTTGCAGCCGTCGACCCAGGCGCTTTGCGTCAGGCATTCGGCACCTTCGTGACCGGCGTGACCGTGATCACCACCCACGATGCCGACGGCCACCCACGGGGCATGACCGCCAACTCGTTTACCTCGGTTTCCCTCGACCCGCCACTGCTGCTGGTGTGCGTCGGGAAGTCCGCTGCCAGCCACGGCGCGTTCGCCGTGAGCGAACACTTTGCCGTCAACTTGCTGCATGAAGGGCAAGTCGAGGTGTCCGGCACCTTTGCCTCCAAGTCGCCGGACAAGTTCCACACCGTCCACCACGACACTGTGCACACCGGCGCGCCGATCCTCACCGACAGCCTGACTTGGTTTGACTGCACCGTGGACCAGCGCATCGACGCGGGCGACCACCTGGTGCTGATCGGCCAGGTGCGCGCCTTCGGTACCAGCCCCAAGCTGCCGCTGGTGTTCTGCCGGGGGCGCTACGCGAACATCCAGGACCCGCTGCCCGCCAGTTGGCTGGACTCGCACAAGATGATCATCGGTTACCTGATCGAAACCGACGGCGCGATTCTGTTCCGCGCCGACGGCAAGGGCGGCTGGACTCTGCCCGTGGCCGGCAAGCGCAAAGGTTTTATCGACGCCGGTGCCAGCGCCTTGCCGGTGGAACTGGAGTCGACCTTTTTGTACTCGGTGTTTGACGTGGACGACACCGACCCCGGTTTCCTGATCTACCGCGCCAGGCTCGGCGCGCTGGACGCCGAGCTGCCTGACACCCTGCGCTTCTTCCCGCTGGACGACTTGCCCATTGAGCTGATGCCCGTCAACGAGCTGCGTTCGGTGGTGCGCCGCTATGCCCGCGAACGCGAAAACCAGCAGTTCGGCATCTACACCGGCTCTGCCGCGAGCGGTCGCATCGCGATGCTCGAAAACGCCCCGCTTTGATCCGCACCCACAGGACACTTGCATGAAAACCACGGTCAGCGCCCTTGAGGGCCAACGTCTCAACCTGTTTATCGACGGCCGCTTCGACGTACCCGCCAGCGACACCTATGTCGACAGTTTCGACCCCACCACGGGCAAATCCTGGTACCAGTTCGCCCAAGGCGATGCCAGCGATGTCGGCCGCGCAGTCGCCTCGGCCAAGCGCGCCTTCCATGACCCGCAATGGCGCTACATGACGCCCACCGCGCGCGGCAAATTGCTCTACCGCCTGGCGCAACTGGTGGCCGAACACGCCGAAGAACTGGCGCTGCTGGAAACCCGCGACAACGGCAAGCTGCTGCGCGAGATGAGCGCACAAATGAGCGCCCTGCCCGACGCCTACATTTACTTCGCCGGCATGGCCGACAAGCTGCAAGGCGACGTGATCCCGGTCAACAAGCTCAACCAGCTCAACTACAGCAGCCGCGAGCCGCTGGGCGTGGTCGGCATGATCACGCCGTGGAACTCGCCGCTGATGCTGCTCACCGGCACCCTGGCGCCCTGCCTGGCCATCGGTAATACCGTGGTGATCAAACCGTCGGAACATGCCAGCGCCTCGACGCTGGCCCTGGCTGAATTGATTATCGAGGCGGGCTTTCCGGCAGGCGTGGTCAACGTGGTCACCGGCAATGGCGCCATCACCGGCGATGCGCTGACCCGCCACCCGGACATCGCCAAATACGTGTTCACCGGCAGCACCGACACCGGTCGCCGCATTGCCGGCAACGCGGCGAACAATTTGGTGCCGTGCCAGATGGAACTGGGCGGCAAGTCGCCCCACGTGGTGTTTGCCGATGTCGATATCGAGAAGGCCGTGAATGGCGTGGTGTCGGGGATTTTTGCCGCCGCCGGGCAAAGCTGTGTGGCCGGGTCACGCTGCTTTGTCGAAGCCTCGATCTACGACCGCTTTGTCGAGGCGCTGGTGGCGCGTACGCAAAAGATCACCGTCGGCCACCCGATGGAAGCGAACACCGACATTGGCCCACTCGCACTGCAAGCTCAGTTGCAAAAAATCGAAGGCTATATCGCCAGCGGCCTGCAGCAAGGCGCCCAGGCCGCCATCGGCGGCAAACGCCCAAGCGCGGCCCACCTGAACGAAGGCTGGTACTTCGAACCCACGGTGATGGCCAATGCCAGCAACGACATGCCGTTCATGCGCGACGAGCTGTTCGGGCCAGTGGTCGGCGTGATGCCGTTCAGTTCCGAAGAACAAATGATAGGCCTGGCCAACGACACCTCTTACGGCCTGGCCTCGGGGATCTGGACCCAGAACATCGACCGCGCCCTGCGCTTTGCCAACCGCATCGACGCCGGCACGGTGTGGATCAACACCTATCGCAGCTCGGCCTACATGTCAGCCAACGGCGGCTTCAAACAGAGCGGCTACGGGCGACGCGGCGGCTTTGACGTGATGCGCGAGTTCTCCCGCGCCAAGAACGTGGTCATCGACTACTCCGGCGAAATGCAGGACCCGTTCGTGATTCGCCTGCGCTGATTAATAAAGGAGCCTCACATGAAATTTGCCGTATCCCTGAGCATGGAACGTTTCTCCCCGGACGTGCCGATGCAGACCGTCATGGCCAACCTGCTGGAACTGGCGAAGATCGCCGACGAAGGCGGTTTCGAAACCCTGTGGACGTCCGAGCACCACACCCTGGAATGCACCATCGCGCCGAACCCGTTCCAGACCCTGACCTGGCTCGGCCAGCACACCGAACGCATCCGCCTGGGCACCGCAACGATTGCGGCGGCCTACTGGCACCCGATCCGCCTGGCCGGTGAAGCGGCGCTGTGTGATCACCTGACCCAAGGCCGCCTAGAGTTCGGCATCGCCCGGGGCTCGTACCAGTACGAGTTCGACCGCATGACCCCCGGCCTGCAACAGCAGGAAGGCGTCGGCTACATGAAGGAGCTGGTGCCGGCGGTGCAGAAACTCTGGGCCGGCGACTATGCCCACGACGGCCACTACTGGAAATTCCCGCTGACCGCCGCCGTGCCCAAACCCCTGCAAAAGGACCACCCGCGCATCTGGGTGGCCGCGCGCGACCCGGGCACTTTCGACTGGGCGGTGGGCATCGGCGCCAATATCCTTTCCACCCCGCTCTCTCTGCCCGCGGCGGAAATCGCCGTGCTTGGCGAGAAATTCAACAAGGCCGTGGCCGACAACCCCCACGTGCCGCGCCCGCGTTTCATGATGCAGCGCCGTACTTGTGTGTACGCCAACGCCGAAGACTGGCAAGTGCCCGTGCAGCACAGCATGGATTTTGGCCGCGCCTTCGAGAACCTGATGCAGAACGTCGGCACCGTGCGCAACGGTTTCCCCGAGCCAGTGCCTTTTGAAGCGGTGCGCGGCAAAGAGAACTACAACCCAGACAACATCCGGCGCAACCTGATGTTCGGCACCCCGGACGAGATCATCGCCAAGCTGCTCGACTACGAAGCCGCCGGCGTCGATCAGTACTGCCTGGGCCTGACCTTCAACCTGCCCTTCGAATTGCAGAAGCAGACCTTGCGCCTGTTTATCGACGAAGTGATGCCGGTGTTCGCCGAACGCGAGCGCGCCAAACGCCGCGAAGCGGTCGCGGGGTAAGCCATGGGCGACTCACAACAGCTCAGCGTGGCGAATGTCACGCTCAACTACCGGCTGGATGGGCATGGACCTCGGCCGCTGGTGTGCATTCATGGCGTGGGTTCCAGCCTGCAAGCCTGGGCCGAGGTGGTGCAGGGTTTGAAAGATGACTTCACCGTGCTGACGTTCGACCTGCGCGGCCATGGGCAGTCTTCCCGCACCCCGGGGCGCTACGAGATCGACCATCTGGTCGGTGAGGCCCTGGCGCTGGCGGAACACGTGGGTTTCAACCGGTTCGATCTGGCGGGGTTTTCGCTCGGTGGTTTGATCGCTCAGCGTTTGACGCTGACGCA
Source organism: Pseudomonas sp. B22129 (assembly GCF_044218875.1). Taxonomy (NCBI): domain Bacteria; kingdom Pseudomonadati; phylum Pseudomonadota; class Gammaproteobacteria; order Pseudomonadales; family Pseudomonadaceae; genus Pseudomonas; species Pseudomonas sp. B22129. The sequence goes on along the minus strand of NZ_CP162592.1, from coordinate 4,498,221 downwards.
CCCGGACCGCGTGCGGCGGTTGGTGCTGCTCTCGACCGTGGCCGGGCGCACTGCCGATGAGCGTGAGCGCGTCAAAGCCCGCCTCGTCGCCCTGCAAGCCGGCGAGCCGGTGGCCCATTACGAAGCCTCGCTGGCGCGCTGGTTGACCGAGGATTTTCAGGCGCAAAACCCGCAAGCCGTGTTGCGTTTGCGCCAACTGAATGCCGCCAACGATCCGGGCTGTTATGCGGCGGCGTACCGCGTCCTGGCCGAATCGGATTTTGGCGAGCAACTGGGGCAGATCCGCTGCCCGACACTCATTGCCACGGGCGCTGACGACCTCGGCTCCAACCCGCGCATGGCGGCGTTCATGCACGCGCAAATTGAAGGCTCGACCCTGCGCATTCTGCCGGGCCTGCGCCACTGCATTTTGATCGAAGCGCCGCAGTGGGTCGCGGCGCTGATGCGCGACTTTCTTACCGATTCGGAGACTCACCATGGATAAGTCATTGCAGGCCGAGGGCGAAAGCGTCCGCCGCCAGGTGCTGGGAGACGCCTACGTTGACCAGGCGCTGGGCCGGGCCGACACTTTTTCACGGCCCTTTCAGGACGTGCTGAATGAATATTGCTGGGGCATGGTCTGGACCGACGACGCCCTGGACCTCAAGCAACGCAGCCTGCTCAACCTGGGCATGCTCGCGGCGCTGGGGCGCATGGATGAATTCGGCGTGCATTTTTGCGGCGCCCTGCGCAATGGTTTGACTGACGAGCAACTGCGCGCGGCACTGGTGCAGATCGCGGTGTATTGCGGGATTCCGGCGGGCGTCGAAGCCTTCCGTGTGGCGCGCAAGGCACGTGAAAGCATGCCGCCGATGGACGCGCCTACCGGCTGACGCCCAACCCTTGCACCCGCCACAAGCTCATGCTGTAACTGCTGTGCCCGACAACAAGAAATTTTTGCGTTGCACCCTTGCGACTGCACCACCGACGGACCTTTGACTGCCAGTAGCCAAAAATTTCTCTTGATGAAATTTCCGCAGATAGCAAAACAACAATTGGAGGCAATGGGTGAGCGAACGACTAAAGATCGAGAACCTGTATAAAGTGTTCTCTTCCACGCCCGACCGAGCCATGCAGCTCTTGACCGCCGGTGCCAGCAAAGACCGGATTCTGGCCGAGACCGCCACGGTGGTCGGCCTCAATAACGTGTCGCTGTCGGTGCCCAGCGGCGCGATCTACATGATCATGGGCCTTTCCGGCTCGGGTAAATCCACCCTGGCGCGGTGCATCAACCGCCTGAATGAGCCGACCGCTGGCAAAATCCTGCTGGACGGCAAGGACCTGGTCACCCTCAACGAAAACGAGCTGCGCGAAGTGCGCCGCACGCGGATCTCCATGGTGTTCCAGCATTTCGCCCTGTTGCCGAACAAGACCGTGATCGAGAACACCGAGTTCGGCCTCAAGCTGCGTGGCGTGCCCGCTGCCGAACGGCGCAAGCGTGCCCTGGAAGTGCTGGCGGTGGTCGGCCTGGCCAAGTGGGCTGACCACCACCCCCATGAACTGTCCGGTGGCATGCGCCAGCGTGTCGGTTTGGCCCGCGCGCTGACCACCGACGCCGACGTGCTGATCATGGATGAAGCCTTCAGCGCCCTCGACCCGCTGATCCGCACCGAGATGCAGGACGAGTTGCTGCGCCTGCAGCGCACCCTGAAAAAAACCATTCTGTTCATCACCCACGACTTCCAGGAAGCCCTGAAGCTGGGCACGCGCATTGCGATCATGGCCGACGGCCAAGTGGTGCGCGAAGGTACGCCCCAGGAAATTGTCGCCGACCCGGGCAGCGATTACGTGGCCGGCTTCACCCGTGAGGTGGACCGCTCACGGCTGTTCGACGCGCGCTCGATCATGCAGCCCGCCAGCACCCTGCTGGTACAGGGCGACACGCGCATCGTCGGCAATGACAGCGCCAGCGCCTTTGTACTCAACGCCGCCGGCAAGGCCGTGGGCGTGCTGGATTCCGGTGCCTTGCTGGCTGTCGGTGCCGGGGGCGATGCCCTGCAGCGCTTGTCGCCGCAGTTCGTCAGCGTGCCGGCCCACGCCAAGCTGGTGGAAGTGGCGCGCCAGCTCAAACCTGGCCATCCCGTGGCGGTGGTCGATACGGACGGCGTGTTTATCGGCACGCTGAACAGCGCGCATATCCTCGACTGCATCGCCAGCGTCCCGCCCCCTCGCCCTGCCGTTTCGGAGGTTGCACACCATGCTTAAGTCAGAAGACCTCGCTGTATTGCCCGTGGACCAATGGATCAGCACAGGCGTGGAATGGATCGGCATTCACCTGCGCCCGCTCTTCCAGGCGATTCGCTGGCCGGTGGAGCATTTGCTGGGGTTCAGCGACACGCTGATCCACGCCATTCCATTCCCGGTGATGGTGGTGTTGATGTTCCTCATCGCCTACCGCGCCGCCACCCTCGGCGTGGCGATTTTCAGTGCCGTCGCGCTGGTGGTGATTGCCGCATTGGGCGTGTGGGACGAAGCCATGACCACCCTGTCGCTGATTACCACCGCGATTGTGATCTGCATGGTGGTCGGCATTCCGGTGGGCGTGTGGTGCGCGCGCAGTGAGCGGGTGTGGGGCGTGATGCGGCCGATCCTCGACATCATGCAAACCACGCCGACCTTTGTGTACCTGGTGCCGGTGGTGATGCTGTTTGGCGTGGGCACCGTGTCGGGTGAAGTGGCGGTGGTGATCTCGGCGTGCCCGCCGCTGATTCGCTTTACCTACCTGGGCATCCGCATGGTCGAAACCGAACTGGTGGAAGCCGGCCTGGCCTTTGGCGCCGACCGCAAGCAATTGCTCTGGGAAATCCAGTTACCCCTGGCCATCCCGACCATTCTGGGTGGCCTTAACCAGACGGTGCTCACTGCCATGGTGATGTCGGTGGTGGTCGCCATGATCGGCGCCGAAGGCCTGGGCCTGGTGGTGCTGCAAGGCCTGGGGCGCATGGACGTGGGCCGTGCCGCCGTCGGCGGGATCGCCATCGTGCTGCTGGCGATGATGCTCGATCGCATCACCCAGAACCTCGCGCAACCCACACCCGGCAAACGCAAATCGCTGTTCAAGCGGCTGTTCACCCTGCGGGCGGTCAGCGCATAACAAGAAATCATGACGTCGGTTTTAACTGCCAACCCTTAACCATAACGAGAAAAACAACGAGGAAATCATGATGCGTCCATTCAACGCCGCGCTGGCATGTACAGCACTGTTGTACCTGGGGAGCGCTTCGGTCATGGCCGAGACCCTGCCCGGCGATGGCAAAACCATCCGTTTCGTGCAGTCGGAAAGTACCGGTGGCAATTACGTCATCACCAAGATCGCCATCGAAGCCGCCAAGCGCCTGGGCTATGCGAGCAAGCTGAGCACCGTCAACACCACGCTGTTCTTCCCGGCAGCGGCCCAGGGCGACCTGGACCTGTCGATGGACGTGACGTTGCCACAGCTGCAACCGAGCTTCGACAAGGTCAAGGACCGCACCGAAGTGGTTGGCGGCGGCTCGATCACCGGTGCCGGTTACAACGGCTACATGATCGACAAGAAAACCGCCGACGCCTACCACATCACCAGCCTTGAGCAGCTCAAAGACCCGAAGATCGCCGCGCTGTTCGGCAAGAACGGCAAGGCTGACCTGATCAGTTGCGACCCGGGTTGGGGCTGCGGTGACGTGGTGGATTACCAGCTCGACAAATTCGGTTTGAAAGCCACCGTCAACCCGGTGCGCGGCAAGTACGAAGCGCTGATGTTTGAAAACGTGGCCCGCCTCAAACGTGGCGAGCCGGTGTTTTTCTATGCCTGGGCGCCCTCGTGGATGACCAACACCATGGTCCCGGGCAAGGACGTGGTGTGGCTGCCGACGCCGTTTGATGCGTTGCCGGGCAATGTGCCCAGCACGGTTTCAGCGCTGACCCCGGGTGTCGAAGGCTGCGCCGGTGGCGCCGACCCGTGCCGCATGGCGATGGCGGCGTGGAACTGGTACGCCATCGGCAACAAGCAGTTCATCGCAGCCAACCCGGCTGTGAAAAAGTTAGTGGAACAGATGACCTTCCCGCAGTCGACCTGGAGCTACTGGGAAAAAACCATCAGCGCGGACGGTTCCAGCGAACGCAACATCCGCAAGCTGGCGGATGACTGGATGAGTGAAAACAAGGCGACATTTGACGGCTGGGTTGCCAACGCAAAAACCGCCAAATAACCCCAACCCCCTGTGGGAGCGGGCTTGCCCGCGATTGCCTCACCTCGGTATTGCAGTGACACCGAGGTGCCTGCATCGCGGGCAAGCCCGGCTCCCACAGGGATGGTTCCCAGAGAAATCGCCGTACGAGCCACCCTAATCAGAAAAAACACCAAGCCACACCCCCGCCAAACCCGCTTTTCTCCACACCACCCTGCCCTAGCATGACTGCACTCAGACGATTGGGAGCCACCACCATGACTTACAAACACCCACTGCTGTTCAAGGCGCTGTGCTATGTCGACGGCCATTGGGTCCACAGTGACAGCGCCAGCACCGTCGCCGTGCACAACCCGGCGACGCAGGACGTGATCGGCCATGTGCCGATGCTCGAACAACCGCAGATCATTGCTGCTGTGGCCGCCGCACACCGCGCCTTCCCCGCCTGGCGCGAGCAAAGCCTGGAGGCTCGCGCGACGATTTTGAAACGCTGGGCCGCATTGATCCTGGAGCACCAGGAAGACCTGGCGCGCATCCTCAGCCTGGAGCAAGGCAAATCTCTGGCCGAAGCCCGTGGCGAAATCGCCTATGCCGCCAGCTTTATCCCCTGGTTTGCCGAAGAGGCCCGGCGCCTGTACGGCCAGAATATTCCTAGCCACATCCCCGGCGCACACCTGGGCACCGTCAAGGAGCCGGTCGGCGTTTGCGCACTGCTGACGCCGTGGAACTTTCCCTCGGCCATGATCACCCGCAAAGCCGCTGCCGCGCTCGCCGCCGGGTGCACAGTGGTGGTCAAACCGGCCCATGAAACGCCCTATTCCGCCTTTGCCCTGGCGCATCTGGCCGAAGAAGCCGGCTTCCCGGCCGGGGTATTCAACGTGGTGCTGGGGGAGCCGCAAATGACCATGCAAACACTGGTGCAGGACAGCCGCGTGCGCGCGGTGAGCTTCACCGGCTCAACCCGTGTGGGCAAATTGGTGCTGCAAGCGGCAGCCCAGGATGTGAAAAAGGTCGCGCTGGAATTGGGCGGCAACGCGCCGTTCATTGTGTGTGCCGATGCTGACTTGGGCCTGGCGGTGAAAGTCGCCGTGCAAGCTAAATTCCAGACCTCGGGCCAGGATTGCTGCGCCGCCAACCGCATCCTCGTGGACCGCTCGATCTACCCGGCTTTCCTCAAACGCTTTGCCGCCGCCGTGCGTGAACTGCGGGTAGGCCCGGCACTGATCAATGATCAAGAGCAAAGCGTGGACGTTGGCCCGCTGATGCACCAAGCCGCCTTCGACGTCACCGCAGAACGCGTGGAGGACGCCTTGCAGCTCGGCGCGCAACGCCTGGTCGGCGGTGAAGCCCACGCCCTCGGCGGCCTGTTCTACCAGCCCACGGTGCTGGCCGACGTGACCCCCGAAATGCGCATCTACCGCGAAGAAAACTTCGCACCCATTGCGGGGGTGATGCCCTTCGACACGCTGGAGCACGCCATCGCCCTGGCCAACGACACCGAATACGGTTTGGCCGCCTACGTTTGTTCCAACCGCCTGGACCTGATCTACCCACTGATTCGCCGCCTTGACCACGCGATGATCGCGGTCAACGGCGTGAAATTCACCGGCCACCCGATTCCGTTCGGCGGCATGAAAGCCTCGGGCCTGGGCCGTGAAGGCGGCGCCGAAGGCTTCGAAGCCTTTGTCGAAACCAAATACTTTTGCCTGCACCACCAAGGACAATTCAAAGGAGACTCGCTATGAACCACGAACTCGACCGCCTGTTCGAACAGGACCGCGCGCACTTCATGCACCCGTCCACCCACGCCCATGACCACGCCAGCGGCGCGCTGAAAGGCCGCATCATCAAGAGCGCTTCGGGCATCCGCATTCGCGACCATGAAGGCCGTGAATTGATCGATGCATTTGCCGGGCTCTACTGCGTGAACATCGGCTATGGCCGTACCGAAGTAGCCGACGCGATCTACAAGCAAGCCAAGGAACTAGCCTACTACCACACCTACGTCGGCCACTCGACCGAGGCGATTATCGAGCTGTCGAGCCGCATCATGGACTGGGCGCCGCAGGGTATGAAAAAGGTCTATTACGGCCTGTCCGGTTCCGACGCCAACGAAACCCAGATCAAGTTGGTGCGCTACTACAACAACGTACTGGGCCGTCCGCAGAAGAAGAAAATCATATCCCGCGACCGTGGCTATCACGGCTCGGGCATCATGACCGGCAGCCTCACGGGCCTTGCCGCGTTCCACCAGCATTTCGACCTGCCGGAACAAGGCATCAAACACACCGTGTGCCCGCACTGGTACCGCAAGGCGCCGGCTGGCATGGATGAGGCGGCGTTCGTGCGTTACTGCGCCGACGAGCTGGAAAAAATGATCCTCGCCGAAGGCCCCGACACCGTGGCGGCGTTCATCGGCGAACCGGTGATGGGCACCGGCGGCATCGTGGTGCCGCCCGGCGGTTACTGGTCGGCGATTCAGGCGGTGCTGAACAAGTACGACGTGTTGTTGATTGCCGATGAAGTGGTCTGCGCCTTCGGCCGTCTCGGTTCGAAAATGGGCAGCCAGCGCTACGGCATGCGCCCGGACCTGATCACCACGGCCAAGGGCTTGACCAGTGCTTACGCGCCATTGTCGGCGGTGATCATTGGCGACAAAGTCTGGGACGTGATCGAAAAGGCTTCGACCACCGACGGCGCCATGGGCCACGGCTGGACCTATTCCGGGCACCCGATCTGCGCGGCGGCGGCGTTGGCCAACCTGGATATTCTGGAGCGCGAAAACCTCACCGAAAATGCCGAGCAAGTGGGCGCTTACCTCAACCGTCGCCTGCGTGAAACCCTCGAAGGTCACCCGCTGGTGGGCGAAGTGCGCGGTGACGGGATGCTCGCGGCCGTGGAATTCATGGCCGACCGCGAACAGCGCACCCCCTTCGATGCCGCGTTGAAAGTCGGCCCGAAAGTCTCGGCGGCCTGCCTGGAGCGCGGCATGATCGCCCGCGCCATGCCCCACGGCGACATACTCGGCTTTGCCCCCCCGTTGATTCTGACCCGCGAAGACGCCGACCTGATCGTCGACATCACCAAGGGTGCGATTGATCAGGTCGCCAGCGAAATCCTTGGCTGACGCACACCCTTGTGGGAGCTGGCTTGCCTGTGAAAGCGGCGGCACTGCCAATAGAGATTTCGCCCATGCCGCCGCCATCGCAGCCTCGCCGGGGCTCGACAGCTCCCACAGGGGATTGATGGTGTTTGGGAAACCAGCGTCATCGCGTCGGACACGTGCTCGCCGGCGATGAAGGTCAAAGGTGGGAGCTGGCTTGCCTGCGAAAGCGGCGGCACTGCCTATAAAGCTTTCGCCCATGCCACCGCCTTCGCAGCCTCGCTGGCGCTCGACAGCTCCCACAGGGGATTGGTGGTGTTTGGGAAACCAGCGTCATCGCGTCGGACACGTGCTCGCCGGCGATGAAGGTCAAAGGTGGGAGCTGGCTTGCCTGCGAAAGCGGCGGCACTGCCTATAAAGCTTTCGCCCATGCCACCGCCTTCGCAGCCTCGCTGGCGCTCGACAGCTCCCACAGTTGGTGGCCTGATACTGTCTTGCCCGTTTCAGAGTTTGCCTGCAATGCACAAGCTTGACCGTTACGACCTGAACATCCTGCGCATCCTTTCCGAGGACGGGCGCATCACCAAGTCCAGCTTGGCCGAGGCGATCAACCTGTCGGTCACGCCGGCCTGGGAGCGCGTGCGCAAGCTGGAAAGCGCGGGCCTGGTGAAGGGCTATCGCGCGGTTATCGACTGGAACCAGGTATTCAAAAGCCAGCAACTGCTGGTGGAGATCACCCTGGCCCGCCACACCGCCCAGGACATGCGCCGCTTCGAGCACCGCATGGCCGAGGCGCCGGAGGTGGAGTTCTGCTATGCCACAGGCGGCGGCGTGGACTACATCGCGATGATTCGCGCGGCGGACATCGACGGCTATCAGCGCTTCATCGATCAGTTGCTGATGGAGGACTTGGCGATTGAACGGTACTTCACCTACATCGTGACCAAGACCATCAAAACCCCTGGGGCCGTGCCCGCTCAAGCGTCGGACACGGCCCGGGCGCTGCCTTAGCTCGGTTGGTTTTGCAGATTGCCCTGCTCCACCATCGCGCGCCATGTCTGAACGCTGTCGCGCTCGTTCATACGGGCGTGCCACGCGTGTAGCGCTGTGCATTCCTGCGGCACGGGCAACTTGACCAGACCTGCGAAAATCAAGCCACCGAGCAGTGCAATATCAGCCATTGAGAACGCATCCCCTGCAACAAACGGCCGCGTCTTCAGCAGGCCATCGAAATAACGCATGCCCCGGATTGCCTTGTCACCCATGCGCTGGCCCCATTCGGCGTTCTGGTACAGCTCCACCTCGGGCCCGAGGCCTGGGGTTGCATGGTGGAAATACACGCTGACGGCGTCCATCAATTCCAGCTCTGCGCGCCGGGTCATCATATGGATCAGGCCCTGCTCGACAGGCGTAGTGCCCGTCAGGGTCGGGTGACCATCCAGGGCGTCCAGGTATTGGGTGATCGCCGTGCATTCCGCAATCAGTGTGCCGTCCTGCAGTTGCAGCACCGGCAGCGTGCCGGAGTAGTTGAGGGCCAGAAAGTCAGGGTGTTTGTGCTTGCCTTGCCACAGGTTAACGGGCACAAACGCGGTGTCTGGCAGCAAGCCTTTCTCGGCCAGCGCGATACGCACGCGTGCCGGGTAGGGACCGTTGTACCAGTCATGGATTTTCAGCAAAGGGGCTTGGGATACCGCGGATTGTGGCTGTTGAAGCGTCATGATGCTATCGCCTACCTGTCAATTGGTAGGCAAAGATTGCGAGCTTTTCCCGAGCATGTCAACAACTACCTACCAGTTGGCAGGCAAGCGATTGTGCGCGTAGAATCAGCGCACGCGACTCAATGAACGAGGGACCAACACGTGAGCGAAAACGCTCGGGAAGCCATTCTGGAAGCCGCCAAAGCGGCAGGCCAACACTACGGCTACAGCGGAATCAACTTCCGCAGCATCGGCGAAACCGTCGGGATCAAGAACGCGAGTATCTATTACCACTTCCCCAGCAAGGCCGACCTTGGCGCAGCCGTCGCCAAGCGTTATTGGGAAGATGCCGCCGCGACGCTTGAGGCTGTTCGCCAGGACAATCCGGACCCGCTTCACTGCCTGCGGCGCTACCCGGGGATCTTTCGTCACTCCCTGGAAAACAACAACCGGCTGTGCCTTGCCAGCTTCATGGCGGCCGAATACCAGGACCTGCCCGAACAGGTAAAGCGCGAAGTGCTGACGTTTGCCGACATCAACGTGGCGTGGCTGGCCGAGCGCCTGACCGAACTCGAAACGGGCAGCGCCGAGGTGTGCCAGCGCCGCGCCCGCGCGATCTACACCGCCATAGCCGGCGCACAGTTGATCGCGCGCACGCGCGCCGACATGAGCCTGTATGACGAGCTGGTGCAGAGTTATCAGGCGTCGGGGCTTATCCCGGCCTGACGGACGGGGCTGGCTTGCAACAAGCAGCCCTCCTGCCCCCCTCGGTTCAACCGTTCAACAACCCGGCCAGCACGTCTTTGAAGGTGACCCGACCGACGCGCGGCACACCTTCAAAACAAATCCAGCCTTCGTTGAACCCGTCCAGCATTTGCATGCGTGGCAGCGGATTGTGCATGCCCTGGGATTCAAACAACGCTTGCCAGGTGTCACGTGCCACCACCTGCATGCGCACCGGGTGCCCGAGCAGTTCTGCGAAGGTTTGGGCGATGCTGTCAGGGGTCACGGTTTCGGTGGCTTGCAGCTCGACAATGCGATTGCCCTGCCAGGTTTCCCGCAGCAGCTCAGCGGCGGTGCGGCCCACGTCGAGCGTGGCGATCATCGGCACCGGTTTATCCAGCGGTTGCAGGAAGCTTGGAATTACACCGCTGCGGGCCGCATCGATATCCCACTGATGGTTTTCCATAAACCACGCAGGGCGCAAAAACGTGACCGGCAGGTCCAGCTCGCGCAGGCTTTGTTCCAGCAATTGCAATTGGTTGAGCAGGTTGGGCTGGCTGGCCTGGGCGCCGATGGTGGAAATGCACACCACCTTTTCCGGGCGGGTCACGGCGAGCGCCTGATGAATGTTGGCGATGATCTGACGGGTGGGCGCAAAGCCTTCAACCGGGTCGAAGTTTGGCGGCAGCAAAATGAAGACACCTTTGCTGTGGCTGAACGCGCCCGTCAATGACTGCACGTCATTGGCATCGGCCACCGCCACCTCACATCCCTGTGCGGCCCAGGCCACCCCTTTTCCAGCATCGCGCACCACCGCGCGCACGGGCTCGCCGGCTGCCAGCAATGCGTTGGCGACAGCTGCGCCGACCTGCCCGGTAACGCCCATGATCGAGTACATCGCAAAACTCCTGAGTAGTGGCAACCGGTTGTTGCCGTGGAGCAAGTATTGCGCTGCCGGACAAGGAGAAACGATAGCGCGGCGCTCATCACACTCATGACCGGAAATCACCCATCGCCAGGCTCGGCGAAGCGCAACGAATGACGATTGTGCGCTATCGCTTGTCGTTTTCTCGCTATATCCCCCCGTTACGACGGCGCCAGACTGACCCCCACTGAGTCAGAGGAGCTGTGCCGTGGAAAATCGCCAGACGATTGATAAGAAAGCCACCGTGATGATGATCGTGGTGTGTGCCATCTGGGGCCTTCAGCAAGTCGCTATCAAAGCGGCGGCCGAGGATGTCCCGCCCGTGTTGCAAATCGCCCTGCGCTCCGGGGTGGCCGCCGTGATGGTGGGCCTTCTGTTGCTCGTGCGCCGCTATCGCGAAAAGTGCCGCGTGCAGACGTGGCGTGGCGGCGTCATCGTCGGGGTTTTGTTCGCCGTCGAATACATCGCGGTGTCGGTTGGGCTGAGCTACACCTCGGCGGCGCACATGGTGATTTTTCTGTACACCGCACCGATCTTCGCCGCTATTGGCTTGCACATTCGTTTCGCCAGCGAACGTTTGAGCAGCGTGCAATGGCTGGGCATTGTCATTGCGTTTATCGGTATCGCGGTTGCGTTTTACGCACCATCTGCGCCAGGCGAAGGCTGGATCACACGCCAGCGCGTCGGGGATGCGCTGGGCGTGCTGGGTGCCATCGCCTGGGGCGCCACCACCTTGAGCATCCGCTGCTCGAAACTGGCTGAGGCGCCCGCGCCGTTGACGCTGTTTTACCAATTGGCCGGTGCCTGCGTGATCCTCGCTGCCGTGGCCGGTGTGACCGGGCAAACCACGTTGCACCTGTCCGGCATTGCCATCGCCAGCCTGGCGTTCCAGACCGTGGTGTTCTCGTTTCTGAGCTTGCTGGTATGGTTCTGGTTGCTCGGGCGCTACCTGGCTTCACGGCTTGGCGTGCTGTCGTTCCTCACGCCGTTATCGGGTGTGGTATTTGGTGTGTGGCTGCTGGATGAGAAGCTGGATACGTCCTTCGTGTTCGGTTCGCTGTTGGTGCTGGCGGGAATCGTGGTGGTCAGCGGCCACGACATGTGGCGCGCGAACCGGGCTCAACCGTGCCTGTCGAGTCGATAACGGCGGGAGGGGCACCGGGTGTTTCAGCCGCAGTGACGGTGGAAGTCAGCAATCTGCTGCCACAGGGCAACCGGGTTGGAATACATCGGGAAGTGCCCGCATTCGGCGATGGGCGCCAGGCGCACGCCATTCGCCTGGATGTGCGGCAGGTAAGACAGCGAAGCGTTCTGCTCGCCATACATGAACATCTTCGGGCAAGGCAAGCCGAGGAATTTGCCCATCAGGTCGCCGTGGTCGGACAGCTCGACCATCGACTGGAAAATCCCGCGTACCGCGCCGGCACGCACCTTGTGGCGCAGGCTCGCCGAATACAGCGCGCTGGCATAGGCCGGCGCGTGGCGGGTGCGCTCGATAAAGGCGTTGAAAAACGCTTCAGGGTCATCGGCGGGAAAATCCACAATTTGCCGGCTGAGAAAGCAGTCTTCAGGGGCAATATTGCCTTCGATGTCGGTAAAGCTCAGCACCCGGCCAGGGAAGCGGTGGGCCAGCATCAAGGCGGTCAACCCGCCCATGGAATGGCCGACCAGATGGAAACGCTGAATGTCGAAGTGCTCGAGCACCTGCAATGCCGTCTCCAGCAAGAAAGGAATGGAGATTTTCGACAAGTCGGCGCACTGGCTCTCGCCGCAACCGGGCGCGTCATAGGCGACAAAAGGGTGCCCGTCGAATGCCGGGTGCAGGACGATATCGGCGTAATCCTCCTTGGTCGAACCAAAGCCATGCAGAAATACGATGGGCGCACGTTCGCCTTCACGGCGCAGGGCGGCGATATTCAGTGCAACGCCGTCTACCGTCAGCGGCAACGTGGTGTGGACGAACGACATGTTGAAGCTCCTGGAACAGTCAGGCGGCCAATTTCAAGGGTTTGCTGCCCGATGTAAATGACGGATAGCGGAACACATTCATACGCCAATCGTATGAGCCTGGAACTGCGCGACCAGCTCCGTGACCAGCGGGTTGGGACGCTCGCTGTTCCACGCCACCGCCGTGGTCACCACGTTGAGTTTTTGCGTCAGCGGGCGCAGCACCACATTGCCCGGCGCGAGCTTTTTCAACGACGCCGGCACCAGCGCAATGCCTTGGCCGCAGCTGACGAAGGCGATTTGCGAGGCCACCGAGCGCACTTCATGCAGCACGCGGGGCGAGAACCCGCTGGCGCGGCAGGTGGCGATCAGGTTGTCGAAATACACCGGGCTGACCTTGCGCGAGAACATCACCAGCGGTTCGCTGGCCAGGCTCGACAGGCTGACGCGCGTACGCGCAGCCAGCGGATGGTTGCTGGGCAAGGCCACCATCAGCCGGTCTTCCAGCAGCGGCAGTGACTGGATCGCCGGCCCGAGGTCGCCATCCAGCCGGGCGAAGGCCAGGTCAATGTCCCCCGCCTCCAGCGCCGGCACGGCCTCGACACTGTCGATTTCACGCACCGAGACCGTCAGATGCGGGTATAGCTGCTTCATCTGATCGATCAAGCCCGGCAACACATCAAACATCGCCGTGGAAATCGCGCCGATTGTCAGCAGGCCCGACTGCCCCGCCACCGCCTCCTCCACCGCCAGCTCCAGGCGCTCCAGTTGCTCGGCAAACTTGCGCACCGCCGGCAAGATCGCAGCGCCCACCGGCGTCAGCTTGGCACCCCGCCGGGAGCGCTCGAACAGCGTGACCTTGAGCGCCTGTTCCAGTACCTGAATCTGTTCGCTCAAGGGTGGCTGCGACATACCCAGGCGCTTGGCGGCGCGGCCAAAGTTTTGTTCTTCGGCGACGGCAAGGAACAGCCACAGGTGGCGAATCAGGCGAAAGTTGATCATGGGAAGTCCATAGGCTAGGCGTATGTAACGGGAGCTTGAGCGCCAATATACCTATGTATCGATGACTCAGGAACTGATCACGACACTAGCGGGCTTGTTGTGGTGAGTGGGATTGTTGTGGTGAGCGGGCTTGCCCCGCGCTGGAGTGCGAAGCGCTCCCAATTCAGGCGACGCGGTGAAACCGATAAACCGAGTGGTCAGGTTATAGGGCCGCTTCGCAGCCCAGCGCGGGGCAAGCCCGCTCACCACAACACGCCTGGGCGCTGCGCAGGTAGTCGGTGATCGACAGGATTTCGCCGGGGTACAGCTGCGCCAGCCACGCGTCTTCACTCAGCACAATGGCGCCGTGTTGGGCGGCGAGCTGCTTGGCGAGTGTGGACTTGCCGGAGGCGATCTTGCCGCAGAGCAGGTGCAGAGTGGGCTTGGCGTGGCTCCTTCTATCGGGCCAAGGAGCATGCCCGCCAAGGCGCATGGGCGCAACAACCTCCCAGCCTTGAACTATGCTCAAGCAGCCACGGGGAGCGCAGCCCCCAACCGCACGCATCGAATGGCCTCTTGGATAGGATGTCCTATGACCACAAAAACGCGCGTTTTGGGTGTTCTTGCCCTGTTACCCCTGACCCTGGCACATGCGGACGACGGCGGCATCAGCTTCTGGCTGCCGGGGCAGTTCGGCGCACTGGCCGCCGCGCCGGTCACGCCGGGCTGGAGCCTGCCGCTGATCTATTACCACGTGAACGCCAGCGACAACAAAAATGCCGTGGTTCCGCGTGGCGGGCGCACGGTGGTCGGGCTGGATGCCAAGGCAGACCTGCTGTTCGCCAGCCCCACCTACACCTTTGAAACCCCGGTACTCGGTGGCGCCCAGGCGGCGATCTCGGCCATCGGCGCGGTGGCGCGTTCCGAAGCCAGCGTGGATGCAACCCTGACCGGGCCGCGGGGCCGCTCCTTTTCCGGCGGAACAAACGACAGCCTCAAGGGCGGCAGTGACCTTTACCTGCTCGGCACCCTGAAGTGGAACCACGGCGTGCACAATTTCATGGCCTACTCCATGGGCAACATTCCGATTGGCGCCTATGACCCCAACCGCCTGGTCAATATCGGCTTGGGCCACGCCGCGCTGGATGCGGGCGGTGGCTACACCTACTTCGACAAAACCAACGAGTTCTCCGCCGTGGCGGGCATGACCTACAACTGGAAGAACAACGACACCGACTACAAGAACGGCGTCGACGCCCATATCGACCTGAGCGCTTCGCACTTTCTCACCTCGCAGACCCTGGTCGGCCTGGTGGGTTATTACTTCCAACAAGTGACGGGCGACAGTGGCAGCGGCGCGGTACTGGGCGACTTCAAATCACGGGTCGCCGGGATCGGCCCCCAGGCCGGGCACTTTTTCAAGGTGGGCGACGAGTTGTGGTACGCCAACGTCAAGGGTTACTACGAGTTCGATGCGAAAAACCGCCCGGAAGGCTGGAACCTGTGGGTGTCGCTGGTGATTCCACTGAACGGCAAACAATGACGCGCCTCACGCCAGGCTTCGCTGCCAATGCTCATAAAACGCTTGGGACGCCACGTTCTTGTCCTTGGCTTCGATCATGATGTCGAAGCGGTCGAGAAACTGCAGGGCGTAATCATTGGTCCACAGGTTCCACATTTGCGCGCTGTGGGCATAGAGGTCACGCTTGGAAACCACCGCCAGCAGCGCGTCCATTTCCAGTTTTTGCCCGGCATCGAAACCCAACGCCTGCAGGCTCTCCTGAGGCTGGGAGTAATGCATCGTCGGGCGCACGCCGCGCCAGCTGTCGATCACCTGCGCGACCCGTGGGGAATGCGGGTCGATGTAGTCGTTTTCATGGATCCAGCAATGGTGAATGTCCAGCACCACCGGCGCCAGGTCGGCGACTTGCAGGCAGTGGTCGAGGCCGTAGGTCTTCTCGTCGTTTTCAAACGTGATGCAGTTGCGCGCCACCTCGGACAAGCGCGCCCACACCGCGCGGGTGCCTTCCACGCCCAGGCGACCGGCGATGTGCACGTTGCATTTGAGGTCCTGGAAGCGCCGGCCGTAGCCCATCATGCGGATCATGTCGGCGTGGTATTCGAATTCGGCCAGGCTGTTCTCCACCACGCCGGGGTTTTCCGAGCCCAGCACGCAATATTGGCCGGGGTGAAACGACAGGCGAATGTCCGAGGCCCGCGCCAGCTCGCCGATGGCGGCGAAACCTTCAATCAATTGGCGCTCGATGGCCGGGTCTTTGTACACAGGGGCCACTTTCGGGTGGCTGTAGAACGGCAGCAAATCACTGCTCACGCGCAGCATGCGCAGCGCCGGCGGCAGTTCGGCCACATAAGTGAGCAGGCGCAATTGGGCGGCCAGGTTATGCGTAACGATTTCCACCAGCTTGTCGCGGGCCACGTGCGGCGTGACGCTCTCCATCCAGCGCAGGGTGGTGGTGCGCGGGTTGAACGGGCCTTCGATCAGCTTCAAGGCGCTGGCAGAAAGCTGACGTTCGGGATGCCGGTATTGGCAGACAAAGCCGATGCGGGGATGAGTCATGGGAACGCCTGGCAAGAGAAAGGGCGGGATGATACGGCTTTAGGCCCGGGCGCACGCGGCCGGTTCATAATATTTCGACACGAATCAGGCTGAACTTTCCCACAAATACAAGGCTCCTTTCCTATGCGCTGCCCCGACCCCAGGGGCGTTGTACAACAAGGAGCCGCCACCCCATGACCACCCTTCCCGCCTACCGCTACGCCCCCGGGCCGCTGCACGCGACCTTGCTCGCCGGCACGGTGCCGCTGTTTCTCGGGGCCTTGCTCAGCGATATCGCCTACACCCAGACCTACCAGATTCAATGGGCCAACTTCGCCTCCTGGCTGATCGCCGGCGCCCTGGTGTTCGCAGGCTTTGCCTTCCTGTTCGCAGTGGTCAACCTGCTGCGCGCTGAACGCAAGGCCGGGCAACCGACTGTATATGTGCTGTTGCTGCTGGCGACCTGGGTGCTCGGGCTGATCAATGCCTTCCAGCACGCCAAGGACGCCTACGCCGCCATGCCCGCCGGGCTGGTGCTGTCGGCGATCGTCATGCTGCTGGCGCTGGCCGCCACCTGGACCGGCCTGCGTTCGGGAGGTGCCCAATGAAAACATCCAGCACACTCACATTGTTAAGTGCGGCGCTGCTGCTGAGCGCCTGCGGTGGCGAAGGCGACAAGACCCAGGCCCGCGGCCCCGACCCCAAATTGCCGGAGCAACAAAGCAGCCTGTTGCCGAGCATGAAAATTGCCGAGCCCACGCCGTGGGGTGACCAAAAGCCCAAAGTGCCGGATGGCTACAGCGTGACCGCCATCGCCACCGACCTCGCCATCCCGCGCCAGACGCTGGTGTTGCCCAACGGCGACATTCTGGTCGCCGAAGGCCGTGGCGGCAGCGCGGCCAAACTCAAGCCCAAAGACGTGATCGCCAGCGTGATCAAGGCCGAGGGCAACACCAAGGTCAAAGGAGGCAACCGCCTGACCCTGCTGCGCGACGCCGACGGTGACGGCGTGTATGAACTCAAAACCGTGTTCGCCGACAACCTCAACGCGCCTTACGGCCTGGCCTACGCCAACGGCAAACTCTACGTGGCCAACCAGGATGCGCTGGTGAGCTTCGACTATGCCGACGGCCAGACCAAAGCCAGCGGCCCGCCGAGCAAGGTCACCGACCTGCCCGCGCAGATCAACCACCACTGGACCAAGTCCCTGGCCATCAGCGCTGACGGGCGCCAGCTGTATGTGGGCATCGGTTCCAATAGCAACATCACCGAGCGCGGCATGGAAGTGGAGATCGACCGCGCCATGGTCTGGCAAATCGATGCCACCACCGGCGCGCACAAGCCCTACGCCACCGGCTTGCGTAACCCGACCGCGCTGACCATTCAGCCGGGCTCCGGGCAACTGTGGACGGTGGTCAACGAACGTGACGAGCTGGGCCCCGATTTGGTGCCGGACTACCTCACCTCCGTACGTGAAGGTGCCTTCTACGGCTGGCCTTACAGCTATTGGGGCCAGAACGTCGACCCGCGCGCGCAACCGCAGAACCCGGCGAAAGTCGCTGCGGCGATCAAACCGGACTACAGCCTGGGCTCACATGTCGCGGCGTTAGGGGTGGATTTCTCCATCCCCGAGATGGGCGATAAGTTTGCCAATGGTGCGTTTGTCGGCGAACACGGCAGCTGGAACCGCAACCCCCCGGTGGGCTACAAGGTGGTCTTCGTGCCGTTCAGCGATGGCAAGCCGGCCGGTGAGCCCGTCGACTTCGCTACCGGTTTTCGCGGCGAAGATGGCAAGACCCGCGGGCGCCCGGTGGGCGTGACGGTGGATCCAAAAGGTGCGCTGATCATCGCCGATGATTTGGCCAACACCGTCTGGCGGGTGACGCGTAACCGTTAAGCGAAATGTTTTGACATGCTTGCCTGAGGCAACAATATAATTGCCTCAGGCAACCATCAGAGCATCATCATGTCTACGACCACCCTTGTCGAACGCGCCGGCATCATCCGTGGCTTCAACCGTTTCTATACGCACCAGATCGGTGTGTTGCAGGAACACCTGCTGCAAAGCGACTTTTCCCTGACCGAAATCCGCGTGATGTACGAGTTGTCGTCCCGGGGCGACCTGACAGCTGCCGACCTGTGCCAGATGCTTGGCCTCGACGCGGGCTACCTGAGCCGGCTGATCAGTGGCTTCGAAAAGAAAGGCCTGATCCAGAAAATCCGCTCCGTCACCGATGCGCGCGCGGTGCAACTGCACCTCAGCGACCTCGGCCGCACGGTATTGGCCCCGCTGGAAAAGAAAACCCAGCAGGAAGTCATCGCCCTGCTGCAGGCCATGCCCGAGCAGCAACAACAGCAATTGACCGGCGCCATGCAGCGCATCCAGACGCTGCTGCAAGGCCGCACGCCGAGCTACCTGTTGCGCGACCCACAACCCGGTGACATGGGGTTGGTGGTGCAGCAGCAGTCGGCCCTGTATGCCCGCGAATACAACTGGAACTGGGAGTTCGAGGCACTGGTTTCAGAGATTACCGCCAAATACCTGCGCGAATTTGACCCGGCGTGCGAGCGTTGCTGGATCGCGGAAAAGGATGGCGAGGTGGTGGGTTCGGTCTTCGTGGTGCGTCATGATGAAACCACCGCCAAGCTGCGCATGCTTTACGTGGACGCCAGTGCCCGGGGGATGGGGATTGGCTCACGCCTGGTAGACGAATGCCTGCGCTTTGCCCGGCAGGTGGGCTACAAGAGCATGATTTTATGGACGGTGGATGCGCTGACCGATGCCCGCAAGCTCTACCGCAAAGCGGGGTTCAACCTGGTCAAGGAAGAACCCACCGTGAACTTTGGCAAGCCGCTGATCGATGAGACCTGGGCTCGCGCGTTGTAATCCCCTCCCGCGCTGCCCGGCAGCGCGGGAATTTACGCCTTACAGATCGGTGATTTCCTTGTGCCGCGGCACCAACGCTTTCATCACGCTCCACGCCACCAGGTACGCCAGCGCACAGATCGCAAACATGATCATGTAGCCGGTGTGAATGTCATTGACCGACTTGTAGTAGTCGAACACCCAGCCGCCGATCTTGGTCATCACCACGCCGCCCAGGCCACCGGCCATGCCGCCGATGCCGACCACCGAGGCCACGGTTTTCTGCGGGAACATGTCGGACACCGTGGTGAAGATGTTGCACGACCACGCCTGGTGCGCCGAGGCGCCCACGCCGATCAACAACACCGGCACCCAGAAGCTCAGGTAGCCGAACGGTTGCGCCAACAACACCACCAGCGGGAACAACGCGATCACCAGCATGGCTTTCATGCGCCCATCGTAGGGTGCATCGCCGCGCGCCATGAAGTAGCTGGGGAACCAGCCGCCGCCAATACTGCCGACCATGGTCATGCTGTACAGCACAGCCAGTGGCATCACGATATCCGAGCCTTTCATGCCGTATTGCGCCGACAGGTAAGTCGGCAGCCAGAACAGAAAGAACCACCACACGCCGTCGGTCATGAACTTGCCGAAGGCAAACGCCCACGTCTGGCGGTAGGTCAACAGCTTGAACCACGACACCTTCTTCTCGACCGCGCCGGCAACCGGCGGCGTGAAAGGCTGTACGGTCTGGTCGCTGCGGATGTAGGCCAGTTCCTCGGCCGACAGGCGTTTTTGCTGCTCGGGTTTCTCATAGACCATCGACCACACGGCCACCCAGACAAAGCCGAGCATGCCGATGACGATAAAGGCCGCTTCCCAGCCCCACAGGCCGGCAATCAGCGGCACGCAGATCGGCGCCAGAATCGCGCCGACGTTGGCACCGGAGTTGAAAATGCCGGTGGCCAGGGAGCGTTCTTTCTTGGGGAAGTATTCGGCCGTGGCCTTGATCGCGATGGGGAAGTTACCCGCCTCGCCAATCGCCAGCACGGCGCGCGACAGCATGAAACCGGCAATCGACACCGGAATCACCGCCAGGCCGATGGCGCTGCTGACAGTGGCAATACCCGCGCCCATCGGCACCGAGAAGGCATGCATGATGGCGCCGGTGGACCAGATGCCGATCGCGACCACGTAGGCGGCCTTGGTGCCGATCTTGTCGACAAAGCGCCCGGCGAACAGCATGGAAATGGCGTAGACAAACTGGAACACCGCCGCAATGTTGGCGTAGTCGGTGTTGCTCCAGCCAAACTGCGTGGACAACTGCGGCGCCAGCAGGCTGAGCACCTGGCGGTCGAGGTAGTTGACGGTGGTGGCAAAGAACAACATCGCGCAGATGGTCCAGCGATAGTTGCCGACGGCCTGGCCGACGCGATGGGCGTTGATGGGCTCATTCAAATTCATGGCATCACTTTTTATTGTTTTTAGTAAGGACACATGTAACGTCATATGTCGTCGTACAACTGTGACTTTTATATCGAGGTCCCTGTGCGGTGTCAATCGCAAAGATTACCGATTATCGAGGTTTCACCAGCCTGAGAAAATCGAAGTCATAGGATGACATCTCGCCACAGAAAGCTGCTTCACGCCAGGACGGGGCCATGGCCTGCAAAAAAACGCAATTAGTGGTGAATTATTTCGTGTCGGCTTGTATCTGAACTGACAGAGCGGTGCCATCGCAGCGATGGCACCTCCCCTGTTCAGTTTTAGAGTGGCCTGCATGAAATCACGTAAGAAAAGCGTCAATCCCATCGGATTGAAAGACATCACCATTGTCGACGATACCAAGGTGCGCAAGGCGATCACCGCCGCCGCACTGGGTAACGCCATGGAGTGGTTCGACTTCGGCGTCTACGGGTTCGTCGCCTATGTGCTCGGCAAGGTGTTCTTCCCGGACGCCTCCCCCAGCGTACAAATGATCGCAGCGCTGGGCACCTTCTCGGTACCCTTCCTGATTCGCCCGCTGGGTGGCCTGTTCTTTGGCGCGCTGGGCGACAAATACGGGCGCCAGAAAGTCCTCGCGGCCACCATTGTGATCATGTCCCTGAGCACCTTTGCCATCGGCCTGATCCCGTCCTATGCCTCGATTGGCATCTGGGCGCCGATCCTGTTGCTGCTGTGCAAAATGGCCCAGGGTTTCTCGGTCGGCGGTGAATACACCGGCGCCTCGATCTTCGTCGCCGAATATGCCCCGGACCGCAAGCGCGGGTTCCTCGGCAGCTGGCTGGACTTCGGTTCCATCGCCGGCTTCGTCCTCGGCGCCGGTGTGGTGGTACTGATTTCCAGCGTGCTCGGCGATGCCGACTTCGAAGCCTGGGGCTGGCGCCTGCCGTTCTTCCTCGCCCTGCCCCTGGGCATCATCGGCCTGTACCTGCGCCACGCACTGGAAGAAACGCCAGCGTTCCAGCAACACATGGACAAAATGGAACAAGGCGACCGCGAAGGCCTGACCCACGGCCCGAAGGTGTCGTTCAAGGAGGTCGCGACCAAGCACTGGCGCAGCCTGCTGACCTGCATCGGCATTGTCGCGGCGACTAACGTGACCTATTACATGTTGCTCACCTACATGCCGAGCTACCTGTCGCATAACCTGCATTACCAAGAAAACAGCGGCGTGCTGATCATCATCGCGATCATGGTCGGCATGCTGTTCGTGCAGCCGTTCATTGGTTTCATCAGCGACAAGATCGGCCGCAAGCCTTTCATCATCGCCGGCAGCATTGGCCTGCTGTTGCTGTCGATCCCGGCCTTCATGCTGATCACCAGCGGCAAGATCGGCCTGATCTTCGCCGGCTTGCTGATCCTCGCCGTGATCCTCAACTTCTTCATCGGCGTGATGGCCTCCACCCTGCCGGCGATGTTTCCCACGCACATTCGTTACAGCGCGCTGGCCAGTGCGTTCAACGTCTCGGTGTTGATTGCCGGTGTGACGCCAACCGCCGTGGCGTGGCTGGTGGAAAGCACCAATGACCTGTACATGCCCGCCTACTACCTGATGGTGTTCGCGGTAGTCGGCCTGATCACCGGCCTGACCATGAAGGAAACCGCCAACAAACCCCTGCGTGGCGCGGCGCCGGCGGCGTCGGATATGGAAGAGGCCAAGGAATTGCTGCAGGAACACCACGACAATATCGAGCAGAAGATCGAAGACCTTGACGCCGAAATTGCCGAACTGGAAGCCAAGCGCCAGAACCTGGTGCAGCAGCATCCACGGATCAACTGAACCGGCTTGCTCGTTCAAAACGGTGGGAGGGGGCTTGCCCCCTCCCACATCTGATCCGGCGCTCCATCTGAAAAAGATCTGCCCTAGCGAAAAAACTGGCTGGGCGTCTTGCCAAACTGTTTCTTGAACATACTGGTAAAGGCGCTCGGGCTTTCATAGCCCAGCTCGATGGCCACATCGATGATCTTCTCCCCCACCGCAATGCGCTCCAGCGCCAATAGCAATCGCGCCTGCTGACGCCATTGGCCGAAGGTCAGCCCGGTTTCCTTGCGAAACAGGCGCTGGATGGTTTTTTGGTCCAGTGCCAGCCGATCACTCCAGTCCGCCACCGTCGAGGCATCCCCCGGGTCGGCCTGCCAGGCTACGCAGATCTTGTTGATGCGTGCATCGCCAGGCTGGGGCAGTGACAGCGGCAGCGCCGGCAGAATCGCCAGCTCATCCAGAATCAGGTGCATGATCCGCGCCTCGCGTGAGTGCTCGGCATACGGCGGCTTCAAACTGACCGACGCCTTGATCAACTCGCTGAGCAGCGGCGACACGCTGACCGCCTTGGTTTCAGTTGGCAGGTTCGGAAAACTGTCCGGGCGCACAAATACGCTGCGCATCTTCAACGGCCCCACGCAGCGCAGTGAATGCACCTGCCCCGATGGCATCCAGAAGCCGCGATTGGGCGGCACCGTCCACTGGTTCTGCACCGAATGCACCACCATCACGCCCTCGATGGCGTACAGCAGTTGATGCTTTTCGTGGCTGTGGTCGGGAATCACCCAGTTCTCGGGGTAATCGGTGGCAGAACTGATAACCGCCCAATCGCCCTCATCGATCTCACGCAGAAATGTATCCAGTGATTTAATCATTTCGCCCTTTTTGCGATGGTTGCTGCCCGAATTTCGCGAGACAGGCATTTTCACTGAATCTAGCATGAACGTCGAAATATTTTGAAATGGGCAAACGGCTTAAGTACCGTTTGCCTCTGTTTGCTGCCTTGTATGGAATGCCTGCATGTCGACCCTGACCGCGTCACCCGCCGCTGCAACCACAACGCCCCAGGTAAGCCCCTTGGTCATGCGCGTCCTTGGCGCGTGCGCCCTGGCGCACATGATCAATGACCTGATCCAGGCTGTGCTGCCCTCGATCTACCCGATGCTCAAAGCCAACTACGGGCTGAGCTTCACCCAAGTCGGCCTGATCACCCTGACGTTCCAACTGACCGCTTCACTGCTGCAGCCGTGGATCGGCTACCACACCGACCGGCACCCCAAACCCTGGCTGCTGCCGGCGGGCATGATCAGTACCTTGATCGGCATTCTGATGCTGGCATTTGTCGGCACCTTCCCGGCTATTCTGCTGGCGGCGGCGCTGGTCGGCGTAGGCTCATCGACCTTCCACCCGGAAACCTCGCGCGTGGCGCGCCTGGCTTCCGGCGGCCGTTACGGTTTGGCGCAATCGACGTTCCAGGTCGGCGGCAACACCGGCAGCGCTTTCGGCCCGTTGCTGGCGGCGGCGATCATCATTCCTTACGGCCAAAGCCATATCGCCTGGTTCGGCCTGTTTGCGGTGTTCGCGATTCTGGTGCTGTACGGTTTGAGCCGCTGGTACCGCAACCATCTCAACCTGTTCAAGTTGAAAACCGGCGGCAAAGCCACCCACGGTCTGTCGAAAGGCCGCGTGACCTTTGCTCTGGTCGTGCTGGCGATGCTGGTGTTCTCGAAATACTTCTACATGACCAGCCTCACCAGCTACTTCACTTTTTACCTGATCGAAAAATTCCACCTGTCGGTCGCCAGCTCACAGCTCTACCTGTTCCTGTTCCTCGGCGCAGTCGCCGTGGGCACCTTCGCCGGCGGGCCGATTGGCGACAAGATCGGCCGCAAGAAAGTCATCTGGTTCTCGATCCTCGGTGCCGCGCCCTTCACCCTGGCCCTGCCCTACGTGGATCTGTTCTGGACCGCCGTACTCAGCGTGATCATCGGTTTTGTGCTGGCCTCGGCGTTCTCGGCCATCGTGGTGTTTGCCCAGGAACTGGTGCCGGGCAACGTGGGCATGATCGCCGGCATTTTCTTCGGCCTGATGTTCGGTTTCAGCGGTATCGGCGCGGCATTGCTGGGCTTGCTCGCTGACAGCCATGGCATCGAATACGTCTACGAGATCTGTTCGTTCCTGCCGCTGGTTGGAATACTGACGGTGTTATTGCCGTCGACTAAAGGAGTGTAAATCCGCCTATAAGATAACCGCCTTGAAACTACATAAATCAAGGCGGTCACCCTCCGCGTGGTAACGAAGCCTCCTACCTTGAATGGAACCAGATTGCTGATAAAGCCACTCATCTTTGGCTAGTCGATATTGTGTTTACCTGAAGAGGATAGTGCATGATTACCCCATCGCCTGTGATGTATCACACCCCTCCATTGCTGGACCCGAACAGCGCACCGGCAAATAATGAACCCCTTGACACGTCAGCGGTTAGCCGACCCAAACGCGGCATCGCGGACACGCGGTATTTGTGGCCACAAAATCACACGCTTACCATTGCATTCATGGACATGCCGAAAAAAGCGCAAGACTTGATTAAATTGACCATTGAGTCGTATGCACCATTGGTCAATCTAAAGTTTAAATTTGTTAAAGGTACAGTCGGCGACATTCGTATATCAGGTCATAAAGATATTTCAGGTGACTGGTCAGCTGTAGGCACTGCGGCGCTGAAGGCCAAGAAAGACAAACCCACGATGCATATTAATCTTGTAAATAAAGCCCCTTCAAACGTTATAAAAAATACGCTTCATGAATTCGGACATGCCTTGGGGCTGGAGCATGAACATCAACATCCGCAGCGAAGTTACTCCTTCAACAAAGACGGCGTATACAAGTCTTTCTTGCAACCCGGAATTACCAAAGAAGATATTGACAACAACATTATCGCCACCCCCGACCCCGCCAACAGCATAACGTCCGCCTACGATCAAAAATCGATCATGCACTACGGACTCAGCGCAAGCTCTACATCCAACAATGTCGAGATACCTAATAATTTCGAACTTTCCGAAGGTGATAAAGCCTTTTTGAAACAGTTGTACCCGCCTGCTGTTCCCAAGGTGAAACCCCAACTGACACCAGAACAAATTCAAGCCCGTCGGTACTGGTCAAAAAGACTTTAACTCGCCGACAGCCAAAGGAATGGCTCATTCCTTCGGCGCTGGGGCATGGCAGGTACCTTCACTTCAGCGCCGTGCTTATCTTTCGGATCATCAAAGATCGTAACGAACTGCCACACTCCTGCCCGTCTTCACCGACTCCAACGCACAGTCCGCCAGATACAACGCATATAACCCATCCCGCACGCTCGTAGGCAATTGGCGCCCACTGTTCAGCGCGTCAATAAACTGCGCCAGCTCATTGCGATAAGCATCCGCGTAACGCTCCAGGAAAAAATGCTGCAACGGCTCCAGCGCTTCGGTGTGTTCGGCGCTCCAATGCCGCAACGTGCTCGGCCGATGGTTATCGGTCAGCAACACACCGCTGGCGCCGGACACCTCCACGCGCTGGTCGTAGCCATACACCGCCTGGCGGCAGCAGTTGATGTGGCATTGCTTGCCGGAGGCAGTGCGCAGCAACACCATCACGCTGTCGTAGTCGTCGATTTCTTCAAGGCTCGGGTCCACCAGGCGGCTGGCGAAGGCGCTGACTTCCACCGGCTCTTCACCGAGCAAATGCCGGGCGGTGTCGAAGTCGTGGATGGTCATGTCGCGCAGGATACCGCCGGAGTGTTTCAGGTAATCACGCGGGGCCAGGCCGGGGTCGCGGCTGGTGATGATGACTTGGCGCACGGCACCGATCCGGCCGGCGTCCAGCGCCTCGCGCAGGCGCAGCATGTCGGGGTCGAAGCGCCGGTTGAAACCGAGCATCACCTTGCCGCCCTGGCGCTCGACGGCTTGGGCGGCGCTGCGGGCCTTGGCGATATCCAGGTCGATGGGCTTCTCGCAGAGCACCGCCTTGCCTTCGGCCACGGCTGCCAGTAACAGGTCAATGTGGGTATCGGTGGGCGTGCCGATCACCACGGCGTCGATGTCCTTGCGGGTCAGCGCGGCGGCGCAATCGTAGGCCGCTTCACAGCCCAATTGCGTGCTCAATGCGTCGACACCTTCGCGCCAGGGGTCGGCCACCAGCACCAGCGTGGCATTGGGGTGGGCGGTGACGTTGGCGGCATGGATCTTGGCGATGCGCCCTGCACCCAGAACGGCGATACGTAGCATGGTCGAACTCCTGATGTTGTTGAAGGGAGTAGTCAATCCGGCAGGTTGAACGGTGTGACGATCTGCACCTGTGACGGCGCAATGGGCCCGGCCTTCCACAGCCGGTGGTGTTGCAGGATGTGCAGGAACACGCTGCGGGCATCGATCTGCAGGTTGTGATCGATGATCGCGGCGACTTTTTCTTCCAGCAGCAACTGACGGTTTTCCTCATCGAGGTCGTGGCCGATAAATACGTCGAGCCCGCGCCCCTGTGCAGCGAACGCATCGACAATCGCACGGTTACCGCCGCCGACGCTGTACACCGCCTTGAGTTCGGGATGCTGCTTCAGCGCCTGCGTGACGCGCTCAAACGTGCGCTCATACACGCCGTAACCGCCGCTGATATCCAGCACACGCAAGTGCGGTGCCCGCCCGCGCAGCCAGGCGCGAAAGCCCATCTCGCGTTCTTCTTCGCCCCGGAACAGCTCGCTGCCGATCACCACTGCCACGTCCTGCGGTTGCGCGGGTAGCCAGCGCGACATCAGGTACGCGGCCGTCTGGCCAGCGGTGCGATTGTCCATGCCGACGTAGCCGATGCGCTCGCTTTGCGGCAAGTCGGTGACCAGCGTCACGACCGGAATGCCTGCCGCCATCAGTTGCTTGACCGCCTGATTCACCGCCGGCTCATCGGCGGCCTTGAGCACCACGCCCTGGCTGCCGGTGTCGAGGCAGCGCAGCAGTTGGTCGTGCATGGCCTGGGGCTCGATTTCCTCGAACAGGTGAAAACGCGGCGCGATGCGAAACGGCGCCAGGCTGGCCAACTGCGCGACGATCGCCGCCTGCACTGCGGCACTGAAGCGCTTGGGCGTGTGCATGATCACGTCGACATGAAAGGTGCGCCCCACCGCCAGGCCGTTTTTTTCCTGGGCTTCCAGCTCGTCCAGCGCCTGCACAATGCGCCGTTGCGTCTGCGCATGCACCGCGCCGCGCTGGTGCAGCACGCGGTCAACCGTGGCTTTGCTCACCCCGGCCTGGGTGGCGAGCTGCTTGATGGAAAAGTGTTTTGCGCGTTCGAGCATGCGGTTCGCCTGAGGTGTTTTTGAGGTCTTTTTTGGGCGTTACTGAGGTTTTGCAATGCTAGTCTCAGTTTTGCCCGCCGTCGAGCCGGGCGATGAAAACAACAAAAAAACCAGGAGAACCGCATGCCTCACACCGACCTCGCCACCTCGTTCAGCGGCCAATACTTTGTCGTCACCGGCAGCACCCAAGGCCTGGGTGCCGCGGTGGCACATACCCTGGCCCGGCGCGGCGCCGCTGGCTTGATCATCTGCGGGCGCCGCCGCTCCCAGGGCGAAGAGCAGGTGCGGCAACTGGCTGAACTGGATTGCCAGGCGTTTTTTGTCGAGGCCGACCTTGAGCAGGTCGAGGACTGCCGCGCGATCATCGACGCGGCACGCACGCAGTTCGGCACCTTGCACGGGCTGGTGAACTGCGCCGGCATGTCCGACCGTGGCACCATCCTGGATACCTCGCCCGAGCTGTTCGAGCGCCTGTTTGCGGTGAACGTGCGAGCGCCGTTTTTCCTGATGCAGGAAGCGTTGAAGTTGATGATCAGCAAGGGCGTGGAAGGCGCGGTGGTGAATATCCAGAGCGTTACCGGGCATGGCGGCCAGTCATTCCTGAGCGCGTATGCCGCGTCCAAGGGAGCGCTGGCGATCCTGACCAAGAATGTGGCGTTCAGCGCCCTGCGCAACCGCATCCGCGTCAACGGCTTGAATATTGGCTGGATGGACACGCCCCACGAAGATGAAATCCAGCGCCAGTACCACGGCGCGCAGGACGGCTGGCTGGAAAAAGCCGAAAGCGCGCAGCCGTTCGGCCGCCTGCTCAAGCCTGAGGAAGTGGCGCAAAGCGTGGCATTTTTGCTGTCGCGCGAGTCGGGGATGATGACCGGTTCGGTGATCGACCTGGAGCAAGGCGTGGTCGGCTGCACCGACAGCAGCACCCCGCAGCCCCATCAGGCACTGAGCCTGCCGGGAGGTGTGTGATGTCGGCTTTTGTGACAAGCGAGGCGGTGCGCCTGGCAGATTTCAGCCGCATTTGCGCACAACGGGCGAGCGTCGAGGACTGTCCGCTGAGCGCAGAGGTGGTCAGCAATGTGCCGATCTATCAGGCGCGCACCCTGCGCAATAGCGACCGCCTGGCCGTGATGAACGAGCTGCACCGTTTGTTCCGCGATGGCCCCGGCGTGATGGTGGTGCGTGGGGCTTATGAAGACCTGGAGGTGGTCGACCGCCACAGCCAGGTGTTCGAGGCCATCTTCGCCCATGAAGCCGAGCAAGGCGTGGCCGCTGACCACTTCGCCAAGGCTGGCAGCAACGGGCGTATCTGGAACTCGTTGCAGAAGGCGGCGCTGGAATCGCCCGCCTCGTTCGTCGAGTACTACGCCAACCCTCTGCTGGGGCTGATTGCCGAAGCATGGCTGGGCCCAAGCTTTCAAGTCACCGCACAAGTCAACGTGGTGCACCCCGGCGGCCAGGCGCAGCAGCCCCATCGTGACTATCACCTGGGGTTCCAGACCAACGAGGTGGTGGAACGCTTCCCCCTGCCCCTGCACGTGCTGTCCCAGTACCTCACGCTGCAAGGCGCCGTGGCCCATTCAGACATGCCGCTGGAAACCGGCCCGACCCAACTGCTGCCGTTCTCCCAGCAATACGCACTGGGTTACCTGGCCTGGCGACGTCCGGAATTCATCGACTACTTCCAGCAGCACGCCGTGCAGCTACCGTTGAACAAGGGCGACTTGCTGTTCTTCAACCCGGCGCTGTTCCACGCCGCCGGTACCAACCGCACTCCAAGCACACAGCGCATGGCCAACCTGCTGCAAATCTCCTCGGCCTTCGGCAAACCCATGGAGGCCCTCGACCGCGACTCCATGATGCTGGCGGTGTACCCGGAGTTGCTGGCCAACACGGCGCTGAATGCCGAAGCCATCGACGCGGTCATCGCCTGCACCGCTGACGGTTATTCCTTCCCCACCAACCTTGACACTGACCCGCCCTTGCAAGGGCTGGCCCCGCAAACCGGGCAGCAATTGATGCAGCAGGCCCTCACAGAACGCTGGCCTTTGCCTGACTTTGCCGCTGCCGTCACGCAGATGCGGACCAAGCGTCAGGCGTGATGCTTTAACAACAACAAAAATAACGGAGCAACAGCATGAAAAAGCACCTCCTCGCAGCACTCTTTACGTTGGCTGTAACCCCCTGGGCCATGGCCGATATTCGTATTGGCGTGAGCATCGCCCAAGTTGACGATGTGTTTCTGGCACAGATGCGCGACTACATGGCCGCCCACGCCAAGGAATTGCCCGGCGTGACGCTGCAGTTCGAAGACGCCCAGGGCGACGTGGTGCGCCAGCTCAACCAGGTGCAGAACTTCACCGCCCAGGGCATGGACGCAATTATCGTCAACGCGGTGGACACGGCCGCTACGCAAAAAATGACGATCAATGCCCAGCAGGCCAAGACCCCGCTGGTGTATGTCAACCGTCGCCCTGAGTTCAAGGAAGTGCCGCCGGGCGTGGGCTATGTCGGTTCGGATGAAATCAAGGCCGGTGAAATCCAGATGCGCTACCTCGCCGAGAAAATGGGCGGCAAGGGCAACCTCGCGATCATGCTCGGGCTGCTGTCCAATAACGCCACGCACAATCGCACGCTGGGCGTGAAGACCGTGCTCAAGGACTACCCGGGTATCAAAATCGTCGAAGAACAAAGTGCCGAATGGCAGCGCGGCAAGGCGATCGACCTGATGAACAACTGGATCGTGTCGGGCAAGAAAATCGACGCCGTGGCGGCCAATGCTGACGAAATGGCTATCGGCGCCGCCATGGCGATCAGCCAGGCGGGGATGCAACCGGGCAAAGACATTCTGGTGGCCGGCAGCGACGGCGGCCCGGCCGGGCTGGATGCCGTGAAAAAGGGGCAGCTGCTGGTGACCGTCTACCAGGACAACAAAGGGCAGGCAGTGGGCTCGATTGATTTGGCGGTGAAGATGGTGAAGAAGGAGCCGTACACGGCAGAGTTGACGATTCCTTATCAGCAGATCACCCAGGAAAACTATCAGAAGTTCCTTAACCCTTGAGCACCGGCAATCCATAACAACTGCAGAAGTGCCAATCTG
The DNA here is from genome assembly GCF_044218875.1 of Pseudomonas sp. B22129. NCBI lineage: Bacteria > Pseudomonadati > Pseudomonadota > Gammaproteobacteria > Pseudomonadales > Pseudomonadaceae > Pseudomonas > Pseudomonas sp. B22129. The sequence goes on along the minus strand of NZ_CP162592.1, from coordinate 4,467,523 downwards.
ATTCCAGAGGCCGTACACAATAAAATGTGGGAGCGGGCTTGCTCGCGAAGAAGGCGTGTCAGTTGATACATCTGGCGACTGACCCACCGCATTCGCGAGCAAGCCCGCTCCCACATTGAGTGCTCATGCAGCTGGAAGAGACTGATTGTGGCTGAGCGTCTCTTGATGGCGCCCCGCTATTTGCGCGAGCCCACATCCCGGTACGCATTCACCACGATATAAAGCAACGGGCCAACCGAAACAAACACCGCCGTCAGCAAAAAGTACGGCACCACGGAGACAACCGACCGCCCCCGTCCCCGCGCATCCCGGTACATCCACACACACGCCAGCACCGCCATCAAGTACAGGTCAATCACCACCTGCGCCGTGTCCGGTCGCGAAATCAGTTCCCGGCCAAACGCCAGCAGCGATTGCTCTGCCGTCAGCATCGTCGCCACGGTATACAGCGAAAAAGCCACCAGCGCGGCCAGGGCAAAATAGGGTCTCTGCATATTCCTCTCCTTGGAGTGCAACCTTGATCATCGGATTGCCACCTTACTCGGGGCGCTGGTTTTGTGAAATATCTGTACGTAGACTGCCGCCATACCTCCCACTTGAAGGCGGCGAAAAAAACGTGATGCAAGTTACCGAAGTCTCCATTGCCCAATTGCGCGCTGCGCTGGAAAGCGGCCAGACCACGGCCGTTGACCTGGTCCAGGCCTACCTCGCACGGATCGATGCCTACGACGGCCCGCAGACCGCCACCGCGCTGAACGCCGTGGTCGTGCGCAACCCGCAAGCCCTGAAAGAAGCCCAGGCGTCCGATGCGCGCCGGGCCAGGGGCGAAACCCTGGGGCCATTGGACGGCATTCCCTACACGGCCAAAGACAGTTACCTGGTCAAGGGCCTGACCGCCGCATCCGGCAGCCCCGCTTTCGCCAAGCTCACGGCCCACCGCGACGCCTTCACCATTGAACGCTTGCGCGCCGGCGGCGCCATTTGCCTGGGCAAGACCAACATGCCGCCCATGGCCAACGGCGGGATGCAGCGCGGTGTGTATGGCCGTGCTGAAAGCCCTTACAACGCCAACTACCTGACCGCCCCCTTTGCTTCCGGCTCGTCGAACGGCGCTGGCACCGCGACGGCGGCGAGCTTCGCCGCATTCGGCCTGGCGGAAGAAACCTGGTCGAGCGGGCGTGGCCCGGCGTCCAACAATGGCTTGTGCGCCTACACGCCGTCGCGCGGGGTGATTTCGGTGCGCGGCAACTGGCCGCTGACCCCCACCATGGACGTGGTCGTACCTTACGCACGGACCATGGCCGACCTGCTGGAAGTGCTCGACGTGGTGGTCGCCGAAGACCCCGACACCCGTGGCGACCTGTGGCGCCTGCAGCCCTGGGTGCCGATCCCGAGCGTGGCCTCGGTGCGCCCGGCGTCTTACGCCGAACTGGCCGTGAACAGTGAAGCCCTCGCCGGCAAGCGCTTTGGCGTGCCGCGCATGTACATCAATGCCGACCCGGAAGCGGGCACCAGCGAAAAACCCGGCATCGGCGGCCCGACCGGGCAGAAAATCAACACCCGTGCCACGGTGATCGAGCTGTGGCAAGCCGCACGCAAGGCACTTGAAGCGGCCGGTGCCGAAGTCATCGAGGTGGATTTCCCGCTGGTATCCAACTGCGAAGGCGACCGCCCCGGCGCGCCGACCGTGTTCACCCGCGGCCTGGTCTCCAAAGAGTTCCTGCACGACGAATTGTGGGAACTGTCGGCCTGGGCCTTTGATGATTTCCTGCGCGCCAACGGCGACCCGACCCTGAACCGCCTGGCGGATGTGGACGGGGCGAAGATCTTCCCCCACGACCCCGGCACCCTGCCCAACCGCGAAGACGACCTGGCCGCCGGCATGGACGAATACGTGCGCATGGCCGAGCGTGGCATCACGCCCTGGAACGAGATCAGCACCGTGCCCGACGGCCTGCGCGGCCTGGAACAAACCCGGCGCCTGGACCTGGAAGACTGGATGGACAGGCTGGGGCTGGATGCCGTGCTGTTCCCGACCGTGGCGGATGTGGGCCCGGCGGATGCCGACGTTAACGAAGCCTCGGCCGACATCGCGTGGAGCAACGGCATCTGGGTCGCCAACGGCAACCTCGCCATTCGCCACCTCGGCGTGCCCACCGTTACCGTGCCGATGGGTGTGATGGCGGATATCGGCATGCCGGCGGGGCTGACGTTTGCCGGGCGCGCTTATGATGATTCGGCGCTGTTGCGGTTTGCGGCGGCGTTTGAAGCGACGGGTAGCAAGCGGCAGATCCCGCCCCGCACACCGCCCCTGACCACCGACTAAACGCGGTCAAAACTGTGGGAGCGGGCTTGCCTGCGATAGCGGTGTGTCAGCGAAATGTAACTGACTGGCCCCGCGCCATCGCAGGCAAGCCAGCTCCCACATGGGCTTGTATTTCAAGTTGGGGCAGCAGACTGAACGCGGACAAAACTGTGGGAGCGGGCTTGCTCGCGAATGGGGTGGATCAGTCGGCATATTTGTCGCTGACAGTCCGCATTCGCGAGCAAGCCCGCTCCCACATTTGATCGCGTTTCAAGTCGGGGGCAGCAAGCATCTAGATGCCCCATCACACACCACCGTCGCGGAAGACTAAACGCGGTCAAAACTGTGGGAGCGGGCTTGCTCGCGAATGGGGTGGATCAGTCGGCATATTTATCACTGACGGTCCGCCTTCGCGAGCAAGCCCGCTCCCACATTGGTCCGCATTTCAGGTTAGGGGCACCGCAATCAGCAGGATGGCGGTGCCATGTGCCAGGATCGCCGGTAACACGCCATAACGCATTCGCACCACCCCACACGCCAACCCTTCGATCAGGGTAAACAGCAACACCGGCCAGCCCAATTGGGTCACGCTCAGCGCCAGGAATGTGTGGCAAGCAGCAAACGCCACACCACTGATCAGTGCCGCCCGCAATGGGCTGACTTGCTGCTCCAGATAGCCCTGCAGAAACCCGCGAAACAGCACCTCTTCCAACGCATTGGCGCCATAGGTCAGCACCACCATGCCCGGCAACCACACCCAGTAACCGTGAATCCCGGACGGGTCGATGCCCTGGTAAACCCGCAACGGCACGCCGATCAAACACCCCACTGCCAGCCCCGCCAGCAGGCCCGTGCCTGGGTTGCCAAGCGTCCAGCGCATCAACCGCCACAGCTGCGGCGCCAGGCGTGAAAGCAGCATGACCAGCACCGCCGAAAGGCCGCCCAGCATCGCCAATACAAAGGCATTCGCGCTGAACGCAATTTGCAGTTCGCTGCCCAGCTTCCACATGCCCAGCGGCGTCATCACGTCGCGCATCAACACGAACGCCAACAGCAGAATCAGAATACGCAGCGCAATCTGCGTTTTCGGCGTAAGCGCAAACCACGCACCCAACAGCGCCAGCCCCGGCGCCAAGTGGACGCCGTAGTCAATCAAAACCGCCATGCCCTGAGTGATCATGGGCCACTCAACCGTGAGCGACGGCAATCATGTCGATCTCGACCGCCGCGGATTTGGGCAGTTGCATCACCCCCACCGACGTACGCGTGTGCACCCCGGCGCTGCCGAGGATTTCATGCAGCAGGTCCGACGCACCGTTGGCCACTTCACTCTGTTGATCGAACGCTTCGGCGCTGCGCACGTACACAGTAATACGCGGTATGGCCTTGATTTGGTCAAGCGTTCCCAGCGCCTGCTTGAGCAGCCCCAGGCAACGCAGCGCACTGATACCGGCGGCGATTTGCGCCTGGGCCAGGGTCAGGCTGTCGCCGACTTTGCCCGGCAACACAATGGCATCGCCTACCCGGGGAATCTGGCCACTGATGTACAGGTGGTTGCCATCGCGGACCAGCGGCGTGTAGTTGCCGCCCACCTTGAATTCGTCCAGCTGATAGCCGATGCGCTGTTGCGCGGCCTGGTATTTTTCGTCGCGGGTCATGGTTTTGGCTCCTGCTGCCGACGCTGCCATTCATCCACGACATCGCCCAGGGTCTTGGGCACGTCGTTGCGAATCCAGGCCATGAAAGGCCGGTCGAACGTGAACCCGGGACCGCAGTGCTCACGCATGAAACGGCGCACGTTCTGGGTATTTTTATAGTGGAGTGTCACGGGGGTGGCGCGAGTGATGGCGTCGCTGTGCCAGTCAAAATCCATTTTGGCCCTCGGGGCAGTTTGTTATTTGGGCGCTAGCATAGCGATGCGCCATTCACGCAGGAAGTGGCCGACAGAAACAGCACGAACAAATTAATGTGTTGGGACGTCGTACAAGATCAAGCAGTGCTTAGAACGCCATACCCGCTAATCTTTTCAAGATATTTCGAAATTTCACTTTCCTTCCGCACCTGAAATATTGCATGGTTGTACGACGACTCAAGCAGTCGTCACCACCCCCAACAAGAATAAGGAAACACCCATGCAAAACGTCAAAGTGCTGATCGGTTTTCTGTGCCTGTTCACCGGCTACGTCGCAGCTGCGCCTGCCCCGGCCGAAAAGGATGTGGCCCAAGCGGTCGACCAACTGACCCAAGCCATGCTGCACCTGGACCTCAAGCAGTTGCACGCGTTGACGTCCGACAAACTCACCTACGGCCACTCCAGCGGCAAGGTGCAGAACAAAGACCAATTCATCGCCGACCTTGAATCCCACACCAGCGCCTTCAAGACCCTTGAAATGCAAAACCAGACCATCATCCTGGACGGCGACACCGCGCTGGTGCGCAACCACTTTCACGCGCTGGCCGTGAACAGCGGCGTCGACACGCCGACTGACATCGACAACTTCCAGGTGTGGCAGAAACAAAAAGGCAAATGGCTGCTGATCGGCCGTCAGGCTTACAAATACTGATCAGCCCCGGCTTACCACGCCACCACCCGGCGGACTTTCAACAGCGCCTCGCGCAAGGCCGGCATGTCCACCGAGCCGAGCGCCAGGCGTAACGCATGGGGCACATACGCCGAGACCGCAAAGGGCTCGGCGGTGGACACCGAAATATGCTCACGTTGTAACGTCATTGCGACCTGATCGGCCCGGGCCTCCTCTGCCAGGGGCAGCCACAGAAAGTAGGATGACGGGTGGCTGATGTAACTCACGCCCTTCAACACCTGCGCCGCCAACGCTTGCCGGGCTCGCGCGTCCTCGCGCTTTTGCGCTTCCAGCCTGGCGACGGTGCCATCTTCGATCCACGCCACCGCAATCGCACTCATCACCCCCGGTACGTTCCAGGTGGTCGCCATGATGGTGCGTTCCAGCACTTTGACCCACGTGGCCGGCGCCGCGATAAACCCCACACGCAAGCCCGTTGCCACGCTTTTGGACAGCCCGCCGACATACACCGTGCATTCCGGCGCCAGGGTGGCGAGCGGCGCGGGCGCGTCGTCGGCGAGGAAGGCGTAGGCCGCGTCTTCGATGATCATCAGATGGTGCTGGCGGGCGATGGCCACCAACTCCTCACGCTGCGCCAGGCCCATCACCCAACCCAACGGGTTGTGCAAGGTCGGAATGCTGTACACCGCGCGCACCGGACGTTTGCGGCACAGGTTGCGCAGGAACTCCAGGTCGGGGCCGCCGGGCGTTACCGGGATCGCGACAATTTCAAGGTGCAAGGTTTCAGCCAGCACCTTGAAGCCTGAATACGTCAGCGCGTCGACGGCAATCACGTCACCGGGCTTGAGCAACGCCATCAGGGTCACCGCCAAACCGTGCTGCGCGCCGCTGACCACTAAAACCTGTTCCGCCGCCACCGTCAGCCCGCGACTCAGCAGATGCCGCGCCACCACCGCACGTTCATGCAAGCGACCGGCGTGGGGCTGATAACGCAGCAAGGCGTCAAGATCGCCCGACAACGCCAGTTGGCGCAGGGCCGTGCGCAACAGATCCGCCTGGCCGGGCAGCGACGGGTAGTTGAAGTTCAGGTCAAGCATGCCCGTGGCGAGCGTCATCTGCCCGCTGCCCTGCCCCGGCGGCAGCGCGATCTCGCGCACAAACGTGCCCCGGCCGGTCTCGCCACTGACCAGGCCCATGGCCTCAAGCTCGGTGTACACCCGGCTCGCGGTGACCAGCGCCAGGCCATGGTCGGCCGCCAATTGGCGGTGGGTGGGCAAGCGTGTACCGGGCGGCATTGCCCCCGAGCGGATATCTTCGGCGAAGGCGTCGACCAGCGTTTTGTAGCGGGCGCGTGGCATGAGGGATGTATCCATGACAATTCTTTGATTGTCCTAATCTTCAACCCTAGGATGCCGGGCACGCAACTTCTCTTTTTCAGGCCTATTCCCATGGAACGCACCTCGCGGCTCGGCACGCTCGACACCAGCACTCAGGGTTGGATCAACGGCTTTATCGGCGTAGTGATATTCAGCGGCTCATTGCCGGCCACACGCTTGGCCGTGATGGAATTCGACCCTGTGTTTCTCACCCTGATTCGCGCCACCCTCGCGGCGGTGCTCGGGCTTGGCCTGCTGTGGTTGTTCAGGGAAAAACGCCCTGCGCGCCATCAATGGGCATCGCTGGTGATCGTCGCACTCGGTGTGGTCATCGGCTTTCCCCTGCTCACCGCCCTCGCACTGCAATACGTAACTTCGGCGCACTCCATCGTGTTCGTCGGCCTGCTGCCGCTGGCTACCGCGCTGTTTGGTGTACTGCGTGGCGGCGAACGACCGCGCCCGGTGTTCTGGCTGTTCTCGATCCTGGGCAGTGGGCTGGTGATGGGTTACGCCTTCGCCCAGGGCCTGAGCGCCGCGCCGATGGGGGATGTGCTGATGCTGCTGGCGATTCTGGCCTGCGGCCTGGGCTATGCCGAAGGCGCCAAGCTGTCGCGCAGCCTGGGCGGCTGGCAAGTGATCTGCTGGGCGCTGGTGGTGTCGCTGCCGGTGGTGGCGCCTTTGAGCCTGATCCTGGCGCCATCGAGCTTCACCGGCATCAGCCTGCCCGCCTGGCTGAGCCTGGCTTACGTGTCGCTGTTCAGCATGCTGATCGGCTTTGTGTTCTGGTACCGCGGCCTGGCCCAGGGCGGGATCGCCGCCGTCGGCCAGTTGCAATTGCTGCAACCCTTCTTTGGCCTGGCATTGGCGGCAGGCCTGCTGCATGAGCAGGTCAGCACGGGCATGGTCCTGGTGACGGTCGCAGTGATCGGCTGTGTGGCCGGGGCGAAAAAGTTTGCGCGTTAGCGCTGTGGCGCGACCATCTTGAATTTGATGTTGATGTCGTTCGATACCACGCTGTTACCCGCCCATTCGCCTTCGCCGATCTTGAAGTCGTCACGCTTGAGGACCAGCTCGCCGTCAAACACGCCGATGCCGCTTTGCTCCTTGAGCACCACGTCCACATCCACCGGCCGCGTGGTGCCCTTGATGGTCAGGTTGCCGGTGATTTTGTAGCGGTTATCGCCCAGCGGGGTGACGCCGGTGGATTCATACACGCCCACCGGGTAAGTCGCAGTATCAAACCAGGATGCGCGCTGCAGCTCGTCATTGGCATCGGGGCTGCCCGCATCGATGCTCGCCAGCTGAATCTTGAGCAACGCATGCCCGGCCTCGGGCTTTTGCGTGTCAAACGTCAGCGTGCCTTCAAAATCGCTGAAGGTGCCGTACACGCGCTGGCCTAATTGTTTGTAGGTAAAGCTGATCTGGCTGGCCGTGCGGTTGACGTCCTTGTACTCCACCGCCTGGGCGCTGGTGCAAAAACCGAGAAGGATGGCCAGGTAAACGAGAGGCTTCATGCAACGCTCCATATAGGGCAGGAAACAGGTACTGAGCTAACACCCCATCTCACGGATTTATTCCCATCCGCCCCGTGGCCTGCTAAACAGAGTAGTCGCCCCACACTCATAAGGACGCTGCATGCACACCCCCGCCCTACAGGACATCACTGCGCCGGAAGGCATCTGCTACGGCTGCGGCGCGAGCAACCCCCATGGCCTCCATATTAAAAGCCGCTGGGACGCCGACGGCATTCACCTGATCGCCGAGCACCTGCCCGAAGCCCAATACAGCGGCTGGCCCGACCTCGTTTACGGCGGCCTGATCGCCATGCTGGTGGACTGCCATTCCAACTGGACCGCGATGGCTTACCACTACCGCGCCGAGAGGCGTGAGCCCGGCAGCCTGCCGCGCATCGACTGCGTCACCGGCAACCTGGGCATCAAATTCATCAAACCGACGCCCATGGGCATCACACTGACGCTGCGCGCCCGCATCGAAGGCGACGTCGGCCGCAAAAGCCGCGTGGTCTGCGAGGTGTACGCCGGGGATGTGCTGACGGCCATTGGCGACTCGGTGTTCGTGCGTGTCGATACCCGGCAATTGTCGGACGCCGCCCATGGCCGCGAGGGCTGAACCTGGTCTACATTGATGGCCACCGCTAATCGAGGATTGCACCGATGACTCGTCTCACCGCGAAAGACTTTGCCCCCGAACTGCTGGAACTCTACGACGGCTACGCCCACGGCAAGATCAACCGCCGCGAATTTCTCGACCGTGCCGCGCTGTTCACCTTCGGCGGCCTCACCGCCTCGGCGCTGCTCGCGGCCCTGAGCCCTAATTACGCGCTGGCCGAACAGGTCAAATTCACCGACCCGGACATCGTCGCCGACTACATCACCTACCCTTCGCCCAAAGGCAACGGCACCGTACGCGCCTACCTCGTGCGCCCGGCCAAAGCCGCCGGCAAATTGCCCGCCGTGGTGGTGGTGCATGAAAACCGTGGCCTGAACCCCTACATCGAAGACGTCGCCCGGCGCCTGGCCAAAGCCGGCTTTATCGCCCTGGCACCCGACGGCTTGACCTCCGTGGGCGGCTACCCCGGCAACGATGAAAAAGGCGTGGAACTGCAACAAAAAGTCGACCCCGAAAAACTCATGAACGACTTCTTCGCCGCCATCGAATGGCTGATGCACCACGACAGCAGCACCGGCAAAGTTGGCATCACCGGCTTCTGCTACGGCGGCGGCGTGACCAATGCGGCGGCGGTGGCCTACCCCGAACTCGGCGCGGCGGTGTCGTTTTATGGTCGGCAACCGGACGCCAAGGACGTGCCGCGCATCAAGGCACCGATCATGCTGCATTACGGCGAGCTGGATACGCGGATCAACGAAGGCTGGCCCGCGTATGAAAAGGCGCTGAAGGCGGCGGGTACCACGTACGAGGCGTATATCTACAAGGGCGCCAACCACGGGTTTCATAATGATTCGACGCCACGCTATGACGAAGCGGCGGCGAACCTGGCCTGGGAACGCACGCTGGGCTGGTTCCACAAATACCTGGCCTGACGGTTATCCAACCGTGGGGGCAGGCCTGCCTGCCCCCAAGGCATAGCCAATATCCCTGACACCCTACACCCCAAAATGTGGGAGCGGGCTTGCCCGCGAAGGCGGTGCATCAGCCAACTTTTCCATCACTGGCACACCGCCTTCGTAAGCAAGCCCGCCGCCGTTCTGGCCATCACCATAAAAGCCCGCACGTTCTAACGCATGCAATCATCAGGCAATTACATAACGCCCTCACAGCTCTGCTTGTTAACTTCAAACCTGCCAATCTCTTTCACATGTTTACTGCTATAGACGTAAACATAAGTCCCACCCAAGGAAAGGATCGACTGCTCTTTTTTCATTTCCGAGTCGCAAACCGATTTCGCAACGACTGGCTTAACCTGCGCCACGTTAAAGTCATTGGGACCTGCGTCGTAACCCGGCACATTGTAGTAGAGCATCAGCGTGTGGCTGTTGGTCGCTTGCGCTCGAATGAACGTCGTATTTTCATCAACCAACCGATGGTTGGGGAGCGTACGCGCGGTAATAATGATCAGGTCACTCAGGAAGCTGGGCTTGCTGGTCGGCGGCGGATCTTGCATCGCTTGCAGGGTTAAAATTGCAATCACTGCTACAGCAACTGCTCCCCATACTGAATACCAAAACACTTTCTTTTTTTGCTCTGCTATCACCGCACAACTCCTTGTAAGCCAGGCTAACGACATGCCAGGCGATCTTTGATATTTATAGCCGCGTAAATGGAAAATTTATTTTGGGGGCTGACAAAAAGGGGGCAGATTTACTTCTTCCGGTTATCCGGATGCACCCAGCTTGGCCGTAGCAGGAAGTCAACCTTCGGGCTCGGACGTATGCCCAGATTGAGTACTCACCCCAAATAATCGGTCAGCTATCTGCCGACCCCGCGCTTGCCCTTCCGCCGTCAACCAAATCGATTTGTTCTTGTTTACCGGATCACTGATCAAACCCTGTTCATGCAGCCGATTCATGATCTCGAAGTCAAACCCTTTCCAGCTATTTCCGTGGTCGAAACTGAAGGCCGCCAGCAGCGCAAGTACGGCGTCTTCAATCAGTTTTTCGTCGTATTTCATGATCGTTGCTCCGCTCAAGAAAACTGAGAAACAGGGGACAGATTTATTTTAAGTAAAAAGATTACCTAAAAATCAAATAAATCCGTCCCCTTTTTTCCCTTTCATCCAGAACCCTACGCCTCCTCGGGATTCAAGCTCAGGCCTTCCAGCAATATGCCGAAGCTGTTTCTGGCTGATTTTGCCAACCACCTGTCGAAGGCCTTTAGGCGTAAGAACACCTTTCGCACCAACTAAACTCTAACTAGCACAAACTCCATAAAAACATCACTACCAATCATACTTTCAATAATTATCCGACTTGCTTCGATCGAATTCACAACGAAGTTTATTTCACTCAATGACGCAGAAAAATCAACAATACAATCCATGTCTGGGACTCTCTTATCTTCCTTTATTTTAAACCCCTCGATACCGAGAACCGCAATCTCATTATCCTTGCAGAAGTCAATAAGGCGCCCCCCATCATCAATATTAAATAAAGGAGTGCCACTCCACATTAATGTAGGAGTAATAGGTAAGTCCTCTACGGACACTTCAACAGCAATTAGTCCCATAGTGCAACCCACTTCGGATCATTTTTATTGGAGACTTGAACAATCGTTCCGGTACGATCATTCCTCACTACATAAGAGCCGTCCCTAGCGATATACCCAGTTGCTGGATCGTTAAGACGGCTCCCTGACACAGTATCAAAACGGGTGTCTCTAGTCACAACCGTTTTAACAGGGTTATGGATTGCAGACTGTATAGAGCTTTCCGTCCAGCCCAGCTTACCCATTTGATCGGCGATCTTTGACTCAATAGTAATGGGCACGCCTTTTGCTCCACCCACAAGCCGGCCTAATATTGCCGCCAGCCCCACACCTGTGAGCTCACCGGCCATAAAATAGCCCCAAGCCTTAACGAACTCGTTCGCCGGTTGAACCCCTTCAAAACCTTGTCCTCGGGCCAACTCCAGCTGTGCTTGGGCAATTTGGTCGTTAGTGGCACCCTTTTCCAGCATGTCCTTTGCCAGCGTCGTCGCGGCTGATCCGTATTCACTCAAACCTGGTGGCAGGTGCTCCAGGAAGTTGTATTGCGTCAGGTTCTTCGCAACCCAAGCCCCCTTCTCCAACTTCGCCGCATCCGCATCCTTCTGCCCCGCTGCCGCCAGCACGCCGACGATCTGCGAACTCATCGTCAGCAATTCCTCATTGCCTTTGACCAACGCATTCAGGTGAGTGACCAGCGCCTCATTCGCACCCGCCGCCAATGCGCCGGTTTTAAAGTCGCCGCCTGTGGCTTCCGCCAGCAAACCACCGACCATCGCGTGAATCGCGATTTTCGGTGCTGAGCCATCAGCGATTACACCTTCTGTGTAATTGCCCACCAAGTTGAAACTGGCGGCTGCCAAGGTATTGAACAACGCGCTCTTCAGCGCATAGCCAATTTACTATTTCCGAAAAACGGATAAACGCCACCACTTGACACTCACAACACCACAAAAATTTAAATAGGAAAACGCCGACCATTCCCGGGAAACAGGTCGAAAAACATAATAAGTAACAAAGTTAATCGTCTACATGACTCGCTGCGCGAAAGCCTCAAGCACAACGCGCGCAGCGATTCACACACGTTTCGCAAACCACTCAGTGCTCCAGCGCATACCGCCGGCAATGGTTCAGATAGCCCTGTTCATGGCTCCCCACCAACTGCACCACACTGGTCCACAACCAGGACGGCGCATCCAGTTGCTTCGAACGGTTTTCCTGCAGCGTGGCCATCCATTCCTTGCGCGTGGCACGGTCCATCTGCCGCGCATGGGCAATGCCGACCACACGTGCCAGGTAACCGGCGGCGTGCATGGCATCGATTTCACTGAGTTCATCCAGCTCCAGTTTCATGTCCTGGGGCAGTAATTCGCGGATGAAAAAGCCGTGATCCAGAAAGCGCGTGGCGACCATCCGTTCGCCCAGGCCCGGCGACAGCTGACGCGCGCCCTCCACGACTCGGCGGCCGTTGTCCCGAGGCATCTTTGCCCGTGCAGCGCGGGGAGCCGCGGCGCCGACAGCTTCCTTGATGTCGATCAGGCAGTATTCCTGGTCATATTTATCGCCGACTCCCAGCAACGCGGCGTAACGCAACAAGCCCAGGGAGCTGCAGCCCTTGACCCAATACGCCGAGTCCAGCAGTTCGACCCTGGCATCCTTGGGGCGACCTTTGAGCGAGGTGACCAGTTGATGGATTTCATCAGACGCGCAGAGCGTTTGGAGGGCGCCCTTCTCTGCCCGTGACAGCGACCAGAAATGCTTGCCCAGTGGAATGCTCGGGCGGGCATTTTCGATGCGTTCACGCGCCAGGTTTTTCCAGGTGCGCTCCACCGCGCTGCGCATCCCGGCCTTGACCTGGGACGGGCGCGGCGGCGCTTCGTCGGGCTTGTCTTTGAAGGCTTGTTCATAGCCCACCATCATTTCTTCAAGCATGCGCGCGGTGGTCACCCCCGGCAGGTCCGAGCCACGCGCGGCGGTGGCCAGTGACAACGCCAGACGCACCAGGTCGTGGGCGGGGTTACCGATCACGGTTTGGTCGAGGTCGCGGATATGCATGTCGATGCGGCCCTTGTTGTCACCGGTCGGCCCGAGGTTGCCGGCGTGGCAGTCGCCGCAGATCCAGATCGCCGGGCCATGGGGCAAGCGACGGCCCGGTTGGCTGTGCAGCCATTCGTAGAATTGCACAGTGCTGCCGCGCACGTAGGCGTGGGCGGAGCGTGCCATCTTCAGGTTACGCAGTTGAATCAGGTGGGGCAGGCGGTCGGCGGGGCGCGGAATTTTCATGGAGGCACTCAGTACGGGGTACGGTAGAGGTTAGCCCGGCACGAATGTTTCATTTTGTTTCAGCAATAAAAAATCTACCCCTTCGCCGACGCTTCTTTCAACCAGCCCTTGAACGCAGCCATCGCGGTGGTTTCCGCCCGCGACTGCAAACGCGTCAACCAATAGCTGCCGGTGGTGATGCCGACGTCGAACGGTTGGCGAATCACATCACTTTCCAGCTGGCGCGAGAACATCATCGCCGGGGCCAATGCCACGCCGATGCCTTGCAGCGCGGCTTCCATCATGGCCAGCGACGAATCGAACACAATGCTGCGCGGTACCAGGGTGTCGGCGGGCAACCCGGCGGCTTGAAACCATTGCGTCCACTCATCGGCGCGATAGGAGCGCAGCAAGGTGTGTTTCAACAAGTCGGCTGGTGTCTGCAGTTGCTCGGCGATGGCGGGCACGCACAGCACCGTCAACGGAGCCTCCAGCAGTTCGCAGGCATCGGTGCCATGCCAAGCGCCGGCACCGAAGCGAATGGCGTAATCCAGGCCCTCGGCGGCCACGTCTACCCGGTTGTTGTGGGTGGACAGGCGCAGGTCGATAAAGGGGTAACGCGCCTGAAAGTCCGGCAGGCGTGGCAGCAGCCAACCCACGGCGAAGGTGCCTACCGCGCCGACCGTGAGCACTTCACGGTAATGCCCCCCCTCGAACTGGCTGAGGGTCTGGGCGATGCGGTCAAACGACTCGCGCACCACCGGCAGCAAGGTTTCGCCTTCACTGGTGAGCATCAGCCCGCGTGGCAGGCGTTTGAACAACGTGACATTGAGCTGCGCCTCCAGGCTTTTGACCTGATGGCTGACCGCCGCCTGGGTCACGCACAGCTCGATCGCCGCCCGGGTAAAGCTCAAATGGCGGGCAGACGCCTCGAAGGCGCGCAAGGCATTGAGGGGCAAGTGGGAGCGCAACATACAAAGCCCTTAATTTTTCTAATGGCAGGTGCGAGATATCATCGTTTGCCGCCGCCACAAAAGCCACCTAGATTTGCCACGCCTGCGCAGGCCTTAGCGTCAGCTCATCCTTTACATGGAAGCGAACCACCATGAAGCATAATCTACAAAAAATTCTGATATCTGCCTTATTGCTGGGCTCAGGCACCTGCATGGCGGCCACAGACCTGCGCACGCTGGTGGACAGCCGCGTCGAACCGTTGATGCAACAACAAGGTATCCCCGGCCTGTCGGTGGCCGTGGTCAACAAAGGCCAGGTGCAATACTTTAATTACGGCGTCGCCGCCAAAGACACCCAGCAACCGGTGAGCGAAGACACCCTGTTTGAAATCGGCTCGGTGAGCAAAACATTCACCGCCACCCTCGGCGGTTATGCCCTGGCGACCGGCAAGCTCAAGCTCTCGGACAAAGCCAGCGAGCACTTGCCTGCCCTGGCCGGCGGCGTGTTTGATCACATCAGCCTGCTGCAATTGGCCACCTACTCCGCTGGCGGCCTGCCGTTGCAATTTCCTGATGCGGCCGACAACGCCGAGTCCATGCTCGCTTACTTCCAGCAGTGGAAACCCAAATACGCTCCCGGTGCGCAGCGCCTCTATTCCAACCCGAGCATCGGCCTGTTCGGCTACCTCGCCGCGCAAAGCCTGGGCCAGCCGTTCAATGTGGCGATGGAGAAAACCCTTCTGCCCAAATTGGGCTTGAACAACACCCACGTCAGCGTACCGGCCGACAAGTCAGCCCAATACGCCCAAGGCTATGACAAAAACCAGAAACCTATACGCGTCAGCCCCGGCGCACTGGACAGCGAAGCCTACGGCATCAAAACCAGCACCCAGGACCTGGCCCGTTATGTCATTGCCAACATGCACCCGGACACACTGGAGAAACCGCTGCAACAAGCCATCGCCGCCGCCCACACCGGCTACTACACCGTGAACGGCATGACCCAGGGCCTGGGGTGGGAGGCCTACCCCTACCCGATCAAGTTGCAGGCATTGCTCGATGGCAACTCCACCGAAATGGCCATGCAGCCGCACAAGGTCAACTGGCTGAACCCGGCAAAGGCTGAAACCGCCGACATACTGTTCAACAAAACCGGCTCCACCAGCGGGTTCGGTGCTTACGTGGCTTATGTGCCGAGCAGGGATATTGGCGTGGTGATTCTGGCGAACAAGAACTACCCGAATGCGGAACGGGTCAAGGTGGCCCACGCGATTTTGAGCGCACTGGACCACTAAAGCCCAATCAAAAATCAAATGTGGGAGCCGGGCTTGCCCGCGATGACGGTGTGTCAGCCAATACACTTGGCACTGATACACCGTCATCGCGGGCAAGCCCGGCTCCCACATTGTTTTTGCGCAGTGGCTTAATTACATACCAAGCCAGTGCGGCAGTGCCAGCGAGATAAACGGCAAATACGTAACCATGATCAGGAACACCAACAAAATCATCAACCACGGCAACGCCGCGCGAATCGTCTGCCCCAGGCTCAAGCCCGTCACCGCCGAGGTCACAAACAGGTTCAACCCCACCGGCGGGTGCACCAGGCCAATCTCCATGTTGACCACCATCACAATCCCCAGGTGAATCGGGTCGATCCCCAGCTTCATGGCAATCGGGAAGAAAATCGGCGCCAGGATCAGCACGATGGCAGACGGTTCCATAAAGCTGCCGGCCACCAGCAGCACGATGTTGACCATGATCAAAAAGCCAATCGGCGTCAGCCCTTCAGAGATCACCCACGCGGTGATTTCCTGGGGGATCTGTTCGGTGGTCAGCACATGGGCAAACAGCATGGCGTTGGCGATGATAAACATCAGCATGATCGCCAGGCGCCCAGACTCGAGCAGCACCTTGGGGCAGTCGCGCAGCTTCATGTCCTTGTAGATGAACAAGGCCACAAACGCCGAATACACTGCCGCCACCGCCGCCGCTTCCGTCGGCGTGAACATGCCGCTGTAGATGCCGCCGAGGATAATCACCAGCAACAGCAAGCCCCAGAACGCACGGCGGGCGCAGGTCAGCCATTCGCGAAACGTCGCGCGTGGCTGGGCCGGCAGCTTCTTGATGCGCGCGACGATATAGATCGCGACCATCAGCATCAAACCCAACAGCAGCCCCGGAATCACCCCGGCCATAAACAGCTTGCCGACCGAAGTTTCGGTGGCCGCCGAGTACACCACCATCACAATCGACGGCGGAATCAGGATGCCCAGCGTACCGGCGTTGCAGATGATCCCCGCGCCGAATTCCTTCGGGTACCCGGAGCGCACCATGCCCGCCACCGCAATCGAACCCACCGCCGCCACCGTGGCCGGCGATGAACCGGACAGCGCGGCAAACAGCATGCAGGCCAGCACTGCCGCAATCGCCAAGCCGCCACGGATGTGGCCGACACAGGCGTTGGCGAAGTCGATCAGCCGCTGTGCTACGCCGCCGGTGGTCATGAACGCGCCGGAGAGCAGGAAGAACGGAATCGCCAGGAAGGTGTAGGCGTCAGAGGTTTCAAACAGCTTGATCGCCAGCGAACTCACCGAGTCCTGGCTGAACATCAGGATCGATACCGCACCTGACAGCCCAAGGGAAATCGCGATGGGCACGCCGAGGAACATGAACACAAACAGCAGTAAAAACAGACAGAGCACGGCCATCAGTGACGCTCCTCATGGCTGCCGGCCAACTTGCTGGCTTCACCGGCTTCGTCGGCCAGGCCCAACCCGACCTGACGGTGGGTGAATATGCGGTAGAAGATTTCCAGGTAGCGGATAAACACCAGGGCAAAACCGATGGGTACGATGATCACGATGTCGCCGACGTCGACGCCATATTGGTCAAGGTCTTCGGCACCGATATGCGCACTCATCACCGCACTGACCCACTTGTAGCTGGCGACCATGAACAGCCCGGCATAGGCCAGGCAACACAGGCAGGCGAGCATGCCGAGCAGGCGTTGCACCGGGCGCTTGGTCAGCTTGACCAGCGCGTCCACGCCGAGGTGGCCGGCAGTGCGCACACCGTAAGAAATACCAAAGAAAATCAGCCAACCGAACATGGCCTTGGTCAGCGCCACGCTCCAGGTCATGTCCTGGGCCCAGGTCATGGTGTGGTCGCCCAGCGCGTTGAAGAAGGTGCTGCTCAAGGCCCACTTGTCGGCCAGGGAAAAGAACAGCGTGTAGATGTTGTTGAGCATGACGTAGACGAATGTCACCAGGGTCATGGCGGCCAGCAGGAAGGCAATGAACCCTTCCTCCAGGTGCTCCCAGACGCGCCTTAGCGTTTGCATGGCAAAACCTCGCGAAGCGGGAATGATGTCGGGATGGAAACCGGGTCAAACTGTGGAAGAAGATCTCTGTGGGAGCTGGCTTGCCTGCGATAGCGGTGCATCAGACAAACCGCTATCGCAGGCAAGCCAGCTCCCACATTTGATCAGCGTCGCTCAAACGATCACTGGTTGGAGGCGTCCGCCGCCTTGATCAGGTCCGCACCAATCTCACCCTCGAACTTCTGCCACACCGGGCGCATCGCCTCGCGCCACAACTGGCGTTGCTCGGGGGTCAGTTCGATGATTTCGCTGGTCTTGGCGTCAATGATCTTCTGCTTGGCCGACTGGTTCAGCGCTTCAGCCTGTTTGTTCACCTCGACGGTGACCTCGACCATGATCTGGTCCAGGGTGCTGCGGATATCCGGTGGCAGGCCGTTCCAGAACTTGGCGTTGGTGATCACCATGTAATCGATCAGGCCATGGTTGGACTCGGTGAAGTACTTCTGCACCTCGTTGACCTTCTGGCTTTCATAGTTCGACCAGGTGTTCTCGGTGCCATTCACGGTGCCGGTCTGCAGCCCCTGGTACACCTCGGCGAAGCTCATCTTGCGCGGGTTAGCGCGGATCGCCTTGAACTGTTCTTCCAATACGCTGGAGGCCTGCACGCGGAATTTCAGGCCACGGGCGTCCTTGGGTTCATGCAGGGCTTTGTTCGAGGAGAGTTGCTTGAGGCCGTTGTGCCAATAAGCCAGGCCGAGGATGTTCTTGTCCTGCATCGAGGTCAGCAAGGCCTTGCCCTGAGCGGCCTGGAAGCGGTCGACAGCCGCCAGGTCGTTGAACAGGAACGGCAGGTCATAAATCTGCACTTGCTTGGTGTATTGCTCGAATTTGGCCAGGGACGGCGCGAGCATCTGCACATCGCCCAGCAGCAGTGCTTCCATCTCCTTGCCATCGCCGAACAGCGAGGAGTTCGGGTACACCTCGACCTTGACCCGGCCCGGCAGGCGTTCTTCGGCAAGCTTCTTGAACAGCAGCGCGCCCTGGCCTTTGGGGGTGTTTTCGGCGACCACGTGGGCGAACTTGATCACAATCGGGTCCGCCGCCTGGGCCAGGCCCGCGGCAAACAAAGTGGCGGCGCACAGCAGCGCCCGGGAGAGCTTGAGCATGGGGAAATCACCTTCTTATTGTTGTGTTGTAGGGCAAGGTGCCTGATGTGACGCGTGTAGTGAATTTCGAATTTTAGATACCTGCGTTCGGCGCAGGCGAACACCGATTAGAGACTGAGTGTGGGAGCTGGCTTGCCTGCGATAGCGATAGGTCAGGCAGAGAATTTTTTGGCTGATACACCGCTATCGCAGGCAAGCCAGCTCCCACAGTTTGATTCGGTTTCGTCAGTTAGAGCTGGGCTGCCAGCAACCTCTGTGCCCGCAGCAACACCGGCGCATCCACCATCTGCCCGTCAATCTGATAGGCCCCTGCCCCGTGTGCTCCACCGTCTACCACGCGTTTGGCCCAGGCCAAATCTGCCGCACTCGGCGCCAGCGCGTCATGAATCACCGCCACCTGTTTGGGATGAATACACAGCGCACCGGCAAACCCCATTTCATAGGCATGCCGGATTGAGCGGCGCAAGCCCTCGGGGTCGTCGATGGCCGGGTGCACGCCGTCCAGCGGTGCGACCAAACCCGCAGCGCGCGAATGGACGATCAGCGCCAACCGCGCCTGGTCAAGAGCGAAGTTCGCGGCGGCTGATTGGCTGCTCAGGTTCAGGTCCAACGCCAAATCCAGGCCGCCGAACGACAGGCGCTGCACCTGGGGCGCACGGGCGATTTCAGCCACGGCCAACAGCCCTCGCGCACTTTCGATAATCGGCCAGATCACTTTACCCGTGGCGGCGACCACGGCCACCTGGGCTGCGCTTTCCACTTTCGGCAGCAATACACCTGACACGTTTGAATGGGCTTTGCAGAACGCCACATCTTCAAAATGCTCAGCGTGTTCAGGCGCATTGATGCGCACCCACACGCGGGCATCCGGATTGGCCGTCAAAAACGCGCCAAGGTTGTCCCGCGCCTGACGCTTGAGCGGCTCTTCCACCGCATCTTCAAAATCCACAATCACCGCATCGGCGCCGCTGGCCAAGGCTTTGGTGAACCGCTCCGGACGGCTTCCGGGTACAAACAGTGCAGAGCGCACAAGAGGGTTTGGCATGACTGAATGTCCTTGTTATCACGGTCCAATGTGGGAGCTGGCTTGCCTGCGATGAGGGCCTTGAGGCTTGCAGTGCTCTCTTGGGCGCCATCGCAGGCAAGCCAGCTCCCACAGGGGTCAGATGACTCCGCGTGTTTTGAGGTTGGCGATGGTTTCGGTGGAATAACCCAACTGATCGAGAATGCCTTCACTGTGCTCGCCCAATGCCGGCACCGCATCCATGCGCGGAGTAAACGCGGCATTGCGCGCCGGCGGCAGCAGCGATGGCAATGGCCCGGAGGGGCTGTCGACTTCGCGCCAACTGTCCCGCGCCTTGAGCTGCGGGTGGTCCCACACGCCTTGCATGTCGTTGACCCGGGCGCTGGCGATCTGTGCATCTTCCAGGCGCTGGATCACCGCCTCGGCGTCCAGTGCCGCGAAGCTGTCGACAATGATCTGGCGCAGCACCTCACGGTTGGCCGAGCGTTTGAAGTTGGCCGAGAAATGCTCATCGGTCGCCAGTTCCGGCGTGAGCAGCACCTTGTCACAGAACGCCGCCCATTCGCGTTCATTCTGCAAACCGAGCATCACCGTGCCGCCGTCGCCAGTGGGAAACGGCCCATAGGGATAAATCGTCGAATGCGCCGCTCCGGCACGCGGTGGCTGTGGCGCACCGTCGAAGGCGTAGTACATCGGGTAACCCATCCACTCCACCAGGCTTTCGAGCATGCTGACGTCGATGCGGCTGCCCTTGCCGGTTTTGCCGCGCAAGAGCAGCGCCGACAGGATGCCGCTGTAGGCATACATGCCGGCCGAGATGTCGGCGATGGAACATCCGGCCTTGGCCATCTGGTCCTCACCGGGGCCACCGGTCACCGAAAGAAAGCCGCCTTCGCTCTGGATCAGCAGGTCATAGGCTTTCTTCTTTTCGTACGGCCCGCCTTCGCCATAGCCGGAAATATCGCAGACGATCAGCCGCGGAAAACGCGCCTGCAGCGCCTCGAACGACAGGCCCATGCGCGCCGCCGCGCCGGGTGCGAGGTTTTGCACCAGTACGTCGGCGTCGGCCAGCAGGGTTTCAAGGATGTCGCCGGCCTCGTCCTGCTTCAGGTCCAGGGTCAGGCTTTCCTTGGAGCGGTTGGTCCACACGAAATGTGAAGCCAGGCCACGCACGCGTTCGTCATAACCGCGCGCAAAGTCACCCGCGCCCGGGCGTTCGATCTTGATCACGCGGGCGCCCAGGTCCGCCAATTGGCGGGTGCAGAACGGCGCAGCAATCGCGTGTTCCAGGCTGACAACGGTGATGCCGTCCAGTGGTCGCTGATTAGTCATGACAATTCCTCAAAGCCAGTGGGCCATGGACGCCGCGTTACGCAGGTTCCACACCTTTTCGATCAGTGCATCGGCCTGGGCCGGGGTGCGCGCGTGGCTGAATTGGGTCAGGCGCTGGAACTTGTCCGCCAGCTCCGCGCGACTCAGCGTGTTGCCCGGATCGCCCTTGGGCTCGTCAATCGCGCCGAGCAGCGTGCGGCCATCCGTGGTGGTGACGGTGACGCGGCCCAGCCAGCGTTGCGGGTAGGCGCTGTCGACCTCGGGGTCGAGGGTCATGCTGACCTTGTCGCGGAAAACGCAAACCGCAGGTTCGGTCAGCGCCATCTGGTGAAATTCGGTCAACCCAGCCTTGCCGTGCACGGCGATCAGGCCGAGCACCGTGCCCATGGAAAATTTGGCCTGATGCACAGAGGCCGGCACCTTCACGCGGCCGAGCACATCGATGGCGCCCTGGTGCACGCGCGTTTCCACGTGGGTGATGTCAGCGGCAGTGAGGCCTTCGCGCTGCATCAGGTCCAACAGCGCATCGGCCGCCGGATGGGTGTGGCGGCACGAGGCGTGGAACTTGAACGACGTTTCCAGCAGCGCCCAGCGGCTGCCCAGACCGGCGGACAATTTGGCCGGTTCGGCATCACTGGACATGCCGGCGGCCATACCCTGGTCGCCCTCGAGAATATTGCGCGCACCGGTCAGCCCGTCGGCGGTCAAGTACGCAGCAAGCAAACCATCCGCCGCCGCCTTGGCCGTGTGCAGTTGCTTGGAGTCGGCGGCATCGCGCAGAAACTCCCAGAGCCCGGCGGCCTGAGTGCCGGCGCTGCCGAGCAGGTTGATGAACTGCTCTTCGTTGAAACCCAGCAGCTTGCCCACGGCCACTGCCGCCGCGAGCGTGCCGACCGTCGCCGTGGTGTGAAAGATGCGGTAGTGAGAGCGGCCCATGAATTCGCCGATGCGAATCCCGGCTTCATAGCCGGCGACCGAGGCCAGCAGCAAGTCGCGGCCGGATTTTCCGAGGTCTTGTGCGGCAGCGAGCGCGGCGGGGAACACCACCGTTGCCGGGTGCAGCACGGAGCTGTTGTGCAGGTCATCCTGCTCCACCAGATGGGACGAAGCGCCGTTGACCAACGCAGCGAAATAGGCGCTGCTGCTGCCGCCGTTGACGATCACCTGCGCCGGGCCATTGGCCGGGCCCATCGTTTGCGCATAGCGCTCAAACAGCGGAATCGGGTGTGCGCCCTTGCTGGCCAGCGCCGAGGCGAGCCAGTCCAGGTACAGGTCTTCGGTGCGCGCCAGCACGTTTTCGGGTAATTGCGCATAGCTCAAATCGGCCAGAAACCGACACAAGGCTTGGGTATGGCTCATGGTCGATTCCTCAAAAACTGCGTGGCAGTTCGAGCAGATGCTCGGCCACGTAGGACAGGATCAGGTTGGTGGAAATCGGCGCCACCTGGTACAGGCGCGTCTCGCGGAATTTGCGCTCCACGTCGTACTCACAGGCAAACCCGAAACCGCCGTGGGTTTGCAGGCAGGCGTTGGCCGCTTCCCACGAAGCTTTGGCGGCCAGGTACTTGGCCATGTTGGCGCTGGCCCCGGCATTCTTGCCGCTGTCGTATTCCTCACAGGCACGCCAGCGCATCAGGTCCGCCGCTTCAATCTCGATATGCGCTTCGGCAATCGGGAACTGCACGCCCTGGTTCTGGCCGATAGGCCGGCCAAACACCACGCGGTCGCGGGCATAGGCGCTGGCCTTCTCGATAAACCAGCGGCCGTCGCCGATGCACTCGGCGGCGATCAAGGTGCGTTCGGCGTTGAGGCCGTCGAGGATGTATTTGAAGCCTTTACCCTCCTCGCCGATCAGGCTGTCGAGGGGCAGCTCCAGGTTGTCGAAAAACAGTTCGTTGGTTTCGTGGTTGACCATATTGGCGATGGGCTGCACCGTCAGGCCGTTGCCGATGGCCTCGCGCAGGTCGACCAGGAAGATCGACATGCCTTCGGACTTTTTCTTCACCTCGGCCAGCGGCGTGGTGCGTGCCAGCAGGATCATCAGGTCGGAGTGCTGAACCCGCGAAATCCAAACCTTCTGGCCGTTGATCAGGTATTTGTCGCCGCGTTTGATGGCGGTGGTCTTGATCTTGGTGGTGTCGGTGCCGGTGGTGGGCTCGGTCACGGCCATCGATTGCAGGCGCAATTCGCCGCTGGCGAGCTTGGGCAGGTAGAAACGTTTCTGTGCTTCGCTGCCGTGCCGCAACAGGGTGAACATGTTGTACATCTGGCCGTGCACGGTGCCGGAGTTGCCGCCGCAGCGGTTCACCTCTTCAAGAATCACCGAGGCTTCGGCCAGCCCCAGGCCCGAGCCGCCGTACGCTTCCGGGATCATCGCCGACAGCCAGCCGGCGTCGGTCAGCGCCTTGACGAAGGCTTCAGGGAAGCCCTTTTCCTCATCAACCTTGCGCCAGTAAGCGGCATCGAACTCGGCGCACAAGGCGCGCACGCCTTCGCGGATGGCGTTGAGTTCTTCATTGTCATTCGGGTTCATTTACGGCTCTCCGCCTGTTGTTCTGTGATTATTCGAAGTGGACTTCAGCTGTTTGCGCCAAGCCGTCGGCATTGCCGGCCCACAGCTCGGCGACGCCGTTGTGCGTGACACGCCCTGCGACTTCAAACGGCTGTGGCGCGATCAAGGGGCGCACGCCGCGATAGGCGAACCGGCGCAAGGAGGCTTGCGGGTGTGCGCGGCAAAAGGCGCGCAGGCTCAAGGTGGCGATCAGCGGCCCGTGCACCACCAGGCCCGAATAGCCTTCGGTGCCGGTGACATAGGGGTAGTCGTAGTGAATGCGGTGGCCGTTGAAGGTCACCGCGCTGTAGCGAAACAGCAAGGTGGGCGTGGGGTCGACGGCCTCAGCCCATTCGCCCTGCCCCAGCGCCTCGCCGCTGCCTTGTTTGGGCGGCGTAGGTTCGCGGTAGACGATGTCTTGTTCTTCACGGATGGCCAGGCGGCCGCCCTGGGAATAGTCATGGCGCACCGTGACGAACAGCAACGAGCCGGTGCGCCCGGTCTTTTCTTCGACTTGCGTGATCGTGGACACCCGGGTGGCCGCCTCACCGGCACGCAGTGCATGTAAAAACTCGATGCGCCCACCGGCCCACATGCGGTTGCGATTGTCGGCCGGCGGCAGGAAGCCACCCCGGGCCGGGTGGCCGTCAGTACCCAGGGCCGTTTCCGGTAGCGGGTCCTGAAAGAAACACCACTGCCACAGCGGCGGGACGTCCGCGCCGTCTTCGGGCACTTCCTCACCCAAAGTCGCGGCAATACGCTTGAGCAGGTTATGGCTCAGGTGGTCGTGGGCGGTTTCGCTTCGGCCGATCCAATCGGTGGCGCTCATCGGGGGCATGTCCTCGGGCAGTGAGTGTCTGCACCGGATCATGCAAGCGCCTGCCCGTTCTGAGAATTTGCATTTCAATAAACCAGCGTTCGGTTATGCTGAACGCCACCTGCTACACCTCTGTTTAATGTGGGAGCGGGCTTGCTCGCGAAAGCAGTGTGTCAGTCAACACATTTGTAGCTGATACACCGTATTCGCGAGCAAGCCCGCTCCCACACTTGGATCTTCATTGTGATGAGATTTGTATTGCACCCGGAGCCCTCATGCACTTCGATCTGGCCGACCTGCGCCTGTTTATCCACATCGCCGAATCCCCCAGCCTGACCCAAGGCGCCAAGCGCGCATTCCTCTCGCCGGCCGCCGCCAGTGCGCGGATCAAGGCGCTCGAAGGCCAGCTCGACACCCGCCTGCTGTACCGCGACAGCCGTGGCGTGGAGATCACTCCAGCGGGCGAACGCCTGCTGCACCATGCGCGGCTGATCATGCGCCAGGTGGATTACCTCAAAAGCGAGTTCACCCAATACGGCGTGGATTCGGCCGGGCATATCCGCATCTTTGCCAACACCACGGCAGTCACCGAATTCTTGCCCGAAGTGCTCGCCGGCTTCCTGTCACAACGCCCCGGCGTGACCGTCGACCTGCAGGAACGCTTGTCCCGCGATATCGTGCGCGGCGTGCTGGATGGCACCAGCGACATGGGCATCATCGCCGGCCCCGTGGAAGCGGCGGGTTTGCAGGTGCTGCATTTCAGCACGGATGAACTGGTACTGATGGTGCCCGTGGGGCATCCGTTGGCGCAGCAACCGTCGGTGACCCTGGAGCAAACGCTGGCTTACCAACACATCGGCCTGCATGAAGGCAGTACGTTGTTGACCTTTTTGCGTGAACACGTGGAGCGCCTGGGCAAACATTTGTCGCTGCGCATCCAGGTGTCGAGCTTCGAGGCGATCTGCCGGATGGTCGAGGCAGGAGTGGGGATCGGGATCATCCCCGAGTCCGCCGCCATCCGGCACAGCCGGACCATGCAACTGGTCGCGGTGAAACTGGACGAACCCTGGGCGATTCGCGAGCGCAGCATCCTGGTGCGCGAGCTTGAGGCGTTGCCCGGTACCATTCGCGCATTGATTGCCACCTTGATGCCCGAGAGCGCCTAAGCTGACCAGTCACCTTGCCCGAGGAGACGCCCCATGAAATTAGAAGGATCCTGCCACTGCGGCGCCGTGACGTTCAGCCTGAACAGCGCCCACCCCTACCCCTACCAGCGCTGCTACTGCTCGATCTGCCGCAAGACCCAGGGCGGTGGCGGCTATGCGATCAACCTGGCCGGTGACACTGACAGCTTGAAGGTACAAGGCCGCAAGCAGATTTCCATCTACCACGCCCGGCTCAAGCCGGACGGCGCCAGCCGCGCCCATGCCAGCACGGCCGAGCGGCACTTCTGCTCGCAGTGCGGCAGCGCCCTGTGGCTGTTCAGCCCCGAGTGGCCGCAGCTGATCCACCCGTTTGCCTCGGCCATCGATACGCCGTTGCCAGTGCCGCCGCAGCACACCCATTTGATGCTCGGATCCAAGGCGCCGTGGGTTGAAGTCAGTGTCCGCAAGGGCGATTTGCAGTTCGACGAATACCCCGAAGCGTCCATTGCCGAGTGGCACGAGCGGCTGGGGTTGACCCGCTAGTTAACAGTCTTTGACAGTTTCTCGACAAAGCTCTCAAAGACCTCCGAGCCATGCCCCCCTAGCATTTGAGCATCCAAATCACCTTCCGGGTGCTCTTCATGCTACGTACATTGCGCGGTATTCCACTGATGGGTTGTCTGTTGGGCACTCTCGGTTGCCACGTGCAACCGCCCGCCCCGCCGTCGGTTCCAAAAGGTGACTACGGCGCGATCATTCGTTACCTGCAAGCGCGTATTCCCCGGGAGATGGCGCAGGACAATATCGCCGGGTTGTCGATTGCCCTGGTCAACGGCCAGGAGCTGATCTGGGCGCGGGGCTTCGGCCTGGCGGACAAGGCCCAGGGCGTGCCGGTGACGCCGAACACGGCTTTTCGCGCCGGGGGCATTTCCAAGCTGCTGACCGCGACGGCAGCGCTGCAGCTGGTGGAGCAGCAACGGCTGGCCCTGGACGCGCCGATCCAGCAAACCCTGCGCGAGTTCTACGTCCGTTCGCGCTTCCATAGCGACCAAGGCGCGGCAGACCGCGATATCACCTTGCGGCGCCTGCTGAGCCACCAATCCGGCCTGCCCAGTGAACACCTGCGTGACCTGCGCAGCACCTACGCCATGGGCCAGATGCCGATGCGCGTCTCCGGCGTCTGGTTGAGCAGCCCACCGGGCGCCCAGGTGGCGTACTCCAACCTGGGCTACTCACTGGTTGGCGCGGCAATCGAGCGCAGCAGCGGTAAAAGCTTCGAAGCCCAACTGCAAAGCCGCCTGCTCAAGCCACTGGAAATGAACCAGTCGAGTTTTGTCGGCACCGGCACACAGCTGAGCTTCCGTGCCTTGGGTTACGAAGACGGCGTGGCCAGCAGCGACGCCCAAGTGCGTGACCTGGCCTCCAGCGGGTTGTGGGCGAGCCCCAGAGACCTCAGCCGCTACGTGCAGATGCTGTTCGCCAAAGGCGTGTACAAAGGCAAGCAGGTCGTGGGCAGCGCGTCGATCGACGAAATGTTCACCCAGCAAAACACCGGCAACGCCCTCGACTTCGATTGCCAGATGGGCCTGGGCTGGTTCCTCGCGCCGTGCGGCGATGAGCCAATCGGCCCCGGCGTGCGCACCTGGCAGCACAGCGGCGGGGGCGATGATTTTGCCGCGCAGTTGACCCTGCTCCCCGACCAGCAACTGGCCGTGATCATCATGGCCAACGACAGCAACGCCGAGGACATGGTGGTGTCGCTGTCCACCGACACCCTGCGCCTGATGCTCCAGGCGCAAACCGGAGAACCCGTGTGCGCCGACGACTGCCAGGCGCCCGGCCATGGCCTCAAGTTGCGCCACGTACCGGCGGCCGTCGACCGCAAGCGTCTGGCCGGCTTTTATGCCACGGCGTGGGGCGTGTTCCGGATCAAGGACGACAGTCATCGCCTGTCCGGTGAATTGGCGGGCTTCGATTTCGAGTTGTTGCGCGACGACCAGGGCTGGCTGCGCGCGCAGAAAACCGTCTTCGGCTTTTGGCGCAAAGACCTTGGCGAGCTGGGCCGCGTGCAACTCGACGTGATCACGGTGCAGGGCCGGCAGATGCTGACTGCGCGCAGCCACGGCCAGCGCATCGCCATTGGCGAACGCATCGACCCGCCGCCGTTGCCTGCGGCCTGGGCCGACACCATCGGCACCTATCAGGTACTGAACACCCACGAACCCGATGCGCCGCTGAGCGGCATCAGTGTGCGCCTGGAGAACGGCTTCCTGATGATTCGCGGCCAATTGCACGATGAACCACTGACCGACTACATCCTGCTACCCATCGATAACGCTCATGCGGTGCTTGCCGGCAACGGCTACGGCCTGGGCGACACCGTGAGCCGCCAGGTCAATGGGCTCAGCGCCTCCGGCTATTCCTTTAAACGTACGCAATCCCCCCACAAACCTTTGTTTTTTTAAAATGGACGAACACCTTTATGCGCTCAAGAACACTTTGCCTGTCGCTCACCTCGCTGTGCCTGTTGGCCAGCGCCGACCGCGCGCTGGCCGAAGACTGGCAATACAGCCTCAAGGCCGGCGTCGGCAACCTGCCTCGCTACAGTGGCAGTGACGAACGCATGACCGCGCCATTGGTGGGTGGCGCAATCGTCAGCCCATGGGGGATTTTCCTCGATACCAGCAAAGGGCTGGGCTGGGGTTACGAAGGCAATGCCCTGAGCTTCAGCACCTATGTGGGTATCAGTGGTTCACGCAAAGATAAAAATGAAAGCCTGCATGCAGGCTCCAAACGCCTAAAAGGCATGGGCGAGATCAAGGCGCGCGGGCAAGTGGGTATCAATGCCAGCTATAACTTGGGCGGTGTGATTGTCGGTGCCACCCTGGAGCACGCCCTCAAGGACGATGACCACAAGGAAAACGGCAAGGCGTTCACCCACTTGGAACTGAGCCTGGGCACCAACCTTTACGAGGGCAACTACGGCTCCATCGACGCAAGCGTCACCAGCCACTTCGGTGACCGTCAATACCTGCAAACCTGGTACGGCGTAACCACCGACCAGGCTGCGCGCAGCCGTTTCAAGGAATACAAGGCCGGTGCGGGCAACATCAGCAATGGCATGAACCTGGTGTGGAGCGTACCGATCAGCGATAACACCCGGTTCTCGACCTTGCTGGACGTGCAGTACCTGGCGGATGAAGCAGGCAAGAGCCCGATTGTGGAGCGACGGTTGCAGACGTCGCTGATGGGGATGGTTGAGTACACCTTCTGATCGGGTAACCCCATCAAACCTGTGGGAGCTGGCTTGCCTGCAATGGCGGTCTGTCAGTTGACAAGCCATTGACTGGTCCACCGCTATCGCGGGCAAGCCCGCTCCCACATTAGATCTCTTTGACCTTCATTCGGCATACGCCCAGGTCATCCGAAACGACGCCCCGCCCCACTCCGAATCCAGCACTTCCACCTTTCCGCCATGCCATTGGCTGACCCGCTGGACCAATGCCAGGCCCAGCCCGAAACCGCCCGTGCGGCGATCGCGGCTGGCATCAAGGCGCATGAACGGTTCGAAGATCTTCGTCCGGCCTTCCAGCGGCACACCCGGGCCGTCATCATTCACACGCACTTCATAACCGCTGCCAAACTTGACCAGCGACACTTCCACCCGTCGCTCGGCATAGCGAATCGCATTGCGCAGCAGGTTGATCACAGCCCTCGCCATAAAACGCGGCTCAATCAGGATGAAGTCGACCTCACAGGTGCGCAGCGACAACTGCACCCCGGCCGCCTCTGCTTCCAGCGCCACGCTGCCGATCACACTGTCGAGCCAACTGTGGGCCTCGATTTTTTCCCGGGTGACCTGGGTGGCGCCACGCTCCAGGCTGGCGTATGTCAACAGCTCAGAGACCATTTCTTCCAGCTCGCCAAGGTCGGCATACATGTCGGCGATCAGCGCGCGGCTCTGCCGAGGGTCGGCCTGTTGCTTGAGCTGATCGAGCTCAAACGACAGGCGTGCAATCGGCGTACGTAATTCATGTGAAACCGCGTTGGTCAATTCGCGCTGGTTGGCGATCAGGCTTTCGATCCGTTCGGCCATCTGGTTGAAGTGCCCGGCCAGCTCGCGCACGGTCGAGCGGCGCGGCAGCAGGATGCGTGAACCGAGGTCGTTGTCACCGAAACGCTGCGCGGCCAGGCGGATATGCTCCAGGTCACGCCAGTGCGGGCGCACCCAAAAATACAAGACGATCGCCAGGCTCACACCCAGAAAACCGTAGGCCCACAGGTACAACCATTTGGGCTCTTCCGGCAGCTTGATGTCCAGCAGTTGCGGGCCATCGTCAATACGGGTGATGAACTCCATGAAGTCCCCACGCACCACCAGTTGGCCATCGGCGAGAAATGCCTGCTCGCGCTCCGTCAACCCCAGGGCGTCACGCTGTACCAACTGCAGACGCAAACCGTAATGGGGCTGAAGCTCGGCCAGGCGGGCCTCACGGGCGGCGCCCTGCAAAGGGCGCAGTTGCTCGACAACGCCATAGGCCGGGCCACGCAGTGCTTCGCGGTTATACACCTCGTTGGCTTCAGGAAGCAGTTCATCGAAGGTGTAGTTGACCAGCCAGATCGCGCCCGCCAACCCTAGCGCCAGGATCACATACAGGCGCAAAAACAGCCGCAGCATCTAGACCTCCCACGCAAACGGGTTGAACAGGTAACCCTTGCCCCAGATGGTCTTGATGCATACCGGCTCGCGAGGGTTGTCATTGAGCTTGCCGCGCAGCTTGCTGATATACACATCGACGCTGCGGTTAAGCCCGTCGAAGGCAATGCCGCGCATGCGGTTGAGGATGTCGTCCCGGGAAAGGATATTTCCGGAATTGCTGGCCAGCAGCCACAGCAGTTCAAACTCCATGGTGGTGAGGTCGATCTTCTCACCGCCCAGGCTGACGACCCGGCAACTGCGATCGATCGACAGGCGGCCAAACTCCAGGGAACCACGCACCGTGGGTTCAGGTACCTGGCGGCGCTGCAAGGCACGCAAGCGGGCGAGCAGCACCGGCGGCTTGATGGGTTTGATCACGTAATCGTCGGCGCCGGATTCCAGGCCGAGGATGTGGTCGAGGTCGTCTTCCTTGGCGGTCAGGATGACGATGGGCGTGTCGGACACATTGCGAATTTCGCGGCACACGTGCAGGCCGCTCTGGCCCGGCAACATCAAGTCGAGTACAACGATCTTCGGTTTGAAATCGAGAAACGCAGCCAGGGCTTCATCGCCCCGGTGCACCACCCGCACCTCGAAACCATGTTGCGACAAAAAGTGTGCGATCAGCCCTGCCAGCTTTTCATCGTCCTCAACGAGCAGGACTTTGCCCAGACCCAGGTTTTCCATAAGTTCTCAGTGTGCAAGCGCGGATTGAAGTGCAAGCATTATAGGTGGCAAGCTGACCAGCAGAAGCAACAGGCCAACACCGGCCGACGAAGCTTCATGCTTTTAAGAGTTTTTAACAAAAAGCCCGCAGTCTTTAACGCCATTGACAGGGAGAGGTATGCGCAAGGATTACCTGGCGTTCTTTGTTTCGCTGTTCCTGTCGCGGCTGGCGGACCAGGTTCTGTTGTTTATCGTACCGCTGATTGTGTTTCAGACCACCCGCAGCGTGTCGTGGGCAGGCCTCGCCTTCTTCATTGAGTCGCTGCCGCGTTTTTTGGCGTTTCCGGTGTGCGGCGCGGTGTGCGACAAGTTTTCACCCGTGCGGGTCCTGCATATCAGCCAGATCTACCGGGCGCTGGTGTGCGTGGTTGCGGTCGCGCTTCATGCAGTGTTCGACGGTATTTATTGGCTGGTGATCCTCTCGGCCCTGTGCGGGGTGCTGACCACCCAGGGCATCATGGCGCGGGAAGTGCTGATGCCGCACATTTTCAAACAGTACACCTACACCAAGACCTTGTCGTACTCACAAATCGCCGACCAGAGCGGGCTGGTGCTGGGGCCGCTGGTGGCCGCACTGATGCTGCAAGCCTGGAGCTGGAATTGGGTAGTCCTGGCCGTCGCCGGGCTTTTTGTGATGGCGGACCTGGCGATGAGCGTGTGGCAAAAAACAAGCGTGGTGGAGCTGGAACGCTTTGAACAACACCGGGACATCTGGCTGCAACCGTTGCGCGTCGCCTTCCGGCACATCGGCAACCTGGCCGAGTTGAGGCGCATCGTTACCCTGGCGGCGGGGGTCAACCTGGTGTTCGGCGTCACGCTGGCGACGTCCGCCGCCATGTATACCGGCCAATACGCCGCGGGAGAGCATGCCTACGCCCTGTTGCAAACGGCCGGCGCGCTGGTGACCATCGTGATTCTGTTTTACCTGGCGCGCACGACCCTGACCCTGAAAGTACTGGGCGGCCTGTCTTATTCAATGATGACGCTGGGGGCCTTGCTCACCGCCATCAGCGCCCAGCTGTGGGTGTACACCCTCGGTTTTCTGCTGGTCATCGGTTTCGACAAAATGTTCAGCGTGTACCAGCGCAGCATTCGCCAACGCGTGATCCCGGTGCAGGATTTCGGCAAGACCGTCGGTGTGATCACCTTGCTCAACAACCTGTCCCAGCCGCTGGCAGGCTTGCTCGTGGCGGTGCTGGCAGCCCCGCTGGGCACACAGACGGTGATCCTGCTTCTCGTGGGGATCACCACACTGATCGGCGTGGCCGTCGCCTCAGGCTGGCACGCCACTGTGAAAGCGGAACTCGACGTCGGGTGATTCGATCAGCTCCTGTTCCGCCGCCCTCACCCGCTCGATCACCTGGGCGATGTCCTTCGCGTCGCCGTACTGGTACGCCAGCTTCAAATAACCCTGAAAATGGCGCGCTTCGCTTTTGAGCAAACCGAAGTAGAACTTGCCGAGTTCTTCGTCCAAATGCGGCACCAACGCTTCGAAACGCTCGCAACTGCGCGCTTCGATAAACGCACCGACCACCAGCGTATCCACCAGCTTGACCGGTTCATGGGTGCGCACCACTTTGCGCAACGCCGAGGCATAACGGCCGGCGTGCAATTGGCGCAGCTCGACCTTGCGCTTTTTCATCAGGCGCATGACTTGTTCATGGTGCACCAGTTCTTCACGGGCCAGGCGCGACATCATGTTGATCAGGTCGACATGGCCGTGGTACTTGGCCATCAGGCTCATCGCGGTACTGGCGGCTTTGAATTCACAGTTCTTGTGGTCGATCAGCAGGGTTTCCTGATCGGCCAACGCGGCCTGGACCCAAGCGTCAGGGGTGCGGCAGCCGAGGAATTCGTGGATTTCGGGCAGGTTCATCGGGCTCACGGGCAAAAAGCGTCACAAAAGGGCGCCGATTATACCGACCACGCCGCAGACCACCAGCCACCGGCCTTGATGTGTATCAACATGACGTGCGCCCGCCAGCAACTATAGTTGTTCCACGCCCCTTTTCTGGAGATCCCGAGCATGCAAGCCATTCGCAGCATTTTGGTGGTCATCGAGCCCGAGCATTCGGAAAGCCTGGCCCTCAAGCGCGCCAAGCTGATCGCCGGGGTCACCGGCGCGCACCTGCACTTGCTGGTGTGCGACAAGAAACACGAGCACTCGGCGCTGCTCGGCCTGCTCAAATCGGGCTTGCAGGAGGACGGCTACAGCGTGACCACCGAGCAGGCGTGGAATGACAGCCTGCATGAAACCATCATTGATGTGCAGCAAGCCGAAGGCTGCGGCCTGGTGATCAAACAGCACTTCCCCGACAGCCCGCTGAAAAAGGCCCTGCTGACCCCTGCGGACTGGAAGCTGCTGCGCTACTGCCCCACCCCGGTACTGCTGGTCAAAACCGCCACGCCGTGGGCTGGCAAAGTGGTGCTGGCGGCGATTGACGTGGGCAACAGCGACAGCGAACACCAGGCGCTGCACAACACCATCATCGATCACGGCTTCGACATTGCACGGTTGGCCAAGGCGCAGCTGCATGTGATCAGCGCCCATCCGTCGCCGATGCTGTCGGCAGCGGACCCGACGTTCCAGCTCAAGGAAACCATCGAGGCGCGTTACCGCGAGCAGTGCAAGGTATTTCAGGCCGAATTTGATATTGACGACACCCATCTGCATATCGAAGAAGGCCCGGCGGACGTGCTGATACCCCATGCGGCGCATACATTGAATGCTGCCGTAACCATCATTGGCACCGTGGCACGCACCGGGATCTCGGGTGCATTGATCGGGAATACGGCGGAAGTGGTGCTGGATGCGGTGGAAGGTGATGTGCTGGTGCTCAAGCCTCAGGAGTTGATGGACCATCTGGAGGAGTTGGCGACCAAGGCCTGATCCAACACCTTCCAGACAATGAGTATCCATTGTGGGAGCTGGCTTGCCTGCGATAACGGTGTATCAGGTGACATTTTCGGTACAGACACACCGCTATCGCAGGCAAGCCAGCTCCCACATTGACCGGTTCAGTCAGGGAGCCAGTGCGTCGCGCAAGAACCCCGGCGCGATATAGCGCTGGTAATGCGCCTCGGACAGGATAAAAAACTCTCGATCAATGGCATCACGCAAATCCGGCAACGCCCAGTCGCGAAACTCCGGCAACAGCACCATCCCATACGCCTCCAGATTGGAAATCACCCGCGCACCCCGGGCGATCAACTGGTAAGCCCAGCAATACTCGGACTGGTGCGGCACAAAGCGAATCTTGCGCTGCTCCAGCTGCCCGCGCAGGGCCTTGGGGTCGAAAACCTCCAGCTTGCCCGCCATGACCTGCACCAACAATTGCTCAAGCCTGAGCCAGACTGCGCGTTTTTCTTCTTCGTTGTAGCCGTTCCACTGGATCACTTCGTGGTGGAAACGCTTGCAGCCACGGCACACGAGATCGCCGTAAACCGTGGAGCACAGGCCGACGCAGGGGGTCTTGATGGTGTGGTTGGACATGGGCAGCAACACGCAAATCAGCAAAACAGTGCGCCATGTTAGCCCTTTGTCTAACCTTCATCACCCTGCAAACTTGGCGAGGCAACTTACCTTTAGAATTTTTTTGCCGTAGAATCATCCGGCCTTGTAAGGCGCCAATAATCCATTGGAAGCTGTTTTCAAAGCGTCACGAGCACAGTCGTTCCTTCAGAGCGGTGTTGGCGACGGTTATTTACCCGGTAAATAGCCAGCGCCAACCCTCATCAGCTCCGCTCTGCAGGCGTAAAACTTTGAAAGCAGCTTCTGTGAGAAATGCCGGCAGCGCTGGCTTTGCGGCCCAAAAAGCCCCCGAGCGCATGCGTGCCGATCATTTCTGGATGAGCGTCCCGTGGGACCACTGATGAGGGTAAAAACTGTGCTTGAAGCCTACCGCAAACATATCGAAGAGCGCGCAGCACTGGGTATTGTTCCCCAGCCGCTTAACGCCGAACAAACCGCAGGCCTGGTCGAGCTGCTGAAAAATCCCCCGGCTGGCGAAGAAGAATTCCTCGTTGACCTGATCACCAACCGCATTCCACCAGGCGTTGACGAAGCTGCCTACGTCAAGGCCGGTTTCCTGTCTGCCCTGGCCAAGGGCGAAGCCACTTCCCCCCTGATCAGCAAGCAACGCGCCGTTGAACTGCTTGGCACCATGCAAGGCGGCTACAACATCGTGACGCTGGTCGAGCTGCTGGACGACGCCACCCTGGCACCTGTCGCCGCTGCCCAACTCAAGCACACCCTGCTGATGTTCGACGCGTTCCACGACGTGGCTGAAAAAGCCAGGAACGGTAACGTACACGCCAAGGCCGTGATTCAGTCCTGGGCTGACGGCGAGTGGTTCAGCAACCGCCCTACCCTGGCCGACAAGATCAGCCTGCGCGTGTTCAAGGTCACCGGCGAAACCAACACCGACGACCTGTCCCCTGCTCCCGATGCCTGGTCCCGCCCGGACATCCCGCTGCACGCCCTGGCCATGCTGAAAATGGCCCGCGAAGGCATCGTGCCGGACGAGCAAGGCAAGACCGGCCCGATGAAGCAGATCGAAGAGATGCGTGGCCAAGGCTTCCCTATCGCCTACGTCGGTGACGTGGTCGGTACCGGTTCGTCGCGTAAATCGGCAACCAACTCCGTACTGTGGTTCTTTGGCGACGACGTTCCCTACGTGCCGAACAAGCGCGCTGGCGGCTTCTGCTTCGGCAGCAAGATCGCTCCAATCTTCTACAACACCATGGAAGATGCCGGCGCACTGCCAATCGAATTCGACGTCACCAACATGAACATGGGCGACGTGATCGACCTGTACCCGCATGCTGGCAAAGTCTGCAAACACGGCACCGACGAAGTCCTGACCACCTTCGAAATGAAGACTCCGGTTCTGCTGGACGAAGTGCGCGCCGGCGGCCGTATTCCGCTGATCATCGGTCGCGGCCTGACCGACAAGGCACGTGCCGAGCTGGGCCTGGGCCCAACCGACCTGTTCAAGCTGCCTGAAGCGCCTGTCGACACCGGTAAAGGCTTCACCCTGGCACAGAAAATGGTCGGCAAGGCGTGCGGCCTGCCGGAAGGCAAAGGCGTTCGTCCTGGCACCTACTGCGAGCCGAAGATGACCACCGTCGGTTCCCAGGACACCACCGGTCCTATGACCCGTGATGAACTGAAAGACCTGGCGTGCCTGGGTTTCTCGACCGACCTGGTGATGCAGTCCTTCTGCCACACCGCGGCTTATCCAAAGCCGATCGACGTGACCACCCACCACACCCTGCCTGACTTCATCATGACCCGTGGCGGTGTATCGCTGCGTCCAGGCGACGGCATCATCCACAGCTGGCTGAACCGCATGCTGCTGCCGGACACCGTGGGTACCGGTGGTGACTCCCACACCCGTTTCCCGATGGGCATCTCGTTCCCGGCCGGTTCCGGTCTGGTCGCGTTTGCCGCAGCCACTGGCGTTATGCCGCTGGACATGCCGGAATCGATCCTGGTGCGTTTCAAAGGCAAAATGAAACCTGGCATCACCCTGCGTGACCTGGTTCATGCCATTCCTTACTACGCGATCCAGTCGGGGCTGCTGACGGTCGAGAAGAAAGGCAAGAAGAACGCCTTCTCCGGCCGCATCCTGGAAATCGAAGGCCTGAACGACCTGACGCTGGAACAGGCTTTCGAGCTGTCCGACGCCTCGGCTGAACGTTCGGCTGCCGGTTGCACCATCAAGCTGTCGAAAGAGTCCATCACCGAATACCTGAACTCCAACATCACCCTGCTGCGCTGGATGATCGGTGAAGGTTACGGTGACCCGCGTACTCTGGAACGTCGCGCCCAAGCGATGGAAGCCTGGGTCAAGAATCCTGAGCTGATGGAAGCCGATGCCGACGCGGAATACGCTGAAATCATCGAAATTGACCTGGCCGAGATCAACGAGCCGATCCTCTGCGCACCAAACGACCCGGACGATGCCCGTCTGTTGTCCAGCGTTGCCGGTGAGAAGATCGACGAAGTGTTCATCGGTTCGTGCATGACCAACATCGGCCACTTCCGCGCTGCCGGCAAGTTGCTGGAACAGGTCAAGGGTCAGCTGCCAACCCGTCTGTGGCTGTCGCCGCCGACCAAGATGGACGCTCACCAACTGACCGAAGAAGGCTACTACGGTATCTACGGCAAGGCTGGCGCGCGCATGGAAATGCCGGGCTGCTCGCTGTGCATGGGTAACCAGGCACGTGTAGAGCCGAACTCGACGGTAGTGTCGACGTCGACGCGTAACTTCCCGAACCGCCTGGGTGACGGCGCGAACGTCTACCTGGCCTCGGCTGAGCTGGCGGCTGTTGCTTCCACACTGGGTCGTCTGCCGACGGTTGAAGAGTACATGGGTTACGCCGCGAAACTGGACACCATGGCCAGTGACGTTTACCGCTACCTGAACTTCGACCAGATCGCCGAGTTCCGTAAAATCGCAGCAAGCGCCAACATCCCGGTGATTCAAGCCTAAGGTGTGTTGACGTAAAAGAACGCCGCGTATTCCACGATACGCGGCGTTTTTTTATGCCTGGAATTTGGTGCCAGCAGCCTCCCCCTTCAAAAAACAAATGGTGGGTCAGGCCACATCTCTGCTGGCAGTGCCGCCGCCTTCGCAGGCAAGCCAGCTCCCACCTTTGGCCGCATTCCAAAGGCTGGACTCGGTTCCCTGTGGGAGCTGTCGAGCTTCAGCGAGGCTGCGATTGCGGTGGGTCAGGCGACATCTCTGCTGGCAGTGCCGCAGCCTTCACAGGCAAGCCAGCTCCCACCTTTGACCGCATTTCAAAAGCTGGACTCGGTTCCCTGTGGGAGCTGTCGAGCTTTAGCGAGGCTGCGAAGGCGGTGGTTCTGGCGACATCTTTGTTGGCAGTGCCGCCGTCTTCGCAGGCAAGCCAGCTCCCACATTTGACCGCATTCCAAGGATGGAACCGGTTCTCTGTGGGAGCTGTCGAGCTTCAGCGAGGCTGCGATGGCGGTGGGTCAGGAGACATCTCTGTTGGCAGTGCCGCCGTCTTCGCAGGCAAGCCAGATCCCACATTTGACCGCATTTCAAAAGATGGACCCGGTTCCCTGTGGGAGCTGTCGAGCTTTAGCGAGGCTGCGATGGCGGTGGGTCAGGAGACATCTCTGTTGGCAGTGCCGCCGTCTTCGCAGGCAAACCAGCTCCCACCTTTGACCGCATTGCAAAGGCTGGACTCGGTTCCCTGTGGGAGCTGTCGAGCTTCAGCGAGGCTGCGAAGGCGGTGGGTCAGGCGACATATCTGTTGGAAGTGCCGTCGTCTGGCAAGCCAGCTCCCACATTTTTCAGACCTGTGCAGTCATACAGGCCGCATCAAGCTTCAAGCAATCAACGAATACACCAGCGCGGTAATCGCCACCAGGCCAACCGCCGTGACAAACACATTGGACGCTTGCCCACGGTATTTGGCCATCGCCGGTACCTTGCGGATGGCGTACATCGGCATCAGGAACAGGATCGACGCGATGACCGGGCCACCGAGGGTCTCGATCATGCCGAGAATGCTTGGGTTGAGCGTGGCGACGAGCCAGCACACCACGAGCATGAACGCGGCGGTCATGCGGTCCAGGGATTTGGCAGCCGGGCGGCGGCCGGTTTTCAGCACCAGGCCTTTGAGGCCTTCGCTGGCACCGATGTAGTGGCCCAGGAACGATTTGGCAATCGCCACAAACGCAATCAATGGCGCGGCGAAGGCAATGGTCGGGTTGTCGAAGTGGTTGGCCAAGTAAGACAGGATCGACAGGTTTTGCGCTTTCGCCTCGGCCAACTGTGCCGGCGACAGGGTCAGCACGCAGCTGAACACGAAGAACAGCACCATTACCACCATCAACAGGTGCGCGCGGGACAGGATCTGCGAGCTGCGTTGATCGGCGTTTGCCCCGTACTGACGCTTCTGGTCAACCGCAAAGGCCGAGATGATCGGCGAATGGTTGAACGAGAACACCATCACCGGAATCGCCAGCCACAGCGTGCTGAGCAACGCCGACGGCGCGGGAACTTCACGCGCCGTGCTGAGGATGCCACCGGTCCAGTGCGGGATCAGGTACACCGCCAGAAACAACAAGGCGACGATAAACGGATACACCATCAGGCTCATGGCCTTGACGATGACTTGCTCACCACAACGCACTACCGCCAACAGGCCGAGGATCAGCACAAACGCCAGGATCGCCCGTGGCGGCGGCATGATATGCAACTGATGCTCCATAAAGCTGCCAACGGTGTTGGTCAGCGCCACGCTGTAGATCAGCAGGATCGGGAAGATCGCGAAAAAGTACAGCAAGGTGATCAGCGCGCCGGCCTTGATGCCGAAATGTTCCTCAACCACGTCGGTAATGTCGGAGCCTTCACGGCCAGACAGTACGAAACGGGTCAGGCCACGGTGGGCAAAGAAGGTCATCGGAAACGCCAGCAACGCCAGGATCACTAGCGGCCAAAAGCCCCCGAGGCCCGCATTGATGGGCAAAAACAAAGTACCGGCGCCAATGGCGGTGCCGAACAGGCCAAGCATCCAGGTGGTGTCCTGGCGGCTCCAGCTTGTGAGCGTTGCAGGTGTCGTCTCGTAGCGTTCGTCGACGCTATTGGCCTGATCATTCATCCGGTGGAATCTCCGCATAAACATGGCCAGGACGAGTCAGAAAAACCTGACAGGCAGCGTCCCGGCCATAGAAGGGGCCGGATTGTCCGGGATTCTTGTGAATAAGCAAAGACTTAGCTGAGGAACGGTGGGTCGGTGCAGCGCTTCAAGAACGCCCATAAGCGACGGTTTCAGCGGGCTGTAGCGTCACGCGAATAATACATTCCCGAACAAATCTATTTTAGAATCCGTGCCGTTCCTGTACTTTTCAGCAGTGCCCGCCTTTTATTCCGAGAACCCTGCCATGCCTCGCGTCTCCCGCAAACAAGCCGAACTCAACCGCGAAATCATCGTCGAGGCGGCCACGCACCTGTTTCGTGAGCGCGGGCTGCATGGCATCAGCCTGTCGGACGTCATGGGGGCCGCCGGGCTGACCCATGGTGGTTTCTACGGGCACTTTGCGTCCAAGGAGGCGCTGGCTACCGAGGCGTGCCAGAAGGCTTTCGAGCAATCAAACCTGGGCTGGCAGGAAAAGATCAACAGCAGTGCGGACAAACAGTCCGCGCGCGATGCCATTTTGCGCCCGTACTTCTCGGCAACCCACCGCGACAATCCCGGGGACGGCTGCCCGATTTCGGCATTCACCCCGGATATGTGCCACGAACCCGCCGACACAGCCTTGCAACACGCCTTCATCGAGGGTGTAAAGCACTCGCTGGCTATTTTTGCGCAGCTTCAGGATGACGACCGCCAGAGCCTGCTGGCCAAGTACGCGATGATGATCGGCGCCCTGACCCTCGCCCGTGCGACGCGGGGAAATGCTTTGTCGGATGAGTTCCTTACAGCTGCGCAGAACACGCTTTTGCCCGAGAAGAAATCAGCCGCGCCCGTTGACAGCCAAATACCGGCCCCAGCATGATCGGGCCATGAACCTTATTCAGCACCACCTCACCAGCACCACCACGACCGCCACCGGCGGGTCGTGCGGTTGCCGTGGGTGCCTGAACTAGACACACCCGGGAAACAACCAGAGGCCCCGCCAGCAATGGACGGGGCCTTTTTATTGCTCCGCTGCCTGGCGACCACAAGGAGCACCACCATGAACGCAGCCCTGTTGATTATCGATATGCAAAATGGCCTGTACGACGGGCCGGAAAAACCCTTCGAGCGCGAGCGCGTACTGGCGACCATCAACCAGCTCATCAGGCGTGCACGCAACGCAGACGCGCCGATCTTTGCCGCCCGCCATACCGGCCCGGCCGGTTCGCCCATCGAAGCGGGAAGCCCGTTATGGCAGTTGTACCCAGGCCTTGAGGTCGATGCTTCCCGCGATACCCTGTTCAATAAAACTCGCCCGAGCTGCTTTCTGGGCACTGATCTGGCGCAGCAACTGGCGGCTGTGCACGTTGAAACGTTGGTGATCGTCGGCATGAAAACCCAATTTTGCATCGACACCACTTGCCGCGTTGCCGTGGAGTTGGGGTTCTCGGTGGTACTGCCGGAAGACGGCCATACCTGCATGGACACTCCGGCGCTCAAAGCCGAGGCGATTATCGAACATCACAATACGACCCTGGCCGGGGCGTTTGTGAAACGGGTAAAAGCACTGAATATTGCGTTCTAGCATGACTGATGCGGGATTTTTTCTGATGGAACAAATCGCTCCCTCTTACAAATCCCGCATACTCCCTCCTCTCAAACCCT
Source organism: Pseudomonas sp. B22129 (assembly GCF_044218875.1). Classification (NCBI taxonomy): domain Bacteria; kingdom Pseudomonadati; phylum Pseudomonadota; class Gammaproteobacteria; order Pseudomonadales; family Pseudomonadaceae; genus Pseudomonas; species Pseudomonas sp. B22129. The sequence continues at coordinate 4,426,302 of NZ_CP162592.1, read as the reverse complement.
TCAGGAAGAGCCTTGCGATGTCCACCACCGTTCTGGTCCTGGTTGAAACCATCAACGAATACCTGCAAATCATCGAGAGCAATGACTTTCATGTGATTCTGGCGCCGACGCCTGCCGAACGCGCCCAGGCGATCAAGGCCCACGGCGGGCAAATCAAGGCGGTGCTGACGCGCGGGCCGCTGGGGCTGTATGCCGAGGAAATCGCGGCACTGCCGTTGCTGGAGATCATCTGCGTGATCGGCGCGGGCTATGAGCACGTGGACCTGCAGGCCGCGAGTAACCGAGGGATTGTGGTGACCAACGGCGCCGGGGTGAATGCACCCTCAGTGGCCGACCATGCCATGGCGCTGTTGTTGTCGCTGGTACGCGGCATTCCACAGACCGACGCGGCCGTACGCCGCGGCGAATGGCCGAAGGTGATGCGCCCTTCCCTGGGCGGCAAGCAATTGGGCATTCTCGGGCTGGGTGCAGTGGGCATGGAGATCGCCAAGCGCGCTTCTCTGGGTTTCGGCATGGAAATCAGCTACCACAACCGCCAACCCCGTGACGATGTGGACTACACCTATTGCGCCACCGCCGTTGAACTGGCGCGCACTTCGGACTTCCTGATCCTCGCCACACCCGGAGGCGCGAGCACGCGTCACTTGATTGATCGCCACGCGCTGGATGCCTTGGGGCCAAACGGCTACCTCGTCAACATTGGACGCGGCAGTGTGGTGGTCACCACCGACCTGGTCGCAGCACTCGAGCAGCGACGTATTGGCGGCGCCGCACTGGACGTCTTCGACGATGAGCCCAAGGTGCCCGATGCGCTCAAAAAACTGAGCAACACCGTGCTCACCTCGCACGTGGCCGGCCTGTCCCCGGAAGCCGCCCACGACACCGTGCAGCGCGTGGCTGACAACCTGGTGGAATACTTTGCCGGCCGCCCGGTGCTCACGCCGGTTGCGCTGCCGCCGCGCAACTAGTAGCGAATAGCCAGCGCCTGCGCGAAACCTGTCTACACTGTTGGCGGGGATGCTCAGGACGCCGGTGCATGACCGGCGAAGGAACGCACAATGTTTGGCCATGGACTCGGCCCGGCCCGCCAGCGCGGCGCCATCGGCCTGATGGGCGCTTTTACCCTTGGAATCGCGTTGTTGTTTCTACTGTTGGTGGTCGACAGCGGCCGCTTGTATCTGGAGAAACGCAAGCTGCAGCGTGTGGCTGACACCGCGGCGCTGGAAGCCGTAAGCCGCGGGGGCAAATGCCTGGCGCCGAATAACAACGCCGCGCAGTTTGTGATTGAAAGCGCCCAACGCAATAACTTTGCGGTCGGCGCCGATCGCACCCTGGCCACCGCGTGCGGCACCCTGGCCACGGGTGCCGACTTCATGCGCACCTTCAGCCCCAACCCGGCCAAGGCCGACGCAATCCAAGTGATTGCAACCCACCGCGTCCCCACCAGCATTGCCCATGGCGTGTTCACTCTGTTCTCCTCACGGTCCGTGAGCCTGACCACGCTGCTGAGCGCCACAGCCGTGGCTGCCGCACCCGCTCCACCGGTGGCGTCGCTCACCGTGCGCAGTACCTTGTTGACCGTGGACAGCACCAAATCGGTGGCCCTCAACGCACTGATCGGCGGCTTGCTCGGTGGCAAGTTGCAACTCGATGCTGTGGGCTGGAATGGCTTGCTCAACACGAACATCAGCTTGCTCAGCTACCTGGATGCGCTGGCCATTCGCCTGAACGTCAGCGCCGGCAACTACGACCAGTTGCTCAAGACTGACGCCACCGTCGGCCAGTTGATCCAGGCCGCCATCGATGTGCTCAAACTGGGCAGCGATGCGGTCAAGGTGGTGATCAACAACCTGGAAGCCATCAAGCTGATTGCGCCAGGCACGCAAATCCTGCACCTGGGCGACTTGATCAATATCCAGAACGGTACCGATAAAAGTGCGTTGAACGTGGACCTGCAACTGTTCAATCTGATCCAGGGGTTTGTGCAACTGTCGAACAAAGCCAGCGCCGTGGCGGTCGAGTTGCCGGTGGATGTGCTGGGGCTGATCGGCGTCACTGTGTCGACCAAGGTCATCGAGCCCGCGCAGCTCTCAAGCATCGGCAACCCGAAAAACATCGCCGCACAGCCCATTTTTGTCAGGACGGCTCAAGTGCGCACGTTGATTTCGGTGAAGTTGCCGATCGTGACGCTGGTCAATAACGTGCTGGGGGGCCTGATACAGCTTCTCAATGATCTCTTGGGCGGCCTTTTCGGGCTGTTCGACCCCAATTGTTGTGTCGTCTCCAGCCTGGAAATCGGCGACAAGCTCGACATCGCACTGGAGGCCGCAGGGGGCAGCGCAGAGGTCACGGGTTACAGCTGCGACAGCAATAACAAGACCTTATCGGTGTTGGGCGAAACCTCGGCCTTGCGCGTGATGATTGGCCAGGTTGACCCCAAAAACCTGTTCTCATCCACAGAAATACTCAAAGTCAACGAGTATCCGGTGGTGGATATCGGCACCAAAACCTGCAAGCGCGGCACTAACGTGTGCAGCGACAGGCAAGCCTTCGCCGCCGGCGGGCTGGGCGTACGCGTTGACAGCAATGTCGCCAGGACACAGCGCCCGCACACCTACACCAACCCGCCTGCGATCAATCAGCCACCCCAGAATTATCAGTTCGCCGCTTCGAATGTCGTCAGCAGCCTGAACGAGACACTCACCGGCATCCAGCTGATCAGCCATGCACCGCAAATTTCCAGCCTTCTGGGCGCCTTGCTCAGCGTGGTTACGGGCCTGCTCAACGGCTTGCTTTCAACCCTTGGCGGGCTGATTGCCGGGCTGCTGGGGCCCCTGCTCGACCCTATCGTCAATAACCTGCTCGCCGGCCTGGGCATTGACCTGGCGAAAGTCGAAATCGGCGGCAACCTGTCCTGCAGCCCCGGTGGCCGCGCGATGCTGGTGATTTGAGCACATCAGGCCCGCTGATCATCCTCCAACACGCTAACCTATTAAGCCGCCCCGACCTTGTCGCTGGGCGGCGGTGCGCATTAGATTAGCCAATAGTCCAAGGCCTTTAGAATAAGCAGAAGGGATAAGCATGGCGCTTAACGACCAATCCACCCAGGTTCGCCCCGGCGAAGAACTGGATGCCAACCTGATCGACCCTTACCTCAAAGCCCATATTCCGGGCTTGAGCGGCACGCCCACCATCAGCCAGTTCCCCGGCGGCGCGTCGAACCTGACCTACTTGCTCGAATACCCGGGCCAGGAATTCGTGCTGCGTCGCCCACCGTTTGGCCACAAAGCCAAATCGGCCCACGACATGGGCCGCGAGTACCGCATTCTCAACCAGCTCAAGGACGGCTTCCCGTATTGCCCCAAAGCCTACGTGCATTGCACCGATGAGTCGGTGATCGGCGCCGAGTTCTATGTGATGGAGCGCGTCAACGGCATCATTCTGCGCTCGGACCTGCCCGCCGAACTGGGCCTGGACGCTGCAAAAACCGAAGCCCTGTGCAAAAGCTTTATCGACAAGTTCGTCGAACTGCATCAAGTGGACTACAGCGCCTGTGGCCTGGCCGACCTTGGCAAGCCTGAGGGCTATGTGGAACGCCAGATTCGCGGCTGGAGCGACCGCTACGAAAAAGCCCTGACTCCCGACGCCCCGAGCTGGGAAGCCGTGCGCGCCTGGCTCAACGACAAGATGCCGGCCGACCACCCGACCTCCAGCCTCGTGCACAACGACTACCGTTTCGACAACGTGATCCTTGACCCGCACAACCCGATGCAAATCATTGGCGTGCTGGACTGGGAACTCACCACCCTCGGCGACCCGCTGATGGACCTGGGCAACACCCTCGCCTACTGGATCGAGGCGGGGGACCCGGCGCCGGTGCAACTGATGCGCCGCCAGCCGAGCAATGCGCCGGGCATGCTCACGCGCCGCCAGTTCGTTGATTACTACGCCGAGCGCAGCGGCATCCAGATCGACAACTTCGACTTCTACTACACCTACGGCCTGTTCCGCCTGGCCGGCATCGTGCAGCAGATCTACTACCGCTTCTTCCATGGCCAGACCCAGGACAAACGCTTCTCGCAGTTCATCCACATGAACAAGCTGCTGGAGCAAATGAGCCTGAATGTCATCAGCAAATCGTCTCTTTAAGGAACCGCAATGTCCAAGACAAACCTGTTCGACCTCGACGGCAAAATTGCATTCGTGTCCGGGGCCAGCCGTGGTATCGGTGAGGCCATCGCCAAGTTGCTGGCCCAGCAAGGCGCCCACGTGATCGTGTCCAGCCGCAAGCTCGAAGGCTGCCAGCACGTGGCTGACGCGATCATCGCCGACGGCGGTAAAGCGACGGCCGTGGCCTGCCATATTGGTGAAATGGAGCAGATCACCCAGGTGTTTGCCGGTATCCGCGAACAGTTTGGCCGCCTGGATATCCTGGTCAATAATGCCGCCACCAACCCGCAATTCTGCAACGTGCTGGACACCGACCTCGGCGCCTTCCAGAAAACCGTCGACGTGAACATTCGCGGCTACTTCTTCATGTCGGTGGAAGCCGGCAAGCTGATGCGCGACAACGGCGGCGGCAGCATCATCAACGTGGCGTCGATCAACGGCATTTCCCCGGGCGTGTTCCAGGGCATCTACTCGGTGACCAAGGCCGCCGTAATCAACATGACCAAAGTCTTCGCCAAGGAATGCGCAGCGTTCGGCATTCGTTGCAACGCCTTGCTGCCAGGTTTGACCGACACCAAGTTCGCCTCGGCACTGGTCAAGAACGACGCGATCCTGAAAATGGCCCTGGCGCAGATCCCGCTCAAGCGCGTGGCCGACCCGAGTGAAATGGCCGGCGCGGTGCTGTTCCTCGCCAGCGATGCGTCCAGCTATACCACCGGTGTGTCGCTGAATGTGGACGGTGGTTTTCTGTCCTGACAAGGCTCCCACAGTTGATGGGCGGCGTGCTCAGGTATTGGGTGGTTGCTGCCGAAAACTGACCGCCAGGCGGTTCCAGCCACTGATGCTGGACACCGCCATGGTCAGGTCCACCAGTTCCTGCTCGCTGAACGCTGTGCGCACCGCCGCGTAGAGTTCATCTGAAACGCTGGAGGTCGGTAGCCTCGCCACCGACTCGCTCCAGGTCAAAGCCGCCTTTTCCCGTTCCGTGAAAAACGGCGAATCACGCCACACGCACAGCGCGAACAAGCGTCGCTCACTCTCCCCTCGCTGGCGCGCCGCCATCGAGTGCATGTCGGTGCAAAATCCGCAGCCGTTGATCTGCGAGACCCGAATTTTGATCAGGTCCAGCAAGGGTTTCTCGATGGACAGGCCAAAGGTTGCGGCCTCCAGCATCAGCATGGCTTTGAGTGCCTGCGGCGAGGCGGTGTAGTAGTCCAGGCGGGGTTCCATGGGGCGGTTCTCGGGTAACAGCTGCAATTGCAGTACAGCCTAGAGCCCGCGTGCGACAAGCCCTATAGCCAATCAGACGGTTTACGCACAGACCATTTTGAGCCCACCCCGCGAGCGAGTAACCTTGGCGCAGATCGATTGCATCAGGATGAAACATGGAACTGCACGTGGTGATCAAAGGCCGCAAGGACCTGGCCGAACAGCTATACCAGCAGCTGCGCGAAGCCATCAGCACCGGGCGTTTGGCCGCCGGTGCGCAACTGCCGCCCAGCCGCCTGCTTGCCGAGCAACTGGGCGTATCGCGCAAGACCGTGTCCGACACCTACGCCACCCTGACCTACGAAGGCCTGCTCGTGGGCAAGACTGGCCGTGGCACCTTCGTCAATGCCCACGCGCCCCAGGCCGAGCGCCTGCAAACCGCCACCGACCTGGCCTGCGCTGCCAACCTGGCGAAATGGGCCGCGCTGCCCTCGCCCATGCGCCATCCCACGCGCGACAGCACCTTGCGCTATGAATTTATCGGCGGCGCCACGTCGCGCCAGCAGTTCCCCCAGGACGAATGGCGGCGCTGCACCCAGGACGCCTTGCGGCGTATCGCCCAAAACAGCGGTTTCTACAGCCAGCCCGAAGGCTTGCCGGCATTGCGCGAAGCCATCGCCGGGCATATCGCGTTTTCCCGTGGGGTGAAATGCCGTGCCGACAGCATCGTCGTCACCAATGGCGCGCAGCAGGCACTGGACTTGATCGCCCGCGTCGTACTGGAAGCCGGCAGCATTGTCGCCATAGAAGACCCCGGCTACAGCCCGGCGCGTGAGCTGTTCGCCGCGATGGGCGCGCATGTTGTGGGCGTGCCGGTGGATGACGAAGGCATCCAGGTTGACAAAATCCCTGATGGCACACGCCTGATCTACGTCACACCCTCCCACCAGTTTCCGCTCGGTATGCCCATGAGCCTGCCACGCCGCGAAGCGTTGCTGGCACGCGCCTTCAAGTTGGGCGCCATCATTATCGAAGACGATTACGACAGTGAATTCCGTTATGAAGGTCGCCCCACCGATTCCCTGCAAAGCATGGATACCCGGGGCGTGGTGACCTATGTCGGCACCTTCTCCAAAACCCTTTTGCCGGAACTGCGCCTGGGCTACGCCGTGCTGCCACCGGCGATTTATGCGGCCGTGCTCAAAGCCAAGCAATTGACCGATCAGCACAGTTCAACGCTGCCCCAGTGGGCGCTGGCCAAGTTCATCAGCGAAGGCTTCTTGCTCAAGCACATTCGGCGCTGCCACACGGTGTACGCCGGGCGGCGCGAGCGCATTCTGCAACGCCTGGCCGGGGATTTCGCGCCATGGTTTGAAGCAGTGCCCACCGTGGCCGGGTTTCATTTGGCGGCGCTGTGCAAAGTGCCGGTGAATATCCCATTGCTGATAGCGCTGGCACGGCAGGTCGAGGTGGGGCTGTATCCGGTGGACATATTCTTTCATGACGCACCGGTCAGGTCCGGCCTGGTGATCGGCTTCGGTGCCATCGAGTTGCTCGACATTGACCCGGCGCTGGACCGGGTACGCGACATCCTCCAACAGATTGGCTAACCGGTTTTCCGCCGGATTGGTCATTGGTCGTGCACCCCCTCGAGCGTAGGGTAAAGAGGTCTCGAATCACTTGGAAACCTCATCATGAAAAGACTGCTTGCCGCTACGCTGATGCTGGCCTCTCTCGGCGCCTTTGCCCACGAGCCGGTGTACAACAAGGAATCGATCAAGGTGCTGCAAGAGCACCCCTTGGCCAACGTGCCCGGCAAAAAAACCATCATGCTCACCGTGGACTACGCCCCTGGCCAGGCCACCGTGCCCCATAGCCACACGGGCACCGCCGTGGCGTATGTGCTGGAAGGCGCGATCACGTCGCGGGTCAATGACGAGAAGGCCAGAACCTATCAGGTGGGTGAGTCCTTCTACGAACCAGCCGGTTCGCGGCACTTTGAATCAAGCAATGCCAGCCAGACCCAACCGGCGAAATTGCTGGTGGTGATGGTGCTGGATGACAAGGCTGAGGTGCTCACGCCCTTGCCAAAGTAAGCAGCCCCACCATCGAATAAATGTGGGAGCGGGCTTGCTCGCTCCCACAGTTCTGACCGCGTGAATCAGGCGACTCAGGGGCGCTTGAACTGGCGGCGCAGGTGCTCGATTTGAGGGCGACAAGCACACCCCTCCAGATGATCATTCACCATCCCCGTCGCCTGCATCAACGCGTACATTGTGGTCGGCCCGACGTAGGTCCAGCCGCGCTTCTTCAGGGCTTTCGACAAGCGCACCGAGGCCGGTGAGGTCGGGTTTCCCTTCCAGTACGCCATATCCACCACCGCCGGGCGCTCCGTCTCGGCGGGCTCGAACGCCCACATCCAGCGGGCCAGCGAGCCGGTTTCATCCACCAGTTCGCAGGCCCTGCGCGCATTGTTAATCGTGGACACGATCTTCGCCCGGTTACGCACGATGCCCGGATCCTGCATCAACCGCTCGATATCCGCCTCGCCATACTGCGCCACCTTGCGAAAATCAAAGCCGTCAAAGGCCAGCCGGAACTGCTCGCGCTTGCGCAGGATGGTGATCCACGCCAGGCCAGCCTGAAAACCCTCCAGGCAAATCTTCTCGTACAGCAGGATATCGTCCATCACCGGCACGCCCCACTCGTGGTCGTGGTAGCGCGGGTAATCCGCCGCTGCGGTGCGCCAGGTGCAGTAGGTGCGCCCGCTTTCGTCTGTGGTCAGCCCTACTGTGTCCATCGATCACCTCACGTCTCAAGCGGCGGATGATAAGCGAAAAAAAATGCGCCCCGCCAACCGCTCAAGCATCGCCCTTCGCGACCAACTGGTCAGACCGGGACCTGGCAACCGGTGAATATTTACTTGTGGTTTGAAAAAACCCCAGCGTAGACTGGCCCCGCACTGGACTTACCGGTAAGACCACAACAATTAAGCCCTGGAACCACCAGGGCACCGAATAGAGATCCCTCCCATGCTCAGATGGTGCTCGCGTTCGATTTTCCTGCAAGTCGTGATTGGCCTGATGCTCGGCATCATCTGCGGCCTGGCCCTTCCCGAATTCTCCTCGCAACTCAAACCCCTGGGTGACGGCTTTATCAAGCTGATCAAAATGCTGATTGGCCTGATCGTGTTTTGCGTGGTGGTCAGCGGCATATCCGGCGCCGGCGACCTGAAAAAAGTCGGGCGTATCGGCCTCAAGTCCGTTATCTACTTTGAAGTGCTCACCACTGTCGCACTGGTGATCGGCCTGATCATGGCTTTCAGCACCGGCATCGGCCAAGGCGCCAATATTCACCTGGAGCAACTGTCCTCCGCCGGCCTCAATGAACTGGCTGACAAGGGCCAGCACATTCGCGGCACCAGCCAGTTCCTGATGGACCTGATCCCCAACTCGGTAATCGGCGCCTTTGCCGACAACAACGTGCTGCAAGTGCTGCTGTTCTCGGTGCTGTTCGGCAGCGCGCTGAACCTGGTGGGCGAAGCGGCTTCGGGCATTTCGCGGCTGATCAACGAGCTGAGCCACGTGATCTTTCGCATCATGGGCATGATCGTACGCCTGGCGCCCATCGGCGTGTTTGGCGCCATCGCGTTTACCACCAGCACTTACGGCCTGGATTCGCTGCAACACCTGGGCAGCCTGGTGGGCCTGTTCTACCTGACCTGCTTTGCGTTTGTGGGCTTGATCCTGGGCCTGGTGATGCGTCTCTCCGGCCTGCGCATGCTGCCGCTGCTCAAATACCTGCGTGAAGAACTGCTGATCGTGATGGGTACCGCCTCCTCCGACGCGGTGCTGCCACAGATCATGCGTAAACTCGAACACTTGGGAATTGGCAGCTCCACCGTGGGCCTGGTGATTCCAACCGGTTACTCGTTCAACCTCGACGGTTTCTCGATCTACCTGACCCTGGCCATCGTGTTTATCGCCAACGCCACCGGCACGCCGCTGTCGATGACGGACTTGCTGACCATTCTGCTGGTGTCGTTGATCACCTCCAAGGGGGCCCACGGTATCCCGGGATCGGCGCTGGTGATTCTGGCGGCGACACTCACCGCGATCCCGGCCATTCCGGTGGTGGGCCTGGTGCTGGTGCTGGCGGTGGATTGGTTCATGGGCATTGGTCGCGCGCTGACCAACCTGATAGGCAACTGCGTGGCCACCGTCGCCATTGCCCGCTGGGAGAAAGACATCGACCTGCAACGCGCCAACAAGGTGCTCGACGGCCAGCAAGGCTATGCCTTCCAGGCCAAGAAGCCAGTGTTGCCGGCGCATCAGGAGTTCTGAATTCTTTGTATGAGCGACATCGATCAAATGTGGGAGCGGGCTTGCTCGCGAAAGCGCTGGGTCAGTCACAGACGTATTGACTGAATGACCGCATTCGCGAGCAAGCCCGCTCCCACAGTTAAGAGTCGCCATGCTCACGACCGTATTTGCACCATCAAGGAGACGCAGACGTGATCAGCACCTCAACCGTCGTCAATTCAGTGGTAGAAAAACTGCGCGCCGCCTTGGCGCGCGGCCAGTGGCGCCGGGGCGAAATGCTGCCCGGCCAGCGTGAACTGGCCGAACAGATGGGCATCAGCCGCCCCAGCCTGCGCGAAGCCGTGATCGTGCTGGAAACCCTCGGCCTGGTGCGTTCCATGCCCGGCAAAGGTGTGGTGGTGCTGGAAGCCAGTGTGACCGAGCCGCAATCGAGCGACGCCGTCGCCGACGCCAGCCTCGAAGACATCCTGCAACTGCGCTACACCCTCGAACCCTTCATCGTCGGCCTGGTGGCCCAATCCATCAGCAGCAAAGAAGTCGGCCAACTGCGCCTGACCTTGATGGACATGCGCGAAGCCCTCGACGCCGAGGATGCCGAAGCCGGCATGAACGCCTACATCGGCTTTCATGAAGAGTTGTTCGCCCTGACCTCCAACCCTATCTTCCAGAACGTGGTGCAGCAAACCAGCAACGCGCTCAAACAAAGCGCCCAGGTGCTGCGCAACTCGCCGGAACACCTGGCCGAACGCCTGCAGGAAAACGAAGCCGTGGTCCGCGCCATCCGCAACAAGAACAGCGCCCTGGCCAGCGCCGAAATGCGTCGGCACATTCTTCAGGAAGGCCTGCGCATGGGTATTCGCTTGAACATCCCGGACGACCATCTGGGCAGCTGATTTTTTTGGAGACCGGCCATGACCGCCCACGCCCAGCAACGTAACGCTGTCACCGCCACCCTGCCCGCCATGCGCCTGGTGGCTGGCAAAAAGCCCTCGGTGGACGACATCTACCCACGCTTGTTCGACGCCATTCTCGAGCAACGCATTGCGCCGTCCAGCCGCTTTACCGAAGAAAGCCTGGGCGACACCTTTGGCGTGAGCCGTAGCGTGATTCGTCGTGTATTGGCCAAGCTGTCGCATCAGCAAGTGATTATTCTGCGGCCCAACCAGCGTGCCCAGGTGGCGTCGCCGGATGCGCAGCAGACGCGGCAGATCCTCGAAGCGCGGCGAATGACCGAGATTACTGTTGTGCAACTGGCCTGTACCCAGGCCACACCGGTGCAGATCCGCCAATTGCGCGAGCTGATCGGCCGCGAGCGGGACTGCATCGAACGCGACCAGCGCGGCCCGGCGATCCGGTTGTCGGGGGAGTTTCACCTGCACTTGGCCGCAATTGCCGGGAATGCACCGCTGGCGCAGTTTCTCAACAGCCTGGTGCCGCTCACATCACTGGTCATTGCCCAGTTTGAAGCGAAAGCCTGCACCTATTGCGCGTGGCAAGAGCACATGGCGATTGTCGAGGCCGTCGAACAACGGGACTCAGCCACCGCAATAGCGCTGATGACCCAACACCTGGACCACCTGGAAAGCAAATTGCTGAAACACCACTGATTCCCAGGTGACTACAGCTCCCACACCAGCGCCAAAGCGGACTACCGTATAGACAGCGTAATCGCGATCAAGGTGCGTATTGGCTGACAGAGCAGGCCGGCTGAAATTTGCACAATGTGGGCTTTTCATAAAGCCTCACACACGGACGAATACCTCAATGCAAGCCTTGGCCTTTACGCTGATAGCCGCTCTTTTCACCCCCTTTGCGCAGGCGGGTAATGAGTCGACAGCCACTCAAATCATCACGCCAGCGCACCCGGTATGGTTGCTTGAACGGCCCTACCCGGACGGCCCGATGCTGACAGCCCGTACTTTTGGTGACAGCGCTTACGGCGACTTCCACACCAACGCCAACCTGGAAATCAGCTGTCACCCGCAGAATCCGGCAGCCAGCCTCACCCTGCACATCTCACCGCAATCGCTGGGCTTCGACAGCGACCCGTTTGAAGGCCCGGATGCCAGTGCAAACGGTCCGTTACGTATTACCGCAGGAACACGCGCGGCCATCGAAGTTTCGGCCAATGGTGTTTGGACCCATGGTGGGGTGTTTCAGGTCGGTACGATCTTTGCGCTCAATGCCGACATACCGCGAGCCGAGCTGGCTTACTGGGCCAGTGGCGCCTCACGGGGGCAAACACTGACAGTGTCGTTGGCACCCGCTCTTGCCGGCGGCAAACCGTTGACCGCAACGTTCACGCTGCCGAAAAACAACAACACATTGAAAACAGCCATCCAGCCTTGCCTGAGCACCGCCGCACCTTAGCGGAGGGAAACAAACTGTGGGCGCTGGCTTGCCGGGTCGCCGCATCGCTGCAATGGCGGCGGGTCAGCCAATCATTTATCTACTGATAAACCGCTATCGCAGGCAAGCCAGCTCCCACCTTTGATCTTCATCGCCCGCGGACGCGTGCCATCTCTGTTTGATAAACAGTGTTCCAACAAAAAGCCCCCGCATCTCACGATACGGGGGCTTTTGTTTTACTGAAGGGTCAAGCCGGCTGCAACACCGACTGACCGCTCAACGCCAGGTCCAGCAACTCACGGTTGGCCACCGCGTACATGGCGTAGTCCGTGCCGACCGCAGCACGGATTTCCACCATCATCGCCACCCAACGATCGGCCATGTCCTTGTGCTGCTCAAGCCACAGGGCCACGCGGGCTTCCATGTCTTGTGGCGCGTCGGCCATTTGCAGTACAGAGATGGTGATCGCGCGTTGCTGCCAGTCCACGTCGTCGCGGAAGGCTTCGCGGGCCTGGGCCTGCCAGTTGTTGGCCACCGGCAGATCGCTGATCTGCTGCAGATACCATGGCAAGTCCAGCGCACTGCCAACAGCGAAGTAGGCTTTAGCCACTTCGGCAGCGTCATGCCCGGTCACGTCGGCGGCTTCGATGATCGGCAGCAAGGTATACAGGTGCGTAGTCCCTGCAACCATGCGCGCCAACAGCTCAGGCACACCGGCTTCGGTGTATTTGCCGTAGCGGTTCTGCCAGCCTTCGCGGGTCGGGCCTTCCAGCAGTTCGTCGAGCTTGAGGCCCAACGCCGCCAGGTGCGGACCGAAATGCGCGGTGTCACGGCCAGCATCCTGCTCGTTGCGACGGCTGCGCAGGAACCAGCGCGTGGCCCGGCGACCCAGGCGCATCAACTCGTCCATCAGCTCCAGTTGCACGTCAGCGGAAACCTGGTGGTCCAGGGCTTCTATTTGGCGGAACCAGTGCGGGAGGTGGAAGATGTCACGCACGATCACATAAGCGCCAGCAACGTTCGCGGGACTCATGCCCGTAGACTCCTTGAGCCGTTGAACGAAGGTAATGCCCATGTGGTTGACCAGGTCGTTGGCTATCTGGGTGCTGACGATCTCGCGCTTCAGACGGTGACGGCGCATGGCCTCGCCGAACTTGGCGACCAGGCTCGGCGGGAACGCGGTTTCCATGTCACGGGTCAGGTATTCGTCGTCCGGCACCAGCGACTTGAGCAGCGCTTCCTTGAGGTCGATCTTGCTGTACGAGATCAGCACCGACAGCTCCGGACGGGTCAGGCCCTTGCCGGTCGCGGCGCGCTCGGTGAGCTGCTCCTCGGTCGGCAGGTACTCGATGGCGCGGTCCAGCTTGCCACGGCCTTCCAGGTCGCTCATCAGGCGTTTGTACTCGGCAGCACGCTCGTAGGCACGGCGCGCGGCCAGGGACAGGGCCTGGGTCTGCTTGTAGTTGTTGCCCAACACCAGGTTGCCGACTTCGTCGGTCATGCTCGCCAGCAACTGGTTGCGCTGCTTGTCGGTCATGTCACCGGCCTGCACCACTTCGTTGAGCAGGATCTTGATGTTCACTTCGTGGTCGGAGCAGTCCACGCCACCGGCGTTGTCGATGAAGTCGGTGTTGGAACCGCCGCCATTGAGGCCGAATTCCACACGACCCAGTTGGGTCATGCCGAGGTTACCGCCCTCGCCCACCACCTTGCAGCGCAGCTCGTTGCCGTTGACGCGCAGCGCGTCGTTGGCCTTGTCGCCCACGTCGGCGTGGCTTTCGCTGCTGGCCTTGACGTAAGTACCAATGCCGCCGTTCCACAACAGGTCCACCGGCGCCTTGAGCAAGGCGTTCAGCAGTTCGGTCGGGGTCAGCTTGTCGGCCGCGATGTCGAAGCGCTCTTTCATCTGTGGCGAGATGGCAATGCTTTTCGCGCTGCGCGAGAAGATACCGCCGCCTTCAGACATGATGCTGGTGTCGTAGTCGGTCCAGGCCGAACGCGGCAGCTCGAACATGCGCTGGCGCTCGACGAAGCTGGTGGCCGGGTTCGGGTTTGGATCGATGAAGATATGCAGATGGTTGAAGGCCGCGACCAGTTGCAGCTTGTCGGACATCAACAAGCCGTTACCGAACACGTCACCGGCCATGTCGCCGACGCCCACCACCGTGATGCTGTCTTCCTGCACGTTGATGCCGCGCTCACGGAAGTGACGCTGCACGCCGACCCACGCGCCCTTGGCGGTGATGCCCATTTTCTTGTGGTCGTAACCGGCGGAACCACCGGACGCGAACGCGTCACCCAGCCAGAAACCGTAGTCGATGGCAATGCCGTTGGCGATGTCGGAGAAGGTCGCAGTGCCCTTGTCCGCTGCAACGACCAGGTACGGATCATCGTCGTCATGGCGCACGACGTTGGCCGGTGGCACCAGGGCGCCGTCTTTCAGGTTGTCGGTGATGTCCAACAGGCCCGAAATGAAGATGCGGTAGCAGGCGATGCCCTCGGCCGCGATTTCATCACGGGTGCCGCCCAACGGCAGGCGACGCGGCAGGAAGCCGCCCTTCGCACCCACTGGCACGATGACCGAGTTCTTCACTTGCTGGGCTTTCACCAGGCCGAGCACTTCAGTGCGGAAGTCTTCTTCACGGTCGGACCAGCGCAGGCCGCCACGGGCGACGTTGCCAAAGCGCAAATGCACGCCTTCAACACGCGGCGAATACACGAAGATTTCAAACTTCGGCACCGGCTTGGGCAGCTCGGGAATCGCATGCGGGTTGAACTTGAAGCTGAAGTACGACTTGTTCTGACCGTTGGCGTCGGTCTGGTAGAAGTTGGTGCGCAGGGTGGCCTTGATCAGGTCCAGGTAGCGACGCAGGATGCGGTCTTCGTTGAGCACCTGAACGTCGTCCAGTGCCGTGAGAATCGCTTGTTCCAGGCGTTGCTGCTTGTCTTCCAGGTCGTCGGCGGTGAGCTTGCGCGCCAGGTAGAAGCGGGTCTTGAACAACCGGGTCAACTCGCGGGCGATGTCGGTGTGGTTGTTCAGGGTGCTGGCGATGTAACCCAGGTCAAAGCCCAGGCGGATCTGCTTCAGGTAGCGTGCATAGGCACGCAGCAGCGCCACGTCGCGCCACGGCAGGCCGGCGGTCAGCACGAGGCGGTTGAACGCATCGTTTTCGGCGTCGCCATGCACGATGTGCACGAACGCGTCCTGCAGGGTGTCGTTGAGCTGCTGGATGTCCAGGTTCACGCCTTCGGCGGCGATGAACGCAAAATCATGGATCCAGAACTCACGGCCATTGGCGTGACGCAGGCGATACGGGAACTCACCCAGCACACGCAGGCCGAGGTTTTCCAGGATCGGCAGCACGTCGGACAGCGCCAGCGGGGTGTCCGCGTGGTAGAGCTTGCAGTGCAGCTCGCGCTGGCCGGACACCTGGCCCAGCGGCTGATAGAAACTCATCACCAGCGGATTGGCTTCGGTCAGGCTGTTGAGGTGCTGCATGTCGACCACCGCCGAATGCGCCGCGAAACGCTCGCGGTAGCCGGCCGGGAAGCCTTTCGGGAAGTCGGCCAGCACGTTGGTGCCTTGGGCTTCGCCGAAGCTTTCCACCACCAGGCTGGCGTAGTCGTCCTGCCAGCTGCGGCAAGCCTGCACCACTTCTTTTTCCAGTTGCAGCGGGTCGATGTCCAGGCGGTTCTTCGGGTCTACCCGCAGAATCAGTTGTACACGGGCCAGCACGGACTCGGAGAAGAAGGTCCAGAACTCGCAGTCCGAGGCTTTCAGGCGGTCCATCAGCACTTGCTGGATCTTCTGGCGCACTTCGGTGGAATAGATGTCGCGCGGCACGTAGGCCAGGCAGTAGCAGAAACGGCCGTACGGGTCTTTGCGCAGGAACACGCGGATCTTGTTGCGTTCCTGGATCTGCACGATCGACATCACGGTGCTGAACAGCTCGTCGACCGGGGTCTGGAACAGGTCGTCACGCGGCAGCACTTCAACGACTTGAGCCAGCTCTTTGCCCAGGTGAGCCTTGGCCTGGAAGCCAGAGCGACGCTCGATTTCCGCGACCTTGCGGCGGATGTAAGGAATCACCCGCACGCTTTCGCCGTACACCGACGAGGTGTACAGGCCCATGAAACGGTGTTCTTTAATGACCTTGCCGTCGGCGCTGATCTCACGGATCGACACGTAGTCCGGGTAAGCCGGGCGGTGTACGCGGCTTGGGTGCGCAGCCTTGGCGAACGACAGCACGGTCGGTTCACGCAGGTAGGCCACGGCGTAGTCTTCGATGCGGGTGTCTTCGGCAGTGAGGCCGGCACGCAGCAACTTGGTCAGGCCGAGGAACGAACCGGCGTCATATTCGATATGCCCGCCATCCGCCTCGTCACGTACCACAAACTCTTCATAGCCGAGGAAGGTGAAGTGGTTGCCCACCAGCCATTCCAGGAAGCTCTTGATCTCGGCTTTTTCTTCGCCGTCGATCACGAACTGGCTGGCGTCGATACCGGCCAGCAGGTCCTGGACCTTGGCTTTCATCGGTTCGAAATCGGCCACGGCCACGCGCACTTCGCCCAGTACCTGCTCAAGCTCTTTGCTCAGCACGTTCAATTCGGCGGCGTTGGCGCAGCGGTCAATTTCCAGGTACATCAGCGATTCTTGCTGAATGCCTTCGCCCTGGGTGCCTTTGGGCAGGATTTCCAGCAACTCGCCCTTCTTGCCACGGCGCACGCTGAGCACGGTGGTTTGCAAGGTATGGATGCTGTAGCCACGGCGGTTCAGCTCGGTGCGCACCGAGTCCACCAGAAAGGGCAGGTCATGGTGCAGCACTTCGACCGCGGTGTGGGTCGACTGCCAGCCATGACGTTCGTAATCGGGGTTGTAGACCCGCACTTGCGGTTGGGTGTGATCAAAGCGCTCAAGCAGGCGCCAGGCAGAAAGGGTGCAACCGGCCAGGTCGGAGAGGCGACGTTGGGTCAGTTCGTCGAGAGAAATGATGCCGAAAAATTGTTCCGCGAACAGCGCCACTTGTGGCAGTGCCTGTTCACTGATGTGCTGCGCCAGTGCCGCTTGCAGTTGGTGCTGGAAGTCGGCCTTGCTGGCTGCGGTGAAGAACGCCATCTGTGGTACTCCGCTTGGGCTTGTTATTGATGAAAGCGTCGCGTGTTATCCCCTTGCGGGGAGACCGTCAGCTCTGTTCGCCAGTGAAGATAAAAGCACAATAGCGAATCGGAGTGACAGGTGGGTGAAGCTGCAAGAGACAGTCAGGTCACATACAACGTCCACGGGATGCGCACCTTGCCGGGTGACGATACGACGGGCAGGTCAGGCGCCTGGCACAGGGCACATCCGTTGCGCAGCTTAACGAGTGTAGGAAGACCGCTGCTTGCGACGCTGCGACATATTCGGTCATCGGTACGCAGGCTGGGGGTTGCGACTTGGGCAACCCGGATTTTCCGACAGAAAAACCAGCTATTTCCGAGCCTGCGAGTACCAGAAATGACTGATACAGCCCGTCAGGTCATGCACTGGGTCTGACACAGGATGCAGCACAAAATTCGCCGCAGTGGCACAATTGCTGCGCTGCGCTCTCCCCCAGACAGGATTACCCATGCTGCAACTGAACACCGACGCACTGATGGCCACCCCGTGCGATGACGAAGAAGACAACATGGCCATGCTCTGCTGCCACGGTAAAAACGGCGAGATGTTCATGCTCACCCGTTACCCGGACGAAGATGAAGTGGAACTGACCTGGGACTACGAGCCATCGACCCTGGACGGGCTGAAAGTCACCTTGGGCAACACCACACTGCTGGTGGAGCTGGCGGCCGGCGATGCCGACGCGCTGGGCGGCAAGGACCAATTGCAAATCACCCACAGCACCGCGGCGGCGGATTTGGCTGAAGTTGAAGAAACCCTGCAGAACATTCTCAAAGGCACCGGCACCTTCATCCGGATCTGAATGCACCGAAGATCAAATGTGGGAGCCAGCTCCCACATGAATAGAGCAAGACCAGGCGCAATCTGTGCACTCCACACAAAATTCCTACAAGTTTTGCCAAAAATACCCCCCACGCCGTTAGTCGCCACCCCCCGCGATGGATTAAAGTAGGCCCCCCAGGCCCGGCGTTTTTTTCAGCGTTCGGGCTCATCTCTCCAGGAACCGTCATCGATGGAACATCGTGAAGCGCTGCTTGCGCTGCGAACCTTTCTTTCCACGCAGATTCTCGGCCAGGAAAAACTCATCGATCGCCTGCTGATCGCCCTGCTCGCCGACGGCCACATGCTGGTCGAAGGCGCGCCGGGGCTGGCCAAGACCAAGGCCATCAAAGAGCTCGCAGAAGGCATTGAAGCGCAATTCCATCGTATCCAGTTCACCCCCGACCTGTTGCCCGCCGACATCACCGGCACCGAGATCTATCGCCCGGAAACCGGCAGCTTCGTGTTCCAGCAAGGCCCGATCTTTCACAACCTGGTGCTGGCGGACGAAATCAACCGTGCCCCGGCCAAGGTGCAATCCGCGCTGCTGGAGGCCATGGCCGAGCGCCAGGTCAGTGTCGGGCGCAGCACCTACGACCTGTCGCCGCTGTTCCTGGTCATGGCCACGCAAAACCCCATCGAGCAGGAAGGCACCTACCCGTTGCCCGAAGCCCAGCTCGACCGCTTCCTGATGCACGTCAAAATCGGTTTCCCGGACGCCGCCGTCGAACGCCGCATCCTGCAACAGGCCCGCGGCGAAGCGCTCAACGGAGAAACCAAGCCCGAGCGCCGCGTCAGCCAGCAAGCCATTTTCGCCGCGCGCAAGGAAATCCTCGGCCTGTACATGGCCGACGCGGTGGAGGAATACCTGGTGCAACTGGTCATGGCCACCCGCACCCCGGCCAAGTTCGACCCGGAAATGGCCGAGTGGATCGCCTACGGCGCCAGCCCGCGCGGCTCCATCGCCCTTGACCGCTGCGCGCGTGCCCACGCCTGGCTGGCCGGTCGCGATTTCGTCAGCCCGGAAGATATTCAGGCGGTGCTGTTCGACGTGCTGCGCCACCGCATCATTCTGTCGTTTGAGGCAGAAGCCGCCGGCATTGACCAGGACCGCGTGGTGCAACGCATTCTTGACGTCGTTGCCGTCGCTTGAACCCTATGAATGCCAGCGATGGAATCCGCGTCACGCTCAGCGAACTGATTGAGATGCGCCACCGCGTGCGCGAAGTGCAGCTGTTTTCCACGCCCAGCCAGCGCAGCCCACTGATTGGCCTGCACCATTCCAAGCTGCGCGGGCGTGGCGTCGATTTCGACCAGGTGCGCGTGTACCAGGCCGGCGACGATGTGCGCACCATCGACTGGCGCGTGACCGCACGCACCCAGGAGCCGCATACCAAGCTGTTCCATGAAGAACGCGAACGGCCGATTTTCATCATGGTCGAGCAAAGCTGCCGGCTGTTTTTCGGCTCTGGAAAGATGTTCAAGTCAGTGCTGGCGGCGCAGGCCGCCAGCTTGATCGGCTGGGCGGCGTTGGGGCATAACGACCGTGTCGGCGGGCTGGTCTTTGGCGACAGCGAGCACTACGAAATCAAACCCCGGCGCAGCAAGCAAAGCCTGCTGCAACTGCTCAACCGGCTGGTGCGGGTCAACCAGAGCCTGAACACCGAAAGCCGCCCCGAGGCCGACGCCTTGGGCATGGCCCTGCGCCGTGCCCGCGAAGTGCTGCGCCCCGGTAGCCTGGTGATCGTGATTGGCGACGAGCGCGCCCTGACCGAAGGTGCCGAGCAGCAGTTGAGCTTGCTGTCGCGCCATTGTGACCTGTTGCTGCTGCCGATCTCCGACCCGCTCGACCACGCCCTGCCCGCTGCCGGGCTGCTGCGCTTTGCGCAAAGAGGCGCCCAGCTGGAACTGGACACGCTGAACCTCGATCTGCGCCAGGCCTACAAAGCCCAGGCCGAAGCGCGTATCGCCCGCTGGGAACTGCTCGCACAGAAACTGCGGATTCTGCTGATGCCGTTGAGCACCCAAGGCGAAATGGTCGAGCAACTGCGCGAATACCTCAACCCGCAACGCCCGGTCAAAAAGCAATGAGCAGCCTCGACCAGTTGCAACCGTTGATCGCCCCGCCGTCGATCGGCTTCTGGCCGCCTGCACCGGGCTGGTGGCTGTTGCTGCTGGTGATTCCGCTGGTGGGCTGGGGCCTGTGGTGGCTGCGGCGCTTTTTGCCCAAACGCCAGCCGGTGGCCCGCGCCGAACAGCCGCTGGACCCGCTGCGCATCGCCGCCCTGGCCGAACTGGCGTTGATGCCCAAACCCTACGATGGCGCCCCCGCCGGTGCCTGGCTGCAACAGCTCAATGGCCTGCTCAAACGCCTGTGCCGCAACGACTACCCCTACAGCCAGAGCCACACCCTCAACGGCCGCAAATGGCTGGCATTCCTCGACAACCGCTGCCCGGCGGCGGGCCTTACGCGCTGGATGGTGCTGGTGGAAGGCGCCTACAAGCCTGAGTGCAAACTCGACGACAAGGCCATCGCCGGCTTGACCCAAGCCGTCGACACCTGGATCCGCAAACATGTTTGAGTTCGCCTGGCCGTGGATCTTCGCCCTGCTGCCCTTGCCCTGGTTGATGCGGCTGGTGCTGCCGGTGGCGGACAGCGGTGAACCCGCGCTGAAAGTCAGCTACCTCACCGACCTCGAAGGCCTCGCCCGCCGCCGCGCCCGCGCCAACCTGCCGGGTTGGCGCCAACAAGCGCCATTCGTGGTGCTGTGGCTACTGCTGTTGACCGCCGCCGCGCGCCCGGAATGGCTCGGCGAGCCTCTGCCGATTGCCGCCAGTGGCCGCGACTTGCTGGTGGCGGTGGATGTGTCCGGCTCCATGGACTTTCCCGACATGCACTGGCAAGACGACGACGTCAGCCGCCTGAGCCTGGTACAACACTTGCTCGGCGACTTCCTTGAGAGCCGCGAAGGCGACCGCGTGGGCCTGATCCTGTTCGGCAGCCAGGCCTACCTGCAAGCGCCGCTGACCTTCGACCGGCGCACCGTGCGCACCTGGCTGGATGAGGCGCGTATTGGCATTGCCGGTAAAAACACCGCCATCGGCGATGCGATTGGCCTGGCGCTCAAACGCCTGCGCCAGCGCCCGGCGCAAAGCCGCGTGCTGATCCTGGTCACCGACGGCGCCAATAACGCCGGGCAGATCGACCCGCTGACCGCCGCGCGTTTGGCCGCTGAAGAAGGCGTGAAGATCTACCCGATCGGCATCGGCGCCGACCCCGAGCAAACCGGCTCGCTGGGTATTCTCGGCGTGAACCCGAGCCTGGACCTGGACGAACCGGCACTCAAGGCCATCGCTGACGCCACCGGTGGCCGCTACTTCCGTGCCCGCGACGGCGACGAGCTGGAAAAAATCAAGGAAACCCTCGATCAGCTCGAACCCGTAGCGCAGCAACCCACCCAGGCCCGCCCGGCCCAAGCGCTGTACAGCGCCCCGCTGGCCCTGGCATTGATCTTGAGCATGTTGCTGGTGATCCAGGAACGCTGGCCGAACAACGCCTTGCAACGCGCCTTCAACAGGCTGTCGTCCAAGGGGATTTTCCTGCAGCAGCACCCGGAATGGCGCCAGCGCCTCAAACGTCTGCGTTTGCGGAGGCGTCGATGAGCGACCTGTGGCCTTACCTGTTCCGCCCCGGTTGGCTATTGCTGCTGCCGCTGCTCGGCTGGCTGCTCTGGCACTTGTGGCACCGGCAAAAACGCGCGGGGCGCTGGCAGATGATTTTGCCGCCGGCCTTTCATGCCGTGCTGCTCAGTGGCGGCAATGGCCGCGAGAGCAAATCACCGTGGGTGGTGCTGGGCATCGCCTGGCTGCTGGCGGTATTGGCGCTGCTCGGCCCAAGCTGGCAAAGGGTTGAACAGTCCAGCCAGAAGCCGTCCGACCCGGTGGTGGTGCTGTTGGAGCTGACCCCGGAAATGCTCGCCACCGACAGCCCGCCCAACCGCCTGGAGCAGGCACGACGCAAGCTCTACGACCTGCTGCAAGCGCGGGATAACGCGCCAACCGCCATTGTTGTGTATGCCGGCAGCGCCCACACGCTGGTGCCGCTCTCTGACGACCTGGCCACCAGCCGCAACCTGCTGGAAGCCTTGCGCCCCTCGATCATGCCCGAGCCCGGCCACCGCGCCGATCTGGCAGTGGAAAAGGCCATGGGCCTGCTCAAGCAAGGCGGCCTCGGCCAGGGCCGTTTGTTGCTGGTGGGCTCCTCGCTGTCCAAACAGGAGCGCCAGGGCATCCGCCTGCAACTGCAAGGTGCCCAGGCCCCCACCTTGTCGATCCTCGGCATCGGCAGCCGTGAAGGCACGCCGGTGACCCAGGAAAGCGGTGAGTTCCTCAAAGACGAACAAGGCGCGATCCTCGTGCCGCGCCTCGACAGCCCGACGCTCAAGGCCTTCGCCAGCGAAATGGGCGGCCGCTACCGCGCAGCGCGCCTGGACGACAAAGACCTGCGCCAACTCAACCTGCTCGACGGCCCGCAAAATCTGCGCAACGACGGCCAATTGCTGCACCTCGACACCTGGGCCGACCAGGGCTACTGGCTGCTGCTGCCCTTGCTGCTGCTGGCCGCCTGTGCCGGGCGCCGCGGCTGGCTGTTTTGCCTGCCATTGTTATTGCTCGGTGCGCCGCAACCGAGCTATGCCTTTGAGCTTCAGGACCTGTGGCTGCGCCCCGACCAGCAGGGCCAGTACCTGCTCAAGCACAAGCGCCCGGCCGAAGCCGCCGAACACTTCGAAGACCCGCAATGGCAAGGCGTGGCGCTGTACGAGGCCGGCAACTATGCCGAAGCCATCAAGCGCTTTGCCCAGGGCAATGACGCCTACGCTCACTACAATCGAGGTAATGCCCTGGCCAGGTCAGGCGAGTTGGAAGCCGCAGTCGACGCCTACGAACAGGCGCTGGAAGCCCAGCCCGACCTGCAGCCGGCCTTGAAGAACAAGGCGCTGGTGGAGAAAATCCTGCAGGAAAAGGCTGCGCCCGAACCGGCCAAGCCTGTCAAAAATGAGGATGACGAAACCACCCAACCCGGCCAAACTGCGCAACCGGGTGCGAGTGGGCAAAACAGTACCGGTGGCGAACAGTCGGAACAGGGCCAGGGCGAAGCCGGCAAAGGCGACACCCAGACGAATGCCACGCCGCAACCGGGCGGCAATGAAGTGCCGGGCAGCGAATTAGGCGACGAACAAACCACCACGCCGCCTTTGCGCCCCGCCGATGCGAACATCGACGGCGAACACCGCCAAGCCCTGGAGCAATGGCTGCGGGAGATTCCGGACAACCCCGGCGAGCTGCTGCGGCGCAAATTCTGGTATGAACAGCAACAACATCAGGACAAGACTCGATGAGCCGCCGCACCACCCTTCTGCTTCTGCTCGCGTTATCGGCAGGCCACGCCCAGGCGGCGAACCTGACCGCCAGCGTCGACCGCAGCCGCCTCAATTCCGGGGAAACGGTGGAACTGACGGTGGAATCCAGCGACGTCACCCAGTTTGGCAAACCCGACCTGTCACCCCTGGATGCGCAATTCGAAGTCAGCGGCACGCGCCAGATCAACCAGCTCACCACCCTGGGCGGCGATAACCATGCCACCACGCGCTGGATCATCACCCTGCTGCCCAGGGAAAACGGCACGGTGGTGATTCCGCCGCTGCAAGTGGGCGAGCTCAAGACCCAGCCCATCAGCCTGCAAGTGGTCGAAACGGCGAGCCAGAACACCAGCGCCGAGCTGGCGCCGGTGTTCATCGAAACCAGCCTCGACCAGAGCAGCGTGTACGTGCAGGCTCAGGCACTGTTGACTGTGCGCGTGTACCACTCGGTGTCGCTGTACGACGACAGCAGCCTCACGCCGCTGCAAATTCCCGATGCGCGCATCGAGCAACTGGGCGAGTCGCGCACCTATGAAAAAGTCATCAACAGTATTCGCCATGGCGTGATCGAAACCCGCTACGCGATCTACCCGCAGCACAGCGGTGCGTTGGTGATTCCGGCGCAAACCTTCAGCGCCACGCTGGTGGAATCGCGCCCGCCCCAGGAAAACACCTTGCAGGGCACCAAGCCGGGCAAGTTGATTCACGTCAGTTCTGCCGAATTGCCGCTGACGGTCAAGGCCAAACCCGCGATCTACCCCGCCGACGCCCCCTGGATACCCGCGCGCAGCCTGACCCTCAGCGAAGCCTGGAACCCCGAGCCGGACCACGTGCAGGTTGGCGATTCGCTGACCCGCAGCCTCACGGTCACGGCCGAAGGCCTGTCCAGTGCGCAACTGCCGGCCCTGCCCAGCAGCGATATCAATGGCCTGCGCCGCTACCCCGACCAGCCGGTGCTCGGCAATCAGAACAACGACCGGGGCCTGATCGGCAGCCGTGAAGATCGCGAAGCCTTGGTGCCCACCCGCGCCGGCGCCGTGGAACTGCCGGCGGTGGAAGTGGTGTGGTGGAACACTCACGAAGATCACCTGGAACGCACCAACCTGCCCGCGCGCACCCTGCAAGTGGCCACCAACCCGAGCCTGGTGGTGGACACTCCGGCTACGCCCACGGTGATCACCGCGCCGGACGACAACCGCCTGTGGCTGTGGCAACTCAGCACCCTGCTGCTGGCCTGTACCACCCTGCTCGGCTTCAGCCTGTGGTGGCGCGCCCGTCGCCAACCGGCCGTGCAACGCGCCGCACAAACCGGCCCGAGCCCACGCACCTTGCTCGACGACCTCAAGCGCGCCACCCAGGCCAACGACCCCCAAGCCACGCGCCAGGCCCTCGATGCGTGGGCGCGGCAACAGCCGGAAACCCTGGCGGATATGGCGGCGCGCTTTGTGCCGCTATCCGACGCCCTGGACGGCCTCAACGGCGCGCTCTACAGCGAAAGCGGGCACTTCTGGCTGGGCGAAGACCTGTGGCGCGCGGTCAAGGCCATCCCGGTGGCCGAGCGCGAGCAAGACCCGGCGACCGACACCACCAGTTTGCCGCCGCTGTATCCCAAGTAACCCGACTCTCTGACACCCCACAAAACCCCTGTGGGAGCTGGCTTGCCTGCGATGCAGCCACCTCGGTTTTTCAGCCAAACTGAGGTGATGCCATCGCAGGCAAGCCAGCTCCCACACTTGGTCGGTATTGTCTGGGCGACATGCATTGTTAAAGGCCAGCAATCCCTATCCCTTTAATTTGCAGGAAGTTTCCTAGACAATCCCACGGCCTTGCGCCTGCTGACTTCACTGGCTAGCCTTCGCTCCGTCGCTGCATATCAGCGATCGGGTGTGGAAACCTGGAAATTAGTAGGCGTCATGATCGTATGCAAACGCTCAATGGCGGCTGTACGCGGGCAGACTTCGGTCTGGCCGAGTCCTACTACTCGGATTTCCACCCCGCGTATGGCTGCCACCTAATTTGTCGCGTGGAAACGACATCAGGATGGCTCCCCAACTTAGTAGGAGTTTCATTCATGAACAAAATCGTCCCAGACCCACCCGCCTCCTTCACCGTTCACCACGACCTCAGTTTCGAAGACGCCCTGATCCAAATCTGCGACCTGCTGCGCTGTGCCGCCGCCACAGCTGCCGGCACAACCCAGGCGCTGACTGACGAGCAACGCCACCTGGCCGGCGCCACCGAACACCTGATCGACAACGCCAGACTCCTCGCCGACCGCGCACTGAACTGCCTGCACACCGCCTAACCCCTGTGGGAGCGGGCTTGCTCGCGAAGGCGGTGTGTCAGAAACAGATGTGTTGACTGACACACCGCCTTCGCGAGCAAGCCCGCTCCCACAGTTGATCTGTGTCGTCTGACGTACTGCATCCGCTTTACAGGTAAACTCCCCTCCTTTTCATCTCTTCCACGGAGTTCGCCTTGCGTCTGTTTCACACCTCCGACTGGCACCTTGGGCAAAACCTGCATGGCCAGGAACGCGACTTCGAACACGCCTGTTTTCTTGAGTGGCTGCTCGGCCAATTAAAGGCCGAACAGCCGGATGCGCTGCTGATCGCCGGCGATATTTTCGACACGGTCAACCCGCCGCTCAAGGCCCAGGAGCGCCTGTATGACTTCATCATCAGCGCCCACGAACAGAACCCGAAACTCACCATTGTGATGATCGCCGGCAACCATGACTCCGGCTCGCGCATCGAACTGCCTGCGCCGTTGATGCGCCGCTTGCGCACCCACGCGCTCGGCCGTGTGCTGTGGCTGGATGATGGCCAGCTGGATGCCGAACGCCTGTTGATTCCGCTACCTGACGCCAAAGGCAAGATCGCCGGCTGGTGCCTGGCACTGCCATTTTTGCGCCCGGCCGAAGTGACCGGCGCGCAGTTGGGTGACGACTACCTGCTTGGCATTGGCCAGGTGCATGAGAAGCTGATTGCCGCCGCCAATGCCAAACGCAAGAAAGGCCAGGCGCTGATTGCCGTCAGCCACGCGCACATGGCCGGCGGGTCGGTGTCGGAAGACTCCGAACGCAGCCTGATCATCGGCAATGCCGAGGCGTTGCCCGCCAAGCTCTTTGATAGAACCGTCAGCTACGTGGCCCTCGGCCATTTGCACAAGCCGCAAAAGGTCAACGGCGAGGAACGTATTCGCTACAGCGGCTCACCCATTCCACTGTCGTTTTCCGAAATCGGCTACAAGCACCAGATTCTCGACGTGACGTTCCAGGGCCAATCCCTGGTGGGTGTCGAACCGATCCTGATTCCGCGCTCGGTCGACTTGCAACGCCTGGAAGCCGCGCCCTTGGCGGATATTCTGAAGCAGCTTGCCGAACTGCCCGACATCGACCTACTCGCCGAAACCCAACGCCACCCGTGGCTGGAAGTACGCGTACGCCTCGACGAACCGCAACCCGACCTGCGCCAGCAAATCGAAAGCGCCCTGCAAGGCAAGGCCGTGCGCCTGGTGCGCATCGCCGCCGAATACGCAGGCAAACGAGGTGGCGAAGACGACAACGAAGACCGCCTGATCGAACTCGACCAGCTCACGCCCCAGGAATTGTTCAGCCGCGCCTGGCAGGACAGTTATGGCAGCGAAGTGGACGAACAAACCCTGAAGGATTTCGCCGTACTGCTTCAGGAAGTGCAACAGGAGGGCGAACAGCCATGAAGATTCTCGCCATCCGCCTGAAGAACCTGGCCTCCCTGGCTGGCCCGTTTGAAATCGACTTTACCGCCGAACCCTTGGCCAGCGCCGGGCTGTTCGCGATTACCGGCCCGACCGGCGCCGGTAAAAGTACCCTGCTCGATGCGCTGTGCCTGGCCTTGTTCGGCGCTGTGCCGCGTCTGGACGACACCGGCCAGGCCAAGATGCCGGACGCCGACAGCGACATTTCCATTGGTGACCCGCGTACCTTGTTGCGCCGTGGTACGGGCGGCGGTTATGCCGAGGTGGATTTTGTCGGCGTCAATGGTCACCGTTACCGCGCACGCTGGGAGGCCAACCGCGCCCGCGACAAGGCCGGCGGCAAGCTGCAAAACAGCCGGCAAAGCCTGACGGATCTCGACAGCGACCAACTGCTCGCCAGCCAGAAGACCGAATACAAGACGCAGCTGGAACTGGCCCTGGGCCTGAACTTCGAGCAATTCACCCGTGCGGTGTTGCTGGCGCAAAGCGAGTTCAGTGCGTTCCTCAAAGCCAACGACAACGAGCGTAGTGAACTCCTGGAAAAGCTCACCGACACGGCGCTTTACACCCAGTTGGGCCGCCGCGCGTTCGACAAGGCCAAAGACGCCAAGGACGCCCACAAGCAACTACAAGACCAGGCGAGCGGCGTGACGCCAATGGCCGCCGAAGCCCGCGCCGAGCTGGATCAGCAACTGGCGCAGGCGCAGCAGCAATTCAAGCGCCAGCAAGCGCAGCTTAAACAGCTGGAGACGCAATACACCTGGCTCAAGGAACTGCGTGAATGGCAGGAGCGCCAACTCAGCGCCGCCGAACAGCTGCAACTGGCCCGGCAACACTGGGAAAGCCAGGGCCCGCAACGTCAGGACTTGAGCCGGCTGGACCATTTGGCGCCACAGCGGCATCAGTTTGCGCGCCAGGCCGAGGTCGCCGCATTGCTGACGCCGCTCGCCGAGCAGATTCAACAACACATCGAGCAACAAACCACGCTGCACTCGCGCCAGGAGCAGGCGCAGCAGCAGCAATCCGCTGCGCAAACGGCACTGGCCGACGCCCTGAAAAACCAGGCCGATGCTGCCCCATTGCTGCGTCAGGCCTTTGAAGAACACAACACCCTCGCCCACCTGACCAAAGAACTGGCCAAGCGCAGCGAGGACAGCCAACGACAGGAAACTGCTTGCGCTGAAGGCCAGGCTTTACTCAAAAGCTTGCAGGACAAGCAAACCGAAGTGGCCGAGCGCCTGCAACGTCTGGCCGCCGAGCTGGAACGCAGCGCCGTACTCGCGCCGCTGAGCGACGCCTGGACCGCCTACCGCGAGCGCCTGCAACAATTGATGTTGGTCGGCAACCGCCTGAACAAGGGCCAGGCCGAGCTGCCGCAACTGGAGCAACGCGCAACGGCCGCTGCCGAGCAGTTCACCCAACAACGCGATGCGCTGGCCCTGCTGTATCAGGAAGCCGGTGCCGAACCCCATGCCGTGGCCGAGCAGATTCAATTGCTCGCCAGCCTCTTGCAGGACAATCGCAAGCAGCAGCGTGGGTTTGAAGACCTCACGCGCTTGTGGGACAGCCAGCAGCAACTCGATCAACGAGCCGCCCTGATCGCGCAAAAACTGGCAGATGCCGCCCAGCAACGGGAAAAACTCAACGGCAATGGCCTGCAAACCAAAGCCGAGCTGACGGTTGCCGAACAAACCCTGACGGTGACCAAGCAGCTGCTGGAACGCCAGCGCCTGGCGCGCAGTGCCAGCGTCGAAGAATTGCGTGAACAATTGCAGGACGACCAGCCCTGCCCGGTGTGCGGCAGCCATGAGCATCCGTACCACCAGCCAGAAGCGCTGCTGCAAAGCCTTGGCCGCCACGACGAAAGCGAAGAAGCCAACGCACAAAAAACCGTCGATACGCTTAAGGAAAAACTCACCGAATTGCGCGGTGAAGTCGGCGGTTTGATCGCCCAGCAGAAGGAGTTCCTGCAACAGCAAGAACAGCTAGCGATTCAGCAGCAGGGCCTGACGCCCAGCCTGGAAGCGCACCCACTGTCAGCGTCGCTGTTCAATCAGGACGCCGCCCAGCGCAGCGCCTGGCTGGCCCAGCAACTCAGCCAGCTCACGCAAAGCATCACCCAGGACGAACACCGCCAGGGCGCCCTGCTCAACCTGCAACAAAACGCCGGGCGTTTGCAGCAGCAACTGCAAGCGGCGCAGGAGGCCAGCGGGCAAGCGCGCCAATTGCTGGTGGACCAGCAACGCGAACTGGCCAACGACCGCGAGCGCCTCGAAGAAGAACTCAGCGCCTTCGCCAACCTGTTGCCGGCCGACACGCTGGACGGCTTGCGCAGCGACCCGGCCAACACCTTCATGGCACTGGACCAGCAGGTCAGCCAGCGCCGCGAGCAGCTGGATCGCCAACGCGAGGAGCTGGAAGAACAGCAGCAACGCCAGCAAACCCTCGACAAAGAGCTAGGCAATCAGCAGCATCGCCAGCAACAACGGGACGCTGCGCAACTCGCCGTGACCGAACTGGCCACGCAGCAACAGGCGGTACAGGCAACACTCGGCGCCCTGCTCGGCCAACACCTCAGCGCCGAACACTGGCAGCAACAGCTCGACGCCGCCGTGGCGCAATCACGCCAGAGCGAAACCGATGCTAACGGGCAATTGCAGGAAATCCGTAATACGCTGATCCAGCTGGCTGCCGACCTCAAGGCCCTGCAGGAACGCCAACACGCGCTGCACGCCGAGCAACAGACCCTCGACACGCGCCTCAACGAGTGGCGCGCCCAGCACCCGGAGCTGGACAGCAACGGGCTCGAGCGCCTGCTGGCCTTTGATGACACGCAAGTCACCGAATTGCGCCAGCAGTTGCACGGCAGCGAAAAAGCCGTCGAGCAAGCCAGGGTTCTGTTGCAGGAACGCGAACAGCGCCTCGCCGAGCATCATGCCCAGCACAATGGCGGGCTGGAAGCCGAGCAACTGGATGGCGAACTCGCGACGCTCAATCAGCAACTGGCCGAAGGCGAGAAACTGGTTATCGAGTTGCGCGCCCGCCAGTCCGAAGACCAGCGCCGTCAAGACGCCAACCATGCGCTGGCCGGGCAAATCACCCAAGCGTACGAGCAATGGCAGCGCTGGGCACGGCTCAATGCGCTGATCGGCTCGGCCTCCGGCGACACCTTCCGCAAGATCGCCCAGGCCTACAACCTTGACTTGCTGGTGCACCACGCCAACGTGCAATTGCGCCAACTGGTTCGCCGCTACCGTCTCAAGCGCGGCGGCAGTATGTTGGGCCTGCTGGTGCTGGACACGGAAATGGGCGACGAATTGCGTTCAGTCCATTCGTTGTCGGGTGGCGAGACGTTCCTGGTGTCGCTGGCCCTGGCATTGGGCCTGGCGTCGATGGCGTCCAGCACGTTGAAGATCGAGTCGCTGTTTATCGACGAAGGCTTCGGCAGCCTCGACCCTGAATCGCTGCAACTGGCCATGGACGCTCTTGACGGCCTGCAAGCCCAGGGCCGCAAGGTGGCGGTAATTTCCCATGTGCAGGAAATGCACGAGCGGATTCCGGTGCAGATTCAGGTCAAGCGTCAGGGCAATGGCTTGAGCACGCTGGAGGTCAAGTGAGTGAAGCGCTGCTGTATTCGTTCAGGCGTTGCCCGTATGCGATGCGGGCGCGCTTGGCGCTGCGCTATTCAGGCGTGCCGGTGCAGATCGTCGAGGTGAGCCTCAAAGCCAAGCCAGCCGAGATGCTGGCGCTGTCGCCCAAGGGTACGGTGCCGGTGCTCTGCGTCGAGGGCCGGGTGATTGAAGAAAGCCTGGAAATCATGCACTGGGCGTTGGCACAGCACGACCCTGATGACTGGTTGCTGCGGGGTGACCCGAGAGTGGCGGAACTGATCGCCGAGAACGATCAGGTGTTCAAACATCACTTGAATCGATACAAGTACGCCGAACGCTACCCGGAGCAACCGATGGAACATTATCGGGCCGAGGGCGAGGTGTTTTTGCACAAGCTCGACGGTTTGTTGGCCGAGCGCGATTACCTGTTGGCCAACCACCTGACCCTGGCGGATGCTGCACTGGCGCCCTTCGTGCGTCAGTATGCCCATGTGGATCGAGTGTGGTTTGCCGGTACTTCGTATAAACGGTTACAGGTTTGGCTTGAGCGCTTTCTGGAATCGCCGCTGTTTGTTGCGGTAATGGCGAAATCCTGAAGCAGAACACAAATCAAAATGTGGGAGCGGGCTTGCTCGCGAATACGCCGTGTCAGTTAACACAGGTATCGACTGACCTACCGCATTCGCGAGCAAGCCCGCTCCCACATTTGATCTGTGTGGAATGAAGCTCACTGCTGGGCTTTGTGATCCAGCGCGGCGTAGAAGTTGGCGCTTTGTTGCAGGTACTTCTGGGTGTAGGCACTGGTGCTGGATTTTTTACCGGACACTTCAACGCTGGCGGCAGCAGGCAGGGCTACGGTGGCGGAAACAGCAGAAGCGGCGATGATGGAGAAGAGGTTCAAGTTCATGTCGGTAACCCTTGTGTTCGTTTGGTTAGGTGGCCGGGGAAGGCCTTGGAACCAAACTTACGCCCGGGGGCTGAACCTTAGAAATGCTTTGAAACAGTAGCCGCTATTAATAGAATTAATAGAAAGGCTCAGGCCCCGCACGGCGGGGCCTGTGGCTTATTGACGCACCAGGAACTTGAGGTCGCTGGGGGCATCAATCGCCAATTTCTGCACGGTTTTACCCAGCAGGCCGGTCTTGGGGTCGCGTTCGACCACTACGATTTCGTTGCTTTTCTGGTTGGCGATCAACAAAAACTTGCCGCTCGGGTCCAGGCTGAACTCGCGCGGGTGGTCGCCTTCCACGGAACGGCGTTGCAGCTCCTTCAGGTGCGCGGTGGCCGGGTCGATGCTGAATACCAGCATCTGGTTGGCGGTGCCACGGTTGCTCACGTAGAGGAATTTGCCATCGCTTGACGCATGCAGCGCGGCGCCAGCCTTATCGGATACCGGTTGCCCGGCGGCGAAATCCACCAGTTGGGTCTGGCTGAGCTTGCCGTCGTTGTAATCGAACACCGCAACCTGGGCACTCATCTCGGTGGTCAGCCACGCATGCTTGCCGTCCGCACTGAACAGCAGATGACGCGGGCCGCTGCCCGGTGGCAGCTGCACCGACGCCGGGTTGGCCGGGGTCAACGGCAGTTCAGGATTGGCCTTTGGGTCGTAGTGGTAGGCAAAGAGCTTGTCGGCCCCCAGGTCCTGCACAAACACGTATTTGCCATCCGGCGACGACACCACCGAGTGCACATGGTTGGACGCCTGGCGCTCAGGGTTCACGCGGCTGGCCGGGTGCGCGCTCAGTTGCACCGGAGCAGACAGCTTGCCATTGGCGTCCACCGGCAACACCGCCAGGCTGCCGCCCGGATCTTCCAGGACCGAGTAGTTGGCGACGAACAGGTAGCGCCCATCGGCGGCCACGCTGGAATGGGTCGGCTCGTTGCCCAGGCTTTGGACCTGGTTGATCAGGGTGAGCTGATGGTTCTGTGGGTCGATGCTGTAGCTGCTGACACGGCCGACCGGGTCTTTCTGGCCCGGGCCGTTTTCGTTGACGACAAACAGGTGTTTGCGATCCCTGGAAATCGTCAGCCACGACGGGTTGGCCGCCTTGGCCGCGAGTACCGGCTTGCCGCTGAACTGGCCGGTACGGCTGTCGAATTGCAGGCGGTAGATCCCTTCGCTGGTGCCGGCGGTGTAGCTGCCCACCAGCAGTTCATAAGTGTCTGCCGGTGCAGCCTGCACCGACATCGCACCGACACTGCCCGCCATCAGCAGGGGCCAGAATTTACGCATCATCATCCGCTTCGTCCTCGTCGTTATTGTTGCCGGTGAAAGCACTCAGGCAGATCAGGCGGTGCTCGCCCGAATCACCGGTAAGGGTCCAGCTTTGCAAGGTGTCGTCAAAGGTGGCTGCCTGCACCTGCGCCGGGCTGAAATTCCAGCGTTTTTCAGCACGGCCGTCCATGGCGATGATCAGCAGCTTTTCTGCGTCAAGTTCGAAGTCGAATGCGTGCAGCCCATCGATTTCAAGCATGTCGCTGGTGGCAAGGACGGAGGTCAGGGTGTCGGCAGTCATGGCAGTCAATCATCTTCGGGAAAGCGCCAATCATAGCCCAGCCGTTCCGATGGGGCGCCATTTTTGCCAGCAACAAGGCAACAAACACCTCGAAACAGACCGCTCAACCCCGCGCTGTTCAAGGCGCGCACGCCAATAACAGCACCACAGCGAAACAGTTGATAACGCATTGCCCGCCCAGCCCGTCACACCGGCAGGTATTTTCCGTTCTGCGGTATCCCTCCATCAAGCTAAGGAAGCGCTTGCATGCTATCGGTCAGAAACACGCCCTACACCTACACCGTCCACCCGCAGGTCTTGCCTGCCCCCCCGGCTATCGAAACGCCCCCGGCAACGCTCTCAGCCCCATCCCCCTCAGCGCCCCAGGCGGCCCGAATGTCACGGGGTATTGAACAGCGGCTGAACGCACCCACCCCTGTCGGCACTGCGGATTCGACCGTCGCGACACACTTTGCCAGCCGCCCGACAGTACGCCAGGTGGTGGCCGGGCTCTTGACCGAAGCGCTCAAGGCGCAGTACCCGGCGCTCGATATTGATGTCACCACCACTTCGCTGGCAGTGCCGAGCCAGGCCGAGCCGTTGCAATATGACTTAAAGCCGCTGCTGGACCTGGCCCTAGACCACCTGGCATCCGGTGCAGAGCTGGACTTCTCTGACCGCCACGGCTTGCCCTGCAAGTGGATGGATACTGCCCGCTACCGATTTCTGAAGATCACCGACCCCGTCAGCCACAAAACCCTGCCGCTGGATATGCAGGCGGTGGAACTGGCGATCCGCTCCGTGCGCCCCAACCTGAAGGCCGGCTTTGCCGAGGCACTCAGCCAATACTGGGGCCAGAACGCCTTCACCCAAACCCGCGACGCCGGGCCGCCCGCCAGCCATTGGTCCTGGCTCAGCGACACCCTGCAGGACACGCTGCGCATCGCCGGCATCCAGCAACCCGGCCTGGACGACGCACAACGCCAAACCCTCGATCAGGTCACACGCTACCCCGACGCCGCTGAACGCGTACGCGCTGTCGGTGCTTCGCCAGCCCAGGTGTACGTTCTGGACTCAACGCTGGCCAAAGGTGATACCACCACGAAGATCCTCGCCCCTGACCTGCTGATCACCCGCGACCTCGACGGCCGCCAAGTGGTGCTTCATGCCACGGCAGCCGGCGTGGTCACGCCCTATGAGTCGCTGGAAGCGTTTGCCACTGCATGGGAGCGCCGGCTCAGCGAACGTTTTGTATTCGACCGGTTGACGTGGGCGCGGGTGGCGCTGGACGGCCCGGTGTTCGACACGCAGGCCGCCCTCCTCCTCAACGGGCAGTTGCAAAACCTGAACGCCATACAACTGCCGACCAGCAGCAACGTAGACGAACTGGAGCAGCTGTTTGCCCAAGCCAGCAGCACCGCGACGGCGTTCACAGACACCCTGCAGCCACCGACCACCACACTTCAAGCCATGGCCGGCAATATGCCGGCCTGGCTCACCCGTGCCGGCGACGCGGACCGCTTCGCGTATCAGCGCCACACCCTGGCACTCGCCAGTAGCGTGCAACGCAATAAAGGCCGAACGTTCCTTACGGATATTCCGGACATTCGCAGCTACGCCGAACAACAACTCGATACCCGGTTGGCGGCCAAGGGTTATCGCGCCAAAGACCTGGAGATCACGTTCAAGGTCGCCGTGGGAACACTCGCCGGTGGCTACATCGAACCGGTAAAAATGAGCCTGGTGCAGATGGCCCTGGAAAACCTTGCCGGGCTGCCCAAGGGCCAGATGGAAATCCGCCTGCGCGGCCAGCCAGTCAACGACCCGCAACTGGCTCAACAGCTCAAGGACCTGATCAGCGAAGTCGATATCGGCAAAAACTATCCGGCGTTGCTGGAACAACACCTGCTCAGTGACAACGCACAATCCAGAGCGCGACAGGCGTTGTTTATCGAACAGGTGCCCATCCAGCTCGCCATGCAGGCTACGCAGCTGAGGCTCGAGGGCCAGGCCGGTATGACGGCGCAAGGCGTGCAGTTTGTCGAAACCGCCACCCGGCCCGGCGCCGGTAGCCGGCAGGTCGGCGGCGTGGAGATTACCGTACGCCCGCTGGCCTTCCTGCGAAAACCGGGAGCAACGCCGGATGTGGTCGAAAACATGTTTCTGATCGAACCGAAAGACGCCCAAAAAGGTCCGCACATTCTCTACCGCCCCCAACTCGCGCCGCCACTACAGGAATTCGCCAGCCGCGCAGCCGTGCTGGCTGCTATCCAACAACCCGGCCCGTTGCAGCAAAGCGTCCTGGCCTGGTTACCGGACGCCAAAGCCCGCGCCGTGTATGGCAATGGTGGTTTTCATACACCCCACATCGCCCATTACAGCGTGTTCAACGAATTCGATGCGCCCCAGACGCCGGGGCCGACCGCCCTGGCCGTCGATGGCTTCAGCGCAGCCAACGTACTGGCACGGGACTTGAACAATGGCGAACTGATGAAACACCTGTTCAATGCCAATGCCCGCAGCCTGGTCAACCTCGCCAAGGACCAATCCACGTCTGATGCCGAGAGCCGTTGGGCGTCCCATAAAGAGCTGGGCTGGCTGCTGTTCAACACCCTGTTGCCGGTATTGCAAGGCCCCGGAGCAATGGCCGGTTGGCTGGTGCAACTGGCCAGCGTGGACAACGATATCCAGCACGCGAGTGAGTCAACCAACCCCGACCCTACCGCCGCACTGGTTGATTTGCTGGTCAACGTGGGGACATTGCTGAGCCACACAACCACCGGAGCAGTGAAACAACGCAATGTCGGCGACATCGCCTTTGCCGAACATCCCGACGTCAACATCCCGCTGCATCGTGGCGCCGATGTGGCCCCTCGCGAGCCGGCGCAGATCCATCAGTCGGCGCCGAGTACCGTGCTTGACGCAAAGGCCGCGCCGTTTGATTTTTCTTTTTCCAGCCCGCGTGCGCTCACACCCACACAGCGTGCCCATATCGAAAGCTTCGCTGTGCCCGCCCCGGCTGGCCGTGCAGCCCCCATCGCAAGCGGACCGTTAAAAGGCCTGTACTCAATCGGCGGCAAACTGCTCGCCCGCATTGACAGCCATTGGTACAAGGTTGCAAGGGATCTGGAGGGTGTGTTCGTGATTGACGAACAAGACAAATCCCGCACCGGCCCACCGCTGACCCTCGACAGCCGGGGTGCTTGGCAGTTTGATACAAAACCCAAACTCAAGGGTGGCATGCCCAGAGGCGGCGCCCGCATGAAAGCCACTGTCGACCGAAATGTCGAAGTGACCCAAACGATGTTAAAAAAGTATGCCGATGAAATGGTGGCGATACAGCCTGCGGCGATTGCCACGGAGGACGCCGACCAGCGCCTTGTAGAGACCGAGCGCTCATTGCACAAGTCCGACACAGCCCTCAAGACCCTGTGGGGCTTGTCCAGCCATCCCGAGCGGGGCCATGAGTTCGCCGAGCGGTACCAGAAGGAACTGGCGCAAAACACCTTGTTGAGAGCGATGCACCGGACCCGGGTTACGCTCTACGAACAGCAAGCTGACCAGCTCATCAAACTGCGCAAAGACGCCATCAAGGCCCTCACACCTTCATCCCCGGCAATGGACTTCAATGTTTTCAAGGAAAAGCGCGCAGAGGAATACAAGGAAATCGCCGAAATCTCGCGCTCGTTGAACACCGAGTACCTTTACGTGGATGACGAATTTACCCACGCCAGCACCGGTGAACCGCTGCCTGACCTGATCGAAAGGACGCGGGTGAACGCGCCGGGTGCCTACGCGCAAATGATTCAAACACTGGGTGAGCGGGTTGAGAACCTCGAGCGGCTGATACGGCGCTCGGACACGTATTCCGCGCTGCTCGATGAATGGAAAAACGATTCCCCGGCGAGCAAAAAACAGGCTGAAGCGTTTATCAAGGGCACCGAGCAGCCACTGGAAAATCAGGCGCTGTACGCCAGGCTGGAGCGCCTGAGCACCCTGCGTGAATTAAGCATGGACCGCAGCATTGAAAACCACTCTGCCGGGGAGGAATTCCTCATGCAGCGGTTCAACCGGGGGGAGCTCAACAGCATCGCGAACTCCCATATCGAGTTACAGGAGCACGAAGGCTATACCGCAGATGAGCGTATCGCCGTGCTCAGCAGCCTGATCGATCAATACAAGGCCGAACTGGGCATCAGCCAGGCCCTTCAGGACATGGGCTCGGCACGTGTGCGCCCCTATTATGGCGAGCGTTACACCGAATGCCTCGGCCAGTTCATTGCCCAGGCCCAATCCGAGCTGGCCGACCTGATCCGCGAAGAACAACACCTTCCGCCCACGGTGGCGGTACGCAAGGAGCGGCCCGGCCGCTCGCAAAACAAAAAAGTCTTCAAGACCCGCGATAAACAGACCCTCGTCGGCACCTTGCGCCCGTCACAGCCCGGCCAGGATATTTCGATCATCGATGTGCTTGACCCGAAAACCGGACAGGCCGTCACCAGTTACAGCTGGCACGCCACTGAAGGTGAATGGGCGCAGATCGTCGAGGCGCAACCGAAGAAACCCACCACCCCACCCTCAACCAGGCCTCTGGCATCCTTGTCCGGTGACGCGCAAAAACTGATGGAGGGTCAGGCTGCGATCGAGCGTTCAATTGAGTTCCAGAAAAAGAAACTCGATGACCCCGCTCGCCGCGAAAGCGTCAACCCCAGAGACTGGAGTGACATGCTCGAGAACCAGGCCGAACGTCTTGAACAGCTTGCACAGCTGGCCCAGGTCAATCATGCCAATAGCAGCGCAACAGCGGGATCGGTGGCACAGTGGAAGAATGCTGCAAAAGAGATGCGCCAGCGGGCAATCACGCACCGCTGTGAGGGTTACCTGCGCCAGGAACCCCGCGCGGAAAACGTCGACTATCTATGGACCCACGGCCGTGTGGATATCGGGCTGGTCAACCGTGGCAAACAACTCAAGGGCGGGGACTTTCTCACTGAATACGCGGTGCGCGAGAAAAACAGCCTGAAGGTTTTGTGGTATGCGCACTTCCACTACCCGACCCTAAACGCCCCGCGTAACGGATACAGTGCCGCGCACCTGAAACTGCCCGAGCAACGTTACCTGACGCGAAAAGACCTTGTAGCCCAGGCCGGCCGGGACAACAAGCGCATCAACGGCATCGTGCACGCCAAAATCAGCCCGCCGCAGGACCAGAAGTTGTTCCTCAACCTCTAAACAGCAAAGGGGGAAGCCGGCCGGCTTCCCCCTTTGCATTCCTTGAACAGACCCGTCAGGTTCAGTGGGCAAACAGCGAATTACCTTTCTGCCCTGCCAGTTTTTCCGGTTTGATCAGGAACCTTGCCAGTGCCGGCAACAGCCACAGTGCACCGAACATGTTCCACAGCAGCATGAAGGTCAGCATCAGGCCCATATCCGCCTGGAACTTGATCGCCGAGAAGATCCAGGTGCACACGCCGATTGCCAGGCACAGGCCGGTGAACAGCACGGCTTTACCGGTCGACTTGAGCGTCTGGTAATAGGCCTCTTGCAGCGGCAGCCCGGCACGCAGGAAGCTTTCCAGGCGGCTGTAGATGTAGATGCCGTAATCCACGCCTATCCCTACGCCCAGGGCCACTACCGGCAAGGTCGCGACCTTGACGCCAATGCCCATGAACGCCATCAGCGCGTTGCCCAGCACCGAAGTGAGAACCAGCGGCAGCACGATGCACAGGGTCGCCGCCCATGAACGAAAAGTGATCATGCACATAGTCGCCACGCACAGATACACCAGAATCAGGATGGTCAGTTCCGATTCCTTGATGACTTCGTTGGTAGCCGCCTCGATTCCGGCGTTACCGGCGGCCAGGATGAATTCCAGGCCGTCCTTGTTGTTTTCCTTGGCGAAGTCCTGCACCGCATGCACGGCGCGGTCGAGGGTTTCAGCCTTGTGGTCGTTGAGGAACACCAGCACCGGCGCCAACGAGCAATTGTTGTTGTACAGGCCATCGGCACGGGCGATGGAGTTGTTCAGCACGTCGGGGTTGCGCGACAGGGTTTCCCATTTCAGGTTGCCCTCGTTCATGCCCTTGATCATCTGCTTGGACACGGTCACCAGCGAGATTGCCGATTGCACGCCCTCGGTGTTCTGCATCTTCCACATCAACTGGTCGATGGGCGCCATGGCTTCATACCGCGAGCAACCTTCAGCCTTGGTCTTGACCATCACCACCAGCACGTCAGAGCTGGTGGAGTAGTTGCTGATGATGAAGTTGTTGTCCTTGTTGTAGCGCGAGTCCGGGCGCAGTTCCGGTGCGCCTTGGTCGAGGTCGCCGATCTTGAGGTTCTGGCTGTACCAGAGGCCGCCGCCAAAGGCGATCAGCGCCAGAAAGATCGAAACCGGTGCGACTTTGGGGCTGGCAAACTTCGACAGCAGGCGCCAGAACGAATGCTCCCGGTTTGCGTCCTTCTTGCTCTTGGCGATAGCGCGTTTACTGATGCCAACGTAGGAAATCGCCACAGGCAGCAGGATCAGGTTGGTAAACACGATCACCGCCACGCCGATGGACGCACCGATGGCCAGCTCGCGGATTACGCCGATGTCGATGATCAGCAGGGTGATAAAGCCTACGGCATCGGCGAGGATCGCGATCATGCCCGGCAGGAACAGCTGGCGGAAGGTGCGGCGTGCGGCGGTCAGCGCGTTGTCGGCCTCGCTGGATTGCAGGGCGATGCCGTTGATTTTCTGCACGCCGTGGGAGATGCCGATGGCGAAGATCAGGAACGGCACCAGCATCGAGTACGGGTCGAGCCCGAAGCCGGCGGCATGCATCAGCCCCAGCTGCCAGACCACCGCCACCAGGGTGGTGCTCAATACCGCGATGGTGCTGCGCAGGCAGTGGGTGAACCACAGCAGCAACACCAGGGTGATGCCAAAGGCCACGCCGAAGAACAGCACCACCATGATCAGACCATCGATCAGGTCACCGACTTTCTTGGCGAAACCGACGATGTGAATCTGTACGTTGGGGTTCTGTTCCTGGAACTTGGTGCGGATTTTGTCTTCAAGCTCGTGGGAAAACTTCTGGTAATCGAGGGCGAGCAACTTGCCCTGATCCTGCGGGTCCGGGTAGGACTCCAGCAGCGGGATATCGACGATGCTCGACTTGAAATCGTTGGCCACCAAACGCCCGACCTGGCCGGATTTGAGTACGTTATTGCGCAATTGATCGAGGCTTTGCGGCGAGCCGTTGTAGCTCTGCGGGATCACTTCGCCGCCGGCAAAGCCTTCTTCGGTCACTTCGGTCCAGCGTACGCTGGGGCTCCACAGCGATTTGAGGCCCGAGCGGTCAACGCCGGAAATGTAGAACACCTCGTCGTTGATCTGACGCAGCGTCTCCATGTATTCCTTCGTGAAGATATCGCCGTCCTTGGCCTCCACCGAAATGCGCACCGTGTTGCCCAGGTTCGCCAGGTCGTTACGGTGCTCCATCATCTTCTCGATGAAGGGGTGCTTGAGGGGGATCATTTTTTCAAAGCTGGTGGACGGGCGAATCAACGTCGCCTGCCAGAACAGGAAAATACTCACCAACAGGCAGATGACGATCACTGCCGGGCGGTTGTTGAAGATCAGGCGCTCAAGAAAGGTCGCTTTATCGTTGTGATGACTGCTCATTGAAACCCCGCCTTCTTATTATTTTGAGAGCTCAGCACCGGCTGGCGTGGCGACACGAACACCGCCCTGCCCGGCCAGAATCAAGTTGCCGTTACCTGCCGCCGTGACGGAAGAAAGCGAAATACGGTCCGGGCGGTTGAAGACGCTGAACGTCTGGCCGTCGTCGTGGCTGACCACCACGCTGCCACCATTGCCGACGACGACAATCGAACCGTCCTCCAGCAAGGTCGCGCCCGACAAGCCAAACTCCAGCGCCCCCCGCGCTGCATTCAACTCAACCTGCTCCCAGGTGGTGCCAAAATCCGTGGACCGGTAAAGATTGCCGCGCAAACCATAGGCCAGCAGCGTTTGCGGCTGCGCCGTGCTGATGACACCAAACAGTGAGCCCTCATAAGGGCCTTCGAGTTTTTCCCAGGTCTGGCCGTCGTCGCTGGAGCGGAACATGCTGCCCTGCTCACCCACGATAAACAGGCCGGCATCCTTGATATGGGCAATGGCGTTGAGGTGAAACTGGTCTTCGTTGTCGAGTCGGTCGCTGACGTCGCTCCAGGTTTTGCCGCCGTCGTTCGTCTCGATCAGCGCACCGTAGGCCCCCACGGCCAGGCCGTGTTCGGCGTCCTTGAACCAGACGTCGAGCAACGGCGCTTCGCGCTTGAGGTCTTGAAATTGCTGGGTCCAGGTGGCACCGCCGTCTGCGCTCGCAAGGATTTGCGCATCGTGGCCCACAGCCCAGCCCTGCTTGTCGTCGACAAAAAACACCGCCGTGAGCAATTGGCGGGTGGGGACTTTGGCTTGGGTCCAGGTGCTGCCCTGGTCATCGGAATAGAGGATGTGCCCGCGGTCGCCGACCGCCACCAGGCGCTTGCCGGCATGGACCACATCGATCATCAGGCCTTTGGCGGCCTTGGGAGACTCAATCGCAAACGCTGGCGTTGCGCTGGTGTCGCTGGCTGCCAGTACGGGTGTCGCCAACACGGCAGTTGCCAACAGCGAGAGCGCTGTGGCCAGCAACGCAACCTTGCGTGCGGCGCGCGGGCGGCAAACACCCCAACCCATGACAGGCTCACTCATAGACCTTTCTCCCGATTTATTATTGTTAGGTCGTCTTGCCTTCCCGGGCTCTGAAACCTGCAACCTAGAGCGCCTGAAGGAAGCAGGGGCCATCCTATCGGGCTTTCGAATCGTCTGACAATCGGCGCTACGTTATCTTTTGTTAACTGAAGGTCTTTCGTCAGCGCCTGAATGTCGTCGCATTCACTTGGGTGATTGCCCTGCGAACAAATGAATTTTTGTTCCATCTATTGAAATTAGAGAATATTTATTCCATTAATATACTTCCTGAAAACAATAATCCAAAGGACCACGGCGATGCGTGAACTCGGAATCGGCTTGATCGGCACAGGCTTCATGGGGCGCGCCCACGCGCTGGCATTCAATAACGCCCGGGCGGTGTTCGAACTGCCGGTGACCCTCAAGCTCGCAGCCCTGGCCGATGCCGACACCGAACGCGCCCAGCGC
Organism: Pseudomonas sp. B22129; assembly: GCF_044218875.1. Classification (NCBI taxonomy): domain Bacteria; kingdom Pseudomonadati; phylum Pseudomonadota; class Gammaproteobacteria; order Pseudomonadales; family Pseudomonadaceae; genus Pseudomonas; species Pseudomonas sp. B22129. Next base: position 4,383,824 of record NZ_CP162592.1, on the reverse strand, counting down.
TGCGCCACGGCCTGGGGCTTTGCCAGGGCTCATGGCGATTGGCAGGCCCTGATAGATGACCCAGAGGTCGATGTCGTGGCCATCACCACACCTAACCACCTGCATTACCCCATGGCCATGGCGGCGATTGCGGCGGGCAAGGCGGTGTATTGCGAAAAGCCTCTGGCGGTCAGCCTGGAACAAGCCGACGCCATGCGCCGCGCCGCTAGTGCTGCCGGGGTGGTGACGCGGGTGGGTTACAACTACCAGCACAACCCGATGATCACGCTTGCGCGGCAGATGATTGCCAGCGGTGAACTGGGTGAAATCATCAGTTTCCAGGGCGAGTTCAGCGAAGACTTCATGGCCGACCCGGCTTCACCCTGGTCGTGGCGTTGTGAAGTGGAGCATGCCGGCGGCGCGCTGGCGGACTTGGGCAGCCATTTACTCTCGATGGCGCGCTACCTGGTCGGGGATGTGGCCAGCGTGTGCGCCGACACCCAGACCGTGCATGCTCGGCGCCCCGCCATCAAAGGTAGCGGCGACCTCAAATCCATCGCCGTGGATGACCAAGTTCATGCCCTGCTGCGTTTTGCCAATGGCGCGCGCGGTACGGTGAGCAGCAGTTGGCTCAAGCATGGCTACAAAAACCATTTGAGCTTTGAAATCAGCGGGACCCAAGGCACTTTAGCGTTCGACCAGGAGCGCTTGAATGAACTGCGTGTGTGCCGCGTCGGCCAGGACGGTTTCCAGCGCCTGCTGGCCGGCCCCGCCCTGCCCGGTTATGCGGCGTTCAGCCCGGCGGCGGGGCATCAACTGGGGTACAACGAGTTGAAGACGCTGGAGGTGCAGGAGTTGATCATGGCGCTGGCCGGCCAGGGCGCGGATGGCACTGACTTTGAGGCCGCGTGGGCGGTGGAGCGGTTGGCGACGGCGATTCGAGTGGCGGCCAGAGAAGAGCGCTGGGTCCAAGTGGACTCTGTCTAACCCCCAACACTGAACCCCTGTGGGAGCGGGCTTGCTCGCGAATGCGGTGTATCAGTCAGTAAATTCATTGACTGACTCACCGCATTCGCGAGCAAGCCCGCTCCCACATTCAGGGCATCGACACATTCAAATTAGCGCAGCGCCCGCCGCAGCACTTTGCCCACCGTGGTCTTGGGCAGCTCAAGGGTACGAAACTCCACATACTTGGGCACCTTGTACCCCGTCAGGTACTCCCGGCAATGGGCCAGAAGCTGCTCCTGCGTCAGGTTCGGATCTTTGCGTACCACAATGATCTTGACCTTCTCCCCGGTCACACCATCTTCCACGCCAATCGCCGCCACTTCGCCCACGCCGGGGTGCAACGCCACCACGTCCTCGATTTCATTGGGGTACACGTTGAAACCCGAGACCAGGATCATGTCCTTCTTGCGGTCCACCAGGCGGATATAGCCGCGCTCATCCATCACACCGATATCACCGGTCGACAGCCAGCCATCGCGGTCCAGCACTTCGGCCGTCTCCTTGGGGCGCTTCCAGTAACCCTGCATGACCTGCGGGCCGCGTACTTGCAGTTCGCCCTGTTCGCCAATGTCGGCCAACTGGCCGTCCTCACGAATAAAGCGCACCCAGGTCGACGGTAACGGCACACCGATGCTGCCGGTGAACTCCATCTCACGCATGCGCGCGATGTCGATAGGGCTGATGCTCACCACCGGTGAGCACTCGGTCAGCCCGTAACCTTCGATGATCGGCAGCCCGGTGACTTCCTTCCAGCGTTTGGCCACCGCCGTGTGCGTGGCCATGCCGCCGGCAATCACCATGCGCAGGTCGGAAAAGTCCCGCGCGCAGAATTCCTTGTTCTCCAGCAAGCCGTTGAACAGGGTATTCACCCCGGCGATCCCATTGAAGCGCTCCTTGCGCAGGATCATCTGCACGCGTTTCACGTCGCGCGGGTTGGCGATCAGGATGTTGCGCCCGCCCAGGCACATGAACATCAGGCAGTTCACCGTCAGGGAAAAGATGTGATACAGCGGCAACAAGGTGACGTTGGTTTCCTGTTTGTCCTGGTCCAGCTGGTCGCCCACCCACGCCTTGGCCTGCAGCAGGTTGGCGATGATGTTGCGATGGCTGAGCATCACCCCCTTGGCGTCGCCGGTCGTGCCGCCGGTGTATTGCAGGAAGGCCAGGTCATCGAGGGCCATGGCCACTGGAAAGTGGTTCAACGCACGCCCTTGCTTGAGCGCCTGGTTGAAACGCAGCGACCCGCGCAGGTTGAAGGCGGGTACCTGTTTTTGCACGCGGCGCAGGATGAAGTTCATCGCTGCGCCTTTGAAAGTGCCCAGCAGATCACCGATGGCCGCCACAACCACGCGCTTCACGCTGCTGCCGTCAATGACTTTTTCCAGGGTGTGGGCGAAGTTTTCGAAGATGACCACGGTTTCGGCTCCGCTGTCCTTGAGCAAATGTTTGAGCTCGTGGGAGGTGTACAGCGGGTTGACGTTGACCACCACCGCACCGGCCAGAATCGTGCCGAGCAGGCAGATGGGATACTGCAAGCAATTGGGCATCATCAGCGCCACACGGTCGCCTTTCTTTACGCCCTGGCCCTGCAACCACGCGGCAAACGCGACGCCTTGCACCTGCCAGTCGGCGTAAGTCATCTCAGTGCCGATGCTGACGTAGGCGACCCGCGCGCGGAATTTCTCCAGGTGCTCCAGGAACACCTCGCGCAGCGACGGGTACGCCTCGATCCCGGCCTCAATGTCTGCCGGCACGCCCGGCAGGTAAGCGTTCAACCAGACCCGTTCGGTGTGTTCCAGGCTTACAGCGTTCATGGCAGTCTCCTTGTTGTTATTGTTTTGATCACGTTACTTTTCGACGATGGCAGTAATGCCCAGGCCGCCCGCCGCACAAATCGAAATCAGCCCGCGCCCGCCGCCGTTTTCGTGGATCATTTTGGCCAGCGCCGCCAATTGCCGCCCTCCGGTGGCGGCAAAGGGATGACCACACCCCAGGGAGCCGCCGTTGACGTTCATTTTCGCGCGGTCGATGCTGCCTAGCGGCGCCTCCAAGCCTAGACGCTCACGGCAATAATCGGCGTCTTCCCAGGCCTTGAGCGTGCACAACACCTGGGCTGCGAAGGCTTCGTGAATTTCAAAGAAGTCAAAGTCGGCAAAACTCAGGCCCTCGCGCTTGAGCATGCGCGGTACGGCGTAGGCCGGCGCCATCAGCAAACCCTCGGTGCCGTCGACAAAGTTCACCGCCGTCGTCTCGCCCGTACGCAGGTATGCCAGCACCGGCCAGCCATGCTCGGCAGCCCAAGCTTCGCTCGCCAGCAGCACCACTGAGGCGCCGTCGGTCAGGGGGGTGGAATTGCCCGCCGTGAGCGTGCCGTTCTGTCGGTCATAGGCAGGCGACAGGCCCGCGAGTTTTTCCAGGCTCGCATCGCCGCGCAGGTTGTTGTCCCGGGAGAGGCCGCGATGGGGGCTGATCAAGTCGTCAAAGAACCCGCGCTTGTAGGCCGCGTCCAGGCGCTTGTGGCTGGTGAAGGTCAGTTCGTCCTGGGCCAGGCGCCGGATCTGCCAGCGCTTGGCCATTTCTTCACAGTGCTCGCCCATGGACAACCCCGTGCGCGGCTCGCCATTGCGCGGCAGCAAGGGTTTGAAAAACATCGACGGGCGTACTTTCAGCAAGGCCTGCAACTTTGCCCCCATGCCTTTGGCGCGATTGGCCGCGAGCAAGGTGTGGCGCAAGGATTCGTTGATGCCGATGGGCGCATCGGAGGTGGTATCGGCCCCCCCGGCGATGCCGACTTCGATCTGGCCGAGGGCGATTTTGTTCGCCACCAGTAACGCGGCTTCAAGGCCCGTGCCGCAAGCCTGCTGTACGTCGTAAGCCGGCGTGTCTGCAGACAAGGTGGTCGAGAGCAGCGCCTCGCGCGCCAGGTTGAAATCCCGCGAGTGCTTGATCACCGCCCCCGCCGCAAACTCGCCCAGGCGCTGGCCATGCAAGTTGTAACGGTCAATCAGGCCCTGCAACGCGGCCACCAGCAAATCCTGGTTGCTGTCGTGGGCGTACACCGTGTTGGAGCGGGCAAAGGGAATGCGGTTGCCGCCGACGATCGCGACGCGGCGGGTCGGGGCCGGGTTGAAACTGTAGTCACTCATCGACGGTTCTCATTCCAGACAAACAGGCCGCGCATATGCGGTTGGTCACCCGCGACATTGCGCACTTCGAATTCACGGCGCGGGCCGGTCACCGGGTGGCTCCACAGGGCGACCTGGCCGGGCAGAAAAATCGGCAGCTTGAAGTCGCAATGGGCCTCGGCAGTATCCAGGCCACCGGGCGGTTGCTGGGCGGCCAGCGCGCGGCCCAGGGTCCACATGCCGTGGGCGATGGCACGGCGAAAGCCGAAGAGTTTCGCGCCGATTACCGAGGTGTGAATCGGGTTGAAATCCCCCGACACCCTGGCAAAGCGCCGACCAAGATCGGCCGGCAGCACCCAGCGCTGGGTCTTTAGCAGGCCGTCCTCCTGCAAGGGCAATGCGTCATTCCATGTTTCACCGGTGGGATTGTTGACGCCCCGACGCAGGTAGAGGCTGTCGCTTTCCCACACCAGATCCCCGGCACTGTAAGCCCGCGTGGCAATGCTCAACGCCTGGCCCTTGGGGTGGGCAACCCAACGCTCGCAAAACACTTCCAGGCGCAGGGCCTGGCCTGGCGCCAGCCGCTGGTGCTGGCGAATGCGATTGGCCAAATGCACCATGCCGCTGGCCGGGTAGGGAAAGCTCGGCCGGGTCAGCAGCATCAAGTGCAAGGGAAACGCCAGCACGTGCGGGTAAGACAGCGGCACGCCCTGCTCGTGGCGAAACCCGCAGGCACGGCCGTAGGCTGCGATGCCACTGGCGGACAAGGGCACGGCGGAACGCACCAGATGCTCTGCCGGCAGTTGCGGCGCACCGTCGAACGCGGGTTTGCGCAGGGCACGCAGGCCGTCCAGCAGCAGCTTCGTGCGCGACGGCGGTGGGTCGATGATCTGCGTCACGTAGTCCATGGCTCAGGCTCCCAGCAGGCTTTGGCCGCACACACGTACGACTTGGCCGTTGACCCCGCCGGACGCCGGGTGTGCCAGCCAGGCAATGGTCTCGGCCACGTCGACAGGCTGGCCGCCTTGGGACAAGGAGTTCATGCGCCGCCCGGCCTCGCGGATCATCAGCGGGATTTTCGCGGTCATCCCGGTTTCGATAAACCCCGGCGCCACGCCATTGACCGTGACGTGCTGCGCCGCCGCGCGCGGTGCCAGGCCCTGTACCAAACCGATCACGCCGGCCTTGGACGTCGCATAGTTGCTTTGCCCAAGGTTACCGGCGATGCCGGAAATCGACGACACGCACACAATCCGCCCGCCCGGCTTGACCGCCTGCCCCTCGAGCAATGCAGTACTGAGTTGTAACGGTGCTTGCAGGTTCACCGCCAACACGTCGCGCCAAGCCGCTTCGGTCATCTTGGCGATGGTTTTGTCGCGGGTAATTCCGGCGTTGTGCACCACCACATCAAAGGCGCCGTATTGGCTGGCATGGGCCAGCAGCAGCGAGGCCGCGTCGGCAGCGGTGATGTCCAGCGGCAGCGCCGAGCCGCCTGTGCTTGTTGCGGCTTGCTGCAAGGCGTCCTGCGCCTGGGGAACGTCCACGCACACCACATGGGCGCCGTCGCGCGCCAACACCTGGGCAATCGCCAGGCCGATGCCACGGGATGCACCGGTGACCAGCGCGCGGCGACCGGCGAAGGGGTTGTCCCAGTTGAAAGCGGGCTGCCCGTCCACGGGTTTCTCCAGGCGCACCACCTGCCCGGACACATAGGCCGAACGGCGCGACAGGAAGAACCGCAGGCTGCTGTCCAGCGCATCTTCGGCACCCGGCGCCACGTAGATCAATTGCACGGTGATGGCCCGGCGCAACTCTTTGGCCAGCGAACGCACCAGGCCTTCGAGGGCACGTTGGGCAATGGCTTGGGGCAAGTCTTTACACTGTTCGGGCGCAGTGCCGAGTACCACCACGCGGCCGTGGTGGCCGAGGCGTTTGGCGTTGGCGTGGAAGAACACATACAGCTCGTCGAGTTGTTGCAGGTCGACCACGCCACTGGCGTCGAACACCGCGCCCTGCACCTTGACCGTGGACGGTGCCTTGAGGGTTGCAGGCGTCGCGGTGACGGTGTCGGTGGCGCTGAAAACCTGTTGCACCTGCGCGACGAGGCGCCCTGCCCCGGCGACGATCACCGGATTGGCCAGCCCTGTTTGGCCGCTGCGATGGCGTTGCAACGGCAATGGTTGCGGCAGGCCAATGGCCTGGGCCAGGCGACGGCCCCAAGGGGAATTGACGAAGGAAAGGTAGCTGTCACTCATAGTAGAAACTCACTCACAACACAGCCTTGCTTTGTAAACCCGATCAACTGTGGGAGCTGGCTTGCCTGCGATGGCGGCGGTGACTGATACACCGCCATCGCAGGCAAGCCAGCTCCCACACTGACCGCGTTCATTCAATGCAACTCAATTGACCGAGGCGTTTTCGCTTTGGGGCGAACGACGTTTCGCCGTCGGCTCCAACGCCTGTTTGCGCTGCTGCAGGGCCTCCAGCAAGCCAAAGTCCTGCGGGAAGTCATCGACCTGGATGCCGTGGTCGGCGTATTCCACATAGCGGCCGAGCAAGGTGTCTTCGTCGTCGCTGATCAGGTCCAGCGCCCGCGCCTTGACGCGCCAGCCGGTGAAGGCCGTGGCGGAAACCGGCATCGGCTCGATCAGGCCTCTCTTGATCGCAGGCTTGAGCCGCGTGTCGATCAGTTCCACTTGCGGTAACAAACGGAAGCCCAGTTCGCCGTAAGCCAGTTTGTCGATTTCCGGGCGCGGAATGTAGGAATTGGCCAGCAAACGGTCGCGGGTTTCTCCCGGCGTCTGCACCACGTCCGCCACCTGCGCCAACAGCCGGTCCGAGGGTTTGTGCAGTGGAATGCCGAACGGGAAGCTCAAGCCGCGCACCACGGCCGCCGCGGCTTTCGAAGGGTAGTTATCGAGCACTTCAGCCAGGGCTTCATGGGCACGCAGCAAGGCGTCCTGGGCCGACCAGTGCACCAGCGGCAGGTCCGCCTGGGGCCGGCCGTCATCTTCAAAACGCTTGAGCACGCAGGACAGGATGTAGAGCTGCGACAGAATATCCCCCAGCCGCCCGGTGATACTTTCCTTGCGCTTGAGGGCGCCACCCAGCACGCCCATGGACACGTCCGAGATCAGCGCCAGCACCACCGACAGACGATTGGCCTGGCGGTAGTAGGACGCCAGCGCCGAGTCAGTCCTGGCCGGTACGGAAATCAGCCGCCCTCCCGTCAGAGCATGCACCGCCGCGCGTACGGTGTTGGCCAACACAAAACTCACATGGCCGAACATCGCGCTGTCGAACGCTTCCAGGGCTTTGCGCCGATCCGGGTCGCGCGCCGCTTCCATCTCGCGAAACACATAGGGATGGCAGCGAATCAGCCCCTGGCCAAAGATGATCAGGCAGCGGGTCATGATGTTGGCCCCCTCTACCGTGATGGCAATCGGGCTTTGCTGATAGGCGCGGGCCAGGAAGTTATTGGGGCCCATGCAGATGCCTTTGCCGGCAACGATGTCCATGCCGTCGTTGACGATCATCCGCGCGCGTTCGGTGACGTGGTACTTGGCGATGGCCGAAATCACCGAAGGTTTTTCGCCGGCGTCCAGCGACGCGACCGAGACCTTGCGCACCGCGTCGCAGGCGTACAAATGCCCGGCCATGCGCGCCAACGGCGCCTGCACGCCCTCGAACTTGCCAATGGGCAGGCCGAACTGTTTGCGCATCGCCGCATAAGCCGTGGTGCCGCGCACGGCGACTTTGCCCAGGCCGACGTTGGCTGACGGCAGGGAAATTGCGCGCCCCGCTGCCAGACATTCCATCAGCATGCGCCAGCCGTTGCCGACCTGTTCGCGGCCGCCGATGACCCATTCCAGCGGAATGAAGACATCCTTGCCGGTGGTTGGGCCGTTCTGGAACACGGCATTCAACGGCCAGTGGCGGCGGCCGCTGTTGACACCGGGGTGCGAGGTCGGGATCAACGCACAGGTAATGCCAAGGGAACCCGGGGCGTCGAGCAAACCCTCGGGGTCTTCGGCGCGAAACGCCAGGCCGAGCACCGTGGCAATCGGCCCGAGGGTGATGTAGCGCTTGTCCCAGGTCACCTTGAAACCGAGCACTTCTTCACCTTCATGCACGCCCTTGCACACGATGCCCAGGTCCGGGATCGCCCCGGCATCGGAGCCCGCATACGGGCTGGTCAGCGCAAAACACGGGATGTCTTCGCCGCGCGCCAGGCGTGGCAGGTAGTAGTTGCGCTGGGCGTCGGTGCCGTAGTGCAGCAACAGTTCCGCCGGGCCGAGGGAATTGGGCACCATCACCGAAATGGCCGCCGCCGAGCAGCGTGTCGACAGTTTCATCACCACTTGCGAATGCGCGTAATGGGAGAACCCTTTGCCGCCGTATTGTTTGGGAATGATCATGCCGAGGAACCCGGCGTCCTTGGTGTACTGCCAGCCTTCGGGGGACATGTCCTGCCAGACCTGGGTGGTTTCCCAGTCATTGGCGATATCGCACAGGGTTTCGACTTCGTTGTCGAGGAAGGCTTGTTCTTCGGCACTCAGGCTGGCCGGCGCGGCTTGCAGCAGGCGTTGCCAGTCGGGCTTGCCGCTGAACAGCTCGGCATCCCACCACACGGTGCCGGACTCGATGGCGGCGCGCTCGGTGTCGGACATCGCGGGCATGATGGTGCGAAACAGCGCCAGTGCCTTGCTGCTCAACAGCGTGCGGCGCAGCGGTTTGATCGCCAGCAACAGCGCGGGCAACACCACCAGGACCGCAGCGACGGTGGCGCCGGACCCGGCGACCACGTTGAACAGGTAACCCACCGCCAACCAGATCACACCCGCTGCCAACCAAAGGGCCGCAGCCGCTTGCCGATACGCCAGGGCAATCGCTGCTGCAAAACCCGCCAATAACCAGATAACCATGGGGATACCTCGACTCGATTCAGGGTACGGCACACGCCAGGACAAGCCGGAATGACCTGCGGCGTAAAACCACACTACAAACTTGAAAGCGAATATTCAAATTTTGTTTTGAAATTTTTATTTAATGAGTAGGCAAAAAAAATAAGGCATGAACCCGTCAGCCTGTTTGTTACGTATTTGGAGGAAGGTCAGGCAGCAGGCACCCAGATGCGCCAGGTGCCTCCTGCCCTTGTGGTACTAGAACTTGTAAGTGGCCGACAGGCTGACAATGTCGCCTGAAGACTCGGCCGTGCCGTCGAGCCGACCGCCGCCCAGGCGATCAACGTTCTGGGTCTTGATGTTGACCTTCTCCACAAACTGGTGCGAATACGCGGCGTCCAGCGTCAGGCCGGGAATGGCCTTGATGTCGTAACCGGCACCCAGCGAGGCAAAATAACGGTCGCCGTCCGGGATGCGCGGGTCGCGCGTCGAGTTACGAGTAGGGGTTTGGTCATAGGCCACACCGGCGCGCAGGGTCAGCTCATCGGTGGCTTTGAAGTCGCCCCCGAGCGAGTACATCCACGCGTCCTTGTAGTTGTAGGGAATGGCAACAATCGTCGAGCCCTGGGACTTGAGCGTCAGGTCCTTGAAGGACGACCACTGGGTCCACATGGCGCTGACGCCCAGGGTCCAACGATCATTGAATTGGTGCACCCAGTCGAACGCGGCGGTCGCAGGAATATCCAGTTGAGTGCTGGCATGTGCGCCGTTCGGGAACAACTTCAGCCCCGGGTATGCGGTTTCAACCAGGGTTTTGCCGTTACCGAAGATCGTGTCGTCCGTCATCAAGCCGGTGTTCAGTGCATCAGCCCGGATGTTGTACTTGCCGGTCATCTTGTTTTTGATTTTGGCGTGGTAGTTCACGCCCAGAGAATCCTTGTCAGTCGGCTTCCAGACAACGCCGGTAAACCAGCCGGTGGAAATATTGTCGACCTTGACGCGCATCAACGCGGTGCCGACGCCGGGCGGAAATGCGCCGTTGCTCAAGCCAGGCGAGACCGACGCCGCCGAGAACAGGTCAATGTTCTGGCTGACGAAGCCTTGGCTGCGTTGAACGATCACGCCACCGCCGATGGAGAAGTCGTCGCGTACCTTGAAGGACAAGGAGCCCGTCAGGCCGACGGTTTCAATTTTGGTATCGACGGCGAAATCGCGAACCTTGGAGTTTTCATCCCACGTGGTGCGCATGCCTTGTGGCACAACCTGAGACAGGCCAAAGGCAAAGCGGTCGCCCATCGGGATCACCAGAAAGCCGGTAGGCAGCCACGCGGTAAAACCACCTTGGCCGCCATCGTTGTTATTGACGGTGGCCGTGCTTGGATCAAAGCTGCCATCGGGCATCACTGCGGTGTTGGTCACCGGGTTGCCCTGGTAATCGTAAGCCTGGCCGCTGTATTTGATTTTGACGCGGGCATAGTCGACGGTCTGTTGCACCACGGATTGGTCAACAAACGCCATGGCCGCCGGGTTGTTGAAGGCAGAACTTGGGTCGTTCTTGAACAGAGAACCGCCACCGAACGCCCGGCCCCAGCCAGGGGCGCCGTAAGTCGGCGTGGAGAAGCCACCTGCCTGCACCGGCGCGGTCGTCATCAACCCCCCCAGTATCGCCAGCCCCAGCAGTGTTTTAGCCTGTTGTTTCTTAGTGATCATGCGGCACTCCTTATTATTATGCGCGTCCGGCATTACATGGCCGGCTTTCCACGTCAGCCGGCACCTCTGGCGAGGCGCCGGCCTTTCAACGGGTGATCAACCCCGGGTTCTGCAGGACAGCGTTATGGGTTAACGGTCAGGCCGGCGGCAGTGGTGGTCAGCGAAACAATGTTGCAACCGCCGCTCAGTGCCTGGTTGGAGGCCGTCAGGGTGTGAGCTGCAGCGTTCCAGACCACACTGATGGTGGACGGGCCGCAATCAGTGGCTGGAATCACGATGGTTTTCTTGATGGTGTAGCCAACGTTTTCAACCTGGCCGGTGGTGCCGGACAGAGCGGTCAGCTTCCAGCCTGGCGACGGGATGCTTTTCAGGGTCGGCAGACCGCACAGGCCGCCACCGGTCAGTGCCGCGTTATTGATAGTGGCGACGCCACCACTGACCACACCGCTGAAAGTAATGCCACAGGTCACAGAGCCCCCGAAAGAAGACGGTGACTGCACGACGATGGAGCCTGCGGTGGTGGTGAAAGGACCTTCCGGGCTGATCGACGCCGCGCTGGCCATCGAAGCAGCACCCATGCAAACAGCCAGAGCAGTCAACGACACGAGAGTTTTCAAGCTTTTCATTGTTTTTCCTCACATGTTATGGCGAGTCTTTCGCCAGGGGTAATGGCCATGATCGAGAGGTCACGGTGAAACTGCAGAACTTCCCTTTCCAGCCAAATTTCAATTCAGTTACCGCTGCAACATTCGGAGCGTGGGTTACTCAACAACTTTGAAGTTTGGCGGCATCTTGATCGACACCGTCTTGATCTTGCAGTCTTCGCCAATGGGCACATTGGAAGCTTCCAACTTGCCCGTGGCATTGTCCCACGTACCATCGGCCGTTGAGGGGCCGCACTTTCCACCCAGGCCAAAGGCGTGAACATCCACACTGATCTTGGACATGGAACCGCTTTTTGTATCTTTGGCGACCAATACCCACGGCAAGTTAATGGCTTCGACACGGCTGCATTTAAGGCCGCCATCAAACTCAACTTTATCGACATTCACCGACGCACCATCCGCCGCCACCTTGCCGGCCACCTTAATGGTGCAGTCGGCGCTGATCAGCGCGCCTTTGGAGAAGCTGATCGGCCCCTGAGCCGTGAAAACGCTGCCCGCCGGCTCGATGCGGGCGGCCTGGGCCTGGTGATAGACAATCAGCCCGAGGGCGGCCAGTACAATATGGGCGGTAAACGTGGCAGGGCTTTGCATGGTGTACGTCCTTCCCTTGAAATTATTGTTGTAGGGTCAAACAACTTTCTTGCAATACAACCGGTAAATCGTGGGCGATGAACACCTGCGCGGTGTATAAACCCCGCGTCCAACACCCACTGGTTCAATTCAGGTTAAAACGGTTTTGCACTGTTGCTGTACTTCTCCAAATACTTCAAACGCTGTGAAGGCTGAAGATTGGCCAGGGTAATATCCCCGGCATAATGATTGAGCACCCGATGGTCCATTCGGCGGCGCCACAAGTACGGCACATAGGCCCAGACAATCATGCTCGCGTAACCGTAGGGAAGTTGCGGCGATTCATCAAAGTGGCGCAATGATTGATAACTGCGTGTCGGGTTTGCGTGGTGGTCGGAATGACGTTGAAGTTGGAACAGAAAGATGTTGGTCACAATCCGGTTACTGTTCCACGAGTGCCGTGGCGAACAACGTTCATAACGACCATTGGGCAACTTCTGGCGTTTAAGCCCGTAGTGTTCTACATAGTTGACCACTTCCAACAGCGAGAAGCCGTAGATGCCCTGAATGATCAGGAACGGAATCACTGCCGCGCCCAGCCACAGGATCATCGCGCCCCACAACACTGCGCTGTACATCCAGGCACTGAGCACCGCGTTCTTCCAGTGCAAGGCCGGCAGGCCGAGTTTGCGCAGGCGCTCACGCTCCAGGTTCCAGGCCGAACGTGCGCTGAACCACACCGAGCGCGGCAGGAACGCCCAGAAACTCTCACCGAGACGCGAACTGGCTGGATCTTCAGGGGTGGCCACGCGTACGTGATGGCCACGGTTGTGTTCGGTGTAGAAGTGCCCGTAGAAGGTTGGTGCCAACGTAACCTTGGCCAGGAACACTTCCAGCGGTTTGGGTTTGTGCCCCAGTTCGTGGGCGGTATTGATCGCAATCCCGGTGGCCGCGCCGGTAGACATCGCCATGCCCAGGTAGGTGAACCAGGTCACCGCGCCGTGCAGCTCGGTGCGCGCGGTGATGAATGCTGCCGCTTTTGCCAACCCGCTGGAGGGGTCCAGAGTGGCCGTGGCGTCGAGCAGGCCGCCGCTGATGATCCAGTCGATACCGCCCGCGGCGAGCCAGCCGGTGAGTACCACCGACGAGATGACAAACACCACGCCGGTATACACAATCCAGCGATAGTAGCTTTGGGATTCAAGGCCGCTGACGGCAGACTCGGGCGGGTTGCTGACGTCTTCGCCCAGCAAGCCGTCGATCAACGGGATCAGGCCGAAGATCACCAGCACCCCCACCCACCACAGTTGTTGTACGCCGGTAGAAATGGCCAGTGCGCCAGAGAGTAAAGGCGTGGCCAGCGGCATGATGCCCAGCCACCACAGGTGACGTTTGCCGTCGGTCCAGGTCGTTGCGCTCGCCACAGTCTGATTCATGGCAACCTCCGCACACGGAGGGCCGGCAGGCAAACGTGAAAAGCGCTGAACAGGTTCACGGAGCACTGACTGCCCCGAGAAATCAACCATGCGATAAAAGACGTTTTTTTCATTATTTTATTCGCTCTTAGGCACTGCAAAAACTGTTTCAAATAAGACATTGAAATAATTTTTTAAATAAATAGCGCGGAATCGTTAGGTCGTCAACTACTTTCTTGGTGGCTTTTTTACGTGACCGGACAGTCTCTTTTTCAGCCGTTTGGTCAGGTGTCTAAAGCAGGCGTTGACGGGCTTGAACCGCGAGTCGGATGGCACAATTATTTACTCGCCAACGCAAACGTCGGATGCAACACCGTGGCGCTTTCCGGTAGCCGCACACGCTTGGCAACCTGCTCGACCACCGCTGCCACACGCTCCGGCGCCGTGATCGGCAACATATGCCCGCGCCCTTCCACCACCTGCAGCTTCAACCCCGGCACCTTGCTGGCCAGGGCCTGGCCGTGTTTCTGGAAGTCGAGCACCTTGTCACGGGCGCCATAAATCAGCCCGATCGGCAAGCTCAACTGCGGGTAGCGCTTGACCATGCCGGGCAGGTGATCATTGACTGTGTTGATCTCGGTGGAGGCGGCGTAGAAGTTGTCAGGGCGCATACCGAGCAAGCCCCCGCCGCGCGTGGCGAAGTCTGCCGGCGCAGGGTCCGGGGCAAAAACGCCCTTCACCACCGCGCCTTTGGTCAGCAGCCCAATGGGCAGGGTCAAGGTGTGCGCCATCCAGCGTCGCAACAGCACCGGGCGCACCGCCAGTGCCAGAAATACCAGCGGCAGCAGGCGTTGGGGGTGGGTCAGCGGCGCCACCAGAATCAACCCAGACACGGCGTGAGGGTGGTCAAGCGCCAGCGACAGGGCAATCGCTCCGCCCAGGGAATGCCCCAGCACCAGGGGTTTATCCAGGTCCAGGGTCTTGATGAACCCGGCAATTTGCCGCGCCTGGCCCGGCAGGTCAGCGGCTGTCCCGGAATGCCGGGTCGAATAGCCTGAGCCTGGACGGTCGAGGGTGATCACCCGAAAGCGCTCACTTAATTGGCCGGACAGGGCATAGGTCAGGTTGCGACTGCTGCCCATCAGGCCATGGATCATGACCAGCGGTGGGCCCTTGCCTTCCTCCACATAATGAAAGCGCTCGCCCTCTACGTCCACGAAGCGCCCGTTGATCGCAACGGTGGTTTCAATGCGCCTTGTCATCAGGGCACTGAAGGCCCACAGCACGGCACTGACAACCACCACCCCACCCGCAGCGACTACCCAATCGACAGCCATAGCTCGGTCCTCTGCTTCCCTGCTGCTGGCGACCCGACCGGAATTGATCAAGGCCTCAGCCAACGTCCACCCTAAGGTCCGGACTTCCTGCATACCGTGCTCGTCCGTCGGACAAGGCTCATAGGCGCAACAAGGTCCTAGCGTAGGCGTTTTTTTCAGGTAGATTATTTAAAATCTTTTTTAAAATAATTAATTCATTTTTCCTTTGCAATGGTGTTCTATCTAAAAGACTCACAAAAAACAGGAGCACGTCTGATGCCCTCCAAGCGCTCTCGTCATGAGGCCGGCCAATGAATGCCTACAGTGATTTCGTCGATATCGCCATCATCGGTTCAGGTTTCGCCGGCCTGTGCATGGCGATCAAACTCAAGGAAGCCGGGCTCACCGACTTCTTCATCGCCGAGCAGGCCGATACCCTCGGCGGCACCTGGCGCGACAACCACTACCCGGGTTGCGCCTGTGACGTGCAATCCCATGTGTATTCGTTTTCCTTCGCCCCCAACCCGGACTGGACACGACAATTTGCGCCACAGGCGGAGATTCGCGCCTACCTTGAACGATGCGCCCGGCGTTTTGAGCTGGCGCCCTACCTGCGTTTTGGCATGGGCCTTGAGCAAGCGGTATTTGATGAGCAGCAGCAACGCTGGCAATTGAGTTTCAGCGATGGCCGTCAGGTAAGTGCGCGGGTGCTGGTGTCGGGCATGGGCGGCCTGTCGCGCCCGGCGCTGCCAGATATCCCGGGGCTCGACAGTTTCAAGGGCAAACGCTTTCACTCCCAGCAGTGGGACCATGACTATTCGTTGAAGGGCAAACGCGTAGCAGTGATCGGCACCGGTGCCAGTGCCATCCAGTTCGTGCCGCAGATTGCGCCGCAGGTGGCCCACCTGGACCTGTTCCAGCGCACGCCGCCGTGGATCATGCCCAAGCCCGACCGCGAGATCTCGCGCCTGGAACGCTGGGCCTTCAACCATCTGCCGTTCACCCAGCGCCTGGTGCGCGGTGCGTTCTACTGGGCGCTGGAAGGCCGTGTCATTGGCTTCGCCCTGCACCCGCGGTTGATGAAGATGGTGCAGAGAATCGCCAAGCGCCACCTGCACAAACAGGTCGCCCGCCCTTCCCTGCGCAAAACCCTCACGCCGGACTACACCATCGGCTGCAAGCGCGTACTGATCTCCAATGACTATTACCCGGCGCTGTCACGCAGCAATGTCGAGGTGGTGACCGACAAGGTGCTGCGCATTGAAGCCGACGGCGTGATCACCGCCGACGGCATCAAGCACCCGGCCGACTGCCTGATTTTCGGCACCGGCTTCCGGGCGGCCGACCCAGTGTCGCGCGGCTGCATCATCGGCCGCGGCGGTATCGACCTGCTAGACGCCTGGCACGACGGCGCGCATGCCTATAAAGGCACCACCGTGCCGGGCTACCCGAACCTGTTCCTGATCGTCGGGCCGAACACAGGCCTTGGGCACAACTCGATGATTCTGATGATCGAGGCCCAGGTCACCTACATCCTTGACGCGCTGCAGCAAATGCAACGCCAGCGCCTCGCCACGGTCGAGGTCAAACCCGCCGTGGAACAGGCGTACAACACCCAGTTGCAGGAACGGCTCAAACGCACCATCTGGAACACCGGTGGCTGTCAGAGCTGGTACCTCGACCCCCGCACCGGCAAGAACACCACGTTGTGGCCCGGTTCGACCTGGCGCTTCAAGCGCGTGACCCGCCACTTTGCGCTCAAGGACTATGTCGCCAGCCCCCTTCCCGTCAACCCCGCGCCCCGCCCCTTGGCGGCGCCCCACTCCACCGCAGAAGGCAGCCTGTCATGAAGTCATTCAACGGCCGCGTGGCGGCGATCACGGGTGCGGCTTCCGGCATGGGCCGTGCTTTGGCACTGGCCTTGGCACGAGAAGGCTGCCACTTGGCGCTGGCGGACAAGAACAGCCAAGGGCTGGAACAAACGCTGACACTCATCAAAACCTCAACCCTGTGGCCGGTACAGGTCACCACTCAGGTGCTGGACGTGGCTGATCGCCAGGCCGTTGAGGCATGGGCTGCTCGCTGCGTGGCCGATCACGGCAAGATCAACCTGGTGTTCAACAACGCCGGGGTGGCGCTGTCGAGTACGGTTGAAGGCGTGGACTATGCCGACCTGGAATGGATTGTCGGCATCAATTTCTGGGGCGTGGTGCACGGTACCAAGGCGTTTCTGCCGCACTTGAAAGCCAGCGGCGACGGCCATGTGGTCAACACGTCCAGCGTGTTCGGCCTGTTTGCCCAGCCCGGCATGAGCGGCTACAACGCCACCAAGTTTGCCGTGCGCGGCTTCACCGAATCCCTGCGCCAGGAACTTGACCTGCAACGCTGCGGGGTGTCCGCCACCTGCGTGCACCCCGGAGGCATTCGCACCGATATCTGCCGCAGCAGCCGTATCGACGCGAACATGACCGGTTTTCTGATCCACAGCGAACAACAAGCGCGTGCGGATTTTGAAAAGCTGTTTATCACCGATGCCGACCACGCCGCCAAAGTGATCCTGCAAGGCGTGCGCAAGAACAAACGCCGCGTATTGATTGGCCGTGACGCTTACTTTCTGGACGCGCTCGCGCGCCTTCTGCCCGCGGCCTACCAAGCGTTGGTGGTGTTCGCCAGCAAGCGCATGGCGCCCAAGCAACCTGCGCCGGTGTTTGAAACCAACGACGAACCCCGCCTCTGAACAGGAGCACGCACCATGCTGCCGATCCGTCGCGATATCCGCTTTGCCTTGCCTGCCGGGCGCATCAAGAACTGGCACGAACAAGGCCCGTTCATTACACATTTTTTCAACGCGCTATCGCTGCTGTTTCCCCAGGGCGAGCTGTTTTTCATGGACAGCGTGCGCCACTACCGCCAACGCATCGACGACCCGCAATTGAAAAAAGAGATTCAGGGCTTTATCGGCCAGGAAGCCATGCACAGCCGCGAGCACGTGGCCTACAACGACTTGCTGCAAGCGGCCGGTCTGCCCGCCCACACCCTGGACCGGCGCCTGAAGTTCATTCTCGACCTGCAAAAAAAACACCTGCCGCCGTCTTTCAACCTGGCGGTGACCATCGCCCTTGAGCACTACACCGCCATGCTCGCAGAGATCCTGCTCAGCGACCCGTCGCGCTTCGGGCAATCCCTCAAGGGCTACCAGCAAATGTGGTACTGGCACGCGCTCGAAGAAACCGAGCACAAAGCGGTGGCCTTCGATGTGTGGAACACGGTGGTCAAGCCAGGCCTGGGGCGTTATCTGCTGCGTACCGGCACCATGCTGACCACCACGCTGTTTTTCTGGCTGGTGGTGTTTGATTTCCATGTGCGCCTGCTGATAGCCGATCGCAAGTCCGGTGGGCACTTGAAAGGGCTCTGGAGGATGCTCAAATTTCTCTACGGCCCCAAGGGTGTGTTCCCGCGCATGCTGTTGCCGTGGCTGCAGTACTTCAAGCCGGGTTTTCATCCCTGGGACCACGACAACCGCGCACGCCTGGCACGCATCGACGGGCTGGTCGAGGAGATCGAGCAAACCCGCCGCGAGTACGCGTCCGCACAGGTTTAACGCTGCGCCTGCGCGCGCTCGCGTACAAAGCCCTGCATCTGATCGCCGGGCAGTGCCTTGCTGAAATACCAGCCCTGAATAAACAGTTCGGAGCCGGTATTCAAAAAGGCCAACTGCTCGGCCGTCTCTACACCCTCGACCACCACACCCAGGTTCAACGCCTCACAGAAACGCAGCATGCCCGTCAGCACCTGGGCGCCCTTGGGGTCGTGCTGGGCGACGACAAAGCTGCGGTCGATCTTGATGAAATCCACCGGAAACTGGTGCAGGTAACTCAGCGCGGAAAACCCGGTGCCAAAGTCATCGATATACACCTTGGCGCCAATCGCCTGAAGTTTCTGGATGGTCTGGCGCGTAGCCGGCACGTCACTGACCAGCGCATCCTCAGTGATTTCCACCGACACTTGCCCCCGGGCCTGGGCGAGGATCTCCACCAGGCGCTCACCATGGGCGGCGTTCGTCAGGGTGGCGCTGGAAATATTGATGGTCATCGGCAAGGCAAAACCGGCTTTCTGCCATTTCTGATACTGACGTACCGCCTGGGAGGCGACCCAAACGTCCACGTCCGGCATCAACCGCGCTTGCGCCAGCCACTGCAGAAATTCCCACGGCGAGTGCACCGTGCCCTGATTGTCGCGGGCTCGCATCAAGGCTTCACAACCGGTGCATAGGCCTGTGCGGGTGGACACTTGAGGCTGGAATTCCAGGTAGAACTCATAGTCGCAAATCTGCTGGATATGGCTCAGCTCAACCGCCTGGCGGGCCAGGGTCCTGTGGGACGCCAGCACGGGGTCCAGCTCCAGCAACCGGCCTTTTTCTTCGAGGCCGCGAAACGTCATGTCCAGCGATTTGAGGTAGACCGTGCCGCCTTCGCTGGCCTGGCGATGAATGGCGCGGACATAGGGCGCATACACCAAAGTCCCCACCCCCAGCAGTACCACTTGCAGCCCCACGGCGGCCAGGTCGCCGTGAGTGCTGAGGTAAGCATTGAGCAACACCGGCGCCGTAAACGGCACGCTGGCCACCGCCGGCGAAACCCACCCCAGTTGCACCACCGTCAGTGCCACCATGGTGTTGAACGCCGGCACCAGCAGAAACGGAATGAACAGGCGCGGGTTGAGAATGATCGGCAGGCCGAACAGCAGCACTTCGCTGACGTTGAATAACGACAACGGCAAACTGGCCATCGCCAACAGGCGCATGGATTGGCTTTTGGAAAACAGCAGGATCGCCAGCAGCAGGCACAGCGCACCGCCAGAGCCGCCGATAAACGCAAAACAGCCCAACAGCCCGCTATTGAGCGCATACGGAATCGATTCACCCGCTGCTGATGCCGCGCCGTTGAGCAGCACCGCCTGGTCCAGTACATCAAACAGGGGCTGCATGGCATACACACCGTGAATACCGAAAAACCACAGCAGCGAATTCATCAGCGTCACAAACAAGCCGCTGCCATAGGGTGATTGCAGCGCTTCCAGTACCTGCGGCCCCTGGAGTTGCGCCACATAGGGTATCTGCAATAGCAACGACAACAGCACCACCAACGACAACGCAGTGATGACGCCAGGTACCACCATATTGATGGTACCTCGCAAGTTATGGCCGACCAGGTTTTCATTGACCAGGCGGGTCCAGCGCAAGCGATGCAACCAGGCGATTGCCGGCACATTGATCAGCGGTGAAGCAATGGCAATGAACAGCACAAACGTGGCCGAAGCCCGCGGGTACTCACGCAAGACAAAGGTGGCGACCACCACGTGTGCCAGGCACAGGAAAGCGACGGGCAATTGAGGCAAGCGGTACTGGATCGCCAGCATGTAACCGATTGAGGCGGCCACCAGCAGCGGGATGACCGAGCTGATCTGGTTATGCAGCCCAGACAGAAAGGCCACTGCCTGCGGGTCAAAACCCAATACCTTGGCGCACTCGGACAGAACCAGAAAACCGGCCGACACCAGCAAGCAAGGCAAGATCCATAACAGCCCTTCCCGAATGGCGCGCAGCGACTCTGTGCTCGCCAAAGCCGCCAGCCGCTGGGTAAGGAAAAGTTTGAACAGCGTTTGCGCCATGCCCCGCCCCTCTACCCAAGCTCTGTGCCCGCAGGCGGGCCCGAAACTCCCGGTTAACGCCAGATATCCTTTGACCGAGAGCAAAAGATTTTGCCGCAACGCTGGTATTTATTCAGAATTAATTTCTTAACCGTTATGCTTGTCGGTGCGGTACAGGAGCTCAACAACAAGGAGATCAGTTCAAGATGCAACACAAGCTGTCAAACCCGCTGCCCCCCCTCGTGTTCAATGCACTGATGTGGCTGTGTGGGATAACGTTATTGCTCATGCTCAAAACCATGATCGCAAGGCTCGCCGGGGCGATCGATGATGACTGGATGGAATTGGACCTGACCTTGGCATTGTCTGCGTACGTGCTGTTTTTTTTGCTGGAACCCATGCGAACCCGGATCTTTCGTCACTTGGGCAAGCGCACCCGGCGCCGAGAAAAACATTACAGGAGTTAGCCCTTGTCAGAACCCGGCGATAATCACCAGCGCGCCCTGGACAGGTTCCTGATTGAACATCCGGACGTGGCCACGCAACTCGACACGCTGAACCCTCTGGCAGCACAAGCCAAAAAGGAAACCCTGGCCGAGTATCGCGCCGAACGCCTGCATGAAGCATTTGAAGCCGAAGCGGAACGTCAGCACTTGTTTGCCTGGGAACTGACGCTCAAGTTGACGGCCGAGTCCGCCGAAGCCTTTGAGGCGCAGCGACTGGAGGTGCACAAGGAGGTCGCACAGATGGCCGGGTTAAGCTGGGTTGAATACTGCCAATTACATGGGTTGGCCAACTGAGGTCTGCGTTACAGGCACCAGTAGTTCCGGCGGCGGCCCATCACCTGCGCCAATTGCGCGACGGTGATACTTCGGCGTTCAGGGTCCGCCTCCAGCGCCAGACGTAACGCTGGCCAGCAATACCTGGGCAGTTGCCGAGGCGCAGTGAGCTGTCGCAGAGGGCGGTTCACGTCAAGGCGTTCTCCATGAGCCATTTCGTACAGGACGCACGCAACGCCATACAGGTCCGTTGCGGCGGTCGGTTCGCTCCCTGCGAGCAGTTCCGGCGCCGCGTAAACGGGTGTCCAGGCATTGAACCGGCTGCGGCTCAAACACGGCAGGCCCGCCTGCGCCAGGGCATGGCCCAGGCCAAAATCGAACAGGCGTACCCCGTCTTCTCCCACCATCACATTCGCGGGTTTCACATCGCCGTGCAGGACTTGCTGGCGGTGGGTATAGGCCAGGGCCTCCAGCAACTGCACGGCGATGGGTTGCAGTTCACGCCAGGGCAACCCCTGCGGGCACTCTTGAAGCAACCGGTCAAGCGTAATGCCGTGCATCAACTCCATCGTGAAAAAAGCGGCCTGACGGAGCGTGTCGACCTCGAATGAAAATGCGCGCACGACACCTTCGTGGCGAAGACTGCGGGTCAGGGAAAACTCGCTGTACAGCAAGACGTGGGCGTCCGGGCTTTGGGAAAAAGCCTCGCCCAACAGTTTGACTGCCACGTAGGGGCTTGGCTCGCCAAACTGCTCGTGCAACAGATCCCGCGCACGATAAACCACGCCCATGCCGCCCCTGCCCAGCTCGCGCTCAAGGCAGTAACGCCCGGCGAGCACGGTGGGCAGTATCATTTCCTCACTCATCGCTGTACCACCACAGCGGTAAAGTCATCCCGGGCAGACCGGCGCAACGTGCTTGCAAACAAACGATCGACCATCTGCTGCGGCGCCCTTTCATCCAAAGCACTCCCCAAGTCATCGTGGCTGAGTACTTGATAAAGACCATCGGTGCACAACAGAAACACATCACCCGGCCGAGTGCTGAGTTCCAGGACTTCAAGATGCAACGTCGCCCGCGCACCGACGGCGCGGGTCAGGGCCCTGGCGTCGGGATGCGCCCTTGCTTGTGCCACACTCAACTGGCCCTGATCCATGAGGCACTGCAACAGCGAATGGTCCCGGGACAGCTGGTACAAACGCCTCCCTCGCCACAGGTAGCAACGGCTGTCCCCGGCCCACACACACGCTGCACGCCCCTCCTCAAGGAGCAGCACCATCACAGTGCTGCCCACAGTCACGTCACTGTTTGCCGTTGGCTGAGCACCGTTGCCTATCAACCGTCGGTTCACGGCTTGCAAGCGCAACCGGGTCGCATGCACGCGTTGGTCCAGGCTTCCCCCGGCAGGCAATGAAGCCAGGCTGCTTATCACCCATTGGCTGGCTACATCGCCGTGCTGGTGCCCTCCCATGCCATCCGCTACCGCCCAACAACCTTGCTGCGGGCAGTCGAGGTAGGCGTCCTCATTGCGGCGCCTGGCCTGACCTTGCTGCGTGCGCCCGGCACTGCGCCATTGACCGTGCGCGTGGCTCACAGTTGCTCCGGCAACCGGAAGGTTCGCCAGTCGTCAATGTCAAACGGGCTGGGCGTGCGTTGACTCGTCAGCAGGTAGTTGGCGCGCAAACCAGCAAGGTCCGCTTTGAGTATTTGCGCATTGCGCCCGTTACCCGGCTCTTTGTGCAGCAACTCGCCACTTCTGCGAACAACGGTTGGCGGAGCGTCTGGAGGTTGCCGCTCAAGGCACGCCTGCGACAGGCGCGGTGGCTGGCGTCATCGAGCACGTCAGGCAGGCAGCCACTCAATGGGTCAAGCCCGAGCAGCCGGTCAGCAACGAAAAAGACGCCCATAAAGTACTCCGCGCATTGCAGGAGCAGGCCCGTCCTCTATGCAACTGGTGGTTGCGCCAGAGCGCCACTGACTTGCGCGCTTTGCGTCTGGGCCGAACGCTGGCGTGGCTGGTGCTGGTCAGCTACCCGGATGCCAACAGTGAGCGGATAACGGCGCTGCGCGCACCCGCTCCCGACAAGCTCAAGCGTTACCAGGCGCGTTTTGCCCAAGGGCAGTACGCCGATCTGCTGCTTGAGCTTGAGGCCAGCCTGAGTTGCGCATTGTTCTGGTTCGACGGGGTGCGCATGGCTTGGGAGTGCCTTGAAGCCTTGCAGGCAGAGTTGGCCATGACCGAACTGGAAATGAGCTTTGCCCTGCTGTTGCAACGGTTGCCGAGTTTGCCTGAGTTCAGGTTTGACGACGGTACGCCGTTTGCCGACCCCGCAACCTGTGACTGGATCGCACTTCACGTCTTTCGTCACCTGCAAAAAAACGAGTTCCCAAGTGTTGCGGCGCAGGCTGCAACTGAGCCCTGGGAGGTCGCATTGCAGGCACAGTTGCTGAGTTTGCGCACCGACGGGCTCAAGTCGGCGGTAGGCGTGCTCAAGCAAGGCCTGAATGACGCACGCAGCGACCGGGCCCGCTTTCATTGGCGATTGGCGTTGGCCAGGTTGTGCATGCGGGCCGGCAAACACGAATTGGGCAGGATCCAGCTGGAGCAGCTGGATCTTGAACTGCAGCGCAGCGGGCTGGAGCGATGGGAGCCAGAGCTGGCTCTACAGGTTGCCCACCTCCTGCATCGCTGCTATGACCTTTTGCCCCAAGACCAACTGCCTGCGAATCGGCAGCAACAAGGGGGCGTCGTCGCCCAGCCGTTTTCCCCATAATTCATCGAGGCGCACGATGTGCTCCAACAGCGCCTGGAACAGGGGCAATTGCCCGGCCAGTGAAATATTCTGCGTAAACAGCGGGTCCAGCCGCAGCACCAACCAACCGAATGCAGCACAACGGGTCCGTGATTTGGTCGGGTAGATGACTGCCCAATGGTGTTCACACAGGTCGAGCAGCACACCGAGGCCTGCCAGCAGGCCGGGATACGAAAAGCGTTGGTGCAAAGCCCAGGTCAGCCAGACAGCGACTCGCAGATCCTTGGAGTGATCGCGCAACAGGCGCTCACTGATCTCACTGACTGCCGACCAATCCGGCATGCTCGCACCATGAATCGAGTGCACCTTTGCAAGTTCGAATTCCAGCGTTTCATACTCACTCGAAAAGCGCATATCACAGCCAGCAAACACCCCCGACACACAAGGCAGCCGAGCAAGTTCAATGTAGTGAACATAGAGTTTGTCTGAATAAACCATTCGGGATCGCGCACAACTTTCAAAGGTAAAAACAAGCAACCGGAGCGCAATTAAAATACGTCGATGGGTGCTATATGATCTCCGCTCACCAAGAGGCGGAGCAGACGAACCTTAGCCATTCAAAAAACAATCAGCAAGCGCAAGACCTGCACTTAAGTAATTTCCTACAAGTCCTTTAAAATCGAGCATGCGCATTGTTTTGCGCAGCTATATTCGAATAATTACCGCGACTTTTTTGCGCAAACGCCCCTCCATTGAACAAAACCAATGTGCAACTAACTGCGCACTCCTCTGCAAAACAGAACACTAAAAAACCGCCAAAAACGATATATATCTTTTATAAACTTACTCCCTGCCGAGACAAGTCCCTTATTTCATTAGCCCTCGGCATTTCAGGCACGCTTCTTGTTATAGGCATTTGCCCGTTCGGTAATTTCACCGTTCGGTCTACCTACTTAATCAGGCAAGGAAACCACTTATGCCAACACCCGCCTATCTCTCGATCACCGGTGTTAAACAGGGTTTAATCACGGCAGGCACATTCACCCAGGACTCGGTAGGCAACATTTATCAGGAGGGGCATGAAGATCAGATCCTGGTGCAGGCATTTGCCCATCAGGTGATCATTCCCCGCGATCCACAATCGGGTCAGCCGACCGGTCAGCGGGTTCACAAGCCGTTGATGATCAGCAAAGTCTTCGACAAATCCTCGCCGTTGCTATTCAGCGCACTGACCTGCGGCGAAGAAGTGTCGTGCCGGCTGGAATGGTTGCGCACCTCCTCCGCCGGCACCCAGGAGCATTACTTCACGATTGAACTGGAAGGCGCGACCATCGTCGACATTCAATCGCGCATGCCCAATTGCCAGGACCCGGACAACGCCCACTTCACCCATTTGGAGGATGTGTATTTCACCTATCGCAAGATCATCTGGACTCACGAAGTCGCCGGCACCTCCGGCTCGGACGACTGGCGTAACCCGGTAGCCGGCTAAGGTCGACAGTTGCAGGAACGGCTGCCAGGGAAGGCGCCGTTTCCATAAGCTGACTACACCATCGCCAACGGATGCTTACGCTTGGGCGCGCCGAATACGCGGTCGATTGCATCAAGATCGTGCTCATCCAATACGAGGTTCGCAGCACCGGCATTGAGGCGCACATGTTCGGGTGTGACAGCCTTCGGAATCGCAACCACACCGTCCTGGCGCAAGACCCAGGCCAGGGATACCTGGGCGGGCGTGACGTCATGGCGACGGGCGATCTGCTTGAGTGTGGGGCTGGACAGGAGGTCACCACCCTGGGCGATCGGACAATAAGCCATCAACGGCAGATGGTGCTGTTGCCACCATGGCAACAGATCGAATTCGATACCCCGCTCTTCGATGTTGTAGAGCACCTGGTTTGTTGCGCAGGCGGGGGATGCGAGTTCCTGCAGGTCTGCCACGTCAAAATTGGAGACGCCCCAACGGCCGATCTTGCCCGCCTCACGCAGGCGCTCGAAGGCTTCAACGGTTTCTTCGAGGGGGTACTGGCCACGCCAGTGCAACAGGTACAAATCAATATGGTCAGTGCCAAGGCGTTGAAGGCTGGCTTCACAGGCGCGCGGCACACCTTTGTGACTCGCATTGTGGGGATAGACCTTGCTCACCAGAAACACCTGTTCGCGCTTGCCGCGAATGGCCTCGCCAACGACTTCTTCGGCACCGCCCTCCCCGTACATTTCGGCGGTATCGATCAGGGTCATGCCCTCGTCGATACCCAGTTGCAAGGCAGCCACTTCAGCGCGGCGCCGGTCCGGGTTTTCACCCATACGCCAGGTTCCCTGGCCGATGACAGGGACGGGAGCACCGGCCAGATCAATGGTACGCATGACAACCTCCTGATGAGTTCGCGGATTAACAGTGTGGCACTGACCAGACAAAAGGGTTCAATCGAAGTATGGTGAACCCTCGCCAAGTCGCCAGGAAGAAGCTGCAATGCTGTTTGTCGTCATGCTCGGGGGCAAGCACCCCCGCGCTAAAATTGAAGTCCACGATGTGGTATTCGCCGTGGCGGACACGCTGCAAGGTACATATTCACAATTACGCGACGGCTGGTTTGGCAGCCCCAAGGGCGTGCACGTCGACTCGTGGATGATGGTCGATGGCGTCGACGGATGGAAAGTCGAGCTCAGCCATCTGGCCCCGCAGTCCGGCGCGCAACACCTGTACTTCATCAACCTGGGTGGCTACCAGGCCAATGCGTTTGGCGAAGCGCATCATTACCTGCTGACGGTAGCCCGAAATCCGCGGGAAGCCATGAGCAAGGGCAAACAACAGATGCTGCGCACCTGGTCCCAGCCGCACACCGATGGCGTGATGGACATTGACGATTGCCTGCCCATCGACCTGGTCGACGGTCGCTATATCCACCTGGTGCAAGGCCCGCATCGGCCCATCGTCCAGCAAAACGACTACATCGTGCTGCCCTGAACCCTACCCGAACGGGGTATGGCGCCCACCCCTCACCTGCCTGACAGTGCAATCAGCCCCTCGGCCTGATAACAAGCACAACAAAGGTGGGTCCCCATGCACAAAGCCTTTATCGCCCTGTTCATCGCCACTTTGCTGGCAACCACCTCGCTGAGCCATGCCGCCGCCGACCCCGCCAATACCCTGCGCATCTATAACTGGGCGGACTATATCGGCGACACAACGCTGGCCGATTTCGAAAAGGCCACGGGCATCAAGGTGATCTACGACACCTACGATTCCTACGAAACCGTACAGGGCAAATTGCTGTCCGGGCGCTCCGGCTACGACCTGGCGCTGCTGAATGCTTCGCTGGTGCCGCTGCTGATCAAGGGCAAGGTGTTCCAGCCGCTGGATAAATCACAACTGCCCGACTGGAAAAACCTCGACCCTGTCGTGCTCAAGAGCCTTGAAGCCCACGACCCCGGCGTCACCTACTCGGCACCCTATACCTGGGGCAGTAATGGCGTGACCTACAACGTCGACATGATCAAGGCGCGCATGCCGGACGCCCCGATTGGCTCACTCGCGATGATCTTCGATCCAAAAATCGTGTCGAAATTTGCCGATTGCGGGATCACTTTCATGGACTCACCCACCGACATGATTCCGCTGGCCCTGACATACCTGAAGCTGGACCCCAACAGCGTCGCGCCACAGGACCTCAAGGCCGCGCAGGATGTATTGATGGCCGTGCGTCCGTACATTCGAAAATTCGATTCCAGCGGATTTATCAATGGCCTGGCCAACGGCGACCTGTGCCTGGCCACCACCTGGTCGGGGGATTACGCCACCTCTCAGGCGCGGGCAACCGAGGCAGGGGCAGAGGTCAAACTGGACTACTTCATTCCCAGGGAAGGTTCGTTGATCTGGTTTGATAACTTCTACATCCCCGCCGATGCGCCACACGTGGCCAACGCGCACACATTCATCGAATTTCTCCTGCAACCGCAAACCATGGCCGGCGTCAGCAATACCATCCATTACGCCAACAGCAACCTGGCCTCCAAACCTTTGGTCAACGCCGACATCCGCGACAACCCGGCCATCTACCCTGACCCGGCGACGATGCAGCGCCTGTTCACTCAGAAAAGCCAGCCCCAGGCGGCGGTGCGCCTGATCACCCGTACCTGGAATGCCGTGAAGACCGGCAAGTAAACCCAGCCATTGAAGGTAAACGCCATGACCCTGCCAAATCCCGCTTTTTTCGCCCAATTCGACCACGACAAGCTGGACGCCGCCGACAAAGCCCACTACATGCACGGCTTTCACATGTTCGACGAACACCGTGAGCAAGGCTCACTGAACATCGCAGTGGGCAATGGGGCTTACATTTACGACACCCACGGCAACCGCTACCTCGACGCGGTGGGTGGCATGTGGTGTACGAACATCGGCCTGGGCCGCGAAGAAATGGCCGACACCATTGCCCACCAGGTGCGCCAGCTGGCCTACTCCAACCCGTTCTGCGACATGGCCAACGTCACCGCCATCGAACTGTGCGCCAAGCTCGCGAGCCTGGCCCCCGGCGACCTTGATCATGTGTTCCTGACCACCGGTGGTTCGACTGCCGTGGACACGGCCTACCGGCTGGTGCAGTTCTATCAGAACAGCCGTGGCAAACCGGCCAAGAAGCACATCATCTCGCGCTTGAGTGCTTATCACGGCTCGACCTTCCTGACGATGTCCATCGGCAACAAGGCCGCCGACCGCGCCCCTGAATTCGATTTCATGAGCGACCTGTTCCACCACATTTCCTGCCCCAACTATTACCGCGCGCCCGAAGGGATGAGCGAGGCCGATTTCCTTGATTTCCTGGTGAACGAGTTCGAAGACAAAATCCTCACCCTTGGCCCGGACAATGTGGCCGCATTTTTCGCGGAGCCCATCATGGGGTCCGGTGGCGTGATCATTCCGCCTGTGGGTTACCACCGGCGCATGTGGGACATCTGCCAACGCTACGATCTGCTCTACGTCGCCGATGAAGTGGTGACGTCGTTCGGGCGGCTGGGTGCGTTTTTCGCCTCTGAAGACGTCTTCGGCATGCAGCCGGATATCATCACCACCGCCAAAGGCCTGACCTCCGGCTACCTGCCCTTGGGCGCGTGTATTTTTTCCAAGCGCATCTGGCAAGTGATTGGCGAGCCGGGCAAAGGCCGCTGCTTCACCCATGGTTTTACCTACAGCGGCCATCCGGTGAGTTGTGTCGCGGCGCTGAAGAATATCGAGATTATCGAGCGGGAAAACCTGCTGGCTCACGTCGAAGAGGTCGGTGTGTACCTTGAGCAACGCCTGCAAACCCTGGCCGAGTTGCCATTGGTGGGCGACATCCGCTGCCAGCGCCTGATGGCCTGCATCGAGTTCGTCGCAGACAAACGCAGCAAAGCCCTGTTACCAGACGCCGTGAACATCGGCGAGAAAATCCATTTGCGCGCTCAGGCCAAAGGTCTGTTGGTGCGGCCTATCGGGCACCTGAACGTGATGTCGCCACCGCTGATCATCACCCGCACCCAGGTGGATGAAATCGTCGAGACCCTGCGCCAGTGCATCCTCGAAACAGCCGCAGAGCTGCACCAGAGCGGCGAGTATCAAGGCCGATGAGCCATAACGCCGAGCCCGTCTCGGCGTTTTTGCCTGGGTGCTGGCCGGCGGGTAGACTGGCCGGCATGAGCACACCCAGCCCTGCCCCGACCCTGCAACAGCTTGAAGCCTGGCACCATGCCTTGGCCCAGGCGCTCATCCATGTGGACGACGCTTCATTCCTGGAACACCTGGCGGCCGCACTGTGTACCCTCACCCCCATCGAATCGATGATGATCAGCCTGGAGCGCCAGGGCCTGGCGCCGCACTTGCTGTATCAGCAAGGCATCCCGCGGGCCTACCAGGACGAAATCATTCATCGCTATTTTTCCCGTGGTTACCTGCTGGACCCGTTTTGCCTGGCCGTGGACAAGGGCCTCGCCGAAGGTTTCTACCACTTGGCACAAATAGCCCCGGATGACTTCTTCAACAGCGAGTACTACAAAACCTATTACCTGCGCAGCGGCGGCGCGCAGGAGAGCTACTACATCGTCGACCTGTGCCCCCAGAGCAAAATTTCCCTGTGCATGTTTCAAGGGTTGAGCGCCGGGCAATTTACCGCTGAGCAACTGGCGATACAACAGACTGTCCAGGCGATGGTCCGCGCGTTGCTGCGCCGCTTCGGCACCACGGGTGGGCTGGCCGAGGTGATCAGCGATGAAGCCTACTCCCAGACCCAGGCGCACCAGCAAATCGAAGCCGCATTCATGGGCTTTGGCAGTGGTGTGCTGACGGTACGCGAACGCGAAATTGCCCACTTGATCCTGCGCGGTCACTCGGTGAAATCCACCGCCCAAGTGCTGGGTATTTCGCCGGAAACAGTGCGAATGCACCGTAAGAACTTGTACACCAAGCTGACGATCAACTCCCAGGCCGAGCTGTTCGCGCTGTTTATCGAGTGGCTGACCCGCAGCGGTGCCATGGCACGCTCTTGACCCGCTCAGGCAATTGGCGGGAACTTTGCCAGGAAATAACCACCTGAATCGGGTAGGCTCACCGTTTTTAATTCAAGGAGTTACTCCCCATGGCCAAAGCAACCGCCCGTCACATCCTCGTTTCCACTGAAGACAAGTGCAACGAACTCAAGGCCCAAATCGAAGGCGGCGCCGATTTCGCAGAAATCGCCAAAGCCAACTCCAGCTGCCCGTCCAGCCGTGACGGCGGCAACCTGGGGTCGTTCGGCCCTGGCCAGATGGTTAAGGAATTCGACACCGTCGTATTCAGCGCCCCGGTCAACACCGTGCAAGGCCCGGTGAAAACCCAATTCGGTTACCACCTGCTGGAAGTCACCAGCCGCCAGGACTGATCCCCCCTGTGCTGATGCTATAAACAACGGCCCGCCTTTTGGTGGGCCGTTGTGCATGTGATGACTGGCGACGCGTGCGCCGTTAGCGTACAAATCCTTATTCCTGCTCACCCGGCGTTCAAGGCTGATAATGCGACTGGCTTTTCCCACCCTACTGCTTGGTTCTGCCCTGGCCCTGCTGCTGGCCACCTCAGCTGCGATTGCAGCCCCGCAGACCTACCTCACGGTTTACGGCGAACCGGCCAAGTACCCCGCCGGCTTCAGCCATTTTGACTACGCCAACCCGAATGCGCCCAAGGGCGGCAGCCTGAAACGCTCGGCCATCGAGATCGGGCGCTTTGACCATGTACTGCCGTATATCGATAAAGGCATCGGCGTCTCTCAAGTCGACGGTTGGCTGTATGCGCCGCTGGCCCAGCGCTCCCTCGATGAGCCGTACACGGTCTATGGCCTGGTCGCCGAGAAGATGGAACGCGCCGACGACGGCTTGTCGCTACGCTTCTACCTGAACCCCAAGGCACGCTTTGCCGACGGCACGCCCATCACCGCCGAAGACGTGCGCTATAGCTTCGACTTGCTGATGACCCAGGGCAGCCTGCGCTTTCGCACGTTGTTCGCCGACGTCAAGCATGTCGAAGTCGAAGGCGAACGTCAGGTGCGCTTCGACTTTTCCAGCAATGAAAACCGCACCCTGCCGCTGGATATCGCCACCCTGCCGGTGTTTCCCGAGCATTGGTGGAAAACCCGAGACTTCGCCAATGGCGGCGGCTACGAAGCCCCGCTGGGCAGCGGCCCGTACAAGGTCAGCAAGGTCGACTCCGGCAGCACCATTACGTTTACCCGCGACCCGGACTGGTGGGGCAAGGACTTGCCCGTCAGCCGTGGCCTGTACAACTTCGATCACCTGAGCCTTGAGTACTTCGGCGACACCGAAGTGGCGCGCCAGGTGCTGCGCGGCGGCGCCTACGACTTCAACCGCGAGTTTTCCGCCACCGGTTATTCCATCGGCTACAACGGCCCGGCGCTGGATGATGGCAGGCTGCAACGGGACCACTTGGCCAAGGAGATGCCGCAACCGGCCCAGGGCTACGTGTTCAACGTGCAAAAACCGATGTTCAAGGACCGCCGCGTGCGCCAGGCCCTGGCCATGCTGTGGGACTTCGAATGGGCCAACCGGCAGATGATGCGCAATATGTACATCCGCCAGCAGAGCTTTTTCTCTAACAGCCCGTTGGCGGCCAGCCAACCGCCAACCCCGGAAGAACTGGCCATTCTTGAACCCCTGCGCGGCCAAGTGCCCGACGAGGTGTTCACCCAGGTGTTCAAGGCACCCGTCACGGACGGCAGCGGCATGATCCGCGACAAACAGCTGCAAGCCCTGGCCCTGCTGGAGCAGGCTGGCTGGAAACCCAAGGGCGATAAATTGGTCAACGCCGAGGGCGAGCCGCTGGAGTTCACTTTCCTCAATGCGCAGGCCGGCCTTGAACGCCTATTGTTGCCCTACAAACGCAACCTGGCGCAGATCGGTATCACCCTGAACATCCGCCGCATCGACTCTTCGCAGTACGTGAACCGTATGATGGCGCGCGATTACGACATGATCGTGGTCGGCTTCCCGGTCACCACCTCGCCGGGCATGGAGCTGTACAACTACTTCGGTTCAGAGGCCGCATTCGACCCAGGCGCCAACAACTACATGGTGCTCAAGGACCCGGCCGTCGACACATTGATCAAGGGCCTGGTCAAGGCCAACACCCAGGCGCAGATGCTCACCTACGCCCATGCCCTGGACCGCGTGCTGCAATGGAACTATCTGTGGATTCCCAACTACTACCCGCCCGGCACCTCCGCCGCGTGGTGGAACCGCTTCGGCCGCCCGGCCATCGAGGCCAAGAACGACGAAGCCCTGGAAACCTGGTGGGAAATCAGCCCTACCCCGCTGACGAATGAACAAATGAGCGCTGAGCTGAAAAAACGCGGAGGTGCACGCTGATGTTTGCTTACATTGTGCGGCGCCTGCTGCTGATCATTCCGACGCTGGTGATCATCCTGCTGGTGAATTTCGTCATCGTGCAGGCTGCGCCCGGTGGCCCGGTCGAACAGGCCATCGCCCACCTGCAAGGCATTGGCAGCGGTGCCGTCGGCGGTTCCTCCGGCGAAGGCATCAGCAGTGGCTCACGCGCCAGCCGAGGCCTGGACCCCAAGCTGATCAAAGACATCGAAAAACAATACGGCTTCGACAAACCCGCGCCGGAACGCTTGTGGCTGATGCTCAAGAGCTACGCCAAACTGGATTTTGGTAACAGCTTCTTTCGCGGCAAGACGGTCATCGACCTGATCCTGGAAAAGATGCCGGTGACCATCTCCCTGGGCCTGTGGGCCACACTGATTACCTACCTGGTGTCGATCCCCTTGGGGATTCGCAAGGCCGTGCGCCACGGCAGCAGCTTTGACGTGTGGAGCAGCACAGCCATCGTCATTGGTTACGCGATGCCGGCGTTTCTGTTTGCGATGTTCCTGATCGTGGTGTTCGCCGGTGGCACTTCACTGAACTGGTTCCCGGTGCGCGGGTTGGTGTCGGAGAACTTCGACGAACTGAGCACGGTCGGCAAGGTTGCCGATTATTTCTGGCACTTGGTATTGCCCGTCACCGCGCTGGTCATCGGTGGCTTTGCCACGCTGACCATCCTCACCAAAAACTCCTTCCTCAATGAAATCACCCGCCAATACGTGGTCACCGCCCGCGCCAAAGGTTTGAGCGAACGCCGCGTGCTGTACGGCCATGTGTTTCGCAACGCAATGTTGCTGGTGATCTCGGGAATTCCCCAGGCGTTTATCAGCGTGTTTTTTGCCGGTTCGCTGCTGATCGAAGTGATCTTTTCACTCGATGGCCTGGGCCGCATGAGCTACGAAGCGGCGGTGTCGCGAGACTATCCGGTGGTGTTTGGCTCGCTGTTTATCTTCACGTTGTTCGGCCTCTTGATAAAACTCATCGGCGACCTCTGCTACACCCTGGTGGACCCGCGTATCGACTTCGCCGCGAGGAACGCCTGATGCTGAATCTGTCTCCCGTAGCGCGCCGGCGTTTCGAACGGTTCAAGAAAAACCGTCGCGGCTGGTGGTCGCTGTGGTTGTTCATCGGCCTGTTTATCCTGACCCTGGGCGGCGAGCTGATCGCCAATGACAAGCCCTTGGTATTGAGCTTCAAGAACGAGCTGTATTTCCCGGTGTTCAAGCGCTACACCGAGCAGGAATTTGGCGGGCAACTGCCGTTCCAGGCCGACTACCGCAGTGACTACGTGCAAAACCTGATCAAACAGGACGGCGGCTGGATGCTGTT
This sequence comes from Pseudomonas sp. B22129, assembly GCF_044218875.1. Lineage (NCBI taxonomy): Bacteria > Pseudomonadati > Pseudomonadota > Gammaproteobacteria > Pseudomonadales > Pseudomonadaceae > Pseudomonas > Pseudomonas sp. B22129. The sequence continues at coordinate 4,349,718 of NZ_CP162592.1, read as the reverse complement.
CCCGCCGATCCCGTTCAGCGACGACACCCCCAATTACGAACTGAGCCGCCCTGCCCCCAGCCCGCCTTCGTTGGTGAACTGGCTGGGCACCGATGATCAGTCGCGGGATGTGTTGGCGCGGGTGATTTTTGGCGCGCGGGTCTCCATTCTGTTCGCGCTGGCACTCACCGCGATCAGTGCCGCCATCGGCATCGCGGCCGGTGCTTTGCAGGGCTACTACGGCGGCTGGGTCGACTTGCTCGGCCAGCGCATCCTCGAGGTGTGGTCAGGCCTGCCGGTGCTGTACTTGCTGATCATATTGTCGGGCTTTGTCGAGCCCAATTTCTGGTGGCTGCTGGGCATCATGGCGCTGTTTTCCTGGCTGGCGCTGGTGGATGTGGTGCGCGCCGAGTTCCTGCGCGGGCGTAACCTGGAATACGTCAAGGCCGCGCGGGCCTTGGGCCTGGGCGACGGCAAGATCATTCGCCGGCATATCCTGCCCAATGCCATGACCGCCACGCTGAGCTACCTGCCGTTTATCTTGACCGGGGCGATTTCCACCCTCAGCGCCCTGGACTTCCTCGGTTTTGGCATGCCCGCAGGCAGCGCTTCACTGGGCGAACTGATCGCCCAGGGCAAGCAGAACCTGCAGGCGCCGTGGCTGGGGCTGACGGCTTTTTTCACCCTGGCGCTGATCCTGTCGCTGCTGGTCTTTATCGGCGAGGCGTTGCGTGACGCCTTCGACCCCCGCTCATGAGTGACGGCCTATGAACCTGATCGAAATCCGCGACCTCAGTGTCGCTTTCAACGGCCAGACCGTCGTGCGAAACCTGTGCCTGGACGTGCGCCCCGGCGAATGCCTGGCGCTGGTGGGTGAGTCGGGTTCGGGCAAGTCGGTAACCGCTCATTCGATCCTGCAACTGCTGCCTGAAGCCGGTACACATACCACCGGCTCCATCAAGTATCGCGGCCAGGAGATGATCGGAGCCTCGGCGCCCACCCTGCAAAAATTGCGCGGCAACCGCATTGCGATGATCTTCCAGGAGCCGATGACCTCGCTCAACCCGCTGCACAGCATCGAAAAGCAGATCGGCGAAACCCTGCTGGTGCACAAGGGCCTGGGCGGCAAGGCGGCGCAGGCACGCATCCTCGAATTGTTGGAACTGGTGGGCATTCAGAAACCCCGGGAGCGGCTCAAGGCCTATCCGCACCAGCTTTCCGGCGGCCAGCGCCAGCGGGTGATGATCGCCATGGCCCTGGCCTGCGAACCGGAACTGCTGATCGCCGACGAGCCCACCACGGCGCTCGACGTCACCGTGCAGCGCAAGATCCTGCTGCTGCTCAAATCCTTGCAACAACGCTTGGGCATGTCGCTGCTGCTGATCAGCCACGACCTGAACCTGGTGCGCAGCATCGCCCAGCGGGTATGCGTGATGCGTGCCGGGGAGATTGTCGAACAGGCGCAGTGCGAGACGCTGTTCCAGGCACCGCAACACCCCTATAGCCGGTTGCTGCTGGACGCCGAGCCTTCGGGCGATGTGTTGTGCAGCGACCCGCGCGAAACCGTCTTACAGGTGGATGATCTGACGGTGCAGTTCCCCCTTTCAAGCGGGCTGTTTCGGCGCAAGACCTACCTGCGCGCCGTGGATGGCATCAGCCTCAGCGTGCAGCGCGGCAAAACCCTGGGGATTGTCGGCGAGTCCGGCTCCGGCAAATCCACCCTGGGCCAGGCGATCCTGCGTTTGCTGGATTCCACGGGCAGCATCCGCTTTCAGGGCGAGGCCCTTGACCCACTGAACAACCAGCAAATGCGCCCGTGGCGCAAGCAGATGCAGGTGGTGTTCCAGGACCCGTTCGGCAGCCTCAGCCCGCGCATGACGGTCGAGCAGATCATCAGCGAAGGCCTGGAAGTACATGCGCCGTGCAGCCTGGCGGACCGCGATGCACAGGTGGTGCAGGTGCTCAAGGACGTGGGCCTCGACCCCGCCAGCCGCCACCGTTACCCCCACGAGTTTTCCGGTGGCCAGCGCCAACGCATCGCCATCGCCCGCGCGCTGGTGCTCAAACCGGCGTTGATGTTGCTGGACGAACCGACCTCAGCCCTCGACCGCACCGTGCAGAAACAAGTGGTGGCATTGTTGCGTGAGCTTCAGGAAAAGTATGGCCTGACTTACCTGTTTATCAGCCATGACCTGGCCGTGGTGCGGGCCATGGCCCACGATATGATCGTGATCAAGGACGGCAAGGTGGTGGAGCACGGCGCCAGCCATGAGGTGTTTGAAGCGCCGCAGCATCCGTATACCAAAGAGCTGCTGGCGGCCGCGCATATTCCCTTGTAAACGCAGCATCTGTGGGAGCTGGCTTGCCTGCGATAGCGGTGTATCAGTACCTAATTTACTGGCAGGCACACTGCCATCGCAGGCAAGCCAGCTCCCACAGGACCGCACTCCCATTCCTACATTTGTGTTGGCGGCATAAGCATGAACATCAGCGAAAGCCTCAAGGACTACCAACAGGTTCGTGGCCTGGCCATCCAGTCACTGTTCGAGATCATCGAACAGACCAGCGAAGGCACGGTGATTGTCGACCGCGATGCCAACATCGTGTGGATGAACGAGCGTTACGCCCGGCGGTTTGGCCTGAAAAGCGCCGACGAAGCCATCGGCCAGCCCTGCGAGCAGGTGATCGCCAACAGCCTGTTGCGCCAGGTGGTGCGCACTGATCAGCCGATTCTGCTGGATATCCAGGACACGCCCAAAGGCCCGCTGGTGGTAATGCGCCTGCCGATTCACGACGACGCCGGCCGGGTAATTGGCGCCATCGGCTTTGCCTTGTTCGATGAGTTGCGCAATCTGTCGCCGCTGATCGAGCGTTACCTGAGCCTGCAGCAGGAGCTGGCGTCCACCCGCTCGCTGTTGCGTTCGCGGCAGAGCAAATACAACTTTGCGCACTTTATCGGTACCAGCGCCACCAGCCTGGAAGTCAAACGCCGTGCGCGGCGCAGTGCGAGTGCCGAGTCGCCGGTGTTGCTGCTGGGCGAAACCGGCACCGGCAAGGAATTGCTCGCCCAGGCAATTCATGGCGCGTCACCCAGAGCACACAAGGCCTTTGTCAGCATCAACAGTGCGGCCATCCCCCACGACTTGCTCGAAGCCGAGTTCTTCGGCACCGCGCCTGGCGCGTTTACCGGCGCCGACCGCAAGGGCCGCCCCGGCAAGTTCCAGATTGCCCAGGGCGGCACGTTGTTTCTCGACGAAATCGGCGACATGCCCCTGGCATTGCAAAGCAAACTGCTGCGGGTGCTGCAGGAAAAAGAGTTCGAACCGGTGGGCTCCAACGAGATGCTGCACAGCGATGTGCGGGTGATTGCCGCCACCTCCATGGACCTTGAGGCGGCGATCAAGCGGGGTGAGTTTCGTGCGGATTTGTATTACCGGCTGAATGTGTTGCCGATCTAGGTGCCGCCCCTGCGCGAGCGGCTGGAGGATATTCCGGCGTTGAGCGAGGCGATTCTTGAGGAGTTGCGCAGCGAACATGAACTGGACCGCGAGGCATTGGCTCTGCTGGCTCAACATGCGTGGCCGGGGAATATCCGCGAGCTGCGCAATGTGCTGGAGCGGGCGGCGTTGTTGAGTGATGACCTGGTGTTGAATGCCGAGGACATTCGCGCGGCGATTGGCACCTTTACGCCGGTTGAACGCAATGCCGTGGCGCCTGTGGAAGGCGAAAGCTTCAGTGCGGCGCGGGAGCGGTTTGACCGGCAGATCATCACGGCGGCGTTGGCGGGGTGTGAGGGGAATGTGGTGGAGGCGGCCAAGCGGCTGGGGCTGGGGCGGTCGACGCTGTACAAAAAAATGGTGGCGCTAGGCATCGAGCAGTCTCAATAAAGAGACAAAAGTCCTGAATAATAGACAACCCAATGTGGGAGCTGGCTTGCCTGCGATAGCAGTCTGTCAGCTACCTATAAGCTGGCTTTCAGACCGCTATCGCAGGCAAGCCAGCTCCCACACTGGATTTTCATTTGTCTCAAATCAGAGACAAATATCGAAATCGTCGGCTAAAACTTAACTATTTTTCATATATTTCAACAAGTTAAAGTTTTGGCACACATCTCGCTATAGCCCTCCCCAAAGCACCACCCTCACAACAATAACAATCCGATCTGGAGACACACCATGAGTGTGATCATTGCCCTGGCAGCGCTCGCGTTGCTGATGCTGGCTGCCTACCGTGGCTATAGCGTTATCCTGTTTGCCCCCATCGCCGGCCTCGGCGCCGTGCTGCTCACCGACCCTTCCGCCGTCGCACCTGCCTTTACCGGGGTGTTCATGGAGAAAATGGTCGGGTTCATCAAACTGTATTTCCCGGTGTTCCTGTTGGGTGCGGTGTTCGGCAAGCTGATCGAGCTGTCGGGTTTTTCCCGCTCGATTGTGGCGGCGGCCATCCGCTTGCTCGGCACCCGCCAGGCGATGCTGGTGATCGTATTGGTCTGCGCCCTGCTCACTTACGGCGGCGTGTCGCTGTTTGTGGTGGTGTTCGCGGTGTACCCGTTTGCGGCCGAGATGTTCCGCCAGAGCAATATTCCCAAACGCCTGATCCCGGCGACCATCGCCCTCGGCGCGTTTTCGTTCACCATGGACGCCCTGCCCGGCACGCCGCAGATCCAGAACATCATCCCCAGCACCTTCTTCAACACCACCGCCTGGGCCGCGCCGTGGCTGGGATTGATCGGCACGATCTTCGTGTTCTGCGCCGGCATGCTGTACCTGGCGCGCCAGCGCAACAAAGCCCAGCGCGCGGGCGAAGGCTATGGCACCGAGTTGCGCAACGAGCCGGAAACCGCCGACAACCTGGCCCTGCCCAACCCGTGGGTCGCGTTGTCGCCGCTGATTCTGGTGGGTGTGATGAACCTGCTGTTCACCCACTGGATCCCGCAGTGGTACGGCAAAACCCACAGCCTGGCCTTGCCGGGCATGAGCGCGCCGGTGACCACCGAGATCGCCAAGCTCACCGCGATCTGGGCGGTGCAGGCCGCGCTGCTGGTCGGCATCGTCATGGTGCTGGTGTTTGGCTGGTCTGCGATCAAAAGCAAGCTCGCCGAAGGCAGTAAAAGTGCGGTCAGCGGCGCGCTGCTCGCGGCGATGAACACCGCATCGGAATACGGCTTTGGCGCGGTGATCGCGTCCTTGCCGGGCTTTCTGGTGCTGGCGGACTGGCTCAAGGGCATTCCCAACCCGCTGGTCAACGAAGCCATTACCGTGACCCTGCTGGCCGGTATCACCGGTTCTGCGTCGGGCGGCATGAGCATCGCTTTGGCGGCGATGTCCGAGAGCTTTATTTCGGCGGCCCATGCGGCCAATATCCCTCTTGAAGTGCTGCACCGCGTTGCGGCCATGGCCAGCGGCGGCATGGACACCCTGCCCCACAACGGCGCGGTGATCACCCTGCTGGCGGTCACCGGCCTGACCCACCGCGAAGCCTACAAGGACATTTTCGGCATCACGATCATCAAGACCCTCGCGGTGTTCGTGGTGATCGGTACTTTCTACGCCACCGGCATTGTGTGAGGTTTTCATGACAACATTGAACGGCAAGACCGCCCTGGTGACCGGTTCCACCAGCGGCATCGGTTTGGGCATCGCGTTGAGCCTGGCAAAGGCTGGCGCGAATTTGATCCTCAACGGTTTCGGCGACGCCAGCGCGGTGATCGCCCAGGTGCAGGCCTTCGGCGGCAAGGTGGGCCACCACCCGGCGGACGTCAGCGACCCGGCGCAGATTGCCGACATGATTGCCTATGCCGAGCGCGAGTTCGGCGGCGTGGACATTCTGGTGAACAACGCCGGCATCCAGCATGTGGCGGCCGTGGAAGACTTCCCGGCCGAGCGCTGGGACTCGATCATTGCGATCAACCTGTCATCGGTGTTCCACAGCACGCGCTTGAGCTTGCCGGGCATGAAGGCCAAGGGTTGGGGGCGGATCGTCAATATCGCCTCGGTGCATGGCCAGGTCGGCTCGGTGGGCAAGGCGGCCTATGTGGCGGCCAAGCATGGCGTGATCGGCTTGACCAAGGTGGTGGGCCTGGAGACAGCCACCAGCAACGTGACCTGCAACGCCATCTGCCCGGGCTGGGTGCTGACACCGCTGGTGCAAAAGCAGATTGATGACCGCGCGGCCAACGGTGTTGACCCGCAGCAGGCGCAGCATGATTTGCTGGCCGAGAAGCAGCCGTCGCTGGAGTTCGTGACGCCGCCGCAGCTGGGTGAGCTGGTGCTGTTTTTGTGCAGTGAGGCGGGCAGCCAGGTACGCGGCGCGGCGTGGAATATTGATGGCGGTTGGTTGGCCCAGTAACCCCCGCCCCTACTAACACAGGAGATCAAAATGTGGGAGCGGGCTTGCTCGCGAATGCGTTGGGTCAGTCAGTCTATTTATTACTGACACACCGCATTCGCGAGCAAGCCCGCTCCCACAGTTGATCGATGTTGACTGCTGGATTGCAGACCAGAACAAGAGAGCCGCTATGTCCGACATCCTCTGGCAACCCTCCCCCGAACGCATCGCCAACACGCGCATGGACCAGTTCCGCCGTTCCATCAACGAACGCCACAACCTGCAATTGGCCGACTACCCCGCCCTGCACCAGTGGAGCATCGACCAGCGCCCGGATTTCTGGCGAGCCATTGTCGATTTTTTCGACGTGCGATTTCAGACCCCGCCCAGCGCCGCGTTGATCGAAGATGCCGAAATGCCAGGCGCCCAATGGTTCCCCGGCGCCACCCTGAATTTTGCCGAACACCTGCTGCGCCGTCGCGACGATCACCCCGCCGTGGTCGCCATCAGCGAAGACGGCCAGCGTGAGCAACTGACCTACGCCGAACTGGCCGCCCACGTTGCAGGCCTGCAAAAAAGCCTGCGCGCGGCGGGCGTGACCCAGGGCGACCGCGTCGCCGCCTGCATGCCCAACACCTGGCAAACCCTGGTGGGCATGCTCGCCACCACCAGCCTTGGCGCCATCTGGTCGTGCTCCTCGCCGGATTTTGGCACCCAGGGCGTGATCGACCGTTTCGGCCAGATCGAACCCAAAGTGCTGATCACCTGCGCCGGTTACCGCTACGCCGGCAAGGACATCGACCAGAGCGCCAAGCTCAATGAAATCCTTGAACGCCTGCCGTCTCTGCAGCACTTGATCATCGTGCCTTACGCCCGGCCCCAGGCGCGTATTGAGGATTATCAAACCCGGGCAAACGTCGCGCTGTGGCACAATTTTTACCAACCCGGCGGCGAGCCGGAATTTGTGGCGGTGCCGTTCGACCACCCGCTGTACATCCTCTATTCCAGCGGCACTACCGGCGTGCCCAAATGCATCATCCACGGCACGGGCGGCGTGCTGCTCACCCACCTCAAGGAACACGGTCTGCACGCTGACCTGTGCCGCGAAGATTGCCTGTTCTACTACACCACCTGCGGCTGGATGATGTGGAACTGGCTGGTCTCGGTGCTGGCCCTCGGCGCTACGGCAGTGTTGTATGACGGCTCGCCGTTCCACCCGGGCCCGGAGCGTTTGATGGACCTGATCGACGCTGAAAAAATCACGGTGTTCGGCACCAGCCCCAAGTTTCTCGCCACCCTGGAAAAGGCCAGGCTGCAACCGCGCCTGAGCCATGACCTGGGCAGCCTCAAAGGGCTGATTTCCACTGGCTCGCCGCTGTCGCCGCAGAGTTACGATTACGTGTACCGCGAGATCAAGGGCGAGCTGTGCCTGTCCTCCATGTCGGGCGGCACCGATATCGTCTCCTGTTTTGTGATCGGCAACCCGGTGCTGCCGGTGCGGCGTGGCGAAATGCAGTGCAAGAGCCTGGCGATGGCCATCGAGGTGTGGGACGACAACCGCCAGCCATTGGTCGGGGAAAAAGGCGAACTGGTGTGCACCCGGCATTTCCCGGCCATGCCCATCGGTCTGTGGAATGACCCGGACCAGAAGAAGCTGCGCGCCTCCTACTTCAGCCAGTTTCCCGGCGTGTGGGCCCAGGGCGACTACGCCGAACAACGGCCCAATGGCAGCCTGTTGATTCATGGGCGTTCCGACGCGGTACTCAACCCCGGCGGCGTGCGCATCGGCACGGCAGAGATTTACCGGCAAGTGGAAAAAGTCCCGCAGGTGCTGGAAAGCCTGGCCATCGGCCAACGCTGGCAGGATGACGTGCGGGTGGTGCTGTTTGTGCGTCTGGAGGACAGCACGGAACTGGACGAAGCCCTGGAACAGCAGATTCGCCAGGTCATCCGTGCCAACACAACACCGCGCCATGTTCCGGCGAAGATTCTGACCGTCACGGATATCCCCCGCACCATCAGCGGCAAGATCGTCGAGCTGGCGGTGCGCAATGTGGTGCATGGCGAGCCGGTGAAAAACACCGACGCGCTGGCAAACCCGCAGGCGCTGGAGCAGTTTCGCGACCGGCCTGAACTGACGCAAGGATGAAAGGTTTCAGCCCTGGCACACTCATTTGAAGACAACTCCCCAAGGCGTGCTATTTTTCGAGGGGTAGTCAGCCGTTCCCGACTCGCGGGATAATCGGTCTTTGTCATATTTCAAAGCGTTACGCGCAGGGCTTTTTCATGAATGGAACATCCACCGGCAGCGCCGCCGCCTTGATCGCGCGGCTGGATTGGGCACACAGCCCCCTCGGTGAGGCCAATGATTGGCCGCAAAGCCTGCGCACAGCGGTGGATATCGTTGTTCATTCACCAATGCCGATGCTGCTGCTGTGGGGCAACCAGCTGACCCAACTGTATAACGACAGCTTCGCCAAGCTTGCGGGTAACAAGCACCCCGGTGCCCTCGGCCAACCCGCGCATCAGACCTGGCCGGAACTGGAAAGCTTTACCGCGCCCATCTACGACGCGGTACTCGGTGGCCAGGTGCGCACCTTCAGCGAACAGCGCTTCGTCTTGCAGCGTGACGGCCGCGACACAGAAATCTGGCTCGACCTGACCTACAGCCCGATCCGTGATGAAAGCGGCTCCGTTGCCGGCATCCTGGTCACCGCCATCGAAACCAACGAGCGGCGCAGTAAGACGCTCGAACTGCAACAGCGCTCCGAAGACAGCCTCAAGGCCCAGCACAACACCGAACAACGCTTGCAGCTTGCACTGGCGGCGACCGACGCAGTGGGCACCTGGGATTGGGATATCGGCGAAGACCGCTTTATCGCCGACGCGCATTTTGCCTACCTGCACGGCGTCGACCCCAGCGACGCCGGCTTGCTGCCCATCAGCGACTACCTGCAAGGCGTGCACCCTGAAGACCGCGGCATGGTGGCGCGCAGCATCAAGCACTGCATTACCTTCGGCACCGAGTACGCCGAGGAATACCGCCTGCTGCAAGCCGACGGCCAGGTGCGCTGGGTATTTGCCCGAGGCCGCTGCTACAAGGACGCGCAAGGCCGCCCGGCACGCTTCCTCGGCGCGGCACTGGACCTCACCGAGCGCAAACACACCGAGCAGGCCTTGCGCCAAAGCCAGACCGAACTGCAACTGATCATCAACGCCATGCCGGTGCTGATCAGCTACGTTGACCATGAGCAGCGTTTTCGCCTGAACAACAGCGCCTACCTGGACTGGTACGGCATGACGCCCCAGGAGCTGTACGGCAAGACCATTCGCGAAGTACTCGGTGACGAGGTGTATGCCGGGCGCGCGGACAAGATCGCCGCCGCGCTCAAGGGCAAGGCCTGCAGTTTCATGACCATGACCCCGCACCGTGACGGCCGCCCGCGCCATGCGCTGATGAAGTACCTGCCGCGCTTCAGCAACGACGGTGCGGTGAATGGTTTCTACATCTTTGTGATTGATGAAACCGAACGCAAACTCACTGAAGAAGCCCTGCGCCACCTCAACGAAAACCTTGAAGAACGCGTGGCCCAGCGCACCCAGGCACTGGCCGAGGCCAACCAGCGCCTGCAGAACGAGATGTTCGAACGTGAGCGCGCCGAAGATGCCTTGCGCCATGCGCAGAAGATGGAAGCGGTGGGCCAGCTCACCGGCGGCATCGCCCATGACTTCAACAATATGCTCACCGGCATCATCGGCAGCCTGGATTTGATGCAGCGCTACATCGCCGCCGGGCGCAGCGATGAAATCGGCCGGTTTACCGACGCCGCGGTGTCCTCCGCCCATCGTGCAGCCGCCCTCACCCACCGGTTGCTGGCCTTCTCACGGCGCCAGTCACTGGACCGCCGCCCTCTGGACCCGAACCAGTTGGTGGCGTCACTTGAAGACCTGTTCCGGCGCACAAAAGGCGCGCACATTGGGCTCAACGTGCAACTGGGCCAGGACATCTGGCCGGTCAACACCGATGCCAGCCAGTTGGAAAACGCCCTGCTCAACCTGGTGATCAACGCCCGTGATGCCATGCCCGATGGCGGCGAAATCCTGATTGAAACCGCCAACAGCTACCTGGACGGCACCGACATCACCACCCTCGAACCGGTCAAGGCCGGCGACTATGTGATGCTCGGCGTGTGCGACAACGGCACCGGCATGGCGCCGAAAATTCTCGCCAAGGCGTTCGACCCGTTCTTCACCACCAAGCCGATCGGCCAGGGCACCGGCCTTGGGTTGTCGATGATCTACGGGTTTGCCCAGCAATCCGGCGGCCATGTAACGATTCAGAGCGAACCCGGCCAAGGCACGTGCGTGCGCCTGTATTTGCCGCGGTTGTATGGCACCGCGCTGGAAAGCAGCGCTCCAACCCATTTGGGCGAAGCACCGCTGGCCCTGGCCGGCGAAGCGGTTGTGGTAGTCGAGGATGACCCCGCGGTGCGCATGCTGGTGGTCAATGTGCTCGATGAACTGGGCTACACCGCGCACCAGGCCGCCGATGCGCGTACGGCGTTGCCGTTGCTGGAGTCGGATTTGCGCGTGGACTTGCTGGTCACCGACGTCGGCCTGCCGGGCATGAACGGCCGGCAACTGGCGGAGATCGCCCGCCAGCACCGCCCGGGCCTGCGCGTGTTGTTCATGACCGGTTATGCCGAAAAAGCTGCCGAGCGCCAGGGTTTCCTGGAGGAAGGTATGGACATGGTCGCCAAGCCGTTTTCCATCGACCTGCTGGCGACAAAAATCCGCAGCATGATCAACGTCGTCGAGTGAGTTCAGGCATAATCGCGCGCCCTTCCGTTTGACCGTTGCAAGGTAACAAGATGAAAGCCCAAGCCCGTCACATCCTGGTGAAAACCAGTGAAGAAGCCGAACAGCTCAAGCAGCGCATCGCCAAGGGCGAAGCCTTTGATGTGCTGGCCAAGAAGTATTCCACCTGCCCCTCGGGCAAGCGTGGCGGTGACTTGGGGGAGATTCGTCCGGGGCAGATGGTCGGGGCGATTGATGCGGTGATTTTCAAGAAGCCCCTGCGGGTGGTGCATGGGCCGATCAAGAGCAAGTTCGGGTACCACTTGGTGCAGGTGTTTTACCGCGACTAAGGGGCTTGGCTGTAAACCGCTATCGCAGGCAAGCCAGCTCCCACATTGGCCGGTGTACACCGATCAAATGTGGAAGCCGGGCTTGCCCGCGATCCGCCGCAGGCGGCCATTCACCGAGGAATCAAAGCCCCCGGCACCTGAATCACCCGGCTGGCCAACTGATGCCCGGCCAGTGCCGCCTGCTCCGGCGAACCGCCCTTGAGCCGGCTGGCCAGGTATGCCGCACTGAACGAGTCCCCCGCTGCCGTGGTGTCCACGACCTTTTCGACCTTCAGCGCCGGTACCGCAAAGCGCTCGCCCTCGCACCGGATCAAACACGCATCCGCGCCGCGCTTGAGCACCACTTCAGCAATAACCGGATACGCCGCAAACACCTGCTCGCTGTCTTCATAGCCAAACAGCGCACGCTCGTCGTCCTCGGTCAGCAAGGCGATGTCCACTTCAGCCATCACCTTGTGATACGCCGCGCGCGCCGCTTCCACGGAGGCCCACAGGCGCGGCCGGTAATTGTTGTCGAACACCACCTTGCCCCCTTGCCTGCGGGTTTCGATCAAGGTTTGCAGCAAACGCTCACGCCCCACCTCACCGAGCACCGCCAGGGTAATGCCGCTGAAATACACCACGTCGTAACCCGGCAACGCTGCCAGGATCGGCTCGGCGGCAGGCGTGGTGAAACAGTCGCGCACCGCCGCTTCGTTGCGCCAGTAGAGAAACTTGCGCTCGCCATTGGCGTCGGTCTGGATGCAATACAAACCAGGCAAGCGCCCGGCCAAACGCTGGACCATGCCCAGGCCCAGGCCCTCGTCGGTCCATTGCTGGCACATGGCATCGCTGAAACTGTCATCGCCCAGGGCGGTGACGTAGTCGACGCTGCCGGTGGCACCCAGTTCGCGGCGCAGGTACACCGCCGTGTTCAGGGTGTCGCCGCCGAAGCTTTGGTGCAGGCTGCCGTCGGCGCGGTGTTGCAGTTCAATCATGCATTCGCCGATGAGGGCGATGCGGGGTTGGGTGGTCATGGCTGTTGTCTCGGGTGTTCTTTAGGGCCCCATCGCAGGCAAGCCAGCTCCCACAGTTGAAAGTATTCACAATTCAAAATGTGGGAGCTGGCTTGCCTGCGATGGCCGCGACTCGGTCTAGAAGCAGGTATGCAGGCTCTCAACCACCTGCAACTGCTCATCCACCAGGCAACCCACCTGCCACTTGTCAAAGGTCAGGCACGGGTGCGAGGTACCGAACGAAATGATGTCGCCTATGCGCAGTTCAACCCCCGGCGCCACGGTCATGAACGCATGCTGGTCCATCACCGCCGTGACCTTGCACGCGGTCACGTCATCGCCTTCAGCCGGCAAGATGCCTGCCTTGTAGCGTTTGAGCGGCACCGGCAAACCGGCGTCGTAGGCCACGTCGCGCTTGCCCAACGCGATCACCGCGAAGCCAGGCTCGGGCAACGATTGCACATGGGCCCAGACTTCCAGCGCGGGGCGCAGGCCTTCATTGAGGTCGCTACGGCGGTCGAGCACGCAGCATTGCGCCTCTTTATAGATGCCGTGGTCGTGCGCTACATAGCTGCCCGGGCGCAACACGCTGAGGAAGCGGCCGGCGGCGTTTTGCTCTTCGAACGATTCGGCGATCAAGTCATACCAGGCCGAACCTGAAGCCGTGACGATCGGCTTGGGCAGGTCAAAAGCACCGTTGTTTTGCAGGTCCACTGCCAAACTCACCAGGCTCGCGGCGAACGCGCGGATGCCGCTGATGGCGTGCTCGCCGTGGATCACGCCTTCGTAGCCTTCGATGCCGGTGAGGGCCAAGGCCGGCTGAGCCTTGATGGCTTTGGCCAGGTCGCGCACTTCCTGCTCGCTGCGGCAACCGCAGCGGCCGCCGACCACGCCGTACTCGATCATCACATTCAGGCGCAGGCCGCGGGCGGCGAAGAACAGGCCCAGGTCGGCAACGTTGTCCGGATGATCGACCATGCAGTGGAAGTCAAAATCGGTGTCGGCCAGCAAGTCGGCAATCAGCGCCATGTTCGGCGCGCCGACCAGTTGGTTGGCCATCAGCACGCGGCGAATGCCACCGGCATAGGCGGCGCGGGTCTGCACGGCGTTGGCCAGGGTAATGCCCCAGGCACCCGCCTCGATCTGGCGCTGGAACAGCGCGGGCATCATGCTGGTTTTGCCATGGGGCGCAAGCTCGGCGCCGCTCTTGCTGACAAAGCCCTGCATCCAGCGAATGTTGTGTTCCAGGGCGTCGCGGTGCAGCACCAGGGCCGGCAGGCTGACGTCACGAACCAGGTACGCGCCAACGGCGGCGGCGCCTTTTTCAACGGCATTGTGGGCAGACATGGAAAACTCCTATTCGTTGATGCGCCGGGCCAGGTTGTTGGCGCTGTCGATCAACACCCGGCGATAGTCGTTGTAGTTTTTGATCGCATCGGCGCGCGGCGCGACGATGCACAAGGTCGCAATGCTGATGCCGTGCGCGTCCCGTACCGGGGCGGCAAAGCAATGGGTAAAGGTGTCAGCCACGCTATCGAAGGAAAAGAAGCCATCGAGGGAGGCCTGACGGATTTGCGCCAGGAAGGTTTCCAGCGGCAAGCGCTCACCGTCCGGCAGGATGAAGTCGTCGTGGTCGATCAGGTCGATGATCTGCTGATCGCTCAAGTGCCCCAGCAACAGGCGCCCCGAGGCAGTCCACGGGATGGGTGCGTTTTCGCCGATGTCCGACGAGATGCGAAAATGCCGCTCGCCTTCACGCATCAGCGCCACCGTGTATTTGCGCCCGTTGAGCAGGCACATCTGCGCGGTTTCGTGGGTTTGGCTGACGATCTCCTGCAAGGCAAAGTCGGCCTCGCGGGTCAGGTCGAAATGGCGCAGGTGCGCCTGGCCGAGAAAGTACAGCTGGCGGCCAAGGTAGACGTGACCGTCCTTGCCCACGGTTTCCAGGATGCGCCGCTCAAGCAGGGACGCCACCAACTCGTAAACCGTAGACTTGGGGCTGCCGATGCCGCTGGCAATATCATTCGGGCGCAGGGGCTGGCCAATTTCCTTGAGAAAATCGAGGATATCGAATGCACGGTCCAGTCCTTTGGCGCGGCGCTTGATGGTGTCTTCGGTCATGGCAGTTGTCGGTCCGATCAAAGGTATGTGCTGCACTGGCGATCCCCTGTGGGAGCGGGCTTGCTCGCGAATGCAGTGGGTCAGTCACAGATGCATTCACTGACCCACTGCATTCGCGAGCAAGCCCGCTCCCACATTTGATCTTTAGTGATGTCAAGAATGGGGCAATTTAGCCTTTTTTCTTGTACGCCACGCAATCAATCTCCACCTTGCAGTCGACCATCATGTTGGCCTGCACACAGGCGCGCGCCGGGGCGTGTTCCGGGGTGAAGTATTCACCGAAGACCTTGTTGAAACTCCAGAAGTCACGCGGGTCTTCCAGCCAAACGCCCACGCGCACCACGTCTTTGAGTTCGTAGCCGGCTTCTTCGAGGATCGCCACCACGTTGCGCATGGTCTGGCGGGTTTGTTCGATGATGCCGCCGGTGATGATTTCACCGTCCACGGCCGGCACCTGGCCCGACACGTAGAGCCAACCGTCCGCTTCCACCGCGCGGGCGAAAGGACGAGGCTGGCCACCACCGGCGGTGCTGCCGGCGCCGTAACGAGTAATGCTCATAAAAATAACTCCTGATTAAAAACGAATATTTTTCAAAAATTCCGCCAGGCGCGGCGATTGCGGGCGTTCGAAGATGTCCTTCGAGGAGCCCTGCTCTTCAATGCGGCCCTGGTTCATGAACACGATCTTGTCGGACACTTCATAGGCAAAGCGCATTTCGTGGGTGACCAGCAACATGGTCATGCCCTCTTCCGCCAGGCCCTTGATCACGCTGAGCACTTCACCCACCAGTTCCGGGTCAAGAGCCGAGGTGACTTCGTCAAACAGCATCAGGCTTGGGTTCATCGCAATGGCGCGGGCAATCGCCACACGCTGTTGCTGGCCGCCAGACAGCTGGCCCGGAAAGTGATTGCGACGTTCTAGCAAGCCCACGCGGTCCAGCCATTTTTCGGCGAGTGCCACGGCTTCGTCCTTGCCCATTTTCTTGACCTTGAGCAGGCCGAGGGTGACGTTTTGCAACGCCGTCAAATGCGGGAACAGGTTGAACTGCTGAAACGCCATGCCGGTCATTGCGCGGTGCTGAGAGATCACGCGCTCGGGGTGACGCACCCGTTTGCCGGCGATTTCGCTGTAGCCAATGGACTCGCCATCGAGTGTGATCTGCCCGCCCTGGAATTCTTCCAGCAGGTTGACGCACCGCAACAAGGTGGTCTTGCCCGAGCCGCTGGAGCCGATCAAGGTCACCACGTTGCCGCGCTGCATGGACAGGTCGACGCCCTTGAGCACTTCGACCTGGCCGTACTGTTTACGCAGGCCGCGAATATTCAGCAGCGGTTGTTCTTTTTGAGGTTGGTTCATGGCAAAGCCACCCGCTTTTCAATGTAGCGCCCGAATAATTCGATGGCGTAGTTGATGACAAAGAACAGAAACCCGGCGAACAGGTAGAACTGCAGGGTCATGAAGTTGCGTGCGATCACTTGCTGGGAACTGAGCAGCAACTCGGCCACGCCGATCACCGAGAGCAAGGTCGAGGCCTTGACGATTTCGGTGGACGAGTTGACCCAGGTCGGCAGGATCTGACGCAGCGCCTGAGGCAACAGCACATAGCCCAGGGACTGGTAGAACGTCAGGCCAATCGCCTTGCCCGCTTCCAGTTGCCCACGGGGAATGGCTTGCAGCGCGCCGCGCACGATTTCCGAAATGTGCGAACCGCAAAACAGCGTCAGCCCGACCGCACCGGCCTGGAACGCGGTGATTTGCCAACCGAGCGCCGGCAGCATGTAGAAACAGGCGAGCACCAGCACGAACACCGGCGTACCACGGATCAAATCGACATACAGGCGAAACGGCGCACGCATCCAGAACTTGCCATAGGTCAGGATCAACCCGGCAACAATGCCAATCAACGTGCCGAAAATAATGGCCAGCGCCGAGACATACACACTGGTTTGAAAGCCCGCCCACAGGGTATCCCGGGCGATCCACAACTCATGCAACCAGCTGGGGGACTCGTACATGGACACCCTCCTTAACGACGGATCGCCAGACGCTGTTCCAGGTAACGGAGCAGCATGGCAATGAGGTAACAGGCAGCCACGTAGAGCGCGGTCGTGACCATCCAGGTTTCAATCACCCGGTAGCTTTCGACGTTGATCTTGCGGGCGTAATAGGTCAGCTCCGGCACCGCGATTGCGGCGGCCAGCGAGGTGTCCTTGAACAGCGAAATGAAGTTGTTCGACAACGCCGGCAGCACGTTGCGCAGCATCACCGGCACGGTGATGTACGCACGGATGCGCCACTCGCCCAAGCCAATGGCCAGGCCGGCTTCACGCAACCCCTTGGGAATATTCAACAGCCCGGCGCGGAACACTTCGGTCAGGTAAGCACCGGCGTACAACGACAGGGTGATGATGAACGAGGGGATCTTGTCGAGGCGCGCCCCGAGCGTGGGCAGTGCGAAGTAGATCAACAGGATCAGCACGAGGATCGGCGTGTTGCGGATCACCGTCACATACACCGAAGCGAGCACTCGCAACGCACGGTGTTTGGACAGCATGGCAAACGCCATCATCAGGCCGATCACGCAGCCAATCGCGATCGACAGCAAGGCCAGCTCAAGGCCCAGACCGAGCCCCGCCAGCAAGCTGGGGAAATCGCGCCACACGGCGGCAAAGTTCAACTGATAGTTCATGGTCGGCAGTACCTAAAGCGGGGCGCAACACGCTGCGCCCCCGGTTTACACATCACTTGAATTCAACAGGGAAACCGATCGCAGGTTCTGGCAGGTCCACACCGAACCACTGCTTGAACGAAGCTTTGTAGGCTGGGAACTCCACACCGGTCATGGCTTCATGCAGCGCGGTGTTGACGAAGTTCAGCCAGTCCTGGTCGCCACGCTTGACGGCACACGCGTAGGTTTGCGGGCTCCAGGCGTAGGTCGGGCTGCGGTAGCGGCCAGGGTTTTGCACCATCAGGTACTTGACCGAGGATTGGTCGGTGGCGGCCGCATCGGCACGGCCGGAGTTCACGGCCTGGTACATCAGGTCGACGCTGTCGTACTGGTCAACCTTGGCTTTGGGCAGGGCCTGATGCACCAGTTCTTCGGCGTACACGTTCTGCAGCACGGCTACGGTGACGCCATCGCCGGCGGCTTGCAGGTCTTCAATCTCTTTGTACTTGCTGTTGATCGGCAACAGCAGGCCCACGCCTTCACGGTAGTACGGCAAGGTAAAGGCAACTTGCTGTGCACGGCTGGCGGTGACGGTGATGAACTGGCAACTCATGTCGACCTTGTCGGTCAGCAGGTTGGGAATACGTGCATCGGACGACTGCACCACAAACTCGACTTTGCTCGGGTCGTTGAACAACCCTTTGGCCACGATACGGCCGATGTCGATATCAAAACCTTGCAACTTGCCATCCGCTCCCTGGAAGTGCCACGGCGCATTGGTACTGCCTGTACCCACGATGAGGTGCCCACGCTTGAGCACATCATCGAGCTTGCTGTCCGCCGCGTGCACTACGCTTGCGAGGGAAGCCGATGCGGCGAAGAGAAAAACACACGCTTTAAACACGGAAGGTCGGTGATGCATGACAAGCACTCCAGGAGTTGTGTATTCCGCTATACCGGAACTTAGTATGTAACAACGGAATAGACAGCAGAAAGTGTGCCATACGCGGTAACAGAAAAATATGACAGGGATAAATTCGTTATAAATCAATCAGATAAATATCTTGGCGAGACAAGGCGTTAAGCCAGCACTCTGCAGCTGGTTGCTACCGTGGGCCCCACACCCCGGTGACAGCGCCAACCCGGTGCGCCACAACCGTGTTACCACGCACCATTGGGGTGCGCCCGCACACATGGAAAAATCCTCGCGCTGGACTAGCCTTGGCACATCAACGCCGACAAGGATCCCGCCCCGATGAAACTCAGCCCTGTGCTGCTTTTGCTTGCCCTTTTGCTGGCCGGCAACGCCTCGGCCACCAACGACCGGCGCGAATGCAAAGAAGAACTGCAAAAGCTTAAAGAGGCCTACAGCACCGACTACACCAGCCAGAACCATCACGGTTATCGCAAGGCCAAGGCGTCCCGGGACAATGAGGAATACAGGAAGTGTGCGAGCCAGGCGCGCAAGGCCCGGGAGCGGGTGGAGCGGGATGCAGCAGACCTGTAAAGGTTGACAGTAGACACTGATGATCTGCGGATTTAGCGTACCGGACAGCAACATGTCGCTGGGTACACAAGGAGATCATCATGGGGTTGGCAAATACGGTCATCAATCATCCCAAGGAATATTGGGAGATCGTGAAACAGGATTCGTGGGTATTTGTGCTGTTTGTCTCCCCTTACTGCGAAGCATGCCAAGGCGCCAACAAACGGTTTGAATCGATTGCCGAGGAATATGCCGGCACGGTTAAAAGCATCATTCTGGATACAACACAAACCCCGAAAATCGATGCATTGGCAGACATCGGAACACCTACCCTCGTGGCGTATAAAAATAACGAGGAGGTGGAAAGGTACCTGGGGATCGGTTTTCCGGAAGATCAAGAAGATTACCTGCGGGGAATTTTCTCCCACCACCTCTCCGGCACAGCGCTTCCCGACCTTCCGATCTATTTGTAGCTATGAACCTGCGGCACCCCGCCCCGGTTTACCGTCAATCGGCACCAGCAACACCTGGGTAACCCTTCGCTCTTCCACCGCCGCCACCGTCAGACGCCAGCCTTCGTGTTCCAGGCTGTCACCGACCACGGGCAGGCGGTCCAACAGGCTCATCACCAGGCCCGCCAGGGTCTGGTAATCCTCGGTGGCTGCCGCTTGAAAACCGGTGCGTTGGCGAATCTGGTTCAGGTTCAAGGCACCGTTGGCGCGGAACCCGCCCGCCTCCTCCTCAATGTCCGGCCCTTCGATCTCACTGGCGTCCGGCAACTCACCGGCGATGGACTCGAGAATGTCGGTCATGCTCAACACGCCCATGAAATCGCCGAATTCGTTGATCACAAACGCGATGTGGGTCGATTCCTGGCGCATCTGCTCCAGCGCGTTGAGCACCGAAAAGCTCTCCAGCAGGTTGATCGCACGGCGCGCCAGGTGCTCAAGATTAGGTTCGTTACCGGCCAGGTATTCCTTGAGCAGCTCCTTTTTGTGCACAAAGCCCAACGGCTCATCGACCGCACCGTTACGGATCAACGGCAACCGCGAGTAGGACGAGTGCATCAGCTTCAGGCGTATTGTCTCGGGGTCGTCTGCCAGATCAATGCAATCAACCTTGGCCCGTGGCGTCATCAGCGTGCGAATCGGCCGCTCGGCCAGTTGCAGCACACCACTGATCATCACGCGCTCACGTCGGTCAAACAGCGGGCCCTGGTTGGCGTCCGGCTCGCCGAGCAAATCGGCCACCTCGTCATCCACGCCCTCCACCGCCAGGCTGCGACCACCCAGCAAGCGCATCACCGCGTGGGCTGTGCGCTGACGCACCGGCAAGGTGCCCTGCGCCGACTTCTTGCGACGGGCGCGGGCAATCTGGTTGAACAGCTCAATGAGGATCGAGAAGCCAATCGCCGCGTACAGGTAGCCCTTGGGAATATGGAAACCCAAGCCTTCGGCGGTCAAGGCAAAACCGATCATCATCAAGAAGCCCAGGCACAGCATGATCACCGTCGGGTGCGCGTTGACGAAACGGGTCAGCGGTTTACTGGCCACAATCATCACGCCGATGGACACGATCACCGCGATCATCATCACCGCCAGCTCGTCCACCATGCCCACGGCGGTAATCACCGCGTCGAGGGAGAACACGGCGTCGAGCACCACAATCTGCGCAACGATCGGCCAGAACATCGCATAGGCGGCATTGCCCGTGCGCTGGGCCACATGGCCTTCGAGCCGTTCGTGCAACTCCATGGTGGCCTTGAACAACAGGAACACACCACCAAACAGCATGATCAAGTCGCGGCCCGAGAAGCTCTTGTCGAACACCTCGAACAGCGGCTGCGTGAGGGTGACCAGCCACGAAATACTCGCCAGCAAGCCCAGGCGCATCAGCAAGGCCAGGGACAAACCGATCAACCGCGCACGGTCGCGTTGGTGCGGCGGCAGCTTGTCCGCCAAAATTGCGATAAACACCAGGTTGTCGATGCCCAGCACCAGCTCCAGCACAATCAAGGTCAACAGGCCGAGCCAGGCCGTTGGATCCGCTAACCATTCCATTTATAGAGTCTCTTTATCGGTTTTTCAGAATGCCGGGCACGGCAATGCGCGGTCAGTGGACCGGGACAAGGTTAGCAGGCGAAATACGGGGTGCTTCAGAGGGAACAGCAGCAGCGGTTGTCTTGGGGAAAGACGACTGGGAGGCTCCGAGAGGGTGTTCATGTAAGTCCTGTGATGGGAAAAGGACTTGAATCGTACAGCCGAGAGTCACATTTCCCACAACGTAAAACTATTACAAGATCTGTAGAACTCGACACATAACTTCTGTGGGAGCTGGCTTGCCTGCGATAGCATCACCTCGGTTTTACTGACAGACCGAGCTGCCTGCATCGCAGGCAAGCCAGCTCCCACAGGGGCCTGCTCTGCAGGGTCGACCTGTGCAGTGTCAGGACTTTCGCGTCGCATCATCCAGCGCCAGGATGGTGTGTGCATTCGTCACGGTGGTTGCAAGAGTATTGATCACTCCCGACCGCAACGCCCCCAGTGTCGCCGCCGCCTTGGTGTTCTCACTGGCAATGGCCACCACATCCGGGATGCGGAACAGCTCCTGCACCGTCAACCCGATCACCCGCCCCTGAATCGCGTTGACCGCCGGCTGCCCGTGAATGTCGATGAAGTCATACCCCATCATGTCACCCACCGTGCCGGACAACCGTGCCTGGGCGATTTCCTGCGGTGAGAACCAGCCCATGCGCACCATGTTGCTGTTTTCACTCATGTCGCCAATACCAATCAACGCGATGTCCGCCCGCCGAGCACGGTCCAGGGTCGAACGCACGGTGTCGTTATTGATCAGTACGCCGCGCAGCTCCGGGTTGGCCACCAGTGCCGGCGCGTACAGGCTTTCACTCTCGCCGCCAAAACGCAGGGCCAGACGACGGCAGATATGGTCCGGGTTCATGTATTCGCCCGCCTTGAGCGAACCGCCGATGGCGCACACAAACGTGCAATTGCGCGTCACCGGCAAAAACACGTTATCGGCGACCGCGCCAACATTACGCCCCATGCCCACGGCGACAATCATGCCGTCGCCCAGGGTTTTGTTCAGGTAATTGGCCACCAGGCTGGCAACGGCCGAGCGCTGGGTGTCGGGCTCGCTGTGGTCGACCGCAATCAATGCGCGGTCGAGCTTGAAACGCTCCACCAGCGCGCGCTCCAGTTCGTTGTTCATCGCCGGGTGCTGCAGCACGCGCACCTCGACAATCCCTTCATCGCGCGCACGCTTGAGCAAGCGGCTGACTTTCGCACGTGACAGGTCGAAGCGCTTGGCAATGGCTTCCTGAGTGACGTTCTCAAGGTAATAGAGCATCGCCACTTCGGTCATTTGATCGATATCGCTGGCAATGCGCTGGGTACTGTCACTCATGGGGACGGGCTTCCGTTTCGGCGTCAAAGGCGCATTCTCCCGGCTCTTGCCCCGTTCCGTCCACTACTGATGCCCGTCACGCTCAATCGCGTTGATACGGTCGACCTTGGCCCCGGAGCGCGCGGCTTCGAACTCCGATTCAAGGAACGACTTGACGATGCTTTTCGCCAGCTCGGCGCCGATCACCCGCGCACCGATGGACAAAATCTGCGCATCGTTACTCTTGCGCGCACGCTCTGCCGAATAGGTGTCGTGGGCCTGCGCCGCACGAATGCCCAGCACCTTGTTGGCCGAAATCGCCATGCCGATCCCGGTGCCACACACCAGCACGCCCAGGCGTTGCTGCCCGGCGTTAATCGCATTGGCCACGGCCAGGGCGATGTCCGGGTAGAGCACCGGCGCGGTGGAATGGGTACCGAAGTCGGTCACCGGGTAACCCAGCGCCTCGATATGGCGCTTCAACAGCTCTTTGAGCTCAAAACCCGCTTCATCGCATCCGATAGCCACCGGGAAAGGTGTGTTCATGGCGTCTGGCTCCGCTGCCGTGATTCTGCTTTTTGACTGATCATTTGATCATCAAGTGAAATTCCGATCAGACATTTCGCGTGCATTCAGCCCTTCGTGTCAAGCAGCTTTTAACTGACTTGGCAGTCAAAGCCCTCTATTCAGGCATATTTCGGCCTAGAGATGAGAATCGCATCATTTACATTAAAGAGATTGACTGATCAGAATTTCATTTGGTACACATATGATCACAGCGCAACATGACTGTGCGACCTAATAAGAATTCACAGCACGAGGACACGCCGATGGCCACGCCATTACTGCTCCAGGCTGAACACGTCGCCAAGGCTTACGCCGGGGTACCCGCCCTGCGTGACGGGCGCCTCTCTCTGCGGGCCGGCAGCGTCCACGCGTTATGCGGCGGCAATGGCGCAGGCAAATCGACTTTCCTGAGCATCCTGATGGGCATCACCCAGCGTGACGCCGGCAGCATTGTGCTCAACGGTGCACCCGTGCAGTTCAACCGCCCGAGTGACGCCCTGGCGGCGGGGATCGCGATGATCACCCAGGAGCTGGAACCCATTCCTTACATGACCGTCGCCGAAAACATTTGGCTGGGCCGCGAACCGCGCCGCGCCGGCTGCATCGTCGACAGCAAGACCCTCAACCGCCGCACCCGCGAACTGCTCGAAAGCCTCGAATTCGACGTCGACGCCACCAGCCCCATGCACCGCCTGAGCGTGGCGCAAATCCAACTGGTGGAAATCGCCAAGGCATTCAGCCATGACTGCCAGGTGATGATCATGGACGAACCCACGTCAGCCATCGGTGAACGCGAAGCCGAGACCTTGTTCAAAGCCATCCGCCGCCTCACCGCTCGCGGCGCAGGCATTGTTTACGTGTCGCACCGCCTCAGCGAACTGGCGCAGATCGCCGACGACTACAGCATCTTCCGTGACGGTGCCTTTGTGGAAAGCGGGCGCATGGCCGACATCGACCGCAACCATCTGGTGCGCGGCATCGTCGGCCAGGAACTGACGCGCATCGACCACAAGGTCGGCCGCGAATGCGCCGCCAACACCTGCCTGCAAGTCGACAACCTGAGCCGCAACGGCGAGTTCCACGACATCAGCCTGCAACTGCGCCAAGGCGAAATCCTCGGCATTTATGGGCTGATGGGCTCGGGCCGCAGCGAGTTTCTCAACTGCATTTACGGCCTGACCGTCGCCGACTCCGGCAGCGTGACCCTGCAAGGCAAGCCGATGCCCATTGGCCAGCCCAAAGCCACGATCGACGCCGGCATGTCACTGGTGACCGAAGACCGCAAGGACAGCGGACTGGTGCTCACCGGCAGCATTCTTTCCAACATTGCGCTGTCGGCTTACAAGCGCCTGTCGAGCTGGTCGCTGATCAACGCGCGCAAGGAAACCCGGCTCGCGCAGGACATGGTCAAACGCCTGCAGATCAAGACCTCGTCTTTGGAGCTGCCGGTGGCCTCAATGAGTGGCGGCAACCAGCAGAAAGTGGTGCTCGCCAAATGCCTGTCCACCGAGCCGGTGTGCCTGCTCTGCGACGAGCCTACGCGCGGCATTGATGAAGGCGCCAAGCAGGAGATCTATCACCTGCTCGACCAGTTTGTGCGCGCCGGCGGCGCCGCCATCGTGGTGTCGTCCGAAGCCCCGGAACTGTTGCACCTGAGCGATCGCATCGCCGTATTCAAAGGCGGCCGGCTGGTGACCATCAGCACCGACACCGCCCTTTCCCAGGAAGCCTTGCTGAGTCTTGCCTCATGAATGCCAAAACCTCCATTACTGCTCCCATCACAGCCCAGCCGCGCAATCGCCTGCGCCTGTCCCTCGACCGTTTCGGCCTGCCGCTGGTGTTTATCCTGCTGTGTGTGGTGATGGCGTTTTCCAGCGAATACTTCATGACCTGGCGCAACTGGATGGACATCCTGCGCCAGACCTCGATCAACGGCATCCTCGCCGTGGGCATGACCTACGTGATTCTGACCAAGGGCATCGACCTGTCGGTGGGCTCGATCCTGGCCTTTGCCGGGTTGTGCAGCGCCATGGTCGCGACCCAGGGTTACGGCTTGCTCGCGGCGGTCAGCGCCGGGATGTTTGCCGGGGCGATGCTCGGTGTCGTCAACGGTTTCATGGTCGCCAACCTGTCGATCCCGCCCTTCGTGGCCACCCTCGGCATGCTCAGCATCGCGCGGGGCATGACCTTCATCCTCAATGACGGCAGCCCGATCACCGACCTGCCCGACGCTTACCTGGCACTGGGCATCGGCAAGATCGGCCCGATCGGCATCCCGATCATCATCTTCGCCGTGGTCGCGCTGATCTTCTGGATGGTGCTGCGCTACACCACTTACGGGCGCTATGTGTACGCGGTGGGCGGCAATGAAAAGAGCGCGCGCACCTCGGGCATTGGCGTGCGCAAGGTGATGTTTTCGGTGTACGTGGTCTCGGGGTTGCTCGCGGGGTTGGCTGGCGTCGTGCTGTCGGCGCGCACCACCTCCGCCCTGCCCCAGGCCGGGGTTTCCTACGAGCTGGACGCGATTGCCGCCGTGGTGATCGGCGGCACCAGCCTCTCGGGCGGCACCGGCAGCATTGTCGGCACGCTGTTTGGCGCACTGCTGATCGGCGTGATCAACAACGGGCTGAACCTGCTGGGGGTGTCCTCCTATTACCAACAGGTCGCCAAGGGCCTGATCATCGTGTTCGCAGTACTGATCGACGTGTGGCGCAAGAAAAAACGCTAGAGAACGACCCACAACAATAACCGGAGTTCTACTTATGAAACTGGGTACCACCTTGGCCGCCGTGGCGGCTCTCTCCCTGCTCGCCAGCAGTATCGCCATGGCAGCCGATGGCAAGACGTACAAAATCGGCGCCGCCGTCTACGGCCTCAAGGGCCAGTTCATGCAGAACTGGGTCCGTGAGCTCAAGGAACACCCGGCAGTCAAGGATGGCACCGTGCAATTGACCGTGTTCGACGGCAACTACGACGCCCTGACCCAGAACAACCAGATTGAAAACATGGTGACCCAACACTACGACGCCATCTTGTTCGTACCTATCGACACCAAGGCCGGCGTCGGCACCGTCAAGCAAGCCATGAGCAACGACGTGGTGGTCATCGCCTCCAATACGAAAGTAGCCGATGCCTCCGTGCCGTATGTGGGCAATGACGACGTGGAAGGCGGTCGCCTGCAGGCCCAGGCCATGGTCGACAAGCTCAATGGCAAAGGCAACGTGGTGATCATCCAGGGGCCGATTGGCCAGTCGGCGCAAATCGACCGCGAAAAAGGCGAGCTGGAGGTGCTGAGCAAGCACCCTGACATCAAGATCATCGAGAAGAAAACCGCCAACTGGGACCGCGCCCAGGCCTTGACCCTCACCGAAGACTGGCTGAACGCCCACCCCAAAGGCATCAACGGTGTGATCGCGCAGAACGACGACATGGCCCTCGGCGCGGTGCAGGCCTTGAAGTCCCATGGCTTGTCGTCCAAGGACGTGCCGGTTACCTCGATTGACGGCATGCCGGACGCGATCCAGGCGGCAAAGAAAGATGAAGTCACCACTTTCCTGCAAGACGCCCAGGCCCAATCCCAAGGCGCTTTGGATGTGGCATTGCGCGCACTGGCCGGCAAGGATTACAAGCCGCAGTCGGTGATTTGGGAGCGCTACGCCAAGGACGTGAAATGGGGCGATGGCACGGCCAAGAACTACATCCTGCCGTGGGTGCCGGTGACCAATGCGAATGCGGATGCGCTGTACCAGCAAGTCAGCGGCGGCAAATGACGGTTTAAACGTGTAAATGCAATCCAAATGTGGGAGCGGGCTTGCTCGCGAAAGCGGTGTGTCAGACAACACATCTGTTAACTGATACACCGCTTTCGCGAGCAAGCCCGCTCCCACATTGGATCTCCACTGTTTTCGAAAATGGAGTCATTCATGTCGGGTTTCTGGAACCAAGCCTTCGACCTCACCGGCCGTTGCGCGGTGATCACTGGCGGCGCTGCCGGCATCGGCCTGGCGTGCGCCGCCTTACTGGCCGAACGTGGCGCGCGCGTGGCCCTGCTCGACCGCGACCCGGCCGTGGTTGAAGTCGCCGCCAGCCTGGGCAACGGCCACTTGGGCATTGCCGTCGACCTCGGCCAGATCGGCCAGATACAAACCACCATCGACCAGGTGTTCGAACACTTCCAACGCCTGGACTACCTGATCAACAGCGCCGGCGTGGTGTTGCTGGACAAGGCTATCGATGTCAGCGAAAGCGCCTGGGACACCACCCTGGACATCAACCTCAAAGCCAGTTTTTTCGTGGCCCAGGCCTGTGCCAAACACATGCTGGCCCAGGGCAGCGGGCGCATCGTCAACCTCGCCTCCCAGGCCGCCGTCATCGGCCTGGATCGCCACGTCGCTTACTGCGCGAGCAAGGCGGCCATTGTCGGCATGACCAAGGTACTGGCCATGGAATGGGCGCCGCAGATCAACGTCAACGCCATCTCCCCGACCATCGTCGAGACCGCGCTGGGCAAAAAAGCCTGGGCCGGTGAAGTCGGTGAAAAGGCCAAATTGCAGATCCCGGCGGGCCGCTTTGCCCAACCGGAAGAAATCGCCGGGCTGGCGTTGTACCTGCTCAGCGACGCCGCGCAGATGATCACCGGCGCCAACATGGTGATTGATGGCGGCTACAGCATTCAGTAATTCATTTTTTGCCGTGAGGTCTTGTCATGTCCACCGTCACCGAACGCACACCTGAACAACTGTCCCCGGTCATCCCGAAAACCATGCAGGCCGTGGTCTGCCATGGCCCGGAAGACTACCGCCTGGAAACCGTCGACGTGCCCACACCCGGGCCCGACGAAATTCTGACCAAGGTCGAACTGTGCGGCATCTGCATGGGCGATATCAAGACCTACCGTGGCGCGCCGTCATTCTGGGGCGACGCCGAGCAGCCGCGCTACGTGAAACCGCCGATGATCCCTGGGCATGAATTCGTCTGCCGCGTGGTCGCGCTCGGGCCTGGCGCGGAAAAACGCGGTGTGAGCGTCGGCGACCGGGTCATCTCGGAACAGATCGTGCCGTGCTGGGGCTGCCGCTTTTGCAACCACGGCCAGTACTGGATGTGCCAGAAGCACGACCTGTATGGCTTCCAGAACAATGTGCAGGGCGCGATGGCCCAGTACATGATCTTCACCAAGGAAGGCATCATTCACAAAGTGCCGGAATCCATCGCACCCGACGAGGCGATCCTGATCGAACCGCTCGCCTGCTCGCTGCACGCCGCCGAACGCGCCAATGTCGACCATGACGATGTCGTGGTGGTGGCCGGTGCCGGCACGCTGGGCCTGGGCATCATCGGCGCCGTGCGCCTGCGCAACCCGAAAAAGCTGATCGTGCTGGACATGAAACCCGAACGCGCCGCCCTCGCCCTGCGAATGGGCGCCGACGAAGTGTGGAACCCGGCCGAAGTCGACGTGATGGCCAAAATCCGTGAAATCACCGACGGTTATGGTTGCGACATCTATATCGAAGCCACCGGGCACCACAAAGCCGTGAACCAGGGCCTGGCGATGCTGCGCAAGCTGGGGCGTTTCGTCGAATTCAGCGTGTTCAATGACGAGGCCACGGTAGATTGGTCGATCATCGGCGACCGCAAGGAACTGGACATATTGGGCTCGCACCTGGGGCCGTACATGTACCCGCGCGCCATCGACTTTATCGGCAACCGCAAGATCGACATGCGCGACGTGGTGACCCACAAATTTGCGCTGGCGGATTTCAAGGAAGCGTTTGCGGTGATGGAGCGTGGGGACAAGTCGCTCAAAGTGGTACTCGAACCCTGATTTCACCGACGCAGCCCCTTGTGGGAGCCGGCTTGTTGTGGCGAGCAAGCTTGCTTGCGCTGGGGTGCGAAGCAGCCCTTAAATCTTGGGAGCGCTTCGCACTGGAGCGCCAGCCCGGTCCAGCGGGAGCAAGCTCCCTCGCCACAACAAGCCAGCTCCCACACTGGATTGTTGTTATACAACGAGAACAAGAACAGGAACCCGCGTTATGAATCGAGTCATCAATGATCCGGACCAGGTGGTCGAGGACATGCTGCGCGGCATTCTGGTCGCGCACCCCGAACTGCGCCAATACGAGAGCAACCCTCGGGTGATCGTCAAGGCCAAACCTTCGGCACAAGGCTGCGTCGGTATCGTCACCGGTGGCGGCTCGGGCCATGAACCCGCCTTTCTCGGCTATGTCGGCCCAGGCTTGGTGGACGCCGTGGCCGTCGGCGAAATCTTCTCCTCACCCACCGCCAAAAGCTTCTTCGACGCCTTCCGCGCCGCCGACCATGGCGCAGGTGTGGCCTGCCTGTATGGCAACTACGCCGGCGATAACATGAACGTGAAGCTGGCCATGAAAATGGCCGCCAGCAAAGACATGCGCATCCGCACCGTGGTGGCCAACGATGACGTGGCGTCGGCGCCCAAGGCCGATATAGCCAAACGTCGTGGTGTGGCCGGGGAAATCTTCATGTGGAAGATCGGCGGCGCTGCGGCCGCCCAGCATTACGACCTCGACGGGGTGATCCGTGTTGCGCAAAAAACGGTCGATAACTGCCGCTCCATCGGTATCGGCCTGACGCCCTGCACCATCGCCGCCGTGGGCAAGCCGAATTTCCAGATTCCGGACGGCCAGATGGAGCTGGGCATCGGCCATCACGGCGAACCGGGCATTGAAGTCATCCCCATTGAATCTGCCGCTGCCATGGCCGAGCGCATGCTCGCGCCGATCCTCGCCGACCGCGACTTCAGCGTGGACGACAGCGTGGTGGTGCTGGTCTCGGGCCTGGGCGCCACACCGGTGATGGAGCTGTATATTTTCTACGCCGAAGTCGAGCGCCAGCTCACGGCCAAGGGCTTGAAGATTCACCGCTGCTACGTGGGCAACTACTTCACGTCACTGGAAATGATGGGCGTAACCCTCACCCTGCTCGGCCTCGACGCCGAGCTTAAAACCCTGATCGACCAACCCTGCCGCTCCATCGGCATGACCCAGGCGGAGTGAACCATGAGCCAGCATTTTTCCACCCGTGACGGCGGCGCCATCGTCAGCGACCTGGTCAGCGTGATCGTGGCCAACCGTGAATACCTCAGCGAAATCGACGGCGCCATCGGTGATGGCGACCACGGCATCAACATGGCCAAGGGCTTCGCCCATTGCGGGCGCACGATAGAAGGCCGCCAACTGACCCTGGCCGAGGCGCTGGATGAACTGACCCTGAGCCTGATGGAAGGCATCGGCGGTTCCATGGGGCCGCTGTATGGCAGCCTGTTTATCGGCATGGCCGATGAAGTGCGCGGCAGTGACGACATCGACGCGGCGACCTTCGCCCATTTGCTGCGCGGCGGCTTGACCTCGTTGCAGGACATTACCGAAGCCGGCGTAGGCGACAAGTGCCTGATGGATACGCTGATTCCGGCGGTTGGAGCCTTCGAGCGCGCCCATGCCAGCGGAGCCTCTTTCAACGACGCACTGGACGCCATGAAAGCCGCCGCGTCCCAAGGCCGCGACTCGACCAAGGACCTGATCGCAAAAATCGGCCGGGCCAGCCGTTTGGGCGAGCGCTCGCTGGGCGTGCTGGATGCCGGGGCGGTGTCGTGCTGCCTGATCCTCACCCGCCTGGCGGACTCAGTGCAGCCTCGCCTCACCTGACACCACAGGAACTGTGCCCTGTGCTCATCCACTCATTTTGACCTGCTGAATGTACCGCACCACCGCCGGCGCCTTCTCAAAGCGCCGGTGAATCAGCGACAACCACGAAGTGGCGTCATTGCCCTGAATGGGCCGAAACACCACACCCGGCAAACTTACATGCCCTACCAGTGACGCCGGCACCACCGCCACTCCCTGCCCCAATGACACCAGCGCAACCACGGCGACCAACCCACCCGGCTGCGGGCCGAGACGCGGTGCATAGCCCCCTCGCGCCGCCACGTGCAGGGTGCCGCTGATTTGTTCCGGCAGGATGAAGGTCTCGTTTTGCAGGTGTTCACAATTGATAGCCTTCAGCCCCAGCAGCCATGAATCCCGGTACAGCGCCAGCACAAAACCTTCGCTGTCCAGGCGTACGGCTTCCACACCGTCCGGCAAGGCCATCGGCGAGCGGATGTAGCCGATATCACATCGCCCATCCGCCACGGCGCCCGGCAAGGTTGCCATCGCACACTCACGCACATTCACGCTGACATCAGGAAACGCTTGGCTGAACGCCTGCATTTGCCGCTGCAATACGCCGGAATACACCGCCGAGGCCACATAACCCAGCTCGATATGGCCGATCTCGCCACGTCCGGCACGCTGCGCACTGCGCTGGGCAAATTCGAATTGGCGTACGGTGGCTTCGGCCTCTATCAGCAACGCCGCGCCCGCTTCCGTAAGGCTGACTTCGCGTTGCTGGCGGACGAACAAACGGGTGCCCAGATCGGTTTCCATGTCCTGAATCTGCCGGCTCAACGTGGGAGGCGCGATGCCCAACTGTTCAGCCGCGCGAGTGAAATTGCGCTGCCGGGCAACAGCCAGAAAGTAGCGGAAGTGGCGTATGTCCATCTCAGGATTAGCTCAAAGGTAATGAAGTGCTTCCAGGCAGCTAACAAAGGCAACGGCGGCCAAGGATAAGCTTGCAGCACCTCAACACTAAAGAGCCCCTGCGATGTCCGTCAACCGTCATTTCCGTATTGCCTGCAAGGTAATTAAGCCATGAGCCGGGTCAGCCCACGCCTGACGTTGCTCACCGCCTCGGGCGTCTGCTCGCTGATTGTGCTCGACACCAATATCGTCGCCGTGACGTTGCCGAGCATCGCCCGCGACCTGGGGGCCAACTTCGCCGATATCGAATGGGTGGTCAGCGCCTACATGCTGGCCTTCGCCGCCCTGCTGCTGCCCGCCGGGAGCATTGCCGACCGCTTTGGCCGCAAGAAATCGCTGATCTGGGGCCTGAGTATTTTCATACTGGCCTCCCTGGGCTGCGGCGCTGCGCCCAGTGCCTTGTTCCTGGACATTGCCCGCGCGGTAAAAGGCGTCGGCGCCGCCTTGCTGCTGACCTCAGCCCTGGCCTCCATCGGCCACACCTTTCACGATGAAGTGGAGCGCGCAAAAGCCTGGGCCTTCTGGGGCGCCTGCATGGGCGTGGCAATGACTGCCGCGCCAACCCTGGGTGGTTTGATCACTGAGTACCTGGGCTGGCGCTGGATTTTCTATCTCAACCTGCCGGTGGGCCTGGCGCTGATGACGCTGGCAGTGCGCGCGATTCCGGAGTCCCGCGACGCCCAGTCCGCGCGCCTGGACCCGTGGGGCAGCCTGGCGTTCAGCGCCAGCCTGCTGTGCCTGATCTGGGGCCTGATCGAAGCCAACCGCATCGGCTGGGGCAACCCGCTGACCGGCGCGCGCCTGGTGGGCGGCGCGTTATTGCTGGGCGTGTTTGTCATCGTCGAACGTGTGCAACAACGGCCCATGGTGGACTTGCAACTGTTTCGCCACCCACGCTTTATCGGTGCTTTGTTGGGGATGTTTGCCTACGCCGGTTGCGCCCAGGTGATGATGACGCTGCTGCCGTTCTACCTGCAAAACGGCTTGGGTTTCTCCGCCATCCACTCGGGCCTGGGCATGCTGCCGTTTGCCTTGACCATGCTGATTTGCCCAAGGATCGGTGCGCGGCTGGCCAGTCGTTTCGCCCCGGCAACGCTGATGGCAACCGGTTTGACCCTGGTGGGTTGCGGCAACCTGTTGAGCGCCTGGGCGGTCAATGTCGGCGGCTACCTGCCGTTCGCCCTGGCGATTGCCGTGACCGGTGCCGGTGCCGGCCTGCTCAATGGCGACACCCAGAAAAACATCATGGCCTGCATACCGCGCGACCGCGCGGGCATGGGGTCGGGCATGAGCACCACCATGCGTTTCAGCGCGATCATGTTGGCGATTGGGGTGTACGGCGCGCTACTGAGCAGCCATAGCGAGCAGTTGCTGAGCGCAAGTATCGGCGTGCAGTGGCAAACGCAGGTGGCGGGCATTGCGTCGCGGGTGGTGGCGGGTGATATGCCGGCCGCGATGGGCTTATTGCCGGAATCGGCACGGGCGCTGGTGCAGCCATTGGCGCGGCAGGCATTTGTGGGCGGGTTCAGCGGGGTGTTGTGGGTGGCGGGGTTGTTGGGGTTGCTGGGGGCGCTGGTGGTGGGGATTTTGATGCGTAACCCGATCCCCTTGGCGCAACAGACCTCCGCGCCGACACCAACCTGAATGTGGGAGCGGGCTTGCCCGCGATTACGGTGTGTCAGCCAACGAATAGATTGACTGAACCACCGCTATCGCGGGCAAGCCCGCTCCCACAGTTGGGGTTGCCTGCATCCCCGGGTTACCAGAACCGCTGCTGGGTCAGCCGGCTCCACCAGGTCAGCAGCACGCGGTCCACCGAACCGCTGGCCGCCAGGCCCACGCGCTCTTGCAGGCTTTTGCGCTCGGCATAGTGCAGGTGGAACACCTCGGCGGTCTTGGCTTTAGTCGCCAGGTACTCGTCGCTGGTTTGCAGCTCATCTACCAGCTGTTTGTCGAGGGCTGCAACACCCAGCCACACTTCACCGGTCGCAACATCATCAATCGCCAGCTGTGGGCGATAACGCGACACGAAGTTCTTGAACAGTTGGTGGGTGATGTCCAGGTCTTCCTGGAACTTCTCGCGGCCCTTCTCGGTGTTTTCGCCAAACACCGTGAGGGTGCGTTTGTATTCGCCGGCGGTCAGCACCTCGAAGTCGATGTCGTGTTTTTTCAGCAGGCGGTTGACGTTGGGCAACTGCGCCACCACGCCAATGGAACCGAGGATGGCAAACGGTGCACTGATAATCTTCTCGCCGATGCACGCCATCATGTAGCCGCCGCTGGCTGCCACCTTGTCGATGCACACGGTCAATGGCACACCCGCCTGGCGGATACGCGCCAGTTGCGAAGACGCCAAGCCATAGCTGTGGACCATGCCGCCGCCGCTTTCCAGGCGCAGCACCACTTCGTCCTTCGGTGTCGCGAGGCTCAGCAGCGCGGTGATTTCATGGCGCAGGCTTTCGGTGGCCGAGGCTTTGATGTCGCCGTCGAAGTCCAGCACAAACACACGAGGCTTGGCCTCGGGTTTCTTCTTGCCTTTTTTCTTTTCGGCTTTGCTTTCGGATTTACGCAGGGCCTTGAGCTGGTCCTTGTCGAGCAGGGTCGACTCCAGGCGCTCGCGCAGGCCCTTGTAGAAATCATTGAGCTTGCTGACCTGCAACTGGCCGGCAGATTTGCGACGGCCTTTGCTGCGCAAGGCCGCGAAGCTGATCAACACCACCAGAATAGCGACCACCAGGGTGACGGTCTTCGCCAGGAAACTCGCGTATTCAGCCAGAAAATCCATATGACTCCTTAAAAAATTGCACGGCGCCAGGCGCGGATTGCCCCAGCATACCGACGGCACTGCCTTCGAGCCAGTGCTCAAACCGCCAGCAGCGGCCCTCTAACGACCTTTTAAAACAAGCGTATGTTTTTTCATTGACAGCTCGCAGGCATCCTCATAACCTCGCCAGACTTTCAACGTACCGGGAAAACGGACGTGGGCAGCATCTATCTGATTCGACATGGCCAAGCCTCCTTCGGTGCAGACGACTATGACGTCCTGTCGCCCATCGGTGTGGAACAGGCGCAAGTGCTCGGCCGCCACCTGGCAGACCTGGGCCTGACGTTCGACCGCTGCATCGCCGGCGACCTGCGTCGCCAGCAGCACACCGCCACCGCCGCCTTTGATCAGTACACCGCCCTTGGCCTGCCCGTACCGCGCCTGGAAATCGACAGCGCGTTCAATGAGTTCGACGCCGAAGCGATCATTCGCGCGTTGCTGCCCGACCTGCTCGCCACCGAGCCTCACGCCGTGGAAGTGCTGCGCAACGGCGCGCAAAACCGCAGCGAGTTCCAACGCATCTTCGCCCTGATCATCGAGCGCTGGCTGGCCGGCACTTATGATCCGCCGGGCCTGGAAAGCTGGCTGGGCTTTGTCGAGCGCGTTCAGGGCGGCCTGCAACGCATTCTGGAAGCCGCAGGCAACGCCGACAAGATCGCCGTGTTTACCTCCGGCGGCACCATCACCGCCCTGCTCCACTTGATTACCCGAATGCCTGCCGCGCAGGCCTTCGAACTGAACTGGCAAATTGTTAACACCTCGCTTAACCAGCTGAAATTCCGCGGTCGCGAGGTGGCCCTGGCTTCCTTCAACGGTCATACCCACTTGCAACTGTTGAAGGCGCCGCAGCTCATCACTTTCCGGTGAATTGCGGCCAACCGTGACCCCAAGGTCACTGGACTCTACCTTAAAGGATCGAAACCATGACTGACGTAGCCAAAGCTGTAGAAGCAATGAAAGCCAAATTCAACCCGGCCGCCGCTGACGGCCTGGACCTGGTGTTCGGTTTCCGTATCGACGACACCCAGAATTTCTCGCTGGTGGTCAAGAACAACACCTGCGAACTGCTGGAAGGCGAAAACCCTGACGCCCAAGTGACTCTGGTCACCGACGGCGAAACCATGGAAGGCATCGTCAGCGGCGACACCGACGGCATGCAGGCGTTCATGAGCGGCAAACTGCGCACTGAAGGTGACATGATGCTGGCCATGAAGCTGAGCGAGCTGTTCCCGGCTTGATTCAAGGGCAACCTTGATCCCTGTGGGAGCGGGCTTGCTCGCGAAAGCGGTGTGTCAGTCAATGCATCTGATGCTGACACACCGCTTTCGCGAGCAAGCCCGCTCCCACATTTTTTGTCCGCGGTTTTACCTAGGCTTTCGGTTGCAGCAACAACGCCACCAACGCCGTCCACCCTGTCTGATGCGACGCCCCCAACCCCCGCCCGGTCTCGCCATGGAAATACTCATGGAACAACACCAGATCGCGGCTCAGCGGGTCGGCCTCCAGTTGCGCATACCCGGCCATCGACGGCCGCAGGCCATTTTCATCCCTCAGGAACAATCGCGTCAGACGCTGACTGAGGCTGTCGGCCACTTCCTCCAACGACGCCAGATAACCGCTGCCCGTCGGGTACTCCACCGAGAAATTGTTGGCGTAGTAACGGTGAAACTCGCGCAAGGATTCAATCAGCATGTAGTTCACCGGCATCCACAACGGCCCGCGCCAGTTGGAGTTGCCGCCGTACAAGCGTGAGTCGGATTCACCGGGCTGGTAGCGTGCGCACAGCGTGTCGCCATTCATCTTCAGCGCCAGTGGCTGTTCGGCAAACGCCTTGGACAGTGAACGCACGCCAAAGAGCGACAAAAACTCCTTGTCATCCAGCATGCGCCGCAGCAGGTCCTTGGTGCGCTCGCCCCGCAACAGCGCCAGCAACAGGCGGTTGCCCTGCCCCGGCTCGTTCCAGCGCGACACCAGCTTGGCCAGGTCTGGCCGGTGTTTCATGAAGCCCAGCAAGCGCTCACGCAAACCTTGCAGCCCTTCATGTTCACGCTGCTCCAGCACCAGCACCGCAAACAGCGGCATCAGGCCGACGATGGAGCGCAGGCGCACCGGCTCGTTCTGGCCGTCAGGGCGGTGCAGCACGTCGTAAAAGAATTGATCCTGCTCATCCCACAGGCCTTCGGCATTGTCGTCGACCCGGTTGATGGCGCCGGCAATGTAGAGGAAATGCTCGAAAAACTTCACCGAGATATCCACGTACACCGCATTACGCTTGGCCAGCTCCAGGCCGATGCGCATCAGGTCCAACGCGTAAGCGGCGACCCACGCCGTGCCGTCGGCCTGATCCAGTTGGTAACCCGGCGGCAAGGTGGCCGAGCGGTCGAACAAGGCGATGTTGTCCAGGCCCAGAAAGCCGCCCTGAAACAGGTTGCGCCCTTCGGCGTCCTTGCGGTTGACCCACCAGGAAAAATTCAGCAGCAGCTTATGGAAAATTCGCTCCAGGAAATCCATATCGCCTACGCCCGTCAGCGCTTTGTCCTGCTGATACACGCGCCAGCTGGCCCAGGCATGCACGGGCGGGTTGGCATCGTCAAAACGCCACTCGTAGGCCGGCAACTGGCCGTTGGGGTGCATGAAGCGGTCCTTCACCAGCAGCAACAGTTGTTGCTTGGCATAGCCCGGGTCGATCAGCGCAATCGCCACTGCCTGAAAGCCCTGGTCCCACGAGGCGTACCACGGGTATTCCCAGGTGTCAGGCATTGACAGGATGTCGAAGTTCGACAGGTGCCGCCAATGGGTATTGCGGATGTGCAGGCGCTCGGGCGGTGGCGCGGGTTGGGCCGGGTCGCCGTCGAGCCACTGGTTCACGTCGAAATAGTAGAGCTGCTTGGACCAGAGCAAACCGGCCAGGGACTGGCGCTGCACATTGCGCGTGTCTTCATCGCTGATGCCGTGTTGCAGGGCTGCATAGAAGTCATCCGCTTCCTGGCGACGCGCTTCGAACAGCTTGCGCGCATTGACCTGGGGCGCATCCGTGGGGGCAAAGCGCAGGTAGAGGATTTTGCTTTCCAGACCCGCCAGTTCGAGGGTAAAGCGTGCGGCCACCTTGGTGCCCGTGTCGCGGCGAATCGCCGACTGCACGCCGCCCACTACGTAATCGTTGATGCCGTCCTTGAAGGGCCCGAGCGCCGCCAGCCCGTCCAGCTTGGGATAGTTGGTTTCGTTTTCGCAGAACAGCCACTCCACCCCGTCCTGGCCCCAGGCACTGAGGTGGCGATCGGGCAGCTCGTGGTGACGCGCCAACACGTGATCGCCGTCCAGCGTCAACTGCGGCTTGGGTGCGTCGAAGGTCCAGCTCCAGTCGTTGCGTGCCCACAACTGGGGCAGCACCTGCAGGCGCGTCGGTTGGTCCGAGCGGTTATGCACGGTGACTCGCATGAAAATATCGTCGGGCTGGTGCTTGGCGTATTCGACGCTGACATCACAATAGCGGTTGTCTTCGAACACGCCGGTGTCGAGCACCTCGTACTCGGCATCGCCGAGGCCACGCCGGGCGTTTTCACTGATCAGGTCAGCATAGGGAAAGGCCGCATGGGGGTATTTGTAGAGCATGCGCATGTAGGCATGGCTCGGTACGCCGTCGACGAAAAAGTACAGTTCCTTGACGTCTTCACCGTGGTTGCCCTCAGCGTTATTCAGGCCGAACAGGCGCTCCTTGATGATTGCGTCACGCTCGTTCCACAGGGCCAGGCCCAGGCACCAGCGTTGCGCCTTGTCGCTGAAACCGGCCAGGCCGTCTTCGCCCCAGCGGTAGGCGCGGCTGCGGGCATGTTCATGGGGGAAGTAGGTCCAGGCGTCGCCGTCGGCGCTGTAGTCTTCGCGCACCGTGCCCCATTGGCGTTCACTTAAATAAGGGCCCCATTCGCGCCAGCTTGCGGCGTCATGGGTGGCCAGGCGTTGGCCTTCGAGTGTTTCAAGGATGTTGGCGGGCGTGACGGGCATCGGGTCCTCCAGCACTGACACAGTGGCGGCCAGTGTAGAACCCATCCGCCCCCGGATGCACATGAAGAGTCACCCCGGCGCTAAAAAGACTGAAGGCCGCGGATGAGGCGGCCTTCAGTTTTACAGCGCTCCAGATGGGGAGTTTTGCAGCGCGTTCTTAGAAGATCGCGTAGGTATAGTTGAAGATCAGGCGGGTTTGATCCTGGTCTGCAGTACCGGTGTTGTGGCCTTTGTAAGTACCGGTGCGGAAAGTAGTGCCGAAGCCTTTGAGCGGGCCTTCCTGCACAACGTAATCCAGACGGAAGTCGGTTTCGCTTTCTTTCTGGTCGGAACCACCCGCCACTTTGGACTTGATGTCGGAACCGTCCAGGTACGCCACAGAAGCTTTCAGGCCCGGTACAAAGGCTTTGAAGTCGTAGGTGTACTGGCCAAAGTTGACTTGCTCGCCCGCGCGGGAGAATTGGCCAACCACAGCGTCGGTGAACAGGTAGAAGTCGCTGCCGCCTGCGCCTTGCGGCTGAGGGTTGGCGATGCTGCCCTGGTTGACCCACACGAAGCCGCCGTCATCACTCACGCCGATGTGGCCGAGCATCAGGCTGCTGCCGCCCAACTGGTAGGTGAACGCGGCGCTGTAGGTTTTGTTGTCCACTTCGCCGGCGTGTTTGGCATAGCCGCCGTTGTTGTTGAACTGGTAGCCGGCTTCACCGTTTTTGCCGTCGCTGGTGCTGTCGAAGTAGCGCAGGTCAGTCTTGAACGACTGATCGTTGCCCAGCGGCAGTACGTGAACCAGGCCGAAGTAGTTCTGTTTGTAGAAGTCTTGCAGGTTGGCGTAGTAGTACTGCAACGTCAGGTTTTTAGCGATGGCGTTGTCAGACGAACCGAAAGGCTTGTAGTCCACACCACCGAATTTGAAGCTGTCGCTGTCACGAGTGCCGCCGGCAACGCTCAAGCCGGTGGAGTTGCTGGACGCACGGCCTTCGGCCTTGTTCAGCTCACCGCCGGTGAAGGTGACGTTCGGGATGTCGTTCGACGTCAGGATGCCGCCGTCAAAGGTCTGCGGCGCTACACGGCTGTCGTTGGACACCAGGATAGGCAACACCGGCGCCAGGCCACCACCGACGTGCAACTCGGTCTGGGAAATGCGGAACTTCACGTTACCCGCAGCGCGACCAAAGGAGTCAGCCGGCTCGGTGCCGTTGTTTTTGGTCGGGAAGAAGCTGTTGCCGTTGCCGGACAAGCCTGGGCCCGCGGTGTGGCCATCGCCGCCATCCAGACGCAGGGCGCCGAAGGCCATCACGTCGAAGCCGACCCCGAGGGTGCCTTGGGTGAAGCCGGATTTGTAGTCAAAGCGCAGCAGTGTTGCCGCTTCGCGCAAATCGTTGCTGGTCCCCGAACGATTGTCTGCGCTGTAGTACATGGTCCGCGAGCTGATAGCCGCGTGGCTGTCTTCCAGGAAGCCGCTGTGTCCGGTACCTGTGCCCAGCGAACCCAGCCCGAAATCATCGGCGCTGGCTTGTTGTGCGAGCAAGGCGGCGGTGATGGATAACGCCAGTGTAGAAATTTTCATTAACGACGGCCCCTAAACATATTTTTATGTGCGGTGTGTGCAGAACAGCTTTCATCCCTACAAACGTGACGATTGTTTCATGACGGCCCCGGCGCTCCTCGTGAAGAATTAGTTAGGAAAACCCCCTCGAAAATGAAATTTCACGGCCGTCGTTTTTTGTCATATTCCCGTCATTTCATTCTCTTGAAGAATGAAGTCCTGAAGATTCTTCGTTTGCATGGCCGCGCCCAGCCCAACAAAATCCAGACAACGGCCTCACCTCCTCCCACCGTGTTCAGGAATTTTTCTATGCCAACCGTCGCCTATGTCAGCCCCGACGACATCCGCAAGGGTTTCTCCCGAGCCATGTCCGACATGTACAGAGATGAAGTTCCACTGTATGGCGCGCTGATGGAGCTGGTGGCCGAGACCAATGCCGGGGTTTTGGAGCACGATCAAGCGCTGGCCGCGCACCTGCAACGCACGGGGGAAATCCAGCGTTTGGACATGGAGCGCCACGGCGCCATCCGCCTGGGCACAGCGACCGAACTGGCCACCATCGGCCGGCTTTTTGCGGTGATGGGCATGCAGCCAGTGGGCTATTACGACCTGACGCCGGCGGGCGTGCCGGTGCATTCCACGGCCTTTCGCGCCGTGCACGAGCAGTCATTGCAAACCAGCCCGTTTCGCGTGTTCACCTCGCTGCTGCGCCTGGAACTGATCGAAAACCTGGAACTGCGCGCCTTCGCCGAAAGCGCTTTGGCCAAACGCTCGATCTTCACGCCGGGCGCCCTGGCGCTGATCGAACAAGCGGAACGTGATGGCGGCCTCAACGCCGAAGACGCCGAAGCGTTCATCCGCCAAGCCCTGGAGACCTTCCGCTGGCATCACACGGCGACCGTGACCGGCGCTCAATACCAGCAACTGAGTGACCAGCACCGCTTGATCGCCGACGTAGTCGCATTCCGTGGGCCGCATATCAACCACCTGACCCCGCGCACCCTGGACATCGACCAGGTACAGGCCGCCATGCCCGGCAAAGGCATCACGCCAAAAGCCGTCATCGAAGGGCCGCCGCCCCGCCAGTGCCCGATCCTGCTGCGCCAGACCAGCTTCAAGGCCCTCGATGAGCCCATCGCCTTCACCGACGCCAAAGGCAGCCACAGCGCGCGTTTCGGCGAAATCGAACAACGCGGCGTGGCGCTGACGCCCAAAGGCCGCGCGTTGTACGACGAATTACTGAACGCCGCGCGCGACGAACTGGGCGCTTTCCCGAATGAGGGTAACGCCACGCGCTATATAAAATTGATGGAACACCACTTCCAGGCCTTCCCGGATGATCACGCGCAGATGCGTGAACAGGGCCTGGCCTACTACCGTTACTTCGCCACCGAACAAGGCCTGGCGGCACGCGGTGCAGCGGATCAGCCGCGCACAGTGGAGGCGCTGATCGCTGCGGGCCACATCGACGTGGAGCCCTTGGTGTATGAGGATTTTCTGCCAGTGAGTGCGGCGGGGATCTTTCAGTCCAACCTGGGCGACACGGCGCAGAGTCACTACGCAGCCAACTCAAACAGGGCCGAGTTCGAACAGGCACTGGGCCGTCAGACGATGGATGAATTGAAGCTGTACGGCGAGACGCAGCAGCGCTCTATAGAGGTGTGCACCCAGGCGCTGCTGGCGTGAAATAGAGATGCCCACCCGGCTCAGCAGCGCAATCCTTGCGCCGCAACAGTCCCCAGAGCCGGGTGGACGGGGCGCATCATATTCAGTCAAAAGCGCCCTGTCCCTCAGACAATTCTGAACAAATGTGTCCGTGGCCTGTAGGACCACAAATCACTCAGTTCAACCGCCCGACGATTTCGTCTTTGATCAACAGCCGCTTCTTCTTCAGCTTCTCCACGTCCTCATCGCTGGCACTGGCCGACTCGGCTTTGAGCACTTCACCGTCGGCAGCGTCGTATTGGCTGAACAACGAGTCCAGCCGTTTATCGCCCGCCCTGCGTTCGTGAACGACTTCCTTGCTCAACCCCAAGTCCTGATACAGGTCGTGTTTCACTGGCATGGAATACCTCCGCAAGTTGATCAATGGCCTACGCTCCTGAAGCTAGCCCATTGCGCGGGGTCTTGTCATGTTCGGGATCAATCCATCCCCGTTCGTCGCAACGCTGGCGATGGGATCAAACCTTTGCCACCCCCTGCCCTCCACTGTAAATCGCCACCCGAGGGAGACCGGTTTCATGACTCACGCTGCCACCGCCGCCGACACCCAATGCATCAACACGATCCGCACCCTGGCCATGGATGCCGTGCAGAAGGCCAATTCCGGCCACCCGGGAACGCCCATGGGCCTGGCGCCCGTGGGTTACACGCTGTGGAGCCGCTTCCTGCGCTATCACCCTGAACACCCGGACTGGCCCAACCGTGACCGTTTTGTATTGTCGGTGGGCCATGCGTCGATGCTGCTGTATTCGCTGCTGCACCTGGCCGGCGTGGTGGAGATTGACGCCCACGGCAAGCGCTCCGGCCAGCCGGCGATCAGCCTGGACGACATCAAGCAATTCCGCCAGGCCGACTCGAAAACCCCCGGCCACCCCGAATACCGCATGACCACCGGCGTGGAAACCACCACCGGCCCGCTCGGCCAGGGCTGCGCCAACAGCGTCGGCATGGCCATGGCCGGACGCTGGATGGGTGAGCGCTTCAACCGCGACGGTCAGGTGCTGTTCGACTACAACGTCTACACCTTGTGTGGCGACGGCGACATGATGGAGGGCATCAGCAGCGAGGCGGCCTCCCTCGCCGGGCACTTGAAGCTGGATAACCTGTGCTGGATCTACGACAACAACACCATCAGCATCGAGGGCCACACCGAGCTGGCATTCAGTGAGGATGTGATCAAGCGCTTCCAGGCCTATGGCTGGCACACCCTGCACGTCACCGACGCCAATGACTTGCAGGCGTTGAGCACAGCGCTGGAAACCTTCCAGGCCACTGCCGGTGCGCCGACCCTGATCGTGGTCGACAGCGTGATCGGCTATGGCTCGCCGCACAAACACAACACCGCTGCCGCCCATGGCGAACCGTTGGGTGAAGAGGAAATTCGCCTGACCAAGGCGGCGTATGGCTGGCCGGAAGATTCCAGTTTCCGGGTGCCCGATGAAGCCCGCACGGTGTTGCGCGACGCGCTGTTTGAGCGAGGCCGGCCCCTGTATGAAGCCTGGGCCGGGCACTTATCGCAGCTTGAACAATACGAGCCGGAGCGAGCGGATGAACTGCGCCGCATGCGCGCCGGCGAAATGCCGGAGCATTGGCAAGATGAATTGCCCGGCTTCTCAGCGGATGCCAAGGGCATCGCCAGCCGTGCCTCAGGTGGCGAGGTGTTGAACGCCTTTGCTCAACAAATCCCCTGGCTGCTCGGCGGTTCCGCAGATTTGTCGCCATCGACCAAAACCAACCTGACCTTCGACGGTGCCGGGCGCTTCAGCGCCGAGGATTACAGCGGGCGCAACCTGCACTTCGGCATCCGCGAGCACGCCATGGGCGCGATTGCCAATGGTATGGCGCTGTCGTATTTACGGCCCTACACCTCGACGTTCCTGGTGTTCAGCGACTACATGAAGCTGCCGATTCGTTTGGCGGCGATCATGGAATTGCCGGTGATATTTGTGTTTACCCATGACTCGATTGGCGTGGGTGAAGACGGGCCGACGCATCAGCCGATCGAACATTTGACCCAGTTGCGCGCCACGCCGGGGCTGCTGACCTTGCGCCCGGGTGATGCCAATGAAACGCTGGAGCTGTGGAAGGTGGCACTGGCGCAGACCCACCGGCCAAGTTGTGTGGTGCTGTCGCGCCAGGCGTTGCCGACGCTGGATCGTACCCGGTATGCGCCAGCGTCCGGGGCGGCCAAGGGGGCTTATGTGCTGGCGGCTGGCGATAGCCCCCAGGTCCTGCTGCTGGCAACGGGCAGCGAGGTCAGCCTGGCGGTGGCGGCGTATGAACAGCTGAAAAGCGAAGGGATTGCCGCGCAGGTGGTGCCCATGCCGAGCTGGGAGCTGTTTGAGGATCAGGATCAGGCTTACCGCGACAGCGTGTTGCCGCCAGCGGTGAAAGCGCGGGTCGTGGTGGAACAGGCCGGGCCTTTTGGCTGGGACCGGTATGTCGGGCAAACCGGCGCCAAGGTCGTGATGAACGGCTTTGGCGCTTCCGCGCCGTTGGCCAAGCTTCAGGAGAAATTCGGGTTCACCGTTGAAAATGTGGTGAAGCAAGCGAAAGCACAAATCCAGCTGACCCGACCCTGACCAAAACGGTGAGAGCTGGCTCGCCCGCAATGGCGGCGGCACTGTTGATAGAGATGTTGTCTATGCCACCGCCTTCGCAGCCTCGCCGGGGCTCGACAGCTCCCACAGGGGATTTGTGGTGTTTGGGAAACCAGCGTCATCGCGCCGGGCACGTACTTGCCAGCGATGAAGATCAAAGGTGGGAGCTGGCTTGCCTGCTCCCACATTGATGGGTGTTGACGTTAGATCAGCTCTCGGGCCAAAAACGGCGCAGTCCGGCTGGTTTTGCTTTTGGCGACTTTCTGCGGCGTACCACTGGCCACCACCTTCCCCCCCAAGTCCCCAGCCCCCGGCCCGATGTCGATCACCCAGTCACTCTGCGCCACCACGCGCATTTCATGTTCCACCACAACCACCGTGTGCCCCGCCTCAACCAGGTGATTCAACTGGCTGAGCAAGCGGTCCACATCTCGCGGATGCAATCCGGTCGTCGGCTCATCCAACACATACAACGTCGCCCCGCGCGCATTGCGCTGCAACTCGGTGGCCAGCTTGATGCGCTGCGCCTCACCGCCCGACAACTCAGTCGCCGGCTGCCCCAGGCGCAAATAACCCAGGCCGATATCCCGCAGCACCTGCAACGAACGCAGCACCCCAGGCTGTTCGGCAAACACTTCAACCGCCTGTTCCACCGTCAACCCCAGCACCTGGGCG
This sequence comes from Pseudomonas sp. B22129, assembly GCF_044218875.1. Lineage (NCBI taxonomy): Bacteria > Pseudomonadati > Pseudomonadota > Gammaproteobacteria > Pseudomonadales > Pseudomonadaceae > Pseudomonas > Pseudomonas sp. B22129. Next base: position 4,305,041 of record NZ_CP162592.1, on the reverse strand, counting down.
ATGCTCAAACCCTGCCATTTTATCGCCAGGGTTTCAGAGTTATAGCGCGCCCCATGGCAGGTCGGGCACGGCGCATACACGCTGGGCATAAACAGCAACTCAACACTGACAAAGCCTTCACCTTCGCAGTTCGGGCAGCGGCCCTTGGCGACGTTGAACGAGAACTGCCCGGCATCGTAGCCCCGCTTTTTCGCCGCCGGTGTGGCTGCGAACAGCTTGCGCACGTTGTCGAACAGCCCGGTGTAGGTCGCAAGATTGGAACGCGGCGTGCGGCCAATGGGCTTCTGATCCACCTGCACCAAGCGGCGGATGTGCTCCAGCCCGGCACTGATACGCCCGCCGCTGGCTTGCGGCGCGTCATCTTCCAGGCTCGGTTCTTCGTCGCTTTCCAGTACACGGCCAAGCCCCGTGCCCACTAGTTCCAGCAACGCCTGGCTGACCAGGCTCGATTTGCCCGACCCGGAGATACCCGTCACCGCGGTAAAGCAGCCCAACGGAAAATCCACCTTCAAATGCTTCAGGTTATTGCGCGTCACGCCCTCCAACTTCAGCCAGCCGGAAGGTTCACGCCGCGCCGAATTGGCCGGGCGCCGTTCGGCAAACAGATATTCACGGGTCTGTGAGGCTTCTATCTCGGCCAACCCCGCAGGCGGCCCGCTATAAAGGACCTGCCCGCCATGCTCACCCGCCGCCGGGCCCACGTCGATCAGCCAGTCGGCGCGGCGCATGGTTTCCAGGTCGTGTTCGACCACAAACAATGAATTGCCCGCTGCTTTCAGGCGCTCCAATGCGGTGAACAACGCTTCGCCATCCGCCGGATGCAGGCCCGCCGAAGGCTCGTCCAGCACATAAATCACGCCGAACAATTGCGAACCCAATTGCGTCGCCAGGCGCAAACGCTGCAACTCGCCGGACGACAAAGTCGGCGTGCTGCGCTCCAGGGACAAATACCCCAACCCTAGCTCGGTCAAGGTGCTGACCCGCTCCAGCAAGTCCTGGGCGATGCGTTGCGCGGCCAGGCGTTTTTCCACCGACAGCTTCATCGTGTCCTGCCCCGCCGCCACCGGACGCAGCAGCTCGGCCAGCTGCGCCAGCGACAATTGCGACAACGCGCCAATGTCCACCCCGGCAAACTTCACCGACAGCGCCGCCTTGTTCAGCCGCTTGCCGTCGCACACCGGGCAGGCGCTGCCCTGCATGAACTGCGAGACACGCTTTTTCATCAGCGCGCTTTGGGTGTGGGTGAAGGTGTGCAGGATGTAGCGTCGCGCGCCACTGAAGGTGCCCTGGTAGCTGGGCTCCACCTTGCGTTTCAAGGCCTCGCGGGTTTGCTCCGGGGTAAAACCTGCGTACACCGGGACGGTTGGAGTTTCTTCAGTAAAGAGGATCCAGTCGCGCTGTTTTTTCGGCAGGTCGCGCCACGGGATGTCGACGTCATACCCCAGGGTCACAAGGATGTCGCGCAGGTTCTGCCCTTGCCACGCCAGCGGCCACGCCGCCACCGCGCGCTGGCGGATGGTCAGCGAAGGGTCGGGCACCATCAGCGCCTCGGTCACCTCATACACGCGGCCCAACCCGTGGCATTCCGGGCACGCGCCCTGGGGCAGGTTCGGCGAAAAGTCCTCGGCGTACAGCATCGCCTGCCCCGGCGGGTAGCTGCCGGCGCGGGAATAGAGCATGCGGATCAGGCTCGACAACGTGGTCACACTGCCCACCGACGAGCGTGCACTCGGCGTGCCGCGCTGTTGTTGCAGGGCCACGGCGGGCGGCAGGCCTTCGATGGAGTCCACGTCCGGCACGCCGACCTGATCGATCAAACGCCGCGCATACGGTGCCACCGACTCGAAATAACGGCGCTGGGCCTCGGCGTACACCGTGGAAAACGCCAGGGACGATTTGCCCGAGCCGGAGACCCCGGTAAACACCACCAGGGCATCCCGGGGAATATCCACATCGACGTTGCGCAGGTTGTGTTCGCGGGCGCCGCGCACCCGGACAAAACCTGGGCGTTGGGCAGTGATCGGGGGGATGGTGCGCTGTGACGTCATGGGCAACCTTGTCTTGCAGTGAGCACGCTGCGCACCCGATGCGTCAGGGCTTCGGGGCTGTAGGGCTTGCTCAGCAGATGAATGTCGGGGTTCAGCAGGTGGTTGGTGGAGAGGATGTCGCGGGTGTGGCCCGACGTGAACAACACGGCCACGGGCGGCTGCTGTTCGCGGGCCCAGTCGGCCAGGTCCGTGCTTTTGACGCGGCCGGGCATCACCACGTCGGTGAAGATCAGGTCGGGCAGCGCGCCGCCTTGCAAGGCCAGCATCGCGCGGTCGCCGTCTTCGGCGGTCAGCACGGTGTAGCCGGACTGCTCCAGCAACTCGACCACGGTCAGGCGCACGCCTTCGTTGTCTTCCACCACCAGGATGGTTTCCTGGCCGCCGCTGTGCAGCGCCAGTTCGCTGCCGATGTCCAGGCTTTCCGGCTCCAGGCTGTGAGGGAAATACATCTGCACCACCGAGCCCTTGCCCTCTTCGCTCCACATCTCCACGTGCCCGCCGCTCTGGCGCACAAAGCCGAACACCATGCTCAGGCCCAGGCCGGTACCCTGGCCTTCACGCTTGGTGGTGAAGAACGGTTCGAAGGCGCGTTTGAGCACGGCCGCCGGCATGCCGACGCCGGTGTCGGTGACCGCCAGGCGCACGTACTCGCCCGGCTTGATGCTTTTACCGGCGCAATCGTGCGGGTTGAGGATGATGTTCTCGCCGGTGATACGAATCACGCCCTCGCCGTTCATGGCATCCCGGGCATTGATCGCCAGGTTGAGCAGCGCGTTTTCCAACTGGTTGCGGTCGACATTGATGCACCACGAGTCCTGGGGCAACTGCACGTCGATATGGATGGTTTCCCCCAGCGCGCGCTGGAGCAACTCGCCCAGGCCCGCGTAGATGCGTTGCGGGTTGTACACCGCCGGCGACAAGGGTTGGCGCCGCGCAAAGGCCAGCAGTTGCGAAGACAGCTTGGCCCCGCGCTCCACCGCCGCGATGGCCGCCGTCACGCGGCGCTGCACCTGGGCATTGTCCGGCTCATGCCGGGCCAGCAGGTGCAGGTTGCCGGCGATCACTTGCAGCAGGTTATTGAAGTCGTGGGCCACGCCGCCGGTCAGGCCGCCGATGGCTTCCAGCTTCTGCGACTGGCGCAATTGGTCCTCGGCAGCGGAGCGCGCCTGCACTTCGGCGGCCACCCGTTGCTCCAGGTTATGCGTCAGTTCCTGGCGCACGTGCTCGGAATGCACGAGTTCGGTGGTCTCCACCACAATCGCCAGCACCCCGGCCGGTTGCTGGCCGTCGCCGGCGACGGGGCTGTAATACAGGTCCAGCCACACGGTTTCCGGTTGGCCGTTGCGCAACAACACCAGGTCTTTATTGTTGAACGACAGGGTGCCGCCCGCCAGACAGGTGTCCACCACATGGCGGTTGAACTCGGCCACTTCCGGCCAGCCCATTTCCACCGGGGTTCCCAAGAGATACGGATGCCGCCCGCCGGCAAAGGCCGAGTAGCTGTCGTTGTAGATCATGTACCCCGCCCGCCCCCACAGCATCACCATCGGCACGGGTGAAGCCAGCATCATCTGCACGGTGCAGGTCAGGCTGGTGGACCAGCGGTCGATCGGGCCGAGGTCGGTTGCCGACCAGTCGAACCCGCGAATCCGCTGGGCCATTTCACCGGCCCAGCCTTCACAGCCATGAGGGTTGGATAAAAACTGCATGGTTAAACTCTGTGCGAAAAGAGGACGTCGGCAAAGTTTGGAGCGCGCCAGGCAAAGATCGTTTCAATGCCTATACGTTAGGGGGTAATTGGCGCAGACACCACTGGCCTCAGTGAAAATCCCGGCTGCGCACGTTTATGCCTTCCAGCAGCGGCGTCAGGTCGGTCAAACGCCCGGCAATCAGGTGCCGCACCTCGCCCACCGCCTCCCAGCGCCCGTCCACTTTCAGCAGCCGCGAGCCAACCAGCGCCTGGCGCTGGCGCTCGGCCAGGTCGCGCCACACCACCACGTTGAGGTTGCCGAACTCGTCTTCCAGGGTCACGAAGGTGACGCCACTGGCCGTACCCGGGCGCTGACGCCCCGTCACCAGCCCGGCGATGCTCACATTGCGTCCATGCTCCACCGCCATCAGTTCAAGGGAACTGCGGCAGCGCCGCTTGCGCAGCTCGGCACGCAACAACGCCAGCGGATGCGGGCCCAGCGTGGTGCCGACGGTGGCGTAGTCGGCGTGCAGGTCTTCGCCTACCGAAGGCACCGGCAGCTCCACCATGGCTTCATCAGGGCCCGGCAAACCGGCGAACAACCCGAGTTGCTTGTGCACCCCCGCCACCTCCCAGCGCGCCTTGTGCCGGTTGCCCGCCAGCGCGCGCAAGGCGCCGGAATCCGCCAGCAACGCCTGGGCGCGTGCATCCAACCCGGCGCGCTCATCGAGGTCGGCGATGTCGCCAAACGCCCGGCGCTGGCGGGCCACCTCGATGCGCCGCGCGTCTTCCTCGCGAAACCCCGAGATCATGCGCAAGCCCATGCGGATCGCAGGTTGCTGGCCCTCGATGGGTTCCAGGCTGCAATCCCAGTCGCTGGCCTGCACATCCACCGGGCGAATCTGCAAGCTGTGACGCCGCGCGTCCTGCAGGATCTGGTCCGGGCTGTAGAAGCCCATGGGCCAGCTGTTGATCAGCGCACAGGCAAAAGCTGCCGGTTCATGGCACTTGAGCCAGCAACTGGCGTAGGTCAGCAAGGCGAAACTGGCGGCGTGGGATTCGGGAAAGCCGTAGCTGCCAAAGCCCTTGATCTGCTCGAAAATCTGCGCGGCAAAGGCCTCGGTGTAGCCGTTTTTCAGCATGCCGGTGCGCAGCCGCGCCTGATGCGGCTCCAGCCCGCCGTGGCGTTTCCAGGCCGCCATGGACCGGCGCAACTGGTCGGCCTCGCCGGGGCCATAGTCAGCCGCGACCATGGCGATCTGCATCACCTGCTCCTGAAACAGCGGCACGCCCAACGTGCGCTCCAATACCGCCTCAAGCTGCGGCGACGGGTAGGTGGTGGGTTCCTCACCGTTACGCCTGCGCAAATACGGGTGCACCATGCCGCCCTGAATCGGCCCGGGCCGCACAATGGCCACCTCGATCACCAGGTCGTAAAACTTTTGGGGCTTGAGCCTTGGCAGCATCGACATCTGCGCCCGCGACTCGATCTGGAACACACCAATGGTGTCGGCCTTGCTGATCATCGCGTAGGTCGCCGGGTCTTCGGACGGGATTGTCGCCAGGGTAAAGTCGCGACCACGGTGGCGACGCAATAAGTCGAAACAGCGGCGGATTGCACTGAGCATGCCCAGCGCGAGGATATCCACCTTGAGCAGGCCCACGGCGTCGAGGTCATCCTTGTCCCACTGGATGATGGTGCGCTCGGCCATGGCCGCGTTTTCCACCGGCACCAGGGTGTCCAGCGGGTATTCGGAAATCACGAAACCGCCCGGGTGCTGGGACAGGTGCCGGGGGAAGCCGATCAGTTGCTGGGTCAGCGTGAGCACACGGCGCAGGATCGGGCTTTGCGGGTCGAAGCCGCCTTCACGCAGGCGTTCCAGAGGCGGCGCATCTTCGCTCCAGCGCCCGCAGCATTCAGCCAGCGCATTGATCTGGTCCGGCGGCAAGCCCAAAGCCTTGGCCACGTCACGCACCGCGCCGGCCGCGTGGTAACTGCTGACCACCGCCGTCAGCGCCGCGCGGGTACGGCCATAGCGGTTGAACACGTATTGCAGCACCTCTTCGCGGCGCTCGTGCTCGAAGTCCACGTCGATGTCCGGCGGTTCATTGCGTTCCTTCGACAGAAAGCGCTCAAACAACATGTTCATGCGGCTCGGGTCGATCTCGGTGATGCCCAAGGCAAAGCACACTGCCGAGTTGGCCGCCGAACCGCGCCCCTGGCACAGAATCGAGCGGCTGCGGGCGAACTGCACAATGTCGTGCACCGTGAGGAAATAACTCTCGTAACCCAGCTCGCTGATCAGCCCCAGTTCCTTGTCGATCTGCTGCACCGTCCTGGCATCGGCGCCCTGCGGCCAGCGCCGGGCGATGCCTTCTTCCGTCACGGCGCGCAACCAGGTTTTGGCGTCATGGCCAGCGGGCACCAGCTCGCGCGGGTAGTGATAGCGCAACTGGCTCAGGTCGAAGGTGCAACGCCGGGCGATGGCTCGGGTTTCGTCGAGCAAGGCTTGCGGGTACAGCGCGGCCAGGGCGTCGAGGCTGCGCAAATGCCGCTCGCCATTGGGATGCAGGCGCGTGCCGGCTTCGGCCACCGGCACGTGATGGCGGATGGCGGTCATGGTGTCTTGCAGCGCGCGGCGGCCACGGGCGTGCATGTGCACATCGCCACAGGCCACTGCCTGGATATTCAGGCGGGCAGCCAGTTGCAGGCGTTGCTCCAGGTGGCGCGCATCGTCCTGGCCGCAATGCAGGTGCACCGCCAGCCACAGGCGCTCGGCGAAGGTGTGGCGCAGCCATTGGATCGAGGCCTGGGTGTCGCTGTCGTCGGCCATCCACAACGCCAGCAGGCCGGGCAACGGCTGCGCGAAGTCTTCCTGCAACAGGCGGTAGCTGCCCTTTTCGGCACGGCGCCGGGCCACCGTGATCAAGCGGCACAGGTGCTGGTAGCCTCTGAGGTCTTCCACCAGCAGCACCAGTTTCGGGCCGTTTTCGATACGCACTTCGCTGCCGATAATCAGCGGCAACTCCACCGCTTTCGCCGCCTGCCAGGCGCGCACGATGCCTGCCAGCGTGCACTCATCGGTGATCGCCAGTGCACTGTAACCCTGGCGTTTGGCCCGTTCGAACAACTCCAGCGCACTCGACGCCCCGCGCTGGAAGCTGAAGTTGGACAGGCAATGCAGCTCGGCGTAACTCATGCAAACCAGCCGTGCAGCCACAAGCCGTCGTTTTGCCCCACGGTGCGGTAGGCCCAGCCTTGCTGGCCGGCACGGGTCTGGATCAGATAATAATCGCGGCGGATATCGGCGCCGTCCCACCAGCCGGATTCGATGCGCTCCGGGCCCATCACTATCTGTACGCCCTGCTCGGCCAGCAGCGTGGGTTCGTGCAGCAACCAGCCGGGGCGTTGCACCCTGTTCAGGGTCGGGCACGGGTGTTTGTCGGCCGCCGTCTGCCAGGCGCATTCGGGGCGGTGGTCGGCGTGAAAACGCAGGCCTTGCACGGCCTCATCGCCCAGGCGTGCACGCAGGCGTTCGCGCAATTGTGCCCACGGCAGGGTTTGTTGCGGGCGGTCGTCGAACAGGTCATGGCGTTGCGGCACAAATGCCGGCAGGTCTTGAGCGACCAGGCGAAAGCCGCGTACCGGCGAGGTGACTTGCACCTGCTCCAGGCGGCCACGGGCCAGTTCGAACAGCATCGCCGGCTCGCGCTCGGCACTGAGCAGGCCGACCTTGATCACGCTGTCGGGCGCTTGGGCGTGTTCCAGGTGCAGTTCGAAACGCTGTACACCACTGTCGCGCCCGCAGAGGAAAGCGGACAAATCGCCGGTCAAACGGCGCAGTGGAAACAGCAAGGCCTGATGGGATTGCACGTCGAAATTCAGCTCGATACGCACATCAAACCGGTCCGGTGGTTGATAGAACGCCAAGGCCAGCGGCCGCTGCCCGGCCAGCGCGTCCAGATGCTTGAGCAAGCCGGCCTCAAAGCGCCGCGCCAACGTATGCCGGGGCAACGCCTGCACCTGGGCCAAGGTGCGCAGGCCCATGCGCGACAAGGCGGTGGCGGCCTGCGGATCGAGGCCGGCGCGGTCAACCGGTAAGGGGGCCAAGGCTTGCATCAATGTTTCATCGCCGACGGCCAGGCCATCGTAAAGGTTGGCCAACACGCGCGCCGCCGCCGGGTTGGGCGCGGCGACGATACGGTGGCGAAAGCCCAGCTCGGTCAGTTCCTGGCGCAAACGCGCTTCAAATTGTGGCCACGGGCCGAACAGCCCCAGGCTCGATTCGATCTCGAACAGCAAGGCGCGCGGGTAATACAGGCTGACCTGGGAGCTGAAACGGTAGGCCCAGGCGGCGAGAAACTGCTGGCAACGTTCAATGTCGGCGGGGTCGTATTCGGCGCTGGCAAAGGTTTTGGCCAACGCGTTCGCCGCCGTCAGCGATTGGCCGGGGCGCAAACCCAGGGCGCGGGCGGCGTCATTGACGGTTTGCAGCACGCGCCGTTGCGGCGTGCCGGCGAGCAATACCAAAGGCTGGTCCGGCTCGGGGTGCACACGCTGCACCCCGTCCAGCGCCAATTGCGGGAAGACAATACACACCCAGCGCATGGCAACCTCAATGCCCTGCCAGCGCAATCGGCGCCGGATGAGCCAGCCCGCCACGGCACTTGAGCACCCGCACTTGCGCGGGTTTGGCCTCGACCGCCAGGCGCAGGGCGGCGGGTGACGAATTGATCGCCTCGTTCAAAGAGCGCCAGGCAAACGCCAGGGTCTGCCCGGTTTCCGCCGCCACCTGCAAACGGCGCAAGGCGCGGTCATCGGCCTTGCGCGGCCAGCACAGCACCGCGCCGCAACTGCCCGAGCGCAGGCATTGTTCCACTGCCCACAAGGCATCACGCTCCTCGGCCTGGATCACCGACAGCTGGCGCAAATCCACCCCGGCGTTTTGCCAGGCGTGGGGGTACGGCGTATAAGGCGGCGCCACCAGCACAATGCGCTCCCCGGCCATCGATAAACGCGCCAGGGTCGGCAGCACCAGTTGCAACTCGCCCACGCCTTCCCTGGCCATGAGAATTTCGCTCAACGCCGCCTCCGGCCAACCGCCCGCGGGCAGCACCGCGTCCAGCGCCGCCAGCCCCGTGGGGTGCACGCTGGCCGGTGGCGCGGCGGGCCGGCCCTTCCAGACTCGCCCGCCATTGAACAGCGAGTCCAGGGCAACCACGGCGCCCATCAGCCTTGCCTCACCAGGCCACAGAACACCCCTTCGATGGCCAGGTCCTGATCAGGCCCGACCACGATGGGTTGATACGCGGGGTTGCGTGGCAACAGGCGCACGTGATCGCCACTGCGTTCGAAACGCTTGATGGTGACTTCGCCGTCCAGGCGCGCCACCACAATTTGCCCGTTCAAGGCCTCGGCGCTGCGGCGTACGCCGACCAGGTCGCCGTCGAGGATGCCGTCTTCAATCATGGAGTCGCCCTGAACGCGCAGCAGGTAGTCCGGGGTTTTCGCGAAGGTTGCGGGGTCCAGTTGCAAGCGGCTGTGCACTTCGGCATCGGCGCCGATGGGCAGGCCTGCGGCGACACGGCCGAGCACGGGGATGTCCAGCCACTCGGGGCGTGCGGGTTGGTTGAGCAAGCGGATGCCACGGGCCTGGTTGGGGTTGACCTCGATGAAGCCGGCTTCGGTCAGGGCCACCACGTGCTTGCGGGCGACGCTGCGCGAGGCAAAGCCGAACGCCTCGGCGATCTCGGCGAGGCTGGGGGGCTGGCCTTGTTGTGCGATGCGGTCGCGGATGAAGGTCAGGATGGCGGTGCGGCGGGGGGTCAGGGTTGTCATGGAGTACATTTGTACTCTTGTGGGAAATTTCTGACAATAGCCGTCAGTCGGGGGTGGTTTTTTTGGGGGGGTTGGATTGAGTACATATCCGTTATTTGGGGCGCTGCGGATATTGGTTCCGCTCTTACAGCGGCTCACTTTGGAAAGCCCCAAAGTAAGCAAAGGGCTCTTGCCCCACCACTCGGCACCTCGCCCAGGCTCGGTGTGCCCTCACTCCGGCATTACTGCGCGGGCCGCCGCGACGGGGCGTCCCTGCCCCGTCGCGGCTAAACCGGCGCCCTGCCGGTTTACCCGCTCCGTAATACCTGCGTTCGGCCAGCGTGGTTTAACGGGGCGCCTGAGATCAAAAGCAGATCAAAAGCAAGAGCACGGCGGCCTGACAGCCGGCCTGAGTGGTGTGGAGCAAAAGCGGTCTGGTGTGGGAGCTGGCTTGCCTGCGATGGCATCTACTGGGTGTGCCTGATGTACCGAGGTGTCTTTATCGCAGCGGTGCGGCGACCCGACAAGCCAGCTCCCACAGAGAAGCTGAGCCGAACTCGGTCAAAAATGTGGGAGCGGGCTTGCTCGCGAATGCAGTGGGTCAGTTTATGAATTTGGTGACTGATCCACCGCATTCGCGAGCAAGCCCGCTCCCACATTTGGATCTCCATGAATCAGGTAAACGGTGTGTAGCTGTGTTTTTGATTCAACCACTCAGGCCGGCTGTCAGGCCGCCGTGCTTTAGATCTTGATCTTGGGCGCCCCGTTAACCACGCTGGCCGCACGCCGAGCGTGAGCGAGGTGCCGAGTGGTGGGGCAAGAGCCCTTTGCTTACTTTGGGGCTTTCCAAAGTGAGCCGCTGTAAGAGCGGAACCAATCTCCGCCATCACCCAAATAACGGATATACACTCACAAAGCACAATTCCCCAAAATCCCCTCCCCGGCAAACGCCCTGCGCACAAACCCGCTCGAATCCCCAAGCGAACCATTCACTGTCCCCGAATGATCCAGCTCCGGGTAAAAATGCCATTCAATCCGGTCCCCCGCCTTGCACGCATCCCGGACCAACGCCTTCTGCCCCGGCACAAACACATCCAGGTCCTTGCCGCCCGTACCGAAAAACACCGGAATATCGGTTTTTAACGTGGGATACGCCGATTGCCGATTAACCTGATCCAGCGCGGCCTTGGGCGACCGCTTGAAGCTGTTGTTGAAGGTCAACCCATCCGCCACCACACGCTGCTCGATGGCATGCAGGCAGTCTTCCTGGCTGCTCTTGAAGGCCGGTAAAGCCTGCTCGGCAAGGTAGTCGGTGGGCACGAAAGAAGGATCAAGCAAGCTGGCAGTACTCAGGCGCAGCAGGTTGTAGGCAAAGGTCGGCACCACCGAGCGACGGGCATTATCCAGCTCGGCGCTTTTACCCTGGGGGTGCGCAGAGGCATAAGGCGTACCCGTGGCCACGACGCCAACGATATTCACATCCGGTGCGTAAGCCTTGGCCGAGACCGCCGTGGCGAACGCCGCCCGCCCACCCTGGGATTGCCCGAACACCACCACAGGCTTGGACACATTGAAGCCCGCCCCGCCCACCGCGCGAATGCTGTCCAGCACGCCATACGCCAACGGCCTTGTGAGCCCATAAGGATGCAGCCCGGGCGTGCCCAAGCCTTGATAGTCGGTAGCCACAATCGCGTAACCCTGGCTCAGCCAATAATTGAGGTAGCGCGTATCCCGGGGGCTGCGCGCATTCAGCGATGGCGCGCAACGGTCAGCACTGCCGACCGTGCCATGGGCCCAGGCCATCAGCGGCCAGCCGCCTGCGGGCGCTGTGCCTTTGGGCAGGAACAACGCACCGGACACGGTGATGGGCGTGTGGTTATCCAGGCCATCGGTGGAGCTGTACAGAATCCGCAGGTTCTGCGCGGCATCAGCCAGGCTCTGCTGCGGCGTCAAGGCTTCACTGCGCAACAACAGCCCCGGTTGGCCGGGCACCGGATCGGCCCAGGTATAAAACGCGTCGGCCGCGTGGCTACTGCCCGCAATCAATACACACAGCAACGCACACCAGCGCCTCACGGGTCACCAGCCTTCTTTCAACATGCGCAGCTCCAGATGCTGCAACAGCATGATGGTTTTGCCGTCGACAATGTCACCGCTGTGCACCATTGCCAGCGCCTGCTCAAAGCCCAACTCCAGCACTTCAATGTCCTCACCCTCTTCCTCCAGGCCACCGCCTTTACCCACCCGGTCGCCCGGCTGGTATTCGCCGATAAAGAAGTGAATGCGCTCAGTCACCGAGCCCGGGCTCATGAACGCCGCGTAGATTTGTTCCACATGGCCGACGCGGTAGCCGGTCTCTTCTTCGGCCTCCAGGCGGATGCGTTCTTCGGGGCTTGCGTTGTCCAGCAAACCCGCAGCGGTTTCAATCAGGTAGCCGTGGTAGTCGTTGACGAAGGTCGGCATGCGGAACTGGCGGATCAACAGCACGGTGCGTTGGGTGCGGTTGTACAACAGGATGGTCGCGCCATTACCCCGGTCATACACCTCACGGGTCTGGGCTTGCCAGCTGCCATCCTGGCGACGCAGGTCAAAGCTGTATTTTTTCAAGAGGTACCAGTTTTCCGAAAGGGTCTCTTCGGCGGTGATGCGAACGGGGCTGTTGTCCATGGTCGGGCCTTTGCTCAAAGGAGCTGGAGCATGTCGCGCAGGCGATACCAGCGTCAAGGGAGCAGCGCTGCAACACTTTGCAAGAGATACCCGTGGGCAGCCGTCGAATTAATTCCTGCCCCAGTAAGCCATCTGGTAAAACCCGTGCTTCGCCTTTTGCTCTGGAACCTTCATGTCATCGCGTTTTCTGTCTCGCCTGGGCCTGCGCTGGTTTCCCCTGCTGTGCATGGCCATTCTGATCGTCGGCCTGCCGGTGGGTTGCGCCGTACTGCAACACAAGGAGCGCGAGCTGGTGTTTCGCATCGAACCGGGCACGGCCAGTTGGTACAACGGCTTGCCAAAGGCGGTACAGGAATTTGATCTCAAGCCCGCCAGTTTCAAGTCCGGGCAGAACATCCATGCCTGGTGGTACCCGGCGGACAAGAAAGACGCACCCGCCATCCTCTACCTGCATGGCGTGCGCTGGAACCTCACCGGGCAGTTTTTTCGCATCGAACAATTGCACGCGCTGGGCTATTCGGTACTGGCCATCGACTATCGCGGCTTTGGCCAAAGCCACGGGGATTTGCCCTCGGAAACCACGGTGTATCAGGATGCACGCATTGCCTGGGAACGCTTCCAGGTGCTGCAACCCGACCCCGAAAAGCGCCTGATCTACGGGCACTCGCTGGGCGGCGCGGTGGCGATCGACCTGGCCGTCGAACTGAGCAGGCAAACGCCGGTTCCCGTGCGCGGGCTGGTGATCGAATCCACGTTTACCTCGCTCGGCGATGCCGCCACTGCCGTGGCCAATACCTCATTGCCGGTGCGCTGGCTGCTGTCGCAGAAGTTCGATTCCATCGACAAGATGGCCGATGTGCACATGCCACTGCTGGTGGTCCACGGCCTGGCCGACCAATACGTGCCACCGCGTTTCAGCCAGCAATTGTTTGAAGCCGCCCAGGAACCCAAGCGGCTGTTGTTGGTGCCCGGCGCAACCCATAACAACAGCATGAGCCTGGCCGGTCGCAGTTATGGCCAGGCGCTGGATAATTTGATGCGCGCGAAGGTGCCTGCACAGGTGGTCACGCACTCCACAGGCCGTAACGGCGACTCGTAAAAGTACTTTTCGGCACTGGGTTCGCACTTGGCTGTCAAGCGCAAACCCTGCCCATACTGGCCCGCGCCGAAAGTTGATCAAATATTAACCGCAGGTTAAATCGCCATACCTGCCGGGGTCTCGCAAAGTTATCCACAGAGATACCCACGGTTTTCGTGGACAACTCTTTTTACTTTTTTACGTTTTTTTTGCTCAGTAAACACCCGTGGGAAAGGTGCCCGGCAGCAAAATATCGCGATTCACATCACGTATATCGTTATAGCCACACAGCGCCATCGACACGTCCAGTTCGCGGGCAATAATCTCCAGCGCCTTGGTCACGCCGGCGTCACCCAGAGCGCCCAAGCCGTACAAATGCGGCCGGCCGATCATCGTGCCTTTGGCGCCCAGTGCCATCGCCTTGAGCACGTCTTGGCCGGAACGGATGCCGCCATCGAGCCACACCTCTATGCGCTCACCTACCGCCTCGACGATTGCCGGCAGTTGGCTGATGCTCGACGGTGCGCCATCCAGTTGACGGCCGCCGTGGTTGCTCACCACCAACGCATCGGCGCCGGAATTGGCGGCCAGGCGTGCGTCTTCCACATCGAGGATGCCCTTGATGATCAGCTTGCCGCCCCAGCATTTCTTGATCCACTCCACGTCATCCCAACTCAGGCGCGGGTCGAACTGCTGGGCGGTCCACGACGACAGCGAACTCATGTCCGCCACGCCCTTGACATGCCCGACGATATTGCCGAACCCACGGCGCTTGGTGCCGAGCATGCCCATCACCCAGCGCGGTTTGGTGGCCATATTGAGGATGTTCGGCAGGGTCAGTTTCGGCGGCGCCGACAGGCCGTTGATCAAGTCCTTGTGGCGTTGCCCGAGAATCTGCAGGTCCAGCGTCAGCACCAGGGCATCCACCCCGGCGGCTTTTGCACGCTCGATCAACTGCTCGATAAATGCGCGGTCGCGCATCACATACAACTGGAACCAGAATGGCTGGCCAACCTGCTCGGCGATGTCTTCCAGAGAGCAGATGCTCATGGTCGACAAGGTGTAGCGCAGGCCGAACGCGGCAGCGGCGCGGGCGGTGAGAATCTCGCCGTCGGCGTGTTGCATGCCGGCCAACCCGGTCGGCGCCAGCGCCACGGGCATGGCCATGTCCTGGCCGAGCATGCGGGCGCGAATGGAGCGCTCATCGATATTGCGCGCCACGCGTTGGCGGAATTTGATGCTCGCAAAATCGCTTTCATTGGCCCGGTAGGTGCTTTCAGTCCAGGAGCCGGAATCGGCGTAATCGTAAAACATCCGTGGGACACGTTTTTGCGCGAGCTTGCGTAAATCTTCGATGGTTGTGATCAACGACATCGGGGGTCACCTCTCCCTGAACTGATGGCAGAGAGTAACCGCCCATCGGCCGCGCAACCAGCCATTGCATTTAATCAGACGGCGGAATAATCTCGCACAAACCCGCAAAAAGACGCACAACCATGCACAACACCCATCAAGCCATCGACCTGCCTTCGCTGCGCAAACAAAAAATCCTGTTGCTGCTGGAACGTGACGGCAAAGTCACCGCCTCGGAATTGGTCGAGCATTTCGCGGTGTCCCAGGACACCATCCGCCGCGACCTCGGCGAGCTGGCAGCCGCCGGTTTGTTGCAGCGTGTGCACGGCGGCGCCCTGCCCCGGCCCAAAGACACCGGCAAGGACTTCTTCACCCGCGTCGGCGAAACAAACGACACCAAGCGCCACCTTGCGCAATTGGCCGCCGAGCGTGTGGAAGACGGCCAGATCGTGTTGTTCGACTCTGGCTCCACCACACTGCAAATCGCTCAATCCCTGCCCCGCGAGATCCACCTGACCGTCGTCACCGCCTCGCCGATGATCGCCATCGCCCTCGCCGACCACCCCCATGTGAAAGTGATACTCGCCGGCGGCCAACTCAACCCGGCCACCTTGTCCACGGGCGGCCAGGAGGCCATACGCCTGATCCAGAGCGTCAAGGCCGACCTGCTGTTTACCGGGGTGTGCGCCTTGCATCCGCAAATTGGCATTACCTCGCTGCACTTCGATGAAGTGGCGGTCAAGCTCGCCTTGCTCGACAGCGCATCCCACGTGGTGGCCGTGACCATGGCCGACAAGCTGGGGGCGGTGGAGCCTTTCGTGGTGGCACCGTGCGAGCGCATCCACACGTTGATTACCGAGTGGCATGTGCCGAGTGTCGAGGGGTATGAACAGCTGGGTCTGGAAGTGTTGCGGGTAGAGGTTTAAAACACCAAGCCTGAAAATCAGGACGACTAATCTGTGGTGAGCGGGCTTGCCCCGCTCGCCACAGTGACGGTGTTCGCTTTTACCTTTACTTGAGCGGGTCAGCTTCGACGATGCTCTGGCATCTCGCGTTTGGGGCCGAACATCGCCCAGGCAATCAGCCCGAACAGCGGCACAAAAATCAGAATGATCAGCCACAGCCCCTTGGTCTCCCAGCCACCGGTGCTGCGCAACACGACATTGATCGCCCACAGTTCCAAGAGCAGCAGAATCACCGCCAAACCGATCCAGACATATTCTATTTGCATGCTTCACCTCCTGAGGTCGTATGGTTTAGGTCAAGGGATCGGCGTGAGGGTTCATTAAAAATTGCACCGATGGCCGCTCGTCGTATCGCAGCAAGGCTTTTCAAACTTTGATTTGCGGCGCGCACTCCCAATTAAGCAGGACCACGGTTTGGCCCTGTTTGATCATCCGTCCCCGCGACAGGAGATTGCGTCATGAAGACCAACGTGACCCGAAGGATTGTGCTTGCCATCAGCTTGTCAGCCCTGCTGACGGGCCCCGCCCTCGCCGCATTCGGCGACGCCGTAACCCCCAATTCCCTGAGTGGTAACAGCGTGCCGGGCTCGGCCTTGCCACCGGGCACCTACCCCAGCAGCCCCGCTGATGGCGATAAAAAGGCAGACACTGCGCCCAAGGAAAAGGCTGCCACATCGGGCTCTTCTGGCAAGCAGCAGCCGAACCCGAAGAAACCAAGAAAAACCAAAACGCACGCTGACAGCTAAGCGCTCAAGGTGGTGTGATTGCGTCAAATCGTGCGCGCGCCTCACGGAAAGCATCGGCGTTTTCCACCACCCAATTCCACAGCGGGAACATGTTGACCAACAGCTGCGTACCCAGCGCCGACAGCTCGTATTCGACCCTGGGCGGCACTTCCTCGAAGTCGTGGCGCAGCACCAGACCATCGCGCTCGAGCTGGCGCAAGGTGCGGGTCAGCATGCGTTGTGTGACGCCTTGCATGCGCCGGCCAATCTCGGCATGACGCAGGCGCCCGTTCACCCCCAGTACGTGCACGATGCCCAGTGACCAGCGGTTGCCGGCGTGGGTCAGCACCTCGCGCTTGAGGCCGTCATCGTCTGCGCTCAGCGCGTCGCACGCCGCTCTCGAACGCCGGATGATTTCGTCGTTATCCATTGCGTACTCCCGGTATCACTGGTGTGCCTTCTTATGCGCGCCGATTAATTCTGCAAGCATGCCACGACTTTCAACACAGACGGAAAAGCAGATGACAACCCCTTCCATTCTGGTACTCGGCGCCGGTGAACTGGGCATGGCCGTGCTGCAGGAGCTCGCGGCTCAGACAATAACGAACACAACGCGCATTGCCGTACTGCTGCGCCCCTCCCGCCTGCAATCGGAGGCCGCCGACGCCTTGCGTGCGTTGGGTATCGACGTGCTACCCGGCGACTTGCAGCACGACAGCCAAAGCACGCTGGCAAAAATCTTCGCGCCCTTCACCACCGTGATCTGCTGCACCGGTTTCGCCGCCGGCCCCGGTACCCAGCGCAAACTTGCACGGGCCGCCATCGAGGGCGGTGTGCAGCGCTATGTGCCGTGGCAATTCGGTGTGGATTACGACGTGATCGGCCGGGGCAGCCCGCAGGATTCATTCGATGAACAACTGGATGTGCGCGACCTGCTGCGCGGCCAGCACGGCACGCAATGGCTGATCATCTCCACGGGGATGTTCACCAGCTTTCTGTTCGAGCCTTCATTCGGTGTGGTGGATCTGGCGCACAACACAGTGCATGCCTTGGGCAGTTGGGACACTGCCGTCACGGTCACCACGCCTGAGGATATTGGCCGGCTGACGGCGCGCATCGTGCTGACTGAGCCCGCCATCACCAATCAGGTGGTGTTCACCGCCGGCGACACCCTGACCTACGGGCAACTGGCCGATACCGTCGACGAAGCCCTCGGCACCACGCTCATCCGCGAGCCCTGGCCAGTACCGACATTGCTGGCGGACCTGGCCAAAAACCCGGAGGACAACCTGCAGAAATACCGCGCAGTATTCGCCCAGGGTAACGGCGTGGCCTGGGACCCCGCCGTCACGTTCAACGCTCAGCAGCAGATCGCCGTGACCGACGTCAAAAGCTGGATTCGCCAACACCTCACGGCACCGGCAACCAACCGCTGAATTCACCTCGGGCGCTTAACGGGCACCAGGCGAAATCCCAGGGGGCAACCGGTAGCGCCTGGTGTTCGTCTGCACCGGCCCCCTTCCAATCGAACACCTTTGTCCCTTGCCAGGCCACGACCACGCCCCCGGCCTGGCTGTCATCGCCGTTCACCCAACAGGCCACCGCAGCCGCCATGAAGGCCTCGATAGGCTCGTCGTCTATCTGCACGCGATAGGGCGAGGCGAGCAGCCATCGACACACGTTCAGGTGATACGTCCAATCCAGGGCGGGTTGGTTGCGGTAGGCCCAGGTCATGAAGCTGCGAAACAGGTTCAACCCCTCGGGCGGGTCGAGCTTGAGCAGCGCCGGGCAGATGTCGAACAGGCTGTGCCAATGGGGCAACAGGCGTGCATCCAGGTGCACGAAACAGCGGGAATTACTCGGGTACTCGGCCGGCACCGGCTCCGTACGCAAGCGACGGGAAGCCTTGCTGACCAGGCGGCTGGCGCCTGCAGGCACTGCATGATTCATGAAACGCACTCACAGTCATGACGATGGAATGCCTCCTGTAAACAGGAAGCCCAGGGCACACGTCAGAAGGCGGGAGATGCGCGGGGGTTGGCCGAGGGCCAGGAATAGCGCGGCGGCGCCTTGTTGCGCCGCTCATGGGCCGGGCGCGGGGCTTGCCCGACACCGAGCAGCCACGCGAGGCCAATCAGAAAGACGATCGCCAGCGTGACGGCGTTGCACACCGGGCAGGCAAAGTAGTTCGAGATGTTGCTGGAAGACGGGTTAGCCAACCCTTTGTCGGAAAGTGGCAGCTGGCCGCCCTCGACGGAACAGAACTGGCCGCCGATGCCATTGAGCTGCAAGCCCATCATCTGGCCATGCCCCAAACCGCAGACGAACACGTTCATCAGCACGCAAAAGTACAGGGCCCAGGCGATCAGTGCACGGTCGGGGTGGCTCAATTTCATGGCGGCGACTCTACCACCGAAGGCCCGCCGGGATGAAGCGCGGCGCGCCCCTGTGGCAGAACGTCGCAGATTACGCGGGCCGGCCAGGGTTGGTAGACTTGGCGCCTTCCTCGCTACTCCTTTCAAAGCCTGCCGGGTTGAATCAGAACGCTGCAGGCGTTTCACAGGATGCACAGTTGATGAGTACGTTATTCACCCGCCGCAAAGTGCTGACCGGTATGGGCCTGTTGGGCCTGGGCAGCCTGCTGGGCGGCTGTGACTACAGCCCCAAGCTGAACTTCAAGTACGGCAAGGACCTCAGTGACAAGATCATGGGCCGCACCTTCAAGCTCAAGAACACCGCCGGCGAAACCGTCACCCTGAGCTCGTACCGTGGCTTGATGCCGGTGGTGTTCTTCGGTTTTACCCAATGCCCTGCGGTGTGCCCCACCACCCTGGCGCGCGCCGCCCAGGCCAAGAAGCTGATGGGCCGCGACGGCAAGATCATGCAGGTGGTGTTCATCACCCTCGACCCCGAGCGCGATACCCCGCAAATCCTCGACCAATACGTCAAGGCCTTCGACCCCAGCTTCCAGGCGCTGTACGGCACCCCGGAAGAAATCGCCGTGGCCGCCAAGGAGTTCGGGATCTTTTATGAAAAGATCCCCGCCGGTGACACCTACACCCTGTCCCACACCGCCACCAGCTTTGTGTTCGACACCCGTGGCAACCTGCGCCTGGGCCTCCAGGCTTCCCTTACCGCTAAAGAGTGCGCAGAAGACCTGCTCACCGTCATGGAGGTCTGCTGATGACTGCCGTTCAACACCTCAAGCGCGCCCTGCTCGGCATGACCCTGCTGGGCCTCGCCGCCCACGCCAGTGCCCAGGTGCAAGTGACCGACGCCTGGGTGCGCGCCTCGGTGCCGGGCCAGCCGTCCAGCGGCGCGTTCATGACCGTCACCGCCGACAGCGACAGCAAACTGCTGAGCGTGGCCTCGCCGGTGGCCAAGGACGTGCAGATTCATGAAATGAGCATGAAGGACGACGTGATGCGCATGGGCCCGGTGGACTCGGTGGCCCTGCCCGCCGGCAAAGCCGTGACCCTCGACCCGAACGGCTACCACGTGATGCTGATGGGCCTGACCCGGCAGATCAAGGAAGGCGACCAGGTGCCGCTGACCCTGACGGTGGAAAACGCCAAGGGCGAAAAGCAGTCGATCGACATCCAGGCCCCGGCCCGTGGCCTGGATGGGATGGACCACAGCAAGATGCACTAAGGGCAAACGGGCGGGCTTTTGTGGTGAGCGGACTTGCCCCGCTCACCACACAAGCCCGCTCAAGTCCATTCACCACATCAAGCCCGTTCACAGAACGCGCAGTGGGCCCACTGAAACCACCGGCGGCTCCCGCAAGAAATCAATCAGCGCGCGCAACTTGCGGCTGACCCGTCGTCGGTCCGGGTAATACAGGGTGTACCCCGGCAGCTCCGGGCACCACGCTTCAAACAGGCTGACCAACTCGCCCCGAGCGATAAACGGGTCGATATGCCCGCTGATCATGTAGCCAATGCCCAAACCGTCCAGCACGCTCTGCACCAGCGCCGATGAGTCGTTGACGATCATCCGCCCGCTCACCGGCAATGCCAGCGCTTCCTGGCCCCTGGCCAACTCCCAGCGCTCCACTACCCCACTGGAGGCGCGAAAGGCGATGCAGTTGTGCTGGAGCAATTCCCCGGGATGCGCAGGCGTGCCGTGTCGCGCCAGGTACTCGGGGGATGCGATCACGCGCATGCGTAACGTCGGCCCGACCTTGACCGCCACCATGTCCTGCTCGACGAAATCACCAAAGCGGATGCCTGCGTCAAAGCCCAGGCGCACGATGTCCACCAGAGCGTTTTCCAGGGTCAGCTCCAAATCGATCTGCGGGTGTGCGGCAAGAAACGCCGACAACAAAGGCTGCAGCACCGTCAGGTAAGCGGCGCGCGGCACGTTCAGACGCAACAGCCCGGACGGCAGGCCACTGCTGTCGCCGACTTCCAGAGCGGCTGCGGTCAGCACGTTCACCGCCGGCTGCACCTTGGCGAGAAACCCCACCCCCGCTTCGGTCAGGCTGACACTACGCGTGGTGCGGTTGAACAGCGCGACCCCGAGGCGCCGCTCCAGGTTGCGAATCACTTGGCTGACCGCCGACGGCGAAACCCCCAGACGCACAGCGGCGGCCGAGAAACTGGCGTGTTCAGCGACACACACAAAGGCCACCAAGCCGTCGAGCTGATCCTGGCGCATGCCTGACTCCACACAAAAACCACGGTATAGCACAAGCATTATGAAGAAAGACTTCAAAGCCTTTGCGCGTCATATTCAAAAGCTCTGCCATTGACACTTACTATATATTTTCAATCTGCAAACAGACTCGATAGCCTGATTCCACCGCGCACGCCTCCTTGCGACGACGGCTCACAATTCCAAAAATAATCGGGTATTCCTGTGAACACATCCCCTCGCGCCCTTAAAAGCCTGCTTCATCTGGCCGTGGCCTTCGCCCTCTTCAACAGCGTGGGGGCCCACGCGGCCAACACCGGCGAACTGCCTTGCACCACCACCGAGCAATGCGCAGCCCAGGCGGCGAAAGTCGGCGCCACCCCCGACAGCTCACAGACCGAGCACAAGGCCAAGGGCGACCCGACCCAGACTCAATTCGCCTGGCTGAACCGCATCAACAAAGCCTCGATCGTGATGCTCACCGAAGAAGGCATCGTCAAGCCGCAGATGGGCACCAAGATCGCCGGCGGCGTACGTTACGCCATTGCCCAGGCCGACCAGCCCGGCGGCACGCGCCCCAGCGATGTGCTGCAACTGGAAAAAATCATGACCGACAAAATCGGTCCCGAAGCCTCGCTGATCCACTCCGGCCGCAGCCGCCAGGACATGCTCGCCACCTATCGCCTCGCGGCGTTGCGCAGCCAAGTGTTGGCCTACAGCGAAGCGCTCAATGCCACGCGCCTGCGTTTGCTGAACCTCGCCGACAAAAACGTCGACACCCTGGTGCCCGCCTACACCAACGGCGTGCAGGCCATGCCGATCAGCTACGCGCATTACCTGCTGGCCTTTGAAGCCGCGTTTGACCGCGACGGCCAGCGCATCCGCGAGCTGTACACGCGCCTGAACCAGAGCCCGATGGGCACTGCCGTGCTGGCGAACTCGGCATACCCGTTGAACCGCGAACGCCTGGCCGAGTTGCTGGGCTTTGATGGCGTGCGCGAGAACTCGCTGGATTCGAGCCAGGTATCGACCTACGACATTCCAATCGAAGCGGCCAACCTGGCGTCCTCATCGGCCATTCGCGTAGGCGCGATGATCGGCGACATCCACACCCAGTATCACCAGATCCGCCCCTGGTTGTTGCTGGATGAAGAAGCGACCTACACCAGCAGCGCCATGCCGCAAAAGCGCAACCCGGGCCTGCTGATGCGCGCGCGTGAGAGCGCCTCGGACGTGGTTGGCCTGGCCCAGGCCGTGACCCTGCGTGCGCACAACGTCACCACCGGCATGACCGACTACAAGTTCGCCTTCGACTCCCTGGGCGTGTTCCGCTCCACCAAAGAGATGTTCGACGCCACGGACGCGGTGCTCGACGCGTTGCAGATCAACCCGCAGCGCTCTTTGGAAGAACTGGAATCGGAGTGGACCACGTCGATGGAATTGGCCGACACCCTGGAGCGCCAATACAAAGTGCCGTTCCGCATTGGCCACAGCTTTGCCTCGCTGATCGTCACCGAAGCACGCAGTAACGGCACCACGCCGAAAACCTTCCCCTATGCAGACGCGCAGAAGCTGTATAGCCAAGCGGCGGACAAGTACAAGTGGACGCCCAATACCCTGCCGCTGGATGAGGCAGGTTTCCGTGCCTCGTTGTCGCCGACCATCATGGTGCAAACCCGCAAAGGCACCGGCGGCCCGCAGCCGCAGGAGGTCAAGCGCATGCTGGTGCAAGCGCGCAAGACGCTGGAGGGGGATCAGCAATGGCTGAAAGAGCGGCGTGAAAAGCTGCAAAGCGCTGAGGGCAATTTGGATAAAGCGTTCAACAAGCTGGCCAATGCCAAAGACTGAAATGCGGTTCAAAAATGTGGGAGCGGGCTTTCGCGAGCAAGCCCGCTCCCACATTTGCCCCGTGTCTGCTTCAGATCGCCAACTCCCGCCGCAGCACCTCACGATCAATCGACCGTTGCCACCCGCAAATCGCCAGGCACGCCACGCAATTGCCCAGCACGTTGGTCAACGACCGGCACTTCATCAAGCGCTCGACGCCGAGCAACAACCCCACCCCTTCCAGCGGCACCCATTGCAGAATGTTCAACGTCGCAATCAGCGTAAACAGCGCCGAACCCGCCACGCTGGTGGAGCTCAACGAGGTGATCAGGCACACCCCCAGCACCGCGAGCAACTGCGCCATGTTCATCTCGACGCCCGCCAACTGCGCCAGAAACATGATGGCCGTGGTCAGGTACAGGTTGGTACCCGCCAGGTTGAAGGTGTAGCCGGTGGTCAACACCAGGCGCACTAATTGCCGATCACAGCCCAGCGCCTCAAGTTTATTCACGCAGCCTGGAAGTGCAGCGACGGAAGAACCGGTAAATGTCACCAACAACAACTCTTCTTTCAAATAAACAATCAGGCGAGATAACCTCACACCGGCCCAGCGCGTGATAGCGGCGAACACTAAAATCACAAATAGTGCACTGGCCAAATAAATAACCACGACAAACTTGAGCAAGGGCAATACCGAGGCCACTCCGTATTTACCCACCACAAACGCCATCGCACCAAACGCTGCCAGCGGCGCAAACTTCAACACTATCCGCAGCACATAAAACAACCCCTGAACTCCCGCTTCCAGCCAGCCCAGGCAGCGATTCCCTACGCGGCTCCCACGCCCCAGCAGCACGCCGCAAATGACCGCGACAAACATCACCTGCAGCACCAGGCTTTGAGTAAAGACGTGATAAAGCGTCGAAGACGCAGACAACAGCGACAGTTCGTGCAGAAAACCGCCCGTGGGCAACGGCGGTGCGGGCAACGCGCTGTGTTCCAGATTGAACACCCAGCCGGTCGCCATGCCCACCACCAGCGCCGCGCAGGACATCAGTTGGAAATAAACAATAATGCGCCGCACCACATGCCGATGGTGGGGCTCGCGCTTGATACCAGCCACGCCGGTGGACACCAGTACAAACAGCAGGAACGGCATTAACAGACCGACCAACTTTATAAACCCGTCGCTGAGCAGTTTCATTTCGATTGCCAGGTCCGGAAATACCAAGCCCAACGTCATGCCCAATGCGATGGCAATCAAGATAGGCAGGGTTCCATTCTTGGCGTATCGGCTCGGCATCGTGACTCCAGCGTGTTTTTATTTATTGTTATTGTCGTTATTCACCGCGTTGGGCATATTGACCGCCTGGCCGCTGCAGGCCGCAAATAATAAAGTCTTGTCACGGGATATACCACCATGGAACTTCGCCATTTACGCTATTTCATCATGGTGGCTGAAGAGCGACATTTCACCCGTGCCGCCGCGCGCCTGAACATGCAGCAACCGCCCCTGAGCCAACAGATTCGTGCGCTGGAAACCGAGCTGGGTTTTGACCTGTTCAAGCGCCACCCCAAGGGCGTGGACCTCACCGCCGGCGGCCTGGTGTTTCTTGACGAAGCCCGCGTGATCCTCGCCCGCGTCGAACAGGGTTCGCTCAAGGCCTCGCGCGCCGCCCAGGGTATAGAGGGCACGCTGGTGGTGGCCTTCACCAGCTCCGCCGCCGCCCACCCGTTGATCCCGCGCATCATCCGCGCCTACCGCGAGCGCTTCCCCGGCGTGGAACTGTCGATCAACGAAGGCAGCGCCCGCGAAGTCACTGAAGACACCATTGAAAAGCGCATCGACATCGGCATTCTGCGCGCGCCCGTCAGCACCCACCAAAGCCTGACCTTCCACCGCCTGCTCAACGAAGAAATGCTGCTCGCCCTGCCCACCGGCCATCCATTGTTGAACGGCGCGGCCATTCCACTCGCCGCCCTCAGGGACGAACGCTTCATCCTCGTGCGCCGCCCCGGCGCGCCGGGCATGTACGCCAACCTTATCAAGGCCTGCCAGAACGCCGGTTTCGAGCCGAAAATCGCCTTTGAAGTGGAACGCATGCTGACCAACGTCAGCCTGGTCGCCGCCGGTGAAGGCATCTCGGTGGTACCCGCATCGATGCGCGACGTGCACCGCGAAAGCGTGGTGTATTGCCGAATCAAAGACGCCCGGCCCAAGCTGCTGGCGCCGATTACGCTGGTGCGGCGCACGTTCAACCCGTCGGCACCGTTGCAAAACTTCATCGGGCTGGCGCGGGAGTTGGGTGGGGTGTATCGCAAAAGCTGACGCGCTTGCTAACCTGCCCGTCCCGCCCACATGGACACACTTGTGCAGATTGATCCGGCTTTTATCGTGTATGAAACCGAGCACTGGCGGCTCAACCATCACCAGGCGTCGAAGCTGCCGGGTTACCTGATGCTGGGGGCCAGGGCACCGATCCATTCGTTGGCGGATATGCCTGAGGCGGCATTGGCTGAGTTGGGCGGTTTGCTCGCCAAAGTGCAGCGCGTCATGGAGGCGCAGCTCAACCCCAAGTGGCTGTACATCAGCCGCTACGGGCACATGCCGGGGTTCCCGCTGCACTTTCATTTCATCCCGGTGTATGGCTGGGTTGAAGAGGCATTTTGGCGGGACGAGCGTTATCGGGTGCTGCAAGGGTTTGGGCTGCAGGAGGCGGGTAAGTCTCTGACTGATGGGGCTGAGTTGACGCTGTTTGTGTGGCGGGCGTTTGGAGAGAGCCCGGTGCCGCCAGAGGTTCAGGGCCCATCGATTAGCCAGGTCATCCAGCGCCTGCGTACGGATTTTTAGAGCTGATCGCGTTCGGCTTTGGGGGCTGTAATTCATGTGACAGCTTTGTTGGCACTGCCGCCGCCTTCGCAGGCAAGCCAGCTCCCACATTGGAGCGGCATCGCCTGCACGCGAGTGTCCTGTCAGGTGACTTTTTTCAAACACCACAGATCCCCTGTGGGAGCTGTCGAGCTTTAGCGAGGCTGCGAAGGCGGTGGGTCAGGCGGCATCTTTTTTAGCGGTGTCGCCGTCTTCGCAGGCAAGCCAGCTCCCACATTTGGGCGGTGTTGAATCAGGGAAACAGGCGTTTTTTCATAGGGATGCACGCCAACGACAACCCCGACGGTGAGTGATAAACCGCCTGCTCACTCCCCGCATAGCCGCAACCTCGGTAGAAACTCGCCGCATTCAACGTCGAGTCCAACACTACTTCTTCAATCGCCAGTTCCCGCGCCACTGTTTCCAGATGATCCAGCATCACCCTGCCAAACCCTTGCCCAGTGAATTCAGGCAAAACAAACAACGCACCTATCTCATTGTTGTCCAGATCAAGCATTCCGGTGGCAACAGGCTCACCGTTAACCCAGCCCAGGTAAAACGGCTTTTCCATTAATACGCTGTAGCCATCTTCAGCGGCGCCCCGGGTCCAGAGTGACATTTGCTCTGCGGTATAGGCACCGATGCATTGGCCAAGAATGGCCTTTCGACGGATCTCAAAGGCGGCGTTTGCGTCCTGCAGGGTGGCGCGTTTTATAGCGAGCATTGCTATGTCCCTTCATGCGTTTTCATTGCCCTCGCGGGTAAATGAATACCGGTCGATATCCGTTCTTAGCTTCCAACCCTGTCCCTGCCAATAGCTGGCTGCACTGGTGTTGGTCTTGAAGACGTCGAGGTGGCATTTGTGGATGCCCAGGTGTTCCAGTGCAGCGAGGCAACGCTCGACCAGGGCCTGGGCGATGCCTTGGCGGCGATAGTCCGGCAGCACCAGAACATGCTGCAAATACCCTCGGCGCCCATCATGGCCGCACATCACACAGGCGATCAACCGGCCTTCGGCTTCGGCGACGAAACTCAAGTCAGGATTACGCACCAGATAGCGCTCGGTGGCTTCGCGCGAATCCGCGTCGCGCAGGGAAATTCCAGGAGTGCTGTGCATCAGGGCAAGCACGGCGTCGTAGTCGGTGGGGGTCATGACCCGGATCGTCGGCATGGTGAAGGTCCAAATGTGGGAGCGGGCTTGCCCGCGATGGCGGTGGCTCAGATAAGACTCTATCGGCTGTGAAATGGCAATCGCAGGCAAGCCAGCTCCCACACGTTCTGCATCCGATATTTATGCTCACTTCCCAGCTTAATAATATTTTATTAAAAACCGCCCTCCCCCTAGCCTTGACGCCATGCCCAAGCTGAATCCAACTGCATTACGCAAGGACAGAGACATGACTCAAGCCATAACAAAAACAGACACGCTGGTGGTCGGCGCCGGCCAGGCCGGGGTGGCCATGAGCGAGCACCTGAGCAAGCAAGGCGTGCCACACATCGTGCTGGAGCGCAGCCGTATCGCCGAGCGCTGGCGCACCGGGCGCTGGGATTCGCTGGTGGCCAACGGGCCGGCCTGGCATGACCGTTTCCCCGGACTGGAATTCGATGACGTCGCTGCCGACGGCTTCGCCCCCAAAGAGCGCGTCGCGGACTACTTCGAAGCCTATGCCCGCAAATTCAACGCGCCGATCCGCACCGGCGTGGACGTGACCTCCGTGGTGCGTAACGTCGGCCGCCCGGGCTTCACCGTGCACACCAGCGAAGGTGTGATCGAAGCCAACCGCGTGGTCGCCGCCACCGGGCCGTTCCAGAAACCGGTGATTCCGGCCATCGCGCCCACAGACACCGCGCTGCACCAAATCCACTCCGCCGACTACCGCAACCCGGCGCAACTGCCCGCCGGCGCCGTGCTGGTGGTGGGCGCTGGTTCTTCCGGCGTACAAATTGCCGATGAACTGCAACGCTCCGGGCGCCAGGTGTACCTGTCGGTCGGCGCCCACGACCGCCCACCCCGCGCCTACCGCAACCGCGATTTCTGCTGGTGGCTCGGCGTGCTGGGCGAGTGGGACCAGGCCGCGATGAAACCCGGCCGCGAGCACGTGACCATCGCCGTCAGCGGCGCCCACGGCGGCAGGACCATCGACTTCCGTGAGCTGGCCCAGCAAGGCATGACCCTGGTCGGCCTGACCCAGGCTTTCAACGGCACCACCGCCACGTTCCAGGCCAACCTGGTGGACAACCTGGCGCGCGGCGACGAGAACTACTTGGCCGTGCTGGACGCCGCCGACGCCTACATCAAGCGTAACGGCCTCGACCTGCCACTCGAGCCCGAAGCCCGTCGCGTATTCCCGGACGCCGAGTGCATCAAGAACCCGATCCTGGAACTCGACCTGGCAGAGGCCGGCATCACCTCGATCATCTGGGCCACCGGTTTCTCCGTGGACTACAGCTGGCTCAAGGTCGACGCCTTCGACGCCGCCGGCAAGCCGCAGCACCAGCGCGGCGTGGCCAGTGAAGCGGGTATCTACTTCCTCGGCTTGCCGTGGCAGTCACGCCGGGGCTCGTCGTTTATCTGGGGCGTGTGGCACGACGCCAAATACGTGGCCGACCACATCGCGATCCAGCGCCAATACCTTGAATACCGCGAACCCGCGCCGGTTGCTCACACCTCGCCTGTCATTGCCTGATCACCTATTGTCCGGAGTTTTTTTGATGCCTACCCACACTCGCATCCGCATGTTCAACACCAAGGAAACCTACCCCAACCAGAGCCTGGACAACGACCTGTGCCAGGCCGTGCGCGCCGGCAATACCGTGTACGTGCGCGGCCAGGTGGGCACCGACTTTGAGGGCAACCTGATTGGCCTCGGCGACCCGCGCGCCCAGGCCGAACAAGCGATGAAAAACGTCAAGCAATTGCTGGAAGAAGCCGGTTCCGACCTGAGCCACATCGTCAAGACCACCACTTACCTGATCGACCCGCGCTACCGCGAGCCGGTGTACCAGGAAGTCGGCAAGTGGCTCAAAGGCGTGTTCCCGATTTCCACCGGGCTGGTGGTGTCGGCGCTGGGCCAGCCACAGTGGCTGATGGAAATTGATGTGATCGCCGTCATTCCCGAATAAGGAGCGCCACCATGACCTTTTCCATCGTCGCCCGCTGCGCCGACACCGGCCAATTGGGCATCGCCATCAGTTCGTCGAGCATCGCCGTGGGCGCCCGCTGCCCATGGCTGCGCCCCGGTGTGGGCGCGGTGTCGACCCAGAACATCACCCTGCCCGCCCTGGGCCCGGACGTGCTCGACCTGCTGGAACAAGGCCTCGCCCCGGCCGAGGCCATCGACAAGGCCCTGACGAGCAACGGCTACAGCCAATACCGGCAACTCACGGCGATTGATCACCTGGGCCGCAGCGTGCACTTCAGCGGTAGCGAAACCCTCGGCACCCACAACGCGGTGTCGGGCGAGCAATGCGTGGCGGCGGGCAACATGCTCGCCGACCGCGCCGTGATCGAGGCGATGGTCGAGGCCTTCGAACACGGCGAAGGCCAGTTGGCCGACCGCCTGCTGGCCGCCATGCACGCCGCCATCGCCGCCGGTGGCGAAGCCGGCCCGGTACACTCCGCCGCCTTGACGGTGGTGGGCGAACTGACCTGGCCGATCATCAACCTGCGTGTGGATTGGGCCGATGAGCAGCCCATCGCCGAGTTACAAAAACTCTGGGACGCTTACCGCCCGCAAGTGCAGGACTACATCGACCGCGCCCTCGCCCCCGACCGCTCCCCCGGCTACGGCGTGGCCGGAGATGACCGATGAGCAGCAGCCGCGAACTGCTGCAAACGCTGGTGGGGTTTGACACCACCAGCCGCGAATCCAACCTGCAGTTGATCGAGTTTGTGCGCGATTACCTGGCGGGCTTCGGCGTGGCCAGCGAGTTGATCTACAACGACGCGCGCAGCAAGGCCAACCTCTTCGCCAGCATCGGCCCGGTGGACGTGCCGGGCATTGCGTTGTCAGGCCACACCGACGTGGTGCCGGTGGACGGCCAGCCGTGGACGGTGCCTCCGTTCGAGCTGACCGAGCGCGACGGCAAGCTGCTTGGCCGGGGCACCGCCGACATGAAGGGCTACATCGCCTGCGTGCTGGCGCTGGTGCCGGCACTGGTCAAAGCCACCTTACGCATGCCCGTGCACATTGCGCTGTCGTATGACGAAGAAGTCGGCTGCCTCGGCGTGCGTTCACTGCTGGCGGTGCTGGAACAACGGCCCGTCAAGCCGATGCTGTGCATCATCGGCGAACCCACCGAGCTCAAGCCGGTGCTGGGTCACAAGGGCAAACTGGCGATGCGCTGCGATGTGCATGGCGAGGCCTGCCACTCGGCCTATGCGCCGTACGGGGTAAATGCCATCGAACACGCCGCCGACCTGATCGGCGAACTGGGCCGCATTGGCCAGCGCCTGCGCGAGACGCAGGATCCGCGTTTTGATCCGCCGTTCAGTACAGTGCAGACCGGCGTGATCAGTGGCGGTAAAGCATTGAACATCGTGCCGGCGGATTGCCGGTTTGATTTTGAAGTGCGCGCGTTGCCGTCGCAGGATCCGGCTGAAGTAGCTTCGGAGCTAAAGGCCTACGCCGAGCAGAAAGTACTGCCGCGCATGCAGGCAGTCAGCGCACAGAGTGCGATCAAATTTACCGAGTTATCAGCCTACCCCGGCTTAGTCACTGATGAGCGTAGCCAGGCGGCCGAGTTGATCGCCGCGTTCTCGGGTTCTCGGGAGTTTGGCACCGTGGCGTTTGGCACCGAAGGTGGCTTGTTTGATGCGGTGGGCATTCCCACCGTGGTGTGCGGGCCCGGGAGCATGGACCAGGGGCACAAGCCAGACGAGTTTGTGAGTGTCGAGCAGCTGGATGGCTGCGATGCCATGCTACAGCGCATGCTGGACTCCATCCGGGCCTGAATCGATCAAACACCAACATCAACTGTGGGAGCGGGCTTGCTCGCGAAGGCGGTGTATCAGTCGGTTAATCCGTTAACTGACACTCCGCCTTCGCGAGCAAGCCCGCTCCCACATTTTGCTCCGTGTTTTGCCAGAAAGTCTTTCGAGATCATGAGGTCCTTGTGGGAGCCGGGCTTGCCCGCGATGGCGGTGGGTCAGCCGGTAGATAGGCCAGCAGGGCCGCCGCTATCGCAGGCAAGCCAGCTCCCACATTTTGGCTGTTTGTTTAGCCGAGGAGTCTGGCGAGTTCTTCGCGGCAGTAGTCCACAAACAGCTGGACCGGTTTGGTCAGCGGTGCCCGCCGCAGCCAGACGGCAGACAGGCCTGATCCGGTCACTGTCTCGGCCAACGGCACACACACCACCTTCTGCCCATCATAGGTGTACTCGGTAAACGGCTTGGTCACCAGGATCGAAAACCCGAACCCGCGCCCCACCATCCCGCGCACCATTTCGATGGACGGCGAGCTGAATACAATATTCGGCGTCAGCCCGCGCTCTTCAAAGATGCTCACGAAGTACGTCCGGCTCGGCAGCACGTCCAGCAAGATCATCGGCTCCAGCACCAAGTCCGCCAGCGACACCTTGGCCTGCTGCGCAAACCGGTGATCCGCCGGCAACAGCGCATACGGCTGCTGCGGCGGCATCAGCGGCGTGGTCTCGATGGTGCCGCCCAGGTCGTGCTCAAACAGCATCGCCACATCAATACTGCCCGCCGTCAGCGCCTGCACCAGTTCCTGCTGCTCGCCATCACGAATACGGATTTCCACCCCCGGCCACAGCGCCTTGAACCCCGCGATCAAGCGCGGCAGATACAACGGCGCCACCGTCTCAAAGCAGCCGATATCGATCTGCCCCGCCACCACGTCATTGTCCGCCAGGGCGTTTTGCTCAAACTCATGGGCTACCCGCAACAGCTCCAACGCCTTGCGATAAAACCGCGCGCCGCTCGGCGTGAGTGAAACCCCTTGGGCGTGATGGCGGATAAACAGTTGCACGCCAAAGCTGTCTTCCAGCTGTTTGATCGCGGTTGAGACCGAC
The DNA here is from genome assembly GCF_044218875.1 of Pseudomonas sp. B22129. NCBI lineage: Bacteria > Pseudomonadati > Pseudomonadota > Gammaproteobacteria > Pseudomonadales > Pseudomonadaceae > Pseudomonas > Pseudomonas sp. B22129. The sequence goes on along the minus strand of NZ_CP162592.1, from coordinate 4,273,333 downwards.
GGCTGCGCGATATACAGCTTGCGCGAGGCCTCGGCGACGCTGCCGCATTCGGCCGTGGTGACAAAATATCTGAGCTGGCGCAGGTTATAGGCAGCCATCGGGACCTCCAGAAACGTGGGACTTCGCCCGTAAACACACGTAGGCAACATACCGGAGCGTGCTCAAGCGCGAGCTATATTTTTTAAGGTCTATAGCAACAAACTTACTAATTTACCTCTCTGCGCCCATTGCAGATGATCACTCCAACAACAAAGCGCCCGCCCGCCCGTGCGGCGCACAGCGAAGTACGTCAACGTACTCACCTTGCCTTGGAGCTCGTCATGGTTACCACTGCAACACCCTCCGCCCCGCTGATTGAAAAACACACGATCGGTTACGTGCCCCCCGAAGACCGCCATGGAAAGGTAAGAGACCTGTTCACCCTGTGGTTCGGCGGCAACATCGCGCCGTTGCCCATCGTGACCGGCGCGCTGGGCGTGCAACTGTTTCACCTCAACCTGCTGTGGGGCATCGTCGCCATCCTCGTCGGCCACCTGGTCGGCGGCGTGCTGATGGCGCTGCACTCGGCCCAAGGCCCGCAAATGGGCATCCCGCAAATGATCCAGAGCCGCGCCCAATTCGGCTCCCTCGGCGCTTTGCTGGTGGTGGTGATCGCCGGCGTCATGTACATCGGCTTCTTCGCCTCCAACATCGTGCTGGCGGGCAAATCCCTGCACGGCGTGGTCGACAGCGTGCCCGTACCGGTCGGCATCGTCATCGGTGCCATCGGGTCCGGCATCATCGGCATCATCGGCTACCGCTTCATCCACGTGCTCAACCGCATCGGCACCTGGGTGCTCGGCGCCGGCATCGTGCTGGGCTTCGGCTACATCTTCACCCACGTGCAAACCACCGACTTCCTGACCCGCGGCGAATTCAACATCTCCGGCTGGCTGGCCACGGTTTCACTCGCGGCGCTGTGGCAGATCGCCTTCGCCCCCTACGTGTCCGACTACTCCCGCTACCTGCCCGCCGACGTGCCGGTCGCGTCCACCTTCTGGACCACCTACCTCGGCTCGGCGCTGGGCTCCAGCCTGGCCTTCATCTTCGGCGCCGTCGCCGTGCTCGCCACCCCGGTCGGCATGGACACCATGGACGCCGTCAAACTCGCCACCGGCGCCATCGGCCCGCTGATGCTCGTGCTCTTCCTGCTCAGCGTCATCAGCCACAACGCCCTCAACCTCTACGGCGCCGTGCTCTCGATCATCACCCTGATCCAGACCTTCGCCTACCGCTGGATCCCCACCGCCAAAAGCCGCGCGGTGATCTCCACCTTGGTGTTAGCCGCCTGCGCGATTGCCGCCGTGTTCGCCTCCAAAGACTTCATCGGCCACTTCGTCGACATGGTGCTGGTGCTGCTGGTGGTCCTGGTGCCGTGGACGGCGATCAACCTGATCGACTTCTATGCGATCCACAAAGGCAAGTACGACATCGCCTCGATCTTCCGCGTGGACGGCGGCATCTACGGCAGGTACAACCCGCAGGCCCTGCTGGCGTATGCCATCGGGATTGCGGTGCAGATTCCGTTTATGAACACGCCGCTGTATGTGGGGCCGATTTCGGCACACATTAACGGGGCGGATTTGTCCTGGGTGGTGGGGTTGGTCGTGACGTCGCCGTTGTATTTTTGGTTGGCGAGCCGGGACAGCGCTTATAAACGCAGGATGGAGGGCGGGAAGTTGGTGGGTGGGGTTTGAGGTAACTTCCCGTAGTAAGTGATGGCTTAAACCATCCTTATCTCGGCTTCGCGGCTGGGGTATGGGTGGTTTTTTCGTTTTGGGTGAGAGGCAATACGAACGCTCGTGTGTGATGAGTCGGCCGCTTTCGGCCAAAAACAGGCCTTCACAACCGTGAGCAGAACCGGTATCAGTGGTCATGCAGTGTCGTAAAACCCTTAACCCCTAAAGGCTCACATGATGACTCAGGCTCCCGTCGCACTGGTTACCGGCTCGACTTCAGGCATCGGCGTGGCCATTGCCCGGCGGCTTGCCAGTGAAGGGTATTCAATCGTATTGCATTCGCGCAATTCGGCAGAGGCCGGACAGCGCCTGGCGCTCGAACTCGGGGCGGCCATTTATGTGCAAGCTGATTTGGCTATTGATGAAGACAGAGCACGACTGATCCGCCAAGCCATAGGGGCCTGGGGGCGGTTGGATGTTCTGGTGAATAACGCCGGCATCAGCCGCGTTATTCCTCACCAAGACTTGGCGGCTGCGACGCCCGATGTGTGGCATGAACTCCATGAAGTGAACGTCATTGCGCCCTTTCGCTTGATCGCCGAAGCTGAAGCAGCATTGCGTGATTCGGCACGCTCCGGCCGACCCGGCTGCGTCGTCAACATCAGCTCACATGCGGGTGTTCGCCCGAAAGGCGCATCGATCCCCTATTCCGCGACGAAGGCGGCCTTGAATCATATGACACGGCTACTCGCCGTTTCACTTGCGCCCGACATCCGGGTCAACGCCGTCGCCCCGGGGCTGGTCGATACACCGCTGACCGCAGAGTGGACTCAGGCGCAGCAACTGTGGAAAGAGCGTTCACCGATGCGCCGGGCGGCCAGCCCGGAAGACATTGCCCAAGCCGTTGCGCTGTTGGTTGCATCGGACTATCTCACCGGTGAAATCCTGCTGTCTGATGGTGGGTTGAATCTTACGTAGCCAGGATGCCCGCGAGATCAGAGGCCTTCTGCGGCCAGCGCCCTGGCAACGGAAGGCCTCTGCTTCATGCGCGTCAGGTAGCCTTCCAGCCGCGCAGGCACTGCGACGTCCATCCTGGCGGCCCAGGACAACATGATGAACAGATAGCAGTCGGCAATGGTCATCTGGGCGCCCACCAAAAACTCGCGCTCACCCAATTGCTCGCTCAGCGTTCCAAAGCGCATCCGCAGCGTCTGCGCGGCCTGTGCCTTCTCCTGCTCGGAACCACCCCGGAAAAAAGGAATGAAGTTGCGGTGAATTTCCGTGTTCATGAATGCCGTCGCTTCCAGGGCACGCCAACGCGCCAGACCCTCTTTGGCCAGAAGCTGGCCCGACTGCTCTGCAATGAACATGAGGATCGCCAAGCCTTCGGTCAGCACAGTGCCATCGTCCAGTTCGAGCGCCGGCGTATAGCCCTTGCCATTGATGAGGTTAAAGTCTCGGCCATCGTCGGTACGACGCTCGCGGCCGACCTTGACCAGTTGGTGCGGCAAGCCACCCTCAATCAGAGCAATGTGGCAGGCCTGACTGCAGCCGCCGGGAAAGTAATAAAGAATCATCAAAACACCCTCTAAGTTCAGTCACATATGTGGACCGGCACTCAGTGTGCGATTATCGGGTTTTCGATGAAAACGCATATTTTTAAGGCCAAGTCAGATGAATGTGACCACCCCGCCTGCAACACCCAGTTGCCGCAACGTCAGCGAAGTGCTCAACCGCGTGGGCGACAAATGGAGCGTGCAAGTGATCGTGGCGCTACTCGAGCAAACCCACCGCTTCAACGACCTGCGCCGCCAAGTCAGCGGCATCTCGCAGCAGATGCTCACCCGCACACTCAAAGTGCTCGAACGCGACGGCCTGGTCGAACGCACGGTGCGCGCCACCTCACCGCCTCAAGTTGACTACACGCTGACGCCGTTTGGCCATTCGCTTGCGCAACCGCTGCGGGGCCTGGCCGAGTGGGCCGTGGCGAACATGCACACGCTTTACGACAATCGCGCTCGTTATGATGCGCACAGTGAGTCGCTACGGGGTTCGTAGACAGTCATGAGCCTCGGCTTTTCTGGCTGGTTGGCGTCGTAGGCCAAGCTCCAGCTCTTGGCCAAGGTTGTTCAAACCAAATGGTTTTCCTCTCCGTCATACAGGGACTGACATGGGTATTCTGGATAAGCTTTTTGGTGGGCGCTTCACCATGCCTTCACCCGAAGAGACCAACCTCAGCGCTTCAGCGATCATGAAGGAACTGCGCCCCGAGCGAAGCGATTCCGGGCAAAAAAAAGCACTTGAGGCGTTTGCTCAGGCACTGGTGGCGGCCATCCCGGAAAAAGAAGGCGCCAGGCTTGTCCGGCGTGTCATGCGTAGATACGCAATGGGAGATGACGCACCCAGTGCCCTCACGGAGGGGTTCCTGAATGACTCAAGGGGACAAAAACTCGAACACCTCGTTCTCCTGAGCATGGATTGGAAGGGCTATGACGTATTTGAGTATCAAGCGCCCTATCTGGTCAGAGCCAGTGGTTTGAAAGAGCCCTATGTCTATGTTCAGGAAGCCGCTTTATCAATGCCAGAGATACTCCACAACTTTGATCAGTGGTTGGCCCCGCTCGGAAAACGTTATCTTCACCTGAACACCGGAGGTGAAAACTACGACGGTGTCATTGTTGACGCTGATCGGTTGGAAGCCATTATTGAGCTGGCTGGACGAGCGGGAATCCGCGTTAGTCTTGAGAGTTTCTAGCGATAAAAAAAGGTTCAGGCAAGCGCGGTACTTGAATCAGCTCGGTAAATGACGGCTATTGGCCGGCTCCTGCCTGCCATACAAGGTCGGAAGATTGTTTCCGAACTTTTGAATGGTCACATGCAGGTCGAACGCGGTCGCTTGCGAGTGGGCGACTGCTTTGAGGCGAATTTTGACGGTTGCGTGCCCACAGCCCGCAGATCAAGATCTTATGGCAGCTCAGAAGTTTTTCGTACCCAATCAGGGAGGATTGACCGTACATGGAGATTCATCAGGTCACGCACCTGCCGCCACAAACTACCGACCTTGAGAGAGAAGCAGTGGCAGAAGGTTTCAGGTTCATCACCCGGCTGACCTCGGAATGGTATTCAGGTACCAATCGCTTCGATGCGCCAGGCGAATGCCTGATGGCAGCGTATCTAGACGGCCAACTGGTGGGCATTGGCGGTTTGTCTGTTGATCTGTTCACGCAGGCGCCTACAGGGAGGCTGCGGCGTGTTTATGTAACCCCTGCTTCACGAGGAAAACAGGTTGGCAGACGATTGGTTAACGCCTTGCTCGCCCACGCCACTTTGCATTTTGAAACTGTGCGGCTTTACACCGACACTGCACAGGGAAGCGCTTTTTACCTGTCCTGCGGTTTCACACTAACTGAAGACGCTCAGGCGACGCACATCATGCAGCTCCGGGACTTTTGACCCTGTCCGCTTTCGACCAGAAGCAGCCTGTCGCGGTCAGAAAAGTTTGACGACGACGTGTCGCTCTCGCACTCTCTTTTGCTTCGTTTCTTCACTTGGAATCCCTATGTCATCCGCGACCGTAGTCCTGCTCGACTCCTGGCCACAGCCAAGTACGTCGCCCGAACCCGTGGTGTTCGCCACGGACACGCAGCTTTGTTTACGGTATTGCACTGCTGGAGAAGAAATAGCTGTAATCCATTTTCCCCTAGTGAAAAAAATTCAGTTCGGCTCACCAAACGACGAGGCTCTGGGCGGGCATCCGCTTATTGGACATGGCCTCAAGCACTACAGAATTCATCGAATAGATAACTCGCCCTGGTTAGCAGAGCTTGAACAGAGAAACGCCATTCACCCGCGACACGATAAACAGCGGTTTCTAAAAAATGCCATCCATTATGTCTTTACGTTTCAGGACTCTACCTTGGAATGCATCGTAAATGAGGGGCAGTTCTGGCATCCAAAAGTACAAGTCTTTACCTCTGAGCAGATGGCAAGGGATGTCTGGCGCGAACTGATAAATGACGTGGGCGCATGATTCCAATAGTCACAAGTGGATGACATCCCGTCGATTGGCATCGGCGAGCATTTAAACATTGAAAGCAAGTGCCAAGAGCGGAGTTCCGCCAGCGATCACGATTCGCCAGTTCACAAAAGCGGCACATTCCACAAGCGCTTCAAATTGTTCAGGACAGCGGTGCTTGAAGCTCCCGGCATTGTCGATGACTAACGGAAGTGTTTGTCCGCTTTGAACGTGGATAGTCGACATTTCTGCGCCGGGGTCATCGAGGTATGAAAGACAATCAACCCAGGCGTCCATATTGCGACCGTAGAAGCCAGGAAAGCCGAACTTTTCTGCGAAAACATTGTGGAATGTTGGCCAATCAGAAATCAGGTTTGCATCCACTTGCACCATTGTCAGACCTACCTTCGCCACGTTGGAAAATTTCTGTATGGCGGTCTCGCACGATGAAGTCAACTGCTGGCTGCTATTTGCGCAATCCAGGGCTCGATCTGCTCCCAATGACATTGCAATGACCGCTTTTGGCCGATCGTTCCCCCTGGCGAGGGGAAGCTCTGGGAGAAAAACATCCCCTCATCCCGGCCATTCACGATGTTTAGGTCTGACATCCACCTGACAACACCCGATTATCCCAATCAAACCTGTAAGCCCACTCCCCCACCTACATCCGATGATGCTCCACCAAAAAATCCACAAACAACCGCACCCGCGCGGGCATCGTGGGGCCACCCACAAACACCGCATGAATCGGCTCCCGGTCGCCGGGGTTGCAGGCTTGCAACAGCGGTATCAGCTCGCCGCGGCGCAGGTCCTCGCTGACGGTGAACTCGCCGATACGCGCAATCCCGGCGCCCAATCGCGCCAGCTGGGCCAGCGCTTCCCCACTGCTGCATTCGATGTTGCCGCTGACCTTGAGGGAAAATTCCTTGCCGTCGCGGGCAAAGGGCCAGTTGGGTTCGGCGCGCCGGAAGTTGAAGCGAAGGCAGTTGTGCCGTAGCAGGTCTTCTGGTTCCTGCGGGGTGCCGTGGCGTTGCAGGTACTCGGGCGATGCCACCACCACCTGGCCGGTGTCGCCGATTCTGCGCGCGGTCAGCGGGCTGTCGGGCAGGTAGCCAAAACGTATCGCCACGTCGGCCTGGCCGCTGAGGATGTCGACCACTTCGTCGCCCAGGGTGAGGTCGACGACGATGTTCGGGTAGCGCTCGCTGAAGGCCGCCACCAACGGCACGATGGACATGCGCCCATGGCCAAGGGCGGCGCTGACCCGCAATCGCCCACGGGGTACGCCCTGGTCGGCGATGGCCTCTTCGACTTCATCCATGTCGGCCAAAATGCGCCGCGCGCCGCGCAGAAACGCTTCGCCCTCGGCGGTGAAGGTGATCGCCCGCGTGGTGCGCAACAGCAGCCGGGTGCCGAGGCGCTGTTCGGCACGCGCGATGATTCGACTCACCGCCGAGGGCGTGAGCCCCAATGCACGCGCGGCCGCCGACAGGCTGCCTTCCTGCGCCACGGTGGCGAACACAAACATTTCACCTGATCGACCGTTGAAGTCCACTTGTGCCCCTTACGCAAAGGTGATTGCCAAAAACACTATCTACCGCCCTAAAAGGCTAGATCGTAGCATTGGCGGCATAGATAAGGAGCCTTCCATGCGTATCAATCCACCCCTTGTTGCACTCGCCATAGGTGCCTTTGGCATCGGCGTTACCGAGTTCGCCCCCATGGGCATGTTGCCGGGCATTGCTGCGGACCTCGGCGTTTCAATTCCCGCTGCGGGCTTGCTGGTAAGCGCCTACGCCCTCGGCGTACTGCTCGGCGCACCGCTGATGACCCTGACCACCGGCAAAATCCCCCGGCGCTATCTGCTGATCGGCCTCATGGCGATTTTCACCCTGGGCAACCTGATGTCCGCCCTGGCGACCGACTACTACAGCCTGATGATCGCAAGAGTGGTGACCTCACTCAACCACGGCGCATTCTTTGGCGTCGGCTCCATCGTCGCCGCCAGCGTGGTCGCCCCGGAAAAACGTGCCGGTGCGGTGGCCGCCATGTTCATGGGCCTCACCCTCGCGACCATCGGCGGAGTGCCGCTGGCCGCCTGGTTTGGCGAACTGTTCGGCTGGCGCACCGCCTTCTGGGGCATTACCGGCCTCGGCGTGGTGGCCATGGCCGCGTTGTGGTTCGCCCTGCCCGACCTCAAGGCGCCGCCAAGCGTGGGTGTGATGGCCGAAATCCGCGTACTCGGCCGTGGCCCGGTACTCGGCGCACTGGCCCTCACCGTCGTCGGCTCCGGCGCGATGTTCACCGTCTTCACCTACATCGCCCCCATCCTCAGCAGCGAGACCCACGCCTCCACCGCCTACATCACCGCCATGCTGGTGCTGTTCGGCGTAGGGCTGACACTGGGCAACCTGTGGGGCGGCAAAGCCGCCGACCGCTCCATAGACCGCACACTGATCGTCTCGCTGAGCGTGCTGATCCTGGTCCTGCTGGCGTTCACCGTCCTGATGCGTTGGCCGCTGCCGGCCGCCGTCGCCATCCTGATCTGGGGCATCGCCAGCTTCGCCCTGGTGCCGCCGTTGCAGATGCGGGTTATGGAAGCGGCGAAGGACGCGCCGAATCTGGCTTCGGCGGTGAATATTGGGGCGTTTAATTTTGGGAACGCGATTGGAGCGGCGCTGGGGGGCGCGGTGATTAATGCCGGGTTGGGGTATCCGGCGATTTCGCTGGCGGGGGCGGCGATGGCGGGGTTGGGGTTGGTGATGGTGTTGAGGGGTGTTTGGCGGTCTAGGGGGGGGAGGTGGGGGTGGTTTGAATTCGTACTCTCGATAACCACGGGAAAGAAAAATCGAGGCCATACAACATTTAAAACAATGGTGGTCTGACCCCGATTCTACAGGAGAGAAGGACAATAAAAGGGCAACGTTTAAATAGCTCGCCCTTTGTACCTATCGAAACACGCGTAAAAATAATAGCATCTATCACGAATAAAATTATAGTTGGTATCTTGTAGTTTTTACTCTTCCACCATTGACAAACACCTGATCGCCTAAAAAATTATTCAACGTCATCTCACACTCGGCCAGCTCGTGCGGTGTCATAACAGAAATTTCGCTAATCTTATATCCAATTGAGTTAAAAGAGGTACCAAGCCGCAAACCTACCCCTTTACTAATAACCCATCTGTCATGAATCAGCTCTTGGTCGTCCAATTTGCCCACCCCATAAATATAAGTTTCAGGGGCAGTTTGGTCAGAAATATTATGCCACGCTAATTCGAACTCTTCGTTTGACGCGCACCCTTTGGCTTTTAGATGGCTTGCAACCGCTAGCACATGTATTTTACAAGCCGGATTTGCGGCTTGGATCATTTGAATGACTGCCATATCTTCGGATGAAAAATACGGATCACACAACTTTATATACTCTATGCAATTCTGATTTAGCCAATTCTGAATGTACTCTAATGCCGCAGCCCTCGTATTGGGTCGAATAATTAAGCCCTTGATAGAAGAGTCATAATCAAGCACAGTTGACGAAGAATAAAGTCTTCTATCAACAACCGAAATTGCGAGCTCTGCTGTCGCCAAAAGCACATCACACATAGGAACGATATGATGAGATACATCCTCGATCGAAACGTATTTCCTAGACGCATTCTCAATGTACCAGCACAATAATGGATAAAGCTCACCTAGGCCCAACCCACAAGTTGCTGTCATATGCATTGTCAGCGCAGACAGCGGTTTTGTAGTAATTCGGCCAGCCAGTAAAGAGGACAAATTTCTCCAAGCCGCTTCCGATAGAAACTCTTGAGGTACCGTTTTGGATGACTCAGTGCCATTACAATCTGCTAATGCTTTTTTTGCTTGAACCACATCATAACTATGTTTTGCATATAGCTGTGCACCTCTTCGTGCTGGATCACTATCAACCAAACCGATCAACTCCTCTGCAAATTTAGCATCAATCAGATCGGCAGTTTCAATCAACGATTTTTGAATATCTGCGGCAGCATCAATATTTTCCAACAAATGCGACATCGTAAAGGATTCACTTAGCATCTTCTTTGCAGAAAAAACGTTAAACTCCTTGCATGCTAACGCACACAATTCAAGACGCCCGAGCTTGTCAATTAACCACGATATAAAATTCGAACTAGCTTGAGCTAAACCTAAAAGCTCTTTCTTTTTGTCAATGAGTTTCGCCGGCATAGAGCTTAAGATTTCAATATATACAAAAGCCTTGTCAGCCTCGTTAGGTATTTTTTCAGCCTCATCAATAAGTGCCCGCCACTCTATAATTGATGGCTCTGAAATCATGTATACGCGAGCCATAGAACAAATAAAGTAGCCTTTATGAACAATATTATTAGGATCAGGTAGCTTATCAGCAACTAGCTGACCCAGCCGCAAACTTAAACTTTTCCGCTGCGACGATGAAAATCTTGACTTATTCTTCTTACTTAAAACAGATCTAACCAACTTTTCAAGTGTTTGATATATCGTAGAGTCATAATTCATATGCTCCATTAATGTAATAATATCTGACGCCTGCGGATAGTCCATAGGAAATTCTTCAGACGGGTCAGTTGGATCAGGATCGGTTGCTGTCTGCCCACGCCTTATTAGTTCACATGTGTTATATAAAGCAGAGTTCCTGAGAACCCTAGGCAAGCAGGCTAAATCTTTCAACGCTGACTCGCTGTGACAAACAAAAAGTGCAGGAAATGCAATCTCAAACATTCCTACGTACAAACACTCATCATTGCGACGTGCTTGCTCTAGAAGCGGATTACAATAATCGGAAACTATCGTTTTCAACATGCTGTCTGCAATCCATGCTCGGCAAGCCAAGTCTGTATATAGAGCTATTTGTTGCCTTTGGGAGGAAAGCTTTCCAATTGAGGCGGAAACTCGCGACAACATCTCTGCAGTGAGAGCGTTGCTCTTAAGAGCCGCCCCGAAAGATCTAACAACAAGTGCCAAACACTGCATAAAATTTTGCTGTACGCTTGAGTTCTCGAACTCCAGAGTTCCTCTAAGCTCAGTCGAACGCTGGTAAATTTTTTCTGCCTCCTCTAATGCCACACTTGAAAGCGCCTCCACTGCTTTAAAGCAAATTTCATTTCGGGCTGCAGTAGGAGAAACCTTCTCAATTAATAAATTGATCGCACTTACTAGGTAGGAAGGAGCCATAGGGGATTCGGAGGCAGCATAATACCTAAATAAATTAACCTTACACTTTGCGGCAAGCGAATAATTATCTATCCGTCCGACTGCACTGCGTATAATGTTCCCCCATCCCTCATCGAAGGTACGATCATTTAAAATCTTGGTGCAAGACAACAGCAATTCCCAAAGAAAGTCCCGATAGGTTATTGCCTCAATAATATCTAACAATACATCACGACCTTCATTCGATGATGCCTTTCCTACGAGAGCTTCAGCGATTAGCTGGAATGCTGAATAGCGATTTTGCGTTGTATTTAAACGACCAGCCAAATCAAATGCTTGAGAAACATCATGTTCGATTATGGCCGGGAGTATTGACTCTATACAATCATATTGAGATGCCGCATTACTAAGAAGCTCATCTACGGAATGCTTTAATTCATCGGAGACGACATCCACAAGTCCATGCTCGGACTCTAAACGCCCATCAGGATCAACGTACTTAAGTGCATAATATATCCTAACAAAACATTCGGATATGACCTCATAGTCTTTGGAATCACATACCAAGTAATATGCATCAATTAGTCGGTCGTACGCTTTTGATGAATCAATTTCCTTTTCTGCGTATGCTATGAAGGTACTAAACCGGACAAACTCTCGAACTGCGGACTTATCTTTAACTAAATTAATCTGACGATCAAAGTCGCCTACTAATCTTACTCTAAGACCTGAATCAGCGCTTTGAAATTTAAGCGGTGACGCTAGGTCTGCTAAATCTTTCATCGTTACAACAAAATCCGTATCTACATCAAGCACACCCAGCACGTAAGAAACGATATCCAGAAGGCCTTCTCTCTGAGTTTGAGTAGACACAAAATGAATAAGCATTCTAGTTTTATTTTTTATTCTCGACGACTGAAAGAAAGATATTATGTCTGCAGAACTTTCATCTTTGTGAAACTGAGTGATAGCAGAAGTAAATTCTTGCACCGCTTTATTCTTTATTCGCCCTTCAAAAGAATTGCCCGCAAACCCTTGCTGCTCCCTAGATGCCACAATACTGAATCGAGAAAAAGTTAAGTCCTTATGCTTTAGATCATTCACATTACTAAGGCACTTCTCAAGAACTTCAGAAGCTAAGTTCATGTCTATTGAAACTAGATCCTCTGCAATTTGAAGAGCAATCTCTCCCTCCTCACTAAAATCAATACTTTTGGCCAACTCTAGAATTTGACTAACCAAAAATGTGTCGATGTTTTTTGATTGTGCTTTTAATCCCGTTGCATAAGCAGTAAGAAGTGAAAGCTTTGATATTTTTGTAAGGGCTCGACCAACCAACTGCATCGCATGCTGGGTCTTGCCAATTGCTACAAGAGCATTAACTTCCGTTCCTGAAGAACTTGAACCAGCCAAATCAATAAAAAGCGCTTTCTGCAAGGAGAATTTAAAAACTGATCCACTGTCTTTTATAACTTGCGCACTTTCAACTCCAAGCTCGGCACGCCCCCTTAACTGAGAAATAGACTGCGTAGACTCGAGCAAAGAATAGTAATGGTCATTCGAAATCAGCTCAAGCAGTTCGGCATGTTTATTTCGCTGCTGCAAATAGCTAGCTAAAAATAGAAGTGAAGCATCACTTTCAGGAGCCTTATTAAGATGTGCGATTTGAAGATCCGCAACCTCTAGCTGATAGCTTTTAAGTTTGTGCTCGGCAAACTTTCTATGCGAGTTAGATACAAAAACTATCAAACCCAACTCTTTCGCCTCTAAAAAAGTGCAACTCTCTAAAAGCTCCGACACATCACCACTACTGGCACCACTTATTGACTCCACTTCATTTCGCGTCAATGTCTGTTTTGAAAAAGCCAATACCGCGGCGGCTCTTTTTTGCTCAAGGTTAAGCTCGTCAAACCCTTTGAAATCAAGCGCAATGAAATCTAAATACTTGTCCGGTGAACTTTCCAATATTTCTTTTAAATCCGCACCAACTTTCAGTTGGCGTTTTATAGCACACATTCTACCTGGATTTCCGCGACAGAGCTGTTTTAAATCATTGAGCTGATTTTCACAAAATGAAAACTCTGCAAATAACTGATCCACCTCCATAGATGTAAAACGCCTGATCTGACAAGTCTTCGAGAAAGACTTATTCAAAAATCGCGCAAGACGAGATTGAGACCCAGATATCAGAAACCGAAAACCATCAATACCTACCGGAAGTGCAGAGCTGAAAATCTCCGAAATATAGCTATCATCCTCCGGCGGTATATGATCAAGGCCATCTACAACGAAATATGCAATCCTCCCTTTAAGTTTTCCTCTAACTCTAAAAACAAGCGAAGTATATTCTGAATCACCGACAGCAAAACTTTCAGAGGTTACGCCATCAAGAAACATCTTAAACTGTTCAGCGATTCTTAACTTAACATAATCAATACTATAAGAGTATCTACTGGCAGGACTTAGAAAAAGTGAAAACGTGTTTTCAAGGTTTTCAACTACAAACTGTGCCAAAACAGTAGTCGCACCGATCCCACTTTCACCCTCTAAGAAAACTACATGATTTTCAGGCCCATACACATCAGATATAGTACCCAAAATATCATTGCGAGCGATCTTATCGCTCACCAAGTCGGGAAATGCCTGGAGATAATTCCAATTAATTTTTTCTTTTTCACGGCTAATCAAATTACTCATACACCCTCCATGGCCACATTTTTTAAGCTTTATAACACAAATCATACAAAAAGTTACAACCCTAACATTAACACTCTAAATATTCGTATTCTTTGCGCGCGACCTACTCGAAATGAGGCCTCAGTAGTCGCACTTTGTCGCCTAATCAAGAGACGGCGCGCGGATACACATGTCAAACAATCGTACGATTGCGTTATCTAAAATGCCCCTCTATAGTTCGACCTGTCGCCGACCTCGCTCGGCGACAGGGTTTCGCAGCCCTAAAACGATTCACACCAATACCATCAGACATGCCCCAGTCGGTTCCCGGCTGCCGAATGTTTTATGGCGGTTGTGCGTGGGAGACCTTCGGGTCTGCCGGGTCTTGGTGTAAATCGTCCGGTCTGCGAACCCGCGCACAACTGCCACCCAATCTGTTTCGCAGCAGAGCCGGTGGTAAATCTTTTTTCTTAAGGATTTACACCATGACAACTGAACACCCACCCCGCCGCTTCACCCCCATGTCCCAATCCGCCACCGACTACCCCGTCCTGCTCATCGACAGCGACGCCCCGCTCAGCGAGCTCCATGCCTGCGCCAGCGAGCGTTTGAACGCTGCCCTCGCCTATCTGAACCTGATGGCCTGTTCCAGCGTGTCCGACTATGCCAAGCACGACATCAATACCGTCGCCAACACTGCCCGGATCATGGTGCAGGATGTGGCGGATGTGTTTTTGGTGATTGAGCGGCGGGGGTTTGACGTGCCTGTGGTGGCTTGATGGGATTTGAGGTGTGAGAGAACCCGCTTTGGCGGGTTTTCTGGTTTTTGGTGGGTTGGATATTGGCGGAAGGAGCTAGATTTTTGGTGTCTGGGCTGCCGTCTTCGCAGCCTCGCTAAAGCTCGACAGCTCCCACAGTTTGATTTTTGCTCGTCGTAGAAAGGGTGTGAGGGCCGCAACCGCTGTGGCGGTGTTCTCGGTGGATGCCTATCATGGGGCCTTTCGCTCAACGCCCCAGGAAATGCCCATGCCCGCCCTCACCTTCCGCAACGCCCTCCCCGCCGACGCCGACCGCTGCTTTGAAATCGAAACCACTGCCTACGAAGGCGATGAAGCGGCGACGCTGGAGAAGATTGCCACGCGCATTGCGCAGTACCCACAGGGTTTTCTGATTCTGGAGGCGGATGGCGCGGTGGTGGGGTTTATCAATTGTGGTTGCGCCTATGACGTGGTGATGTCGGACGAGGCGTTCAAGGAGTTGGTGGGGCATTCGGCCGAGGCGCCGAATGTGGTGATCATGTCGGTGGTGGTCGACCCGGCGCAGCAGGGTAAGGGGTATTCGAAGCTGCTGATGACCGAGTTTGTGCAGCGCATGCGCGACCTGGGCAAGCTGACGATTCATTTGATGTGCAAGGAGCAGCATGTGCCGCTGTATGCGCGCATGGGCTATGCGTATGTGAAGCCCTCGCCGTCGGAGCATGGCGGGATGGCGTGGCATGAAATGGTCATGGCGCTGTGATGACGGCGCCGATTGTAGAAGTCAGCGACCAGCACAGCGCGGAGGCCGAGCGGGTTCTCGGCAACGCCTTGGCGGTGTTTAACGAGGCGGCCACCGGTTACAACGACCGGCGCCCGTTGACGGTGCTGATCAAGGACCCGGCCACCGGGCAGATTCTCGGCGGCATCAACGGCAAAACCACGCTGGGCATGGCGTTTCTCGACCTGTTTCACTTGCCCGAATCCCTGCGCGGTTCGGGGCTGGGCAGCCAGTTGTTGCATGCCTTTGAAGACGAGGCTCGGCGCCGGGGGTGTGCGAATGCGGTGTTGTACACCTTGAGCTTTCAGGCGCCGGGGTTTTACGAGAAGCATGGCTGGGTGCGGTTTGGCGAGGTGCCGTGTGAACCGCAGGGCAGCAGCCGGGTGTTTTTGTCTAAGCCGCTTTAGGGTTCAGGGCTTTGCCGAACAGGCGGTTGCCATGGGTTTCGCCCTGAAAGCTGTAGGTCGGTTCACCCAGCACGTCATAGCCGCGCCGGGGGTAAAAGCCCAGTGCACGTTCGTTGCCCACCCACACCGTCGCCCATAACAGCGAAGCGCCGCCCGCCGCTGCGCGCTGTTCTGCCGCTTGCAGCAGTTGGTAGCCAATGCCCAGGCCGGTGAAGCGTTCCTGGATGTACAGGCGTTGCAGTTCGGCCACGCCCGGCGTTTCGATCATGGGGTGTAGCGCGTTGAGTTTGAGTTGGGCGAAACCGACGAGGTGGTCGTCGGCTTCAGCCACTATCAGTGAGACGCCCGGCTCGGCCAGCAGATGGGCGATGGTGCCCGGGGCGAAGGCTTGCAGCACTTCGGTGGCAATCGAGGTGCGGATGCCTTGGGTGGCGTAGGTGTCGAGGAAGACTTGCATGCCCAGCACGCCGATGCATTGGGCGTCGTCGGGCGTGGCGAGGCGAAGGGTGATGGCCGGCATTGAGCGTCCTTACTCGGGGTGATGAAGGCCGACGTTTTACCATGAATGTTGCCACTGTGCAGGCGCCGCAGTAGGGTTTACGCCTCGCCAAATCCGCAGGAGCGTGCCATGAGCTTTTTTTCCGACCCCGATGCTGTCGCCCGTTACGCCGAAGGCCCCGTGCGCCTGGTGCCGGGCTTTGAGGGGTTGCAACGCATGACCACCCTGCTGCTGCGTGAACGCGTGCCGGCCACCGGCAATGTGTTGGTGCTGGGCGCGGGCGGCGGGCTGGAGTTGAAGCGCTTTGCCGATGCCGAGCCGGGGTGGCGGTTTGTGGGGGTGGACCCGTCGGCGGAGATGCTGAAGCTGGCGCAGGCGACGTTGGGGCCGTTGAGTGAGCGCGTGCAGTTGCATGAGGGGTATATCGATACGGCGCCACTGGGGCCGTTTGATGGGGCGACGTGTTTACTGACGTTGCACTTCATTGCGGCGCAGGAGCGGCTGCAAACGCTGAAAGCTTTATGGCAACGGCTGCGGCCGGGAGCGCCGCTGGTGGTGGCGCATCACAGTTTCCCGCAGGCGCCGGAGGAAAAACTCCGTTGGTTGAAGCGCTATGCGGCGTTTGCGGTGGATTCGGGGGTGCCGGCGGCGGATGCCGAGCGGGCGATTGCGGCGATCAGCGAGAAGTTGCCGGTGATGGCACCGGAGGCGGATGCGGCGTTGATGGCTGAGGCCGGGTTTGAGGGGGTTGAGTTGTTTTATGCGGGGTTCAGTTTTAAGGGGTGGGTGGGTTACAAGCCGAGCTGACGACCTGGCGCCGAGCGGGCTGTTGTGGCGATCGGACTTCCTGTGGCGAGCGGGCTTGCCCCGCGTTGGGCTGCGCAGCGGCCCCAAAACCAGGCGCCGCGTTCTGCCTGAAAAAACGCGGTGCTTTCACTGGGGCGGCTTCGCCACCCAACGCGGGGCAAGCCCGCTCGCCACAGGAAGCCCGCTCGCCACAAGAGCCTGTTGGCCACAGGAGGCTCGTTCGTCACGGAAACAGGCTCAATCGTCTACCAACTGCCGGACGCCCCGCCGCCGCCGCTGGAACCACCGCCGCCGGACGAGCTGCTGCTTGAGCTGGAACTGGAACCGCCCGAACTCGAACCCGACCCGCCGCCAGAACCGCCATCGGAAATACTCGCAACAAACAGAATAAACGCCACAATCGACGCCGCCGGTATCGCCACCAGCCAATCCTGGTAGCCATGCCCCAGCAACAACCCCACCGCCACATACACCGCCGCCACGGCCACCACGCGCACGATGAAAAACCGCGGGCTCTTGCGCCAGGACTCGCGCATCACGAAGAACAGCCCTGCATACAGCGCCAGCACCAACGCACTGCCCAGCGGCCAGACCAGCCAGTGCACGAAGTTGACTTCGACAAAGTGGTCAACCACCAGCAGCCCGACGATGTACGCCAGCAACGCCACCACGCCGTAAAACACCGCACGCGCCAGCCACAGTGCGCCGAAGGTGGCGCCGCCGATCAGCATGGTCAGTGGCATCACCAGCAGAAACAGCAACCAGTCCGCCCCGCCGGCCAACATCGCCAGCAATAACGTGACCAGCGCGGTGGCGATCAACGCCCGGCGCCAGTGCAGCTTGCCGGCGGCGATCAACACGCCGCCAATGGCACCGGCGATGAACGCGAGCAACACGGCAATGATCTGCGGGTTGACCTCCCGCGCGGCGGGCTGCGGCAAGTCGCCGCCGTCGACCAGCATGGTCAGGTCATTGACCGCCTGTTGCACGCCACCCGCGTAGTCGCCCTGGCGAAACGCCGGGGTGATGTGTTCTTCGATGATGCGATGGGCCAGCAGGTCGGTGACGGTGCCTTCCAGGCCGTAACCCACTTCGATGCGCACCTTGCGGTCGTCCTTGGCCACCACCAGCAGGATGCCGTCGTTGACGTCCTTGCGCCCCAGTTTCCAGGCGCGGAACAGCTGGTTGGCGTAGTCCTCGATGCTCGTGCCGCCGGTGGTGGGCACCAGCAACACGGCGACTTGCGCGCCTTTGCGCTGTTCAAGGGCGGCGAGTTGGTCTTTGAGGCGCGTGGTGGTGCTGGCGTCCAGCGTGTTGGTGAGGTCGATCACCCGCTGGTCGAGGGCCACGCCGATGGGCGAAGTCTCCGCCTGGGCGGTGCCCAGCAAGCCGATAAACACCAGCGCCAGCAGGCTCAAGACGGTTTGCCGCAAAATCGCCATCATGCTTTGTTACCTGAAGTTTCTTCCTGAAGGTGGCGACTCTACCTTATCGACGTATAACGCGTGACCCCACGGCGTTGACTATCTAAACTCCTCGCACGTAGCAAAACGCCATGAATCGAGAAGCCCATGAACCTGCAGCACCGCAATAACGTCAGTGTGATGGGCAGCGGCACCTCGACCCTGGTGTTTTCCCATGGGTTCGGCTGCAACCAGGCGATGTGGAATTACCTCGCGCCGCAATTCTTCGATCGCTTTCGGGTGGTGATGTATGACCTGGTGGGCGCGGGGTTGTCGGACCTCACGGCGTTCGACAAAACCAAGTACAACACGCTGGACGGCTACGCCCGCGACTTGAACGAGTTGATCAATGCGTTCGCCGTCGGCCCGGTGATTCTGGTCAGCCACTCGGTCAGCGCGATGATCGGCACCCTCGCCGACCGCCTGGCGCCCGGGCGCATCGCCGCCCATGTGATGATCGGCCCGTCACCGCGCTATATCGATGACGCCGGTTACGTGGGCGGTTTCAAGCGCAGCGACATCGACGACCTGCTCGACACCCTCGACAGCAATTACCTCGGCTGGTCCAGCGCCATGGCCCCGGTGATCATGGGCGCGCCGGACCAGCCGGCGTTGAGCGAAGCCCTCACGGACAGCTTCTGCCGCACTGAGCCCGAGATCGCCAAGCAGTTTGCACGGGTGACCTTTACATCGGACAACCGCCAGGACGTGGCCGGCCTGACTACGCCAGTGCTGATCCTGCAATCGAGCGACGACCTGATCGCCCCGGTGGCCGTGGGCGAATACCTGCACAGCGTGTTGCCCAACAGCACCTATTGCCTGGTGGACAATGTCGGCCACTGCCCGCACATGAGCGCGCCACAGGCGTGCGCGGCGGCGATGGAAGGGTTTTTGGCGCCGTGGGCGGTCGCCCATGCCAGCTGACCTGTTCGACAGCGCCGCGTGCGCCCTGGCCGTCACAGCCGAAGACGGCACGATCCTGCAAGCCAATGCGCGCTTCAGCGACTGGCTGGGGTTCAGCACCGCCGAGCTGTGTAGCCGACGCTTCCAGGACTTGCTGACCATGGGCGGCAGGATTTTCCACCAGACGCACCTGGCACCGATGCTGCGCCTGCGCGGCAGCGTCACCGAAGTGAAGCTCGACATGCTGCACCAGGACGGCCACAAAGTGACCGTGCTGCTCAACGGCATCAAGCGCGAAAACGCCGACAGCACGGTGTACGACCTGGCGCTGTTCGGCACCACCGATCGTGACAAGTACGAGCGCGAGTTGCTCAACGCGCGCAACCTCGCCGAAGCGTTGTTGCAAGAAAAATCCGCGACGGAACTCGCCCTGAAACAGGCCCAGGCCGAATTGAGCGAGGCCTATGCCATCGCCCAGCGCCGTGCGCTGTTTGCCGAGCAGATGGTGGCGATTGTCAGCCATGACCTGAAAAACCCGCTGACGGCGATCCGCATGGCGTCGGACTTTCTCGGCCGTGGCGAACGCACGGCCAAGGAGCGCCAGTTGCTGGGGCATATCGGCCAGTCGTCCGAGCGGGCCCAGCGCATGATCGCCGACCTGCTGGACTTCACCCAGGCGCGGGTTGGCCAGGGCATTACCATCAAGGCCGCGCCGCTGGACTTGCACGGCGTTATCCATCGCGCCGTGGATGAGCTGCGCGTGGCCTTCCCCGCCGCCACGCTGGAACACAAGACCGAAGGCCGGGGCGATGCGTGCCTCGACGCCGACCGGGTGCAGCAGATTATCGGCAACCTGGTGGCCAACAGCGTGGCCTATGGCGACCTGCAACAGCCGATCACCGTCACCTCACGCCTCGGCGACGGTGGCTGCGAGGTGGCGGTGCACAACCATGGCGCGGTGATTCCCGAAGCGCTGATCGCGGTGTTGTTCGAGCCCATGACCCGGGGCACCGACCAGGGCAGCGACGTGCGCAGCGTCGGGCTGGGCCTGTACATCGTGCGCGAACTGGCCAGGGTGCACGGCGGCGACGTGGCGGTGAGTTCCTGCGCCACACGGGGCACGACCTTTACCGTGACGTTTCAGGCTGCGCTTGGCTGAATGGCGCTTGCACATCACCTGTGGCGAGCGGGTTTTCTGTGGCGAGCGGGCTTGCCCCGTGCTGGGTGGCGAAGCCGTCCTAAACCCTGAGCACGCGAATTGTCTGAAGAAACGAGGTGGCTGGATTGGGGCTGCTTCGCAGCCCAACGCGGGGCAAGCCCGCTCGCCACAAAAAAAGCACTCTGCGAAGGATATGGGAGTTTCATCCAGCCGAAACTGGCCGCGTGCTAGCGTAAACGCGTTCGAGCCCACCTGAGCCGCCCATGAAAAAAACCACCTTGGTCTTGTCTGCTTTATTCGCCGGTTTATCTCATGCGACTTTGGCTGCCAACCTCTGCCAGCCGGTTGCGTCAAATCCGGCGAACGCCGCTTTTTTGGCCGCGGCCCAACGCCACTTGGGTGATCAACCCAACCCGTTGGCGCACCTGCACACCGAAGGTACGTTGCCGAACCACGGCATTCGCGAGCAGAGCATCGCCGCCGAAAAAGACTGGCCGCTGATGCGCCAGGCCGCGCTGGCGTGGCGCTTGAGTGGTGACCCGCGTTACCTCAGGCAAGTCGACAACTACCTGGCCGCCTGGGCCGACGTGTATCAGCCGGACTTCAACCCCATCGACGAAACCAACCTCGACATGCTGATCAACGCCTACGCGTTGACCGCTGACCACTTGCGCCTGGAAACCCGCGACGCCAGCCGCCGCCTGATCAGCAACCTGGGCAATGGCTACATCGCGCGCATCGAGCAATTTCACGGGCAGAAAAAAGGCACCCAGACCAACAACTGGCAGAGCCACCGCGTCAAATTGGTGACCGTGGCCGCCGCCGCGCTGGGCGACAAGGCGATGCTCGAGCAGGCGCATCAGCTGTTCAAACAACAGATCGCCGACAACGTGTTGCCCGACGGTTCGGTCACCGACTTTCAGGACCGCGACGCCCTGCATTACGTGGTCTACGACCTTGAACCGCTGGTGCAGGCCGCGCTGGCAGCCAAGGCCTATGGCGAAGACTGGCTGAACCTCAACAGCAACGGCGCCTCGCTCGCCGCCGCCCTGGATTGGCTGGTGCCCTATGCCAACGGGCAACGCAGCCACCAGGAGTTCGTGCACACCCACGTGCAATTCGACAAAGACCGCGCGGGCGTGGGGGAAGCCGGCTACAGCGGCACCTGGCAACCCAAAAGCAGCGCCACACTGTTCTGGCTGGCGGCGCAGCTCGACGCGCGTTACCTGCCGGTGGCCAAGCAATTGGCAGAGCACCCGGCGGACTGGATCAGTGCCTGCTATTTGAAATAGCTGCGGCTAGACTGGCCAGGCTCCCCTCTCAAAGGATTGACGATGCTTATTGTATTCAGCGGCCTGCCCGGCACCGGCAAAACCACGATTGCCCGCGAACTCGCACGCCAGACTGGCGCGGTGTACCTGCGCATTGATGTGATCGAGCAGGCCCTGCGCGATGCCGGTGTGTGGGTGGGGGCCAGCGGTTACAAGGTGGCGAATGGTCTGGCGCTGAGTAATTTGCGCTTGGGGCATTCCGTGATTGCGGACTGCGTAAACCCGGTCAAGGAGAGCCGCGAGGCGTGGAAAGCCACGGCTTCGGCGGCAGGCGTTGAGTTGCTGGATATTCTGGTGATTTGCTCTGACCGGCTGGAGCACCAGCGCCGCGTGGAAGCGCGTACCGGAGATATTCCCGGCCTGACGCCGCCGAGCTGGCAATCAGTGTTGGCGCATGAGTATGAGCCGTGGGATAAGCCGCCACTGACGATCGATACAGCCGTGATGACACTGGAGCAAGCCGTGGCCGCCCTCAAACTCTAACAAGCCAGACTCCTGTAGCCAGCAGGCTTCCTGTGGCGAGCGGGCTTGCCACAAAAATCAGCCCGTTCGCCTTGGGGTTATAGCCAGGCCGCATCCCACAAGGGGTAATCTCCGATGCGCTCAACTAACCCCGCCCGCAAAGGGTTAGCGATAACGTAACGAGCCATTCTCAGAACATCTTCATCAGCCCGAACCGCACGGTCGTGGTAACCCCGCTGCCAGAACCGCTCCTTACTGCCGCGCGCACTGTTGATGCTGAGCGTGCTGCGGGATTTGGTCTGACGCATCACATCGGGCAGGGTGGAATTCTTCAGATCGAATAACCAGTGAACGTGACCCGGCATCACCACCCACGCCAGCGAGTTGACCAGCCCTTTGTCATGGACACGCTTGAGTTCAGCAACCAGTAACCGCCCCAAGTGAAAGTCACGGAACAAGGGCTGGCGTTGATGTACGACTGCGGTGACCAGATAAGCCCGACCGGTTTCTGAATAGCGGCCACGACGTAGCCGGTGAGAGTTGGGTTGAAGCGGCATTCCGTTGCGCCTTTTGGTATTGAGGAGTTTTCAAACTAGCCAAGGCTGGACTGCCATCCTGTACTACTGGATTTCCATATGTGTCGCAAGGCAGGCTTTTGTGGCGAGCGGGCTTGCCCCGCGTTGGGCTGCGCAGCAGCCCCAATGAAAAACATCGAGTTGTTTCAGGAAGAACTCGGTGCTGGTTTTGGGGCCGCTTCGCAGCCCAACGCGGGGCAAGCCCGCTCGCCACAGGAGACGCGCTCGCCCCAATTGAGTATCAGAGCACACTCCCCATCGCCTTCATCAACACCAGATCGCGCCCGTAGATGTCCGGCGAATACACCAACCCGCCCTCGCGGTTGACCTCTACCGTCCAGTATCCCAACAGCACCGGCACGGGTGTGGCCAAGCGGAATTCATGGGTCACGCCCGTGGCGAGCAGTTCATCGGTACGGGTGCGTTCGGCCGGGGTCACCAACAGGTCACGCAGCAGCAGCGGCTGTTCGACCCTCACGCAACCTGAACTGAAGGCGCGCGGCCCTTTGGTGAACAGTGGCTGGCTCGGCGTGTCGTGCAGGTACACCGAATAGGGGTTGGGAAAGCGCATCACGATTTTGCCCAGCGGGTTGCGCGGGCCGGCCTGCTGGCGCAGCAGGATATTGCCGGGGCGCGCCCAGTCGATTTGCTCGGGGGCCAGCGGGCGGCCTTCGGGGTCGAGCACTTGCAGGTTTTGCTGGCGCAGGTATTCAGGGTTGAGGCGGATGGCCGGCAGTTTGTCCTCGCGCATGATGGTCGGCGGGATGGTCCAGGTCGGGTTGAGGGTCAGCCGGGTGATGCGGGATTTGAGCAGTGGCGTCTGGCGCTCGGCGCGGCCGACTTGCAGGCGGGTTTGCCACACCGGAATGCCGCTTTGATAAACACTGAGCTGCGCGGCGGCGACGTTGACCAGCACGCCCTCGGGCTCCAGGTCCTGGGCCAGCCAGCGGAACCGTTCGAGGTTGATGCGCAGCTGTTCGCGGCGCACCGCCGGGCTGATATTCAGTTCGGCCACGGTGCCGGCGCCGATCACGCCGTCGGCTTGCAGCGAGTGGCTGAGCTGAAAGGCTTTGACCGCCTTGACCAACTCGTCACGGTATTGCTTGCCGCTGGGGGCCTTGGCCAGGTAGCCGCCGCTGACCAGGCGCCGCGCCAGCTCGGGCACGCGCGGGTCTTCCATGCCGGGGCGCAGCAACGGGCCGGTGGCGACCGGGTCCCAATGGGGCAAGGGTTGCAGGCGCAGCGTGGAATAAGCATTGCGCAGGCTGCGGTAGAGGTCGGCGCTGGGGCGGGCCTGGTCGAACGCTTGGGCCATGTCCTGCAAGCCGGTGGCGGCGAACGCCAACACTTCGGTATTCGGGTCGCGGCTCGGCGGCTGGGAGTGCCACAAAGGTTCGAAGCGCGATTGCTGCAAGCGCCCGAAGTGCAAGTCCTGCAGGGCTTGCAGGTACTGGCGGCTCACGTCGATATCGCTGCACAGCACGTTGGCCGTGGCGTCTGGCGCAGGCAGGCTATAGTGGACGGGGTCCAGGCCGTCGTCGGCCAATAATTGCAACTGAGATTGCAAAGCGTGGCGGCGTTCGGCGGCGGACCATAGCGGTGCATCACCCTGCTGCTGGTAAAAGGCTTGCAGGCGCGCCAACGCGGCGGTGTCTACGTGCGGGGCAAGGCCGGGGCAAACGCTGGGCAACTGCGCCAGGGCCTGTTGCACGGGGCTGGTGGCGATCACCGGGATGGGCGCCACCGGCAGCTCGTCGGCTGTCGCGACCAGCGGCGCAACGAGCAGGCAAATGCTCAAGTAACATGCGTGTTTTTTGAACAATTGGCTACGCTCCAATCCACAGTGGGGGGATGTACTGTAGATGCTGACTTTTAAATACCTGTTCGGCCTGTTGGCCGTAAGCCTGGCTACGCTGAGCAATTCTGCGCTCGCCGCCAATCAGACCTTTCCTACTTTGTATAGCAGCCTGGCGCGCTCGGCTCCAGAACTCAATCCCACTGTCTTGAAAAGCGCCCTGAGCGCGGTGCAGTGTGCGGTCAATAACGGTGAAGAACGCTCGGACCGCCTGGCTGTGATTGACTACTCCCAGCCTTCGACCGCCCGTCGGCTGTGGATCTTCGATTTGCGCAAAAAGACCTTGGTGCTGCGTGACCTGGTGGCCCACGGCGCCAAATCCGGGGAAAACTTCGCCACCCAGTTCTCCAACCTCGAGGGCAGCCACCAATCCAGCCTGGGCTTGTTCCGCACCCAGGAAAGTTACCTGGGCGCCCACGGCTACTCGCTGCGCATGGACGGCCTGGAACCCGGCTTCAACGATCAGGCCCGCGACCGCGCGTTGGTGATCCACGCCGCTGACTATGTAAACCCGGCCTGGAGCAAGCGTGAAGGCCGCATCGGCCGCAGCCAGGGCTGCCCCGCCGTACGCCCGCAAGTGGCGCGCCAGGTGGTGGACAAGCTCAAGGATGGGCAATTCATGTTTTCCTGGTACCCGGACCAACGCTGGTTGAAGTCGTCGACGTACCTGAACTGCAAGCCCCAACAAGTGGCGAGTAGTCGTACAATCCGTGGTGGTTAGCCTGTCCCCACAGATAAAAGAGAGCGTCGAATGCTTCTACATAAATCCACCTGGATCGAGATCGGGCAGTTTCTGGAGCGCAGCCGCACGGTGGTGATCCCCATCGGCTCCAACGAACAACACGGCCCCACCGGCCTGTTGGGCACCGACTGGATGTGCCCGGAAATCATCGCCCATGAGGCGCAGAAGAACGCCGACATTCTGATCGGCCCGACTTTCAATATCGGCATGGCCCAACACCACCTGGGCTTTCCCGGCACCATATCCCTGCGCCCTTCCACCTTTATCGCCGCGATTGGCGATTGGGTGCGCTCGCTGGCCGGGCATGGTTTCGAGAAAATCCTGTTCCTCAATGGCCATGGCGGCAACATTGCGACCATTGAAGCGGCGTTTTCCGAGCTGTACGCCGAAGCCAGCTTCGCCCGCCGCCCGGCCGGCTTTGCGCTGAAACTGGTCAACTGGTGGGACCTGGAAGGTGTGAACGACCTGGCCCACCGCCAATTCCCGGTCGGCCACGGCAGCCACGCCACGCCGTCGGAAATTGCGGTGACGCAATGGGCGTACCCGGAGTCGATCAAGACCGCCGATTACTCACCGCAAATCGCCAACACCGGGCCGATCCGCGAAGCCCTGGACTTCCGCGCACGCTTCCCCGACGGCCGCATGGGCTCGGACCCGGCACTGGCCACGGTGGAAAAAGGTGGGGAGTTGGTGGCGTTGGCGGCTAAAGGGTTGGTCAATACAGTGAACAGCTTCAGCAACGAAGCGAAGCCCTAGGTTTCACAAAAATGCGAGCGGGCTTCTGTGGCGAGGGAGCTTGCTCCCGCTGGACCGGGCTGGCGCTCCAGTGCGAAGCGCTCCCAGGTTTTTGGGGCTGCTACGCAGCCCAGCGGGAGCAAGCTCCCTCGCCACAGAAGCCCGCTCCCACATTTGGATCTGTGTATGGCCTGCGGTTACTTGCAATCTTGCGCCGTCATCTCCAGCCGCGATGGCTTGATCGCCGATGCCAACGGCTTGCGCTCATACAGGAACACCTTGGTGCCGTCCTGGGATTTGTACGCTTCCAGCACGTCATCGGCCGCAATTTTGCTGGTCAACACGACCTTGGCGTGGCGTGAGTTCTGCGTCACGGTCGAGGTGATGCCGTGCTTTTCAAGTTTGGGCAACACGCACTGCAAGTAGCCTTCAGGCGTCTTGTCGGTTTGCAGGGTCAGGGTTGGAGCGTTTGGAGCAGTGATACAACCGGTCAGCAACACAGAAGAAAAAGCCAGGGCCGGGACGAAAAAAGAGCGCATAAACATTCCTGAAAAGAGCAAATAGGGTTCACATCAGCCCGCGTGTCATCCTGCGCGGACCAGTGCCTTGAGCGACGCATCGAACTGCTTCAAGGCATCGAGCTGTACATCACGCTGTTGTTCAATCTGCGCGGCGATTTCGGGGGCCGCCTTGTCGTGTACCCATACCGATGACACCTGCTTGCGCACCGAGCCTTGAGCCTTGGCGATGTATTGCAGGTCCGCGTCATAGAACCGTGCGGTAAACCGGGCTTCGACCATGTCGTTACGCTGGGTCAACAACTGGTTATGGGTATCAAGCATCACCACCACGTCCGGGTGCGCCTGAACCAGTTCATCCAGGCTGCTATAGACCGTGACCGATAGAAAAGTGCCCTGCAACGAGTTCATTAACCAATCAATGGCCAATTCAGGGTCGGAGCTGTTGACGAACGCCTCGCGGATACGCCCGTCGAGGTCATCTTTGGCGCCGTTCAAGGCCATGGCGTGGTAGCGCTCAAGGTAGCTGAGGTTGTCGCGGGTGTTTTCGCTGTACAACACACCCACCGACTGCGCGCGCGCCAGGGAGTCTACGCTACCGGCCAGCGGCAGCAAATGGGCTGTACGCAGATCACCGGCAATCGCGGGGTTGGTCAGCACCACGGCGCTGAGCATCATGGTCATTAAGGCCAGCTGGATTATCGTCCTCATCGCGCATTTCCTTGAGCAGCGTCTTGATGCAGCGATTTTGCGCTCTTGTACAAAAAACAGAACTTGCGATTCTTGATGGTGACTATTATCTGAACCGATAGTGCTCACATAAAACTGATAAGGACCACGCCATGAAGCCCCACCAGAAAACCTTCGACCGTATTCGCGAAGCCGTTTTGCCGGAGTTTCGCGAGCGCGTCGCCGATTACCTGGTCGACTATGAAAGCGTGTTGCAGGATGAAGCCGCTGACGCCGACCAACGCTACGCCAGTGCCCAGCAATTGCGCGGTTACCTGCGCGGCTTGAACACCACACGGGTGTTGGGCATGGCCGACTGGGAAGACCTGGACCGGCGCGTGACCCAGCAATGGCTGTAACGCCTAAAGCGCCGGGCGGGGTTGATTGACCCATTCCTGCACCGAAGGCCGCTGCCACTGGCGCTCGGCGTAGGCCGCCAACTGCGCGGGCACGCTGTCGCCATTGAGAATCAGGCGGTTGAGCATCACGGCCAGGTCCACATCGGCAATCGACCACTCGCCGAACAGGTTATCCGGGTTGCCCGCCAACAGCGTCTGCGCCGCGCCGATCAGCTTGCGCGCAGCCGCCTCGGCCACTGGCGACAGCGCCGGCATCTTCTGCCCGTAGAACACCACCAGCGTCGAGCGTTCCTGGCGAATCGGCAGCAAATCGCTGCGCAGCCAGGCCTGCACCTGCCGCGCCCTCGCCCGCTGTTTCGGGTCGGCGGGGTACACCGCCGTGCCGGGGTAAACCGCGTCCAGGTATTCGCTGATCGCGGAGGACTCCGACAGGGAGAAGTCGCCCTCCTCCAATGTCGGCACGCGCTGGGTCAGGGACAGTCGTGCAAAGTCAGCCTGTTGGTTTTGCGCGGTATCCAGGTCCACGGTGAGCGTGTCGAACGCCAAACCTTTTTCGCGCAGGGTGACAAACACCGACATCGCATAGGGGCTGGTGAATTGGGCATCGACATACAGGCGCAACGAGGGAGCGTTCATGGCGGGTCTCCTTGACTGGAAGCCCACGCTACGAGATCCGCGAGCGGAAAGACAATGCGCGGTTTTTATGGGGGCATTCCTGGCGGGAATGGCGAACTCAGAACACCCTCATTAAAAGCACTGATGTTATCGTTTTACAGGCGACTTCATCACTGGGTATTCAACAAGACTTTATCAATAAGGAAAGCGAACAAGTTCTGGAAAAAAATCTCCTGCGGGCCATCGACTGTTGTTCCATCAGTATTGGAATTCACAAGCTCAGCATCCGCCGTCCAGGCCACGCACTCTCCAGTGCCGCCCGGAAGCCAGACAATGGGCTCAGGGCCGGAAGTTGCCAGTACTCTGCTACCGGGGGGAAGTTGTGACGCCGCTATCACAAACTTTGCATTGCCACTCAGCGGCACGCCAGTAGAGGCACCAAAATAGTTGCTCGAAGCCTCGGTTGCAGAGGACACACCACTGTAGGGAGCTGCAATCGTTCTCGCAAAGGAACCGGTATGACCAAACTGCGTTAAAACATTCGTCGCCCCCGGGCTAGCCGCCTGATCGCTCGTAATCCACATGACGCCGCCAGCCTTCACATACTCCCGAAACCTAAGCGCTTCCGTCAGGTTAAAAGCACTGGCAAACAGCCCGATGGAAAGCATTGGGTATTTGGTCCGTAGTTGCAGAGCGGTTAACGATGAGCCAATGACATCCGCTGATGCATCGGTAAACTTTATCGCCGCAACTTTATTGTAAATCCCATTCGCCCCGTAATTTGAAGGCGAGCCAATTAGGGGCAGCACCTTGGAGTAAGCAGGACTGCCGAGTGTGGCACCTGCATATCCAATATTAATAGTCGGCAATACCTTTGGCTTTTTTTCCGGCACTACCGCTGGTTTAGCTGAGGCAGGCCGACAGCAATGATGGTGATGATGCACATGGACATGCACATGCACGTCTGCGCCGCCATCATCACAATCATCAGGGCAGTGATCACACGCCACAGCGTTTACGCAGCAACTGACATCACGCGAAGATTGGTTTGAATCAGACATAATCTAAACTCCCGTAATCTCAGGCCTCTATCGCCCAAGCGAGTGATTAACGAAGATCAGCATTCCTCGGCCCTACGAGAGACGGATACTACACACCTGCTTCAGAGCTCGGTTCACGGTCAAAAGCAACAAGCCGTCACCACCTTCACTGTTTGCAACCGATGCTTGTTATTCAATCCGCCAACCCTAAAAATATCAGCCTTTACTTATTGCGCTCGATCACCCGATCAAACAGATAAGCCATCGCATTATTCAAAAACCTTTCTTGACCGTTATCGACATCAACCCCCGCCACCTGATACTCCGTAAGTTGTATATCACAAAAGGCGAGAGCCCCCCCGTTGGTTCCACCTATCTCCCAAGCCAGTACATTGCCGTTATATTCGGCTAAAACCTTGCTTCCAGGCGGCAACTGAGCCCTCTTCATTTCAAGCCCCGCGTGCCCTTTAAGTTGCACGGCGCGGGAATCACCAAAATAATTACTTAAACTTTCTGTCGCCGATGACTGTCCCGTATAAGGCGTGCCCAATGCAGACGACACACTGTACGGCCCAATGTGCCCAAAACTCTTTAGCACATTAATCGAACCGGCGGAAATGCCATGATCGCACACCATTATCAAAACACCCCCCAAGTCGACATAGGCTTTAAGCCGCTCTGCTTGGGCCACGGTGCAAACAAGCGAATGAAGACCAAGGGAAATAATTTCATACTTATCTTTCAGTTGAGCGGCTGTTAATGAGGAAGCAGTAATATCTGCCATGGCACTCAAGAACGCTACAGACGTTAGCTTATTATAAATCCCGACCGGCCCGTAATTTGCCAACGCCTTGATTTGCGACGGAAGAGCAGGATAAACGGAATATCCAATTGCCCAGTCTGTATATCCTATCCTGATGGTAGGTAATTCAGGGGGTTTCACGGGCGCCGCTGGAGTGACAGGTAGCACTGCTGCTGGCGTCACTGGCAGCACCGGTGTAGTTGCCGCAGACGAACGGCATTTACGGTGCAAATGGACATGGACATGCACTTGTATCGGTTCCCCGCAACACTCTTGGGGATGTTCATGACACCCCTGCGGCGTAGCAGGTACCGAATGCGGGCATTTGCTGGAATTAGGCATGTTGTGCACTCCATACACCTTCGAGTAGTTTTCCCGAAGGTTGGCAGCTATTGGCGGATGCCAAGTCACTTCACACCCGATCACGCAGCCCGTCTACTGTCAGAACTAACAGGTACTTCTACAGAACCCGCCGACACAAGCCGCACCCAAGCCGTTAACCCGAGAACCCTCCCTCATCCAGAAAAGCCCGCTCTTGAGCGGTGGTTACCCTGGCCAACACCTCATTGCGATGGGGAAAACGCCCGAACCGCTCAATGATGCGTGCGTGCTCCTTGGCCCAGTGAAAGGTGTTGGCATCCAGATGCTGATTCAGTGCCACTGAATGCTGTTGATCGGCCGGGTCTTCCGAGTGCTCGAACGGCAAATAACAGAACGCGCGCAGCTCGGGCTCGATCAATTGATCCAGCCCGGCCTCTACCATTCGGTGGGCGTACAGTCTTGCCAGCGGGTCGGTGGCGAACATATGCGCGGTACCGCGAAAGGCATTGCGCGGGAACTGGTCGAGCAAAATCAGCAAGGCCAGCGCGCCCTGCGCCGAGCCCAGCCAGCTTTCCAGTTCACGCCGTGCGGCTTGCATATGGGTGGCGTAGAAGGTGTCGCGAAAGGCCTCGTCAAAGCCAACGTCCTTGGCGAACCAGCGTTTGGGGCCGGCTTGTTTCCAGAATGCGATCACCGCCTCGGCCGATTGTTCGTTCATGCTCATTGCCCTTCCTCTGTTTAAACCTGCAGATATCATCGACACCGAAACGATCCGTTAAGTTTTTCCATCACCGCGTCGAGCCTCATCGTTAACAGGCACTGCCGCTGGCCCACCTGTAACTTCTGACAGTAGACCGGGCGCGGGATCCGATGTTTAGTGGCTTGCGGATGAATCTGAATACTGTGCATCGGTGAACACTGATCCGCCGTTACTAACAGGAGTGTCAATCATGTCGGAGCCCACTGATAAACCCGCGAACGAAGAGCCTGCGGCTTTGATGTCAGAGGACTGTCAAGAGCATCACGACGGCTGTTGCAACCCCAGCGAACCGCTACATGTACACATTCATATTCATCTGCATAATAAATGCTGTTCGCCTGCGCCGGATGAGGCCGTCAGTTCAATCACTCCAGCCTCCCGGATGGCTCATGCCTCTCGATCGGCCCCTATAAAGCCTCTGGGTGCTGACGCAGCGTTGGGGCTTCCGGCCATGAAGGTTGGCTATTCGGGCACCACGTTGGGTGATCCCGGTACTGCCGAGTTCATAACTCAAATAAAGTCGTCTAAAAATTATGGGCCCAACGGAAAATATAACAAGATCAAATCTGTGGTGTTTTCAGATGCCACAAAAGATATTGTCAAGCCCTCCCAGACACCTGCCCAGCTAAAGAAAAAATACAGCGTTATTTCCTTCGGTCTTGATGGAACAGCGTCTACGGCAGTTCAAGCGAAGCTCTTGAAAGGCTATGTCGCCTTAGGGGGTGGCCTGATTTTAACCTGCGACCATAAAGTCACGCCCGGCATGGTCGATTTCCTGAATGCGTTTGGACATACCGGCGCCATTACCCCATCGTCTGTACTACTCACCGCCTATAGTGGACAGTCATCAAGCACGGAAAAAACCAGCGACTACTTTGGTGATGCCGCAGACGTGGAACTTAATGGCGCTGCAACACTGGCGCTCACGCCCAAACAATTACCTGCCAACAGTAGAGTGTTGGCCAGCACTGACAAGACCATACTCCTTTGGCTACTGGGAGATATGGACGAGCGGGTATTAGTGATCAGTGATTACGAACTGATAAAACTGAATTCTTCCGGCATCAGCGTCAATACCAAGGAAGAAAAGTTTTTGCATAACCTGATCGCCTACCTGTTTGACCAAGTCTTGAAGCCTTCCAAATAAGTATTAATGTGAGCGGGAGGCCTCGCCCAAGCCCTCGCCCCTGGCACGCCATCGATTGGGCCAACGGTTGCGTCATGCTCACGCTCTTTCCTCTGGTTAAACCCGCAGATTTCATCATCGACGCCGATGGAATCCATTAACTTTCCTGGACGTATCGGAAATTCAATAAAGGGTTTACCTGATGATCCACCGCCTTGCCCAGGTTTTCAGCGATTCCAACCGCGAAGTGCGCGCCAAACTGTTCGGTATTTACGGGGTGTTGATCGCCATCAACCTCGGCGCCTGGTTGTGGGCGCTGGTGGCGTTTCATGATCACCCGATCTTGCTGGGTACCGCCCTGCTCGCCTACAGCTTCGGCCTGCGCCATGCAGTAGACGCCGACCATATCGCCGCTATCGACAACGCCACCCGCAAGCTGATGCAAGAGAAGAAACGCCCGGTGGCCGTGGGGTTCTTTTTTTCGCTGGGGCATTCCTCGGTGGTAGTGCTGGCGTCGATCGGCGTGGCGTTTGCCGCCGCCACCATGAAGGCGCATTTTGAAGGCTTCAAGACCATCGGCGGCGTGATCGGCACGTCAGTGTCCGCGCTGTTTTTGCTGGTGATCGCGCTGATGAACCTGGTGATCCTGCGTTCGATCTACCAGGCCTGGCGCCATGTGCGTCAGGGCGGCGTTTATAAGGAGGATGATTTCGACCTGCTGCTGGCCGACCGTGGCTTCATGGCGCGTATCTTCCGCCCGCTGTTTCGTCTGATCAGCCGCAGCTGGCACCTCTACCCGCTGGGTTTTCTGTTTGGCCTGGGCTTTGATACCGCCACTGAAATCGCTCTCCTGGGCATCTCCGCCACACAGGCGGCGCAGGGCTTGTCACCGTGGTCGATCATGGTGTTCCCGCTGCTGTTCAGCGCCGGCATGTCGCTGGTGGACACCCTCGACGGGCACCTGATGCTTGGCGCCTATGGCTGGGCGTACATGAAACCGATCCGCAAGATCTACTACAACATGAGCATCACCCTGGTGTCTGTGGTGGTGGCAGTGGTCATCGGCAGTATCGAGGCGCTGGGGCTGATCTCGGACCAGCTGGAACTCAAGGGCGACTTCTGGGGTTTTATCGGCAGCTTGAACGACAGCTTCGGCATGCTCGGCTACCTGATCATCGGCATTTTTATCGCCAGCTGGGCAGCATCGGTGTTGCTGTACCGGTTGCGCGGGTATGACCGGCTGGAGGTTAACCACACACTCTGAAGTCTGTGGCTGCCCGGCTTTGCGTAGTTGCCCGGGCTTCTGTGGCAAGCGAGTTGACTTGCCACACGCCACGGCTTACCTGGCCACTTTCAATAGCGTCAGAAGCCCGCTATGACTGAGGCGCTGCCAATACCTGATCAAAAATATAGGCAACCATATTGTGAAAGAATTTCTTCTGCCCAGTGTCGATTGCATCACCCGCGAAGTCGTAAGCCAGTAAATCTATATCACTAAAAGCGACCGCTCTGCCTTTGGTCCCTCCCATGAGCCACATCAGCACGCTATTCCCGCTGCTGGCGATTACTTTGCTGCCCGCAGAAAGTTTATCCTCCGTGATGATCATCGCCCCCGTCCCTTTGAGCGGCACACCCAACGTATCACCAAAACAATTGCTTAATCCTTCTTTCGAAGAGGATGATCCGTTGTACTCCGTCCCTGCAAACACCCCAACGCCCCCCAAGTTCCCCAAATACCCAGGTGTAGCGGCACCATGCTCAAACTGTTTTAGAACAGCATCTGCTTGCTGGTTCGGGGTATGCTCGAATGCGAGAATCAAACAACCTTTCAAACTTAGAAACTCTTTTAACTTTGGCACATGCGCTGACGTCAGGCTACTGACGTGAACCCCCACAAAAAGCACATCATATTTTTCTTTTAATTGAGCCGCCGTCAACGTTGAAGACACTAAATCTGGAAGAGCATCGAAAAACGCTACCGCTTGAATTTTATTGTAAGTCCCCTTCTCCCCATAGTTTGACGACACCTGCATTTGCTTGCGGAAATTAGAATATATGTCGTTGCCAACTGCGAAGTGCGTAAGCCCAAACCTGATGGTCGGCAACGCTACGGGTTGATCCACAGGCTTCACCTCCACCGGTTTGTCCACCGGCTTCTCCACCACTGGCTTGTCCACTGCACGCGAACAACAGTGACGGTGCACATGAACATGGACATGCACGTGTGCGCCCTCTCCACAGCCGCAACACGCATCGGAGCATTCATGACAAACACCGCAAGCATTCTTGCAGCGAGACGGGTATGGATTAGACATGATCAACACTCCCAGGATGGGTGGCATTCACCGATAATCATTTTCCGGTGCCGATATTTCGACACTAAATACCCGGACCGCCGTTCGGTCTACTGTCATAAATGACAGTGCCCTGCGGCTGGCCCGCCGCATCACGATCAGAAATCCACCGTCGCCGAGACCTTGACCGTACGCGGCTCGCCCTGGGTCAGGTAGTTGTTGGCGGTGGACGCTGAGGCCCAATACGCCTTGTTGGCCACGTTCTCGACGTTGGCGCGCAGGGTGATGTAGTTATCGTCCGCCTTGAAGCCATAACGGGCGCCCAGGTCGACGCGGGTCCACGCCGGGATGTTCAAGGTGTTGGCCGCGTTGACGTATTCGCCACCGGTGCGCAGCAACCGCGCGTTGAGGGCCGCGCCCTGAATGCCCGGAACGTCCCAGTCGGCGCCGACGTTGAACTGGAAGCGTGGCACACCGGCTGCACGGTTACCGTCGGTAAGGCCGTTGGAGGTCTTTTTCAGTTCGGTGTCCATCCAGGCCGCACCCGCCAACAAACGCAGGCCGTCGAGGGGTTCGCCGAACACGTTGAGTTCCACACCTTTGTTGATTTGCTCACCGTCGACGCTGAAGGTGTTGGTGCCGTTGGGGTTACGGTTGGTCGCACTGTTGGGCTGCTCGATTCGGTACACACCCAACGTCGCGCCGTAGCGGTCCCAGTCCAGCTTCACGCCGGCCTCGGTTTGCTTGCTGCGGTTGGGCGCAAACACTTCGCCGGGGTTGGTGACGTTGGTCAACGGCGCCGTCGGCCCCTGGGCCAACCCTTCGATACGGTTGGCGTAGAACGACACGTGCTCCCACGGTTTAACCACCAGGCCATACACCGGTGTGGTGATGGCCTCGGCATAGTTGGCGTTGCGCGCGCCGGTGGTGGTGTTCCACGCGTCGACCTCGAGGGTCTGGCGCCGCACGCCGAGGGTCAGCAGCACGCGGTCATCAACAAAGCCCAGCGTGTCGGACACGGCGGCACTTTTGATGCGGTTTTTGCCGACGATGCGCGGGTCGTGAATATCGCTGCCGAAATAGGTGACGGTCGGGCGCGGCACCTGGGTCGGGTTGTACAGATTGCCCGGCACGCGGTTGGCTTGCAGGATCGCCTCGAACGCCGAGCGCTGCTCGCCCCAGATCCCTGACAAGCCGAAATTGACCTGATGGGTCACCGGCCCCGTATTGAAATGCCCGTTCAACCCAGCCATGGCGCTTTTGTTGTCTTCGTCATGGGGTGAGTACAAAAAGCCCACACGCCCGCTGCCGTCGTTGCCCACATACAGCGACGAATACTGGCCATTTTCCCGTGTGTGTTTGGCGCCACCGCCCAGGTAGGCGCTCCAGTTTTCGTTGAGGTCGTACTCGGCATTGAACATGCCGTAGGTGTCCTCAAGCTCCGACCAGCTCCAGTCCTGCGCGTAATTATCCTTGGCCGAGGGGGCTTTCGGCACTTTTGTGCCGTTGGGGTAAACCACGGAGCGGCCATTGTTGATGCGTTCTTTCTGGTAGCCCAAGTCGGTGGACACGCGCAGGCGATCGCCACGGTAATCCAGGGCGACGGCGATCAATTGCGAACTTTTGTTTTCGTCATCGATGGCGGTGTCGCCGCCATGCCGAGCCAGGTTCACCCGTGCGCCGAAACGGTTGTCTTCGCCGAAGCGCTGGCCCAGGTCGAGGTGGCCGCCGGCCTGGCCGTCGCTGGCGTAATCCAGCGTCACACTGCGCGTGGGAAGGTCTTCAGCGCGCTTGGGCACCAGGTTGACGCTGCCGCCAATACCACTGCCCGCTGGCGACACGCCGTTCACGAAGGCGTTGGGGCCTTTGAACAGTTCCACGCGCTCCAACGCTTCAGTGGTGATGATCTGCCGTGGCAACACGCCGTACAGGCCGTTGAAGGCAATGTCATCGGTGTTCAGTGGCAGACCGCGGATGATGAACATCTGCGCGAAGTTGCCGAACCCCGAGGATTGGCGCACCGACGCATCGTTGAGCAGTACATCGCCCACGGTGCGGGCTTGCTGGTCGGCGATGGTTTTCGCGGTGTAGCTGACTACGCTGAACGGCACGTCACTGATCGAGCGGTTACCCAACACGCCGAGGCGCGCCGACCGCGCCACCTGGCCGCCACCATAGGTGTCCGCCTGCGCACCGCCGGCTTCGCCGCTGATGGTGGTGGCTGCCAGTTCCACCGCAGCGCCGTTGGCCGCCGGCACCACGGTGTAGCCATTGGCGCCGGTACTTTGCAGGGTATAGCCACTGCCTTGCAGCAACTGCATAAAGCCCGATTGCGCAGTGAAACTGCCCTGCAGGCCCGGGCTGTGCTGATCGTTGAGCAGTTTGGCGTCAAACGACAACGGTACGCCGGACAACGCCGCAAATTGCGCCAACACATTGCCCAGCGGGCCCGCTGCGATGTTGAAGCTGCGCGCCGAAGCGGTCGATGTCGCCTCGGCCGCCACGGCACTGGGCAACGGCGCGATGGCCGCGAGGGCAACGGCCAGGCTCAGCGCCTTCAACGGACGGGGGCAGTGTGGGTGCGGTCTGGCGGTCATGGGCGTTCCTGTCGGCGGTGCAACGTTGAGGGTTCTCCCCTACACCGGGCGACAACGAAAAAGGTATCAGCGAAAGGTGAAAAAACTCAGCGCGGCTCCACGGTGACCCAATAGCCGGTCAAGCTGCTGACCTTCACCGGCAGGGTTTCCTGCAACAGGCGCAGGCTGGCATCGGTGTCTCGCAGGGGAAACGCCCCGGAAACACTCAGCCCCGCCACGCTGTCGTGGCAGCGCAGCACGCCGGAACGGTAGCGGCCCAGCTCGTCGAGCAAATCCGCCAGGCGCATCTGCTGAGCCAGCAGCATGCCGTTTTCCCATGTCAGTGCGCCGGTGTTCAATGGCTCCACGGCAGCCACACGGTCACGGTCAAATGCGCTTTGCTCGCCGGCCTGGAGAATCACACCTTGAGCGGCCTGTTGCGGCAGCATTTGCACCGAGCCTTCAATCACCGCCACGCGGCTGTTCTGCTCGCCGACCCGCACGCTGAAGTGCGTGCCCAGGGCGCGGGCGGTGCCATGGCGGGTCTGCACGACAAACGGGCGATGGCTCGGCGCAGGGTCTTTGGCAGTGGTGATCATCACTTCACCTTGCAGCAAATCCACACGCCGCACCTGTTCGGTGAACACGATGTTCAACGAACTCGCGGTGTTGATCAGCAAGCGCGTGCCGTCGGGCAAGGTCAGCGGGCGTTGTTCGCCGATGGCGGTGTGTTGGTCGGCGGTCCACGGCTGCCAGGGTGTATAGCGATACGCCAGCCACGTCGCCGGGCCCGCCAACAGCAACAGCCCGAGCGCCTGACGACGGCCGAGGGCTTTTTTGCGGCCGATGCGCTTGAGCGTGTCGCCGGCAATCGCGCCCGGCACCGTATTGAAATCGCCGAGGATCGCCTCCGCCCGCAGCCAGGCCTGGGCATGTTGCGCACTGCGCCCTTGCCACTGGGCGATGGCACGGCGGTCATCGTCGGTGGCGCTGCCTGA
Source organism: Pseudomonas sp. B22129 (assembly GCF_044218875.1). NCBI lineage: Bacteria > Pseudomonadati > Pseudomonadota > Gammaproteobacteria > Pseudomonadales > Pseudomonadaceae > Pseudomonas > Pseudomonas sp. B22129. The sequence goes on along the minus strand of NZ_CP162592.1, from coordinate 4,235,135 downwards.
TTGCAACTGCACCATCCAGTCGGCGGCTTCGCCGAGGATCAGCGGGTCGATCGAGGGGTTCATGCCACGCTCAGGCAGGCGAGGAAGGCATCGCGCATGTAGCGTTTGACCGAGACCAGCGACACCTTAAGTTCATCGGCAATCTGCTGGTAGGTCAGGCCATCGATCTGCGACATCAGGAAGGCCTGGCGGGTTTTCTGCGGCAGGTCGCGCAGCATGGCTTCGATGCGATACAGCGCCTCGAGGATCAACCAGCGGGTTTCCGGCGACGGCACTTCCTGCTCGGGCAGATGGGCGATGGTGTCAAGGTAGGCACGCTCGACTTCCTGGCGGCGCCAGCTGTCGATCATCAGGCCCTTGGCAATGTGGGTGAGCAAGGCGCGCGGTTCATTGCCCAAACCGGCGCTGTTGTGGCGGGTGAGCAGGCGCAGGAAGGTGTCATGAGCCAGGTCGGCCGCGTCGCTGGCATTGCCCAGCTTGCGGTCGAGCCAGCGATACAACCATCCGTGGTGTTCGCAGTACAGGGCCTGAATCGGCAGATTGAGCGAAGACGACATGCAGATCACCGGCGCTGGGCCAAGAGTTATTAAGAATTGATCGCATTCTAATCTGCACGCAGGGACGCTGGCAATTTCACTGACAACCGCTGATCGTTCATGTCTGGGCGAGGTGCAGATAGAACGCATGGAACATGAAGTACGCACACGCGGCCAGCGCCAACCCCATGCAGCGGTTGAACGCCACAAACGCCGTCGCCCCGGTAATCCGCCGGCCCAGCACCGCGCCAAGCAACGCATACACCCACGGCGCGCCGACGGCGCCGAGCCCGAGCAAGGCTGAAACCCCGGCGATGGACGCGCCCGTGATATGCGCCGCCGGCAACATCACACTGGTAATCGGCAGCACCGCCACGATGCCCTTGGGGTTGAGCAACTGGATCACCAAGCCATTCCAGAACGTAAGGGTTTTCGCGGGCGCGCTTGACGGCGCCTCCACCACCGGCCGCGCGGTGAACACCTGATAGGCGAGGTACAAGGTGTAAAGCCCGCCCGCGAGGGAAATGTACGGCAGCGCCGCCTGGGAGATGATCGCCTCGCCGGTGTAGCCAAACAGCACGAACAACAACAGCATCGCGCACCCCACGCCCAGGAAGAACCCGGTGGAACGGCGGAACTTGCCGGTGAGCCCGGCGTTGAGCCCCATGAAATTCACGGGACCGGGGCTGTACATGACGCTGAAGGCGTAGAGGAAAATGTCCATGGCGCAACCTGCACTGGAAGAAGTCTGACGAGTCTAGTGAGGGGGGTTGCGCCGAATCTTGTACGTTTGTGGTCGCCACGGCTGGCACCGCGCCGGCCATTACGCCGGCCCTGCCCGTGCAGTTTGCTTATCACTGAAATAACCGGCAGCGTCTGTATCAACACCCCGCCGCTTTTCATAATCGTGCTTCCCGAATGGCTCAGGAAGCACCTGCATGCACCCGCTGACGGTTTTGCTGGCACACATGGCTGCGCTGGTCTTCACCCTGCTCGGTATTGCCGGGCTGGCGCTGTTAATGGCTTACGTGGGCCGCCTGGCTTTCTAACCCGGCGATGGGTGAAGCCTGTCTGAGGACTTCAGTCAATCAACCCATTCGCGTCATAAAACGGATACGGCCCTGGATACTCCCCGAACACGCCGTTATGGCTGACCACGCCCTGCCCGTCCCAGCGATGCAACAAAAACCCCGCCGGTTCCAGCTTGAAATGCGCGGGGGCGCTGTCTTGCAGGTCGAGCACGATCTGGTGGGACGTGCCGGGGCACACGCAACTCAGGCTGGCACCGAAGCGCCGTTGCATGGGCCGGTGCAAATGCCCGCACAACAGACGCTCCACCTGCGGATGGCGCGCGACGACTTGCTCAAGGCCTGCGGCGTTGATGAAGGGTTCGCGGTCCATATGGCCGATGCCGCTGATGAACGGCGGATGGTGCAGGATCAACAAGGTCGGCTTGTCGGGTTGCAGCGCCAACTGCGCGTCAAGCCACTGCAACTGGCTGTCGAGCAACTGCCCGCCATGGCTGCCGGGAATGGTCGAATCCAGGCCGATCAGCCGCAACGGATGCTCGTCTACCACCCAATCCAGCGGTCCATCTGCCGACGCAGGCAGATACCCATGATCACCAAACGCATCCAGCAACGGCCCGCGCGCGTCGTGGTTGCCCGGCACCAGGTAGCACGGCATGTGCAGGCGCGCGAGTTCGGGGTGCAGCACGGCGTATTCATCCGCGCGGCCGAAATCCACCAGGTCGCCGCTGATGACCACGATGTCGGGCCGTGGGTGGCTGGCGTTCAGGTGGTCGACGGCGCGGCGCAGCGCGCCGAGGGTATCCACAACGCCATAAGTGAGGCGCTGGCCGGCTTTGAGGTGCAGGTCGCTGATCTGCGCGACAAGAAAAGGACGATTCAACATAAGTTCTCAGGTATTGAGGGTGAACAACCTGTGCGGCGCAACCGCCAGGGCAATCGGCGCGCCGACGCGGTGCAATTGGTTGTCGCTGCTGTCCACCAGCAGCGGTTGCTGGGCGCCGACATCCACCAGCAGGCGGCTTTGGGCACCCTGGAAAAACTGCGCCAGCAAGTGGCCGCGCAGGTGCCCTTCGCCCTCCATCACCCGCAGGTGTTCGGGGCGGCAGTAAAGGGTGCCCGGCACATCGGCCCCGTGCCACGGCAGTTCGCCGCCGCAGACTTTCAGGCCATTGGCTGACGGCTCAATCACCGTAAACGCATTGAGGTTGCCGACGAAGCCTGCGACAAACGCGTTCGCCGGTTGCTGATAGACCTCACGCGGGCTGGCCAATTGGGCAATGCGCCCCTGCTCCATCACCAGGATGCGGTCGCCCAGCGCCATGGCTTCGCCCTGATCGTGCGTGACAAACACCGAGGTGATGCCCAGGCTGCGCAGCAGTTGGTCCAACTCACTGCGCAGGCGCTCACGCAATTGCGCATCGAGGGCGGCTAGCGGTTCATCCAGCAGCAACACCTTGGGCCGTGGCGCCAACGCGCGCGCCAGTGCCACACGCTGACGCTGGCCGCCAGACAGTTCGTGGATACTGCGCTTACCGTGGTGCTGCAAACCCACCAGCTCCAGCAATTCTTCGCAGCGCTTGTGGCGCTCGGGCGCGGGAATGCCGCGAATCTTCAGGCCGTAGACAATGTTTCCCGCCACATCCAGGTTGGGAAACAGCGCGTAATTCTGGAACACCATGCCCACATCGCGACGCTCGATGGGCAGGCGCGTCACGTCCTGATCACCGAAAAACACCTGGCCCATGTCAGGGCGTTCCAGGCCGGCGATCAGCCGCAAGGTCGTGGTTTTGCCGCAACCCGACGGCCCCAGAATGGCCAGGGTTTCACCGCCCTCAACAGTCAGGTTCAAATCATGCACGGCCACGGTGCCGTCGGCGAACGCCTTGCGACAGCCTTTAAGGCGGATAGTGATAGCAGTCATCGACGCTCTCCACGGGACAAACGGGCGCTGATGGCCTGCAACGAGATCAGCAGCGGCACGATCATCAGCAAAAAGATAAGGGTGTAGGCGCTGGCGATTTCCAGGCGCGCCGAGGCGTAACTGTCGGCCAGGCCCACGGGCAAGGTTTTGGTCATGGGCGTGTGCAGCATCCAGGTCAGGTTGAATTCACCCAACGACAAGGTCACCACCATCAGCACGCCCGCCAGAATCCCTGCGCGGCAATTGGGCACCACCACGCTGAAAAAGCGCTTGAACGGTCCGGCACCGAGGCTGGCCGCCGCCTCTTCCAGCACCGGCAGTTGCTGGCGTTGCATCACCGCCATCACCGGCCGCACCAGAAACGGCAAGGTGAACAGCACATGGCCGACGAGGATGAACAGCCAACTGCTGCGAAACGTGCCGAATTGGCCGTAGGTCAGCAGCAACGCCAAGGCACTCGCCAGCCCGGGCATGGCCACCGGCAGCACCATCAATTCCTCGAAGGCGCGGCTGAAGCGGTTGTTCATGCGCACCAACGCGTAAGCCGCCGGCACGCCGATCACGCAGACGCACACCGCGCAGGCGAGCGCCAGTTGCAGGGACAGCCACACGGTCGGCGAATAGGCCTGCCACACCTGGATCAGCCAGTCGAAGGTCAAGCCGCTGGACAGGCCGACGAAGAAATTGCGCGTCAACCCGGCGAGCAACGACATCACCACCGGCACCAACATGAAAGTGCACACCAGCAGGGTGAACAGCAGTTGAATCACGAACAGCGATGAGCGCTTCACAGAACCGTCCCCGCGTTTTTCACCAGCCGGCGCGTGAGCAGCAGCACGGCCCAGGTCACGGCGCCAAGCACCACTGACAGCGCCGCCGCGACGGCAAAGTTGGCGTAATTGGTGAACACGTTGTAGATCGCCACCGGCGTCACGTTGAGCCGCGTACCCAGGGTGAAGGCCGTGCCGAAAGCGCCCATGGACGTGGCAAAACAGATCGCCCCGCACGACGCCAAGGCCGGTGCCAGGCCCGGCACGATCACATCACACACCACGCGCCAATGCCCGGCCCCCAGTGAATGGGCCGCCTCTTCAAGGCTGCGGTCAAGGCTTTCGCAGGCGGCCATCACCGTGAGGATCACCCGGGGAATCGAGAAGTACAGATAGCCCACGAACAGCCCCGCCAATGAGTAGGCAAAGATCCAGCGCTCACCCGCCAGTTGCAGACCCAGCGAAGCGAACAGGCCTTGACGCCCCGCCAGCAGAATCACCAGAAAGCCCACCACCACGCCGGGGAACGCCAGCGGGAATGTCAGCAACGCCACCAGCGCCGAACGCCCGAAGAATTGCTGACGCGCAAGGAACACGCCGCTGATGCCGCCGATCAATAACGCGACCAGCGTCACCACCACCGCCAGCACCAGGGTTTGCCCCAAGCTACCCAGGTATTGCGCGCTGCTCAGCACCTGCCAATAGCCGCTGGCGCTGCTGTCGCGGCGCTCGGTGCCGAGCACGATCAAGTGCGCCAACGGCAACAGCCAGAACGCGAGCAGCACGGCGAACGCCGGGGCCAGGGCCCAGCCTGCGTGTTTGCCCACTTACTTGACCTCGTTCAGGTAACGCGCGGCGAAGGCTTCCTGCACGGCGGCCATTTTTTCATAGTCCACCACCCCGGCGCGGGCGTAGTCGCTGTCGGGCAGGAACTGCGCGGCCACCTCGGCGGGCATTTTCATCGGGCGCACCGGGCGCAGGTAAGCCTTGGCCCACAGCGCCTGGCCTTCGTCGGACAGCACAAAATCGAGGACCTTCTCGGCGTTCGCGCGGTGCGGCGCGTTGGCCACCAGGCTCATCACGTAGGGCACGCTGATGCTGCCTTCTTTCGGGATCACGAAGGCGACGTTGGCGTTGTCTTTGTAGCGGGCTCGGTAGGCGTTGAAGTCGTAGTCCACCAGGATCGGCAATTCACCGGACAACACCCGCGCGTACGCGGTTTGCTTGGGCACGATGGGCGCGTTTTTGGCCAGCTTCTGGAAGTAGTCGATGGCCGGGGCAAAGTTGTCGAGGTCGCCGCCAAACGCGCGGTTGATCGCCACCGCCGACACGTAGCCGACGAACGCGCTGGAGGGGTCCAGGTAGCCGACCATGCCTTTGTATTCAGGCTTGAGGAGGTCGGCCCAGCTTTGCGGCACGGGCAGGCCGCCCAGCGCGTCGACGTTGACCATGATGCCCAAGGTCCCGGAGTGGATCGCGAACCAGTGGCCGGCCGGGTCTTTCAAGCCTGCGGGAATCTGCTCCCAACCTTTGGGCTTATAGGTACCCACCACATCGGCTTTTTGCGCCTGCAAGCCGAAGGTCACGCCGTAATAAACGACGTCGGCCACCGGCGCGGCTTTCTCCGCCACGAGCTGGGCGAGGGACTGGCCGGAGTTCTTGTTGTCCAGCGGCACTTGCACGCCGGTGCTGGTGGCGATGGCTTTGAGTTGAGTGGCCCAATCGGCCCAGTCTGGCGGGCAGTTGTAGCAAATCGCGGTCTCGGCCGCCTGGGCCAGGCTGGCCACGCCGTACAGCAGCACGGCTGCCAGGGTTTTACTGAACGCGCGCATCAAACGTCTCCTCATGGGGTTGAGTGCTTTCGCCGGGCCGGATGTGGCAAGGCAGGCAATGGGAAATCGGGGCGTCGCCGGCGATCTGGGCCAGCAGTTGGTCAATCACGGTGCTGGCGAGCAGCGCAATGGGCTGCACCACGCTGCACAGAGTCGGGTGCATCTGGGTGCCGAGGGCGATGCCATCGAAGCCCATCACCGAGAGTTGTTCGGGCACGTTCCAGGCGTTGCGGCGCAGTTCGGCGATCAGGCTGATGGCCAGGAAGTCGTTGGAACACACCAGCGCGGTGGGCGCCTCAATGCCGTGCAGAAAGGGTTCGATGGCGGCGAATTCAGCCTGCGTGTGCGCCGGCATTTCGATCACCGCGCGCGGTTCGAGGCCGTATTCGCGCATGGCATCGCAATAACCGGCGTAGCGCAGGCGTGCACGGTCAGACTGCAACGCGGGCCCGGCGACCATGCCGATGCGCCAGTGCCCGGCCTCCAGCAGGTAACGGGTGGCCAGGGCCATGCCTGCGCGGTTGTCCACCGACACGGCGCTGTAATTGGGATTGCCCGGTTGGTGATAAGCCAGCACGAAAGGAGTTTTCTCGGTGTTCAGGCTGCTGAGCACGCTGTTGCTTTCGGCGTCGGTCACCGTCAGCACCAGGCCATCGACACGCTGGCGCAGCAGCTCTTCGACCACGATGCATTCACGCTCGCTGCTGTAGTCGGTGGTCGCCAGCAACAGGCTGTAGCCGCGTAAACGTGCGGCGCGCTCCATGGCCTGGAACTGTTCGGCGAACACCGGGTTGAGCAGGTTGGGCACCACCACGCCAATCAACTGGGTGGTTTGCAGGCGCAACTGACGGCCGAGCAAGTTGGGGCGAAAGCCCAACTCACGGGCGGCGGAAAATACCTGCTCGCGGGTGGTTGGGCGCACCTGGTCGGGGGAAGCAAAGGTCCGCGCCGCAGTGGCGCGGGATACACCCGCCAGCCGGGCGACGTCTTTCAGGTCAGTCATTATGTCTCGCTTGAGATCGATCTCATTGGCGAGGACAGTAGCGAGGGAATGTGGCAATTCGGCGGTGAGGAGATGACAGTTTGATGGCAATCAACACCGGCATTTCAGACTAAACACGGATAAAAATGTGGGAGCGGGCTTGCTCGCGAATGCGGTGGTTCAGTGGAAAAATCTGTGACTGATACACCGCATTCGCGAGCAAGCCCGCTCCCACATTGGGCCAGCGTATACCTAGAGATGGTCATACTTCGGCGCTACGCTGAAAAAACCAAGGGCAGCATTTTCCGCCCGCTAACCTTTCGATCTGATCCAAGTGCGGGCACAATGCGTGTCCTTTTTTGGCAGGCACCGCCGCAGGCTCTCAAAAATGATCAAAACGCCGTACTACCTCATCGATAAACAGAAGCTTCTGGTCAACATGCAGAAGATTGCTTACGTGCGCGAGCAGTCCGGCGCCAAGGCTCTGCTGGCGCTCAAGTGCTTTGCCACCTGGTCGGTGTTCGACCTGATGCAGCAATACATGGACGGCACCACCTCGTCGTCGCTCTATGAGTTGAAGCTCGGCCGCCAGAAGTTCGAAGGTGAAGCGCACGCCTACAGCGTGGCCTGGGCCGACGATGAAATCGAAGAGATGCTGGAGAACTGCGACAAGATCATCTTCAACTCCATCAGCCAGCTGCAGCGCTTTGCCGAACGCAGCGAAGGCAAGGTGCGCGGCCTGCGTGTGAACCCGCAAGTGAGCAGCTCCGACTACCTGCTGGCCGACCCGGCGCGTCCGTTCAGCCGTTTGGGCGAATGGGACCCGGTGAAGATCGAAGGCGTGATCGACCAGATCAGTGGCTTCATGTTCCACAACAACTGCGAGAACGGCGACTTCAGCCTGTTCGACAAAATGCTCGGTGTGATCGAAGAACGCTTCGGCGCTCTGCTGCACAAGGTTCAGTGGGTCAGCCTCGGCGGCGGCATCCACTTCACCGGTGAAGACTACGCGGTGGACGCGTTCTGCGCGCGCCTCAAGGCATTCTCCGAAAAGTACGGCGTGCAGGTGTACCTGGAACCCGGCGAAGCGGCGATCACCAACAGCGCCTCCCTGGAAGTCACCGTGCTCGACACCCTCTACAACGGCAAGAACCTGGCCGTGGTAGACAGCTCCATCGAAGCCCACCTGCTGGACCTGCTGATCTATCGCCTCAACGCCAAGCTGGCGCCAAGCGACGGTGAACACACCTTCATGGTGTGCGGCAAATCCTGCCTGGCCGGGGACATCTTCGGCGAGTATCAATTTGATCGTCCGCTGGCCATCGGCGATCGGCTGTCGTTCATCGACACCGCAGGCTACACCATGGTCAAGAAAAACTGGTTCAACGGCCTGAAAATGCCGTCCATCGTAGTGAAACAACTCGACGGTACAGTCGAGGTGGTTCGTGAATTTGGTTACGACGACTACCTGTCCAGCCTTTCGTAAGCTGGCGGATAAAGGAGAGATAAAGCAATTGAAAAAGAACGTTCTTATCATTGGTGCAGGAGGTGTCGCCAAGGTGGTGGCCCACAAGTGCGCGCAGCACAACGACGAACTCGGTCGTATTGCTATCGCGTCGCGCAACATCTCCAAATGCCAGGCCATCATCGACAGCGTCAAGGCCAAGGATAGCCTCAAGGTACCCGCAGATATCCAAGCCTTCGCGCTGAACGCCCTGGACGTGGAAGCGACCAAGGCCCTGATCCGCGAAACCGAATCGCAGATCGTCATCAACGTGGGTTCCTCGTTCCTCAACATGTCGGTACTGCGTGCCTGCATCGACACGGGCGTGGCGTACCTCGACACCGCCATCCACGAAGAGCCGGGCAAGGTCTGCGAGACCCCGCCGTGGTACGGCAACTACGAGTGGAACCACCTGGAAGAGTGCAAACAGAAGAACATCACCGCCATTCTGGGCGTGGGCTTCGACCCGGGTGTGGTCAACGCGTATGCCGCGCTGGCAGCACAACAACATTTTGACCGCATTGATTCGATCGACATTCTCGACGTCAATGCCGGCTCCCACGGCAAATACTTCGCCACCAATTTCGACCCGGAAATCAATTTCCGCGAGTTCACCGGGCAGGTGTGGAGCTGGCAGAACAGCCAGTGGACCAGCAACACCATGTTCGAAGTCAAACGCACCGACGACCTCCCTGTGGTCGGTTCGCAGAACCTGTACCTGACCGGCCACGATGAAGTGCACTCGCTGTCGAAAAACCTCGACGTGCCCAACGTGCGTTTCTGGATGAGCTTTGGCGAACACTACATCAACGTGTTCACCGTGCTGAACAAGCTCGGCCTGCTCTCCGAAAAGCCGGTCACCACCGCCGAAGGCCTGGAAGTCGTGCCGCTGAAACTGGTCAAGGCCGTACTGCCCGACCCGTCTTCGCTCGCCCCGGGCTACACCGGCAAAACCTGCATCGGTGATTTGGTCAAAGGCACCAAGGATGGCAAACCGCGCGAAGTCTTCATCTACAACGTGGCGTGCCACGAAGAAGCCTTCGCCGAAACCGACAGCCAGGGCATCTCCTACACCGCAGGCGTGCCACCGGTAGCCGCTGCGCTGCTGGTTGCCCGTGGCGAGTGGGATGTGAAGCACATGGCTAACGTCGAGGAACTGCCGGCTGAGCCGTTCCTCAAGGCGCTGGACGTGATGGGCTTGCCGACCCGGATCAAGGATGAGCACGGTGACCGTGCGTGGGATGCGATTGCCTGATAGGCGATAGCGGACCGAACAAAAAAATGCGCCCTCAGGGGCGCATTTTTTGTTTGGGCTCGCACAATTCGCAAACCCAATGAAGATCCAAATGTGGGAGCGGGCTTGCTCGCGAAAGCGGTGTATCAGCTACAGATGAGTTGGCTGACCCACCGCCTTCGCGAGCAAGCTGAACTGGCCTAATGATTTTGGACACTTCAATCGGGCGCTATGATAGCGCCCAAATCTGAGGTGTTTGGATATGCGTAAATCTTATTCGAGTGAGTTCAAGCTCAAGGCTGCCAGCATGGTGCTGGATGAAGGTCAGCCGGTTACCGAGGTCTGTGCCAGCCTGGATATTGGCCCTACTGCTCTGCGCCGTTGGGTCGATCAAGTGCAAAAAGAACGCTTGGGCTCGACTCCGGTGGGAGCCAAAGCAATTACGGCTGATCAACGAGAGATCCAGAGACTCAAAGCCCTGCTCAGGGAGAAAGACCTGGACATTGAAATCTTAAAAAAGGCCAGTGCTCTCCTGCTTTTGGACGCCAAAGATCATTCACGCTGATCGATGAGCTGGACGAGCAGTACGGCGTTAAAAGGTGTTGCCGGGCGTTCGGGGTTAACCGCAGCAGCTTCTATGCCTGGCGCCAGCGCCAAGGCAGAGCAAATCCTGAGCGGGAAAAGCTCAAAGCCGCGCTGGTCAGGTACCACAAGGCGTCGAGAGAGTCGGCGGGCGCACGTACCTTGTCCAAGGAGCTGCAAGCCAAAGGACATCGTGTCGGACGTTATATGGCTCGCAACTTGATGCGCGAAGCTGGCATCGCTAGTCGTCAGCGCAGGCGCCATAAGTACAAGTCGCCGGGCGTGGAGGCCTTGGTGGCGCCGCATATGCTCAAGCGAAAGTTTGATGTGACGGCGGTTAATCAGGTGTGGTGTGGCGACGTAACGTACATCAAGGTCGGCAAGCGTTGGATGTACTTCGCCGCCGTTCTGGATCTGTACGCTCGCAGGATCGTAGGCTGGTCGTTCTCGATGATTTCTGATGCCAACCTGACCTGCGAAGCACTACGCATGGCGGTGGAGTTGCGTGGCCATCCCCAGGATGTGCTGTTTCATTCTGACCAAGGTTGCCAGTACACCAGCCATAAATTCAGAAACGCGCTTGTGAAACATGGATTTAGGCAAAGCATGAGCCGTAAAGGCGAGTGCTGGGACAACGCCCCGATGGAGCGTTTCTTTGGTAGTTTGAAATCCGAGTGGGTTCCTGAAACGGGCTACAAACTGGAACATGAGGCCCGGGCAGACGTGCAGCGCTATGTCTCGCGCTACAACATCAGCAGGCCTCACAGCTATAACGACTACAGGTCGCCGGTCGTGAAGGAAAGGGTGGCGGCGTGAACCGTAATCAGTGTCCAAGATTACTTGACCAGTTCAAGCCCGCTCCCACATGGGATCTCCAGCGTATTTGGATTATCGGCTACTCCAGGTTCCGGGCCGAATTGCTCAGTGCTCGTGAGCACTGCAACAGTGCCGGCGCCAGCTGCTTCTCTGCATCCGCCCTGCTCCACCGACTGGTCGGCGCCACCACATGCACCGCCGCCACCGGGCGACCATTCGCACCCAGCACCGGTGCGCCAATGGTCATGTCGCCCAGGAACAATTCCTGACCATTCACCGCGTAGCCCTGCTCACGCACTTGTTGCAACGATTCCAGGATCTGCTCGACGTCAGTCAGCGTCTGGCTGGTGTGCGCCACCCGCTGGCTGTTCTCGATCAACACCAGCGCCTCCTCCTGCGGCAGCGCGCTCAAATACGCCCGGCCCGACGCCGTGCAGTACATCGGCACCCGCGAACCAATCGGCATGTGCACCGGCACAAACCCCGAGCTGACGAACCGCGCGATGTAGGTCATGTCGTAGCCCGCAGGCTCCGTCAGGCACGAGGTTTCTCCCGTCAGGCGCGTCAATTCCGAGAGGAACGGGTTGGCCACCTCGATCAACGAATGCGCATCCAGGTAACTGAAGCCCAACTCCAGCACCCGGGGTGTGAGTTGGTAATGCCGCGTGCGCGAGTGTTTCCGAAGGTAACCCAGGCTCTCGAGGGTAAACACCATGCGCTGGGCCGAGCTTTTGGTCATGCCGGCAGCCTCGGCCACCTCTGCAAGGCTCATGCTGCGGCGCTGGGCGCTGAATGCCTTGAGCACCGACAGGCCTTTTTCCAGGGATTGGTTGTGCAGACTGTTGCGTTCTTCGGACATGGCGAACTCGCGGCGTTATTCGATCAGGCGTGGCGGCATTTCTACCGCAAATCACAAAAATAGACCATTAAATATCGCATATCGATACGAATGGTTCATTTAATCGATTTTGTATAGCGATATACGATTTTTATCAATCGAAATGGCATAGAGCTTGCGGTTTCATCGCCAGCCGCTCGCGGTACTGACTTTCCGTTTTCCTTCTGGAGTAACCCGATGAACAGTCTTTTGCCCTTGTTTCGCCGCCTTGCCTTGGGTGTTTGCGCCACGCTTTGCGTGACGGCCGTGCACGCAGAAAGTGCGTCCTCGTACAAAGTCGGTGCAACCGCCAGCGGTTCGCCGTTTACCTTCCTCGATATCAAGAGCAACAGCATTCAAGGGGTGATGGTCGACGTTGCCGAGGCCGTAGGTAAGGCCGGTGGGTTTACCAGCCAGATCGAGCAGACCAACTTCGCCGCGCTGATCCCCTCCCTCACCTCCGGCAAACTCGACTTCATTGCCGCCGGCATGCTCAAGACCGCAGAGCGCACCAAGGTCGTCGACTTCAGCGCGCCGGTGTATGCCTACGGCGAAGGCCTGATCGTGAACGCCGATGACAATACCGCCTACCCCGACCTCACACCGCTCAAGGACCAGGTGGTCGGCGTGCAGGCCGGCACCGTGTTCTACGACCAGTTGAACAAGCTCGGTATCTTCAAGGAAATCCGCACGTACGACTCCATCGGCGAGATGGTTCGCGACCTGTCACTGGGCCGCATCAAGGCCGCCGTGGGCGACCAGCCGGTGGTGGCCTACCAGATCCGTCAGAAGCTGTTCAAAGGCGTGAAACTCGCCCCGGACTACAAGCCCACCAACGTCGGCGAAGTGTGCCTGGTGGTGCGCAAGGGCGACACCGAAACCCTCAACCGCCTGAACACCGCCATCGCAGGCATCAAGGCCGACGGCACCCTCGACGCCATCCTCAAGAAATGGGGGCTTGATACCCATGAATGAGTTTCTGCAAAACGCCCAGGACTTTCTGCCGATTTTGCTGCAAGGCGCCCTGGTGACGATCCAGATCACCGTGCTGTCGTTCCTGCTCAGCAGTGCGATCGGTTTGGTGCTGGCGCTGCTCAAACTGTCGCCGATTCGCGCGCTGTCGTGGGCGGCCAGTACTGTGATCAACGTGATCCGGGGCCTGCCGATCATCGTGCAGCTGTTCTACATCTACTTCGTGCTGCCGGACATGGGCGTGCACCTCACCGCGTTTTACGCGGGCGTGATCGGCATGGGCATCGCCTACTCGGCGTATCAAGCGGAGAACTTCCGCACCGGCATCATCGCCGTCGAACAGGGCCAGCGCGAAGCCGCCGAAGCGCTGGGCATGCGCTCGGCGTTGATGATGCGCCGGGTGATCCTGCCGCAAGCGTTTCGCATCGCCCTGCCGCCCTATGGCAACACGCTGGTGATGATGCTCAAGGACTCGTCGCTGGTGTCCACCATCACCGTGGCGGAGATGACCCGCCAGGGCCAGCTGATCGCCTCGTCGACCTTCCAGAACATGACCGTCTATACCCTTGTCGCCCTGCTCTACCTGCTGATGAGCCTGCCGCTGGTGTATGGCCTGCGCCGCATGGAACAGCACCTGGGCCGGAGGAAAAAAGCATGATCGAGATCCGCCAACTGCAAAAACACTACGGCAGCCACCGCGTGCTGCACGGCGTCGACCTGAACGTGGCCAAAGGCGAAGTGGTGTGCCTGATCGGCCCGTCGGGTTCGGGCAAATCCACGTTGCTGCGCTGCATCAATGCACTGGAAGCCTACGACGGCGGACACATCAGCGTGTTCGGCGAAACCGTGCAACGTGCCAGCAAAACCGTGCACGCGCTGCGCAGCCGCATGGGCATGGTGTTCCAGCGCTTCAACCTGTTCCCCCACCGCACCGTGCTGGAAAACGTGATGGAAGGCCCGGTGTACGTCAAAGGTGAGCCACCGAGGCAAGCCCGCGAAGAAGCGCTGGTGCTGCTGGAAAAAGTCGGCCTGAGTGCCAAAGCTGACGCCTACCCGGAGCAGGTCTCCGGCGGCCAGCAACAACGCGTGGCCATCGCCCGCGCCCTGGCAATGAAGCCCGACGCCATGCTGTTCGACGAACCCACCTCGGCGCTCGACCCGGAACTGGTCGGCGACGTGCTGGCGGTGATGCGCACCCTCGCCGATGAGGGCATGACCATGATCGTGGTCACCCACGAAATGGGCTTCGCCCGTGAGGTGGCCGACCGCGTGTGCTTCCTGCACGGCGGCTACATCGTCGAGAGCGGCGCGGCCGAGCAGGTGCTGGGCAACCCGCAGCATCCGCGCACTCAAGACTTTTTGCGGCGCGTGCTGCACCCCACCGGCGCTGTGCGGAGCCTGCCATGAAATCATTGTGGTCGGCGACGGCGCCGCAGGCGGTGCCCACGCCTGCGTTGAACGAATCGGTGAAGGTCGATGTGGCGATTGTCGGCGCGGGGTATACCGGGCTGTCCACGGCGCTGCATCTGGCCGAGCGTGGCGTGAGCGTATGTGTGCTGGAGGCCAACGAGCCGGGCTGGGGCGCGTCGGGGCGCAACGGCGGGCAGGTCAACCCCACGCTCAAGTACGACCCCGAGCAACTGGTGCAGATGTACGGGCCGGAACGGGCTGAGCCGTTGATTGCCACTGTGTCGAACTCGGCGGACCTGGTGTTCAAGCTGATCGAAAAACACCGCATCGAGTGTGCGCCGGTGCGCAAGGGCTGGATGCAGGTGTCGTACACCGAAAAGGGTGTAACCGGGTTGCATGCGCGGGCCGATCAGTGGGCGCGCCGTGGAGTGCCCGTGCAACGGCTGGACGCAGCGGCGGTGGCTTCACGCATGGGCAGTGAAGCCTTCGCGGGCGGTTGGCTGGATGGCCGTGCCGGGGCGATTCAGCCGCTGGCGTATGCCCGTGGTCTGGTCGGCGCGGCGCTGGCGGCGGGTGTACGTATTCATGGGCAAAGCGCGGTGACCGGGTTGCAGCGCCAGGCTGCGGGCTGGCAGCTACAGACGGCGAACGGTGCGCAGGTCATTGCCGATCAAGTGGTGCTGGCCACCAACGGCTACAGCGGCAACCTGTGGCCGGGCATGGCGCAGAGCATTTTGGCGGCGAACAGTTTTATCGTCGCCACCAAACCGTTGAGCGGGCGCGCAGCCGACAGCATCTTGCCGGGGCAGGAAACCGTGTCCACGGCGCAGCGCTTGCTGCTGTACTTTCGCAAGGACAGTTACGGCCGTTTGCTGATGGGCGGACGTGGGTTGTTCAACGACCCCACTGCACCGACGGATTTTGCCCATCTGGAACGCTCGCTGGCGCTGCTGTTTCCACAGTTGGGACCGTTGGAGTTTGAATATCGCTGGGCCGGGCGGATCGCGATCACACGGGACTTTATGCCCCACGTTCACGAACCGGCGCCCGGACTGACGCTGGCGTTGGGCTGCAATGGTCGTGGCATCGCCTTGTGCACGAGCCTGGGCCAGCAACTGGCCGGAAGGTTGTGCGGCAGCAACGCCGAGTTCGCCTACCCGGTGACGCCGCTGCAGCGCTTGCCGATGCATGGGTTGCAACGGTTTTACATTGGTGCGGGCGTGGCCTGGTATAGCCTGCTGGATCGGCTCGCGCTGTAGCTGTGATCGCTCGTCAGGAATATTCTCCGACGCCCAAACGTTGTATCGGCGAATATTCCTGACATCAGGCCCTACGGAAGACAGCCCATGAAAAAGACCCTCGCGACTGCCTGCTTTATCGTTCCGCTTTTGTGCACCAGCCTTGCAATCGCCGACACGCTCAAGCCCACCAAAACCTCCCACGCCGACGTCGCCGGCAGCATTTTTGCCCGCGCCGACGCGGTGAAAAGCGCCCCCGGCGAACCCAAAACCGTCGACGTAGTCACCCATGAATCCACAGACAAAGCCTTCCAGACCGGCATGTACAAATCCGGCCCCATGCGCGAAGAACTGGGCGCGCCGGGTACACCGTATGAAGAGTTTTTATACTTCACCGCCGGCGGCGTGACCCTGACCTCCAGTGACGGCACGGTGATGACCGTGAAGGCTGGCGAGTCGGTATCGATTCCCAAGGGTTGGACCGGGGTGTTTGAAACCAAGGGCTACGAGAAGATCTATGCGATCTACGATGTGACAGCCACCCAAAAATAACCGTGGAAACCAATCAAAAATGTGGGAGCTGGCTTGCCTGCGATGGCGGCGAGCCAGGATTGGCCCGGCTGGCTGACCCATTGCATTCGCGGGCAAGCCCGCTCCCACAGGGGAAATGTGTAGCTGGTAGATTGCATTTCAGCAGATTGACAACATCACACTTCAAAACACCGACCAGCCAATCCGCTCACTCAACAACTCCAGCGCCTTCATCCCCGCCAGCGAGTTCCCTGCAGCATTCAACTCCGGCGACCACACGCACACCGTAAATTGCCCCGGCACCACGGCGACGATCCCGCCGCCGACCCCGCTTTTGCCCGGCAGGCCCACGCGGTAGGCAAAATTGCCTGCTTCGTCATACAGCCCGCTGGTGGCCATGATCGAGTTGACTTGCTTGGTTTGGCGCGCGGTGAGGATCTGCTCGCCGCTGTGGGCGCTCACACCTTCATTGGCCAGGAAGCTGAAGGCGCGGGCCAGGTCCAGGCAGCTCATCTGCAGCGCGCAATAGTTAAAGTAGCTGTGCAGTACGGCGTCCACGTCATTGTGGAAGTTGCCGAAGGATTTCATCAAATACGCCATGGCCGCATTGCGCGCGCCGTGCTGGGCTTCGGACTCGGCGACGACGCTGTTGACCAGGATCTGCGGGTTGCCCGACAGACGCCGCACGAAGTCGCGCATCGACAGAATCGGCACGGCAAAGCGTGACTGGTTGATGTCGCAGATCACCAGCGCACCCGCGTTGATGAACGGGTTGCGCGGGCGGCCGCGTTCGAATTCCAGCTGCACCATGGAGTTGAACGGCTGCCCCGAAGGCTCGTGGCCCAGGCGCTCCCAGATGGTTTCGCCGCCGTGGTCGATGGCTTGTACCAGGCTGAACACTTTGGAAATGCTCTGCACCGAGAACAGCGTGTCGGCGTCCCCGGCGCAGTAGGCCGCGCCGTCGTTGCCGTACACGGCGATGCCAAGTTGATTGGCAGGCACGTCGGCCAGCGCGGGGATGTAGTCGGCAACTTTGCCGAGCCCGATCAGTGGGCGCACTTCGTCGAGAATCGACTCCAGCAGCGCCTGCATGTCTTGTCCTGTCATCTGTCTTTGAATCGGTGATAAGCGGGGCGCGGAGGATACCTCAAACAGGCAGTACAGGCAGGAATCTCACCTGTGGGAGCTGGCTCCCACAAGGGTTTTGCGATACGGCTTAGAAATACGCCACATCCGACACCTGCTCATCCAGCACATCCTTCGCCAGCGCCCAGGCGCGGTCTTTGGATTCGACCACCAGCAGCGGGTAGCCCCAGGCCTTGCCGAAGGTGGCGGCAAAGGGTTTGAGCGCCAGGCGTTTGGCCGCACTGGGTTCCACCTGGATCATGCCTTTGACGAACGCACGCAGCGCCTGTTTGTTTTTTTTCATCCAGATCGAGGCGTGTTTGCGCTCTTCGTGGGAATGCTCGTGATTGCTCTCGTCCACCGCCTTTTCGTGCAGCAGCATGAACGGCTGTTGGCGCGCCAGCAGGTTTTCAAAGACCCGGAAGGAATCGTCCGGGCCGCCTTCGTTGGGGGCGTCGAAGACGATTTTCACCACGGGAAAAGTTGAACTGTCGAGTCGCATGGCAAAGCTCCTTAATGAGAGTGGATCTCACTATAGTGATCACGCCACTGGACGGCATTGCACAAAATAGCCAGTATGTTTCGCAATTCAGCCAAAGTGCCAAACCTGCATGAAACGCCATCGCCTCGACCTGCGCGACCCGCAAATGTCCAAAGACGCCGATCTGATCCCGCGCGCCGTGGTGGCAGTGGGCGCGACCAGCACCGCCGAGAGCTGGGAGCATGAGCAGCATTCCCATCGCAAGGCGCAGTTGATGTACACCTTGCGCGGGGTCATTCACTGTGAAATTGAAGCGGGTATCTGGATTGTGCCGCCACAATGCGCGCTGTGGATTCCCGGCGGCATGTCCCATGCGGCGCGCGGCTCCGGCGAGGCGCACGTGTATTGCCTGCTGGTTGACCCCGACGCCTTGCACGCTCTGCCCCAGCAATGCTGCACCCTCGGCGTTTCAGGTTTGTTGCACGAGTTGATCACCAAGGCCGTGAGTTTCCCGCAACTGTATGACGAGGAAGGCGCCCAGGGCCGCTTGATCAACACGCTATTGGATGAACTGGCCGAAGCCCCCATCGAAGACCTGCACCTGCCCATGCCCCAGGACGCAAGGCTGCGCCGCTTGGCCGACAGCCTGCTCGCGGACCCGGGCGACAAATCCACCCTCAGCCAATGGGCCGTGCGCATCGGCATGAGCGAGCGCAGCATGACCCGCTTGCTGCTGGAAGAGTTGGGCTTGAGTTTCGGGCGTTGGCGCCGGCAGTTGCATGTGATCCTGTCACTGCAACGCCTGGCCAAGGGGGAAAGTGTACAGCGCGTGGCACTGGACCTGGGTTATGAGAACGCCAGCGGCTTTATCACCATGTTCCGCAAGGCCGTGGGCCAGCCGCCGGCGCGATACCTGGCCGACCGCGCCGGCGTCAACAGCACGGCCGGGCAACCCGGCATTGCCATGGACTAAGGCATGGCGAACGCACTCATCGCATGGAACCGCTGTAAAAGCTCGGAAAGCATGACCTGATGAAATTAAAATGCACATTCCTAATAGTTATATAAACCTATGATTCTCTATTTTAATAATTAGGTTAGAACCAATCAGCCTTTTACAACGCGTGCCGCTGGCCCTACTTTTAACCTCAATGGCCGACCCCTTGCCCGGTGGAGGTGCTGATTACCCCCTGATCAAGGAACTGACCATGAGCATTGAATTCATCGGCTACATCGGCGGCCACCACGCCTCCGAAATTCATCCGCGCAGCGGCCCGGTGCTGCAACCCGAGTATGTGGAAACCGTGGCCCGCGCCCATGAAGAAGCCGGTTTCGACCGCGCGCTGATCGCCTTTCACTCCAACAGCCCGGACAGCACGCTGATTGCCGCCCACGCCGCCAGTGTGACCCAAAAGCTGCAATTTCTGATCGCCCATCGCCCAGGCTTTGCCCAGCCGACTCTGGCCGCGCGGCAATTCAATACGCTGGACGTGTTCAACGGTGGCCGTACCGCCGTGCACATCATCACCGGCGGTGACGACCGTGAGCTGCGCGCCGATGGCAGCCATATCGACAAGGATGAACGCTACGCACGCACCGACGAATACCTGAGCGTGGTGCGTCAGGAATGGACCAGTGAAAAGCCCTTCGATTTCGCGGGCAAGTACTACCAGGTCGAAGGTGCGCATTCGGCCGTGAAGTCGCCGCAGCAACCGCATATCCCGCTGTATTTCGGCGGCTCGTCGGCGGCGGCGATTGCGGTGGCCGGCAAGCATGCCGACGTGTACGCACTGTGGGGTGAAACCTATGAGCAAGTGCGCGAAGTCGTGACCCAGGTGCGCGCCGAAGCGGCCAAGCACGGGCGTACGATTCGCTTCAGTTTGTCGCTGCGACCGATCCTGGCCGAAACAGAGGAACTGGCCTGGGCGCGTGCCGACAGCATCTTGCAGCAGGCCACCGCCTTGGCCGAGAAAAACGGCTTTGTGCGGCGTGAACCGCCGAATGAAGGCTCACGGCGTCTACTCGCCGCCGCCGCCCAAGGTTCTCGGCTGGATAAACGCTTGTGGACCGGCATCGCCGGGCTGCTCGGCGCCCAGGGCAACTCGACGTCTCTGGTCGGCACCGCCGAGCAGGTCGCTGAAGCGCTGCTGGACTATTACGACCTGGGCATTACCACCTTTCTGATTCGCGGCTTCGACCCGCTCAATGACGCGATCGACTACGGCAAACGCCTGATTCCACTGACGCGGGAATTAGTCGCCGAACGTGAGCGCCAGGCCGCAGAAAAGGTCGCTTAACGGCGCGGGCCGGGGCGTGTTGAATCAGCTCAGCAACACGACCCCGCCCGGCAACTCGGTGCACTTGGCCCCGTAGGCGTCGCGAATCAACAGCGCCACGCCGGCCAGTTGCTGCAAACTGAAACGCGCCTGCACCCGGCGCTGCCCCAGTTCCTTGTTCAGCAACACCAGCATGCCCGGGCGGTAACGGTTGATTTCATCCACCACCGTCGCCAGCGTGGCGTTGTTGAAGACCAGTACCTGTTCGCGCCAGGCCACTACGGCCTGGGCATCGACAGTGGCCACCTCGCCCAACCCGGCGGCGTCATAGGTCAGTTGCCGGCCCTGTTGCAACGGCACGCTGCGCCCGGCGACGTCCACCGACAGCGCACCGTCGATGCAGGTCACGCAGACCTTGTGGTCAGTGTTACGCACGTTGAACCTTGCCCGTGCCGCACTGACCCAACCGGTTCCGGCCTGCACCTTGAGCGGCTGCGCGCCGTGGACAAGCACTTCGACTTCGCCCTCCAGCAATTCAATGCCCTGCCCGACCCGGCTGATGCGCGTCTGGGTGTTGAGTTCCAGGCTCACGCCTTCGCTCAACACCACCTGGCGCTGCTCGCCGACTTCAGTGCGGTAGTCCGCCGTCAACCCGGCAAACCCGCCGGGCAGGCCAACGTGGACCATCACTACCGCTGCCGACGCCGCAATTGCCCCGCCCAGAAAGGCGCGACGACCGAAATGGCGCGGTTGCGCGAGGTGTTCGGCAGCCGGGGCCAATTGCTGCCACAACGCCTTGACCTGCTCAAACGCCTGGGCGTGCTCCGGGCTGCGGGCACACCAGGCGCGCAACGCCTTGGCGTCGGCCACGGTGGCGCGGCCCGAGGTCAGCAGCAGCAGCCAGTCACGGGCTTCATCGTGCAGCGGGTCGGCGGGCATCGGCCGTGCGGCGGGGAAATTGAAGATGTTCAAGCGTGCAGGTACTCGCGGTTTTTTCAGGGACTCAACACTAAGACGGTTTTCCGGCCCCGGGACCGAACCGCTGAATCACTTTTCTTTCCAGGCGTTTGGCGCAGTGCCCCAGCGCGGCCTTGATTTCCTTCTCGACCATGCGCGTGGAAATGCCAAACCGCTGGGAAATTTCCAGATGCGGCGCCTCCTCCAGCCGCGCAGCAATCAGGATCTTGCGACGCCGCGCCGGCAATTCGTAGAGGGCTTTGACCAACGACTGAATCTCACGCTGGCCGCCCACCACCCGCGAGGGGTCCTGGGCTTCGTCAGCGGTTTGCAGCAGCTCTTCGACCTCGCTGCCGGTGAGCAGGCGTGCGTCAGCCTGGCGGCGGTCGGCGGCGATGTTCAAGGCCATTCGGTAGAGGTAGGCATTGGGTTGCTGGAGGTTCGGCGGCACGTCCATGCGGTCGACCCGCAGGTAGGTTTCGTGCAGCACGTCGTTTGCCAGGTCCTCGGAGCCCAGGCGCTTGCGCAAACGGACTTTGAAGTCCTCGTAAGACGCCAAAAACACGCTGACCATCGTACTGTGCCCGGTGTTTTTCATCCGCCCGTGACTCCTTTCCCTGCCGTGCATTCCATGCGTTTTCCTGTTGTGTCGGGCATCAAAAGTAAGGTCACCGGCTGGCGCAGCGAACTCGGCGGCGGGCGTTCCACCCGGGCCGCGCCCAGGCCAAGCAACACGGCTTCATCGCGCACCTCATCACCGGTCGAGCTGACCAACCGGCTGTGTTCGATCCCCCCTTGCGGGTTGACCCACACCTGCACCAGCGCCCGGAAACTACCGGGGCGGGTCAGCGGTGAACGGCACAGGCTGGCCTCAATCGCTTGTTGCAACGCGGCGGCGTAGCTGTTGTTGACCCGTGATGCGTTGCGCGGTGAAGCCGCCTGGTTGACCTCGGGCAGTTGCAAGGTGAAGGCATCCTCGCGTGCATATCGCGCCATCAGACCACTCCCCGTCAGCAGCAGCGCCAGTGCTTCTTGCGCCGTGAAACGCCCGTGCACACCCAGGGAGCGCCGGCCCCGCGTCAACTCGCGGTCCACCAGCACCGCCATCCCGGTGGCGCGGCTGTACGCTTGCAGGGCGTGTTCCAGGTCTTGCGCAGGCAGGTCCAGTATCAACAGCGGCGGCTCTGCCCTCGTCGGCGTCGCAGCGACAAGCAGCAACAGCAAGACCAGGGCGCCAACGGCACGCCTCCAGCCCCCCTGCTCACCCCCCGCGTTGCATCGCTGCACGGCTGACGTGTCCTTGAAAACCGTCATCCTGAGGCCAGTTTATGAACCTGATGTTACGGTGATGGCAAAAAAAACATCACGGTGACAAGACGCCCGCTGCACTACACTTTGCGGCATTGACGGCCCCTCACCGCGGGCCCGCCAGGAGGCCCCGATGAAGCACTTTCCGACCCTCGCCAGCCTGTTGCTGTGCGCTGCCCTGCCGTTGAGCGCCCACGCCGAAACCGCTGCCAAAGGCTGCACGGAAGTGACGGTGGATGGGTACAAGGCGCCGGACTACGGCTGCCTGAGCCAGCAGATGAGCACTGACCCGGATGCCGCCAAGGCCGCACAGAAAAACCGCGAAGCCTTGACCGTGCCGGTGCATAAACGCCCGCCGAACCAGGCGGGGCTGGCCACCCCGGCGGCGACCAGCATTCGCATGGGCAATACCTTCGGGACGTCGGTCACGCCCCAGCGCCCCTGAGCCGTCAGGCCAATGCTGCGCCAGCGGGTACCACTGCCGGGTTGCCACTGGCCACGAAGTCCTCCTTGCGCAGCAGCACCAGGGCAATCAGCGAGACCACGCCCGTGGCCACGTAGAAATACCACGGCGAGGTGATGTCGCCGGTTACCTTGATCAGCCAGGTGGAGATCAGCGGCGCACTGCCGCCAAACACCGCGACCGGCACGTTATACGCCACGGCAATCCCGGTGGAGCGGATGCGCGTGGGCAGCAGTTCGCTCATCAGCGCATAGGTCGACGAGGCATACAGACCGAACAGGATCGCCACGGCCATCAACGGCGCAAAGAAGGTCGCGGGCGTGGCGGTCGGCGCCGTCTTGAACAGCCAGAACATCGCCAGCGTGGCCAGCGTGCCGATCACCATCAGGAAGGGTTTGCGCCCATATTTGTCGGTGAACGCGCCGCCAAACGGCATCACGAACGCCGCCGAGAAACTGGCGACGAACACGTAGAGCAAGGTGGTGCCGCTGTCGAACTTGAGAATCTTGGCCATGTAGGTCGAGGCGAAGGTCAGCACCAGGTAAAAGATCGAGCTGTGCAAGGTGATGATAAAAAACACCAGGGCAATCGCACGCTTCCACTGCCAGACTTCGCGCAGCGGTGCGCGCGAGGTTTGCCCGGCCCGTTGCAGGGCAAGAAACTCCGGGCTGTCTTCAAGCTTGAGGCGGATGTACATGGAGATAAAGCCCAGCGGTGCAGCGATCAGAAATGGCACGCGCCACGCCCATTCCTGCATCACATCAGCGCCCAGCACCCAGGTCATACCGTTGGCCACGGCACCGCCCAGCAGCAGGCCGAGCACCGCGGTGACCATCAGCCAGCACGTGGCAAAGCCCCGGCGGCCGGGGCCGGCGTATTCGGAGATAAAGCTGGTGACCGTGCCGATTTCGCCGCCTGCCGAGAAGCCCTGCACGCACCGCACCAGAATCAACAGGATGGGTGCGGCGATGCCCAGCGTGGCGTAAGTCGGCAACAGGCCGAGCAGCACCGTGGAGCCGGTCATCATCACCAACGCCATGATCAGGGTTTTGCGCCGGCCGATCTTGTCCGCCAACGGGCCGAAGAACAGCCCGCCCAATGGCCGGATGAAAAAGCTCAGGGCAAACGCGGCGAAGCTGGCCAGCAAGCTGGTGGTGGGGTCGTCGGAGACGAAAAACGCCTGGCCGATGTACACGGCGAGAAAGCCGTAGACGCCGTAGTCGTACCACTCGATCAAGTGGCCGGAGGTGGCACCGAGAAACGCACGGCGCCGCTTGCGGGCCGTGTCTTGCGCGTAAATGCCCATCGAAGGGACTCCTTGTCGTCTATCAATCCATGGAATAGCGGGTTCAGCGAACGGCGGCGATACTCGCCTCTTTCAACCGCTGCCGCAAGTCGGTCTTGAGGATCTTGCCGTAGCTGTTCTTCGGCAGTTCGTCGCGGAACACATACTTCTTCGGCTTCTTGAACGAGGCCATGCGCGCGAGAAACCAGCTGGTGAGTTCGGCATCTTCGAGCAACTGCCCGTCGCGCGTGACGACGAAGGCCACCACCGACTCGCCCCATTGCTCATCCGCCTCGCCCACCACACAGACTTCAAACACGTTGGGATGCTGGGCCAGTACCTCCTCGACTTCACGCGGGTACACGTTGCTGCCGCCGGTGATGATCACGTCCTTGGAGCGGTCGGTAAGGGTCAGGTAACCGGCCGGGTCGAGAAAACCGATATCGCCGGTCAGCAACCAGCCATCGACCAAAGCCTGCCGGGTGGCTTCGGGGTTGCGCCAGTAACCCTGCATGACCGTTGCACCACGCACGGCGATTTCGCCGCGCTGGCCCGCAGGCAGCGGCTGGTGCTGTGTATCGAGAATGCGGATTTCCACGCAGGATTGCGCATGGCCCACGGACGCAGCGAGCGTTGCCCAGTCGGCCCGTGCGCGGTCGGCAATCAGGGCGCGGGGCAACACGCTGATGGTCATCGGGCTTTCGCCCTGGCCGTAGATCTGCACCAGGCGCGGGCCGAAGGTGTCGACCGCCTCGCGCAGGTCCGCCAGGTACATCGGGCCGCCGCCGTAGACGAGGGTTTTGATACCCTCGCCGCTGTAACCCTGGCGCCGCGCCTGTTCGACCATGCGCTTGACCATGGTCGGTGCGGCAAACAGCGAAACCCTGCCCATTTGCGTCGCCAGCCCGAACAGCTCGGCAGCGTCGAACCCCCGGGACGCCGGCACCACATGCCGCGCGCCGCAGCGCACGTGAATGAAGTTGTAGAGCCCGGCGCCGTGGGACATCGGCGCGGCATACACCGCCGCGTCGTCGCGGCTGACCGTGTCGACATCGGTGGCGTAACACAGCGACATAGCAATCAGGTTACCGTGGGACAACATCACGCCCTTGGAGCGCCCGGTGGTGCCGGAGGTGTAGAACAGCCAGGCGAGGTCGCTGTCCTGGCGCGGCACGGGCTGTTCGAGGGTCGGCCAGCCACGGGTGGGCGGCAGTGTGTGGCCGTCCAGCTCCTTGCAGCGTTGGGGTAATTCGCGCGACGAAAACACCCGTCCGCCGTCGGTCACTATCAACTTCGCCTCAGCGTTATCGGCGATCCACACGGCTTCCGCCGGATGCAGTTTGGCGTTGATCGGCACCGCCACCGCGCCGACCCACCAAATGGCGTAGAGCACTTCCAGATAGTCGCAGCTGTTCTTCATCAGCACCGCGACCGCATCACCCGCCACAATGGCGTGCTGGTCGACCAGGCAGGCCGCGCGCTGGCGGGCGTGGGCGGCGAAGGTGGCGTAGTCAGCCACTTGCCGGGTGCCGTCGAACAGCGCCGGGCGTTGCGGGGCGCGGCGCGCGGTGTCATGCAGCCAATTGGCGATGTTCATGGCTCAGCTCCGCCGCGCGTGCAGGACCGAGGCATAGTTGGCCACCGCCATGCCGCCCATGTTGAACACCAGGCCGAACTCAGGGTTCGGCGCCGCCAGGCCAATGGGCTCACCGGTCAATTGGCGGAACGCAAGCGCGTGCATCGACACGCCCGTCGCGCCCACCGGATGCCCTTTGGCCTTGAGCCCGCCGGAGAGGTTCACCGGCAAACGCCCGCCCGCGCGCACCACACCGCTGTCGAGTACACGGTGGCCCTCGCCTTTCGGCGCCAGGCCCATGGCTTCGTAGATCAGCAGTTCGGCGATGGTGAAGCAGTCGTGTACCTCGGCGAAGCTCAAGTCATTCAAGGTGATATTCGCCGCGCGCAATGCCGTATGGATTGCACGTTGCGGGCCTTCGAAGGCGAGGATGTCGCGCCCGGCAATCGGCAGCAGGTCATTGACCTGGGTCATCGCACGGATCTGCACCTCCCGCCGAAACGCCCGCGCACGCTTGGGCGAAGCGAGAATGATGGCCGCGGCGCCGTCGCTGATCAGCGAGCAATCCGTCAGGCGCAGGGACTCGGCCACAAACGGGTTGCTCGCAGACACGTTGTTGCAATGCTCGAAATCCATCACCCGGTGCATCTGCGCCAACGGGTTGGCCATGGCATTGGAGTGGTTCTTGCTGGCGATGGCCGCCATCGAACCCAGCGGGCAGTGGTAGCGCTCGGCGTATTGCCGCGCCGCACGGCCGAACAATTGGGGAAAGCTCAGGCCGGATTCGGCCGGGTCGTTCTGGTAGCCGGCACCCGCCAGGGCCCGGGTGACCTCGGCGGTTGAGGTGTGGGTCATCTTTTCCGCGCCTACCACCAGCACCAGCTCGGCGCTGCCGGACAGGATGGCGTTGACCCCGGCCTGAATCGCCGCCGAGCCTGACGCACAGGCGTTTTCACAGCGAGTCGCAGGTTTGAAACGCAGCCCCGGGTCGGCCTGCATCAGCAACGAGGCGGCAAACCCGTCGGGCACCAGCCCCGAATTGAAGTGGCCGAGAAACAGCGCGTCAATTTGCGACGCATCAATGGCCGCGTCCGTCAGGGCTTCGCGGGTGACCTGCACGATCAAGTCTTCAAGGGTGGTGCCTTCCAGGCGACCAAACTTCGAATGACCGGCAGCAACTATGGAGACGCAATCAGCAGGCATAGGTAATTTCTTCTGTTCTTGGTGCGGACATTCCTTACAATGACCCACCCTTGGCCGCTCGCCAATTCGTGTAACTACTTACATGAATAAGTAGCCACCCGGCGCGCAAAAAGACGAGGCAGGATGCCCAATGAACGCATTAGCACAGCCCTTCCAGGATATTCAGCGCCTGGCCTTCCAACACTCCCCGGCCCCTCAGTTGGTCACGCGCCACCGCGTGATCGTCGACTGCAATGAAGCCTTCCTGCAGCTGTTCGGCTACCCGCGCGAAGCGTTACAGGACCAGTTGACCCTGCTGATCTACCCATCCCAGGCCGACTATCACGCCATCGGCAAGCGCAGCCATGACTGGTTACTCGACAGCCAGAACGGCTTCTATTCCGACGAACGCTTCATGCAGCACAAAAACGGCGAAGTGTTCTGGGCCAAATCCCACGGCTATACGCTCACCCCGAGAAACCCGTTTGAGCTGATGGTGTGGCACTTCGAACGCCTGGACCGTAGCCACCAGGGCACGGGCGACCTGACGCCACGGGAGCGGGAAATTGCCATGCACATCGTCAACGGTTTGAAGTCCAAGGAAATCGCCCTGCGCCTGGCCATTTCCCACCGCACAGTGGAAGTGCACCGGGCGCGGCTGATGAAAAAACTGCAGGCCAAGACAGTGGTGGAGCTGGTGTCGAAGATCATCATGGTGGTTTAAAACGCGTTGACAGTTTTTTCATGTCTGCCCGTTTATGATCCGGCCCTTCGTTGGGGAGTAACCGGCTTCTGACCTGCTCGGAAGCGTTCGTATCAACATATTCGGCAACCTGCCGTGGTACGAACACCGTTGTGGTTGGTGAGACCAGCGACACATCCACGCCTGTAGTCGGGCACGTGGCTGTGTCGTTGACTCATACAGCCCGACTGGAAGCCGCGCCGTGAACCCCATTTCCCTGATTCTCCTCGCACTCGCCATGTCCACCGACGCCTTCGCGGCGGCCATCGGCAAAGGCTCCAGCCTGCACAAACCCCGCCTCACCGAAGCCCTGCGCGCCGGTTTGATCTTTGGTGTGATCGAAGCGATTACCCCCATGATCGGCTGGGCCATCGGCCACGCGGCCACACGCTGGGTGGAACACTGGGACCACTGGATCGCCTTTACCCTGCTCGTCGCGCTGGGTTTGCACATGATCTACAACGGTCTCAAGGCCGATGAAGAAGAGGCCGAAAAACCCACCCAGCACTCCTTCATGATCCTGGCCGTCACGGCGTTTGCTACCAGCATTGACGCACTGGCGGTGGGCGTGGGCCTGGCGTTTGTCGATGTGAACATCCTGCTGGCCTCGGCGGCGATTGGCCTGGCGACCATGACCATGGTGACCATCGGCATGATGCTTGGGCGGGTGCTGGGCACGGTGGTGGGCAAGCGCGCCGAAATGGTCGGCGGCGTGGTGCTGATGCTGGTGGGTACGACGATTTTGTATGAGCACTTGTCGGCTTGAGTGATGCACAAGGCAGCAACTCGGCGCATCAGGTGTACCGAGTTGCCTGCATCGCAGGCAAGCCAGCTCCCACATTTGAAGCTCATTACATCAGCTAAACGGTGTTCGCTGCGCTTTTGCTCCAACCACTCAGGCCGGCTGTCAGGCCGCCGTGCTCTTGCTTTTGATCTTGATCTTGATCTTGATCTCAGGCGCCCCGTTAAACCACGCTGGCCGCACGCAGGCTTGAATCCGTGGGCAACCCGGCAGGACGCCGGGTTAGCCGCGATGGGCCAGGGATGGCCCATGGCGGCGGCCCACGGATTCAAGCCTGCGTGCGGGCACACCGAGCGTGAGCGAGGTGCCGAGTGGTGGGGCAAAGCCTTTTTTGGTTACTTTTTTAGGCGTTTGTAAAAAAGTGACCCGCTGTAAGAGCGGAACCCTAGGTGGCCGTTACCGCAGCAACGGATATGTACTCCAACCAAAAAAATCCCGCGCCTGAGACCTGCTGGCCTTCCTGAACCGCCAGGGTTCAATCGCCCGTGCCGGCAAACGCCGCGACGATTTCATCAATCACCACCCGAACCCGGGCGGTGTGGCGCAAATCGGCATGGGTCACCAGCCACACGTCATAGGGCAACGGCCGGGTGCGTTCCGGCCACAGCCGCACCAGCCCGTCACGCTCGCCGCTGTGCACGGGAATCTCGCCAATACCCAGGCCCGCGGCGATGGAACGGCGTACCAGCAGGCTGGAGCTGAGCGCCGCCACAATGCGCCCGTGGCCCAAGGGTTCGCAGACCAGGGTCATGTCTTTCTGGTGTTGCAAATGCGGTTGATAGACCACTAGGTCATGGCCTGCAAACAGGCTGCCGGGCTCCGGTACACCATGGCGGTCGATATAACCCTGTGACGCAAACAGGCCTACCGGCCAACGGGCGATACGCCGGGCGATCAGGTCGGGGTTGTCCGGGCGGGAGTTGCGCACGGCAATATCGGCTTCGCGCTTGGCCAGGCTGATCAGCTGGGTGGAGGCGTCCAGTTGCACGCGCACGTCCGGGTGTTGGTCGTGCAGGCTGGCGATGGCCGGGATCAGGAAGTCGATGGCCATGGAGTCGGTGGTACTGACCCGCACCGTGCCGGTCAGGCGATCATCCAGGCCCTGGATCTGCCGCTCCAGGTCCAGGGCCGAGTGCTCCATTTTCTCCACCGAAAGCAAGGCGGCTTCACCGACAGCCGTCAGCACGTAGCCTTCGGAGGTGCGCAAAAACAAAGTTGCGTTCAAGGATTTTTCCAGTGCGTTGATTCGCCGACCCACGGTCGCCTGGTCCACCCCCAGCACGCGTGCCGCGCCGCGAGAGGTGGTCTCGCGGCACACCGCCAGAAACACGCGTGCATCGTCCCAATTCATTGCCGCCCCTCCCGATGCATATTTGCATCGTTATGCCGTGTAATCGCAGCATTATTGCATCAGCGCTTGTGGGTATGCTGGGCGCCACAGAAAAATACTCAGAACCGCCGGCAACGCGTCGCGGTCCCAACTCATACGCCCATCGCGACAGGAACGCTCAAATGTCCCTTCCCCAGCAAATGACCCTGATTGAAATCACCACCCCCGGCGGCCCCGAGGTGTTGAAACCGCGCCAGGAACCCGTGCCCTCCCCGGCCGCCGGCGAGATTCTGATTCAGGTACACGCCGCCGGGGTCAACCGCCCCGACGCGCTGCAACGCGCCGGCAAGTACCCGATGAAACCCGGCATGAGCCCGATTCCCGGGCTGGAAGTGGCCGGTGAAGTGGTGGCACTGGGAGACGGCGTGACTGACTATCGCCTGGGCGACAAGGTCTGCGCCCTGACCAATGGCGGCGGCTACGCGCAGTATTGTGCTGTGCCCGCCAGCCAGGCATTGCCGGTACCCCATGGCATGGAATGGATTCAAGCGGCGGCAATTCCGGAAACCTTCTTCACCGTGTGGGCCAACCTGTTCGGCATCGGCGGCGCACACAAGGGCCAGCGCGTGCTGATCCACGGCGGCACCAGCGGCATCGGCACCACCGCGTTGATGCTGTGCCGAGAGTTCGGCATCGAGGCGTTCGCCACCGCCGGCAGCGAAGAAAAATGCGCCGCCATCCGCGCCCTCGGTGCCGAAGCGATCAACTACCGCGAGCAGGATTTCGCTGATGTCATCGCCGAAAAAACCGCCGGCCAGGGCGTGGATGTGATCCTCGATATCATGGGCGGCTCCTACCTCAACAACAACCTCAAGGCGCTGGCCATGGACGGGCGCATTGTGATGCTGGGCTTCCTCGGCGGCGCCAGGGCCAATGATGTTGACCTGCTGACCATCCTCGGCAAACGCGCCATCGTCACCGGCTCGTTGCTGCGCGCGCGCACCAGGGATGAGAAAGCCGCCATTGCCGAGCAACTGCGCGAGCACGTGTGGCCGGTGCTGTCGGCGGGGCGTTGCCTGCCCATGATCGACCAGGTGTTTGATTACACGGCGGCCGACCAGGCCCATGCGCGGATGGAAGGCGGGGATCACATTGGCAAGATTGTGTTGCGCGTAGCCTGAAGAAAAACAGGCTGCCCTGTGGCGAGGGAGCTTGCTCCCGCTGGGGTGCGAAGCAGCCCCTTTTTCGTCACGGCTGCACGCTGCCAGCTAAAAATTGGGAGGGCTTCGCCCTCCAGCGGGAGCACGCTCCCTCGCCACAGAGGTGGCTTCTTATTCGGTGTAGGTCGGGTAGTCGATATACCCCGCCTCACCGCCACCGTACATCCCCTCGGCCCGCAGCGGGTTCAACGGCCAGCCGTTGAACAGCCGTTGCGGCAGGTCCGGGTTGGCAATGAAGGGCCGCCCGAACCCGATCAGGTCCGCCAACCCGGCTTCCAGCAATTGTGCACCGCGTTCAGCGGTGTAACGGCCGGCGTAGAGGATGCGCCCACTGAACGTATCGCGTACCGCCCGGCGGAAGGTTTCCGGCAGTTCCGGGGCATTGTCCCAGTCGGCTTCGGCGATGGAAACGTACGCAATGCCAGCTGCTTGCAGCACCTTGATCGCCTCGAGGTAGGTGGTGTGGGGGTCTTCTTCCACCAAACCGATGTACACGCGGTCCTGGTCGGTGCCACTGAACAACGGCGAAAAACGCACACCCAGGCGTTCAGGCCCGACCACGGCACTCACGGCCTCGACGATTTCGCGCAGGAAACGCAAACGGTTATGCAGCGAACCGCCGTATTCGTCGTCGCGCTGATTGGCATGGGCCGAGATGAATTGGTTGACCAGGTAGCCATTCGCCGAGTGAATTTCCACCCCGTCGAAGCCGGCATCCAGCGCATTGCGCGCGGCCTGGGCGTAGTGCCCGACCAGCGCCTTGACCTCGGCAGTGCTCAACGCCCGAGGCACTGGCGGTTGCACCAGTTCCCCGGCGCCCGGCGCGGTTTCGATGAAGGCTTTGACTTGCGTCGGCTGGATCGCAGACGGCGCCACCGGCGCGCCACCGGCGGGCTGCAGGTCGTGGTGAGATACGCGCCCCACATGCCACAGCTGGGCAAAGATCACCCCGCCCTCGGCATGCACCGCGTCGGTGACGGTGCGCCAGCCGTCGATCTGCGCGGGGCTGTAGATCCCCGGCGTCCAGGCATAGCCCTGGCCACGGGGCTCAATCTGTGTGCCTTCGCTGATCATGAAACCGGCGCCCGCGCGCTGGCGGTAATAGTCGGCCATCAAGCCGGTGGCAATATCACCGGGCTGCGCACCGCGTTGACGGGTCAAGGGCGGCAGGACGACACGGTTTTTCAGTGTGTGATGCCCCAGTGTTAGCGGGGTACTTAAAATGCTGTCAGCCATGTGGGGTTGTCCAAATTCAGGGCGAGCCAAAGCATCAGCGGCTCATAAGAGCCGCCAATGAGTGAACGGGTTTAGTGATTTATGCGGTGAGTTTCAGCAGGGCTTTGGCGACGTCGCTGGAACTGGCAGGGTTCTGCCCGGTGACCAGCAAACCATCTTCAATCACGAACGACTGCCAATCGGCGCCCTTCTCATACTGGCCGCCGAGCTTTTTGAACTCATCTTCAATCAGGAACGGCACCACGTCGGTCAATTCCACCGCAGCCTCTTCCGAGTTGGAGAACCCGGTCACGCGGCGGCCCTTGATCAACGGCTCACCGTTGACTGCCTTGACGTGACGCAGCGCGCCCGGTGCGTGGCAGACAAAACCGATGGGCTTGCCGGCGCGTTCAAAGGCTTCGATCAAGGCGATGGAGGTCGCCGACTCGGCCAGGTCCCACAGCGGGCCATGGCCGCCGGGGTAGAACACCGTATCGAAATCATCGGCGTTGACGGACGCCAGTTTTACCGTAGTGGCCAAGGCCTGCTGAGCAGCCGGGTCGGCAGCGAAGCGATGAGTCTGTTCGGTCTGGAAATCCGGCAAGTCGCTGACCGGGTCCAGCGGCGGCTGGCCGCCCGCCGGGGATGCCAGCACGATATCGGCACCGGCGTCCTTGAACGCGTAATAAGGCGCGGCGAACTCTTCGAGCCAGAAACCGGTCTTGCGGCCGGTGTCGCCAAGCGTGTCGTGAGAAGTCAGTACCATTAATACTTTCATTTTCCGGTGCCTCGATCGATGTGGATGTCAGTGGGTTCAGGGCGGCCCAACAGCTGTCGGGTCAGCAGCAGCGCCTGGTCAAACGGCGCGGTTGTACGGGTGATTTTGTTCATCACGCTGGTGCCCAGCCACAACGCATACAGGCATTGAGCCAGACCCTGCGCGGGTTGTGCGGTCTCGACCGAGCCGTCTGCAATGGCCTGTTCGAGGGCCTCGGCGAGTAACGCAATGGTGCGCGCGGTGCCACGTTGCAGGGCCAAACGCATGGGCTCTGAAAGGTCTGACACCTCGGCACCGAGTTTGACGGCAAGGCATTTGCCTGCATGGGTGCAGCCGGTCTGGTTGTCGATCCAGCAGTCCCAATAACGCATCAACTTGGCGTAGCCGGTTAAACCCGGTTGGCTGAACAGTTGCTGCATGCCGTGCACGTAGCTGTCGAAGTAGTGGTCGAGCAACACCACACCGAACGCATCTTTGGAGGTGAAGTAGTGATAAAACGACCCCTTGGGCACCTCGGCG
This sequence comes from Pseudomonas sp. B22129, assembly GCF_044218875.1. NCBI lineage: Bacteria > Pseudomonadati > Pseudomonadota > Gammaproteobacteria > Pseudomonadales > Pseudomonadaceae > Pseudomonas > Pseudomonas sp. B22129. The sequence continues at coordinate 4,201,640 of NZ_CP162592.1, read as the reverse complement.
GCTTGCAGTATTTCGTTCAAGCCCACCGCAGAAAAACCTTTACGGCCGACAATCGATTGCGCCGTGTCCAAGAGGATCTGCTTTGTACTGTGGGTGGCGTTATTCATCGTTCATCCCGCTCGATTAGACCAGTCGTCTAGTTCGTTGAGGGAATGTTAGGCGTGGGGGCAAACCGCAACAATGTCATATCCGCAAGGATTCCGGACACGGCACGCTGGCGGTTGCCGTTTACCCGGCACACGCCGACAATCGCCTCACCGAACGCCCCTGGAGAATGACAATGCACAGCGTTGCGCTGCTGGTTTACCCCAATTTCGAATGCCTGAGCCTCAGCACCGGGTCGGTATTCGAATGCGCGAACCTGTTGCGGGGCGAGCCGGCCTATGAGTTCCATCTGGTGTCGCAGGAGGGCGGCGCGGTGATGACGTCACAGGGTTTCTCGGTGAACACCACGGCCATTCGGCCGCAGGGTTACGACACCTTGATCGTCAGCGGCTATATGGATTTTCGCCTGCCAGAAGCCAGCCTGCTGGAGCTGGTCAAGGCCGCTGCCGCGCAGTCGCGCCGGGTGGCCTCGCTGTGCATGGGCATCTTCGTACTCGCCGAAGCCGGGCTGCTCGAAGGCAAGCGCACCACCACCCACTGGATTCACGCCCCGGCGTTTCGCAAGCGCTACCCGGGCATTCACCTGGAAGAAGACAAGCTGTTTGTGGTCGACGGCCAGATCTGGACCTGTGCCGGCATGAGCGCCGGGGTCGACCTGGCGCTGGCGATGGTGGAAAACGACCTGGGCGGCGACCTCGCCCGGCGCATCGCACGCAAGCTGGTGATCGCCCAGCGCCGTGGCAGCGAGCAATCACAATTGTCGGCGCTGCTGGAACTCGACCCCAAGTCGGACCGGGTGCAACTGGCCCTGGCCTACGCCCGTGAGAACCTCACCCATGACCTGTCGGTGGAAGCCCTGGCCGATGTGGCGCGGCTCAGCCCGCGCCAGTTCAGCCGGGTGTTTCGCGAAGAAACCGGGCAAACCCCGGCCAAGGCCATCGAATCACTGCGAGTGGAGGCAGCCCGCGCGCTGATGGAAACCAGCCGCCACCCGGTTGAAGTGGTGGCCCGCGAAACCGGCTTCGGCGACCGCGAGCGCATGCGCCAGGCATTTCTCAGGGCGTTCGGGCAAGCGCCACAGGCGATGCAGCAAGTGTTTAATGCAGCGCCGCGCGCGTAATCAGGTAACTGACCAACTGCGGGTCATCCTCCAGCTCAAGGGTCTGCACCGGGCGCGGCAGGTTGTCCAGCACCGTGCGCCAGAACGCCTGGGACACTTCATCCTGATCAAAAAAGCGCACCAGCCAGTTCGCCTCGCCGCTGCACAGCACTTGGGTGGCGATGGCGCGGCCGATGCCTTTGCGGCGATAGCGCTTGAGGATAAACAGGTCGGCCAGTTCCAGGGCGTCGAAGCCTGGTAATTCGCTGCCTTCGATCAGCAGGAAGCCTGCGATATAGCCGTCCACCAACAGCAAGTTGGCGCTCCATTGCGGGTCTTGCCAGTAGCGGGCCAGGTGTTCGTCATGGATGTAAAAGCGGCCATCGGCTTCGACATCTTCCTGCTCCCAGTCCGAGGACTCGTAGGCGTAGTACTGGTAGAGGTTGCGGATCAGCTCGGCTTCTTCGGGGCCGGTCTGGATCAGTTCGACGGTGGTTTCAGGCATGGGGCTCTCGGTCAAAAAACGCAGGGCGCCATTGTTCACAAAACCTGTGCCCAGGCCAATACATTGCATAACCTTTCTGTTTGCTGAACCGATTGCAGATTGATGGTGGCCCCGCCAAAATCCTGAAACATTTAGAATAAACTTCGCTCGCCACCCCCTTTTTCTCAAGGACCTGAATTTTGACCAACGTCTGTACCGCCGGCCTGGATGTAGGCTTTGCCTCCCTGGATTACCTGCAGATTTTCATCCTGGGCGTGATCCAGGGCATTACCGAGTTGCTGCCGGTGTCGTCCACCGCCCACATGCGTGTGGTACCCGCCTTGCTCGGCTGGCAAGACCCGGGCTCGGCGTTTTCGGCGGCGATGCAACTGGCGGCGTTGGCGGCGGTGGTCAGTTATTTCTGGCGCGATGTACGCCAGGTCACCACCGGCAGCATCAGTGCGGTGCGCCGTGGCGACTACAACGACCGCTGGTTCAAGCTGGCGGTGGCGATTGTGCTGGCAACCATCCCGATTGGCATCGCCGGCCTGGCGCTGTCGTCAACCCTGAACGCCTGCAACTCGCCGCTGCGTGGCCTGATGGTGATCGGCATTTCCTGCGTGGTCATGGCGGTATTGCTGGCCGTGGCCGAAGTGCGTGCCCGGCACACCCGTGAAGTCAGCGAAATGCGCCTGCGCGACGCCTTGATCGTTGGCGTTGCACAGATTGGCGCGTTGATTCCCGGCGTATCGCGTTCGGGCTCCACGCTGACGGCTGCGCTGTTCCTGAACTTCAAGCGTGAAGAAGCCGCGCGCTTTTCCTTCCTGCTGGGTTTGCCGGCCATCGCCCTCGCAGGCTTGAAAGAGCTGTGGGTGCTGCTGCACGCCGACATGCCGGCGCACGCCTGGCCGCATTTGATCTTCGGTTTGGTGGTGGCCAGTATCTCGGCATTCTTTGCGATCTGGGGCCTGATGAAATTCCTGGAGCGCTTCTCCACCTGGCCGTTCGTGATCTACCGCGCGTTGCTGGGGGTCTTTCTGATTGTGGCGGTCAGCACCGGCGTATTGAACTGACTCACTCGCAAACCACCACACATCCGAGGTGGGAGCGGGCTTGCCCGCGATAGCAGCGTGTCAGGCGACACATTGGCTGGATGACAGACCGCTATCGCAGGCAAGCCAGCTCCCACAGTTGGACTGTAGGGTCTTAGAGGCCCGGCTTACGCTCAGCCAGCTCTTCGAGCAAGTCGGCCGACGGCACGAAAAACAGGCCGCCGGTCACGGCGGTGCTGAAGTCGAGCAAGCGGTCGTAATTGCCGACCGGGCGGCCGACGAACATGTTTTCCAGCATCAGCTCCAAGGGTTGCGGCGAGCGTGCGTAACCGATGAAGTAGGTGCCGAACTCCCCGGCACCGGGCCGGCCGAAGGGCATGTTGTCGCGCAGGATTTTCACTTCTTCGCCCTGCTCGTCCGTGATCACGGTCAGTGCACTGTGGGCATTGCTCGGTTTGGTTTCGTCGTCCAGTTCAATGTCCGACAGTTTGGTGCGCCCGATCACCTTCTCCTGCTCTTCTACCGTCAGGCCGTTCCAGGCGGTCATGTTGTGCAGGTATTTCTGCACCAGCACATAGCTGCCGCCACGAAACTCACTGTCTTCATCACCGACAATCGTGAACCCCTCGGCCTTGCGCCCCACCGGGTTCTCGGTGCCATCGACAAAGCCGATGATGCTGCGCATATCGAAGTAGCGAAAACCCTGAACCTCGTCCACCACCGTAACGCTGTCACCCAGGGCCGCCATCAGTTGCGTGGCGAGTTCAAAGCACAGGTCCATCTGGTCGGCGCGGATGTGCAGCAGGATATCGCCCGGCGTTGAGACAGCCTTGCGCCCCTCCACGCCAAACTCGCGAAACGGATGCAGCGCCGCCGGGCGTGGTGCGCCGAACAGCCGGTCCCACGCCACTGAGCCAAACCCGCAGACGCACGTGAGGTTGCCCGACGGCACGCGCTTGCCCACCGAGCGCACCAGGCCGGCAATGTCGGCGCACCAGCCGCGCACGCCGTCGAGGTCGCCGGGGGCCAGGGTGGCGACCATGAAAATCGCACTGCGGGTGATCGGGTGGCAGACGGATTGCGGTTCCAGGGGCGGTTGAACGGGGCATGTCTTCATGGGCGGGTCCACAGGCGATGGGCGAATTGAACCCGCGCAGATTAGCAGATCATCTTTGACAGCTCTGCCACACGTCTCGAATCAATACCTTCATCTTCAACGCCTCGGCCCAGCGGTCACTGATTTCACGGCCATCGGCGCCCGTGATTGCATAGGGGGGCGGCCCCAACTCACAGGTGAAGGACAGGCTATGGGGCGTATCAGGGCGCGCCAGCCAGTGTTCGATGCCGTAGCGCCACCAACCAGTGAAACGCTCGACCCACGCCTGATGCAGGGGGAAATCCAGGGAAACCTGCACCTGCTCGCTACTCGCCACACGGCCATGGAACCCCCAGCTGTGGCGCAGGATTTCGTGTATCTGCGCGTCATCCTCAACAGCGCCAGGCTCGGGCAACTCGCGACCCACCACATAGTGAGACAGGTCAGCGAGCAGCTTCAGGTCAGGCATTTGCGCGAGTAGGTCGAGGGTGAACAACAGGTCGTTGGTGAGGCGGTAACGATGGGTTTCCAGTAGCACCGGGAAGTCCACCTGCTCGGCCAGGCGCTGCCAGCCCTCGATGAGCTTGGCCGCCTCGGCCTGCGTGCGGGGGCGCACGTCGGCCTGCAGGGTGAGGTGGTGGCAGCCATAGCGGCTGATCACCTCCAGCGCCGCCGCCAGGTCATCCACCGTCTGCGGGAACAGTTGGCCTTCAATCTGCAAACCCCTGGCCGTGGCGGCGGCGTGCAGGCGTGAGACATCGGCAGGTTTCCAGTAATGGTCGGTGACGCCGTCGAATCCGGCGGCGGCGATCCGGTCCAGCCACGCTTCAAGCGGGCCCGGTTCGGTTTGCATCGCCCACAGGGATTGGAACACCAGAAATTGGCGCATATCAGCCTCGCAGCCAGTGTTTGAGAGACCGCTCAGGATCGGCCAGGCTGGCTTCGCTCAAAGGCATGGCGGTCGTGATCAGGCGCTCACACAGCTTGATGTCCCTGGCCACGCTGTTGCCGGGCGCCCAGCCGCAGGCGCCTTGCAAACGCTGGTCGGCGTCGAGGTAGAACAGCAACACCCCCCCACCCGCCAGCGGGCGGCTGACCGTGCGCGGGGTCATCACGCCGACCGCCTGCAACCCCCAGTCGTACTGATCGGACCAGAAACCGTGAACCGCCTCGAACGCTAACTCACGTCCCAACAGATTCAGCGCGGCATGCCGCCCCTGGGCTTCGGCATTGCGCCAGGTTTCCTGGCGTTGGTAGAGGCCATTGACACTGAACTCACACACATCGCCTGCCGCATAAATGTTTGGCGCACTGGTGCGCAAGCACGCATCCACGCGGATGCCTTGCCCGACTTCCAGCCCTGCCTGCGTGGCCAGTTCGAGGTTGGGCTGCATGCCGATACCCGCTACCACCACGTCGCACGGCAGCCGCTCCCCGCTGACCAACCACACCGCGTCAGGGCTGATGGATTCCAGCACCACGTTCAAGCGCACGTCCACGCCCTGCGAACGGTGCATATTCAACAGCGCCTCGCCGATGACGGGCGGCAGCACGCGCCCCGCCAGCCGCGGGCCAGCCTCCAGTACCGTCATTTCACACCCGAGGCTGCGCGCCGACGCCGCCACTTCCAGGCCGATAAAACCGCCGCCGACAATCACCAGCCGCGTACCCGGGCGCAAGGCGGCGCGCAACGCCAGCGCTTCATCGTGGGTACGCAGGTACAGCACGTTGCCTTCACTGGGCGGCAAGCGCCGCGCCCGGCCTCCGGTGGCCAACAACAGCCCGGCGTAGGGCAACCACTGACCATCGGCCAGTTGCAGGCGCTGGTGCTGCGGTTCCAGCAGGCGTACGGGGTTGCTCGCCAGATGCTCGATGTTCAACGCGGCGAGCCGGGCGCCGTCACACAGGCTGCAACCGGCCAGATCCGCCGAGCCCTGCAACACGCCCTTCGACAGCGGCGGCCGCTCGTAGGGTGCGTGCGGTTCATCGCCGATCAGGATCAGGCGCCCGGTATACCCTTCTTCGCGCAAGGTCAGCGCCGCACGGCCACCGGCATGGCCGGCACCGACGATCACAAGCGGTGCGTTCATCATTGCGCCATGACGGCGAGCAACACCCGCCCCGCTTCGACCCGTACCGCAAAGGTCTTGAGGTTGACGCACACTGGCGCGCCGAGGGCTTTGCCGGAGCGGTAATCGAAGCGCCCGTTGTGCTTGGGGCATTCGATCACATGGTCCATCACCAGGCCGTCGGCCAAGTGGATTTTCTCGTGGGTGCACAGGCCTGCCGTGGCGAAAAATTCATTCTCGGCCGAGCGGTACACCGCGTAAGTGTGCGGCCCGTGGTCAAAGCGCATCACGTCCTCTTCGTCTATTTCACCCACGGCGCAGACGTCGATCCATTGATCGTTCATGGTGTTTTCTCCAATTTCTTGTGGTGGGCGAGCGAGCTTGTTGTGGTGAGCGAGCTTGCTCGCTCACCACAAGGGCGCTGCACGAAATAGGTCGGGTCGCTGCGCTGCTTCCAGATCGTGGGGATGATCTCTTTATAGGCCTCCAACAGATTCGCGTAGGGCGACGGGCAGTCGCTGCGGATTTCGTCGTGCAGTTGTGCCAGCGCGTGGTACGGCACCATCGGGTACATGTGGTGTTCGAGGTGGTAGTTCATGTCCATGTAGATAAAGCGCAGCACGCGGTTCATGTATATGGTGCGGCAGTTGCTGCGGTGGTCGAGCACATCCTCGGCCAGGCCCACGTGCTGGGTCAGGCCAAACACATAGCCGAGCCAGGCGCCGTAAAGGCTCGGCAGGCCCACCAGCATCAGCGGCAGCCAGCTGTGCAAGTAGAGGGCAGTGCCGAGCACGACCGCGTAAATGCCGACCCAGATCCGCGCCGCACGAAACACCTTTGGCCACTCGGACTCGGGAATGAAGTCCTGCTCCTGGGCACTCATCCGGCCGACGACATGCCGCGCCACGCCGCTGAAGGTTTTCCAGGCCAGCGGCAGGTTGAACAGGCTCAAAAACATCATCAAAAAGCTCGGCGGGCGCGGCTCGACGATCTCCGGGTCGCGGCCCACCACAATGGTGTCGGTGTGATGACGGGCATGGCTCCAGCGCCACACATGCGGTTCGAAAATGCACATGAAACTCGCAACCTGGTACAGCCCATCGTTCATCCAGCGGGTCTTGAACGCGGTGCCGTGGCCGGTTTCGTGCCAGCGCGGGTTGGACGCGGTGCCGTAGAGCACGCCATAGGCCAGGAAGAACGGCACGCAGGCCCAGGTCCCCCAGAACAGGCAGCCCCCGGCGCCTGTGACCAGCAATGCGCTCACCCAGATCGCGGTGTCGCGCAAGGCCGGGCCGTCGCGGCGCTGCATCAGTTCTTTCATGCGTTTACGGGAAATGGGCGACTGGTACCAACTCGCTGAGACCAGACCTTTTTCTGCCGCACGGGCAGCTTCGGGGCCAGTGAGGCTATAGTCGCGCCGAGCGGTACGGGCGGTGTGTTCAGGCATTGTTATTGTTCTCCGCAAGCGTGGGTTTCAAGTGCTTTGCGAAACAAACGATAGAGAACGGTTTATTGCCCCTCAAGGCCTTGAATCCATTCCCTATCAAGCTATCATCAGGCCTCGGCGCAGCTTGATAGTTTTCTATCAAGGCGCTCAAGGGGCCTGTCATGAACAACAATAAACGCCCAACCATTGCCACTGTCGCCGCCCACGCGGGCCTGAGTGTGGCGACCGTCGACCGGGTATTGAATGCCCGCGCGCCGGTCAATCCGGACACCGCCGAGCAGGTGTTCCAGGCCGCCGAAGCCGTGGGTTATTTCGCCGCACGGCTGATTGGCCAACGCATTCGCGAACGCCGCCCGACGTATCGCTTTGGCATCCTGCTACTGGGCACGGCCCAGGCGTTTTACGCCAACCTGGCCGAGTCGATCAGCGACGCTGCCTACCACCACGCCACGGCCAACCTGACCTGCCAGTTCGACTACATCATCGACCGCACGCCCGCTGCCATCGTCGGGCAAATCGAACAATTGGCCGTGCAGTGCGATGCCCTCGCGGTCGTCAGCTTTGCCCACCCGCTGATCAACGCGACCCTCATGCAAATCCGCGCCGCCGGCGTGCCGGTGGTGGCGCTGCTTTCGGACATCCACGAGCAAGCGGCCGAACCCTATGTGGGCCAGGACAACCACGTGGTCGGGCGCACCATGGGCTGGCTGCTCGCGCGAACCTGCGGCGCGCGCAAAGGAAGCGTCGGCATTCTGTTGGGCGGCCACCGTTTTCTCGGCCATCAGGCACGGGTTGAAGGTTTGCACAGCTACCTCGCCGAACACGCCCCCGGGCTCAAGCCGCTGGAGCCGTTGATCAACCTGGACAACAGCGACATTACCGAAGAAGCGACCCTGGACCTGATCAGCCGCCACAACGACCTGCGCGGCCTCTGCGTGGTCGGCGGCGGGGGTGACGGCATCATCAGCGCCCTGGCGCAGTTGCCCAAACGCCCGGCGCTGTGCTGCATTTTGCAGGAGTCCACCGAGCTGTCGCGCCAGGCGTTGCGCCACGGGCTGATCGATGTGGTGATGGACTCACAGCCGCGCCAGACGGCCACGGCGCTGGTGCAACTGCTGGTGGCGTTGCAGACCGCCGAGGCGTTCGATCCGCGGCAGCACCGGGTGCACATTGCGCCGCAGATCGTGACCTCGGAAAACCTCGGCGACTGACGATTGTGAAGCGCGCCTTCAAGGCCTGAACAGGCCCTGCCCGATTGTGCGCCTGGGGTTTAAAGCGAAAGATCCCAGGCACACTCACAGGAGATCACCATGCCCGCACACTCACAGAAAACCTGGCTTATCACGGGTATCAGCTCCGGCTTCGGCAAAGCCCTCGCCGAGGCGCTGCTGGCCGCCGGCGAGCGCGTCGTCGGCACCGTGCGCACGCCGGAAGCCATCGATGCGTTCGATAATCTCAAACCCGGCTATTCCTTTGCGCGCTTGCTGGACGTCACCGACAGCCTGTTCGTGCCCGCCGTTGTTGCCGAAATCGAAAAAAATATCGGCACCATTGACGTGTTGGTGAACAACGCCGGCTATGGTTTTGAAGGCGTGCTCGAGGAGTCGGCGCTGGATGACGTACGCCAGCAATTCGAGGTGAATGTGTTTGGCGCGGTGGCGATGATACAGGCGGTGCTGCCGTTCATGCGCAAACGGCGGCGCGGGCATATTCTCAACATCACGTCCATGGGCGGCCTGACCACCTTCCCGGGGCTTGGTGTGTACCACGGCAGCAAGTTTGCGCTGGAGGGGATTTCCGAGGCATTGGGCAAAGAGGTGAAGCCATTCGGTATTCACGTGACCGCCATCGAGCCTGGGGGCTTTCGTACCGACTGGGCCGGACGTTCGATGGTGCGGGCTGAGCGCACGATTGCCGACTATGACGCTTCGTTCGATGCCGTGCGCGCCGCGCGCCAGGCCCGCAGCGGGCGCCAGGACGGCGACCCGGCCAAGGCGGCACTGGCGATGATGCAGGTAGTGGCCAGCCCTGAGCCGCCGGCGCATTTGTTGTTGGGCAATGATGCGGTGGACCACGTGAGTGCCAAGCTGAGTGCGCTGCAGGCGGAGATTGCTGCCTGGGAGGGTGTTTCGCGGGGGACGGATTTTGGCTAGGTTGTGGGAGTACATATCCGTTATTGGGGTGATGGCGGATATGGGTTCCGCCCTTACGGCGGGTCACTTTTGAAAGGAGCCCAAAAGTAACCAAAAGGCTCTTGCCCCACCACTCGGTGCCTCGCCTAGGCTCGGCATGCCCTCACTCCGGCATTACTGCGCGGGCCGCCGCGACGGGGCGTCCCTGCCCCGTCGCGGCTAAACCGGCGTCCTGCCGGTTTACCCGCTCCGTAATACCTGCGTTCGGCCAGCGTGGTTTAACGGGGCGCCCAAGATCAAGATCAAAAGCACGGCGGCCTGAGTGGTGTGGAGCAAAAGCGGTTCAGTGTGGGAGCTGGCTTGTCGGATCGCCGCACCGCTGCGATGGCATCAACCAGGTGTGCCTGTTGGACCGAGTTGGCAGCATCGCAGGCAAGCCAGCTCCCACAGAAAAGCAGCTCTGTGAAGGTATTGAAGTCTTACTCGGTTAGAAATGTGGGAGCGGGCTTGCTCGCGAATGCGGTGGGTCAGTCAAAAGATTTGTAGCTGAGAGACCGCATTCGCGAGCAAGCCCGCTCCCACAGTTGGATCTTCATTTGTCTGAAGGAACGCAACCTGCCCTGGCAAAAACAGCGCTTTTGCTTCAACCACTCAGGTCGGCTACTAGGCCGCCGTGCTCTTGCTTTTGATCTTGATCTTGATCTTGGGCGCCCCGTTAAACCACGCTGGCCGCACGCAGGCTTGAAGCCGTGGGCAACCCGGCAGGACGCCGGGTTAGCCGCGATGGGCCAGGGATGGCCCATGGCGGCGGCCCACGGATTCAAGCCGGAGTGCGGGCACACCGAGCCTGGGCGAGGTGCCGAGTGGTGGGGCAAGAGCCCTTTTGGTTACTTTTGGGGCTCTTTTCCAAAAGTGACCCGCCGTAAGGGCGGAACCCATATCCGCCGCGCCCCAAATAACGGATATGTACTCAGCCCAAATCCCGAGCATCATGCCGCTCAGCCAGTTGCTCCGAAACCTCCCCGGAAACCCGATTCACCCTGCGCCCCCGCTGCACCGCAGGCCGTGCTTCAATCGCATCGGCCCAACGCAACACATGCTTGTACTCGTGCACCGACAGGAACTCCGCCGCCCCATACAACCGGCCCTTAACCAACCCGCCATACCAGGGCCAAATCGCAATATCAGCGATCGTATACTCATCCCCGGCGATGTACTCGCTCACGGCCAAACGCTGATCCAGCACGTCCAGCTGGCGCTTGGTTTCCATGGCAAACCGGTTGATCGCGTACTCCATCTTGCTCGGCGCATACGCATAAAAATGCCCAAAGCCGCCACCCAGATACGGCGCACTGCCCATCTGCCAGAACAGCCAAGACAAGCATTCCGCACGCGCCGCAGGCTCGGCGGGAAAGAACGCGCCGAACTTTTCTGCGAGGTACTGCAAAATCGCGCCCGATTCGAACACCCGGATCGGCGTGGCGCCACTGCGGTCCAGCAACGCAGGAATTTTTGAGTTCGGATTCACCGACACAAACCCGCTGCCGAACTGGTCACCGTCGCCAATCTTGATCAGCCACGCATCGTATTCCGCACCCGAGTGCCCCAGGGCCAACAACTCTTCGAGCAGGATGGTGACCTTCTGCCCATTCGGCGTCGCCAGGGAATACAGCTGCAAGGGATGCTTGCCCACCGGCAGTTCCTTGTCATGGGTCGCCCCGGCCACGGGCCGGTTGATGCTGGCGAACGTGCCGCCGCTTTCGGTTTCCCAGGTCCACACCTTCGGGGGTACATAGTCAGTCATGAATTTACTGCTCCTTGGTTTCAGTAGTGTTCGACGCGGCCAGTTGAGCCACGTTCCATCCGCCGCCCAGCGCCTTGATCAGGCCCACATTAGCGCTCAATTGCTGGGTTTGCAGTTGCAATACCGTGCGCTTGGCTTCCAGCGCCGCCACTTGGGCGGTCACCACGTCCAGATAGGCCACTGCGCCCTGGCGATAACGCGAGGTTGAGAGGTCTTCGGCGTATTGCGCGGCTGTCGCAGCATCGCGCTGGTCATCCAGCGCACTGCCCAGGCCGGCGATTTGCGACAGGTTGTCTTCCACTTGCTCGAACGCGCCCAACACCACGCCACGGTATTTCGCCGCGGCTTCATCGGTGGCGGCCTTGGCGATATCCACCTGGGCCTGGCGTGCACCGCCATCAAATAGTGTCCCCACCAACGACGGACCGATGGCCCAGAACAGGTTGGGCGCACTGAGCAGGCGGGCAAACTCGTCACTCTGATAACCGCCCTGGGCGCTCAAGGTGATCTGCGGGAACCACGCCGCCTTGGCCACGCCGATACGTGCATTGGCCGAGGCGATACGCCGCTCGGCAGCCGCGATGTCCGGGCGACGTTGCAGCAGGCTGGACGGCACGCCGGTCGGCACATTCGGCAAGGCGATCGGCGCGACGTTGACAGCCACGCTGTAGGTCGAGGCGGACTCACCGAGCATGGCCGCAATGGAATGTTCCAGCACCGCGCGCTGCACCTGCAACTGGGTCAGTTGCGACTTGACCGTCGACAACTGCGTACGCGCCCGCGCCACGTCCAGGCCGGAAACAATCCCGCCGCCGTGCAGGCCTTCCGTCAGGTTGAGGGCCTTGGCGTAGGCGTCACGGGTCTGTTCCAGCAACTGGTTTTGCCAGTCGATGCCGCGCAGGCGGATGTAGCTGTCGGCGAGCTGGGCTTGCAGGCTCAGGCGTACCGACGCCAGATCCGCCTTGGCCGCCTGCGAATCGCTGGTGCCGGCGGCAACGGTATCGCGCACGCGGCCCCACAGGTCGACTTCATAGTCCACTTCCAGGCCCAGCGTGGCCGAGTTGTAGGTATCCGGCGAAGTGGCGGAGCGCAACGGTCGGTTGTCCGACTGGCGAATGCGCTGGCCGTTGCCGATGGCCGAGAGCTTCGGAAACAGCCCTGAACGCGCCTGCGCCTCAAAGCCCTGGGACTGTTGATAGTGCGCCAGTGCCGCGCTCAGGTCGGCGTTGTTTTTCAACAGTTCCTGCTGCATCGCGTCCAGTTGCGGGTCGTTGTAGATGCGCCACCAGCCATCACGGTTGGCCTGATCATTCGGCGTGCCGACGGTCCACGGCCCTTGGGTATGGAACTGTGCGGCAATCGGGGTGGGCGGCACCTTGAGTGGCGGCGCCAGCGAGCAGGCGCCCAGGCTCAAGGTGGCGAGCAGCCCCAGCAGGGTGCGCTTAGCCATGGGGTTTGACCTCGGTGGCGGCGACAGCCAGTTGCACCGAATCGTCATCGGCCAGGCCGTCGGGCGGTGTGTCGATCACGCGGTCGGCGGCTTGCAGGCCGCTGGCGATTTCCACGCTGTCGCCAAAGTCGCGGGCGATGCTGATGGTTTTGAAGTGCACGTGGTTCTGGGTGTCGAGGGTGGCGACGCGCATGCCCTTGTCATCGAACACCAGGGCGCTGGACGGAATGCGCAGCACGTCGGCCTGCACCGGCAGGTCGAACTGCACGCTGGTGTAGCCGCCCGGCAGCAGGCGGCCCCCGGGGTTGTCCACGAGCAATTGCACGAGGGTGCTGCCGGAAGCGGCGTTGACCGCGTCGGCGGTGGCGATCACCTTGCCGGTGAAGGTTTCACCACGGTACTCCGGCACGCTCAAGCGCGCCGTGGTGCCTTCGCGAATCTGCGGCGAGAAGGTTTGCGGCACCTGCACGTACACGCGCAGGCGGCTCACATCGGCCACGGCAAACAGCTCTTTACCGGCCGCACCGCCAGCGCTGATCAAGGCACCCACGTCTGTGCTGCGCGCCGTGACCACACCGGCAAACGGCGCCACCAGGTGCTGGAAGCCTTTGGTGGCAACCAATTGCTCGACATTGGCCTTGGCCGCCGCCACCTGGGCCAGCTTGGCGGTCAGGTCGCCGGTGCGCTCATCCACGTCCTGGCGCGACACCGAGTCATTGACCAGCATGGCCTGCCAGCGTTTGGCGGTGGTTTGCGCGAGGGTCGCGTTGGCCTGGGCCGATGCCAGGGTGGCGCGGGCTTGCAGCAGTTGCTGGTCGAGTTCCGGGGTGTCGATTTCAGCCAGCACTTGCCCGGCTTTGACGCGAGTGCCGATGTCGACATTCCAGGATTTCAGGTAGCCGTTGACCCGGGCGAAAATCGACGCGCGGGAATACGCTTCCATGCGCCCCGGCAGGTTTAGCACCGGCCCTTGGGCTTGCACCAGCGGTTTGACCAGGTTGACGCTGGGCAGTGCCTGGGCGTCGGTCCAGGTCTTGAGGTCACGGGACTCACTGGCGCGCACGCCGATGCCGACACCGACGATGACCACCACGACGACCCCACCGACGATAAGCCAAAGCAGGCCACGGGAAGACTTCGGTTGAGAATGGGAAACGGACATGTCAAACCCCTACGGTAACGGTGGTCGCAAGCGGCGCGTGTTGGCGACGCCCGTGCACAAGACTGAAAATCAGTGGAACCAGAATCAGGCTGGCGATGGTGGCGAAGGTCAGGCCGCCGATCACCGCGCGGCCGAGCGGCGCGTTCTGCTCACCGCCCTCCCCCAGGCCCAGGGCCATGGGCGCCATGCCGATGACCATCGAGATGGCGGTCATCAGCACCGGGCGCAACCGCGTGAAGCCGGCTTCCAGCGCGGCTTGCACCGCATCGCCGTGCACCGCCAGGCGTTCGCGGCAGAAACTCACCACGAGGATGGCGTTGGCGGTGGCCACGCCCATGCACATGATCGCTCCCGTCAGCGCCGGCACCGACAGCGGCGTGTGGGTGATAAACAGCATCCACACAATGCCCGCCAGCGCCGCCGGCAGCGCGGTGATGATCACAAACGGGTCGGCCCAGGACTGGAAGTTGACCACGATCAGCAGGTAGATCAGCACCACCGCGCCGAGCAGGCCAAACAGCAAGCCGCTGAAGGCCGCATTCATAGTCTGCACCTGGCCTTGCAGGATCACTTTGGAACCGGTGGGCACTTCACCGGCGTGGGCTGCGATGATCTTCTGAATATCGGCGGCGACGCCGCCCAGGTCACGGTCCTGGATCGCGGTCAGCACTTCAACCACCGGCTGGATATCCGACTGGGTGATCACCGAATTGCTGTGGCTGCGCTGGATATTCGCCAGGCCGCCAAGGGTCTGGTCAGCCGCCGCCCCGCTGCCGCCACTGAGTGGCAGGTTATGCAGCGCCGCCAGGCTTTCGAGGCTGTATTGCGGGGTTTGCATCACGATCGGATAGGAAATGCCGTTGGCCGGGTTGAGCCAGAAGGTCGGCGCCACCTGGCTCGAACCGGCAAGGTTCACGACCAGGCTGTTGGTCACGTCGCGCTCGGTCAGGCCGACCAATTGCGCGCGGGTGCGGTCCACGTCAATGTTGAACGTCGGCAGTTGCCGCGACTGCTGGATACGCGCATCCACCACCCCCGGCACCCGGCGAATGTCACGCAGCAATGTGTTGGCATAGGTGAAGTTGCCCGCCAGATTATTGCCGGTGATTTGCAGGTCGATCGGGGCTGAAGAACCGAAGTTGAGGATCTGCCCGACGATGTCCGAGGCCGGGAACGAGAACACCGCGCTCGGGAATTCCCGTGGCAGGGTCTCGCGCAGTTCACGCATGTACTCGGCGGTCGGGCGGTGCCCCTCGTTCAGGCTGATCTGGATGTCGCTGTCCTGGGAGCCCACGGTGCCGGTGTTGTTGTACACCACGTTGATGCCGCTGATGGACAGGCCGATGTTATCGACCAAGGCCTTGAGTTCGCTGGCCGGGACTTTGCGGCGGATCGCGTTTTCAATCTCGGCGATCAGGTGCGCATTGCTTTCCACCCGCGTACCCACCGGGGCCCGTACGTGCAGCAGGATCAGCCCGGAATCCACATCCGGGAAGAAGTTGCGCCCCAGGAATGGCACCAGTGCAAACGAGACGGCGACGAACGCGAGCAGGCCGATCACCACCGTACGGCGGTGGTGCAAGGCGCTATCCAGCACCTTGTGGTAGCGCTCGCGGAAGGCTTCAAAACGCCGCTCGAAACCACGCTGGAAGTTGACCAGCGGGTTGCGCGTCGGCGCTGGCCCGTCTTCGCCATGCACGTGGGGTTTGAGCAGGTAGTTGGCGAGGGTCGGCACCAGGGTCCGCGACAGCAGGAACGAGGCGATCATCGCAAAAATCACCGCCTCAGCCATCGGCACGAACAGAAAACGCGCCACGCCATCGAGGAAGAACATCGGCACAAACACGATGCAGATACACAGCAGCGACACAAACGCCGGGGTCACGATTTGCGCCGCGCCGTCGAGGATCGCCGTCTGCACCGGCTTGCCCTGCTCCAGGTGCCAGTTGATGTTTTCGATGGTCACCGTGGCGTCGTCTACCAAAATCCCCACCGCCAGGGCCAGGCCGCCGAGGGTCATGATGTTGAGGGTTTCGCCGAGCGCCGACAGCGTGGCAATCGAGGCGAGGATCGCCAGGGGAATCGAGGTGGCGATAATCACCGTCGAGCGCCAACTGCCGAGGAACAGCAGGATCATCAGGCTGGTCAGCGCCGCGGCGATCAAGCCTTCACGGGCCACCCCGCTGATGGCCGAACGCACGAACAGCGACTGGTCGCCGATCAGGTCGATGTTCAGGTTGGGCGGCAATGCGGCCTTGTTGTCGGCAAGCTTGTCTTTGATCCCGGCGATCACGCCCAGGGTCGAGGCCGAGCCGGTCTTGAGCACCGGCAGCAGCACCGAACGGTTGCCATTCACATGCACGATGTTGGTTTGCGGCGGGTTGCCGTCGCGTACGGTGGCCACGTCGCGGATCAATACCGTGGTGCCGTCAGCGGTTTTGATCGGCAGGTTTTCCAGGTCATGGAAATCCGACGGGGCGTTGTTCAGTTGCAGGTTGAATTCATAGCTGCCGATCTTTTGCGTGCCCACCGGCGTGATCAGGTTCTGGGTCGCCAGCGCGGTGGCCACGTCCTGCGCCGACAGGCCACGGGCCTGCATGCGCGCCGAATCGAGGTCGATCTGCACCTGGCGGCTCTTGCCGCCAAACGGGTACGGCAGCGCCGCGCCCGGCACGCTGGTGAGCATCAGGCGCACCTGGTTCAGGCCGATGTCACCCAGGCGCTGTTCGCTCAAGCCCGGCCCTGATAGCGCAAGCTGCACAATCGGCACGGTGGAGGCGCTGTAGTTGAGCACCAACGGCGGCACGGTGCTCGGCGGCAGCTGCCGCAGGATCGCCTGGGACACCGACGTCACCTGGGCGTTGGCCGTACTGATGTTGACGCCGGGCTGGAAGAAGATCTTCACAATCCCGTAGCCGTTCATCGACTGCGCTTCAATATGGCGGATGTCGTTTACGGTGGTGGTCAGCACCCGCTCGAACGGCGAAGTGATGCGCCCCGCCATCTGGTCGGGCGGCAAGCCGGTGTACTGCCAGATCACGGCGATGACCGGGATGCGGATTTCGGGAAAGATGTCAGTCGGCGTGCGCCACGCCGCCAGCGGGCCGATGATCAGGATGAAGATGGCCAATACCAGGAAGGTATAGGGGCGCAGCAATGCGATGCGCACGAGGCTCAGCATAGGAGGTGATCCAGACAGGGGTTGGACGTTCAAGCAGGCAGAGCCGTGCCGTTTCCCGCCTCGCCCCATGCGCATCCTGGGGAGTTTGCAACGACATCCGGGTCACAAAGAGGCATAGGCCACGATATCCAATTTAGTGGCGTACGCAACTAATTTGTTTCAAGCTGTCTCAATATTCACCTTTGCAGTTTCAACCTGTACCGGTATTCATCCTCGGCCTCAAAGGCCTTGTCCTGACGGAGTTGGCAGGCATAATCAACTCCGTCGCGTTTTGTATCAGAGAGTATTTGCCCTTGAAATCTGCACCGCCCTGCTCCGAGAGCCCCAGCGCCTGCGTGAATGGCGCCGTGCGCCGCACGTCCCGGCGCCTGGGCCAGATCTATGACGAGGCCTTCGCACCCTGCGGGTTGAAAGCCACCCAGTACGCGGTGCTCAACCGCATCGCCAAGGCCGGCACGCCGAAAATGGGCGAACTGGCCCAGGCTCTGGTGATGGATTTGTCGGCGCTGGGGCATACGCTCAAACCGCTGGTGCGCGACGGGCTGGTGGAGTTGCGCGTAGACGAACTCGACCGCCGCACCCGCCGTGTGCTGCTGACCGACGCCGGCGTCAGCATCCATGCCAAAGCCAGGCGTATTTCAACGCAAATGGCCGAGCGCTTTGATCAAGCGTTCGGCCGGGAAGCGGCAGCGCAACTGCGCCAGACCCTGGACTTTATCGCCTCCGACGATTTCGCCCGTCAGTTGCTGGCCAAAAACGACTAAGCCATTGGCTGGTGGTTGGTCACGCAGTGAATACCGCCACCGCCCGCCGCGATGGCGTCGATATTCAACTGCACCACCTTGCGGTTCGGATAGAGCCGCGTCAGCAGGTCCAGCGCCTTGCGGTCCGCCGCCGCGTCACCGAACTCGGGCGCAATCACCGCGCCGTTGATCACGAAATAGTTGATATAGCCCGCCGCAAAATCTTCATTGCCTTTGCTGAACTTGCTTTTGCGCGGGCTCAGCGGCGGCGACACGGTGTGCACCTGCAACGGGCGGCCATCGGCGTCGGTGGCGTTCTTGAGGATCTCCAGGTGCGCCAGGGTGACCTTGTGGTCATAGGACTCAGGGTCAGTGTCGAGGTTGGCCAGCACCACGCCGGGCGAAACAAAGCGCGCGTAAAAATCGACGTGGGCGTCGGTGATGTCTTTGCCCTTGATGCCCGGCAGCCAGATGATTTTGCGCAACCCCAGACGCTCTTTCAGCTCGGCTTCCACATCGGCCTTGCTCCAGTCGGGGTTACGGTTGCGGTTGATCCAGCTGCTCTCGGTCATGATGCCGGTGCCCAGGCCGTCCACTTCGATGCCACCGCCCTCGCCCACCAGTTCGCTGCGGATGTGTTTGGCGCCGGTTTCTTCGGCGACCAGGCCGGCCAGTTGCGCGTCTTCGTCGTGCTGCTGTTTGTTGCCCCAGCCGTTGAAGTTGAAGTCCACCGCGCCGATGCCGCCGGTGCCGTCGATGACAAAGTTGGCGCCGGTGTCGCGCATCCAGATGTCGTCCAGCTCGGTTTCGACAAAGGTGATGTTGCGCGTGCCGCAGTGCTGCTCGGCCAGTGCACGCTCGTCCTCGCGGCAGAATACGGTGACCGGCTCATAGGCCGCGATGGCGCGGGCAATGCGCCCGAGGGCGGCCTGCACGTCGGCGGTGAAGTCTTCCCAGATGGCGTCCTGGGCGCCAAAGGCGATAAACGCCTGGCGGTGTTTTTCGCCTTCGTCGGGCATGTAGAAACGCCCGCCAACCGCGGCGCGTACGTGGGTGTTGATCAGGGTCATGGCGCAGACCACGCTGGCTTGTTTGATGAAGGTGCGGCGAGTGGGCATGTTGGTCTCGGGAGTGCGGTGTTGGGTTGAACGGGAGTTAACTGTGCTTTTGTGGCGAGCGAGGCTTTTTGTGGCGAGCGAGCTTGCTCGCGCTGGGCTGCGTAGCGGCCCCAAAAAAAGCGGGAGCGCTGCGCACTCCAGCGCGAGCAAGCTCGCTCGCCACAAAAGCTCGCTCGCCACAGGAAGCGTGTTATCCACAATTATTTGACGGTCGCTGTCTTGAATTTAGTCCACACGCGCATTCGCGCGCGCATATCGGCCTGGGAAATGTCTTTGCCGGCGATCAGCCGATCAAAGGTCGCCGCGTCCGGGTAGATCTCGGGGTTGTCGCGCATGCTCGCCTCCACCTCCGGCCGGGCTTTGGCGTTGGCCGTGGGGTAACCGGTGAAGTTGGTGATGGCCGCCATGTTCTGCGGGCGCATCACGAAGTTGATGAACGCGTAGGCGTATTCCGGGTGCTTGGCGTCGACCGGAATCGCCAGGGTGTCCATCCACACCGTGGTGCCTTCGCGAGGGATGTGGTAGCCGAACGTCACGGCTTTGCCGGCGGCATCGGCGGCGCGTTGGGCCTGGGTCATGTCGCCGCTGTAACCGAGGGACAGGCACAGGTTGCCGTTGACCAGGTCGGTCACCGGCTGCGACTGGAACTTGCGGATGTAAGGGCGCAGCTTGAGCAGCAAATCACTGGCGGCGGCCAGGTCTTCGCGCTTGGCGCTGCGCGGGTCACGGCCCAGGTAGTTGAGGACCACGGCAAGCACTTCGTCCGGCGAGTCGATCAGCGAAATGCCGCAATCGGCGAATTTGGCTGCGTTCTGCGGTTTGAACAGCAAATCGAGGCTGTTGACCGGGGCATTCGGCATGCGCTGCTGGACCTGCTGAGTGTTGTAGGTCAGGCCGATGGTGCCCCAGGTGTAGGGCACTGTGGCTTTGTTCGAATGAACGTAGTGGGTGCGCAGCTTCTGCAGGCCGGGTTCGATGTCGTCCGTCTCGGTCAGCTTTGCCGGGTCCAAGGGCTGCAAGGCGCCCGCACGCATCAAGCGTTCGGCCACGGTGTCACCGGGGAAGATCAGGTCGTAGCCGCTGCCGCCGGCCATCAGCTTGGCTTCGAGGGTTTCGCTGCCGTCCATCACGTCGTAGATCACTTTGATGCCGGTTTCGGCGGTGAACCGCGACAGGGTGTCGGCGGCAAAGTAATCCGCCCAGTTGTAGAGCCTCAGGGTTTTGTCATCCGCCGAGGCACAGGCAGCCGCGAGCATCAGGGTGCAGCTCAGTAGTGTTTTCATGCTGGGCGGCCATCTAGGGTCAACAGCGCGCCGTACAGGTGCGGGCGGCGATCGCGGAAGATGCCCCAGGTCAGGCGCTCTTCACGCATGGCTGACAGGTCGAGGCGTTGCACCAGCACGCCGGTGCTGTCGCGGTCGGCTTCGGCGAGTAATTTGCCCTTGTGGTCGCAGATAAACGACGATCCGTAGAAGTCCATTTGCAGGCCTGCGTCGGTGGTTGCGGTTTCACGCCCGACGCGGTTGGCCGCCACCACCGGCACGAGGTTCGCCGCCGCGTGGCCGCGCATGGTCATCTGCCAATGGTCACGGGAATCCAGGCTGGCGCAGCCGGGTTCCGAACCGATGGCGGTGGGAAACAGCAGCACTTCGGCGCCTTGCAGGGCCAGGCAGCGTGCGGTTTCGGGAAACCACTGGTCCCAGCAGATGCCGATGCCGAGGCGGCCGAATGCCGTGTCCCACACGCGAAAGCCCGTATCGCCGGGGCTGAAATATTCCTTCTCCTGATAGCCGATGGCGTTCGGGATGTGGGTCTTGCGGTACACACCCAGCAACTGCCCGTCGGCATCGGCCACGCTCAGGGAATTGAAGAAGGCGTTGCCGGCTTGTTCGAACCAGCTCAGCGGCAGTACTACACCCAATTCCCGAGCCAGTGTGGCAAAGCGCTTGAGGACCTGGCTGCGCGAGTATTCCTCGGCCAGCGCCAAATGCTTGTGGTGCTGCTCGATGCAGAAATACGGCGTGGCGAACAACTCCTGCAACAGGATCACCTGGGCGCCCTTGGCCGCCGCGTCGCGCACCAGCTGTTCGGCGCGGTCAAGGTTGCCTGGCAAGTCCCAGCTGCACGGCATCTGAGTAGTCGCGATGGTCAAAACGGTCATGGCATTACCCCTTGAATGGCCAGGCCGGTTGCTGTTGCGTGATGCAATGCACCCCGCCGCCGCCATGGGCCAAATGGTTGATCTGCACCGGCACGATTTCACGGCCGGGAAACGCCTGGGCCAGCACCTGGGCGGCCACCTGGTCGGCGGCGATGCCGTAGGCCGGCATGATGATTGCGCCGTTGGCGATATAGAAATTGGTGTAGGAGGCGCAGAACACTTCAGCCTCCGTGTCCACCGCATCGGTGGCCTCGTAGAGCTCGATCATCTCGAAGGAGCGGCCCTGAGCGTCGGTGGCCAATTGCAAGGCGCGGCGGTTTTCGCGCACCACCTCGGCGTAGACCGAACCTTGGTCGCGGGTGGCGTCAACCAGCAGTACGCCGGGGCGTGCGAAGGCGCAAACACCGTCCACATGACCGTCAGTCATGTCACCGGTCACGTAATCCGGGTCGCCCGGCAGCCAGATGGTCTTCTTGATGCCCAGCAGGCGCGCGAAGATCTCCTCCATCTCGGCCTTGGTCACGCCGGGGTTGCGATTGGGGTTGAGCAGCACCGACTCGGTGGTGATCAGCGTGCCCTCGCCGTCCACGTGAATCGCGCCACCTTCGTTGCTCAACGGCGTACCGAAGCACTCCAGCCCCAAGTGGTTGAGCACCCGGCGTGCCAGGCTTTCATCCAGGTCGTGGGCCGATTTTCCGCCCCACGCATTGAAGCGCCAGCTCACCCCGGCCAGGCCCTGTTGTGGGTGGCACACAAAACTCGGACCGGAGTCGCGGCACCAGCTGTCGTTGACCGCCTGAGCGATCAACTCCACCCCCGGCCCGCACAGCGCGTTAGCACTGGCGACCGCCGAGGGGTCGACAATCATTTTCACCGGCTCGAACCGGGCAATCGCATTGGCGACCCGGGCGAAATCTTCCTGCACCTGCGCCAGGGTCACGCCCCAAGTGGTCTCCCACAAGGCCTGGTTATGCGGCCAGACCATCCACGTCGCCACGTGACGCGCCCACTCCGCGGGCATCCACCAACCACTGCTTGGAATTTCATTGCGCTGCATGACAAGTACCTTTGAGTTAAGTCATTGTGTTCAGTGAAAACTGCCCACGGAGTCTTGGCATGCATGCTACGGTGGCGCAAAAGGCCAAACAAACGATGGATTTTGTATAAAACTGATTAGAGGAACTTATCAGCATGTTGAACCACTGGCCGCCCCTCGGCACCCTGCGCGGTTTTGAAGCCGCCGCCCGGCTGGGCAGTTTCCACAAGGCGGCTGAAGAACTGCACCTGACCCAATCGGCAATCAGCCAGCAGATCCGCAGCCTGGAGGCCTATCTTGAGCAGCCGCTGTTCTTTCGCAGCGGGCGCAGCGTGAGCCTCACCGATGCCGGTTATGATTTCCTCAGCACCACCCAGGCCCTGCTGCAACAACTGGCGGTCGGCGTGCGGCGGCTGGGGCAATACCGCAAGCCCAACCAACTGGTGCTCAATACCACGCCGACCTTTGCACGGCACTGGTTGCTCCCGCGCCTGGCGGACTTCCGCCGCCAGCACCCGGAAGTGGACCTGTGGATCTTCAGCACCGACGAAGTGCCCGACATGGCCAGCCAGACCATCGACCTGGCGGTGCGTGACGACATCAGTTCCCAGGCCGAATGCAGCTTCAAGGTGCTGCATGCCGACCGCTTGTTCCCAGCGTGCCACCCGCGCGTGTTGCAGGTGCCGAAGGAGCAGCGCACTACCCTGCACGGCGAGCGGGAAATGGACTGGAGCCATTGGGCGGTAGAAGCGGGCATTGATGTGGGGCAACAGGACCAGGGTTTGAATTTTTCCGATCCCGGCCTGTTGCTGGACGCGGTGTGCACCGGGCTCGGGATTGGCCTGGTCAGCCAGCTGTTGAGCCGCCAGGCCCAGGAAGACGGGTTGCTCACGCCCTTGGTTGAAGCGACCATTCGCGGCCCCAGCTGGGCATTGTTGACTCATCGCGACAGTGAATCCGACCCCATGGCACGCAGTTTTACCGCGTGGCTGCTGACCCATTTACAGGTAAATCCGACATGACGGACCGGCTTGAAGACATCCTCGCCGAAGGCTTGTCGGTGGTGTTCTGCGGCATCAACCCCGGCAAGGGATCCGCCGCCCTCGGCCTGCACTTTGCCAACCGCAGCAACCGCTTCTGGCGCACCTTGCACCTGGCCGGGTTCACGCCCCACGAAATCCGCCCCGAACACGGGCCGACATTGCTTGATTACGGCTGCGGCCTGACCACGGTGGTCGAGCGCCCCACGGCCAGCGCGGGCGAGTTGGCGCGGCATGAGTTCAAGGACGCGGCGGCGGCCTTTGAACAGAAGATCCGCCGCTGCCGGCCACGCTTCGTGGCGTTTCTGGGCAAAGCCGGCTACAGCGCACTGAGCGGCCAACGCCAGCTCGACTGGGGGTTGCAGCCGCAATTACTGGGCGACGCCTCGGTATGGGTGTTGCCCAACCCCAGCGGGCGCAACCTGGCGTTCGGCCTGGAACAATTGGTGGACGCTTACCGGCCACTGCGAGCGGCCATTGCACAGGCCGATCAAGTGCCCTTACTCTCGTGAGCCCGACACCCTGAGCGCACTGGAGGCTTCATGAAACTGATCGGCATGCTGGACTCGCCCTACGTACGCCGCGTGGCCATTTCCCTGGACCTGTACGGGATGGAATTCGAGCATCAAGCACTCTCGGTGTTTCGCCACTTCGCCGAGTTCGGCCAGATCAACCCGGTCGTCAAGGCGCCCACACTGGTACTGGACGATGGCACCGTGCTGATGGACTCCAGCCTGATCCTCGATTATCTCGAAGCCCTGGCGCCGGCCGACAAAAAGCTGCTGCCCCAGTCCCCCAGCGCCCGCGCCCGTGATGTGCAGGTGCTCGGGCTGGCCCTGGCGGCGTGCGAAAAAAGCGTGCAGATCGTGTATGAACACAACCTGCGCCCGGCCGAGAAACAGCACGCACCGTGGCTCGAGCGCGTCAGCGGCCAGTTGCTGGCGGCTTATACATTGCTGGAAAAACACCTGCCCGATGACGGCGCGCTGACCCAGGCCTCCCTGACGGCGGCGGTCGCCTGGTCGTTCAGCCAGTTCACCGTGGCCTCGGTGGTCAAGGCCGAGGCGTTTCCCAACCTGAAACGCCACGCCGAACGGCTTGAACAGCATCCAGCCTTCAAGCGCTACCCGATCGAATAAACAACCGGCCCCGGCCTGCGATGCAGCGGCTACGCTCAGGTGACAGCCTGAGGGATCAGCCATGTGCGGACGATTGACGCAGTACCGGGGCATCCATGATTTCGTGGCGGCCTTGAGCATGCCCAATGCCCTGGTCAATAGCGTGGGCGAGCAGCCACTGGAGCGCTACAACGTGGCGCCCTCCACGCCTGTTGCGCTGTTGCATGTCGACAACGACCTGCTGCACGCCGACCGCGTGCGCTGGGGCTGGCGCCCGCACTGGGCCAAAGACCGCGCACCGCCGATCAATGCGCGGGTGGAGAAAGTCGCCAACGGCCCGTTCTTCCGTGCTATCTGGCCGCACCGCGCCCTCGCGCCCATCGACAGCTGGTTTGAATGGGTGGACGAAG
Source organism: Pseudomonas sp. B22129 (assembly GCF_044218875.1). NCBI lineage: Bacteria > Pseudomonadati > Pseudomonadota > Gammaproteobacteria > Pseudomonadales > Pseudomonadaceae > Pseudomonas > Pseudomonas sp. B22129. The sequence continues at coordinate 4,176,933 of NZ_CP162592.1, read as the reverse complement.
GCGGCCCGAAAAAACAGCCCTATCTGATTCGCCGCCGCGACGGCGCCCCGGCCTTTTGCGCTGCGATTGGCCAGTTACCGGACGCCGATGAAGGCCCGGGCGAACACGACGGGTTTGTGATCATCACCGCTGACAGCGCCGGCGGCATGGTCGATATTCATGACCGCCGCCCGGTGGTGCTGAACCCGCTGCTGGCACGGGAATGGCTGGACCCGGCAACCCACCGAGGCAGGGCCGAGCAAATGGTGCTGTTTCAGGGCGAACCGCCTGAAGTGTTTGAGTGGTTCCGGGTAGACGGCGCGGTGGGTAATCCGCGGCATGACGGGCCGCATGTAATTGAGCCTGTCGAGGGCTGAAATGCCGCCATTCGGAAACGATTCAGCCTTCGCGATGCTTATCGCCGAACCTTTCCCCCCAAACCCGCGTCCGAGCTAAGGCATTGTTGCCATCTGCTCGCCGTGAGGTTGTCGTTTGAAAGCCGCCATCATCAAAAAATACCGCCTGATCATCAAGACCATGGGCTATGTGGGCTGGGCCCTGTTCTGGCTGTTGTTGTGGGACGTCGCCGTGACGGTGGACTTCATGCTGTTTCTTACCACCAAGATCAATCTGCCGTTGATGCCCCTGACCTTGCTCGGTTCCGCGCTGGTGGTGCTGATCAGTTTTCGCAACAGCAGCGCCTACAACCGCTGGTGGGAAGCACGAACCCTGTGGGGCGCGATGGTCAACAATTCGCGCAGTTTCGCCCGGCAGGTGCTGACCCTGCTCGATGACCCGGACGGCGAGGTCAACCCGATCAAGTCCACCCTGCTGCGGCGTCACGTCGCCTATGTGAACTGCCTCGCGGCGCACCTCAAGGGCCAGCCGTGCCCGGAGGAAGTGCGCGCATTCATTCCCGGCGAAGAGTTCGCGCGCAATGGCGCTACCAATAACTTCGCCAACGACATTCTCACCGGTTCCGCCACGCTGCTGGCGCGCGAATACCAGGCCGGGCGCCTGGACAGTATTCGCCTGGCGCGCCTGGAGTCTACGCTGGTGGACCTGTCCAACGCGCAAGGCGGCATGGAGCGCATCGCCAATACGCCACTGCCCTACCCCTACGTGTATTTTCCGCGCCTGTTCATCTCGCTGTTCTGCCTGATCGTGCCGGTGGGCCTGGTCGAATCCCTGGGCTGGTTCACCCCGCTGGCCTCGACTGTGGTGGGTTTTATGCTGCTGGCGATCGAACGCATCGGCACCGACCTGCAAAGCCCGTTTCACTCCAGTGAACACCAGATTCAGATGGAGACGATTTGCGAAACCATCGAGAAGAACCTGCAGTCGATGCAGCGCGATGCCCTGGCGTAAGGCCTTGCACGTTTTAGCCGCTCAGCCACGCCCAGCGCGCCAATTCATCGGCCAGGTGCCGAGCGAATTGCGCGGGCGTGCCGGCCACGGTTTCAATGCCATTTTCGAGGAGCAGCGCCTGGGTGTCGGGGGCGTTCAAGGCCAGGGCGATTGCGCGGTTCAACACGGCGATAGTCGCCGGTGAAGTGCCTTTGGCCGCGACGAAGCCCAGCCAGTTGTTCAACGCATAACCGCTCAGGCCGGCTTCTTCCAGGGTGGGTACGCCGGGCAGCGCCACAGACCTCTGCGGCGTAGTCACGGCGAGTGCGCGTAGTGCCCCTTCACGCACCTTTGGCAGCATGGTCGCCGCATTGTTGAAGCTCAGGTCGAGGCGGCCCTCCTCCAGCGCCACATACAGTTCGCGCGTGTCGGGGTAAGCGCGGTGCTCCAGCCTCACGCCGGTAAGTTTCGCGAACAACAAACCCGCCAGATAAGGCGCGCTGCCCACGCCTGAACTGCCGTAGGTCAGGGTCTGGTTCAGGCCCGACTCAATCAGTGCCTGCAGATTTTCCAGAGGCAAACCGGTGCCCAGCACCAGCGGTGCGCGCGTCGCCAGGCAGATCGGCTCGAAATCGTGCAGCGGGTCATAGCCCAGGTCATCACGCAGGTTGGGGTTGATGGCGTGGGTGCCGAACGTGGCGACCAGCAGGGTATTGCCGTCCGCCGGGCCGGCGATCAACGCGCGGGCGGCCTTGACCCCGAGTTCACCGGGCATCAATTCAAGTTGGATCGGGCGCCCCAACGCGGCGCCGAGTGCCGGGGCCATGCTGTTGAGCAAGTCATCGGAAGCGCTGCGCGGCGAAAAGCCGATCAGCACGCGCAGTGGCGTGGGTGAAGGCATGCGGGAACCTCAAAGGCCTGAATGAGGCGATTCTAAACCTGGCTGAAAAATCCGCCAGCGCGGCGCGGCATTTGACCACGTCTCATCTTCACCGCAGCTGTAATAGTCTATTGCAGGACTCTAATGTACTAACTGGTTACTTATCTTGCTAAGATTCGCCCTTTAGTCAGTCACATTCGAGTCCTGCCGACATGAAACGAGCATCCCGCGCCGCTGGCGCCTCACGATATCTCCTGCTGGGCCTGGGCATTGTCATTGCCTTGCTCGGTGTGGCCCTGGCCGTGGGCGGCGCCAAGCTGGCCAGCCTGGGCGGTTCCTGGTACTTCCTGATCGGCGGCGGCGTCATGGCCGTTTCCGGCGTGCTGATCGCCCAGCGCAAGCCGGCAGGTGCGTGGTTGTTCGCCACCTTCCTGGTCGGTACGGCCGTGTGGGCGATAGCGGACGTGGGGCTGGTGTTCTGGCCGTTGTTCTCGCGGCTGTTCATGTTTGCGGCCATTGGCGTGGTGGTGGCGTTGGTCTACCCGCTGCTGGCAGGCCGCCCTGCACGCAGTGCGTACGGCATTGCCGCAGTGCTGGCCTTAGGCGTAGCGGTCGCGGCGGGCAACATGTTTGTCGCCCACCCAAGCGTGGCACCGACGGGCGCAGGCCCGGGCCTCACCCCGGTAGCCCCGGCTGACGCCCAGAAAGACTGGGCGCACTACGGCAACACCGAAGGCGGCAGCCGCTTCGCCGCGCTGGACCAGATCAACCGCGACACCGTCAACAAGCTGAAAGTGGCGTGGACCTACCACACCGGCGACGTGGCCATCAGCGACGGCAACGGCGCTGAAGACCAACTGACACCCCTGCAGATCGGCAACAAAGTGTTCATCTGCACCCCGCACAACAACCTGATCGCCCTGGATGCCGACACCGGCAAAGAGCTGTGGAAGAACGAAGTCAACGCCAAGTCGGCGGTGTGGCAGCGTTGCCGGGGCATGGCGTATTTCGATGCCACCGCACCACTCGCCCAGCCGACCCAGCCCAACAGCTCGCCGATCATCGCCGCCAGCGTACCGGCCGGTGCGCAGTGTCAGCGTCGCTTGCTGACCAACACCATCGACGCACGCCTGATCGCCGTCGATGCCGACACCGGCGAGTTCTGCGAAGGCTTCGGCACCCACGGCCAGGTCGATCTGAAAGCCGGCCTGGGCAACGTGCCGGACAGCTACTACCAACTGTCCTCCGCGCCCTTGATCGCCGGCACCACCGTGGTGGTCGGCGGCCGCGTGGCCGATAACGTGCAAACCGACATGCCGGGTGGCGTGATCCGTGGTTTTGACGTGATCACCGGCCAAATGCGCTGGGCCTTCGACCCGGGCAACCCTGAAGACAAAAAAGCCCCGGCCGAAGGCAGCACCTATGTGCGCAGCACGCCGAACAGCTGGGCGCCGATGTCCTATGACCCGCTGATGAACACGGTTTTCCTGCCGATGGGCAGCTCGTCCACCGACATCTACGGCGTGGAGCGCACCCAGCTCAACCACAAATACGGCGCATCGGTACTGGCGCTGGACGCCTCCACCGGTGCTGAAAAGTGGGTGTACCAGACCGTCCACAACGACCTGTGGGACTTCGACCTGCCGATGCAGCCGAGCCTGATCGACTTCACCCCGCCGGGTAGCGACAAGGCGGTGCCAGCGGTGGTGATCGGCACCAAAGCCGGCCAGATCTACGTGCTCGACCGTGCCACCGGCAAGCCGTTGACCGACGTGCGCGAAGTGCCGGTCAAGGCCGCCAATATCCCCAACGAACCCTACTCGCCGACCCAGCCAAAATCCGTGGGCATGCCGCAGATCGGCGCGCAAACCCTGACCGAATCGGACATGTGGGGCGCCACGCCGTACGACCAATTGCTGTGCCGCATCGACTTCAAGGGCATGCGCTACGAAGGCCTGTACACCGCGCCGGGCACCGATAAATCCCTGAGTTTCCCGGGTTCGCTCGGCGGCATGAACTGGGGCAGTATTTCCACCGACCCGGTGCATGGCTTTATCTTCGTCAACGACATGCGCCTGGGCCTGTGGATCCAGATGGTGCCGGGTCAAAAAAATGCTCAGGCCTCGTCCGGCGGTGAAGCACTGAACACCGGCATGGGCGCCGTGCCGCTCAAGGGCACACCCTATGCGGTGAACAAAAACCGCTTCCTGTCGGTGGCCGGCATTCCGTGCCAGGCGCCGCCGTTCGGCACCCTGACCGCCATCGACATGAAGACGCAGAAGATCGCCTGGCAAGTGCCGGTGGGCACGGTGGAAGACACCGGCCCGCTGGGTATCCGCATGCACTTGCCGATCAAGATTGGTTTGCCGACGCTGGGCGGCACACTGTCGACCCAAGGCGGCCTGATCTTTATCGCCGGCACCCAGGACTTTTACCTGCGCGCTTTCAACAGCGGCAACGGTGATGAAGTCTGGAAAGCCCGCTTGCCCGTGGGCAGCCAGGGCGGCCCGATGACCTACGTGTCACCGAAAACCGGCAAGCAATACATCGTCATCACCGCCGGCGGTGCGCGCCAGTCCACCGATCGTGGCGACTACGTGATCGCCTACGCCCTGCCCTAACCTTTGTTTGCGCGGTGCCCTGCCGGCACCGCGCTTTTTTTGCCTGGAACACTTCGCATGACCCCCACTTCTCATCCTTCCCTTGGGCGCCTGCTGCTGGGCCTCGCCCTGGGCGCCGCGCTGCCCGTACAAGCCGATGACACCACCCTGACCGGCGACTGGGGCGGCCTGCGCCGCGAGCTCGACGAACACGGCATCCGCTTTACCGGCGACTACAGCGGCGAAACCGCCTACAACGCTGACGGCGGCCAACACCGCTCGGCGCGCTACTCGCAGAACATCAAGCTCGGCGTGCAGTTCGACCTGGGCAAACTCTACGGTTTCAACCATGGCGACCGCATCCAGGTCACGATCAACGACCGTCGCGGCAACAGCGCTTCCGAGGACTTGGTCGGCAACCGCCTGCCGATCCAGGAAAACTACGGCGGCCTCTACACCCGCCTCACCGAGTTGAGCTACGAGCGCACGTTGTTCACCCCTGCGCTGAACATCAAGCTCGGCTACATGGCCATGGGCAACGACCTTGGCGGCCTCGACAGCGGTATTCTGTGCAACTTCATGAACGCCGGTTTCTGCGGGCACCCGCTGAACATGTCCGGTGGCAGCGGCTGGACCAACTACCCGAACGCACGCCTGGGCGCCCGGGTGAAATATGATTTTTCGCCAAACTGGCAGTTGCGCGTGGCCGCCTTCAACGTCGACCCGGACAGCAACGGCAACGCCAGCCGCGCCTGGCGCCTGGACCCGAAACGCACCACCGGCACCGTGGTGCCGATCGAGTTGATCTACAAACACGCCGGCACCCTGCCGGGTGAATACAAGCTCGGTTATTACTACGACAGCTCCGATGTAAAACGCATCGGCAGCGACAAGAAAGTGAATGGGCGTGGCGGTCATTACCTGCTGATTGATCAGGCGGTGTGGGCGTCCAGCTCATCCGCGGGGCGCGTACTGCACGCCTTCGGCCAGTACTCCGCCGCCAGCGAAGCCGCCTCGCCATTCAGCAAGTGGTATGGCGCAGGCGTGGTGCTGTACAAACCGTTCGAAGGCCGCCCACGGGATACGCTGGCCCTGGGTTATGGCCGCGCCGTGCCCAACCCGCGCAGCCGGGAGGTACAGGAACAAGCCGCGATCAACGCCGGGACGGATTACCCCAACCTGAACAACGCCGAACAGTTGATCGAGCTGAGTTATGGCTACCAGGCCACGCCATGGCTGACATTGCGCCCGGATGTGCAGTACATCATTGAGCCGGGGGCGTTTTCCGGGGTGGATATCGACAATGCGCTGGTGGTGGGGCTGCAGGTGAAAGCAGTTTTCTGACCGGGTGATTGCCGGGTGCGCGGCCGCTGCACCCCGGCCATAAAACCGTCGAGGGTCAGTCAGCATCAACCGAATCAAAGACCAGCCCGACCAGCCCAGCGGCCTCGAAACGACATTTGACTTCTTCGCTGACGATAATTGCGCCGAGGTAGTCCTTGACCCGGAAGATATGGCGACCGCCTGTTTTTGACGGGTCGATGACGAGCCGGAAAAAGTAGCTGTATTGCCCTGCCAGATCCGGCCTCACAGGATCGTCTACCGCAAAGCGTTCAAACGCCGAGCGCTGTTCGTCAATGCAGTCGACCTGGGTCTCGATGACCATCACAAAATAATCCTGCGACACGGCCTTGTTCGCGATGCGGACCGGCTCAAGCACGACGTGGTGATAAGGTTCGTCCACCTCGGGCAAACCCGCCAGGGCCTCACAGGCCCTTTGGCTCAACACCGGAACACTGGCATACCCGGCAACCGAGTAGTCCCGTTCTGCACCGTCGTGCAGCACGTCAAGCGTGTAGGTGCACGGTTCCATAAACTCAGCAGGCGGGTGCCTGAAGAGCCAGTTATCAACGTGGCGTATGCTTCCCAACACCCATTTACCCGGCATTGCAAGTTTCGGCCTGAGCCAGTAATACCGCATCCTCTTCATCCTTCTCCCTTTCCCTTTTTCCACACAGGTTGTCAAACAACCGTGTGCTGATACTCCCGCGGCGTACACCCAAACTCGCGTCGAAACACGGTGTGCAGGTACTGCGCCGATTTGAACCCGCAACGCGTGGCAACGTCAGCAATCGCCAACGCACGATCTTCCAGCCCCTTGGCAGCCGCTGCCAGTTTAAAGCGCAGGATTTCGTCGTGCACGCTGCAACCCCGCGCCTTGCGAAAGTGTGACTCGAGGGAGGAACGCGACACGCCGACATACGCCGCCACCTGGGCGGTCTTGATGCCCTGGCAGGCGTATTGGCGGATGAACAGCAGCGCCTGCATCACGTAAGGGTTGCCCAGCGGTTGATGCAAGCTGGAGGCCTGCACATTGATCGCGTCCGGCGGCACCAGAATCTGTGTGCCCGCAGCGGGTTTGCCGTGCAGCATCTGGTGCAGCAATGCGGCGGCGGTGCGGCCCATGGTCTCGGTGCCCTGGATCACGGAACTGAGCGGCACGCGCGTGAGGGTGCGAGTCAGCGGATCGTTGTCGATGCCGATCAGCGCGACCTCTTCCGGCACGGCAATCCCCGCGGTGAGGCAGGCTTGCAGCAACTGGCGGGCGCGGGCGTCAGTGACCGCGATGATGCCGATGGGTTTGGGCAAGGCTTGCAGCCAGGCAATTTGCTGTTCGACGGCACTGTCCCACAATGGTGCGCTGGTGCCCAAACCGCGATAAATCTCGACTTGCAAACCATCGCGGCGCATCAGGCGGCGAAAGGCTTTCTCGCGCTCCTGAGCCCAGCGGTTGGCTTGAGCCACCGGCAGACTGAAGCAGGCAAAGCGGGTCAGGCCAGCTTCGATCAAATGCTCATAGGCCAGCTTGATCAGCGCGTAATTATCGGTGGCCACATAGGGAATGCCTTTGGGATAGGCGCGAGAGTCCTCATAGGAGCCGCCCACCGCCACCACCGGCAACTTGATGCCGGCCAAGGCCTCGCCAATCAGCGGGTCGTCGAAATCGGCAATGATGCCGTCGCCCTGCCAGCGCTCGATGCCGCGTAGACGGCACAAAAAATCCTCTTCCAGAAACAGGTCCCACGACGCGCGCGTGCTGCTCAGGTAGTTGCCGATACCGGCGATGATGCCACGGTCATAGATTTTGCTGCCGTTGAACAACAGGGCAATGCGGTGAACGGGCGGTAGGGTTTTCATTGTTTTTATCCATAGGCCAGTCGCCACAGACTAGCCCCCGCCACGCAAAATCGCACCACACCTTGGTGATTTTCATAATCGGTGGGCCAAAGGCCGTTGCTAGTATCGGGGCATCGCCAAGAACAATAAGGAAAACGCCATGCCGTACTTCCCCGGTGTCGAGAAGGTTCGCTTCGAAGGCCCCAACAGCGATTCCCCCCTCGCCTTTCGCCACTACGACGCCAACAAACTCATCCTCGGCAAACCCATGCGCGAACACCTGCGCATGGCGGCCTGCTATTGGCACACCTTTGTGTGGCCCGGGGCGGACATGTTCGGCATGGGCACCTTCAAACGCCCGTGGCAACGCAGCGGCGACCCGATGGAGCTGGCTATCGGCAAGGCGGATGCGGCCTTCGAGTTTTTCTCCAAACTGGGCATTGATTACTACAGCTTTCATGACACGGACGTCGCCCCTGAAGGCAGCTCGCTCAAGGAGTACCGCCACCACTTCGCGCAGATGGTCGACCACCTGGAGCGCCACCAGGAACAGACCGGCATCCAACTGCTGTGGGGCACCGCCAACTGCTTCAGCAACCCGCGCTTTGCCGCCGGCGCCGCCAGCAACCCGGACCCGCACGTGTTCGCCTTTGCTGCCGCGCAAGTGTTCAGCGCAATGAACGCCACCCTGCGCCTCAAGGGCGCCAACTATGTGCTGTGGGGCGGCCGTGAAGGCTATGAAACCCTGCTCAATACCGACCTCAAGCGCGAGCGCGAGCAGCTCGGGCGCTTTATGCGCATGGTGGTGGAGCACAAGCACAAGATCGGCTTCAAGGGCGACTTGCTGATCGAGCCCAAACCCCAGGAGCCGACCAAGCACCAATACGATTACGACAGCGCCACGGTATTCGGCTTTCTGCATGAGTTCGGCCTGGAGCATGAAATCAAGGTGAATATCGAAGCCAACCACGCCACATTGGCCGGGCACAGTTTTCATCATGAAATCGCCACCGCCGTGTCCTTGGGCATTTTCGGCAGCATCGACGCCAACCGTGGCGACCCGCAGAACGGCTGGGACACCGACCAGTTCCCCAACAGCGTGGAGGAAATGACCCTCGCCACCTACGAAATCCTCAAGGCCGGCGGTTTCAAGAATGGCGGCTACAACTTCGACTCCAAAGTGCGCCGCCAAAGCCTGGATGAAACCGACCTGTTCCACGGCCACGTCGCCGCCATGGACGTGCTCGCCCTCGCCCTGGAACGTGCGGCGGCGATGGTGCAAAACGATCAATTGCAGCAGTTCAAGGACCAGCGGTATGCCGGCTGGAATCAGCCATTGGGCCAGGCGGTGCTGGCGGGTGAGTTCAGCCTGGAGTCATTGGCCGAGCATGCGTTTGCCAATGAGCTGAACCCGCAGGCTGTAAGCGGCCGGCAGGAGATGCTTGAGGGCATCGTCAACCGCTTCATCTACCGGTAACACTGTGGCAAGCGGGGCTTTCAAAGGTGAGCAGGCTTGTTGTGGCGAGCGGGCTTGCCCCGCGTTGGGCTGCGAAGCAGCCCCAAAAAAACAGACGCCTCGCTCTTTCAAATAAAACGCGCTGCCTGGTTTAGGGCCGCTTCGCGCCCCAACGCGGGGCAAGCCCGCTCGCCACAACAAGCCCACAGCCCACAACATGCCCGCTGCCCACAAGAGTTCCGTTAGCCACAGGTACAGTGTTTGTCTAGAGTCTTCCAACAACAATAAAAGGACGCACCACCATGAAGTCATTCAAACGCACCCTGCTCGCCACTGCCCTGGCCCTGCTCGCCCTGCCGGCGATGGCCGACCCGGCCCATCCGAAAATCGGCTTTTCCATCGATGACCTGCGCCTGGAACGCTGGTCCCGCGACCGTGATTACTTCGTCGCCGCCGCCGAAAAACTCGACGCCAAGGTCTTCGTGCAGTCGGCCGACGCCAATGAGCAAAAGCAAATTTCGCAGATTGAAAACCTGATTTCCCGGGGCGTCGATGTGATCGTCATCGTGCCGTTCAACGCCACCGTGTTGACCAACGCTGTGGCCGAAGCCAAGAAAGCCGGGATCAAAGTTGTGTCCTACGACCGTCTGATTCTGAATGCCGACATCGACGCGTACATCTCCTTCGATAACGAAAAAGTCGGCGAGATGCAGGCCAACGGTGTGTTGCAAGCCGCGCCCAAGGGCAACTACTTCCTGCTCGGCGGCGCGCCCACCGACAACAATGCCAAGGTGCTGCGCGAAGGCCAGATGAAGGTGCTGCAGCCAGCCATCGACAAGGGCGACATCAAGATTGTCGGCCAGCAATGGGTCAAGGAATGGAACCCGACCGAGGCCTTGAGCATCGTCGAAAATGCCCTGACCCGGAACAACAACAAGATCGACGCCATCGTTGCCTCCAACGACGCCACCGCCGGCGGCGCGATCCAGGCCCTGGCCGCGCAGAAGCTGGCGGGCAAGGTGCCGATCTCCGGCCAGGACGCCGACCTCGCCGCGATCAAGCGGGTGATCGATGGCACCCAGACCATGACCGTGTACAAGCCGCTCAAATTGATTGCCACCGAAGCCGCCAAACTCTCGGTGCAACTGGCGCGCAATGAAAAACCCACCTACAGCTCGCAGTACGACAACGGCAGCAAAAAGGTCGACACCATCCTGCTCACGCCGACCCCGCTGACCAAAGCCAATATCGACCTGTTGGAAAAGGACGGGTTTTACACCAAAGAGCAGATTGCCGGGCAGTGACCGCCATGGCCGACTACCTGCTGCAAATGAACGGCATCGTCAAAACCTTTGGCGGTGTCAACGCCCTCAACGGCATCGACCTCCAGGTGCGGCCGGGGGAATGCCTCGGTCTGTGCGGCGAGAACGGTGCCGGTAAATCCACCTTGATGAAGGTGTTGTCAGCGGTCTACCCGCACGGCACCTGGGAGGGTGAAATCCTCTGGGACGGGCAGCCACTCAAAGCCCAGTCGATCAGTGAAACCGAGGCGGCGGGCATCGTGATCATTCACCAGGAACTGACCCTGGTGCCCGACCTGTCGGTGGCCGAAAACATCTTCATGGGCCACGAGCTGACCTTGCCCGGTGGGCGCATGAACTACCCGGCGATGCTGCACCGCGCCGAAGCCTTGATGCGCGAACTCAAGGTGCCGGACATGAACGTGGCGCTGCCGGTGTCGCAGTACGGCGGTGGTCACCAGCAACTGGTGGAAATCGCCAAGGCGCTTAACAAACGGGCGCGCCTGTTGATCCTCGACGAGCCCTCCTCGGCCCTGACCCGTTCGGAAATCGAGGTGTTGCTCGACATCATCCGTGACCTCAAGGCCAAGGGCGTGGCCTGCGTGTACATCTCCCACAAGCTCGATGAAGTGGCGGCCGTGTGCGACACCGTCGCGGTGATTCGTGACGGCAAACACATCGCGACCACGGCCATGGCCGACATGGATATCGCGCAGATCATCACGCAGATGGTGGGCCGTGAGATGAGCGCCCTCTACCCCACCGAGCCGCGTGACATCGGCGAGGTGATTTTCGAGGCGCGCAACGTCACCTGTTACGACGTCGACAACCCCAGGCGCAAACGCGTGGACGACGTGTCGTTCGTGCTCAAGCGCGGTGAAATCCTCGGCATCGCCGGGCTGGTGGGTGCCGGGCGCACTGAGCTGGTGTCAGCGCTGTTCGGCGCCTATCCCGGCCGTTATACGGCCCAGGTGTGGCTGGATGGCCAGTCGATCGATACGCGAACCCCGCTCAAATCGATCCGCGCCGGGCTGTGCATGGTGCCCGAAGACCGCAAGCGCCAGGGCATCATCCCTGACTTCGGCGTGGGCCAGAACATCACCCTCGCCGTGCTCGACCGCTACGCCCGCCTGACGCGCATCGATGCCGAAGCCGAGTTGGGCAGCATCGACCAGCAAATCGCGCGCCTGCACCTGAAAACCGCCAGCCCGTTTTTGCCGATCACCAGCCTGTCCGGTGGCAACCAGCAAAAGGCCGTGCTGGCGAAAATGCTGATGGCCAAGCCCCGCGTGCTGATCCTCGATGAACCCACGCGCGGCGTGGATGTAGGCGCCAAGTACGAGATCTACAAACTGATGGGCACGCTGGCTGGCGAAGGCGTGTCGATCATCATGGTGTCTTCGGAACTGGCGGAGGTGTTGGGCGTGTCCGACCGCGTACTGGTGATCGGCGAAGGCCAGTTGCGCGGTGATTTCGTCAACGCCGGCCTGACCCAGGAACAGGTCCTCGCCGCCGCCCTCGGCGCCAACAATAACCATCACAAGAGCGCGTAGATGAACCAGGTCAAACACCTTTTCACCCGCTACAAAATGCTCGCCCTGGTGATTGCCGTGGCGATCATCTGGCTGTTTTTCAGCTGGCAGACCGAGGGCGGTTTCGTGACGCCACGCAACCTGTCCAACCTGCTGCGGCAGATGTCGATCACCGGAATTCTGGCGTGCGGCATGGTGCTGGTGATCATCAGCGGCGAGATCGATTTGTCGGTGGGTTCGTTGCTGGGTTTGCTCGGCGGGCTGGCGGCGATTCTGGACGTGGTGTATCACGTGCCGCTGCTGGCCAACCTGAGCCTGGTGGCGTTGTGCGGGTTGATGATCGGCGTGGCCAACGGCTACATGACCGCCTACTTGCGCATCCCCTCGTTTATCGTCGGCCTGGGCGGCATGCTGGCGTTTCGCGGGATTTTGCTGGGGATCACTGGCGGCACCACGATTGCGCCGGTGTCGCCGTCGCTGGTGTATGTGGGCCAGGGCTATTTGCCGCATTCGGTGGGTATCGGGCTCGGCGTGTTGCTGTTCGCCCTGACGGTGTTCCTGACCTGGAAACAACGCCGCAACCGCGCCGCTCATGGCTTGGCGGCGCATTCCCTGACGCGCGATGTGCTGCGCGTCGCCGTAATCGGCGCGGTACTCGCGGCCTTCGTCACCACGCTGAACAGCTACGATGGCATCCCGGTGCCGGTGCTGCTGTTGCTGGCATTGCTCGGCGTGTTCAGCTACGTCACAGGCCAGACCGTGTTCGGCCGCCGCGTGTACGCGGTGGGCAGCAATATGGAGGCTACGCGCCTGTCGGGCATCAACGTGCAGGCAGTGAAGCTGTGGATCTTCGGCATCATGGGCGTGATGTGCGCCCTCGCCGGGTTGGTCAACACCGCCCGCCTCGCCGCCGGCTCACCCTCGGCAGGAAACATGGGCGAGCTGGATGCGATTGCCGCGTGTTTTATTGGCGGTACGTCAATGCGCGGTGGCTCGGGCACCGTGTATGGCGCGTTGCTTGGGGCTTTGGTGATCACCAGCCTGGACAACGGCATGTCGATGCTCGACGTGGACAGTTACTGGCAGATGATCGTCAAGGGCAGCATTCTGGTGCTGGCGGTGTGGGTGGATGTGAGTACGCGCACCGGCCGGCGCTAACGCCACCGAATCCCTGTGGGAGCCGGGCTTGCCCGCGATGGCGCCGGGTCAGCCAACTGATCAGGCACCTGATACACCGCCATCGCAGGCAAGCCAGCTCCCACAGTGATTCGGTGGCGTTAGTGGCATTTGGTCATGGTTTGTAAAGGGCCAGCAAGCCGCCTCCCTTTTAATTGCAGGACGTTTCCTAGACAATCCCTGCCGCCTTGTGCCTCTTGAAATCGGTGGCTAGTCTGCGGTCCGTCACTGCTCATCAGTGATCGGGTTTAGTCGCCCGGATTTCATATGGTGCATGGTCTCCATGAAGTTTTATGGTGGCTGTGCGTATGGGCGCCCCAGGGCGCGCCGGTTTGCCATGTGACCGGTCGACTAACCTGCGTACAGCCGCCACCTTCGTTTAGTCGCGACAGGTGTCAGCGCTCAACTACGTGGAGTTGCACAATGAATAAAGCTGTCCCCGACCCACCTCTCGACACCCTCAAAGCCCGCGCCGCCTTCAACCGCGCCATCGACCATTACCTGCCCACCCGACATCTTCAAATCGAAGACCTCAGCTTCGAAGACGCCCTGCTCTACACCGCCAGTTTGCTCGACAGTGCGTCGGCGACTGCGCTCGATTGTGGCGAGCAACTGCCGCCGCCTGAGCGGGCCAAGGTGCTGGCGGTGTGGCACTTGCTGGAGATGGCGAAGAGCACCGTGGATCGCTCTATCGAATGCCTTAAACCTGAAACACAGTAAAAAATGTGGGAGCTGGGCCAGCCCAGCCCCCCTCGTCAGGCCAGATAACGGGCCGCAGGCCGGGCATTGCTGAACTTGCCGGACAGCGCCCGGCGTCCGGCCTCCCACTCATCCCAGGCCTGGCCTTCGTGCAGCCCGGGGATGGTCACTCGTTCGCCCAGGTCCAGCCCGGCCAATGCAGCGTCTACCAGGTCACTGGCCGACATGGTGTTCGCGCTCTCCTTCTGCGGCGCGTAGCCGGCCACGTCCCAAAACTCGGTGGCCGTCGCGCCCGGCAACACGCTCTGAATACGCACGCCCTTGTCCCCCAGGTCGCGTTGCAGGGCATGGCCGAAGCTGAGTACGTAGGATTTCGAGGCGCTGTAAACGCCGTTGAGGGCCTCGACCGCAATGCCCACCACCGACGCGATGTTGATAATCGTGCCCGCCCCCCGCGCCACAAAAGCCGGGGCCACGGCATAGGTCAGGCGGGTGAGCGCGGTGATGTTCAAACCGATCATGGCGTCCATCGCCTCCACATCGCCGTTCAGGACCGACGCCACCGACCCCACGCCGGCATTGTTGACCAACAACGTAATGCTGGCGTCGTCCCGCAGCACAGCCTCGACGTTGGCCAGCGCCGCCTTGTCATTCAGGTCGGCCACCAACGCGGTGACCGTGCGCCCGGTGTCTGCGCGCAATGTGGCAGCCAGCGTGTTCAAGCGCTCTGCGTTACGCGCAACCAGGATCAAGTCATAACCACGCTTGGCCAAACGGTCGGCATAAACCGCGCCGATGCCGGTGGACGAACCAGTGATAAGGGCCGTGCCCTTGGACGCTACAGTATTCATGGGTGTCTCCAGGAGAGTGAGCCGACAAACTTCGGTCACTCAACATACGGCTTCCCTTGAATATCACAAATGTCGTATATACACCTTTTTAGGACATGCCTTCTCAGCGAGCAGTGCACACTATGAAAACCATCGGTCTCGTGATTTACCCGGGCTTCCAGGTACTGGGGCTCGCCGTTTCAGCGGTTTTCGAAACCGCGAACGACCTGCACGGCCAGTCCTATGAGCTGGCGGTGGTGTCCGAGCACGGCGGCATCGTGCACTCCTCTTTGGGCTTTGGCATGGAGTCGCAGTCCTTCAACGGTGTGCACTACGACACGCTGGTCGTGATTGGCAATAACCGCCTCGACGACGCGTCGCAAGGGCTGCTCGACTACCTGCGAAACACCCCCTCAAAACGCATCACCGCCGTGTGCACCGGCGCCTTCGTGCTCGCCCGGGCCGGCCTGCTGGAAGGCCGCCGTGCGACCACGCATTGGGCGTACGCGCGGGCGTTTCGCGACGCCTACCCCAACGTAAAGATGGAAGAAGACCGCATCTTCGTGATCGACGGTGCGCTGTGGACCTCGGCCGGCATGACCGCCGGTATCGACCTGGCGCTGGCGATTGTAGAAAAGGATTTGGGCACAGAGATCGCCCGCAGTGTCGCCAAGAAGTTGGTGGTGCACCATCGCCGCTCGGGCGGCCAATCGCAGTTCTCGACGTTGTTGGACCTCGACCCGAAAACCGACCGAATCCAAAGCACACTGATCTACGCGAAGGAACACCTGAGCGCCGAACTGTCGGTGGAGGAACTGGCCGAGGTGGCCCACTTGAGCCCGCGCCAATTCAGCCGGATCTTCAAGGATGAAACCGGTCAGTCGCCGGCCAAGGCCATTGAGCATCTGCGGGTCGAAGCGGCACGGACCATGATGGAGGACGGTCGCCATTCCCTGGACATCATCGCCAGGGAATGCGGGTTTGGAGACCGGGAGCGGATGCGCAGGTCGTTTCTGCGCGCCTTTGGGCAATCGCCTCAGGCGATCAAGCGGGTTATAGAAAACCAGAGCCTGCCATCAACTGCTTGAGACTCAGCAATAGAGCTCCCACAGGAGATCTGTGTTGCCGGGTAGATCGGCGTTCCCTGCTGAATCCGCAACGCCCCATCAGACACGCCCCCAATCAAAATGTGGGAGCTGGCTTGCCTGCGAAGGCGGCGGCATTGCCGATAAAGATGTCACCTGACCCACCGCTTTCGCAGCCTCGCTAAAGCTCGACAGCTCCCACAGGGGATCGGTGTTGCCGGGTAGATCGGCGTTCCCTGCTGAATCCGCAACGCCCCATCAGACACGCCCCCAATCAAAATGTGGGAGCTGGCTTGCCTGCGAAGGCGGCGGCATTGCCGATGGAGATGCCGCCTGACCCACCGCTTTCGCAGCCTCGCTAAAGCTCGACAGCTCCCACAGGTGATCGGTGTTGCCGGGTAGATCGGAGTTCCCTGCTGAATCCGCAACGCCCCGTCAGACACACCCCCAATCAAAATGTGGCTGGCTTGGGTTACCTGGACACCGGCATCGCAAACTCCGCGCCCTGCTCGATGCTTTCCGACCAGCGCTGCATGATCGACTTCTGCTTGGTGTAGAACCGCACGCCTTCAGTGCCATAGGCATGCATGTCGCCAAACAGGCTCTTCTTCCAGCCGCCAAACCCGTGCCAGGCCATGGGCACCGGGATCGGCACGTTGATGCCGACCATGCCCACTTCAATGCGCCGCGCGAATTCGCGGGCGATGTTGCCGTCGCGGGTGAAGCAGCTCACGCCGTTGCCAAATTCGTGATCGTTGACCAGCTTGATCGCCTCAGCGAAGTCACTCACACGCACACAGGCCAGCACCGGGCCGAAGATTTCTTCGCGGTAGATGCTCATCTCTCGGGTCACGTGATCGAACAGCGTCGCACCCAGCCAGAAGCCATTTTCCAACCCGGCTTCGGTCGGCACGTAATCACGCCCGTCGAGCAGCAGTTTTGCACCGGCTTGCACGCCTTGCTCGATGTAGCCGCTGATGCGCTCCAGCGCTGCCTTGGACACAATCGGGCCCATTTCGGCTTTCAAATCGCGACCATCGGTGATGCGCAATTGCTTGGCGCGTTCAGTCAGGGCGGCGATGACTTTGTCACCCACATCGCCCACCAGCACCGCCACGGAGATGGCCATGCAGCGCTCGCCGGCACTGCCGTAGGCGGCGCCCATCAATGCGTCGACGGTTTTTTCGATATCGGCGTCGGGCATCACCACCATGTGGTTTTTCGCGCCGCCCAGGCCTTGCACGCGTTTGCCGTTGCGCGCGCCGGTTTCGTAGATGTATTGGGCAATCGGCGTCGAACCCACGAAGCTCAGCGCCTTGACGTCCGGGTGTTCGATCAGCGCATCCACCGATTCCTTGTCGCCCTGCACCACGTTGAACACGCCTTTGGGCAAGCCGGCTTCACGCAGCAACTCGGCCATGAACAACGATGCACTCGGGTCGGTCGGGCTTGGCTTGAGGATGAAGGTGTTGCCCGCCGCGATGGCGATCGGGTACATCCACATCGGCACCATCACCGGGAAGTTGAACGGCGTGACACCGGCCACTACGCCCAGTGGCTGGCGCATGGTCCAGTTGTCCATGCCACGGGACACCTGGTCGGAATGCTCGCCCTTGAGCAGGTTGGGAATGCCGCAGGCGAATTCGAGAATATCGATGCCCCGGTCCACTTCGCCCTGGGCGTCGGTAAACACTTTGCCGTGCTCGGCGACGATGATGCGCGCCAAGTCGTCTTTGCGTTCGCGCAACAGGTGCAGGTATTCGAACAACACGCGGGCGCGGCGGATTGGCGGGGTGTCGGCCCAGCCGGCGAACGCGGCCTGGGCGGCAGCGACCGCTTCGGCCACGGTCTGGCGGCTGGCCAGTGCGACGCGCCCGGTGACTTCGCCGGTGGCCGGGTTGTAGACGTCCTGGTAGCGATCATCGCGGCTCACGCGCTGGTCGTTGATGTAGTGCTCAATCGTGGTGGTCATGGCGGTTGATCCCGGGTCGGTAGCGTTGAGGCACACGATAGGCTTTCGGTTTGTTCCAAACCAGAGCAGAATCCAGAACTGATTGTCCTCACAGGCGAACAATAGAACCATGGAAAAGGCTGAAATCGAGGGGCTCTGGACCCATATTCACTGGTTGTCGGTGCTTGAAGAACACGGCACTTACACGGCTGCAGCGGCGCGGCTGGGCGTGAGCAAGTCGGCGGTCAGCCAGCGCATCTCGGACCTGGAAAAGGCCACCGGCACGCGGCTGGTCACCCGCACCACGCGCAGCGTGCGGCTGACCGACGCGGGGCAATCCCTGACCCGTGAAGTACGCAGCGCCTACGCGCATATCGCGCGCAGTTTCTCCTCGGTGCGCGACTCGGCCGGCGAGATTCGCGGGCTGGTGCGTCTCACCGCGCCGGTGGCATTCGCCCGCCAGCAACTGGTGCCGCACCTGTCGGAATTTCTGCAGCAGTACCCACAAGTGCGCATTCAACTGGATGTATCCGATGCCTTGAGCTCACTGGCGGCCGAGGGTTACGACCTGGCGGTACGCCATGGTTTTCAGGTGCCGGAAACCCACGTGGCGTGGAAGCTGTGCGACACCTCGTCGGTGCTGGTGGCCACCCGCGAATACTTGCAACGCCACGGCGAGCCGCGCGAACCGGCCGACCTCGGCACCCACAATTGCCTGTTCTACCCGCGCGGCACCGACCAGCCCGCCTGGACCTTCGAGCGCGGCAGCAAAAAACCCGAACGCCTCACCGTGCCCATCGCCGGCAGCTTCGCCACCAACAACAGCGAGGCCCTGCGCGATTCGGCGCTCAACCACCTGGGCATCGCCCTGCTGCCGGACTTCAGCGCCCACGCCGCACTGGCCAGCGGCAAGCTGGTGCAGGTGCTCAAGGGCTGGACGCTCAAAGGCGCGTTTGCCGATGAAATCTACCTGATTCGCCCGTACTCGCCCCATGTGCCGAAGTCGGTGAGTGCCTTGGTAGGGTTTCTGAAGGAGAAGCTATCGGGCGGCTTCCGCTACACCGCCGGTTAAGCCAGCATCAGGCTTTGTGCCCCACCAAACCCAGGCGCACCAGGCTCTCGGCGGTGGCGACAATCGACGCCTCCTGCGAACGCGGCGCCCAGCCCAGCAGGCGGATGGCCTTGGCGCTGCTGGCATTCAGTTTCACGCCCAGCAACGGCACCATGTTGGCCAGGTTAGGGTTACGCCGGGCGAGCAGGCGTATCAGCCAGTTGGGCAACACCCGCGTCGAGACCTTGTAGGCGGCAGGCCCCAGGCGGCGTTTCAGCACCTGAGCCACGTCCTTGATCCACAGGCTTTCCCCCGCCGAAGCCAGAAAGCGCTCGCCCCTGGCGGCCGGGTGGGTCATGGCCAGCAGGTGCAGGTCGGCGACGTCGCGCACATCCACAAAGCTCGAGTTGATCTTTGGGCAGCCGCCCTGGCCTTCCATCAGGCGCTGGATAATGCGAATGGAGTGCGAATAGTCCGCGCCCAACGCCGGGCCGAGCACGGCCACCGGGTTGACGGCCGCCAGCTCCAGCCCGCGCCCTTCCCGGGCGATGAAGTCCCAGGCGGCGCGCTCCGACAGGGTTTTGGACTTTTGATAGGGCGCCAGGCCCGCATCCAGGTTGCTCCAGTCGGTCTCGTCAAAGGGTCGGTGCATCGGCGGATGGCCCACGCCCACGGCGCCGAACGCCGACGTCAGCACCACCCGTTTGACCCCCGCCTCGCGCGCGGCGCGCAGCACCCGCAGGTTGCCGTCCACCGCTGGTTTGACCCATTGTTCTTCACGGGTCTGATCGCCAGAAGGCGTGGGCGAGGCGCCGTGCAACACATAGGCGCAACCGGCAACGGCCTCGGCCCAGCCACGGTCTTCACTCAAATCGGCGCGCACCACGGCCAGCCGTTCACCCGGCTCCACGCCGCCGGTTTTGAGGTGGGCGCGCACTTCGGCTTCACGGTTTAACGAGCGCACGGTGGTGCGTACGCAATAGCCCTGGTTGAGCAAGGCAATGATGCAGTGTTGCGCGATAAAACCGGTGCCGCCGGTAACCAGCACCCACGTAGGTGTCTCGAGCATGGTGACCTCCAGGGTCAGGATTCAGCGAATCGGAAAGCGCCCATGATAGAGTCGCCCTGCCGGACGTTGAATGCGCCAGCGTGCAGATAACTATCGCGAGAGTACGAATGTGAGCAGTGATCCCTTTTCCGACATCCTCAGGCTGACCCACGCCGAATCGCTGATGACCGGCGGCTTCAGCGCCGGGGGCCCCTGGGCGATCCGCTTTCCCCCGCCCACTTCCATCAAGTTCTTTGCGGTGATCAAAGGGCATTGCTTTGTCAGCATCGACGGCGAGCCCGAACCGGTAAGGTTTGACACCGGCGACGTCGGCCTGCTGACGGCGGCGCGCGGCTTTGTGTTGTCCAGTGAACCGTCGGTGGAACCGGTGGATGCCATGCAGCTGTTTTCCGGGTCCGGCAAGAACACCGCACAGTTGGGTGACGGCGAGGCCTTCACCTATATCGGCGGGCATGTGCTGCTTGACCCCATCAGCGGGCGCCTGCTGGCCCAGGTGTTGCCGCCGTGGATTCACGTGTCGGCCGCTTCGCCGCAGGCCATGGCATTTCGCGGGTTACTCGATCAGTTGGTGGCAGAACAACAGGCCGCGCTGCCCGGCGTGCAACTCGCCTGCGCGCAGCTGTCGCAGTTGTTGTTCATTCAGATCATGCGTGCGCATTTGAGCACCGCCAGCGACTTGCCCGCCGGTTGGCTGCGCGCATTGAGCGACCCGCGCCTGGCGCCGGCCATGCGCCTGATGCACGAACAGCCCGAACGCGCCTGGCCGCTTGAAGAACTGGCGGGCGCCTGTGCGATGTCGCGCACCACGTTCGCGTTTCATTTCAAGGCCGTTGCCGGCGTAGCGCCACTGACCTACCTGACGCAATGGCGCATGCATCTTGCCGAGCGAGCCTTGCGCGAGGAAAACACCCCCATCGCGGTGCTGGCGCAATCCCTGGGCTATGGCTCGGACAGCGCATTCAGCAACGCTTTCAAACGCATCACCGGCCGTTCGCCCAAGGCGTACCGCAACAGCCTGCGCCGGTAGCGCCTCCATCGTTTCTCCATACAGCCTCGCGGGAAACTCCACCCAGGGTCGGTAAGCTTTTGGGCCTCACTGTCAAAGGCGATCGAGATGTCGAGGCTCAAACCACACAGGCTGTTCATGGTCCTGCTGTTACCCGTAGTGCTGTGGGCACAGGACTCGGCCGCCGCGCGCCTGAAGAACGATATCCCGCCGCGCCTGCAATGGACGGCGAACTACGGTTACTGCGGCGAAGTGGCGTTCATCAGCGCCGGGCTCTATTACGGCCAGTACGTTTCCCAATACGACGCCCGCGCCCTCGCCAGCCCGGGTGTCGACCAGTCCAAGGCAGGCAGCCAGTTATTGCCGGGGGTCAACGATGCCGCTGCTGCTGCACGCATGCACTTGCAGGCGCAGCAGTGGAACAGTGTCAGCACACCAAACGCCAATCATTTCCTGACGTGGGTCAAGGGCAATGTGCTGGCCGGTTACCCGGTGATCATCGGTGTGTATGAAAACATGCACCACTTCGAAGGCTCCGATGACATCGAGGCCGGTGACGCGCAGTACGACCATATCGTGCCGGTGCTGGGCGTCTCGTCGAAGCACCCGTTCACCTCATCGCCGGGCTATTACGCCGACGATGTGCTGACATTGAGTGACAACGGCCTGTGGGCCCCCGACGGTGCACCCGTCTACCGCTACCCGTTCCCGTTCGGCGAATTCCAGGCCAGCCGCCAAGAGGCGAATGCGCCGTCGCGGGCCGTGTATTCCCTGCCGCGCGGCAAGCAGTTTGGCGTGGCGATCACCGGCATCGTCGATCACGACGGTGAAACATTGCCGGTGCGCCTGTGGACCGATGTCAACGCCGAGGAACCGGCGATGGCGCAACACGCCAACAAGCGCCCGCCGCCGGGCCTGTTGAAACTGACCCTGACGATCTCCGGTTTGAAGCCGGACGTTGCCTACACCCTGTATCGCTACGACAACCTCGCGGCGGTGCCGGACGCCGCCTTCAATGCCAACGCATCACGGGCAACGCAGCAGTGGAAGGTCAAGATCAAAACCGGTTCAACTTACACCTTGAAAGAGACGATTCGTTCGGATGAAGTCGCTGTTTATCGCGCTGTTCCAGACTCGGCACCTTAAACATTCCACGGCTTAAACGGAATTGTTCTCGACAACCAAGTATGACCAAATTACTTATAGCCAGCGGCAATAACCCACCCAACTAACATCGCTGCGCGGTGAGTAAGTTGGAGGTTTTAAAACGGGTTATTGACGCCGCATAAAAAGCCATACAAGTAATTGTAATTATTGGCCAAGTACCCGCTTCCCACCCCTGCCTGCGCCCCCTCCTGCAACTCCTTTACCGCCTGAACTTGCAAAAAAACCACAACCGTCTACGTTCATGAATACCTTCACCGCCGTACTCAATCGCCCGTATTACCAGCCCTCCAGGCAGGGGGCTCTGTTGCTCTGAAATAGCGTTGACGACTGAAACGGAACTTGGTCTTTACACTTGAAAAGGGATGCTTTGATGAAGCGCAGCCAGTGGCGTCGTGCGTTTTCGAAAAAGGGGCCGGTCGATCATTTCTGGCTGTCATTGATGGTTTTCTCTGTACTGGTTATCGCCAGTTTCCTGTTATTCGAACAACAGATTCAGCACGTTCTGATTCAACTCAATCAGTTCCAGCCCACCACCGCCAACGGCGCCTTGTCTGTCGCACTGTTGCTGATCGCCCTGCTCGCGCTGGACGTGGTGTTGCCGGTGCCGTCGAGCATGGTCGCGTTGCTGGCAGTGGCCCTGCTCGGCAGCCTCGGCGGTTACCTGGCGATCTTTATCGGCCTGTGCCTGGGCGCCGGGTTGGGCTATGCGTTGGGGGCCGGTTATTTTCGCTTGCTGTCGGGTCGCCTGGGCCTGCACCAACGCCAACCGGGGCAACTGGCGTACCGGCTGAACACGCTGTCGCTGATCTGCCTGCGCGGCGTGCCGGTGCTGGCGGAAACCTCGGTGGTGGCCGCTGGCATGCAACGCTATCCGCTGCGCGCGTTTTTACTCATCACCACCTTGGCCAATGCCGGCCTGGCACTGGCTTACACGGCCATTGGCACCTTCCTGATCGAGGAGAACGCGCTGCTGGTGACGATCCTTGCGAGCATGGTGCTGCCGCTGCTGTTCGTGGCCGGCTACAGCCTGTTCAAGGCCTTGCGCAAACCCGATGCCGGGCAACCGCTGCACGGCCGTTTCGAGGTGAGTTACGACTACCCGGTGGTGTTCACCGATCACCTGTTCGACCCGCTCAACCCCTGCTTGTACCAGCAACTCACCGCTCAGCACCAAAGGCCGGCCACGGTGATGGTGTTCGCCGATGAGCAACTGCTCAACAGCGCACCGGAGCTGCTCACGCAGATCGACGCCTACTTCACCACCCACGCCACCGACCTGCATTTGCTGACCGCGCCCATTGCGGTTCCCGCCGGTGAACTGAGCAAAACCGCGCACGTGCTGGAACAGCTCTACACCGACATGCTGCACCACGGCCTCGACCGGCATTGCTACGTGCTGGCGCTGGGCGGCGGCGCGGTCCTGGATTCGGTGGGCTACGCCTGTGCGACCTTCCACCGGGGCATTCGGCTGATCCGCATCCCCAGCACCGTGCTGGCGCAGAACGACGCCGGTATCGGCGTGAAAAACGGCATCAACGCCTTCGGCCAAAAGAACCTGCTCGGCGCCTTCTATCCCGCCACGGCGGTGATCAACGACTTCCAACTGCTCACCAGCCTCACCCACCGCGACCAGATCGCCGGGCTTGCCGAAGCCGTCAAGGTGGCGCTGATCAAGGACCAGGCGTTTTTCGAGTGGATGGAGCAACACGCCGACGCCCTCGCCCGCTTCGACCACCCGGCGAGCCGCTACGCGATCCGGCGTTGTGCAGAGCTGCACCTGGGGCACATCACCGGCGCCGGCGACCCGTTCGAACGCGGCAATGGCCGGCCGCTGGATTACGGCCACTGGGCCGCGCACAAGCTGGAAAACCTCAGCCACCACCGGCTGCGTCACGGTGAGGCGGTCGCGGTGGGCATGGCGCTGGACGGGCTGTACGCGAATGCCTTGGGGTTGTTGAGTGATGCCGACACCCAGCGCGTGATGAACCTGTTGCACACGCTGGGTTTCAACCTGTGCCCGCCGGAACTGGGCCTGAAAGACGCACAAGGGCGCTCGCAGGTGTTGCTCGGCCTGGAGGACTTCCGCCAGCACTTGGGTGGGCAGCTGTCGATCCCGATGCTCAACCGGATCGGTCAGTCGGTGGACCTGCATGAAATCGATGACGCCCAAATGGAATGGGCACTGCACCAATTGGTCACCCGCAGCGACATGGCCCTGCGCCTGGGTTACGCACAATGAGCCAGAGCACGGTGAAAACCTGGCTGACCCTGGGCCGCGTGTCCAACCTGCCCACGGTGTGGACCAACACCCTCGCCGCCGCACTGCTCGCCAGCAGCGCCGGGGCCCTGGCGCCACCGTCGTCGCTGGTGTGGGGGTTGCTGTTGGTCAGCCTGTCGCTACTGTACCTGGCCGGCATGCTGTTGAACGACTGGCTCGACGCCGACTGGGACCTTCAACACCACAACCCGCGCCCCATCACCCTGGGCCTTGCGAGTCGTCAACAGGTCGGCCTTGCCACGGCGTTGTTGCTGGTGCTCGCCGCCGCTGCGGTACTCGGCCTGAGCCGCCTGATTGACCAGCCGCATTGGTTGCTGGGCGGCGTGGTGCTGCTGGTGGGCTGCATCGTTGGCTACAACCTGCTGCACAAAAAATACGCCCACAGCGTGTGGCTGATGGGCGCCTGCCGCTCGGCGCTGTACCTCACCGCAGCCGCCAGCCTGGCGGTGCCGCCGGAACCGATCTGGCTCTGCGCGATGCTGCTGGGCGTGTACATCAGTGGCCTGACCTACCTGGCCCGCCAGGAACACCGCAACCAGTTGATCAGCCGCTTGCCGTTGCTATTGATGCTCAGCCCGCTCGCGCTGGCGATCTACGCCGCCAGCCTGTGGTTCTGGCCGGTGCTGATGTTGTGGCTCGGCTGGCTGGGCTGGCACTACCGCAAGCACCTGGCTGACCCGCAGCACCGTAGCGTACGCGCGTTTATCGGCGCAGGCCTTGCCGCCCTGCCGCTATTCGATGCGCTGGTGCTGGCGGTGGCCGACCAGCCGCTGGGCAGCCTGCTGTGCGTGCTGGTGTTTTTCCTGCTTCCCCACTTTCAGCGCTGGATCAAGCCAACATGAACATGCGCCAGCAATGCCTCATCGACTATCGCCAAGCCCTTGCCCAACAGCTGGACGCTACCGAGTTGCAGTGGTGGCAGCAGGCACAGGCGCACCTGACTCAACAACCGGGCGCCACGACCACGGCGCTGTTGAGCGGCCAGTGCAAGCGTCACCTCAAGGCGCCCGAGGTCGAACTGGCAAGGGCCTTGTTGCTGACCCAGGCACTTGAGCAAACCGCTGATGCCGAGCAATGTGCGACGCTGCGCCAGCTGTTCCTGTGGGGCGACGACCACGAGAAAATCGCGCTGCTCAAGGCCCTCGACTGGCTCGACAGCGACGGCCTGTGCCTGGCGCTGGCCTTGCAGGCCGGGCGTACCAGCAACCCGCAAGTGTTCGCCGCCCTTGCCCTCGACACGGCTTACCCCTCGCGCCACTACCCCGAACGCGCCTTTCACCAGCTGGTGCTGAAAGCCTTGGGCATGGGCCTGGACATCCGTCGTGTCATCGGCCTGCAGCAACGCCACGGCGTCACGCTCAATCAGCTGGCGCTGGACCTGCTGGACGAACAACTCGCCGCCGCGCGAACCGTGTCCCCCGGCCTGCCCAACGCCATCGCTTTCCCCTTGCTCAGCCCCGCGCAACGCCAGCGCCTGGGCGGCTTGCGCCTGCCGCCGGAATGGCACGCCCACCTGAACTGAACCGCTCACCGCCTGCGCCTTTTTCCTTGACGAGGATTCACCATGCTCAAGTACTTCGATCCGCATATTCACATGGTCAGCCGCACCACCGACGACTACCAGAACATGGCCGCCGCCGGGATCACCGGGGTCATTGAACCGGCGTTCTGGCAGGGCCAGGCACGCACCAGCGTGGGCAGTTTTGTCGACTACTTCGACACCCTGCTGGGCTGGGAACGCTTTCGCGCGAGCATGTTCGGCATCCACCATTTCTGCACCATCGGCCTGAACCCCAAGGAGGCCAATGACCTGTCGATCGCCAACGAAGTACTGGAGATTCTGCCGCGTTATCTGGTCAAAGACGGCGTGGTCGCCGTGGGCGAAATCGGCTACGACGACATCACCCCCGAAGAAGACCGTTTTCTCGCCGCGCAGCTGGAACTCGCCAGGCAATTCAACTTGCCGGTGCTGGTGCACACGCCGCACCGCGACAAGATCGGCGGCACCAAACGCACCCTCGCCGTGATCCGTGAAGTGGGGATCGCCGAGCACCTGGTGATCATCGACCACCTCAACGAACTGACGCTGCCGCTGGTGCTCGACAGCGACTGCTGGCGCGGCCATTCGATCTACCCCAACACCAAAATGTCCGAGCAGCGCATGGTGGCGCTGTTGCAGGAATACGGCACCGAGAAAATGGTGGTCAACAGCGCCGCCGACTGGGGCATCAGCGACCCGCTCAAAGTACCGAAAACCGGCCAGGCGATGCTCGCGGCGGGTTTCTCTGAGGCTCAGGTCGAGCAGGTGCTGTTCCACAACCCGGTGGATTTCTTTGCCCAAAGCGGCCAGCTCGACAAGGCGCTGGTCAGCACCCCATTGCCCATCGACCAGCGCAAGCAATGGCAGGAAAACTCGGCCCTGCGCGGCCAGGACCCGGTGGTCAAATGAGTGCCGTCAGCGGCTGGACCGCGAGCCAGGTCGGCTATTGCAGCAACGTGCACCCCACTCGCGACCTGGCCGGGTTGCGCGCCTCCATCGAGCAGCACTTTCAAGGTGTGCGCCGCCTGCGCGGGTTGAGCGAACAGGACAGCGGCCTGTGGATTTGCGCGCGTGCGGCCGCTGAGCTGCAAAACGAGTCGGCGCGCGCACACTTTCTGAAGCTGCTGTACAGCAGCGGCTTGCGCCTGACGTCGTTGAATGGTTTTCCCTATGGCGAGTTCCATCAGGGTGCGGTGAAAGCCGAAGTGTATTTGCCAGACTGGGCCGACCCGCAGCGGCTGGCCTACAGCCTCGACCTGGCGCGCATTCTCGCCCACGCCTTGCCACCTGACTGCCGCCAAGGGGTGATTTCCAGCGTGCCGCTGGGCTACGCCGCCACCTGGACCCCGGCGTTGCAAACCCGTGCTGACGAACACCTCAGCCAGCTCACCGCGGCGCTGGCGGACTTGCACCGCGAGACCGGCAAAAAAATCGTGTTCTGCCTGGAAATGGAACCCGACTGCGTGCTGGAAAACACCGAGCAAACCATCGCCTTCTTTCATCACCGCCAGGCCATCGATCCCAACCATGCCTACCTGGCGCTGTGTTTTGACGTGTGCCACCAAGCGGTGATGTTCGAGGACTGCTACCAGTCCCTCGACCGGCTGCGCCAGGCGCGGGTGCCGGTGGGCAAGATCCAGCTGTCCAACGCGATGATTTGCCGCTTGCCGGCCAATGATGAAAAACGTCGCGAACACGTGCTCAACACCCTCGGCAACTTTGCCGAAACCACCTACCTGCATCAGGTCAAATCCCTCGACACCCATGGCCGTCGCGTGGCCTGGCCGGACTTGCCCGCAGCGCTGGAGAATTGTGCGGGGTTCACCGAGCTGCGCATTCACTTTCACATTCCACTGTTCAGCGAACACCTGTTGTTGCCCGAGCTGAGCGGCAGCCAGGTGGCCCTGGCGCAGACCTTCGACTACCTCGCCGCCCGTGGCGATTTCCGCCCGGTGCTGGAAGTGGAGACCTACAGTTGGGGTGTGCTGCCCGCCCAACTGCGCCCGGCCAGCGAACTTGCACAACTGGAAGGTATTGCTGCCGAACTGCGCTGGGTCGAAGACCAGTTGCGCCAGCGCAACCTGCTGCAAACCCGGATAGCGGAGGCCTGCGCCGATGCCTTCTGAGCAACCGCTGCTGCTGATCAACGTGGTGGGGCTCACGCCGTCGCTGCTGGGCGAGGCGACGCCGCATATCAACACGCTGCTCAAGACCGCCAAGATGGCGACGCTGCAGCCGGTGTTCCCGGCGGTGACCTCGACGGTGCAAGCGTCGATCCTCACCGGCGCGCCGCCGTCGCAGCACGGCATCGTCGGCAATGGCTGGTACTTTCGCGACCAGGCCGAGGTGCGGTTCTGGCTGCAACCGAATGCGCTGATCCGGGGTGAAAAGGTCTGGCATACCCTCAAGCGTGAGATGCCGGGCTTTCGCTGCAGCCAGTTGTTCTGGTGGTACAACATGTACGCCGACGTCGACGCCTCCATCACGCCGCGCCCGCATTACCCGGCCGATGGGCGCAAGCAGTTTGGCCTGTATTCGTCACCGCCCGGGTTGCATGAACAGATCGAACAGCAGATTGGTGCGTTTCCGTTTCCGGGTTTCTGGGGGCCGGCGGCGGGTATTGCGTCGAGCCGCTGGATCGTGGAGTGCGCCATGGCCGAGTTCAAGATCAGCCGGCCGCATTTGCAACTGATCTACCTGCCGCACCTCGACTACAGCCTGCAACGCGTGGGGCCTGATCACCCGTCGATTACGGATGAAGTGCGCGCCATTGACGCCGAGGTCGGGCGCTTGCTCGCCTTCGCCGAAGCCGAGGGCGCGGCCGTGATGCTGCTCTCCGAATACGGCATCGAAGCCGTCGAGCAATCGGTGTCGATCAACCGCCTGTTGCGCTCCGAAGGCCTGTTGCAAGTGCGCGAATCCCTGAGTTGGGAATTGCTCGACCCCGGCGCCAGCGCGGCATTTGCGGTGGCCGACCATCAAATTGCGCATGTCTACGTGAAGCGCGCCGAGGACATCCCGCGTGTCAAAGCCCTGTTGCAGCGCCAGCCCGGCATCGAGCACGTGCTGGACAAGGCCGGGCAGCAAGCCTGGCAGCTCGACCACCCGCGCAGCGGCGAGCTGGTGGCCGTGGCCGCCAAGGGGTTCTGGTTCGATTACTACTACTGGTTCGATGACCGCAAGGCGCCGGATTTTGCGCGCACCGTGGACATTCACCGCAAGCCCGGCTACGACCCGGTCGAGCTGTTCATCGACCCGGCCATTCGTTTCCCCAAGCTGAAAGTCGCGCGGCGCCTGCTGCAAAAGCAACTCGGCTTTCGCTACTACATGGACCTGATCCCGCTGGACACCGGGCTGGTCCGTGGCAGCCACGGCCGCCTGCCCTCCAGCACGCAGACCGGCCCGCTGCTGATCACCAATTGTGATCTGCCGTTACCGCAGCATCTTGCGGCCACGGCGGTGAAACAACTGCTCCTGGAGCATTTCCTGGGGCGCCCCCACACCGAACTGGCCACAGCCAAGGAGCTTCCATGCGGCGAGCCTTATCAATAACGGTACTGAGTGCACTGGCCGGATTGGCCCAGGCCCAGACCACCACCCCCTTCGATTGCAGCAACTTCCTGCAATTTGGAGGCGACATCGACAAGACGCGAACCACCTTTACCCATAGCCCCGAGACCCTGGCCTGGAACTGGTTCGCCTGCCTGAACCAACCGGCGGCGGCGCAGAGCCCGGACTTGGTGTGGGAAACCCTGAAGCCGTCGGACCAGATCTACCTGGCCAAAGGCGCCGCGCCCCTGCCCTACGCCCAGCGCACGCCGGTGCCCGCTGCGGTGCTGAGCCAGGCCCAGGCCATGGGCATGAACACCAGCCGCCTGTTCCATAACCTTAACGCCACGCAACAGGTGGACGGGCTGATCCTGGAAATGGGCGGCCAGGTGCCGCAGGCCGAACAGGGCCAGGCGGTGCGCTTCCAGTTGCTGATGGGCGAAGACACTTTCAACTACATCGTGCAGCAGAAGGTCTACAACGTGAACGGCCAGGCCGCGCTGACAGGCGACCTGAACTTTCCCTTTACCGCATGGGAACTCAAGGCGGCCTGGCTGTGGATCGGCAACAACCCGACCTACCAGCAGCAACTGGCCAATGACGGCTACTACATCGCCCAGACCTATTACCAGCAAGGCACAGAGTACGTGGTGGGCTACGCCGCGCTGAGCGGCCTGCATGTGATCAACAAACTCAACCCGGACTGGGTGTGGACCACTTTCGAAAACCGCAACAACAGCAAGTACACCGTGACCAACGCGATTCCGCCCACGCCAATAACCAACAGCACCGGGCCGACGGCTGCGGCGCAACCGGTCAACACCACGTTCCAGGCGCAATTTCCGGCGCTGGCCCAATACGAGTTGATCGGCGTGCAGTCCAACACCAACCCGACGCTGCTGGCCAACTCCCAGCTGGAGTCGGCGTTCCAGAGCGAATCCTCGTGTTTTGCCTGCCACGGCACTGCGGCGTATTCGCCAAAGCAGGGCTACTTCAATTTCGCCCTCAACAAAAACGGCGGGATTGTCTACCCCACCGCCGCACTGCCGGCCTCCGACTTTGTCGGCTATCACAAACTGGACTTTGTCTGGTCGCTCAAACGCGCCCAGTGGCAACGCTAAGGAGCCTGACATGAGCGTATTGAATTTCCCGCGCATCTACGTCGGTGGCCATATGTTCTGGAACCCGCCGACCGCCAACAACAACGACATGTACCCGCTCTACGACGCCGTGAAAATGCGCATGAACTGGCGGTTTCTGGAGTCGTTCAACATCACCCCGTTGAACGCCGCGACCACCCTGTTGCCCTGGACCATCGCACCGCTGGCCCCTGCTCAGGTGCCGAGCTATGTGATGCAGGTGCCGGGCAATGCCGGCCAGTTGACCACACCGATGATTCCTGGCGAATGGAACCTGTTCGGTGACAACGCCTGCGGCACCGTCAGCTACAACGGGACCCAATCGGTGATCACCGGCGGCGAGCTGCCGGACGGTGGCCATGTGGGCAGCGACCCGCTGATCAACCAGAGCTTCCAGTTGCTCGGCAACCCGTTTGGCGGCGCGCCCAACTCCCCGGCGCGCTTTGTCGACGTGAGCCCGTGGCAGAACACCTTCACCGCGCTGTACTTCGACAAGCTGGTGCTGGGCGGCAGCGGTTGCAGCCTGACGCTCAACCGTGAGCACCGCATGCTCGACCGTTTCCTGAATTTCAACTGGGCCAACCTCGGCGGCCTGAGTTACGTCACCACCACCTGGCAAACCTGTTTCCCGAAAGAGAACCTCGAATGGGTGCTCGGCAGTTCGGCCCTGCTGCA
Source organism: Pseudomonas sp. B22129 (assembly GCF_044218875.1). Classification (NCBI taxonomy): domain Bacteria; kingdom Pseudomonadati; phylum Pseudomonadota; class Gammaproteobacteria; order Pseudomonadales; family Pseudomonadaceae; genus Pseudomonas; species Pseudomonas sp. B22129. Next base: position 4,145,446 of record NZ_CP162592.1, on the reverse strand, counting down.
AAACCTGCAGGCGCAGATGACCCAGCAAAACGCCAAGGGCCTGATGTTCCGCTTCACCACCTACCTGACCTGCTACGACAAGAACGGCATCCTCAACAACTACCCGCCTATCGACACCCACAGCTCCAGCCCCGAGGCCCAGGCCAAGGTACAGGCGATGTACCAGCAGGCGCTGGATAACGTCGGCGATATCTTTTTCAACCCGGCCTACAGCCGCACGGTCGGCACCGTGGGCCTGTGGTTTGCGGATGAGTTCCCCACCGCTCCGGCAGGCCGGCGCCTGGTGCCGGCGCAAAAGGTGCCCATCTATAAAACCTCGCCCGGTGATACCAACCCGGTACAACTCGGGGTGATTTCGGTAGAGGCCCATGGCGACACCTTGTCGCTGGACCTGGGCAATGCCTTCCCGTTCTACCCGGTCGACAAGGCCGCCGACATCCCGATTGCCGCCAAATACCAGGCCGGCAATTACCAGATCGGCATCCGCCAGGGCACGCAATTCAGCCCGTTGGCCACATTCGGTTATGCCGATTACCAGCAACTGCAATTCGACAAGCGTTCGGGCATTCTCGACCTGCCGCTCACCGTGCAGGCGCAGACACAGTTGCAAACCGGCAGCCTCGAATTGCACTGGCAAGGCACCACGCCCGTCGTGGCCGCGACCCAGCAGATGTGGACCGCCGAGGTGGTGCAAAGCGCCGGTTTCATCGACGTGGGCGACACCAAAACGCTGCAGGTCATGGTGCAATACGACGGCCTGCCCGCCCCCACCGGCACGGTGTTGTGGGTTGCGGAATACGGCAACCCCTACATGCTGTGCACCACCGATTACTACCTGGCCTTCAGTAACGCGGCGAACTTCACGCTGTTCAACAACGACCCGGCGAACCCGGCGAACAACAGCGCCAACCTGCCGCAATTCCAGGGGGTGGTCACCCTGCCCAGCCATGTCACCGACGGCACCGGGCGCCAGTTGATGGCGACGAGGTTGGCGGCGTCAGCCGACCAGACCACGCCCGTGACTTATCAAGCGTTCTTGCCGACACCCGCGTCTGTCCCGTTAAGCCCAACCCTTGCGTTTCAAAACCCGATTGCCCGGCAAGGCACGCTGCAAGACCCGCTCAACAGCACGGTGCAGTACAGCCTGACGCAGATCCAGACCGACGCCAACGGCATCGCCAACCTGACGGTCACAGCCCTGGCGCCGGGCTTTCCGACCTTGCGTTTCTTTGTGCAGGAAGGTCAGCAGGCGCCGGTGATTCCGTTCAGCTTCCCGCTGGGCCAGGCCTACACCGACTTCCTCGCGCCGCTGCGGGTGCTGCCGCAGGAACCGCAGATGCAACAGGATTTCGTCAACGCCTGGAACCTGATCTACCAGCGCGAAGACGCCGGCCAGGTGATCTGGGAGACCTTCATCTACCCCTTCATCCTGCAGCCGTTCTATTACCTGTACCCGATCATGAGCAAGTACATGCCGCTCAATAACCTCGCGCGCATCGAAGGCGCCGTCGACCAGTTGATCGTGCTGATCAGCAAGGCCTATCAGGAAGAAAGCACGCTCGCGATGCCCATCACCCGTGACATGCCGCAAAGCCGCCGTGCCGTGCTGGAGCTGTGGGCGCAGGCGCTGGTGAAGCGCAATTACCCGCCCATCCAGCTCAGCATGAGTGACTACACCTAACGCCGCACACAGGACCACCGGGTGACACACCTGTCACCCGGCTTTCAAAGGAGTGTCTTATGAACGCCAGCCTCTTGAGCCGACTGCTGTTGCTGATTGTGTTCCTCTGCCCCGCCGCGTTTGCTGCGGATGACAGCGGCGCCGTGTACTTCACCAACGGGGTGCACAACACCGAAGGGTGCAACGCGCAGAATGGCAATTGCATCGCCACACGCCTGCCCGGCGAGCCATCCGACCCGTTCTTTCCCGCGCAATGGATCAGCGACTGGACCATGTACCGGGTGATGAACAACTACGAGAAAAACCCGCCGCCCTACAGCAACCCGCCATCCACCCTGAAACCCTCTGACTACACGGTTTCACGCGGCACCAGCTACTACGACACCACCTACATCCCCGCCGATGGCGACGGTTTCGGCGCGATGCTGGAGCACTACGAGAAATACTGCCTGCCGATCTTCCCGATCAAGAACAACAACTACAGCTGCTCCTTCGTGTCACTGGGCAACAAGGCCTACTTCCTGACCTACCCCGAGGACCGCCCGAAAGACATGCCGGCCTGCTGCATGTTCTCGCCGATGAACCACCCGCCGCGCCAGGATTTCGTGCAGCACCTGCCCTACAGCGTTGAGCGCAGCAAGAACCTGGGCGGCAGCGTGCAGGCCTATGCGCTGGACCTGCAATCGCCGTCGGGGCCGATTCTGTTCGGCTATGCGTTCAACAAACAGCAGACGGGCAAACCGCCTTACCGGCTGCCGCAATCCTTCTTCTTTTCCGGCGACACCAGCGTGGCCAACGCGCCGATTGTCAGCCAGAACTACACCAACTTTCGCATCGCCAAACCCGACCCGGCCCAGACCTGGGCACAAGTCGCCGCCATGTGCCCGACCAACCCGCCGCAATGCCAACTGTTCGAGCCGCCCGCGTCCCAGAGCAACGGGCGCAAGGCGCAGTGGAACCAGTTGATGCCGCGCAAACCCTGACAGGTGAGGACAAATCGCGATGAAAAATCTATTGAGTTTTTGCCTGATGGCCCTTGGGCTGATCGGCCTGGCAGCGCAGGCGCGTGAAGAGCCGCAACCGGCCACCCTGGCCACCCAATTGAACTGCCAGCCGCCGAGTAGCGCACCCGCCGCCAACGCCGGCCAGGACCAGTTCGACCAATACAGCTGGAACATGTTTATCGCCTTGAACTGGCCCGCCCAGGACGGCCAGCGCGGCGCGCCCAATTGCAGCAAACAGCCCGGCGACCCCGGCTACACCGTGTGGCAGACCTACAAGACCGTCAGCGAAATTTTCCTGCCGGGGGCGGCCAACCCGGGGCCGTGGAACAGCCCGTTGAAGGCCAAGAGCCTGGGCATCATCAACATTGCCGCGCTGAAAAACAGCACGCTGGTCAACTCCATCGACCAGGCCGTCGGCGGCTGGCTGATCGACCAGGCGGGCAACCCGACCTATTACGATATTTCGGCTAACCAGGCGTCCTACAACTACATCGTGGGCAACACGTTCTACAACGCGAATGTGGTGTCCAGGGCCAACAACATCAACTTCCCCAACGGCGTGATCGAGATCAAATCCAGCTGGCGCATCCTGACCCCGCGTGACAATGCCAGCCATTACCTCACCCAGTTTGCGCGCGTGGCGCGGTTCAACAGCCAGGGCCAGAAGATCGGGGTCAGCGAGGCCTATTTGGGCTTGGTGGGGCTGCATATCATCACCAAGGTCAATGGCTACCCGCAGTGGATCTGGTCGACCTTCGAACAAATTGAAAACGTGCCGCCCAAGGCCAAAGTCAACGGCCAGTGGGTCGACCAACCGGTGCCGGGCATTGCGTATTCCTACTTCAATGCCGCGGCCCCCGCCGCCGCGCTGAACCAGTCGCCGTGCAACTGGCAAACCCAGGGCACGCAGCTGGTGTGCGTGCCCAAGGCCGGCACCACGTTCCAGACGCCGAACCCGCTGAACCGCGTGACGCCGATTGCCGACGTCACGAACTGGGTCAACAACAACTACCGCGCCAACCCCGGCCTGCAACGCAGCGTGTTGAAGTACTACCAGCTCGTCACCACGCAACGCCCGTTGATGCCGAACAACCCGAGCAACCCGCTGGGCCAGCCCACACCCGCGTTGTCGGCCAACGTGACCATGGAAAGCTACATCCAGCCCAACAGCAGTTGCATGAACTGCCACTCCATGGCGACGCCGGTGAAGAGCCCGTTCAAGTCGGACTTCTCGTACCTGTTCAAATTCGCCAACCCGCCTCTGACCCCTCACGCCACGGACAAGGAATAGACCATGAGCATTCTCAACGGACCACGACTGAATTTCTGGGGCGGCATCCGCACGGACGTGAGCTTGCCGAACAACTCGCCGACCATTCCGTTCAATGGCAACCCGGACTGGCCGCTGTTCGACCTGACCACTTCGACTCTGGCGCCGGGCGCGCAGCCCTACACCGACGACCAGTTGAACAACATGATCAACGCGCCCGCCGGCAACTACTACACCGCCGGTGGCTGGAACCACTACGGCCAGCATGTGGTGGACATGCAGAATGCGTTGATCAGCTCGCAAGGCAGCCCGGGCAACATCAGCACCACCGGCGATCTCATCGGCCAACCGGTGTACCTGCTCGGCTCGGTGGACCCGGTGACCGGCCAGGGCCCGGTGTCGGGCCCGATGATGGTCGACCTCGACCCGACGTCCTCGGTGACCACACAGATATTCGTCGGCGGCCTGCAAATTGGCGCCAGCAACAACATTCAGTTGCTGATTCGCAACAATGCGGTGTGCAGCAGTTTCGACGTGACCGGCCGCGTGCTCGACCCGCCGAAGATGGATGCGCCAGGCTCGTTCCATGCCAGCGGCACCTTTCAACTGACCTTCCCGTTGAGCAGCATCGTCAGCTGGAACCAGAACAGCGCCGGTTTGAAGTCGATCATCCAGGCGCCCGGTGCCACCGGTATTGTGCTGCGTTTCGTGATGTTCGAGATGTGCCCGCAAATGACCACGCCACAACTGGACGCGGATTACGCCGCGAAAAAATTCACCCCCAATCCAAGCATTGGCCGGGTGATCGGCACGCTGGCCCCGGCCTTCGCCGGCGAGCCGCTGAGCTGTCAGCCGGGCCGGCAAATCGTCAACCTCAGCACCGGCAACGCCGCTTATGCAGCGCTGGGCAATAGCGGCTTGTTGAGCCTGGACATGGTGAATGTCATCCCCAAACAAACCTTCCGTGCCGTGCGGGATGACATCACCAGCCCCATCGGCCCGAATGCGAACTACGGGCCGGTGACGATTGCCGCCGGGGGCACTGCGCTGACCACCCTCAACCCGACCGCGAGCCCCTTGGTCAATTACTACGTGTACGGCGGGATTGTCGACCTGCCGTTGAACACCAGCCAGCAGCAGGCGGTGAGGACCACCGCGCTGACCATCACCGGCCCGACGGCGGTGAACGGCAAGACGCTTAACGCCATCGAGTCGACCTACCGGGTGTATGCCGATCAGCGCAACGTATACCTGGAAGACTACCCAAACGGGCTGACGATCAACTTGCGGGTCAGCTACCTGGGTGGGCCGGTGCCCAGCGCCACCAAAATCAGCGTACAAGCCAGTGCGCCGGGGACCTATGAGGGCAAGCAGTACACCGACTTCCTGAATTTTCCGGCGTCAATGACGCTGAATGCCGGCCAACAGGCGCTGAGCTTTCCCGTCACGCTGAAATCAGGCAGCGCGGCCCAGGCCGGGTTTGTCTCGCTGACGTGCACGGCGAATGGCGTGGACAACGGCGCGTTTTTCACCAACTTGCGCAAATACGCGCAAACCGACTTTGGCATCGCCAAGGGCAGCATCATCACCTGGCAACAGGTGTACCCCAACGTGCTGCGCTTTCATTACCTGGCCTTCCCGGCCATGTCGCGCTACGTGCCGTTGAACCAGCCGGACGCAATCATGGCGGCAAAAAACGCCATCCTCGCGCGCACCGCAGACGCCTACAAAGGCACCACGCTGTTCATGCCGGTGGTGCGTTCGATGTCGCCTGCGCAGCGTGCCTTGCTGCGCGCCTACCTCACGGGCAGCCCGTGGCAGCCACCGCAATAGGAGGGAAACCCGATGAGCATTCATATTCCTGCGCAGCCCACCGAGACCCTGCGCCCCAGTCAATGGATTGCCGAAGGCCTGCTCAACCCGCGCGGCCTGTGCCTGCAAGCCGATGGCAGCCTGTTATTGGCTGAAGCCGGCTCAGGTTTGCCCGACCAGCCGTTCAGCGGCCGCATCAGCCGGCTGGCGCCTGACCCGCAAAGACCCGGCGCCTACCTGCGCGGTGAAGTCGTCGCCCAAGGGTTTCGCGCGATGAACATGCAGGCGCGCATGCTGCGCGATGAAATCATGGGATTGTCCGATATTGCCAGTGGTGACGGGCGCTGCCTGGCCAGCCAGACCGATTATGTCGGCGGCTCCAAACTGCTCGACCTGCAATACAGCCCGCCAGAGCCGGTGTTTCATAGCCGCGGCAATCTGAATGCGCTGTGCTACCACCCGACGCGGCGCAGCTGGTTGGCGGTCAAGCCCGATACCAACCAGCTGGTGGAATTTCGCGATGGCGAGGAAGAACGCGTGCTGGCGCAACTCCCCGAACTGGACCAGGACCAGGAAGCCGTCCCCGTCACGTTGGTGTACGAGCCCGAGACCGACGCAGTGCTGATCAGCCTGTTCTCCGGTGAATTGCAGGGCGACCCGGCGCGCAAGGGCATCGACTTTGCGGACTTCGCGGGCCAGGTGATCCGGGTTCACCCCGCCAACGGACAGATGGAGGTGGTGATACGCGGCCTGCAACTGCCCACCGGGCTGGCGCTGTGCCCGAACGGCAACCTGTTGGTGCTGGAGCTGTGCAGCCATTTGCAACAACCCTTGCCGCCGGGCTGGGATGGCGAACCGCTGCATGGCGGTTTCACCCGGTTCAGCGGGCGGTTGTTGCGGTGCAACCTGCACAATGGGCACGTCGAAGTGCTGGCGCGCGGGCTGGATACCCCGTCCAACCTGTGCCTGGTACCGGGGGCGGTGGTGGTGAGTGAGGGCATGGGCCTGACGGGGCGGCAGGTTCCCACGCCAGACAACCGAGTGGTGCCATTGAGCGGCAGATTGCGGCGGGTGGAACTGTAGAGTCATTCAGACTCAGGCAGGTAGCACTGCGGCGTCCAGCAGCAAAACGGTTGCAGGCCCGGCACGGAAAGACGGGTTATGCCTGGCCGCCTCGACCATATGCGCCGCCTTGTGGTGGGCATCCAGTGAGTCTTTGGACGCCCACTTCTCGATCAACACAAAACTGTCAGGGTTGCCGACGACCGGATGCAAATCGTATTGCAGGCATCCCTCCTCGGCCCTGACCTGAGGCGCCAGTTTCGCAAACGCAGCCAACTGCTGCGAACCTTTGCCGGGCTGGGCGGTGATAATGACGACAAGCCGCACTTCATCTGACATGAAAACACCTTTGCACAGGTTGGGCAGGAAGCAAGCACACTACGCGAGCACACCGCCGCATTGCAAAAAACATAATGCGCACGCCAATTTCACACGGTTTTCACAGTCGGGCGCCTAGTTTGAACTCAGCTCCTAAGCGAACACCTTTTAAGCCCGCGCCCCCATCGTGGGCTTTTCTTTGTCTGCCATTGGCTGAATAGCCGTTTGCGAGCCCGCGCGATAGACATGCTTAAATGCACCCACTATCACAACGGCAAAGGGAATTGGCAGATGAAGACATACCTCCTCATCGCAGCATTGGCACTGGTCACGGGCTGCAGCACCGGGCCTTATCTGCACCCCGAATCCAGCATTGGCCAGAACGCCCTGCTCTCACGCACCTGCCCCGGCGCGCACGCAGCCATCAGCGTCATGCCCGCTTCGCAAGCGCTCAACTGGGTTCGCGTGCTGGTGTATGTGGCGCCACCCGGCACGCCGAGTTGGCCGGGTAATGTCAAATCAGCCGATGCGGAACTTCGCCTGTTTGGCCGCCTTTATAAACCAGCTTTGGACAACGGGCAGACGCCGCTCTGGGTCAGCGCCGCATCACCTGAAGTCACTGTACAACTGGCGTCCGGGCAGACCTATCAGGTCAGCGTCGAGCGTTTGAAAACCGGGTTTGATCCCAGAGACATCAACAACTCCGACAGCAAGGGCACGCCCTTGGGCAAAGGTGACCTGGATGACTTTACCCTGACCTTTCCGGCTATTTTTGTGAATGGCGAGAAAGTCCCCATGGCGCCGATTCACTTCAAGAAACGTGAGGAGCGTTATACGCCGGTGCTCAACTGTTGAGCCCTGCCCGTCATTGCAGTGGCAGCTTATCCAATGCGCAGCCACGCTCTACTTTCGGCTCGTCTGCGACGGGGACGCGTAAGCCTGAATCCGCGTTGAAAATAGTGATATGGCAACCACTCAAGGCCGACGGGTCATCGACAATCCCGCCCTTGATCACGTACCGCGCACCCGGCGCAAACTCACTGACGAAACCTATCCTGCACGTGCGGTTGGCGTTGGCCCAGCCGCGCATGACCAGATGCAGCGGCTTGCCGGCTTCGATCGGAAAGTAACCTGGCGGATTCGAGGTGTTTTTGTAGACCGAGACCAACTGCCCACCCGGCACAACTTCCACGGTTCTACCGTATTTACAGCCCAGGGTCGGCGCTTCGGACAGGTTCAGGGCGTTGCGATGGTTGTCCAGGGCGTCCAGTTCGCTGCGGATCTGCGCCTGGGGTGCGCCGTCGGGCACGAGGTATCTGGGTGCCGGGGTGCAACCGGCGAGCAGTGCGATTGAAAGCAAGCAAAGAGGCTTCATGACGTCCCTGTTTTTTCGGTTTCGGTTGGAGGCAGCTTGAGCCTCGGGCACTGTACACCTCGTGCGCAGGGCGACCTACCCCTTCCCGGGCTGGCATCGCCCAGCCAGGCAAGGATGACGTCATGCAGGCTCAGCAGGTTCAACCCCCTCAAGGCTCTGCATCAGCCAACGCATGGAATGGCTGTCAGGCAGGTGAGACAACGTCGACTGTATCTTCACTGACGAGCCCCGCCTGGACGATTCGAATACCGGCAGGGGGCATTCATACATCAGGGTATGGCGCACAAAAGGGTGGTCCCGGCACAGCGCCAGGAAGTCGATGTCTGCTTCGGCCACCAACTCGCTGTTGGCAATCACCCAGTCAAACAGCTGCTGGGCATAGTGCAGTACCGAAACGGCTTCCGCCGCCGAGTTCATCCCGGTTATGGCGTAATACCCCAGCCCATTGAGGCTTTTTTCGATGCTCAAGCGTTGTAGATGATCACGCTCGACAATCATGATCCGCAGGCGTTTGTTCGTCATAGCCCGTCGACTTTTCCGTAGCCCACCGTGAGCGGCCAGGCCAGCCAGTCGGCAGCGCTCATGGGCCCGGCATACAGGTAGCCCTGCCCAAGGGTTGCCCCCAGCTCAATCAAAGCCTGGCGCTGCATCTCGGTTTCAATGCCTTCGAGCACCACTGACATCCCCAGCGAGCAGCCGAGGGCAAGCATGTGCTGGATGATGGCCTGGCAGCGCTTGTCGCAGGCCGCCCCCCGGACAAACTCGGCATCCAGCTTGAGCTCATTGAACGGCGCCTGGCACAAGCGTTGCAGCGAGGAAAAGCCAGTACCGAAGTCATCGATGGATAATTGGCAGCCAAGCATTCTCAAGCCCACCAGGCTCTCTTGATAGACCGTGTTGGCGGTGAAGGCCCCGCGCTCGGTCAACTCGAACATCAAACCACTGGCCGGCATGCCATGGCTCTTCAATACCGCGGCCAGCCTGGAAACCAGCGTCGGATTGGCCAGTTGTTCCACTTCGAGGTTATAGGCAAATGCAACACTGCGGCCTTGCTTCTTCAGGGTCTTTTGCAACGCCAAACCCTGATGGAGCTGAGAAAACAACAACTCGTTCAACAACCCGCACCGCTCCAGAACCGGCATGAACACCGCGGGAGGCAGCACGCCGCGCCGAGGATGGAGCCAGCGTGCCAAGACCTCGGCACCGACAACCTCATTCGTCTGCAAATTGAACTTGGGTTGGAAATAAGGCTGGATATGGCCTTCCAGCAACGCCTTGCGTACTTCCAATTCACTGGCCTGCGCACGAAAGGAACCCCCGGGGTCCCGGGCCACCGATTTGCAGGGGTACAGCGCCAACAGCTTGCTCAATTGATCCTGCTGCAAAGGCTTTTCCAGGGTACCCAGCAACGCCATGCCCAACTGCGGCACCAACGCTTCCACGGCCAGTTGCACGTCGGGGTTCAAGGCGCTGCTGAGCACCAGTGAACGCACGTTGTGTTTCTGCCCGCACTGGCGCAAAAACAGCAGGCTGTCGAGGCTGTCCATGCGCACCTCGCACAGTAAAATGTCGACCCGCTGGCCACCCTGCAACAGGTTATGCGCCTGCTTGATCGTGGCGGCGCTCAACACGTTGAACTCGCCGGAGCGCTCGAGCATCATCACCGCGATAGAGCGTTGAAAGGCGTGTTCTTCAAGAACCAGAATGGTGGTGGCCGGGACGTTCATAAGGCGCTCACAAAGATGCAGGGCGCCAGTATGCGAATTTGAGAGGCGGGCTTCAGTCAGGCACGGCCTGAGGAAGGCGGAGTATTTTCCGATTCATCGAAGGAAATGCCCTACACGAAAACGCCTGAGCCTGACTCAGGCCGCGCCCTCTTCCGTTAACAGCTGCTCCAGGCAATCCTCGAGAATCACCGACAGTTGCTCCATGGTCTGCTGAAGATCGTCCACCGACTGCACCAACAGCTCGGCGTCATCCGCCTTGCACGCGACCTCCAGCTGTTCACAGCATTGAATCATGCGTTCTGACTTGATGATTTTCGCCGCGCCCTTGATTCGGTGAGCCAACTCCGCCAACCCTGGACGGTCCTGTTCGCCGAACAGTTTCACCAGCCGCAACGAATCCTCTTCATTGCTCACGGCCAGGTCTGTCAGCAGCCTGCGCATGGCGACTTTGTCACCACTGGTCAACTGGTCGAGCCCGGTCAAGTCAATCGCGTCGAAATGGCTGCTCAACTGAATCGGCGGCGCCACGAAGCTGGACTCCACCAGACGCAGGCAGGCATGCAGGTCCGCCAGGCTGGCCGGTTTGAACAGGCAATCGTCTATGCCGGCCTCAAGGCACAAGCGCTTCTCTTCTTCCTGGGCATTGGCGGTAAACCCGAGGATCAGGCAAGGCAGCGCCTGCTGGTGCTGTTCAAGCTGGCGAATCAACCTGGCCAGTTCGTAGCCACTCACCACCGGCATGTTGCAGTCAGTGATGACCACATCAAACTGGCCATCGCGCCAAGCCTGCAGGCCTTTTTCGCCATCTTCGGCTTCGACGACCGAATGCCCCAGGTAACCGAGCTGCTGGGACATCAGAATACGGTTGGCCGGATAGTCATCCACTACCAGCACCCGCAGCGGACCTCCCTGGGGCTCGGCTTGCGGCACAGACACCTGCGGCGGCAATGGCGCAAGCTTGAGCAGGCTGAGCAGCACCTCGACCTGCGTCCCCTCACCCAGCTCACTGCTGAGGTTCAACTGCCCTTGCATCAGGGTGCACAACGTGCGGCTGATCAGCAGCCCCAGGCCCGACCCACGGTAAGCCGACTGCCCGCCGTCCTGGACCTGGCTGAAGGGTTTGAACAGCCGTTTCTGATTGTCTTGGGAAATACCCACGCCGGTGTCCTTGACCAGCAGCCTGAGCCCCATGCGGCTGTCATCCGCCGTCGGCAAAACATTCAGGCTCAAGTGCACATAACCCTGGCCCGTAAACTTGATGGCATTGCTCAACAGGTTGGAAAGAATCTGCTTGAAATGCAGGGGGTCCACCAACACGTCGCCGCTGGCCTGCCCATCGAACTCAAGCACCAGGTGCAAACCCTTTTGCCGGGCAACGCCGTCAAACACCTGCACGACCGACTCCACCAGCGCCCGCAGGTTGGCCCGCTGGGGCGACAGGGTCAGTTTGCCGGACTCGATTTTCACCACATCGAGAATGTCACCGATCAGGTCCAGCAGCCCGTGGGCCGAGCGTGAGGCCACCTCTATCGAAAAGCGGTCCAATACGCCCTTGTCAGCGCGTTTGAGCGCCAACTCCAGCATGCCGATTACCGCGTTCATTGGCGTGCGGATTTCGTGGCTCATGGTCGCCAGGAATGAGGTTTTCGCGCGGTTGGCGCGGTCAGCCTCGTCCTTGGCTTCTTGTAGCTGACTCATCAGGCGATGGCGTTCGCCAATGTCGATCCAACCGGCGATGACTCCGCCAATCTCTCCGCCACTCACGCGAAACGGCAACAGCCAATGCTGGGCCGTCACCTGCTTCGCCCCCTGCAGGCTGATGACGCGGTCCTCAAGCAAAGGCTCTCCCGTCTCCAGCACTCGGGCATAGGCTGCGCTGTAGCCCGGCTCGCCTTGCCAGCCGAGAATGCCTTGGGCGACGGGCTGCCCGATGACGTCATCGGAACGCTGGTCCAGTGCGCGCAGGTAGTCGGAGTTGCACATCAGCAACAGCCCGTTGCGATCACCGACATAGATCGGGTGTGGCGTGCCATCGAGCAGCACGCGCATGAATTGCATCTGCTCGGTCAGCGCTTCCTCTGCCCGCTCGCGGCGGCGGATTGATTTACGCAGGCAGGAAATCCAGTACAACGCGATCAGCAGCAAAATCGCCGCACCGACAAACCCCTGGATAATCGTGTTCCGGTGGCGCCGCCAGGAGGATTCGTCGATGGTCACCTCGTAGTGCCAACGGTTGACCAACTGGTCGAACTCCTCGGGAGAAATCGCCGCCAGGGATTTGTTCAGCACCGAGTACATGTCCTGCGAGCCATGATTGACCGCGAAAGCATACTGCGCCGTCACATCGCCCACCGAGCCGATGATCTTTATCTGGGCCGGCGAATTGCGCCGAACCCAGTAGCTGGCATGCATCAACGTATTGAGCGAGGCATCGACCTTGCCGTCAGTAACCAGCGACATCGCCCTGACCCCCGTCGGCACTTCCACCAGGTTGACCGCGCGATAGCGCTCCACGAGGTACTCGCGTTCAGTATGGTCCTGACGCAACGCGAGTTTTTTACCGGCCAGATCGTCGAGGCCGGTAATGTCTGTCCGGTTGCTCTGGCCGACCAGCACAAAGGGGCTGGCAAAGTATGAGCGGGTAAAATTGAACATCTCGTTATGCACCGAGGTGCGATTGAACCCCGCCAGCACGTCGACCTGCCGGTTGTTCAGCGCACGGCTGAGCTCATCGATATCTTGCAGACGGACAATTTCAAACTGCAAACCGGTCAGCGTGCTGATCTTCTTCAGCACCTCATCGGTCACGCCTTGGTAATGGCCGGCCTGGTCAAAAAAAGACAAAGGCGGATAGTCATCCAACACGCCGATTTTCAGCTTTCTGTGCGCCTCCAGCCAGCGCCGCTCCCGCGGGCTGAAATCGACGGTTTGGGCCCAGGGCAGATTGACCGCGCCGGCGCTCCAGCGTCTGAGGATGGTCAGGTATTTCCACGAAGGGATGGCTTCCAGGGTCTTGTTGATGATGCGCAACAGGGATTGATTGCCCGGCAACAGCACAAACGCCACATCGTCATAGGAGATATGCGCAAAGCTGTTGATCTGCACGTTGCCCGGGTAGTACTTGTTGATCACATAGCCGGTGGTGATCCCGTCCCCGAGGAACACGTCGGCCTGCCCGAACGCCACTGCACCCAGCGCACTCAGCTCCGAGGTATACAACTTCAACGTGGCGTCGGGATAAAGGCCCTTGATCATCTGCGCCGGTAAAAAGTGGTCGTACATGGCCAGGCGCTTGCCGGCCAGCGTGCTGTCGAGCGGCGTGTTACCCGTTTGTGTACTCACCGCCAGCATCGCCTGGCTATCGGCATAGGGCCGCGACAGGGCCAGTTCCGGATCGGCGGACTCAAACCCGGTCGAGGACCCCAGCAGGTCGATCTTGCCTTGTTTGAGGGCCTCGATGGACTCTTCGCGGGAATCGAAACGCAGCACCTCGACCCGGATGCTCAACAACTCGGACAACAGCCCGGCATAGTCGGCGGTATACCCTTCGTAGGTGCCATCGTCTGACGTAATGTCCAGCGGCGCCGAATCCGGGGCCGAAACCCCCAGGCGCAAAACCCCTTTGGCGCGCAGCCAGCGCCAGTCCTCCTCATCCAGCGCAAGGCTCAAGCCCGCAGCGCTGGAGCGGCTGAACAGTTTGAACGGTTCGGCCACCCCATAGGCAGTCGACACCAGCAGCAAGCTGCCGAGCAACAGCACCACGTGGGCGATAGCGCGCAGGTTCATGGGCCGCTAAATCAGGTGATTGCGACGGGCAAAATCAGCGAGGTACACCAAGGACTTGACCTTGAGCTTCTCGATCAGGCGGGCCTTGTAGGTACTGACCGTTTTGCTGCTGATCAACATGGCTTCGCTGATTTCCTTGTTGCTCATGCCTCGGGACAGCTGCTGCAGGATCGACAATTCGCGATCCGAGAGCTTCTGGATCAGGCCTTGGTCACTGACATCCGAATCATCCCGGCGCACGGTGCTCATCGCCAGGTTGGGGAAAAAGGTATAACCCGACATGATGGCTTTGACCGCCCGGCCCAAGTCCACTTCATCCCCGGTTTTCGCCAGGTAACCCGCCGCGCCGGCCTTCATGCAACGCATCGAATAGAACTCGGCATTCAACGAGGTCAGGACCAGGATCCGGATGGGCAGGCCCAGGGTACCGATGCGGTTGATGACTTCCAGCCCATCGAGCAGGGGCAACGCAATGTCCAGTACCATCAGGTCTGGCAACAACGTCTTGGCCTGATGGATCGCCTCTATACCGTCCGCGGCCAGCCCCACCACCTCCAGCCCTTCTTTTTCAAGCGCCAACTTGATCGCCGAGCGAATGAACGGATGGTCATCGACTACCAGTGCTTTCATGTAAGCCTCTTAAGGATGGGCGCCCGCTCGCTTGGAGAGCCGTGGAGCCAAGCTGACAGCAGCCCAGCCGACAATATAGTCAAAAAACCTTCAGCGCGGCGCAACGGCATCGAAGATCATCCGCACATTGCCATAGTAAGTCCCGGCCTCATACCCATTGGCCGGGCGCACCGGTTGAATCTCCAGGGGCACGCGTGCGCCGATACGGGCCGCCGGTTCAGTGACCACCGTGCGGATATTATTTCGCTGCACCAACAAGTCGACCCCGTTGAAGCGTACATTGAGGCTGAACGTGGCACTGCCATTGCTCATGGTCGGTGCCGAATCCAGGTAAGCACTGATCGCGCCCGCGCTGTTCTTGACATCGAAATCGGCCACCAGCGGCCGCAGGTCATTCCTGCGTACATCCCACTCCAGCACTTGCTCGTGAGTCAGTACCTGCGGGTTGACCGGCAACACGTGAAAGTCGACCGTTGGAATACTGACCGACAGATCAAAACGCTTACGCTCCACGGCGGCGAAGACGCTCATGCTGCACAAGGTCAACGCCCCCACTGTTGCGCACAACAGTACCCACTTGAATAACCTGTCCATGGACCGTCCCTTAGTGTCAGGCGCCTGTAACGTCATGGCTAACCTTTGATGGTCAGCACCTTTTTCGTCGAACCTTCGATCAGGGTGAATCGGTACTCACGCCCCGACTGCTTGTCGAACTCGAACGCTTTGCCCGGCAACACGTGGTGTTTGGTCGTCGGTTTGCAGTCCACGTCCTTGCCCAGCGGGCAGTCCTTGAACTCATCGATGATCACCACGCTATTGCCTTTATTGGTCATCAGGTAGCGGGACGCAGCCTCGCTGACCTGAGTGTCGAATTGGGTGTGGGTCGGCCTGACAAAGAAAATCGTCCCGTAGCCGGCCAGCACATTGACCCCCGCGCTCAAGGTCTTCTCATAACCTGCGCGCTCCTCTTCCGCGACCGCAAACTGATCTTCCTTGGCCGGGATGACAGGCACAAAACGCACCCGGAAGTAACGCTCCTGATCACGCTGGCCCATAAATAACAGGCGAGTGCCTTGCATGCCGTTGGCCGGGACGATCAAACGGGCTGGGCTGGCCATCAAACCGTTACGTGCGGCCAGCTCCGGCTGGTTTTTCACCGGGACTTCTTCGGGCATGCCTTCGGCGTTGTAGACGATTTCCAGGACATTGATCTTGACGAAGGCGGTAGTGTCACCGGCATTGAAGACGCGCTTCAAAAACGAACTTTTGTCGCCGTCGAGATAGTCATACATCACGCCGACATCGATTTGCGGGCCCGCATGAGCCACACCACTTAACAACCCAGCCACCACAATTAAAAATAACGCTTTCATGAATAAATGCTCACTCAATAGATGGATAACACTAAATAGTACTTTCCCACACCACCGTCACCGTACCGCTGTAATTGCTTCCAGGGCGCTTCAACATTTCGGCAACCGATTCTTCACTGACTTCAAACTGTAAATTTCCTGGCTGGCGCTCTATATAGCCACTGGGCTTAAAACTGTCCGCCCCCATGCCACTCACACTCAACACTTTGTTATTGACCCTGGCATTTGAACTGTCGGTAAAATTCCCTGGCAGACTCACGCTGACATTAACCGGCACAGCAAGAGCGCCACCCTTTTCTTGCAGTGCGCAACTGTCGCCGATCTGGCTTGTGCACTCTAACCTCATGGTCAGCGGCGCGTTCGACCATAGGTTGAATGTCTGATGCTTGACCAACCGGGAGAGTTTACGGCCGCGCAACAACCAATTTGCCCAGCCTTCCTGCGGAGTCAGCTCTACTCTTTGGCCCCCGGCTGGCACATCCACTCTGAACATCAGCGGGACGGTCACGGTGAAGTTAATAACCAATACATTATCGGTAACACGCCCCCCTAACGGGAGAAAGGCGATGTCTTCGCGTGCTGAACCAACGCTATACCTCACGCTCCCTCGATAGACGCCCGGCTTCATGTTCGCCGGATTTGGCGGGGTGATTTTGTAACGTAAAAACAGATCATCCATGACCACTGTTTCCATAGGCCTGGCATTTCTTCTCGTGCAAGTATCTGAAGCGTTTATCCCCCAAAAAAACATATACTTTGAACTGTTCCCACCTGAGTGGCCCACACACGAAGTTATCCCGGCAGAAAAAGTACCGCCGCCAATCCAATAACTCGGCAGGCCCATTTCCGGGGTGGGCAATGTACCGCCCACACCGTCAACCTTAAACAACATCTCACTTGTGCTGACGCCGTCTTCATGAACCAACGACACCGAGCGATTAGCCGAAGGCAACCTCAAGCCCACCTCGGAATCGATGGGTACGCCGCCTGACGATGCATACCTTATTCCGGGTATCGCAATGCGTGGCACCGCCGCCGTCGAGCACATGCTGATACCCCACGGGCAACCTGATGAGCGCGTGGTATCCAAAAAGTTATTTCTTGAACTTAAATTTTCAGATCGAAACGTTGCGGAAATTTCAACCACTTCCGCCCTGGCAGCCACAACAGGCGCCACGACTAAAAACAACAACAACACACTCAAATAACCCCTGACATTCGATAAATACTTCATGCTGTCCAACCTCAATAATCCACACCACGCGCCCGTTATTTAAAAGCCAGGGACTCGGGCAAACACCGCAAGTCCCCCACCATCAACACATCCTGGCCAGCCAGGACCTGGCTCGGGTCCAGCTTGAAACGACAGAGCAACAGCTCTCCAGAACGCACTTCCAGCACCGGTGAACGGGCGCTCATTTCCATGGAAAAGAAACCATCCACTTCCGTCACGCCACGGCTGGCGTGATTGATCAAGTGATGCCCCTTCAAAGGTTGCCCCTGGGCATCCAGCAAACGCCCCAGGACCGTGAGGGTCTTCATCACGTGCAGTTGCCGGTATTCCACCCCGCCTTTATTGACGTGGTAACGGGTACGGGCTGGCTGGATGGCCGCCGCCGGTACGCTGTTGCCTTCAAAGTCGAAACTGACCTGGCCACTTTTGTAAGCGGTCAGCGGCACAAAGTTGCGCCCGGGCCGCAGGTTGAAACTGCCGCCACTCAAATCGTCGGCGCGTATCAAAACGTCGGCAATATCTGACTCCAGATCGACGATCATCCCGGCCCCAGCCGTTTGGCTCTGGCTGGTCATGACCATTTTTTTCCCGCCGACGGCGATCGTACTGTCCAGGTTCACCCCACCGCTCAGGTGGCCGTTGTAGGACGAGCGCTGGACGAAACCATCCCCCGTCACCGTGGATGTCTGGAAGGTGCTGCTGCCGGAAAGCCCGACGCCATAGGTGTCGTGAATCGCCGTAGCGGAAACGCTTTGCAGCACATGCCCTTGCAGGTTTTTCTGGTACATCAGCGCCACTGAGTTATCACGCCCACCGTCGCGGGCAGTACGGCTGCCGACGCTGCCGGTCAGCGACTGTCCAGGGCCACCCAGCGCAAGGTTGAGGCTCAGGTCGACCCCGCGGCTGCGCCGCTCACCACTGCTGAAGCTGCCGGGCCGGTCAAACACCGACAGCCGCCAGTCGGCTGCCGAACCGAACAAGGTGTCTTGCCGTGACCAGGACAGGTCCAGCGCCGCGCCCTGGCTGTAACCATCGCTGTAGGCCACCCGGCCACTCAACGAGTCCCGCCGGTCCAGCCGATGGCTCAGCGATAACGACGAGGTACTGGTCTGCCCGACAAACACCTGGCGTGGCCGCAGACGCGTGCCGTCGGCCAGGGTTTCATAGCTGTTGCGGGTGTCCAGCCAGGTACGTGAATGGCTGGCGACAAGGCTGCCGGAGCCATAGCTATAAATGCTCTGCAGATCAATCCCGGTGCCATAACCCGCGGTCTGATAAACGTTGGCGTACAGGCTGGCGGAGTCGGTCAGCGTCCAGTCGATAGAACTGCCGTACTGCATGGCGTCCTTGATCTGCCGGGCGGAAAAGCCGACGACCGCGCGCGGGTGGAGCAAATAATTCAGCGCTGCGCCTGCGGCCAACGCCTGGCTCGATTCTGACTGCCAATTGCTCAACAACTGCGTCTCGCGCCCGGCAAACAGGTTGTAGCGCCAGCGATCTTCGGTATTGCGCCAATTGTTGGGCTTGTACACCAACTCCTGGCGGGTCGAGGTCACCCGACCGTCTTCGATCAACCGCACTTGCACGTCATAGATGCCGCTGGGCAACGAACGTGTGTCCAGGGCACGCAAGCCGGACTCGACCAATTGAGTGTTGATCAACTTGCCGTCGCGATAAATCTCAACCGATGCCTGGCGATTCGCCGTGACATAAATCGGGTAAACACTGGGCTGTGGCTGATCGATGGCCAGGCTGTCGGAGCTGCCATACATGATCCCCAAGGCCGTGTCAGGGCTGTTGCCAAACGTACGCGGCTGGCGGCTCAAACCTTCGGAGCTGGGGGTGAAATAGCCCAGGCGAAAGAATTGCCCTTGCAGCTCACGCTGGGTGTAAAGCTCCTGCACTGCATGGTAGAGCGGCTGATCCGGCCGGCCATAGCGGGCCAATTGCAGGCTGAGGTTCTGGGTCCAGTTACCCAGGCTGCTCTTGGCCTCCAGGTTGTAACGGCCATTCATGTCCTGGCCTTGCCCGCCCGTGAGGTTCAGCTGGTTACGCAGGATCAAACCACTGCTGCCACCTTCGGGCTGCTGGTAGTAGGCCGTTGCCGCGCTGTCGGACTCCGCCTGGTTGGTCAAAATCGACACCACGGAGTTTTCCAGGTTGTAATGCACGGCCAGCAACCCTTGCGGGCACTGCTGGGTGCAGTCGCCGAAGGCGACGCCCTGCTTGAGAAAGTGCTCCCAGGTATCGCGTTCGGGCGCGCTGACAGCACTTTCAGAAAGATCGGTAAAATCAACTAGCGTTATGCGGTCATCCCGAGATAACACCACCAATGCTTCGCCCAGAAACTGCGTATTACGTTCGATACGCACCGCCAAGGGCACATCAAATAAATACTCTTCGAACTCGGCCGGGATATTTTTCGCCTGAGACAATAAACTGCGAGATACCGGAGCACGCTCATCCGTATTGGCATAGGCATTTAAAGAAAAAACCACGCCAAGCGAAGTGGCAATCAAGATCACTGGAAACATAGGTTAGTTACTCAGGCGCATAACACTCACACAAATAAAATGGCGGACACGGCCGTCCGCCAAACACATGAGCTACGCGTTATTCAAAACGAATAATGTTATGCAGCCGGTTCGAAAATGACCGAGACGGTACCGGTGTAGCTGCCAGGTGCAAAAGTGGCATTCGCTGTAGGTTCGATGCTCAATGTGTTACGAGCACCGTTGGCGACGGTAGCCGCCGCGGCTACCAGGCCTGAGGCAGTGGTCAACGTGGTAGTCCCGACTTTAACGACCAGCGGGATTCGGTTGGAACCGCCAACCAGTTCCGGCACCAGATCCAGCTTGGCGTTGATTCCCCGTGTGGTGCTGCGCATATCCAGATCGACGCGCAAGGCATCCAACCGGTTAGAGGCGATATTCCAGATCATCGTTTGCACGCGGGAAAGATCCGTACCGGCGACAGGACGAACGTAGAAATCGTTGGCGGGAACATCCGCCCTCAGTTGTACGGTGATGGTTTCTGCCGCCATGGCGAACGAAGAACCGAGTACCAGGGCAGCCACAGGAGCCGCCATCATCAAACGCTTGATCATGTAAAACCTCGACAAAACAAAATGTGCAATCGGGTCCGGCCCCAAGCAAGTGAGTGCCGGTTCGGAGTGCCGCACGCTGGTATTGCGCTTACCCCTGCAATCAGGCTCCTGCCTGGCCAGCGCGGCGACGGAATGCATATTTCCATTTCGAGCGAGTAGCTAGATGTAGCTTTTTCGCGATGGATTTGTGGCGTTTTTCCGGCTGATAGTCAGCAGATTCCTAAAATCAAAGAAGCAAACACGAACAATCATGTAGGGCATTTCCTACATGCCAGATTGACCAAGGCTTATCGCCCTATTCATTGGCGTTTCATCGTGAGGACTACCGAAGGGTTCATGCCATGTTGAAACTGAACGGGCTCTGCCGTGTAGGGCAATTCCGACACTGCGCCAGAATTCGCCTTCACTGGCGCCAGCGAAATACGGCTTACGCTTTCCCCTCCCACTTTTAGTGTGTGCACACCTCAAATCCAGCGCCAAAAGAGACTGCACAATGTCTAGACTTAAATACGTTGCGTTGCTTACAACCTCGCTCTTGATGCCGCCCTCTTCTTTTGCCGCCGAACAGATCACGGTGAAAATCGCCGCTTCAATTCCAACGGCAGACTTTTATGTCAGAGCGGAGCCCGGTACCAATCTGTCTGCCACGCAGCGGCTTAATTGGGATGTCGCCAGGCGTCAACTTGATATATGGAAGACCTCTCTCGATATGAGAAACTCCAGCGGGGGCATTATTGTGCGCCTCGACGCTCCCGCCGCTTTATATTCGGCCAATAACCGCATTGATCTTGCCGTTGTTCTTAACAACTATGAACTTGTTGACTACAGCAACGGAAACAGAGGATGTACCCTTGTTCCCGCGAGCGTTGCCGCAAGAGGCGTCAGGTATGAATTAGCTATCGAGCCCATTAACACTCGTCCACCCGCCGGGAATTATTCAGGCGTCGTCAGCCTGGTTTTCGAGCCAGAGGTGCTTATTCAAGTGCCGCCGGGAGGCAACCCTCTTATCACAGGTATCTTGAATCAACGCTTTCAGAACCCATGCCGATGACTCATGACTGGATTGCACCCGGGCGCGGGTGGTCGCTCCATTCGCTCACCTACAGCTTCGCGGGCCTGACGCATCACGTAACGGTGGTCATTTCGTGATGCGTGCTCAGGACGTTACAAGAAGGCGTGAGTCTGCAGGGGGCCAATCAGCCTGCCTGCTTGGGCATGTACTGATCGCGAACGAATAACACGTCAAACCCTGCCCTTGAAATGTTCCTGTAGGAAGGTCCTATAGGCTCACCGGGTAAAGGGTGCCCTGTTTCCACGTGAATATTCGTCACGCCCATTGCAGAGGCATCGCAGACTCTGCGATTCAACAGCAGGCGCTGAGCACCACGGCCACGATGCTCTTTGAGCGTAGCGCCCACCCCCAACCAGGCTCGACCGTCTTTCACATACATCGCGCCAATCCCGACCGGCAGGATACCGTCGCAGGCAAAGTAGACTCGCCAATCAGCACGCCCGGCAAGTTGTCCGAACCAGGTGTCAAATCCTTCGGGAAAACCAAAGGCACGGCGCACCACATCACCCAGCAGTGACTGTTCATAGGGGCCCACGTCACGCACGGTCAGCTCGCTTCGGGGAACCGCTGCCGCCTCGCCCCCGTGGTGGACGAAGCGGGCAATTCCACCGCCCGTCACTTCCAGCCCAAGCGAACGAAGCCAGTCAGTTGCCTCCGGGGGTTGGCTATTGGGGTCCATACCGATGTTGTGTACCGGATTCGCGTAAGTCGCCAGCCACCTCTGCAATTGCCCCAGTTCGAGCGGCGTCACGGTTTTTTCGATACCCACTTTCAACACACGGTTGAAAAGTGAGGATGGCAGGTGCTTATGAGCAAAGCAGGTCCCGCCAGGCAAACGCTCGGCGCGAAGTTGGTGATCACGGGCGTATTCATCAGGCGCTGCTTGATAAATGTCCCACCAGGCAAGCTCCTCAATATCCTGGGCGTCGCGGTACAGCGATGAAGTTTCGTTGTCGATAGGGGGGTTGACGGTCATGGGCGAGGCCTTATTGTATGATTGGGTTGGCGTTACTTGTTTGTAACACCTGTACTCACCAATAAATTCCCGCATCCGTCATTTTTTAAACACACACGATCAACTAATCACCGTTGTCACAGCCACCGCCCCGAATCATATGTACAATAGCGCGGCCTTTTCATTACTCACCAACATCAATATTTAATTAAAACTTCTGAATATCATCTTTTATGTAAACTTCGCCTAACAAATCAAAAGCATCGCGACCTGCAGGCACTTCACGCACAGGATCAACCTTCAAAAAGGACACTCACCCGATGGCCACTGTCAATCGCCAAGAGAGCGACATGGTGCAACTTTACCGCGACGCCCAACATATTGAAGAGCTTGCCTGGTGGGACATGTATAACGCAGCGCCTGAGGACTACGCCCGACAGCATGGGCTGCGCGCCATTCGCCTGGCAGGCGGAACGTGCTTTGCGCACAGGTTCCTTCCAACCTGGGACTTCAACCGCGTATTAAAGCTGGGCGCCTCCTCCCCGTTGACCAAGCCTGCGTTAAAAGAAATACAGTCCTGGATGGATAAGAACGCGGGCCCTGCCTACAACATGGGGGTAGACCCAAACACTCAACCTGAACAAGTACCTGCGTGGCTTCAAGCCTCAGGCTTGACCCTCAGTGATGAAGGCATAACCCGTTTTATTTATGACGGGCAAAACCCTGCAGTCATCATTCAAAGCCGTTTGAATGTGCGTGAGATCACACCACAGGAGAGCGGCCTGTATGGCACGCTCGTCAGTACGGCATTCGACCTTCCAGAAGGTTTTGACACCTGGTTCGCGCAGTTGGCCGGTCGGCCCGGCTGGCGGATTTTTATTGCTTGTGACGGAGCCGTTCCGGTGGCCACCGGGGCCCTGTATGTAAAAGACGGGCTTGCCTGGCTTGGACTGGGCGCCACGCTCAAACAACACCGCCGACAAGGCGCACAAAGCCTGCTACTGAATCTGAGGGTCAGCGAAGCAAAAAAAATGGGGGTAAAGAGTTTTCATATAGAAACGGAAACCCCAGCGTCGGGCGTTCCCATGGACGCTTCTTCCAGAAATGTTTTGAAGGCGGGCTTCAACGTTCTGTTTGTTCGTGATCACTACAGGGTCGCAGCCATCAATAACTAGAAAATAGCGACGTTAGAATTTCTTTCTAACGTGCGCCGGTTTTCAAGCCCTGGATGGCGGCCCCTTACATTTCCCGTTATTTCAACTCCCGGGCCAACAGCACCTCAACTTTTTTGCGTAACTCATCCAGCGCAGCCAGCTCTTCAGCGCTGTACTCCTTGGCTTCCTCGTGCAAGGCGCAAACGGTGCCATACACCTCGCCATCCGGTCCGTGTACCGCATAGCCTAAATAGTTGCTCAGCCCGAACTCCACCTCATCCTCGTTGCCGGCCCAGTCGGCCTCCAAACGCGAGTCCTTGACGTAGAGTGGCTGGTCGGTATCCACGACCCGCTCACAGTAGAGCGCTTGGCCGTTGTGGGCCAGGCTGCTTTTCTTGCCCTGAGCGCCTATGGGATAGGTCTCTTCATGGCGTCCGCCAGAAGCCTCTACCTGCATATGCTGAGGGAGGGAACGCATGATAAGGACGGAACTGACACCGAGTTGTTTGGCTAACGCGTCTATGTCCTGGCGTAACGAGTCGAATACTGAGCTGGATTTGGCCACAAAAAGGTCCGGACTATGGGTGGAAACATCCAACTATAGGACGCAGGATCGAGGATCCTAAATACCCAATGGGCATTAGGATAGAAGTTTACTTGGCGGAACTATCGGCAAATAAATCCGCCAGCCATGCGGGAAGTTGTGAGTCGCCCCGGGGTGAGTAGACACCTCTTTGTCTTAAACCGAGGCCAATCAGCAGGGGCCATGAGCAAACCGCGTTATCCCGAAGAATTCAAAATCAAGACGGTCAATCAAGTGGCCGAAAAGAGGCTGCCTGCCGCTGCCTGGGCGGCCATGCGACCCAGCGCATGGCTGCTTGTATCCGCCCTTCACACTCGGGCCTCTGGTCATCCCATTCCTGGCGCCCGCTCAAACCCTCCCTCCGTAGCCGAATCCATCACGGCATATCTTGTTACAACCATTCGCCCGCAGGTATCGCCCGCAGAGAACTCCAAACTTTTACTCCAGTCCTAATGCCAGGCGTGCTTTAAACCGTGAGCGCCTGCTGACAACCCATAGAGGTTCACAAAATGAAAATGACACTACCCGCCCTGGTTCTGGGTGCCCTCATCTCGCAAGGTGCGATGGCTGCCGGAGATGGCACAGCCGCTCTTGGGGGCGGCGTTGGTGGAGCACTTGGCAACATCGTGGGTCAACAGCTTGGCGGCTCGACAGGCGCAGCGGTAGGCGCAGGCGTAGGGGGTGCTGCCGGCAGTGCTGTGGGTGCTCAAAGAGGTAACAGAGCGGAAGCTGCCTTAGGCGGCGGTATCGGTTCGGCTGGCGGGTCTGTTATAGGCAATCGCCTCGGCGGCACAACTGGCTCGACGATCGGGGCAGGTCTCGGCGGCGCTGCGGGTGGCGCGCTAGGAAACAACTTGGCGGATGATGAGAGCAATCATCGGTCGGATGGCAAGAAGCACAAAGGCAACAACAAGCATAAACACAAGAACAAGCATCGTTAGTTTCTGGCGCTGTTGAATCGAAGCCCGGCCCAGCGCCGGGCTTCTTGTTTCTGCCCTTAAACATCCCGTTTCGCAGGAGTGTGCCTATGGTTAAGCCTGGCTCCTGGTGAAGCTCACCCTGCCTGGCCCACACAACGACGGCTATACGTGCCCGCCTACAAAATGACACGATAGCCCCTCGCCTTCGTAAGCAGGAATACAGGATGTTCAGTCACGTAACCGTTGGGACAAACGATCTTGATAAGGCCGCGACCTTCTATGACGCGGTGCTGATCCCTCTGGGACTGTGCCGCCGGGCTGTAACACCGGATGGAGGGCCCCTTGCCGCGTGCTGGGTTAACCCCAACAGCCCCCTGCCTCGTTTTTATGTTTACTGCCCTTACGATCGCAAAGAGGCCGTCGCGGGAAATGGCAGCATGGTCGCTTTCTGCGCGCCACATACAGAGGCTGTCGATGCCGCCTATACCGCAGGCCTTCGTGCTGGCGGTGTTGATGCGGGTGAACCAGGACCACGCCCGCACTATGGGGACGGCTATTATGGCGCGTACCTGCGTGACCCTGATGGCAATAAGGTGCATATCGTCCACCGTGGCGATTTGCACTTGTTTACAGGCGTGTAGAGGGAGATTGTTAAACTGACCCGCTGACAATAAGTTGCGGAAATTGCCTGAAATGATGCGGAAACGATCAGGCGATCCATCGAACTCGTTGCCGAACGTCAGAAACGCAAAAGCCCCGCAATCGCGGGGCTTTTGTGTAAATCTTGGCGGGAAACCAGGCCGCCAAAACAGGGCAGTTCTGGGATAACGGATGACAGCTCATCCAATCCCATAGAAGCCCAAATGGCCCAGTCTAGAACGGTTAAAGACCCTATCTGGCATTGGGAAACGGTTTCATGACGGATCAGAACCTCCAATAAAATTTTGTCGCATCAGTAGGTACATCAGTAGGTATCCGTCGTCGATTTTCGCTCGCCAAGGGAGAATTCGAACCTGTCACAACTGCGGTAAGGCATCTGAACCATGATGGCGAGAATTGAGTCGGCGATATCATCATTACCTCATTAGCACCTGAATTGCCTTGATGGATTGATGCCTGAATGGATATCCGTGCTCACGAAAGCTCTAATTCGGCTCAATACTCCTTGAGCGCTTTATCGGCTTCAATATCCTGATCAGCACAGGCCTTGACCATGGCGAACCCGTATTGGCGCATCTGCTTCATGCACCGAGCCACGGTTTTTTTGTATTCGTCTGGAATTTGCTTGATTTCCGCTACCGCGCTCAGATCCTGATCAACACATGCTTTTATCATTGCAGATCCGTAAGACCCCATCTGAACCTTGCATCGATCAATGATCTCTTTTTTCACATCAGTGTTCGCAATCGAAGTGCTGCGTCGCCAGCCACAGAGTCTCCAGTAGCGACCCCATCAGCTAATTCCGCATATCTAAACCCCTTACTTTTAAGATACTGATACATTGCAGAGGGGCCACCTGAATCTAATATCCTTCTAGCTTCAGCCGCATCAGCAGTCGTCATACTAGCCATTTGGTCACCCCTGAATAATCGCAGTCAGAAAACCTTCCACATGCTCAGAAATTGAGCGCCACTGGTGGAGAGCACCTCTAGGAAATACAATGTTGTACCGATACGAATTTCGAGCCATATTGAAATGCCCTTTACATACCGCCACCCCGTACTTCCCTTTTGGACATGTAATGAATAGCTCGACGTTTCCTTCAGTCCCCTTCCAATAATAGTCTTCGACTGAGAAGACGCCTTTTGTATAGTTACGACTAAATGCATTCAATTCTATATTCGAATCGTAATAGTCTTGCCCTCGTCCGACCTTATTACTTGGATCCACGAGCAGACTGAAAGTATGTTGAAGTGCCGCAGCGCCATCCACCATTGGCTCAACAAATACAATTACACCATCAGCTTTATTTACCCCCTTGAAAAAACCACCTCCTCCCGAGCCCATTTCAGGTAGAACAAATGCAACAACCAGTTGTTTCAACCTCGATGAGCATGATATCTCTTGCTGAATAAAACCTTTACCCCAAACGTCTTGCCCCTCTAATTCCAACGGCTTAAGCACATAACTTTCTGACACGACAATCCGGTGATCCCCGAGAGTTGCACATAGATCCTTTGATTTAGCAATCGGAGCAAATAGAGCGATGAGCGAAACGACCAACACTGTACACAAATTTTTCATAATAGCGCCTCCTACCGAACCAATGAATCACAACCACACACTCTTAATTTCATCGAGCCACTAGCTTAGTAAATGCTCTAAATAAACTGTGATTCGCACACGCAAAGCCGACGACAACTTTTCTCAGGTGAAAACTCCACATCAAAAAACATCCCCACCCCACACATAACCACTCTTGGCAACGCCTTCATAAAACGTCGCCGCCCAATGAGAGAGCGAATATAATTTTCACGACATGGATTCGACTTAGCTATCAGCGCTGCATAATAAAAACCAAAACACCAAGGAAGTATAAAATTAAAACCTGTATCATTGGTCGTAAAAAACCTTGATGCCCATCTCTCTATCTGAGGGATATTACCCCCCACAAAATCCAACCTCACTACCACCCAGCTAAACCCCATAATATCTTCAGCGATACCGCTTATTACCAAGGCATAAGTAATTACCAGGAAACCCCAAACAACCCATACTTTAAAAAAACCCTCATCGATAACCTCTTGAACCAGCTCTGAAATTCCTGGAGCTCGCATAACCCCCTCCTTTCACAATTAACTAGCGCTCTCTCATACCTTCATTCAAGTGTTGTTCCAGAGGACTCAATAAATAGTCGATAACTCTACGCTTGTCCGTTTTAACTTCAGCACTAACAGACATCCCAGGAGTCAGGCGAACTGCATTTCCTTTTACACTCACCACATCGCTAAGCAATTTGATTCTCACACTGTAACGCAGCCCTCGTTTTTCATCTTCAATAGCATCATTTGAAACGCTGACTACCGTCCCCTCGACAACGCCGTACTTGGTAAATGTGAATGTATCGACCTTGACCGTTACCACCTGACCCGCGCTGACAAAACCAATGTCTTTGTTCTCCAGCATGGCTTCCACCTCCACCGGCTGGCCTATCGGCACAATGACCATCAACGCTTGCGCGGCAGTCACTACTCCACCCACAGTGTGCACAGCTAATTGTTGAACCGTCCCGTCGACAGGTGCTGTCAAACGCATGAGGCGGTCGCGTTGCTGAGCTTTCTTGACGTCTTGAGTGAGCGCGGCGACTTTCTGCTCGGATTGCTGTTGCAGGTCCAGCATGGCCCGCCTTGTCTGTGCCAAAACGCCTTCTCGCTGCCCTTCTGCCTCCTTTTTAGCGGCCTTGAGCTCTGCAACTCTTGCACGTTGCATTGCCAACTCCCGCTCTACGTCGAGTAACGCTTGCTCCTTTTCCAGATAGGCATGGCGCGGAACATATTGCTGTTCCAGCAGTGTTTTGTAGTCCTCTGCAAGCCTGCGGGTAATAGGCACGGTCTTTTGCATAGCGCTGATGCTGATAGTGGTTGATGCTATTTCAGCCGAACGTTGATCGATTTCTGCATCTGCCTGAAAAAGGGCACTCTTAAGTTCAAGGTACTGACCTTGTAACCAGCGCTCGGCATCAAGCTGTTGTGCGGGATCAGCACCCGGGATCTTGCCCAGGAGTGAACCCGGCTCCTGACGACGTTGAATTGCCTCAAGCATCGCCCCTGCCCGCGCACTGTCGACCTCTGCCGCCATCAAATCACTGGTCAAGCGCTGGACATCAGCGGCAGTCGCACTGGCATCGAGCTCAATCAAAAGGTCCCCTGCCTTGACCAGTTGGCCGTCATACACATGGATCGCGTTGATCACTGCAACCTCGCTCGGCTGAATGACTTTGCTTTTGCCGCTAGCGACTACCTTGCCAGTCGCAGTGGCAACGACGTCAATCTCCCCCAAACAGGCCCACAACAAAGCCAATGCCGAGAACAACATAATGGCGAACAAAATGTAGCGAGGCGCTGGGTGGACGGGCTGCTCTTGAAGCGCCAGAGATGCGGGCAAAAACTGCACTTCATGCGGCAAGCGATGAGGCGAATCCAACTGCCTTCTATACTTCCAAGCACTACTCCATGCCCGGCGGTATCGCCTGAATAACTCACGCGTCGCTGATGGTTCACCCATGCTCAGTCATCCTTGCTGCATGCGATGCAAACGAGAGTAATGACCTGCTTGCAGTTCTAGCAGCTCACTATGGGTGCCCTGCTCAACGATCTGACCGCGGTCCATCACTACGATGCGATTGGCATCACGCACCGCAGATAATCGATGGGCAATAATGATCACCGTCCGGCCCTTGCAGATGGTCTGCATGTTTTGCTGAATCACGCGTTCGGATTCGTAGTCGAGTGCACTGGTCGCCTCATCGAAAATGAGGATGCGTGGATTTCCAATCAACGCACGTGCAATTGCAATTCGCTGACGCTGTCCGCCTGAGAGTGATGCACCATGCTCGCCCACAACGGTGTCGTATCCCTCTGGGAGCTCGAGAATAAAGTCATGAGCACAGCCATTTTTGCTGCCTGTATCACACCTTCTAGGGGTGCCCCAGGGTCTGTCAGCGCTATGTTTTCTCGGATGCTGCGGCAAAACAGCATATTGTCTTGCAAAACAACACCTATTTGACGACGTAATGAGGTCACGTCGGCCAAGGCGAGATCCATACCATCGACTAATACACGCCCCCGTTCAGGTACATAAAGCCGCTGCAAAAGACGCGTCAGTGTGCTTTTCCCTGATCCTGAACGGCCAACAACGCCTAGTACCTCACCCGCTTGAACGCTCAAATTGACACCACGAAGAACTTCTGCCCCTTCTGGTCTGTAACGAAACTGCACTTGATCAAACTCGATTTGACCCCTGAGTGTCGGCAAGACACTCCGGGTAGTTTGAGAGCTCTCTGTACGACTGTTGAGAATGTCACCTAGCCGCTGTACCGAAACACCAGTCTGTTGGAAATTAGTCCAGAGCTGCGCTAGCCGAATAATTGGCTGTGAGACCCTGCCGGCAAGCATATTGAAGGCAATTAATTGCCCTACGGATAGCTGGCCATCAATGACCAAACGAGCCCCTAACCAAAGCGTCGCAACAGTCACCAGTTTCCCAATCAGGGAAACGCTTTCATTCGCGATGTTAGAAAGATTTTGAGTCTTGAATCCTGCCGATACATAGGCCGCTAATTGGTTATCCCATTTGCGGGTGATCTGCGGCTCAACTGACATGGATTTGAGCGTGTCGATACCATTGATTGTTTCGACCAAAAAAGCCTGATTCTCGGCTCCACGGGCAAAACTCTCGTTCAGTCTTGCGCGTAATAGAGGCGTAATCAGCACCGAAACCAAAATGTATAATGGTAGGGAAAGCACCACTACTAACGTCAGCCAACCGCTGTAAAAAAACATCACGGCGATGAAGACGACAGAGAACAAAATATCGAGCACCAAGGTAATCGCATTCCCCGTCAGGAAGCTACGGATGTTCTCCAGTTCTCTCACTCGCGCTACCGAGTCGCCCACACGACGAGCTTGAAAATAAGCCAGCGGCAAGGTAACCAAATGACGAAAAAGTTTTGACCCAAGCTCAACGTCGATACGACTCGCCGTATGAGCAAACACATAGGTTCGCAAACCGCTCAATGCCGTCTCGAACAACATAATGCCAAGTAGACCGATAGCCACCACATCAAGCGTCGTCAGCCCGTGATGCACTAAAACCTTGTCCATTACTACTTGGAAGAATAGTGGTGTGAGCAATGAAAAAATCTGCAACACAAAGGAGACCAGCAATACCTCCCCCAGTAACTTCCGATATTTCACGACGGCAGGTATGAACCAAGTAAAGTCAAACTTGCTCAGCCCTGCAGCTTGTGAAGCATGGGAACGCAACAGAATCATCTCACCTTGCCATTTTTCGGCCAGTTGCTCCTGTTCCCAGACCTCGGGGCGAGATGATTCAGGATTGTGGATGAGGATTTTTTCCTGATCGACACGAGCAATAATGAAAAAGCTTCCATCAGACGCGCAGGCGATTGCCGGGAGTGGTGTGTTTGACAGCCGCTGCTGGGTGGTTTTGATCGATTTTGCTTTAAGCCCTAGGTGACGAGCAGCTAAGAGAATTTCCGCTTTACCAAAGGGTTGCCCTTGGGGCGTGAACTCATGATCCAGTTGCTCTGGGGATACTGCGATGTTGTGAAAACGAGCAAGCATGGCAAGGCAGATAAGACCGGTATCAAACTCTTGGGCAGGCTCCGTATGAGCAACGTCATCCATTTCACCCATCATCGTTTCCATACGAATAGTGCTTATGTCGCCCTTGATACTAGGGCCGCTCAAGCGAGCGTAGCCGAGGAAAATGTGGGCCGACGTTTTTTGATAGATCAAAATGCCATCACTGGCCTATCTATTAAAGATAAGGCTCAGACGTTGTGCTTGGGCCCCTGCTTGAGCCCTTCTATCTTCCCGCTTTGAGTTTCAAGGAGCTGTATACCATCGCTCGGTATGGGCCAATGAGCTTTGAAAGTGTCTAGATAATCCGGGGCGATTCACCAAATGTGATAGCCCTCTCGGTGACGGATACATTTGGGCAGAGCCGTGTTTACGGTTACTTGGCAAATGAACGGTTTGACATTAATGTCGGGCAGCACGTTTTCGTTCGTGCAGCGGAACGGTCTTGCAGCGTGACCTTAACGCGCCTTGCTCAAAAAAAAGCGACCTTCACATTTGTTTGTGCTGAGCAGGCTGTACCAAAACCCTAGCGAGACCTACCGTTAGGATCTTCGCAATACTTCGTACTAGCCGATTCAGGGTATGGGTATTGGCACAGCTGAACGTCAGGTTTTGGCCGATATTGTTAAAAAAATCGCTCCGTTCAACCTGCCCGGAATTGAACGGGGAAAACGCCATATAGGCACACTGTCACGCGAAATATGAGCCTGGAACCCTCAGCAAAACGCAAGGATTTCAATCTCCGACGCGTACTTTTCTGCTCTGGAAACCAAGGCCAGCTTGTTCAACATAATCGACCGATTACGGACGTCGGCTATCTGCGAAACATGCCGAGATTCACCGATAAACTCAATCTGTCGCCACCTTCCAACTGGCAGTTGATCACTATCGCCTTAACCACTGCGCAGGCGGTCTCGCTCCGGAGTTACCGTGTATTTTCTGGACTTTCTGAAGCTGCAAGAACCAACCTTTGATGCGAGCAAGGCCAAGGTCCACTTGGCGCGCCACAACAAGATAGAAGCGCCCATGGACGTGTATCTGCAGGGCCGATTCGATGAGTGGCAACGCTGGCAAATACAACGCAACTTTGAGCGCGAATGGGTCGTGTCGTTGGTCCAAGACAAGGTCGTTAATACCCGCTGGTTGTTCGCCGGCTTGTTCCGCTCCGAAGGTTACGTACAGCATCCCGCGCCCGATCCGCACTTCATGTACAACCTGGTACGCGTGCCGAGCACCGTGGAATTCGAAGGGCGCTTGTTTCTGCGAAGCCGCTACAAGGAACGACAAACCTATGTGTATGGCGAAACCGTTGCGCAGGATCTGACCCTTGAACAACTGCTACCCGAACGCTTGAGTATTGGCCAATTCCCCGGCTTCAAACGCGTCAATCTCTCCAAAGCCGAGCTGGACTTGATCGTGCTGCATAACCTGGAGTCCTGGCGCACGGCGTTGTCAGCTGTAAAAGGCGTCTACCTCATCACCGATACCCAGACCGGCAAGCTTTACGTGGGCAAGGCGGATGGTGAATACGGCATTTGGGGGCGCTGGTGCAGTTATGCCGCGAACGGTCACGGCCATAACAAAGCGCTGGTAAAAGAGTTGGGCATTGCCGTGGAGCGTCAGCAGGACTTTCGGTTTAGCCTGTTGGAGATCGCCGACCTTCACTCCATGCCGCAAGAGATTGATGCACGTGAAAGCCATTGGAAGGCCGTGCTGATGACGCGAACATTTGGCTACAACCTCAACTGAGCGAAGGTCACTGCCTGGCGGTGTGCCACCGTCGGGGCCAGGACGCCGAAAGGTGCCGCACAGCCGACGAGCCGGGCGCCGCTAGGCCGCTCATTGCAGGGCGAAGCGCTTGCTGCATGGCAAAGCCCCTCACCTGTCAATTTCAGCAACCCGCCCTACCCCCGTCGACCCACCACATCCCACGTAATGCCAACACATCAGTAGGTACATCAGTAGGTAGCCCCACAAACCGCAGGCAAAAAAAATCCCGCAAAGCCTATGGCGCGCGGGATTTCTTTATCTGTTTGGCGGGAAACCAGGGATTCGAACCCTGGAGACGCTATTAACGTCCGCCGGTTTTCAAGACCGGTGCATTCAACCACTCTGCCAATTTCCCTTTTGCATCACAGGATTATAGTAGCCCATCCTGTCTCAGCGGGCGCCATAATACCCGAATGAAACACACTGTCAAACACTCGGCATAGCTTGTTACAGAGCGTCTGTTATGATCTTTGCGACTGAACGTTTCAAAACTGAAGGAGTGTCGCCATGCGCGAACAGAATTACGCAGTGAATGGTAACGCGCAGGCTGAGCAGCTTGAAGTCAGCCGCGTGTTGCGCAACACCTATGGCCTGCTCGCCCTTACCCTCGCATTCAGCGGCGTGATGGCGTTCATGGCTCAGCAGATGCACGTGCGCTACCCGAACATCTTTGTCGTGCTGATCGGCTTCTACGGTCTGTTCTTCCTGACCAACAAGCTGCGTGACTCGGCCTGGGGCCTGGTGTCGGCGTTTGCCTTGACCGGTTTCATGGGTTTTATCCTCGGCCCGATCCTTAACCGTTACCTGGGCATGGCTGGCGGCGCAGAAGTGGTCAGCTCGGCATTTGCCATGACCGCCCTGGTATTCGGTGGCTTGTCGGCCTACGTGCTGATCAGCCGCAAGGACATGAGCTTCCTGAGTGGCTTCATCACCGCAGGCTTCTTCGTGTTGCTGGGTGCAGTGGTTGCCAGCATGTTCTTCCAGATCAGTGGCCTGCAGTTGGCGATCAGCGCTGGTTTCGTGCTGTTCTCCTCCGTGTGCATCCTGTTCCAGACCAGCGCCATCATCCACGGCGGTGAGCGTAACTACATCATGGCGACCATCAGCCTGTATGTATCGATCTACAACCTGTTCATCAGCCTGTTGCAGATCTTCGGCATCATGGGTCGTGATGACTGATCGTTAGCGCCATAAAAAATGCCCCGTATCGAAAGATACGGGGCATTTTTATTGGCTGACATTCAGTACCGGTTGGGTTCCATTTCCAGCTCAACCTTGAACCGCTCGGCAATATCCTGCTGGATACGCAACGCCAGGTTGGCAATATCGTGCCCGGTGGCGCCGCCATAATTGACCAGCACCAGTGCCTGCAGCCTGTGCACGCCTGCATCGCCGTCACGAAAGCCCTTCCAGCCCGCCTTGTCGATCAGCCAACCGGCGGCCAGCTTAACCTGGCCGTCGGGTTGCGGGTACGCCACCAGGTCCGGATACAGCGCTTTCAACTCAGCCGCCAACACGTGAGACACCAGCGGGTTCTTGAAAAAACTGCCGGCATTGCCGAGTTCGGCGGGGTCTGGCAGCTTTTCACGGCGGATGCTGCAGATCGCCCGGCTGACGTCACTGGGCGTTGCCTCGGTAATGCCTTGCGCCGCCAAGCGCTGTTGCACCGGGCCGTAGTCGAGTTTCAGGTGACGGGCCCGGCTCAAAGCGAAACGTACACGCAGAATCAACCAGCGCCCGGTTTCGTGCTTGAACAGACTGTCGCGGTAGGCAAACTTGCACGCCTCCAGGCTGAAATCCCGCAGCTCGCCGGTCTGGCGATCCAATGCAGTCAGGCCGCAAAACACGTCCTTGATCTCAACACCGTAAGCACCGATGTTTTGCATCGGCGCAGCGCCGACGGTGCCGGGGATGAGGCTGAGGTTTTCCAGGCCGCAAAAGCCGTTTTCCAGTGTCCACAGTACAAATGGATGCCA
The DNA here is from genome assembly GCF_044218875.1 of Pseudomonas sp. B22129. NCBI lineage: Bacteria > Pseudomonadati > Pseudomonadota > Gammaproteobacteria > Pseudomonadales > Pseudomonadaceae > Pseudomonas > Pseudomonas sp. B22129. Next base: position 4,110,315 of record NZ_CP162592.1, on the reverse strand, counting down.
GGCCTCGCCCGCTTCGGCCTCGACCACCACGTGCACACCGTCGTCCTTCAGCACCCGAATGCCCTGGGTTGCCATCCGCAGCACCAGTGCCGGGATGTCCTGGGTCAGGAGCAGATTGCTGCCACCGCCAATCACCAGCAGCGGCAGCGCTTGCGCAGCCGCATAAGCCAGGGCTTCACGCACATCGGCGTCGCTGTGCGCCTCGGCAAACAGCTGGGCACGCACGTCGATACCAAAACTGTTGAACGGTTTGAGCGATACCTGCGAGAGCACGTGCAAGGTCATAACCGCCCCTTCAATTCGATCACCAATAAATCACAGGCTTGTTCGATGAGGTCCAGGACCCGTTCAAAGCCTTGATCGCCTTCGTAATAAGGGTCTGGCACCTCGTCTACCTCAGCCTCAAAACGACGCAGGAACAAGTCGAGCTCCGCCTTGCCCTGCCCCGGTTGCAAGCTCTTGAGGTTTCGCAGGTTGCTGTGGTCCATGGCCAGGATCAGGTCATAGCGCGCAAAATCGGCGCGGGAAACCTGCCGGGCACGCTGGGCAGACAAGTCATAACCGCGCGAGAGTGCAGCCCGCTGGCTACGCCGGTCTGGCGGATTGCCGACATGCCATTCGCCCGTCCCGGCAGACGCCACCTCCACCTGGCCCGCCAGCCCCGCCTCGCGCAGCTTATGGCGCAATACGCCCTCGGCGGTGGGCGAGCGGCAGATATTGCCCAGGCAGACGAACAGAACCTCCATCAAGCCCCCAGCAGGCGACGAACGCGCTCAAGGTCTTCCGGGGTATCGACGCCGGCAGGCGGTGCCTCCAGCGCATCACCCACATGGATACGCACGCCATGCCACAGGGCACGCAGTTGCTCCAGGGACTCAGTGTTTTCCAGCCAGCACGGGCCCCAACTGACGAAGTCATGCAGGAAGCCCGCGCGGTAGGCGTAAATACCGATATGACGGCGGTACGGCACGCCTTCGGGCAATACATCGCGACTTTTGGCGAAAGCGTCACGCGCCCAAGGCAAGGTCGAGCGGCTGAACGTCAGCGCCAGACCGTTGATGTCGCTGACCACTTTCACCACGTTCGGGTTGAACAGCGTGTCGATGTCTTCGATAGGCTCGGCCAGGGTCGCCATGCGCGCTTCGCCATGGGCGGCCAGGTTGGCGGCCACCTGGTCGATCACGCTCGGCGGGATCAACGGTTCGTCGCCCTGTACGTTGACCACAATGGCATCGGGCGCCAGGCCCAGGTGCGTGGCAACTTCTGCCAGGCGGTCGGTGCCCGAATTGTGATCTTCGCGGGTCAGCACCGCTTCGGCGCCAAACCCTTTGCAGGCTTCGATGATGCGTGGATCATCCGTGGCCACCACTACCCGTTCGGCGCTGCTTTTGCAGGCCTGTTCCCACACCAGCTGGATCATCGGCTTATTGCCGATCAATTGCAGCGGTTTGCCCGGCAGGCGGGTCGATGCAAAACGCGAAGGAATGACAACGGTAAAGGCGGTGGTCATTTATCCAGGCGCTCGTCAGTAGTCAGGGTGCGGGCTTCGCTTTCGAGCATTACCGGAATGCCATCACGGATCGGGTATGCCAGGCCGGCGCCCTTGCTGATCAGCTCGGTTTTATCGGCGCTGAGCTTGAGCGGGCCTTTGCAGATCGGGCAAGCGAGGATGTCGAGCAGTTTGGTGTCCATGAGTGTTTCCTGGAAAAAAGCGTTTCAAGGCAAAAGACGGGCGGGCAACAGGCGCATCAGCTGTGTGTCGAACCAGGCGACAAACGCAGGCGATGGCACCGCATCCACCGCAAGGTACCACCAGTCGGGCCGGGCAAAGGCGCGGCACTTCACCGCGTCCTTCTCGGTCATGACCAATGGCAGTGGCGGCGCAAAATTCAAGACCTCGGCACTGTAGGGCGCGTGGTCGGCAAAAACATGGGGTACAGGCTGCCAGTGTAGCGTTTCAAGGGTATTGAAGAAACGTTGCGGGTTGCCGATGCCGGCGACCGCGTGCACCGGCTGGCCAGCCGGAAAATGATCAACCGGCTGGCGCTCGCCGGTGCTCAGGTTGATCAACGCCGTGGGCATCAAACGAAAGGCGAAGCCACCCTCGCGATCAGACACGGCGCCGTTATAAAGCACGGCATCGACACTCTGCAGGCGCTCAACCGGCTCGCGCAGCGGCCCGGCGGGCAGGCACCGCTGGTTGCCCAGCCCGCGCGCAGCGTCGATCAGTACCAGTTCAAGGTCACGGGCCAGGCGGTAATGCTGCAAGCCGTCGTCGGAAAGAATCAGGTCCAGGGGCTCACTGGTCAGTAACGCTTTCACGGCGCGGCTGCGATCAGGATCGATCATCAAGGGCACGCCGCAGCGCTGCACGATCAGCAAGGGCTCATCACCTGCCTGCTCGGCGCTGTGGCTGGCCTCGACCCGCCAGGGCAATTGTGGCGGTTTTGCACCGTATCCGCGACTGACCACGCCGACACGCAAGCCACTGCGGCGGCAGTGCTCGATCAGCCACAGAATCAATGGCGTCTTGCCGGTGCCACCCACCGTGATATTGCCGACCACCACCACCGGCACCGGCGATTGATAGATCTCGCCCTCGCCCGCCAGGAAACGCCCGCGCTTACGCTGCACCACCCGGCGATACAAGGACTCCAACGGCCGCAACAGCGCTAGCGCAGGATGGCCTTCGTACCAGGCCTTGAGCAAACGATCGGACAGGGCCATCAGGGTTGGCCCGCCGCCTCGACGGTGGTCATGCGCAGATGGGTGAAGCCCAGTTTTCCGGCGGCATCCATTGCGGTGATCACGGCTTGATGTTGGGTCTTGCCGTCAGCACTGATCGACAGCGGCAAGTTGACGTCGCCGCCGGATTCTTTCTGCAAGGCATCCATCAAGCCTGTGAGGTCGTTTTTCTCCAGCAACTGGTTATTCACCGAAAACACGCCATCGGCGCTGATGGCGATATCCAATTGTTTGGTTTCCTGATCTTCGGCTGGCGAGCCGCTGACCGCCTCCGGCAAGTCGACACGCAGTTGGGTTTGGCGGGTGAACGTGGTGGTCACGACAAAAAACAGCAGCAGGATAAACACCACGTCAATCAGGGACGCGAGGTTGATATCAACGTTTTCCCGTCTCTTGCGGCGAAATTTCACGCGCGGCCCTCGACGAAATCCACGTCACGGTCGCCCTGCACCACTTCCACCAATTTGATGGCTTCCTGCTCCATGCCGACCACCAGTTCATCAATGCGACGTTGCAGGAAACGGTGGAAAAACACCGAGGGAATACCGACCATCAAGCCCGCCGCCGTGGTGATCAGCGCCTTGGAGATACCACCCGCCAGCACAGCGGCGTTGGTGGTCATGCCCGAGCCCATGAACGAGCTGAAAATGTCGATCATACCCAGCACAGTGCCCAGCAAACCGAGCAAGGGTGCCATGGCGGCGATGGTGCCCAGCGCATTGATGTAGCGCTCCATTTCATGGATGACCCGGGCGGCAGCCTCTTCAATGCACTCTTTCATGATCTCGCGGCCATGCTTGGAGTTGGCCAGGCCCGCGGCAAGGATTTCACCCAGGGGCGAGTTGGCGCGCAGCTCCTTGAGCTTTTGCTTGTCCAACTGCTTGTTCTTGATCCAGCTCCAGACCTGCCCCAGCAGATAGTCAGGCGTGATGCGGCTGGCGCGCAGGGTCCAAAGGCGTTCGGCGACGATGCCGAGTGCGGCGATGGAGCTCAAGATGATCGGCAACATCATCCAGCCGCCGGATTTGACCAATTCCCACACAGTGAATGTCCCCTCGAAAAAGTGCGCCACTTTACCATATAGGTTCAGTCGCGGGGTTCGCCCGCCGCAGGCCCGTTTGTCACGGGCCCTGCCCCCTGGCGACGCTGGACAAAGGCAGCGCCTCGCGCCAGAAACGCCGTTGACTGCGCGCAACCTCCGGGGGTCGGAAGGTGCCCAATTGCAAGCGCACCGCGCCGTGTTCGGCACTGTCGTACACCCGGCTGCCCATTGCCTGATAACGCGCCATCACTTGCGGGTGCGGATGACCGAATGCATTGCCACGCCCACGGGAAATCAACACCGCCCCAGGCGCAAGCCGTTGTACAAAGGCTTCGGATGAAGAGCTGCGGCTACCGTGATGTGGCGCTTGCAGCCAATCGGTGCGGGTTGCCAGCGGCGACCCGATGAAAGCCTGTTCGGCGGCGCGATCAATGTCGCCCGTCAGCAGCAGGCGTTCGCCATTGGCTTGAACCTGCAGTACGCAGGACTTGGGATTGCTGCTGGTAGCGCCGGGCCATTGCCACAGCTCAAAGAGCACACCATCCCACGCCCACCGCTCGCCGCTGATGCACGCTTGAGTGCCGAGGAACGCAGGCAAGCCTTCGGTTTCCCCGCCGATGACCCGCCCGACCGGCAACCCGCGAGCAACTGCCACTGCGCCACCGGCATGGTCGGCGTGGGCATGGCTGAGCACCATCATGTCCAGTGCGCCAACCCCGAGTTTTTTCAACGCTGGCAATACCACCCGCGCGCCTTGGTCAACCGTACCCGAGCGAGGCCCCGCGTCGTACAGCAATGTATGCTGGCGTGTACGCAAAATCACTGCCTGGCCCTGGCCAACATCCAGTTGCACCACCGCCACCTGCCCATGGGGAACCTGCTCCTTGGGAGGGAAGATGGCGAGCAACAGCATCGGCCAACCCAACAACCGAAACGGTACGCCCTTTGGCAGCAGCAATAACACCGCACCCGCCACGCTGACCAGCCAATAACCCAATGGTACTTCGGCCGCAACCCAGGCCGGCAATTGCCCGGCCAAAAGCGCCAGCCCGCTGAACAGCCAGCCAAGCGCCCCACCGGCCAGCCACAACAGGCCCTCGCCTACCCAAGGCACTGCCAGCAACACAGTCCCCAGCAAAGCCAATGGCAGCACCACCAGGCTGATCCACGGCACGGCAAACAGATTGGCCACCGGCGCACTGAGACTGATCGGCAACCCCAGCACCAGTAAAACCGGAAACAGGCCAATCGCGATCAGCCACTGTGGCCGGGTCCAGACCTGCCAGACACTCCAGGGCCCCAAGCGCCCGCCGAAGGCCAGCACCAGCACCGCCACTGCCGCGAACGACAGCCAGAACCCCGGCTGCAAACTGGCCAAGGGTTCCAGTACCAACACGGCGTTGAGCGCCAGCAACAGCGGCAGCCATACACCCAGGTGCCGAAAGCGCAAACGCCAGAGCAACACCAGCCCGACCATCACGAGTGCCCGCTGCACCGGTACGCCAAACCCGGCCAGCAACCCGTAGCCCAGCGCCGCAGCAAATGCGAGGCCACACGCCCAAGGCAGCCAGGGCAAGACGCGGGGCCAGCAGCCGTAGCGCGCCAAGCCTGCGACCAGAGCGTAAATCAGCCCCGCCAGCAACCCGATGTGCTGGCCGGAAATAACCAGCAGGTGCACGGTGCCGGTGTCCTGCAAGACTTGCCAGTCATCAGCGGCCAGGCCCGAGCCATCGCCCAGCACCAGTGCCGCCACCGCTGCTTCACGGCCTTGCGCATTCACCGCCATCAGGCGCTGACGAACCGGATCGCGCCAGGCATGCCCGGCGGGCGCCAGGCGCTCGCCATCTTTAACCGAGGCCGTGGCACCGATGCGTTGCGAGAGCAGCCAGGCTTCATAGTCAAACCCATGAAAGTTAAGTAAGCCGGATGGCCGTTTGAGGGTCAGCGCCACACGCCAGCGCTCACCACTTTGAACCCGCGGGCCGCCATGCCAGGACACCCGGATGCGCGCCGGCAATCGAGCGTGGCGTGACCGGCCGTCGGCCAATTCAAAGCGCGTGCCGGTCTCCGTGTGCTGCGGCAACCCGACCACACGCCCTTCCACCCAGCGAGTGTGCCCGTCCAGCACGGGGCTGAGTCGATCATCCAGCGCCGATTGCGCACTCACACAGGCCCAACTCAAGCCCAGCAGGAAAAACGCCAGCGGGTAGGTACGCCAAGGCAACAGCATCAATGCCATGACCGGCATCGCCAGCAACCAGCCGGTTGGCGGCAGTGCGGGTAAAAATCGCAGTGAAAGCAAGCCAAGTCCGAACGCGAACATCCCTGTTCTCATGAATCATCCTTTTGCGGTGATCCACTCAGTCTTAGCCGAACGTCAAACGCGGCCTATGATGTTTTGTCACAAAGTCTGAATTTTCTGTTTATAGAATGCGGGCATACTTGCCCCTCGAACTGACCTGGACCCCTTATGCCCCGGCGCTTATTCAAACGGTATATGCCCGATCCCAGCAGTATCAGGGAACACAAGTCATTACAGTTTCTCGGCACGTTGCTGCATGACCCCAACCTCTGGCACCTGAACCGGCATTCCGTCGCGCGCGCCATGGCGGTGGGTTTGTTCGCGGCTTTTATACCGATCCCACTCCAGATGCTATTGGCGGCGGTGCTGGCAATTGCGGTGCGCGGCAATATGCCCATCGCCGTGAGCCTGGTCTGGCTGACCAACCCGATCACCATGCCGGTGGTGTTCATCTGCACCTACATGACCGGTGCATGGCTGATGAACGTGCCGCCCCGCAGCCTGCCCGATAACCTGACCTGGGAATGGATCAGCGGCCAGTTGAGCACACTGTGGCAGCCGTTCCTGCTGGGCTCTGTGGTATTGGGGCTGGTTCTGGGCGCACTCGCCTATTGCTTGACCATGGGTTACTGGCGCTGGTGGGTCGCGCACCAATGGAAAAAGCGCAAGCAGCGCCGCGCCTGAAACTAACGCGCCAGCAATTGCAGATGCACGCGCAGGCCCTGCCCGGTGTTTTCCGCCCACAAACGGCCACCCTGACGCTCAACGGCGTTACGGGCGATGCTCAAGCCCAGGCCGAAACCACCGTGCCCGGGCCGTGAACCTTCCAGGCGGGTAAACGGCGCGAAGATGCGCTCCAGGTCCTGTTCATCAATGCCGCCGCCCTGATCCTCCAGCCACAGGTGCCAGCAATCACCTTCCCGGCACCCATCGAGCTTCACCAACCCGTGCGCAGGCGAATGGCGAATGGCATTGCGCAGGATATTTTCCAGGGCTTGGGCCAGCGCATTCAGGTTACCGCGCACCCAGCACTCGGCTGGTAACAGGCAGGGCAGGCGCGACGCCGGCCAGTCACTTTCAAAACACGCGTTTTCCCGCAGCATGTCCCACAGGGCCTGCACCTGAATATCTTCGTTGGGCAACGGCGCACGCTCGCTGTCGAGCCAGGCCAGTTGCAGGCTGTCTTCGACCAGACGCTGCATCGCATCGACTTCGCGGCCCAGCCGCTCACGCAATTGCGCGAGGTCTTGCTCACTGTCGCAGGCTACCCGCAAGCGGCTCAGGGGCGTGCGCAACTCATGGGACATATCGCGCAGCAGCTGTTGCTGCAACACGACCGTGCCTTGCAAGCGCTCGGACATGTGGTCAAACGCCCGGCCCAGCTCGCCCAACTCGTCCTTGCGGCTGGTGGCCTCGTGGGACATGCGCGCGTTGAGCTGGTCGGCCCGCCAGGCATTGGCCTGTTCGCGCAGTTGGTTGAGCGGCATGATCAGCAGCCGATAAAGGCCGATACACAAAAACAAGGTGAACAAACCAGGAATCACGCCGTTGGTCACCATCCGCCAGAACAACTGATAGCGCCCCGGCATAAAACGTTTCGGCAGCTCGATGACCAGCGAACCGGCGCTCGGGTCCATGGGAAACGGGATTTTCAGCCACGGCAAGCCTTTGGAATGCCGGCTGACCGGCCACTCCAGCCCGCGCAGAAACGTCAGGCGCTGGCTTTCCTTATCGCTCAGAGGCGCACTGCTGAGCGATTGCAGGTCATTGCCAATCACCCCGACCCAAGTGGTTTCCCGCCGGGTCATCAGGTGCAGCCACGCGTCCACCCCGGCGCTGCCCTGGGTATTCCACGCCAGCTCGGCCCCGGCGGCGTAGCCCCGCAGGGTCTCCCGGGACTCCTCGGAGAGATAGGCATTCTGCTCCTCCATATACCGGCCCCAGGACCAACTGAGCCAGATCATCAGCAAACAGAAGGCGATCAGCAGGCACGCCAGCTTCCAGAACAACGAGTGCCTGCCGGGCAGCCGCTCAAAGCCCTTCATCATGACCGCTCAGCACATAACCCTTGCCCCACACCGTGCGCACCTCGCGCGCAGTGTAGCCAATGGCCTTGAGCTTGCGGCGAATCTGGCTGATGTGCATGTCGAGGCTGCGATCATGGGCGGCATAGCCGCGCTGCAACACATGCTGATAAAGAAAGGCCTTGCTGAGGACTTCGTCCGCACTGCGGTGCAGGGTTTCCAGCAAGCGGTATTCGCTGCGCGTCAGCCCGGCCCAGTGTTCGTGATAGAACACATCACACAGCTCATCGTCCAAACGCAGCGCGCGTGAGTCGTCGCGAGCCGGCAGACGAGTGGGCAATGGCCGCCGGTCCAGGGCCACGCGACGCAGGATGGCTTCAATGCGCACACGCAACTCGATCATGCTGAATGGCTTGGGCAGGTAGTCATCAGCGCCAAGGCGAAAGCCGCTGACACGATCCGCTTCAGCGCCCAGGGCCGACATCAGGATCACCGGAATCGAATGGCTGCGGCGCAGGTGAGTCAGAATCGATAAACCATCAAGCCCGGGCAACAGGATATCCATCAACACCACGTCGAATGCCTGGTCACGGGCCATTTGCAGGCCCTGCTGGCCGTTCTGGCACCAGGTGACCTCAAAGCCACAACGGCCCAGGTGCTCGTGGACATAGGCGCCCAGCACAGGGTCGTCTTCGATGGTCAGGATACTGGGTAGGCCAACTACTGCGGGATTCATTAGCGTCTGCAAGTCATTCTCAATGGCTGATTATTCAAGATTAAACTGTGTCAGGCAATCGCCAGCCGGCGGCCAACGGCTCAAAGATTGCCGTGCGTCATTAATTTGCAAGATTCCACACCGCGCAAATGGCTACACTGCGCAGGTGGCGCGGGCCGGATGCCCGCGCGGTTCATTGATAACAATGTGGTAGCAGGAGAGTGGCGTGCTTAGAAGAATGGGGATAAAAGGCCGCGTACTGTTGCTGACCTTATTACCGACCAGCCTGATGGCCCTGTTGTTGGGGGGCTATTTCACCTGGATGCAACTCTCGGAGTTGCAGACCCAGTTGCTGCAACGCGGCGAAATGATTGCCGAACAGCTGGCGCCACTGGTGGCCCCTGCCCTGAGCACCAAGAACACCGACTTGCTCGAACGCATCGCCACCCAATCCCTGGAACAACCGGACGTACGCGCCGTGTCATTCCTTGCGCCGGACCGCTCGCCCCTCGCCCACGCGGGCCCGACCATGCTCAACCAACCGCCCGTGGGCAACAGCTCGCACCTGCTGCAGCGCACCGGCAATGACGCCACGCGCTACTTGCTGCCGGTATTCGGCCGCCACCGCAACCTCGCCGGCGAACTGATTCCCGACGAAGCCGACCGCCTGCTGGGATGGGTTGAAGTGGAGCTTTCCCACAACGGCATGTTGCTGCGCGGCTACCGCAGCCTGTTCGCCAGCCTGCTGTTGATCGCCATCGGCCTGATCTGCACCGCCGCTCTGGCGCTGCGCATCAGCCGCACCATCAACTCGCCGATTGGCCAGATCAAACAAGCCGTGGCGCAGCTCAAGGACGGCAACCTGGAAACCCGCCTGCCGCCGCTCGGCAGCCAGGAGCTGGACCAATTGGCCTCGGGCATCAACCGCATGGCCGAAACCCTGCAGAACGCACAGGAAGAACTGCAGCACAGCATCGACCAGGCCACCGAAGACGTGCGCCAAAACCTGGAAACCATTGAAATCCAGAACATCGAACTCGACCTGGCGCGCAAGGAGGCCCTGGAGGCCAGCCGCATCAAGTCGGAATTCCTGGCCAACATGAGCCATGAAATTCGCACGCCGCTCAACGGCATCCTCGGTTTCACTCATTTGCTGCAAAAGAGCGAACTGTCGCCGCGCCAGCTGGATTACCTGGGCACCATCGAAAAGTCCGCCGACAACCTGCTCGGCATCATTAACGAGATTCTCGACTTCTCGAAAATCGAAGCCGGCAAACTGGTGCTCGACAGCGTGCCATTCAACCTGCGCGACTTGCTGCAAGACACCCTGACCATCCTCGCCCCCGCCGCCCATGCCAAGCAGCTCGAACTGGTCAGCCTGGTGTACCGCGACACGCCGCTGGCGCTGGTCGGCGACCCGCTGCGCCTCAAGCAGATCCTGACCAACCTGATCAGCAACGCGATCAAGTTCACCCGCGAGGGCACCATCGTGGCCCGGGCGATGGTTGAGGACGAAGAAGAAGACAGCGTTCAATTGCGCATCAGTGTGCAGGACACCGGCATAGGCCTGTCCAACCAGGACGTACGCGCACTGTTCCAGGCCTTCAGCCAGGCAGACAACTCGCTGTCGCGTCAGCCCGGCGGCACCGGGTTGGGGCTGGTGATTTCCAAACGCTTGATCGAGCAGATGGGCGGCGAGATCGGCGTCGACAGCACACCGGGCGAGGGCTCGGAATTCTGGATCAGCCTGAGCCTGCCCAAAACCCGCGACGACGTTGACGATCTGCCCTCGGCGCCGTTGCTCGGCCGTCGTGTGGCGGTGCTGGAAAACCACGAGCTGGCGCGCCAGGCCTTGCAACATCAGCTCGAAGACTGCGGCCTGGAAGTTACGCCTTTCAACACCCTGGAAAGCCTGACCAACGGCATCACCAGCGCCCATCAGACCGAACAGGCAATTGACCTGGCGGTACTCGGCGTGACGGCCAACGACATTCCGCCCGAACGTCTCAACCAGCACCTGTGGGACCTGGAACACCTGGGCTGCAAAGTATTGGTGCTGTGCCCGACCACCGAGCAGATGCTCTTCAACCAGTCGGTGCCCAACCCCAACAGCCAGTTGCAGGCCAAACCGGCGTGTACACGCAAGCTGCGCCGCGCGCTGGCCGACCTGATCAGCCCGCGCCCGTTGCGCAGCGAGCCCGGCGAACCGCTGTCCAGCCGGGCACCGCGCGTGCTGTGCGTGGACGACAACCCGGCCAACCTGCTGCTGGTGCAAACCCTGCTTGAAGACATGGGCGCCAAGGTGCATGCCGTGGAAAGCGGCTATGCCGCCATCGACGCGGTGAAGCAGGAGACCTTCGACCTGGTGCTGATGGATGTGCAAATGCCCGGCATGGACGGCCGCCAAAGTACCGAAGCCATCCGCCAATGGGAAAGCGAGCGCCACGGCACGCCGCTGCCGGTGGTCGCCCTCACCGCCCACGCCATGGCCAACGAAAAACGCGCCTTGCTGCAAAGCGGCATGGATGACTACCTGACCAAACCGATCAGCGAACGGCAACTGGCCCAGGTGGTGTTGAAATGGACCGGTCTGGCCCTGCGTAACCAAGGCCCGGAACGCAGCAACGACAACCTGGGGCCCGGCGTGCAATTGCTGGTGCTCGACCACGAGGAAGGCCTGCGCCTGGCCGCCAACAAAGCCGACCTGGCTGCCGACATGCTCGCCATGTTGCTGGCGTCCCTTGAAGCCGACCGCTCGGCGATTACTGTCGCCCGCGAAGCCAAGGACAACAATGCGCTGATCGAACGCGTCCACCGCTTGCACGGCGCCACCCGCTACTGTGGCGTACCGCAACTGCGCGCCGCCTGCCAGCGCGCGGAAACCCTGCTCAAGCAGGACGACGCCAAGGCCATTGCTGCGCTGGACGAGCTGGACATGGCAATTGCCCGGCTGGCCAGCGAAGCCCGGGTCAACGCCTAGCTCTTCTGTAGGAGCTGGCTTTTCTGTGGGAGCTGGCTTGCCTGCGATGGCATCACCCGGGTATGCCTGATGTACCGAGTTGCCTGCATCGCAGGCAAGCCAGCTCCCACACAAGCCAGCTCCCACAGGGGTTATGTGATTATTTCAGTCAGTGCAGGGAGCTTTTTGATGCGCGTCATTCTTTTCAGCAGCCAAACCTACGACCGCGACAGCTTTCTCGGCGAGCAACTGCCCGAAGGCGTAGCGCTGCAATTCCAGCCCGCCCGGCTGAACCTCGACACCGCAGCCCTGGCCGAACACCACGAAGTGGTCTGCGCCTTTATCAACGATGACCTCAGCGCGCCGGTGCTGGAGCAATTGGCCAAAGGCGGCACGCGCCTGATCGCGTTGCGCTCGGCGGGTTACAACCATGTTGACCTGGTCGTCGCCAAGCGCCTGGGCCTGGCCATCGTGCGCGTGCCGGCCTACTCGCCGCACGCGGTGGCCGAACACGCCGTCGCGCTGATCCTGGCCCTCAACCGTCGCCTGCACCGCGCCTATAACCGCACCCGCGAGGGTGATTTCAGCCTGCATGGGCTCACCGGTTTCGATCTGGTGGGCAAAACCGTCGGCGTGGTCGGCACCGGGCAGATCGGCGCCACGTTCGCCAAAATCATGGCGGGGTTTGGCTGCCAATTACTGGCCTATGACCCCTTCCCCAACCCGCAAGTCCAGGCCCTCGGCGCACGTTATGTGAGCCTGCCCGAACTGCTGGCCCAGGCGCAGATCATCAGCCTGCATTGCCCGCTGACCGCCGACAGCAAGCACCTGATCAACGCCCGCTCCCTGGCCCACATGCAGCGCGGCGCGATGCTGATCAACACCGGGCGCGGCGGGCTGGTCGATACGCCCGCGCTGATCGAAGCGCTCAAGGAGGGCCAACTCGGCTACCTGGGGCTGGATGTTTATGAGGAAGAAGCCCAGCTGTTTTTCGAGGATCGCTCCGACCTGCCATTGCAGGACGATGTGCTCGCCCGCCTGCTGACCTTCCCCAATGTGATCATCACGGCGCACCAGGCCTTCCTCACCCGCGAAGCCCTGGCCGCCATCGCCGGTACCACCCTGGCCAACATTGCCGCGTGGGCCGGGGGCCAGCCGCAGAACCTTGTCGAAGGATGATCAGCGGTCACATACAGGGCTCATGATGAGCCGGCACCCGTGATAGGATGCCGCGCCTATTTGGAGGATCCATGGCCGAACACGATTTCCGCTTCAGCTTGCTGAGCCCGCAACACACCCTGATCGAATGCCGCGCCCTGGTGCCGGGCCGTTACCAGATCACCGGCAACGGTGGTTCGATCAAGCATGGCGACGTACTGATCGTCACCCTGCGCGGCAGTAAAACCCTGTCGATGCGCCTGACCGTTGAAGGTGATGCGCGCTACTCCATCCGCCCGGCAGGCCAGTGGGTCGCCATGGCCCAGGGGCCGAAGTTCGGCGAGTTGGAGATTCACACCTGGAAGGTTAACTGCGACAGCTGCGCCACCGTGCTCGAATTTGAATTCGCGGTGGAAACCAAGCTGAGCAAAGAGCCGTTGCAACCCGCCGCCAACGCGCGCATCAAGGAGTTGGGCTGGGCCAGCACGGGCGACAAGCACCGCTGCCCGAAATGCCAGCAGGCCGGGCAATGAAAGGCCCGCTTTTGCTCGCCGCCATCGGGGTTGGCCTGACCGGCTGCGCGGGTGATGCGGTGAAGCTGGAGCAGGACCACAGCTACGTGGTGGAGTGGATTGGTGAGCGGCCGTTGATGGATTACGCGCACCTGACCGTCACCCTCGGCGCTGATGGCCGCGCCTATGGCAACGGCGGCTGCAACCACTGGTTTGCGCCGTACACCGTCGAGGGTGAAAAGCTCAGCTTTGGCAAGATCGGCAGCACCCGCAAACTCTGTGCCGAAGCCTTGATGGAGCAGGAACACCGCTTCTTCCAGGCGCTGCAGGGCGTCGAGCGCTGGGACATCTCGCCGATCGAACAGGCGCGTTTCTGGCCGGCCGAAGGCAAGCCGATTCGCCTGTGGCTTGAAGAAGGCTGACAGTACCAACCTCAGGATTGAGCGAGGTCAAAATGTGGGAGCGGGCTTGCTCGCGAAAGCGGTAGGTCAGTCAACATCTATATGGCTGAAAGACCGCTTTCGCGAGCAAGCCCGCTCCCACATGTGTTTTGAGTTGTTGATTTATCCGCGCAAGGCCTTGAGCTTGTCCAACACCCCTTGCGCCGTCTGCTCACCCATCAATTGCTCCCGCACCTTGCCCTTGTCATCAATAATGTAGGTCACCGGCAACGCCTCGCTGCGCGGAATGTCGAAAATCTCTTCCGGGTTCTGCGCCAGCACGGTGAACTTGATCCCCAGCTTCTCGCTGGCGGCCTTGAGCTCTTCACCCTGCACGTTATCGAAATTGACCCCGAACACCCCCACGTTCTGGCCTTTCAGCTGCTCGGCCAGGGCATTGAGTTCCGGGATTTCCGTGCGGCACGGGCCACACCATTCGGCCCAGTAGTTGACCACCACCCACTGTTTGTCCAAGCGCTCGGACGCCACTTTCTTGCCATATTGGTCAACGCCGTAATCGTTACCGCAGCCGCTGAGCAGCAGGGTTGTGATGATCGCCAATGCACCGATCAGTCGCCTTGTCATGGGGTAATCCTTCGTAAAAATGAACATTGGCTGCGACCTATCGCCTCTTACGGTTTAAGGACGCGCCACAGCCCGGGTAGAATACCCGCCACCTTACGCAAGATGCGACCCGCACATGACCGATCTGACGCTTTATCACAACCCGCGCTGCTCGAAATCCCGCGGTGCGCTGGAACTGCTCGAAGCCCGTGGCCTCACCCCGACGGTGGTGCGCTACCTGGAAACCCCGCTGAACGCCGCGCAATTAAAGGCCCTGCTCGGCAAGCTCGGCATTGGCGCACGCCAACTGCTGCGCACCGGCGAAGACGAATACAAGGCGCTCAACCTGGCCGATGCCAGCCTCAGCGAAACGCAATTGATCGCCGCCATCGCCGAGCACCCCAAGTTGATGGAGCGCCCGATTCTGGAAACAGCCGACAAAGCCATCATTGGCCGCCCGCCGGAAAACGTGCTGGAGATCCTGCCGTGAGTACGCCCTATGTGCTGGTGTTGTATTACAGCCGCAACGGCTCCGTCAGCGAAATGGCCCGGCAGATTGCCCGGGGCATTGAGCAGGCCGGGCTGGAAGCGCGCCTGCGCACCGTGCCGGCGATCTCCGCCGAGTGCGAAGCGGTGGCGCCAAGCATTCCGGACGAAGGCGCGCTGTACGCCAGCCTCGATGACCTGAAAAACTGCGCGGGCCTGGCTCTCGGCAGCCCTACACGTTTCGGCAACATGGCCGCGCCGCTCAAATACTTCCTCGACGGCACCAGCAACCTGTGGCTGACCGGCGCGCTGGTCGGCAAACCGGCGGGCGTGTTCACCTCCACCGCCAGCCTGCACGGCGGCCAGGAAACCACGTTGATGTCGATGCTGCTGCCGTTGTTGCACCACGGCATGCTGATCACCGGCCTGCCCTACAGCGAACAGGCCCTGCTCGACACCCAGGGCGGCGGCACGCCGTATGGCGCCAGCCATCACTCCGGGCCGGACGGCAAGCGCATGCTCGACCAACATGAAATCACCCTGTGCCGGGCCCTGGGCCTGCGGCTGGCAAAAACCGCAATCCTGCTGGAGAGCGGCCGTGGCCAGGAAGCCTAAGGTCCTGCCACCCCAGGCGTGGCTGGCGCCACGGGTCAAGGTCGCACGGGTGCTGAGCCTGCTGGCGCTCTTGGGTCTGGTGGGGTTGCTGTGCGGCTATTACCTGTTCGTCGCCGATCTGCACGGCGCGCGCCCGTGGGTAATCCTGCTGATCGAACTGGTGCCGTTGTTGATACTGGCCCCAGGCATGTTGCTGGGCAGCGCACGCGGGCACTCGTGGATGTGCTTCGTGGTGAACCTGTATTTCATCAAGGGCGCGCTGGCGGCGTATGACCCGAACCGGCAGTGGTTCGGGGTACTGGAGATGCTGGCGAGCCTGGCGGTGTTTTGTACGGCGCTGCTGTATGTGCGCTGGCGGCATCAGCTCAATCGGCGGCTTGCCGAGGCCTGATAGAGCTGTAGTGCCTGTCAGGCAGCCTTCGCGGGAAAGCCCGCTCCCACATTTGATTGCATTTCAATTGAAGGAATGCGGTCGAATGTGGGAGCTGGCTTGCCTGCGATGGCATCACCTCAACCTCAATGATTCACCGTGTACGCCAACATCATCGACAGTTGGCACATCGGCCGCCCGCTTTCGGCATGCCACTGATTGAAAGCATCCTGCACAATCGCCAGATCGCGCAGGCTGGTCGGAACCTTGTCGACGATCTTCTGCGCATTCAACGCCGCCACTACGTCATCACTCGGCACAAAGGTATCCTTGCCCACCATCCGCAGAAAACGCGGGGCCGACAGCCCGCCCAACTGGTGGCCGTGTTTGCTCAGGTACTTCCACAGCCCGACGATATCGGTTACCGGCCAGTCAGCGATAAACGCGCCGAAGCTGCCTTTCTCCTGCTCGATGTCCAGAATCATCTGCGCATTGCGCGGCACACTCTTGAGCTTGCCCAGGTGGCGAATGATGCGCGTGTCCTGCATCAGCCGCTCCAGGTGCTCGGCGCCCATCAGCACGACTTTTTCCGGGTCAAAGCCAAAGAATACCTGCTCGAAGGCTGGCCACTTGGCATCCACCACACTGTGCTTCAAACCTGCGCGAAATACCCGCAGCGCCAAGGTCGACAGGTAACGGTCATCGCTGATTTTGCGCAACTGCGCCGGGGTCTTGGGTACCGGCAGGTGGGCGTTCAATTCGGCAGCCGAGCCGAAGCGGTTCAGACAAAATTCGTGCAACCACTTGTAATCGCGCATGCCCTCTCCCGGGAATTGAATTGAAAACGGCGCCCGCAAGCGCCGTGTGTCAGAGCGTGGAAATCGCTTAGAGGTTCACTACATTGACGAAGCGCGAAGCAGCGCTTTCGTCGATCTTGAGGCCTGTGAAATCGAACAGGTTGCGGTCCGCCAGTTGCGACGGTTGTACATTCTGCAACGCGCGAAAAATGCTTTCGGTACGGCCCGGCGTCTTGCGCTCCCAGTCCACCAGCATTTCCTTGACCACCTGGCGTTGCAGGTTTTCCTGGGAGCCGCACAGGTTGCACGGAATGATCGGAAACTGCTTGAAGTCGGAGTAGGCCTGGATGTCCTTCTCGTTGCAATACGCCAGCGGGCGGATCACCACGTTGCGGCCGTCATCGGCGCGCAGCTTGGGCGGCATGGCTTTGAGGGAGCCGTTGAAGAACATGTTGAGGAAGAAGGTTTCGACGATGTCGTCGCGGTGGTGCCCCAACGCCATTTTGGTGGCGCCGATCTCATCGGCAAAGGTGTAGAGCGTGCCGCGACGCAGGCGTGAGCACAGCGAGCACGTGGTCTTGCCTTCCGGGATCAGCTCCTTGACCACCGAATAGGTGTCTTTTTCAACGATGTGGTAGTCCACGCCCAGCGCTTTGAGATAGGCCGGCAGCACATGTTCGGGGAAGCCTGGTTGTTTCTGGTCCATGTTGACGGCCACGATCTCGAACTTGATCGGCGCGACCTTTTGCAGGTGCAGCAGCACATCGAGCATCGTGTAGCTGTCTTTGCCGCCGGAGAGGCAGACCATGACCTTGTCGCCGTCCTCGATCATGTTGAAATCGGCGACCGCTTCACCGGCCAGGCGACGCAGGCGTTTTTGCAGTTTGTTCTGGTTGACCGTAAGAGTGCCCATGGCGCTTGGATCCGCTAGAGGTGTGTGACGAAAAGCCGGGTATTTTACCGTTATGAGCGACCCAGATCCAATGTGGGAGCGGGCTTGCTCGCGAATGCGGTGTATCAGTGACATATCTACCACCTGACACTGCGCATTCGCGAGCAAGCCCGCTCCCACATTCGACCGTATTACCACTCACAGACCTCACCGCGATTAGAGCCCATGTTTACAGCGCAATTTGCTCTAAAGCCCTACAGTTTTTCAGGTCATCACTTCCTATACTGCGACTTGAGGTCGCACATATCTCCAGACCTTTCAGGCCAACTGGCCGGTGGGCGCTCCGACGGGGGGCGATGGTAATAACGACAGGAGTGACTGGCATGATCCATCACGTCGTGGGGCTCTTTACTCATCCCGACAGGGAATGGCGGGAAATTCGTGGCGATAAGGAAGAAAGCATCGGCCACATGTACCTCACTCACACCTTGATTCTCGCGGCGATCCCCGCCGTTTCAGCCTTTATCGGCACCACCCGGGTGGGTTGGGTCATCGGCAGCCGTGCGCCGGTGATGTTGACCCAGGAAAGTGCGTTGTGGATGACCCTCATGTCCTATGTCGCCATGCTCGGCGGTGTGGCGGTCATGGGCGCGTTCATTCACTGGATGGCCCGCACCTACGACGCCAACCCAAGCATGGCGCGTTGCGTGGCGTTTGCCACCTATACCGCCACACCGCTGTTTATCGGCGGGCTCTCGGCGCTCTACCCACATATGTGGCTGGGCATGGTGGTGGGCACTGCAGCCATCTGTTACACGGTGTACCTGCTGTATGTGGGGCTGCCCACCTTCATGAACATCGACCCGGACGAGGGTTTCCTGTTTTCCAGCTCAGTGCTGGCGGTAGGGCTCGTCGTTCTGGTGGCGATCATGGCGTTTACGGTGATCGTTTGGGGACTCGGCGTAGGCCCGATCTACACCAACTAGGTCACTCAAAATCACAGGCAAGGCCACCGCAAGGTGGCTTTGTGCATTATGCATGACCATTCGGCGCCTGACAGATTCGGAAACACTCAGCTTTGCGGCATACTGGTGTTCTCTGGAGATATGGTCAGCATGCCCGAGCAACTCAATACCCGCGTCGAAGATTGTTTCCTGCAAGCCGAATCCTTTTTTAAACGAAGCTTCAAACGCCCCCAGGTCAGCCTCAAGCTGCGGGGCCAGAAGGCCGGTGTCGCGCATTTGCACGAGAACCTGCTGCGCTTCAACCCACAGTTGTACCGTGAAAACAGCCAACACTTCCTGAAACAGACCGTGGCTCACGAAGTGGCGCATCTGATTGCCCACCAATTGTTTGGCGAGCGTATCCAGCCTCACGGCGAGGAATGGCAATTGATCATGCGTGGGGTTTACGAACTGCCGCCGGACCGCTGCCATACCTATGAAGTGAAGCGCCGGCAGGTGACCCGCTATATTTACCGCTGCCCGTGCGCGGACAGTGATTTTCCGTTCTCCTCGCAGCGCCATGGGCTAGTGGCCCAGGGGCGGCGGTACTTGTGTCGGCGATGCCGGCAGACCTTGGTGTTTACCGGGGAAACTCGGGTGGAATAACGGGCCTCATCGCGGGCAAGCCCGCTCCCACATGTTGACCGCGTCGCCGATCAACTATGGGAGCTGGCTTGCCTGCGATGGCACCCGTACAGTCACCCTACAACTTTGGCCTGCCGCAACTCGGCTATCCGCTGAGCATTGAACCCTAAGCCCACCAGCACTTCATCACTGTGCGCGCCCACAGCGGCCCCAATGTGCCTCGGTGCTGGCAAACCCTCGGAAAATTTCAACGGGCAGGCAATTTGCGCCTGGGTCGACCCATCCCCTCGTGGCACCTGGCTCACCAGTTGCCGCGCCTTAAACTGTGGATGCTCCACGGCCTCACTCAGGCTCAGCACCGGTTCCACGCATGCATCCACCCCGGCGAACAGCTCGCACAATTCATCAAAGCTGCGCTTCTCAAATTCAACTTGCAGCGCCCCCTTGAGCTTGGGTGACAAACCCAGCGCCGCCAATTCCGGCTTCCCCAGCGCCGCGCAGAGCTGCTGCATAAACGCCGGCTCCAGGCTGCCCACCGACATCCAGCGCCCATCCCGCGTGCGGTAATAATCGTAAAAACTGCCGCCATTGAGCACATGGGTTTCCCGTTCCGGCTCCACGCCACACGCCAGGTAACCCGCGCCCGCCATGGCGTTCAGGCTGAAAGAGCAGTCAGTCATGCTCACATCCAGGTATTGCCCGACCCCGCTTTGCTGCCGCGCAATGACCGCCGCGAGCAACCCCACCACTGCGTGCAGCGAACCACCGGCCACGTCGGCCAATTGCACGCCAAGCGGCAACGGCCCGCTGTCCTGGCGCCCGGTGTGGCTGGCCACACCAGCCAGCGCCAGGTAATTGATGTCGTGCCCGGCGCGGTCCTTGTAGGGGCCGGTCTGGCCGTAGCCGGTGATCGACACATAAATCAGCCTGGGGTTGATCGCCTTCAGCGCCTCATACCCCAGGCCCAGGCGCTCCATCACGCCGGGGCGGAATTGCTCAAGAACGATGTCATAGCCCTTCACCAACTCATACACGATCTCCAGCGCCTCGGCCCTCTTGAGGTCCAGGGCCAGGCTGCGCTTGTTGCGATTGAGGTAGGCATGGCTGGCCGACGTGCCCCGGTCATGGGGCGGCAACACCCGCAGCAGGTCCAGGCGCGTCGGCGATTCGATACGCAGTACCTGGGCGCCCATGTCCGCCAGCATCAAGGACGCAAACGGGCCAGGCAGCAAGGTGGAGAAATCCAGCACTTTGAGGGACGCCAAGGGGCCTGACATGGAGACTCCGTTTCAGATTCGAATGCCCACAGACTAGGCAGCCTTGTGCCCGTCGGCAATCGCCGGAACAGTCACAAACGGTGACCGTTTTGATCACGGCGGGCTTTTTCGCGGCGGCGGCTTTATCATTGGCCCACGTTTGCTTGCCGAGTGTTCCATGAAGTTTGCGATTGCAGTTTTTTCCGCCGCCCACGCGCCCTCTTCGCGCCGCGCCCTGCTGTTTGCCCAGGCGGCGTTGGCCGGCGGGCACGAGATTGTGCGGCTGTTTTTCTATCAGGACGGTGTGTACAACGCCGCCGATAACCTCGTCACGCCCCAGGATGAGCAAGACATCGCCCGCCAATGGCGCGAGTTTGTCAGCGAGCACCAGCTCGACGGTGTGGTGTGTATCGCCGCCGCCTTGCGCCGTGGCGTGCTCAACACAGAAGAAGCCACGCGCTACCAGCGCAGCGCCATCAACCTCGATGCGCCGTGGGCGTTGTCGGGCCTGGGCCAACTGCATGACGCCGTGCAGGCCGCCGACCGCCTGATCTGTTTTGGAGGGCCGTGACATGTCCAAATCCTTGTTGATCATTAGCCGCCAGGCGCCGTGGTCCGGCCCGGGTGCTCGGGAAGCGCTGGATATCGTGCTGGCCGGTGGCGCGTTCGACCTGCCCATTGGCCTGCTGTTCATGGATGACGGGGTATTCCAGCTCGCCCCTCACCAGGACGCGAAGGCCGTGCAGCAAAAAGACCTCAGCGCCAACCTGCAGGCCCTGGAACTGTTTGGCGTTGAAGACGTATTCGCCTGCCGCCACAGCCTCGACGAACGCGGGCTGGTGCCCCCGAGCAGCGCCCAACCGCTGAGCGGTGAAGGCATCTCTACACTGATTGACCGTTACGACCAGGTGGTGACCCTCTGATGTCGACTTTACATGTGGTGTCCCACTCCCCCTTTACCGACAGCCGCTTCGCCAGCTGCCTGCGCGTGTGTGGCGCCAATGACGCCATTCTGCTGTGCGGCGACGGTGCTTATGGGTTGCATAACCCGGCCTTGCAAACCAAAGGTGTAAAAGTCTTTGTACTGGCTGAAGACATGCAGGCGCGCAGCGTGTGCCTGCCGGACTGGGCCGACAGCGTGGACTACGCCGGTTTTGTGCAGCTGTCGCTCGACTACGACAAGGTCAACAGCTGGCTATGAACACCCTGACCGTAGGCGCGCGCACCCTCGAACTGGACAAGGACGGTTACCTCGTTGACCTGGACCAATGGTCTGCCGAGGTCGCCCATGCCCTGGCTGCCGCCGAGCCCCTGGAGTTGACCGCCGACCACTGGGAAATCCTCGAGCTGCTGCGCGGCTTCTATGCCGAATTCCAGCTGTCCCCCGCCACGCGCCCGCTGATCAAGTACACCGCCTTGAAGCTGGGCCCGGAAAAGGGCAACAGCCTGCACCTCAACAAACTGTTCAATGGCACTCCCGCCAAACTCGCCGCCAAGCTGGCGGGCCTGCCCAGGCCGACGAATTGCTTATGACCGACTTTGCCCCGCTGACCCTTGAAACCCCTGCCGAGCACCCGTTTGCGCCATTCGTGCGCATCCTGGGCAAAGGCAAGCGCGGCGCGCGCAACCTCACCCGCGAGGAAGCCCGCGAAGCCATGGGCATGCTGCTCGACGAAAAAGTCGAAGACACCCAGCTCGGCGCCTTCCTGATGCTGCTGCGCCACAAGGAAGAAAGCCCGGAAGAACTGGCCGGCTTCACCGAAGCCGTGCGCGAACGCCTGAACGCACCGGCATTGAACGTGGATGTCGATTGGCCGACCTACGCCGGCAAAAAACGTCATTTGCCGTGGTACCTGCTGGCCGCCAAATGCCTGGCGCAAAACGGCGTGCGCATCCTCATGCACGGCGGCGGCGCACACACGGCCGGGCGGCTGTACACCGAGCAATTGCTGGAAGGCTTGCAGATTCCGCTGTGTCGTAATTGGCAGCAAGTTGAAGCGGCCTATGCACAGGGCAACCTGGCGTTTATCCCGCTGGGCGACTGGGCACCGCAACTGCAACGCATGATCGATTTACGTAACACGTTGGGCCTGCGCTCGCCCATCCATTCACTGGCGCGCCTGCTCAACCCATTGAACGCGCGCCTCGG
Organism: Pseudomonas sp. B22129; assembly: GCF_044218875.1. Lineage (NCBI taxonomy): Bacteria > Pseudomonadati > Pseudomonadota > Gammaproteobacteria > Pseudomonadales > Pseudomonadaceae > Pseudomonas > Pseudomonas sp. B22129. The sequence goes on along the minus strand of NZ_CP162592.1, from coordinate 4,087,700 downwards.
CCTGCAAAGCATTTTCCATCCGGGCTATCAGGGTGTACACCGCGATGCCAGTGGCCTGCTGGGCGACAATGTGATTGTGGTCAAGGGCGATGGCGGCGAGATCGAGATCAACCCCGACTCCGCCAGCCACCTGTATGGCACCACCGGCGGCGAAAGCTGGGATGAAGAATGGCCCGCCCTCTCCGCCCAGCGCCACGTCAAGCCGGCCAGCCTTGAGCCTGAGCACTTGAAAGCGCTGTGGCGCGGTGATGTCGAAGACAGTTACCCGCAACTGGCCTTGATTGCGACCATGGCCCTGGCCCTGCGCGGCCTGGGCCATTCACGGGAACAGGCGTTCGTCATGGCCCAGCAATACTGGGACGCACGGGACAAATCGATTTGATCGATCATTAGCGCCCGGTCTTTGCGCTTTTAAATCGAACTCAGCCCTTTAGACTGACCTCCAACGCTTATTAGCCAAGGAGCCAGTCATGGGTTTGCTGATCGAAGGACACTGGAAAGACCAGTGGTACGAAAGTAGCGCAGACGGCGCATTCCAACGGGAGCAGGCGCAACGCCGGAACTGGGTGACCGCCGACGGCGCACCTGGCCCGAGTGGCGAAGGCGGCTTCAAGGCTGAAGCCGGCCGTTATCACCTCTACGTCTCCCTTGCCTGCCCGTGGGCCCATCGCACTCTGATCCTGCGCAAGCTCAAGGGCCTGCAAAGCCTAGTCGATGTGTCCGTGGTCAGCTGGTTGATGCTGGAAAACGGCTGGACCTTCGACAAGGCCCACGGCTCGACCGGCGACAAGCTGGATGATTTCGACTTCATGCACCAGCGCTATACCGCCGACACGGCCGACTACACCGGGCGCGTCACCGTGCCGGTGCTGTGGGATAAAAAGCTGAAACGCATCGTCAGCAATGAATCGGCGGAAATCATCCGCATGTTCAACAGCGCGTTCAATGAATTGACCGGCAACACCCTGGACTTCTACCCAGAGCCGCTGCGCGCAACCATCGACGCGCTGAACGAGCGCATTTACCCCGCCGTGAACAACGGCGTATACCGCGCAGGCTTCGCTACGTCACAGCAGGCCTATGAGAGTGCGTTTGATGACGTGTTTGCCGAGCTGGATCACCTGGAACAGCATCTGGGCAAACATCGGTACCTGGCCGGTGAATACCTGACCGAAGCCGACGTGCGCCTGTTCACCACGCTGATTCGCTTTGATGCGGTGTATTACAGCCACTTCAAATGCAACCTGCGCAGGATTGCCGATTATCCGAACTTGTCGAATTGGCTACGGGAGTTGTATCAGTGGCCGGGCGTGGCCGAGACGGTGGATTTTGCGCATATCAAGGGGCATTACTATGCGAGCCACCGCACGATCAACCCGACGGGGATTGTGCCGAAGGGGCCGGTGCAGGAGTTTGATGGGCGACATGACCGAACACAACTGAACGGTAAAAGTGTCTGTAGCTGATAAGTCACTGTGGTGAGCGGGCTTGCCCCGCGTTGGGCTGCGAAGCAGCCCCACTAAAAACGCCGAGTTCTTTCAGAAAGAACTCGGCGTCTGGTTTTGGGGGCTGCTGCGCAGCCCAACGCGGGGCAAGCCCGCTCACCACAGAAAGACAGTCCACCACAGTAGTGCTGTCAGACTTGGGACTGCGCGCCTTCAAACCACTTCAGCTTCTCGCGCAACACCACAACTTCACCCACGATCACCAATGTCGGCGCATGCACTTCATGCTCCGCCACCATGCGCGGCAGGTCCGCCAGGGTGCCGGTGAACACGCGCTGGTTGGACGTGGTGCCCTGCTGGATCAACGCCGCCGGGGTATCAGCGGCACGGCCATGCAGAATCAACTGTTCGCAAATAATCGGTAAACCGATCAGGCCCATGTAGAACACCAGGGTCTGCGATGGGCCCACCAAGTCATGCCAAGGCAGGTCCGATGTACCGTCCTTCAAATGCCCGGTGATGAAGCGCACCGACTGCGCATAGTCGCGGTGAGTCAGCGGAATCCCGGCATACGCCGCGCAACCGCTCGCCGCCGTGATCCCGGGCACCACCTGGAAAGGAATGCCGTGGGCCGCCAGCTCTTCGATTTCTTCACCACCCCGCCCAAAGATGAACGGGTCGCCACCCTTGAGGCGCAGCACGCGCTTGCCTTGCTTGGCCAGGTCCACCAATTGCTGGTTGATCTGGTCCTGCGGCACGGCGTGATCGGCGCGGCGTTTGCCGACGTAGACACGCTCGGCGTCGCGGCGGCACAGTTCGAGAATCGCGGGGGCGACCAAGCGGTCGTACAGCACCACATCGGCCTGCTGCATCAAGCGCAGCGCACGGAAGGTCAGCAGGTCGGGATCACCCGGGCCTGCGCCCACCAGGTAGACTTCGCCCGGCGCATCCGGCGGTGCACCGTTGACCTTTTCGATCAACAGACGCTCAGCCTCAGCACCCTGCCCGGCCAGTTGGCGGTCAGCAATCGGGCCCTGGAAAACATCTTCCCAGAACGCCCGGCGCTGCTGCACATCCGGGTAAAGGCTTTTGACCTGGGCACGAAAACGCGCTGCCAAACCGGCCAGTTGGCCGTAAGTGGACGGAATCCAGGTTTCCAGCTTGGCCCGGATCAAGCGCGCCAGCACCGGCGCATCGCCGCCGCTGGACACTGCGATCACCAAGGGTGAACGGTCGACAATCGCCGGAAAGATCACACTGCACAAGGCAGGCGCGTCGACCACGTTGACCGGTACACAGCGACGCTTGGCATCACTGGACACTTGCGCATTCAGTGACTCGTCGTCGGTGGCGGCGATAATCAGGGTGCAGCCATCGAGGTCGGCCTCCTGATAACCGCGCAAAATCAGTTCCCCGCCACTGCCCAGCACCAACTCGTTGAGCTGGTCTTCGATCTGGGGAGCAACCACCCGCAGCAACGCACCGGCGTCGGCCAGCAGCCGGGATTTGCGCAAGGCAATCTCCCCGCCACCGACGACCAACACACGACTGCCGCGCAGGTTATGAAACAGCGGCAGAAATTCCATTTAGCCGATGACCTCAACGCCCGCCATGTACGGCTTGAGCACTTCCGGCACACGGATCGAACCGTCGGCCTGCTGGTAGTTTTCCAGCACGGCTACCAGCGTACGGCCCACGGCCAGGCCGGAACCGTTGAGGGTGTGCACCAGTTCCGGCTTGCCGGTTTCCGGGTTACGGAAACGCGCCTGCATGCGACGGGCCTGGAAATCACCGCAGTTGGAGCACGACGAAATCTCGCGGTACTTGTCCTGGCTCGGCACCCACACTTCCAGGTCGTAAGTCTTCACGGCGCTGAAACCCATGTCGCCAGTGCACAGCGCCAAGACGCGGTACGGCAGTTCCAGCAGTTGCAGAACGCGCTCGGCGTTGGCGGTCAGGCCTTCCAGGGCTTCCATCGAGGTCGACGGCTCAACCACCTGCACCATCTCGACCTTGTCGAACTGGTGCTGGCGGATCATGCCGCGGGTGTCACGTCCCGACGCGCCTGCTTCACTGCGGAAGCACGGGCTGTGGGCCACGAACTTGATCGGCAGTTGCTTGGCGTCGAGGATCTCGCCGGCCACGATGTTGGTCAGCGAGACTTCGGCGGTCGGGATCAGGTACAGGTCGGCTTCGCCGTCGCGGCTGATCTTGAACAGGTCTTCTTCGAATTTCGGCAACTGGCTGGTGCCCATCAGCGCCGGCGCCTGCACCAGATAAGGGGTGTAGGCTTCTTCGTAGCCGTGCTCGCCGGTGTGCAGGTTGATCATGAACTGCGCCAGAGCACGGTGCATGCGCGCGATCGGACCGCGCAGCAAGGCAAAGCGTGCGCCGGACATTTTCGCTGCGGTTTCGAAATCCAGGCCGCCGGTCAATTCGCCCAGGGCAACGTGGTCCTTGATCTCGAAATCAAAGGCGGTCGGCGTGCCCCAGCGGCGCACTTCGACGTTGCCGTCTTCGTCTGCACCCACCGGCACGGATTCGTGCGGGATGTTGGGAATGCCCAGCAGGATCGAGTCCAGCTCGGTCTGGATCTTGTCCAGCTCGACCTTACCCTCGGACAGCTCGGTGCCCATACGCTCGACGTCGGCCATCAACGGCGCGATGTCTTCGCCGCGCTGCTTGGCCTGACCGATGGATTTGGAACGTGCATTGCGCTCAGCCTGCAGTGCTTCGGTGCGGGTCTGGACGGTCTTGCGCTGTTCTTCCAGCGCTTCGATGCGCGCGACATCCAGGGCAAAGCCACGGGAAGCCAGGCGGTCCGCTACGTCCTGAAGGTTGCTACGTAACAGTTTGGAATCGAGCATGTCGGTCTCTCGTTTATCAAAGTTTGGTCAAGGACAGGCCAGCCCAAGTGGCGAGCAGCCCGCCGAACACGCTGATGCCCAGATAACCGAAAGCTATCAGGGCTTGCCCGCTTTCGAGCAGGCGCAGCGTATCCAGTGAAAAGGATGAAAAGGTCGTCAGACCGCCTACAAAACCGACAATCAAGCCGGCACGAATTTCAATCGGCACTTCCGGGCGCAACAGGAACCAGCCGTACAGCAAGCCGATGATCAGACAGCCCACCAGGTTGACCGCCAGGGTCGCCGCATAAAAATGCTTCGGCCAATTGGCGCTGACCCATGTACCGGTGGCGAAACGCAATAATGTACCAGCGATGCCGGCTACGGACACGGCAAGAATGGTCTTGAGCACTACTTTCTCCGTTGTTTGGGGCTGAGGCGATCGAGTTGAGCGAGGTGATTGAGCTTTTCACCAATCTTCAGCTCCAGCCCACGGGGCACCGGCTGGTAGAACGGCTGCGGCTCAAGGTCATCGGGAAAGTAGTCTTCACCGGCGGCATAGGCGTCCGGCTCATCGTGGGCATAGCGGTATTCATCACCGTAGCCCAGTTGTTTCATCAACTTGGTCGGCGCATTGCGCAGGTGCAGTGGCACTTCCAGCGAACCGTGTTCGGCGGCCGCGCGCAGTGCGGACTTGAAGCCCATGTACACCGCGTTGCTCTTCGGCGCACAGGCCAGATACGTAATGGCCTGGGCCACCGCCAGCTCGCCTTCCGGGCTGCCGAGGCGCTCCTGCACTTCCCACGCGGCGAGGCACAGGCTCAGGGCGCGCGGGTCGGCATTGCCGATGTCTTCGCTGGCCATGCGCACCACACGGCGCGCCAGGTACAAAGGGTCGCAGCCGCCGTCGATCATCCGCGCAAACCAGTACAACGCACCGTCCGGGTTGGAACCGCGCACGGACTTGTGCAGTGCGGAAATCTGGTCGTAGAAGGCTTCGCCGCCCTTGTCGAAGCGCCGGCGCGTGTCGCCGAGCAAGCTTTGCAGCAGGTCTACGCCAATCTCGCTGTTGTCTTCGGCCAGGTCGGAGGCGTTTTCCAGCAGGTTGAGAAAGCGCCGCCCGTCGCCATCGGCGGCACTCATCAAAATCTTGAACGCTTCGTCGCCCAGGCTCAGCTGGCGTTTGCCCAGGCCCTTGTCTTCGCCCAACGCGCGGTGCAACAGCTTGCGCATCGCCGCTTCGTCGAGGCTCTTGAGCACATAGACACGTGCTCGCGACAACAAGGCGTTGTTGAGTTCAAACGAGGGGTTTTCGGTGGTGGCGCCGATGAAAATCAGCGTGCCGTCTTCAACGTAGGGCAGGAACGCATCCTGTTGCGACTTGTTGAAGCGGTGCACTTCGTCGACAAACAGGATGGTGCGCTTGCCGTATTGCCCGGCCTGCTGCTTGGCCACATCCACCGCCTGGCGAATCTCCTTGACGCCAGCGAGGACCGCCGAGACCGTTTCGAAGTGCGCATCCGAGACTTTCGCCAGCAGGCGCGCCAGGGTGGTTTTACCCACGCCCGGCGGCCCCCAGAAAATCATCGAATGCAACGCACCCTGCTCCAGGGCTTCGCGCAACGGCTTGCCGCGAGCGAGCAGGTGTTCCTGCCCAACGTACTCGTCCAGATTGGTCGAGCGCAAACGCGCGGCCAGCGGCTGAGAGATCGGGTCACTTCGAAACAGGTCCATGGGCAGCGTTTGAAACCTCTAGGCAGTTTATTCCTGGATCACGTCGGCACCCTTGGGGATGTCGAACTTGAACTTGGACGCCGGCACCGGCTCGTTGGCCTTGACCCCGGAGAACAGGATATCGGTGCGCTGGCCGACGCTGTCGATCAGGCGCATGTTGTTGATCACACCGTTGCCGAAGGACAGGTTCAGGGTGTCGAACAGCGTGTCTTTGGATTTCGGCTTGAGCGTGAACTCAATGACGTTGCTGGTCTGCTTGGAGGTAATCTCGAAGCTATCGTTGATTTTCGACACGTCACCCGACAACAGCAGCGCCGGTGTCTGGTTCAGGCGTGGATCGAGCTTCTTGATGGTCGCCTGCTCCAGGTCCGGGTCCCACAGCGTGACCTTCTGGCCGTCGGAGACGATGGTCTGCTCGGACTTGCCTTCGGTGTGCCAGTAGAACAGCCCAGGGCGTTGCACGGCCATTTCGCCTTCGGTTTGCTGCAACTGGGTGCCACCGGCATCCAGGGTCAGCTGGGAGAAGCGCGCAGTCAGGGTCTTGGATTTGTCCAGCAGGTTGGTCAGGCTGGCGACGGACGCCGGGTCGGCGTGCGCCGAAACAGCGGTCAGGGCCAGTGCCGGCAACAACAGCATGCGGATAAGACGCATGGGAGTCCTCATTGAGTAGTCAGGGCGTGCCGCGTACTGCCACGCGGCACGGGATCAGTCGCGCATCTGCCCGGGGGCGATGACTTCACGCGAGCCGTTGGTATTCATTGCAGTCACGACGCCAGCGTTTTCCATGGCTTCGATCATGCGGGCGGCGCGGTTGTAGCCGATTTTCAGCTTGCGTTGCACCGCAGAAATGGACGCGCGGCGGCTTTCCAGTACGAAGGCCACGGCTTCATCGTACAGCGCGTCAGTTTCGGCATCGTCATCACCACCACCGCTGCCGCCGTCGAAGCCGCTGCCGGCCTCTTCAACACCGGCGAGGATGTCGTCGTTGTATTCCGGCGCGCCACGCAGTTTCCAGGCTTCCACCACACGGTGAACTTCGTCATCGGACACGAAAGCGCCGTGAACACGGATCGGCAGGCTGGTGCCGGGCGGCATGTAGAGCATGTCACCGTGGCCCAACAGTTGCTCGGCGCCGCCCTGGTCGATGATGGTGCGCGAGTCAATCTTGCTCGATACCTGGAATGCCATCCGCGTCGGAATGTTGGCCTTGATCAGACCGGTGATCACGTCCACCGACGGCCGCTGGGTGGCGAGAATCAGATGGATGCCGGCCGCACGGGCCTTCTGGGCGATACGTGCGATCAGCTCTTCAACCTTCTTGCCGACGATCATCATCATGTCGGCAAATTCGTCGACCACCACCACGATGGTCGGCAGCTTGGTCAGTTTCGGTGCTTCGTCGTGGATGCTTTCACGCCGGTACAACGGATCATCAATCGTCTCGCCGCGCTCGTGGGCTTCCTTGATCTTGGCGTTGAAACCCGAGAGGTTACGCACGCCCATCTTCGCCATCAGCTTGTAGCGCCGCTCCATCTCGGCCACGCTCCAGCGCAGGGCGTTGGCGGCGTCTTTCATGTCAGTAACGACCGGGCACAGCAGGTGCGGAATGCCTTCGTAGATCGACAGCTCAAGCATTTTCGGGTCGATCATGATCAGCTTGGCGTCATCCGGGCCGGACTTGAACAGGATCGAGAGGATCATCGCGTTCACGCCCACGGATTTACCCGAACCGGTGGTACCGGCCACCAGCAAGTGCGGCATTTTCGCCAGGTCAGTGATCACCGGCTTGCCGCCGATGTCGTGACCCAGGGCCAGGGTGACCGGCGATTTGAAATTGTCGTATTCCGGCGTCGACAGCACTTCGGAGAAGCGCACGATCTGGCGGTCTTCGTTGGGAATCTCGATGCCCACGGTGGTCTTGCCGGGGATGACTTCCACCACGCGCACACTGGTCACGGCCAAGGAACGGGCCAGGTCTTTCGCCAGGTTGGAAATACGGCTGACCTTGACGCCTGCCGCCGGCTGGATTTCGTAACGGGTAATCACCGGGCCAGGGTGGATCGAATCCACCGTGACTTCAACGCCGAACTCCTTGAGCTTGATTTCCAGCAGGTGGCCGACGGCCGCCAGCGACTCGGGGGAATAGTTGAGTTGTTTCTTTTCAGCCGGGTCGAGAATCGAGATCGGCGGCAAGGTGCCTTCGACGGCGCTGTCGACAAACAACGGCGCCTGTTTCTCTTTCTGCACGCGGGCACTTGGCTCCGGCGCCTTGGCCGGGGCCGGAGCGATCACGGGTGGCACCTGCTTCTCGCGGTCCGACATGTGCTTGCTCAGGGCCTGCTCGCGCTCGATCAAACGCTCCTTGACCTTGGCCTGCTCGCGCCGGTCCGGCGTGCTCGGGGCAACCACCTCGTTGACACGGGTATCGACCTCACGCAACTGCGCCACCATGCGCTTGCGGTCGACCCGGGCCGACCACCAGCGGTTGGCGGCGCCCTGGAACAGCTCCAGCAGGTCGAGGGTGATCTTGCCGGTCACGTCCATCACCTTGAACCATGACAGGTCAGTGAACACGGTGAGGCCGAACAGGAACAGCGCGATAAACATCAGCGTGCTGCCCTGGATATTCAGGGTCCTGCGCGCCAGGTCGCCGAGGCTTTCGCCCAACGCGCCGCCCGCGCCCGCCGGCAAACCGGTCGGCGCGTGGAAATGGATATGCGCCAATGCGGCGCCGGACAGTACGAGAAACACCAGGCCGATCAGGCGCCAGGAGAACAGCCAGCCGCTCCACTGCCACGGCTCGTGACGCTGGCGGAAAATCTGCCAGGTCTTGATCGCCAGCAGCAACGGGAAGATGTAAGCGAAGTAACCCAGCACCATGAACAGGATGTCGGCGCTGTAGGAACCGGCAGGGCCGCCGAAGTTCTGCACGTCTTCGATCTTGCTGTTGTGGCTCCAGCCCGGATCGTCCTTGCCGTAAGTGAGCAAGGCCATCATCAGGAACAGGCACAGCGCGCCGATGGCGATCAGCGCACCTTCCTTGAGGCGGTAATGCAGGTGCTGACGCCAGGCCGGCACGACTGCTGCTTTGGGTGTTGCGGCGGATTTCTTCAAAACGGGTCTATTCCTGCGCCTTTAGCGCGTCCATCTGTTGAATGACTGTGAATACTGCCCAATCCGGACAGCTGAAAAATGAACGAGCGTCGTTGAATCTATTTTTAACACTGGATGATGCATCGGTGAAATGGCGATAACGCCACAATGCCCGCATTGTACGGGTTTGCGTCGGCGATGCCACGTACTTGCCTCTCACCCGGCAGCCTGGACAATTGAAGTGTCACAGCGTGTTCAATTTGAGCATGCATTGTCTTTGCTGACAAAGGCTTATGAGGTGTTTTTACGAATCAAGGCAAGCTTGGCAATTGGCCTTCACCGCCCAGCCCCGTTTACGACCACGCCTCAGGCACAGAGTTGCAGAAACACCCGTTCACGCTTATCCACGCCAATGCCCGATTCAGGCTGGCCCAATGGCGCTGCGTCGACAATAATCCCCCCATTACGGCAGGCGACATTCCTGCCACTCCCCTCCCCTACCGTAAGCCTGGATACCATGCTGACCTGGTTGCAACGTGACTCCCTGACATTTCCGCCATTGGCCAAAGCCATGCGCGAACCCAATGGCCTGCTGGCTGCCGGTGGCGACCTGTCGGCCGAGCGATTGATTCAAGCCTATCGTCATGGCTGCTTTCCATGGTTTTCGGACGGCCAGCCGATCCTCTGGTGGTCGCCGGACCCGCGCACCGTGATTTTCCCCGACGAGCTGCATGTATCCCGCAGCCTCGGCAAGCTACTGCGCCAACAACGCTACACCGTGACCTTCGACAGCGACTTCGCCGCCGTCATAAAGGCCTGCGCGGCGCCCCGCGCCTATGCCGACGGCACCTGGATCACCGAAAGCATCCAGAGCGCCTACCTGGAGCTGCACCGGCGTGGCTATGCGCACTCCGTGGAGGTATGGGACAACGGCGAACTGGTGGGCGGCCTGTACGGCCTTGCAATGGGCCAGCTGTTCTTTGGCGAGTCCATGTTCAGCCGCGCCGACAACGCGTCCAAATTCGGCTTCGCCACCCTCACACGGCAATTGCAGGCCTGGGGCTTTGTGCTGATCGATTGCCAGATGCCCAATGACCATCTGCACAGCCTCGGCGCCCGCGCCATTCCGCGAGATGACTTCGCCCGCTATTTGCACAAGCATTTGGATGAACCCAGCTCTGGACCGTGGGTTTCCTAGGCGACTTGCGCGCACCTGGCTTACACTTATTTCAAAGCTTATCCCGAGGGTTGATCATGACCGAGCTGGCGCGCTTGAAGTTCTATGCCACTCAAGCCCACTCTTGCAGCTATCTGCCCGACGAGCAGGCCACCACGCTGTTCCTCGACCCCAGCCAGCCCATGGACGTGCACGTGTACGCCGACCTGTCGGAGATGGGGTTCCGGCGCAGCGGTGATCACCTGTACCGCCCCCACTGCCAGAACTGCAATGCCTGCGTTCCGGCGCGCATTCCGGTGGCGCAATTCCTGCCGGATCGCAACCAGAAGCGCATTCTCAAGCGCAACGCCGACCTGACGATCACTGCTACCAAGCCGCATTTCAGTGAAGAGTATTTTGACCTTTACCAGCGCTACATCGAACAACGCCATGCCGACGGCGATATGTTTCCGCCCAGCCGCGATCAGTTTTCGACGTTCCTGGTGCGCGACCTGCCCTTTTCGCGGTTCTATGAATTTCGCCTCGACGGTCGTCTGGTGGCCGTTGCCGTGACCGATTTGCTGCCTAACGGGCTGTCGGCGGTCTACACCTTTTATGAACCCGCCGAAGAGCGCCGCAGCCTGGGGCGGTTCGCCATCCTCTGGCAAATCGGCGAAGCACTGCGCCTGGAACTGGAGGCGGTGTACCTCGGCTACTGGATCAAAAACTGCAAAAAGATGAACTACAAGACCCAATATCGGCCCATAGAACTGCTGATTAATCAAAGATGGGTCACGCTTAACTAGAACCTCTTGGCTTAAACACCCTTTTTCGGGCACAATGCACGCCGCTTTTGCCTGGCGCAGTTGCACCGGGCCATTCACTGGATACCGAGGGCTTTACTGCATGTCGAAAGAAGACAGCTTCGAAATGGAAGGCACTGTCGTCGACACCCTGCCCAACACCATGTTTCGTGTGGAGTTGGAAAATGGGCACGTCGTAACCGCGCATATCTCCGGCAAGATGCGCAAGAACTACATTCGTATTCTTACCGGTGACAAAGTGCGCGTCGAGCTGACGCCCTATGACTTGAGCAAAGGGCGCATCACTTACCGCGCTCGCTAAGCAAGTCAATACAAAACGCCCGGTTATGCCGGGCGTTTTTGTGTGCGTGCCATTTACCAGTCACCGCTTGACCCCATGTGGGGGGGGGGGCGGGCTTTTGTGGGAGCGGGCTTGCTCGCGAAAGCGTCGGGCCAGCCAATAGATGTGTCGATTGACACACCGTCTTCGCGAGCAAGCCCGCTCCCACATTTGATCATCTGTGACCGAAAGATAGCGCCCGACCTTATAAAGCAAAAAGGCGCTTTTAGGCGCCTTTTTTGCTTTATTGCTGTCAGCGATCAGGCCATTTCGGCCGTGGTCTCGAACTCGAAGGTCAGCTCGCCGTCCTTCAGATCGATATGCACCACGCCACCATGGTCGGACAACTCGCCGAACAGGATCTCTTCAGCCAATGGCCGCTTGATCTTGTCCTGGATCAGACGTGCCATTGGGCGTGCGCCCATTGCCGCGTCGTAGCCACCCTCGGCCAGCCAATTGCGCGCCGCATCGGTGACATCCAGCTGCACGCGCTTGTCTTCCAACTGCGCTTGAAGCTCGGTGAGGAACTTGTCCACCACGCTTTTGATGACCTCATGGCTGAGGCGACCAAACTGGATAATGGTGTCCAGGCGGTTGCGGAACTCCGGCGTAAAGCTCTTCTTGATCACTTCCATGGCATCGGAAGAGTGATCCTGATGGCTGAAGCCGATCGAAGCCCGCGCAGCCGTTTCGGCACCGGCGTTGGTGGTCATGATCACGATCACGTTGCGGAAATCCGCTTTGCGCCCGTTGTTGTCGGTCAGCGTGCCGTGGTCCATCACCTGCAACAGCAGGTTGAAGACTTCCGGGTGCGCCTTCTCGATTTCATCGAGGAGCAATACGCAGTGCGGTTGCTTGGTGATTGCTTCTGTCAACAGGCCGCCCTGGTCGAACCCGACATAGCCCGGAGGCGCACCGATCAGGCGCGACACGGTGTGACGCTCCATGTATTCGGACATGTCGAAACGTACCAGCTCGATACCCATGGCCTTGGCCAGTTGGCGCGCAGCTTCGGTCTTGCCGACGCCGGTAGGGCCTGCGAACAGGAACGAACCGACCGGCTTGTCCGGCGACTTGAGGCCCGCACGCGATAGCTTGATCGCGGTGGACAGCGCGTCGATAGCCGCATCCTGACCGAACACGGTGAGCTTGAGGTCGCGCTCCAGGTTACGCAGCAGCTCCTTATCGGAACTGTTGACGTGCTTAGGCGGAATTCGCGCGATCTTCGCCACGATGTCCTCGACCTGAGGCACATCGATGCGCTTCACACGCTTCTCGACCGGCTGCAGGCGCTGATAGGCACCCGCCTCGTCGATCACGTCGATGGCTTTGTCCGGCATATGGCGGTCATTGATGTAACGCGACGCCAGCTCGGCAGCTGCACGCAACGCTTCATCGGTGTACTCGATGCCGTGGTGCGCCTCGAAACGCCCCTTAAGGCCGCGCAGGATACCGATAGTGTCTTCAACCGAAGGTTCGGACACATCGACTTTCTGGAAGCGACGCGCCAAGGCACGGTCCTTCTCGAAAATACCGCGGAACTCCTGGAACGTGGTCGAGCCGATGCAGCGGATATCACCCGACGACAACAGCGGCTTGAGCAGGTTGGAGGCGTCCATGACCCCACCCGACGCGGCACCGGCGCCGATAATGGTGTGGATCTCGTCGATAAACAGGATCGCCTGCGGGCGTTTTTTCAGCTCGCCGAGCAACGCCTTGAAGCGCTTCTCGAAATCGCCACGGTATTTGGTCCCGGCGAGCAACGCGCCCAGGTCCAGGGAGTAGACGACACTGTTGGCCAACAGGTCAGGCACCTGGTTGTCGACAATGCGCTTGGCCAGGCCTTCGGCAATCGCGGTTTTACCCACGCCAGCCTCACCCACCAGCAACGGATTGTTTTTACGACGGCGCGCGAGGATCTGCGCTACACGCTCAACCTCAAGCTCACGCCCCACCAGCGGATCAATCCGCCCCTGGCGCGCCAGTTCATTGAGATTGCTGGCATAGGCATCCAGCGGGTTGCTTGAAGAAGAAGACTCGCCGCCCTCGTCGTCCTGCATATCCTGCTCACCCTCGGAATGATCGCCCTGCCCGGGCACCTTGGAGATACCGTGGGCGATGTAGTTGACGACATCGATACGGGCAACGCTCTGCTGTTTGAGCAGAAACACTGCCTGGCTTTCCTGCTCGCTGAAAATCGCCACGAGCACGTTGGCGCCAGTGACTTCTCGCTTGCCGGAGCTCTGCACATGGAACACGGCACGCTGAAGTACGCGCTGGAAGCCCAGGGTTGGCTGGGTCTCGCGGTCTTCATCATGAACGGGAATAAGTGGCGTGGTGGAGTCGATGAACTCCTGCAGATCATGCTTGAGTTTGTCGAGGTTGGCGCCGCACGCACGCAAAACGGTGGCGGCAGCTTCATTATCCAAAAGTGCCAGCAGCAGGTGTTCGACGGTCATGAATTCATGACGCTTCGAACGGGCCTCCTTGAAGGCAAGATTGAGGGTGACTTCGAGCTCGCGGTTTAACATAGCTTCACCTCATACCCAAGTGGTCGGCGTTAACCGTCCTTCTCGATTTCACAGAGTAGCGGATGCTGGCTTTCCCTGGCGTACTGGTTGACCTGCATGGCCTTTGTCTCGGCGATGTCGCGGGTAAACACTCCACATACTGCCCGTCCTTCTGTGTGAACGGCCAGCATTACCTTGGTCGCCAACTCGCGGTTCAGGTTAAAAAACACCTCGAGCACTTCGACGACGAAATCCATCGGTGTGTAATCATCATTAAACAAAACCACCTTGTACATCGGCGGCGCCTGCAGAGCTGGCTTGGCCTCCTGAACAGCAATGCCTGCAGAACCGTCGTCGTCATGTTCCTGATCCGGGCGATCCTGATTGAATGTTAGTCGAATCTGGCTGTTTGCATGCATGGAAAGAATGGTTCGTCAGTGGTTCAAATACAGTGGTGGGGGCGACCTGTCAGAAATTCAACTCTGACCGACTGGTCGCCTTGACTATCGGCGAAACGGTGTTACAACCAATAGAACCCACAGTGGGTAAAAAAGGTCCGCGCAGTCAACCTTAATTTATTCGGGTTAGGACGGATAAACTGGATGATACTCCAGTGATGGAGTCTGGTGCAGAGGGATATGGCTATGGCTAGCGGTACGGTCAAGTGGTTCAACAACGCCAAGGGTTACGGCTTCATCAACGAAGACGGCAAAAAGGACGAAGACCTGTTTGCGCATTACTCGGCGATTCAATCGGAAGGGTATAAAACACTGAAAGCTGGCCAAGAGGTTTCATTTGAGATTACTCAAGGGCCGAAGGGCTTGCACGCCGTGAATATCCAGGCGCTCATCTCCGCCGGCGCCCCGCAGGAAGGCCACGCTCAAAAATCAGAAAAGCAACTGGCCTGATCAGCCACCGAGCAAACCCCAATTAAAAAGCCAGCCACTCCGTCTCACAGGGGTGGCTGGCTTTTTATGCTTCTGCGTTACATATGCGAAATCAACGCATCCCCAAAGCCCGACGACGACACCAGCTTCGCGCCCTGCATCAGGCGCTCGAAGTCATAGGTCACCGTCTTGGCCGAAATCGCACCATTGGTGCCCTTGATAATCAAGTCAGCCGCCTCGGTCCAGCCCATGTGCCGCAACATCATTTCCGCCGACAGAATCAATGAACCCGGGTTCACCTGGTCCTTGCCCGCGTATTTCGGCGCCGTGCCGTGGGTGGCTTCGAACATCGCCACGGTATCCGACAGGTTGGCCCCGGGCGCAATCCCGATACCACCCACTTCCGCCGCCAGCGCGTCGGACAGGTAGTCGCCATTGAGGTTGAGTGTGGCAATCACGTCATATTCAGCCGGGCGCAACAAAATCTGCTGCAACATGGCGTCAGCGATCGCATCCTTGACCACCACATTCTTGCCGGTTTTCGGGTTTTTGAACTGCATCCAGGGCCCGCCGTCGAGCAGGGTCGCACCGAACTCTTTCTCGGCAATGCCGTAGGCCCACTCCTTGAAGGCCCCTTCGGTGAACTTCATGATGTTGCCTTTGTGCACGATGGTCAGGGAGTCGCGGTCGTTATCCACCACATATTGCAGGGCTTTGCGCGCCAGACGCTCGGTGCCCTCTTTGGAAACCGGCTTCACGCCAATCCCGCAATCCTGATCAAAGCGGATCTTGGTCACGCCCATCTCTTCTTTCAGGAACTTGATGACCTTGATCGCTTCCGGCGAGCCCGCTTTCCACTCGATCCCGGCGTAAATATCTTCGGAGTTCTCACGAAAGATGGTCATGTCCACGTCACCCGGCTTCTTGACCGGGCTGGGCACGCCTTCAAACCAGCGCACCGGGCGCAGGCATACGTACAGGTCGAGTTGCTGACGCAGGGCCACGTTCAGCGAACGGATACCGCCACCGACCGGCGTGGTCAGCGGGCCCTTGATGGACACCACGTAATCCTTGACCGCATCCAGGGTTTCCTGGGGCAGCCAGGTGTCCTGGTCATAGACTTGAGTTGCTTTTTCGCCCGCGTAAACCTCCATCCAGGAGATTTTGCGCTGGCCGCCGTAGGCCTTTTCAACAGCTGCATCGACTACCTTGATCATCACCGGGCTGATGTCGACGCCAATACCGTCGCCTTCTATATAAGGGATGATCGGATTGTCAGGAACATTGAGAGAATGGTCTGCATTGACGGTGATTTTGTCGCCGACTGCCGGAACCTGAATCTTCTTGTATCCCATGTTGAACTCCATCTATGGATTGAACATCTGGCTGCGTTCGAGCCTACTCCAGATAAATGGCGACTGAAACCTCGCGCCATGCTCATTTGCATCGAAAACAGCACATTAAGTCGCCTACAAGCTTCAGACAGAAGGCAAAATCGCCAATCTTGAGCACATCGTGCTTGTTCCGATGTGACGAACTACCTGCGACCTTTAGACCAATGGACGACACACCTTTTGTATGAAGGCTCGGCGTAAGCATAGTGACCTATGTATAATGCCGCCGCTGACCCAAGAGTCACGACGGCGGACCGCTCTAGAACCGGGCCTTCCACCAGAAAGCAGGACTATTACAATAGTCCACCCGCTTGACGCTCGACTGATGCAACCCAACATCACCGCGAAGAAACCTCGACATTTCGCTCATGGATGACTTTGAACGAACGCGCTCCACCCGGCGCATCTCGAGTTTCTGCGCACGCTTTCAGCAAAGAAGAGAGTTAATCCGAATATGCCCACCCGCTCGAAGATCATCTACACCTTCACTGACGAAGCCCCAGCCCTCGCCACCTATTCACTGCTGCCTATCGTAGAGGCCTTCACCGCTTCAGCTGATATTGCTGTGGAAACCCGCGACATTTCCCTTGCCGGGCGCATCCTCGCAAGCTTCCCCGAGCAACTGGGTACCAAAGCCGTTCCGGACCACCTCGCCGAACTGGGCGACCTGGCCGTGACGCCTGAAGCCAACATCATCAAACTGCCTAACATCAGTGCCTCGACCCCTCAGCTGCAAGCTGCGATCAAGGAGCTGCAGGCCTTGGGCTATGCCCTGCCGGACTACCCGGAAACCGTAACCACCGACGCGGAAAAAGAAACCCGCGCACGTTACGACAAGGTCAAGGGCAGCGCCGTGAACCCGGTACTGCGCGAAGGCAACTCCGACCGCCGCGCACCGCTGTCGGTCAAGAACTACGCGCGCAAGCACCCGCACAAAATGGGCGCCTGGGCTGCCGACTCCAAGTCGCACATCGCGCACATGAGCAACGGCGACTTCTACGGCAGCGAAAAAGCCGTGCAGATCGAAGCTGCTGATGCTGTCAAAATCGAGCTGATCGCTCGGGACGGCACCGCGACCGTCCTGAAAGAAAAGACCTCGGTACAAGCCGGCGAAATCATCGACACCGCCGTGCTGAGCAAGAAAGCCCTGCGCGCGTTCATCGCCGCTGAAATCGAAGACGCCAAGAAACAAGGCGTGCTGCTGTCGGTTCACCTGAAAGCCACCATGATGAAGGTCTCCGACCCGATCATGTTCGGCCAGATCGTTGCCGAGTTCTATAAAGACGCCCTGACCAAGCACGCTGACGTGCTGGCCCAGATCGGCTTCAACCTGAACAACGGCATCGGCGACCTGTACGCTCGCATCAAGGCCTTGCCTGCCGAGCAACAAGCGCAGATCGAAGCTGACATTCAGGCGGTATACGCCGCTCGCCCATCGCTGGCGATGGTCAACTCCGACAAAGGCATCACCAACCTGCACGTGCCGAGCGACGTGATCGTCGACGCCTCGATGCCGGCCATGATCCGTGACTCCGGCAAAATGTGGGGCACCGACGGCCAGTTGCACGACACCAAGGCCGTGATCCCGGATCGCTGCTACGCCACCATCTACCAGGCGGTCATCGAAGACTGCAAGGCCAATGGCGCTTTCGACCCGACCACCATGGGCAGCGTGCCAAACGTTGGCCTGATGGCGAAGAAAGCCGAAGAGTACGGCTCCCACGACAAGACCTTCCAGATCAAGGCTGACGGCGTTGTTCGCGTCACCGACAGCAAGGGCACCCTGCTGATGGAACAGGCTGTTGAAGCCGGCGACATCTTCCGCATGTGCCAGACCAAAGACGCGCCGATCCAGGACTGGGTCAAACTGGCCGTCAACCGCGCCCGCGCCAGCAACACCCCGGCCGTTTTCTGGCTGGACCCGAAACGCGCGCACGACGGCGTGGTGGTCGAGAAAGTTCAGGCTTACCTGAAAGATCACAACACCGAAGGCCTGGACATTCGCATCATGTCGCCGGTCGACGCGATGAAGTTCACTCTGGAGCGCACCCGCAAGGGCCTGGACACCATCTCGGTGACCGGTAACGTGCTGCGTGACTACCTGACCGACCTGTTCCCGATCATGGAACTGGGCACCAGCGCCAAGATGCTGTCCATCGTGCCATTGATGAACGGCGGCGGCCTGTTCGAAACCGGCGCTGGCGGTTCGGCACCGAAACACGTGCAGCAACTGGTGGAAGAGAACTTCCTGCGCTGGGATTCCCTGGGCGAGTTCCTGGCCCTGGCCGCTTCCCTTGAGCATTTGGGTGTGACGTACAACAACCCGAAAGCCCTGGTACTGTCCAAAACCCTGGACCAGGCCACCGGCCAGTTCCTGGACAACAACAAGTCGCCATCGCGCAAAGTCGGCAACATCGACAACCGCGGCAGCCACTTCTACCTGGCGCTGTACTGGGCTCAAGCCCTGGCTGCCCAGACCGAAGACACTGCTCTGCAAGCGCAGTTTGCCGAACTGGCCGAAACCCTGACCGCGAACGAAGCAACCATCGTTGCCGAGCTCAACGCCGTTCAGGGCAAGCCAGTGGACATCGGCGGCTACTACTCGCCGAACCCTGAGCTGACCAGCAAAGCCATGCGCCCAAGCAACACCCTCAACGCGGCCATTGCCAAGTTGAAGTAAGGTTGTAAGGATGCAAAGAAGCCCCGGCCCCGCGCCGGGGTTTTTATTTGCGGACACCGTGATATTGCTGAATAAACCGGATCAAAATGTCGGAGCGGGCTTGCTCGCGAATGCGGTGGACCAGTCAACATTTGCAGTGGCTGACACTCCGTCTTCGCGAGCAAGCCCGCTCCCACACTGACTGCACTCCAACCCAAAGACCGCGTCACATTCGGAATCGAGGTTTTAAATGACCTGGCAACCCCACATCACCGTCGCCACCCTCGTCGAAGACAACGGCCGCTTCCTGATGGTCGAAGAACTCAAGGGCGGCCGCGCCGTACTCAATCAGCCTGCTGGCCACCTCGACCCGCATGAAACCCTCACCGAAGCCGCCGTGCGCGAGACCCTGGAAGAAACCGGCTGGGACGTCGAAGCCACCGGCATCGTCGGCATTTACCTGTACACGGCCCCGAGCAACGGCGTGACTTACCAACGGGTCTGCTTCATTGCCAAGGCCCTGAAACACCACCCGGACTATCAACTCGATGAAGGCATCCTGCGCGCCCGCTGGCTGACCCGCGACGAGCTGATGGCCGTACGCGACGACTGGCGCAGCGAGTTGATCATCCGCTGCATCGATGATTATCTGGCCGGCCAGCGCCACAGTCTCGAATTGATCCGCCCTTCTCTTTAGCCTTGAAGGCCTGAGCCTGATAGAATCGCGTCCTTTTTCAAGACACCCGTTGAAACCCTATGCGTGATCCAGCCCCTTCTGACACACAAAAGAAGCGCGTCATCGTCGGCATGTCCGGTGGCGTGGACTCTTCCGTTTCCGCCGTTCTGCTCATGGAGCAGGGTTATGAGGTGGAAGGCCTGTTCATGAAGAACTGGGAAGAAGACGATGGAACGGAATATTGCACCGCCATGGACGACCTCGCGGACGCCCAGGCCGTGTGCGACAAGATCGGCATCAAGCTGCACACCGCCAACTTCGCCGCCGAGTACTGGGACAACGTGTTCGAGCACTTCCTGGCCGAATACAAGGCTGGGCGCACGCCGAACCCGGACATCCTGTGCAACCGAGAGATCAAGTTCAAGGCGTTCCTCGACTACGCCATGATGCTCGGCGCCGACCTGATTGCCACTGGCCACTACGTGCGCCGCCGCGATATCGATGGTCGCACCGAACTGCTCAAAGGCCTGGACCCGAACAAGGACCAGAGCTACTTCCTGCACGCCGTCGGCGGCGAACAGATCGCCAAAACCCTGTTCCCGGTGGGCGAGCTGGAAAAACCCGAAGTGCGCAAGATTGCCGAGAAACACGGCCTGGCCACCGCCAAGAAGAAGGATTCCACCGGGATCTGCTTTATCGGCGAGCGCCGCTTCAGCGACTTCCTCAAGCAGTACCTGCCGGCGCAACCGGGCGAGATCAAGACCACCGACGGTGAAGTCATTGGCCGCCACCATGGCCTGATGTACCACACCATCGGCCAACGCCAGGGCCTGGGCATCGGCGGCTTGAAAGATGCCGGCGAAGAACCGTGGTACGTGCTGGTCAAGGACCTGGAAAACAACGTGCTGATCGTCGGCCAAGGCAATGAGCACCCGCTGCTGTTTTCGGGCGCCCTGCTCGCGTCGGAGATCTATTGGGTCAACCCGATCGACCTGAGTACCCCACGCCGCTTGACGGCCAAGGTGCGCTACCGCCAGAGCGACCAGCCCTGCACCCTGGAAAAAACTGCCACCGGCTACCGCGCCACCTTTGATGACCCGCAGCGCGCGGTCACGCCTGGCCAGTCCGTGGTGTTCTATGACGGCGAAATTTGCCTGGGCGGCGGCGTGATTGAAATCGCCGAAGCCTGGAGCAACCCGGCATGAGCCCGACCCAGGAGCAATTGACGGCACTGGGCGGGGTTTTCCTCGCCGCCGTCCTGGTGGACAAGATTGCCAAGACCGGCCAGGTCACCGAAGCCGGCCTGACCTGCATGCTCGGCAGCCTGCTGATCCGCGACCCCAAGGACACGCTGGAAGTCTACGGCGGCGACGATATCGCGCTGCGTGAAGGTTACCGCGCACTGATCGGCGCTCTGGAGCGCGACCCCAGCACTTTGCAGCGCGAACCATTGCGCTACGCCTTGTCGATGCTCGGCCTTGAGCGCCAACTGGCCAAGCGCGAGGACATGCTCGAGACCATCGGCAAACGCCTGCCGCAGATCCAGTCCCAGGTGGAGCACTTCGGCCCCGCCCACGAAAACGTGATCGCGGCCTGTGGCGCGCTGTACCAGGACACCTTGAGCACCTTGCGCCAGCGTATCCAGGTGCACGGCGACATGCGCAACCTGCAACAACCGAACAACGCCTCGAAAATCCGCGCCCTGCTCCTGGCCGGCATTCGTTCAGCGCGGTTGTGGCGCCAGTTGGGCGGTCATCGCTGGCAGCTGGTGATCAGCCGCCGCAAATTGCTCAAAGAGCTTTACCCGTTGATGCGCAACGAATAAGTCGCAGCAACCCGTTTTTTATAGCCTCACGCGTAATACGCCGGTCAGTTGGCGACGGACCGGCGGATTTTTTCATGTATGATACGCGCCCCATTTCGTTGCCCGACTGTCCGAGAACACCCCATGCAGCTCTCTTCGCTCACTGCGGTTTCCCCTGTTGACGGCCGCTACGCCGGCAAAACCCAGGCCCTGCGCCCTATTTTCAGCGAATACGGCCTGATCCGTGCTCGTGTTCTGGTTGAAGTGCGCTGGCTCCAGCGCCTGGCCGCTCACCCCGCCATCAGCGAAGTGCCGGCGTTCTCCGCCGAAGCCAACGCTGTGCTCAACACCCTGGCGGAAAACTTCTCCCTGGAGCACGCCGAGCGTGTCAAAGAGATCGAGCGCACCACCAACCACGACGTCAAAGCCATCGAATACCTGCTCAAAGAGCAAGCGGCCAAACTGCCGGAGCTGGCCCAGGTCAGCGAGTTCATCCACTTTGCCTGCACCAGCGAGGACATCAACAACCTGTCCCACGCCCTGATGCTGCGCGAAGGCCGTGATGACGTGATGCTGCCGCTGATGCGCCAGACCGCCAATGCCATCCGTGAACTGGCCATCCGCTTCGCCGACGTGCCGATGCTGTCGCGCACCCACGGCCAACCGGCTTCGCCGACCACCCTGGGCAAAGAGCTGGCCAACGTGGTCTACCGCCTGGAGCGTCAGATCGCTCAAGTGGCTGCGGTCCCGCTGCTGGGCAAAATCAACGGCGCCGTGGGCAACTACAACGCCCACCTGTCGGCCTACCCGGAAATCGACTGGGAAGCCAACGCCCGCGCCTTCATCGAAGACGAGCTGGGTCTGGGCTTCAACCCGTACACCACGCAGATCGAGCCGCACGACTACATCGCCGAGCTGTTCGACGCCATTGCGCGCTTCAACACCATCCTGATCGACTTCGATCGCGATATCTGGGGTTACATCTCCCTGGGCTACTTCAAGCAGCGCACCATTGCCGGTGAGATCGGTTCGTCGACCATGCCGCACAAGGTCAACCCGATCGACTTCGAAAACTCCGAAGGCAACCTCGGCATCGCCAACGCCCTGTTCCAGCACCTGGCCAGCAAGTTGCCGATCTCCCGCTGGCAGCGCGACCTGACCGACTCCACCGTGCTGCGTAACCTCGGCGTGGGCTTCGCTCACAGTGTGATCGCGTACGAAGCCAGCCTCAAAGGCATCAGCAAGCTGGAGCTCAACGCGCAGAAAATCGCCGCTGACCTGGACGCGTGCTGGGAAGTCCTGGCCGAGCCGATCCAGACCGTGATGCGCCGCTACAACATCGAAAACCCGTACGAGAAGCTGAAAGAGTTGACGCGCGGCAAGGGCATAAGCCCTGAAGCACTGCAAACTTTCATCGACGGCCTGGACATGCCAGCCGCCGCCAAGGCCGAGCTGAAACTGCTCACCCCGGCCAACTACATCGGCAACGCTGTAGAGCAAGCCAAGCGCATCTGATACACGCAAGACCCTTGAGACGCCCGGCCGCGCCGGGCGTTTTTATTCCAGTCTGAAAAGTGCTTTCTTTCAATAGGTTACACATGAATCCTGATATCCCTCTTCAACTTCTGGGCGGCATCACGGCACGGGAATTCCTGCGCGACTACTGGCAGAAAAAACCGCTGCTGATCCGCCAGGCCATTCCTGATTTCGAAAGCCCGATCGACGCCGACGAATTGGCCGGCCTGGCCCTGGAAGAAGAAGTCGAATCGCGCCTGGTGATCGAGCACGGCGAGCGCCCTTGGGAACTGCGTCGCGGCCCGTTCGCTGAAGACGCGTTCAGCACCCTGCCCGAGCGTGAGTGGACCCTGCTGGTGCAGGCTGTCGACCAGTTTGTGCCGGAAGTGGCTGAATTGCTGGAGCAGTTCCGCTTCCTGCCAAGCTGGCGCATCGATGACGTGATGATCAGCTTTGCGGCACCGGGTGGCAGCGTGGGTCCACACTTCGATAACTACGACGTGTTCCTGCTGCAAGCGCAGGGCAAGCGCAACTGGAAGATCGGCCAGATGTGCAACTCCGAAAGCCCGCTGCTGCAGCACGCCGACCTGCGCATCCTCGCCGAATTCGAAGAAAGCGCCGAATGGGTACTGGAACCGGGCGACATGCTCTACCTGCCGCCACGTCTGGCGCATTTTGGTATCGCCGAAGACGACTGCATGACCTACTCGGTGGGCTTTCGCGCCCCAAGCGCCGCCGAAGTGTTGACCCACTTCACCGACTTCCTCAGCCAGTACCTGACTGACGAGGAACGCTACACTGATGCAGATGCACAGCCCGTCAGCGACCCGCACCAGATTCAGGGCGACGCACTCGACCGCCTCAAAGGCTTGCTGGCCGAACACATGAGCGACGAGCGCATGCTGCTGACCTGGTTCGGCCAGTTCATGACTGAGCCGCGCTACCCTGAATTGGTGGCCGGCGAAGAATTGGGCGAAGAAGACTTCATCAACGCCCTGCAAGACGGCGCGATCCTGGTACGTAACCCAAGCGCGCGCATGGCCTGGTCGGAAGTGGACGACGACGTGCTGCTGTTCGCCAGCGGCCAGAGCCGTTACCTGCCAGGCAAGTTGCGCGAACTGCTGAAAATGATTTGCGCCGCCGACGCCCTGCACGCCGAAAACCTCGGCCCATGGCTCGCGGATGAAGATGGCCGCGATTTGCTGTGTGAATTGGTCAAGCAAGGAAGCCTGGGATTTGCCGATGAATAAGATTCACGTAAGTGTCGCGGACTGGCAAAAGGATATCGCCGAGATACGGCGCATTCGTGAAGCGGTATTTATCGCTGAGCAATCGGTTCCACCGGAGCTTGAGTGGGACGCGGAAGACGCGGGCGCGGTGCATTTTCTCGCGTTTGAAGGCGACTTTCCCATCGGCACTGCACGCCTGCTGCCTACGGGCGAGATTGGTCGTGTATCGGTCCTCAAGGACTGGCGCGGGCTGAATGTGGGCGACAAGCTGATGGACGCGGTGATCGGCGTGGCCGAGCAGCGTGGCCAGACCAAGCAGTTCTTGAGCGCGCAGGTGTATGCGGCGCCGTTTTATGAGCGATTGGGATTCAAGATCGTCAGTGACGAGTTTCTTGAGGTCGGGATTCCGCATGTCGATATGGTGCGCGAGGGCTGATCCGAAACCGAGCCGCCCTTATCGCAGGCAAGCCAGCTCCCACATTTGGAATGCATTCCCCTGTGGGAGCTGGCTTGCCTGCGATGGCTTTCTCAGCAACACCCAAAATGCCCTGCCTGCCAGGGCATTTTGCCGTCTACGATTCAACTTGCGACCTGCCAGGCCGACAAACTGGCACTATCAAGCCTTTGACTCGCAGAGATAACGGACATGTCCCTACGCACCCTGCTCACCGCCCTTCTCCTGACCGCCAGCGCTTCAGCCATGGCCGACACCGAAGTCGTCAACCTGAGCAACCGTACCAGTACCGACCTGCTCCCGGTGGCGCAGAACTTCATCGGCAAGGACGGCACCGTCAGCGCCTACGGCAACCAGCTGATCGTGAACGCCGAACCCGGCAAGATCCAGGACCTGCGCGCCCTGCTCTCCCAGCTGGACACGCCAGCCAAGCGCCTGCTGATCACCGTGGACACCAACGAAAACAACCAACAGAACAGCGGCGACAGCCAAACCCGCATCATCAGCTACGGCACCGCCAGCCGCGACGGCGGGATCCAGCAAATTCAGGCCAGCGAAGGCGTACCCGCGCTGATTCAGGTTGGGCAGAGCGTACCGCTGACCACCACCCAGCAAGACAGCTACGGGCGCCTGCAAAACCAGACCCAGTATCGCAACGTCACTCAAGGCTTCTACGTCACCGCCAGCGTCACCGGCGAGACCGTTCACCTGGCCATCAGTACCAACCGTGACCGCATGAGCCAGGAACGTCCCGATGTAGTGAACATTCAGAGTACCGACACAACCATCAGCGGTCGCTTGGGTGAATGGATCCCACTGGCCGGCATCAATCGCGAGACCCAGGCCGACAAATCCTCTACAACCCGCAGCTACTCTACTCAGGGCCGTGATGACCTGACTTTGCGGGTCAAAGTCGACACCCTGAACTAAGGCACCAAAAACTGACTGATGAGTCGTCTTAGACTAAAGATGTAGTGCTTCAAAAAAAGCACTACAAAACATTTGACGATACAAAAAAGCCTGTGCATGATGGCCTCGCTCCCGCTAATCAGGGGCCCTGGCAAGGGCCTTCGGATCGCCGCTCCAAGCTACCCAAGCGAGCCGATTCGTGTCTGTACCGCCCATAAGGCGTGTTTGACGAGGTTGCGACTGGAACGAAGTTGTCCCGAGGGACGGAAGCTAACCAGGTAACCCGGCTACACACTGATGGAACGTACAAAGGCCCACGATGCCCGAAGACTGCCCGCAGTTTGCCCTTACCTGCTCAACTCCCCCTTGAGCACCACGTTCATCCCGTCGCCTTCCCCGCCAGACCCGGCATGACCGCCTAAGCTTCTGGTCAGCGAGCAGCCCTGCCCACGCATTGAATGCACGGCTGGAAAACGGATCTTCTAAACGCGACGAGGTTTATCTCCATGGCACTGACACGCGAACAGCAAATTGCAGCCCTTGAAAAAGACTGGGCTGAAAACCCACGCTGGAAAGGCGTGACCCGCGCTTATTCCGCTGCTGACGTCGTCCGCCTGCGTGGCTCGGTTCAACCTGAGCACACCTTTGCAAAACTCGGCGCCGAGAAGCTGTGGAACCTGGTAACCCAAGGTGCCAAGCCTTCCTTCCGTCCCGACAAAGATTTCGTCAACTGCATGGGCGCCCTTACTGGCGGCCAGGCAGTACAACAGGTGAAAGCCGGTATCCAGGCGATCTACCTGTCCGGCTGGCAAGTGGCAGCGGACAACAACTCCGCTGAATCCATGTACCCCGACCAATCGCTGTACCCGGTTGACTCGGTGCCGACCGTGGTCAAGCGCATCAACAACTCGTTCCGTCGTGCCGACCAGATCCAGTGGAAAGCCGGCAAGAACCCGGGCGACGAAGGCTACATCGACTACTTCGCGCCGATCGTGGCTGACGCTGAAGCCGGTTTCGGCGGCGTACTCAACGCCTACGAGCTGATGAAGAGCATGATCGAGGCAGGCGCTGCCGGCGTGCACTTCGAAGACCAACTGGCTTCCGTGAAGAAATGCGGCCACATGGGCGGCAAAGTATTGGTGCCAACACAGGAAGCCGTGCAGAAGCTGACTGCTGCCCGCCTGGCGGCTGACGTTGCCGGTACACCGACCATCATCCTGGCCCGTACCGACGCCAACGCAGCAGACCTGCTGACCTCGGACTGCGACCCGTATGACAAGCCGTTCGTGACCGGCGAGCGCACCCAGGAAGGTTTCTACAAAGTGCGCGCTGGCCTGGATCAGGCTATCGCTCGCGGCCTGGCCTACGCACCGTACGCCGACCTGATCTGGTGTG
Organism: Pseudomonas sp. B22129; assembly: GCF_044218875.1. Lineage (NCBI taxonomy): Bacteria > Pseudomonadati > Pseudomonadota > Gammaproteobacteria > Pseudomonadales > Pseudomonadaceae > Pseudomonas > Pseudomonas sp. B22129. Next base: position 4,060,851 of record NZ_CP162592.1, on the reverse strand, counting down.
AAACCGCCAAGCCAGACCTGGACGAAGCCCGTCGCTTTGCCGAAGCGATCAAAAAGGAATACCCGGACCAACTGCTGTCCTACAACTGCTCGCCTTCCTTCAACTGGAAGAAGAATCTGGACGACGCGACCATCGCCAAGTTCCAGCGCGAACTGTCCGCCATGGGCTACAAGCACCAGTTCATCACCCTGGCCGGCATTCACAACATGTGGCACAGCATGTTCAACCTGGCGCACGACTACGCCCGCAACGACATGACCGCCTACGTGAAGCTGCAGGAGCAGGAGTTCGCTGACGCCTCCAAGGGCTACACCTTCGTGGCGCACCAGCAGGAAGTGGGCACCGGCTACTTCGACGACATGACCACCGTGATCCAGGGCGGCACCTCGTCCGTGACCGCGCTGACCGGTTCGACCGAAGAAGAACAGTTCCACTAAGCCACACCACGTACACGGCCACTGCGGCCCCACGGAAGACCTAACCGCAGTGCCGCACAAAGATCACGCCCCGACCTGTTCGGGGCGTTTTTTTGGGCGCTGGAAAGCCTCCTGACACAATGAAGATCAAAATGTGGGAGCGGGCTTGCTCGCGAATGCGGTGGGTCAATCAGCCCATCAGCGACTGATACACAGCCTTCGCGAGCAAGCCCGCTCCCACAAGGGGAATGCATTCAGTCAGGAAATATTTGCGCAAAACATTGACCTAGAGCGGTATCCCCTTCGATCAGATCAGCTAAAAGATCCCCATCAGCAACTAAGCGACAGTCAAGCAAGTAACGGCAACTTCCCCCGCCACACGAGAAACATTCGCTTAAACCCCACGCAAACAATATTCATTATCATTTAGCACATGAAAACTTCTTTACCGCTTAAACAAAACATAATTGGTGAAAAGCTCGCTAATCCCCGCCCCACAAGGGCTACAGCCCCAAGAAGGTGCACTATGTCCTTATTCCATCGAATAATTTCGCTATAGGAATTTTACTTGCCCGGTGTTTAGCCATAAAATCACCGCGATTGATTGCAGTGCGACATATCGTCACTGCATCGTTACTTTTTCGAGCTCAGAGACCTTTGCTCTCTGTTAAGGATTTCCAGCATGACCGAAGCGACAGGACTCATGGCCCACAACTGGGGCTTTGCCATTTTCCTCCTCGGTGTTGTCGGCCTTTGCGCCTTCATGCTCGGCGTCTCCAGCCTCCTCGGGTCAAAAGCCTGGGGCCGCAGCAAAAATGAACCGTTCGAATCCGGCATGCTGCCTACAGGTGGCGCCCGTTTGCGGCTCTCAGCCAAATTCTATCTGGTCGCGATGCTCTTCGTGATCTTCGATATCGAAGCCCTCTTTCTCTTTGCCTGGTCTGTGTCCGTCCGCGAAAGCGGCTGGACCGGATTCGTCGAAGCTCTCGTTTTCATAGCAATTCTGTTGGCAGGCCTTGTCTACCTATTCCGAGTGGGCGCCCTTGACTGGGCTCCGGAAGCTCGTCGTAAGCGGCAAGCGAAGCTGAAACAATGAGGCTTTGGCGATGCAATACAATCTCACCAGGATCGACCCGGATGCTCCTAACGATCAGTACCCTATCGGCGAACGGGAAACCGTTTCCGATCCGTTAGAAGATCAAGTCCACAAAAACATCTACATGGGCAAGCTCGAAGACGTGCTGAGCGGCGCAGTCAACTGGGGGCGTAAAAACTCCCTGTGGCCGTACAACTTCGGTCTTTCGTGCTGCTACGTGGAAATGACCACCGCCTTCACGGCGCCCCACGACATCGCGCGCTTTGGCGCCGAAGTTATCCGGGCCTCGCCGCGCCAGGCGGATTTCATGGTTATCGCCGGTACCTGCTTCATCAAGATGGCGCCGATCATTCAGCGTCTCTACGAGCAAATGCTCGAACCGAAATGGGTTATCTCCATGGGTTCGTGCGCCAACTCCGGTGGCATGTACGACATCTACTCCGTCGTTCAAGGGGTGGACAAGTTCCTGCCCGTGGACGTCTACGTGCCTGGCTGCCCGCCCCGCCCTGAAGCATTTCTGCAAGGCTTGATGCTGTTGCAGGAGTCGATTGGCAAGGAGCGTCGCCCGCTTTCCTGGGTTGTCGGTGATCAAGGCGTTTATCGCGCCGAGATGCCGTCACAAAAGGAACAGCGCCGCGAACAGCGAATCGCAGTCACCAACCTGCGCAGCCCTGACGAAGTCTGATCCAGCCCGCTTCTTTTATAGAACGAACACCTGGCTTCATTCTTTACGTTGACCGAAAGCGATAAAAAAACCATGACTACAGGCAGCGCTCTGTATATCCCGCCTTACAAGGCAGACGACCAGGATGTGGTCGTCGAACTCAATAACCGTTTTGGCCCTGACGCCTTCACCGCCCAGGCCACACGCACCGGTATGCCGGTGCTGTGGGTGGCGCGTGCCAAGCTCGTCGAAGTCCTGACCTTCCTGCGCAACCTGCCCAAGCCATACGTCATGCTCTATGACCTGCATGGCGTGGACGAGCGTCTGCGCACCAAGCGTCAAGGGCTGCCGAGCGGCGCCGATTTCACCGTGTTCTACCACTTGATGTCGCTGGAACGTAACAGCGACGTGATGATCAAGGTTGCACTAAACGAGAGCGACCTGAGCATCCCGACCGTGACCGGTATCTGGCCGAACGCCAGCTGGTACGAGCGCGAAGTGTGGGACATGTTCGGCATCGACTTCCCGGGCCACCCGCACCTGACGCGCATCATGATGCCGCCGACGTGGGAAGGTCACCCGCTGCGCAAGGACTTCCCTGCCCGCGCCACCGAATTCGACCCGTTCAGCCTCAACCTCGCCAAGCAACAGCTTGAAGAAGAGGCCGCGCGCTTCCGTCCGGAAGACTGGGGCATGAAACGCTCCGGCACCAACGAGGACTACATGTTCCTCAACCTGGGCCCGAACCACCCTTCGGCTCACGGTGCCTTCCGTATCATCCTGCAACTGGACGGCGAAGAAATCGTCGACTGCGTGCCAGACATCGGCTACCACCACCGTGGCGCCGAGAAGATGGCCGAGCGTCAGTCGTGGCACAGCTTCATCCCGTACACCGACCGTATCGACTACCTCGGCGGCGTGATGAACAACCTGCCGTACGTGCTCTCGGTCGAGAAGCTGGCGGGCATCAAGGTGCCGGACCGCGTCGACACCATCCGCATCATGATGGCCGAGTTCTTCCGCATCACCAGCCACCTGTTGTTCCTGGGTACCTATATCCAGGACGTCGGCGCCATGACCCCGGTGTTCTTCACCTTCACCGACCGCCAGCGCGCCTACAAGGTGATCGAAGCCATCACCGGTTTCCGCCTGCACCCGGCCTGGTACCGCATCGGCGGCGTGGCCCACGACCTGCCGAATGGCTGGGAGCGTCTGGTCAAGGAGTTTATCGACTGGATGCCCAAGCGTCTGGACGAGTACCAAAAGGCTGCGCTGGATAACAGCATCCTCAAAGGCCGTACTATCGGCGTCGCCCAGTACAACACCAAAGAGGCCCTGGAATGGGGCGTCACCGGTGCTGGCCTGCGCTCCACCGGTTGCGACTTCGACCTGCGTAAAGCGCGCCCGTACTCCGGCTACGAGAACTTCGAGTTCGAAGTGCCGCTGGCGGCCAACGGCGATGCCTACGACCGTTGCATCGTGCGCGTCGAAGAAATGCGCCAGAGCCTGAAGATCATCGAGCAGTGCATGCGCAACATGCCGGCAGGCCCGTACAAGGCGGATCACCCGCTGACCACGCCGCCACCGAAAGAGCGCACGCTGCAGCACATCGAAACCCTGATCACGCACTTCCTGCAAGTTTCGTGGGGCCCGGTCATGCCGGCCAACGAATCCTTCCAGATGATTGAAGCGACCAAGGGTATCAACAGTTATTACCTGACGAGCGATGGCGGCACCATGAGCTACCGCACCCGGATTCGTACCCCAAGCTTCGCCCACTTGCAGCAGATCCCTTCGGTGATCAAAGGCGAGATGGTCGCGGACTTGATTGCGTACCTGGGTAGTATCGATTTCGTTATGGCCGACGTGGACCGCTAAGCATGAACAGCACGCTTATCCAGACAGACCGTTTCACCCTGAGTGAAACCGAGCGCTCGGCCATCGAGCACGAGCTGCATCACTACGAAGACCCGCGCGCGGCGTCGATCGAAGCCTTGAAGATCGTCCAGAAGGAACGTGGCTGGGTGCCGGACGGCGCCCTCTACGCCATCGGCGAGATCCTCGGCATCCCGGCCAGCGACGTTGAAGGTGTGGCCACGTTCTACAGCCAGATCTTCCGTCAGCCGGTGGGCCGCCACATCATTCGCGTGTGCGACAGCATGGTCTGCTACATCGGTGGCCACGAGTCCGTGGTCAGCGAGATTCAGAACAAGCTGGGCATCGGCCTGGGCCAAACCACTGCCGACGGCCGCTTCACGCTGCTGCCCGTGTGCTGCCTGGGCAACTGCGACAAGGCGCCGGCGTTGATGATTGACGACGACACATTCGGTGACGTGCAGCCTGCTGGCGTGACCCAATTGCTCGAGGGCTACCCATGACCCTTACATCTTTCGGCCCGGCCAACCTGATCAAGCGTTCGCCTGAAACCCACCCGCTGACCTGGCGCCTGCGTGACGATGCCGAGCCTGTCTGGCTCGACGAGTACCAAGCCAAGAACGGCTACGCCGCTGCGCGCAAAGCCTTCGCCGACATGGCCCAGGACGACATCGTCCAGACCGTGAAAGACGCAGGCCTTAAAGGTCGCGGCGGTGCAGGCTTCCCCACTGGCGTTAAGTGGGGCCTGATGCCTAAAGACGAATCCATCAACATCCGTTACCTGCTATGCAACGCGGATGAAATGGAACCCAACACCTGGAAAGACCGCATGCTGATGGAGCAACTGCCCCATCTGCTGATCGAAGGCATGCTGATCAGCGCCCGCGCGCTGAAAACCTACCGTGGCTACATCTTCCTGCGTGGCGAGTACACCACCGCCGCCAAGCACCTCAACCGTGCCGTGGAAGAAGCCAAGGCAGCAGGCCTGTTGGGCAAGAACATCCTCGGTTCGGGTTTTGACTTTGAACTGTTCGTGCACACCGGCGCCGGGCGTTACATCTGCGGTGAAGAAACCGCACTGATCAACTCCCTCGAAGGCCGCCGCGCCAACCCGCGCTCCAAACCGCCCTTCCCTGCCGCCGTGGGCGTGTGGGGCAAGCCGACCTGCGTGAACAACGTTGAAACCCTGTGCAACGTGCCGGCGATCATCGCCGACGGCGTGGACTGGTACAAATCGTTGGCCCGTGAAGGCAGCGAAGACATGGGCACCAAGCTCATGGGCTTCTCCGGCAAGGTCAAGAACCCTGGCCTGTGGGAGTTGCCGTTCGGCGTGACCGCACGCGAGCTGTTCGAGGACTACGCCGGCGGCATGCGCGACGGCTACACCTTGAAAGCCTGGCAACCAGGCGGCGCCGGCACCGGTTTCCTGTTGCCTGAGCACCTTGACGCACAGATGTACGCCGGCGGCATCGGCAAGGTCGGCACCCGTATGGGTACAGGCCTGGCGATGGCGGTGGACAACACCGTGAACATGGTCTCGCTGCTGCGCAACATGGAGCAATTCTTTGCCCGTGAATCCTGTGGTTTCTGCACCCCTTGCCGTGACGGTTTGCCATGGAGCGTGAAGCTCTTGATGGCGATCGAGAAAGGCGAAGGCCAGCCAGGTGACATCGAGACCCTGCTGGGTCTGGTCGGTTTCCTTGGCCCAGGCAAGACGTTCTGTGCTCACGCACCGGGCGCCGTGGAGCCATTGGGCAGCGCCATCAAATACTTCCGCTCGGAGTTCGAAGCCGGCATCGCGCCTGTCAGCGCCGCCGTCCCGCCTCTGGCAAGGCCGATTGTAGTCGGCGCGTAACGCTTAAAAAGGCGAAGGGTCCGTGCCCTTCTCCTTCTCATGGGCTGACGCCGTAAAGGCTGTGTTGATGCCCATGAATAACAAGATTCCATTAGCCACGCCCGCTGACAACGGGCCAACGAAGAACTTTGAACCATGGCCACTATCCACGTAGACGGCAAAGCGCTCGAAGTCGATGGGGCAGACAACCTGTTACAGGCATGTCTCTCACTAGGCCTCGACATCCCGTATTTCTGCTGGCACCCCGCGCTTGGTAGCGTCGGTGCCTGTCGCCAGTGCGCGGTCAAGCAATACACCGACGAGAACGACACCCGTGGTCGTATCGTCATGTCGTGCATGACCCCAGCCACCGACAACACCTGGATCTCCATCGAAGATGAAGAATCCAAGGCGTTCCGCGCCAGTGTCGTTGAATGGCTGATGACCAACCACCCCCACGACTGCCCGGTCTGTGAGGAAGGCGGTCACTGCCACCTGCAAGACATGACGGTGATGACTGGCCACAACGAGCGCCGTTATCGCTTCACCAAGCGTACCCACCAGAACCAGGACCTCGGCCCGTTCATTTCCCACGAAATGAACCGCTGCATCGCCTGCTACCGTTGCGTGCGCTTCTATAAAGACTACGCCGGCGGCACCGACCTGGGCGTGTTCGGCGCCCACGACAACGTGTACTTCGGTCGCGTTGAAGACGGCGTGCTGGAAAGCGAGTTCTCCGGCAACCTCACCGAGGTCTGCCCGACCGGTGTGTTCACCGACAAGACTCACTCCGAGCGCTACAACCGTAAGTGGGACATGCAGTTCTCGCCGAGCATCTGCCATGGCTGCTCCAGCGGTTGCAACATCTCCCCGGGCGAGCGCTACGGCGAACTGCGTCGCATCGAAAACCGCTTCAACGGTTCGGTCAACCAGTACTTCCTGTGCGACCGTGGGCGTTTCGGCTATGGCTACGTCAACCGCGAAGACCGCCCGCGTCAGCCGCTGCTGGCCAACGGCGGCAAGCTGAGCCTGGACGACGCGCTGGATAAAGCCGCCGACCTGCTGCGCGGCCGCAACATCGTCGGTATCGGTTCGCCGCGCGCCAGCCTCGAAAGCAACTTCGCGTTGCGCGAACTGGTCGGCGCCGAGCACTTCTACAGTGGCATCGAAGCCGGTGAGCTGGAGCGCATCCGCCTGGTCCTGCAAGTGCTGAACGACAGCCCGCTGCCGGTTCCGAACATGCGCGACATCGAAGACCACGACGCCATCTTCGTGCTCGGTGAAGACCTGACCCAGACCGCCGCGCGCATCGCGCTGTCGCTGCGCCAGTCGGTCAAAGGCAAGGCCGAAGACATGGCCGACGCCATGCGCGTCCAGCCGTGGCTCGACGCCGCCGTGAAAAACATCGGCCAGCACGCGCTGAACCCGCTGTTTATCGCAAGCCTGGCCGAGACCAAGCTCGACGACATCGCCGAAGAATGCGTTCACGCAGCGCCGGATGACCTGGCCCGCATCGGTTTCGCCGTGGCCCACGCCCTCGACGCCAGCGCGCCTGCCGTCGAAGGCCTGGACACTGAAGCCGTTGAACTGGCCCAGCGCATCGCCGACGCCCTGCTGGCCGCCAAGCGCCCATTGATCATCGCCGGTACCTCACTGGGTTCCAAAGCGCTGATCGAAGCCGCTGCCAACATCGCCAAAGCCTTGAAGCTGCGCGACAAGAACGGTTCCATCAGCCTGGTCGTGCCGGAAGCCAACAGCCTTGGCCTGGCCATGCTCGGTGGCGAGTCCCTGGACGCCGCGCTGCAAGCCGTAACGGATGGCAAGGCCGACGCCATCGTCGTGCTGGAAAACGACCTGTACACCCGCACCGATGCCGCCAAGGTTGACGCTGCACTCAACGCCGCCAAGGTGCTGATCGTTGCCGACCACCAGAAGACCGCCACCAGCGACCGTGCCGACCTGGTCCTGCCAGCCGCCACCTTCGCCGAAGGCGACGGTACCCTGGTCAGCCAGGAAGGCCGCGCCCAGCGCTTCTTCCAGGTGTTCGATCCGAAGTACATGGACGCCAGCATCCTGGTTCACGAAGGCTGGCGCTGGCTGCATGCCCTGCGCGCCACCCTGCTGAACCAGCCGATCGACTGGACCCAGCTCGACCACGTGACCGCCGCTGCCGCCGCCAGCGCGCCGCAACTGGCACGTATCGTCGACGCTGCACCGTCCGCCGCGTTCCGCATCAAGGGCATGAAGCTGGCCCGTGAACCGCTGCGCTACTCCGGTCGTACCGCCATGCGCGCCAACATCAGCGTGCACGAACCGCGCACTCCACAAGACCAGGACACCGCGTTTGCCTTCTCCATGGAAGGTTACTCGGGTTCGGTCGAGCCACGTCAGCAGGTGCCATTCGCCTGGTCGCCGGGCTGGAACTCGCCACAGGCCTGGAACAAGTTCCAGGACGAAGTCGGTGGTCACATCCGCGCTGGCGACCCGGGCACCCGCCTGATCGAAAGCACCGGTGACGCGCTGAACTGGTTCGCCGCCGTACCGCGTCCGTTCAACCCGGCCCAGGGCACCTGGCAGGCTGTGCCGTTCTTCCACCTGTTCGGCAGCGAAGAGACCTCTTCCAAAGCCGCGCCAGTGCAAGAGCGTATTCCAGAAGCCTACGTGGCACTGGCCAAGTCCGAAGCCGACCGCCTGGGCGTCAACGAGGGTGCCCTGCTCAGCCTGAACGTGGCCGGCCAGACCCTGCGTCTGCCGCTGCGCATCAACGAAGAATTGGGCGCTGGCCTGGTCGCACTGCCGAAAGGTTTCGCCGGCATCCCAGCGGCCATCTTTGGCAAAACCGTTGACGGTCTGCAGGAGGCAGCGCAATGACCTGGTTCACCCCTGAAGTGATCGACGTGATCATTGCGGTCCTCAAGGCCATCGTGATCCTGTTGGCCGTGGTCGTCGCGGGCGCCCTGCTCAGCTTCGTCGAACGTCGCCTGCTGGGCTGGTGGCAGGACCGTTATGGTCCTAACCGCGTTGGCCCGTTTGGTATGTTCCAGATCGCGGCCGACATGCTGAAAATGTTCTTCAAGGAAGACTGGACCCCGCCGTTTGCCGACAAGGTGATCTTCACCCTGGCACCGGTCGTGGCCATGAGCGCCTTGCTGATCGCCTTCGCGATCATCCCGATCACCCCGACCTGGGGCGTGGCGGACCTGAACATCGGCTTGCTGTTCTTCTTCGCCATGGCCGGTCTGTCGGTCTACGCGGTGCTGTTCGCCGGTTGGTCGAGCAACAACAAGTTCGCCCTGCTGGGCAGCTTGCGGGCTTCGGCCCAGACCGTGTCCTACGAAGTGTTCATGGGCCTGGCGCTGATGGGCATCGTGGTGCAGGTTGGCTCGTTCAACATGCGCGACATCGTCGAGTACCAGGCGCAGAACCTGTGGTTCATCATTCCGCAGTTCTTCGGCTTCTGTACCTTCTTCATCGCGGGCGTCGCCGTGACTCACCGTCACCCGTTCGACCAGCCGGAAGCGGAACAGGAACTGGCCGACGGTTACCACATTGAATACGCCGGCATGAAATGGGGCATGTTCTTCGTTGGTGAATACATCGGCATCATCTTGATCTCGGCCCTGCTGGTCACGCTGTTCTTCGGCGGCTGGCACGGTCCGTTCGGCATCCTGCCGCAGTTGGCGTTCTTCTGGTTCTTCCTCAAGACCGCGTTCTTCATCATGTTGTTTATCCTGCTGCGCGCTTCCATTCCGCGTCCACGGTACGACCAGGTGATGGATTTCAGCTGGCGCTTCTGCCTGCCGCTGACCCTGATCAATTTGCTGGTGACGGCTGCCGTTGTGTTGTTGAACACGCCAGCCGGCGCGGTTCAGTGAGGATTTGACCCATGTTCAAATATATTGGCGACATCGTTAAGGGTACTGGTACCCAGTTGCGAAGCCTGGTGATGGTGTTCGGTCACGGCTTTCGCAAGCGCGACACCCTGCAATACCCGGAAGAAGCGGTGTACCTGCCGCCACGTTATCGCGGCCGCATCGTGCTGACCCGCGACCCCGATGGCGAAGAGCGTTGCGTAGCCTGCAACCTGTGCGCTGTGGCGTGCCCGGTGGGTTGCATCTCCCTGCAGAAAGCTGAAACCGAAGACGGTCGCTGGTACCCGGACTTCTTCCGCATCAACTTCTCGCGTTGCATTTTCTGCGGCCTCTGCGAGGAAGCTTGCCCGACCACCGCGATCCAGCTCACACCGGATTTCGAGATGGCCGAGTTCAAACGTCAGGACCTGGTGTACGAGAAAGAAGATCTTTTGATCTCTGGTCCCGGTAAAAACCCTGATTACAACTTCTATCGTGTTGCAGGTATGGCCGTTGCCGGTAAGCCAAAAGGCGCCGCACAAAACGAAGCCGAGCCGATCAACGTGAAGAGCTTGCTGCCTTAAGGAAGAAAGATGGAATTCGCTTTCTATTTCGCGTCCGGTATTGCAGTGGTGTCCACGCTTCGCGTGATCACCAACACCAATCCTGTGCACGCCCTGCTCTACCTGATCATTTCGTTGATCGCCGTGGCCATGACCTTCTTCGCACTCGGCGCTCCGTTCGCCGGTGTGCTGGAAGTGATCGCCTATGCGGGCGCCATCATGGTGCTGTTCGTGTTTGTGGTGATGATGCTCAACCTGGGGCCGGCTTCGGTCGCCCAGGAACGCGTCTGGCTCAAACCCGGCATCTGGCTCGGCCCGGTCGTCCTGGCAGCCCTGCTGCTGGGTGAACTGCTGTATGTACTGTTCGCTCACCAGAGCGGCCAGGCCATCGGCCACACCACCGTAGACGCGAAGGCCGTGGGCATCAGCCTGTTTGGCCCGTACCTGCTGGTGGTCGAACTGGCTTCGATGCTGCTGCTCGCGGCAGCCATCACCGCCTTCCACTTGGGCCGCAACGAAGCCAAGGAGCAATGACGATGCCTGCTATCCCTTTGGAGCATGGTCTGGCAGTCGCCGGCATCCTGTTCTGCCTTGGCCTGGTCGGCCTGATGGTCCGCCGTAACATTCTGTTCGTGTTGATGAGCCTGGAAATCATGATGAACGCCGCCGCACTGGCGTTCATCGTTGCGGGCGCACGTTGGGGCCAGCCGGATGGACAAGTCATGTTCATCCTGGTGATCAGCCTGGCAGCCGCCGAGGCCAGTATCGGCCTGGCGATCCTGCTGCAACTGTATCGTCGCTTCCACACGCTTGATATCGACGCTGCCAGTGAGATGCGCGGATGAACATGATCTTTCTGACTTTCGTATTCCCCCTGATCGGTTTCCTGCTGCTGTCGTTCTCTCGCGGGCGCTGGTCGGAAAACCTCTCGGCCCTGGTGGGCGTGGGTTCCATCGGCCTGTCGGCCATCGTGGCTGCCTACGTCATCTGGCAATTCAACGTGGCCCCGCCGGAAGGCGGCCACTACACCCTGGTGCTCTGGCAGTGGATGTCGGTGGAGGGCTTCAAGCCCAACTTCGCTATCTACATCGACGGCCTGTCGATCACCATGCTCGGCGTGGTGGTGGGTGTGGGCTTCCTGATCCACCTGTTCGCGTCCTGGTACATGCGCGGTGAAGCCGGTTACTCGCGCTTCTTCTCGTACACCAACCTGTTTATCGCCAGCATGCTGTTCCTGGTCCTCGGCGATAACCTGTTGTTCCTGTACTTCGGTTGGGAAGGCGTGGGCCTGTGCTCGTACCTGTTGATCGGTTTCTACTACAGCAACCGCAACAACGGTAACGCCGCCCTCAAAGCCTTCATCGTGACCCGTATCGGTGACGTGTTCATGGCCATCGGCCTGTTCATCCTGTTCCAACAGGTGGGCACGCTGAACATCCAGGAACTGCTGGTGCTGGCACCGCAGAAATTCCAGGTCGGCGACTTCTGGATCACCCTCGCTACCCTGATGTTGCTGGGTGGTGCTGTGGGTAAATCCGCGCAACTGCCGCTGCAAACCTGGCTGGCGGATGCGATGGCCGGTCCTACCCCTGTTTCCGCACTGATTCACGCGGCAACGATGGTAACGGCGGGTGTCTACCTGATCGCACGTACCCACGGCCTGTTTACCCTGGCGCCGGAAATCCTGCACCTGGTGGGCATCGTTGGCGGCGTGACCCTGGTACTGGCCGGCTTCGCCGCGCTGGTGCAGACCGACATCAAGCGTATCCTCGCCTACTCGACCATGAGCCAGATCGGCTACATGTTCCTGGCCCTGGGCGTTGGCGCTTGGGACGCGGCGATCTTCCACCTGATGACCCACGCCTTCTTCAAGGCCCTGTTGTTCCTCGCTTCCGGTGCGGTGATCGTTGCCTGCCACCACGAGCAGAACATCTTCAAGATGGGCGGCTTGTGGAAGAAACTGCCACTGGCCTACGCCAGCTTCATCGTCGGTGGTGCCGCCCTGGCCGCCCTGCCGCTGGTGACCGCAGGTTTCTACTCGAAGGACGAAATCCTCTGGGAAGCCTTTGCCAGCGGTAACCAGAACCTGCTGTACGCAGGCCTGGTCGGTGCCTTCATGACCTCGCTGTACACCTTCCGCCTGATCTTCATCACCTTCCACGGTGAAGCCAAGACCGAAGCGCACGCAGGCCACGGCATTTCGCACTGGTTACCTTTGTCGGTACTGATCGTGCTGTCGACCTTCGTCGGCGCCCTGATCACCCCGCCACTGGCTGGCGTGCTGCCAGAAAGTGCCGGCCATGCCGGTGGCGCTGCCAAGCACAGCCTGGAAATCGCCTCGGGTGCCATCGCTATCGCCGGTATCCTGTTGGCCGCGCTGCTGTTCCTCGGCAAGCGCCGTTTCGTGACTGCGGTTGCCAACAGTGGCATTGGCCGCTTCCTGTCAGCCTGGTGGTTCGCTGCCTGGGGCTTCGACTGGATCTACGACAAACTGTTCGTCAAGCCATACCTGGCCATCAGCCATGTACTGCGCAAAGACCCGCTCGACCAGACCATCGGTTTAATCCCGCGTGCCGCCAAGGCGGGTCACACCGCCCTGAGCCGCAGCGAGACGGGCCAGTTGCGTTGGTACGCCGCCTCCATGGCTGCCGGTGCGGTGCTGGTGATCGGCGCCATCGTTGTGGTAGCGGTCTGACTATGAACTTTGCCAACTTTGCGAACTTGCGAAAGGAAACGAGCCTGTCATGATTCTGCCCTGGCTAATCCTGATCCCCTTTATCGGCGGCCTGCTCTGCTGGATGGGTGAACGCTTCGGCGCCACCCTCCCCCGCTGGATTGCGTTGCTGACCATGTCCCTGGAACTCGCTCTTGGCCTCTGGCTGTGGGCCCATGGCGACTATTCATTTGCTCCGGCACCGGGTGCCGATCCAACCTTCGCGCTTGAATTCAAGCACGTGTGGATCCAGCGCTTCGGCATCAACGTGCACCTGGCCCTCGACGGCCTGTCACTGTTGATGATCCTGCTGACCGGCCTGCTGGGTATCCTCTCGGTACTCTGCTCCTGGAAAGAGATCCAGCGTCACGTGGGCTTCTTCCACCTGAACCTGATGTGGATCCTGGGCGGCGTTGTCGGCGTGTTCCTCGCCCTCGACCTGTTCATGTTCTTCTTCTTCTGGGAAATGATGCTGGTGCCGATGTACTTCCTCATCGCGCTCTGGGGTCACAGTTCTTCGGACGGCAAGAAAACCAGGATCTACGCGGCGACCAAGTTCTTCATCTTCACCCAGGCTTCCGGCCTGATCATGTTGGTGGCGATCCTGGGCCTGGTACTGGTCAACTTCAACAACACCGGCGTGATCACCTTCAACTACGCCGATCTGTTGAAAACCAAGATGTCCCTGACCACCGAGTACATTCTGATGCTGGGCTTCTTCATCGCGTTCGCGGTGAAGCTGCCGGTGGTGCCGTTCCACTCCTGGCTGCCTGACGCTCACGCCCAGGCGCCGACCGCAGGTTCCGTCGACCTGGCCGGTATCCTGTTGAAGACCGCTGCTTATGGTCTGCTGCGTTTCGCCCTGCCGCTGTTCCCGAATGCCTCGGCCGAGTTCGCGCCGATCGCCATGACCCTGGGTCTGATCGGGATCTTCTACGGTGCGTTCCTGGCCTTCGCACAAACCGACATCAAGCGTCTGATTGCCTTCTCGTCCGTTTCCCACATGGGCTTCGTACTGATCGGCATCTATTCCGGCAGCCAACTGGCGCTGCAAGGCGCGGTGATTCAGATGTTGGCCCACGGTGTTTCGGCCGCTGCCCTCTTTATCCTGAGCGGCCAGCTGTACGAGCGCCTGCACACCCGTGACATGCGTGAAATGGGTGGCGTGTGGTCGCGCATCGCTTACCTGCCGGCGATCAGCCTGTTCTTCGCTGCCGCGTCCCTGGGCTTGCCGGGTACCGGTAACTTCATCGGCGAGTTCCTGATCCTGATGGGCTCGTTCGTGCAGACGCCGTGGATCAGTGCGATTGCTACCTCCGGCCTGGTGTTCGGTTCGGTCTACTCGCTGATCATGATCCACCGCGCCTACTTCGGCCCGGCCAAGTCCGACACCGTCCTGCAAGGGATGGACGCTCGCGAACTGATCATGGTGCTCGGCCTTGCGGTCTTGCTGATCTACATCGGCGTGTACCCGCAACCGTTCCTGGACACTTCTGCCGCAACGATGCATGGCGTGCAGCAGTGGTTCGGCACCGCCTTCTCTCAACTCGCTTCGGCCCGGTAAGAGCGCTATGGAATTCACGATCCAACACTTTATCGCGCTTGCGCCGCTGCTGATTACCAGCCTCACCATCGTGGTGGTGATGCTGGCAATCGCCTGGCGCCGCAATCACTCGCAAACGTTCCTGCTGTCCTGTGCCGGTCTGAACCTGGCCCTGCTGTCGATCATCCCGGCCCTCAAGGTCGCGCCACTGGCGGTTACGCCTTTGATGATGGTGGATGACTTCGCCCTGCTGTACATCGCGCTGATCCTGGTGGCCACGCTGGCCTGCGTCACCCTCGCCCACGCCTACCTCGGCGAAGGCGGCACCGGCTACCCAGGCAACCGCGAAGAGCTGTACCTGCTGATCCTGCTGGCTGCGGCCGGTGGCATCGTGCTGGTCAGCGCACAGCACCTGGCGGGCCTGTTCATCGGCCTGGAACTGCTGTCGATCCCGACTTACGGCTTGGTGGCTTACGCCTTCTTCAACAAGCGCTCCCTGGAAGCCGGCATCAAGTACATGGTGCTGTCGGCCGCCGGTTCCGCGTTCCTGTTGTTCGGTATGGCCCTGCTCTACGCCGAAGCCGGCAACCTGAGCTTCACCGGTATCGGCCACGCCCTGGCCGCCACCAGCATGCCTGCGCCGATTGCCCAGTTGGGCCTGGCCATGATGTTGATCGGCCTGGCGTTCAAGCTGTCGCTGGTGCCGTTCCACCTGTGGACCCCGGACGTGTACGAAGGAGCCCCGGCGCCGGTGGCTGCGTTCCTGGCCACTGCGTCGAAAGTGGCTGTGTTTGCGGTGATGGTGCGTCTGTTCCAGATCTCCCCGGCCGCCAACACCGGCGTGCTGAGCACCGTGCTGACCGTGATCGCCATTGCGTCGATCCTGTTCGGTAACCTGCTGGCCCTGACCCAGAACAACCTCAAGCGTCTGCTGGGTTACTCCTCCATCGCTCACTTCGGCTACCTGCTGATCGCCCTGGTGGCGAGCAAAGGCCTGGCCGTGGAAGCCATGGGCGTGTATCTGGTCACCTACGTGATCACCAGCCTCGGTGCATTTGGCGTGATCACGTTGATGTCCTCGCCATTCAAAGGCCGTGACGCCGACGCCCTGTACGAATACCGCGGCCTGTTCTGGCGCCGTCCGTACCTGACCGCCGTACTGACCGTGATGATGCTGTCCCTGGCCGGTATCCCGCTGACCGCAGGTTTCATCGGCAAGTTCTACATCGTGGCTACCGGTGTTGAAGCCCACGAATGGTGGTTGGTTGCCTCCCTCGTGCTGGGTAGCGCCATCGGCGTGTTCTACTACCTGCGCGTGATGGTCACCCTGTACCTGATCGAGCCAAACCTGCGCCGTGTGGATGCCGAGCTGCATTGGGAACAGAAGGCAGGTGGCGTGATGCTGCTGGCCATCGCCCTGCTTGCGTTCTTCCTGGGCGTTTACCCTCAGCCGTTGCTCACTCTGGTGCAGCATGCGGTGCTGGGCGTTTGATCGCTTAAGCCGATGCAGTAAACAAAACGGCGCCTTCGGGCGCCGTTTTTGCATTTTGGGGGAATGGTTTGCTGAGTGCATATCCGTTGCTGCGGTAACGGCTGCCTATGGTTCCGCCCTTACGGCGGGTCACTTTGCAAAAGCCGGAATGCCGGCCCAGGCCAAAGTAACCAAAACGCTCTTGCCCCAACACTCGGCACCTCGCTCACGCTCGATGTGCCTGATGTACCGAAGTGTCTGCATCGCAGCGGTGCGACGATTCGACAAGCCAGCTCCCACAGAAAAGCAGATCTGCGCAGATATTGAAGTCTTACTCGATCAGAAATGTGGGAGCGGGCTTGCTCGCGAATGCAGTGTGTCAGTTGATAAATTAAGTGACTGATCCACCGCATTCGCGAGCAAGCCCGCCCCCACAGTTGGACCGTGGGGCATCAGCCAGATACAGGTTGGCTGGCAGGGCGCCAGCGCAGGCAAGCCAGCTCCCACATTGCACGCCAGGCGGCCCAGCCCAACGCACGCTAAAGAGGCGCACGTTACATTTGTGCACACAGATACCCCCCTCTCCAAAAAATTGGTTCAAATAGCGCCGAACCAATCACATTGGCCTCCAACGCCTCACACCGATCCGCCCATACGCCCACTGCCACACGCCCATCACCCAGCAACAGCGGACTACCCTGCCAGCGAACCAATTGCAATTGGCATCACGCTTGCAATCACCCTCCCATCGCAGATCGCGGGTTCGCCCCACCCCTGCTCCCGCTTTTTGGCCCGTCACGAGAAACCATTATGGAAAGGTTCGAGACCGAAGCATCCCCCAACAAGTCTTCGAAAATGGCGCTGGACGTGCTACGCCAAATGGTCGCCCAGCACGCCTCGACACCCCAGCGGGCACTGCCGACCGAGCGCGAACTGGCCGCCGAATTCGGTGCCAGCCGCCGGGCAATCCGGCATGCGCTAGCCGTGCTCGAAGCCGAAGGGCGTATCTGGCGTCGCCAGGGAAAAGGGACCTATGTCGGCCCGACGCCGCCGAGCGCGAGCATGACGTTTGCCAAAGTCGCCAGCCGAACCAATTTCAGCGAGGTCATGGAAGCCCGCCTGTACCTGGAGCCCGCGCTCGCCTCCCTCGCCGCCGTCCGCGCCAGCGGTGAGCAAATGGCGATCCTGCGCCGCCTGGTCGAGCGCACCAGTTTCCAGCAAGGGGTGGATGAAACCGACGCCGAATCCATCGAGCTATGGGACAGCGCCCTGCACCGCGCCATCGCCGAAGCCTCCGGCAACCGCTTGATGCTGGACCTGTTCGAAATGCTCGATGCCATTCGCCTCGATCCGGTCTGGCGTGACTTGCGGCACCGGGCGCGCAGTAACGAGCGCCTGGAAATGTACAGCCACGACCACGACGACATTGTCAGTGCCATCGAAAGCCGCGACCCGGTCAAGGCGGCAACCGCCATGCGTGGTCACCTGCGCGCCCTGCAACAGGCCCTGGAAGCCGTGATCCAGCAAGACCTTGAGGCCAGCCTATGAAACCCGACCTTCCCCCGGTGCTGAGCATCGACAACCTGACAGTGCGCTTCAAAGGCGCCCCGGCCAACGTGGTCGACGGCGTGTCATTCGCGGTGCAGGCCGGCAAGACCCTGGCCATCGTCGGCGAGTCGGGCTGTGGCAAAAGCGTCACGTCGATGGCGCTGATGGGCCTGCTGCCCGACACCGCTACGGTTCACGCCACCGCCTCAAGCCTGCTGGGCGAAGCCTTGCTGCAGATGGCCGACGAGCGCTTGCTGGACGTACGCGGCAATCGCATGGCGATGATCTTCCAGGAGCCGATGACCTCGCTAAACCCCGTGTTCACCATTGGCGAACAGATCGCCGAAAGCGTGGTGCGCCATCAAGGGCTGTCCCAGAAAGAAGCCAGGCAACGCGCGCTACAGATGCTGGAGAAAGTCCGCGTGCCCGACGCCGCGCAACGCCTGGACGCCTACCCCCATGAACTGTCAGGCGGCATGCGCCAGCGGGCGATGATCGCCATGGCTTTGGCCAACAACCCGAAACTGATCATCGCCGATGAACCTACCACCGCGCTGGACGTGACCATCCAAGCGCAAATCCTTGCGTTGGTCAGCGCCCTGCAAGCTGAAACGGGGACGTCGATGATCCTCATCACCCACGACCTGGGTGTGGTGGCCGAAGTCGCCGACGACGTGATGGTGATGTACGCCGGGCAAGTGGTGGAAAGCGGCCCGGTCAACGCCTTGTTTGATGACCCGCAGCACCCTTACACCATCGGCCTGATGGGCTCGATGCCCTCCATAGGCCCGCGCGAGGGTCGGTTGACAACCATCAACGGGCGCGTGCCGACGACCGCCGAGATGCCAGGCGGTTGCCGATTCGCCGGGCGTTGCCCCTTTGTCCTGGCCGCCTGTCGCGAAGCGCGCCCGCCGTTGCTGGAAGTATCGAGCGGGCATTTCGCGGCCTGCCTGCGCGTGCCACTGGAACAGCACTTGGGAGAGACCGCATGAAGCCACTCGAACACCCTTTCGGGCCGAGCGCAGAGCAAGCGATCCTGCAAAGCATCGCAGTCAGCAAACATTTCAGCAGTGAAACCGGGCTGTTCCAGCGCAAAAAGCCGCCGGTGCAGGCGGTCAACCAAGTGTCACTGGCGGTACGCCGGGGCGAAACCCTGGCATTGGTAGGCGAATCCGGCTCAGGCAAATCCACCCTCGGCCGCCTGCTGCGAACCTGCTTAACCCAACGGCGGGTGAGGTCATCTACGAAGGCCACAACCTCGCCAGCCTGGCACCGGAAAAGTTGCGCCAGGCGCGCCGTGATCTGCAAATCATCTTTCAAGACCCGTTCGCCTCGCTGAACCCGCGCATGAGCGTGGAATCGATCATCGGCGAGCCGATCTGGCTGCACACCGACAACAGCCGCAGCGCACGCCAGGACAAGGTCGCCGAGCTGCTGCGCACCGTCGGCCTGGCTCCCGAACATGGCCGACGTTTTCCCCACGAGTTTTCCGGCGGGCAGCGCCAGCGCATCGGCATCGCACGGGCGTTGGCCTCTGAACCACGCTTGATCCTCGGTGATGAACCGGTCTCGGCGCTGGACGTGTCGGTGCAGGCCCAAGTGGTCAATCTGCTGGAAGACCTCAAGCATCAATTTGGCTTGACCCTGGTGATCGTCGCTCACGGCCTGGCCGTGATCCGCCACATGAGCGACCGCGTGGCCGTGATGTACCTGGGGGAAATCGTCGAACTGGCACCGGTGGACGCGTTGTTCGAAACGCCACTGCACCCTTACACCCAAGCCCTGGTCGCCGCCGTGCCGGTCAGCCACCCCGGCTTGCGCCACCCGCGCCAGGTGCTGGGAGGCGACATGCCCAGCCCCAGCAAACCGCCGTCCGGCTGCCGCTTCCACACGCGCTGCCCCCACGCCAAAGCCCTGTGCCGTGACGTCAAGCCGGTGTTTGAAAGCGTCGACACCGAGCGCCAGGTCGCCTGCCATTACTGGCGCGAAATCGCCAACGCCGGTGCAGGTTCACTGACGGTTCCCACCCCCAGCGCGGCCTACACCCGCCGCCTGAGCCTGTTCAAAAGCCATCAAGCCCTATCTCTGGAGAGTCAGCCATGAAGTTCACCCACCTCATGACGGGAACGCTGTTACTGCTCGCGGCCAACGCTGCTGTTGCCGAGTCCACACTGCGCATCGGCATCCAGGATGACCCGGACGTTTTGGACCCGCATCGCTCGCGCACCTATTCAAGCCGGTTGGTCTACACCGCGTTGTGCGACAAACTGGTCGATATCAACCCGCATCTAGAATACGTCCCGCAATTGGCCACAGCGTGGAGTTGGAGTGAAGACAACAAGACCCTGACCATGACCCTGCGTGACGGCGTGACCTTCCATGACGGCGAAACCTTCGATGCCGCCGCCGTGAAGTTCAACCTCGACCGCGCCCGTACCCTGCCCGACTCACTGCGCAAGAGCGAATTGTCGTCGGTGGACAGCGTCGAGGTGATCGATGCCCGCACGGTAGCGATCAAGGTCAAGCAGCCCGATGCCACGTTGATTTCGCAACTGTCGGACCGCGCGGGGATGATGCTGGCGCCCAAAGCCTCGGCGACTGAGGTCGGCGCCAAACCGATCTGCTCAGGGCCCTACAAGTTCGTCCAGCGCGTGCAGCAGGACCGCATCGTGCTGGAGCGTTTCGACAACTATTGGAACAAGCAGGCCTACCACTTCGACAAAGTGATTTTCCTGCCCATCCCCGATACTTCGGTGCGCCTGGCCAACCTGCGCTCCGGCGACCTGCAGATGATCGAGCGCGTGGCCCCCACCGACGTGAAAACCGCCAAGGCCGACAGCAAGCTGCAAGTCTTCAACACCCCGGGCCTGGGCTATATGCAGCTGATGTACAACACAGACAATGGCGAGCGTTCCAAAACCCCAATGGGCCAGGACAAGCGCGTGCGCAAAGCCTTTGAACTGGCGATTGACCGCGACGCGATCAACCAGGTGGTGTTCGAAGGCCTGTATGCACCCGGCGCCCAGCCGTTCCCCATGAGCAGCCCGTATTACGACAAAAGCCTGCCGATCCCGGCGCGTAATGTGGAACAAAGCAAAAAGCTGCTGGCCGAGGCCGGCGTCAAACTGCCGCTGGCAGTCGAGCTGAAAGTCGCCAACAACCCCATCGCGCAGTAAGTGGGCCAAATCATCCAGGCGATGGCCGACGAGGCCGGGTTCAAGGTCAATCTGGTCGCCACTGAGTACGCCACGCTGCTCAGCGAACAACAGTCGGGCAACTTCCAGGTCGGCATGAGCGCCTGGTCGGGCCGGCCGGACCCGGACGGTGATATCTATCAGTTCGTCGCCTGCAAGGGCGGCCAGAACGACGGCCACTTCTGTGACCCGAAACTCGACGCATTGCTCGACAAGGCCCGCACGGTCAACGACCAGGCGCAGCGCCAAACGCTGTACTTCGAAGCGCTGCGCCTGATCGCCGATGACGTGCCCACCAGCTACCTGTATTTCGACCCGCGAATCATCGCCATGCGCGCCGACATCAGTGGTTTCGTGCCGAACCCGGACGGCCTGATCCGTCTGGAAAACGTCGTCATCAAGTGATGCGTTTGCACACCCCGATACTCTTTGAGGGTTCGTCATGCTGATCTATATCGTCAGGCGCCTGCTCAGCGCCATCCCCACGCTGGTTCTGGTCTCGCTGTTCGTGTTCACCCTGCAAAAACTGCTGCCGGGGGATCCGGTGCTCGCCATGGCCGGTGAAGAGCGTGACCCGGCGGTGATGGAGTACCTGCGGGAAAAATATCGCCTCAACGACCCGCTGCCGCTGCAATACATTCATTGGGTCGGCAACGTGCTGCAAGGTGACTTCGGTACCTCGCTGCGCACCGAACAGCCGGTGACCACGCTGGTGGCCTCCAAGCTGCCGGTGACGATTGAGCTATCGGTGCTGGCGCTGGTCATCGCGCTGCTGATCGGCATCCCCGCCGGGGTAATTTCTGCGGTGCGCAAAGGCACCGCCGTGGACTATGGGGCCAATATCGTCGCATTGTCCGGGATCTCGATTCCGCACTTCTGGCTGGGGCTTTTGCTGATCATGATCTTCGCAGTGAAGCTGCAATGGCTGCCGGCGTCGGGCTTTGTGCCGCTGAGTGAAGACGTGCTGCAAAACCTGAAAACCCTGATCCTGCCGGCGTTCGTGCTCGGCGCCGGGTTGTCCGGCGTGCTGATGCGCCATACCCGCAGCGCCATGCTCGAAGTGCTGCGCGCCGACTATGTGCGCACCGCCCGGGCCAAAGGGTTGTTCCCGCGCACGGTGATTCTCAAGCACGCCCTGCGCAATGCGCTGATGCCCATCGTCACCCTCACCACGCTGTTGTTTGGCGAGTTGCTGGGCGGTGCGGTACTGACCGAGCAGGTCTTCAGCATTCCCGGCTTCGGCAAGATGATCGTCGATGCCGTGTTCAACCGCGACTACGCCGTGGTGCAAGGCGTGGTGCTGTGCGTCGCCATCGGCTTCCTGCTGTTGAACCTGCTGGCCGACGTGCTCTATCGCCTGATCAACCCACGCTTGAGGACGGCTTGATGACCGCTATCGTTTCAGCTGCTGCGCCCATCAGTGACCGCGTATTGAAACCACGCACTCGTTCGCCGTTTGTGCACAAATTCCTCGCCAACAAGGGCGCAGTGATCGGCGCGACGGTGCTGCTGGTGTTCATCGCCGCCGCCCTGCTCGCCCCGTGGATTGCGCCGTATGACCCGCTCAAAGCCAACTTCCTCGCGGTGCGCAAGGCGCCGTCGATGCTGTATTGGCTGGGCACCGACGAACTCGGCCGCGACCTGTTCTCGCGCTTGCTGTGGGGCGCGCGCAGCTCGCTGGTGGCGGGCGGTGTCTCGGTGGCAATCGCCATGGCCATCGGCGTGCCGCTGGGGCTGATCGCCGGCTACTTCGGCGGCAAGCTGGACGCGATGATTTCCCGGGTTGTGGACGCGTTGCTGTCCTGTCCGTTCCTGGTGTTGGCCATCGCCCTGGGCGCCTTTCTCGGCCCAAGCCTGACCAACGCGATGATTGCCATCGGGCTCTCGGCGATGCCGATTTTTTCGCGCCTGACACGCGGCCAGGTGTTGGCCATCCGTCACGAGGATTACCTGGAAGGTGCCCGTGCCATTGGCCTGCCGGACCGCTGGATCATCCTGCGCTATGTACTGCCCAACGTAATGTCGCCGCTGGTGGTGCAGGCCACGCTGACCATCGCGTCGGCCATCCTCGCCGAAGCCAGCTTGTCGTTCCTCGGCCTGGGCCAGCAACCTCCCTCGCCGTCCTGGGGTTCGATGCTCAATACCGCCAAAAATTTTATGGAGCAGGCGCCCTGGATGTCGATCGCACCCGGTGTGGCGATCTACATCACCGTCCTGTGTTTCAACCTGTTGGGGGACGGTTTACGTGACGCCCTGGACCCCAAACATTAACCACTGCCCAAAGAGAGCCACGCATGTTTGATGATCTGGATTACAGCCAACCCTACCCGTCCGCACGCTCGCCCGTGATGGGCAACAACATGGTCGCCTGCTCCCAGCCACTGGCTGCGCAGGCCGGGCTGGAAATGCTGCGCAAGGGCGGCAACGCGGTCGACGCCGCCATCGCCGCCGCCATGGTGCTGACGGTGGTCGAGCCCACCGGGTGCGGCATCGGCAGCGATGCGTTTGCCATTGTCTGGGACGGCAAACAGCTGCAGGGTCTGAATGCTTCGGGCCGCTCGCCCCAAGGCTGGACGGCTGAGCATTTTGCGGGCGAGGCACAAATGCCCCAGCGTGGCTGGGGCTCGGTGACGGTGCCGGGGGCGGTGTCGGCCTGGGTCGCGCTGTCCGAGCGCTACGGCAAATTACCCTTTGCCACACTGGCTGAACCGGCGATCAGCCATGCGCACACCGGTTATCAGGTCACACCCATCATTGCCGAGTTGTGGCGCCTGGGCGCCGAGAAATTGAAGGATCAACCGGGTTTCGCCGAGTGTTTTTTGCCCGGAGGCAAAGCGCCCACTGCCGGTGAAAAAATCCGGCTGAAGGATCACGCAAAAACCCTCAAAAGCATCGCCGACACCAAGGGCGAGTCGTTCTACCGCGGCGAGCTGGCGCACGCCATCATCGACCACGCACAGGCCAACGGCAGCGTGATGAGCCTGGATGACCTGGCCAATCACCGCGTCGACTGGACCGAAACCCTCTCGGTGCCCTACGCCGGTGCCGTCGTCCATGAACTGCCGCCCAACGGCCAAGGCATCGCCACACTGGCGGGGCTGACGATGCTTGAAGCACTCGGTGTCGGTGAACATCCGGTCGACAGCCCCGAGACGCTGCACCCGGTGCTGGAAGCGATGAAGCTGGCGCTGGCCGATCTTCAGCATTACGTCACAGACAGCGACCATATGCGCCTCGATCCCCAGCGCTTGCTCGACCCTGCGTACTTGCGCGAACGTGCCGCGCAGGTCAATGAGCACGCCGCTGATCCAGGCCACGGCTCACCCAAGGCCGGCGGCACCGTGTGTTTATCGGCGGCCGACGAAAACGGCATGATGGTGTCGTTCATCCAGTCCAACTACATGGGCTTCGGCTCGGGCGTGGTGGTGCCGGGCACCGGTATCAGCCTGCAAAACCGTGGGGCGGCGTTTACCCTGGACCCCGAACATGTGAACGCAGTCGCACCGCGCAAGCGCCCCTTTCACACCATTATTCCGGGTTTTGTGATGAATGCCGACGGTACGCCGTTGATGGCATTCGGCTTGATGGGTGGCCCGATGCAGGCGCAAGGGCATTTGCAGATGATGATGCGCATCCTGCGCTACAAGCAGAACCCGCAGGCCGCCGCCAATGCGCCGCGCTGGCGGATAGAGGCCGGGTTGCAGGTCGCGGTGGAGCGCGCATTCGATCAACAGGTGGCACAGGCACTGCGTGCCAAAGGCCACGCCATCGACTTTGAAGACCCCAATGGCGTGTTCGCCTTTGGCGGCGCGCAGATTATCCAGCGCACCCGGCATGGTTATGTGGGGGGCACAGACCCGCGTAAAGATGGGTTGATTGCTGCCTACTGATCCACCTCTCAGGCCTGAACCCTGTCGATCAACAGGGTTCAGGTCACGCTCGTTCTTTTACTTTCCCCCATCGCAGAAAATTCCTCTCCTCCCCGCCTCCTCGTCTGGCATTCAACCGTTGAAGGCCGCCGTATGGTGGCTGCGTTTTAGGAAAGTTCCCACAACCAGGTCACTTGACCCTTGGTGCGTGGGCCAGCAAACTATACGCAGGCTACGTACAGAACATGGATGCTCTATTTATTGAACTGCCGGCCTTCGAGCGGCATCGCAAGGACTACTTGAGCGACGAGCTTTTCCAAGGTTTTCAACAGGAGTTGATGAAAAACCCGGAAGCAGGCGATGTGATTGAAGGAACAGGCGGCCTACGAAAGGTTCGTTTCGTCGATGAACGACGCAACAAAGGCAAGCGCGGTGGCCTGCGGGTCATTTATTACTGGTGGTCGGGCGGCACGCAATTCTGGTTGTTCACCCTGTACGGCAAACACGAACAGGACGACCTGGCACCCCACCACAAAAAAGCGCTTAAACAGATGCTGGACAAGGAAATCAAAGCGAGAACACATCATGAAACGTGAAATTTTTTCCGAACTGGTCGAAGGCTTCGACGCCCTGGCAGACGAACGCCAAGGCAAAATCACCCTGCGTACCCACAAGGTTCACCTCAACAAACTGGAACCGCTCACCGCCGAAGAAGTGGTTGCGGTGCGCCAGCAACTCAACCTCTCCCGGTCGGTGTTCGCCATGTACCTGCGCACCAATACGCGCACCCTGGAAAACTGGGAGCAAGGCCGGGCCAAGCCCAATGCGCAGGCCGTCACCTTGATCCGTCTGGTGGCGCGGTTCCCGGAGACCGTTGCGCAACTGGCAGCCTTGAACTGAAAACCAACGCCCGAGTTGTGAATGGGCTTTCTGTGGTGAGCGGGCTTCCCACAGGAAGCCCACACACCACAACAAGTCACTCAGTGCGAAAAACCCGGCAAGTTCGGGATTTTTTCATGGGGCATCATCGTCCGCCGAGCATTTCGGCAAAGGTCGCCCCATCGGGCAACCCTTCCCCCACCAGGATCGACGGCGCCACACGCGGCGAGCCTTCGGTCCAGAACAACGAATGCCCGACGAGCCCCCGCGCATCAAGCTGAGCACTCAATTGCGGCATGCCGTCGCCGATACGCTCGGGGTCAGGCAAATCAAGCCAGCGCGCAGGGGCGGCAAGGCCGGCCGAGTAACTCGGCGGGGTCCAACATCCGGGCAATGGCAGCGCCAACAGCGCTTCGTCGAACGCCTCCAGGGAAAAACCTTCACTCAGCGCCGACAACGCCAGCCGTTCCAACTGGCCGTACCAAAGCACATCGCGCTCCAGCCGCGCCAGCAACGGTACATCCTCCCCCGCAGTGGCGAGAGTCAGCGGAAAGTAACGCCCCACCCGATCCAGGCTGGGGATCATCACCCCCGCCCAACCCTGCTCGCCGCACACACCTGCGGCCAACGCAAAACGCCAGACCGGGCTACACAAATAGACCTCCAGCCATTGCTCACCCAGGCGCTCACGACTGCACTGCAAGCCTGCCTGCAACCATTCATCCCATGGCCCCAAAAACGTCGACGGCAAACGCCGGCTGACAAAATCCCCATGGCTGATCACCTTGCCGAAAAATCCATTCATGGCGGGTCCTTAAAAGCTGCTGGGGCAATGGAAAGAGTCTGAACCATCACGGCGGAACGGGTTGATCACACTGCTCGCGCGCAACAGGTAGACCACCCGGTGGCCCTCCACATTGAAGGTCAGTTGCAACTGTTCGCCCTGAGGGCTGACCGAGGCCTTGTCCATCATCCGCAACCAGCCCCAGGGGCCATCGCTGCGCAACGGGCTGACCAGCGCCGGCGTGGCGTCCAAGCGCACCAGGCCGCCAGATTTTCCGCTGGGCAGGGAGATACCCGTAAAGTCCGCCACGCTACCGGCGTCGTACACCACCGGCTGGCCGTCGATGTCCAGGGTGACCTTGGTCAGCGCCGGGTCGGCACTCAGGGTCTTCAGGTCAAAGCGCATCGACGGCTGGCGCGCGCCGGCCACGAAGAACATGTCCCGCAACTTGGCGCCACGCTGGAACTGGTTGAGCACATCCTGGGAAATATTCAGCGGCGTCACCCCCGTAGAACGCCAACGCCATTGGTTGCCGCTCATGTCGACATAGGGCGCGAGGTTTTTGCTGAAAAAGTCGTCCATCAAACCGCCCGGGCCGAAGAACTTGCCGAAGTCATCGGCAGTGGCATCGCGGCCGGAACTGCGCACCAACGGATAACGCCCGTCAATCGCAACCCGGCAGAACGGCGCGCCGGTGGCTTCCCACAGTGCATTCAAGCGGGCTTTTTCGTTGCCCAGGGTCAGTGTGCTGCCGCCCGATTCCACATCACGCAGCAGCGACGACAGCGGCGCCGGTTGTACATCACCAGAGCGCTTCAAGCGCCCCAGCACTTCATTGGACGGTGCCGGTGCGGCGCTGCGACGGGCCGCATCGGCGCTGTCGAAAAACTGCCCGGCATCCTTCAAGGACGCCAGGACTTCATCCAGCGGTTGCGGCCCGGTGCCGGTGCCCACCAAGCGATGCAGCGCGGCGAAATGCTGGTCGACCGGGTTGGCCGAGGCATCCGCCACCGGGGCCGGGCTGTCGCCGCCCAGCGCCGATTGCAGTTTCTGGGTGGCGGCGGCGATCTTGTCGCGTACGCGCTGGTCGGTGTCTTTACTGGTGGCCGAGGTCAGGGCGCCGTCCAGCGTGGTTTCTTTCGAGACGGCCTGCAGCAAGGCGCGCAGCGGCGAGTCGGCAGCCGCCAGCGCATTGGTCACCTGGGCCGCCTGCCCCAGGCTGGTCAATGGCGACAGGTGCACATCCGCCAGAAAGGTGTCCCATTGGCGGATATAGTCGGCGTAATACAACTCCAGCACCGCCGCCTGCATCGCCGGGTTGCCACCGGCAATCTGTGCCGACTCCTGGCGGTCCAGCACCCAGCTGTCCTTGGCCATGTCGGCCACGGCCTGCGGGGTCTTGTCGGTCAACTCACGGTAACCGGCGATGCGGTACAAGCCGCTGACCCCACGGGACAACGGCTCACCACTGGCACGGGTAAACAACGACGACACGTCCCGCCCCACCGCGCTGTTGACGCTCAACTCCGGCAGATGTTGCTGATCCACCTGGCGCTTGACCCGGTTATAGATACGCTGAGACAGCGGCATGCTCGCCAGCGCCAGGCGCACCTTGGCGATCAACGCGCTGTCCAGTTGCACCGGTTCGGCTTCGTCGTCGGCTTCCAGCAGCGCCGCAACGTGGTCCGACAGTTGCTGCAACTGCGCCGGCGTGGCCTGAGGCAGTTCGCGGCGCCAATCCACATCGACCCAGGCCTGCACCGAGGCGGCGTCGAAGTACTGCCGCTCGCCGAGCATCAGGTAAGCGCGCAAGGTCTCGTAGAGGAACTCCTGATTGCTCGCATCACCACGGCGCAGGGCGTTTTCCATGTTCGCGACGATGTGCGGCAACAGCGTACTGCGCAGCAGACGGCGATACAGGGTCACCGCGCCGGCCCCCAGCTTGTTGCCCTGATACAGGCCCATGCGGCTGAGCAGCGGCACGCTGTTGTCGGCGTCGCTATAGCCGCTGGGCAAGGCGCGCGCAGCGTTGAGCAGCGGCAATGTCACCAGCACGTCACCGTCAGCCGGCAGTGCCTTGGCGAGTTGCGCGACATTGGTCGCAGCGGCTGATGCATCGGCGATCAATTGCAGGTTGCGGTTGTAGCTGATGGTCATCGCCGCCAGCAACAGCACGAACACCGCCGCCGCCGTGATCCGCCCGGCCCGCCCCAGCAAACGCCGACGCCGCTCTTCCTGATGATTGACCCCAGCCAGCCCGGCCTCCTTGAAAATCACCTCACGCAGTAACCGCGTGATGAAGTAGCTGCGCCCGCTGGCCACATTCGGCGCCAGCACCTTGCGGCCCAGGCCGAACGACGCCGCCAGCGAGGTCAGCACCCGATCAATCGGGCTGCCTTCCTGGGTGCCACTGGTGAAATACACCCCGCGCAGCAAGGCCGGTTCCTGATAACGGTTGGCTTCGAACACGGTATTGAGGAACCGCGTCAGGCCGTCACCCAGGCTGGCGAATTGCTGCGGGAAGCTGTAGAGCAAGGCACGACGTGACAGGTCGCGCTCTTGCTGCAGGCGCTCCAGCACACGACGTTGCAGCTGGCGTTCGAGCGCATCGAACTCGCCGGGGAACGACGCAAGGCCGGTATCCGCTTGCGGTGGCTGTGCCAGCGGGAACGTCACGCCCCACACCTGCGCGCGCTCATCGCGGCCAAAGTTCTCAAAAAACTCCGAAAACCCCGCGAGTAAATCGCACTTGGTGATGATCACGTACACCGGAAAACGCAGGCCCAGGCGTTCATACAACTCGTTGATGCGCGCGCGAATGGCCACGGCCTGAGCCTGGCGCTGGGCTTCGGTCTGTTGCAACAAATCGCTGACGCTCAATGCGACGATCACACCGTTGACCGGGCGTTGGCGGCGGTACTTTTTCAGCAGGTCGAGAAAACCGCCCCAGGCGGCGCGGTCCACTTCGGTGTAGCTGTCCTGGGTGGTGTAACGCCCGGCGGTGTCGAGCAATACCGCCTCGTCGGTAAACCACCAATCGCAATGCCGCGTGCCACCCACGCCGCCGATGGCGCCGCTGCCCATGGCTTCGCGCAGGGGGAACTGCAGGCCGGAATGGGTCAATGCGGTGGTCTTGCCGCTGCCCGGCGCACCGACAAACATGTACCACGGCAGTTGATACAGGTACTGCCCACTCATCTTCCAGCCGGGGTTGGCCTTGCGCAGCACGGCCATGGCCGAGCGCATGCGCTCGCCCAGCTCGGCGACTTCGGCCTGGGTTTCACGCACGCCGGGCGCCACCACGGGCGCCTCGGCCACCCCGGCCATCAAGCCACGGTTGGCCCGCCAGGCACGCCACAGGCGCCAGGCAAAATAACCCACCCAGATCAGCACAAACAGCGCGATCAACCCCCAGCGCCGCGACTCCGGCGCCAGCGGCTCGCTGCCATTGAACGCCAGCAACGGGCCTTCGTACCACACCAGCAACGACAGCAGCGCCACGCCGATCAGTGACAGCAACCACGGCTTGAGCAGCCACAGAATAAAGCGCTCCACCGGGGACCATAACAATGAGAAAAACGAAGAAAAGTTCATGGTTATTGCGCCTGGGAAGGGATCAACACGGTGATATCGACGCGACGGTTACGTGCGCGATTGGCCGCTGAATCGTTGGGCACCAGCGGCTCGGTTTCGCCACGGCCCTCGCTGCGGTAGCGCTCGACGGGCCCGGCACGCTGTGCCAGCAACCGCGCCACGGTCTTGGCCCGCGCCTGGGACAGGTCGAAGTTGGAACCCAATCGCGAGGTTGCCGACGGCCGCACGTTATCGGTATGCCCAACCACCACCACATCCCCCGGCACCGTGGCCAAGGCATCGCCGATGCGCGCGAGCAAGCCGTCAAAGTTGCTCGACACCTCGGCACTGCCGGACGCAAACACACCGTCGCCGCGCAACGTAATCACCGAGCGGTCTGCACTGTCTTTGACCACCACCAGGCCCTGGGCCACTTCGGGCGCAAGGAAGCCCGACAAGCGTACCGGCGCCGGTTCCGCCGGCACCGCGACCTTGAGCGGCGAGGCCACGCGGATCGACCCCAACTGCGCGAACACCGGGTCGGATGCGCGGTTGAGCAACCAGCTGTAAGTCAACTGCACACTCAGCAGCAACACCGCAGCCACCGACGCCAGCACCCACAACGGCACACGGCGCAGCATCGATGCCTGCGGGGCCTCGGCACCGCGCCAGCGTGGCGACAGGTCCTGCTCCTGGTTGCCGCGCTGTTGGTTGATCAATTGCAGCAAGCGCTCACGCAGCAGGCCCAACTGATCGAGGCCACGATCCAGCACGCGATAACGCCCTTCCAGCCCCAGCGCCATACACAGGTACATCAATTCCAAGACGTCGATGTGGGTGCGCAGGTCCTGGCTCAGACGCTGCAAAATCATGAAGAATTTCTCGCCGCCCCACGCTTCGTTGTGGAACGTCACCAACAGGCTGCGGCTGCCCCAAACGCCTGCACCCCACGGCGTGCTGGCGATGGTTTCGTCCACCAGCGTGCACAACGCGTAGCGCGCAGCGGCGACGGTTTCCACGTCGACCTGGCTGGCGCGGGCCTGGGCTTCGAAGGCCTGCACCGCCTGAATCAAACGCTGGCGCAGGCTTTCCATATCCGGCATCGCGGTGAGGGTGCGCAGTGGTACCACGAGGTCGAGCAACGGGTTGGCGGCGCGCACCAGCGGGTTGAGGCCCTTGCCGTGCAGCACCAGGGCGGCGCGCTGCACATCAGCGGCAGGCGCACTCGCAGGCGCGGCCCGGCGCCCACCGGGCGTGGGGATCAGCAAGGTGCGGTCAGGGTCCTGGCCGCCATCAAAAGTGTCGTTCACGTCAGTCACCTTGCCTTAGTTCCGAATGGCCCAGAACTGCATTTCCAGCCCCGGGAACACCCCGGCGATATGCATGGCAAAGCCGGCCGACTGGCTGAGCAATTGCCAATATTCGCTGCTGCGATCGAGTTCGAAATAGGTAAAGCCGGCATGGAACGGCAACTGCCGCGGCGCCACCGGCAATGGGCGCAGGCCGATGCCCGGCAGTTGCAGGTTGACCAGGTCGCGGATCTTCTCCACCGAGCCGATCTTCACTTGCGGCGGGAAGCCGTTGCGCACGCTTTCGGCGGACATTTGTGCCTGTACCGCGAGGATGAAGGTGGCCGAACGCAGCAGTTCCTGGTCGGGCAACACCGCCACGCGAATCCCGTATTGGCGCTCCTCCAGCGGAATGGCGATGGCGCGCACATCCATCACCGCCGACAGCGCGCGGCGCAGGTCGAGCATCACCGGGGCGAAAGTTTCCGCCAGGGCGGCATGGCGGTACACCGGGTAGCTGGCGGCGCGTTTGTCGTCGCGGGTAAAGGTCGCCAGCTCACCGGCGAGCGACGCGAGGTCACGGTACAACTGCTCGGGGTGCAGGCCGGTCATCGCCGACAAATGCCGTACCAGCGGCAGGCTGCGGTTGAGCAACTGCAACAACAGGAAGTCGGCAATTTCCGCCGCTCCACTGCCGTCGGGGCGGGTCAGACGCGAAGCCAGGGCCTCGACCCGTTGCTGCACCAGGCCGAGCAGTTCATCGTTGAAGGCGCGCAGGCGCTCGGCGGCGCGGATATCCAGGCACGGCGGGCAGTATTCGCGGTCGAGCACCACGCTTTTGTCCGCGAGTTTTTCCACCACGTGGGCGATGCCCAGCACGCTGTGGGTGTCGGCCACATCCCCCTCAAAGGCCAGGCGCAGGCGCAGTTTGCCGATGCTCATCAGCGCGCTGCTGTCCAGGCCATTGCTGTCCCAGGCCTCGTATTCACTGCTGCGGTGGCGGGCGAAGTTTTCAAAGCTGGGGTTGTCGTCAACCTCGGACACGCCCGGGCGCAGGCTCGGTAAAGCCAGCACCACTTTAAGGTCGCGGGCGTCGTCGGGGATCTCCAGCGGCAGCGGCATTTCATCATCAAACGGCAGGCCCACCGGCGTGCCATCGGGCAAGATGCCGCTGTACGACAGCAACGACAACTTGCCCATCGCCAACTGCTGCGGGTCGATTTCCAATTTGGAAAAACCCCAGCCGTAGGCACGCAAGGGGGCGACGCGCGCTTGCAGCTGGGTTTGCAAAAACCGGTCATGTTGTTGCAGGTGCTGAGGCTGCAACAGCATGCCTTCGGACCAGACTACCTTGTTATTCCAGGACATAAATTCTTCTCTCAAACTGAGCAGACAGTTGTGGCAAGAGGCTTTCTGTGGCGAGGGAGCTTGCTCCCGCTGGGCTGCGCAGCAGCCCCTTACTGCCTCATCCGCGCCACCTGCTCCTCATAAGCCTTGGAAAACAGCTCCCCGAACAACCGCTGCAAATCCTCATCGGCATCGCGCGCCAGGTCTTCGTAGCGCTCCACCAGGCGGTCCCACAAACGCGCCTTGCGCCGTGCCGGCATCCACTTGTCGAGCGCGCCGTGGGTGGTGCGACGCTGCTCCACACGCGCCGGGTCGAAGCGCTGCACCACCGCGCCCAAAGCCGCGCGCATGCCGGCGATCACTGCCAGTTCGTGGGCCTTGAGGTCATCAAAGGAGGCGTTCATGGCCTTGACCGGGCGCATATAGGCCGGTGAATCGCCGTTGAGCATCTGGGTCAGCGCGCTGTCGGCGTCGGGGAAGAACTTGAGCGGGTTGTTGGAATAGGCGCCGATCATGGTCATGTCGATGTGGCTTTCGCGCTTGGTCAACGCGCGGGCCATGAGTACATCCATGGTGCCGCCGGTGGCGGCGCGGAGCATCTCACCGACCAATTGGGCGAGTTCGGTGGGGGTGCGGGAGGTGTGCAGTTCGGGGAGGCCCAGGCCTGAAAGCAGGGCCTTCAACACTGCGTCATCACTGTTGGGCACGGTCGGTGTGGGAGCGGGCTTGCCCGCGATGGCCTCAGGGACAATGATTGTTTCTGGAATTACTTCAATCTCAGAGACCGTCATCGCGGGCAAGTCGAATCGTCGCACCGCCGCTCCCACAGTTAGTTCCGGGATAACTGCGGGTTGGGTGGATAGCCCATGGAGCGGGTCGTAGTCATCCGGAATCACCTGCGGCTCGGCCTGCCAGATCGGCGGGTTGAATGCCTGCATCTGCGGCGCCACATGGTCGCTCTCGGTGCCACGAAATACCGGCGTCAGCGCCGGGTTCAAACCCAGCGGGTCGGACAGCGGCATGGCGCCGTCAAACAGCGAGTGGCCTTCCAGAATGCGCGCACCCGCCAGGTCGTCGTGCAGTACTACCGGCACCACCACTTCGGGGTCGCGCAACAGCGGCTGCGGTATTTCCAGCGGCGGCAATTCGGCGGCTACCGGCGGCGGGGGCGGCACGAACAGCGGCGGTAGAATTCGCGTCGCCAGGGCGTCATCTTCGAGCTCCGGCACGTGCGGCTGTTCCAGGCGCACTTCGAGTGCATAGTCGCCGATCACCAGGCGATCGCCCTCCTCCAGCGCACGCTCGCGGCCATTACCCAGCGGGCGTTCGTTGACCAGGCTGGGGTTGCTGCCGGTGTCGGTGATGAAAAACTGCTCACCGCGCAACTCGACACGCGCATGCACACGCGAGATGTATTTGCCCGGATCGTCCAGGGTCAGGTCATTGTCCGGCCCGCGGCCAATGGAACCGCCGACCTCGGTAAAGCGGCAGATCACGTCGCCGGGCATCGGTTGGTCGCGGTAGCTTTTAACCAGCAGGATCAGGTTCATAGCGGGCTCCAGAAAAGGTTACTTGCCATCGTCGGCGTCCTTTGGCGGCAGCGGCGTGCCGGCAGGTCCGGTGGCGGCCGTCAGGGCCAGGGCTTGCGCTGCCGAGGCCGCTTCGGGCAATGGCAGCGGGATGATCGAGGCGACGATCATGGCCGGGGTCAGGGTGAGAAACGTCGAGCCGACTTTCAGGGTGATGGTCGCTCCGGCCTCGATCACCACGTTCATGCCGCCCTTGATGTAGGTGTCCATGCCGGCGGTGATGCCGGTCTTCATGCCACCGTTGATGATCATGTTGGCGCCCGCCGCCATCGACACGTCACCGGTGGCTTTCTCGTTGCGGTGGCCGCCCACCGAGGAATGCCGGTCACCGCCGACTTTCTCGCGCAGGTCTTTGTCGACCTTGGAGTGGCGGTCGCCACCCACCCAATCCAAAGAATCCTTGAGCACGCGTTGGTCGAGGTTTTTCTGGGCGTGCAGGAACACCTGCTCCGAGCCCTTTTTGTCCTCGAAACGCAGTTCGTTGTAGCCACCACCGCCCTTGGACGAATTGCTTTTGATGGTCGAGCGCGTGGCATTTTCCGGCAGCGAATACGGCGGCATGGTGTCGGCGTTGTAGACGCTGCCGGTCACCAGCGGCTGGTCGGGGTCACCTTCGAGAAAACTAACCACCACTTCCTGGCCGATGCGCGGCGTGTACAGCGCGCCCCAGCGCTTGCCGGCCCAGCTTTGGGCCACGCGAATCCAGCACGAGCTGTTTTCGTCGCGCTTGCCTTCGCGGTCCCAGTGGAACTGCACCTTGATGCGCCCGTACTTGTCGGTCCAGATTTCCTCGCCCTGCTTGCCCACCACCATGGCGGTCTGCGGGCCTTGCATCAGCGGTTTGCGCGACACGCACGGCGCGCGGAATTGCTGCTGGCGCGACAGTGCGACGAACTCGCAACTCAGTACCGGCGCAGGCTCGGCCGGTGGCGTCGGCTCGTAGGTGTCGGACGACAACGCGTAACGCGCTTCCAGCAACAGGAACTGCGCGTTCTGCTCGCTGCGCGGGTGTTCGGTCAAGGTCAGCAAAGCCCCCGGAAACAGGCCGCGCGCTCGGGTGGCACCGGTGACCCGCTGGGTGCCGGTGTGCAGGGATTCAATCAAGGTGCGCGCGTAGTTTTCACCGCTTTTGCGCTCGGTGTACTTGCCCGGATAGTCGTAGCGTTCATGCCGCGATTGCGGGTAGCTGCCAGCCAGGGTGGACTTGGCCAGCAGGTTGGCGGTGGGTTTTTCGAAGTCGAAATCCTGCAGGGTGTAGCCGCCCGGCTCCACATCACCGCCCATGCGCCAGTCGTAGATCACTTCACTTTCGCGCATGGCGTGGTCTTCGGCGGGCATGAAGCGCACCTGGGCATAACCCGGCGCCGGCGAATGCGCGCCGTAGGAGTCGGCCAGCACCAGGGTGTGGCGCCCGGCGGCGCTTTTGAAGTAGTAGTAGATGCCCTCCTGTTCCATCAGGCGGCTGACGAAATTGAAATCGCTCTCGCGGTACTGCACGCAGTAGGTCAATGGCTTGTAGCTGCCGCTCAGGCCCGAGGTGTCGACATCGGCGATGCTGTAGGGCGCAAACACCTGCTTGAGGATGTCGGGCACGCTCAGTTCCTGGAAGATCCGGCAGTCGCTGGCCAGGGTCAAAAACCACAGCCATGGCCGCAATACCGCCTTGTAGGTTGAGTACCGCCCCTGCCGCGTGCTGAACGAAAAGTGGCTGACATGCCCGCTGAAATAGCGGCTGCCGCCCTTGGGCAGGTCTACGGCCACGGTCATCTGGGTGGCCAGCAGGTCGTCGATATTCAGGTCGGCGCGCTCGCTATACAACTCCAGGTGGTATTCGCTGAGCTGCGACAGGCCCTCGGTGGCCTGCATGCGCCGAAACAGCAGCACATCGGTGCCGAGCACGCTGGTTACTTGTATTTCGCGGTGCTGTTGAAGAGTCGCCATCGTTGGTGTTCTACCTGCAAGGCAAATGGAAAATGCTGTCCAGGCCGTCCGAGCTACGCGCGATCAGTCCGCTCACCTGGACAGAACAGTCAGGCGAGCGGATTTATTCCACAGAAGGGTTCAGCGACCTCGTGATGTGACGGCTTCAGGGCGCCTCGAACCCATAGGTAAATTCGCCGCCCTCGACGCCCACCTGCACCTGGGTCGCCGGCGTGCCCAGCAGCAGGCGGTTGAGAAATTCGGTACTGATCGCCGGCAGCATCGAGTTGGTCAGGATCGCGTCGATCATCCGCCCGCCGCTTTCCAGTTCCGTGCAACGGCTGGCGATCAACTGCACCACCTCGTCGCTGTAGGTGAACGGAATCTTGTGGCCGTCGGCGATGCGTTTCTCGATGCGCCCCAGTTGCAGCCGGATGATGCTGCCGAGCATGGCGTCGCTGAGCGGGTAATACGGGATCACCACCAGACGGCCGAGCAAGGCCGGCGGGAACACTTCCAGCAGCGGCTCGCGCAGGGCCTTGGCAATGTCGTCCGGCGCGGGCATGGTCTTCGGGTCGCGGCACAGGCGGCTGATCAGCTGGGTACCGGCGTTGGTGGTGAGCAGGATCAAGGTGTTCTTGAAGTCGATGATCCGGCCTTCGCCGTCCTCCATCCAGCCTTTGTCGAACACCTGGAAGAACAGCTCGTGCACATCCGGGTGGGCTTTCTCTACTTCATCCAGCAGCACCACGCTGTAAGGCTTGCGCCGCACCGCTTCGGTCAGCACGCCGCCCTCGCCATAGCCCACGTAGCCGGGTGGCGCGCCCTTCAAAGTGGAAACGGTGTGGGCTTCCTGGTATTCGCTCATATTGATGGTGATCACGTTCTGCTCGCCGCCATACAGCGACTCGGCCAGCGCCAGCGCGGTCTCGGTCTTACCCACGCCGGAGGTGCCCGCGAGCATGAACACGCCCACCGGCTTGCCCGGGTTGTCGAGGCCGGCGCGGGAGGTCTGGATGCGCCGCGCGATCATCTCCAGCGCGTGGCTCTGGCCAATGATGCGTTGGCCCAGGCGGTCAGCCAGGCGCAGCACGTTTTCGATTTCATTCTTGACCATGCGGCCCACCGGAATGCCGGTCCAGTCCTGCACCACCGAGGCCACGGCCTGTTCATCGACGCTGATCAATACCAGTGGATGCTCGCCCTGTTGCGCGACGAGCTCGTCCTGCAATTGGCGCAGTTCGACCAGCCCGGCCTCGCGGTCGCTGGAGTCCGCCAGTTGGCTGCGCAAACGCTGGATCTGCTCCACCAGCGCCAGTTCGTTGTCCCAGCGCCCCTCCACGTCGTCCAGGCGCTCACGTTCGGTGGCCAGCAAGGCCTCGACCGATACGCGGCGGCTGGCGGTTTCCACACCGATGGCCGTTTCGCGCTCGATGATTGCCAGCTCGGTTTCCAGGGCCTCGATGCGCCGACGGCTGTCGTCCACTTCGGCAGGCGTGGCGTGCAGGCTGATGGCAACACGCGCGCAGGCGGTGTCGATCAGGCTGACCGCCTTGTCCGGCAACTGGCGCGCCGGGATGTAGCGATTCGACAAGCGCACCGCCGCTTCCAGCGCGGAATCAAGGATGTGCACCTGATGGTGGTTCTGCATGGTTTCGGCAATGCCGCGCAGCATCAGCAAGGCGCGCGCTTCGTCGGGTTCGTCAACCTGCACGGTCTGGAAGCGCCGGGTCAGCGCCGGGTCTTTTTCAATGTGTTTTTTGTATTCGGCAAAGGTAGTCGCACCTACGGTGCGCAAGGTGCCACGGGCCAGCGCCGGTTTGAGCAGGTTGGCCGCATCGCCGGTACCCGCTGCACCGCCCGCGCCGACCAGGGTGTGGGTTTCGTCGATAAACAACACGATGGGTTTGACGCTGGCCTGCACTTCATCAATCACCGAACGCAGGCGCTGTTCGAACTCGCCCTTCATGCTGGCCCCGGCTTGCAACAGGCCCACATCAAGCGCGAGCAATTGAACGTCTTTGAGGCTCGGCGGCACGTCGCCACGGGCAATACGCTGGGCGAAACCTTCGACCACGGCGGTTTTGCCGACGCCGGCCTCACCCACCAGGATCGGGTTGTTCTGGCGGCGGCGCATCAGGATGTCGATGACCTGACGGATCTCTTCATCACGGCCCACGATGGGGTCCATCTTGCTGTTGCGCGCCTGTTCGGTGAGGTCGACGGTGAAGCGCTTCAAGGCTTCCTGCTTGCCCATCGCCGCCGGCGCCAGGGCGCCAGCCTCCTCACCCGGCACCTGGAAGCCATCGCTGGCGGTCATTTGCGCTTCCGGGGAATCCTTGAGCAGCGCGCCGAACTGTTCGCTCAGGTCATCGATGCCGACCTTATTGAACTCGCGGGACACGCCATACAAACCATTGCGCAGGCTCGGGGTTTTCAGCAGCGCCAACAGCAAATGGCCGGAACGCACTTGGGATTCACCGAGCATCAGGGTGGCATAGACCCAGGCGCGTTCGACGGCTTCTTCCACTTGCGAAGACAGGTCGGTGACCGACGTCGAGCCGCGCGGCAGACGGTCGAGCGCAGCGGTCAGGTCGCGGGCCAGTACCGCCGGGTCGATGCCGTAATGACGGATCAGCCGCAGCAGGTCCGAATCCGTCAGTTGCAGGATCTGCTGCAACCAGTGCACCAGCTCCACATAGGGGTTGCCGCGCATCTTGCAGAACACGGTACTGCTTTCGATGGCCCGGTAGCACAGGCTATTGAGTTTGCCGAAAAGCGCGACGCGACTGATGTCAGCCATGGGCAGGTCCTTGAGAAGAGATGCGAGGGTTGATCAGCAATTGCCGATCATCGTGTTTAGGGGTTTTGCTGCTCAGCCAACTGGTCCAGCCCAAGGGCGCGGAACCCAGGCGCAGGCCGGGCAATTGTTCTTTTTTGACGATCAGGTTGACGTCCCAGTCCATCGCCAGGCCGACGTACTGGCGCACCCAGTCCTGCACGCGTTGCAGGCTGTCGCCACCGGGCAACAGGCGCCGGGTTTGTTCGAGGTCGAGGGGGCCGATCAGCAGGCGGAATTTATGCTGGGTGTTCCAGATTTTCTTGCCCATCACGGTGGTCTGGCCGAGCACGGCGGCGTCGGGGCCGCTGCGCAGGGCGCACAAGCCGTCAGCGGGCAACGCCATCCAGTGGCCGACAAACTGCTCAACCTTGACCGGCACGCCGAGGTAGTCGGTGAGCAACGCCGCCAGACCTTCGGCATTGCGCGTCTGTGGCCCGAGGCGCCCGGCAAAGTGCAGCTTGGCCACATCCGGCACGGCGTTGCGGCTGAGCAACGACGACTGACCGATGCCGATCAATGAACCCAGGTATTGGGCGAAACGGTCCGCCCCCGGCCGGTCCAGGCTCACCGCCGGCTGGGCACTGGCCCAGGCGCGGTAGAACAGGCTGATCATGCGGTGGTGGAACACGTCGCAGAACGCCGCCAGGGTCGGGTCATTCAGGTTGCGCTGGCGGTCGCGGATGTATTCGGTGAGGTGAATCGGCAACGGGCCGTTGGCGCCCATCAGGCCAAAGAAATTCAGTAGCAGCTTGGGTGTTACCCCAGGCTTGAGCGCGGCAATCATCGCCGGTTCAAACGCCAGTGACGGTTGCTGGCCAAATCGCACGGCCTCATCGGCCGGGCGTGCGGCCTGGCCGATGCGTGGCAGTTGCGGGAAAGCGCACTCCAGCTGGCGCAACGCACCATAGAAGTCGAAGCGCCCCGGGTGCGCTTCAAGCTCGCCCAGCAGGGTCAGAGGATCTCGCATCTGCCCACCCGCGCCGGCCATTGCATGATCACGCCGCGTGCCATGCTTTTGATCACCGTTTCGGTGAAGGAATTGAGCGACACGTACTTGGCAAAAAACTGCTCCAGTACCGAGCCCAGCACGAATACCCCGGCGCCTTCAAAGGCTGACTCATCCAGGGTCACACTGATTTGCAGGCCGCGCCCGTAGGTGATCGGCCCCGGCAGCGGCAGGCGCCGCACGATGCTCTCGGCGGTGACGGAACGCAGGCCTTCAATCTGTTTATGCGCAGCCTCGTCGTCGATGCGGCAATACAGGCGCAGCAGGTCACGCAAGGCGGTAGCGCCCTGCTCCTGGTCCTGATCCAGCAACGACAGATAGTTGAGGGACAAATGGCTGACCAAACGCCACGCCGTCTCGCCCTCGGCAAACGATGGCGCCGGCACGGTAGGCCCGGCCACGCAGCGCACCGACTGCACCGGCGCGCCGGACTCGACCGTAAAATCGGTGCGGCCGCTGCCTACCGGCATGCTCAGTACCAGGTCGCGGTTGCTGCATAGGGTGTCGATGCCCAGTTGGCGCAAGTCGCTGCGGTGCGGGGCTTCCTGGGCGTCCACCAGCGACAGGAACAACTCGCTGCCAATGTAGCTGGAACGCGGGCCCTGGCGCCGCTGTTGTTCGGAGAGCACCCGCGCATCGCGGCGCACCTGATAAAAGGCTTTGGGCGGCGTGCGCGCGTGCAGGTCATTGGCGCGGTAAAACGACTCAAAGGTCTGGCTGGCCTCGGCACCGCTGCCGTAGCCGGTAACGCCTTCAATCTGATAGATCTCGTAATCCATCGGCCGCGTGCGGTCAGGGATCACGTGGTACTCCGATTGCTGGTCCGACAGGTGCACACGCTCGGTGCGCATCGGGAACAGGTTGATCGCGGGCGTGCAGTAGAGCCCGAAGTTGGCCGCGCTGAGGCTTTGTTCCAGCACCGGATCAAGCTTCTTGAACAGCACGATCACGTCCAGTTGCTCGGCGGCGCAGCGGCTCACGCTGTTCGCCAGCCCCGCGATTTCGGCGAACAGGAAGCGCTGGGGCATGGCGAAATATTCCTGCAGCAACCGGTAGCCCTGGAACGAGCGCGGGCCGCTGGGCAGCAGGGCTTCGCTGTCGCTGTAACCCAGACTGCGGATGGCGCTTTTGGGCAGGAACTGGTGCCAGTCCACATGTTCCTGCACCGGCATCACCAACACACCCGCCGCCTGGGCCAGCAGTTGTTCGAGGATGCGCGAAGGCATGGCTTCGCCGCCGCGAATATGCAGCGGCAAATTATCGAGTGTCAGGTCACTGAAGGTCAGCCCGGCACCGACGCGCAAGCGCAGCCGCAGCGCCGCCTTCACGGCGCCCAGACGTGACAGGTCGACACCCGCCACTTGCGCGCCACAGGCAAAATAGCGCGCCTCGACCAGCTCAACCGGCCACAGGGTCACGTCATGGGCGGTGCGGAATTCGCAGGCCGTCTGGTCGCCCTTGCCGAGCTGGCTGTGCAGTGCGGTGTCGCGGGCCACTTTGAAACCGGCAGCCAGGCTGCCTTCGCTCATGTCCGGCTGCAATTGCACCACGGCCATCGAGGGCGTGGGCGCCAGGTATTGCGGGTATACCAGTTCCAGCAGATGGTTGGTAAAACGCGGGAATTCGGCGTCGATTTTCAGCTGCACCCGCGCCGCCAGAAAGCTGAAGCCCTCCAGCAGCCGCTCCACATAGGGGTCGGCGCAGGCGTAGGTTTCCAGCCCCAGGCGACCGGCGACCTTGGGGTAGTCGCGGGCGAACTCACCGCCGACTTCGCGCAGGTGGGCCAGTTCACGTTCGTAATAGCGCAGCAGTTTGGCGTTCACCGCACGTCCCTTGTCTCGATATCGAAGACCCTCGCCTCGCCTGCTTCCAGGTCGAGTTCGGTCTTCAGGTACAGGCGCTCGGGCAACGGTTGGCCCCAGAGTTCGCCATGAATTTCAAAAGCCATCTGATTAGGGCTGGCGGCATTGCTGGCGGGTGCCACCGGCACCACCCGCACGCTGTCACGTAAAATCCGCGGCTCGAAATCCCAGATCGCCTGGCGGATGCGCCGCGCAAGCTCTTCCCGGTCCAAACCGGCGGCGGTCTTGCCGGCAAGGTCCGGCAAGCCAAAATTGATGACCGATTGCCCGGCCAGAGGATGAGCACTGAGGTCGCGAAAGCTGCCCAGGCTGGTGCTGTTGAGCAGCCAGCCCAAGTCACGCAACACCGCCTTGCGCAGGCCACGCATCGACAACACACGTTTGTCGCGGGGTTCCACGGCATGTTCGGTGTCGTCGTCGCTCAGGCGATCGAGCAGCGAGGGTTGCAAGCGTTCGCGACTGGTGAGCTCAGCCATAAAATCAGTACTCCATCATGTTGCTGCGAGCGGGCTTTCTGTGGTGATCGGGGCTGTTGTGGCGAGCGGGCTTGTCCCGCGTTGGGGCGCGAAGCGGCCCCAATAAGGCCACCGCGCACTTGCAGACAGATCGCGGCATAGGTTTTGAGGGCTGCTGCGCAGCCCAACGCGGGGCAAGCCCGCTCGCCACAACAAGCCCGCTCGCCACAGAAAACCCGGTTGCCACAACTGCCCCGCCCGCCGCACCAGGCCGAGCCAGAATCAGATCTTCTGGTTCTTTTCCAGGTCCCACTTCTTCGGCGTGCCGGTGATCACGGTATCGCCGGTGAAGGAGTCGTACTCGTAGCTGATGGTGGTGAAGTTGATGGAGAAGGTTTCGCTCGGGCGCTCGCCATTACTGCTGGCGGAGTAGGAGCTGATGATGGCTTCGCCCAGGATCAGCTTGAGGAACACCTGTTGCTTCTTGTCCGGGCCGCCGGTCTGGATGAAGTGGATCTCGGCATCGCCCAGGCTCTTGCCGCACACGGCTTGCATGAACAGGTCAGCCGAGGCCAGGTCGGTGGCCTTGGTCATGGAAATTTCCGAGAACGACGGGTTGCTGGTGTCGCGGTCGGTGCCGCCGCCGCTGATGGAGATGGCGCGGCCGACGCCCATCTGGATCGCGTCGATGGTGATCCAGTCCTTGTGCGCGTCGACGGTGGAAGTGCCCTTGATTTGGGTGCCTTTGAAGTTCAGCAGGATCATGGTCGTTACCTTTCAGGTTGATCAGTTGGATTTGGTGGACGGCAGCTTGGAGACCAGGCGCAGGGACACGGTCAGGCCTTCGAGCTGGTAGTGCGGGCGCAGGAAGAACTTGGCGCCGTAATAGCCGGGGTTACCTTCGATTTCTTCAACCACCACTTCGGCGCCGGCCAGCGGCTTGCGCGCCTTGTCGGCGTCGGTGGCTGTGGCCGGGTTGTGTTCCACGTAGCGGCCGATCCAGTTGTTGAGCCACACCTGCATGTCGTCGCGTTCTTTGAACGAGCCGATCTTGTCGCGCACGATGCACTTCAAGTAATGGGCGAAACGACAGGTGGCGAACAGGTACGGCAGGCGCGCAGCCAGGTTGGCGTTGGCGGTGGCGTCCGGGTCGTCGTACTCGGCCGGTTTGTGCATCGATTGCGCACCGATGAACGCAGCCAGGTCGCTGTTTTTCTTGTGCACCAGCGGCATGAAGCCATTCTTCGCCAGCTCCGCTTCACGGCGGTCGCTGATGGCGATTTCGGTTGGGCAGGTCATGTCGACACCGCCGTCATCG
The DNA here is from genome assembly GCF_044218875.1 of Pseudomonas sp. B22129. Taxonomy (NCBI): domain Bacteria; kingdom Pseudomonadati; phylum Pseudomonadota; class Gammaproteobacteria; order Pseudomonadales; family Pseudomonadaceae; genus Pseudomonas; species Pseudomonas sp. B22129. The sequence goes on along the minus strand of NZ_CP162592.1, from coordinate 4,017,350 downwards.
GTCGGGAAGGTATGCACCGGCAGCCCTTCCACCACACCACCGGATTCGATGCCGCGAATCTGTGAGCACCAGCCGTAGTGTTTGAACGAGCGGTTGATGTTCACCGCCATGGCGTACGCGGCGTTGGCCCAGGTGAAATCCTTGGCCCCGGCAGCGTCGGTGGTTTCTTCGAAGTCAAATTCTTCCACCGGGTTGGTCTTGGCGCCGTAAGGTGCGCGGGACAGGAAGCGCGGCATGGCCAGGCCCACGTAACGCGAGTCTTCACTGGCGCGGAAGCTGCGCCAGGCCGCGTGCTCGGGGGTCTGGAAAATCTTGGTCAGGTCACGTGGGTTCGCCAGTTCCTGCCACGACTCCATCAGCATCACGCTGGGGTCGGCGGCGGTGATCAGCGGGCAGTGAGCCGCGGCACTGACGCGGGCCATCTGGGTCAGTAGCTCCACGTCCGGCGCGCTGTTGTTGAAGTAGTAGTCCGCCACGAACGCACCGTATGGCTCGCCGCCGAACTGGCCGTATTCCTCTTCATACAGCTTCTTGAAAATCGGGCTCTGGTCCCAGGCCACACCCTTGAACTTGCGCAGCGTCTTGTGCACTTCGTTCTTGGAGATGTTCATCACGCGGATTTTCAGGGTCTCGTCGGTCTCGGTGTTGTTGACCAGGTAATGCAGGCCGCGCCAGGCGCTTTCCACGCCCTGGAATTCCTCGTGGTGCAGGATGTGGTTGACCTGCTCGGTAAGCTTCTGATCAAGCGCCGCGATCAGCCCTTCGATGGTGCCCAGCACGTCGTTGGGCATCAGGTTGGTGCCGTGCAGCGCCTGTTCAGCCAGGGTGCGCACCGCCGTTTCGACGGCCTCTTTGGCCTTGTCGGTCTTGGGCTTGAACTCTTTTTGCAGCAGGCTGGCGAAGTCGCCGGCGTCGAAATCCGTGGCGGGGGCAAGCTGCCCTGGCTGTTCAGATTGAGTGGTGGACATGACGGTATCCTCAAATTTTGGGCAAAGCGTCCCCGTACCGGGGCAAACAGGGCACCGGCGGCGTTAACGGTTATTCAGTTATTCGGTTGGCTTGGGAGCCGAGCTCAAGGCTTGCATCACGGTCGGATCCGCCAGCAGCTTGGCGAGCAATTCCTCGGCGCCCACCTTGCCGTCCATGTAGGTCAGCAGGTTGGACAATTGGCTGCGCGCGATGAGCAGCTGGTTAAGGCTCGGCACCTTGCTGGCGATGGCCGCCGGGGTGAAGTCATCCATCGACTGGAAGGTGATTTCCACCGGCAGGTTGCCTTCACCGGTCAGGGTGTTGGGCACCTGGAACGCCACGCGCGGTTTCATCGACTTGAGACGCTCGTCAAAGTTGTCGATATCGACTTCCAGGAACTTACGCTCAGCCACCGGCGGCAACGGTTCGGCAGGCTTGCCGGAAAGGTCCGAAAATACGCCCATGACGAAGGGCAATTGCACGGTTTTTTCCGCGCCGTAGATTTCCACGTCGTATTCGATCTGCACGCGTGGCGCCCGGTTGCGAGCGATGAACTTCTGACTGCTTTCTTTGGCCACAGGAAAAGCTCCAGTGAGTGGGGTTGATACAAAAAGGGTCAGTTGTCGCTGTTGCGAATACCGCTGACCAGCGCCAGTTGCGCGAGACCGTCGGGGGCGAGGTCTTGCAGCAATTCCATGAAATTCTTGTCGATCAATTTCTTCGCCCGTTGCAGCAGAATCGGCACCGGGCTTGCGGGTTCAAATGTCTGAAAATAGGTGCACAGGCGGTCGATGGTCTGGCGCGCGTCTTCGCGGCTGTTGATCTCGCCACGCAGGGCTTGCGGGGCGGCGACAGCGGCGACGGTTGCCACAGGCGTCGCGGCCGTCGCGGCTGTCGCGATTTCGACAGGAGCCTCACCGGGCAGGCGGCGGCGAATCACTTCACCCGCGCGGCGCAGCAAAGTGGCCAGGCCGCTGAGGTCGATGGCGCGACCGACGCCGACCTTTTCGGTCAGCAGTTGCTCAATCTGAACGCTCAGCTCCAACGCACGTGTCAGCGCGGCGTCGGTGGCCGTCAGCTCCAGCGGGTCGGCTTCGGTAAACGCGCCTTCGATCATCGCCAGGCTGACGTTTTCGCCCTCCCCACTTTGCTCGCCGCTGGCCAGATCGAACTGACGCAAGGTGACGGCGCCCAAGTTGCGAGCACTGATCAAGGGCGCGTCGAGCACGTCACGCAGCACGCCGGCCGGTTCACAGAGGAACGCCAGAATATTGATGCGCAGCAGCGGGTCGTTGTCGTCGTCGGGATCGAGCTGAGGGTGCAAGCCGTCCCAGCAGTTTTCCAGCAGGGCCTGAACCAGTTCGAGACCGGCGGCCAGGCCGGCGATGCCATTCAGGTTGAGTTGGGCGCGGGTCAGCCAGATGGCCAGGCGCAGGTCGCGGCTGCGCTCCAGCATGGGCTGAGCGAGGACCATCACGCGTTTCCAGTTCGGCTCGATGGCCTGGGTGATGGTGTCGCCGTACTGCACCTCGGGTTTGCCGAGGGCTTCCTCTTCCAGCTCCAGAAACTGCGGGTCGTACTCAAGGTTCTGGCCACACGCGCCAGCCTCGCCCAAAGGTTGGGCCAGCACCGTGAAATCCAGTGTTTGAGCTTCGGTGGGCAGGCCCATCGTACTTCCCTCGTTCAAGTTGTTCTGGGAATAGAACAGGCGAGGGAAATGATTTATTCCGCGTGACGGGAAAAATTCTTAATGGACACTTTCTTCTTCGATACGCCGCCGGTGGGATTCGGCATAGGCGGCTTCACGCGCCATCAGCAACGGGTCATCCGACGGCCCGATGCCGTCCGGCAGCTCCAGCGGGTTGAAATCCACGTCGCGGCACGGCCCTTCGACCTGGGATTGCTGGCTGTCGATGATCAGCGTGCCGGCATTGATCTGCCGCCGCCCCTGGGGCCAGCGCAGGGTGGCGTCAGTGGTCACATCGCCGGGCTCGGCCAGGGTGATGATCAGGTCCCAGCGCACCGGCCCTTGTTCAAGCTGTTTGGCGAAGCCATAGGCAAGGAAATCCGGGTCGCGGGATTGGCCGCTTGTCATCGGTTTGTAAGGCGTCTCAGGCACCATGCTCCAGCGCACGAAGTGCACCCGGCCCTGAGCGTCGGTCATGCGGAAAGCATTCACGCTGTAGAAGGTCGAATTGTCGAAACCTGAAGCTTCGGGATGCTCCGCCAGCCAGGTCTCGAATGGACGCATTTCAGGGTGAGCGTTTTTGAAGGCCTGCATTTTTTGCGGGTCAGGGCCGCTGCCGCCGTACGCCGGCATCGAGGCGCGCAACTGCTCATACAGGCCTTCAGGGGTATTTACCGGAAACACCGGCACGGAGTTCATCGCCATGTACCAGGTTTCGCCATCGGCGGCGGCCAGGCGCAGGGCCATGCTGCGGATCATGCCGTGTACGTCGGCTTGGGACGGGTCGCCACCGGCGGCCGACAACCGGCCGATCAGCGGCACGCTGCCAGGCTGTAACAGGGATGCGCGGGAAATCTCTGCCGCATGACCGTTGCTTTCAAAGCGGCCACTGATGCAATGGCCCTTGGCGTGATTACGACGAAACCCGGGATGAGCACCACCGGCCACCGCTTCCATCTCATCGACGATTTGCGTGGCCGTCGGCGAAGGCGAATAAAAGGACGGCAGCAGCCAGGCACCGAGGCCTGTGACCACCACAGCAGCGAGGGCAAGAGGCAGGTAATGGCGTTTTTTCAGCGAGAAGGTTGTTTTCATCTAGCTATCTGGGATCACGACATTGGGAACCAATGCCCGACCCCAGCACGGTTATTTCTGGATGGCGGCGATCCACATCGGTGCGGGCACAGCAGCGAACAGCTGGGCAGCACTTCGGTCGGCGACAAGTCGGGCAACGGCGTTGAGGTCTACACCTTCGGGCTCGCCGATAAGTGCGTAGCCCAGTTCAGACTGACGCCACGTTACTACGTTCATCTGCGCGACGCTCTGTTGTGCGATGGACTGATCCGGCTTGGGCTCTTTCATCACGCACAATGCAACCGGCGCGCCATTGGCGGGAAGGTACACCAACTGGATCAACGCCTTGTTGTTGAAGCGCAGGCGCTGCACCCGCTTGAAGGTCAGGCCGGCGGAACTCAGGTCCGGAACACGCAGGGCAAGGCCGTCTATCTGGCGGATATCGGCGAGGGTCTGGGTCACCACATCAGTGGGCTGAGCGCCGTAAGCCACGGTTTCGCGGGTATAAAGATGCTGGTACGCGGCCGCTTGTTGCACCCAGGGAGAGGTCTGGGCAACAGCCGGAGCGCTCGCATCAAAACCGGGCTTGAGGGCGCCGCTGAACGCACCAACTTGAAGCACGAGGGCATAGCAGGCAGCACCCGCAACGAACGTCAGGGCCGGCCATGCAAATTTAGGTTGGAGGAACGCGAACAGGCGCGAGAAAACGCTGTCTGCTTTATCGGAAGAGTTCACTCCACTCGTCGGAACAGTTCCAGCCGTCGATTGCGCAGCCGAATGCTGAGCCGCCAACGCCGCGATACTGAGCTTCAGGCTCTCGGGCACCGGTGGCACGTTCTGGCGAGCAAACGCTTCCTCATAAGGCAGGCAGGAAGCCATCAACCGAGAGACTCGCTGAGCCAGATCCGGCGAAGCGTCTATGAGCCGCTCAAGCTCTTGGTTCTGTTGCGACGAGAGCTCGCCGTCAACATAGGCCATTAGCAAGGCATCATCCGCTACCATGGGGTTATCTCTCCGTTTGTATTCATCAATTATTGCTGTGTGATGTCCGGCTTTGTGAGCCGAAGTGACCGATCTGCGGGTAGCGACAGGCCATCATATTGATATCATCTTTAACGTTGCAACAGGTCAAAAAAACTTTAAAGCAACCGACAGGCACTCAGTGACAGGTGCAAATACTCTAAGAGAACACCCTGGAATTGAAAATATTCCCAGGGCCGAATAAATCTTATATGTTTCACTATGTGTACGGGTAATTTTCCTGACACGATTGTCAGAATTATTGGCCTGGTACCTGCATAAGCTGTCAATAACCTTTCAAAATCGATCCAAATTGATACAATTTGTCAGCATTTTGATACAATTTACCGTCACCCAAGGACCCTCAGCACCGCAAAAAGGACGCCGCGACACAGGCATCCGCTACGGTATCGACCTCGTAGCCTGACCGCACCATTTTAGGCATCAAGAAATAAAAAGAGGAAATATGTCGATCACCGGTGCTGACTTACCCGCACTGCTTCCAGAACTGCTGCCACGCCTGTGGGCATTTGCGTTGCGCATTTCCGGCGACAAGCACGATGCCGAAGACCTGGTTCAGCTCGCCTGCGTGCGCGCACTGGAACGCTCCCATCAGTTGCAGCCCGACACGTCGGTGCTGAGCTGGATGTTTTCCATTGTCCACTCGACCTGGATCAACGAACTGCGTTCGCGCAAAGTCCGCAGCCGCTCGCGCATGGACTGGAATGACGAATTCCTGGAAACCGTCAGCGACCCCGAGGCGCCCAACCCGGAGTCTGACTTGATGCACCGGCAAATCATCGAAGCCGTGGAGAAACTCCCCGAAGGCCAGCGCGAAGTCATGTTGCTGGTGGGCGTTGAGCGCTTCAGCTACAAGGAAGCCGCCGAGATGCTCGATTTGCCGATCGGCACCGTCATGAGCCGGCTGTCCCGTGCGCGTCAGGCGATCGGCGCGCTTTTTGATTCGCCAAAAAGCAAACCTTTGCGCGCTCGACCGCAAAGCTCGTCAGCTTCGTGAAGCCGCTCTAGACCGGCGTCCTGAACGGGACCACCCTAAGGACTACGCCAACCCTCCCCCATCACCGCGAAACGCACTGGGGCTCACCCCCGTCCAGCGTTTGAACGCCCGCCGAAAACTGCGCACGTCGCTGTAACCGACTTCCTCGGTGATGCGCTCGATCGACAACCCCGGATTCCCCAGCAACCCCATGGTGCGTGCGCGCCGAACCTGCTCCAGCAGTGCTTCGAAGGTCAGGCCGTGCTCGGTCAGGCGCCGGCGCAGGGTGCGCCCGCTCATGTTCAGGTCGCCGGCGACCTTCTCCAGTTGGCTGCCCTGCAGATCCCGCGAGATGGCGCGCTCCACTGCCTGGATCAGGTCCATCTTCTGATGCAGTTGGGCGCTTTCCAGCTCCAGCAAATCCAGGGCCTGGCGCAATGCCAAGGGGTGATGATTGGGCAGGCGCGTGTCCAGCCAGTGCGGCGCCAGCACCATGCGATTGTGCAGGCAACCAAAACGCACGTCCGTGCCAAACAAGCGCTGATACTCGGCGACATAGGACGGTGCTGCGTGCACAAACTCCAACCGCTGCGGCTTGAAATCGGCGCCGACCAACGCCCGGCCATACACCATGAGACTGGCAAAGAACTCTTCGGCCGCAAACACCTGGACGTCGGCGTAGGGCAACAGGCATTCAACGTCGACGCACACTTCCTGCGGCGTTTCATGGGTGCGGGTGGTGGCGATGCCGCCGGAGGTGTGCTGATGCCGCTCGCCGATGGCAAAGGCATCGCGCAGGGTCTTGCACAGGGAAATCACATGGCCGAGCAGGCCCAGGGTGCCGAGTACGTTCTGATGCCCCACCCACAGGCCCAGGCCCTGATCGGGCAAGGCCTTGAGCGCCCGCTGGATCATCGCCACGGCCTGGCGATAGGAAATGCGTTGCGAGGGGTCATCCAGGTCGGCCAGGGTAAACCCCAGCCCGCGGCACAGCGCTTGGGCACTGGCGCCCTTCTGCGAAACCACCTGTGCCAGGGTTTGCAACAGAAAAGGCGACACCAGCGCCAGCTCGAATTGCGGGTCAACGGCTTTCCTTTGCATGGATCACGGGTTCCTGACTGAGTACTTCAGTTCTTGTTTTAGAAACATTCTGACAATCATAGGCGCTTGCAAGAGTCGCTGCACCCTGAGTGAAACCTGTCCGGCAAAGTCCCCCTATCTGTCCTCCAAAACCCTGCCCTGCCAGCCCCTGAGGGCTTATTTCTAAGGCCAGCAGTGCCCTAACAATAAGAACGAGGCCAGACATGAACCCCACCCGCACACTTCACCCGCTGCAACTCGCGTTGTTGAGCCTGATCAGCCTGCCGGCCCTGGCCACCGAAGGCGGCGTCGACAACATCGGCCCCGGCACCGATGGCTTCTACATCCTGCCCCTGGACGTGAACAACCTGCCGGACCACATGTTCGCCTTCAACCTGTATTACAACCACTACCAGGCCCGCAAACTGGACATCAGTTCCCTGGGCGGCAAAGTTTCGCAGGTGCGCATCAAGTCCGACGCAATCATCCCGCGCCTGGACTACCTGAGCCCCGTGCGCATCTTCGGCGGACGCCTGGGCGGCTACATTGCCCAGCCTTACCTCAAGCAACAGGTCTCGCTGTTCGGTATGTCCGACACGCGCGAAAGCATGGGCGACACCACCCTGGCGCCGATCATCCTGTGGGACATGGGCCCGAAACTGACCCTGGCTGCCGCCGTGGAAATCACCCTGCCCACGGGCGAATACGACGCCACGCGCCTGGCCAATACCAGCAATAACTTCTACACCTACAAACCCCTCGTGTCGGCCACCTGGATGCCAGACGACCGCACCGAGCTGTCGATCAAGACCACCTACAGTTTCAACGAAGAAAACCACGACACCGATTACCGCTCCGGGCAGATTTTTCACTTCGATTATTCGGCCAGCTACAAGGTGACCGACAACCTGAGCCTGGGGGTCAACGGCTACTACCTCAAGCAAACCACCGACGACAAACAGAACGGGCGCACCGTGGTGAACATCTATGGCGAAGACGTAAATGACGGCGTACGCGGGCAGGTGTTTGCGATCGGCCCGGCGGTGTATTTCACCTTTCTCAAATACGCCAGTGCGGAGGTGCGTTGGGCCAAGGAGTTTGATGTGAAGAACCGGCCGGAAGGCGATATGTTGTGGGCCAAGCTCACTATTCCTTTCGCCCTGTAAACCCAACCAAAAATGTAGGAGCTGGCTTGCCTGCGATGGCGGTGGTGAATGATCCACCGCCATCGCAGGCAAGCCAGCTCCCACAGAGGTTCGTCTCAGTCAGTTGTTATAGACAGGCCAGGTCTCAACAATTTTGCCCCCGCGAACCGCCAGCAAATCACCAAACTGCAACAGCACAAACTCACTCTGGGTGGGGCGTAAAAACACCTGATCCTCAATGTTCAAACCCACCGCCAGCGAGCCGTTGACCATCTCCTGGTTAGAACTGCGCCCGTACAGATCATTGCTTTGCAGCCCTTGGGGCGACTCGAATTCGGCCATCCAGTTACCGCCATAAATAAAGAACGTCTGGCGCTGGTTCGAGTCCCACCACGAAAACACCCGCGACTTGCCATCCAGCGCCGGGATATTCACCGGCCCGGTGCTTTTCAACACCGGCGTGGCAATAAACGCCGCCGGCACATGCTCACTCAACGACGGCAGGTCGTAATGGGTCGGTTTGAGCAGCGCCGTGCCCACCGACACTTCCGTACTGAGCCTTTCCTGCTGGTGAATCCGATAACTCGGGCTCCCCGCCGTGTTCAGGGTCAACCCCTCGCGCCACAACCCGGCGAACTGTTGGCGAGTGAAATCCACAAAACCGTTGTAGCGCAGCATGACCTGATCAAACAGCGCCTGGGGCGAACCGAGAACCCCCGGCACGCCCATGCCCACAAACGGGTCGTAGCCCATGAACCCGGCGAAGGCCAGATGCTGTGGGTTGGCACTGATCAACGTCAGCATCTGCCCCAACACAGCGTTATCGTTGATACCGCCTCGATGCAGCCCCACATCCAGTTCAATATTGACCCGCAACCGCGTGCCCAGCCCTTGAGCCAACGCCAAATACTGCTGCAACCGCTCAGGCGTATCCAGCAGCCATTGCAACTGCCGCGAAGGGTCGAACGCGCCCTTGTGCGTCTGATAAAACAGTTCGGCCGAACGCACCGGCAGCGGCTTGCCGATCAGGATATCGGCGTCAGGAAACACCTGCGCATCGTGGTTCAGAAACGGTTGGTGAAACGACATCAAGCGCTGCGTCCCTGCCCGCTTGGCGATATACGCGAGCAGGCCCGGCGACGGCAGGGATTTCTCCACCAGCCGCAGATGCTTGCCGCCGCGCTGCACCGCCTGCATCACCACGTCGATGTTGTGATCCAGCCGGTCCAAGTCAATCAGCATCACCGGGCGCATCGGCCCGTGAGCCTTCAGCTCGGCGTTGAGCGTGCGAAAATAGTCGGTGTACGGGCTGCCACGATCACCCGGGCGCAGCCACCAGGCACCCGCAACCAGCAAAGCACCGGTGCCCAATACGAAATGTCGACGGTTCATCAGGCCACTCCCAGAATGGATGACAGGTGGGCGTTGAGGAGTTTTCCGCTCGGGTCCAGCTCGCGGCGCACGCGGGCGAACTCATCCCAGCGCGGGTACAACGGCTGCAACGTGCGCGCATTGAGGGTGTGCAACTTGCCCCAATGCGGCCGCCCGGCGTACTTCCAGAAAATCGGCTCCACCGCGGCGAAAAAGTTGTGGTGGTCCATGGCGTAATGCTGGTGCACCGAGATCGAACAGCTGTCGCGGCCTTCGAACATGCTCAGGGGAATGCCATCGGCCTTGACGTAGCGGTACTCGATGGGAAACCAGGTGCGCAGGTCCTTGTCGGTGATCAGCTTGAGGATTTCGCGCAGGCACGCCGGGCCGTGTTCGGCCGGCACCGAGTATTCCATCTCGTTGAAGCGCACATTGCGCACGTTGGCGTAGACCTGAAACGACTCGGCCACGCGGTCGTCGAAACGCGCGAAAAAACGCAGGCTGTTGAGCAAGGTGCGCCGGGTGTCGGGGAAATCGCTGGCGTATTTGTCGAGCTTCTCGATGATCGTCACGAACTCATTGCCACCCGCCTCGGCCGGGTCGACCGGCGGGGTTTCGGGGTCGGTGGTTTCGTTGAGGGCGATGGACAGCGCGTAGTCGGAATGGGTGACGACGAGCATTTCCCAGTGCTGGTTTTCCCGGGTGTTCTTGTCGACGTCTTCCAGCAGCTCTTCAGTCTTGGCAATCCATTGGCGCTCGCGCAGCCGGTACGGCGCGCGGTTCTGCGAGCGGATTTGGGTGGCAACGCCCAGTGCACCCAGGGACACGCGAGCCGCGCTGAAGACCTCAGGGTGACGCTGAGCGTCGCAATCGAGCACCTCGCCTTGGGCTGTCACCAGCTGCAACCCGGTCACGCAGCCGGAATACGAGGTAAACCCCACACCGGTGCCGTGGGTGGAGGTGGAAATCGCCCCGGCCAGGGTCTGGTAATCGATATCCGCCATATTCGGCAGCGCCTGCCCTACCGCCTTGAGTGCCGGGCCCATGCGCGACATCGGCGTGCCGGCGGCAAAGGTGGCTTGCAGGGTGGCGGCGTCGTGCTCAAGCAGGCCGTTGAAGTAACTCAAGGACAGCAAGGTGCCGTCAGTGGGCACCAGCGCGCTGAATGAATGGGCCGAGCCAACCGGGCGAATCTGCCCCGGGGCCTGGCGAATCACCTGCACCAGCTCATCCAGATCCTTGGGCGCCACGCGTGCCAGTGGCAGGCAGGTCTGCGCGCCCGACCAGTTGCGCCACGGGATCAGCCTGGGCGCCCGCACCAGCTGGGCCAGCACCGGATTGCTCGTCACCGCCAGAAAAGCCCCGGCCAGGCTTGAGCGTTGCAACAGTTGCCGCCGTGAAAGCGCCATCCACCACCTCTTCTTATTGTTGTTGGAGTTCAACACCGGCCATAAAGCTGATCAGCGCGAGGAACTGCGCCTCGGAGCACTGCATGCACAGGCCCATCGGCGGCATGCCGTTGTAGCCGTTGATGCTGTGATCCAGCAGTGTGTCCGCGCCCTGGGCGACACGCGGGCTCCAGGCCGCACGGTCACCGCTCAGCGGCGCGCCGGACGCCGGGTTGGCGTGGCACAGCTTGCAACTGGTGTCGTAGACCTGGGCGAGCGCTGGGTCAGCAGGCATGCCTGCGCCGGCGTGTTCGGAGGCGTGCTTGGGGGGACCGTCACAGGCCGTGAGCAGGCCTGATACAACGAGCAACAGCAGGATGCGGCGCATGGCCACCCTCTCTTTTTATGGTATGGAACCTGCGTTCCACACTAAGACAGGTGCTGCGCGGCGTTGAGGGTTTTGGGGGACACAAAGGGGGCTTGGGCGGACAGTCAAGCCTTGACCAATCGCTCCAGTGCTTCACGAAGTTGCGGTTGGACCGGCAGGCGAATGCCAAAGGTGGTTTGCAGCAAGGCCAGCAGTTCATCGGCGCTGTCGATTGCCCGTTTTTCGCTGGGGCGGTCCAGCGAGTGAACGGCATAGTTGGCGTTGCTTAGCGTATGCCGTTGACCCGGTGCCAACAACGCCGCCTTCAACTGGCCGACGAAGGTTGAGGCCGGGTGCGTGGACACGTACCAGTTGCCGATTTCGTAATCGATATCCGCCTGGGGCTGCAGGTCGAACACATACAACCCCCGCCACTCCTCGCCCACTTGGGCCCACAAGGTGTAACAGCCTTCATTGAATGTCAGCCGATACGGTTCGTGGGCGGTGGCCTGGGTGGCCTCGGTGTCCAGTTGCAGCGGGCTGCTCGGCACCATGCCGCCAAAACCGACATCGCTGATGTAGCGCACACCGTCCAGCGTCACCAGGCTCAGGCGGTGGGTGCGCCCGGTGCGTGCGTCCGGCGGCCCGCCCATCACCACCCAGCCAGTGAGGCCGCGCGCATCGAAACCCAGCGCCTGCAACAGGCTCAGGAACAGGTAGTTCAGCTCAAAACAGTAACCACCGCGCCCGTCCAGCAGGACTTTTTGCTCGATGCTCGGCAAATCGATGGGTACCGGCAAGTGCATCAAGGTCGACAGGCTCTCGAAGGCGAAGGTGCACACATGGCGCAACTGCAATTCCCGCAAGGTTTGCAGCGTAGGCGGTGGCGGCGAATCGTAGCCCAGGCGTTGCAGGTAAAGCTGGCAGTGAGTCAATCCAGGCATGAAGCAATCCTTGAGTGCGAGGCGATCGCGACACTATGCCGCGCAGGCAGCGGATTTGTCATTTTGAATGAACCTTTTTGAGCGCCAACCTATCCATCTATAACAAGACAGGGAGGCAACATGAGTACCGCAAAAATCTACACCATCCACTATCAGCTGCACGGTCAACCGAAATCCTTTGTGGTGCGCGCCGAAGTGATGAATAACGCCGAGGCCTGGCACTGGGCGGCGGTTGATGCCGACATTGCGCACGTCAGCCGTATTGGCCGCGTGGGCCACGAACAAGTGAAGAAGACCACCCGACCCTGGGCGGAAAAGTTCGGGATTACCGAGGTCACCTGGGTCGCGCCCAAATAAATTTGACGCATACACTTATCAACATTCACAGACACCGACGATGACGCCGGTGTCTTTTTTTGCCGACAGCTTTTATCACACGCTAAACTAACCTGCGGCAAGGCCCGCAAGAATCTCTTTTGACCGTTGCAAAAACACTTTTGATGTCATCACTTCAGTAGTGATTCCAAGAACCCCGTAAACGAACTTCGCCCTTGCCCTGAGTTTCTCATCATCACTGATAAGATAATCCGTGATACTCGCATGCAAAATATGCTTGTTATCGCGATAACTACTGGAAATTTTTGACGCATTATCCATCTTCACAACTTCCGTCTGAAAATTGATAAAATCGCAAAGTTTCAAAAGCTGCTCAATTGCCTCGCAACTGTCCGCCGGCGTGGCCAAGGTGACTTCACCGGTGCGAAGAAGCGCCTGAACAAACTGTTCATCACGAAACTCCAGCGTCAGAAACTCCATCTCTGGAATGGTTCGATGGAGGCTATCCTTACCGAAAAGCGCCATGGGATCGTCAACAATAATATTGTAAACTTTCTCGCCTCGCCTAAACGCAGGATAGTCATGATAGTGGCGAACAGTACTCACTAAATTATAATGCTCAAAATTACGGGTACCCGGCCGCAAGAGTTCTACCCTCTCATAGGTGTGATAGATATCCTCCGTAACAAACGCTACTTCTTGGCTCAGAATGCCCACCAGATGGTCTCTCGCAAGCTCTTGAAGCGCCTCGATCAGGTCTGAGACAAACAGTGGGTTGGATAGCACAATATCTTCCAGCGTAAAACTGCTGTAAACAAATGCAATTTTATTCGCCTGACTGGCGGCCACACATTGCCGCTTGATATTCGCTTTGGACAAGATAAATGCGACCGCATTCAGATCCAGATAGATCGTCGGGACGCCGAGCACGGCCGGCAAAAACCTCACGTCGCTCTTTTCAAAAGGCTCACTATTATCAAGAAAGCGATCAACTGAATCAGCTGCTTGATAATTAAGCAAGCCGACTTTAAAGCGCTTGATTATTTCGTCGGCACCGATCACATATTCTTTAAGCAGCGGCCGCAAATTCACATCCAACTTATCGCGAATCTTTTTTTCATGCTTCACGATGCTGCCAAACAAAAAAATCGGATGAGGCACATTTAGTTTAAACCTTCGCGCCACCGAGTCCAGAAATGCCTTATAGGTATCATTCAGTGCGTTCACCTCATCACTGAATTGACTCCAAAGTCCGACAACTATCTCGAAAGAAACATTTGGAGCTGGCTCACCAACAAGACAATCAGCTTCAGGAACCGTACGCTGAAGCAATTCAAGAACCCTGAATTCGTTTGTGGTTTGAAGCGTGCTTAACTCCTCAATCCTGTCAAGGCAGTCCATAAGTTTTCTACTTAAAATAACACCCATGGATTCATGGATTGCGTAAGCCGTCTCTGCTTTCATGTTGCTCCCTGAAATAATAATCCGAATTAAATATTTCCAACCTGCACCAATAAAAAAGCGCGTGTGCAGTGACTTTTCAGCGCGCAATTATACGTAGATACAATAGGTTAAACGATACAAACCGCATCATTCAGTGGCTGATCGGATCCTGTGGGTTCAGCATGGGGTGATGCCACGCCGCCCCACACTGAGACCTGACCCGAACTCTAACGCGCCGGCTCGACCCCGCCTGGCTGGAAAGCCTTAAAAGCGCTTAAGCCAATACGCCGATGCGCTGTTCATCCGGCCAGAACAGCGCCGCCTGCCCGTTCGGCTGGCCAGCTTCATCCAGCAGTGTCCACACCACGCCGGCATAGATCATGAACGGCTGGTTGTGCGCATCCACCCGCCAGCCGCTGTAGCCGTCGGCAATGCCGTTGGCGGTGACTTGCTCCAGAAGCACCTGGCGCGCGGCGCGGTCCAGCGCCGAGGCGCTGAAGCGCGAAGGCATGCCGATAAAGCTTTCGCGCGGGTATTTGAAGCACTGCAACGCGCAGTCATTCACATAGGTAAAGCGCGGGTCGGCGGCACCGTCATGGGCCAGCAGGCTATACGGTGCCTGGCTGTGCAGCCAGGCCAGACGCTGTTGCGGGCTCAGGTGGTGAGGGGCCGGCAGTCCCTGGCCGGTCCAGTGTCGATACGCCTCATCCAGCCGGTGTACGAAGTTTTCTTGAAGGGACACACACAACCTCACATCGATCAGTTGGAAACCTTTGCACGCCAGCAGAACACCGCGCTCACGGCGATGGCCGCGCCTGCCAGGCCGAATACCCAGTGCGCCGACGCCACCGGCAGCAACAGGCCGGCCAGCAACGGCCCGAGGCCGGCGCCGACATCACGCCACACCGAGTTGGAGGCCAGCGCCGACACGCGCATCGAACCTGGGTTGCGCTCGGCCACCAACGTGGTCACCAGCGGCAGTTGCAGCGCGCGCAGCACCAGCACTGCCGCCGCGCCGGCGATCACCCAGTAACTGCCAAACGCGGTCAGGGCCAGGGCGCTCATAAATGAAAACAGCAGCAGCATCGAGGTCGCGCCAAAGTGCTGCGCGGCGCGCCCGCCCAAGGGGCTCAGGAGCATTTCCGAGGCGTAGCGCAGGGCCATCAAGCCACCGGCGATCAGCACCGCGTCACCGCCGAGAATTTTCTGCGCCTGGATCGACAGGCCAAAGATAAACAGGCCGTCCAGCGCCACGCCCTCAATAAAGGACCATGCCGCCACACTGTCCGGCCATTTAAAGCGGCGCCCCGTGCTGTGCAGATTATGGCCCACGCGAGGCAGCCCATGCGCTGCCCACACGCCCAACAGACAACACCCGGCGAGAATCAGAAAGATCGGCCGTGGCCCGGCCCATAATGTCAGCCAACCGCCCAGCGGCAGTGCGAGCATCGGCCCGAGCGCAATCACCGCCCGTGAGCGCCCCGCCCGGCGCGCCGACCCGGCTGGCTCGGAAGTCGCCAGCACTTGTGTCGACAGATTCAGCGCGGCAAAACACAGGCCCCAGATCAAGCGCAGCACGAGCAGCGCGGCAAAGCCGGACAGCATCGAGTTGCCCAGCGCACACACGGTGGCAGCGCCGGCAGCGATCATGCACGTCAGCCGGTCGCCATGGCGCGCGTAGAAATTCAGCACATGCCGGTAGCCGAAAATCCGCACCAGGCGGTTGGCGGCCAGCAGCACACCGGCCTGGGCCAGGGTGATGCCGAACGCCTGGGATTCCATGGGCAGCAGCAGGTAGAGCAACACGTCACTGGGCAGGCATAAAGCGAGGGTCAGCGCGGCGCGGCGGGACGAAACATCAGCGGTGCGTTGGGCCAGGCTGGACATAAATCTGAAACATCCCGAAATATTCAGGTCGCCACGGTAGCCTTCCCGAACGGTGTTTTACAACGCCCGATCACACCTTTTTGTCATAGGGCAACAAGCGTAACCAGCTGGCCACGGCGCCCGCCAGCGCAAACGCGCAACCGAGCCACAGCGCGATCTGCGGGCCGCTGCCCAGGGACAAGTGGAAACAGAACGCCACCAACGACGCCCCCAGCGTCTGCCCCAGCAACCGCGAAATCGCCACGATGCCACTCGCTCCGCCGCTGCGGGCCAGCGGCGCGCTGGTCATGATGGCCTTGAGGTTGGGTGACTGGAAAAAACCGAACCCGGCGCCGCACAGGGCCATGCGCCAGCCGATATCAAAAGCTGATGCGCCACTGCCCAGGGTCGCCAGCGCCGCCATGCCGACACTGAGCATCAACAACCCGATGCCGCACAGCACCCCCAGCGACACCCGATCCGCCAGGCGCCCCGCCACCAGCGCCATCACCGCAACCACCGCCGGCCACGGGGTCATCAGAAAACCGGTCTCCACCTGGCTATGCCCCAGCACCGCCTGCAACAGGAACGGCAGCGAGACAAACGCCAGGCCTTGTGCACTGAACGCGCAAATGGCTGTGAGGGAAGACAGCGCGAATACCGGGCGTTTGAACAGGTCCACGGCCAGCATCGGCGCCGGGTGACCGGCCTCGCGGCGCAACAGCAAGGCGCCACACACCAGCGCCACTGCAATCAACCCCAGGGTCAAGGCGCCCTGCGCCCCGTGCACCGCCGTGCCCAGGCCCAGCACCAGCAAGGCGAACAGCCCGGCACACAGCACCGCCGCAATGCGGTCGAAGGCATGCCCGGTCAATGGCAGCACCGGCAACGAGCGAAAGCCCAACCCCAGCGCCAGCAGGCCCAGTGGCACGTTGATCAGGTACAACCAATGCCAGGTCGCCACTGACAGAATCGCCGACGCGGCCGTCGGCCCGAGGGTAAAGGCCAACCCCACCACCAGCGAGTTGTAGCCCAGCCCTCGCCCGAGCATTTTCGAGGGGTAGATATGCCGCAGCAGCGCGGTGTTGACGCTCATCAAGGCCGCCGCCCCCAGCCCTTGGGCCACCCGCGCGGCGGTCAGGGTCAAGAGTGAGCCGGCGAGCCCGCAAAACAGCGATGAGACAATAAACAGCAGCAACCCGCCCAGATACACGCGGCGATGCCCCAGCACATCGCTCAAGGACGCAAACGGAAGCACCGTGGCGATGATCGCCAACTGGTAGGCGTTGACCACCCAGATGACTGACGCCGAATCGGTGCCGATGCCCTGCGCCAGCGTCGGCAGCGCCGTGTTGACGATGGCCGTGTCCAGGGTTGCCATGCCAATCCCCAAAGACAGGGCGATCACCGCCGGCAAGCGTTTATTGGAGGGCAACCCATCGGCGACAGAAGACATGAACAATCCACACAGGTGACGAAGGACTCTAGAGTAAGGGCAGACGGGATTTTTTTCAGTGGCCTATTGCCTGGCTGTCAATATTTTCATGTTCGCCAATGGCCCGTCTCTGCCATCAGGGCCACCGCCTCGGCAAAACCGGCGTGCGGCGCGCTGTTCACGGTGACCAGCCCCACACAACGGCTCGGCTTCAGCGTCGCCGCCCGTGCCGCCACCCGCGCGCCTGACTCCACGCCGGCCAAGACCGCCTCGGGAATGTGCAGGGCGTTCATCAGCTCCAGCACATCCTGGCCGAGTGCCGCGTCATCGGCGCTGCGCAGGTAAGGGACGATCACGCGATACCCCTGGGCGGCCAGTGGCGCTGTCACTTCAGCGAACGCCTTGACGTCGGCCGCCAACAAAATCACCGCGTGCCCCTCCTCCGGCCCGGCATGTTCATAGCTGAACGCCTGCTCATCGGAGCTGACCTGTTGCACCGCAAAGGCCGGCGCGGCCACCGCCACCGCCGCCAGCAGCAAAAAACCACGACGTTCAACCATGACTCACCCCCACAATCCATTCACTGCCCAGCCACCCGGCCAGGTATTCGCCCGCTTGCAGCACACCCGCATCTTCCCCCAGGCGCCGCACCAGAAATTCGCACAGCCCGGCAAAACTGCCGTCCGCCTGCACGTGCAACAGGGCCTGTAATTCCAAGGCATCCACCTGACGCAGGCGCGAAGTGAACGCACGCCGCCAGACCACCAGGCCGCCCGCCTCGTCCAGCATCGCCGCTTCGGGCGGGGGTGTTTCCTGCCAAAGTGCCGACCAGATGGCTTCGGCATTGGTCGTCAAGGCGTGGCAGCGCAGTGACGGGCTCAGTTGCAGCACCGCCGTGTCCCAATCCAGCCCGGCCAAGGTGTCCATCGCCAAAGGCCGGGCATCGGCAGCGACAAAAGCGTCATTGAGCGCTGCCTCGATCCAGGCCAGCTCGTGTACATCGGGGTTGTGGGGAAACTGTGTTTTGAGGCTGTGATGAAACCCCTCGGGATAGGCGTCCAGGGTCCAGGCATGCGGCGGTTGCCGGTCGATATGGTGAATACTCGCCGCCAGAAACGCCTGCTCCCCCATCCAGCGGCGCAGGTTGGGAAACGCCTGCTCCAGGCACCCCACCAATTGCGCCCGGTAGTTGTTCTGGTACACCGCCAGGCCCGCGTGGTGATCGCCCAACGATTTCGCCGATTCTTGCGAAGCGCTTACCAGCCACGTACGAAAGGCCTGCTGCCACTGCGCCAGGTTCATCGCCCACCCCCCAACGCCCGCGCCATGGACAGCTCCTCAAGCAGCTCGGCCAGCGGCGGAATCTCATCGTCACGTTCGATCATGGTCGCCACCGGGCCGAGCCTGGCGCGGGCCTCGGCGTACAGCGCCCAGACCCCGGCACACACCGGGCTGTCATGGCTGTCGATCAACAAATCGCGGCCCTGGCTATGGCCGGCCAGATGAACCTGCCGCACGCGTTCAGCGGGTATCCCGTCGAGAAGCGCCAGGGCGTCAAAGCCATGGTTGCTGGCGCTGACAAACACGTTATTGACGTCCAGCAACAATTCACAGCCGGTGCGCTCGGCCATGGCGGCGATAAATGCCCATTCGCTCATCTCGGCGCCGTCAAAGGCCAGGTAGCTGGACGGGTTCTCAAACAACATCGTGCGGCCCAGCACGTCCTGGGCTTGATGGATATTGCTGCACACCAGGTCCAGCGCCTCCTCGGTATAGGGCACGGGCAGCAAGTCATGGGCGTTGAAGCCGCCGCTGCGCGACCAGCTGAGGTGATCGGAAACAAACAGCGGCTCGATCTCGTCCACCAGCGCTTTGAGGCGGTGCAGATAGCTCAGGTCGAGCCCTTCGGCAGTGCCAATCGACATCGACACCCCATGCAGCGCCACCGGGTGCCGCTCGCGCACCTGGCGCAGGATATGCCGGGGCTGGCCGCCTTCGACCATAAAGTTTTCGGAAATCACTTCAACGAAATCCACGGGCACCGAGGTCTCCAGAAAGTCGCAGTAATGCTCCTTGCGCAGCCCCAGGCCGTAGCCTGAAAAGTGAGGGTTGGCTGTCGCCATGACGGATCTCCGCAAAGAAAAGGTGGCGGGCCCGCAAGGAACCCGCCGGGTGGTTTACTTCGGCTCAGTCAACGTGCCGCCGGCCTTGAGGCATTCGGACGGGGTCTTGACGATCACGCCTTCGCCCTTGCAGCTGTTGAGGCCCTTGCAGTCGTTCTTGGCAGTGGCGCACAGGCTGGTGCCTTTGCAGGTGTTGACGCCGTAGCAGCGGCCGGGCTTTTCCTGCTGGTCGGCGGCGCTGGCGGCCGTGGTGAACGTGGCGGATGCCATGGCAACCAGGGCAGCCGCAGCGGCGAGGCTCAGGCGGGATTTGAGTGCAGTGTTCATGGGTATTTCTCCAGGGTTGGGTTGAATTACTTGATGACGGACGCAGCGTCTTCGATGACCTTCGCCACAGCCTCAGGCTGGGAGATGTACACCGAGTGGCTCGCCTTGATTTCGGTGACCTTGGAACCGGCGCGCTTGTACATCCAGCGTTGCAGGTCCGGGCTCAGGGCGCGGTCTTCGGTGGAGACCACGGCGTAGGTCGGTTTCTTGTGCCAGGCCGCGGCCCACACGGTGCCGCCGAACAGCGCTGTGGTGGCCGGCACTTGGGAGGCGGCCATGAAGTCGGTGCGGTTGGTGGTCAGGTCGGCGGCAAAGTCGGCGTTGAATTTGGTGCGGTCGAAGAACAGGTGACCGTCGCGGCTCGGCTTGATGTCATCGCTGGGCGCCGGCATGGAGCCGATCAACTGGGCCATGTTCTCGCCCACTTCCGGCTGCAGCGCCGAGACGTAGACCAGCGACTTGACCTTGTCACGGTCACCGGCAATCGAGATCACCGCGCCGCCGGAACTGTGACCTACCAGCACCACCGGGCCGACTTGCTGCTCCAGCACCTCACGCGCTTCGGCCACATCCGCAGCAAGGTTTTCATGGCCCTGGTGCACCACGGTGACCTTGTAGCCCTTGTGAATCAGGATGTCGTGCACCACACGCCAGCCGGAACCGTCGACAAACGAGCCGGGCACGATCACCACACTTTTACCGGTGCCGGGCTGCGGCGCATCGGCCGCGTGGGCCAGCATCGGGACAGTCAGGGCCATGGCAATGGCCAGGGAAGAAAGCATGCGCATCAGAAAGTCTCCATCAAGGAAGTAAAGGTTTGGAAAACAACACGCGATCCAGCGACCACGCCCCGCCGCCATAGGCCAGCAACGGCAGCAACAGGCCCGCCCAGGTCAGGTGCACCGGCCAGGCGTCGGGGTACACGAACACCTCGATCACCAGGGTCATGCCCAGCAGCGCAGCGGCCGCCGGGCGGGTCAGCAGGCCCAGCACCAGCAGCAGCGGGAACAGGTGTTCGGCATACGTCGCCAGGTGCGCGGCCCACTGCGGCGGAATCAGCGGCAAGGCGTATTCCGAACGGAACAGCGTGTAGGTCGAGGGTTTGAGCTCCAGAAAGCCGGTGACCTTAGTGCGCCCCGAGAGGAAGAACACCGACGCGATACCCACGCGCGCCACCAGCAATAGCAGCGCTTCAGGCAGCAGGCGGCGGATCACCACCGCCGCGGCGGCTCGGCTCATGGCTGCTCCGTCAGGCTGCCGTAGCCTTTGGGCGTCTTGATTTGGGTGCAGGTGCCTTTGTCTACCAGCACCCAGGCGTTGCCCTGGTAGTCGGCGGTCGCGGTGCCGGCGCACGAAGTGCCTTTGCCCGCGGCGCAATCGTTGGCACCGGCGAGGGCCACGCCGAAGCATTTTTCCTGGGGTTTGGCCTCATCGGCATGGGCCACCGCCGCGAAAGCGCTGAGGGACAGGGCAAGGGTGGCCGCGAGGGCTGCGTAAGGACGCTTCATCGGTGTATCTCCTGGCTTGACTGAGTGTGGCCAGGGCGCGTGTGACGGTGGGTGACCGCCAGCGCCGGCTGGTGAACAGAGTTAAAGCCAGGCGTGTATCCGGTCTGTGTCGCAAACACGACAGAACGTCATGCAGGTGTATCAGGCTGGTGCGGGGATACAGTGCGATACACAGCCGGAAAAACAGCGCCAATTCACTGCCGTTTTATTCGGCATCCCGAACGACACAATTAGAAATATTCGCCTTTCCGAACGAGCGTGCCGAAAAGTCGCCGAAGACCACAAAAATCACCATAAATTTCATGCGGTTGTTGTCATCTTCGTTACATGCCAACTGGCATACATTCTGCTTTATCCAGGTTTCTAGTAATAAAATGTTTCAGCTTTGAGACAGTCTCATCAACTGAGACAGGCTCCGTGACACGCCATAAAAACGACACACCCCAAAGGAGGGTGGCCTTTTCGACACTTTGATCGACATCAACTTTCCAAGACTGCTGCTGCACATCTGCACCCAAAAGGGCGAATGGCCTGATCGCCAATAACAAGCCCGACTATAAAAAGGACGAATTGATGAGCTCGAGCAAGCCCCACGCAGTGTCCTGTATGGACGCAGACCACCCGGCCCCGGTTTCCACCGAGAGCGCCATCGGCTTCGGCCCCTTTCTGTTACTGGCACGCCAGCACGTGTTGTTGCGCAACGGCGAGCCCGTCACCTTGGGTAGCCGTGCCCTGTACTTGCTGATCGCCCTGGCCACCCGCGCCGGCGAATTGCTGGAGAAATCGGAACTGATCTCCTTCGCCTGGCCCAAGGTCGTGGTGGAGGAATGCAACCTGCGGGCGCAGATTGTGGCCCTGCGCCGGGCCCTGGGTGACGACGGCAATTTCAGTTACATCGTTACCGTGCCGGGCCGGGGCTATCGCTTCGTGGCACCCGTTACCGTGCAGGCCGCCGGCGAAGAGCTCTTGCCTGCGCCTCCTGCACGTGTCGAAGAACCCAGCCTCCCCGCGCCGGCCGGTGAAGTGATCGGCCGCGATGCCTTGGTCGCCAACCTGGCCGGTCAGGTCATCAGCCAGCGCTTCGTGACCATCACCGGCCCCGGCGGCATCGGCAAGACCACGGTGGCCATGGCCGTGGCCCACAACCTGGCCAGCGAGTTCAACCTCGACACCTGCTTCGTCGACCTGGCGCCCGCCACCAGTGGGCAATGGGTCGCCGGCATGCTGGCCAGCGCACTCGGTATCCAGACCATCAGCGACGACCCGCTGCACAGCATCGCGGCCACCCTCGCCGAGCGCCGCCTGCTGTTGGTGCTCGACAACTGCGAACACGTGCTGCCCGCCATCGCCGACATCGCCGAAACCCTGCTGCGTGCCGCGCCCCACTGCTGCGTGCTGACCACCAGCCGTGAGCCACTGCGCGCCGACGGCGAGCGCGTGCACGACCTGGCGCCATTGCAAGTACCCGACGAAGGCGCCAGCCTCAGCGTCGGCGAAGCCCTGGCCTGGTCCGGCGTGCGCCTGTTTGTGGAGCGCGTGCGCGCCCTCGACCCCGAATTTGTCTTCAACGATGCCGACGTGGCAGCCGTGAGTGCGATCTGCCGCAAGCTCGACAGCAATGCACTGGCTATCGAAATCGCTGCAGCCCGGGTGCGCACCTTCGGCATCCAGGATCTGGTCGGCCTGCTCGACGGCAGTTTCCGCCTGCAAATGACCGGCCGGCGCACCGCCCTCGCCCGCCATCGCTCCCTCAGCGCGACACTGGACTGGACCTATTCCATGCTCAGCGACGACGAGCAGGCGATGCTGCGCCAACTGGCGGTGTTCACCGGTTCCTTCACCCTCGACGCCGTGAAGGCCATGACTGCCAGCAGCACCCTCGACCCGCGCAACGCGTTGCCCTTGCTGGAAAGCCTGATGGACAAGTCGCTGCTGATCGCCGGTGAATCGCAACTGCTCAAGCGCTACCGCCTGCTGGAAACCACCCGCGCCTACGCCCAGGAAAAACTGATCGAGTACGGCGAGGCCAACTCCACCGCGCAGCGCCACGCACACTACGCCCTTGGCGTGTTGCAGGAAGCCGGGCAGACCCTCGACGGGCTGTCCCCGAAAACCTGGATCGCCCTCTACGGCCCCGAGAGCAATACGATCCGCTCGGCCCTCGAATGGGCGTATTCACCCAACGGCAACCTGGCCATGGCCATTGAGCTGACCCTGGGTGCTGTGCCGTTATGGTTGCGCCTGTCGCTGGTCAGCGAGTGCCGCACCTGGGTCGACAAAGGCCTGGCAAGCGACGCGATCAGCGCCTTGCCGGTGCGCCAGCGCATGCTGTTGCAGACGGCCCTGGCCAGTGTGTTGATGCTCACCTACGGCACCGGCGGCCCCATGCGCGAAGCCTGGCGCCAGGTGCGCGAAGACGCCCGCGACCTCGGTGACGCCGAACATAAACTGCGCGCCCTGTGGGGCCTGTGGACCGACCGCGTCGGTTGCAACCAGTACACCGAAGCCCTGGAGCTGGCCGAGCGTTACATCGCTTTGAACAACAGCGGCAACCAGCAACTGCTCGGCAAGCGCATGCGCGCGGTGGCCTTGTTCCATATGGGCGACCTGGCCGGTGCACGGCAAAACATCGACGAAGCCCTCGGCTCACCGTCGGCGCCGCGCTCGCACATCATCGACGTGCACTTCGACCAACGCATCGCCGCACGCTGCCTCAAGGCCAAGGTGCAATTGCTGGAGGGCGACGTCGACCCGGCGCTGCGCCTGATCGGCACTTGTGTTGACGAGGCCATCTCGCTCGATCATCCGGCAACCCTCTGGTACACCCTGTGCCTGGGCGCCATTCCCCTTGCATTACTCGCCTCGAACCTGCCAAAGGCGCGCCATTACCTGGGCCTGCTGCAAGACAGTACCACCCGCCAGGACCTGCATATCTGGCGGCAATTCCGGTTGTGTTTTGAAAGCATCCTGCTGATTCGCCAAGGTTCACCGGAAGAAGGCGTACCGCAGTTGGGTGAAGCGCTGCATGAACTGCAAGGCCAGGGTGACAGCCAGCTCTACAGCATGCTGCGCTGTGAATATGCGCTGGGGCTGGCGCGCCTGGGCCTGGAAAAACTGGCGCTGGAGGTATTGGAAGACACCTTGCAATTGGCGCTGGGCCGGCATGAGCGCTGGTTTGTGCCGCAGATGTTGCGGATCAAGGCGCAATTGACCTTGCGCCAGGGGCACTATGGTTCAGTGGAAAAGGCCAAGGTGGTGTTGCGCCAGGCGTGGGTCGATGCGCAGTTGGCAGGGGCGCATTTTTGGCGGGCGCAGATTGCGACGGACCTGGCGCGGCTGCAGGAGCCCAAGTTGCGGATTGCTTCGTTGCCACGGTTTCAGCATCGCTGAGCAGTGGAGTGAAGCAAAAAGCGGTCAGTGTGGGAGCGGGCTTGCCCGCGATGAGGGTGTGTCAGCCAATACATTTGTCACTGAAATACCGCTATCGCGGGCAAGCCCGCTCCCACAGTTGGGTATTCATATATCTGAAGGAACGCAACCTGCCCAGACAAAAGCAGCGCTTTTGCTTCAACCACTCAGGCCGGCCATCAGGCCACCGTGCTTTTGATTTGATTACTTTTTGCGCTCTTCAAAAAGCGACCCGCTGTAAGAGCCGAACCAATATCAGCCGTCACCTAAATAACGGACATGCCCTATTCACACCCAAATGACACCCTCATTTCACAGCTGTGAAAGCTTGTGCGATCTCACCCACAACCCCGTTTTCACACCCCATCAACGCCTAATATCGAGTCCTCGTGCGCCCCCACTCACATGGACTGAATAATGATCAACCGACCCGAGAAAGCCGCCTCCCCCCGCGCAGGCGAAACCAAAGCACCGGAGCGTATCTTCGATGCGCTGCTGAACAAGGCCAAAACCTTGGCGGCCGCCGGGTCAGGCGATAAAACCTTCAAGCCCAAAGTCCTCGCCGCGCAATCCGGCGAAGGCTTGAAAAAGCCCAGTGAGATCAAACCCGACGACTACAAGGAAGTCACCGCCCTGCCCGCCAAGCTCGACATCGACAAGCTCACGGTCGTGTCCGAAGACAAAGATGCCGGCGTCATCTACTTCGAGCAGGACGGCAGCAAGTTCAAGATCACCCGTGAAGGCGCCGAGAAGGTCCAGGACGGTTTCGACATGCTCAAGGGCCTGCACTTCGGCCACGCGGTAGCGCCGGTCAACCAAGGCGGGCCGGACGAAGGCACGCCACTCTACGACCTGCTGCACACCCTCGCCGAAACCCAGGGCACGCCCGCCGGCAAGGCCATTCGTGAAGCCCTGGGCACCCCCGACCAGCAACTGCTGCGCGAAGACGACCCTGCCGTGCGCCTGGCCAATATAAAATCGGTCGGTGAAGCCAAAGACGGCGTGGTCAAAGTCGAAATGGCCAGCGGCCAGACCCTGGTGATTTCCGAAGAACTGACGCCCCAGGCCTTCGCCAGCTTCAACAGCGCCGGGGTGACCAAAGCAGCCCTCGCCGACGGCAAGGCCAAAGGTTTCGAGGAAGTCACCAGCCTGCCCGGCGACCTGGATTTCAGCCAGCTCAAAGTGGTGTCCGAAGATCAGAAGTCCGGGGTGATCCTGTTCGAGCACCAGGGCAAGAAGTACATGATCAGCCAGTCCGAGGCCGCCCTGCCGCAGCCCGGCGCTGACCTCAGCAACCCCAACCCCAACGCCGGCAGCAGCCTCTACAACTTCCTGCACGCCGTGCATGCAAGTGAAGGCACGCAGGCGTTCGACTACATCAAGAATGCCCAGTCCCTGCCCGGCCAGGCACTGCTGCGACAGGATGAGGCCAGCCTCAAGCTGGGGGATATCAGCAAGGTCGACGCGCCCATGGACGGCATCCTTGTCGTCAATCAGGCCGACGGCAAACTGCTGGTGGTCTCCAAGGACATCACCCCCGAAGCCTTCGCCGCCTACACCACCAAGGGCCAGACCCTGGCCGGCATCGAGAAAGCCAAGGGCGACGGCTACAGCCTGGCCGGGCCGGACGCGTACCTGTCGTCCACCGAAGACATCATGAGCGTCGGCGGCGTCGGCGATTATGGCCCGGGCTTGATCGCGTTCACCCAGCACAAGCCGGGCGGCAGCGAAGAAAAAATCGTCGTCAGCGAAGAAACCAACCCGCAGATGTTCGAGCAGATCTCCGGCTACCGCACCGATATCGCGCAGCAAACCACCGACGTGGACAAATTGCGCGCCGACAATGGCCTGCCGCCGCTCAAGGACGTGTCGGTGGACAGCCTCACCACCACGGAGAAAGACGACAGCGGCAACCCGCTGACCGTGCAGGACCTGTCGATGAAAACCCTGGTGGACAGCTACCGCGCCGGGGTCAAGGACGGCAGCATCGCCAAGGACGACCCGCGCGCCAAATTCCTGCGGGCGGTGGAAGCCAAGAGCATGGCCGACAACGGCATGTCGATCATTCCCGAACACGGCTTCAACAACCAGGGCACTGCCACACCGCCGATCGACGTCACCTCGCGGGATGTGCGTGACAATATCTTCGACACCAAGTCCATCGACAAAACCATCGGCGAATTGCTGGGCGACTCGACCATCCAGGCCGACATCAAGGCCAACCACGACGCCGCGCTGGGCAAGGTCGACGGCGGCCAGGCCAAGGTCGATGAAGTGCACCAGAAGCTGATCGACAGCACCTCGTCGGAGAACTTCACCAAGTACATCAAGTCCCTGCAGGACAGCGGCAAGACCGAACTGGCCACCCAGGAAATCCAGACGGCTTACACCGCCCTCGCCGACATCGACCCGGCCAAGGCCGACAACTTCATGCAGAACCTGCAGATCGACGGCTACACCGACGCCGTTGAAAAGCTGATGGACGACCCGAGCAAGATCAGCGACGACAACACCGCGCTGGCCACCCAGGACAACACCCTGGCGATTCTGTCGATGCTCAAGGGCAGCGCCGACGGCCTGCCGCGCCAGGCGCTGGGCGTGTATTCGAAGTTTGTCGACCAATTGCTCAAAGATAAAAACGCCGCTGCCGACTTCGGCAAGGCGATGATTTCCCTGGGCGATACCTGGCAGAAAAACGGCGTGATCAGCTTCAGCGACATCGAGCACGCGGTGAGCAAGGAGATCATGCCGAGCCTCAGCGAAGAGAACCGCAGTTCGTTTGTGAAGAACCTGAGCTTCCTCAAGGACAACGGCGTGCTCGGCTCGGTCGGTGGTGCCATCGGCATGGGCCGTATCGTCTACCAACTCGTGGGCCAGGGCGGCAAGCTGGCGAACACGCCGATGAAACGGCTTGGCATCGCCAACGACTTCCTCGGTTTCATCGGCACCGGTTCGCACTTCGCCACGTTGGGACTGAAGGTTTACGACAAACTGCGCGGCACCAACGCCTACAAACTGATGGGCTTCGACCGTTCCGTGCCCGACCTGTGGGCCAAGCCGGGCGAGGGTTACCACGCCCTGCCCAAGGACGCCGAAGCGATCCAGAAGAAGTACTTCGACATCGTTGACCAGGCCATGGACGACGGCAAGGACGTGGGCAAGGTGCTCAACAGTGGCGGCTGGAGCGACGAAGGCGCGAAGAAGGTCCAGGAAGGCATTGAAAAAGGCATTGCCAGCCGTGGCGGCGTGGCCGGTGCGGGTTTCGGCGCCAAGTTCGCCAGCAGTGCGATCAAGGTCATCGGCATGGCCACCGACGTGGCGGGCGGCGTGATCAGTGTGGTGCAAGCCGCGTTCACTCTGCGCGACGGCGTGCGCGAGAAAGACCCGATGAAAATTGCCGGCGGCTCGCTGTCCCTGGCCGGCGGTGTCAGCAGCCTGGTGGCCGCCGGTGGCGGTGTACTGACCACCCTTGGCATCACCGGGCGGGTCATCCCGTTCCTGGGGCCGGTCGGTTTTCTGGTCTCCGGTGCGCTGTCCTTTATCGGCGCAATCCTCAGCACCGTGCAGTCGCACAAGCTGCACAAGATCTCGATGCAGAACTGGGACCAGATCCAGGACTTCAAACAAGACGGCTTGCTCAAGCCCAACGGCGACGAAGCCTACGTGTGGTTGCAAACCTACTTGTCTGACTGGAGCCAGCGCGACGCGCCGCAGGACCAGAGCATCTTTGACTTCCGCAAAAGCGAATGGGATGCCCGTGCGACGGTGGGCAGCGGCGATCACCAGCGGGATCACGCGGACTATATCGGCGACGGCAACAACCGCAGGTCGGAGGACTTCAAGTACTCGCTCAAGCCGTCGGAGTGGACCGACGACAACCACAACATCACCTGGCGGGTCGGTGACGGCTACGGCGGGCCTTATCACGATGTAGACAACGGCTGATCTCAACCGAACCGCCTGTGGCGAGGGAGCTTGCTCCCGCTGGGGCGCGAAGCGGCCCCAAAGACGGGACTGCTTCGCAGCCCAGCGGGAGCAAGCTCCCTCGCCACAGAGACAGCGCTGGTCGTTGCATCACAAAAAGCGATGAATACCCTTGAGTATTTGTCGCTTTTTTTTATGCGCCATTCGGCACTTAATCACCCCCAAATACCTGCAACACAAGGTTCTGCGCCGTCGTGAACACCACCGTCATCCACCCAAGCCTTTCCATCGGTAAAACTGCCCTGCTGGGCCTGCTGCAAATCCTGACCTGGGGCGGCTCTTTTTACCTCATGGCCGTGCTCGCAGACCCCGTGGTGGCAGAAACCGGATGGTCGCGCGAATGGGTGCTGGGTTCCGTGTCCATTGGCTTGCTGACGGCGGGCGTGGTCTCTGCGGCGTGCGGCAGGCTGCTCGTGCGCTACGGTGGCCGACGCGTGCTGGCTTGCCACGGTTTCCTGATGGCGGCCGGGCTGTGGATCATGGCCAGCGCCCATACCCTGCCCCTGTTCCTGGCAGCGTGGGTGTTGATTGGAATGGGCATGGCAGCGGGACTCTACGACGCCCTTTTCTGCGCGCTGGGCGCGCTCTACGGAATGAAAGCGCGCGGAACCATCACTGGCGTGACCCTGATCTCCGGCTTTTGCACCACTGTGATCTGGCCGCTGCTGGCGTTGCTGGTGCACACCTTGGGATGGCGTGGCACCTGCTACTTATACGGCCTGGTCCTTATGATCGGCATTTACCCGCTCTACCGGTACTGCTTGCCGCACCAACAGGCCCAGCCCGGAAAAAAACAGGCTTCGGCCCGCACGGCCCTGTCCATGGACCCGAAGGTCTATTGGCTGATGACGGTGCTGTTTTCGCTGTCTGCAGTGCTGATGACGGCTATCTCGGTGGTGGTGATCGTGCTGCTGCAAGAACGCGGCAACTCCCTGACTGCCGCCATCGCACTGAGTGCGATCATCGGCCCCGCCTCAGTAGGGTCGCGAATCGTCGACCTGCTGACCCGCAACAAACACCCCATGTGGACCATGCTGATTTCGGTGTTCATGACCGCCGCTGGTTTGTCCATGCTTGCCTTCGCCGAGCGTTTTGCGGCCTGGGCCTTGGTACTTTACGGTGCCGGCAACGGGCTTCGAGCCATCGTGCGAAGCACATTGCCGCTCGCCATCGTGCCGTTGAAAGACTATGCGCTGGTCTCCAGCAAAATGGCCGCGCCGGTCTATTTCAGCCAGGCGCTTACCCCCTTGGCCGTCGGTTATTTGTTGTCGCTGACGGGTGCCGAAGTCACGGTGTCCATTCTGTCAGCACTGTCGGTAGTCACGCTGGCGGTCGCGTGCTACTTAGTGCTCAACATTCGGCACACCCCCCCTCAGGGCGAAAACGTTTAGTTCCAATGTGGTGCACTTACACTAAAAAAAATATAAGTTCACGCTCGAACTATTTCAGTTATGCCACTCTAAACGTGTCAGTAATATAAATGTGACAACGTGACTATTTTTTCATTGGATCCAAACTAAACAAATTCACACTATTGGATCCACTTCATGAACACGTCCTTTTAATACCGAGACGCAAATAATGGCCACACCTCACTTATTCTTGTGACCGTTTAAACACCCCTTTGGATAAGAGAGGCTCACCCACTTTTGTTGGGAGAGTTATCTGTGAATGTGTGATGGATCACCAATCTCAACGGAATAAACCGTCCTGGTGTGTTCCCTGTACTTTGATGAGAGCGTGATATGCGAAGCTTAAAAAAAATAATGTTTGCATCCTTGCTGAGCCTGGTCGCCGTCGGCGCTTCTGCCAGTGACCTGGTGAAAGGGAAAACCCTTGAAGTCGCCGTTTCACCCAACTCGCCGCCGATGCTGTTCAAGGATCAGAGCGGGCAACTGCAAGGCGTTGACCTGGAAATCTTCAACGGTTACTGCAAGTCTCGCGGTTGCACAATCAAGACCACCGAGTATGACTGGGACGGTATGCTGGGTGCAGTTGCCAGCAAACAGGCAGACCTCGCGTTCTCGGGCATTTCAATTACCGACAAGCGCAAGAAGGTGATGGACTTCTCAATCCCATATTATGAGAACTCCTTTAACCTGGTGAGCCTGGCATCCAAGAAGTTGACCTTGACTGACTTGGCGTCGTTGAAAAAATACAGCATCGGTTACCCGCGCGGGATGGCGTACGCCGACTTGATCAAGACTGACCTGGAGCCCAAAGGCATTTACAAAGTTGCCGATGCCAAGTTGTACCCTTCGTACAATGAAGTGATCACAGACCTGCAAAACGGCAATCTGGATCTGGCTTTTATTGAAGAGCCGGTGTACGACAACTACAAGTTCCACCAAAAATTGCCCATCGCCGTCAGCTACTCCTTCAAGGGGGTTGACCACCTCGGTTTTGCCTTCCAGCAAGGCTCGCCGATCCGCGCCGACTTCGATGCCTACTTGAAAGAACTGGGCCCGCAGAAGCTGGCCGCCATCATGGACAAGTGGCTGAAGTCGTAACTGATGCTTGATCGTCAGTTCTTCGATGTCATAGGGCTGTTGCTGCACGGCGTGGTGGCGACGTTCTACATCACGCTGTCGTGCTTCATCACCGCCTTTGCATTGGGGTTGGGAGTCGCCGTGTTACGGCGGCTTTCCGGCCATCGCACAGGCGCCGTGCTGAGCGCCCTGGTGTTCATTGTTCGCTCGATTCCGGTGCTGGTGCTGCTGTTCCTCGTGTATTTCGGTTTGCCCAGCCTGGGCATTCGGCCCTCGCCGATGATCGCCATGAACCTCAGCCTGGGTGTGATTGGCGGTGCTTACATCTCCGAAGTTTTCCGGGGAGCCCTGGGCTCGGTCGAGCACCAGGAACGGGTGGCCGCCCAGTCAATGGGCTTCAGCGACCTGCAAGTGGTGTTGTATATCGAACTGCCACAAATGCTGCGCTTCTCCCTGCCGGGCGTGATGAACGAACTGACCGCCATTTTGAAAAATACCCCCTTCGCCTACACCGTCGGCTTCACCGAGATCCTCGGGCAAGCCAAGGCGCTCACGGCCTCCACGTCGCTGGGTGTGAACATCTATTTGGTCGCAGGCCTGATGTACTTTTGCATCTATAAAATATTCGCTGTGGCGATGCTGATGGTTCGGCGCCGCTTTGCCGACCAGTGATACCGGGAAGAAAACATGCCGATTCTGCACATAAGCAACCTGACAAAGGCATTTGGCGATCATGTTGTATTGAACGGCATTGACCTTACGGTGCATGCCGGCGACACGTTGGTAATCATGGGGCCTTCGGGCTGCGGCAAAACTACCTTGATCCGCTGCATGAACCTGCTGGAACGGCCCGACGAGGGCACGATTCTGTTTCACGGCGAAGACCTGCTGAGCCCGCAGCTGGATATCCGCACGCTGCGCAAGAACATCGGGTTTGTGTTCCAGAATTTCGCCTTGTACCGGCACCTGAGCGTGCTGGACAACATCACCCTGGGCTTGCGCAAACTTCAAGGCAAAAGCCGTGAAGACGCACGGGCCCTGGCAATGGAAGAGTTGGCCTACTTTGATATGGCCGCCCATGCAAAGAAGTTTCCGGCACAGCTGTCCGGCGGCCAGAAACAGCGCGTAGCGCTGGCAAGAACCCTGGTGATGAAGCCTGAAATCGTCATTCTCGACGAACCCACCTCAGCGCTGGATCCCTTGATGAGCCAGGAAGTGGCTTTGCTGATCAGGAAGCTTGAAGCGCGCAAGATCACCACGGTATGCGTGACCCATGACATCGCCTTTGCCGACCAGATCAGCCAGAACGTGGTGTTCATGTACGCGGGGAAGATTGTCGCCCAGGGCCCGGTTGCAGATCTGGCAATGCACGCGCCGATTCCCGAAGTCGCCTGGTTCTTCGGGAAGAAACGTGATGCTTGAGAGCTGGCTGAGTTTTTATCAGGACTTCGTTGAGCAGTGGCCATTGATCGCGTCAGGCATCCTGGCGACCGTCAAATTGACCCTGACCGTCTCGGTGACCGGCTTCGCGCTTGGCGTGCTGGTGTTTTATTTAAGCCTGAGCAAGCGCGCCGGGGTGGCCAGAAGTGTCGAGGCGTACAAGTCGTTTTTCATCGGCACGCCGCTGATTTGCATCATTTATATCCTTTACTACGGCCTGCCGGGGCTGGGGCTGCGGCTCAGCCCGTTCGAGGTGATGGTCATCGGCTTTACCGCCAATGTGGGCGCCTACAATGCGGCGTATTTGCTGACGGCCTACAACGGCCTGGACAAAAGCCAGCTGGAAGCCGCCACGGCGCAAGGCTTCAGCGATGTGCAGATCTACACCGGGATCATTCTTCCCCAGGTGTTGCGCACCTCTATTCCTGCGTTGACCAACCAGGTCATTTACAACCTCAAAGACAGCTCCATCGCGTTTCTGGTGCAGTACCCGGAGTTTTTTGCACGCATGCAGGAACTGGCCGGGGGCAACTTCGAATTCTTCAAAACCTACACGCTGACGGCGGTGTTCTACGTGCTGCTGGCCTCGGCGGCGTTTTTCGCCTCCAAAGCCCTTGAACGGCGCAATGCACGGTTGTCCTGGGAATAGTCTTTGCTGGGTGATTCATTGTGGCGAGCGGGCTTGCCCCGCGTTGGGCTGCGAAGCAGCCCTAAAACCTGCCACCTCGGTTTAACTGAAAGCACGCGGTGGCCTTGATGGGGCTGCTTCGCAGCCCAACGCGGGGCAAGCCCGCTCGCCACAAAAAAGCCTGTTTTCCACAAGAAGCCCGCTTGCCACTGTGGCGGGAATAAAAACCGCCTTCAGTTGTTTTAGTCAGGACGGGACACGCTTTCCCTACTGCCACCCCTGAAGGAACACCATGAACCTATCGCCCCAAGCCCTGCTCCCGCTTGTTGTCTCCCCGCAAGATGCATTGCCGGTACATCCGTTCGGGCTCGACATGCGTATTTTACTGAGCACCGAAGCCAGCGGCGGCGCGACTTCCGTGATCATCGCCAGCCACAATCCCGGTGAAGGCCCGCCCCACCACCTGCATCACTCGCAGGAGGAATACATCTTCATTGTTGAGGGCACCTACCAGGTGATCGTCAACGGGGCTGAACAAACGGTAGGGGCCGGGACGTTGCTGTTCATTCCGCGCGGCACCGTGCACAGCTTCAAGAACGTCGGCGACACGGTCGGTCGCATGCTCGACTGGACCTTGCCCGGCGGGCAGGACAAGTACTTCAAAGCCATTGATCAACTGGCGGCCAAAGGCGGTTTCAGCCCGGAAAAGGCAAAGGCACTCAGCCTGGAATACGACACGCACTTTGCGCAGGTATAAGTCTTCAGATCAGGCGTGCCGCTACCAGCCAGTCCGCGACCGCCTGAAACGATGCGTCCGGCACCGGGTCGCCCGGTACAGTCTTACGCGCAATCTCGGAAGCCAGGGGCTTGTCCGGCGCGTGAGGAATGCCCAGGTCGTATGCCTCCTGCAGCATCAATAACGCCTCCTCCGGCGAAGCCCGGCACACGATCACCGGCACTGGCGTCTCGCCGCGCACATAGCGCACTCCAATCACCCAGCCATCGGTGGTGCCGATCATCATTGACGCGCGGCCCAGGCCCAGCTTGGTGGCCAACGCCTGCATTTCATTGCGCTGGCGCCGGCGCTCGCTCTTGATCAGCGGGTCGCCGTCGATGTCTTTGCGTTCACGCTTGGTTTCGCTGCGGGTCATTTTCATGTCGCGGCCGAACAGCCAGCGCTGCATGATCACGTCCACCGCGCCCACCAGGATGAATGCGCACAGCACGGTGAAGACCAGCGGCTTGAGCACCAGGAAAAACGTCGATTCCATGCACTCGGCGCCACAACGTGACGACTCCATCAGCGCCTGCAACGCGTGCTTGCCCACCACGTAAAACGCGATCGCCAGCACATGCACCTTGATCAACCCCTTGATGAATTCCACGAAGTTGCGCAGGGCAAAGATCTTCTTCATGCCCTCCGCCGGGTTGATGCGCTTGAACTCGGGCTTGATCGGGTCCACCGAGAACACAAACCCACGCATGGTAATGATATTGGTGAGGATCACCACGCCGGTGGTCACCGCCATCACCGGCAGGGTGATGCCTATCACCAACTGCTCGGCATGGTCGAGCACCCGCGGCCACACGGTGGCGAACGGCTCGATATAGATTTGCGCGGTGAGGTCGATCAAGGCCGTGACCTGGGCCTTGGCCCGGGGCGCGAGGATGGAAATACACAGGGTGCAGAACAGGATGACCATGCCCGACACCAGGTCCTGGCTCTTGGCGACCTGGCCTTTTTGCCGCGCGTCCTTGAGCTTCTTGTCCGTGGCCGGCTGGGATTTCTCTTCGCTGGTATCCGCCATGGGCTACTCCATGCCCGCGAGGGTTTTGAGCAGTTCGACGGTGCCACGAAACTCCCCCAACTGGTCGAGCATCATGGGGATCAGGAAGCCGATGTAGATCACCATCAGGATGCTGAAAAACAGGTTTTTCACCGGCAACGACAAATCGAAGATATGCAGGTTCGGCGCCATGCGCGACAGGTAGGCGAGCATCAGGTCCGTCACCAGCAGCGCGATCAGCAGCGGCGACACCATCAGCACGCCCACCCGCATGATCTGGTCAAGGATCGACAACACCGCCAGCAGCGCGGAGCTGGCAAATACCGGGGTAAACGAGGTCACCGGCCACAACTGGTAGCTGTGGTAATAGCCGTCGACCATCAGGATAAAACCGCCGGACATGAAGAACAGCGTGATCAGCATCACCGTCAGCAACGTCGCCATCACGCTGGACTCCCCGGACGATAACGGGTCCACCAGTTGTGCCATGGTCGATCCGCGTTGCAGGTCGATCAACTCCCCCGCCACCTCTGCAGCCCAGAACGGAATGCCGAATAACAGGCCGATCAGGATGCCGATCAAGAACTCCTTGATCAGCAACCCGGCGATAAACACGCTGCCGTGTTCGGGCATCGCCGTGAGCGCCTCGAACACCGGAAAAAACATCGGAATCGAAATGGCCACGGCCACACAGCCGCGAATCATGCCGGTGAGGCCCAGGCGGTTGAACGCCGGGGTGATCACCACCACGCCCATGGCGCGGCAGGCGGCAAGCGAAGCGGAGCTGATCACCGGGTAGGCGACTTCCAAAAACTGCGCGGTAAGGCTGGCATCCATGGGCGGTCAGCGCGTCCACATCGGGAAATTGTCCAGCACCTGGCCACCCAGTTCCGCCACTTGCCCGGCGAGTACCGGGCCGAGGAAGACGATGGTCAGCAACACCGCCACCAGCTTCACCACCTGGGGCAGGGTCTGGTCCTGGATCTGCGTCAGCGCCTGGAACAGCCCCACGCTCAAGCCCACGATGATTGCCACGCCCAACGCCGGTGCGGAGAGCATCAGCACCGTCATCAGCGCCTGTTTCATCAAGGATAAAAATACGTCCTGGCCCATCACTCACCCCTTAAATGCACACTCACCCTGCAGGGTTCAGCCGCCGTAACTCAGAATCAGACCGTGCATCAGGCGCGACCAGCCGCTTAATGACACGAATAAAAAGATCTTCAGCGGGATCGAAATCAAGTTCGGCGAGACCATGGACATGCCCATTGCCATCAGCACGTTGGACACCAGCAAATCCACCACCAGAAACGGGATGTAGAGCAAAAAGCCAATCTCGAAGGCGCGGGTCAGTTCCGAGCTGACAAACGCAGGGATCAACACCACCAGGTCGTCGTCACGCAGGTCGGCACGGGCTTCAGGCGACCAAATGGTCTCGGTGGCCTGCACAAAAAAGCCGCGCTCGGATTCATTGGCGAACCGCTTCAAGTGCGCCTGCAACGGCGGGCGCAGGGCGTCGCCAAGGTCCTTGAGTTGCTCCACATGCTCGATATTGAGGTCGCGGCCCTCCACTTGCCGGTACATGTCGCCAATCAACGGCGTGGTCACGTACACCGACAAAATCAGTGCGATGCCATACAGCACCAGGTTCGGCGGCGTTTGTTGTACCCCAAGGGCGTTGCGGATCAGGAACAGCACCACCGAGATTTTCATGAAACCGGTGAGTGTGACCACCGCCAACGGGATCAGCCCGATCGTCGCAACGACCAGGATAATCTCGATCAGGTTCGGCTGATAACCGGTCATGGGGTGGCGAAACTCAGCAGGCGCACACCCAGGCCGTCACCGATTTTCACCAGTTGGCCCTGGCCGACGCGACGCCCGTTGACCATCAGGTCCACGTTGTCCACGCCAGGTGTATTGAGTTGCAACAGGCTGCCCGCACCCAGCTCGCGCAATTGCGCAAGTGTCAGTTCCAGGCTGCCGACCTGGCACACCAGTTTCAGCGGCAAGTCATCCAGGGCCGCAGCCGCATCAACGTCAGTCATCGTGTTCTCCATGTCCAAAAGGGGCGCTTTCAATTCTTCTTGCAGGCGCAACGCGTCGCCCTGCTGTTGGCAGCGGGCCTGCAAGCGACCGTCGAGGTCGAGCAACAAACCCGAACTTTGCTCCAGCATCAGCACATCGCCGGGGCGCAGGCTGCTCAGCTCGCCGAGGCTCAGCCATTGCCGCCCGGCCACCACCGCCAGCGTCTGGCGCAGGCCAGGCAACGGGTCCGGTTCAAGTTCGGCGTATTGCGCCAACAACTGCGCCACCATCACGGCGGCGCCTTCACTCAGGTCCAGTTGCGCGCTGATGGCCGGCCCGTTGCCGAAGCTCAATTCCAGGGCCAGGTGCACAGCAAACGGCCGCTGTTCCAGACCTTCAGTGGCTTCAAGCAATTGCACGGCGTGGCCCAGCAGCGGCTCCAGGGACTCGATCAGGTCGAGCACCGCCAGCTCCAGCAGCAACGAGCGCGGCAATGACGGCAGCTGTTGCACGTCAAACTGCAACGCCAGCGGCACCATCACCTGTTCAAGGGCCGCCGCCGACAAACGCAGGCGCACCGGGGCGCGGCCGAGCAACAGCAGCACATCGCGCGGCGCGCTGAGGGCCTGCGGCTCGGCGGCCCAACTCACGCGCAGGTCCTGCCCGGCACAACGGCCTTGCCAAGCACGGCGACGGCGGTGCAATTGGTTGTGCAGCGCAAGCAACGCCGGGTCGTAATGGGTCAGCCACGGCGACAGAGGGTCGGCAAGGGCTGCGATCATGTGCCGACGCCTTCGTCGCGCAGTTCGCCGACGCGGCGCTCATCGCTTTCGCGGCCTTCCAGCAGGCTTTGCCAGGCGTCGGACTGGCGCTGACGGCTCAGGCGCTCCTGGCGAAACAGGTCACGCTCACGCTCCTGGCTTTGCAGGGTCGTGGAGACATGGGTCACGTCGTTTTCCAGCAACTGCTGATCATCCGACAGCCCTCGCAGGCGATCCTGCGCGGCCTGCCAACTGGCGACCGACAAACCTTCGGTGAGGGAGGCATAGACCTGCCGCGCTTCCTCGGCAATGGCTTCACGGTGCAGGCGCAGTTGCTCCTTGGCGTCGGTCAGCACGCCATGGGTTTGCTCGCAGCGTTGCTGCTGGGCAGCCAGTTGGCTGGCGGCGCGCTGCTCACGCAATACCCGCAGGGTTTGCAGGGTGCGCAGTTCATTGGTTTTCATTGGACCGTCTCCATCATCATGCCAACACAAAATTCAGTGGCGAGCGGGCTTGCCCCGCGTTGGGCTGCGCAGCAGCCCCATCAAAAGCACCGCGCTTTTCCGGGCAAAATACGCTCGCCGTTTCTGGGGCTGCTGCGCAGCCCAACGCAGGGCAAGCCTGCTCGCCACAAAGAGCTTGCCCGGCACAAAAACAAGGCCTGCAATCGCTAAACCTTCTCATGCCAACACCTGGCGCATGCGGATCAGGGTTTGTTCCAGGCTGCTCGGTTCACCGGCGTTCTGCCGCAAAAAGGCTTCGATGGCGGAGTGCCGAGTGATGGCTTCGTCAGCCAACGGGTCGCTGCCGGCCGAGTACTCACCCACGCGGATCAGCATTTCGATCTCGCCATAGCGCGCCATCAGCTCACGGATGCGCATGGCCAGGCGTTTGTGCTCTTCACCGGCGACCTGCTCCATCAAACGGCTGCGGCTGCGCAGCACATCGACTGCCGGGAAGTAGTTACGCTGGGCCAGCTCGGCGCTGAGGGCGATATGCCCGTCGAGGATCGAACGTGCCTCTTCCGCCACCGGGTCACTGGCGGCATCGCCTTCGGTC
This sequence comes from Pseudomonas sp. B22129, assembly GCF_044218875.1. Lineage (NCBI taxonomy): Bacteria > Pseudomonadati > Pseudomonadota > Gammaproteobacteria > Pseudomonadales > Pseudomonadaceae > Pseudomonas > Pseudomonas sp. B22129. The sequence goes on along the minus strand of NZ_CP162592.1, from coordinate 3,978,686 downwards.
AGCACGGTGTACAGCGCCGTAATGCTGCCGGTGGGGCCAGGGCCTGCACGTTCCAGCAGGCGCGGTAACGCCGAAAAGAAGGAGGGCGGATAACCGCGCCGGGTCGGCGGCTCACCCACGGCCAGGCCGATCTCACGCTGGGCGCGGGCGAAACGGGTCAGGCTGTCCATCAGCAGCAGCACATTGCGCCCCTGATCACGGTGGTATTCGGCGAGGGTGGTGGCGACAAACGCCGCGCGCACCCGTTCGGCCGCCGGGCGATCCGAGGTAGCCACCACTGCCACAGTGCGGGCGCGGGCCTGAGCGTCGAGTTGCACGTCGAGCAGCTCTCGCACCTCCCTGCCCCGCTCACCGATCAGGCCGATCACGATCACATCGGCTTCGCTGTTGCGGATGATGCTGGCCAGCAACGAGGATTTGCCCACGCCGGGCTCACCAAAGATGCCCATGCGTTGGCCTTGGGCCAGGGTCAGCAGGCCGTCGATGGAGCGGATGCCCAGCGCCATAGAGCGCACGATAAGCTGCCGTGAAAAGGGCGCGGGCGGTTCGGCGTGCAACGGGTAGTGCTGCAAGGCCACGGTCGGCGGGATGCCGTCGCCATCCAGAAATTCGCCCATGGGGCTGATCACCCGCCCGAGCTGCGCATCACCGACCGCCACGCCCAGCGTCTCGCCGGTGGCGGTGATTTGCGTACGGGTGGACAGGCCTTCCATGGAGCCGATGGGCGACAGGATCGCTTCGTCGCCATCAAACCCGATCACCTCGGCACTGAGGCTGCGACCGCTGCCCGGGTCACGCAGCTGGCACAGTTCACCAATGCTCGCCCCGGCCACACTGGCGCGCAGCAATACGCCGCGAATGCTCAACACCGTGCCGTGCATCGGCCGCAGTCGCGCCTGGGCCAGGCGCTCATTCAAGCGCGGCAGCAACTGCTCCAGGTTCATGCCACGCCCTCTTCGGCGAAGGGCAACAGGCTGCGACGCAGGGTTTGCAATTGCGCTTCCAGGCCCAGTTCGACGGAACCGGCAGCACTGCTCAGCCGTGCCTGGCCGGCGCTCAACTGCTCATCGCTGTCCACGGCAATCGCCAGCCCTTCACCTTTGAGGCGCTGGCGCAAGGCATCCACCTCGGCAGGCGCCACCCACAGCGTCAGTGCCTGATCCTGACGAAATGCGCTGAGCGCCTGGCGCGTGCAGCGCACCACGCGGTCGGCATTGTCCAGCTCACCCAACACTTCACGCACGATGCCCAAGGCCAAATCAGCCAATGCAGTTTCCAGGCCGCTCAGGTAATGCTGCACCTGAGACTGGGTTTGCACCAGCAACTGCGCGACCTGCTCGGCGCCCTCTTGCCGTGCGCTTTCAAACCCTTCGGCACGGGCGGCATCCAGCCACTGGTCGCTGTCGGCCTTGACCTGCTCGGCCTGCGCTTTGGCGGCTTGCAGAAAGGCAAACCCGTCAGTCCAGAGTGCGGCTTCTTCGGCACGCAGGATGCGCGCCGTCGGACGGCTCGGTAATTCACTCATGGGGCAATGTCCTCGGCGGCAAGGCACGCGGCGGCGGCCTGAACAACTTCCAGGTCGCGCGGCAGCCGGGCGCTGTGGCCCTGGGGGAAGGCGAAACGCAAGCGCAACCAGCCTTGGAAATCGGCGTGCTGGGCGTGCAGCCAGGCGGCGACACAGCCCTGGCCGTCGCGGTCAATCGCTTCGATCAGCTCGGCGGGGTCACGCAGCAAATCTGCCGCGCCGCCCAGTTGCCGAAGGGCCAGGGCCTGGCTGAACACTTGCGCCCCCAGGCCGGCGCGCAGCTCGTTGACCACCTCGCGGCGAATCTCGCGGCTCAAGGTCGAGGCATGCCAGATGGCCCCGCACAACCTTGGCAGGCGGGCAAACTGCGCGTCCGACAACAACAGCACCGGCAAGTCAGCGGCCAACGGCGAGACCAGTTGCTCCAGCGGCGCCAGTTGGTAATGGCTGACCAGCAACTCCTCTAGCCGCTGGCGAAAACGCGGCTGGGCCTGCATGGCGTGCAGCACTTCATCCGGCAGGTCATCGGCAAAACAGGCGCCCAGGCTCGGCCCACGCACAAACTGCAACGGCTCGGCGATCAGCCCTTGCCAGCGTTCAAACAAGCTCATTCACCCTCCTTGAGTACATACAGGGCCTGTGACTGACGCCGCGCCCAATGCTGGCGAGCCAACACACCGAGGGCGCCGAGGGCGATCAGCAGCAAACCGCCGAACATGAAACGCGCCTGAGGCACGTTGTCTTCGAGCATCCACAGGCCCATAAAACGCGCCAGGCGCGGTTGCGCGGGGTTCTGGCTGATGGCGACAGCCGCCTTGATCGCCGTAACGGAAACACCGTCGTAGCTCAGGCCGGAAATGCCATTGGCCACCAGCGTCTTGATCTGCGGGATCAATGTGTTGATGTCGGTGCCCGGGTCGTAGCGCACCAGCACCGAGGCCGAGGATGGCGAAATCACGCGCTTGAGCAAGTCGTTATCCGGCAGCACCACGTGCACGCGCGCGGCCACGATGCCGTCGATCTGCGACACCGAGTGCGACAGCTCTTCGCTCAGCGCATAAATCATCTGCGCCCGTTCCTGCACCGGCGACGACACCAAGCCATTGCCCTTGAACACCTCGCCCATGTTGGAAAAGCTCTGCTGCGGCAGGCCGGCGTTGTCGAGCAGGGTCATGGCTTCGGCGAAGCGTTCTTCGTCGACCACCACCTTGAGCTGGCCGTTGTCCTGGGTCTTGCGCTCTGCCGGAATGCCACCGCGCAGCAGCACCGCGACCATGGCGTTGGCGTCGCGCTCGCTGAGGTTGGTATAGAGGTCGGTGTTGCACGCTTGCAACAGGCTGGCGAGCAGGCCGATCAGCAACAGGCGCAAGGCGCGGTTTGGGCTTGGCATGGCGTTATTGACCCTTGAGCAGCGTGTTGGCGGAACCGGAAATCTGCGTCGCACCGCGCACCACCATCTGGGTTTCGATGGAGTAGTCGAACATCTTGCCCAGGGAATGGACGATCTGGTCGACCTGCTGCTCGCCGACTTTTTTCCCCGGTTCTGCCTGAGGTGAGGCACTGGCCGTGCGGATTTGCGCCGAGGCCGGTGGCGGCGCCGACGGGTTGTTGGTGAGCACGTCGGCACGCTCGGAAAACGCGCGCGTGCGGTCGATAAAACTGTTCATGCGTTCCATCAAGCCCGAGCCGATCTGGTGCGGGCTCGCGCCTTCGGGCATGCCCTTGGCGGTATTGGCCATGTGCTCGAACAGATTCTGCGAGGCCCCGGCGGGCCCCGCGCCAGCGGACGGCGGCAAGGCCGAAGCGCCGGCGGCGAGACTGATAGTCATAAGAGGTTCCTACTCGTCGTCGTCATCGGACATGGCATCGTTCAGCAGTTCCTGCATCTTCGGCATGATGATGAACTGGCCACCGATGGTGACGGCCTGGGTGATCAACGCATCGTTGAACTTGGCGTCGTCTGCGTCCGAGGTATCCGCCGGTTTGTCGGCGGCCTTGGCGTTATCCACCGCGGCATTGAACTTGGCTTCAGGGCTGGCGCCACCAGGGGCGAGATTGCTGTCTACGGCCGTTACGGACATGGTGCTGCTCCTTTACTGGTTTGGGGTTTCAGTGCTGACTTGCGCGCCGCGGAACACCCGCACACCCTGCCCGCGCGCCACCGGGGCGGCCACACGAACGGGTTGCAGGTGATCGACGTGCTGTTGCACCAACGCCAGGTACGGCGGTGGTCCGGACACGAATACTTCATCGCCCTCGGGGCCATTGCGCATGGACAACTGCTGGCCGAACACATCGAGGTTGTTCAAATAGGCCTGCAACTGGTCCAGGTTCAGGGCGCTGGCCTTGAACAACTTGGTGGTGATTTCGTCGCTGGTGTTGAGGTACAGAAGGTTGCCGTCGAAGTACCAGGTCAGGCCGTTGGTGCTGCACAGGGTTTGCAGAAACTCACCGGCGGTGGCCGCGCGAATCGTGCTGCGGGCCTTGCCGCGCACTTTGTCCGAGAGCACCAGGGGCACCTCGAGGTTGTGGCCGAATTCTTCCAGGGCGCTGCGCACATCCTGGTCCACCAGCACGTAGGCGTAGGGTTTGGAGAACCACGCGGGCTCTTCGGCGGCGCTGGCGAAACTGGCGTTGAAGAGGCATAGGAGTGCCGTCAAAAATATGCTTACATGGCCTGCGCCTTTGCCAGACGAGTTGTGACGATGTCCAAGAATTTTCTGCTTGCCAGTACCCTGCTTCTCGCCGCCTGCTCGAGTAAACCTGCAACCGATTCCGACAAGTCCCTGCAACTGGCGGGCGACCTGAGCAAACGCGGCGACTACGCCAGCGCGGCGGCGCTGTACGAACGCGCGACCCAACAACCGGGGGCCAACCTCGACCTGTGGCTCAAACTCGGCCAGGCCAGGCTCGACGCCAAGGACGCACTCGGCGCCGAACGCGCCTTCCAGCAAGCCCTGGGGTTTGACGCACGCAACGCCGACGCCCTGCTCGGCCTTGGCACTGCGCAACTGCAACTGGGCAAGACCCAACGCGCCGTCACTGCTCTGGGCCAGGCCGCAGAGATCAACCACCTGCCGGTCGCCTACACCCGCCTGGGCGTCGCGCAAATCCTCAACGGCCAGGCCGGTGCCGCGCAAACCGCCTTCGCCAAGAGCCTGAGCCTCAAGCCCGACGACCTCGACAACCGCTGCAACCTGGCCCTGGCCTACGCCCTGGGCGGGCAGTCGCAACAGGCGCTGGACACCATCGCCCCCGTCACCCAATCGCCCCGCGCACTGCCAAGGCATCAACGCAACGAGCTGCTGGTAATGGTGTTGGCCGGCTACGAGCAACGCGTTGCCGGCTTGCCGCTGGACGACATCCCCGCCGCCGAGCGCGAGCGCCTGGTGACGGAAGCGAAGCGCATCAAGGCGATCAGCGATCCTGTGGCGCAAGCCAAGGAACTGGGGTTGGTTGATCCGCGTTGAACCTGAGGCTGCCGGGCTTACTGTGGCGAGCGGGCTTGCCCCGCGTTGGGCTGCGAAGCGGCCCCAAAACCGGGCCATGCGATGTGTCTGTTTAATCGCGGTGGTATTGAAAGGGGCTGCTTCGCAGCCCAACGCGGGGCAAGCCCGCTCGCCACAGGAAGCCCGCTCGCCACAATAAGCCCACTTTCCATAACAAGCCCGCTCGTCACAGGGAACGATCACTTCCAGGGAGGTCATTGCCCGCCCCCCGCCGCTTCGGCCTTGGCCTCTTGCTGATCCTTACGCCGCTGCAACTGCTCCCGATCAAACCCCTCGATATACACCTGCGCGGCGCGGCCTACTGGCGCGGCCATGGCAGGTCCGGTGGCGCGGCCCTGGGTCAGGTCCTGCTTACGCTCGACCATCTGCATCAAATTCAGATTGTTCGCACAGCCCAGCGGCAACGTCGGTTTGAAATCCTCATCCAACCCAATCGTGTCGGTCGCAGGCGGCTGCTGACACTGGGTGGGCAACCCATCGGCGCGGTACTCCGGCGAGTAATACACCGGCGCCAGGTGAGTCTGGCAGCCCATCAGCGCCAGGGGGAGCAGCATCAACACACGTAAAACAGTCATCGCAAGCCCCCTCATCAATTCATGTAAAAACCGAACGCCCCGCCGCTGCGTGGCCCGGTGGCCGCTGCGGTAACCGCTGGCGCGTCCAGGGGCGTGGCGAGGGTGCGACCGCGCACCGGCTCCACCAGATACGGCGTGATCAAAATCACCAATTCCGTTTCATTGCGCTGGAAACGCTTGGAGCGGAACAGGTTGCCCAGGATCGGCAAGTCGCCTAGCAACGGCAGCTTTTCGATGTCCTGGCTGCTCTCACGCTGGAACAAACCCGCGATGGCAAACGTCTGCCCGCTGCCGACTTCCACGCGGGTATCCGCGCGGCGCACGCTGAAGGACGGCACATGGAAATTGCCGAAATCCACGGTGCCGCCGCTGACCACACTGCTGACTTCCGGGCGCACTTGCAGGGCGATCCGGCCGTTGGGCAGCAGGGTGGGGTTGAACAGCAGCGACACACCAAACGACTTGTATTCGATACCTACCAGGTCACGGTTGACCGGCACCGGAATCGCCACTTCGCCACCGGCGAGGAAGCTGGCAGTCTGGCCGGTCATGGCGGTGATATTCGGTTCGGCGAGGATCTGCAGCACGCCGTTGGCTTGCAGCGCATCGAGCATGCCGTCGATGTTCACGTTGCCCGAGCCGGTGCCCGCCGTGGCCAGGCCACCGGCAGTCGCCGCCGCCAAACCGCCGCCGGTGATCAGGCCGAAGGAAAACGTGCCGTTGTTGAACATCGCGTTCCAGTTCACGCCGTAATGCAGCAGTTCGGAACGGGACACTTCGGCAAAGCGCACACGCAGGTTCACCTGGGCCGAGCCTGTGTATTCAGTGGTGTTGATCGCGCTTTGAAAGCCTTGGCCCTGGGGATTGAGCAGCGCATTGAGGTCCGTTGCTTCAGCCACCGAACCCACGGTGCCTTTGGCGATCAGCCGGTTACCGGCGCCGGTGATCTGCGCGCGGTTGCCCGGGTGCAATTCCTGCATCGGCGCGGTGACCCCCTGGGTACCGCTGCTGACGGACAAGGTCAGGCTCGCCAGTTGCTTACCGTTTTCGCCGAGCGCGATCAGGCTGGTAGTGCCTGGTGCCTTGCCAAAAATATACAGCGTGCCCGGAGACACCACTTGCAGGTCGGCCACATTCGGTTCGGCCACCAACACCGATTCCACCGGCGCAACAAAGTGCAGAATGCGCCCTTCCCCGGACGCCAGATTAATCGAGCCACCAGCACCGGCAGCAATTTCCTGAGCCTGGCACACACACGAAAACACACTGAGCAACAGCACACAAAAACGCATCATGAGGCAGACGCCAGGGGGGTGACGGAAGCCGCGGCAGGCGCGCGGCGGTTGGAGATGTCGGTGAGGCTGATGGTCACCAGCGCTTGCAGGTTGTACTCGGTGGCCAGCTCGCGGAACGACAGCACCGCCAGGTCCAGCTCACCGCGCAGCACCAGACGACGCAGGCTGCGGCGCAACTCCGGGTGCACCAGCAACACGGCGCTGTTGACTTCACGGGTGTTCTCGCAGGCCTGACGCAGTTGAGCGAGCAAGGCGCGGCTGACCTCTTCCGGGATCAATTCACGCTGGGGCTCCTGGCGACGCAGCGAGGCGCGCAATTGATCTTCCAGACCCGGTGCCAATACCAGCGCGCCGATCACCCGGTTGCGGTCGGCGTATTGATGGCTGATCTGCCGCGCCAAGGCCGCGCGCAAGTGCTCAGCCAAACGCCCGGCATCCGTCTCGCGGGCACCCCACTCCACCATGGCTTCGAGCAAGGCGCGCTGGTTGCGGATCGACACGCCTTCGCCAACCAACAGTCGCAAGGTTTCGGCGACGCGTTGCAACGGCACCAGGCGCAGGGCTTCCTTGACCAGTTCGCCGTAGGTGGCTTCGGTACGTTCCAGCAGCAAGCGGGTTTCCTGGATGCCGAGGAAGTCGGCGGCATAACGGCGCAGGCTGCGTTCCAGCACGCCACGCAGCACTTCATCGGGCAGCAGGAAACCAATGCCGGCGTTGCGCAAGGTCTCTTCGTGCTGGCGCTCGATCCAGTGGGCGTTGCGGCCATTGAGCGGCGAGTCGGCCTGAAGGGTGGCGATGTCGAGCAGCTGTACGTGCACCGGGTCATCCTGCAGCAACAGGCAGTTGACCGGCATTTCGCCCTCGCTCACCGGCACACCTTCCAGGGACACACGAAAGCCGCCCGGCGGCGCCTTGGGCTCCATGTAAATGCCTGGCACCGGCACGTCCACGCCGAGCTCGGTGCGGATGTCGTGACACAAGGCTTCGATGCGCTGGCGCAGCAACTGGCGCGGCGCGCTCTGGGACAGGCCATTGCCGATGGTCAGCAGCACGCGGGTGTCGGGCAGCAGGTTGTCATCCAGTTCGGCCTGGACTTCCACCACCGGCTCCGGCACCTCGGCCAGCACCTCCATCTCGCCCTGGGGCTGACGGGTGTGGCGGCGGTACATCACAAACGCCGCGCCGCCAAAGATTGCGGACAAGCCGAGGAACACCCAAGTCGGGAAACCCGGCAGCAGGCTCACGCCGATCATGATCAGCGCGGTCAAACCGAGCGCGCGGTAGCTGGCGCCCAGTTGCTTGATAATCTCACTGCCCAGGTCACCGGCTTCGCCGTCGCTGTTGACGCGGGTGACCACGGTACCCGCCGCGACCGAGATCAGCAGCGCGGGAATCTGTGCGATCAGGCCGTCACCCACGGTCAGCAGCGAGTAGGTGTGCACCGCCACGCCGAACGGCATGTCGCGCTCAATCATGCCGATCAGCATGCCGCCCAGCAGGTTGACCGCCAGAATCACCAGGCCGGCGATGGCGTCACCTTTCACAAACTTCATGGCGCCGTCCATCGCGCCGAACATCTGGCTTTCACGCTCCAGGCGCGAGCGGCGACGACGGGCTTCAGCCTGGTCGATATCGCCGTTGCGCAAATCGTTGTCGATGCTCATCTGTTTGCCGGGCATGGCATCCAGGGTGAAACGCGCTGCCACTTCGGCCACGCGCTCGGCGCCTTTGGTGATCACCACGAACTGCGCCACGGTGATGATCAGGAACACCACCATGCCCACCACCACTTGGCCGGCGATCACGAAGTCGCCGAAGGCCTTGACGATATGGCCAGCGTCGCCGTGCAGCAGGATCAAACGCGTGGTGGTGATCGACAGGGACAAGCGAAACAGCGTGCTGAGCAGGATCAGCGGTGGCAGCGCGGAGAACTCCACCGAGTGGCCGATGTAGAACGCGACGATCAGGATCAGGATACTCAGCGCAATGTTGAGGCCGATCAGCGCATCCACCAGGTAGGTGGGCAGCGGGATGATCATCATCACAATCGCCATCAGCATGAACGCGACGATGATCACGTCAGTGCGTTGCGCGGCCATGCGCGCGAGGTTGTTCAAGCGGTTCATTGCACTCATGCGCCGGCCCTGCGTGCGGCGAGGTAGCGTTTGAAGCACTGGCGCGCTTCGTCCTTGCGCTCGCCGTACCACAGCGCGCGGGCGCGCAACAGCAACAAGCTGGCAGACTCGCCCTCCAGCGCCACCAGCCGGTCCAGCGCACCGAGGGCGCGGGTGGCGTCGCCGCTGTCGGTGAAGGCCAGCACCAACGAGCGCAACAGCACGCCGTCTTGAGGGGCGACGCTGACGGCGATCAACAACATCACCAAGGCGCGCTGGGACTGGCCATTGCGCCGGTACAGCTCGCCAATGCCTTTGAGCAGTTGCACGGCGTCGTCGTTATCGCGGGCCATCAGGCATGTACCTCCGAGCGTTGCTGTTCGAGGTTGCGGCGGACTTCGATCTCTTCGCTGATCAGGTCGTGGGCCAGTTCCTTGATTTCAGGTTCGGCGTCCAGCGTCGGCAGAATGTGCTCCATCACGTGTTCCAGCAGCTCAAGCGAACGCGCGCTGCCAAACAGCAGCGAGTCGACGCCGGCCGCGCTGGTGAGTTCTTCCAGGTCACTGCGCAGCGAGCGGCGGGTCTGGGTCTTGCGGGTTTTCAGGACCGCTTCGAAGGCGGTCGCCTGGCGCGAGTTGACCGGGCGAATGGCTTCGACCGGTGCGCTGCGCACATCACTGGGAATCAACGGGCGGGGTTCGACTTTCATCCCAGGGCCTTAGCTAAAAAAGCGTGGTCATAGCGTGAAGGTAAAGCGCTCCTCGCCCCTGGCGAGAATCACTTGGTTATTCTCGATGCGCTCCAGCACCCAGTTGTCCGCCAGCGCCGCGCCGGGGTACAGGCGCTTGCCGCTGTCGTTGATCACATAAGGGTTGGTGCCAAACCAGACGGCCTGAAAACGCACGCGCGGCCGTGCCGCATCAGCGCGCACCGCCACTTTCGGGTTAAGCACGATTTGCTGCCCGTAACGCTGGTCGAAGGCCTGCTGCAACGCCACCCACTGCGGTTTTTGCGAATGCTCGAAGGTGCCGGTGGCACTGAGCTGGCCATTCAGGTTGCTGACCTTGATGTCATCCAGGTGCGCCGCCTGAAGCTGCTGTTCAAACCAGGCCCTGGCTTGTTCGCGGGAAGTTTTTTTAACCGCAGGCACCTCAACCACGCTTGCGGCCGACGCCAACGGCGCCTCACCGCGAAACGCCAGCGCGCCCGCACAGAGAAACAACAAGGCGCCCGCCACGATCCACGGCGTCAATTTGCGCGGTGCGGCGGCGGGTTTTTCTGCCCCTTCAGGCAGCGCCAGGCTCACGCCTGCCGTGCCGATGCGCAGTTGCAATGGCAGCCGCGCGCGATGCCCGCTGCCTTGGGGAATGCGCACATTGGCGCCGAGCAGCACGTCACCGCCCAACGCCTCGACCGCCACCTGAGCGCCTTCAAAAAACCGCAGGCGCAGGTGCAGGCCGGCAATGCCGGGATCGCTGAGTACCAGATCGGCCGCGAGGTCCGCGCCGATGGTGTAGACAGGCTGGTCGAGCACCAGGGAACTGCCCTGGTGCAAACCGCCGGTCACAGTCAGGGTCGGTGCGCCAGTACCGGCGACCGGACCCAAGGAAATCAAGGCTGTCATGTTCGGGTTTGCCCCCTTGAGAATCACAGGCCGCATGCACGCCTGCGTGGATCAACAACGGTGCAACATTTTTCAAACAGTGTTTTTTCAAGCCACAAGCGATGGGTAAACGGGCAGCGCCGGCGCCGCCCGTTTGGCAAATCAGTTCTGCGGACGCTGTTTGGTAGCGTCGAGCTCAGCTTTTTTCGCGGTGCTGATTTCGGTGATCTTGGCCGACTTCTCGATAGCCATGTTGAAGGTCGCTTCCATCTTCGCGATAGCGTCGTCGGCGCCGCCTGCTTTTACTGGTGGGACATCAGCCATGTTCATCTCCTTGCATCGATAGGGAAGTTATTCAGTTGCGCAACAGCAAGCTGAAAGTATGCAAACCGGTGAATGCCCAAAACGTCAGACAGTGAGCTTTCGAACCGCCGTTGGTTTGCATGGGTTCCATACTACTCACGATCAAAACGCCTTCGCTGTGAAAGCTTGTGAAACGTTTCAGATACAGGCCGTGAAAGGTTTGGCTCAACCTGGCGTTGAAAAAATCTCATCCCTCTGAGCGTGTTGAACTTTTTGCAAAAAACCAAAACACGGTAAACGCCAATGTTTACGGGGCCCTTCTTGCGGCATGACGCGCATCGTCGAGCAACAGGCCCGGGTTTGAATGACCTTTTCGGCAGGCCTTCACAGGTTTTTTCGTGTCGACTTCACATTTTTCGCTAATAGCCCTTTGCCCAACTTTCAAGATATTTCTATTTGTAACAAAAGCGACTTAATCATCGCGTTTCATAGCTCGGCGCAAGCGGCCTTAATACTCGCTGGCAACTAACGCTGAAGGCCCGATTAGTACAGTTGCACTAATAGCCAAAAACGTTAGTTCATCAGGCGCTCTATATATGAAAGCAGCAAATTTCGATGAGTAACCTCTCGACACCCTTCTGCAGCCCGGCATGAAAGGGAGCCGCGCCAGGCTGTTTTCCAACGCATAAAGGTTTAATGACATGACGTACTCGACTCGCAGCCACCTTACCGATGACGCTTCCTTTGAGATCCACTTCGGCCCGTTCAAACTGCTGCCCAAACGTCATTTGCTGCTTAAACACGGGCAACCCGTGGCCCTGGGCAATCGTGCCCTGACGTTACTCATCGCCCTCGCCTCGCGGCCCGGCGAATTGCTGGCGAAAGCCGAATTGCTCGACATCGCCTGGCCCAGGCTGGTGGTGGAAGAATGCAACCTGCGCACGCAGATCAAGACCCTGCGCCGGGCCCTGGGCGATGATGAATCGTCCTATATCGCCACAGCGGCGGGCCAGGGCTACCGGTTTGTCGCGCCGACCTGGTTCGAACAGGCGCCGGTGCCTGAAGTGAAAGAACCCGTGGTGCTGGGCGTATACGGCTGCCGCCATTGCCGGAGCGCGGCGATGATGCCGTTTTTTGCGCCCATGCAGCCCGTGCGGATCGATATGCAAAACAGCTGATCCGTGAAGGTTATTCCGTTGGAAAAATATGTTTTTTCCAACGGAATTATCGGCGCGGCCCAATCGTTGTAGTTCCTGACACTGCCCAACACCTATAACTATCAGGAACTCTTTTTATGAATCGCTCCATTATGCTCGGCCTGCTCAGTCTTCTTGCAGTCGGCACCGCACAAGCGGCTTCACTGCAAGTCCCGGTCAACCTGGTGAGTGCCGATGGCGCGCCGCAGCCCGTGGGCAGCGTGACCATCAGCGAGTCGGCCTATGGCCTGATCTTCACCCCTGACCTCAAATCCCTGCCAGCCGGCGTGCACGGTTTTCATATCCATGAAAACGGCAGCTGTGAGGCGGGTGTGAAAGACGGTGTGAAAGTCGCGGCCCTTGCCGCCGGCGGCCACTTCGACCCGCAGAAAACCGGCAAGCACCTGGGCCCTTACGCCGACGGCCACCTCGGCGACTTGCCCGCGCTGTACGTAAGCATGGACGGCACCTCCACCAACCCGGTGTTGGCGCCACGCCTGAAAACCATCGCGCAGATCAAAGGCCGCGCGCTGATGATCCACGCCGGTGGCGACAACCATTCCGACATGCCTAAACCTTTGGGCGGTGGGGGTGAGCGGTTGGTGTGTGGGGTGATCTGAAGCACTTTTTATCAGCCAACAAAGATCAAATGTGGGAGCGGGCTTGCTCGCGAAGGCGGTGGATCAGTGAGAGTTTTATCAACTGACACTCCGCCTTCGCGAGCAAGCCCGCTCCCACATTTTAGATTTGCGGTGTAACGTCGAGTGCACTCAGGTCCAAATGCCCATCCTTCACCGGCGGGCACCAGTAGTAACCACCGGTCAACGGAGTGCTGATGCGGTACAAGCCATCGACAATCCCGTCTTCCAGCCCGCTCATGCGCCGCAGCTGTGCTTCAAACGCATCGAACGAATGGCCAAACGCAAGGAACATCAACCCCGCCTGACCGTTCTCGGCCCACGGCATCGAGCGGCGCACCACGAACGCCTCCGGGGTGAAGCTTTCCTGGGCGGTGCGTTTGGTGTGGGCGGACTCGGGAGCGTCGTCCAGCTCTTCGTTGTCGCCATGGCGGCGGCCGATGATGTGGTCACGCTCTTGCGCGGGCAATGCGGCAAAGCCGTCGAGGTCGTGCTGCCATTGCTGGATTGCGGCGAAACTGGCGCCGCTGTCGGTCAGCGCGGCTTGCACGGCGGCATCGTCGTGGGGGTTTTCGGTGCCGTCTTCATAGTCGGTGAGGTCGAAACCGGTCTTGTAGCGAAAGCCTTCGGTCATCTGCACCAGGCGGAACGCAGGCGCCAGGGCCTTTTCAAACGCGCGGCTGCGCAACAGCAGTTCACCGCGATCCACCCCGTGCAACCACACCCACAACGCCTGCTGGGTCGACGGGTTATGCGCGCCCGGCCCGCTGACGGTGGGAAACGTGCGCAGCCCTGCCACCTGAGCCCCCAGGGCACTGACCAGCGGCGCACCAAAACCGACCACTGCGGCCGAATCCGTCAACTGCACCAGCGCGTCCAACGCGGCAGGCACAGCGGCCAGGGTATCCACGGCAAAAAACAGATGGCGTGCCTGCAACGGCACCGGGGCGGCAAGAATGCCCGGCTGGTAGTGACTCATGTGAACTCCTTCTGAAAAGCCGCGCAGTTTACCCGCAGGCGTACAAGAAAGCGCGCAAGCCTTGCCATAGAGCCTGTTGTTGGGTGACTCTCTAGTCATGTTTTGCAACTATTCCAGGGGTAGTGACATGACCACCAGCAACCTGCTCGCCCAGCTGTTTCCCGCCTCCGCCGCCGAGGTTCCCGCGCCATTCCAGTTGGGAGCGCCGATTGAACAGCGTGATTACCTGGTCGACGGCCAGTTGCAGGTATGGAACGGCCCATTGGCAAAGGTGCAAAGCCCGGTGCAGTTTGGCGACGAGCGCGTGCATATCGGCAGCACACCGCTGCTGGACGCCGAAACCGCCCTCACCGCCCTCGATGCTGCCGTGCGCGCCTACGACCGTGGCCAGGGTGAATGGCCGACCATGCGCGTGGCCGACCGCATCCAGCATGTGGAGGCGTTTTTGCGGCGCATGCGTGAACAACGCGACGCGGTGGTCAAGCTGCTGATGTGGGAAATCGGCAAAAATCTCAAAGACTCGCAGAAAGAATTCGACCGCACCTGCGACTACATCACCGACACCATCAATGCCCTCAAAGAGCTTGACCGTCGCTCCAGCCGCTTCGAACTGGAACAGGACACCCTCGGGCAAATCCGCCGCGTGCCACTGGGCGTCGCGCTGTGCATGGGCCCCTACAACTACCCGCTGAACGAAACCTTCACCACGCTGATCCCGGCGCTGATCATGGGCAACACCGTCGTGTTCAAACCGGCCAAGCTCGGCGTGCTGTTGATTCGCCCGCTGCTGGAAGCGTTCCGTGACAGCTTCCCGGCCGGCGTGATCAATGTGATCTACGGCAGCGGCCGTGAGACCGTCAGCGCGTTGATGGCCAGCGGCAAGATCGACATCTTCGCGTTTATCGGCACCAACAAGGCCGCCAGCGACCTGAAAAAGCTGCACCCCAAACCTCACCGCTTGCGCGCCGCTCTGGGCCTGGACGCAAAAAACCCCGGCATCGTGCTGCCCGAAGTGGACCTGGACAACGCCGTGAACGAGGCCGTCACCGGCTCGCTGTCGTTCAACGGCCAGCGTTGTACCGCGTTGAAAATCCTGTTCGTCCATGAGGATGTGGTCGCAAGCTTTATCGAGAAATTCAACCAGAAGCTGACCACGCTCAAGCCCGGCATGCCATGGGAAGACGGTGTGGCGCTGACGCCACTGCCGGAAGTCGGCAAGGTCGATTACCTCAACGGCTTGGTGGCCGATGCCGCACAACACGGCGCCCGCGTGGTGAATGAGCATGGCGCTGAAAGCCGTGGATCGTTCTTTTACCCGGCCGTGCTTTACCCGGTGAACCCGCAGATGCGCGTGTACCACGAAGAGCAATTCGGCCCGGTGGTGCCGATCGTGCCGTACCGCGATCTGGAAACCGTGATCGAGTACGTGCTGGATTCAGACTTCGGCCAGCAGTTGAGCCTCTTCGGCACCAACGCCGTGGAAGTCGGCCGACTGGTGGACACCTTCGCCAACCAGGTCGGCCGCATCAATATCAACGCCCAGTGCCAGCGCGGCCCGGACACCTTCCCGTTCAACGGCCGCAAAAACTCGGCCGAAGGCACGCTGTCGGTGCATGACGCCCTGCGCGTGTTCTCGATCCGCACCCTGGTGGCGACCAAGTTCCAGGAGAGCAACAAGGCGCTGGTCAGCGACATCCTGCGTAACCGTGACTCGAGCTTTTTGACCACCGACTACATTTTCTAAGAACACCGCAGCTCACCCTGCCGGGCTGGTTTGTGTGGGAGCTGGCTTGCCTGCGATGGCATCACTGTGGTCTGCCTGAAAGACTGAGGTGAAGCTATCGCAGGCAAGCCAGCTCCCACAAAAGCCAGCTCTGCATTTGACCGAGTTCGCCCTGACTACCGAGGCCCTTTTAATACCGATGAATCTACCCCTCTTCGCCAGGCGCCTGCTGCGCCCCTTGCTCGACCCCTACCGCCGCTATC
The DNA here is from genome assembly GCF_044218875.1 of Pseudomonas sp. B22129. NCBI lineage: Bacteria > Pseudomonadati > Pseudomonadota > Gammaproteobacteria > Pseudomonadales > Pseudomonadaceae > Pseudomonas > Pseudomonas sp. B22129. Next base: position 3,962,963 of record NZ_CP162592.1, on the reverse strand, counting down.
GTCACGCCAAGCTGATCCACGCCGTGCGCGTGTCCATCGGCCTGCTCGCCACCATCCTGCTCACCACCGGCATCAACCTGCCCCACGGTGAGTGGGCCTCGGTGACCATGCTGATCGTGATCGGTGGCTTGCAACACCACGGCAATATCGGCAAAAAAGCCGTGGAACGCGCCTACGGCACCCTGATCGGCGCCAGCGTGGGGTTGGCGATCGTGGCGCAACAGGCGTACCTCGGCCAGCCGCTGGTCACTTACCTGCTGATGTCCATCGTGTGCGGGTTCTTCTCGTACCACGCCATCGGCAAAGGCGGCTACATCGCGCTGCTGTCGGCGATCACCGTGTTTATCGTCGCCGGCCACGGCGACAACCCGTTGTCGGACGGGCTGTGGCGCACGGTCGATATCCTGATCGGCATCGTGCTGGCCCTGGCTTTTTCCTTCGCCCTGCCGCTGTACGCCGTTTATTCCTGGCGCTACAACCTGGCCAGTGCATTGCGTGACTGCGCCGCGATCTACAGCCGCATCATCAGCGGCCAGTCGGTCACCGATGATGAACACCTCAAGCTGCTCAACCGCCTGAACGCGGCCATGTTGCAACTGCGTTCGTTGATGCCGTCGGTGTCCAAGGAAGTGCGCATCTCCATGACGGAGCTGGACGCGATCCAGCGGCATTTGAGGATGTGCATCAGCACCCTGGAGATTCTCGGCAATACGCGCCCGGATCCTCGGGATGAACAGGCAATGGCGCGGATGCAGGTGCTGTTGAAGGCCGAAAACCGACAGATTCGCGTGCAACTGGTGGGCATGGCGCGGGCATTGAAGTCCGGAGTCACAGAACGGTTGGAGCGGCCCGCTGCGCATGCCGCGGATGACGTTGCGCTGGACGCGCCGGTGCACAGTGCACTGGATGGGTATCGGTTGTTGACGTTGCAACTGGCGGGGAATGTCGATGGGATGCGCCAGCGATTAGCCAAATCATCGAGTCACTGGAAGATTTGAACGCTGGCCTCACCCGGCTGAGTGAGCGCGCGGAGCATTGGCGTGAACGCCCTGGAACAAACCGGCGGGCGCCGAGGTGGCGTTGAAACTTTTTCTGTTGCGCCTTTTTTCTTACATATTTTTCACGATTTATTCACATCCACAGCCGTAGGGTGAAGCCTCATCCGTTACAAACGTTGCACATCAAGCCCGCCGCCCCAGCGGGCTTTTTTTTGCCTGGGATTTGGGTTCAGCGCGAGGCTTTGACGGCAGGTGAGGCGGCGTGTTCGCGAATGGCACGTTGGGTATCCAGCACCTTGGCCAACGCCGTTTCAGCTTCCGGGCTTTGCTGCGGCACGCGGATGGCCGCCGACACCAGGGTGATCAGCTTGGCCATCACCTCGGCATCTGTGGCCGGGCGGCCCAGGCTCATGGAGTTCATCAGCAGGCGCAGTTCGGTGCCGGCCATGACCCCGGAAATGGCCTTGAGGGCAAATTGCAGGCGCACCCCCAGTTCATTGCGCGGCAGGTCCGGCAAGGCCAGGGCAAACGCCTCGAAGAACCGTTGAAACACCGGCTGGTAATGCACCTTGAGGTATTCCTGGATAAACGGTGAGGTATCGCTGTAAACGCGGCCGAGGAAACGGATGAACGAACGCCCTTCGCCGCTCGCCGGGTCGCTGCGCTCCAGGCCCATGGCCGGGGCGAACAGCACGCCGAGCAAGGTGTCGCAATCGAGGGGCCCGTCGGATTCGGCTTCGCAGCGCGCCAGCAGTTCCAGGCGCTGCTCGTTGAGCGGCTCCAGGCGTTGCATCAGCAGGGTTTTCATCAGGGAATCCTTGTCCCCGAAGTGATAGTTCACGGCGGCCAGGTTCACCTGGGCCCGCTCAGTAATCTGCCGCAGCAGCACGGCGTCGTAGCCGTATTTGATGAAGAGAGCCTCTGTCGCATCCAGCAGTCGAGTCTTGGTAACGTTTGGAGCGCTGAGTTTCTTCGCGACCATAAAGAGTTCCACGGGGGAAATATTGTTTTAAAAAATAATTTGATTTTTTATACCGGGGCGGCCTGTTGAAAGCAAGTAGTGACACTGCGCCATATCATCAAAAGCCCGTATAACCGGGCATGCGGAGGCTAGCCGAAGGCTTTTTCAAGCGCCTGGAGTGCACGCCTGGAAATTCATTTCAAAGGGTAAAACCGCTCTACATCCACGGCTGGCGAAGCGCAGTGAACGCGGGTACTATTCAAACAATATTTTAAAAACAAGAAATAAAACCAGTCCGTGACGCGTACAAGGCAGCTCCCGAACTTGTTACAAAGCTTTACCGGGGGCAGGACGGCACCGTCGAGACTGCAGGCGTAGTCATGATGACACAGACCCCCGCGCACCCAGGTTTGATCTCCCTGCAAGGCATCGGCAAAAGCTATCAGCTGGCCGGCCAGCACCTGTCCATTCTCAATGATGTGTGCCTGACCATCGCCCGCGGTGACAGCTGCGGCATCCTCGGCGCTTCCGGTTCCGGCAAGAGCACCCTGCTCAATATTCTCGGCCTGCTGGACTTGCCCAACTGCGGCCACTACCACTTCGCCGGGCACGATATTTTCAACGCAAGCCCCGATGAACTGGCCGCAATTCGCAACCGCCAGATCGGTTTCGTGTTTCAGAGTTTCAACCTGCTGCCACGCTTGAGCGCCCTGGACAATGTCGCGCTGCCCCTGAGTTATCGCGGCGTGTCGCGCCATGAATCGGTGGAACAGGCGCTACGCATGCTCGAACAAGTCGGCTTGGCCGAGCGTGCCCACCACCGCCCCGCCGACCTCTCCGGCGGCCAGCGCCAGCGCGTGGCGATTGCCCGCGCCCTGGTCGGCAACCCGTCGGTGATTCTCGCCGACGAACCCACCGGCAACCTCGACAGCACCACCGCTCAGGAAATCATGGACCTGCTGCTGGCACTGAACCGCGAACAACAGGTCACGCTGATCATCGTCACCCACGACCCGCACATCGCCGAGCGCCTGCAGCGCAAGATTCTGGTGCGCAATGGCGTGGTGCATGAGGCCGGCCGCCCATGAGCCGACGGGTTGAACAGAGCCTGAGCCAACTGCTGCATGAAGCCTTCGTCAGCCTGCGCACCCTGGGCAAACGTTCAGTGCTGGCGCTGCTGGGGATCGTGATCGGCAGTTCGTCGGTGGTGGCCTTGATCAACATCGGCCACAACGCAGCGGTCGATGCGGCGCTGATTTTCAAGGACATGGGCACCGACACCCTGGTCGCCCAGTTCCCGCCCAAGGGCAACAGCACCGCGCCGATGCGCGCCAGCCTCGACCTTGAGGCCGTGCGCCGGGCGGTGCCCGGCATTGCCCATATCGGTGCGCTGACCCAGTTCAGCGGCCCGATTGTGTTCAATGGCCAGACCGTCAGCGCCACTTTTGTCGGCAGCACACCGGGGATCAAGGAGGCCATGCGTTTGGCCGTGCGTGAAGGCCGGTTTTTGTCGCCCTTTGACACCAACGAAACCTATGCCGTGATCGGTGACCAGATCGCCCAGGCCCTTGGCGCCCACGGGGTGCCCCTGGCACTGGGCGACCGTGTGCGCATCAACGACTACCTGTTCTTGATCGTGGGCATCTTGCAGAACCAGCCCCGCGCCCTGTTGATGCCGGTGCAAGCCAATGAGTCGTTGTACCTCCCCGCTGAAGGCATGCGCCGCATCTACCCCACCCCGCAAATCAGCAACGTGATTATCCGCGCGGTACCCGGTGAAAACATGGAGCATTTGGCCCACGACGCCGGCGAGGCACTGAAAAGCCAGCTCACCGACCACGATGTGAACATCCAGGTGCCCCAGCAAATGATTGATGGCATGACCCGGCAAAGCCGCACGTTCGCTTATCTATTGCTGGCCCTGGGCGCGATTTCTCTGGTGGGCGGCGGAGTCGGTGTGATGAACGTGATGTTGATGAACGTGTCGGAGCGCCGCCGTGAAATCGGCATTCGCATGGCGTTGGGTGCGCGCCAGCGGGATATCCGCAATCTGTTTTTGCTCGAAGCCGTGACCCTCACCGCTGTCGGCGCGCTGTGTGGTGCGGTGCTGGGCATGACGGCGGCCTGGCTCTACGCCTGGCTGTCAGGCTGGGAGTTTGCCTTGGCCGCCGCCGCCCTGCCGTTGGGGGTGGGCAGTACGTTGCTGGTGGGGTTGTTTTTCGGCATCTACCCGGCCGTTTCGGCCTCGCGCCTGCAGCCGGTGGAGGCCTTGCGCGATGAATAAGGGGCTTTGGTTGCTCGCGCTGATCAGCCTGCCGGCAGCCGCTGCCGATGTCGTCATCAACCCGTCGGCGCCCAGCACCACGCGCAGCGGTTACGAGCGCAGCGTGTCGCTGAATGCCCAGGTCACCACCTTGACCCTGGGCGACGCGGTGTACCTGGGTTTGCGCAACAACCCGGCGATCCGCAGCGCGTACTTGCAGCGGGTGGCACAGAAATTCGACCTGCGGGTGGCCGAAGACACTTTCAACCCCAAGCTCACCCTCAACAGTTATTACCGCAACAGCCGTGGCTCGGCGGATAACTCACGTAACGCCAACCTGGCGCCCAACGCCACCTTGCTCGGCGAATACGGCACCCGGCTGAGCATGGCCTGGACCCAACAACTGAACAACGCCGACCGCGCCGGCCGCTACCGCAGCGACGGCCTCGACCTGGCGCTGATCCAGCCGCTGATGCGCGGTGCCGGCTGGGACGCCACCACTGCGCCGCTGCGCCTGTCACGTCTGTCGGAGCAGGCCAACCGCCTGAACCTCAAGGCCACCGTGGCACAGACCATCAGCCAGATCATCGCCACTTACCGCGAGCTGCTGCGCGCCCAGGAGCAACTGAGCATCGTGCAGGACGCCCTCAAGCGCTCGGGGACGTTGCTGGAGGTGAACAAGGCGCTGATCGCCTCGGGCCGCATGGCCGAGTTCGAAATCGTGCAGACCGAAGCCGATATGGCCACCCAGCAACTGGGCGTGGAAGAAGCCCAGAACCAGCTGGACACCAGCCGCCTGGCCCTGCTGCGCCTGCTGGCCCTGGACCTGTCGACGCCGATCCGCGCCAGCGAGGCGCTGGAGGCCAAGCCGATGAGCATCGACAAGCGCCAGGCCTTCAACCTCGCCCAAACCCAGCAACCGGAATACCTCGCCGCGCTGCTCGGCAGCCAGCAGGCTGACCTCAACCTGGTCATTGCTAAAGACTCCGGACGCTGGCAAGTCGACCTGGTGGCCGGTGCCAACCAGATCCGCGATGCCTACAGCAACAACGACAACGGCAACAACAATAACCGCACCTGGAACAGCTACGCCGGGGTGCAGGTGCAGATCCCCATCGGTGACATCAGCACCCGCCAGGCCGAAGTCCGTGCACGGGTGAATGTGGAAGATCAGGAAGTGCGCATCACCGACGCGCGCCAAGAGCTGGAACGCAACGTCAACGACGTGGTACGTGACCTCGGTACGCGCTGGCGCCAGTATGAAATCTCCCAGCGCGCCGTCGAATTGTCGCGGCGCAAGATCGAGATCGAGCGGGAAAAACTCAGCGCCGGGCGCTCCACCAACTTCCAGGTGCTGAGTTTCGAGACTGACCTGCGCAACGCTGAAAACGCGCAGCTCAATGCACTGATCGCTTATTTGAACGCCCAGACCCAGCTCGACTTGACCCTGGGCATGACGCTGGAAAGTTGGGAAATAGCCCTCAATGACTACTGATAAAAAATACCTGCTGGGCGCTGCACTGCTGGTGCTGCTGGCGGGTGCAGGCATTGCCTTGCGCAGCCCCGCCACCGGGCAGGCACCGGCTGCCGAGCAATGGCTGGCAATAAAGCCTGACGCGCTGGTGCATCAGATCGGCCTGGTGGGCAAGATCGAACCCGACGCCACCCTCATTCTCACCGCACCGTTTGACGGCAATGTGTTGGCCAACCTGGTGGAGCAAGGCCAGCGGGTCGACGCCGGTCAGCTATTGCTGCGCATGGACCCGGCCACTCTGGAAATACAGCTGCGTGATGCCCTGTCCGCCCAACTCAAGGCCCGCCGTGCCGTGCAGGAGATGCAGGACTGGGACAACGGCCCCACCGTCAGCCGTGCGCGCCGCAGCCTGCGCACCACGGAAATGACCGCCGGCAACACCCAGCGCAAACTCACCGAAAGCGAAAACCTGTTCAAACGCGGCATCATCCCGCGCAACGAACTCGATGACCTCAAGCAACAGGCCCAGCAGCAGCAATTGGACCTGGCAGCGGCGCGCAGCGAACTGCAACAGGCGCTGGAACAGGGCAAGGGCGAATACCGCCAGATTGCCGAGATGGAGCTGACCAACGCCACCGTGAAATACGACGCCCTGCGCAAGCTGCTCGATGGCAAAGAGGTCAAGGCGCCCTTCTCCGGCATCGTGGTGCCCGCGCCCGGCAACAATACCTCACCGGCCGCCGCCAACGGCAACGCGCCGGTGCAAGCGGGCAGCAAGGTCAGCCAGGGCCAGGTGCTGTTCGGCCTGGCGAATATCGAGCGGCTGAAAATCGTCGCCAAAGTGTCGGAACTGGACATCAACAGTTTGCATCAGGGCCAACCCGTGGAAGTGATGGGCGACGGGTTTGATGGCGAACGGTTGAGCGGTTCCGTCAGCGTGGTCAGCGGCCTGGCGGTTGCCAGCGACAGCCAGGGCAGCGCGCAATTTCCGGTGACCTTGTCGATTCCCAGGCTCACGCCGCAACAGGTGCAGCGCGTGCGGCTGGGGATGAGCGCACGGTTGACCATCGTGACCTATAACAATGAGCAGGCCATTGTGATCCCGGCCCAGGCGATCAACCGTGAGGACATGACGGTGGCGTATCGCGCCGCCATGGATCAGCCGCAGGAGCGGGTGAAGGTGACCACCGGGCAATCGACGGCGCAGGGGGTTGAGGTGTTTGGGCTCAAGCCCGGCTTTGTGAAAACCGCAAGGTAAAGGAAGATCCAAAGGTGGGGGCGGGCTTGTGTGGGAGCCGGGCTTGCCCGCGATGCAGACACTGAGGTGCATCAGTGACACCGTGGTGGTGCTATCGCAGGCATGCCAGCTCCCACCTTCAGAAATGTGCCAATTTGGCGGCCAGTGACTTGGCTTGCAACGCCACATCCGTGACAGCCGTGCTCTCCCACCACAGCCCACGCAACGGCGGGCCCATGGCGAACAACCGCTGGCTCACCTGACCTTGGGCATCCACCACGGCCCCTGACTTGTCCGCCGCAATCCCCAGCGCCAGCGGCCCGGGCTGGATCAACCCGCGTTTGAGCAGCTGCTGCGGCAATGGCCGGGCCACGCGGCGCCAGTCGTATTCGATGCCGCTGGAGTTGATCAGCGCCGCACCTGATACCTCTGTCAGTGCCTGCTCGCCGCGGTAGCGCAAGCGAATGGTCACGCCCTCATCGGACGGCACCACACCCTTGAACGAGGCCGCCTGAATCTGCAACCGCCCCTCCCCGTGCAGCCGCGCCACCAACTGCGCGCTCAGCGGCGGCGAGCGGTGGTGATGGCTTTCCCACCAGGGCCTTACATGGCGCACAAACTGACGCTTCTCGCGCTCACCGGCCTGGCTCCACAACCGCCCGATGTGCGCCCGCACGGTGTCCAGCGGCGCTTGCCAGTCAATGTCTTGCGCCTGGGCGAGGCGGCATTGGCGGCGCACTTCACGCAGCAATTGCCGGGGGCTGCGCAGGCTGTGGTCGTCGGCGAGGAAGTCCACCCAGGCCGGTGGCTGGCGGCGCACATGGGGTAATAGCCCGTGGCGCGAGAAAATCCGGATCGGCCCGCGATGGCCAGCCTGCTCAAGCGACACCACGGCATCGACCATGGTCAGCCCGGAGCCGATGATCAGCACCGGCGCCTGAGGGTCGATTTGGGCCATGGCCTTGACGTCCCACGGGTCCACCGCCGCTGCATTCAACCCGCTGGATTCGGTCTGCGGCGTGCGTGCGGCCGGGAACATGCCGGTGGCCAATACCGCGTGTGCACCACGCAACTGCTGGCCGTTATCGAGCGTCAGCACGGTGGACGTCTCGTCCACTTGCAGGTCGACCACTTCGGCGCGGATATGCTCGACGGTGGATGCCGACAACGCCTTGGCCTCTGCCAGGCGCTGCTGCGCGTACAAACCGAATATTCCGCGCGGCGGGAACAGTTCACTGATCGGTACGTGCTGCTCGTCCGACTCCGGCCAGCCACCGGCAGCGATGTAGTCGGTGAGCCATTGGGTCAGGTCCTCGGCATTGTCCGGGTCGACGCTCATGCGCGCCGCATTGCCATTCAGGGTGTGGCCCAGTTCGACGGCACTGTAGGCCTCGCCACGGCCAAGTTCGGCGCGCGGTTCGATCACCAGGATTTGCCGCTGCCCAGGCAAGCGCAGCAGTTGCACGGCCAGCATCGTGCCGCTCAGGCCGCCGCCGATGATCAAGACATCAGCGTTGCGGGTGGTTTCAGTCATGCCCTTTCGCCCTTACTGTTTACCCAGATAAATGTCATGCAAGTGGTCCTGCGCAGTATCCAGCAAGTAGCCGCCAGCGTGCGACGTTCAGATCAAACGCTGCAAGCCCGGCAGCCCTTTGAACAACCTGCGCAGGCCTGAAGGCGCCCCGTCAATGTAACCACCGGGCACCGAGCCCGGGTGTTGCGCAAACCCCAGCCCATGGCCGCTGTTCAGCCACTGCTCAAGCAATGCCGCCAGGCCGCCCTGACAGTGAGTGCCCTCTTCACTCCACAGTAGCGTTTCACCCTGAGGTTGCCACCAGCGCTGCACATGCTGCGCCGAGTCGGTCAGGCGCAGCAACTGGGCAAAATCCACCGGTTTGGCGGCTTGCCAGCGCCCCACCGCTTGGCGGCCTTGCACATACGCATGGCTGGGCCTGATCCGCCATAGCTGTTGATAGAGCACGTGGGGTTCCAGATCATCGGCCAGGGTCAGCACCTCCCCACCGATGGACTGCGCCGCCAGGGCCAGCAGCAACAGATTGGGCTCAAAAGCCCCGCTGAGCGCCAACCGCGATTGCTGGTTGAAGCCTTGCTGGCGCAGGCCATCGGCAAGGCGCTCAACATCGCGCAGCACGTCGATCCAGCGCCACGCATACCACTGGCCCTCACGTTTGTGGCGCAGGGCGGTGTGCAGCGGCGTGATCTGTGCCCAGTGATGCAGGTGTTCCAATGCCTCTGGCAAGTTGTCGAGCCGTTCAGCGGGCCATTCCAGCGCCAGCGGGGGTTTGAGTTCATGCACGCTCATAGGGGTAATACTCCTATTGAAGGGGTGTGCGTGCGGTGGTCCGCTGGCTGAAATAGATCAAACAATGAAGATCAAATGTGGGAGCGGCGGTGCGACGATTCGACTTGCTCGCGAAAGCGGTGACTCAGTCGATATCAATGTTGAATATTAGTCCGCCTTCGCGAGCAAGCCCGCTCCCACAGTGGCCTTATGTATATCCGACAAATTGCGGTAGCCCGCGCCCGGGTGATTGGCGCCCAACCGCGCGCCCTCGCCAAACAGCTTCTCGCGCAACGTGCCCTGAGCATATTCAGTCTTGTACACACCGCGTTTTTGCAACTCCGGCACCAGCAGGTCTACCGCGTCGATAAAGGTTTCATGGGTCAGCGCATAGGCCAGGTTGAAGCCATCCACGTCGGTTTCTTCGACCCACTCCTGCAGCAGGTCCGCGACGGTTTCCGGGCCGCCGACGAACAGCGGGCCGAAGCCGCCGATACCGACCCAATCCGCCAGCTCGTTGGGCGTCCAGACCTTGTTCGGGTCTGCCGTGGAGAACGCTTCCACCGCCGATTGAATCGCGTTGGTGTGCACATGCTTGAGCGGCTCGTCGGGCTTGAACTGGCTGAAATCGATGCCGGTCCAGCCGGAGATCAGGGCCATGGCGCCTTCATAGCTGACGTAGGATTTGTAGTCGTCGAACTTGGCTTTGGCCTTGGCGTCGGTCTCGCCAACGATCACCGTCTGCAAGTTGAAGATCAGGATTTTCTTCGGATCACGCCCGGCCTCGGCGGCGCGACGACGGATGTCGGCGACGGTTTTTTTCAGCAGCACCTTGGACGGCGCCGCCACAAATACACATTCGGCCTGCTCGGCGGCGAACTGCTTGCCGCGGCTGGACGCACCGGCCTGATAGAGCACGGGCGTGCGTTGCGGTGACGGCTCGCACAGGTGGATGCCGGGCACCTGGAAATGCTTACCGACATGGCGAATTTCGTGGATCTTGCTCGGGTCGCTGAAAATCCGGCGCTCGCGGTCACGCAGCACGGCTCCCTCCTCCCAACTGCCTTCCCAGAGCTTGTAGCAGACCTCCAGGTATTCCTCGGCATAGTCATACCGTGCGTCGTGTTCGGTCTGGGCTTTCTGGCCGAGGTTTTTGGCGCCGCTTTCCAGGTAAGAGGTGACGATGTTCCAGCCGATGCGGCCTTTGGTCAGGTGGTCGAGGGTGGAAAGCCTGCGGGCAAACGGGTACGGATGCTCGAACGACAACGACGCCGTCAAGCCAAACCCCAAGTGTTCGGTGACCAGCGCCATCGGCGCGATCAGCGACAGCGGGTCATTGACCGGCACCTGGGTCGCTTGGCGAATCGCCGCGTCGCCGTTGCCGTTGTACACGTCATAAATGCCCAGCACGTCGGCGATAAACAGGCCATCGAACTTGCCGCGCTCGAGGATTTTGGCGAGATCGGTCCAGTATTCCAGGTCCTTGTACTGCCACGAGCGGTCACGCGGGTGCGCCCACAGGCCGGGGGATTGGTGGCCGACACAGTTCATGTCGAAGGCGTTCAAGCGGATTTCACGGGACATCAAAGCACTCCGTTAAGGTGGTAGTTGCCGACGACCTGATATTTGTGGCGCAGGGGATCATCCAGCGTCGGCGGCAGCTCGGTGCGCTGCCCGGTTAGTTCGAACTCGGTGGCACTGGCAAACAGCAAGGCCTCAGCGGCGGCGATTTGCGCCTCTGTCGCAGCCACCGGGCCGGGGTGAGTTTCGGCGCGTTCAAGCAAAGCGGCGGCGACATCGACGCGTATCTGCAGGTCACCGAAACGGCTGATCACATAGGGGTCATCGCTTTGGCCGACATGGCGCAGGGTGTTGTCCAGCAGTTGGCGCGCGAGGTTGAGTGCGGTCATGGTCAAGTTCCTCAGTTCCAGGCGTGGCGCGCAGGCTTTACGCCGTTGAGCACAAAGTTGCCGATCAGGTGGTATTTCCAGCGCGCCGGGTCGTGCAGGGTGTGGGTGCGCGCGTTGCGCCAGTAACGGTCGAGGTTGTGTTTGCCGGTAACCGAGCGGGTGCCGGCCAGTTCGAAGAGCTTGCTGCTGGCGAGCAACGCGGTTTCAGCGGAGAGCACTTTGGCCTGGGCGACAACAAAGGACGCGTTGGCCACGGTGTCTTCATTCGGCTCGGCAAGGGCCAGGTCTACGGCTTTACCGGCTTTGGCGAGGATGGCTTCGGTGCCGTGAACGCGCCACTCCAGGTCGCCGATGGCCGCGAGGGTGAACGGGTCTTGCCAGCCATGATCCTGCTGGCTGTCGATCCAGGGGCGGGCCTGGCGAGCGTAAATCTTGGCCTGCTCGAGGGCACCGAGGGCGATGCCGGTGTCGACGGCGGCCTGGATGATCTGCGAAATCGGGCCGTTGGCGGTGGGTTGGTCGAACGCCCGGTGAGCCGGGATAACCGCGCTCAGGGGCACCGCCACGCCGTCGAGGGTCACGCCCCCGCTGGCGGTGGTGCGCTGGCCGAAGCCATCCCAGCTGTCAACCACGCTGAGGCCGGGCGCATCGCGTTCAACAAACGCGATAAATGCCTGGTCGTTTTCGTTGTTGCCGACGGTGGGCACGATATGGGCGAACAGCGCGCCGGTGCAGTAGAACTTCTCGCCGTTGATGTGCGCGGTGTCGCCGTCAAAACGGATTTGCGTCTCGAAGGTGCCGGCGTTTTTGCTTTTGGCTTCGGAGAACGCATTGCCGAAGCGGTAGCCTTGCAGGACTTTTCCGAAGTAATGCTGCTTTTGGGCTTCAGTCGCGGTTTGCAGGAGGATGTCCACCACGCCCAAGTGGTTCTGCGGAATTTGCCCCAGTGACGGGTCAGCGGCGGAAATCAGCTTAATGACCTCGGCCACCGTCACATAGGACACTTGGGCGCCGCCGTAGGCTTTGGGAATGGTGATGCCCCAGAGGCCGCTGGCGGAGAACTCGTCGAGTTCGGCCACGGGCAAGCGGCGCTCACGGTCACGCACGCTGGCCTCGACGGCGAAGCGTGCGGCCAGGCGGGTCGCCACCTCGATGGCTTCGGCGTCCGAGCGGATGATATGGGCAGGGTGTTGAGGGTGGGCTGACATGGGCCGACTCCAGGCTCCGATGGGATACAGGAGTGATTGCAGGAGTCGTGCCCGAATTTAATCGCCAATAAATTCAGCGGTTTGCCGGCCATTCAACGCAGTGGAGCGCGTTTCAAACCAGCAAAGTGTGCATCCACTGTTGCCAGGCGAACAGTTAGATCACCACGTTGCGCACAAAGCGCACAGACACATCGCCGTCATTGCGATAACCATGGACGTGGCGGCTGGCGAACATATAAAACTCACCGGCAGCGACACGCTTTTCTTCCTCACCCACCAGCAGCGTGAGGCAACCTTCGAACACAAACAGTTGCACGCTCCAGCCTTCCGGGTCGGGATCAGGGCTGTAGCGATCGCCGGGTTCCAACTGCATCTCCCACAACTCGACCTCACGCCGCGCCGTGGCTTTGGCCAGCAGTACCGCCTTGCTGCCGGGGATGTCACCGGCCCAGGCCAGCTCGTTGATACGGCTGTGGTCGGGGGCGTCCGGGGCCTGGATCAGGTCGCTGAACGCAACATCCAGGGCTTCGGCCACGCGGTCCAGCGTAGACAGGCTGACGTTCTTTTCGCCCGCTTCGATGGCCACCAGCATGCGCCGGCTGACCCCGGATTTTTCCGATAGCGCGGTCTGGCTCAGGTCCGCAGCATGGCGCAGCCGTCGGACATTCTGGCTGACGTGTTGCAGCACCGAAGCGCGTTGTGGATTTTCTTTGTGCACTATATTGCTCAATGGGTGGATGTGCGCAGTATACTGCCCAGCGTGCGGCGCATTGTGCGGTCCGTACCTTTCCCTTGCAAGACCGAGCCGCCATGACCACCCCGAACACTTCCCCTCGTTTCAACCGTTTCAGCAAAGCCGAATGCATTCTGGTGGTGATCACCATGATCTGGGGCGGCACCTTTTTGCTGGTGCAACACGCGATGACCGTCAGCGGCCCGATGTTTTTCGTCGGCCTGCGGTTTGCGGCGGCGGCGATTGTGGTGGGTTTCTTTTCCTTGCGAACGCTGCGCGACCTGACGTTGTTCGAGTTGAAAGCCGGGGTATTTATCGGCGTGGCGATCATGTTCGGCTACGGGCTGCAGACCATTGGCCTGCAAACCATCTTGAGCAGCCAGTCGGCGTTCATCACCGCGCTGTATGTGCCGTTTGTGCCTCTATTGCAGTGGCTGGTACTGGGCCGTCGCCCGGGGTTGATGCCGAGCATCGGCATCATGCTGGCGTTTACCGGTTTGATGTTGCTGACCGGGCCTGCCGGGGCCTCGCTGAATTTCAGCCCCGGCGAGATCGCGACCTTGATCGGCGCGATCGCGATTGCCGCCGAGATCATTTTGATCAGCGCGTTTGCCGGGCAAGTGGATGTGCGCCGGGTGACCGTGGTGCAACTGGCCACCGCCTCGGTGCTGTCGTTCATGATGGTGGTGCCGATGGGCGAGGCGCTGCCGGGGTTTTCGTGGCTGCTGCTGTTCAGCGCGGTGGGCCTGGGCTTAACCAGTGCGGTGATCCAGGTGGCGATGAACTGGGCGCAGCAGAGTGTTTCACCCACGCGGGCCACGTTGATTTATGCCGGTGAGCCGGTGTGGGCCGGAGTGGTCGGGCGGATTGCCGGGGAGCGTTTCCCGCCGATTGCGATGGTCGGCGCGGCATTGATTGTGGCGGCGGTGATTGTGAGTGAAATGAAGACCAAGGGGCAGAAGGCGCTTGAGTTGCAAGACGAGCTGGAGCAAGAGCGACAGGGATAGGTCCGGACTCGGTCAAATGTGGGAGCGGGCTTGCTCGCGAATGCGATGTATCAGTTACAAATGTGCTGACTGACCCACCGCTTTCGCGAGCAAGCCCGCTCCCACACTTGAAGTTGGTGCCTGAAACAATGCCAAACGGGGGTTTTCGGCCTACCTTGTAGGATCCTGCCACATGTTGCCGTTTGGTGATCGAGAAAGCGGCACGTATGATGCATCCCAAACTCCCGCAGATTAGAAGCCTATGTCCCTGATAGTTCTACTGCTTCTGCCGTTCATTGGCAGCTGTCTGGCGGCCTTGCTGCCGCACAATGCACGTAACACCGAATCCCTGTTGGCCGGCCTTGTGGCCCTGGTCGGCACCCTTCAAGTCGCCCTGCTCTACCCCCAGATCGCCCACGGTGGCGTGATCCGCGAAGAATTCATGTGGTTGCCCAGCCTGGGCTTGAACTTCGTGTTGCGCATGGACGGTTTCGCCTGGTTGTTCTCGTTGCTGGTGCTCGGTATCGGCACACTGGTGTCGCTGTATGCGCGCTACTACATGTCGCCGGATGACCCGGTGCCGCGCTTCTTCGCGTTTTTCCTGGCCTTCATGGGCGCCATGCTCGGGCTGGTGATTTCCGGCAACCTGATCCAGATCGTGTTCTTCTGGGAACTGACCAGCCTGTTCTCGTTCCTGCTCATCGGCTATTGGCACCACCGCGCCGATGCGCGGCGCGGTGCCTACATGGCCTTGATGGTCACCGGCGCCGGAGGCTTGTGCCTGCTGGCGGGCGTGATGCTGCTGGGGCATATCGTCGGCAGCTACGACCTGGACCAGGTGCTGGCGGCGGGCGATCAGATTCGCGCGCATCCGCTATACCCGGTCATGCTGGCCCTGGTGTTGATCGGCGCGCTGAGCAAAAGCGCGCAGTTCCCGTTCCACTTCTGGCTGCCCCACGCGATGGCGGCCCCCACGCCGGTTTCGGCGTACCTGCACTCGGCGACGATGGTGAAGGCCGGCGTGTTCCTGCTGGCCCGCCTGTGGCCGTCGCTGTCCGGCAGCGAAGAATGGTTCTATATCGTCGGCGGTGCCGGCGCGATTACCCTGCTCCTCGGCGCTTACTGCGCCATCTTTCAGAACGACCTCAAGGGCCTCCTGGCCTATTCCACGATCAGCCACTTGGGTTTGATCACCCTGTTGCTGGGCCTGAACAGCCCGCTGGCCGCCGTCGCCGCGGTGTTCCACATCCTCAACCACGCAACCTTCAAAGCCTCGCTGTTCATGGCCGCCGGTATCATCGACCACGAAAGCGGCACCCGCGACATCCGCAAACTCAGCGGCCTGGTGCGGTTGATCCCGTTTACCGCCACCCTGGCGATGGTCGCCAGCGCCGCCATGGCTGGCGTACCGTTGCTTAACGGTTTCCTGTCCAAGGAAATGTTCTTCGCCGAAACCGTATTTATCTCGTCCACCGCCTGGGTGGAGTTTGCCCTGCCGGTGATCGCAACCATCGCCGGCACCTTCAGCGTGGTCTACGCGCTACGGTTTACCGTCGACGTGTTCTTCGGCCCCACCGCCACCAACCTGCCGCACACGCCACATGAGCCGCCGCGCTGGATGCGCGCACCGGTCGAATTGCTGGTGTTCACTTGCCTGCTGGTGGGCATTTTCCCGGCCCAGGTGGTTGGTTCGATCCTCGCCGCCGCAGCCTTGCCCGTGGTCGGCGGTGTGCTGCCCGAATACAGCCTGGCCATCTGGCACGGCTGGAATGCGCCGATGATCATGAGCCTGGTGGCCATGAGTTGCGGTGTGGTGCTGTACCTGCTGCTGCGCAAGCAACTCAAGCGCGGGCGCTTCAAATACCCGCCGCTGATCAGCTACTTCAACGGCAAGCGCGGTTTCGAGCGCTGCCTGGTGGTGATGATGCGCGGCGTGCGCCGGATCGAGAAGCGCATCAGCACCAAGCGCCTGCAAACCCAATTGTTCCTGCTGGTGCTGGCGGCAGTGATCGCAGGCGTGATCCCGATGCTCAACAGCGGCCTCAGCTGGGGCGACCGGCCGAAGATTCCAGGCTCCATCGTGTTCGTGACCCTGTGGCTGCTGGCAATCGCCTGCGCCCTGGGCGCCGCCTGGCAAGCCAAATACCACCGGCTGGCAGCCCTGACCATGGTCAGCGTGTGCGGGCTGATGACGTGCATCACCTTCGTGTGGTTCTCGGCGCCGGACCTGGCGCTGACCCAACTGGTGGTCGAGGTGGTCACCACTGTGCTGATCCTGCTGGGCCTGCGCTGGTTGCCACGGCGGATCGAAGAGGTCTCGCCCCTGCCAAGCTCACTGCGCAAAGCGCGCATCCGCCGTCTGCGTGACTTCCTGCTGTCGACCGTGGTCGGTGGCGGCATGGCGCTGCTGTCCTACGCCATGCTGACCCGCCAGACGCCCAACGACATTTCCTCGTTCTACTTGAGCCGCGCCCTGCCCGAAGGCGGCGGCAGCAACGTAGTGAACGTCATGCTGGTGGATTTTCGCGGGTTCGACACCCTCGGCGAAATCACCGTGCTCGGCGCCGTGGCGCTGACGGTGTACGCCCTGCTGCGCCGCTTCCGCCCGTCAAAGGAAAGCATGCAACTGCCCGCGCAACAGCGCCAACTGGCACCGGATGTGGCCACCGACCTGGTCAACCCGCGCCAGGCCAGCGACACCGCACTGGGCTTCATGATGGTGCCGGCGGCGCTGGTGCGCCTGCTGCTGCCGATTGCGCTGGTGGTGTCGTTCTACCTGTTCATGCGCGGCCATAACCAACCGGGGGGTGGCTTTGTCGCCGGCTTGGTGATGTCGGTGGCGTTTATCCTGCAATACATGGTCGCCGGTACGCAGTGGGTCGAGGCACAGATGAGCCTGCGGCCGATGCGCTGGATGGGCTTCGGCCTGTTGTCGGCGACCCTGACCGGGCTCGGCGCACTGTTTGCCGGTTACCCGTTCCTCACCACCCATACCTGGCATTTCAGCTTGCCGGTGCTGGGCGATATCCATATCGCCAGCGCCCTGTTCTTCGACGTCGGCGTGTACGCCATGGTCGTCGGCTCCACGCTGCTGATGCTCACCGCCCTCGGCCACCAGTCCGTGCGGGCCCATAAACCGAGCAACCAGGCCAAGGCCGTTGCCGCAACGGAAGGAGCCGCCTGATGGAAGAAGTCATCGCAATTGCCATTGGAGTCCTGGCGGCCTCCGGCGTCTGGCTGATTTTGCGGCCACGTACATTCCAGGTGGTGATGGGCCTGTGCCTGCTGTCGTACGGGGTCAACCTGTTCATTTTCAGCATGGGCAGCCTGTTCATCGGCAAAGAGCCGATCATCAAGGACGGTGTGCCGCAAGACCTGCTCAACTACACCGACCCACTGCCCCAGGCGCTGGTGCTGACTGCCATCGTGATCAGCTTCGCCATGACCGCCTTGTTCCTGGTGGTGTTGCTCGCCTCCCGGGGCCTGACCGGCACGGACCACGTCGACGGCCGGGAGCCCAAGGAATGAATTGGGTCAACCAACTGATCGTGGCGCCGATCCTGCTGCCCTTGCTGACCGCCGCCCTGATGCTGATGCTGGGCGAGAAGCGCCGGCCGCTCAAGGCACAGATCAATCTGATCTCCAGCCTGCTCGGCCTGGGCATCGCGATTCTGCTGTTGTACTGGACGCAAAAAGGCGGCCCTGGTTCGATTGGCGTGTACCTGCCGGGCAACTGGCAAGTGCCATTCGGCATCGTGCTGGTGGTGGACCAGTTGTCCGCACTGATGCTGGTGCTGACCGGGATCATCGGCGTGAGTGCGCTGCTGTTCGCCATGGCCCGCTGGGACCGCGCGGGCACCAGCTTTCATGCGTTGTTCCAGATCCAGATGATGGGTTTGTACGGCGCCTTCCTGACCGCCGACCTGTTCAACCTGTTCGTGTTCTTCGAGGTGCTGTTGGCGGCATCCTACGGCTTGATGCTGCACGGCTCGGGCCGCGCACGGGTGTCTTCGGGACTGCATTACATCGCGATCAACCTGTTGGCGTCGTCGCTGTTTCTGATTGGCGCGGCGATGATCTACGGGGTGACCGGCACGCTGAACTTTGCCGACCTGGCATTGAAAATTCCGCTGGTGCCGGAGGCTGATCGCGGCCTGCTGCATGCGGGTGCGGCGATCCTCGCGACAGCGTTCCTGGCCAAAGCCGGCATGTGGCCGCTGAACTTCTGGCTGGCACCCGCCTACTCCTCGGCCAGCGCGCCGGTGGCGGCGATGTTTGCGATCATGACCAAGGTGGGCGTGTACACCGTGCTGCGCTTGTGGACCTTGCTGTTCTCCGGCCAGGCCGGAGCCTCAGCGCTGTTTGGCGGCGACTGGCTGGTGTATGGCGGTATGGCGACCATCATCTGCGCCGCTCTGGCGATGGTGGCGGCGCAACGCTTGGAGCGTATGGCCAGCCTGAGCATTCTGGTGTCGGCGGGGATTTTACTGTCCTGCGTCGGTTTTGCTCAGCCGAGCCTGACCGCCGGTGCGCTGTTCTACCTGGTCAGCTCGACCCTGGCCTTGAGCGCACTGTTCCTGCTGGCCGAATTGATCGAGCGTTCGCGCTCGGCCAATGATCTGCCGCTGGACGAGGAAATCGATGCACTGCCCAAAGCGATGGAATCCTTGCACCCACGCCCCGGCGTGAACCTCGATGACGAGCAGAAAGCCGTGGTCGGCCAGGTGATTCCCTGGACCATGGCGTTCCTCGGCTTGAGCTTTATCGCCTGCGCCCTGCTGATCATCGGCATGCCGCCATTGTCCGGGTTTATCGGCAAACTCAGCCTGTTGAGTGCGCTGGTCAATCCAATGGGGCTTGGCGTCAGTGTGGATGAGCCGATCCGGCCTGCTGCCTGGGGGCTGGTGGCGTTGCTCATCCTGTCCGGCCTGGCCTCGCTGATCGCCTTCGCCCGCCTCGGTATCCAGCGTTTCTGGACCCCCGAAGAACGCCCCTCACCGCTGCTGCGCCGCTATGAGTGCGTGCCGATTTTCTTCCTGCTGGGTTTGAGCATCCTGCTGACCTTCAAGGCGGAACCGTTGATGCGCTACACCCAGGCCACCGCCGACAGCCTGAACAACCCGGAACACTACGTGATGGCCGTCATGGCTACGCGCCCGGTCCCGAGCCCTGAAGCCAAGGCCGCCATGCTGGAGGTGCAGCCATGAAACGCCTGTTCCCTGCGCCATGGCTGTCACTGGCCTTGTGGTTGTTGTGGCTGGTGCTGAACCTGTCCGTGAGCCCCGGCAACCTGTTATTGGGCGCGCTGCTGGGCTTTCTCGCACCGCTGCTGATGGCGCCGCTGCGGCCGTTGCCAATCCGTATCCGCCGGCCTGGCGTGATCATCCGCCTGTTTTTTCTGGTGGGCCGCGATGTGATCGTCTCCAACCTGCAAGTGGCCTGGGGCGTATTGACCTGCGGCTCCCGCCCGCCACGCTCACGCTTCATCAAAATCCCCCTGGACCTGCGCGATCCGAACGGCCTCGCCGCGTTGTCGATGATCACCACCGTGGTGCCTGGCACCATCTGGTCGGAACTGGCGCTGGACCGCAGCGTCCTGCTCTTGCATGTGTTTGATCTTGAGGATGAAGCGCCGTTTATCGAGCATTTCAAGACCGCCTACGAGCGGCCCCTGATGGAGATCTTCGAATGAGCACCCTGCTCTCCAATACAATCCTGTTCAGCCTGTTCCTGTTCTCCCTGGCCATGGTGCTGACCCTGGTGCGCCTGTTCAAAGGCCCCTCGGCCCAGGACCGGGTACTGGCGCTGGATTACCTGTACATCCTGGCCATGCTGATGATGCTGGTGCTCGGCATTCGCTATGCCAGTGACACGTACTTTGAAGCGGCGCTGCTGATTGCGCTGTTCGGCTTCGTCGGCTCGTTTGCCCTGGCGAAGTTCCTGCTGCGTGGCGAGGTGATTGAATGATGCCGTTATGGGTGGAAGTGATCGTGGCGGTGCTGCTGGTGCTGAGCAGCGTATTTGCGCTGATTGGCGCGATTGGGTTGCTGCGGATGAAGGATTTCTTCCAGCGCATGCACCCGCCGGCACTGGCCTCGACGTTGGGCGCGTGGTGCGTGGCGCTGGCGTCGATTGTGTACTTTTCGGTGCTCAAGTCCGGGCCGGTGTTGCACGGCTGGCTGATTCCGGTTTTGTTGTCGATCACGGTGCCGGTGACGACGTTGCTGCTGGCGCGCACGGCGTTGTTTCGCAAGCGCATGGCCGGGGATGATGTGCCGGCTGAAGTCAGCAGCCGTCGCTGATTTCTCAGGCGAACACAGTAAAAAATGTGGGAGCGGGCTTGCTCGCGAATGCGGTGTATCAGAAACACATATAGTGACTGACACTCCGCTTTCGCGAGCAAGCCCGCTCCCACATTGGGTTCTCGCTAGGCAAAAGATCTGATGTGCTTCGCCAACTCCGCAAGTGCACCATCATCCGCCCGCGCATGGTCGTGGGACGAGATATAGCCTTCATAGGCCTCGAAAAACTTGTCCACCTTCGAGCTCAGCGGTTTGAACCTACTGTCCGACCCGGTCCCGTGCATGGGAAACAACTTCGCATGCAGGTGGTCCACGCCATACCCCTCCATGATCAGCCCCGTGCGCGCCACATCGGGAAACGCCCGGTCGATCTGCAAGGCCGTCTTCTTCGCCGCCACCGCAAGCGCCGCCAGCACTTCATCCGACTGCGCAAACGCATAGCTGCCGTAATGCTGCTTGGGGATCACCACACTGAAACCCGGGGTGTTGGGGAAGATCGAGAGGAAGGCCATGTGCTGGTCGTCTTCCCACAGAATGTGGGCCGGCGCGGTTTTGCGGACAATGCTGCAGAAAATACAATCCATTTTAATCACTGCCATTTTCGTCATGAGTTGAGTCGTGGGGCTATCTAAAGCTACGATTCGGCGCTCGTCAAAACAAGCAGGAAAAAGGAGATTTAACCCACATGGAAATCAAGTGCTCCGTATTTATCGCAGCCAGCGTTGACGGTTTCATTGCACGGCCTGACGGTGACATTGAATGGCTTCACCGCCCCGAATACGAAACCGCCGCTTTGAATGGCGTGACGTATGAACACTTCATCGCCACTGTTGATGCCTTGGTCATGGGTCGCAAGACTTTGGAGAAAGTCCTGTCCTTTCCCGAGTGGCCTTATGAGGGTTTGCCTGTGATCGCGCTGTCTCACCAGGCGCTGGAGATTCCCGCGCATCTACAGGGCAAGGTGGAAGTGCTGGCGGCGGATGTGGGCACACTGGTCAAGCAGTTGGCCGAGCGCGGCATGAAGCATCTGTATATCGACGGCGGGCAGACCATTCAGTCGTTTCTTGAAGCGGGCTTGATCGATGAATTGATCATTACCCGAATTCCGCTGCTGCTGGGGCAAGGGATTACGTTGTTCAGCATGGTCGGCAGCGAGCATGAACTCCGCCATATCGACACCTGCGTGTCGCAGAACGGATTTGTTCAGAGCCGGTATCGAGTGACAGGACCCAATCAATCGATACCGTAAAGACTGGAAAAACACATCAAACCATGAAACGTAGATTACCCGGTTCAGACAAGGGCCAGCGCGTATGAATCAGCTGGCGGATACCAACCCTGATTACCCCAAACCTCCTCTCGCCCGTTAACCACCGCAAGAGAATGAGAGAAGACCGCGCCTACAAAGTTGGTGACGTAGTGATCCACAATACCCAACTGCCCATACGCCAAGTTTTCAGCGGTGGTGTGTCGAATGTGATCACTCAAACCCAAACGCCGCAGCCCATCATACGTATACCCCATATTGTTGATGCTATACAAAGCACTATCGAAACCCCGTCCAGCATAACCTTTGTTATTTTCGATTTGCGCCCGCTTTGCACTTACGGCATACAAAAAATAAGCATCCGCCAGCATCGCATTATCCGAGCCACGAAAATCGGATCTGTAGATGGCGTCCGCTAACTCATTCTTGGAAAGATAGAGCCTGAACCCGTCTCGCATCGTTACGTCATAGCCATCGCCCGACACTTTCACTTGGGTGAAAATATCGGAGGGTTTCTGACCAAACCTCATCATTGCGGCCTTTATTGACGAAACCGTGGTGCAGTTCGCTTTGTTCGGCCCCTGATAAAAACCATTCCAGATATTGCCGTGTTCATTGCCTACTCCGGGCCTTCTACCGGGGTTACTTGTATCTGTGTAGTAGTCATACCGGCTGATCGGCGCACTGTATGCCTGGTTGTTTATATAGTGCGGCGTACGAAGTGTGGGTTTATTGAAAAATTCGCGATATTGGTCAAGGTCGCGTTTTTTTCTAGGCAGCGGTGAACTACTTGTCTGCGGGGAAACTTGCTGCATGGGCTGGCTAACTGCCGTCTGCGATGCTATGCGGCCATCCAGGGTTTGAATCAGGTCATTGAGATTGTTCTTGAACATGCCGCTACCGGCCTTGTCGTGAAGCGACTTTAACTTGCCAGACAGATTTCGCGCTGCCTGTGCCTTGGCAGGGGGCGTCGCGAGAGACAGTTCATTGAGCAATTGCTTAACCGCAGCCATGTCAGCTGCAGATACAACAGGGCCGGATTCCGACCGCCCCACAGTTGGCGCATAACCAACGCCTCTGACCATCATCCCTGTCACAGCTGAGTTCAACATCTTTAACTCTCCGACTGATTGACGAGCCTCACTGGGCTCCGACGCATTCTGTGGTAGAGCAGACGTTGACAGTTCCATACCCAATGTAGGCTCGCCGCACCCGTCATCATGGAATTGTTACCAACCGTTGGAGTACACAGCCCTTTGAAACCGTCGCGCAGACAACTGCGAGAAAAAACCCGATTGCTCGGGGCGTTTTCAATTCAGCAGACAACGCGTTATGCATACAGGTAACACAGAGCACCACGGGATGTATTGCCAAGTTGAGTGCAGGAGCAAGCAAAATCGCACGGAATTTTCCGGCAGCGTTTTAGGGTTGCCGCTCGGAAAGCAGCTCGCTAATCTTCGATCATCTTGAAAAACCTGTGGGAGCAAACGCCTCCCACAGGTTAGCCCAAGGTATCAAGCAGCGGCGGGGACAAAGCCAACCAGAGGGGCACCGAATGGCTGGTCACTGCGGGGATCAATCGCATACCACTGGCCGTCTTCCTGGATGGCCTCAAGGGTAACCTGGCTGACAGTACCCTGCACCTTCGGCGGCGTTGCGGAGGCTGCCCTCAGCATCTCGGAAAAGACAGGTGTGGAATCCTGGATGAAACGGGCTTTTTCGAAAACATCAGCGGGTACAAAAATCCCCATCCCTACTTTCGTGGGCACGCCTTTGCGGGTGCGCTGCAAGAATTTCAAAAGATTGCCGGGCTGACTCGCCAGCCCAAGAAAACCTTCTGCAGGATTGAATATGCCACGAAGTAACGCAGTACCCTCTGTATTTAACGCAGAACGAAACATCTGACCGTTTAGCCCTGAAGCCAAACGTACTGCCTTCCAGGCTTTGTAGCCGGCCTGTAACCCTCCAGTACCGGCGAATGACATCACATCGATCAGCAAGCCTTTGAAGCCATCTTTAACGTCGCCTTCAATCATGCTGACTATAGGACCGACGAACGAAATCATCGAAACCAGTGCCCGACCGTTTTCCTTTGTCATCAGCCGATCAATGTAACCCCGGGCGGTGTCTTCGCTGGGCAGTACCGCATTTGCATGACTGATGAGTTCTTTACGATGCCCGCTGTAGTTACCGATGTAGTTACCGTGAAGGATAGTGTCAATAATTGCTTGGGTCTTGGCGGAGTTGAAGGTATCAGGCACCCAGTCCTCAGGTTTTTCACCATGCCCTTTGGTAGCTGATGCTGCCAACGAAGTCCCTACTTTGGAAAGGATTGCGTTGGACGTGTAGCCGGGGCGTGGGGGCTGGCCCGTCAGGTAAGCCTCGAAGTCAAACGGTTGGGACGAGCCTCGCAAGTAGCGAACCCGCTTTGTGTTAAACCTGCCGACGCTCTCATTCACGGTTTGAATCCGGCCGTCAAGTTTCAGATCCGACCTTGAAAGATCGGCGGTCCGGTTAATGACTGTCCCGGAGGTCGGAAAATACTCGTAATAACGCTTTTTCCCCTCGTATTCACTGCACAGCAATACGCCGTGCCACCCTCGGTTTTCAGCGACCTTATTGCCCTTGGCGGCATCCTGCGGTTGTGATTCACCGGTTTCGCGCCGCAACCTGTAGACGCTGACCGTGCCCCACTCCAGCGCCTGCCGGTCCTCTAAGGGCAAGTTCGCAAGGGTCATCTTCATGAGGCCAGGCATCGCGCCTTTGACATCATGCAGATAGCGGTCAACTGCCCCGGTTACTTGATCGGCAATTTTGGGGAGTGACTTTATCCGTGACTCAAACTGCGCTTGCGTCACGTGCGGATGCGAGAAGCCAAACCATCCCTCGTGTAAATCCCCCGTTGCATAAGCCTCAAGCAACGTGGGCCGTTTGGCGTTTGTGCCCTGCCCCCACTGGGTAAACTTGGTCGCGGGTTTTCTCAAGGTGATAGTTTCGAGCTCAGCGCCCGTCAATTCCGGAAATGCCTCCTTCAGCGCCTTTATTGCCAGGCTGGTGCGAGTAGGTGGCGCCGTGCCGAGAGTTTTGATCGAATGCTCGACCACTGTGTTGCTCTGGGTAATGCCTTGCGTTGCCTTGCGATAGTCCTCGGGAGTGTATTTGCCATCAGGGCGTGGCGTTACACTCCCGCTCATCACACCCATCTGCAGCGAAACCCTGGTACCCAGCGCAACCGCCAGAGCCTTATGTTCGGGCAGAACGCCCTCCAGTTTGGTTAGTGCACCAAGCTCATTGACATTCATACCGCGGCTGGAGCCGGCTCCGCCCCACACTTCGGCCAAAGCGCTCCCCAGGGCGAGCGTCATCCACGCCGGGCTCCCCAGGCGGATCTGATCCACAGGCACACGCAATGGCCCAGGGGTTTTTGCCAATTGCTGCAGATCAGGCTTCACCAGAAATTCCGGTGCGGCATGTGCGAGAAAAAGATGAGCGACCAAGGGTGCTGCGCGCGCACTCACGCCCTTTTTTTCCGTCAGGTATTTTTCAAAGTCTTTACGTATTGAGCCTAACTCACGCCCCATGTTTTTCGGCGCGTAAAAGTTATACCCGGCAGCGGTGCCCGGAACGCCCGGCACGTTCGAGTCCACACTGAGCATGATAGTGGCGGCCACCAGCTTTTTTTGGTCCAAAGCCGACACCTCCCAATTGACCCCTTTCTTATACCAACCCACTGCATTTGCGAGCTCCTTGCCCCAGGCTTGAGCCTCTGGCGTATTGAGCAACTGCACCCAGATTTCTTCGGCCTTGGAAGCGGCCTGCCCCGGGTCAACATCGGTCACGATACGGCGCCCCATCACCGTGCCTATCGTATTGGCGCCATACTTCTGATCCGTCGCTAACGCCGCCAGTGTCTGCTTGTTGGCGTCCGACAAGCTTCCGGGAGCCCACTCTTGAGGGAGCAGCGTCGCATAATTTCCGATCGATGCGGGCGGTGCAAAGCGGGTTCTCAACCAATTTGCAGCCGCCCGAGCCTCACCTGCCTTTTCAATTGGCCCCAGGTTCATGGAGATCGCCACTTGACGCAAATCGTGGCGTTCCTCGGTATAAAGCGCGTTCCCCAGTTTTTTGGTCAACTCCGAAATCGCTGCCAATTCAGTTTTCAACACTGGAGTCCAGCCTTCGCCATCAGGCACGTCCTGCCACTTTTGCGATATAGGCTGCAATACCTGCAGTTTGCCTTCATACACACGCAGTGGCTGGTCCGGCAAATTTTCTGCCATTTCCTTAATAATGGCTCGAACCTCGGGGCGCGCCACGAACGCGTCCAAGCGTGCACGGGCATCGTCATCGTTCTTCAACGGGTTTGTGCGTGAGACCTCAAAATCTATATCCGACAATGCCAGCCTTTCGCTGTCCACCAAGCCTTTGGCCGCGTCTTCCAAAGCATCTGCCAGGTTGTCCCGATCATCCTGCTGGTCAATATCGCGTTTGCCCCGCTCAAGCGCGAGTTGGCGGCTGCGCGTTTGCGCCGTAGAGAGCGCGGGCCAACCCGCCTCAGTAGCGGTTACCAAGGCTTGCGCTTCTCGCGGGGAAGTCGCTGGGGTTACCCCATAAAACCTCATCGCAACATTTCGGGAAATGTTCTGGCTGGATTCATTTACGTAAGGCACACCTTTATTAAGGGGGTCCAATGCTTCAAGCACACTCATGAGCCGGCCGCTGACCTGCCACCAGCCGGAATTGTCTTGCAAGGTATAGCTCTTGAACGCGACCTCACCTTTGTGTGAGACAAACCCCGAAATACCCTGTTTGCTGATAATGACCGAATCGAGGAAAAAACCCTTGCCCCTGAGCCACGCCATAACCTCCAGCTTATTCACAACATGTTTGTAGATTTTGAACGGCTGCGAAATCAGCGAGTGCTCGGGCACCATCACCGCTGCATCAGGCACACCTGATATTAGCGAAATAATGTCTGTCTGCAGGAAATGGTCCGCGGTTTCAGCGTGAGAAGTCGGAGCCCCCAAAATGCCCAACGTCCTGTGCGGCGGATTAAGGGGTATCTGCGAAGACTCACGTTTCTGACGTGGCAGGCCGGCGCCTTCCTGCACTGCAGCACCGAGCGCCAGCTGCCTCAAGGTTGCGGGTTGCTCGCCAGACTCCAACGCCTTGTGCATGCCTGAGCGTGACGATTCGAGAGAGCGTTGCTGACCCTCCTGCAACGGGGAGGATTGGGCAGATGCCGTGCTTTGGCTTGAAGGGCTGAGCGGAGGGGAAAGGTCAGAACGGGCCGGTAGCACATTCACCGGTGCAACAGAGGGGGTTTCGTGTACAGGTTGCAGCAACATGGAGACTGGCATATTCATTACTCTATAGAGAGATGGCTGAAAATGTCCTCATCCTGAGAACCGTCCCCCTCAAATTAGAAAGAACGCCAAACCGCCTGCTATCAGGAAAAACCCGTTCGCCATAGAAAAAATCCGAGGCACCTAACCATTGCGTGACGGCCCTCGAAGCCACCAACCTGCCCAGCCCCGCTGAAAAAACACTTAAAAAAAGCCCCGAACCAGTCGGGGCATTTTTTACTCAGCCGTTACCGATCAGACCTGATCCGCCAACCGCCACGTCGTCCCACCCTTGCCGTCTTCCAACACCACGCCCATGGCGGTGAGTTGGTCGCGGATACGGTCGGATTCCGCCCAGTCTTTATTGGTACGCGCGGCCAAACGCGCCTGGATCAGCGCGTCCACTTCAGCCGCATCCACACGCCCTTCAGCGCCGGCTTGCAGGAAGTCCTCGGGCTTCATTTGCAGAACCCCAAGCACGCTCGCCAGTTCTTTCAAGCGCCCCGCCAGGCCAGCCGCTGCATCGAGATCGCTCTCACGCAGACGGTTGATCTCGCGCACCATCTCGAACAGCACGGCGCAGGCTTCCGGGGTGCCGAAGTCGTCGTTCATGACTTCGGTAAAGCGGGCCACAAAGGCTTCGCCGCCGGTAGGCGCCACGGATGGCAAGCCTTTCAACGCGTGGTAGAAACGCTCCAGGGCGCCCTTGGCGTCCTTGAGGTTGTCTTCCGAATAATTGATGGCGCTGCGGTAGTGGCTGGACACCAGCAGGTAACGCACAACCTCCGGATGGTACTTTTCCAGCACGTCGCGAATGGTGAAGAAGTTGTTCAAGGACTTGGACATCTTCTCGCCATTGATGCGGATCATGCCGCAGTGCATCCAGGCGTTGGCGTAGGTCTTGCCGGTGGCCGCTTCGCTTTGGGCGATTTCGTTTTCGTGGTGCGGGAACTCCAAGTCGCTGCCGCCGCCATGAATGTCGAAGGTGTCACCCAGGCAGCAGGTGGACATGACCGAGCATTCGATGTGCCAGCCCGGACGCCCGGCGCCCCATGGCGACTCCCAGCTCGGCTCGCCCGGCTTGGTGCCTTTCCACAGCACGAAGTCGAGCGGGTCCTGCTTGGCTTCGTCGACTTCGATGCGAGCGCCAATGCGCAGGTCTTCGATTTTCTTGCGCGACAGCTTGCCGTAGCCCATGAACTTGGCGACGCGGTAATACACGTCGCCATTGCCCGGGGCGTAGGCGTAACCCTTGTCGATCAGGGTCTGGATCATGCTCAGCATGCCCGGAATGTGGTCCGTGGCACGCGGTTCCATGTCCGGTTTCAGGATGTTCAGACGCGCTTCATCCTCGTGCATCGCGGTGATCATGCGCTCGGTCAACACATCGAACGGTTCGCCGTTCTCGCGCGCCCGGTTGATGATCTTGTCTTCGATGTCGGTGATGTTGCGCACATAGGTCAAGTCATAACCGCTGAACCGCAACCAGCGGGTCACCAGGTCGAAGGCCACCATGCTGCGGCCGTGGCCGATGTGGCAGTAGTCGTACACGGTCATGCCGCACACGTACATGCGCACCTTGTTGCCATCCAGCGGCTTGAAGACTTCTTTGGTCTTGCTGAGTGTGTTGTAAATCGTTAGCACGACAATTCCTTAGACTGAATCACTGGCCCCACGAATCACGCAAGGTCACGGTACGGTTGAATACCGGCTGACCAGGTTTCGAGTCCTTGATATCCGCGCAGAAGTAACCTTCGCGCTCGAACTGGAAACGGTCTTCCGGCTGTGCTTCGCCCAACGAGGGTTCGGCACGACAACCAGTGAGTACTTGCAGGGAGTCAGGGTTGATGTTGTCGAGGAAACTCGCGCTGTCTTCGGCCTTTTCCGGGTTCGGCGAACGGAACAGGCGATCGTACAGGCGCACTTCGCACTCGATGCTGGCGGCAGCCGGCACCCAGTGGATCACGCCTTTCACTTTACGGCCTTCCGGGTTCTTGCCCAGGGTGTCCGGGTCGTACGAGCAACGCAGTTCTACGATGTTGCCATCGGCATCCTTGATTGCTTCGTCGGCGCGGATCACATAGCTGCCACGCAGGCGCACTTCGCCATTTGGCTCCAGGCGCTTGTAGCCTTTTGGCGGCTCTTCCATGAAGTCATCGCGGTCGATGTAGATTTCACGGGCGAACGGCAGCTTGCGCACGCCGAGTGCTTCGTTTTGCGGATGACGTGGCAGTTCGAGGTTGTCGACCTTGCCTTCCGGGTAGTTGGTGATCACGACTTTCAACGGGCGCAGCACACACATGGCGCGCGGGGCGTTGGCGTCGAGGTCCTGGCGGATGCTGAATTCGAGCATGCCGAAGTCAACCACGCCGTCGGAACGGTTGGTGCCGACCATGTCGCAGAAGTTGCGGATCGATGCTGGCGTGTAGCCACGGCGACGGAAACCCGACAGCGTGGACATGCGCGGGTCGTCCCAGCCGTGCACGTGCTTTTCATCGACCAGTTGCTTGAGCTTGCGCTTGCTGGTGATGGTGTAGTTCAGGTTCAGGCGGCTGAATTCGTACTGACGCGGGTGCGCCGGTACCGGCAGGCTGTCCAGGAACCATTCGTACAGCGGTCGATGACTTTCGAATTCCAGGGTGCAGATGGAGTGGGTGATGCCTTCGATGGCGTCCGACTGACCGTGGGTGAAGTCGTAGTTGGGGTAGATGCACCACTTGTCACCGGTTTGATGGTGATGGGCGTGGCGGATGCGGTACATGATCGGGTCGCGCAGGTTCATGTTCGGCGAGGCCATGTCGATCTTGGCACGCAGTACACGGGCGCCGTCCGGGAACTCACCGGCGCGCATGCGGGCGAACCAGTCCAGGTTCTCTTCCACCGAACGGTCGCGGAACGGGCTGTTCTTGCCTGGCTCGGTCAGCGTGCCACGGTATTCCTTGGCCTGTTCCGGGCTCAGGTCGTCAACGTAGGCCTTGCCGGCCTTGATCAGCTCGACGGCCCAGTCGAACAATTGGTCGAAATACTTGGAGGCATAGCGCACTTCACCGGACCATTCGAAGCCCAGCCACTTGATGTCGCTTTCGATGGCGTCGATGTATTCCTGGTCTTCCTTGGCCGGGTTGGTGTCGTCGAAACGCAGGTGCGTGACGCCACCGAACTCCTGGGCCAGGCCGAAGTTCACACAGATCGACTTGGCGTGACCGATGTGCAGGTAGCCGTTGGGCTCTGGCGGGAAACGGGTGACGATCTGCGTGTGCTTGCCCGAATCCAGGTCCGCCTGGATGATCGGGCGCAGGAAATTGACCGGGACGGCAGGTCCGGCCTTGGAATTCGAGGTAGGGTCGACAGTGGGCTTGCTCATAGGATCCTTGAACAGACAGGTACGTGGCCGGGTCAGGCCAGATAAAACAAAGGCGATATCATAGCTGATGCTGTCAAGTACCTGACAGAGCGAGGCCGAAAACTGCTGCATTTAATGCACCGGCGGTAAAAAACCACCTCGAAATTCCTGCCGGGCACGCTAAACTGCGCGCCTTGGCCGAAGTTTTGCCAAACCGGTAAGGCGCTGCAGGCGTCTACACCCACGAATTCCTTGAAAGAGAAACGACCATGACTCAAGTCAAACTGACCACCAACCACGGTGACATCGTCATCGAGCTGAACGCCGAGAAAGCGCCGATCACCGTCGCCAACTTCATCGAATACGTAAACGCCGGCCACTACGAAAACACCGTTTTCCACCGCGTGATCGGTAACTTCATGGTCCAGGGCGGCGGTTTCGAGCCTGGCATGAAAGAAAAGAAAGACAAGCGCCCAAGCATCCAGAACGAAGCGGACAACGGCCTTTCCAACGACAAGTACACCGTCGCCATGGCCCGTACCATGGAGCCGCATTCGGCCTCTGCGCAGTTCTTCATCAACGTGGCCGACAACGCCTTCCTGAACCACAGCGGCAAGAACGTGCAGGGTTGGGGCTACGCGGTATTCGGTAAAGTGACCGAAGGCCAGGACGTCGTCGACAAGATCAAAGGCGTGCAGACCACCGGTAAAGCCGGTCACCAGGACGTTCCGGTAGAAGACGTTATCGTCGAGAAAGCCGAGATCATCTAAGCGTGATATTGCTTATTTCAGATCTGCATCTGGAAGAGGAGCGCCCGGACATCACCCGGGCGTTTCTGGATCTGCTCCACGGCCGCGCCCGTGGCGCCCAGGCGTTGTACATTCTGGGGGACTTCTTTGAAGCCTGGATTGGCGATGATGGCATGACCCCCTTCCAGCGTTCGATTGGCGAGGCTCTGCGTGAGCTGAGCGACAGCGGCACCCAGATTTTCATCATGCACGGCAACCGCGATTTCCTGATCGGCAAAGCGTTCTGCAGAGCAGCAGGCGCCCGTTTGCTCAAGGACCCGAGTGTCGTGCAGTTTTACGGCGAGCCTGTGCTGTTGATGCACGGCGACAGCCTCTGCACCCGCGACCTCGGCTATATGAAGCTGCGGCGCATCCTGCGCAACCCGGTTGTGCTGTTCATCCTGCGCCACCTGCCTCTGAGCACCCGCCACAAGCTGGCGCGCAAGCTGCGCAGCGAAAGCCGTGCGCAAACACGCATGAAGGCCAACGACATAGTTGATGTGACGCCCGAGGAAGTGCCGCAGGTGATGCAGCAGTTCGGCGTGCGCACCCTGGTCCATGGCCATACCCACCGCCCAGCCATTCATAAGCTGCAGATTGGTGATCAGGCGGCCAAGCGTATTGTGCTGGGGGACTGGGACAAGCAGGGCTGGGTGTTACAGGTGGATGAGCAAGGGTTTCAATTGGCGGCGTTTGATTTTGTGAACCCGCAGTTGGCACTGCCTGGGGCCTGAACCTCAAACACCGCTGATCCTATGTGAACAGAGATCCAAATGTGGGAGCGGGCTTGCTCGCGAAGACGGTGTGTCAGTCAACTTATGTATCGACTGACACACCGTCTTCGCGAGCAAGCCCGCTCCCACATTTTTGACCGCGTACATCCCGAAATCAGTGCCCGGAAGCCTCCGGCCCGGCTTTCGCGCCAAACGGCGGCTTCGCCAGCCACACCAGCAACATCAAGCCCATGAACATCCACCCCAGCAACGTGAAGTAATCCACGGTGGACATCATGTACGCCTGGCTGGTGAGGATCTGGTCCAGCTGCGCGTACGCTTTGTGCCCTGCCCCACCCAGCGCCTGCAAGGCGTCGCGGGTCGCCGAATCGTAGGTGGTCATGTTCTCGCTCATGTACGCATGGTGCTGGTCCGCCCGGCGAATCCAGATCCAGGTGGTCAACGACGCCGCGAAGCTGCCGCCCAGGGTCCGCAGGAAGGTGGCCAGGCCCGCACCATCGGCGATTTGTGCCGGTGGCAGGTCGGACATCAGGATGCTCAAGGTCGGCATGAAGAACAGCGCCACGCCGATACCCATGAACAACTGCACCAGGGCGATGTGCTGGAAGTCGACTTGATTGGTGAAACCGGCGCGCATAAAGCAGCTCAAGCCAATCGCCAGGAACGCCAGGCCCGCCAACAGGCGCAGGTCGAACTTGTGCGCATATTTGCCGACAAAAGGCGACATCAGCACCGGCAGAATACCGATCGGCGCCACTGCCAGGCCCGCCCAGGTCGCGGTGTAGCCCATCTGGGTTTGCAGCCATTGCGGCAGGATCAGGTTGATGCCGAAAAAGCCTGCGTAGCCAAGAATCAACACGATGGTGCCGATGCGGAAGTTGCGGTAGGCGAACAACCTCAGGTTGACCACCGGGTGCTTGTCAGTCAGCTCCCAGATAATGAACACCGCCAGGGCGATCACCGAAATCGCTGCGCCAATGATGATGAAGTT
The DNA here is from genome assembly GCF_044218875.1 of Pseudomonas sp. B22129. NCBI lineage: Bacteria > Pseudomonadati > Pseudomonadota > Gammaproteobacteria > Pseudomonadales > Pseudomonadaceae > Pseudomonas > Pseudomonas sp. B22129. The sequence goes on along the minus strand of NZ_CP162592.1, from coordinate 3,930,121 downwards.
GGATTCGAACCAGTCCAGGTCATTGCCCTTGTCGAGAATGATCTGCAAGGCGCCGACACCGACGATCAAGCTCAGCAGCCCGACGTAATCCATGGGTTGGTAACTGGTGACCACGGGGCGTTTTTTCAGCTGCGAACGCACCACCATCACCGCGAAAATGCCGATGGGGACGTTAATGAAAAAGATCCACGGCCAGCTGTAGCTGTCGGTGATCCAGCCCCCCAGAATCGGCCCGGCAATCGGCGCCACCACCGTGACCATCGCCAGCAACGCCAGGGCCATGCCGCGCCTCGCGGGTGGGTAGACCGCAATCAGCAGGGTCTGGGTCATCGGGTACAACGGCCCCGCTACCAAGCCTTGCAGCACCCGGAAACCGATCAGTTCGGGCATCGAGGTGGAAATACCACAGAGAAACGACGCCAGTACAAACAGCATCGTCGCCCACAGGAACAGCTTCACCTCACCAAACCGGCGGCTCAACCAGCCGGTCAGTGGCAAGGCAATGGCGTTGCTCACCGCAAACGAGGTGATGACCCAGGTACCCTGCTCCGAACTCACACCCAGGTTGCCGGAAATGGTCGGCAACGCCACGTTGGCGATGGTGGTGTCGAGCACCTGCATAAAGGTCGCCAGCGACAGGCCAATAGTGGCCATCAACAGGCTGGGTGGCGTGAAGGAGGCGTTATTGCTCATTAGCGTTGCACAGCCTTGGGCGTGGCGGCACTGCTGTTGTCATGGATCAACTGCGTGATCATGGCGTCGGCTTCGGCCAGTTGGCGGTCGTATACGTCTGTGGTGAACGAAGCCTTTTGAGGGGCCTGTTGCGCCAGTACCGGGCCGCTTTGGTCATGCAGGTCAACCTTGACCACAGTACTCAAGCCGACGCGCAGCGGGTTCTTGGCCAATTCCTCGGCGTTGATATGAATGCGCACCGGCACCCGTTGCACGATCTTGATCCAGTTACCCGTGGCGTTCTGCGCAGGCAACAGGGCAAACGCGCTGCCGGTACCGGCGCCGAGGCTGTCGACGGTGCCGCTGAATTTCACGTCGCTGCCGTAGATGTCTGCTTCGATGTCCACCGGCTGGCCGATGCGCATGTCACGCAGTTGGGTTTCCTTGAAGTTGGCGTCGATCCACAGCTGGTTCAGCGGGATGACGGCCATCAATGCGGTACCCGGCTGCACACGCTGGCCCAACTGCACGGTGCGCTTGGCCACGTAGCCGGTGACGGGTGCAATCAAGGTGCTGCGCGCGTTGGTCAGGTAAGCCTGGCGCAGTTGCGCAGCGGCGGCTTGCACGTCCGGGTGGGACGAGATGACGGTGTCATCCACCAAAGCGTTGGTGGTTTTCAATTGTTGCTCAAGGTTGGTCAGCGCATTCTTCGCCGCCGTCAGGCTGTCACGGGCGTGGGACAGTTCTTCCTGGGAAATCGCCCCGCCTTGGGCCAGGGTTTTACGGCGGTTGAAATTGTCCTGAGCGGTTTGCACGTCGGCTTTCTGTGCATTGACCTGGGCTTTCATGCCATCGACATTGCTGTACAACCCACGCACCTGGCGCACGGTGCGGGCCAGGTTAGCCTGGGCACTTTGCAGGCCGACGGCGGCGTCGTTCGGGTCGAAGTTGATCAGCACCTGGCCTTCATGGACCAGGTCGCCATCGTCAGCACCGATGCTGACCACGGTGCCGGTGACCAGCGGGGTGATTTCCACCACGTTGCCGTTCACGTAGGCGTCATCGGTGCTTTCGCTGAAGCGCCCGTAAAATTCGTACCAGCCCCATACGCCCACACCACACAGGATGACGATCAGCGCCAGGCCGATCAGCAGGACTTTGCGTTTGCGCGGGTTGCTGTCTTCTTTGGGTTGTTCAGGGGTGTTGCTTTCGGCAGTGGCCATGACAAATACCTCAAATTATTCCGTACGGGTGGCGGGACGGGTCGTGGTCGCGGCCACGTTATCGGCGTTGAACCCGCCACCCAAGGCTTGCATCAATTGAATCGACAGATCGATCTGCGCGGCATTCAGCGTCGCCAGCTGGCGCTGGGCTTGCAGCAGTTGCTGCTCGATGCTGAGCACATCCAGGTAGTTACCGATGCCGGAGCTGTAACGCTGCACGCCGGTGTCGTAAGACTGCTGGGCGATGTCTGCGGCGTGTTGCTGCGCCTGGATCTGGCGCCCGGTTTCACGCAACTGCACCAGGCTGTTGCCGATATCACCCAGGGCTTGCACCAGGGTTTTGTTGTACTGGGCCACCGCCAGGTCGTAATCGGCGTCGCGCGCATCGAGGTCGGCGCGCAAACGGCCACCGTCGAAGATCGGCAACGAGATCGTCGGCGCAATGCTGAAGAAACGGCTGGCCGACCCAAACATCGCATCACCCAGCAACGACTCCGCCCCGGCGCTCGCGCTCAGGTTGAGGTTGGGGTAGAAGCGGGTTTTGCTCGCGGCCACGTTTTTGCTCGCAGCCTCCACGCGCCAGCGCGCGGCGATCAGGTCCGGGCGCCGGCCCAGCAGCTCGGCCGGCAGTACCGACGGCACAGCCACAGCGCTGGGCTTGAGCACGTTCGGGCGCACCAGCTCGCTGCCGCGGTCCGGGCCCTTGCCGAGCAATACGGCCAGGGCGATTTTGGCGCTTTGCAGCTGCTTTTCCGCGTCAATCAGTTGCGACTGGGAGCTGGCTTCCAGGCTTTCGGTCTGTTGGTATTGATATTCGCTGTCGATACCCGAGTTCAGGCGACGCTTGCTCAGGTCGAGCATCTGGCGAGTGCGCTTGAGGTCGTCATTGGCCAGGTCGCGCACGATGTGGGCCTGGCCCAGGTCGCTGTAAGCCTTGGCCACATTGGCGGCCAGGGTCAGGCGCGCGGCTTGCTGATCGACTTCGGCGGCGCGGGCCTCACCCAACGCGGCCTCCCAGGCGGCACGCTGGCCACCCCAGAGGTCGAAGTTGTAATTGAAGCTGGCGCCGATGTTACGCACGGTGGCGTAGGCATCACCCTCGCCACGCGGGTCCTGATCCTTGGCCAGGCGCGAGCGGCTCACGCCGGCGCTGGCATCCAGGGTCGGCAAGCGTGCGGCATTGGCCGCATAGGCGGCGGCTTCGGCCTGATGGGCGCGGGCGCTGGCGACTTGCATGTCAGGGCTGTTTTGCAGGGCCTCGGCAATCAAGCCATCGAGTTGCGGGTCGCCCAGGCTCTTCCACCAGTCGGCGGTTGGCCACGCAGCGTTCGACAGGGTGACGCCGTTCAACGACTTACCGGTTTGCAAGCTGTTGGCGTCGAGGCGTTTGCCTTGGGTGTCGAGGCCGCTGAAGTTGGCACAACCGGCCAGCGTCATTGCCACCAGCACCAGGCTCAGTGCGCGAGTGTTCATTGATTACCTACCCGCTCGATGACGATGGCGTCACCGGCAGCTACCAGAATTTTTGTGAGAATGGCTTCCAGGGTTTGCAACTCACCGGGCGCCAGGGCACCGGCCAACTCATTCATCGACTGCGCGCCGATGTGCGGCAGCATGTCTGCCAGGCGTTGGCCGTCTTCGGTGAGCACCAACTGCACTTGGCGGCGGTCCAGCTCGGAACGTTTGCGCGCCAGCAGGCCTTTTTGCTCAAGACGGTCGAGCATGCGTGTCATCGAACCGCTGTCCAGGGACAGGTTGCGGCACAGCTCGGCAGGGGTATCGACGTCAAACTGGGCAATGATGATCAACACCTTGAACTGCGCGGCGGTGACGCCGTGTGGTTCCATATGGGTGTCGATGATGCGGTCCTTGAGCAGCGCAGCACGGCCCAGCAGCAGGCCGAGGTGGCAATTGCGAAAGCTGTCAGGGGTGTAGTGGGTCATCGGAAGTCACCTTATTACTGCCTAGGCAGTGAATGTATGACAAGATGTTACTGCTTAGGCAGCGAATGTCAAATGGAATTATTAGCTTGCTTGCTATTTTCGCGACAAGTGGCATGGGATAGAAGCTGTCGAGCTTCAGCGAGGCTGCGAAGGCGGTGGGCCAGGTGACTTCTTGATTGGCCGTGCCGCCGTCTTCGCAGGCAAGCCAGCTCCCACATTAGAGCTTCATTGTTTGGTAGAAAGTGCACGGCGCCAGCGACGTGGCAATAACGATTTCTTAGTCACCGTCGATCTCCTGTGGGAGCTGTCGAGCTTCAGCGAGGCTGCGAAGGCGGTGGGTCAGGCGACCTCTTGATTGGCCGTGCCGCCGCTTTCGCAGGCAAGCCAGCTCCCACAGTTTTACCGCGTACGGTTTTTAGAAATCCCGCTTGTAGAAAATATCCAGGGAACTGGCCAAACCGCTGGCCACTTCCAGATACACCTTCTTGCTCAACAGATAGCGCAACGCGATGGTGTTGGCCGGTTCGAATACCCCCACCCCGTAACGCAAGCTCAACTTTTCAGTGATCTTGCCGCTGGCCACCACGGCGGTGTTGTTGCCGCTGCCCTGGGTGTCGAGGTCGAAGTCCTGAATGCCCAGCTTATTGGCAATGTCCGAAGTCACCCCGGCGCTGCCCATCAGGCCAAGGCCCAGCGCCGCCTGGGCAAGCATGTTGTTGTCTTCGCCGGTGGTACTCAGCGGACGGCCCAGCACCAGGTAGGACAGCGCCTGTTCCTGGCTCATCGCCGGTTCGGAAAAGATCTGCGTGGTCGGCTGCTCGGCGCTGCCGCTCAGGCGGATGCCGGCAGTCACGTCATCGGTCTTGCGGATGGCCTCGATGTCCAGGTACGGCTGGTCGAGCGGCCCGGCGAACAGCAGGCGCGCACGGCGCACGTCAAGCCGCTGGCCGTAGGCGCGGTAGCGGCCGTCGTTGAGCCACAACTCGCCGCGGGTGTCCATGTTGTCGCCGATATGCACGTGGCCCTGCACCTTGGCCGTCAGGCCAAAGCCCGAGAAGCTGAGCTTGTCTTCGCCCACCACCACGTCGATATCCATGGCCATCGCCATTGGCGGCTTGCCCTCTTCGGTCTGGCTGCCGACGATCACGGTGTCATCCGAGACCTTGACGGTTGACGGCGGCAGTTCGCGCACGGTGATCTCGCCACGCGGGATCTGCACTTTGCCGGCAATCGCGAGCTTGTCGTTCTTCAAGCTGATCTTGAGGTCGGGCGCCACTTCCAGCACCGCATAGGGCTCCACCGTGACCGGCAATTGCGAGCCTTGCAGGCTCAAATCCACCACCAGCGCCTGGCCCCAGTCGATCTGCCCCTTGAGGCTGCCCTGCCCGACCTGGCCGCTACGCCAGGCGCCATTGAGCTGCACGCTTTCGCCGGCAATCAGCGCCTGCACATTCAAGCCTTCGAGGCTGACCGGCAATTCCGGCCCAGAGACCTCACCGCCCACCAGGTTTACGTTGCCGTTGACCTGTGGCGCCAGCAGCCCACCGGAAATACGGCCACTGCCGTTGAGTTTGCCATTGAGTTTTTCCACCATCGGCACGAAAGGTCGCGCGACGGCGAGATCAAGACCGTTGAGGGTGAAATTGCCGGTGATCGGCTTGTTCTTCGGCAGCGGGTTGATCTGTGCCTGCACCAGCAGCTCGCCGAGCTTGCCGCCACGGAAGTTGAGCTGGGTGTCGATGCGCTTGGGGTTGAGCGTGGTTTCCAGCTTCAGGGTGTCGTAGGGGAAATCCACCCACTGGGTTTTGTCTTTCACGCGCAAGGTGCCACCGCTGGCGTCCACCGCAATCACGCCTTTGGGGCCGCTGTTCGGCAGGTCGAGCTGCACGTCGGCGTTCAACTTGCCTTGCCAGGCGAAATCCTTGGGCAAAAACGCCGCCAGGCTGTCGATGGGGAATTGCTTGAGGTGGTAACGCAGCTTCGGCTCGGGCATCAGACGCTGATCTTCACCGCACAGGCTGGCGGGGCCCGAGACCCAGCAATGCGCAGCAAAGGTCAGCTTGCCGTCGGCCAGGCGCTCGATCTTCGCTGGCGCTTGCAGCTTCCAGTCCTGGCCACCGGCCTGCACCTCACCACTGGCCAGACGGCCGCGCCAATTGCCCTTGTCGAGGTTGCCGTCCAGCGCCAGGGCGAGCTTGACCAGAGGCCCGGCCAGGTCGAGCTGGACTTTCTGGCTCTTGATATCGCCCTGGGCGCTGGCGGTCAGGGTGCCGACCTGGGTCTCACCGGCCTGGATGCCGCTGCCCTTGAGGTCGATCCTGGCGCGCTGGGCGTTATCCAAACTCGCATCGAGGGTCAGGTTTTGCAGTTGGTTGTCGGCGAAGGCCAGTTGCTGGCCCTTGAGGTCCAGCTTGCCTTGCGGCGCTTTCAGGCTGCCGGCGACATCCAGGCGGCCATTGATTTGCCCGCGCAATTGCGGCCATAACTGGGCCAGACGCGCGAGTTTGATATCGACCTGCCCGGCCAGCCGCTGCTGCAGGCTGCCGCTGCCATTGATGCGGTTGTCGCCCAGGCGGATATCCAGGTTGGCGAGGGTCCATTGCTCACCCGCGCCTTCGGCCTTGGCCGCCAACACAGCAGTTTGGCCGCGCAAACGGCCCTTGAGGTCAAGGTCGGCGTTCAGCTTGAGCTGTTCATTCTTGAACTCGCCCTTGCTGCGCAACGGCCCGGCCAGTGTGCCCGGCAACTCCGCCACCCAGTACGCCGGGTTCAGCGCCGACAGGTCCAGCGCCGTGTCCCAGGCAATACCGTCGGCGAACTGCACATTCAAATGGCCTTCAGCCTTGCCTTGGCCGGCGGTCAATTTCAGCTCGGGCAGGAAGATTTGCTTGAGGTCGCCACTGAACGGCGTGACCACATTGAACTTGCCGGCCGGGCCATCGAGGTCGGCATTCAAGTTGCCGAGGTAGTTACCGTCCTTGTAGGAAACCTCGCCATTGAAGGTGCGCAAGCTGACCTGCGGCTCGTCGATCAATGGATAGAGGCGATGCCAGGGAAAATCCAGCCAGGCGATTTTCGCGTCGGCGCTAAAGCCTTGCTGCCAGTCCAGGTTGGCGCTGAGCTTGAGGCTTTGTTTGTCACCGGCATTCAGGTCCAGGCCGGCGATCTGCGCGCCTTTGGCGTCGACCTTGCCTTGCAGCAACAAATCCACCGGGCCTTTTTCCGCAGGCAACACAGCCTTGCCCAGCAGTTGGTAACCGCTTTTCAGGTCACCTTTGGCCGTGAGGTCCAGCCCGTTGAGTTGCAAGGTATCGGGCAGGTCGGCGCTGGGTTTGAAGCTGTCGGAGGTGATGTGCAACTGCGCGGGCAGGTTTTCCACCAGGGGTTGCAGCTCGCCTGTCAGTTTGGCGGGCAGATAACCGCTGCTGTCGGCATCAAGCTTGAGGGTCTTGAGCAGGTCGCCCTCGACCTTGAGCGCCAGTTTCCAAGGCGCGCCGCCTGGGGCGTATGGCAGGCTCAGGTCACCGGTGGCATTGAGCGGCCAGTCTCCGGTGGGTTGCAGCAAGCCGTTGAGGTTCAGCACCAGGCCGTCACGTTGCAGGTGCACGGAGTCAATCTGCAGGCCGGCGGCGGTCCAGTGCGCCGCCAGTTGCAGGCCCTTGAGTTCTTCGCTGCCGTTAAACAACAGGCTGCCGACGCGAACGTCGCCCAACTGGATGGCAACAGGCAGTTTCAACTCGGGCAATTGAATCGGCCCACTGCTCTGCTCGGTGCCCGGAGGAAATTGCAGGCTGACCTGCTCCACCTCCAGTTGATTGATACACAACGTCATGCGCAGCAGGCACGCAGGCGACCAATCAAACGTCGGCGCGTTAAGTTCGACCCGGCTGGCATCCTGCTGCCACACCAGATGGTCGGCACTCCATTGGCCACCCAGGTGGCCCTGGAAATTCTCCACGGTCAAACCCGGCACTTGGCCCAACGCCCAGCGGCTGCCCGCCTGGGTGCCGAGCACCGTCCACAGCGCCAGCAGTATCAAGGCGAGGACCGCCACCACGGCCAGCCCCGCTATTTTCAAACCACGCATCACAGCTCAGGCCCCATGGAAAAGTGCAATCGAATGCCGCCCGGGTCTTCCAGGGCATGGGCCAGATCAAGGCGAATCGGACCGACCGGCGACACCCAGCGCACGCCCACGCCGACGCCGGTTTTCAGGCTGGGCAGGTCGAGGGTATTAAAGGAATTGCCCTGGTCGATAAAGGTCGCGATCCGCCATTTATCGGTAATGGAATATTGATACTCGGCGCTCAAGGCCACCATGTAGCGGCCGCCGATACGGTCGCCGCGATCATTTTCGGGGGACAGGGTCTGGTATTCGTAACCACGCACGCTTTGATCACCACCGGCAAAGAAACGCAATGACGGCGGTATCGACTTGTAACCGTTGGTGGCGCTGCCGCCAAACTGGGCACGGCCGAGGAAGCGGTGGTTGTCCCACAAGGTGGTCAAGCCTTTCACCGTGGCCGTGCCATAAAGCAGGTTGGTGTCTGAGCCCAGGCCCTCTTTGGCGACCTTGGCGTCGAACGCCAGGCGATAACCATTGTGCGGGTCAATGCGGTTATCACTGCGCAGGTAGGAATAATTGATACCCGGCATGACCAGGTTGCTCAGGCCCGAGTCGTTGCCCTCGCGGTATTCTTCACGCTGGTATTTGAGCGAGATGATGCGGGTCCAGCCACTGGGCAATTTGCTGTGCCACTCCGGGCCCAGCGTGAGCAATTTACTCAACGTGTCGCTGTTGGCCAGTTCTTCATTCTGGTAGCCGCCGGCAAAGCGCAACTTGTCGGTCAGTGGCGGGTCGAGCGGGATGTCATACCACAGGCCGACGTTCTGCCGCGGCGCCGACAGTTCGGCTTCCCAGCCATAACTGTGGCCCTGGGGGTTGACCCAGTGCCGCGTCCAGTTGGCTTTGCCGCGCGGGCCGACGTCGGTCGAATACCCCAGGCCCAGGCCCATGGTGCGTGGCTTGCGCGTCTCCAGTTGCACCGCCACCGGGATCACATCGTTGGCCGAAGCGGCAGGCGCTGCGTCCACGCGCACGCCCTCGAAGAAGCCGCTGCCTTGCAGGTTCTGGTTAAGTTCGGCGATCAGTTCGGAGTCGTAAGGCGTGCCGCTCTTGAACGGCACCATGCGTTGCAATAGGTCTTCATCAAACGGCGTGTCGCCGGTAAAGCTGACCTTGCCCATGGTGTAGCGCGGGCCACTGTCGTAGATAAGCTCGATATCGGCCACACCCGCCTGCGGGTCGACCGAGAGTTTTTGGCGGGTAAAGCGCCCGCTGAAAAAACCGTAGCGCGAGGCCTGGTTCTGGATCAGGCGCTTGGCGTCTTCGTAATGGCCGTGGTTGAGCACGGCGCCGGGCTTGAGGTCGTCGCCGGCAGGCACGCGAAAGGATTTGAGGTCGGCGGCCTGGCCATCGACCCGAATGGTCACGTCGCGCAAATGCACCGGTTCGCCGGGGTCGATGTTGAGGATCAGGCGCGGGTTCTTGCCGCCCTTCACGTCGCTTTCGATCAGTGGCTGATAGTAGCCCAAGGCCTGCGCGGCTTTGCGCGCCTGCTCCTCGGCGCCGCGGCTGAACCGCAGCAGGGCTTCTTCATCACGATCGCCTACCCCGCCGATATAGCCTTCGATATTGGCTTTCAACGCGTCGTTTGAGGGCTTGATGCGCACGTCCAGTTCGCTTTGCGCCAAGGCGCCGCAGCTTGTGAACAGCAGAATCAAGCCGCTGGTAAATCTTCCTGGAAACTTCATAGGCGCGGATGCTACACGAGCTTGGGAGACTCTTTGAACCCGGAATTGTCTGAATAATTCTGTCTCAAACCGTTGCAGCCTGTAACGCCTGGGGGTTGGCATGAAAAAACACGTGTTCCAGGACCGGTCCTACAGCAACTTCACCGATTTCCTCATAGCCCTGTCGCTTGTAGAACTCCAGGTAACGCGAGTTGCCGGTATCGAGCACCACGCCGGATGAATGCGGGTCTTCGGCGCACCAGTTGTGCACCGCCTCCAACAGTTGCTCGCCGTAGTGCTTGCCCTGGAATTGCGGGTGAATGCCCAGCAATGGCAGCACATGCACCGATTCCCCCGGCAGGCACGCGAGCACGGCATGATGATATTCAAGATAACGCCGCGTACCCCGCACGCCGGTGCTCAGCCACATGCGGATCTGCCAGGCCCAGCTCTCGGTAATCCCCAGGCGCCGTTGCGGTGGCGCGATCAACGCGATGCCGATCAGCCGGTCATTGACGAACAGGCCGATGGCGGGAAGCTTTTGGAAGAAATGCTGCTTGACCAGTTCGCGCACGGTGGCGCGCACGCGCTGTTCGTAACCCGGCCGCTCGGCTTCAAAGATATAGGCGAACGTCGGCTCATGCCGATAGGCCTGGTACAACAGGGAGCGGGCTTCGCGAGAGTAGCCACTGTTGAGCAGGCGAATTTCGGCAGTGGCAGTTGAAGTGTCCGGCATAGCGTCAATCTCCCTGGGCGCTACTCAAAAGGCAGCGTTCTTATGAGTACGAACCTGCGCAGCACGAGTCGTTCCCAGACATTAGCAGCGCATCTGCCCTACTGCCACGCTGGCCCCCGTCCGACTTGTCGGCTAGCATCGCCCTTTTGCCAGACTGGACTGCCGACCATGAAAATCGTCTCCTTCAACATCAACGGGCTGCGCGCCCGCCCTCATCAGCTGGCGGCACTGATCGAGAAGCACCAACCGGATGTGATTGGCCTGCAGGAAACCAAGGTTCACGATGACCAGTTCCCGCTGGCCGAAGTAGAGGCCCTGGGCTATCACGTGTACTACCACGGGCAGAAAGGCCACTACGGCGTCGCGCTCCTTTCGCGCAAGCCGGCGTTGAGCCTGCACAAAGGCTTTGCCAGCGACGAAGAAGACGCCCAGCGCCGCTTTATCTGGGGCAGCTTCGCCGACGAGCATGGCCAGTCGATCACCGTGATGAATGGTTACTTCCCTCAGGGCGAAAGCCGTGACCACCCGACTAAATTCCCGGCCAAGCAGCGCTTCTATGAAGACTTGCAGCAACTGCTGGAAAGCCAGTTCAGCAACGACCAGCCACTGGTGGTGATGGGCGATATCAATATTTCCCCCGAAGACATCGACATCGGTATCGGCGCCGACAACGCCAAGCGCTGGCTGAAAACCGGCAAGTGCAGTTTCCTGCCGGAAGAACGCGAATGGATGGCGCGCCTTAAGAACTGGGGCCTGGTGGACAGCTTCCGCCACCTGAACCCGGACGTGGCCGACCGCTTCAGCTGGTTCGACTACCGTAGCCGCGGGTTTGAAGATGAGCCCAAGCGTGGCCTGCGCATCGACGTGATACTGGCGTCCAATGGCTTGGTGTCACGGGTCAAGGATGCGGGTGTGGATTACGGATTGCGTGGGCTGGAAAAGCCGTCGGACCATGCGCCGATCTGGCTCGAATTGAGCTGACAACACTGTTCAGTGTGGGAGCTGGCTTGCCTGCTCCCACACTTGGATAAGTTGTGTGTCAGTCACAATGCTGAAACCCAACTGACTTAATCTACCGGCACTCCCTTTGGCTTGAGAAGGTGCCGGCATGAAGCTGCGCGTTCTGTTCCTGTTGGCCGTTTTTCCCTTCTACGCTGTTGCCGCCCCTCTTCCCGTTCCCGATCAAGGCGCCGCACTGCGCATCCAGGGCTCCAACACCATTGGCGCGGCGCTGGGGCCGGCATTGGTGATGGGCTTGATGGAGCATCAGGGGTTACAGGGCGTGCACAGCGAAGCGGCCGAAGGCGCCAATGAACAGCGGCTGATCGGCAAGACCCGCTTGGGCAAGACCGTGACCATCGACGTCGCGGCCCACGGCTCCAGCACCGGGTTTGCAGCGCTGAAAAAAAACAGCGCCGACCTTGCAGCTTCTTCGCGCCCGATCAAGGACAGTGAGCTGGTGGACCTTGAACCGCTCGGTGACCTGAAAAGCCCGGGCGCCGAGCAGGTGATTGCCATCGACGGCCTGGCGATCATCCTCAATCCGCGCAACCCGTTGAACACGCTGACCACCGAGCAACTGGCGCAGATCTTCAACGGCGAGGTCAGCACTTGGGAGGAACTGGGCGGTGTCGGCGGCGCGATTCATCTGTACGCCCGCGATGATCAATCCGGCACCTACGACACTTTCAAGGAACTGGTGCTGCGCCTGCGCGGCAAACCCTTGGCCCCTGGCGCCAAGCGGTTTGAGTCCAGCGAAGAACTGTCCGATGCGGTCAGCCATGACCCTCAGGGCATCGGGTTTATCGGCCTGCCCTATGTGCGTCAGGCCAAGGCGGTGGCGATTGTCGACGGCGATTCGCAGCCCATGCTGCCACTGACCAGCCTGATTGCCACCGAGGACTACCCGCTGTCGCGCCGGCTGTATTTTTACCTGCCGCCGTCGGGCCATAACCTGTGGGCCAATGCACTGGTGAGTTTTGCCCAGAGCAGCAAGGGCCAGGCGATTGTGGCGGCCAACGGGTTTATCGCGCAGCACGTGCAGGCCATCGCCGTAGAACCGCGTGCCTCCATGCCCGAGGACTACCAGGCCATCGCCCGTGACGCCCAGCGCTTGACCGTGAATTTTCGTTTCGAGGAGGGCAGCGCCAGCCTGGACAACAAGGCACGCCAGGATCTGCAGCGAGTGGTGGCTTATTTAAGAAGCCACAACAAACTCGACAAGCAGGTCACGCTGGTCGGGTTTGGTGATGCCAAGAATGACCCGCAGCGGGCGGCGCTGCTCTCCAAATTGCGGGCGATGGCGGTGCGCCGGGAATTGGTCAAAAGCGGTGTTGTACTGCGCGATATTCGCGGGTTTGGTGCGCAGATGCCGGTGGCGACGAATACGGCGGATGAGGGGCGGATCAAGAATCGGCGGGTGGAGGTTTGGGTGTACTGAACTCTGAGGTTGTGTGTTGTTCAGACTGGCCTCTTCGCGAGCAAGCCCGCTCCCACATTTTGAATGTGTTCACAAATCAAAGTGTGGGAGCGGGCTTGCTCGCGAATACAGGCGACTCGGTCTTACCGCTCGCCGCGCATCAACTCCCGAGGCACATACTTGCCGATCTCGAACTTGCCGATCGCCGCACGGTGCACTTCGTCCGGGCCGTCGGCCAGGCGCAGGGTGCGTTGCATGGCGTACATGTAGGCCAGCGGGAAGTCGTTGGAAACACCCGCACCGCCATGCATCTGAATCGCGCGGTCGATGACCTTCAGTGCCACATTCGGTGCTACCACCTTGATCTGGGCAATTTCACTTTTCGCGACTTTATTACCCACGGTGTCCATCATGTACGCCGCTTTCAGGGTCAGCAGGCGCGCCATGTCGATTTCCATGCGTGAGTCGGCGATCTTGTCGATATTGCCGCCCAGCCGGGCCAACGGCTTGCCAAACGCGGTACGGCTGACGGAGCGTTTGCACATCAATTCCAGTGCCCGCTCGGCCATACCGACGGAGCGCATGCAGTGGTGGATACGGCCAGGGCCCAGGCGGCCCTGGGCGATTTCAAAACCACGGCCCTCACCCAACAGTACGTTTTCATACGGCACGCGCACGTTGTCGAATAGCACTTCGGCGTGGCCGTGGGGCGCATCGTCGTAGCCGAACACCGGCAGCGGGCGCACGATTTTCACGCCGGGGGTATCCACCGGTACCAGGATCATCGAGTGCTGCTGGTGGCGCGGTGCATCCGGGTTGCTCAGGCCCATGAAAATGAGGATTTTGCAGCGCGGGTCGCAGGCGCCGGAGGTCCACCATTTTTTGCCGTTGATGACCCACTCGTCGCCCTGGCGCTCAGCGCGGGCGGCCATGTTGGTGGCGTCCGAAGATGCTACATCCGGTTCGGTCATGGCGAACGCCGAGCGGATCTCGCCGCGCAGCAGCGGTTCCAGCCAGCGTTGTTTCTGTTCTTCATTGGCGTAGCGCACCAGCACTTCCATGTTGCCGGTGTCGGGTGCCGAGCAGTTGAACGGCTCCGGGCCCAGCAACGAGCGCCCCATGATCTCGGCCAGCGGTGCGTATTCAAGGTTGGTCAGGCCCGCGCCCAATTCGGACTCCGGCAGGAACAGGTTCCACAAACCTTCGGCCTTAGCCTTGGCCTTCAACTCTTCCATGATGGCGGTGGGCTGCCAGCGATCACCTTCGCTGACCTGGCGTTCAAACACCGGCTCGGCCGGGTAAACGTAAGCGTCCATGAACGCGGTGACACGTTCACGCAGTTCCTGAACCTTGGGCGAATAGGCGAAATCCATGAGCAGCTCCCTTCTCTGAGAGGTTGTTTAGGTCATGCAATCGATGCTAGAACAGCGTTGATAATTTACCTAGCCTATTCTCGGCGTGTATTAACATTCATCACCGATATATGATCGGCCTATCGGCATCTAACAATAAGAGCGCAACGAAATGAATCTGAGCAAGGTCGACCTCAACCTCTTCATCGTCTTCGACGCGATCTACACCGAAGCCAACCTGACCCGCGCGGGGCAGATTGTCGGCATCACCCAGCCGGCAGTGTCCAACGCCCTGGCACGCTTGCGCGAGACCTTCAACGACCCGCTGTTCGTGCGTACCGCACAAGGCATGGTGCCCACGCCCATGGCCCAGAACATCATCGGCCCGGTGCGCAATGCGTTGTCGTTGCTGCGGGTGTCGGTGCAGGAAAGCCGGATTTTCAACCCGCAACAAGCGGCCAAGACCTACCGCATCAGCATGACCGACCTTACCGAGGCGGTGATTTTGCCGCTGCTGTTCCAGCGCCTGCGCCGCCTGGCGCCGACGGTGGTGATCGAGAGCTTCCTGTCCAAACGCCGTGAAACCACCAAGGAACTCGCCGCCGGGCGCCTGGACTTTGCCGTGGATGCGCCGCTCAACACCGACCCGCAAGTGCGCCACGTCAAGTTGATGGAAGACCGTTACGTGTGCGCCATGCGCAAGGGCCACCCGCTGGCGGGCAAGGACAAGCTGACCCTGGATGACTACCTCGGGCTGACCCACATCCATATCTCCAGCCGCCGCAACGGTTTGGGCCATGTGGACCTGGCCCTCGGCAAGATGGGCCTGCAGCGCAAGATCGCCCTGCGCTCACAGCATTACTTGATGGCTTCGCAAGTGTTGCAGCAGACCGACATGGTGATGACCGTGCCCGAACGCTTTGCCCGCCGCCATGAACTGCACTGGTTCAACCTGCCGGTCAATGACGTACCGCCGGTGGAAACCCACCTGTATTGGCACGAAAGCACCGACCAGGACCCGGCCAACCGCTGGATGCGCGAGCAGATGATCGAGTTGTGCCAGCAAGTCACGGCGCACGAGAAGAAGCTGGATGGCAAGCAAGCCTGACCGCTTCTGTGGCGAGGGAGCTTGCTCCCGTTGGCCTGCGCAGCAGGCCCATCTCTTGGGGCCGCTTCGCGGCCCAGCGGGAGCAAGCTCCCTCGCCACAGGATAAGTGCCCATGCGGGCTATTTGCTTGACGTTTACGTCAACCTGACATTAGCTTAGCGCCAAGCCCCTCTTGAGCGCCGCCATGAGCACCACTTACAGCATCTCCGACCTCGCTCGCGAGCTCGACATCACCACCCGCGCGATTCGCTTTTATGAAGAACAAGGCCTGCTGGCCCCGGAGCGCCGGGGCCAGGAGCGTATTTATTCGGCGCGAGACAAGGTCAGCCTCAAGCTGATCCTGCGCGGCAAGCGCATCGGGTTTTCGCTGGCCGAGTGCCGCGAACTGATCGAACTCTACGACCCCAGCAGCGGCAACCACATTCAGCTCAACAGCATGCTGGCGAAAATCGCTGAGCGCCGTGAGCAGCTTGAGCAGCAGTTGCTGGACATCGAACAGATGAAACTGGAACTGGACACCGCCGAAGAGCGCTGCACCCAGGCCCTCGCGCACACCATGAGCCAGGTTGGCCATTGATCAGAAGGTAACTGCCATGCCCCTCCCCTCACACGTGCGCCTGGTGGAAGTCGGCCCGCGCGACGGTTTGCAGAATGAAGCCCAACCCATCAGCGTCGCCGACAAGGTGCAGTTGGTAGACGCCTTGAGCGCTGCGGGCTTGAGCTATATCGAAGTCGGCAGTTTCGTCTCGCCCAAGTGGGTGCCGCAGATGGCCGGCTCCGCCGAAGTATTTGCGCAGATTCAGCGCAAGCCCGGTGTGACCTACGGCGCGCTGGCCCCGAACCTGCGCGGTTTTGAAGACGCGCTGGCTGCGGGCGTGAAGGAAGTGGCTGTATTTGCGGCGGCGTCCGAGGCGTTTTCCCAGCGCAATATCAACTGTTCCATCAGCGAAAGCCTGGAGCGCTTTGCGCCGATCATGGCCGCAGCCAGGAACAACGGCATCAGCGTGCGTGGTTATGTGTCGTGTGTGCTGGGCTGCCCTTACGAAGGCGACATCGCGCCGGAGCAAGTGGCCGCCGTCGCACGTGAGCTGTACGCCATGGGCTGCTACGAAGTGTCGTTGGGTGACACCATCGGCACCGGCACGGCGGGCGCCACACGGCGGTTGTTCGAGGTGGTCGGGGCGCAGGTACCCCGGGACAAGCTGGCCGGGCACTTCCACGACACCTATGGCCAGGCCATCGCCAATATCTACGCCAGCCTGCTCGAAGGTATCAATGTGTTCGACAGTTCTATCGCGGGCCTGGGCGGCTGCCCGTACGCCAAGGGCGCCAGCGGTAACGTCGCCACCGAGGATGTGCTGTACCTGCTCAACGGCCTGGGGATCGAAACGGGTATCGACTTGGACGCCTTGATGCGTGCGGGCCGGCAAATCAGCCAGGTGCTGGGCCGGCCTACCGGGTCGCGCGTCGCCAAGGCACGTAATGCCGTTTGAGTAGGGAGGCTGTGACAATGTGTTACCGCACGCTTACGTTTCGAGTAACACGGGAACATATTTTGTCGCATTTGCTGAAGGCCATGTCCCACATAAAAATCAAACCATTGATTTTTAAGGACTTTTAAAAGTTGGCACGGCTTCTGCTATCTCTATGGCATAACAAGAATAAAAAGCGCCAAACCTAATAAAAATAAGACGAAACGACTCTGACATAACAAAAACAACACGGCAGAGACGCAGCTAACAGATTTTTTTGAAGAAGATGTGCTTCGCAGGGTACGGCATGCCGAAACCCGCAACCGGTTAGAGAAAAATAAAACTACCTCAGGTAGCTGCCACTGGTTGGGTCGATCACGAAGAAGCAGGTCAGCGTTCAAAAAAATACGTTTGCTCTTGACCCCGGATGGGGGTCGCCAAAAACAGCGGTAAAGGGTAACGGTTGCCAAAAACAACAATAGACCGCCCCTCAATAATAAAAAAAGAGCACGCAACGACAAATTAAAGGGGACCTTCGGGTCCCCTTTGTGCTTTTTGCACCTGACACTCAACTGTCCAATCTGTGGGAGCTGGCTTGCCTGCGATTGCGGCCTGTCAGACGCACCGCTATCGCAGGCAAGCCAGCTCCCACATGGGCCTTGTGGCGCTAATCGGGTTGGGTTCGCAGCTCTTCGATGGAAATCTCGCGCATACGGAATTTCTGGATTTTGCCGGTCACTGTCATCGGAAACTCATCCACGAATTTGAAATGCTTGGGCGTCTTGAAGTGCGCAATGCGGCCCTTGCACCAGGTCTGCAATTCCAGCTCGTTGGCCACATGGCCGGGATGGAACTTGACCCAGGCGACGATCTCTTCGCCATAACGCTCGTCCGGAATGCCGATGATCTGCACATCCGCCACCGCCGGGTGAGTGAAGAAAAACTCCTCCAGCTCACGCGGGTACACGTTCTCGCCACCGCGAATGATCATGTCCTTGTTACGCCCGGCAATGCACACGTAACCCTGTTCATCCATGGTCGCCAGGTCACCGGTGTGCATCCAGCCGGCGTCGTCGATGGCGTCGCGGGTGCCTTCGGGGTTGTTCCAGTACCCGAGCATTACACTGTAACCACGGGTGCACAGCTCACCGACTTCGCCGCGCGCAACGGTGTTGCCGGCCGCGTCGATGATTTTGTTTTCCAGTTGCGGCTGGGTGCGCCCGACGGTGGTCACGCGCCGCTCCAGGTCGTCATTCGCGCCGGTCTGCAACGAGACCGGGCTGGTTTCGGTCATGCCATAGGCAATCTGCACTTCGCCCATGTGCAATTCGCTGATGACACGGCGCATCACTTCGATGGGGCAGGTGGCGCCCGCCATGATCCCGGTGCGCAAGGTTGACAGTTCGAACTCGCCTCGGCGCGGGTGATCAAGCATGGCGATAAACATGGTCGGCACGCCGTACAAGCCGGTAGCCCGCTCTTCGGCGACGGCACTCAACGTGAGCAGCGGGTCGAAGCCGTCATTCGGGTAAATCATGGTGGTGCCGTGGGTGATGCACCCCAGGTTGCCCATCACCATGCCAAAGCAGTGATACAGCGGCACCGGTATCACCAGGCGGTCCTGCGCGGTGAGGCCCAGGCTTTCGCCGACCATGTAGCCGTTATTGAGGATGTTGTGGTGGCTGAGGGTCGCGCCCTTGGGGAAACCGGTGGTGCCGGAGGTGTACTGGATGTTTACGGCCTGATCGAAATGCAGGCTGGCTTGGCGGCTGTGCAACTGCTCGGGCGTAACACCTGCGCCGAGGGCCGACAGTTGCGACCAGGGCACAAAGCCCGGGGGCGGGCTGGGGTCGAGGCTGATGATGGCGCGCAGGTCGGGTTTCAACGCCTGCAACATTGCGTGGTAATCCGAGGCTTTGAATGAACCTGCACACACCAGCCATTGGCAGCCGGACTGCTTGAGCACGTACTCCAGTTCACTGCTGCGATACGCCGGGTTGATGTTGACCAGAATCACCCCGAGCTTGGCACTGGCGATCTGGCTGATGCACCACTCGGCGCAATTGGGCGCCCAGATGCCCAGGCGATCACCGGTTTGCATGCCCAGGGCCATAAATGCGCGGGCATGCAAATCAACGGTCTCGGCCAGTTGCCGCCAGGAATATCGACGCTGCTGATGGCGTACCACCAACGCCTCGCCGTCCGGGTAGCGCGCGGCGGTTTTATCAAAGGCCTGGCCGATCGTTTCAGCCAGCAAAGTCTTGTCCTGAGAGCCACGGCTGTAGCTCGGGTTCAGTTGATCCATAACGACCCCTTTTGTCTTTTTTGTAAGGTGGACGGCGGTTGCTTGACGTAAACGTAAACTACGATTGACAGCCTCGCAACGCAAGCTTACGTTAACGTAAAGGTGAGCGCCCTCCTCCGGCGCCGTCCACACAACAACAAAGCTCACAGTAAGGTGCCTGTCCATGAGTTACCCGTCCCTGAACTTCGCCCTCGGTGAAACCATCGACATGCTGCGCGACCAGGTGCAGCACTTCGTGGCCAAGGAAGTCGCGCCGCGCGCAGCCCAGATCGACAGCGACAACCTGTTTCCCGCCGACCTGTGGCGCAAGTTCGGTGACATGGGCCTGCTCGGCATCACGGTACCGGAAGAATACGGTGGTGCCGGCCTGGGTTATCTGGCCCACGTGGTGGCGATGGAAGAAATCAGCCGCGGCTCGGCCTCGGTGGCGTTGTCCTACGGCGCGCATTCCAACCTGTGTGTGAACCAGATCAACCGCAACGGCAACCATGAGCAGAAACTCAAATACCTGCCCAAACTGATCAGCGGCGAGCACGTCGGCGCCCTGGCCATGAGCGAACCGAATGCCGGTTCCGATGTGGTTTCGATGAAACTGCGCGCCGACAAGCGCGGTGGCCATTACGTACTCAACGGCAGCAAAACCTGGATCACCAACGGCCCCGACGCCAGCACCTACGTGATCTACGCCAAGACCGACCTGGAAAAAGGCGCTCACGGCATCACCGCGTTTATCGTGGAGCGCGACTGGAAAGGCTTCAGCCGCAGCAACAAGTTCGACAAGCTGGGCATGCGCGGCTCCAACACCTGCGAACTGTTTTTCGATGACGTCGAAGTGCCCGAGGAAAACATCCTCGGCGTGCTCAATGGCGGCGTGAAAGTATTGATGAGCGGCCTCGACTACGAGCGCGTCGTGCTCTCCGGCGGCCCGACCGGGATCATGCAGGCCTGCATGGACCTGATCGTGCCCTACATCCACGACCGCAAGCAGTTCGGCCAGAGCATCGGCGAATTCCAGCTGATCCAGGGCAAGGTCGCCGACATGTACACCCAACTCAACGCCAGCCGCGCCTACCTCTACGCGGTGGCCCAGGCCTGCGAACGCGGCGAAACCACGCGCAAGGATGCCGCCGGGGTGATCCTCTACAGCGCCGAGCGCGCCACACAGATGGCCCTGGATGCCATCCAGATTCTCGGCGGCAACGGCTACATCAATGAATTCCCCGCCGGGCGCCTTCTGCGTGACGCCAAGCTGTACGAAATCGGCGCCGGTACCAGTGAGATCCGCCGGATGCTGATCGGTCGCGAACTCTTCAACGAAACCCGCTGAAGGAGCGCACCATGGCCATCTTGCACACCCAGCTCAACCCGCGCTCGCCAGAGTTTTCCGCCAACAGCACCGCCATGCGCCAACAGGTCGACGCGCTGCACACCCTGCTCGCCCAGGTGCAGCAAGGTGGCGGCGCCAAAGCCCAGGAACGCCACACCTCGCGCGGCAAACTGCTGCCCCGCGAACGTATCAACCGCCTGCTTGATCCGGGCTCGCCGTTTCTCGAATTGAGCCAGTTGGCCGCCCATCAGGTGTACGGCGAAGACGTGCCGGCGGCCGGTGTGATCGCCGGCATCGGCCGCGTGGAAGGCGTCGAATGCATGATTGTCGCCAACGACGCCACGGTGAAGGGCGGCTCCTACTATCCGCTCACCGTGAAAAAACACTTGCGCGCCCAGGCCATCGCCGAGCAGAACCGCCTGCCGTGCATCTACCTGGTGGATTCCGGCGGCGCCAACTTGCCGCGTCAGGACGAAGTGTTCCCGGACCGAGAGCACTTCGGGCGGATCTTCTTCAACCAGGCCAATATGAGCGCCCAGGGCATTCCACAGATTGCCGTGGTGATGGGTTCTTGCACAGCCGGTGGCGCCTATGTGCCGGCCATGGCGGACGAAGCGATCATGGTGCGCCAGCAAGCGACCATCTTCCTCGCCGGGCCGCCGCTGGTAAAAGCCGCGACCGGTGAAGTGGTCAGCGCTGAAGACCTGGGCGGCGCCGATGTGCACTGCAAGATCTCCGGCGTCGCCGACCACTATGCCGACAGCGATGAACATGCGCTGGCCCTTGCGCGGCGCAGCGTGGCCAACCTCAATTGGCGCAAACAAGGCGAGCTGCTGCAACGCGCGCCCGTCGCGCCGCTGTACAGCAGCGAAGAGCTTTACGGGGTGATCCCGGCAGACGCCAAGCAGCCGTTTGACGTACGCGAAGTGATCGCACGGCTGGTGGACGGTTCGGTGTTCGATGAGTTCAAGGCGCTGTTCGGCACCACGCTGGTGTGCGGTTTTGCACACCTGCACGGCTACCCGATTGCGATCCTGGGCAACAACGGCATTCTGTTCGCAGAAGCCGCGCAAAAAGGCGCGCACTTTATCGAATTGGCCTGCCAGCGCGGCATTCCTCTGCTGTTCCTGCAAAACATCACCGGTTTCATGGTCGGCCAGAAGTACGAAGCCGGCGGTATTGCCAAACATGGCGCCAAGCTGGTCACCGCGGTGGCCTGTGCCAAGGTGCCGAAGTTCACCGTGATCATCGGCGGCAGCTTTGGCGCCGGTAACTACGGGATGTGCGGGCGGGCCTACGACCCGCGTTTCTTGTGGATGTGGCCGAATGCGCGCATTGGCGTGATGGGGGCCGAACAGGCTGCGGGCGTGCTGGTGCAGGTCAAGCGCGAACAGGCTGAACGGGCGGGCAGCGAGTTCAGCGCTGAAGAGGAAAGCGCGATCAAGCAGCCGATCCTCGACCAGTACGAAACCCAGGGCCACCCCTACTATTCCAGCGCCCGCCTGTGGGATGACGGCGTCATCGACCCGCTGCAGACCCGTGATGTGCTGGCCCTGGCCTTGTCCGCCGCGCTGAATGCCCCCATCGAGCCGAGCCGCTTCGGCGTGTTCCGCATGTAAATGGAGCCGTACCCCATGAGCGATTTCAACACCCTTGAACTGATCACCGACAGCCGTGGTTTTGCCACGCTGTGGCTCAGCCGTGAAGAAAAGAACAATGCGTTCAATGCCGAGATGATCCGCGAACTGATCATTGCCCTCGACCAGGTGCAGAGCGACGCCTCCCTGCGTTTTCTGGTACTGCGCGGGCGCGGCAAGCACTTCAGCGCCGGGGCCGATCTGGCCTGGATGCAGCAGTCGGCCGAACTCGATTACCACACCAATCTGGATGACGCCCGCGAACTGGCCGAGCTGATGTACAACCTGGCCAAGCTGAAGATTCCAACCCTGGCGGTGGTGCAAGGCGCGGCTTACGGCGGTGCGCTGGGCTTGATCAGTTGCTGTGATATGGCGATTGGCGCAGATGACGCGCAGTTCTGTTTGTCGGAAGTGCGCATTGGCCTGGCCCCGGCGGTGATCAGCCCGTTCGTGGTCAAGGCGATCGGCGAACGCGCAGCACGGCGCTATGCCCTGACCGCCGAGCGTTTTGGCGGCCAGCGCGCGCGGGAAATCGGTTTGCTGGCGGAAAGTTATCCCGCCGTGGAGCTGGGCCTGCAGGTTGAAAAATGGATCGCCAACCTGCTGCAAAACAGCCCCGCCGCGATGCGCTCCAGCAAGGATTTGCTGCGCGAAGTCGGTAACGGCGCCCTTACCCCGGCCCTGCGCCGCTATTGCGAAAATGCCATCGCGCGGATTCGTGTCAGCCCCGAAGGCCAGGAAGGCTTGCGCGCCTTCCTGCAAAAACGCACGCCCAGCTGGCAAGCCCAGGAGCCACGTTCATGAGCAAAACCTTGACCACCGTGCTGGTGGCCAACCGCGGCGAGATTGCCTGCCGGGTCATGCGCACCGCCAAAGCCATGGGCTTGACCACCGTGGCCGTGCACAGTGCCATCGACCGCGATGCACGCCATAGCCGTGAGGCTGATATTCGGGTGGACCTGGGTGGCAGCAAGGCCACCGAAAGCTACCTGCAAATCGACAAAATCATTGCGGCCGCCAAAGCCAGCGGCGCCCAGGCAATTCATCCGGGCTACGGCTTCCTGTCGGAAAACGCCGGGTTTGCACGTGCGATTGAAACCGCTGGCTTGATCTTCCTCGGCCCGCCCGCCTCGGCAATTGACGCGATGGGCAGCAAATCCGCCGCCAAGGCCCTGATGGAAACCGCCGGGGTGCCGCTGGTGCCGGGTTATCACGGCGAGGCCCAGGACCTGGAGACTTTCCGCGCCGCCTGCGAGCGCATCGGCTACCCGGTGTTGCTCAAGGCCACAGCCGGAGGCGGCGGCAAGGGCATGAAAGTGGTTGAGGACGTCAGCCAACTGGCTCAAGCGCTGGCCTCTGCGCAGCGTGAGGCGCTGTCGTCATTTGGCAACGGGCAGATGCTGGTGGAGAAATACCTGCTCAAGCCGCGCCATGTGGAAATCCAGGTGTTTGCCGATCAGCACGGCCACTGCTTGTATTTGAATGAGCGTGATTGCTCGATCCAGCGTCGCCATCAAAAGGTCGTGGAAGAAGCGCCGGCACCCGGCTTGAGCGTTGAACAGCGCAAAGCCATGGGCGAAGCCGCCGTGCGCGCCGCCCAGGCCATCGGCTATGTGGGCGCAGGCACGGTGGAGTTTTTGCTGGACGCCCGTGGCGAATTTTTCTTTATGGAGATGAACACGCGGCTGCAGGTGGAACACCCGGTGACCGAAGCAATTACCGGCCTCGACCTGGTGGCGTGGCAGATTCGCGTCGCGAGAGGTGAGCCGCTGCCGATCACCCAGGAACAGGTGCCATTGATCGGGCATGCGATTGAAGTTCGACTGTATGCCGAGGACCCGGCCAATGATTTTCTTCCGGCGACCGGACGCCTCGCGCTGTACCGTGAATCGGCGCCCGGCCCGGGCCGGCGCGTGGACAGCGGCGTGTCGCAAGGTGACAGTGTTTCGCCGTTTTACGACCCGATGCTGGGCAAACTGATTGCCTGGGGTGAAGACCGTGAACAGGCGCGCCTGCGGTTGTTGGCCATGCTGGACGAGTTCGCCGTCGGCGGGGTGAAGACCAACCTGGGCTTTTTGCGGCGGATTATCGGGCACCCGGCCTTTGCGGCGGCGCAATTGGATACCGGGTTTATTCCGCGTTATCAGGATGAGCTGTTGCCGGTGGCCGGCGAAATGAGCGATGAGTTCTGGCAGGCGGCGGGCTCGGCCTTTATGCAGAGTTTGCCGGTGGGTAACGGGCCTTGGGCCGACACGCGGGGGTTTCGCGCAGGGCTGCCTGCCGAGGTCTCGTTGCACTTGAGCAGCGCCGGGCAGGACCGGCTGGTGACGTTGGCCAGCAGCGCTGCGCACTGGCAAGGCGAACAATTGGTCATCGAACACCAGGGTGTGCGGCGCAGCCATCTTGCAGTCCGTAGCGAGGGCACTGTGTACCTGCGCTGGGACGGCGAGATGCACGCGGTCAGCCTGTTTGACCCGATTGCAGCGGTCGAGGCCAATGGTGCCCAACAAGGCGGCCTCACGGCGCCAATGAACGGCAGCATCGTTCGGGTGCTGGTGGAGATCGGCCAAACCGTGGAGGCCGGCACGCAACTGGTGGTGCTGGAGGCGATGAAGATGGAGCACAGCATCCGCGCGCCCCGGGCCGGGGTGATCAAGGCACTGTTTTGCCAGGAAGGCGAGATGGTTGCAGAAGGCAGTGCGTTGGTGGAGCTTGAAACGGCGGGCTAGAACTTCGCCGTGGCTTGCACCACGACGCCGAGCATTCGCCACTCGGCGGTGCACAGTTGCTTGGGATAAGTGGGGTTGAGGGGGACCAGATAAAGCTGGCCGCTCTCTTCCCTCAACTGGCGGAAGGTGGCCTGGGTGCTGCCAGCCCACTGGGCGACGACAAGCCTGCCGGGCTCGACGGCAATGGCCGGGTCCACCAGAATCATCATGCCTGCGCCGATGCTCAGGCCGCTGGGGGCGGTCATGGCATCTCCCGTTACAGGTAGCCAGAAGGCTTCGCCACGGGCGTGATAGTCGGTCAATTCGAACCGTGCGGCGCCGTAGGCCGGGCGTTCTTCGCGGATCTCGCAGACACCTTTCCAGTCGCTGACCGGGTAGCGGAAATACGGGTTGTAGTGTTTTTCCGGGGCCGGCGCTTCATCGGCCTTCTCGCGAATTTCCAGCACCGCTTCCAGGTATCCCAACCCCAGCTCCGCGAGCACCCGGTTCATATCGGCGAGTGTGGGCACACGGCGCTTGTTCAGCCAATGGCCCACGCCGCCCTGGGACATGCCCAGGCGTTCGGCCAGTTTGTCTTGAGTGACCTTGCGGTCTTTCATGTTGGCCTTGACCAACGCTATCCAGTTATCCATGGGGCCTGACAATACGTTGCGTATTTTTCAGGACAATAAACAGTTTGTAGTAATCCATAAAAGGACATAAATACGATACGTACTATTATCGGTTCCATGGTTTTTTGCCCCCCTGCCAGAGTACCGACCCTCATGACAACAGCCCCGCAACGCCTGCTCGACACACCCGAAAACGACGAACTGAACGATATGCGCAGCAGCGGCGCTGCCAGGCGCGCGCTGGACTATTACTTGAAAGAGGATATGTCGGCATCAGCCCCGGACGGAGCCTTCTTTACCATCAAGCCCGGCCTTAGCCAAGAAGAAGCCCTGGTGCACGCCTCGGACCTGTTGCGCAGCGCAGCGGCCACGGCCTACGAATCGGCAAGCAGCCATCAGGGCAACCAACGCGACCTGGCATTTTCAGTGGTGTATTTGATCGATATGGCGAAGGCGATGGTGGAGCGGTCGTTGCAGTCGCCCGGCGCTACTCAGGCAAGCACATGACAGGCGCGAAGAAAAATATTTCTATCTCGCGGATAAAAACATTTGACTTGCAAATGATAATGATTATTATTGGACCCAGCTGATCGCGAGATCAGTCGATAGACCAAGGGACCTTAGGTCGGACTCTTGGAATATCTCCTCATCAGGCTAATCACGGTTTTTGACCCGGCTCTTTGGCCGGGTCTTTTTTTTGCCAGTTTCCCTGGCGTGGCTTCAGGCTAATGAAGACTGTGTGTTGCTTGATGGCGCGCATGGTAGCAAAAGACCATTGCCAAAAGAAAGCCGAACGAACGCTCTAGCCCGGATCTTTGCGAAATAGCGCTTGAGAATCAATCTCATAGATTCTAAGCTGCTGACGCGTCAAGGATGACGCCCCCTTCCCACGCAACAATTTTGCCGCAAGATTTTGCCTGGCTCCTGTGTAAGATATCCGCCACAACACTCATATTCAGGCAATCAGACTATGACCGTGGCTTTGACCTCCATCAAGATCAGCACCGACTTTGACAGCGGCAACATCCAGGTCCTGGATGCCAGCGACGCCTACCAACTGCTGCTGGCAATCAAACCCGACACCCGCAGCCAACATTTCCAATGGTTCCATTTCAAGGCCGAAGGCATGCACGTGGGCCACACCCACAACTTTCGCCTGAGCAACGCGAGCCAGTCTTCCTATAAAAACGCCTGGAGCGGCTACAACGCCGTGGCGTCCTACGACCATATCAACTGGTTCCGCGTCCCCACGCGCTTTGATGGCGAAACGCTGCACATCACGCTGGAAACCCGCGAAAAACACGCCTGGTTTGCCTACTTCGAGCCCTACAGCCGTGAACGCCACGACTGGCTGATCGAGCAAGCCTTGAACCGCGCCGGCACCCAGTTGCTTGCCACCGGCAAAAGTGCCGAGGGCCGTGATATCCAGCTGCTGCGCCGCGGCAAAGGTGGCGAGGGCCAACGCAAGGTCTGGATCATTGCCCAGCAGCACCCTGGCGAACACATGGCCGAATGGTTTATGGAAGGCATCATCGAACGCCTGCAACAGGACGGTGACGATGAGCTGAAAAAACTCCTGTCCGTCGCCGACCTGTACCTGATACCCAACATGAACCCCGATGGCGCTTTTCATGGTCACTTGCGCACCAACGCCATGGGCCAGGACCTCAACCGCGCCTGGCAAAGCGCGAGTCAGGAAGTCAGCCCTGAAGTGTTGTTTGCCCAGGAACAAATGGAAAAGTACGGCGTCGACCTGTTCCTCGACATCCACGGTGACGAAGAAATCCCCTATGTGTTCACCGCCGGCTGCGAAGGCAACCCGGGCTACACCCCGCGTATCGAGGCACTGGAGAAACACTTTCGCAGCCACTTGAGCGCCCTCACCCGTGACTTCCAGACCACCCACGGCTACACCCGCGACCTGCCGGGCGAAGCCAATATGACCCTGGCCTGCAATGCGGTTGGCGAGAAGTACGACTGCCTGTCGTTAACCCTGGAGATGCCCTTCAAGGACAACGACGACATGCCCAACCCGAAAACCGGTTGGTCCGGTGAGCGCTCCAAGCAGCTAGGCAAAGACGTATTGAGCAGCGTGGCGGATATCGTCACAGCCTTGCGCTGATCTGTGGCGAGCGAGCTTGCTCACCACAAAAGCTCGCTCACCACACACGCTAACCGCGTCAGTCCTTGATGCCGGTCATGCTTTGCAGCACGCCGTCGCGCCGAATCAGCCCATGGAACAACGCCGCCGCCAGATGCAACAGCACCGTCAGGAACAACAGGTAGGCGAGATAGCCATGGGCTTTGCGCAGTAGTGCAAACAACGGCGCGTTCGCCCCCACCAGTGCCGGCAATTGCACGGAGCTGCTGAGCATTACCGGGTCACCCGCCGCCGAAATCATCGCCCAGCCCAGCACTGGCAACACCAGCATCAACCCATACAGCAACACATGGGACGCCTTGGCCGCCAACCTCTGCCAGAGCGGCAAATCGGCAGGCAAAGGCGGTTGCCGAGTGGAGAAGCGCACGATCAGCCGCACGATCACCAACGCCAGAATGGCGATGCCCAGCGGCTTATGCAGGTGAATCAACCATTCGTGCCGTTCGGAAACCGACGCCGCCATGCCCGCACCGATAAACAGCATGGCGATGATCATCAGCGCCATCAGCCAATGCAGCAGGCGCGCCAGTGGCGCGAAAAACCGTGGTTGAGCATTCATGGCTTCGACTCCTGAGGGGCGCTGTGCAGCGGGCTGACTTCACCCGCACGCCGCACGTATGAACTGGCATAGGCGGCCGACCGTGCAGCCAGCAACGGGTCGTTGGAGGCTTCGATGCCACTGGGCAAAATCAGCGGATCAAAGTTGATGTCGCGGCAGTCGCCATCCGCTTGTGGCTGGCTGCTTTGCAACACCAGGGTGCCGGCGTTCAGTACCTTGTGCTCCCCCGTCCAGGCCTTGCTCGCATCGTCCAGCGGGTCGCCGGGGTTGGCCAGCGTCATGTTCAACTGCCAACGCAGTGGCCCTGAAGCCAGACGCTGTACCAAATCTTTTTCGAGGAAATCACTGCCCGACGGCGCGGTTTCACCCGGCGCGTCCTGGCTTTGCGGCACCACGCCCCAACGCACGGCCTGGTGCTTGCCATCGGCCCCCACCAGGAAAAACGCATTGATGCCGTTATAGGTTTCAGTCGCATAACTGGCGGACGGCTTGGCCGTCTTGACCCAAGCCAGGAACGGCGCAGTCTCCGGGTGTGAGGCAAAAAACGCCGGCATATTCGCCGGGTTCGGCTTGCCGGTGGCCGGGTCGGGTGCGCCGGCCTTGAGCATCTGGTAGAACGCCTCGGGTGTGCCTACCGGGAACACCGGCATGCTGTTCATCCCCGTGCGCCACTGCTGGCCGTTGGCCTGGCTGAATTGCAGGGCGAAACTGCGGATCGGCACACTGCTGTCCGGCGCGTAAGGGTTGCCGCTCGGCAGGGCAAAGCGGCCGATCACCGGGGTTTTCGCCTCGCTGAATACCTGCGCGCTGGAGTACGCGCGCGCCTCAGGGCTACTCTCGAAATAACCCGCCACGCACACGCCCTTAGCGTGGTTGCGGCGAAAGCCCGGGTGTATGCCATTGTTGGTTTCCAGGGCATTGACCAGGGTTTTAGGGCGCAGGCGCTGTGGGTCGAGCGTGCCATTGACGTAGGCAAACGCCCCGGCAACAACCGCAACCACGGCACCGATCCCGGCGAGTCGCGCGATCAGGCTCGCAGTGCTCAACGCAGGACGGGGCGGTGATGAGTGATCTACCATGAAGTGACTCCAGGGCCAGAGGCCTTAGGGGGTGAAACATAAGGTCGGAGCATTAAGACGAACGCCGATCCGCTCTATTCCAGGCCCCTGAGTTTATTTTTCAGGGAAAGGAATAACCTTCAGCGCCGGACGTCTCTCTAGTCCCAGCGTAGTGACCAGCCAGCCGACCATGCATGAACTCGACGAACAGTTACGTGAACTCATCCCCAGGTTGCGGCGCTTTGCCGTGTCCCTGACCCGTAACGCCAGCAGCGCTGACGACCTGGTTCAGTCGGCCCTGGAACGGGCGATCATCAGTTGGGCCGACAAACGCATCGAAGGCGATTTGCGCGCCTGGCTGTTCTCGATTCTTTATCGCCAGTTCCTCGACGCTCACCGGCGCAGCAGGCGCTACGCCCGCATGCTCGAATTTTTCACCGGCCGTGACGACGCACAGCCCTCGGTGGAGCGTACGGTCATGGCTCAATCAGCCCTTCAGGCTTTCGACCAGCTCAACACCGAACAACGCGCCCTGCTGCTCTGGGTGTCAGTCGAGGGCCTTAGTTACAAAGAGGTCGCCCAGATTCTTGATGTACCCATTGGCACCGTGATGTCACGCCTGTCCCGCGCGCGCCAAGCCTTGCGTCAACTCAGCGACGGCGAAATTGCCAGCCCTTCCCTGCGGATACTCAAATGATCAGCCTGCCCCCCAGCGAACGCGATTTGCATGCCTACGTCGACCACCAATTGCTGGAGGCCGACCGACGCGTGCTTGAAACCTGGCTGGCCACCCACCCCGACGCCGCCGCCCAAGTGCAGGCCTGGCAACAGGATGCGCACCTGCTGCGTGCATCGTTAAGCGGGGCCCTGCAACAACCGCCCAACCCCGACCTTGACCCGGCGCTGATCCGCCAGCGCATCAAGCATCAAACCCGTCGCCACTTTGCCACGGCGGCCGTGCTGCTTATCGCGGTCAGCCTTGGCGGCCTCGGCGGCTGGCAAGCCCGCGAAGCCGCCCAGCCCGCCATGCTGCCCATGGCCGATGCGATGCAAGCGTTCCGCCTGTTTGGCCAGGACGGCATCATGCCCGCCGATTACAACGCTGGGGACGGCGGCACCATGCAGGCTTGGCTGGACCGTTACTTCAACCAGGCCCACCGCCTGCCCGACCTGAGCCAGTCAGGCTTCAAGCCGGTCAGCGGGCGCCTGCTCACTACAGAGCAAGGCGCGGCCGCCATGGTGTTGTACGAGGACCCTCAAGGCCGGCGCATCAGCTTCTATATCCGCCCGCCAGGCCCGGAAAACGGCTTCCTGCCCCGTGGCCGTCGCAGCGCCGACGGGCTGCAAGCCGAGTACTGGTCAGGTGCGGGCTACAACTATGCGGTGGTCAGCCCGGTAGATCAGCCGACCACGCAGATGCTGAAGTTCTAGAACCCGACATCCAGCACCACGTTGTCCAGGTAGGTGCCGCCCGGTGGCGTGGTCTGGTCGGTGTAGATTTTGGCGTTGTAGTTGAACACCTGGCTGCCGCCACTGGCGCCGCTGCCCAGACCGTTGCCCGGGTTGATCTCGGCAGTCGAACTGTCGCGCCGCGCCGCGCCCACGCTGCCCCAGCGAGTCGTGCCGGCGCTTTTGAAAATGTCGTACGCCAGGTAGTTGCCAGAGGACACCATTCGGCGGCGCCCCCCCACGCTGATCGGGTTCTGCCCATCGCTCAGGCCCACGCTGTAGGAACTGCCCTTGGTGCAGGAGACGCTCGCCTGGCCATTCACGGTGGCAAAACCACTGATCACTGGAGCGCTGCCAAAGCTGATCGCCGGTGCGGTGATCTGACAATCATTGGTGACCGTCAGGGTGACGGTGAGGGTACGGGTGGCGGGGGCAAGGTTTTTATCGCGCAGCACACACAAGCTGCCGACCCCCAGGCCAATGCAATAATCCCAGCCCCAGGCCAGGGTCAAGACCTCGGTGTAAACCCCTGCCGCCACGTTGCTGCCGGTGATGCTGCCCAGGTAGAGCGGCAAAGACTTGTTCCCCGGCCCCGTCAACAGCCCCGCCGCGGTGGCAATGCCATTGGGCCCGAAATCGAACAGGGTGTTACGGTTGATCGGAAAGCTGGTGGAGTTATTGCCGTAGACCGTGTAACCGATCACATCGCCCGTGGGGCCGACCAGCCCTGAGGTCAGCGAAGAGATCGTCAGATAAAAGTGATCGCTGGTGCCCAGTGCAATCAGCGAAGGGCCGCAGCTCAAGCCCCCGTTCAAGGTCGAACTGTTTTGCACGGTGGTGTTCACATTGATCGAACTGACCGAGCCGAAACTCGCCGGTGACGTGGCAACCGTGGAACACACAGCCATTGCCTGGCTGGACATTGCCAGGCCCGCGCCGGCCAACACACTGTAAAGCCATCCCTTGCCCCTCACCCGCACACTCCTCTTTCAACCGCTCACTGGCACACCAATGGCCCGATCAAGGGCACATCCTGTTGCTGCTCATTGATATCGAATGACGCCTGGCAGCTACGGCCTTCGCCGAGCGTGACCTGCAGCGTGTTGTGCGCACTGAGGTTTTCCAGGTACACCAAGCCATCCCATCCGACCACGGCCTGGCTGTTGCTCTGCTCATGGATGACCAGGCTGCCCAGTGGCAGTTCCTGGTGCTGGCTGTTCACCAGGGTGATGCTCGCGGCGAGCACCCGGCGCAGCGGAAACTCCAGCAGATAACCACTGCCACGGCGCACTGAAACCCGCTGTTCCACGTTCGGGCTCTGCACGTTCGGCGGCAGGTTCAGCGGGTCGATTTCATATTTGGCGCGGTAATACGCACTGCTCCACGGCACCAGCAATTTGCCGTTACGGTCGGTCTGGCCTACCAGCTGGTTTTCATAGCGCACCGGAATGCCGCCAAAACCCTGGGTACTCACCACCACAAACGCGTCATTGATGCGGTTGGCGGCAAAAGTGTCGCCGCCCATCCACACCAGCGAGCCACTGGCATCCGCCCAACGGGTTTCAGCGCCGCTGCTGCCGTACACACCGGCCTGCAACTGCACCGATTGCAGGCGCCAGGTCAGGTCGGCCTGGCGGTAGGTCGGGCCATCACCCTGAGCATACCCGAGGTTGTAGCCCACCCCACCGTCACTCGGCACCGCGCTGCTGTAGTTGATGCGCTGACGGCTGGCGCCGTCCTTGCTGCGCTCGGTGCTCAAGGCCAGGCTGCCGTTGATATCGAACGGGATGACCAATTGCGCCTGCATGGCCCAGTTGCTGTCGCCGATCTCACGGTTGGCTGACAGGTAAAAACTGGTGTTATGCCACAGCGGTTTGCTCCAGCTGAGGTTGAGCAGGCGCGTGCGTGAATCGTCCGCAGCCTGCACATCGAAATAGCCAACGCCCAGGCTGCCGAAACGCTCAAGGTTAAGGCTCAGCGTGACTTGCTCGCTGCGCTTGCTGAGGCTGGCATAAGGCGTGTCGACCAGGGTCAGGTCGGCATACTCGTCGCGCCGCTGAACCCGTTGATACGAGAGGCTGTAGCGCGAACTGCTGTACTGGTAGCCCAGGCTCAATTGCTGGCCGGTGCGCCCATCGAACTGGCTCTGGCTGACGGCGGTGTTGAGCACACCAAAGTTGCCGAGGCGCAGGTTGCCACCCAGCCCGCCCAGGGTCAGGTCGCTGGAGGCTTCGGCGTGGCTTTCCAGGGTCAGGTTATCGGAATAACCATAACGGAAGGTGCCACTGGCCACGCCCGGGCCGTAGCCGAAATCGCGCACGGTGTAGTCTCGGCGCAAGGTCCCGGCGGCGACCGAGAAATCGGTCAACCCCTTTTGCAGCAGCGTGCTGGTGACATAGAACGGCACCGTCGTCGACACCTGGCGCCCCAGCGCGTCGGTGGTGACCACCACCGCTTCGCCGGCGCCGTTGATAAACGGGACGTTGGTCAGGGTATACGGCCCCGGCTGCAGCAGCGCGCTTTCGGATTTGTAACCGTTGATAAACAGATCGACCGAGGACGGCACCGCCGCTTCACCGGCAAATTGCGGCAAGGGGTAAGTGACCAGGTCCGGGCGGACGGCAAAGTCCCGCGACCACTGCACCCCGCCCAGGCGCACCGAACTGCTCCAGGGCAGCGAGCCGCTGATCACGTCACCGGCCTCATAGGTCAGCAACCGCTCATCATCGGAAAAACGCCAGGTCGTGTCGTAACGCCGGTAGCCATTATTGAGCGTACTGTCGCTGACGCCACCGGCGAGGGTCTGGCGGTATTGCCCGGTGTTGGACAAGGTGCCCCAATTATCGAACAGCCGCACTTCGTTCCAGGCCGCCAGGTAGCGGCCGCCATCATCGGTGTCGTTGAAATACACGTCATAGTTGAGCAAGGCGCCGAAGCTGCTCATCGCCTGGGTACGCGGGTAGGTATTGCGATTGCCGATGAACTGTTCCTGCAACCACGACGGCGGCACATCCAGCAGCAAACGCTGGCCGTTGCTGTCGTAGTCGCTGTGCAGGCCGGGCACCTTGTCGAGGTCGACGCTGCCGCTCAAGTCGCCGGGCAGTTTCATGCCCACGTCCTGCAACGCGCTGGCCGGCACATAAAGTTGCCCGGCACGCTGATCGACCGCGATGACCCGGCCCGTGTCCATCTGGTTGACCACCAGCTCCAGAAACAGCTGTGCATCGGCGACAGCCTCCATACTGCCCGGGGGCGGCGGCAGGTCGCCCGCCACGCCCGGAAGCGCGATCATTGCGCCCCACAGCCCGCTCACCACTGCCACCGACGGCCACCTACAACGAGCCCGACCACGGCTCCATGGCGTTGTGTCCTTCAATGGACATCTCCATCCTGTTAAACCCGGGCATCATCCCGTCCCGCTGCAAAAACGCTTAACGCTTCGGTGCCAGGCTCTCCAATTGAGGGGCGCCGTTGACGCGCACCTGCAACGACTGGTCGGCGGATATCGCATCCGGCACCGGCCAGCGCATGGTCGCGCCCGGCAGCACATAACCGAGCAAGCCGTCGACCAGGGGGCGAGCCTGCCCGCCCTGCTTGAACGAGGCATCGGTCAGGCGCGCATGCACGGCGCCCTGGTTGCGCACCTCAATGTAAGTGCGCCCGGCCACCGTGACTTTTTGCCAGCTCAGGTCCGGTTTGCCGGCACCTTTGGGGTCGCGCTGACGTGTGGCGTCGTCCTTGCTCCACAACCCCGCGCCGTAGGCAAACAGCGGCACCGAATAACGCATCTGAAAGCGAATGGCGGCGGCAGTGTTCTTGCCTTCCGGTGGCGGCGGAACCTGCAGCGCCGTGGGAATTTCATCGATGATGATGCGATACGCCAACTCTTGCCCCGGCGGCACTTCACGGGTGCGCGTCAGGCGTACCAGTTGCTTTTGACCCGGCTCTATCTTCGCCACCGGCGGGCTGCCGATCACATCGCGCTGGTTCTGGTATTGCTCGTCAAAACCACTCTGGCTCCAGGCAAACACACGAATCTGCAAGCTGGCGGTCTCGGTGCCACGGTTTTCCAGCCACAGCGCACTGGCCTGTTGGTCGGCCTCCAGCACCGGGTCGATCGGCCAGATCAGCACCGAACTGGCGGCCTGCACCCACCCTGTGGCGCACAAGGCACCCAAGGCAGCACCCGCGGCCCACGACCGCCGGGAAGTTGAACGCATAAACCCACTCCTTATACCGATAGCCCTTACCACGTCAGCTGCACCTGCAGCGTGTCGCTGTACGTCCCCCCAGGCTGATTGCCCGGTAACTGCACCCGTCCGTAAATCGGCAGGCTGATGTTGTTGGCATCGCTGTATGTCACGTTGACGCTCTGACTGATCCCCAGGGCCTGACTGAACGCCGCATCCCGAAACAATTGGTAAGCCACTCGCGCACTGCCACTGTTGAGCTGCAAGTTACGCCCGGTACTGCTGTGCAGGCCGCCGTTGACACTCATGCTCAACGTCACGCCCGGCGTGCATTGCAAGGTCACCCCGCCGGTCAGCGCCGCCGTGACGGTGCTTGTCGCCAGAGCCGAATAGCTGCCGTAGGTCAGTGCACCGTAGTTGGAGCCCCCGCCCACAATCAGGCAGCCCGGCGTGATGGTCGCGCTCACCTGAAAGCTCTGGCTGGTCACCGCCGACAACGGCAGTGGCACCACCAGCGTGCACGCCAGCACTGCCCTCGCCACCGAACGGTTCATGGCGTCAGAACGTCAGTTCCACTGCCACCGTGTCGGTGTAGGTGCCAGCCGGCAGCCCCGCCTTGCCCACCGCACGCCCGTAGAGGTTCACGGTCTGCGCCACGCCGGTACTGGCCGCCAGGGTGATGACCCCGTCGATGGCCAGCAGCGTGGAATGCCCGCTGTCGGTGTAGAAGTCGTAGGGCACGAAGTTGCCGGCACCGTCCGCCAGGGCACGAGTGCCGCCGGGTGAGGCATTGTCATGGGCCCCGGCGCGTACCTTGATGGCCGGCGTGGTGCCGGCCGAGCACAGCACCGACAACGCGCCGCCGGTGCCGGTGCCGCCGAGCAGTTGGGCATCGGCGTTGGTGAACAGGCTGTTGGTGGTGCCGAAGTTCAGGCTACCGAAGTTCAGGCCGGTGGCCGCGCCGGAGCCATTGACCTGGCAACTGGCAATCAGCGTCAGCGTGGAGCTGATCTGGCCGGTCACGGTCGTCGCCGCATTGAGGCTGGAGGCCATCGCCAGGCCCACTGCGCAAATGCCTATCCGAGATACAAGTGCATGCATGATGTTCATCCTCTTGATTTACCAGTCCAGTGTCACCGTCAACGTGTCGGTGTAGATCCCTGCCGGCAAGGCACTGGTATTTGCCACCACGGAGCCGAATACCGGGATCGGTATTTGTGTCCCCCTGGCCACGACAAAATTGCGTTGTTGCCCGATGCTGTAACTGCTGCGCCCCTGAGGGTCGGCAGACAGTCGATAAGGAATGGTCTGACGCCCGTTGCTCAAGCGCCGCGTGGTGCCATCGCCGTTGGTGCCACCGTCAATGGTCACGGTGAAGCTTGAAACCGAGGGGTTGCACGACACGGCCAGCGGCGCCTTGTCACCGTCGGAAATACCGGCGCCCAAGGTGTTGTTCCAGGTCGGCCCCTGGCTGCCGAAATCCAGCAGCGCGGTGCCGCCGTTGGGGCTGACCGGGGCGCTGTCACTGCCTTTACTCACCTCGCAACTGGCGGTGATCACCAGCCGCGCATGGATCTGCCCGCTCACGGCCGCCGCCTGGGCGTCATCGGCCAGCAGCAACAAGCCGCCCAGGGCCATCACGGCCAGGTAGCGGCTTACCATGTGACGGTGACCTTGAGCAGGTCGGAATAGCGGCCGACGGCGGGAATAGCCTTGAGCGGCTCGATGCGGCCATACAGCGGCAAATCCACCGAGCCGGAATCCGGCACGCGGCCACTGACCGGCACGTCCACCGGCAACGGAATCAACCGCGCGGCGTCGGCGTAGATGCGATAAGGAATGGGTTTGCTCGACGGGCTCGCCGCGCTCAGATAGCGCACCTCACCGACGCCACCGTGCAAGCCGCCGTCAACGCGCATTTGATAAGGGGTGTCGGGGTTGCATTCCAGGCGCGGCTGGCGCTGGCTGATCAGGGCCGCACTCAGGGGCCCGGCCGGGTCATCCAGACGCGGGCCGCTGCCGAAATCCAATACGCCAAGTTGCTCGATGCCAGCGCTGCGGGTGGTGCCCACCAGCTGGCAGCCGCGCTGCACGTCGATGCGCACCTCCACCTGGAGCTGCGCAGCGCCGGCCGAGCTGCAAAGCATCGCGCCCATGACTGCCAATACCGCGGGTCCCTTCACTGCCCCAATTCCTTATACAGGGGTGACTGCTGTGTATGAGGTTAGTCATTAAGAGGGAAACTGCCAGTCCAGACGGGATTGCGCCCACGCCATGCCTTTTCGGCATAGCTGGAGGGCCCCTTCTCTATTGGTCAAATCGCCCGGCTCGCCCTAAAGTGAGCGACCACCGAAACACAGAGTGACCCGCCTTGGCCGTGCTTTCCCTGATCCAGCGCCTGCTCGGTAAAAAAACCCAGAGCCCTGCCGACACCCCCATCCCGGCGTTTTTCCAGAACAGGGCAAAACAGCAGGGCTACACCCTCAGCAGCGGCCAGTCCCAAGCCATTGCGGCGCTGGCCCGTGAAACCGCGCACCTGCTCGCGGGCCAACCGGCGCGCAGCCTGTACCTGCACGGCCCGGTAGGGCGTGGCAAAAGCTGGCTGCTCGATGGGTTTTTCCAGGCGTTGCCGGTTGCCGAGAAGCAGCGCGTGCACTTTCACGAGTTTTTCGCGCGGCTGCATCGCGGCATGTTCAAGCACCGCGAACACGACGACGCCCTGGCCGTGACCCTCGACGAACTGCTGGCGGGCTGCCGGGTGCTGTGTTTCGACGAGTTCCATGTCCACGATATCGGCGATGCCATGCTGATCAGCCGCCTGTTCAAGGCCTTGTTCAAGCGGGGCGTGCTGGTGCTGGTAACGTCCAACTACCCGCCCGCAGGCTTGCTGCCCAACCCGCTGTACCACGAACGTTTCAAACCGGTCATCGACCTGATCGCCGCGCGCATGGACGTGCTGGAAGTCAGCTCGCCGCAGGACTTTCGCAGCTTGCCCCAGGCCCGCAGTTCACAACGCTTTACCAGCGGGCAGTACGTTTGGCCGGGCACGGCGTCACAACGCCAGGCGCTGGGCCTGCCGAGCACGGATTGCCCGCCGCAGCCCTTGACGGTCGGCACCCGGCAATTGACTTGCCGTAGCCATGGCGCGCGCACCATCGCCTTTACCTTCAATGATCTTTGCGAACAGCTCACTGCCGTGATGGATTACCTGCTGCTGTGCCAGGACTACGACCACTGGATCATCGACGGCCTGCCACTGCTGGCGGACTGCCCGATCGCCGTGCAGCAGCGGTTTATCAACCTGGTGGACGTGCTTTACGACCGCGACAAACGGCTGACCCTGATCGGCGAGCAGTCGCTGGACACTGCCTTGAGCGGCCAAGCCATCGACCTCGCCCGCACCGCCAGCCGCCTGCATCAATTACAAAAGGCCAGCCCGCAACACGCATCCGACCCGGTATCATGAGCGCCATTTACGCCCTTTAGCCGAGTAGCCGCGCCGTTCATGAATACCCTCGCCCAACTCAAGGCCGGCCAATTGGCCGGCATCACGCGCCTGGACCTGGCCTGCGGGCTGACCGAGTTCCCCCGGGAAATCTTCGAACTGGCCGACACCCTGGAAATCCTCAACCTCACGGGCAACGCCCTGAGCAGCCTGCCCGACGACCTGCACCGCCTGACGCACCTGCGCGTGTTGTTCTGTTCGGACAATGCTTTTACCGAGCTGCCGGAGTGCTTGGGCCAGTGCGAAAAGCTGAGCATGATCGGCTTCAAGGCCAACCAGATCAGCCGAGTACCCGCCGCCGCCCTGCCGCCGCAGCTGCGCTGGCTGATCCTCACCGACAACCTCATCAGCCAACTGCCCGCTGAACTGGGCGAGCGGCCGTTGCTGCAAAAACTCATGCTGGCCGGTAACCAATTGGCCCAGTTGCCGCCAAGCCTGGCGCAGTGCCACAACCTCGAATTGCTGCGCATCGCCGCCAACCGTTTCACCCAGTTGCCGCCGTGGCTGCTGACGATGCCAGGCCTGACCTGGCTGGCCTATGCGGGCAATCCGGTGGAAATGGCGGTGGACGTGGCGGCTGATGACGCGACGCCGGATATTCCCTGGCCTGAACTGGAACTGGGCGAGGTACTGGGCGAAGGCGCTTCGGGGATTATCCGCAAGGCGCTGTGGAAGCCTGCGGCCAAGCCAGTCGCGGTCAAACTGTATAAAGGCACGATCACCAGCGACGGCTCGCCGCTGCACGAAATGCAGGCCTGCATCGCCGCCGGGTTGCACCCGAACCTGATCAAGGTGGAAGGCCGCGTGATCGGCCACCCGGATGACCAGGCCGCGCTGGTGATGGACCTGATCGAGCCGAGCTACCGCAACCTGGCGGCCTTGCCGAGCCTGGCGTCGTGCACCCGCGATATCTACGCGCCAACGACTCGATTCAGCCCGCAAGTGGCGTTACGCATGGCGCGGGGCGTGGCTTCAGTGGCAGCCCACCTGCACCGGCACGGCATCACCCATGGCGACTTGTACGGCCACAATATTTTGTGGAATGAAGCGGGCGATTGCCTGCTGGGGGATTTTGGCGCGGCGTCATTCCATGCCACGGCAGACACCCTGGAAACACGGGCGTTGCAGCGCATTGAAGTGCGCGCATTCGGGGTGTTGCTGGGGGAGTTGCTGGAGCGGGTTGACGGGGTGAAAGATGACGCGCTCAACGCTCTGCAGGCGGCTTGCTGTCAGCCGGATGTACTGGCGCGGCCTGGGTTTGAGGAAATCGAGGCAATGCTCAACTCTATCCAACACCACTAACCCCATGTGGGAGCGGGCTTGCTCGCGAATACGGTGTATCAGTCAATTAATCGGTCAACTGACAGTCCGCCTTCGCGAGCAAGCCCGCTCCCACATTTGGACAGGGTTTCTTCAGCTAGTAATCAGCCCGCCAGGCCGACAAACATATCCTGCACGTCGTCATGGTTGTCCAGGCCTTCCAGGAAGGCCTCAACTTCGGCCATCTGCTCATCGGTCAAACCGCTGACCGGGTTTTTCGAGATGTAACCCAACTTGGCCGACAGCACGGTGAAACCCTGCTCCGGCAAGGCTTTTTGCACGGCATCCAGGTCGGTGGTCTCGGTGATGAACAAGGTGGCGCCTTCTTCTTCGCCGTCTTCGAAATCCTGCGCACCGGCTTCAATAGCGGCCATTTCCGGGTCAGCGTCCGGGGTATCCGGCGAGGCTTCGATCAGGCCGACGTGGTTGAAGTCCCAGGCCACCGAGCCGGAAGCGCCCAATTGGCCCTTGCGGAAGGCCACGCGGATTTCAGCCACGGTGCGGTTGATGTTGTCGGTCACGCACTCGACGATCAGCGGCACCTGGTGCGGCGCGAACCCTTCATACGTCACGCGGTGGTACTGCACGGTTTCACCCAGCAGGCCGGCGCCTTTCTTGATGGCGCGCTCCAGGGTTTCCTTGGGCATCGAGGCTTTTTTGGCCTGCTCCACCACCAGACGCAGGTGGGCGTTGGTCGCAACGTCGGCGCCGTTGCGGGCGGCGATGGTGATTTCTTTCACCAGCTTGCCAAAGATCTTGCCCTTGGCATTGGATGCCGCTTCTTTATGTTTGACTTTCCACTGTGCGCCCATGACTCACTCTCTTCTCGTCCATCGCGCCGAAACGTCTACTGGCCGGCGCTTTGGGGGCAGAGTTTATAGGGCAGGAAAAGATCGTTCCAGCAAAAAACCGTCACGACGCCAACTCGAAAAACGCCTGGATCAGGCGTAACGCGCGGCGCCGCTCCATGCAACCGAGCATGTGCCGGTTGACCAGCCCTTCGCCCTGCAACGGAATGGCATGCACCCGGGGGTCGCGGCTGACCTCCATCGATGACACCACCCCAACCCCCAACTCGGCGGCGACGGCCTCCGTCACGGCCTCACGGCTGTCCAGCTCCAGCAGCACCCTGGGCTTCACACCCGCCGAGGCACAGGCTTCATCAAAGGTGCGGCGGGTGATGGAGCTGGGCTCGCGCAGCACCATGATCACCTCGTGCAATTGCTCCAGGCAGATGCCCTCTGGTTCGGCCAGCCAAGGATGCCCCGCCGGCACCAGCGCGCAGATCCTTGATTCGCCGAGCGGTTGCAGATGCAGGCCGTTGCGCGGCTCCACTTCGGTCAGCACTGCCACATCCGCATGTTCGGACAGCAGCGCTGCGAGGGTTTCCTGGGCGTTACCCAGGCGCAGGTTCACCGTGATGCCCGGGTACCGCTCGCGCAGCCGCGCAATCATCGGCATCACCAGATGCGGGCCATCCGCCGCCACTTCAAGACGCCCGGTGAGCAGTTGGCGATTGGCCTCCAGCAGGGTCTGCGCCTCATCCACCAGGCCAAAGATCGCCCGGGTGATGGCCGCCAGGCGCGTGCCTTCCTCGGTCAACTCCACCCGCCGCGCAGTCCGGCGCAGCAGCGGGATCTGGTAGTGCTCCTCAAGCGCCTTGATATGCCCGGTCACCGCCGGCTGGCTGATAAACAGCCGCGTGGCGGCCCGGGTAAAACTGCCCTCACGGGCCACGGCATCGAATGCACGCAGTTGAAACAAATTCATGGCTATCGGCCTCACTGATAGCTCGCATAACAACAAACAATTTGATTGATGACAAGCCAAACTGCAATTTAGGCGCCGTAGATTCAGCCCTAGTTTTACGAGGATTTGAGATGACCACCCCCGCGCCCATCCTGCTGACACCCGGCCCCTTGACCACCTCGGCCCGCACCCGCCAGGCGATGCAGGTGGACTGGGGCTCATGGGATGACCGCTTCAATCAGCTCACCGCCAGTGTCTGCGAGCAGTTGCTGGCGATCATCCACGGCGCCGGCAGCCACCACTGCGTGCCTTTACAAGGCAGCGGCACCTTTGCCGTCGAAGCGGCCATCGGCACGTTGGTGCCGCGCAATGGCAAGGTGCTGGTGCTGATCAACGGCGCCTACGGCAAGCGTCTGGCAAAGATTTGCGAAGTCATTGGCCGCGACTTCAGCACCTTCGAAACCGCCGAGGACCTCCCCACCACCGCCGCCGATGTGGACCGCCTGCTGCACGCCGACAAGGCCATCACCCACGTGGCGCTGATCCACTGCGAAACCAGCACCGGCATCCTCAACCCGCTGGCGGAAATCGCCCATGTCGTGAGAAACCACGGCAAGCGCCTGATCATCGACGCCATGAGCTCCTTCGGCGCACTGCCGATCGATGCCCGTGAAATCCCCTTCGACGCGCTGATCGCCGCCTCGGGCAAGT
Organism: Pseudomonas sp. B22129; assembly: GCF_044218875.1. NCBI lineage: Bacteria > Pseudomonadati > Pseudomonadota > Gammaproteobacteria > Pseudomonadales > Pseudomonadaceae > Pseudomonas > Pseudomonas sp. B22129. The sequence continues at coordinate 3,888,092 of NZ_CP162592.1, read as the reverse complement.
GCCTGGAAGGCGTGCCGGGCATGGGGTTTGTCTTCGCCGCCAAACACGCGCTGGCCGCCGCCCAAGGCAACTGCCATTCCCTGGCGATGGACCTGTTCGACCAACACAGCTACATGGCCAAAACCGGCCAATGGCGCTTCACCCCGCCGACCCATGTGGTTGCGGCCCTGCACGAGGCGTTGCTGCAATACGCCGAGGAAGGCGGCTTGCCCGCACGCCACGGGCGTTACGCACGCAATTGCCAGGCATTGCTCGACGGCATGGCCGAACTGGGCCTGCGCAGCTTTCTGCCGGCGGCGATCCAGGCGCCGATCATCGTCACCTTCCACGCCCCGCAAGACCCGCGCTACCAATTCAAAGACTTCTACGAAGGCGTCAAGGCCAAGGGTTTCATCCTGTACCCGGGCAAGTTGACCCAGGTCGACACGTTCCGCGTGGGCTGTATCGGCAATGTTCACGCGACGGACATGCACGCCGCCGTGGCCGCCATCGCTGAAGTCCTGCACGCACTGCACATCAACCTTCCACGTTTGGATCGCAACCATGAACTATGAAAACCCCAACACCCTCCAGGCCGTGATCCTCGACTGGGCCGGCACCGTGGTCGACTTCGGCTCGTTTGCCCCCACGCAGATCTTTGTCGAAGCCTTTGCCGAGTTCGACGTGCAGGTGTCCATCGAAGAGGCCCGTGGCCCGATGGGCATGGGCAAATGGGACCATATCCGTACGCTGTGCGACCAACCGCAAGTCGCCGAGCGCTACCGCAAGGCCTTCGGCCGCACGCCCACGGACGACGACGTCACCGCAATCTACCAACGCTTCATGCCCTTGCAGATCGAGAAGATCGCCGAGCATTCGGCACTCATCCCCGGCGCGCTGGACACCATCGCCCGCCTGCGCGTGCAAGGCATCAAGGTCGGCTCTTGCTCCGGCTACCCCAAGCAGGTGATGGACAAGGTCGTCGCCCTGGCCGCCACCAACGGCTACATCGCCGACCACGTGGTCGCCACCGACGAGGTGCCGAATGGCCGCCCGTGGCCGGCCCAGGCCCTGGCCAACGTGATCGCGCTGGGCATTGATGATGTGGCGGCCTGCGTGAAGGTCGACGACACCGTGCCGGGCATCCTCGAAGGCCGCCGCGCCGGGATGTGGACCGTGGCGCTGACCTGTTCCGGCAATGCACTGGGCCTGACCTACGAGCAGTTCCGCGCCCTCGACGCGGCCACACTGGCCAGCGAGCGCAAGCGCATCGAGGCCCTGTTCGAAGGCTCGCGCCCGCACTACCTGATCGACACGCTCAACGACCTGCCTGCCGTCATCAGCGACATCAACAAACGCCTGGCGCGCGGTGAAATGCCGCAAAGCCACTGACAGAGGTCAAAACAACGGCACTCACGCCAGGCGAACCGCTCAAAACCGGCATACAGTTAATGAACTCCGTCAAAAGAATGGAGGTTTGCCCTGATGAGTGAGGAACCCAGCGATGCCGTGGAAAAACTCCGATACGCGCTACAGCACCATGTCGATCGCGTTGCACTGGTTGATGGTGGTGCTGCTGGCGGTGGTTTACGCCTGCATTGAGCTACGCGGCCAGTTCCCCAAAGGCAGTGGCGGGCGCACGCTGATCGTCGAAATGCACTTCATGTTCGGCCTCACCGTGTTTGTACTGGTGTGGCTGCGCCTGTTTGCGCGCAGCCTGGGGGTTGCGCCGAAGATCGTGCCCGCGCCGCCACAATGGCAGAGCCTGTTGGCCACGCTGATGCACTTTGCGCTGTACGCCTTGATGATCGGCATGCCGATTGCGGGCTGGCTGATTGTCAGCGCCGAGGGGCATTCGGTGATGTTTTATGGCATGGAGTTGCCGCCGCTGATCGCGGAAAACAAGGCATTGGCCAAGCAGATCGAAGGCTGGCATGTGCTGTTCGGCAAGATCGGTTATTGGCTGATCGGGCTGCATGCACTGGCCGCGCTGGTTCATCACTATGTGCTGCGCGATAACACGGCGATGCGCATGATGCCGGATAGGAGCGGGCTTGCCCGCGATAGCGGTGGGTCAGTCGGAAAATCCATTGACTGACACATCGCCATCGCAGGCAAGCCAGCTCCCACCTAGAGTTGTGTATCAGGCGTTGAAGCCCCGGCGGCCCTGCAGGCCGCCGGTGTGGACAAAGATCAGGCGGGTACCGGGAGCGAAGCGCCCGGCTTCGATCTGACCTTTGAGCGCCAGCAGCGCCTTGCCGGTATACAGCGGCTCCAGCGGTAAACCACAGGCTTGCTCTGTGGCGTTGATGAAGTCCAGCAACGGCGGGTCAACCTTGGCGAAACCGCCACGGCTGGCGTCCAGCAATTCATACCCGCCCCGCACGATGGCCTCTACGTTTTGCGCCACACCGTGGTCGTCCGGCACGGCCATGGCGCCGTAGACCGGGTGCGCACCTGCCTCGGCCAACGCCAGGCCAGCCAACGTGGTTCCGGTGCCAGCCGCCAGCCACCATCCGTTGTAATCGGTCCAGCCCAGGGTATTCAACTGCGCACGGGCTTGCTCGACCAACACCCCGCACCCCAACGCCCCTTCGCTGCCCCCGCCGCCTTCAGGCACAGGGTGCAACTCGGGATATCTCTCGCGCCAGGGCAGCCAGAACCCCGGCGCGTGGCGCGCGCGATAGCCGCCGTAACCCAGCCAATGCAACTGCATGCCGAAAGATTCAAGGTCGAGGACAGTGGGTGTGCTTTGCGGGTGGCCACGCAGCAGGCCGACGGTCTGGAAGCCAAAACGCTTCCCCGCTGCCGCCAGCGCGTGCAGATGGTTGGAGTAGGCGCCGCCCAGGCTGATAACGCCTTTGGCCGTTTGCGCTTGAGCCAGGTGCCCGGTGAGCTTGAACCACTTGTTGCCGCTGATCAGCGGGTCGATGCGGTCCAGGCGCAGCACGGCCAGTTCGACGCCCTTGAGCCAATCCAGTTGCAAGGGCTCAAGGGGCGCGTGGGGCAGCCAGTCGAATGGACCCATCGGGAGGGCTCTGCATGAAAAAAGAGGCGGTAGTCTAACACCGCCCCTTCTCTCTTCTTACAGCTCGGCGGCGAGGCGCGAGCCTTGGTTGATCGCGCGCTTGGCATCCAGCTCGGCCGCCACATCCGCGCCGCCGATCAGGTGCACGTTCTGCCCGGCGGCAACCAGGCCATCCTGCAACTCGCGCAGCGGGTCCTGGCCGGCGCAGATAACGATGTTGTCCACCGCCAGCACTTGAGGCTCGCCCTCGGCGCCGATACGGATATGCAGGCCTTCGTCGTCAATTTTCAGGTATTCGACACTGTTGAGCATCTGTACCTGTTTGTTCTTCAAGCCAGTTCGGTGGATCCAGCCGGTGGTCTTGCCCAGGCCGTCGCCGACCTTGGAGGTCTTGCGCTGCAGCAGGAACACTTCACGCGCCGGGGCATGGGGTTGCGGCTTGATGCCGGCCACACCGCCGCGCGCTTGCAGTTGGGTGTCGATGCCCCACTCTTTCCAGAACGCTTCGCGGTCCAGGCTGGTGGACACACCCTGATGCACGAGGAATTCCGACACGTCGAAACCGATGCCGCCGGCGCCGATCACGGCCACACGTTTGCCGACCGGCTTGCGCTCGAGGATCACGTCCAGGTAACTCAGCACCTTAGCGTTCTCGACGCCCGGGATGGCCGGCGTGCGCGGCGCAATGCCGGTGGCAAGGATGATCTCGTCATAACCGCCGGCCTTGAGTTGTTCAACGTCCACGCGGGTGTTGAGGCACAGCTCGACGTGGGTGGTCTGCAATTTGCGCTTGAAGTAGCGCAGGGTTTCGAAAAACTCTTCCTTGCCCGGCACGCGTTTGGCGATGTTGAACTGGCCGCCAATCTCGCTCGCCGAGTCGAACAACGTCACTTGATGACCACGCTCAGCCGCCACAGTAGCCGCCGCCAGGCCTGCAGGACCGGCGCCGACCACGGCGATTTTCTTGATCTGCTTGACCGGCAAATAATTGAGTTCAGTCTCGTAGCACGCCCGCGGGTTGACCAGGCAGGTGGTCAGCTTGCCGCCGAACGTGTGGTCCAGGCAGGCCTGGTTGCAGCCGATGCAGGTATTGATTTCATCGGCACGCCCGGCAGCCGCCTTGTTGACGAACTCCGGATCGGCGAGGAAGGGGCGCGCCATCGACACCATGTCGGCGTCGCCCTCGGCCAGGATCTGCTCGGCGATTTCCGGCGTGTTGATGCGGTTGGTGGTGATCAGCGGAATCTTTACCGCACCGCGCAACTTGGCGGTGACTTTACTGAACGCGCCGCGCGGCACTTTGGTGGCGATGGTCGGGATACGCGCTTCGTGCCAGCCAATGCCGGTGTTGATGATGGTTGCGCCGGCGCCTTCAATGGCCTTGGCCAGTTGCACGATTTCTTCCCAAGTGCTGCCGCCTTCCACCAGATCAAGCATCGACAGACGGAAAATGATGATGAAGTTCGGGCCTACCGCTTCACGCACACGGCTGACGATCTCCACCGCCAGGCGCATGCGGTTTTCATAGCTGCCACCCCAACGGTCGGTGCGATGGTTGGTGTGCGCGGCGAGAAACTGGTTAATGAAGTAGCCTTCCGATCCCATGATTTCCACGCCGTCGTACTCGGCGACCTGCGCCAGCAGCGAGCAGGTAACGAAATCCTGAATCTGCTTCTCGATGCCCTCCTCGTCCAGCTCCTTGGGCTTGAACGGGTTGATCGGTGCCTGGATCGCGCTCGGTGCCACCTGCTTGGGGCTGTAGGCATAACGGCCGGCGTGGAGGATTTGCATACAGATCTTGCCGCCCGCTTCGTGTACGGCCTGGGTCACGATCTTGTGCTGTTGCGCTTCTTGCTCGGTCGTCAGCTTGGCTGCACCGGCGTACACGCCACCTTCATCGTTCGGGCCGATACCGCCGGTGACCATCAAGCCGACGCCGCCACGGGCGCGTTCGGCAAAGTAGGCCGCCATGCGCTCGAAACCGCCGGGTTTTTCTTCAAGGCCGGTGTGCATCGAGCCCATCAGGGTGCGGTTGCGCAAGGTGGTAAAACCCAGGTCCAACGGGGCCAGCAGGTGCGGGTAGGCAGCAGCGGTCATGGTACAGCTCCACAACGGATCATCACGGGACGTGGGGCATTCGAATGACACCCCATCGGTTTATGTCCCACAGACTAAGAGTCGTTGGCCTACCGCTCAATGACCGAAACTCACAAGTTATTGATCCAAATGCACAGCGCCCCTTGGCAACTCAGGCCGCGCGCCCTACCCTAGTCGGCGAACCCTGCACCCGGTCTGTTGTCTGTTGCCCCATGCGTAAACTTCTAGCGTTAACCCTCACCATGGCCCTGGTTGCCGTCGTCGCCGCGTATCTGGTCTGGACCCAGGAGCGCCCTGTGGCGCATTACCTGTCGGACCTGCGTATCACCCTGGCCGTCAATGAAGGCGTGCCGGCCGATCGCGGCAATTTGCTCGGCATCCAGCCGGAGCTGTTCCCCGCCGATTATCAGAGCGTTGAGCGCCTGCACCTGAAGCTCGCGGCGTATTTGCAAAAGGCGCGCGACCAAGGGCTGATCAATGAAAAAACCATCGTCGTGCTGCCGGAACATATCGGCACGTGGCTGATGCTCAAAGGCGAAAAAAACGAGCTGTACCAGGCCATCCACCTTAAAGACGCGATGAATTGGCTGACGGCCAGCAACCCGTTTTTGTTTGCGCGGGCATGGCTCGGTGCCACTGGCGACAACCGCATGGACGACGCCTACCTGCGCATGAAAGCCCCCACCATGGCCCGCGACTACCAATTGCTGTTCGGCGGTTTGGCCAAAGAGTTCGGCGTCACCCTGGTAGCCGGTTCCATCGCCCTGCCCGACCCCAGCGTAAACGACGGGCAATTGCAGATCGGCCATGGCGCGCTGTACAACGCCAGCCTGGTATTTGGTGCTGATGGTCTGCCGGTGGGCCAGCCGCAGCGTCAGTTCTATCCCATCTACGATGAGCGCGGCTTTATCGAGCCGGGCGATGAAAACATCGTCAGCGTGGTCGACACCCCGGCCGGGCGCCTGGGCATCCTGATCGGCAGTGACAGCTGGTACCCGGACAACTACCGCAAGCTCAACGAGAGAGGCGCGCAGTTGGTTGCAGTACCGGCACTCGTGACCGGCCGCGACACCTGGGACCGCCCATGGCGCGGCTTTAAAAGTGTGTCCACGCCCACTGAAATCAGCCTCAAACCCGAAGAACTCAGCGAAGGTGAAGCTTGGCGCCGGCTCACGTTGATCAGCCAGCAGCCGATCAGCCATGCTACGGCCGGCATGAGCGTGTTCCTGCGCGGGCAGTTCTGGGACTTGGGCACCGCCGGCCACAGCTTTCTCAGCAGCAACGGGCAAGTCACCGCCGACAGCGATGCCCGTGGCGCGCGCTTGCTGAATATCTGGTTGTAACGCCTTGAAGCCCGTGCGCCTGGGGGATTTGTCGGTGGGCTTCGTGCAAGCCCTGGCCGATGCGATTCATAGCCACGGTGTAGACCCGCAACCGCTGCTGCTGCAATACGGCCTGGACCCGGCGCGCCTTGCCGAAGCTGGCGCACGGTTGTCGATCCCGCGCTATATGCGCCTGGGCCACGCCGCCATCCAGCTCACCGGCGACCCGGGCCTGGGCCTGCGCATGGGCCAGTTCAGCCGTTTGAGCCAGGCGGGGCTGGCCGGCGTGACTGCCGCGCAGGCGCCCAACGTGCGCGAAGCCGCGCGCACGCTGACCCGCTTTGAAGCGCTGTATGGCTCCAACTATCGCGGGCAGTCGAGTTTTCATGAAGACGCCGAGGGCGCCTGGCTGCGCTTCTACTCCATCAGCCCGTACAACGCCTACAACCGCTTTGTGGTGGATTCGATCATCGCCGGCTGGCTGCACCAACTGTCGAGCCTGGCCCAACAGCCCCTGCAAGCGCAGCGCATCGAGATTGAGTTTGAAGCGCCGCAGTACAGCGAGCACTACAACGTATTGGGTGACGGCCCTGTGCAATTCGGCGCCGCTGCCAACCAATTGCGCCTGGACCAACCGACGCTGGCCCTGCGCAACCCGCAGCACTGCCCAAGCACCTGGCACCTGTTGTTGCAGCTGTGTGAAAGGGAGTTGGAGCAGCTCACCCGCACCCGCAGCCTGCGCGAGCGCATTACCCGGTTGCTCGGGCCGATGCTCAATGGCGGCCGGGAACCCGACCTGGAAGAAGTGGCGGCACGCTTGAAGCTGCCAACCTGGACGCTGCGCCGCAAACTGGCCGACGAAGGCACTCAGTTTCGCGCAATTCTCAACGATACCCGCCGCGACCTGGCCATGACCTACATTCGCGACACGGAACTGGCGTTCGGCGAAATCGCCTACTTGCTCGGTTTTGCTTCAGCCCAGGCCTTTCAACGGGCGTTCAGGCGGTGGAACAACCAGACCCCAGGGGAATTTCGCCGCAGTCAGCGGCATTCCGCCTGAAGTCGGTCTTACAGCTCGGTGGCGTCATCAGCCGGATCCAGTGGATCCATTTCAAACGCGTGGTACTCCAGCAGTTCTTCCTGGTAATCGTCCATGGTGGACTCCTTCTCGGTTAAAAGCGGTTGCAGATAAATGACCTGCAAACCCAGCCTAAAGTGCCGTGATGACGAAAAAATGTCGGCGCCATGACGTTCCTGCACTTGCAGATAAAACGTAGCAGCGTTGCGGTGATTTAGCACCTTGGCTTCGAGGCGCGATTGCAATCATTGCAATTGCAATCAAATACAGATTTCCATTAGGGTATGGGCATTCGTAGCCACGGTGCCCACTCCCCATGACCACCCTCTCCACCCTCGCCGCGCAGCGTTGTATCGATGCGTTGAACGCGGCCGGACCGCAGCGCAGTTCGCCGCTGTCCACCGTCATGGCGATCGCCGACACCCTGGAGTCCAGCCGACAGGCCTGGGTGATAAGAGGCCTGTCGCGCTCACGGCGAGCGGGCACCTGGCCCAGTTGGTTCGCACGCAATACCCCCGAAAAACCGCTGCTGTATCTGCACAACGCGCAATCTTCGGTGCAATTGTGCGCACTCTCGGCCGAGACCGCGCAACGCGGCATCCTGTGCAATGCCATCGAAAACCAACCGTCGCCTTGGCCCAAGGGAACCCAACCGTCGCTGCCGCTTTGGCTGGCCAGCCATCCGCATTGCACGCCCTATGATCCGGCATCCGGCGAGGAAACCTGGGCCATTGTGCTGGCGGCGCTGCGCGCGCTCTATGTCGACAGCAAACCCGGTTTTTATTACCTGGCGTTGCATGACCGGGACAATGGAATGCATTTGAATGCGCAAGACTGTGAGGACGCGCTCAAAGGCATGTATCCGATACGGCGGGGCCACGCGGGCTCCGTGCGGTTGCTCGGCGCAGGACGCGCCTTTGAGGAAGTCGTGCAGGCCGCGCGATTGCTTGAACAGGATTGGAAAGTCACGGCGCAGCTGTGGAGTTGCCCCAGCTATACCCGTTTGGCCCGCGAGGCTGCGAGCGCTGAACGCTGGAATCGCTTGCACCCCGTGGCGCCGAAACGCAGCTGCCATTTACGTAATTGCCTGGCCGGTACCGTGACGCCGGTGGTGGCTGTAACCGGGTACCCGCAAGCGATTGTCGATCAGTTGGCAGGATACGTGGATGCGCGCTTTGTCGCGCTGGGGGCCGGTTCGGTGCAGGCGGGGGCGCCGAGCCGGTATTGGATTGTGGTGTCGGCACTCAGGGCGTTGGCGGATGAGGGACGTATGGGTACCCGGCAGGTAGAGGAAGCGCTGGCCCTGTATCGACTTTAATGGGTTGGAACACGATCAACTGTGGGAGCTGGCTTGCCTGCGATTGCGGCCTGTCAAACTGTACAACAGTGCCCATGGGCAGCCATCGCAGGCAAGCCAGCTCCCGCATTGAATCTTCCTTGCTCTTCAGGTTTTGCGCCGGCTTCGGGTCTGCACACAGGCATCCATCGCCAACCCCGCCGTACGCTCCAGCGTATCGGCAAACAGTTGGCGGTGCTCCGGCTCAATCTGCGACAGGAACAACTCATCCACCGTGCTTTCGTAAATCTTCCACATTTTTTTACGCAATACCCGCCCGGCATCGGTAATCGAGGCAAACGCCGCACGACCATCGCCGTCGGAACGCGAACGCTCCACCAGGCCGTCCTTTTCCAGGCGATCAACCAGACGCGTCAGGTTGTATCGCTCAATCGCCAGCACATCCGCTAATTCGTGCATGCGGCGGGTACCTTCGGGGCCGCTTTCCAGGCCCCATAACGCGTCGTACCAGGCATACGGCGGCAGGCCAGCGTCGGCCAGGCGGCGTTCGATTTCACGGATGACCGTCCTGTGGGCCCTGACAAAACGGAACCATACATCAGGCTCTTTCGACGACATGCAACACCATCCGGGGAATTTCAAGAAGGTTGCAATAGTAGCTCATCCCGCGCTAGATTCAGGCATGTAGTTGCAATTGCAATTACATTGGCACACTCCCACAAGGAGCACGCCGCTTGAAATCCACCGACCCTGGAGCCTCACATGACCCCGAACAACGCAGCAAGACTGGACGACGATCCACAGGAAACCCGCGAGTGGCTTGAGTCCATCGAATCGGTGCTGTCCACCGAAGGCCGCCCGCGCGCCCACTACCTGATTGATCAGTTGCTGGATTTCGACGTTGCGCGCCATGGCGACTTCTACGGGCGGGTGACCACCCCTTACGTCAACACCATTGCCGTGGACCGCCAACTGCCCTACCCCGGCGACCTGGCAATCGAGCGCAGTACCAATGCGTTTATCCGCTGGAACGCCATGGCGATGGTGCTGCGTGCCGGCAAACACTCGGGCGTCGGTGGGCATATTGCGACTTATGCGTCAGCCGCCGTGCTGTACGACGTAGGTTTTGACCATTTCTTTCGTGGCCGTACCGACAGCTTCGACGGCGACCTCGTGTATATCCAGGGCCATTCCTCGCCGGGCATTTACGCCCGCGCCTACCTCGAAGGTCGCATCAGCGAAGCCCAGTTGGACAATTTCCGGCGCGAGGCCGGGGGCGAAGGCTTGTCGTCCTACCCGCATCCGCGCCTGATGCCGGACTTCTGGCAATTTCCCACCGTGTCCATGGGGCTGGGGCCGATCACTGCGGCCTATCAAGCGCGGTTTATGCGCTACCTGGAATTTCGCCAGCTGAAACCCCACCAGGGCCGCAAGGTCTGGGCCTTCCTCGGTGATGGCGAGATGGACCAGCCGGAATCCCTGGCTGCCATCTCCATGGCTGGCCGTGAAAAACTCGACAACCTGATCTTCGTGGTCAACTGCAACCTGCAACGCCTCGACGGCCCGGTACGTGGCAACGCCAAGGTCATTCAGGAATTCGAAAGCCTGTACCGCGCCGCCGGCTGGAATGTGATCAAGGTGATCTGGGGCGGCGGCTGGGATGCACTGCTGGAAAAGGACCAGAGCGGCCTGTTGCGCCAACGCATGATGGAATGTGTGGACGGCGACTATCAGAACTACAAGTCCCAGAACGGCGCCTATGTGCGCGAACATTTCTTCGGTAAATACCCGGAGTTGCTGGCATTGGTTGCGGACATGTCCGACGAAGAAATCTGGAAACTCTCACGCGGCGGCCATGACCCGGACAAGGTCTACAACGCCTACGCCGCCGCTGTACGCCACCGTAGCCAACCCACAGTGATACTGGCGAAGACCGTCAAAGGCTTTGGCATGGGTGAGGCCGGTGAAGGCCAGAACATCAACCACCAGCTCAAAAAGATGGGTGCCGACGCGATAAAAGCCTTCCGCGACCGTTTCAACCTGGACGTGGCCGATGACCAGCTCGACGAAATCCCCTACCTCAAACCCGCCGCCGACAGTGCGCAGGCCCGCTATTTTGCCGCACGCCGCCAAGCCCTCGGCGGGTATGTACCGGCGCGCCACAGCGCCGTAGCGTCGCTGCGCATTCCCGAACTGAGCGTTTTCTCCACCCAGCTCAACGACACCGGCGACCGCGCCATCTCCACCACCATGGCCTTCGTGCGCATCCTCGGCACCCTGCTCAAAGACCCGCACCTGGGCAAACTGATCGTGCCCATCGTGCCGGACGAATCGCGCACCTTCGGTATGGAAAGTCTGTTCCGCCAGATTGGTATTCATTCTGCAGTCGGCCAGCTCTACACCCCGCAGGATGCCGGGCAACTGAGCTACTACAAAGAGAGCAAAGACGGGCAGATCATGCAGGAAGGTCTGAACGAGTCCGGCGCCATTTCCTCGTGGATTGCGGCGAGCACGTCTTACAGCAACCACGGCTTGATGACCGTGCCCTTCTATATTTTCTACTCCATGTTCGGTTTCCAGCGCGTCGGCGACCTGGCCTGGGCGGCCGGTGATGCCCGGGCGCGCGGCTTCCTGCTGGGTGCTACCGCCGGGCGTACTACCTTGATGGGCGAAGGCTTGCAGCATGACGATGGGCACAGTCATATCCTGTCGTCGGTGATTCCATGCTGCGTGTCCTATGACCCGACATTTGCCTACGAGCTGGCGGTGATTATTCGCGAAGGCATGCGACGCATGTATGTCGAGCAGGAGGACATTTACTACTACATCACCCTGCTCAACGAGAATTACCCGCACCCGGCAATGCCCGAAGGCGTGGAAACCGGCATTCTAAAAGGCATGTACCGGCTGAGCGGCAGCGAGCAAGCACAGGTGCAATTGATGGGCAGCGGGTCGATCCTGCGCGAGGTGATCGCTGCAGCCGAATTGCTTCACAGCGACTTCAACCTGCAAAGCGACGTATGGAGCGCTACCAGCCTCACCGAACTACGCCGCGACGGGCACACCGTGGAACGCTGGAACCTGCTGCACCCGGAAAAGGAGCCGCGCATGAGCTACGTAGAGCAGTGCCTCGATGGCAAGACGGGGCCGCTGGTCATTGCGACGGACTACCTGAAACTGTTCGCTGACCAGATTCGCCCTTTCGTGCACAACCGCCGCTGCGTGGCGCTCGGCACCGATGGCTTCGGGCAATCGGATACCCGGGAAACCTTGCGTGAGTTCTTTGAAGTGGACCGGCACTTTATCGTGCTGGCGGCCCTGAAGGCGCTGGCAGATGACGGCGTGGTTAGCCGCGAAAAAGTCAGTGAGGCCATCAGCCGCTACGGGATAAACGTCGACAAGGCGAACCCCGTAGCGGTCTGAATTATTGCGCAGGCGTCGGCAGGGGTGGAATCGCCTCCGTCGGCGCCGGCAATGCCGGGTTAGTCGCCGCAGGTGCAGGTTCAACGGCTGGCGTCGCAGCAGGCACCGGTTCCGCTTGCGGGGCAATCGGCGCGGCTTCAGGCGGCGGCGTGACTGGCTGCGAAACGGCAGGCGCTGCGGGTTCTGCCTTTGGCGCCTCGACCGTCTCGGCTGCCGGAGCCACCTTGGGTTCCGGCACGCCCAGTTCCGCCTTGGGTTTCTCGGGAATATGCTCGGCCTTTTTCACTTCCTGGGGCAGGAACACATCCACCAGCGCGAAGTAACGGTCATAGAATTTCGGCGCCGAAACGGTCTCGCTCGCCACTTTGACCATCGAATCGTCGGTAGAGCCGATCGGCATCGATACCGAACCCAGAACGCCCACACCCAGGCTCGCGGAATTGTTGACCTTTTTCAGCGCGTAACGATCCTGCAAGGCGTTGGCGAACATCGTTGAATGGTTCGAGCCTTTACTGCCGTCTGCGGCACACACCACGTTGAAGCTGATCTGCAAGTGGGTTTCGCCGGTTTGCTGAAAGCTCTTGTTACCCACCACCAGTTTCGGATCGCTGCTGGTGATGATGTAACCCTGGCTCAGCAACGCACGACGGGCCGCTTCGCACGCGGCCACATCGCTGACAGGGTAATCACGGGAAAACGTGCCGGAGTCGTCGAAATTTTCATGTTCATAAATAGCGGTCTTGGGTGACGAGCAGCCCGCGGCGCCCGCCAGCACCAGCGCCAGCCCGAGGCTGCGCAAGTGAAATGATGTCGACATTGAAAATCCTGAGGAAAACGGTCCGGGCGGTATTGTGCAACAGAACGAGGGCTTGGCGCGCGCATTCCTGTCGGTAAAACGTCACAGGTTTATCAGGCGGGGGCTGCAGGAAAAAGTCTGGCACACATATGGTCGATAAACACCCGCAGTTTGGCTGACGCGTGACGGCTCGATGGCCAGAGCAGCCAGAAGCTGCCTTGGTGTTCGAGGTGATCATCCAGCACCCGCTGCAAGCGCCCCTGCTGCACGGCCTGATTGACCATGAAGTCCGGCAGACAGGCGATACCCAAGCCTTCGTGCACCACATGGTTGAGGGATTCGATGGTCGTGCTGACCAATGGCGCACGCAACACCGGCTCTGCAGCGCCAGGTACGTGGCGCAAAGGCCAGGGCTCCAGCTTGCCGGTGGCGCAGAATTTGTGGCGCAGGCAGGCGTGACCACTCAAGTCCCGAGGCTGTTGCGGGGTGCCATAGTGAGCGAAGTACTGCGGCGTGCCCACCAATACCAGCCGGTAATGCCCCAGGTGGCGCGCCATCAAGCGTGAATCTTCCGGCTTGCCAGTGCGAATCACCGCGTCGAAACCTTCCTCGATGACGTCCACCATGCGGTCGGAGAAATCCACATCCAGTTCGATCTGCGGGTAAGCGCGCATAAAGTCGCTGAGCACAGGCATCAACAGGCCACGCACTTGCGGCAGGCTGATACGCAGCTTGCCGCGCGGCGTGGCGCTGGCTTCGGTCAACTCCTGCTCCGCCGCCTCGACCTCGGCGAGAATCCGTCGCGAACGTTCCAGGAACAGTGCGCCTTCGGCTGTCAACGTGATGCTGCGCGTGCTGCGGTGAAACAGGCGCACGCCCAGACGCGCCTCGGTGCGCGCAATGCTTTTGCCCACCGCTGACGAAGACACTCCCAGCACCCGGCCCGCAGCGGTGAAACTACGGGTTTCCGCGACCTGCACAAACACCGAAAGACTGCCCAGACTGTCCATGCCCTGCCCCTTGATCATTACGGACAAAAACATCCGTTAAGTTCGGAACCTTAGCCTGTTTTTCCGCAGCCCACAGCCCCCTATTCTGCCTCCTCGCCTTTTTGCATGGACACAGAACATGAGCGACTGCCCTTCCCTTGCCCAAGCCGCACCCACCACCCGACAGGATGCGCTGCCCCTGGCCGGCTTGTTGGCCCTGGCGTGCGCCGGGTTTATCACCATCCTCACCGAGGCCATGCCAGCCGGGTTACTGCCGCAAATGAGCGTAGGGCTTGGCGTTTCGCCAGCACTGGTTGGCCAACTGGTCACGCTGTACGCCCTCGGATCGTTGCTGGCGGCAATCCCGCTCACGCTGTGGACCCGCAGTTGGCGGCGGCGGCCGTTGCTGTTGGTCGCTATCGGCGGCTTTGCGTTGGTCAACAGCGTGACCGCGCTGTCGAGCCATTACGGGTTGACGCTGGTGGCGCGCTTCTTCGCAGGCGTATTTGCCGGGCTGCTCTGGGCGCTGCTCGCGGGGTATGCCAGCCGAATGGTTGCGCCCCACCTGCAAGGCCGGGCGATCGCCGTGGCCATGCTGGGAGCACCGCTGGCCTTGTCCCTGGGCGTACCTGCCGGGACCTTTCTCGGCACTGCCGTCGGCTGGCGCCTGAGCTTTGCGATCATGACCGGGCTGACCCTGCTACTGCTGGTTTGGGCGCGCTGGCAGCTCCCGGATTTCGCCGGTGAGCCGGCAGAAAAACGCTTGGGGCTGCGCCAAGTGCTGACGTTGCCAGGCATTCGTCCGGTGCTGTGGGTCACCTTGACCTACGTGCTGGCCCACAACATTCTCTATACCTACATTGCCCCCTTGCTGGAGCCCGCCGGGATCGCTGCGGATATCGACCGAGTGCTGCTGGTGTTTGGCCTGGCTGCCTTGCTGAGCATCTGGCTTACCGGTGTGTGGATTGATCGATGGCTACGCGTGCTGCTGCTGATCAGTTGCGCGCTGTTTGCCCTCTCTGCCCTGGCGCTGGCGTTGTGGATCAGCTCACCGGCAGTCATCTACATCACCGTGGCGGCTTGGGGCCTGGCCTTTGGTGGCTTGCCGGCATTACTGCAAACAGCGCTGGCCAAATCCGCCGGCCCGTCCGCCGATGCGGCACAGTCCATGCTGGTCACCGTCTGGAACCTAGGCATTGCCGGTGGCGGATTGGCCGGCGGCCTGCTCTTGCAAGGGCTGGGCGTGGGCTCATTTGCCTGGGCGGTGATTGGCTTGCTGGTTCTAGCCCTGTTGACCACAGTGCAAGCCCGGCACCTGCGCTGAGTAAAGCCCCGGCCGGGGCATCACAGGCTGCGCCCCAATAATTGCCCCGGCCACCCCTGCACGTCGAAGGTTGAAATTCGCTCATAACCGCAGGACTCATAAAAGCGGACCAAAGCGCCACTCCCTCCGCCATAGCAGTCCACACGCAAACGCTTTACCCCCGCAGCCCGAGCGCGATCATCGGCAAAGGCCATCAGACGCCGGCCGACACCCCGTACGTGTTCACCTCGGGCAGTGATCAACAGCCGGACATAAACCTCGGGCTCCGTCGCCGAAGGCACGTAAGGCATGGCTTCACCCAGCACGAGTGCGCCCCGAATACAGCCCTCAGGGTCTTCCACCACCCACGCGTCCGGCATCGAGCAGGCCTCAGACACCCGCGCAACGCGTTCAGGCAAGCCCGACCAGGGTTCGGTGCCCCATTGGCCTTGATTGCCCATCCCCACGAACCAGCCGATCACTTGATCAAACACCTGAAGCACAGCGGGCGCATCCGCCACACTCGCGCGACGGATAACCCAGCAAGCCATTCCCTGAATCAGCACGTTTGAAGCTCCTTCTTCGTATCCGTCCGGCCAAGCCATCTACCAGGTGCCGCGAGACCAAGACAAGGTATTCACTTAAGTGGCGACTCGCCCATCAGATGAGAAATCGCTGAGGGCAGGTAAGTTGATGGGTTAATCCGAAGCTGGCGAGGGTGCTTGCTTCGGCGTGCTCTTGCTGAGAACGAACCATACAGCTAAGCAGATAAGCCCGCCGCCGTACAAATGCGCGGCCGAAAGACGTTCACCCAGGAACATCACACCCCACAACACACCGAAGGGAGGGATAAGGAAGGTCACGGTCAGCGAACGCACTGGCCCGATATCCGCGATCAAGCGAAAGTACAGAATGTACGCACAAGCCGTGCAGATGAAACCCAGCGCAATCAGTGCTATCCAGACCTCTGGGTTACCCCAGCTCGCCGGAGGGTTTATTGCGGTTGATAGTCCGAAAAACGGTACGAGAAACAGCGTTGCGCCGATCTGACTGCCAAAAGCGACGAGTTTCGCGTCCAGCCCACCCTTGTCAGCGACCCATCGTTTAGTCAGAAACCCTGCTGCACCGTAGCAACTGGTAGCGACCAAACACGCCAACGCGCCCATGACCACGGTCATTGAAAGTGTGACGGGGCCGGTGCTGGTCAGCAATGTAATGCCCATAAGCCCGATCAACACGCCGGCACCTTTTTTCAGTGTCAACGAATCGCTGAAACACATCCAACCGATCAAGACCCCCATCATCGGTGTGGTCGCATTGAAAATTGCTGAGTAGCCGGCAGGTAACAGCAGTGCCGCCACGCTATACATCAAAAACGGGATGCCCGAATTGATAACGCCCAACACCATGATCCGCTGCAGCTTGCCTTTGAAGTCGACGTTGGTTTTTAACATGGCAAGAATGACGGCCAAGCCGATAGCGCCCAACAACACGCGAAAAAATGCAGTCGGCAATGCACCCAAAACAGGAGCAGAGATGCGCATGAAGAGGAAACTGGCGCCCCAGATCGCTGCCAGCGCAAGTAGTCGAACATAATCGGGTAATTTCATGGGTTGCCTCCAGCGCCGTTCGTTAACTCAAAAAGATTCGAGAATTGCATAGCTGATGCCCGGCAATCCAAAAAGTTGTTGGAGTGGATAAGGGGGAAAGGCCAGCCATACGCAAGCCAGGGTGGACTCCTCTAGGTTTGGAGTTTCATCGTAAGGGGCTTCGAAATGTGCTGGCACTCCGATTCTTGCTGCCGAAAATGGATGTGCGGTGGGCGAACAGATAAGTGCAGTGCGGCTTCGCCTTTTGCCCGAATCCATTGACTCCTCCTGAAGATAGGTCAGAAGGCGTAAACCTTATTCAAGACGGGACAGCGCCCATAAAAAAGCCCCCGGGCTTTTCAGGCCGGGGGCTTTGATTTCAAACCGACATCAGAACTTCTTGATGTCAGCCTTGGTTTCCAACTGCTTGCGGAACGCAGCAAAGTCTTGCTGGCCAATACGGGAAGCGAGGAAACGACGGTATTGCGCCTTTTCTTCATCCGTTGGCGCAGCCGCCTCGTTCACACCATTCAAGCGCACGATCACCAGGCTTCCGTCAGCCAGGGTCACGGTGGTGAAGGTCGGTTTGTCCTTGGCCGCAGGCTTGGGCATGCGGAACAACGCTTGCAGCACGGCAGGGTCTATCGCTTCGGCGCTACGGGTAGCGGCTTCGGTGACTTTCCAGGCCTGGCCATCAACCGGCTGGTTCAGCGGGGTTTTGCCATCACGCAGGCTGGCGATCAGCTCGTCAGCGTGAGTCTTGGCAGCCGCACTGGCACGCTCTTTGGTCATCTGGGTGCGAATCGCGGCAGATACGCTTTCCAGCGGCAACTGCGAAGGCTTCAGATGCTCTTTGGCACGCAATACAATGACGGTTTCCGGATCCAGTTCGATGGCGCTGCTATTGGCACCCTCATCCAACACTTCCGGGCTGAACGCAGCAGTGACCACGGCACGGTTGGCCGCAACACCTTCACCGCCCTCACGGCCAAACGGCGCGGAGGTGTGCACGGTCAGCTTCAGGTCGGACGCCGGCTGAGCCAGGTCGGACGCTTCGAATGCCGCATCTTCCAGTTGCTTGGTCGCTTCGACAAAGCGCTGTTCAACCTGCTGGGTCTTGAGCTCACGGGTCAGCTTGTCTTTCAGGCTGGCAAACGTCGGCACTTGAGGTGCCTCAACGCCCAACAGCTTGATCAAGTGCCAACCGAAGGTAGTACGCACCGGCGCCGAAACCTGATCCTGGTTCAACGCGTACAAGGCTGTTTCGAAGTCCGGATCGTAGACCCCCGGGCCTGCGAAACCGAGGTCACCGCCATTGTTGGCCGAACCCGGATCCTGCGAGAATTCCTTGGCCAGGGCTTCGAATTTCTCACCCTTGGCCAGGCGCGCCTGGATTTCTTCGATCTTGGCCTTGGCTTGCGCGTCGGTGGTCTTGTCGTTGACTTCAATCAGGATATGCGCGGCACGACGCTGTTCAGCGAGGTTGGCGGTTTCTTTCTGATAAGCCGCCTGCAGCTCTTCATCCTTGACGGTGACCTGGTCAAAGAAGGAAGCCTTCTTCAGTTCCAGATAGTCAATGACCACCTGGTCCGGGGTCATGAACTCCTTGGCGTGCTGGTCGTAGTAAGCCTTGACCTCATCGTCGGTGAGTTTCACCGCCGCAGGGTCAGCCTTGATATTGACGGTGGCGAAATCACGGGTCTGTTTTTCCAGACGGGCGAATGCCAGCACTTCGGCGTCAGTCACGAAACCGCTGCCGGCGATGCCTGCGCGAACCTGGCCGATCAGCATTTCCTGAGTCAGCATCTGACGGAATTGCATGCGGCTGTAGCCCAGTTGACGGATCACCTGGTCAAAGCGTTCGGCATTGAATTTGCCGTCCACCTGAAATTCCGGTGTCTGCAGGATCACTTGGTCCAGCGCCGCTTCGGAGAAGCCGAACTTGGAATCCGCAGCACCTTGCAGCAACAGCTTGCGATCGATCAGGCCCTTAAGGGCTGCATCGCGCAGCAGTTTTTCGTCCAGCAGTGAAGCATCGAAATCCTTGCCCAGCTGTTGCATCAGCTGACGGCGTTGCATGTCGACGGCCTGGCTCAATTCGGTTTGAGTGATCTCTTCACCGTTGACCTTGGCCACGTCCTGCTTGTTGTTGGTCGAAGCCTGGAAAATGGCCTCGATACCGGTGAACGCCATCAATGCGACGATGATCCCGATAATGGTCTTGGCAATCCAGCCTTGTGAATTGTCCCTGATATTTTGCAGCATGCGTCCCCCAGAAACGGTTGATCTTCAAAAATTAGGCAACCGTGGAGCGTGGGTAGAGTCCGGATAGAAGAAAGGCGCATCCGAGGATGCGCCTTCTCGTAACTGGCGGAGCGGACGGGGGTTTGAACCCACACCCCAGGCCCTGGCGCCCGATGGATACACGGGCCAGCTGCCGCTCCGCTGCCAGGCCAGACTTGCGTCCGGCCCGGGTAGGCAAGGCTTGAACGAAGCTTAGTTAACGGCTTCTTTCAGGGCTTTACCGGCTTTGAAACCTGGTTTTTTGGCAGCAGCGATTTGCAGTGCTTTGCCAGTCTGTGGGTTACGGCCAGTGCGAGCTGGGCGGTCAGTCACAGAGAAAGTACCGAAGCCTACCAGTACTACGGAGTCGCCGGCCTTCAGAGCGCCAGTGACGGATTCGATTACTGCGTCCAGCGCACGGCCAGCAGCAGCTTTCGGGATATCAGCGGATGCGGCGATAGCATCAATCAGTTCCGACTTGTTCACTCTAAGTCCCCTTATATATCTATTGAGTATGATTCTAAGTTTTTTGGTGAAAGCAAAAACCAGTGCTGAATGGCCTACAGACACTTAAGAGCCGCTTTATAACAAGGGCTCTAAAAAGCTGTCAAGGAAGCCCCCAGGCTTAATCGCATTAATGCGTGCTAATTCTTTCCTTGGAATCAGACTCGCGTTTTTCGTCCTTCGAGACTATCTCCGGAGCCACATCCGGCAAGGGCTCCGGCGCGTATTGCAGCGCAATTTGCAGGACCTCGTCAATCCATTTAACCGGTTTAATCTGAAGATCCTGCTTGATATTGTCCGGAATTTCTTTCAAGTCGCGAACATTCTCTTCAGGAATGATCACGGTCTTGATACCACCCCGGTGTGCAGCAAGCAATTTCTCTTTCAGACCACCGATGGCCAATACCTGACCCCGCAGGGTAATTTCGCCGGTCATGGCGACATCCGCACGCACAGGGATGCCGGTCAATGCCGACACCAGGGCCGTGCACATGCCTACACCGGCGCTAGGGCCGTCTTTCGGGGTCGCCCCTTCCGGCATGTGGATGTGGGTGTCGTGCTTCTCGTGGAAGTCCAGGGGAATCCCCAGGCTCTTGGCGCGGCTGCGCACCACGGTTTGCGCGGCAGTGATGGACTCGACCATCACATCCCCCAGCGAACCGGTTTTGATCAACTGGCCTTTGCCAGGGATCACCGCGGCTTCGATGGTCAGCAACTCGCCGCCCACCTGAGTCCATGCAAGACCAGTCACCTGACCGACCTGATCCTGCTGCTCGGCCAGGCCGTAGCTGAACTTACGCACGCCCAGGAAATGTTCGAGCGAGTCGGCCGTGACCTTCACCGAGAAGCGTTTTTCCAGTGCATGTTCTTTAACCGCCTTGCGGCAGATCTTCGCAATCTGGCGCTCCAGGCCCCGTACACCGGCCTCGCGAGTGTAGTAACGCACGATGTCGCGGATCGTTTCGACTTCAAATTCGATCTCGCCCTTCTTCAGGCCATTGGCCGAAATCTGCTTGGGCGCGAGGTATTTGACGGCGATATTGATCTTCTCGTCTTCGGTGTAACCCGGCAGACGAATCACCTCCATCCGGTCCAGCAACGCTGGCGGGATGTTCATGGAGTTGGAGGTGCACAGGAACATTACGTCGGACAGGTCGTAGTCGACCTCCAGGTAATGGTCATTGAAATTGTGGTTCTGCTCGGGGTCGAGCACTTCGAGCAACGCCGAGGCAGGATCGCCGCGCATGTCGCTGCCCATCTTGTCGATTTCATCGAGCAGGAACAGTGGGTTGCGCACGCCCACCTTTGTCATCTTTTGAATCAATCTTCCTGGCATCGAACCGATGTAAGTACGACGATGACCACGGATTTCCGCCTCATCGCGCACACCACCGAGGGCCATGCGCACGAATTTACGGTTGGTGGCGTTGGCAATCGACTCGGCCAGGGAGGTTTTACCCACACCTGGAGGCCCAACCAGGCACAACACAGGGCCGCGAATTTTCTTCACACGCTTTTGCACGGCGAGGTATTCAAGGATGCGTTCTTTGACTTCTTCGAGGCCGTAGTGGTCAGCGTCGAGGATGTCTTCAGCGCGTGCCAGGTCCAGACGCACCTTGGTCTGGGCCTTCCACGGCACCTGTACCAGCCAGTCGATGTAGGAACGAACCACAGTGGCTTCGGCCGA
Organism: Pseudomonas sp. B22129; assembly: GCF_044218875.1. Taxonomy (NCBI): domain Bacteria; kingdom Pseudomonadati; phylum Pseudomonadota; class Gammaproteobacteria; order Pseudomonadales; family Pseudomonadaceae; genus Pseudomonas; species Pseudomonas sp. B22129. The sequence goes on along the minus strand of NZ_CP162592.1, from coordinate 3,866,717 downwards.
CATTGGTGACATCTGCTTGAGCTTGTTCAGCTCGGCATTGGCTTTGGTCAGGGCGTCTTTCGGCAGGCCTGCGGCATCAATACGCTTTTTCAGCTCTTCGATTTCGTTATGGCCTTCGTCGCCGTCACCGAGTTCTTTCTGAATGGCCTTCATCTGCTCATTCAGGTAATACTCGCGCTGGCTGCGCTCCATTTGTTTCTTCACGCGACCACGGATGCGCTTCTCAACCTGCAGCAGGTCGATCTCGCCATCCAGCAAGGCCAGCACGTGCTCAACACGGGCCGACAGGTCAATGATTTCGAGGATGTCTTGCTTCTGCTCGATTTTAAGCGCCATGTGCGCGGCCATGGTGTCGACCAGGCGGCTGGGCTCATCAATGCTGTTGAGGGAAGACAGGACTTCAGCCGGGACTTTCTTGCCCAGCTGCACGTACTGCTCGAACTGAGAGAGCAGGCTGCGCACAAATACTTCGGACTCGCGCTCAGGGGCTTCGACTTCGTCGATCAGCGCCACTTCGGCGCGCAGGTGACCATCCACCTCCATGAAGCGCTCTACCGCACCACGCTGCTCGCCTTCCACCAACACCTTGACGGTGCCATCAGGCAGCTTGAGCAATTGCAGGACAGTGGCGATGGTACCGACGCGATACAGAGCATCTTCGCCCGGATCATCATCAGCAGGGTTTTTCTGGGCCAACAGCAGGATTTGCTTGTCGCCCGTCATCGCGGCCTCGAGGGCTTCGATAGACTTCTCGCGCCCCACGAACAGCGGGATAACCATGTGCGGATAGACGACGACATCACGCAACGGCAGGAGAGGCAATTCAATGGTTGTCTTCATGATTTCGCCTCTATGACAGTTGAAAAATTAGCTTGAAACCAAGATGGGGGCTGCATGCAAAAAAAACAAGCTCAATGCCAGCAGTTAAACGCATGAATAAACGCAAATTTAAAAGACGCCCCAAAACCAGGCTCAAAAAATAAGGGGCCCCGAAAGGCCCCTTGTTTGTGCTGCAACTGCAAAACGCTTACGCGTCTGGTGCAGCCTTGGCAGTCGGCTCACTGTTTTCGTAGATATACAGTGGCTTGGACTTGCCTTCGATAACGCTTTCGTCGATCACCACTTTACTCACCTCGGACTGCGAGGGGATTTCGTACATGGTGTCGAGCAACACGCCTTCGAGAATCGAACGCAGACCCCGTGCACCGGTTTTGCGCTCCAGTGCCCGCTTGGCCACTGATTTGAGTGCGTCGGTACGGAATTCCAGGTCTACACCTTCCATCTCGAACAGCTTGGCATATTGCTTGGTCAGGGCGTTTTTCGGCTCGGTGAGGATCTGAATCAGAGCAGCCTCATCCAGCTCGTCCAACGTGGCAAGAACCGGCAGACGGCCAACGAATTCCGGGATCAGACCGAACTTGACCAGATCGTCAGGCTCGACTTCACGCAGGGACTCGCCCACCTTCTTGCCTTCTTCCTTGCTGCGCACTTCCGCACCGAAACCGATGCCGCCACGGGTGGAGCGTTGCTGAATAACTTTTTCCAGCCCGGAGAACGCACCGCCACAGATGAACAGGATGTTGCGCGTATCAACCTGAAGGAATTCCTGCTGCGGATGCTTGCGGCCGCCTTGTGGCGGTACGGAAGCCACCGTGCCTTCGATCAGTTTCAACAGGGCCTGCTGCACGCCTTCACCGGAAACGTCCCGGGTGATCGACGGGTTGTCGGACTTGCGCGAAATCTTGTCGATTTCATCGATGTAGACAATGCCCATCTGGGCTTTTTCTACGTCGTAGTCGCACTTCTGCAGCAGCTTCTGAATGATGTTCTCGACGTCCTCACCCACGTAACCGGCCTCGGTGAGGGTGGTGGCGTCGGCGATGGTGAACGGAACGTTCAGCAGACGAGCGAGGGTTTCTGCCAGCAGGGTTTTACCCGAGCCAGTAGGACCAATCAGCAAGATGTTGCTCTTGCCGAGTTCGACTTCGTCGCCTTTCTTGTCACGCTGGTTCAAGCGCTTGTAGTGGTTGTACACCGCTACGGCCAGAACCTTCTTTGCACGCTCTTGACCAATCACATACTGGTCAAGGATGCCGCTGATTTCTTTAGGCGAAGGCAATTTATGCGCGCTGCTCTCGGCCTGGGCTTCCTGCACCTCCTCGCGGATGATGTCATTGCACAGGTCGACGCACTCGTCGCAGATAAACACCGAGGGGCCGGCAATCAATTTGCGCACTTCATGCTGGCTTTTGCCGCAGAAGGAGCAATAGAGCAGCTTGCCGTTGTCCTCGCCGTTGCGGGTGTCAGTCATTCGTTCGATCCAAATCCGATAGGCTTGCAACACAAGATGAAGGCTTATGCGGGCTTTTTCAAGCCCGCCGGTGGTCGGACATGCCGACCCGCCTTATTTTGAGCGGCTTATATTAAGCGGGGCGACGGTCAATCACTTTATCGATCAGGCCATATGCCTGCGCGGCTTCGGCGCTCATGAAGTTGTCGCGATTGGTGTCGCGCTCGATTTCTTCCAGGGTGCGCCCGCTGTGCTTGGCCATCAGCGTGTTGAGACGCTCACGAATAAACAGGATTTCCTTGGCGTGGATTTCGATGTCCGACGCCTGGCCCTGGAAGCCGCCCAGTGGCTGGTGAATCATCACACGGGAGTTCGGCAGGCAGAAACGCTTGCCTTCGGCACCCGCGGTCAGCAGGAACGCGCCCATGCTGCAGGCCTGGCCGATACAGGTGGTCGACACGTTTGGCTTGATGAACTGCATGGTGTCGTAGATCGACATGCCTGCAGTGACCGAACCGCCCGGGGAGTTGATGTAGAGATGGATGTCCTTGTCCGGGTTTTCCGCTTCAAGGAACAGCAGCTGCGCGCAGATCAGGTTGGCCATGTAGTCCTCTACCGGGCCGACGAGAAAGATGACTCGCTCCTTGAGCAGGCGCGAGTAGATGTCATAGGCGCGTTCGCCACGAGCAGATTGCTCGACAACCATCGGGACCAGGCCGCCAGCGGCCTGGATATCAGAGTTCTGCTGAATATAGGAATTACGGAACATGCTCTGCAGTTACTCCCAAATAGTCATGTCTTGAAAACGCATAAGCCAGCGCGAGGCTGGCTTATGGTTGTATTTCCAACGAGTTGGACAATCAGTCGGCTTGTGCTGCTTCCGCCGGTTTGACTGCTTCTTCGTAAGAGACCGCTTTGTCGGTCACCTTAGCCTTCTGCAGAACAGTATCCACAACTTGCTCTTCCAGCACAACCGAACGTACTTCGTTCAGTTGCTGGTCGTTCTTGTAGTACCAAGCCACGACCTGCTCAGGCTCCTGGTAGGCCGAAGCCATTTCCTGGATCATTTCGCGAACGCGGTCTTCGTCAGGCTTGAGGTCGAACTGCTCAACCACTTTTGCCACGACCAGACCCAGCACAACGCGGCGCTTGGCTTGCTCTTCGAACAGCTCGGCCGGCAGTTGGTCAGGCTTGATGTTGCCACCGAACTGTTGAACGGCTTGGACGCGCAGGCGATCCACTTCGTTGGACAGCAGGGCCTTAGGCACTTCGATCGGGTTGGCAGCCAGCAGACCGTCCATGACCTGGTTCTTGACCTTGGACTTGATGGCCTGACGCAGCTCACGCTCCATGTTCTTGCGAACTTCGGTGCGGAAGCCGTCGATACCGGTTTCCTTGATGCCGAACTGATTGAAGAACTCTTCGTTCAGCTCTGGCAGCTTAGGCTCGGAAACGCTGTTGACGGTCACGGTGAACTCGGCGGCTTTGCCAGCCAGGTCCAGGTTCTGGTAGTCAGCCGGGAAAGTCAGGCTCAGAACACGCTCTTCGCCGGCTTTGGCGCCAACCAGGCCGTCTTCGAAACCCGGGATCATACGGTTGGAACCCAGCACCAGCTGAGTGCCCTTGGCGGAGCCGCCAGCGAAGACTTCGCCGTCAACCTTGCCAACGAAATCAATGTTCAGCTGGTCTTCGTTCTGGGCAGCGCGATCGGCCACTTCGAAACGGGTGTTCTGCTTGCGCAGGATTTCCAGCATGTTGTCCAGGTCGCTATCAGCCACGTCAGCGCTCAGGCGCTCAACGGCGATGCCGTCGAAACCGGCAACTTCGAATTCCGGGAACACTTCGAATACGGCAACGTATTCCAGGTCCTTGCCGGCTTCCAGGGATTTTGGCTCGATCGAAGGCTGACCGGCAGGCTTCAGGTTTTGCGCTTCAACAGCTTCGTAGAAGGAAGCCTGGATCACGTCGCCTACAGCGTCCTGACGCGCATCAGCGCCGAAACGGCGCTTGATTTCGCTCATCGGCACTTTGCCTGGACGGAAACCAGCGATCTTGGCCTTTTGGGCAGTCTGCTGCAGACGCTTGTTGACCGCAGTCTCGATGCGCTCTGCCGGCACGGTGATGCTCAGGCGGCGCTCGATAGCAGTAGTATTTTCAACAGAAACTTGCATGGATATTCCTCGTTGCACAGACGTTAGCCGGCCGTTTCCGACCCCAGAATCAAGGGCATGCATTCTAGTGGGTCAAACTCAAGAAGTCACCCTACTGAAAACGGGTAGAAAAACAGCAGGCCATTTATAGGTTCAAGTGCACGCATGCACCTCATCCCGTTAGCAAATACAGCTCAACACGCCGAGGCTCTGCATCAAGCCTTCTATATATAGAAGAGCCTGGATGCACGCCCTCGACTACCAGCCGTGCGAACAAGGCCGGAGGGCATGGCAGCAGCATCGAGAAACACAAATACGATGAAACGCCCTGCCCTGAAAATTCAAAACGCTTAAACAAAAACGGCACAGTCCTTGTTCAGGTACTGCGCCGTAATTCGCTATTAAATAGCTGCACCAACCCGGATATCGCTTCGGATCAGTTCCACACGCTCAAAACCGGCAACGATTCTAACGCCAAGGCATTGAGAATGCTTGTTTTTTCTTGGCGTCAATAGTTACCGCACGCCTGATACCTGTCGATGGCCGCAAATACACGAATGCGCGCCCGATGCAGCAACACCCGCGCATTGCACAGGCTGACACCGAGCAACTCGGCAACCTCCTCCAGCTCAAGCCCCACGCGCTCGCGCAGCAACAGTACGCCGCTTTGAAGCTCGGAAAGCTCCTCCAGCGCGTACTCAATACATTCGCGCAATTCATTTTCACTCAGCAACGCTTCCGGCGTGTCCTCGTGCCAGCCGGAGGGCGCCGATAACCACTGCCCCGTGACCGTACAAAAGCAACCATCATCCGAGCGACCCTCAAGTACGCCATCACGGCGGCTTCGCCCATAGCGGCCCTTCGCTTGATTGGCCGTTATCGTCAACACCCACGTTTTGAGACTGGACCGCCCCTGAAAACCACTCAACCCCCTGACCACCGCCAGCCAAGCGTCCTGCACCACATCGTCGACGTGCCGATGACCCGCAATCGCCGATGCCACCGCCCGCATCGCACCTTGATAGCTGCTGACCATCTCGCTATAGGCGGCCTGGTCACCTCTCATCAGTCGCCCCAGCAAGTGCGCCTCTGCGCCGACCAACTCCCGACTTTCACCCTGTTGTCGTGCCAACATTTCACTGCCCTCGACGGTAACGCCCGATGAGGATCCAGGCCCGTCCAAGGCCATCCTCGCGAATACATACGAGGCAGGGTATTTTTCGGATGCAAAAAAAAGCGCCAGATCATTGATCTGGCGCTTTTCTGAATATGGGGTGGACGAAGGGGATCGAACCCTCGACAACGGGAGTCACAATCCCGTGCTCTACCAACTGAGCTACGCCCACCATCTTGCATCAACAAGGAACTCAAACATCTTCCTTGCCTGGTTTCATTCAACCCTGAAGCTGGATGAAACTTGATTGGTGCGGATGAAGAGACTCGAACTCTTACGCCTCGCGGCGCTGGAACCTAAATCCAGTGTGTCTACCAATTCCACCACATCCGCGCTTGAAGCTCTTAAAGCAAAGGCGCCAGACGATTAATCTGGCGCCTTTTAAAATATGGGGTGGACGAAGGGGATCGAACCCTCGACAACGGGAGTCACAATCCCGTGCTCTACCAACTGAGCTACGCCCACCATCTAACGCTACTTGTGCCAAAGCTGCCTAATGGCGCACCCGGCAGGACTCGAACCTGCGACCATCCGCTTAGAAGGCGGATGCTCTATCCAGCTGAGCTACGGGCGCCTTATTAATCTGTACTCTTGGAGGATTACAAACTAAGTGCTTTCCGGCCTTGCACTACAACAATTGTGCTCGGCCTTCTTAACCAGTGCTAGGCTGTGCCCGACAAGTGCGACGAATAGTATAGATGCCCCCGAAACCCGTCAAATCTTTTTTGAAAAAAATTCATTTTATTTAAGGGGTTAGGGCAATTTGCAGACCAAGCGCCTTTGCCCTCACGCCTTGGCGTGCGAGAATGCGCGCACTTTTCTTCCCCCTCTCGATGGTTAATCACGCGTAATGACTGCACAACTTATCGACGGCAAATCAATCGCCGCCAGCCTGCGCCAGCAGATCGCCAAACGAGTCACCGAGCGCAGCCAGCAAGGCCTGCGCACGCCCGGCCTCGCGGTGATCCTGGTCGGCAGCGATCCTGCCTCTCAGGTTTATGTCTCGCACAAGCGTAAAGACTGTGAAGAGGTCGGCTTTATTTCCAAAGCCTATGACTTGCCTTCCGAGACCACCCAGCAGGCCCTTACCGACCTGATCGACGGCCTCAACGATAACCCGGCCATCGATGGCATCCTGCTCCAGCTGCCGTTACCCGAACACCTGGATGCTTCCAAATTGCTGGAGCGCATCCGCCCCGACAAAGACGTCGACGGTTTCCACCCTTATAACGTCGGCCGCCTGGCTCAACGCATCCCGCTGCTGCGCCCCTGCACGCCGAAAGGCATCATGACCCTGCTGGAAAGCACCGGTGTCGACCTGTACGGCCTCGATGCCGTGGTAGTGGGCGCCTCCAACATCGTAGGCCGCCCGATGGCCATGGAACTGCTGCTGGCCGGCTGCACCGTGACCGTGACCCACCGTTTCACCAAAGACCTCGCCGGCCACGTCGGCCGCGCCGACCTGGTGGTGGTTGCCGCCGGGAAGCCGGGCCTGGTCAAAGGTGAGTGGATCAAGGAAGGCGCGATCGTTATCGATGTGGGCATCAACCGCCAGGATGACGGCAAGCTGGTCGGCGACGTGGTCTACGAGACCGCCCTGCCCCGCGCAGGCTGGATTACCCCGGTACCCGGCGGCGTTGGCCCGATGACACGTGCCTGCCTGCTGGAAAATACGCTGTATGCAGCAGAGACCCTGCACGGCTAATAACCAGCCGTAATGAAAAAGCCCTGCCTTATCGCAGGGCTTTTTATTGCCCGGAGAAAAACCTGTTTTTTCTTAGTTTTTAATAACTTTCATCCGGTTCTAGAAGAACATTCGACAGTTTCTGATCCATACTTCTAGAATGTAACGTAATTTTTCAAAACACCCGTTCCAGAACGGTATTTTCTTACCTTTTTAGCGAGTTCACCCGCGTGAAAATTCGTCTCTCTATTGTCAGCCTATTTTTTGCATTTACAGGCACCTTTGCGCACGCCGCCGAATCCACCCTGGCCCCGCGTGACACGTCCAAACTGCAAATCGCCTCCGGCAGCGCCATGCTGGTGGACCTGCAGACCAACAAAGTCATCTATGCCAGCAACCCTGACGTGGTAGTGCCCATTGCGTCGGTGAGCAAGCTGATGACCGGTTTGATCGTGCTCGAAGCCAAGCAGAACATGGACGAGTACATCGACATCAACATCAAGGACACGCCGGAAATGAAAGGTGTGTTCTCCCGCGTGAAAATCGGCAGTGAAATGCCGCGTAAAGAAATGCTGCTGATCGCGCTGATGTCTTCAGAGAACCGTGCCGCCGCCAGCCTGGCCCACCACTACCCCGGTGGCTACCCGGCCTTTATTGCGGCGATGAACGCCAAGGCCAAGGCGCTGGGCATGACCAGCACGCACTATGTAGAACCCACCGGGCTGTCGATTCACAACGTGTCCACTGCTCGCGACCTGAGCAAGCTGCTGGCCGCCGCGCGTAAATACCCGATGCTGAGCCAACTGAGCACCACCAAGGAAAAAACCGTGGCGTTCCGCAAGCCCAACTACACCTTGGGTTTCTCCAACACTGACCACCTGATCAACCGCGCCAGTTGGGATATCAAGCTGACCAAGACCGGCTTCACCAACCAGGCCGGCCATTGCCTGGTGCTGGTAACGAGCATGGGTAACCGCCCGGTGTCGCTGGTGATCCTTGATGCGTTCGGCAAATTCACCCACTTCGCCGATGCCACGCGCATTCGTAATTGGGTCGAGACTGGCAAGAGCGGTTCGGTACCGGATGTGGCGTTGCGCTACAAGGCCGACAAAAACCTGAAGAACCGGCCGAACGCTGCAGAAGTGCGTCGCTAAACATCACAGTTCCAATGTGGAAGCAGGCTTGTGTGGGAGCTGGCTTGCCTGCGATAGCATCAACTCGGTCCGGCTGAAAAATCGAGTTGCCTGCATCGCGGGCAAGCCCGGCTCCCACACAAACGCGCTCCCACATTGATGAACGTCAGTGCGGTTACTTCTTTTCGGCCAACACTTTAAGCGCCTGCGCCGCCGCCTGCTCCTGCCCGGCCTGCGCCGTCGCATTCGCCGCCTCACGCCAGCGTTGTGCATCAACGTTCGCCGGTAACTGGCTCGGGCGCTGGGTCAGGATGGCCCAGTGACCGGCGCTCTTCCACGCTGATTCAAAATCGCTGAAGCTCATCAGCAAACGGCGGTCCAGGCCGGAACGCAGCAGTACCGTACTTTTCTGCTGATTGAACCCCACCACCACGACATACCGCGTGCCGGACCACAGGCTCGGGTTGATCCGCGCCATCACCGGGTAACCCGCCGCCACCTGCGCCAGCACCGCCGTCAGCTCGGTGTCCAGCGGATACACCATCAGCCCGTACTCACGCGCCAGCACCTGCATGTTGCGCTCAAGGTCAGCCTCGCCGCCTGGCAAGTGCAGCGGCTTATCGAGCAAGCCGGGTGTCATGACAATGCCTTGTTGCGACAGCATGCTGGCTAAAGCACTCGGGCCGCTCAGGTAAGCCTCGCTGCGAAAGGTCGGCACGCCATTGAGTTCGACACGTTCCGGCAAGCCCGCAAGCCTGGACGGGTGCCCGGAACAGGCCGCGAGCCCCAGAGCGCAGGCCAACAACAAGGAGGTTTTAACGTTCGAGCGTAAACGCAATTTTCTGCTCTCTTGATCAACTGCCGGTAAGGGCCCTGATCATAGGGCGCCCAGCCACGCCGGTATAGCCTTCAACGTCAGTAAAACGCCCGGCATAGAGCAAACAAGTTGGACGGACACGACCATTGGTCAATAGCAGGCAACCGCCAGGTAGCTAGACTGTCCATTGAGAAGACTGTGTGTGCCCCGTGCGGGGCGAAAGGAGGCCCGAATGAGCCTTGCAACAACGATTTTCCTGCTGGTCTGCGGTTGGCTGGCAGTAGCCGCCGCCATGTTGTGGGGCGTGATGCGCGTCACGCGCCGGCATCATCACCCCCACGTCAAACCTGCTGCACCTGCCAAACCCCAAAGGGCGGCGGCGCATCACGCCTAGCCAGGCATGCAATTGAAGTCCTGCGTCGCTGCGACTTCCTTGCCGTGCTCATCCTTGAGGGATGCGCGCACGGTAGTGCCCAGGCTGGATTCCACCAGGGTGTAGTGCTCACCCGCCTTGAAGTCTTTGTACTCGACCCGGCCCTGGCAGTCTTGCTGGTTGTCGTCGCCTGGCTCTTCTTCAAACAGGGTTACGTCAAGACGATGGTCACCGGGGGTGACTTCAAAGAAACGGCCATCATCCACGCGCTTGCCATCCACCCGCTCCGCCATCAGGTCATTCGGCGCTTCTTCTTTCAGGCCGATCCAGGCTTCGCTGGGGTCAGCTTTCGGGATGGGCCCGGCACAGGCCGACAACAGCAGCACGGCGCCGAGGGCAGGGATCAACAAAAGTGGTTTAAGTGACAGGTGCTTGAGTGACATGGCAGGGCTCCAAAGGGCATCAGTAAACTCGGTGGACTCGGCGTAATTGTGTCGTGTCCGATGGGCTACAAGCTTGGAGGGCCACCTTATGTACAACAAATGAATACATATGAAACGATCTTCAGCCGTTAACTAAATGTTCCTTCACCTGGCTGAAAGGTGCGTGTTAGGTGGGTCGGGCAAGACTGCCGGGGTTTGCAATTTTGCTCCCTCGGAGGTTCACGCATGCTCGGGCTGGTAAAGACCGCACTGCAAAAGCCGTACACGTTTATCGTGTTGGCCATATTCATCTGCATCATCGGGCCGATGGCGGCCCTGCGAACCCCCACGGACGTTTTTCCCGATATTGGCATCCCCGTCGTCGCCGTGGTGTGGCAGTACAACGGCCTGTCACCGGACGCCATGGCCGGTCGGGTGATCTACACCTATGAACGTTCCTTGAGCACCACCGTCAACGACATCGAACACATCGAATCGCAATCGCTGCCCGGCATGGGCATCGTGAAAATCTTCTTCCAGCCCGGCGTGGATATCCGCACCGCCAACGCCCAGGTGACAGCGGTTTCACAAACCGTGCTCAAGCAGATGCCACCCGGCATCACGCCACCGCTGATCCTCAACTACAGCGCCTCCACGGTGCCGATCCTGCAACTGGCGTTTTCCAGCCCAAGCCTCTCGGAAGCCAAAATTCGCGACCTGGTACAGAACAACATTCGCCTGCCGCTGAGCGCCCTGCCCGGCCTGGCCATGCCCACCCCCATGGGCGGCAAGCAACGCCAGATCACCCTTGACCTCGACCCACAGGCACTGGCCGCCAAAGGCTTGTCAGCGCAGGACGTCGGCAACGCGCTGGCCTTGCAGAACCAAATCATCCCGGTGGGCACCGCCAAGCTCGGCCCCAACGAATACACGATCCTGCTCAACAACAGCCCCAAGGCGATCGATGAGCTGAACGACCTGCCGATCAAGACGGTCGACGGCGCGATCATCACCATCGGCCAGGTGGCCCACGTGCGCGACGGTTCGCCGCCGCAGACCAATATCGTGCGCGTGGACGGCCACCGCGCCGTGCTCATGCCTGCGTTGAAAAACGGCAGCATTTCCACGCTGTCGATCATCGACGGCATCCGCCAGATGCTGCCGCGCATCAACGAAACCCTGCCGCCGTCGCTGAAGACCTCGCTGCTGGGTGACGCTTCGGTGTTCGTCAAACAATCGGTGGGCAGCGTGGCCCAGGAAGGCATCATCGCCGCGCTGCTGACCAGTGCAATGATCCTGCTGTTCCTCGGCAGCTGGCGCTCGACCCTGATCATCGCCGCCTCGATTCCGCTCGCGGTGCTCTCGGCCATCGCCCTGCTGGCGGCCACCGGGCAAACCCTCAACGTGATGACCCTCGGCGGGCTGGCGTTGGCGGTGGGGATTCTGGTGGACGACGCCACGGTGACCATTGAAAACATCAACTGGCACCTGGAACAAGGCAAGGCGGTGAAGACTGCGATCCTTGACGGCGCCGCGCAGATCGTCGGCCCGGCCTTCGTGTCGCTGCTGTGCATCTGCATCGTGTTCGTGCCGATGTTCCTGCTGCAAGGCATCGCCGGCTACCTGTTCCGGCCGATGGCCCTGGCGGTGATCTTCGCCATGGCCAGCTCGTTCATCCTCTCGCGCACCCTGGTGCCGACCCTGGCGATGTTCCTGCTCAAGCCGCATACACCGGAGCCAGGTGCAGGGCATCACCCCGAAGATGCATTCATCAACCACCACGAAGGTGAGCAGCACAAGAAGCCCCGCAATCGCGTGCTGCAATCGGTGCTGAATTTTCAGCAGGGCTTCGAGCGCCACTTCTCGAATATCCGCGACACCTACCACGGGCTGCTGATCCTCGCTCTCGGCGCGCGCAAGCGGTTTATCGTCGGCTTCCTGGCCTGCGTGCTCGCCTCATTCCTGCTGTTGCCAAGCCTGGGCGAGGACTTCTTTCCGGCCACCGACGCCGGCGCCCTTGCCCTGCACGTGCGCTTGCCGCTGGGCACGCGCATTGAAGAAAGCGCGGCGGCTTTTGACCGGATTGAAGCGCGGATTCGCGAAGTCATTCCCGCCGAAGAACTCGACACCATCGTCGATAACATCGGCATTCCGCTCAGTGGCATCGACATGGCCTACAGCAGCAGCGGCACCATCGGCCCGCAGGACGGCGATATTCAGGTCACGCTGAAAAAGGAGCATGCGCCGACCGCCGATTACGTGAAAAAACTGCGTGAAGCCTTGCCGGAAAGCTTTCCCGGCAGCCACTTCGCCTTCCTGCCCGCCGACATCAGCAGCCAGATTCTCAACTTCGGCGCCCCGGCCCCGCTGGACGTGAAAATCTCCGGGCGCAGCGATGAGGAAAACCGCGCCTACGCGGTGGAACTGGAGCGTCGCCTGTCGCACATCCCGGGCATCGCCGACCTGCGTATCCAGCAGTCCACCGGCTACCCGTCGCTGCAAGTCAACGTTGACCGCATGCGCGCCAACGGCCTGGGCATTACCGAGCGCGACGTAACCAACAGCATGGTCGCCTCTCTCGCCGGCAGCTCCCAAGTGGCACCGACCTTCTGGCTCAACCCGGCCAACGGCGTGTCCTATTCGATCGTCGCGGCTACCCCGCAATACCGCCTCGACAGCCTGCCGTCGATGGAGGCCCTGCCCGTGACCGGCGCCGACGGCCAGTCGCAAATCCTCGGCGGTGTGGCGAGCATTTCCCGGGTGCAAAGCCCGGCGGTGGTGACTCACTACAACATCGAACCGACGTTGGACCTGTACGCCAACGTGCAGGGCCGTGACCTCGGCGGCGTGGCGCGCGATGTGCAAAAAGTGCTGAATGACACCGCGTCCATGCGCCCCAAAGGCGCAGTGATCAGCCTGCACGGGCAAATCGATGCGCTGCATGAAGCCTTCAGCGGTTTGAGCTTCGGCTTGCTCGGCGCCGTCGTGCTGATTTACCTGCTGATCGTGGTCAACTTCCAATCCTGGGCCGACCCGTTCGTGATCATCACCGCATTGCCGGCGGCGCTTGCGGGCATCGTGTGGATGCTGTTCCTCAGCGGCACCTCGCTGTCGGTGCCCGCGCTGACCGGCGCCATCCTCTGTATGGGCGTGGCCACCGCCAACTCGATCCTGGTGGTGAGCTTCTGCCGTGAACGCCTCGCCGAACATGGCGATGCACTCAAGGCCGCCATGGAAGCCGGTTACACGCGCTTTCGCCCGGTGTGCATGACCGCCCTGGCGATGATCATCGGCATGCTGCCGCTGGCGCTGTCCGAGGAGCAGAACTCCCCGCTTGGCCGGGCCGTCATCGGCGGTTTGATCTTCGCCACCGTCGCCACTTTGTTGTTTGTTCCCGTGGTCTTCAGCCTGGTCCACGGCCGTCACCCTACTCGCGCAACTGCTGGAGAAACGCCACATGTCGTCTGATCACAAACCCTCGCGCAAGCGTCTGATGCTCATGGGTGCCGGCGGCCTGACACTGGCCGCCTTGTTGGTCGCCAACGGCCTGCACGCCCGCACGCTGCACGAACAATCGGTTACCGCCTGGACGGAAACCGCCGCCATCCCGCAAGTGATGGTGTTCCAACCCAAACAGAACGCCGCCGGCGACACCCTGCGCCTGCCCGCGCACCTGGAAGCCTGGAGCAAGGCGCCGATTCACGCACGGGTCAGCGGCTATTTGAAGGACTGGAAGGTCGACATCGGCAGCCAGGTCAAGGCGGGGCAAATCCTGGGGGAAATCGACAGCCCGGACCTCGACCAGCAGCTGGCGCAAACCCACGCCCGCCTGCTCCAGGAACAAGCCAACGCACGCCTGGCGGCAACCACCGCGACCCGCTGGCAAAACCTGCTGGCCAGCCACTCGGTGTCGCGCCAGGAGGCCGATGAGAAAACCTCCAACGCCGCCGCCGCCAAGGCCAACGCCGAAGCTGCCGCCGCCGACTATGCACGCTTGTCGGCGCTGGAAAGCTACAAGACCATCCGCGCGCCGTTCGCCGGTACCATCACCGCGCGCAACACCGATATCGGCCAGTTGATCAAGGCCGATACCGACAGCGACCCGGAGCTGTTCAACATCGCCGACACCCACCAATTGCGCCTCTACGTACCGGTGCCGCAGAACTACGCGGCGGTCATTCACCCTGGCCTCGAAGCCGAGTTGACCGTGCCCGAGCACCCCGGCGAGCACTTCAAGGCGCACCTGATCGGCGACTCCACCGCCATCGACCGCCGCTCCGGCACCTTGCTCGCGCAGTTCGTCGCCGACAACCCCAACGGCGAATTGCTGCCCGGTGATTACGCCGAAGCTACCCTGCCGATTCCAGCGGACACCCATGGCGTGAGCATTCCGGCCAGCGCACTGATCTTCCGCGCCGAGGGCACTCAGGTTGCGCTGCTCGATGCGCAGAACCATGTGCACCTGCAAGCCATCCACATCGGCCTCGACCTCGGCGCCCGCCTGGTGATCGACCAGGGCCTCAACCCGGCCGACCGGGTGGTCGACAACCCGCCCGATGCCCTGCGCGAAGGTGACCCCGTGCAGTTGGCCGAAGCCGGAGGTGCCCATGCGCCCAAGGCTTAACCCCCTCGCGGCGTTGATGCTGCTGGCGCTGCAAGGTTGCTCGATGGCGCCCACCTACAAGGTGCCAACGGTCAACCTGCCGGCGGGCTACCGCGAACAGACCCGCGATGGCCCCTGGCACAGTGCGCAGCCGTCCGACCAGTTGGCGCCCGAGTGGTGGAAGCTCTACAACGACGCGCGCCTGAACGACCTGCAACAGCAACTGCTCAAGGCCAACCCGGACCTGGCCGCCGCGCTGGCGCACTTCGATGCGTCCCAGGCCTATGCCAGCCAACTGCACGCCGGGTTGTTCCCGCAGATCACCGCCAGCGCGCAGCCGTTGCGTCAGCGCCAATCGGATTCACGGCCCTTGCGCGGGGATACGCAGCCCTCGGTGTACAACAGCAATACGGCGGCGTTTTCGTTGAGCTACGACCTGGACGTGTGGGGCAAAATCCGCAATCAGGTCGCCGCCGGAGATGCCCAGGCGCAGGCGTCCGGCGATGATCTGGCGGTGGCGCGCTTGAGCCTGCAACATCAGTTGGCGACCTTGTACGTGCAGCTCAACGGGCTGGATGCACAGAGCCGGATTCTCAACAGCTCGCTGGATGATTTCAGCCAGGCACTGCAACTCACGCGCAGCCGTTACGAGGGCCAGATTGCGTCGGAGCTGGACCTGACGCGGGCGCAAAACCAACTGGCCGAAGCCAAGGCGCAACTGGATGAAGTACGCGGGCAGCGCAACCTGACCGAGCATGCGATTGGCGAGTTGGTTGGCGTCGCGGCCAGTGATTTCGAGCTGCCGGCGAGCCAGCAATTGATCGCGCTGCCGGGAATTCCGTCGCAGTTGCCCAGCCACCTGCTGCAACGTCGCCCCGATATTGCAGCGGCGGAACGGCGGGTGTTTGCCGCCAACGCGAACATCGGCGTGGCCAAAGCGGCGTGGTACCCGGATTTCAGCCTGACCGGCTTGATCGGCGGGCAAACTCAGGGCGTGGGCAATCTGCTTTCCGCCGGCAATCGCTATTGGGCGCTGGGGCCTTTGGTCAACCTGCCGATCTTCGATGGCGGCCGCTTGAGCGCCAATGAACGCCAGGCCAAAGCCGAGTTTGAAGAAGCCTCGGCGCAGTACCGCAGCCATGTGCTCAAAGCCGTGCGTGAGGTGGAAGACAACCTGGCGCAACTGCGCGATCTGCAGCAAGAAGCCCAGGATGAGCAAGCGGCGGCGGATGCGGCCGAACATACCCAGTCACTGGCGATGAACAGCTATCAGGCGGGGGCCGTGAGTTATCTGGATGTGGTCACCGCGCAGACGGCGGCGTTGCAGGCTCAGAGAACGTTGCAGGCAGTGCAGACGCGGCAGTTGCAGGCGAGTGTGGGGTTGGTGACTGCGTTGGGGGGCGGCTGGCAACCGGGCGCCTGACGAGTTTTTTGCTGCAAAGCAACTCAACTGTGGGAACGGGCTTGTGTGGGAGCGGGCTTGCTCGCGAATACGGTGCTTCAGTCAACACATACTTTGCTGACACACCGCTTTCGTGAGCAAGCCCGCTCCCACATTGGTTCTGCGGTGTTTTTCAGGCAGCAAGTTTGCCACTGGCAATCGCCACCGAAGCCGCCACCATCGCCCGCAACAACACCGCACACCCCGCGGCCAAATCATCCGGTGCGGCGTTCTCGATTTCGTTATGGCTGATGCCACCTTCACACGGCACGAAGATCATCCCCGCCGGGCCCAGTTCGGCCACAAAAATCGCGTCGTGCCCTGCCCCGCTCACAATGTCCATGTTCGACAAGCCCAACCCATTCGCCGCATCGCGCACGGCATCCACACAGCCTTTGTCGAAGTACAACGGCGGGAAATCCGCCGTGGGCTCCATCTCGAAACTCAGGCCATGCTTGGCGCAGGTTTCATCAATCACCTCTCGCACCTGGGCAATCATTGAATCGAGCCGTGCCGGTTCCAAATGGCGGAAATCCAGGGTCATGCGCACCTCACCCGGAATGACGTTGCGTGAGCCCGGATAGGCCTGCAGGCAACCCACTGTGCCGCACGCATGAGGCTGATGACCGAGCGCCGCCGCATTCACCGCCGCAACCACCGCTGCCGCACCCACCAGGGCATCCTTGCGCAGATGCATCGGTGTCGGCCCCGCGTGGGCTTCAACGCCGCGTAGTTTCAAGTCGAACCACTTCTGGCCGAGCGCGCCCAAGACCACGCCGATGGTTTTCTTTTCATCCTCAAGAATCGGGCCCTGTTCGATGTGCGCTTCAAAATAGGCGCCGACCTTGTGCCCGCTCTCGGGGCGCGTGCCGGCATAGCCGATGGCATTCAGCGCGTCACCCACGGATATACCCTCGGCATCCACCTTGGCCAAGGTGTCGGCCAATGAGAACTTCTCGGCAAACACGCCGGAGCCCATCATGCATGGCGGAAAACGCGAGCCTTCTTCGTTGGTCCACACCACCACTTCAAGGGGCGCCTCGGTTTCCACCTTGAGGTCGTTTAGGGTGCGCAGCACTTCCACACCAGCCAGCACACCAAAGCAGCCGTCGAACTTGCCGCCCGTGGGCTGGGTGTCGATATGGCTGCCGGTCATCACCGGTGGCAGGTTGGGATTGCGGCCAGGGCGGCGGGCGAAGATGTTGCCGATGCCGTCGACGGTCACGCTGCAACCGGCCTCTTCGCACCACTTCACAAACAGGTCGCGGGCCTTGCGGTCGAGATCAGTAAGGGCCAGGCGGCAGACGCCACCCTTGGGCGTGGCGCCGAGTTTGGCCAGGTCCATGAGGGACTGCCACAAACGGTCGCGGTTGATGTGCTGATGGGTGGATTGCAGAACGTCAAGGGCAGCGTTCATGGGGATCTCCTCAGGCTACATTTCTTATGGTTTCAACTGGCGGAACTCGATCAAAAATGTGGGAGCGGGCTTGCTCGCGAAAGCGGTCTTTCAGACAACATTTTTAGTGGCTGATACACCGTATTCGCGAGCAAGCCCGCTCCCACATTTGACTTACATTTCAACTTTTCACCGCGATAGGGCGGGCAGCGCGCTTGGCATTCAAGCCGTAATACAACACCCCACCCAACGCCGAACCGGTAAACCAGCCATAGCTGTAGAACCAACTGAACGCATCGCTGCCCAGCGACAGCAGCGTCAACACCACTGGCACGCCAAACGCAATAAACCCGCTCCAGTTCCACGCCGGGTACACGTCATCGCGGTACAAACCGGCCAGGTCAAGTTGCTGTTTACGGGTGATGAAATAGTCCACCACCATGATTCCGGCAATCGGCCCCAGCAGGCTTGAATAGCCCAGCAGCCAGTTGGAATACACGGTTTCCAGGCTCACATCGGAAACAATCAGCCCGAGCTTTTTCAGCAATTCGTGGCCCATCAGCGCTAACCCCACCAGCCCGGTGAGAATCACCGCCGTGGTGCGGTTGATCAGCTTGGGCGCGATGTTCTGGAAATCATTGGTAGGCGACACGATGTTCGCCGCCGTGTTGGTAGACAACGTGGCGATGATGATCAGCGCCATGGCGATAGCCACCCACACCGGGCTCTGGATATGCCCGATCAGGGTCACCGGGTCGGACACGCTCACGCCCACCAGTTTCACCGACGCCGCGGTCATGATCACGCCGAGGGCGGCGAACAGAAACATGGTCAGCGGCAAGCCGAAAATCTGCCCGAGGATCTGGTCTTTCTGGCTTTTGGCGTAGCGGCTGAAGTCCGGGATGTTCAGCGACAAGGTGGCCCAGAAGCCCACCATCGCCGTCAGGCCGGCCATGAAGTAACCGGTCAGGCTCGCGCCTTCCGGGCGTTTCGGCGGGATCGCCATCAACTCGCTGAGCGACACATTGGGCATCGCCCACACCAGCAAACCAATGCCCACCGCCACCAGCAGTGGCGCCGACAGGGTTTCCAGGCGCTTGATCGACTCCGCGCCGCGCAACACCACCCACAAATTCAGGCACCAGAAAATCATGAAACCGATCACTTCGCCGGTACCGCCCAACGATTTCCAGCCCTCGAAAATCGAGCCCAGAAACAGGTGAATCGCCAGCCCGCCAAACATCGTCTGGATACCAAACCAGCCACACGCCACCAGCGCCCGGATCAGGCACGGCACGTTGGAACCAAGGATGCCGAACGAGGAGCGCAACAACACGGGAAACGGAATGCCGTACTTGGTGCCGGGGAAGGCGTTGAGGGTCAGCGGGATCAGCACCACGATGTTGGCCAGCAAAATCGCCATCAGCGCCTCGCCCACCGACAGCCCGAAGTAGGCGGTCAGCACGCCGCCCAGCGTGTAGGTGGGCACGCAGATCGACATGCCGACCCACAGCGCGGTGATGTGCCATTTGTTCCAGGTTCGTTCGTGCACCTTGGTCGGTGCCATGTCGTGGTTGTAGCGCGGGCTGTCGAGGACGTCGGGGCCGGCGTCGAGTTCGTACAGGCCGTTGCGCTCAATGACTTGCGATCTGTTCTGTTGCATGGCCGCTCCACGGTTTTTTCGAATTATTTTTGCTCGCCTGCAAGGTGAGTGCAGGCGGCCGGAGTACCGCATAAACAACATGACATCACGGGCCCGGCCAGCCGCCACTGCACTCAATATCCGTGCCGACAACCGTTACCGAACCCGTACCGCTTATATAACTCGCTGATGTTTATCAGCTTTCCGATTGGCCCTTCGGTACTTGCCGCGTTACTCAGGCTAAATAACGTGGAAGTTGTCCGAACCTTCATGACTCAATCTGGTGCAACACAATTATTTTTATTTCCCATGCCCGTCAAGAGGCATGTCTCAAGCGTCTGATTTGCAATAAGAAATGTTGCTCAATTCAGGAACCTGTCAAGTGCGTCAAAATGGTGAGACGGCGCTTCATTTTGGTGAAAACAGTTTTTTATCGTTAATAATCAACAATTTAAACACGATATAAGCTTATAAAAAATCTTCTTGCCCAATCGAAAAACTCGGGCTAGTTTCTATTCCTGTCACCGATGACAGGAATTAACCGACCGTCGGTTAGCAGCACTACAACACTTAGAACTGGCACAAGCCGGTCAAGCCTGTGAGGAACTCGACATGTCGCTGTTGATCCGTGGCGCCACCGTTATTACCCATGATGAAAGTTACCGCGCCGATGTGTTATGCGCAGGCGGTCTAATTCGCGCCATTGGCACGAACCTGGATATTCCCGCCGGCACGGAAACACTCGATGGCAGCGGCCAATATTTGATGCCCGGCGGCATCGACCCCCACACCCACATGCAACTGCCCTTCATGGGAACTGTGGCCAGCGAAGACTTTTTCAGCGGTACGGCGGCGGGCCTGGCGGGGGGCACCACATCGATCATCGACTTCGTGATTCCCAACCCGCAGCAATCCCTGATGGAAGCTTTTCACCAGTGGCGTGGCTGGGCGGAAAAATCCGCCTCCGACTACGGTTTTCACGTCGCGATCACTTGGTGGAGCGAGCAGGTGCGCGAGGAAATGGCCGAGCTGGTCAGCCACCACGGCATCAACAGCTTCAAGCATTTCATGGCTTACAAGAACGCGATCATGGCGGCCGACGACACCCTGGTCGCCAGCTTCGAACGCTGCCTGGAACTGGGCGCGGTGCCCACCGTGCACGCGGAAAACGGCGAGCTGGTGTATCACCTGCAACGCAAGCTGATGGCCCAGGGCATCACCGGGCCGGAAGCGCACCCGCTGTCGCGGCCGTCCCAGGTGGAAGGCGAAGCGGCCAGCCGCGCGATCAGGATCGCCGAAACCATTGGCACGCCGCTGTACCTGGTGCACGTTTCGACCAAGGAAGCCCTCGACGAAATCACCTACGCCCGGGCCAAAGGCCAACCGGTGTACGGCGAAGTGCTCGCCGGCCACCTGCTGCTGGACGACAGCGTGTACCAGCACCCCGACTGGCAGACCGCCGCCGGCTACGTGATGAGCCCGCCGTTTCGTCCGCGCGGCCATCAGGAGGCCCTGTGGCACGGCCTGCAATCGGGCAACCTGCACACCACCGCCACCGACCATTGCTGCTTCTGCGCCGAGCAAAAAGCCGCCGGGCGTGATGACTTCAGCAAAATCCCCAATGGCACCGCCGGTATCGAAGACCGCATGGCGCTGCTGTGGGACGAAGGCGTGAATACCGGGCGCCTGTCGATGCAGGAGTTTGTAGCGCTGACCTCCACCAACACCGCAAAAATCTTCAACCTCTACCCCCGCAAAGGCGCGGTCCGCGTGGGTGCCGATGCCGATCTGGTGCTGTGGGACCCCGAGGGTACGCGGACCATTTCCGCCAAGACCCACCATCAAAACGTCGACTTCAACATCTTCGAAGGCAAGACCGTGCGCGGCGTGCCGAGCCACACCATCAGCAGGGGCAAGCTGGTCTGGGCTGATGGCGACCTGCGCGCCGAGCGCGGTGCCGGGCGGTATGTGGAGCGGCCGGCGTACCCGCCGGTGTTTGAGCAGTTGGGCAAGCGGGCAGCTTATTCCAAGCCAGCGGCTGTGAACCGCTGAGGCCGCCTTCGCGAGCAAGCCCGCTCCCACATTTCGATTTGTGAATACATTCAAAATGTGGGAGCGGGCTTGCTCGCGAAGGGGCCAGCACAGGCAACACAAAAACCACTGCCCATCAGAGGCAGCACCTCAATAACCGTGAGGCCAACACCGTGATCCAGACCCTGACCCACCTCCCCCACCCCCATGAAGACGGGCCCACGCTCGCCAGCCATTTCACCGACCTGGCGCCGCCCCTCAACGCCCGCCAGGCGCAACTGGAAGCCTCGCGCTGCCTGTATTGCTACGACGCGCCCTGCGTGAATGCCTGCCCCAGCGAGATCGACATTCCGTCCTTCATCCGCAATATCCACACCGACAACGTGCAAGGCGCGGCGCAGAAAATCCTGTCTGCCAACATCCTCGGCGGCAGCTGTGCGCGGGTCTGCCCCACGGAAATCCTCTGCCAGCAAGCCTGCGTGCGCAACAACAGTGAAGAATGCGCACCGGTGCTGATCGGCCTGCTGCAACGCTACGCCGTGGACAACGCACACTTCAGCGAACACCCCTTCCACCGCGCCGCGCCCACCGGCAAGCGCATCGCCGTGGTCGGCGCCGGGCCTGCCGGTTTGGCCTGCGCCCACCGCAGCGCCTTGCACGGCCATGACGTGGTGATCTTCGAAGCCCGCGAAAAAGCCGGCGGCCTGAATGAATACGGGATCGCCAAGTACAAACTGGTGGATGATTTTGCCCAGAAGGAACTGGAGTTCCTCCTGCAAATCGGTGGCATCGAAATCCGCCACGGCCAGCGCCTGGGCGACAACCTGACCTTGAGCGAACTGCACCAGCAATTCGACGCGGTGTTTCTCGGCCTGGGCCTTGCCGCCAGCAAACAGCTCGGCCTGCCGCACGAGGACGCACCCGGCGTGCTCGCCGCCACCGACTACATTCGCGAGTTGCGCCAGGCCGATGACCTGACCCAACTGCCTCTCGCCGACCGCTGCATCGTGCTCGGCGCCGGCAACACGGCCATCGACATGGCCGTGCAAATGGCCCGCCTCGGTGCTCGCGATGTCAACCTTGTGTACCGCCGAGGCCTGGCGGACATGGGCGCCACCCACCACGAGCAAGACATCGCCAAGGCCAACCAGGTGCGGCTGTTGATCTGGGCCCAACCCGAAGAGGTTTTGCTCGACCAGCATGGCCACGTGCGTGGCATGCGCTTCCTGCGCACGCGCATGGAAAACGGCCGCCTGCACCCCACCGGCGAAACCTTCGAACTGGCCGCCGATGCGATCTTCAAGGCGATCGGGCAAGGCTTCGACAACGAGGCGCTGCACGACCCGCTGGCCCAGCAGCTGCACCGCGTGGGCGAACGGATCTTCGTCGATGAGCACCTGCAAACCAGCATTCCGGGGGTCTATGCGGGGGGCGATTGCGTCAGCCTCGGCCAGGACCTCACCGTGCAGGCCGTGCAACACGGCAAGCTGGCCGCCGAGGCCATGCACACCCAACTCATGCTGAAGGTGGAGGCTGCGTAATGGCTGATCTCTCGATTGTATTTGCCGGCATCAAAGCCCCCAACCCGTTCTGGCTGGCCTCTGCGCCGCCGACCGACAAGGCCTACAACGTGGTGCGCGCCTTTGAAGCCGGCTGGGGTGGCGTAGTGTGGAAAACCCTCGGCGAGGACCCGGCGGCCGTCAACGTGTCATCGCGCTACTCGGCGCACTACGGCGCGAACCGTGAAGTACTGGGCATCAACAATATCGAATTGATTACCGACCGCTCGCTGGAGATCAACCTGCGGGAAATCACCCAGGTGAAAAAGGACTGGCCGGACCGCGCGCTGATCGTGTCGCTGATGGTGCCGTGCGTTGAAGAATCCTGGAAAAACATTCTGCCCTTGGTAGAGGCCACCGGCTGCGACGGCATCGAATTGAATTTCGGCTGCCCCCACGGCATGCCCGAGCGCGGCATGGGTGCGGCGGTGGGCCAGGTGCCGGAGTACGTGGAACAGGTGACGCGCTGGTGCAAGACCTATTGCTCGCTGCCAGTGATCGTCAAGCTCACGCCGAACATCACCGACATCCGCGTGGCGGCACGCGCGGCCTATCGCGGCGGCGCGGACGCGGTGTCGCTGATCAACACCATCAACTCCATCACCAGCGTGGATCTGGAGCGCATGGTCGCCCTGCCCATGGTCGGCACCCAAAGTACCCACGGCGGTTATTGCGGCTCGGCAGTCAAGCCGATTGCGCTGAACATGGTGGCGGAAATCGCCCGCGACCCGCAGACCCAGGGCCTGCCGATCTGCGGGATTGGCGGCATTGGCAACTGGCGCGATGCGGCGGAATTCGTCGCCCTGGGCTGTGGCGCGGTGCAGGTGTGCACGGCGGCGATGCTGCATGGGTTTCGGATAGTGGAAGAGATGAAAGACGGGCTGTCGCGCTGGATGGACAGCCAAGGGTATAAAAACCTGGAGGCATTTTCCGGGCGGGCGGTAGGCAATACCACCGACTGGAAGTACCTGGACATCAACTATCAGGTGATTGCGAAGATCGATCAGCAAGCCTGCATTGGCTGCGGGCGTTGCCATATTGCCTGCGAGGACACCTCGCACCAGGCCATCGCCAGCTTGAAACAGGCGGACGGGACGCATAAATACGAGGTGATCGATGATGAGTGCGTGGGCTGCAATTTGTGCCAGATCACCTGCCCGGTGGCCGAGTGCATCGAGATGGTGCCGATGGACACGGGCAAGCCGTTTTTGAACTGGACGCAGGATCCGCGCAATCCTTACCGGGAGGCGGTGTAGCCCTTTAGACCGCCTTCGCGAGCAAGCCCGCTCCCACAGTTGATTTGTGAACACATTCAAATGTGGGAGCTGGCTTGCCTGCGATGAGGCCCTCAGCCCCACCACTAAAATCAGGGCTCCAACCCGATCCCCCGCAAAATCACACTCGTGACCGTCTGAATCGCCCTCTCAAACTGCATATCCGACAACGGCTGGTGATCATTCAGAATCTTCACCTGGTGGTCAAAGTCCGCATAGTGTTGGGTCGAGGCCCAGATCATGTACAGCAGGCTCGACGGCTCCACCGGCAGAATGCGTTTGTCTTCCACCCACTGGCGGATTTTCGCTTCCTTCATCTTGGCCCAGTCATACAGGCTTTCATCCAGTGCCTCACCGAGGGTGGGTGCACCGTGGATGATTTCATTCGCCCAGACTTTGGAGCCATACGGCCGTGTGCGCGAGCGCTGCATTTTGGCGCGGATGTAACTGCTGAGTACCACCCGCGGGTCATCAAAGGTTTCGAAGCTCAAGGCGTCCTGCTTCCACACCTCCAGCAGGTCGAACAGCACCGCACTGTACAGCTCGCTTTTGGTGGTGAAGTAGTAATGCAGGTTGGAGCGCGGCAGCTGCACTTCTTCGGCGATGTCGGCCATGGCGGTGCTGCCATAGCCCTTCTCGGCGAAGATCTTCTCCGCCGCCAGCAGGATTTTTTCGACGTTGACCCGCCGAATTCCGATCTTGTGATTGCCCATGGGTACTGCAAGCTCACTCACTGTTAGGGATGCGCCATCACATCACGAACAGCCGCATTAGGCCACACGCCTTCACTTTCACCCCGACGTACCGGCAGGTCGTCCGGACGCGCCGCCGCCGTGCGCCGTTGAACGACAGATCGGGCT
This sequence comes from Pseudomonas sp. B22129, assembly GCF_044218875.1. Lineage (NCBI taxonomy): Bacteria > Pseudomonadati > Pseudomonadota > Gammaproteobacteria > Pseudomonadales > Pseudomonadaceae > Pseudomonas > Pseudomonas sp. B22129. Next base: position 3,841,868 of record NZ_CP162592.1, on the reverse strand, counting down.
ATGATCGGCGAATCTGAACCGGACACCTGACCTATGGCCGTTGACCTGCAAGCCCTCTACCCCAAACTGATCCACCTGATGCTGGACACGGTCTTCGTGGTTGACAGCGACAACCTGATCGTTTTTGTGAGCGATGCCTGTGAAGCGCTGCTCGGTTACCGGGCGCACGAGCTGACCGGCACTCTCATCACCGACTACATGCACCCCGAAGACCTGGCGCGCACCCGGGCCTCGATTGTGCGGGTGATGAACGGCAAGCCCCACGTCGATTTCCGCAACCGGTATATCCGCAAGGACGGCGGCATCGTCCACATCCTGTGGGCCGCCTTCTGGTCCGAAGAGGTGGGCGCGCGAATCGGGGTGGCCAGGGACGTCACGGCGCTCAACCAGGCCGAGGAAGAATTGCGCTTCCTCGCCCATCACGACCCGTTGACGGCGCTCACCAACCGCTCGCTGTTCAATGAGGGGCTGGACTCGGCGCTGCAGGCAGCGCAGCGTCAGAACAGCACTTTTGCCCTGCTGTTTCTGGACGTCAATGACTTCAAGGCCATCAACGACGTGCATGGCCATGCAGTCGGCGATCGGGTGCTCTGCGTGATTGCACGGCGGCTGGAGCGCTGTGTGCGTGAGGGCGACCTCGTGGCGCGGATGGGGGGCGATGAATTCACGGTACTGCTGACGGGCATTGAGTCGCAGGACGCTGTATCCGCGAAAGTGGCCCAGATACTCACGGTCATGAATGAACCGTTGGGCGCTGAATTTCACGGCGTCACCATGCCGTCCTGCAGCATCGGCGTGGCCGTTTATCCGGCAGACGGCGAGAACGCCGATACGCTGCTCAGCCGTGCAGATGACGACATGTACCAAACCAAACGGCGCCGGGTTGCCGGTGGGTGATAAGCCCGGCGCAGAGCCACGTGAAACTTCTTGCGCGAAGCTTTCCCCTCCAAAAAGGATTGGTTAGGATCGCGGTCCCTTTGAAGGATCATTGCCATGACTATTCGACCTCGCGTGGCCGCCGACGACCCAGTGCTCGGAGCACTGTGGGAGCGCTCGGTACGAGCCACTCATGACTTCCTCCCCGAGGATGACATCCAGCGTCTGCTGCCTTTGGTAAGGGACACCTACCTGCCGATGCCGGCACTTGACGTGTGGGTGTACGAAGACGCCCAGGGCATCGCCGGTTATGTCGCCACCGGCGGGCACAACGTGGAAATGCTGTTTATCGAACCTGCACGCCGTGGCCAGGGCATCGGCCGCCAGTTGCTGGACCACGCGCTGGCGCGCCACGACACGCTGACGGTGGACGTCAACGAACAAAACCCCCAGGCCGTAGGCTTCTACCTGCACTATGGGTTTATTCAAGTGGGGCGTTCGCCGCTGGACGGCGAAGGCAAGCCCTTTCCCTTGCTGCACATGGCTCTTCCAACTCCCAAACCTTGAGGTATTGAACAATGCTGATCAAGAAAGCCCTGACCACCGTCGCCCTCCTCGCCTCTTTGCTCGGCGCCTCGGCGGCGTTTGCCCATGCTCATCTGAAAAGCTCGACGCCTGCGCCAGACAGCACCGTCGCCGCCCCCGCCGACCTGCGCCTGACCTTCAGCGAAGGCGTGGAAGCCACCTTCACCAAAGTGTCCCTGAGCAAAGACGGCACCGAAATCGCCATCAAGGGCCTGGAAACCCCCGACGCCGACAAAAAAGTGCTGGTGGTCACCCCCGCCGCACCGTTGGCGGCCGGTAACTACAAGGTGGTGTGGAACGCCGTGTCGGTCGACACCCACAAGAGCAACGGTGAATACAGCTTCAAGGTCGGCCAATAACCCATGGCGACCGTGCTGGTGCTGTGCCGCTTCCTGCATTTCATCGTCGTGTTGCTGATGTTCGGGGCCTGCGTATTCAGGCCCCTGTTGCTTGGCAAGGAATTGCAACCGGCACTGGACCGGCAGCTCTTGCGCATCACCCGTGGCCTGGCCTGGGTCGGGCTCGGTTCCGGCGTAGCCTGGCTGCTGTTGATCACCGCCAGCATGGCCGGCAGTTGGGACGCAGCACTGCAACCGGCCACCGTGCAGTTGGTGCTGGGCAAGACCTTCTTCGGCCAGGTGTGGGCGTGGCATCTGTTGCTGAATCTTCTGCTGGTCATCGTGTTGATCAAACCCTGGCCGGCGTTGCGCCTGCCCTTGATCACGCTGTTGCTGGCGACGCTCGCACCGGTCGGCCATGGCGCCATGCTCAACGGGTTGAGCGGGCAATTGCTGATCCTAAATCAGGTGGTGCATCTGGTGTGCGTTGGTGCCTGGCTGGGCGGGCTGTTGTTGCTGGTGTTGATCCTGCGGCAGCCCGAACGCTTGGCCCTGGAGCCGATTTTGCGGCGTTTCAGCGGCGTGGGTTACGGCTTGGTGGCAGGGTTGCTGGTGACCGGGCTGATCAACGTGCGCGTGCTCACCGGGCAGCTGTGGCCCACGCCGCTGTTTGATGGCTTTGCGCTGATTCTGCTGATCAAAGTGCTGCTGGTGCTGGGCATGTTGGCGCTGGCGCTGCTGAACCGGTTGCGGATTGAACGCTGCGAGGCACGCCGGGGCAGTTTGAAGGCCAGCGTGATGCTCGAATGGTTATTGGGTGTTTCAGCGGTAGCCGCCGTCTCCCTCCTCGGCACCCTGCCGCCGATGGTCATGGCTAACTAATATCCCCTTGTAAATACGCTCAACTGTGGGAGCTGGCTTGCCTGCGATAGCATCACTGCGGTGTCACTGACAGGCCGAGGTGTCTGCATCGCAGGCAAGCCAGCTCCCACATTAACCGTGCCCGCTTTTTGACCGTTCAACGCCTAGTCATCGTATAACTTCCGCTTGACACTCTGCGAAAACCCCGCAAATATCCGCCTAATGTTGTACGACGACGTACGACAAATAATAAAAACAACAATAGAAAGGGAGCTTCACTGTGAGTCCATTCGCCCGTAATTCCTCCACGCGCCTCGGTCTTATCGGTCTCGGCAGCCTGGCGTTCACCCTCCCCCTCAGCGCCCAGGCCGATGGCTTTATCGAAGACGCCACCGCCACGCTCAACCTGCGCAACGCCTACTTCAACCGCAACTTCACCAACCCGACCTACCCTCAGGCTAAAGCTGAAGAGTGGACGCAAAACTTCATCCTCGATGCCAAGTCCGGCTTCACCCAGGGCACCGTGGGTTTCGGGCTGGATGTGCTCGGGTTGTATTCGCAAAAGCTTGATGGCGGCAAAGGCACTGGCGGCACACAGTTGCTGCCGATCCACAGCGACGGCCGCCCCGCCGACAACTTCGGGCGCCTGGGCGTGGCCTTGAAAACCAGGCTGTCGCAGACAGAATTGAAGGTCGGCGAGTGGATGCCGGTGCTGCCGATCCTGCGCTCCGACGACGGCCGCTCACTGCCGCAAACCTTCCGTGGTGGCCAGGTCACCTCGAAGGAAATCGACGGCCTGACCCTCTACGGCGGGCAGTTCCGTGGCAACAGCCCGCGCAATGACGCGAGCATGGAAGACATGTTCATGAACGGCAAAGCCGCGTTCACCTCCGACCGTTTCAACTTCGGCGGCGGCGAATACACCTTCAATGACAAGCGCACCCAGGTCGGCGTGTGGTACGCCGAGCTGAGTGATATCTACCAGCAGAAGTACTTCAACCTGACCCACAGCCAGCCCGTGGGCGACTGGACTCTGGGCGCCAACCTCGGTTACTTCACCGGCAAGGAAGACGGCAGCGCACTGGCCGGCGACCTCGACAACAAAACCGCCTTCGCTTTGCTTTCGGCCAAATACAAAGGCAACGCCTTCTATGTGGGCCTGCAAAAGCTCACCGGCGACAGCGTGTGGATGAAGGTCAACGGCACCAGCGGCGGCACGCTGGCCAACGATAGCTACAACGCCAGCTACGACAACGCCAAGGAAAAATCCTGGCAGGTGCGCCATGACTTCAACTTCGTGGTGCTGGGTATCCCGGGGCTGACCATGATGAACCGCTATATCAGCGGCAGTAATGTGCACACCGGGGCCATCACCGACGGCAAGGAATGGGGCCGCGAGTCGGAACTGGCCTACACCGTACAGAGCGGTACGCTGAAGGATTTGAACGTACGGTGGCGCAATTCGACTATGCGTCGGGATTTCAGCAACAACGAGTTTGATGAGAACCGGCTGTTTATCAGCTACCCGATTTCGTTGTTGTAACCCGATCAATGTGGATGTTGGCTATCTGAGACCCAGCTTTTTGTGGGAGCTGGCTTGCCTGCGATAGCATCGCCGCGATGTAACTGACAGACCGAGGTGCCTGCATCGCAGGCAAGCCAGCTCCCACACAAGCCCGCTCCCACATTTGATCTCATTCGTCTGAAGGAGCGTTGACAACCTGGGGAATCACTAACGATACTTCCACCAAGTCATACGACAACCTACAACAACATTGGAACCCCCATGACCACAACCACCACCACGCCCGTTCCATTCAACCGCCTGCTGCTCACCGGTGCCGCCGGCGGCCTGGGCAAAGTCCTGCGCGAGCGCCTGCGCCCGTATGCCCAAGTGCTGCGCCTGTCGGACATCGCCAACATGGCCCCCGCTGCGGATGCCGCCGAAGAAGTGCAAATCTGTGACCTTGCCGACAAACAAGCCGTGCATCACCTGGTCGAAGGCGTCGACGCCATCCTGCATTTCGGTGGTGTGTCGGTTGAGCGTTCTTTCGAAGAAGTGCTTGGCGCCAACATCAGCGGCATTTTCCACATCTACGAAGCCGCCCGCCGCCATGGCGTGAAGCGCGTGATTTTTGCCAGCTCCAACCATGTAATCGGCTTTTATAAACAGGGCGAAACCATCGACGCCCACTCCCCGCGCCGCCCAGACAGCTATTACGGCCTGTCCAAATCCTACGGCGAAGACATGGCCAGCTTCTACTTCGACCGCTACGGCATCGAGACCGTGAGCATCCGCATCGGCTCCTCGTTCCCCGAACCGCAGAACCGCCGGATGATGCACACCTGGCTGAGCTTCGATGACCTGACCCAACTGCTCGAACGCGCGCTGTACACGCCAAACGTGGGCCACACCGTGGTCTACGGCATGTCGGATAACCTCGACACCTGGTGGGACAACCGCTACGCCGCGCACCTGGGTTTCGCGCCCAAGGACAGCTCCGAAGTGTTCCGCGCACAGGTCGAAACCCAACCACCGGTGGCCGCCGATGACCCGGCCAAGGTGTATCAGGGCGGTGCGTTCTGCGCGGCGGGCCCGTTCGGTGACTGAGTACACATCAACAACCCAAAGGAATGAGTGGCCATGACGGCTGAATTGATTGTTGACGCCCGCAATGCCGTGGGCGAATGCCCGGTATGGGTACCGGAAGAAAACGCGCTGTACTGGGTGGATATTCCCAACGGCGGCCTGCAACGTTGGAGCGCCGCCAGCGGCCACGTCGCCGCGTGGAAGGCCCCGCAGATGCTCGCCTGCATCGCCCGCACCGACGCGGGCAACTGGGTGGCGGGCATGGAGACGGGCTTTTTCCAGCTCACCCCGCACAACGACGGCAGCCTCGATACCACGCCGCTGGCAGGCGTGAAACACCCGCGCCCGGACATGCGCCTGAACGACGGCCGCTGTGATCGCCAGGGCCGCTTCTGGGCTGGCAGCATGGTGCTGAACATGGGCCTGAATGCGGCCGAGGGCACCCTTTATCGTTATGCGTCAGGCTCGGCGCCCCACGCGCAACTGGGCGGCTTTATCACCTTGAACGGCCTGGCTTTCAGCCCTGACGGCCGCACGATGTACGCCTCAGACTCGCACCCGTTGGTGCAGCAGATCTGGGCCTTCGACTACGACATCGAGACCGGCACGCCGTCCAACCGCCGCGTGTTTGTGGACATGCACCAATTCCTCGGCCGCCCCGACGGCGCAGCCGTGGACGCCGACGGTTGCTACTGGATCTGCGCCAACGACGCCGGCCTGATCCACCGTTTCACCCCCGACGGCCGCCTCGACCGTTCCCTCACCGTACCGGTGAAAAAACCCACCATGTGCGCCTTTGGCGGCAGCCGCCTGGACACGCTGTTCGTCACCTCGATTCGCGATGACAACAGTGAGCAGTCGCTGTCTGGCGGCGTGTTCGCCCTCAACCCCGGCGTACAAGGACTGGCCGAACCCTGCTTCACGCTCTAAAGCTGCATTGCTGTGCCTTGAATACAACAATAACAAGACAGGAGAGACACCCCATGGACTTCAAACGCACCTTGCTCGCCGCTGCACTGTTCACCCTCGCCAGCGCCGCCCACGCGCTGGAAATCAAAATTGCCGACATCCACCCCGCCGGCTACCCCACCGTCGTCGCCCAGGAAAACATGGGCAAGGCCCTGACCAAAGAGAGCAACGGCGAACTGACCTTCAAGTACTTTCCGGGCGGCGTACTTGGCTCCGAGAAAGAAGTCGTCGAGCAAGCCCAGGTCGGCGCCATCCAGATGGCGCGGGTCAGCCTCGGCATCGTCGGCCCGGTGGTGCCGGACGTAAACGTGTTCAACCTGCCGTTCGTGTTCCGTGACCAGGCGCACATGCGCAAAGTCATCGACGGCGAAATCGGCGACGAAATCCTCGCCAAAATCACCGACTCCGAGTTCGGCCTGGTCGCCCTGGCCTGGATGGACGGCGGCACGCGCAATATCTACACCAAGAAACCGGTGCGTTCGATCGCAGACCTCAAAGGCATGAAGATTCGTGTGCAAGGCAACCCGTTGTTCATCGACGCCTTCAATGAAATGGGGGCCAACGGCATCGCCATGGACACCGGCGAGATCTTCAGCGCCCTGCAGACCGGCGTGATCGACGGCGCGGAAAACAACCCGCCGACCCTGCTCGAACACAACCATTTCCAGAACGCCAAGTTCTACACCCTCACCGAACACCTGATCCTGCCCGAGCCCATCGTGATGTCGAAAATCACCTGGAACAAGCTCACCCCCGCGCAGCAAGTGATGGTCAAAAACGCCGCCAAGGCCGCCCAGGCTGACGAACGTGTGCTGTGGGACGCCAAGTCCGCCAGCAGCGAAACCAAGCTCAAGGCCGCCGGCGTCGAGTTCATCACCGTCGACAAAAAACCCTTCTATGACGCCACGGCCCCCGTTCGCGCGAAATACGGCGCGGCCTATGCCGACGTGATCAAGCGCATCGACGCCGTCGAGTAATCACCCTCCTCTCTCAACAGGCCCGGCGCGGTCGGCCTCGACGCGCCCGGTTACGGTGAACGCCATGAAGAATTTACTGCTGCGCTTCAATGACCGGCTGTACATGACCTGCATCTGGGTCGCCGGCCTCTCGGTATTGGGGGTCGCGTTGATCATTCCCTGGGGCATCTTCGCCCGCTACATCCTCGGCACCGGCTCAAGCTGGCCGGAGCCCACCGCGATCCTGCTGATGCTGGTGTTCACCTTTATCGGCGCTGCCGCCAGCTACCGTGCGGGTGCGCATATGTCGGTGGCGATGATCACCGACCGCCTGCCACCCACCCAACGCCGCCTTGTCGGCATCGTTTCCCAACTCTTGATGGCGACCATTTGCCTGTTCATGACGGTTTGGGGCGGCAAACTGTGCCTCTCGACCTGGAACCAGTTCATGAGCGCGATCCCGACCCTGCGCGTGGGCATCACCTACATGCCGATCCCGATTGGCGGGCTGTTGACCCTGGTCTTCGTGCTGGAAAAGCTCCTGCTCGGCGATCAAAGCCACCGGCGCGTGGTGCGTTTCGACCTGGTTGAAGAAAGCGAAGGGGCTGCCTGATATGGACGCATTGATTCTGTTGGGCAGCTTTATCGCCTTGATCCTGATCGGCATGCCGGTGGCCTACGCCCTGGGCATGTCGGCGCTGATTGGCGCCTGGTGGATCGACATTCCATTCCAGGCCTTGATGATTCAGGTCGCGGGCGGCGTGAACAAGTTTTCGCTGATGGCGATTCCGTTCTTCGTACTCGCCGGGGCAATCATGGCCGAGGGCGGCATGTCGCGCCGGCTGGTGGCGTTTGCCGGGGTGCTGGTGGGCTTTGTGCGCGGCGGCCTGTCACTGGTCAACATCATGGCTTCGACGTTTTTCGGCGCGATCTCCGGCTCGTCGGTGGCCGACACTGCTTCGGTCGGCTCGGTACTGATCCCGGAAATGGAGCGCCGCGGCTATCCCCGCGAGTTCGCCACAGCGGTGACCATCAGCGGCTCGGTGCAGGCGCTGCTGACCCCGCCCAGCCATAACTCGGTGCTTTACTCGCTGGCCGCTGGCGGCACCGTGTCCATCGCCTCGCTGTTCATGGCCGGCGTGGTGCCGGGCTTGCTGATGAGCGCGTGCCTGATGGTGCTGTGCCTGATCTTCGCCAGGAAGCGCGACTACCCCAAGGGCGAAGTCATCCCGCTCAAGCAGGCGCTGAAGATCTGCGCCGACGCGCTCTGGGGCCTGATGGCCATGGTGATCATCCTCGGCGGCATTCTCTCGGGCATTTTCACCGCCACCGAGTCCGCCGCCATTGCCGTGCTGTGGGCATTTTTCGTGACCATGTTCATCTACCGCGACTACAAATGGCGCGAGCTGCCCAAGCTGATGCATCGCACGGTGCGCACCATTTCCATCGTGATGATCCTGATCGCTTTCGCCGCCAGCTTCGGCTACATCATGACGCTGATGCAGATCCCGGCGAAGATCACCACGCTGTTCCTGACCCTGTCAGACAACCGCTATGTGATCCTGATGTGCATCAACCTGATGCTGCTGTTGCTCGGTACGGTGATGGACATGGCGCCGCTGATCCTGATTCTCACACCGATTCTGTTGCCGGTGATTCTCGGTATCGGCGTCGACCCGGTGCATTTCGGCATGATCATGCTGGTCAACCTCGGCATCGGCCTGATCACCCCGCCGGTGGGCGCGGTGCTGTTCGTCGGTGCGGCGGTGGGCAAAACCACCATCGAGAAAACCGTGAAGGCACTGCTGCCGTTTTATGGCGTATTGTTCCTGGTGCTGATGGCGGTGACCTACATTCCCGCGCTGTCGCTGTGGCTGCCGGGCCTGGTGTTGTAAACGATCGTTCCCACGCTCTGCGTGGGAATGCATCCTGTACCGAGGTAAACACATGCTGGAACTCTCAGATCATTTAACCCACCTCACCCTGGCCCCCGCCATCGGCGGCAGCATCGTCAACTGGACCGTCATCGCCACCGGCCAGCCGCTGCTGCGCCACAGTGACGAGCACGCGGTAAACACCGGGTTGCCGGGCAAACTGGGCTGCTACCCGCTGGCGCCCTGGTCCAACCGGATTGCCGAAGGCGGTTTCAACAACCCGGACGGCTGGCTGGCGCTGGAGCAAAACAGCCTGCTCGACCCGCTGCCGATTCATGGATCGGCGTGGCAGCAAGCGTGGCAAGTGGTCAGCCAGACGGCGGATGAAGTGGTGCTGGCGGTGGAATGCGCGACGCCTTTCGCCTACCGCGCCGAGCAACGTTTCAGTTTGAGTGACGGGGCATTGAGCATCACCTTGCGCGTCACCCATCTGGCTGAAAAAGCGGCGTGGCACGGGTTGGGGTTGCACCCGTATTTGCCACGCAGGCCCGGTACGCGGTTGCAGGCCAAGGCTTCACAGGTATGGATGAGTGATGCGTCAAAATTGCCCACTGCCCTGGCGCCGATACCGGCGGACTGGGACTTCCAACAACTCAAAAGCCTGCCCGAAAGGCGGGTGGACAACGGCTTCTGCGCGTGGGACGGGCATTGCCGGATTGAGCAGCCGGAGCTGGGTTATGCGCTGGAATGCCAGGCCAGCGGCGCGGATTATTTCCTGCTGTTCTGCCCGCCCGAGTTCGAGTTCTTTTGCATCGAGCCGGTGAGCCATCCGGTGAATGCCCACCATTTGCCAGGAAGGCCGGGGCTAAAACTCTTGGAACAGGGCCAGTCAACCCAACTCGAATTCCGCATGAAATACGTTCCCATTGTGGGAGCTGGCTTTTGTGGCGAGGGAGCTTGCTCCCGCTCGGGTGCGTAGCGCCCGCAAGTATTTTGGGGCTGCTTCGCAACCCAGCGGGAGCAAGCTCCCTCGCCACAGAAAGCAGCCCCGCATTTTTGCTCGTTGTGGTATCAGGGCGGGCTGTTTTTCAGCCGCCCCGCCGTGTCGATACTCACCACCACCGACAACCCCGGCCGCAGCCGCTCGCTCTCGGCCTGATCCGGGTCCACGGTAATGCGTACCGGCACACGCTGGGCGATCTTCACAAAGTTGCCGGTGGCATTGTCCGCCTGCAACAGGCTGAACTCCGAGCCGGTCGCCGGGGAAATGTGCTGCACCGTGCCGTGAAACTTGCGGTGGTTCAGCGCATCCACAGTAAAGGTCACCGGCTGGCCAACCTGCACGTTATCCATCTGGGTTTCTTTCATGTTGGCGATGACCCACAACTGCGGCGGCACCAGCGCCATCAGTTGCGCGCCGGAATTCACGTAAGCCCCCAGGCGCACACCAATCTGCCCCAGCTGGCCGTCACGCGGCGCGGTGATGCGGGTGTTGGACAGGTCGATCCGCGCCAGCTCTACCGCCGCGTCGGCATTCGCCACCGCCGCTTCGAGTGAGCCGCGATTGACGATGACCGTCTGCAGATCCTGCCGCGCAATTTCCAGGCTGGCCTGGGCCTGGGCCACCGCCGCGATGGTCTGGGCGTTCGCCGCGCGGGTCACGTCCAGATCGCGTTTGGACACGGAACCATCGCTGATCAGTTCTTCATTGCGGCGCAAGTCCGCCGTGCTCTTGCGCGCCTGAGCCTCGCTGTCCGCCAGTGCCGCCTGGCGCAATTTGATGGTGGCTTCGGCGCTGTTGCGTTGTTGCACCACATTGGCCAACCCGGCTTTCTGCACCGCCAGCTGCGCCAGCGCCTGGTCGAGGCGCTGCTTGTAAATGCGGTCGTCCAGACGCACCAGCAGGTCACCGGCTTTCACGTACTGGAAGTCCTGCACCGGCACTTCAAACACATAGCCGGCCAACTGCGGGCCAATAATCGTCACCTGCCCGCGCACCAAGGCGTTTTCGGTGGTTTCCACCGCACTGCTGAACGGCGGCAACTGCCAGGCGTACAGCACGATCAACACGCCGACGATGGCAATCGCGGCAAAGCCCAGCGAGGAGATGATGCGCACCCGTAAAGAGCGCGGCTCAGTCACGGTTGAGCCTGCGGGCGGGGTGCCTTCAGGGGTGGAGGCGACGGCATTGGTGGTGGTGGTGGTTTCAGTCATTGAGTCACGCCGCTGGGTTGAACAGGAGGGGTTGCTGCCTGGGTGGTGCTCATCAGCCACAGGCTGCGGATAAAGATCCAGATCATGGTCAGGATCGCGATGATCGCGATCAGCATGAAGACATCGTTGTAGGCCATTACGTTCGCCTCACGGGTCGCCGCCGTGGCCAGGCTGCGAATGCCCATGAGGTTGCGCAGTTCCGGGTCGGCGACGATGCCGCCATAGGCCGAGCCGCCGCTCTGCACGCGTGCGGCCACACGCGGGTCGAGCAGGGTCAGGTGCTCGACGATCATGCTCGAATGGTACTTCTCGCGCACGATTTGAAACGTGCCGAGCAAGGCCGCGCCGATCAGGCCGCCGAGGTTCTGGCAGATGCCGAACATCACCGAAAAACTCACCAGGTTGCGCGGGTTGGTCAGCACGTTTTTTGTGCCCAGCACCATGGTTGGCCCGAGGAAGAAGGTGCCGCCAAAGCCCAGCAGGAATTGGCTGACATACAGGTTTTCCGGCCGGGTCAGGTTGCTGGAGAAACTGTCCATCACCGAACCCGTGGCCATGAATGCCAAAGAGATGACCAATGGCATCAATAGATGCGCGGGGTTGATCGTCAGCGCACTGACCGCCAGCCCGGCAATCGCCCCGGCCAGCATCACCACGTAAAGCGTGTGCATCTGCTGGTAGCTCATGTTCAGCATCTGCATGAAACCCACCGCGCCGGTGGATTGCTCCGACAGCACCATGCGAATCAGCACCACCGCCAGCGCCAGGCGGATCATCACGCCGCTGCCGAGCCAGCGCGTCATCAACAGTGGGTTGGCGCGGTTATGCTCAATCGCCAACCCGGCCATGATCAGCACCAGCGAGCAGGCGGATGCGACGCCGATCCATGGGGCTTCCAGCCACCAGTCAATGCGCCCTAAAGACAACACCGCGCAGAGCAGCGCCACACCGGTGGCGAGAATGGCGAAGGTCAGGAAGTCGAGTTTTTCGAAGGTCTTGAAACGGTCGCCCGGCGGCAACTTGAGCAGGAACACGCAACCCAGGCAGATCAGCGCCATGCCCAATTCGAACAGGTACAGGCCGCGCCATTCGGCGATTTGCAGCAAGTCTTCGGAGAACAGCCGCGCCAGCGGCAACGCAAGCTGCGCCGTGCCCAACCCCAGCACCAGCGCTTTCAAGCGCCATTTGGCCGGGAACGCCTGGATCATATAGTACAAGCCCAGCGAACTCAGTGCGGCACCCACCATGCCGTGGGCCGCCCGCACCGCAATCGCCGAGCTGAGGTCATTGACGAATAAATGGCCGAAAGTCACCAGCGCATACAGCACCAGAAACACTTCGGTAAACGCGCGCAAGCCAAACTGCTGGCGAAACTTCACCAGCAGCAGGTTCATGCACACGTTGGTCATCACATAGGCGGCAGGCAGCCAGGCCATTTCGGCGGTGGTCGCGCCGAGTGCGCCTTGCAGGTATTGCAGGTTGGCGATTACCAGCGCGTTACCCAGCCCCCCGGTGATCGCCACCAGCACACCGACCAGCGCAAACAGCCAGCGCCTGGGCGTGGAATGCAGCGGCGTCGACGGTGAGCCGGGCAGGCTCGGTCGCTCGTGGGGCTGCCAGGTGTGGGGGGTGTATTTGTCCATTCGATGGCCTTGATGACCGGCGCTTTGCGCCGGTGGGTCCGTGACTCAGGGAGTAGTAAACCTGAGGGGAGTTCATCTTGCCAGTTTCCGAGGGTCATCCGGCCTGACTGAAGGTCAGAACGCCTTGCTGACTTGCGCCCATACCCGTGGCGTACGTGCCACATCGCTCTGCGGATCGGCATTGCCCAGGCGCCAGGCCGCCACGGTGCTCAGCCGCCAGCCGGAAAGGCTCCAGTTGGCGCCGACACCGGTGGCCGACAAGCTGCGGTGGTTCTCACCGCTCGCCCAAGTGTCCTTGTTCAGCCGCACCGCGCCGTGATCGACAAAGGTCAGCAGGTTCCACTGTTCAGTCAGGGCATAACGCAGCTCAAGGTTGGCCACGTAACCCTGGTCGCCGGACGCCTCGCCCTGAGGGTAGGCGCGCACCCCAGTTGCACCGCCCAGGCTGATTTTCTCGGAAGAGTCCAGGTTACCGTTCGCCCACTGGCCCTGCACTTGCCCATACAGGCTGAAACGGTCACTCAGGCGCTGCAGGCGAACCACGCTTGGGTTGATCTTCTGAAATCGCCCGGCGGTTTTGGCGGTGAGGCCGTCGAAGAACTTGTCGAACGCCCCATCCAGGTTGAGGCTGCCCTCGCTCCAGGCCAGGGAGAAGGCCGTGACGCCGCCGCCCAACAACGTGTCGCGCAGGTTGCCGTCGAGGCTCGCAGTCACGACCCGCGACTGCTTTTTACTCTGTGAGTCGTACAGGTCAATGTCGTCGCGCAGGTGCTTGTGGTCGTACTGCAATTGCGCATTCAGGCTGAACTGGCGGCTGCGAATCAGTGGCTGCTGCACAAACACACTGGCGATGCGCGCATTACCTTTGGCGTCGAGGTCATCGAAGTCCTTGGCCAATTGGTAGTCCATGTCCGAATAGGCCACACCCACTTGCGTCGACCAGGGGCCGATCGGCAACTGATACGCGGCGCGATAGTAGTGCTGGTCTTCATCGCTGCCCATCACCCGCACACTCGCCTGGTCGCCGATGCCCAAAGGGCTGGACAGGTTCAGTGTGCCGCCCAAGCGGTACTCGCCGGTGAAGCGGTTGCCGTAGTTGTCCAGGTCGACCTGGCCGGAGAGCAGCGGTGCAGAGTTCACGTCGACCACCAGGTCGGTGGCGCCTACCGCCGTGCCCGGTTGCAGGGTCGACTGGATCGCCACGCCCGGCGTTTGTTGCAGCTCAAGCAAACTGCGCTCCAGCGGCGCGGCGCGCACGGCTTCGCCAGGTTCCAGAGCCGAGAGCGGCGCTCGCAGGGCGAAGTCACGCACACGCGAGTGGTTGTTGAGTTTGATCTGGCCATACTGGCCTTCCAGCACAGCGACGCTGACCACCCCACCGTCAATTTCCTGCGCAGGCAAATACGCACGCGCCAAGGGGTAGCCCTTCTGGCGATACAGCTGGGTGATCCGTGCTACGCCCGCCTGGATCTCACCGAGGCTGACGATCCGGTTTTGCAGGTCGGCCAACAGGGGCAGCAATTCGTCGCTGCCAATGGCGGTGTTGCCGGTCAGCTTGAACGCATTGACCTGCAGGGTCGGCCCACTGGCTTGAACGCGAGTGTCTGGCGCCGCAGGCAGGTTCAATTCCAGGGTCTGCCGGGGTGGCAGGGTCAAAGGCTGGTTCTGGATCTCTCGAATCGACTGCCCGGCATCCGGGGCGCGTTCGGCGCCATGGGCTGCCCCTGCCACGACGGTCATTAAGGCAAGGGTGATCGGGTTTAAACGCAAACGCATGAATCAGAGTCCTTCTGGCAGGCGCAGGCCTTGGTCGATAAGGGTGTAAAGGTCATTGGAGCGACGTGGCCCTGGCGGGGCGATCGGCAGCACCGGCGCAGGCAGGTTATGCAGTGGGCGCACCGTGCTGACGACTTCTGCCAAGGGAACCTGCTGCGGCAAAGGCGGTTGGCCGGGCACCTGCGGGGCCACCGTCAACTGGCCATCGATGTAGGCGATGTCGTAGTTGGTGGCTGACTGGCCGCCCGCACTGACGCGGTACACCCCGGCAGCGGAACTGCCGGTGGCAGTGGTACTGAAGGCCAGGTCGCCGTTCAAATCCCATTCGGCACGGTCCTCGCCCAGGAAACCTTTGTAGGTCACCCCGAACACCGGGTTGGGCTGGCCTTGCAGTTTGCTCGCGTCGTTGACACTGACGGTCAACGCCGCCTTGGTAATGTCGGCTGTCGTGTCGGCGTAAGGATGGACCGTATAGTTACGCAAATCGCTGCCGGCCAGGTTGATCTCGTAGATGTGAACACCTTTACCGATGCCAGCCTCCTGGTTGGCGAAGCGGCCGTAGGAGGAATCCACCGCCAGATGATCACCTTCGACCAGGCCGTTGATGTGCGCATTGGCCAGGTTCAGCGTGGCGTTGGTGGTGGTGTCGTACACCTTGTTATCAGCGGTGATACCGCTGACGGTCACGAACTTGGGCGTGATATTGGCCGATACCCGGGTGATCATGCCGCCGACTGTGTAATTGCCCGCATCCTGACCGCCGAGGGTGAAGTCACGGGTGCCCACAGGCTTGAACCATTCGGCATTCTTGTCGAAGAAATAGCCGGTCGCCCCCGTCAAGAAGGCGTAATCGCCCCACACCAGGCCATCGACCCCTGCGCCCGTAAGGTTCAAGGTGGCCACCGTGGTCCCATCGTAGGCTTTATTCGCAGCGCGCACGCCCCAGATGTTGACTTCCTTGGGCGTGATGTCTGCCGTCGTCGGCCCGGTGCTTGCCCGATAATTGCGCGCGTCGGCGCCGGTCAGGTTGAGGTTGCTGACCTCGACGGTCTTGCCAACGCCCACATTCTTGTCGCTGAAGCGGCCAGTGGCAAAACCTGCCGCCAACTGATCCCCGGCGACCAGGCCGTTAAAAGCCGCATTGGCCACGTTCAGGCTGGCGCTCGTGCGCGAGTCATAGACCTTGTTGTTGGCGGTGATGCCCGTGACGATCACGTCTTTGGGCGTGATAAACGCACTGGCCCCGCCAATACCGCTCACCCAATAGTTACCGGCATCCGCACCACTGAGGGAAAGATCGCTGATGGTGACGTTCTTGGCGCCGGCGTTCTTGTCGTTGAAGTGACCAGTGGCGGCGCCTACAGAGAGGTCATCGCCTCTTACCTTGTCACGAATGGTTGCAGTGCCCAGGTCCAACGCTGCCAGCGTCGTGCCGTCGTAGACCTTGTTGGCAGCGGAGATGGCGTTAACGGTGATTTCCTTGGGCGTGATGCTCGATCTGAGCACTACATTGGGATTGATCAGGTAGTTGCTCACACCATTACCCAACAGGCTGAAACTGACGTTGATGATTTTACCGGCGCCGACATTCTTGTCGGTGAAGCTGCCGACAGCGCCGGCCAGCTCGACCCAGTCGCCTGCCAACAGGCCATCAAGGCGGTAGTTGCTCAGGTTCAGGTAGGCAAAGGTGCTGGCGTCGTAGACTTTGTCGTAGGCGCTGATGTTGCTCAAGGACAGGCTCTTGAGTGAAATATTCGCGCGGGCCGTGGCATTGCCGGGCACCATGTAATTGTTGCGGTCCTGGCCACCGAGGCTGATGCTGCTGATACCCACGGTTTTATCGCTGCCCGCGTTTTTGTCGGTGAAGCGGCCAATAGCGCCGGCTATCCAAAGCGAATCACCCGGTACGATGCCGCCAAAGACGGGGTTCAAGGTATTCAGGTCGGCCGTGACGTTTCCGTCATAGGTCTTGTTGGCGGCCGTGATGCCGCTGACCGCCAGGCTTTTAGCGGTGATCGTGGCGTTTGTGAACACAGGCAGGGCATTCAACTGGTAGTTGCCGGCGTCCAGGCCGCCCAGCGTGATCCCCCTGATGTCGACGGCCTTGCCGGCGCCCACATTTTTATCGCTGAACAGCGCAATGGCGTTGGCCACCGAAAGGGAGTCGCCCGCTACACTGTTGTTGAAGCGCACGTTGTTCAGGTTGACGCTACCCGTGGTGTTGCCGTCATACACCTTGTCATTGACCGTAATCCCACTGACCGTCAAGAGCCTTGGGGTAATCGCCGACGTCAGCCCCACAGGCGTGACAAGGCGATAGTTGGAGGCTGATCCGGTGGTGCTGAACAGCGTACCGTTGAGGACAACCAGAGGTTTCATCAGACCGACGTTACGGTCATTGAAGATGCCGTTACCGGTGAACCCCAACTGCTCACCGTTGACCACGCCCTGCAAGGTTGCGAAGTGCACCGAAGTGCCTTGGGAGCCGTCATAGACTTTGTCGGCGTATACCTGGGTGACGGTCACGTCCTTTGGCGTGATTCTGCCGGTCACATAGGACGGTGTGAGGAAATAGTTACCCGCTGCCTCACCGTCAAGCCCCAGTGTCACGCCGATGCGGGTGCCGACGTTCTTGCTGTCGAACTGCCCGGTGGTGGTCAAGCGGCCAACGTCCCGGGCCATCACGCCATTGAAAACAGCGCCGGTCACCGAAGCAGTGGTCGTGCCGTCATACACCTTGTCGGCCACCGTCGCACCGGCCTGGCTCAGCGACGCCTTGCCCACTGAAAGCCGGCCGTCGACGTAGTTGATCGAATAGCCGTACTGGCCGCCGGTGGAGGCCAGGCCGCTCAGTTGCAGGCTGTAGTCACCGGCGTCTATCGCCCCGGCCCCCGTGCCGCCCACCACCACATTGCCGACCAGCCGTGAATCGCCTTGCGCCGAAGCGCTGTAGCCGCCGGCATAGGCTTGGCCATCGTATGTTTTAGCCGCGCTGTTGGCGGTGTAGGTCAGTTGCGTCATGAAGTTGCGCAGGTACGGGCCGGAAATACCGTCGTAGACCACCCACGTGCCATTCATGTCCCAACCGGCATTGGCGAAGGTGGCACGGGTGTGGGCCTGCTCATCTGTCAGCCCGGTCGCGCCCGCCTCTGCGTTCGGTGTACCGACGCTCAACCCAGTGCCGGTGATGTTCCAGAAACTGTTGGTGATTTGCCCGTTGGCGTTGCCACCCGCCAACCCACCCACTGTGCCTTGGGCCGCGGTGACGGCACCACTGGCATAGCTCCTGTCGATCTGGCCACCGGCCACATTCCCCACCAGGCCACCCGCCTGGTTCTGGCTGGCGTTCACCGTGCCACTGGCGTAAGCATCGCGAATGACGCCACCGGCGGACAACTCGCCGACCAAACCGCCCACGCCGGATGAACCCGAGACCGCCGCGCTGGAAAAGACGTTGCTCAGCGTGCCCGCACTGGAACCTGCCAAGGCCCCCGTGAGCGCACCGCCATTGACGCTGCCACCGTTGAGCCCCAGGTTGCCGACCTGCCCGGTACCGCCGATGGCACCGAACAGCCCCGTACCATTCTGGCCCGGACGGTTCAGGGTGAGGTCCTTGATAAAGTGCCCGTTGCCCTCGAGGACGCCGGTGAACGCCGCACTACCGCCCAGAGGATCGAAACCTGCCCCGCCGTTCCAGCCGCTGGTAGCACCGGCATCAATGTTGGCGCCCAGCACAAAGTGGCCATTGAGCGCGCCGTTGATCCCTTGCAAATCAGCGCCACTGGTGCTGCCGGCCGCGCCCAGGTCTGTGATGACGGTGTAGTCGACCTGAGCGCCATCGCGCCCTTGCTTCGTGCTGTAATGCTGGCCGGCCGCCAGGTTCACCGGGGCCTTGACGTTCACTTTGGCGGTATTGCCCGCCGCCGGCGCACCCTGGCCATATTGCAGGACCAGCCTGGCGCTGCCGGAGCCGAACAGTTCGCGGTTGATATTGATGGTGTTTTGCGCCGTGAACGTCAGCGTGTTGGCGCTCCACGTAATGCTGTCATTGACGTGGATATCGCCCAGCCCCTGCACGCTCCCGGCGTCACTCTGGATCTGCACGTTGGTGCTCTGCAAGTTGCGGGTGACGGTGGCGCCGGACATGTCGCCACCGCTGGCGGCAATGGTGAAATCCGTCGGGTCTACCAACCAGGTGCCGGTCTTGCCCCTGGAGGCGGCGGTGCTGATCTGCGCCGAATCGGCGACTTTCACATGTGCGCCGGAGGTCTCGATAAAGCCGCCGTTACCCGTGGGGGCCGAGGCATCCAGGGTGCCGGCGACTTGCACGGTGCCGCCTTCGAAGCCGCCGAGCAGGACGATCTTGCCGCCCTTCTCGCCCAAGGTGCGAGCCTCGATGATCCCGGTGTTGTTGACCACCGTTTGCAGCAGCGCGTCGCCGGCCTTGGCGGTCATGATCACTTGGCCGCCGTCGGCCTGGATCAGTTGTTTGTTCTGCACCAAGGCATTCTTGGTGGCTTCGTCCACTTGCACATTCAGCAAGCCGTCGCCCACAAAGTCCAGGCTGATTTTATTGCCTGCGGCCAAGGCGACGCTGCCTTGCCGGGCCACAATCACCCCTTCGTTGCTGACCGTACCGCCGAGCAACGCTACGGCGCCGCCATCACCGGCCTTGAGCGTTCCCTGATTGACCACAGCAGCATTGCCGGCTTCGCCCTGGCCCTTGAACTGGTAGTTGCCTGCCGCGAAATCCTTGTTGGAGATATCCAGGGTCGAGGCCACCAACCCGCCGACATCCACCGACGCGCCTTTACCGAACAACACACCATTGGGGTTGACCAGGAACACCTGACCGTTGGCATTCAACTGGCCCATGATCTTTGAACCGTCACTGCCGACCACACGGTTCAACGCGACCGAGTCCTTGCCCGGCTGCACGAAGGTGACTGACTTGTCCGCGCCGATATTGAAGCTCTGCCAGTCAATGGCGAGCTTTTGCGAGGACTGGTTGATGATCATTTTCTGCTGGTCAGGCGTGAGGATCTGGCCGTTGCCGAGTACCACTTTGCCACCGTTGGGCAAGTCCACCGCCAGGGCCGGCATGGACGTCAGCAACCCGCCGCCGAGCGTCAGCGCGATGGCCACCGACAGCCGCTGCAAGCGGCCTTTACCCTGCGTATTCTCAGTGTTTGAAATGGCGCCGACAGTGCCGCGCTTGCCCTCTCGGCTAGCGTTTTCGCTGGCAACTACCCATGCGTTAAGGCTGTGATTCCAGATCACACTGAAAATGCGGTTCATAGAGCAGATCGTCCCTGGAGGCTCAAAATGGCACCGTGCCATCAATTCAGGCGCGATTTTGCCTTGCCCAAACGCATTTGTATGCGCCCCCGGGAAAAATATTTCAGCGCCGTTACCTTACCGACGCGCTGCCAGCTTCAGGCCAGCGCCCGTAGCAACATGCCGGCGGCCACCAGCACGCACAGGCTGGCAAACCCGACTTGCAAGGTTCGCGCACGAACCTGTGCGCACAGGCGCCGGCCGGCCAGCATGCCGACAATGCTCGCGCCAATGAACACCCAGCCCATCGGCTCGATGCGCACACCGGCCTGCAGCGCACCGCCCACGCCAATCAACGAAATCAGGCTGATCACCATCAACGAGGTGGCGACAATGCCGCGCATCTGCACATCGGTGAGTTGCTTGAATGCCGGCACGATCAGAAAACCACCGCCCACGCCGAGCAGGCCCGACACCGCACCCGTCACCGCGCCCAACGCGGCCAGAGTGGCACTGCATTTGGCGGTCCAGGCCAGGCGCCCGGTCTGCTGGTTGAGCATGCAGTTCTTCTGGCCCCAGGACGCGGCGCCGTGGTCACTCGGCCCGGCTTCGACTTTTTCGCGCTGCAACATGCGCCACGCCACCAGCACCATCAACGCGCTGAACAGCCCCATCAGCAGTTTTTCCGGCAACTGGTGGGCGAAATACACCCCCAGCGGCGAGAACAACGCACCGAGCAGCGCGATCAACAACGCGGCGCGATAGCGCACCAGGCCGTGGCGCAAGCCGTCAATCGCGCCGACTGCCGCCGCCGCCCCCACCGCGAGCAATGACACCGGCGCGGCCTGAGTCATGCTCAAGCCCAGCCCCAACACCAGCGCCGGCACCCCCAGGATGCCGCCGCCCGCGCCAGTCAGGCCCATGACGAGGCCCATCAATAATCCCAACAGACTGGCCAGTAACATTCAGTCCACCTTGCTCAGGCGGGTCAGCCACTCGCGGCCCTTGAGCATGCCATTCCAATAGAACCACGGCAGCAGCGTGGCCTTGAGGAACCACATCGAACGCCGCGCCCGGGTCGGGTCGAGGGGGAACGTTGGCAGCAACTTGCCGCCATAGCCGAACTCGGCCAGCACCACCTTGCCCTTCTCCACGGTCAGCGGGCAGGAGCCGTAGCCGTCGTACTTGAGCGGCAACGGCGCGTGTTTGCGCAGGGCCAGCAGGTTTTCCGCCACCACCACGATTTGCTTGCGCACGGCGGCAGCGGTTTTGGCATTGGTGGTGCCGCACACGTCGCCCAGGCCAAAGATGTGCGGGTAACGCAGGTGTTGCAGGCTGTGGGGGTTCACCTCGCACCAGCCGGCGGCGTCGGCCAGCGGGCTTTCGCGGATAAAATCAGGGGAGACTTGCGGCGGGACCACGTGCAGCAGGTCGAAGGTCTTTTCTTCGACAGTGACGTTACCTTCGGCGTCCTTCACCTCGAACCACGCTTTGCGCGCCGGCCCGTCAACCTTGATCAGGTTGGAATTGAACGCAAGGTGCGCGTTGTACTTCTCGATGTATTTCATCAACGGCGGCACAAAGGTCGGCACTCCAAACAGCGCAGCGCCAGCCAGATTGAATTCCACATTGATGTTGTTCAGATCGCCCTGCTTGAGCCAGTGATCACAGGACAGGTAGAGGGCTTTCTGCGGCGCGCCCGCACATTTGATCGGCATGGCCGGCTGGGTGAAGATCGCTTTGCCGCCCTTGAGCTGCTGCACCAGTTGCCAGGTGTAGGCGGCATGCTGGTAGCTGTAATTGGACGTGACGCCGTTCTGCCCGAGGGTGTCTTGCAGCCCTTCGATTTTCTCCCAGGCCAGGCGCAGGCCGGGGCAGACGATAAGGTTGTTCCAACTGATGCGCTGGCCGCTGTCGAGCACCAGGGTTTGCTCGTCGGGCAGCAACTCGGTGACGGCGGCCTGCACCCAAGTCACGCCATTGGGCAGCACGTCCGCCAGCGCTCGCCGGGTTTTTTTCAAGTCGTAGGCACCGCCACCCACCAATGTCCAGGCAGGTTGGTAGCAGTGGTACTCACTTGGTTCGATCAGGGTGATGTTCAGGTGCGGGTCGCGCTTGAGCAGGCTGGCCAGCAGGCCGATGCCCGCCGAACCGCCGCCGATGACGACGACATCGCCACTGATGGTTGGGCCCCAGTGTTGGTCGTTCATGGTCAATCGCCTTTCTTAGGGTGCACACAAGGGTCGCTGCCGGATGGCGTCACGCCCAGCTTTTGATGACCGCGCCGCAATACAGCCCGGACAGGGTTTTCATCACTTGAATCACTTCGTGGCTGGCCAGCCCGTAGAAGATGTATTTACCTTCCCGACGGGTGGCGACCAACCCTTCGTCCCGCAGGATGCCCAACTGTTGGGACAACGTGGGCTGGCGCACACCGGTCAAGGCTTCCAGCTCGCCGACATTGCGCTCGCCCTGGGTCAACTGGCAGAGGATCAACAAACGGTCTTCATTGGCCAGCGCCTTGAGCAAGGAACAGGCCTTGGACGCCGACGCCCGCAATTGGGCGACTTCGCCTTCACTCAGAGTAGATTCCATTTGCTTCGGGTCCTTTGTGTCACTTAAGCTCAAAACATTATGTGTAAACGTAAACTGATTGTAACCACTTTTTTCTTCACCTTTATTCCTCAGCAGGTACAGCCGCCATGCCAGCGTTGATTCAAGCTTTTCTGGACGAGGCATCGTCGACCTTCACCTACGTCATTTATGAACATGACGGCGGCCCGTGCGCCATTGTCGATTCAGTGCTCAATTACGACCCCGCGTCCGGGCGCACCGCGACTGACGGGGCGGATAAGGTCATCGCGTTTGTGCGTGAACACGGTTTGCAGGTGCAATGGCTGCTGGAAACCCACGCCCATGCCGACCACTTGTCTGCCGCGCCGTACCTGCGCCAGGCGCTGGGCGGCAAGATCGCCATTGGCCGGTCCATCAGCAAGGTGCAGGGTGTTTTCAAAAACCTGTTCAACCTGGAGCCGGCGTTTCGCGTGGACGGCTCGCAATTCGATCACCTGTTCGCGCCGGATGAGATCTTTCATATCGGCGAGCTCAAGGCACAAGCGCTGCACGTGCCCGGCCACACCCCTGCCGACATGGCCTACCTGATCGATGGTCGGTTGATTCTGGTCGGCGACACCTTGTTCATGCCTGATGTGGGCACCGCCCGCTGCGATTTTCCCGGCGGCGATGCGCGGCAGCTGTATGCGTCGATGCGCAAATTGCTGGCCTTCCCCCTGGAAACCGAACTGTACGTGTGCCACGACTACCCGCCCGAAGGCCGCGAGGCCAAATGCCTGACCACGGTGGCCGAGCAGCGCGCGGGAAATATTCATGTGCATGACGGGGTGGATGAGGCGGCGTTCGTCGAGATGCGCACCACGCGGGATGCCGGGCTGGGAATGCCGACGTTGCTGCTGCCGGCGATTCAGGTGAATGTGCGGGCGGGGCATATGCCGCCGGCGGAAGACAATGGCGTGACTTACCTGAAGATCCCCCTCAACCAACTCTGAAATGCAAAACCCTGTGGGAGCTGGCTTGCCTGCGATAGCGGTACATCAGTAGCAAATGTGCCAGCTGACCCACCGCTATCGCAGGCAAGCCAGCTCCCACATTTGAATCGGATGGATTCAGGAACCCAGGTTGATGCCATTGGCGGGCAACGGCAGCGCAGTCTTGTAGCGCACCTGCTTGAGCGCAAAGCTCGACCGAATGTTCGCCACCCCCGGCACCTTGGTCAAAAAGTCCATCATGAAGCGCTCCAGCGACTGAATCGTCGGCACCAGCACGCGGATCAAGTAGTCCGGGTCACCCGCCATCAGGTAGCACTCCATCACTTCCGGCCGGTCGGCAATCGCACCTTCAAACTGCTGCAGCGCCAGCTCGTTCTGTTTTTCCAGGCTCACATGGATGAACACGTTGACGTGCAGCCCCAGCAAATCGGCGTCGAGCAGCGTGACCTGGTCGCGAATCAAGCCCAGTTCTTCCATCGCCTTCACCCGGTTGAAACACGGCGTGGGCGACAGGTTGACCGAGCGAGCCAGGTCGGCGTTGGTGATGCGGGCGTTCTCCTGCAGAGCGTTGAGAATGCCGATATCGGTACGGTCCAGTTTGCGCATGAGACAAAATCACCTGTTTATTATGGTTATGCAGTTTTTTTATCCGCAAATGATCCGCAGCGCAATGAAACACAGATAAATATTCTTCTACGCCCCGCCTATGATTGTTGTAGGACAAGATTTCTCCTACCCGGAGACGGACTGTCAGCTAGCGCGCCCACTACAAGAAATTCACAAGATAGAGCGTAGAAAGCCATGACCCAGCAGTACGAACCACTGCGCCTGCACGTGCCTGAACCCTCAGGCCGCCCCGGCTGCAAGACCGACTTTACCTACCTGCGCCTGACTGACGCAGGCACGGTGCGCAAACCCGCCATCGACGTAGAACCCGCCGACACCGCTGACCTGGCCAAGGGCCTGATTCGCGTGCTCGACGACAAGGGCCAGGCCCTCGGCCCATGGGCTGAAGGCGTCTCGGTCGAGATCATGCGCCGTGGCATGCGCGCCATGCTCAAAACGCGTATCTTCGACAACCGCATGGTGGTCGCCCAACGTCAGAAAAAAATGTCGTTCTACATGCAAAGCCTTGGCGAAGAAGCCATCGGCAGCGCCCAGGCCCTGGCCTTGAACATCGACGACATGTGCTTTCCCACCTACCGCCAGCAAAGCATCCTGATGGCCCGCGACGTGCCGCTGGTGGACCTGATCTGCCAACTGCTGTCCAACGAGCGCGACCCGCTCAAGGGCCGCCAGTTGCCGATCATGTATTCGGTAAAAGACGCCGGTTTCTTCACCATTTCCGGCAACCTCGCCACCCAATTCGTACAAGGCGTGGGCTGGGGCATGGCCTCGGCCATCAAGGGCGATACCAAGATCGCTTCGGCCTGGATCGGCGACGGCGCTACCGCCGAATCCGATTTCCACACCGCCCTCACCTTCGCCCACGTGTACCGCGCGCCGGTGATCCTCAACGTGGTCAACAACCAGTGGGCCATCTCCACCTTCCAGGCCATTGCTGGCGGTGAAGCCACCACTTTCGCCGGACGCGGCGTCGGTTGCGGCATCGCCTCCCTGCGCGTGGACGGCAACGACTTCATCGCGGTGTACGCCGCCTCCGCCTGGGCGGCCGAGCGTGCGCGCCGCAACCTGGGCCCGACCCTGATCGAATGGGTCACCTACCGCGCCGGTCCGCATTCCACCTCCGATGATCCGTCCAAATATCGCCCGGCCGATGACTGGAGCCACTTCCCTCTGGGCGACCCGATAGCCCGCCTCAAGCAGCACCTGATCCAGATTGGCCAGTGGTCCGAAGAGGAACACGTGGCGGTCAGTGCCGAACTTGAAGCCGAAGTGATCGCGGCCCAGAAAGAAGCTGAAACCTTCGGCACCCTCGCCGGCGGCCAGATTCCAAGCGCCGCGACCATGTTCGAAGACGTTTATAAAGAGATGCCGGAGCACTTGAAGCGCCAGCGTCAGGAGTTGGGGATCTGACATGAACGATCACAACAACAGTATTGAAGTGGAAACCGCCATGACCACCACCACCACCACCATGACCATGATCCAGGCCCTGCGCTCGGCCATGGATGTGATGCTTGAACGTGATGACAACGTGGTGGTGTTCGGCCAGGACGTGGGTTACTTCGGCGGCGTGTTTCGTTGCACCGAAGGTTTGCAGACCAAATACGGCAGCTCGCGGGTGTTCGACGCACCGATCTCGGAAAGCGGCATCGTCGGCGTCGCGGTAGGTATGGGGGCCTACGGCCTGCGTCCGGTCGCCGAGATCCAGTTTGCCGACTACGTGTACCCCGCCACCGACCAGATCATCTCCGAAGCGGCGCGCCTGCGTTATCGCTCGGCCGGCCAGTTCACGGCACCGTTGACCATGCGCATGCCCTGCGGCGGCGGCATCTATGGCGGCCAGACCCACAGCCAGAGTATCGAAGCGGTGTTCACCCAAGTGTGCGGCCTGCGCACGGTGATGCCATCCAACCCCTATGACGCCAAGGGCCTGCTGATCGCCTCCATCGAAAACGATGACCCGGTGATTTTCCTCGAGCCCAAACGCCTGTACAACGGCCCGTTCGACGGCCACCACGACCGCCCGGTAACCCCGTGGTCGAAACACCCCCAAGCCCAAGTGCCGGACGGTTACTACACCGTGCCGCTGGACGTGGCCGCCATCGTGCGCCCGGGCTCTGCCGTCACCGTGCTGACCTACGGCACCACCGTGTATGTGTCGCAAGTCGCCGCTGAAGAAACCGGCATCGACGCCGAGGTCATCGACCTGCGCAGCCTGTGGCCGCTGGACCTGGAAACCATCGTCAAGTCCGTGAAGAAAACCGGCCGTTGCGTGGTGGTGCATGAAGCCACGCGCACCTGCGGTTTTGGTGCCGAGCTGGTCTCGCTGGTGCAAGAGCATTGCTTCCACCACCTGGAAGCGCCGATCGAACGCGTCACCGGTTGGGACACTCCCTACCCGCACGCGCAGGAGTGGGCGTATTTCCCAGGGCCGACCCGAGTGGGCGCGGCGTTGAAACGGGTCATGGAGGTCTGAATGGGCACGCACGTTATCAAGATGCCGGACATTGGCGAAGGCATCGCGGAAGTTGAACTGTCGGTGTGGCATGTGAAGGTCGGTGACCTGGTGGTTGAAGACCAGGTGCTGGCGGATGTGATGACCGACAAGGCGATGGTGGACATTCCCTCGCCGGTGCACGGCAAGGTGATTTCCCTCGGCGGCGAGCCGGGTGAGGTCATGGCTGTGGGCAGCATTTTGATCAGCATTGAAGTGGAAGGCGCGGGCAACGCCAAGGAAGCCCCCGTGGTGAAGGAAGCGCCGAAGGCCGCACCGGTGGTTGAAGCCAAGCCTGCGCAGGTGGCGGTTGAAAGCAAACCGGCGCCGGTTATTACGGCCCAGGCACCTGTGGCGCGTGCAGCCGACGAGCGTCCACTGGCCTCCCCGGCCGTGCGCAAACACGCATTGGACGCCGGCATTCAGTTGCGTCTGGTACAGGGTTCCGGCCCCGCCGGGCGAATCCTGCACGAAGACCTCGACGTCTACCTGCAACAAGGCACGACAAAGTCGTCAGTGGCTGGCAATCCTTACGCCGAACGCAACACCGAAGAACAGATCCCGGTGATCGGCATGCGCCGCAAGATCGCCCAGCGCATGCAGGACGCCACCCGCCGCGCCGCGCATTTCAGCTATGTGGAAGAGATCGACGTCACCGCCCTCGACGAGTTGCGTGTGCACCTCAACGAGAAGCACGGTGCCACGCGTGGCAAGCTGACCTTGCTGCCATTTATCGTGCGCGCCATGGTGGTGGCCCTGCGTGATTTTCCGCAGATCAACGCGCGTTATGACGACGAAGCCCAGGTCATCACCCGCCTCGGTGCGGTGCACGTGGGCGTCGCCACTCAAAGCGACGTGGGCCTGATGGTGCCGGTGGTACGTCACGCCGAAGCCCGCAGCCTGTGGGGCAATGCCGAAGAAATCGCACGCCTGGCTACCGCCGCGCGCAATGGCAAGGCCAGCCGCGACGAGCTGTCAGGCTCGACCATCACACTGACCAGCTTGGGCGCCCTGGGCGGCATCGTCAGCACGCCGGTGCTGAACCTGCCGGAAGTGGCCATCGTCGGCGTCAACCGCATTGTCGAACGGCCAATGGTGATCAAGGGCCAGATTGTGGTGCGCAAGATGATGAACCTCTCCAGTTCCTTCGATCACCGCGTGGTCGATGGCATGGACGCGGCGCAATTCATCCAGGCCATTCGCGGCTTGCTCGAACAACCCGCCAGCCTGTTCCTGGAGTAAGCCATGCAAACCCTGAATACCAAACTGCTGATTATCGGCGGCGGCCCTGGCGGGTATGTGGCGGCGATACGTGCCGGCCAGTTGGGCATCCCGACCATCCTGGTGGAAGGCCAGGCGCTGGGCGGCACTTGCCTGAACATTGGCTGCATTCCGTCCAAAGCCTTGATTCACGTCGCCGAGCAATTCCAGCAAACCGTGCACCACAGCCAAGGCTCGAAGCTGGGCATCGAAGTGGATGTGCCGACGCTGGACATCCGCAAAAGCGTGGAATGGAAAGACGGCATCGTTGATCGCCTGACCACGGGTGTCGCCGCCTTGCTGAAGAAACACAAGGTGCAGGTCATCCACGGCTGGGCGACTGTGGTGGACGGCAAGACCGTCGACGTCGGTGACCAACGCATCCAGTGCGAGCACCTGCTGCTGGCCACGGGCTCGAAAAGCGTCAGCCTGCCGATGTTGCCGATTGGCGGGCCGATAATCTCGTCCACCGAAGCCCTGGCGCCGAAAAGCGTGCCCAAGCGCCTGATTGTGGTGGGTGGCGGTTACATCGGCCTGGAGTTGGGCATCGCCTACCGCAAACTGGGCGCCGAGGTCAGTGTGGTCGAGGCGCAGGAGCGCATTCTGCCTGCCTATGATGGAGAGCTGACGCTGCCCGTGGCTGAATCCCTCAAGCAACTGGGCGTGAAGCTGTACCTCAAGCACAGCGTGACCGGTTTTGCCGATGGCAGCCTGCAAGTACGCGACCCGAATGGCGACACCCTGTCGTTGGCAACCGACCAGGTGCTGGTCGCCGTCGGTCGCAAACCCAACACTCAGGGTTGGAACCTTGAAGCGCTGAACCTGGAGATGAACGGCTCGGCGATCAAAATCGACAGCCGCTGCCAGACCAGCATGCGCAATGTGTACGCCATCGGCGACTTGAGCGGCGAGCCGATGCTGGCTCACCGCGCCATGGCCCAAGGCGAAATGGTCGCCGAACTGATCAGCGGTCAACCCCGCGAATTCAACCCGGCGGCGATCCCGGCGGTGTGCTTTACCGACCCGGAAGTGGTGGTGGTCGGCAAAACCCCGGACGAAGCCAAGGCCGCTGGGCTGGACTGCGTGGTGGCGAGCTTCCCGTTCGCGGCCAATGGCCGGGCGATGACACTGGAATCGAAAACCGGCTTCGTGCGCGTGGTAGCCCGGCGTGACAACCACCTGATTGTCGGCTGGCAAGCCGTGGGTGTCGGGGTCTCCGAGCTGTCCACGGCCTTCGGCTTGAGCCTGGAAATGGGCTCGCGCCTGGAAGATGTGGCGGGCACCATCCATGCCCACCCGACGCTCGGCGAAGCGGTACTGGAGGCCGCGTTACGGGCTTTGGGCCACGCGCTCCATCTGTAATTTTGCGCAGATCCCCTGTGGGAGCGGGCTTGCTCGCGAAAGCGGTGGATCAGTCACAGACGTATTGACTGACACCCTGCATTCGCGAGCAAGCCCGCTCCCACATAAAGCAAGAATGAAGTATTGTTGCGCCCATCCAGAAAAAAACCGACAAGCCTGCCTTCGACCAGGCGGTTGACCAGAGATAGAGGGTGTCATGGGTAACGAAAGCATCAATTGGGACAAGCTGGGTTTTGACTACATCAAGACCGACAAGCGGTTTCTCCAGGTCTGGAAAAACGGCGAGTGGCAAGAAGGCACCCTGACCGACGACAACGTGCTGCACATCAGCGAGGGCTCCACTGCCCTGCACTATGGCCAGCAGTGCTTCGAAGGCCTCAAGGCCTACCGCTGCAAGGACGGTTCGATCAACCTGTTCCGCCCGGACCAGAACGCCGCGCGCATGCAACGCAGCTGCGCCCGCCTGCTGATGCCGCACGTGTCGACCGAGGACTTCATCGAAGCCTGCAAAAAAGTGGTCGCGGCCAACGAGCGCTTCATCCCGCCGTACGGCAGCGGCGGCGCGCTGTACCTGCGCCCGTTCGTGATCGGCACCGGTGACAACATCGGCGTGCGCACCGCACCGGAATTCATCTTCTCGGTGTTCGCGATTCCGGTTGGCGCCTATTTCAAGGGCGGCCTGGTGCCCCACAACTTCCAGATTTCCACCTTCGACCGCGCCGCGCCACAAGGCACCGGTGCCGCCAAGGTCGGTGGCAACTATGCCGCCAGCCTGATGCCAGGTTCGGAAGCGAAGAAATCCGGCTTCGCCGACGCGATCTACCTGGACCCGATGACCCACTCGAAAATCGAGGAAGTCGGCTCGGCCAACTTCTTCGGGATCACCCACGACAATAAGTTCATCACGCCGAAGTCGCCTTCGGTGCTGCCAGGCATCACCCGCCTGTCGCTGATCGAACTGGCCAAGACCCGTCTGGGCCTTGAAGTGGTCGAGGGCGAAGTGTTCATCGACAAGCTGGACCAGTTCAAGGAAGCCGGCGCTTGCGGTACCGCTGCGGTGATCTCGCCAATCGGCGGCATCCAGTACAACGGCCAGCTGCACGTGTTCCACAGCGAGACCGAAGTCGGCCCGATCACCCAAAAGCTCTACAAAGAGCTGACCGGTGTGCAGACCGGTGACGTTGAAGCGCCAGCAGGCTGGATCGTCAAGGTCTGACCGCCACACTGCAAGCCCCCTGTGGGAGCTGGCTTGTGTGGGAGCGGGCTTGCTCGCGAAAGCGGTGGGTCAGTCACAAGATTTATTGACTGACCCATCGCTTTCGCGAGCAAGCCCGCTCCCACATTTGATCTCCAGTGTGCTCAAGATTGTTTCGGGATGTTCTGCACGATCTTCTTGCCCATGCTGATCCTTGGCTCCTCGCCATACCCCAACGCCTCGTAGAACCCCACCACCGCATCATTGCCGCCGGTGATCTGCAGGTTGATCTTCATGCAGCCCAAGGCGGTCAACGCCTGTTCGGCGTGCCGCACCAGTGAAGCGCCCAGGCCCTGACGCCGGTAATCGGCGTGCACCGCCACCGAGTACAGCCAGCCTCGATGCCCGTCGTAACCGGCGAGAAGGGTACCGATCACGGCTTTCTTGTCCGTCGCCACAAAGAACAGCCCGTCGTTGACGGCAAGCTTCTTGTCAATCGCCAGGGTGGGCAGGTTGTGCGCCGCATCATAGCCAAACGCCTGCTGCCACAAGGCGACCACTTGCGCCCGATGCTGACGGTCGCGATACACGCCGATGGGATGCCGGGACAATAAGGCTTTCTCCATCACCAACGTGCGCTCATTGCCGTGGTAAACGTCGCGCACTGTGTTGAACCCAAGCTTTGTGTAGAACGGCTCGGCCGTCAGCGAAGACGGTACGCTCAAGACCGTCACCCCCGCTTCACGGGCGCGCAATTCGATCTCGATCATCAACAACCGGCCAATCCCCTGCCCCTGCAACGCCGGGTTGACGAACACCGAACGCACCACCGTGCTGTCCAGGGCGGCCGTAGCCACGATCACCTGATCCTGCACCGCCACCAGCACCAACCGGCGCTTGAGCAACCCCAACACCGCGTCCGGCGTAAAACTGCTCGCCACACGGGCGATCACCTCCGGCGGGTAATCCCGCGCATTGCTGCTGTGCAAGGCCGCCAGGATGACTTGGCTGATGCCCTCGGCATCGGCGGTTTGGGCGAGACGAACGGCGGTGGACATGCACTCTCCTTCTTGGCTCAGGTATTTCGACCGCCACCATACTAATGTGGGAGCTGGCTTGCCTGCGATAGCGGTCTGTCAGTAAACACCGCTTCGCAGGCCAGCCAGCGCCCACAGCGTGATCGCACTTCAGCACGGACAGCCGATTCGGCTGTCACACCCCACATTTCAGCTTTCCCGGCTGAGCAAGCCCTCTGTTTCAGCCGGGATCCCAGCGCAAGAACCCAGACAATAGCCGCACAGCCACACCCGCCCTCTCGCTTTGCACACAGCAGAAAGCGCTGGTCGTCTTCGAACAATAAGGAGCAGCCCCCATGACCCGCTATATCGACGTCAACGACCTGAGCTACCTGGTTTCGCAAAAAGGCCTGCAAACCTGCATCGCCGAAATGGCCGAGTACATCCGTGCCGACTACCTGCGCTGGCAGGATTTCGACAAGTGCGCACGCCTGGCTAACCACTCGGCGCAAGGTGTGATCGAGTTGATGCCGGTGTCCGACGCGTCGTTGTATGCCTTCAAATACGTCAACGGCCATCCGAAGAACACCCAGGCGGGCATGCTCACCGTCATGGCCTTCGGCGCGCTGGGCGATGTGGACACTGGCAGGCCTGTCCTGCTGGCAGAAATGACCCTGACCACTGCCATTCGCACCGCCGCTACCTCGGCCTTGGTGGCGCGCTACCTGGCGCGCGGCGACAGCCGCAGCATGGCATTGATCGGCAATGGTTCGCAGAGTGAATTCCAGGCGTTGGCTTTCCACGCCCTGCTGGGCATCACAGAAATCCGCCTGTTCGACATCGACGCCAATGCCACCGCCAAGCTGGCCGCCAACCTCAAGGCCTTCACGGCGCTAAAGGTGATTCTGGCCAGCAGCGTGGCCGAGGCCGTCAAAGGCGCTGATATCGTGACCACCGTCACCGCCGACAAGACGTATGCGACGATCCTGACCGACGACATGATCGAACCCGGCATGCACCTCAATGCCGTGGGCGGCGACTGCCCGGGAAAAACCGAGCTGGACCGGCGCATCGTCGAGCGTGCCCGCGTGATCGTCGAATACGAACCGCAAAGCCGTATCGAAGGTGAAATCCAGCACATGCCTGAGGACTCCCCGGTCACCGAGTTGTGGCAAGTGATCAACGGCCAGAAACCAGGTCGCGAAAATGCACGCCAAGTCACCCTGTTCGACTCGGTGGGTTTTGCCCTCGAAGATTACTCGGCGCTGCGCTATGTGCTGGACGTGGCGACCGCATTGGAGGTGGGCAGCGAATTGGAGCTGGTGCCGGCACTCGCCGACCCAAAAAACCTCTTCGCACGCTTGGCCCAACAGCCCGCCGTGCAGCAAAAAAAGCGCGCTTGAACCAGGCTTACAGCCGTACCATGTGGCAGGTCAGGCAAGCACGTAACGCTTGCCGCCTTTTTTCAACTGTTTGAAGTGAACACCATGGATACCAAGGCCACCGGCCCTCATTCCGCCCCCGTACTGGACCGCATCGATGAGGCAATCATCGACGTGCTGCGCCATCAGGGGCGTATCACTTACGAAAAGCTCTCGTCACTGGTACACCTGACCCCCAGACCGTGCCTGGAACGGGTGCGTAAGCTGGAACGGCGCGGTGTGATCCGCGGCTACGGGGCGATCATCGATGTGCAGATGGTCTCACCGGGGTTGTCGCTGCTGGTATTGGTGGCCTTGTCCAATCAGAGCGGGCGCTCGGCGCAGAAGGCCTTCGAGGCGTGCGTCAAAGCCTGCCCGCAGGTGTTCGAATGCCAGTTGATCAGCGGGCCGTTCGACTACAGCCTGCGCATGCGCTGCCGCGATATGGAGCATTACCGGGTGCTGACGGAGAGCTGGTTGAACAATGAGGAGTTGCATATTGATAAGTTGGTGGCGCATCCGGAGTTGGCGGTGGTGAAAAACACCGCGACAGCATTGGCCTGACTCCCGACCTCCTAAACACCGCACAACCCTGTGGGAGCTGGCTTGCCTGCGATGGCGGCGCATCAGTCAATTCTGTTCAATCTGACCCGCCGCCATCGCAGGCAAGCCAGCTCCCACATTGACAGGGTTCGCAATTCTTTTACCGGGCCGTGCCCCAATCATCTTCGCCTGCCCATCCTTCTGCTTGCCCGTCCGCGCCTCGCTGATCAAGCCGGGTATCAACTTGCCCTCCGGCAAGTTCTTCCAGAACCGGCTGGGCAAATGCCCTTCCATGACCTTGGGGTTCAACCGCGCCGGGTTGAAGATGTGGCTGTAATAGGTCAGCCACATGGCGCTGTGCGGGTCATCCACATTCTGCGCCAGCTGCCGCCACACCTCGGGGCACTCGCGTCTGTGAATCAACTGCTCGCCGTCGTAATACACCCCGTCCAGTGGCGTGGCGATCATCCAGCGATGGCGCCCCATGCGCCCCACGAAATGCTGGCTGGCAGACTTCAAAATATCGTGGGCCGGTTCATGCCAGGCCACATACTCGGGCAACTCGGGCCCGGCCTCGGTCGGTAACGCAATAAATCGCACAAATGCGTGCAAGTGATGGGCTTCGCGGCTCACCTGCTTGATCCTGCGCTGCAACTCGCTGCCCAGCTTGTCGCCTGCCAGCATCGCCGTACGGTCGCCATGGCTGACGCGCCACAACACTTCATACAACAGGCTCCAGCGCTGATCGCCGTGGTAACAGGCGGCGGACTCCAGCAACTCCAGCAAGGCCTTGGGAATCCGTGCCTGGAACGGACCGAGCCCTTCGGGAATCGGCTCAT
Organism: Pseudomonas sp. B22129; assembly: GCF_044218875.1. Lineage (NCBI taxonomy): Bacteria > Pseudomonadati > Pseudomonadota > Gammaproteobacteria > Pseudomonadales > Pseudomonadaceae > Pseudomonas > Pseudomonas sp. B22129. The sequence goes on along the minus strand of NZ_CP162592.1, from coordinate 3,807,586 downwards.
CGGTGGCAAACAGGTCCGCCACTTCGGCCTCGCCCCAGCTGACCTGGCTGGGATCCACCTGATGGCTGAGCAGCCAGCGCGCCTGCTCGCGCCAGGTGCCGAACAGGTTGTCGCATTCCAGGCTGATCATCCCCACAGCCCCATTTGCTGAGGCGCCGGGCGGTCGCGCAATTGTTCACGCAGCAACACGCTGGAGCTTTCCGCCTGCTGCGGGTGGTAGTCGCTGGTGATGAAAAACGGCTTGGCCTTGGCCAGCACGCAACGCATGCGCGCCAGGTCTTCAAAACGAATCTTGCGTTCGCGGCGCAGGTCGACCAGGCGCTGGGTGGTGCGCAGGCCGATGCCCGGGATACGCGCGATCAGGGTGGGTTCGGCGCGGTTCAGGTCCAGCGGAAACACCTCGCGATGCTCCAGCGCCCAGGCCAGCTTGGGGTCGATATCCAATGCCAGATGGCCGGGGCCTTCAAACAGTTCGTTGGCACTGAAACCGTAGCTGCGCAGCAGGAAATCCGCCTGATACAAACGGTGCTCGCGCATCAAGGGTGGCGCCGCCAACGGCACGCTTTTCGGGCTGTTGGGGATGGGGCTGAACGCCGAGTAATACACGCGGCGCAGTTTGTAGTTGCCGTACAACGCCTCGGCGCCGTGCAGAATGGTGCTGTCATCTGTGTCATCGGCGCCGACGATCATCTGTGTGCTCTGCCCGGCCGGGGCAAAACGCGGCGCACGCGGCTCGTTCAATACCGTCTGCTCACCGGTGTAGATGGTCTGCATCGCTTGCTTGATCGAGACAATCTGCTTCTCGGGTGCAAGCGTCTGCAGGCTGGCATCGGTGGGCAGCTCGATATTCACGCTCAGCCGGTCGGCATAACGCCCGGCCTCGGCGATCAACGCAGGGTCCGCTTCGGGAATGGTCTTGAGGTGAATGTAGCCGCGAAAGTCATGCTCCTCGCGCAGCAGTTTGGCGACCCGGACCAATTGTTCCATGGTGTAGTCGGCCGAACGGATGATGCCGGAACTGAGAAACAGCCCGCTGACGCAATTGCGCCGGTAGAAATCCAGGGTAAGCGTGACCACCTCCTCCGGGCTGAAACGTGCGCGGGGCACGTCGCTGGAACGGCGGTTGACGCAGTATTGGCAGTCGTACAGACAGAAGTTGGTGAGCAACACCTTGAGCAATGACACGCAACGCCCGTCAGGCGTGTAGCTGTGGCAGATGCCCATGCCATCGGTAGAACCCAGCCCCGCCTTGCCCTCCGAGCTGCGCTTGGGCGCGCCGCTGCTGGCGCAGGAAGCGTCGTACTTGGCGGCATCGGCGAGGATGCTGAGTTTTTCGATCAACTGCATGGAGGGCTACCGATACTGGTTTTTTGTACAGTACCAGTAGCTCATTCATGATGCCAGTGCCGCCTGTAGGATCCATCCTTCGTGGCGAGGGAGCTTGCTCCCGCTGGACTGCGCAGCGGCCCCAAAAGCTTGCGGGCGCTACGCACCCGAACGGGAGCAAGCTCCCTCGCCACAACGATCAGCTGGCCGTGGCCAGCAGCAGGTCACGTACCGAACGCCCGTGACCACGATGGCGATCATGCTCATACAACGATGCGGCAATCTCATCGGCGCGGATCGGCAGGATCGACAACAAGGTGTCACTCAAGCCATGGCTGGCCTGGCTGAACCCCTGAATATAAATACCGGCCTTGCAACGCTCGTCGGTGACGATGCGGTAATCACGGCTGACTTCAAAATCACCCATGTAGTCATCCAGCGGCGCCAGCAATTCGCGGTGCATCTGGCGCTCGTAGCCGGTGGCCAGCACCACGGCGTCGTAATGGCCCAGTGTGGTTTCGCCGTTGGCGTTGTTGCGCAGGGTCAACTCGATGCCCAGCGGGCCGGCCGCGGCTTTCTCGACCACAGTCATGGTACGGAAGGCATGGCGGGCGATGCCGGAGACTTTCTGGCGGTAGAAGATGCCATAGATGCGTTCGATCAGGTCCAGGTCCACCACCGAATAGTTGGTGTTCTGGTACTCGGCCACCAGGCGCTCGCGCTCGGCGCCGACTTGCTGGAACACCAGGTCGGTAAAGGCCGGCGAGAACACTTCATTGACGAACGGGCTGTCATCGGCCGGTTTCAAGGCCGAGCCGCGCAAGATCATGTCGACCTGCACCGACGGGAAACTGTCGTTCAGGTCGATGAAGGCTTCAGCCGCGCTCTGGCCGCCACCGATGATTGCAATGCGCATCGGTTTGCCCTCCACGCACGGCTGCTGGGCCATGCGCGCAAGGTATTGAGAGTGGTGGAACACGCGGTTGTCGTCCTTGAGCCCCTTGAACGCAGCCGGCACACGCGGCGTACCGCCGGCGCTGACCACCACCGAACGGGTGGTGCGCACATGCTGCTCACCCTGGGCATCACGGGAGATCACGCGCAGCGCTTCGACCTGCTGCTGATGCAGGATCGGCTCGATGGCCAGCACTTCCTCACCATAACGGCCCTGGGCCTGAAATTGCCCCGCCACCCAGCGCAGGTAGTCGTTGTACTCCATGCGGCACGGGTAAAAGGTGCCCAGGTTGATGAAGTCCACCAGGCGGTCGTGGGCCTTGAGGTAATTGACAAAGGAGTAAGGGCTGGTGGGGTTGCGCAGCGTTACCAGGTCTTTGAGGAAGGAAATCTGCAACTCGCTCTGGGTGACCAGGGTATTGCCGTGCCAGCGGTAGTCGGCCTGCTTGTCGAGAAACAGCGCGTCCAGTTTGCCCTGGGTTTTCTCGCGTTCCTGCAGCGCGATGGCCAGCGCCAGGTTCGAAGGGCCGAAACCGATACCGATCAGGTCATGAACCGCGGGCGAAGCAATTGCCTGTGTCATTCCAGTGTCCTCTGGATAAACCCCGTGGCGGTGGGGCGGGAATACCTTCGAGACCTGAAGGCTGATCAACAGGTCATGTGTTGATAGGAAACGAGGACAATGAAATAAAATTTAGCCAATGGACGCTCAGTGCGCATCCCACTCGCGCATGCGCACCCGGCAATGCTTCATGGCATTGACAATGTGTTTTTCCACCACGCAGCGGGAAATGCCCAGGCGCTCAGCGATTTGCAGGTGGCTCAGGCCATCGAGCTTGCGCAGCAGGAAGCTGTCGCGACAAGCGGCCGGCAGCTCCGCCAATGCCCGTTCCAGCAGCTCCAGGCGTTGCCCTTGATCGTGGGTGGCGTGGGGCGAGCCGTTGGCGAAGCGCCCTTCGCTGTCCAGCACTTCCAGCGGTTCGGCCTGGCGCAGGGCGTTGCGCCGGTGGCCGTCGATCACCAGGTTCAGCGCAGTGCGGTACAAAAATGCGCGGGGCTGCTCGATCGGCGTGTCGCTGGAACGCTCCAGCACCCGCACATAGGCGTCATGCACCACATCCTCGGCCACCTGACGGTTGCCCAGCTTGGCGTTGAGGAAACACACCAGCTCGCGATAGTAGTTTTCCAACATGACTCCCGACCGTCCGGGCAGACGGCATCCGATCCCTGATTGCTAAAAGTGCAGCCTACCGATGATGGCAGTTTGAATGCGTGCAATTTATAATAATTCTCATCTACTTTTAAAGAAATCTCGCACCAACCGTCGATTTTTTTATTCCGCGCAGCTGTTACCGATTGTGTAACGGCCTAAATCTCCAAGCAATTTCCTCGTTTAACTGTCAGCTCAGCGCAACTGCGCTCCGATCTTTCCCGGCTGGAACCTAAGCATGAAACGCCCTCGACCTGCCCGACGCGCCCTGCTTGTGGTGGCGTGCCTGATTCCCGTGATCGCCGTCGCCGCCTGGCAGATGCAGCCCGCGGGGCGCGACGCCCTCGCCACTGTCAGCGTGACGCGCGGCAATATAGAAAGCAGCGTCACCGCCCTCGGCACCCTGCAACCGCGTCGTTATGTGGACGTGGGTGCGCAGGCGTCCGGGCAGATCCAGAAGATTCACGTCGAGGCCGGTGATCAGGTCAAGGAAGGCCAGTTACTGGTGGAGATCGACCCGTCCACACAAAAGGCCAAGCTCGATGCCAGCCGCTATGCGATTGAAAACCTGCAGGCTCAATTGCAGGAGCAGAAAGCCCAGCACGAACTGGCGCGCCAGAAGTACCAGCGCCAACAGCGTCTCGCCGCCGGCAACGCCACCCGCGAAGAGGACGTGCAAACCGCCAAGGCGGAGTTGAGCGCCACCCAGGCGCGCGTCGACATGTTTCAGGCGCAGATCCGTCAAGCGCGGGCCAGCCTGCGCAGCGACGAAGCCGAATTGGGCTACACGCGTATTTTCGCGCCGATGGACGGCACCGTTGTCGCGGTGGACGCGCGCGTCGGCCAGACCCTTAACGCCCAGCAGCAGACGCCGCTGATCCTGCGCATCGCCAAGCTGTCGCCCATGACCGTGTGGGCAGAAGTTTCCGAAGCCGACATCGGCCACGTCAAACCCGGCATGACCGCCTACTTCACCACCTTGAGCGGCGGCAACCGGCGCTGGACCAGCACCGTGCGTCAAATTCTGCCCATCCCGCCCAAGCCGCTCAATGAAACAAGCCAGGGCGGTGGCAGCCCCAACAGCACCAGCAAAAGCGGGAGCGGCCGCGTGGTGCTGTACACGGTACTGCTCGATGTGGACAACGCCGACCACGCGTTGATGGCGGAAATGACCACCCAGGTGTTTTTCGTCGCAGGCCAGGTCAAGGATGCCCTCACCGCGCCAGTCGCTGCGTTGTTGAACGGCGCGGGCAGCGGCACGTCGATTGCCCGGGTCGTGGCGAAAAACGGTGCCATCGAGGAGCGTGAAGTACGCCTGGGCATCAGTGATCGCCTGCGGGTCGAAGTGCTGGGCGGCCTCAACGAAGGCGACCACCTGCTGATCGGCCCGGCCAATAGCAGTGGGGGTTGAGTTGGCCACGCCCCTGATCGAACTCAAGCACATCCGCAAATCCTACGGCGGCGGCGACAGCCCGCAAGTCGACGTATTACGCGGGATCGACCTGTCGATTCATGCCGGGGAATTCGTCGCCATTGTCGGCGCCTCCGGTTCCGGTAAATCCACGCTGATGAACATCCTCGGCTGCCTCGACCGCCCCACCGTCGGCGAGTACCTGTTCGCCGGTGAAAATGTCGCCGACCTGGGCAGCGACGAGCTGGCCTGGTTGCGCCGCGAAGCCTTTGGTTTTGTGTTCCAGGGTTATCACTTGATCCCCTCGGGCTCAGCCCTGGAAAACGTCGAGATGCCCGCCATCTATGCCGGCATCAGCGCTGCCGAACGGCATGCCCGCGCCAACGCCCTGCTCACCCGCCTGGGGCTGGCCGAGCGCACCGGCAACCGCCCGCACCAGCTCTCCGGCGGCCAGCAGCAACGCGTGTCGATTGCCCGGGCGCTGATGAACGGCGGCCATATCATTCTCGCCGACGAACCTACCGGCGCCCTCGACAGCCACAGCGGCGCCGAGGTCATGACCTTGCTGGACGAACTGGCCAGCCAGGGCCATGTGGTCATCCTGATTACCCACGACCGTGAAGTGGCCGCGCGAGCCAACCGCATCATCGAGATTCGCGACGGCCTGATCATCAGTGACTCGTGCGAAGAGGACACCTTTGTCCCGGCAGCCGCCAACAGCGACGCCTTGCAAGCCGTGGACCTGCGCCAGCGCCTGGCCGACGGCGCCGAACACAACGGCGCATGGAAGGCCGAGTTGCTGGACGCTGTGCAAGCGGCGTGGCGCGTGATGTGGATCAACCGCTTCCGCACCGCGCTGACCTTGCTCGGGATCATCATCGGCGTGGCTTCAGTGGTGGTGATGCTGGCGGTGGGCGAAGGCAGCAAGCGCCAGGTCATGGCGCAGATGGGCGCGTTCGGCTCCAACATCATCTACCTCAGCGGCTCCTCGCCCAACCCGCGCACGCCGCTGGGTGTGGTCACCCTCAGTGATGTCGCGGCCCTGGCCGCACTGCCCCAGGTCAAGCGCATCATGCCGGTCAATGGCAACGACGCCGGGGTGCGTTTTGGCAACCTCGACTACCTCGCCTATGTGGGCGGCAACGACGTCAATTTCCCGGACATCTTCAACTGGCCAGTGGTCGAGGGCAGTTACTTCACCGAGGCCGACGAGCGGACGGGGGCCACCGTTGCGGTGATCGGCCATCGCATCCGCGAAAAACTGTTCAAGAACGTCGCCACGCCGATCGGCAAGTACATCCTGATTGAAAACGTGCCCTTCCAGGTCATCGGCGTGCTGGCGGAAAAAGGCTCCAGCTCCGGCAGTGAGGACAGCGACGACCGTGTCGCCATCCCCTACACCGCCGCCAGCGTGCGCCTGTTCGGCACCTATAACCCCGAATACGTGGTGATCGCCGCCGCCGATGCACGCAAGGTGCATGAGGCCGAACAGGCCATCGACCAGCTCATGCTCAAGCTGCACAACGGCAAGCGCGACTACCGGCTGACCAACAGCGCCGCGATGATCCAGGCCGAGGCGCGCACGCAAAACACACTGTCGTTGATGTTGGGGTCGATTGCCGCGATTTCCCTCCTGGTGGGCGGTATCGGCGTGATGAACATCATGCTGATGACCGTGCGCGAGCGGACCCGCGAAATCGGCATCCGCATGGCCACCGGTGCGCGCCAGCGCGACATCCTGCGCCAGTTCCTCACCGAAGCGGTGATGCTCTCGGTGGTCGGCGGCCTGTGCGGTATCGCGCTCGCGCTGCTGGTGGGCGGCGTGTTGGTGCTGGCCAAGGTGGCAGTCCAGTTTTCCCTGGTGGCGGTGTTCGGCGCATTTGGCTGTGCGCTGGTGACCGGCGTCGTATTCGGCTTCATGCCGGCCCGTAAAGCTGCCCGGCTCGATCCGGTTAAGGCGTTGACCAGTGAATAATCGACTCTCTCTTCTCAGCCTGTGCCTGTTGCTCAACGCCTGCACCGGCACCCCGGCCGTCGTCGACAGTCAAATCGCGCCGCCGGCCGCCTGGCAATACGCCGAGCGTGACGCCGCCCAGGCGGTCAACCAGCGCTGGTGGACGCAATTTGGCAGCCCGCAATTGAACCGCCTGATTGACCAGGCACGCCGTGACAGCCATGACGTAGCTGCCGCCATGGCACGGGTGCGCCAGGCCCGGGCCAGTGCCGTGATCGCGGGTGCGCCGTTATTGCCCGAGGTGAAATTCAACCTCACCGCCAGCCGCGAAAAACTGCTGCGCGGTACCGGCAACTCGGACCTGGACGCCACCGAAAGCGAAAAAACCGTCGACAGTTTTGGCGCCAACCTCACCGCCAGTTACGAGCTGGATTTCTGGGGTGGCCGCAGCGCCGCGCGAGACAGCGCCGTGCAAACCCTGCGCGCCAGTGAGTTCGACAGGGCCACCGTGGAGCTGACCTTGCTCAGCAACGTGGCCGACCGCTATGCGCAAACCCTCGCCGCCCGCCAGCGCCAACAGATCGCCGAGCTGAACCTGGCCAATGCGCGCAACGTGCTCGACCTGGTGCAGACGCGCTATGACGCAGGCTCCGCCACCGCACTCGAACTGGCCCAACAGAAAAGCCTGGTCGCCGGCCAGAGGCGCCAACTGCCAATGATTCAGCAAGTGGCCGAAGAGTCCCTGATCACCCTTGCCGCCCTCCTCGGCCAGCCCGTGCAGGCGCTGGAAGTGGGCAGCGAACCGTTTCAGGCGCTGACCTGGCCAGGCATCGGCCCCGGCGTGCCCAGCCAACTGCTGAGCCGCCGGCCCGACCTGGCCCAGGCTGAAGCGCAGTTGGCGGCCGCCAGTGCCGATGTCACAGTGGCACGCGCGGCGATGCTGCCCACCGTGACCCTCGGTGCTACCTTGGGTTCAGGCTCGTACAAGGCCGAAGACATTCTGCGCAGCCCGTTCTACAACCTGACGTCCGGCCTGGTCGCGCCCATCTTCAACAATGGCCGCCTGGCCGCCGAGCGTGACAAGGCGCGTGCCCGCCAGGACGAACTGCTGCAGATCTATCGCGGCGCAATCGTCAACGGTTTTGCCGATGTGGAAAAGGCCCTTAGCAGCATCACGCGCCTGGACCAGCAGCGCCAATGGCAGACCGAAGAACTGCAACAGGCCCGGACCGCGTTCGGGATTGCGCAAAGCCGCTACCAGGCCGGGGCTGAAGACTTGCTCACGGTGCTGGAAACCCAGCGCACGCTGTACGCGGCCCAAGACCTGGATGTGCAACTGCGGCTTTCACGCCTGCAAGCCAGCATTGCGCTGTACAAAGCCTTGGGCGGCGGCTGGCAACCGGGCACCTGATGACAAAACTCCGTTTACTTACATAAAGCGTTTACTAGTCCTACATTCCTCTACCCCAGGTCCTTGGTACAAAACCGCACTTAATCGGTTGCCCGGATTCTGCTGATGAAACCCAGCGCTCTTCTGAAAACCTTGGCATTTGCCTGGCTGTGGCTGAGCGCGGGGCCGGCCTTGGCTGAACCGCTCATCGCCCCCACCGCCATTGACTGGCTGCTGGACTGCCCCTTTCCCGCCCTTGTACGCCCGGACCCCGAAGTGCTGGAGCGAACCCAGTGCGGCACAGTCAGCGTGCCCCGCGATCACGCTGCGCCGGCGCGTGGCAGCGTACGCCTGGCAGTCACCCGCGTCGGCGCCCGGCACCCGCTAAGCCGCGAGGGCGTGGTGTTCATTCAGGCCGGTGAACGGCATGCCACCCAAGACGCAGCTTTCGCCCTCGCCCTGGTCAGCCGCTGGGAGTCCTACGCCACCCCGGCCTATCGCACACTGGCCAACCGGTATGACGTGGTCGAACTGAGCGCCCGCGACCTGGCGCAAGACAACGCTATCGAGCAAGCCGCACGGGATATGGAGTTTGTGCGCGGTCAATTGGGAGACCCGCAGCTCAACTTCCTCGGCGTTGCGCAGGCAGCCCGGCTCGGTGGGCGCTATGCCGAGCTGTTTCCCGAGCGCGTGGCTCGCATGGCGCTGGTCAACGCCGAACGCGACGACCCGGCTGTTTCGGGTGTGGACCTGCTGAAGCTCAAGGAGGTAGCACAGCCCGGCGCCACCGCCAGTGGATGTATCAAGCAATGGATCGGGGATTTTCTGGTGTACGGCAAACAGCCGCCCGTCTCCACGCGCTGCCTCGACCGGGGCGGTTGGGAATAATCACCGCGTTTACGACCTCTTCGCGTCGAAAACGACACCCTGCGTTGACGCTCCCGCCCAATCGTTATTAAGTGCTATTAATCCGCATTAATAGGATCAATAGCACACCATGCTCAGCCGCCCGTTGCGACGCAAACGCCAGAAGCTCTCCGATGTGATTGTCGAGTCGGTCAAGCGCTCTATCGTCACCGATGCCCTCAAGCCCGGCGACCGCCTGCCCACCGAGCGCGAGCTGATGGAAAGCTTTCAGTGCTCCAAAGGGTCGGCCCGTGAAGCGCTCAAAGCGCTGGAGGTTGAAGGCCTGGTGAGCACGCGCACCGGCCCCAGTGGCGGCGCCTACCTGAACCAGGCCGGCACCGAGCCGGCCAGCCGTGCCTTGCGTAACTACCTGCATTTTCAGCATCTGGATGGTGAGCAGGTGTACCAGCTGCGCAAAGTCATCGAAGTAGAACTGGCCGTGTCAGTCCTCGGGCGCCTGAGCGAAGACGACTACCGCGCCCTGCAAGACAACGTGGACTTTTGCAGCGCGCCGGAAGACAGCGAAGCCGGCCAGCGCGAACAGCGCCTGGCCGAGCTTGAGTTCCATAACCTGCTGGCCAGGGCCTGCCCCAACCCGTTGCTGAGTTTCATGGCGCAGTTTCTCAACGACCTGCTGCGCGACCTGGTGGTGCTGAAAAAAGCCTACAAGCCCAAGCGCAAACAGTTCGACGCGGCCAACCTGGACTATCACAAGCAATTGCTGATCGCCTTTCGCGCCGGGGATGAAAGCGCCGTGCGCGGGTTGATGCACGAACACATGTGTGATGCCGAACACCACATGACCGCGCTGGAAGGCGAAGTCAGCCCGCACTTTTTGCTGGAGTTCGATCACCGCTAAGGACACCGCGAATCCAATGTGGGAGCTCCCACACAAACCCGGTTCCAACCGTCAGACCGCTTCACCCAATTCAATAACAGGCCTGCCCACAGGCCCTTGCTCCACCGTATCGCCCTTGCCGCTCCTGCCAATAACTAAACCAGGGAGTCACCCCATGCAGCGTCGTACGTTGTTGAAAGCCAGTCTTACCGCCGCAGCCGCCCTCAGCCTCCCGCTGAGCGTGCGTTCGGCATTCGCCGCCGAGCCCTTTACCTTTTACGGCCTCAAGTCCATGTCTGGCGCGTTTGCCAGCTACGGCAAGTTTGCCGACATGGGTTCACGCCTGGCCGTGGAACAGCACCCCCAGCTGCTCGGCCGCCCGCTGAACTACAAAGTCATCGACACCGAAGGCAACGCCGGCAAAGCCGTGCGCAAGGTGCAGGAAGCCATCCAGCAGGACGGCGCGCGGTTCTTCCAGGGTTGCACCTTGTCGTCGTCGGCACTGGCCGTGGCCAAGGAAGTGGACAAGGTCGGTGGCGTATTCATGACCCCGGTAGGCGCCGATGAAGTGACCGGCAAAGACTGCAACCACGCGACGTTCCGCTGGTCGGTGCCCACTTACGGCGCGATCCGCGAAACCATGGTGCCGCTGATCAAGCTGCTGCCGGACGCCAAGCGCTGGTACACCATCACCCCGCAATACGTGTTCGGCGAAGCGCTGCTTGAAGGCGCCAAGAATGTGCTCAAGGAAAACGGCCTGGAGCATATCGGCAACAGCTACCACTCGTTGCAGGAGCAGGAGTTTTCCGGCTACCTGACCAACGCCATCGCCGCCAAACCCGATGTGCTGGTGCTGCTCAATTTCGGCAGCCAGTCGTCCAACACCCTGCGCCAGGCGGTGAACTTCGGCATCAAGGAACGCATGAAAGTGCTGCTGGTGTGGTCCGCAGGCCTGGATCAATTCCAGGAGTTGGGCAGTGATGTGCTCGAAGGCGTGTACCTCGGCGCGCAGTACTGGCACCAGGTCGACAGCCCGCTCAACCGTGAGCTGGTCAAGCTGACTCAGGCCAAATACGGCATCAACCCCACCTACCCGCTGGCCGCTGACTACATCAGCACCAAAGTCATGCTCGACACCATCGTTTCCACCGGCAGCTTCGACGGCCCAACGGTCGCCAAGGCCATGCAAGGCTTGAGCTTCGACGGCCCGACCGGCAAGGAATCGATCCGTGCCGGCGACCATCAGGTGATCAAGGATTACTACCTGATGATCGGCAAGGCGGCCGGCGACATGGCCGACAAGGACGACCTGGCCAAAGTGCTCAGTGCCGGCCAGTCGTTCCCGCCAGTGGAAGCCACGGGCTGCACGCTCGCTTGACCCCCTGAATTTTGCAGCGCAGGGCCGTGCAAGCGGCGTCCTGCCGAGGGTTTCTGCATGCTGAATCTTTACCTGTTCCAGATCCTCAACGGCCTTGGGCTGGGGATGATCTACTTCCTGATCGCGGTCGGCCTGACGATCATTTTCGGGCTGCTCAACTTCGTCAACTTCGCCCACGGTGCGTTCTTTCTGCTGGGCGCCTACATCTGCTACACCGCCGTGAGCCTGACCGGCAACTTCTGGCTGGCGCTGCTGATCGCGCCGCTGGTGGTGGCTGCGCTGGCGTGGGTGATCGAGCGATTGTTGATCCAGCGGATTTACCACCTGCCGCACATGTTCCAGATTCTGGTGACGCTGGGCATCGCACTGATCATCCAGGAAGCCAGCGTGATGATCTGGGGCCCGGTGGGCAAAAGCGTCGCCGTGCCGCAACTGCTGCGCGGGGTGCTGGTGGTCGGCGACTTTGTATACCCCCACTACCGTCTGTTTCTGATCGGTTTTTCCGGGTTGGTCGGGCTGGGCCTGTGGCTGCTGCTGGAACGCACGCGCTTCGGCGCATTGGTGCGTGCCGGCAGTGAAAGCACCGAAACCGTGTCGCTGCTGGGCACGAATATTTTCCGCCTGTTTTCCATGACCTTCGCCCTCGGCGTCGGCCTGGCGGGCATGGCCGGGGTGCTGTTCGCCCCGTTGCGCGGCGCCCAGCCCTTTGTCGGCCCGGAGATTCTGGGCGTGGCTTTCGTGGTGGTGGTGATCGGCGGCATGGGCTCGTTCAGCGGTGCGCTGGTCGGCGGTTTACTGGTGGGCGTGGTGCAAAGCCTGATGACCACACTCTGGCCCCAAGGCGCGAGCCTGATGATCTACGGCGCCATGGCCGTGGTGATTCTGGTACGCCCTTACGGCCTGTTCGGGAGAGCCTGACATGAGCGAGAAAAACCCCCTGCCATTTGCCAAAACCCAGTCCAAAGCGATGTTGCTGTGGGTGCTGGCGGTGCTGATCGGCCTGCCGCTGATATTGCCCTCGGCGACCCTGGCCACCGAGATCCTGATCTTCGCCATGGCCGCCCTCGCCTGCAACCTGCTGCTGGGTTACACCGGGCTGTTGTCGTTCGGCCAAGGCATCTTCTTTGGGGCGGGCGCGTACTGCGCGGCGCTGCTGATGATTCACCTGCAACTGGGCCTGTTCAGCGCCTTGATTGGCGCTGCCGTCGCGGGTGGTTTCCTGGCCTTGCTGGTCGGCGCCCTGGCGATCCGCCGCACCGGCATCTACTTCGTGATGCTCACCCTGGCGTTCAGCCAAATGGCCTACTTCGTGGCCTACACCCTCAGCGACTGGACCGGCGGCGACAACGGCCTGCTCAGCGTGCCGCGCCCGGAAATCCGTATCGGTGAAACGGTGCTGCTGTCGCTCAGCGACGCCCGTGCCTTTTACGCCTTTGTCGCGGTGCTGTTCCTGCTGATCTTCATCGGCGCACGCCGGGTGATCGCCTCACCGTTCGGCAGCACGCTGATGGCGATCCGCGAAAACGAAACCCGCGCCTCGGCCATCGGCTACGACACACGCCACTTCAAGATCCTGGTGTTTGTGCTGTCCGGCGCTGTCACCGGGATTGCCGGGGCGCTGTACGCGATGCTGCTGCACTTCGTGCCGCTGTCGAACATCGACCTGGCGATGTCCGAGAACATCCTGATCATGACCATCGTCGGCGGCACCGGCTCGCTGTTCGGCTCGCTGCTGGGCGCCGGTTCCATCGTGCTGCTGGGGGATTTCCTTTCCGACCTGTGGCCGCGCTGGCTGATGCTGCTCGGCGTGATCCTGATCTTCGTGGTGATCTTTATGCGCGGCGGGTTATGGGGCGGCCTCGCATCGCTGTTCGAACGCGTGCGCAGCCGCCGCAAAACCTCGGTCACGGCCAAGGAGCAAGTGCTATGAGCATCCTGCTGGAAACCAGAAATCTGCAATTGGCCTACGGCGCGTTCCATGCGGTCAATGGCGTCAACCTCAAAGTTGAAGCCGGCACCATCCACACCATCATCGGCCCCAACGGCGCGGGCAAGACCAGCCTGTTCCATTGCCTGACCGGCGAGCGCCAGGCCACCGCCGGGGCGATTCATTTCGACGGCAAGAACCTGATGCGCAAACCGGCCCACGGCCGCGTAGGCCTGGGCATGGCGCGCTCGTTCCAGCTCACCAGCCTGTTCCAGAACCTCAGCGTGCGCGAAAACCTGCGCCTGGCCGCGCAAGGCCGCGATGGCGCCCGCGCCCTGAACTTCTGGCGCCGCGTCGACAGCAAGCGCGAACACCTGGAGATGGCCGACCAGGTGCTGGAACGCCTGCAACTCAGCGCCCGCGCCGACACCCTCGCCGGCGAGTTGTCCCACGGCCAGCAGCGGGTGCTGGAAGTGGGCATGTCGATCTGCTCCAAACCCAAACTGTTGATGCTCGACGAACCCACTTCGGGCATGGGCATCGATGACATCCCGATCATGACCCAACTGATCAGCGACCTCGGCCGCGACCACACGGTGCTGTTGATTGAACACAACATGAGCATCGTCATGTCCATCAGCCAACGCATCACGGTCATGAGCCACGGCCAGATCCTGGTCGAAGGCACACCGGAGTTCGTACGCGCCGATGAGCGTGTGCGCACCGCTTACCTTGGGGAGGCTGCCTGATGCTGATCGTCGAGAATATCCATTCCTACTACGACAAGAGCCACGTGCTCGAAGGCGTGTCGCTGACCGTCAACCCGGGCGAACTGGTCACGCTGCTGGGCCGTAACGGCGCCGGCAAGACCACCACCCTGCGCAGCATCCTCGGGATTATCTGCCCGCGCCAGGGCCAGATTCACTTCAACGGCCAGGCGCTGGTCGGCCAGAAGATCTTTGAAATTGCGCGCCAGGGTTTGGCGCTGGTGCCGGAGAACCGCGGAATTTTCCGCCTGCTCACCGTTGAGGAAAACCTGCGTATTGCCGTGCGCAAAACCAGCCGCTGGCAGATGGAGGATGTGTACGGCATGTTCCCGCGTCTCAAGGAACGCCGCAAAAACGCCGGCCACGCCTTGTCTGGCGGCGAGCAACAGATGCTCGCCATCGCCCGCGCCCTGCTCAACGACCCCAAGCTGCTGATCCTCGACGAGCCCACCGAAGGCCTGGCCCCGGTGATCGTCGACGAGTTGGTGAAGATCCTGCGCAAGGTCAAGGAGGATGGCCTGCCGGTGCTGCTGGTGGAACAGAACCTGATGGTCTGCGACAAGCTCGCCGACCGCCATTACGTCCTCGAACAGGGCCGCGTGGTCTACGAAGGCAGCGCCGCCGCTTTCCGCGCTGATCCGACCATCAAAAACCGCTATTTGGCCCTGAGTGCCTGACCGGAGACTGCTGATGAATAGTTTTGCGCAACCGCTCAAGAGCAATGCCCCGCTGATCAACCGCGACCGCTTGTGGCAATCGCTGATGGACCTGGCCCAACTCGGCGCCACGGTCAAAGGCGGCGTGTGCCGCCTGGCCCTGACCGACCTGGACCGCCAGGCCCGCGACCTGTTTGTGCACTGGTGCGAGGCGGCCGGGTGCAGCGTCACAGTCGACGCCATCGGCAATATCTTTGCGCGCCGCGCCGGGCGCAATGCTGCCCTGCCCCCGGTGATGACCGGCAGCCATATCGACACCCAGCCCACCGGCGGCAAGTTCGACGGCTGCTACGGGGTGATGGCCGGGCTGGAAGTGATCCGCACCCTGAATGACCTGAATATCGAAACCCAAGCCCCCATCGAAGTCGTGGTGTGGACCAACGAAGAAGGTTCGCGTTTCCCGCCGTGCATGATGGGCTCCGGGGTGTTTGCCGGGAAGTTCGACTTGCAGGACACCCTCGACAAACTCGACGACCAAGGCTTGTCGGTCGGCGCCGAATTGCAGCGCATCGGCTACGCCGGTTCGCGCGCGGTGCTGGGCCACCCGGTGGGCGCGTATTTCGAAGCGCACATTGAGCAAGGCCCGGTGCTGGAAGACAGGGCCACCACCATTGGCGTGGTCATGGGCTGCCTGGGCCAGAAGTGGTTCGACCTGACGTTGACCGGCGTCGAAGCCCACGCCGGGCCGACGCCGATGCACCTGCGCAAGGACGCCCTGGTCGGCGCCGCCGAGGTGGTCAGCGCGGTCAACCGCATCGCCCACCAGAATCAGCCCCACGCCTGCGGCACCGTCGGTTGCCTGAGCCTGCACCCCGGTTCGCGCAACGTTATCCCAGGCCAGGTGCACATGACCCTCGACCTGCGCCACCTGCATGCCGACAAACTGCAAGCCATGGTCGATGAAGTGCGCGGTGTGATCGAAGCCACCGCCAAACGACATGGCCTGACCTTTGAATTGACCCCCACGGCCGACTTCCCGCCATTGGACTTCGCCCCGGCCTGCGTCAACGCCGTGCGCGAGGGCGCCGAGGCCTTGGGCCTAAGCCATATGGAAATTGTCAGCGGCGCCGGGCACGACGCGATTTTCGTCGCCGAACTGGGCCCCGCCGGAATGATCTTCGTGCCGTGCGAAGGCGGCATCAGCCATAACGAAATCGAAAACGCCGCGCCGGACGATCTCGCAGCGGGCTGCGCGGTGTTGCTGCGCGCCATGGTCAACGCAGCGCAGGGGGATGTGGCATGAGTGAGGTCGGCCAACTGACAGCCGTGCAACTGCTGCAGCACTTTCGCGACAAAAGCCTGTCGCCGGTGGAAGTCACCGAAGATGCCTTGCTGCGTATCGAGCGCTTCAACCCGGCAGTGAATGCCTATTGCCACGTGGACCCGCAAGGCGCGCTCGATGCCGCGCGCGCCTCGGAGCAACGTTGGCTAAAAGGCCAACCCTGTGGCCCGCTGGACGGTGTGCCGTGTTCCATCAAAGACCTGACGCTGACGATCGGCATGCCTACCCGCAAGGGTTCACGCACCTCCTCCGCTGAAGGCCCGTGGGATGTCGATGCGCCCTTCTCAGCGTTTATGCGCAAAGCCGGCGCGGTGCTGCTGGGCAAGACCACCACGCCGGAATTCGGCTGGAAAGGCGTCACCGACAACCCGCTGTACGGCATCACCCGCAACCCGTGGGACACCCGCACCACCGCGGGCGGTTCATCCGGCGGCGCGGGTGCGGCGGCGGCATTGAACCTGGGGGTGTTGCATCAGGGCAGCGATGCCGGTGGTTCGATCCGCATTCCCTGCGCGTTTACCGGCACCTTCGGAATCAAGCCGACGTTCGGTTATGTGCCGCAGTGGCCGGCCAGCTCGATGACCCTCCTCTCGCACCTTGGGCCCATGACCCGCACCGTGGAAGACAGCGTGCTGATGCTGCAAACCGTGGCGCAGCCGGATGCGCGCGACGGCCTGATCGGCGCGCCGCGCACCGCGCCATGGCTCACGCCGGGTACAGACCTCAAAGGCCTGCGCGTGGCCTACAGCCCCACGTTCGGCTATGTGGACGTCGACCCGCAGGTGGCCAGGGTCGTCGCCCAGGCGGTTGACGGCCTGGTGCAACTGGGCGCGCACGTCGAGCAGATCGACCCGGGCTTCACTGACCCGCTGGAAGTGTTCAGCACCTTATGGGCCGCCGGCGCCGCACGCCTGACGGGTGCCATGAGCGATGCGCAAAAACACCTGCTCGACCCCGGCCTGCTGCGCATTGCCAGACGCGGCGAGCAACTGAGCCTGCGCGACTTCAACGACGCCCTCGAAGCCCGCGCCGCACTGGTCGCACGGATGGCCGCGTTCCATGAGCATTACGACGTGCTGGTGTCGCCGATGATGCCGATCACCGCATTTGAGGCGGGGCACAATGTGCCACCGGGATCAGGCATGGAAGAATGGATGGAGTGGACGCCGTTCACCTACCCTTTCAACCTGACCCAGCAACCCGCCGCCTCAGTGCCCTGCGGGCTGGCGGCAAACGGGTTGCCGGTGGGGTTGCATGTGGTGGGCGCGCGGTTTGCCGATGAACAGGTGCTGCGGGTGTGCCAGGCGTATGCCAAAGCATTCCCTACCTCACACTTGCAAGCACCCAAAACCCCGACCTGAAATGCAGTCAATTGTGGGAGCCAGCTCCCACAGGTTTAACCGCATTCCATTACAATGTCCCCCATTCATCCCCGGGGGCTTCATGGACATCGAACTGGCACGCACCTTCCTCGAAATCACCCGCTGCGGCAGCCTCGCCGCGGCGGCCGAGAAACTGCACGTCACCCAGACCGCGATCACCGCACGGGTCAAAAACCTCGAGAGCCAGTTGGGCAGCACGCTGTTCGTGCGCAACCGCGCCGGGGCACGCCTCACGCCGGACGGTGAGGCTTTTGTGGTGTACGCCAACCAGTTGCTGCAAACCTGGGAAGCCGCAAAACGCGACCTGCCGCTGCCGGATGGCTACCGCAACGTGCTGCATATCGGCGGTGAAGTCAGCCTGTGCAACCCGCTGATGCTGGGGTGGGCCCAGGCCCTGCGCCAACACATCCCCGGCCATGCCCTGCGCACCGAGGTGCGTGAAGGTGACTACCTGCTGCGTCAACTGGAACTGGGTGTGCTGGATGCCGCGCTGGTGTTCCAGCCGCAATACTGGCCCGGCTTGCAGGTGGAGCAGGTGCTGGAAGAAAAGCTGATCCTGGTGCAACTGGCGAGCAACCCGGCGCCCTACGTGTATATCGATTGGGGCCCCGGTTTTCGTCAGCAACACGACGCCGCCCTGCCCGACAAGGCCCGCGCCGCCCTGAGTTTCAACCTCGGCCCATTGGCCTTGCAGTACATCCTGGAAAACGGCGGCGCCGGCTACTTCCGTACCCGCGTGGTGCAGAGCTACCTGGACAGCGGCGTGATGCAACGCGTGCCCAAGGCGCCGGAGTTCAGCTTCCCGACGTATCTGGTGTACTCACGGGCGCGGGATTCGGCGGTATTGCAACGGGCACTGGAGTTGCTGCGCGGCGTGGTCAAGGCCGAAAGTGACTGGTCGCAACGCTGGGACCCGCTGATTTGAAGCCCTCTACGCCCGCGCGCGTGCTAGCCTGCGGGTGTTTCCTTTTGCAGCCTGACCGATGAACAAGAAAAAGTCCGTCACCATCAGCGACATCGCCAAACGGGTCGGCATGACCACCATCACGGTGTCCCGCGCCTTGAGCAAACCCGACCTGGTCAAGCCCGCCACCCTGGCGCGCATCCTTGAGGTGGCGCGCGAGCTGGACTACGTGCCCAACGCCTTCGCGCGTGGGCTCAAGCGCAGTGAAAGCCTGATCATCGGGGTGATCACCGCGTCGGTGGACAACCCGTTCTACAGCGAGATGATCAAGGCGATTTCCCGCGAGGCGAAAAAACACGGCTACACCATCATGCTGGTGGACACCGACGAACTCGAAGAGCTGGAAAGCAAAGCCGTGGACACTCTGCTGGGCTACCGCGTGGCGGGAATCATCCTGTCACCGGTCTCTGACGAACCTGATTACCAACCCGATTACCTGGAACGCCTGGGCAACGGCAAAACCCCGGTGGTGCTGCTCGACCGCACGATCCACGACAGCCCGTTCAGCCGCGTAGTGCTCGACAATTACCACAGCGGCATCCAGGCCGCCCACTACCTGCTGCGCCAAACCCCGAACCTCAAGCGCCTGCTGGTGCTGACCGGCCCCGAGCATTCACGCATTACCGTGGAGCGCCTCAAGGGCCTGCGCGAAGTGCTCGCCGAGCATCCGCAGGTGCACGTTGAAGTGCAGGCGGGCGACTACACGTTGATGCCGTCCTACCTGCACACCCTCGATTACCTGGCCGAACACTCGGCGCCGGACGCGATCATGGGCTTCAACCAGTTGATCACCCTCGGCGCCCTGCGGGCCCTGCGCATGCACAACATCGCCCATGACAGCCTGACCATCTGCGGCATCGACCGCCTGCCCTTCGCCGATATCTTCGGCGTGCCCATTGCCTGCGTGGCGCATGACGCCTCCTTGGCCGGAAGCAGCGCCGTGCGCCTGCTGCTGGACCGCCTCGAAGACCCGTTCAAACCAAGGGACAAGGTGGTCATCGCAGGCCAGCTGGAAAACGGCTAGCGGCTGGTGTAGCCGCCATCGATGGGCAGGCTGACGCCGCTGATCATGCTCGCGGCATCACTGAGCAGGAACAGCACCGGCATCGCCACTTCTGCCGGCTCGGCAAAACGCCCCAGCGGAATTGCCGCCAGCGCCGGATCGCGCTTGGCCGGTTCGGACCAGGCCATCGCGGCCATCGGCGTCAGCGTCACGGTGGGGTTGACGCTGTTGACACGAATCCCGAAACGCCCCCATTCGGCGCACTGCACGCGGGTGATTGCGTCCAGTGCGGCCTTGGACGCGCAGTAGCCGAGGTGATCGTCCAGCGCCACCAGCGACGCCTGGCTTGAGACGTTGACGATGCGGCCGGCGATCTTCGCGTCAATCATCTTCGCAGCGACCCGGCTGGCGACTTGTGCAGCAGCGCGGGCGTTGACGTTCATCACCTGGTCGAACGCCTCGGCACTGATCGCAGCGGCGGGTTCCAGGCGCGAGATGCCGGCGCAGTTGACCAGGCCGTGCAAGGGCGGCAGAGCTTGCAGGGCTTTATCGAGGGCGGCGCTGTCGGCGATGTCCAGGCACAGCGTTTGGCAGCCGAGTTGAGCGAGAGCCTGAGCATCGCGGCCAAGGGCAAAGACCTCGGCGCCGCTGGCGATCAGTTGCAAAGCGATTTCGCGGCCAATGCCGCTGCTGGCGCCGGTCACGAGGATGCGTTGGTGGGTGAAGTCAAAAGTGGTGGTCATAGTCATGCTTCCATAGGCGATGAAGATTCCCTGTGGGAGCGGGCTTGCTCGCGAATGCGGTGTTTCAGTAACACATTAGGTGACTGACACACCGCATTCGCGAGCAAGCCCGCTCCCACATTTGGACCTTGGTGAGTCAGGTGGTTTGCAGGTTATGCATGATCAGTTTCAGCGCGGGATACAGCTTCAAATACTCGGCAAACGCCTGCTCATAAGCCGCCACATTCTCGCGCTTCGGCTGCGCCCTCAGTTCGAGCTGCACCCAACCCTTCTCCATCTCCCCGTCACTCACCAACCCCACCGTGTGCGCCGCCAGCAACGCCGCGCCGAGTGCCGCTTCCACCTCCTGAACAATGGTGTAAACCGGATACCGCGTCACATCCGCGATGATCTGCATCCACAAATCCGAATGGCTCGCGCCGCCCACCACAATCAGGCGCGGGTCCAGCGAGTGCGCACCGCGCGTGCCCGCCTCGATGTTATGGCGCAGGGCAAAGCTCACCCCTTCGAGCACCGCGCGGTACAGGTGAATGCGGCTGTGGTAGAGGTTGAGCCCGACAAAACTGCCGCTGGCGCGGTCGTCCCACACCGGGCTGCGCTCCCCCATCAAATACGGCAGGAACACCACGCCTTCGCTGCCCGCCGGGATCTTCATCGCGGCCTGTTCCAGCAGCACCAGGCTGTCCTGGCCGGTGGTTTTGGCCTGTTGTTCTTCAGCCTGGCAGAACTGCTCGCGAAACCAGCTGACCGAGGCCCCGGCGGTGATCGCGCCACCAAAGATGTACAGGTCCTGATGGCCGTTGTAGACATGGGGCATGCTCACCAAACCATGGTGCGCGTCCACGTGCTGGTTCAAGTAGCCCCAGCACATGCTCGTGCCGATCATCGCCACATGGTTGCCCGGCTGTGTCACGCCTGCTGCCAGCGTCGCCATGGCCGCATCCACGCCACCGGCCAGAATCGGCGTGCCCGCCGGCAAGCCCAGACGCGCGGCCCAGCTGCCTTGCAAGCCGCCCACCACCTCGCCGGAATACACCAATCGCTCGGGCATCATCGTCTGCGGGATGCCCAGCGCGTCGAGCATTTCGGCTGACCAACCGCGCGCCTTCACGTCGTAGACGCCGCCGATATTGCCCGCGCTGCTATGGTCCACCGCCAACTCACCGGTGAGGCACCAGTTGATGTAGCTGTTGGGCGGCAGCAAGTAGCGCGTGTTGGCCCACACCTGGGGCTGATGCTGTTTGAGCCAGAGCATCTTGGTGAAGCCGTAGTAGCTGTCCACCGAGTTACCGGTGATTTCGAACAGGCGCTCAAGGTCAACATGTTCCCGCACCCAGGCGACCTGTTCACCCGCGCGGCGGTCCATCCAGATCAGGCACGGGTGCAGTGGCGTGATCTGCGCATCCACCGCAATCCCCGAGCCGCCATACAGGCTGCTGATGCACAGCGCCTTGACCTGCTCGCGGGTAACCCCGGCCTTTTCCATGCAGCGCAAAACGCACGCCTCGACGGCGTCCAGCCAGACCTGCGGCCATTGCTCGGCCCAGCGCACTTTCGGGGTATCCACGCGATACCCCTGGCTGTGCTGGGCGATGATCGTGCCTTGACCATCCACCAGCAGCGCCTTGGTGCTCTGGGTCCCGATGTCGACACCCATGATGTAGTTCATCTTCAAATTACCGGCTTCAACAGCACCTTGATCGACTTCGTCGAGTTGGCCAGCTCAAAGGCTTCGGCCCAGTCGTCCAGCGGGAAGTCATGGGTGACGATGCCTTTGGAGGTGACCAGGCCGCGCTCGAACAGGTCGATGGCGATCGGGTAGCAATACGGGCCGAGGTGGGCGCCGCGTACGTCCAGCTCCTTGCGGTCGCCGATGATCGACCAGTCGACGCTGGTCTCGGCGCCAAACACACTGAACTCGACGAAACGCCCAAGCTTGCGGATCAGGTCCAGGCCTTGGGTCACGCCGGCCGGAACGCCCGTGGTTTCGATGTAGACGTCGCAGCCGTAGTTATCGGTCAGGCCATTGATGATCTGGCGGGCGTTGTCACGGGCCGGGTTGATGACCACGTCGGCACCGAATTTTTTCGCCAATTCCAGGCGCTCGTCGACCATGTCGATCACCACCAGTTTTTTTGGCGTTTTCAGCGCGGCCACTTGCACCATGCACAGGCCGAGGGTGCCCGCGCCGGCAATCACCACCACGTCATCGAGCTGGATGTCGCCACGGTTGACGGTGTGGATCGAGCAGGCCATCGGCTCCACCAGCGCCGAGTCTTCCAGCGACACCGACTCCGGAATCTTGTGCACGATGGCGGTCTTGGGAATGCGCATGTACTGGGCCATGCCGCCTTCGGCGACCTCACGCTGGAAGCCGAAAATGTTGTGCACTTCGCACATCCAGTACTTGCCGGACTTGCAGAAACGGCACTTGCCGCACGGCACGATCTGCTCGGCGATCACCTTGTCGCCGACCTTGACCTCAAAGTGCTCCTCGGCGCCCTCACCCGCTTCCACCACGTAGCCGAAAAACTCGTGGCCCGGCACGACCGGCGCCTTGACCCACGGGTTGTCGCCGCCCCAGAACATGGCCGCGCCCGAGTGGCATTTGCAGTCGCTGGCACAGATGCCGCAGGCGGCGATGCGGATCACCAGTTCATTGGGCCGCGCCTGGGGTTTGCTGATGCGTTGCAGGCGGTAATCTTTCGGGCCGTGGCAGACGACGGCTTGCATTTCGGTGTGCTTGTCCATGGTTTTCGGTCCTGTTCTTGTAAGAGGTTTATTTGTGGCGCTGACGGCTGATAAAGATCGCCAGCAAAATGATCCCGCCTTTGATCACGCTCTGTACGTAGGGCGAGACCCCGAGCATGTTCAGTCCGTTGTTCAAGACGCCGAGCAGCATGGCGCCGAGCAAAGTGCCGACAATCACCCCGCGCCCACCGGCAATCGAGGCGCCGCCGAGTACCACGGCGGCAATCGCATCCAGCTCGAACGACACGCCGGCATTCGGCTGGCCGCTCATCAGGCGTGACGTGAGTACCAGCCCGGCAATCGCGGCGGTCAGGCCGCTGATGCCATACACCAGCAACTTGAAGCGCGCCGCGCGCACGCCAGACAACCGCACCGCCTCTTCATTGCCGCCGATGGCATAGATATAGCGGCCGATGCGCGTGTGCTGCAGCAACACGTAGGCGGCGAAATAGGTGATCAGCATGATCAGGATCGGCACTTCAATGCCGAACAGGCTCTGGCGGCCAAAGAAGCCAAACCAGTCCGGCAGCCCGGAAATCGGGTAGCCGTCGGTGTACATCAGGCCCAGGCCACGGGCGATGCCCATGGTCGCCAGCGTGACGATGATCGGCGGCATGTGCAGGTAGGCCACGAACAGGCCGTTGCCGATGCCGAAGGCCACGCCGATCAGCATGCCGGCACCTATCGCCAGGCCTGGCGGCAGGCCCGCGACCATCAGCCCCGCCGTGAGCGTGCCGGACAGCGCCATCACCGGGCCCACTGACAGATCGATGCCACCGGTGAGAATCACGCAGGTCATGCCCACCGCGATAATCGCGTTGATCGACACCTGGCGGGCGATGTTCGACAGGTTGCTGGTGGTCAGGAAGGTGTCGCTGGCGAGAATCATCACCAGCGTCACCACCACCAGCCCCACAAAGGGGTAAAACGCCGGCGAGCGCACCAGCCGCGCCAGGTTCAGGCGCAGCCGGGCGCTGTCGGCGGTTTTAATGGACATATTCACTTGAGCCCCCTGTTGCATGGCGCATGACCTCTTGAGGATTGACGGCAGACGCTTCAAGTACCTTGACGATGGCGCCCTTGTGGAACACGGCGACGCGGTCGCACATGCCGATGACTTCCGGCAATTCGGAAGAAATCATGATGATGGCGTAGCCCTGTTCGGTGAGGCTGCGCATCAGCGTGTAGATCTGCGCCTTGGCGCCGACGTCGATGCCGCGCGTGGGTTCGTCGAACACCAGCACGTCGCAGTGGTGGTTGATCCAGCGCGCGATCACCACCTTCTGCTGGTTGCCGCCACTGAGGTTGAACACCCGGCTTTCGCCACTGGGCGCCTTGATCGACAGCTGTTTCATCAGGCCTTCGACACTCGCGCATTCGCGGCCCTTGTCGATCAAGCCCGAGGCGTTCTGGTATTTGGGCAGGTTGTTCAGGGAGATGTTTTCGCGAATGCTGAAATCGGTAATCAGCCCTTCGCTCTTGCGGCTTTCCGGGAGCAAACCGATGCCGTGAGCCAGCGCCTGGGCCGGGTCGTCGAGGCTGACTTTCTCGCCGCGCAGCCAGACGTCTTTGCTCACCGACGGCAGCGCGCCCATCATGCCCAGGGCAAGTTCGGTGCGGCCGGAACCGACCAGCCCGGCGAAACCGAGGATTTCGCCCTTGTGCAACTGGAAGCTGTTGTGGGGGCCGTTGCGCACCAGCTGGATGTCTTTGACTTCCAGCAGCAACGGGCCGCGCGCTTGAGTCGGTTTGGGCGGAAAACTGTGTTCCAGGCGGCGGCCCACCATCATTTCAACGAGGCGGTCGATATCACTGTCGGCCACATCCGTCACGCCCACATTGCCGCCATCGCGCAGCACACTGATGCGGTCGCACACCTGGAAAATCTCCTCCAGGTGGTGCGAGATGAAAATCACCGCCACGCCCTGGCGCTTGAGCTCGCGCATGATGTCGAACAGCAGTTCGGCTTCGCTGGGCGTCAGGGTGGCGGTGGGTTCATCGAGCACCAGCAGGCGCGCATCCAGGGCCAGGGCCTTGGCAATTTCGACGAACTGCTGCTCGGCCACGCTCAGGTGCTTGACGGCGCATTGCAGGTCAATGGTCACGCCCAGGCGCTGGAACAATGCTTCGGATGCCTCGACCATTTCGCGCTTGCGCAACAGGCCGAAGCGGTTGCTCAGCTCATGGCCGAGGAAGATGTTTTCCACCGCCGTGAGGTAGGGAATCAGGCTGAACTCCTGGAACACAATGCCGATGCCGGCGGCAATCGCATCGCGGTACGTCGCGAATTGCTGCGCCTGGCCATCGATCAGGATCCGGCCTTCGTCCTGATGCTCGACGCCGCCGAGGATTTTCATCAAGGTCGATTTGCCCGCGCCATTCTCCCCGAGCAACGCGTGAATTTCGCCGCGTTCCACTTGCAGGTTGATGGACTTGAGGGCCTGTACGCCCGGGTACCGCTTACAGATATTTTCCAGCTTCAGAAGACTGCTCATACCGCCGACCCCGTATTCAGAAGGAAACCTCAAGCCCCACGATTTTCGTGGGGCCCAGGTGATTTACCAGCTGAAATCCTTGGCCTTGGCCTGGTCGATCAAGGTGATGTCCACCGGAATCGTGGCGGGTACTTGTGAGCCCCACTTCTTGGCCAGGGCGATACCGAGGGCCAGGCGGATCTGGTCGCGCGGGTATTGCGCCGAGGTGGCGATGAACTTGCTGCCCGGTTTCTGGATCGCCTTGATCGCTTCCGGCGCGCCGTCGACGCTGACCAGTTTCACGTCCAGGCCGCTGGCTTCGATGGCCGACAACGCGCCGAGTGAGCCGTTGTCATTCACGCTGAAAATACCCTTGAGGGTCGGTTGGGCCTGCAGCATGTTTTCGGTGACGGTGAGCGCCTGGTCACGTTCCTGCTTGCCGTTCTGGACGCTGACAATCTTGATGTCCGGGTGCTTGGCCACGGCCTCTTTGCAACCGCGCACACGTTCCAGAATCGGCACCACCGCGATGCCATCGAGAATGGCGATGTTGCCTTTGTCGCCGATGTTCTTGGCCAGGTACTCACAGGCCTGGAAGCCGGCGTCGAAGTTTTTCGAACCGACGAAGGAATCCAGCGGGCCGTCGGCCTGGGCGTCTACGGCAACCACGACCACACCTGCGGCGTGGGCGGATTTGACGGCCGATTGCACGCCGACCGAGTCGGTGGGGTTGATCAGCAAGATGTCGATGCCCTTTTGCAGCATGTCCTCGACGTCGCTGACTTGCTTGGACACATCGTGGCGGGCATCGGTGATGATCAGTTTCGCGCCGATGGTCGCGCCGGCTTCTTCCAGGGCGTTTTTCATGGTGACGAAATAGGGGTTGTTGATTTCCTGGAACGAGGCGCCGATGCGGATGGGCTTGGGGGTGTCGGCGAAAGCTTGAGTGCCGAGGGTGATGCTGACGGCCAGTAAACACAGGGTTTTCGGGAGCATTTTCATGGCGTGGGTCTCTGTTTTGTTTTTATTTTTAGAGCAAATGTTATCGATAACATTTTGTCAGAAGCTAACAAGGAAATTCAGCCCGTGCAAGAGGCCGTTGGTCGGTCGCGGTCGAATGTGGGAGCGGGCTTGCTCGCGAAGACGGTCATCCAGTCGCCCTATGCAGCGGCTGACATGCCTTCTTCGCGAGCAAGCCAGCTCCCGCAGTTGATACGTGCATGACGCAAAAACTCGCACATTTTCCACCGCCAACTAAGCTCACCCTCCAACAAAAAAACACTGAGTGTTCCACCATGGTCCATCCAACCGAGACCTTCCGCGCCCACTACCGCGCAAATGTGTCATCGCGCTACAACCCTTGGCTCCACGCCACATTCGTGTTCGCCTACGGCATCACCTGCATCACCCTGGCCTGGTCTTGCACCGAAAACATCACCCCACTCCAGTGGTTCACAGTCCCCCTGACCCTGATCTTCTTCAACCTGTGCATCTACCTCGTGCACCGCCACCTCGGCCATCACAAACACACCCTCGGCCGGTTGTTCTATGCGCGCCACACCGGCGACCACCACAGCTTCTTCACCCCCGGCCACATGACCTTCGACAGCCCCCGCGACTGGCGCGTGATCCTGTTCCCCGCCTGGCTCATCGTGTTGCACAGCCTGGCCATCACCCTCCCCGCCTGGTGGCTGCTCAAACAGCTAAGCCCCAACGTGGCCGGGCTGTTCGCCGGGTGCATGATCCTCGGCTACCTGCTCTACGAAACCTTCCACGCCTGCGAACACCTGCCCGCAGCTCACCCAGTGGCACGCCTGCCGTGGATTCGCCAGATGCACCACCTGCACGCCCTGCACCACCGCCGCGAGCTGATGCAGGGGCGCAACTTCAATATCGTCCTGCCCCTGATGGACTACCTATTCGGCACCCTGCACTGGGAACCGAACGCCCACGACAACCGGAAGTCGTCATGAATACCCGCCCCAAAAAATTACGCCATTTACTCTTTGTGCTGTTTCTCGCCGTGATCGCCTTTCTGCTGTTGATGCCGACCAAAGTCCAGCCAGTGAACTGGGCGCCCCCCAAAGCCCCCTCGATGAAAGACGGCCCATACGCTGAAAACCACCGCCTCAAAGACATACAAAAAATCGGCGCCCAGGGCATCGCCGGGCCCGAAGCTCTGTTGCTGGATGCTCAGGGCTTTCTGATCAGCGGGCTGCAGGACGGGCGCATCATCCGCACCTCGCCTGACAGCCACACCCTCGAAGTGCTGACCAACACCGGCGGGCGCCCGCTCGGCATGGCGCGGCACCCGGACGGGCGCTTGATCATCGCCGACGGCGTCAAAGGCCTGCTGGCCCTGGACGCCAACCGCCAGCTCATCACCCTGAGCACCGGCGCGAACGGCGTGCCTTTCGGTTTCACTGACGATGTCACCGTGGATGCCAGCGGGCGCTACGCGTATTTCAGCGACGCCTCCAGCCGCTGGGGCTACGGGCAGGATGGCGAGGCCGTGATCGAGCACGGCGGCGATGGCCGGCTGCTGCGCTATGACTTCAGCAAGGGCACCACCGAGGTGCTGCTAGAGCATTTGCAATTCGCCAACGGCGTGGCGCTGGGCCCGGACGAAAACTACGTGCTGGTGAATGAAACCGGTGCCTACCGCATCAGCCGCTATTGGCTCAAAGGCGAGCGCGCCGGCCACCACGACCTGTTTATCGACAACCTGCCCGGCCTGCCGGACAACCTCAGTTTCAACGGCCGCGACCGCTTCTGGGTGGCCCTGTATTCACCGCGCAACCCATTGCTGGATGGCTTCGCCGGCTACCCCCTGTTGCGCAAGGTGATGGTTCGGGCGCTGATGGTGGTGCCCAAGCCCATCGAACGCAAAGCCTTCGTGCTCGGGCTGGACACCGAAGGCAACGTCATCGCCAACCTGCAGGACGGCAGCGCAGGGAATTACTCGCCCATCACCACCGCCCGCGAATATGGCGACTGGCTGTACCTGGGCTCGCTGAAAAGCACGAGCATGGCGAGGCTACCGTTGAGGTTGGCGCTGGCGCGTGAGTGACAAAAGCCCCGCGTTGGGCTGCGTAGCAGCCCATTAAGGCTGGCTCCAGAGTGTCAGGCAAAACGCGGTGGCTGTTATGGGGGCTGCTTCGCAGCCCAACGCGGGGCAAGCCCGCTCGCCACAGGGACATGTGTTCATCTTTTACTTCAGGGTGCTGGCCACAATCCGTTGCATGGCGTCAGTACCCGGTCATTTCCAGATACCCCACCCCACCGTCAAACTTCACTGGCCCTTCCCAGTAGGGAATGCTCAGGTTCATCCACGCTTTCGGGTTGACGGCTTCGGTGGTGATATCCAGCTGCTTGCCAGGAATTTTCAGCGACCAACGTGTAGGAATGTGGCGCCCGTCAATGTCGGTAGTTGCCAGTGGCGCAAGCTGGATATCGGCATTGTGCAGGGTTTCGGTGTGGCCTTCCTTGTCGATCCAGGTGCCGGTCAGGTAACCCGCGCCGTCGGTTTGCCGTACGCGAAACAGCATCAATTGTTCACCACGGTCCAGGTGCAGGGAGAACCAGTCCCAACCGGTCTGGCTGGCCGCCAGCGGTTGGCTGCTCCATTCGCGGTCGAGCCAGGCCGAGCCGCTGACCTCGTACGTTTTGCCGTCGATGCTGACACTGCCTTCGGCGGTGAAAAACGGCTGGCTGTAGTAGTAAGACGCCTGCCCCTGATCGGACTTTCGGCTGTAGCCGTTATCGCCTTGCAGCACCAGCGGCCGGCTTGATGTCAGGTGCAGGTCGTAGGCGAATTGCGCCCCGCCCGCCTTGAGCTGCATGTCCGCCAAGGGGCTTGCGGCGCCAGGGCGGGTGGCGAAATTCCAGTCGTCGATCCAGGCGTTGAACGGCATCGCCTGGGCCCCCGCCTGCCCCACGCCACCTCGGGCGAAGCGTTCCGCCGCGTAATGCCGGCTGGCCGAGGTGACGGCGGCGTGGCCGAGCCACACGGTCGAGTCGTGCCAGCCCGGCTGCACAGGCCCGGCTTTCAACGCGTTGCGAAACAGGGTCCATTGCACGCCGAACACATTGCCCTGGGCATCCTTGAGGTTCGCGGTGACGTACCACCACTCGATGCGAAAGCCGTCGTGCGGGCCGTGGTCTTCGGGAAAGCTGAACACCTTGCCCGGCACCACCTGGGCAAAGTCCGCCGCATCGCTGCCCAGCCCGGCAAAGCTCTCTTCGGGCGCAGGCGCCTTGTCGCATGCACTGAGCAGCAACAGCGCGGCGCACAACAGCGCTTTAATCTTCATGGGCAAAGGTCCTCAACAAATCTGCCGGGCGGCTGCGGTACAACTGCCACAGCGGCCAGGCCGAGGCCAGCAAGGTGGCGAGCATGGCCAGGCCCAACAATTGCGCCAGCTGCCACGGGAACACCTGCAGCGGCAGGCGCCAGCCAAACGCCTGCACATTGATCACCGCGTCCAGGCTCCACGCCAGCAGCAGGCCGAGCGGTAACGCGAGAATCAAGGTGAGCACGGCCAGCAGCCACGTCTGGCCCAGGTTGAGCAGCATCAGTTGCCGTCGGGTAACGCCCAGCGCCCACAGCGGTGCGAGCTGGCCGAGGCGGCTTTGGCTCTGGGTCAGCAGGCTGATAAACAGTGCCACACCCGCCACACCGAGAGTCAGGCTATTCAGCGCAGCGGTGGCCGCGAAGGTGCGCTCGAACACCTGGCTCGACCAGCCCTTGAGCTGCTGTTGGTCGACGATGCGGCTGTCTTCCAGGGCGAAGGCGTGCTGCATTTCACGCACCAACGCAGGCACATTCTGCGGCAGCACGCGCAGGTTGAAACGCACCGGTGACAACGTTGGCCAATGCGCCAACAGGTGCCGATAGTTGACGATCAAATGGCCCTTCGGGTTGCCATAGTCGGCATAAATCGCCACAACTCGAGGCGACCAAACGCCCTGAGGCGCAGGAATGTTTACCGCGTCGCCCAAGTGAACATTCAGGCGCCTGGCGATTTGCTCACTGAGCATCACGCTGTCGCCGTTGAGCAACTGTTTCCACGGCTCGCTGGCCGCCTCCAGCAAGGGCCAGTGCTGGTGATACGTGGGGTCGTCGATCACGCCAAATAGATCGGCCGGCCAACCCTGCAATTGCAACGAGACCTCCCAGGCGGGCAGCACGGTTTGTACCAGCGGTTGCTGCGCCAACCATGTCGACAATTGCTCGGCCTGGGCCGGATTCTGCGGGTTGACATACAGCTCGGCGGTCAGGCGTTGTTCCAGCCAGTTATTAAAGGTCTGGCGAAAGCCCGAAGTCATGGAGCCCGCGCCGATATTCGCCGCCAGCGCCAGCAGCAAGGCCATCAGCGCCAGGCTCAGGGCCGGCAACTGCTGGCGGCAATCGGCAAGAAACCATTGGCCCAGCACGGAGCGGCTGCGCCCCAGCACGGCCTTTAATAAACCGTTGAGCACCACCGGCAAACCCAGCGCAGCGCCCAACAGCAAGGCGGCCATCAGCACAAAACCGGCGGCCAGGCTGTCACCCAGCCACAGCGCCAGCAACCCGATCACCAGCGCCGTCGCAGCGACCCAGGCCTGGCGTCGCAGCCAGCGCCCATGGGCCTCATGCCAGGCCTGGGCGTTGGCCAGCGCCAGCAACGGCAAACGCGCCGCCCGCCACAAGCTGCTGGCACCGGCGAGCAGTGCGCCGAGCAAACTCAAGCCCAAACCCGCCAGCCACCACCAGGGGCTGAGGCTCAGTTGCCCCGGCACTTCGGCGCCGTACAAACCGCGCAAGCTGGCGGCCACGTCAGGCAGCAACACACTGGCCAGCAAGTAACCACTGGCAACACCCAGCACACCGCCCAACAACGACAACGCGCCGAGCTCGACACCCAGGCTGAGGATCAGCATGCGTGCACTCACCCCACAGGCACGCAAGGTCCGCAGCAACCCGCGTCGCTGTTCCAGCGCCAGGCCGATGGCGGCATGGACGATAAACAAGCCCACCACAAACGACAGAAAACCCAGGGCATCGAGGTTCAGGTGAAAGCTTTCGGTGAGGCGCGCGAGGTTGTTGTCTTCGCTGCGTTTGAGTTGCAGTGCCACCGGTGGCGTGGAATGCGAAACGGCGAAGGCCTTGTCCAGCAGCAGGCGCGACAGCTGGCCGGGCATTGCCAGCAAGGGTTGGGCAAAACCGATGTCCGTCAACAGCATGCCAGGGGCCATGTCCTGTTGAGCCTGCAAGGGCGGCAACGCCTGCCCGCTGGCGGTCAGGGGTTGCTCACCTTCGTGCAGCCCGAGTGCCTGCAAGGTTTGCGGAGCAATCCAGGTGCGCCCCGGCGGTTCGAAAAACGCGAGCATTTGCGCCTGGCTCAAACGTTGCCCCGCCACCACCCCACTGCCGGGCAACGACAACGGGTCGATCCCCATCAATTGCAGGCGCTGGTCCTCATGCCCCTTGAGCAGCAAACGCCCCTGCACCACCGGCGACACCGGCCAGCCCGCGCGGCGCAGTTGAGCAAACAGCGCTTGCGGGAACGCCGCGCCATCCGGCGCGCTCAAACTGGCCTGGGGTTCACCTCCGATCAGTTGGCTGGCGCGCGCGTAACTCTCCCGCGCCTGGCTGTTGAGAGCTTGCACGCCGGTCAATAACGCGGTGGCCAGCCACAGGCCGGTCAACACGCTGAAAAACTGCACGGGATGGCGCCGCCAGTGGCTCAGCAGTGCGCGCAACGCCCAGTAAAATACGGCCATTTCAGCGCGCGTCCGCAGGCACGACACGCCCGCGATGCAGCACCACCTGCTGATCCAGGCGCGCGGCAATGCGCGGGCTGTGGGTGACCATCAACAAACTGGTCGGGCTGTCGCGCAGCAGGTCGAGCATCAACTGCAGCACTTCATCACTGGTGGCTTCGTCGAGATTGCCGGTGGGCTCGTCGGCCAACAGCAAGCCGGGCCGCGAGGCCAGCGCGCGCCCCACCGCCACCCGTTGTTGCTGGCCGCCGGAGAGCTGTTCGGGATAGCGCTTGAGCAAGTCGCCCAGGCCCAGGCGCGCCACCAATTCGGCTTGCCATTGCGGGTCAAAACGCCCGGCCAGACGAGCCTGGAAGGCCAGGTTGTCTTCCACGCGCAAACTGCCGATCAGGTTGAATTGCTGGAACACCAGGCCGATTTCGGTTCGACGCCAATGGGCCAGTTGCGCCTCGTTGAGTTGGTCCAGGCGCTGTTCACCCACCTGGATGCGGCCGCCGTCCACGCGGTCCAGGCCAGCGACCAAATGCAGCAACGTGCTTTTGCCACTGCCCGACTCGCCCATCAGCGCCAGGCTGCTGCGCTCACCCAGGTGCAAGTCCACACCTGCCAGAACCACCAGCGGCCCTTGGGGGGTGGCGTAACGCTTCAGAACACCTTGCACCTGCAACATAAGAACGCTCGCTTGAAGGACTGCAAACGAGAATAACGGCTCACCGACGGCCCTACGCAAATTTTTCACATGGATTTCACTGCCTGCCCACCCCCGCCTCTCTAAATTGCCCGCCATGTGCTGATAAACGGCAACTTTTTAGTTGCCGCGCCCGGCAACTTTTAACCGCTGGATGTTCAGCGAAAAGACAGCAGCCCTGTGACAGGCTCTCGCACAACTACGGGTATCCGTAAATGCGTTGCGCCTAATTAATACAACATTGCAACAGTGCCCATGGTGAATGATGTGGTTGACCTTACCCTGACCAAACCGCGCTCGCGCCGCGCCACTATCAAGCGATTACGAAAGTGGGGCGCAGGCGTTGCCGTGGTCGGTTTACTGCTGACCGGTTACATATTCTGGCCGTCATCGCCGCGTGACCTCGGCGTGGGCAATCGCCTGCTCACATCCAAAGTATTGCCCACCTGGCGCGATGGCGACCTGATCGTTCTGGTGCGCCACGAAGAGCGCTGCGATCGCTCCACCAACCCCTGCCTCGGCCCGCCGGAAGGCCTCACAATCGTCGGCAGCGAACGCGCCGAAGAGTTGGGCAAAGCCTTCAAGGCACTGGGCATGCAGAACAGCGATGTACTCGCCAGCCCCGCGGTTCGCACGGCCCAGACTGCCCACGCGATGTTCGGCAACGCTGAGTTGACGTCCGGCCAGCAAGCCATTTGCGGCGCGGCCATGGGCGAGGAATTGCTCAGCCGCAAACAGACCGGGCGCAACCTGGTATTCGTGACCCACAGCGGCTGCATCGCCGACTTCGAAAGCGCCCTGGGCTACCCTCGCGCCGACTTCCCCCACTACGGCAGCGCCTTGTTTGTGCGCGTACTGCCCAACGGCAAGTTCGAGACCCTGGGCCTCATGAACAGCCAGGCCTGGCTGGCAGTTCTGAAGAAGCTCTAGACACTTTTTTACCTATACTTTCTTTCATGTTCAGCAAAACGACAGGCCTCTTCTGGCATGTTTAACTGCGCGCGTTATTTGGCGGCGTCATGAATAATTTCAGCGACTTAGTGAACTTTGTGACTTTCTCTTCTATTACTTTACTCCACACATTTCCCGCCATTGAACGTCAAGGAGCGACGTTTTCATGACCCGTATCAAACCCCTGCATTTGTTGTTATTGGCCTTCGTGGTGTTTTATCTACTGCCCATGGGCCTGCACGGTTTATGGATCCCCGATGAAACCCGCTACGCCCAGATCAGCCAGGAAATGCTGCTGAGCGGCAACTGGGTCAGCCCGCATTTCATGGGCATTCGCTACTTCGAAAAACCGGCTGCCGGCTATTGGCTGATTGCCCTCGGCCAGGCCGTGTTTGGCGAAAACCTGTTCGGGGTGCGCATCGCCTCGGCCCTGACCACGGGCCTTAGCGTGCTGTTGGCTTACCTCATCGCACGGCGCCTGTGGAACGACCCGCGCAAAAGTTTTGCCAGCGCCCTGCTCTACATGAGCTTTGGTCTGGTGGCCGGGCAAGCCGGGTATTCCAACCTCGACCCGCAATTCACCTTTTGGGTCAACCTCAGCCTGGTCGCGCTGTGGTTTGCCCTCGACGGGCGCACACCCAAGCATCGGTTGGGCGCCTGGGCACTGCTGGGGTTTGCCTGCGGCATGGGCTTTTTGACCAAGGGTTTTCTGGCGTGGCTGTTGCCCGTATTGATCGCCGTACCGTACATGGCCTGGCAACGACGCCTGGGCGAGTTATTGCGCCATGGCCCGCTGGCGATCCTGGTCGCCGCGCTGGTGTGCCTGCCCTGGGTGTGGGCGGTGCACCTGCAGGAACCGGACTACTGGCGTTTCTTCTTCTGGCACGAGCACATTCGGCGCTTCTCCTCCGACAATGCGCAACACGCCAGGGCCTGGTGGTTCTTCCTGCCGATCATGGTGGTGGCGTGCCTGCCGTGGGCCGCGCTGTTGCCGGCCACCCTGCTCAAGGCCTGGAAAGACAAAGCCCAGCCATCGATTGGTTTTCTCGCCCTGTGGCTGCTGCTGCCCCTGGCCTTTTTCAGCATGAGCCGCGGCAAGCTGCCAACCTACATCATGCCCTGCCTGTTGCCGTTGGCGTTGCTGATGGGCCACACGCTGATCGACCTGATCAACCGCGGCAAGACACGCACCCTGCGCGCCAACGGCCTGTTGAACCTGGTCATCGGCACAGGCGCGATGGCAGCCCTGATTTATCTGCAGGTCGACAACCCGATGTACAGCAACAGCCACGCGGAGATGTTCAGCCTGTCCCTGAGCTTTATCGTGCTGCTGGGCTGGATCCTCGCCAACCTGTTGCAGGTGTCGCGGCCACTCACACTGTGGGCAATGCCGGCACTGGCCATCGGCGTGCTGGTGGCCCTGCTGCCGGCGGGCATGCCGGAGGAAATCACCGATACCGAAATGCCCGACCAGTTTGTGCTGGAGCATCTGGATGAATTGCAACAAACCAATGCTTTGATCAGCAACGAGTTGGGCACGGCGTCGGCATTGTCCTGGCGCCTGCGCCGGCCCGAAGTGGCGCTTTACGACACCGAAGGCGAATTGCGCTATGGCCTTAAATACGCGGACTCCGCCCATCGCAAGGTTACCCTGGACAATGTCCAGCCCTGGCTCAGCGAGGCACGCAAACAGGGCTCGGTCGGCGTGTTGATGCGCGTGCGCAGCACTAGCGAACACCGTGAAGAAGGGCAACTGCCCCCGGGCGGCAAGCGCTACCGCAAGGGCCCCATGCTCATGATCATTTACCCGCAGCTTCCTTAACGTCTGGCTTGCCACAGGAAAACCCCAATGAGCTACTGGAAAACCGAACGTGGCGCATTGGTGTTGCTGCTGGGCGTCTCGGCGCTTCTCCTGCTGCTGGGCCTGGGCAGCCGCGACTTGTGGGGGCCGGAAACCCGCTGGGCCAATATCGCCCTGCAAATGCTGCAAAGCGGTGACTACTTCGACCCCTACCTCAAGGGCGCGCCGTACTACGACAAACCGCTCCCCTCCTATTGGCTGATCACAGGCGCAGCCAACCTGATGGGTGGGCTCGGCCCGTGGTCACTGCGCCTGTCGTCGGTGATCGCGGCGTGGCTGAGCATCTGGCTGGTGTACCTGATCGGCGAGCGCCTGTTCCGCAAAGGCACCGGGCTGATTGCCGGCTGGATGCTCGCCACCAGCTTCTACTTCCTGTTCTGGGCGCGAGTGGCCACGGCTGACGTGCTGACCGTGTGCGGCGTGCTGGCGTCCGTGTGGTGGTACTGGCGCGGGCCGGACGACACACGGCTGGGCCGTTACACGGTGTTTTTCCTGTTGCTGGCGGCGACCTCGCTGTTCAAAGGCTTGATCGGTTTCGTGCTGCCAGGCCTGGTGTTGCTGCCGCACCTGCTCAGCGAGCACCGCTATAAACGCCACCTCAACCTGCGCCTGCTGCTGGCCGTGCTGATCGCGGCGGCGTTCTACGCGATCCCCTTCGTGCTGTCGCATTTTTACGGCGCGCCGAGCTACGGTGAAAGCGGCCTGGCGCTGGTGTTCAAAGAAAACGTCGTACGCTTTTTCGACCCCTTCGACCACATGGGGCCGATCTACACCTACCTGATCTACCTGCCCGCCTACACCTTGCCGTGGGCGCCCTGCTGGGTACTCGGCCTGTGGCTGGCGCTGCGGCACTGGCGCCAGACGCCACCCAACGTCCGCTGGCTGGTGTGGGGCCTGGGCCTGCTGTTTGTGTTCTTCACCGCCAGTGGCAGCCGCCGCAGTTACTACGTGCTGCCCTTGGTGCCCTTCGCCCAACTGCTGGCGGCCTGGTGGCTGAGCGAACGCCTTGAGCAAAAAACCGCGAGCTGGCCGCGCTGGCAGAAAGGCTTCGGCTTCACCGCAGGTTTATTGCTGCTGGTATTGGGGGTGATCTACCCCTGGACCACCGGCAACGGCGGCGTGACCCGCTTTGCCCGGGACGTACAAACCCAGGCGCAGCACACCGCGCCATGGAGCGACTGGCAGATGGTCATGGTGGAAGTCGACAACAAGCTGCCGATGTACCTGCAAAATGGCGGCAAGCCCTTCTACTACGTCAGCGAAACCCAAGACTTCCCGCGCCAGGGCGACAGCGCCGCCCTCATGGCCTGGCTGGAAAAAACCAGCGGCCGACACTTCGACCCGCAACGCACGATTATCCTCGCGCAGTATTCCAAGGAAGACCCGACACCGCTGGCCTACCTGGGCGCCGATCATCAGGTGGTCACCACCCAGCCGGATAATGGCGAGCGGTTGTTTCAGAAGCGTGAGGGTGGGAGTGTGGCGTTTATCCCCACGCCGCGCTGACAGCCTGCGCCTTGGCGCGCTGGCGGTTAAAGCCCAGCCGGCCCTCATGCAGCACCACCGCCCGGCTCGTCACCCGCTGCAAATCGGCGACCCGCTGCGAAATGCACAGCACGGCCATGCCGCGATTGCGTTGCCGATCGATCAGCCCCAGCAGGCGCTCGGCATCCGTGTCCGACAGGGCCGCGGTCGGCTCGTCGAGCATCAACAGCCGTGGCTGTAAAGCGAACGCCCGGGCCAGCACCAGTAGCTGTCGGTCCGATTGGCCCAGGCGTTCTACCGGGTGTTGCAACGGCAGGTCCAGGCCCAACACGGCGGCGATGGCTTCGGCGCGCAGCAACAGGTTTTTGCGGTTGAGCAGGAAATCCGCGCCCGGCAGGCACAGCTCATCGAGCAACAGGTTCTCGGCCACACTCAGGCCGGGGGCGATGCCTTCGTCGGGGCGCTGATGCACTGCGACAATGCCCACGCGCCGCGCCGACAACGGCGAGGTAAAGCGCTGCCGCTGGCCGTCAACCCAGACATCTCCGCCCTGCGCCGCCAACCGGCCGCCGAGGATTTTCACCAGGGTCGATTTGCCCGCACCACTGGCCCCGAGCAAGGCCACACCTTCTCCGGGGTAAATATCCAGGTCGACCTGATCCAGCGCCTGCACGGTGCCGAAGGTCTTGCTCAGGTCACGGATGCGGACCAGGGGCTCGGTGGTGTTGCTCATGGCAAATCTCGAAAACGGAACAATGAGCCAATACAACACATCAGGGCACGGGTTTATTCCGTCAGTGCGCTGAACGCTTTAAGCACCGCCTCGGGTTTCTCCAGCATCAGTTGGTGGCCGCATTGCGCAAGCACCTGGAACCGCGCGTTTGGCAACCGCTCGGCCAACGCCTGCCCTGCGCTGGCGGGGGTCAGACCGTCGCTGTCACCGGCCAGAATGCTGATGGGCAATGTCAGGCCCGGAATCTGCCCAGCGTCAGGCCAACTGGCGTTTTTCATCAACGCCTTGAACATGTACAGCGGGTTGCGTTCGGTGAGTTTTTCTTCATAGGCCACCAGCGCCGGGTCCGCCGTGGAATGCCAGGCACGCTCGCGAAACCCCTTCGCCAGGAGCGGGCGCAGCCATTCCAGAATCCACGCGGGTAACGACAACAAGCCGCCGCTGGCAGCCGGGCGATGCAGCAGCGTGCCCAACAACAGCACCGCTTCGACAGGTGCTGCGGGCCTCTTCAGCAAGGTGCTGAGCGTCAAGCCCGTGCCGAAAGAGTGCGCCACGATCAGGTTACGTGACCCGGCGTAACGCTGCAGGATCGCCCCGTAGTCGGCTACCAGTTCCGACCATTCATACGCTGACGCCTTGCGAGGCTTGGCGCTGGCACCATGGCCCAGCAGGTCCCACGCCACCAGGCTGTAGCCCTGCGCTTGCAGGGCTTGCCATTGCAGGCGCCATTGGTCCTTGTTGCCGCCGGCACCGTGGCAGAAGAACACCACGGTGCCGGCCTGGGTGGTGCCCGGGTGGTGGGCGATGCTCAGGTGGCGGTTGGGGCGGATTTCGACGGTCTCGCCGCGCACCACCGGCAGGTCTTTAAAATTGACACTCATAAACACCCCATTCCTCAATGACGAAACTCGGTAAACCCTGTGGGAGCTGGCTTGCCTGCGATAGCAGCGTGTCAGCCACCACACCTGCAAGCTGAGACATTGCCATCGCAGCGATGCGGCGACCCGACAAGCCAGCTCCCACACTAGATAGCATTGGTCTCAAGTGCAGGGGCAGCCGGCACACACTGCAACAGCGTCCGGGTGTACGGATGCCGCGCATCCGCGAACAAACCCGCCGTCTCACCCTGCTCCACCACCCGCCCGTTTTGCATCACCGCAATGCGATCACACAAGCGCGCTGCCACCCGCAGGTCGTGGGTGATGAACACGATGCTCAATTTCAAACGCCGCTGCAAAGACTCCAGCAGTTCCAGAATCTGCACCTGAATCAGCGCATCCAGCGCCGACACACACTCATCGGCAATCAACACTTTAGGCTCCACGGCCAACGCACGCGCGATACCGATGCGCTGGCGCTGGCCGCCGGAAAACTCATGGGGGTAGCGTTCGAACGCCGTGGCCGGCAAGCCCACCAGCGCCAGTAACTCACGCGCGCGTCTCTCGGCGTCGGCGCTGGAACGGCCCTGCACCAGCGGCCCGGTCATGATGATGCGGCCCACGGTCTGGCGCGGGTTGAGGGAGGCGAACGGGTCCTGAAAAATCATCTGCACGTCACTGCGCAGCGGGCGTAAACGCCTTTCCGACAACCCGGCCACGTCCTGCCCCAACCATTGAATCCGGCCGCTGTCAGCCTGCAACAAACGCACAAGGCAACGGCCCAGGGTGGATTTGCCCGAGCCGGACTCCCCCACGATCCCCAGCGTCTCGCCTTCGCGCAACTGCAACCGCACCGCGTCCAGTGCCCGTGTGGTGCGCCGGTTCCACCAGCCGCTGCGGGTGCTGAACACCTTGCCCAACTGCGCGGCCTCCAGCACCACCGCGCCGGCCACCGCAGCGCGTGGCGCCAAGGGTTGTGCCGAGACCGCCGCCAGCAATTGCTGCGTATACAACGCCCGGGGTTCGCGCAACACCTGGCGGGCGCTGCCCTGCTCCACCACGTGACCTTTTTCCAACACCAGCACGCGGTCGGCAATCGCCTCGACCACGGCAAAGTCGTGGGTGATAAACAACAGCGCCATGCCCTTGTCCTGCTGGATCTTGCGCAACAAATCGAGAATCTGCGCCTGAGTGGTCACATCCAGCGCCGAGGTGGGTTCATCGGCGATCAACAGGGCCGGATCAAACGCCAGCGCCATGGCGATCACCACGCGTTGGCGCTGGCCGCCGGACAGTTCGAAAGGATAGGCCAGGCGCAGGCGCTCGGGGTCGGGCAGGCCGACATAGCCGAGCAAATCCACCACCCGCTGGCGCCGTTCGCGTGAAGATTTAACGCCATGGGCGCGCAGGGTCTCATCAATCTGCTCACCCACGCGCAACAACGGGTTCAGGGCGCTCATCGGCTCCTGGAACACCATGCTGATATCGCGCCCGCGCAGTTGGCGCATGGCCGCTTCACTGCGCGCCGCCAGGTCTTCTTCACGAAACACCAGCCGCCCGCTTTGCACCGTCAACGGCACCGGCAATTGGCGCAACAACGCCCTGGCCAGCATCGACTTGCCCGAGCCGGACTCACCCACCACACACAGGCATTCGCCTCTGTTCAATTGCAGCGACAGGTCATACAGCGCATGGCTGCGGTCCGCGCCCGGTGGCAGGGCAATGCGCAGGTGCTCCACACTCAATAACGTCATAGCGACCTCCCCGGTTCAAAGGCCACGCGCAAGCCTTCGCCCACCCGGTTGACCGCCAGCACGCACAACACAATCGCCAGGCCTGGCAGGAAACTCATCCACCAGGCATCGCGCAACAAACCCCGGGAGGCGTTGATCATGTAACCCCAGCTCATGGCTTCCGGGTCGCTCAAACCGAGGAATGCCAGGGCGGCCTCGGTGAGGATCGCGGTGGCCATAACAAAGGTCATCACCACCAGCAACGGCGCCAGCGCATTCGGCAAAATTTGTTGGGTGATGATCCCCAGCGGCGATTGCCCCAATACCCGCGCGGCCTGCACAAATTCGCGCTGGCGCAGGGTCAGGAACTCACTGCGCACCAGCCGCGCCACCGCCGGCCAGGCGACCAGTGCGATGGCCAAGACGATGGTGCCCAGCGACGGCTCCAGCACCGCCACCAGAATCACCGCCAACACCAGTTGCGGAATGATCTGAAAGAACTCGGCAATGCGCATCAGCACGCCGTCCAGCCAGCCACCGAAGTAACCGGCGAGCGCGCCGACCACCAGGCCCACCAGCAAAGTCGCCAGGCTGGCCAGTGCACCCACGGCCAGTGAAACGCGTGCGCCGTAGAGCAAACCGCTGCCCAGGTCGCGGCCGAGCAAATCGCTGCCCAGCCAGTGGGCCGGGTCCTGAAACGGCGCGAGCATCGGCTGGGTATTCATTTCCCAGGGCGAGCTGCTGGTGAGCCACGGCGCGGCAATCGCCAGGGCGGCCAGCGCCAGTAAAAACACCGCGCCGGCCAGTGCTGAAGGTTGACCCATAAAGCGTTTGAACACAGCCATCAGCCCTGCCCTCCGGCGCCGATGCGCGGGTCGAGAAAGCGACAGATCACATCGGTCAACACGTTAAAACCCACCACCAATGTCGAAATCACCAGAAAGCCCCCCATCAACACGCCGTAGTCGCGCTGGGCCAGGGCGTCGTACATCAGGCGGCCTATGCCCGGCCACGAATACACCACCTCTACCAACAGCGCGCCGCTGGCCAGTTGGCCGAGTTGCAGCCCGGCGAACGTCACCACCGGCAGCAACGCGTTGCGCACTACATGCACGTAAAGAATCCGCCGTGGGTGCAAGCCTTTGGCGTGGGCCGTGCGCACGTATTCCTGGCCGAGGGCGTCGAGCACGGCGGCGCGGGTCAGGTGGATGTACAGGGCGAGAAACAACACACTCAAAGACAGGCACGGCAGCAGCAGGTGCTGCGCGCGGTCGAGCAAGGAAAAATCCCCGCCGACGGTTTCCATGCCAAACGCCGGCAGCCAATCCAGGCTGACCGAAAACAGCAGGATCAACAGCATCGCCAGCCAGAACGGCGGCATCGCATACAGCAACAAGGCGCCGTGGGAAATCACGCTGTCCAGCCAGTGCCGCTTGTGTCGCGCCCGCGCCGCCAGCACGCCGAGCGTCACGCCCAGCACCGACGACAGCACAAACGCCGAGCCCATCAAGGCCAGCGTCGCCGGCAAACGCTCGGCGATCAGCGCCCACACCGAGGTCTGGTTGCGGTAGGAATACCCCAGGTCGAGATGGGCGATATTGCCCAGGTAAATCAACAACTGCTGGAGCAAGGGTTTGTCCAGGCCCATGGTCTGGCGCAGGTGCTCGATAAACTGCACATCGTCCACCCCTGCCTCGCCGGCCAGCAACAGCGCCGGGTCACCCGGCGCGAGGTGGATCAACACAAAGCTCAACACCAGCACCGCCACCACCATCAGCAGCGCCTTGAACAGGCGCCCGCCGACATACAGCACGCCGTTCATGGCGCGGGCGCGTCGAGATAGACGCTTTCGTAGTCTTCGTTAAGGCTGGTGGCGGTTTGCAGCAGGTTCTTCACCTGCGTGTGAAACAGCGTCGGGTAGCGCATTTCGAAGATCGGCGCGATGGGCAGGTCGGTGTTCAGCACGTTCTCCAACTGGCTGTAGAGTTTCGTGCGTTCGGGACCTTGCGGGGTATCGGCGACTTTCTGCCACAACGCATCGGCCTCGGGGCTGTTGTAGCCGCTGACGTTGGCGAAGGGCGAGGTCTTGAGGATGTAGTCGGAGCGGTACAGGTAGGCGCTGGTCAGGTACGGGTCGCCGATCTGGAAGATGAAGTTGTAGGTCAAGTCGAAGTCCCAGTCGCTGACACGCTGGAACCAGGTCGCCGCATCCGACGTCACCACCTGCACCTTGAAGCCGAGGGGTTGCAGGGATTGCTTGGTGTATTCAGCCAGGCGCTCCCACGCCCCGCCCTTCTCGCCATTAAGTAAGCGAATGCGCACCGCGCCCACATCCACGCCAGACTCGGCAATCAGCGCCTTGGCCTTTTTCACGTCATAGGTGTACTGCGGCAACTGCGGGTCGTGGTAGGGCGTGGTCGAGACGAATTCACCCTGGGCCACCTTGCCGGAGCCGAAAAAGATGTTGTCGACGATGAACTGACGGTTCAGCGCATACAGGACCGCCTGGCGCACTTTCGGGTTGTTCAGCGGCGGTTTGCGCGTGTTGATTTGCAGGAAGGCCAGGCCCGCATACAACTCCCAACCCTTCTCGGAAGACTGCACATTCGGCAAGGCGCTCAGACGTTTGAGGTCGGAGTAATCGGCATCACCGCTGCGCAGTACTTGCACGTCGTTGCGCTCAAAGGCGGCCGCACGCGAAGAACCGTCGGGGATCACATGGAAGACGATGCCGTCCAGATGGGGCAGGCCTTTTTTCCAGTAGTCGGGGTTCCTGGCCAGCTTGATGTAGGCGCCGCGCTTCCATTCCACAAACACAAATGGCCCGGTGCCGACCGGCTTGAGGTTGTAGGGGTTGTTGCGAAAATCCGTGTTCTCGTAGAGGTGCTTGGGCACCACCGGGCGCAGGCCGCTGCCCAACGCCGACAGCAGCGGCGCAAAAGGTTTTTTCAAGTGAAAGACCACTTGCAGCGGGCCCGTGGAGGTGATGCTGTCGACGTACTCGGTGATGATCCCGCCGAGGCGCTTGTCCACCTCGGGGTAGAAGGTCTGGAAGCTGAACACCACGTCATCGGCGGTGAACGCCGGGCCGTCGTGCCAGTGCACGCCGTCCTGCAGGTCGAAGGTGTAGGTCAGGCCGTCCGGGGAGAGGGTCCAGGCCTTGGCCAATACCGGTTTGGGTTTGAGGTCGGTGTCGAAGGTCAACAGGCCCTGCAGGATCTTGCCGCTGACGTATTGGGTGGACACGTGGCTGACCACGCCGTGCATCAGCGACGGTGGCTCCGGTTGGGCTACCAGGTTCAGCACCCCGCCGTCATGGGGTTGTGCCTGGGCCTGGCCGGCCAGCAAGACAGTGCACAGCCCCACAGACGAGAGGGCACGGCGGAAAGAGAATGAGCGCATGGAGCCTCCTCGGCTTGAACGGTAGGCGAAGGATTTTGCAAGGGCTGTGCCATGGGGGGTTGGGCCAGTGATACTGGATTTTGATGCAGGCAAAATGATGAAAAAACCACAGCGGCCTGCGTGACTGTGCAAAAAGCAACAGCACCGCAGCTCAA
Source organism: Pseudomonas sp. B22129 (assembly GCF_044218875.1). NCBI lineage: Bacteria > Pseudomonadati > Pseudomonadota > Gammaproteobacteria > Pseudomonadales > Pseudomonadaceae > Pseudomonas > Pseudomonas sp. B22129. The sequence goes on along the minus strand of NZ_CP162592.1, from coordinate 3,763,559 downwards.
ATGTGGGAGCTGGCTTGCTGTGGCGAGCAAGCTTGCTTGCGCTGGGGTGCGTAGCGCCCCCAATAGCCTGCGACTGCTACGCAGTCGAGCGGGAGCAAGCTCCCTCGCCACAGCAATCCAGCTCCCCCAGGGATTGCAGGGTGTCAGCTGGCACAAGGTTTGCCCCTGTAAGTCCATCCGAACCACTGAGCCTCTCCACCATGTCACTGGATTACCTGGGCAACCCCATCGACACCCAAGACCCCGCCACCCGCCAGGGCCTGGATGATTTCATCGGCGGCTTCCTCGGCTATCAGCCCCGCGCCGAGGGCATTCTCGCCGCCGCTGATGCCGCCCCCGAGTCCGCGCTGGCCAACGCCTTCGCCGGGCTGCTGCTGATGTTTATCGAGTCCCCCGAAGGCCCCACGCTGGCCGCGCACTATCGCCAGCGCAGCGCTGCGGTCAACACCGAACACCCGCGCGCCCAGCTGTACCTGGCGTTGCTGGAAGCCTGGGTGCGCGATGACCTCGATCACGTGCTGCACCTGAGCGAACTCGTGCTGGAGCGATACCCCCGCGACCTGTTCGCCGCCAAGCTCAACCAGTACCTGGAATTCAACCGGGGCAACTGGCCGGCGCTGCTGCGCATCGGCCTCAAGGCGGTGGCGGGCGCGCCGGATATCGCCCACAGCCATGGCCTGCTGGCCTTTGCCTACGAGCAATGCCACCTGATCGAAGAGGCCGAAGCCAGCGCACTGCAAGCCCTGCGCCTGCAACCGTCCGAGCCGTGGGCCCAGCACGCGTTGGCCCATGTGATGCTGACCCAGGGGCGTATCGAGGAAGGCACCGCGTTTCTGGAGAGCGTGGCGCACCACTGGGCCGGTTTGAACTCGTTCATGTACACCCACAACTGGTGGCACCTGGCGCTGTTCTACCTGGCACGCGGTGAGGATCAGCGGGTGCTGGAGATTTACGATCAACATGTGTGGGGCATCTTGCCGGAATACTCCCAGGACCAGGTGGGCGCGGTGTCGTTGCTGGCGCGCCTGGAACTGGCCGGGATTGACGTGGGCAAGCGCTGGCAGGCCTTGGCGCCGTACCTGCAACGCCGGGTGGGCGACACGGTGCAGCCGTTTCTCAGCGTGCAATATCTGTATGGGTTGGCGCGGGCGGGAGAGCCGGAGGCCGACACACTGCTGGCGGCGCTGCGGCGGCACAGCTTCGACGCCAGGCCGGTGTGGGGCGAAGTCACCTTGCCGCTGGCCAAAGGCTTACTGGCCCACGCGCGCGGTGAATGGCAACAGGCGCTGGAACAGTTGAGCATCGCCTTGCCGCGCTTGAATGAGATTGGCGGCAGCCACGCCCAGCGTGACCTGTTTGCGCAGGTGGAACTGGATGCGCGGTTGCACGCCGGCGACTGGTTTGGCGCGCAGCAGACACTGGAGCTGCGGCGCCGGTATGACGGCTGGGACGTGCCGACGAACCGCAGCCTGGTGAAGGTGTATGAGGCGCTGGGGTTGCCGGAGCAGGCGGCGAAAGCGCAGGCCCGAGTGTCACGATTCATCTGACCGACAAAGATCCAAACTGTGGGAGCTGGCTTGCCTGCGATAGCGGTGGGTCAGCTACATCTCTGTTAACTGACAGGTTGTTATCGCAGGCAAGCCAGCTCCCACATTTTGACCGCATTTCACTGTTAGCTCCGAGCGGCAAACACCCCTCGGGCAATCGCCCGCGCCACACAATCAGCCGCCGCCGAGCCAATCCGGCCAATCTCCACCTGCCGCCTCGGCCCGTCGGTCAATGCCACCGCCGCCGACGCCAGGGCAAACACCGTGTCCCCATCAAACGGCAAATGCGCCGGCCGCACGGCGCGGGCAATGCCGTCCTGGGCCATGATCGCCACGCGCTTGCACTCCGCCACGGTCAGCCGTGCGGTGCTGGCAACCACCACCAGCGTGGTATTCGCCCCGGCCTGCAAACGGCCCATGGAATCCAGGCGCGACAACTCCGGCATCGGGTCGCTGCAGTCCATCTCACCCTCGGGCCGATGCCCGCCAAACTCCCCCGCGACCTCCCACGGCCACGCCCAGAAGGTTTGACCGTCAGGCATGTACACCGAGCCAATCGGGTTGGCGACCACCAGCGCGGCCACGATCAACCCGTCGCCCAGGTCCAGCGAGGCCGTGCCCAATCCACCTTTCAACACCCCCGCCATGGCCCCACGGCCAGCGCCGACCGAGCCCAGCGCAAAGGCTTCGCCGGCATTGGCCAACGCCTCAAAACCCAAACGTCGATACGGCGGCTCCAACCCCCAGGCCTTGTCGCCGCCATTGGCCAGATCATGCAGCACGGCGGCTGGCACGATCGGAATCGCCGGGGCACCGGGTTTCAAATGCAACCCCACTTCGTCCTGAGACAACTTGGCCGCCACGGCATCCGCCGCGCCGAGGCCGAACACCGAGCCGCCGCTGAACACCAGCGCGTGCAACTGGCCCACCATGTTTTCCGGTTCTAGGGCGGCGGTTTCGCGCCCACCGGGGCCGCCGCCGCGAATGTCGATGCTGGCGGTCCAGAAACCATCGGGGCGGATCACCGTGACGCCGGTGTCGACGTGCAGGTCCGTGGCATGGCCGACCGTGAGGCCTGGGATATCGGTGAGGGCGTTGCGTGGGCCGGGTCTGGGCATACAGATAAAACTTCCTTGGGTTCAGGTATGGCGTGGGGAGAGCAAGGGGTGTGCCAAGCCGCCCCGGCCCGACCACGCGGCTCGCCACTCGCTGCGCCTGCAAATCCCCTGCGTGAAAATCAACAGCCTGCCCTGCGGCCTGCTAGAAAAGCACCAACACCCCTCACCGCCTCGCCCTAACCATCTGTTTACACACACTTTTTACAGATGGCACAGCCCTTGCTCTCCAGCCTTTCACCAGAGCTTGCACCCAACAAGCCGCCCTCGATCAGGCCCAACGCCTACAACCACTGGAGTGTTTCCCATCATGAATGCATCACGTACCGCCGCCGGCCGACCCGGCAAGGCCTTCGCCCACACCCTGTTATTTGTGGCCCTGTGCGAGGCCGCGAGCTACAGCAGCCTGACCCTCGCCGCCGACGCCCCGGCCAGCGACAACCCGCTGGACACCGTGGTGGTGATCGGCAACCGGGGCCAGGCGCGCACCCTGGCCGAGAGCCCGGCACCGGTGGACGTGATTTCTTCCAAGCAGTTGCTGGCCACCGGGCAAGGTGACCTGACCCGTGCCCTGAGCAAAGTGCTGCCATCGCTCAATCAACCCGCCTCTTCGGGCTTCGGCTCTACCTCGGTGGTGCGCCCGATCAGCCTGCGCGGTCTCAACGGCGACCAAGTGCTGGTGCTGGTCAACGGCAAGCGCCGCCACAACAGCGCGCTGCTGAACAACGGCACCTACCTCAACTCCGGCTCGCAACCGGTGGACCTGGACATGATCCCCACCGCCCTGGTGGATCACGTCGAAGTGCTGCGCGACGGCGCCTCGGCGCAATACGGCTCGGATGCCATCGGCGGCGTGGTCAACATCGTGCTCAAGCAGACCGACCACGGCGGCAGCCTGTCCACCAGCTACGGCCAGAACTATGAAAACGGCGACGGCGAAACCGTGCGCCAAACCGGTAACGTCGGCCTGGCCCTGCCTAACGACGGCTTCATCAACCTCGCGCTGGACGTGAAGAAACAGAACGTCTCCGACCGCTCCGACGATGCGCCCTACACCGACTCCAGCGGCTATACCACCCAGCGCCACACCTATTACGGCACTGGCTTGCCCGAGGCGAAGAACTTCAGCCTGGGCTACAACGCCGAACTGCCGGTGGACGACGCCCTGACCCTGTACTCGTTCTCGACCTTCACCCACCGCAACTCGGAAAAACCCCTGGCCTTCCACCAGCCACCGAGCTTCAACGGCATCCAAACGCCGTACCCGCAAGGCATCGAAGACAACCTGCGCTTTATCGAAGACGACTTCCAGGTCGCGTTCGGCGGCAAGGGCCAGGCCGCCGGCTGGGACTATGACCTGTCCAGCACCTACGGCCAGGACCATGCCCGCGCCACCCTCACCGACACCTACAACCTGAGCTACGGCCCGACCTCGCCGACCTCGGTGGACACCGGCGTGAAAACCTTCAGCCAGTGGACCAACAACCTCGACCTGACCCGCGCCTTTGACCTGGGCCTGTACAAACCGACGCAGATTTCCTGGGGCCTGGAACAGCGTTACGAGGACTACAAGATCGGCAAGGGCGACCTCGCCTCCTATGCCAGCGGGCCTTTCAACACGGGGGCTAACGGAGCGATCATTCCACCTGGGACTATTTCCGGCGCCGGCACCACGCCGGCCGACGCCGCCGAAAAAAGCCGCATCAGCCTGGCCGGTTACGGCGAAATCGGGCAGGACTTCACCGACAAATGGCACGTTGACCTGGCCGGTCGCTATGAGCACTACAACGACGGTTCGGGCACCACCACCAACGGCAAGTTCTCCACCCGCTACCAGCTGACCCCGATCCTGGCCGTGCGCGGCACCTTCAGCACCGGCTTTCGCGCGCCGTCGCTGGCCCAGCAGATCTACAGCTCGACCTCGCAAACCAGCGTCAACGGCCAGCTGTTTGACTACCGCAACGTGGCAGTGGACTCCGACGTGGCCAAGGCCCTCGGCGCGAGCAACCTCAAGCCGGAAAAATCCACCAACTTCAGCCTTGGCTTCACCCTGCAACCCACCGAGGCCACCAACATCACCCTCGATGCCTACCAGATCGCAATCAAGGACCGCATCGCCCAGACCGGCTACCTCGGCGGCACCCCGCAGATCAGCGCGATCCTGGCTGCGGCCGGGCTTAACCCGAACCAGGCGGTCACCTACTTCACCAACGCTCTGGACACTACCACCCGTGGCGTTGATTTGGTCGGCGACTATCGCCAGGACATCGGCGCGTACGGCAGCCTGAAATACTCGGCAGGGTTCAACTGGAACACCACCCAGATCGACTCGATCCACGCCTCCTCCGTCGCCACCCAGGCGCTCGGCCCGGACGGCGGCTACGACCGTCAGCGCCAGGGCAACCTCAAGTACGGCCTGCCGCAATCCAAACTGCTGCTGGGCACCACCTGGACCTACGACAGGTTCGAAGTGGCGCTCAACCTGACCCGCTACGGCGAATACACCCAGTACGGCACCGCCGAGATCTACGACCGCACCTTTTCGCCGGCGTGGATCACCGACCTGAACGTCGACTTCCACCTGACCAAGGCCGTCACCCTGAACGCCGGCGCCAACAACCTGTTCAACAAGTACCCGGAACGCACCGGCCTGGCCAGCAGCTCGGGCGCCTTCCCTTACGGCAACTTCTCGCCTTACGGCACCACCGGCGGCTACTGGTACACCGGCGTGACGTACAACTTCTAACCCGGCTCACGGGGCCTGCCCAAAGGCCCCGTGGCTGACTCCGATGGGAGCCTGTTCATGACCCGCCGCACCGATCAACTCAAGCTGGGGGCGTTTCTGGCCAACAGCGGTCACCATGTCGCTGCCTGGCGCCACCCCCTGGCCCAGGCAGATGCCAGCCTGGATTTTGACCACTTCAAACACATCGCCCAGACCGCCGAGCGTGGCAAATTCGATGCGCTGTTTATCGCCGACGTGGTCGCACTGTGGGGGCATCATCACGACGCGCTGAGCCGCACAGCCCGCGCCGAGCACTTCGAGCCGCTGACCTTGATGTCGGCGCTTGCCGCTGTCACACGCCACATCGGCCTGATCGCCACAGCCACCACCACCTACAACGAGCCGTACCATATCGCGCGCAAATTCGCGTCCCTCGATCACCTGTCCAAAGGCCGGGCCGCATGGAATCTGGTGACTTCCGTAGTGTCCGACGAAGCCTGGAATTTCGGCCGCGAACACCACGTGGACCACGGCGACCGTTACCAACGCGCCGAAGAGTTTCATGATGTGGTCAAGGGCTTGTGGGACAGCTGGGACGACGACGCCTTCACCCGCAACAAAGCCAGCGGCGAATACTTCGACCCGGCCAAATTGCACACCCTCAACCATCGCGGCGAGCATTTCTCGGTGCGCGGCCCGCTGAACGTCGCGCGCCCACCCCAGGGCCACCCGGTGCTGGTACAGGCCGGCGCCTCGGAGCCAGGCAAAAACCTGGCTGCCCGCGTGGCCGAATTGATCTTTGCCCACTCACACAGCCTGGAAGGTGCCCAAGGTTTTTATCAGGACATCAAGACCCGCGCCGAGGCGTTTGGCCGCGACCCGGACCACGTCAAGATCCTGCCCGGCGTCACGCCTTTTATCGCCGACACCCGCGAACAGGCCCAGGCACTCTTCGAGGAATTCCAGGCCCTGATCGACCCGGTGCTGGGCCTGCGCTTGCTGGCCGATACCCTTGGCGACGACATCGACCTGTCAGGTCATGACCTCGACGGCCCGTTGCCGGAAACGCCCGTGGGCCAGCGCGGCAGCCGCCGTGACAAGGTGCTGGAACTGGCACGCACCGAGAACCTGAGCATCCGCCAGCTGTACCTGCGCCTGGCGGGTGGCAACCCGGTGATTGGCACCGCTGAGGACGTGGCGGATCACTTCGAGGCGTGGTTCCAGGCGCGCGCCTGCGATGGCTTCAATGTGTTCTTTCCCTACTTTCCCGGCGCCATCGACCTGTTTGTAGACCGCGTGATTCCGTTGTTGCAGGCGCGCGGGCTGTTCCGCCATGAATACGAAGGCGCCACCTTGCGTGAAAACCTCGGCCTGCCGCGCCCGGCCAACCGCTTTACCGCAGGAGCGCAGACATGAAACGCAGCGCATGGATGCTCGCCTGCACCAGCTTGATCGCCTCCAAAGCCTTCGCCTTGTCTATCTTGCTCACCAATGACGACGGCTATCAGCACCCGAACATTCGCGCGCTGTACACCGCGCTCAAGGCCCAGGGGCATACCGTCAAGATTGCCGCGCCCCAAAGCGACCAGAGCGCACGCGGCGGCGCGTTCTTTTTCGGGCGTGAAGTCACGGTCGGCCACGACAGCGACCCGGCCTACCCGGACAGCTACTTCATCAGCACCACCGAAAAAGGCGTGTGCCAAAGCCCGGATTGCGCCGGCAAAGACGTGCAGATTGCAATCAGCGGCACGCCGGTGATGGCGTTGCTGCTGGGCCTGAACAAAATACTGCCGCATCCGGACCTGGTGATCGTCGGCCCCAACCCCGGCAACAACCTCGGCGCTATCAACATGGCTTCCGGCACCTTCAACGCTGCCAGCGCCGCCTTGCAGGCAGGCATTCCCGCGTTGGCGGTGAGCACCGACCTGAAGGAAAAAGACCCGCAACGCGCCGCGCAGTTGATCGCGAAACTGGTGCAGGCCCTCGACAAGCATCGCCAACCCGACGGTGCGTTGCTGCCCAAAGGCCTGGGCTTGAATATCAACCTGCCCAAAGACTCGCCGATCAAAGGCGTGAAGCTCACGCGCATCGGCAGTTACGTGGGCTTTGAGGCCCTGTACACCGAGGACCTCAAGTCATTCAACCTGCCGGGCAAACCCGGCATCGGCTTCCAGTACAGCCCCGCCGCCACCGCAACACAACACAACGACGAAGCGGTGTGGCTGAACAAGGGCTACCTGACCATCAGCCCGTTCAGCGGCCTGCCGGAATCCATCAGCGCCGGCCCGGCCCTGCAAAAACAACTGGCCCGTGAGGTGACACCATGAGCGCAGGATTTTCCCTGGGGTTCCTGAGCCGGGTCTACAGCCCGGGCTTCGACCCCAAGGTGTATCGCGACACGCTTGAACTGTTCAAGGTCGCAGAGGAACTGGGCTTCGACAGCGGCTGGGTGGCCCAGCACCACTTTGCCAGTGAGCACGGCCGCTTGCCGTCGCCGCTGGTGTTACTGGCGGCGATTGCCCAGCGCACGCGGCATATCAGCCTCGGTACCGGCATCATCGTATTGCCCCAGGAAACGCCGCTGCGCTTGGCGGAAGATGCGGCGGTGCTGGACTTGCTCAGCAATGGCCGCCTGGAACTGGGCCTCGGCGCGGGGTTTGACCCAGAGACGTTCCTGGCGTTTGGCCGCGACCCTGAGGCGCGCCACCGCGACTACGAACAGCACTTGCAACAGGTGCTCAACGCCCTGGGAAATGCGCCGCTGACCGACAGCGGCTCACGCCTGCTGCCGCGCGCCAACGGCCTGAATCAGCGGCTGTGGGAAGCCACGTCCCGGGTGGAATTGGTGGCCGAGCGCGGCCACGGTTTGATCATGGCGCCCGACCCGCACCAGCCCGCAGCGGCCAGCGTGGAACGGGTCAGCCGTTACCGCAACGCCTGGACGGGCGACAACGGCACGCCCGCGCGGGTCGCACGGGTGCAGGCGCTGTTGCCGTCACCCGATGACGCCACGCGCCGCGACATCCTCGCCTATGTTCAGCGCCAGCAAAGCATCGGCGTGTTCAAGGGCACGATAGACGACGACTTCGACAGCACCCTCAAGCGCCTCGGCGTGCTGCACGGGCCGGTGGAGCAGATTGTCGAGCAGTTGCAACACGGCCCGACGCTGGGCGCCCACGACCAGTTGATCCTGCAAGTGCAGACCACCAGCACGCCGCTGCGCGAGGCCATCCGCAACCTGGAAGTTATCCGCGAACACATCGCACCGGCCCTCGGCTGGCAACCGACCCTGACGACAGGAGCCCTGTCATGAGCTTCAAACTGGGCTTTCTGAGCCACGCCTTTGGCGATGACCCGCAGCAGGTCTACCGCGACCTGATCGAACAATTTGAAGTCGCCGAGGCGCTGGGCTTCGATGGCGGCTGGATTGCCCAGCACCATCTGAGCAACGGCTTTGGCCGCCTGCCCTCACCGCTGGTGCTGTTGGCGGCAGTGGCCGAGCGCACGCAGCGCATTGAGTTGGGCACCGGTGTGATCGTGCTGCCGTTTGAAGACCCGATTCGCCTGGCCGAAGACGCCAGTGTGCTGGATGCCTTGAGTGGCGGCCGGGTGCAACTGGGTTTGGGCAGCGGCGGCGCCAACCTCGACAACTTCAGTGCGTTTGATCGCGACCCGAGCCAACGCCAGGCGGATTTCGCCGAGCGCCAACAGCGCGTGCAACACCTGCTGGAAGGCAAACCCCTGAGTGGCGAGCTGACCTTGCAACCGCCTGCGCCCGGCCTGGCTTCACGGGTGTGGCACTCCCACGGCAGCCTCGACGGCGCCGCCTACACCGCCCGCCAAGGCAATGGCCTGCTGCTCGGCACCGCCACCCACGACCCGCTGACCGTGCAAAAACCGCTGGCCGATGCCTACCTGCACGCCTGGTCGCATGCCGAACGCGCACCCCGTATCGGGGTGGTGCGCGCCATCTTCCCCGCCGCCGACCGCGCCAGTGCCCAGGCGGAGCTGGCGGTGGACATCGAGCGGCATATCCCGCGCCTGCAACGCGAAGGCTTGATCGATGAAGCCGTGGATTTGCAGGAACACCTGCGCCTGATGAACGTGCACCACGGGCATCACGATGAAGTGATCAAAAGCTTGCAGCAAGATCCGTCCTTGCTGCCTTATGCTGACTACGTGATCGCCGTGGTCCAGGCCGAAAGCTCGACCCAGGCGCAGATCCTCAAGCGCCTGGAAATCATCGCCCGGGACATTGCCCCGGCTCTGGGCTGGGAAAAAGGCGCGAAAAAATCATGAACAACGGAGTGTGTGCATGCCCCTTCACTTCAGCTGGCTGATGCCCCTGTGTACACCCGACTGGGCGGCGCGGCCAGGGCAATGGATTCAGCTGGCCCAGGCCGTGGAATACGCCGGGCTCGACGGCCTGTGGATTCCCGGTGGCGCGTTGTGCGCCGACAGCCTGGGCGTGGCAGCGGCACTGTGCGCACACACGCGGCGGGTGCAACTGTCGGTCAGCGTGCCGCCGGAAGTGATGCTGCCGGCAGCGCTGGCGACCACCCTGCAAAGCCTGCAATCGATCAGCGGCCACCGCGTGCAGCTGCACGTGCCCAACAGTGAACGCAGCGCCTTTGGCGAATGGCTCAACCGCGACCAGCGCAGCGAACGCATCGGCGAATACCTGGAAATCCTTCAGCAACTGCTCGCACCGCAGGGCAGCGGCCTCGACTATCAAGGCCTGTATTTCCAGCTGGAAAACGCCGGCGTCGCCCGCCGCGAATTGCCTGCACCCACGCTTGTACTGGATGACAGCCAAAGCCACACGCTGGTGGCGGCCCATGCCCAAACCTGCCTGCTCACACCGGGCCATCCGCAGTGGCTGGCCAAAGAGATACAGCGCTGGCGGCAGATTCAACCGACCCTGCGTTTTGCCTGCACCTTCGGCCTGGTCCTCGGCGACAGCGAAGACCTCGCCTGGGAAACCGCCGCCGCTGTATTGCCCGTGCCACAGCTGCCAGACGAACGCCTCGCCACCGTGCCCCGCGCCCGCCACCCGCTGCGCCAATGGGAAGTGCACCCCAACCTGCTGCAATTGCACCCCGGGCAGCCGCTGATACTGGTGGGCACCCCGCAACAGGTCGCCACCCGCCTGCAGGAACTGCACGGGCTGGGCCTGAGCCAGGTGATTGTGGAAGGCGGCCCGGCCGTCAGCGACGTGCTGCGATTCGGTGAGCAAGTCACCCCCCTTTTGCGCAAGGAGCGCCCGCACCATGAACACTGAGGTACGCCCGCCCCTGCAGCTGGACTGGTTTTTGCCCACCAATGGCGACGGCCGCCACCTCACCAGCAGCGGCTTGCCCAAGGTCGGGTTGTTCCAGCAAGGCGAACGCGCGCCGACCCTGGACTACCTGCGCCAGATCGTGCGCGCCACCGAACAGGCGGGCTTCGACGGCATCATGGTGCCCACCGCCAGCGGCTTCGAAGACCCGTGGCTGATCACCGCCGTGCTGGCCCAGGAAGTGCGCCACCTCAAATTCCTGCTGACGTTGCGCCCCGGCACCGAACTGCCCGCCTACACCGCCCACCGCGCCGCGACCTTGCAACTGCTCAGCGAAAACCGCCTGGCCCTGCACGTGGTGACCGGCTCCAGCCGCTTTGAACAGCGCTCGCTGGGTGATTTTCTCGAACACGACGAGCGCTACGCGCGCACCGCCGAATTCCTCCAGGTCTTCCAGGCCGTGTGGGCCGGGCAACCGCCGACGCACCCGGGCCGTTTCTATCGCAGCGGCGTCACCACACCCATTGCGCCGGGGGCTGAAGTGCCATCGATTTACTTCGGCGGCGCCTCCGAAGCCGCCGAACGCGTCGGCGCCGCCCACGGGCAAACCTACCTGATGTGGTGCGAACCACCGGCAATGATCGCCGAACGCATCCAACGCATGCGCGACCTCGCCGCCGCGCAAAACCGCACCCTGCGCTTCGGCCTGCGCCTGCACATCTTCGCCGCCCCCACCGACGACGCCGCCTGGGCCCACGTGGAGCGCCTGCTCGAAGAAATCCCCAAAGACGCCATCGACAAGGCCCAACGCCAAATGGCCGCCTACGAATCCGTCGGCCAAAGCCGCCAGACCCAACTCATGCAAGGCCGCGGCCGCGGCGCGCGGGAACTGGAAGTGTCCGCCAACCTGTGGGCCGGTGTCGGCCTGGTACGCGGTGGTGCGGGCACGGCGCTGGTCGGCAGTTACGCGCGGGTGGCAGAGCGGATCGAGGAGTATCACCAGTTGGGGGTGGACAGCTTTATCCTGTCAGGCTTTCCCCATTTGGAGGAAGCGATTCACGTGGGGGCAGAGGTGTTGCCGTTGTTGCGCAGGCTGGGCGGTTAACTGGGTATAACCGAAAGACCGAGGCGTACGCATCGCAGCGGTGCGACGATTCGACAAGCCAGCTCCCACAGAAAAGCAGAGGCGAACTCGGTCAAAAAATGTGGGAGCGGGCTTGCTCGCGAATGCGGCGGGTCAGTTAACAGATGCATAGCTGACCCACCGTATTCGCGAGCAAGCCCGCTCCCACATTTGGATCCCTGTCTATCAGGTAAATGGTGCGCAGCTGTGCTTTTGATTCAACCACTCAGGCCGGCTGTCAGGCCGCCGTGCTTTTGATCTTGATCTTGATCTTGGGCGCCCCGTTAAACCACGCTGGCCGCACGCAGGCTTGAATCCGTGGGCAACCCGGCAGGACGCCGGGTTAGCCGCGATGGGCCAGGGATGGCCCATGGCGGCGGCCCACGGATTCAAGCCGGAGTGCGGGCACACCGAGCCTAAGCGAGGTGCCGAGTGGTGGGGCGAAGACCTTTTGCTTACTTTTGGGTCTTTCCAAAAGTGAGCCGCTGTAAAAGCGGAACCGTCAGCGGCCGTTACCTGAATAACGGATATGTACACCACCCCCCCCGTGGCGGCACTTGGTCACGGTTTGTAAAAGGCCAGCAAGCCCCGTCGCTTTTAATTGCAGGACGTTTCCTAGACAATCCCTGCCGCCTTGTGCCTGCTGGAACCGGTGGCTAGTCTGCGGTCCGTCACTGCCATTTCAGTGATCGGGTTTAGTCGCCCGGCTACCAGTTGTGCGCAAGCTGTCGCCATGTACATGGTGGCTGTGCGCAGGGCACCTTTGGGTGCGCCGGATCCAACTGGCCGGTCGACTAACCTGCGTACAGCCGCCACCCAAAATTCGTTTAGTCGCGAATAGGTCGGCTCCTTACCTACCAGTTGGAGTTACACCATGAACAAAGTCGTCCCCGATCCACCCTGCGACCCCGCCAAAGACCGCGCCGCCTTCAACCGCGCCATCGACCACTACCTCCCCACCCAAGGTTTCCACAGCATCAACGCAGACCTCAGCTTCGAAGACGCCCTGCTCTACACCGCCAGCCTGCTCAACAGCGCCTCCGCCACAGCACTGGACTGCGGCGAACGACTGCCACCCCCCGAGCAAGCAAAAATCCTGGCCGTATGGCACCTGCCGGAAATCGCCAAAACCACCGTCGACCGCTCCATCGAATGCCTGAAACCCACTCAAACCGCTGCCTGAACGCGGTAAAAAATGTGGGAGCTGGCTTGCCTGCGATAGCGGTAGCTCAGACACAGCTGCGCTGCCTGATACACCACCATCGCGGGCAAGCCCGGCTCCCACAGTGACCCCATGCCGGCAGCTAGATCCGGCGGCGGCGGCCGAGTTGGGGGATGGCGGCTTGCGGCACGTCCACCTGCTGCACGGGCGTCACCACGCGACCCGCCAGCTGCGCCAACGTCGGATGACTGAACAGCGCGCGCACATCCACCTCCAGCCCGGCCTTGCGCATCTGCGCCACCAGGCTGACCGCCAGCAGGGAGTGCCCGCCCAATTCAAAGAAGTGGTCATGGCGCCCTACCCGCTCCAGTTTCAGCACCTGCGCCCAGATGCCCGCCATCAAGGTTTCCGGCTCGCCCTGAGGCGCTTCATACGCGCGGCTGACTAACGCCTCCAGCCCAGGTGCAGGCAGCGCCTTGCGGTCGAGCTTGCCGGCAGGGTTGAGCGGCATCACGTCAAGCGCCACGAAGGCGGCCGGCACCATGTACTCCGGCAAGTGCGCCAACAGGTGGGCACGCAGCGCCTGTGGCGTCGGCGCCTGCTCACGCAGGGTGAAGTAGGCAACCAAACGCTCGTCACGAACAGACACCGCCACTTCACGCAACGCCGGGTGCGCCGCCAGCCGTGCCTCGATTTCGCCCAGTTCCAAACGCACGCCACGCAGCTTGACCTGAAAGTCATTGCGCCCCAGAAACTCCAGGTTGCCATCGGGCAGGTAACGCACCAGGTCGCCCGTGCGATACAACCGGTCACCCGCCACGAACGGGCTGTCGATAAACCGCTCGGCCGTCATCTGCGCGAGCCCCAGGTAACCCCGGGCCACACCGACGCCGCCGATATGCAACTGGCCGCTGACACCCATCGGCACCGGCATGTCGTGCGCGTCCAATACGTACAGGCGCGTATTGCTGATCGCCCGGCCAATCGGCAACTGCACGGCAGGCACCGGCGCGCCGGGCTCCAGCGTCCAGGTGCAGCTGTCAACCGTGGCTTCGGTGGGGCCGTAAACGTTGTGCAAACGCACGTTCGGCAAACGCGCCTGCACGCCACGGGCCAGTGCTTCAGTGAGTTCACCGCCGCCACACAACACATCCGTGAGGCTGGTGCACAGGGCCGCCTCGTCAAGTTCGAGGAACTGCTGCAACATCGCCGGCACAAACTGGATCACCGTGATCTGCTGCTCGCGGATTACCTGCGCCAGGTACGCCGGTTCACGATGGCCGTCGGGGCGCGCCAGGACCAGGCGCATGCCGTTGGCCAGCGGCCAGAACAGCTCCCACACCGAACCGTCGAAGCTGAACGGCGCGCGTTGCAGCAGCGCGCCCCCCTCGGCATTCGGGCACAGCCGGGACGCCCAGTGCATCAGGTTGCACAGGCCGCGATGCTCGACCATCACGCCTTTTGGAGTGCCCGTGGAGCCAGAGGTGTACATCACGTAGGCCAGGTGGGTGGCGCTCAAGCCCGGTACCAACGGGTTGCCGCTGGGCGCCTGGCTCCAGGCGCAGTGGTCGAAGTCGATGACCGGAATCGACACCTCACCGGCCACCTCACGAGTGGCCGCATGGACCAGCAACGCCACGGGCTGGCTGTCGCTGAGCATGTAGGCCAGGCGTTCACGCGGGAAGCCCGGGTCCAGCGGCACATACGCGCCGCCGGCCTTGAGAATCGCCAGCAAGCCCACCACCAGGTCCAGCCCGCGCTCGACGCACAAGGCCACTCGAGAGTCGGGCTGCACCCCACGCTCGCGCAGGTGGTAGGCGAGCCGGTTGGCGCGCTCGTTAAGCTCGCGGTACGTCAGTTGCAGCGTGCCGGCCTGCACGGCGATGGCATGGGGGATGTGCCGCGCGTGAGCTTCAAACAGCGCTTGCAGCGTGAGCGTCTGCGGGTCGTCGGTTTCGGTGGCGTTGAAGTCAACCAGTTGCGCGCGCAATTCGCTGGCGGGCAGTACCTGGACCTCGCGCAACGGCTTTGCGGGCGTGTGTTCCAGCGCGTCCACCAGCCCGCCCAGCACGGTGCTGAGGTAACCCGACAAGCGCTCGGCACCGACCTGGCGCGGCGCGATCACCTGCAGGTGAAAGCCGCTCGCCACATCGTCCACCGAGATCATCAACGGGTAACTGAGGACGTCGTCACTGCTGAGCAGGTCGATGCCTGGCACCAGGTTCAACGCCCTGTCGGCGGAGCCGTGGCGGTAGTTGAGCAGGCTGTTGAACAACGGCGACGCGCTGCTGCACCGCTGGGCCAGCGCCAGGGACGCCTGCTCATGCACGAGCAAGGCGCTGAGCCGGGTGTGGGTGTCATGCAGTGCCGCGACCACGCTTTGCCCGGCCAGGCGCACCCGCAGCGGCAAGGTGTTGATGAACATGCCCAAGGCACGGTCGGCGCCCTCGCCGGCCTGCAAACGGCCCAGCAGCACGGTGCCGAACACCACGTCGTCACGGCCCGCCACGCGCCCGAGCACCTGCGCCCACGCCAGGTGAAACAGGCTCGCGGCACTGACCCCAAGGGCACGCGCCTGCGCGCGCAGGCGTTGGTTCAGGTGAGCGGTCAGCGGCTGTTCGAAGGCTTCGATTTCAGCGCGGTCCACTTGGTGCGCCTGCACGCCGAACGCCAGGGTCGGTTCGTCGACATCCGCCAGCCGCTCACGAAAGAACGCCTCGTGCGCGGCCTGCTGCGCCGGCGCACGGCTGTGCGCCACCACGTTGCGGTAAGGCACCGGCGCTGGAAGTTCGGCCTGTTGCCCGAGCAGGTGCGCGCGGATTTCATCGGCCAGCAACCTCACCGAGGTGGCGTCGTTGACCAGGTGGTGAAAGCGCAACCTGGCGATCCAGCGCTCGTTGTGCGGCTCTTCTGCGTAGTCCAGGGCCATCAGCGGCGCTTGGCGCAGGTCCAGTGGTTGCGCCGGCTCACTCAGCGGCGCAAGCGGCAACTGCGCCTCGCGCCACACCACTTGCATCGGCTGCTCAAGGGCGTCCCACACCAGGCTGGTGCGCAGGATATCGTGACGGTTGATCACCTGTTGCAAGGCCTGGGCAAACGCGTCGAGCTGCTCGCGCCGGGCAAAACTGAACAGTGCCTGTTGCTGGTACGGGTCGCGCTCGTCGGTGACGTGGTGGTAGAGCAACCCCTCCTGCAACGGCGCCAGCGGGTAAATTTCCTGCACGTTGGCCGCACCACCGGGAATGCTGGCAAGGATGCGATCAAGGCTGGCTTGATCAAGCTCGGCCAGTGCGAGCAGGTCCGGGGTGATCTGGCGGCAACCCGCCGGGATCCGGTTGGCCGGCACGTCCACTTCGCCGCCCACACAGGCCGCGGCCAATGCGGCCAGCGTCGGCTGGCCGAACAGCACCTGCACGTCGGCACGCAACCCGGCCTGGCGCATGCGTTGCACCAGTTGCACGGCCAGCAGCGAGTGCCCGCCCAGCTCGAAGAAATGGTCGTGCCGTCCGATTTGCTGCACCTGCAGCAACTCGGCCCAGATTTGCGCCAGGGTGGTTTCCACACCGTCGCGCGGCACCTCAAACACGCGCGTGACAAAGGCCGTCTTGGTCGGTGCAGGCAAGGCCTTGCGGTCAAGCTTGCCATTGGCGGTGAGCGCAAAGGCCTCCAGTTTGATGTAGGCGGCTGGCAGCATGTAGTCCGCCAACCGGGCTTGCAGATGGGTGCGCAGTGTTTCGATTTCGACCGGGTGATGCTCGATAAACCAGGCGAGCAACTGCCCGTCGCGATACTGCACCACGGCCTCCTTGACCGCTGGATGCGTGGCCAGCGCAGATTCGATCTCCCCCAGTTCGATGCGCACGCCACGGATTTTCACCTGGTCGTCATTGCGGCCCAGGTACTCCAGGGTGCCGTCGGGCAGCCAGCGTGCGAGGTCGCCCGTGCGGTACATGCGCCCGTGGGTGAACGGGTCGTCGAGGAAACGCTCCGCGCTCAGTTCCGGGCGGTTCAAGTAGCCGCGTGCGACGCCTTTGCCGCCCACATACAACTCCCCCGCTGCACCGAGCGGCACCGGGCGCTGCTTTTCATCCAGCAGGTACACGCAGGCATTGGCGATGGGGGCACCGATATGCAGAGGCTGGCCGACTTCGACCCGCCCGGAGGCCGCAACCACTGTGGCTTCAGTGGGCCCGTAGTTGTTGATCACATCAAAGGTCTGCGCGCGGTTGAACGCGCGCAGGCGGTCGCCGCCGATCAACAAGGTACGCAGGGTCGGGTGCTCCAGGCGCTGGCTGAAGGCGTACTCGGCCACCGGGGTAGGCAAAAAGCACACATCCAGCGGCTGCGCGCGCCACCAGTTCAGCAGTGCATCGATGTCCTGCGCGTCGTCCTGCGCCGGTGGCAAATGCAGCGTCGCACCCACGCACAGCGCCGGCCAGACTTCCCAGGCCATCGCGTCAAACCCGAACCCGGCCACGCTGGCGGTGTGGCTGCCCGCGTGCAGGTCGAAGGCCCGGCAGTGCCAGTCCACCAGGTTCGACACCGTGTGGTGTTCGACCATCACCCCCTTGGGCAACCCGGTGGAGCCGGAGGTGTAGATCACGTAGGCCAGGTTTGACGGTTTGACCGCCACCTGCGGGCTGGCACCGAGGTGAGTGCCCGGTGCGTCGAGCAACAGCACGGGCACTTGAGAAACAGGCAGCCGATGCAGCAGGTCAGGCTGGGTCAGCACCGCCACGGGGGCGCTGTCTTGCAGCAGGTAATTCAAGCGCTCGGCGGGATGGGCCGGGTCGATGGGCACATAACAGGCGCCGGACTTGAGAATCGCCAACAGCCCCGCCAGGGTATCCAGGCCGCGCCGGGCGAGGATTGCCACGCGGTCATCGGGCTGCACGCCATGGCTGAGCAATTGATGGGCCAGCGCGTTGGCGTGTTGATCGAGCACGGCGTAGGTCAGGTGCCGGCCCTGATACACCGCCGCAATCGCATCCGGGGTGCGCGCAGCCTGTGCTTCGATACGCCCGTGCAGGGTTTGCAGTTCAGCCGTGGGTTGCGCGGTGGCATTCCATTGCTGCAAACGCGCCTGCTCGGAAGGCGTGACCAGGGAAAAATCAGCCACTGCCAACGCGGTGTTTTCCAGCCCCTGCTCCAGCAGCCAGGTGAAGCGTTGCGCCAGTGCTTGCACCTCGTCGTGGCTGAAATAAGCCTCGTTGTATACGCAATGCAGGCACGCCGTGTCCTGGTAGCGGTTGCTGCGCAGGTGGATGGCAATCGGCAGCGGCTCGTGGTGGTTGGACACCTTGACCGCCCGCGCCTGGACGCTGCCGTAACGCAGGTCGTGGTCATCCTGCTCGAAGGACACCGACAGGTCGAACAATTGGCCGCGATCGGTGCGACGCAAACCCAGCTCGCGGTTCATCTCGCTCAAGGGGAAACGCTGGTGGCGAAAATCCTGCTTGAGCTGGTCGCGCACGCCGCGCACCACGGCACTGAACGGCAACGCCTCGCTGAACTGGAAACGCACCGCACTCACTTGTGTAAATAAGCCCACGGTGGAGCGAAACTGCGCATTGGAACGGTTGAGAATCGGCAGCCCCACGACCCACTCATCGCGCTGGTGGGTGCGCGTGAAGTTCACATACATCGCGGCCAGCAACACATGAAATGCCGAGGCCTGATAACGGTTGGCGACTTGCTCCATGCGGTTGAGCAGCGCCACAGGAAACGGCTCCACCAGGGTGTTGCTCGACGCCTGAGCGTTATGCCGTGGCGAGAGCAGCGGCTCGGGCAGCACCTGATATTTGTCCAGCCAATAAGCCCGGTCCCGGGCATAGCGCGGGGATTGGTGGTAGCGCTGGTCGGTGTCGATAAAGTCGACATAGGACGGCGCCAGCGGCTCGGGTTCGCGCCCCTGTTCCAGCGCGGTGTACAGCCGCGCCAGGGATTGCAGCATCTGGCCAAAGCCCCAGCCATCAAGGATGAGGTGATGGGCCTGGGTGCCGAGGCGGTAATGGTCGTCGTCGAGCTTGACCAGAAAAAAGCGAAACAGCGGCTCGCCGGTCATGGCGTAGGGCCGGGCCATTTGCGCTTGCATCAGGGCCTGGGTTGCTGCCTGCGGGTCGGGCAAGCGGGAAAAATCGTGCAGCGCGACATCGGCCGCCAGCGTGGCGACGAAACTCTGGCGTGGCAAACCCTGCGCGTCGGTGTGCAGTTGCGTGCGCAAGGCATCGTGCTTGGCCACCAGCAACTCGACGGCGCGCTGGATCAACGCAGGCACTACGGGGCCCGCCAAATCAACATAGCCACCAATGTTGTACAGCGGCGATTCACCCACGCGCAGTTGGTCCAGCCAGATATCCTGTTGGGCGGCGGTGAGGGGGAAGCTGGCCGTCGGGCTTAAGAGTTGCTTCATAAGATCCTTCTCATGGGTCAGGCACTGGCCGCGCAGGGAGGCCCAATACGCCGAAATTGGCGGATTTGAGCATGGGGGTCAGGGGCTGTCTGTCACCCGAAACCCGGACATCCAAATGGATGGAAACAGGCTTGGCTGATGGTTCATAGCTGAAACGATTAAAGCGCTGTAGGAGATTGGCTATATCTGGCCGATGTCAGCCAGCAGCGATATTTTTGTCCGACAATTATTTTTGTTAAATATCAACTAGTTATTAAACTCTAAAGTTTTTCCGTGGATTTTCGTGGACGGGTTTCCCCGTCAGAAACGTCGAATTAATGACGTTGTTTTTATGGCAACTTGTGTCCCTCGTTTCCGCTACATACGTAGGACAAATCGCTATGGCTAAATGAATTCTCGAACGCCGAGCTACGTTCAACGACAGTTACGCTCAAGGAGCACGGACCGCCCCACACAGACCCAGGGCGCCCGTCGATGGTTTTCGACATCAAGGATGAGATGGCTATGAGTCTGACCCGCAGCATTACCGCCACACACAGCCCACACTTTTACGCCGAAATGGGCGAGCTGATTTCCAGCAGCGGCCAGGAAAATTTCGCTGCCACCATGTTGCACCTGGTGGACAAATGGGTGCCGGTTCACTTGGTCGACCTCAGTGAATGGACCCTCGATGAACTGCGCGACAGCGTGCGCGACATCAAGCTGCTGGGCAGCGCCGGCCTGAAAAAGGATTTGTCAGCGCCGCAAACCCTGCACCCTCTCAAAGATCACCCGCTGCTGCGCGAAATGCTGCGCATGCAGGACCCGCTGTTGATCCAGATGAAAGCCAAGGCCAACAGCGCACACCCGCTTGGCACCTCGCACCAGTGCAACCTGGTGTCGCGCCAGGGCAACCGCCGTTGTGTGATTTCGTTCTACCGCCCGCCTACACAGCGCGGGTTTTCCCTGGCTGAACTGTCGTTTCTCAAATGCCTGTCGGACACCCTGCTGCCGCTGATGGAGCGCCACGCACAGCTCCTGCGCCAAGCGCCGCATACCGAGGCCGAGCCGACCCACAGCCTGTTGGAACAGTCGCAATTGCAGCGCGAGTTCTACAAGCGCCTGTCGCTGAGCGAGGTGACTTTGTCGGCGCGGGAGCAGGAAGTCTGCCTCGGGCTGTTGACCGGCGGCACCGTGCCGCAGATGGCGGAAAAACTCAGCGTGAAAAACAGTTCGATCGAAACTTACCTCAAACGCGCCGCCGCCAAGCTGGGCGTGAGTGGCCGGCATGGCTTGGCCAAATGGATGGTTGGCGCTTGATGAAGACACGGATAATCACCACCGCTGGCCTGGCCTGGATGCTGGGCGGCTGTTCGCTGATCCCGGACTACCAGCGCCCGGCGGCACCGGTGCCGGCGCAGTACCCGCAAAATGGTGTCTACACCCAGGCACAAGCTGCAACGGTGGCGATCAAGCCGGACTGGCAATTGCTGTTTCATGACCCGGCCTTGCAGCAGTTGATCGGCGATGCGCTGCTCAACAACCGCGACTTGCGCGTGGCGGCGTTGAATGTGGAAGCCTTCCAGGCGCAGTACCGCATCCAGCGCGCGGACCTGTTCCCGGCGGTGTCCGCCACCGGCCTGGGCAAGCGTCAGAAACTGCCTGGCGATGTGACGGGCACCGGCCAGTCTGCGATCACCTCGAACTACTCCGCGACCCTTGGCCTGAGCGCCTACGAGCTGGATTTTTTCGGCCGCGTGCGCAGCCTCAGCGAACAGGCGATGCTCACCTACCTGGGCACTGAAGAAGCACGGCGCAGCGCGCAACTGAGCCTGGTGGCCAACGTCGCCAATGCGTACCTGACCTGGCGCGCCGACCAGGAACTGCTGGCCCTGGCCCAGCAAACCCTGGTGGCCAACGACCACAGCTGGCAACTGACCAGCCGCAGCAAGAGCGCGGGCAAGGCCTCGGCGCTGGACGTGGTGCAAGCCCGCACGGCGGTCGAAAGCACCCGCGCCAGCGTGGCTCGCTATGAACGCCAGGTGGCCCAGGACCTCAACAGCCTCGCCCTGCTGGTCGGCGCCCCGGTGAATGAACACCTGCCGGCGCGCCCATTGGCCGATGACCTGGTGGCGCGTGTGCCGGCAGGGTTGCCGTCGGATCTGCTGCAGCGGCGCCCGGATATCCTGCAGGCCGAATACCAGCTGCAGGCCGCCAACGCGAACATCGGCGCCGCACGCGCTGCGTTCTTTCCGTCAGTCACCCTGACGGCCAACGCCGGCAGCACCAGCAAAGAGCTATCGGGATTATTCAAAGGCGGCTCGGGCACCTGGACCTTCCAGCCGCAGATCAACCTGCCGATCTTCAACGCCGGCAGCCTGCGCGCGAGCCTGGATTACGCCAAGCTGCAAAAAGACATCACCGTGGCCCAGTACGAGAAATCGATCCAGACCGCGTTCCAGGAAGTCGCCGACGGCCTCGCCGCCCGGCAGACCTTCAACGACCAGTTGGAGGCACAGCGCGATTTCGTTGCCGCCAACCAGACTTATTACAACCTGGCGCAAAACCGCTACCGCAGCGGGGTGGACAGCAACCTGACGTTTCTCGATGCCCAGCGCTCGCTGTTCAGTGCACAGCAGGCGCTGATCGTGGATCGCCTGGCGCAGTTGGTGGCTGAAGTGAACCTGTATACCGCGCTGGGTGGGGCGTGGGCGGATGCGCCGGTGGTGACGGCGCGGCGCTGATGTGATTACCGAGGATTTTCGCAAACACCACCCATCCCCTGTGGGAGCTGTCGAGCTTTAGCGAGGCTGCGAAGGCGGTGGGTCAGGCAACCTCTTTTTCAGCAGTACCGCCGTTATCGCAGGCAAGCCAGCTCCCACAGTTGATCTGTATCGCGGGCGAAGGCGTGCCCGGTTTAATGGCCCTCACCACCCGTCCCCTGTGGGAGCTGTCGAGCTTTAGCGAGGCTGCGATGGCGGTGGGTCAGGCGACCTATTTTTCAGCAGTGCCACCGTTATCGCAGGCAAGCCAGCTCCCACACTTGATCTATATCGCGGACGAATACGCGCCCGGCTTAATGGCCCTGTCGGCGTTTTTTCCCTGACACCACCCGTTCCCTGTGAGAGCTGTCGAGCTTCAGCGAGGCTGCGAAGGCGGTGGGTCAGCCGACCTCTTTATCAGCAGTGCCACCGCTTTCGCAGGCAAGCCAGCTCCCACACTTGATCTATATCGCGGACGAATACGCGCCCGGCTTAATGGCCCTGTCGGCGTTTTTTCCCTGACACCACCCGTTCCCTGTGGGAGCTGTCGAGCTTCAGCGAGGCTGCGAAGGCGGTGGGTCAGGCAACCTCTTTTTCAGCAGTACCGCCGTTATCGCAGGCAAGCCAGCTCCTACAGTTGATCCTCACACAATGCCCTGCCAACGCCCCATCGCCAGGCTGTGAGGTGAAAACCCGGCGAACTGCCAACGCAGCGCCAACGCGGCGGGACGGCGGATGACCTCGTCCACCGTCACCGTCCACAACCGCTGTGCACCGTCGAACCTGGCCACTTCGGGCCCGTCCAGGATCAGCGACGTGCGCCCGGACAGCTGCAGCACATCCCCCGATTCAAAGTCAATGAACAGCAACCCCGCCACCGGGTTGACCTGCAGGTTGCCGAGGGTGTTGAAAAACAGGTTGCCGGCGAAGTCGGGAATGGTCAGCACATTGCCGTCCACCCGCACGAAGCCGGTGTTGCCGCCCCGGTGGGAGACGTCCACCGAGCGCTGCCCATCAACCTCGACATAGCTGGCGACGAAGAACGTGTCGGCCGTGCGGATAATCATGGTTGCCGCATCGTCCAGGCCGTCGAAACGTTCAACCACGGTGCCGGGTTTGCGTGCGATTGAATCGACTGGCCGCAGTTGGATGTACTTGGGGCAGTTGCCATAGGTGTGCACCACGTCCACCGAAAACCCCTCGCGGTCCAGCGCTGCGACACGCCCGTTCATGCGGTTGCGGCGGCGGGTATTAAGGTCGATGCCGAGCAGGCCGACCGACGCGCCTTGAGCCATCGCGGCATACGCCGGGTCACTTCTGGAAGGCAGGCTGTCGACCTGCAACGTCTGCGGGTCCGGCGAATGTGCAAACCCCGGCGCGCCTTCGATCAGGGTCGCCCAGGGAATGCCCTGCTCATCCACCACGCCCAGCATCAGATAGGGCAACAACGGGTAGAAATCCCGGTGCTGTTCCGGCAAATGATCACGAATGACCTTGGGCCCGATCACAGCCATGCGTTCGGCGGCGCCCGCGCTTTCCTGCATGCGCAGTTCGCCGGCATGCCAGGGCGATTGTTCGGTAGGGTTCATGGCGAGCACCTCCAATGGACTGTGTTCATGCTGCTCCGCACCCGACGAAGAGAGAATCACCACGCCAGGCAATCCACCATTACGCCAACTGAAATGCCGGATGTTCACGCAGCGCCGCCACACAGTGGTCGACAAAGCTGCGCACGCGCATCGGCGCATTACGGCCTTCGCGGTAGACCACGTGCACCGGCATGGGCGGCATTTCATGGCCGGGTAATACGCGCAGCAGGTCGCCGTTGAGCAGGTGCTCGTGAACCGGGTAACTCTGGCAACGAATCAGCCCTGCACCGTGTACCGCCGCGTTGATTGCGCCTTGCACCGTGGCGCAACTCAAGCGTGCGCGGGCCTTGAGCGGGTAGCCCTGAAAATCCCAGTGGACTTGATCGGCGCTGGCGATCAGGCGGTGCCGTTTGAGGTCATCCGGGTGGTGAGGCTCGCCATGGGCGGCAAGGTAGGCCGGGCTGGCACACAGGATAGGGCGCACCTGCCCGACAGTGCGGGCGATCAACGAAGAACCGGGCAGTTCACCGACGAGGATCGCTACGTCCAGCCCCTCCTCGTGCAGGTTCGGGTAATAGTCGTGGTAGTGCGCGACCAGATTCACCTGCCCATAGCGCTCCATGTAATCGGCCAATACGGGCGCCATCACATAACGACTGAACAGGAACGGCAAAAACACCCGCAGGTTACCCTGGGCCTGCACGTGCAGGCCTTTGGCCGACGCTTCGGCGGCGTCCACCGCCGCCAGTAGCCGCGTGCAATCGGCCAGATACGCGCTGCCGGCTTCGGTGAGGCTCACACCCCGCGTGCTGCGTTGCAGCAACGTGACGCGCAAACGCGCTTCCAGACGGGCGATGGCGCGCACCAGGGTCGGGCCGGACACGTCGGCGCTGCGGGCCGCCGACGCCAGGCTCGGGTGCTCGGCCAATGTGGCGAACAGCTGCATGTCGCGATAGCGCTCCATCAGCCGCGCCGCTTCATGGCCGGGTTCAGGGCGGCATCCTGACCCAGGCGGTGGGTGAGGAACTCTACGAACGTGTTGACCTTGGCCGGCACACGGCTGCTTTTCTGGAACACCACCTGGATCGGCAACGGTGCCGGCTCAAAATCTTCCAGCACGATTTCCAGCTCACCTGCGGCCACCGATGCGGCAATTTGATAAGACAACACCCGCGTCATGCCCCAGCCCAGGCGAGCGAGGTTGATGGAGGCATTGTTGGCCGTGACCACCAGACGCGGCTCGATGGGCACCGTCAGCGGCTGGCCGCCGTCAACGAACTGCCATTCGCTGACCAACTGGCTGGAGGACGACGTGGCAATTTTAGCCTCGCGCAATTGCGACGGATGCCGGGGCCGCCCGTGCAGGTCAAGATAACCGGGCGATGCGCAGACCACCCGGCGCACCTCTCCCACCTTGATCGCTTGCTGCCCGGGTTCCTGCAAATGACCAATGCGCACGGCGATGTCGACACCTTCGTCGGTCATGTTCACCACACGGTCCACCAGCAAGGCGTTGATGCTCACCAGGGGAAAACGGTCCAGGTAATCCCCCAGTACCGGCGCCACATACAGCTCGCCAAACAGTACCGGCGCGGTCACCGTGAGGTGGCCGCAGGGAATTGAATAACTGCCCGCCGCCGCTTCCTCGGCCTCATCCAGTTCAGCCAGGATGCGCCGGCAATCTTCCAGATAACGTTGGCCGGCTTCGGTCAGGTGCAGGCTGCGCGTGGTGCGTGCCAACAACTGGGTGCCGATGCGTTGCTCCATGGCCGCGATGGCCCGGGTCACGCTCGGCGGCGAGGTTTTCAGGCGGCGCGCGGCAGCGGCGAAGCCCTCCTCCTCGGCCACCGCCAGGAACACCTGCATTTCATGAAATCGGTCCATCGGTGCTCCTCTTGTTTACAGTGCCTGCCCTTGTGTGGCGAGGGAGCTTGCTCCCGCTGGGTCGCGAAGCGGCCCCAAAACCTGCCACCGCGTAGTACCTGGAAAACGCGGTGATTGGGTTGGGGCTGCTGCGCAGCCCAGCGGGAGCAAGCTCCCTCGCCACAGGGGCGCATCAGCTTTGTTGCAGGCCAACAGGTGTGCGCGGCATGCCGACAAAGCCCGGCAGTGCCTCAATGCTGGCGAGCCAGGCGCGCACGTTCGGGTAATCGGCCAGCGACACATTGCCTTCCGGCGCGTGTGACACGTAGGTGTAGAAGGCCACATCGGCGATGCTCGGTTGTTCGCTGGCCAGGAAGCGGCTGTGGCCCAGTTGTTGTTCCACCAATTGCAGCAATGCGTGGGAACGGCTGATGGCGGCGACGGTGTCGACGTCAGCACCAAACACCGTAGCCAGGCGCGCGGCGGCCGGGCCGGCGTGCAACTGACCCGCGGCCGCCGACAGCCAGCGTTGCACGCGCGCTTGCCCGGCCGGGGCGCTCGGCAACCACTGGCCTTTGCCATAGGTATTGGCAAGGTAGACCAGAATCGCGTTGGAGTCCGCCAGCACCGTGCCGTTGTCGTCAATGGCCGGCACCTGGCCGAAGCTGTTGACCGAGGCCATGAACTCAGGCGCTTTATGGGCACCCTGTTTGAGGTCGACCAGGATGAATTCGCTGGGCAAGCCCAGCAGGGACAACATCAACCCGACCCGGTGGGAGTGGCCGGACAGTGGAAAACCGTAGTGTTTGATCGCAGGCTGGGACATGAAAGGCTCCAAAAGTGAGGGGATCGACGCCCTGCATGTTCCACCGCTGCCCTGACCGATGGAATCATCAGAAATCACAATCCAGTATTTCACCGGATGAAACAATCACTCGCCGAACAATTCAACGATCAGGTTGAACAGCGTGGTTTTCACGGCACTGTCCAGTTCGGTCCAGGCCAGGCCGGTGGACGCCTGGAACGCCCCCAGTTCCAGATGCCGCGACACGCAATTAGCCGGCAGCGCCCGCGCCGCCTGCTGGGGCAACACGCCAACCCCCAAGCCGGCGGACACCAGCGCGAGCATGGTGGTGAACTCGCCCAGTTCCGAGGCGATGTCCAGGGTAACCGCCACCGCCTGCATGAATTCATCATAGAAGCCCGGCGCGTAACGGCGCGCCAGGATGTACACCGGCACGTCGAGCAAATCGGCGGGCTGGATCGATTGCCGGGCCGCCAACGGGTGGTCCATCGGCAGCGCCACGCAGAAGCTTTCGCGCAACACGGCGCGCGTCTGCACGCCGGGGTGGGCAGCGGGCAGGCGCATCAGGCCGAAATCCAGCAGGCCGTTTTTCAATGCGGCCGCCTGGTCAGGGCCGGGCATGTCCTTGAGCTCCAGCTCGATACGCGGGTAGCGCTGGTGCACCGCGCGAATCAATTGCGGCAAGAGTTGCGGCAACACCGAGGACACGAAGCCCAGGCGCACGCGGCCGATTTCACCGCGGTTTGACGCTCGCGCCGCGTCGGCCGCACGGGCCGCCTGATGCAAGGTGGCCTGAGCCTCGGGCAGGAACGCACGGCCCGCCTCGGTCAGCGTCACTGAGTGGCGGTTGCGGTCGAGCAGGCGCACGCCCAGGCCACTTTCGAGCAGCTTGATCTGCATGCTCAGCGCCGGCTGCACGATGGACAGCTGCGCCGCTGCCCGGCCGAAATGCAGCTCCTGGGCCAGCACCACAAAGGCGCGCAAGTGCTTGAGTTCCATCAAGCCTCCCCGGTTATCACAAACATTGATCACCCGATCACAAATGAAAATTGGACGCTGCCCCGCGCCTGGGGTGAAGTAACACCCCGTCATACACGATATGACAGGGCTTGGCCTATAACAATGAGAACAAGGAGGCACCATGCTCGGCATGGCTAACGACACTTATCTACTGCTGGACGCGCTGGTCACGATTATCGGATTGATATTGTTGATCACCCACCTCAAGGTCCACCCTTTCGTTGCGCTGACCGTGGCCGCAGGCTTTCTCGGCCTGACGTCCGGCATGCCGGTGGACAAGGTGATGAAGTCATTCCAGGACGGCTTTGGCGGTGTCTTGGGGTTTGTCGGCATCATCCTCGGCCTGGGCACCATGCTCGGCAAGTTGATGGCCGATTCCGGTGGTGCCGATCAGATCGCCCGCACGTTGATTCGCGCCTTCGGCAAACAGCGTGTGCACTGGGCAATGATGTTTTCAGCGTTCCTGGTGGGCATTCCGCTGTTTTTTGAAATCGGCTTTGTGCTGCTGATTCCGCTGGTGTTTATCGTCGCGCGGCGCACCGGGCTGTCACTGATCAAAGTCGGCATGCCGCTGCTGGCCGGCTTGTCGGTGGTGCACGGGTTGGTACCGCCACATCCGGGGCCGCTTTTGGCCATTGGTATTTTCGGCGCCGATATCGGCAAGACCATTTTCTACGGGCTGATTGTCGGCCTGCCCACGGCGGTGATCGCCGGCCCACTGTTTGGCAACCTGATTTCACGCTACGTACCCGGCAAAGCGTCGGACGAACTGATGGAGCAACTCGCCAAGGAGTCTTCGGGCGACAACCTGCCGGGCTTTGGCATCACGGTCATCACCATTCTGTTGCCGGTGGTGCTGATGTTGCTCAAGACCTTTGCCGACGTGGCCTTTGCTGCCGACAGCACGTTCCGCGTGTGGATGGACTTTATCGGCCACCCGATCACTGCCCTGCTCGCAGCCTTGCTGCTGGCGTTCTATACCTTTGGCGCGGCGCGGGGCTTTTCGCGGGAACAGTTGAGCAAGCTGCTGGATTCAAGCCTCGCGCCGACGGCCGCGATTGTGTTGATCGTCGGTGCCGGCGGTGGCTTCAAACAGATGCTGGTGGCCAGCGGCGTCGGTGATGTGATCGGGCATATGGCGGTGCGCGCCGAGATTTCGCCGATCCTGCTGGCGTGGCTGGTGGCGGCAGTGATTCGCGTGGCCACAGGCTCCGCCACGGTGGCGACCATTACCGGCGCCGGGATTGTTGCGCCGGTCATCGGCCTGATGCCCGGGGTGAACCGTGAGCTGTTGGTGCTCGCCACGGGCGCCGGTTCGCTGGTGCTGTCGCACGTCAACGACGCCGGCTTCTGGCTGGTGAAGCAGTATTTCAACATGACCGTCGTCGAAACTTTCAAGACCTGGACGCTGATGGAGACCGTGCTCTCCTTCGCCGCCCTGGGGTTCATCATGCTGCTGTCGTTGGTGGTGTGAAGCGTTAGGAGAGGTAACCCATGAAAAGCGTTTTAGACAACTTCCGCCTCGATGGCCGACTCGCGCTGGTCACCGGTTCCAGCGCCGGCATCGGCCTGGCGATTGCCCGCGGGCTGGCCCAGGCCGGTGCGCGGGTGGTGCTCAACGGGCGCAACCGCAGCACCTTGCGTGACGCGGCGGCGCTGCTGGCGGCGCAAGGTTTGCAGGTGCATACCCAAGCATTTGATGTGACCGACAGCGCGGCGATTCAGGCCGCCGTGGCCGATATCGAAGAACGCCTCGGCCCGCTGGAAATCCTCGTCAACAACGCCGGCATGCAACGCCGTGGCCCGCTGGAAGACTACAGCGAGCAGCACTGGCGCGAATTGATCAGCACCAACCTGGACAGCGCCTTTCTGGTCGGCCAGGCCGTGGCGCGGGCGATGATCCCGCGCAAACGGGGGCGCATCATCAATATCTGCTCGGTGCAAAGCGAGTTGGGCCGCCCGGGCATTGCGCCGTATGCCGCGAGCAAGGGCGCGCTGAAGATGCTGACCAAGGGCATGGCGATTGACTGGGGCCCGCACGGCCTGACCATTAATGGCATCGGCCCCGGCTACTTCAAGACTGAACTCAACGCCAACCTGGTGGCCAACCCTGAATTCAGCGACTGGCTGGTGCAGCGCACCCCGAGCCGACGCTGGGGTGACGTCGAGGAGCTGGCGGGCGCGGCGGTGTTTCTTGCCAGCGATGCCGCGAGCTTCGTTAACGGCCATATTCTGTACGTCGACGGTGGCATCACCGCGTCGCTGTAACCCTGGAGAACCTTATGCACGCCATTGTCTGCCATGCCTCGAAGGACCTGCGGGTCGATCCGCAGGATGAGCCGCAAACCCTCGCCCCCGACCAACTGCGCGTACGCATCGCCCGGGGCGGTATCTGCGGTTCGGACCTGCATTACTACCAGCACGGCGGCTTCGGCACCGTACGCCTGCGCGAGCCGATGGTGCTCGGCCATGAAGTGTCGGCGGTGATCGATGCCGTGGGCACTGACGCCGGCTTGTTCAAGGTCGGCCAGCGCATTGCGGTGTCACCGTCGCGCCCTTGCGGCGGTTGCCGTTATTGCCATCAAGGCCTGCCGAACCATTGCCTGAACATGCGCTTCTACGGCAGTGCCATGCCCTTCCCGCACATTCAGGGCGCTTTTCGCCAAAGCCTGGTGATCGAGACTCACCAGGCGCATCGGCTGGCCGACACCGTCAGCCTGGCTGAAGGGGCGCTGGCTGAGCCGTTATCGGTAGGGTTGCACGCGATTCAGCGCGCCGGCGCTGTCTTCGGCAAACGCGTGCTGGTGACCGGTTGTGGGCCCATCGGCAATTTGCTGATCGGCAGCCTGCGCGCTGCCGGGGCGGGTGAAATCGTTGCGGTGGACTTGTCCGCCAGCGCCCTCGCCTGCGCGGAAAAAATGGGCGCCACGCGCACCCACAACATCGCCGACGGTGCTGATGCGCTCAAACGCTACACCGCCGAGAAAGGCTACTTTGATGTGATGTTCGAAGTCTCCGGCAGCGCCCAGGCCTTGCGCAACGGCCTGGAATGCATCGCGCCGCGCGGCGTGCTGGTGACGGTGGGGTTGGGCGGTGATGTGTCGCTGCCGTTGAACCTGCTGGTGAGCCGCGAGATCGATTTGCGCGGCACCTTCCGCTTCCATGCGGAGTTTGCCCAGGCAGTGGACTTGCTCAACCGCCGCGTGATCGATGTGCGCCCGGTGATTTCTCACACCGTGCCGTTTGAGGAAGCGGTGCAGGCGTTCGAGTTGGCGGCGGACAAGACGCAGGCGATGAAAGTGGTGCTGGACTTTGGTGTGCCGGACCAGCCTTAAAACCTGTGCGCTGGACCCTTGTGGGAGCTGGCTTGCCTGCGATAGCGGTGAGTCAGGCTCCACCTGTATCGGCCGTGCCGCCGCCATCGCAGGCAAGCCAGCTCCCACATTTTGATCTCCAGTGCCAGTGAGAAAGTGCCTGGCACGACGGCCCTGCCGAGTGTGATTGTTCACACACCGCAAATCCCCTGTGGGAGCTGGCTTGCCTGCGATAGCGGTGAGTCAGGCTCCACCTGTATCGACAGTGCCGCCGTCTTCGCAGGCAAGCCAGCTCCCACATTTTGATCTCCAGTGCCAGTGAGAAAGTGCCTGGCACGACGGCCCTGCCGAGTGTGATTGTTCACACACCGCAAATCCCCTGTGGGAGCTGGCTTGCCTGCGATAGCGGTGAGTCAGGCTCCACCTGTATCGGCCGTGCCTGCGATAGCGGTGAGTCAGGCTCCACCTGTATCGACAGTGCCGCCGCCTTCGCAGGCAAGCCAGCTCCCACACTTGATCCGCAGTGCCCGTGAAAACATGCTTGGCACGATGGCCCTGCCGAGTGTGATTGTTCACACACCGCAAATCCCCTGTGGGAGCTGTCGAGCTTTAGCGAGGCTGCGAAGGCGGCGGCACAGGCACTATTTTTATTGGCTGTGCCGCCGCCTTCGCAGGCAAGCCAGTTCCCACATTTTGATCGCCCGTGTTTTGGGAGCGTCAGCGCTCTTCCAGCCGGTCACGCAAAAACCGGTGGCTCGCCGAAAACAGCCGCCGGTAGGTGAGCAGCACCGCGCCGACCGTGCCCAGCGCCGACGACGCGGCGATCAGGAACATGATCACGATCTGATAACGCACCGCATCCACCGGGCTCTCCCCTGCCAGTACCTGGCCGGTCATCATGCCGGGCAGGCTGACGATTCCGACCACCGTCATCTGGTTCAGTGTCGGGATCATGCCGGCGCGCACCGCTTGGCGAATCGCTTCCTGGGCAGCTTCCCAGCGCGAGCCGCCCAGGGCCAGGATCATCTCGATGGTGTTGCGGCCCGAGGTCAGTTCCTGGGTCATGCGTTCAATACCCAGGGACACGCCAGTCAGGGTATTGCCGAGGATCATGCCGAGAATCGGTATCGCATACTGCGGCTCGTACCACGGGTGGATACGGATCACCGCAAACAGGCCCACCGCCGTCACCAGCCACGAACTGCCCCACACCGACAGGATGCTGTCGGCGCGCTGCCCCCTGTACGTGCGTCGCCCGCGCCCGGCCGCCGACAAGCCGGCAATCAAGGTCATCGCGCACATCAGCGGCAGCACCACGTACCAATAGGCGAATTCAAATACCCAACCGAGCAGGTAACCAATCGCCAGCAACTGCACCACCGTGCGCACCGCCGCCCACAGCAACTGGCGCTCCAGGCCCAGGCGCAGCAGCAACGACAACGCGCCATTGATCAGGATCAGCGACGCGGCGATGCCCATGTCCAGCGCGGTGAGGTTTTGATAGTTCATGGCCGGGCCGCTCCGCTCAGTACACCGGCACTCATCTGCAAGTGGATGTCGCTCATGCGGCGGGCCTGGTCGAGGTCGTGGGACACCCAGATACAGGCGCGGGCAGTATCCGCGGCGAACCAGGCATCAATCAGCGTTTCCACCTCGCGCGAAGACGCGGGATCAAGCGCGGCGGTGGGTTCGTCCAGCAGCAGCACCTCGGGGTTCAGTTGCAGGGTGCGGATCAGCGAGACCACTTGGGACTCGCCGCCCGACAGGTCGCCAGCGTTTTTCTCCAGGAAATCCGGGGATTTGCCGGCATGCCCCAACAGCGTGATGACCGCCTGCGGGTCGAAACTGCGCGTGCGCAGGGTCTTGAGACTGAACGGGAAACGCAGGTTGGCCTCCACCGTGCCCTCAATCAACGCCGGGCGTTGGGACAGGTAGCTGATGTGGCTGCGGTAGTGGGGAATCTGTGCGTTGGCAATCGGCTGGCTGTTCCACAGGATCTGCCCGCCCGTGGGCGCGTCGAGCAACGCCAGCGCACGCAGGAATACGCTCTTGCCAGAGCCGGAAGCCCCGGTGATCGACACGCGGTCGGCGCGGTTGAGGGTGAAATTCGTCGGCTGGAGCAAAAGCACCTGACGGCGCTCGTCCTCTCGTGTGAGGCCCCGGGTCTCGATTAACGGTGTTTCGGTCATGAATTCATTACTCGGTTGAACGGCTTGCAAACAACCACCCCACTGCCTATATTTCGTGCCTGGCGCTTTCTACGCCACCTTCCGCGGAAAGGGCTGCGCCCAGGATCTTGACTGAAATCTCCTATTTCTACGACTCCCAACCTTAAAGCGGACAAGGTTTGTGCAAGGAGATCGTATGCCGCAGCGCCCTTTCGCCTCCAACACCAACGGCCGTCTGAACCTTGAGCAGCAGCGCAAGCGCGCCAAGGAACTGTTGCCGCACCTCAAACACCAGGACCCGGGCGCCACGCTGTCCCAGGCCCAATGGCAGGTCGCCAGGCAGCTGGGTTTCAGCAGTTGGCCCAAGCTCAAGGCGCACGTCGACGCTATCGACTTTGCCGCCCGCCACCCCGGCTTCCACGCCGGCGACGAAGCCCGCACCACGCACTGGCGCTGTGGCAATGACATCGCCCACAGCCTGCAAGTGGCCGGGTTCAAAGGCCGGTTCCGGATGCTCACCGACCCGCTGTGCATGGGGCCGGTTCGCGATTTGCCCAAGGAAGATTTCCGGGCAATGCGCAGTGCTTTTATCAGCCAGGCGTTTGCAATGGCCCCAAGCGATGCGGCACACCGTATTAGCGATGAATACGATCAGCTGGAAGAACTGGCGAATGCCGAACACAGCGTGTTGTGGTGCGAGGCGGATGCCTATGACCAACTGTTCCTGATCCGCGCGCTGGCGGGCCTTGAGCACGCGCCGAAAAAACTTGAGCTGATCGAGGTTGACCGTATTCCCGGCGTCGAGCGTTTTATCGGCATCGGCCAGCTCGCGCCCGATGTATTGGCGTGGTTATGGCCGCAACGCCGCGTGATTGATGACGGCGCGGTGCAACTCGCCCGCCGGGCGTGGTCGGCGTATTGCGACAGCTCGCCGGTCAAGCTGGCGGAACTGGCCCATGACACCCACCTGGCCCTGCCCTTTCTGGCGCCGGCGCTGCTGCGCCAGTTGCAGGAGTTGCCAGGCATTCGTGACGGCTTGTCACTCACCGAACGCCTGTCTTTGAGCTACATCGCCGAAGCCGGCCCGGTGCCCTTCGGCCGAGTGTTCGCCGAGCTGATGGCCAAGCGCGAGCCGCTGCCGTTTCTGGGGGACATGATGTTTCACGCGTTGTTGCGGCCGTTGATTGAGGGACAGCACCCGCTGTTGTTGCAAACCGAGGCGCATCTGGATTGGCCCAAGCGCGTGCTGGCATTGACAGCGTTGGGGCAGGAGGTTGTAAGCGGCGGCGCCAACTGGCTGGATTTTGCCAGCTTGGAACGCTGGGTTGGCGGTGTATGCCTGCAACCCGGCCAGCCGCACTGGGCGATTGATCAGGACTTGATGCCTGTAAAGCGCCGGTGAATGCAGTACTGTGCTGCCCATCCCCTTCAGAGACCTGCCCATGCGTAACCTGTTCTTCACCAGCGTCTGCCTGCTGGCCACGGTGCTGGTTGGCTGCCAGCAACACCCGCCGGCCAATGACCAACTCGATGCGGTGCTTTGGACCCAGACGTCCATCGAACACGAGTTGATCTATCGCCAGTTGTTCGCCAGCGCCACCCGCCAACTCGACGTGGCCCTCGCCGACCCGAGCTGGGATGCACTGCCCTTTCCTGCGCGAGACCTGAAGGGGTTGCCGCCCGCCGTGGTGGTGGATATCGATGAAACGTTGCTGGACAACGTGCCGCTCAACGCGCGGGACATCATCAATAATCAGGTCTACTCCTACGACCGCTGGAACACTTGGGTCGATCAGGCCAAGGCCCAGGCACTCCCGGGTGCGGTGGCATTCCTGCAGGCTGCGCAGAAAAAAGGCATCAAGGTTTATTACCTGACCAACCGTGAACACAGCCAGGTGGCAGCCACGGTCGCCAACTTGCGCCTGCGTGGTTTCCCGGTGGAAAACGATGAGCAGGTGCTCGCCGCCAGCACGCCCACCGGCCATTGCGAGAGCGCCGGGTACGGCAAAAATTGCCGCCGCCAGTGGGTCGCCAGCCATGCGCGCGTGTTGTTGATGGCCGGGGATTCGCTGGGGGATTTTGTGCAGGCTGAACACAACACCCTGGCGGCCCAGCGCAAGGCGGCCGAACCCTACGTGAAGTGGTTCGGGCAGCGCTGGTTCCTGCTGCCCAACCCAAGCTATGGCAACTGGTACAGCGCGCCGTACGGGGATGATGAGAAATTGCCGTTTGAGCAGAAACGCGGGCTCAAACAACAGGCGTTGCAGTTGCAGGAATAAAAATAAACCCACGTTCAAGTGTGGGAGCTGGCTTGCCTGCTTCCCCACCCATCACACTGACAACCCAGCCGACCCACTACGGAGGTCCAAATGCCCGCGCCATTGCTCAAGCCCGCCTTGCCAGGTATTGCCCTGCGGCGTTGGCGAACGCTGCACCGCGTCAAGCAAAGCCATGCCGCGCAGCTGTTCAAGGTGACCCAATCGACCATTTCACGCTGGGAAAGCGGCGCACTGGCTATGGACCCGGACGCGCAGCACCAGCTTGAGCGGTTGTTGGCCGCGCGCCTCGAGGCGGCTGCCGATCAGGCGCTGGCCCGGCTGGTAGCGGGGCATTCGCGCCCGGTGCATCTGGTGTGCGACCTGACCCATCGCCTGCTGGCGTGTTCGCCTTCCCGCGCCGCGCAATTCAGCAGGCCGCTGGGCGAATTGATGGGGCAGTCGCTATGGCACTTCGCAACGCCCGAAATTGTGCAGGTCGAGGCCGCGCTCGAAACCACTGGCTGGCGCGAAACCCAGGCGCCAGCGGCGCTGGAGTTTATGACCGGCAGCAACGCCTCGAGCCTCGTTCCCATTCACCCCAGCCTGTGCCGCTGGACGCGCCTGATCTTGAGCGACGGTAGCGCCGCGCGTCTGGTCGAGACGCTCTGACACCCGCCCGCGCATATTTTATGCGTGGACGAGTCGCACCCTGGCGCCTAGGCTTTACGCTTTAAGACATGGGCAAACGCATGGACATTGAAAAAATCAAAGGTCGCCTCGACTTTCTGCGCGAGGCAGAAAAACTCAAGGACGTGCTCAGAAGCGCCCACACCGCGTCCGGCCGCACCGAAAGTACGGCCGAACACAGCTGGCGCCTGTGCCTGATGGCGATGGTGTTCGCCGATGAACTCCCGGGCCTCGACTTACTGAAAATCCTCAAAATGTGTGTCATCCATGACTTGGGCGAAGCCCTCCATGGCGACATCCCGGCGGTCAGTCAGGCAGCATTTCCCAACAAGGGCGAGCAGGAGCGTAATGACTTGCTGGTTTTGGCCCAATCCCTGGACAGCCCCCTGCGCGACGAAATCCTGGCACTGTGGGACGACTACGAAAACGCAGCGTCACCGGAAGCCAAGGCCGTCAAGGCCATGGACAAGCTGGAAACCCTGCTGCAACACACCCAGGGGCTGAACCCGCCCGATTTCGACTACGCCTTCAACCTGGCTTACGGCAAAAAACACACGGATGCCGAACCCATCTTCGAGAGGCTGCGCCATCTCATCGACAAGGCCACCCAGGAGAAGCTCGACGCCACGCATTAATTGATCAAAGCGGCCTGGCCGCGACCGCCTCCACTTCCACCAGGGCACCCGGCAAAGGCAGCGCCACCACCTGCAACGCCGTGCGTGCCGGTTTGTTCGGTTGCTGCGGCGTACCAAAAAACTGCGTGTACCCCGCCTGCAACCCGGCGAAATCCAGCTTGCCGCCGGTCTCTTCGGCACCGACCAGAAACACGCGCAACTGCACGATGTCGCCCAGGTCCAGGTCCTGCTGCCGGAGGATCTTGCGTAACTTGTTGAACACCGACACCGTCTGCACTTCGGTATTGCCATACGCCGCAGGTGTGCCCGCCGGGGCGTTTGCGTCGTGAAGATCGGGCAAGGTACCGCTGACAAATATCAAACTGGCGGAGGCCGGGACGGTGACGGTCTGCGAAATCGGAAAATCGCCGACGCTGGTGCGTTGAATGCTGTCGCTCATGTTGGTGCTCCTTAAGAGGCGGCCAGGGCCGCAAGATGTCGCTGTTGAGTCACGCGCTCCGCCAGTTGCCCGACCACATGGCGCGCCGAATTGGCCGCCGATTCCTGCCAGATGCCCACGCCGCTTTGCACCAGGCCGTCACCGGCGAAGTACACGCGGCCATGGCCGGCTTCGAGCAAGGCGCTGGCGTCGGCCGGGAAGTGTTCGCGTTGCAGCCACGGGCCTTCGCTGTAAGGGATTTGTTCCCAGGACACTGCCAGCGGGTTGCGCAGGTGTTTCGAATAGCCTGGGTGCAGCAGTTCTACCGCCTCTTTCGACGTGGCATACTGCTGTTCAAACGGCTGCGCGCCAAACACGTCGGCGCCCTCCCCGGTCACGTAACCCGCCACCAGCAGGCCGCTGCGGGTATTCAAATCATTACTCGGGTACCACAGCAGGCGGGCCGGGTGTTCGATCCACGACAGGCCGCCATAGGTGCGGTAATCGGTTTCCCAAAAGCGCGGCGACTGCCACGCCACTTTGGTCGCCTGGTCACTGCGCGTGCTGCGCAGCGCAGCTTTGATCGGGTCGCTGAAGTCAGTGTCGAGTTTGGCCAGCAGTCGCAAAGGCAGCGTGGATATCAGGTAATCGGCACGCACCACCTGTTCACGGCCGCTGTGTTTGTCGTGGTAGGTCACCGCCACGCCGTCGTCCAGCTGGCGGATCTGGCGGACCTGGGCGCCGAGTTGTACGTGATCACGCACGCGCCCGTAGAACGCGTCGGTGATGCGGTCCATGCCGCCGACCGGCTGAAACATGGTCGCGGAAAACTCCGGAAATTCGGTGTGCAGCAGCGCGCCCCACAACTCAGGATGCAGCAGGCGCTCCAGACCGATCGGGCGGGCGCTGGGCGGCAATGCGCCCGGATGGGCGGGCGATTCCAGGTGACCGGACCGCAGGCTGCCCTCAAACGCCAGCGCTTGCGACAGGTCACCGTACACCTGCAAAAACGCCAGCAAACGCGTGCGCTCTTCGCTGCTCAATACATCATCAAGGGCATCACGCTGCACCGCCTTGGCGAGCAAGCCGGACAGGTGCCCGCGCGTATCATTGACCGCCTGGCCGACGGTGAACGCCGGTTGCTGCAAGTCCGGCCGCACCTGAGCGCCATGGCTGCTGTTGACCAAGACCTCCAATGGCACGCCCAGCTCACTGCAGTAATCAAGAAGCGTACGGTGCTGGCTCGGGATCCTTGCCGGGCCTGCGTTGAAATACAGGCCCTGATCGAACGCCACGGTTTGCGTGCGGCCATCCGTGTAGTCCACACGGTCGCCGTTGCGCAGGGTCCAGGTGCGCCCGCCCACGCGGTCGCGGGCTTCCAGCACTTGCACCGTGAAACCGGCGCGGGTCAGTTCCAACGCAGTGACCAGCCCGGCAATCCCGGCGCCCAGCACCAGCACGCGGGTGCCCTGCCCCAGGCCGTCCTTGAGTTTCAACGGTTGTGGCCGGCGATGCGACGACGGCCCTAACCCCAATGCCGCCAGCGCATCCTTGGCGGCCTTCTCACCGCCGACGGCGGCGATGCTCGACAGCGCTTCACGTCGTGTCAGTCCCATGCTCGCGACTCCTTAATCCGGCAGGCCCGGTGGGTTGATCAGCGACGTGTCGACCCGTTCGATAGCCAGGCCCCAGCGTTGCAGCACCTGCTCGTATTGGCCGCCGGCAATCGCGCCTTCCAGCGCGGTGTGGATGGGCTGAATCAGGCCGTTGTCCTTGCGCGTGGTCACGGCGATATCCGCTTTCAATGGCCAGCCACCGTTCACCGTGCCGACGAGCTTGATGCCGCCGGTGATCGCGGCGGAATAGGCATACACCGAGTTGGGACCGAACAGTGCATCGCTGCGCCCGGACTGCACCGCCAGTTGCCCGGCGGCCTGGTCATCGAAGTACTGCAACAGCGCGGGTTTGATCCCGGCTTTTTCATTCGCCTCGTTCCAGGCCAGCAGGACTTTCTCCTGGTTGGTGCCGGAGCCGACGATAATCTTCAGCCCGGCGATGTCCGAGGCCTGTTTGATCTCGGTGATCTTGCTGGTGGTTTTCACATAAAACCCCAGCACATCCTGGCGGTAGGTGGCGAAGTCGAAACGCTTCTTGCGCGCTTCGGTCACCGTGACGTTGCTGATCACCGCGTCGTATTTGCCCGAGCTGACACCCAGCGGCCAGTCTTCCCAGCTGGTCTGCACCACGTTGAGTTGCAGGCCCAAACTATCCGCCACAAGCTGCGCGGTGTCGGCTTCGCTGCCGATGGTGGTCTTGTCGTCGTTGGCCAGCAGCGCCAGCGGTGGCCCGGCCACGCCGGACACGGCCACGGTGAATTTGCCGGGCTGGGCGAACTTGAAGCCCGGCGGGATCTGCGCGATGGCCGCGTCATTGCGCGGTGCATGAATGCGCGGGCGGTCGGGGCTGAGGTCCACCGTTTGCACGGCAAACGCCGTTTGTGCGGCGCTGACGGCAAGCGTCAGCAGGGCTACGCGGGCAGCAGAGATAAACATGGCAGTCACTCCTTGAACTAAAGCACCTTGCCGAGAAAGGCCACGGTGCGGGGATGTCGGGGTTGGCGGAAAATCTGTTCGGGCGGGCCTTCTTCGATCAGTTGGCCGTCGCAGAGAAACACCACGTGGTCGGCCACTTCGCGGGCAAAACCGATCTCGTGGGTGACGATCACCAGGGTCACGCCCAGTTGGGTCAGGCCCTTGATCACGTCGAGGACTTCGCCCACCAGTTCCGGGTCAAGGGCCGAGGTGGGTTCATCGAACAGCAGCACTTTGGGGTCCAGCGCCAACGCGCGGGCA
Source organism: Pseudomonas sp. B22129 (assembly GCF_044218875.1). Taxonomy (NCBI): domain Bacteria; kingdom Pseudomonadati; phylum Pseudomonadota; class Gammaproteobacteria; order Pseudomonadales; family Pseudomonadaceae; genus Pseudomonas; species Pseudomonas sp. B22129. The sequence goes on along the minus strand of NZ_CP162592.1, from coordinate 3,723,847 downwards.
ATGGCGACGCGCTGTTGCTGGCCACCGGAGAGTTGGCGCGGGTAAGCATCGACCTTGTCCGCCAGGCCGACCTTGGCCAGCAGTTCAGCCGCTTTGCCTTGTGCCTGGGCCTTGCTCCAGCGTTTGTGGGCCAGCGGCGCTTCGGCAATGTTTTCCCAGGCGGTGAGGTGCGGGAACAGGTTGAAGTTCTGGAACACAAAACCCACGTCGATACGGCGCTTGAGAATCTCGCGCTCCTTGAGCTCGTAGAGCAGGTCGCCCTTGCGCCGGTAGCCGACGTATTCACCGTCGATGGTGATGTGGCCGCTGTCGATTTTCTCCAGGTGGTTGATGGTGCGCAGCAAGGTGGATTTACCCGAGCCGGAAGGCCCGAGAATCACCGTGACCTCACCCGGCGCGATGGTCAGGTCGATGTCTTTCAACACCTGCTGGTTGCCAAAGCGCTTGCCCACGCCCTGGATCTGGATACGGCCGGCGCGAGCTTCACTCATGGGATTTCTCCTTGAGCCAGCGGCGCACGCGTTGCAGTGGCGTCGGTGGCAGCACGCGCGCGGTGCCCCGGGCGAAATGGCGCTCGACGTAGTACTGGGCACTGGTCAGCACGCTGGTGATGATCAGGTACCAGACCGTTGCAACGATCAGCAGCGGGATCACCGCCTGGGTACGGTTGTAGATGACCTGCACGGTGTAGAACAGCTCGGGCAAGGCCAGCACGTAGACGATGGACGTGCCCTTGACCAGGCCAATGATTTCGTTGAAACCCGAAGGCAGAATCGAGCGTAATGCCTGGGGCAGGATGATGCGGAAGATTCGCCGTGACGCCGGCAAACCCAGCGCCGCCGCAGCTTCGTGCTGGCCGGCGTCCACACCGATCAGACCGCCGCGAATGATCTCCGCCGCATAGGCCGCCTGCATCAGGCTCAGGCCCAACACGGCCACGGTGAACTGGCTGAGCACATCCACTGTGGACCATTCGGCGAACACCACCGAGGTGAACGGCACGCCGAGCACGATGTGGTCATACAGGTAGGCAAAGTTGTAGAGGATGATCAGCACCAGCAGCGCCGGCATCGAACGGAAAAACCAGATATAGCCCCAGGCCAATGCCGACAGCAGCGGTGAACCCGATAACCGCGCCAGTGCCAGCCCGGTGCCGAGAATGGCGCTGAACACCGTGCTGAGCAGCGTCAGCAGCAGCGTCTGGCCGAGGCCGCGCAGTACCGAAGGCGAGAAAAACCACTGGCCAAACACGCCCCACTCCCAACGCGGGTTGGTGGCCAGTGAATGGGCGATGGCCAGCAGTACCAGCGCGGCAAAAATCGACCCGGCCCAGCGCCACGGATGCCGCGCGGGCACCACTTGCAGGGCTTTGATCGGCGTTGAAACGCGGGCCTGGCGGACCGGGCTGACGTTTTCGATCAGGTCATAGGACTTGGCGACAATGGGCATGTGTTATTCCTCCGCCTTAGAAGGCATAGGTCAAGCGGGTGTAGTAGTACCCGCCGGTAAAACCGTAGGGCGAATAAGTGCCGTAGCTGGCAACCATGGTGCTGCTCGGCACGCCTTGTTTCTTGGGGTACTGGTCGAACAGGTTCTTGGCGCCGATGGCGATGTTGAGGTCTTTGGTGAGGTTGTAGCCAAGGTCGAGGTCGGTGATCCATTTGGCGCTGTAGATACGGTCCAGGCTGCGGTCGGCGGAGACGTTGACCTCTTTGTAAGCGCCGTAGCGCGTCAGGGCCAGGTTGAGGTTGAAACGGTCGATGCTCCAGTCGCCGCCCAGGATCAGCTTGGTCTTGGGTTGCACATCGGTGATCAAGCCTCGGGCCTGACGGTCCATCAGCTCGTACGAGGTGCCCAGGATGGTGGTTGAGTCCTTGTAACTGAGGATTTTGGTCTGGTTCCAGTTGAACGCGGCCGTCCACTTCAGCGAGCCGAACCGGCCGAGGTCCTGGGTGTAGTTGCTGACCAGGTCCACGCCTTTGGTGCGGGTGTCAGCACCGTTGAGAAAGTACTGGCCGCCGGAGGTGGAGTTGATGCCGCTGTTCTGCAACACCTGGGTGATTTCAGGGCCGAGCAAGGTGCCGGTCAGCGTGATGCGGTCGCGCAGGTTGATCACGTAGGCATCGGCCGTGAAGTTCAGGCGGTCGGTAGGCGTGAGGGTGAAGCCGAGGCTGAAGTTGGTCGAGCGCTCGGGTTTCAAATCCTGCGCGCCAAGGGCCTTGGCCGCCGCCGAACTCACCGGCAGCACGCCGTAGTTGATCGACTGATAGACCCCGTCCACCACGCCATAGGTGGTGGAGCGCGCACTGAACAGGCTGTTGGCCAACGACGGCGCACGAAAGCCATTGCTGACGGTGGCGCGCACGGCGAATTGCGGGGTGAAGTCGTAGCGGGTGGTCAGCTTGCCGCTGCGGGTGGCGCCCACGCCTTCGTTGTAATGCTCATAGCGAAACGCGCTGCCCACATACCAATCCGGCAGCGGGTTGAAGCCCACATCGACATAACTGGCGAGGCTGTTGCGCGAGGCGCTGCTTTCTTCGTCCGGCGAAATGCCGTTGGTGACCTGGGCCCCGGACGACGCGCAATTGCCTGGCGCCACGCAGTAGCCGCCGTTGGCATAGGACGCGTAATCACCGGCCTGCACCTCATAGGTGTCACGCCGATGCTCGAAGCCGTAGCTCAGGTCCAGCGGCTTTTGCAGGCCGATGTCGAAGCCGCGCTTGAAGTCGAGGTTGGTGGTCAGTTCGGTGGAAATCCAGGTGCCGGAGGTGAAGCTGTTTGGCGTGTATTCGCCCAAAGACGGGTTCTGGTTGTGGGTGGTGCCCTGCTCCGCCTCGTTGCGCCCGTAGGTGGTGGACAGGTCCCAGTCCCACTCGCCGACGGTGCCTTTGCCACCGAACGCGGCCTGGAAATCGTCCTCGTCGATGTACCAGGTCGGCGTGTAACCGGCCGGGTAACCGTTTGGCCCGGTGGTGATGGTGTTGGTGATGGTCGGCAGGCGGAAATTCTGCCCCTGCTCGGCCTTGCGCCGTGAATAGGTGGTGAAGGAGTACAGGCTCAAGCGGTCATCGACCGGCAGCTCGGCGTTGTAGCCCAGGGTCAGCAGGTTGGTTTTGGGTGTGCCGTAGCCGCCATAGGTCGCACGGCCTGCCTGATCAAAGGCCTGTGCATAGCTGTAGCCGTTGGCGCTGGCCTTGTTGTCATCGTTCTGGCTGCGGGCATCCAGGGCCAATTGCACGATGCCGCCGTTGCCGACTTCGAAACCTTTGTTGAGGCTTTGCTGCACGGTCTGCTTCTTGCCGTCGTAGCCCTGGCCGACGTTGGTCACCGACGTGCCGCGGGTGTCGGCCTTGAGGATCACGTTGATCACCCCGGCAATCGCATCGGAACCATATTGGGCGGCGGCGCCGTCGCGCAGGACTTCGACGTGGTCGATGGCGCTGATCGGAATCAAATCCAGGTCAGCCGGCGCCGCGCCGGTGTTGATGCCATTGATGTTCAGGGTGGCGCTGGTGTGGCGGCGCTTGCCGTTGACCAGTACCAGCACTTCGGCCGCACTCAGGCCGCGCAAGTTGGGTGCCCGGGCGATGCCGCTGGCGTCCCAACCGGTTTTTTCCGGCAGGGTCAGCGAGGGGATGACGGCGCTCAGGGCTTCCATCAGTCCGGGCTTGCCAGTGCTTTGCAGTTGCTTGGCGCTGACCACATCAATCGGCACCGGGCTACTGGTGACAGTGCGCTGTTCAGCGCCACGGTTACCGGTGACCACTACGGTGGACAGGGTGCTGTCGTCCTGGGCCTGGGCGGTGTTGGCCAACAGGGCCAGCGCCAGGGCAGCGGTGGGTTGCAAGACTTGCTTCATAACCACTCCAAACTTTCCAGATCGCGAAGTCGGGCCGTCGCGCGGGCGGGCGCGGTGCTCGGTTTTTTCAGCGGTATCGGCGGTCTGGAACTAGGTGTGGAGCGAGTGCGGGGTTTGAATTGGCAACATACGTTGAACTCCCTTCCAACGATTCTGCCGCAGGGTCTTTACCCGGTTATGGCGCGCAGAATCTGAATCACGCTGGGTACCATCCGAGGTCAGGGGTAGGCTGTTGCGATCAAACATAACGGAATGGTTTTTAAAAATATAATGCTATTTGGGCATAAGCTAATATTCTTGGAATTCATTATTTTTTGATTATGTTATTCATATGTGTAATGTCTTTTTTGAGATTGTCAGGGGGGCATATCCGGTATTTGGGTGATGGCTGCTTATGGTTCCGCCCTTACGGCGGGTCACTTTGGAAAAGAGCCCCAAAGTAACCAAAGGGCTCTTGCCCCTGCACTCGGTGCCTCGCCTAGGCTCGGCATGCCCGAACGCAGGCTTGAATCCGTGGGCCGCCGCCATGGGCCATCCCTGGCCCATCGCGGCTAACCCGGCGTCCTGCCGGGTTGCCCACGGATTCAAGCCTGCGTTCGGCCAGCGTGTTTAACGGGGCGCCTGAGATCAAGATCAAAAGCAAGAGCACGGCGGCCTGACAGCCGGCCTGAGTGGTTGGATCAAAAGCGCTGTTTTTGCCAGGGCAGGTTGCGATCTCCCAGACAAATGAAGATCCAAATGTGGGAGCGGGCTTGCTCGCGAATGCGGTCTCGCAATTACAAATATGTTGACTGAACCACCGCTTTCGCGAGCAAGCCCGCTCCCACATTTTTTGATCGCGCTCGGCTTTGCTTTTCTGTGGGAGCTGGACCGCGCTTTTGATCTACACCACTCAGGCCGGCTGTCAGGCGGCCGTGCTTTTGCTCTTGATCCTGGGCGCCCCGTTAAAACACGCTGTCGGATTACGGGCACACCGAGCGTGAGCGAGGTGCCGAGTGTTGGGGCAAGAGCGTTTGGTTACTTTGCGCTTTTCAAAGTGACCCGCCGTAAGGGCGGAACCACTTTCAGCCTTCACTCAAATAACGGATATGTACCCCACCCCACTCACTCCCCCGGGGCCCTCAAAAGCCGCATCTGCTCCCGATAATCATCCGTCACCTGCCGCGCCTGCCCGCTGCTGGTCACCACCCGCGGCGTGATCAACACAATCAACTCCGTCCGTTCCCTGGACTTGCTGGTACTCCCAAACAACCACCGCAACCCCGGAATCTTCCCCAAATACGGCACCGAACTAACCCCCTCAGCGTTGTCCTGCTTGATCAACCCCCCAAGCAACACCGTCTGCCCACTCTGCACCGCCACCTGCGTCGACACCGAACGCGTCGAGATACGCGGATTCACCGGCGTATCAGCATCACCACTTTGACGCTCCGCATCACTGACCTGCTGCTGAATATCCATATACACCAGCCCCCCCGGATTGATGCGCGGCACCACATCCAGAATCACCCCGGTCTGCACATACTCAACGCTGCTCAATGTGGTATCCGAGGTCCCGGTATTGACCGTGGTCTGGCTGATCGGAATGTTGTCCCCCACCTGAATCTGCGCCGGCTGATTGTTCATCACCACCAGCGACGGCGCCGACAACACCTGGGTGCGCCCGTTCTTTTCCAATGCATGCAACGCCACTTGCAGGTTGGAACTGACAAACGAATAAAACAGCGCATCCGTGGCCCCCAACCCTGCCCCGCCACCGCCCAGTGCACCCTGGCTGCCGGAGGCGTTAGCCACCGTGGTGCTGGTGGAGTTACCCGCCAGACGCCCCAGGTACCACTGCACCCCAAGGTCCAGTTCACCACTGAGCTTGACCTCAAGAATGCGCGTCTCGATCTGTACTTGCAGCGGCGGATTGTCGAGGCGTTTGATCGCGGCCTCGATCTCTTTCCACTGGGCCGGCCGGGTACGCACCAGCAGTTGGTTGCTGCTTTTCTGCGCAGTAATACGGGTGCCCGCTTCGAGGCTGGCGCTTGGCGCCATCTCGGTGCTTTCCGGCTCCGGCTCGTCAGCAACAGGCGCAGGGTTCTGCACACTGTTGTTGGGCGAGGACAGGGTCGCCGTGCGCAGCCCCGGCGCGACTTTCGCCGGCGGGTCGTCCTTGATCGCGCCTATGCCGTAGATCTGCCGCAGATACTTGGCAAGGTCCGCCGCCTTCATATTGCGCACGTCGTAAACGTACATCTGCGGTTCGTTGCCGCCGCCTTCGTCGATGGTGCGAATCCAGTCGCCCACTTCGCTGAGGTACTGTGGTTGCGAAGAAATCGCCACCACCGAATTAGTCCGTTCGATCGGTAAAAACCGCAGCATGCCCGCCAAGGGGCTGCCGCTGTCCGTGCCGAACATCGCTTGCAACTCAGGCATCAGCTCGGCCACCGACGCGCGTTGCAGGCCAAACACGCCCACCGACATGCCCTTGAGCCAATCCACATCGAAGGTGTCGATGGTGTCCTGATAGTTGGCCAGCTCATCCGGTGTGCCCGCCAGGCTCAAGACGTTACGCGCCGGGTCGACCAGCAAAAACGCATTCTCCCGAGCGAACGGCTTGAGCAGTTTTTGCATCTCGGTGGCGGAGATAAAACGCAACGGGAACAGCCGCGCCGAAAGCCCGCTGGAGGGCGCGGCCGCGTTCATCTGCGGCACCAGCTTGCCCGCCACGGCTTGGTCTGCGGGCAGGATCACATAGCGCTGGCCCTGGCGGATCATCGCGTTGTCGGTCCAGGACAACAGGGTTTCGAGGATCGACAGCGCCTGTTGTTTATCCACCGGCCTGGAGGTGGAAAAGCTCACGTTGCCTTTCACGCCCTGGGCGATGCTGTAGTTTTCGTGCAGCAGGTCGCCCATCACGCTGTTGATCACCGCCTCGATCGGCTGGTCGGCAAAGTTGAACACGATGTCGCCCCCCTCCTCTTTCGCCAACGCGGTCGCCGCTGGCGGGCGCACAAACTGTTGGTTGCCACGGATCAACTGGCGTTGCGGCGCAACGTGGGCTTGGGGCTGGGGGTTGTCGGGCGCAGGCGCTTCGGTCGGCGGGCGCTGCGAGCCTGTGCCTTGCAGGGCTTCGTGGAGCAGATCGTCGTCCGCATCAAGGCGGTCAGGGATGGAACCACAGCCCCCCAAAGAGACGGCAGTGGCCAGGCAAAACAGGGAGGTGCGCAGGTCGATCAAGGGAGAGGCTCGCGGGGCAGAGTCACGGGTGGGCGGGAGGATGGCGGTGGCAAACGCTTGGCGTAGAGATTCAGGGTTTGGGTGCGGCCATCCAGGGCGAATCGGGCGGATTGCGGGGTGAGGTGTTCCAGGCGCCAGCCGTTGGGCAGGGTCTGGCCGAGGCGGACGGTCAATGCCGGGCCGTTGGCCTGTTTGAGCAGGGCCATTTGCAGGTTGCCGGTGATCATGATGCCGCTGAGCGTCAGGTTGGCCAGGCTCGAGACGCGGGCATTACCCACCTCGCGGTCGGGGCTGCGGTCCGGGCTGAACAGCGGTGCCTGCCAGGTGGCGGCGAGGTTTTCCAGCGGGACATTCGGTGCAACCTGCACGCGGGCCGAAGCCTGGGTATGGGCGTCCGGTTCGGGCAGCCATTGGGGTTCGTCGCCAATGCTGCTGAGGATGACCGCCATCAACACACCGAGCAAACCCGACAAACCGAGCAAGCCCCACTCCAACGGACGCAATACACCCCTCATCGCGCCACCTCGGGTTGCAGGTAGCCGCGTACCAACAACTGCACCTGCAGTTTCCCGGCACCGCCCATCGCCGGCGCTTCTCGACTGCGGCGGATGCGCAGTTCATCGACGAACAGAAACGGCGGCTGATACTCCAGTTCATGCAGCAACGCCTCCAAAGGCTCGATGGCACAGTTGAGCGTCAGGCTGACCTGCACCTGACGATACGGCTCGCCGCTGTCCTGTTCCGGGGTGATGGGTTTGCGCTGGGTCAGGCTGCAACCGCCACCGAGGCTGGCGTGGCTGCTGACCAAATCGGCGAGGCGTTGCATCAGGTCGGCGGCGACCACGTCGGGGTCATCGCCGGGCAACAGGCTGGTGCTGCTGGCCGGGTCTTGCTGCGCTTGCGCAAGCTGGCGGCGCAGCGTCTCACCCTGGCGCAACACGCCGGCATAGCGTTGCTGCTGCTCGCGCAATTGCTCGGCCTGCTCGCCCATGGTGCGCAAGGGCCCGGCAAACCAGCTGTCGATCAACAGCCAATACGCGGTGCCTGCGACCACCGCCAGCAGCAGCAACGCCGCGCCGCGACGTTCACGGGGTGTAAGGGGTCGGCACATAGGCGGCCTCCTGGCGCAAGTGGGCACGCAAGGCAAACCTGTCTTTGCCGGTGTGTGCATCGGGTTGAATCACCCCTTCGAACTGAGCGTTTTCCAGGCGCCGGCAACCTTTGAGACGGGTGATCAGGCCGCTGGCTTTGGCACTTTGCCCGGAGAGGGAGACTTCACCGTCCTTGACGTCCAACTGGTCGAGCCAGGTATCGGCAGGCAGGCAAGTGGTGAGGTCATTGAGCAGCGCGGCCAACGGTGGCTGGGCGAGCTTGTGCCGGGTGAGGTACTGCGCCGCGCCACGGGTGTTGAGCAATTGCTGGCGCAAGGCGTGTACTTCGGCGACCTGGATTTGTTGCCGCTCGACGCTGGCGCGCATGGCGTCGACCACACGCTGGCGGTCATTGAGCCACAACAGCATCGCGGCGATCAGCAGTGCGCCGCACAGCCAGGGCAGGCTGCGTTGCAGGCCTTTGCCACGCGGCTGTTTGCGCGGCCGCAGGGGGGCGGGGAGCAAGTCGATACCCAGGCCTGCGGCATCCACACGATACGGGTGCAGGCCAAGGGCGGCGCAGTCGGCGAGGATCCGGTCCAGGTGTTCACGCAGGATCGCCACCAGCGTCACCTCAAGATGGGCCGCCGTGCGCTGTTGCAGGTGTGCGACAAAATACAACTGCTCGGCGTCGAAGGGTGTGAAACGGTCCAGCTCATAACCGACGACGGTACTGAGGTTGCGCGCTGCGGCCAGGGGCAGTTGCACGGTTTGCAGCAGTACCGTGTGCGGGGCAAGCATCAACACTTGGCGTGCAGTATCCGGCACAACCGGCGCTTTCAAAGGCCAATGATGGATGTGCTCCGGCGGCTCCTGCAATGCCAGCCAACTCGGCACACAGGCACGCAACTCTGCGAGCCACAGGCGCCAGCCCTGTTGCAGCAGGCTGCCGCGCCAATACCGGGCGATGGGTTCCAGTCGATTCATTTGTGCCAACGCAGCACCCGGTAGGGTTGCGCGCCGTCCTCCTGGGGGCTTGATAAAACCGTGACGTGCAACCGCGCCTGGTAGCCACCGGGGCGCTCGGCGCGGCTGTCGATTTCCAGCATTTCACCGGGGTCGCTACCCTCGGCGTGGGGGTGCGGCAGGTTCAACGCCTGGCGCATCAGCGGGCTGGCGAAGGCCGGATCGGGGCGATCCAGGTCGCTCCACAAAGTGATTTCCGGCAGCAATCGGCTGTACAGCGCCTGGGTCATACCGGGCAACTGACGCACTTCTTCCAGCACCCGAAACGGCGCCAGGCCCTGATTGCGCCGTGCATCGAGAGCCTCTGCCAATTGCGCGGCCAGGGCCCGGGTGGCACCGCAGGCCAGGGCCAGGCGGCTGAAGTCATCCGCCTCGGCGTTAACCACATACAACTTGCCGCGCTCGCTGCGCAGGCTGACGTGTATTTGAGCGTCGTCGAAGCTCAGGGGTATTTCGCGGCCATCGGCAACCCAGCGTTGCCCAGCCATGACCATCGCGATACCCGCCTCGGCGGCCAATACCGTTTGGGCATGCTGGCGCAGCCACAGTGCCTGGCGACTTTGCAGTTGCACCCAACCGGCCAGCCCGCCCAGCAACACACTGAGCAAGGCCAATACCCACAGCACCAGCAACAGCGCGGCACCGCGTTGACGCCTCATTCTGCTGTGCCCGCGCTGGCCAGATTCAGGCGCAGGGCAATCACCTGGGTGACCCACGGCACCGGCCCGTTGACGTTCGCCGCGATACGCACCGCGCCGGGCAAACGCTTGGGCCACGGCCATTCATCCAGCCAGCCGGTGGCCTGGCCCAGCGGCGACTGGCCGCGATAACTGAAGTGCACACCGTCGATATTGCTCAACAGCACTTGGGGTTCAAGGCCGGCAAACCCGACCTGTAGATCCTGCCCGGCTCGCTGCACGCTGACCTGCTGAATCCCGCCGCCGAGCACGCCGGGAGAGGTCGTCACAAACGTCAGGCGCTCGGCCGTGCCAATGAAAAAGCCCTCGGCATGCCCGACGTACAACGGCAACGCCTCGCTGATCGAGGTGCGCAAGAACTGCTGGGCCGCGCGCATTTGATCCAGGCTGGCGGTGTAGCGCTGGGCCTTGGCCACCGCGCGGTTGGCCCCCAGCAAGGCGCCACTGACGAGCACCAGCAATACGCTGAGCAAACTCAACACCACGAGCATCTCCAGCAAGGTGAAACCCTGCTGAGAGCGCTTCACAGGCGGGCCTTCAAGGTGCTGAACCGGGCTTGATACGGGCCTTCGCTGACGATCAGGTCGAGACGAAACAGGCGCGGCGGCTCAGAGGTGCACGTCAGTTGCCAATGGATGCCATCGAGTTCGCCCTGGCTGATGCCTTCCGTCAGCGGGCCACTCGCTTCCTGATCCAGCACGCTCAGCGCGGCGTGGGTCAGGCGGTCGCTGTGGGCGACTTGCGCCAGCGAACGCGCACTCTGCCCGAATGCAACCAACAGCACCGTAGAGCCCAGCGCCATCAACGCCAGGGCGGCGAGCATTTCGAGCAAAGTGAAACCGGCCTGGCGCCTCATGGCAACGCCCTGGATTGCACGCTGCCGGTGAGCCAGCCGATATCGATGCGCCAACTCCGGTTGCCGTTGGCCACCCGCAGATTGCCGCCCGTGGAGCTGCCATCGGGATAGAACGTCACCGCGGCGCCCTGCTCTTCAGCCGTTTCTACAGTGACCTTAAGTGCCTGCGGCCAGTGCTGGCGCGCACGCCCCGGCGCCTGAAACGTCCGCCCTTGCAGATCAAACTCGGTGCGCGCCGCCTTGCCACCGATGACGGCACCCGCGCGCGTGGCGCGCAGCGCGTCAACCATCGCGCCGACCACCCGACGCTCTTGCCCCACCTGCAACCCCTGGCGCACGCCCAGCCCCAACACCCCCGCAGCGAAGCCGATCAACAGGATGACCACCAGCATTTCCATGAGGGTGAAGCCGCGCTGGGGCATGGCCTGGTTATTCCCAATTGCCCAGGTCGGCGTTGTAGCCTTCACCGCCGGGCTGGCCGTCCTGGCCGTAGAAGATCAGGTCGAAAGCACCGTGCTGGCCTGGAAAGCGATAGCCAAAAGCGTGGCCGAAGGGGTCCTTGAGGTCCGACGGTTTGGCGTACGGCCCCGTCCAGCCTGACGCATTGCCGGGCTTGTCGAGCAGTTGTTGCAGGTTGCCGGGCGGTGAGCCGACGTCGAGGGCGTAGCTGTCGATTTTCATGCTCAGACCGGCCAGTTGGGCCTTGCCCGCGCCGTACTTGCCCTTGTCCACATTGCCGCCGACCTGGCGCACCACAATGGTCGCGACAATCCCCAGCAGCACAATCACGGCGAGCATTTCCAGCAAGGTAAAACCGCCTTGGCGGCGCAGGGTTTTCATCGGGCTTTCTCCTTCATATCGTGCTGGTCAGGCTCATCAGCGGCAGCATGATCGCGAGCATGATCACCGCCACCAGCACCGCCATGACCACGGTCAGTGAGGGCACCAGTGCCGCGAGCAAGCGGTCGATGCCGCGTTTGGCTTCAATGTCGAACACGTCGGCGACCTTGAGCAACAGGCTGTCCAGTGCACCGGCCTGCTCGCCGACTTCAATCATTTGCAACGCCAGCTCCGGCAGCAGCGGATGGGCGCCGAACGCACCTGCCAGGGTGGCGCCGCCTTTTACCGCCTCTGCCGCTCTCTCGACTTGCGCCTGCAACGCGCAATTGCTGCAGACTTGCCGGGCGATCACCAGCGCCGGCAACAGCGCCACGCCGTTGCTGAGCAAGGTGCCAAGGGTGCGCGTCAGCCGCGCCGCTTCGACGCGCTGCAACAACGGGCCGAACACGCGAATGCCGAGCAGGTGGCGGTGGTATTTTTCCCGGCGCTGCGGGTCGCGCAGGCGGGCAACAACCAGACCTGCGAGCGCAATCAGAGCGGCCAACAGCGCCAGGCCGTAGCCGCCGAGAAATTGCCCGAGCGCGAGAACCGCCTCGGTGATGAGCGGAATCGGCACGCCCAGATCCTGGAATATCGGCACGAACTGCGGCACCACGTACGCCAGCAACAACGCCAGTGAACCCAATACGCCGACCAGCAGGAACGCCGGATAGATCAGCGCGTTGACCACCTCGCCGCGCAGCAACTGGCTGCGTTCCAGATAGTCGCCGAGCTGGCTTAAGGTGCTGTCCAACGCGCCACCCGCCTCCCCGGCACGCACCATGCTCAGGTACAGCGGGGAGAACGTGCCGCCCTCTTGCGCCAGCGCGGCAGATAACGGTTTGCCTGCTTTGACCTGATCACGGATGCGTTCGATCAGCGCGCGCACCCGGGGTTGCCCGGGTTGCCTGAGCAATACGCCAAGGCAACGCTCAAGTGGCTGGCCGGCACCCAACAAGGTCGCCAGTTGTTGAGTGAAACTGACCAGCGCCGCGCCCTTCAATGGCCCGCGTGCGCGTCGCAGCAAGGGGCTGCCCGCCGCTTCGATCTGCAACAACAGCAGACCGCGCTTGTGCAGCGTGGCAACGGCGGCCGCTCTGTCGGCGGCCTCCAGCGTGCCGTTATGCGCAGCGCCCTCGGCGTCCAGCGCGCGGAACTTGAACAGGCTCACGCGCCCTCCCCCCGGGTCACACGCAGCACTTCTTCCAGTGAGGTAATGCCCGCCAGCGCCTGGCGCAAACCCTCCTCGTACAGGGTGCGCAAACCGGCGCGGCGCGCGGCGTGTTCAAGGGTCGCGGCGTCGGCGTGGCGCATCAACAGGTTGCGCAGTTCATCGTTCATCACCAGCAGTTCCGTGATGGCGCTGCGGCCGTGGTAAGCGCCTCTGTAGAGCAGAATCGGGCGCTGCCCGGTCAAGCGATCCAGCCCGTGCTCGGCGATCAATTGCGGCGGCGCTTCAAAGGCCACGCGTGTGGCCGGATCCAGGCGCCGCACCAGCCGCTGCGCAAGAATGCCGCTGACCGTGGAGGCAATCAGGTAGCTCTCCACGCCCATGTCCAGCAGGCGCGTGATACTCGCGGCGGCGCTGTTGGTGTGCAGGGTCGACAGCACCAGATGCCCGGTAAGGGAGGACTGGATGGCGATGCGGCAGGTTTCCAGGTCGCGGATTTCACCAATCATGATCACGTCCGGGTCCTGGCGCACGATGGAGCGCAGCGCACCGGCAAAGTCCAGGCCAATGGCGGGCTTGACCTGAATTTGGTTGATGCCTTCGAGCTGGTATTCCACCGGGTCTTCCACGGTGATGATTTTGCGTTCGGCGGTGTTGAGCCGTGACAGCGCGGTGTACAGCGTGGTGGTTTTACCGGAGCCGGTGGGCCCGGTGACCAGCAGGATGCCGTGGGGGCACTCCAGCAGATCGAGGAAGCTTGCCAGGCGCTGGCCGTCGAAGCCCAGGCTCTGGAAATCGAACCTCAGGGTTTGCCGGTCCAGCAGGCGCATCACCACCGACTCGCCAAAGCTGGTGGGCACGCTGGACACGCGCAAATCCAGTTCCTTGCCCTGGATGCGCAGCATGATGCGTCCGTCCTGGGGCAGCCTGCGTTCGGCAATGTCCAGCCGCGCCATGATCTTCACCCGCGAGACCACCGCCGCCGAGGAACTGGCCGGTGGCGCCTCGGCGTCGTGCAGCACGCCGTCGATGCGGTAGCGCACCTTGAGCTGGTTTTCGAAGGGTTCGATATGAATGTCCGAGGCGCGTTGTTCCACGGCGCGTTGCAGGATGAGGTTGACCAGGCGGATCACCGGCGCTTCGGAGGCCATGTCCTTGAGGTGTTCGATATCCTCCAGCGCCCCGCCCTGCTCGTCGAGGTTTTCGATCAGCGTGCCCATGGCGGAACGGCCCTGGCCGTAGTAGCGCTCGATCAGCGTCTCGACTTCAGTGCGTGGGCCGATGGCCAACCACACCGGGGCCTGGCACGCGTAGGCCAGGGCCTGGAATGGATACAGCTGCGCCGGGTTGGCGGCGAGCACGCGCACACCGCCCTGGGCCCAGCCCATGGGCACCACCTGGTAATGGCGCATGAAGCGCTCGGTCAACGCGGGCAAGGGGTCGAGCAACGGCGGCGCGGCCTCGGCCAGCAACAACGGTACGCCGAGCAAACCGGCCCAGGCGCGGGCCAACTCGGCTTCAGACACCAACCCCAGCCGAGTGAGCAGGCCCAGCAGGTCACTCGCGTCGGTGGACAGCCGTCGGGCACGTTCCAGGTCAATGGTTTTCAACCCGGCGTGCTGCATCAGCCACGCGCACACTTGATCCGTGTGCGGTATCTGCAAATGGCAGGCATCGATAAGGGCTGACGACATAAAGTTAAAGTCTAGTTGCGAGAAAGTATGGCTATTTGAAACTACCGAGAAGTGCCATTAGTTCGCCACGCACGAAGAGCGCGTTAGCAGGGTTAATCGACTTGAAGTTCTAAATCTAGTTCCTGAGATGGGGAAACAAACTGAAATGAATAGAGTGAGGCTGTCCCGGATTTCCGGTACAGCCCTTACTGCAAGGCCCTTGCGACCTATATGCGGATTGGCTAATTGCAATTAGCCACTTCGTTAGTTGCTCAGGCGCTCTCGCGCTTGATCAAATGGCAGCCCAAAAGATTCAAGCGTTGAACTTCATCTTCGACAGGTAAAACCCCCAAACTTTCAAGCACGCGCGTGGCGGCCAGTACCCCAATTTCCAGCGCGGGCGGTTTGATCGTACTGAGGCTCGGCAACAACATCTCGGCAAACGGGTAATCGCCAAAACCAAGCACGGCGCAGTCTTGCGGAATCTTCAGCCCGGCACGCTGCCCGGCGAGCAAGCCGCCGGCGGCGAGGTTGTCATTGGCGAAGAAGATCGCGTCGGGCGGGCTGGCGTGGCTCATCAGCGTTTCCATGGCCTGCTTGCCGGCGTCGAAAGGCGCACGGTCGGCATCCGGGGCGAAGACCCACGGCTGCAAACCCAGCTCGGTGACCGTGGCGGCGTAACCGTCGCGCCGCTCCAATGCACTGAAGTCGCCCGGCGCGCTGTTCTGCACAAACGCGATGCGCCGATAACCTTTGCCGTGCAGGTAACGCGCGGCGCTGACGCCGACGTCGTAGTGAGAAAAACCGATCTGCAAGGGTTCGCGTTCGGGTACGTAGTCCCAGGTTTCCACCACCGGGATATCCGCCTCGGCGATCATTTTTTCGGTGACCGCGCTGTGGAAGCGACTGGTCAGCACCAACGCAGCAGGCGACCAGCCGAGAAACGCGCGCACCGCACTTTCTTCCTGCTCGGCGCTGAAGTAACTCGACGCCAGCAACAGCTGATAACCGTGGCGGCTGAGGGTGTCGCTAAAGCCCTGAATGGTGTTGGCAAAGATCGGCCCCGAGATGTTCGGAATCACCATCGCCACAATCCGGCCCCGTGCCGAGGCCAGCCCGCCAGCGACCAGATTCGGCACATAGCCCAGTTGCGCCACCACCGCCGCAATGCGCTCGCGGCGTTCAGGCGACACCTGCTCCGGCTGGTTGAAATAACGCGACACGGTGATCGCCGACACGCCGGCTTCGCGAGCCACGGTACTCAAGGTGACGCGCCCGGCGCCACGGCGTTTGCGCGGTTTGTCTTCGCTCAAGAGAGAATCCTGTTAAAAACCAAAAAGAATATAGGGCTAATTTTTTAGTATTTGACGCTCTAAACCAGACCTACCAATAATGCCGATGTTAGCGCTAACAAAGCGCTTTGTCTGCTACTCGCTCGAGCGAATGCCAACGACAGTTACACAGGCGCTGACGGTCGCAAGAACCGCAGCGGTTCAGGGCATTCCTTTCGAGCGGACACAGCATGCATACACTGCAACGCGGCACTTTTCTGATTTTGGCAAGCTTGACGGCCCTCCCCGCCGGCGGTGCATCTGCCGCCGACGAACAGGAACCCACCCTTAAACCGGTGACAGTCACTGCCACCCGCCGCGAAGAATCGCTGCAGAAAGTCCCGGTGGCCGTTTCGGTGCTGGATGGCGAACAGCTGGAGCGCGACAACCGCAACGGTGTGGCGAGCATCGTGCAACAGGTGCCGTCGCTGAACTTCCGCACCGGCGCCTCGAACAAGGACACCTCGCTGTTCGTGCGTGGCGTGGGCACTATTTCCACCTCCCCCGGCGTCGAGCCGACGGTGGCCACGGTGATCGACGGCGTGGTCTACGCCCGCCCGGGCCAGGCGACCCTCGACCTGCTGGACCTGGAGCGCGTCGAAGTGCTGCGCGGGCCCCAAGGCACGCTGTTCGGCAAGAACGCCTCGGCCGGTGTGCTGAACATCACCAGCAAAGCGCCCACCGCCGAGACCCACGGCTATATCGACCAGTCGTACTACAGCGGTAATGAAAGCCGCACCCGTTTCGGCCTCGGCGGCACCCTGGTGCCGGGCGTGCTCAAGGGTTCGATCAGCACACTGTTCGGCAGCTACGACGGCAATGTCGACAATAAGCTCAACGGTCAGGAGGTCAACGGCTACAACCACAAGGGCATTCGCGGCAAGCTGGAGTTCACGCCAAACGACGACGTGAAACTGACCCTGATCGCCGACTACATGCAGGCCCACGATGACGGCCCGAATGGCGTGGTGAGCAAGTCGCTGACTCCGGCGTTTGCCAATGCGCTGAACCCGGTGCGCGCCTCCAGCGATAACCGCAACATCAACACCGATACCCGCACCCATGTCGATGACACCAATAAAGGGCTGTCCGCCCAACTGGACTGGAACCTCGGCGACTACACCCTGACCTCGATCACCGCCTGGCGCGGCTGGGACAACACCCAGTACCAGGACGGCGACCGCCTCGGCAACGTGACCGCCGCCTTCCCGGGCACCGCCGACAAGGGCGACCTGGCCTTCGACCAATACTCCCAGGAACTGCGCCTGGCTTCGCCCAAGGGTGAATTCCTGGAGTACGTTGGCGGGCTGTTCTACATGCACGGCAAAGACAAAGAGACCTACCAGCGCACACTCACGACCACCACACGCACCGACCGTGGCATCGCCGACTACAGCACCACCAGCGACAGCTACGCGGTATTCGGCGAAACCACGCTGAATTTCACTTCGCGCTTTCGCGGCATCGCCGGCTTGCGCTACACCCATGATGACCTCAAATACGATCACCGCCGCGTCTCCACCTCAGCCACCACGGTCAGCGGAATACAACCCGCCACCGCCAGCTCGGGCTCGGTGGATGAAGACGGTTGGTCTGGCCGGCTCGGCGTGCAGTACGACATCACCGACAACATCACCAGCTACCTGACCTATTCGCGCGGCTACAAGGGCCCGGCCTACAACGTGTTCTTCAACATGCAGCCGCGCGACACCGACGCGCTCAAGCCGGAAACCTCCAACACCTGGGAAGCCGGCATCAAAGCGACAGGCTGGAACAACCGCCTGACCACCAACCTCGCCGTGTTCCACAGCGATTACGACAACTACCAGGCGAACTTTTTCGACACCGTCGCCGGGCAAGTCGTGACGCGGTTGATCAACGCCGGCAGCGTCAGCACCGAAGGCGTCGAGCTGGATTACGCCTTGCAGGCGACTCAGCAGCTCAAGCTCTCCGGCGCCCTGGCCTACACCCGTGCGCGCATCGATGAATTCGCCTGCCCGGCGGGCGCGGCGGCAACCTGCAACGTGAATGGCAAGCCGCTGCCATTCAGCCCGGACTGGAAAAGCTACGTGCGCGCCGACTACACGATCCCGCTGGATAACGGCCTGGATATCGAACTGGGCACCGACTACAGCTGGCAGAGCGAAGTGCAGTACGACATCAGCCAGAACCTCGACACCAAACAAGGCGCTTATGGCATCTGGAACGCCAGCGTGGCCCTGGCCGACTACAGCAATGGCTGGCGCGTCGCCTTTTTGGCCAAGAACCTCGCCGACAAGTCTTACTCCCCGCTGCTGGCCAGCGGCGGTAATTACATCTACCGCGCCGTGCCCCGTGACGATGAACGTTACTTCGGCGTGCAACTGCGCAAGGATTTCTGAGCATGAGCCGTCAACTGAAACTCGGTGCCTTCCTGATGGCCACCGGGCACCACGTCGCCGCCTGGCGCCATCCGGGTGTGCCGGCAGAGGCCGGGCTGGATTTCGCCCAATACAAACATTTGGCGCGGGTAGCGGAAGCGGCGAAGTTTGATGCGCTGTTTGTGGCCGACAGCCTCGCAGCAGCCACCGGCGAGATCGCCAGCCGTATGGCGCGCTCGGACCACTTCGAACCGCTGACGCTGCTCTCGGCGCTGAGTGCCGTGACGGAGCACATCGGCCTGATCGCCACGGCGACCACCAGCTACAACGAGCCCTACACTGTGGCGCGTAAATTCGCCTCACTGGATCACCTGTCCGGCGGGCGCGCGGGCTGGAACCTGGTGACGTCGGACAACGCCGCCGAGGCGCAGAATTTCGGGCGCGATGAACACCTCGGCCATGGCGAACGCTACAGCCGCGCGCGCGAGTTTCATCAGGTGGTGACCGGGCTGTGGGACAGTTGGGACGACGACGCCTTTGTGCGCGACAAGGCTAGCGGGCGCTATTACGACCCGGCGAAGGTGCATGTGCTGGACCACGTCGGCGAGCACTTTCGGGTCAAGGGCCCGCTGAATGTGGCACGCTCGCCCCAGGGCCAACCGGTGATCGTGCAGGCCGGTTCTTCAGAGGCAGGGCGTGAGCTGGCGGCGCAAACCGCCGAGGTGGTGTTTACCGCGCAGACGTCTCTGGCCAACTCGCAGGCGTTTTATGCAGACGTCAAAGGGCGCCTGGGGCAATACGGGCGTGAGGTGGATTCGCTGAAAATCATGCCGGGCGTGTTTGTCGTCACAGGGCAGACCGAGGCCGAGGCGCAGGCCAAATTCGAGGCGTTTCAGGACCTGGTTGAGCCCGAGGTGGGTGTGGCGTTGCTGGGGCGCATGCTGGGTAATTTCGACCTGTCCGGCTACCCGTTGGACGGGCCGCTGCCGGAGTTGCCGCTGACCGACAGCGGGCAGCGCAGCCGTCAGCAATTGCTCAGTGAACTGGCCCACCGCGAGCACCTGACATTGGCGCAATTGGGCCGGCGCATTGCCGGTGGCCGCGGGCATTACAGCGTGATCGGCACGCCTATGCAGATCGCGGATGAACTGCAACGCTGGTTTGAACAGGGCGCGGCCGATGGCTTCAATATTCTGGTGCCGCATCTGCCGGGCGGGCTTGAGGACTTTGCCCAGTGGGTGGTGCCCGAGCTGCAACGGCGTGGGTTGTTTCGCACGGAATACGCCGGAACGACGTTGCGGGAAAACCTCGGCTTGGCCCGCCCTGCAAATCGCTTCACGCAGGTGCCGGCATGAACATTTCGGCACTGATGTTTGCCCTGCTCGCCGTGGCGAATACCGCGATGGCGGCCGACCCCGAGGCCCTGCGTATCGGCTATCAAAAAGGCTCGATTGCCCTGGTCCTCGCCAAAGAACATGGACTGCTGGAAAAACGCTTCCCACACACCGAAGTAAAATGGATCGAATTCCCCGCCGGCCCGCAGATGCTCGAAGCCCTGAATGTGGGCGCGCTGGATGTGGGTTCCACCGGCGACATCCCGCCTCTTTTTGCTCAAGCCGCCGGTGCCGACCTGGTTTACATCGGCGCCGAACCGCCCAAGCCGACGGCCGAAACCATCCTTGTGCGAGACGACAGCCCGTTGCATTCAGTGGCTGATTTGAAGGGCAAGAAGGTGGCGTTTCAAAAGGGTTCCAGCTCCCACAACCTGATCCTGCGGGCGTTGAATAAAGCCGGGTTGAGCTACAAGGATATCCAGCCGGTGTACCTGCCGCCGGCCGATGCGCGCGCGGCGTTCGAACAAGGCAGTGTGGATGCCTGGGCGATCTGGGAACCCTATACGTCACTCGCGCTGAGCCAGAGCCCGAGCCATGTGTTGGCTAATGGTGAAGGGCTGGGCTTATCCGGGCCGGTGTACACCGCGCGGCGGGAGTATGCCCGGGCCAATGGCGCGTTTGTTCGTGACTTGCTGGGAGAACTGAGTGCTGCCGAAGCCCTCACGCGCAGTCAGCGTGAAGAGAGTGTGCAGGTGTTGACGCGTTTCATGGGCCTGCCTGCGGACGTCATCGCGCGTTATATGGATAACCGCCCGCCTTCGCCGATATTGCCGATTGATGAGGGGATTATTCAGGCGCAGCAGGTGACGGCGGATCTGTTCTATCAGAACCACTTGTTGCCCAAAGCCATCGATGTGAAGAAAGCCGTAGCAGCCGACTGAGCTCCCACATTTTGAACGGTGTCAGGCGTGAAGGCGGATGCTTTTTTCAACGAGGCACATCGGCGTGCCGGACACCGGTTCGCTCATGATCTGCACTTGCACTTCAAACACCTGGCGCATCAACTCGGCGCTGATCACCGCTGTGGGTGTGCCGTCGGCCACCAGCTTGCCGGCGTGCATCACCGCCAGATGGTCGGCATATCGGCAGGCCTGGTTGATGTCGTGCAGCACGGTGATCACAGTCTTGCCTTCAGCGGCCAACTCGCCCATCAAGTCCATCAGCTCAACCTGATGGCTGATATCGAGGTAAGTGGTCGGCTCATCCAGTAAAACGATCGGTGCATTCTGCGCCAACACCATGGCCAGCCAGGCGCGTTGGCGCTGGCCACCGGATAAATCCGCCAGGGCGCGGTCGGCCAAGTTGTCCAGCTCCAACCGTTGCATGGCCTGCGTCACATGGGTTTGATCACTGCCACTGAGGCGCCCCCACAGCGAGTTATGCGGGCTGCGGCCATAGGCAACCAACTGGCGCACGCTGACGCCTTCCGGCACCGGCAACACTTGGGGCAAAAACGCAATCTGCTGCGCCAACCGCCGCGCGGACAGGCTGGCATAGGCTTGGCCATCCAGTGTCAGCTCGCCCCGGGTGGGCTTGAGAATGCGTGCGAAAGCCTTGAGCAACGTGGACTTGCCGCAACCGTTCGGGCCGATCAACGCGGTGACCTTCCCTGCCGGTGGTGCAAACGTAAGGCTTTGCACGATGCGCGTGGCGCCGTAGCCGATATCCAGTTGATGTGCCTGGAGAATGCTCATGTCATCAGCCCTTGAACCGTGCCAGCAACCAAAGAAAATACGGCGCGCCAATCACCGCCGTCAGGATCCCTGCCGGGATTTCGCTGGGCGCGATCAGTGTGCGCCCAAGCGTGTCGGCCAGCACCAGCAACAGCGCGCCGATCAGCATTGCCGCAGGCAGCAAATATTGGTGATGCCCGCCGACCAGTCGCCGCGCCATATGCGGCGCGACGAGGCCGATAAACCCGATCGGCCCGATCACGCCCACTCCCAGGCTGGTGAGCAGCACCGCGCAGGCCATCGCCCGCCAGCGCGTGCGGTTCAGCGCAGTGCCCAGGCTGTGGGCCGCTTCGTCGCCGAGTGCGATCAGGTTCAGCGGCTTGGCCAGGCACAGGCCCAGCGGGATCAGCGCCAGAAACGGCAACACCAGCACGACGTGGTGCCAGTTGCGGCTCCACAAACTGCCGGTGAGGGCGAGCAACGCGGTGTTGATGTCCAGCGGATGGGACAGGATCAAAAACTCGGTGACGCTGGACAAGGTCACCGCAATCGCCACCCCGGACAGCGCAAACCGCACCCCGGAAAAACTCACGCCAGTGTTGTACAGCGCCAGCAGCAAGGCGCCGCCGGCACCGCCCAGGCAAGCCACCAACGGCAGCCAGGCGATGGGCATCTGTGGCCAGCCAATGATCGCGACCGTCAGCGCCAGCCCGGCGCCCTGGGTCACGCCAAGAATTTCCGGCGAGGCCAGCGGGTTGCGGATCACGCCCTGCACAATCGCCCCGGCCAGGCCAAAAGCACACCCCGCGAGGATCGCGATCAGGCTGCGCGGCAGGCGGTGGTTCCACACTTCAAAGTCGAGGGCATCGTGGGCCAGCAAGCGCTCCAGCACGGTGGTCGGTGTGAGCCACAGGGTGCCCGCGCTGAGGCTGACAAAGGTCGCCGCCACTAACAGGCCCAGCAGCAGCCAGAGGCGCACGCGTGGCCGGATCATAGGGTGCGCCTGGCAAGAAAGAGAAAGAACGGTGCGCCGATCAGTGCGGTGACCACACCGGCCGGCGTCTCCACCGGAAAGGCGACGGCACGGCTGAGCAAGTCGGCACCCAGCACGATCACCGCGCCCAGCGCCGCACTCAGCGGGATCAGCCAGCGGTAGTCGTTGCCGAGAAACTGGCGAATGATGTTCGGCGCGATCAACCCGACAAAACCGATGGGGCCGACCGCGCAAACGCTGGCGCCCACCAGCAGAAGGCTGGCGACAAACACCTGCAGGCGCAGGCTGGCAATGCCCACGCCGAGGGAGCGTGCGGCGTCTTCGCCCAGGTTGATCAGGTTCAGGCGCGGCGCACACCACAGGGCCCACAGGCCGCCGATCAGGGTGCAGGGCCAGAGCAACTGGACTTGCGCGGCGCCAACGTTGGCCAGCGAGCCGGCCAGCCAGTTCAATACGCTTTGCGCCTGGGCCTCGACCAGAATCACGGTGAGCCGGGTCAGGGCTGCGCACAATGCAGCGACAGCCACACCGGCCAACACCAGACGCCCCTGCGCCGTGGTCGGCGACCACGCGCCACCGAGGCTGAACACCGTAATCCAGGCTAGCGCGCCGCCCACACACGTCATCAACAAGGCCCCGCCGGCAAAGGGCGGCGCAACCAGGCCGGTCGAAAACAGCGCCAGCCCCAACGCCGCCCCCGCCGTGACGCCGAACAACGAAGGCGACGCCAGGCGGTTACGCGTGATGCCCTGCATCAGCGCGCCGGCCAGGCCCAGGCAGGCGCCCACCAGCGCGGCGCAGACCGCGCGCGGCACCCGCAACTGAGCGACGATATAGGCCATATTGCCGCCCACGCTGCCCTGATGAACCAGACCGTTCCAGACATCCGTGGAAGTAATGGTGAACGGTGACCAACTGTACAACGAGAACCAGAACAACAAGGCGCCCAGCAGTACAATGCCGACGGCGGCAACGCTGCGTTGCATGCTTATTGACTCAGTACGGCTTTGCCGCCCTTAAGGATTGCCAGGGCATCTTCGGCAATTTGCTCGGAGGCGAGTACGCCACGGTTGCGCGCCCAGCTGTCGCCATCGACTTCGGCGACGTGATGATTACGCACCGCACCGAGCACTTGCCACAGCGGCTGCTTGCTCCAGGTGTCGACGATGCTTGGGCGACGGTAATGCCCCACCAGCAACCAACCCGGGTCCAGCGCCAGCAGTTGCTCCAGGCTGACGAACTCGGTGGGCGCGGCCTTGGCGCGCACCGACGGCACTTTCAGGCCGATGGCTTGCAGCACGCTGCCGGCGTAGGAGTCAGGGCCGTGCACGGAAAAGCTGTCTTCGCGCGCCACGCCGAACAGCACACTGGCACCGGCGGGGATCTGCTGTGCGATGGCTTTCAGGTGGTCACGGTTCTGCACAATGCGCGCTTGCATCTGCGGGCTCTTGCCCAGGGCCTTGCCGATCAGCTCGGCGGATTTGAGGCTGCCCTCATAGTCCTCACCGCGCGAGGGCAGCAACAGCGTTGGCGCGATGCTCGCCAGGTCGCTGTACAACGCCTGATGGCGGTTGAGGTCAGCCACGATCAAGTCCGGTTTGAGCCGGGCGATTTCCTCGATGCTCGGCTGCGAGCGCAAACCGACAGACTTCCACTGGCCGATGGCCTGGCGCACGCGAGGCAGGACGCGGTTGGCGTCGCCATCGTCGGCGGCGCCCACCGGTGTCACATCAACGGCCGCCAGGCTGTCGAGAAAGGAGAACTCCAGCACTACCACACGCTTGGGCGCGTCCGGCAGATGCACGGCGTGCTGGCCGTCGTTGAGGTCGATGGGAGCAGCGCTCAACACGCTTGAAGAGAACGCCAGG
The DNA here is from genome assembly GCF_044218875.1 of Pseudomonas sp. B22129. Taxonomy (NCBI): domain Bacteria; kingdom Pseudomonadati; phylum Pseudomonadota; class Gammaproteobacteria; order Pseudomonadales; family Pseudomonadaceae; genus Pseudomonas; species Pseudomonas sp. B22129. The sequence goes on along the minus strand of NZ_CP162592.1, from coordinate 3,699,749 downwards.
AGGCAGGCGGCCAGGGTGGGGATGGAGCGCAGCATTCGCATGACAAGGACCTCGGCGTTAAAACACCCCAGCTAGACAGGCCGGGGAAAACGGCGGGTACTATTCCATATCAGGGCAGTGCAATCAAAAAACATTCTCATTGATACCCCCCCGCCGGGCGTTGGGCGGTTTTTTGTGGGAGCTGGCTTGTGTGGGAGCTGGCTTGCCTGCGATGCAGACACCTCGGTGTTTCAGATGCACGCCGGTGATGCTATCGCAGGCAAGCCAGCTCCCACACCAGCCCGCACACATCAGGATCAACGATTAGAAATCAACCGTGGCCGAGAGCAGGTAAGTGCGCGGCGTCGATAGCGTCAAGCCTGGCTCGCTGTCATCCGACGCCCCGGCCGAGCTCCAGTAGCGTTTATCGGCGACGTTCTCCACATTCGCGCGCAAGGTGATGTTTTTTTCATCCACCTTGAAGGCATAACGCGCGCCCACGTCGATACGGTTCCAGGCGTCGATTTGCTTGACGTTGGACTGGTCGAGGTACTGCGAGCTGGAATAGATGCCCCGGCTGGTCAGGGTCAGCCCCTCCACTGTCGGCACATCCCATTCGGCCCCCAGGTTAACGTTGTATTTGGGTGTGGCCGGCGCACGGTTGCCGTCGAAGGTGCCGTTGGTGGTATGGGTCAGCTCGCTGTCGATGACCATCACCCCGCCGAGCAGCCGAACGCCCTTCAGCGGTTCACCGAACACGCTCAACTCCACGCCATCGTTCTGGCGCTTGCCGTTGGGGCCGAACACGCGGGTGGTGGCGTTGGTCTCATAGGCCGGCTGTTTGATGCGGAACACCGCAGCGGTCACGGCGAAAGCACCTGCATCGTATTTGGCACCGACCTCGACCTGGCGGCTGATGAAGGGCGGGAAGATCTCATCTTCGTTGACCGACGTGGACGGCGCGATCTTGCCCTGGCTCAAGCCTTCCATGTAGTTGGCGTACAGCGACAGTGTGTCGGTGGCCTTGAACAAAATGCCGCCCGAGGGCGATATTTTTTCTTCGTCATAGGCAGTGTCGCCTTTGACGTCGTCGGTCCAGTCATCCACCTTCACGCGCTGCCAGCGCGCGCCGAGGGTGAGCAGCAGGCGGTCGTCAAAGAAGCCCAGGGTGTCGGACAGCGCCACGCCACTGAAACGGTTTTCGGTGTAGACCCTGGAATCAAAGCGCGTCGGCCGGGAGGGCGTCGGGGTTTGCACCGGGTTGTAAAGGTTGCTCGGCGCGGCTGCATAACGGGCGCCGCCGTTTTCGAAATCCATGTAGAAATAGCTGGCCGCCAAGTTGACCTCATGGCTGACCGGCCCGGTGTGAAACCAGCTGCGCACGCCCGCCGTGGCGGTACGCACGTTTTCGTCACGGGTGAAATCCCGGGGCTGCACGCTGAAATCCCCGGCGTTATTAGTGACGGCCACCGCATGACGCAGGAAGTCGTGGTTGCTCTTGCGCGCGCCGACGCCGCCATACAGCATCACGCTGTCATTGAAGTCGAACTCACCGTTGAGGGTGCCGAAGGTGTCTCGGGTGCTGGCGTTGCTCCACGGCTGCGCATAGTTGCGGCGCACATCATTGGAGCTCGGCACCCTGGCATTGGCGCCGACCTGCACACGCTCCTGCGGGGCATCGGTGTCACGCTCGGTGTGGCCGATATCGGTGGAGAGGCGCAGGCGCTCGCCACGAAAATCCAGGCCTATTACCGCCATTTCACGGTCGACGCTCTGGTGGTCCCATTCGGTATCGCCGGACTGCTTGACGCCGTTGAAGCGCAGGCCAAATTTGTTGTCTTCGCCAAAACGCCGCCCCACATCCACCGCGCCACCCGCCTGGCTGCCGGATGCCCAAGTGCCCGTCAATGAGGTGATGTCCTTGTCGGTGGCGCGCTTGGGCACCACGTTGATGCCGCCGCCCACGCTGCCGCGCGGCGAGATGCCGTTGATCAATTGGCTCGGGCCTTTGAGGATATCAACGCGGTCGGCCATTTCCATGTCGATGGTGTAGGTCGGTAAAACACCGTACAGGCCGTTGTAGGCCACATCACTGTTGAACAGGCTGAAGCCGCGAATGGTGAACTGCTCATAGCGCCCACCGGCCGGGTTGGTGGCGCGTACCGACGGGTCGCTGGCGACCAAATCGCCGAGGGTGCGCGCCTGCTGGTTCTTCACCGCCTGCGCGGTGTAGGTGGTCATGCTGAACGGGGTCTCCATGAAATCCCGTGAACCCAGCAGGCCCTGGGAGCCACGCCGTGCCACTTGTCCGCCGGCGTAGGCATCGCCGTCGGCCAGGCCGGTGGTGCCAAGAATAGACGTCGGCGCCAGCTGCAAGCTGCCGCCCTCTGGCACCGGCAACAACCTGTAAGCCTGCTCGCCCAGTGGCTGCAATTGCAGGCCGGAGCCCTGCAGCAAATGCGCGAACCCCTCCTCCACGCCGTACTCGCCGGACAAACCACCGCTGCTGCGGCCGCTCACGAGCGCGGGGTCGACTGACAGGTTGACGCCGGCCAACCCCGCAAACCGGGTCAAGGCTGCGCTCAGGCTACCGGCCGGTACCTGATAACTGCGGCGGGTGGACGTGTCTTCGGCATAGCTGACGGCCACGAATAACGGGCTGGTGCTGAGGCTCAACAACAGGCTCAAGTTGAGTAACGGGCGCAAGCGCAAAGGTGGGACTGCGGGCATTGGAGGAAGCTCTCGATTTGTTCACTTGCCTGGAATGACAGGCGAGGTGAAAAAAGGGGACAGGCTTTCGCCAATCTTTTCGATCAAAGCCGGGAGCATAACCTTAGCTGTCGATGTTCTTATTCCTCGCGCGATGCGATGGGTAGATTGTTAACCACGTACTTCATTGGAGCAGTGGCAAATGTCTGAGTCAGTGGTGTGGATTGCCGGTGTCGGTGCCGTCGCGGGATTGGGCGCAGCCTTGGCGCGAAGGTTTGCCCGCGAGGGTTATCGCGTGGCGGTCAGTGGCAGGAGCCTGGACAAACTGCAGGCGGTGGTCGCCGATATCGAGGCCTCCGGGGGCCGGGCAAATGCGATTGCCGCCGACTCGGGCGTCGAGGCTGAGGTCGTCGCGGCTGTCGCTCAGGTGAACCAGCTCGGCACGCTCAAGGCGGCGATTTTCAACGTCGGCAATGCGGTTTCAGCGCCAACCCTGCAACTGAGCGCGGAACTGTTCGAGCAAACCTGGCGAGCCTCGACCCTGGGCGGTTTTTTGTTTGCCCGCGAGGCGACCCGTTCGCTGCTGGCCAATGGCGGCGGAAGCCTGCTGTTCACCGGAGCCACTGCGTCGCTGCGCGGCAAGCCACCCTATGCTGCGTTTGCCGCCGGGAAAGCCGGCTTGCGCTCGCTGAGCCAGTCATTTGCCCGGGAGTTTGGGCCGCAGAACGTGCATGTGGCCCATGTGGTCATCGACGGCTCCATCGACGGTGAAAAAGTCCGCAGCCGGGCCGCCGATTATCTTGAGCGGCTGGGCGAAGACGGCGCCTTGAAACTCGACGACATCGCCGACGCCTACTGGTATTTGCACACCCAACCGCGCAGCGCCTGGACCCAGGAGCTAGACCTGCGGCCGTTCAAGGAACCGTTCTGACTTTTGGAGGTGGCTCATGAGAACCCATCAAGCTCAACTGACACCCCGTTCGGTACGCGGTGTGCTCAATTACCTGCAGGACACCGGCGAGCGCCCGGTGAACTACACCTACCCCGCACCAGAAGGCGCGGCCCAGCGCAGCGGCGTACTGGACCCGACCGAGGTGACCGTCCACAACGCGCGGCTGCTCGACGAGCCCGCAAGTATCAATCGCCAGGGTTTCGAGAAGGTTGATCACGCCAGTAACGTGACGAACCTGGAAGACGACGCCCAAGTCCGCCAACACTACTACCCGGAAACCGAAGCATTGCTCAAACAGCAAACCGGAGCCGTGAAGGTGGTGATATTCGATCACACGATCCGCGTTGACGACCCCGGCCGCGAAGCGCGCGGCCTGCGCGAACCCGTGCGCTACGTGCACAACGACCAGACAGAGCGTTCGGCCATCCGCCGAGTGCGCGACCACCTGCCGGCTGACGAGGCAGAGCAACGATTATCGGGGCGGTTTGCGATCATCAACGTCTGGCGACCCATTGGCGCGCCGGTCTTCAGCACGCCGCTCGCCCTGTGCGACGCGCGCAGCATGGCAGACAGCGACTTGTTAGCCAGCGACCTGGTCTACCGCGACAAGGTCGGCGAAACGTTTTCAGTCAAGGCCAACCCGGCGCACCGTTGGTATTACTACCCACAGTTACGCCCGGATGAGGCCTTGTTGCTGAAGATTTACGATTCACGCCGCGACGTGGCCAGGCTGAGTGCGCATACAGCGTTTGACGACCCCACCACGCCAACGGATGCACCGGCTCGTCGGAGTATTGAGTTGCGAGCGTTGGTGTTTTTCGCGGATTAGTTGTTTTGTACGGGCATGAAAAAACCCAGCCTTTTCAGACTGGGTTTTATCGAAGATATGGTCGGGACGGAGTGATTCGAACACTCGACCCCTAGCACCCCATGCTAGTGCGCTACCGGACTGCGCTACGCCCCGACTAGGCGTGTTACTGGGTTCGCTTCTTGACGAAGCGAACCGGAATATACCGCAAGCTTTTGAAATGTGGAAGTATTTTAAAAGCTTGAATCACTTCTTCAAAACCACCAGCACATCTTCGAGCTCGGAGATCATCTGGCGGATCAGTTGTTTGTATTGGGTGGTGTCGTCTTTGGCTTCATCACCGGACATGCGCTGGCGCGCGCCGCTGATGGTGAACCCCTGATCGTACAGCAACGCACGGATCTGCCGGATCATCAGCACATCCTGGCGCTGATAATACCGACGGTTCCCGGTACGTTTGACGGGGTTGAGTTGAGGAAACTCCTGCTCCCAATAGCGCAGCACGTGCGGTTTTACCGCACAGAGCTCGCTGACTTCACCAATGGTGAAGTAGCGTTTGCCCGGGATGACGGGTAGTTCGTCGTTATGACTTGGTTCCAGCATAAGCCTCAACTCGGGCCTTCAACTTCTGCCCTGGACGAAAGGTGACCACACGGCGAGCCGTGATCGGGATTTCTTCTCCCGTTTTTGGATTGCGGCCAGGCCGCTGGCGTTTGTCCCGAAGGTCAAAATTGCCGAAACCGGACAATTTGACCTGCTCGTTGTCTTCCAGAGCGTGCCGAATTTCTTCAAAGAACAACTCGACCAATTCCTTGGCCTCACGCTTGTTCAGACCCAGCTCTTCGTACAGACGTTCCGCCATCTCAGCTTTCGTCAAAGCCCCCATACGTCACTTCCTTAACGTGGCGTTCAACCTTTGTTCGAGCGAGGTGAGGATATTTTGCGTCGTGGTATTCACCTCATCGTCATTAAGAGTGCGCGATGGATGCTGCCAGGTCAAGCCAACTGCAAGGCTTTTTCTATGCGGATCAATGCCTTTACCCTGATAAACGTCAAATAGCCTGAGGTCTGTCAGCCATTCCCCTGCATTTTCACGGATTACATCCAGAACGGCAGTGGCGGCGACTTCACGGTCGGCGATCAGGGCCAGGTCGCGGCGCACTTCAGGGAAGCGCGACAACTCACTGAATTTAGGCATTTTGCCCGACGCCACTTCAGCCAGGACCAGCTCAAAAACGAAGACTGGACGGTCCAGACCCAGGGTTTTCGACAGCTCTGGGTGAATGGCGCCGACGAAACCCACCAAGCGACCTTCGCGCTCGATGCGTGCAGTCTGGCCAGGGTGCAAGGCAGGATGGCTGCCCGGGACAAACTTGAAGTCGCCCAGTGCACCGGCAAAGCCCAGTACCGCTTCCACGTCAGCCTTAACGTCGAAGAAGTCCACCGTGTCACGGCCCTGCGCCCAGCCTTCCGGCAAGCGGCTACCGCAGACTACGCCCGCGAGCATCGGCTCTTGCTTCAAGCCTTCCAGCTGCCCCACAAAACGCAGGCCGCTTTCAAACATGCGCACGCGGTCTTGCTGACGGTTCAGGTTGTGGGAAAGTGCTTTCACCAGACCTGGCCAGAGAGACGAACGCATGGCGGCCATGTCGTTGGAGATCGGGTTGGCCAACAACAGCGGCTCAACGCCCGGGTTGAACAGTTCGAACTGCTTCGGATCAATGAAGCTGTAGGTCACGGCTTCCTGGTAACCACGGGCAACCAGCAAGCGACGCAGCTCCGGCAGGTGTGCACGCGCCTCGGCTTTGGGTTGTGGCGCCAAGCGCGCTTGCGGATAACGAACCGGCAGGCGGTTGTAGCCGTACAGGCGGGCCAGTTCTTCGATCAGGTCAACTTCCAGGCTGATATCGAAGCGGTGGCTTGGCACTTCAACGTGCCACTGCCCTTCCCCACCAGCGGTAATGCTCAGGCCGAGGGCCGACAGCAGTTGCTCGATTTCAGCCGGCGCAATTACCAGGCCGAGCATTTGCTCGACGCTCTTGGCGCGCAAGGTGATCGGCGCAACGGACGGCAAGAACTGCTCGTTGACGGTTTCAGTGATCGGGCCAGCTTCGCCACCGGTGATCTCCAGCAACAGGCCAGTGGCGCGCTCCATGGCTTCACGGGCGAGCTGCCAGTCCACGCCACGCTCGTAGCGGTGCGACGCATCGGTGTGCAGGCCATAGGAACGGGCCTTGCCAGCGATGGCGATCTGGTCGAAGAAGGCACTTTCAAGGAATACATCGCGAGTCGTGTCCGAAACACCGCTGTGCTCGCCACCCATCACGCCGGCAATCGCCAGGGCGCGGGAGTGGTCAGCGATCACCAGGGTGTCGGCCCGCAAGCTGACTTCCTGACCATCGAGCAGAACCAGCTTCTCACCTTCTTCAGCCATGCGCACGCGGATGCCGCCGTTGATTTCGGCGAGATCGAATGCGTGCAGCGGTTGGCCCAGCTCCAGCATCACGTAGTTGGTGATGTCGACGGCAGCGTCGATGCTGCGCACGTCGGCGCGGCGCAGGCGCTCGACCATCCACAGCGGGGTTGGCCTGGACAGGTCGACGTTACGGATCACACGGCCGAGGTAACGTGGGCAGGCGTTGGGCGCCAGCACTTCGATCGGGCGTACTTCGTCGTGTACCGCAGGCACAGCGTCAACGACCGGGCGGGTGACCGGGGCGTTGTACAGCGCACCAACTTCACGGGCCAAGCCAGCCAAGGACAGGCAATCACCACGGTTCGGGGTCAGGTCGACCTCGATGCTGGCGTCTTCCAGTTCCAGGTATACGCGGATGTCCTGGCCTACTGGCGCGTCGGCCGGCAGCTCCATCAGGCCATCATTGCCTTCGCCGACCTGCAGCTCCGACTGGGAACACAGCATGCCGTTGGACTCAACGCCACGCAGCTTGGCCTTCTTGATCTTGAAGTCGCCCGGCAGTTCGGCACCGATCATCGCGAACGGGATCTTCAAGCCCGGGCGCACGTTAGGCGCTCCGCACACGACCTGAAAAGTCTCCGCGCCATTGCTGACTTGGCACACACGCAATTTGTCGGCATCGGGGTGCTGTTCGGTGCTCAGCACCTCGCCCACCACCACGCCACTGAAAACACCGGCGGCCGGCGTAACGCTATCGACCTCAAGACCGGCCATCGACAGACGGGCAACCAGCTCGTCGCGATCTACCTGCGGGCTTACCCAGCCGCGCAGCCATTGTTCACTGAATTTCATCCTGCTCTCCTAAAGATTCGTTACGACTAGCGAAATTGCGCGAGGAACCGCAAGTCGTTGTCGAAGAACAGACGCAAGTCGTTCACGCCGTAACGCAGCATGGCCAGACGCTCAACGCCCATGCCGAAGGCAAAGCCCGAGAACTCTTCCGGGTCGATCCCGGACATGCGCAGCACGTTCGGGTGAACCATGCCGCAGCCCATCACTTCCAGCCAGCCGGTCTGCTTGCAGACGCGGCAGCCTTTGCCGCTGCACATCACGCACTCCATGTCGACTTCAGCGGATGGCTCAGTGAACGGGAAGAACGATGGGCGAAAACGCACCGCCAGTTCCTTCTCGAAGAACACCCGCAGGAATTCTTCGATGGTGCCTTTGAGGTCGGCGAAATTGATGTCGCGGTCAACCAGCAGGCCTTCAACCTGGTGGAACATCGGCGAGTGGGTGATATCCGAGTCGCTACGGTACACACGGCCAGGGCAGACGATGCGGATCGGCGGCTTGTTCGCTTCCATGGTGCGGACCTGTACCGGCGAGGTATGGGTGCGCAGCAGCATGTTGGCATTGAAATAGAAGGTGTCATGCATCGACCGGGCCGGGTGATGGCCTGGGATGTTGAGCGCCTCGAAGTTGTGATAATCGTCTTCGACCTCGGGGCCTTCGGCGATGCCGTAGCCAATGTGGGTGAAGAACTGCTCGATGCGTTCCAGAGTCCGGGTAATCGGATGCAGGCCGCCCGAGGTCTGGCCACGGCCAGGCAGGGTCACGTCAATGGACTCGGCGGCGAGCTTGGCCGCAAGATCAGCCTCCTCGAGCGACGCCTTGCGCGCATTGAGAACCTCTGTAACACGCTCCTTGGCGACGTTGATCAGCGCACCGACTTGCGGACGCTCTTCAGCCGGCAAATTCCCCAGGGTCTTCATCACCTGAGTCAATTCACCCTTTTTGCCAAGGTAGTGAACCCGGATTTGCTCCAGGGCATTGATATCTTCAGCGCTTTGCACAGCCTCAAGAGCTTGAGCGACGAGCGCGTCCAGGTTTTCCATGTACAGACTCCAGATACAAAATAGGGGAAGAGCTTGAAGGCTCTTCCCCTATTTAAGACGTTTACCACCTTGGGCTGCAGCAGCTCAAGATGACTGTCGGGGGTACTTAAGCCAAGGTGGCTTTAGCTTTCTCGACAATCGCAGCAAACACCGCTTTTTCGTTCACGGCCAGTTCAGCCAGGACCTTACGGTCGATTTCGATGGACGCTTTTTTCAGGCCAGCGATGAAACGGCTGTAGGACAGACCGTTAACACGTGCACCGGCGTTGATACGAGCGATCCACAGAGCGCGGAACTGACGTTTTTTCTGACGACGGTCACGGTAGGCGTATTGGCCTGCCTTGATTACCGCTTGCTTGGCAACACGGAATACGCGTGAACGCGCGCCGTAGTAGCCTTTAGCGAGTTTCAGAATTTTTTTGTGACGTTTACGGGCAATGACGCCACGCTTTACACGAGCCATGAGTTATTTCCTCTATCTTGATCCAAAAATTAACGAAGGCGCAGCATGCGCTCGACTTTTGCCACGTCAGACGGATGCAGCAAGCTGCTACCGCGCAGTTGACGCTTACGCTTGGTCGACATTTTGGTCAGGATGTGGCTCTTGAAAGCGTGCTTGTGCTTGATACCGTTAGCAGTTTTCAGAAACCGCTTAGCAGCACCACTTTTAGTCTTCATCTTTGGCATGTTCGGATACTCCGCATTCAGTTGATAAACATAATCAGAAGGCCTGCCGTGCCCTGTTGATTACTTCTTCTTTTTCGGGGCGATGACCATGATCAGCTGGCGTCCTTCCATCTTAGGATGCTGCTCGACGGAACCGTACTCCAGCAGGTCAGCTTCAACCCGCTTGAGGAGTTCCATCCCCAGCTCCTGGTGGGCCATCTCACGGCCGCGGAATCGCAAGGATACCTTGGCCCTGTCCCCATCACTCAGGAAACGTACCAGGTTGCGCAGTTTTACCTGGTAATCCCCTTCCTCCGTCCCTGGACGAAACTTGATTTCTTTTACTTGAATCTGCTTCTGGTTCTTCTTCGCTGCGGCAACCTGTTTCTTCTTTTCAAAGATCGATTTGCCGTAGTCCATCACCCGACAAACAGGTGGGATTGCATCGGCGGAGATTTCCACCAGGTCCAGTTTGGACTCTTCAGCAATACGAAGCGCTTCATCAATCGAGACGATGCCAATCTGCTCGCCGTCAGCGCCAATTAACCGAACCTCGCGTGCCGAGATATTCTCGTTGATCGGGGCTTTCGGTGCAGCTCGTTTATCTTGTCTCATTTCACGCTTAATAATAATTACTCCGAATCTGGGCGACCACGCCGGGAAACCGCTTGAGCGAGGAACTCGGCGAACTGGGCGACGGGCATCGAGCCCAGGTCAGCACCTTCACGAGTACGCACAGCGACAGTCTGCATCTCGACTTCCCGATCTCCGATAACCAAAAGATAGGGAACCTTGAGCAAAGTATGCTCGCGGATTTTAAAGCCGATCTTTTCATTTCTCAAGTCGGACTTGGCACGAAACCCGCTTTCATTGAGAGTTTTTTCAACTTCAGCGGCAAAATCTGCCTGTTTATCAGTGATATTCATGATCACTGCCTGGGTCGGAGCCAGCCACGCAGGGAATGCACCCTCGTAGTGCTCGATCAGGATACCGACGAACCGTTCGAACGAACCGAGGATCGCCCGGTGCAGCATAACCGGGTGCTTACGGCTGTTGTCTTCGGAGACGTATTCGGCGCCCAGACGGATCGGCAGGTTAAAATCGAGCTGCAGGGTACCACACTGCCAGACGCGACCAAGGCAATCTTTCAGCGAGAACTCGATCTTCGGACCGTAGAATGCGCCCTCCCCCGGCTGCAGATCGTACGAGAGGCCCGCACTGTCGAGCGCAGCGGCCAGTGCGGATTCAGCGCGATCCCACAGCTCGTCGGAGCCAACGCGTTTTTCCGGACGAGTGGACAGCTTCATTTCGACTTCGGTAAAGCCGAAATCGCGATACACGTCCATGGTCAGCTTGATGAACGCCGCAGACTCGGCCTGCATTTGCTCTTCAGTGCAGAAGATGTGGGCGTCGTCTTGTGTGAAACCACGCACGCGCATGATGCCGTGCAGCGCACCCGACGGCTCGTTACGGTGGCAGGCACCAAACTCGGCCAGGCGCAGCGGCAACTCGCGGTAGCTCTTCAGGCCCTGATTGAACACCTGCACGTGGCATGGGCAGTTCATCGGCTTGATGGCGTAGTCGCGGTTTTCCGACTGGGTGGTGAACATGTTGTCGGCGTAGTTGGCCCAGTGCCCGGATTTCTCCCACAGGCTGCGGTCAACGACTTGCGGAGTCTTGATCTCCAGGTAACCGTTGTCGCGCTGAACCTTGCGCATGTATTGCTCAAGCACCTGGTACAGAGTCCAGCCATTCGGGTGCCAGAACACCATGCCCGGCGCTTCTTCCTGGAGGTGGAACAGGTTCAGGCGCTTGCCGATCTTGCGGTGGTCGCGTTTTTCGGCTTCTTCAATGCGCTGGATATAGGCCGCCAACTGCTTTTTGTCAGCCCAGGCCGTGCCGTAGATCCGCTGCAGTTGCTCGTTCTTTGCGTCGCCGCGCCAGTAGGCACCGGACAGCTTGGTCAGCTTGAACGACTTGAGGAAGCGCGTGTTTGGCACGTGCGGGCCACGGCACATGTCGACATATTCTTCGTGGTAATACAGGCCCATGGCCTGTTCGTCCGGCATGTCTTCCACCAGACGCAACTTGTAGTCTTCGCCACGGGCGGTGAACACGTCGATCACTTCGGCACGCGGCGTGACCTTCTTGATCACGTCGTAATCTTTTTCGATCAGCGCGTGCATGCGCTGCTCGATAGCGGCCAAGTCGTCCGGCGTGAAAGGACGCTCATAGGCGATATCGTAATAGAAGCCTTCATCGATGACCGGACCGATGACCATTTTCGCGGTTGGATACAGCTGCTTGACCGCGTGGCCAATCAAGTGCGCACAAGAGTGGCGAATGATCTCCAGCCCCTCTTGATCCTTGGGCGTGATGATTTGCAGGCTGGCATCAGCGGTGATCAGGTCGCTGGCGTCCACCAGCTTGCCGTCGACCTTGCCGGCCACGGTGGCTTTGGCCAGGCCTGCACCGATGGATGCGGCGACCTCGGCTACGGAAACCGAATGATCGAATGAACGTTGACTGCCGTCGGGAAGAGTAATAGTTGGCATGGCGCCTCCTCTCCTAGTGGTGACCCCTACCAAAGGTCACGTGGGTTGGGATGAGCCAGTACAAGATCCAATACCAGGCCGTTCAGTGATGAACGCCTGCCTTACAGCGGCAGGAGCCTTTCGGCCAACCGATAATCGAACCAGAGTGACTGGAGTGAACTGAAAAGAACCTGGCAAGGCGGCACATGGCACACCGGGAAATAGCCAGGCGAACGATGCTAGCACAGATGAACGGTCATCGTGCCGGCACTGCCTTACGAAATACAAATTCCAGCCTTTATTGCCGCAAAAGTGAACTTGGGCTGTACGCCAAGCCTCAAACCCACTGAGAATCGCCGTTCGTCCTCGACCCAAAGGAGCATCCACATGATGCGTTTTACCTCGACACTCGCCCTCGCCGCTTCCCTGGCCTTCCTGTCTTTCGGTGCTCAGGCAGCAGCCCCGTCGAACTGGCCAGCCGGTGCCCGCGACAGCTTTGTTAAAGACTGCAGCGGCGCCGCCCAACAGAGCGTAGATGCCAAAACCGCCAAAGATCATTGCGAATGTGGCGCAGACAAAATCAACGCCGAGTTGAGCACTGCCGAAATCAAAGAACTCATGACCAACCAGAACGCCAGCCAGGAGCTTAAAAACAAAGCAGTCGCGGCTATTTCGTCCTGCAAAGTCGTGAAGAAAAAGTAAGATTGACCAAGGTTCAGGCAAGCATTTGGCTGGAAAAACGGCCTGAAAACTGCCATTTCTCACAAATTACGCAGCTTTTACGGCTTTTTTTAACAGTCGATATTTTGTGCCAAAGCCCCGTAGATCGGGGCTTACAGCCGATCAAGGCATTAAACGCAACGCTATTGATTAGCAAACAATGCCTTGGGGGGGCTCCCAAGCCGAACATTTCGACTATGATAGCCCGGTGTGCCCAGTTGGCCTGAGCAGCACAGCACTACTGAAAATATATGTTTCTTGGAGATACACCATGTCTAATCGCCAAACCGGCACCGTTAAATGGTTCAACGATGAAAAAGGCTTCGGCTTCATCACTCCTCAAGGTGGCGGTGACGACCTGTTCGTACACTTCAAAGCTATCGAAAGCGACGGTTTCAAAAGCCTGAAAGAAGGCCAAACCGTTTCCTTCGTGGCTGAGAAAGGCCAAAAGGGTATGCAAGCTGCACAGGTTCGCGGCGAGTAATTCTCCGCTGAGCTAAAAAAACCCCGTCCATGTGACGGGGTTTTTTATGGGTGCTGCAAAAGCTGTGGTGTTTCAGCCGCAGTTGACCCGCGTGATTACCAGCTTGTCATCGGTGTTCAGGTTCAAGCGATCGGAGCGGTATTCAAGGGTGACCATGTCATTGGGTTTGAGAATGCGTGCATTCTGCGCACCGGAACGAGCACGTGCCTGCTCCAGCAACTGGGGAGAGGCGGTTTGACCGACTGCGAACTCGGCAGCCTTTGACTCACAGCGACCACTGCCTGCTTCGGTCACGGCGGCGTCTTTAGCTGGCACAGAGGCACCCGGGGTGCTGCAACCCGCCAACGCGAGTGCTGCCAACAAAGTACCGAATGATGCGAGCTTCCAAGGCATGAAGCCTCCTATGATAAAAATGGACAGAGATCGTGCGACAGCTATATGTCGGATTGGTTTCAAGACGTAAACCGCACAGGGCAAGTCTGCCTGACTCTCAAGCGGCGTTCGTCCAGTCAATCGTGACCAGATATGAACGTGCTCAATAGATATCGATGTAGTCGAACGCAGGTTTCGGCCAGTTCTGCTGCAAGGCATTGAAAATCTGCGTGACCCATACTTCGTCGCTCGCGGCCACGTTACCGACATAACCGGAGCCCTTGGCCCAGGTTTCAAGGCGAAACAGCAGCCCTTCGATCTCTACACCCCCCACGACGCTGCCGGAAGAGATATAGGCGATGCCCTCCTTGGTCACTCTCAGCTGGGTATGCTCATCGTCGCTGGCGCTGGCGATCAATTGGCGCACGGCGGCCAGCGTCAGGTTTTCGGGGTTGTTCAAATCGATCTGCACGCGGTGTTTCCCGGCAATTGGACAGGGGCACAGTGTCGCACAGCACTCCCTTCATGCCTAAGTCGCAGTGCCAAACACCGCGCAAAATGGTTAACTGCCGGGGTGAAAACCGCGTTTTAGCGCATTGCCCCGTACTTCCAGCTCGCGAGACACCCATGACCACTGTAACCCTGCAAGCCGACATCAAAGCCAAGTGGCCCCAAGGACAAAGCTCCTACAGCCCCGGAAGCCCGGAGGAGCTGGCAATCATTGGTATCGACCTGCTGGTCAAGGAACTGGGGACCCAGGCTGCGCAAGCGTTCATCGGCCAGATTTTCGAGAAATACCCGGCGGATCACATGGGGGCTCATAACCCCGAGCGCGAATAAGAACCGGTCGGCGAGCACCGACCGGCACACACGTTATTTCAAGCGCGCGAGGCGTTCGGTCAGCAGATCGAAAAAGCCCTGGGCGTTGCCGTTCTCAACCCAGAACGCATTCTTCGGCTGTTTCAGGCCATCGTACCAGTCGACGATGGTCTGCCCGAAGGTCGGGCCTTCGCGGCTGTCTACCACAACGTTGACGTCGCGGCCGGTGAACAGCTCGGGTTTGAGCAAATAGGCAACCACTGTGGCGTCGTGTACTGGGCCACCCGGAATACCGTAGTGCTCCATATCACCTTTGACGTATTCGTTGAGAATACTGCTGACGACCTTGCTCGCATTGTTGTTCAGATCCGCGATCTTCTTCAGGCGAGCCTCGCTGGTCAGGACCTTATGGGTCACGTCCAGCGGCAGGTAAGTTAGCTTCACGCCGCTTTTAAGCACAATCTCCGCCGCCACCGGGTCGGCAAACAGGTTGAATTCCGCCACCGGCGTGATGTTGCCGCCGTTGAAGTGCGCGCCACCCATCACCACCACTTCCTTGATGCCTTGGGTGATTTCCGGGGCCTGGGTCAGTGCCAGTGCCAGATTGGTTTGCGGGCCGAGCATGGCAATGGTGATGCTGTGCGGCTTGGCGGTGCTCAGAGTCTTGATCAGGTAATCAACCGCATTGCCTTCGGCCAGGCCTTTTTTCGGCTCATGCACCGTCACGCCCGAGATGCCTTCCTTGCCATGAATGTTCTCGGCGTAGATCGGCTTGCGCAGCAGCGGCGCGGGAGCCCCTGCGTACACCGGGATGTCCTCGCGCCCTGCCCACTCACGGGCCAGGCGCGCGTTGCGGGAGGTTTTGTCCAGGCGCACGTTACCGGCGACGGTGGTCAGCGCACGGATGCTCAGTTCTTCAGGGGACGCCATGGCGAAGAGCAAGGCGACCACATCATCGGCACCCGGATCGGTGTCGATGATCAGGTCGATTTTTTCCGCCGAGTGGGCGCTGGCTGCAGTGAGTGCGGACAAAAGCAGGACACTCCGAAACAGGTTTTTCAAGGTTGGAAGACCACGTTGCATGAAACACTCCTTGTCGTAGGGAATCGCTAGAACGTAACGCCGGAGACCAGCGCGATATTGCAGTAGGGCTGGCATTCGCCTGTGCGAACGACGGCACGAGCCCTGCGGCTCAATTGCTTGAACTCCTCATGGCTGACCAGCCGGCGTTCACCTAAAGCCGCCTGCTCAGTCAAAGTGTTGAGGTCTGTCAGCGCCGGCGGCTGCTTGAGCAGGATTTCTTCCGCCAGCACGTGGCTTTCCACCTGCATCTCGCTGAGCACAATGCGCAAGGTGCTGATGAAATCCGGAATGCCCTGGGTCAGCGCCAGATCGATCAATTCGACGCCCGGCGGCACCGGCAGGCCGGCATCACCAATGACCAGGATGTCGCCGTGCCCCAAGGACGCAATCACGCGCGAAAGGGCGATATTGAGCAGAGGTGTCTTTTTCATGAGGGCACAAAACCTTGAACGTCGTGCAGCGTAGGAATAGAGGGTTGTGCACCGGCACGGGTCACCGATAATGCCGCTGCGACCTGGCCGAACCGGATGGCCTCGGCTTCGCTTTTGCCATCAGCCAGTGCGGCGGCGAAACCGCCGACAAAGGTGTCACCGGCAGCCGTGGTGTCCACCGCCTTGACCTTTGGCGCGGCCAGGTGCTCAAAGCTTTGGCCATCGGCGAATAAAGCGCCTTGCGAACCCAGAGTGATGATGACCTTGCCTGCTCCGGCCTTGATCAACCGAGTTGCAGCGAGCTTGGCACTGTCGAGGGAGTCGACCGTTATACCGCTCAAGGCGGTGGCTTCACTTTCGTTGGGAATCAGGTAATCGACCGAGGCGTACCATTCGGCCGGCAACGGTCCGCTGGCAGGCGCCGGGTTCAGGATCACCGTCTTGCCCAGCTCACGGCCGCGCTTGAGCGCATGACCGACAGTGTCCATCGGCACTTCCAGCTGGCAGACAATCACGTCGGCAGCCTGCAACACTACGTCAGCCGCCTGCAACGAAGCAGGCGTCAGCTCACCATTGCTGCCGGCTACGATCACAATTGCGTTCTGGCTGCTGTCATCGACAACGATCAGCGCCACACCGCTGGAGCCTTCCACGGTGCTGACGGCCTGACAATCAATGCCTTCCACCAACAGGGCATCACGCAATTGGGTGCCGTAGGCATCGGTGCCGACGCACCCGATCATCGCCACATCAGCGCCCAGACGCGCCGACGCCACCGCCTGGTTAGCCCCCTTACCGCCAGGAACGGTGGAGAACGTCTGGCCAATCAGGGTTTCACCGGCACGCGGCAACCGGCTGGCGCGGGTGACCAGGTCCATGTTCAAGCTGCCTATTACCACTACTTTTGCTGGCATACATCAGTACTCATCAATTCGGTTCAGCGGTATTGGGCGAACACACCGGCAAACGGCGCCGTGGACTCACGCAATACGATGCTCGGCGTCACGATGCGCTGATCGATCGGCAGTTGGGGTGTCGCAATTCTTTGCAATAAAAGCTCGGCCGCCGTCTCGCCCAACTGCACGATCGATTGCCCGACCGTGGTCAACGCGGGGTACACGTAGCGGCCCATTTGAATGTCATCAAAACCGATCACCGACAGCTCGCCCGGCACGCGGATATTGCGTTCTGCAGCAGCGCGCAATACGCCGAAACCAATCATGTCGTTGCTGGCGAAAATCGCGCTGGGCGGGTTGTCCGCCAGCAGCTGCACCGCTGCGGCATAACCGCCCGTGCTGGTGAAGTCGCTTTCGCGGGTACGGTCGGGCCTCACCTCCACACCCGCTTCACGCAGCGCGCGGTGATAGCCCGCCAGACGCATTTGCGCCACGCGGGTATGAGCAGGGCCGCCTATGCAGGCGATATCCCGATGGCCCAGCTCAAGCAAATGCCGGGTCGCCAGGTAAGCGCCCTCCTCGTGGTCGATACGCACCAGGTCCACATCAATCCCATCCAGCGCCCGGTCTACAATCACCATGGGCGTGCGCACGGCACTCAAGCCTGCGGCGAGGCCGCTGTCGTCGCCGCCCACGGAAGTCACAATCAAGCCGTCGATGCGCTTTTCCAGCAACACGCGCAGGTAACTGCGCTGCTTTTCAGCGTTGTCGTCAGAGTTGCACAGGATCACGCAGTAGCCATTGCGTTCACAGTAATCCTCGATGCCGCGAGCCAATTCCGCAAAGTACGGGTTGAGGCTGTTGGGCACCAGCAGGCCGATGGTCGCAGTGGTCTTGGCCTTGAGCGAGCGCGCTACTGCGCTCGGCACATAGTCCAACTGCTTGATAGCCGCTTCGACCTTGATCCGCACAGGCTCGCTGACCGGGCGCGTCTTGTTCACCACATGGGAGACGGTGGTGTAGGAAATACCCGCAAGCGCTGCCACATCCTTGATCGTTGCCATGGCTTAGCCCCGCCGGCTGGCGCGCTGGCTGCGGTAGGTATCCAGAACCACCGCAATCACGATCACGGCACCGGTGATAATGCGTTTGGTGGGCTCCGTGGCGCCAATTTGCGCAAGGCCGGCGGCCAGTACCGAAATGATCAATACACCAAAGAAAGTACTGATAACCGAGCCGCGCCCGCCCATCAGGCTGGTGCCGCCGATGACCACAGCCGCGATCACCTGCAATTCCAGGCCGGAGCCGGCATTCGGGTCCGCCGCTTCCAGGCGTGAAATCTGAAACAGTGCCGCCACACCGGCCAGCAGGCCCATCAGGCTGAATACCAGGATTTTGTAGGGCTTTGGGTTGATCCCGGCCAGGCGCACAGCTTCTTCGTTGGTGCCGATACCGATCAGGTAACGGCCAAACACGGTACGCGTCAATACAAGCTGCGCAGCGATGATCACCAGCAAGGCAATGATAAAGGACGGCGAAATACCGAAGGCCACCGGGTTGGACAGCCAGGCAAACGAGTCACCGATGTAGGCCGTACGCGAGCCGGTCATCTGGTAGGCCACGCCACGTGCCATTTCGAGCACGCCCAGGGACACGATAAACGACGGAATGCGCCAGGCCACGGTGATCGACCCGGTGACGGTACCGGCCAATGCCGCGCAACCCATTCCGAGCAAGGCGGCCGGCAACACGCTCCAGCCCCAACCGAGAATGGCCACGCTGACCGCCGACGCCGCCAGGGCCAGCACCGAGCCCACCGACAGGTCGATGCCGCCAATGATCAAGACAAAGGTCATGCCGACTGCCAGCACCATCAGGTCAGGGATCTGGTTGGCCAGCGTGCTGAAGGTGTCGTAGGACAGGAAGTGATCGCTCAGCACCGAAAACAGCGCAATCATCGCCAGCAAGGCACCGGCCAGCCCCAGATAGGTACCCAGGCCGTAGAAGTTGCCACCCGCTTTACCGGGGGAATGTGTGGTTTTCATGGGGTTTCCCTAAGCACTGCGTCGTTGAGCAGCGCATCACGTTTTTGATAGCCGGCAAACGCGGCGGCGAGCAATTCGTCCTGGGTCCAGCTGTCGCGCTCGAAGGTCTCGATCAGACGCCCGGCGGACAATACGCCGATGCGATCACAGATCAGCATCAGCTCGCGCAGGTCACTGGACACCACCACCAGCGCTTTGCCCTGGCGAGTCAGTTCGCCGAGCAAGGCATAAATATCGAACTTGGCACCCACGTCGATGCCTCGGGTCGGTTCATCGAACAACATCACCGCGCAGTCACGTTCCAGCCAGCGACCAATCACGACTTTTTGCTGGTTACCGCCCGAAAGCTCGGAAACCAGTTGGGCCGGGCTGGAACTGCGAATACGCATGGCATCGACCTGGCGCTTGGCCAAGGCCGTTTCGTCGCGACTGTTCACCACGCCGCCACCGGAAATTTTCGGCATGTTACCCAAGGCAATGTTGGCGCTGATCGATTGAGTCAGCAGCAAACCTTCGCCCTTGCGGTCTTCGGTGATCAGGGCAATGCCATGGCCTACCGCGTCCACGGGCGACCGAATACTCACTACCTTGGCCGGCGAGCCGAGGGCCACGGTACCGCTGTCGGCAATGTCGGCACCGAAGATCAGGCGCAACAACTCAGTACGGCCGGCGCCGATCAGGCCGGAGATGCCGTAGATTTCACCGGCACGCACTTCAAAGGAAACGTCGCGAACCTTGTCCGAACGGGTCAGCCCCGTCACCGTCAAAGCTGGGGCGCCGATAGTGCGCGGGCCCAGGTCAATCTGCTCGCCCAGTTCGCGACCGACCATCAAGGTGACCAGTTGCTCGCTGTTGTAATTGGCCATCGGCTCGACGCAGACCAGCTTGCCATCACGCAATACTGCAATGCGTTGGGCGACACGGGCCAGCTCTTCGAGCCGATGTGAAATATAAATGATCGCCACGCCCCGGGCTTGCAGGCGGGTGATTTGTTCAAACAGCATCTCGACTTCCCGGGCCGTCAGCATGGCCGTGGGTTCGTCAAGGATCAGTACATGGCAGTCGCCGATCAGGTTACGGGCGATTTCGACCATTTGTTGGTGGCCGATGCCCAGGCTGCCAACCAGGGTGTCCGGGTCGATCGCATCCAGGCCGACCTGGGCCATGGCCTCGATCGCAGCTTTACGCAGTTGCTTGCGGCTGATCCAGCCGCCGTGACTGGGCAGGTTATCCAGGAACAGGTTTTCGGCCACGGTCAGGGTTGGCAACAGGTTGAGTTCCTGCATGACCATGCGCACGCCCAGCCCTTCGGCCTGGGTGCGGCTGCCCGGACGGTAATCCTGGCCATTGAACTGCATGTGCCCGGCGGTCGGCGTGACCAGCCCGCCGATGATTTTCGACAACGTGCTTTTACCTGCGCCGTTCTCACCGGTCAGCGCCAGCACTTCCCCGCGATTGAGCGTCAGAGTGATGTCGGACAGAACCGGTTGGGCATAGGTCTTGCCGATACCGCTGACCGAGAGGACAGCGTTCGGGGCGGAAGATGACATAGGAAAATCTCCAGGCGCCCGCTCAGGACGAGCGGGCGCTGTTGGGTGCTGCCAGGATTACTTCTTGAGGACGAGTTCGACCGGGGTTTCGATCATGCCGTCAACCGCATCGACTTTTTCACCCTTGACCAGCTTCAGCGCGTTCTGGATACCGAACACCGCTTGCTGGGCGGCAGCCTGGTCGGCAGTCGCGAGTACACGGCCGTCCTGCAGCATCGGCTTGATGGCTTCGATGTTGTCGTAGCCTACAACCAGTACCTTGCCCGCCTTGCCTGCGCCACGCACGGCAGAGACAGCACCGAGGGCCATGTTGTCATTGCCGGCCAGCAGGGCCTTGATGTTCGGGTTGGCCTGGAGCATTGCGGCGGCGATGGCGTTGCCCTTGTCGATTTCCCACTCACCGGACTGGGTGGAAACGATCTTCATGCCGGCAGCGTCCATCGCATCCTTGAAGCCTGCGGTGCGTTGCTGGGCATTGGTGGTGGTGGACACGCCTTCGATGATGGCAACCTCATCGCCCTTCGTGAGGTGTTTGGCGAGTTCTTCACCCACCAGACGAGCGCCTTTGCGGTTGTCTGGCCCCACGAACGGGATATCCAGGGATTTGCTTTTCAGGACGTCCACATCAAGGCGGTTGTCGATGTTGACTACCTTGATGCCTTTATCGGAGGCCTTCTTGAGCACGGTGACCAGCGCCTTGGAG
The DNA here is from genome assembly GCF_044218875.1 of Pseudomonas sp. B22129. Taxonomy (NCBI): domain Bacteria; kingdom Pseudomonadati; phylum Pseudomonadota; class Gammaproteobacteria; order Pseudomonadales; family Pseudomonadaceae; genus Pseudomonas; species Pseudomonas sp. B22129. The sequence continues at coordinate 3,678,687 of NZ_CP162592.1, read as the reverse complement.
TCGGCCGGCGCGATCACGATCGCGTTGACCTTGGCGAGGATCATCTGGTTGACGATATCGATCTGCGCACTGGTATCGGTTTCGTTCTTGATCCCGTTGGTGATCATGTCGAAATCGGCGGCATGTTCTTTCTGGTACGTCTTGGCACCGTCTTGCATGGTGACAAAGAATTCGTTGGCGAGGGATTTCATGACCAGGCCGATCTTGGGCTTGGCGGCAGCGTCATCGGCAAATGCAGAGGAGAGAGGCAGGGCAGCGGATGCGGCAGCAAGCACAGCGACAGCAAGAAGACGTCCGGCGAATGGCAGCTTCATGGGTTCACTCCGATCTTATGATTATTGTGGGCAACGCTTGCACCGAAGAACGCTTCGGCAGCCCTCCCACCCGGGTGACTGATACGAGCTGTCACGCGACTCCAGGAGTACGCCGGAAACATCTCGCAAACGTTTGCGTTATTCAAACTATGAGAACCTTGTCGAGATTTGTCAACGAGAGAAAACCACCTTTCATCCAGGCCCTCCCGGCTACACCGTTAAGCCATTCAGCTGAAACGATTAAACATCACCTTCCTCTCGTCGTTCTTTAAAACGACAGGCTGCAAGAGACCCTTCATACAACGCAGCGTCGGTATTTCATCATGGTTTTCGGGCAACCGAACGCAATACCGAACCACCGTTCGGAAAGCCGGACAACGCCGTACCGAGGCATTTCAAAAAATCACATTTAATTGTTTTAAATCAATTGCTTAACTAAAAAACACAAACACAATCAGCTTGGTACAAATCCTGCTCTTTCTCAGCACCTCGTGGCATTCAAAAACGCCCGGGTGTTCTAGATGAACCTGCTACCGCACTCATCAAAAACCAGAGAGAAAAATAATGAAATCTGCATTGAAGAACATTGTTCCGGGCGCCCTCGCCCTTCTGCTGCTGTTCCCCGTTGCCGCCCAGGCAAAGGACGTTGAAACCAAAACCAAGCTCTCCAATGTGGTGATTCTCGCCACCGGCGGCACCATTGCTGGCGCCGGCGCCAGTGCGGCCAACAGTGCCACGTACCAGGCGGCCAAAGTCGGCATCGAACAACTGATCGCCGGCGTTCCTGAGCTTAGCCAGATTGCCAATGTACGCGGCGAGCAAGTGATGCAAATTGCGTCCGAAAGCATCAACAACGAAAACCTGCTGCAACTGGGTCGGCGTGTGGCCGAACTGGCCGACAGCAAGGACGTGGACGGTATCGTGATCACCCACGGCACCGACACGCTGGAAGAAACCGCTTATTTCCTGAACCTGGTGGAAAAAACCGACAAGCCAATCGTGGTCGTCGGTTCCATGCGCCCAGGTACCGCAATGTCGGCTGACGGCATGCTGAACCTGTACAACGCCGTGGCCGTCGCGGGCAGCAAAGACGCACGCGGCAAAGGCGTGCTGGTGACCATGAACGACGAAATCCAGTCGGGTCGCGATGTCAGCAAGATGATCAACATCAAGACCGAAGCATTCAAGAGCCCGTGGGGCCCGCTGGGCATGGTGGTTGAAGGCAAATCCTACTGGTTCCGCCTGCCTGCCAAGCGCCACACCCTGGACTCCGAATTCGACATCAAGACCATCAAGAGCCTGCCCGACGTGGAAATCGCCTACGGCTACGGCAACGTAAGCGACACCGCCGTCAAAGCCCTGGCCCAAGCCGGCGCCAAAGCCATCATCCATGCCGGTACCGGCAATGGCTCGGTGTCCTCCAAAGTCGTCCCTGCCTTGCAAGAGTTGCGCAAGCAAGGCGTGCAGATCATTCGCTCTTCCCACGTCAACGCCGGCGGCTTCGTTCTACGCAACGCCGAACAGCCTGACGACAAGTACGACTGGGTTGTCGCACACGACCTGAACCCACAGAAAGCACGGATCCTGGCCATGGTTGCCTTGACCAAGACCCAGGACAGCAAAGAACTGCAACGGATGTTCTGGGAATACTGATTCCTGGTGACGTCCTTGTAGAGGCGGGCCTTGCTCGCCTCTACATTCTCGCGAGCCTCCCCCCTTGCGCCTCACACCAAAATGCCTTGGTCGCCGTCAGAAGAACTACCAGAACTTTAAGTAGTTGCGAAATTGCCCACAGTTAAATACTGTATGCACGTACAGCAAACCAAGGAATACTCCGTGGCAAAGTCTTCTTCCGCAACACCCACCCCGCCTGACGCCTACGAACGCCTTGCCCTTCGTGTGCAGAAAATCATCAACTCAACGAATGCCCAAAAATCCAAGGCGGCCTTGATCTTCCGTTTGCCGGATGAGCCCGAGGATGAATGGGCACGTTTGCTGGAAGAAATTGCAGAGAACGACAACGTCACCCTCGCCTATCGGGATGACGGCGGCGTGCAGATTTTCTGGGTTGTACCAAAGGAAGATTGATTCAATGATTGCCCGCTTTATCGCTGTGTTTTGCCTGCTGTTTGCTGTTACCGCCCATGCTCAGGCGCCTCGTACGTTCAGCGAGGCCAAAAAAGTCGCCTGGAAGCTCTACGCCCCGCAATCCACCGAATTTTATTGTGGCTGCAAGTACACCGGCAACCGCGTGGACCTGAAAGCCTGTGGCTACGTTCCGCGCAAAAACGCCAGCCGCGCCGCACGCATCGAATGGGAACACATCGTCCCCGCCTGGCAGATCGGGCATCAACGCCAGTGCTGGCAGGACGGTGGACGCAAGAACTGCACGCGCCGTGATGACGTGTTCAAACGCGCCGAGGCCGACCTGCATAACCTCGTGCCCAGCATCGGCGAGGTCAATGGCGACCGAAACAACTTCAGTTTTGGTTGGTTGCCCGCTCAACGCGGGCAATATGGCTCATGCTTGACCCAGGTGGACTTCAAGGCCAAAAAGGTCATGCCACGCCCGTCGATTCGAGGGATGATCGCCCGCACGTACTTCTACATGAGCAAACAATACGGTTTGCGCCTGTCAAAACAGGACCGTCAATTGTATGAAGCCTGGAACAAGACCTACCCGGTGCAGGCGTGGGAGCGCCAGCGTAACCAGACGGTGGCCTGTGTGATGGGGCGCGGCAACGAATTTGTCGGCCCGGTGAACCTGAAAGCCTGCAGCTGAAAATGGGCGGGAACCCCGCCCAGCCTGCGCCTACTGCGAAGCCTTGTGCTCGACGACCTCGGATTCGGTGTCGCTTTTCTTGGCGCGAGCCATTTTCTCATTCAACTGCGCTTGTTTGGCCTCGGCTTCAGCCTTGCTGGCGAACGGCCCCAGATAGACTTCGTCCTTGCCGTCGACCTTCGCGATATAAAAATTGAAACCGTGTTCCAGCAACCACGCGGTCAGGTCGGTGATCGCCTGCAACTTGTGGTCCGGCGGGCCGACCCACACATCCCATTCCTGGGCGGCAATCGCTCCGGTTTGCGGCTGGCTTTCGGTCACGGCAGGCTTGGCCTTTGGCGTATCGACGCTTTTACCTTCACCGCAACCGGCCAATGCCAACACCGCAATTGCCATCGCTACTTTACGCACAGCCCTGCTCCTTTGAGGATAAAGAGGCAACTTTATCATTCACTGTCTATTCTGGCCGTCATAAACGTTGGCTTAAACAATGCGAATGATGTATCGCAGACCTGTATGATGCCGCCATGGGAATTAATGTCGCCTCTATGCGTCCTAAAAGAGGCAGTCACAGGGAAGCGCTTAGCAGTAAGCTACACACATCCGACACCTGCCCTGTCTGAAACATGTGTCCTTAAAAGTAATCAAGGAGAAGTCCATGCTTATACTCACCCGCAAAGTCGGTGAAAGCATAAACATCGGTGATGACATCACGATCACCATCCTGGGCGTCAGCGGCCAGCAAGTACGAATCGGCATCAACGCACCCAAGGATGTTGCCGTGCATCGCGAGGAGATTTACCAGCGCATCCAGGCAGGCCTGACTGCTCCGGACAAAAACCAGACGCCTTGAAGCACTCTCAGTAGCCAGCCCTTTCGTTCACTGTAACGGCTGGCGAAAACCCTTTTGGCCTGCTCCGCGCGTTCACGCGTGACCAGCGCACCTTGCGATCCCCTGCACCGCTGAAAGATGAAACTATCTTTATGTCTGGAACTTGTTACATATTTTGTAGCCGAACCTCCTGACTAATGCCTTGCCATCCGAGCGAATTCAGGAGTACGCCGATGAGGCCTGCGATAAGGCAACCCCTTGTGTCCAGATCCTGGATGATCGTCCTGTTGATCGGGCTGGTTTTTGTGGCACTGGGGTATGGCTTGAAATTCGAAATTGAAGGTGTTCGCGACCCCGGCAAACGCTCATGGCTGGACCTGGCGCTGTTTCTGAGTGGCTACCTGTTTGTGTTCTGCCTCAAGCCAATGCAGAAAGTCGTCCTGCGTAAACTGTCCCAGCGCGCCGATCACCGTACCCATCAGAAAATCGCACGATAACCCCCAGATGCCGGCAATCGGATTATCGGTATGTACAGCCGCGCAGCACGATCTATGCTAGGGCTTGCACGGTCAGTGAGAGGCGCCAACGCAGATGGACACTCTTAGTAAATCCGAAATCGAGTCTGCCTTGGCTTCCCGCCTGCCCAGCTACAGTGTCACCTGTACGCTACATGCCGACGGCACGCTGTCTGCCGTCCTCAGCGGCCCGGAAACCGATCATTTTGCAATTACCGGAATTGTTCGCGCGCACTATCGCGGCGCAGAGGCAATTGCCCGGCTCGCCAACGAGATACTCCGAGAAATGGTGCTGTCGCGCCAAGGCATGAAAAGCAGCCGGCTCCAGGCATCCTCGGATTCGACCTCCTGCAAATGAGGCCTCAACCGCTTCCTGTCATCACACCAGACACTGCAAACGCAATAAGCCATCAGCGTCACGACTTACCTGCAGCGTGTCATAGGCCTCAATACAGGCATGTGCGGTCGCCATCGGCTGCAAATGCGTTGAGGTCACCACCAACACTTGCGCGCCCGCGGCCTCTCCCGCCTGAATCCCCACCGCTGCATCTTCGAATACCAGGCAATCCTGCACCGGCACGCCCAAACGCTGCGCACCCAGCAGGTAACAGGCCGGGTCGGGCTTGCCTTTGGCTACATCCTCAGCCGTCACCAGCACAGCCGGGGGCGCGATACCCGCCGCTTGCAGGCGACGCAACGCCAGTTCCCTGGGTGCTGACGTGACCAGCGCCCACTGATCGGCGGGCAGTTGGTTCAAAAATGCGTTGGCGCCGGGAATCGCCACGATGCCCTCGACGTCATTGATCTCAGCCTCAGTAATCCACTGCGCTTCCACATCAGGGTCGACACCGGGTAACGCCTGGCGAGTGATCGTGTCAATCGCACGGGCTCCATGGATGGTCTTGAGAAATGCCGCCACATCCAGGCCGTGGCGTTCTGCCCAGAGGCTCCATACGCGCTCGGCAGCGGCAATGGAGTTGAGCAAAGTGCCGTCCATATCAAACAGAAAGGCGCGGTAACGCTGGGTAAATACGGCGGGGCCTTGGGTGGACACTGCTGAGTTTTCCTTTTGGTCGGTAACAAAGGCTGACCCCGATGCAATCTACGGATCGCTGTGCAACTTGTAAACGCTGCGGGCGCCATGGCATTGCATTGCATTACAACCTTGTAATGAAGCTGTAAGTCTTGTCAGCACCCTCACTTCATACAGTGGAGTCGTCAGTCACCCACACCGGTTGACGCCACTTCCCACTGATGAAAAAGGGTCCATCCATGAAACCTGCAAGCAAACTCTGCCTGATCGCCGCCAGCCTGTTGATGCTCGGCACCGGCACTGCGATGGCCGGCACCGTCGCGCCGGTCAAGGCCAACAACGTGGTGCTGGTACACGGGTCCTGGGCTGACGGTTCGAGCTGGTCCGAGGTGATCACTCGCCTCCAGGCAGCCGGGCTACACGTCACTGCGGTACAAAACCCGCTGACTTCGGTTGCCGATGACGTCGCCGCCACCAATCGCGTACTCGATCAACAGGACGGTCCTACCGTGCTGGTCGGCCATTCCTACGCGGGCACCGTAGTCAGCGACGCCGGGGTCAACCCGAAAGTCAGCTCGCTGGTTTACGTCGCCGCTCGCGCACCGGACGCTAACGAAGATTTCGTCGCACTTTCCGCCAAATACCCGACCATGCCTGTACGAGCCGGCGTGGAAGATCACGATGGCTACCTCACCCTCAGCCAGGACGCCTTCCTCAAGTACTTCGCCGCCGACGTGCCGCACGCCAAGGCCCTGGAGCTGTACGCCGTACAGCAACCGATCACCAAAACCCTGTTCAGTGGCCGCACGGTAAATGCCGCCTGGCACACCAAACCGTCGTGGTACGCGGTGTCGAGCAATGACCAGACCATCAACCCGGACCTGGAACGCTTCCTCGCCAAACGCATGAACGCCACCACCATCGAGCTGCCTTCAAGCCACTTGTCGCTGGTGTCCCACGCCAAGGAAATCACCGACCTGATCCTCGAAGCGTCCGGTCGCCAGCCTTAAACCCTGAATGACGAACTTGTCATCATCCTGTTGGTTGGCTGTTGGGTGCCACTGGTTAACGTGAACTCACTGCCATCACCCGGCAGCCCACCCTTAAAGAGAGATACCGCCATGAAACTGTTTATCCTCGGCTTTACCGCTTTGCTTGCCACCGGCTCCGTGTTTGCTGCCGACACCGCCTCCGCCGCCGACGTGATCCACGACAAAGCCAGCTTCTTCGTACACCTTGATGTCGATAAAGTGCTGTCGAGCACCGACACCTACGGCCAATGCGGCATCGTACCCGCGCGCCTCGACTACCTCGACCATCAGGGCCGTGAACACGTGTTGGACTACCAGGTACAGGGCATCGGTTGCGCCAGTGACAATTGATCGGGCTACACTTGCGCCACGCACAGAACCAGGGCAATTCCCATGAACATTCTTGTTGTCGAAGACGAACCCAAGGCCGGCAATTACTTGCTCAATGGCCTGCAGGAACTGGGCTACTCCGTGAGCCTGGCCCGCGACGGTGTGGATGGATTGCACCAGGCGCTGGAAACGCCATTCGACGTGATCGTGCTGGATGTCATGATGCCGAAAATGGATGGCTGGGAAGTGCTGCGCCGGTTGCGCAAGGAAGCCGACACGCCGGTGCTGTTCCTCACCGCCCGTGACGACATTGCTGACCGCATCAAGGGCCTGGAACTGGGCGCCGATGATTACCTGATCAAACCGTTCTCCTTCGCCGAACTGGTTGCACGCTTGCGTACCCTGACGCGCCGTGGCCCCAGCCGCGAAGAGGAACAACTGCAGATTGCCGACCTGCAGATCGATGTGCTCAAACGCCGTGTCACTCGCGGTGGTACACGCATCACCCTGACCAACAAGGAATTCGCGCTGCTGCACCTGTTCGCCACCCATCAGGACCAGGTGCTGTCGCGCTCGATGATTGCCTCGCGCGTATGGGACATGAATTTCGACAGCGACACCAACGTGGTCGATGTGGCCGTACGGCGCCTGCGCCTTAAAATCGACGACCCTTTCCAGCTCAAGCTGATCCACAGCGTGCGGGGCATCGGCTACCGCTTCGATACCCAGCCATGAGCCGCCGTCGTCATTATTCGCTGACCCTGCGCCTGGCGTTGATCTTCGCCCTGCTCGCCTTTGCCCTGTTGGCCACCCTGGGCGTGGCGCTGTACCGCGAGCTGGAGCGCGAATTGATCAAGCGTGACGATGCGGCGCTGATCTACCGCGCTGACCAGTTGCGCAACCTGCTCAATGACAGCAACACCCTGGACCTGATCAAAACCAAGCCGGAACTGTTCCAGAACATGCTGGGCAACAGCGAGTCGGTGCTGAGCATTGCGGCGCCGGGGCAGAAGCCGCTGCTGTTGGTCAACCCGGGCAACATCGAAATGCCAACGGTGACCCCCGTTCCAAGAAACCATGAACTGGGCTTTTCCGACGTGCACCATTTGCCCGGTATCAATGGCGTGCCCTTCGCGACCATCGCCGCGTCCATCGACTCCGGCGACCTGGGCAGCCTTCAAGTGACCACCGGGCGCCTGATGACTGAACGCACCGCCATGCTCGCCAGCTATCGTTTGAGTGTGTTTATCCTGGCAAGCATTGCCGCGATCATCCTCGCCATGGTGAGTTATGTGATGGTTCACCGTGGGCTGGTGCCTCTACGGCGCCTGGCCACACACGCCCAGGGCATTGGCGTGGGCAACCTGGCCGAGCGCCTCGACAGTCACGGTGCCCCCAAAGAGCTGCTGCCGATGATTGACTCGTTCAACACCATGCTCGAACGGCTGGCCAAAGGCTTTGTACAGTTGGGTCAGGTTTCCACGGACATGGCCCACGAACTGCGCACGCCGATCAACAACCTGCTGGGCGAAACCCAAGTGGCACTGCACCAAAGCCGCAGCATCGAAAGCTATCAGCAACTGCTGGCCTCCAATGTCGAAGAACTCGAGCGCCTGGCACGCATGCTCGACAACATGCTGTTCCTCGCCCGAACCGACCCGGCCAGTGCCCTGAGCCAGCGCCAGGCACTCAGCGCGGCGGATGAGGTGGAGCGTATGGCGGACTATTTCGAAGGGCTGGCGAGCGATGTGGGTATCAGCATTCTCTCCGAGGGCGACGGTGTCATCTGGGCTGAACCGATGCTGTTGCGCCGGGCCCTGGCGAATCTGTGTGCCAATGCCATCAAGTATGGCGCGCCGAGCTCTGAATTGGTCATTCAGGCAGTCCCGAACGCCGAGGGCATAAGCCTGAGGGTCAGCAACACGGGGGAAACCATTCCCGCGCAGCATTTGCCCAGACTATTCGAACGGTTCTACCGGGTTGATGAGTCCCGCGAACGTTCCGCGCAGTCCAATGGGCTGGGCTTGTCGATTGTGGCGACCATCATGCAGCTGCATAGCGGTCGCTACAGCGTCACCAGCGAGCAGGGTGTGACGTGTTTTGAGTTGTTCTTCCCACGCAGGGAGGACTGAAAGCAGCGCGCCAGAAACCTGGTGTTATTTTGCAAAGGTTTGTTTATCACTCAGCCCCCTGACTCCGACTACTCTTGTTCTCAAGTGCTATCTCACATTGTTTGAAACGGGTGTCATGCTTTGGAGAAAAAACAGTATCGAATCAGTGGGGCGAACGCGCTGAACATTCCCGCTCAAGGCAGAGGCGGCGGAGGAAACGACGGAAGTTCGGGCCTGGAAAAACGCTTGGGTTTACTGGAAAAGGGGCTGGCTGAAATGAAAGAGAAGCTATTCGCCGTTTCGAGCAGGGCAGACCCCAATGAAAAACACTTCGCTACGCGCGCCGACCTCGCAACCACCGAGCTCAACCTCATAAAGTGGTACGTCGCCACCGCGTTCGCAATGACCGGCCTGGCCTGCGCCATCACCTTTGGCCTGACCCGGTTGCTCAGCAGCTGAGGCCAACCCGGCAGGTCAGCTGACCTGGCCGCCGGTCTCGGCTAAATCCACGCCTGTCTCCCAGGCAGCACATACCGCCACACGCAAGCCTTCAACCATCGTCAGCAGCGCCATCGAAGGCTGCCCAGTATCAACCACTTGCTCCGGCAAATACGGCACGTGGATAAAACCACTGCGCACACCTGTGCCCGCCAGCGCATGCTGCAACAGATAAAACACCTGATTACACACAAAGGTGCCGGCGGTCTGCGAAACCGAGGCCGCAATCCCTGCCTCGTGCACGGCTTTGACCATGGCCTTGATCGGCAAGGTGCTGAAATACGCCGCTGGCCCGTCGGCCAAGACAGGTGTATCAACCGGCTGCTCGCCCAGGTTGTCGGGAATGCGCGCATCGTTGACATTGATCGCCACCCGCTCGACCGAGATGGCGCTACGACCGGGCCCGAGCCCGGTGGCTATCACCATCGTTGGCCGCAACTCGTCGATCATTTGCGTCAGGCACGCCCCCACCGTGGCAAACGCACAGGGCAATTGGCGCGCAACAATTTGCGCATCCTCACTTAGTTGCACGCCGTCCAACCGGCGCACGGCTTCCCAGGACGGGTTGATCGGGTCTTTGTCAAAGGGCTCGAAACCCGTCAGCAATACAGTGTGCATCTGGACCTCACATCAGCAGGTAAAGCAGGACTATGTTGACCACCAGCATCATCAGCGCGGTCGGCAGTTGCGCCTTGATCACTGCGTTTTTGTCCGGCAGTTCCAGCAGCGCTGCCGGGACGATATTGAAGTTGGCCGCCATGGGCGTCATCAGCGTGCCGCAATAGCCGGAGAACATGCCGATCGCCGCCATCACCGCCGGGTTGCCACCGTAGATGCCCACCAGCACGGGCACGCCAACGCCACCGGTCATCACCGGGAAAGCCGCAAAGCCGTTTCCCATAATCACGGTGAACAGCGCCATACCGAGCACATACACCATGACAGCCACCAGTTTGAAATCCAGGTTGATGTAGGTGGTCGTGACATGGGCAACCGCTGTGCCAACACCTGCCTCATTGAACAACAATCCCAACATCGCCAGCATTTGCGGCAACACCATGGCCCAGCCCAGCGCCTCGGTCAGGCGCCGGGACTCACGCAGGGCTTGCACCGGCGTATCGCGAGTCAACCAGCACGCCAGGCCAAGGGCGATCAGGCAACCGATGCCCAGAGAAACGAAGGTGGTGTTTTTTGGGTCCAGCAGCGGCACACCGCCGATTTCGGTGTGCTTGAGCAACACAGAACCAATCACCGTGGTCAGCGGAATTGCCAACGCCGGAATAAACAACTTGTGGCCCAGGCGGCCGGCACTGGCACGCGCAGCCTTGTCGTGCAACTGGCCGTGCGCACCACGGCCAACCCCGCCAAAACCTGCGATCAGCGCCATCACCACAACACCGGCGCCGATCACCACCGACGGCAAGCGCTCGCCTGCCAGAAACGGAATGGCAAACAGCAACCAGAACAGCGCGGTGGACCAGCGTTTGGGGTGGCTCCGATCCATCAGGATCATGCCCGCCGTAATCAGCAGCAAAACGCCAGCCAGCCAGTAGAGGTATTGAATGGAAATGATCATTGCGCAGCCTCCACCGGAGCAGCAACTGTCATCTCGCGGGTCAGCCTTCGGTCAAATCGGTGCAAGCGAATCGCGTGGATGATAAAAGCGCAAATCGCCGTCGGGATGCCCCACACGGCAATGTGCAAAGGCTCTACATCAATGCCTGAACCCAGCAGGAAGGTGTGCATCAGCGCAATCGCACCAAAAGCGACAAAAATGTCTTCGCCGAAAAACAGCCCGACGTTATCGGTCGCCGCGCACATGGCCAGTACCTTATGGCGCAGCTTGTCGGGCAACTTGCCGTAGCGCTTTTCCGCCGCGCCTTCGGCCATGGGCGCCAGTAATGGCCGCACCATCTGCGGGTGCCCGCCCAGGCTGGTGAGCCCCATGGCCGCTGTGGACTCACGCACAAACAGATAGATGATCAACAAACGCCCGACGGTTGCCCGCTCGAAACGCGCAATCCAGTTCTGCGCATGCAAGCGCAAGCCATGGCGTTCCAGCAGGCCAATGACCGCCAGGGGCAATAACAGGATCAGTTGCAAGGCGCGGGTCTGAAGGAAACCGTCACCCATGCTGGCGAGAATTTTTTCGAGGGGAAATTGGGCAGCAAGCCCGGTGGCGATGGCGGCGGCGGTCACCACCAACAGCGGATTGAAGCGCAAGACGAAGCCAACCACGATGACAAGTACGCCGATCAACGGCCATAGGTTCACAACAGTTTGCATGACGATGAGATCCTTGGATGCGCGCTGCGGCGCCATTACAGCAGGATGTGAACAAAGGGTTCACAGCATGAAAGTGGCGTGCAGCCCGGCGCGGTTTTTATTGTTGACCTGGAAGGTCGAGCGTCAGTGGCGGCAACTTTGCTGCCTGGGGGCGGGGGTGTCCAACAAGAAAAATTGTAGCTGCGAACCAATAAATTTTGTGAGGGACGGGCGCCGGAAAATCCGGCGCCGCGCAGGGATTCACGCCAGACGTTTTTGGAAGAAATACCGCTGATGGCCCGGCGGGTAATCAGCGATATGCCCCACTTCGCTGAACCCCAGCTTGCGATAAAAGCCCGGCGCCTGAAAGCTGAAGGTATCCAGCCAGATTCCCGTACAGCCCCTTTCCCGGGCCAGGCTTTCGGCGGTCTGCATCAGGCGCGTGCCAGTGCCTTGGGTACGCATTGAATCCGGAATGCTCAGTAACTCGATGAACATCCACTTGTAGGAAACTTTCCCGTAGAGCCCACCCACCACCTCTTCGCTGACGGGGTCACGCAGTAAAATCCCCACGGTTTCGTAAGGCAATTCACCAGTGTGGCTGCGGTTGTAAGCCAGCAGCGGCTTAAGGATGGCTTCCCGCTCTTGCGCCGTTACGTCAAACGACACTTCTATTGCCAATTCCATTTTTTGCTCCCAACTCTGAGTTCAATCACCGGCCAGTATGCCCGCCTCACTCCGGCTTGAGCAGCGCCTCATAGTCCGGGCTGATCTCCGCCAGAATCATCAACGCCGCCGCGCCCAACGCCACCGCGTCCTGCCCGGCTGCGCCCATCTGTATGCGTGGGTGCTGGCGGTCGGAACGGCTGCTGATGGAGCGGCTTAACGGCTCCAGCCGACTCATCAGCCGCGCGAGCAGGGCCTGGGGGAGGAAGCCGCTGATCAGGATGGTCTGCGGATCGAGCACCGACTCAAGAATGTTGATGGCCTGGCGCAACGCCGGGGCCGCCTCATCCAGCCACAAATCGACGCGCGCATTGAGGCCCTGATCGTTTACGTCCCAGGTGCCAAGGTCATGCTCGGCCGGCAAGCCCAGGTGCTCCAGCAACGCCGCGATGGAAATGTAACGCTCCAGACAACCCTGGTTACCGCAATCGCAGGCCTTGCCGCCGGGGATCACGGTCATGTGGCCGATTTCACCGGCGTTGTGCCAGTGCCCGGAATACAGGCGGTTATCCAGGTACAAACCGGCGCCCAGGCCACTGCCGATAAACAGGTGCACAAAATTGTTGAGCTCGCTGGCGACGCCATACAGCCGCTCGCCCATCGCTGCAGCGGTGGCGTCATTTTCAATCAGCACGGGTAAGCCAATCGCCTGTTGCAGGCGCAGCGGAATATCCGCCGCGTCCCAGCCCGACATGGCCGTCGGGCCCACGGCCGTCATGCCCTCCACACTGAACGGGCCGGGCAAGGCAATGCCCACCCCAAGGAATCGCCCTTCCGGCCGCTGGCCACGAAAACTTTTTACGCTGTCGAGAATCAGCGGCAATGCTTGCTCAAAGGTTGGGTAGCTGACCGTCAACGTGACCTGGGCCACGGTCTGGCCCAGCAAGTCGAGCAACACACCGATGATGCGGTGCTGCTCGACATGGATGCCAATGGAATAGCCACCGTCAGGATTCAGCGACAGCGGCACCGGCGGCTGGCCACGCCCGCCCTTCTCTGCCGCGTGGGCCAGCAGCGCGCCCTCTTCCTGCAGCTCGGTGACGATATTGGAAATGGTCTGTGCGGTCAGCGACGTCAAGCGCGTGAGGTCGGCACGGGTCAGTCGCCCGTTCTGGCGAATGGCCTCGAGTATCACCCGGCGGTTATGCAGGCGGGCGTGTTCGGCATTGGTACCGGTGGTGACAGAGCGTTTGTTCTGGGGGCTTTTCATCGTCCGATGATCCACGCTGCCGATTAATTAAATCAAGTTGAATTAATACTCTTGCTGTGGTTTTCTAGGCGCCTCGGCCTCTCGCAGCCACTGCGAATGCCGGTTACGCCCCATAACAACAATGACGGGTCGACAGAACCCTCGATGGCAAGCAGGCCCTTTTGCAATCTGCCCTCACGCGTCTGTCACTCGAACAAGAGGTCGTCCCCATGAGCACGCTGACACCCGTCGATCCGGATTTGCCAGGCGGCAAACGCAAAATCGGCCTATTCCCCGCCATTACCCTGAACATGAGCCAGATGTGCGGCGTGGGTCCGTTTATCACCATCCCGGCCATGATCGTGATCATGGGCGGCCCCCAGGCCTATCTGGGTTGGATTCTCGGCGCCTTGCTGGCCCTGTGTGACGGGCTGGTCTGGGCCGAACTCGGTGCGTCCTTGCCCGGTGCCGGCGGTACTTATGTGTACCTGCGTGAAGCCTTCGGCAAGCGTACCGGCAAGCTGCTGCCCTTTCTGTTTGTGTGGACGGCGATGCTGTTTATCCCGCTGATCATGTCCACCGGCATCATCGGCTTCGTGCAATACCTCACCTGGTTCTGGCCCGATATGAGCCAGACCGCCGGCAACCTGATCGGCCTGGTCGTCATCTGGCTGATCATCGCGATGCTGTGGCGCAAGATCGAATCCATCGCCAAATTGAGCATCGTGCTGTGGGTGATCATGCTGGTCAGCATCGGCGCGCTGATTGCCGCCGCGCTGTCCAACTTCCATGCCGACCTGGCGTTCACCTTTCCCGAAGGCGCGTTCAACCTGGCGGACAGCGGCTTCTGGTTCGGCATGGCCGGCGGTTTGACCATCGGCATCTATGACTACCTGGGCTACAACACCTCGGCCTACCTGGCCGGTGAAGTCGAACAACCAGGCCGGGTGATCCCCAAGTCGATCATCCTGTCGATCGTCGGCATCCTCGCTATCTACCTGGTGATGCAGGTGGGCGTGTTGGGCGTGGTGGATTGGCATCGCATGCTTGATCCGGAATCCGCCGCCTACAAGTCCGTGGCGTCCGTGGTCCTCAGTGAAACCTGGGGCAGTACCGCCGCCGGGATCGTCACGGTGTTGATCCTGATCACCGCCGTCGCCTCGGTCTTTGCCGGTTTGCTCGGTGGCTCGCGTGTGCCGTTCGAAGCGGCCAAAGACAAGGTGTTCTTCAACGCCTTCAGCAAAACCCACCCCAAGCATGAATTCCCGACCTGGGGCATCTTGAGCATGGGCCTGCTAACGTCGGTCGGTTTCATGATCGGCCGGCTGACCGACCTCAACACCCTGATTCAACTGCTGACCACGGTGATGATCCTCGTGCAGTCGGTGGCACAGATCGTTTCGCTGCTGGTGCTGCGTAAAACCAAACCGCACCTGGCGCGGCCCTACAAAATGTGGCTCTACCCGGTGCCGGCCTTCATTGCGCTGCTGGGTTGGGTCTATATCTATATGGCGTCCAACCACAATGCGCCCGGTGCCTACCCGATCCAGTGGTCGTTGGTGTGGGTGTTGGCGGGCAGCGTGGCCTATCTGTTCTGGGCGCGGGTTCAACGGCTGTGGCCCTTCAATAAGTGATGAATGCAATGCATGACCCCCTGGCATCAACCGGCGCTGCGGCGCCGCGACAAGGCTTGCTGCTGGCGATTGATGTGGGCGGCACCAAGACTCAGGTCGCCTGCTACGACACGGCTCGCCAGCGCATGAATACGCGGATTCTCGCCACCCATGCCGAGGGTTTATCCGGGGTGCCTGCCCTGCAGCGTATCCTCCAGGCCGCACACGATTGCGTGGCCGAATTCGGCAATGCTCAAGTGTTGAGTGTGGCGGCCGTGTTTCCCGGCGTGGTGCGCGGCCCTACCCTGCTGATGGCGCCCAACACGCCAGGCTTCGAGGGCCTCGACTTGCAGGCGCTGATCGCCCAGGCCTTTGGCAATGTGTGCGTGAGCCTCGATAACGATGTGAAAGCCGGCGCGCTGGCGGAGGTGCGCTGGGGTTCGCTGGCGGGGGTCGACAATGCAATCTACCTGAACCTGGGCACGGGCCTGTCGGCGGCCGCTATCGCCAATGGCAAATTGATTCGCGGGCATAACGGCGCAGCCATGGAGATCGGCTATCTGTTGTCGCCCTTCCTCGACCCTCGGCAGCCTGAACACTGGGCCACCTACCAAAACGGTAACGCGCCGTTGGAAGAGCTATTTTCCGGCAACGCGCTCAGCCAGTTGGCGGAACACCTGTTGGGCCATGGCCGCCAACCGCTGGACCTGTTCAGCAGCACGGATACCGACGTGCGCAAGGCCCTTGAACTGCGGATCGCCGCCTGCGCCGTGCACATTGCCAACCTCGCCGTGGCGCTGGATGTGGAACGCATCACGGTGGGCGGCGGCCTCTACCGTCAGGCGGCGCTGCTGGCGCCGATGATCGAACAATTGATCCAGCGCGTGGTGCCTTTCCCACCCACCCTTGCCACCGCCCACTTCACCCACGACGCACCGCTGTGGGGTGCCTTCAGCATGGCCATGGAGGCCGCCGGGCTGAACACGATTGCCCAACAGTTGATCGCTGCGGGTAAGCGCATCGATATCTCTGGAGATTGACCATGTCATTGATGCTGAGTGAAACCCTGTCCATCCCTACAATTGTGCAACGCATGCTCGACGATGACAGCGCTGTTCGCGGGCTGGCACACCAGTGGGCTCAATCCCTGCCTGAGCTGATGATCACGGTGGCGCGCGGCAGCTCCGATCACGCCGCCGCCTATTTCGCCTACGCGCTGATGAGCCAGATCGGCACCCCGAGCCTGTCGATTCCCTTGTCGCTGGTCAGCCTGCAACAACCGCCGCTGCGCCTGAAAAACGCTTGGGTGGCGGCCTTTTCCCAGTCCGGCAAAAGCCCGGACCTGATCGACAGCGTGCATTATCTGCACCAGCGCGGCGCCCGTTCCGTCGCACTGGTAAACACCGCCGGGTCACCGCTGGCCACTGTGAGCGATCACGAAATCCTGCTGCCGGCCGGCCTTGAACAGAGTGTGGCGGCCACCAAAAGCTATGTGGCGATGTTGATGGCTGGCGCGCAAACAGTTGCATGCCTTGCACAAGCGCTGGCTATCGGCAACGGGCTGAGTCTGGCCCTGAGAGCATTACCAGACCAACTGAATCAGGCAGCCGCCGAAGACTGGTCGCCATTGCGCAAGCTGCTGGTAACGGCTGACAAAATGATTGTTGTCGGCCGAGGTGCAGCGCTGCCGATTGCCCAGGAGGCCGCGCTTAAACTCAAGGAAACCTCCGGCATCCAGGCCGAAGCGTTTTCCAGCGCGGAAGTGCGCCATGGCCCAATGGAAATTATCGAGGAAGGCTACCCCGTGCTGGTATTTGCGCCCTCGGGCCCAGAGCAGTCCGGCACCCTGGCCTTTGCCGAAGACATGCGTGTGCGAGGCGCCCAAGTGTTGGTAGTCGCACCTCGCGGCACGGCCTGTGAAGGTTTGCTGCCGAGCGTGCCGACGGCGCATCCGTTACTGGAGCCGTTCACAATGATCCAGGGGTTCTATTTGAATGCCGCACAGTTGGCCGTTGCGCGTGGGCGCAACCCGGATCAGCCGAGGTTTTTGCAGAAGGTGACGCAGACACGATAAAGGATAAGGGCGACCTTCGGCCGCCCCTCCTCAATGAAGCATTCTCAAAGCTGCTTGAGCGTCTCGCGCGACACTTCCTGCAAACCTGCCTCGGTGATTTTCTTCCAATCGCTTTCAGTGACAGCCTGCATGCTTTCGTTTTTGCGGGTCACCACGTTCAACTCGGCAGCGCCTGGCGTCTCAATACGCAAGTGCGATTTATTGCTGACATCGACGGAGAAAAACCCGGGAGTAAACCACGACCAGAACTCAACAATATGCACTTTCACCGCGGTTGCATCCGTCGCGCCCTTAAAGATGAATGCTGACTAAAACAGGTACGAACGCCCTGTACCGGCAGGACGGCTCTAAACAGAGCCGGCCATGAAGAATTCGAATAGGCACCTATACTCACTAAAGCCACTGCGCGTTCCCGCGCAGCGCTGACGGCACTGTTGCCGACAAAGAGGGTGCCACTATGTACGCCGGACAAATGGGTATGGCGACAACCAACGGTGAAATTCGCTGCCAGATGGTGGTGCAAATCATCTGCCTGCTCTCGGTGGCTACGCTGTTCTGCTGACTGATCGCCAACACCCGCCCTACAACATCAACCGCTGAAGCTCATGCGGCACGCCAAAGTGCGCTTAACGCTTTAAATAATATGCCTCAAGGGCTTGAACTGTCGGGCAATGAATATAGGCACAAGCGTGATCACCGAGATTGAAACCACCAGTGCCGGAATAATCCAGAGCATTGAATGCCCCTCAATCAAGCCGCCATAGACGAGACTCAGCCTGTTCATCACAAACATGTGCAGGCAATACACACCCAAGGTACACCCGGCCAGGACATTCAATGTTTTTGCGTACCTGGACAATCGTGCGCCTAACGCGACAAACAGCCGGAAGCCAAAAAAAGACCCGACGACAACCCAGGGTGAAAGATAAGAGAAAAATAATTGGTTGGGCATACCATCGTGCATCGACAACCCATAGGTCGACAACGCAGTGCCCACTGCGCAGGCCACAAAAACAGCGGCGTCCAACACGAGTGACGGGGCCGTTTGCGCTTGGATCCGATCAAAGGCATAGGCGCCAAGAAACACGAAACCACTGAGCCCCATAAAAGATGAAAGGCCGTATACCGAGACCAGATCACCCAAGCCGGGATAGAAGTAAGTGACCTGGGGAATAACGCAGGCCACTAAAAACCAGATAGAGAGATACGCGATCTTTTCGGAGTGTGTGGAATTTCGGTAGATCTTTGACATGAAGGGAATAAACAAATAAATCCCCACCAAGGCATACAGATACCACAGGTGAAAGTAGGCAGGCCCTTTGAGCACAGATAACAACGAGGCACTCACACCGCTGAGATCGCCAGCCAGCCATGCCTTCCAAACCACATAGAAAATCGACCAGAAAATCAGTGGTGGGAAAATCCTGAGGAATCGCTTTGTATAAAACACTGCAACCGCCTCATCCCTGCCAAGCAAAAGCGCGCCGGACAACATCAGGAACAGCGGCACGCACGCCCGGACGAGCGAGTCGTAGATATTAAAATATATCCACCCCTCACCAAACTCCGAAACTCCAGCGGCCGATACGTGAAGAAAAACGACCATGAAACACGCGATTATTCGGGTGAAGTCGAGTCCAGCGCTGAGGTCTTTTCTTATCATTAGGGCCGAGCCTTTCCATGCAAAATTCTTTTTTGGTATTCCCATACAACCTTATCGATATGACCGCGAACAGCAAAAATGCGTATCACAACAACCGGGGTGTATCAGATCGACTTTTTAAGCCGCGGGAGAATATCACGGTAGAGGCGCTGGCCATATTGGGCGAGTAGGTGGCCGCCAGTTATAGCCTCGGCAAATCCCAGGCAACAAAAAAGGGCCCACCTTTCGGTGGGCCCTTCCAGACCGCCCAGCAGAGCGGATTTTGTTTGGTAGGCGCGATTGGACTCGAACCAACGACCCCCACCATGTCAAGGTGGTGCTCTAACCAACTGAGCTACGTGCCTGCTGTGAGGCGGCATTCTACGGAATTGCGGAGGGGTGTCAACATCTTTTTTGCAGCTAACCCTATGAATACGCGAATTTTTTATTTGCGGCGGGCATGTTTGTGATTTTGGGGTGGCTGGCAGGCAATTTTCAACTGAGGTAGGATCTCGGCACTCGTAAAAAATATAAAACAGAGGTTCCAGGATGGCGAACACCCCCTACCCCCAGTCGTATTACGCCGCGTCCGCAAATGCAGTTCCACCCCGGCCGATGCTGCGAGGTGAAGTCGAAACGGATGTGTGCGTGATCGGTGCCGGCTATACCGGGCTTTCCAGCGCGTTGTTTCTGCTGGAAAACGGCTTTCGTGTGACCGTCCTGGAAGCCGCCAAAGTGGGGTTTGGCGCCTCGGGCCGCAATGGCGGGCAGATCGTCAACAGCTACAGCCGCGATATTGATGTGATCGAGCGCAGCGTCGGCCCCAAGCAGGCGCAGCTGTTGGGGAATATGGCGTTTGAAGGCGGCAAGATCATTCGCGAGCGAGTGGCCAAATATCAGATCCAGTGCGACCTCAAAGACGGCGGCGTGTTCGCTGCACTCAACAGCAAGCACATGGGCCACCTGGAGTCGCAGAAACGCTTGTGGGAACGCTACGGCCACACGCAACTGGAGTTGCTGGACGAGCATCGCATCCGTGAAGTTGTAGCCTGTGACAACTATGTCGGCGGCTTGCTGGACATGAGCGGCGGGCATATCCATCCGCTCAACCTTGCGCTGGGTGAAGCGGCAGCCGTGGAATCGCTGGGCGGTGCCATCTATGAGCAATCGGCGGCAGTGCGCATTGAGCGCGGCGCCAACCCGGTGGTGCACACGGCCGAGGGCAAGGTCAGGGCCAAGTTCATCATCGTCGCGGGCAACGCCTACCTGGGCAACCTGGTGCCGGAGCTGGCAGCCAAGTCGATGCCGTGCGGAACGCAAGTGATCACCACCGCGCCTTTGGGTGATGAGTTGGCCAAGACGTTGTTGCCGCAGGATTACTGCGTCGAAGACTGTAACTACCTGCTTGACTACTACCGCCTCACAGACGACAAGCGCCTGATCTTCGGCGGCGGCGTGGTCTATGGCGCGCGGGATCCGGCGAACATTGAAGCGATCATCCGCCCCAAGATGCTCAAGGCCTTCCCGCAGCTCAAGGATGTGAAGATTGACTACGCCTGGACCGGCAATTTCCTGCTGACCCTGTCGCGGTTGCCGCAAGTGGGCCGCTTGGGCGACAACATCTATTACTCACAGGGCTGCAGCGGCCATGGCGTGACGTACACGCACCTGGCGGGCAAGGTGTTGGCGGAAGCCCTGAGGGGCCAGGCAGAGCGTTTTGATGCGTTTGCCGACCTACCGCACTACCCCTTCCCGGGCGGGCAATTGCTGCGCACACCGTTTGCGGCCTTGGGGGCCTGGTATTACGGGTTGCGGGATAAGCTGGGTTTCTGAACACTTGTAGTGAGCGGGCTTGCCCGCTCACTACAGTTCCAAATCGCAGAAACAAAAAACCCCGGTCTTTCGACCAGGGTCTTTGCTATCGGATCAAAGAAGCTTGACGCTTGCTTTGTGCTTCAAGGCGTTCAGTGGGCCTTGAAGCAGATATGGCGCAGCGGACGGGACTCGAACCCGCGACCCCCGGCGTGACAGGCCGGTATTCTAACCGACTGAACTACCGCTGCGTATCGCTTGACCGGTTAAGCGTAACGCCTCAACCGTCTTTAAACATCTGACTGATCAGCCTCGGCTGTTCAATCTCAAACCCGACTACTCAGGCCTGGAAAATATGGCGCAGCGGACGGGACTCGAACCCGCGACCCCCGGCGTGACAGGCCGGTATTCTAACCGACTGAACTACCGCTGCGCGTCGGTGCAACCTTTAACGTTGCGTCTTGCCCGAAGGCAAAACTCTCAAGAAGTGGTGGGTGATGACGGGATCGAACCGCCGACCCTCTGCTTGTAAGGCAGATGCTCTCCCGGCTGAGCTAATCACCCTTTGCTTCGTTGAGGCCGCGAAATTTACGCAGGTAGCAGACCTAAGTCAATAGCCTGCTTGAAGTTTTTCTGAAAAAGACAAAATTGCTTCAAGACGGCCATGCGCCCTACTCGCTGTAAATCATCTTCTTGCTCATGCCGCCGTCCACGACAAACTCCTGCCCGGTGACAAACCCGGCCTGACGCGACAGCAACCAGGCCACCATCGCTGCCACGTCCTCTACGGTGCCCACCCTGCCCGCCGGATGCTGCGCGTGATCAGCGTCGCTCAGCGGCTCGGCGCGACGTGCCGCCGGATCACGCGCATCGATCCAACCCGGGCTGACTGCGTTGACCCGCACTTCCGGCCCAAGGCTCATCGCCAACGCATGCGTGAGGGCCAGCAGCCCCCCCTTGCTCGCCGCATAGGCTTCGGTGTCCGGCTCCGACTGGCGGGCCCGGGTTGATGCCAGGTTGACGATCGCACCGCCGTGAGCACGCAAATACGGCGCACAGTGCTTGGCCAGCAGCATCGGCCCACTGAGGTTCACCGCCAGTACACGGTTCCAGTAAGCCAGATCAAGACTTTCGAGGGTGATATTGCGCGGGTCGGCGACCGCCGCGTTACACACCAGCGCATCCAGGCGCCCGAATTGCCCCAGCACCTCGGCAACTCCCTGGGCCACTTGTTTTTCATCGGCCACATCCATCGTGATGAACCAGGCATTTTCACCCAGCACCCTGGATACTTTTGAACCGCGCTCGCGGTCCAGGTCGGTCAACACCACCTGCCAGCCTTCGCTGATCAACCAGGCGGCGATCCCCAGGCCAATGCCCCGCGCTGCGCCGGTGACCAGTGCGACACGCCCGTTACTGGCCGTCGCCGCCTCCATGGACCACTCGATCACAAGGCAGCCAGCCCGCGAGCCAGGTCTGCCTGCAAATCGGCCACATCTTCCAGGCCCACCGCGATGCGGATCAAGCTGTCACGGATGCCGGCAGCTTCACGCTCTTGCGGCGCCAAACGCCCATGAGAAGTTGTGCTCGGGTGCGTGATGGTGGTCTTGCTGTCACCCAGGTTGGCGGTGATGGAGATCAAGCGCGTCGCATCAATAAAGCGCCAGGCGCCCTCTTTGCCGCCCTTCACTTCAAAGCTCACCACCGCCCCGAAGCCACGCTGCTGGCGCTGGGCCAACTCATGCTGCGGATGGCTCTTGAGGCCGGCGTAATGCACCTTCTCGATGCCGTCCTGCTGCTCCAGCCATTCGGCCAGCGCCTGGGCATTGGCGCAATGCGCCTTCATGCGCAGGCTCAGCGTCTCCAGGCCCTTGAGGAAGATCCACGCATTGAACGGGCTCAAGGTCGGGCCAGCAGTGCGCAGGAAGCCGACGACTTCTTTCATCTGCTCGCTACGGCCGGCCACCACGCCCCCCATGCAACGGCCCTGGCCGTCGATGAACTTGGTCGCCGAATGCACGACAATGTCCGCGCCCAGCTTCAGCGGTTGCTGCAATGCCGGCGTGCAGAAACAGTTATCCACCACCAGCATGGCGCCCTTGGCGTGTGCCACTTCGGCCAGCGCGGCAATATCCACCAGTTCGGCCAGCGGGTTGGACGGAGACTCGACAAACAGCAGTTTGGTGTTGGCCTTGATCGCCGCATCCCAGCCGGACAGGTCCGCCAGTGGCACATAGTCCACTTCGATGCCGAAGCGCTTGAAGTATTTCTCGAACAGGCTGATGGTCGAGCCGAACACACTGCGCGATACCAGCACGTGATCACCGGCGCTGCACAGGCTCATCACCACCGCGAGAATCGCTGCCATGCCGGTCGCCGTAGCCACCGCCTGCTCAGCGCCTTCCAGGGCCGCAATACGCTCTTCGAACGCACGCACGGTCGGGTTGGTGTAGCGCGAGTACACGTTGCCCGGCACCTCACCGGCAAAACGCGCAGCGGCGTCGGCAGCGGTGCGAAACACATAGCTGGAGGTGAAGAACATCGGGTCGCCGTGCTCACCTTCCGGGGTACGGTGCTGGCCGGCACGCACAGCCAGGGTATCGAAAGCTACGCCATCGAGGTCGCTGTCCAACCGACCGGCATCCCATTCCTGACTCATGCTGCGACTCCTTACTCAAAGCTTTATTTAAGATACAAAACCGGCCCCTCAGGGCCGGTCGTTACTCAGTTGTTATACAGATCAATGATCGCGCTGACTGCCTGGGTCTTGATCTTCGACGAGTCGTTACGCGCCTGCTCGATCTTGTTCAGGTAGGCCTCGTCGACATCACCGGTCACATACTTGCCGTCAAACACGGCGCAGTCGAACTGCTCGATCTTGATCTTGCCACCGCCGACGGCCTCGATCAGGTCCGGCAGGTCCTGGTAGATCAGCCAATCAGCGCCGATCAGGTCGGCGACGTCCTGGGTCGAACGGTTGTGAGCGATCAACTCGTGAGCGCTAGGCATGTCGATACCGTACACGTTCGGGTAACGCACGGCGGGCGCTGCGGAACAGAAGTACACGTTCTTCGCACCGGCTTCGCGGGCCATCTGGATGATCTGCTTGCACGTGGTACCGCGCACGATCGAGTCGTCCACCAGCATCACGTTCTTGCCGCGGAATTCCAGCTCGATGGCGTTGAGCTTCTGGCGCACGGACTTCTTGCGCGCCGCCTGGCCCGGCATGATGAAGGTACGGCCGATGTAGCGGTTCTTCACAAAGCCTTCGCGGAACTTGACGCCCAGGTGGTTGGCCAGTTCCAGCGCAGCGGTACGGCTGGTGTCCGGAATCGGGATCACCACGTCGATATCGTGCTCAGGACGCTCGCGCAGGATCTTCTCGGCCAGCTTCTCGCCCATGCGCAGACGCGCCTTGTAGACCGAAACACCGTCGATGATCGAATCCGGACGCGCCAGGTAGACGTGCTCGAAGATGCACGGGGTGAGTTTCGGCGCCACGGCGCACTGGCGGGTGTGCAGCTTGCCGTCTTCGGTGATGTACACCGCTTCGCCCGGCGCGAGGTCGCGGATCAGGGTGAAGCCCAGCACGTCCAGGGACACGCTTTCGGACGCGATCATGTACTCGACACCTTCGTCAGTGTGACGCTGGCCGAACACGATCGGGCGAATGCCGTGCGGGTCACGGAAACCGACGATGCCATAACCGGTGACCATGGCCACCACGGCGTAACCACCGACGCAGCGGTTGTGCACGTCAGTCACGGCGGCGAACACGTCTTCCTCGGTCGGCTGCAGCTTGCCGCGCTGGGCCAGCTCGTGGGCGAATACGTTAAGCAGCACTTCCGAGTCGGAACTGGTGTTGACGTGGCGCAGGTCGGATTCGTAAATCTCCTTGGCCAGTTGCTCAACGTTGGTCAGGTTACCGTTGTGCGCCAGGGTGATGCCGTAAGGCGAGTTGACGTAGAACGGCTGAGCTTCGGCCGAGGTCGAGCTACCGGCAGTCGGGTAACGCACATGGCCAATGCCCATGTGCCCGACGAGGCGCTGCATGTGACGCTGATGGAACACGTCACGCACCAGGCCATTGTCCTTGCGCAGGAATAACCGGCCGTCGTGGCTGGTCACAATACCGGCAGCATCCTGGCCGCGGTGCTGGAGGACGGTTAGCGCGTCATACAGCGCCTGATTCACGTTCGACTTACCGACGATACCGACGATGCCACACATGCGACGCAACCCCTACTTAATGAATCTTGACTGAACACAACTTACTGAGGCGTTTTGGCCGGCAAGAGGTGTTCCTTGAACGGAAGATCAGCGGGTACGCTGATTCCGCTGGCCAGCCACTGACTGCTCCACCCCAAAATGAGGTTTTTGGACCAGTCTGCAACCAATAGAAATTTTGGCACGAGTACCGACTCCTGCCACCATGAATCCTGCTGTACTGGCCCCAGGCTCAACAGCCCGACCGCCACAACCACCAGCAACGCGCCGCGCGCAGCGCCGAAGGCCATGCCGAGAAATCGATCGGTCCCGGAGAGGCCGGTGACACGTATCAACTCGCCAATAAGATAATTGACCATTGCCCCCACCAGCAGCGTGGCGATGAACATGATGGCGCAGCCCGCAATGACGCGAGCCGAAGGTGTTTCGATGTACCCGGCCAGGTAAACCGACAGTGAACCACCGAACATCCAGGCTACGACTCCTGCAATGATCCAGGTCAGCAACGACAGTGCTTCTTTTACGAAGCCGCGGCTTAGACTGATCAAAGCGGAGATGGCGACGATTGCAACGATCGCCCAATCAACCCAGGTAAATGGCACAGTGCAGCCTACGTACGGATAAGGCGGCGCATTTTAGCAGAGCGCCGGGCTATCGGTAAGCTGTGATTGCGGGTGCGTTGCAAATCAATGGGTTGTCTATCTTGGGATCATCACAAAACCAATGTGGGAGCTGGCTTGCCTGCGATAGGGCCGGGACATTCAACATCACTGTTGACTGAACTACCGTCATCGCAGGCAAGCCAGCTCCCACATTCAGCTTGCATTCCAACCACAGACCTACGGTATCAACCGCGCTCAGGCTGGAATCGGGTGACAAAACCCTTGAGGTTCTGCTGGCGATCCAGCAGGTCCCGCAGGCGATCCGCCTCGGCGCGCTCGATCAGCGGCCCGATAAACACGCGGTTCTTGCCTTCGGCGCTGCGGATGTAGGCGTTATAGCCCTGGCTGCGCAGCTTTTTCTGCAAGGCATCGGCACCTTCACGATTGCCCAGGCTAGCCACTTGGATGGACCAACTGATTGGCAAGCCATTCGGGTCGATGCGGCTCTGACCCACATCCGGCTTGCCCGGCGCAGCAGGTTGCGGCGCTACTGGCTTGGGCGCAGGCGCTGGTGCGGCCGGTTTGGCGACCACGGCCGGCGCCGGAGCAGGCGCCGGCTTGACCACCGGCACGCTCGGCTGCACTGGCGTCGAAGGCGCCTGTTGCTGGGCCACTTCTTCGCTACTCGGCACCGGCTCTTCGGGCAACGCCTGCGGCTCCGGCACCACCACCGGCTCGACCTGAACCTGCGGCATCACCGGGGCCTGCGGAGCAGCCGGAGCCTCTACCACCACCTGGCGCTGTTCATCCTGGCGGGAAAACAGCATCGGCAGAAAAATCACTGCCAATGCCACCAACACCAGGGCTCCGACCATTCGCTGCTTGTATGCGCTATCCAGTAATGCCATGTGCAGCTTCCTCCGTGGAGCGCCGGGCCAACCACTCAAGCGCCTCGGCAACACAATAAAATGATCCGAACAACAGAATCTCGTCATCGGCCGTCGCCACCGCGCATTGCGCCTCAAGCGCAGCGGTAACGCTTGCATACGACGTCACCGGCGCACCAAGGTTCTGCAACGCCGATTCGAGCTCAACGGCCGGACGGCTGCGTGGCGTATCCAGCGGCGCTACCGCCCAGGACTGAACGTTGCCCAGCAACGGCGCAACCACGCCGCCCAGGTCTTTGTCAGCCAGCAGCCCGAACACCGCCAGGCGACGACCGACCGGCGGTGTGCGGGAAAGGCGTTGCGCCAGATATTCGGCGGCATGAGGGTTGTGCCCCACGTCCAGCAGCAGGTTCAACCGCTTGCCTTTCCATTCAAAGAAACGACGATCCAGACGGCCAACCACGCGTGTCGACAGCAAGGTCGCAGCAATCTGCTCAGCATCCCACGGCAGGTCCAGCAGCAGATAAGCCTGCAAGGCCAGCGCTGCGTTTTCCATCGGCAGGTTCAGCAGCGGCAAATCACGCAGTTCCACCACTTGCCCGCGTGCATCCCGACCGCGCCACTGCCAGTGCCGAGTGCCAATATCCAGATTGAATTCACGGCCGCGCAGGTAGAACGGGCAATCCAGCTCGCGCACCTTGTCGAGCAAGGTATGCGGCGGATCGATGTCACCACACAATGCAGGCTTGCCCTGGCGGAAAATCCCGGCCTTTTCAAAGGCCACGGATTCGCGGGTATTGCCCAGGTAATCGGCATGGTCGACACCGATGCTGGTGATCAGCGCGAGGTCGGCATCCACCACGTTGACGGTGTCCAGACGCCCACCCAAGCCGACTTCCAGGACGACCACATCCAATTGCTCACGCTCGAACAGCCAAAAAGCTGCCAGGGTGCCCATTTCGAAATAGGTCAGGGAGATATCGCCGCGCCCGACATCGAGTGCGGCGAAGGCTTCGCAGAGTTGCTCGTCAGTAGCTTCGACGCCATTGAGCTGCACCCGCTCGTTGTAACGCAGCAGGTGCGGAGAGTTATACACGCCCACTTTCAGCCCTTGGGCCTGCAGTAGCGCGGCGACAAAGGCGCACGTAGAGCCTTTGCCGTTGGTGCCGGTCACCGTGATTACACGCGGTGCCGGGCGGCCCAACCCGAGGCGGGCCGCTACCTGTTGCGAGCGCTCCAGGCCCATGTCGATGGCTGACGGATGCAACTGCTCAAGGTAGGCGAGCCATTCGCCCAGGGTACGTTGGGTCATAGGTTTGCAGGCACCGGCGGAACGACGATAGGTTCGATTTTAGGCGCGACGTACACAGGCGTCGGCAGGCCCATCATTTGTGCCAACAGGTTACCCAGGCGTGGGCGCAACTCGCCACGCGGGATGATCAGGTCGATTGCGCCGTGCTCCAGCAGGAACTCGCTGCGCTGGAAGCCTTCCGGCAGCTTTTCACGCACGGTCTGCTCGATCACGCGCGGGCCGGCGAAACCGATCAGCGCTTTTGGCTCGCCGACGATCACGTCACCCAGCATCGCCAGGCTGGCGGAAACACCACCGTAGACCGGGTCGGTCAGCACGGAGATGAACGGAATGCCTTCTTCGCGCAGACGCGCCAGTACCGCAGAAGTCTTGGCCATTTGCATCAGGGAAATCAGGGCTTCCTGCATCCGCGCACCGCCGGAAGCGGCGAAGCAGATCATCGGGCAGCGATTTTCCAGGGCGTAGTTGGCGGCGCGGACAAAGCGCTCACCGACGATGGCACCCATGGAGCCGCCCATGAAGGAGAATTCGAAGGCGGACACCACAACCGGCATGCCCAGCAGCTTGCCACTGACGGAAATCAGCGCGTCTTTCTCGCCAGTCTGCTTCTGCGCAGCCGTCAGGCGGTCCTTGTACTTTTTGCCGTCGCGGAACTTGAGACGGTCAACCGGCTCCAGGTCTGCACCCAGCTCGGCACGGCCATCAGCATCCAGGAAGATGTCGATACGCGCGCGCGCGCCGATACGCATGTGGTGGTTGCACTTGGGGCAAACGTCCAGGGTCTTTTCCAGCTCAGGGCGGTACAGCACCGCGTCGCAGGATGGGCACTTGTGCCACAGACCTTCAGGAACCGAGCTTTTTTTCACCTCGGAACGCATGATCGAAGGGATCAGTTTGTCTACTAACCAGTTGCTCATGCTTTCTTTCTCCAGTACCGGTGGCTTGAACACAGCCCCGCGTATGCCCTTGAGCTAAATTCATATGTGGCGATGATGCGTGCGGGACGGGGTCATACGTTCGACCTGCCATTTCCCGCCTGCATCCTCAGCCTTCCAGACAACCTGCCCGTGCAGGGTTGCCACTTCATTACCGGGCCGCCCACAGGTAGCGCCGGGCTGTTTTACACAGTGGTAGTTATGGACGGCGGCAGACTGCCAGCCGTCACATACCGTTACCACTGTCGCGCACAGCCTGCATGAATGCGCGAATCTTGCCGTGATCCTTGATGCCCTTGCCCTGCTCTACCCCGCCACTGACATCCACGGCATAGGGCCGGACCTGCTCGATTGCCGCCCCGACATTCTCGGGGTTGAGCCCGCCAGCCAGGATAATCGGCTTGCTCAAGCCTTCTGGAATCAGCGACCAGTCAAACGCCTCGCCGGTACCGCCGGGCACGCCTTCAACATAGGTGTCCAGCAGAATCCCGCGCGCGCTGGTGTAGGCAGCACACGCGGCGGCAATATCATCCCCGGCCTTGACGCGCAGCGCCTTGATGTACGGGCGCCCGTAGCTTTCGCATTCCTCAGGGCTTTCGTCGCCGTGAAACTGCAGCATGTCCAATTGCACGGCATCCAGGGTTTCGTTGAGTTCGCAGCGGCTGGCATTGACGAACAAGCCGACGGTGGTCACGAACGGCGGCAACGCAGTGATGATCGCCCGCGCCTGCAACACATTCACCGCACGTGGGCTCTTGGCATAAAACACGAAACCAATGGCATCCGCCCCCGCCTCGACTGCCGCCAGCGCGTCTTCTATGCGGGTAATCCCGCAAATCTTGCTGCGAACGGCTGGCATGTCGTGAAACCTCAACGGTTGGGCAGAGAAAGTCCCGGATGGTAACAAAAGCTATTCCGGGCGTCAGCCGCCAAGTTCGCTGAAACCTGTGAGGAAGTGTGGCCCGATGAAACGCTGCGGCAGCTCGAACTCGTCGCGGTACTCCACATCCACCAAATACAGGCCGAACGGATGCGCAGTCACACCGCCAGTACGGCGCACACGGCTTTCCAGCACTTCCCTGGCCCACTCCACCGGGCGCTCGCCCGTACCGATGGTCATCAACACACCGGCAATGTTGCGCACCATATGGTGCAGAAACGCGCCGGCGCGGATATCCAGCACGATCATCTTGCCGTGACGGGTCACCCGCAAATGATGAACTTCCTTGATCGGCGACTTGGCCTGGCACTGGCCAGCCCGAAAGGCACTGAAATCATGCACCCCGACCAGATGCTGCGCGGCTTCGGCCATGCGCTCGGCGTCCAGCGGGCGGTGGTTCCAGGTGATTTCTTCGTTGAGGTGCGCCGGGCGGATCTGATCGTTATAGATCACGTAGCGGTAACGCCGAGCGATGGCTTTGAAGCGCGCATGAAAGTGCGCGGGCATGACCTTGGCCCAACTGACGCTGACGTCATGGGGCAAATTGATATTAGCGCCCATCACCCACGCTTTCATGGTGCGCTCGGCCTGGGTATCGAAGTGCACCACTTGGCCGCAGGCGTGCACACCGGCGTCGGTACGCCCGGCGCACATCAGGGAGACGGGCGAGTCGGCAACTTTTGACAGCGCCTTCTCCAGGGTTTCCTGCACCGTCAACACACCGGAGGCCTGGCGCTGCCAGCCGCGATAGCGCGAGCCTTTGTATTCCACGCCCAGGGCGATGCGGTAAAAGCCTGCGGCCGCCATTTCGGCGGCCGCGTTATCTATATTTGCCAAGAACTGAGAGCCTGATGAGTTGCGCAAAGGCGGCCATTATAGGCGGCAAACCTGAGCTTGGGCCATTTAGTGGGGCTGGCCAGTGAGAAGCTGATTTGTGTGGGAGCTGGCTTGCCTGCGATTCAGGCGACCCGGTCCTTCAGCCAAACCTGGTTGATGCTATCGCAGGCAAGCCAGCTCCCACAGAAATGCAAAACGATTACGCCAACCGGCCGAGCATTTCCTTGGCCTCGCCACGCTGGGCCTCATCGCCTTCGGTCAGCACTTCGGAAAGGATATCCCGTGCGCCGTCGACATCGCCCATGTCGATATACGCCTGGGCCAGGTCCAGCTTGGTGGCGACCTCGTCGGTGCCCGACAGAAAATCGAACTCCGGCTCATCACTGTCCAGTGCCGCGTCATCAGCGGTAAAGGACGGCTCGATCGGCGGGTGTTCCAGGCTCTGGGACAGGCGGTCCAGCTCGGCATTCACGTCATCCAGCTCAGACGCAAAGGCATCAGGCTTGGCCGCTGCCGGCGTGGCGGGTTCGTCGGCCAGGGACAGGTCGAAGTCTTCCGGCAAGTCGAAATCGTCCAGCGCGGCAGGCGCCAGGGTCGGTGGCTCTGCCGCAGGAGCGTCCTTCATCTGCGCTTCAAGACCGGAAAGAAAGTCATCTTGCGACGCCGGCTCGTCCAGTTGCAGGTCGAGGTCAAAGTCCGACAGGTCGTCCGGGCTGGCCTTGGCCTCAGTCTGCTGTTGCAGCACCGACTCGAAGCTCAGTTCGTCTTCCGGCTTGACCACAGCAGGCGAAGCGGTTTCCAGATCATCCAGGCTCAGGTCGAAATCCGTATCGAACGCTTCAGGCTCCGGGGCGGGCGCTGCCGGCTTGTCTTCCAGCAGATCCTTGACATATTGCGCATCGAGCGCTGCAGCGGCGACGGCGGCGCTTACGCCGGCGGCCAACACAGCCATGGCCGGGAAGCGACTCTTGAGCTGTTCAACCTGAGCGTGGTTTTCACCATTGGCCACCAGTTGACGCTCCTGAGTGACGAAACCGTCCTTGTCGCCTTGCAGGCCATACACTTCCAGTAACTTCAAACGCAGGTCGCTGCGTTTCGGCTCTTGCTTGATCGCTTGCTCAAGCACGTCGGCGGCCTGGTTCAGGTGGCCTCGGTCGATATGGGACTGGGCTTGTGCCAGCGCATCGCTGGAATTCTGCGCAGCCA
This sequence comes from Pseudomonas sp. B22129, assembly GCF_044218875.1. Taxonomy (NCBI): domain Bacteria; kingdom Pseudomonadati; phylum Pseudomonadota; class Gammaproteobacteria; order Pseudomonadales; family Pseudomonadaceae; genus Pseudomonas; species Pseudomonas sp. B22129. The sequence goes on along the minus strand of NZ_CP162592.1, from coordinate 3,646,974 downwards.
CGGCGACGGCCAGGGGTGCCAGCACCGAGGCGACTGTCGGCACCACAACCGGCTCAACCGCTGGCGCAGGTGCCGGGGCAGCAGCCAACTTGACGTTTGGCGGCGGGACTTCCAGGCCTTCGAAGCTGTCAGGCGGCAAATCGTGATCGACGTTCGCGGTGAGTGCTGGCTCTTCGGCCAGCGCGCGCGCCATGCGCAGGTGTTTTTCCTCTTCGCGGCGGGCATTGCGATGGCGTGCCCACAGCAGCAGAAGCAGCAACACCACCAACCCTGCCGCGCCACCGATGACGCCAAGAACAATGGGATTGGTCAGCAGGTCATTGAATTTGCCTTCGGTGCTCGCAGGAGCAGCATCCGGCTTGACCGGCTCAAGCGTGGGCGCTGCAGCCGTGGATGTTGCAGCAGGCGCAGCCGGAGTGGCAGCCGGGTCGGCGACCACTTGCGCAGGCATCGCGGTGGCTGCCGGGTCGCCTTTTTCCGCCTGCAAGCGGGCCAACTGGTCGTTTTTCAGCTGAATCAGCTTTTGCAGCTTGTCCAATTGGCTCTGCAGGTCGGCCGCGCGGCTTTTCAACTCTTCGTTGTCGCGGCGGGTGGTGTCCAGCTGTTCCTGGGTCATCGCCAGTTTGTCGCTCAGCGCCCGGCTGTCACCGGCCTTGCCTTTCGCGCCTTTCTTGGCGGATTCGGCCGAAACCAGGCTCAAGTTGTCCTTGGCATTGGTGCTCGAAGGCGCATTGCCCGCTTCGGTGCGCTTGGTAGCATCCAGTTGCTGCTTGCCCAGCGCCTGATTGCTGGCCGTGCGACGACCTTCACGCCAGGCGGCATTTTGTGCGGTCACTTCTGCAATGGCCTGGGGCTGCGGCAGGCTGGTGGCCTGCACGTGATCGGGCAGGCGCAGGACCTGGCCGGTTTTCAAACGGTTGATATTGCCGTCGACGAAAGCATCCGGGTTGAGCGCCTGAATGGCGAGCATGGTCTGCTGTACCGAGGCACCATGGCGATTCTTCTCGGCAATTTCCCACAAGGTATCGCGGGACGTCGTGGTGTGTTGCGCAGCTTTGCTGACAGCCGGGGCCGTCGTTGTCGGCGCGCTCAAGCGGGGAGCAGCGGCAGGCGGTTTAGCGGCCGGTGCTTGCTCAAACTTGGCAGGATCCAACAGCACGCTGTAGTCACGCATCAGGCGGCCATTGGGCCATTGCACCTGCAGCAGGAAACGCACATAGGAATCAGGGAGCGGCTTGCTGGAAGTGACACGCACCACGCTGCGACCGCTCGGGTTGACCACTGGCGTGAACGTCAGGTCATTGAGAAACGCCTGGCGATCCACGCCCGCGTCAACAAACGCTTGGTCAGACGCCAGGCTTGGCGTGATCTCGGAAGCGGTCAGGCCGCCGACATCGAGCAATTCAATTTCCACCGACAGTGGCTGGTTCAACTTCGACTTGAGGGTCATCTCCCCCAGCTGCAGCGCCTGCGCCATACCGGAAGACAGCGCCGAGGCGGCCGCTATTGCTAACACCAGTTTGCGAACTTGAACCATAGCCTCATCCTTTGTCTGAACACTCCCCGACTTGCGAGAAGGTGGGTAACCGCTGCCATAAGGCATGGCGAGCCGATAGGTCACCGACGCGCAACTGTTCCTGCCTGGGGCCAAGCATAGCGCCTGGTTAGAATCAATCTACAAATTGGCGCCAAGTATCTTTTACACAAGGCCTTTTATCAACAACTGAGCCAGCTGCACGGCGTTCAGCGCAGAGCCTTTGCGTACGTTATCTGACGTCAGCCAAAGATTTAGTTCCGCCGGGTCATCCACACCTGCGCGAACTCTTCCTACATAAACCACATCCTGACCGACCGCATCGCCCACGGCTGTGGGGTAATCGCCCTCTTCCACCAACTCGATACCTGGCGCGGCATCCAGTGCGCGGTTGACGGCGGCCAGATCCACCGGCGCGCCCAATTGCAACGACACCGTCAGGCTATCGCCAAAAAACACCGGGGCTTGAACGCAGGTTGCAGAAATCTTGAGTAAAGGAGTTTCCAGCACTGCACGCAATTCGTGTACGAGACGTTTCTCCAGGGCTGTATGACCTTCGGTATCTGGCGTGCCGACTTGTGCCAACAGGTTGAAGGCCATCTGCCGGTCAAAGAACTTCGGCTCCAGCGGGCGCACGTTCAACAGCTCAGCGGTCTGACGGGCGAGCTCGCTGACGGCTTCACGGCCTTGGGCGGAAACGGCCAGGCTGGCGGTGACGCTGACACGCTGGATATCCAACACTGCGCGCAAGGGTGCCAGGACGACCGCCAGGTTGGTGGCGGACGGACTCGGGCTGCCCAGTTGGAAGGGCTTTTTCAGGCCTTTGAGAATGTGGGCATTGGCTTCCGGGACCACTTGGGGCGCCTGATCGGCCGGCAAGGCGCCGGACAGGTCGATCACCGAGCACCCCGCCGCAATGGCGCGCGGAGCGAAACTCAGGGTCACGGCCGGGCCAGCCGCGAAGAACGCGAGCTGAGCCTTGCTGAAGTCAAATTCATCGACTTCCTTGACCCGCACGTTTTTGCCGCGAAACGGTACCGATGCACCGGCAGAGTTATTGCCGGCCAGCAAGTACAGGGTGCCCACAGGGAACTCCAGTTCTTCGAGGATCTGCACCAGGGTTTCGCCGACGGTGCCGGTGGCGCCAATCACGGCGATTTCAAAGGTCTGGGTCATGGGGGCTGCCTCGGGCATTGCGGGGGGAGCGGCACTTTACCGGGTGGCGGGGCAATTGGGCCAGTTTTTGTGGCGAAGCTGATGGCCTCTTCGCGAGCAAGCCCGCTCCCACATTCGACCGAGTTCCTTCAGTTGAAATGCAATCAAATGTGGGAGCGGGCTTGCTCGCGAAGAGGCCCGATAGAACAACAAAAAACCCGCGCCTGTCACCAGTCGCGGGTTTTTCATACAACGCTAAGCGATCAACGCTCCAGCAAAATCCGCAGCATGCGGCGCAGCGGCTCGGCCGCACCCCACAGCAGTTGGTCGCCCACGGTGAACGCGCCCAGGTATTGGGTACCCATGTTCAGCTTGCGCAGACGGCCTACCGGTACATTCAGTGTGCCGGTGACCTTGGTCGGGCTCAGCTCCTGAATGCTGACATCACGGTTGTTCGGCACCAGCTTGACCCATGGGTTGTGCTGGCTGATCAGCCCTTCGATATCGGCAATCGGCACATCTTTGTTCAGTTTGATGGTCAGCGCCTGGCTGTGGCAGCGCATGGCACCGATGCGCACACAGATGCCATCCACCGGGATCGGGCTCTTGAAGCGACCCAGAATCTTGTTGGTCTCGGCCTGTGCCTTCCACTCTTCACGGCTTTGGCCATTCGGCAGCTCTTTGTCGATCCACGGGATCAGGCTACCGGCCAACGGCACGCCGAAGTTCTCGGTCGGGTAAGCGTCACTGCGCATGGCTTCGGCCACACGGCGGTCGATGTCGAGGATCGCACTGGCAGGATCCGCCAGTTGGTCGGCGACAGCGGCGTGGGTCGCGCCCATTTGCTTGATCAGTTCACGCATGTTCTGCGCGCCGGCACCGGAGGCCGCCTGATACGTCATGGCACTCATCCACTCGACCAGGCCGGCTTCGAACAAGCCGCCCAGCCCCATCAGCATCAGGCTGACGGTGCAGTTGCCACCGATGTAGTTCTTGGTCCCGGCATCCAGCTGCTGGTCGATCACCTTGCGGTTGACCGGGTCCAGCACGATGACCGCGTCATCCTGCATGCGCAGGCTGGAGGCGGCGTCGATCCAGTAACCCTGCCAGCCAGCTTCGCGCAGCTTGGGGAAGACTTCACTGGTGTAGTCGCCACCCTGGCAGGTCAAAATCACGTCGAGGGTTTTCAGCTCTTCAATGCTGTAGGCGTCTTTGAGCGCAGAGATATCCTTGCCCACGGACGGCCCTTGGCCACCCACATTCGAAGTGGTGAAAAACACCGGCTCAATAAGATCGAAATCCTGCTCTTCCAGCATCCGCTGCATGAGCACGGAACCGACCATACCGCGCCAACCGATCAGACCTACACGTTTCATCGCAACTACACCTTGTTAAAAAGTGGGCCGCCTGCAGCAAACTTCTGCAAGGGGGCCCGAGAGATTACAGATTCCGCAGCGCGGCGACTACTGCGTCGCCCATTTCTTGCGTCCCGACCTTGGTGCAACCCTGTGACCAAATGTCACCGGTGCGCAAACCCTGGTCCAGCACCAGGCTGACGGCCTTCTCGATGGCGTCTGCGGCTTCACTCAAGTTGAAGCTGTAACGCAGCATCATCGACACCGACAAAATCGTCGCCAACGGGTTGGCAATGCCCTGGCCCGCGATGTCCGGCGCCGAACCGTGGCAAGGCTCGTACATGCCCTTGTTGTTGGTGTCCAGGGACGCCGACGGCAGCATGCCGATAGAGCCGGTGAGCATCGAGGCCTGGTCGGACAGGATGTCGCCGAACAGGTTGTCGGTGACGATCACGTCGAACTGCTTGGGCGCGCGCACCAGTTGCATGGCGGCGTTGTCGACGTACATGTGGCTCAGCTCGACGTCCGGGTAGTCCTTGGCGACTTCTTCGACGATTTCGCGCCACAGCTGGCTGGAAGCCAGGACGTTGGCCTTGTCCACCGAGCAGACCTTCTTGCCACGCACACGGGCCATGTCGAAACCGACGCGGGCGATACGGCGGATTTCACTCTCGCTGTACGGCAGGGTGTCGTAGGCCTGGCGCTCGCCATTTTCCAGCTCGCGCACGCCACGTGGCGAGCCGAAGTAAATGCCGCCAGTCAGTTCACGCACGATCAGGATATCCAGGCCCGCGACCACTTCCGGCTTCAGGCTCGACGCGTCGGCCAGTTGCGGGTAGAGGATCGCCGGGCGCAGGTTGCCGAACAGGCCCAGTTGCGCGCGGATTTTCAGCAGGCCGCGCTCAGGGCGGATGTCACGCTCGATCTTGTCCCATTTCGGGCCACCCACGGCGCCGAGCAGTACGGCGTCGGCCGCACGGGCGCGGTCCAGGGTTTCGTCAGCCAGGGGCACGCCGTGCTTGTCGATGGCGGCGCCGCCGATCACGTCGTGGCTCAGTTCGAAGCCCAGGCTGTACTTGGTGTTGGCCAACTCCAGGACCTTGACCGCTTCGGCCATGATTTCCGGACCAATACCGTCGCCAGGGAGAATCAGAATCTGCTTGCTCATGCGTTCCTCATTTCATCAAGCGACCCGCCCGCGGGCAGGTCGGGAAAAATCAATCAACGTTCGGCAAAGACCACCAGCACGTCAGTGCTGAAAGTGCCGTCGGCCTGAATGTCGTAGTAATCGCGCACTTCCTGGCCCATCGCCTGTTGCAGCTCAAGGATGGCCGCACGCAGCACCTCGGGCGTGCGCATGCGCTCGACCCATGAGGTGTATTCCAGGCGCAGGCGTTGACGGCTGCTGGTGCGCACATGCAAACCGGACTCGCTGAGCTGCTGTATCCACTCGGCGGCGGAATAATCGCGCACGTGGCTGGTGTCACGCAGCACTTCGACGGTTTGCAGGTAAGTGTCCAACAACGGGCTGCCCGGTGACAAGACGTCCACGAAAGCTGCCACGCCCCCCGGCTTGAGCACGCGGCGCACTTCGCGCAGGGCCACGCCGAGGTCGCTCCAGTGGTGAGCCGAGTAGCGGCTGAACACGAAGTCGAACTCGCCATCGGCGAACGGCAAACGTTCGGCGGCGCCGTGGACGGTGCGGATGTTGCCCAGGTTCCGGTCTTTCGCAGCGGCTGCGACCACGTCGAGCATCTGCTGGGAGAGGTCGTAGGCCACCACTTCTTTAACCAGTGGCGCCACGTGGAAACTGACATGACCGGCACCACAGCCCAAATCCAGCAGTCGCGCACCGCCCTGCCCGGCCAGTTCGGCCTGCAGCAGCGCGAATTCGGTACCTTGGGCGTGCACGGCACTGCTCAGGTAGGCCGAGGCTTGCTCGCCGAATTGTTTTTGCACGACTTGGGTGTGGGCGGTGGTGGTCATGGTGGTTTTCCTTGGGTTTTGGGGTGTTGGTACTGGCGCTATCGCAGGCAAGCCAGCTCTCACATTCGATTGTATTCACCGATCAAAATGTGGGAGCGGGCTTGCCCGCGATGGGGCCCGCACGGTCTACCGCCAATCAGGCATCACGAAACAACCAAGGCTGGCTGGCCCGGTGCCTGGCCTCAAACGCGGCAATCGCATCGCCGTCCTGCAAGGTCAGGCCGATGTCGTCCAGGCCGTTGATCAGGCAGTGCTTGCGGAACGCATCCACCTCAAAGTGATACACCTTGCCATCCGGGCGGGTCACGGTTTGCGCGGCCAGGTCGACGGTCAGTTGGTAGCCCTCTTCGGCTTCCACCTGCTTGAACAGCTCGTCCACTTCGGCATCGCTCAAGATGATCGGCAACAGGCCGTTCTTGAAGCTGTTGTTGAAGAAGATGTCGGCATAGCTCGGCGCGATGATGCTGCGAAAGCCATATTCTTCCAGGGCCCACGGTGCGTGCTCACGGCTGGAGCCGCAACCGAAGTTCTCACGGGCCAGCAGTACGCTCGCGCCCTGGTAACGCTCGGCGTTGAGCACGAAGTCCTTGTTCAGCGGGCGCTTGGAGTTGTCCTGGTAGGCGTAGCCCACGTCCAGGTAGCGCCACTCGTCGAACAGGTTCGGGCCAAAGCCGGTGCGCTTGATCGACTTCAAGAACTGCTTGGGGATGATCTGGTCGGTGTCGACGTTGGCGCGATCCAAAGGGGCGACAAGGCCGGTGTGTTGGGTAAAAGCACGCATCGGGTATTCCTCAGATCAATTCGCGAACGTCGATGAAACGACCGTTGACGGCCGCCGCAGCAGCCATGGCCGGGCTGACCAAGTGGGTACGCCCACCGGCGCCCTGACGCCCTTCGAAGTTACGGTTGGACGTAGACGCGCAATGCTCGCCCGACTCCAAACGGTCCGGGTTCATCGCCAGGCACATCGAGCAGCCCGGCTCGCGCCATTCAAAACCGGCTTCGAGGAAGATCTTGTCGAGGCCTTCGGCTTCAGCTTGCGCTTTGACCAGACCCGAACCCGGCACCACGATGGCTTGCTTGATGGTCGAGGCAACTTTGCGGCCCTTGGCGATCACCGCCGCCGCGCGCAGGTCTTCGATCCGCGAGTTGGTGCAAGAACCGATGAACACACGGTCCAACTGAATGTCCGTGATTGCCTGATTGGCTTTCAAACCCATGTACTTCAGGGCGCGCTCAATGGAGCCGCGCTTGACCAGGTCCGCTTCTTTAGCCGGGTCCGGCACGTTCTGGTCAACGGCCAACACCATTTCCGGCGAAGTGCCCCAGCTCACTTGTGGCTTGATCTGGGCTGCGTCGAGTTCGACCACGGTGTCAAACACTGCGTCGGCGTCGGAGACCAAGTCTTTCCAGGCTTCGACCGCTGCGTCCCAGTCTGCGCCCGCCGGTGCAAATGGGCGCCCCTTGACGTACTCAACGGTCTTTTCGTCCGCCGCCACCATGCCTACGCGGGCACCGGCTTCAATGGACATGTTGCAGATGGTCATGCGGCCTTCGATGGACAGGTCGCGAATCGCGCTGCCGGCGAATTCGATGGCGTGGCCGTTACCGCCAGCGGTGCCGATCTTGCCGATCACGGCCAGTACGATGTCTTTAGCGGTCACGCCAAACGGCAATTTGCCCTCAACGCGAACCAGCATGTTCTTCATCTTCTTGGCGACCAGGCACTGGGTGGCGAACACATGCTCCACCTCGGAGGTGCCGATGCCGTGGGCCAGGGCGCCAAACGCACCGTGGGTGGAGGTGTGGGAGTCGCCGCACACCACGGTCATGCCCGGCAAGGTAGCGCCCTGCTCCGGGCCGATCACATGCACGATGCCTTGACGCACGTCATTCATCTTGAATTCGGTGATGCCATATTCGTCGCAGTAGTCGTCGAGGGTTTGCACCTGCAAACGCGACACGGTGTCGACGATGGCGTCGATCCCGCCCTTGCGCTCAGGGGTTGTCGGTACGTTGTGGTCCGGGGTGGCGATGATGGAGTCAACGCGCCAAGGCTTGCGCCCGGCCAGCCGCAGGCCTTCGAACGCTTGGGGCGAGGTCACTTCATGGATGATGTGACGGTCGATATAGATCAGCGACGAGCCATCGTCGCGCCGTTTCACTTCATGGGAATCCCAAAGCTTGTCGTAAAGCGTTTTGCCGGCCATCAGTCGGTCCTCATCATCGGTCTTTCTATGCCCCGGGCCTTGAGACATTCAATAACCCTTTGGCTTGTGAGGCTGATGGTATGGCGCTACATTAAATAACTCAAATTCATATTTTTTATGCTTTGGATTACCAACTGGAATACAACTATGGACCTGGCCAACCTCAACGCCTTTATAGCCATCGCCGAGACCGGCAGCTTCTCCGGCGCCGGCGAACGGCTGCACCTGACCCAGCCCGCTATCAGCAAGCGCATTGCCGGGCTGGAGCAACAACTGAAGGTACGCCTGTTCGACCGCCTGGGCCGCGAAGTCGGCTTGACTGAGGCGGGCCGGGCCCTGTTGCCGCGCGCTTATCAGATTCTCAACGTATTGGACGATACACGCCGCGCGCTGACCAACCTGACCGGCGAAGTCAGCGGCCGCCTCACCCTGGCCACCAGCCATCACATTGGCCTGCACCGCCTGCCGCCGATCCTGCGCACGTTCACCCGGGAATACCCGAATGTGGCGCTGGACATTCAATTTCTCGATTCGGAAGTGGCCTACGAAGAAATCCTCCATGGTCGTGCCGAAGTGGCGGTGATTACCCTGGCACCCGACCCCCATCATTTAGTGCGCGCCACACCGGTGTGGGACGACCCGCTGGATTTCGTGGTGGCCCCGGAGCACAGCCTCACCGGCAACACCACGGTCAACCTGGCAGACATTGCCGGCCACCCGGCGGTGTTTCCCGGCGGTAATACCTTTACCCACCATATTGTCAGCCGGCTGTTCGAGGCCCAGGGCCTGACGCCGAACATCGCGATGAGCACTAACTATCTGGAAACTATCAAGATGATGGTGTCCATTGGGCTGGCCTGGAGCGTGCTGCCGCGCACCATGCTGGATGAGCAGGTGGCAAGCATCGCATTGCCGGGCATACAGCTCAGTCGCCAGCTAGGCTATATCGTGCACACCGAAAGGACGCTGTCGAACGCTGCGCGGGCTTTCATGAGCCTGTTGGATGCACAGGTCGATCTGCCAGGGATACCGGCATGAAGCTGTGCGGCCTCAAGGCCTGAAAAAACCGCGCCGAATGCCCATCGAGCCAAGGCCCTTTGATAATGCGCAACCCCGTTGATTCCGTGCCACCTTTGCCCCGCATCTACGCCCTTGACCCCCAAGAGGCGGAGCAAAGCTGGGACAGCGCCCCGCAGTTGCTGGCAGCCCTCAACGCTGCCCGGCTGGGTGCGTGGTGCTGGGAAATCGACACCGGGCGCATCAGTTGGTCACGGGGCACCCAGGCGCTGTTCGGCTTCGACCCGCGCCAACCGCTGCCCAAAGACCTCGATTACCTGGACCTGCTGGCGCCCGAAGACAGCGCCCGCGTGGTGCGGGCCTTTCATGCCGTGTTGGCGGGCGAACCTTTCGAGCAGGCCATGCACCACCGCATCCAGTGGCCCGACGGTAGCCTGCACTGGCTGGAAATCAACGGCAGCCTGGCGCCGGACAAAACCGGACGAAGGCGAATGATCGGGGTGATTCGCGAAATCACCCACCAGCGCGACCGTGAAAGCGCCCTCAGCCACTCTGAAAAACGCTTCGCCACGTTGTTTCACCTCTGCCCGAACATGGTGTTGCTCACCCGCCAATCCGATGGACGGATCAGTGAAGCCAACCAGTATTTCGAAATGCTGTTCGGCTGGCCGGTGGCCGACGTCATCGGACGCACCACCCTGGAGCTGGGACTGTGGCGTCATCCGGAACAGCGCGCGCTGCTGGTCAAGGCCACCCAGCGCAAAGGCGAGCCCATCACCATGGAGGTGCAATTCTGCGCCAGCAATGGCCAGATCCACGACGGCACCCTCAGCGCGCAAAAAGTCGAGCTGGAGGGCGAGGCTTACCTGATCAGCACCTTTCTTGACACCACCGAACGCAAGAACGCCGAGCAGGCCCTCAAGGACAGCCAGGAACGCCTTGACCTTGCCCTGGACTCGGCGCAACTGGGCACCTGGGACTGGCACATCCCCAGCGGCATGCTCTACGGCTCGGCCCGCGCCGCCCAATTGCACGGCTTGCCACCGGAGCCGTTTCACGAACCCTTCGATGCGTTTTTCGAAGGCATGTCCGATGAGGAACGCGAGGGCATGCGCAACGCTTACCGCAGCCTGCGCGAAGGCCCGGACGGCAACTACCAGTTGACCTACCGCGTGCTGATGGAAGACGGCAGCCCGCGCTTTCTGGAAAGCCGCGCGCGCCTGTATCGCGATGAAGCCGGCAAGCCGCTGCGCATGGCCGGCACGCTGCTGGACATCACCGACCAGGTGGAACGCGAGCAACGCCTGACCGCCTCCGAAGAAAAATTCGCCAGCCTGTTCCAGGCCAGTCCCGACCCGATCTGCGTCACCAGCCTGGACAGCGGTGCCTTCATCGAAATCAACCCGGCCTTCACCCAGACCTTTGGCTGGACCGCCGCCGAAGTCATCGGCATCAGCGCCGAGCAAATTGGCCTGTGGGACGATTCGAGCAAGCGCCTGCAGCGCATCGAACGGGTGATCCGCGAGCAGTCACTGAGCAATGTGGCCATCGTGGTGCATCACAAGAGCGGCCAGATATTGACCTGCGTGATTTCCAGCCGGCTGATCAAGGTCAGCGACCAGCCGTGCATCGTCACCACCCTGCGCGATATCACCCAGCAACAACGCTCGGAAGCTGCACTCAAGGCCAGCGAAGAGAAGTTCGCCAAGGCCTTCCACTCCAGCCCCGATGCGATTTCCATCACCGAGCGCGACACGGGGCGTTATGTGGAGGTCAATGACGGCTTCTGCCGCCTGACCGGCTACCGCGCCGAGGAAGCCATTGGCCTGACCCTTTACCAGATAGGCATCTGGGCCGACGAAAACCAGCGCTCTGCGCTGTTGGCCGAGCTGCATATCAAGGGCCGCATTCATCACCTGGAGATGCTCTGGCACAACAAGCGCGGTGAACTACTCGCGGTGGAAGTCTCGGTAGAACCGATCACCCTGAATGAAACGCCCTGCCTGCTGCTCACCGCGCGGGACGTGAGTTTGCTCAAAAACGCCCAGGCGCAGATTCGGCACCTGGCCTACCATGACCCGCTCACCAACCTGCCCAACCGCGCCTTGCTGATGGACCGCCTGAGCCAGCAGATCGCCCTGCTCAAGCGCCACAACCTGCGCGGCGCGCTGCTGTTCCTCGACTTGGACCACTTCAAACACATCAACGACTCCCTCGGCCATCCGGTGGGCGACACGGTACTGAAAATCGTCACCGCGCGGCTGGAAGCCAGCGTGCGCATGGAAGACACCGTCGCGCGCCTGGGCGGCGATGAATTTGTGGTGTTGCTCAGCGGCCTGGACGGTACGCGAACGGAAGTCAGCCGCCAGGTGCAGGAGTTGGCCGACACCCTGCGCGAATTGCTCTCGGAGCCGATGTTTCTCGATGGACATCGCTTGCAGGTCACACCGAGCATTGGCGTGGCCCTGATTCCCGATCACGGCTCGACTCCAGCGGATTTGCTCAAACGCGCCGACATCGCCCTCTATAGAGCCAAGGACTCCGGGCGCAACACCACGCAGATGTTCCACAACAGCATGCAGAAAACCGCCAGTGAGCGGTTGCGCATGGAAACCGACCTGCGCCTGGCGCTCTCACGCGGCGAATTCAGCGTGCACTATCAACCTCAAGTGGATGCGCGCGGCAACAAGATCGTGGGGGCCGAAGCCTTGGTGCGCTGGCAGCACCCACAGTTGGGTGCGCAATCCCCCACCGAGTTCATCAAAGTGCTGGAAGACAGCGGCCTGATCCTGGAAGTCGGCACCTGGATTCTCGATGAAGCCTGCAGCGCCTTTGCACAGTTGATTGCCGAAGGCCTGGTGGACCCGTTGAATTTCAGCCTGTGCGTCAACATCAGCCCCCGGCAGTTTCGCCAGAACGACTTTGTGGAGCGCGTGGAGCGCAGCCTCAAGACGCATCAATTACCCTTCAGCCTGCTCAAACTGGAAATCACCGAAGGCATCGTGATCCAGAACCTGGATGACACCGTGCTCAAGATGCGCCGCCTGAAACGCCTGGGCGTCAGCTTTGCGATGGACGACTTCGGCACCGGTTATTCCTCTTTGACCTACCTCAAGCGCCTGCCGGTGGACGCGCTGAAAATCGACCAGTCCTTTGTACGCGATGCCACCCACGACCCCAACGACGCCGAAATCATCCGCGCCATTGTGGCCATGGCGCGCAGCCTGAACCTGGAAGTGATCGCCGAGGGTGTGGAAACCCCGGAACAACTGGCATTCCTGCAAAAACTGGGCTGCCATTTGTTTCAGGGGTATTTGCACAGCCGGCCGTTGCCGATCGAGGGTTTCAAACGATTGCTGGGGTAGGCTCACACCAGCTTCAAGGCACGATATCCGCTGTTCATCCATCGCGAGGGCGTTAAATCGTGTTTTTGGCCGTAGTAATCCAATACGCCCTGCACCACAGCCATCGAATGGCCAAAATCAGCCAAGGTGCCGATGGCGCCATTCGCCAGCTCCGTGACGTCCGAGTCACGCAGATAGCCATACAGGCCCAGCCTGCGCAAGGCTTCCCCCGGATGTTCACCGTCATTCAAGGTGTCCAGGGCAACCGCAAAACCCTGGTCGCCCCTGAAATCATTGTTCTCCAACTGCGCGCGCTTGGCGCTGACGGCGTACAGGAAGTTGGCATCGTTCAGCAGCGCCTGATCTTCGCCGCGCAAGTTCGAAGCCTGCCGCGCCCTTTTCAACTCGTCATGGCTCAAGCACAGCTTGAAGCCGTCGCGCATCACCACCTCATAACCCTCGGGGGTGGCGCCGATATGTTTATAGATGCCAGCCGGGTTTTGCCCGAAGCGCATCATTGATGCCTTGATCGCGGAAACGGTGACACAATTACCCTCATTGCCCTGATAAAACCCGGACCAGACATCCGCGGGTTTTGCGCCGACGGCTACCGCAGACACGACCGCAGGGGCGCGGGCTTGGCGGTCATTATCAAAATTCAGCAGGCGAAACCCATACCCTCTATCCACTGGATAGCGGGCACCGTGGGCATACTTGACGCCGTCCAGGACCAGCGCATTTCCCCGATTATGGGTTTCCAACACCCCCACACGGCCCTCACCGACCATCTGTTGAGCGGGCACGTACTGAGCCAGGCCATACACCCCCATGCCTTGCAGACACCTGAGGGCAGTCTCGCCTTCCAGGGTTTTCGCCATCGCCGTCGCAAAATCCGCAAAGCCCCCCGTCACCTGCTTGCGCTTTACAAAAGCGGCGAACATGAAATTGGCGTCTCTGACCGCAACGTTATCCGCCCCTGTAAACCTGGAAGCAGCTGCAGCCAGTTTCAGTTCATCACGGGTAACTGCAACCTTGAACTCATCCTTCATCGTAATGACGTAACCGTCAGGAATGGGCCGAACCTGCTCAAACATCATCGCCGGCGTTCGCCCGAAGGTCATCATCATCATTTTGATGACTGCCGCATGGGTGCTGCAGTCGAAGTTTTCACCGAAACGCCGCTCGCTGGCATGGAAGGCGGGAATAGCGCCTGCCGGCTTTTGGCGTTCAAGTTGCGCTGAACGGCCGGTGTCGCCGTTCGCTACAGCAGTGGGTTGGTTTACCGAGCTTAAATGCATACAGTTGATCCTTTGGCGTAAGAAAAATCCAACCGCGATATCACATCAAGGCAATCGCATCGCCATACAACGGCGCACTACCCGGCTTGCCCCACTGCTCTTCGATGCCATTAATCACCGCAACCGAATGGCCACTCCGGTTACAAATACCGACCTGGCCACTGGCGAGGTCCCCGGCCCTGACGGTGCGCATATGCTGACGCAAACCCAAGCGCTCCAGCCCCTCCCCTGGCCCGAACTCATCTTCCTTATCGTTCAAGCTGCGCATTGCTGCCTGAAAACTCCTGCCAGCCGTTCCGTCGTTATTTTCGATTTGCGCACGCTTCACGCTCACGGCATAAAGAAAATGCGCGTCCTTGAGCATCTCTCTATCACGCCCTAAAAAATTTGACCCCCACTCGGCTTGCCTCAATTCATGCTCACTCAGCGTAAGCGTAAAATTGTCGCGCATGACCACTCGGTAACCGTCCTCCGTTTTGGTGACCTCTTTGTAAATATCCGTCGGGCTTTGTCCAAAACGATGCATGGCCGCCTTGATGGCCGATACCGTCACGCAGTTACCATCCGGGCCCTGGCGAAAGCCCCCCCAGATATCGTCCGGTTTTTCACCGTTGCGCTTCATCGACAAGGCCGTGATGTAACCCGCAGGGGGTTTATCGGTAAAGATCGACTCCGGCACCGGCGATACCTCAACAGCCGCTTCAGTCTGCGGCCGTACAGTGGCAGGCTCTCGATTGGAACTGCCCCCTATCAGACTGGCAAACGCATCAAACAGCGAGGTGAACAGTGCCTGTATTGTGGAAAACACGCTGAAGCGATCAACCGAACCCAATGAGCCTCTCATCTCGTTTGCGGTTTGAACTTGCCTTTCAGTATGACGCCTGTCTGAAACAGCACTGCACTGCGATGTGTTGCGATTGCCTTGGATGTCCGCCACCGAAGGCGTTTCATAGATATCCACTCTGCGAACATTAATGACCGAGCAACAACGCATATCCCCTCCCTCGGCAAATACTTCTCCAGGCTCAACACCCCCGAAGAAGTATTTACTCTGCTAAAAAATTTTAAACGCAGCCGCCTTGTCAGGCGCCGAAGTTTGACACCCTGTTAGAGCGCCAATCCCGGAATTCAAATTGATCGGCGGCAGGGCCCGGGCTTGTCAGGTCAGTTTTTTTTTCAGTCTTAGTTTCAGCTTTAGTTTTATTATTGGCGTCATCGACTACCGCCCCAGCAATCACTTCACGTTGGGTGCCTGGTGTATTTTCAGTTGTGATATTCGGGTTCACCACCGTCCCGGATGTTGTTACAGCTTCGTGCTTGTGACCTGGCTCCGTTTCAGTCGTGGGGGTCGGGTTCAGTACCAGCCCGGAGGTCGTTGCAGCATCATGCTTGTGACCTGGCTCCGTTTCAGTCGTGGGGGTCGGCTTCACCGCCAGCCCGGAGGTGGTTGCAGCATCATGCTTGTGACCTGGCTCCGTTTCAGTCGTGGGGGTCGGGCTCAGTACCAGCCCGGAGGTCGTTGCAGCGTCATTCTTCTGACCTGGCACCGCTTCAGTCGTAACGTTCCGACTCAACACCGGTATTGGTTTCGGTGTAGTTTCATGCTTGTTATGCGGGGTCGTTACAGTCGTAACCTCAATGCCAGGGTCAGAAGATATAACGCTAACCTTCGGCAGCCCCTTTGACTTCCCGCCACTCTCCAGCGACGCCTCCGGGCAGTAGCAGTGATCAATGTTTACGTTCAAATGTACGTTAGCCTTGGCATCATTATTCACAACAACGTCTTGCCTGGGCGTCGCTGACAACATCTGGTCCAGACGCGGCCTTAGTGTGCTGCGCGGCGCTTGCGGCAGTTCAGTTGCTTCAGCATCTTGATCAGCGACAATGGCTGGCTTGGTTGCGAGCAAAGCCTTCGGCTCCGGCGACTGCTTCAGCGCATCGCGCACCAAGGCAGACATATCGCCGGCGTTGGCATCAAGGGTCGCATTGGCGTCAGGTTTGGTTGCAAGCAAGGCCTTCGGCACCGACTGTGGGTTCAGCGTGTCGCTTACCAGTGCAGATACATCAGTTGCCTTGGCATCAGAGGTAGCGTTGGCGTCGTGCTTCGTCGCCTGCGGAGCCACGGGTTCCAGTTGTTTCATGAGCGCTTGCGCCTTCACCGCTGGCAGATCGTTTACCGCGGGGCTCAACGGTTGCTTGCCTTCCGCCAATTTGGCAGCCGGCACGTCAGCTTTATCATCGGGCAACACCTCGGCCTTCGATTGCTTGCCGACGAACATTTGCCGAAGTGCCTTGAAGACAAGTTCCAACATATCGAACAACTTATTCAACGCATTTGAATCAACTGTTGTATCCCCCTGTAGAGTAGTGAGTACATCCTGAACAGGCTTGTTGTTGGCGGCGGGCAAGTTCAACTGAGCCTGCGCTTGCGACGGTTGATCAAGATGAGCACTGTCAACGTTAACGAACGCAGGAGTATTTATCGACATAGACATAGCCAAGTTCCTTATTCAGTAAAAGGCGGCTCTATTAACGAGCCAGCAGAGAGACACGAAAAACTTGAAGGCAATCGACGTTGCTATCAAGTCCCAAGTTCGTGGACTTTTACCTCGCCGAGTTCCAAGAATCGCTTTTCATATAAGGAAACCAAAATGAATCTTGGGATTTTTCCTAGCGCCTTCTTGACCCCGAACCCTTTACGCAGGCTGTTCGAGAGTTACAGCCTTGACATACGCGCTAATAAACCGTGACAGACGCAATTTAATGACACCATTGACCAACAACCACAGCCCACAATTATGTTAGTGCTGCCATAGAAAAGGCGCCCATGGCGCCTTTTAATAAATGTATCTTTTATAAAGATAAACTGGGTATGTCTACATTGCCGAAACGCCTGGGTGATTCATACCCAGCAAACGGCTGACCTGTTGCAGGTCCGTTTCGCGACGCAACGCCGTAAACAGCTCCACCGCCTCCGGGTAGTTGCGCGTCAACATCGCCAGCCACTGCTTCAAACGGCCGGGCGCCTGGCGCTCCGTCAACTGCGCTACTGATTGGGTCCAGAACTCCCGCAACATGGACTGCATCTGTGCCCAGGTCATTGGCACTACCTCTTCACCTGCCTTTGCCGCCACGATTTGCCGCGCCAGGTCAGGCCGTGCCACCAGGCCTCGGCCCAGCATGATGTCTTCGGCGCCGCTGACTTCGCGGCAACGCTTCCAGTCTTCGACACTCCAGATATCACCATTGGCGAACACCGGGACCTTGACCACATCCTGCACGCGCGGGATCCACTCCCAGTGGGCCGGCGGCTTGTAGCCATCGGTTTTGGTCCGCGCGTGCACCACGATATGCGCCGCACCGCCTTCGGCCAGGGCCGTGGCGCATACCAGCGCGCCATCAGGGCTGTCGAAGCCCAGGCGCATCTTGGCGGTGACCGGGATATGCGCCGGCACCGCGCGACGCACGTGCTCGACGATCTGGTTGAGCAGCTCCGGCTCCTTGAGCAATACCGCGCCGCCCCGGGACTTGTTGACGGTCTTGGCTGGGCAGCCGAAGTTGAGATCGATCACCTGCGACCCCAGCTCGCAGGCCAGCGCGGCGTTTTCCGCCAGGCACACCGGGTCGGAACCGAGCAACTGCACGCGCAGCGGTACGCCGGCTGCGGTGTGGGCACCGTGCAACAGTTCCGGGGCGAGTTTATGGAAATAGGCAGGCGTGAGCAGGCGGTCGTTGACGCGGATAAACTCGGTCACACACCAATCAATACCCCCCACGTGGGTCAACACGTCCCGCAGGATGTTGTCGACCAACCCCTCCATGGGCGCCAAAGCAATTTGCATGGAAAACACTCAACAAAAATCGTGGCGCAGTTTACTGGGTTTCCCGCAGAAACCGTTAACCCCCCGTCAGTGCAGGGCCATAACCGTCGAGAAATTCGGCAGGCATGCGCTTGGGCTTGCCGGTGGAGAGTTCAATGCAGACAAACGTGGTGTGTGCACGCAACAAGGTCGCACCGTCCCGGGGTCGAATCAGCTGAAAACGCCGCGTCATCTTCAAGCGCTGATCCCAATCGACAATCCAGGTAGCAAGCTGCAACTCATCGCCTTCGTAGCCAGCGGCCAGGTAGTCGATCTCGTGACGCACCACCGCCATGGCTCGGTCCAGCCGGCGATACTCGGTGAGGTCCAGCCCCAGGCGCTGGGAGTGGCGCCAGGCGCAGCGTTCCAGCCAGGACACGTACACCGCGTTATTGGCGTGCCCCAGGCCGTCGATATCTTCGGCGGCGACCTGCAGGTCGATGATAAACGGCGTTGCCAAATCCCAGCCCATGCCTTGCTCCAGTCGATTAATGTCGGCGGGGGGCAGTGTATCAGGCGGTTTGCCGCTCCAGTGAGCGACGGCCAGCCAGCAGCGCCAGTACGCCGTCGATCACACGGGGATCGGCCAATACTTTCTGGTGGCCACCCTGCTCCAGGCGCAGCAGGCGGCTGTCGAACCAAGCCTCGTGAATCGCTTGAGCGGCCCTGACCGGCACGAAAGTATCGTCTTCGGCATGCACGATCAGCCCCGGGATATTCATCTGGTAGTGCGCGACGTCCAGATGCTTGAGCGGCATGCCGAAGGTTAATTCTACTTCCTGAATGAACGCCGAGCGCGCGCGCGGCGGCAGGCCCACCATGCGGGTAAAACCGCGTAACACATCAAGGAAGCGTGACGGCGCAGCAATGCTGACCAATGTTTCGGTACGCAACCCCAATTGCACGGCCAGCATCGCACTGGCGCCACCCATTGAGTGACCTATAACCCCATGCAGCGGCGGCAACTCATTGGCCGCCTCCAGCATGGCGCGAGCAAACAGCAACACATGCGCCTCACGCCCCGGCGAACGGCCATGGGCAGGGCCATCCAGGGCAATCACCGAATAGCCATTATCCACCAACGCGGTAATCAGGCTGGCGAACTGCGTCGGGCGCCCTTCCCAGCCGTGCATCAACAGAACGGCAGGCCCCTGCCCCCAGCGCAACGCCGACAAACCAAAGCGCAGGGTGACGCGCTCCGATTGCGCCAGGAGCGGCAGCTCCCAATCACGCGGCGGCAGATTGCGCGGCGTCATGAAGGTGCGGCGCAGTTTGCTGGCCACTGTGTGCGGCGCGAGACGGCCGACGGTGCCATTGAAGCCACGGATCCAGGTTAATGCGCCCATGATGCGACTCCTTTTTCAACGCACCGCCGATTTGGCTGCGCGCAATACGCGGTCGGACAACTCGCCAGGGCCCAGGGCCCGCGCCAGGGCCAGGCCACCGATCATCAATGCCATGTCGGCCAGCGCTTTGTCAGTGTCCTCAGGGCTCGCGGCCAATTGGGCAGCCATCAGCTCGACGTGCTCGTTCAACGCCTCGCGAAACACATCAGGCAAACGGCTCATTTCCCCAACGGTCGCCGGGATCGGACAGGCCTGGGCGGTCGAATCGCGGTGTTTGCGCGACAGGTAAAAGGCCGCCACCAGGCTTCTGCGCTCTTCGCCAGTCAGTTGCGCGTCCATGTCGTCAATCGACGCGCGACGCCTGGCCAGCAGCTGGGTGAAGGCCTCCAGCATCAGCGCATCCTTACTTTCAAAGTGCGCGTAGAAGCCGCCGACCGTAAGCCCTGCGGCGCCCATGACTTCACCGACGCTCGGCTCGGCCGGGCCGCGCTGGACCAACGCGGCGCTGGCAGCCTGCAGAATGCGTTCGCGGGTTTGCGCTTTTTTATCGCTCATCACAGCCTCCGTTTTTCATGGGTTGAATATTATTACCATAATAATATTTGACAAGCGACAGGCATGACCGCTGGTCAGAGCAAAAACAGGAAATGAGGAGAGAATTGGCCAAACGCCAGACAAACAAAAGGGCCATTCAATAATTGAATGACCCTTAAAAATCCCGCAGAGCGGGTAATCGTGGCGTCCCCTAGGGGACTCGAACCCCTGTTACCGCCGTGAAAGGGCGGTGTCCTAGGCCACTAGACGAAGGGGACACAAACCTTCTATACACTGATCAGCGCTGAGAACTGATCGATTCAAGGACGGTGTGGCCAGACCTTGAACCTGTAAATTGGTGGAGCTAAACGGGATCGAACCGTTGACCTCTTGCATGCCATGCAAGCGCTCTCCCAGCTGAGCTATAGCCCCGGATTTTTCGTCTCGCGACGCAGCAGGCCTTTCGAACTACTTGTTGAAACTGGCGTCCCCTAGGGGACTCGAACCCCTGTTACCGCCGTGAAAGGGCGGTGTCCTAGGCCACTAGACGAAGGGGACAAAACCTTCTGTACAACTAATCAGTGCTGAGAACTGATCGATTCAAGGACGGTGTGGCCAGACCTTGAACCTGTAAATTGGTGGAGCTAAACGGGATCGAACCGTTGACCTCTTGCATGCCATGCAAGCGCTCTCCCAGCTGAGCTATAGCCCCTCATCGGTGAGGACGGGGCGAATCTTAATGGCGGTTTGGAAGTGTGTCAAATTTATTTTCAACAATTTCCAAAGTTTTTTGCCGGGATAACAATCACTTACCGGCGAAACCCCGGAAAACCGGGGTTTCGCCGTTACAACCGCTTATTCAGGCGATGGCGCCCAACAGCTTTTCCCACTCTTTGTTTTCTTTCTTCGACACACCACCAAGCAAATCAAGGGCTTGGCGCAGACGGAAACGCGTGAGGTCCGGGCCGAGAATTTCCATCGCATCGAGTACCGACACCGAACTGGCCTGCCCGGTGATCGCGGCAAACATCAGCGGCATGGCATCACGCAACTTCAATTCCAGGGACTCCACCACCGCCTGAATCGTCGCAGTGATCGCATCCTTCTCCCACTGGCGCAGGCTTTCGAGCTTCCACAGGATCAATTGCATCAACTGGCGAACCTGATCGCCCGAGAGTTTCTTGGACTCAAACAGCTTGGCATCCGGGTTCACGCCCCCGGCAAAGAAGAAGCTGGCCAGTGGTGCAACCTGGCTGAACGTCTCCACCCTGCCCTGCACCAGCGGCGCGATCTTCATCATGTACTCGGGGTTCAACGCCCACTGCTGCACACGGCTGGCGAATTCTTCCACCGGCAGGTCACGCAGCCATTGGCCGTTGAGCCACGACAGCTTCTCGATATCGAAGATCGGTCCGCCCAGCGAGACACGGGACAGGTCGAAGTGGTCGACCATTTCCTGCAGCGAGAACTTCTCGCGCTCGTCCGGCATCGACCAGCCCATGCGGCCCAGGTAGTTGAGCATCGCTTCAGGCATGAAGCCCATGCGCTCGTAGAAGGTTACCGAGGTCGGGTTCTTGCGCTTGGACAGCTTGCTCTTGTCCGGGTTACGCAGCAGCGGCATGTAGCACAGCTGCGGCTGTTCCCAGCCGAAGTATTCGTACAGCAGGATCAGTTTCGGCGCCGACGGCAGCCACTCTTCGCCACGCAGTACGTGAGTGATGCCCATCAGGTGGTCGTCGACCACGTTGGCCAGGAAGTATGTCGGCAGGCCATCGGTCTTCATCAGCACCTGCATGTCCATGCGGTCCCACGGAATTTCGACGTCACCGCGCAGCATGTCCGGGACCACGCACACGCCTTCGCTCGGGACCTTCATGCGGATGACATGAGGTTCGCCGGCGGCCAGGCGTGCGGCCACTTCTTCCTTCGACAGCAACAGCGCACGGCCGTCGTAGCGCGGGGTTTCGCCGCGGGCCTGTTGCTCGGCGCGCATCTGGTCGAGTTCTTCTGCGGTGCAGAAACACGGGAACGCATGCCCCATGTCGACCAGTTGCTGGGTGTACTGCTTGTAGATGTCGCTGCGCTCGCTCTGGCGATACGGGCCGTGCGGCCCACCCACGTCGGGGCCTTCCGCCCAGGTAATGCCCAACCAGCGCAAGGCATCGAAAATCTGCTGTTCCGACTCGCGAGTCGAACGCAGTTGATCGGTATCTTCGATCCGCAGGATGAATTCACCGCCGTGCTGCTTGGCAAAGCAGTAGTTGAACAGGGCGATGTAGGCAGTGCCGACGTGGGGATCGCCGGTAGGCGATGGCGCAATGCGCGTGCGGACGGTGGTCATGGCAGGTCTCGAATGGGCGATAAAACTGAAAATTGAAACAAGGGGCGAATGGTAACATCAGCACGGGGGATTCTGGCAGACCGAGGCGCCTGCATTCGCGAGCAAGCCCGCTCCCACAGGTTGACCGCATTCATTCAGTTGAAATGCGGTCAACCTGTGGGAGCGGGCTTGCTCGCGAAGGCGTCAGCTCAGTCACTACAGATCAAACAGCCAAAAGACGCTCGCGCAATTTGCCAATCTCATCCCGCGTCTGCGCCGCCGCCTCGAACTCCAGGTCCCGCGCCAACTGGTACATTTTCTCTTCCAGTTGCCGGATACGTTTGGTGATCTCACTCGGCGAGCGCAGTTCGTTCTCGTACTTGGCGCTTTCTTCGGCGGCCTTGGCCATGCCCTTGCGCTTTTTGCTGCGCGAGCCTGGTACGGTGGCGCCTTCCATGATGTCGGCGACGTCCTTGAATACACCTTTGGGGGTAATGCCGTTTTCCAGGTTGAAGGCTATCTGCTTGTCGCGACGACGCTGCGTCTCGCCAATCGCCCGCTCCATGGAGCCGGTGATACGGTCCGCGTAGAGAATCGCGCGGCCATTGAGGTTACGCGCCGCTCGGCCGATGGTCTGGATCAGCGAACGCTCGGAGCGCAAAAAGCCCTCCTTGTCCGCGTCCAGAATCGCCACCAGCGACACTTCCGGCATGTCCAGGCCTTCGCGCAGCAGGTTGATGCCCACCAGTACGTCAAAGGTGCCCAGGCGCAGGTCACGGATGATTTCCACGCGTTCCACGGTGTCGATGTCCGAGTGCAGGTACCGCACGCGCACGCCGTGGTCGGCCAGGTAGTCAGTCAAGTCTTCGGACATGCGCTTGGTCAGCGTCGTCACCAGCACCCGCTCTTCGAGGGCGACGCGCTTGGTGATTTCCGACAGCAGGTCGTCGACCTGGGTCAGCGCCGGGCGAATTTCGATTTCCGGGTCCACCAGGCCGGTCGGGCGCACCAACTGCTCAACCACGCGCCCTGCATGCTCGGCTTCGTAATTACCCGGCGTGGCCGAGACAAAAATGGTCTGCGGGCTGATGCCTTCGAACTCGTCGAAGCGCATCGGCCGGTTATCCAGCGCCGACGGCAGGCGGAACCCGTACTCCACCAGCGTTTCTTTACGCGAGCGGTCACCTTTGTACATCGCGCCGACCTGCGGCACGCTGACGTGGGACTCGTCGATCACCAGCAGCGCGTCGTCCGGCAAGTAGTCAAACAGCGTCGGCGGCGCCTGCCCGGATTCGCGACCTGAGAGGTAGCGCGAGTAGTTTTCGATGCCGTTGCAGTAGCCCAACTCCAGGATCATCTCCAGGTCGAAGCGCGTGCGCTGCTCCAAACGCTGGGCTTCCACCAGTTTGTTATTGGCGCGCAGGTAATCCAGGCGCTCGACCAACTCGCCCTTGATGCCCTCGATGGCACCCATCAGGGTTTCACGCGGGGTCACATAGTGGCTTTTTGGATAGAACGTGAAGCGTGGCAGCTTGCGGATCACCTCGCCGGTCAACGGGTCGAACGCCGACAGGCTCTCCACTTCGTCATCGAACAGCTCAATGCGGATGGCTTCGAGGTCGGATTCGGCCGGGTAGATGTCAATCACATCGCCGCGCACGCGGAAGGTGGCGCGGGCAAAATCCATATCGTTGCGGGTGTACTGCAAACTCGTCAGACGGCGCAGCAGCTCGCGCTGGTCGAGTTTGTCGCCCCGATCCACATGCAGCACCATCTTCAAATAGGCTTCCGGGCTGCCCAGGCCGTAGATGCATGACACCGTGGTGACAATGATCGCGTCCTTGCGCTCCAGCAGCGCCTTGGTCGCCGACAAGCGCATCTGCTCGATGTGGTCGTTGATCGACGCATCCTTCTCGATAAAGGTATCGGAGGATGGCACGTAGGCCTCGGGCTGGTAGTAGTCGTAGTAGGAAACGAAGTACTCCACCGCGTTGTTCGGGAAGAACGCCTTGAACTCGCCATAGAGCTGCGCGGCCAGGGTTTTGTTCGGCGCCAGCACCAGCGTCGGGCGATTGGTCTGCGCAATCACGTTGGCGATGCTGAAGGTTTTGCCTGAACCGGTCACCCCGAGCAACGTCTGGTGCGCGAGGCCGGCATCGATGCCTTCGACCAGCAAGCGAATGGCTTCGGGTTGATCGCCGGCGGGTTCAAAGCGGGTGACGAGCTGGAAATCCGACATTACGTACCTCTTTCAAGTCACCCCGGATGGAACCGCACCAGGACGAAAAAAGCTCAGCGACCCGCGAATTGTCTTCGCAGGTTGCAGGAAAAAACCATGATAGCTGTAGAAGTGGTGCCGAATGTGACGGGTTTCAAGGCCATCGTTTTTCCCGCTGCCACAGATCAACATTGCAATAAGACTAACGGTCAGCAAATAAACCGAAAAACTTGGTCGAAAAGCCGTTTCTGTGGTCGCCCTCGGCGTTGAGGGCCTCTATACTAGCTCCCCGTTTGTGCACCGCTCTAGTGCATTCGGCTGGAGCGCGACACGTCCCTCCTATCCCCCATAGAGCTGCCGCAAAATGAGCCTGTTTTCCGCTGTCGAGTTGGCACCACGCGATCCAATCCTGGGCCTCAACGAAGCATTCAACGCCGACACACGAACCACCAAGGTCAACCTTGGCGTGGGCGTTTACTGCAACGAGGAGGGGAAGATTCCACTCTTGCGTGCCGTTGCCGAAGCGGAAGCCATTCGTGTGGCGCAACACGCCGCCCGTGGCTACTTGCCGATCGACGGTATTGCCGCCTACGACAAAGCCGTGCAAACCCTGCTGTTCGGGGCTGAGTCGCCACTGCTGGCTGCCGGCCGCGTCACCACCGTACAAGCGGTCGGCGGCACCGGCGCGCTGAAAATCGGCGCTGACTTCCTCAAGCAACTGCTGCCGGATGCCGTCGTCGCCATCAGCGACCCGAGCTGGGAAAACCACCGCGCCCTGTTCGAAACCGCCGGTTTCCCGGTGCAGAACTACCGCTACTACGACGCGGCCACCCACGACGTGAACCGCGCCGGCCTGCTCGAAGACCTCAACGCCCTGCCGCCACAGTCCATCGTGGTGCTGCACGCCTGCTGCCACAACCCGACCGGCGTCGACCTGAGCCCGGCCGACTGGCAAAACGTGCTGGACGTGGTCAAGGCGAAAAACCTGGTGCCGTTCCTCGACATGGCGTACCAGGGCTTCGGCGACGGCATCCACGAAGACGCCGCTGCGGTGCGCCTGTTCGCTGAGTCGGGCCTGACCTTCTTTGTCTCCAGCTCGTTCTCCAAATCGTTCTCGCTGTACGGCGAACGCGTGGGCGCACTGTCCATCGTTGGCGAGTCCAAGGAAGAAAGCGCGCGCATCCTGTCCCAGGTCAAGCGCGTGATCCGCACCAACTACTCCAACCCGCCTACCCACGGCGCGGCGATTGTGGCAGCAGTGCTGAACACCCCTGAGCTGCGCGCCCAGTGGGAAGCCGAACTGGCCGAAATGCGCCTGCGCATCCGCGGCATGCGCGAGCAAATGGTCGCCACCCTGGCCAAGGCAGCCCCGGGCCAGGACTTCAGCTTCGTCGGCCGTCAGCGCGGGATGTTTTCCTACTCCGGCCTGACCGTTGAACAAGTCACCCGCCTGCGCACCGAGTTCGGCATCTACGCGCTGGACACCGGGCGTATCTGCGTGGCGGCGCTGAACCAGTCCAACATTGGTGCAGTCACCGAAGCCATCGTTAAGGTGTTGTAAGCCTCAGCGGTTGTGAAAAGGGGAAGCCAATGGCTTCCCCTTTTTTATACTGATGCTCCCCTGTTTCCTGTGGCGAGCGAGCTCGCGCTGGGCTGCGCAGCGGCCCCAAAACCTGCGACGGTGAACTTACTGGACGACCGCGGTGCCTGAACAAGGGGCCGCTACGCGCCCCAGCGCGAGCAAGCTCGCTCGCCACAACAAACTCGCTCGCTGCATAAAGCTGGCCGCAAAAAGATCGCTGCGACGTGCGCCCAAGCCCTAAACTGAACCCCGACTGCCCCTTTGCCGTGAGAGCCTTATGAGAAACGACGACCTGGACCTGCGCGCCGACCGCGACGAGTTGCATGACTTCACCCCGCGCGCCCCGCAAGCCAAGCGCCAGAAGAGCCTGGTGTTGCAAGTGGCCCTTGGCGTATTCCTCGGCGGCCTGGCGCTGTGGCTGGTGCAATTGGGCGCGACGGCCATCATGGCCAAACTGGCGATGGGCACCTTCCAGTTCGGCGGCTGATGAAGATCAAAAATGTGGGAGCTGGCTCCCACATTGGATTCAGGTTGCGACCAGATTGCGCTCCTCCAGCAGCTTTACGAAGCTGTTGAGACTCTGCGACACCGTGCCCCGCCGCCAGATCAGCCAGGTATGCAGAATGCGGAAGTTGTCCGTCAGTGGCCACACACTCACCGCCGCATACCCCGGCATGCTCTCCAGCATGCTGCGTGGCATCAGCGCCAGCCCGGCGCCGGCGCTGACGCAGGCAAGCATGCCGTGGTAGGACTCAATCTCGAAAATCTTGCCCGGCACCGCGCCATCTTGTGAAAACCAGCGCTCCAAGTGATGGCGGTACGAGCAGTTGGAACGAAAGGTATAGATGCTTTCCCCGTTCACGTCCTGCCCCCGGGTGATCGGCGCGTGATGCAGCGGCGCGATCACCACCATTTCCTCCTCAAACACCGCCACCCCTTCCAGCGTGGCATGCAGCACCGGCCCATCGACAAACGCCGCCGCCAGCCGCCCGGACAGCACGCCCTCGATCATCGTGCCCGACGGCCCGGTGCTCAGGTCCAGCTCGACCTTGGCGTGCTTCTGGTTATACGCCGCCAGCAGCGACGGAATGCGTACCGCCGCCGTGCTTTCCAACGAGCCCAGAGCGAAGGCACCCTGAGGCTCCTCCCCCGCCACCGTCGCGCGGGCTTCCTGCACCAAATCAAGAATGCGCCGCGCATAGCCGAGGAAATTCCACCCCGCCGGTGACAGCCGCAGGCGGCTTTTCTCGCGGATAAACAATTCCACGCCCAGGTCCTGCTCCAATTGTTTGATACGGGTGGTCAGGTTCGACGGCACCCGATGAATCAACTGCGCGGCGGCGCTGATGCTGCCTTGCTCGGCAACGGCCTTGAAAATTTCCAGCTGCACCAAGTCCAAATCATTCTCCAATCGTGAACGTATTGCTTAATATTATTCAGTTTCCAGAAAAGAGATAGCCCCGTACGCTGAACGCAACTTAAATCACTGCGCAGGACGGTGCCATGAACGCGACTACCCACGCTCTCTCGATCAACCCGGCTAATGGCGAAACCGTCGGCAGCTACCCGTACGAAACCGATTCGCAACTGGAGGCCGCCCTCAACCGCGCCACCGCTGCCTTCCGTACCTGGCGCCGCCAACCGGTGAGCCAACGCGCAGAACTGCTGATGGCCCTGGCCGCCGCCCTGCGTGAACAAGCCGAAGACATGGCGCAAATGATCACCCTGGAAATGGGCAAACCCATCGCCCAGGCCCGCGCCGAAATCGAAAAATGTGCGCAACTGAGCGAGTGGTACGCCACTCACGGCCCAGCCATGCTCGCCCCGGAACCGACCCTGGTGGACAACGGCACCGCCCACATCGAATACCGCCCGCTGGGCCCGATCCTCGCCGTCATGCCGTGGAACTTCCCGGTGTGGCAAGTGCTGCGCGGCGCCGTGCCAACCCTGCTCGCCGGCAATACCTACGTGCTCAAACACGCACCGAACGTAATGGGCAGCGCCTACCTGATCCAGCAAGCGTTCCACAAAGCAGGCTTTGCCGAAGGCGTGTTTGAAGTGATCAACGTGACCACTGACGGCGTGTCCAAAGC
This sequence comes from Pseudomonas sp. B22129, assembly GCF_044218875.1. Taxonomy (NCBI): domain Bacteria; kingdom Pseudomonadati; phylum Pseudomonadota; class Gammaproteobacteria; order Pseudomonadales; family Pseudomonadaceae; genus Pseudomonas; species Pseudomonas sp. B22129. Next base: position 3,619,122 of record NZ_CP162592.1, on the reverse strand, counting down.
CATCGCCGACCCACGCATCGCCGCCGTGACCCTGACCGGCAGCGTGCGCGCCGGCATCGCCATCGGCTCTCAGGCCGGCGCCGCGCTGAAAAAATGCGTGCTGGAACTGGGCGGCTCCGATCCGTTCATTGTGCTCAACGACGCCGACCTCGACGCCGCCGTGCAGGCCGCGCTGATCGGCCGTTTCCAGAACAGTGGCCAAGTCTGCGCCGCCGCCAAGCGCTTGATCATCGAAGCCGGCGTGGCCGAAGCCTTCACCGCTAAATTCCTCGAAGCCAGCCGCGCGCTGGTGATGGGCGACCCGACGTCGACAAGCACCTACGTCGGCCCGATGGCACGCTTCGACTTGCGTGACGAACTGCACGGCCAGGTCCAGGCCACCCTGGAAGAAGGCGCGATCTTGCTACTGGGCGGCAACAAAGTGCCAGGCGCGGGCAACTATTACGAGCCGACCGTGCTGGCCGGCGTGACCGACCAGATGACCTCGTTCAAACAGGAACTGTTCGGCCCGGTGGCGTCGATCATCACCGCCCGTGACGCCGACCATGCTGTGGCCTTGGCCAACGACAGCGAGTTCGGCCTGACCGCGAGCATCTTCACCACGGATTCTGCGAAGGCGCGTGATATTGCAAACCAACTGGAAACCGGCGGGATCTTCGTCAACGCGTTCAGCGTGTCGGACCCTCGGGTGGCATTCGGTGGTGTGAAGAAGAGTGGCTTTGGGCGGGAATTGTCGCACTTCGGCGTGCGGGAATTCTGCAATGCGCAGACGGTGTGGCTGGATCGCAAATAACGTCAAACCTGCTCCCGTGGCGAGGGAGCCTGCTCTCTCGCCACGGGGTCAAACGGGCACTTCACTTTTTGACGGGCGCATCCCAGCAATCGGGCTTGCGCGCACACACGTTGTACTGTCGGTCCATCAAGGCCATGCGGTTAAGGTGCGCATCCGTGGCGCCTTTGAATGCCTGCTCGCTGGTGGTCATGTAGTTCACCATGCGGTCGCTCATCCGCGCACTCAGCTGGCGCCGGGTACCGGCATCCACCGCCTGCGGTGTGGTGGCCATGGCCTGCAGCGTCGAATCACTCAAACGGCCCAATTCATCCCGGTAAACCTGCGTGTATTGCTCGCGCGCTGCATCGTGCTGGTGATTCAAGTCGTACTGCATGGCTTCCAGATTTTGTTTGTAGAGCGCCCAGTAGCCCTCCGGCAACACGCCGCCATCCTGTTTACGCAGCCGGGCGATGCGCTCATCGTTATCCACCGCCGGTTTCAACACCGGTTTGAGCGATGAAACCACTACCGGATCCTGCTTGATAATCTGGTCGATCCACCCCGCGCGCGCAGGGCTTGAGGGCAGTGGCTGGCCCAGGGCTTCAAGCTGTACAGGGGCAACCGCCGCAGGCGGCGCAACCGATTGGGCACAGCCCGAAAGCAGCAATACGGCAGACAAATGAGTCAACGCGACAACACGGCGAAAGTGCATAGGCTCTCCATGAGCAAGGGGCATGAACGCGGCAGATGATATCACTGAGCCATCTTTAAGAAACTCCCCTCACTGATCCTAATCGACTACCATACCGCGCCGGTTCCCAAACGGGACTAATAGGGAATTCGAAACGCCGCGCGCGACGTCAATCGAAACTGCCCCCGCAACTGTAGGTGCTGAGCCTGCTCCAAAACGCCACTGAGCTGCGCTCGGGAAGGCCGGAGCGTGGCGACGACGCATCAGTCAGGAGACCTGCCGGCCCAGCGTTATCACTGACCGGCGGGGTGTCCGGGAAGGACGTCCTCGCCTGCCTTACCCGCAGCCTCTGAGGGTGTGTTTCCGAACCGTACCTCTCCCGCTTCACCTACGGTTCTCACGGAGATTGCCCCATGCTGCCACGCGTTACCGTCCTGCTCGCAGGTGTTGGCTTCTGCGCCCTGGCCCAGGCTGCACCCACCCATTACCCGCTGACCGTGCAGAACTGCGGCAGCACGATCACCTTCCAGCAGGCACCGGCGCGCAGCGTGACCATCGGCCAGGCCGCCACTGAAATGCTCTACGCCCTGGGCGTGGCCGATAAAGTGGTCGGCACCTCGTTGTGGTTCAACAGCGTGTTGCCACAGTTCAAGGCGCAGAACGACAAGATCGAGCGCCTGGCCGACAACGAGCCGAGCTTCGAAGCCGTGATCGCCAAACGCCCGCAACTGGTGGCCGCCGAACTGGAATGGGTGGTCGGCCCCCAAGGTGTGGTTGGCACCCGCGAGCAGTTTCACGAACTGAAAATCCCCACCTACCTGCTGCCCTCCGACTGCGAAGGCAAGGACAACCTGGTGGGCGCCGATGGCACCCGTCTTGAGCCGTTCCATATCGAGACGATCTATAAAAGCATCAGCCAGCTCGCCGAAATTTTCGACGTACAAGACCGCGGCCAACAGCTGAACGACGAGCTCAAGGCGCGCCTGGCCAAGTCGGTTGCCACTGCACAAGGCAAAGGCCTCAAGCACGCCAGCGCGCTGGTGTGGTTCTCCAGCTCCGAAATGGCCAGCGACCCGTATGTGGCGGGCCACAAGGGCATTCCCGAATTCATGCTGGAAACCCTAGGCCTGTCCAACGTGGTGCAGTCCGATGAGGAGTGGCCCGCCGTCGGCTGGGAAACCATTGCCAAGGCCAACCCGACCTTCCTGGTGATCGCGCGCATGGACCGGCGCCGCTACCCCGCCGACGACCATGAAAAGAAACTCGCCTTCCTGCGCAGCGACCCGGTGACACGCAATATGGACGCCGTGAAAAACAACCGCATCATCATCCTCGACGCCTTGGCGTTGCAGGCCAGCATCCGCATGTTCGATGGCCTGGAACAACTGGCCGCAGCCATCGACGGATACGACCTGCCCAAATGATGCGCACCCTGCTCGCCCTCGCCTTGCTGCTGGCGGCCGTGCTGGCTGGCGTGGCCATTGGCGAAACCGCCATCTCGCCACAGGTGGTGCTGCAAGTGCTGGCCAACAAACTCTGGGCTGCCGGCTATGTACTCGACCCCATCGACGAAGGCGTGGTGTGGAACTACCGTCTGACGCGCGCCCTGGTGGCCGCCGCGTGCGGGGCCGGGCTGGCGACGTGCGGGGTGATCCTGCAGTCGCTGTTGCGCAACCCGTTGGCGGATCCGTACTTATTGGGCATCAGCGCCGGGGCTTCCACCGGCGCTGTTCTGGTCGCGCTGATCGGCGTCGGCGGCGGTTTGATTTCGTTGTCGGCGGGCGCGTTTGTGGGCGCGATGGCTGCATTTGCTTTGGTTATTCTGCTGGCGCGGGCCAGCGGTTCTGCCAGCGGCACCGGGCAAATCATTCTCGCGGGTATCGCCGGTTCGCAGCTGTTCAACGCGCTCACCGCGTTCCTCATCACCAAGTCCGCCAGTTCCGAACAGGCGCGCGGCATCATGTTCTGGCTGCTGGGCAACCTCAGCGGCGTGCGCTGGCCGTCGGTGTGGCTGGCAGTGCCGGTGGCGGTCGCAGGCTTGGCCGTGTGCCTGTGGCACCGTCGCGCGCTGGATGCGTTCACTTTCGGCACTGATTCGGCGGCCTCCCTGGGCATCCCGGTGCGCCGCGTACAGCTGGTATTGGTGGGCTGCGCAGCGCTGGTGACGGCGGTGATGGTGTCGATTGTTGGCTCTATCGGCTTTGTCGGATTGGTGATTCCCCACGCCGCGCGCCTGCTGCTCGGTACCGGGCATTCACGCTTGCTGCCGGCCAGCGCATTGGGTGGCGCGCTGTTTCTGATTGCGGCCGATGTGCTGTCCCGCACGTTGATCAAGGGCCAGGTGATTCCGGTTGGCGTGGTCACCGCTCTGGTGGGCGCCCCAGTGTTTGCGCTGATCCTGATCGGCCGGAGGAATGCGCGATGAGCGTGCTCAGTTGCAGCGGGCTGGGCTTCAAGGTGCGTGAGGCCGAGTTGCTGCGCGATATCCACCTGGAAGTGAAAACCGGCGAAACACTGGGGATTGTCGGGCCAAACGGCTCCGGCAAATCCACCCTGCTCAAACTGCTCGCTGGCTTGCGTACACCGGCGTCCGGTGAAGTGCTGCTGGGCGGGCAGCGCCTGGGAAATTTGTCCCGTCGCGCCATCGCGCAACAACTGGCCGTGGTGGAGCAACAGGCCGACACTGACGACGCCATTCGCGTGTTCGACGCCGTGGCGTTGGGCCGCACGCCGTGGCTGTCGGCGCTGAGCCCGTGGTCCGCCGAAGACGACGCCATCGTGCATCAAGCCTTGCACGATGTAGACGCCACCCACCTGAGCCAGCGGGCCTGGCGCAGCCTCTCCGGCGGCGAACGCCAACGCGTACACATCGCCCGCGCCTTGGCGCAACGGCCGCAGATTTTGCTGCTGGATGAGCCGACCAATCACCTGGACATTCAGCATCAGCTGGGGATTTTGAAAGGCGTGCAAGCGCTGCCGGTGACCACCTTGATTGCCCTGCATGACCTGAATCAGGCGCTGACGTGTGATCGGCTGGCCGTGCTGGATCACGGGCGGTTAGTGGCGCTGGGTAAACCGCTGGAGGTGCTGACCCCAGAGCGCTTGCGCAACACGTTTGGCGTGCAGGCGCATTACCTGACAGACCCGTTTGACGGCGCGCAGATACTGCGGCTGCGCCCTATCTGACAGAGCAAGCGCAAATCCGTGTGGGAGCTGGCTTGCCTGCGAAGGCGGTGGCATTGAGCCTGAGCCCCTGCACGTGCAAACCTGCGCGGCATCAGCTACACCTCACGGAACCCCGTCACGGAAGACTTCAACCATGATCAATGCAAAAGCGTTGTTCAGTGTTTGCCATGAAAGCGGCTGGCGCTGCGTTTACCTGTTCCTGCAATCCAGGAAGCAAGACTTTTACCTGACCATGGAGCAAGGCAGTACGGGCAACTTCCACCTTTTTATAAAGGCCGCAGACGCCCCCAGGTTGTCAGCTTTTTTTACGGCTTCAGCTCCGGGGCAGGTGGTGAAGTGGAAACCTGCCCGCTTCATCTGGAACCGGCTGTCACTGGTAAAAAGCAAAAAGCCTGGTGAAATTCACCTGCGTATCCTTTACGTAACCCCCATTTCCTTGCGGTTCACTTCTGCGCCTTTCCCGGTGGAGAAACTGGTCCAGCTTGGCTTGGCCTGGCAGGCCTTGTTGGTCAGCCCTCAAGAGCAGGCGTGAGCATTTGCCGAGTGATCCACCGGTGGCTGTAAGCCAACACACTGGCGCCCAGCGCCACCGGGAAATGGATAAAGCCATGAGCAGCTTCTGGCAGCAAATGCGCCTCGGCCTGCGGCCATTCCCGGCCCGTTCAGCAGCAATGTGTATCGTATGCGCCGTAATACAGCACCGCCGCGCCAGCTCGGGCTCACTGGCAGGCCAGGGTTTATGGGCCATCAGCGGTTATTGCGCAAAATCGAGAAATTCAATGCTGCCGCGACACTCAGCCACACCAGGTACGGAAACAGGATCAACCCGGTGATCAAATCCAGGCGCACGGCCAGCACTACCATGGTCGCCACGGTCACCCAAAGCAGCGTGATCACCACCATTGCCGCGAAGATGCGATGCGCACCGAAAAATACCGGCGTCCACAGCGTGTTCAACGCAATTTGCGCCGCCCACAACGCCAGCACGGCCTGGCTGTCCGGTATCAGGCTTAACCGATAACCGGCCCAGGCGAGCAACAAATAGATAATCGTCCACGCGACAGGGAACAGCCAATTGGGCGGCGTGAAGCCGGGTTTAACCAGCGCCTCGTACCAAGCGCCCGGCTTGAAGAGAATGCCGGTACTCGCAGCGGCAGCGCAGGCTAGCAGGAAGATAAAGAAGGTCATCGTCTGTGCTCAGTTGATCATTTCAAGCTTGGACGCCCAACACGCAGGTAAAAGTTCACTGCGATCCCCTGTGGGAGCGGTCGAGCCCTGGCGAGGCTGCGAAGGCGGTAGGTCAGGCGACCTCTTTATTGGCCGTGCCGCCGTCTTCGCAGGCAAGCCAGCTCCCACATTGGAGCTTCATTGCTGGCGATAAAGCGCCCGGCAAGCTGGCCTTGCTGATAGCGGTCTTCCCAACACAGCAAGTCCCCTGTGGGAGCTGTCGAGCTTCAGCGAGGCTGCGAAGGGATCACCACGCATTCGCTGCCAACCGCCAAAGCCTGCATCGCTAAACTGCTTGCGGCGTCACAATCCTGAGCCACGGCCAGCGCGACTGATAACTCCTGGCCTTCGCCACGAACAATTCAGGCTCGGGGTGCAGCGGATTAATCCGCAAAATACCCTGCGCCACGTCTTCCAACCCGTATGGCGCATACACCTCGCCTGTGTCTATCTCCAGACCGATACACGTACCCGCGACGAGGTAACGGTCAACGCCCTGTTGAGCCGTGTGCAATTGCGGATAGGGCCGGCCAAAGCGCTGGCCATACCAAAGATGAACCCGCGCCTGATTCTTCACTTCCACATTGACGCCAAGGTCTTGAAACAAATGCTCAGCCGCTCGAATGACCTTGTCTTCCGCCTCGTAGGAAAGGTCGGTGTCAAAATAAAAAACGTCGTAATCCTTCACACCCTGATCAGCAGGCAAATTCGCCTGGTGATTCCACACCGCCTGAAACAGACAACCCGCCGTGAGCATGCACTGGCTCACGCCGAGGGCTGGCAAGCGCGCGATGATTTCGGCGTTGACGGGGTTGGCCATGGCCAGTTCGAGGAAGGTGTTGACGGTCAATGTCATGTTTATGCGTCCTTGAATGTCGGCGGGTCTCCGGCATGCTCCCACTCCAGATACCACTCGTAGGTTACATTTTCAGCCTTGAACTCGTGTTTCAGGGTCCAACCTGACTCAACCAACCGCTGGGCGAGATGCAGGGCATGTACTTTGATCTTCCTCGGCACTTTAATCACCCATCGCTACGAAACCTTCACCAGCCCCTGCCGCTCGACATGTGCGAAGACCTGAGCGGAAAACCACGCGACATTGCCCTGATTGAACATCAGCCCTTCAGCTCACCTTCACGATGACTCGCCGCGTCATCGTAAGCCACATACAACGATTCAGCGATCTGGCTTTTGATGGCTTTGCTAGCTTCCAGCCCCAACACAAACCCCTCGGCTTTCCCGCCTGCGCGGTTGAGTTCTTCATGGGTGGCGGCGCCGGTGATGGCGTCGCGCAGCTTGGCGGCGTGAGGGCCTACGCCTTTAGGAAGGGAAATTTGGTCGATGGACATGGCGGTACCTTTAATAAGAAGAGTCGGTAGCGCGTGGAACCACTGCCGGGGAGGCATGGTAGACCTGTTTGATGAGAAAAGGGGCTGGTTTACTGCCCCGAGCCGTGACGGGCTGAAATCTGCAGGACGTTCGGGCATGAAAAACCGGAGCACGGCAACGTGCTCCGGTAAAGGCTCAAACAGCGCTGTGCGTGGCGAGGTTGCAATATTGCCCCTTGAAATACAGCAAGGGCTGCGTCGCAGCGGCTTCCTGCAGGTTCAGCGCTTTCACTTCACCAATCACGATCAGGTGATCACCGGCAACGTGCTCGGCGTGAATTTCGCAATCCAGCCAGTGCAGGCTGCCGCCGATGATGGGGTTACCCAGCGGCGACGCCTGCCAGTCGACGCCCTGCCACTTGTCTGTGCCGCGCCGGGCGAACCGGTTGGAAATCCCGACCTGTTCACCCGACAGGATGTTCACGGCAAACCGCCCGGCCCGGCGGATCTTGGGATAGCTGGCCGAGCTGCACATGACGCTGAACGACACCAGCGGCGGGCTCACCGAGACGCTGTAGAACGACTGGCACGTGAAACCAATCGGCTCGCCATCTACCTGGGAGGTAATCACCGTGATGCCGGACGCGTAGTGCCCGAGCGCTTCGCGAAAGCTCAAGGGTTCGATAACCGTAGTGGGAAGTGACATGGCAAATCCTGAATACTTAGTTCGAGAGTTCTCTTCGGACTATTTCAGCGCCCGCACTCAGAGCATTCAGCTTGCCTCTTGCAACCCCACGGGAAAGCGGCGCCATGCCACAGTTGGTGCACGGGTAGAGCTTGTCGGCATCCACAAATTGCAGGGCCTTGCGCAAGGTATTGGCGACTTCTTCAGGCGTTTCAATGAGGTTGGACGCCACGTCAATGGCACCCACCATCACTTTTTTACCGCGAATAAGCTCAATCAACTCCATCGGCACGTGGGAGTTATGACATTCCAGCGAGACGATATCGATGCTGGATTTTTGCAGTTTTGGAAACGCCTCTTCATATTGGCGCCACTCTGAACCCAGGGTCTTTTTCCAATCGGTATTGGCCTTGATGCCATAGCCGTAGCAAATGTGCACCGCCGTTTCACACTTGAGCCCTTCGATTGCCCGTTCCAGGGTGGCAACGCCCCACTCGTTCACTTCATCGAAGAAAACGTTAAAGGCCGGCTCATCAAACTGAATGATATCCACGCCCGCGGCTTCCAGCTCCCGGGCTTCCTGGTTGAGAATCTTGGCGAATTCCCAGGCCAGTTTTTCGCGGCTTTTATAGTGGTTGTCGTACAGCGTATCGATCATTGTCATCGGGCCTGGCAGCGCCCACTTGATGGGTTGATCGGTTTGCTGGCGCAAGAATTTGGCATCTTCCACAAACACGGGTTTTTGGCGGGTTACCGCGCCGACCACAGTCGGTACGCTCGCGTCATAGCGGTCACGAATGCGCACAGTTTCACGCTTTTCGAAATCCACGCCGCTGAGGTGCTCAATGAAGGTCGTGACGAAGTGCTGGCGAGTCTGCTCACCATCACTGACGATATCGATACCGGCTTGCTGTTGTTCCTGCAGGGCCAGGCGCAACGCATCCTGTTTGCCCTCCACCAACGCTTCTTCCTGCAGTTTCCAGGGTGACCACAACGTCTCAGGTTGGGCGAGCCAGGACGGTTTAGGCAAACTACCGGCAGTGGAAGTGGGTAACAGCTTTTTCATAACAGATGACCTTGTCTTTTAAATGAATCAGAGCGCGTGGTGGGCGGACCATTGTTGCAGCACCGTTTGGTACGGCTTGATAAAGTTCTCTTCAACAAACTTGCCTTGTTCAATGGCCAGCCGGCTGCGCTCTTCGCGATCATAAACAATGCGCGTGAGTGAATAATCCTGATGTTTCAGACTCGGCTGATAGGATTTCCCTGCCGCCGAATTAGCGTTATAGATCTCGGGGCGGTAAATCTTCTGGAAGGTATCCATCGTACTAATGGTACTGACCAGCTCAAGGTTGGTGTAATCCCCCAGCAAATCACCGGAAAAGTAAAACGCCAGCGGAGCAACGCTGTTGGCGGGCATGAAATAGCGAACTTTCAAGCCCATCTTCTTGAAGTACTCATCGGTCAATGAGTATTCGTCCTGCTGGTATTCAACACCTAATACCGGGTGCGTGTTTTCAGTGCGGTGATAGACCTTGCCACTTGAAACGCTCAGGCAAATAACCGGCGGCTTGTTGAAATGATCCGTGTAGGCCTTCGAGTTCACGAAATGCTTGAACAGCTGGCCATGCAGCTCGCCAAACCCCTCTGGAATGCCGAACTCGGGCTTGCCCTTGTTATGCTCCAGCAACACCACACTGAAGTCATAATCCCGAACGTAGGAGGAAAAATTATTGCCGACGATACCGTCGGCACGCTCACCGGTTGTTCGATCAATAATCGTCGTTTTCAATATTTCAATCAGCGGGATGGCACGACCACCGTTTTCAACAGCCAGGTCCATCTCGACGGAAATAATTTCAAGTTCGACGGTATAGCGATCGCCCCTGGGGTTATCCCAGTGCGCGAGGGCATTGAAGCGGTTATCGATCATTGTCAGGGTGTTGCGCAAGTTTTCCTGACGGCTTGCCCCTCTGGCCAGGTTGGCGAAGTTAGTCGTGATGCGCGTATTTTCCGAAGGATGATAATCCTCGTCGAAACCGATGCTTTTAATCGAAAATGAAAAATCAGTACTCATTGTAATCTGACACCCTGACTATCGAGATAACACCTCAATCGCGTGGTCCTTGAAATGCTCCCACGCTATCTCTGCGGTCTTACCCAAGAATATTTATATGTTCTTTAATTAAGGTGCATTTTAGGCTGAGCAACTGTTCGAGAGAAAATGAATTGATTTCACTAAACCTTTAGCCCTCCTCATGATGGATATAAGGCCCGTTGGTGAAGCTTCTGCCCACGGCCCAATCCCACGCAAAACCCGTCCCGATCCCGCGCGCCAAAAAAAATCGCCCATCGCATGCTTCTCCCTGGCACGTTTTCCTTCGGACGTGCGCAACGCCGTTTAAGACCGATGAAAAATAATCAAAGAGGTTCTTATGCCCGCACTCCCTCGCCCTTTATCGCGCTTCAAGCTCCACCCTCTTCACCTACTGACGTGCGCTGCAACCCTCGCGCTGTCGCTGTCCGCGTGCGCCACCCACCCCGACGCCACCAAGCCCTACCCGCACGCCCAGGAGCCGATTGGCGACGTACAAACCATTTTTGACGGCAGGCTCAGCGAAGAACTGGCGGTCACCACCTTCCGCAACACCGACCGCTTGTTCCCGGTGCGCACAATCAAGGCGGGGGGCCACCCTTTCCCGCTGCCGCGCAGCAGCCAGCCCCTGCCCCCGGTGGCCTTTGACTTCAAAGGCAAGCACTACACCCTAGACGACTACGTGGCGACCAACCATGTAACCGGCCTGTTGGTGCTCAAGGACGGCAAGATCGTTGATGAGCGTTATGAGAAGGGCAATACAGCCGAGACGCGCTGGATGTCGATGTCGGTGGCCAAGTCGGTCACGTCGACTCTGGTGGGTGCGGCGCTGCAGGATGGGTCCATCAAGAGCCTGGATGACAAGGTGACTCGCTATCTGCCTTCGTTGGCAGGCAGCGCGTACGACCAGGTCACCGTGCGGCAGATTCTGGCCATGCGTTCCGGGGTCAAATGGAACGAGAAATACACCGACCCCACCTAGGACGAACGCCACTTGATCAAGTTGCGCAGCGAACAGGTGTCCGGCTCCATGCTCAAGTTCATGGCAAGCCTGTCCACTGCCGCGCCGCCGGGAACGCGCACCAACTACAGTACCGGTGAAACGCAGGTATTAGGGCAGTTGGTCAGCTCGGCGGTGGGCAAACCACTGACGCAATACCTGAGCGAGAAAATCTGGGCCCCCTATGGCATGCAGACCGACGCCAAGTGGTGGCTCGACGGCGCGAACGGCAATGAGGTCGGCGGCAGCGGCATCAGCGCAACCCTGGAAGACTACGGCCGTTTTGGCCAGTTCGTACTCAGCGGCGGCAAGGCGGGTGGGCAGCAAATCTTGCCTGAAGGCTGGTTGAGTTTCGCCAGCGCGACCACCGGCAAAACCGAGGAGGACGGTGAGTTTGCCTCCATGTGGTGGCCGGGCTGGACAGCGGCTTCCAAGGCCGATAAAGCCTTTACGGCAGCCGGTACGTTTGGTCAGTTCATCTATATCAACCCGACCAAAAACCTGGTGATTGTGGCGTGGCAAGCGCAGACCAAACCCACCGGGGGCGAGGTGATCGACGATATGGTCGCGTTTGACGCGATTGCCAAGGTGCTGCCGTAACAGAGAGGGGCGGGTTTATTGAAGATGGATCCGCCCCCCTACCGCCCCAACAATTCCCTCACCCTGCCCCCCAGCACCTCCACCGCAAACGGCTTGGTCAACACGCCCATCCCCGCCCCCAGCTGCTCATACCCCATCACCGCATTCTCCGCGTAGCCGGTGATAAACAGCGTTTTCAACCCAGGCCGCAGTTGCATTCCCGCCTCGGCCATTTGCCGGCCATTCATGCCACCGGGCAAGCCGACGTCGGTCACCAACAAGTCGATGTGCACGTCTGAGCGCAGCAGTTTCAGGCCGGCGGCGCTGTCGGCGGCTTCAATGACGGTGTAGCCGAGTTCGCCGAGCACATCGGCGAGGAGCATGCGCACGGTGGACTCGTCGTCCACCAGCAGTACGGTTTCACCGTGCTGAGCCCCTTCGATTTCAGCTTGCCCGGGGGCAAGTTCGTCGAAAGCTGCGGCACCATGATGGCGCGGCAGAAAGAGCGTGACGCAGGTACCTTCGCCCACGTGGGAGTGAATGTGCACCTGGCCGCCGGATTGCTGGGCAAAGCCGTAGATCATCGACAAGCCCAGCCCGGTGCCCTGGCCGATAGGTTTAGTGGTGTAGAAAGGCTCGAAGGCGTGGGCGAGCACGTCAGGTGGCATGCCGGAGCCCGTATCGCGCACGCTCAGGCACAGGTATTGGCCTTCGGGCAGGTCAAAGGCGCGGGCAGCACTGTGGTCGAGCCAGCGGTTGGCTGTTTCAAGGGTGATGCGGCCACCTTCGGGCATCGCATCGCGGGCGTTGATACACAGGTTGAGCAGTGCGTTCTCCAGTTGGCTGGCATCAACAAAAGCATTCCAGGCATCGGCGGCACCGAGGGTCTCGATCTGGATGCCAGGGCCTGCGGTGCGCTGGATCAATTCGGCCATGCCGTACACAAGGCTGTTGACGTTGGTGGCGCGCGGCTCCAGGGTTTGGCGCCGCGAAAACGCCAGCAGGCGCTGGGTCAGCACGGCGGCGCGTTTGGCTGCGCCTTGGGCGGCGACCATGTATTTGTCCACGTCGCTGAGGCGGCCTTGGTTAATGCGTCGGTTCATCAGTTCCAGGGCGCCGGAGATGCCCGCCAGCAAGTTGTTGAAGTCGTGGGCCAGGCCACCGGTGAGTTGGCCGACGGCTTCCATCTTCTGCGATTGGCGCAGCTTTTCTTCAGCCTGCATCAACATGGCGGTGCGTTCGGCCACGCGCTGTTCGAGGGTTTCATTGAGCGCGCGCAACTGGGCTTGGGTTTCGCGCAGGGCCTCGTCCGCTTGGGTGCGCTCCAGCAGGTCGGCGGCCTGGCGCGCGAGGATGTCGAGCAGGCGCAGGTCACGTTCGGACGGTTGGTGCGGCTGGCTCCAGTGGGTGGAAATCATGCCGAGCAAACGGCCATCGCGCGAGCGCAGCGGCGTGGTCTGCGCCGCGCGGATGCCCGCACGGCGGAAGGCTTGCAAGTCTTCAGTGCCGGCAATGTCGGCCCACTGTTCGAAGTCAGGGATGATTGCGCGCTGGCCCAGCTTGAGGGCCATGGTGCAACTGCTGTAGGCAAAGGGGCTCACCCATTGCCAGAAGCCGACGGCTTCGGGCGGCAGGCCATGGGAACAGAGCAACTGCAACTCGCCATCGTGCCCGGACGCATGCCCTTGCGGGCACAGCATCTGCATGGTGCCGAACTGCGAACCGGTGATGGACACGGCCGCATCGACAATCTTGGCATAGAGGGCTTCGAGGTCCTGTTCGCCGATCAGGTCGAGGCTGATGCGATGCAGAAATTCGATGTCTGAGAGAGCCGTTTGCGAGGCGCGGGAAACGCCTCGGGGAAACGCGGCCGGGAAGGCGGTGCGCAAGGTTTTCATGGAGGCCCCTGGGGAGCTGGCATTGAGCTAGTAGCAGATTATCAGTAAAGCTCTGACCACGCGAAATGGGCGGATGTTCGGTGGTGTTCAGCTTTTGTGCGGCTGAAGGCTGACTTTTCCAGAATGACCCTGAGTGAACAATGGGATAGGGTTATTTGGAAACACTTGAAATGACAACAAACGCCGGAGTTTTGATGCCTTCACCCAAACGCGACAACGCCCGCCTCGAACGCCGCCTGGTCGCCACACTGACCGACGCCTGCGAAACCGCCAAGGCTGAAATTCCAGGTTTCGACTGGCTGACCCACACCGTCGACTACGCCACATTCCCCCATAGCCTGCGCATCACCTGGGTGTTCGATACTCGCGCCAACAAGGACCACGCCCTGTCGACGGGCGCCGACCAACGCATGCGCGAGTTGACCGCCGCCGCCCTGCTCGAAGCCGACGTGGCGCCGATACCGATGGAGCGTTGCGTGCGTTTTGATTCGGAAGAAGAATGCCAGGCCCAACAGGGTGGAGATTGGCGGCGGCGCCTGGCACGCAAGTAACGCGCGCCTAAAGCCCCATCCCGCGCAGAAACGCGTTCACCTGCTGCTCAAACACGGGCCTTTCAAACTTCACCAACGCCATGCGCCACAGGCCTTGCAGGTAGGTCAGCAACACTGAGGCGGTCACCTGCGGGTCCAGCGAAGCCGGGAGCACGCCGCTGGCCTGATCTTCGATCAAGCGCTCACACATGATCCCGCGCACCGCCTCCAGCCCTTGTTCGGCGCGCTCGCGCAGTTCAGGGTCGGACAGCACCACATCGGTGACCATGGCCGCAACCATGCACAACGGCGATGGCAGTTGCGCGGTATCAAGATCATCGAGGATGGCCGTGAAAAACGCGCGGATGCCGGCGGCAGCAGTGGGGGCAGACACCAGCGCTTCCAGGCGCCGGGCCACCACGTCATCTTCGTAACGCTGCACACATGCTAGGTAGAGGTGCTTTTTGCTTTTGAGGGAGTTGTAGAAAGAGCTCTCGCCGATATCCATGACCTTCAGCAGGTCGCGCAAGCCCGTGGCGACATAGCCACGCTGCCAGAACAGCACCTTGGCCTTGTCCACGGCCTGGTCGTAATCGAATGCAATTTTTCTCGCCATGGGGCTCACTCGCCGTTTCTGTATCGGCCGATACAATATCATTGACGCGGCATTTCTGCTCGAGCTATTTTGTAGCGGTCGCTACAACCAATAGTTCACGGAGAAAGCAATGCTCGCCACCCCTTATATGCCCGCCCTTAACGACAGCACTGCGCGCAACGCACTGGTGTTGCCACCCGCCACCGAAGCGGTGACTGCCTTTGAAGTCCACGTACCTCAGGCCGCCCTGGATGATTTGCGTCTGCGCCTGAGCCTGGCGCGCTGGCCGGACCAGGAGCTGGTGAGCGATTGGTCCCAGGGTGTTCCGTTACACGCCGCCAAATCGCTGGTGGATTACTGGCTCAACCGCTATGACTGGCGCGCCTTTGAAGCGCGTCTGAATACGTTCGCGCAGTTCCGCACGCGCATCGACGGCGTGGGCATTTACTTTATCCATGCCCGCTCAAAGCACCCCAACGCCACGCCGATTCTGCTGACACACGGCTGGCCGGGCTCAGTGGCGGAGTTTCTGGATGTGATCGAGCGCCTGACCGATCCGGTGGTGTTTGGCGGCAACGCCGAAGACGCTTTTGACGTAGTGGTGCCTGCGATCCCGGGCTACGGTTTTTCCGACAAACCCACCGAGCAAGGCTGGAACCCGGCGCGTATCGCCCGGGCCTGGGCGGTATTGATGACCGAACGCCTTGGCTATAAAAACTGGGTAGCGCAGGGCGGCGATTGGGGCGCGGCCATCACCACTGCTCTGGCAGGCCAGGCCCCCCAAGGGCTGATGGCGGCGCACGTGAACTTACCGATGGTGGTGCCGGCCCGGCTCCCCGCCAACCCCACCGAAGAGGAACGCCAGGCCCTGGCAGACATTGAGCGTTACGTGTCCGACAAGGCCGGTTACGCCAACCAGATGAACACCCGCCCACAAACCATCGGCTATGGGCTGAGTGACTCGCCCATCGCCATGGCCACCTGGATGTACGAAAAATTCCAGGAATGGACCGACAACAACGGCCGCCCGGAAGACGCCCTCACCCGTGACCAGATGCTCGATGACATCTCGTTGTATTGGTTTACCGGCACCGGCACCTCCAGTGCGCGCCTCTACTGGGAAGGCGTGGGCGCGACCATTCGCGGGGCGGATTTCTTCTCGGCGGCCCGAGGTGGGGTTGAACGCATTGAGGTGCCCATGGGCGCAAGTATTTTCCCGGCCGAAACCTTCAAGCCGCCACGGGCCTGGGCTGAGGCAGCGTGGGCCAATGTGTTTTATTGGAATGCGGTGGAAAAAGGCGGGCACTTTGCCGCGTTCGAACAGCCGCAGATTTTTGCGCAGGAAATGTGGAGAGCGTTTCGGCCGTTTCGCCGTACGCCGGTTTGACTCTGCAAATCTGCACAGTACCTGTAACGCGGGCAATGAACTCGGCAGAGCAGACGCCCGCGGTCAGGTCTTGATCGCAAAATCGCCAAACACCGCACCGTCCTCCTTCATCCCGTCCAAGCGGCCATGGTCAAACTGATCATGGCGCTTGATCAGGTCACTCAGCGGTTTGAAGATGGCATCGGCGGCGTCATCTTCGAGTTCGGAAGTCAGCAGGTTGAACAGCCGGATGGACGCCTCGGCACGCAGGCCCAGCGCAATTGCATAGTGATACGTCGCCAGGCGGCGGCGCTCCTTGTCCCAGTAGCGGAGCAACTGCTCACCCTCTGACGGTGACTGTACAAACAGGTCACCGAAGCCGACCAGTGCGGACATATCGTCAGAATAGCTATGGACGGAATCGCACAGCGGCGCATAGAAAGCGTGGTAGTGGTTTTCCCAGCCAAGAGCCGTGAACAAGCCTTTGCCGCCGGGGTAGCGCTCGACCTTTGGCCAGCGCTCGTCGAAGTGCGCCAACATCGCCTCGCCATTCGCCTGCCGCGCTCGCGCAGCCGGATTGTGGGCGCCCTGCGAGTCCAGGTAAGCCGCCCAGGCCTTGCCATTGCCGGCGGTCATCTGCTTGCTGCTGCGCAGCAGTGCGAGCGCGTTATCGCCCGCGTCCATGCCGATGTAGAGCAGGTTGGCCGATTGCTCCATGATGACCCGGCTCAAGGCCTCCAGCGTAGAGAACGCCTTGGCGTGCAGGCATCGACAGCCCTGCTGGCTGAGTTCCACCAACACATTCAGATAATGGCGGATGATGATGCGTTGAGGGTCGTTTCCCAGCCCCGAAAGCACGGCCTCTTTATGCCGGCCGATCAGCGCATCGAACTGTTGATTGAAGTGTGTAATCGTCAGAGCATCCTGCTTCAGGTCAATCATTGTGACTCCTTATTGAAAACGCCTGCCGGTAAAAAGCCTTCTGCATTAATTGCCACTCGCAGATCAAACCACGATGAGTCAGGGCCAGGCCAAAACTTTTTCAAACAACAGACCCCAGCCTCTGTGTGCATTGCAATCTCACCGGTCGTCCCGGAAACGATAACAACGGCGAACATCGGAAACTCTTCAACCAATTGGAAATTCAGGGCATTTTCTGTCTTTTTCTGTAAGGTATTTGTACTCACCACCCCTGTTTTTTTGACAAAGGTTTACATCAGCCATTTATCTGATCCGTTAAGGTTTATGGCTTATACCGCCACCCGATGACGCCTTGATGCTGCCCAGTAACTACCCGGTAGATCCCGAACTGATAACGATCAAACGGCTCTTCACAACGCCCTTGGCGAGTATCCAATACCCCGACGCAGCCACGCTCAACGCACAACTGAAAGCCGTGATCACCCGCCGCATGGCCCACGATCTGAGAGGCGCGCAGCGTAGCAATGAGGGCGGCTGGCAGTCCGCGAACGACTTCCAGAAATGGGACGATGCCTCCTGCGTTGCGCTGGTGACATTCGCCACCGCGTTCGCCACTCAACTCACCGCCGTTCACAGCGAACAATACGGGTTAACCGAGCCCGCTTTTGAATGGAAACTCAACGCGTGGGCCAACGTGAATCAAGCGGGGCACAGCAATTCACTGCATGGCCACCCGGGTGCGTTTTGGTTGGGGGTTTATTGGGTCGACGCCGGGGGGCGCGAAGACGACCCCGCAGTGGGCGGCGATCTGGAGTTTATAGACCCGCGCGGCATGGTCGCATCAACCTACAACCCAGCCCTGCGCATGCGTGTCGAGGATTGCCTGACGGCCGGTTTCAGCAGCACCTATGCGGCCACCAGTGGAACATTTGTGATGTTCCCCTCCTGGCTGATGCATTCAGTGCAACGCTTTGAAGGCGCCAGGCCGCGCGTCTCCATTGCGTTTAACTTCGGTGCTTGAGAAGCACCCTCGAGCCCTCAAAGACCCAGCTTTTTTAACGCCACCCACAAATCAAACCACAGCTGCCGTCGGCACATGTTTCACTTCACGAAATGAGCGTGGCCGTGTCACTGCTGACGGGCGCCACCGCGTTGTTCGCCTGAAAGTTCGCCTTAATCCGGGCAGATCGAACGCCAGGCCGCTTCTGCCAGTACGTGCCCATACTCACGCGGACTTTGCTTTACCCGTGCCGACAGCCAGGCACGTGAATAGCTTTCCGCCGAGCCGATGATCAATGACGGCAAAAGCTCGGCGGGAAGGTGGCTGAAATGCGCCTTGCGGCCCTCAACGCTCATCCAGTCAGCCAATTGCTGGTTGCGCAGTTTGTTGCGTGACAGTAACTCGTCCTTGAACGGCCCGTTCGCCACGGCAAAGCGGCTCTGGAACACGAAGCGCGCCCATTCCGGTTGCTCGCTCACCCATTCGACATAGCTTTGCACCAGCGCCACGATACCGTCGTGAGCGCTGTCAGCCTGTTGCAAATAGGTGTCGCGAAGCGCGCTCTGGTCCTCAAGCGCGGCAAAAAACAGCGCCGCAACAATGCCTTCCTTGCTGCCGAAGTGGTGGTAGATCGCCCCCACGCTGGTGTCGCATAACGCGCGGATGGTTTCGATATTGGTGGCTTCGATGCCCACCTCGTTAAAGCACGCCAGCGCCTGGCGCAGGATGCTGCGCTTGAGCTCGCTGCGCCGGCCGGGGAAGGTGCGTTCGATCAAATCAGGTGCGTGCATGAGCAAGCTCGCCAAATCAGCGGAGTCTAAAGGTACATCGGCTCGCAGAGAAGGCATGGCTTGACACTCCTCGGAATGGCGGAATATTGTTCCGTTACAGAATATTATTCTGTAAACCAATTTCGAGGATAGTCCATGAGCCAGTTCCTAAACATGTTCAACAGCGTCGGCCCGGCTGCGTTCAGCCAAATGGCGTGTCAGGTCGCTCCGTATTTCAGCACCATCACGCCGGAAATCTCCGAGCTGCGCCCCGGCCACGCGGTGGTCAACGTGCCGTTTCGCAAGGAGATCACCAACCATTTGGCCTCAGTGCACGCCATTGCCCTATGCAACGCCGCCGAGTTGGCGGGCGGCACAATGACGGACGTATCAATTCCCTCGGGCGCCAAATGGATTCCCAAGGGCATGACCGTGGAATATCTGGCCAAAGCCAAGTCGAACATCCGCGCGGTGGCCGATGGCTCGGGCATTGACTGGCAAACTGCCGGCGACAAGTTCGTGCCGGTGACGATCTTTGATGAAGCCGGGGTCAAGGTGTTTACCGCGAGCATCACCATGAATGTGAAGCTCGGTTAGGGGTCATCGACGCGGGGTTGCATTCAGGTGCAGGCTGAGGATTACTGTGGCCCAAGCCCCGCGTCGAGATAAGCCGCCATGTTTGAACCTGCCTCCCTCATCACCTACATCGCCGTTGTGATTGGCTTGTTCCTGATTCCCGGCCCTTCCGTGTTGCTGGTACTCACGCGCACGCTTCAAGGTGGCCGCAAGGTCGGCGTGGCGACCGGCCTGGGCGTGGCGTGCGGTGACCTTGTACACACCCTGTGCGCAGCACTGGGGTTGTCGGCGATTCTGATGACCTCAGCCACAGCCTTCAACGCCGTGAAGTGGGCCGGCGCCGCTTACCTGATCTACCTGGGCATACGGGCGTTCATGGCTCAGTCGGGCGCGAACACCCGCTTGGCCTTGCCCGCCGTCACGCCGCGCCAGGCATTTTTCCAGGCCGTGGGCGCCGAGGTGCTGAACCCGAAAACCGCAATTTTCTTCCTCGCCTTCCTGCCGCAATTCGTCCACCCCGAAGCCGGCTCGTCGCTGGTTCAATTCGCGGTGCTGGGCCTGATTTTTTCCGGGCTCAGCGCCGTGTACACCAGCCTGCTGGCCATCGCCATCCGCCCGTTGAGCCGGGGGTTCAAGGGGCTTGCGAGGCTGCGGCGGTGGGAAGGGAAAATCATTGGCACGTTGTTTATGGGGCTGGGGTTGAAAATAGCCTTTCAGCAGCGATAAACAACGGGTAAAAATCCCGTGGCCCTCTGGGAAGCGTCAACCCTCCAGCTCGAACCTCAAATAGCCATTGGCGTCCGCTCCCGTCTGCGTAAACCCGGCGCTTTCATACAGCCGCCTCGCGGGGTTGTCGGCACGCACACTCAAGGTCAAATGGGTAAACCCTGCTAGGCCAGCTTCGCTGGCGTAGGCCGTCAACAGCGCAGCGCCTAAACCCCTTTGACGGTATTGCGCCCCGACGCCAATCGTACACAGCAGCGCGCAGCCGTCCTGCGGCATCCACAAGCAATAACCTGCAAACTGCTCATCAACCGTGGCGACAATCAAGCGGTCGAAGTGGTTTATCCAATCCGCAAGGTGCCGCTCGGTCTGGCGCAGCCAGCCGTCTTCGTGGCTGGGCTCCCAGCGCTGGATGTACTCGCGCTCACCCCGGTAGATCAAGGGCAGGTCGGTGACCAGGGCTTTGCGCAGTCGGTGGGCTATCGGCGGTTGTTCATGATGCGGCACGCTCACGGCTTCTTCCTGGGTTGAGACCAGCAGTCACTATGGCTGATCTACACGTCGCCTCTCAACAGCTACGCTACCCGTAAATCCTCATTGTTTTTTTTTACGCCTTGGCCTCAACTAGTCCGCTCCCCCAGACGCGAGTATCAACCTTGGAACGCTATCAATCGCTGGTCATCGGCCTCGGCGCCATGGGTGCGGCCACGGTCTATCAACTGGCAAAGGCCGGTGTAAAAGTGGCCGGCATTGACCGTCATCACCCGCCCCATACATGGGGTTCGAGCCACGGCGATACCCGGATCACACGGCTTTCTGTCGGTGAGGGTGCGCAGTACGTGCCCATTGTGCGCAACTCGCACCGTATCTGGCGCGAGCTTGAAGCGTTGTCGGGGGAAGCACTGTTTGAGCAGTCGGGCCTGTTGGTGCTGACCTCCAGCGCTGACTTCGACCCCGGCGATAAAACCGACTTTACCCTGCGCACAATAAGCCTGGCGCAAACCTACGGAATCAAACACGAACAGCTGGACGCTGCGCAGATTCGCCGGCGCTTCCCCCAGTTTGCCCAAGTGGTCGACAGCGCCATCGGTTACTACGAACCCGAAGGCGGTTTTGTACGCCCCGAGCGGTGCATTGATGTGCAATTGAAGCTGGCTGAGCAAAACGGGGCCACGCTGTACAAGGGCGAGACTGTCACCCATATCAGCTCCGACGCCCACGGCGTAACGGTGACCACCGACAGACGTACGTTGCAGGCCGACAAGCTGGTGGTCAGCGCGGGCAATTGGGCGGGAGGTTTGTTGGGAGCGCCGTTTGATCGCTTGCTCAGCGTTTACCGGCAAGAGCTTTTCTGGTTCGAGCTTGAGCCGGGCGCCGAGTTGGTCGGGAAGTCGCCCACCTACATCCTCACGCATGGCACAGACCAGACCCACTACGGTTTCCCGGCGTTACCCGGCGAGGGGAGCCTGAAGATTGCCACGGCGCAGTATCACACCCCCTCCACGCCCGACACACTGGACCGCACCGTCTCGACGGTGCAGGAACAGGAAATGTATGAACAGCAGGTGCAGGGGCGTATCGCAGGCGTGACCGCCAAGGTCGTCAAGTCGGCGGTTTGCGCCTATACCGTGGCGCCGGATCACCACTTCATCATCGACGAACACCCCACACTGCAGCACACACTGGTGGTGTCGCCCTGTTCAGGGCATGGCTTCAAGCACTCGGCGGCGTTGGGCGAAGCGTTCGCACAGTGGTGCATACGCGGTTCGAGTGACCTGGACCTTTCCTCGTTTTCACTCAAACGCTTCGAAAGCCAATAACTGCCAAAAAAAGGGGCACGTTTGCCCCTTGCCCGGGTTATTTAGCGAACGCGTATTCGCCACCCTGCTCCACCGCCTTACGGTAAGCCGGGCGCGCCTGGAACCGCTTCACCCACGCGACCAGGTTCGGGTACGCCTGCAATTTGCCCTGTGCGCCGGCGACCTCACCGATAAAGCTCAACTGGATATCCGCGCCGCTCAGCTCGTCACCCAGCAGATACGGGGTGTCCGCCAGCACGTCATTCAAATAGCCCAGGTAGTTGGCCACTTCCGACTGGATACGCGGTTGCAGCGGCGCGCCGGCGTCACCCAGGCGGCCAACGTAGAGGTTGAGCATCAGCGGCAACATCGCCGAGCCCTCGGCGAAGTGCAGCCATTGCACGTATGTGTCGTAGGCGGCGGTAGCAGGATCGGGTTGCAGGCGGCCCTGGCCGTGGCGGCGAATCAGGTAGTCGATGATCGCGGCGGATTCGATCAGCACCAGCGAGCCGTCTTCGATCACCGGCGATTTGCCCAGCGGGTTGATGGCCTTGAGTTCCGCCGGGGCGAGGTTGGTTTTCGAGTCGCGGCTGTAGCGTTTGATTTCGTAAGGCAGGCCGAGCTCTTCAAGCAGCCAGAGAATGCGTTGCGAGCGGGAATTGTTGAGGTGGTGGACGGTGATCATGGGGGCAGCTCCATTGGGCGAGCGTTGAGGGTACATCAGCAGACTGCGCGCGCGCAGGGGAGTGCCCTGAAGTTGTTAACGCGTTTGTGGGCCTTATAGGGTGAGCGGGCTTGTTGTGGTGAGTGAGCTTGCCCCGCTCACCACAACAAGCCCGCCTGCGACATGGAGCCCGCTCGCCGCGAGCCTCTGATCAGGCCAACCGGAACCGGGCGGTGTTGTCGCTCAATGCGCGGCTGCCTTTGCTCAGCGTGTCGGCCGCCTGGTTCACTGCGCGGGCGCCGTCGAGCAGGCGGCCTGCGGCCTGGTCCACTTGCTGGATATTGCCGCTGACTTCGTCGGCGGTGGCCGCTTGTTCCTCCACCGCCGCTGCAATCTGCGCCAGGGTGTCAGTGACGTTTTGCACAGCCCCGGCGATCTCGCCCAGCCGTGCCCCCAAACCGGTGACAGATTCGGCATCGGTCAGCGCTTGGTCGCACGCGGCGCTCATCAGGCTCACGGCCTGGCTGACGGTTGAACGCAAACTGTCTACGGTGCCGGCGATTTGCGCCGTCGAGGCCTGGGTGCGTTGCGACAGGCTGCGCACTTCATCGGCGACCACGGCAAACCCCCGGCCCTGCTCGCCCGCACGGGCAGCTTCGATGGCCGCGTTCAGCGCCAGCAGGTTGGTCTGTTCGGCGATGCCACGAATAGTGTCGACCACCGACTGAATCTGCTGGCCCTGCTGGCTGACTTGTTCCAGTGCGTTGGCGGTGTCCGTCAGGCGCTGGTTAAGCTGCTGGATGCTGGCCGTGGTGCGCTGACTGTCGCGGCTGCTCTCTTGCGCGATGCGCCGGGTGTTTTGGGCGCTGCCCGAGGCCTGTTCACAGCTTTTGGCGACGCCCATGGACGTGGCGGCCAATTGAGTCGCGGCGGCGGCAATCTGGCTGATTTGCTGTTGCTGGTCTTCGACTTCCGTGAGGGTGCTGCCCGACTGTGAATTGAGCGTGAGCACCGCCGAGCCAAGCTGCTGAGTCTCGTGGTTCACGCCCAGCAGGCTGGTGCGCAACTGCACCACCGCCACGTTGAGTGCCGTGCTGATGGCCGCGAGTTCATCGCGGCCTTCCACCGCCACTTCCACGCACAGGTTACCGTCGCGCAGGGACTCGGCCAGCGTAGTGATGCCACTGGCGCTGCGGCGAATCGAGGCCTGCAGGCAGATGAACAGGTACAACGCCGCCAGTGCCAACAGGCTGAACGTCGCCACCACCGGGATAAACTGCTTGAGCGAGCGGTCGCGGTAGTAACCCAGGCGCTCATCCAGCGAATTCAGCGACTGGCTGCGCAACGCGCCCAAGGCACCGAGCATGCTGTCGACACTGCGGTCGAAGCCTGCAATGTCGAGTTTGATGGTGCCACCGAACACCCCGTCATCCAGGGCTTTGAGCTCGTTATCCAGCAATTGCAGGCTGCTGTCGTATTGCGCCGTCCACGGTTCCAGCCCCGCGTATTGCTTGGCTTTGAGCGAGGTGGCGGCCTTCGCCAACTGGTCACGCGCATCACCGATGCGGCCACGCAGGTCGCGCATCTGCAAGCGGCTTTGCAGGGTGAATTGCCCCGAGGCGATGGAAGACTCACCGACACTCGCCGTGCGGCCGATGCACTCGATCAGGTCCGGCGTGTGCTGGGTGGAAATCTGCATCAGCAGGTAGGTTTCCAGCCAGGGATCGAGAATCAGGCCGGCATCCAGCGTGATTTGCTCACGCAAGGTTTGCATCGCAGTCAGGGCGGCGGTGAAACGATCGTAACCGTCCGGCCACCAACCCACGGAGCGCAGGGCTTGAGTGTCCATGCCCTTGACCGTCGCCTGCAGCGCCTCGAAACGCGCGAGGGTGTCGGCGCTGGCGTTCTGGCTTTTGAGGGCATCGCCCAAGGCTTGCAGGCTTTGGGCAATCGCGGGGCTGCCGGCGTCAACCTTGTCCATCGCGGCCTGGGCCGCAGGCGTCGGGGTGTGCAGGATGTCCAGTGCTTTCCAGCGCGCGGCCAGGTTGCGTTGCGTCGTCAGTTGGCCATCCAGTGTGTCCACGGCCAGCAGTTGGCGCACGCCGGACTGTTCACTGGAAATCACCGCGAGTTTGTCGCGATAATCCTGGCCGATCATCCACAGGCTCCCGGCCAGGGGCAGCATGAACAGGAAAAACAGGATCTGAAACTTGCGCGCGAAACCGAAACGGCCGAGCAGACGGATACCGGGTGATAAAAGACTGTGCATGGCCGACCACTCCCTGAAGCAACCTGAAAATGACTGGAAGCAAAATGCCATGTCATTGATTAGCTTGGCTCTAGCAAGATACGGGCCGCAGGTGCCAGGGCCGGAGATAGGCGCTGCGACGACGGATAATCATCAAGCCGCGCACGAAAATGGGGCAAAAACACTCAGTGCTGAACACACACCTGTAACCCCCGGAGACGAAGTCCGGTTTTTTTACGTTTTCAGCAAAGGGCCTGCGGCATGCAACGCATCGTCATACTCGGCAACGCCGGTAGCGGCAAATCAACCCTGGCGCGCGAACTGGGCAAACGCCTGGACGCTCCCGTGGTTCACCTGGACAGATTGTTCTGGGAACCGGGCTGGGTGGAGGCCGACAACGCTATCTTCCGGGCACGGGTTCAGCAGGCCATCGCGCCGGATCGCTGGGTGTGTGAGGGCAATTACGCGCGCCGCACCTTCGACCTGCGCCTGCCCCGCGCAGACCTGGTCATCTGGCTGGACACCCCGCGTACGACGTGCGTGAGACGTGTACTGCTGCGCAGCCTGCTGGACCGGCCCCGCACGGACAAACCGGCGGGCTGCAAGGAAAAACTCGACAGGGCGTTCTTGACCTTCCTCAGTTGGTGCTGGAACTTTGACCGGGTGAGCCGCCCGCGGATTGACGCGGTGCGCCTGGCCATCGGGCCGCATATTCCGGTCATTCATCTGCGCACTGCACGCGAGGTTGCCGATTTTCTGAAACGCTCAGCTCAACCTTGCGCTTTAACCAGCCCGTACTGACTGAAATTATTGATATGGTCATCCAGATTGTCCTCCAGCATCATCCGGTACTGATCACAGAAATACTTCAGCATCGCCTCCCGCGCCGCTGCCATTTCGGCGCCGGACTTGAAGTTGCGGGCGCACGCCCAAGCATTGAAGCGCGTGGCGCCGAACATCATTGAGGCGCTGACCTCACCGAAGTTGTCACAGGTTTTAAGCTGCTCGTTCGACAACTCGATATGAGCGTCTGCGCGGTCGTAGAAGGCTTGGTCGGTGGCGTCGGCCATTGAGGGTGTTCCCGGATAAACGAATGAGGGTGGTCATTGGAGCATATCCGGCAACAGGTTTGCAGACGCGGGGGCTAAACCAACGACGTCATCCGGCTCAACTGCTCATCCGTCGGGAACCCCAGCGTCCTGTAGCGTGGCGGATAAATGTCCATCGGTTTCAACAGATCACCCGCCCGGGCTTCAAGGTCAGCCCATTCAACAATCCGGGTCTGGACGGTGCCATCGGGTTGTGGCGTGACCAGCGCTACGCGCTCGGTTTTGGGCAGCAAAGTGTCCACGGTTTGCGTCCAACTGCTCAGCGAAAACTGCTGGCCGTCGCCTCCCTTGAACGCGAGCACTTTGTAAGAAGCCACAAACACGTCGATATTTTGCTCTTCATGAATCGTGTCGAGCTGCTCCTTTTGTGCGTTGTAATTACCTTCAAGCAACATGCGTTCAAGGCTTGCCATACGCGTCAGCAGTGCTTCGTCGTGGGTGACAAATGGCACAATCCGTTGGCCCTCGTACGTATAGACCTGGCTGGAGACGACGCGCCCGTTTTCCATGGCCTTGAAGCTGACCTCCACCATATGCCGGATGCCGTCTTCATCTTTGTCACCGGTGACCATCAGCACGTCGCGGTTCGGGATCATGAACACCGGACGCCCCTTGATCGGCGCGCGCTGGAGCACATCCGGCAGCAGCACGCGGCTGGTGTCATAGCTGTCGTTCCAGCGGCCAATGTAGAGCCCGGGCACAATTTCGTCGAACGCATCCGGGGTGGTTTCGCGCAGGTTGCTCACCGCCACCGCCAGCGCCTCGTCGAGGCTCACGCCCCAGTTTTCCTTCGGGCCATCCGTCAGCGTCGCGGTGGTCTCGGGATAGTCAACCGCCAGCAAGGTCACGCAGTCTTTGCCCAGGGCTTGGTGGACAGCAGCGTGGGCCTTGTCCCAGCCTTCGGTACGCACCTGATGCAGGCGCACTTCCTCGAGCATCGCCAGGTTACGAATCACTGGCCGTAGCAGCGGCTTGACCTCTTCGAAGCTTTGCGGCGCATCCTTTTTGTAATTGAGCAGGGTCGAGGCGTACCCGTTCAACACATCGGGCTTTTGCGACTTTTCGGCACTCTGGTAATCACGGAACGCGTTATGCAGGTTGAAGTAACCGTCGCCGTCGCCATGGCTGAGGCGAAATTCATTCGGCACGTATTCAAGGTGGCCACTGAAGCCCGCATCGCGGGCAGCCTTGATGATTTTTTGGGCAAAGGCCTCCTCGGTCAGGGGGCGATTGAAGAGTTTGTCGATCAGCGTGCCGAACATGCGCAGGTTCCTCCATGAGTGCGAGACGCCCATCATGGGCGGTGCAAGGGCCGGGGTAAAGTAACGACCCGCGTTGTGTGATCGCGTTCACTGCTGCCAGCTCAGGCCAGCAATTGGGTGATCCACCGAGCCTGTCGGGCGACCTCCTGCACTTTATCTTCCGGTACCGATTGCAGCGCTTGCTCAAGGCTGGCCAAGGTCTTGTGCTTCTGGCGCAGCATGCGTTGCCACTTGGCCAGGAACTGCGGGCTGCGCGCCTGCATTTGCAGGGGGCCGAAGTACAGCTCTTCATCGGTGTAGATCACAGGCCCGCTGCGCTCGGCAACGATGATTTCGTAGTAGAAACGGTTTTCCCGCAGTAACTCTTCAGTGAGGATGCGATAGCCGTTGTCCATCAGCCATTGGCGCAGCGGTTGCTCGCCGCCGTTGGGTTGCAGGATCAGGCGTTCTCCGCCACCCAGGTGGGCCCTGCCGGCTTCGAGAATGTCGCGAATGGTCTCGCCGCCCATGCCACACAGGCTGATCGCGGTGATGCCGTCGCCAGGTTCAATCGCCGCCAACCCATCGGCCAGGCGCACGCTGATCTGCTGCTCCAGAGCGTTATCACGCACCGTGCGCCGGGCCGCGTGAAAGGGCGTGGCCGCCACCTCCCCCGCTACCGCCGCAGTGATCAGGCCACGGCGCATCAGGGCTACCGGCAGGTAACCGTGGTCCGAGCCGATATCGGCCAGGCGCGCACCGGCAGGCACGTTCGCCGCCACGCGCTCCAGGCGCAGGGATAAAGTGTGTTCGTTCAACGGTTGTTCCTTGTCGCTAAAAAATTACTCACCCGAGAACCGGTCGCGGCTGTTGGTCAGGTGCAGCACCATCGCCGCCCTTGCGGCGTCCGGGTCCTGACGTTTGATCGCATTGAAGATCGCCTCGTGCTCCAGGTTCGCCAACTGCCCGAGCCTGGCGAAGTCGGCACCGCCGCGCTCGTCGCCCTTGACCTGGGTGCGCGGGATCATCGCATTGCCCAGGTGCAGCATGATCTCGGTGAAAAACGTATTGCCGGTGGCTTCTGCGATCAGTTGGTGAAAGCGTTTGTCTTCCTCCACGCAGCTGTCGTTGTTGGCCAGCGAGGCCTGGTAGTCGTCCAGCGCCTGACGCATGTGGGCCAGTTGCTCGTCAGACCGGCGCAGTGCGGCCAGCGCCACGGCTTGCACCTCCAGGCCCAGGCGCAGCTCCAGCATGTTGCGCACGCTGGCGACCGTGTCCACATTCAAACGCAAACCTTGCTGGGCATGCGGCGCCAGCACGAACGTGCCGATGCCGTGGCGCGTCTCCACCAGGCCCGACGCCTGCAACTTGGAGATGGCCTCACGCACGACCGTACGGCTCACGCCATGCTCCAGCACGATGGTGGATTCCGATGGCAGTTTTTCCCCGGGTTTCAGTTGGCCGAGCAGGATGCGCTGGCTCAGCGCCTCGACCACGCCCTGGGCGAGGTTGTTGGAACGTCGGCGGACAACATTTGCGCTTTCAATGGGCATTGTTACGGGTCCACGGGGTTGGGCTGGTGGGAGCTTAACACCCTCACCGAGCTGTTTCGAAATCAATCTACTTGTATGACAACCAACCTATTCCGGTCTAGTCGAGAAATTCTCCAACGCCCGCCAGCAAGTACCTCACACGAAGTTTCCAGCACGCCGCACCTCGCAAAAAAACCCAACAAATATTGAGTAAATAACCAAAATACGCACTCAACCACCGTGCTTATAAAAACAAATACACTCACCCCTGCATTGCGATCATCAGAAAAGCACTTGTATGATGTCTATCAACAAGACACACAAACCCGCATAAAAATAATCAGGGGGAGTTTTGAATTGTGAACAATTCAAGCCATGCATCTGCCGCTTCACAAAATGATTCCGTCCTCGCGCGCGCCGTGAGCAAAGTGAAGGGCCATGTGCTCCCGCTGTTCGTGATCATGTTCATCCTCAACTACATCGACCGGGTCAATATCGGCTTCGTGCGCACCCACATGGAGCATGACCTCGGCATCGGCGCGGCCGCCTACGGCCTCGGTGCCGGGCTGTTCTTCATCGGCTACGCACTCTTCGAAGTACCCTCCAACATGCTGCTGCAAAAGGTCGGCGCACGTATCTGGCTGACCCGCATCATGTTCACTTGGGGCATCGTCGCCACCTTGATGGCGTTCATCCAGAACGAAACCCAGTTCTACATCCTGCGCTTCCTGCTGGGCGTGGCCGAAGCGGGGTTCTTCCCCGGGGTGATCTATTACTTCACCCGCTGGCTGCCCGGTGTTGAGCGCGGCAAAGCCATTGCAATCTTCCTCAGCGGGTCGGCGGTTGCCTCACTGATATCCGGGCCGCTGTCGGGTGCGCTGTTGCAGATTGAGGGCTTTGGTTTTCACGGCTGGCAGTGGATGTTTGCCATCGAAGGCCTGGCCTCGGTGGCGCTGGGTTTTTTCGTGTGGTTCTGGCTGGACTCCAAACCCCATGACGCCCAATGGCTGACCCGCGAAGAACAAGACACGCTGGTGGACGCGATCGATCAGGAACAGCGTGAGCGCGAAGCACTGACCACGGTCAAACCGACCATCGGCAAGCTACTCAAAGACCGCCAGATCCTGCTGTTTTGCGCCTTGTACTTCTGCATCCAGCTGACGATCTACGCCGCAACATTCTGGCTGCCGAGCATCATCAAGAAGATGGGTGACCTGAGCGATATCCAGGTGGGTTTCTTCAACTCGATCCCATGGCTGATCTCGATCATCGCCATGTACGCCTTCGCCTCGCTGTCGGGCAAGTTCAAGTTCCAGCAGGCCTGGGTTGCTGCAGCGCTGTTGATCGCGGCGGCCGGCATGTTCATGTCCACCACCGGCGGGCCGATCTTCGCCTTTGTTGCGATTTGCTTTGCGGCCATTGGTTTCAAGTCGGCCTCGTCGCTGTTCTGGCCGATCCCGCAGGGCTATCTGGACGTGCGCATCGCCGCCGCCGTGATCGCGCTGATCAACTCCATCGGCAACCTGGGCGGTTTTGTCGCCCCCACCACCTTCGGCTTTCTGGAACAGACCACCGGCTCGATCCAGGGCGGCCTCTACGGCCTGGCCGGCACGTCGGTGCTCGCGGCGATCCTGGTGTTCTTCGCCAAGACCGCTCCCTCTGCCGTACTGACCGCGCCAAGCGCCGTGCCAGCCGGCGCCGCCCTCAGCAAACCTCTTTAAGCTTACTCAGGAAACTGCCATGAATACCCCTGTCGTCACCCACTTCCAGGTCATTCCCGTTGCCGGCCATGACAGCATGCTGCTCAACCTGAGCGGCGCCCACGGGCCCTACTTCACGCGCAATATCGTGATTCTCAAGGACAGCGCCGGCCATACCGGCGTAGGCGAAGTGCCGGGCGGCGAGCGCATCCGCGAAACCCTGGAAGACGCGCGCAATTTGGTGGTTGGCCAACCCATCGGCCAGTACCAACGCATCCTCAATCAAATGCGCAGCACCTTTGCCTCGCGGGACTCTGCCGGCCGCGGCCTGCAAACCTTTGACCTGCGCATCACCATTCACGCCGTGACCGCGATGGAAGCCGCGCTGCTCGACCTGCTGGGGCAATTTCTCGAAGTGCCGGTGGCAGCCTTGCTCGGCGAAGGGCAGCAGCGCGATGCGGTGAAAATGCTCGGCTACCTGTTCTACGTCGGTGATCGCAGCGCGACAGACCTGGCCTATCGCAACGAAGCCGACGCTGATGACGACTGGTTCCGCCTGCGCCATGAAAAAGCCCTGACCAGCGAAGCCGTGGTGCGCCTGGCCGAAGCCGCCAAAGCCAAATACGGTTTCAACGACTTCAAACTCAAAGGCGGCGTGCTGAGTGGCGATGCGGAAATCGACGCCGTCACCGCACTGGCCGAACGCTTCCCGGATGCGCGCATCACACTCGACCCGAACGGCGCCTGGTCACTCAAGGAAGCCATCCGCCTGTGCCGCGATCAACATCACGTACTCGCTTACGCCGAAGACCCGT
Organism: Pseudomonas sp. B22129; assembly: GCF_044218875.1. NCBI lineage: Bacteria > Pseudomonadati > Pseudomonadota > Gammaproteobacteria > Pseudomonadales > Pseudomonadaceae > Pseudomonas > Pseudomonas sp. B22129. Next base: position 3,588,072 of record NZ_CP162592.1, on the reverse strand, counting down.
GCGGCGCTGAAAACGGTTATTCGGGCCGTGAAGTCATGGCCGAATTCCGCCGGGCCACGGGCCTTAAAACCGCCACCAACATGATCGCCACCGACTGGCGGGAAATGGGCCACGCGATTCAGTTGCAATCGGTCGACATTCCCTTGGCAGACCCGCACTTCTGGACGATGCAGGGCTCGGTCCGCGTGGCACAGATGTGCAACGAGTGGGGCCTGACCTGGGGCTCGCACTCCAACAACCACTTTGATATTTCCTTGGCGATGTTCACCCAGGTCGCCGCCGCCGCGCCGGGCGACATCACCGCCATCGACACCCACTGGATCTGGCAGGACGGCCAGCGCCTGACCAGAGAGCCGCTGCAAATCGAAGGCGGTTACGTGAAGGTGCCGAGCAAACCCGGCCTGGGCGTGGATATCGACATGGACGCCGTGGCCAAAGCCCATGAGCTTTACAAAGGCATGGGCCTCGGCGCGCGGGATGACAGCGTGGCGATGCAGTTCCTGATTCCGGGCTGGAGCTTCAACAACAAGCAGCCTTGCCTGGTGCGATAACGCCATGGAAACCAAAGCGCCCCTAAAAAGGGGCGCTTTAGCATCAGGGTTTGGTGGCCGACACCGCTTTCGCCCTGGCCGTTTTCCTGGCTGCAATCGGCTGCACCGTAAGCTCTACTCCCAAGGCCAGCATCAGCTTCTGCACAGTCTCATAACGGGTTTTCGAGCCGCCTTTCAGGGTTTTATAAAGGCTCTCCCGATTGACCCCCGCCGCCTCGGCCACCTTGTTCACGCCTTGGGCCTTGGCCACCTCGGCAAGTGCCTTCATGAGGATCTGGGGGTCCTGCGATTTCATGCTTTGCGCCAAATACGCACTGATCACCTCCGGGCTGTCGAGGAAGCGCGAGGCCTCGTAAACGCTGGTACCGGATGTATCAAGGTCGAGGATTGGCATGTCCTCGGGTTTGAAGGTTGATTCGCTCATTTTCATTGACCTCTCAGGGCATCAAGAATCTCTTTTGCCCGTTTGATTCCTCTGTTCTGGTCGGTCTTGTCACTGCCCCACAGCATCAGGTAAGCGGCAATGCCCGTGCGCACAAAATAAATCCTGTAGCCGGGCCCGACAAAAACACGCATTTCACTGACTCCGTCGCCTACTGCCTCACAGTCGCCAAAATTGTTTTCTTCGGCGCGGTCCAAGCGAGTCAGAACCGCCGTTTTCCCGCAAATATCCTTCATGCCGTCGAGCCATGTGTCGAACTCCGGCGTCCTGCCGATCAAATTGGTCACGTTTTCACATGTAGCCTACTGGCTACTCCTTGCCGATGCTAGTGAATTTTCAGTTCCGGTGAGCTCCGGATCAAAAAAACCTAGCCCAGCCCCGCAGGAGCAGCCGTTCAATTCTATTAGCGCTTGTTTCCCTGCCGTTTAAAGCGCCCGATCAAATAACGGCGTCACGTCATACCGCTGCTTGAGCATCTGTGCATCCACCAGAAAATCTGCCGTGGCCTGGGCTTCGCTGACAATCGTCGGCGAGATCGGCAGCACCGTGATCGCGTCGCGCTTGAACCACACCTTGGCAATTTCCGGCGCGGACTGGTTGGCCTTCGACCAGGCTTCGGCGTACGCGTCGATATGGCTGTTGCTCCACACCCGTGCGCGGGTCAGGCGGGCGATAAAGTCTTTGATGATTGCGCTTTTTTGCGCCAGCGCAGGTTCGTACGCGACGATGTAGGTCGGCGCGCTCATCAGGCCCTTGGCATTGCGAATCAGCCTGCTGCCTTCTTTTTCCTGCAACGACACATAGGGTTCCCAGGTGCCGAAGGCGTCGATGTCACCCTGGGTCAGTGCCAGGCTGGCTTCGGCGGGCAGCAGGTATTTGAAGGTCACGCTGCTGCGCGGCACGCCAGCTTCGTCCAGGGCTTTGTACGCCAGTTGCTGGCTCCACGAACCGTTCCAGATGGCGACCGTCTTGCCTTTCAGATCTGCCACCGACGCAATGCCCTTGCGCGCCACAATCCCCACGCCGTCAAGGCTGGTCTGCGTGCTGGCGACCACTTTGACCGGCGCGCCATTGGCGGCGAGGCTGATCACCGGCGTATCCCCGACAATGCCGATATCCAGCGCACCACTGGCCACGGCCGAGGCCACCGGCGAGCCGGTATTGAAACGCTTGAAGTCGATCTTGTATGGCAGGTCTTTGAGCTCGCCAGACAGCTCCAGCACGATGCGGTTGGAGAAGAACTGGTCGCCCACGGTCAGGGTCAGGGGCTCTGCGGCCCACACCGATGAGCCGTGCAGCGTGAATGAGGCCAGGCCCAACAGGGCAAGCAAGTTGCGACGATTGATCATGAACATATTCCACAGGTTGAAGGCTGACTCAACCATCTGTGGGCGTGCAGTCTGGTGATGAGGAAAGGGGTTTGACGGTCGCCAAGCGTGGCGCCCGTAGAAGCTAACGCAATAAAAGCGCAAGGTTTAATACTGTTGGGCACTATCGATAGAACTGCCGCGCAGATCGATAGCTATTTTTCGTATTAAAAACTTCGCCACCCGTGGGTTAGGGTGACGTCACCAGACCACTGGGCCCCGCTTCTGAACCCCTTTTTACAGCGCCGCCGCGACCACGCGGGCCGGCCCGGCAAGGTCAATCATGTCCAATCCTGCTTTGAATATCTGGGGCGCACCGCCGTCTGCCCGTTATGAACAACTGGCTGCACCGTTTCGCCCGCTCTTCGCACACATTCTGGCCCAAGCTGCCGAGGCTGATCAGACACGCGCCAGTTTGGCCGAGTTTATCCAGCAACTGAACGCACTGGGCTTGCCGCGCTGGCGTCTGCCCGCGCGTTACGGCGGCCAGGACGCGACGTTCGCCGAATTGCTCGCCTTGCTCACCGAACTCTCTGCCGCCGACTCCAATATCACCCAGGCCCTGCGCGGGCATTTCGGCTTTTGCGAAGACGTGCTCTGCGCCAAGGACCAAGGCTGGCGCGCCACTTGGCTCGACCGGCTCGGCACCGGCGCCCTGCTCTCGCCGGGCAGCACCGAGGTCGGCAACCAGACCCGTGGTGAATTCGAAACCCGCCTGCACCGCGATGCAAACGGTACGCTGCGCATCAGCGGCAGAAAGTTCTACACCACCGGCGCGCTCTACAGCGACCTGATCAACACGATCGCCACGGGCGAAGACGGCGAGACCCACAGCGTGGTTGTCGACCTGAAGGCCCCCGGCGTGCAAATCGTCGACGACTGGAACGGCTTCGGCCAGCGCCTGACCGCCAGCGGCACGTGCATTTTCGACAATGCCCCGCTGGTCGACGAAGGCCGCCCCACCACACACCGCTTCGGTTATGGCCAATCCTTCTTCCAGATCTACCACCTCGCCACCCTCTCCGGCATCGCCCGCCGCGCGGCACTCAGTGGCGCCGAAGAACTCGGAGCACGCGCCAGAACCTTCACCACCGGCAACGCCGACACGGCGGCCCAGGATGTGCAATTGCTGCAAGTGATCGGCGAAGTCGCCAGCCAGGCCTATGCCGCGCAAGCCATCACCCGGCAAGCGGCGCAGCGGCTGGACCAGACGGCGCAGTATGTGATCGCCCACGACCAGCCGCTGCATGATGACGACCCGCAGGTGGCACTGGCGGAACTGGAAGTGTGCCTGGCGGTAAACCCGGTGATTGACGCCACGCTTGCCGCGACCACGGCATTGTTCGACGCACTGGGCGCCAGCGCCACGGCCAGCGACAAGGCGCTGGACCGTTTGTGGCGTAACGCGCGCACGCTGGCGAACCACAACCCGCGGGTGTACAAGTCGCGGATTGTGGGCAACTACCTGGTCAATGGGTTGCTGCCACCGGCGCAGTGGCGGGTGGGTGTGGCGAAAGGCTGAAAGCCTTGCTCGCCAGCCAAAACACCTGAGGACCAATGTGGGAGCGGGCTTGCTCGCGAATGCGGTGGGTCAGTCAACCCATCTGTGACTGATACACCGCATTCGCGAGCAAGCCCGCTCCCACACTTTTTATCGGTGTATTACTTGAGAGGTACAGCGGCCTGGCGGCTCACAAACCCAACCACCCGCGCCAGCATCCGGTCACACGCCGCCAACTGTTCCAGGCTGATGAACTCATCCGGCTTGTGCCCCTGCTCCATGCTGCCCGGCCCGCACACCACCGTGGGAATGCCCGCCTGGTCAAACAACCCGCCTTCGCTGCCAAAGGCCACGGTGCCGTAATCCCGGGAGCCGCAAAACTGCGCGACCCATTCGGCCGCCTGGCTTTCGACCGAGGTGGCCAGGCCCGGGTAGCTGGATAACTCGCTGAAGTTGATCGCACACTGCGCGCTGACCGCCTGCATCGCGGGCAGCAAGCTGTGCTCGGCATAGTCGCGCAGTTGGTCTGCCACCTGCCAAGGGTTCTGGACCGGCAACGAGCGCACTTCAAAATCGAAACTGCAATGCTGCGGGACGATGTTCAGCGCCTTGCCTCCGGTAATCACACCGGTTTGCACCGTGGAAAACGGCGGATCAAACCGTGCATTCAGATGCTGCGGCGACTTCAAGGTTTCCCCCAAACGTACAAGCTCACTGACCAAGCGCGCGGCGTATTCAATGGCATTCACGCCCGACGGCGCATACGCCGAATGGCAGGCTGCGCCGTGCACTTCACAGCGCATCGCCAGCTTGCCTTTGTGGCCCAGGACTGGTTTGAGCTCGGTGGGCTCGCCGATCACGCACAGCAGCGGTTTGACCGGATTCGTGTGAAACCTTTCGATCAGCGAGCGCACGCCAAGGCAGCCGACTTCTTCGTCATAGGACAGTGCGATATGCACCGGCAGGCGCAACGGCGCCGCCACCAACGCCGGCACGCTGGCCAACACACAGGCGATATAACCCTTCATGTCTGCCGTGCCACGGCCATACAGCTTGCCGTCCTTTTCCGTCAGCTCGAACGGCGCCACGCTCCAGCGCTGGCCGTCCACCGGTACCACGTCGGTGTGGCCAGACAACACGATGCCGGGCACGTCAGCCGGGCCGATGGTCGCCAGCAGGTTGGCCTTGTTTTTGTGTTCGTTGAACACCAGCTCGCACGCCACGCCATGGCCTTGCAGATAGGTGCGCACAAAATCGATCAAGGCCAGGTTGGATTCGCGGCTGGTGGTGTCGAAGCGCACCAGGTGCGCGAGCAGGTCGCGGCTGCTGCTCATCGGTCATCTCCCGGCACGGCATAGCCCGGCGCCTGTTGTGGGTTGAGGGCGCGGTCGATGTAGGCCTGCAACTGCCCACGATAGGCTTGCCAGAGCTGGTCGAGGGCGCCAATCGGATCTTCATCGGCCCAGTCCACACGCAAGTTCACGATGGGCCACAGCAGGTCATCCACCACAATCAACGCGGCCGAATGCACCGGCCCGGCTTCGCCGCCTTTGGCCTGGCCGGCGTGCATCGCGGCGAGCAGGCGGTCGGCGAGGTGCCCGGGCGCGTGTTCAAAGGCGTGCACCATGGCACCGATCACGCCGGGGTTGGCGAGCATATTGCCGGCGGCCACGCACTGTTCACCGCTCAGCGCGGCATGAATGCCCAGGGTCTGCGCGCCGCTGAAATGCGCGGTGCGGCCTTCATGATCAATCACCGTCACCTGGCGGTATTCATGGTGTTCTTCGTGTTCAAGCGCCCTGGCCAACGCCTCAATCGGCGTCATACCCCGCTCCAGCCGGTCCAGCACAGACGGCCCCAGGCTGGGCAAGGTGATGTTCTGCGACGCCACCGCGCCCACGCCGGGCCGCAGCCACGGGCAACGCGCGCCCACGGCAATGCTCGACGAGCTGATCGCAATGCCCAACTGGCCCGTTTCAGCGCAGCGGGCGACAACGGAAAACGTCATAAAAAGCCCTCAGTCGAGCACCGAAGGGTCGGCCTCGATCATCAATTGCTTCATCTCTTCAAAGTGCTGGCGCGAGAAATCGGCAATGCCTTCCCAGCCCCGCGCGGTTTTCTCCGCCACATCGTCCGACAGCACGCGCAACGGCTGCCCGGTGGACCACGCCGTGACCAGAATCTGGCAGGCACGCTCCAGGTTCCAGATATCGTCAAACGCCTCGCCTATGGAAACACCCGTGACCATCACACCATGGTTGCCCATCAACAGCCGGCTCTTGCCGTCGAGCAACCCGGCCAGGCGCGCGCCTTCGGCTTCGGTGTCGGCCATGCCGCCGTAGAGTTCATCCACCGCCACGCGGTTGAAGTAGCGCGCGGTGTTCTGATCGATCGGCGGGATATGCGGCTTGGCCAGGCACGCCACCGCCGTGGTGTAGATCGGGTGCAAATGCAGCACGGCGCGGGTTTGCGGCAACAGCCGGTGAATCTGCCCGTGAATCGCCCAGGCGGTGGAATCCACATTCGGGTGGTCGGCGCTGGCCGGGTCGTCGGCGTTCAGCAGCAGCAAATCACTGGCGCGAATACGCGAGAAATGCTTCCACTTGGGGTTGAGCAAAAACTGTTTGCCATCGGCCGACACGGCGGCGCTCAGGTGGTTGGCCACCGCTTCGTGCATGCCCACGTGGGCGATGATGCGAAAGGTCGCCGCCAGATCAATGCGCGCCTGTTCTTCAAGGGATAACGCCATGAATCGGTCTCCACAGGGCGCGCGCCGCAGCAGGCTGCGGCGCGCGCGGTAGGCTTACTTGGGCATCAGTTCGGCGATGTCGGCATCGGTCGGCGCCTGGAAGTTGTACTTCTTCAGCAAGGCCGCGTACTCAGGGGTGGTGCGGTATTTCGCCAGGCCATCGACCAGGGCTTTCTTCACCTCGTCATTGCCCTTCTTCACGCCGAAGCCGTTGAGCACCGGGTAGATCAGGGTGTCGGAGGAAATCACCACGCGGCTGCCCAGCTTGTCGATCACGCCACGGGCCACGGCGGCGTCGGTGATTTGCGCTTCAACCGCGTGGGCGAGCAAGGCCTGGGTGGTTTGCGGGTCGGTGCTGTATTCGCTGATCTGGATCGGCTTCAAGCCCTTGGCCACGCAGTAGTCATCCGACAGCTTGTGCATCTGCGCCAGCCAGGACGTGGCGCCCATTGAGCCAAGCTTGTGGCCGCAGAAATCTTCCGGGGTCTTGGGCTGATAGGCGCTGTCCTTGAGGGTGAGGATCGACTCGCCGCTTTTCAGGTAGGGGATCATGTCGATGACTTTGACCCGCTCGGCGGTGATGTACATCGACGAGTTGGTCACGTCAAACCGCCCGGCTTGCAGGCCGGTGATCAGGTTGGGGAAACGCGTGTCGAGGGTCTCGACCTTGCGCCCCATGACCTTGCCCAGGCCTTCCATGAATTCGATGTCAAAGCCTGCCGGCTTGTTGTTGTCCATGTACTCATACGGGAAGAAGGTCACGTCGGACCCGGCGATGATCTTGCCTTCCTGCTGGAACGCCGAAGCGGCCAGCGATGTCAGTGCAACCGCAGCGCCCAGCAGGCACACGGCAAGGGGGCGAACACTTTTGCGAAACGCTGTCATGGTCATTACCTGCAAGGTTTAAGAAGCTCGTGGATTAAGCAGTTAGGCAGTGGCGGAGTCTTGACCGGCCTGTTGCACGAAAAAGGAGGCGCCACGGGGTTTCTGCGGCAAGCGCATGTGGTTGTCCGTGGAGCGCACCAAACCGCTTTCTTCACCGGCTACCAGCAGGCCGGCGTGTGCGCTGGGCAATGGGTTTTCGCCGAATGGCAGCGCGTCCTCAGCGGCGTAGACGCTGATGAACAGGGTGCGCGGCAGTTCGGTCTCGTTAGGGCTCGACGCATGTAAAAGCCGGGTGTGCATGAAGCACACGGAACCGGCCGGGCCGTAGCAGGCCACCGGTTGCTGGCAGTGTTCCTCGACAACCGCATCGTCCACCGAACCGGTGAAACGCTGGTTCTGCCAGTGCGACCACAGCGGGCCTTTGTGGCTGCCGGGGATCACATTCAGCGGGCCGTTCTGCGGGGTCACTTCGCTGACCATCAGCAAGGCAGTAACGATGTCGTCGTTGCTGTGGGGCGTGAACAGAAAGTCCTGGTGCCACTTCACCTGGGTCGCGGTGTGGGGCAATTTCGAGTTGATCTTGCTGTGGTGAAAACGCGCGCCACCGGCGCCAATCAACTGGGCGGAAATCGCCGCCATGCGCGACTGCAACGCCACGCGCTCATAAGCCGGGGAAATCTCGGTGGGCGAACTCACCCGACGCAACGACGGGTGATCCGGGCGATGGTCGCCCTCCAGATCAAACCGCGCGCGGCCATCCACCGTGGCGCCCCAGCCCTCAGCGTGGCTGCGGCTGTCTTCCACCCACTGGTCGAAGTCATGCTGCAGCGCGGCCACTTCTTCAGCCGAGAGCACGTCCTGCACCACCAAAAATCCGTCACGCTGGAATTGTTCGATTTGCGCTTGCCCGATCATTTTCTGGTTCCTCAACGTTAAAGGGTTCACGCCAGCGAGACGTCCTTGAGGAACGCCTCCACGCGTGGGTTATGGCCGCTGCGCAGGGCAACCGGCGTGTCGTCGCAGACCACGCGGCCCTTCTCCATGAAGACGATGCGGTCAGAGACTTTGAAGGCGAAATTCATCTCGTGGGTGACGATCACCATGGTGATGCCCTCCCCGGCCAGGGCTTCGATGACCTGCAGCACTTCGTTGACTTTTTCCGGGTCGAGGGCCGAGGTGGGCTCGTCGAACAGCATGATTTGCGGGCGCATCATCAACGCGCGGGCAATCGCCACCCGCTGCTGTTGGCCGCCGGACAACTGGTGCGGATACTTCCAGGCGTGGTCGAGCATGCCCACCTTGTGCAGCAGCGCGTAGGCCTGTTGTTTCAGTTCAGAGGTCGCGCCCAGGCGGTGGTATTTGGGCGCCATCAGCAGGTTGTCGAGCACACTCAAATGCGGGAACAGGTTGAAGCTCTGGAACACCATGCCGATGTTCAGGCGGTGCTCGGCGTGCTCGATGAACTGGGGTTTGAGCGCGCCGGTTTTGCTCAAATGAATGAACGGCAGGCCGTTGATATGAATCTCGCCGTTGTCCAGTTGCTCAAGGCCGTTGAGCAGGCGGATCAGCGTGGTTTTACCCGAACCCGACGGCCCGATCACCGACACCACTTCACCCGGCTGCACCTGCAAATTGACCGAGCCCAGCACCTCGATGTCGTTGTAAGCCTTGTGCAACCGCGAAGCCTGCAACGCGGCCACACCCGTGCTGGCCGGGCGCGCAATCGCCGGGCGTTGTTGAGTGGCCAGGGCCAGCACCGCCGCATCCGGCACACGCGAGACATTGCGCTGGTTGACGTCGAGAAAGCGCTCCAGGCGTTTAAGCAAAAAGTCGAACACGGTGACGATAAACACGTAGAAGAACGCCACCGCCGCCATGGTTTCAATCACCAGGAAGTTCTGCGAATACAGGCGCTGGCCGACCATCAGGATTTCGGTGAGGGAGATCACCGACACCAGCGAGGTGAGCTTGACGATGGAGATGTATTCGTTGGCCAGTGACGGCAGCGCAACACGCAACGCCTGAGGAATCACCACGCGAATCTGGGTGCCGAAGAAGCGCAAGCCCAACGCCCGCGCCGCCTCGCCCTGACCCTTTGGAATCGAGAGCAAACCGCCGCGATGAATCTCGGCCACGTAGGCTGTTTCGCAAATCACCAAGGCCAGCAGGCCGGACCAGAACGGGTCGGCCAGAACCGCCGAGGTGCCCGGCAGCGCCTGGGGCAAGTTGTAGATAAAGATCAGCAGCACCAGCAGCGGCAGGCTGCGGAACAGCCAGATATAACCACGGGCCGGCAGACTGAGCAGCGGGCTTTTCGACTGTTTGGCCAGGGCCAGTAGAAAGCCCAGGGCGATGCTCAACAGCCAGGTCAGGGTGCTGAGCTTGATGACCGTCCACGTCGCGCGCCAGAACTCGGCATCGCCGAGCAAACCAAACATGTAGTGCCAGTCGAAAGTCATCGTGGTGGTGCCCTGAATAAGTGGATCGACATCGATGGGTTCAGAGTCGTGGCGGGAGGGGCTCAGGGTCAATTCGTAAAAGCCGGGGCACTGGGTAGGCAGAACCTATGCAGTGGTAACTACCTTCTAAAACCACCAAGGAGCTAAATGTGGGAGCGGGCTTGCTCGCGAATGCGGTGTGTCAGTCAACAGATTCATCCGCTGAACCACCGCCTTCGCGAGCAAGCCCGCTCCCACATTTGATCTGCAGTGTTTTAGGGATTGAGTGCAGCGCCCAAAATGGTGCGCGTCTGAATCAGCGACCCCGCACACGCCACTTATTGGTGCAACCTCAGCTCACACCACTCAACACCCGCACCGCATGCGGATCAAAAAAGCTCGGCGGCGCCATGCCGGGGATGTACTGGTCGGACACAAACATGCGGCAACGCTCGGCAAACGCCGACACCACCCGCGACAGCTGGGTGTTGCTGGCCGTGGCGTAGCCCAGGCGCATGGGCCGGTGCGAACCCGCCAGGCGCAGGCGGATCACCCGTTTGCCGTCCTGGGACAGGTTCGACTTGGGCCGCGCATTCGCAAATGAATAGCCAATGCCATTGCCCACCATCGCGCGCACCGTTTCGAGGTTGGTGGAGCGCATGATGATGTTCGGCGTGGTGCCCGCCTGGATAAACAGGCTGAGGAAATAGTCGCGGCTCCACGGCGTGTCGAGCAGCACCACCGGGTAAGTTTCGAGGTCCTGCATGCTCACCGCCGCAGCGCTCGCCAACGGGTGGTACTCGCCGACCATCACATAGGGCGGCAGGTGCGCCAGGGGCTGGAAGTCGATGTCCGGGCTGGTCACCAAATCATAGGTCAAGGCGATATCCAGTTCGCCGCTGCGCAGTTTTTCCAGCAGTTCCTCATGGTTGCCTTCGGCCTGGGTCAGGCGCACGCCGGGAAAGGCGCGGCCAAACCCGAACACCAGTTCCGGCGTGATCATCGGCGCCAGCGACTCCAAACACCCCACGCGCAACGGCCCGCGCACGGTGTTCAACGATTCGGAGGCGATGGTGTAGAGGTTGGTCATCTGCTCCAGAATCAGCTTGGCCTCCTGCATCACCTGGCGCCCCACGGCGGTGAGGGAAATGCCCTGGGCGTGATGCCGGATAAACAGCTGAATCCCCAGTTCCGCTTCCATGTGCGTGATCGCCGCCGAGATCGACGGCGACGACACATGAATGCGTTCCGCCGCAGCACTGATGCTGCCCGCCTCGCCGGACGCGACGAAATATTCCAGCTGGCGTTGGGTTATACGACTGAGCATCACGCCTCCACAGCAGCAAATAGGTATGCACCGTCGGTGTTGCAGAGTTCGTGCCGGGTCACAGCCCCAGCCGACGAGGCGCACAGGCTTCGGTTTTTCCTAAGCACTACCCCGCGCAAATGCTGGTTTCGCCGGAACGGGGGCGGTGTGAAGCTGCCTTCATCCCGCTGCCGATGAGCCACCGCCATGCCCACCCACACCCGCATCCGCATGTTCAATACCAAGCAGACCTACCCCAACCAGGCGCTGGACAACGACCTGTGCCAGGCCGTGCGCGCCGGCAACACCATTTATGTACGCGGGCAGATCGGCACCGACTTCGACGGCAACCTCGTCGGCCTCGGCGACCCACGCGCCCAGGCCGAACAGGCGATGAAAAACGTCAAGCAACTGCTTGAAGAGGCCGGTTCCGACCTGAGCCACATCGTCAAAACCACCACCTACCTGATCGACCCGCGCTACCGCGAGCCGGTCTATCAGGAAGTCGGCAAATGGCTCAAAGGCGTGTTCCCGATCTCCACCGGGCTGGTGATTTCCGGCCTGGGCCAGCCGGAATGGCTGATGGAAATCGACGTGATCGCCGTGGTGCCGGATGACTGGCAGCCCTGAACAACCTGGAGTACGCCATGAGCCACCGCGTGTTTTTCCTCAATGGGCCCAACGCCAACCTCTATGGGCTGGACAAAAGCGGCACCTACGGCAGCGAAAGCTTTGCCAGCATCGAAGCACGCTGCCAACGCCACGCCACCGAGCTGGGCCTGACCCTGGCGTTTCGCCAAAGCAACCACGAAGGCGTGCTGGTGGACTGGATTCAAGAGGCCCGGCTCAACGGTGACGCCATCGTGATCAACGCCGCCGGGTTGAGCTACAGCTCGGTGCCGATTCTGGATGCGCTGCTGGCCTTCGACGGGCCGATCATCGAAGCGCACATGAGCAATATCTGGAAGCGCGAAAGTTTTCGGCATCAGTCCTATGTGTCCAAGGCCGCCACGGGCGTGATTGCCGGGTTGGGGGCGCTGGGTTACGAGCTGGCTCTCACAGCGGTGGCCGCCTTGCTGAAACCTTAAAAACACCACCGCCAAACTGTGGGAGCTGGCTTGCCTGCGATTGCATCAACCCGGTCCACCTGATGGACCGCAGTGCCCGCATCGCAGGCAAGCCAGCTCCCACAGTTGATCTTCGGTTTGGCAGATAAATTTCTTATTTCCAGGAAACGCCTTATGTCAGTAGAAACCATCAACACCCTGGTTGTCGGCGCAGGCCAGGCCGGGGTGGCCATGAGCGAACACCTTTCCCTGATGGGCGTACCGCACATCGTGCTGGAGCGCCACCGCATCGCCGAACGCTGGCGCTCGGAGCGCTGGGACTCGCTGGTCGCCAACGGCCCGGCCTGGCACGACCGCTTTCCGGGGCTGACATTCGAGGGCATTTCCCCCGAAGCCTTCCCGCCCAAAGAACGCATGGCCGACTATTTCGAAGCTTACGTGGACAAGTTGCAGGCCCCCGTGCGCACCGGCGTGGAAGTGCTGCAAGTGGAACGCCAAGTGGGCCGCCCCGGCTTCAAGGTCACCACCTCGGCAGGCGTGATCGAAGCCGCCAACGTGGTGGCGGCGACCGGCCCCTTCCAGCGCCCGTCGATCCCCACTATCGTCCCGGCGTCGGCGCCGCTGCATCAACTGCACTCCTCCGCCTACAAGAACCCCGCCCAACTGCCCGAAGGTGCGGTGCTGGTGGTCGGCGCCGGCGCCTCAGGCTCACAGATCGCCGAAGAACTGCAAAAGGCCGGCAAAACCGTGTACCTCTCTGTCGGCGAACACTACCGCCCACCCCGCGCTTACCGTGGTCGCGACTATTGCTGGTGGCTGGGTGCGCTGGGCTTGTGGGACGAAGTTAAAATCCAGCCGAAGAAAAAGCACGTGGCCTTTGCCGTCAGTGGCTACGAAGGCGGCAAGACGGTGGACTTCCGCCGGCTCGCCCACCAGGGCATCCATTTGGTGGGCGTCACGCGCAATTGGGACGACGGCGTCATGGCCTTCGAACCCGGCCTGGCCGCCAACGTGGCCGAAGGCGACCGTGCCTACTTCGACGTGCTGCGCGACGCCGACGCCTACATCGAAGCCAACGGCCTGCCCTTCCCCCAGGAGCCCGACGCCTGGGAACTGCTGCCCGACCCCGAATGCCTGGTTAACCCCACGCTCAGCCTGAACCTGGCCGAGGCTGGCGTGACCACCATTCTGTGGGCGACGGGGTTCAAGTTCGATTTCAGCTGGCTGCAAGTGGATGCCTTCGACGAAAAAGGCGAGCCCTTCCACAAGCGCGGCATCTCGGCGCAGAGCGGGATTTACTTCCTCGGCCTGCCCAACCTGGTCAACCGCGCGTCGTCGTTTATCTATGGCGTGTGGCACGACGCAAAGTACGTGGCCGACCATATTGTTTTGCAGAATGAGTACATGGCCTACAGCAAGCCCTGAAACAGCAAAGTCCGAGGCCGCAGCGCGTGGCTGTGCGCAGGGCGCCCTCGGGCGCGCCGGCTTTGTGTAATTCCCCGGTCTACTAACCTGTGCACAGCTGCCACCCCTTCGTTTAGTCGCGAAGCGGTGTAGGCCCTGACCAGGCCAGAGAGACAACCCACAGCGCCGGCAGCAACAACGCCAACGCGACCCAGGGAATGGCGCTTGCCCCCCAGGTTTCCAGGAGTACGCCGCCGATCACACCACTGCCTGCAAACGCCAGGTTAAAGACGGTGACCAGCATTGATTGCGCAATATCAGCGCCGTCACCGGCCACATCCGCCAAGGCGGTTTGCAATAAGGTTGGCGCACCGCCGAAGCTCATCCCCCACAAGACGATGCTGATATAGATCGCACTGACGGGCAGGTGACCCAGCCCGAGGGCAAACGAAACCAGAGTGAAGGCTGTCAGGCTGAGCACAACCAGGCCCCGAAGCCTGCCGTCAATCAGCGTGCCGATCATCCATAGGCCAAACAAGGCTGCAATACCAAATGAAAGGAGGCCCCGGTCTACCTGATCGGCCAATCCAACCGAGGCCAGGAACGCAGCAATATAGGTATAGAGGGTGTAATGGGCCAGGATCCAAAGCATGACCACCGCCAGCACGGGCCGTACACCCGGGGTTTGCAAAACCCCGCGTAGCGGTAGGCGTCGGTCGGAACGTTGTCCGGGATAATCAGGCACTTTCAGGTAGATCCACGCCATCAGCAAAAGGCTGAGCCCCGAGAGCGCCCCGAACACGCAACGCCACCCCAGCAGTTTGCCGAGCCAGGCACCCAGCGGTACGCCCAGGGCCAGTGCCAAAGGGATGCCGAGCATGGCCAGCGCCATGGCGCGGCCTTGCAGTTGCGGAATGACCAACCGTCTGGCGTAGCCGGCCAGCAGGCTCCAGGCCAGACCGGTTGCAATACCCACCATGAAGCGGGCAGCCAGCGTCAGTGAAAACCAGGGCGACAGGGCGGTCACCGCATTACAGGCGCAAAACACCCCGACGGCCAGTAACAGCACCAGGCGCCGACGCCAACCCTGCAACGCGAGCGTCAATGGAATAGCCGCCAACCCTGAGCCCAAGGCACAGAGCGTCACCATCTGGCCGGCCCATGCTTGCGACACCCCCAATGTTTCGGCGATTTGCGGCAACAGCCCTGCAGGTACCGTTTCGTTGGCGGTGGCGATAAAGCTGCCCATGGTCAGCGCCAACAGGGCCGCCACTGGCAGGCGCGCGGTCGCGAGATATTCGGTATTACCCGAAGGCGTGAAAGAGCCATTTTCAAAGTGGGATTTGCCGGTCATGACCTGTGCTCAAGAGGATGGAAGACCGGAGTGTGAGGAATTGCCACTGATTTGATAATTGGCCTACCATTTGATGAACTTTCAAATGTGAATTGAATATGGCCACTGACCGATTGGGTGATATGCGCCTGTTTGTCGAGGCGGCAGCACTCGGCAGCCTCTCTGCCGCAGGACGCAAACTGGCGTTGTCGCCCGCGGCGGCCAGCGCGCGCCTTATCAAGCTTGAGGCGGCGTTGCGCACCAAATTGTTTGATCGCACCACACGCCAATTGCGCCTCACGGAAGAAGGCCGGTTTTATCTGCAACAGTGCTGGGTCGCATTGCGGGCTATCGACGAGGCGGAAGCGGGGCTTCAAGCCAGCCAAACAGAGGTGCGTGGCAAGGTACGCATATCCGCATCTGCCGATTTTGGCCGCAACCTTTTGAATGATTGGCTTGAGGCATTCAGTGCATTGCACCCGGAACTGTCCATCGCGCTGACGCTATCGGATTCGGTGTCGAACCTGGTGCAGGACGATGTCGACCTGGCAATTCGGTTTGGCCAGCCCCATGAAAACTCAATGATCGCCAGGCAGCTGGCGCCCAACTGGCGAGTACTCTGCGCTTCGCCTGACTACCTGGCGCGATACGGTGAACCCCAGACCCCGGCTGACTTGGTTAACCACAAGTTCATCGTGCTGGTGACGGGCGCAGGGCCATTGAACACCTTTCACTTTGTGGTGGACGGTCAGGCATGGAACCACACCGTGCCCATGAGCCAGGCATGGGAAACCAATGATGGCGCACTCGCGCGCGCATGGGCATTGGCCGGGCATGGCATTGCACGCAAGACCATTTGGGACGCGGCAGCCGATATCCGAGCTGGGCGGCTGAAAGTCCTGTTGCCTGACTGTTGTGTCCGAGAGGCCGGCGTTTTTGCGGTATTACACGGCAGCCGTTACCGGGTTCCCCGCGTGCGTGTATTGCTGGATTTCCTTATTGAGCATTTTGAACACGCGACCGATGAGCTGTTGTTGGACGTTGAAGTGCCTGATGGCAGGAGGTTGAGCGCAAAACCGAGCTGACCTGAGGCAACACCTGGCGTTTGGATGTGTGATTCAATACCCCCATCACCCCATGCGCAAGGAGGCAGCGATGAGCCGCTACGAAGGCAAACCCTTTCTAAAACTAGTCGATTTCTACGTTTTAAAATCCATCGGCAAGCTTGAGCCCGGGCAGTTGAATGCCCTTGCTCAACTTGAACCCAAACTACGCGAGACCTATGCCCTCCAGGGCACGTGGTTTGAAATAGTTGCCAGGCAGATGGATCTTCCAGATGACTTTTCCAGCCTGATCAACGCCCAATGGGATGCCTATTCCAACTCCATCCAGCAGAACGGATCGACGGCCGATCCCATGGAGTTCACCTTCCGATTTGTAGATACGCACCTGCTCACTGATTAAGGCATCCGCTTTTTGCGCAGGCCGTAAACGAGCATTCCAACCAGGAATAAAAGTTAGTCCCGCTGGCCGCCTATAGCCGATTCACTCCGTCCTCTAACCTTCCAGCATCGACGCCAACCCGGTGCCCCGCCGAGTCGCCGCGATCCATTCCACACGAGGAACCATCGATGCAAAGGTTATTCCAGACGATCTTCATTCTCTCGGCACTTTCCCTGTCCACGGCGTCTGCCTTTGCGCAATCGGTCGACGACGCCAAAGCCCCCGCTGCCAACGTCACCATGGTCGATATTGCGACCAGTGCGGCCCACAAGATTACGGTCGAGCGGCGTGGTCAGATCGTCTTGATCGGTATCAACCGGCCGTCCATTCAGAACCGGCTGGACCCGGAAGCGTATCTGGCCCTCGCCAAGGCCTATTACGACTACGACCATGACCCGTCGCTGCGTGCCGCCGTGCTGTTCGGGCATGGCGACAATTTCTCGCAAGGCCTCGATGTTGAGGGCTTCAAGGCCGCCGCCACCTCAGGCGGAGTAACGCTGGGTGACGGGTTCATTGACCCGCTCGGCAAGAAAATGCCCTTCCTGACCAAACCGTTGATTGTGGCGGTGCACGGTGACACCTGGAATATGGCGCACGAGCTGTTTCTGGTTGGCGATATACGGGTCGCAGCGAAAAACACCGACTTCGGGCAGGACGAAAATACCCACGGGCGCTACCCGGGCGGTGGCTCGACCGTACGCTTCGTGCGCGAAGCTGGCTGGGGCAACGCGATGCGCTACATCCTGACGGGCGATCACTGGACCGCAGGTGAGGCCTATCGCATGGGAGAGATCCAGGAGATCGCCGGTGCAAAATCTTCCCTGGACCAAGCCATCAAGATCGCCAACAAGATCGCCGCCAATGGCCCCTTGGGGATCAAAGCATCGCTGGCTTCTGCGCATCGGGTGATCGACCCGGCACAAGCCGACGCGCTGTCCGCCCTGGATGTGCAACGTGCAGCGCTGTATAAATCGAACGATTTTCAGGAAGGCCGCAAGGCGGAAGCTGAAGGGAGAAAACCGGTCTACCAGGGTAACTGAGGCCCGTTGCACATCCCGAGGAGGCTGCACCAGGCAGCCTCCGACGGGGTTAGCGCAGAGATGCGCAAGCGTCGATTCGGGCGGCATCTCATGAATTGAAGAAGGCCCGCAACTCCGCAAGTACAAGCTCAGGTTGTTCCTCAGGCAGCAGATGGCCGCAGGGCAACGCCTTGCCGGTCAAAGGGCCTGCAACCTTGGATTTCCAGGTAGCCAGCACATCCCAGAGTTCACCCACCGTGCCCTTTGCGCCCCACAAGGCGTGCACGGGGGCCTGGACCTTGCGGCCCGCCGCATCGTCGGCGCGGTCCATATCAAGATCGATGCCTGCGGCCGCGCGGTAGTCCTCGCAAACGGCACGAATGGTTCCTTTGCAGCAGTAGCAGCGGATGTACTCCGCCATGGCGTCCGGTGTCACTGCACCGGGCGTCTTGCTTTGCACGAGGAGGTGTTCGCGCAGGTAATACGCAGGGTCCAGGCTGATCAGATGTTCGGGCATCGGGCTGGGTTGAATCTGAAGGAACCACCACAGGTAGCGGGTCGCAAACGCTTTGTTGGTGCCGTCATACATCGTCAGCGTCGGCGCAATGTCCATGAAGACAACTTTTTTGACCGCTTCGGGGTGATCCAGACAGAGCCGATGGGCTACCCGCGAGCCCCGGTCATGGCTCGCAACCAGAAACTTCGTATGGCCCAGCTGTTTCATCACTTCGATCTGGTCCAGCGCCATGGCCCGGAAAGAATATTGACTGCTATTTTCACTGTAAGCCGGCTTGCTGGAGTCGCCGTAGCCACGCAAGTCCGGTATGACAACGCTGTATTCTGCGGCGAGCGCCGGGGCGACCTTGTGCCAGGTGACATGCGTTTCCGGGTGCCCGTGCAGCAACAGCAAGGGCGGCCCGTCGCCTTTGGTCAAGACGCGGATCGTCGCTCCCGATGTTTTGATGAACTGTGACTTGAAACCAGGAAACAGCTTTTGCGTGATCGCATTCGACAAAGGCAGCGGAAGTTCTGGCAGCACAGGGCAACTGCCCGGCCCCTCAACCGGGCTCGGAAGCGCCTGCAGCAGACCTCCAGGGGACACCGCCGGCAATGTCTGGGCAGATGCGTTTCTGATCAGCGCTGCCGCTGCTGCACTGATCGTAAGAGTCGTGAAGTGTCGTCTGTTCATCGTGATCCTCGCTTACATCGTGTTGGAACCCCCTTGAATTAGATCACCTTCGGCGCAATGCCCTTCTTGAAATGATCGACCGCCTGTGATCGGAAAAACACATTACAACCGGGTTCCGCTCTGCGCCTTGGCGACCTGCAGGAACCGCCCGATCAAGGCGTCATCCATGTGCTGACTCAGCACGGCGGTACCCGTCTCGGACGCAGGCCATGTGCCGGCGAGCGGGCGCATCACGACTTCGGTAAGCCCCAGAGCACCCGAGGACTTCGGCAACAGGGCAACGCCCATTTCCGATGCGACCATGCTCAAAATTGTTTGCATCTCGCAGGCTTCCTGAATCGCGTTGGGGCTGAAGCCCGACGCGAGGCAAATGCTCAGCATACGGTCAAAAAAACCGGGTGCCTGGCGGCGCTCATACAGAATGAAAGACTCTGAACCGAGGTCCTTGGGATCAATTTTCCTGCACTTGGCCAAGGGATGGTTCCTTGGAAGAAAGCACATGAAAGGCTCCTCCTCCAACGGCTGCACAGCCAGCTCCCTGGCTTCAAACGGCAAGCGAATAAAGCCCACGTCGATGTCCTTGCGCAGCAGTGCGGCAACTTGTTGTGCCGAGGGCAGATTAACCATGTTCAACTGCACGCCCGGCAGGTGTTCCCGGTAGTAGCGAACAATCCTGGGAACAATGCCAAGCGCGGCGGACTGAACGAATCCAATGCGAATCGTGCCGACTTCCCCGGTCGCAGACTGCTTGGCGTTGCGTTTGGCGGCTTCGAGTTCTTTAAGGATACGCTGCACATTCTGACGGAAACTTTCGCCTGCCCGGGTCAATGACACTGACCGCCTGTCACGTTCGAACAGTGAAACGCCGAGTGCGGATTCGAGGTTGCGAATCTGCACGCTCAGTGCCGATTGGCTGAGGCAAAGTGCGGATGCGGCCCGGCCAAAATGCAGATATTCGGCCAACTTCACAAAGGAATAAAGCCAAGGAAGTTCCATTGGAACAACGTCCCCCACTGTGCTGACTTAGTACCGCGCGGGTCTCTGATCCCACGACTTTCACCTTGGTTTTTATCACCTCTTGGCCGGCTTATTCATAAAACAAATTACAGGTACGTTTGCTTTGTCTGTGCCCGTTAATGTGATTGCCGCCAACGTGAGGAACAAAATCCAGCGATCTGGTGGATCTGGCCGATCCGGGCAATGGCAAACGTTAAATATTGCATCATGCTTGCTTACTTAAAGGGGCCAAAGACATCCGGTACCTCACCTCCACCAGCGACACGCCTCCCCTCTCAAGGCCGCGCTCACTTCCCGTGTCCTCGCTACATCCCACCCTGCGATAAAACCGGATAGCCCGTTCATTACCGCTCAAAACCCAAAGCGTCAAACCGTCATAACCCTGCTGCTGCAACCACTGTAAACCCGCCGTCCACAGCGCCAGCCCCACACCCGTCTGCCAATAATCCGCCAACACGTAGATGGCCAGCACCTCGCCCACCCTCCCTCCGGCAACCGCCTCATCACGGCTGGCGCCAACCGCTATCCACCCCACCACCTGCTCGTTCACCTGGGCAACCAATACGCGCGGCTCCTGCGCTTCAATCGCACGGTTCCAATAGTCTTCCCGCCTGGCCAGCGTCGCGCCCAGCGAGTGCAAATAGTCTACGGGCATCAAGTCGCGATAGGCCGCTTGCCAACTGCTGACATGCACCTGGGCAATGGCCTTGGCGTCACCGGGTAATGCGTTGCGAATCATCGAAGTCATCCTTCTTCGAACGGGGAAAGTCCTCAGTGTTTATCACAACTCGATGACGCCCACCGCTCTCCCTCTGCCGCCGGCACGCAGTTGCTCCACGTCCCGGGCCGGGGGCGCGCCGAACAACCGGCAGTAGTCACGGTTGAACTGCGACGGGCTGTTGTAGCCCACTTCGAACCCCGCACTGGCCGCGTCGGCACCCTCGGCGAGCATCAGCCTGCGGGCTTCCTGCATGCGCAGTTGGGTGCGGAACTCGAGAGGGCTGAGCGAGGTGACGGCACGAAAATGCAGGTGGAAGTTTGACCGGCTCATGCCTGCAACGTCGGCGGCCTGTTCGATTCGGCAGGCCTGGCGAAAGTGTTGGCGGATCCACACCACGGCGCGGGCGATCTGGTTGAGCCGGCTGTTGGCGTGTGCCATGTGGCGCAGTACGCCGCCACCGGGGCCGGTGAGCAGCCGGTAGTAGATTTCACGCAGGATCATCGGGGCCAGGGCGGGGACGTCGGCGGGGGTTTCGAACAACGCTACCAACCGCACGGCGGCGTCGAGCAGGGCTGGCGAAGTGTCGTTGAGTGACAAGCCAGAGGCCGGCGCGGCGGTGTTCATGCCCGAGGGATGGCGCATCACGAGTTCAGCGATTTCCTTGATATCGAGGTCGATCTGCAAGCAGAGGTAAGGCTCGGCCTCGCTGGCCTCAATCACGGCGCCCATGACCGGCTGGGCCACCGAGGCGATGAGGTGACGCGCTTGATCATAAACATAGGAGGTTGTTCCCACGCTCGCACGCTTTCGGCCCTGGGCGACCAGGCAGACGGTGGGCTCGTAGATCACCGGCATCGGCGCGCTCGGCGTCGACCAGCGGATAAGCTTCACCCCGGCCACCGGCGTGTCGAAGGTGCCGTCGCCTGGGGTCTGGCGTGAAATCAGGTGGGCGAAGCTTGTCAGCGGGGTCATGCACGTTCACCGGTTGGGGCATGCCGTTGTTTTCTCATGATTTGGCCGAGTACGAAAGCCAGCCGTCCGCGCATCCGGACGATCGTGCAAGCATCCGGGACAAGCATGCTACCGGCCAACGCCTGGCCGGTCAGAGGATAAACCTCGAAACCGGGTCGGCCTCACGCCGCCCCGCCTTGTCCGATTGACCGCAGGAGTTCGTGATGAAATACAAACAACTGGGTAACACTGGCCTCATCGTCTCGCAGCTGTGCCTGGGCACGATGACCTTCAGCAGCGGCACCGGCATCTATAAGCACATTGGCGCAGTGGGGCAAAGCGCGGCGGATGCCCAGGTCAAGGCCAGCCTTGAAGCCGGGATCAATTTCTTCGACACCGCCGACATTTATTCAGGCGGCGAGAGCGAGCAGATCCTCGGCCAGACGTTTCGAAACCTGGGCATCGCCCGCAGCAACTATGTGCTTGCCACCAAAGTGGCCGGGCGCATGGGGCCCGGGAAAAATCAGGTGGGCGCGTCTCGCGGGCACATCATGGACGCCGTGCACGCCAGCCTGAAACGGCTGGGGACTGACCATATCGATCTCTATCAGATTCACGCCACGGACGCCCTCACGCCGCTGGAGGAAACGATGCGCGCGCTCGATGACCTCGTGCGCCAAGGCAAGGTGCGCTACATCGGCGTGTCCAACTGGCAGGCGTGGCGGCTGGCGACTGCGCAGGGCATCGCGGCCCGGGCGGGGCTCGCGCGTTTCGAATGCCTGCAGGCGTATTACTCGGTGGCCGGGCGTGACCTTGAGCGTGAACTGGTGCCGCTGCTGGAGGCCGAACAGATGGGCTTGTTGATCTGGAGCCCCCTCGCGGGCGGCTTGCTGTCGGGCAAGTACAGCCGCGAAAACCCGTCACCCGAAGGTGCACGGCGCTCCGGGTTTGATTTCCCGATTGTGGATAAAGAACGCGGTTGGAAAGTGATCAACGTGCTGCGCCCGATTGCAGCAGCCCACGGCTGCAGCCCGGCCCGCGTCGCGCTGGCCTGGCTGCTGGCCAAGCCGGCGGTGACGTCGGTGCTGGTCGGTGCCAAGCGGCTGGATCAGTTGGAGGACAACCTCGCGGCCATCGACCTGGCACTCACCGCCGACGAAATGCGCCAGCTCGATGAGGTCAGCGAGTTGCCGCGCGAATACCCCGGCTGGATGGTCGAGACCCAAGGCGCCGACCGTTTTGGCGAGACGGACCTGTGGGACGCCGCGACGGCCCACACGTCCTGATCCCTTTCTCAGCCGCGTTTGGGCAACTTCCAGTTCGGCCGGATGAAGTGGCAGGTGTACCCATTGGGAATGCGCTCCAGATAATCCTGATGCTCCGGCTCGGCTTCCCAAAACGGCCCCGCCGGTTCGATTTCGGTGACCACACGGCCCGGCCACAGCTTCGAGGCATCCACGTCGGCGGCAGTGTCTTCGGCGATGTCGCGTTGCTGTTCGCTCAGGTAATAAATCGCCGAACGGTAGCTCGGCCCACGGTCGTTACCTTGGCGGTTGGGCGTGCTGGGGTCGTGGATCTGGAAGAAGAACTCGAGAATCTGCCGGTACGTGATCACGGCCGGGTCAAACTCGATTTCAATCGCTTCGGCGTGGTTGCCGTGGTTGCGGTAGGTAGCATTCGGCACCTCGCCGCCGGTGTAGCCGACGCGCGTGTGCAGCACGCCGGGGTAGCGGCGCAACAGGTCTTGCATGCCCCAGAAGCAGCCGCCGGCGAGGATGGCGGTTTCGGTCGGGTTGGTCATGGTCGGTCACCTCAGTGGATACCGGTGTAGTTATGGGGCCGGGTTGGCGGATACCAAGGTGGGCCGGCCAAGATTGCTTTCACTGCCTGCCCGCCTTGATGTTCACCACATTCTGCCGCGGCGGCTCGCCAAACAGCCGCTTGTATTCCCGGCCAAACTGGTTGGCACTTTCATACCCGACACTGAAAGCCGCTTGATTGACATCACGGTGTTCAACCAGCATCAGTCGCTGAGCTTCATCCAGGCGCAAACGCTTTTGATATTGCAGCGGGCTGAGCGTCGTCACGTCCTTGAAGTGTTTATAGAGCGTTGAAGACGCCATATTCAACCGCGCGGCCAGTTTATCCACCTGCAAGGTTTCCCGATAATGCTCGCGCAGCCAGAGAATCGCCTGGTCAATTTTATGGCTTTGAGAGCCTGCCGTATTTAACTGGCGCAGTTGCTGCCCGAACGGTGTGGCCAGCAAGCGGTAGTGGATTTCCTGATAGATCAGCGCGCCCAACGCCTTTGCCTCATCGGCTTTATCCAGCAGCTCAAGCATGCGCAAAAAAGCGTCGAGCAGTTCCGGGCTGAGGTCTTGCACAGCGGCGCCGATAGCCGCCTGGGCGCTGTATTCAATGGGCTGCGGGATTTTGGCGGCCAATGTGGCCATCAGGTTTCTGTCCAGGTCCAGGGACATCGACAGGTAGGGCATTTGCGGCGTGGCGTCCACAAGGCAACTGGTGACGGGCATGTTCACCCCTGCGATAAAGCACGTGCGCTCACCGAATGAAATGTCCCGAATGCCGATGCGAACCCACTTTTTGCCCTGCACCGCTATGATCAATATCGGGTTGTAGAAATGCGGTTTTGCCGTGTCGCACTGGTCATAACGATGGAGTGCAAACCCTTCGATTGGCGTGGCGAAGCGGCCCGCCTCGGGAAGTAGCGCGAGTAGGCGTTCCCTGAGCGCCAGGCAGCCGTCTTCAAATGAAACTCTGTAATTCTTCACAGACAATGACCTCCGGCGCGGCATTACCATCGCCAGAAAGGGTATCGACAGGGCGCCCAAAAAAATTATGACACAGGGAAGAACGCCTGGAATATGAGCTGATTCAACACATAGAGAATCAGGCAGTAACCGTGGAGGAACGTGACTACAGCCAGCCGGGCGCCTTTGGGAACATGGATAACGTGAACCGAGCCTGACTCACCACTCACTCGAAAACCTGGAAGACACCATGCCAAGCACGCCTGTCGAACGCAAAACTTACGCGGCCCTTCCTCCTGCCGTCGGCCCTTATTCCCACGCGGTAAAAAACGGCAACACGCTCTACCTGTCAGGCTTCACCGCCTTTGGCACGCAAGCCCAGGGCCAGAGCATGGATAAACAGGCCAATGCCATCCTGGAGCAGATAAAAGCGGTGGCTGCTGAAGAAGGCACCGACATGTCCTCACTCTTGAAAGTCACCGTATTCATTACCGACTTCAGCCAGGTGGGTGAGCTGCGCCAAGTGCTGGTGCATCACTATGCCGGGAACCTGCCGGCCAGCTCTTTGGTGGAAGTCTCCAAATTGTTTTCCCCGGAACTGAATATCGAAATCGAGGCTATTTTCGCGCTGTAATCCCCCCGTTGGCGGGCGTGGCGCCCGATGCCTGCGCATCGGGCGCTCAGCCGCGCTTATCGCCGGTCAAGCGAATAGCGCCCGGCCCCGGTCACGATCAGCAGCAAAAGCCCGCCGATGATGCTCATGTTCTTGAAGAATTGAAGGGTGTTGGCCGACCTGGCCGGTTCAACCATGTCCCAGAAGTGGTGACCGATAATCGCCGTGCCCAATACGAACAGGCTCATCAACAGGGCCAGTGGCCGCGTATAAAAACCGATCAGCAGCAAAATGCCTACACCGAATTCCATGACCACGGCCACCGACGCGGCGATGGACGGCAGCGGTGCACCAATGGAGGTGAAGTAGCCGACGGTGCCGCTGAACCCGGTGAGTTTGCCCCAGCCGGAGGTCACGAACAGCAGCATCAGCAGGATGCGGGCCAGCAGGATGATCAGGTCGCGTTGGCGCTCGAACAGGGTGTATCGCATGGCGTTGGTCCTTTTGCGGTTGTGTGTTTGTAATGGGCAGTTGCTTAACCATAGTCAATTGCGCCCATTCGTAGCAGCTACTTTTCGTGCACAGGGGGGATGCGCGCGCCTCAGACTTCAGGGCATGATGCGCCGACAAAAAATCAAGGACGATAACAACCGTGAAAAACGCCCTCACCGCCCTGTTTCTGCTGTGCCTGGCCACCCCTGCACTCGCCGAAGAAAGCCCCGTGGGTTTTCGCACCACCACCCTTCACGATGCGCAAAACAACAACCCACTGGAACTGGTGGTTTGGTACCCCGCCACAACCACCGCCAAACCTGAATTGATCGCCGACACCGTGGTCTTCGTCGGAGCCCCTGGCGTTCCAGACGCACCGCCAGCCGCTGGCGCGCATCCCTTGGTCGTGCTCTCCCACGGTTACGGCGGCAACTGGGGTAAACAGGTGTGGCTGGCCAGCGCGTTGGCGCACAAGGGCTACATCGTGGCGGCGGTCAACCACCCGGGCACCACGACGAAAGACCGCAACCCGCAAGCCGCCGCACAGGTGTGGAAGCGCCCCGCCGACCTGAGCCGCGCGATCGACGCCGTGCTGGCACAGCCCAAACAATTTGGCGCGGTCGAAAACCACAGAATTGCCGTCATCGGCCATTCCCTCGGCGGCTGGACCGCGCTGGAAATCGCCGGCGCCCGCTTCGACCCCGACCTGTTCAGCCGCGACTGCAGCGTGCACCCGAAATTGGGCGGTTGCATCGCCTACCATGAGATGAACCCTGCCGGCACACCGGCCCTGAAGGCCCATCTGGCCTCTGACTTGAGCGACAAGCGCGTCACCGCCATTGTGCCGTTGGACCTGGGCCTGTCACGTGGCTTCACCGACGCCAGCCTGGCCAAACTGCCGGTTCCGGCGCTGGTCATTGCCGGCGGTACGCCCTCGCAGGATATGCCTGCCGAACTGGAATCCGCCGACTTGGCCAAGCGGCTGCCCAAAGCGTCGACAACCTACGTGGATATCAGCGACGCCAACCATTTCAGCTTTATGTCGATCTGCAAGCCGGGGGCGATAGCGTTGATTGAAGAGGGTTCGCCGGGGGATGGCATGATCTGCCGGGATGGCGAAGGGGCTCGGCCACGGGCGGTGATTCACCAGCAGGTGATCGAGCTGATTACGGCGTTTTTGGCGAAGCAGTAATTCAGGCTAAAACAGAAAAACCGCTTTAGAAAACGAACCGAATCCCCCTTCCAAACGCACGTGACCCGGCCGCCTTGCGGCGCCGGGTCTCTTGCCGTGCAATCAGAACGGTTTGGTCGGCAAATACTTGCCATCCAGGGTGATGACCGCGCGCGAACCACCGTCCGGGTCATCGACCTTTTTGACCTCCAGCTTGAAGTTGATCGCGCTGATGATGCCGTCGCCGAACTTCTCGTGAACCAGCGCCTTGAGCGTGGTGCCGTAGACCTGAATCATTTCGTAGAACCGGTAGATCGTCGGGTCGGTCGGAATGCCGTTGCCGAGGCTGCCGCGCAACGGGATGGTTTGCAGCAGGGCCACAGCGTCCGCGTCCAGGCCGAGGGTGTCGGCAACCGCCTGGGCGGCGCTGGCCGGCAATGGGTGCTGGCCGAGCAAAGCCGCGGTGACAAAGGCCTCGGACAAGCCGGTGCCTTCGGCAACTTGGGCAAATGAAAGGTCCTTGCGAGCCTTGGCCAGCAGAATGACGTCGGTCAGGGCCAGGCGGGAGTTCTGATTGATTTGCGACTGGATCATGGGTTTTCTCCGTGGGTAAAACACTGGAAGTAAAACAGCTGTAACTGATCGATTGAGTGAGTGACCACCATCAGCAAGGCACCGCCGATCAAAGGTGGGAGCTGGCTTGCCTGCGATGGCGGCGGCACGGCTGAAAAAGATGTCGCCTGAGCCGCCGCCTTCGCAGCCTCGCTAAAGCTCGACAGCTCCCACAGGGGAACTGCGGTGTTTCAAAAAACGCCACTGCCAGACACCTTCCCGCCAGCAATAAAGCTCAAAGGTGGGAGCTGGCTTGCCTGCGATGGCGGCGGCACGGCTGAAAAAAATGTCGCCTGAGCCGCCGCCTTCGCAGCCTCGCTAAAGCTCGACAGCTCCCACAGGGGAACTGCGGTGTTTCAAAAATCGCCACTGCCGAACGCCTTCCCGCCAGCGATAAAGCTCAAAGGTGGGAGCTGGCTTGCCTGCGATGGCGGCGGCACGGCTGAAAAAAATGTCGCCTGAGCCGCCGCCTTCGCAGCCTCGCTAAAGCTCGACAGCTCCCACAGGGGAACTGCGGTGTTTCAAAAATCGCCACTGCCGAACGCCTTCCCGCCAGCGATAAAGATCAAAGGTGGGAGCTGGCTTGCCTGCGAGGGCGGCGGCACGGCTGAAAAAAATGTCGCCTGAGCCGCCGCCTTCGCAGCCTCGCTAAAGCTCGACAGCTCCCACAGGGGAACTGCGGTGTTTCAAAAATCGCCACTGCCGAACGCCTTCCCGCCAGCGATAAAGCTCAAAGGTGGGAGCTGGCTTGCCTGCGAGGGCGGCGGCACGGCTGAAAAAAATGTCGCCTGAGCCGCCGCCTTCGCAGCCTCGCTAAAGCTCGACAGCTCCCACAAGGGAACTGCGGTGTTTCAAAAACGCCACTGCCGAACGCCTTCCCGCCAGCGATAAAGCTCAAAGGTGGGAGCTGGCTTGCCTGTGATGGCGGCGGCACGGCTGAAAAAGATGTCGCCTGAGCCGCCGCCTTCGCAGCCTCGCTAAAGCTCGACAGCTCCCACAGGGGAACTGCGGTGTTTCAAAAAACGCCACTGCCGAACACCGTCCCGCCAGCGATAAAGCTCAAAGGTGGGAGCTGGCTTGCCTGCGATGGCGGCGGCACGGCTGAAAAAGATGTCGCCTGGCCCGCCGCCTTCGCAGCCTCGCTAAAGCTCGACAGCTCCCACAGGGGAACTGCGGTGTTTCAAAAAACGCCACTGCCGAACGCCTTCCCGCCAGCGATAAAGCTCAAAGGTGGGAGCTGGCTTGCCTGCGAGGGCGGCGGCACGGCTGAAAAAAATGTCGACAGCCCCCACAGGGGAGCTGTGGTGCGACAACAGGAGTGGCAGGGTTAATGCGAAATGGCGCGTACATCAGGGTTGTCGGCGAGGGACACGAACTTGCCGGTGCGACCATCGACGGCCTGGATGCAGCCGCTTTCGATGTCGTAGACCCAGCCGTGCAGCGTCACGCGCTTTTCTTCAAGGGCAAGGCGCACCGAGGGGTGGGTTTGAATATTGGCTAATTGCGCGATGACGTTTTCACGCACCATCGAAGCGACTTTGGCCTGCGGGTCCGGGTGCTGGCGGGCCTCGTTCACCACCCGGCCCGAGTCCGCATAGCGCAGCCAACCGGCCACGGCGGGCATGTGGTCGAGGCATTTGCAGGTGGCGATGGCCGTCATCGCGCCGCAGTCCGAATGCCCGCAGATCACGATATCGCTGACCTGCAAGGCCGCGACGGCGTACTCCACCGAGGCCGACACCCCGCCCGGCTCCGGGCCGTAGGACGGTACGATATTGCCCGCGTTGCGGATCACAAACAGGTCGCCGGGCTCGCGCTGGGTCACCAGTTCCGGCACCAGGCGGCTGTCGGAACAAGAGATGAACAGCGCACGCGGGCTCTGCTGATTGGCGAGGTCTTTGAACAGGCCTGCGCGTTCAGGGAAAGCGTTGCGCTGGAATTTCAGGAAACCGTCGATGATGTCTTTCATGGGTGACTCCTCTGAACCGCGATGCGATGGAGCAAAGGTTACGCAGCCCAAGAAATAAGGTAAAAGTCTGATATGTGATCAACCACATTCGATAATCTTATGGATCAAGCCATGCTCGCGCGACACCTCCAGTACTTCCTTGCCGTGGCGCAACATGAAGGTTTCACCAAAGCGGCGGCGGCGTTGCACGTCTCGCAACCGGCCCTGTCGCAGCAAGTCCGGCAACTGGAAGAAAGCCTCGGTGCGCAGCTATTCGACCGCTCAGGGCGCAAGACGCGCCTGACTGACGCGGGTGAGGTTTACCTGCGCCATGCCCTGCGTGCGGCGCAGGAACTGCAGCAAGGCAAGCGCGCGATCCATGATGTAGGCGACCTCAGCCGCGGCACTTTACGGATTGCAGTGACGCCGACCTTCACCACCTACCTCGTCGGGCCGCTGGTGGAAGCCTTTCACCGCCGCTACCCGAACATCACGTTGACCGTGCGGGAAGTCGCCCAGGAATCCATGGAACAACAACTGCTGGCCGACGAGCTGGAAGTGGGAATCGCGTTTGATCAGGTACACGCGCAAGACATCGACGCCCTGCCCTTGCTGGTGGAAACCCTGGCGCTGGTGGTCGGGCGGCAACACCCGCTGGCGGGTGAGCGTGTCATTGGTTTGGAGGCATTGAACAACGAATCCCTGATTCTGCTGAGTGCCGAGTTTGCCACCCGCGAGCAGATCGATCGGTACTGCCGGCAACACGGCATCCGACCGAATGTGGTGATGGAAGCCAATGTGATCGGCGCACTGCTGGAGGTGGTGCGCAGGACGGGGCTTTCGACGGTGTTGCCAGCAGCGATTGCGCGGGCGCACCCGGAGTTGGTCGCGATTGAATTGGGGCCGCAACGGTTGCAAAGAACGGCGGTGCTGATGCGCCGTAAAGGGGGTTATCAGTCTGCGGCGGCGCGGGCGTTTGTGGCGGTGGCCGAGGAGGTTTGCGGGGCGCTGTAGGTCAACGTAGCGCCTGCAACCCGTCAACCAGCGCCTGCACCAACCATCGAACCTTCGGCAGCGTCTCGCGGCTTTTGACCCAGCCTACGTTGATGTCTGCCCCCGGTAATGCCAACTGAGGAAGCACTTCCACCAACCTTCCCTGCTCCAACTGTCGTTGCACCAGCCAAGACGGCAACTGCACAATCCCGAAGCCGGCTTCTGCGGCCATCACCAGCCCCTCGCCATTGCCCACGACCAGCTGCGGCGTGACTGGCCGGCGCCATGTCGCGCCGTTTTCATCCACATGGCGCCAAGGGCTGACCCGGCCGTCCAGCCAGCCGTAGGCAATGCACTGATGCTGCTCCAGGTCGTGCTCGGACAGGGGCACGCCATGGCGCGCCAGGTAATCCGGCGAGGCACAAAAGAGGTGCCATTCCCGCGTGAGCAGGCGATGCCCGACCGTCTCGGGCCAGGCGTCGGCGTGGCCGATACGCACGACAATGTCCACGTCTTCCTTTAGCGGGTCGATGTAACCGTCGCTGAAGGTGATGTGCGGCTGGAGCGAAGGGTGAGCGTTGGCGAATGACAGCAGCACCGGCAACACCTGTGCGCGGCCATAGGCGCCGGGCAAATCGATGCGCACGCGCCCACGCAGTTCGGTGTTTTCGCCCTGCAGTGACAGCTCGGCCTCTTCCAGGTCGGCCAGCACGGCGGTGCAGGTGCGCAAAAAAGCGACACCCGCATCCGTCAGCGCCAGTTTGCGCGTAGTGCGTTGGAACAGTTGAACACCCAGGCGTTTTTCCAGGCGCGCCACGCTTTTACTGATGGCAGAACCCGTGAGGCTCAGTTTCTCGGCGGCTGCCGTGAAGCTGCCCCATTGCGCGACGCACACAAATACATCGATACCTTTTAAGCGTTCGGAGGAAAACATGCACGTCCTTGATTGATGAATTTAGTTCCAGCGTTTCGATAAAAAACATCCTAAATCAGAAATGCCGTCAACAGTAAGCTGCCCGGACCTTAAAAAGCCGACGATGAGGCACGGATGCTGGCCACGCTCAGGAATTACTCTTCAACCCTCAATCTGCTGCTGTCTGCGTCACTGGTATTGACCCTGGCTCGCGCGATCACCCTGCCCTATCTGGTAATTTATTTGTCGGGCAACTTTGGCTTGAGCATTGCCGATATCGGCCTGGTGATCGGCAGCACGCTGATCATCGGCTCTTTGCTGAGCCTGTATGGCGGTTTCCTGGTGGACAACCTGTCGAGTTACCGGCTGATCCTGACCTTCTGCGGTGTGTTCACCGCAGGTTTTCTCGGGGCATTTTTAGCCCCCGAACTGTGGCTGTTTTACCTGTGCCTGGTGTCGGTCAACCTGGCGTATGCCGTGATCGATATCGCCGTGAAGTCCGCCTTTGCCAGCCTGGTGCCCGTCAATGGGCGCAGTGAAGTGTTCTCGATCAAGTACACGCTGACCAACATCGGTTATGCCGTCGGCCCGTTTCTGGGCGCGGGGTTGGCAGGCCTGGACGTGAGCCTGCCGTTTTTGATGTCGGCCGGGCTGGGCGCCGGGTTCTTTTTTGTCTATTTCGTGTGGGGTGACAGAGGCCTGGCGGTCGGTGAAACCGGCCAGAAAACGGCCTTTCTGGCGGTTGGCAAAGTGCTGCTGCGCGATCACCGGCTGGTGTGTTTTACCTTGGGCGGTGTGCTCAGCGCCGTGGTGTTCGGCCAGTTCACGGCGTACCTCTCGCAGTACTTGATCGTCACCACTACGCCGCGGGCGGCGTACAAAATCATCAGCACCGTCGTTGCGACAAACGCCCTGATGGTGATCGGCTTGCAGTACAGCCTCGGCAAACGGATTACCCCTGCACATCTGCACCTGTGGCTTGCCGGCGGCCTGGCGATGTTCATCCTGGGCCTGGGCGGTTTTGCGCTGTCCACTACGCTGGTGTGCTGGGTGTTGTCGATGGCGGTGTTCACCGTCGGCGAAATCATCGTGTTTCCCGCCGAATACATGTTCATCGACAACATCGCGCCCAACCCCTTGCGCGGCATGTATTACGCGGCGCAAAACCTGAGCACGGTCGGCGCAGCGTTGGGGCCGGTACTGTGCGGGGTCGTCTTGGCCACACAGCCGGCCCACACCATGTTCTACGTGCTGGCCCTGTTCGTCATCGCCGGGGGCTTGTTGTACTGGCTTGGGGTCGCCTTGGCGGGTCGGCGTACACCCTGACGCGGCCGCAGGCTCACGCGTCGGGAATCAATGCCTCCACGCGCTTGATCGCCCGTATCACCGCAGGCCGTGCAGACAGCGCGTCATACCAGCGCTGAACGTTAGGTGACGCGGAAAAATCCACCTCGGCAAATTCTTTACGCCACATCCAGCCGAAATGCGCGATGTCGGCGATTGAAAACTGATCGCCCGCCACGAACTCGTGACGTTCCAGCAAGGCCTCCAGCAGGCCGAGCGTGCGCAAGGCTTCGTTGTGGAAACGCGCGATGGCAATCGGCATGGCCGCCGTGGCGTGCTTGAGGAAAAAACCCGCGTGGCCGAAGGCAGGCCCCAGGGTCGAGGCGTGGAAGAACAACTGCTCGAACACACGCACGCGCGCTTCAACGGTCTGCGGCAGCAGGCGGCCATGTTTTTCCGCCAGGTAAACCAGAATCGCCGCCGACTCCGTCAACACCAGCGACTGGCCGCCAGCGCCCTCGGGGTCGATCAATACCGGCACGCGGCCGTTCGGGTTGAGCGCCAGGAAATCGGCCGACTTTTGTTGGCCCTGACGAACATTGACCGCTTTCAATTCATATTCCAGCCCCAACTCTTCCAGAGCGATGGGTACTTTCAAACTGTTGGGTGTGGCGAAGGCGAGAACTTGCAGCACGAGGGAATACCTTGGGTGGGTGAAAGACATGTTGTTATTTCCGGGGTTGATAACCGACAGAAAAATTTTGCACGGCCCACCGCATTACCGGCAGACTGCTCGCAGTGATATGAGTCATTCCAACGGGGAATAAAATGGATCGGCTGGCGGCGATGGAAACCTTTGTCTACGTGGTAGAGACAGGTTCTTTTTCTGCAGCGGCCCGGCGCTTGAACGTCGGGCAGCCTGCTGTCTCAAAAAACATCGCGCAGCTCGAAGAACACCTCGGTGTTCGCCTGCTCAGCCGCTCCACGCGCGGCCTGTCGCCCACCGAGGCAGGCCTGCTGTTTTTTGAGCAGGCCAAAACCGTCATCGAGAACGCCAACGAAGCCGAACGGCTTGCGCGCGGGGCGGCTACCGGGCTGGCGGGCACGTTGCGGGTCTCCACCACAGTGACGTTTGCCAGGTTGTACATCCTTCCCTACCTGGGCGGTTTCCTCGACAGGCACCCCTTGCTGGACGTGGACGTGCGCCTCGACGACCGGTCGATGAACCTTATCGAGGAAGGCACCGATGTGGCCCTTCGCATGGGCCACCTCAGCGATTCGAATTTCACGGCCAGAAAGATCGGCAAATGCCGGCGCCGGGTGATCGCCACACCGGCTTACCTGGCACGCTACGGCATACCGCAATCACCCGCAGACCTCGCCGGTTACGAAGCGGTGATCTACATGATCGGTGCCGGGGGGGCTTCATGGGTGTTCAAGAAAGGCGACGTTGAGCAGCAAGTCACCTTGAGCGGCCGTATACGCATGAGCGCCGCCGAGGGCGTGCGCACCGCCGTGTTGTCGGACTACAGCCTCACGGTCTCGTCGGAATGGGTGTTCGGGCCTGAACTGGTGAGCGGCGAGGTGGTGGCGGTTTTGCAGGATTGGGAACTGCCGGAGCTGGACCTGTGGGCGATCTTTCCGACCGGGCGCATGGCCAGCGCCAAGGCCCGTGCATTTGTCGACTATGTGGAGCAGTTGCTGGAAAACATCCGGGTGTGAATCAAAATACCCGTGTTGTGGTGAGCGGGCTTGTCGTAATGCCCGTCAGTTAAGGGCGACCGCTGTTCCTGTGGCGAGGGAGCTTGCTCCCGCTGGGCCGCGAAGCGGCCCCAGAAATGGGACTGCTACGCAGTCCAACGGGAGCAAGCTCCCTCGCCACAGGTTACTTTTTACTCTTCCTAATTTTTAACTGACGGGCATCAGAGCTTGCCGCGCAGCGCCGGCAGCAACTCCGAAGGGTCCGGGCGCTGGGTGTAGTCCGGGTTGACTTCGGCGTAAGTGATCACGCCGTCCTGGCCGATCACATAACGGGCCGGCATCGGCAGCTCCCAGGCCGGGTTGTTGTTGAAGGCCGGCAGGTCGTTGCCGAAGGATTTGTACAGGTCCACCAGGTAGTCCGGCAGTGTGAAACGCAGGCCGAACGCAGCCGCCACGTCGCTCAGGGTGTCGGACAGAATCGGGAAGCTCAGGTGATTCTCGCGCACCGATTTACGGCTGTTGACGTTGTTCTGCGGTGAGATGGCCACCAGGTTGGCCCCCAATTCACGGAAACCCGGCAACGCGGTTTCCAGCGCTTGCAGTTCCATGTTGCAGTAAGGGCACCACACGCCCCGGTAAAACGTGATGATCAGCGGGCCCTTGGCCAGCAATTCCACGGAGGAAACCGGCTTGCCATCGGGGTCGTTGAGGGTGAATTCGGGGGCCTTGTCGCCGACTTTCAACGCGCGTTCAGCCTGGCCGCTGGCAATCAGCTCGGCGGTCGCACGCTTCATGATGACGTGAACTTGCGGCGGTGCGTTGTAAGGCGGTTTGCCTGCTACGAAGTCAGCATTAAAGGCATCAAGTTTGGCTTGAAGAGTCATGTTCAATTCCTGAAGTTACGAAGGAGTGGGGTGTTTCGCCGGGCCACGCTTAGCTCAAGGTGAACTTCCCGGTTGAAAATTCAATGCTGAGGTTCAGTCGCCCTTCATTGACCAGCCAGGGGCGAACGGAAAATGTGCGCGCGCCGCACTGGTGCATGGGGTCCTGCGCGGCAATGCTTTTGGCATGTTCAATCGAGGTGGCGCGGATGATGAACAGGCCGTCGCCGTCCCAGTACTGCTCGTCGTCACTCCAGTGCGGGCCAGCCGCAACGAGGATGCCGTCGCGTTCGATCCTGCATTGATGTTCAAGGTGTTCGTGCAGGTTTTCCATGACGGCTTCAATGCCGTTGGCGGGCGTGGAAAAGACCGCATAGAACTGTTTCTGCAGCATGCCCTTGCTGGCGTGAAGTACTTGCTCTCGTGTCACTCGCTTGCCGTTCATAACGCTACCTGTAGAACAATGCCGACTGGATGATTCAAGGGCACCGTTGGCCGCCGCAGGGGCGGCCAGGTGAACCGTTGAACAAGCATTGTCCATGGGGGGTTCCCACGGTAGAGGAGCCGGGGGAATAGCATTTATTCTATTCGGGAATGCGCCTTAAGCACCCGGTGGGTAATCCGACAAACTCGCCGATTCCTTCTGTGCCTCTACCGCCGCCAGGCGCTCGGTCAACGCCTTGGTGATGAGCCCCCAGCAATCACTGCCCAGCACGATCCGCTTGGGCGCCGGTGTCTGGTCAACGCTGGCGATGATGGTGGCGGACATTTTGGCCGGGTCACCTAGCGGCAGGCGCGAGGTATCTTTGAACAGCCCATGCACCAACCCTGCCGGCGTGCCTTTGTAGGCCTCCAACGGTTCGCCGAGCTGCGCGTTGACGTAGCGAAAATGGGTGCGGGCGCTGCCAGGTTCGATAATCGACACGCCGATATTAAAAGGGGCAAGCTCGATGGACAACGCATCCAGAAACCCTTCCAGGCCCCACTTGCTCGCGTGGTACAGCGACCCGCCCGGAAGCACCGCCTGGCCGCCGACCGTGGACAGGCCAATGATCCGCCCGCCCCCCTGGGCACGCAGGTGTGGCAAGGCGGCGCGCACCAGCGTGATTGGGCCCAGCAGGTTGGTGGCAATCTGGTGGTCGACTTGCGCGTCGCTGAATTCTTCCGCCGCGCCAAACAAACCGTAACCGGCGTTGCTGACGATCACATCAATCCTGCCGAGGTCGGCAAACGCCTGGCGCACCACGCGCTGGATCCCTGCCGTGTCGGTCATGTCCAGGCGCTCGAGCCACAGGCGGTCACCGTACTGAGCCTTGAGATCGTCCAGAGCCTCAAGCTTGCGGGTGGTGCCGGCGACGCGATCGCCGCGGGCGAGCAATTGCTCGGTCATATGGCGGCCGAAACCGCTGTTAACGCCGGTGATGAACCAGGTGCGCTGTGTCATTTGAAAACCTTACAAGGAAGAGTGGGCGGTGCATTGTCAAAATAGCGCCAGCGAACAAGATTATTAATACTTGAAACTCTGCCTTTTTTACGCAATCGTCTGAGCATGCAAAACGACCCGCTCTCAAGCTTCCTGCAACTCGTCAACACCCGCTGCGTCATGTCCGGCGCGCTGGTGGCGGGCGGCGCGTGGGCGATCGCTATTCCGCCGCCGGACACCATCAAGTTCTGGGGCGTCGCGCGCGGCAGTTGCTGGCTCGCATTCGAGGGCGAAGCGGCGCCCTTCCATCTGCAGGAAGGCGATGTATTTTTGTCTTCGGCTTCCCGCGCGCTGGTCATGGCCAGCGACCTCAGTGCGCCTCGCGTGGAGCTGGCCGAGGTGTTGAAACATCGCTCCGGCACCACCGCCCACTACGGCATCGGTGACGATTGCCAGCTCATCATCGCCAGTGTGGAATGGAGCGCCGACTACCCTCGGCTGTTGCTCGACGCCATTCCCCCGTTCATTCACGTCCAGAACGGTTCGCGCCACGCCCGCACATTGGCGTGGCTGATGCAGCAATTGATCGAGGAAGCCCGGGACGACTCGCCAGGCGCCGGGGCCGCTTCAGTGCAGCTCGCCCATCTGATGTTTATCCATACCCTGCGCGCCCATTTCGACACGGCTGAACCCATGGCGGCGGGCTGGCTAAGGGTGGCGACCGACAAACGCGTCAACCCCGCCTTGCGCCTGATACACGGCGACCCTGGCCGGCCTTGGCGGCTCGAAGAGTTGGCGAAAGCGGCGGCCATGTCCCGCGCGACGTTTGCGCTGTATTTCAAGACCGTCGCGGGCGTCGCGCCCATGACCTACCTCACGCATTGGCGCATGCGCCTGGCAGAACGGGCCCTGCGCGAGAACAAGGCGCAGGTCGGCGATATCGGACGTGAACTGGGCTATACGTCGGAAGGCGCTTTCAGCAATGCCTTCAAACGCGTTACCGGGAAATCCCCGATGCATTTTCGCAGTGCCGCTCTCTCTCGCACCGCGTTGGTCAACACGGTTGAGACCGAATAAGTACCGCGCATCTACCTGCCTTCGATCAACCGAACCGCCAGCTCAGCACTGAACGTACCGGCGGCCGGCCCACCGTGGCAGTCGGCGGTGGCTGAAGAGGCGCCGTCCGAGTTGCCCGGTTGTTTGATCCACAGCGCCAGAAGGGTCGGCGACAGCGTTTGCGGCACCAGACCCAGCTTGCGCCCCGGCGGGTTGCACCAATCGCCGGGGTGGGCGCCGTTGCCGTTGCGGCTGGTATCGACCACCACCGCCTTGGTGTAGGCATGGTCCGCCGACAGCTTTTTGTTGATGAGGTCCGCGTACTGCCGCGATTGCTCGAGGGTGTAGAAATTGGAGATGTTCAGGGCAAAACCGCGCGCGTCTTTCACGCCGGCCGCGTGCAGGGCCTCCGCCATCGAGGCTGCGGGCTTCCAGCCGGCGTTGCCGGCGTCGAGGTAAACCCTGGCTTGCGGCGCACGCAGTTTGAAACCTGACACTGCGTAATTGAACAACGACAGGCGCTCGTCGCGGTCAGCCTGGCTGAGGCATTGCAGATCGGGTAACGCGTCCGGCTCAAGAATGATCACGGCCGGGTTGCCGCCGACGCCGTTGACCACATGATCGATCCAGACGCGATAGGCCGCCGCGTTCGGCGCGCCTCCCGCTGAGGCGCCACCGCTGCAATCGCGATGCGGCAGGTTGTAGGCGACCAGTATCGGCGTGGCGTGGGTGCTGGCGGCAGCGGATACGTAATGGGTCACGCGCGCCTCCAGTTGGTCGGCGCCTTGGCTGGTGCCGGTCAACCACAGGGCGCCGGGCACATTGGCAATGGCTGTGCGGATTTTCGCGGTGTCAGGCGCGTCGGGGTTTTGCTTGACCCACTGTGCAGCGGTCGATCCGGGGTTGATGTAGAACGTGTCGCCGGCCTGGGCCATTGATTGCATCGAGAAAAGGGCGAGGCTGGCAAGGCAGGCACTGAACTTAAGCATGTATCGACTCCACAACGCCGGGACTGACGCTGATATCATTCCAACCATTAACCGTTGAGTAACCACCCATCATGAACCGCCAAAAGAAATTGCAGCAGCTCTTCAAGGCCAAAGCAAAAAAGGCCAGCGCCAAATTAGCGCCCAAAAGCAAGGACCGCTACATCAGCAAGGCCGACCGCTTGAAACTGGAAGCCGAAGCCACCCAAACCTCAACCGAAACCACTGACACGCCCAGCTGAAGGCGTGCCCGCTTCATATTTGCCCCAGATACGCCGCAAGTGACGCGCCGACCCAAAGCCCGCGCGTTCGGCAACCGACTCCATATCCAGGCTCGACTCGGCCAGTAATTCACGGGCTACCGCCAGGCGCAGCCGGTGCAGGTAATCCAGTGGGCTGACACCGACATGCTCATGGAATAACCGCGCCAGGTGGCGGCTGCTGGTGCAGGCCAGTTCAGCCATGCGCGTGACGCTCCAGGCCTCGCACGGCGCAGCGGCGACGGCATCCTGCACGCGGTGCACGGCCGGGTGCAGATGATTGCGCCCCCACGTCCACGGCGACAATTGCGGATCGGCACCACTGCGGCGCATGTACACCACCATGTCACGGGCCACCGAGCTGGCCAGCCGGGGCCCGGCCAGCTCGGCCACCAGGTGCAGCATCAAGTCGATACCGGCGGTGACCCCGGCACTGCAACTGACCGGACCGTCGGTGACGTACAAGCGGTTTTCCAACACCCGTGCCTTGGGCGCCATGGCCTGCAATGCCTCGCACAGCGCATGGTGCGTGGTGCACTGGCGACCGTCGAGCAACCCGGCCCGCGCTGCCGTCAACGCCCCGGCACACACGCACACCAGCCGTTCACCCGACGGCGCGAAGACGGTTTGTAACCACTGCACCAGCGTATTGCTGGCGGTTTCAAAAGCCTGCCGGTGCGCTTTCGTCACCTTCAACGTGGACCCCACCAATACCACCCACGTGCCAGGTGCCAGGCGCTGCGGCAGTGGCGCCAGGCCGCTGAGCGGCAAGCCGATGGAGGTGTGCAGCGCCGCCACCGGGCTGACGTACTGCAAATCGAAATCGACGGCGGCAAGGTCGTCGATTTGCGCGGCCAGGCGCAGTACTTCAGCCGGGCCCGCCAAGTCCAGCATCAGCACGTTGGGCAGCAGCACGAACAGCACCGGCACGCTCATGGGGTCAACTCTCCAGCGCCTGGGCGACGGTGACGATACGCGCAAAGCGGCCTTCCAGAACCAGCTCGGTGCGCTCGCGGATTTGCGCCGCGGTGTACACGCGGCCGCTGCGCACATGGGTCATCGGGAAGGTCAGCGTGGCTTCGCTGACAAAATCCACGCTGAAACCGCTGTCCGAGCCATGGCGGGTGGTGGTTTCGCAGCACTGCTCGGTGCGGATGCCGCTGATGATCAGCGAGGTGACGCCCATCTGCGTGAGGCGTGCCGCCAGCGGCGTACCGGCAAAGGCGCTGTGATAACGCTTGTGAATGATCAAGTCGGGGTTGATCGACAGCTCGCTCAATGCCCTGACGTTGCCCGATGCCATGGAAAAATGCCCCTGCTCTTCAACATGAAAAACTTGTACCACCGGGATGCCTTGTTGAACACACCCATCGATCAGGGCTTGCTGTTTTTCCAGGTAGCCCGGCAGGTCATTTTCGGACCAGTAGGTTGAATGGCGGAACGAGTGCTGGGCATCGATAACGATCAGGGCTTTGCGGCTCATGGTGTGTCCTCGTGGCTTGCAACGTGATGGTTGATGCAAGCCATACTAAGAACGCCCCCCAAAAGCCGACAGCCCCGCCACGGACCACTTGAGGACGGATTCGGACATCTGCGCTTCAGCGTTTGAGTTCGCCCTGCGAGGTCTCCCGCAGTGTGGTCAAGGCCACCAATGCACACACTGCCGCCCCGGCCATGAAGAACCCCGGGACCAGCAAGTTGCCGGTCGAGCCGATCAACGAAGTGACGATGTAAGGCGTGATACCACCGCCCAGGATCGCCCCCAGGTTGATGCTGATGGCCATGCCCGTGTAACGCACGCGAGTCGGAAACTGCTCCGCATAAGTGGGATACCCCACAGACTGAATCACCGGCATCGGCAACGTCGCCACGAAAAACGCGATGACCGCAATCAACAGACTGCTGTTGTTCATCAGCACCATCATCGGAATCACCAGCACGGCGTAGCCGACAAAGCCGATGGTCAGCGCCTTCTTGCGCCCGATGCGATCGGACAGCCCGCCCCAGAACGGCATCATCGCCGCCATGCACAGGCTGATGCCGGCGATCACCCAGTAGATTTTGGCCTTCTCAAAGTGCAGGTAAGTGGTGAGGTAAATGTTCATGAACACCAGGCCGATGTAATAGCCGGCGTTCTGCGCAAAGGCGAACACCACGACGCGCAGCACCGCAGGCAGGTTGCGCGTGAGCACTTCCTTGACCGGGGCCGTGGGCGGCTTTTCCACTGCAAGAAAGGCTTTGAACTCAGGCGTTTCTTCGACGTTGTGGCGCATCACGCAGGAGAAAATCACCAAGGGGATCGCGAGAAAAAACGGGATGCGCCACGCCCAGGCTTGCAGTTGCTCGGCGTCGACCAGCCCGGTGGTAATGCCGCAGATAATCGCCGCCATCGAACCGCCAATGGCCACGCCGACCGGGGTGAACGCGCCATAAAAGCCGCGCCGGCCTTTAGGCGAGGACTCGGCCAGGAAGGCCGCCGCGCCGATCACTTCGCCTCCGGCAAAAAAGCCCTGGGCCAGGCGGATCAGTACCAGCAGAATCGGCGCGGCAATCCCCACCTGGGCCGAGGTCGGCAGCAAGCCGATCGCCGCCGTCGCCGTGCCCATGCCGATCACCGTGCTCAACAACACTTTGCGCCGGCCGATGCGGTCCGCCAGGCGCCCGAGCAAGATACCGCCCAGGGGCCGGATCAAAAACGCACTGCCAAACACCGCCAGCGTGGCCAGCAAGGCAGCTGCAGCGTTGTCACTGGGGAAGAACAGTGGCGCGATGATCGTCGCCATAAAACCGTACACACCGAACTCGTAATACTCCACCGCCGTGCCCGTGGCGGCGGCGATGGCTGCGCGCTTGGCAATTTTGGTGGCGCTGGTGGTTGCGGTCGTACCCGGCTCGCCGAAGCTGACTGTCGGGGCCGTCACAGGGAAAACTCGAGACATAAACACCTTCCACTCTGACCACTGGTCATTTGAGTTATTGAGGTGGCTTGCACCACCCAGAAGTAAACCCTTCGGGAACCGAGAGGTTTTAATGCTCGACAGTAGGAATGTTGAAAGTGGGCTTAATCATGTAGCGCTCCTGTTTTTATTATTGGGTAGCGGCGATGGTTATGGGTGGGCGGCCTCCAGTCTTTTCAGGGTGCGGGCACGTGCTACCAGCAGGTGCTGGGCCGTGCGCAGATCAATCAGGGAGAAGCGGATTTCATCGCCCGGCATCAGTTGCGCCAGCCGGGGCAAATCCACGCTCGCCACTTGCGCGATGCGCGGGTAGCCACCGGTGGTTTGCCGGTCTGCCATCAGGACGATGGGCTGGCCGCCGGCGGGCACTTGCACGGTGCCGAAGGCCACGCTTTCTGACAGCAGTTGCCTGGGCTGGGTCAGGTCCAGCGCGGCGCCGTCCAGCCGGTAGCCCATGCGGTCCGACGCGGCGCTCATCTGGTAGGGCTCAGTGAGAAAATCATGCCGGGCGGTTTCGCTGAAATCGGCCCACTCGCGCCCTTGAAGCACCCGGATGGTCACCGGCTGGGTCGGCGCGGCAAACAGCAAACCGGCCGGAATGTTCAGGCGCGGCGGGTTGGCGAATGACGAGCAGATCGGGATCACATCACCGGCTTTCAGCGCGCGCCCGTCCAACCCGCCAAACCCGCCCCGGCTGTAGGTGCTGCGGCTGTTCATCACCGGGTCGAGCAGGTAACCACCGCTGACGGCCAGGTAGGCACGCGCACCGTATTCGCGCTTTTCAAACCGCAGCATGGCGCCTGGCTTGACGCAGGCGGCCTGCCCCGGTTTCAGCGCAACGCCATCGAGGTGTGCGCCAAGGTCGGCGCCGGCCAGTGCAATTAACGCCTTGGCTTGAAAGCACAGCACCGGGCCTTGAATCGTCATTTCCAGTGTGGCGGCGCTGATCGGGTTGCCGACCAACAGGTTGGCCAGCGCATGGGCGTCCGGGTCCATGGCGCCGTTGACCGGCACGCCCCAATGCTGAAAGCCCACGCGACCGGTATCCTGAAACGAGGAAAACAACCCGGGCCGAATCACTTTGAGGGTCATGGCTGCTCTCCCCTCATGAGCTCAAACTCGCGGGCCGTGATCGGTACAAAACGCACTTGATCGCCGCCCGTCAGCAGGCATGGCGGCTCATGGGCGGGTGAAAACATCGTCAGCGGCGTGCGCCCGACAATGTTCCAGCCACCCGGCAAATCCGAGGGGTAAATCACGCTCTGGCGGTTGGCCAGGCCCACGCTGCCGCGTAACACCTGCGTGCGCGGCACAGCCCGGCGCGCCAGCATGAGCGCAGGGTCGTGCATGCCGATATAAGGATGGCCCGGCGCAAAACCCACCATCAGCACATCCACCCACTGAGCGGTATGTGCGGAAATCACTTCGCCTGGGGTCATGGCGCAGGCGGTGGCGATGGCCTGCAGATCCGG
Source organism: Pseudomonas sp. B22129 (assembly GCF_044218875.1). Taxonomy (NCBI): domain Bacteria; kingdom Pseudomonadati; phylum Pseudomonadota; class Gammaproteobacteria; order Pseudomonadales; family Pseudomonadaceae; genus Pseudomonas; species Pseudomonas sp. B22129. The sequence goes on along the minus strand of NZ_CP162592.1, from coordinate 3,545,096 downwards.
CGCGCAGTCGCCCTCGTAGCACACCGGAATTTCCAGGCGTTTGGGGGTGGTGTGTGGCGCGTTTTGCAGGTGTGTCAGGGCGTCGCCCAGCACGTGGGCAACGGCGTCATAGGGCATCAATTCGGGGTAAAGCGTGGCGAACACTTGCGGGCAATAGTGAATGCCCACCGAGACCATCGCCGGGATGACATCCGTGACGCCTGTGAGCAACCCGCGCGCCAGCCGGTCATGCAACGTGGCACTCAATGCCACGGCGCGACGATTGGCCTGGGCGCTGAACACGCTGGCAAAGACCACCACGATGCAGCTGTCACCACAAGGCTCGAACCGCCACTGCGGCTCGGCACACACCGGCCGCAGCGGTTCACGGACATCACAGTTAACGTCGGACATAACGTCGTATCTCGCAGGCGGCAGGCCCGGTCAGGCTTCACGTATTGTTAACGCCGTCGCTCTGCTGGCGACGGTCGCGCGAGTCAGGCTTACTTGGCGAACAGCAGGCTCATGTCTTTGAACGCCTTGAATTCCAGGGCGTTGCCACAGGGGTCGAACAGGAACATGGTGGCCTGCTCGCCGACCTGGCCCTGGAAGCGGATGTAGGGTTCGATGACGAATCGGGTCTCGCGAGCGCGCAGGCGGTCGGCCAGGGCTTCCCACTGCTCCCACTGCAAGATGATCCCAAAATGCGGAACCGGCACGTCGTGGCCGTCTACCGGATTGGAGTGCACCGATTCCTGGGATTCGGTCTTTGGGTGTTCGTGGATCACCAGTTGGTGGCCGTAGAAGTCGAAGTCCACCCATTGCGCGCTGGAGCGGCCTTCCGAAAGGCCGAATACGTCGCCGTAGAAGTGGCGCGCGGCGGCGAGGTCATAGACGGGAATTGCCAGATGAAAGGGTGAAAGGCTCACGGTGGTTACCTGCACGTTCTGTTATTTAGAACTCGATTCTTCACCAGAAAACCTTGCGGATAAAGCGGATATCTTTCGTCCTGAGCCTCAATAATTTCGATGCTCGCGCGCTATTTCGGCGCACCCAGCACTTCCATGATGCACGACCTGAACAACGCGAAGAGCGGCAGTTGGCGCTGGGTGTACTTGGTCAGCAAGACGATTTCGCGATAAAACGTGAGCTTGTCCAATCGTAAAACCCGCACCTCGGCGTCGTGTTCCAGCCACAAACCGGCCAGGGGCACCAGGGACACGCCGAGGCCGCTGCGTACCATCTTGACGATAGCGTCCAGCTCGTCGAGCTCCAGCGCCTGTTGCGTCTGGATCTTGTGTTCCTTGAGAAACTGCGTGACCTGGCGCCCGCCAAACGAGCCACGGTCGTAACGCACAAAAGGTTGCTCGCGCAGGATCTGCAAAGGGTCGTCGCCCTCCACGTCCTTCGCGGTGATCAGCACAAACGGCTCGCGGGCAATGACTTCGATGTTGAGGTCTTTGGGCAGGTTGAACGGCGGATGGATCATGATCGCCAGGTCCAGCTCGCCCGCATCCACCTGGCTGAGCAGGTTGAGCGACACGCCGGGCACCAGGCTCACCTCGATAAATGGCGCACGGCGTTTGAGCGCCACCAGGGCCTGGGGCAGGATGCCGGTTTGTACGCTGCCGATAGCACCGATACGCAACGAACCGTGAAAGTTGTTGGCGCTGTCGGGGGTGCCCATGCGCGAGAAGATATCGAGGATCTCCTCGGCCAGCGGCACTGCGCGCTGCCCGGCGGCATTGAGCGTGGCGGAGCGCCCGGTGCGGTCGAACAACTTGACCCCCAGCGCGTCCTCCAAGTGCTTGATCTGCGCGCTCACCGCCGACTGCGTCAGCCCGACCTGCTGCCCGGCAGCGGCAAAGGTGCCGCGCCGTGCGGCGGATACAAAGGTTCTCAACTCTCGAATCATCCTGGCACCCTACCGCTCAAGGTTAATCAGTCAGCAACCGCTCAATGCTACCTGCGGCCGCTCGCCCGCAAAGAAGAAGGGCCGCAGGCGCACGCCCACGCTATTGCCGATAAACGCCGCCACCAGCCACACCCAGCCATGCAGGCTGCCCGAGGCGATGCCGCTGAAGTACGCACCAATGTTGCAACCATAGGCCAGGCGCGAACCGTAGCCCAGCAGCAGGCCACCGATCACCGCGGCCACCAGCGAGCGCGCGGGGATTTTCAGGCTCGGCGCAAAACGCCCGGCCAGGCCTGCGGCCAGCAACGCGCCGAGGATGATGCCTACGTCCATCACGCTGGTGATGTCTTCCCACACCGGCGCAGCCAACGCCTTGGCGTTACCCGGCATCTGCCAGAATGCCCAACTGGCCACGTCCACACCCAAACCACTCGCCACCTTGGCGCCCCACAGCGCGAACGCCGACGTAATGCCCCACGGCCGCCCGGCCAGCGCCAGGGTCGCGTAATTGAGCAGTGCCAGGCCAATCGCGCCCCACACCAGCGGCCACGGCCCACGCAGGAAACGGCGCAGGCCGGTGTGCGGGCTGGTGATGCCTTCTTCAAGCTGGCCATGGCGGCCCTTTTCCAAACGCACGGTGACCCAGGCAATCAGGGCGAACACGGCCAGGCTCAATAGCAGCGCCGGCATTACGCCGAAACTCTTGACGATGGACACCGCCGGAAACGCCGGCAGTGCAAACCACCAATCCACGTGGTGCGTGGCGATCAGCGAACCGCAGATAAAGAAGAACAGCGTCACCAGCATGCGCGCGTTGCCGCCGCCCACGGTAAACAGGGTGCCCGAGGCACAGCCTCCGCCCAGTTGCATGCCGATGCCGAAGATAAACGCACCGAATACAACCGAGACCCCAGCGGGCGCCACCAGCCCGACCACTGGCTGGCCGAACAAGGTGCCCGCGCCCAAGGCCGGAAAGAACAGCACGACTGCGATGGCCAGCATGACCATTTGTGCACGCAGGCCGGCGCCGCGACGGTCGTTGATGAACACCCGCCAGGCCGAGGTGAAGCCGAAGGCGGCGTGGTAGAGGGTCAGGCCCAGCGCGGCGCCGACTACCAGCAACAGCACTTGGCGCGCGCCGACGCTGTTTTGCAGGAACAGGGCGCCGAGCACCAGGATGATGAAGGCCAGCAGCGGCGCGACGGGTTTGCGCGTTTGGGGGATGAGGTGGGTGGTGCTCATGGGGGTTCCGGTATGTGTGAGTGGGGTTGGTCAAAAGGGGTTGAGTATTAACGCGCGTTAAATCGTAGGTATCTACACATTTTTGGGTGGGGAGCGGGTCTTTGGGTAGATATCCGTTTTTTTGGGGGGCTGATATTGGTTCCGCCCTTACGGCGGGTCACTTTGAAAAGCGCAAAGTAACCAAACGCTCTTGCCCCAACACTCGGCACCTCGCCCAGGATCAAGATCAAAAGCAAAAGCACGGCGGCCTGACAGCCGGCCTGAGTGGTGTGAAGCAAACGCGGTTTGTGTGGGAGCGGGCTTGCCTGCGATACAGGCAACTCGGTACATCAGACATATCCGGTTGATGCCATCGCAGGCAAGCCAGCTCCCACAGAGAAGCAGATTTGTGCAGAGATTAGAGGCTCACTCGGCCAAAAAATGTGGGAGCGGGCTTGCTCGCGAATGCGGTGTGTCAGTCCACAGATTTATTGGCTGACCCACCGCATTCGCGAGCAAGCCCGCTCCCACAATTGGATCTCCATTTTGTCTGGGGGAACGCGGTCTGCTCTAGCAAAAAAAGCGCTTTTGATTCAACCACTCAGGCCGGCTGTCAGGCCGCCGTGCTTTTGCTTTTGATCTTGATCTCAGGCGCCCCGTTAAACACGCTGGCCGAACGCAGGCTTGAATCCGTGGGCAACCCGGCAGGACGCCGGGTTAGCCGCGATGGGCCAGGGATGGCCCATGGCGTCGGCCCACGGATTCAAGCCTGCGTTCGGGCATGCCGAGCCTGGGCGAGGCACCGAGTGTAGGGGCAAGAGCGTTTGGTTACTTTGCGCTTTTCAAAGTGACCCGCCGTAAGGGCGGAACCCATATAAGCCATCACCCCAATAACGGATATACCCCCAACAACCTGACCGAATAACCCGCCCTCCAGTTAGATCAAAAAACAATACAGCCAAACTGTACAGTTTATCTTCCATCATGCTACCGTCCCGGCATGACTAAATCCCCCTCCGATCACAACCCCCAAACCGCCACGCTGGCCGCCGAGCTGCGTATATCCCTGGGCAAACTGATCCGCCGCTTGCGCGAACAAACCCACCCCGACGATTTCACCTCCGCGCAAAAATCCGTACTGCTGCGCCTGGACCGCGACGGCCCGACCACCGTGTCCGCCCTCGCCCGCGCAGAAAGTGTGCGCCCGCAATCCATGCGCATCACCGTCGCCGGGCTTGAAGCCATGCAAGCAGTCAGCGGCCAACCCGACCCGAGCGATGGCCGCCAAACGCTGATCCAACTGACACCCACGCTGCGCAAACACCTGATCGAAAGCCGCGCCGCCAAAGACGACTGGCTGCTGCACGCCCTGCAAGAACAGCTGACCCCCCAGGAACAACACGAACTCGCTGCTGCGGTAAAACTGCTGGAACGCCTCGCCGATTTTTGAACGCACTGATTGAGGACATAGCATGGCTGTCACCTCGCTGGACCCAACCACCGCCCTGATCATCGTAGACCTGCAACAAGGCATCATCGGTTACCCCTTCATCCATCCCATCCATGCCGTAATCGAACGCTCGCGCGCACTGCTCAACGCCTTTCGCGAGCGCGGTTTGCCGGTGGTGCTGGTCAATGTCACCGGCTTCGCACCGGGGCGCACCGAACGGCCACGGCGCAGCGATGTGCTGCCCGAAGGTTGGGCCGACCTGATTCCCGAACTCGGGCAGCAGCCCGGTGATATTCAGGTGACCAAAAAGTCCTGGGGCGCATTTGCCAATACGGACCTTGAAGCACACCTCAAGGCGCTGAATGTCAGCCAGGTGGTGATCACCGGCGTGGCCACCGGCACCGGCGTGGAGGCCACCGCCCGGCAGGCCTATGAGGCCGGCTTCAACGTCACGCTCGCCACCGACGCCATGACCGACGCCAACGCAGAAGCCCACGCCTACAGCCTCAATAATGTGTTCCCCAAGCTCGGCGAGTCGGGCACCACGCAGGCCATCCTTGGTTTGCTCGACAACCGGGGGGCATGAAAAACCCATGAGTTTGCTCGGCACCTTCCGCTCCCTGCGCAGCCGTAATTACCGCATCTGGGCAGCCGGCGCACTGGTCTCCAACGTCGGCACCTGGATGCAGCGCACGGCGCAGGACTGGCTGGTACTCACCCAGCTCACCCCGCACAACGCGGCCGCCGTCGGCATCGTCATGGCTTTGCAGTTCGGGCCACAGTTGCTCTTGCTGCCGTGGACCGGGTTTGCGGCGGACCATTACGACCAGCGCAAATTGTTGATCACCACCCAGGCGGTGATGGGCCTTTTGGCGTTGACGCTGGGGGTGTTCACCATCACCGGGTTTGTCGAGCTGTGGCACGTGTATGTGTTCGCGTTTTTATCGGGTTGCGCCTCGGCGTTCGATGCGCCGGTGCGGCAGATTTTCGTGGCGGAACTGGTGGGCGAGAAAGACTTGTCCAACGCCATCGCGCTCAACTCCACGTCGTTCAACATGGCGCGCATGATCGGCCCGGCAGTGGCCGGCGTGACGATTGCTTCAGTCGGCACCGGCTGGGCATTCCTGCTCAATGGCTCAAGTTTCTTTGCCGTGCTGGCGTCGTTGTTTTTCCTGCGGGTTTCCGGCCAGGCCAAAGTGCGTGCGCTGCGCACTAAAGGCAGCCTCACTGAAGGCATCCGCTATGTCTGGGCACGGCCGGATTTGAAGGCGATTTTGCTGATGCTGTTTTTGATCGGCACTTTCGGCATGAACTTCCCCATCTTCATTTCGACCATGGCGGTCAGCGTGTTCCATGCCGATGCACGCGGCTACGGCCTGCTGACGTCGACCCTGGCCATCGGCACCATCGCCGGCGCGTTGATCGCGGCGGGCAGTGAGCGGCCGCAGTTCAAGTCGCTGCTGACCGGCGCGGCGGTGTTCGGGCTGGGGTGTACGCTGGCGGCCCTGGCGCCGAACTATTGGACGTTTGCCATTGCGCTGGTGATCATCGGCGTGGGCGCGATGACCTTCAGCAACACCACCAACAGCCTGATGCAACTCACCACCGAACCGGCCATGCGCGGCCGGGTGATTGCCTTGCGTGTGGCGGTGGCGCTGGGCGGCACGCCGATTGGCGCACCCATTGTCGGCTGGGTCGCCGACCACCTGGGTCCACGGTGGTCGCTGGTGGTCGGCGCGGTGTCGGGCATCCTCGCCGTGGGCGTGGCGATCTGGACGATGAAGCGCCAGTTGGACAAGCCTCAGTGGATCAAGTCCGACCCACCGACCCCGTAACCGGTAGATTGCCGAGCAGCTTGAGCCCGGTGGTCTTCACGAATGTTTCATAGTCCATCGGCCGTTCGATACGCGTCTCAGCGTTGGGCAGCACGTAGGCCCAGGCCCGCTTGGACGATGCGTCGTACACCAGCTTGAACAGGCGCGTCGGCACCCAGACCTTGTTGTCGCCGATGGTGGCGTAGCCCGCGTCAAACAGCGGCCCGGTGAACACGAACACATCGCCGCCGGCACGCACGGCAAACTTGCGCACGTCCGCCTCGACCTTGCTCCAGATCTTGCGGTTGTTGGTGGGGTCTTGCGGCACCATGTTCGACAGCGCGAACGACTGGGCCATGGCGTTGGCACTCGGTGCGTCGGCAGCCGGGGACTGATGGCCACGGTCCATGGCCGGGTGCTGGGCGCGGTAGTCACTCAACTCGGCGCGGGCGCCTTTGGGGATACGCGGGTCGGCGTAGAACTGGTTGGTGCGCTCTTCGCCTTTGGCGTCTTTGAGTTGCGCGGCGTTGAGGCGCTCAACCACCACCAGCGGCGTCTTGCTGGTTTGCGAGTACAGCACCGCGAAATTGTCCGAGCACAGCGCCATGGGTTTCATGGTCGCGGGGACGGTAGCGGTGTTGATGGGGTGTGAGGCTGGAAACAGGTCCGCGCAACTGTCGAAGGACAGCTGCTTTTCCTGTTGGGAGTAAAGGTCGGGAAGGTTGCGCGCGGCGGCGCCGGTGGAGAGCAAAACAAGGGCAGACAGCCCGACTGCAAGGGTGCGCAGGTGCATGGATGACTTCTTTGAAGAGAACTGAGGCGGCAGGCTCCATAAAATGGAGCCAAGTGAATGATATTGCGAGGGTTATTGACCGGGTCAAGTCACATTAGTGCCCGCTGGCCGCCGGTTTTCCTGCACTGCGCGCACCCGGTTTGAAAGCATGGGCCTGCGCGGCCCAGGCAATCATGAACGACACGACAATCAGTAGCAGCATGGCCCAGGGAAACGACGTGGCGCCCCAAGTCTCCAGCAGTACACCGCCGACTACGCCACTGGCGGCAATCGCGCTGTTCCATGCCACCACATTCAAGGACAACGCCACGTCCGCGCCGTCGCCTGCCGCGTCCGCCAGTGCCGTTTGCAGCAAGGTCGCCGCACCGCCAAAGCTCAACCCCCACACCGCCACGCCGAGGTAAATCACCGCCGGCACATTTCCCGACACTCCGAATACCACGCTCACCAAGGCAAACATCGCCAGGCTCACCAGCACCGTTTTGCGCAGCACCGGTTCGACCAATTTGGCCGTGACCCAGATACCCGCCAACGCGGCGAGGCCGAACACCAGCAACACCTCATCCACGCGGTCGCCCAAACCGGCCCGGGCCACGAACGGCGCGATGTAGGTGTACAGAATGTTGTGCGCCAGCATCCAGCTGATCACCACCGCCAGCACCGGCCGCACACCGGGCGTGGTCAGCACCTCTGCCAGGGACAGACGCTGATGTGCGGCCTGCGGTGGATAATCCGGGACTTTGACCAGCACCCACACCATCAAAATCAAGCTCAATGCCGACATCAGGCCGAACGTGGTACGCCAGCCCATCAGCCCGCCGAGCCAGGTGCCCAGCGGCACGCCAAGGGACAGGGCAATCGGTGTGCCGACCATCGCCAGTGCCAGCGCCCTGCCCTGCTGGTGCGGCGCGACCATGCGCCGCGCGTACCCGGCCAGCAGGCTCCAGGCCAACCCCGCCGCAACCCCGGCAAAAAACCGCGCCACCAGGGTCACGCCATAGTGGGACGACCCTGCGGTGATCGAGTTGAACAGCAGAAAACCGACAAGGGTCAGCAGCAGCACATTGCGCCGACGCCAGCCACGGGTGGCGATGGTCATCGGGATCACCGCCAGCACCGAACCCAGCGCATAGGCGGTGACCATCTGCCCGGCCATGGCCGGCGAAATCGCCAGGCCTTCGCTGATCAGCGGCAACAGCCCGGCGGGCAGGGTTTCGGTGACGATGCAGATAAACCCTGTCATGGCCAGGGCAAGCAAGGCACCGATGGGCAGGCGGTCGGATGACGCAGACAAACTGAGTGAAGGGGTCACGGGAAGCTCCTTGGGGCGACTTAAATACTGATCGATACAAATGTTGCGGGCGCGCACCGCGCGTTGTCAATGACTTATGTATCGACTAGTATCTATCTCGTTTCCACAGGAGTACCGCACATGGCACAAATGGGCCGCCCGCGTAATTTCGACCGCGACCAAGCCGTTGATCAGGCCATGCACCTGTTCTGGCAACATGGCTATGACGCAACCTCCCTTGCCCAGCTCAAGGCCGGTTTGGGCGGGGGTATTTCTGCGCCGAGCTTTTACGCCGCGTTCGGCTCCAAGGAAGCCTTGTTCGATGAATGCGTGCAGCGCTACCTCGTGACCTACGCCCAAGTCACCGAGTGTCTGTGGGACGAAAGCCTGCCACCGCGCGAGGCGGTCGAGACCGCATTGCGCCAATCAGCGCGCATGCAGTGCGACAACGCCCACCCGAAGGGCTGCATGGTGACGTTGGGGGTGATGAGCGCGCCGAGCCCGGAGAACGCGCGGGTGGCCGATGCATTGACGCAATCGCGGTTGCGCACGCGGGCGGGGATCGTGGCGTGTGTACAGCGCGCAGTGAATGCCGGTGACTTGCCCGGCGCGCTGGACCCGCACGTGATGGCGACGGTGTTTGACAGTTTCTTGCAGGGCATTTCGATTCTGGCGCGGGATAACACGCCCTTTGAAACCATTGACGCAGCCATCAGTCAGGTTTTGCTGACGTGGCCAGCGCCGCCCTCTCATCCCGAGATGCCAGCAGAAAATCCACAAACGCCCTGACCCGATGCGGCACATAGCGCCCGTGGGGATACAGCAATGTGTACGGCCGCGAGCGGCCGCCAAAGGGTTTCAACACCTCCACCAGGCTGCCATCTGCAAGCGCCTGCTCGACGATAAACCGGTAGGTCTGAAATAACCCCGCGCCATGCCGGGCCAAGGTCACGCCACCCAGCACATCGTCGGAACAACTGTACCCCGCCTCCCCCGCGAACTCCCGCGCCTTGCCCTCCACGTTGAACAGCCACGAGATGCGCCGGCCATTGCTGGGCAGTTCGTACTGGATACATTCGTGGGCGGCCAGGTCTTCGAGGGTGTGCGGGATGCCTGCGCGTTGCAGGTAAGACGGCGCCGCCACCACCACCAGCTCGGCGTCTTCGAGCAATCGGGCGATGAGTGAGGAGTCCGGCTGGGCGCGCACGCGCACGGCCAGGTCGTAGCCTTCGGCGACGAAGTCGATGTTGCGGTTACTGATGTGAACATCCACGGTGACTTGCGGGTACAGCGCGCGAAATTTCGGCAGCATCGGCAGCAGGCGATGGTGGGCGTAGGTGGTGGGAATGCTGATGCGCAGCAAGCCGGACGGCACGGCTTGGGCGCCCATCACTTCCTGTTGCGCCTCGACCAATTGAGTCAGGGCCTGGCGGCATTGCTCGAAGAACGTGCGGCCGCTGTCAGTCAAGCGAATGCTGCGGGTGGTGCGCACGAACAGGCGTGAGCCCAGGCGTTCTTCCAGGCGCGAAATGCTGCGGCTGACGGCGGCCGGGGTCACACCGGCAACCTGGGCGGCGGCGGTGAAGCTGCTGGCTTCGGCAGCAAGGCAGAACAGCTCGATGCTGCCCAGCTGCAGATCCTCGAAATGGCGCTTCATGATGGATTACACCGGGTATGGGTACAGGAAGAATGACCTCCTGTTTATCAGTACCCGGTGCATAAATCCAACTGCCTCAGTTGGCCGCTTTCAGGCGTGCCGCAAACGTCGCCACACGCTGGCCATAAAGCAGCGCCGTCTGGATATCTCCTTCGGGGATCGCCGAAGCATCCGCATCCGAAGGCGCCTGCACGATCAAGCCCACCGAACCGCCCAGGTTGTTGATGTCGTTACGTGTGGCCGCCAGGGTGTTGGCCGGCAACAGGCCGAGGCTGACCCAGATGCCGCCGTGCTGCGAAGCCAGGGTTTGCAGGCCGATCAGGGTGACTTGTTTGTCGCCGCTGAAACTGGCGCTGACGGTGAAACCGCCGAAGACCTTGTCCTGCCAGCCTCGGGTAAACCAGTACTGGGCCGTGGCATCGGAGAATTTCTTGAACTGCCAGGCGCTGGAGCCCATATAGGTCGGCGTGCCGAAGATGATGCCGTCAGCGGCGTTGAGCAACGCCCAGCCCTCTTCGGACACGTCGCCGTTTTCGGTCACCTCCACCAGCTTTGCCTGTGCGCCTTCTGCCACGGTGTGCGCCACGCGGCGGGTGTGGCCGTAGCCGGAGAAATACACCACTACTGTGTTGGTCATGGGTTGATGCTCGTCGGGTTCAAATGGGTTTATATACTGACTAGTCGGTTTGACTGACGTCAAGCACCGCGCCTAGACTTATTTCAACTAATTGCATAACCGGAGGCACGAAATGGGGCGCCCATCACGCAAGGATGAGCTGCTGGCAGCGGGCATCGAGGTGCTGCATCGCCAGGGCTACGCCGGTTCGTCGGTGGACGCCATCGTCGAACACGCCGGCATGCAGAAAGGCTCGTTCTTCGGGCATTTCGGCTCCAAGGAAGCCTTTGCCAGCGAAGCCCTCAACGGCTATTTCAAGGACTGGACCGCACACGCACAGGCGATCATGGCCGACCCGGCCCTGAGCTCGATGGGCAAACTCGACGGGCTGATCGGCATCTCTACCCCCGCACGCCTTGAAGCCTTTCGCTATGGCTGCCTGATTGGCAACCTGGCCGCCGAAATGGCCACGCGGCACGACGAAGTGCGCGAAACCATCGCGCGCCTGTTGCTGGAATGGGCCGCACCTTTTGCGCAATTGGTGCGTGAAGGAGTGGCCTGCGGCGAATTCCGCCAGGGGCTGGACCCGGAGCCGACCGCACGTTTTTTGATCAACGCCCTGCAAGGCACGGTGCTGCGTGGCAAGGTCGAGCGCTCGCTGGAGCCGTATGATGATTTTGTTGCGCTGACGACAGCGTTGCTGGTGCGGGTGGAGTGACAAGCCCCCCTGTGGCAAGCCGGCTCACCTCAGCGCAGAAAGCTCAGCCAGCAACGCCTCGCTCAACGCATGCGGCTCGCCGCTGAACAGCACCTCCAACGGGTTGCTGGTTTCCAGATGCCGATACAACGCCGAACGTTCGGCGTAATCGCCCGCCAGCCGCACCGCCGCCTCCACATACGCCTCATGGGTTCGCGCGATGCTCCATGCCGGTAACCCCACCCGCCGAAACAACCCTTCATCGATATGCTCGAACACTTGCGGCCCGGTCTTGCACACGCCCGGCAGGCCCACGGTGAAGGCGTCGATAATGCCGTTGGTATTGCCGAACGGAAACGGGCTGAGGAACAGGTCGCAGCCGTTCAGCGTAGCCATGTAGTGCGCATAGGCCTGGTGCGGATACACCGTGGCATCGCCGACATAGCGTTCAATCAACCGCACCAGCTGCGGAAACAACAGCCCCTGCGCCTGCCCCACCAGAAAGTGAAAACGCACGCGTTTGCCGCTCGAGTGCAACGTGCGCACGGCAATCGCCTGACACGCACGCAAGAAGGTCGGGTTGAGCTTCATGGTGGTGGCGGCGACAGCGATGTTCACCCATTCAGTGTCGTGCCGCACCCTTCGTGGCAGCTCAACCGCAATCGCCGACGGCCGATACGGCTGCCCATTGGCCGGCAGTTGCAACAGGCGTTCGGTGAAACAAGCCGGGTCGCCGACAAAATCCGCTTCCACGCTGATGCAGTCGATATGCCGCGACGCCGTGGTCGCCGGGTGCCCCAACGCCGCCACCTGCAACGGCGCAAAGCGCAGGTTGCTGGCAAACATCGTGATCTGGAACATGCCGACACTGGGCATGTAGAACACGTCGGGGCGCTGTTCGGTAGCGAATGCCGTGATTTGCCGCAGGCAGGAGAACAGGTCATCCGGCTCGCGCAACTCAATGAATTCATCAAACACTTCACGTCCCAACCCGTCCACATTGGCCGCATACCCCATCGCCACCACGTAAAAATCCCGCCGCGCCGCCTGCAGCGTCAGCGAGTGGGTACGGTAGATCGAATGCCCGCCGGAAAACCACTCCAGCAGCACCAGCATCAGCGGCTTGTCGCGGGCCGGTTGCGGCGCGGCGGGCACGCCAAGAATGCCCACGCTGGCGAGTTTGCGTTCGATCAGCGTGTTGATCGACGCCTTGATGCGATGGCGCTGCGGCAAGTCGGCGTAGCTGCAATGCATGTACACGTCATGCAGCACGTTAAGCGGCAATGCATCCAGATGCTCAAGCGTTTCCAAGCGCCCCGGCAACCAGGCCAGCAAGGCCTCGCGCTTGGAATGCGCCGCTGGCGTGCCGAGAAACCTGGGCGACATCAAGGCCATGAACAACGCCGCCGCCAGGGTCGGGTTCTGCGCCCACAGCAGCTCCACATCCAACGGCAACTGGGATTCGGGCGAATACAGCAGGCAGAATTTCACCAGGTCCTGTTCGGCGAGGCGGTAGTCATTGCCGTTCGGCCCCAGCAGGTTGAGCGAACGCAGGATGTGGTCGCAATTGATAAACGCGCTGGCGGCAAACAGCGACGACAGCCAGCGTTGCAGGTTGATCAACTGGCCGAACCCGCCCGGGCTGAGGGTAAACCCCGGGTCGGACAACAGCGCCGTGATGGCGCTGGTGAGGCGCGTCAGCACATGGCTTTCCAGCTCGCCCGGGGTGACTGCCGGGGACACACTGAGGGAAAACTGCTCGGACAGTTTTCCGTAGTTGCGGTCGATCAATTGCAGCAGGCGCACCAGCTCGCGGGCGCCGCCCTCATGGTCGCGGGTGTAGCACAGGTATTCGAAGGCTTCGAGGGAGAACGCCGGCTCGGTCATTGCGACGCTCCCTGGGCGACTTCAATGCTCACCTCGTCCGCCACGCTGCCCAGCGGCGTGAGGTGATAGTCGCCAGTCAACGGTTTGCGCCAGGTGTCGCCGACCATCTGGCTTTGATGATATTGGCGTGTCGGTTCGGAGGTGATCGGCAGCAACCCGTTGTGAATGATTCCGCCACGGTCGATCAACACCGCGCCGTTGCCCGTGGCGGTGATCGAGGTGCTGTCGTTGTTCTGGCTGAGGAAGTTGCCCGACGGCGTGTCCAGGTCCAGGCGCAGGATGCCGTCGGCGACCTGCAAGGTATTGGTGCCGCTGTCAAAGCTCAAGGCCGCGCCACGGGTGCTGCGCCCGGTGACGCTGAGGTTGGCGCCGCTCACCAGCGAGTTGAAACCCCGGGCATTGGTTGCGCCGATGGCCACCCCGGCGCCGCTGCCAAGGGCGGTGCCCGTCACGTTGATATCGCCGCTGCCGGAGACAATCTTCACGCCATTGCCCGCCCCCGACGCACCGCTGCGGATGCTGATACCCGGTGCACCCGACGCCGGGCCTGCCGTGCCGGTCAGCGAAAGGTCACCGCTGGCCGTGGAAATCGTCACGGCACTGCTGCTCCCGGACGGAAAAATATTGATCCCCGACGCCGTGTCCGACGTGCCGTTGAGCGTGACCGAACCACTGCCCGTGGCGCGCAGCGAGTTCTGCCCGGTCAACAGGCCAATCCCGTCCCCCGCACCGCTGCTGCCGGTCAGCGTCAGCGCGCCATTTTCCACACTCAATTGCGCCCGGCCATTGCCGTACACCTCAATGCCGCTGCCCAAATCGCGGGCGTTGCCGGTCAGGGTCACGTTGCCGTTGCCGGTGGTCTGAATGATGTTGTTGACGCTGAGGATCGCAATGCCGTGGTCCAGCTCGCCGGCGTTGGGCGAGTGGAAGTTGCCGTTGAGGCTGATGTCGCCACCCTTTGAGGTAATGCGGTTGCTGGAGCTGCCATTGCCGGTGCTGCCGCCAAGGGCGATGGCGTCGGAGGTGCCCACCGAGTCGCCGCGCAAGGTGATATCGCCGGTGCCCGTGCTGACGCTCACGCCTTGTGAATTGCCGGTGGAGTTGAAGAAAATCCCATAGCCGCCAAACGAGGTGGTGCTGTTGCCGTTGAGGTTGATATCACCGGTAGTGGTCGCCAGGTTGATCGCAGCGCCTACGCCCGATGGCGCAATGTCCACGCCGCGCCCGGAGGTGCTGGTGCCGTCCAGCGTGAGGTTGCCGCTTTGGGTCGACAGGTTGATGGCTGAAAACGCCCCGCCAGCGTCCAGCGAAATGGCCTTGAACGAGCCGGTGGCGGTGCTCACGGCGTTGTGGTTGGCATTCAGCGCTACATTGCCACGGGTGCTGGTCAGGTTGATCTGCGCGCCCGGCGCGGCGGCCGTGCCGTTGCCGGACGCGATCAACGCCAAGGCTGGCGTGGTGCCGCCCGAGGTGACGCCGGACACCCTGATGTTGCCGTCGGTGGTGAGGTTGATTGCCGACGTGACTCCAGTGGAGTTTAAAATCGTGCCGTAGCTGCTGGTACTGCTGCCGTCGATCACGATGTCGCCGCCCTGCGCCGCATTCAGGTTGACGGCACCGTTGCCCGACGCCGCAAGGAACACGCCGCGCCCACCGCCACTGCCCTGCACGGTCAGCGTGCCGCTACCCACGCTGAGCGTTTGGGTCGAGCTTGCTGCCGTGGAGCACACCAGCACCGCCGCACCCGACGCCGCGCTGCCGCGCACGCTGACATTGCCGCTGCCGGTGGCCGCAAGGGTATTGCTGGTACTGAAAATGCGCGTGCCGTTGCCGCTGCCCAGGTTGTTGCTGTCGACGCTGATCGAGCCTGCGCCCGAGGTCAGCAGGCTGCTGCCACCGGTCAGCACGAAGGCATCGCCGGTCCCGCTGGTGCTGGCCTGCAAGGCATTGATGCTGATATTACCGCCACCGGCGTTGAGCGTACTGCCGCTGATGTTGATCGCGGTGGCCGTGGAGCCCGCCGCCAGCGTTGCCGACGTGGCGCCGCGCAGGGTGATGTTGCCGCCGCGGGTGGTCAGTTGCGTGCCATTGCTCAACGAAATGCCCGTGCCGTTGCTGACGTTGGTGCTTGCCCAGGACGTGGCCGGGTTCGCAGCGCCGCTGATGGTCAGGTTGCCGCCGTTGGTGCTGATACTCGCGTTGCTCAAGGCTACCGAACCGTTGCCGCTGTTGTTGAAGTTCGACACCAGCGACACGTTCAGCGTCTTGCCGGTGCCATTGCTGATGCTGGTGTTGGTCATTACGATATTGCGGTGCGCCTGCAACGTCAGGGTCGCATTGCCCACGCCCTTGACGTTGGACAGCACGTTGATATCCCCCGAAGTACCCGCGCCTGAGGAGGTGGTCACGAGGATATTCGCGCCTTCCGACAAGGACGCATTCAGCGTGGCCGAACTCAGGTTGGAACTGCCACCGGCATTCGGCGTGAACGGCGAACTGCTCGACGTGCCGCTGCTGGCGCCGCTGGTGATATTGATGTTGAACGGGTCAATCAACCAGCTGCCGCCCTGCCCCGACACCGCGCTGAGGTCGACGATACCCGCCACGTCCAGCGCATGCCCGGAGGTTTCCACCAGCCCGCCACGCCCCTGCTTTCCGGCGCCGCGCACGCCGATAGTGCCGTAGAACTGCGTGCTGTCTGTGGACCATAGGATCACCTTGCCGCCGTCGCCGCTGCTCAAGGCATTCGCGCTGATGCGCGCGTCGCTGCCCATGAACGTGCTGTCGGCCTGGTGCAGGTTGCCACTGCCTTGGTAATCGCCGCCCATCAGCACCGTGCCACCGCCGACATCGCCATCGGCATCAATGCGGCCACTGTCGAACAGGCCGACGTACTGCCCGGTCAGGGTCACGTTGCCGCCGCGCTCACCGGCACTTTTGCCCGACGCGTCCAGCACGCCGCTGTTGACCACCACGCCGCTGTCGCCGCCGTCGAGCATGATGCGGCCATTGCGTTGTTGCAGGCTGCGGGCTTCGATCACACCCTCGTTGTTCACCACGTTGCTGAGCATGGCCTGGGAGTCGCGGGCGGTCATGGCCACGGCCCCGCCGTTGGCGCTGAGCAAGCCCCGGTTGATCACGCTGGCGCCGATGGCCGGGTCGTTGACCTCGACGTTGATCAGGCCGTCGCCGTTGAAATCCAGGGTGATTTTCTCGCCACCGCCCAACACCACCGAACCGAGACGCGCAACCACCGTGCCTTCGTTGCGCACCTGGGCGCCGAGCAGCGCCACGCTGCCGCTGTCCCGCGCGCTGATCGTGCCCTGGTTCACCACCGCGCCACCGCCGGGCCCGGCGAAAACGTTTTTACCCGCCATGAAATCGCTGTTGGAGATGTTCAGCGAACTGGCAACCAGCCCGCCCACATCCACCATGGCCCCGGCACCAAACAGCACGCCTTGGGGGTTGACCAGAAACACCTGGCCGTTGGCATTCAGGTGCCCAAGGATCTGCGAGCCGTCACTGCCGGTGACGCGGTTGAGCGCCACCGAAGAGGCGCCGGGTTGCAGGAAATTCACCTGGGCGTTGCTGCCGATATTGAAGGTGTCCCAGGTGGTGATCAGGCGGTCACTGCCCTGGTGCACGGTCAGCACATTGCCGTTGCTGCTCAGGCTGCCGCTGCCGGCGATCACCTGGCCGTTAGTGGGCAGCGCGTTGCTGTCCAGGGCCAGGGCGGGCATCGGGGCCAGGCTGTACAACGCGCAGAGCACGGCAAAACTCAAGGGTTTGAGAACAGGCAGCGCGGTTTGGATTTGGGGTTTGCTCACAGCCTTCTCCTCAGAACGAATAGTTGATGCCAGTGCCGATGGCGCTAATGGTCGTGCCCACGCCGGGCGAGTAGCCGCTGGCCGCCGTGACGCCAGTCAAGGCGAAGTTGTAGTTGGCCAGCGAGTTGTTTTTCAGCAGCACGTATTGGCCGAACAGGTCGATGCGCTTGGTCAGTTTGTAGTTGGCGCCGACCGCGTATTGGGTGGCACCCATGCCGTGGGTATCGCAGTCGGGGGCGGCGGCGCCGATCATTTCGCATTTGCCCGGCAGGGCCTTGCCGTAGCTGGCCTTCAAGGTCCAGGGACCTATCTTGTGGCTCGCCCCCAACAGATAGGCGCGGCGGCGATAGCGCGACAGGTCGCTGGAGGTGGTGCTGGTGTTGACCACGCCATCTTCGGAGTACGACAGGTCGTCGGCGATCACCGACAGCTTGGTGTCGCCAAAGTCGTAGGCCAGGCCGTAGCGAAAGCTGAAATCATCCGAAGAGGTGCCATCGGTAACGTGGGTGCTGCTGCCCAACCCACGGGCGTTACGGCCGAGGTCGGCAATGCCGAAATAGTTGATGTGCCGCTCGGCCGCGAACACTGCCGTGAAACCGCCGTTGTTATAGCTCAGGCTGGTGCCGTAGATGTAGCCCTTGTCCACATCATTGGCCACGCTCATGCCGTTGTTCGAATACGCCAGCTTGAGCTGCAGGCCGTTCCACACCGGTGTCCAGTACTCCACCACGCCGGACTGGCGCCGGTTGAACGCCGCATCGCCGTTCACCGCCGTGTCGTCAAAGCTTTGCGGGCCGTTGACGTTGGTCGACAGCCCGGCGCTGAAACCCGGCGAGCCGATGATGTTGAAGTAGGCGGCGCTGGTTTTGCCGTTGAACGGGTCGAGGCTGGTGGTGGCCTCCTTCATCGGCATGTCCCACACGCCATACAGCAGCGTGCCGTAATCGGTGTTGTTGAACGCCGCGCCGGTGTTGCGCAATTTGGTACTTGGAGAGGCCGACGGGTTGACCGATTTGTCATCGCTGGCGGTGTAGTTCATCGAAATGCCGTATTCCAGCTGCCAGAGCAGTTTCCAGTCGTCGCTCAGGCCATAGCCGCCGTGCACGCCGATGGCCGAGACGTTATCGCGGGCGCGCCAGAAGCTCGCCATGTTGCGCCCGTTCGGCGTGGCCAGGCGGTTCTGGTTGGCGGGCGCGGCGGGTGTGGAACCGTGGCGGTCAACGTATTCGGGGACGATGCCGAAGTCGCCGTAGATGACCGTGTCGGTCTCGGCCACTTCGAAGTCTTCGCCTTTGGAGCCGAGGTCGCTGGCCAGCCCGGCGAACGCCTGGGGCGAACCGGAAATCGAGAACCACAGGCGCTTGGCCGCGCGGTCGTCGCTGGTAGGGTCGGCGCCCGGCGAAAAGGCCAGGCTGGTGTTCATCACCAGGTCACGGTGATAGAGGTTCAGGCCCACGCCGTAGCCGTAGCGCGTGAGGGTATTTTCGCTGGCGTCCCACGGGTTCTTGTTGACCTTGACCTTGCCCGCGTCGGCAAACAGCGTGCCTTCGGCAATGGCGCCCTGGAAACGGCCGAGGTATTTGCGCAACTCCAGGCGGCCGAGCAGGCCTTCGTCGCCGGCCACTTCGCCGACCGGATAGGCACGCACGCCGTTGGGGCCACCGAGGCTGATTTTTTCCGAAGAGTCGAGGTTCTTGTCGGCCCATTGCCCGGTCAACGAGCCGAACAGCGAGTAACCACCACCGAGGTTTTGCAGGCGGCTGAAACTGGCGTTGGCTTTCTTGTAGCGCCCGGCGGCGTTGGCGATGAGCGCATCCAGCGTAGCGTCGGCGGCGGTGTTTTTGTCCAGGTCACCGATGCCATAAGACAGGCTCCAGGCGTTGCTGCCCTGCCAGTCATCACGCCAGTTGCCGTACAGCGTGGCGCTGCGAAACACCGCGGATTTGTTCACGGTAAAACCACCGGCCGAGTCTTCGAAGCGCCGGTGATCTTCGGCCAGGTTGAAGCTGATATTGCTGTCCCGCGAGCGCAGCAGCGCGCTGTTGATAAACACCGAGGAGACTTGCGCGGTGCCGTCGGCGTCCAGGCCCTTGAGGTTCTTGCCGATGCTGTATTCGAGCTCGGCGTAGTTGGCGCCCACCGAAATACCCGTGGCGCCCAGCGGTTGCTGGTAGCCGACGCCCTTGATGTTGAGGCCTTCGAAAGAATTCTGCGAGGTGGCGGTAAAGCTGTCACCCAGGCCCAGCGCGTCGTTGAGGCTGACACTGGAGGTCAGGCGGTTGGCGCCGGTGTAGTAGTTGCCGTAGTTGTCGATAGTCGCGCGGGCCGTAATCGCCGTCATCTCGCTGAGCTTGAGCACGATGTCGGCGGCGCCCGGCTGCTGCGACGGGCGCAGGATCGCGTGCACCGCCACGCCGGTGATGTCCGACAGGCGCAGCAGTACGCGCTCCAGGTCTTGCTCGCGGATGATGGTGCCGGTGGGCAGCGCATTGATGAACTGCTGCTGCACGCCGGGGCGCAGGCGTACATTCGCGTCCGGCAAGGCGCTGACCTGGCCGATCACACCTTCGGAAATGCCCACCGTGACCTGGCCGTTTTGAATGTCCTGCGCCGGCAGATAGGCGCGCGCCACCAGGTAGCCTCGGGCACGGTACAGCGCGGTGACTTGCGCCGCCGCGTCACGCAAACCCTCCAGGCCGAGTGTCTTGCCGACATAGGGTTGCAGCGCGGCCTGCACCTCGGCGTCGCTGAGTTCGCGGTTGCCCTTCACCACAAACCGCAGCACCTGCAGCTGCAAGGTCGAGGGGCTGGTGGCGGGCGCGGGCTCGTCGTTCTGGCTTTCAATGCGCACACTGCCGGGCGGTGCCGGTTGTGCGTTGTCCGTGGGGCGCAGCACCGAGCGGCTGTTGTCGAACAAGGTGCCGGACGACGGCAGCGTGTCGGCCTGGGCGTGGGTGGTGAGCAAGGCAGCGGCCAGCAGCGACAATGCGCCAGGCCCCCAGGCGCGGGGCGCCCGGGTAACGGGGAGAGTTGGGCTCATACAGTTCTCTTATTGTTTTTATCGAGACGCAGCGTTGGGCGAAAGCGTGAGGCTTAAGGGAAGAGCATCCGTGCGACGGCTTTATCACCGAGCAACCGCGCCGCGTTGTGGCCGATGCCTGGAATCGTGTGTTGCGGATGGCGCAGCGGGATCTGCCACTGGGCCGACAGGAACTGCTCGTAGCTGATGTAATTCAACTGCCGATCAAGCCGCGTGTCGCCCTGGTAATTGGCGCCGCAAGAGGTGTCCAGCACACGGCTGGTGGGGTTGTTGTCCTGGCCGCCGACCAGGTAGGTGATGTCACGCGCGGCATAGCGGGCGAACACCTGACGGCTCGACAAGTGCTGGTTCAGCAGGTACGCGGGGGCGCCCTCAATGCCGTAGCGATAGCGGCTGTAGCTGGGGCACAGGATGGTCACCACCGGCTTGAACGCGCCGCCCTGCAGGCGGTTATCGTCGAAGTACACGTAGCTTGACGGGCTGGCGACCACGTAGCGAATCGTCAGGCCGTGGGCCTTGAGGGCAGTGTCGAGGTCATTCATCACCGCGTAACGCTGCATCAATTGCGCCCCCGCCGAGTGGCTGACCATCACGATTTCCTTGAGTGCCGGGTAAAGCTGGCGGTCGGACAAATAACCGACCACGTCATCGAGTACCTGGAACGCCGGAATGCCCTTGCGGCCGAATTGCGATTCGATGCCGTGCATCCACCGGTCGCGCGACCATAGCGGCATGTCATCACTGACCCCGGAATCGGTAGGCGTGAGGAAGTTCGGCGCGATCAGCAACGTGCTTGCGCTGGGCAGGTGCGCATTGCCGAGCAGTTTGCGGCCGGTGTTGAAGTAGTGGTCGCCGTCGCGCTGCACACCATGCAGGATGATCACGGCGCGTTCGATAGTCTGTGGCGGGTTGTAGAGGTCGGCGTTGGCGTAGACCAGAAACGGATAGGCACTGGCGTCATGGCCCAGGCGCAAGACCTGGCGGGCATCAGCTTCAGGCTTGTCGGCGTTTTCGCTGTGCACATCGACCTTGGCACAGCTGGCCAGTGTGCTCACCAAGGCAAGCGTCGCCAAAACGAGGGTGAAGGGTTTCATGGAGGTGGACAGGCGTATGGACATGACCGGGCACTTCTCTTGTTTTTTTAAGAGCCTACCAGCGCCGTCCACCTATGAAAAATATCTAAATAACGGGGTTTGAATACTTTAAACATATGACGATCAGCGCGCGCGGATACGCTCGCTGACCGCCTCCCAGGCCTCGGGGTTCAGCAGGTGCGGCGGCCGCTCGCCGCGCAGGATCGCCGCGATCTGCGCGGCCGACGAGCGCGCCACATTGCGTCGGCCACCGTGGGTGACGCCTGCGGTGTGGAAGGTCGCGACCACATTGGGCAAGCTCATCAAGGGTGCGTTTTGGGCGGGCGGCTCGCTGGCCCACACATCCAGCCCCGCGCCACTGAGGTGGCCTTTTTGCAGAGCCTCGAACAAGGCTGCTTCATCATGAATGCCACCGCGCGCAGTGGACAAAAATACCGCGCCCGGCTTCATCGCCGCGAACTGTTCGGCGCCCATCAAGTGACGGGTGCCGGCATCCAGCGGGCAGTGCAGCGACACAAAATCACTGCGTTGCAGCAGCTCGGCCAGGGTCACCGGCGTAGCACCGTGGGCCTGAATTTTTTCATGGCTCAGATGCGGGTCATACGCCAACACGTCCAGGCCAAAGCCGTGGGCGATGCGTGCCACGCGCCCGCCGATTTCCCCCAGCCCGATCAACCCGATCGTGCGCCCGTGTATCTCTTCGCCCATCAAGTCTTCGCGGCTGAAACCAACGGCGTGGCGCAGCTTTTGATCGGACTCGACAATGCGCTTGACCACCGCCAGCAGCAGGCCAAAGGTGTGCTCGGCCACCGAGTGCGCGTTGGCTCCGGCCTGGTTGACCACGGCAATACCGGCGCGGGTGCACGCGGCTACATCCACCGTATCAAAACCTGCGCCGCCGGAAGAAACGCAGAGCAAATCCGGGCATTGCTCAATCAATGCCTGGTTGGCAAACCACTGCGCGGGCAGCTCATCTTTGGCCGCCGACACGTGGTAGGCATGGGCCTTGCGCAGCGCCGCGAGGGTGCGTGCGTCGTCGCCCTGGCGCGGCATCACCTGCAAGGCCAGTTGCGGCTGGCTAAGGATCATTTCGTCGAACACGGGGCTGATCCAGAAATCCAGACGACAAACCTGCATGACACTGTTCATACGCGCTCCTGGGCGTTAACGGATGTGGAAGGACGTGGCTCGATCATGGTCAGCACGATGGCGAAGGTGATCAGCGAACTCACGCCGAGAAAACCGAACACGTAGTCCCAATTGAAATGGTCCAGCAACAGCCCGACCACGAACGGCGTGAACGCGCCGCCCAGCGAGCCGCCGGTGTTGACGATGGACGCGGCGAACGGCACGCGGGCCTTGGTCGCCAGGCCCATCGGGTACACCAGAAAGGTCGAGTAGCCGATGTTCAACAGGATGCCGGCCAGCAGGAACACCGCCGACAGCAACAGTGGGTCGGTGGGCGCGTTGAGCAGCACGAACATCATGATCACGGTGGCGAGGGAGCTGATCAGCATCGCCGGTTTGCGCCGACGGTCGAACACGCGGTCCGACAGCCAGCCGCCCAGCAGGTTGCCAATGATCGCGCCGACCCACGGCGCCGAAGCGACCATGCCCATTTTCAATACCGAATACTGTTTGACGGTGATCAGGTAGGTCGGCACCCACGTCATGATCGAATAGGTGATGCCGACCATCAGGAAGTAGCCCAGCGCACAGGCCCATACGTTCCATGAGGCCAGGATGCTTTTGTTGTCGCTCAACAAGGGCGCTTCACGGGTGCGCATCAGGCGGTCGAACCCGGCCGGAATGCGCACCATCGGCGTGTTCATGGCCTGGCTCTGAGGGCCGTTGTCCTGAATGTAGTGCAGCTCGGCCGGCGAGCAATGGCGGCTGTCGGACGGGTCGTCCTTCACCAGCCACCACCACAACACGCCCACGAAAAAACCCGGGATGGCGAAGATAAAGAACACTTCGCGCCAGCCATACAGGTGCACGATCCAGGCACATAGCGGCGGCACGATCGCCGGGGCCACCTTCGCCGCCGACATGAAAATGCCGGTGGCGAAGCCCTTCTCACGCGCCGGGAACCAGCGGTTGATGATCGAAATGATGCCGATGTTGATCGGCCCTTCCGCCGCCCCCAGCAGGGCACGCGCCAGTTTGAGTTGCAGCACGCTGCTGGTGAAGCCGATCAACAAGGTGGCGAGGGACGTCAGGACCAGCGAGCCGGTCAGCAGCTTGCGGATACCGTAGCGGCCAAACAGGTAGCCGGCGGGGATCTGCACAATGGCGTAGGTCAGGTAGAACAGGCTGGCCAGGGCGCCGATGTCGGTGTTGCTCAGGTGGTATTCCTGTTTGATGAACGGCACCACCACGCCGATGTTGGCGCGGTCGGCGCCGGCCACCATGTACGCAAGGAAAAACAGCGCCGCCACGACCCAGCGAAAGCGGCTGGCAGGTTTGGAATCAGCATTCATTTCTTCACCGGTTTTTCTTGGAGTTATGGTCGGTACGTCGTGAAGAAACCCTCACGCCAGTAGGCCGTGAGCGAAATAGTGCCGAGGAAATTTAAGTAGACATAGAGATATTCCGTGAACTAAAAACATTCCAAATCATGATGAGAATTCTCCCGTGCCCACCTTCAAACAGCTGCAAGCGTTGATTGCCGTGGTCGATCACGGCACCTTCGACGGCGCCGCCAATCGCCTGGGCCAGGTGCAATCGGCCATCTCGCGGCAGATCCAGGAACTGGAACACTGGCTCGGTTTTGCCCTGTTCGACCGCAGCGGTCGTGGGGCCAAACCCACGGTATTGGCCGCGCAGGTAGTGGCCCAGGCACGGGAGGTGCTGTTGCAACGCGAGATCGTCAACAGTTGCCTGCTCAGCCCCGACGTGCTCAGCCGCAAACTGCGCATCGGTATCACCGAGCTTAGCGCGCTGACCTGGCTGCCGCGCCTGATCCAGGCGATTGCCGCCGACTACCCCAAGGTGCGCATCGAGCCTGAAGTGGATTTGAGCGTGCGCTTGCATGGGTTGCTGATGGCCGGCCAACTGGACGTGATCGTGGTGCCGGATGCCTTCAGCAGCAACGGGCTGATCAAGGTGCGGCTGGATGAAGTGCGTAACCACTGGTTCTGCGCGCCCGGCTTGCTGGACCCGCATCAGCCACTGACGCTGGAGGATTTGACCCGGTTCACCTTGCTGGCCCAGGGCAAATCCTCCGGTTCCGGACTGTTGATGGACAGCTGGCTTGTGTCTCATCAGGCCCGCCCCAGCGCACACATTCCCTGCAGCAGCCTGGCAGCGCTGATCGGTTTGACGGTGTCCGGTTTGGGCGTGACCTACTTGCCCGACGCCACCGCCGCGCCTTACCTGCTCACGGGGCAACTGGTGAAACTCGACGTCGAACCGCCTTTGCCGACCACGCCGTATGTGGCGCTGGCCCGGGCCGACAGCTACAGCCCGTTCCATCGGCACGTGGTGGAACTGATGGGCACACATTGCGACCTGCAACAGCCATTCGGGCGGCCGGCATGATCAATATCAAACAGATCGAAGCGTTCTACTGGACGCTGAAACTGGGCACCGTGCAGCGCGCAGCCACGCGTTTGTTCATCACCCAGTCAGCCGCGAGCAAACGCCTGCAAGAGCTGGAAAAACAGGCCTGCCTGCCCTTGTTCCAGCCCGGCAACCACAAGGTACAACTGAGCGCCAAGGGCACCGAATTGCTGGAGGCCAGCGAAGGCCTGATCCACAGCCTGGCCGGCCTTGAGGCCCTGCGTGACGCCAGCCGCCAGACCCTGCGTACGGTGCGCATGGGCCTGACCGAATTGGTGACCATCACCTGGTTTACCGACTTTGTCGCCCGCAGCAAGGCCGCGCTGCCGGACATCGAACTGCACCCGGATGTGGACCTGTCCGCGCGCCTGCAACGCAAATTGCTGGACGGCGACCTCGACCTGATCGTGATCCCGCAGGATTACGTGACCGCCGCCATGGCGGCGATCCCGCTGCAATCCATCGAGTTCACCTGGCTCGCGCCGCCGGGTCTGTTTCCCGCCGGCACCACGCTGTCACTCAAACAGCTGGCGCTATGGCCGATCATCGTGCAAGGCCCGGACTCGGGCATCACCCAGCGTTGCGAGCAGCTGTTCGCCGAGCAGGGTCTGGAGTTCAACCACGTGTATGGCAGCAACAGCCTGTTTGCGTTGCTCGCGTTGATTCGTGCCGGGGTCGGTATCAGCTGTCTGCCCAGGGGCTTGTTTGTGGGGGAAATTGAGCGCGGTGAATTCCAGGAGGTGACGCTGGAAGTGCCACCGGCGGCGGTGAATTATCAACTGGCGTTTCTCAAGCATGGGCGCACGGAGTTGATTGACACACTGGCCGGGCTGGCCAGGTTGTCAGCGCAGAGCGACGCAAACCGTTAGAGCAACAACTTCGAAAAATCGCAGCTCGCTTGCGCCAGCTGCGCCACGTCCTGGTTCAAACCAAACTGCCGATCCACCCGGTGCAACGCCACGTACTGGATGCTCGGCAGTTCCGGCTGGGTAACCAGCGCGCGCAACGTACCTTGCTCGATCAGGTGCGACAGGCACGCCTTGGGCAGGTAACTCACGCCGATCCCCGACAACGCCAGGCCCACCTGCACCAACAGGTTGTGGCTGGTCAGGGTGCGCGGCATCTGCACGTTGTGTGCTGCCAGCCAGCGCTCGTAGATCAGCCCCGTGCCGGAATGCGCGCCCTGGGTGAGCACGGTATGACTGGCCAGGGTTTCCAGGCTGATCGGGTCGGCGTCGGGGATCAGGCCGGGGGAGCACATCCAGGCGTTTTCCACACATTGCAGCGCCGTGCTGTGAAAACGCGGGTCGCTGTAGACGTCGGGCACGATCACCAAATCGAGCTGGTCGCTCTCTAGCTTGCGGAACAACTCGCTGCTGAGTTCCACCGAAGGTTCGATCTGTACTTTGGGGTAAGCCTGGCGTAGCGCTTCCACCAGGGCCGGCAACCAGGTCAACGCAGTGAGTTCAGTGACGCCCAGGCGAAACCTTCGCACCAGCACCTCCCGCGCGCTGACCCGTTCGAGCAGTTGGTCGCGGCTCTTGAGCAAGTCCTTGGCGTAATCGAGCAGCTCGCCGCCCTTTTCGGTCAGCCGGGCATTGCGTTTGCTGCGGTCGAAAATCTCGACGTCGAACGTTTCTTCCAATTCCTGGATGCGCTTGGAGATGGCCGACTGGGACATGTTCAGCTTGTTGGCGGCCGCCTCGAAACTGCCCAATTCGGCGATCCAGTACAACGCGTCGATTTGTTTGAAGGTGATCACGGCGACCGATTCATGAGAAAAAGCAATGCTAACACATCATAAAATATCGCTAAAACTGTCCGTTCATCACTTCTAAGATCCGGCCATCGCCCATCGCTATCCATCGATTCTGGAGATTTGCCATGTCCTTGCCCGGTTCCCGCATCCTTCCCAACGCGCCCATGGCCTCGGCCGAGCTGGTCGAAGCGTTTGCCCATGTGGTCACACCGCACATCAGCGACAACCTCGGCCGCCACATCGGCGCCCGGGGCCTGACGCGCTACAACCGCACCGGCAAGCTGGTGGGCACCGCGATTACCGTCAAGACCCGCCCCGGCGACAACCTGCTGATCTACAAAGCCATGAGCATGCTGCAACCCGGCCACGTGCTGGTGGTGGACGGCCAGGGCGACACCAACAACGCCGTGATCGGCGAACTGGTCAAGCTGTACGCCCAGCAACGCGGTTGCGTGGGTTTTGTGATCGACGGTGCGATCCGTGACGTGGCCAGCTTTGACGACACCCCCTGCTACGCCCGTGCCGTGGTGCATACCGGCCCGTATAAAACCGGCCCGGGCGAAGTCAACGTGCCGGTGTCCATCGGCGGCATGCTGATCAACCCGGGGGATTTGCTGGTGGGCGATGAAGATGGCCTGGTGGCTTTCTCCCAGGCCGACGCCGCCGAAGTATTGCGCCGCGCCGGGCAACATGCCGAGCACGAAGAAGCCGTCAAAGCCGAAATCGCCACCGGTAACCTGCGCCAGAGCTGGATCGACAAAGTGCTGAACAACGCCGGCCTGGCGGACTGAAGGGAATCACCATGAGCACAGTATTTTTGTCCGACCGGGTGCTGGGCATTGCGCCCTCCCCCAGCGTGGCCGCCAACGCCTTGGTGACGGCCTTGCGCGCCGAGGGCCGCGATATCGTCAACTTCACCGTCGGCGAGCCAGACTTCGACACCCCGGCGCACATTCGTGACGCCGCCAGCGTGGCGTTGCACAGCGGTGACACCCACTACACCGCCACCACCGGCACCCTCGCATTGCGCCAGGCGATCTGCCTGAAGCTGCAACGCGACAACGACCTGGTGTACGGGCTGGACGAGGTGGTCGCCGGCTGCGGCGGCAAACACATCATTTATCACGCGCTGGCGGCCACGCTCAATCGTGGCGATGAAGTGATCGTGCACACGCCGTACTGGGTGTCTTACCCGGACATCACGCGGCTCAATGACGCCACACCCGTGATCATCCCCGGCGACGAAAGCCTGGGCTTCAAGCTGACCCCTCAGGTGTTGGAGCACGCGATCGGCCCACGCACCAAATGGGTGATTCTCAACAGCCCGAACAACCCCAGCGGCGCGGTGTACAACGCAGCCGAACTGATGGCGCTGGCCGAGGTGTTGCGCCGCCATCCCCACGTGCTGGTCATGGCCGACGAAATCTACGAGCACTTCGTGTATGGCGATGCCCGGCACATACCGCTGACGCGCCTGGCGCCCGACCTCAAGCCGCGCACGCTGATCGTCAACGGTGCGTCCAAAGGCTATGCCATGACCGGCTGGCGCCTGGGCTTTGGTGCCGGGCCGGCCTGGCTGATCACCGCCATCGCCAAGCTGCTCTCGCAAACCACCACCTGCCCCAGCTCCCTGAGCCAGGCGGCGGCGGTAGCAGCCTTTGCCGGCGACCAAACGCCCATCGCCGACATGCGTGAGGAATACCGCCAGCGCCGCGCCCTGATGCTGAGGTTGCTGGCGGGCATTGGCGAGTTAAGCGTGACACCACCGGATGGCGCGTTCTACGTGTTCGCCAATGTCAGCCGATTGATGGGCAAGCTCACGCCACAGGGCAAACGCCTTGAGAGCGACACCGACCTGGTCGACTACCTGCTGCGCGACTATGGCCTGGCCACGGTGAGCGGCGCGGCGTACGGCATGTCGCCGTATGTGCGCCTTTCGTTTGCCAGCTCCCGGGCTGAGATCGAAGAAGGCTGCCGTCGCCTCAAAGACGCCTGCCACGACCTGCGCTGAACACCCCCGGTTACACCCGGCGGCCAATGGAAGGCCGCCTTTTGACTGCCTAGAACAACAACAACTCAAAAATCATTGATCCCAGATGAGGCATTCCCATGCATACGCCCCGTATTCCGCTGGTCTGGCAAATCCTGATCGGCCTGCTCGCCGGCATCGCCATCGGCGCCCTGCTGCACCGTTTTCCCGAGTCCCGACCATGGCTGGTAGACAACGTTTTGCAACCGGCCGGTGATATTTTCATCAAGCTGATGAAGATGATCGTGGTGCCCATTGTGTTCGCGTGCATGGTCGTCAGCATCGCCGGGCACGGCGATGGCAAGAGCCTGGGCCGTATCGGGATGAAGTCCCTGAGTTACTTCTTTTGTATCACGACCCTGGCGATCATCGTCGGCCTGATCATGGGCAACCTGCTTGAGCCCGGCGCCGGTACTGAACTGTCCAGCTTGCAGGCGGCGAACATCACCCTGCCGACCAGCAACGGTGGCGGCCATAGCCTGGGGCAGATCATCGTCGGCATCATCCCCGACAACGTGATCAGTGCCATGGCCCAGGGCAGCCTGTTGTCGGTGCTGTTCTTCGCCGTGATGTTCGGCCTCGGCGTGTCGCGCCTGCCGGCTGAGCGCAAGGACCCGGTGATCGCACTCATGCGCGGCGTGTCCGATGCGATGTTCAAGGTCACCTCGATGATCATGGCCTACTCGCCCATCGGTGTGTTCGGCATGATCGCCGTGACCGTGGCCAACTTCGGCTTTGGCTCGCTGCTGCCGCTGGCCAAGCTGATCATGGTCAGCTACCTGTCCATCGTGTTTTTTGTGCTGGTGGTGCTCAACCTCATCGCGCGGTTGTGCGGGATCAACCTGTTTGCGTTGATGCGCCATATCAAGGATGAACTGGTCCTCGCCTTCTCCACTGCCAGCTCGGCCGCGGTGATGCCGCAACTGATGAAAAAACTCGAAACCTACGGCGTGCCGCCTTCGCTGGTGAGCTTTGTGGTGCCGGTGGGCTATTCGTTCAACCTCGACGGCGCCTCGCTGTTCCTCGGTATCGGCACGCTGTTCGTGGCGCAACTGTATGGCATTGACCTGAGCCTGGCCGACCAGGCGTTGCTGGTGGTGACCATGGTGCTGACCTCCAAGGGCGCGGCCGGCGTGCCGGGGTTCATGTTTGTGATTCTGTCGGCAACCCTGGGCAGCGCCGGGCTGCCGCTGGAAGGCATCGCGTTTATTGCCGGGGTGTACCGGCTGATGGAAATGCCGACGACCGCGCTGAATGTGCTGGGTAATGCGTTGGCGCCGTTGGTGATTGCGAAGTGGGAGGGGCGCAAACAGCATGAGCTGCCTGCACAAAATGTAACCGTGCAATCATGAAATAAAGCCGAATCCTGAAGACATGCAGGATCTGCCTGACTCTTTGGATTCGGTTGGTATCAGCGGGATTTTTTCGCTAGATGCCTCCCCAACGCATATGGGAAACCCTGTGCCCACCTTCCGAGGCCCGCAGCGAGAAATCGCGTGGGCTTTCGTGTTTTTCACGGTTGGGGAAATCGCCATTTGTGCAATACGTTGCTTATCTGGATGAGTTCGGTCACGTCCCTTCAGCGCGGTTTAAGACCCCGCATGATATTGCCGACGATCACCTCGGCGACCTCCTCAATCGGCACACCTCCCAATTTTCCATCCACTGACAGAGAAATCAGCCCTTCTACGGCGGCAAACACCGTCAGCGCCAATTGCACGGTATCGCCCTCGATGACCGCGCCAATGCTTTGGCCGTAGGCAATCGTCTGTGGCCCGGCGAGCAGCGATTTATAGCTCGACTCCAGCATTTGTGCTGAGGCGCCTTCGCGCTGTTTCGAGGCAAACATCAAACGGAAAAGCGCGCGATGCTGCGTGACGAAACGGATATTGGCGTTAACCACCGCGATCAGGCGTGGGAAAAATTCGGGTTCATCGCTGGAGGCAGCGCGGTCCAGCGCAGCCCCAAGCCGCTCGAAGCCTTGCAACGCCAGTGCATCCAAGAGCGATTGTTTACCGGGAAAGTGCCGACGCGGTGCGTTGTTGCTGACGCCAATCTCCCGCGTCAGCTCACGCAGGGACAATGCTTCCACACCGACACGCTCCAACATGGCCTCAGCAGCGGTCAACAGCGCCGAGCGAAGGTCACCGTGATGATAGGGCTGCGGTTTTTCCAGGTCTTCCACGGCTGGGTCCTTTCTTGAGAGAGCACGCATGATACCAAATGTTGCCATTGACAACTTATGTTGCCAGTGACTACATTGCACGCGTAACAGGGTGTCGGCCTTGTTCATTCAACCCTCGCTGACGACGGCCAGCCTTCTGGACAATCCCCATGAAACTCATCGGCAAGACGATACTGATCACTGGCGGCACACGCGGCATCGGCCTGGAACTGGCCACACAACTGCTGGCGGCAGGCAATACCGTACTGGTCACCGCGCGCGGTGCGGCCGGCCTGGCCAGCGTTCGCCAGGCGCTCCCCGGTGTTCATGCCATTCAAAGCGATGTGAGCGACCCGGTGCAAATCGCCGCACTATACGAAGAGGTCCGCCTGCGATTTCCAACCCTGAATGTGCTGATCAACAACGCCGGCATCATGCGCAACCTGGACCTGAGCCACGTAGCTCAGCCCGAACGCATTGCGGATGAAATTGCGGTAGGCCTGAGCGGCCCTATCCTGCTGACGCAATATTTGCTGCCGCTGTTGCGCCAGCAGCCTGCGGCACTGATCGTCAATGTGTCGTCCGGGCTGGCCTTGGTACCCTTTGTGATTGCCCCCGTGTACAGCGCCGCCAAGGCTGGCATGCACGCCTATACGAGATGCTTGCGGGCACAGGTCAAAAACACCTCGGTACGCGTTGTAGAGTTGCTTCCACCGGGCACCGAAACGGCGTTGTTTCGAGGTGAGTTCGAGAAGGAAATGAAAGGGCAAAAGGGGATGCCGGTTATTGAGCTGGTCAAACAGGCGATCAAAGGCATCGAGGCCGGGCGGCAAGAAATACGCCCTGGCTTGGCCAAAATACTCGGCGTGATGAGCCGGCTTGCACCGGATTTCATGATGGCGCAAATGGCCAGGATGTCTGCCCCCAAGGCATGAACGCAGGTTGGCCGGCCAAATCCAGGGCAAAAAAAAGCCTGCATCGCTGCAGGCTTTTCTCTATCTGGCTCCACGACCTGGACTCGAATAAAAAAATAACTACCTGTTTTAAAATGAAATTATGCTAATTTTTAGAATTCATATCCCTACGATTATCCTAATCAAGCCTGAATTTTAACGATGTATTCCCTGCTTTATCTACCGTACTTTGTATATTTATAAGTGGAGGGCTACCAACCATCATCATCCCAAGGCTGGCGTCTACAATTGTTAACGCAGCAGTTTCATAAGGGAGCCAGCGTTTCCCACCATTGATCCCGCCAAACGCATTATTCCACGGGTCAATTATTTCAAAGGCAGCACGAGAATCATCGAACCCCACGATCATAACTGCGTGGGACTCTAAGTCGATCGCATACCTATCCATAGCGGTTGAGGGGTATTCTGCTGCTCCATGCAACCTGATAATAACCGGATGGTTATCCTGGATGGTGTTTTTCACCCCGGCAATGAATCTAGGTGGCCAAGGCTCATACCCAGTCAATGAAATAAGGCCGCTGCAAGTTGGAAGCTTTTCTTTGGTGCTTATATCAAAAACATTTGCGTTCATGAATATAACTCCGCGCTAATTTCTGTCTGTGAATTCTGGCGAACTCAAAGAAACAGCCTAGAGTTGACATCATGACTTTTCAATTTTAATTGCTAGACTAAATAACCATATTGATATATCCGGCAACATGCGGCGTTGGCCGATTTTACTTGGGGGTCAGATAATATCGTTGTTAATTTCTATTTTTTAAACACGCACGTGATATTCACCTCCTATTTAGAGGGTAAATACCACCAGTCTCCAAACCGGCTTAGTTAAGCCTCATCCAACCTCATGCGTTTTCTGATGCACTCTTCTAATTGAGTATTAGCTAACGTCCATTTGGCGCGTTCCTTGTCGATGACTTCAGCCGGAGCCTTGTCGACGAACGCCGCGTTGGACAGCTTGCCGCCCACCCGCTGCACTTCGCCTTGCAGGCGCAGGATTTCCTTGTCCAGGCGCGCCAGCTCGGCACCTTTGTCGATCAGGCCAGCCATCGGCACCAGCACTTCCATCTCGCCCACCAGAGCGGTCGCGGACAACGGTGCTTCGGCGTCTGCGGCCAATACAGTGATCGACTCCAGCTTCGCCAGCTTCTTGAGCAGCGCATCGTTCTCGGTGAGACGGCGCTGGTCTTCGCTGCTGGCGTTCTTCACGAACACCGCCAATGGCTTGCCCGGTCCGATGTTCATCTCGGCGCGGATGTTGCGCGTGCCGAGCATCAAGGTCTTGAGCCATTCGATGTCGCTTTCGGCGGCCTCATCGATGCGCGCTTCGTTGGCCACTGGCCAGGGTTGCAGCATGATGGTCTTGCCGTCTTTGCCAGCCAGCGGCGCGAGGCGCTGCCAGATTTCTTCGGTGATGAACGGCATGAACGGGTGCGCCAGGCGCAGGGCCACTTCCAGCACGCGGACCAGGGTGTGACGGGTGCCGCGCTGGCGTTCCATCGGCGCGTTTTCGTCCCACAGCACCGGCTTGGACAGTTCCAGGTACCAGTCGCAATACTGGTTCCAGATGAACTCGTACAGGGCCTGTGCCGCCAGGTCGAAGCGGAACTGGTCGAGTTGACGGGTTACTTCGGCTTCGGTGCGCTGCAACTGGGAGATGATCCAGCGGTCCGCCAGGGACAGTTCGATGGCCTCGCCGTTCTGGCCGCAGTCTTCGCCTTTATCCAGCACGTAGCGCGCGGCGTTCCAGATCTTGTTGCAGAAGTTGCGATAGCCTTCGACGCGGCCCATGTCGAACTTGATGTCGCGACCGGTGGACGCCAGCGAGCAGAAAGTGAAGCGCAGGGCGTCGGTGCCGTAGCTGGCGATGCCGTCGGCAAACTCGTCGCGGGTCTGCTTCTCGATCTTCTTCGCCAGTTTCGGCTGCATCAGGCCCGAGGTGCGTTTCTGCACCAGGGTCTCCAGGTCGATGCCGTCGATGATGTCCAGCGGGTCCAGGACGTTGCCTTTGGACTTGGACATCTTCTGGCCCTGGCCATCACGTACCAGGCCGTGCACGTACACGGTCTTGAATGGTACCTGTGGGGTGCCGTCGTCGTTTTTCACCAAGTGCATGGTGAGCATGATCATCCGGGCAACCCAGAAGAAAATGATGTCGAAGCCGGTCACCAGCACGTCAGTCGGGTGGAATTTTTCGAGGAACTCGGTTTTTTCCGGCCAGCCCAAGGTGGAGAACGTCCACAGGCCCGAGCTGAACCAGGTGTCCAGTACGTCGTTATCCTGTTGCAGCGCCACGTCCGGGCCGAGGTTGTGCTTGGCACGCACTTCGGCTTCATCGCGGCCAACGTAGACCTTGCCCGACTCGTCGTACCAGGCCGGGATCCGGTGGCCCCACCACAGCTGACGGCTGATGCACCAATCCTGGATGTCGCGCATCCACGAGAAGTACATGTTTTCGTACTGTTTCGGCACGAACGCGATGCGGCCGTCTTCCACGGCAGCAATCGCCGGCTCGGCCAGAGGTTTGGTGGACACGTACCACTGGTCGGTCAGCCAAGGCTCGATGACGGTGCCGGAGCGGTCGCCTTTCGGTACTTTCAGGCCGTGGTCGTCAACGCTCACCAGCAGGCCGGCAGCGTCGAAGGCAGCAACGATCTGCTTGCGCGCTTCAAAACGGTCGAGGCCGGCGTATTCGGCCGGAATCTTGCCGTCGATGCTGTCGTTCAGCGAGCCGTCCAGGTTGAACACCTGGCAGGCCGGCAACACAACGGCGTTTTTGTCGAAGATATTCAACAGCGGCAGGTTGTGGCGCTTGCCGACTTCATAGTCGTTGAAATCGTGGGCCGGGGTGATCTTCACGCAGCCGGTGCCGAATTCAGGGTCGCAGTAGTCGTCTGCAATGATCGGAATGCGGCGGCCGACCAGCGGCAGCTCAACGAACTTGCCGATCAGCGCCTGGTAGCGCTCATCGTTCGGGTTAACCGCGACAGCGGCGTCGCCGAGCATGGTTTCCGGACGGGTGGTGGCGACGATCAGGTAATCGTTGCCTTCGGCGGTCTTCGCGCCATCAGCCAGCGGGTATTTCAGGTTCCATAGGAAACCTTTCTCGTCGTGGTTTTCCACTTCAAGGTCGGAAATCGCCGTGTGCAGCTTGGTGTCCCAGTTGACCAGGCGCTTGCCGCGGTAGATCAGGCCGTCTTCATGCAGGCGCACGAAGGCTTCTTTCACGGCTTCCGACAGGCCGTCGTCCATGGTGAAGCGCTCGCGGCTCCAGTCGACGGACGAACCCAGGCGACGGATCTGACGGCTGATGTTGCCGCCGGACTGATCCTTCCATTCCCAGATTTTCTCGAGGAATTTCTCGCGACCCAGATCGTGACGGTTCTGGCCGGTGGCTTCCAGTTGGCGTTCCACCAGCATCTGGGTGGCGATACCGGCGTGGTCGGTGCCTGGCTGCCACAGGGTGTTGCGACCCTGCATACGGCGGAAGCGGATCAAGGCATCCATTAATGAATGCTCAAATCCGTGGCCTATATGCAAACTTCCGGTGACATTAGGAGGAGGAAGGGAAATAGTAAACGACTGCCCCTTCCCCGACGGTGCATAGAAATCACGCGCTTCCCAATACTCTCGCCAGTGCAGCTCAATAGCACTAGGTATATAACTGGTTTGCATATAAAACTCCATTTATAGATAAATACAGTACCGATGTATAGCCCTTATGTAAACATCCCTTGGTGTAGTGGAGGGCTGCTGAAATTTGATTCAAAGAGGCACGCAAAATCAGAGGTAAGAAAACCTGATGCAGAACGTTAGATATGTAGGGAGCAACTTGATGGTCGCGTGCTTCGGGGCCCCGGTCGCTCACCTAATTTGCATCCGAAAACCAATGCTCCGCCTATTGAAATCCCTTGCAGATAAATTGGCCGCAAGCCTCTCTACAAAGTTAGCCGTACATTCGCATAGTATTTATAGAAGCCAGCATGAGCTTTATCATCCAAGACCTCGAAAACGACATACCTTTGCCGTTTTGCTCTTCCCAAGTCCCGGTGGGCGTCCTTTTAGCAGCATCTGGATAACATCGGAATCAAGACTGCCATGGATCTGTAGCCGAATTTTCGGTAGGCATCTAACAAATCTGTGAGTCGCGTGTTGACGGCTTCTTGCAGGTTTCTGCCTGTCACTTCTAGCTGCTCAGAATCGCTCTCTGCCGGTTACGGCCACGAAGTGTGCTGGTCAGATCGAATGCAAATGGCTCGACAAGTCTGTGCAATTACCAAAGGAGCCTTGTGGATGACTTTTTGCCGCAGAAGAGCTGAGTTTTCAAGCAAAAAAACGGCTGTGGTAGATGGTACTGAGATGAACCTTTCCATTGTGCGAATGCTTAAGATTGCATCGCTATGTGAAATCTGCAAAAGCTCGTTTAATCAGCAGATCTGAATTAAGATTGCATCGCTATGTGAAATCTGCAAAAGCTCGTTTAATCAGCAGATCTGAATTTTGCGTAGAAGAGCGATTCTTCAGCTGTTCTCGTCCGACGTTAGTATTTGAGTACGTGTTTACACGGCCTCGGCCGGTTGTTGATCTTGGTCTGACGGTTGAACTGCCATGATTTTCCTAGGCGATGAGCAAGCAAGTGCATGGTAAGCAGATAGTAATAGCGCGTCGATTCAGCGTGCTGGTTCACATGGTGATTTATGAACCATGCGAGATGCTTTTGCTTCCATGTCCATGGATTGTCGCGTTGCCAGCGATCAGCGATTGCTGTTTGGATAGCTTTCGCCTGGCGTAGGTGGCTTTGGCGCGTGGAGTGCGACCCGGTCAAGACGCTTACTAGGAATAGCTCCATGTCGAATGGCTTGCTCATGCTCGACTACCAATGTAAGCCGACACCACGCCGATACGGCCGTGTCCCAGCTCATAGCTGATTTTCACTCGGGCATCCTTATCAAGGTGTTGGTCGAGATGGCAGCAACGGCCACCGTTGATAGGTGCGGGATG
Organism: Pseudomonas sp. B22129; assembly: GCF_044218875.1. Classification (NCBI taxonomy): domain Bacteria; kingdom Pseudomonadati; phylum Pseudomonadota; class Gammaproteobacteria; order Pseudomonadales; family Pseudomonadaceae; genus Pseudomonas; species Pseudomonas sp. B22129. The sequence goes on along the minus strand of NZ_CP162592.1, from coordinate 3,508,330 downwards.
ATGGGTGATTTGCTCATAGCGTTCGCATGCATAGGCCGCGCGCAACTCGTGGAAACCTTTGAGACTGTACTGATGGAGGATGTCCCGTGCAGGACGGACGATTCCCCGTTGGAAATCGAGGTAGCTTTCGTTCGGTGCAAGCAGGTTGTGGCTACCGTCGGGCGAGACATGATGGGCGAATGCCAGTGCACCGCGGATGTGATCGTTCACCGTGATCCAGCGAGGTGCCGACGCACCTGCGCGGCCACCTTTGGTGCCATTCTGGATGTTGATCTTGCCGTAGTGTTCGGCCTCACGTTTTAAACGCGGTAGGTCCGCCAAAATGGCCTCGCGTAAGCGCATGCCGGTGGCTCTCACTAACTGAGCGATGGCCGCCTCGCGCAGCATTTTGTGTTCGCAGAGCGCGTCGACGATCTGCTTCACGTGTTCGGGGTCTTGGCCTTGCGGCACCGAGCAGCGAACACTGGTGCGCCGCATACCCAGCGCCTTGCTCGGATTCGGCACTTTCACATACTGATCACCGCGAAGCGCAGCCATAGTCCGGTTAACGCTGGATAATCGATTTTGCGCAGTGGTGATGGCGAGCTCACCTTGTTCAACGTGGTGACGCAGATGTTCGGCATAGTCACGCAGGGTCTGTCGATCAATTTGCCGGGCATCGTTAAACCCCGGCCCATCCTCCGAGCGACACCAGCGCACAAACGCCTGCCAGCGATCACTGTGTGCTTTGACGGTCCCGTAATGCCCACCGCCAAACAGATCTTTCAATGCCTGTGGCCCGGTATAGCTCAACTGCCGACCGTAGCCAAAATTGCGTCCATCTCGCCTGCCCAACAGTGCCATGATCGAACTCCTCTCGAAGCCAAAACTTATAAAACTTTCCCCACGTCATCCCGCCAAGAATGTTGAGTGTTATCAGGGATCAAGGCCCCTGCGACCTGTGAGGGTTGTCCACTAACGCGGGACTGGCGGCTCTTTACGACCAGGAGCTTGGGCATCTCATGATCTGGCCTCCTGAACACCTCCAAAGAAGTGGGCGGGTAGAGGCTGCACTGGCTGACGAGACCAATGCCGCGAGATCCTGAGTCGGGTGAAGGCAGTAATGCGATGACTGGGGCGTGCCTGACTGTCAGTCAGGCGCAGTCCATCCCATGAGCTGCGGCACCATCATCTGCATCGCTGTTGCTGGTGACTTCGGTGTTTGTCACGCCGATTGTCACGAAGGGGAATGCCGCAAAGCCTTGTACGAGTTGGGCTGCAGCAGCGGTAGGAGCGCCCGTCTCTTTCCGGGGGAAAGAGACGGGCGCAGGTTGGTGCAAGGAAATGGCCAAGCGGATAGGTTGCTGCAGGCCAGCTATGAAAGGGGATGAGTTGCTGCAGTGGGCACATTGGTAAAAGTAGGCATCCATCACATTGCTGTGACCGTGCGAGCCGCCGGACGCTAATCGCACTTTGGGAGAACCACCACGGTGTGGCGTAGCCTTAAAGGTTCTGGCTACCTGGGTTGCTGTCAACGACAGCGTTTTGCCCGATCTTTTCTACGCCTGTAGATAATTCGGGTCAAGGCTCGAATTTTCGGGAGTTCTGCGACTGTGGATGAAATTACCCACTGGTGGAAATCAGTGGTTTTCCACAGACAATTGTGTGGGCTTTAGATTTTTTAAGTGAGGTCCATCCAAACAGGGCGGCTTTGCAGCCCTGTTTGGATGGACCCGCGTGGACAAGCGGATCACTGAGATACTGAGTACCGAGCGCTTACTCGGTTGCGCCACGCTTTGCTTTTAGTCGAGAGACATTAGCACCCGTCTGATTGGCGAATTCGCGTGGGCTGACATGCTTCTGCTGATTAGCCTCAAGGTAGCGACTCCACCAGTTCATGATCAGCCTGCGCTCCTCGATGAACTCGGCCTTGTGGATGTAAGCGGCGCGGACGTTGTTGCGTTCCTTGTGGCTTATCTGCCGCTCGATGGCTGTGTCCGTCCACAAACCTGACTCGATCAGTGCGCTGCAGGCCATCGAACGAAACCCATGCCCACAGATCTCGGATTTGGTGTCGTACCCCATCTTCCGAAGCGCGCTGTTCACCGTGTTTTCGGACATTGGTTTCCAAGACTTGGTATCGCCTGCGAACACCAAGTCAAATTTTCCTGTGATTGCGTTGATCTGCTCGAGCAGGGCGATCGCTTGCGGCGATAAGGATAAGGCGGGGCGGTGGACGACCCGCGAGGCTTTGATCGAGCCTACCAGGTCGTAAGCAGGGTTTACGGTGATAAGCCGGAGGCGCTTTGCCTCGCGCATGATGCTCTGCAGGTAGTTTTGTATCCTTAAAGCAATGTCTATCGTTCCGCGCTTCTTAATCGCGTCCAGGGGCCGCATAAGGTCGTGGGTATCAAGGTCGACAATGGCGCGGGCGCCGATCAGCGCGAAGAGATGAGTTTTGAGGCGACTCATCACTGTCTTGGAATAGTCCGGTGCCCACTTGGCTGACATTTCCGTGTGCCAGCCGAGGGCAACGCTTTCAAAGGTGTGGCCTTTGATCATAGCGGCCGTCTTGGCTTGGTGCTTGGCTCCTATAGGGTCAATGCCATCCGCCAGCAAGCGCTTGACCTCCAAGCGCTTGCGGCGCGCATCCGCGAGGCCAACGATGGGGTAGTTGCCGAATGAGGTCAGTCCTTCCCGGCCATCAGGTTTGACATATCTGACGCCAGCCTTTGCGGCCATTGGGTTGGACTAGAAGGTAAAGGCCGTCGCCGTCGAAAAGCTTATAGGCGCGGTCTGTGTGCTTGGCCGAACGGCAAGCGGCGTCGGAGAGTGGAGCAGTAGTGCGCGACATTAGGGTACTCCCTTTTATCGAACTGACCTTTATCCCAAACTCTACCCTTAAAATGGCTGGTACTTACCGGAATCCGACAGAACGCCAAAACGAAAAAACCCGCCATAAGGCGGGTTTTTCGGGGGTTTCAGAGATTTTGAAAGCCTTCTCTGGAACCTTGTCTGGCTCCACGACCTGGACTCGAACCAGGGACCCAATGATTAACAGTCATTTGCTCTACCAACTGAGCTATCGCGGAATGCGCCGTATGTTACTGATTAAAAAGAAGAAGTCAAGCACTTGCAGGTATCCGGCCGAATCACCGCTTGCCTGGCTAGGCCGGGCTGGCCATTTCCGTGGCCAAATCCAGCCAGGCGCGCGCCGCTGGTGGCAGGTGAGCGCTGGCGCGCCAGGCCAACGCAATGTGCCAGTCGGTATGGGGTTCATCCAAGGGAATCAGTGCGATGCCCGCGTGTTGATGCTTGTGTGCAAGCATGCGCGGCAGGAACGCGACGCCCAGCCCCGCCGCCACCAGGTCGACGATAAAGTCGATCTGCCCGCTGCGGGCGGTCACCTTCGGCGTGACGCCTTTTAGCTCGCAGGCGGCAAGAATCTTCGCGTTCAAGGCAAAACCGGCTTCAAACAAAATGAACGGGGCGTCGGCAAGGTCGGAAAAATCAATACGCTTGCGACGGGACAATGGGTGCTTCAGCGGCAGCACAGCCATCAGCGGTTCATTGCGCACGGGTTGGTAGTCAAAGCCCTCGTCCACCGGCAGCAGCAACGCCGCCAGATCGACCTCCCCCGCGTCCAGGCATTCGCGCAGTTTTTTACTGCCATATTCGGTGAGCTCGATTTCGATGTCGGGGTATCGGCTGCGATAAGCCGCAAACATCGCCGCAAACAACACACCACAGCCCACCGGCGGCAGGCCGATACGCAACTGGCCACGCTTGAGGCCGCGCAGGTCATTGATCTCGGCGATCAAGTCATTGCTTTCGGCAAGCAACACAGAGGCGCGGCGATAGGCAATTTCGCCGGCAGCGGTAAGCTCATTCTTGTGACCAAGGCGATTGAGCAACGGCATACCCAATTCCTCTTCAAGCGTCTTGACCGCCTTGCTCACCGTGGATTGCGTCAGGGACACCACCTCGGCCGCCTGGGAAAAACCACCCTGGCGTACCACCTCGACAAACGCACGCAACGCTCTCAAGTTCATCGGTATTCCTTTTTCGACTTCATGGCAGTGATAAAAGTTGTTTTTATCATGACAGATGTTTGCTTATCGTGAACCCACCTTGCCCCTGTGGAGACACTGTTCATGATCATTTCGTCCGCGTCCGATTACCGTGAAGCCGCCAAGCGAAAACTGCCGCGCTTCCTGTTCGACTACATTGACGGCGGCGCCTACGCCGAACACACGATGCGCGCGAACAGCTCGGACCTGGCCGAGATCAGCCTGCGCCAGCGCATCCTGCGCAATGTCGACAACCTGAGCTTGAAGACCACACTGTTCGGCCAGGAACAGGCGATGCCGGTGATCCTCAGCCCGGTGGGCCTGACCGGTATGTATGCGCGGCGTGGTGAGGTGCAGGCGGCCAAGGCAGCCGCCAGCCAGGGCATTCCGTTCTGCCTGTCGACGGTGTCGGTGTGTTCGATTGAAGAGGTGGCGTCGCAGAGCCCGCAATCCATTTGGTTTCAGCTGTATGTGCTCAAGGATCGCGGCTTCATGCGCAATGCGCTGGAGCGCGCGCAGGCCGCCGGAGTGACGACGTTGGTGTTCACCGTCGATATGCCAACACCGGGCGCGCGCTACCGGGATGCACACTCGGGCATGTCCGGGCCGTTCGCCGCGTCGCGGCGTATGTTGCAAGCCGTCACCAAGCCACGGTGGGCTTTCGATGTCGGGCTGATGGGCCGCCCGCATGACCTGGGCAATATCTCCAAGTACCTTGGCAAAGCCACCACCCTTGAAGATTACGTCGGCTGGTTGGCCAACAACTTCGACCCCTCCATCAGTTGGAAAGACCTGGAGTGGATCCGTGAGTTCTGGAAAGGCCCGATGATCATCAAGGGCATCCTCGACCCGCAGGACGCCAAGGACGCAGTGAGTTTCGGTGCCGACGGCATCGTGGTCTCCAACCACGGCGGCCGGCAACTGGATGGGGTGTTGTCCACTGCCAAAGCCCTGCCGGCCATTGCCGAAAGGGTCGGTGATGACCTGACGGTATTGGTGGATTCAGGAATTCGCTCAGGCCTCGACGTGGTGCGCATGCTCGCCTTGGGGGCGAAGGCCTGCCTGCTGGGCCGCGCAACAGCCTATGCACTGGCAGCCGATGGCCAACGCGGCGTGGAAAACTTGCTGGACATCTTTGCCAAGGAAATGCGCGTCGCCATGACCTTGACGGGTGTCACCTCAATTGAGCAGATCGACCGCAACACGCTGGTACAAAGCTGACGCGCAACTTGCCAAATAACTGGCGCCATCAACCATCGGCTGAAGTTAACTTCCAAATCAGCCGATTGATTTATAAGGACTTTTATTAAGTTATCCGAAGTGGCATGAATCTCGCTCTAACTTTTATCAACAGGTTAAGCGATGACAGGACGTGTGGCAGCGCCCAGGGGTTATAAACCCGGGCCAAAGCGGTTTAAACTGTATCCAATGTTTTACAGAACTGAAGGAACAGTAAGACGCTTGGCACCCGCCACTCTCATCGAGCCTGTAAGACAGTTAAGTGCTTAGAGGCCGCCCGCTTATGAAAACACCGACCCAGACCAACGCAATTGACTTCGACAGTGCCAAATTGCAACGCCTGGGGTTTGGTCAACCAGCACTGCGCCCTCGCCGCCCCGTTACGTTCACACAACTTCGCCAGCAACTGAGCCAACAATTACAGACCAGCCTGGAGCCGGAGCGTATTCTCGGCATGTTCTTTCGCGAGATCCAACGCCTGGTACCGCTGGACGCATTGCAATACCGCCACGAAGCCAGCGACCTGCGCCTGGAGTTTGGCCACCGCGGCCACCACTCGGTGAGCTACTCCTTGAGCCATGAAGGTGAGCACCTTGGCGAGCTGATATTCCGCCGCAACCAGCGGCTGATCGAAGAGGAACTGAGCCAGCTTGAGTCCCTGCTGGCGACGCTGCTGTATCCGATGCGTAATGCCCTGCTCTATCGCGCCGCCACTCGCAGTGCACTGCGTGATCCGTTGACCGAAACCGGCAACCGCATCGCCATGGACCAGACCCTGCAACGGGAAATCGACATGGCGCGGCGGCATCTGCACCCGCTCTCATTGCTGATGCTGGATATCGATCACTTCAAGAAAATCAACGACACCCACGGCCATGCGGCGGGCGACAATGTGTTGCGTGCTGTGGCTGGCGCGATCAAAAGCCAGCTGCGCAATGTGGACATGGTGTTCCGGTTTGGTGGCGAAGAGTTTCTGATCCTGCTGTCAAACACGGGCCGGGACGCGGCGGGGATGGTTGGCGAGCGCCTGCGCCGAGCGGCACAAGCCCATGAGTATTGGGCGGAGGGTACGCAGATAGAGTTGACGGTGAGCCTGGGGTGCTCGACCTTGTTGGCCGCCGAGTCAGCCGAGAGCCTGCTGCGTCGCGCCGATAATGCCTTGTACGTGGCCAAGCGCGAAGGCCGTAACCGCTTGGCAATGGCGGGGTAACCCCCGCCATTACGGTTACATCACGCTTCGCTGGCTACGCGTGGCTGACGCTCGCGCACAACGACGGGCGTCTTTTCCTTCTCCTTCTCCAACCGCATGCAACTTTCCAGAAACAGGTACATGTAGTCGTAGCTCTTGCACACGGCCTGGCGCAGCTCCACCTGCAAGGCTTTGGTCGGGTTCATCCCGGCCAGGGTGCAGATGATTTCCAGGGCTTCCCACGGATGGGCATCGTCGTACTGCGCGTGCATCTTCAACCACTTCATCGCGCGCTTGCGGTCTTCCTCGGGGAAGGCGGCCGCGTACACGCCGGTAGAGCAGACCACGGCGGACCACTCCCCAGTCGCCCCCTCGATCGCATAGTTGGTGGCGGCAATCGCGACAATCAACGAATCCGCCGAACTCGTGTGCCAGCACCAGTGGCTCAGTGCGTGCAACTCAGGCGGGACGTTCTGCGCTTGCAGTTCTTCCAGGCTTACGCCATGGGCGCGGGCCCAATGAACCCAATAGTCCGCGTGGTTCAGTTCCACGCGGATATTGCGCATCAGCCAACGCCGCGCCATATCCTCCCCAGGATGGCGGGCAAACTTGGTTTTGGTGAGGTTCTGTGCCATGTACAAGGCAAACTGTTCAACCACTGGCCAGCCACCGATCAGGTAGTGGCGCAGGGTCTTGGCGCTGAGCGTGTTGTCGCGCATGCGCTGATACAGTTCGTGTTCGACAACTCGGCGCTTGCTCTCGCTGCAGTCCTGGATGAGCTTTTGCGCCCAGGCAGGGTAACTGGAGGCTTCCATAAGCGGGCCGGTTCTGTTGAATGTGTCGATCACTGTAGGGCTCCTTTTTTAGTGTGATGTACAGACCAGCAAATGTTTCAGCGGAATGTGCCGGGCGCCTTGAATAACAGAGGCTGCGGCCGCACGGGTCGGCACTGCAAGCTATCAAAGGTAAACAATTGCGGGCGTTCAATCAGGTAGCCCTGAGCGTAATCCACACCTATCTCAAGTAAAGCCTGTTCGATTTGCGGTGTTTCAACAAACTCGGCAATTGTGCGCTTACCCATGACATGGCCGATGTGATTGATCACTTCGACCATGGCGCGGTTAATCGGGTCGTCCAGCATATCCTTTACGAAACTTCCATCGATCTTCAGGAAGTCTACAGGTAAATGTTTGAGATAGGCGAATGAGGACATTCCGGCACAAAAGTCATCCAGCGAAAAATGACAACCTAACGCTTTGAGTTCATTAATAAAACGAATGGCACTGCCCAAATTTGCGATAGCACTGGTTTCTGTTATTTCAAAACAGATCATTGTGGGGGGAATGTTATAAGAGTCGAATTTCTCACGTAAAAAACCGAGAAAGTCGTCATCCCCAATAGTGATACCTGACAGATTTATCGCACACATAGCCATAGGCCGGCCCGGGCGTTCGCACAGGCAATCGGCAATAATTTTAAATACATTTTCAACCACCCACCGATCCAGCGAAGTCATCAGGCCGTAACGTTCGGCGGCCGGAATAAAGCTGTCGGGCAAAATGATTCTGCCGGCCTCATCGTGCAGACGCAGCAGGATTTCAATATGGCCAGTGCCGCCATCAGTCTGGCCCAATGGCGAAATTTCCTGCGCATACAAACAGAACCGGTTTTCTTCCAGGGCCATATGCAGGCGCTGCACCCAAGCCATTTCACCAAAACGCAGGGACAACTCAGAGTCGTCGGCATGGTAGACCTGCACACGGTTGCGGCCCTTTTCCTTGGCCATGTAGCACGCCATGTCGGCGGCGCGCAGCGAGGTTTCAAGGGTAGTCGGGGTTTGCGATATATGTACCAGGCCAATGCTCACGGTGGTCATGAAGGGCCGGCCTTTCCACACAAAATGCAGGCTTTGCACGGTATGGCGCAGGCTCTCGGCAATTTTTTCCGCCACCGGCGCCGGGCAGTTCTCCAGCAAAATGCCGAACTCGTCGCCACCCAGCCGCGCCAGGGTGTCGCCCTCGCGCAAGTCTGATTGCAGCAGTGCACAAATGTGCCGCAGCAGTTCATCGCCCGCCGCATGGCCGCAGGTATCGTTGACCAGTTTGAACTGGTCAAGATCAAGGAACATCAGGGCGTGCCGTCCATTCTGCTGACGCCCGACCTGGTGCAGCACCTGCTCCAGGCGGTATTCGAATTCGCGGCGGTTGGCCAGGCCGGTCAGGGCGTCGTGGGTCGCCTGCCACGACAGATTGGCGATGTACTGACGCTCCTGCGTCATGTCATGCAGCACCAGCACCGCGCCGCTGACCTTGCCGGCACTGCGGATCGGTGCCCCCACCAGGGTGACCGACACCGTGCTGCCGTCCAGGCGCTGGATCAGCTTGGAATGTTCGCTGCCACCGCTGAGTTGGCCCTTGATAATGTGTTCGATCAGGGTAAAACCGTCGGGCTCGGCGTTTTCATCCAGCAGTTTGAACAGCGCGGCCAGCGGCAGGCCCTGGGCCTGGCTTGACTTCCAGTGAGTCAGCGCCTCAGCCGCCGGGTTCATATAGGCAATGGCACCGTCGACGTCAGTGGTAATGACGCCATCGCCGATCGATTCCAGGGTGATCTGCGCCCGCTCCTTCTCCGCCTGAAGGGCATTAGCAAAGGCATGGCGCTGGGTCAACAGCTTGTGGGTGCGCAGCAGCGCCAAGGCGATCAGGCCCAGAGCGGTGGCCAGGTTGGTGATCAGCAACAGGCGCAAAATCATGCGTGAGCCTTCACCCAGGGCATCGCTGAAGGCCTTGGCGGCCGGTGTCACACCGTCATTGATCGCGATGATGCGCGCCTTCCATTGGCGTACCTGGTTGCCACTCACCTGATCGCTGCTGACCGCGCGGTGCATCTCCTGAGCCAGTTCATCGAGTTGCACCAGGTAACCGTCGCCGACAGTCCACAGTTCAATGGCTTTTTCCAGGTAACTGAAGTGGCGAAAATTGAGATAGAGCCAGATCAGGCTGGAGACGTCGTCCGGGTGGTTGCCGCCTTTAAGAATGCCGTGGCGCGCGGCCACCAGGTCTGGCGTGGGGTGGTCCAGGGCAATACGCAACTCGTGCCCGCCCTGGGGCACCGCGATGGCCTGCTGGTATTTGAGGAAGGTCGTTTCTTCGCGATTATCTGCATAGAGCGTCAGGTAATAGATGGCGTCCTTCTGGCCCTTGGACCACAAGCTTTCACCGGCCACATAGCCGCGCACGGCTGAAAGCACGTAGAGACTGACGCAGCCCAACAATGCCTGGAACAACACAACGGCGATAAAGGGCCAGACGATGCCCAACAGCCGAGGCGTTCCGAGAGTCCGCTTTTGCTTCATGAAGTCCCTTGCACATGCACTGCTGGATACGCACGCGAAAAACCGCTTCCGATAGCACAGCCTAGGCTAAATCAACGTACTTGTTGCAAGTGCCCGTAAAGCTTGGCGTACAAACCCCCATCGGCAATCAGCTGCTGATGATCGCCGTCCTCAGCGATATGACCACCGTCAAACACCAATACTCGATCAGCCTGCTTCACTGCCGACAGGCGGTGGGCGATGATCAGTGTAGTACGGCCACTGAGAAACCGCGCCAGCGCCTGGTGCAGGTTGTATTCGGTGGCGGCGTCCAGTGCGGAAGTCGCCTCGTCCAGAATCACCACTTTGGGTTCGGCCAGCACCATCCGGGCGATGGCCAGTCGCTGGCGCTGCCCGCCGGAAAAGCGCACGCCAGAACGCCCCACTACACTGTCCAGGCCCTGGGGCAAGGCCTTGACGGTCGCCTCCAGTTGGGCAATTTCCAGTGCCTGCCAGCAGGCCTGGTCCGTGCGTTCGCGGCCCATGGTCAGGTTGGCACGCACGGTGTCGTTAAACAGCGCCGGGTGTTGCAGCACCACGGCGACGTTTTCACGAATGGTTTCCAGGCCAATGGCTTGCTGGGTCGCGCCACCGAAGCGAATGCTGCCCGCTTGCGGCGTATAGAGCCCCAGCAACAATTGCACCAGGGTACTTTTGCCGCCGCCGCTGGCACCCACAATCGCCACCTTTTCACCCGGCGCAATGGCCAGGTTCAACCCGTCGAGTACCCGCTCTTCGCCATAGCCGAAGTTCAGGCCGCGGACCTCAATGCCTACCGTCTCACGCCCGGTGAAAGGATCTTCCCCGCCAGCGTATTGCGGCTCATCGGCACGCGCCAGCAGTTCGTTGATACGCGTCACCGCCCCGCCCGCCGCGTAATAGGCGTATTGCAGGTTCAAAAGCTGTTCCACCGGGCCAATCATGAACCACAGGTAGCTGAACACGGCGAGCATCTGGCCGATGGACAGGTCGGAAAACAGCACCGTGAGCATCGCCGCCGCGCGAAAGATGTCGATGCCGAACTGAAACAGCAAACCGCTGGCGCGGCTGGAGGCGTCGGTTTTCCACTGCGAGTGAATGGCGTAGTCACGCACTTCCTGGGCTCGCTGGCCCAAACGCCCCAAGAAAAAACCCTGGCGGTTGCCTGCACGCACTTCCTGGATAGCGTCCAGCGTCTCGGTCAGCGCCTGGGTGAAACGCGAGGTGCTGTCGTTTTCCAGTTTTTTCAGGTGTTTGACGCGCTTGCCCAACTGCACCGTGGCGTAGATCACCAGCGGGTTGAACAAAAGGATCAGCAAGGCCAGTTGCCAATGCATCCACACCAGAATCGCGGACGTCCCCACCAGTGTCAGCATGGCCACCAGGAAACGGCTGAGGGTTTCGCCGACGAATTTGTCCAGCGTATCCAGGTCGGTGACCAGGTGCGTGGTGACGGTGCCGCTGCCCAGGCTTTCGTACTCACCGAGGGAAATGCGTTTAAGCCGCTCGATCAGGCGCACGCGGATGCGGTACACAATGTCCTTGGCCAGCCGTGCAAACAGCCGCGCCTGGACCACGTTGAACACCAGCGCGCCACAACGCAGGGCCAGGGTCACCAGCAGCATCAGGCCGATGTAGCCGGCAGCCTTCTGCCAGCCCAGCGGCAGTGCGTGGTTCATCACTTTCAGCGCGGCATCGCCATGGCCGAGCAGCACTTCGTCTACCAGCAAAGGCAACAGCAGGGGAATGGGCACGCTGCAGAGCGTCGCCAGCACGGCAACGCCATTGGCGATCCACAAGGACTTCTTGTGGCGCAGGGCCAGGCGGCGAATTTCCGCCCAGGTCAGGCGGTCGGTGCGTTTGGGCTGCTCGTGGGTGTCTGGCTGATCATGCACAGGTTGCTCGCTCCAGCCATCGGCCCAACAAAGGCGACAGCTCGGTCAGCGGCTGGTAACCGTTGGTCAACAAAGCCAATTGCCCATTGCGCTCGGCCAACAACGTGGGGAAACCGGCAATGCCCAGATCCTGCACCCAGGTGAAATCGGCAGCCGTCGCGGCATGCTGTTCGGCACGGTCAAACTCGCCGGCAAACTCGATGCGCGGGATACCGGCCTGCTCAGCCAGTTCCACCAGTACGCTGGCGAGGGTCACATCGCGACCCTCGACATAAAACGCGCGCTGGATCAGCCCCAGCAGTTTCCAGGCGCAGTCCGGCGCCAGGCTGCGCGCAGTGACGATGGCGCGACAGGCGGGCTCGGTGTCATACACAAAACCGTCCGGCAATGCCCCTTCCCGCTTGAACGGCTGGCCAGTGGCGTCGGTGACTGCCTGCCAGTGCTCAAGAATGTAGCGCCGCGTCGCCGGCTCCAGCGCCGCGCCGCTGCCGGTGCGCAAGCCACCCACCACCAGATGCAACTCCACGCCGGCCGCCTGGGCCTGCTCCACCAACGCCTCGGCCACCGGGGCAAAGCCCCAGCACCAGGAACACATCGGGTCCATCACATAGAGCAGGCGCGCGGGCATGGGTCAGGCCTCGGAAGGGGTTTGCTTGTAGTTGAAGCCAATCGGGTGCGGCATGTTGCGGGCCTTGGCCAGCTCGATCTGCTTTTGCCGGTCAATCGCACTGCGACGGGTCTTCTCCGGCAGCTTATCCCAGCAATGCGGGCAACTGATGCCGGCCACATAGTGCTCGGACGCGCGGTCTTCGACGCTCACCGGTGTACGGCAGGCATGACATTGATCGTAGTCGCCTTCGCTCAAGTCGTGACGCACGGTCACGCGGTTATCGAACACAAAGCAGTCGCCCTGCCATTTGGTCTCTTCCTGCGGCACCTCTTCGAGGTACTTCAGAATGCCACCCTTGAGGTGGTACACCTCATCGAAGCCTTCGCTGAGCATGTAGCTCGACGCCTTCTCACAGCGAATGCCGCCGGTGCAGAACATGGCGACTTTCTTGTGCTTGGCCGGGTCGAAATTGGCTTTGATGTAGTCGGGAAATTCGCGAAAACTGGTGGTCTTCGGGTCGATTGCGCCTTCAAAAGTACCGATCGACACCTCGTAATCGTTGCGGGTGTCGATCAACAATACTTCAGGGTCGCTGATCAGCGCGTTCCAGTCTTGCGGGTCGACGTAGGTGCCGACTTTTTTGTTCGGGTCCACGCCTTCAACGCCCAGGGTCACGATCTCTTTCTTGAGCTTGACCTTGGTGCGGTAGAACGGCTGGTCGTCGCAGTACGATTCTTTGTGGTCGATGTCGTCCATGCGCGGGTCGTTCTTCAGCCAGGCCATCAGGCCGTCAATGCCTTCGCGGCTGCCGGAAACAGTGCCGTTGATGCCTTCTTCGGCGATCAGCAAAGTGCCTTTGATGCCGTTGTCGACCATCGCCTGCAGCAGTGGCTCGCGCAGGGCGACGTAATCTTCGAGGGTGACGAACTTATACAGTGCCGCCACGACAATCGGTTGAGTCATGGGTGTTCTCTCCAGGTGGCTACCCTCGTAAGGGGTGAACCGGATGCAAAAAAAACGCGCCGGCTAAGCGGCGCGTTGCGGATTCTAACAAATGCCCGGTGTCAGAGACACCCAATCATCAGTCATGCCCGCCGGCGCAGGTCGGCGAGGCCGGGGCTGCGTCGATTTTCGCCCATTCATCGGGCGTGTAGGTATGCAGCGCCAACGCATGAAACTCGCTCATCAGGTCACCGAGGGTGGCGTAGACCGTCTGGTGGCGCTTGACGCGGTTAAGCCCCTCGAACTGCTGGCTGACCAGCACGGCCTTGAAGTGGGTCTGCAACCCACGGCTGTGCATGTGGCTTTCGTCCAGCACGCTCAAGTGTTGCGGGCCCAGGGCGGCGAGCGCCGTTTCGATACGCTGTTGCATGGTCATTCCTGCTTACTTCTTCTTGGCCGGAGCGGCGGCTTTGGCCGGTGCCAGCTCGTTGGTCATGTCTTCCAGCAGCTTGTTGACCACCGGCACGGCGCTTTCCAGCTTGGCCTGGGTCATCTGGGCCGATTGCTGGGTCAGCTGCGGCATTTTTTCCAGGACTTTCTTGCCCAGTGGAGACTGGTAGAAGGCAACCAGGTCCTTGAGCTCGGATTCGCTGAAGTTGGTGGTGTAGAGCTTGACCATGTCCGGTTTCAGCTTCGGCCAGCCGATAGCCTGGTCCAGGGCGGCGTTGGCCTTGGCCTGGTAGCTGTCCAGTACGGACTGCTTGGCGGCAGGCGCCTTGGTCTGTTCGAAACGCTGGGCGAACATTTGCTGCACTTGCATGTACACCGGGGTACCCAGCTTGTCAGCGTGGGCCAGGGTAAGGAAGGCTTCGGCACTGGCGTTATGGCTGGCGGTATCGGCAAAAACCTGGCCGCTGGCGCAAACCAGAGCAACCGCGGTACAGATGGCACGAAGACGAGTCATCGAGTTTCCTTTTCTAGCAGGCGAGGTAAGACCCCAAGGGCGACCATTCTGCGCCTAAAAAACCTCGCGGCTCAACCCCAGGCCTTGTAGGACTTGGTTTTGCGGGGCCGACGGCCGATGAAACGTCTTTTATGGAACCCCACTGGCCGATCACAGCCTAAACTGCGCAAACGAACCTGAAGGAGTGTGCCCGATGAGCCGTATCGAAACCGACAGCCTGGGAGAAGTCCACGTCCCGGATGACGCTTACTGGGGCGCTCAGACCCAACGTTCGCTGGTGAATTTCGCCATCGGCGAGCAACGCATGCCGCTGGCGGTATTGCACGCCCTGGCCCTGATCAAGAAGGCCGCCGCACGGGTCAACGACCGCAACGGCGACCTGCCCGCCGACATCGCCCGCCTGATCGAACAGGCCGCCGATGAAGTGCTCGCAGGCCAACATGACGACCAGTTCCCGCTGGTGGTCTGGCAGACCGGCAGCGGCACCCAAAGCAACATGAACGCCAACGAAGTGATCGCCGGCCGCGCCAACGAATTGTCGGGCAAGGCCCGTGGCGGAAAGAGCCCGGTACACCCCAACGATCATGTGAACCGGTCACAGAGTTCCAACGATTGCTTCCCCACCGCCATGAGCATCGCAGCGGTGCAGGCCATCCACCAACAGCTGTTGCCGGCCATCGGTAATCTGTCCGGCGGCTTGGCGGAGCTGTCGGCGCGGCATGTGAAGCTGGTGAAAACCGGCCGTACCCACATGATGGATGCGACGCCGATCACTTTTGGGCAAGAACTCTCGGCGTTTATCGCCCAACTTGATTACGCCGAGCGCGCGCTGCGCAGCGCCCTGCCCGCCGTCTGCGAACTGGCCCAGGGCGGCACTGCGGTCGGCACCGGCCTGAATTCGCCCCACGGCTTTGGCGAGGCGATTGCCTCCGAGCTGGCCGCCTTGTCAGGCTTGCCGTTCGTGACCGCGCCGAACAAGTTCGCCGCCCTCTCCGGCCACGAGCCGCTGGTCACGCTGCACGGGGCCCTGAAAACCCTGGCCGTGGCCCTGATGAAACTGGCCAACGACTTGCGCCTGTTGGGCTCCGGCCCGCGTGCGGGGCTTGCCGAGGTCAAGTTGCCGGCCAACGAGCCGGGCAGTTCGATCATGCCGGGCAAGGTCAACCCGACCCAGTGCGAAGCGCTGTCGATGCTGGCGTGCCAGGTGCTGGGCAATGACGTGACCATCGGCATTGCCGCCAGCCAAGGGCACTTGCAGTTGAACGTGTACAAACCGGTGATCATCCACAACCTGCTGGAATCGATCCGCCTGCTGGCCGACGGCTGCAACAACTTCCAGGAACACTGTGTGGCGGGCCTTGAGCCCGACGCCGAGCAGATGGCCGAACACCTGGAGCGCGGGCTGATGCTGGTGACGGCGCTCAACCCGCATATCGGCTACGACAAGTCAGCGCAGATCGCCAAGAAGGCCTACGCCGAAGGCCTGACCCTGCGCCAGGCCGCGCTGGACCTGGGCTTTCTCACGGATGCCGAGTTTGACCAGTGGGTGCGCCCACAAAACATGCTTGAAGCCGGGCACTAAGACGCCAGACGCAACCGCCGGGCCTTGAGCCCGGCCACCAGCGACGGCGCGAGCGCCACGGTCGCCGAGCCCAGCATCACCACCAACGCCCCGGCATAGCCCAGGGCGTTGATCTCTTCGGCCTGGACAAAATCGGGCCACAACCACGCCGCCAACGCCACCGCCACAAAGGTCACCAAGGGCGTAAGCGCCAGGGTCGCGCTGACCCGTGAAGCCTCCCAATGCGCCAAGGCTTCGGCAAAGGCGCCATAGGCCACCAGCGTGTTCATGCAGCAGGCCAACAGCAGCCAGCCTTGCAGCGGGCTCAAGTCCAGCGCTTCCAGCGGATGGGCCCACGGCGTGAGCAGCACGGCACACGACAGGTAGATCACCATCATCACTTGCAGCGAATTCCATACCGTCAGCAATTGCTTCTGGCCCAGGGCGTAGAACACCCAAATGGTGGTGGCGAGCAAAATTGTCAGCACGCCCGCCGTATAGGTGCCGAGGGACGTCAGCATTTCCACCAGCCGCTGGTTGAAGAACAACCCGAAGCCAATGATCAGCACCACCAGCCCCACCCCCTGCCCCAGGCTGAAACGCTCCTTGAACACGAACACACTGGCGACCATCAGAAAGATCGGCCCCATCTGCACCACCAACTGCGCCGTGCCGGGGCTGAGCATTTTCAGGCCGACCAGATACAGCACGTAGTTGCCCACCAGGCCGCACACCGCCATCCCCACCAGCCAGCCGCCCTTGGGGCCCAAGACCTTGCGGCTGGGCAAACGCCGGGTCAACGCCAGGTAGATAAACAAGCAACTGCCGGCAACGACCAGGCGAAACCAGGTGACGGTGATCGGGTCCATCACTTGCAGAACCTGCTTGAGTTTGATCGGCAGGATGCCCCAGAGAAACGCAGTCAACAGGGTCAAGCCAAAGCCGTAGACCCAGCGACCGGAAGAGATGTGCATGAGCGCCCCGAATGCCTGAGGAAGTGGTGGGGCATTCTAGAGGTAAGCAGAAGAGTTGGGCTACGACACAATTTAAATGTGGGAGCTGGCTTGCCTGAGATAGCGCAGTGGCAGCCAAAGAATGGTTGACTGATACACCGCCATCGCAGGCAAGCCAGCTCCCACATTTTTGATCCGGTTTCTTCAGTAAGATTTAACGCACGGCTTCGAACAGGCCGGTAGCCCCCATGCCGCCGCCCACGCACATAGTGACGATGCCATAACGCAGGTTGCGCCGTTGCAGCTCACGCACCAGGTGCCCTACCTGCCGCGAACCGGTCATGCCGAACGGGTGACCGATGGAAATCGAGCCGCCGTTGACGTTGTATTTCGCATTATCAATTTCCAGGCGATTGCGCGCATACAGGCACTGCGACGCGAACGCCTCATTGAGCTCCCACAGGTCGATATCCGCCACCTGCAAGCCCTTGGCCTTGAGCAATTTGGGCACCGAGAACACCGGGCCGATGCCCATTTCGTCCGGTTCGCAACCGGCCACGGTGAAGCCGCGGAAAAACGCCTTGGGCTTGAGCCCCAGTTCCAGGGCCTTTTCCAGGCTCATTACCAGGGTCATCGAAGCACCGTCGGACAGTTGCGACGAGTTGCCCGCCGTCACCGAGCCGTCTTCGGCAAACACCGGTTTCAAGCCTTGCAGGCTGGCCAGCGTGGTGTCGGGGCGGTTGCAGTCGTCGCGATCCACCACGCCGTCGAGCACCTGCACCGCGCCAGTGTTCTTGTCTTCGACTTTATACTTGACCGCCATCGGCACGATTTCGTCGTCGAACAAGCCGTCGGCCTGGGCCTGAGCTGTACGCTGCTGGCTTTGCAGGGCGTACAGGTCCTGCGCTTCGCGGCTGACGTTGTAGCGGCGCGCGACGATCTCAGCGGTTTGGCCCATGGGGAAATAGATGCCCGGCACCTGCTCCTTGAGCAGCGGGTTGATCAGGTTGTCGGTGTTGACGCTTTTCATGGTCAGGCTGATGGATTCCACGCCGCCCGCCACAATGATGTCGCTGCAACCCGAGGCAATCTGGTTGGCCGCAATGGCGATCGCCTGCAAGCCCGAGGAGCAAAAGCGGTTCAGGGTCATGCCCGCCACGCCAGTGCCCAGTTGCGAGAGCACGGCCACGTTTCGGCCGATGTTGTAACCCTGGGCGCCTTCGTTGGAGCCGGCGCCGACAATGCAGTCTTCCACCGTGGCCGGGTCGATGCCATTGCGCGTCAGCAGCGCATTGACGCAATGGGCGGCCATGTCATCGGGGCGGGTATGGTTGAACTTGCCGCGAAAGGATTTGGCCAGGCCGGTTCGCACGCTGTCGACGATCACTACTTCACGCATGGGCTACCTCGATCTTGTGGTTGTTGGGAGATGGATCGAGCATAGATCCAGGTATTCCCAACCGCGACGATCATTCACCCCGCCTATACAAAAGCATGACCGCACTGCCTCTTTTATTTCTTTTTCTTCTTGTCGTGCTTGTCGGTCTTGTCGAACGCCTCTTCCAGCGCCCGGTTGATCGTGCGCAGCACCTTGACCCGCGCCCAGCGTTTGTCGTTGGCTTCCACCAAGGTCCAGGGCGCGATTTCGGTGCTGGTGCGGTCGACCATATCGCCCACGGCGGCGCGGTATTCGTCCCACTTGTCGCGGTTGCGCCAGTCGTCTTCGGTGATTTTGAAGCGTTTGAACGGGATGTCTTCACGGGCCTGGAAACGCTCCAGTTGCGTGTCCTTGTCGATGGCCAGCCAGAACTTGACCACGATCACGCCCGCGTCGCGCAATTGCTCTTCGAAGTCATTGATCTCGCCATAGGCGCGCATCCAGTCCGCCGGCGTGCAGAAGCCTTCGATGCGCTCCACCAGCACGCGGCCGTACCAGGAGCGGTCGAACACGGTGAACATGCCGCGCGCCGGAATTTTCTGCCAGAAGCGCCACAGATACGGCTGGGCACGCTCGTCTTCACTCGGCGCGGCAATCGGCACGATGTGGTACTGACGCGGGTCCAGCGCCGCCGCCACCCGGCGGATCGCACCGCCCTTGCCCGCTGCGTCATTGCCTTCAAACACGGTGACCAGCGCGTGCTTGCGCATGCGTTTGTCGCGCATCAAACCCGAAAAACGCGCCTGCTCGGTGATCAGTTGTTCTTCGTAATCGTCCTTTTCCAGGCGCTGATTCAGGTCGAGGCTGTCCAGCAGGCTCTTCTTGTCCACCGACGCAATCAACGGCGCCGGGTTCATGCCACTGGCCTTGCCCTTGGGTACTTTCAGCGCGTTTTGCAGGCTTTCGAGGAGGATCTTGCCCACCGTGAGGCTGCGGTAATGCGCATCCACGCCTTCGATCACATGCCACGGCGCATAGTCGCGGCTGGTACGGCGCAGGATGCGTTCACCGAAATGCACAAACTTGTCGTAGGTTTCGGACTGCTGCCAATCCAGCGGGCTGATGCGCCAGCTGTGCAGCGGGTCATCGGCCAGGGCCTTGAGCCGCGCTTTCATTTGCTTCTTGGAGAGGTGGAACCAGAACTTGAAGATCAGCGCGCCTTCATCGCAGAGCATTTTCTCCAGGCGCTCGGCACCGGCAATGGCCTGGTCCAGGCGTGCGTCCTTGATCTGCCCGTGCACCCGGCTTTGCAGCATCTGGCTGTACCAGTTGCCGAAAAAGATGCCCATGCGGCCCTTGGCCGGCAATTGGCGCCAGTAGCGCCAGGCCGGTGGGCGCGCCAGTTCTTCGTCGGTTTGCTGGTCGAAGGTGCGCACCTCGATCAGGCGCGGGTCCATCCATTCATTGAGCAGCTTGACGGTCTCGCCCTTGCCGGCGCCTTCGATGCCGTTGATCAAAATAATCACCGGGAAGCGTTTCTGCTGTTGCAGTTCGTACTGCACCTCCAGCAGGGCTTCACGCAGGGCCGGGACTTCGGCGTCGTAGGTGTCTTTGTCGATGGCGTGACCGATTTCGGCGGATTCGAACATGGGCAGCTCCGTTTCAAGATGGATCAAGACTAGCGGATTGGGCAACAACACGCGGGAGGAAATTCCACCCGCGCTTGCCGTGGGTCAAATCATTGCCGGTTGATCGGCTAGAATGGCCGCCTTGTCTTTACCGAGCCGCCCATGAACCCCATCACCCACGCCCAGCTCGACTGGGATGACCAAGGCCGCCCGCACTCGCGGGTGTTCGACGACGTGTACTTTTCCGATAAGTCGGGCCTTGATGAAACCCGCTATGTGTTCCTTGAACAGAACCGTTTGCAGGCGCGCTTTGCGGCGTTGCCGGCGGGCGGGCGGTTGGTGATTGGTGAGACCGGTTTCGGCACCGGCCTGAATTTCCTGTGCGCCTGGCAATTGTTCGATCAGCACGCCGTGGCGGGTGCGCGACTGCATTTTGTCAGCGTGGAAAAATACCCGCTGAGCCACGCCGACCTGCAACGCGCCCTCGCCCTCTGGCCCGAGCTTGCACCGTTTGCCGAGCAACTGTTGGCGCAGTACATCGCCATCCATCAAGGCTTCCAGCGTCTGGTGCTGGACAACGGCCGCGTGACCCTGACCCTGTTGATTGGCGACGCCCTGGAGCAATTGCCGCAGCTGGACGCACAGATCGACGCGTGGTTTCTCGACGGTTTCGCCCCGGCGAAAAACCCCGACATGTGGACCGCCGAACTGTTTGCCGAACTGGCACGCCTGGCCGCACCCGGCTCGACCATCAGCACCTTTACCAGCACCGGCTGGGTGCGGCGGCTGATCAATGCGGCGGGTTTCAAGATGAAGCGCACACCGGGCATCGGCCACAAGTGGGAGATCCTGCGCGGCGAATTCCTCGGCTGGCCCGAGGAAACACCCGCGCCCCCGGCGGCCAAGCCATGGTTCGCACGGCCGCCCGCAATTACTGGCGAGCGCCACGCGATGGTCATCGGCGGCGGCCTGGCCGGGTGCGCCACCGCCGCCAGCCTCGCCGCTCGTGGTTGGCGCGTCAGCCTGCTGGAGCGCCACGCCGCTCTGGCTCAAGAGGCTTCAGGCAATCCACAGGGCGTGTTGTATCTGAAGCTTTCGGCCCATGGCACGGCGTTGTCGCAGTTGATTCTGAGCGGTTTCGGCCATACCCGGCGCTTGCTGGAACACTTGCATCGCGGTGTCGATTGGGACGGTTGCGGTGTGCTGCAATTGGCGTTCGACGCCAAGGAAACCGAGCGCCAGGCGCAGTTGGCCGCAGCGTTTGCACCCCAGTTGTTGCACGTGTTGGACAAAGAGCAGGCGCAAACGCGCGCGGGCATTCAATTGGCCCAGGGCGGCCTGTTTTTCCCCGAAGGCGGTTGGGTGCATCCGCCTGCGCTGTGCCAGTGGCAAGCGGCGCATCCGCTGATTGAAGTCCTCCCCCATCATGAAACGCTTGAACTGCGCCGGGTCGACGATCATTGGCAAGCCCTCGACAGCGATCATGTGCTGGCAAGCGCCAGCGTGGTGGTGCTCGCTGGCGCCGCCGAGATCAAGCGTTTCCCGTTCAGCGCCGACCTGCCGCTCAAGCGCATTCGCGGGCAAATCACCCGGCTGGCGCAAACCCCGGCGAGCGAAGCATTGGCCACCGTGGTCTGTGCCGAAGGCTACGTCGCCCCTGCGCGCCTGGGTGAACACACCCTTGGCGCCAGTTTCGACTTTAAGAGTGACGACCTGACGCCGACAGCTGCCGAACATGCAGGCAACCTGACGATGCTGCGGGAAATATCCGAAGACTTGCTGCACCGCCTGGGCGCCGACAGGCTGGCACCCGAACAGCTGGAGGGCCGCGCCGCGTTCCGTTGCACCAGCCCCGATTACCTGCCCATCGTCGGGCCACTGGCTGATCTCGCGACATTCAACCAGGCCTATGCCGTACTGAGCAAAGACGCCCGGCATGTGCCGGACACCTCTTGCCCCTGGCTGCCGGACCTGTACGTCAACAGCGGGCACGGTTCACGCGGGCTGGTAACCGCTCCCCTGTGCGGCGAACTGGTCGCAGCATGGATTAATGAGGAGCCGCTGCCACTGCCGCGCAGCGTTGCCGAGGCCTGCCACCCCAATCGATTTGCCCTGCGCAGGTTGATCCGCAACGTCGCCACCAAGACTTAGGGGATCGCGCACGCCCCCTGACGGCCGAGCACATCCTGCCTCAATACCTCCCGGGTCAGGTGCTCCAGCTCGGCTTTTTCAGCCGCCATTCGTTCGGCCCGAAGGTTGGCCGCCTGCACGGTGTAATCACCATTTTTCAGCGTGCGGCGCACCTCGAAAAGCCCGTCCATGCGAGTGTCGTAAGGCTCTCTCACCGCCTGAAAACGTGCCTCATGGGTGCTTTCGAGGTGTTCCCTCCAGAGGGGTAACTCCACCAGGAAATCCAACAGTCGGGCAGACTGCTCCTGCGCATTGACGATGTCGCGCGCGGCGGCCAAATCCGCGGCCGTCACGCCACTCAACTCAACGCGATGAATATACCGAGGCTGGTTCGGCAAGTTCAGCTCACTGGCGAGGCCGCTTCGAAACGCCAGGTTGACCTCCAGCGCATCGACTCCCGGATGCTCCGCTACATAGTCACTGGCCAAGCGTTGCACACGATCAAGGCGAAACAGCCGCGTGGCCAGTTCCAGTAACTGCGCCTGCGTCAACTGCCCATCTCTGGAAAGCCGGGAGGCCTCATGCCTCTCCACCACCACTTCAAGATTGCTGAAGCTTTCCGCGGCAGCGTTATCGCAGTTAAGCCTCGTTGCCGCAAAATCAAAGAGTTCCTCACGTAAACGGGTGTCGGAGCCACAGGCATCAAGCACACGCCATACGCGCCGTTCCAAATCTTCCCGGACGAGAATCGCGTCTTGAGTACTGCCCAGTTGTGCCAGCACGTTGAAAAAACCGTCAGTATTCGGCTCATCCCGGAGCCCGACCCAAGTACGGTTTTTCTCGGCAAAATCAGCCGCACGTTGATCGGGCAACCAGTTCTCACGCGCCTTTTGTTCGGTCAAATGTGCGATGTCATCTTCCTGATACCCCATGCCCACACCATAGTTCGCCCGGTAGTCACGCAATAATTGCTGACTGCGC
Source organism: Pseudomonas sp. B22129 (assembly GCF_044218875.1). Classification (NCBI taxonomy): domain Bacteria; kingdom Pseudomonadati; phylum Pseudomonadota; class Gammaproteobacteria; order Pseudomonadales; family Pseudomonadaceae; genus Pseudomonas; species Pseudomonas sp. B22129. The sequence goes on along the minus strand of NZ_CP162592.1, from coordinate 3,485,459 downwards.
GGGTCCAGCGGATTCAATTTCAAGTTGAATGCCTGGGCATACTTGGGTTTCATATCGCTCACCCAACCCGGCAGTTCGCTGATCAAATTGGCGCTCAAATCAAGTTTTTCCAGGTAGGGCACTTGATCAGCGCCGTAGGGGAGCTCCATGAGCTGGCAATTGTTGAGCATCAGTTTGCGCAGCTTCGACAGGCCGCTGACATCAGGCGGGTTCAGCAGCTTGTTACCGGTCAAAATCAACACCTGCAAGCTGTGCATTTTGCCCAAAGTGGCACGGGTATGCTGGGTGAGTTGCAGACCATTGTGGGTGAGGTTCAAGTACTCCAGCGCGGACATATGGGACAACGCCTCAGGCAACCGGGTGACGTGGTTTCCTGAAAGGCTCAAATATCTCAGGTTCTTGAAGTGTTTGAGAAAGTATGCAACCGAGTGGTCCAGCTTCATGTCGTTAAGGGACAGTACCTCCAGATGATCGAACTGGACATGTGCCGGCAGCATGGGCAATGGTGCTCCCAGCATTGAGTCCAACGAAAGACTCTCCACGCTGTTGCCGTGGTGATTGCCCCCGTGAAGCATACGTTTCCAGGCCTGCTCAATGGCTGTGGCCACCTGATATCGAGTCAGTCGGTAGTCCGATAACGGGGTATCTTGAGGGTTGTAAGCCGAACGGTCGCTGCGCCAGATTTTCAAGGCGCGGTGCAGCGCAGCAAATTGCTGCTCCAAGGCTTCAACGGCTTTGGCTTGAGTCAACGCCTCAGTGCCTGCTCCCTGGATCAATTGGGACAGTTGGCCGTCATCCATCAGCGGATAAAGCCTTCTCAGTTTTCGCATCAGCGCGGGCGCGACAGGCGGCAATGCCGGAGGTGAAGCCTGAATACAGGAGGCAACCGGGGCCTCAACCGGGGCCTGCTCAGCCCATAAATACTCCCGCATCCGATGTCGCTGATCCCGGGTCGTTGCGCGAATACGGCTGAGCAGTTGCTGCGGCGCCCAATCACCCTGCAGGTTCAGGCGGGCCCGCTGGAGCGCGGGCACAGTATCGAGCAACGCCCGATAGAACCCGTAAGGGCCGCCAGCTTTATTGCCCAAGGGTTGGCTCTCTTTATCAAAGGCCTGGAAACCCTCGGCCGTCTGGACCAGTGTGCATTTGGTCCTGGCCGAAGACCGGCCTGCCTCGGCCAATACCTCGCCCCTGATACTCTGCTGGCGAAGTTGCAGGAATATATCGCGAGGCCAGCCCGACAAGTGTTGCGTTGCGCCAAGGGCGATGCGTCGGGTTGCAGGCAAGGCCTGCTCCGGCAGGTACAAACCCGTCAACGCACAATCGACCTGCATACGCCCGACCGCTTTGCGCGCGCGCTCGGCAAGCCCCAGTGACACACGGCCGGAGATGCGCAGACGGCGACGCTGCACGTCAGTGGCCTTGCTCAACAGCTCCCACGCCATGCGGTTGGAAAGTTCAGGATGGGCGTCTTTAAGGGTTTTCAAGACGCCCTTTGCGAGGCCGTCCTGATCCTCATACAACACCTGGGTCAGCGCCTGTTGCCGGGCGTTGAGGGTGTCCAACAACCGCCGCTGAAGCAACGTCTGCGCCTGGTCCGATGTGACCGATTGGCCCAACAGCGTGCTGCGTTCCTCATCGCTCAACGCCTGCAACAACGTCTGCATCACCTGACCCTCCTTGAGCTGGCGTTGGGTGATATGGATACTCAAGTCTTCATAGTCGAAAGGTGCCACATCCGGGTAACTTTCCAGCAATACCTCGTCTTCGCCCAGCACCTCGAAAAAACGCCCCTTGGGCCACCCCGGCATCAGCGGCAAAGCCAGCATCTGGGTACGTGCCGTATCAGCCGCCGGGGTCTCACCGCGGCCCAGTTGCTCAATGAGATCGGCCACTTTGTGGTGCTGCTTGAAACGTGCCACGCAATCCTGGAAGCGTTGCGGCAAGGCCTCATGCGCCAGTGCCAGGCGTTGCACCTCTGGCAGGCTCATCTGCGTGATACCAGCGATGTCCTCCAGGTCCGTCTCGCTGATTGCTTCAAGGCCGGGGTCGAGCCGGGTCAAACCATAGCGCACGCTACGCCATTGCTCCGGCCGTTCAAACGCGTGTTGCCAGCCCCCCTGGAAGTTGTGATGCAGGGCTGGGCGGTAAGCCATCAGTCGTGACGGGTGGTTGATCCGCCATTGGCCGATTTGGGGATCAAAGGTCACCGAGTAAACCGAGCCCTCGATGTTGATCCACGATTGGCCGCGTGTCTGGAAAATACCTTTGCTATCCGCAGCCCACTGCTCTGCACCCTCCAAGCTCTGGCTATAGGGCGCCAATCGCGGTCGCCAGAGCCCGGAGCGATTGTCAGCGCGCGTGATCGCCTCAGTACCGTTGAAAAACTCCGTGGACAGCACCTTGGCCTTGAGCGAGCCGACGACTCGCCCTCCTATCGCAAACGCCACCATGGCCGCGAGGTTTTCACCGATATTCACCAGGTGTTGCAAGGCCTCGGCTTTGTCGCCATGGCTCCAGTCCTCAACCCCCTCGAACACCTCCCCGAGGATTTGCCCGATCGCCACGCCCATCATCAGTTGGCCGATCACCGGCACGAAAAACGCAGCCACATTCAGTACATCCAGACCCTCCTCCAGATAGGCCATCCACCGGTCTTCAGCGGCCTCCTCGTCCACCAAAGCCGCGGGTACCGCCAGCGCCAGAGCATCGCGCTGGATCTTTCCAGTGCAGGCATTGAAATAGAAATCCGAGAAATTGACGGTCACCGGCACAGGGTCAATACGCCCCAGGCGCTTGCCCTGGTCAAAGGTTTGAAAAAAACCGATACGGTCATTCTCATCCAGGCAGCCCTGGAAGTAAGCTCGATAAGAAGCCACCTGCAGCTTCAAGGTCAGGTAAGTCTTGAAGTCTTCCCATGCCTCGTATTCATACCAAGCCCTGACCGGTTCATTGGGCATGTACACCAAAAATGAACCATTGCCGAGGCTGCCGGGGTCGTCTTCACTCACCACCAATACGCCCCAGAGACAAGCGTCGTCGATATTCAGGCCCTGCCAGACCAGCAGTTTATTCAGGGGTGTCAGGAACGCCATTTCGCTGGCCGGGCGGTCAGCTTTGAGTAACTGGAGCAAGCGCTTACCCATCGCGGCGCTGACATCCCCCTTCGCACAGGCAATGTGCAAATCGATCTGCATGTCCAGGCGTTTGGACTGTCCGATAGACACCGCCCCCGGGTTGTAGCTGAGGCCGCCCTCGGGCTGTTCCCCCCAGCGCGGCACGGCAAACACATCACACAGATGGCGTTGGTAGGCCTCACCCAGGTCCAGTTCACGGCAATAACCGATGAACTGCTGTGCCGTGAGCCCCGGTACCTTTTCACGCGTCGCGGCGGAGCGAATCACGGCCAGTGACGACACGCCACCGGGCTTGGCCTGCGCCGCTTCGAAGTTGCGCATAGCCGCCTCCACCAAGCTGGACTTCTTCCAGGTAGTGGTTTCAATCCGTAGACCTGGCACGACGGGATGAGAACTGACCATGGACCCCGTGGGCAGCTCCAACTGATCATGCTCCACGTCCACATCCATGACCTCTTTGCTTAACAGAAACGTGTGCAGGCGCTCGACACAGAACTCATGCAGCGGTTGCACACGCGCAAGCAACGCGGTGACCTGACGGCGTGGATGCTCACTGTCGAGTTGGGCTTGCAACAAGGCCGCAAGGCTGACGGGAGAAGCCTCGACCAACCAAGGTGGCAAGGTCTGGCGCAGGACCCGCGCCTTATCCAGATCGCCCGTCACATCTAACAAGACTGCCAGCCGTTCATCTTCAGTCAGAGGTTCGGTGACTTCACTTAAATCGCGTTTTTCCATGATGGTCTTGCATCCAGGTTGCGCTGTAAATCCAGGACAAACCTTAAGCGCCCGACCCCCTGAAAAAGCATTCGAATATCGGGTAGTTAAGCCACCGAATCGAATGATTTTGCGCATGTATTCCAACGCTATGTACCACCCCTCGCCGCCAGACCACGCGCTGTCTACAGGCATAGGCTCGGCGTCAGGCTCGCCAGCCTTATAACTTATCGGTCTAAAACTCCACGGATAGCACTGGGTCAGTTTCTGGGTACGCGCCCCTCAAGGCGTATCGAATATTGACCCCTCCCCAACGGAAAAACCGGTAAGGAATTTATGTGCGGATTAGCTGGAGAATTACGTTTCGATGCCCAACCTGCCGACCTGGCGGCCATTGAGCGCATCACCCATCACCTGGCCCCGCGTGGCCCCGACGCCTGGGGCTTCCATGCCCAAGGGCCGATTGCCCTGGGCCACCGGCGCCTGAAAATCATGGACCTGTCGGACGGCTCGGCCCAACCGATGGTCGATTCGCACCTGGGCCTGAGCCTGGCCTTCAACGGCGCGATCTACAACTTCCCGGAATTGAGAGAAGAGCTTGAAGCCCTGGGCTACGCCTTCTATTCCGGCGGCGACACCGAAGTGCTGCTCAAGGGCTACCACGCCTGGGGCGAAGCCCTGCTGCCCAAGCTCAACGGCATGTTCGCGTTTGCCATCTGGGAACGTGACGCCCAGCGCCTGTTTCTCGCCCGCGACCGCCTTGGTGTGAAGCCGCTCTACCTGTCGCGCACCGGCCAGCGTTTGCGCTTTGCCTCCGCGTTGCCAGCGCTGCTCAAGGGCGGTGATATCAACCCGATCCTCGACCCAGTCGCGCTGAACCATTACCTGAACTTCCATGCCGTGGTGCCTGCACCGCGCACCTTGCTGGCAGGCATCGAAAAGCTGCCACCGGCGAGCTGGATGCGCATCGATGCCAGCGGCAAGACCGAACAGAAAGTCTGGTGGACCCTGCCCTACGGCCCGCGTGACGATGAAAAGAACCTGACCCTCGAAGACTGGACCGACCGCGTGCTCGACAGCACCCGCGAAGCCGTGGCCATCCGCCAGCGCGCCGCCGTGGATGTAGGTGTGTTGCTCTCCGGCGGGGTCGATTCGAGCATGCTCGTCGGTTTGCTGCGCGAAGTCGGCGTACAGGACTTGTCGACTTTCTCCATCGGCTTCGAAGATGCGGGCGGCGAGGCCGGCAACGAGTTCCAATACTCGGACCTGATCGCCAAACACTACGGCACGCGCCACCACCAGTTGCGCATCGCCGAAAGCGAGATCATCGAACAGCTGCCCGCAGCCTTCCGCGCCATGAGCGAGCCAATGGTCAGCCATGACTGCATCGCTTTCTACCTGCTGTCGCGGGAAGTGGCGAAGCATTGCAAAGTGGTGCAGAGCGGCCAGGGCGCGGATGAGTTGTTTGCCGGTTACCACTGGTACCCGCAGGTGGACGGCGCGAGCGACCCATACGCCGCTTACCGCGATGCGTTTTTCGACCGCAGCTACGACGACTACGCCGCTACCGTCGCGCCGAAATGGCTGACGGCCAATGACGCCGCCGGCGATTTTGTGCGCGAGCATTTTGCAATGCCGGGCGCCGATGCCGCCGTGGACAAGGCTCTGCGCCTGGACAGCACGGTGATGCTGGTGGACGACCCGGTCAAACGTGTCGACAACATGACCATGGCCTGGGGCCTTGAGGCGCGCACGCCGTTTCTGGACTACCGCCTGGTCGAACTTTCCGCCCGTGTGCCGGGCAAATTCAAACTGCCCGATGGCGGCAAGCAAGTCTTAAAAGAAGCCGCGCGCCGCGTGATTCCGAGCGAAGTCATCGACCGCAAGAAAGGCTACTTCCCGGTGCCGGGCCTGAAGCACTTGCAGGGCGACACGCTGAACTGGGTGCGCGAACTGCTGCTCGATCCGAGCCAGGATCGCGGCCTGTTCAACCCCGCCACGCTCGACCGCCTGCTCACCGACCCGCAAGGGCAACTGACGCCACTGCGCGGCTCCAAGCTGTGGCAACTGGCGGCGCTGAACCTGTGGCTCAGCGAACAAGGAATCTGATCGATGAAACCCCATGCAGCGGCTTACAGCCAACGCTTGCTCAAGGGCCAGGCGCCTTCCTACGAGCGCCTGCAAGCCCGGCTGGCCGAAGACGGCAGCCCCTTGAGCGCAGAACCGATCGCAGTGCATTGCGGCTGGGGGCGCTTGTTGATCGGGCATACGTTTCCCGACCCGGCGGCGCTGGCCGAAGAACTGCTCAATGAGCAAGCCGGGGAACGCGACATCGCGCTCTACGTGGCCGCCCCCCAACAGATTCTGGGCATCGACCCGCAGCAACTGTTCCTCGACCCGTCCGACACCCTGCGCCTGTGGTTCACCGACTATCGCCCCGCCACGCGCGTGTTTCGCGGCTTTCGTATCCGCCGGGTGCAGACCGAAGCCGATTGGCAGGCGGTCAACCAGCTCTATCAGGGCCGTGGCATGTTGCCCGTCGACGCCGAACGCCTGACGCCACGCCATCAAGGCGGCCCGGTGTATTGGCTGGCAGAGGATGAAGACAGCGGCGCGGTGATCGGCAGCGTGATGGGTTTGAATCACCAGAAGGCCTTTCACGACCCGGAAAACGGTTGCAGCCTGTGGTGTCTGGCGGTTGACCCGCAGTGCACGCGGCCTGGTGTGGGTGAAGTGCTGGTGCGCCACTTGGTCGAACACTTTATGAGCCGGGGTTTGAGCTACCTGGATTTGTCGGTGCTGCACGATAACCGTCAGGCCAAGAATCTCTATGCCAAGCTCGGTTTCCGTGCGCTGACCACTTTTGCGATCAAGCGTAAAAACGGCATCAACCAGCCGCTGTTTCTCGGCCCCGGCCCGCAGGCGGGGTTCAACCCCTATGCGCGGATCATTGTCGAGGAGGCTCATCGACGCGGCATTGATGTGCAGGTGGACGACGCTGACGCAGGCTTGTTCACCCTGAGCCATGGCGGGCGCCGCGTGCGCTGCCGTGAATCCCTCAGCGACCTGACCAGCGCCATCAGCATGACGTTGTGCCAGGACAAAAGCCTGACCCACAAGGTGCTCAAGGCTGCCGGTTTGCAATTGCCGCAGCAGCAACTGGCGGGCAGTGCCGATGACAACCTGGAGTTTCTCGACGAGCACCGGCGCATCGTGGTCAAGCCGCTGGATGGCGAGCAGGGCCAGGGCGTGGCAGTGGATTTGCAGACCATCGAGGAGGTGCAGAAAGCCATCGAAGCGGCGCGCCAGTTCGACAGCCGCGTATTGCTCGAAAGCTTCCACGAAGGCCTGGACCTGCGCATCCTGGTGATCGGCTTTGAAGTGGTCGCCGCCGCGATTCGTCGCCCTGCCGAAGTGACCGGCGACGGCCAGCATTCCATCGGCGCGTTGATCGAAGCCCAGAGCCGGCGCCGCCAGGCCGCTACCGATGGCGAAAGCAAAATCCCGCTGGACGCCGAGACCCAACGCACCCTGCACGCTGCCGGTTTCGACTACAGCAGCATCCTGCCCCGTGGCCAAACCCTGGCCGTGCGCCGCACCGCCAACCTGCACACCGGCGGCTGCCTGGAGGACGTCACCGCGATCCTGCACCCCACGCTGGTGGACGCCGCCGTGCGCGCTGCGCGTGCGCTGGACATTCCCATGGTCGGCCTGGACCTGATGGTGCCGGCGGCCGACCAGCCCGAGTACGTGTTTATTGAAGCCAATGAACGCGCGGGCCTGGCCAATCATGAGCCGCAGCCGACTGCGGAAAAATTTGTGGATTTGTTGTTTCCCCACAGTTAACTGCTTGCTTGAGGGATGTGTTGCCTGAACCGGCGCTTTCGCGAGCAAGCCCGCTCCCACATTTAGACCACATTCCAATGTGGGAGCGGGCTTGCTCGCGAAGGCGTCGGCACAGACGGCATCGCCCCTTGAGCCTGTTATTTCAACAGGAGTCTTTATGAGCCGAACCATCCCCGAACCGGATCTGAACTACCTGCAAAAAGTGTTGCTGGAAATGCTCGCCATTCCCAGCCCCACCGGGTTTACCGACACCATCGTGCGCTATGTCGCCGAGCGCCTGGAAGAGCTGGGCATCCCCTTCGAAATGACCCGGCGCGGCACCATCCGTGCCACCCTCAAGGGCCAGAAAAACAGCCCCGACCGTGCCGTATCCGCGCACCTGGACACCATTGGCGCCGCCGTGCGGGCGATCAAGGACAATGGCCGCCTGACCCTGGCGCCGGTGGGCTGCTGGTCGAGCCGCTTTGCCGAAGGCAGCCGCGTCAGCCTGTTCACCGACAACGGCGTGATCCGTGGCAGCGTGCTGCCGCTGATGGCTTCCGGGCACGCCTTCAACACCGCCGTGGATGAAATGCCCGTGAGCTGGGACCACGTGGAGTTGCGCCTGGACGCCTACTGCGCCACGCGTGCCGATTGCGATTCATTGGGCATCAGCGTGGGCGACTATGTGGCCTTCGACCCCCTGCCCGAGTTCACCGAAAGCGGGCATATCAGCGCGCGCCACCTGGACGACAAAGCCGGTGTCGCCGCCCTGCTCGCCGCACTCAAGGCGATCATCGACAGCGGCGAGCCCTTGCTGATCGACTGCCACCCACTGTTCACCATCACCGAAGAAACCGGCAGCGGGGCCGCGGCCGCCCTGCCCTGGGATGTCAGCGAATTTGTTGGCATCGACATCGCCCCGGTTGCGCCTGGCCAGCATTCCAGCGAACACGCGGTGAGCGTGGCGATGCAGGACTCGGGCGGGCCGTATGACTATCATTTGTCCCGGCACCTGTTGCGCCTGGCCAGCGACAACGACTTGCCGGTGCGTCGCGACCTGTTCCGTTACTACTTCAGCGATGCGCATTCTGCCGTGACTGCCGGTCATGACATCCGCACCGCCTTGCTGGCATTCGGCTGCGACGCGACCCACGGCTACGAGCGCACCCACATCGACAGCCTCGCGGCGCTGAGTCGCCTGTTGGGCGCGTACATCCTGAGCCCGCCGGTCTTCGCCAGCGATGCCCAACCGGCCCAGGGTTCTCTGGACCGGTTCAGCCATCAGCTGGAGCACGAGACGCAAATGGAGAGCGACACCCGCGTGCCGTCGGTGGACAGCTTGGTGGGCAACAAGTCCTAGAGGCTGGCAACTATGATCCCGGCGCAGTAGCATCGCCGGGATCCATCACCCGAGGCTTGTATGCTGATTCCCTACGACGCACTTGAAGTCGACACCCTGACCCGCCTCATCGAAGATTTCGTGACCCGCGACGGCACCGACAACGGTGATGACACCCCACTGGAAACCCGCGTACTGCGCGTGCGCCAGGCGCTGACCAAAGGCCAGGCGCTGATCGTGTTCGACCCTGAAAGCGAACAATGCCAATTGATGCTCAAGCACGACGTGCCCAAGCATCTGTTTGACTGAAGGTGTTTCAAGGGTTGGTTTGAGCGTCTGTGGCCTGGCGTTCGAGGATCTTTTGATAGACCTCGGCCCGGTGCACGTTGACACCTGCGGGAGCCTGAATGCCGAATTTAATCTGAGTACCGTTGAGTTCGAGAATGTGCAGGGCGATGTCATCGCCGATGGAGATGATTTCGCCTACAGCGCGGCTTAAGACCAGCATGGCGGTTGTCCTTTTGGAGTGACAGGACCTTGAACATGCGCGCTTGGATGGGGCCGGGCAATGGCTCGCGGTTAAAACAGGCAGGACCTACGTTTGCGGGTAATTTTGCTGACAGACTTGGGGGGATTTGGGCGGCCTGACAGCCGACCTGAGTGATGTGGGAGCTGGCTTGCCTGCGATGCAGGCACCTCGGTGTGTCAGGTGCACAGAGGTGGTTCAATCGCAGGCAAGCCAGCTCCCACAGGCTATACACCCCAAAACAACTCAGCCCTTAACCGCCCCCGCCTGCGCCTTGGCCCGCATCTTGTCCGCCATCACCGTCATCTCGTCATACAGCAACTGCGGGTTCTTCTGCTTCAACGCCCACGCCATCCGCCCCTGCTCATGGGGCAAAATCATGAATTCACCCTCGGCCACGCGCTGATAGATGTAGTCAGCAATGTCAGCCGCCGAAATCGGCGAACTCTCGAGCAGCTTGCCCACCTGCGCCTTCATCGCCGGCGTCGGCCCGCGGAACGAATCCAGCAGGTTGGTCTGGAAAAACGACGGGCACACGACGTGCACCCCCACTTCCTGTTGCTTGAGCTCCACCAGCAAACTCTCCGACAACGCCACCACACCCGCCTTGGCCACGTTGTAATTGCTCATCGCCGGCCCCTGCATCAGGGCCGCCATTGAAGCAATGTTGATAATCCGCCCCTTGCTCTTCTCCAGCAGCGGCAGGAACGCTTTGCAGCCCTTGACCACACCCATCAGATTGATTGCGATCTGCCAGTCCCAATCCTCCAGCGACAACTCGGCAAAGAACCCGCCCGAGGCCACACCGGCGTTGTTGACGATTACATCGATGCCACCCAGCTTCACTTCACAGGCTTGGGCAAATGCGGTGAGCTGGCTGTAGTCGCGCACATCGCAACGCTGGACAAACCCGTCGCCCCCCGCCTCACGTACCAGCTTGAGGGTTTCCTGCAAACCCGGCTCGCTCACGTCCGACAAGGCCAACTGCCAACCCTCGCGGGCCCAGCGCAGGGCGATTTCACGACCGAGGCCCGATCCGGCACCCGTGATCATCATGCGATTTTGCATAGGAACATTGCCTTGTGGTTCACAGAAGAAGTGATCGGCAGTGTAGCGAAGGTTTTTCCCACACCCACGCACCATCCAATTGATGAATGCCTCGGGCAAACCCGGGGCCGGGTGCGAGGCGGGCTTATAGCGTAAGTTCAATCTTTTTCAACTAATGCACGGTATTTGCGAACGCATTAAAAGAAATAAGCTTGTTTGCAAAATGCTTTAAGGAATCATGGAATTTTTTCTGAAGCGGCGCAGTCGGAGTTGTTAAGGCGTCCGTATTTAAATGACGGCCTCTCGTTTAATAACCGGTCTTATAGAAGGCCTATAAGGAAAAAACCATGAGCCTCATTCTAATCATTATTCTGATCCTGCTACTGGTTGGCGGTTTGCCAGTATTCCCGCACTCGCGTAACTGGGGCTATGGCCCGTCAGGCATTCTGGGCGTTGTCCTGGTTGTTCTGCTGGTACTGTTGTTACTCGGCCGTATATAAACGCCGGGTAAAAAAAGAGGCCTCATCGAGGCCTCTTTTTTATGGCCGGCTAATTAGTCCGGCTTGCCGTCGACCACACCGGCGGTGTTATCCAGCAGGCTCTTGGTCGCGGTTTGCAGGAACGACTCCAGTTTCTGCTTCAATGCAGCTTCATCCGGCGACTCAGGGATCACTTTACCGGTCGGCTCGGCGCCCAGTTCGTATTCCCAGAGTTTCGGCGGCATTTCCTTGGGCAGTACCAGAATGCGGTCGGCAGTCACCAAGGCCACGGTCTGGTCGCTACCCGACGGCTTGATCACGCCGAAGCCCTTGTCGCCTTCCGGCAGGTTCAGCAGGTCACGGCCCCAGCATTGGTGCAGCGTGTCGCCACCCAGACGGCCCATGATGGTCGGCACGATGTCGATCTGGGTGCCCACGGTGTGGTCACGCTCGCCGAACTTTTCCTGCATGCCCGGCGCAATCATCAGCATCGGCACGTTGAAACGGCCCAGGTCCATTTCGGTGATCTGTTGCTCGTTACCAAAACCGTGGTCACCCACGATCACGAACAGGGTTTCCTTGAAGTAAGGCTCTTTGCGGGCCTTTTCAAAGAACTGGCCCAACGCCCAGTCGGAGTAGCGCATGGCCGTCAAATGCTCGTTGAGGCTGCCACGGTCAGTGACTTTCTCGACCGGCAATGGCGTCGGCAACGCGTACGGCGTGTGATTGGACAGGGTCTGCAGCAGTGCGTAGAACGGCTTGCCGCCTTCGCGGGCCTTCAGCTCTTCCAGGCCACGGTTGAACATGTCCTGGTCGGACACGCCCCACGTCGGGTCGGAGAACACCGGGTTGACGAAGTCGTTGCGCCCGATGAAGTTGGTCATGCCCTGGTTGCTGAAGAAGCCCGACTGGTTGTCCCAGGCGAAATCGCCGTTGTAGACATACACGTCGTCAAACTTGCGCGCGCTCAGCAGCTGCGGCAGGCCCGACAGCTTGTGGCTGCCTTCCGGGGTCTGCATCAGGTATTCAAAGCCCGGCAGGTTCGGGAAGCAGGCCATGGTGGCGAACATGCCCTGGTGGGTGTGCGTACCGTTGGAGAAGAAACGGTCGAACAACAAACCTTCTTTGGACAGCTTGTCGAAGTACGGCGTGATGTTGCCCGGGCGACCCAGGGCGCCCACCGAGTGACCGGCGAAGCTTTCCATCAGGATGACGACGACGTTCTTGATCGGCAGGGTTTTCTCGGCCGGTGGCGTGTAGTCACGGCGCACGGCGGCCGTGTCGGTATCCACCAGTTTTTCTTGAGGCAACACCAGCATGTCACGCACGGTCTGGGTGGCCAGTGGCTGGTCCAGGGTGGCTTTCCAGATATTGGAACGCTCTTCGGAGAAGCGCGACTTGGCAGCGGCGATCAACGACAAGGTGCCATTGAGGCCAAGCTGGTTGGCGAAGTTGGAATCGGTGGTGTAGACATCACCCCAACGCAGCGGCGGGCCCTGGCGCAGGGTGCCGCGAATGGCAACCACGGCCACCAAAAGGCAGACCACGAACACCGCAATGCGCGTGTACCACGGCGCCACCTGGCGGGTGCCGATGGTGCCGCCGCTGAACGGGCCGCGTGGGCGGGTTGCGCGGTCGGCGCCCTTGAAGGCGATGCTCAGGATCAGCGTGCCCACGGCCCAGGCCAGCAGGTAGCGCACCACCGGGAAACCGTACCAGAGCATGCTCATCACGGTTTTCGGGTCTTCCTTTACATACTGGAAGACCAGGCCGTTGAGGCGCTGGTGGAATTCACGGTAGAAGTCCATTTCCATCAGGCCCAGGAACAGGGCAATGCTGGACGCGACGGTCAGCCAAAAACGGAAGAACCCGCGTGCCGCCATGGCCCGAACGCTGAACAAGGCCAGCAGCAGCGGGACCAGCACGTACATCACCAGGCGTATATCCAGGCGCAGGCCGTTGGCGAACGCTTCAAGGAAGGTCGAGGCCGGCGTGTCGAGGATCATCTCGCGGTTGTAGACCAGCAGCGCCAGGCGCAGCAGGGAGAACATCACCATCATGACCAGTGCGCAGAGCAGCGTGTACGCCAGATGGGATTTGACGGTCGGTTGCAGCAGGCGATTAGAAGCTCGCTGCTGACTCAGGGCGTCCGGGTTTGCCATGTCGTTTCAGGACCCATTGGAAGTTTAAGTTGCGAAATAATGCAGTGGCGTCCGACCCTCGCCCAGGCCTGCTGGGGTAGGCGGTTAACGCGGTGGCGCAAATGGTGCCCGATCAATGGCATCAACGCTATTAATTACTGAACGAGCGCGGTTGCCCTGCCTTTAATGGCACTGGCGTTAGAGCCTTGGCAGCGCTGTAAAAGCGGGCGAATTGTCTTGGATAAGATGTGAAAATTGTGTGCAGTGAATACTTTCGATACACAAATCCAATTGATGTACTGAAACCAATGTGGGAGCGGGCTTGCTCGCGAAGGCGGTGTGTCAGACATAACAACTTGTACTGACACACCGCCTTCGCGAGCAAGCCCGCTCCCACATTTACAACTGTGCCCGCTCCAGATGGAGTGAAGCGCTTAGATCCGCACATTCCCCCGTGGCCCGGCAATCGCCCAGATAATCAGGCCCAGTACCGGCAGCAGCAGGATCAACAAAATCCACAGCACTTTGGCGCCCGTGCTTGCGCCGCTTTTGAACACGTTAATGATCGCCCAGATATCCAGCGCAAGGATGATCAGGCCAATCAGGCCATTAAACGTCGAACCCATGGTGTCGCTCCTAAAGTGAGGGCATGCCTCATTAGGATAGTCAGCCGTGGCGGCGGTTCCGTTTTATTTCAAACGTGCACTGCAACGCGCAACGCTTCCAGGGACGGCTCGGCCTTGATGCCGACTTCCGCGCACAACTCCAGCACACGCGGCAGGTCGTTGCCATACACCAGCACGGCCTGGATTTCGTCATCGAGCAATTGGCTGAAGTTGAGCAGCACGTAGCCGCCGTCTTCCGGGCTGAGGGCGCTCATCTGGATCTGGATGCGGTTCAGCGCAGTCAGGTCCTCGGTCTTGGCCAGTTGCTTGGGCTTGAGGTTGAACGCCACGCCGGGGCCGAACGAGGCGACGATCTGCGCAAACAGATCGCCATAGGTGTCAGCCTGGAACAGCACCGTGTCGGGCAAGCTGCCGACTACCACCCACTCCCCCAACGGGATAGGGAAGGTGTCGTCGTAGTTGATATCCGGATTCGCCGTCAGAAAGGCCGCCGGGTCGGCGTAGGCCTCGGCCGCCTCGCTGGCAATGCGCGCGACCTCGTCTTCACCCATGACGCCGGCGCTGATTTTGCTGATGAGTTCGACGAGGGCGGTTTGCATGGGATGGTCCTGTGACGGTCTGGCTTTTGAGGGCGCGTAGCCTACACCAGTTTCTGCAGCTGCGCCGCCGTATCCGCCGCGCCCATGGTCTGGGCAGCCGCCAGCGCGGTGGCGCCCTGGGCATCGGTGGCCTTGGGGTTGGCGCCCTGGCCGAGCAGGTAATCAAGCATTTCGACGCGGTTGAACATCGCCGCCAGCATCAACGCAGTGCGGCCGTCAGAGGAAGAAGCATCCACGGACGTGCCCCCTTCGATTAATGCTTTGACCACGGGCAAGTTGCCCTTGAAGGCGGCACCGGCAATCGGTAACTGGTTCTTGTCATTCGCGATCTGCGGGTCGGCTTTGAACTCGAGCAGCACTTTTACCGCGTCGGCGTGGCCGTGGTAGGCCGCGAGCATCAGCAAGGTGTCACCGTTGTGGTTGCGCAGGTTGGCCGGCAAGCCTTTGGCGAGCAGCGCTGCGAGCATCGCCGCATCGCCCCGGCGAGCCACGTCGAACACCTGCTCGGCAAACTCGGCGGCTTCGTCTTCGGTCATTTGTTTGGGCTGATCAGACATGTGGGGCTCCTTGGCTAATGCTTTCTAAGGTCGCCAGTGTCGCCAGTGAGTTCCCCACCTGTCATGGCTTTTTTGTCAAAAGCCGCCATAGGCAGAATCAATAACGCTGCTTTTGTTAATAACGAAAGTGCCCGCCCTGAATCTGCGCCAGCAACTGCCCCGTCACCGGTACGTAGCAATCCGAGCCCGGCAGCCACGCAAAGACCGGGTCATTGCCGGCCTTGTCCGGGTCGAACGCCTCCTCCTTGAGCCGCACCTTCTGATATTTGAACGTGCCCGTGGTTTCCATCTTCACTTTGATCCGCAGGAACAGCGGCACCGCATAGTGCGGCAACTGGCCGTGGGCGAATTGCAGCAGCTCGCGCATATCGAGGGCCGCCAGGGATTCACTCGGGGTGATGGCGACCATGCCCGCGCGGCCATTGGTGTTTTCGATCTCGACCCCATAAGCAACCACCTCGGCGATCTGCGGATGTTGCAGCAGCACGTTTTCCACCTCGGTGGTGGAGACGTTTTCGCCCTTCCAACGATAGGTGTCACCCAGACGGTCGACAAATTGCGCATGGCCGAAGCCAATACTGCGCAACAAATCGCCGGTATTAAAATAGCGGTCGCCCTTTTCGAAGACATCGGTGAGCACGACCTTGCGGTTCTTTTCCGGGTCGGTGTAGCCGTCAAACGGCGACTTCTCATCGATCCTGGCCAACAAGAGCCCCTGCCCGCCCTTTTGCACCTTACGCATGAAACCATCACGGCCACGCAACGGCTCGCCGGTGTCATGGGCGTAGTCCACCAGCGCCCAGTGTTGCAAGCAAAAGCCGATGGTGTTGTCAAAATTCAATACATTGGTGAAGCCGATATTGCCGTCGCTGGCGGCATACAGCTCGCAGATATGCCCAACCCCGTAGCGTTGCTTGAACTGTGCCCACACGCCAGGGCGCAGGCCGTTGCCAACCATTTTGGTCACGCCGTTATCGAGATCTTGCGCACTCGCTGGCTGGTCGAGCAGGTAGCGGCACAACTCACCGACATAACCCAAGGTGGTGGCCTTGAACCTGCGCGCGTCCTCCCAGAACTGGCTCGCGCTGAACTTGCGCCGAATCGCGAACCCCGATGCGCCGACAATCGCCGAGCCCCAGCACACGCACAGGCCCGTGGCGTGATACAGCGGCAAAGTGCAGTACAGAACGTCATCCGGGCCCATGTCCAGGGCGATGCTGCCAAAGCTCACTGCGGTTTTGGTCCAGCGCCCGTGTTTCATGATGCCGGCCTTGGGCAGGCCAGTGGTGCCGGAGGTGTAGATATAGAAGCACGGGTCGTTGAAGAAGACCTGCGCGGTGCTGGCGGGATTGTTCTCGGAGTATTCCGCACTGGCGAGCATCAGGTCGGTATACCCCGCAGGCGGCGGGTTTGCATGTTGGTCCGCGACAAACCAGGTTCTGTCGTCTGCGATCGCCACTTGATCACGAACGGCGTCATAGGCAGCCACCAACTCGGCACCTACCACAATCGCCACCGGCGTCACCAGGTTGAGGCTGTGCACCAGCGTCGCCTGGGTTTGGGAGGTATTGAGCATGGCGCAGATGCCGCCCAGTTTGGCCACGGCCAGCACGCTCAATAACAGTTCGGGGCGGTTTTCAATAAACAGCGCGACGACATCACCTTTGGCAATGCCCTGGGCCTGCAGGTAATGAACGATGCGGTTGGCGCGCCGGTTGGCTTCGCTGTAGCTCAGTACAGTGTCGCCATACAACAATGCCGCGCCGTCCGGATTGCGAGAGGCAGCTTGCTCGAAATGCCAACCCAGGCCGCAAGGCTGCCCGGGGTCAGTGACATTCGCGGCGCGCATGCCGCGTGCCACGCGGGGCAGCGCCCGAACAATAGAGGGCAGCTTACGCAGCATCATGCCCCAGGTGATCATCTCGTCTTGCGGGTGGCTCATGGAGGAACGTCCTTTTTCTTATTCTTCGTCTGATCCGAAAACACCGGCAATTTCAAAAGCGGGATGCCGCATGCCTTGCAGGAAAATACGCCTGCGGTTCTTTGGCTGTACACGCAGGATTTGAAAAGTTTTGTATCCCGAGCAGGGCAGCAACCAAAACGGAATTTCAATGCGCCGGGAAGGTCATTACCGATAGCCGCAGCCGAAAACCGCCATCGCCAATAACGCAAAATGCAGGATGCACGATGGCCATTCATGCATTTTGCACGAAAACAAAAAACCTTATAATTTTCAACTCATTGTTTTATAAGGACTTTTAACAAAACCCAATACTGGCACAATCGCTGCACCTATCACTCCATGCTTGCCAACTTGAGCCAACGGAGCTGATAGACATGAGCCTGATCCAAGACAAATTCGCTTCTGTATTCTCCCAATACGACGTCACCACTCAGCCACGCCCTGACGGTGGCATCCTGCTGACCCTGCGTAACAGCGAGGGCAAACAGGTCAAGCGCTCAATCTCCTATCAGCAATTGCACACCGCTGATCAGTTGACTTGGGTCATCAGCGCCATCCGCCGAGACCTGGCAGAACAAGCCAGCGAGCTGCCACAGATTTCCATGCTGCAAAGCCAGAATCGCTTTGCACTGCCGACCTACCATTCGGCTTAAGCCTGCGGATACAAAAGGGCCGCGACGCCATCGAGCGTCGCGGCCCTTTTTTGCTTTCAGCACAGCCCCTGGCGGGCCGCCTCATTCACCGCTTGCACACGGTTGGTGACCTGCAATTTGCCGTAGATATTACGCAGGTGGAATTTCACCGTGGCCTCGGATGTGGCGCGAATCTGGCCGATTTCCCAGACCGTTTTGCCTTCCGCTGCCCAGCGCAGAATTTCCAGCTCGGTCGGCGTAAGGGGTTTTCCGCACAAACTCAGGCGCTTTCTAACAGCCATGGGCACGGCTACCGGCGTACCACACGACTCCTCTCGGCCACTCATTGATCTCTCTCCTGTTATTAGCAGATGCCCTGCCAACCTTCGGATTCCTCCTATTGACAGGTGACATAAACATCAAGGCGCAGAGAGTTACATATTGAACGGAATCAAAGCATAAGGCGCAGCATAAACAGCCGAACCCTACAGAGATCAAGGCCTCTTCCCACAGCAACTTCCAACTTACCGGGGTTGAAAATTCAGATACCTCTATTAATCGTCCAAACCGGGAAAAGCGCGTGACAGCCCGTCACCGGTCAACTGCGCAACAGCGCCTTGTTCGGTATTGAAGGGGCGCAGCGTCACAAAGTGAGGGTTCTCACCCATGTCGAACCAATGGGCCAACCCGGCCGGAATGATCAGCAAGTCATTTTTCTCACAGCGTACCGCGTATACGTAGTCACCGAGGTGCAGGCTGAACAGCCCCTGACCGGCCACAAAGAAGCGTACTTCGTCTTCGCTGTAACGTCGCTCATCCAGGAACCCGGCACGCACTTCATCTTTTTGCGGGTGATTGCCTGTCATGCTGGCGACGCCCACCGAACGGTAGCCAAGTGCGTCGATCTGCGGCTTGTAGGCGGCGATGATGTCGGCATCGCTGGCGCCCTTCTCGACAGGGGCAGGTTGCCAACGCTCGAACCTTACGCCGTGCTCCGCCAGGGTCGAGGCAATGTCGTCGAGGTGGGTCAGCACCTTGTTGGGGGTATCCGGGGTAGCGATGTGGTAAACGGCTACATAACTCATTGCACGCTTCCTTTGTTCGGCTCTTGCAATTGAAGGCCAATGATAACGGCAGCAGCCAGCGCCGCGACGCTGGCAATACTAAAGGTGAAGGTCGGGCCCAGCAGGTTCCAGCTATAACCGGCATAGAGCGCGCCCAACGCGCCGCCGGTACCGGCCAGGGCGGCGTAGAGTGCCTGGCCCTGCCCCTGTTGACGATCACCAAAGCTACGCTGCACAAAGGCAATCGCCGCCGCGTGAAAACTGCCGAAGGTGGCCGCATGCATCACTTGCGCCAGCAGCAACACCCAGAGGTGCCCGGCGAACGAACCCAGCAAGAGCCAACGCAGCGCCGCCAACAAAAAGCTGGCCATCAGCACCCGGCGCACCGAAAAGCGCGTGAGGATGCGGCTCATGGCCAGGAACATCAGCACTTCGGCCACCACCCCCACGGCCCAGAGCATGCCGATCACGCCACGGCTATAACCGAGGTGTTCAAGGTGCAGGGTCAGGAAGGTGTAATACGGGCCATGGCTCATTTGCATCAGCGCCACGCAGGCATAAAACGCCAGCACGCCGGGGCTGCGCAGTTGCTTGAAGAAACCTTCAGCCGCCAGGCGGTTGCCATGGGCGGCAGGCTGCGCGTTCGGCACCCAGAGGCTCGCGCCGATAATACCGGCCATGATCACTACGACCACCACCGGGTAAATGTCCAGGCTCAGCCAGTCGAACAGCCGGCCCATGATCACCACAGTGAGGATGAAACCGATGGAGCCCCACAGACGGATCTGGCTGTAGCGCGAGGTCTGTTTTTGCAGGTGAGCCAGGGTAATCACTTCAAACTGCGGCAGCACCGCGTGCCAGAAGAACGCATGCAGTGCCATCACCAGGGCCAGCCAGGCGTAGGTCTTGCTGATGAAAATCAGTGAAAAACTGGCGAGCGTGCACACCGCGCCGAAGCGCACGATGGCCAGGCGCCGACCGGTGTAATCCCCCAGCCAGCCCCACAGGTTCGGTGCCACGCAGCGCATCAACATGGGGATGGCCACCAGCTCGC
Source organism: Pseudomonas sp. B22129 (assembly GCF_044218875.1). Lineage (NCBI taxonomy): Bacteria > Pseudomonadati > Pseudomonadota > Gammaproteobacteria > Pseudomonadales > Pseudomonadaceae > Pseudomonas > Pseudomonas sp. B22129. The sequence continues at coordinate 3,465,753 of NZ_CP162592.1, read as the reverse complement.
CGATTCGCGCGCTGGAGAACCCCAGGTGATCGAAGTACAGCGCCAGGAATGGCGCCGTCGCCCCGAGCAGGGCGAAGTAGAAGAGGTAGAAGCTGGAGAGGCGCCAGTATGGGAGCGAGGGGGTCATGTTGGTTGGGGCTGCTTCGCAGCCCGGCGCGAGCAAGCTCGCTCACCACAACAAGCTCCCTCACTACAGCAAGCTCGCTCGCCGCAATAGGTCGTCACAGCTGGCCCAGCACCGGCGTACTCACACGCACATCGGCATTTTGCCCGCGGTTGCGCAGCAGGTGGTCCATCAACACGATGGCCATCATGGCTTCAGCAATCGGCGTGGCACGTATGCCAACACACGGGTCGTGGCGGCCCTTGGTGATCACGTCCACCGGGTTGCCGTGCACGTCGATCGAACGGCCCGGGGTGGTGATGCTCGACGTGGCCTTGAGGGCCAAGTGCGCCACAATCGGCTGGCCGGAAGAAATACCGCCGAGGATGCCGCCGGCGTTATTGCTGAGAAAGCCTTCCGGCGTCAGTTCATCGCGGTGTTCGGTGCCGCGCTGGGACACGCAGGCAAACCCGGCGCCGATTTCCACGCCCTTCACCGCGTTGATGCTCATCAGCGCGTGAGCCAGTTCGGCGTCAAGGCGGTCGAAGATCGGCTCGCCCAGGCCCGGTTTCACGCCTTCGGCGATCACGGTGATCTTGGCGCCGACCGAATCCTGGTCACGGCGCAGCTGGTCCATATAGGCTTCCAGCTCCGGCACCTTGTCCGGGTCAGGGCTGAAAAACGCGTTGTTTTCCACGCTGTCCCATGTCTTGAACGGGATTTCAATCGGGCCCAACTGGCTCATGTAGCCACGCACCACGATGCCCTGGGTGGCCAGGTATTTCTTGGCGATGGCGCCGGCGGCCACGCGCATCGAGGTTTCGCGCGCCGAGCTGCGGCCACCGCCACGGTAGTCGCGCTCGCCGTATTTGTGGTGGTAGGTGTAGTCGGCGTGGGCCGGGCGGAACAGGTCCTTGATCGCCGAGTAGTCCTTGGACTTCTGGTCGGTGTTGCGGATCAGCAGGCCGATGGCGCAACCGGTGGTGCGGCCTTCGAACACGCCGGAGAGGATTTCGACTTCGTCGGGCTCCTGGCGCTGGGTGGTGTGGCGGCTGGTGCCGGGCTTGCGGCGGTCGAGGTCGCGCTGCAGGTCTTCCAGGGACAGCTCGAGGCCGGGCGGGCAGCCATCGACAATGGCGACCAACGCCGGGCCATGGCTTTCGCCCGCGGTGGTGACAGTGAACAGCTTGCCGAAGGTATTGCCGGACATGCAGGGCGCTCCGTGAAATCAGTTGAATCAAGTCAACCGTAATAACTTAAGGCGGCCAGTATACGCAGGCTAACCGACTAGTTCATCCTCGAAACCTTACCGGTAGACATCTGTCCAACCGGCACCTTCCTGATGATGGCGCGATGATGCTTCGAGTTCTGCTGCTAACCCTCACCCTGTTTTCCAGCCTTGGCTTCGCCGCTTCCCCTGTGGTGGTGCAACGGCCCATCAGCCTCGACACCGGCAGCGGCGAGCTGTTTGGCTCGCTCCTTCTGCCACAATCGGACAAACCGGTGCCCGTGGTGTTGATCATCGCCGGCTCCGGCCCCACCGACCGCAACGGCAACAGCGCCGACGGCGCGCGCAACGACAGCCTCAAGCGCCTGGCCTGGGTGCTGGCCCGCAACAACATCGCCAGCGTGCGTTATGACAAACGCGGGGTCGCCGCCAGCCTGGCCGCCACCCCCGACGAACGCAACCTGACCCTCGACGCCTACGTGGCCGATGCCGTGGCCTGGGGCAAATTGCTCAAGGCCGACAAACGCATGGGCCCGCTGATTGTGCTGGGCCACAGCGAAGGCGCGCTGGTCGCCGCCCTCGCTGCACCGCGGCTGGAGCCCGCCGGGGTGATTTCCCTCTCCGGCAGCGCCCGGCCGGTGGACCAGGTGATCCGCCAGCAACTGGCCGACCACCTGCCCCCTGCCCTGTTGCTGCGCAGTAATGAAATTCTCGATCACCTCAAGGCCGGCCAGGTCGATGCGGATGTGCCTGGCCCGCTGGAGGGCATCTTCCGACCCACTGTGCAGCCGTATCTCATCAGCCTGTTTCGCGCTGACCCGTCGGCCGCATTCGCCAAGCTGGATATGCCGGCACTGATTATTCAGGGCACCAACGACATTCAGGTCGGCGTCGCCGACGCTCAACAATTGAAAAAAGCCAAGCCCGATGCGCAACTGACGGTGATCGAAGGCATGAACCACGTAATGCGCATCGTGCCCAAGGATGTGAAGGAGCAACTGGCCTCCTACAACGACCCCAAACTGCCGCTGGCCGCCGAGCTGGGCACGCGCATCGTGCGCTTTATCGACGGACTTCAACCCCGTTAAGCGACTATTGGCCTCCAGTCCTCGGCAAAGCGGCCGATAAGCCGGGAGTCGACAGCAAAAAGGCTGTCGGCTCGCAAGGCTTGGACAGGATCGCGCCGCATGACAACCACCGAAGCAACACCCGAACCTACCGCCAACACCGCGGCGGACAAAACCGAGGCCGCCGAGGCGGCGGCACTGCCGTGGGCGGACGTACAGGCCGAACATTTCAAGATGCTGCGCCTCGCACCCCTGGCCACCGACCGTGCCACCGGCGTGCGGCCACTGCGGTTTGTGCAGTTCGGCTACGCCGAGCGTAACGACAAACATCGCAGCCTGTTGCGTATGGTCATCCAATTGCCGGGCCAGCGGGTGCGTCGCGAACAAAACCACCTGGATATCTGGGTCGACCACGACACTCACCGCGTGCACTTCGGCCCCGGCAATAGCCTGGAAATCGAACCGGCCAACCGTGGCCTGGGGCGTTTTCTGGTAGCTCAAGGCGCTGCCTGGGCGAAAAAACGCTGGTCGCATTACCGCGTCGACGGCGTGGACCTCGCCAACAAGGACGCACTCAACGAAGCCACGCGCCTGCGTCGCGATCACTTCCTGCGCATCCAGGGTTTTGACGTGGCTTACGCCGACGTGCAGCACCTCAAAGGCAACGTGCAACCGGGCAAGGTCAGCGACGTGCTCGACAGCTGGAATACCGAGAAGGTGCAGTTCGTGGAGATTCTGGAAGCTGCGCAGATGTTGCAACAGGCCGAGCACAACCTGGCCGAGCAAGAAGTGAAACTGCGCAAGGAAGAAGAAAAGGTCACCAAGTTCAAGCGTGAGGACAGTGGGTTGCGCTTTACCATTACGTGTTTGGTGGCGTTTACCGTGTTTCAGGCGGGGTTGTTGATCTGGATTGCGACACACCGCTAATCGATTGGAATGCAATCTGAATGGTGGGAGCTGGCTTGCCTGCTCCCACACTGACCGCATGTTTGCCGTTAGACCCTGGCGGCGAACACGGCCTGATGCTGGCGGCACTGCTCGGCCGTCAACATGAACACGCCGTGGCCGCCGCGCTGGAAGTCCAGCCAGGCAAAGTCCACTTCCGGGTACAACGCTTCAACGTGCACCTGGCTGTTGCCCACTTCGACAATCAACAAGCCCTTCTCGGTCAGGTGGTCGGCAGCTTCGGCCAGCATGCGGCGCACCAGGTTCAAGCCGTCATCACCGCAGGCCAGGCCCAACTCAGGCTCGTGCTGGTATTCATCGGGCATGTCGGCGAAGTCTTCGGCGTCCACGTACGGCGGGTTGGAGACGATCAGGTCGAAGCGCTGGCCCGGCAGGCCATCAAAGCCATCGCCCTGCACGGTGTACACGCGCTCATCAACGCCGTGGCGTTCGATGTTCTGGTTGGCGACTTCCAGGGCCTCAAACGACAAGTCGCCCAACACCACTTCGGCGTCCTGAAACTCGTAGGCGCAGGCGATGCCGATGCAACCGGAGCCAGTGCACAGGTCGAGGATGCGCGCCGGCGGTTTGGCCAGCCAGGGGGCGAAGCGGTTTTCGATCAGTTCACCAATCGGCGAGCGCGGGATCAACACACGCTCATCAACGATAAACGACATGCCGCAGAACCACGCCTCCTTCAACAGGTAGGCCGTCGGCACGCGCTCGTGGATACGGCGGTGCAGCAAGCGCTGAACGTGGGAAATTTCCTCTTCTTCGAGGTTGCAGTCCAGGTAACTGTCGTTGATCTCCCAAGGCAGGTGCAACGCACCCAGCACCAGTTGCCGGGCTTCGTCCCAGGCGTTATCGGTGCCATGCCCGAAAAACAGGTCTTCCCCATGGAAACGGCTGACAGCCCAACGGATGTGGTCGCGCAAGGTGCGCAGGCGGGATGTGATCACGGGGCAAGCTCCTGGAAAAAACGACTGGCGATTCTACCAGCCTTCGCCTGTCCCTTCGATGTATGAAACCTCTGCGCCACCCGTCGGAATTCATCCAATTTGCCATCATTGCGCTAAACAAGCCCTGCACTTGACATCGCTGCACGTCAACAACGGCGTACCTTACGATGGTAGCGATTCACAGAACCGCTCAGCCAGTGGACAATGTGACAAAAGCCCCCCTCACAGGAGCCCCAGCATGTCCGTTCCAAAGACGATGTTTCAACTCAGCGGTCGCGGTTACGCAGCAGCCAATCTGAACCACGCGACCCTCCTGATCATCGACGCCCAGAAGGAATACCTCAGCGGTCCACTCGCCCTTTCCGGCATGGACGCGGCGGTTGACCACATCAAGCAGCTGGTGGCAGCGGCCCGCAACGCCGGGCGGCCGATCGTGCATGTACGCCACCTGGGCACCGTCGGTGGCCTGTTTGACCCTCAGGGTGAGCGCGGCCAGTTCATCCCGGGCCTTGAGCCGCTGGGTGACGAAACCATTATCGGCAAGTTGCTGCCCAGCGCCTTCCACGGCACCGGCCTGGAAAAACACCTGCAAGACCTCGGTTCGCTGGACTTGATCGTGTGCGGTTTCATGAGCCACTCCAGCGTCAGCACCACCGTGCGCGCCGCCAAAAACCTGGGCTTTCGCTGCACCCTGGTGGAAGACGCCTGCGCCACTCGCGACCTGCCTTACAAAGGCGGCGTGCTGAGTGCCGAACACGTGCAGCAGACTGAAATGGCCATCATGGCCGACAACTTCGCTACCCTCGCGCTGACCAAAGATCTGATCTGATCAACCTTCTGATGAGCGGTGCGGCAGTGTTTATTGCCCCGCTCATCCGCAAAGCCCTTTCATTTGGCGCATTTACCCCTGCCCCCGGAACAACCTGTGTATCTTCCGGTCGAAGGGCCGATACCCTGGAGGAAAGGTCGGAATGAAGATATCCGATGGTTTTGATGCTCGTCGCTTGCGCCCCAAGGGCCCGAGCAACTGGCGTCTGCGCCTGGTAGCGGGCTTTGCCGCGCTGCTGGCGATTGTAGGTCTGCTGTTGGCCGGCGCTGGTGGTGCCGGCCTGTTTGGTCACTCGCCAGCCCTTGGCGAGTTGAATGCCAGCCCCGGCGGTTCGGCGATCCTGGCGGTGGTCGGCCTGCTGGTGTTGTGGTTGGGCGTGTGGTTATGGCGGCGCAGCCGTCGCAGAATGCGCCAGCCGTTGTCGCTCAACATCGCTTCGCACCTGATGAAAAAGCACGACTGATGGCACCTGGTTAGTGTTTCCTGCGCCCCGGCCGCCGCGATTTAGGTAAACTGCCCGCCCTTCGCGGAGGCTGACATGCAAGACGACGATTTTTCCCTGTTCAAAAACGAGCTGCGCGGCGTCAAGCCGATCAAGCACGACCGCGCCGACACCGGCAAACCCAAGGCTGACCGGGCGCAGATCGCCAAGCTGCGCCAGGCCGCCACCGTGCGCACCGATGCCACCACCGTGGATGGCCTGTCGGACCAGTTCGTCATCGACGTCGGCCCCGAAGACGAACTGATGTGGGCCCGCGACGGCGTGCAGGAAAGCCAGATGCGCAAGCTCAAGGTCGGCCAGATCCCCTTCGAAGGCAGCCTCGACCTGCACGGCATGAGCGTGGAGAAAGCCCGCGAAACCCTCTGGGCCTTTCTGGCCGAAGCCACCAAGTTCGAAATCCGCTGCGTGCGCGTCACCCATGGCAAGGCCGTGCGGCTGGACGGCAAACGCCCGATGATCAAAAGCCATGTCAACACCTGGCTGCGCCAGCATGCTCAGGTGCTCGGTTTTACCTCGTGCCAGGCCCGCCACGGCGGTGCCGGTGCGGTGTACGTGATGCTCAAGCGCACCATGATGGAAGGCCGCGACGAGTAACAAGTGCCCTCGTCAGGCTTGCAGCGATGTGCTCGCCACCGTAACCTTGCGCTTTGCGAAAATCCCACAGGTAGTTTCATGTCCCTGGAACAGAATTACACCGCGATTCTAAAGGGGTAAGGCAAAGTAACCGTAGCCAATGAATCCGGGCACTTGCTTACATAGCATTACCCGGTTTTGACCTGCTTTACACGGTCATTGGTACAAAAATTGGTACGAGCTGCATCCCTCCCCGGCGTCCTGCCGACGAACACCACTCCCAAATCTGAAATACCTCGATTACTGTATGCACATACAGCATTCGGATTGACCCCATGAACATCGACGAAGACACCTCAGCGTGGCTTGGCTGCCCCACGCCCCTGGAAATGTACAAGCACCAGTGCGCCATGCTCGAGGACGAACTGACTACCGCATATCAGCTATTGAAGAAAGCGCGAGCAAACATTGCCGGTCTGGTCCAGATGAACGACCTTCTGGCAACCGAGAAGGCTGCGGCCGAATCGCAGCTGCGCTCAGTGTCGGCAGACCTAAGTCGGGTACACGTTCAGGGTTCAGAGATGAGCAAACAGATAATGAGCCTTAAAATCATCGCCAGCCAGAACGAGCACTTGCACATTGAAAACCAGCGCCTGCTGTTGGAGCTGTCCGTGCTCAGGGGGCCACGGTCCTGACGTACGCTTGGCACGCACGCAACGCGATCAGGGCGTTATCCCCGTCGTTGGTGATGGCGATAATTCTTTGAGCATGCGCTGGGTCAAGTTGGGCTCGACGGGCTGCATGAACCACGCCGACGGCGCCGGAGGCGGAAGGCACGTCGCAGCCACTGGCTGTATCCGTGGCGTCGAGTAGGACTGACAGCCGCACATCAGCAGTGGCAAGACGATCGCGCAGAGCAGCCTGTTTACGTTGCTCATCGGAAAGCTCTCGGGTGTGTTGTTGGTCTTGGGCGGCGAGCTGCTGCTCGGTGGCCAGGCGCTTGTCTTGCTCGGCGCGGGCCTGATCGGCGGCGGCATTGCTGATCCTGGTCAGGTCCGCCTGGTGCTCGCTGCCCTGCTCGGCAAGCTTCTTGCCCATGCGCCAGTCCTGCACCTGCCACGCCGCGCCGGCGGCACCGGCCATCAGCACCAAGACCAGCACCGCCAGTCCGGCCAGCCTCTGTACCGGGGTCATGCCAATGCCCGCCGCACGCCTTCGGCCAGCACCGCGTCAGGGTAGGCATACCCCGCGTTCTCGTGATGAATGATCGCCTTGACGAAGCCGGCCATCACCACCGGCTGGGCCAGGTCAACCTCGGCGCCCGGGCTGGTGCCGGTGTTCGCCTCCACAGCCCGCACGTAAGCGGCCGTGTCGTTCTCCACCGATGGCGCCCACCGGCTGATGATGGCCTTGACTGTCTTCAGCCCATGCTTGCGTTGGTAGGTCAGCAGCACCTTACCCAGCGCGCGGATTCCGTTCTCTGGCGTGTCAAAGCGTGCGAACCGCTTCTCGATGGCTGGATCTGGCTTGAGCTGGCCCTGCCACTGGTTGGCCGGGCTGTAATCGATGTTGCCCGGGTTGCGGTTGCGCACCCCACGGGTTTCGGTGATCGGCATACTTTTCTCCAGGCAAAAAAAAACCGCTCAAGGCGGCATTGGTGTTCTGTTGAAGGCTCAGGCGGGAACGTCAGGCCACTCAATGGCCTCTGGATAACCGGTCTGCTCGGGCACCCTGTTCAGCGCGACGCGGTATTTCTTCCAGGCTTTCAGTGCAGAAAGCTCGGCCTGGGTGGCTTCATCAACGTCCACGGCATCCTGCAGCGGAGCAACCGCGTAATCAGCGACGGTGCGCAAGCGGGCAATTTCAGCTTGGGCAAGCTCCAAAGGATCAGCGACAGGAGGCTGCGCGGGTGGCGGCACCTCTTGTGGCGGCAGCGATTCGACCGCGACGTGCAAGGTAATGCTGTGCGCCAAATCAGTCGGCTCGCCGTCTTTGGCCACGCTCACCGCCAACACGCCTTCGTTGTAGCTGATCGCCACCGAACAGCCGGTGTCCACCTGATTGAGCACATAACCCCATCCCTCTGGCGCGGGGGCCATGCCAAGGGTGCCGTGCACCAAATACTGGCCGGGGCCTGGGCGTTCCGTCGTGATGGTGTCAGCGCCCAAAGACGTGATATCGATGATGGCGCCAGTTGCACCAAGAATATTTACTGCTGCGCGAGTAGTCATTTAGATCGCCTTCAATGTGCCGTCTGCGGCGCGAGTGGTGTTTGCGCTGTCGTAGATCGCCCGCCAGCCCAATGGAACACCGCTGGCATTTACTTGGCGCCAGTACATACCAGCGGCTGTTTGGTAGACGCCGGCGACAATATCGATCGCCCACAAACTGTTATCCGCAAAACGCGATCTGAACCCTACCGCATTGGGGGCGCCCGGGGCTGTGCCGGTGGTGGTGCCGTCGAGGTGTGAGATAAATCGACTGCCATCAAGCGCAAAAGCGGAGTTGCCCACCACTGCAGGCGATACGTTCAGCTCCATCAAATTGCCTGTGGCAACCCCCACTGCGCGAGTGGCAGCTGTGCCAAGCCCCAAATTCGTGCGGGCTGTAGCCGCATTGCTCGCACCAGTGCCGCCATTAGCCACCGGGACGACGTTAAACTTCGAGACTTCGCCGAGCCCCGCGAGAGTAGCCCCCCACTGCTGAATCATCGTTCGGGCCTGGTCGGCCAAGTCTTTGGTGTAGCCCTGCACCGGCATCAGTACGTAGGCGCCGGCGGCGTTGGAAGCCCCCCGGTAAGGTGGGAAGATTGAAAGCGCGGTATCACTGGCGATATTTATGACCTCCGCCAGGCTTCCGTCCGGGCCAATAAAAGCGTCGCCTACTCGGCTATTCGCGAGAAATGCAGTGCCACTCCCTGTCACCGCGTTGGAGTTTGTATTAACTGAAACCGTGCCGGTTTTATACCAAGGCATATTTATCTCCAGATAAAAAATATTCGCATGACGCCGGATATCCTATTTTACGCAATCAAATTGACTACTGAACAATTCTTCCAATCATCACAGTTACACCTGTAACAACTGCGTTCTGTAGAGATATCATCCCGAGCGTAAGTATCCTACTTGGGTAGTTCCACATAGCTGAAATCTGTCGATTTGCGGTGCCTGCGGCAATTGTGACCGCTTGCATGCACAAATTATTTATAAGCATGTACTCGTTTTCATTCAGATCAAACTGAGAATTGAAGTACGTTATCGTCAAACCCTGATTGGTAGTGCCGCTGCCAGCGTACGTCCAAGTGTTACTTGCCCTAACAAATTGAGCTGCTGGCGTCCCTGTGTCGAAAAGCAATTTTCGGTTTGCATCACGAAGCCTTACACCGAAGGTGGACAACGGTTGTGCCACGTACCCAGCAACGAACCACCGCCCCACTGGCTTGATCGTATACATATTGAAGATACGCACCCTGAACCCGGTCCAGTTGCCCGCAGACCCAAACATTTCAAGGTTGCTCATCCCGATGATGCCGTTTGCGCTATCGGGCCTAATGAAAACAAGGGGCTGCTCCTGAGTTGTGATAGGAGAAGGAAAGTATGTTGACGAGGAATTCCCATTCTCTTCGGTTCCCACATACCTCCCCTTGTACATAACAACAAGTCTCGAATACTCCGAATCAAGGACTATTCGATTGTCGTCTCCTGCCTTAAACACAAGGCCATAGGATTCTGCCATATCATTTAAACCTCACAACTGTCAGCCGCTGCCTTGTAATAGTAATGGCTGAGGTGTTGTATGGATCGCCCTTAATGGTTCTCCACACTCGCACCAGTCCATTTAGAATTTCCGGCTCTACTTGCGCATCATATCGAGTATCGACCGCTTGTATTGGCGTCGGAAAAGCAGCGGCGTTTTGAGGGTTAATCCCCGGAATGGATATATCGATAAACTTTGCCCCCCAAGTTTGAGGGGTGATTATTTCGGAGTACACCACTCTCATTGTGAATGACGTTTCATCGAGTTCAACAACGCCGGTAGGCCCCTTGATCTTCATTCCGAAAGTCATACTGAAGTCCTCCCGACCACAACCCGGTCAACCTCGTTCGCATCAAACACAGTCAGTCCGTCGTTGTTGAGCAACGATGAGCCGCCCGCGCCAGCGCTTCGCAGCGTCAACGTGCCGGCTTTTACATTGAGTTCCAAGAGTGGCCTTCCTTTGGCATCAACAGCTTCGGACTTCAAAGTCATCCCAAGAACAATATTTTGTATGAAGGCCGTGTTTATGAGCGCATCCCTAATGACTACCTGGCCGTTCTGCACAGTAAATGGAGTAGTAACCCCTCCTCCGGCAAGCGTGTTCACTACAGCAAACCGATCAGCACTCACCAAGAACTGACTTTGCAGCAGACCTTCGGCGTTTTGCTCAATGCCAAGTCCAATACCAGCAGCAACGTACTGTCCTCCCTGGTTGACCTGCATCTTCACAGCCCACATCGTGGACAGCTTGCCATCAGTATCGGCTTGGGCCTTCGCCGTAATCTGAACCGACGCCGTGTTCTTCCACTCACTGAGAGCGCTCGCAAGCGCGCCTTCATCCTTGTCGTCGCGTCCGCTACCGATAACCGCCTGCAGCGTTGTGGATTGAGAGGCGACCGCCTTCTTGGTATCAGCCAGGGATTCCGTGACCGTCTGCACAGCTGCCGAGTTGTTATCAACGCTGCTTTTCAGTTGGTCGATGCGCGAGGCCGTCACCACTTGATCGGTGGCTACCACCTTCTCCAGCGTGATGAGGCTTGCCCTGTTGGCTCCCACGGCCGCATCCAGTGCTGTGGTGCGCTCCACCATCGCCAGATTTTCGGAGGCTTGAGCCTTCACCTGCTGCGCAAACTTCGCCGCCGCGTCCCAGTTTTGAAGCGCGTCCGTCAGCGACCCCTCTCCCGTGTCCTCCCTCCAGCCAGCCTGCAAAGATTGCAGGGTTGACGCTTGGGCGGTGACCTTACCGTCCACGGTTTCGATCAGGGCCTTGTTCTGCTGGATCTGGAGCGCCATGGCCTGCGTTGTTTCGGCGATGGTGCCCAGGTTGAACCAGAACTCGGCAGCAGGTGGCGGGCTGTCGACCGGTACCGGGTTGATTGCCTGGTACAGGTTCTGGCCCTGGCGCACGATCTCGCCTGACTTGTAGGTCTTGGCCGGATCGTAGGCGAGCGCATCCGTTATCTGGTCAATCAGGTCTTCCAGTTCCTGCTTGGCCTGCTCCAGACGATCATTGACCGAGCCGGGGCCGGAGCCAGAGATCAGTTCGATCTCGTCCAGGATCTCCTTGACCAACTCCGTCTCGCCAATCTGCCCGGCGATCAGGTCAAGGATCGGGCCTGCCTCGGAGCTGGCCCGCCCAGGGACACCATTCACTACCGGATAGAACGGGCCGACGTTGCCGGTACGGTCTACCAGGCGCGCCCAGAAGAAGAACGATGCGCCCCCCAACAACGACTGCATACGGTAATCGGCCTGCGGATAAGCCAGGTCGGCCAGTTTGGTCGCGGCACCCAGATCATTCGCTGGCCCATACCACAGCTCGGTGCGCTGGGTGTCTTCTGCACCTGGTGGAAAGCCCCACTTGATGCTGATGCCGAACAGCTCGCTGGTGGTGGTCAGGACCGACACCGCCGGCGGCACACCCTCTTTCCCCTTGAGGTTGGTCAGGATCGAATTGCGCCACGTAGAGGTGATGTCAAAGGCGCTCACTGCACGAACGCGGGCCAAGTAGGCCCCTGCATAGATGCCAACCACATCCACGTTGGTCATGCCGGTGCGCAACACTTTAATCCAGTTGCCGCTGTCCTTACGCCACTCAACGTCGTAACCCACGGCGCCATCCACGGCCGGCCAGCTAATCGTCATCGTGGCCACCGCAAGCCCCTGAATCACAGATGACGCCGAAGCCAGCGAGATACTCGTCGGCGCGGGCACCACGGTGATTGGAATAACGCTGATCGGCCTTTCTTCCAGGCGCGCGCCAGTGTCGATATGAGAAAATTTGCTCGGTTCAAACTGCAGCGCGCTGATTTCGAAATCGCCCTCTGTCGTGCGTTTGGTGCGCAACACGCGGTAAAGCGGGATAGCCAAGTCATCGGCATCGAGCGCCCATTGCAACTGCGCGGTAGGCGGCTCGCTGTAAGCGACAGTTACAGCCACAGTGCGGCCATTGACGCTTTGTACAGTCCGACCTTCGGCCCGGCCGCCCGGCAGGTTGATGATCAGTCGGTCGCCTGCTTTTGCCTGGGTATCGCGATCGAGCGTCACCGTGCGTCCTGAAGCAGAAGATATGCGTCCGCCTACCTCGCGGCCGGCCAAAAGCGAATCCGCCACCGGGATGATGTGGCCGGGCAGAGGAATTACACCCTCCATACCAGTTTTGAAGGAAACAGTTCGATCCTGGTTATTACTGAGGACGGCCCATTTACCCCGGCGCTGCGCCTCGGATGCGCGGGTGCAACCGATGGCACTCAGCTCAGTTGGGCGATCGCCATAACGGCGTTGCAGATCTGGATCCGCAAACGGAATGACATCGGTATCGTAATTGTTCGCTGGGTTGTCGTAGCTGACCAGCGCCCGGGTATAACGAGTCTTCGCCGAGGCACTGCCATACGAGAACTTGCCGTCGATCACGTTGGATCGGGTGAAGACGTAGTCGAAGTCCTGCGCGCGAGGCATGTCGGCCTGCATCACCAGTTGGCCTTGGGCCCAGTAGGTCATGCCTCGGTAAATAGCAGAGATGTCACGCAGCAACGACCAGGCATCAGCCTTGCCCTGAAGGTTCATGTCACACAGAAAGCGTGGCTCGGTACCGCCGATGCCGTCTGGCACAGCCTGGTCGCAATATTGGGCGATCCGGTACAGCTCCCATTTATCGACCATAAACGACTTGATGCGCTTGCCCAGGCCGAAGCGGTCCTCTGTGCAAATACCGTAGGTGATCCAGGCCGGATTGTTCGTCCAGGCCGACTTCATAGTGCCGTCCCAGGTACCGGAGTACGTGCGCTGGACTGGATCGTAGTTGCTGGGCACCATCCACCGACGGGCCTTGCACTTCGCGGTGACCACGGGAATGTTGGTGAACTGTTCGGCATCAAATTCAATGTAAAGCAGCGCTGTATTCGGGTAACGCAGCTTGGCGTCAATTACCTCTGTGATGCCGGCAATCAGCATCGTGTCAGCGATCTTGTTGCTGTTTTGGTTAGGCGTCAGGCGACGCACGCGGATCAACCAGCCCGTAGTAGCCTGAGGCAAATCAACACGCCGTGAGCGCTCGTACCGGGTGGTTGTCTTGCCGTCTACGGCATCTGGGTAGACCTGCTGAAATGCGCCACCGTCAGTGGCCAAGTCAATCGCGTAATCGATGCGGTACCCCACCACATTGCCTTCGTCATCCTGGCGTTGCAGAGCTGGCCACGCGAAGCGCATACGCAGGGCAGACAGCTGCGTATTGGTGATCGAACGAACCCACGGTGCATCGCTTCGCAATTCCACGTTAAGCGACGTTTCGTTTTCCACGGCAGGTATGCCAGGGATATGGGTCTGATCAACAGACCCCGGACGCCAGTCCCACTTCACGTTCGGGAAGTTGTAGTTGCCGCTTGCATCTCGGATTGGTGTGCCGTCTAGCTTGATCGTGTAATCGGTAGGAGCCTCGTCGAACTCCCCCTCTCCCATGGCGATCAAGATTTTGGCGACGTTGGTAGAGCGCAGGCTGTCGCTGGCTTCGGTGGGCGACTTAGGCTTACTAGTGCCACCTTTCTCGCCGTGGATATCGATCTGTGCCGCTGCGCTCATGCTTTCCTCCGGACATAAAAAAACCGCCTATCAGGCGGTTGTTGCGTTGCTGTGATGCTTAGGTTTTGTCCTCGGCATAAATCGAGGCTGAGATAATCATCCCACCCCAGTCTCGTTCCCCTATGCAGATAGGGACGGGGTTGCCGCTGGCGGTGGTGTTCTTTGCACTACCGAATGCGTAGGACGGAGCATTTTCCGGTGCTGAGCTTTGCTTGAGGCCTGATGCCTGAGGGCTGAGCATCTGAATCACGCCACCAGCAGCCAAGCCAACGCCAAGTTGAACAGCCCAGGTCTGACCGAAATATGAACCAGCAACTACGAGAACGGCCCCGATGATCGTCTGTAGCAGCCCGGCGCGCTTACTGCCGTGAATGACCGGAACGATTTTCAATTCACGGGTGCCGCCTATTTCAAGGTCCTTAACACCAATGTTTTTACCGTTTCTGTATATGGCAAACCGCATACCAAGACTGTCAAGGCGCTTGATCTCAGCCTCGAAACCATCCAGCGTACAATTCAGCGCCTTAAAAACCTCCCAAGACCTACCGCTATCCAGCGCCCTCCGGTGAACCGGTCCGAATTTTCTGGCAAGAGCGCCCGTAAGCTTGATAACGGTGACAGGCTCATAATGGACCGCACTTGCTGCCATGCTTTTCTCCAATCGAAAAAAAACCGCCCGGAGGCGGCTTGCTCATTGCATGGTGGGTGATAAATCCATGCTCATTGATGAGTCTATGGAAATTCTGAATTTCTTTGTGGATCCCGCCTTGAGAGCAGCTTCACGCTCTTTCAAGCCGCTACCGCACGATGACGCACTGATTATGTGCTCACCGGCTGGAACAAAGAACCGTGCCGTTTCCCCAGTACCAATTTCTGCGGATTTTTGCCCGTCGATGCTGATCGTCGTGTTGCAACCGCCACCGACGAAGCCTTTATCGCGAGTAACGATCAAAACGGCGTCTGCGCTGCCCTGCTTCTGATATCCGAATAGGCGCGAGCTCGGCACGGGGTCTGCCTGCCCCGATGGGACTGGCGATGTCGCACAACCCGCCAGCAGCGATAGCGCCAGCACTCCTAAAATCAACTTCATACGGATCACTCCTGTGGAAAGGCAATTACCTTATCACCGAGCATCCCGGTGGCGCAGCACCAGGCGCGTGCGCTCAAGCCAAGGGCCGCCATAAACGATCAGCTCCGACGGCCGTCCATACATGTGATGCAGTAGGAACGGGCCAGGGCCGAAAGTAGCGGCGTCCTCGTCGGGCAGTGTTGGATCGGCGCCGAGAAAGATGCCGGCGTGGTTCGGGTGAGCCGTGCGGCCGACCTGCATCACGACCATGTCACCGCGCTGCGGCTTGTCCACGCGCACGAAGCCGGCGGCCTCGTAGTTCGCCTCGTACAAGCTAATGCTGTCTGCATTCTCCCACCAGCCATCGGCGCGCTTGAACGCCTCAAACTCCAGGCCCCATTCACGCTTGTACCAGTCGGCGCAGACCTGCCAGCAGTCCCAAGCCCCGTGCACGAAAGGCCGTTTGAGCAATGGCACGGCGCCCGAGGGCATGACGGTACGCATGTCGCCCTCGGGCCAGCTGAGAATGTGCCAGGGCAGCGAAGTGGCCTCACACATTGCCAGGTCGCGCGGCGACGGCCTGCTGGTGGCATCAGGATGCGAATGGAGGATGCCAATGACCTCGCCGGCGTCTTCAGCGGCGGCGTATTCCTCCGGATCGATGCGAAACTCTTCGCTCGGCTCGGTTGCAGTGTTGCGGCATGGAAAATACTTCTGTGCCCGGCCAACCGCCAGGAGCAGACCGCAGCACTCTTTCGGGTACTCCGCTGCAGCGTGCGCCTGGATCGCGTTCAAAATGTGCTTTCGCATCTTTCAGCTCCGGGCAATGAGTGACACGGCGGGGAACCCGCCGAACGGGTATGGGTTGCCCTCACCGAACCGAGGAATGCAGCCGCGGCCGAGCGTGGCGTCACACTGGTCGAGCTCAGGGTTATCCGTGAGGTTGCCGTCCTTGTCACGGTATGGGCCGGTGTAGCCACAGTTCGGGCCGCGATAGCCGCCGGTGAGGCACCAGTGACAGAGCGTCGTGGCTTGCCGTCCGATTGACTCGCCCCCCACGTCGCCGGGGCTGGCTAACTCCCAGCTCACCGTCTCCCCGTCCTCGTTCGTTTTCTGGTCGATGTACCAGATCTCGATGGTTTCCTGGGTGGGGTCGGCCGTTGGATTGCCTTCTGGGAAGTTTTCGGCATCCAGATAACTGCCCAGCGTGTGACGCATGGTCAACTTGAAATCAGCGAGATCCTGGAACGCCAAGCAAAGCGCAGTGATGCGCCCATTGACGTTGCCCACCGACAGCGCAGGCCTAACCGCCGTCCCATCGCCGTTGGCTTCAATACCGTCGATCTGCATCGGCCAGGCGCCGTACTCTTCGCCCTGCCAATAGATGGGTTTGGCCGGCAGCTGGTCAGCCTGGGCGCCGGCGGCAATCAGCTCCGCTGGCGTGTGCGGGATGGAGTGTCCGTGAAAGCGCAGAATGTTCGCGCCGAACTCGGTACCGTCCAACTCAAAGAGCAGGACTTCACTGCCAGGCTCGAGCGACTGGATATCACTGATCAGCGGCATACGTGCCCCTCATGGGAGAAACGATTGGGTGAAGGTAGTTGTCAGCGTGAACATCCCCGCGCCGTTGGGCGTGATTGCCGGCGCAGTGGCACGAAAAAACGAAAGCTCACCCAGCGGGGGGGTCCAGAAGAAAGACTTGTGCCCGCCGTGACGATCGAGAAAGGCTTTGATATCCCTTGCCACCGCCTCTTTCACAACGAACGTGAGCGGCCAGCTGTCTACCCGGCTGTTCGGACCGTCGCCAACCACCTGTTCGTAACCGCTCCCAAACTTTGATGTTCGGTTGCGGTATTCAGGCGCACTGGTGGCCGAGATCAGCGGGCACCAGGTGAACGTTTCAACGGCCATTAACGAGCCTCCAGATCTGTCCACCGGGTTGAGTTTGTCTAGCGATTTCCTGCTGGGCACCACGCTGCGCCACGTCGGCATATGCCTGGCCGAGGGCCTGGGTGTCCTGATCAGTAGCGCCGCCTTGGGCCGCCGGCACCTGGAACGATTGGTTGATCGTAACGCCGCCAGCAGATGCCTTTGGCGCGGCGGATCCGCCAGACAAGCCCACGTAGCCGCCGTCTGCATATCCGCGTTTGTTCAGATTGACGAGGTAGTCCTTCATGCCTGGTTGATTCACTACCTCTTTACGAATCACCACCTCATCACCATGAACAATGCCTTTGGGCTCCATTTTGCCGCCAGGCCCTGTCCAGCCCCCGCCGTCAAAGTACTGGGAGGTGTAGCCGGCCGCAGTGCTGCCAAGCGATGCCGGAGCCGCACCACCGCCGAACGCGCTACCGATCGCAGTGGAGAGGCCCGCGCCGGCAAGGCTGCTGAAGACGTTGCTCGCTGCAGATTGCAGCGCCATTTTGGCGACCATCCTGGCGAAGCTTTTAGCCACATCGCCAAAGCTCTGGTCAGCGCCGAAGGCGAAATCCACCGCAGCGTCGGTTAGTCCGTCGTACAGCGATGTGAACGCAGATTTGGCCTGACCGGCAACGTCCTTCGCCTGGTCGTTGTAATTCTGGAAAGCGGCTGCTGCGCCCAACGACCAATCGCCCCGGGCCTTGTCCTCATCCTCGTAATACTTCGTCTGCATCGCGGTGCGCTTGTCGAGCGCGGACCGGAGTGCCTGGGTTTCCTTGTCGTACAGCTCGGTGCTGAACTGGTCCTTGTCGCTCTTGTTGTAGTCGGAGGTCAGCTTGTCCATTTGCGACTGGTAGGACTGCTGAATGCTCAGCTGCTCCTGCAGACGCTTGCGCTGCTCGTCGCCAAGCCCAACGCCGGCCAGGTTGTTGTCCAGCCCCTGCTGTGCGCCGGCAAGCTGGCTTTTCAGGTTCTCATCGAACGCCGCGAGTTTTTTCCGGGTCTCAAGCCCTTTCTCGCGAAGCGTGTTTTCGGCCTCAAGCGCAGCATTGCGTTTCAGCTGGGCAGTGATCAGCTCCTGGTTCGCCAAAAGCGACTTCTGGTCGGCGGTGAGAGTTTTCTTGCCCTTGATGTCCGCCAGCTGCTGCTCGAACTCGACCAGCTTCTTGGCGTTTGCGCCCAGGGTTTGGCTCGCTGCTGACTGATCACCTATGAGAGCGTTTTGCTGCTGGAGGACAGCGTACTGCTGACGGGCCTGGTCAAGCGCCTTAATCCCAGCATCCTCGCGATACTGCGGTGTCTTGGCGACCGCGGGGTCTTTATACTTTTCGTTGATGTTGGCAATGTCTTTCTTCTGTTGATCGGGCGAGATCAGCAGCGACTTATCGCCAGACGCGCGCGCTTGAATGATGCGGCGCTCTACCAACATCCGATATTCGCCAAGCTCTTTGGCGCGTTTGTCTGCGTTGGTTTCTGTTTCCTTGCGTAATTTGTCCAGTGCTACCTGGTCAGCGAGCGCAAGTTGCTGCTGCTGTTGCTGGAAGCCGCGCGCGGCTGACCGGCGCTCCTCTTCAGCCTTCAACACCAGCTTTTGAGTTTTTTCGGCCTCCAGTGCATCGACGCGAAAACTGTCGTCGGGAACAAGGTTGCTGAACCCGTCCGATTTGTTCAGTTTCCTGGCATTGGCAATCGCATTCAGCTGCTTATCCAAGGCCGCGATCTGTTGATCCAGCGTGTCCGTGCGTCCAACGTTGAGCGCGGCATCCCACGCTTCTTTCGCCGCATTTTTTACGCCATTCCAGCTGATCTCTAAATATCCAAGGTTCTTTTTGATCGAGTCGGACGTGCGATTAAGACCCTGCTCGTACGTGTCGTTGGCCAGGGCTGCGGCCTCTTGGGTTTTCCCCTGCTGCTGTAGCGCCTTGATCTGCTCATAAGTCGTGGCCGTCAGGAAGTTCATCGACTCATTGAGTTTCAGAATTTCTGCCGCTGGGTCTTTTGCGATTTTCTCGAAGTTTTTGACGGTTTCATCAGCCGCCTGCCCTGTCGCGGATTCAAACTTGATCGCTGCTGCGGCGATTCCTTCGAACGCCTGCACCGGAATTCGCGTGGAGCCCGCCAACTGCGCCAGGACGGCCGAAGCCTTGCCGACGGTGCCGTTAGCGAGGGAAATCTGCTGGGCAAGCGTTGAAAGCTGTCCAGCGGTGGTGCCCACGGTGTTCCCGGTCATCGCCAGGGACGTGTTGTAAGCAGTTGCCTCGTCACTGCCCTGCTTGTAAGCCAGAGCCAGTACAGCGGCCGCAGCGGCGGCGACAGTAAACGGGTTAACCAGGCCAAGGATGTAGCCACCCAAGGCTTTTGCCGCTGGCACAACGCCGCCAAACATGTCCTTGAGCTGCCCGCCCTGTTGCAAGAACACCGTCATGGGGTTCTGCCCAGCCTGCAGCGATACCGCGATGTCAGTGAACTGCGCAGGCACGCCGCGCAAGTTCGCAGCGTACTGCTTTGCGGTCTGCCCATTTTTAAGCATGACCTTGTCGACTTTTTCAACCGCCTCTCGCTGCTCGTTCAGCTTTTTGAGGTAGCTGTCGAAGTCGGTTTTATCCAGCCGGCCAGCGGCGCGGTGTTTGCGCAGCTGCTCTTCCATCTTATCGAGGCGCCCATAAGCGCCGATGACTGGGTCGATCTGACCGACCAGCTTGTCGAGCTGGCCAGCCTGATATGCCGCCTCCTTGGTGGCCGACTTCAGCGCACGCTGGGCCCGGTCCATGCCCTTTTCGAAGCCGCCGGTGTTGGCCACCAGATCGACCGTCAGTTGGCCAAGTGAATCAACAGCCATAAATCACCTCTTGACCGACTGCAACAGCCTGAACAGGTCCTGCGCGGAGGCCTCTGCCTCCTCAACCACTTCACCACGCTGTGGCAGGAAGTCGTCAAAGGTGGCCTTGCCGCCGTGCAGGTTGTTCAGGATGGTGGCGAGCAAGGCAAAACCCCGCTCGATCTTTAAGCCCATGTTCAGCGACCCGTTCTGCTCCACGTATGCCATCCACGAAAGCGCCTCGTTGTAGCTGAGGGTGGCTTTCGCTTCGGCAACGCTTCGCCCGCCGATTCCGTTGAGGACCAGTTCGTGCCAGAACTCTTCGGCGGGATCTATTTTTTTGGCTTGTCACCCTGGCCAGCACCGTTCGCCTCGGAAATGGCATTGAGCAGAACGATGGTCAGCTCAGCAGACAAAGGGCCATGGCCCGAGGCTTCGGAGCCGACCACGTCTTCAACGGTAAACACTGGCGTGCCGTCTTTTTTGAGAACGTTGGCCGCGATGCGGGTCGCCAAAAAATCAGAACCTTTGTCCTGCTCTTTCCAGCGCTCGGTGAGCTCAACAAACGACTCTTGTCGGATGTAGATAGTGGCTTTTTTGGGCGCGCCGCCCACGTGCCAGACAATGTCCTTTTTGACTGGCGGCGGGGAGAAGGCGCCGGCGGCTTTCAAAGCTTGAATGCTCAGGTCCATGGGAATTCCTTATGGCGCGATGACTTTGGGCACGAAAACGGGGTCACCCGACACCTGGATGCCGACGGTGGACTTCACAACGTCGTTCAGTGCGAAGCTGAACGGGAAGCTGTTCATGTAGCCCTCGAAGGTGATCCAGGTGCGGGTGTTCGGCAGGTCGAAATCAATTTCTGAGCCGACGACGGCGGTTGCAGCGGCACCGGTACCGCCGCCACCACCGGTGAGCGCGATGGTTGGTGCCGAGGTGTAGCCGGTGCCCGCGTTCGTGATGGTGAATCCCGTCACAGAACCTGCGGCAACGGTTGCTGTAGCAGTTGCGCCAGTGCCGCCGCCACCGGTAATGGCTACCGTGGGAGCGGAGGTGTAGCCGGTACCGCCGCTGCTGAGCGCGATAGCCGAGAGGCCACCGGCCTGGCTGACGGTTGGTGGAATGCCTTCCAGATCGCCCTGAGCGTTCACGATTCGGCCGTCAGACCAGCCAATCGCCCAAAGCAGCTTGGTTCCGGCGGTTTTGAGTTGGTGCAGGCGTACGTGCGCGGGCTCTTGCGGGTCGATGTTCAAACCGAACGACGCAGAGCCAGGCTCAGCGAGGCCGGCCTCGTATTCCCGGGCGCTGGAGTTCATGCAGGTCGTTTCGATCTGCGCGATGCTGGTATCGATCCCGTCCAGGGAGGTGAAGCAGCCCACCACCAAAATCGCTTTGGTGAGGGGGTCGATGGCATAGAGGTCTGTGCCTTGCGTCTTAATGGTCAATTTGTACTCCCCGATTTTCCTGGAAAATCACTTTTGAGCGGGCATAAAAAAACCCGCCGGAGCGGGTCGTTCTTTTCTGGTTTGCGACTACAAACTCACCAGCCAGGCAACGTCGAAGCCTTTGCGGTAGCTGTGGGTGTCCTTGTCCTTGGTGTCGACCCCGAAACCGGTGATATAGGCGTGCTGACCGATCACTCGGCGCAAGGTCACCACCACCGCTTCGGCGTCCGAAACAGTTTCGGCGTACACGTCAACCTGAAGGCCGTAACGGTCTGTGCTTGGCACGCAGTTGAGGAAGTTGATCGGCGAGCCGCTGACAACCTGCCAGACGGCATAGGGCCGCTCCACCCCCTCTGGCGCCTCGCCATGCGGGTAAAGGCGCGTGGGGCCGGCGCCTAGCAACGCAGTGACGGCCAAGCTCGCAGCGCACACCTGAAAAATTGGCGCGGTCATTCATTCACCCCCAGCTTGATCAGCTGATACTTCGCCGAACTGAGAAATTCCTGAAACAGTTGCTCGCGGTTGTTGGCCAGGGCCGGCCGGAGGAACGGTTTTGCCCGGTTCTTTTCGGTTCCGAGCTCCACCCACCACCAGTAGAACGTGTTGCCGCCCTTCTGGCCTTTTTTGCGCATTCGCACACCGACCGATATCACTACCGCGCCGAGCTCTTCGCCCAGGGCTTTACGCTCCACCATGGCCAGGTTGGCCGGGATGAAGTTGGCGGTTTCCGGGTCATCGATGCGGGCGGCGCGGTCCTTGGCGTCGAGCAGCACGATATCCATGGCGTCCTTAGCCGCAGGCGTTACCACCTTGCGGCGCATCTCCTCCGTCAGACCCTTGAACCTGGCTGAAAGCGCATCGGCGCCGGTGAGGTTGTACGATACCCAATCAGCCATCGTTCACCCCCGAAGACACCAGCAACGTGAGATATTCCTTGCGAGAGTTCGGATCCATCAGGGGCGGACCAACGATTGCGCAAACGGCACCGCTAGCCAGCACAACCCTCATTGCAGCCGTGATTCCATCACGGTAGCGAATAACTACCCGGCTTTTTGCCTCAGATTGAATCGCCTGCGCCGCGATAAAATCACGGGCGCTCAAGTCCTCGACCGAAGCCCATACCTTGGCGAAATCAACCCACTGATCCGTCAGCTGTTCGCCGGTTACCGGGTGCTGTGATGTCACCTTGTGCTGGATACGAACGCGATTCCTCAGTTTTCCGGCCTGCATCAGAAGCGCTTCCTGTACCAGAGCAGCCTATCGACTGCGAGAGGGACGGCCGAAGGCGCTCCACCCATTACCACGGCCTCGCGGTTTGAGTACCAGTGCCCAACGAGCAGTAATAGGGCCTGCTCAACGTCTCTGGTAAGCCCCATTTCAGCCGGATCGATGGGGTCGCCATCCACCAGTTTGCGGTCGCAGTGTTGCTCGACATGCGCCTTGGCCGCTTCGAGGTAGCCGCCGATCAAGGCGTCTTCTTCATCGCCATCGACCCGCAGATGCATCTTCAAAGTGGCCAATTCGATCATTTACTTGACCTCTTTCGGCGCGGCAGGCTTGCCTTCCTTTGGTTTTGCAATTTTCGGCTTGCCGCTGGCGTCGAGCTCAACCACCAGAGATTTGCCGACCAGGGCGTGCGCATATTCTTCGTCAGCGATATCGAACTCCCGGCCTCGAACTACCTTTGGCGAGTCGACGCCGAGCAAATCAGCGTTGCCGACGAAGCCCCACAGTGCTTTGACTTTCATAATTCCTCCGAAAACGAGAAGGCCGGCGCAGTGCCGGCCTTCATTGGGTTTGGTGGTTTACGCCGAAGTCGGGAACTGGCCCTTGACCAGCGCCTCTTTGCGACGAACGCCGAGGCCCAGGCGCTCCTCGACCAACAGGGCGATCTCGTTGCGGATGAACTGATCGTTGATCAGGCCCATCTTGAACTGGAACGACATGCGGTCGAACAGCGTGGTGGAGCGGGCGAAGTTGGCGACCAGGAACTCGCCGCCGGTGTCCGCATCACCCTCATCCATGCTGTCGGAGGTGATCACCGGGCGACCCCAAAGAATTGGAGTGACCAGGCCCTGCAGGTTGGCAAACAGATAACGGTTCTCGCCATCCTTCTGCAGTTCGATGTTCATCCAGTCCAGTTCAGTCATGACAACGCCATCGGCGGACATTTGCGACTGTTTGCGCACCTGGTAGATCGCGCGGCGAACCAGGTCGATGGCTGTGTCGCCCTCCTTGCTCAGCGCTGCGTTGTAGGTGGTGGCCTGGGTCATGAGGCCGTTGAGGTTTTCACCGTTGCCGTCGCCCTTGAGGATCTGCGCTTCCTCTTCGAGCTTCAGGTCGTACCGCAGCAGCTGCTGCAGGTACGCAAACATCTGCGGCACGTCCGACAACACTTCATCGGTAGCGGGCATCCACACCGCAATCTTCTTCACGCGGTCGGTTTGGGTGGTGAATGTCACGTTGCTGGTTGGCTTGAGGCCACCCTCAGCAACCGGCGCCGCGCCGCGGGTGTGCAGCAATTCGCGGAAATAGGTGTAGTTCTGCCCGGTCACCGGGATGGTGGTCAGCAGGTCGCGAATGCGCAGCTCCTGGCGAATGCCAGGCTGAATAACGGGGTCATAGATAGGAGCGACAACGCCGGCGCTGGTGACCTTCATTTCTTTCATGCTGGCCATGTCGGACTTGGTGACTTCGATCTCGGCCGTGCTGACACTTTTCTGCTGAAGGCCCTTGTAGTTGTCATGGCCCTTCACCATGTCGATGAAGCTTTTGCCTTCACCTGGCTGGCCGCGCAGCTTGACGCCTTTTTGCTCCAGATCCTGCACCTGGTCGATGACTTTTTGCAGCTCGCCCTTTTGGGTTTCGATCTGTTTTTTCAGGTCGCCGGTGACTTCATTGCCTTTTTGCACTTCGGCAATGGCGGAATCGTACTTCTCTTGCAGGCCCGTGAAGCCGGTTTTCAGTTGCAGCTCCAGGGAATCCTTCAGGTCTTTAACTTCGCTCATGGCGATACTCCGAAATGTTTGTTGAATAGCGTGGAAATTGATTTCAGCTCATCCACGATCGCCGTGGCCTCAGTCCCACCATCGCGGTGCACTGCGGAGTAGCCGAGCGAGGCGACTGCTGCCGCCTCCTTTTGGGATAGACCCATGCGATCGCGCAGGGCCTTCTCAAAAATTCTGATGTCCGACTTGACGTCGGTTACTTGCGCCTCTGGGTTCATGCCGAAAGGCACTAGCGAGGCCTCCCAGAGCTCCGCTTGCTTGATGATGCGAATGCTGCGGCCCTCGCGCTCCTCGTAGGCTGCGAGGATGGTGTTGAACCCAATCGACATACTGTCGAGTGTTCCCTCCTTCATCAGCTCGTAAGCGTCACGGGCGTAGCTCACCGCCAGGTTAACCTTGCCCTTGATATAGAGTCCGTGGCTGTCCTGGGTGAAGTCTGCCGAGCCCACAAGGCGGGTAAGGTCATGGAACAGGGCCAACTTCAGGCGACCGGCGCGCGTGGTCTTCACCTTGGTGAACGCACCAGGAAGAATCACGTCATCGCCCAGATCGACGTTGTTGAACACCGCCGCATAACCTTCGAAGTTGCCTTGGTCATCGCTGGCCTTAACTTCGAAGGGGACTTCAATCTTGCTTAGCATTGGTTTGCATCTCCCAGCGAGTGATCTGGTTGTATTTATCGCCAGTCAAGAGCGTTTCATTTTCCTTTTCCCGAACTTCGTTGATGGTCATCCAGCCGGAACCGCCGGAACCGCCGAGGGCGGCCTGGTAATAGGCCGCCCTCCCGGCGCTGTCCGCACGTAGCAAACCTTCAACCTTGAACTCGACAAATCGGGAGTACTTTCGATAAACCTTGTCGTTGAACTCGTCCTCAACGACATCGATGTAGGGTTTCAATCCGAACGTGATGTATCCGGTCAGCTGCTGCTCGAGGTTTGAACCCATGATGGAAGTTTTGCCGGCGCGGTTAGCCAGCCACAGCGGAACCCCGTAGATCCCCGCAAGGGCCTCTTCTTGGAACTGCTGCGACTCGATGAACTGGGCGTCTTTCTGGCTGAGACCGGCAGGTACGATCTTCGGGTTCCCCTGAAGGATCGCCATCTTCCCTATGTCATCCACGTCGCCCTGGCGCACGTCTGGAAACTTCTCCATGACCTGGGCCTGCTGAACCTTCGTCAGGAACTGCTCGTAGATCACGTAACCGCCGGTAAAGCCGCCCTTACGCATGAAGCGCGACGACCATTGCTGGCCCGCTTTGGCCAACCCCATGGTCTCTGCCTGGTACTCAATGGGCGAAAGCCCAACGATCCCGTCCAGACTGAATAGTTTGAAATGCAGCATGTTTTCCGGTGAAACCGGAAATCGATCACCATCTTTTGGGGTTACCCAGTAGATGAGCTCGTCGTCGGTATCGATCGTGACCGTGTTGCAGTCCAGGGGAACAAATCCTATGGCGTCGCCATGGACATTCCGCTCGATCAAGGCGAAGGCGTTGCCTCGCAGAGCCATATTCACTACTACGAACTTCAAAAAGTTCAGCAGTGTCATGTAGGGATTTGGCTTTCTCAGCAGCTTGAGCGCACCATCCGTGCCTGGCACCACCTTTCGGCCGCCATCGGAATCCTCATAGAGCTTGAGAGGCAACCCACTGAGCGATTCTGAAAGGATCTTCACGCACGACCAGACCATGCTGATCGACAAAGCCGTTTTTGTGGTGACGCGAACGCCCGCCTTGGTGCGCTTACCGCCGACTTCCATATCCACTTCGACGTAATCGCCCGTGGTCGGATCGGTGTAGCCGAAAAATCCCCAGGTCCGGGGGTTGTACCAATGAAATGCCATGGTCAGCCTACTAGTCCGAAAAAGCCGTTATTGAGGTAGTCGTCCATGCCGCCGAGCGCCTCTGGATTCAGAGAAAGCAACGAAACTGCGTTGAACGTGGCCATGAGTGGGTCAATTTTCGCGGTGCCCGACGCCTGCTTGGTGATGAGAAATGCGTTTGCCGAGGGCACTCCCTTCGCGTTACCGCATGCCCAGGCCATCAGCGGCTGCCCGCAGTGCAAGAACGCGCCTTCAGCAAGCTTGCGCTCGGTGGTTTTGATCGCTCCGGTGAGCTTCCAGCCCTGGGATATGCCGATAATTTTTTCCTCCTCGACGCCCGCATCAGCCAGTGCATCAAGCACAGCGCCGATGCCAGCGGGGTCAAGGCCGACTTTGTCGAGCAACCCGGCTTGGTTGATGCGTGCCACCGTCGCGGCGAGGTGCTCAACGTCATCGCCGATCTTTTTCACCAGCGTCAGATCACCAACGGCTGCGAGATCCATAAGGCGCGGCGCTTCGGTCTTTCGGCGTGTAAGCACAGACGGGTGAGCGTATGCATGAGCCCAGTGCAGCCAGGTGCGCGAGTCACGAACTCGCCCCATGACTGCCAGACCCAGCAAGTCATCGAGGCCACCACCGTCGACACCGACGACGATCACCTCACAACGCTCGATGAGCGAGTCGAGCGTCAAGCCGGCTTCGGCCTGAGGCTCCCAGAAGTCAGCACCCACCCAACTGTCCGACATCAGCGCTAGGCCGATCTCGATGTTCAGAAATTTGGCGAGGAAGCCGCGCACCTCAGCTTCGCCATCCATCTCGGCCTGCATGAACAGTCGCTCGAGGGTGGGCCTGTCCACCGAGTACCCCATATTTGGGTTCACCAGGTGAAAGTTTTCAGGCCGCCGGGCCTCTCCGCTCTCGATCATATCGGGCGGAAACTCGTAGATCACCGGCAGAAAGCGCGGGTCTTCGATCCGACCCTCTCGCACACCTCGGGCATAGCTCAGTTTCGATCTGAAGATGCCGGCAGGGGGCTCGTTTGACTGAGTCGTCAGCCAAATAATGAAGCCCTCAGGCCTCGACAGCAGGCCGCCGGTGGCCTCGCGGATCATATCCGGCGCCTTCACGTTCTTACCGAACAGCCAAGCCTCATCGATCAGCACGCCCACGGCTTTTTTGCCGCCCACCACATCACTATCAGCCGCGACCACCTTCAGCGTGGCGCCAGTTTCGCGGTGGGTGATGAGCTTCAGGTGCGGCTGCACATGGAGCAGTGCGCTCAACTCTTCATCGTGCTTGACCATTGCCGCGCAAGGCTTGAAGGCGTTGTCGGCAATTTCCTTGGTGGGCGCCAAGATGATGAATTCAGCTTCGAGCCGCCAATTGCGAATCAACGCCGTCAGCATGATCGCGGCGGCGATAGTGGACTTGGAGTTCTTCTTCGGGATGCAGAGGAAATATTCGCTGATCAGGCGGTGGCCAGTCTCGCTGTTGTAGCTCCCAAAGATCGCCCCGGCGAAGTCGATCACCCAGGGAGCGCAAGCCGACTCAATAGTTGGGCACCCTGGCGCGTCGACGATCTTGAGCGATCGAAAAACCTCCAGGCCCTCTTCAGCTTCAGCCGGAAAAAGTGGTGCAGGGATTATTGATTCGCCGACAGAGAGGCGCCGCCACCAGTCCGGGCAGGCAGTTGTCCATTGCATGGCCTACCTCTTGACTACAGTGAGCGGCGGCTTGCCCGCGGCGTATTTGCCTTTCCCCGCCTCTTTCGCGGCGTCAGCCTTGATTTCTTTCTTACCAGCCTCGCCCTTTTTGCCGTGCACATAGGGCACGGCGGTCTGGGCTGCGTTTCGGCGGTCAAATATTTTGGCCCTGGGCTCATTCATCAAAGCCAAGAGCCATGCGAGTGGATCTTCGGTGGTGGGCAGGCAGTCGAGGTACTCGCCGCCAGCTTCTTCCTGCTCGGGAGCCTGATCGTCAGCGCTGTGTTTCTGCTTGCGCTGCTTTTCGGGTTTAACACTCAGCTCAGATCGGCGCGCAAGAATTGCGCTACAAATCTTTGGGTCATTTGCCCAGCGGGAGCCGGCGGCGGATGCCGTAGAGGCCTTACAGCCTGCGGCTTCCGCCGCTTCTTTGTTTGACGCACCACGGGCCTTAGCGTCAACAAACTGTCGTTGTTTGTCTGTTAACACCATTAACAAAATACCTTGGGGTCGGGAAAAAAAGTGCGAATGGGATCGGGCGCGGTCTGGAAGCGATACACCCCCTATATTTAGACCCCCCCCACCATAGAAATCCTCAATCGCACCATTTTGGTGCTCACCATATGAGAATCCATATCATTTACGGCAATGACTACCAAGCCCGTGCTGACGCAGCCTCTTCAGCCTGCTTCACCGAGTCGTGGCAGGGCTTGCACAGGGTCTGCCAGTTGTTCCGGTCCCAGAACAGGGCCATGTCGCCGCGGTGAGCCTCAATGTGGTCGACTACTGAGCCCGCAGTCACTCGGCCCAGGCGCTCGCAGTAGGCGCAGAGCGGATGGGCGTGAAGCCAGCCCTCTCTCGCCTTCTGCCACTTGTAGCCGTAGCCACGCTGGGCTGAGGTTTCCTTCGTGGCTCGCCATGAATTGGTGTTAACGGCAGCGAGACGATCAGGCTGGGTCTTTACCCTGTTTCCCAAAGTCTTCAGCCTTCCCATCAGGTGGCGCCCCATCATTCGGTTTAGTTGAAAGAACTGAGGCGGCACGCTCTGCTGCTATCCTCAGCCACTTGGCTGCCCTGGCGCGGCGGGCTGCACATCCTGAGCAAGCCATCACTGGCCTACTCTATTGAGCGCTTCATCAGCCTTATCGGCTGCTTGGGCTGCAGTAGTTGCTGCCCTCGTCGCCTTGTCAGCGGCGGTACCGGTCTGACGGGTCAGCTCTTCCAGGCGCTTGTCCCGCTCTTCCATGGCAGTGTCGTAGGCCTTGCGGATGTCGGTGACTTGGTTGCTCTGCTTATCAGCAAGAGCCCAATAAGCAGCCTGGTAGCCAAGGACTGCACCACCACCAACCAGCAGCACGGCAATGGCCCAGACCTCAGTCCGCCTCCACCACCGGCGAGCAATAAATTCAAGTGCGCATCTGTCCATCAGGCGATACCTCCAAGCTTGGTGCGCAGGCGGGTGATCTCTTCGCTCTGCAGGGTGACGCGCTCAGTGAGCTGGCCTACCTGGCTGGTGAGTGCTTCGATCTTCCCTTCCATGCGACCCACTGCTGCCGCGAGGTCGTTACGCTCTTTCGCGAACTGATCGGCGCGGGCCTCGGCTTCTTTGCGGGCTGCTCGCTCTTGGTTCAGTAGCTCGTTGAGCCGGCGCAATGTGCCGATGTCGGCACTATCCATGGCTCGATCTGTCGCGTCTTTCGAGAGGAACTTGCGAAGCCAGAGCAGGCCACCAAGCACAACGGTGGCGCTACCGCCCAGCCAGGTAGCTGTGCCCGGGCCAAGGTCAGTAGGATCCATCCGATACTCCAGAAACGAAAAAGCCCCGCACAGTGGCGGGGCTCAGAATTTGTGTCGTCTCTCATAACGCGCAAGATCGACATGATTGGGTTAATTTACGGCCAGTCGGCCAATGGGTCAAGCGGCATCTACAAAGATTTGTTCGCTGTCGAAGATCTCGGTCGCGTGGATCACGGCCTGCTCTTCGAGTTTCTCTAAACGCTTGTGGATTCCGCCTCGCCAGTTACGGCGCGTGCGCTCTGGGGAGCCCGCCAGATCCCACGTGTTCATGTCGTAGAACTCGGCAGGCAGCACGATCATGTCGGTGGAGCGCTTGCCAACCTGAACGCCCTTCAGCTTCGGTATGGCCCAAGCTGTCAGCGCCTTGTAGATGAACAGCTGAGGCGCCGGCGAAACCATGCGGGCAACCAGCCTACTGATGGCACCGACCTTGTTGGCCTTGTGCGTCGAGTACTTGGCCACCAGCACATCCCACTGAGCTGGCTCAAGCTGACGGTGCAGCAGCGCATAAAGGCAGCAGTCGTAATCGAACTTATCCCGGACCGACAGCGTGCTGCCGGTGCCGCCCTGACGCAGATCGGCGTCGATCAGCTTCTGCCAAGACTGCTTGGTGCTGTTGTCGATGTTGTCTGCTGCCAGCACCCGCACCAGGGTGCCCATCACGTCCTTATACATAGCCATGGCTCAATCCCCTGTGTAGTTGGTGCCGCCGGCGCCACGGCGGTTGTTCTGGTTGTACTGGGCTGCCGGGCCGAGCATCGGCACATGGCGCCTCAATCGTTCGATCTGTTGCTCAGCAGCCTGAAGCCGGATGCTCAGCTGCGTCACCAGCACCTCCAGCGGCAGCGCCTCACCGGTTTCGGCGGTTACCCAGCCCGAGGCGTTGCACTGCACGCAGGCCATCTCATGGAAAACGCCCTTGATCACCGCGCGACCACGGCAGGCCGGGCACTTGGCCAGGTCAAGTTGAGAGGCGCGGAAAGCTGGGCCGTGGGACTTCTTCATTTAGCCTCCAGCGGAATGTAATGCACGTCGGCCTGAGGCTGAATGAGCGAGCCGCGATCTGAGCGAGTGCCCTTCTCAACACCCATAATCATTGCGACGCGATAGGTAATTCCGTTCAGCTCGAGTTCATCGAACTCCGTGGGGCGCTCATCAAGCACTTCCGTTTTGACCAGAACACCAGAAACCAGATGGCGCACAACAACCTGCTGATAACGATCGTGGACGAGGGACAGATGCTTCAGCGTTACCATTTTTAAACCTCGCCCTTAACAAATTGTGGTTCTGGCTCGCAGGCCCCGCCGTTCAAGGCGTCTACGAGGTTTTGCGAATCTTCATATCTAACGTCTGTCTGCTGGTGAATCGCCTTGAAGCCACGCTGATCTAACCAGTTGTGCCACTTCACCAGGGCCAGGCGGCGCTGCTCTTTGGCCTGGGTGTTGATGTAGGTGGAGGCGATCTTGCCCAGCGAGTGGTTGAGCAGCATCTCGCCGATGTGCCCGTCGACGCCGAGGTCAGTCCAGGCAGTGCGGGCTACCTTGCGCAGGTCGTGACTTGTCCAAGCGCCCTGTCCTAGCCGCGTGAATACCGCGCTCGCCTGGTGGTCGCTGAGTGCCTTGCCACGGCGTGACGGAAACAGTAGCGGCCCCTCGTAGCCCTGGGCGTTTTGCCTGGTGCGGTATAGCTGTAGGAGTGAACACACCTGATCGGTCAGCGGTACCCGCAACTCGGTCTTGGTCTTGGTGTGTTCTGCCGGGATGAACCACTCACGCTCTAGCAGCGTGATGTCTGCCCAGCGTGATTGCCGCGTCTCGCCGATGCGGGTGCCGTGGCACAGCATCATCAGGGCCAGCATGGCGTCACCCGGGGCGCTGTCGAATCGCTCAGCCAGCAGCGTCACCAGGTCCCGCACCTGCACATCACGAAGCCGTGCAGGTTTGGGCAGAATGCGCGCCGTGGTGAAGTTGCCGAACTTCAGTTCCGCCATCGGGTTCGAAGGGATCAGGTCGAGCTTGCGGGCTTGCCGGAACGCCACGGCGAGCAGCCGGTACAACTGCTGGACATACGACAGCGACAGTTCCGCCTGGGCTGGCCACATCAGCAGCTTGTCCAGGGTCTGCGCATTCACATCGCGAATCAGAAGATCACCCAGGCGCGGCTTGAGCTGGCAACTGATGGCCGACTTGATAGCCGCCCGGCGCTTTTCCGAAAGCGTCCGGGACTTGGCCATGCGGGGGCCGTACCAGTCGAGCAGCTCGCCAACGGTCACCCAGCCCGAAACACTGGCAGCGCCGTCGGCAGCCACGCGCAGGCGCACCGCAGGCAACGCCGCGACTACCTGCTTGGTGTTCAGGTCAGGAAAGGCGCCGATCCGGTGCCACTGACGCTTGTTGAGAAAGTACCAGGAGCCGCGCGCGCGGTTCTTGGCGAAGCGGAAGTGCAGCGCCGGGTGACTCGCGTCGCGCAGGTCGCGCACATGCTCGAGCTTGGCATTGCGGGAAATCTCGGCATCCGACAGTTTCACCGTCAGGGTTTTGATTTTGGCGTTCAAGCATTGACCTCCTTGGGGGCCTGGAGATCTACGACCTCGAAAGTGTTGGGCCACATCCAGGCGCCATACCGCTTGGCCATTGCCTCATCGGCAAACAGCGCCAGTGCATGGTCGGGCGTTCCGCCTAGGTCGTACTTGAATGAGCAGCAGTGCACCGCATAGCGGTACAACGTGGCGTCTGGGACGGCAAAGTGTCTGGATGGCATCAGGAGGTTTCCTTGTTTCTGTAGCGATCGGCCATGCTGGTGACCTTTGCCGCCTTGGGTGGCTCTACCCATCCAGCAGCCAGTTGTTCAAATCGGCTGTACTGCCCAAGGAAAGCAGCGCGGACGGTGCCCCCGGCGATGTCACGGCCCTTGCCGATAATTATTTCGGCAATGCCCTTCGCTTCGGAATGCTCGTGGTAAACCTCGTCGCGGTAGACGAACAAGATGATGTCGGCGTCTTGCTCAATGGCGCCGGATTCGCGCAGGTCAGAGCACATTGGGCGCTTGTTGGGGCGTTTTTCGCACTCACGTGAGAGCTGGCTGAGCAGAATGACCGGGATGCCCAGTTCGCGAGCCATCAGTTTGGCGGTGCGGGTCATGTGGCTGACTTCCTGCTCTCGGCTGAACGTGCGTGAGTCGGAGTCCACCAGCTGCAGGTAATCAATCACCATCAGGTCCAGGCCGTATCGGCGCTTGTGACGACGGGCAGCGGCGCGCATCCGGTTCATCGACATCGATGCGCGGTCCGACAAGTACAGGCTGGAGTGTTTGAGCTTGCTGGCTGCACTCATCAGCTCGGCGCCATGGCTGTGCGGGGCCTTGCCGTTCTTGATCAGTTGCAGCGGTATGCGCCCTTCGGACGCCATGAAGCGGTCCATTAGGCCGGTGTTATCCATTTCGAGACTGAACGCCATCACGCTCTTGCCTTCGCGGATCGCTGCGTTGGACGCGATGTTCATGGCCAGGGTGGTTTTGCCCATGGCAGGACGGCCCGCGATGATGATCAGTTGGCCCGGCTTGAGCCCCTGCAGCTTTGCGTCCAGGTCGGGAATTCCGGTGGATAAGCCGTCAATCTCGTCGCCTCGGTCAGCGCGAGCCTGCAGGACCTCGATGTAGTCATCCAGAATGTCCTCAGCCTTGATCACCTCGGACGTAGCCGACTGACTGTCGACTGCCTGGGCTTCGGCCTGTACCGCTGCGACCTTGTCGACTGTGGGCTGATCGCCATAAGCGATGTCGTTGATCCGAACGCTCAACGCAATCAGCGACCTGTCCAGGCTTCGCTCGCGGACGGTTCCGGCGTAGGACGCAGCGTTCGCAACGCTTGGCGTATTGCGGGCGATCTCTGCGGCGTACGCGAAGGCGGGAGAGCCACACGGCAACTCACCGACACGGGCGCCGATAGTCACGATGTCAACGGGTTGGCCGGCGCCGTGCAGATCCAGAATGCCGCGATAGATGG
This sequence comes from Pseudomonas sp. B22129, assembly GCF_044218875.1. NCBI lineage: Bacteria > Pseudomonadati > Pseudomonadota > Gammaproteobacteria > Pseudomonadales > Pseudomonadaceae > Pseudomonas > Pseudomonas sp. B22129. The sequence continues at coordinate 3,432,130 of NZ_CP162592.1, read as the reverse complement.
CTGCGTTATCTTCGTAGTAGAAGTCTTCGACTGCCAGGTCAGCGCTGAGCAAGTCGATCAGCTCGGGGCGCAGGAACATTGCCCCTAACACACCGTGTTCGGCTTCGAGGCTGTAGGGATCACGCATTGTAATTGCCCTCCACAACCTTGACGAAACTGGAAGGCGCGATCAAGAAATCGAACGTGGCACGGAACGGTGTAGAGCCCGGCTTTCCGGTCGAGCGGCCCATCAGAAAGTCCGACTGTGCAACGATGCCGAAGTATTCAACCCAGAAATCCAGGCACTGGTGGACCTCGCTTTGGTTCCAGCGGGCACGGAGTTGTTTCTTGCGGGTATCGGATACGAGAACAACCGCGGGCAGCGATGGAGTGAGCAGCTTGTTGAACAAATCAACGATGTCCTGAATCGGGCAAGACGGCGATCGCGGAACGCGGTTGCCATCCTGTGACGGTTCACTTGATGGTTCTATTACGGTTCTGGGTGCGGCTGCTGCGGGGGGGGTGTGCTTCTCCTGCGGGGGTGGTGGTGCATCTGATGCGGGGCGCATCTCCTGCGGGGGTGCATATGCTGCGGGGGTCAGGGTGTACATAGTGGAACGACCCATGCGCTCACGAAATGAAAGAATCCCGGAGACCCCAAGCCACTTGATTGCCGACTGGACCGTGCGCTCTCCCAGGCAAGTGCGCTCAGCTATTCGAGCAACTGAAGGCCAGCACACACCCTCATCGTTTGCGTTGTCAGCAAGCGAGATAAGAACAGCCTTCTGCGGGCCACTCATGCCTTGCAACGGCCAGCACAAGCTCATGATGATGGTGCTCATGCGGAAAAATCCTGGGCAGGTGCCAGGGATGCCTTCAAGTGATTGAGGCATTCCTGGCGGAATTGAGATTTGGATGCCTGCGAGTACTGGCCGCCAATCAGAAGGGCGGCATTCATCGCGGCAGATTGGTTAACGTCGTGGTGTCGCGACACATTTTCGGATTCTTCGGAAAGTGTCACGACATCGCCGGAACTGTTGACTGTGGTAGCGTTTTTGATCATTATTCACCTCGAAATGAAGCTGTACTGAACCGCCCTGCCAGGCGGTTTTTTTATGTCTGCGATTTAGGCACTGTATGAATTAACAGCTGATCCAAGCGCTCTGTTCGCCCTTCCACATTCGGCGGAAAATGGCGACATCGAACGGTTACGCAGCCGCCAGTTCTGGCCACAGCTGGGCCCAGTCCGAAGGCCGCAAATCCTTACGTGTGACCTGGCCCTGCGTTGCAGCCTCTGTTCGAACTGCAATTTCAGCTGACGCTGTCTTGTGTCCGTAAGCGATGAGTCGTAGGTAAGCGCGCGTAGTGCCAGTGCGTGCTACCGCTGCGTCAGTAGCCGTTTTTAGCCACTCAAGTAATTGAGGATTCTTGGTCCGCATGCCGGGCCTCCTTTTAGATACCCGAATTATTACCCGCAGGTAATCGCAAAGCAATACCCATAGGGAATTTACCTTTTGGTAACAAGAACGGATCATTTGGGAATGGAAATTTCAGATATTCGCCGCGAAAACCTGCGGAAACTTATGATGGAGCGGTTCAAGGGAAAGCAGGCAGCAATTGCCAGCGCCCTAGACAAAAGCCCCAACTATATCTCCCGATGTTTATCCGCGGCGCCAGGTGCAGCTGGGAAGAAAAACATCGGTGAAGAGTTTGCGCGCGAGATCGAAAAGGTTTTTGGCCTCACTCGCTATCAGCTTGATCAGGAAGGCATGAAGCCGCCAAGACCAGTGACCAGCAATGCTGAGTTCCTCGGTGATATTTCAGTATGGGACGACGACACGCCCCTGGATGATGATGAGGTTTATGTGCCATTCCTCAAGGAAGTTGAGCTGTCTGCCGGCTCTGGAATAGCGGTGATTGAACCGTCTCCACATCAAAAGCTTCGATTCGGAAAAATGACACTGCGCCGCCAGAACGTTCAGCCGAGCGAGGCTGTTTGCGTAATGGTTAGTGGTAACAGCATGGAACCTGTCCTTCCCCACGGGAGCACTGTTGGGGTTGATCAGGGCTGCACTGCAATTACAGACGGCAAAATGTACGCCATAAACCACGGCGGACAACTACGCGTTAAAACCCTCTACCGCCTGCCCGGCGGTGGCATCAGGATGCGCAGCTACAATAGGGATGAGCATCCTGACGAGGAATACACAGCCGCCGAAATGATCAGCAAGGACATCCTCGTTCTGGGTAAGGTTTTCTGGTACTCGGTGCTTCTCTAAAGAAAAAATCCACTTAAAGCGACCCGCCAGACCCGGCGGTTTTTTTTTCGCCCAAAATAAAAATAATTACCTATAGGTATTGACCATATGAGTTACCCACAGGTAATGTTATCTCACTCGCCGATTAACCCCGGCAGAACACGACTGGTGAAGCCGCCAGATAGCACGGGATCAGCGAACTGATCTCCCAGCCCCGGTAACGGGACCGACTGGATCAAGTTCTTTAAGCAGAACGGAAGATTTCACTGGCTGGCCTTGGCGACAGGGCCAGACGGGAAATCAACCAGGAGGGAAATCAGTGAACTCGAAAATTGTGAGCGGTTTATGGAAAGGCCATCTCGGTAAGGGCCTGGCTCCACGTGAGCTGCAGTACGTAATGGGTGCCGCCCAGGGCATGACGGCAAAGGAGATCGCCAAGCAATTCAACGTAGCCGCTTGCACCGTTGCAAAGAGGCTTGCCAGTGCGATGTTCAAGCTCGGCGTGACTCGCCAAACGGCGCTGGTGGCCGAGGCGATGCGCCGCGAGATCATCGTTGGACTGCCTGAAAGCCCGAATCCTCAAGATCCAGCAGGGGAATCGAACGATGGTGTCTTTATCGCTTAAACGAAAGCATCACCTCTGCCCATTCGTTGAGTGGGCTTTGGGATGCGGACGAAATAGCGGCCTATAACCGCCCACCTGCATGCAACACCCTCAAAGAACGGTGGCCACTGCCAACCCAGTGAGCGAACAACGGAGGATTGGCAGCCATGTAAAAGCACAGATACCTGCATAGCCCCAAAGGGCTCTGCCGGCTTGTCACGTACGGAGGCGTTTGTGACAGAACGAAAAGCCCGGTTCCGATCGGGCTTTTTTACGCCTCGCCTTTATCCGTCAGCACCCTCCCCTGCGCCCAACGGCAAACAGCAGGCGGTCAGGTTGCTGACGAATAAACGCAACCCACTGAGGTATTCGCCATGCACGCATCAATTCAACAGCGCGTTGACGGGGTTGCGGCCCTTCACTTGCGTTCCCGCATTGCCACCGCCGAGTTCTACGCCCTGATCGGCAAGGAGCAGCCAGTGCAGAAGATCCGCTTTCAGATCAAGAACGTTGGCAACGCTTACCACATCGTTGAGCGCTCCACCGGCAAGGTGAAGGGCTTCCGCTGGAACTGGAAGGAAGCCAGCAACCTGGCCCAGGCGCTGGAATCTCGCGCCGATGGCGTGAAGGTGACGATCTCGGGCGGTGCCCAATGATCGGTGAGCCAATGCCCAACCCGCGCGACTCGATAATCGACACCTTGAACCAGCAGCTGGACGCCTTCTTCGGCGCCGGGCGCCGCGTGCAGGAAGTCGCCCAAGGCGTAAGCGGCGTGAAGGACGGCACCTATGGCGGCGGGCACAGCAGCAAGTTGCGCGCCGAACGCGACAGGCTGGCACCAGGGCTCAAGCAACGGGCCGAGAGCGGCATGTCGATCAACAAGGCAGCCGCTGCGCTCGGCATCGACCACAAGCGCGCCCGGCTCATTGCCAGAGAGAACGGCTTCAAGTTCGCTGAAACCCCATGAGGCGAATCAGCAAGATAACCGCCGCGCGGCGCCGACCGGCATGCCTGGCGCTGCCAGCAAGTGGAATCGAAGAGGTAGGCCATGGCCGAGGAAGAACAGCAGCCGACGGCGGAAGCCTTGAAACAACGCCGCAAGCGCGAGAAGGCGGCGGCGAAGGACGCAGCATTGGGCGTCGAGAAGTTTACGGTTGAGGTCGCCGGAGTGTTCAAGGCCGATCTCAAGCGCCTGATGAAACAGCACGGCTTCAACAACCAGCAGGAAGTGCATCAGAACCTACTGCGCAACGTGATCGCCGCCGACTTCGAAACAGCGGCGAAGATGCTCAAGTGTGTCACGGCACCTTTTTTAGTTACCGAAAAGGTGTCGCAGCTTATCCGGGCCGCAGGCATGAAGTCGCTCGCAGACGACCCGCCAGAGCCTGACGACGAAATCGAAAGACCCGCATAACCCACCCTACTCGCTGCATCCGGTAACCGGAGGGCGGCGCTTACCCGGAGCAAACCCATGACCAAGCAAGCACAGCAAACAGTACTCGCCGCCGAACTCCCTGAGCGAGGCCAACCTCTGGCCGGCGGCGTATTCGTCACCCGCTACTGGCTCAACGGCGTAGAGCGCGCCCTGATCCTGCTGCCCGATGAACTCGTCGGGCCCTGGGGTGAGTATGGCGTTGAGATCAAAGGCGCCGACAGCTACAGCGACGGCGAAGCCAACACCCGGGCGATGGCCGAGGCTGGCAGCGTGATCGCCGTGAAGGCCCTGGAGCTGGATGGCTTCATCCCGTCCTGCCTTGAGGTCCAGCTGCTGATGGCGGCCAAGGCCGATGGCCTGGTGGTGCTGAACGAAGAGCGCTTCCACTGGCTGAGTACGCAGCGCTCCGCCGGCCTCGCCTACTTCATGGACTTTGTAGATGGCTGGCTCACCAGCGACGCCAAGCTCCACGAGCGGCTCGCGCGCCCTGTCCGCAGCCTCCCTATTCAGTAATTCATTCCTTCAATAGTTTTTCGCAGGTGATTCCCGGGAGCGCCAGGACGGCGCTCAGACCAGAAGCTCGTCGGGAAGCGCCGGCTACCTGCAACTTATCTCGCTCACAGGAGCATCTCATGCGCGCCAATGAACTGACCACGTATACCCGTGGCGATCTGACTATCAGCAGCCCGGACGAAGGGGTGGTGCTGAAACTGGCAACCCTGGCAATCGCCGCAGCGCCGGCTATTGCGGCAAGCGGCATCCCCGCTGTCGGCGAGTACTGGCCCGGCGAAGGCGGCATCAACGGCGGTCTATTCCCCGGCGGTGACAAGCCCTACTACCTGATCGTTCCAACCGGCAGCGATGCCGAGGCAGCACATGAGTGGGGCGGTTACGGCGATGAGCTGAACGGCGCCAACAGCCCATGGGATGGACAGGCAAACACTGCTGACCTTGTGAGCGTCGACACCTCGCACCCTGCGGCTCAGTTCTGCGCCGCCTTTGAGCGCGAAGGGCACAAGGACTTCTACCTGATGGCGCGCCGTGAGGCGACCTTCCTCGAAATCACCGTGCCTGACCTGTTCGCCAAGGCCTATCACTGGACGAGCACGCAGCGCTCCGCCTACACCGCCTACCTCGTGGACTTTGAAGGTGGCTGGCTCAACCTCACCGGCAAGAACTACGAGCGGCTCGCGCGCCCTGTCCGCAGGAAGTTTATTTGATCATTCAATTCTTCATTCATGGGTGCGATAGCACCCTCGCTTTTCAGGAGGCCAGGGATGGCGCTGCACACGGATTTGGAAATCCACAAAGTCGCCGAGGAGTTGCTCGGCCTTTCGCTTGATCTGGTGCGGAACATCCCGCGCGACCTGAAGCAGGTTGTCGGGGCAAAGATCCGGGACGAGTGCTTGCAGGTCCTGGTGCTGATCGGCCGGGCAAACATGACTCGGGACAAGCTTCCACAGATCAACCTGCTGCTGGAAAGCATTTGGATGCTGAACTACCTGCTGCGCGCCCTCACCAATCGAGGGTTGATCAGCAAAGGGCAGCACGCCAAAGCAATGAAGATGACGGCCTCCGTAGGCCGACAGGCAAATGCCTGGAAGAAGTCCGCAACCGCGCCCGCTGCTTGAGGGTCAAGGCCCTCTTGCCTGTGCGCCAAATCTGGTCGAGCCGCTGACCTCTGGGTCACCGCCATGCGCACAACAGATACCGCCGGTCTAAAGCGTCCGCGTAGGTCTAGCGCAGTTTCCAAGCTGATCGGCACTGCCTTCGGTTTGGCGATGTAGATAGCTCGACAGGTCGCAGCGCTCCGCCAACAACGCCTACAACATGGACTTTGAAGATGGCTGGCTCAACAACAACGACAAGAACAACGAGCGGCTCGCGCGCCCTGTCCGCAGATTTAAGTGTTGCCCACTTCCAGTTCGAGGATCTCGTCCAGGCTTACTACGACTGCCGACGCAACAAGCGGAACTCCGCAAGTGCCCGGCTGTTCGAGAAGGACATGGAGATCAACTTGCTGGATCTGTACGACGACCTGATTGCCGGCACCTACCGGCCAGGCCGATCCATTTGTTTCGTGGTCACCCGACCGAAAGCCCGCGAGGTGTGGGCTGCTGCCTTTCGGGACCGCGTCGTCCACCACCTCATGTACAACCATGTGGCACCGCGCTTCTACGCCAGCTTCATAGCGGACAGTTGCGCATGCATTCCAGGGCGCGGCACGCTGTACGCCGCCAAGCGCCTTGAGTCGAAGATCAGGAGCGCCAGCGAGAACTGGTCGAAGCCGATCTTCTACCTGAAGTGCGACCTGGCCAATTTCTTCGTCGCCATCGACAAGGCGGTGCTACGCAAGCAACTGGAGGCCAGGATCAAGGAGCCTTGGTGGCTGGGCCTGGCCACGCAGATCCTCATGCACGACCCGCGCGAGGATTACGAGACTCGCAGCCCGGCCCAGCTGTTTAATCGGGTGCCGCAGCACAAGCGCCTGGTTGCACAGCCTGCCCACCTTGGTCTGCCGATCGGCAACCTGTCATCGCAGTTCTTCGCCAACGTCTATCTCGACGCCCTGGACCAGTTCGCAAAGCACACGCTGCGCGCCAAGCACTACATCCGGTACGTCGATGACTTCGTGTTCCTTCATGAGTCGCCGCAACAGCTCAACCAGTGGCTTGCCCAGGTAGAGGCGTTCCTGCCCAGGCTCGGCGCTAGGCTGAACCCCACCAAGACGATCCTGCAGCCAGTGGATCGAGGTGTCGACTTCGTGGGCCACGTCATCAAGCCCTGGCGGCGAACCACCCGCAAACGATCACTGGCCCAGGCACTGAAGCGCACCGCCGCGGCGCCGGCCGAGGATCTCCGCGAGACGGCCAACAGCTACTTCGGCCTGCTCAGTCAGGCCAGCCACAGCCATACGGACCGGGCCGCCCTCGCCCGTGTTGTGCTGAAGCGCGGCAACAGCGTCAACGCTGAGCTGACCAAGACCTACCAGAAGAAATAACTCCCCACTCCACCGCCCGGGCATGGCCCGGCAAGGACTCCCCGTGATCAACCTGTTCTGGCGCCTTGTCGCCAAGCTGCTCGCGCGCCCGGCTATTACCGCCTGGCTCATCGCCCGCGCCAAGCGCACCCCGTACCTGCACATCATGTCCGCCGACGGCGCCGAGATGTACATGGGCCGCTGGTGGCTGTTCAACCCCTACTCCCGCGAAACGCACAAGCCAGCGCTGTGGTGGTGCCCGTGGTCGTTCCGCATCCACCATATCATGCGGCCCGACGAAGACCGGGATCTGCACGACCACCCGTGGAACGCCCGCACCATCATCCTGCGCGGCTGGTACACGGAACAACGCTTGCTCGACCACGATGACCCGGTGCTGTCTGGCCTGAACGTGCCGACCGGCGCCCAGGCTACCGAATACATCGACCGTCACTCCGGCGACACCGCTCGCCTCAACCACGGCGAGTACCACCGCATCGACCAGATATCACCAGGCGGCGTCTACACCCTCTTCATCACCAGCAAGTGGCGTGGTGACTGGGGCTTTCTGGTCAACGGAGTGAAGGTGCCATGGCGCACCTACACCGGCACAGACAATTGAGGTTCTGAGCATGAGCAAGATAATTCAAACAGTTGAAGAGCTGGACGCCGTCCTGCACTGGCGCGGTAAACACGCTCAGGCGATCCGCGAGCGTGACGCCCTGCAAAAACTGCTTAACCAGCGCGACGAGCAGGTCGAAAGCTTGAAGCTGCAGCACCAGGGCGAGGCGGTGGCGTGCGCACATGAATGGACGGATGATGGTGAGCACCTTCTTGTTTGCACCGTGTGCGGGGCACAAGAGGACCACGACCCAGGATGGCTAGACATGGCGACCGCGCCGACTGACGGGACGATGGTCCGGCTGCTTGTTGAGTTTGAAGAACACTCGACAGAGGACGCGGAGCAGGCCACAACCATCGGTGCTAACAACCTCGACAACGACGAGGAAGACGTATGGCGGTTTGCCGGATGGTGCTGGTCTCATGACCACTTTACGGAAGGTAAAGGGATGCCGATTGGATGGCTCCCAATGCTTGATGGCCCAAAACTGATTCCTGCTGCCGAGCAGCCCGCGCCGGTAGCGGTGGCTCCGGAGTTGACCCCCGAACTTCGATGGATCCTCGGGCAGATGTGCTTCCAGTGCATTCACACCGCCCAGGCGCTACGCCTGATGGGGCATGATATCGCCAGGAAGGCCGAGGACGAACAGGCCGTCACGATTTACTGGATGCTCGGCCACTACCTGAAAGACCCGGAAAACTGGCGTGAGAACGCGATTGCGGAAATGAAAGCGGCTGCCCCTGCCGCATAGGAGTACATCCGTACTCCTTCGCAAAACCTGTAACCCCTCCCCTTCAAAGTCAGCCGCTATAGCGGCAAGGAACCCGGCATGCCTGAAATAAAGGAACGGCCAATACTCTTTTCAGCGCCGATGGTGCGCGCCATCTTGGAAGGTCGGAAGACGGTCACGCGCAGGGTGCTCAAGCTGCCGCATGGTATGTGGGAGACCTCAGCCACCGGCGAGCTGGTTCCAATTCCAGCCAACTGCACCTACGGCAAGCCCGGCGACCACCTGTGGGTGCGCGAGACCTGGTACTGCAATCACTCCGAGGTCCAGAAAGGGCCGTACCTGCAACCTGCTGACATGCAGGACCTTGATCAGGCCCGAGAGGACGGAGACCTGGTGTACGCCGCTGACGGCCGCAACCCCTATGAGCAGGACCAGCCGACATGGAAGCCCAGCATTCACACGCCTCGCTGGGTCAGCCGCATCCTGCTGGAGATCACCGATGTGCGCGTCGAGCGGTTGCAGGACATAAGCGAAGAGCAGGCCAAGGCCGAGGGCGTGCGGCTCTACACCGATCATGCCGAACTCGGTGATTGGTGGCACGTCGAGGGGATCGAGACGTACAGCGCTGATCCTCGCAAATCGTTCGAACTGCTCTGGAACTCTGTCGGCGGCGACTGGGACGCCAACACGTGGGTCTGGGTGGTCGAGTTCAAGCGGGTGACGCCATGATCCCCACCCTCTGGTTCGCCTACGTGTTCATCTACAAGGGGCCGAGGCCATGAAACAGCATCGCGTTTTGATCGGCGACTGCATTGAGTCGATGCGGACGCTGCCAGACAACAGTATCGATAGCGTGGTAACCGATCCGCCCTACGGTATTCGCTTCATGGGCAAGAGCTGGGATGGCCAAGACATCGAGGCTCGAGCCGCTTACCGGGCCAGCATGCCTTCACATGCTTCGGCCTGCGGTCCGAATGGTGGCCACAGGTCAGTAGCTGCCGAGGCCGGCAAATACGACCTGACGCCCGAAGGCATGCGCGCCTTCCAGGCCTTCACTCTAGAGTGGGCAACCGAATGCCTACGAGTACTCAAGCCCGGCGGGCACCTGCTGTCGTTCGCCGCTGCGCGCACTTACCACCACATGGCAGTTGGCATTGAAATGGCCGGGTTTGAGATCCGCGACCAGATCATGTGGGTGTTTGGCTCAGGATTCCCGAAGTCGCACAACCTAAAGGGCGATCGCGCTGGCTGGGGAACTGCACTGAAGCCAGCGCACGAACCAATCTGCATGGCGCGCAAGCCATTCCCTGGAACGGTCGCATTGAACGTTGCCGAACACGGTACCGGCGCCATAAACATTGATGCTTGCCGTGTTGACCCTACGGGCGAGCGCCTCGGCGGCGGGGATGAGAGCGGGAAAGTATCTAAGCCGGAAGGCTGGGTGAGACCCTGGATGCATGACCCAGAACACGTAGTTGCCCATGGGGAAAAAGTCACCGCCAACGTCGACAAGGCCAGCTGTTTGGGCAGATGGCCAGCAAATCTGATACACGATGGAAGTGACGCCGTGCTGGCCATGTTCCCTGACGCACCTGGTCAGCTCGCCGCCGCCAGCACAAGCGACACAAAGCGAGCCGGACAAAACTGCTACGGCACGATGAAGCGCGGGAGGGCTACGGAGGCAAGTGCAGACAGCGAGAACAACGGTATCGTTGGTTTTCAGATGAAGCCAGGCGATCGCCGGCTGGATACTGGCAGCGCTGCCCGATTCTTCTATTGTGCAAAGACCAGCCGCACCGATCGGCACGAAGGCATGGTCAACCCAGGGCCCCAGTTCAAGCAGGGCACCACCCTGCGCAAGGTCGAGACGACGGACACCAAGGGCAATAACCACCCGACCGTGAAGCCGACCGACCTGATGGCCTACCTGTGCCGCCTGGTCACCCCGGCCGGCGGCGTGGTGTTGGATCCGTTCATGGGCAGCGGCAGCACCGGCAAAGCAGCAATGCGCGAGGGCTTCGAGTTTATCGGCTGCGAGATTGACGAGCAGTACGCGGCGATCGCCCGGGCCCGCATCGATTTCGAAGTACTCCGGCAGCAAGAGCAGAAGGTCGAATCCGAACAGCTCGATCTGTTCGCAACAGCCTAACCCCAATCCCCCTACATGCCTGCCGGTGAGCGGCGGGCGAGGTATTCCTGTGCTCAGACAAATCGGAAAACTCATCACTGAACCGCTCCGCAAGGGCGACAAAACCCGGCCACTGCGTTGGCGTATGGGGATGCGGCTGAACCACATCCACAACGACCTGCACTCCAAGCACCCGAAACTCTGGAACGCCATCGTGGTGACGGCGCGCACGCTGATCTGCAAGCCGTTCGGCCATCGCTGGACCAGGTTCGAGGCCGTTAAGTACGGCGACTTTGGATACTCCCGCACCTGCAAGATCTGCCGCATGAGCCACGGACGGGACCGCGATATCGACACCTACCACGAAACCCATCGCCAGGGCGGCTGGAACAAGATCGACAAACCCTAACCCACCTTCTGCCGCCCAGCGCGGCAAGGACACCCTATGTTCGCAATAAAACTCACCCTGCTGATGCTGGGCGTCTTGCTGTACGTGTCAGCTACGGTCTGCTGGTTCTTCTGGCTCGGCCCGGTGCTGCTCATGGACGGCGAGACATCCGACATCCTCTACGCCTTCGCCGGCACCTGCGCTTGGCTGCTGGTCAGCTTCGGCATTGCCATTCACATCATCAAGAAAGCGCGGCCCACGGCGGGCGCCGGGAGGTAGACATGGCTGCAGCAGAGCAAATACCGGTCGAATATCTGTCCGATAAAGTGGCGGAGAAGAACTTCGCCGAAATGGTTGGTACAACCCGGCGCGCCCTTCAGGGTAAGCGCCAGCGCAATATCATCCCGAAAGGGGTGTGGAACGAAATTGATGGTCAGATTTACTACAGCATCAGGAGATATGAGGCATGGCTAGAAAGCCTTTGGGATTGCCCGCCGGAGTTGAATTTGCAGGTCAATCAGTCCGCATTCGCTTCACCTGGAAGTTCCGGCGCTGCGAGACCCTCGCCTATCCCCAAACGCCAAAAGGCGTTAAAGCGGCCGCAGATCTTCGCGCTACAGTAACCAGCTTGATCAAGCACGGCGTGATGGACGACAAGCGTTACGCCGAACTTTTCCCGAACTCCACCTACTCCACCTACTCCGCAACACCGTTGTTCGGTGAATACGCACAGACCTGGCTCGACAGCCGGGAGATTGTAGGAGGAACCCGCAAAAACTACCGGATATCCCTCAACCTTTACTGGATGCCTCACTTGGCGCTGCTGCCGATTGATCAAATCAGTTCGGCGATCATCCGGAAAATTGCAGGCGAAACGCCATGGAAGTCATCGACGGTAAAGCGATCGGCGATCCAACGGCTGCACACGATGTTCGAATGCGCAGTTAACGACGAACTGATCACCAGGAACCCGGTGGGGTCGATTGAGCTGCCAGTGAAGGCAAAGAAACCTGTTGACCCTTTCACGGTAGCAGAGGCGGATTTGATAATCGGGCACCTGTACGAGGTGCTGACCGGTTCAATGCGGATTTACGCGGCCTATTTTGAGTTCGCGTTTTACACCGGCATGCGGCCTGGGGAGATAGCGGCGTTGCGCTGGGAAGAGGTGGATACTGGGGGGCGCGTCGCCAACGTGTGCAGAATCGTGGCTGACTACAAGATCGAGGAGCGCACGAAAACCCGCGAAGCGCGGCGAGTCATGCTGAATAGCAGGGCATTAAATGCCATTGAATTGGCCAGGGAGGTGGCCGACCTTAGGTCGAAACAGAGCCGGCGCCAGCATAAAGAATCGCCGTACGTCTTCCCGCCTACCAAGAACTTCGAGTTCATTCAACAGGCCAGCGTGACCGATAAGCACTTCAAGTCGGCGCTGGTCGCTTTGAAGATCAGGGCCAGACGGCAATACAACTGCCGCCACACTTACGCTACCATGTGCTTAATGGCAGGCATGAACCTTGGGTTCATCGCTAATCAGCTCGGTCACAGCGTGCAAATGCTGCTGACGACTTACGCCCGATGGATCAACTCCAGTGAAGACTGGAGCGAGGTCGGGAAGCTTGAGCAAAGCCTGATTGGTACAAAATTGGTACAGACTGAAACCGTACCCCTCTAGAACCTATACGGAATAACGCTCTGTGACATTGGAACAGAATTACACCGCGATCCTCGGCCAGCTCGGCGAGGACGTTTCCCGCGAGGGCCTGCTCGACACGCCAAAGCGTGCCGCCAAGGCGATGCAGTACCTCTGCCGCGGTTATGAACAGACGCTGGAAGAAGTCACCAACGGTGCCTTGTTCAGCTCTGACAACAGCGAAATGGTGCTGGTCAAGGACATCGAGTTGTACTCGTTGTGCGAACACCACTTGCTGCCGTTCATCGGCAAGGCTCACGTCGCGTACATCCCGAGCGGCAAAGTGCTGGGCTTGTCCAAGGTCGCGCGTATCGTTGATATGTACGCGCGCCGCCTGCAGATCCAGGAAAACCTCAGCCGCCAGATCGCCGACGCGGTCCAGCAAGTGACTGGCGCCCTGGGCGTGGCGGTGGTCATTGAGGCCAAGCACATGTGCATGATGATGCGCGGTGTGGAAAAACAGAACTCGTCGATGATCACCTCGGTGATGCTCGGTGAGTTCCGCGAAAACGCGGCCACCCGCAGCGAGTTCCTCAGCCTGATCAAGTAACGGGCCATGTAAGAAAAGACCGGCGTTCATCGCCGGTTTTTTTTCGCCTGCAAAATTCAGGTAAGCTGCGACCCCTTCTGTATCGGGCAAGAGGTTTCAGCATGTTCGTCAAAGCACTTCGAGTGGGCCTCGGCCACGTCATCATCGCGGGCGACTTCCTGACCCGCCCGCGCAAAAAGCAGCGCCCTGCCGAGCAGCAAGCTCAGGTGAATGCGGCGGCCAAGGAATTGACCCTGTATCAGTTCCACGCCTGCCCGTTCTGCGTGAAGACCCGCCGCACCCTGCACCGCCTGAATGTGCCGGTGGCGCTCAAGGACGCGAAGAACAACGCGCAGGACCGCCAGACCCTGCTGGAGCAAGGCGGCAAGATCAAGGTGCCGTGCCTGCGCATTGAAGAGAATGGCCAGACCACCTGGATGTATGACTCCAAGGTGATTATTGATTACCTGGACAAGCGGTTTGCGGCGGTCTGACAGACTCGGGTGAACCTCTGTGGGAGCTGGCTTGCCTGCGATGGCGGTGTACCAGTAGCAGAAATGCAAACTGACCCACCGCTATCGCAGGCAAGCCAGCTCCCACATTCAGTTTTGTATTTCAAAATCCAATAGTGCTGAACCCAGGCACTTGCCATGGGCGTCCAGCGCCAGTGAACGGGTCACGCCACCGCGCAGGATGCCGGGCAACACGAAGTTCAGGGCCTGCACGTTGGGCAATTCATACCGTCGCACTGGCGCTGCGCCCGGCTCACGCAAACCTGCAAAAAACTCGGCCACACGCTCAGCCGTGAGCTGCTCGCAGAGCAACGGATAATCCTCGGTGCGATAGGCAATGATTGAAATGTTCGACGTGTCGCCCTTATCCCCGGTGCGGGAATGGGCCAGCGTGTGCAGTTTCATGCTTCGATCCTCGGGTTGACCGCGCCACGCGGCAACAGCAACGACGCCACCGCCACCACCTGCCGCACGCTTTTACTCGCACCGCCGCCGCCCGACGGGCCGTTGGTGTAGAGGGTTTCCACTTCATTGCCGACCCGCACGGCTTCACTGCGTTCTTCGCAACGGGCGGCCACGCGCAAGCGCACTTCCCAGGGCTCGGCACTGCCCCGTGTGCCGTGCAGAGAATCCATGCCGATCAATTCGGCGCGAACTTCCTGCATCTTCACGCCCATCAATTCAAGGCGCTTGAGGACGACGTCCCGCGCCAGCTGCGCCCGTGCGACAGCGCCAGGGCCGCCGTAAGAAATTTGCCCCTCGCCGATCCAACCGTCCAGATAACCGACGCTGACTTTCAATTGTTCCGGCCTTGCACTGCCGTTGGCGCCCTGAGCCCGCACGCGATCAACGCCCTCCTCCACAAACCCCACTTGGGAAAAGTCTGCCGTCACATCCGGGGTGAGGTACGCCGACGGGTCGTGCACTTCATAAATCAACTGCTCGGTGCAGGTGGCGCGGCTGACCCGCCCACCCGAACCGATGACCTTGGTGATCAGCGCCTCACCGTCGGCATTGATTTCGGCCAAGGGGAAACCGAGGCGGGCCAGGTCATCCACATCCTTGAAACCCGGATCGGCGAAATAGCCGCCACTGACCTGCCCCGCGCACTCCAGCAAATGCCCGACCAGCGTGCCGCGCCCCAGCCGCAGCCAATCATTCGCCGCCCAGCCGAACTCAAACATCTGCGGCGCCAGGAACAGCGACGGGTCCGCCACGCGCCCGGTGATGACCACATCGGCATCGGCGCGCAGGGCCTCAATAATCCCTTCAACGCCCATGTAGGCATTCGCGGAAATCAGCCGCTCACCCAAAGAGCCCACGGTTTGACCGTTATCAAGCACCTGTTCGGGCTGCAAAACCTTCAGGACATCATCGCCCACCACCGCCACGACCTTGAGGCTCAGGCCCAGGTCATCGGCTACGCGACGCACCTCAATGGCTGCTGACAGCGGGTTGGCCGCGCCCATATTGGTGATCACCCGCAAACGGCGGCGGCCTTCACGTTCACCCACAAATGGCAACACACGGCGCATGCGCTCGCTCAGCAGAGGGTCATATCCGCCCTGTGGATCACCGATACGCGCCTGTTGTGCCAGGGCGATGGTGCGTTCAGCCAGGCATTCGAACACCAGATAATCCACGTCGCCCTGCTCGGCCAATTCCACGGCAGGTTCAATGCGGTCACCGGAATAGCCGGCGCCGGAGCCGATACGCAAGGTTTTCATCTCAAAACACTCCCAGGAGCAACGCCGTCAGGGTCATCAACACCGACGCGGCAAACAGAAAAGGGATGGTGAAGCGCTGGTGGTCGGCCAGTTCGACCTTGCACAAGCCCACCAACAGGAAGGTCGCGGGGGTCAGCGGGCTGACCGGGAAGCCGGTGGTGTGCACGCCCAACAGCGAGGCCTGGGCCACTTGCAGGGGGTCGACGCCCAGGGCTTTGCCGACCTCGGCAATCACGGGCATCACGCCGAAATAATAGGAATCGGGGTCAAACAGCAGGCTCAGGGGCATGGAAATAAAGCCCACCACCGCCGGAATCAGCTTGCCGTGACCGGCCGGAATCTGCGCCACCGCCACTTCGGCCATGGCCTTGAGCATGCCGGTGCCTTGCATGATGCCGGTGAACACGCCAGCGGCGAGCAGGATGCTGGCCATGGTCAGGGCGGTTTTGGCATGGGCGTCGATGCGTGCACGCTGGGCGTCGACGTTCGGGTAGTTGATGCACAGCGCCACCACGGTGCCGAGCATGAACATCACCACCGGGTCGACCCAGCCGGCAATCATCACCACCATCACCAACACGGTGAGTATCAGGTTGACCCAGAACAACCGTGGGCGGCGCAGCTTGATGTCGTCATCGCTGAGTACCCGTTGCGGCACCGCGTCCACGGTTGAACCGGCACCGAGGCCCAGGCGTTTTTCTTCGCGACGGCCCAGCCACCAGGCGCAGGCAAATACAAAGGCCAGGCCGACGATCTGCACCGGTATCAGCGGCTGGAACAGATCCGCCACGGGTACATGCAACGCCGCTGACGAGCGCAGCACCGGGCCGGTCCACGGCAGGAAGTTGACCCCGGCCGCCATGGCGCAGACGCAGGCGAGGATGCGATTGTCGATGCCGAGCCGCGTATAGAGCGGCAGCATTGCCGGCACCGTCACCAGAAAGGTCACCGCGCCGGAACCGTCCAGGTGCACCAGCAACGCCAGGGTCGCGGTACCGACGACAATGCGCGTAGGACGCGTCCCCACCGTGCGCAGGATGCGATCAATGATGGGGTCAAGCATGCCGGCATCGGTCATGATCCCGAAAAACAGGATCGCGAACACAAACATGCCCACCACGGGGGCGACGTTTTTGATACCGGTGATGATAAAGGCGCTGGTCTGCAGGCCGAATCCGCCGAGCAGTGCGGCGATGATCGGCAAGGCGATCAGGGCCACCAGCGGCGACAGGCGTTTGCTCATGACGGCAGCGAGCAGGCACAGGATGGTGATGACACCCAGGGTAGCGAGCATGGGTTACTCCAGAGCGGCCTTTGTGGCCGGTTATTGTTTTCCCTGGAGTATTGGAAGCGAGGTAATCTTTGTAAATTGGAATATTCAGCCGATCATGTTCGGAAAAACAAAATGAAGAACAGTATCCAGCACATTCAGGCGTTCCTCGCGGTCGCCCGCACCGGCAGCTTTACCAAAGCCGCCAACGAACTGCACCTCTCACCCTCTGCACTCACCGTGCAGGTGCAACAACTCGAAGACTGGCTCGGGGTCGCCCTGCTTGACCGCAGCCCGCGCCACGTGAACATCACCGCCGCCGGCCAGGACGCTCGCGGCCCGATGGAAAAACTGCTGCTGGACCTGGACAACATCGTCACCGGCTCCCGTGACCTCGCCGCCCTGCGCCGGGGTGTGGTCACTATCGCGGCCCTGCCCTCGGTGTGCGCCGGCGCGCTGCCCCCGGCCTTGCGCTTGTTTCGCGAGCGTTTTGCCGGTATCGAAGTCCGCCTGCACGACCTGGTGGCCCATCGCATTCATGCTCAGGTGCGTTCCGGTGAAGTGGATTTCGGCATCGGCGTGCGTGCGCGGCTCAGCCACGGGCTGGAATTTGTGCCGGTGTTGAACGACCGACTGTGCGCATTTGTGCCGCTGAACCACCCCCTCACCCGCCATCGCCAGTTGACCCTGGAACAGCTGGCAGACCAGCCGATCATCCTCACCGGGCGCGACAGCAGCGTGCGTGAGCAGGTGGATGCGTTGTTTGATGAGACGCGATTGACGATGAACGCGGGCATGGAGGCGAACTACATGTCGACGGTGCTGGCGTTGGTGCGCCAGGGGTTGGGCATCAGTGTGCTGCCGGAGTCGGCAGCGGACAGTTTGGAGGGGTTGGTGCGGATCGCGATCGACCATCCGGGCGTCAATCGGGAGATTGGATTGATCAGTCGTAGCGGGATGGGCCTGAGCCCGGCGGCACAGCGCTGCTTCGACCTGCTGGGCGAAGAACTCTCTGACACAACCCCGAGCTAAATGTGGGAGCCGCTTTGTGTGGGAGCTGGCTTGCCTGCGATAGCCTCACCACGGTGTAACTGATACACCGAGGTGAAGCCATCGCAGGCAAGCCAGCTCCCACATAAGCCCGCACACAGAGTCGGAGTTGCGTTTAACCCAGCATCGAGATGTGCTTCGGATGGCTGGCCACCCGCGCCAGCCACGCCTGCACGGCCGGGTATGGCGCCAGGTCAAAGCCGCCTTCATGGGCCACGTGCGTGTAGGCATACAAGGCAATATCGGCAATCGAATACTGCTCACCCACCAGGTACGGCGTGGCTTGCAGCTGTTTCTCCATCACCTTCAACGCTTTGTAGCCGCGCTTGTGGCAAGTCTTGTATTCCTCCAGGCGGTCCTGCGGCATGTTCAGGTAGAACTGGATGAACCGCGCCACCGCAATATAAGGCTCGTGGCTGTATTGCTCGAAGAACTGCCATTGCAGCACTTGGGTGCGCAGGCGCGGCTCGGTCGGCAGGAACTCGCTGCCATCGGCGAGGAAGTTGAGGATCGCGTTGGACTCCCACAGGCAGGTGCCGTCTTCCAGCTCCAATACCGGAATCTTGCCATTGGGGTTCTTGGCCAGGAATTCTGCGGTCTGGGTGTCGCCGTTGAGGATATCAACGTCGATCCATTGATACGGGATGCCCAACAGGTTGAGCATCAATTTGACCTTGTAGCAGTTGCCCGACTTGTAATCGCCATAAACCTTGTACATGAGGCTCCCCTTATGCCGCTCTCGCGTGCTGTGCTTGACGGACCACCGCGGCCAGGCGCTTGAGACCTTCGTCCAGGCGGGCCGGGTCGATATGGCTGAAATTGAGCCGCAACGAACCAAGATTACGGTCCGGCTCGGAAAAGAACGGTTCCCCCGGCATGAACGCGACGTTTTGATCCAGCGCTTGCGCCAACAAGGTGCGGGTGTCGAGCGGCTGTTTCAAGGTCAGCCAGAAGAATAATCCGCCCTGGGGCGTTTGCCAGTCGGCCAAATCGGCAAAATGGCGCTGCAGGGCTGCCTGGAATGCATCGCGGCGCTCACGGTAAAAACTGCGCAGTTGCACCAGGTGGTGTTGATAGGTGTCAGTGCCGATCCACTGCATCGCCTGCCACTGGCCGACGCGATTGGTGTGCAGGTCAGCCGATTGCTTGAGCTTCAACAGATGAGGAAACAGGTCAGGACTGGCAATCAGGTAACCGACGCGCAGGCCCGGCAGCAGGGTCTTGGACACCGTGCCGGTGTAGATCCAACTGGCTTTTTTCAGGCGCCCGGCAATGGGCTGCGCACTGCCGCCGTCAAACGTCAGCTCGCGGTAGGGCTCGTCTTCGATCAGGGTCACGCCGAACTCGTCGAGCAAGGCGGCGACGGCTGCGCGCTTGGCCTCGCTGTAGCGCACGGCCGACGGGTTCTGGAAGGTCGGAATCAGGTAGATGAACGCGGGATGATGGCGTTCAAGGCTGGCACGCAGCGCGGCCAGGTTCGGGCCGTCGGCCTCCAGTTGCACGGTGAGGCAATCGGCGCCGAACAGCTGGAAAATCTGTAGCGCAGCCAGGTAAGTCGGGCCTTCCAGAAAAATCTGCGTGCCTTTGTCGATGTACAGCTTGGCGGCCAGGTCCAGGGTTTGCTGGGAGCCGCTGACCACCAGCACCTGGCTGGCCTGACACGGCACACCCAGGGCGCGCGCCTCGGCGGCGAGCAATTCACGCAGCTGCGGTTCGCCTTCGCTCATGCCGTACTGGCCGATGTTCAGCGGCATATCATCCCAGTTCAGCGCTGGCAGCATGGCCTCGGCGGGCAGGCCACCGGCAAACGACATCACCTCGGGGCGCTGGGCCGCCGCGAGGATTTCACGGATCAGGGAGCTTTTGAGGCGCGTAACACGTTCGGAGAAGGCCATAAGGTCACCGGTAGCGAAGCCTGTGGGAAATACGTCAAACTGGTTGACCGAAATTACGACGACTTCAGTGGATACGTCAATATGCTTGACCTTAAAAATCCGACTCACCAACAAGAAGCCATGGAAGCGTTCTTCTTCGGCTATCAGGCGTTCACCGCCAAGGCCGATGAGATGCTTGAGCGCCGGGGCTTGAGCCGTGTGCATCAGCGCATCGTGTTTTTCATTGCACGCTACCCCGCGCTTAGCGTGAAAGAACTGCTGGAATTGCTCGGCGTGAGCAAGCAGGCGCTGAACATGCCGTTGCGCCAATTGCAGGAAATGCATTTGGTCAACAGCGTCGCGTCCGAAACCGACAAGCGCAAACGCTTGCTGGAGCTGAGCGAAGAAGGCTTGCGCTTCGAGCAGTCGCTGCGCCGTGAGCAGGTGAAATTGTTGCAGCGCGCCTTCGCAGATGCCGGGGAGGAAGCCGTGGCGGGATGGCTGGCAGTGAATCAGGCACTGAGTGCTGTGAACTAGCCTTTTATCTCCTTTCGCCCACACAATCGAAAACATTATTTGCTTTATTTGTATACAAAAGCATAATCCACTGCGTGCGAGTTCCTGACCTATTGGTCAACAAAACCCGCCAATCCCTCAAAGCGCTGTTGCCCACGTTTGTGACCGGCGCTGGAAATAACAATAAAACTCTTGAGGAGTACTCGCTGTGGAAAGCCGCAAATCCGAAGCCTCTACGCTCGAAATAGCCCGGCCCAACAACAGTTGGCTGGAACGCCTGTTCAAACTCAGTTTGCATGGCACCACAGTGAAGACCGAGCTGATCGCCGGCCTCACAACCTTCATCACCATGGCCTACATCATCTTCGTCAACCCGAACATCATGGCCGACGCCGGCATCGATCACGGCGCCGCGTTCGTTGCCACCTGCATAGCGGCAGCACTCGGCTGCCTGCTGATGGGCCTTTACGCCAATTGGCCAGTTGGCCTGGCGCCGGGCATGGGCTTAAACGCCTTCTTCACTTACACCGTGGTCGGCACTATGGGCTACCACTGGGAAACCGCGCTGGGTGCAGTGTTTATTTCCGGCGTGCTGTTCATGGGCCTGACCCTGTCGCGGGTGCGCGAGTGGTTGCTCAACAGCATCCCGGTAAGCCTGCGCCATGCCATGGGCGCGGGCGTGGGCTTGTTCCTCGGGGTGATCGGCTTGAAAACCGCTGGCATCATCGTCGACAGCCCGGCGACGTTGATCAAACTCGGTTCCCTGCATGAACCCGCGCCATTGCTGGCAGCCGTGTGCTTTCTGCTGATCGCCATCCTCAGCTACCACCGCGTGTTCGGCGCGATCCTGATCAGCATCATCGCCGTGACTCTTGCCGGTTGGGGCCTGGGCCTGGTGCATTACAACGGCATTCTCTCCACCCCTCCAAGCCTGGCACCGACCTGGATGGCCATGGACGTGAAGGGTGTATTCAATGTCAGCATGATCAGCGTGGTATTTGCCTTTCTTTTTGTACACATGTTCGACACCGCAGGTACACTGATGGGCGTCGCGCAACGGGCCGGGCTGGTGAACGCCGATGGCAAGATCGATAACCTGTCCCGCGCCTTGAAGGCTGACAGTGCTTCCAGCGTGTTTGGCGCCATGGTGGGTGTGCCGCCGGTGACCAGCTACGTGGAGAGTGCTGCGGGCGTGGCTGCCGGCGGGCGCACCGGGCTCACCGCGGTGACCGTTGGCATCCTGTTTGTGGCGGCGATGTTCTTTGCACCACTGGCAGGCATGATCCCGGCATATGCCACGGCGGGTGCGTTGATTTATGTCGCGATGCTGATGATGGCGAGCATGGCCCATATCAATTGGGATGAAGCCACCGACAGCATTCCGGCGATTGTTACCGCGATCATGATGCCACTGACCTTCTCGGTCGCCGACGGGATCGCCCTGGGCTTCATCACCTATGTGGCGCTCAAGGCCGGCACCGGCAAGTACCGTGAAATCTCCGTGAGCCTGTGGGTGTTGTGCGCGATCTTTATCGCCAAATTCATATTTCTATAAAGGAGTAACGAATGAACCTGGAAACCTGGCTACTGTTCAGCGGCGCGGCATTGGTGGTGATCTTGATCCCCGGGCCGCTGTCACTGTTGATGATCAGCAACAGCCTCAATTATGGCTTGCGCCGGTCGTATCCAGCGTTTCTGGGTGGGGTGTTTGCCTCGATTTGCCTGCTCAGCGCCTCAGCCCTTGGGTTGGGCGCACTGCTGCTGGCGTCCGAGCAGTTGTTCAGCGCCTTGAAAATTGTCGGCGCCGCGTACCTGTTCTACCTCGCGTGGCAAAGCTGGCAGCAATCGCGGCAGCCCGCTCATGGCGCCGAAGTCCCGCAGGTTGCAACCACGCCCCGCTTTCGCGCGTTGTTTGGCCGTGCGTTTGTACTGGGCGCCAGCAACCCCAAGGACATCCTGTTTTTTGCAGCCTTCCTGCCGCAATTTCTCGATAGCCAGCAGGCATTTTTGCCGCAGTTGCTGGTGATGATTGCAACGTGGACCGTACTCGACCTGCTCTGCAAGCTGGCCTACGGCCTGAGTGCTCACGGCGCTGCGCGCTATTTGCGCAGCGGAAAGGGGCAGAGCTGGTTCAATCGCGTCAGTGCCGCATTGTTCAGCGGGGCGGGCATCGCCTCGTTGCTCAAGATCAAGGTGTCAATTTAGTAAAGTAAACGGTTGCAGAGACACGCCCCTGAACAGGCCATTGAATGCCTGCCAGAATTCGCACCAACCGTTGCTCACGCAGTGCGAGGCTCACTTCGGCCGACAACGCCCTGTTGATGTAACGATGGGATCGCGCAACGAACCAATTATCCGTCAACCTCGCGCCTAAAAAAACGTGACCCTGTTCAAACCAGTGGTAAGACACGTAGTAAAGCCTGTTGGGGGAATTGATATGATTGGCAATGGCTTCTTGGGTGGCTCTACCGCCGCGAACGACTTCGAACTCCCGAACCGTAAATCCTTGCTCCTCCAGCACTCTCCTGACGGCTTTACGCTGCGCGATATTGCGTTGCGCCGCCAACCTTTTGCCCCCGTGCTGGAGTGAACGGTCCAACGAGAACGGCGGCGTGAAGTCAACCCGAGTAAAGCCCGGGGCTGCGCCTTGATAACTGATGAATGTGCTCGCTTTCCCTCTTTCAGTTGGCCGCAACATCTTCAATATATCGTCCGTCCGCCCAGGCTTTGCGGGCAATGGCGGTAGCCAATCATCCAGCGTCGCGCGGATATTGAGCATATGGGTCGCCGTTGCAGGGCGGCTGGGACCTGCCAACTCAATCATTCTCGCGACGGTAAATTCGCGACTTTTACTGGTCATGGCTGGAAACGCCTCTGCCACATAGTCCGTCAGCGGCTTTTCGAACAGCGGCGCATGGAGCTGCCAACCACCCGACGGTGTGCGAGACGCCGCAAGGGGTTGCTCCAGGAAATCCGTACTTGTCCATCGCTCAATGTCGACGCGAGCCAAAGAGACCAGTTGCTCATTCTTCGTAATAAACACGATACGGTGCAGGGGCGCTTGATTACCCTGCGGCAGCAACCTGTAAAAGCCGCTGGTGGGGTCGGTCAAGCTCGTATGTATGGGCGCTACCCGTAAAGCGTTATAGGAAAATCCATGGGCATCTACAGGAACATGAAAGATGCCAGGTGCAGGGGAACTCAATTGCGGACTGATCGGAATTTGCATACGCCAATCGAGCCAATGGAGGGCGGGCGTGGTGGACTGAAGGATCCTGTTTTCCGTCGCACTGCGCACAATGGGCGGCCACCAATCCGGCGCGGGTGATACCGGGGCGGTCCACGGGTCAAGCACGCCCGAACTCGTTCCGGCTGCCGGTTGCGGCGCGTCTGCGCCAAGCAACCACTCTCTGGACTCGTGGATATTGATGATCAGTTCGTCCTGCCCAGGCGCCTGTTGGTTTCTCACGCGCAACAAAGGCTCGTTCGCGCGCCGGTAAGCCGGGTAGTGATGAGTGCCATCTGCCACAAACAGTTCGCCATTCTTGACGTAGACGCCCTCTTGCCCCGGCCCCTTTAACGCAACAGCCCCCTCTGGCACCGATTTGACTTTAAAGCGCTCCAGGCCCGGAAGCTCCCTCACAGAAGGTGCCGGGGCCGGAGCGCTGCTCGGCTCCACACGCCAGCGACGCAACCGGCGCAAAGCCGGCGGCATGGCCGAGCGCACAGCGGTAGCCGCGCGCCCCGCTCTCTGGGGGCCGGGGATAAAGGTCATTACCAGGCCCACCATGAAAAATTTTATCGTATTGGCCAGCACGTCTTTATCACGGGAATCGCCAGTGCGTTGATAACGTCGCGCCGCCAAGTACATCTCATAGATGTCGCTGAACATTCCGATTATGGGAACAAAGCTACTTAATACCATCCGTGTTTTGGCGATGCTCTCGTCGCGAAGACGGCGGATTCGGTATTCTTCCAGCGCCTTGTTGGAGTAACTGGCCGCCTGTGCCTGGCGCTGCAACTTATGCACATGAGCACGGTACAGCAAGGCCTGGACATCGCAGTTGGAGCTGGCGACGATCGCGAGCCAATCCTGAGGATCACTGGCAATCTGCTCGAGCACCTGCTCCTCTGTCTCATCAAGCGACAGTGATGGTTCCTGATGCTTCACGTGCAACGCGCGGGACAACCGCCAAACCCCTTTTACAAAGGCGGTATCAAGGACCACATCAAAAATGCTGACGGCATTTGCTTCAAGAAAAGAAGTGAGCCCGGCCTGAAAGGCCCAGCCAGGCGCGATCTGCCGTGCCAGCGTCTTGGCGTTACCGGGCAATGCGCCAAGACGGTTCAACGCAACCCTCGCGCTTTCAAGGCCGGCGTACTCAGTGAGCACCAACGCGTGCGGCGCCTGGGGCCAATAAACCACGCAAAGCTGCGAGCGCTTGTCTTGCACCACCACTATCCCTGTGACATAGCGATCATGCTGCATCGTATGCCCCACCAAATGAACCACGTGCAGCTGTAACTCATGCTTGTGCTTGAACAAGTCCTGCGGCGTTCGTGCGGCCATTGCGGTGCTGAACACACTTTGCGCGTTCGCTGACAGCCCCCTTTGCACTGCGCAAAACAGATGATATTCAGCGCCCGTGTGCAACACGCGATTCAATAACTCGGGAATACGTCCTTCGCTGAGCGAGTGGTCGGGATTGGCCGGGGGATAAAAAGTGCTTTTTATCAACGCGTCGTATCGGCCGCCGATATCCAGCGAAGACATCATCTGCCTCAGATGGCCCGTCGAAAGGCTGCTTGGCCACGTCCATCGCAAAGGGCAGGCACGGTTTAGTTTGTATTGCGTCCAGGGTGCCAACGGATCGAGGTTTTGCAACGCCAGTTCCAGCAGGCTAAAGGCCCGGCACGAAGAGGACGGGGGCAATATCTTCTGCGGGTCTTTCAGGAGGCAGGCCTCTTCATGATCACAATACGTGCCGTGAATATCGCCTGACATCGCCATAAAGGGCTCGTCTATTTCTATCCCCAGAGAGATTCCCTCCTGATGCAAACGAGCGGTCAATGCCTGGCGGGCATAGGAATTCAAATCCGGCAGACGCTGCTCTTCCCTGGCTAAAAAAGCCCAGGCGTTGCTCATGTAACGCCTTTGCAAGCGCCTGAAATGTTTACGCTTGGCAGGCGTTGAGCCTGTTAACCATGCAGGTTGTTTTTTCGCCTCAAGCGCAGCCTCGCGCAGCAGTTCGATATTCGTTTGCGCGCGGTTCAGCGCGTGGTTACCAGGAACCTGCAGTTGTTGTTCCAGTTCAGTCAGCAGCAGTGCACGGCTCAACTCGGCATCCTTGACCTCACTGAAAATGCGCGTGATGTCATCATTGCTTTTGTACAAGCGATCAAAGGAGCCAAGCAGTTTCTTGATGGAGACCAAGGTGGGCTTGCCATCAATGGGCACATAGCGCACCTCCAGGGTTTGACGCGCCGCATGCGCGCGCAGGCCATAACGTTTATCCCGCGCGACAACGCCCCACAGCACGGAGTCGTCCCGGCTGGCGAGACTGGCATTGACGCTTCGGGTCAGCGCATCCAGACCGGCCAACGCGATCAACCCGCCCTCCTCCCCGAAAACGTAGAGCACCACCGGCAATTGCCGTTTCGGGACCCTCACCGCCGCTGCGGTCGTCACCACCCAAGCGTTATGCAACGAGTAAAACCCCTGCGACTCGCTGCCGATGGCGATGGAGAGCACCTGGGTCTGACTATTCGGACGCCGCGCGGGTAGCGGCTGATCCAGCACTTCGATCATCAGGTCCCGATGCGCCGTGCTCAACAGCTTAAGCGAGTGTTGCAACTGCACTTCGCAACGCAATGCCTCGGTCTGGGCGCGCATAAACGACACCACCCGTCTGGGCGTGTCCGCCCCACCGAGGCGCTCAGACCAAAAATCAACATCGAGCAACCGTTGCCGAGCCCCTTGCGAAAATGTAGCCAAGGTTTGGGCATAAACCTTGAGTTGACTCACCCAGGCGACAAACGCCTGATACGCGGGTGTTTCAGCGCCTGGATCATCCGGATCCAGCAAGGCGACGATGCCTTTTTCGTAACGCTCGACTTGCTGCTCTACCGTGCGCAGGGCCAAGCCGGAGGCGGAGCTGGCAAAGATAATTTCTGCCTGGCGTCGCTGGTGGTCCCATTTGAGCAACTCGTCACGCACTTCACCCAGCCGCCCCCCACCGACCAGTTGTTTCCTGTTGCCTTCCACGTACTTTAGAAAAGCAGCCGCATCAACCGGGCGCGGCCGCTCCTGGGCAAATACCTGCTTGTGATAAATCATCTCGGCACACGCCAATTCGTTATCCCATTGCTGCCTCAGCAACGCGTGCGTCTCCAGCGCCAACGCGTCTCCCTGAATCTCCAAGCCACGTATAACGCTCGACGCTGCCGACAAGTCCGCAGGGCGGCATAACACGTGGCGACGATTCAACGGCAAGCATTGCCAGAGCTCGTCAAACCGCGACTTGCCGAGTTCCAGCACGCCGCACTGAAGCGCGACGAAGGAAGCGTACTCATGGAAATTACGGGCCACGCCTGGCAGGTAAAGGATATGGGGGGCTCCGCTGGGGTCACCCGCACGATAGATATGCAAAGCACCTGGAATTGCAATCGAAGGCGTACCCGGCCACATTATCCCGCCCACTCGAACCTGTGCCCAATCCCCCCCTGCGCACTGGCGCAGCTCAGCGCTCGGTGCATCAATTACCGCCTGAACCAACGCCATTCCGGTACTCGACAGTTCATCCAGTTGCCGCGCGATCCAGGCACGGTCAGCGAAGAGTTCCTTATGCAAGCTTGCCCAGAGCTCCCGGCGCGTCAGCCAGGAACCGTATGTCAGGTCATTCCAATATTGAGTAGACGCGAGGGCTAATCGCTCGAAGAGGTTCAGCGCACGCACTCGCTGCAGGGCTTCCAACGGCGTGAACATCAGTCGATAGCCAGGTTTTCCTTTGAGGCTCAGGGTGGTTGACGCGTGAACACTGGCATCCGTCCGGTGCTGGAAGAGCAACAAAAATGCCCTATCTGTCAGGCTATCGACTTTCTCGGGCTCACCGTCCTGGGCGGGGACGGTAAACAGCACATTATCCGGCTCCTCATTGAACGCCATGTACAACTGCGCGCGAACCACTTTCAGGATCCTGGGCGAGCGCCCTATCAAATGCGTCAGCGTCTGCGTCGTTTCTCGGCAGCGCGTCTCGGCAACGCAGAGCCGATTAATCAGGCGACTGGGATGAGTACAGGTGTTGATCCGCCATTTCAACTGGTCGCGAATCGCTCGCAACGCGGCTTCGGCGGCCACTTCAGCGTTAACGGCGTCGTCAAAATCGTGGGTGTCGACAGGAACGAAGGGCGTTTCGAGGGTCGAGGTCATGGCTTTTTCTTCTCGTGGGAAAAAGCCAGCCTAGGTAAAGCAGGTATTCAAGGGATGTTAGATAGTTAAACGCAGGCAAAAAAAAGCCCGCAGTGTGGGCGGGCAAAAAACCAACGAAGAGCTTTGGGGGTGTGAAGCGAGGTGACGCTCAGCTACCGCGATAAGTGGAGTAGCTGTAAGGCGAAATCAGTAGCGGGACATGGTAATGCTCCTGTTCGTCACTGATGCCGAAGCGCAGTACCACCACGTCGAGAAAAGCAGGCTCCGGCAATTGCACGCCACGGGCGCGGTAGTAGTCGCCGGCGCTGAATTGCACTTGGTACACACCACTGCGGTAATCATCGCCTTGCAACAATGGCGCGTCGCAGCGCCCGTCGCTGTTGGTCACGGCGCTGGCAACCAGCTCGAGCTGCAGGCCTTCAACGCGGTACAGCTCAACCTTGATGGCGCTGCCGGGGCAGCCGTGTGCGGCGTCCAAAACGTGTGTGGTCAAACGTCCCATGGCGTCTACGCGCCTCCCGAAGTCAGTAGAGAAGAAGTCCGCACTTTTTCAGGGCATCAAAAAAGCCGGCGATGGCTGATTAAGACACTTTTTAAAAAAATTGTACACAATAAAAATCACAAAGCCGTGGATGCCCCCCTCGACATTGGTCGAAGGGCTGATCGACGAGTAATCCTTGCTTTTAAACGACCTTTTATCCATTAGCTGACCAGTCAGGCAAGTTTCTTGCTACACCCTTTACTGACGGCGCCAAGGAAAAAATGCAGAAATGCAGGCTTACAAAGTCGATGATAAGTTGTATACAATCACTCATCGCTGTGACGCCACCCAGTCCTTTTGCTGCCCGGCCGCCACATGAATCATCACGAACAAGAAGGAAGACTGCAGTGAGCGCTGACTACCCACGCGACCTGATCGGTTACGGCAGTAACCCTCCTCACCCCCACTGGCCGGGCAAGGCGCGCATTGCGTTGTCTTTCGTACTCAACTACGAAGAAGGCGGCGAGCGCAATATTTTGCATGGCGATAAAGAGTCCGAAGCATTTCTCTCGGAAATGGTTTCGGCCCAGCCGCTGCAAGGCGCGCGCAACATGAGCATGGAGTCGCTGTACGAATACGGCAGCCGTGCCGGCGTGTGGCGCATCCTCAAGCTGTTCAAGGAATTTGATATTCCGCTGACCATCTTCGCCGTGGCCATGGCCGCCCAGCGCCACCCGGATGTGATCCGCGCCATGGTCGAAGCCGGCCACGAAATCTGCAGCCACGGCTACCGCTGGATCGACTACCAGTACATGGACGAGGCCCAGGAACGCGAGCACATGCTCGAAGCCATCCGCATCCTCACCGAGCTGACCGGCGAGCGCCCATTGGGCTGGTACACCGGGCGCACCGGCCCGAACACCCGCCGACTGGTGATGGAGGAAGGCGGCTTTCTCTACGACTGCGACACCTATGACGACGACCTGCCCTACTGGGAACCGCACAACCCGACCGGCAAGCCACACCTGGTGATCCCTTACACCTTGGACACCAACGACATGCGCTTCACCCAGGTGCAGGGTTTCAACAAGGGCGATGACTTCTTCGAATACTTGAAAGACGCGTTCGATGTGCTCTATGCCGAAGGTGCCGAGGCGCCGAAAATGCTCTCCATCGGCCTGCATTGCCGCCTGATCGGCCGCCCGGCACGCTTGGCCTCGTTGAAGCGCTTTATCGAATACGTCAAAGGCCACGACCAGGTGTGGTTCACCCGCCGCGTCGATATTGCCCGCCACTGGCACGAAACCCACCCGTTCAAGGGAGCGGCCAAATGACTGCATTCCAGACCCTGAAACCCTCGGCCCTGAGCCGCGACGAATTCGTCGCCGCCTTCGCCGACATCTACGAACATTCGCCATGGGTGGCCGAAAAGGCCTACGACCTGGGCCAGGACGCTTCGATCGACCAGATCGAAACCCTGCACCAGCGCATGAGCGACATCCTGTTGAGCGCCGATCATGCCAGCCAACTGGCCCTGATCAACGCTCACCCGGACCTGGCCGGCAAAGCCGCCGTCCAGGGGCAACTCACCGAAGCCAGCACGAATGAACAAGCTGGCGCCGGTATACACCAATGCACGGCCGAAGAGTTCTCGCGCTTCACCGAGCTGAACGATGCCTACAAGGCCAAGTTCAAGTTTCCCTTCATCATGGCGGTAAAAGGCAGCAACCGGCATCAGATCCTGGCGGCGTTCGAAACGCGTATTCACAACTCGGTAGACGCCGAGTTCAAATGCGCGCTGGCCGAGATCAACAAAATCGCGTTGTTCCGTTTACTGACCCTCTAAACGACCATCCCCAGCCACTCTCTTTAAGGCAGACAAGAAGAATGAAAGCTTACGCCGTACCTTTCGAAAAGTTCGTCAACCTGGCCGACGCCCGCCTGGGCACCAAGATCCTTTCGGTGACCGATGACTGGTTCGCTGACGCCAACCGCCTGTTCCAGCCGACCCCGGCCGTGTGGAAGGAGGGCGTTTTCGATGACAACGGCAAGTGGATGGACGGCTGGGAGTCGCGCCGCAAGCGCTTCGAAGGCTACGACAGCGCGGTGATTCGCCTGGGCGTACCGGGCTCGATCAAGGGCGTGGACATCGACACTTCATTCTTCACCGGCAACTTCCCGCCGTCGGCCTCGCTGGAAGCCTGCTTCCTGGCCTCCGGCGACCCTGATGAAAACACCCAG
The DNA here is from genome assembly GCF_044218875.1 of Pseudomonas sp. B22129. NCBI lineage: Bacteria > Pseudomonadati > Pseudomonadota > Gammaproteobacteria > Pseudomonadales > Pseudomonadaceae > Pseudomonas > Pseudomonas sp. B22129. Next base: position 3,401,687 of record NZ_CP162592.1, on the reverse strand, counting down.
TGGGTGGAAGTGCTGTCGGCCGTCGAGCTGCAAGGCAACAGCCATCACTACCACGAAATCAGCAACGACCAGGCATTCAGCCACCTGCGCTTCAATATCTACCCGGATGGCGGCGTGGCCCGTCTGCGTGTGTACGGCATTCCGTTCCGCGACTGGTCGTCGATTGGCGACAACGAACAGGTCGACCTGGCCTCGGCCCTCAACGGCGGCCGCGCGCTGGCGTGCTCCGATGAACACTTCGGCCGCATGAGCAACATCCTCAACCCGGGCCGTGGCATCAACATGGGCGACGGCTGGGAAACCGCCCGCCGTCGCACGCCAGGCAATGACTGGGTGATCGTGGCGCTGGGTCATCCGGGCGAGATCGAGAAGATCATCGTCGACACCCTGCACTTCAAGGGCAACTACCCGGATACCTGCTCGATTCAGGGCGCGTTCGTGAAAGGCGGCACCGACAGCCAGATCGAAACCCAATCGCTGTTCTGGCGCGAACTGCTGCCGGCGCAGAAGCTGGAAATGCACGCTGAACACAGCTTCGCCGAGCAGATCAAGGCGCTGGGCCCCATCACCCACATCCGCCTGAACGTGTTCCCGGATGGGGGTGTGAGCCGCCTGCGTGTCCTGGGTAAAGTCGCCAAATAAGCGGTGAACCCGATCGCAGGCAAGCCAGCTCCCACATTTGAATGTATTCACACATCAAAATGTGGGAGCGGGCTTGCCCGCGATGGCGGCAGAACAAACAACACAAAATTCGGATAAGAAGACAGCCATGCGCACACTAGTGATCGAACCCCTGACCAAAGAAGCCTTCGCCCCTTTCGGAGACGTTATCGAAACCGATGGCAGCGATCACTTCATGATCAACAACGGGTCGACCATGCGCTTTCACAAATTGGCCACGGTCGAGACCGCTACGCCTGAAGACCACGCCATCATCAGCATCTTCCGCGCCGACGCGCAGGACATGCCGCTGACCGTGTGCATGCTGGAGAGACACCCGTTGGGCAGCCAGGCTTTCATACCGCTGCTCGGCAACCCCTTTCTGATCGTGGTCGCGCCACTTGGCGATGAACCTGTATCAGGCTTGGTCCGCGCCTTCGTCACCAACGGCAGGCAGGGCATTAATTACCATCGCGGCGTCTGGCACCACCCGGTGCTGACGATCGAAAAGCGGGATGACTTCCTGGTGGTTGATCGCAGTGGCACAGGCAATAACTGCGATGAGCATTTTTTCAAAGAGGATGAGCGTTTGATCCTCGCCCCCCACCAATAAGAGAAGGTCTGATCACCCGACAACAGGGTGACAGGCGAGAGGTAAAGACTGTGGAAGCACATTTGATGGAATGGCTGAACCTGAGCGTACGCTGGGTTCACATGATCACGGGCGTCGCGTGGATCGGCGCTTCTTTCTACTTCGTCTGGCTGGAAAACAACCTCAATCGCGTCAACCCCAAGAGCGGCCTGGCCGGTGACTTGTGGGCGATCCACGGTGGCGGTATCTACCACCTGGAAAAATACAAACTGGCCCCGCCAACCATGCCGGACAACCTGCATTGGTTCAAATGGGAAGCCTATTTCACCTGGATGTCGGGCATTGCGCTGCTGTGCGTAGTGTTCTACTGGAACCCGACCTTGTACCTGCTGGCTCCGGGCAGCAGCCTCAGTGGTCCGGAAGGTGTATTGCTGGGCATCGGCTCACTGTTCGCCGGCTGGTTCATCTACTCCTTCCTCTGCGACTCGGCCCTGGGCAAACGCCCTGCCCTGCTCGGTTTCATCCTGTTCGTGCTGTTGATTGCCGCCGCGTACGGCTTCAGCAAAGTGTTCAGCGGCCGTGGCGCCTACCTGCACGTGGGTGCGGTAATCGGCACCATCATGGTCGGTAACGTGTTCCGCATCATCATGCCCGCCCAGCGCGCGCTGGTAGCGGCGATTGCCGAGAACCGCACGCCGGACCCGGCACTGCCGGCCAAGGGCTTGCTGCGTTCGCGTCACAACAACTACTTCACCTTGCCGGTGCTGTTCATCATGATCAGCAACCACTTCCCGAGCACCTACGGCAGCCAATACAACTGGTTGATCCTCGCAGGTATCGCGGTGGCGGCGGTGTTGGTCCGCCACTACTTCAACACCCGTCATGACAGCCAGAAATATGCGTGGACGCTGCCGGTCGGCGCATTGGCGATGATCACCCTGGCCTATGTAACCGGCCCCAAACCCGTCGCCGAAGTAGCCAAGGCCCCTGCCGCCATCGAGTACCAGCCGTTGCCGGAAACCGCGCTGGGTGGCGGCTTGAAACCTGCCGCGCCCGCAGAACCGGCTGCCGCACCTGCGGCGGCGCCCGCCCAGGCCTCGATTGATTTCGACAAGGTACACGGCGTGATCCAGGAGCGCTGCGCCGTGTGCCATTCGGCCAAGCCCACCAGCCCGCTGTTCAGCACCGCCCCGGCGGGCGTGATGTTCGACACCCCGGCGCAGATCCAGCAGCAGGCGGCGCGCATTCAAGCGCAGGCCGTGGCCAGCCAGATCATGCCCCTGGGCAACATCACCCAGATGACCCAGCAGGAGCGGGATTTGATTGGCACCTGGATCAATCAGGGGGCGCGCACAAACTGACAGCCTGATGCAGATCCAAATGTGGGAGCGGGCTTGCTCGCGAATGCGATCGTTCAGTCACTTCACTGATGAGCTGAATGACACACCGCTTTCGCGAGCAAGCCCGCTCCCACAGGGGATTTGCGCCGATTTACCGATCGCGTTTCAAATGGCAATTGAATGCCGAACAACACAACAATAAAAAAGATCCGAGGTGTTGCATGACCGAGTTAGCCGAACCGCAGATTCCTGCCGCGCCCGCCATGGTGCGGCTGCCCCTCTTGCAACTGATTCTGGTAGGCCTGCAACACGTCTTGCTGATGTACGGCGGCGCCGTCGCCGTGCCTCTGATCATTGGCCAGGCCGCCGGCTTGAGCCGTGAAGAAATCGCCTTCCTCATCAACGCCGACCTGCTGGTGGCCGGTATCGCCACGATGGTGCAGTCGTTCGGTATCGGCCCGGTGGGCATCCGCATGCCGGTGATGATGGGCGCCAGCTTCGCCGCCGTCGGCAGTATGGTCGCCATGGCCGGCATGCCCGGTATCGGCTTGCAGGGCATCTTTGGCGCGACCATCGCCGCCGGGTTCTTCGGCATGCTGATCGCCCCTTTTATGTCCAAGGTCGTGCGCTTCTTTCCGCCGCTGGTGACCGGCACGGTGATTACCGCGATTGGCCTTTCACTGTTCCCGGTGGCCGTGAACTGGGCCGGTGGCGGCAGCGCTGCCGCGACTTTTGGCTCGCCGGTGTACCTGGCGATTGCCGCACTGGTGCTGGGCACCATCTTGCTGATCAACCGCTTCATGCGCGGCTTCTGGGTGAATATCTCGGTGCTGATCGGCATGGGCCTGGGCTACCTGCTGTGCGGCCTGCTGGGCATGGTCGACCTCAGCGGCCTGGCACAGGCGCCGTGGGTGCAGGTGGTGACGCCGCTGCACTTTGGCATGCCTAAGTTCGAGTTGGCGCCGATATTGTCGATGTGCCTGGTGGTGGTGATCATCTTTGTCGAATCCACCGGCATGTTCCTCGCCCTGGGCAAAATCACCGGCCAGGACGTCACCCCGAAAATGCTGCGTCGCGGTTTACTGTGTGATGCCGGTGCGTCGTTTTTCGCCGGGTTCTTCAACACGTTTACCCACTCTTCATTCGCGCAGAATATCGGCCTGGTGCAGATGACCGGCGTGCGCTGCCGCTCGGTGACGATCATGGCGGGCGCCTTTCTGATCGTGCTGAGCCTGCTGCCCAAAGCTGCATTCCTGGTGGCATCGATCCCGCCGGCGGTGTTGGGCGGTGCGGCAATTGCCATGTTCGGCATGGTCGCGGCCACCGGCATCAAGATCCTGCAGGAAGCCGACATCGCCGACCGGCGCAACCAGTTGCTGGTCGCGGTGAGCATCGGCATGGGCCTGATCCCGGTGGTGCGCCCCGAATTCTTCGCGCAGCTGCCGCTTTGGATGAGCCCGATTACCCACAGCGGCATTGCCATGGCCACCCTCAGCGCATTGTCGCTGAACATACTCTTCAACATCCTTGGCGGCTCCGAACGCCCCGCCGTCGCACACACGCATTGATTCCGCCCGTTATCAAACAACAACAAAAACAATAACGAACAGGAAACACCCACATGCACGCCATTCACCCGGGGCCGGCCACAAGCTGCGCCCCATTCTCGCCCCACGCGCTCTCTAACAGCGCACTTGAGCCAAGGCCTGGGAGCCAGTATTCTCCGCGCCCGCTCGAATCGACTCAAAAAAAAACAGCGAATGTAAAAGCTGACTGCAGGGCCAACTTATCCGGGCCCGATGTCTGCGGCCAATGTGCACAAAACACCTCTGGCTTCGACTGCATCAAGTGCAGCCGAAGGCGTTTTATTGGCTTTTTGAACACCTTGGCGCAGCTCTTGCTAAAAGCATTAAAGCTGACCAAACAGACGATTTTTGCAGCGAACCAAAAGGCGCCACACCAGAGCGCCTGCGTAGAACAACAACCCTAAAAATTTCACTCGGGAGCAACCGAATGAAACCTATGTTTAAAGGCCTGATGTTGGCAGGATCCCTGCTGGCTGGCGGCCAAGCCGTGGCCGGTGACTTGTTGCAATGGCAGAACAACAGCCTGACCTATCTGTGGGGCAAGAACTTCACCGTCAACCCGCAGATCCAGCAAACCGTCACCTTCGAGCATGCTGACGCATGGAAGTACGGCGATAACTTTATCTTCGTCGACCGCATCTTTTACAACGGCAAGGAAGACGGCAACGTCGGGCCGAGCACCTACTACGGCGAGATCAGCCCGCGCTTGTCGTTTGGCAAGATCTTCGACACAGACCTCTCATTCGGCCCGATCAAAGATGTATTGCTGGCCTTCACGTACGAGTTCGGCGAGGGCGATAACGAGTCCTACCTGCTGGGCCCGGGCTTTGACCTGAACATTCCGGGTTTCGACTACTTCCAGCTGAACTTCTACCAGCGCCAGACCGAAGGCAACCGCCCGGGTGACGGCGTGTGGCAGATCACGCCGGTGTGGTCGTACACCCTTCCTGTCGGCAACTCCAACGTGCTGATCGACGGTTTCATGGACTGGGTGGTCGACAACGACAAGAACGCCCGCGGCACTTACCACGCCAACCTGCACTTCAACCCACAAATCAAATATGACCTGGGCAAGGCTCTGCATTGGGGCGACAAGCAGTTGTATGTGGGTATCGAATACGACTATTGGAAGAACAAGTACGGGATTCAGGACAGTGGTGCGTTTGAGACCAACCAGGACACCGCGAGCCTGCTGGTCAAATACCACTTCTAACTGACACTGCAGAACTAATGTGGGAGCGGGCTTGCTCGCGAAGGCAGAGTGTCAGTCACTGGATTAGTTGACTGATACACCGCATTCGCGAGCAAGCCCGCTCCCACATTTAGATTTGTGCAAGCCCAAGAAACCGCACTAACTCCTCCCGCTTGGCCATCGCATCGCGCCGCCCCAACTCGATCAACTCGCTGCAATACCCCGCCTCGAACAGCAAGTAACTCAGCACTCCCGCCCCGCTCGTCTTGGTCGCACCCGGCCCGCGCAAAAACAGGCGCAACGCCGCCGGTAATTCCTGCCGGTGCCGTGCGGCGATTTCATCGATCGGCTGGCTCGGCGCAATCACCAGCACGTCCACCGGCGCCAAACCCTGGATGGCAGCATCGGCCGGCAACAGATGGCTGAACTGGTTGAGGCGCTCCAGCAATTCGATGTCACCCTCCAGGCTGTCGATGAACGTGCTGTTGAGCATATGCCCGCCGATCTGTGCCAGCGTCGGCTCCTGGCCCGTGTAGGTGCGCTGGGTTGACGGCTCGTTGCCCCGTGGGTTGCCGCTGACGCCCACCACCAGCACGCGGCTGGCACCGAGGTGCAAGGCAGGGCTGATCGGCGCCGACTGGCGCACCGCGCCGTCGCCGAAATATTCCTGGTCGAGTTTGACCGGCGCAAACAACAAGGGAATCGCCGAACTGGCCAGCAAATGCTCAACCGTCAGTTGGGTGGGCACGCCGATTCGACGATGGCGCAGCCAAGGGTGGATGGTGCCGCCGCCTTGATAAAAGGTCACCGCTTGCCCGGACTCATAGCCGAACGCCGTGACGGCCACCGCATGCAGCTGTTTCTGGCGAATGGCCTCGTTTATGCCTTCCAGGTGCAGTTTGTCGCGCAGCAAATCCCGCAACGGCGAGCTGTTGAGCAGCGCCACCGGCAGTTGCGCGCCAAACCCCAGCAAGCTGTGGGTCAAGAAACGGCTGGCTTGACGCACCACGCCCGGCCAGTCGCTGCGCAACACCAGATGGCTGCGAAAGCCCTGCCAGAACGCGGTCAGGCGCTCGATGGCGGCGGTAAAGTCCATGGCGCCGCTGGCCAGGCTCACCGCGTTGATCGCGCCGGCCGAGGTGCCGACGATGACCGGAAACGGGTTCGGAGCCCCCGGCGGCAACAACTCGGCAATCGCCGCCAATACCCCCACCTGATAGGCCGCTCGCGCCCCGCCGCCGGAAAGAATCAACCCTGTAACCGGTTCAGCTGGGCGCATTGCGTCACTCCATGTGGAGAAAGGTGGGTCTTATTGTGGCGAGGGAGCTTGCTCCCGCTGGGCTGCGTAGCGGCCCCAAAATCTTGGGAGCGCTTCGCACTCCAGCGGGAGCAAGCTCCCTCGCCACATGTGTTCGTCCGCCTTATCGACGGCGTTTTTCGTACAACTTAGGCTCGCCCGGCGGGCGGCTCTTGAAGCGCCGGTGCGTCCACAGGTATTGCTCGGGGCATTCGCGTACAGAGGCTTCGACCCACTGATTGATGCGCAGGCAATCGATCTCGTCGGTTTCGCCGGGGAAATCGGCCAACGGCGCGTGGATCACCAGGCGATAGCCGCTGCCGTCGGCCAGGCGTTCCTGAGTGAACGGCACCACCAGTGCCTTGCCCAGCTTGGCGAACTTGCTGGTGGCGGTCACGGTGGCGGCCTGAATGCCGAACAGTGGCACGAAGATACTTTGCTTGGAGCCGTAGTCCTGATCGGGTGCGTACCAGATGGCGCGGCCGGCGCGCAGCAGCTTGAGCATGCCGCGTACGTCGTCACGCTCCACCGCCAGGGAATCGAGGTTGTGCCGCTCGCGGCCACGGCGCTGGATAAAGTCGAACAGCGGGTTGCCATGCTCGCGGTACATGCCGTCGATGGTGTGCTTTTGCCCGAGCAGGGCCGCGCCGATTTCCAGGGTGGTGAAATGCAGGGCCATCAGGATCACGCCCTTGCCGTCCAACTGCGCCTGCTTGAGGTGCTCAAGCCCTTCGACATGGGCCAGGCGCGCCAGGCGTGGCTTGGGCCACCACCAGCTCATGGCCATTTCAAAAAAGGCGATGCCGGTGGACGCAAAGTTCTCCTTGAGCAGGCGTTTGCGTTCCTGGGCGGTTTTTTCCGGGAAGCACAATTCCAGGTTGCGCGCAGCGATTCGGCGGCGATCACCGGCCACACGGTACATGCCCGCGCCGAGTAAGCGACCAATGGTCAACAACGCCCGGTACGGCAACTGAGTGACCAGCCACAGCAGGCCGAGCCCCAGCCATAGCAGCCAAAAACGCGGGTGAAGAAATGCAGCACGAAAACGCGGGCGATCCATTACAGATTCCGGTAAAGACAAGGGCCGCGCATTCTACAACGGATCGACTCGGCTTGCGGCCCGGGGATGTTCTCGTTATAAGTCTCGACACTTTTCGTGACAAGCCGCTTTTGCCGACCATGAGCCAAACCGAACCGCTAGACCAAGATCCCGTGTTCCAGCTGAAAGGCAGCATGCTCGCCATCACCGTGCTGGAGCTGGCCCGCAATGACCTCGATGCCCTGGACCGCCAACTGGCGGCCAAGGTCGCCCTGGCGCCGAATTTTTTCAACAACGCGCCGCTGGTGCTGGCCCTGGACAAGCTTCCGGCCGGCCAGGGTGCGATTGATCTGCCCGGCCTGATGCGCGTGTGCCGCTCCCATGGTTTGCGCACCCTGGCGATTCGCGCCAGCCGTATCGAAGACATCGCTGCGGCCATCGCTATTGAACTGCCAGTATTGCCGCCGTCCGGTGCCCGTGAGCGTCCGCTCGAACCACTGGAAGGTGAAGTGAAGAAAAAACCGGAGAAACCACCGGAGCCGACGATCAAGCCTACAAGGATCATCACCTCCCCCGTACGCGGCGGGCAGCAAATTTACGCCCAGGGCGGCGACCTCGTGGTGGTCGCTCCCGTCAGCCCGGGGGCGGAACTTCTCGCCGATGGCAACATCCATGTATACGGCCCGATGCGCGGACGTGCCCTCGCCGGCATCAAGGGTGATACCAAGGCCCGTATTTTTTGCCAGCAATTGACCGCTGAGCTAGTGTCAATCGCGGGCCAGTACAAGGTTTCAGAAGATTTGCGCCGTGATCCGCTGTGGGGGGCCGGGGTACAAGTCAGCCTGTCGGGCGATGTGTTGAACATCATCCGTCTTTAACGGATACTGCCGCATTTTCCAAGCATCTCTAGACTCTGATAGCACAGCGAAACCGGCATTACTTGTGTAGGAATTATTTTTCCTACAAGGCTGTCCGCCTGCAGCGAGTTCCAAGAGATGTTTTTCAGGGACCGAAAAGTCCTTTTTCCTTAGGGGTGAAACACCTTGGCCAAGATTCTCGTGGTTACATCCGGCAAGGGTGGTGTGGGTAAGACCACCACCAGCGCCGCTATCGGTACCGGCCTCGCTCTGCGCGGCCACAAAACAGTCATCGTCGACTTCGACGTCGGTTTGCGTAACCTCGACCTGATCATGGGCTGCGAACGTCGCGTGGTGTATGACTTCGTCAACGTGGTGAACGGCGAAGCCAACCTGCAACAGGCCCTGATCAAGGACAAGCGCCTTGAGAACCTGTACGTGCTGGCCGCCAGCCAGACCCGTGACAAAGACGCGCTGACCAAAGAAGGCGTAGGCAAAGTCCTCGCCGAGCTCAAAGAAACCTTCGAATACGTGGTCTGCGACTCCCCGGCCGGTATCGAGACCGGTGCTCACCTGGCGATGTACTTCGCTGACGAAGCCATCGTGGTGACCAACCCGGAAGTCTCCTCGGTACGTGACTCGGACCGCATGCTCGGCCTGTTGGCCAGCAAGTCCCAGCGCGCCGAAAAAGGCGAAGACCCGATCAAGGAGCACTTGCTGCTCACCCGTTACAACCCTGAGCGCGTCAGCAACGGCGAAATGCTCGGTGTTGAAGACGTGAAGGAAATTCTCGCCGTGACATTGCTGGGTGTGATCCCGGAATCCCAGGCGGTGCTGAAGGCTTCCAACCAGGGCGTTCCGGTGATTCTTGACGACCAGAGCGACGCCGGCCAGGCGTACAGCGATGCCGTTGATCGCTTGCTGGGCAAGACCGTGGAACACCGCTTCCTCGATGTCAAGAAGAAGGGATTCTTCGAGCGTATCTTTGGAGGCAACTAAACAATGAAATTTCTCGACTTCTTTCGCGCCAACAAAAAGCCAAGTACCGCGTCGGTAGCGAAAGAGCGTCTACAGATCATCGTGGCGCACGAACGCGGCCAACGCAGCACCCCGGACTACCTGCCAGCCTTGCAGAAGGAACTGGTCGAGGTGATCCGCAAGTACGTCAATATCGGTAACGATGACGTGCATGTCGCCCTTGAAAACGACGGCAGCTGCTCGATTCTGGAACTCAATATCACCCTGCCTGATCGTTAATCGAAAAGGCGGCTGCCACGGCGGCTCGGTCACCTTGATCCCTTGCGGGAACCGGGTGAGCGAGCCGCCGTTGGCGTTTGTTACGAGGCTGTTTGATGCCGTTGTCCAATATTCATATCCTGCATCAGGACGCCGCCGTCCTGGTGGTGAACAAACCAACCCTGCTGCTCTCGGTGCCAGGCCGCGCCGATGACAACAAGGATTGCCTGATCACCCGCCTGCAGGAAAACGGCTACCCCGAAGCCCGCATCGTCCATCGCCTGGACTGGGAAACCTCAGGGATTATCCTGCTCGCCCGCGACGCCGATACCCACCGCGAATTGTCGCGCCAGTTTCACGACCGCGAAACCGAAAAGGCCTACACCGCACTGGCCTGGGGCCAACCGGCACTGGACAGCGGCAGCATCGACCTGCCCCTGCGCTACGACCCGCCGACCAAACCCCGCCACGTGGTCGACCACGAGTTCGGCAAACATGCGCTGACTTTCTGGAAGGTGCTGGAGCGTTGCGGTGACTGGTGCCGTGTGGAGTTGACGCCGATTACCGGGCGTTCGCACCAGCTGCGTGTGCATATGCTGTCGATCGGGCACCCGTTGCTCGGTGATGGGCTGTATGCCCATGAACAGGCTCTGGCCGCGTGGCCGCGCCTGTGCCTGCATGCCAGCATGTTGAGTTTCACTCACCCGCAAAGCGGCGAGCGCCTGCGCTTCGAGTGCCCTGCGCCGTTCTAAAGTTGGCAATACAATCAAAATGTGGGAGCGGGCTTGCTCGCGAATGCGGTGTGCCAGTCACAGTTGAGTTAACTGAACCACCGCATTCGCGAGCAAGCCCGCTCCCACATTTAGTTCTGTGTCAGTTCTAGACACCGAGTGAAACCAATACGGTAAACTCCGCGCACTGCTGTCTGGAGCTATTTATGCGCGAAGCGTTGAATCAAGGCCTGATCGACTTCCTCAAGGCCTCCCCTACTCCTTTTCATGCCACTGCCGCCCTCGCCCAGCGCCTGGAAGCGGCCGGTTACCAGCGTCTCGACGAGCGCGAAACCTGGACCACCGAGGCCAACGGTCGCTATTACGTGACCCGCAACGACTCCTCGATCATCGCCTTCAAGCTCGGCCGCCACTCGCCGTTGCTGGGCGGGATTCGCCTGGTCGGCGCCCACACCGACAGCCCGTGCCTGCGGGTCAAGCCCCAGCCGGAACTGCAACGCCAGGGCTTCTGGCAGCTGGGCGTGGAAGTCTACGGCGGCGCATTGCTCGCGCCGTGGTTTGACCGCGACCTGTCCCTGGCCGGGCGCGTGACCTTCCGCCGTGACGGCAAGGTCGAAAGCCAGTTGATCGATTTCAAACTGCCCATCGCCATCATCCCCAACCTGGCCATTCACCTCAACCGTGAAGCCAACCAGGGCTGGGCGATCAACGCCCAGACCGAGCTGCCACCGATCCTCGCGCAATTTGCCGGTGACGAGCGCGTCGACTTCCGCGCCGTGCTCACCGAGCAGTTGGCCCGCGAACACGGCTTGAACGCCGACGTGGTGCTCGACTACGAGCTGAGTTTCTACGACACGCAAAGCGCTGCGGTGATTGGCCTGAACGGCGACTTCATCGCCGGCGCACGCCTGGACAACCTGCTGTCGTGCTACGCCGGCCTGCAAGCCTTGCTGACCAGCGAAACCGACGAAACCTGCGTGCTGGTGTGCAACGACCACGAAGAAGTCGGCTCCTGCTCGGCCTGCGGTGCCGACGGCCCGATGCTGGAGCAGACCCTGCGCCGCCTGTTGCCGGAAGGTGATGAGTTCGTGCGCACCATTCAGAAATCCCTGCTGGTCTCGGCAGATAACGCCCACGGCGTGCACCCCAACTACGCCGAGAAACACGACGCCAACCACGGCCCGAAACTCAATGCGGGCCCGGTGATCAAGGTCAACAGCAACCAGCGCTACGCCACCAACAGCGAAACCGCCGGGTTCTTCCGTCACCTGTGCATGGCCCAGGAAGTCCCGGTACAGAGCTTCGTGGTGCGCAGCGACATGGGCTGCGGCTCCACCATCGGCCCGATCACCGCCAGCCACCTGGGCGTGCGCACCGTGGACATCGGCTTGCCGACGTTTGCCATGCATTCCATCCGTGAACTGTGCGGCAGCCATGACCTGGCGCATCTGGTGAAGGTGTTGGGGGCGTTTTACGCGAGCCGCGACCTGCCCTGAGACCGAGGCGAACCCATCGCAGGCAAGCCAGCTCCCACATTTGAATGCATTCACAAATCAAACTGTGGGAGCGGGCTTGCCCGCGATGGCCATTCCAAACACACCGAACGCCATCTGACACACATCAACACCATTTCCTGTAAACCGACCTAAACTTGTCAGTATTCCCACTCCGACAAGGCCGTCGCCCCATGATCTCCATGTCCTCGTTCCACGCCATGCTTATCCCCATTCTGATCGGCATGATCATGCTCGCCGTCGGCTTCAACTTCCGCGACAAGCCCTTGGGCGTATTTGGCATGTGGATCGGCATGCTGCTGATCCTGGGCACGGTGGTTTACAAGATCCTCGCCAAACTGGCGGAATGACAAATGCACTCGCATCTGGCATAGCGGCCTCGTACACTCGGTCAATTCGTCGTTTTCAAGGTTGACCGCCTCGTGCTCTCCCGTCTGTTTGCCCTGCCCTGCTGTTTTCTGATCGCCCTGCTCACCTTGCTGCCGCTCGCGCCTGCCCAGGCCGTGAGCCTGCCCGGCCTGCTGGGTAACGCCAGCAAAACCCAGCCCCAGGCCGACGTGCCGCTGGGCCAGTCGCTGGACGAAGTGATCAAGACCCTGGAAAACGACCAGCAACGCACCCAGTTGCTGGCCGACCTCAAAAAGCTGCGCGAAGCCACGCAAAAAGCCCAACCGGCCGCCGAGCAAGGCGTACTCGGTTTGATCGGCGGCACGCTGGCTGGGCTGGAAGCGCAGTTCTCCGGCGCCGACAGCCCGCTGTCACGCTGGTCCAACGAATTTGACCAAGCCAAGGATGAACTCGGCGCGCTGATGCTGCCTGCGCGGGAATGGCTGCCGATCATTTTCGGCTTTGCCGTGATCCTCGCGGTGTGGAGCCTCTTGGCCGCCGCGCTGATCTGGCTCAGCCACCGCGTGCGCGAACGTTTCGGCCTGCCGGAAGAACTGCCGCAACACCCGCGCACCTGGGACATGGTGCGCTTCGCCCTGCGCAAGCTCGGGCCGTGGATGATCGCCCTGATCATCACGGTGTACCTCAGCTACGCCCTGCCCTCATCGCTGGGCAAATCCCTGGCGATGGTGCTGGCGTATGCGCTGGTGGTCGGCACCTGCTTCTCGGCCATCTGCGTGATTGCCTTCTCGGTGCTGGACGGCCCGCACCGCCACCGCGCGCTGTACATCCTGCGGCACCAGGCCTTCCGGCCGTTGTGGTGGATCGGCAGCTTCGCCGCCTTTGGCGAAGCCTTGAGCGACCCGCGACTGGTCCAGGCCCTCGGCCAACACCTGGCCCACACTGCCGCGACGGTGGCCAATGTAATGGCCGCACTGTCCACCGGTGTGTTTATCCTGCGTTTTCGCCGCCCCATCGCCCACCTGATCCGCAACCAGCCGCTGTCGCGCCGCCTGACGCGCCGCGCCCTCACCGATACCCTCTCGATCATCGGCAGCTTCTGGTATTTGCCGGCATTGCTGCTGGTGTGCATCTCGCTGTTCGCGACCTTCCTGTCCGCCGGCGACACCAGCACCGCCTTGCGCCAATCGCTGCTGTGCACGGTGCTGCTGGTGCTGTGCATGGTGATCAATGGGCTGGTGCGCCGCCATGCGCTGAAGCCGCAACGCGGGCACAAACGCCATGCGCTGTATTCCGAACGCCTGAAAAGCTTTTTGTACACCCTGGCGCACCTGGTGGTGTGGCTGGTGTTTATCGAACTGGGCCTGCGGGTGTGGGGCCTGTCGCTGATTCGCTTCACCGAAGGCGATGGCCATGAAATCAGCGTCAAACTGTTCGGCCTCGGCGGCACGCTGTTGTTTGCGTGGCTGATCTGGATCCTCAGCGACACGGCGATCCACCATGCCCTGACCCGCTCGCGCAAAGGCCTGGCCAATGCACGTGCGCAGACCATGATGCCGCTGATCCGCAACGTGCTGTTCGTGACCATTTTTATCATCGCCGCCATCGTCGCCCTGGCGAACATGGGCATGAACGTCACGCCGCTGCTGGCCGGTGCCGGTGTGATCGGCCTGGCCATCGGTTTTGGTGCGCAGTCGCTGGTCGCGGATTTGATCACCGGCCTGTTCATCATCATCGAAGACTCCCTGGCCATCGACGACTACGTGGACGTCGGCGGCCACCTCGGCACCGTCGAGGGCCTGACCATTCGCACCGTGCGCCTGCGCGACATCGACGGCATCGTGCACACCATCCCGTTCAGCGAAATCAAGAGCATCAAGAACTACTCGCGGGAGTTCGGCTACGCGATCTTCCGGGTGGCGATCCCCTACAACATGGAAATCGACGACGCGATCAAGCTGATGCGCGACGTTGGCCAGAAGATGCGCAACGACCCGCTGCAGCGCCGCAACATCTGGTCGCCGCTGGAGATACAAGGCGTGGAAAGCTTCGAATCCGGCAGCGCCATCCTGCGCGCACGCTTCAAGACGGCGCCGATCAAGCAGTGGGAAGTGTCGCGGGCGTTCAACCTGTCGCTCAAGCGCCACCTGGACGAGGCCGGGCTGGACCTGGCCACGCCGCGCTTGAGTGTGCAGGTGGTCACCGCCGGCACTGTGCAGGAGAAAGATCAACAACAATAAACATGGAGAGGTTTTTATGCGTTTGAACGGTCTGACACACCCCTGGGTTTTTGGCGCGCTGTGCGGGTTAGCCAGCAGCGCGGTCATCGCCGCCAGCAACGGTCAGGACACTGCCCGGGAAGAGATCGCCGCCCAGGCAAAAATCCTTGAACCGGCGCTGTTGGAAACCCGTCGCGATATTCACGCCCACCCTGAACTGGGCAACACCGAAACCCGCACCGCCGAGCTGGTCGCCAAACAACTGCGCGACCTGGGCCTGGACGTAAAAACCGGCGTGGCCCGCACCGGCGTGGTGGCCGTGCTGAAAGGCGCCCTGCCCGGCCCGACCGTGGCCCTGCGTGCCGACATGGATGCGCTGCCGGTCAAGGAAGTCGCCGACCTGCCGTTCGCCTCCAAGGCCAAAGGCTCTTACCTCGGCAAAGAGGTCGACGTGATGCACGCCTGCGGCCACGATGCCCACACCGCAATCCTGCTCAGTACCGCGAAAATCCTGACCGGCATGCGCGACCGCCTGCCCGGCACCGTGGTGTTTTATTTCCAGCCGGCCGAAGAAGGCCCGAGCGACTTTATCCCCGACGGCAAAAACACCTGGGGCGCAAAAATGATGGTGCAGGAAGGCGTGATGAAGGCGCCCAAGCCGGACGCGGTGTTCGGCCTGCACGTGTGGGCCGGTGTACCCGCCGGGCAGATCGCCTACCGCCCGGGGCCGACACTGGCCAGCTCCGATGACCTGCGCATCAAGATCCTCGGCAAACAGACCCACGCTGGCCGCCCGTGGGACGGCATAGACCCGATCACCGTGGGCGCGCAAACCATTGTCGGCCTGCAAACCGTGGTCAGCCGCCGCACGGATATCTCCTCGTTTCCATCGGTGGTGAGCATCGGCACCATCAACGGCGGCACCCGCTACAACATCATCCCCGAGTCGGTGGACATGAGCGGCACGATTCGCTCCTACGACTTCGGCATCCGTCAGAAACTGCACAGCGACGTACGCCAGACCGTGGAGAAAATTGCCGAAAGCGGTGGCGCCAAGGCAGAAGTCACCATCATCGAGAAATACGACCCGACCATCAACAACCCGGCCCTGACCGAAAAAATGCTGCCGAGCCTGCGTTGGGCGGCGAAGGATGATGTGGTCCAGGGGCCGCTGGTGGGCGGTGCTGAAGACTTCTCCTTTTACGCCAAGGAGGCGCCGGGGCTGTTTGTGTTCCTGGGGGTGACCCCACGGAATCAGGACATGAGCAAAGCCGCACCGAACCATAATCCGGGCTTTTTTGTGGATGAATCGGCGCTGGTGGTGGGGGTGCGGACGCTGGCGTCGTTGGCGACGGATTACCTCTACACCAACCCTGCACCGTAGGGCTGTTCTGTGGGAGCGGGCTTCTGTAGTGAGCGAGCTTGCTCGCGCTGGACCGGGCTGGCGCTCCAGTGCGCAGCGTTCCCAGCTTTTGGGGCCGCTTCGCAGCCCAGCGGGAGCAAGCTCCCTCGCCACAAAAGCCGCTCACAGTGAGCGGCTGTATCAGTTGGCCAGTGCCGCGCCGTCCATCTTCTGGCGCAGGCTCAACGGGCGCATGTCGGTCCAGGTTTCCTCGATGTAGGCCAGGCACTCTTTCTTCAGGCCGCTCTTGCCCACGGTGCGCCAGCCCTCAGGCACGACTTTGTAGTCCGGCCAGATGGAATACTGTTCTTCGTGGTTGACCACTACCTGAAACAGGATGTCGTCGCGGTCAAATACTGAGGTCATTGCTGTTCTCCATCGCTTAAAGGCTGGCTGCGCGCCACGCGCAGCGCTGATATCTGTAAAAACGTTTAACGCCCGAAAAAAATTAGAGGCTGGCGACCGCTGCCGCCAACGCACGGCCAAAAATGCCGGCCACCTGATCCACCTCGGCCGCAGTGATCACCAATGGCGGCAGAAAACGCACCACCGCGCCATGTCGGCCGCCCAGCTCCAGGATCAGGCCGCGCTTGAGGCATTCGCGCTGCACCAGCGGCGCCAGTTGGCGGTGTACCGGTGGATGGCCCTGAATATCCGGCGCGCCCTTCGGATCAACCAACTCGACGCCCAGCATTAACCCTCGGCCACGAATATCGCCCAATTGCGGGAAGTCGCGTTGCAGGATGCGCAGGTGCTCGCCGAGGCGTTCGCCCATGGCGGCCGCATGGCCCGCCACGTCGTGTTCCCGCAGGTAGCGCATCACCGCAGAACCCGCGGCCATGGCCATCTGATTGCCGCGGAACGTCCCGGCATGGGCGCCCGGCAGCCAGGTGTCGAGCCAGTCGCGATACACCACTACCGCCAGCGGCAGGCTGCCGCCTATGGCTTTGGACAGCACCACCACGTCCGGAATGATGCCCGCGTGTTCAAACGCGAACATCTTGCCGGTGCGCCCGAAACCGCTCTGGATTTCATCGACGATCAGCGCCACACCCGCTTGTTCGGTGATGCGCCGCAGACCTCGCAGCCAGTCGAGGTCAGCCGGAATCACGCCGCCTTCGCCTTGCACCACTTCGACGATCACTGCAGCGGGCAGCAACACGCCGGCTTCCGGGTCGTTGAGCAGGTTTTCCAGGTAATGCAGGTTAACCCGCACACCTTCCTCGCCGCCCAGCCCGAACGGGCAACGGTAGTCATAAGGAAATGGCAGGAATTGCACACCATTGCCCAACAGCGCACCCAAGGGTTTTTTCGGCCCCAGGCTGCCCATCAGGCTCAGGGCCCCCTGGCTCATGCCGTGGTACCCGCCCTGGAACGACAGCACCGTGCTGCGGCCGGTGGCAGTGCGCACCAGTTTCAATGCGGCTTCCACCGCATCAGTGCCGGTGGGGCCACAGAACTGGATTTTCGCCTCTTGCGCCAACGCTGTGGGCAACAGACTAAACAGGTCCTGCACAAACTGGTCTTTGACCGGTGTCGTGAGGTCGAGGGTGTGCAGGGGCAACTCGTCGCTGAGTACCTGCTGGATCGCATCGATCACCACCGGGTGGTTATGGCCCAGCGCCAGTGTGCCGGCACCGGCCAGGCAGTCGATGAAACGCCGACCCTCCACGTCTTCCACATAGATGCCCTTGGCGCGTTTAAGCGCCAGGGGAATACGTCGCGGGTAACTGCGAGCGTTGGATTCCTGTTGACGTTGGCGGGCCAGCAGCGGGGTTTCTTCGAACTGGTAGAGCATTTCCACAGGTTCAGGACTGACCTGGGGGGCTTCGATACGGGTGGTAGCGACTGACATCTCTCGATCCCTCAATACGCTGGTGGGGGGTGACCAAACTGCCGATCCGTTGGCGTGTGGCCCAAAGGCATGCGCACGGATTCACTGTTTTGGAAACGCACCAGCGCAGGAAGGATTTACTCCTCTGGTCGCGAAAAGCGCTCAGCCACACAAGCCCAGGTATTTTTCATTCAATGCATACAAAATGGCGCAGGTCTCGGCGTCCAGAAAACCGCAATAATCGCGCTGGCGAAAATGCATCTGAAAGGCCCGGGTACGCTGCTCGAACGCCTGGCGGTTTGGCGCTGCCCTGTACCCATATCGCTGAAAGGCCCGCTCCACCTCTACCTCCGGTGGCAACGCCACGCAAAACCGCCGCTGGTACATCGCCCGCGTTGCCTCATCAAACCAGGCGCCCACACCCGCTTCATGCAGGCACCGCCAGGGCAGCCGAGGCCCCGGATCACTCTTGCGCCAATACGCCACATCGCTATGCCCGAGGATGTCGGTCGGCCCGATCTGCGGGTAACGCCCCAGTACGTCGCGAACCAATGCGATCAGCACCTCAACCTGCTCCTTGCCATAGTCCGGGAACGTGAACACCCCAGCGTCATCCCGCGCCAGGTTGACGATTTCAACGCCGATCGAGCGGCTGTTGAGGTTATCCCGCCCGCCCCAGTGGCTCACGCCTGCGTGCCAGGCGCGCTTGTCCTCGTCGACCAGGCGAAACACCCGCAACTCGTCATAACCGCGATGGCGGTAGCCGGGCTCGCAGGGGTCAGGCAGCAGGTAGTGAGCGCTGACGCCATGCCGGGTCAGGGTGTGCAGGGACGACGCAAAAGGTGCGGCGGTGTAATGGAGGACCACTTGGCGCACGGGCTCGCCGTTGCGTTCATTGAAGTCCCGGGCGGGAAAACTGCTATCGATCACCAACATAAAAGCTGTCCTTTTCAATCCAGGCCGACTCATTCGGCCCGTTCAAGCGCAAAAAAATTACCGCCATCCTGAGGTGTTCACACTCGGGATGGCGGTAATTATTTGGGACCTGAGAAAAAGGAATCAGCGACGCAGTGGCATGCCCAGATCAACCCGCAGGCCGTCCGGCTGGCTGTCGAATTTCAACGAGCAGGAACAACGTTGCACGATGGCCTGAACAATCGCCAAGCCAAGCCCGCAGCCTTCGCTGCTGCCATTGCGCCAGAAACGTTGGGTCAGGTGTTGCAGGTCCTCGCTGGAAATCTGCTTGCCATGGTCGCGTACGCGAAACACCACATTGTCGGTGCCGGTGAACACGCTAAGCTCCACGCGGGTGTCCGCCGGGGTGTGGCGCAAGGCGTTATCCAGCAAGTTGCGCAGCGCCGCGACGGCCAGGCCTACCGGCATTTCCACCGGGGTAGCCGACAGGTTGGCCGGCAGGATCAGGTCGATGCGTGAGTTGTCTCCGGCGTTGGCATCCTGAATGGCCAGCCGCGCTACCTGCTCGGCGCTGGAGTGCATGCCGTCATCAAACGACAGGTTGCCCTCCACCCGCGCCAGCAACAGCAATTGCTCCAGGGTACGGTGCAGGCGGTCGGCGCCCTCCTCGGCGTGGGCCAGGGACTGGTCGCGCGCCGCGCCGTCGGTCATGCGCGCCACTTGCAGGTGGGTCTTGATCGCTGTCAGCGGGCTGCGCAGTTCATGGGCCGCATCACCGGTCAGGCGGCGTTCGCGCTCGATGGTCTTGGCAATGCGCTGCAACAGTTGGTTCTGGGTGTCGAGCAGCGGTTTCAGTTCGCTGGGCAGCGGGTGAATCTGCAACGGCTCGAGGGAATCGGCACTTCGGCGCATCAACGCATCGCGCATGCGGTTAAGCGGCACCAGGCTCTGGCCGATGCCCAGCCACAACAGGCACAGGCAACCGAGCAACGCCACGCCCACCGGCACCGACGCGGCGAGCAAAATCGACAGGTTCAAGGCCTCGCGCTCGACCTGGCGGTCGGCGGTGGTAATCAGCAAATCGCCCCGGGACAGGGTGAAACTGCGCCAGCCTACACCGTCGATGACCTGATCACGAAAGCCGCTTTTGCGCGATTCCAGGCCTTCGTCCGGCGTGGTGTGGCTGCGTGCGAGGATTTCCCCGCGCAAGGAGCTGACCTGACAGGCCATGCCCCCCGGCACGTTCAACTGCTCGGTGCGCAAATGCGTGGTGCTGCCCACACTCGCAAGCCCGGGCATCTGCTCGGTCAGCCCCGCCACCATGCGCGCCGACGCCACCAGCCGCTGGTCGAGGGAGAACATCATCTGGTTGCGCAGGTCGTTGAGCATCCAGGCCGCCGCCAGGGCCCAGATCAGCACAAAAGCGGCGCCCAGCTTGAACGTCAGGCGCAGGCGCAAACTCATCACGAAACGGTTTCCCCCTCTTCAACCGCGCCACCGTCGGCGGTACCCAGGCGATAGCCCAGCCCACGCACGGTCTCGACAATGCCGTTGCCCAATTTTCGCCGCAGGTGGTGGATATGTACGTTCAGCGCGTTGCTTTCCAGCTCGTCGTTGAAGCCGTAGACGCTGTCCTTGAGTTGCTCGCTGGACAGCACGCGGCCCTTGTTGTGCAGCAACGCCTGCAACAGCGCCTGCTCGCGGCGGGACAGGTCCACCGGCTGGCCGCCGAGAAACGTCTCGCGGCTGCTCGGGTCGTAGGCCAGGCGGCCGTGTTCGATCAGGTTGACGCTGCGCCCGGCCACGCGCCGCAACAGGGTTTGCAGGCGGGCGGCGAGTTCGCGCAGGTCGAAGGGTTTGAGCAGGTAGTCGTCGGCGCCGGCTTGCAGGCCGTCGACGCGATTGGTTACAGAGTCTCGCGCGGTGAGGATCAGCACCGGAATTTCCAGGCCCTGGCTGCGCTGTTGTTGCAGCAGCTTGAGGCCGTCCTCATCCGGCAAACCGAGGTCGAGCACCATGATGTCGAACGTGGCGGCCTTGAGCATCGCCCGTGCGGCGCCGGCGCTGGCCACGCGCTCGACGGTAAAGCCCTGGGCGCTGAGGCCGGCCACAATGCCGCTGGCGATCAGTTCGTCGTCTTCACAGACCAGTACGTGCATGGTTAACCCTTCATGAAAGATGGGGGAATTAAAGGTGCCGCCGATTAAGCGCAGATTATGCCGCTAAAACCGGCCCGCACCCTCTAGAATAGCCGCGGTTAATCATCGGTTAATCAACGCCACACATTGTGTGCCTCACTTGCATCGAACTAAGGCTTGACCATGCGGTATCTGTTTACCTTTCTGCTGGTGTTGTTCGCAGGGTTTGCCCAGGCCTCGCCGGGTAACCCCTTTGAGACCAAACCCGATTTCCTGCCGGTGGGCAAAGCGTTCACGTTTACCTCCGAACGTCTTGAAAGCGGTGAAACCCAGCTGTATTGGCAGATTGCCGACGGATATTACCTCTACCAGCAACGCCTGAAGTTCGACGGCCTCGCCGAAAAACCGCTGTTGCCGCAAGGCGAAGCCCACAGCGACGAGTTCTTTGGCGAGCAACAAGTGTATCGCCAGGGCCTGGAAGTGAAGATCCCGGCGGGTGCCACCGGCCAGGTCAAGCTGGGCTGGCAAGGCTGCGCCGATGCAGGCCTGTGCTATCCGCCGCAATCGATCACTGTGGACCTGGGCGGCGATCCCGCCGTGGCTGCAACCGCACAAGCCCAGGACCAAAGCCTGGCCAGCGGCCTGCAACAACGCAGCCTGGGCTGGAGCCTGCTGGTGTTCTTTGGCTTGGGCCTGTTGCTGGCATTTGCGCCGTGTTCACTGCCGATGTTGCCGATTCTTGCAGGTTTGGTCGTAGGCAGTGGTGCCAGCCCGCGTCGCGGCTTTGCCCTGGCCAGCAGCTACGTGGTGTGCATGGCGCTGGTGTATGCGGCGCTCGGCGTATTGGCCGCGCTAGCGGGCGGCAACCTCGCCGCGCTGCTGCAAACCCCGTGGATTCTCGGCAGTTTTGCCGCACTCTTTGTGATCCTCGCCCTGCCGATGTTCGGCTTCTTTGAACTGCAACTGCCCGCCTTCCTGCGTGACCGCCTCGACAACGTGAGCCGTCAGCAGAGCGGCGGCAGCCTGGTGGGTGCCGGTATTCTCGGCGCCCTGTCCGGCCTGCTGGTGGGCCCGTGCATGACGGCGCCACTGGCCGGCGCCCTGCTCTACATCGCACAAAGCGGCAATGCGCTGCACGGCGGTCTGATCCTGTTCGCCATGGGCATCGGCATCGGTATCCCGCTGTTGCTGCTGGTGACCGTGGGCAACCGCTTCCTGCCCAAGCCGGGCACCTGGATGAACGTGCTCAAAGGCATCTTCGGCTTCCTTTTCCTTGGCACCGCCGTGTTGATGATTCGCCCGGTCGTGGATGCAAGCCTGTGGCTCGGCCTGTGGGGGGCACTGGCTCTCGTCATGGCCTACTGCGGCTGGACGCTGGCCCACGAATACGGCCTGGCTGCCAAAGTGTTCGGCGCCGGCTCACTGCTGCTCGGCCTGTGGGGCGCAGTGCTGGTGGTGGGCGCGGCCGGTGGCAGCGACGACCTGTGGCAACCTTTGAAGGTCTACGGTGGCTCGAATACCGCCGCTGCGCCGAACGCCCACGACGCCTTCATGACCCTCAGCGACCCGGCCGTGCTGCAAAGCCAGCTCGACAGCGCCAAGGCCCAGGGCCAATGGGTGCTGGTGGACTACTACGCCGACTGGTGTGTGTCGTGCAAGATCATGGAAAAACAGGTGTTCGGCAAACCTGAAGTGATGGACGCCCTCAAGGACGTACGCCTGCTGCGCCTGGACGTCACCGCCGACAACGCCGCCAGCCGTGAACTGCTCGGCCGCTACAAAGTACCGGGGCCACCGAGCTTCGTGTGGATCGGCCCGGACGGTGAAGAACGCCGCGCCCAGCGCATCACCGGCGAAGTGGATGCCACCGCCTTCCTGCAACGCTGGACCCAAACCCGGGACGCGCGCTGATGTTGACCCTGACCATCGGCACCTTTGCCATCGCCCTGAACCACATCCTGCTGATTGGCGCGCTGATTCTCGCCACTGTGGTGGGCTGGCGCGTGGCCAAGCGTGGCGGTGAAAACCCGGAATCGGTGCTGTTCAGCCTGTTCCTGTTGGGCATGCTGGTGGCGCGTATCAGTTTTGTATTGATGTACTGGAGCGACTACCGCCACGATCCGCTGCAAATGGTCGACCTGCGTGACGGTGGCTTCCTCGCCTGGCCGGGCGTGATCGCGCTGATACTCGGCGCCCTGTTGTATGGCTGGCGCCGCCCTGCCCTGCGCACGCCGCTGGGCGCCGGCGTGGTCACCGGGCTGGTGTTCTGGGGGCTGACCAGCTTGTCGCTGAGCCTTTACGACAAGGGCGCACAACTGCCGGACATCACCCTGCGCAACGCCAATGGCGACGTGGTGCAACTGGCCGACTACAAAGGCGGCCCGCTGGTGATCAACCTCTGGGCCACCTGGTGCCCGCCGTGCCGCCGTGAGATGCCGGTGCTGGAGCGCGCGCAACATCAACGCCCTGACGTGACCTTCCTGTTCGTCAACCAGGCCGAAAGCATGCAGAGCGTCAGCACCTTTCTCGCAACCCAGGGCCTGACCCTCGACAACGTACTGTTTGATGCCAGCGGCCGCCTCGGCCAGGCCGTGGGCTCCATGGCGCTGCCAACCACGTTGTTCTACCAAGCCGACGGGCGCCTGATCAACAGCCACCTGGGCGAACTGTCCCAGGCCAGCCTGGCCCGTGCCATGGAACCCTTCGACACCGCCCCTGCAAGGAAACCGACATGCCAAGACTCCGCCACCTGCTGACCCTGCTGCCACTGACACTGGCCGCCGCCCTGGCCCAGGCTGAAGACTGGCCCGCGCCGATCAAACAGATCGAGGCCAAGGGCGCCAAGATCCTCGGCAAATTCGACGCGCCCAGCGGCCTCACCGGCTACGCCGCGCAATACCAGAACCGTGGCATGGCGCTGTACCTGACCGCCGACGGCAAAAGCGTGATCGCCGGCAACCTGTACGACGCCCAGGGCAATGACCTGAGCAGCGCGCCGCTGGAAAAACTGGTATACGCGCCGATGGCCAAGGAAGTCTGGGCCAAGATGGAACACAGCAACTGGATTCAGGACGGCGATAAAAACGCGCCGCGCATCGTCTACCTGTTCAGCGACCCGAACTGCCCGTACTGCAACATGTTCTGGGAACAGGCGCGGCCGTGGGTCAAGGCCGGCAAGGTGCAGTTGCGCCACATCATGGTCGGCATCATCCGCGAAGACAGCCCGGGCAAATCCGCAGCGTTGTTCGCCGCCAAAGACCCGCAAAAAGCCCTGGAAGAACACGAAGCCGCCGGCAAAGGCAGCAAATTGCAGGCGCTGGACAAGATCCCGGCGGATATCGAAGCCAAGCTCGATGCCAACATGAAGTTGATGGATGAGCTGGAACTGTCAGCAACCCCGGCGATTTTCTATCTGGATGACAAGGGCGGCTTGCAGCAACAGCAAGGCGCACCGTCGCCGGAGAAGCTGGTGAAGATTCTGGGGCCGAAGTGATCAGCCCAATCGGTTAAATAAAATGCCCGCGTTAACGCGGGCATTTTACTGAGTGCTGCTAGAGCCCCACGACTGTAAGGGATTTCAGATCGGTGTCATTGCCCAGGGGTCCTACACCCACACGGCTAGCAAGCTCCAGCAAGTGCGTTGACGAGGTAGCAGTGAAACTACCAGTGATCGTTATAAAGGCTTTGTCATCAAGGATGTTCGCGCGGGCCAGCTCCACTCCGTCAACATTCAGCGCATAACAGGGGGTCTGACCATTCGAGAGGTAGGCCTGTTTAACTTCAGCGGAGAATTGATACGGACGACCCGGTTCAAGATCAGTAAAGGTTTTCGACAAATACGGCCCAATACCATTAGGTCCGTTAGTTATGTTTTGCAATGCAGTTGTACCATCGGCCAGCGTCACAATCGATAGATCCAGCGGGTGAGAAGCCGCACTGCCTACTGTCCAGCCGCCATACGTGTTGTCATAAAAGGTTGTGTGCTTCAGGTAAGGTTTAAAAAGTGTGCACGTCTGCTCCGGATAAACAATCAACTCATTATCACAACTGTTGTGGCACGTGCTGACCTTAAGGGTGGCTGTCAGGAGGGCTTTGTGGCGGAATTCAAGCAGTTTATCTCTTGGAATAGCGCGTTTCAGGCCATCTCTTTCATCGTCGACTGTCATCACGTCACCGTCCATCAATTTGAACGTGACGAGCGCTCCATTTACGCCCATTCCAGTGATGAACCACCACACCCTTTCTCCTGCCCGGATAAGCCCACCTTT
Organism: Pseudomonas sp. B22129; assembly: GCF_044218875.1. Classification (NCBI taxonomy): domain Bacteria; kingdom Pseudomonadati; phylum Pseudomonadota; class Gammaproteobacteria; order Pseudomonadales; family Pseudomonadaceae; genus Pseudomonas; species Pseudomonas sp. B22129. The sequence goes on along the minus strand of NZ_CP162592.1, from coordinate 3,376,519 downwards.
TTCCATAAAGACATGTGCAGGCCCTTGAAAGCTACGCAAATCCAAAATACCGACACTATTTGCCTCAAGGAACTTGGTTGCAACTAACGTGCTCAGGTCAATGCCGTAACTCTGGTTCGACGTCACTTCGCACGTGTGGGTGGAGGTTGACGTGCGCTTGACCGTGATCGTTCTGGACTCTCCAGGGATAAACGTTTGTTCACGACAGTCATGGCATGAACACGGCGCCGAACCGCCTGCATGGTTGTTACATGGGGATAATTCGTGAGTCACGATGAAGCCTCCTGCGCCGCGCTGAATGACGATCAGTAATGACCGGAATACAGGGGTTATCTAACGCCTGAACGACAGCGTTGAATACTGTCAAGGTTGACAGGAGGCTTTGCAAAAAACCGGACTCACACGCGCAACAAACTCATCGGCGGAACCCGTTGGAAGAACGAAACCAGGCTTGATGCCAAGATGAAATAGAATGCCCGCGTGAACACGGGCATTCTTGTAACGTTACGGGATTTCCTCGACCAGAAGATTGTCCAGATCCGTGTCATTACCTTCTATCCCTCGATTCTGGTGACTGTAAATTGCCAGCGTCACAGGTAACGAGGTGACCACGAAATCAAAAAAGAGCGTTTTCCAGTTCACAAGATCCGCAAGTTGCTCAGGGGCGGTCTGGTCCACATCGTTCAGGCGTAATGACAGTATGGGGAGCGGATCATAGATGCTGCCTCTGCGCACAGCAATGCTGAATCGATACTTATGATTAATCTCAAGTTCATGAAATGACCGCCATAAAACGATTCCAATGCCCGACGTCGACCACGTCATGTTTTTCAATATAAACCCGGTCCCCTGAAATAAATAGCTGAGATCCGTTGGGTCAGCCGCCCCAGGGCCTCTTACCCACTTGCCTAACGTCTGGTCATCAAAGGTTGTCTCGTCCCGGTAAGGCTTGCGAAGCGTACAGGTCTGCTCCGGATAAACAATCAACTCATTATCACAACTATTGCTGCACGTGCTGACTTTGAAGGTAATCGTCAGAAGGGTTTTGTCGGGAAACTCAAGCAGCTTTGCTCTTGGGATAGCGCGTGTCAGACCATTTTTTTCATCGTCGGACGTAATCAAGTCACCGTTCATCAATGGGAGCGTAACGAGAACGCCATCCTTGCCCATTCCAGAGACGGTCAACCACGCCCTTTCGCCTGCCCGCAGAAGCCCGCCTTTTTCCACAAAGACATGGGCGTCACCTGAAAAGTAAAGCAGTACCAGCTCATTTTTATTATTTTCCTCAAGCACTTTAGGCGCAATTAATAAGCCCAAGTCAATGCCGTAGCGCTGATTCGACGTCACCTCGCACGTGTGCACCACGTTTGAAGTGCGCTTGACCGTGATCGTTCTGGACTCTCCCGGGACAAACGTTTGCTCACGACAGTCGTGGCATGAACAGGGAGCCGACGCCCCTGCACAGTTGTTACATGGGGATAATTCGTGAGTCACGATGAAGCCTCCTGCGCCGTGCTGAATGACGATCAGTAATGACCGAAATACACGGGTTATCTAACGCCTGAACGACAGCGTTGAATACTGTCAAGGTTGACAGGAGGCATTGCAAAAAACCGGGCCCAAGTAAGCGGCGCCTGGACTGGCGCTATCGCGGGCAAGCCCGCTCCCACACTTGAACGTACTCACAGTTCAACATGTGGGAGCGGGCTTGCCCGCGATGAGGCCCTGACAGGCAAAGCAGATTAAAGCCCCTCCAGCTCCGCCATCAGGTCACTCAACCGATCCACTTTTTCGGCACTGATTTCATTCACTGCCAACCCATCGATGTACTCGGCCAATTGCGCCACCGTGCTGCACTCAAACATGGCCCGCAGCGGCACATCCCGTTGCAGGGTTTTCTGCACGCGGGAAGCGATCTGCGTAGCCAGCAACGAATGCCCGCCCAACTCGAAGAAGTTGTCCTGCACCCCGACCCTTTCGACTTTCAACACTTCGGCCCAGATCGCAGCCAATGTGCCTTCCAGTTCATTGCGCGGTGCCAGGTAGTCCTGGCTGTGCAACTGGCCGATTTCCAGCGCGGGCAAGGCCTTGCGGTCGAGCTTGCCATTGGCATTCAACGGCAGGCGGTCAAGCCACAGCCAGTGCAGCGGCACCATGTATTCCGGCAGTTCCGCACGCAGGCGCTGCTTGATGCGGTCCAGGCGCTCGCTCGGGTTCAGCGCCGTATCAGCGGCGACCAGGTAACCCACCAGATGCTTGCCGTTGATGCCTTCCTGCACGCCAACCGCCGCGTCACGCACCTCGGGCTGCTCGTGCAGGCGCGCCTCGATTTCACCCAGTTCGATGCGGTAGCCGCGAATCTTCACTTGATGGTCGATACGCCCCACATATTCCAGCACGCCATCGCTGCGCCGGCGCGCCAGGTCGCCGGTGCGGTACAGACGCTCGCCCGGTGCACCGAACGGATCGGGCACAAACACGCAAGCCGTGCGCAGCGGATCACTGACATAACCTCGCCCAACCCCCGTCCCGGCCACGCACAGCTCGCCGACAGCACCTTGCGGCACCAGCTCCAGCGCGCCGTCCAGCAGGTACAGGCGGTTGTTGTCGGTCGGCGTACCAATCGGCAGGTAAGTACCACGGGTCGACGCCACATCCACGCGGAAGAACGCCACGTCATCCGAGCACTCCGCCGGGCCATAGGCGTTGACCAGGCCAATCTGCGGATACCGCAGCAACCACTGGTGCGCCAGTTCCGGCGGCATCGCCTCGCCGGTCGGCAGCATCCAGCGCAGGCCCTCCAGGCTGATACGCTCCTGGGCGAGCATGCCCTGGATCAGCGACGGTACGCTTTCCAGCAGGGTGATGCCCTGGGCCTGCACATGCGCCAGCAAGCCCTGCGGATCGTGGGCGATGGTGTTCGGCACAATGTCCACCCGCGCGCCAAACAGCGGCGCGGCGAGGAACTGCCACACCGAGATATCGAAACTTTGCGACGCGGTTTGCGCGATCACATCCGCAGCACTCAAGTCCAGGTACGGCACCTTGCTCAACTGGTTATTGAGCATGCCGCGCTGCTCCACCATCACGCCCTTGGGCAAGCCGGTGGAGCCCGAGGTATAGATCACATAGGCGAGGTTATCCGGGGCGCTGTAGATGCCCGGGTTTTCATCCGCAGGTGCCAGCGTGTCCCACACCAACAACTTGGGCCGAGCCGAACAGGCAAACGCTTCGAGCAGTTCCACTGCCTGTTCGCGACAGGCCTCAGTGCACACCAGCAACGGCGTGCGGCTCAGGTCAATGATGCGGCTCAGGCGCTGGCCTGGCAGGCCCGGGTCCAGCGGCAGGTAACCGGCACCGGCCTTGAAGCTGCCGATGATCATGCCCAGCAGGTCGAGGCTGCGCTCAGCCAGCAAGGCCACCGGCTGATCCCGCCCGACGCCCGCCAGAACCAGCGCGTTACCGAGGCGGTTACTGCGCCGGTTCAGCTCGGCATAGCTCCATTGCCGGTCGAGGCAACTGGCGACGATACGCTGAGGATGCGCGGCCACCTGCTCTTCGAACAGCTCGATGTAGCTGCGTTCCAGCGGGTAGGCATGCTCGCTCTGATTGCAGCCTTCGATCAGAAACTCACGCTCCTGTTCGCCGATCAGCGGCAGGTCGGCCATGTTGCCATGGAAGCCTTGGACCAGCGCCAGCAACAGGCGCTTGAACTCACCGAGCATGCCCTGCACGGTGGTTTCGTCGAAGTAACGTTTGTCGTAAGACAGGTGCAGGCCAAGGTCATCGCCGGGGTAGCACACGGCGGTCAGCGGGAAGTTGGTGTGGGTACGGCCGGAATCCGAAGTGGCATTCAGGCTTTGCGCACGGTCCAGCACCGAGACTTCCACCGGGGCGTTTTCGAACACGAACAAGCTGTCGAACAGCGGCTGGCCCTTGGGCAGCTCGCTGTGTTCCTGGATCGTCACCAGCGGCAGGTATTCGTACTCGCGCAGCTGCATGTTGCTGTCGAGCAGGCCACTGAGCCACTGGCGCACGCTGCACGGTTGATCGTCTTGCGGCAGTTTCACCCGCAGCGCAATGCTGTTGATGAACAGCCCGACGGTGCGCTGCATCTCGGGCATTTCCACCGGGCGACCGGCCACGGTGACGCCGAACAGCACGTCACGGTCGCCACTCAGGCGGCGCAGCACCAGCGCCCACGCTGCCTGGGCGAAGGTGTTGACGGTCAGTTGATGGGCCTGGGCCAGTTCACGCAATTGCGCGCCATCGCGGGCATCGAGGCGGGTGTAGCAATCACCCACCACCATGCCGCCGCTGTGGCCCGCGTGCTCACGCAGGAAGGGGCGGTCGCTCGGGATCGGCGTGGTGCGCTCGAACCCTTGCAGGTTCTGCTGCCACCACTGGCGCGCCTCGGCGAGGTTCTGGCGTTGCAGCCAGGCGATGTAGTCGCGATAGCGCGGCGGCGTGGCCAGTTGCGCGTCGCGGCCTTCGCCAAGGGCCATGTAGAGGTCGAAGAAGTCATTCATCAGCAGCGAACGGCACCACGCATCGATGAGGATGTGGTGGTTGCTCATCATGAACCAGTAGCGCGCTTCACCCACACGGATCAGGCGCAGGTGGAACGGCGCCTGGTTGAGCAGATCGAAACCAGCTTCGCGCTCGGCCTTGAGCAAGGCTTGCAGACGCGGCTCTTGTTCAGCTTCCGGGTCGGCACTCCAGTCGAGGTATTCAATCGGCGTGCTACCCGGTTTGTGGATGACTTGCAGCATGTCTTCGCCGACGTTCCAGCAGAACGAGGCGCGCAAGGCTTCATGCCGTGCAATCACGGCCTGCCAGGCTTGGGCGAAGCGCTCAGGGTCCAGGGCGCTGTTGATGCGGTAGCGATCCTGCATGTAGTAAAGGCCGGTGCCCGGCTCCAGCAGGGTGTGCAGCAGCAGGCCTTCCTGCATCGGCGTCAGCGGGTACACGTCTTCAATGGCGCTGGCCGGCACCGGCAAGGCGTCCAGCTGCGGTTGGGTCAGGCGCGCCAGCGGGAAGTCGGACGGCGTGATGCCGCCGGCTTCGCCCGTGAGGCAATGGGCGATCAGGCTTTGCAGCTCGGCCAGATACGCCTCGGCCAGCTCGCGGATGGTCTGCAGGTCATGGCGCTCGCGGCTGAAGGTCCAGCGCAGCACCAGCTCACCGCCGTACACCTGGCTGTCGACACTCAGCACGTTAGGCAGCGGCGCGTCGGGGTCGTGGGCCAGACCGGCGGATTCATCCAGCGGATGGAACAGCGCGTCGGCGCCGAAACTCTGGTCGAACTGGCCCAGGTAGTTGAAGGTGATTTGCGCGTGCGGCAAGGCCTGCAGGGTCTGCTGGATCAGGTCGTCCGCCAGGTAGCGCAGCACGCCATAACCCAGGCCCTTGTGCGGCACACCACGCAATTGTTCCTTGATCGCCTTGATCGAAGCGCCCGGCTCCGCCTGCGGCGTCAAACGCAGTGGATAAGCACTGGTAAACCAGCCGACACTGCGCGTCAGGTCGATTTCATCGAACAGGGTTTCGCGGCCATGGCCTTCCAACTGGATCAGCGTCGATTCGTGACCGCTCCAGCGGCATAACACCCGAGCCAGGGCCGTCAGCAACACGTCGTTGACCTGAGTGCGGTAAGCACTCGGCGCCTGTTGCAGCAACTGGCGGGTGTGTTCGGCATCCAGACGCACGCTGACAGTGTCGGCATCGCGGTTGCGCAGTGAACCTTGCGGGCGGTCCACCGGCAATTCCACGGCCGGGCCAGCCAGTTGATCCTGCCAGACACTCAACTCTTCACGCAGCGACTCGCTGCCCGCATACGCTTGCAAGCGCGCGGCCCAGTCACGCAGGGCGCTGGTCTTGGCCGGCAGGCTGACGGATTCGCCCTCAGTGAGTTGGCGGTAGACGTTTTGCAGGTCTTCGAGCAACACGCGCCACGACACGCCGTCGACCACCAGGTGGTGGATCGCAATCAGCAAGCGTTGCTGGCCTTCGGGGCCGTCCACCAGCAGCGCGCGCAGCAGCGGGCCATGGGCAAGGTCAAGGCTGCGTTGGGTGTCGGTAAACAGCGCCGTGCATTGGTCCATATCGCGCACCTGCGCCTGCATCAGCACGCCGCCCTGGGGCACGGCCAAGTGTTCGGCATGCCACTGGGCATCGCGCGGGGTGAAGCTCAGGCGCAAGGCGTCGTGATGTTCCAGCACCGCCAGCAGCGCCTGTTCCAGGCGATGGGGATCGAGCAATTGCAGTGGCTTGAGCAGCAGCGCCTGGTTCCAGTGCTGACGGTTGGGAATGTCGGTATCGAAGAACCAATGCTGGATCGGCGTTAGGCCTGAAGGGCCGGTCAACACACCTTGCTCGGCCGTGACCTGCTCGGAACGCGTGGCGACAGCGGCCAGCGTTTGCACGGTCTGGTGCTGGAACAGGTCACGCGGGCTGAAGTGAATCCCGGCCTGCCGCGCGCGGCTGACCACCTGAATCGACAGGATCGAATCGCCGCCCAGCTCGAAGAAGTTATCGTCCAGGCCAACGCGCTGCACGTTCAGCACCGCGCACCAGATCGCCGCGAGGGTTTGCTCCAGCTCGCTGCGCGGCGCCACGTACTGCTGGCGGTTGGCGTCCGGATCCGGCTGCGGCAACGCGCGGCGGTCAAGCTTGCCGTTGGCGGTCAGCGGCATGCTGGCCAGCACGATCAGGTGCGCGGGCACCATGTAGTCGGGCAGTTGCGCCTTCAGATGAGCCTTGAGGGACTCGCGCAAGGCGCTGTGGTCGACGTCGCTGACCAGGTAAGCCACCAACTGTTTGCCACTGGGCGAATCGAGCGCCAGCACCACCGCCTCACGCACGGCTTCATGTTCGAGCAGTCGGGTTTCGATCTCGCCCAGCTCGATGCGGAAACCACGGATTTTCACCTGATGGTCGATCCGCCCCAAATACTCCACCAACCCGTCAGCGCGTTGGCGCACCAGATCGCCGGTGCGGTACAAACGCCCACCCTTGGCAGCAAACGGATCGGCGACAAACCGCTCCGCCGTCATCCCTGGACGTTCGTGATACCCCTGGGCCAGGCCGGCCCCGCCTACATACAACTCACCCGTTGCACCTTGCGGCACCAGCGCCAGATCGGCGTCGAGAATGTAGGCCACACGGTCACCGATGATGCTGCCGATCGGCACGCTGCCTGCGCCCTCTTCCAGCTGTTCGGGCGCGAGACTGGCGAGCGGCATCACCACCGTTTCGGTCGGCCCATAGGCGTTGAAAAACACCTCAGGCTGGAACGCCGCACGAATGCGCTGCAAGTGTTCCCCGGTCAACGCCTCGCCGCCGGTGATGCACATGCGCACCGGCAAGGTCTGCTGTTGAGTCGCCAGCCATTGCGCCAACTGGCTGCCGTAGCTCGGCGTGAAGCCCAGGACAGTGATGCGATGGGTGCGGATCAGCGCGCAGATTTCCTCGGCATCCCACTGGCCCTGGGCACGCAATACCACCTGCGCACCGCTGAGCAACGGCACCAGCAAACGCTCGGTGGCCGCGTCGAAGTTGATCGAATAGAAATGCAGCTCACAGTCGTCCGGGCGCATGCCGAAACGCTCGATCACCGCCGCGCAATGCATGGCAATTTCACCATGGGACACCACCACGCCTTTCGGTTTGCCGGTGGAGCCGGAGGTGTAAATCAGGTAGGCCTGGTGTTGCGGCAAGCTGATAAACGGGAGCGCGTCGGCCGGGTAATTGCCCAGCACCGGCAAGTCGTCCTCCAGGCACCAGCAAGCGACCGTCGCCGGCAACTCGCCAAGCGCTTCGAACATCGCCGCGTCACTGAGCAGCAGGCCGATGCCGCTGTCTTCGATCATGTAATGCAGGCGGTCCAGCGGGTATTCCGGGTCCAGCGGCACATAAGCGCCGCCGGCCTTGAGAATCGCCAGCAGGCCGATGACCATTTCCAGGGAACGCGGCAGCGCCAGGCCGACACGCACCTGCGGCCCCACGCCGCGTTCGCGCAGCATCCAGGCCAGCCGGTTGGCGCGGGCATCCAGCTCGCAGTAGCTGAGGGTCACGTCGGCAAAGGTCAGCGCAGGCGCATCACCTCGGGCGGCGGCCTGCCGGCTGAACAGTTGCTGGAGGCACTGATCGAGACGGTGTTCACCTTTTTCGACGCCCAGACTGCCTTGCAGCGCGCGCTGTTCCTCCGCGTTCAGCAGCGGCAATTCACTCAGGCGTTGCTGCGGGTCGGCAATCAACGCCTCCAGCAGGTTGCGCCAATGCCCGGCCATGCGTGCAATGCGTGGCTCATCGAACAGGTCGGTGCTGTAGGTCAGGCAGCAGCCCAGGCGGTGGTCGAGGTCGGTGACTTCCAGGTTGAGGTCGAACTTGGTCGCGCGGGCATCATTGGCCAGGTACTCGACGGTCATGCCCGCCAGTTGGCGGCTCTGCTGGAATTCCCAACGCTGCACATTACACATCACCTGGAACAGCGGGTTGTACGCCGCGCTGCGCGGTGGTTGCAGGGCTTCCACCAGGTGGTCGAAGGGCAAGTCCTGATGGGACTGGCCTTCGATCACGGTGTGGCGCACCTGATCGAACAATTCGCCGACCTTCATCTGCCCATTGAGGCGGCAACGCAGCACTTGGGTATTGAGGAATGCACCGATCAGCCCTTCACTCTCCGGGCGGATGCGGTTGGCGACCGGGGCGCCGATGCGCAGGTCGGTCTGGCCGCTGTAACGGTAGAGCAACACGGCGAGGGTAGCGGTCATGGTCATGAATAGCGTCAGGCCGCGCTCGGCGTTGAAAGCACGCACGCGGGCCGCCAGCTCGTCGCTCAAATCGAAGCGGTACAGCTCACCCTGGTGGCTTTGCACCGGCGGGCGAGGACGGTCGCCGGGCAGCTCCAGCAGCGGATGTTCATTGCCCAGCTGCGCGGTCCAATAGTCCAGCTGGCGCTGGCGCTCACCCGCCTCGAGCCACTGGCGTTGCCACACGCTGTAGTCGAGGTACTGCACCGGCAAGGGCGCCAGCGGTGAGTCACGCTCGTCGATAAAGGCTTCGTACAGCGCGCTGAGTTCACGGGCAAAGATGTCCATGGCCCAGCCTTCGGTAACGATGTGGTGCAGGGTCAGCACCAGGTAATGCTCCTGCTCGCCGGCCTTGACCAGGCAGGCGCGCAGCAGTGGGCCGGTTTCCAGATTGAACGGGGTGTGGGCCTCCACATCCGCCAGTTGTTGCAGGCGCTGCTGGCACTCGGTTTCGTTCAGCGCAGTGAAGTCCTGCCAGTCCATGCGCAGGCCGGTTTGCGGCGAGACCTTTTGACACGCCACGCCATCGACGCTCGGGAAGGTGGTGCGCAGGGTTTCGTGGCGCATGATCAGTGCTTGCAACGCGGCCTCAAAACGCCCCACGTCCAGCACGCCACGCAGGCGCGCCATGCCGCCAACGTTGTAGGCCGGGCTGTCCGGCTCCATCTGCCAGAGGAACCACATGCGCTGCTGGGAGTAGGACAGCGGCACCGGCTGGCTGCGATCGACCTTGGCGATGGCGGTCTGTTGGTTGCGCTGGCCCGAGGCCTGGATCACCGCCACGTGTTCGGCAAAAGCGCCCAACTCGCTGGCTTCGAACAAGGTGCGCAACGGCAGCTCGACGTCGCACGCCTGGCGGGTACGGGAAATGATTTGCGTGGCCAGCAACGAATGCCCGCCGAGAGCGAAGAAGTCGTCACGCAGGCCGATACGCGGCAGGCCAAGGACCTCACGCCAGATGGCTGCAATCTGCTGCTGCAACGCGGTCTCGGGTTCGATGTGTTCACGGGTTTGCCACACCGGCTCCGGCAAGGCGCGGCGGTCGAGTTTGCCGCTGGGGCTCAGGGGCATGGCCTCCAGGCGCATCAACAGCGCGGGCACCATGTACTCGGGCAGTTCGGCGGCCAACGCGGTTTTGACGTCGTGTTCGTCCAGCTCGGCATGGGCGGTGTAGTAGCCGATCAGTTGCGCGTCGCGCACCAGCACCACCGCTTGGGCAACCCCGTCGATAGCCAACAGGCGCGCTTCGATTTCTTCGGGTTCCACCCGGAAACCCCGCAGCTTCACTTGCTGGTCGAGACGGCCGAGGTATTCAAGCACGCCGTCGGCGCTCCAGCGTGCGCGGTCGCCGGTACGGTAAAGGCGCGTGCCCTGGTCATCCGCGACAAAACGCTCGGCGGTCAACCCGGGACGGCCAAGGTAACCCCGGGCCAGGCCGATGCCGCCGATGCACAGTTCGCCCGGCACGCCCAATGGCACGGGGTTGAGCTGCTCATCCAGCACGCGGCAGATCACATTGCCCAGCGGGCGGCCAATCGGCGAACGCTCGCCATCTGCGGCTGTGCAATGCCAGTGGGTGACGTTGATCGCGGTTTCGGTCGGGCCATAACGGTTGTGCAACTGCACCGCCGGCAATTGCGCCAACACGCGATTGCGCAACTCGGCGGGCAAGGCCTCGCCGCCAGAAAACAGGCGACGCAGGCTGGTGCATTCGGCCACCAAGGGCTCGTCGATAAACAGCTGCAACAGCGGCGGCACGAAGTGCAGCGTGGTCACGCCGTGCTCCTGTACCAGCTGCGCAATGCGGTGCGGGTCGCGATGCTCGCCCGGGCCGGCCAGCACCAGGCGGCAACCGGTGATCAGCGGCCAGAAGCATTCCCATACCGACACGTCAAAACTGATCGGCGCCTTTTGCATCAGCACGTCGCTGGCGTTCAGTTGGTAAGTGGCCTGCATCCATTGCAGGCGCTCGGCCAGGGCCGCGTGGGTGTTGCCCACGCCTTTGGGCTGGCCGGTGGAGCCGGAGGTATAGATCACGTAGGCGAGATTGTCGCCGTGCAAGTGCAGGCCCGGCGCCTGGGTGGGCCAGTTGTCCAGGTGCAGGCTGTCCATGGCGATCACGCACACCCCCTCGGCCGTCGGCAGTTGCTCCAGCAATGCGGTCTGGGTCAGCAGCAAGTGCACGCCGCTGTCCTCGAGCATGTAGGCCAGGCGCTCGGCGGGATAGTCCGGGTCCAGCGGCACGTAGGCGCCACCGGCCTTGATGATCGCCAGCAGGCCGATCAGCAGTTGCGGCGAGCGCTCGGCAGCGATAGCCACGCACACGTCCGGGCCCACGCCCTTGTCGCGCAGGTAGTGGGCCAGGCGGTTGGCCTGGGTGTGCAGCTGGGCGAAGGTCAGGCTGGCGCCTTGCCAGACCAGCGCGGTGTCGTCAGAGGTGTTGCGGTTGAGCAATTCCGGCAGCCATTGCTGTGCCGGTGTGCACGGCGCTTCGCTCCACGGTTGCTGCTCGTTTTGCTGCATCAGCTTAAGGTCGCCGATGGCTTGGTGCGGCTGCTCGGTGACCGCGTTCAGCAGGTTGATGAAGTGCTCGGCCAGGCGCTGGATGGTCGCGGCTTCGAACAGTTCATCGGCGTAGTCGAACGCCAGGCTCAGGCGCCCGTTGCGGTCTTCTTCCGTGTGCAATTGCAGGTCGAACTTGGCTTCGCGGCTGTGCCACGGCAATTCGTCGGCGAGCATTCCGGGCAGGCGGCGCAAGGCGCTCAGGTCACGCTGCTGGTGGTTGAACATGACCTGGAACAGGCCCTGTTCGCGGGCTTGCGGGAAAGCTTCGAGCAGTTGTTCGAACGGCAGGTCCTGGTGGGCCTGGGCGCCGATGACCGTCTCGCGGGTTGCCGCCAGCAGTTCATTGAATGGCAACCGCGCGTCCAGCTCGGCGCGCAGCACCAGCGTGTTGATAAAGAAGCCGATCAGGCCTTGGGTTTCCTGGCGTGGGCGGTTGGCATTCGGCACGCCGATGCGGATGTCGCGCTGGCCGCTGTAGCGATGGAGCAGGCTCTGGAACGCCGCCAACAACAGCATGAACGGCGTGGATTCGTTGGCCTGGGCGGTCTGACGGATCGCTGCGCTGAGGCGGGTGTTCAAACGCACGCTATGGCGCGAAGCACTGTGAAGGTGCTGCGCCGAACGCGGGTGATCAGTGGCCAGGCTGAGGCTCGGGTGTTCCTCGCCCAACTGTGCCTTCCAATACGCCAGCTGGCGCTGCCCTTCTCCCTCCGCCAGCCATTGGCGCTGCCAACTGCCGTAGTCGGCGTATTGCAGGGCCAACGGCGGCAGTTCCAGGGTTTGGCCCTGGGTCGCGGCGGCATACAGGCGCGAGAATTCGTCGATCAGAATATTCAGCGACCAACCGTCGGCGATGATGTGATGCAGGGTCACCAGCAACTGGTGATCTTCATCGTCCAGGCGAACGAGCGTTACCCACAGCAGCGGGCCTTTTTCCAGGTCGAACTGGGTGCGTGCTTCGTCTTCGCGGATCTGTTGCGCGCGGGCTTCACGCTCCGCAGCGGGCAGGTCGCTGAGGTCGATGACTTGCAGGTCGAATGCAGCTTTTGCATCTATACGCTGGAAGGCCTGGCCGTCACGTTCGTAGAAACGCGTGCGCAGGGCCTCATGGCGCTGGACCAGGTGCTGGAAGCTGGCACGCACGGCGTCTTCATCCAGTTCACCGCGCAGGCGCAAGCCGCCGGGAATGGTGTAGGCGCTGCTGTGCGGGTCCAGTTGCCAGGTGATCCACAGGCGGTTTTGCGCCAGGGATTGGGGCAGTTCCCCTTGCCGCGACAGGGCCTGAATCGCGCCTTGCACCACGCCACCGCCCTGCTGCAATTGCGCCACGCTGGCGGCAAACGCGCCGAGGCTTGGCGCCTCGAACAGCATGCGCAGGTTCAGTTCCAGGCCCAGGGTTTCGCGCAGGCGTGCGACCACTTGGGTGGCGGTGATGGAGTTGCCGCCGAGCAGGAAGAAATGGTCATCGGCCGCGACCGTCGCGACATTCAACTGTTCGCACCAGATCGCTGCAATCCGGCTTTGCAGTCCGGCCTCCAACGCCGCGTCCCCCGCCTGCGCGTGCAGCTCGGGGAACTGCGCGTAGCTGTCGAGGCTGCCGTCGGCATGGCGCAGGCCACACGCCGCGCGCTGCACCTTGCCGCTGGAGGTCTTCGGCAACGCGCCGGGGTTGAGCAACACCACCACGCTTGGGGCTTGCTGATACGCCTCGGCCACGGCTTGGCGGATCGCCTTGATCAACGCTTCGGGCGGCAGGATTTTCTGCACGCTGCGGCTGATTTCCGCGGCGATGCCGATGCCTTCCAGGCCCTGGTCCTGCACGGCAAACGCCGCGACCCGGCCTTTGCGCACCCCTTCCACTTCACGCTCGATGGTTTGCTCGATGTCCTGCGGGTACAGGTTGTGGCCGCGCACAATGAGCAGGTCTTTCAGGCGCCCGGTGATGTACACCTCGCCTTCGCGGATAAACCCCAGGTCGCCGGTGCGCAGCCAGGTGCGGCCCGCATGCTGCACGAAAGTCTTGGCCGTGGCTTCGGAGTTGCGCCAGTAGCCATGGGCGATGCTCGGGCCGCTGGCCCAGAGTTCACCGATGTGGTTGTCGGGCAACTCGGCGAGGGTGTGCGGGTCGGCGATCAGCACCGCGTGTTCCGGCTGGCTGGTGCCGCAACTCATGATCGCGCTGCCCTGCCCCGGCTCGGCACGGTTGGCGGCCAGGGCGTGCTCGTCCACGCGCAACGCCGGGATACCGTTGCCACGGGTGCCTCCGGCGACAAACAACGTCGCCTCGGCCAGCCCGTAAGAGGCGAAGAAGTTGTTCGCGGTGAAACCACAGACGGCGAACTTCTCGGCAAAGCGCTCCAGAGTATCGAGGCGGATCGGCTCGGAGCCCGAATAGGCCACGCGCCACTTGCTCAAATCCAAGCGCTCCAGTGCGGTTTCACTGACCCGCTCGCTGCACAGCCGGTAGGCGAAATCGGGGCCACCGCTGATGGTGCCGCCGTATTCGCTGATCGCTTCCAGCCAGCGCAACGGTCGGCCGAGGAAGTAAGCCGGCGACATCAAGACGCAGGGTACGCCGCTGAAAATCGGTTGCAGCAAGCCGCCGATCAAGCCCATGTCGTGGTAGAGCGGCAACCAGCTGACGATCACGTCGTCCGGGTTCAGGTCAATACCAAACCCCCGACGGATCAACACTTCGTTGGCCACCAGGTTGCCGTGGCTGACCTGCACGCCCTTGGGCAATGCGGTGGAACCGGAGGTGTATTGCAGGAAGGCGATGTCGTCGGGGTGCAGCTCAGGAGCGACCCAGTTGCCCGCAATTGCGGCGACCAGTGTGTCAACGCTCAGCACCGGCGGCGCGTTGTCGATCTGCGCCAGGCCATCGCCCAGGCTGGCAATAGTCAGCAGCAGGCGCGGCTCAGCGTCGGCAATAATCGACAGCAAACGCTCCTGATGATGACGGCGAGTGGACTCCGGCGGATAGGCCGGCACCGCGATCACCCCGGCGTACAGGCAACCAAAAAACGCCGCGACGTAATCCGGGCCACTGGGGAACAACAGCACCGCACGGTCGCCCGGCTCAGCATTGGCCTGCAACGCGGCGGCGATGGTGCGGGCGCGCTGATCCAGCTCGCGGTAACTGAGCACAACGCTGTGCTCCGCGGACTCGGCGAGGAAGCGCAAGGCGACCTGGTCCGGGGTTTGCTCGGCACGGCGTTGAAGGGACTGGACCAGAGTGCGGGGAAGTTCGAAGGCGTCCATCATGGGGTTCCTGCCTGAAATCGGCTTACGGTAAGTCGGGAATTAGAGAACGTTCAGCCGGCGGCCAGCTGCCGCGCCGCGCCAGTGCGCCAGCGGGTCAGGTGCTCATCGGCATAGCGCCGCAGGCAGCGCAGCACAGCGCTTTCGTGCTGCACGAGGAAGAAGTGGTGGCCGTCAAACATGTCCAGTGAGAAGCCGCTGGCGGCGTCGGCCTGCCAGTCGAGCAACTGGTCGGCGCGCACGCTGTCTTGCTTGCCGCCGAACACGTGGATCGGCACGTGCAAGGGCTCACGCGCGCCGTAGGTGAAACTGCCGCACAACAGAAAATCGGCACGCAGGATCGGCAGCATCAACTGCATCAGCTCGGGGTTGGCCAGGGCATCTTCGGCTGTACCTTTGAGCTCACGCAGGCGGGCGATCAGTTGCTCGTCTGTCTTCTCGATGGCGTATTCGCTGACGTCACGGCGCGCCGGGCCGGCGGTACCGGAGGCGAACAAGGCCAGTGGCGCGGGCACGCCACGTTCGCGCAAGGCATGCACCAACTCGAAGGCCAACAGGCCACCGAGGCTGTGGCCGAATACGGCATACGGCCCGTTCAAGTCGTGGCTGATTTCAGTGGCCAACTGCGCGGCCAAGGCCTTGATGTTGCGCTGCAAGGGCTCATCCATACGCATGCCGCGCCCGGGCAATTCCAGTGGGCACACGTGCAACCAGTCAGGCAAAACCCGGCGCCAGCGCGCATACACCATGGCGCTGGCGCCTGAGTAGGGCAGGCAAAACAGACGTAACCGAGCCGGCGCACTCATGGTGTGAGGGCTCCAGACTGAAACACGCTGCGTGCACGATAAAAACCCATCTCGCCCTCCTGCGGCTGCTGATCCTTGGCCGTTTCACCAACGGACCTGTCACCCAAGAGAACGGACGGAGGCGCCAGATAATTAGTCGCAGGAGACGAGTGCGACGGACCTCACACCTAACGAGAAGGCATAAGATTAGTTCGCCTTCTCATTTGACAATCATTATCATTAAGCATAATTTGTTGCCCGATGTGTAGGAGGCTTCAGCAAGGACGCCCTCCCCCAACCTCTTTTGCAACAAGGTGATTTCCATGACGGAACAAGTATCCACAGGCAGGTGCGACTCACCGCTTCTCCAGGCATTCGTCGACAACCGGCTGATCCTGGTGAAGATCGCGGCACGCATCACGGGCTGCCGCTCTCGCGCGGAAGACGTAGTGCAGGACGCCTACTTCCGGTTGCAGTCAGCACCGACGATCACCTCATCGTTCAAGGCCCAGCTCAGCTATCTGTTCCAGATCGTGCGCAACCTGGCCATCGATCACTATCGCAAGCAGGCCCTGGAGCTCAAGTACTCCGGGACAGAAGAGGAAGGCTTGAATGTGGTCATTCACGGCGCTTCACCGGAAACCTCTCACATCAACTTCAACACCCTGGAAAACATCGCCGACGCCTTGACGGAGCTGCCCCAGCGCACCCGCTACGCCTTCGAGATGTACCGCCTGCACGGCGTACCGCAAAAGGACATCGCCAAGGAGCTCGGCGTGTCGCCGACCCTGGTGAACTTCATGATTCGGGATGCACTGGTGCATTGCCGCAAGGTGTCGGGCAGCCACAGCGATACGTTTGCGCGGCGGGTTTGATCCACTAGAGCTGGCTTTGTGTGGGAGCTGGCTTGCCTGCGATAGCATCAACCTGGTTTAACTGAAAGACCGAGGTGTTTGCATCGCAGGCAAGCCAGCTCCCACATAAAGCCAGGCCGACTCAGTTCAACCCACACCGCTCAAAAAACCGCTCCCGCCCCAGAATCATCAGCGCCGCGCGCTTGTGCGGGAAATCGAATTCCTTGTCGCAGTGAAAGCATTGGTTGTGCATGTGGCCGATCATCTTCGCGTTGTCGGCACGCGGCTCTGCTACCACGCGCTGGGTACGCGGGTCGTCGAGAAACAGGTAGTGCACCAGCGCCGATAACCAACTGGCGACCTTGTGCGGCCCGCGGTGATGCTCCTCCCCCACCAGCATGTGAATGCCGCGGTCGTAATCACCGGCGTCGTAGAACGGTGCGATCCGGTCTTCCTTGGCCCAATAGGCTTCGAAGTAGGCAAACGGCTCGTCGTCGAAACAGCCGATCAGCGTCAGGGTATGCGGGTCGGCGTCGAGCTTGTCGAGGTATTCGCGGTGTTGTTCCAGGCTGCCGGTTTCCTGCCAGAAATTCGCCACACGGGTGCTGTTCTGCCAACGGTTGAAGCGGGCCAGGTCCACGTCGATTTCGACGGTGCGCAACGAAATCCAGGCGCCGAGCCGCGCGTCGAAACGGCGATAAACCTCGCCACGCGGCTTGGGCGCCCGGGCCGGATGGCGCTTGCCGGCGCTGATGAGCATCTGCTGCGGGTAGCTGCCGCTGAAGGGGTGGCCAAGCCAGGGCTGGGGCAACTGCCAGAACAGCGTGCGCTCGCAGCTAAACTGCCCCGCCACTTCGGTTGCCACCAGCAGCCCGCTGCGCAGCGCCTCTTCAGGCACGTGCTCCAAATGCCAGACCACACGCTGGCGCGCGGGCTCCTTGACCAACAACCAGTAACAGGCGCTCCACAAGGCGTGGGGGTTGGCAACGCTGTTGGCCTCCTGCAAATGCACGTGCAATTCATCGCCGCGCTCGAGGCGCAGGCGAATCAGTGGCTGGCCTTCCAGGGTCAGGCTCAGGCGGCTGTCGGTTTCATCGGCATTCAGGGCGGGCCCGGCCGGCAATGGCAGGGCAGATAAGTCATTCATGGTGGCGGCTCACGGTATTCGTCTGCAGATAGAAGAAGTGACGTGAGCAACGCCGAAAAATTTAGCCGGTCAAGGCGTTGTGGAAACCGCCGTGACATCAATACGGTAGGGTTCGAAGATTTTCAGCATCTGGCCGCTGTCCCGCAGGCCCTTGAGCAACCCGGCAAACGCCGCGCCACTGATCGGCGCCTTTGGCCGCAACAGCGCGTAATGGTGATAGATCTGGTCGATGCGCTCCGACACCAAGAAGTTGCCGGCCATGTCCGCGTTGCGCACCATGAAGTCGCTCAAGTACGAGCGGGTCACCAGGGCGATATCAGCCCGCCCGCGGGCCACCATCAACAGGTTGCTGTCATGGGAATAGGTCAACGTGGCGTTGAAATGTTCGGCCATGTTCTTCGGGTCGGGGTTGAAGTTGGCAAAGGCATAGTGGTAGCCGCTGAACACCGCCAGGCGCTTGCCGGTGAGGTCGGCGAAGTAGCGCTGGTCGCGACCTGGCTGACGTTGGGCGACGAAGATTTCGGCGTCCTCCAGGCCCATATCCACACTGGTGTGGGGAATGCCTTGCCAGCCCCAGTTGGGGTTTTCGAAGATCGCCATGTCGACCCGGCCCTGCTCGAAATCCCGAAAACGGCGCGGGATAGAGGTGGGCACCAGCACAAACTGGTAGTCGGTTTGCGCAGCGTTCAGGGCTTCGACCAGTTGCGGCAGCAAGCCCGTATCGGCGCCTTGTTCGGGGCGGACGGTATAGGGCGGGAAGTGCGCGGCGCCGATCCTCACCAGTTGCGCAGCCGAAGCCGGCAACCCGTAGGCGGTGCCCAGTGCCCATAAAGTCAGTCCTGCAGCCAGCCGCCATGGCAATAACATCAAGGCACACACCGTTAAACACTCTGATGGCGATAAGCTAGGCGTTTTTGTCAGTCGAGACAACTTTTGCCATCAAATGAGTGGCTTAGTCGGCCTCAAGCACCAACAGCAGGGCTTCTTCGGCCAGTTGCTCCAGGGTCAAGCTGCCTTCGGCGCGAAACCAGGTGGTGGTCCAGGACAAGGCGCCGGTCAGGAAGCGACGCGTGATAAACACATCGCCGCGGATGTAGCCGGCGGCCTTGGCTTCGCCCAGCACCTGCAACCAGATCTGCTCATACAGGTCACGCAGCGCCAGCACTTGGGCCTGGCCCTCGGCCGACAACGAGCGCCATTCGTACACCAACACCGCCATCGCCTCACCGCTGCCACCCATGATCGACTGCAATTCGCAGCGAATCAGCGCGAGCACGCGCTCGCGCACGTCTGTCGCTTCCTCCAGCGAAGCACACATCATCGCGGTGTTGTAATGGATGGTTTCTTCCATCACCGCACGCAGGATCTCGTCCTTGCTCTTGAAGTGATGAAAGATGCTGCCGGACTGAATGCCCACCGCGCTCGCCAGGTCACGCACCGTGGTGCGCTCGAACCCCTTGTTGCGAAACAGGTGAGCTGCGGTTTGCAGCAACTTGCCCCGGGCACTGTCGGGGTCGGTCAATTGGCCGCCGTCGACCATGGTGCGCATCACCCGCAGGGCTTTTTGCTCATCCATGCCACTCTCCTTCACTTGTGCAGACGTCTTGGGCGGCAATTTAGGCCGTGGCCGTCAACCAAGCAAGCGCTTGGGCAAAACTTGTTTCGAACGTTTACAAACCAAGCGCTTGCTTGGTAGTCTCGACGCCAGCCATTCGGGGTAAGGATTTCTCATGAACAAGACGGTTCGTATCGGCTGTGCCAGCGCCTTCTGGGGTGACACCTGCACCGCCGCCGCCCAACTGGTGCAAGGCGGCGCGCTGGATTACCTGGTGTTCGACTATTTGGCTGAAGTCACGATGTCGATCCTCGCCGGTGCGCGTATGAAAGACCCCCAAGCGGGTTACGCCACGGATTTCGTCGACGTGCTGGCGCCGCTGCTGGCAGATATCCAACGCCAAGGCATTCGGGTGATCAGCAACGCGGGCGGCATCAACCCCCAAGCCTGCGCCGCCGCCCTGCAAGCGGCCTGCGCCAAGGCCGGGGTTGCGCTGAAAATCGCCGTGCTGCTCGGCGATGACCTGCACCCCCAACTCACACACCTGCACGGCATTACCGACCTGTACAACGGCGCGCCATTGCCGCCGGTTTGTGTGTCCGCCAACGCCTACCTCGGCGCCCCCGGGATTACCGCCGCGCTCAAGCTGGGCGCGGATATCGTGATTACCGGCCGGGTGGTCGACAGCGCCGTGGTCAGTGCCGCGCTGGTGCATGAGTTCAACTGGTCCTGGCACCATTACGACCGCCTCGCCCAGGCAGCACTGGCCGGGCACATCATCGAGTGCGGCGCGCAGTGCACCGGTGGCAACTTCACCGATTGGCGCGACGTGCCGGACTACGAGCACATCGGTTTTCCCATCGTCGAGGTCAGCGCCGACGGCCAGTTCACCGTCAACAAGGTCGACGGCACTGGCGGGCTGATCAGCGAGCTGAGCGTCGCCGAGCAATTGCTGTATGAAATCGGCGACCCCCGCGCCTACCTGCTGCCGGATGTGATCTGCGATTTCAGCCAGGTCAAATTGCAGCAACAGGGTAAAAATACGGTGCGCCTGCAGGGCGCGAAGGGCTCACCGCCCACCGATCAATACAAGGTCAGCGCCACTTATCCGGACGGTTTTCGCTGCACCGCCAGTTGCCTGATCGCCGGGATCGACGCGGTCGACAAAGCCCGGCGCGTCAGCCAGGCGATCATCAACAAGACCGCCGAACTGTTCCGCCAACGCGGCTGGGCACCCTACACCGAAGTGAACATCGAACTGCTCGGCAGCGAAGCCACCTACGGCGCCCACGCCCGGCGCCAGGACTGCCGCGAAGTGGTGGTGAAGCTGGCGGTGCGTCACCCGAGCAAACCAGCCTTGGTGCTGTTCGCCCGTGAAATTGCTCAGGCGGCAACCGGCATGGCGCCGGGGCTGACCGGCATCGTCGGCGGGCGGCCCACGGTGTATCCGTTGATTCGATTGTTTTCGTTCCTGATCGATAAGTCGGCCTGTGAGCTGGTGATCGACCTTCAGGGCGCGCGCCACGTTACCGAGTTGCCCGGCTCTGCGCCCTGTGTCACCCCGACCGCACCTGTGCAGCCACCCAAACCCCAGGGCCGCGCCGACGCCAGCGTGCCGCTGGTGAAACTCGCCGTGGCGCGCTCCGGCGACAAAGGCAACCACAGCAATATCGGCGTGATCGCCCGTCACCCCGACTACCTGCCGTGGATCGCCGAAGCCTTGACGCCTGAAGTCATCGTCGACTGGATGAGCCACGTGCTCGACCCCCAGCTCGGCCGCGTCGAACGCTGGTACCTGCCCGGCAGCCACAGCCTGAATTTCCTGCTGGAAAACGCCCTGGGCGGCGGCGGCATCGCCAGCCTGCGCATCGACCCGCAAGGCAAGGCCTTCGCCCAGCAACTGCTGGAAATCCCCATCGCCGTGCCGCAGCACATTGCCGATCAACTCACTTAAAGGAGCGTTGCCGTGGCCTTCGACTCGATCTTCAAAGCCGACCTGTTCCAGGGGCAGACCGTGATAGTCACCGGCGGCGGCAGCGGTATTGGCCGGTGCACCGCCCATGAGCTGGCGGCCCTTGGCGCCCGTGTGATTCTGGTGGGGCGCAAGCCGGAGAAACTGCAGAAGGTGGCGGCGGAAATTGCTGAAGATGGCGGCAGCGCCCACTGGCTGGCCTGCGATATTCGCGATGAAGAAGCGGTGAAAGCGCTCGTCACGCAGATCATTCAGGCACACGGGCCGATCCATGGGCTGGTGAACAACGCCGGCGGCCAATACCCGTCGCCCCTGGCATCGATCAACCAAAAAGGCTTTGAAACCGTGCTGCGCACCAACCTGGTCGGCGGTTTTCTGATGGCGCGGGAAGTGTTCAACCAGTCCATGAGCAAGCACGGTGGCGCCATCGTCAACATGCTCGCCGACATGTGGGGCGGCATGCCCGGCATGGGCCACTCGGGCGCAGCGCGTTCGGGCATGGACAACTTCACCAAGACGGCCGCGTTTGAGTGGGGCTACGCCGGGGTGCGCGTCAACGCCGTAGCGCCGGGCTGGATCGCCTCCAGCGGCATGGACACCTACGAAGGTGCGTTCAAGGCGGTGATCCCGACCTTGCGTGAGCACGTGCCGCTCAAGCGCATCGGCACCGAATCGGAAGTCAGCGCGGCCATCGTGTTTCTGTTGAGCCCCGCTGCCGCCTTCGTCAGTGGCAGCACGTTGCGCATCGATGGCGCCGCCAGCCTGGGCAGCCGCGCATGGCCATTGCACAAGGCACAATCGCCGAGTGAGCCGTTCAATGGCTTTCACCGCGCATATTTGCCTGATGTGCTCAAGGCGGAGCAATAACCCATGCCGGTGATTGAAACCGCTCTCGACACCCATAGCCCGCAATTCGCGCAGAACCGCGCGGCCATGCTGGCGGCCATCGCCCACCTGCGCCAGCTGGAGCAAAACCTGCTGAGCAAGGCACAGGAAGCCAAGCCCAAGTTCGACAAGCGCGGCCAACTGCTGCCCCGCGAACGCCTCAACCTGCTGCTGGACCCCGGCGCACCGTTTCTGGAACTGGCAGGTCTGGCCGGCTACAAACTTCACGACGACAAGGACGGCAACGCGGCCGGTGGCGGGTTGATCGCCGGCATCGGCTACGTCAGCGGCGTGCGCCTGCTGGTGGTGGCCAATAACAGCGCGATCAAGGGCGGGACAATTTCCCCTTCGGGTTTGAAAAAATCCCTGCGTCTGCAACAGATCGCCATGGAAAACAAACTGCCGGTGGTGACGCTGGCCGAAAGCGGCGGCGCCAACCTCAATTACGCTGCCGAGATTTTCGTCGAAGGCGCGCGCAGCTTTGCCAACCAGGCGCGCCTGTCGGCCATGGGCTTGCCGCAGATTACCGTGGTGCATGGTTCGGCCACGGCGGGCGGCGCGTATCAGCCGGGGCTGTCGGATTACGTGGTGGTGGTGCGCGGCAAGGCCAAGCTGTTCCTCGCCGGGCCGCCGCTGCTTAAAGCGGCCACCGGCGAAGTGGCGACCGACGAAGAACTGGGCGGCGCCGAGATGCATGCCCAGATCGCCGGCACCGCCGAATACCTGGCGGAACATGACGCCGACGGCGTACGCATCGCGCGTGAAATTGTCAGCCTGTTGCCCTGGAATGATGGCCTGCCCCCCGCGCCAAAACGCGCCTACGCAGAGCCGCTGTACCCCATCGACGAGCTGCTGGGGCTGATACCCGACGACCCGAAGAAACCCTATGACGTGCGCGAGATCCTGGCGCGCCTGGCCGACGGCTCCCATTTCCTCGAATTCAAAGGCGAGTTCGATGCCCACACCGTGTGCGGCCACCTGCACATTCAGGGGCGCGCCGTCGGCGTGATCGGCAACAACGGCCCGATCACGCCCAAGGGTGCGAGCAAGGCCGCGCAGTTTATCCAGCTGTGCGACCAAAGCCGCACGCCGTTGCTGTTTTTGCACAACACCACCGGGTTCATGGTCGGCACCGAGTCGGAACAGCAAGGCGTGATCAAGCACGGCGCCAAGATGATCCAGGCGGTGGCCAATGCGCGAGTGCCTAAACTCACAATGGTGGTCGGCGGCTCCTACGGCGCAGGCAACTACGCAATGTGCGGCAGGGGCCTTGACCCGCGCTTTATCTTCGCCTGGCCCAACAGCCGCACGGCGGTGATGGGCGGTGCGCAGGCAGGCAAAGTGCTGCGCATCGTCACCGAGGCCAAGCAGTTGAAGGACGGCCTGGTGCCGGACCCCAAGGTGCTGGACATGCTCGAACAGGTCACCGCGCAGAAACTCGACAGCCAGGCCACGGCGCTCTACGCCAGCGCGAACCTCTGGGATGACGGGCTGATTGACCCACGGGATACGCGCACATTGCTGGGATTTCTGTTGGACATCTGCCACGAGGCCGACGTGCGGCCATTACAGCCGAACAGCTTCGGCGTAGCGCGCCTTTAAGGAGAACACTGAAAATGATCTTCACCCAGGAACATCAGGAACTGCGCCGCACCGTGCGCGCCTTCGTCGACCGCGAAATCAACCCGCACGTGGACGAATGGGAAAAGGCCGGGCGCTTTCCCATCCACGAGATTTTTCGCAAGGCCGGCGACCTCGGCCTGCTGGGCATTTCCAAGCCTGAGAAATTTGGCGGCATGGGCCTGGACTACAGCTACTCCATCGTCGCCGCCGAAGAGTTCGGCACCATCCGCTGCGGCGGCATCCCTATGTCCATCGGCGTGCAGACCGACATGTGCACCCCCGCCCTCGCCCGCTTCGGCTCCGATGAACTGCGCGACGAATTCCTGCGCCCGGCCATCAGCGGCGAACAAGTGGGTTGCATTGGCGTCTCGGAAACCGGCGCCGGTTCCGACGTGGCCGGGCTGAAAACCCACGCGCGCAAGGACGGCGACGACTACGTGATCCACGGCAGCAAGATGTGGATCACCAACTCGCCGAGCGCCGACTTTATCTGCCTGCTGGCCAACACCTCCGACGACAAGCCGCACATCAATAAATCGCTGATCATGGTGCCGATGAACACGCCCGGCATCAGCGTCAGCCCGCCGCTGGAAAAGCTCGGCATGCACAGCTCGGAAACTGCCCAGGTGTTTTTCGACGGCGTGCGTGTGCCGCAACGCAACCGCATCGGCCACGAAGGCGCGGGGTTCATGATGCAGATGCTGCAATTCCAGGAAGAACGCCTGTTTGGCGCGGCCAATATGATCAAGGGCCTGGAGTACTGCATCGACAGCACCATCGAGTATTGCAAGGAGCGCCAGACGTTCGGCAAAGCCTTGATCGACAACCAGGTCATCCACTTCCGCCTGGCCGAACTGGCCACGGAAATCGAATGCCTGCGTGCGCTGGTCTACCAGGCCACCGAGCAATACATCAAGGGCCAGGACGTGACCCGCCTGGCGTCGATGGCCAAGCTCAAGGCCGGGCGTTTGGGCCGTGAGGTCAGCGACAGTTGCCTGCAATACTGGGGCGGCATGGGCTTCATGTGGGACAACCCGGTGGCCCGCGCCTACCGCGACGTGCGCCTGGTGTCGATTGGCGGCGGTGCCGACGAAATCATGCTGGGCATCATCTGCAAACTGATGGGCACCTTGCCCGGGAAAAAGCCATGAACACCCTGCTGCTTGAACCGCATAACGGGGTGTTGCACATCACCCTCAACCGCCCCGAAAGCCGTAACGCCATGAGCCAGGAAATGGTCGACGAACTGCGCGCCGTGCTGGCAGATCTCGATAGCCGTACGCGCGCGCTGGTGATCAGCGGCGCGGGCGGGCACTTCTGTGCTGGCGCGGACGTGAAAGACATGGCCAGCGCGGGCGACCGCATGCAGGCGTTGAACCGGGCGTTCGGTACTCTGCTTCAAGAAGTTGAAGCGGTGCCGCAAGTGGTCATCGTGGTGCTGCAAGGCGCGGTGCTGGGGGGCGGGTTTGGCCTGGCGTGCGTGAGTGATATTGCGATAGCTGATCATCAAGCGCAGTTCGGGTTGCCCGAGACCGGCCTTGGTTTATTGCCCGCGCAGATTGCGCCGTTTGTGGTGAAACGCATCGGGCTGACCCAGGCACGCAGGCTCGCGCTGACGGCGGCGCGCTTTGATGGCGTGGAGGCTGAGCGGCTGGGGGTCGTGCACTTTACCGAGCGCGATCCGCAGGCGTTGGCTGAGCGGTTGGATGACGTGTTGGGGCAGGTGCTCAATTGCGCGCCAGGGGCGAATGCGCGAACCAAGGCGCTGTTGCTGGCGAGTGGGGATGAGCCGCTAGAGGTTGTGTTGGATCGAGGCGCGCAGTGGTTTGCCGAGGCGGTGAAAGGGGAAGAAGGGGTTGAGGGGACGCAGGCTTTTGTACAGAAACGGAAGCCGAAGTGGTGCAAATGACGCCTTCGCGAGCAAGCCCGCTCCCACAGGGGAATGCATTCCAAATGTGGGAGCGGGCTTGCTCGCGAAGAGGCCCGAACAGACACTCGATCACTCAGGGATAACCCCATGCCCACGCTCAGCAAAATCCTGATCGCCAACCGCGGCGAAATCGCCTGCCGCATACAGCGCACCGCCCAAGCCCTGGGCTATCGCACCGTGGCCATCTACAGCGACGCCGACGCCCAGGCCCTTCACGTGCAGATGGCCGACGAAGCCGTCAACATCGGCCCCGCTCCCGTCCAGCAGTCATACCTCAACATCGACGCCATCCTCCACGCCGCCACAATAACCTGCGCGGATGCGGTTCACCCGGGCTACGGCTTTCTCTCCGAAAACCCTGACTTCGCCCGCGCCTGCCTGAATGCCGGGCTGACGTTCATCGGCCCCAGCCCCGAAGCCATCGAATTGATGGGCAGCAAACGCCTGTCCAAACTCGCCATGCTCGACGCCAGCGTCCCCTGCATCGCCGGCTACCAGGGCAGCGCCCAGGACGACCAAACCCTGCAACGGGAAGCCGAGCGCATCGGCTACCCCCTGATGATCAAGGCCAGCGCCGGTGGCGGGGGCCGTGGCATGCGCCTGGTGCATCAGGCAAAAGACCTGCTGGCCAACCTCCACACCGCGCGCTCCGAAGCAAAAAACGCCTTTGGCAGCGATGAACTGATCCTCGAGCAGGCCCTGACCGACCCGCGCCATGTCGAAATCCAGCTGTTCGGCGACAGCCACGGCAACCTGCTTTACCTCGGTGAACGCGACTGCTCGATCCAGCGCCGCCACCAGAAAGTCATCGAGGAAGCGCCCTGCCCCGTGATGACGCCCGAGCTGCGCCACGCCATGGGCGAAGCAGCCTTGAACGCCGGGCGGGCGGTGAACTACGTCGGCGCCGGTACTGTGGAGTTCCTGCTCGACCGCAACGGCCAGTTCTATTTCCTGGAAATGAACACCCGCCTGCAAGTTGAACACCCGGTTACCGAGCTGATCACCGGCCTCGACCTGGTGGCCTGGCAACTGCACATCGCCGCCGGCCAGCCGTTACCCTTGCAGCAAACCGACGTGACGTTGACCGGCCACGCCATGGAAGTGCGCCTGTACGCCGAAGACCCGGCCCAGGGCTTCCTGCCGCAAACCGGTGACATACTGCGCTGGGAGCCGGCCCCCGGTGTTCGGATGGATCACGGCATCAGCGAAGGCCAGCGCATCAGCCCGTTCTACGACCCGATGCTCGGCAAGATCATCGCCCACGGCGCCACCCGCGAAGAGGCCCGGCGCAAACTGCTGCGGGCGGTGGAGGACACCGTATTGCTGGGCGTGACCACCAATCAGCGACTGCTCGCCGAGCTGCTCAAGCACGCGGATTTTGTCGCAGGTGATTTCAGCACCGGGTTTATCGCCGAGCATTTCAGCGAAATCCCGCCTCAGGCCGCCTCAGAAGATCAGCTCACACTGGCTGCCGCACTGTTTTATCAACACAGTGCTGGCAAGCATCCGCAAGGCCTGGCGGGGTGGAGCAACAACACGGCCAGCCCTTCGATATACCGCCTGGAGGTCAACGGTGAAACCCACACCGTCAGCGCCGCTCCCCTCCAACTCACCCTCGACGGCCGCCACGTCACCCTGACTCTCAACGGCATCCGTCGGCGCCTGCCCTACTACCTCGACGGCACTGAGCTATGGCTGCCGGGCCTGCACGTGACCAACCGCACCCAGCAGGTCGCCAGCCGCCAGGCCGCCGCCGGCAGCGGCACGGTCAAGGCGCCGATGGACGGTGCCATCGTCGACGTGCGCGTCAGTGCGGGTGAATCCGTGGTCAAAGGCCAGCTGCTGCTGGTGCTCGAAGCCATGAAAATGGAGCATTCGCTGACCGCCGGCATGGATGGCGTGGTCAAGGGCGTGCAGGTCATCGCCGGCGATCAGGTACGTAACCGTCAGGTTTTGCTGGAGATCGAATAGGCCCTGGGCGGAACTACAAGGCCGGGCTACGCTCTATCCCCATCAGGAAGGGATGAGTACGGGAACCTGCGCAATGCCTCATTGGCTGATTATTGACCTTGAAGCCACAACGGATGAAGGCGGCTGGCCCGTGACGGAGATGGAAGTCATCGAGATCGGCGCCAGCCTGGTGAACCGCCAGGGCCGCGAGCTGGATCATTTCCAGCGTTTCGTGCGCCCCCTGCGCCGCCCGCTGCTGACGCCGTTCTGCCGTCAGCTGACGCACATCACCCAGGCCAGCATCGACGCCGCCGCACCGATCACCGACGTGTGGCCGCTGTTCGAGCGCTGGCTGGGCCAGCATCAGGCGCGCCTGGAAGGCTGGGCCAGCTGGGGCGACTATGACCGCGCGCAGCTGGAGCTGGAATGGCAACGCCACGGCCTGACCAGCGCCCTCGCCCAGACGCCCCATGTGAACCTCAAGCAGCGCTTCGCCAAGGCGCGGCGCCTGGACAAACCCCTGGGGCTCAATGGCGCCCTGCAATTGGCCGGGATGCAGTTTCATGGCCAGCAACACCGGGCACTGGAAGATGCACGCAATACCGCACGGTTGTTACCGCTGATACTGCCGGTCTAGGCAGCCTCCGTGCCGTTCGGCATACTGGCCGACTTTTCCAGACCCTTTTCCGAGGATTCACCCATGTTTAAAGTCAACGAGTACTTCGACGGCACCGTCAAGTCGATCGCTTTTGGCACCGCCGAAGGTCCAGCGACGGTGGGTGTGATGGCCCCGGGTGAATACGAGTTCGGCACCGCCCAGCGTGAAATCATGCACGTAGTGTCCGGCGCCCTGACCGTGAAACTGCCGGATGCCAACGACTGGGAAACCTTCGCCGCCGGCAGCCAGTTCAACGTACCGGCCAACAGCAAGTTCCAACTGAAGGTCGCCGTGGATACCGCTTACCTGTGCGAATACCGCGGCTGATCTTTCACCCGGTCAAAAAAATGCCCGTCTCCTGCGAGACGGGCATTTTTTATGGGCGCTGATTTTATTCGAAAGCCTTATTCGAGAATCGTCACCGGCATGCCGACTTCCAGGCGGCCTGTGCCATCGTTGACCAGGTTCTGGCCGAACATCACATCGCCGTCCTGCTCGCGGAACGTCTTGAGCGTGGCCAAGGGCTCACGGTCGGCACTGCGTTCGCCGCTGGCCGGGTCGATGGTGGTGAGGATGCAGCGTGAACAAGACTTGACCACGCGAAATTCCACGTCGCCGATGCGCAGGCGCTTCCAGCCGTCTTCGGCAAACGCCTCGCTGCCTTCGATCACCAGGTTGGGACGAAAACGCAGCATTTCCATGGGGCGGCCGATACGCCGAGACAAGTCGTCCAGCGAGGCCTGACCGATCAGCAACAAAGGGAAACCGTCGGCAAAACCGACTTTGTCATCATCCTTGCCATAGCCGGCTTCGGTGCTGCGCGCACGCTCCACAGGCACTTGCACCAGGCGCGTCGGCTTGCCGATAAAAGCGCTGACCCAGGCTGCGGCGGCATCGCCAGCATCCGGCACGCGCAGCGTGTCACGCCAGATAGTCACGCCGCGCAGCTCGGCGTCGCTGCCGGGCAGTGCCACGTCCAGCGGCGCATGGCCCGGGGAACTCAGGGTCAGGCCGCCAGCGCCATTGCACAGCGCCGACAGTTGGCTCATTTTCGCCACTGCACGCTGGGTGAGGAAACGCCCGCTGGCTTCGTCCACCAGCATCCAGCGTCGATCCCCCTCCAGCCCGAGTGTATCCAGGCCGATATGCTGCAAAACCTCGGCCTTGCCGGACTTCAAGGGGTAACGGTACAACGCGCTGAGACGAAGCATGGGCCTGCCTTCCTGGGAAACAAAGTGTCATCCTAAAGTCAGGCGGGCACTTCGTCCAACATCAGACGTTGGCGCACCACATCCACCAGTTTGTCGGGCTGGAATTTGGACAGGAAGTTGTCGCACCCGACCTTCTTCACCATCGAATCGTTGAAGCTGCCCGACAGCGAGGTGTGCAGCACCACGTAGAGGCCACGCAAGCGCGGGTCATTGCGGATTTCGGTGGTCAGACGGTAGCCGTCCATTTCGGGCATCTCGGCGTCGGTGAAGATCATCAGCAGCTTGTCGGTCATCACCTGGCCGCTGTCGGCCCAGGCCTTGAGCATGTTCAGCGCCTTGAGGCCATCGCTGGCGATATGCATCTTCACGCCGAGTTGGCCAAGGGTATCGCGCAGTTGCGACAGGGCGACGTTGGAATCGTCCACCAACAGCACTTCGCGGCCACGGGCACGTTCCAGCACCGGGTCTTCGAGTTTTTCGCGGGATACCTTGGCGTTGTACGGGACGATTTCGGCGAGGACTTTTTCCACGTCGATGATTTCCACCAACTGGTCATCGACCTTGCTGATGGCCGTGAGGTAATGCTGGCGCCCGGCGCTGGCGGGCGGCGGCAGGATGGCTTCCCAGTTCATGTTGACAATGCGGTCCACGCCGCCCACCAGAAACGCCTGCACCGAACGGTTGTACTCGGTGACGATAATCGTGCTGTTAGGCCCCGGCACCAGCGGGCGCATGCCGATGGCTTGTGACAGGTCGATCACGGGCAGGGTCTGGCCGCGCAGGTTGACCACGCCGCACACAAACGGGTGGCGCTGGGGCATCAGGGTCAGCTTGGGCAGCTGTAGCACTTCCTGCACTTTGAACACGTTGATCGCGAACAATTGGCGCCCGGCCAGGCGAAACATGAGGATCTCCAGGCGATTCTCACCCACCAGTTGCGTGCGTTGATCTACCGTGTCGAGAATGCCGGCCATTAAAAGCTCCTGATGTGGGATTGTGCTGCTCACTTAAGGCTTGTTATCGGCGGCGAGCGCCAGACCTTGACCCCGGTAAAATGCCACGTAAATGCATTGATGTCACACTGACATCATGCTTTACTGCAATCGCCTCCACACAAGGCCCTCCAGCAACGTCGCGCGACATGTAAATCGACGCGAGGTTCCGCTGCGTAAGGGATTCCCCTACGAACAATCAGGCCCAACCTGATATTCGCGATATCTAATAGCCATTAATGTGACGCCATTCTCATTGCATGAATGGAGTCAGGCTTTTGTTTGCCATACCAAGCCCTCGGCCCACGCGTCTTCCAGACATTCACGTGGCGGCAATTGAAGTTATGCAAAAGCCCCTTATAACGAGGGCTACACCCGGCGCTCGCCATCATTCAAATAAAGGTCCTGCACAATTTTCGGAAGTGGGCTACAGATTCCAGTCATATTTCAGCGGTAGTTTTACGCCATTCACCCGATGCGGCATTTCATCACCCGACCTTATGTTGCGGAGACTTGCAGGATGAGCAGCGCAAACGAATGGCAAACCGCACTTCCTGAATTCCTGCTGGAAGCTGAAATGCTTTTGGCCAAGTCGGAAGAATGCCTGAACCACCTGCATTTGATTCGCAACGACAGCGATGCAATCGACTGCATGAAGGCCAGCCTGGCTAAATTGGCCGAAAAGGCCGAAGGCCTGGCCCTGCAGGCGATCAGCGAGTTCTCGCGACATATTCAATACCTGATTGCCAACGCCGTGAGCCCCATGCATCTGCATGATCAGGCGCTGGACGCCTTGCATGACTGCCTGACCCTGTTGGCCTGGCAACTGGAACTGATCGACACCCGGACCGGTGAGTTGGGCCTGGATGAAAGCGAGCAAACTACATTGATTGCGACGGTTACTTTGCAGATCCCGCAAAAAGACTTCGCCAATAAACCGCAGCAGCGCATGCACCACGCATCGTGACGTGTTGATAAGGTCGTATTTAATCGCTGACTTATCTAAAAGCGACCGTTCCTATTAAAGGGCTGGTATCTGTCTGCGGGCAAAATATATCAATTAGCCATCAACGCAATAGTGATACAAGCCAAGTCGATTAATACAACTGCTCGCTCTTTGAGCGCTGGGATTACCGCCCAGGGCGTATGCCTGCTTAATAAGCTTTCCAGGAAAAGCGTTAGGCGACCAACGGTAATAGTGGTGGTACTATGCCCCGCTCGAAGTGACTCAACTTCATCATGTATAAAAACGATTCCAAACAAAGACCTGCCCGCCACATTGAGCGGTCTTCCCGCAGCGAACCTTCAGTGGCTCCATCCGCTATGTACGCCAGCCTCAAGTCACTCATCGCAAGGTCCGTGTCGCGCCGCAATGCGCGCCGCATGGTTCTCGTCCTGTGCCTTTGCTCGTTGCTGGTCAGCCTGTGGGCCTATACCCGTTCCGCGCCATTGCCACTCTTGATCCTGCTGCTCAACCTGGCCACGTTGCTGGTGGTGGGCCTGCAACAGTGGAGCTCGCGCAAGTCGATCAAATTCCAGCCGCAGGAGCTGGCGGACCGCCTGCTGCAAGTCCAGGAAAACGAACGTCACCGCCTCAGCCGCGAGTTGCATGACGACATCGGCCAACTGCTGACCGCCGCCAAGTTGCAAAGTGAATGGCTCAAACGCCGTCTGCCCGACGACCTGCAAAGCCAGTGCACAGTGTTGTGCAACACCCTCAATGAAACCCTGGCCAAAGTGCGTGACGTGTCCGCCATCCTCAACCCCCGCCAGTTGGCCAGCCTGGGCCTTGAGGCGAGCTTGCGCGCGCACCTGCTCAAGACCCTGGAAAACACCCCCGTCCACTGGAGCCTGGAATGCCAGCAACGGCTGACCGGCATCCCGGAAGAAATGGCCGTAGCGGCCTTTCGCATCACCCAGGAAGCTGTGACCAACATGCTTCGCCATGCCCAGGCGCACAATTTGCTGGTACGCCTGCAACGCCTGCCCGAAGGCCTCTCGCTGATGATCTGCGATGACGGCCTGGGCTTTTCGCCCGCCATCAACCCGGGCCTGGAAGGCCAGCGGGGCATGGCCGGGATGTCCGAGCGCATCGATCAGTTGGGCGGTTCATTGTCCGTCAGCAGCCAGCCAGGCAAAGGCACACGGATCGACGCGCTTTTCCCCTGGGCGCCCCGCGCCCTCGAACGGGCCAGCTCCCCTAAGGTTCTCGAGTGATCTGCAAATTACTCCTGGTGGATGACCACGCATTGATCCGGGCCGGTGTACGCGCACTGATCCAGGATATTGCGGGCTACAACGTAATCGGCGAAGCCAGCGATGGTGCGCAGCTACTGGAGAAATTCAGCAGCTTGCAACCGGATATCGTGCTGCTGGACCTGTCGATGAAACACACTGGCGGCCTCGACGCCTTGCAACAGCTCAAGGCGGCCTACCCCAAGAGCAAAGTGCTGATCCTGTCGATGCACACCGACCCGGAACTGATCATGCGCGCGCTGGAATCCGGTGCTCATGGCTACCTGCTCAAGGACACCACGGCCAACGAGCTGGAACACGCCCTGCTGGCGTTGCGCAACAACGAGCGCTACCTGAGCCCCGCCATCGCCCATACGGTGATCAACCAGGCATTGATCCGCAGCCAGGGTCCGGCGTCCCCCGTCGCCCAGAGCCACAACCTCACGGCGCGGCAGTTGGAGATCCTGCGCTTGATCGTGCGTGGCAAGTCCACCCGGGAAATCGCCCAGGGCCTGGGCCTGAGCATCAAGACGGTGGAAGCGCATCGCTCGCAAATCATGAAGCGCCTGCAGATATTCGATGTGGCGGGCCTGGTGTTATTCGCCGTTCGCGAGCAGATCATCAGCCTGGACGACTAGCGGCGAATTGACCGGCAGGTGCACGCGCAAGGCCTTGGGCACTGCGCTGAAACGCAGGTCGTCGCCTTTGAGCGGCTCGCCATCCAGGTTGATGTAGAGCCCTTCGGCGACCTTGATCTCGACCCACGGCAGGCGCGCCCGTACGAACATGTTGTCCAGGCCCCAGCCGTCGCTCATCAGGGTCATCAGCGTACCGACCACCTCCTGAGGCGCCGGCAGGATGCTGATATCGAGCAGGCCGTCGTCGGCCAATGCGCCGGGGCACAATACATGCCCACCGCCCGCCTGGCGGCCGTTGCCGATACCCAGCGCCAGCAGGTCGCCTTTCCAGTGGAAACCCGGGCCTTCCAGTTCGCCGTAGGCGGCTTTCAACTCGCTGAAACGGGTCAGGCCGGTGAACAGGTAGGCGGCACCGCCCAGTACTTTTTTCAAGTCTTCGGAGGTGTTGGCGGTGACCTGGCTGCCGAAGCCGCCGGTGGCCATGTTGAGGAATATCTGGCTGCCGGCCTGGCCGAGGTCAATAGCTCGGGGCTCGACGTCGAGCAGTGCCAGCGCCTCAGCGGGCTGCAGCGGCACACCGGCCGCCTTGGCGAAATCGTTGGCGGTGCCCAGGGGCATCAGCACCAGGCTGGCGTCGGTTTTGGCCAGGGCCATGGCTTCGGCCACATCACGCAGGGTGCCGTCGCCGCCGCCGGCGATGAGGTGGGTGTAGCCGTCGGCCAGGGCTTCATTGACCAGCCGCTGGGCGTCGCCGCCTTCCCAGGTGACCCGGACCGCGAGATCCCACCCCTGTTCACGCCGGGCCTGCACGGCGGTGCGCACGTCCTCGTTGAGGGCTTGCTTGCCGTGGAGGATCAACAGGGCTTTGGGGGTGGTCATTGGGGGCTACTCCTGGGGTTTAGTGGTTCCTGAAGGATGTGGACATTTGGGGAGGGGGTTTGGTTTACCGGGTACATATCCATTTTTTGGGTAATGGCGGATATTGGTTCCGCCCTTACGGCGGGTCACTTTGAAAAGCTGTACGGACCGGACACATGGTTGACGGGGCGCCCAGGATCAAAATCAAAAGCAGATCACAAGCACGGCGGCCTGACAGCCGGCCTAAGTGGTGTAAAGCAAACGCGGTTTGTGTGGGAGCTGGCTTGCCTGCGATACAGGCACCTCGGTCTTTCAGTTACACCCAGTTGATGCCATCGCAGGCAAGCCAGCTCCCACAGAGAAGCAGATCTGTGCAGATATTGAATTCTTACTCGGTCAGAAATGTGGGAGCGGGCTTGCTCGCGAATACGGAGTATCAGTCAGCATATTTGTAGCTGACACACCGCATTCGCGAGCAAGCCCGCTCCCACATTTTGATCTTCATTTGTCTGAAAGAACGTCATCTGCCCTGGCAAAAAAACGCTTTTGCTTCAACCACTCAGGCCGGCTGTCAGGCCGCCGTGCTTTAGATTTTGATCTTGATCTGAGGCGCCCCGTTAAAACACGATGGCCGAACGCCGGCTTGAATCCGTGGGTAACCCGGCAGGACGCCGGGTTAGCCGCGATGGGCCAGGGATGGCCCATCGCGGCGGCCCACGGATTCAAGCCTTCGTTCGGGCATGCCGAGCCTAGGCGAGGCACCGAGTGTAGGGGCAAGAGCGTTTGGTTACTTTGCGCTTTTCAAAGTGACCCGCCGTAAGGGCGGAACCAATAGCCGCCGTTACCGCAGCAACGGATATCTACACAATCACCCCTTGTGCAACTTACTCATCAACTGCGCCTCAGCCTGAGTCAACCCGCAAGACTGCGTCAACTCATCCACCGTAGCCCCCATCCCGACCAATTTGGCCGCCTGGGCAAACGACAAACTCGAAGGATCCCGCTGCTCCAACTGCGCCAGCTTGTCCGGCAAAGGCCCAAGAATCGCGCGCAGTTCGTGCACCTCATCCCCCACTTTCACCGCACTCTGCTGAAAGTGATCCACCCGCTTGACCAGATCCAGAATCCGCCGGTCACGCACCGCATCACGCTCAGCCTGCTGCAACAACAGTTCACGTTGCTGGCGCATGTAGCGCAGCAGGAACGCCAGGGTCCCGGCCCACAACAGGGCCAGGACGATCACCGCCGCCTCAAGGAACAATCAGATGCTCTCCAGTTCCGACCATTCTTCTTCGCTCATCATCTTGTCCAGCTCAACCAGAATCAGCAGCTCGCCGTTCTTGTTGCACACGCCCTGGATAAACTTGGCGGATTCTTCGTTACCCACGTTCGGCGCGGTTTCCACTTCCGATTGGCGCAGATAAACCACTTCGGCCACGCTGTCGACCATGATCCCGACCACTTGCTTGTCGGCTTCGATGATCACGATACGGGTGTTGTCGTTGACTTCCGTCGGCGCCAGGCCGAAACGCTGGCGGGTGTCGATCACCGTCACCACGTTGCCGCGCAGGTTGATGATGCCCAGTACGTAGCTTGGTGCACCCGGAACCGGGGCGATTTCGGTGTAACGCAGCACTTCCTGCACGCGCATCACATTGATGCCGTAGGACTCGTTATCCAGTTTGAAGGTTACCCATTGCAGGATTGGATCATCGGCCAAACCTTGTGCGGACGCTGACTTGTTCATACCCCTTGCCCCTTCTGTGTGTGCTTCTTTGGCCACGCAACCGCACGGCCCTTATTGTTCAATCAACTGCGTTTGTTTTGTGGCATCGATTTGACGGCGCCGCTGGCGATCAACTCAGCCAGTTCGGCGACGTCCAGCAACGCGCACATATGTTCGATCACGGTGCCCGCCAGCCAGGGCCGCTGGCCCCGGTGGCTGCGCCATTTGATTTCATTCGGGTCCAGGCGCAACGAGCGGCTGACTTGATGCACGGCCAGCCCCCACTCATAACCCTGCACCGAGATCACGTATTGCAAACCCTGGCGGAAGTCGTCGCGGTAGCGATCGGGCATCACCCAACGTGCGGTATCAAGGACTTTGAGGTTGCCGGCCTGGCTCGGCAGGATGCCGAGAAACCACTCCGGCTGTCCGAACAGGGGCGTCAGTTCCTGGCCTTCCAGCGAATAGATCGAGCCCAGGCACACCAACGGCACCGCCAGGGTCAACCCGGCGACGTCGAACAACAGGCATTCGAACGGCTCGGCGGCCCACGACGGGCGACCATCCCCCGTGACGGGCGGCGGCGTGATGCTCGGCGGCAGGTGCACTTGCACCACGGGTTCAACCACCAGTGGCGCCACGATCACCGGCGTAATCGGCACCACAACAGGGGCCGCTACTACGTGCGCGTCACGGGCCTGCTCTTCCAATACAGCCAGCTGAAATTCATCCAGCGTGCTTTCAGGCTCTACAGCCGGCTCCAGCACCAGAATCGGTTCCGGCAATTCTTCTGCGGTCGCATCCTGCAGCAAGTTATCCAGGTAGGATTCCAGTGCCAGTTGCGGCCGCGTTTTGAGTTCGACGGGACGGGTCATCACGCCACCTGCGCCACAAGCTGCTGCGAGAGCAGATGCTTGAGCAACGCGCGGTAGGCCAGCACGCCACGGCTCTTGCCGTCGAACTGCGACGGCGTGAGGCCCGCTCGGCTGGCATCACGCAGGCGGGTGTCCACCGGGATGTAGCCATTCCAGATGGTGTCCGGGTAGGCATCGCGCAGTACACGCAAGGTGCCGAGGGACGCCTGGGTACGGCGGTCGAACAACGTCGGCACGATGCTGAACGGCAGCGCCTGTTTGCGCGAACGGTTGATCATCGCCAGGGTGCTGACCATACGCTCCAGGCCTTTGACCGCCAGGTGCTCGGTCTGCACCGGGATCACCAACTGCTGGCTGGCCGCCAAGGCGTTGACCATCAGCACACCCAGCAACGGCGGGCTGTCGATGATCGCGTAATCGAAGTCCTGCCACAGCTGCGCCAGGGTCTTGGCGATCACCAGGCCCAGCCCACTCTGCCCCGGCGACTGACGCTCGAGGGTCGCCAGCGCAGTGCTCGATGGCAGCAGGGAAATGCTTTCGTTGCTGGTGGGCAACAGCAGTTGCCCCGGCAAATCCGCCGGCACGCTGCCCTTGTGCAGGAACAGGTCGTAGCAGCTGTGTTCCAGCGCATCCGGGTCGTAACCGAAATAGCTGGTCATGGAGCCGTGGGGGTCCAGGTCGACCACGACCACGCGCTTGCCCGCCTCGGCCAGCAACCCGGCCAGGGCGATGGACGTGGTGGTCTTGCCGACCCCACCTTTTTGATTGGCAACTGCCCAGACTCTCATTCGGTTGGTTCCTCCCGGCAGGCATTGGCGCGACCGAGACAGTGCATAAGTTATTGAGCCGGTGACGGAGAATTGACGGCACTCTGACGAACCGACGGCTTAACGGTTGGCGGTGCAGTTTGTGTGCCAGCCCGCTTCAACGCCGCATCCGGCGTTGCATTCGCCGTGCCGGTGCCGGTCAGGCTGCGGCGTACATCCAGGTTACGCGAGACCACCAGCACCACGCGACGGTTGCGCGCGCGGCCCTCAGCGGTGGCGTTATTGGCCACCGGCTGGAATTCACCATAGCCCACCGACGCCAGGCGCCCGGGGTTTACGCCCTGCATGGCAAGCATGCGCACAATGCTCGCGGCACGCGCCGAAGACAATTCCCAGTTGGTCGGGTACTGCGCGGTACTGATCGGGAAATTGTCGGTAAAGCCTTCTACGTGCACCGGGTTTTCAAACGGTTTGAGGATCGCCGCCACCTTGTCGATGATGGTGAACGCCTGATCGCTCGGCATCGCATCGGCACTGGCGAACAGCAGGCTGGAGTTCAACTCGATCTCCACCCACAGCTCATTGCCTCGCACGGTCATCTGGTTGGACTTGATCAGGTCACCAAACGCGGCGCTGATGTCATCGGCGATGCTTTTCAGCGGGTCGCTGGTGCCACCGATGCCGGCGGCGGTTTCGTCGCTGTCGTTGACCAGCGGCTTGGCCGGGGTCACGGTCTTGGGCCGCTCGTCACCGATCGGGATGGGTTTGAGCGCGCGGTCGGTATCGTTGAACACGCCCACCAACGCTTGGGAAATGATCTTGTACTTGCCTTCGTTGATCGACGAGATGGAGTACATCACCACGAAAAACGCGAACAGCAACGTGATGAAGTCCGCGTAGGACACCAGCCAGCGCTCGTGGTTGACGTGCTCTTCAGGCTCGCGACGGCGACGGCTCATAGAACCTCCCCCCATTTTTGGGCGTAGTGCCCACTGTGGTGAGCGAGCTTGTTGTGGCGAGCGAGCTTGCTCGCGCTGGGGTGCGAAGCGCCCCCAACGAACTCACCACCGCTCTCCTGCCGAAACCGGGTCGCCTGTTTTGGGGCTGCTGCGCAGCCCAGCGCGAGCAAGCTCGCTCGCCACAACAGCGCAGTTCGCCACAATTCGATACCCATCATCAATCCATGAAGCCCTGAAGCTTCAATTCGATGGAGCGCGGGTTCTCACCCTCGGCAATCGACAAAATGCCCTCGAGCAACATCTCGCGGTAACGCGACTGGCGCATCGCAATCGACTTCAACTTGCTGGCCACCGGCAACAGCAGCAGGTTGGCACTGGCCACGCCGTAGATCGTCGCGACGAAGGCCACCGCAATGCCGCTGCCCAACTGCGACGGATCGCCGAGGTTGCCCATCACGTGGATCAAACCCATCACCGCACCGATGATGCCGATGGTCGGCGCATAGCCGCCCATGCTTTCAAAGACTTTGGCAGCGTTGATGTCGCGGCTTTCCTGGGTATAAAAGTCGACTTCCAGGATGCTGCGAATCGCTTCCGGCTCCGCGCCGTCCACCAGCAACTGCAGGCCTTTGCGCGCGTAGCTGTCGGGTTCGGCATCGGCCACGCCTTCCAGGCCCAGCAGGCCTTCCTTGCGCGCGGTGAGGCTCCAGTTGACCACGCGGTCGATGCCGCCGGGCAAATCCACGCGCGGCGGGAAAATGATCCACACCAGAATCTGCATGGCGCGCTTGAAGGAGCTCAAGGGCGACTGCAACAGCGCAGCGCCCACGGTGCCGCCGATTACGATCAGCGCTGCCGGGCCGTTGGCCAGCGCACCGAGGTGGCCGCCTTCGAGGTAGTTGCCGCCAATGATCGCGACAAACGCCATGATGATGCCGATCAGGCTCAATACATCCATCAGAGGCAGGCCTCCACCAGATGTTTGCCGATGTCGTCCAGGCTGTACACGGCGTCGGCCAGGTCAGCCTTGACGATGGCCATGGGCATGCCATAGATCACACAGCTGGCTTCGTCCTGGGCCCAGATCGCGCTGCCGCCCTGCTTGAGCAGGCGCGCGCCTTCACGGCCATCAGCGCCCATGCCGGTGAGCACCACCGCCAGAACTTTGTCGCCGTAGGACTTGGCCGCCGAACCAAAGGTGATATCCACGCACGGCTTGTAGTTCAGGCGTTCATCGCCGGGCAGGATTTTGATCGCCCCACGGCCATCCACCATCATCTGCTTGCCACCCGGGGCCAGCAACGCCAGGCCAGGGCGCAGGATGTCGCCGTCCTCGGCCTCTTTGACGCTGATGCGGCACAGCTTGTCCAACCGCTCGGCGAAAGCCTTGGTGAACGCGGCAGGCATGTGCTGCACCAAGACGATGGGCGCAGGGAAGTTGGCCGGCAATTGGGTCAGCACGCGTTGCAGGGCCACCGGGCCGCCGGTGGAAGTACCGATAGCCACCAGTTTGTAGGCTTTGCGTTTGGGCGCGGGGGAATGCCCGCTCGGCGCTGGCGCACGAACCGGCGCCACCGCCGGGCGGGCCACCGGTGCAGGTGCCGGGCGCGCAAACGACGACGTGGTCGGTGCCGGCGCCGCGACGGGCGCTGGCGCCGGTGTGCTGAACAGGCTGCGACGGTTACTGCGCGAAATGCTGTGCACCTTCTCGCACAGCATCTGCTTGACCTTCTCGGGGTTGCGCGAGATGTCTTCGAAATTCTTCGGCAGGAAGTCCACCGCACCCGCGTCCAGCGCATCCAGGGTCACCCGGGCGCCTTCATGGGTCAGCGAGGAGAACATCAACACCGGAGTCGGACAGCGCTGCATGATGTGCCGCACGGCCGTGATGCCATCCATCATCGGCATCTCGTAGTCCATGGTGATCACGTCAGGCTTCAACGCAATGGCTTGATCAATCGCCTCTTTGCCGTTGGTGGCCGTACCGACCACCTGAATCGTTGGGTCGGCGGAAAGAATTTCCGAGACGCGGCGGCGGAAGAAACCCGAATCGTCCACCACCAGGACCTTGACTGCCATAAACACTCC
Source organism: Pseudomonas sp. B22129 (assembly GCF_044218875.1). NCBI lineage: Bacteria > Pseudomonadati > Pseudomonadota > Gammaproteobacteria > Pseudomonadales > Pseudomonadaceae > Pseudomonas > Pseudomonas sp. B22129. The sequence continues at coordinate 3,336,172 of NZ_CP162592.1, read as the reverse complement.
GTTAGGCGGGGCGGGCAAACCGCCCTACCCCACCAGAATCAAATACGCCGAGCGGCGTAACGCTTGAGCATGCTCGGGACGTCGAGAATCAGCGCGATCCGGCCGTCACCGGTGATGGTCGCACCCGACATGCCCGGGGTTCCCTGCAGCATTTTGCCCAAAGGCTTGATGACCACTTCTTCCTGGCCCACCAGTTGATCGACCACAAAGCCGATACGCTGGGTGCCCACGGAAAGAATCACCACATGGCCTTCGCGCTGCTCTTCATGCTTGGCCGATGCCACCAGCCAGCGCTTGAGGTAGAACAGTGGCAACGCCTTGTCGCGCACGATCACCACTTCCTGGCCGTCCACCACGTTGGTGCGCGACAGGTCGAGGTGGAAGATTTCGTTGACGTTGACCAGCGGGAAAGCGAATGCCTGGTTGCCCAGCATCACCATCAGGGTCGGCATGATCGCCAGGGTCAACGGCACCTTGATCACGATCTTGGAGCCCTGGCCCTTGGTCGAGTAGATATTGATCGAGCCGTTGAGCTGGCTGATCTTGGTCTTTACCACGTCCATGCCGACGCCACGGCCGGACACGTCGGAAATCTCGGTCTTGGTCGAGAAGCCCGGGGCGAAGATCAGGTTGTAGCACTCGGTGTCGGTCAGGCGGTCGGCGGCGTCCTTGTCCATCACGCCACGCTTGACCGCGATATTGCGCAAAATTGCCGGGTCCATGCCTTTGCCGTCGTCAGTAATCGACAGCAGGATATGGTCGCCTTCTTGCTCGGCGGCCAGAATCACCTTGCCGTTGCGCGATTTGCCCGACGCTTCGCGTTCTTCCGGGGTTTCCACGCCGTGGTCGACGGCGTTGCGCACCAAGTGGACCAGCGGGTCGGCCAGGGCCTCGACCAGGTTTTTGTCGAGGTCGGTTTCTTCACCCACCAGTTCCAGGTTGATTTCTTTCTTGAGCTGGCGTGCCAGGTCGCGAACCAACCGTGGGAAGCGGCCGAAGACTTTCTTGATCGGCTGCATCCGGGTTTTCATCACCGCGGTTTGCAGGTCGGCGGTGACCACATCGAGGTTCGACACGGCCTTTTGCATGGCTTCGTCGCCGCTGTTCAGGCCCAGGCGCACCAGGCGGTTACGCACCAGCACCAGTTCGCCGACCATGTTCATGATGTCGTCCAGGCGTGCGGTATCAACGCGCACGGTGGTTTCGGCTTCACTGGCCGGTTTTTCGGCCACCGGTGCAGCAGCTGCACGCGCCGCAGCGGGGGCCGCAGCAGGTGCCGGGGCTGGCTTGGCGGCCACTGGCGCGGCGGCTTTGGCGGCGACCGGTGCTGGCGTGGCAACCGCAGCCGCCGGGGCCACTTCGGTGAACTTGCCTTTGCCGTGCAATTCGTCGAGCAGGGCTTCGAATTCGTGATCGGTGATCAACCCGTCGCCGGCAGGTGCAGGCGCAGAGCTGGCCGCCGGCGCGGCGGCGGTGGCTGCAACTTCCGGCAAGGCTTCGGCCACAAACGTGCCTTTGCCGTGCAGTTGGTCGAGCAATGCTTCGAATTCGTCGTCGGTAATGTCGGTGTTGGCCGAAGCGGCAGGCGCTTCGGTGGCTGCGGCAGGGGCCACGGCGTCAGCCGCGAACTGGCCTTTGCCATGCAGCTGGTCGAGCAGGGATTCAAATTCTGCGTCGGTAATGTCTTCGCTGGTCGGCGCAGCAACCGGCGCACGCGGCGCTTCAGCTTCGGCCTTGACCGCGCTGAGGGAGTTGAGCAGCTGTTCGAACTCGCTGTCGGTCACATCCGGCTCGGCTTCCACCACCGGCGCGGGGGCTGCAACGGCAACCGGCGTCGAGGTGTCGGCGGGTTCTGCCAGGCGCGCCAGGGCGGCCAGCAGTTCCGGGGTAGCCGCGGTGATCGGGGCACGTTCGCGCACTTCGCTGAACATGCCGTTGACTGCATCCAGTGCTTCGAGAATCACGTCCATCAATTCCGAATCAACGTGGCGCTCACCCTTGCGCAGGATGTCGAACACGTTCTCGGCGATGTGGCAGCACTCCACCAGCTCATGGAGCTGGAGGAAGCCGGCGCCCCCTTTTACAGTGTGAAAACCGCGAAAAATTGCATTGAGCAGGTTCGCATCATCCGGTCGGCTTTCCAGCTCGACCAGTTGCTCGGACAACTGCTCTAAAATTTCGCCGGCCTCTACAAGGAAATCCTGAAGGATTTCTTCATCGGCGCCGAAGCTCATGTGGGTGCTCCTTAGAAGCCTAAACTGGACAACAAATCGTCTACGTCGTCTTGCCCGGATACAACGTCTTCACGTTTATCGGCATGAATCTGCGGACCTTCACCCTTGGCGAGATGTTTTTTTGGATCTTTTTCCGAGAGGATCGCCGCGCGGTCATGTTCAATACCGGCAAAACGATCGACCTGGCCAGCCATGAGCACCAGTTTGAGCAAATTGCTTTCCACTTCGGTGACCAGTTGGGTCACGCGTTTGATCACCTGACCGGTGAGGTCCTGGTAATCCTGGGCCAGCAGAATGTCGTTGAGGTTGCTGGAAACCGTGCGGTTTTCCTGCTCGCTGCGCGACAGAAAACTGTCGACCCGACGCGCCAGCTCACGAAACTCTTCAGCGCCCACTTCCCGACGCATGAAGCGGCCCCAGTCAACACTCAGGGCCTGGGCTTCGTTGGCCATACCGTTGACCAGCGGCGTGGCGTTTTCCACCAGGTCCATGGTGCGGTTGGCCGCCGCTTCAGTCAGCCTGACCACATAGGACAGGCGTTCGGTCGCGTCGGTGATTTGCGAAATCTCTTCGGCCTGGGGCATATGCGGGTCAATCTGGAAATTGACGATCGCACTGTGCAGCTCGCGTGTGAGCTTGCCCACTTCCTGATACAGGCCGCGGTCACGGGTCTGGTTGAGCTCATGGATCAACTGCACCGCGTCGCCGAACTGGCCTTTTTCAAGGCTTTCAACCAACTGGTGAGCATGCTTTTTCAGGGTCGACTCAAAGTCTCCCTGTGACGTTTCGTTATGCTCCATAGCGCCCCCGTGGCAGCATCAATGACCGATGCGTTCGAAGATTTTTTCGATCTTCTCTTTCAGTGCCAGCGCCGTGAACGGCTTGACCACGTAACCGTTGACCCCGGCTTGGGCGGCTTCAATGATCTGTTCACGCTTGGCTTCAGCGGTCACCATCAGCACAGGCAGGCTGCGCAGCTTTTCATCCGCACGCACGTGGCGCAGCAGGTCGATACCGGTCATGCCCGGCATGTTCCAGTCGGTTACCAGAAAGTCGATGCTCCCGCTGTTGAGGATCGGAATCGCCGTAATGCCGTCATCCGCCTCGACCGTGTTGGTGAACCCAAGGTCACGCAACAGGTTTTTTATGATCCGCCGCATCGTTGAGAAGTCATCAACGATGAGGATTTTCATGTTCTTGTCCAATTCGACCTCCAAGCAGTCTTAAACGCGCCCAGCACCTGGACGCGCCATTTCAATCAACAGGCGTTACACAAAAAGGACTGCCCAGGGCACCACGGAACTGATCCGCGAAAACGTGAAGCCTTCGCGGTAGCGTCTGCAGTGTCCCCACACTGCCTGTCAGCGCGCGCGCCACTCTCCCAATCGTCCCCGCAAGCGGGCTGCGCACTGGCTATGCAGCTGGCTGACACGCGATTCGCTGACCCCCAGGACCTCACCGATTTCCTTGAGGTTCAGCTCTTCGTCGTAGTACAGCGCCAGCACCAGTCGCTCACGCTCCGGCAAATTGGCAATCGCCTCCGCCAACGCCCCCTGGAAACGTTCATCTTCCAGGTCGCGCGACGGTTCGAGATGTGCACTCGCGCCGTCCTCGTGCAGCCCTTCGTGTTCGCCGTCCTGCAACAGGTCGTCGAAACTGAACAGGCGGCTGCCCAAGGTATCGTTCAAAATCCCGTAGTAATCGTCGAGACTCAATTGGAGTTCGGCCGCAACTTCATGATCTTTAGCGTCACGGCCGGTTTTTGCTTCAATTGCGCGAATCGCGTCACTGACCATTCGCGTGTTGCGGTGTACCGAACGCGGCGCCCAATCCCCTTTACGCACTTCATCGAGCATCGCGCCACGGATGCGGATACCCGCATATGTCTCGAAACTCGCACCCTTGCTCGCGTCGTATTTGGTCGACACTTCGAGCAGGCCGATCATGCCGGCCTGGATCAGGTCTTCCACCTGCACGCTGGCGGGCAGGCGTGCCAGCAAGTGATAGGCAATGCGCTTGACCAGGGGCGCATAGCGCTCGATCAGTTCGCCCTGGCTGTCACGTGCCGACTTTTTGTAAAGGTTGTAGCCGCTGGATGTCATAGCACCGGTCCTGCGCTCGTCTGATGCACCAAACGCTCGACGAAAAACTCCAGATGCCCCCGCGGGTTGGCAGGCAACGGCCAGGTATCGACCTTCTGGGCAATGGCCTTGAACGCCAGTGCGCACTTCGAACGAGGGAACGCTTCATAGACCGCACGCTGCTTTTGCACGGCCTTGCGCACACACTCGTCATACGGAACTGCGCCGACGTATTGTAAGGCGACATCGAGGAAGCGATCCGTGACCTTGGTCAACTTGGCGAACAGGTTGCGCCCTTCCTGCGGGCTTTGGGCCATGTTGGCCAGCACACGGAAGCGGTTCATGCCGTAGTCACGGTTAAGCAGTTTGATCAGGGCGTAAGCGTCGGTGATCGAGGTGGGTTCATCGCACACCACCAGCAACACTTCCTGCGCCGCGCGCACGAAGCTGACCACGGACTCGCCGATCCCGGCGGCGGTGTCGATCACCAGCACGTCGAGGTTGTCGCCGATATCGCTGAATGCCTGAATCAGGCCGGCATGCTGCGCCGGGCTCAGGTGCACCATGCTCTGGGTGCCCGACGCCGCCGGCACGATGCGAATGCCGCCTGGCCCCTGCAGCAGCACATCGCGCAGCTCACAGCGGCCTTCGATCACATCGGCGAGGGTGTGTTTGGGTGTCAGCCCCAGCAAAACGTCGACGTTCGCCAACCCCAGGTCAGCATCCAGCAGCATGACGCGACGGCCAAGCTCTGCCAGGGCCAGGGACAAATTCACTGACACGTTAGTTTTCCCGACGCCACCTTTGCCGCCGGTCACCGCGATCACCTGTACGGGATGCATGCTGCCCATTTTATTTCTTTACCTTGTCTTGCTTAGACGCAGGCTACATGGCTTGGCCGCGTGAATCGCTTGCAGACCATCGATGTAGATACTTTTCACGGTGTTCACTGCCCTCAACCGACCCGTTTTGCCGGGTTGTGGTAAAGGTCCGCGAACATGTCAGCCATCGCTTCCTCGCTAGGCTCTTCTTGCATTTGCACACTGACGGCACGGCTGACCAACTGATGACGGCGCGGCAGATGCAGATCATCCGGAATCCGCGGGCCGTCAGTCAGGTAAGCAACCGGTAATTCATGGCTGATCGCCAGGCTCAACACTTCACCCAGGCTCGCGGTTTCGTCGAGCTTGGTCAGGATGCAACCGGCCAGGCCGCAGCGCTTGTAGCTGTGGTACGCAGCGGTAAGAACCTGTTTCTGGCTAGTGGTTGCAAGCACCAGGTAATTCTTTGATTTGATGCCACGCCCGGCCAGGCTTTCCAGTTGCATGCGCAAGGCCGGGTCGCTGGCTTGCAGGCCGGCGGTATCGATCAGCACCACGCGTTTGCGCAGCAGCGGGTCGAGGGCATTGGCCAGGGACTGGCCCGGGTCGACGTGGGTCACCGGCACGTTGAGGATACGGCCCAGGGTCTTGAGCTGTTCCTGAGCGCCGATGCGGTAGCTGTCCATGCTCACCAGCGCGATATTCTGCGCGCCGTATTTAAGCACGTAACGCGCGGCCAGCTTGGCCAGGGTGGTGGTCTTGCCCATGCCGGCGGGGCCGACCATGGCGATTACACCGCCCTCTTCCAGGGGTTCGATTTCCGGGGTGACGATCATGCGCGCCAAGTGGGCCAGCAGCATACGCCAGGCCTGGCGCGGCTCTTCAACTTCGGCGGTGAGCGCCAGCAGGTCGCGGGACAATGGGCCGGACAGGCCGATCCGTTGCAGGCGGCGCCACAGGTTGGCTTGTGCAGGCTTGCTGCCTTGCAGCTGGGTCCACGCCAGCGAGCCAAGCTGCACTTCCAGCAGTTCGCGCAACCCGTTGAGTTCAAAGCGCATCGAATCGAACACGCGCTGGTCAACCGCAGCGGCCGGGGCTGGCGCAGCAGGACGTGGCGGTTCTTTGAACGTTGGCTCGACCAAAGGCTCGGACGCCGTCAGCGGCAGCCCGGCGAACAATTGGCGATTGGTGGTGGCATCGCTGTCGCCGCGCATGCTCAGTTCAGCCTGGGCCGAGACAATGCGCGAAGCGGTCTTGCGCAGCTCGTCTTCGAGCTCCATGTTCGGCACGCGCGGCGCCAAGGCCTGGGGCGTGTAATCCAGGGCAGCCGTCAGCTCGACACCGCCGGCAATGCGGCGGTTTCCGATAATCGCGGCATCGGCGCCCAGCTCATCACGTACCAGTTTCATGGCCTGACGCATATCGGCGGCGAAAAAACGCTTAACTTGCATAACCCACTACCTCAGCCGTTGGGCCCTACTGTCGCGACGATAGTCACTTGCTTGTTGTCAGGAATTTCCTGATAAGCCAAAACGTGCAAATTCGGAACTGCCAGGCGACCAAACCGCGACAACATCGCTCGAACCGGGCCTGCCACCAGCAGAATCACCGGGTGGCCCGCCATTTCCTGACGCTGAGCGGCTTCGATCAACGAACGCTGCAGTTTTTCAGCCATGCTTGGTTCCAGCAGAACGCCCTCTTCCTGGCCAAGCCCGGCCTTCTGAATACTGTTGAGCAATATTTGTTCCAACCTTGGCTCCAGGGTGATCACAGGCAGCTCAGACTCAACGCCTACAATGCTTTGCACGATGGCGCGGGACAAGCCGACACGCACCGCAGCCACCAGAGCGGCAGTATCTTGACTCTTGGCGGCATTGTTGGCGATGGCCTCGGCAATGCTGCGGATGTCGCGCACGGGCACCTGCTCGGCCAGCAAGGCTTGCAACACCTTGAGCAATTGCGACAGCGACAGCACGCCCGGCACCAGTTCTTCGGCCAGTTTTGGCGAGGCCTTGGCCAGCAAACCCATCAATTGCTGGACTTCCTCGTGGCCGATCAGCTCGTGGGAGTGCTTGTACAGAATCTGGTTGAGGTGGGTGGCGACCACCGTGCTGGCGTCCACCACGGTGTAACCGAGGGACTGCGCCTGGCTGCGCTGGCTGACTTCGATCCACACCGCTTCCAGGCCGAAAGCCGGATCTTTGGCGGTAATGCCATTAAGCGTACCGAACACCTGGCCGGGGTTGATCGCCAGCTCGCGGTCCGGGTAGATCTCGGCTTCGGCCAGGATCACGCCCATCAGCGTCAGGCGATAGGCGCTGGGCGCCAGGTCGAGATTGTCGCGGATATGCACGGTGGGCATCAGGAAACCCAGGTCCTGCGACAGTTTTTTGCGCACGCCCTTGATCCGCGCGAGCAGTTGGCCACCCTGGTTGCGGTCCACCAGCGGAATCAGGCGGTAGCCCACTTCCAGGCCGATCATGTCGATCGGGGTCACGTCATCCCAGCCCAACTCCTTGGTTTCCTGGGCACGGGCCGGAGACGGCAGCAAATCCTGCTGGCGGGCGATCTCTTGTTGCGCCAGCACCTTCACCGCATTTTGCTTGCGCCAGAACAGGTAGGCCGCGCCGGCCGCCATGGCCGCCATGCTCAGGAACGACACGTGCGGCATGCCGGGCACGATGCCCATGATCGCCATGATGCCCGCTGCCACAGCCAACGCTTTTGGCGAGGCGAACATCTGGCGGCTGATCTGCTTGCCCATGTCTTCGGAGCCCGAAGCACGGGTCACCATGATGGCCGCCGCTGTAGATAACAACAGTGATGGCAATTGCGCCACTAAACCGTCACCGATGGTCAGCAAAGCGTACACCTTGCCCGCATCGCCAAAGGTCATGCCGTGCTGGAAGATACCGACCGCCATGCCGCCGATGAGGTTGATGAACAAAATCAGCAGGCCGGCGATGGCGTCACCGCGCACGAATTTGCTCGCACCGTCCATCGAACCGTAGAACTCGGCCTCCTGGGCGACTTCCAGGCGACGGGACTTGGCCTGGTTCTGATCGATCAGGCCAGCGTTGAGGTCGGCGTCGATGGCCATCTGCTTGCCGGGCATGGCATCCAGGGTAAACCGCGCGCTCACCTCGGAAATGCGCCCGGCGCCCTTGGTGACCACCACGAAGTTGATGATCATCAGGATCGCAAACACCACGATACCGACCACGTAGTTACCGCCGATCACCACCTCACCAAAGGCCTGGATCACCTTGCCGGCGGCGGCGTGGCCGTCCTGGCCGTGGAGCATGACCACACGGGTCGAGGCCACGTTCAACGCCAGCCGCAGCAGGGTGGCCACCAGCAGAATGGTCGGAAACACCGCGAAATCCAGCGGCCGCAGGGCGTATACGCACACCAGCAGTACCACGACGGACAGGGCAATGTTGAAGGTGAAGAACACGTCGAGCAGGAACGGCGGCATCGGCAACATCATCATTGCCAGCATCACCAGCAACAACAACGGCACACCCAGGTTGCCCCGCGACAGGTCAGTCAGGGTGCCACGGGCCGTGCTGAGCATTTGAGAGCGATCTACCACCGGTATTCCTCGTGTTCCTTGAAGCAAAGTTTTGACGCCGAGGGGCGTCTTGAAGGCGGTATTGCAAGAAGCCTTCCAACTTTGGTTTCAGGGCGACGATCGTCGAGGGGTAACCGATTCATCTGTGGGAGATTCTATGGTTGGGGGCAACCCTCAACCAACCTTCGGTTGGTATTCGTTTTGCCCTTTCAGCAAGGCAAATACCACCCGAGCAAGCTTGCGAGCCAACATTACCAGTACCTGAGTGGTGCTATATCCCCGTGCCCGCTGCGCCTGGTAAAACTCCTTCCATGCTGCAGTCCGGCTAGCCGCCATTGCTGCGTTATGCAGAAGGCGCCGCGCTTCTGAGTCGCCGCGCTTGCTTAAACTGCGCCGATTATCTTTCTGCCCGGACTTGGAGACGCGCAAGTCCATACCCAAGAAAGCGATAAATGCGTCCGCGTTTCTAAAGTCCCCTCGCTGGAAGCTGGTAATCAAGCGAGCCCCGGTCAAAAAACCGATACCTTCAACGCTCATGCAACGTTTGAGTTGGCCCAGTAACCCAGCCTCTTTCAGTCGATCGCTGATCATTTTTTCGATCAATCCTTCAAGTCTTTGCATCGACTTCATTTGCTCGGCAAAAGAGGCCTTCAACAGCGGTTCATTCGCCCAGCTTTGCGTCAGGCTAACGCGAGCTTGAACCAGGGCGGCACGGCGGCGGAAAAGGCTTAACAGTTGGCGATAAAGAGGGGACGGCGGTGTCCAGGGGTGAAGCTCGTCGGCTTCTTTTCGCAAATACCGTGCTAGTAATTGGGCATCCAGGGCATCAGTTTTGGCACGAACCTTCACACTTTTGCGGTAATGACTGAGTTCATAACCACCGACCATGTAGATAACGCAGCCAGCTTCATAGGCCAGATCAGCAAACTCCAAGTGGTAGGTGTTGGTGGCCTCAATGGCGATAGCAACGCTGCCTGGTAAAGCCCTCAGCCACTTTTTGATAGCGGCTTTGGTATTCGGGATTGCTTCCAAAAGATCGAGATCGGCGTGATAAATCACCAATTCATTTTTTGCGACATCAATACCAACAATCGGCTTGGAGACGGGAACTGGCATTGCCATAGTGACTTCCTCCGGGCTAAGGTTTTGAGCACTTGAAGGGCTCACCCAGAGGCGCAGGCTTGTTCCTATCGTCGGTCATAGCCAGATGCATTCTTTATCGGCGCTTGGGTGAAAGGAGGAGGGGCGAAATCTCCCACGGTCTGTACTGCGCCAACAGTCAGAATCTGGCTTTGTCCCTCCTCCTCCCTTCAAGTCCTAGCATACAAGCTGGCTTGCCTGCGATGGCATCTACTCGATGTGTCTGAAAGACCGAGGTGTCTGCATCGCAGGCAAGCCAGCTCCCACATTGGGTTCGGGGTTGATTCAGGAAGGGTGACGCAGAACGTCACGGGGTGCGTTCCTGCGCGAGAGCGTGGGAACAATCATTGCGGGGAAGGTTGCACGTTCTCGGCTTGAGGGCCTTTTTGGCCTTGAGTCACGTCAAATTGGACTTTTTGCCCCTCACTCAGCTTTTTGAATCCATGGGCATTGATTGCCGAATAGTGCACAAAAACCTCAGGCCCTCCGTCGTCCTGGAGAATAAACCCAAACCCCTTGGCCTCGTTGAACCACTTCACTGTGCCGGTCGCCATGTCTGCCCTCCTGCCTTTTCATTCGAAAATTCGTTAGATAAGCCTGACGCCGAATGCAAAAACACCCTTGGGGCGGTGGATTCTGGCGCATTGCACACGCTGGCCTTTTTTCAGCCAAACACCCTCCGAACTCTTGAGGTCCAGCCGTACCGGCTCGCGCTCGCCATCGAGCACAATGAAGCCCTCGCCGGTTCTCCGGTCATACGACTTAATGGTGCCTGTCATTGCTTCCATGGCACTGTCCTCTGCATCTAGTGACTGCATGTGCGCAGGTGTCTGGCGTCATGGAACCGCGAGGCGGTGGCGCTGGCTACTGTCAACATTGACAGTCAGGGCGGGGTTTCAGACGAATGGAACGGTGTCAATTCTGCCGGTCTGAGCGTAGCTCAAACGCAGAAAATCAGGCGTCGCGGCGCAATTCCGGCGGAATCGGCAGATCCTTGAGCGGATCCGGGCGCTTGCCCTTGCCCGCGCGGTATTGGCGGATTTGATAGACATAGGCCAATACCTGCGCCACGGCGAGGTACAGGCCGGCAGGGATTTCCTGGTCCAGATCGGTGGAGTAGAAGATCGACCGCGCCAACTCCGGCGACTCCAGCAACAGGATGTCGTTGGCCACGGCGATTTCGCGGATTTTCAGCGCGGTGAAGTCACTACCCTTGGCCAGCAGCATCGGCGCGCCACCCTTTTCCGGGTCGTACTTGAGGGCCACGGCGTAGTGGGTCGGGTTGGTGATGACCACGTCGGCGTCGGGCACCGCCGCCATCATCTTGCGCTGGGACATTTCGCGCTGCAGCTGGCGAATGCGCTGCTTGACCTCAGGCCGGCCCTCCTGATCCTTGTGCTCGTCGCGCACTTCCTGCTTGGTCATCAGCAGTTTTTTGTGGGCCTCCCACAGCTGGATCGGTGCGTCCACGGCGGCAATGATGATCAGCCCGCAGGCCATCCACAACGAACTCCAACCCACCAGCTGCAGGCTGTGAATGATCGCCGACTCGAGCGGCTCGTGGGCGATGCGCAACAAGTCGTCGATGTCGGACGACAACACGGTCAGCGCCACAAACAGAATCAGGATGAATTTGGCCAGCGCCTTGAGCAGCTCAATCAACGCCTTGCTGGAAAACATCCGCTTGAGCCCGGGCCCGGGGTTCATGCGACTGAATTTGGGCGCCATGCTGCCCGGCGCAAACAGCCAACCGCCGAGAGACACCGGCCCGATCAACGCCGCCAGCAGCAAGGTGATCAGCACCGGCTGCACCGCCAGAATCGCGATTTTGCCCGAATGCAAAAGGTACAACCCCATCGCGCCAGGGCTGAGCAATACTTCGCGGGGCAAAGAGAAGTTGAGCTTCATCAGCTCCATCAGGTCCAGCGCCAGGCCGCCGCCGTAGATCAGCAGGCCACCGGCGCCGGCGAGCATCACCGCCAGGGTATTGAGTTCTTTGGAGCGGGCAATCTCGCCCTTTTCCCTGGAGTCCTTTTTGCGTTTCTCCGTGGGGTCTTCTGTTTTGTCCTGGCCACTCTCGCTCTCGGCCATGGCTTAACGCGCCCGTGCCAAGTCACGTAAAAACTGCAAGGCGTCGGTCGCCAGCGGTTGATACTGATTGAGAATGTCGGCCATGCCGATCCAGAAAATCCCCATGCCCAACACCAGCGTCAGGGGGAAACCAATCGAGAAGATGTTCAGTTGCGGCGCCGCGCGGGTCATCACGCCAAACGCGATGTTGACCACCAGCAGCGCGGTGATCGCCGGCAACACCAGCAACAGCGAGGCGCCCAGCACCCAGCTCAGGCGCCCCACCAGTTCCCAGAAGTGACTGACCACCAGCCCCGAGCCCACCGGCAGGGTGGTGAAGCTTTCGGTCATGACCTCGAACACCACCAAGTGGCCGTTCATCGACAGGAAAATCAGGGTCACCAGCATGGTCAGGAATTGCCCGATCACTGCCACCGACACGCCGTTGGTGGGGTCGACCATGGACGCGAAGCCCATGCCCATCTGGATCGAAATGATTTGCCCGGCAATCACGAACGCCTGAAAAAACAGCGTGAGCGAGAAGCCCATCAGCGCACCGATCAGGATCTGTTCGGCAATCAGCAACAAGGCACTCAGGTCCAGGGCATTCACCGGCGGCATCGGCGGCAACCCGGGGACGATCACCACAGTGATGGCAAAGGCGAAATACAGGCGGATACGGCGCGGAACCAGGGTGGTGCCAAACACCGGCATGGTCATCAGTACGGCCGTGACGCGGAACATCGGCAGGATGAAAGACGCCACCCAGGTGCTGATCTGGGTGTCAGTCAAGGCCAGGACGGACTGCATCCGGTCAGCCGATCAACTGCGGAATACTGCCGTACAGCTGCAGGATGTATTCCATGAAAGTTTGCACCAGCCAAGGGCCGGCGACGATCAGGGTGATCAGCATCACCAGCAGGCGCGGCAGGAAGCTCAAGGTCTGTTCGTTGATCTGGGTCGCGGCCTGGAACATCGCCACCAGCAGGCCGACCAACAGGCTCGGCACCACCAGCACGGCGACCATCATGGTGGTCAGCCACAACGCTTCACGGAACAGGTCGACCGCAACTTCTGGCGTCATCGCGCTATACCCCGCCGAAACTGCTGGCCAGGGTGCCGATAATCAGCGCCCAGCCGTCCACCAGCACAAACAACATGATCTTGAACGGCAACGAAATGATCAGCGGCGACAGCATCATCATACCCATCGCCATCAGCACGCTCGCCACCACCAGGTCGATGATCAGGAACGGGATGAAGATCATGAAGCCGATCTGGAACGCGGTTTTCAGTTCCGAGGTGACGAACGCAGGCACGAGGATGGTCAGCGGCGCCTGATCCGGCGTGGCGATGTCGGTGCGCTTGGACAGGCGCATGAACAGCTCAAGGTCGCTGGAGCGGGTTTGCGACAGCATGAAATCCTTGATCGGGCCCTGGGCTTTTTCAACGGCAGCCTGCGCAGTGAGCTTTTCCGCCAAATAGGGTTGCAGGGCTTGCTGGTTCACCTTGTCAAACACCGGCGCCATGATGAACAGCGTCAGGAACAAGGCCATGCCGGTGAGGATCTGGTTCGACGGCGTCTGCTGCAGGCCCAGGGCCTGACGCAAAATCGAAAACACAATGATGATCCGCGTGAAGCTGGTCATCAGCATGACGAACGCCGGGATAAAGCTCAGCGCCGTCATGATCAGCAGGATCTGCAGGCTGACCGAATATTCCTGCGCCCCGGCCGCGTTGGTGCCCAGGGTAATCGCCGGGATCGACAACGGGTCGGCCGCAAACGCCAACGGCGCAGCCAGCAACAGCATGAGCGTCAACAAAACGCGCATTACTTTTTATCCTTCTGATCCTTGCCCAGCAATTCCATCAGGCGCTGGGCGAATTCAGGCGTGGCAGCCTCGGTCTTGGCCACCTCCACCGGCGTCTTGAGCACGTGCAACGGCGTGATGCGCCCGGGCGTGATGCCGAGCAGAATCTGCTCATCGCCCACCTGCACCAGCACCAAACGATCACGCGGGCCGAGGGCGCGCGAGCCGACCATCTCGATCACCTGGCCATTGCCCGGCCCGATACGCTGCACGCGGCGCATCAGCCAGGCCAACACAAAAATCAGGCCAACCACCAGCAGCAAACCCAGCACCAACTGGGTCAACTGCCCGCCAATGCCACTGCTGACCACCGGCGCAGCCGCTGCCGCCTGGGCCACCGGCTCAGCCGCCAAGGCGCTCAATGGCAGCGCCAGAAACAGTCCCGCCATCGAATACTTCATCTCAGCGCAACTTCTTGATGCGTTCGCTCGGGCTGATCACGTCCGTCAGGCGGATGCCGAACTTCTCGTTGACCACCACCACCTCGCCATGGGCGATCAGCGTGCCGTTGACCAGCACGTCCAGCGGCTCACCGGCCAGGCGGTCCAACTCGATCACCGAACCCTGGTTGAGTTGCAACAGGTTGCGGATGTTGATTTCGGTGCTGCCCACTTCCATGGAGATCGATACCGGAATGTCGAGGATCACATCCAGGTTCGGGCCATCAAGGGTCACCGGCTCGTTGTTCTTCGGCACGCTGCCGAATTCTTCCATCGGCAGGCGGTTGCCGGCGGGCGAGGTGGCAGCGTCGGCGGCGAGCAGCGCGTCGATATCGTCCTGGCCTACATCGCCGGTTTCTTCCAGGGCCGCAGCCCATTCGTCAGCCAGGGCCTGGTCTTCGGCGGAAGTGTTTTCGTGTTCGGTAGCCATTACATGTCCTCGGCGCAGCAAAAAGTAAGAGTGATCAGCGGCGGTTGATCGGTTCGATCACTTGCAACGCCAGGTTGCCTTTGTGGGAACCCAGCTTGACCTTGAACGACGGTACACCGTTGGCGCGCATGATCAGTTCGTCCGGCAATTCCACGGGGATCACATCCCCCGGCTGCATGTGCAAAATATCGCGCAAACGCAGCTGGCGACGGGCCACAGTGGCGCTTAAAGGCACGTCGACGTCCAGCAGGTCTTCGCGCAGGGCCTTGACCCAGCGTTCGTCCTGGTCGTCGAGGTCGGACTGAAACCCGGCGTCGAGCATCTCGCGCACCGGTTCGATCATCGAATACGGCATGGTCACGTGCAGGTCGCCGCCACCGCCATCGAGTTCGATGTGGAAGGTGGAGACCACAATGGCTTCGCTGGGGCCGACGATATTGGCCATGGCCGGGTTCACTTCCGAGTTGATGTACTCGAAATTGACTTCCATGATCGCCTGCCAGGCTTCCTTCAAGTCGATGAAGGCTTGCTCGAGCACCATGCGCACCACGCGCAGTTCGGTGGGGGTGAATTCACGGCCTTCGATCTTGGCGTGACGGCCGTCGCCGCCGAAGAAGTTGTCCACCAGCTTGAACACCAGCTTGGCGTCGAGGATGAACAGCGCGGTGCCGCGCAGCGGCTTGATCTTGACCAGGTTGAGGCTGGTGGGCACGTACAGCGAGTGCACGTATTCACCGAACTTCATCACCTGCACGCCACCCACCGCCACGTCCGCCGAGCGGCGCAGCATGTTGAACATGCTGATACGGGTGTAGCGGGCAAAACGTTCGTTGATCATCTCCAGCGTCGGCATGCGTCCACGGACGATGCGATCCTGGCTGGTCAGGTCATAACTTTTGACGCTGCCGGGCTCGGCAGCCATTTCGGTCTGTACCAGACCATCGTCGACGCCATGCAGCAGCGCGTCGATTTCATCCTGGGACAGCAGGTCTTGCACGGCCATGTCGTGATCCTACTGCAATACGAAGTTAGTGAAGAGCGCCTGCTCGACCACGACTTTGCCAAGCTCTTTCTGGGCCACTTCCTGCACGCTGGCAGTGACCTTCTGACGCAGCATTTCCTGGCCGACGGGCGTGGCCAGGCTGTCGAAGCTCTGACCGGAGAACAGCATCACCAGGTTGTTGCGGATCACCGGCATGTGCACTTTGAGCGCATCCAGGTCCGCCTGGTTACGCGCCAGCAAGGTGATGCTCACCTGCAGGTAGCGTTGACGACCGTTCTGGTTGAAGTTGGCGACAAAGGCCGGAAGCATCGGCTCGAAGATTGCCGGTTGCTTGACGTTAGTGGCGGTTTCGGCGGCGGGGGCCGGTTTGCTGGCGCTGCTGTGCATGATGTACCAGGTGCCGCCAATCGAGGCGCCGACGGCCAGGAGCACGCCCAGCACGATCAACAGGATAAGCTTGAGCTTGCCCTTGGCTGCAGGTGGTTTTGCTGCGTCGTCGCTCTTCGCCATGCCAATAATCCGTCACTATTCTGGGATTCATAGATCTACGCAAAGGCAAGAGCAAGTGTTATGCCAGAGTTGTCTGGTGTAGAGGGTGCAGCACAAATCAAATGTGGGAGCGGGCTTGCTCGCGAATGCGGCCTATCAGTCATAGATGTGCTGACTGAACTTGCGCATTCGCGAGCAAGCCCGCTCCCACATTTAGACCTGTGTTTGGCACAAGTCAGGCGTAGTAATCAACCGCGCTGGAACCAATCACGCTCTGGATCACCGGTGCGACGGCCGCAGCCACCTCCGGATGATCACCCGCGTCACCGCTATCCCCACGCCCGCCGCCGCCACTCACGCCGCGCGCCTGGTTCTGCTGCTGTTGCTCCTGGCCTTGCCCCTGCCAGCCACGGGACTGGTCGGACACATTAACGTCCACCTGCCCCATGCCCTGCTGGGCGAACATCTCACGCAGGCGGCCAGATTGAGTTTCCAACGCTTCGCGCACCACCGCGTGACCACTCATGAACGTCACCTGAGCCTGCTGGTCCGCCGTCATGTTGACCTTGATATCCAGGCGCCCCAGCTCAGCCGGCTGCAACTGGATCTCCGCCGACTTGAGGTTGGCGCTGGAGAGGTACATCACGCGGTTGACCACCTCTTCGGTCCAGCCACTTTGATGCATCGCCAGCGGCGCGTTGGCTACCGGCGGCAAGGCATTTGCGGTTTTCGGCGTGGCGGCCTGGGTCAGCGCGGCCAGGCGATTGGCGAAATCGTCAACCCGAGTATCGCTGCTGGCGTCCTTCAAATCCTTGAGGCCGCCGTCGATCAAACCGCTGAAGGCTTTGTCACCGCCGTCAGTGCTGTCTTTGGTGGCTTGCTGGTCGACCATATTGGCCAGGCCGGCGGCAAAGTTCTGCGCAGCGGTCGGTTGATCCTGCGGGGTGGTCGGGGTGGTTTTCTGCGGGGTCTGGCTACTGGCCGACACATGGCCGCCCTGCTCCATCGCCAGGCGCACGGCGGGCATCGAATCCAGCGGATCGGCTGTGGGGTCGAACGCGGGCTGCTTGGCATCTTCGGTGGCGGCGACGGGCGCTGCGACGACGGGCTGGGCCTTGTCGTCCTGAGTGGTTGCGGCAGGTGCCGGTGTTTGCACGGGTACCGGAACGACCACCGGCGTGACGGCGGCAATCACCGCCGGGTCGACGACCGGGTCTGCCGGGGGCTGCTGCGCAACGGTCGGGTCAGTGGTTTTGTCGTCGTCAGTGCTCGCACTGTCGTCGGACTTGGCCGGCGGCGTGGCAGGCAAGGGATTGCCGCTATCGGCAACCGCTGGCGTGCTGGTGGCAGGCTTGTCGTTGCTGGCCGCAGGCTTGGCGCTTGCGTCAGAAGGCTTGTCCCGCGTGGGCTTGGCCGGGGTGTCGTCGGTTTTTACTGTCGGTTTTGAGCCTTGGCTGGCGAACACCTGGGCGAAGCCAGGGGCCTTGTCACGCGGGTCCGCAGCCGCCACCGCAGGGGTCGGGGCAGGCGCTTGAGGCTTGGCCGCGGGGGCAGCCTGAAGAAGCGAGTTCGGGGCGACTGGCATAGGTAAGGGTCTCCACTGCATTGGGGATCGGGGATGCAGTATTGGGAGGTAGAGCAAGAGTTGGGCCAGGTTTTGGTTTGTGGTGAATATCCGGTATTTGTGGGGGGCTGATATTGGTTCCGCCCTTACGGCGGCTCACTTTTGAACAGCGCAAAAGTAAGCATGGGCCTGTCCCGTGACAGCCGGCCTGAGTGGTGTAGATCAAAAGCAGTTGGTGTGGGAGCTGGCTTGCCTGCGATGGCATCAACTGGGTGTGCCTGATGTACCGAGGTGCCTGCATCGCAGGCAAGCCAGCTCCCACAGAGAAGCAGATTTGTGCAGATATTTAAGTCTTACTCGGTCAAAAATGTGGGAGCGGGCTTGCTCGCGAATGCGGTCTATCAGTTACAAATATGCTGACTGACCCACCGCATTCGCGAGCAAGCCCGCTCCCACAGTTGGATGTTCATTTGCCTGAAGAAACGCGATCTGCCCTGGCAAAAACAGCGCCTTTGATCCAACCACTCAGGCCGGCTGTCAGGCCGCCGCGCTCTTGCTTTTGATCTTGATCTGAGGCGCCCCGTTAAACACGCTGGCCGAACGCAGGCTTGAATCCGTGGGCAACCCGACGTCCTGCCGGAGTGAGGGCACACCGAGCGTGAGCGAGGTGCCGAGTGTAGGGGCAAGAGCGTTTGGTTACTTTGCGCTTTTCAAAGTGACCCGCCGTAAGGGCGGAACCATAAGCCGCCGTTACCGCAGTAACGGATATGTACACAAAACAAAACCTAAACCTGAAACCGCTCCCGCTCCGACTCATACATCGGCCGAACCAAAGCGAACTCAAGATCAATCTGATCCACCAACGCCCCAAGATCCGCAGCCGCCGTGCCCACCGACTCAACCTCCAACCGCTGGCACAACTGCGCCAACCGCACTGCCCCAAGGTTGCCGCTGCTGCCCTTGAAACTATGGGCAATCCGCCCCAGCGCCTTGGCATCATCACGCGCCTTGCGCAATGCCTCCACACGCTTTTGCGAGTCATCGAGAAAGGTATCCAGCAACTTGGGATACTCGCCCTCCATCACCTCCTGCAAACCCGACAACACGTCGGGGTCCAGATGAATCTCGGCCACTTGCTCGCTCCTTGATCAAGAATCGGCGGATTATGCCAGAGCCCCCCAGCAAAACTCCACGCACACACTGCGCCCGCCATCGGACCAGCGTACATCGCTGCTCAACTGACGCACCAGGCTCAAACCCCGGCCAGACAGACGGTCGACATCCAGCGGGCGTGCCAGCACGTGCTCCACATCAAACCCGGGCCCGCTGTCTTCGATGCGCAAGGTCATTTTGCCGCCGGCGTCGGTCGGCACCACCTCGACATGCACACGCACGTAACCCTTGTCCAATCGCGCCAGCCGCTCGTTGCGCTGGCGATAATACTCGGCAAACCCCCGGGCATCACGCTTGAGCCGCGAATCCAGGCCCAGTACGCCATGCTCCAGCGCGTTGGAATACAGCTCAGCCATCACGCTGTACAACGCTCCACTCTGGGCGCGCAGGCCGTGGATCTCCAGCAACAGCTGCAACAGATACGGCAACGGGTTGTAGCGTTTGAGGGTCTGGGCGCGAAACTCAAAACTGACCGACCAGTCCAGCGGGCACGACTGGCCGCTGTCAGCGTACATCGGCTCGGCCGCACGCAACGACTGGCCGGCCTGCAAGGTGATTTCCACCATGCTCACGTCGTCCCGCGCCTCGCCCCGAAACGCCGCCAGGGCCCGTTCGATATCCTCGAACAACCGGTCAGGCTCGTGATTGGCGGCGAATACCTGCTGCAAACGTTCGACGCCGAACAACTGGTCATTGGCGTTGGCGGTGTCGAGCACGCCGTCGGAGAGCAGAAACACCCGATCGCCCAGCGCCATCGGCCAGACTTCAGTACTGTCATCAAACGCTTGTGCCGACAGCACGCCCAGCGGCAAATGCCGTGACACCAAGGCCGTGCGCTTGCCCGTGGCCACTTCATGCACATAGCCTTCGGGCATGCCGCCGTTCCACACCTCCACCACGCGCCGCTGGGCGCTCAGGCACAACAACGTGGCGCAACAGAACATGTCCACCGGCAGGATGCGCTTGAGCTTGACGTTCATCTCGCGCAGGGTTTGCGCCAGGCCGTAGCCCTTGGCAGTCATGCCGTAGAACACTTCGGCCAGCGGCATGGCGCCCACGGCCGCCGGCAAGCCGTGGCCGGTGAAGTCGCCGAGCAGCACATGCATGTCGCCCGACGGCGTGTACGCCGCCAGCAGCAAGTCGCCGTTGAACAGCGCGTAGGGCGATTGCAGATAGCGGATGTTCGGCGCGGCGTTGATGCAGCCCGAGTGCGCGACTTTGTCGAACACGGCCTTGGCCGCGCGCTGCTCGTGCAGCAGGTAATCGTGGTGTCTGGCGATCAGGTCACGCTGCTGCAACACCGTGGCTTGCAGGCGACGCAGACGGTCCATGGCGTTGATCTTCGCGGCCAGGATCAGCGGGTTGTAGGGCTTGGGCAGGAAATCATCGCCACCGGCATCCAGGCACTGGGCCAGGGCTTCGCTTTCACGCAGGGAGGTGAGAAAGATGATCGGCACCAGCGCTTCGCCGGCGAGCTGCTTGATCTGGCGCGCCGCCTCAAAGCCGTCCATCACCGGCATCAACGCATCCATCAACACCAGTTGCGGGCGCTCACGGGCGAACACCTCGACCGCCTGCGCGCCGTTGGTGGCGGTCAGCACCTGATGGCCCTGGCGCCGGATGATGGTCGACAGCAACAGCAAATCCGCCGCGCTGTCTTCGGCGATCAGAATCGTCAGCGCTTCCAGGACTGGGGCCAGGGCGCTCAACTGATGTCGAACAGTTTGTCGAAGTTGGAGATGGCGAGGATCTTGCGCACATCGGAATTGCTGTTGACTACCTGCACTTCCGAGTCGTCGCCACCGGCGTGGTCCCGCAGCAGCAGGAGCATGCCCAGGGCCGAGCTGTCCATGTAGGTGGTGTCTTTGAGGTCGACCACATACTGCTCAGGCACTTTGTAAAAACGCTCGTAAGCATCACGAAAGGTCTGGTGGCTACCGAAATCGAACCGGCCCTTGACCGCGATCGTCAACTTCTTCCCGTCCAGGGATACTTCTGACTCGACTGACATGCGACTGCTTCCTTGTCTTTGGCAATATGAGACAAGGTTTAGCAGCTGTGCCGGATCTGAGCAACACGGAGATTCAAATGTGGGAGCTGGCTTGCCTGCTCCCACATAAGCCTGCTTTCACATTTTAGTACTGTGATTGACGAGGAAGGCGTTGTGAAAGCTCGTCGAGCAACTTCTGCTCACGCTTGTCTTCAATCGCCCGCGCTTCGTCGACATAGCGCTGCACCAGCTTGCGCAAACCCTCGACCCGGGCGAACGCCGCTTGCCAGCTTTCGCGGGCTTTATCCAGGTTGTTCTGGTGCCAGGCCAGGCTCTGGCGCTGTTGGCCAACGGCGGTTTCCAACTGGTTGAGAAAGCCCTGATAACCCATCAGCCACTGGCCCGAGACGCCCTTGCTGCCGCGTTCGATCCACTGTTGCTGGTATTCGCCGCGAAAGCGTTCAAGGTCGCCCAACTTGCTTTCCGCGAGCCGGACCTGCCCCTGAAAATACCCCAGGCGTTGCACGGCGGTTTTCTCGGCCTTTTCGGCCATGTCCACCACGGGCGCCAGGCGAGAAGAGCGGGTACTGGCCATGGCTTAACCGCCTGGCGCCGGGGCGAAGATCGAGCCCAGGTGCGCTTCGCTTTCACCCATGCTGATCTTGTCGTTGAGGCCTTGGCGCAGGTAGGTCACCAATTGCGGTTGCAGGGCAATCGCCAAGTCAGTTTCGCGGTCACCGCCAGCCACGTAAGCGCCCACGCTGATCAGGTCACGGCTCTGCTGATAACGCGACCACAATTGTTTGAAGTGTTGGGCGCGGGCCATATGCTCCGGCGTGACAACCGCGGGCATCACTCGGCTGATCGACGCTTCGATATCGATGGCCGGGTAATGCCCCTCTTCAGCCAGACGCCGCGACAGCACGATGTGGCCGTCGAGCACGCCCCGCGCCGAGTCGGCAATCGGGTCCTGCTGGTCATCGCCTTCGGACAACACGGTGTAGAACGCGGTAATCGAGCCCCCACCCGCCTCGGCATTACCGGCGCGCTCCACCAGCTTGGGCAGCTTGGCGAACACCGACGGCGGGTAGCCTTTGGTCGCGGGCGGCTCGCCGATGGCCAGGGCGATTTCCCGCTGGGCCTGGGCGAAACGCGTGAGCGAGTCCATCAGCAACAGGACGTTCTTGCCCTTGTCACGAAAATATTCGGCGATGCGCGTGCAGTACATGGCCGCACGCAAGCGCATCAGCGGCGCATCATCGGCTGGCGACGCCACGACGACCGAGCGCTTGAGGCCTTCTTCACCCAGGCTGTGCTCGATGAACTCCTTCACCTCACGGCCCCGCTCGCCGATCAGCCCGACCACGATAATGTCGGCCTCGGTGAAGCGCGTCATCATGCCGAGCAATACCGACTTACCCACGCCGGTACCGGCGAACAGCCCCAGACGCTGGCCGCGGCCGACCGTCAATAAACCGTTGATGCTGCGAATGCCCACGTCCAGCGGCACGTTGATGGGGTTGCGGTTGAGCGGGTTGATGGTCGGGCCGTCCATCGGCACCCAGTCTTCGGCCTTCATGCCGCCCTTGCCGTCCAGCGCGCGACCGGCGCCATCGAGTACGCGGCCGAGCATGCTCATGCCCATCGGCAGGCGGCCGGTGTCGGCCAAGGGCACCACGCGTGCGCCGGGAGCGATGCCCGCCAGGCTGCCCACGGGCATCAGGAAAATCTTGCTGCCGGAAAAGCCCATCACTTCAGCTTCAACCTGCACCGGGTGGTAGCTGTCGTCGTTGATCACCAGGCAGCGGCTGCCCATGGCGGCGCGCAAGCCTTCAGCTTCGAGGGTCAGGCCGACCATGCGCAGCAGGCGCCCTTCGAGGATCGGCTGGCCGGGCAACTGCGTGGCCTCGGCGTAACCGCCCAGGCGCTTGGCGAAGCTGGTGCGGTCAAGGCGCATCGGGGGCGTCCAGGTCAACGCTCAGGTCAGGCTCGGCCGGGTGCAGCGCCTGTTCGTGGAGTTGATCGAAGAGCTTGGCCATGATCTGGCTGATGCGGGTTTCCACCGTGGCATCGATGCGGCTGTGTTCGGTTTCGACGCGGCAACCGCCGGGCTGCAGGTTGGCGTCTTCGACAATGCGCCAGGTTTCTTCATGGCGCTCGCGCAGGGCTTTGACCTGCTCGAAATCCTGCGGGTTGATGTACAACCGCACATTGCCGACGCCCAAGGGCAGCAGCTTGAGGGCTTCGCGCATCACGCTTTCGATATGGCTGGAATCGAGCACCAGTTCGCGCTGGATCACTTGGCGGGCGATATGTTCCACCAAACCAACCATGGCTTTTTCGATCTGCGAATCCTGCTCGGCGATAGGGTTGAACAACGTGCCCATCAAGCGTTCCAGGCTGGCCAGCTTGACGCTCAGCGCTTCCTCGGCCTCCTGGCGAACTTTCAGCGTGGTGCTGCGAAAACCGTCTTTTTCACCCGCCGCGAAGCCTTCGTTGTAGGCCTCCTGGCGGATGGCTTCGAGTTCTTCAAGGGTCAGCGGCTGGACTTCATCCAGCGGCACTTCTTCCATTTCCACCGGTGTTTCAATCACCGGTTCCGGCTCAGGTTCCGGCACATGGGGATCGAAGCTGGGCAGCGACCAGATGTCGAACCCGCCGACATCCCGCGCGCGAATCAGGTCGCTGGGCGTCTCATCTTTGTTCGACATGGGACGCGCCTTAGATCATTTCTTCGCCGCCCTTCCCGCCGAGAACGATTTCTCCGGCTTCGGCCATACGGCGGGCAATGGTGAGGATTTCTTTCTGCGCGGTTTCCACGTCGCTGACGCGCACCGGGCCCTTGGCTTCGAGATCGTCGCGCAACAGCTCGGAAGCCCGCTTGGACATATTCTTGAAGATCTTCTCTTTGACGTTCTCGTCCGAGCCCTTGAGGGCCAGCACCAGTACGTCGGAGGACACTTCGCGCAACAGCGCCTGGATGCCGCGGTCGTCGACATCGGAGAGGTTGTTGAACACGAACATGAGGTCTTCGATCTGGGTGGACAGGGTGTCGTCGATCTCGCGGATCGAGTCCATCAACTGGCCTTCGACCGAGCTGTCGAGGAAGTTCATGATGTCGGCCGCACGCTTGATGCCACCCAGGGTGGTGCGCGAGGCATTCGAATTGCCGGAGAACTGCTTCTCCAGAATCGTGTTGAGTTCTTTCAGGGCCGCCGGCTGCACGGTGTTGAGCGACGACACGCGCAGGATGATGTCCAGGCGCACTTTATGGTCGAAATGGCCAAGCACTTCACCGGCCTGGTCCGGGTCCAGATACGCCACCACGATGGCCTGGATCTGCGGGTGCTCATAACGGATTACGTCGGCGACGGCACGCGGCTCCATCCATTTCAGGCTGTCGAGGCCGCTGGTGTTGCCGCCCAGCAGAATGCGGTCGATCAGGCCGTTGGCCTTGTCTTCGCCCAATGCCGAGGTGAGCATCTTGCGGATGTAGCTGTCGGAGCCGACACCCAGGCTGGTCTGGTCGCCGACAATCTCGACGAACTCGCTCATCACCTGCTCGACTTGCTCGCGGTGCACATTGCGCATTTGCGCCATGGCCACGCCCACGCGCTGAACCTCTTTGGGGCCCATGTGGCGCAGCACCTGGGCGGCGTCGGTTTCACCCAGGGACAGCAGCAATACAGCGGCTTTGTCGACCTTGGTGAGCTTGGCAACGGCGGCTCGATTATCACTCATCTGCGTTGATCCACTCTTTCACGACCTGAGCCACACGGCCCGGGTCTTCTGCTACCAGACTCTTGATTGCGTTCAGCTGAGCGTCATAGCCTTCGCTCGGGCTTGGCAACAGGATGCTTTGCGGGCCGCCGAGGCTGACGCGGTCGTTGGCCAGTTCGCCGTCCAGGCCGCCCATGCCACCCAACTCGACGTCGCCACCGGCCAGGGCCAGCTGTTTCTTGCCACCACCGGTGATGTTGTTGAGCACCGGGCGCAGCACGCCGAACACCAGCACCAGGATGAACAACACACCCAGCACTTGTTTGACGATGTCCCAGAACCACGGCTGCGTGTAGAACGCCGGGTCAGCGATCACTTCGCCGCGCTCGGCAGAGAACGGCATGTTGATCACACTGACGCTGTCGCCACGGCTGGCGTCAAAACCAACGGCGTCCTGCACCAGGCGAGTGAAGCGCGCCAATTCGTCGGCGCTCCACGGCGCACGGGTGACGGCGCCGTCAGCCGGGTTGACCTTGACCTGGTCATCAACCACCACAGACACCGACAGGCGATTGATTTTGCCTTGCTGCTGTTTGGTGTGGCTGATGGAACGGTCGAGCTCGAAGTTTTTGGTGGACTGGTTACGTTTGTCCGCCGGGTACGGCGCGAGCATTGGCTGGCCGGTGGCCGGGTCCATGATCTGCTGGCCGTTGGCGTCCAACAGCGGCTGGCCAGGCTGAATCGCGCCAGCCGTCGCGGCGGCGCCACCGGTGGTTTGCGGCGCCGAGGCGGGTGCCGGCGGCTGGTTGCTCAAGGCCCCCGGCACACCTTGCGGGCCATTGCTGGCGGTGCGTTGCTCGCTGGTCGACTGCTCGCTGCGCAGGGCGGGCTGGTCGGGGTTGAACTGCTCGGAGGTCGACTCGACGGCGCTGAAATCCACATCGGCGGACACTTCAGCCTTGTAGCGGTCGTTACCCAATACCGGTTGCAGGATGTTGTGCACGCGCTGGGTCAGCATGCTTTCCATGCGGCGGCTGTAGTCAAACTGCTTGCCGGCCTGGGTCAGCGCGGAGTTTTCGGCCTGATCGGACAGCAGGTTGCCCTTCTGGTCGACCACGGTAATTTGCGACTTGCTCAATTCGGGAACGCTGGTGGCCACCAGGTTGATGATCGCCAACACTTGGCCTGGCTCCAGGGAGCGGCCGGCAAACAGTTCAACCAGCACCGAGGCACTCGGCTTGCGCTCATCACGCACAAACACCGAGCTTTTCGGAATCGCCAGGTGCACGCGGGCGCCCTTGACGTTGTTCAAGCTGGAAATGGTGCGCGCCAGTTCGCCTTCCAGGCCACGGCGATAGCGCGTGGCTTCCATGAACTGGCTGGTGCCCAGGCCCTGATCCTTGTCGAGGATTTCAAAGCCGATGTTGGCATCGGACGGCGTCACGCCGGCGGCGGCCAGCTTCATGCGCGCGCGGGCCACGTCGTCGGCCTTGACCAGCAGGGCACCGGAGTTGGGCTCCACGGTGTAGGCGATGTCGGCGGCGGCGAGGGTTTCCATGATCTGTTTGGAATCCATGCCGGCCAGGCTGCCGTACAACGGGCGGTAATCCGGTTGTTGCGACCATAACACCACGGCAAAACCAATCGCCACGCTCGCGGCCAGGCCGACCATCAGGCCCACCTGACGCAACATGGTCATTTCCGAAAGGTTTTCCAGGAACGACAGGCCAAACAGCGGCGGCTTGCCGTCTGCCTTGGCGGGTGCGTTGTCCACGACTGCTTCTGCCATGACTTAAATCTCGTCCTTAAACCGGCATCTGCATGATGTCTTGATAAGCCTGAACCAGCTTGTTACGCACTTGGGTCAAGGCCTGGAAGGAAACGCTGGCCTTTTGCGAGGCGACCATCACATCGGTGAGGTCCACGCCACTTTTGCCGATCTCGAAGGCGGTCGCCAACTGGCTGGAGGCTTGCTGGGTATCACTGACTTTGTTGATTGCCTGGCCGAGCATGTCGGCAAAACTGCTTTGGCCCAATTCCGGCGCCTGCGCGACGGATTTCGGTTGAGCCATGGCATCCATTTGCATGGAGCGCATATCCAACATCAACCGATTGAACTCAATACCCTGGCTCATGACCTTCTCTCTCCGACGACCCGCAATTTTTTGACACTACGCAGCGGTTACTGGGGGTAGTAGCAACAAGGGTGCCAGCTCCGTGGCAGCTTGTAAGAAAAGGCGACAAACCCTATCGGCTTAAATTTTTATCAGGTGGCGAACAGATAGGCTTCCACGTCCATGCCCGCATCGCGCATCTGCGCCAGCTTGTAGCGCAAGGTGCGCGGGCTGATGCCCAGGCGCTCGGCAGCCTCTTTGCGGCGGCCGCGCTCGGAGCGCAGGGTGTCGATGATCATCTGGAATTCGCGGCGACGCAGGTCGTCACCCAAGCCGCCGCCGGGCTCGGCTTCGGCCGCCATCACTGGCGCCGGTGCGAGCCTGGGCAAAGGCGCAGTGCCGCTGCCCATGGCCAGGCAGAAATCCTGGGGCTGGATCAGCCCGCCCTGCTGCAAAATCAGCGCGCGCTGGATCGCGTTGTCCAACTCACGCACGTTGCCGGGCCACGGGTAGCCGATCAGGCAGGCCTGCGCCTCGGCCGACAACCGCGCCTGGGCGTGCTTCATTTTTTTGACGTGGTTGTTCAGCAGGCGCTCGGCCAACGGAATGATGTCCGCCGGGCGTTCGCGCAACGGGCGCCAGGCCAGCGGAAACACCGAGAGGCGGTAAAACAGATCTTCACGAAAGCGCCCCGCCGCCACTTCGCCGGCCAGATCCCGGTTGGTGGTCGCCACCACGCGGATATCCAGCTGGATCGGCTTGCGTGCACCAACGCGCTCCACTTCACGCTCCTGCAGCACGCGCAGTAACTTGGCTTGCAGGCCCAGCGGCATTTCGGAGATTTCGTCGAGCAAAAGGGTGCCGCCGTCGGCCTGCTCAAACTTGCCCGCCTGGGCCGCGATGGCGCCGGTGAACGAGCCCTTTTCGTGGCCGAACAGGGTGGCTTCGAGCATGTTGTCAGGAATGGCCGCGCAGTTGATTGCGATAAACGGTTGTTTGGCGCGGCTGGATTGCTGGTGAATGTAGCGCGCCAGCACTTCTTTACCGGTGCCGGACTCGCCGGAGATCAAAACCGTGGAATCGCTGCGTGCCACGCGGGCGGCCAGCTCCAGCAATTGCGCACTGGCCGGCTCGAAGGCAATCGGGCCTTCGCCGTCGACTGCCGGGCTCACGCCGAGGGCGTGCCGGGCCACCAATTCGATCAAGGCTTTGGGTTCGAAGGGTTTGACCAGGTAATCCGCCGCGCCCTGGCGCATGGCGTCTACCGCACGCTCCACGGCGCCGTGGGCGGTCATCAGCAAGACCGGCAATTGTGGCTGGCGCGCGCGCAGCAGGCCGAGCAACTGGTGGCCGTCCATGCCGGGCATGTTCACGTCGCTGACCACCAGGCTGAAAGCCTCCTGCTCAACGGCTTCCAAGGCTTCTTCGGCAGAACCGACCGCCCGGTAATCATGGCCCGCCAACAGCAGCGTATCAGCCAATGCCTCACGCAGGGCGCGATCGTCTTCAACCAATAGAACCTTGATAGCCATCACTCGTTTACTCCGCGCTCGCCGCGCCTGAGAACAGCGGCAAGGTCATCAATGCACAGGTGCCACGCCCCAACCGGGAACGCAGCTGCAATTCTCCCTGATGGGCCCGCGCCACTGCCTTGACCACGGTCAGGCCCAGGCCGGTCCCGTTGGTTTTGGTGGTGAAAAAGGGTTCGCCCAGGCGCTGCAGCACCAAGGGGTCGATGCCGGCGCCACGGTCGCTGATGCACAGGCGCAGGGTTTGTTCGCGGGTGTACAGGTGGACTTTGAGGCGAGCGCCCGGGCCGCTGGCCTGGGTGGCGTTTTCGATCAGGTTGAGCAACGCGCCGACCAGCGTGTCGCGGTTGCACAGCAATTCGCCGAGGTGGCTGTCGCACTGCCAGCGCACGCTGGCTTCCTGAATATGAGTGGCGGCTGCCGCTTGCAGCGACTGCATCAGCGCCGCCGGGGTGACGCGGTCGGTCAGCGGCAGTTCGCCACGGGCAAACACCAGCATGTCGCGCACCTGGTGTTCCAACTCATGCAGGCGCTCTTTGAGACGGCCAGCAAACCGTTGATGCGTGGCGGCTGGCAATTGCTCATCAGTCAAATGACTGGCGTAGATCAACGCAGCCGACAGCGGCGTGCGGATCTGATGCGCCAAAGAAGCGACCATCCGCCCCAGCGACGACAAGCGTTCATGGCGCGCCAACTGGTCTTGCAGGTGACGGGTTTCAGTCAGGTCATTGAGCAGCACCAACTGGCCGGGTTCGGCATCGAGCGAACGCGTGGCGATGGACAACCGGCGCCCGTCTTTCAGGGAGATTTCGTGGCCGTCGTCTTCACGCGGCGCGAAGCAGCGAGTAATGACTTCGCGCCACAGCTCGCCCTCCAGCGGCAGGCCGAGCATGTCGACGGCAGCCGGGTTGGCTTCGCGGACACGACCCTGATCGTCAATGACGATCACACCACCGGGCAGCAGCGACAGCAGGTTTTGCAGGCGGTTAGCCAAGCGCTCTTTTTCGGCCAGCTCTTCCATGCGCTGGGCGCTGACCACGGCCAACTCGCCCTTGAGCTCGGAAACCCGCGCCTCCAGCAAGCTGTAGGAGTCAGTCAATTGGCTAGACATCTGGTTGAACAGCGAAAAGGCCTGTTCCAGGCCCTGCCGGCTTTGCTGCTCTACAGACGGGAGTAGCCCCGAGAGATCGGGGGCTGAAGCGTGTTGGGCGGCGTGGGGCATCATGCTCTCTCGCTTGGCTGACCGTCAGTTAAACGGAACGTTGCGAGGGCTGTAGCAATACCCGTGCCGAAAAAAAACCGCTGATTAATCAGCGGTTTGTATTTCAGGCGTCAATCATCTGTCTGTTCATCGCCTTCGCGGCGGCTCATGCCGTACTTGCGCATCTTCTCCACCAATGTGGTTCGGCGGATGCGCAGGCGCTCGGCGGCACGCGCGACGATGCCGTTGGCATCGTCCAGGGCTTGCTGGATCAGGCCTTGCTCGAGGTTACCGAGGTAGTCCTTGAGGTCCAGGCCTTCCGGCGGCAGCATCGCGGTGGAACCGAAGTCCGGCGTATGGCCGTTGATGGCCACGCGCTCTTCCATGTCGCTGCGCAGGCTGTCGACCATTTGCTCGTCTTCGTCATCGACGTAGCGGAATTTCTTCGGCAACTCGACCACGCCGATCACGCCGTAGGGGTGCATGATCGCCATGCGTTCCACCAGGTTGGCCAGCTCGCGGACGTTGCCCGGCCAGCCATGGCGGCACAGGGACATGATCGCGGCAGAATTGAAGCGGATCGAACCGCGCTTTTCGTGCTCCATGCGCGAAATCAGCTCGTTCATCAGCAGCGGAATGTCTTCCACGCGCTCGCGCAGCGGGGCCATTTCGATCGGGAATACGTTGAGGCGGTAGTACAGGTCTTCGCGGAAGCTGCCGACCTCGATCATGCTCTCGAGGTTTTTGTGGGTGGCTGCGATGATGCGCACATCGACGCTTTGGGTCTTGTTGCTGCCCACACGTTCAAAAGTACGCTCCTGCAACACGCGCAGCAGCTTGACCTGCATCGGCAGCGGCATGTCGCCGATTTCATCGAGGAACAGCGTGCCGCCGTTGGCCAGCTCGAAACGCCCGGCACGGCTGGTGATTGCACCGGTAAAGGCGCCCTTCTCATGGCCGAACAGTTCGCTTTCCAGCAGCTCGGCCGGAATCGCCCCGCAGTTGACCGGCACGAATGGCCCGTCGCGGCGCTTGGAATGGTAGTGCAGGTTGCGCGCAACCACTTCCTTGCCGGTGCCGGACTCGCCGAGGATCAACACGCTGGCGTCGGTGTCGGCCACCTGTTGCATCATCTGGCGCACGTGCTGGATCGCACGGCTGGTGCCGACAAGGCTGCGGAACAGGTTGGGTTCGCGGTGACGGCCGCGCTCACGGGCCTGGTCGTACATCTCGCGGTAGACCTGGGCACGATGCAGGGAGTCGAGCAACTTGCTGTAGCTGGGCGGCATTTCCAGGGTGGACAGCACGCGGCGACGCTGGTCTTCTGGCAGGTCGACAGAAGAAATATCGCCCATCAGCAACACCGGAAGGAACTCATCCCAGCTCGAGAGTGTCTTTAACAGGCCAAGCAATGCGACAGGAGCGTTTACCGTCCCGATCAGCACACAGATGACTTCACGGCTCGACGACAATGAGCTGACCGCCTGCTGCCAGTCATGGCTACCGCAGGGCAAATTTTCTTCACCGAGAAAATTTAAAATCACCGCTAAATCGCGGCGGCGGACGCTATCGTCATCAATCAGCAGAATTTTGGTTTCACGCCACATGCAATAGCAACTTCCCTAGTTAACTCAAATGCCCTGAACTCGTGGGCAATCTAGATGGCTGTAGGCATTGTCTGCGTCACAACCGTCTGAAATCTGAAAACAGCACTAGTTAAGTCAAAAAATCGCCCGCAGTCAAATTTATGACGCGAGTTCGGATTAACTGCGCCCGTTCAGCTGAACAGATGGTAAACCTTTGACGCACTTTGCGCGCGATTGATCTGCGACATCTCTTCGAAAATCGCCTGGCGTTCGCCGGTCGTCACCTCAAGCAATTGCTGGTAAACCTCCAGCAAGCTCTCCAGTTTCTCCCGCAGGGCGTCCTCGTCCACCGGCGCATTGTTCAGCGCCTCATCGATCACCGCACGGCAACCCATGTCCAGTTCGCCGATGGCGTCCCAGTTACGCGCAGCCAATGCGTCGACCAAGGCTTCGCGGGTCTCGTCAATCCGTTGCAGGGCGTGGCTCATGACATCATCCTCAGGCCAAAGGCCTACAGTGTTGCAATACCGTCCCAGCCTTCCTTGAGCGTGATCATCAGGCCGGCTACTTCGTCGATCATGGCGACATCGTTCTTGCTGTTGGCTTCCAGCAGGCGCGTGGTCATGTAGGCATACAGGTTATCCAACTGCTGCAAAGCGGCCGGGTCATCAGTTTTTTCCGGATTCAGGCCGTCACGCAAACCGATCAGAATGTCGATCGCCTTGCCCAGCAACAAACCTTTTTGCGCGATATCACCACGAGCCATGGCGCCCTTGGCCTGAGCCATGCGATCCAGCGCGCCTTCCATCAGCATCTGGACCAGACGGTGCGGGCTGGCCTCGGAGATCTGGGCATGGGAATTGACCTTCTGGTATTGGCGAAGGGCTCTCATGGGATTCATGTTTCTACCTCGTGACAGGCAACGACTAAATAGGATGGGCTATGAACAATATGTCGACGGGATCACACAAAACTTTAACCCGCCGATCATCTGAAGGCCGCGCCCGGTGAGCGATCACCGGGCGGCGTCAGTGCGGATCAGCTGTCCGAGTTGCTCTTGTTCAACGCGTTCAGCGTGCTCATGACGCTGGAGCGCTGACTGGTGAGCTGGGCCACCAGGTTGTTCATGGTGGTGTACTTGGCGGTCAGGCTCGTCGTCAGGTCAGCCATGCGCTTGGTCAGGGTATCTTGCTGGGTTTGCAGGTCACTGAGGGTTGCGGTCAGCGTTGATGAGCGTGAAGCGAGCACGCCAGTACCGCTCAGCGCATAACTGTCGGTTGCCGACTTCATGCGCGCCAGCAGACCAGTATCACCGTTGAAAATACCGCCGATATCGGTGGGGTTGGTCGCCACAGCCGCACCGAATACCTTGTCGTCAATGCTGAGCTTGCCGGTTTTCTGGTCGGTGTTCACACCAAACTGGGCCAAGGACTTCAAGGTCCCTGTACCACCCAAGGCATTCAGCTCGCTGCGCAAAGCCGACTGCAGGGTGCGAATCGTCGAATCGCCCGTCAGCGCGGAAGGCGTCGTCGTGCCGTCCGGGTTGGTGGTGACGGCCGTTTCGGTGTTCATGGCCGTGATCAGCGCGTTATACGTATCGACGAAGCCCTTGACCGAACTCTTGAGGGTATCGGTGTTACGACTGACCGTGATGGTGGACGCGACCCGGTTCTTGCTGTTCGGGTCTGTATCACCGGTAGGCAAAGGCGACAGCGCTGTCAGCTTGATGCTCACGCCACTGATTGCATCGGTCAGCGTATTGCTCTTGGATTCCTGAGCAGTACCGTCAATGGTGTATTTGGCATTCTGTGGAGGGTTACCCACTACCGAGGTGCCGGCTTCCAGCCCGGAGTTCCCGCCAATGGTAATGTCGGTACCGACGCCCGTGCTGGTCGATGTCAGCACCATCCGCGACCCCGTGGAGTCGGTCAGAATGTTGGCACTCAGTCCCGAACTGGTGAGCTGTGCGTTGATCGAGTCACGCACCTGCTGCAAGGTTGCGCCCGGCGGAACAGTCACGCCGTAGCTCTGGCCCGATTGGGAGATGGTCAAGGATGTCGCCGTAGTGCCAGCGTTGACGACCGTGGAAGCACCCTTTGCGAACGTCTTGGTGGAAACTTTTGAAGCTGTCGCCAGTTGATTGACCACCAGCTGGTAGCTGCCCGCAGAAGCACCAGCGCCCAGAGTCACGCTGGATACGTTGGCATCCGAGGTGGTCGCCGAGAGGCCGCCGATACTCGCGTCCTTGGACATATTGTCCAGAGCACCGCGAAAGGCATCCAGAGCCGCCTGAATCTTGCCGATCGAGGAAAGCTGGGCACTCGATGTCTGCGTCTGCTTGTTGATCTGCGACTGCTTGGGCGCCTGTTCAGCCCCCACCAGGGCCTTCACGATCGACTGGGTATCAATACCCGTGACGGGGCCGCTAACCGTAATACCACCCATGACTTCTCTCCTGATCCGGGGCTGGCGCTTTATTGACGAACGACGCCTCAAGCAGCTACAGCAACAAAATTCATGCCAGCTCAGACTTTGGCGTCAAACAGCACATTGCTGGCGTCGTGAAGACTTTGTGCGAGTTTCAATGCGGTTTCCGACGGGATCTGGCGAATCACCTCGCCGCTGTCGGTCGCAATAACCTTGACCACCACCTGATGGGTGGAGTCATCAATCGAAAATTCCAGGTTGCGCTGGGCCGCCTGGACGAATTTGCGAATATCCGTGACCGCCTGTTCCAGGTCGGACGGTTTCGAGTCCTGCTTTGTTTGCACCGCGGCCGGCACAGGATCCACCTTGGCCTGCTGCGGATCATTGCTCACGGGTGCAGGAACACTCTGCGGTGCCGCTGCTGGATAAGACAGGTTCAGCTTCACACTCATGTCCATGTCCAATCTCCTCATCACGCAAAAGACAAAAGGGCACGTAAACGCGCCCTTCCGTCAGTCATCTACCGTGGCTATTACTGAAGCAGCTTCAGTACAGCGGAAGGCAGTTGGTTGGCCTGGGACAGGATCGCAGTGGAAGCCTGTTGCAGGGTTTGCTGCTTGGTCAGCTGAGCAGTTTCAGCAGCGTAGTCAACGTCCTGGATCTGACCGCGAGCGGCAGTGGAGTTGTCCGAGATGCTCTGCAAGTTGGCAACGGTGTTGTCGAAACGGTTCTGTACAGCACCGAGACCGGCACGCTGGGAGTCGATGTCGGAGATCGCTTGAGTGATCACGTCGATCGAGTTCTGTGCGTTGGCAGCAGTGGTGATGTCAGTGTTGTTGACGGTGGTTTTTTGCGAGTTGGCAGTAGTACCAGTACCACTTGCGAACAAACCAGTCACACCAGGGCCGCTCAGCGAGTAGCTGCTGGAGGAGTTCAGGGAAACCGCACCAGTGGCGATGATCGGGCCGGCATCCAGAGCAACAGCTGTGCCGAAAGCACCGCTACCGTCTTGGGTTGCAACCTTGATACCTGCAACGGCACCTGCGTTACCCGAGTTAAAGGTCAGGTTTTCACCGGTAGCCGACTTGACCGAAAGAGCCTGGGTAGTCGAATCATAGTTAACGGTGATGCCCAATTTGGCGGCGTTGGACTTCAGTTGGTCAGCCAGGTCGGAAGCGCTGGTCACGCCGGTGAAGCTGACAGCAGTACCGTTACCGACTTGCAGGCTGAAGTTCGCACCGGTAGGGCTTGCAGCGAGCAACGCAGTGGAGTCAACGGTGAACTGGGCAACAGTGCTGGCAGTAGCAGCAAGACCACCGACAGCGCCGTTCAATTTAGCAGCAGCCTGCGCGGCGGACGATTTAGGATCAAGGGTCACAGCTACGGACTGGCCGCCACCGGTAACGTTGATCACGCCGCCGCCATAACCGTTAACACTTGGCAGAACGCCTACGGACTTCAGCTGCTGCGAACCAATGTTGTTGGCTGCAACGTTACCGATGCTCATGTCGATGGTTTGGTTGGCGTTGGCGCCGACCTGGAACGAAGTAGTACCGAAAGAACCGTCCAGCAGGTTCTTGCCACCGAAGGTGGTGGTGGTTGCGATACGGGTCAATTCAGCCGTCAGAGCAGCGTATTGAGCCTGGTTCGACTTACGGTCTTCAGCGCTTGGCGAGCCGTTGGCCGATTGCAGAGCCAGAGTACGCATGCTTTGCAGAATGTTGGTGGACTGCTGCATGGCGCCTTCAGCGGTCTGAGCAATCGAGCTACCGTCGTTGGCGTTTTTGATTGCAACGCCCAGGCCGTTGATCTGGCTGGTCAGACGGTTGGAGATTTGCAGGCCGGCCGCATCGTCTTTGGCGCTGTTGATACGCAGGCCGGAGGACAGACGCTGCATGGAAGTTTGCAGGGCGCCGGAAGCCTTGTTCAGGTTGTTCTGAACGGTCAAGGAAGCAAGGTTGGTGTTTACTGTTAAAGCCATGACGAAATCCTCGTGGGTGGTGTACTGCGGCTTCCGGCCCTGGCAACCGCCGGGTGTGGCCTAGAGAACCTTCGTAATAGTTATCGTCGTATAAGCCCGTTGCTTGAGGACTTTTTTGGTTTTTTTTACTGGCACCGCGCCACCCTTTGTAATTCAAGCATTTACGATAGCCCAAACCTCAGCAAATGCTGGCTTTTCTGGCGCCAAATAAAAAACGCCCAGGCTTTTTCAAGCCTGGGCGTTTTTTATGCAGCCTATCAGGGCGTCACGGGCGATAGAGAATCGCCGATCCCCACGACAAACCTACGCCAAACCCACTGATTGCCACACGCTTCCAGTCGGAATCCATCATGTGCTTTTCCAGCAGCAACGGAATGCTCGACGACACGGTGTTGCCGGTCTCGACCATGTCCTTGATGAACTTCTCCACTGGCGCCTCTTCGAAACGCCGTGCCACGGCGTCGACAATCGCCGCACTGCCCTGGTGGATGCAGAACGCATCGATTTCGTCGGCTTTGAGATCCGACTCATTGAGCAGTTCGTGCAGATGCGCCGGCACCTTGAGCAAGGCAAAGTTGAACACCTGGCGGCCGTTCATGAAAAACACGCCATCGGTGACTTTCAAATGCGGTGCGCCGGAACCGTCGGTGCCGAACTTCGACTTGCCCAGCAGCCACGGGGCGTCTTCGCCCATCCAGGTAGCGGTGGCGGCGTCGCCAAACAGCATGGTGGTGTTGCGGTCTTCCGGGTCGACAATCTTCGAATACGGGTCGGCGGTGATCAGCAAGCCGTTTTTCAGGCCGGTGGCTTCCATGAAGCCCTTCATCGCGTAGATGCCGTAGACGTAGCCGGAGCAACCCAAAGAGATATCGAACGCCGCCACATGGGTCGGCAGGCCCAATTTGTCCTGGACGATGGCGGCGGTGTGCGGCAAGCCCTCTTCATCGCCGTTCTGGGTCACGACGATCAGCGCGTCGATGGATTCGCGCTTCAACTCCGGGTTGTTGGCAAACAAGGCGTTGACCGCCTCAACGCACAGGTCGGAGGTTTCCTGCGCAGCATCCTTGCGCGGCAGGAACGCCGAACCGATCTTGCCGATGATGAATTCTTCATCCTTGGCGAATTTGGCGCCCTGGGCGTAGTTATCGACCCCGTCTGCCGGCACGTAACTGGCGATGCTTTTTATGCCAATCATTGTGGCTTCCCAATACTAAATAGCTGGAGAACACCCCTCGGGCTACGCCGGGAGTGCTGACAATAAAGGGGATAACCCCATAAAAATCTCGCTGAAAGCCGCCGCATAAAGACCCGCAGCCGACTTATCCTTTTCACACGATACAGTGAAGATGCGCTTTATGACTCACAGGTCACTCAATTTTGTGCGGTTTATGCAAAACCCGGCAACATTGCGCCCGCCCAAAACGACAACGGCCCACCCTGTTGCCAGGGTGGGCCGTTTGTTATTACGCCGATTACATACGGCTGAACAAGCTCAACTGGGAAATCTTCACAAAGGCCAGCTGCGAGGCCTGCAACATGGTTTGCTGCAGATTCAGGTCAATCGCCGCCTGGCCCAGGTCGACGTTGGCCAGGGAGTTCATGGTCGAGGTATTGGCCAAGCCCAGGCTGGTGTTCTCCTGGCCCTGGATATCCAGCGCATTCTGCCGCGCACCGATGGAGCCGCGCACCTGGTCGATCTGCGCTGAGGCATTGGCCAGGTTGGCGGTGGTGGTGTTCAGCACATCCTTGAGGTTGTTCTTGGCAACCTGATCACCATCTGCCGGCGTCAGCAGAGCCTTGCGCAATTGGCCCAAGGTATCCAGGGCATTCATGTTCTTGTTGCTGGTGGCGCCGACCGAAAACTGGTCCCCGGCGCCCGGCGTACCGCTGATGCCAAAAGTAACCCCGGCCGCCGTGATCGACGTCGCGCCCGCCGCGATGGTGCCGCTGGCAATGGCTTTGCTGTCGGCACTGTAGGGCTGGGCGAACACCTGATAATCGGTGCCACTGGTGAACTTGATGACCGCGCCTGCGTTGGGAAAGGTACTGGCGTAAGCCGCCTGATCGGTGACGCTGCCACCGGTCAGCTGCGCAGTGGACGCATTGCTGGCCGTGCGCGAAACACTGAAGCTGTCCGGCTTGCTCTCCAGCGTGAACGCCTTGCCCGCCACCAGCGCGTCAGAAGACGGACCACTTGCAACGTCCGCCCCCAGGTTCAGCCGGATGTCGAATTTGACCCCGCGCAGGTTGACGCTGGAAGCACCTTCCTTGGTGGAATCAAACGTGCCGTTGCCGGTGATTTCGGAGGTCACATCGTTACCGTCCTTGTCGGTCACGCTGTATTGGGTGCTGCTGGCGAAGGTCAGCTTATAAGGCTGGCCGTCGGCGAAACTCTTGGTGTAAGCGCTGCTTGAGGTCACCAGGCCCGCCGAAATCGAGACCTTGCCGTCGTTGACCGAGGGCGGCAACAGCGTGGCCTGGGTACGGCCTGCATTGGATGAACTCTCGAGCAAGGTCTTGCCGGTATCGCCGGCGGCGATCGACAGGTTGCTCGACACCTGCAGGCTCAACGGCGTTTCATCGCCCTGATAGCTGTAGGTGCCGTCATTGTTGCGGCTGTAAGGCGGCGTGTCGGTCTTGGCCCCGGAGAACATGTAATTGCCGCTGGAATCCTTGGAGTTGAGCAAGCCCAACACCTGGTCCTCGAGCGCGCCGACCTGGGCGGCAATCGCTTTGCGGTCATCGTTGCTCAGTTGCAGGTTACCCGCTTGCAGCGCCAGGCCCTGGGCGGTTTGCATCGCGGTGTTGATGCTCGCCAGCACGCTTTCTTCGTTGGTCAGCGAGTTCTGCAGGCTGGTGATGTTGCCGCTGTACTGGCCCAGCATGTCTTTTTGTTGCTGCAACAGCAGGAGCTGGGCGGCAGCGACAGGATCATCGGCGGCGGTCTGCACGCGCACACCGGAGCTCGCTTGGTCTTGAGCCTTCACCACGCCCGAATAGTTGTCCTGATACTTGCTGGAGCTGGTGTCGAAATACTGCTGTGTAGAGATACGCATCGTTCCAGACTCCTTTAAAGGGCGTTGATCAGTGTGCTGAAGGTTTCTTGCGCGGCCTTGATGATCTGCGACGACGCGGTGTAGTACTGCTGGAACTTGATCATGTCGCCCGCCTCCTCATCCAGGTTGACCTGGGACACCGAGTTGCTGGCCGCCTTGTTCGCCGCCAGCAAGGCGCCGGTGGCGGTGCTGTCGGTGTTGGCCTGGGCCGCTTTTGAGCCGACCTGGGACACCAGCCGGCTGTTGGCCGACACCAGGCTCACGCCCGCATTGCCATCGACCGCACCGACGGTGGCCTTGGTCTGCAACCCCAGCAATTGTTGAGCGTTACGCCCATCGGACGTCGCGCCGCTGTTGAACGAAAAGGTGGTGCTGTCGCCGTTGGCCGGTGCACCGGCCACGGTGGTATCGAAACCGAAGCTCTTGCCCGGGATCAACGCGCCGCTGGCGTCGCGCATCGGCACATTGACGGTGATCTTGTTGTCCTGGCCCGGGATGATGGTGCCGGTGCCGATGGAGTTGCCCTGGGCGTCGCTCAACGTGTAGGGCTGGGTACCATCTGCCGCCGGCTTGCCGAACACCATCTTCACGGGCATCGAGTTTTCGATCCCGGTGCGCAGTTGCGCCGTGGTGGCGCCGCCATTGATATCGATCGGCACGGTCAATGTCGGCGGCGTGAACGTACCGGTGCCGGTGTTGGTTTTGCTCGCGTTGCCGGCCAAAGGCCCGGCAAACGCGATCTTGTTCGGGTCCTTAAGGTCGGCCGAAATCCCGCTGGCGCCGTTGGCGGTCGGGCTGATCTTGAAGCTGTCACCGGCGGCAACCGGCCCGGCACCATTGAGCGCGAGGGTAAACCCGTCGATCACCGGCGGTGGCGTGGTCGTGGTGTCGAACGAACCCATGGCCTTGCCATCGGAACGCACCACGTTGTACTGGTTGCCGCTGGTGAAGGTGACCTTATAGTCGAAGGTCGACAGCTTGCTGCTGTCGGCAATCGTCACGTTCAGGTTGCCTGAGCCTGCGCTGTTGCCCGAAGCCGCCTGGCTGCGCTGGGAAATCGCCGTCGGGCTGTTGATGTTGCCAAACAGCGACGAACCGAAATCACCGTTCAAGTCCAGGCCTTGGCCCAACTGGCTGTTGACGCTGTCGGCCGTGGCGATGGCGATGCGGCCCAGGTCGTTGATGGCCGGCATCAGCACGTCATCGCGATAGCGCAACAGGCCGCCGATGCTGCCACCGGAGACCACCGAGCCGATGTCCATCGAGGTGTCGCCCACCTTCAGCTGGATCGTGTACTGGCTGTTGTCAGTCTTGCTCGGCACAGCAGAAATCGTATTGGCGATCCCGCCATCGACCAGGGACTGCCCGGTGCCCGTGGTCACGCTGAACTTGCCGTCTTTCTCGGTGGCCGTCACGCCGATCAGCTCATTGAGCGAACGCACCGCTTCGTTGCGTGCATCCAGCAGGTTGGCCGGCGCGCTGGTGGAAGAGCCCTGGGCGGTGGCGATTTGGGTGTTCAACGAAGCAATCGAGGCGGTCAGCTTGTTGACCTGGTCACTCATGGTGCCCAGTTGGCCGTTGATCGACTCTTTCTGCTGAGTCAGCTGCGTGGAAATCGAGTTAAAGCGGTTGCTCAAGGTCTGCGCGCTGGTCAGCAGCAATTGCCGGGCCGACACATCGCTGGGCGTGGCCGCAGCGGTTTGCAGCGAAGAGAAAAACGCGCTGAGCGCAGCCGACATGCCCGTGGACTTGTCCGACAGGGTCTTGTCGATTGCGGCGGCCTGGCCCGCGTAAGCCGTGGCATCACTGTTGAGCGCTGTGCTGCTCTGGTAAGCGGCGCCGAGGAAATCGTTATAGATGCGACGCACATCCGCCAGGGTCGTGCCGCTGCCGATGAACACCCCGCCGTACTGGTTATTGGCGCTGGCATTCTGGGTGGTCTGCTGGCGCGAGTATCCCGGGGTATTGACGTTGGCAATGTTGTTACTCAAGACCGACAACGAGCCTTGAGCGGCGTTTAGCCCTGACATCCCGATACTGAGCAAACTCATGATTCAGACCTTATAAATGAGTGGTCGCGCCCGCGGCAGCGTAATTCTGGTAACTGTTCATCGTTTTTGCGATCTGCGAAATCTTGCTGGCGTAGTCCGGGTCGGTTGCATATCCGGCTTTTTGCAACTCGCGTACAAACTGTTCCGGGTTGTCGGCTGACTTCACAACTTCTTTATAGCGATCATTGCTTTGCAGCAATGTCACCAGGTCATGGAAGCTGTCCTGGTAAGAGTTATAGGAACGGAATTGGGCCGTCTCCTTGACCATTGCCCCATCGCGAAACTCGCTGGTAATCGCACGGGCCTGGCCACCCTGCCAACTCTGGCCGGCCTTGATGCCGAACAGGTTGTGGCTGCTGCTGCCGTCCTCGGCGCGCATCACCGATTTACCCCAACCGGTTTCCAGCGCGGCCTGGGCTACCAGGTACTTCGGATCGACGCCGATACGTGCCGCTGCCGCTTTGGCCATCGGCAACATGGTGGCGACGAATTCGTCCTGGGAGCTGAAGGCTTTCTTCGCCGGCGCCAGCGGCGGCTGGGCGATGGCGCGGCCATACACCTGCATGCGTCCGCTCGGCACGGCGAGGCTGTGCGCGGCGCTGTTGATCACATTGTCGTCGGCGGCGCTGTTGCGCAGCGGCGCGGCTTTGGCGGCAGCCGCGTCAGTACTCGGCACAATCCCGGCGAGCAAGCGGTCAGTCAGCCGGCTCGGCAGAGAAATACGGCGCTGGTTCATCAACTCCATATCGTTGGCGTGCGCACTGGCACCTTCCGGCACGGCAACGCGGTAAGCCCACAGGGGACGCTGGCCATTGGAGCGGCCCAACGGCCCATTGGCCTGGGTGCCCGCAGCGATTTCAGTCGGCACATCGGCTTTCTTGGCCGGCGCATCAGCTGCCGGGCCCTGCAACGTGGCCGCCTGAGCATCCACCGGTTTGTTCTTCTGCATCTGGCGTATCAGCACGTCGGCCAAGCCGATACCGCCGCCTTCGCGAGACATCGAAACCGCCAGTTGCTGGTCGTACATTTCCTGGTACTGCTTGGCCGCCGGGGTGTTCAGCGGGTTGTCCTTGCCCAGCGCCTCGGTGGCCGAGCGCGCGGACTTGAGCATCTCGCTCAGGAACAGCGATTCAAACTCCTGCGCCACTTTGCGCACGTTGGCATCGCTGTTCTTGTCGGCGCCGACCTTAAGCTGGTTCAGCCGGTTCAGGTCGGAGTAAGACCCCGAGTCCGCCGTGCTGCTGACCCCACTCTTGCGCATATCCATGGCCATGGCCTCAGATCACAATCAGGTCGGCTTGCAAGGCGCCGGCCTGTTTCAACGCTTCGAGGATTGCCATCAAGTCGCCGGGCGCTGCGCCCACCTGGTTCACCGCACGGACAATCTCGTCCAGGGTGGTGCCGGGGCCGAACTTGAACATCGGCTTGGCTTCTTGCTGGGCATTGACGCGCGAGCGCGGTACCACGGCGGTCTGGCCGTTGGACAAAGGCCCAGGCTGGCTGACGATCGGGTCTTCGGTGATCGTCACCGTCAGGCTGCCGTGGGTCACCGCGGCCGGCGACACCTTGACGTTCTGGCCGATCACGATGGTACCGGTGCGCGAGTTGATAATGACTTTGGCCACAGCCTGGCCCGGGTCGACTTCCAGGTTTTCCAGAATCGACAGGTAATCCACACGCTGGCTTGGGTCCAATGGCGCAGTCACACGAATCGAACCGCCATCGATGGCCTGCGCCACGCCAGGGCCGAGCATGTCGTTGATCTTGTCGACCACGCGCTTGGCGGTGGTGAAGTCCGAACGGTTGAGGTTCAGGGTCAGGCTGTTGCCCTGGTTGAAACCGCTGGGCACGGTACGTTCCACCGAGGCACCGCCCGGAATCCGCCCGGCCGACGGCACGTTGACGGTGATTTTGGAACCGTCGCGGCCCTCGGCGTCGAAACCGCCCACCACCAGGTTGCCCTGGGCGATGGCGTAGACGTTACCGTCGATACCTTTAAGCGGGGTCATCAACAGGGTGCCGCCACGCAGGCTTTTCGAGTTGCCCATGGACGACACGGTGATATCCACCACCTGCCCCGGCTTGGCGAACGCCGGCAGATCCGCGCTGATGGACACGGCCGCCACGTTCTTCAACTGCACGTTGCCCGAGCCTGGCGGTACCTTGATGCCGAACTGCGAGAGCATGTTGTTGAAGGTCTGCAGGGTGAACGGGGTCTGGGTGGTCTGGTCACCCGTACCATTGAGCCCCACGACCAGGCCGTAGCCGATCAACTGGTTGGAGCGCACGCCGGAGATGCTGGCGATGTCTTTCAGGCGTTCGGCCTGGGCGACAGCGCTTAAGGAAAGCAGGAGCGCGGCCGCCATCAGCTGTTTGAGTTTCAAAATGGCCACCTAGAAAGGGAACAGCGGGCTAAGGAAGAACCGGTCGAACCAGCCCGGCTGACTCGCGTCAGCAAACGAACCCGTACCCGAATAGGTAATGCGCGCATCGGCGATTCGCGTCGAGGGCACCGTGTTGTCGGTGGAAATGTCATCGGCGCGGACCATGCCTGCGATACGCACCAGCTCGTCGCCGGTGTTGAGGGTCATCCACTTCTCACCGCGCACGGCGATGATGCCGTTGGGCAGCACGTCGGCCACGGTCACGGTGATCGAACCGGTCAGGCTGTTGCCCTGCCCTGCCGCGCTTTTGCCATTGGTGGCGCGGTCGCCGCTGTAGCCGGCATTGAGGCTCAGGTCACCATCACCCAGCGGGTTGTTGGTGGTCAGGCCGCCGCCGAACAACGACGTCAGGCCGATGCTGGTCTTGCTGGTCTTGCCGATCTGCGAGTTGGCGTTCTTGCTGGCCTGGGTCTTCTCGTTCAGGGTGATGGTGATGATGTCACCGACCCGGAATGCCTTGCGGTCGCTGTACAGGTTCTGTTCGAAACCGGCCTGGTAGATCGAGCCATTGTTGGCCGCCGCCGGCAATGGCGTGCGCGGCAACACCGGCGCGTAGTACGGGTCATTGGGCTTCGGCGTCGGGGCGACACAGCCCGCGAGCACAGCGATCCCACTCAATGCCAGAACAGAAACATAGCGATTCATGACCCTTACCTCACGGTGTTGCAGGCGCCATCAGTGGCACCCCATAGACTTGATTACAGATTCTGCGTTACGAACGAAAGCATCTGGTCGGCGGTGGAAATCACCTTGGAGTTCATCTCGTAAGCGCGCTGGGTGGTGATCATGTTGACCATCTCCTCAACCGTGCTCACGTTGGAGGTTTCCAGCGTGCTTTGCAGCGTGGTGCCAAAACCGTTCAGGCCGGGCGTGCCGATTTGCGGCGCGCCACTGGAAGCGGTCTCCAGGAACAGGTTGTTACCCATGGCCTGCAGACCGGCCGGGTTGATGAAGTCGGCGGTTTGCAGGTTGCCGATCACTTGCGACGCCGGGTTGCCGGCCACGGTGATCGACACGGTGCCGTCGGTGCCGACGGTAAAGGTCTTGGCATCGGCGGGAACGACCACCGCCGGCTCCAGGGCGAAGCCGTTGGCAGTCACGACCTGGCCATTGGAGTCCAGGTGGAAAG
This sequence comes from Pseudomonas sp. B22129, assembly GCF_044218875.1. Classification (NCBI taxonomy): domain Bacteria; kingdom Pseudomonadati; phylum Pseudomonadota; class Gammaproteobacteria; order Pseudomonadales; family Pseudomonadaceae; genus Pseudomonas; species Pseudomonas sp. B22129. The sequence goes on along the minus strand of NZ_CP162592.1, from coordinate 3,292,054 downwards.
TACCGTCACGGGTGTAGGAAGTAGTGCCGTCCGGTTGCAGGATCTGGAAGAAGCCACGGCCGTTGATGGCCATGTCCAGCGGCTGGTTGGTTTGCTGCAGGTTACCGGCACTGAAATTCTTCTGGGTGCCGACGATCTGCACACCGGTACCCAATTGCAGACCCGACGGTAGTTCGCTGTCCTGGGTCGACTGGGCGCCTGGCTGGCGCTTGATCTGATAGAGCAAGTCCTGGAACTCGGCCCGGTCACGTTTGAAGCCCGTGGTCGAGACGTTCGCCAGGTTGTTGGAAATGGTGGTCAGGTTGGTGTCCTGCGCGGCCAAACCTGTTTTGGCAACCCATAGAGCCGGAAGCATAGTGTTCTCCTTCGTGCGCCTGTTTGTTGGCGCTGCGCTGCAAAATTAGTCTTCAGTGACGCTGCAATCAGCTCATCGCCAGCACGCGGGTCATGGCCTGGTCGTCTTCCTTGGCGCTGTTCATCATCTTGATGTGCAGCTCGAATTGCTTGGAAAGCGCCAGTACCGCCGTCATTTCTTCCACCGCGTTGACGTTGCTCGCCTGCAGGAAACCCGAGGTCAGCCGCACGTTCGCGTCGGCCTGTGCCGGCTGGCCATCCTTGGTGTGGATGGTGCCGTCCAGGCCCTTGGTCATGTTCTTGAGGTCGGGTTGGACCATCTTGATGCGGTCCACTTCAGCCATCACTCGCGGGCCTTCGCCCATAGCGCGGATGCTGATGGTGCCGTCGGCACCCACTTCGACTTTCTGCTCGGGCGGCACGGCAATCGGGCCGCCGTTGCCCATCACCGGCATGCCGTTGCCGGTACGCAGCACGCCGAGTGCATCGATGTTCATGCTGGCGCTACGCACATAGGACTCGCCGCCATCTGGGGTTTGCACGGCAATCCAACCGTTGCCGCTGACCGCCACATCCAGGTCGCGGCCGGTTTCGATCATGGCGCCGGGAGTGAAGTCCGTGCCGGGCCGCTCGGTCAGGGCAAAGGCCCGCGCCGGAAAGCTGTCACCGAACACCGGCATCGAACGCGCCTGCTCCAGGTCACGCTGAAAACCGTTGGTGGAGATGTTCGCCAGATTGTTGGCATGGGCCTTCTGCGCCAGAGCATTCTGGCTGGCGCCGGTCATTGCCACATAAAGGTACTTGTCCACGCTTTATCCTCTTTCTGACGGACGCTTGCCGCCCACCGCTGTACTGATGAGGCTTAAGCAATTTGCGGTCCAACTTTTTAAAAGAGGATGAAGCCCAGGCTGGGCGGGGGTTTGCGGGAAGGTGTGAGGATTTCAAGGCACTGGCAGAGTCGAAAAAACGGCGGACTACTGCCGCCTGCGGCAACGACACAAATCAAAGGTGGGAGCTGGCTTGCCTGCGATAGCGGTCGTTCAGCTGGCTCATGTGTCACTGATACACCGCTATCGCAGGCAAGCCAGCTCCCACAATTTCCCCCCAAGGGCGTCAGGTGGTTTACTTGTCGGCCTTGAGAATTTCGTAATCACGCAGCTTGTTGGCGATGGTCGTGTGAGACACGCCAAGGCGCTTGCCCAGTTGCCGACTGCTGGAATGCTCGGCGTACAAGGCTTCCAGCACCGCCTTCTCAAACCGCCCGACAATCGCTTCCAGGCCTCCCTCCAGCGAAAAATCGCCAAGCGGCTGACGCACGCCATAATCCGGCAAGCGAATATGCTCTGCCTTCACCATGCCACCGTCACACAGCGAAACCGCCTGAAACAGTACGTTTTCCAACTGCCGCACGTTACCCGGCCAATGGTAGTGGCTGAGCCGATCCATCGCCGCCGGCGCCAGTTTGGGCAACGGACAACCGATCTGCCGGCTGGCCTGGTCCAGAAAATGCTCAACCAACGGCGCCAATCCATCCAGGCAATCGCGCAGAGGCGGAATGTGCAGCGACAACACATTCAGGCGGTGATAAAGATCCTGGCGAAACTCGCCACGGGCACACAGCTCGGACAGGTCCACCTGAGTCGCGCAGATCACCCGCACGTCCAGATAGACCTCTTCATCACTGCCCACACGGCGAAAGCAGCCGTCCTGCAAAAAGCGCAGAAGCTTGACCTGCAACCGCGCGCTCATTTCTCCGACGCCGTCGAGAAACAACGTACCGCCCGCCGTCAGCTCCAGCAGGCCCAGCTTGCCTTCAGCCCGTGCGCCCTCAAACGCGCCGGGGCCGTAGCCGAACAGTTCGGTCTCGGCCATCGATTCCGGCAGGCCGGCGCAATTGAGTGCCATCAGCGGCGACTGCCCGCGCGGGCTGGCCAGGTGGCAGGCGCGAGCCAGCAGCTCCTTGCCGGTACCGGTTTCGCCTTCTATTAATAGTGGCGCGTCCAAAGGCGCCATGCGCCGGGCTTCGCGCACCACGGCGGCCATGACTTTGGAGCTCTGAAAGATGCTGTCGAAGCCGCGCAACTCCTGCTTGCGTACGTTGTAGATGCGCTCGCCCACGCGGTCGGCGCGGTGCAGGGTCAGCACGGCGCCAGCCATGGCTTCGCTGTCATCGTGTTCGGAAGATTGCAGCGGCGCGATGTCCGCCAGAAACACGTCACCCTTGACCTTGACCCGCAGGCCGTTGATCCGCGACTTGCTGGCGCGCACCAGCTCCGGCAAATCGAAATCCTCGGCATAGCGTGACAGTGGAATGCCGGGCACTTCGTCCACGCGCACCCCAAGCAACTGCGCCGCCGCGCGGTTGGCGGCGACGATGGAGCCGCCCATGTCGATGGACAGCACCGGAAACTCCAGAGCACCCAGCAACGCATTGAGCTCCATGTGCCGACGCTCACTGGGCATCAACCCTACCCGCTTGACGCCAAATACCCCGGCAATCGCCTCGAACTGCGGGCGCAACGCTTGAAACTGCATGTTCACCAGGTTCGGGCAAAACAGGTAGATGGCGTTGCCATGCTCGCCACCGACCTCGCCCTTGGCGACGTTGACGCCGTACTCAACCAACAAGTTGAGAATGTCCCGCAGGATGCCGATACGGTTCTGGCAGTGCACTTTGATACGCATGAAAAGGTCCGAAAAGTGGCAAGGCACCCCGACTTTTTGTGGTCGAGTGCAGATAGTCGTCAAGATTATGTGACAGCCTGCGACCTTTTCACAGCCCGACACATCGACCAACCGCACATTCGTAACGAAAACTTTACGAAAAGCTGTAAGTTTTCCTACAGCCTCCACCCGCAAGCCGATGGAATCCGCAGCCGTCCGCGTTATCAATAGGCACATCGCAGGACATAACAAGAACGAATGCCTAGCAGGAGAGCCGTATGAAGCAGACGCAATACGTGGCCCGCGAGCCCGATGCGAGTGGTTTTATCCACTACCCGCCGGAAGAACACGCGGTGTGGAACACCCTGATCACACGCCAACTGAAAGTGATCGAAGGCCGCGCCTGCCAGGAATACCTGGACGGCATCGACAAGCTCGGCCTGCCCCTGGACCGCATCCCGCAACTGGGCGAAATCAACACCGTGCTGGCCGAAACCACCGGCTGGCAAGTCGCCCGTGTACCGGCGCTGATCCCCTTCCAGACCTTCTTCGAATTGCTCGCCAGCAAACAGTTTCCGGTGGCGACCTTTATTCGTACTCGCGAAGAACTGGACTACCTGCAAGAGCCGGACATTTTCCACGAGATCTTCGGCCACTGCCCGCTGCTGACCAACCCTTGGTTCGCCGAATTCACCCACACCTACGGCAAGCTCGGCCTGGCGGCCACCAAGGAACAGCGTGTGTACCTGGCGCGCCTGTACTGGATGACCATCGAGTTTGGTTTGGTGGACACGCCGCAAGGTCGGCGCATCTACGGTGGCGGTATTTTGTCGTCGCCCAAGGAGAGCGTGTACTGCCTGTCGGATGAGCCCGAGCATCAAGCCTTCGACCCGCTGGAGGCGATGCGCACGCCATACCGCATCGATATTCTGCAACCGCTGTATTTCGTCCTGCCCGAGCTCAAGCGCCTCTTCGAAGTGGCGCAGGAAGACATCATGGGCATGGTTGAACGCGGCATGCAGCTGGGCCTGCACGCGCCGAAGTTTCCACCGAAGCCTAAAGCCGCGTGAACCTTACAACTTGAGGCCAACTGAGCCTTTTACCTGACCACGCGTTGCTTTAGGGTGACGCGACTGATCTTCAAACTTCAGGACACCTTTCATGACCACCTTGAACCAAGCCCACTGCGAAGCCTGCCGCGCCGACGCCCCGCAAGTCAGCGATGAAGAGTTGCCGGTACTGCTCAAGCAGATCCCCGACTGGAACATCGAAGTCCGCGACGGCGTGATGCAGCTGGAAAAGGTTTTCCTGTTCAAGAACTTCAAGTTCGCCCTGGCCTTCACCAACGCCATGGGTGAAATCTCCGAAGCCGAAGGCCATCACCCGGGCCTGCTCACCGAGTGGGGCAAAGTCACCGTGACCTGGTGGAGCCACTCCATCAAGGGCCTGCACCGCAACGACTTCATCATGGCCGCGCGCACTGATGAAGTCGCCAAGGATGCCGAGGGCCGCAAGTAATGCATTTCGACGCGATTGCCCGCGTACCCGGCGACCCGATCCTCGGGCTGATGGACCTGTACGCCCAGGACGCCAACCCGAACAAGTTCGACCTGGGCGTCGGCGTGTACAAGGACGACCAGGGCCTGACGCCGATTCCGCATTCGGTAAAACTTGCCGAGCAGCGCCTGGTCGACACACAGACCACCAAGACCTACATCGGCGGCCACGGTAACCCGGCTTTCGGCGCGCTGATCAGCGAGCTGGTGCTGGGCGCCGATTCGGCCTTGATCCGCGAACGCCGTGCCGGCGCGACCCAAACCCCGGGCGGCACCGGTGCGCTGCGCCTGAGTGCCGACTTTATCGCCCAAAACCTGCCAGGCCGTGGCGTCTGGCTGAGCAACCCGACCTGGCCGATCCACGAAACCATCTTTGCCAAAGCCGGGCTCAAGGTCAGCCACTATCCGTACGTGGGCGCCGACAACCGTCTGGATGTGCCCGCGATGTTGGCGGCCCTGTCTACCGTGCCAGAGGGCGACGTGGTGTTGCTGCACGCCTGCTGCCATAACCCGACCGGTTTCGACCTGTCCCGGGATGACTGGCGCCAGGTGCTGAACATCGTGCGCGAGCGCCACCTGTTGCCGCTGATCGACTTCGCCTATCAGGGTTTTGGCGATGGCCTGGAGCAAGACGCCTGGGCCGTACGACTGTTTGCCGCCGAACTGCCGGAAGTGCTGATCACCAGCTCCTGCTCGAAGAACTTCGGCCTGTACCGCGACCGCGTCGGCGCATTGATCGTGTGTGCAGCGGATGCCGAGAAGCTCACCGATGTGCGCAGCCAGCTTGCCAACACGGCGCGTAACCTCTGGTCGACGCCGCCGGATCATGGCGCGGCGATCGTCGCGACGATCCTTGGCGACAGTGAGCTGAAAAAGGTCTGGAGCAACGAAGTGGGGGCCATGCGCTCGCGCATTGCACACTTGCGGTCCGGGCTGGTGGAAGCGCTGGCGCCTCACGGGCTGGCCGAGCGGTTTGCGCATATTGGTGCGCAGCGCGGAATGTTTTCCTACACCGGCTTGAGTGCCGAGCAGGTCAAGCAGCTGCGCGAGAAACACAGCGTGTACATGGTGAGTTCGGGCCGGGCAAGTATGGCGGGCATCGACGCCACGCGGCTGACGTTGCTGGCACAAGCCATCGCGGATGTTTGCCACTGACGAAACCGAATCAAAACTGTGGGAGCGGGCTTGCTCGCGAAAGCGGTAGATCAGTCAACATATTGGGTGACTGACACACCGCTTTCGCGAGCAAGCCCGCTCCCACATTTGGACTAGGTCCGGCTTTAGCCTGTGACCACCTCGGCTTTCAACTGCGCCTCTTTCGCCTGCGCATCCGCCAACCGGTACAGCTCGATGCTCCCGTCCCAGTGCTCGATCAACGCCGTGCACGACTCCACCCAATCCCCGCAATTGAGATAATCCACCTCGCCCACCTTGCGAATCTCGGCATGGTGAATGTGCCCGCACACCACGCCATGCAACTCACGCTTGGTCACTTCATGGGCGATGGCTTCTTCGAAATCACTGATAAAGCTCACCGCCGTCTTCACCTTGTGCTTGAGGTAAGCCGACAGCGACCAGTAGCCGTAGCCATAACGCGCGCGCCAGTGGTTCAGCCAGCGGTTCAGTGTGAGGGTGAACTCGTAGGCCGAATCGCCCAGAAACGCCAGCCAGCGATGGTAGCGGGTGATCACATCAAACTGGTCGCCGTGGATCACCAGCAAATGCCGGCCATCGGCAGTGACGTGCACCGCCTCATCCACCAATTGGATGTTGCCCAGGATCAGCTTGGAATAGCGGCGCAGGAATTCGTCGTGGTTACCGGTGACGTAGATCACCTCGGTGCCGCGCTTGGCCATGGTCAGCAGGCGACGGATCACGTTGGTGTGGGCCTGGGGCCAATACATGCCGCCACGCATTTTCCAGCCGTCGATGATGTCGCCCACCAGGTAGACCTTATCGGCATGGTAGCCCTTGAGGAATTGCGACAGGTGTTCGGCCTGGCAATCCCGGGTGCCCAGGTGCACGTCGGAAATCCACAGGGTACGAACCCGTTGTTTGCGGCTGGGTTTGGCGAACTCGGCACTGGTCATGGGCATCCCTCGACGGTGTTTTCGCGAGCTTGCGCCCCGGCAGTTAATAGCCCATGACAACTTCGCGTCAGTCTGATGACAGCGCTCAAAGCTCGCGAAGCGTTGTAGACTGGCGGCCTGCAGCCCAGGAGACCGTGATGAGCCCGACCCTCACACTGCGCCACTACATCGAAGCGCCCCTCGCCCACAGCCACGACCATGCGCAGCTGGTGTTCGGCCTGTCCGGGCACCTGGATCTGGAAGTGGATGGCCGTGGCAGCCAGGTGCACGAAAGCAGCGTGATGATTTTGCCCTTCTCGGCACACCATGCCTGCGGCAGCCGCGACGGTAGCCGTTGCCTGGTGCTGGATGTGCCCACCGAACACTGGGTGCTGCAATCGCTGGGCGAACATGCCGATGCCAGCCGCCGCCTGCTCGATCAACCTGCGCGGCTGACGCTGGACTCGCGACAAAGCCAGTTGGTGCAATGGCTGGCGCACAGCCCGGTGGATGACCCGCTGATTGTCCAGCAAGGCGCCGTGCTGTTGCTGGCCAGCCTCAACCATCCCCTGGCCCAGCCGCTGCCGGGGCGGCGTCTGCCCTATGCGGCGTTCAACGCACATATCGAGCGGCACGCCGCGCACCCGCTGCAGGTGGCGGACCTCGCGCGGCTTGCCGACCTCTCCGTAGCGCGTTTGCATGCGCGCTTCATGGCCGAATGCGGGCAGACACCGATGGACTACATCCGCAGTCATCGCCTGAAAATGGCCTTGAAGCTGCTGCGAGAAACGCCCCTGCCTATCGGCGAAGTCGCCGACCGCGTCGGCTACAGTTCGCAAAGTGCGTTTGCCGCGGCGATGCTGCGTGAGTTTGGCGCCTCCCCCGGCGCACTGCGGCGGGCGTCATAGGAAGAGCCTCGCGATAAAAATCGCGAGCCGGACGACAGACGCTCCCCCCCGCCACGCTCTAGACTGCGACTTCTGACACCCCGCAGCTTCAAGGATCGCAATGACTCCCCGCTCAGCCCTCGGCGCCCTGCATATCGGCGCATTGATGTTTGGCCTCACCGGCGTATTCGGCAAGCTGGCGGCCGCGTCGCCGGCCATTATCGTGTTTGGCCGCGCCGCCTTTGCCGTCGTCGCCCTAGCGGTATTTGCGCGGTTTGCCAGTAATGCGCCCTGGAAACAACTGGAGATGCGCGACTGGCGCCGGCTGCTGATCAGCGGCGTGCTGCTGGCGGCGCATTGGGTGACGTTTTTCATTGCCGTCAAAGTCGCGGGCGTGGCGGTGGCCACCCTCGGGTTTACCGCCTTCCCGGCCTTTACCGTGATCCTTGAAGGGTTGATCTTCCGCGAACGCATTCGCGCCAACGAAGTCGTGCTGGTGGCCTTGGTTACCGTTGGCCTGGTGCTGGTCACGCCGGACTTCAACCTCGCCAGCGAAGCCACGGGCGGGTTGCTGTGGGGCATCGCGTCGGGGCTGTTGTTCTCTTTATTGTCATTGAACAATCGCGCCAGCGCCGGGCGGATTCCGGCGGTGCAAGCGGCGCTGTGCCAGAACGTGGTGGTCGCCGTCTGCCTGTTGCCCGTGGCAGCGCCAGGGCTGGCGGAGGTGCGCACGATTGACTGGTTATGGATCGGGCTGCTCGGGGTGTTCTGCACCGGCGTGGCCCACAGCCTGTTTGTCGCCAGCCTCGCGGTGATCAAGGCGCGCACTGCGTCGGTGGTGTTCGCCATGGAGCCGCTTTACGGCATCACCGTGGCCTGGCTGCTGTTCGCTGAAACCCCGACCTTGCGCATGCTGCTCGGCGGCGCGCTGATCATCGTCGCCATCGTGCTGTCCGGCTTGACGGGAGGCGCCAGCCAGGCCAAGCAACCGGCGGCCACCGCCTGATCATCACACCGTGCGGTCGTTGTGCCCCAGGTTCCGCTGCGGGTCGATCTGATCACGCACGCGCTGCTTGAGCACCTTGGCCTCCGGAAAGCCACCGTCCGCCTTGCGCTCCCAGATCTGCACACCATCGCAGGTGATGCGGAACGCACCGCCGGTGGCCGGTTCCAGCGCCACGCGGCCCAGGTCGTCGCTGAAGGTGCTCAATAATTCCTGAGCCAGCCACGCCGCGCGCAGCAACCATTGGCACTGGGTGCAATAGGTGATGACGATTTCGGGTTTGCTTGCAGACATAATTTGAGAGGCTCCTGGCATAACAGGCTCGGTGGATCGGGTGGCTATAATACCGGCCTTTATCGCCCAGCCCCGAGATTCATGATGCGCCGCCTGCTGTCCTGCCTGTTTCTGTGCCTGATCCCCCTCCTCGCCGACGCGGTTGAAGCACCCCGCCCGAAAATCGGCCTGGTGCTGTCCGGCGGCGCCGCCCGTGGCCTGGCGCATATCGGCGTGCTCAAGGCCCTTGAGGAACAAGGCATCCAGATCGACGCCATTGCCGGTACCAGCATGGGCGCGGTGATTGGCGGGCTGTATGCGTCGGGCTACAAGATCGATGAGCTTGAGAAACTGGCGCTGAATATCGACTGGCAGCAGGCGCTATCCGACGCGCCGCCACGGGAAGACGTGCCGTTTCGGCGTAAACAGGATGACCGGGATTTCCTGGTCAAACAAAAGCTCAGCTTCCGCGACGACGGCAGCCTCGGCCTGCCACTCGGCGTGATCCAGGGTCAGAACCTTGCCCTGCTGCTGGAAAGCATGTTCGCCCACAGCAGTAACACGCGGAACTTCGACAAACTGCCGATTCCGTTTCGCGCCGTGGCCACCGACATCACCACGGGTGAAAAAGTGGTGTTCAACAAGGGCCACCTGCCCCAGGTGATTCGCGCCAGCATGTCGATCCCGGCCGTATTCGCCCCGGTGGAACTGGACGGCCGGCTGTTGGTGGACGGCGGCATGACCGACAACATCCCGCTGGATGTGGCGCGGGAGATGGGTGTCGACATTGCCATCGTGGTCGATATCGGCACGCCGCTGCGCTCACGTAAACAGTTGAACACCGTGGTGGACGTGCTGAACCAATCCATCACGCTGATGACCCGGCGCAACTCCGAAGAACAACTCAAGGCGCTGCACCCCAAGGACGTGTTGATCCAGCCGCCGCTGGCGGCCTACGGGGTGACGGACTTCGGGCGCGCCAAGGACATGATCGATGCCGGTTACCGCGCCACCCGTGCCCTCGACCTGCGCCTGGCCCATCTGCGCCCAGCCCAACCGATCGACCCGGAACTGGTGGCCGCACGCACCCCGGGGGAACGCACCCCGGTGATCACCGCGATCAAAGTGGAAAACGACTCCAAAGTCAGCGACGACGTGATCCGCTACTACATCCGCCAGACCCTGGGCGAGCCGCTGAACCTGGGCCGCCTGCAAACCGACATGGGCACCCTGTACGGGCTGGACTACTTCGAGCAGGTGCAATACCGCGTGGTGAAAAAAGGCCAGGACAACACCTTGGTGATCAGCGCACGCGGCAAACGTGCCGGCACCGATTACCTGCGCCTGGGCCTGAACCTGTCGGATGACATGCGCGGTGACAGCGCCTTCAACCTCGGCGCCAGCTACCGCATGAACGGCATCAACCGTCTCGGCGCCGAGTGGTTGACGCGGGTGCAGATCGGCGATCGCCAGGAGCTCTACAGCGAGTTCTACCAGCCGCTGGATACCGGCTCACGCTACTTTGTCGCGCCCTATATCAGTGCCCAGGCGCAGAATGTTGAACTGATTCTGGACAACGACCCCATCTCCGAATATCGCCTGGAACGTTACGGTTTTGGCTTGAACGTGGGGCGGCAGATCGGCACCAGCGGCGAAATCCGCTTCGGCGTCGGCGAAGCCTGGGGCAAGGCGGACGTGCGCATTGGCGACCGCGACCTTCCCAGCGTGAGCTTCAGCGAAGGCTTTTATGAGCTGAAATACTCCTTCGACTCCCTGGATAACGTGTACTTCCCCCATACGGGCGAAGACATCGGCCTGGCCTTTCGTGAATTCGAACCCGGCCTGGGTTCGGACCAGCGCTACCGTCAATGGGAGTTCAAGCTGGACAAGGCCATGAGCCACGGCCCGGACACGCTGATACTGGGCGGCCGTTACGGGCGCACCCTGGACAAATCCGACGTGGTGATTTCCAGCTTCCTGCTGGGTGGTGCGCGGCAGCTGTCAGGCTTTCGCGAAGATGCTATTTCGGGGCAGAACATCGCCCTGATGCGCGCGGTGTACTACCGTCGGCTGACGCCTCGCTCGTACCTGCCGCTGGACTTCCCGCTGTACCTGGGGGCCTCGGTGGAACGGGGCCGGGCGTGGAACAATGACAACCAGTTCGACAGCGGATATATCAACGCTGCGAGTATTTTCTTGGGGTTTGATACACCGTTGGGGCCGCTGAATTTCAGCTACGGGTTCAATGATGCCAATGAGCAGGCGGTGTATTTGAACCTGGGTCAGACCTTCTAAAACCCCGAACACGGAACCAAATGGGGGAGCGGGCTTTTTGTGGCGAGGGAGCTTGCTCCCGCTGGGGCGCGAAGCGGCCCTAAAGAAATAATCGCGTTTTGTCCACATAGACCAGGGTGACTGGCTTTGGGGCTGCTACGCAGCCCAGCGGGAGCAAGCTCCCTCGCCACAACGAGCCCTCCCGACAGGATCAGGGTTTTTCCAGGTTCGCCAGAATGTGCCCATGCACGCGCATGCACACGCTCAAGTCTGCTTCATCAACACCCACAAACAACTCATGGCGCAGGGCCGTGGCAATGGTTTCAATCTGCTCGATCAATGGCCGGGCCGTGTCACACAGCAAAATACGCTTGGCGCGGCGGTCTTCCACCACCGCCTGGCGCTGCACCAGGCCCTGGCCTTCCAGGCTGTCGAGCAGCCGGGCGAGGGTCGGCCCCTCCACTCCAACGCTTTGCGCCAATTCCCGCTGGGTCGGTGCATCATCGAAACGGGCCAGGTGCAACAGCACCAGCCAACGTGCCTGGGACAACCCCAGCCCCGCCAGGCGGCGGTCCAGCTCGGCGCGCCAACCTCGCGACATTTGCGCCAACTGCATGCCAAAACGGTGTTGATCGGTTAACGACATAAAAAACTCATTTTTTAGACTGAAAATAAAGTGTGGCTAATTATTAGTCAGCTAAGCATGAGCCATGCCAGTAGGCAAGTGTCGCTATGTACTGATTCGTTACATTGTCGCAATTGGCGCACTAAATTTCGAATTCGGACTGCAAAGCAGCACGCACACAGTACAAAACGCCCTCTGGAACGCGCCCGGTAAACAGCGGCGCGATCTCCGTAACTGCTGGCAATTCGCCTTCCCCATCAAGGAAGGCATCCTGAATTTCACCCAGCAGATCTTCAGGCAGATCAAGGGCTTGCTCCAACGACAACTGCTGTTTGCCGATGGATTCGGCGAGCAAGGTGTACACGTTCTTTTCCGAGCATTGCAGTTGGCCAGCAATCTGGATCGGGGTCATGCCCGCGCGCGCCAGACTGATCAGCTCGTGGCGAATATCGGCCACTTCCTTCGGCGCTTCGGCCTGCCCGCCGAGCACTTCGAGGAAGGCCTGGCCGTAACGTTCCAGCTTGCGTGCACCGACGCCGCTGACCCTGGCCATCTCGGCCATAGTGGTCGGCTGTTCACGCAGCATCTCCAGCAAGGTGGAGTCGGGGAAAATGACGTAAGGCGGCACGCTGTGCTCCTGCGCCAGTTTGCGCCGTAGGGTGCGCAAGGCTTCCCACTGTTCGCGCTCTTCGCCACGCACCAATTGGCTGGCCTGGCTGGTGCTGCTGCTCTTGGCGGTGGTTTGCGGCTTGAGGTCGCGGCGCAGCTCAAGGCTCACTTCGCCCTTGAGCAACGGCCGGCAACTGTCATTCAAGCGCAGCCCGCCATAGCCTTCGATGTCGATGTCGACCAGGTTGCGCGCAACCATTTGCCGGAACAACGAGCGCCATTCGCCTTCAGCGCGGGCCTTGCCAATGCCGTAGACCGAGAGCTTTTCGTGGCCGAAGCTGCGTATTTTTTCGTTGTCCTTACCCAGCAACACATCCACCAGGTGGCCCACGCCGTAGCGCTGGCCGGTGCGGTGAATGGCGGACAAGGCCTGCCGCGCTGGCTCGGTCGCATCCCAGGTTTGCACGCCATCGGTACAGTTATCGCAGTGCCCGCAAGGTTCAGGCATGTCCTCATCGAAGTACGCCAGCAGCGTTTGCCGGCGGCAGCGGGTCTCTTCACACAGCGACAGCATGGCATCGAGCTTGTGTTGCTCCAGACGCTTATGGCGCTCGTCGCCCTCGGAGTTTTGCAACATCTGCTTGAGCATCACCACGTCTTGCAGGCCGTAGACCATCCAGGCATCTGCCGGCAGACCGTCACGACCGGCCCGACCGGTTTCCTGGTAATAAGCCTCAAGGGATTTGGGCAGGTCCATGTGCGCAACAAAACGCACGTTGGATTTGTCGATGCCCATGCCGAACGCGATGGTGGCCACCATGATCAAGCCTTCCTCGTTGAGGAAGCGCTTCTGATGAGCCGAGCGCGTTTCGTTGGGCAAACCCGCGTGGTACGGCAGCGCCGGGTAGCCCTGCTCGCACAGGAATGCGGCGACCTCATCGACCTTCTTGCGTGACAGGCAATAGACGATGCCCGCATCGCTGCGCCGCTCGGACAGGAAGGCCAGCAATTGCTTGCGCGGCTGCTCCTTGGGCACGATGCGGTAGAAAATATTCGGACGGTCGAAGCTCGACAGGAAGCGCTCGGCATTCTGCAAATGCAGGCGCTCGACGATTTCTTCGCGGGTCCGTTTGTCGGCAGTGGCGGTCAGCGCGATGCGTGGCACGTCGGGGAACAGCTCGGCGAGTTGCCCCAGCTGCAAATATTCACGACGGAAATCATGGCCCCATTGCGACACACAGTGAGCTTCGTCGATGGCGAACAGCGCAATTTCCAGGCTCTGCAGGAAGGCCAGCATGCGCGGCTGCACCAGGCGCTCGGGGGCCAGATAGAGCATCTTCACTTCGCCGCGCTTGATCCGCGCCGCCAGGTCGCGCTGCTGCTCGGCGCTGAGCGTGGAGTTCAAGGACGCAGCGGCAACCCCCAGTTCTTCAAGGGTGGCCACCTGATCGTCCATCAATGCAATCAACGGCGACACCACCACCGCCAAGCCATTACGCAACAGCGCCGGAACCTGGAAGCACAGCGATTTGCCGCCGCCGGTAGGCATCAGCACCAGGGCATCACCGCCACTGGCCACGCGCTCAATGATCGCACCCTGGCGGCCACGAAAACTGTCGTAGCCGAAGATGTCCTTGAGGACGCGTTGAGCCTGCTCGAGCATGTAAAACTCCAAAATGGTGCCGAAATCCCTCTGTACAGGCTGGCCGAAAAAACACCGGGTCACGGGAAATAATCCGTAAGCGAAGTTTTCCCGGGGTGGCGCTCGGCCTGCAGGGGCATCACAAAACGCGGCAGTATACCCGAGCAACCTTCGGCAAAGGGCACCGCTGACGAATTGCAGCCCGTCTCTAAAACCTGGCAAATCTGCATGGCGGCTGGCCTGGGCGCTCAAGAACGCCTAGAATTCAGCATCGTTTATTCCCAAGGTAATCCGTCAATGTCCTTCGCTGAGCAACTAACCCGCCTGCAAGCCTTCCTCGACGCCGATGAGCTGCATGACGAGGCGCTGGACTACGTGGCCGCCCACGGCTATCTGACCGCCCTGTCGATCTGTTCCGACATCGTGCCGGACCGTGAGTGGATCGACGCCCTGTTCGCTGAAGAACCCCATTACGCCGACGCCGCCCAGCGCGAAGAAATCGAATCCACCCTGCTGGCCCTCAAGGCCCACATCGGTCGCCAACTGGCCTCCGACGAAGAGTTCGAACTGCCTTGCGAGCTGGACCTGGGCGAAGAGCCGGACGACTCCGACCTGCGCGGCTGGTGCATCGGTTTCATGGAAGGCGTGTTCCTGCGTGAAGCCGCCTGGTTCGAAACCGCCGAGGAAGAAGTCAGCGAAATGCTGCTGCCGATCATGGTCGGTTCGGGCCTGTTCGACGACCAGCCGGAATTCTCCGACATCGCCGCCGACGCCAACCTGATGGACGACATGATCGTACAGATCCCGGAAGCCCTGACCGCGCTGTACCTGCTGTGCAACGCACCTGATGAAAAACCGGCGATTCTCAAGCCACGTCACCACTGAGTCGTTTGCCCGTGACACCCATGGGCAACCGCTCGCTGCTCCTGCGCTACGGGCTGCTGGCCATCGGCTGGCTGAGCGTAGCGTTGGGAGTGATCGGCATCTTCCTGCCGGTGCTCCCGACCACGCCTTTCCTTCTGCTCGCCGCCGCCTGCTTCGCTCGAAGCTCCCCACGCTTTTACCAGTGGCTGGTCGAACACCCGCGCCTGGGGCCGTGGATTCGTGATTATCTCGACGGCAATGGCATTCCGCTCAAGGGCAAGGTCTACGCCATTGGCCTGATGTGGCTGAGCATTGGTTTCTCCTGCTACCTGGTGCCCCTGCCGTGGGCACGCGGGTTCATGTTGACCAGCGCTGTACTGGTGACGATCTACATTCTGCGTCAGAAAACCCTGCCTCCCCGCGAACGATAGGACCTGGCTTTTGTGGGAGCTGGCTTGCCTGCGATGCAATCACCTCGCTGCATCAGTTGCACTGCAGCGATGCTATCGCGGGCAAGCCCGGCTCCCACACAAGCTGCTCCCACAAAAGCCACGCACACGACCTTGGTCGACACTGACTAACCCCAGGCATCATGCGAGACTGTCCAACCGGGCCTGGAATGCCCGGGCGTTCTTATGCTCGGAGTTACCATGACGCTGTCCAGCGGGCTGATCGCCGCCGTTGCCCTGGCCTATATGGCCATTATGTTTGCCATCGCCTTTTACGGTGACCGCCGCCGTGCGCCGCTGCCGCCGCGTATGCGTGCGTGGGTGTACAGCCTGTCGCTGGCCGTTTACTGCACCAGCTGGACCTTCTTCGGCGCTGTAGGCCAAGCGGCCGAACAGCTGTGGGCGTTTTTGCCGATTTACCTCGGACCGGTTCTGCTGCTCGTGCTGGCCCCCTGGGTGCTGCAGAAGATGATTCTGATCAGCAAGCAGGAAAACATCACCTCCATCGCTGACTTCATCGCCGCACGCTACGGCAAATCCCAATCCCTGGCCGTGGTGGTGGCGCTGATCTGCCTGGTCGGCGTGCTGCCCTACATTGCCTTGCAACTCAAAGGCATCGTGCTGGGGGTGAACCTGTTGATCGGTGCGGGCGCCGACACCACCGGCACCCGCGCACAGGACACCGCCTTGATCGTATCGCTGGTGCTGGCGCTGTTCACGATTGTCTTCGGCACACGCAACCTCGACGCCACCGAGCACCACCGTGGCATGGTGCTGGCAATCGCATTTGAATCCCTGGTCAAGCTGTTCGCTTTTCTCGCCGTCGGCGCGTTTGTGACCTACGGCCTGTACGACGGTTTCGGCGACCTGTTCAGCCAGGCGATGCTCGCGCCGCGCCTGGAAGAGTACTGGCAAGAGACGATCAACTGGCCGTCGATGGTGGTGCAAACCGGCGTGGCGATGATGGCAATCATCTGCTTGCCCAGGCAGTTCCATGTCACCGTGGTGGAAAATATCGACCCGCAGGATTTACGCCTGGCCAAGTGGGTGTTCCCGGCGTACTTGATCCTCGCTGCGCTGTTCGTGATCCCCATTGCCCTGGGCGGCAAGATGATGCTGCCCAGCTCGGTGCTGCCAGACTCCTACGTCATCAGCCTGCCCATGGCCGAGGCCCATCCCGCCCTCGCCGTGCTGGCGTTTATCGGCGGTGCATCGGCGGCGACCGGCATGGTGATCGTGGCCAGCATCGCCTTGTCGACCATGGTCTCCAACGACATGTTGCTGCCCTGGCTGCTGCGCCGCTCCAGCGCCGAGCGGCCGTTCGAAGTGTTCCGCCACTGGATGCTGTCGGTGCGCCGCGTCAGCATTGTGATCATCCTGCTGCTGGCCTACGTGAGCTACCGGTTGCTCGGCTCCACCGCGAGCCTGGCGACCATCGGCCAGATTGCCTTTGCGGCCGTGACCCAACTGGCGCCAGCGATGCTCGGCGCACTGTACTGGAAGCAGGCCAACCGGCGCGGCGTGTTTGCCGGGCTGGCGGCAGGCACATTCCTGTGGTTCTACACCCTGGTTCTGCCTGTCACGGCGAAAAGCCTGGGCTGGTCGCTCAGCCTCTTCCCCGGCCTCACCTGGATGCATTCCCACCCGTTTGGCCTGTCCGTGACCTCGTTGACGTTGGGCACCGTGTTCTCGCTGGCGGGCAACTTCACACTGTTCGTGTGGGTTTCGATGCTGTCGCGCACACGGGTCTCCGAACACTGGCAGGCCGGGCGATTCATCGGCCAGGAAATCAGCCAGCGCGCCAGCGCCCGTTCGATGTTGTCGGTGCAAATCAGCGACCTGCTCAGCCTGGCGGCACGTTTTGTCGGTGAAGAACGCGCCCAGCAGAGCTTTATTCGCTTCGCCTATCGCCAAGGCAAAGGCTTCAACCCCAACCAGAATGCCGACAACGACTGGATCGCTCACACCGAACGCTTGCTGGCCGGCGTGCTCGGCGCCTCTTCGACGCGTGCTGTAGTAAAAGCCGCGATTGAAGGTCGGGAAATGCAATTGGAAGACGTCGTACGGATTGCCGACGAAGCCTCCGAAGTGCTGCAGTTCAACCGGGCATTGCTGCAAGGCGCTATCGAAAACATCACCCAGGGCATCAGCGTGGTCGATCAGTCGCTGAAGCTGGTGGCGTGGAACCGGCGCTACCTGGAATTGTTCAACTACCCCGACGGTTTGATCAGCGTGGGCCGCCCCATCGCCGACATCATTCGCTACAACGCCGAGCGTGGCCTGTGTGGCCCGGGGGAAGCCGAAGTGCATGTCGCGCGACGCCTGCACTGGATGCGCCAGGGCCGCGCGCATACCTCCGAGCGCTTGTTTCCCAATGGCCGCGTGATCGAGCTGATCGGCAACCCGATGCCCGGCGGCGGTTTTGTCATGAGTTTTACCGACATCACCGCGTTCCGTGAGGCCGAGCAAGCACTGACGGAGGCGAACGAAGGCCTGGAGCAACGGGTGGCCGAGCGCACTCATGAACTGTCACAACTGAATGTGGCGCTGACGGATGCCAAGGGTGTGGCCGAATCTGCCAGCCAATCGAAGACGCGTTTTCTGGCGGCCGTCAGCCACGACTTGATGCAGCCACTGAACGCCGCACGACTGTTTTCCGCCGCCCTCTCCCACCAGAACGACGGCTTGTCAGGCGAGGCCCGCCAGTTGGTGCAGCACCTCGACAGTTCGCTGCGTTCCGCTGAAGACTTGATCAGCGACTTGCTGGATATCTCGCGCCTGGAGAACGGCAAGATCAACCCGCAGCGCCAGCCGTTTGTCCTCAACGAACTGTTCGACACCCTCGGCGCCGAGTTCAAAGCGCAGGCGCAAGAGCAAGGCCTGCGCTTTCGCCTGCGCGGTAGCCGTTTAAGGGTGGACAGTGACATCAAACTGCTCCGACGGATTTTGCAGAACTTTCTGACCAACGCCTTTCGCTATGCGGACGGTCCGGTGCTGCTCGGCGTGCGCAGGCGCAAGAACGAACTGTGCCTGGAAGTCTGGGACCGTGGCCCGGGCATTCCGCTGGATAAACAGAAGGTGATCTTCGAAGAATTCAAACGCCTGGACAGTCATCAGACCCGCGCGGAAAAAGGCCTGGGCCTGGGCCTCGCGATTGCCGACGGCCTGTGTCGCGTGCTGGGCCACCGTTTGAGCGTGCGCTCGTGGCCGGGCAAGGGCAGCGTGTTCAGCGTGCGTGTGCCGCTGGCGCGCAACCAGGTCAGCCCGCAAGCCAAAGCCCCGCAGGACAATGGCCTGCCGCTAAGGGGTGCGCAGGTACTGTGCGTGGATAATGAAGAGAGCATCCTGATCGGCATGCGCAGCCTGCTCACGCGCTGGGGCTGCGAAGTGTGGACCGCCACCGACCAGGCGCAATGTGCGGCGCTGCTGGCCGACGGCGTGCGCCCGCAACTCGCGCTGGTGGATTACCACCTGGACCACGGTGAAACCGGCACCGAGCTGATGGGCTGGTTACGCGCACAATTGGCAGAGCCAATACCCGGCGTGGTGATCAGTGCCGACGGGCGCCCGGAGATGGTGGCCGAAGTGCATGCGGCGGGGCTGGGTTACCTGGCCAAGCCGGTGAAACCGGCGGCGCTGCGGGCGCTGTTGAGCCGGCATTTGCCGCTGTAGGAAGACTTGGTCGAGATCTTTGCAAGCTGGTTTGTGTGGGAGCTGGCTTGCCTGCGATGCAGGCACCTCGGTCTTTCAGTGACACCGCGGTGATGCCATCGCAGGCAAGCCAGCTCCCACACAAGCCTCCCACCGGGACCACAGCCTACTCGGGCAAATGCGCCACGCCATCTGAATCGGTCATCGCCTTCTCCAGCAAATCAGCCGGCAGGCTCTTACTCGCGCGAGCGCCCAGCAAGCGCAATTGCTCGGTACGACTGACCAGGTTTCCGCGCCCGTCCGTCAGCTTGTTTCGCGCCGCGCTGTAGGCTTTATCCAACTGTTGCAGCCGATTGCCCACCTCATCCAGGTCCTGGATAAACAGCACAAACTTGTCGTACAGCCAACCGGCACGCTCGGCAATCTCGCGGGCATTCTGGCTCTGGCGCTCCTGCTTCCACAGGCTGTCGATCACTCGCAGGGTGGCCAGCAAGGTCGTCGGGCTGACGATGACAATATGGCGATCAAACGCTTCCTGAAAGAGGTTCGGCTCGGCCTGCAACGCGGCGGAAAATGCCGCCTCGATCGGCACGAACAGCAGCACGAAATCCAGGCTGTGCAGCCCCTCCAGGCGCTTGTAATCCTTGCCGGCCAAGCCTTTGACGTGATTACGCAAGGACAATACGTGCTGCTTCAACGCGGCTTGGCCGATCACGTCGTCATCGGCCCCGACATACTGTTGATAGGCGGTAAGGCTGACCTTGGAGTCGACCACTACCTGCTTGTCGCCCGGCAACATAATCAACACGTCCGGCTGGAAGCGTTCGCCATCCGGGCCCTTCAAGCTCACTTGCGTCTGATACTCGCGCCCCTTTTCCAGCCCGGCATGCTCCAGCACTCGCTCAAGGATCAACTCCCCCCAGTTGCCCTGGGTTTTTTGGCCTTTGAGCGCGCGGGTCAGGTTGGTGGCCTCGTCCGACAGACGCAGGTTCAGTTGCTGCAGGCGTTCGAGCTCTTTGCCCAGGGAAAAGCGCTCACGCGCTTCGTTCTGGTAACTCTCTTCGACACGCTTTTCAAACGACTGAATCCGCTCTTTCAACGGGTCCAGCAACTGCCCGAGCCGCTCCTGACTGGTTTCGGCAAAGCGCTGCTCGCGCTCATCGAAGATCTTGCCTGCCAATTCGGCGAACTGTGCACGCAACTCGTCACGCGAACCTTGCAGGTCAGTGAGGCGCTGCTGATGGCTTTCCTGTTGTTCACGCAGTTCGGCGCGCAGCGCGGCAGACAGCGCATCCAGGCGGCGCAGTTCGGTTTCCTTGGCGCTGCGGTCGAGGTTCCAGGCATGGGCTGCATCGCGGGCGTTATCGCGGTCGACCTGCAGCAGTTCGACTTCACGGCGCATGGCGGCCAGGTCAGCCTGTTTGGCCGCGTTGGCGTGGCTCAGGTCGCTGATTTCGTCGCGGCTGGCGTCGAGTTGGGCGGCGAGCCCTTCCTGGGCCAGTTGCGCGGTGGCCAGGCGTTCTTCAAGCAACTCCCACCCCGTCATGCGCGCGCTCAGCCGCCGTTGGATCTGCCAACACAGCGCCAACAATGGCACTGCAGCACCAGCAAGGCCCAGGGCAATACTGGTCCAGTCAAAAGCCATAGCCATTTCTGCCATTACCGAAAAAGGGAGAGGTTAACGGAGCACAAGGCTAGACGACAGCTCAGTCTTCGACCTGACCCAATTCCCGTTGCGCACAGCGGTCGCCAGCACGGGCAGCAGAGCGCAGCAGGTCGTGACCGATGCGGCGGTCTCGGGCGTTGCCGCATTCACGGCACATCAACTGACCCAAACGGCTTTGCGCAGCGACCACGCCCTCACGAGCCGGTTGCTTGAGCAAACGCCCTGCAAAGTGCTTAACGTTGGTGTTATGGCCCAGGCGTGGGCTGTCGAGCAGCCACAAGGCGACTTTCAAGGAAAAGCGCTTGGGTGCGGTAACAGTTTGAGGGGTATCGGTAACAGAAGGTGATACTGAGCGAAACTTCATAAAGCACTGTGGGACAGAACGGAAGGCGCGCCACTCTACTCTTTTTTTCGTACAGGTAAAGCTGAAAAAACCCTGCACGCCCGTTCTAGAGCAAGCGCTTGGGACAATCCACAGAAGCTGTGGATAAGTCAGTGGACAACCCCCCTTTAACTCGCGCAAAGCCCCATGGAACGGGGGCCGCAGTCAAACTGACGATTTTTTCACCAATAAAAAAAAGCGATATTTTTCATTGACTTAAATTTTCATTGCAGGCAAATGCCGGCGCTTCATGGCAGTTGACAGCGTGGTTACACACCTCGCAACTAATGTGCACAAGTACCCATCCACCGGTTATATCACCGGCACGTTTTGCTTCAATACGACGAAAAAATGTTACCGCAGGGCAAACACCGCGGGCCTTTTCAAATCAGTCCTGGCTCGCCACACTGCTCCACCAAACTGCATGCGTGACGCAACCAACCCGTAGGCGACGATGAAAGGAATTCTGTTATTTGCGCTGTTGTTGTTGGCCATCTGCGCGACCTCGCTCGGTATCAATGCAGCGCTGCCCTCCCCTGATGGTGCGCTGTTTGCCATCGCCATTCTGTTGTCGGCAGCTTTCACGGCAGTGAGCCTGTGCATCGAGTTGGGGGAAGGCCGGATCAACGACATGCGCGATGTGATGCAGGTTATCGAAGCCGGCCGCTCCTGGCGCCTGACCCTTGCGGCCTACGGGCTGGGCTGCTCGCTGGCAGCCGCAGTCACGGTGCTGGTCTATCGCGGGTTGTTGGGCAGCTGATTGAAGTTTTTTGGCTAGCACACTTCCTTTCCTTGTTTCAATCCGTTACTATCCGCAGCGTTAGTACCAAGCTGAAAGTCAATTCTGGTCGAACAAGTCCCCTGAACCACACGGGATCGACCACCTCGATGGTTTCCAGGTATCACTTGCGACGACACTGCCTTTGAACAAGCAAAGGGTGCCGCGAAGTTTCAATACTCTGACCGAACCAACCTGCAAATTGATCAGGATCTTCACCCCGGGCCCAGAACCTTTGCCCCTGTTGTGTTGCCTGCCCTCCTAAGTACCTACCTGCCAGCCCAAGCGCGCCTAACTTATCAGCGCTTCAAACTGGCTGCTTTGTTCCAGTCGGGTTCTTCGTTTGATCAATGGTGATCAGCGTTACTGGAACGTTTTAACGTTGCACGGTTCTTATCCGTGTCATTTGTAGGAACACCAATAATATGTCCACTCAAATCCACACTCAGGATGCCATTCGCACCCTCACCAACGCTTTTGCACCAATGAACTGCCTGATCATGGCCGCTCGCAAAGGCTGCTTCAGCTTCACTCTGGTCAACGAACACGGCATCGCTCGTCACAGCGAACGCCTGTACCCCGATCAATACTCCAGCGCAGAGCCGCTGCAGGCCGTGATCGAGCGTACCCGCCAGGCACTGACTGCCTGATCGACCCGAGCGGCTGAAACACAAAAAACCCTGTTTAAAACACAGGGTTTTTTATTGCCTGGCATTCAAGCTTTGAACCCCGGCGCTAAGTTCAAATAGATATAAACGTTATAACTAAATGAAGAAGATGTTTTAAAAACAGTCCTTTACATCACAAATATGACACTACACTTCAACTCAAGCGGCGTGATCCGCTTGCGACGGGCCTGAGATCCGATTCACAGCTGCCAAGCCCCTCTCAGGCACCGTCGACCACTTTCATGGATCGAGGCTTGTATGGGTATCGCCGCCAGCGAATTGTGTCGTTATGTGATCAGGCCGACATTGCTGTACCTCGGCTGCCATGACCAGACTGCTGAATCCCTGCTGCTGGGCATTGCCGCCAGCCAGTCGGAGCTGGGGTCGGCTCTGCATGATCGGCGCGGCCACGGCCTGTACAGCATCACCGAACCCCGCCACCGCGCCCTCTGGGACAATTACCTGGCCCTGGACCCCGAGCGCGCCAGCCTGGTGCGCGGGCTGGCCAGCCAGCATGCGTTCCTCAGCGCGCCTCAGCTCGAACTCACGGTCAACCTGCGCTACGCCACGGCCATTGCGTGGTTGCTGGTGGAACAACACCGCCCCGCCCTGCCACCGCCCGGCGATGTGGTGGCCATGGCGCGTATCTGGAAAGAAATATTTCACCCACAAGGAAGGCTGCGGGATTTCACCCAGGCCTGGAAAACCTGTGTCTCAACCATGGATCAGGTCACTTGTTGATCAGGCGTTTTGCAAGATTCGGCAAAAAACACTGAATCTGGTCTGATTGTCCTACAAAACCGCTCTATCTCCAGCATTACAGCCTATAGCGCTAACTTAAATTTATTGTTACTTTCCGCAGCGGTGATCACCAAGGAGTTTCTAATAATGAAAAAAGTAATGCTCAAGACCACACTTAGCCTCGCCGTTGCCATGGCATCCTCCCAACTGTTCGCAAGCGGTTTTGCCCTTAACGAACAGAGCGTCAGCGGGATGGGTACGGGTTTCGCAGGTCGTTCTTCTTCTGCCGATGATGCAAGCACTATCGCGGGCAACCCTGCCGGCATGTCGCGCCTCAAGCGCGATCAAATCACCGCGGGTGTTGCGGCAATCGACGCCAAGACCGATATCAAGAATGTCAGCGGCGGCGCCCCTCGCGGCACCAATGACGGCGACATGGTTCCCTTCACCGCCGTTCCAATGCTGTTTGCCGTGAAGAAATTCGACGACAACCTCGCCTTCGGCCTGGGTGTCTACGCGCCATTCGGTTTGATTACAGATTACGAAAGCGGCTTCGGCGGTCGTTACTACGGCAAGAAAAGTGAAGTAAAAGTCGTCACTTTCCAGCCGACCGTCAGCTACGCGTTCAACGAATACGTTTCCGTTGGCTTCGGCCCAACCTTCAACCGTATCAACGGTAACCTGACCTCCGCCACTCCATTGGCAGCCACCTTCGGCCGCAATGATGGCAAGGTAGACATCAAGGGTGATGACACCGCTTGGGGCTACAAAATCGGCGTACTGGTGACCCCTACCGATAAAACCAACATCGGTATCACCTACACCTCCAAGGTCAAATACAAGCTGGAAGGCCACACCAACATTTCCGGCATCGGTTTCGGTCCGTTCAACGGCGGCCGCTTTGGTGCATCGCTGGATATCACCACCCCGGAATCCGTGGATTTCTCGATCACCCAAAAGCTGGATGACCAGTGGACTGTCTATGCAGGCAGCACCTGGACGCGCTGGAGCCGCCTGAAAGAAATCACCGTCAACAACGAAGGCGTTCCTGCCCAACTGGGTGGTTCGACCGGCCCGATCGGCACGATCAACGAGCCGCAGAACTGGCACGACACCTGGGCTTCGGCCATCGGCGCATCGTTCCAGGTCAACAAGCAATGGGTGCTGCGCACCGGCTTTACCGTTGATCAATCGCCAACCAATAATACTGACCGCTCGGTTCGTATCCCAACAGGCGATCGCAAGATCGTGAGCTTCGGTGCCGGCTTCAATGCAACCGACGACCTGACCATTGATGCTGCCTTGTCCTACCTGTGGGAAGAAGAAGTCAACGTCAACCGTACCGGCAAAGGCACGCCTTACAACGCCGAGTACAAAAACAGCGCTTGGGGTTACGCACTGGGTGCTACCTACAAGTTCTGATTCACTGCGAGCCTGAACGGCTCGCCAGTTGAATACAAAAAGCCCCGCTCTCCTGCAAAGGAAGCGGGGCTTTTCAATGGCGGGTAATCAGGGTTTCGAAGCCAGCGCCTGCTCGACAGCCTTGATCAGATCCGGACTGTCCGGCTTGGTCAGGCTGGAGAAATTGGCGATCACTTTGCCCTGACGGTCCACCACGTACTTGTAGAAATTCCACTTCGGCGCGCTGGTCTGCTGCGCCAGCACTTTGAACAAATGCACCGCGTCCGGCCCCTTGACCTTCTGCGGCTCAGTCATGGTGAAGGTCACGCCATAATTGACGTAGCACACCTTGGCCGTCTCTTCGCCGGTCTTGGCTTCCTGCTTGAAGTCATCGGACGGCACGCCAATCACTTCAAACCCTTGGCCCTTGTAGCGCTGGTACAAATCTTCAAGACCTTTGAACTGCGGCGCGAACCCGCAGAAACTGGCGGTATTGACGATCACCAACGGTTTGCCGGCGAAGCGCTGGCACAGGTCGATGGTTTCCTTGGCCCGCAACTTGGGCAACTGGCCCTCGAGCAACGGCGGGCAATTGGCGGCCATGGCAACACTGCCAATGGCCATCAGGACGGGTACTGCAAGCCAGCGCATCTGCATGTCGTGAGGTCCTTGAACGATTCCAGACCCCGAACTTAACAGATCGACATACCCAGTTGCATCAACGCCAACCCGCCGCGCTGCCAGCCCCACCAGGCCAACAGCAGCAGCACGACAAACGCCGCAATCGTCAAACACCGCACTGCCACAGTCATGCCGCCTCCATCTGCGCCTGCAAACGCGCCACCGGCCGCTCGCGTACCGGCCAATTCAGGGCGGCGGCGAGCA
The DNA here is from genome assembly GCF_044218875.1 of Pseudomonas sp. B22129. NCBI lineage: Bacteria > Pseudomonadati > Pseudomonadota > Gammaproteobacteria > Pseudomonadales > Pseudomonadaceae > Pseudomonas > Pseudomonas sp. B22129. The sequence continues at coordinate 3,266,613 of NZ_CP162592.1, read as the reverse complement.
AGCTCAACAGGATTGCTACCTGCCAGATCAAATCGTAGTTACCGGTTCGATCATAGACCACCCCGCCCAGCCAGCCGCCCAGGAACGAACCGAGTTGGTGAAACAGGAACACAATCCCACCGAGCATCGAGAGGTTTCGCACACCAAATAACGTCGCGACCGTACCGTTGGTCAGCGGCACCGTGGACAACCACAGGAAGCCCATCGCCATGCCGAACAGGTAAGCCGTAACCTCCGTCACCGGCGCCCACAGGAACAGCGCGATCACCACCGCACGCAATACGTACAACCCCGTGAGCAAGCGCGGCTTGGACATACGCCCGCCGAGCCAGCCCGCCGTGTAGGTACCGAACACATTAAACAGGCCGATCAAGGCCAAGACGGTGGTGCCCACCCTTGCCGGCAGATGCTGGTCCACCAGGTACGCCGGTAAATGCACGCCGATAAACACCACCTGGAAACCACACACGAAAAAGCCGAAGGCCAGCAGCCAGAACCCCGAGTGGGAACACGCCTCCTTCAACGCTTCGCCCAGGGTTTGCTGGCCGGCCATGGCCGGCAGCGGTTTGTCCTTGAGCATCGCCACCAACGGCAGGATCAGCGCCACCATCAGCCCCAGTGCCAGCAAGGCTGCCGACCAGCCCAGCCAGCCGATCAAACCCAGGGTGCCGGGAACCATGGCGAATTGACCGAAGGAACCTGCGGCACTGGCGACGCCCATCGCCATGCTGCGTTTTTCCGGTGCCACAGCACGGCCAACCACACCGAGAATCACCGAGAAAGAAGTGCCCGACAGGCCGATACCAATCAGCAAGCCCGCGCTCAGCGACAGTGACCACGCCGAATCCGACATGCCCATCAACACCAGGCCTACGGCGTACAACACACCGCCGACGAACACGGCTTTGGTCGCACCAAAGCGGTCGGCCAGGGCCCCGGTAAACGGCTGCGACAAGCCCCAAATCAGGTTCTGCAACGCGATGGCAAAGGCAAAGGTCTCACGGCCCCAGCCGAATTCGCTGCTCATCGGCGCCAGAAACAGGCCGAAGCCGTGGCGCACGCCCAACGACAACGCCAGGATCAGCGCACTCCCCAACAGTACCCATCCACTGGTGCGCCACATCGAAGTCATTTCTTGTTCTCCGCTCGCGGGTATATACCCGCTTGTATTCGAACAAACTCGCGTTCAGGCGAGCTCGTCCAGCAAGGCCAACAGGGTTTCGCGTTTTTCCGCGCCCAGTTGATCGATCAATTTCTGTTGTGCCGCTTCCCACGCCGGCAAGGCCGCCGCCAGCCGCTCTGCGCCGGCTTGGGTCAATAACACCAGGCGGTTGCGCAGGTCATCGCCTTCCACCAACTGCACCAGGCCTTCGCCCTCCAACACCCGCAGGTTACGCCCCAGGGTACTGCGGTCCAGGCCCATGGCTTCAGCCAGGCTGGAAATACTCGGCTGGTCGAGACGCTGCAAGTTACACAGCAAAGAATACTGGGCAACGTTGATCCCGAAGCCGTCGAGAGCGCCGTCGTAATGCCTGCTGACGCCACGGGCGGCGCGTCGCAGGTTGGTGCATAAGCATTGGGAGGCAAGCATTGAGCGTGTATATACCCGGGATTAAGGAATTGCAAGAAAGCGTTACAGCGCCAGACCGACCAGTACGGCCATCTCCAGCAGCTCCAACAGGGCGCCGGCAGTGTCGCCAGTGGTGCCCCCCAGCCGATTGACCATCAATTGGCGCAGCCACACAAAGCCAATAGCCGCCAGCAGCACAGCAATACCGCCGTTAAAGCCACCGATCAGCACGCAGGCCAGGCCGCTGAGGATCAGCACCTGCTGCCCGACAACCCTTGGTAAATGATCTGACAATGCCTGGCCCAATCCCCCTGCACGCACGTAGCGCGTGGTGAGGAACAGCGCCAGCATTGACGCGCGCCCGATCAGCGGGGCGAGAATCAGCGCCACGCCATTGTGCTGCTCGATCAGCGCCACCAGTGCGGTGAATTTGAGCAACAGCACCAGGCCCAGGGTGACCACGGCAATCGGGCCGCTGCGCGGGTCTTTCATGATCGTCAGCGTGCGTTCACGGTCGCCAAAGCCACCGAGCCAGGCATCGGCGCTGTCAGCCAGGCCGTCCAGGTGCAAACCGCCGCTGAGCAACACCCAGGCAGTCAGCAACAATGCAGCGTGCAGCAACAGCGGAGCGCCCGTCAGCGCAGTGTTCAGGCCCCACAGCAACACGCCAAACAGCAGGCCTACGAGTGGATAAAACAGCAATGAGCGCCCCAACTGCTGCGGCTCCGGCATGCCCGGCAGTTTGATCGGCAAGCTGCTGAGAAATTGCAGGGCGATCCAAAACGGCAGCATGCTCAGCGTCCTTCCTTCAATACGCCATCCACCTCGACCCGCAGGCTGAACAAGCCACCGTGGCCGACTTCGATATTCAGCAATTGCTCCCGAGGCAAACCACGGGCGCGCGCCAGCAGCAGTTTCATCACACCACCGTGGCTGATCAGCAACACGCGCTCACCGGCATACGCCTGATGCAGGCGTGAGACCGCGCCCAGAACACGGCTGGAAAAATCGCTGACCGGCTCCCCCTCAGGCGGCGTGAAGCTGTAGGGGTCAGCCCAGAACAGCCCCAGCGCCTCGGCGTCGGTCTGCATCAACGCCGCTGCGCTGCGCCCTTCCCAAGCGCCGAAGTGCAATTCCTGCAGATCTTTTTCCAGACTCACCGGCAGATTGAGCCGCGCGCCCAGCTCGCGGGCGAACAGTGCACAACGTTGCAACGGCGAGCTGACTACACGGTCCCAAGGCCCCTGCCCCACGACGGCAGCGCGCATCTGCTCCCAACCCTTGGGCGTCAGCGCATCATCCAGGCTGCCACGCAGGCCGCCACCCAGTTCGGTTTCGCCGTGGCGCAGCAGGTCCAGGCGCAAGGTCATGCCGGGCGGTCTGCCACGGCCGCCTCGGCGAAGGTCGCCATCTGGCCGTGCAGCGCACACGCCAGGCGCAACATAGGCACTGCCAGCGCCGCGCCGCTGCCTTCGCCCAAACGCAAGCCGAGTTCCAGCAACGGCTGGGCGTCGAGGCTTTGCAACACATGGCGATGGCCCGGCTCGGCGCCCCGGTGGCCAAACACCAGCCATTCGCGGCACGCCGGGTTCAGGCGTGCCGCCACCAGCGCGGCGACCGTGCAGATAAAACCATCCACCAGCACGACGATGCCTTCCTGGGCACAGGCCAGGTAGGCGCCGACCAACGCAGCGATCTCAAAACCACCGAGGTTGAACAGGGTTTGCAGCACGTCGCCACGCTGCCCGGCATGCAGCGCCAGCGCGCGCTCAATGACCGCGACTTTGTGGCTGACGCCTTGGGCATTCAAACCGGTGCCGGGGCCTGTCAGGTCACTCACCGCGCAAGCGAGCAAGGCACACGCCAGCGCACTCGCCGCCGTGGTGTTGCCAATGCCCATCTCGCCGCCGATGAACAACTGCGCACCGGCTTCGCGCGCGCGAAGCACGCTGTCTCGGCCCGCTTGCAGCGCCAATCGACCCTGAGCCGCCGTCATCGCCGGCCCGTTAACAAAATTGGCCGTGCCCGCACCGATATTCAGATGGCGCACACCGGGCAGATTCAGCGACGGCGTTACCGTGCCGAGGTCGACCACTTCCAGTTGCGCCCCCAACTGCCGCGCCAACACGCTGATGGCTGCGCCGCCAGTGACAAAGTTGTGCAACATTTGCCCGGTCACTTCCTGGGGAAATGCCGACACACCTTCGGCGACCACACCATGGTCACCGGCAAAAATGGCGATCCACAGCTCATCCACCGCAGGTTTTACCTGGCCCTGCAGGCCAGCCAATTGCACGGCCACCGCCTCCAACTGGCCCAGGGAGCCGGCGGGTTTGGTCAGTTGCTGCTGGCGTGCCAGCGCTTGTTCATGGGCCGAGGCGTCGACGGCCTTGCACGGGTTGAGCCACCAGGAATCAGTCATAACGGGGTACCTTTCAATGTCAGGGGCAGGCCGGCAACCGTCAGGACAACACGCTGACACCGCTCGGCCAAGGCTTGATGCAGCCAACCGGCTTCATCCACATAGCGGCGAGTCAATTCGCCCAGCGGCACGACACCCAGACCGGTCTCGTTGCTGACAAAAATGATTTCTCCTGGCAGGGAAGCCAGGGTTTCCAACAGTTGATCGCGCTCAAGCGCCAAGCGTTCGGCGTCTTCAAGCATCAGCAGATTGGTGAGCCACAGGGTCAGGCAATCCACCAGCAGGCAGCGATTGGCCGCAGCGTTCTCACGCAGCACGCGCGCCAGTTCGACCGGTTCTTCGATCAACCCCCAAGCGTCTGGGCGGCGCTGGCGATGCAGGGCGACGCGTGCATTCATCTCGCCATCCAGCGGCTGGCTGGTGGCGATGTAGATGACCGGCAAACCACTGTCACTGGCGAGCTTTTCAGCCAGGCGGCTTTTACCGGAGCGAGCACCGCCGAGGATCAGTTGGAGCATGAGATGGCACCTGGGGTTGGCTGAATTGGGTTGGCCGCCAGGCCGCCATCGCAGGCAAGCCAGCTCCCACATAAGAACCGCGTATACATGCTCAAATCCCGCATAGCTTGCGTAGCAGGTCGGTATCCAGGTGGTTTTCCACCAGGTCCGCCAACCGCTCGATATCGCGCTCGCGCAGGGCGTGGTAATCCACTTCCTGCACCTCCTGCAAACCTGCCCAGCGCAGCAAGGCGCTGCAGGCGGCCGGGGTTTCGAACAGGCCGTGCAGGTAGGTGCCGAGAATTTGCCCGTCGGCACTTTGGGCGCCATCGCTGCGGCCGTCGTCCAACTGTACGGCGGCGCGTTCAAGGGCGCTTCCGGAGGTCACGCCAGCGTGGATTTCATAACCACTGACCTCGGCGTCTTCCAGCAGCAAGCGCCCGCGCACATTGCGCAGTTGTTTCTCTTGCTCCAGGGTCGTGCTGAATGCCAGCAGCCCCAGGCCTTCGCTGGAACCGGCAGGCCCTTCCAGCCCGAGCGGGTCATGCACTTGCTCGCCGAGCATCTGCAAGCCGCCACAAATACCCAGCAACTTGCCGCCATAGCGCAAATGCCGCGCCACGGCCGTTTCCCAGCCATTGGTGCGCAAATACGCCAAATCACTGCGTACACTTTTCGAGCCCGGCAAAATAATCAGGTCCGCTGCAGGAATCGTCTGGCCCGGCCCGACAAACTGCAAATCCACTTGGGGATGCAAACGCAGCGGATCAAAATCCGTGTGGTTACTGATGCGCGGCAACACCGGCACCACCACCTTGAGCACTTGCGCGGCCTTGTCGATCTGGCGCCGGTCGATACCGTCTTCGGCTTCGAGGTGCAGGTCCATGACGTACGGCAACACACCCACCACCGGTTTTCCGGTGCGGGCTTGCAGCCAGTCCAGCCCCGGTTGCAACAGCGCGATGTCGCCGCGAAAACGGTTGATGATAAAGCCCTTGACCCGCGCCTGCTCGCTGGGCGACAGCAATTCAAGCGTGCCGACCAAGTGGGCGAAAACCCCGCCACGGTTGATGTCGGCAATCAACAGCACCGGGCAATCCACCGCTTCGGCGAAACCCATATTGGCGATGTCATTGGCGCGCAGGTTGATCTCCGCCGGGGAGCCGGCACCTTCCACCATCACCACCGGGTAGGCTTCGCTCAACCGCGCGTGGGAAGCCAGCACCGCTTGCATCGCGATGGCTTTGTAGTCGTGATACGCCACCGCGTTCATGCTGGTGACCGCGCGGCCGTGAATGATCACCTGGGAGCCGGTATCGCTGTTGGGCTTGAGCAACACCGGGTTCATGTCGGTGTGCGGCGCCAGGTTGGCCGCTTGGGCCTGCACGGCCTGGGCACGGCCGATTTCGCCCCCTTCAGCGGTCACCGCGCTGTTGAGCGCCATGTTCTGGGGTTTGAACGGCACGACGGCCACGCCCTGGCGCACCAGCCATCGGCACAGCGCGGTCACCAATGTGCTTTTGCCGGCGTCGGAGGTGGTGCCTTGTACCATCAGCGTGCTCATGCGGCCTCCTTGTAGGCGGCCAGTGCCGCGTCGAGCCGCAGCCAATCCGCCTCGCTGTCGGGCAAACCGAACCGCAGGCTGCTGTCATGGGCAAACAGGCGCAGCAGAATGCCGCGCTGGGCCATGAATTCGTGCAAGCGCTCGGCATGGGGCGTGATCAACCACTGGAACAGGGCGCAGCCGCCGTGAGGTTGAAAGCCGTGGCGCTCAAGCAGGTCAAACAGGCGCTGGCCGGACTCAATGCAACGCACACGCTGATGCGCATGCCCGGCGGTATCGCGCAGGCATACCTGGCCGAGCACCCGCGTCGGCCCGCTGACCGCCCAAGGCCCGACCTGCTCGGCCAGCAGCTTGAGCAACTTGCGCTCCGCCAGTACGAAGCCCAGGCGTACACCCGCCAAACCGAAGAACTTGCCGAACGAGCGCAGCACAATCAACCCCACTTGATGGGCCTGGCCTGCCAGGCTCAGTTGCGGGGTAACGTCCATGAACGCTTCGTCCACCACCAGCCAGCCGCCGCGCTCGGCCAGGCGTGAGTGCCAGTCGAGCAGGCGTTGCGGGGTCAGGCTCAACCCCGTGGGGTTGTTGGGGTTGACCACCACCAGCACGTCGAGGCCGTCGAGGAAAAAGTCGACTTCCTGTTCCTGTACTTCACGCACCACGTAGCCGGCGCGGCGCCAGGCTTCGGCGTGCTCGGCATAACACGGCGACAGCACGCCGACCTTGCCGGTGCGGCGCAGGCGCGGCAGCAACTGAATGGCCGCCTGGGAGCCCGGCACCGGCAGCACGTGAGCAGCGCCGTAATACTCGCTGGCGGCCTTTTCCAGGCCGTCATCGGTTTCCGGCAAGCGTGCCCAGGCGCGCAACGGGATCTCGGGGATCGGCCACGGCCAGGGCGCCAGGCCACTGGACAAATCGAGCCAGTCAGCCTCGGCAATCCCGTACTGCATCGCTGCCTTGCGCAGCCGGCCACCGTGTTCAAGCATAAAATTGCGCCCCCGCACACAGGATCAGCAGCCACAACCATACGCCGCGCTGCACCAGTTGCCAGCCTCGGTCGATGGAATCGGCATCCGCCGCCGGGCCTTCGCCCAAGGGTGGGCGCTGATGCAGCTCGCCGTGATAAATCGCTGCGCCGCCCAGTTCCACACCGAGCGCGCCGGCACCGGCTGCCATCACAGGCCCGGCATTCGGGCTGTCCCACGTCGGCCCCTGGGTGCGCCAGCATTTGAGTGCCAGCCGGGTTTTGCCCAGCACAGCGTAAGTCAACGCCACCAGGCGAGCAGGAATATAGTTCAGTACATCGTCGATCTTCGCCGCCGCCCAGCCGAAACGCTCAAAGCGCTCGTTGCGATAGCCCCACATGGCATCGAGGGTGTTGCTCAGGCGATAGAGCACCACGCCCGGCACGCCGGCGACGACAAACCAGAACAGCGCGGCAAACACTGCATCGCTGCCGTTCTCCAGCACCGATTCAGTGGCGGCGCGGGCGACTTCGGTACTGTCCAGCTCACTGGTCTGACGGCTCACGAGGTAGCTGACGCGCTTGCGCGCCTCCTCCAGGTCACCACCGCGCAGGGCCTGGGCCACCGGCATCACATGTTCACCGAGGCTGCGCATGCCCAGGGCACAGTACAACGCCAGAATCTCCAGCACCCAGCCGATATAGGGCGCCCACGACAAAGCCGTGGCCAACAGGGTCAGCGGCACCACGGCGATGAACCACGCGGTGACGCCATGGCTGCGCCAGCCACGGCCACCGGTGTTGAAACGTTTCTCGATGCGCCCGGCGAAATTGCCGAACGCCACCAGCGGATGCCAGCGCCTGGGCTCGCCCAGCAGCGCATCCAGCGCCACTGCCGCGACACACAGCAAGGCCACACTCATTGACTCACTCCCCACGCATTCTCATACAACATGTCCCCCAACGGCCGGGGCTCAACCCAGCCTTCGAGCTGCAACATCGGTGCCGGGTAGAACTCGGCTACCGGGCCCAGGCACAGCACCGCCAAGGGTTTTGCACCGGGCGGCAGGCCCAGCAGGTCGGCCAGCGCCTGGGGCTCGAACAGCGACACCCAGCCCATGCCAAGCCCTTCAACCCGCGCCGCCAGCCACAGATTCTGGATCGCGCAGGACAACGACGCCATGTCCATTTCCGGCAAGGTGCGCCGGCCAAAAATGTGGCGCTCGCGGTCATCCATCAACGCCGCCACCAGCACTTCGGCGCAATCGTGGATGCCTTCGACCTTGAGCTTCATGAATTCGTCGGAACGCTCGCCCAGGGCCTCGGCAGTGCGGATGCGTTCTTCTTCCACCAACTGTTGAATCTGCCCACGCAGTGGCCGGTCGCTGATGCGGATAAAACGCCACGGCTGCATCAAGCCGACACTGGGTGCCTGGTGCGCGGCATTGAGCAAACGGTGCAGCAATTCGGGGGCGACGGTGCCGCCGGTGAAATGACGCATGTCGCGGCGTTCGGCGATGGCGCGGTAGACGGCCTGGCGGTCGGCCTCGGGGAAGGCGTTGTCAGTCATGGCCTCTTCGCGGGCAAGCCCGCTCCCACAGTTGACCGAGTTGAAACACCCTCCAGTGTGGAAGCTGGCTTGCCTGCGATGGCGGCCTCCCGGTCTGGCGCGAACAATGCAGCCACCGCCGCCGGATTCGACGGAAAATAAAAGTGCACGTAAGACGCGGTCATCCGCCCCTGCCGGTAAACCGCCTCGGCGCCGCGCCCGCCATTGGGGCTCAGGCCACGGGCAATCGGCTGCCACTCGGTGCTGGTCAGGGAATGATGATAGGTGTGGCCACGCAGCACGCCTTCCGGCAGCTCGACACTTTGCAGGGCCAGGGCAGCGAGTTTTTTCTGCATCACCGCATCGCCCTGCAGCAACCCCACCAGCTCGGCACGGGTGCCGTCGACATCGGTGAGCGAATCCAGCAGATAGAGCATGCCGCCACATTCGGCGAGCAGAGGTTTACCGGCCGCGTGGTGGGCGCGGATGGCGTCAAGCATCGGCGTGTTGTGCGACAGCGCCTTGTGGTGCAGTTCCGGATAACCACCGGGCAAATACAGGCTGTCGGCGTCAGTCAATTCGCGGTCATGGATGGGCGAGAAGAAATGCAACTCGGCGCCCATCGCCCTTAAAAGGTCGAGGCTGGCGCCATAGGTGAAGGCGAAGGCTTCGTCGCGTGCCACCGCGATGCGCACGCCTTTGAGCAAGGGTTCAGCCTCGATCACGTTTGGCGCGGCAAACGTCACCGGCGGCGGCAAGGCGGCTTCACAACTGCTGCCCAAGGCTTGGGCGGCGGCGTCCAGACGCGCATCGAGGTCATTCAGTTCACTGGCTTGCACCAGGCCGAGATGGCGGCTGGGCAGTTCGATGCCGGTTTCACGGGACAGCGCGCCGTACCAGCGCAGGCCTTCGGTGAGGCTGCCTTCCAACAGTTGCGCATGACGCAGGGTGCCGACGCGGTTGGCCAGCACACCGGCAAATGGCAGGTCCGGCTGATAGCGCGCAAGGCCCAAGGCCAGCGCGCCGAATGTCTGAGCCATGGCGGTGCCGTCAATAACACCCAGCACCGGCACGCCGAAATGCCGCGCGAGGTCTGCGCTGGACGGGGTACCGTCGAACAGGCCCATCACGCCTTCGATCAGAATCAGGTCCGCCTCGCCCGCCGCTTCCCACAGCAGGCGACGACTTTCCTGCTCGCCCACCATCCACATGTCCAATTGATACACCGGCGCTCCGCTGGCGCGCTCGTGGATCATCGGGTCGAGAAAATCCGGCCCGCATTTGAACACACGCACCTTGCGCCCCAGGTTGCGGTGCAAACGGGCGAGCGCGGCGGTGACGGTGGTTTTGCCCTGGCCGGACGCCGGTGCGGCGATCAGTACGGCCGGGCAATGACGGGGCTGATTCAAAGTTCGACGCCCTTCTGTGCCTTGATACCGGCCTGGAACGCGTGCTTGAGCATGCCCATTTCGGTGACAGTGTCGCCCATTTCGATCAGCTCGGGCTTGGCGCCACGGCCGGTGACCACCACGTGCTGCATCGGCGGGCGGGCTTGCAGGTCGCTCAGTACCTGATCGAGGTCGAGATAGCCGTGCTTGAGGGCGATGTTCAATTCATCCAGCACGACCAGGCCGATTGCCGGGTCTTGCAGCAGTTCGCGGGAAACCGCCCAGGCGGCTTCGGCAGCGGCGATGTCGCGCTGGCGGTCCTGGGTTTCCCAGGTGAAGCCTTCGCCCATCACGTGAAAACGTACCTGTTCGGGGAAGCGGCGGAAAAACAGCTCTTCGCCTGTGCTGTTGCGCCCCTTGATGAATTGCACCACGCCGCACTGCATGCCGTGCCCCATGGCACGGGCGAGCATGCCAAACGCCGAGCTGCTCTTGCCTTTGCCGTTGCCCGTCAGCACCAGCAGCAATCCGCACTCGTTGGGGGAATTGGCGATGCGCTCGTCGATCACGGCTTTTTTACGCAGCATGCGCGCCAGGTGGCGTTCGTCGCGGTCGGGGGAATCAGTCATGGCAGCGCTCCGTTGGGGCTGGACAAAAAAACGGCGGGCAGGAAAAAGACAAAACAGACAGCCAAGCATCGCCCACCGTGATGCTGTTGGATGACCCAGGCCGGTCTCCGGACTCATGAGTGGCGCGCTCCTGCGCGAAGGCGACCGACGATGCGCCTTCCCATATCGCGCGCGATACAGTGGCAAAAAGCACCGTTTTCACTCATTTACCGTTGCGGGGGCAGCGCCGGAATTGCGGCAGCACTGTGTACAAGTGCGCTCACTCACCGGCTTCCCTGTTTCACTCTGTCGACCCTCGGGCCACGGAGCACCTGGAACAAGCCGCGAAGGTTAGTGGGTTGGGGGTGGAGCGTCAATTAAAGCTGGCCTTGCACTTGAACCATCGCACGGCCGTACTCCTCTACCCTTACAGGTATTCAGGAGAAAACCATGCATAAAACAAGACTTGCCTTACTGATCATGGTCGCAGGCACCCTCGCCGCCTGCGGAGAAAGCTCTACCCTGCAGGTATCCGACGGCACCGGGCCTTCGCCCAAGCTGCCGGAACCGAACAAAACCTTGATCCCCACCGTAAATATCGCACCGGCGATCGGCTGGCCGGACGGCGCGAAGCCGACCCCGGCGGCGGGCACTCAGGTGGCCGCATTCGCCGAAGGGCTGGACCACCCGCGCTGGCTGTATGTGCTACCCAATGGCGATGTGCTGGTGGCCGAAACCAACGCGCCGCCCAAACCGGATGACGCCAAGGGCATTCGCGGCTGGGTGATGGAGAAAGTCATGGGCCGCGCCGGGGCGGGCGTGCCGAGCCCGAACCGCATCACGCTGCTGCGCGATGCCGACCACGATGGCGTCGCCGAGACGCGCACGGTGTTCCTGCAAAACCTGAACTCGCCCTTCGGCATGACCCTGGTCGGCAATGATCTGTACGTGGCCGACTCGGACAAGCTGCTGCGCTTCCCCTATACGCCCGGCGAAACCGCAATCAAGGCAGCGGGGACCACGGTCGTCGACCTGCCGGGCGGCAGCATCAACCACCACTGGACCAAGAATGTGGTGGCCAGCAAGGACGGTAGCAAGCTGTATGTGAGTGTCGGCTCCAACAGCAACGTTGGCGAAAATGGCTTGGCGGCGGAAGAAGGTCGGGCGGCGATTTGGGAAGTGGACCGCGCTACGGGCCAGCACCGTATTTTTGCTTCAGGCCTGCGCAACCCCAACGGTATGGCGTGGGAGCCGCAAAGCGGCAAACTGTGGACAGCGGTGAATGAGCGCGACGAGATCGGCAGCGACCTGGTGCCGGACTACATTACCTCGGTCAAGGATGGTGCGTTTTATGGCTGGCCGTTCAGTTATTACGGACAGCATGTGGATGTGCGCGTCTCACCGCAGAACCTCGATCTGGTCGCCAAGGCGATCGCACCGGACTATGCCGTGGGCCCGCACACCGCCTCGCTGGGCCTGACCTTCGCCGAGGGCAACACACTCCCGGCGCAGTTCAGCCATGGCGCGTTTATCGGCCAGCATGGCTCGTGGAACCGCAAACCGCACAGTGGCTACAAGGTGATCTTCGTGCCGTTTGAGGGCGGCCAGCCTAAAGGGCAGCCGATGGATGTGCTGACCGGGTTCCTCGACAAGGACGAGAGAGCCATGGGCCGGCCGGTAGGCGTGGTGATTGATCAGCAGGGGGACTTGCTGGTGGCCGATGATGTAGGGAACAAGGTGTGGCGGGTGTCGGCGGTTAAGTAACCTGTTTCGAGAACACCACAAAACCAATGTGGGAGCGGGCTTGCTCGCGAAAGCGGTGGATCAGTCGATACCTCCGTTGACTGACGCTCCGCCTTCGCGAGCAAGCCCGCTCCCACATTGGGATCTTCATTAGCCTTATGGATTGCGCGCCAGATGCTCAGCCGGCAACACCCGCTTGGCACTCAGGTAGGCATTCTGCCAATAGGCCTTGGACAAGGTGTCCAGCTTCACGGTACCGCCGGTTTGCGGCGCATGCACAAAGCGGCCTTCGCCGACGTAGATCCCGGCGTGGCTCACCTGCGAACCGCCACCAGTGGCGAAGAACAGCAAGTCACCTGTCTGCAGGTTCTGCTCACTGACATCCTGTGCGCGCATCACGATCAGCTCACGGGTGGTACGTGGCAGGGAAATTCCGGCGGCATCGCGAAACACAAAGCCGATCAGGCCGCTGCAATCAAACCCGGAGTCCGGCGTGTTGCCGCCCCATCGGTAAGGCGTGCCGACCAGCCCCAGCGCGCGAAAGAGCACGTCTTCGGCAGCAGGCGAGAAACTTTGGGTGGAATAGTTGAACACCGGCTTGGGCTTCACGGCTACGGGAGCCGGCGGCGGTGGACGGCTTGCGCAGGCGCTGAGAAGCGCGGCGCAAACGAGAAGAATAAGGCGGGCCGAGGTCGACATGTGCAGAACAATCCTGGTCTGGATGCGGCTTTCGCTGCCGAACGCTGAAAACCAGAACGCGCAAGCAAAGCTCGCGCGAACGGATTCCAACAATATCCAGGGATTCTAGCGCTTACACGTCAAACTTCAAGTATCACTTTAACTTTACTTGCTGGCGGTAACCGTAGTCGGGGCCATGGCGAGTGCGCGCTTGGCTTCGATGAAGGTTTTGCTCCAGTAGCTGTCACCCAGGTTATCGACTCGAACACCGCCACTGCGGCGGCTGCTGGAGTGAATAAACTGGTTATCACCCAAGTAGATACCGGCGTGGCTGACACGACCACGGCCGGCCGTACTAAAGAAAAGCAGATCGCCGGGCTTGAGGTTGTTGCGTGCGACCAACGGTGCATCCACGTTGATCATTTCGCGGGTCGAGCGCGGCAAGTTCATGCCGGCTTCTTCACGAAACAGGTAGCCGATGAAGCCGCTGCAGTCAAAACCGGCTTCAGAGGTACCACCGAAACGGTAACGGGTACCGATCAGGGACATGCCGCGTTCAAGGATGCTGTCGGCCAGAACCGGGAGCTGGTAAGGCTTGTTACTGGCGAAGTCGGCCAGTTCTTTTTCAGTTGCGATCTCTTCCTGATAAACAGTGGAAGATTGCGATGCAACGAATTTTGCCTGGGACTGTTGTTGGCTTTTTTGCTGCTCGACCACCTGTTGAGGGTGGGAGGCGCAACCAAACAACAGGGTTACGAGTGCGAGTGGCACGAGGGGTGCGAAGCGATTTAGCATGGGCACGACCGTGGCTGATATGTAAAGAAGTCGAGACTATGCCCACTATCACATCGATTTGCAAATTCAATCGTGATCTATGTGACTTCTTGTTTGGACTATGACATCTAAGCCCTTAACACCCATTTCATGCCTTTTGCGTGGCTACACCGGCCCAAACGCAGGTTTTCTGGCGCCTGGAATTTGCCGAAAGCCTTGAAATGACTGGGCTGGCTACCAGCCGAGGGTTTCTTTGAGGAAGGGGATGGTGAGCTTGCGCTGAGCCTGCAGAGAGGCCTGGTCGAGCTGTTCAAGCAAATCGAACAAGGCGCTCATGCTGCGAGTGCCACGGGTGAGGATGAAGTGCCCCACCTCGTCGGTCAGGTGCAGGCCGCGACGGGACGCGCGCAGTTGAAGGGCGCGTAATTTGTCTTCATCAGACAAGGGCCGCATCTGGAAGATCAGCGCCAGCGTCAGGCGCGACTTGAGGTCAGCCAGCTTGATCGGCAGCTCACGCGGCGACGTGGAGGCGGCAATCAGCAAGCGCCGGCCGCTGTCACGCAAGCGGTTGAACAGATGAAACAACGCTTCTTCCCAATCCGCCTTGCCGGCGATTGCTTGAAGGTCGTCCAGGCACACCAGTTCGTATTGTTCGAGTTGGTCGAAGATGCCGATTCCACGGTCCATCAACTCAGCCAGCGGCAGGTAAACCGCCGGTTCGCCCATTTGTTCGAAGCGCAGGCACGCGGCCTGCAACAGGTGGGTACGCCCCACACCGTGTTTGCCCCACAGATAGATCAGGCTTTCCGTCCACCCGGCGTCGGCTTCGCAGAGCCGCTCGACATAGCCGAGTGCAGCGGCATTGGCGCCTGGGTAGTAATTGATGAAGGTGGCGTCGTCACGCAGACGCACACCCAAGGGCAGCTGAATCGGTTTCATGCTGACTGAACGGCTCCAAACGAACCGTTAGTGGCCTCTGTGTAAAGTTTGCAAAGTTTATACCCGTGACGCCGGGCGCACAATGCAGCAGACCACAAGCAAAATCAAAGGTTTGCGTTAACTTGGGCGATTTGCGCAAATAGTTTGACACCCCACCCCCAGAAACAACAAACCCGGCCTGAGCCGGGTTTGTGATGCAACGGTTACAAGTCGGGGTCTTCAACCCCGGTATACACATCCGAATCCTTGTACAGATCGTGCACATGGCGCACCAGCACCATGATCACCGCCGCCACCGGCAGCGCGAGCAGGATCCCGGTAAAACCGAACAGCTCACCGCCGGCCAGGATTGCAAAGATCACCGCCACCGGGTGCAGGCCGATCCGGTCGCCGACCAGCAATGGTGTCAGCACCATACCTTCCAGGGCCTGACCAACCATGAATACCGCGACAATCCCCAGCATCGGGTACAGGTCACCGCCAAACTGGAACAGCCCCGCTACCAGCGCGGCGCCGATGCCGATCACGAAGCCCATGTACGGCACGATAGCCGCCAGGCCTGCAATCAAACCGATCAACAGCCCTAACTCCAGGCCGATCGCCATCAAGCCTGCGGCATAGATGATTCCAAGCGCCAGCATCACCAGTAACTGGCCGCGGACGAACGCACCAAGCACCTCGTGGCATTCCTCTGCCAGGGAGACAATGCGCTCCTCGCTGTTGCGCGGCAGCAGGCTGCGGATCTTGGCCATCATGATGTCCCAGTCGCGCAGCAGGTAGAACGCCACCACCGGGATCAGCACCAGGTTGGTCAGCCAGCCGATCAGCGCGAGGCTGGATGCCGTGGCCTGGCTGAGCACCACACCGACGATGTCGGTGGTCTGGCCCATATGTTCGCTGATTGCCGCCTTGACCTTGTCAAACTTCCAGAAGCCATCCGCCAGCCCCAACTTGGCCTGGGCCCACGGCATTGCCGTGTGCTGCAGCCAGTCGAGCATCTGCGGCGCCAACTCATAAAGGCGAAACAATTGCTTGGCCAACATGGGAACCAGCACCAACACCAACGCGGTGACGATCAAGGTGAACAGGGCAAACACCGCCACCACGCCCCAGGTGCGTGACAGCCCGACTTTCTCCAGGCGATCCACCACGGGATCGAACAGATACGCGAGCAGCAACGCGACCAGGAACGGCGTCAGGATCGAATGCAGCAAGAACACAAACACGCACAGCAGGACAATCCCGCCAAGCCACACCCAACGACGCGTATCCGCCATATACCACTCCTTCTGTTATCTATTTCCCGCTTCTATATATAGAAGGGAGAACGCTTACCAACGAAAACGCAGTTGCACCTGAGGCTCAGGGGAAGCAGCCGGCTGCGTGCCATCCGCCACCGGTTGCTGGGCAGGTGCCTCACCCGCCGGCACCTCCGTCAACTTGGCCAGGCTCAACTGAGTCCGTAACTGATCGGCACTGCCGTTGACGCGATACACAATCCGATTGCCATCCACGAGCCGCGGCTGGCCGCCAAACGGCTCCAACAGATGACCCAGCGCGGCGTAGCGCTCCAGGGTCATGCCCTGCACCTCAAGCAATTGTTCAGTACTGACGCCCGGCTTGACCGCGAAGCGCGGCGCCAGTTTCTGGCTGACCGCCAGCATCACGGCATCAGCCACCGCGCCGGTGTCGGCGCCCTGGGCGGTACCCTGCTCGCTCTTGTCACCCAACCACAGGCGCCATTTGGCCTGCCATTGGTTGCCGTCCTGGCGCGCGTGCACCGCGAGCAACGCATCGGCGCCGTAACGTTCGGAAGCGACGCGCAGGGGTGTGGCGTCCGCACTTTCCAGATTCGGCGCGGTGGCGACGACTTGCTCATCCAGGTCACCCAAAGGCAAGCGCAATGGCAAACCGCGATGCTGGGCCGCACGGCGCAGGGCCTGGGCGACGGCCTGGCCATCACCGATCAGGCTGCTGCCTTCAGTCGAGTCGTTCAGCCACCAACCGAGGATCGACGGGCGATTGCTGCCCCAGATCGACAGGCCGGCTTCACGCAACGCGCGGTCGGTGCTCACCGGGTCGAAATCCACTTGCAGGCTTTCTGGCGGGCCAGCGTCGTAACCGTACTGGCTGATGATTTGTTGCGGATCCTTGCGAATCGCCGCCAGGCCCGGGCCATCGGCGGCCTTGGCGTCGCCGGTCAGGCGGATCACCAGGGTTTGCACGGCGCGCTGGGTCGCCTGGTCGCGCTCTTGGGGTGACTGGCTGCTGACTGGTTCAAGTACTTGATAAAGACCATTGAGGGTTTCGGCATGACTCGCCAGGCTGACCAACGACAAGCAGCCTACAAAAAAGAATTTACACAGACGCATGGAAGATTCCCGAACGACAAATTTAGCGGCTGGAACAGACCGCGTGAACTCGGCTTGGCAAGGCTGTGACAGCAGCGGCCGGTAAAACATTCACAGGGTCTTGGTAAGTTTTCCTACTGTCATAACGATAGCGGATCCAAGGCTATACCTTAATAGGCGGCAAATCAGAGTCGATTGGCATTTTTTTAACACCATATCGCCCTGCCCGTCGGCCCGAGGATGGCCGCTGCCCCTCAAGCCTGATAAAATCGCGCGCCTTCGCAGACCGTCAACGGCTGAGCCTCTTCATTGAAAGCCCTGCCAGCCCGGTCGTTACCCAGAAATCCCCCCTAAAGGCCTGGATCATGAGCAAGCAACCCTCCCTGAGCTACAAGGACGCCGGTGTAGACATCGACGCCGGTGAAGCATTGGTCGAACGCATCAAGAGCGTCGCCAAGCGCACTGCGCGCCCTGAAGTCATGGGCGGCCTGGGCGGTTTTGGCGCCCTCTGCGAAATCCCGGCCGGCTACAAACAGCCTGTGCTGGTGTCCGGCACCGACGGCGTGGGCACCAAGCTGCGCCTGGCACTGAACCTGAACAAGCACGACACCATCGGCATCGACCTGGTGGCCATGTGCGTGAACGACCTGGTGGTCTGCGGTGCCGAGCCGTTGTTCTTCCTCGACTACTACGCCACCGGCAAGCTGAACGTGGACACCGCTGCACAAGTGGTCACCGGCATCGGCGCTGGCTGCGAACTGTCGGGTTGCTCCCTGGTCGGCGGCGAAACCGCTGAAATGCCAGGCATGTACGAAGGCGAAGACTACGACCTGGCCGGCTTCTGCGTTGGCGTTGTAGAAAAAGCTGAAATCATCGACGGTTCCAAAGTAGCCGCGGGCGACGCCCTGCTCGCCTTGCCATCCTCCGGCCCGCACTCCAACGGTTACTCGCTGATCCGCAAGATCATCGAAGTGTCCGGCGCCGAGATCGAGAACACCCAACTCGACGGCAAGCCACTGACCGATCTGCTGATGGCTCCGACCCGCATCTACGTCAAGCCACTGCTCAAGCTGATCAAGGACACTGGCGCCGTCAAGGCCATGGCCCACATCACTGGTGGCGGCCTGTTGGACAACATCCCGCGCGTCCTGCCAAAAGGCGCCCAGGCGATTGTCGACGTGGCCAGCTGGACTCGCCCGGCCGTCTTCGACTGGCTGCAAGAAAAAGGCAACGTCAACGAAACCGAAATGCACCGCGTCCTGAACTGCGGCGTAGGCATGGTCATCTGCGTGGCTCAAGAGCACGTTGAAGCCGCACTGAACGTGCTGCGTGAAGCCGGCGAGCAACCTTGGGTCATCGGCCAGATCGCCACTGCACCCGAAGGCGCAGCCCAGGTTGAACTGAAGAACCTCAAGGCTCACTGATGCCTGCAACCTGTAATGTCGTGGTGCTGCTTTCCGGCACCGGCAGTAACTTGCAGGCACTGATCGACAGCACGCGTACCGGCGACAGCCCGGTGCGCATCGCTGCGGTGATTTCCAACCGCAGCGACGCCTACGGCCTGCAACGCGCCAGGGACGCGGGTATCGACACCCGCTCACTCGATCACAAGGCGTTCGAAGGTCGCGAAGCCTTCGACAACGCCCTGATCGAACTGATTGACGCCTTCAACCCCAAACTTGTCGTCCTCGCCGGCTTCATGCGCATTCTCAGCGCCGACTTTGTGCGGCACTACGAGGGGCGCCTGCTCAACATCCACCCTTCCCTGCTGCCCAAATACAAAGGCATGCACACGCACCAGCGCGCACTCGATGCAGGCGAGCGCGAACACGGCTGCAGCGTGCACTTTGTGACAGAGGAACTCGATGGCGGGCCTCTGGTCGTACAGGCAGTGGTTCCGGTAGAGTCTGCAGACTCGGCGCAGACACTTGCGCAACGGGTTCACACCCAGGAACACAGCATTTATCCACTGGCTGTTCGCTGGTTTGCCGAGGGGCGGTTGATTCTCGGTGAACAGGGTGCATTATTGGACGGTCAGTTACTCGCGGCCAGCGGCCACTTGATTCGAACCTAGGAGATTTTATGCGTCGCGCCTTGCTCTTCGCTTTTGCGCTGTTCGCCTTGCCAGCCGTGCAAGCAGCAGACCTTCACCCCTTCTCCGCCAGCTACACCGCCGACTGGAAACAGTTGCCCATGAGCGGTTCGGCCGAACGCAGCCTGACCAAGAATGGGGATGGCTCCTGGACCTTGAATTTCAAGGCCTCCATGATGATCGCCAGCCTCACCGAAACCAGCGTGATCCTCTTTGACAAGGACACCCTGCAACCGAAGAGCTACACCTTCGAGCGCGGCGGTTTGGGCAAGGCCAAGAAGATCAACCTGGACTTCGATCAGGCCACCAAAAAAATCACCGGCTTTGAAAACAAAGACCCGGTCAATGTCACCCTCGAAAGTGGCATGCTCGATAAATCGACCTATCAACTTGCCTTGCAACGTGACGTGGCTGCCGGCAAGAAAAGCATGAGCTACCGCGTGGCTGAAGGCACAGACGTCGACACCTACGACTTCCGCGTGATCGGCCCGGAAAAGGTCCAGACCAAAGCCGGCGCCATCGATGCGATCAAGGTTGAGCGCGTGCGTGACCCGTCGCAAAGCAAACGCATCACCCAGATGTGGTTTGCCAAGGACTGGGGTGGCATCCTGGTTGCCCTGCGTCAGGTGGAAACCGACGGCAAGGAATACAACATCATGCTGCTGGACGGCACCGTTGACGGCAAGGCTGTCAAAGGCAGCTGATGGGCTGATGAGTCAGAAAAGAGCCTCGCTGAATGCGGGGCTTTTTTTCGTCTGCAGATTTTGTTTTAAAGCTTCTACCGCCATCGCAGGCAAGCCAGCTCCCACAGATGGAATGCATTTCTCCTGTGGGAGCTGGCTTGCCTGCGAGGGCGGTGCTAAAGCCAATACATGACTGATTGACCCGCCTCGAACATGAAACTTCTGTCATAAAACTCAAGTACCTGCGAGACAAAACCCCGAAATCCGTGGCCTGCAGCACTGTTGCGTTTTATGCAATGAATTGTTGCGCGCAAAACCTGTTTACTTAGCAAGCTAACAAAACATATAAAAGAGGCCTGCGACGACTTGCCGCAGGTCAACCAGAGATTGGAGCAAGCAGATGACTGTAAAAGTAACTGAACGCGACGATGCACACATGTCTCACGAAGCACTGGGCCATGGGATTCACATCTGGGATGTACATCAGCAAGACCAACTGGTCGGCATGTTTCACAACGAGAACGAAGCCCACAATTATAAAAACGAGCTCGAAACTCTCGAACTGAAACGCCAGGCACAAAGCTCCTGAAACTCTGAAATCTCGCAGGCATCCAGCCCCACACAGCAGCTGGATTATCTGCAAACAAAAACCCCGCCTTTGAGCGGGGTTTTTCGTTTCAAGCCCATCGCTTTTTGGGACAACATAGGGATCGTTGTATAAATCGATACATCCTACAAAGATTGAAGACCCGCACTACAAGCCCCGCCAAAACGCTCAAATAGCCTGTTCCAGAGGCCTCCCGCTTGCACCTCCCCCTTCAGCAACCCAGCATCTTCCTTGCACATCCCCCATTTCGCCCGGCCTGAATAATCGTTTCCGCAATTAATGTAACAACAAATAGACATTTGGTAATGATTCTCGATAGTATCCCGCCGCCTCTCACTCAGGCTTACGGATAAGGAGTTCAACATGATGAACGGGAACAGCAGGACGCCGGAAAAATCATTGCTTGAGCGTTGGGGCGAAGCACTCGCCACACCGCAGTTCCAGGCCAGCCACATCACCCTCGATTCTTTGATCAGTACCTTGGCCCCCGCCGCTGAGCGCAGCTTCCAACGCCTGATCCAGGCACTCTTCCGGGAAGGCCTGCTGGCACCCGGCGCTCGCGCCTGCGACGAGCACGGCCAATGTTGGCTGACGCTGCCTGACCAAACCCGCCTGCGCTTCGACCATCTGCGCCCTGGCCGCATGGCAAACTGGGACCTGCGCGGCGAGGTCACCGCCCTGCGTGACGATCAGCCCGAACAGAAGATTCAATTCCCGTCGCAATTATTGTCACTGCTCAACAGCGCGCTAGAATCGCCCGCAGATCCGCAAGTCCTGAGCCGCCTTAACACCGAGATCGACGATAGCTTCGTCAACGACACCTTGTGCCTGGCGTTTCACCAGCAATGGTCGGTCAAGCTGCATGCCGCGATGGCCCCGGAGCATCAGGACAACCTGCTGATCCATCTCAAGAACGATCCAGACGTTACCAATCCCACTTCCGTGCTTGAACAATGGGGCACGCTGGGCCATCCCTGGCACCCCAACTACAAGACCAAGCTGGGCCTGGCGACCGATCAGGTCATCGATTTCTCGCCAGAGTTCGAAGCGCGCTTCCCGGTGTTCCTGTGCGCGCTGCATCGCCAGTACGCGCATGTTGAAGCCTTGGCCGGCACCGCCGATTACTGGCCGTGGTGGAGCAACCATTTCCCGCAGGCGGCCCAGCAATTGACCGCAACACTGGCCGCCCAAGGCCTTGAAGCGAGCGACTACCTGCCCCTGCCCGCTCACCCTTGGCAGGCCCGCCAGGAATTACCGCAACTGTTCGCCAATGAAATCGGCGACAAGCTGCTGGTGCTGACCGATATTGTCGCCTTCACCGCCCACCCCACCATGTCCTTCCGTACCGTGCTGCCGGAAGGCCGCTGCGACGCGCCGATGGTCAAACTTCCGGTGTCGCTGCGCCTGACCAGCGTGCAGCGCACCGTGTCGCCGCGTTCGGCGCGCATGGGGCCGCGAATCAGCCATCTGCTGTTGACGATCCTGGAGCGCGAGCCTGAGCTTCAGAAAATCCTCAGCATCGTTCCCGAGCGGATCGGCGTGCATTTCAAGCCACACCCCGCCAATGACGAGCATTCCCGGCACCTGGGCGTACTCTATCGCGACAACCCCCAAAGCCTGCTCCAACCCGGCGAAATGGCCGTGCCGGTGGGCAGCCTGTTTGCCATCGATCAACACGGGCATCCGTTGCTGAGGCAGTGGGTTCGCCTGAGCCAGGGCCGGGAAGACGCGCAGGCCATGCTCGCGTTCTTGCGTGACTATGCCGCCATCGCCGTGCCCGCCCTGCTGGGCATGTACCTGCGCTATGGCGTGGCGTTCGAGGCGCATCAGCAGAATTCCTTCATGGTCATGGCTGCCGACGGGCAATTGAGCCGCCTGCTGTTGCGCGATTTCGGTGATATCCGCATCGACCGTAAAACCCTGCACGCCCATGGCCTGGACATTGAACTGCACGACCCGAAGATGACCCTGTACGACGACGCAGGCTTCGTTCGCGACAAGCTGCTGCACACGGTGTTCATGTGCCACCTGGGCGAATTGGTATTGCTTGGCGCGCGTCATTTCGACATCCCCCAGGCATTTCTCTGGAATGAACTGTCGGCGCAGGTCAGCCAGTGCTTCGACGATGTGCGCAGCTCGGTCGATCCCCAGCGCTGGGAGACCGAACGCGAAGCCCTGCTGGTGCAGGACTGGCCGGCCAAATCGTTCATGCGCATGCGGCTACTGGAAAGCCATGCCGATATCGTCGGGCGGCTGCCCAACCCGCTGAGCGCCGCCGCCAATGCAGGCTAACCACACCGCACTGCGGCTGCTGGTGGTGATTCAGTTGGTGTCGATGGGGGCCATGGAAATGAGCGGCCCGTTCTGGCCGCTGCAAATCCAGAAGCTGCTTGGCGCTGCCAACGCCCACTACACCGGCCTGTTATCGTCACTGGTGTATGCCGGGCCGATGATGGCGGCGATGGTCCTCACGCCCATGTGGGGGCGACTCGGCGACCGTACCGGCCACAAGCCAATGATCATCCGTGCGCTGCTGGCATTGGCGGCGTGCCAGGCACTGGCTGCCATCACCTTCGATCCGTGGCTGCTGGTGGCCATTCGCGTGGCGCAAGGCGCACTGGCGGGGTTTATTGCGGCGGCCCAAGCCTATGCGCTGGCCTGCTGCGGGGACGGCGGGCGCGGACACATTCTGGCCCGGCTGCAATCGGCCACCGCCGTGGGCTCGCTGGCCGGGCCGGTTCTGGGCGGCTGGTTGATGGACGTTTCAGGCTTTGCCTTGCTCTGCTACAGCGCCACTGCCGTGTGCCTTTTGTGCGCAGTGATCAGCGTGTTCCTGCCCAGCGACTCACCGCGATCACGACCACTCACCGCCTCAAAACCCGGCGCACTGCCCAAAGGCTGGCTCGGCGCAATGCTGGGCATCATCGTGTTGATCCAGGCCGCCAAGATGATGCCCCAACCGTTTTACGCCCTCTACGTCGCCGACGTTTTGCACGCGCCTGCGTGGCTGATCGGCGCCAGCTACGCCGCCAGCGCACTGACCCTGGCGTTGTCCGCTCCGTTGTGGGGCCGCCTGTTTGACCGCCATCAACCCGCACACACGCTGCGCATCATCGAGTGGGTCACGTGGTCCTGCGCCTTGACGCTGGCCTTCACGGCGCTGGCCAGCGAATGGCTGGGGTTTCTCGCCAGTCGGCTGTTGTGGGGGGTGTGGCAGGGGGCGTTGCTGCCGGTCGCCTACACCTTGATCGCCAACACCGTTGCGCCGGCCCAGCAGGGTTTCGCCCTCGGCCTGGGCAACAGCGCGGCCAAGGCTGGGGCGTTGTGCGGGGCGTTGATCGGCGGAGTCGGCATGGGAATGGTCGGCCTGGGGCACAGCTTCTGGCTGGTCGCACTGACGTATGCCCTCGCCGCCGTGGGCATCCGCGCCATCCGTTCGTTCACCCGAACACCCGAGGCATCCGGTTTTTCTGTCAATACTTCTAATAACTCAAAGGCAAGTTCATGACCAAATCACAATGGGCAGTTCTGCTGCCGCTTCTCGGATCGTTCAGCGCCCCCGCCTGGGCTGATCAACCTGAGGACACGCAGGCAGCGCCCGCCAACCTGCAACTACAGGCCACTGTGGTCTCGGCCACACGCAATGAAACCAGCATTGCGCAGATTCCAGGCTCCGTGCAGGTGATCAACGAAGAGCAGATCCGCCAGCAGGCGGCTGCCGGCCGCCGCGTTGCGGATATCCTCGGCCAATTGGTACCGGGCATTGCCCCCTCCAGTGGCGGCATGAGTAACTTCGGCCAGACGCTGCGCGGGCGCAACACACTGATCCTGATTGATGGCGTGTCCCAAAACGCCACGCGCGATAACTTCCGCCAGCTCAACAGCGTGGCCCCGGAAAGTATCGAGCGCATCGAAGTGATTTCCGGCGCCAGCAGTGTCTACGGCGCGGGCGCATCAGGCGGCATCATCAACATCATCACCAAGCGCAACAAGGGTGAAGACCTGGCGTTCAGCAGCAAGATCGGCATGACCACCGGCAACAACTTCAGCCACAAAGGGTTCTCTTACGACGCCTTCCAAAGCGCCACCGGCCGCAATGGCCCCGTGGACTGGTACCTTTCGGGCAACACCGTGCAACGCAACGACCAGTTCGACGGTAACGGCAAGCGCATTCCCCAGGACACGTCCCAGGGCAGCAACATGGACACCGACACCTACGACCTGCAAGGCCGCTTCGGCTACGAGCTGGATGACGACAAGAAGATCAGCCTGTCGCTGCAAGACTACAAAGACGAACAGGACACCCGTTACACCAAGAACCCACGCATCACAGGCACCGCCGTCGCGGTAAAAGGCCTGGACCTGGACGATCAACCGTTCACCCATAACCAGGCGGTCAACCTCAACTACGCCGACAAGGATTTCTACGGCCAGGGCTTGCAGGTTGAAAGTTACTGGCGGCGTGCCGACGCGCTGTTTTTCCCGGACCTGTCCCGGGGCCGCGCCGGGGTCTCCGACAACAACAGCGTGCAGGATGTGTATGGCCTGCGTGCAGCCATCGATACGCAAATGCCGGACATCGGCCGAGCGACCGGCAACCTGGTCTGGGGCGCCGATTACGATCACGAAACCTCACGCCAGCGCGGCGACCAATACCGGGTCAACGGCCTGAGCTATACCAAGACCGGCACCACCTTCGAACTGGGCCCGGACATTGCGACCACCACCAAAGCCATTTTCGGCCAGCTGTCCTACGACATCGATGACTGGACCCTGCGCGGCGGTGTGCGTCGCGAGTGGATTCAGAGCGAAGTGTCCGACAGCATCGCTTATGGCGAAATCGTCCAGACCGGCAATCGCGCAACACTGCCGGGCGGTACGCTCAAATACGATGACACCCTCTATAACCTCGGGGCGGTGTATCACCTGAGCGAAAACCAGGACGTGTTTTTCAACTTCAGCCAGGGCTTTTCCCTGCCGGATATCCAGCGTTTCCTGCGTGACGTGAACAGCAAGTACGACATTCAAAACCTGAATGCCCAGGCGCTCAAAGTCGACAGCTACGAGCTGGGCTGGCGTGGCAACTGGGACAAGTGGCTCGCCAGCGTCACGGCGTATGAAAACACGTCGGACGTGACCCAGTTCTATGATGCCAATGATCGCGTGTTGCGCCTGATCAATCAAAAAGAGCGCGTGCGCGGTGTCGAAACGACCCTGACCTACAACGTGACTGACCAGTGGTCGGTGGGCGGTACTTATGCCTACGCCAAGGGTGAAACCCGCCAGAACGGCCAATGGATCGACCTGCCTGCCACGCGCATCTCCCCGGCCAAAACCACCGCCTTTATCGGCTATGACCGTGGCGACTACAGCCTGCGCTTGCAGGGCATGCGCCTGGATGACTATGACGCCGCGTTCAAGGACAACAACGGCCGCGATATCAAAGGCTACACCCTGGCCGATTTGCTCGGTTCGGTGAGGCTGCCGGTCGGTCGTCTCGAAGGTGCGGTGTACAACCTCACAAACCGCAACTACCAGAACATGTTTGCCCAGGCCAACGCCCGCGCGCCGTACCCGAATGCCGAAGGTCGGACCTTCAGCGTGAGTTACGCCGTGGATTGGTGATCGGCTGGCTAAGCGACAGAACAGGTAAACAGCCACCGTGGCGAGGGAGCTTGCTCCCTCGCCACGGTGGCTGTTTACCCTTATCCAGGGGGAATTACGCAGGACACCGCTGTTGTTTCCAGCGGCTTACCACATCAGGTCATCAGGGATCTGGTAGGCAGCGTACGGATCATCCTCATCCGGCACTTGTGTCTCGGTCAGGAGGTTGAGCTGCACGATACGCTCCGGTGCACGCTCCTGGATTTTCAGCGCAGCCTCACGGGGGATCACCTCGTAACCGCCACCGTGGTGCACGATTGCCAGGGAGCCGTTGCTCAGCTTGTTGCGCATCAACGTGTTGACCGACAGGCGCTTGACCTTCTTGTCATCCACGAAGTTGTAGTAATCCTCGGTGGTCAGCTTCGGCAGGCGCGAGGTCTCGATCAGTTGCTTGACCTGGGCGGTGCGGGCCTTGGCCTCGGCTTTTTCCTGCTGCTGACGGTTCAGCTCCTGATCGCGCTTGACCTTCTCGGCCTGCGCCTCAGCCGCCAAGCGTGCCTGGGTGTCGTCCGCCTCGATCTGGCCTTTGTGGACCAGGCGCTGCTGTTTCTGTTTCTCTTTGCCGACCTGCTTGGCCTGCTTCTGGTTGACCAGCCCTGCTTTGAGCAACTGGTCGCGAAGGGAAATGCTCATGGTGCTTACTCACTTTGGCAGCCGCTCAACCGCAGCTGGACATGTTCTTTTCCTGACGTTTGGCTTCGCCCCACAGGGCGTCCAACTCTTCGAGGGTGCAATCTTCCATGGGGCGACGGGTATCGCGCAATGCCTGTTCGATAAATCGGAAACGTCGTTCGAACTTGGCATTGGCGCCACGCAGCGCGGCTTCCGGGTCGACCTTGAGGTGACGAGCCAGGTTGACGGCGGCAAACAGCAGGTCGCCGACCTCATCAGCGATGGCCGCAGAATCGTTATCAGCCATGGCTTCGAGCACTTCATCCAGCTCTTCGCGCACGTTGTCCACCACCGGCAGCGCGGATGGCCAGTCGAAACCGACCTGGCTGGCGCGCTTCTGCAATTTGGCGGCACGGGATAAAGACGGCAAGGCGGTGGGCACATCATCAAGCAGGGACAATTGCTCCGGCGCGTCGGATTGTTCCGCACGCTCCTCGGCCTTGATCTGCTCCCAGCGTTCCTTGACCTGCTCCTCGCTCAGCTGCGGGATATCCAGCGGCGCATACAGGTCGCCCGTGGGGAACACGTGAGGATGGCGACGGATCAGCTTGCGCGTGATGCTGTCGATCACCCCGGCGAATTCGAAGCGCCCTTCTTCCCGCGCCAGCTGGCTGTAATACACCACCTGAAACAACAGGTCGCCGAGCTCGCCTTGCAGGTGATCAAAGTCACCACGCTCAATGGCATCGGCGACTTCGTAGGCTTCTTCAAGGGTATGCGGCACGATGGTCGCGTAGGTTTGCTTGATGTCCCACGGGCACCCGTATTGCGGGTCGCGCAGGCGGTTCATCAGGTGTAGCAAGTCATCTAGTGAATACATTGATCTCTATCCGCTGAAGATCAAATGTGGGAGCGGGCTTGCTCGCGAATACGGTGGATCAGTCACCCAATGTATTGACTGGTACACCGCATTCGCGAGCAAGCCCGCTCCCACACAAGCCCTACCACATTTTATTCCGCGCTCAGCCAGCTAATCATGGCGTACGATTACGCCGCGTCTCGATGATGTTCGGCAACTGCGAAATCCGCCCCAGCAACCGCCCCAATGCGTCCAGCCCCGGAATCTCGATGGTCAGGGACATCAACGCCGTGTTGTCCTCTTTGTTCGAGCGGGTGTTGACCGCCAGCACGTTGATCCGCTCGTTGAGCAGCACTTGCGACACGTCACGCAGCAAACCGGAACGGTCGTAGGCACGGATCACGATGTCCACCGGATAGGTGAGCACCGGCACCGGCCCCCAACTGACCTGAATGATGCGCTCCGGCTCACGCCCGCCCAGTTGCAGCACCGAGGCGCAATCCTGGCGGTGAATGCTCACGCCACGGCCCTGGGTGATGTAACCGACAATGGCGTCACCCGGCAACGGCTGGCAGCAGCCCGCTATTTGCGTCATCAGGTTGCCCACACCCTGAATCTGGATATCGCCGCGCTTGCCCGGTTTGTAGCCGGTAGCCTTGCGCGGGATGAGTTCCAGTTGCTCGCTGCCGCGCTCCGGCTCGACCAGTTGCTGCGCCAGGTTGACCAGTTGCGCCAGACGCAGGTCACCGGCACCGAGGGCGGCGAACATGTCTTCGGCAATCTTCATGTTGGCCTTTTCGGCCAGCTTGTCGAAGTCCACCTGCGGCAGGCCAAGGCGTGCCAGTTCGCGTTCGAGCAAGGTTTTGCCGGCGGCGACGTTCTGGTCGCGAGCCTGCAATTTGAACCAGTGGACGATTTTCGCCCGCGCCCGCGAGGTGGTGATGTAGCCCAGGTTCGGGTTCAGCCAGTCGCGGCTCGGCGTGCCGTGCTTGCTGGTGATGATCTCGACCTGTTCACCGGTTTGCAGGCTGTAGTTGAGCGGCACGATACGCCCGTTGATCTTGGCACCCCGGCAGTTGTGGCCGATTTCGGTGTGCACGCGGTAGGCGAAGTCCAGCGGCGTGGCGCCTTTGGGCAAGTCGATGGCGTGGCCGTCGGGGGTGAAGATGTAGACCCGGTCCGGCTCGATATCGACGCGCAATTGTTCGGCGAGGCCGCCGATGTCGCCCAGTTCTTCGTGCCATTCCAGCACCTGGCGCAACCAGGAGATTTTCTCTTCGTACTGGTTGGACCCGGCCTTGACGTCGGTGCCCTTGTAACGCCAGTGCGCGCACACGCCCAGCTCGGCTTCTTCGTGCATGGCGTGGGTGCGGATCTGCACTTCCAGCACCTTGCCTTCCGGGCCGATCACGGCGGTGTGCAGTGAGCGATAGCCGTTTTCCTTGGGGTTGGCGATGTAGTCGTCAAACTCTTTGGGAATGTGCCGCCACAAGGTGTGGACGATACCCAGCGCGGTGTAGCAATCGCGCATCTCCGGCACCAGCACACGCACGGCACGCACGTCGTAGATCTGGCTGAAGGCCAGGCCCTTGCGCTGCATTTTGCGCCAGATGGAATAGATGTGTTTCGCGCGGCCACTGATGTCGGCATCCACGCCGGTGGCCTGCAACTCGGAACGCAACTGGCCCATCACGTCGCTGATGAAGCGCTCACGGTCGAGCCGCCGCTCGTGCAGCAAGGTGGCGATTTGTTTGTACTGATCGGGTTCGAGGTAGCGGAAGGACAAGTCCTCCAGCTCCCACTTGATATGGCCGATGCCCAGGCGGTGCGCCAGCGGCGCGTAGATGTCGAACACTTCGCGGGCAACACGGTTGCGCTTCTCGTCGTCGGCGGTTTTTACCGCACGGATCGCACAGGTGCGTTCGGCGAGCTTGATCAATGCGACGCGCACGTCGTCGACCATCGCCACCAGCATCTTGCGCAGGTTTTCGACCTGGCCCTGGGTGCCCAGCACCATCGATTGGCGCGGGCTGAGGCTCGCGCTGATGGCGGCCATGCGCAGCACGCCATCAATCAACTTGGCGACCACGGCGCCGAAGCGCTGGCTGACCAGCGGCAACGCAATATGCCCTTCGCGCACGCCGCGATAGAGCACGGCGGCGATCAGCGAATCCTGGTCCAGCTTGAGATCGGCGAGGATCTCGGCGATTTCCAACCCGGTGCGAAAGCTTGAAGTGCCTTCGGCCCACAGGTTCTTGGCCGCATTGTCTTGTTGCTCCGACTCACGAGCGAACTCGCAGGCGGCCTTCAAGGCTTCACGGTCCAGTGCCGGGTCGACACTGACGGCATGATCCAGCCATGCCTCGAGATTGATACTGCCGTCGGTGTTGATCGGCTGGTGTGCTCTCACCTGTACCATCTTGCTTACCTTCCCTACGACGCACCTTCGATGCGCCAGAATTCATCGCCGACCTTCTACTGCTCCCTGGCAGATCACAGGCCCTGGAGACGACAGGCCGGTCGGATTAAACGGGCATCCTAGCCCGCTTCAAATAACGCCATGGCCTCGACATGCGCTGTTTGCGGAAACATGTCGAGGATCCCGGCACGCTTTAGCCGGTAGCCTTGCTTGACCAACTCAACCGTGTCCCGCGCCAGCGTGGCCGGGTTGCAGGACACATACACCAAACGCTTGGCCCCCAGCGTGGCAAGCTTACGCACAACGTCCAGGGCACCATCACGGGGTGGGTCCAAGAGTACCGCAGAAAAGCCCTGTTTGGCCCATTGTGCGTCAGTCAAAGGCTGGGACAAATCGGCCTGAAAAAACTGCGTATTATGCAAATTGTTGCTGACGGCATTCAGTGCGGCGCGGTCGACCATGGTCTGGACGCCCTCTACCGCCACCACTTCCCGCACCTGTTTGGCCAGTGGCAATGCAAAATTGCCCAGCCCGCAAAACAAGTCCAGCACCCGCTCTTCGGGCTGCGGCGCCAGCCATTCCAGGGCTTGGGCAACCATCGCTGCGTTGACCCCGGCGTTGACCTGCACGAAGTCACCCGGCCGGTACGCCAACTCAAGATCCCACTGTTCCAGGCGGAAGCCCAGAACGGAACCGGCCTCAACCGGCTCAGGCTGGCCCTCACCATGCAGCCACAATTGGGCTTCATGGAAGGCGCAAAATTCTTTCAATACCTGCAGGTCCGCCTCGGACAGCGGCGCCATGTGCCGCAACAGCACCGCGATGGACGTACCACTGAACAACTCCACATGCCCCAGGGCCTGCGGTTTGCTCAAGCGGCGCAACATGTTCGGCAAGCGCTGCATGATCGGCTGCAAGGCCTGTACCAGCACCGGGCAATCGTCGATGGCGACGATGTCCTGGCTGGCCACGGCGCGAAACCCGACTTCCAGATGTTTCGCCTTGGCGTCCCAACGCACGGCCACGCGGGCGCGGCGACGGTAGCCAAATTCCGGGCCACTCAAAGGTGCCGCCCACTCTTGCGGTTCGACACCCGCCACACGGGACAGTTGCTCGGCGAGCATGCGCTGTTTCAGGGCAAGCTGTTCAGCATGGGGCAAGTGTTGCACGCTGCAACCGCCGCAGCGGCCAACGTGGGCACAGGGTGCCGGGCGGCGCAGCTCGTTGGCCTTGAACACACGCTCGGTGCGGGCTTCGACCACTTTGCCATGAGCCCCCAGCACTCGCGCCTCGACCTCTTCACCGGCCAGCGCGCCATTCACAAACCAGGTACGGCCTTCGAAAAACACGATGCCACGGCCATCGTTGGCCAGGCGTTCAATGGTCAGGCGTTGTTTCTTGCCCACAGGAATCTGCGGGGCCCGGCTGCCGCCCGTCGGTTGGAAGCGCAGGCCTCTCTCGTGCTTGGCCATCAGTTGGGTTCGTCGAAGATGCCGGTCGACAAGTAGCGGTCGCCTCGGTCGCAGATGATCGCAACGATCACCGCGTTTTCCAGTTCTTTGGACAAACGCAACATACCGGCCACGGCGCCCCCGGAGGACACACCGCAGAAGATGCCTTCTTCACGGGCCAGGCGACGGGTGGTGTCTTCGGCTTCACGCTGGGCCATGTCGATGATCCGGTCCACGCGGGTCGCGTTGTAGATCTTCGGCAGATACTCTTCGGGCCAGCGACGAATGCCAGGAATGGCGGCACCTTCCATCGGTTGCAGGCCGACGATCTGGACGTTCGGGTTCTGCTCCTTGAGGTAGCGCGAATTGCCCATGATGGTGCCGGTGGTGCCCATCGAACTGACGAAATGGGTGATGGTGCCGCCGGTCTGGCGCCAGATTTCCGGGCCAGTGGTGGTGTAGTGCGCCTCGGGGTTATCACCGTTGGCGAACTGGTCGAGCACCACGCCACGGCCTTCGGCGGCCATGCGCTCAGCAAGGTCGCGTGCGCCTTCCATGCCTTCTTCCTGGGTCACCAGAATCAGCTGTGCGCCATAGGCGGTCATCGCGGCCTTGCGTTCGGCGCTGCCGTTGTCGGGCATGATCAGCACCATCTTGTAACCCTTGATTGCCGCGGCCATGGCCAGGGCGATCCCGGTGTTACCCGAAGTGGCTTCGATCAGGGTGTCGCCGGGCTTGATCTGCCCGCGCAACTCGGCGCGGGTAATCATCGACAGCGCCGGGCGGTCCTTGACGGAGCCGGCCGGGTTGTTCCCTTCGAGCTTGAGCAACAGGGTATTGCTGGTTTCACCCGCCATGCGTTGCAAGCGGACCAGGGGCGTGTTGCCGACGCAATCGGCGATTGTAGGGTACTGCAAGGTCATGGCGTATTCGCAATCCAGACTGCGGGGCGCACATCATACCGGGAAAGACTGGCGGGCCATATCACGCAAAGTGTGGTGCTTATGGTTTAAAGGAATAAGCGAAGGATGTGCTGGCTGAAGGGCGCCATCGCAGGCAAGCCAGCTCCCACATTTGAATTGCATTCGTCGATGGAAATGCATTCCCCTGTGGGAGCTGGCTTGCCTGCGATAGCCGCACCTCGGTGAACCGGCTAACCCTACCGCCCGTCGCCATGATTACGCTGAAACACCTCCTCCCCCATCGCCGCAATCTGCCCCTCGATCAACGCGTCGAAAGGTTTGAGCAACGGCGCAAATGAAGTGGGCGCCTCGAGCACCTCCAGGGCCTGAACAATCGCCTCCACCGTCGACAGGGCCCCCGGCCCCGGCGCCCTGCGCAGTCGATAGCGGGACTCGGCCCCCTCAGCGAGGGTCACACGAGGCAACGCCGCCAGCAACGGATTGAGGTGCAGCAATTTACGCGCCTTGCGCCAGGTGCCATCGGGGACCACCAGCAGCAGCGGCTGGTCACTGGGCGCATAAGCGTGCAGCGGCTGGGCATCGTCGGCGGGAAACAATAGCCGCGCCTGATAACCGGGCGGACTCAACAACCTCGCCAGGTCTTCAAACACCTCCCCCACCACCAACTGCGCATTGTTCAACCCCAACGCCGCCAGCCGTGCGGTATTCAGCGCATGGTTAACTTCACTGGGGTGCTGCAACAGCAACACACGGGTGCGGCTGTCGAGGCTCGGAATCAGCGGGCAAAGGCAGTGGGTAACGGGCCGCAGGCAGCGGGTACATTGGGGTCTGGGCATCATTTCAGGCCTGATTGAGCTGGGCTTTGAGCAAATCGC
The DNA here is from genome assembly GCF_044218875.1 of Pseudomonas sp. B22129. NCBI lineage: Bacteria > Pseudomonadati > Pseudomonadota > Gammaproteobacteria > Pseudomonadales > Pseudomonadaceae > Pseudomonas > Pseudomonas sp. B22129. The sequence goes on along the minus strand of NZ_CP162592.1, from coordinate 3,233,381 downwards.
GGAAGGTCTGTATCAGCGGCTCGCGGCTGCGGCCACGGCGAATGATCATCGAGAATGGCGACTGGTAACCAAATGTCGCCGGCAGCAGCACCCGCAGGTCACCCTTGTCGGCCCAAGCCTGGGCGTAATGCTCGGGCAGGTAGCCGATGTAGGCGCCGGACAGCACCAGAATCAGCTGCGCCTCCATACTTTCAACAGTAGCGGCGCTTTGCTTGAACCCGTGACGCGCCAGCTCCGCCTGGCTCCAGTAACCGCGCCCGACCATACGCTGCTGGGTAATGACTTGCTCAGGAATACGCCGTTCATTGAATAAAGGATGCCGCGTGCTGCAATACAGCCAGTGCTGTTCGCGGTACAGCGGCATATAGATCAGCCCGCTCATGCGGTTGGAAAAGCAGCCGATGGCCAGGTCCAGGCGGTTGTCCTGCACGCCGAGTTGCAGCTCGTAAGGGCTCATCACCGACAAATGCAGGTGCACCGCCGGGTGCTCCAGGCTGTAGGCGCCAATCACTTCAGCGAACGGCAAGGCTTTATCGCTGACGGTGGAGTCGAGCACGCCCAGCTTGAGCGTGCCGCGCAACTCGCCTTTGAGTGCGGCGGCGTATTGCTCGAAACCTTCCAGCTCGCCGAGCAGGCGCAGCGTTTCCTGATGAAACAGCTCGCCTTTGCTGGTCAGGCTGAACCCGCCGCGACCGCGATGGCACAACACCAAGCCCAACGCCGACTCCAACTGGCTCATATACGTGCTAATGGCCGAGGTGGACAGGTTGAGCTCGTGCTGGGCATTGGCAAACCCCTGATGGCGCACGACGCTGACGAAGATGCGCAGGAGTTTCAGGTCGGGCAAGGCGTTGGCCATCGGTTCTCCAGCTACACCTGAGGCACCGCAACCCCAATGTGGGAGCTGGCTTGCCTGCGATAGCGGTGGATCAATAAAGGAAGGGGGGCTAGCAGACCGCTATCGCAGGCAAGCCAGCTCCCACATTTGAACGGAGTTTACCTCAGGCATTAGTTTAGAAAAATCTGAACTAAGTATTTGCGCCTGCCGATTCTTCCCGCTCCGGGCTTTTCGCAGAATCGGCCTCTAATAAACAAAACAACGATGAGGCACTCCCGTGGACAAGATTTTTCACCAACCACTGGGCGGCAACGAAATGCCGCGCTTCGCCGGCATCGCCACCATGATGCGCCTGCCCCACCTGCAAACGGCCAAAGGCCTGGACGCCGCCTTTATCGGCGTGCCGCTGGACATCGGCACCTCGCTGCGCGCCGGCACCCGTTTCGGGCCGCGTGAAATCCGCGCCGAATCCGTGATGATCCGCCCCTATAACATGGCCACCGGTGCCGCTCCGTTCGACTCGCTGTCGGTGGCTGATATCGGCGACGTGGCGATCAACACCTTCAACCTGCTCGACGCCGTGCGCATCATCGAAGAAGCCTACGACGAGATCCTCGAGCACGACGTGATCCCGATGACCCTGGGCGGCGACCACACCATCACCCTGCCGATCCTGCGGGCGATCCACAAGAAACACGGCAAGGTCGGGCTGGTGCACATTGATGCCCACGCCGACGTCAACGACCACATGTTCGGCGAGAAAATTGCCCACGGCACCACCTTCCGCCGCGCGGTCGAAGAGGGTTTGCTGGACTGCGACCGTGTGGTGCAAATCGGCCTGCGCGCCCAGGGTTACACCGCCGAAGACTTCAACTGGAGCCGCAAACAGGGCTTCCGCGTGGTTCAGGCCGAAGAATGCTGGCACCACTCCCTCGCGCCGCTGATGGCCGAAGTGCGTGAGAAAGTCGGTGGCGGCCCGGTGTACCTGAGCTTTGATATCGACGGTATCGACCCGGCCTGGGCGCCTGGCACCGGTACTCCGGAAATCGGCGGGCTGACCACCATTCAGGCCATTGAAATCATCCGTGGCTGCCAGGGCCTCGACCTGATTGGTTGTGATCTGGTAGAAGTTTCGCCGCCCTACGACACCACCGGCAACACCTCGCTGCTCGGCGCCAACCTGCTGTACGAGATGCTCTGCGTACTGCCCGGCGTGGCGCACCGCTGATGAGCGCGCAAGCCGTGCTCAACGCCGCCGCCGGCCTGGTGTCGGCGTTCGCCCGCAATGACCGCGCCGCGTATTTCGGTGCATTCACCGCGGATGCCAGTTTTGTGTTTTACACCCTCCCCCAACCGTTGCTGAACCGCGATGCCTACCAGGCCTTGTGGGACAGCTGGCGCGCGGATGAGGGGTTCGAGGTGCTGTCGTGCACCTCGAGCAACGCTTTTGTCAGCCTGCAGGGCGACGTGGCGGTTTTTATTCATGACGTGGCCACCGAGCTGCGCATGAACGGGGAGCAATTCTTTAGCCAGGAGCGCGAGACCATTGTCTTCAAACGGCAAGGGTCTGGCACACAACAACAAGAAGGCCTGTGGCTGGCCTGTCACGAACATTTGTCCGCAATGCCGGAAGGGCTGCCGCCCCCTTAGCCAATGTGATCGGAGCTGATCATGAATAATAAAAACAACGATAAAAGTATTCGAAAGATTGAAACCAACGGGGTCGAACAGATCCCGGACCACGAACGTACCGCTGGCCCCAAGGACCTGTTCCGACTGATCTTCGGCGGCGCCAATACCTTTGCCACCGCGGTGCTGGGCTCGTTCCCGGTGCTGTTCGGCTTGTCGTTCCAGGCCGGTGTCTGGGCGATTGTGCTGGGCGTGCTGGTGGGCGCGCTGATCCTGGCGCCCATGGGCCTGTTCGGGCCGATCAACGGCACCAACAACGCCGTGTCTTCCGGTGCGCACTTCGGCGTGCACGGGCGGATTGTCGGCTCGTTTCTGTCATTGCTGACGGCGATTGCCTTCTTCTCACTGTCGGTGTGGAGTTCAGGTGATGCGCTGGTTGGTGGTGCGAAACGTCTGGTGGGCCTGCCTGAAACTGACCTGACCCTGGGCCTGGCTTACGGCCTGTTCGCCGTCCTCGTTCTCACCGTTTGCATCTACGGCTTTCGCTTCATGCTGTGGGTCAACCGCATTGCGGTGTGGGCGGCGAGCCTGCTGTTCCTGCTGGGTATCTTCGCCTTCGCCCCGGCCTTCGACAGCCACTTCGCCGGCACCGTCGCACTCGGCCAGACCGGTTTCTGGGCCGCGTTTATCGGCGCTGCGCTGGTGGCCATGAGCAACCCGATTTCCTTCGGCGCGTTCCTGGGTGACTGGTCGCGTTACATCCCCCGCGAAACACCGAAAATACGCATCATGGCGGCAGTGGTGCTGGCACAGATCGCCACCCTGATCCCCTTCCTGTTCGGCCTGGCCACCGCGACCATCGTGGCGATCAAGGCGCCGGACTATATAGCGGCCAATAACTATGTCGGCGGTTTGCTGGCGGTGGCACCGAGCTGGTTCTTCCTGCCGGTGTGCCTGATCGCAGTGATTGGCGGCATGTCCACCGGCACCACGTCGCTGTATGGCACGGGCCTGGACATGTCCAGCGTGTTCCCGCGCTTGCTGTCGCGGGTCAAGGCCACGTTGCTGATCGGTGTGATGTCGATTGCCTTCATCTTTATCGGACGTTTCGCCGCCAACCTGGTGCAGAGCGTGTCGACCTTCGCTGTGCTGATCATTACCTGCACGACGCCGTGGATGGTGATGATGATCATCGGCCTGATCGTGCGTCGCGGCTTCTACTGCCCGGATGACCTGCAAGTGTTCACCCGCGGTGAAACCGGCGGGCGCTACTGGTTCAGCCATGGCTGGAACTGGCGCGGGCTGGGGGCCTGGATCCCGAGTGCGCTGGTGGGCCTGTGCTTCGTCAACCTGCCGGGTCAGTTTGTCGGGCCGCTGGGCAACCTGGCCGACGGCATCGACATCAGCCTGCCGGTGACGCTGGGACTGGCGTCGGTGGTGTACCTGACCTTGCTTCGCGTGTTTCCGGAACCGGCCGCTGTCTACGGCCCCGCCTTTGTGGCGAGGGAGCTTGCTCCCGCTGGGCTGCGTAGCGGCCCTATAAAAGCCGGCTCCAGCTTCGCTGTCGAGCGGGAGCAAGCTCCCTCGCCACAACAAGCCTCTTCACCACAATAAAAAGATAATCGGAGAACCGCCGTCATGGCTTTGGATTTATTCGTCGTACTCATCTACGCCGCCGGCATGCTCGTGCTCGGCTATTACGGCATGCGCCGCGCCAAGACCCACGAAGACTACCTGGTCGCCGGGCGTAACCTGGGCCCGTCGCTGTACATGGGCACCATGGCCGCCACGGTATTGGGTGGTGCATCCACCGTCGGCACCGTACGCTTGGGTTACGTGCACGGCATTTCCGGCTTCTGGCTGTGCGCCGCGCTGGGTGCAGGGATCATTGCGCTGAACCTGTTCCTGGCCAAGCCGCTGCTGAAGCTGAAAATCTTCACCGTGACCCAGGTCCTGGAAAAACGCTACAACCCTATGGCCCGCCAAGCGAGCGCGGTGATCATGCTGGCCTACGCCTTGATGATCGGCGTGACCTCGATCCTCGCCATCGGCACCGTGCTGCAAGTGCTGTTCGGCCTGCCGTTCTGGATCTCGGTGCTGCTCGGCGGTGGCGTGGTGGTGGTGTATTCGACCATCGGCGGCATGTGGTCGCTGACCCTGACCGACATCGTGCAGTTCGTGATCAAGACCGTGGGGCTGATGTTTATCTTGCTGCCGATCTGCCTGTACCGCGTCGGCGGCTGGGATGAGTTGGTGGCCAAACTGCCTGCGTCGAATTTCAGCTTCACCGAAATCGGCTGGGACACGATCATCACCTACTTCATGATCTACTTCTTCGGCATCCTGATCGGCCAAGACATCTGGCAGCGCGTGTTCACCGCGCGTGACGAAAAGGTCGCCAAATACGCAGGCACGTTCGCCGGTTTCTACTGCATCCTTTACGGCCTGGCGTGCGCGCTGATCGGGATGGCCGCCCACGTGCTGCTGCCAGACCTGGACAACGTCAACAACGCTTTCGCCGCCATCGTCAAAGCCTCGCTGCCGGACGGCATTCGCGGCCTGGTGATTGCTGCTGCACTGGCCGCGATGATGTCCACCGCCAGTGCCGGCTTGCTCGCCGCCTCCACCGTACTGACCGAAGACCTGTTGCCGCGCCTGCGCGGCGGTAAACAGTCGAGCCTGAACATCAACCGCCTGTTCACGCTGCTCACCGGCATCGCCGTACTGGGTATCGCGCTGGTGGTAAACGACGTGATCAGCGCCCTGACCCTGGCCTACAACCTGTTGGTGGGTGGCATGCTGATTCCGCTGATGGGGGCGATTTTCTGGAAGCGCGCGACCACATCGGGGGCGATTGCGTCGATGACACTCGGCTTTGTGACGGCGCTGGTGTTCATGTTCAAGGATGGGTTGGACGCGAACACGCCGATCTACTACAGCCTGGCGGTTGGCCTGGTCAGTTTTGTGGTGGTGAGTTTGCTGTCGCGCAGCCCCCAGGCCGAGGCGGCCCGGGCGATTTGATGACTGACAGGGTTTAAAGCGGTTTCTTCAGCGGGTGTGGCGTCGGATGCCACACCCGTTTTTTTGTCATTCGGTGCTACGGCTTGACGCCTTCGAACAAATCGCCGCAGTCATTGCAGCCAAAATACTGCTCGGTTGCCAGGCATTCAATCTGCCCCGTCCCACCCGCCCTCACCTCCCAGCTACACGCCTGCCCCTGAAACTTCAAAGTGCCCTCAAGGTAGCAAGGCGCCCAGTCGTATTCGTTGTGCAGCGTTCGGGCATCGATTTGCTCGGCACGCCTGAAAAAGGCCACAACCTGTTGCTCATTCAATCCAACATCTGACGGGCGGCAGCGCTCAGGCTCTTCGGATTGAAAGCGGCTAATGGATATCTCACTGAAATCTTGAGGGGCGGGCGAACATCCCGCTATCAGCACGCTCAACGAAAGACACACGCCCCTCATTGCCACACCGCACTGCTGGCTTCGCCGGGGTGTTTGTAAGAGATTTGCGGGTGCGTGTAAACATCTGCCGAGGTCAGACCGTAGTGACCGAACAACGCTGAGACCAGCCACTGAAGGGACTGGTTCTGCATAGCCGTAATGGCCTCGTACCGGGCTGCATCCAAATGTTTGCCGACCAACTCGATACCCAAAGAATCCGAATTCATCGGGTATCGCTCAGGGTAGTTCTTTGTGCGCTCGTGGCGATCCAAAGCCCGGATCTGCAACGTCCACGAAAGTGTATGAATTCTGGTCATTTGAGCAGCGTCGCAAGACGCCTTATCAACGGCCATGCATTTTGATCGAATGAACCGCCCAACGTGAAAGCAGCGCTTTTTCATACTGGCGGTCTGGTAAATCACACCATTTTTTTCGATTAGAAAATGAGCCCCATTCCCTTTGGAGCGGTAGCCATTGAACGTGTGCTCTGCAGTCGATGCATCCGTCTGGTGGACTACCAACGCACTGACGCTGCGCAAATCACCCTGCTCAATCGTTTTAAATCGACGATGTTCGACCTTGCCGGAAATCAACATTCCTTCGCTATCCATGCTCGACATATCAACGCCTTTCCTCCATGAGAAGACGAAAATATAGAAGGTCGAACGGGGAAAAAGATCAGATGACGAAACAACAGGAAGGGTCCGACATCGGGTCTCGATTCGTCGGACGTTGAGAGATGGCTGGTGGTAAAGGAGGGCTGCGCCTGAGTTACAGGGGTCCACCTGGCCCCTGAACAACAATCCACCTCGTTAGCGCTCACACAACCGAACCCAGGATCGTATGAGCGCTTCAGAATTTACCTGCGACGCGGCCGGCGCTGCTCGTCATCCGTGCGAATCGGCACCGGTTGCAGCGGAGGCTCGATCAGGCCCAGCGCAACGCCGAGGTCGTGGAGCCAGTTTTGAATTTTCTCTTTCATGGTTGCCCCCTTTGAGGGTGGTGCGAGTCGGCGAGGGTTGTGTCGCCTTTTCCTACAGTGATAGTAGCCCTAAGTCCTACGTAATGCTTGAACGAAACCACAACGAACTATTACTGGATTGATCAGAATCCTGACGGATCGTTCAAGCAATTGCGCGTGCGTCTTGCAGGAACTCGGCCTTGTCTTCTTGCTGCAGGTCGATCCATGCGTTGAGGTTAGCGCCGAGCATACCCTTTCGCCACATCAGCCAGGTGGTAGCAGTGGCAAAAGGCCCGGTCAGGGGATGAACGGACACGCTGTCCTTGCCGGGCAGGCTGTCGAGCATGGATTCGGACATCAGTGCCACGCCGGAACCGGCGATCACGCAGGCAAGCATGCCTTGATAGGACTCGATCTCAATGGCCCGGCCCATGGCCACGCGATCGTGGGAAAACCAGGTTTCCAACCGCGCGCGGTACGCGCAGCTGCGACGAAAGGTAAACACCGAACGCCCGGCCACATCTTGCGGCCCGCGTACCGGCGGGTGATCGGCCTCGCAAATCAGCACCAGCCGCTCTTCGCACAGCGCAACGCCGTCAAGGGAAGCAATGGTAATCGGGCCATCCACGAAGGCAGCGTCCAGCCGGCCGGTAATCAAACCTTCGAGCAGTTCACCACTGGGCGCCGATTGCACCTGAAGGTTCACCATCGGATAGGCCTTGTGATAGCGCGCCAACAGCTTGGGCAGATGCACCGCAGCCGTGCTGTACATGCTGCCCACTACAAAATCCCCGGCCGGTTGCCCGCCCTGCACCGCGCCGTGGGCTTCGTCGTGCAGCGCAAGCAGGCGGGTGCTGTAGTCCAGCAGCACTTTACCCGCAGGAGAAAGCTGCAAGCGCTGGCGCTCTCGGACGAACAGCTCTACGCCCAATTGCTCTTCCATCTGCTTGAGCCGCGTCGACAGGTTCGACGGCACGCGGTGCAGCCGGTCAGCCGCGCGAGTGATGGAGCCCTCTTCCGCCACGGCCTGGAAAATGCGCAATTGACTGAACTCCATACCTTTCTCCAAAACTGAACAAGTTACTCACTATTATTCATTTTTACAGAAAGTCAATCGGCTTTAGCCTGAAGGTCATTCGCTTTCCTACAGGAAACCCAAGCATGTCCCCCCTGATTCGCTTACTCGCCAGCTTTATTGCCCTGATGATGGCCATGGGCATAGGCCGCTTCGCCCTCACGCCACAGATGCCGCATTTGCTCAGCGAAGGGCAGATCGACCTGACCGGCGCCGGGCTGATCGCTGCCGCCAATTACCTGGGCTACTTCGTAGGCGCGGTGGATTCGATCTTCGCGCGCAGCCATCACCACGTACGCGGGCGCTTGTATGGCGGTCTTTGGCTGTGCGTGCTGCTCACCTTCGCGTCTTACTGGGCCCACGGTTTCTGGCCACATTTGCTGTTGCGCTTTGGCACCGGCGTAGCCAGTGCCTGGGCGTTGGTGATGATCACCAGCTTGAGCCAGCCGCTGGCAATCGCCGCCGGACGCCCTCGCCTGGGCGCCCTGGTATTTGCCGGGCCGGGGCTGGGGATCCTGCTGACCGGCTTGCTGGCCCTGGGCTCCAATTTACTGAAGCAAGACTCTGCAACCTTGTGGCTGGTCTACGGCGTGGTGGCGCTGGTGATGTTGCTGGCGATCCTGCCGTTTCTGCCCAAACCCTCCGCCGCCGTCTCGCCGGTCGCCAGCCATAACGATGCAGGCAGCAACGGCAGCATTGCGCACCTGTGCTGGATTTATGTGCTGTATGGCTTGGGTTACATCATCCCGGCGACCTTCCTGTCGCAGATGGCCAGCGCGCAATTCAAGGGCGCCTGGCAAGCCGACCTGTTCTGGCCGTGTTTTGGTCTGGCGGCAGCAATGGGTGTGGTAGTGGCGAGCCTGCGCCGCAAAGACCCGGAGACCACTCGCCGCTGGCTCATGACCACCTTGTGGCTGCAAGCGGGCGGCGTGTTTGCCTGCCTGCTGGGCAATGGCTGGGGCCTGGCACTGGGCGTGTTGCTGTGCGGCGGGCCGTTCCTGGCCTGCATGCAACTGGTGATGGCCCGCCTGCGTGAGGTCGCGCCCCACGGCTACCAGCGCAGCACCGGGCTGCTGACCGCCAGCTTCGCCATCGGCCAATTAAGCGGCCCATTGCTGGCCTCGGTGAGCAGCCACATCAGTGGCGGCCTGCAACCGGCTTTGGTCGTCGCCGGCTGCGGCTTGCTACTGGCGGGTGCGATATTGGTCAGCCGACAACCAGTGGCGCAGGGAGGCGAACCTGCTCTCGCCGAGCGAGCACCAGGAAAAACAGCCCTCCCAGGAAGCAGCCGGTAAACCAGGCAAAGTTGGCCATGCCCTGCAACGCCGGGGTGAAGGTAATCGCGACGCCGACCAGCGTCGCGGGTACCAACGCCTTGACCGCCGTCCAGTTCACACCGCCGTCGAAGTAATAACGCCCCCGCGGGCTGTCATCAAACAACGCGTCCACATCGATCTGCTGCTTTTTGATGAGGTAGTAGTCCACCAACAGAATCCCGAACAACGGCCCGATAAACGCCGCGAGGATGTCCAGGGTGTAGTGGATCATCAACGGGTTGTTGAACAGGTTCCACGGCGTGATAAAGATCGAGGCCACGGCGGCGATCATGCCGCCTGCGCGCCAACTGATTTTGCTCGGTGCGACGTTGGCGAAGTCAAACGCCGGGGAGACGAAGTTGGCGACAATATTGATGCCAATGGTTGCCGTGACAAAGGCGAAAGCGCCCAGGAGCACGGCCATGCTGTTGTCGATGCGTGAAACGGTGGCAATCGGGTCGTGAAGCATCTCGCCAAACACCGGCAACGTGCCCGACACGATCACCACGGTCACCAGCGAGAACGCCAGAAAGTTAACCGGCAGCCCCCAGAAGTTGCCACGCCGCACGTCCTGCAGGGTGCGGCAGTAGCGGCTGAAATCACCGAAATTCAGCGTGGGCCCGGAGAAATACGAAACCACCAACGCCGTCGCCACAATCACCTGACCAAACGCCTGCCAGCCCGACAGGGATTTTTCCGACAGCGTGAAATTGATATTTGCCCAGCCAGCCTTCCATACGATCCAGCCTGCCAGAGCAAACATCACCGCGTACACCACCGGCCCCGCCCAATCGATAAAACGGCGAATAGACTCCATGCCAGCCCAGAAAACCGCCGCTTGCAGTACCCACAGGCTGAGGAACCCCATCCAGCCCAGGTAAGACAAGCCCGCAAAATGCGGCTCGGCGTATACCGCCATCTGTGGGAAGAAGCGCAGCACCACGATGATCAGGGCGCTGGACGCCAGGTACGTCTGAATGCCATACCACGCCACGGCGATCAGGCCGCGAATCACAGCGGGAATGTTCGCGCCAAATACACCAAAGGCCAGCCGGCAGATCACTGGATACGGCACCGCGGCTTGCTGGCTCGGCTTGGCCACCAGGTTGGCGATCATCTGCACGATGCAAATACCGGCGAGCAAAGCGATCAGCACCTGCCAACTCGCCAGCCCAAGCGCGAACAAGCTTGCAGCAAACACATAACCGCCGACGCTGTGCACGTCACTCATCCAGAAAGCGAAGATGTTGTACCAGTTCCATGTCTGCGGCAGCGGGCCCAGGTCCTTGTTATACAGACGTGGGCTGTAGCCTTTGGGCAATTGTTCGGTCATCGCTGGGCTCCTCGAAATACCGGCCTGCGCTTCCGTAACAGGATGCATACGGGAGGCGGCATGATTTGTATACGAGGTATTCAGCAGAATGCGTGCCAATAGAACACAATCCCCATGAGCTGGCGCTCCAAAGGGGGTTAAGACGGTTTGGAAACAGGGACTACGCTCAGCAACGGTGCACTGAAATCCTGTACACAATCACCTTTGCACTCGATCTGCACACAGGTAACCGACGGTACAGCACGTTGCGGTAAGGAATGTGCCCCAGGCCATGTCCATGATCGCCAAGCCAGCAGACCAGCCGCCCAGCGTGGCCCAATTGCACAGGTCATAGGTGCCGTAAGCGACAAGGCCGAGCAATGCCCCCAAACGCGCAGCGCGCTGCCAACTGCCACTGGGCAGGACGACGAGTACCACGCAGCCGATGACATAGAGGAGATAGAACAGCACAGCGGGAAACAGGCGAGGCTGATCAAGCATCAGTGGGCCGAGCAGGCCTTTGTAGGTCGGGCCCATGAGAACGCCGAGCCACAGACCATCGAGCACCAGGAAGGCAAGCAAGGTGCCGAGGTAGGCGAAGAGGGCTTTTCTGGACATCGTAACCACTCCTGTAGGCGCCGATGGGCGCCTACAGAAGAGCGAGTAGCGATCAGCTTAGTTCAATGCGGTCTGCATGAATCACGATCTGCCCCTGCTTGTAGAGCGCACCGATGGCCTTCTTGAAGTTGCCCTTGCTGACGCCGAACAAGTTGCTGATCACCGCCGGGTCGCTTTTATCGCTGACCGGCAGGGTGCCGTTGTTTTCGCGCAACTTGGCGAGGATCTTCGAGTTCAGGCTGGACGCCGCTTCCTGGCCGACCGGCTGCAGGCTCAGGCTGATGTTGCCGTCAGCGCGGATCTCTTTGATGAAGCCTTTCTCTTCCTTGCCCGGGCGCAGGAACTTGAACACTTCGTTCTTGTGGATCAGGCCCCAGTGCTTGTTGTTGATGATCGCCTTGAAGCCCATGTCGGTGGCTTCGGCCACCAGCAGGTCGACTTCCTGGCCGACCTGATAGTTGGCCGGGGTTTTGTCCAGGTAGCGATCCAGGCGCGCGGTAGCCGTGATGCGTTTGGTGTGCTTGTCGAGGTAGACATGCACCACGCAATATTCACCGGCGCTCAACTGGCGTTTTTCTTCCGAATACGGCAACAGCAAATCCTTTGGCAAACCCCAATCGAGGAATACACCGATGCTGTTGACTTCCACCACTTTCAAACTGGCAAATTCGCCCACTTGAACTTTCGGTTTTTCAGTCGTGGCGATAAGTTTGTCATCGCTGTCCAGATAAATAAAAACGTTAAGCCAGTCTTCATCTTCACTGGGAATATCTTTGGGGATATACCGATTAGGCAAGAGGATTTCACCATCTTGCGCACCGTCCAGGTACAAACCAAAGTTAGTGTGTTTAACCACTTGCAAGCTGTTGTAGCGCCCGACTAAAGCCATTTCCAGATACCCTCGTTACGTGGGCGGCATTCTACCCGAGTTGTGGCCAGGGCGCGCGAGCACCTGAAAATTCAAGGGCTGGCGTGGCGTTCTACTGGCACCGCCCCGCTCGTCTGATCAAACAATTCAATTTTTCCCGGATGCTGGCGGCTCTGCTGCTATGGTTTCCAGTTAAAACAGTAAGTTACGGGCTTGCCTCCCGAATAAACTCTGGCTGTTTCCCATCACGCTCATTATTCCCGGGGGATATTTGCCAAGCAATTGTCAAGTATTTCCTGTACGATGCCTGGCCAAGTTAATTTTCTACAGGTTAGTGGCCGCCATGCGCGTAAAAGCATCCAACAGCAAAGCAAAGCCAGCTCCCGCCGTTGAAACCAGCGAATCGATCAACAGCCAGATTGCTGCGTTCCTCAAGTCCGGTGGCGAAATCCAGCAAATTGCCAAGGGCGTGAGCGGCCAGACTTTCGGCCCGTCCAAGCAAATCAGCCTGGGCAAAAAGTAAAACCTGCGCACGACACCTGGTCCCTAAGCGTCTTGTCATCAAGGCGCTAGGACTAGAGCCCGAAACACCCTCCTGCTCCTACCTTCTGATGTGCAAATCGACGAACGGGCCTCATCCACCGGCATTCACCGGTATGCTTGCACACGTCTGGCACGGGCATCTTCCCGATTTTTCCGTTACTGCTCCTCGCTTTTCATGGAGTGACGCGTGTTCAAACCCTGCATTTTCCTCGTCGCGGCCCTGGCAGCCAGCCCTCTCGCCGAAGCGCAAATCTTTCAGCGCGAACTGGGCGACTTCGACCTGAAGTTGGGCACCACCCCCAGCCGCAGCATGGCCCAGGGTCTGGTCAAACCGACCTCGCCGGGAAGCGACTCATTTCATGGCGGCCTCGATTTGAGCCATGACAGTGGCCTGTATTTCGGCCAGTTCTCACCCAATATGGGCCTGTCTTCGGCCAACAACCTCGAAGTCGATTCTTATATGGGCTTCAAACACCCTTTCGATCAGACCCTGGGCTACGAAGTCGGCCTGATCCATTACAGCTACCCCAAGCTCAGCCCCCTCGACAGCCAGGCGTTCTACGGCGGCCTGAACCTGCTGGGCAACCGGTTCGGCGCCTCCTTCAGCAATGACCCCGCCCGCCAGGACAGCACGCTGTTTGCCGACCTCGGCGGCACTCAGCCCTTCGGCATCGGCGTGAGCATGAAATACACCACCCACCAACTGGGCAGCCCGGTGTCGGTGGAGGGCGGGTCCATCAGCAGCTTCAGCGATTGGTCGATTCAGTTCTCCCGCGCCTGGAAGGGCATTGACCTGGACCTTATCTACAGCGACTCCAGCCTCAGCGGCGGCGATTGCTCGGCCTATTCCGGACACAATTCGCAATGCGACGGCCTGTTGACCTTGAAGGCCGCACGGTCGTTTTATTGATGGGCTGAACTGTCGCGCTCGCCGCGGGTTCACATGCATACCCCTCATTGCGCAAGGACCTGCCCATGTTGCGTCGGCTCAAACTGCTGGTGATGTTGCTCACCCTGAGCCTGGCGCTCACCGCGTGCAACCGCGTGGGCCTGGCCTATCGCAACCTCGACGTGATCATCCCCTGGACCCTCAACGACTACCTGGACATGAATGCCGGGCAGAAAAGCTGGTTCAACGACACGCTCAAGGAACACCTGGCCTGGCATTGCACCACACAATTACCGGGTTACCTGGATTGGCTCGACCGCCTGCAACAGATGGTCGATAACAACCAGGTCACCGACGCCGCGCTGCAAGCGCGCACCACGGAAGCCAAACAGGCGATTGCCGAAATCGCCCGCACCATTACCCCGTCGGCCGTCGAGTTGCTGCAAGGGCTGGACGACAAGCAGGTCAAGGAAATGAGCGACGCCCTGGCCAAGGATTTGCGCAAGCGCCAGGACGAATACCTCAAGCCGCCGTTGGCGCAGCAGATCAAGGAGCGCGCAGAGCGCATGAGCAAGCGCCTGGATGCGTGGATTGGGCCGCTCAGTGACAGCCAGCAAAACCGCGTCACCGCGTGGTCGATTGCCTTGGGCGAGCAGAATCAGGAGTGGATCGGCAACCGCGCGCGCTGGCAGGCGCAATTTATCGATGCCGTGCAGCAACGCCGCAGCCCCGACTTTGCACAGAAAATTCAGCAGTTATTGGTGGACCGCGAAAGCCTGTGGACGCCGGAATACAAACTGGCCTACGCAAAGACGGAGGCGGCAGCCCGCAGCCTGATCGTCGACCTGATGGCCCAGAGCACCCGGCAACAGCGCTTGAAGCTGACCCAAAAGATCGACAAGGTGCGCAGCGACTTCAAGGCACTCAAATGCCTGAAGGCTTCCTCTACCTAAAAAGGTGAACTTGTGTGGGAGCTTGCCTGCGATAGCATCACAACGGTCTGGCAGGCAGACCGAGTTGACTGTATCGCGGGCAAGCCCGGCTCCCACACTTGATTTGAGTTGATCCTCGTTACGCAATCTGTGGCTTGGACGCCACTACCGCAAACGTCGCCGGATCCAGCGCATCTGCCTGCTCATCCAGCACCTGACGCGGGTGATCATTGCCCGGAATCGAGCTATCAATCAGCGCCAACAATTGCGCCCCCAGCGCGGTCAGGATGAAATTCTCACCGTTACCGCCCTCCTCCTGCGGACGCGATTCAATAAACCCGCGCTTGAACAACAGCGCTTCATAGTCCGCAGCGGTCTTTTTCAGCGCATCCAGATTACCGGTGGACTCACCCGCCGTGGCCTTCTCGGCCGCTTCCTGCTCGGCGTATTTGCGCGGTGCGAAGCTGCCGTCGCCGTTCTGCACTTCATGCAGCAGACGTTCGATCAAATCCCAGTTGTAAGTCGTCATCCTGATTCCTCCTGTGGGCCAGTGAAAAAGTGGCCCGTTATCCGGTGGACAGGTTGCACCCAGCCGCGTTCAGTCCAGCAGACGAAGCCACACATCGCGCCCATAAAAAAACCGGACATCGTCCGGTTTTTTCATATCAGCGCGGGCTTATTCGGCAGCCGGCGCTTCTGGCTTGCGGCGCTTGAGCGGCGCCATACCGTCCTTGCTGACGAGCGACAGGTTGTCGGTCTTCGGCCGGTTGGCGATTTTTCGCTTGGTCGGCGACTTGGCGCCGGTTTTCTTCTTGTCGCCCTTGGCGTCAGTCTTTTTCTTCTTCACGCCAACGGCCTTGCCAGACGCCTTGACCTTCTTCGGTCCGGTGTAGGTACCTTTGACTTCCTTGATGGTACGGCGCTCGAACGACTGCTTGAGGTAGCGCTCGATGCTCGACATCAGGTTCCAGTCGCCGTGGCAGATCAGCGAGATGGCCAGGCCATCGTTGCCGGCACGGCCGGTACGGCCAATACGGTGCACGTATTCGTCGCCGCTGCGGGGCATGTCGAAGTTGATCACCAGGTCCAGGCCGTCAACGTCAAGGCCACGAGCAGCCACGTCGGTGGCCACCAGAATCTTCACGCCGCCCGCCTTCAGGCGGTCGATCGCCAGCTTGCGGTCCTTCTGGTCTTTCTCGCCGTGCAGCACGAACGCCTTGTATTCCTGGGCAACCAGGCGGCCATAGATGCGATCGGCCGCAGCGCGGGTATTGGTGAACACGATGGCTTTCTGATAGGTCTCGTTGGCCAACAGCCAGTTCAGGATCTGCTCTTTGTGCACGTTGTGGTCGGCGGTCACGATCTGCTGACGCGTGGTCGCGTTCAGGTCGCTGACGTTGTTGACCTGCAAGTGTTCAGGGTTGTTCAGGACCTTGGCGACCATGTCGCGCAGGGTCGAACCGCCAGTGGTGGCGGAGAACAGCATGGTCTGCTGGCGGTTGACGCACTCGCCCACCAGGCGCTGCACGTCATCGGCAAAGCCCATGTCGAGCATGCGGTCAGCTTCGTCGAGCACCAGCACTTCGACTTCCTTGAGGTCAAGGTTGCCGGCGTTGAGTTGCTCGATCATGCGGCCGGGGGTGCCGATCAGGATATCCGGCACCTTGCGCAGCATGGCGGCCTGGACCTTGAAGTCTTCGCCACCGGTAATGATGCCGGACTTGATGAAGGTGAACTGCGAAAAGCGCTCGACTTCCTTCAGTGTCTGCTGGGCCAGCTCGCGGGTTGGCAGCAGGATCAGGGTCTTGATGCTGACGCGAACCTTGGCCGGACCGATCAGGCGGTTCAGCACCGGCAGAACGAAAGCGGCGGTCTTGCCGCTGCCGGTTTGAGCCGTCACCCGCAGGTCACGCCCTTCGAGCGCGAGCGGGATGGCCGCTGCTTGCACAGGCGTAGGCTCGACAAATTTAAGCTCGGCCACGGCTTTGAGCAGGCGTTCGTGCAGGGCGAATTGGGAAAACACGGGTGCTACCTCGAAGAAATACAAAATATCAGCGGCATAGGTTACCGGTTTCGGGCGTCCAAACCGAGTTTCTTTACGCGAACGGTGCCAATCAGCTGGTTTTTTGTCAGCGATTTTGTCCGTGACGCCAACTTTGTTGCACTTAAATGCTCTAATCGGCCCGTCTTGTCTTACAGAAGAATCGGTTTCACCCATGGATATCAAACAGCTCTGGCGTAACGTCCAAGACCTTTGGGGCGCCCTCGATGAACACCCGGTGTTGCATTCCAGCCTGGGTTTGCTGGTGTTGCTGGTAGTCGCCTTGCTGCTCGGACGCGTGGCGCGCTACTTGATCCTGCACGCCGTGAAATTGCTCGGCCGGCAACCGGCGCTGCATTGGCTCAACGACCTGCGGCATAACAAGGTATTTCACCGCCTGGCGCAGATGACGCCCTCTCTGGTGATTCAATTCGGCCTGTACCTGGTGCCGGACCTCAGCAAAACCGCCACCCTGTTTATCGGCAATGTGGCCCTCGCCTTCACCATCCTGTTCATGACCCTGGCCGTGAGCGCCCTGCTCAATGCGCTGCTGGATATCTATGCGCGCACCGAACACGCACGCACGCGTTCGATCAAAGGCTATGTGCAACTGGCCAAGATGGTGTTGTTCGTGTTTGCCGCGATCATCATTGTCGCCACCTTGATTGACCGCTCGCCGCTGCTACTGCTCTCGGGGCTGGGTGCCATGTCGGCGGTCATCCTGTTGGTGTACAAGGACACGCTGCTGTCATTCGTCGCCAGCGTGCAATTGACCAGCAACGACATGCTGCGTGTGGGCGACTGGATCGAAATGCCCCAGGTTGGCGCCGACGGTGACGTCGTGGACATCACCCTGCACACGGTCAAAGTGCAGAACTTCGACAAAACCATCGTCTCCATTCCGACCTGGCGCCTGATGTCCGAGTCGTTCAAGAACTGGCGCGGCATGCAGGCCTCCGGCGGTCGCCGGATCAAACGCAGCCTGTTTATCGACGCCAGCGGCGTGCGCTTTTTGCGTGACGATGAAGAAGTGCGCATGACCCAAGTGCACCTGCTCACCGACTACATCAGCCGCAAGCAGGCCGAGCTCAAGGCCTGGAACGAAGCCCAGGGCCACAGCGCGCAGCTTTCAGCCAACCGCCGGCGCATGACCAACCTGGGCACCTTTCGCGCGTATGCCCTGGCGTACCTCAAAAGCCACCCGGACATCCAGCCGAACATGACCTGCATGGTCCGCCAGATGCAAACCACCGCCCAGGGCGTGCCGCTGGAAATCTACTGCTTTACCCGCACCACGGCGTGGGCGGATTACGAGCGAATTCAGGGGGATATTTTTGATTATTTGCTGGCGGTACTGCCGGAGTTTGGGTTGAGCCTGTATCAGCAGCCGAGTGGTAATGATTTGCGCGCGGGGGTGTTGCCGGCGGTGTTGGGGGCGAGTCATTTGCCAGCTCTCGAACAACAGTCGAGTTAACAACACGCACCTTGTGGGAGCGGGCTTGAACTGGTCAAGTAATCTTGGACACTGATTACGGTTCACGCCGCCACCCTTTCCTTCACGACCGGCGACCTGTAGTCGTTATAGCTGTGAGGCCTGCTGATGTTGTAGCGCGAGACATAGCGCTGCACGTCTGCCCGGGCCTCATGTTCCAGTTTGTAGCCCGTTTCAGGAACCCACTCGGATTTCAAACTACCAAAGAAACGCTCCATCGGGGCGTTGTCCCAGCACTCGCCTTTACGGCTCATGCTTTGCCTAAATCCATGTTTCACAAGCGCGTTTCTGAATTTATGGCTGGTGTACTGGCAACCTTGGTCAGAATGAAACAGCACATCCTGGGGATGGCCACGCAACTCCACCGCCATGCGTAGTGCTTCGCAGGTCAGGTTGGCATCAGAAATCATCGAGAACGACCAGCCTACGATCCTGCGAGCGTACAGATCCAGAACGGCGGCGAAGTACATCCAACGCTTGCCGACCTTGATGTACGTTACGTCGCCACACCACACCTGATTAACCGCCGTCACATCAAACTTTCGCTTGAGCATATGCGGCGCCACCAAGGCCTCCACGCCCGGCGACTTGTACTTATGGCGCCTGCGCTGACGACTAGCGATGCCAGCTTCGCGCATCAAGTTGCGAGCCATATAACGTCCGACACGATGTCCTTTGGCTTGCAGCTCCTTGGACAAGGTACGTGCGCCCGCCGACTCTCTCGACGCCTTGTGGTACCTGACCAGCGCGGCTTTGAGCTTTTCCCGCTCAGGATTTGCTCTGCCTTGGCGCTGGCGCCAGGCATAGAAGCTGCTGCGGTTAACCCCGAACGCCCGGCAACACCTTTTAACGCCGTACTGCTCGTCCAGCTCATCGATCAGCGTGAATGATCTTTGGCGTCCAAAAGCAGGAGAGCACTGGCCTTTTTTAAGATTTCAATGTCCAGGTCTTTCTCCCTGAGCAGGGCTTTGAGTCTCTGGATCTCTCGTTGATCAGCCGTAATTGCTTTGGCTCCCACCGGAGTCGAGCCCAAGCGTTCTTTTTGCACTTGATCGACCCAACGGCGCAGAGCAGTAGGGCCAATATCCAGGCTGGCACAGACCTCGGTAACCGGCTGACCTTCATCCAGCACCATGCTGGCAGCCTTGAGCTTGAACTCACTCGAATAAGATTTACGCATATCCAAACACCTCAGATTTGGGCGCTATCATAGCGCCCGATTGAAGTGTCCAAAATCATTAGGCCAGTTCAGCTTGCTCGCGAATGCGATGTGTCAGATACACATTTGCTGACTGACACGCCGCATTCGCGAGCAAGCCCGCTCCCACACAAGCCCGCTCCCACAGGGTTCAGCGCGAGATTGGTTGTTTGCGCACGCCCAGCCGGCTGATCCACACCGCCCCCAGAATCACCAGCCCGCCCAACGCCAGGCGCCCCAGCGGCTCGTGCTGGTTCCAGATCAGCAAATTCAGCAGCAACCCCACCGGCACATGCAGGTTGTTCATCACCGCCAAGGTGCCGCCGTTGACCAGGCACGCGCCCTTGTTCCACCAGTACATGCCCAGCGCGGTGCTGACCAGCCCGAGGAATACCAGCACGCCCCATTGCAGCGGCGCTTCAGGCAGGTAGTTTGACTTGCCGAACATCAGGAACGCCGGGAGCACCACGATCAAGGCACCCAGGTAGAAGTAACCGAAGCGCCGGTAATGCGGCAGATCACTTGGATAACGCGCCACCAGATGTTTGTACATCACCTGCCCGGCGGCGTAGGTGAAGTTGGCCAGTTGCAGCAGCAAGAAACCCATCAGGAAATTCGGGGTGATCTGGTCGAAACGGATCACCGCCGCGCCGCCCACCGCCACCAATGCGGCGACCAGCGCCCACGGGTTGAAGCGCCGGTTGAGGGCGTCTTCGATCAAGGTGACGTGCAGCGGTGTCAGGATGGTGAACAGCAGCACCTCCGGCACCGTCAGCACGCGAAAACTCAAATACAAGCACACGTAGGTCACGCCGAACTGCAACGCACCGATCATCAGCATGCCGCGCATGAACGCAGGCTCCACCGAACGCCAACGTGTCAGCGGGATAAACACCAGGCCCGCCAGCACCACACGCACCAGTACCGCGAAGTAGCTGTCGACATGACCGGCGAGGTATTCGCCGATCAAACTGAAGGAAAATGCCTGAATCAGGGTGACAACCAGTAGATAGCCCATGCGCGCCTCATTTCGAATGGGCGGGACATTAAAGGTTTTCGACGTTTACTGAAACTCGAGGCAAAAAAAACCCGACCTCGCTATAGCGGCAGTCGGGCAGGAGCACTCAGGAGCAAAAAGTGCAAAGGGAGGTTCGATACGCGTACTTGAAGGGTTTGCGTGGGCCTAGAGAAACACCTCGCGATTATCTGGCGATTAAAGGATCAGGCGACCTGGGCCAACAGCGCTTTAGCGTGGTTGATGCCCTTCTCCTGGAAATCGCCGCTCAGGTTCACCCCTTCGGCGTGGATGAAGGTCACGTCATGAATCCCGATGAACGCCATGACCTGGCGCAGGTACGGTTCCTGGTGATCGGAAGCGGCGCCGGTGTGAATGCCGCCGCGAGCCGTCAGCACAATGGCGCGCTTGCCGGTGAGCAAACCCTGGGGGCCGGTGGCGGTGTACTTGAAGGTCACACCGGCACGCAGCACGTGGTCCAGCCAGGCTTTGAGGGTGCTGGGGATGGCGAAGTTGTACATCGGCGCGGCCAGGACCAGCACGTCGGCGGCGAGCAGTTCGTCGGTCAATTCGTTGGAACGGTCCAGGGAAGCCTGTTCGACAGTGTTGCGTTGTTCAGCCGGTTTCATCCAGCCGCCGAGCAAATTGGCATCCAGGTGTGGAACCGGGTTCAGTGCCACATCACGCACGGTGATCTGATCCGCCGGGTGTGCAACGTGCCATTGGCTGATGAACTGTTGGGTCAACTGGCGGGAAATCGAATCCTGCTGGCGGGCGCTGCTTTCGATGATCAGAACGCTGGACATGGCTGTGTAGGCTCCATCTGTAAGTGCTGTAAGGCGATGGAGAAAAGATTAAACAGGGCTCATTCGATTAAAAAGCGCAAATAACTGCTATAACCCATCTATAAATTTGTTTATAAGCGGAGTATTGCTGTAGGCATGCTCCGCTGCGGTGTTATTTCGGGGTGCAGGTCAGCTTGATGCGCATTTTGATAATGCTGCGGCTGAAATTGACGGTGGTGTTAGTGCTTTGCCCCGCCTCGACCGTAACCTTGCGGGCTCGGGGGGCTTCCGGGCCATTGGTGAAGACCAGTTTGCACACGGCGTCATTGGCGCCGTAGTTGGTCAACCGGATAGAGCTGATATTGCTGTCGATGTCGGACGCACTGTAATCAATCTTCACCCCCTGAATATCTTTGGAAACATCGGTGGTATAGGCAAACGCCGTCAATGGCAGCAGCGCCAGCAGCACACAACAGAATTTTCTCATTCGGCAGTCTCCAATAAGGACTGTCAGCTTAGGACAAGAGGAGCTCATCTTGAAAGCGCCCCGCGTTACCCTCGATCAATGGCGCACCTTGCAGGCCGTGGTCGACCATGGCGGCTTCGCCCAGGCGGCTGAAGCGCTGCACCGTTCGCAGTCCTCGGTGAGCTACACCGTGGCACGCATGCAAGACCAGCTCGGCGTGCCGTTGCTGCGCATCGACGGGCGCAAGGCGGTGCTCACCGACGCCGGTGAAGTGCTGCTGCGCCGCTCCCGGCAACTGGTCAAAAACGCCAGCCAGCTGGAAGACCTCGCCCACCATATGGAACAGGGCTGGGAGGCCGAAGTGCGGCTGGTGGTGGACGCGGCCTACCCCAACGCGCGCCTGGTGCGTGCCCTTACCGCGTTCATGCCGCAAAGCCGGGGTTGCCGTGTACGGCTGCGTGAAGAAGTACTCTCCGGCGTCGAGGAATTGTTGATGGATGGCATGGCTGACCTGGCGATCAGCGGGTTCATCATCCCGGGCTATTTGGGCACCGAAATGAGCGATGTGGAATTCATCGCCGTGGCCCACCCCGACCACTCGCTGCATCGCCTGAACCGTGAATTGAGCTTCCAGGACCTCGAAAGCCAGATGCAGGTGGTGATCCGCGACTCCGGCCGCCAACAGCCGCGGGATGTGGGCTGGCTCGGCGCCGAACAGCGCTGGACCGTCGGCAGCCTGCCCACCGCGGCCACCTTCGTCAGCAGCGGGCTGGGTTTCGCTTGGCTGCCCAAGCACATGATCGAGCGCGAGCTCAACGAAGGCCTGCTCAAGCAGCTCCCCCTGGAAAAGGGCGGCAGCCGCAACCCGACGTTCTATCTGTATTCGAACAAAGACAAACCCTTGGGACCTGCCACGCAGATTCTGATCGACCTGCTGCGCACCTTTGACACCGCCCCCCTGGACGCGCCTTTCGCCGCCCCCCAGCAAGCCTGAAACGGAGTTCACCCATGGCCTGGTTCGACCATGAAGGCTGCAGCCTGCATTACGAGGAATACGGCCACGGCGCGCCGCTGATCCTGATCCACGGCCTGGGCTCGAGCAGCCAGGATTGGGAGCTGCAGATCCCGGTGCTGGCCCGGCATTACCGCCTGATCGTGGTGGACGTGCGTGGCCACGGCCGCTCCGACAAACCCCGCGAGCGCTACAGCATTCGGGGCTTTACTTTCGATCTGATCGCACTGATCGAACACCTGAACCTGCCACCGGCCCACGTGGTGGGCTTGTCCATGGGCGGCATGATCGCCTTCCAACTGGCGGTGGACGAACCCGCGCGGGTCAAGAGCCTGTGCATCGTCAACAGCGCGCCCGAGGTCAAGGTGCGCAGTGCCGATGATTATTGGCAGTGGGCCAAGCGCTGGAGCCTGGCGCGGCTGCTCAGCCTGGCAACCATTGGCAAAGCCCTCGGTGACCGGCTATTCCCCAAACCGCACCAGGCCGACTTGCGCCGCAAGATGGCCGAGCGCTGGGCAAAAAACGACAAACGTGCTTATCTCGCCAGCTTCGACGCGATTGTAGGCTGGGGCGTAAAGGAACAACTTTCCCGAATTACCTGTCCTACGCTGGTCATCAGCGCCGACCACGACTACACCCCCGTGGCGCAGAAAGAAAACTATGTAAAACTGCTGCCCGATGCGCGGCTGGTGGTGATCGAAGATTCCCGCCATGCCACGCCCTTGGATCAACCCGAAGTCTTTAACGCTACCTTGCTCGATTTTCTAAAGACAGTCGAAACCACTACCCAGGATCACTGACCCATGCTGAAAAAAATCGCCTTCTTCGCCGGTTCCGTATTGTTCGCCGCCAACCTGATGGCCGCCGAACCCGCCAAGGCCCAGCACGTACTGATCAGCACCACCAACGGCGACATTGAAATCGAACTGGACCCGGTCAAGGCGCCGATCAGTACCAAGAACTTCCTGGCCTATGTCGACAAGGGCTTCTACACCAACACGATTTTCCACCGTGTGATCCCGGGCTTCATGGTCCAGGGCGGCGGGTTCACTGCGCAGATGTCGCAAAAGCCGACCGAGGCGCCGATCAAGAACGAAGCCAGCAACGGCCTGCATAACGTACGCGGCACCCTGTCCATGGCGCGCACCAACGACCCGAACTCGGCCACCAGCCAGTTCTTCATCAACGTGGCCGACAATGCCTTCCTCGACCCGGGCCGCGACGCCGGTTATGCGGTGTTCGCCAAGGTCGTCAAGGGCATGGACGTGGTCGATATCATCGTCAACTCCCAGACCACCACCAAGCAGGGCATGCAGAACGTGCCAATCGATCCTGTTCTGATCAAGTCGGCCAAGCGCATCGACTGAGGTCTGCAGGCAGCTTCGCGCGTAGCCCACAAGGCTGCGCGCGCCTTTGAAAGGAGAGCCCGCCAGGCGGGCGTCAACCCTAATGCTCTATCGTCGTTTTGAACAACTGATCGATATTTTTCGCGACGCGCCCAGCGCCGCACCACCTGACAAAGTCCTGCCCTTCTACCTCTACTTCCTGCGCCAGGTGTGGCCAAGTTTTGCCGCCTTGCTGGTGGTCGGCCTGGTGGGTGCGCTGATTGAAGTGGCGTTGTTCAGCTACTTGAGCCGCATCATTGACCTGGCCCAAGGCACGCCGCCCGCCAACTTCTTTCAGATCCACAGCGCCGAGCTGATCTGGATGGCCGTGGTCGCCCTGCTGCTGCGTCCGATTTTCAACGGCCTGCATGACTTGCTTGTGCACCAGACCATCAACCCCGGCATGACCAGCCTGATCCGCTGGCAGAACCACAGCTACGTGTTGAAACAGAGCCTCAACTTTTTCCAGAACGATTTCGCCGGGCGCATCGCCCAGCGCATCATGCAGACCGGCAACTCCCTGCGCGACTCGGCGGTCGCCACCGCGGAAGCCATCTGGCACGTGTCGATCTACGCGATCAGCGCCCTGGTGCTGTTTGCCGAAGCCGACTGGCGCCTGATGATCCCGCTGATTACCTGGATCATTGCCTACAGCCTGGCATTGCGTTACTTCGTGCCACGGGTGAAAGAACGCTCGGTCGTTTCGTCCGAAGCGCGCTCCAAGTTGATGGGCCGCATCGTCGACGGCTACACCAACATCACCACCTTGAAGTTGTTCGCCCATACGCAGAGTGAACAGGAATACGCCAAGGAAGCGATCATTGAGCAGACCGAAAAAACCCAATTGGCCGCTCGCGTGCTCACCAGCATGGACGTGGTCATCGCCATCCTCAACGGCCTGCTGATTGTGACCACCACCGGCCTGGCCTTGTGGCTGTGGACGCAGTCGCTGGTGTCGGTCGGCGCGATTGCCCTGGCCACGGGCCTGGTCATCCGCATCGTCAACATGTCGGGCTGGATCATGTGGGTGGTCAACGGCATTTTCGAAAACATCGGCATGGTCCAGGACGGCTTGAAAACCATCGCCCTGCCGCTGGCGGTCACCGACCGCGAAAACGCCCAGCGCCTGACCGTTCCCCATGGCGAAGTACGCTTTGAACAGGTGGACTTTCACTACGGCAAGCAGAGCGGAATCATTGGCGGCCTGAACCTTGAGATCAAGGCCGGCGAGAAAATCGGCCTGATCGGCCCTTCCGGCGCGGGCAAGTCGACCCTGGTCAACCTGCTGTTGCGCCTCTACGACCTG
The DNA here is from genome assembly GCF_044218875.1 of Pseudomonas sp. B22129. NCBI lineage: Bacteria > Pseudomonadati > Pseudomonadota > Gammaproteobacteria > Pseudomonadales > Pseudomonadaceae > Pseudomonas > Pseudomonas sp. B22129. The sequence goes on along the minus strand of NZ_CP162592.1, from coordinate 3,208,255 downwards.
CAAGGCGGGCGGATTCTGATCGACGGCCAGAACATCGCCGAGGTCGCCCAGGAAACCCTGCGCGAACAGATCGGCATGATCACCCAGGACACCTCGCTGCTGCACCGCTCGATCCGCGACAATTTGCTGTACGGCAAGCCGAATGCCACCGATGAGGAACTCACCGCCGCCATCCGCAAAGCTCGCGCCGATGAGTTCATCCCGTTACTGTCAGACGCCGAAGGCCGCACCGGCCTGGACGCCCATGTGGGCGAGCGTGGGGTGAAACTCTCCGGCGGCCAGCGCCAGCGCATCGCCATTGCGCGGGTGCTGCTCAAGGACGCGCCGATCCTGATCATGGACGAAGCCACATCAGCGCTGGACTCGGAAGTGGAAGCGGCGATCCAGGAAAGCCTGGAAACCCTGATGCAGGGCAAAACAGTGATTGCAATTGCGCACCGGTTGTCGACCATTGCGCGCATGGACCGCCTGGTGGTGCTGGAGAAGGGCCAGATTGCCGAAACCGGCAGCCATGCCGAGTTGCTGGCCCATGGCGGGCTGTATGCACGGTTGTGGCAGCACCAGACCGGGGGCTTTGTCGGGATCGACTGAAGGTTTGCGGGCGTACACCGTTAGAAATGTGGGAGCGGGCTTGCTCGCGAAATCGGTGTATCCGTTGGCATATCCGCTGACTGACACTGCGCTTTCGCGAGCAAGCCCGCTCCCACATTTGATCGTATGCCAATAGCAAAATCGGCAATTCGCGCCAGTTCCCAAAGGGTTCAGGCGTTTTTTTTGTGCCTGGATTTGTATCAAAAGCGTGCTGTAATCAGTGCAGTGCCCAGACGGGCGCTGTAGTAAATCTGCAGGGAGCATCACTGATTTACTGAGTCGGTAGAGCGATCTATCAAGGACGGGCTTCATGTCTTTGTTCAAGCGTTCGGTCACAGAGGGATTAGGTACGTTTTGGCTGGTGTTGGGCGGTTGCGGGAGTGCGGTGTTGGCCGCAGCCTTTCCTGCAGTCGGGATTGGTCTGTTGGGCGTATCCCTGGCGTTCGGGCTCACGGTATTGACCATGGCATTTGCCATCGGCCATATCAGCGGCTGCCACCTAAACCCGGCGGTATCGGTAGGGCTTGTGGTGGGAGGGCGGTTTCCGGCCAGGGAATTGCCTGCGTATATCGTGGCGCAGGTCGTCGGCGGCACCATCGCCGCCGCGCTGCTGTACTTCATTGCCAGCGGCAAACCAGGTTTCGAACTGGCCAGCGGCCTGGCTTCCAATGGCTACGGCGAACACTCGCCAGGTGGCTACTCGATGGCAGCGGGGTTTGTCTGTGAGTTGGTGATGACGGCGATGTTCGTGCTGATCATCCTCGGCGCCACCGACCGCCGTGCCCCGGCGGGCCTTGCGCCCATCGCCATCGGCCTGGCCTTGACTCTGATCCATCTGATCTCCATTCCCGTGACCAACACCTCAGTCAACCCGGCCCGCAGTACCGGCCCGGCCCTGATCGTAGGCGGGTGGGCGATCCAGCAGTTATGGATGTTCTGGCTCGCGCCGTTGCTTGGCGCGGCGATCGGCGGCGTGACCTATCGATGGCTGGGAAAGGAGGCGCCAGCCTGAGCTGAACGGGTTCAGCCCTGCCGATAAGGCAGGGCTGCCCTATTCGAAGACTTAGTCAGCCTTGATGAGCTTGCATGTATTGGCGCAATAGCTGGTTGATTCGCGTCTGATACCCGGTTCCTTGCCCCTTGAACCATTCCAGAACATCGGCGTCAAGCCGGATAGTAACAGCCTGTTTCACCGGAACACGTAATTCAGCACGCCGGAAAAAGTCTGCGTCCAGCTCAGGAATTTCGCTGGTATCGATTTCTTCGTCATTCATTTTGGCCAGGCGCTCCCAATCAGTTTTCGATGTTTGCGTCATAGTATTTGGCCTCCTTCTTGGTTGCTTTTCGGGCGGAAATGATACGAATCACGTCACCGCACCGTTCGGTATATACGACCACACCCATTAACATTTTGATCCAGCCAATACCTATCCAACGCTCTTCGCCATAATCTGCCCGATCATCGCGCAAGGCCAGCATTGGATGTCGGAAAATATCCGGAACATCGTTGAAATCGATACCGTGCTTAGCAATATTGGCTCTATTTTTGGATTCATCCCACTGAAAAAGCATGGCACATCCTGTATGTACTTTTGTACATACAGAATAGCGATCCAGCTGTTGATCGAGTGCCTTATCAGACCGATGGTTCAGCCCTGCCGATAAGGCAGGGCTGCCCTAGCCTCCTCGGCGTACGCCACAATCCCCACGCGCTCGCGCTCCAGAAAATCCTCCACGGCATTCTTCAACCCCGGGTGGCGCAGGTAATGCCACGACCGTGTGATCACGGGCTCAAACCCGCGAATCAGCTTGTGCTCACCCTGTGCACCCGCATCAAAACGTAGCAGGCCGTGGGCGATGGCGTAGTCCATGCCCTGGTAGAAGCAGGTTTCGAAATGCAGGCGGTCAAATTCCGCCAGGCAACCCCAGTAGCGGCCGTAGAAACTGTCGCCACCGATCAGGCTGAAGGCCATGGCCACCGGGCGTGAACCCTGTTTGGCCAGCACTACACGGATGGCTTGGGGCATGCGCTCGGCCAACAGGCTGAAAAATGCACGGGTCAAGTAAGGCGACTGGCGGCGCACCGCGTAGGTGTTGGCGTAGCAGGCGTAGACAAAATCCCATTGTGCCTCGCTCAGTTCATGGCCTTGCAGCCATTCAAAATCGATGCCCTGCCCCGCCACTTGCTCGCGCTCTTTGCGCATCTGCTTGCGCTTGCGCGAACTCAGGGCATCGAGAAAGTCCTGAAAGTCGCGATAGCCACGGTTTTGCCAATGAAACTGGCAGCCCAGGCGCTGTAACCAGCCGGGTTGCAACGCCAGCGCTTCGTCGGCCAAAGCGTCCGTGAAATTGATGTGGGCACTGGAAAGGCCTTCGATTTCCAGGTAGCCCGGCAACGCGTTAAGCAGCTCGAAACCGTCCTGCGCATTGGCCGCCAGCAAACGCGGGCCGCTGACCGGGCTGAACGGTACCGCCATCAGCAGCTTGGGGTAGTAATCGATGCCCGCACGCTCGCAGGCATCCGCCCAACCGTGATCGAACACGTACTCACCGTAGGAGTGCCATTTTCGATAGCCGGGCAGTGCGGCCACCAAGCGCTCGCCCTCCCAGTGCAGCAAATGCTCTGGCTGCCAACCCGAATGCGGGCCCACGCTGGCGCTGTCTTCCAGGGCACTCAAGAACGCATGCTGCACAAAAGGCTGGGCCTGCGGTACCAGGGCATCCCAAACCTGCGGGGCGATTTCGGACAGGCTGTCCAGGCGTTGCAACGGCATCGGCATCCTCACTACTTCAGGGCGTGAAAGCCTGGCGAGTATCGCTTATCGCCGGGGTTCGCACACCTTCAAATGGCACGACAAAACCCGTGCCACATAGTTCCTTTATAAATAATTTGTCATCTACATGACATCACTTAGCCACTGCTCCGTCATAAACGATAGTGATACTGACGCCTGTTTTTAGAGCGCCTGGTTCTAGCAGGCGGCTATTTTTCCGTCCGTCATCGGTCGGTTGTGTCCTGGATGGTTTGCCATCCCTCCTCACTTTCGGAGATTGATATGCGTCTTGCTTCCACTAAAACTGCGGCGGTCCTGTGTGGCGGCCTGTTGCTGGCCCTGAGCGTTCCGGCCAGCGCTGCAGTCGACGCTAAATTGCTCGACATGCTCAAGGCCAACGGCCAGATCACCGCTGCGCAGTACACTGAATTGCAAAGCGAACTGGCCAAAGACCAGAAAGAACAGCAGATCGCACGGCAAGCTCAACAAGAGACCAACGAGCAGATCGCGGCCACCGCGAAAAAAACCACCGAACTGAGCAGCTTCGACCAGAAGCTGGCCTGGGCCGCGAAGACCCAGTTCAAGGGTGATGTACGTTTCCGTCAGGAAACCGTGAAGATCCAGGGCGAATCCAATAACGGTGGCCGCGACAAGGATCGTCAGCGCATCCGTGCCCGTCTGGGCGCCTACACCGAGATCAACTCCCAGGTCGACACCGGCATCCGTATCGCCACCGGCAGCAGCGACGACGCCCGCTCGACCAACCAGGACCAGGACAACTATTTCGACAAGAAGTCGATCTGGCTGGACCTCGGCTACATCGACTACCACCCGGACCAGATCAAGAACCTGCACGTGATCGGCGGCAAGATGCTGCAACCGTGGGTCAACATGGGCGACGTGATCTGGGATAGCGACATCAACCCGGAAGGTCTGGCCTTGACCTACAAATACCCGTTGGGTAGCAGCGCCGAGCTGTTCGGCAGCATCGGTAACTACAACCTCAAGGACAACGTGGATGGCGACGGCGTGCAGTTCCGTCACGACCTGCGCCTGACGTCCGGCCAGTTGGGTACGCGTTTCTCGGTCACCGACAACCTGAAAATGACCCTGGGCGGCAGCGTCTACGCCTACCAGAACGACAAGGACAGCCGTTGCACAACCACCACCACGCCTTGCGCGCTGGCGGTCAACGGCAACTCGGCCGACAACCAGTTCCGCCTGTATGAAGGTTTTGCCCAGGCTGACATCGGTGGCCTGGCAGTGCCTCTGGCCTTCTACGGCCAGTACGTGAAAAACAACGACGCCGTGACCGATCAGGACACCGCCTGGTTGGTGGGTGCCAAGTCCAAAGTGTTTGGTTTCAACCTGGACTACAACTACCGCGACATTCAACGTAACGCAGTGGTCGGCGCTTTCACCGACTCGGACTTCGCCAACGGCACCACCGGTTCGCGCGGTCACAAGATGAAGGTCAGCTACGACATCGACAAGAACTTCGCTCTGGGCGCCACGTATTTCCTGACCAAGGCTGACTACGCCAGCCGCACGCAGCGTGATGCCAGCACCAACACCCTGCAGTTGGATGCTGAAGCCAAGTTCTAAATGTGAGTGTGAAAAGCCTTGGGCCAGGACGGCCCGAGGTGGCTACAACAGCCTCTCGTGGGTGGGTCGATCCCCATCATCCGTTCGACTCACCCACGCGAGTCTGCCTCTTTCCCGCCTTTACTGATCTTTCAGCCGTTCGGCTACGAGTCGATCGGCCAGTGCATCAGCGTCCTTTACCGGCTCCTCCGGCATAATCTTCAAAGTCGCCTGCATCAGGCGCATCTGACGAATAAATCGCCGGCAGTTAGGGCAGAACATCAAGTGATGACGCACCATCAGACGCTCGCGAAAGGTCAATTGCCCATCGAGATAGTCGCTGGAACGTGCCACTTGTTCTTTACAGGTCAACATTCGCCCGTTTCCTCAAAATGCTCCACCGTGGCGAAGACTTTAAGCCGTGCTCGATGCAACAGCACACGGACATTGGAGAGCGACAGGGTCAGAAGATTACAAATCTCTTCCAACTCCAGGCCCTGACGTTCACGCAGTACCAACACGCTGCTTTGCAGCTCCGACAAACTCAGCAGCGTATGCTCCAGGCATTTGCGCAGTTCGTCTTCGGTGAGCAGCGCTTCCGGGGTGTCCTGATGCCAGGCGTAGGGCGCGACGGCCCAGTGACCATCATCCGGCACGAAACGATCGTCGCCGATGGTGCCGTGGGGCGAAGGCAAATCGTCGAGCAAGACTTCCCGGCGGTTCTGTTTGTAGCGGCCTTTGGCGGAGTTGGCGGTGATGGTCAGCAGCCAGGTCTTGAGGCTGGAACGCCCCTCGAACTTGGCCAGGTTGCGTACCACCGACAGCCACGCGTCCTGAACCACTTCGTCGGCGTGGCGCTGGCCGACAATTGCATAGGCCACCGCGCGCATGGCGCTCTGGTAGGTGGTGACCAATTCCTTGTAGGCCCGCTGCTCACCCTTGAGCAATCGTTCAAGCAGGTGCGTGTCGTCCGCTGCCGCCATCGTTTACCTCAATACTGCTGTGGATACCTGTGGGAGCTGGCTTGCCTGCGATAGCGGCGGTGAATTCACCCTCGTCATCGCAGGCAAGCCAGCTCCCACATTAACCGCATTCCGGCTCTATATCAGCGTTTACGCAGAATGACGCTGCCGATCGAATAACCCGCGCCGAACGAGCTGAGCACCGCAACGGAGCCTTTTGGCAAATCGTCCTGGTATTTGTGAAACGCAATCACCGAGCCCGCCGAGCTGGTATTGGCGTAAGTGTCGAGAATCACCGGCGCTTCTTCCACCGAGGCTTCGCGGCCCAGCAGTTTTTTCACAATCAGGTGGTTCATGCTCAGGTTGGCCTGGTGCAGCCAGAAACGCTTCACATCGGCCACGTTCAGCTGGTTTTCTTCCAGGTGCACACCGATCAGCTCGGCGACCATCGGGCACACGTCGCGGAATACCTTGCGGCCTTCCTGCACGAACAGTTTGTCCGGCGCGCCGACGCCTTCTTCCGCCGTACGGTTGAGAAAGCCGAAGTTGTTGCGGATGTTGTTGGAGAACTTGGTCAGCAGCTTGGTGCTCACCACGTCGAACTGATGCGCGGAGGTTGCCAGGTCAGCACGCTCCAGCACGACTGCGGTGGCCGCGTCGCCGAAGATGAAATGGCTGTCGCGGTCACGGAAATTCAGGTGGCCGGTGCAGACTTCCGGGTTGACCATCAGGATCGCCCGGGCCTGGCCCAGCTGGATGCTGTTGGCGGCGTTTTGAATGCCGAAGGTGGCCGAGGAGCACGCCACGTTCATGTCAAAACCAAAACCTTCGATGCCCAGGGCTTCCTGGACTTCAATGGCAATGGCCGGGTAGGCGCGTTGCAGGTTGGAACAGGCAACGATCACACCGTCGATGTCGGCGGCGGTTTTGCCGGCGCGTTGCAAGGCTTGTTCGGCGGCGCCGACTGCCATCTGGCAGAGCACCGACCATTCGTCATTGCTGCGCTCGGGCAGGCGCGGGGCCATGCGTTGCGGGTCAAGGATGCCGTCCTTGTCCATCACAAAACGGCTCTTGATGCCCGACGCCTTCTCGATAAAGGCGGCGCTGGATTCGGTCAGCGCCTGCAGGTCCCCGCGCTCGATGGCGGCGGCATTGTCTGCGTTGAACTGTTGCACGTAGGCATTGAAAGACTGCACCAGCTCTTCGTTGGAGATGCTGTTGGCCGGGGTGTACAGGCCAGTGCCGCTGATGACGACGTTATGCACGGTCGTTCCTCTAAATCTGTCAGGCAGAAGATATTGGTACCGTCGTACCAAACTGTAAGTAGTCCGATTCCGTACTGCGGACATCAAACTGGCAACGCTTTATTCCATCGCGCCGTAGCCCTTCACGACGATCCCGGCATTTATAACCGCGAAGTTTGCCACAACCCCGCAAGTTTGGCGCCACTTCCAGGATCAGCCCAATTTTAATGTGGGAGCGGGCTTGCTCGCGAATGCGGTGTATCAGTCAAGCACGCAGTGACTGACACGCCGCATTCGCGAGCAAGCCCGCTCCCACATTTTGACCTGCTTCGCCCTGGAGACAGGGAACCGATTCAAGCCTCCACCAAACTCCACTGCTTGCTCAAACGCTTGTCGGAAATCGGCACCTTGGTCCCCAACTGCTGGGCAAACAACGACACCCGGTATTCCTCCAGCCACCAGCGGTACAGCTCCAGTTGTGGATCGCGCTTGCCCTCCTGGGCATGTTTTTTCAGGCGGTTTTCGTACTGAGTCCACAAACCGGCCAACTCACCGCTCCACACGCGATCTTTTTGCACCTGACTCGGCAGCTTTTCCAGGCGCAGTTCGATGGCCTTCAAGAACCGCGGCAATTCCTTGAACCATTGCGACGGGGTTTCCCGCACAAAGCCCGGGTACACCAGGTTGCTCAGCTGTTGCTTGATGTCGTTCAAAGCCACAGCCTGGGCCAGGTCGATCTTGCCCTTGAAGCGCTTTTGCAGGCCATGCCACAGCTTCAATACTTCCAGCGTCTGGCGGGCCAGGCGTTCGGCATGTTCGGTCCAACTGCCACGTTTGCGTTCAGCCAACGCCGCCAGGCCGGCGCCATCACGCGGCAGGCTGGTTTCACCTTCCAGCACGCAGGTGTCGAGGCTGGCCAGCAATATGTCTTCAACCAAGGCGTCGACGCGCCCCAGCTCGCGGTACATCAGGCCCAATTCGGTCAGGCCGGGCAGCTTGCCACGCAGGAATTTGGCCGGTTCCGCCAATTGCTGCATCAACAGGCGCTGCAACGCACGACGGTGCTGGAATTCAGCCTCGGCGGCCGTGGAAAAACGCCCTTCCTTGACCGTGCCGTTTTCTTCTACCAGCGCCGGATACACCGTCATCGACAGGCCGGCGATCTTTTGCTGGGTCTTCTCAGCCACCGCCGCAAATACCTTGGCCTCCACCGGCTGCTGGCTTTTCGCGGTTTGCGGCACGGCCAAGGCAGCCTGGCTGGCCTCGGCAAAGCGTGCGGTCAACTCGGCGAGGTCGCGGCCTTCGCCGAGGAACTTGCCCTGGCCGTCGACCACTTCCAGGTTCATCTTCAGGTGGTTTTCCACCTGCTGCGCGGCTTCGGCCCAGGCCTCATCGCTGACCCGCGCACCGGTCATGCGCAGCAGTTCGCGCCCCAGCGCCTGGGGCAGCGAGCCCTGGCCGAATTCGATGCGTTGCAACGCCGCCTTGACGAAGTCCGGCACCGGCACGAAGTTCTTGCGCAGAGCCTTGGGCAAGTTGCGCACCAGCGCAATGCACTTGGCTTCGATCACACCCGGCACCAGCCACTCCAGGCGCTCCGGCGGCAAGGCCGGCAGCAGCGGTGCCGGCACGCGCAGGGTCACGCCGTCGCGCGGGTGGTTGGGCTCGAAGTGGTAACTCAACGCCAGCTCCAGGTCGCCCAGGTGCAAGGTGTCCGGGTAATGCAGCGCGGTGACTTCACTGGCCTCGCGGGCCAGCACGTCTTCTTCGCGCATGATCAGCAATTGCGGGTTTTTCTGGCTGTTGACCTTGTACCAGCTGTCGAAAGTGGCCGTCTGGTGGATCTCAGCCGGTAAACGCGCGTCGTAGAAGGCGTACAGGGTTTCTTCATCGGCGAGGATGTCACGACGACGCGCCTTGGCTTCCAGCTCGTCCAACTGCTCCAGCAATTGCTGGTTGGCGGTGAGGCACTTGGCCCGCGACTGAATCTCGCCACGCACCAAGCCTTCACGGATAAACAGCTCGCGCGACACCACCGGGTCAATCGGCCCGTAATGCACCGGGCGGCGGCCGACCACAATCAGCCCGAACAGGGTGATTTGCTCAAACGCCACGACCTGGCCGCGCTTCTTCTCCCAATGCGGTTCAAAGTGGTTTTTCTTGATCAAGTGCCCGGCCAGCGGCTCGATCCAGTCGGCATCGATCTTGGCGACCATGCGCGCATACAGCTTGGTGGTTTCCACCAGCTCAGCGGTCATCAACCATTGCGGACGCTTCTTGCCGATGCCCGACGAGGGGTGGATCCAGAAACGCCGCTGACGCGCGCCCAGGTAATCGCCGTCTTCGGTTTTCTGGCCGATCTGGCTGAGCAGGCCGGACAATACCGCCTTGTGCAATTTGGGAAAGTCCGCCGGCTCTTTGTTGAGGGTCAGCTGCATGTCGCGGCAGATCAGGCTGAGCTGGCGATGGGAATCGCGCCACTCGCGCAACCTCAGGTAATTCAGGAAGTTTTTGCGGCACCAGTTGCGCAACGGGCTGGCGGTGAGTGCTTGGCGCTGTTCTTCAAAACCGCGCCACAAATTCACCAGACCGGCGAAGTCCGAATCCGCATCTTTCCACTGCGCGTGGGCCTGGTCGGCGGCTTGCTGGCGCTCCGGCGGGCGCTCGCGCGGGTCCTGGATCGACATGGCGCTGGCCACGATCAGCACTTCCTGCAAACTGCCGAGCTTGGCCGCTTCCAACAACATGCGCCCCATGCGCGGGTCCACCGGCAGGCGCGCCAATTGGCGACCCAACGGCGTGAGCTGGCTGTTGCGGTCCACCGCCGAGAGTTCTTGCAGCAGGTTGAAACCGTCGCTGATGGCCTTGCCGTCCGGCGGCTCGATAAACGGGAAGTCGGTGATTTCGCCCAGGCGCAGGTGCAGCATCTGCAGGATCACGGCGGCGAGGTTGGTGCGCAGGATTTCCGGATCGGTAAATTCCGGCCGCCCGATAAAATCTTCTTCGCTGTACAAGCGAATGCAAATGCCCGGCTCTACCCGGCCGCAGCGGCCCTTGCGCTGGTTGGCGCTGGCCTGGGAAATCGCCTCGATCGGCAGGCGCTGCACCTTGGCGCGGTAGCTGTAGCGGCTGATACGCGCGGTACCGCTGTCGATCACATAACGAATGCCCGGCACCGTCAGCGAGGTTTCGGCGACGTTGGTCGCCAGCACCACGCGCCGCCCGGGGTGGGACTGGAAGATGCGCTGTTGCTCGGCCGGTGAAAGGCGCGCGTACAACGGCAGAATCTCGGTGTGCTTGAGCTGAGCCTTGCGCAGCATGTCGGCGGCGTCGCGAATCTCGCGCTCGCCGGGCAGAAACACCAATACATCGCCGGGGCTGCGCTTTTCGCTGCGCTCATAGGCGGCGATTTCATCGAGGGTGGCAAGAATCGCCTGGTCGACCGTCAGGTCGTCCTCGACGCGGTTGCCCTCTTCGTCCTGCTCGAGCGTCAACGGGCGGTACCAGGTATCGACCGGGAAGGTGCGGCCCGAGACTTCGACAATCGGTGCATCGTCAAAATGTTTGGAAAAGCGCTCCAGGTCGATGGTCGCCGAGGTGATGATGACTTTCAGGTCCGGGCGGCGCGGCAGCAGGGTTTTCAGGTAGCCCAGCAGGAAATCGATGTTCAGGCTGCGTTCGTGGGCTTCGTCGACGATGATCGTGTCATAGCGCTCGAGGTAGCGGTCGTTCTGGGTTTCCGCCAGCAGGATGCCGTCGGTCATCAGTTTGATCAGGGTGTTGGAATCGCTCTGGTCTTCGAAACGCACCTGATAGCCGACCAGCGCGCCCAACGGCGTAGCCAGTTCTTCGGCCACCCGGCTCGCCACGCTGCGCGCAGCAATCCGGCGCGGCTGGGTGTGGCCGATCAGGCCGAACTGGCCACGGCCGATTTCCAGGCAGATTTTCGGCAACTGCGTGGTTTTACCCGAACCGGTTTCACCGGCGATGATCAGCACCTGATGCTTGTTCAGCGCCGCCTTGATCTCGTCACGCTTGGCGGCAATCGGCAGGCTGTCGTCGTAGCGAATCACCGGCAGGCTGGCGCGCCGCGCCGTGACCTGGGCGCAGGACGCCTGCATGCGCACGACCCACTGCGCCAGCTTCTCCTCGTCGGGTTGCTTGCGCAGCTCAAGCAATTGCCGCCGCAAGCGGTGGCGGTCGGCGAGCATGGCGTGATCGAGGGTTTTGAGCAGTTGGTCGATAGTGGGCGCTTGGTCAGTCATCAGGTACTTGACGGTCATCTATATAGGCACGGCCGCCAAGTGTGGCAGAAAAGCGTCTTATCGGGCAGACGGCTGAGCGGGATCACGGATAAACCCAATCAAATGTGGGAGCGGGCTTGTGTGGGAGCGGGCTTGCTCGCGAATGCTGAGTGTCAGTCAATACATCTGTGGGCTGACCCACCGTATTCGCGAGCAAGCCCGCTCCCACACAAACCCGTCCCACGGGGGGATAGGTGTTACAGCGGGTCCTTGCGCCGGTACGGGAACACATCAATCACCTTGCCTGCGCGAATCGCTTCCTGCAGGCCTTTCCAGTAGTCGGCGTTGTAGAGCTCGCCGTGCAACTCATCGAAAAGCTTGCGTTGGCTGGCGTCGGCAAACAGGAACGGCGGGAATTCCTCGGGGAACACATCATGGGGGCCGATCGAATACCAGGGCTCGGACGCCATTTCATCCTCGGGCGTGCGCGGCGCGGGGATATGGCGGAAGTTGGCTTCGGTGAGAAAGCAGATTTCGTCGTAGTCATAGAACACCACGCGGCCGTGGCGGGTGACGCCGAAGTTTTTCAGCAGCATGTCGCCGGGGAAGATATTCGCCGCCGCCAGTTGCTTGATGGCCAGGCCGTAGTCTTCCAGGGCTTCGCGCACCTGAGCGGCGTTGGCGTTGTCGAGGTAGAGGTTGAGCGGGGTCATACGCCGCTCGGTCCAGCAGTGGCGGATCAACACCGTGTCGCCTTCGACTTCGACCGTTCCAGCGGCGACTTCCAGCAGCTCGGCCAGGCATTCGGGCTCAAATTTGCTCAGGGGAAAACGGAAGTCGGCGAACTCCTGAGTGTCGGCCATGCGCCCTACCCGGTCGACGCTTTTAACCAGCCGGTACTTCTCGATCACCGTGGCGCGGTTGACGTTTTTCGACGGCGAAAAACGGTCCTTGATGATCTTGAATACCGTGTTGAAACCCGGCAGCGTAAACACGCTCATGACCATGCCGCGCACGCCGGGGGCCATGATGAACTGGTCGTCAGTGGTGGCCAGGTGGTCTATCAGCGCACGGTAGAACTCCGACTTGCCATGCTTGTAAAAGCCGATGGAGGTGTACAGCTCGGCGATGTGTTTGCCCGGCAGGATGCGCTTGAGAAAACCGATGAATTCGGCGGGCACCGGTACGTCGACCATGAAGTAGGAACGGGTGAACGAAAAGATGATCGACACCTCGGCTTCATCGGTGATCAGCGCATCGATCTGGATGCCGCGCCCTTCGCGGTGCAGCAGTGGAATCACCAGCGGCCATTGTTCGTCGCGGGTGTACAGGCGCCCGACCAGGTACGCGCCTTTATTGCGATAAAGCACCGAGGAAAACAGCTCGACAGTCAGGTCCGGGTCTTTGCACACCCAGTCCGGCAGGTTTTCCCGCAGTTGTGCTTCGAGGCGACGCAGGTCGGTGGGTAAATCGGCGTAGGGCTCGCTGAAACGGTAGTCGGCGAAGATCTGCGCGAGCATTTCGGCAAGCTTGCCGGCCGGTGCATAGAGGCGGGTTTGCGCCGCCCGCGCGCGGCGCAGGCTGGGCCGGGTGGTGTGGATGAACATGCAGCCGTCGCTGATCAGGTCGTGGCTGAACAGGCCGCAGAAAATCGAGTTGTACCAGGTCTCCGACAGCTCATCGTCGAAACGCAGGTCGATCAGGCCGATATAGGCACTTTTGACCACGGGCCATGCATCGACGTCCAGCAGCGTCGCCTCTTCAAATCCGTCACGCAGGCGTGCCGTCACTTCAGCGACTTTCTCTTCATACAGGTTGATACGCGCCGCCGAAGCCGCCTGCCCAAGCTGCCATTGCGCCTTCTCGAAGCGTTCGCGGGCGCCATCGGTGATCCGGCGGAAATGCTCACGGTAATCGTCGAAGCCATCGAGGATCATCCGGGCGATGGCGAGGGCGGATTGCGACATGCGGGAAACCTCGAACGGGCATCTGGAAGCCCTGAGCTTAGCCACTGAACGCAGGCAGGAGAAGGAAGAGTTTTCGGGGCGAGTTGTACATTTTTATGTGTTTCGTACATTTATTTTCACATTTCACAATTCGACTCTGCGGTCAAAAAACGCACCAAAAAGTCGCACAATTAACAGCTGCAGGCCTTCCGCCCCGTGGCTTGGCGCTGAAACTGAGAAAAACCGGAAATCGGTGCGTTTCACAACTTCTGTAACCGTTTTGATACAGCGTAAGGGAAACCCTGATTACCACGGCAATGGCACTTTGCTATATAGCGCGCCCTCTCCCACCCTAACAAGGTCAGAAGACCGATCCGGGAACAGGTTCAAACCGCCTAAGGAGCATTGAGATGTCATTGAGGAATATACGGATCGGTCTGCGCGCCAGCCTGAGTTTTGGGGTGCTGGCCAGTATGCTGGTGATTGTTGGAATGTTTGGCCTGGGGCAGATGGCCAAGCTGCGTGAAAGTGCGCTGGTGATTGAAGAGTCGTGGATGCCGAGCATCGAGAATATCCACGATGCGGCCGCCTGCATCGCCGCGATCCGCCTGGAATCGATGCGCATGGCGACCACCGACGAATCCCGCATCCGCGACAACAGCAAAAGCCTGATCACCCGCCAACGCAGCGAACTGCAAACCTTGCTAGCGCATCATGAAGAACTGCTGAGCGGCGACGAAGAGCGTTCGATGCTCAAGCAGCTCAACGCCGATGTGAACACTTACGTCACCATCGTCAGCCAGATGGTTGCCTTGGTCGACAAGGACCAGCAACAAGACGCCATCGACTTGCTGTCCACCCGCCTCGGACCTCAGGGCACCGTGCTCAACAAAAGCCTGGAGGACATGATCACCTTCAACCAGAAAGGCGTGCAGGACGCGGCAGAGGCTGCCGCGCAGATGTACACCAACGCCCAGTGGGTGGTCGGCCTGATCATCCTGTGCGCGCTGATTGCCACCTTGCTGCTCGCCTGGCTGCTGACCCGCAGCATCACCGCCCCCATCGCCCAGGCCCTGACCGTGGCGCGCACCATCGCTGCCGGCGACCTGAGCCAACCGATTGCGGTGACGGGCCATGACGAACCAGCGCAATTGCTGACCGCGCTGGCCACCATGCAGCAACAGTTGCGATCCACCATCCATGGCATCAGCGAGTCGGCGCAGCAGTTGGCGTCGGCCGCCGAAGAGATGAGCTCGGTGATGGAACAAAGCACCCGTGGCCTGCAGGCGCAGAACGATGAAATCGAACAAGCTGCGACCGCCGTCAACGAAATGAGCGCAGCGGTGGACGAAGTGGCGGGTAATGCGGTGTCCAGCGCCGAGGCGTCCAAGGCCTCCGATGAAGACAGCAAGCACGGCCACTACCAGATCAGCGAAACCATCAGTTCGATCCAGAACCTGGTGGACGAAGTACTCGGTGCGTCCAACAAAGCCGAAGGCTTGGCGGTTCAGGCCCAGGACATCAGCAAGGTGCTGGAAGTGATTCGTGGCATCGCCGGGCAAACCAACTTGCTGGCGCTGAACGCCGCCATCGAAGCCGCCCGCGCAGGCGAAGCCGGGCGTGGCTTTGCGGTGGTGGCCGACGAAGTACGTTCCCTGGCGCAACGCACCCAGAACTCCACCGAAGAAATCGAGCAGATGATCAACGGTATCCAGCAAGGCACGCAGGACACGGTCGGCGCCCTCAACAGCAGCGCCGAACATGCCGGGCAGACCCTGCAACGCGCCAACAGCGCCGGCAATGCGCTGGAAAAAATCACCGCCGCCATCTCGCAGATCAGCCAGCGCAACCTGGTGATCGCCAGCGCCGCCGAGCAACAGGCGCTGGTGGCCCGTGAAGTGGACCGCAGCCTGGTGAACATCCGCGACCTGTCCACACAGACCGCCGCCGGCGCCACCCAGACCTCGGCCGCGAGCCAGGAACTCTCGCGCCTGGCCGTGGACCTCAACGGGATGGTGACGCGGTTTGTTTTGTAATTAGTCATTGTGCCGGGCAGGCCACTGGGCAAGAATCGCCGCCTTATCAATAGAGGCACGTGCCGTGAGACCTGTCGACACCTTGTACCTGCTGGGGCTCGCTGCCATTTGGGGCGCGAGCTTCCTGTTCATGCGCATCATCGCGCCGGAAATCGGTACGGTGCCCACCGCGTTCTTTCGCGTGTCGATTGCCGCCGCCGGCTTGCTGGTGATCCTCACAGTGATGCGCGTGAACTGGGACTTTCAGGGCAAGTTCAAGACCGTCCTGCTGCTGGGCGTGATCAACTCGGGGGTTCCCGCAACGATGTACTCGGTGGCCGCCCAGGTGCTGCCTGCCGGCTACTCGGCCATCTTCAACGCTACGACGCCACTGATGGGTGTGTTGATTGGCGGGCTGTTTTTCAGCGAGCGTCTCACGCCGTCGAAAATCGCCGGGGTGTGCCTGGGCCTGTTTGGCGTGGGCGTGTTGACCCGTGCCGGGCCGGTGGCGTTTGACCTGGACTTGCTGATGGGTGCGCTGGCCTGCCTGCTGGCAACCACTTGTTATGGCTTTGCCGGTTTCCTGGCACGGCGCTGGCTGGATCAGCGTGGCGGGCTGGACAGCCGCCTCGCCGCCCTGGGCAGCATGCTCGGTGCCACACTGTTTTTGCTCCCCCTCTTCGCTTACAACGCCATCAGCCATCCGCCGGCCAGTTGGGGCGGCTGGCAGGTATGGTCGTCGTTGCTCGGGTTGGGGCTGCTGTGCACGGCATTTGCCTACATTCTTTACTTCCGCCTGCTGTCATCCATCGGGCCGGTCAAATCGATGACCGTGACCTTCATGATTCCGCCGTTTGGGGTGTTGTGGGGGGCATTGCTGCTCGATGAGCCGCTGTCGATGGCACACCTGTATGGCGGGATTCTGATTGCGGGGGCATTGTGGCTGGTGTTGCGGCCGGGGAAATTGGCCAAGGCGCTGTAGGGGCCTTGCGCCCCTACAGCGTGTTCAACCGTCAGTTCTTACGGAATACAAAGACCAGGCCGACAATGATCAACCCCATCCCCAGAAGGCTCAGCAAAGCCAGTCGGTTACCGAAGATCAGGTAGTCCATCACCGCCGTCACCGCCGGCACCAGGTAGAACAAGCTGGTGACATTCACCAGATTGCCCCGTGCGATCAGGCGGTACAGCAACAGCGTCGCCAGCAATGACACCACCAACCCCATCCACAGCACCGGCACGTAAAAGCCTGCGCTGTGTTCAACATGGAACGGCTGGAACGGCACAAACACCGAACACAACAGCAAACCCGCCAGGTATTGCACCGGCAGTGTGCCCAAGGGATTGTCGGTGATGCGCTTTTGCATGATCGAGCCGAAGGTCATGCTTGCCAGCGCCAGCAAACCGAACAGCATCCCCGCCAGGGACATCCCCGACAGGCCGATGCCCTGGTAGACCACCATGATCAAGCCCGCCAACCCCAGCGCCAGGCCAAACAGGCGGCTCCACGAACGCCGACGCTCCACCAGCACCACGGTCAGGATTGGCTGCACGCCCATGAGGGTGGCCATCACGCCCGGGGTGACTTTGAGGTCCAGGGCCAGCAGATAGAAAATCTGATAGGCCCCCAACAACACCAACCCGGTCGCCGCCGCATACCACAGAGGCTTGCCGGGGCTTGGCAGTTTCAGCTTGAGGATCGGCACCAGAATCACCAACCCCACCAGGGCGATGGCAAAACGGACCAACAGAAAGGCAAAGGGCGACGCGTGGGCCAGGCCCAGCTTGGAGAAAATCGCGCCGCTGCTCCACAGCAATACAAACAGGCTCGTCGAGGCCGCCGCGGCCACGGATTGTTTCGAAAGAACAGACATGAATACCACCTGTAATCAGGCAAAAAGCCAATTCAGCGTGAGCTGAAACTCAGTAGTTTTTTTCAGGCAGGCAGAGGGGGACAGCGGTTCGCTGATCAGCCCGAAATGCCAACACCCGGCGGTGATACGGCTGCGTACACCGGCGTGCTACTGACAGGTGGGGGGTAGTGACTGATCTGCGCAGGCTGCTTGTTCCCACACGGCACGACCACAGCGCTGAGCGCTGAATCGACTACCGCTATGCGAGGGGAAGCTGGCATGGGCTGATCTTGTGTGAAGGGAGAAAGACCCGGGGACTATAACCAGCCACAAACACACTTTGCAATCACTTCATCCTAGCCTTTTGCGTGGAGGAGTTTTCATGCCCGCGCGCACCGACGGTCGTTATAATGCCGCCCAGATTTTTCCAAGGATTTCACATGATCGCCCTGCCCTGGCTGTACCTGGTGCTTCTTTCCATTGGCTATGTGCTGGCCCTGACCTACGGGCAATTAGGCGTGCTGGCGGTGGTTTCGGTCGTACTCTTGCTGATCGCCGGTTACGCCGTGCGCCAGCAGCGCACCCCTTGGGCGCGCTACCTCGGCCATGGATTGTTCATCGTGCTGGCCCTGGGTCTGGCGATGCACTGGCTGCCGGGTTTCTACAATGGCCGCGGCATCGCGCCCCAGCGTTTGACGCCCGACTCGGTGCCGTTTTCGTTGTACCTGAACCAGGACAAACCGCTGATTGGCTTCTGGCTGCTGCTGGCCTGCCCGTGGATTGTGGCGCGCCGCCCGCTGCGCCTGACGCTCTGCGTCAGCGCCCTGGCCCTGGCCCTGACGGCCGTTGCAGCCCTGGGAGGTGCGGCGTTGTTGGGCATCATCAATTGGGCCCCCAAATGGCCGGAGCAGGCCTGGTTGTGGGTGCTGAACAACCTGTTGCTGGTCACCCTGGTGGAAGAAGCGCTGTTCCGTGGCTACGTCCAGGGCGGCCTGAGCCAGCGCTTCAAGCACCTGCCCTACGGCGAGAACCTTGCGCTGCTGCTGGCCTCCCTGCTGTTTGGCCTGGTTCACGTGGGCGCAGGCTGGCATTGGGTGCTGCTGGCAAGCATCGCCGGCGTCGGTTACGGCCTGGCCTATCGCTTTGGCGGCCTCGGCGCGGCCATCGTTACGCACTTTGGCCTGAATCTGCTTCACTTCGGGCTGTTTACCTACCCGATGCTGGCCGGCTGATTGTTGCAAAAATAAGTTAAATAAACGCCCGCAACGGCCGATACCCCCTGAAAGCCTTGCGGATTGAACAACCATGCGTAATAACCAGCCCGTTACCCAGCGCGAACGTACCTTCCCCGCTCAGCAACGGTTGATCTCCACCACAGATGCCAAAGGGGTCATCACCTACTGCAACGACGCCTTCGTCGAAATCAGTGGGTTCACCCGTGACGAGCTGATTCGTGCGCCGCACAACCTGGTGCGCCACCCGGACGTACCGTCGGCCGTGTTCGCGCACATGTGGTCCACGCTCAAACAAGGCTTGCCATGGATGGGCATCGTCAAGAACCGCTGCAAGAGCGGCGATCACTATTGGGTCAACGCCTATGTGACGCCGGTCTTCGACGGCAACCAGGTGATCGGCTACGAATCGGTGCGCATCAAGCCCACCGCCGAGCAGATCCGCCGGGCCGAAGCGCTCTACCAACGCCTCAACAAGGGCAAGTCGGCGGTTCCCCAGCGCGACAAATGGCTGCCGGTGCTGCAGGACTGGCTGCCCTTCATTCTGGTCAGCCAGTTGAGCTTCATGATCGGCGCCTCGCTCAACTCTCACTGGGGCTTTGCCCTGGCGGCGGCGCTGTCGGTGCCGCTGGGCCTGTTGGGCTTGAGCTGGCAACAGCGTGGCCTCAAGCGTTTGCTGCGCCTGGCCGAGCAAACCACTTCCGACCCGTTGATTGCCCAGATGTACACCGACAGCCGTGGCGCCCAAGCGCGGCTGGAGATGTCGATCCTCAGCCAGGAAGCACGCCTGAAGACTTGCCTCACACGCTTGCAAGACACCGCCGAGCACCTGAACAGCCAGGCGGCGCAGTCCAACACCCTGGCGCACAACAGCTCCAGCGGCCTGGAACGTCAGCGCGTGGAAACCGAGCAGGTCGCCACCGCCGTCAACCAGATGGCGGCGACTACCCAGGAAGTCGCCAGCCATGTGCAGCGCACCGCCGACGCCACCCAGGAAGCCAACCGCCTGACCGGGCGCGGCCGCGATATCGCCGGGGAAACCCGCGACGCGATCCAGCGTCTTTCCGTCGCGGTGGGCGAAACCGGTGTGACCGTCACCCAGCTCGCCAAGGACAGCGATGAAATCGGCGGCGTGGTCGACGTGATCAAAGGTATTGCCGACCAGACCAACCTGCTGGCACTGAACGCCGCCATCGAAGCCGCGCGCGCCGGTGAGATGGGCCGAGGCTTTGCGGTGGTAGCGGACGAAGTGCGCCAACTGGCGCAGCGCACCGCCGAATCCACCGGGCAGATCCATGCCCTGATCGCCAAGCTGCAGCAGACGGCCAGCGCCGCCGTGCAAACCATGGACGCCGGGCATCGCCAGGCCGAAGAAGGCGTGGCGCGGGTGATGGAAGCGGATCAAGCCTTGGTGGGCATCAGCGAAGCAGTGGCCAACATCACCGACATGACCACCCAGATTGCCGCTGCGACCGAAGAGCAAAGCGCGGTGGCTGAAGAGATCAGCCGCAATATCAGCACCATTGCGCTGCTGGCGGACCAGACCTCGGAGCAGGCGCTGAATTCGGCGCAGTTGAGTGAAGAGCTGACCCATACCGCCAATACCCAGTACTCGCTGGTAGAGCGCTTCAACCGATAGACCACTGTGGCGAGGGAGCTTGCTCCCGCTGGGCTGCGCAGCGGCCCCAAAATTTTGGGAGCGCTTCGCACTCCAGCGGGAGCAAGCTCCCTCGCCACAGGTTTCACTCAAGCCCACTGAGGAAACTAAAAACCCGCCCCGCCGCAGCCTCCAAATGCTGCTCATGACTGAACCCAGACGCCTTCAACGGCTTCAAGTCATGATCCCCCGCCACCAGCCACATCACGTCGATGCTCGGCGATAACTCATAGCCTTCCACTGCCGCGCGATTGCCCAGCGCATCTCGTTCGCCCTGCACAATCAGCGCCCGCGTCTTCAACCCCGCCAGATGCTCGACCCGCGGCTTTTCCGGCTTGCCCACCGCATAAAACGGATAACCCAGGCACACCAGCCCGTCAGCGCCCAACTCATCGGCCAACACACTGGCCATGCGCCCGCCCATGGACTTGCCACCAATCGCCAGTTTCCCAGCGACATGACGTCGCACCTCGGCATGCACTTCACGCCACGCCTCCAGCAGTTTCGGCGCCGGGTTCGGGGGGCGTTTGCCGCCGTCCACGCGGCGCTGGGCCATGTAGGGAAACTCGAAGCGCAACACGTTCACGCCCTGTGCGGCAAGGCGTGCAGCCATGTCGGTCATGAAGCCTGAGTCCATCGGTGCACCCGCGCCGTGGGCCAGAATCAAGGTGCCCTGCGCCTCGCCTGTCGCGGCATCCCACAACCAGCCGCGTTCCCGCACACACTGCGCCCATTGATCCCCGTCAATACTGGCCTTGTGCTCTTCTCCCATGCTTGCCTCGCTTTTTAGTCTGCCTATAACTCCAGCCCAAGTGCCGCACTGGCTTGGGTTGAACCGTGGATGGGGAACCATGAACACTACTTTAAGTACCGCCTATAACTACAAGGTGGTCCGCCAATTCGCCATTATGACGGTGGTGTGGGGCATCGTCGGCATGGGGCTCGGGGTTTTTCTCGCCGCCCAATTGGTTTGGCCTGCGCTCAACTTCGATTTGCCCTGGACCAGCTTCGGCCGCCTGCGCCCACTGCACACCAACGCGGTGATCTTCGCCTTTGGTGGCTGCGCGCTGTTCGCCAGCTCTTTTTACTCGGTGCAGCGCACCTGCCAAACCCAGCTGTTCGCACCGAAAATCGCCGCGTTCTGCTTTTGGGGCTGGCAGCTGGTGATTGTGCTCGCCGCCATCAGCTTGCCGCTGGGCTACACCACGTCCAAGGAATACGCCGAGCTGGAATGGCCGATCGCCATTTTGATCGCCGTCGTCTGGGTCGCCTACGGTGTCGTGTTTTTCGGCACGGTGATGAAGCGCAAGACCAAACACATCTACGTCGGTAACTGGTTCTTCGGCGCTTTCATCATCACCGTGGCCATCCTGCATATCGTCAACCACGCGTCCCTGCCGGTGAGCTGGACCAAGTCCTACTCGGCTTACGGCGGCGCGACGGATGCGATGGTGCAGTGGTGGTATGGGCATAACGCGGTAGGCTTTTTCCTCACCGCCGGCTTCCTCGGCATGATGTATTACTTCGTGCCCAAGCAGGCCGAACGCCCGGTGTATTCGTATCGCCTGTCCATTGTGCACTTCTGGGCACTGATCACCCTGTACATCTGGGCAGGTCCCCACCACTTGCACTACACCGCACTGCCGGACTGGGCACAGTCGCTGGGCATGGTGATGTCGTTGGTGCTGTTGGCACCGAGCTGGGGCGGCATGATCAACGGCATGATGACGCTGTCGGGCGCCTGGCATAAGTTGCGCAGCGACCCGATCCTGCGCTTTCTGGTGGTGTCGCTGGCCTTCTACGGCATGTCGACCTTCGAAGGCCCGATGATGGCGATCAAGACCGTCAACGCCCTTTCCCACTACACCGACTGGACCATCGGCCACGTACACGCCGGGGCACTGGGTTGGGTGGCGATGATCTCCATCGGCGCGCTGTACCACATGATCCCCAAAGTCTTCGGCCGCGAGCAGATGTACAGCCTTGGCCTGATCAACGCGCACTTCTGGCTGGCCACCATTGGCACCGTGCTCTACATCGCCTCGATGTGGGTCAACGGCATCGCCCAGGGCCTGATGTGGCGTGCGGTCAACGAAGACGGCACCTTGACCTACTCCTTCGTCGAAACCCTGGTGGCCAGCCACCCTGGCTTCATCGTGCGGTTGGTGGGCGGTGCGGTGTTCCTCAGCGGCATGTTGCTGATGGCTTACAACACTTGGCGCACCGTGCGTTCGGCGCAGCCTGCCGAAGTCACCGCTGCGGCGCAGATGGCCTGAGGAGTCTGTGATGAAACACGAAACCATTGAAAAGAACGTCGGCCTGTTGATGCTGTTGATGGTGCTCGCCGTGAGCATCGGCGGCCTGACCCAGATCGTCCCGCTGTTCTTCCAGGACGTGACCAACAAGCCGGTCGAAGGCATGAAGCCCTACACCGCGCTGCAACTGGAAGGCCGTGACATCTACATCCGCGAAGGCTGCGTGCAGTGTCACTCGCAGATGATCCGCCCGTTCCGCGCCGAGACCGAACGCTACGGCCATTACTCGGTGGCCGGCGAAAGCGTGTGGGACCACCCGTTCCTGTGGGGCTCCAAACGCACCGGCCCGGACCTGGCCCGCGTCGGCGCACGCTACTCGGACGACTGGCACCGCGCGCACTTGTACAACCCGCGCAACGTGGTGCCGGAGTCGAAAATGCCGGCCTACCCGTGGCTGGTCACGGCTCAGGTCGACAGCAGCCACACCGAGAAAAAGCTGCACGTGCTGCGCACCCTTGGCGTGCCCTACACCGACGACGACATCAGTGGCGCCGTCGCCAGCCTCAAGGGCAAGACCGAGATGGACGCGCTGGTCGCGTACCTGCAAGTGCTCGGCACTGCCATCAAGAGCAAGAGGTGAGCCATGGGATTTGAATTCGATGCGGGCACTGTCCGCGGCCTTGGCACGCTGGTCGTCGCCATCGCCTTTATCGGCCTGTCGCTGTGGGTGTTCAACAACCGGCGCAACGCGGAATTCGAGCAGGCGCGCCTGCTGCCGTTCGCCGACGAACCTTCCCCAACCGACGCTCAAGAAGAGCCAGCAACAAGGAGCACACAGCCATGACCCTGTTCTGGAGTACATGGATCTGCGTATTGACCCTGGGCAGCCTGATCGGCCTGACCTGGCTATTGATCGGCACCCGCAAGGGCGAGACCAAGGGCAGCGTGGACCAGACCATGGGCCACGCCTTCGACGGTATCGAGGAATACGACAACCCGCTGCCGCAGTGGTGGTTCATGCTGTTCGCCGGCACCCTGGTGTTTGCGGTCGGCTACCTGATCCTCTACCCGGGCCTGGGCAACTGGAAAGGCATACTGCCGGGCTATGAAGACGGCTGGACGTCCGCCAAGGAATGGGACAAGGAAATAGCCAAGGCCGACACCAAATTCGGGCCGATCTTCGCCAAATTCTCGGCCATGCCCGTAGAAGAAGTCGCCAAGGACCCGCAAGCGCTGAAGATGGGCGGTCGCCTGTTCGCCTCCAACTGCGCGGTGTGCCACGGCTCGGATGCCAAGGGCGCGTATGGCTTCCCCAATCTGGCGGACAACCTCTGGCGCTGGGGCGGCTCGGCCGAAGCGATCAAGGCCACGATCATGAACGGCCGCCACGCGGCGATGCCGGCCTGGGGTGAAGTGCTGGGCGAAGACGGGGTAAAAAACGTCGCCGCTTATGTGCGTCATGATTTGGCCAAATTGCCATTGCCGGAGGGCAGCACGGCGAATCTTGCTGCCGGCCAGGCTGCGTTCACCACCACCTGCGTCGCCTGCCACGGCCCGCAAGGCCACGGCATGGAAGCCATGGGCGCGCCAGACCTGACCAAACCCGCCGGTTTCATCTACGGCACCAGCCTGGCGCAGTTGCAGCAGACTATCCGCCACGGCCGCCAGGGCCAGATGCCGGCTCAAGATGTGCTTCAAGGTAACGACAAGGTGCACCTGCTGGCCGCTTACGTTTACAGCCTGTCGCATGGGGACATAAAGACCGACGAACAGTAAACCGCCGCCAACCATCAAGCCCCGCACAGTAAAAACTGGCGGGGCTTTTTTTTGTGAGCGATGACCGCTCGTCCCTCTTCCCTCGCCCCCCGCGTCGCCGAAGTAGTAACGTAACTATATTCAGTTTGACTGGGGGATTGCGCCCATGACCATCACCACCATTTCCAGCCGCGAATTCAACCAAGACACAAGTGGTGCCAAAAAAGCCACCCGCCAAGGGCCCGTTATCATCACCGATCGCGGCAAACCCGCCCATGTACTGCTAAGTATTGAGGACTACCAGAAATTGACCGGCCTTAACGCCGACATTGTCGACTTGCTGGTCATGCCGGAAGCCGCCGATATCGACTTCGAAACCGAACGCGCCGTGATCACTCATCGCCCTGTGGACCTCTCTTGATGTATCTACTCGACACCAACGTTATTTCGGAACTGCGTAAACCCCAGGCAGACGCAAACGTAGTCGCCTGGGCCAAAAGCGTCATCGCTCCACGCCTGTTCATTTCGGCAATCACGCTCAAAGAGTTGGAGACCGGAGTGTTACGCATAGAACGCCGCGATCCGGCGCAGGGGAAAATATTGCGCACCTGGCTCAAGCGTCATGTGATGCCGGCATTCGATGCCAGGATTTTGCCGGTCGATGCCGCCGTCGCACTGCGCTGTGCCCACCTGCATGTTCCGGACAAGGCCAACGAAAGTGACGCCTTGATCGCCGCGACGGCATTGGTGCACGGGCTCACCGTTGTCACGCGCAACATCAGCGATTTCAAATCCAGCGGCGTCAACGTAATCAATCCATGGGAGGAATAACCGGCTCGCCTGTGAAAACCCTCCCGGCTTCACACCTCAACTGATCCGGGCGCTTGAAGCGGTCACCACGCGACCTGTTGTCACACCCTTCCCGCCCTCAACTTTCCCCTCCTGCCATTCGGGTCTACGCTTGTTCCCACAGTGGATCGGTATTGACCGGTCGACGGCCGATTTGCACTCGATGGGTTGAACATTTCTGCTCGATGACAGGCGCAAAGGCTGGCAGTGACCGGCTGTCGTGCCACTGACCCCTTGTCATTCACACAGCGTGTTTACACACACCTAGTTACAAGTCTTCCCGAACCCCGAAAATTCCTGTCTACTTGATCAGCTTTCCATTTTGGATTTTGTCCCCACGTAAAACATGGAAAGGGCGCAGAATCTGGCGTGGAACGCATTGATACAGGTCAGTCATTGCGTTGCAATGGCCCCTCGGTTTCTACATACTTGCGGCCGATTTTACCTATAAAAAAACCTAAACCGTGGAACCTTAGAATGAGCACAGCAATCAGTCCGACTGCTTATAACTATAAGGTCGTCCGCCAGTTCGCCATCATGACGGTGGTCTGGGGGATCCTTGGCATGGGGCTCGGGGTGTTCATCGCCTCGCAACTGGTTTGGCCGGAATTGAATTTCGGTTTGCCATGGACGACCTTCGGTCGCCTGCGCCCGCTGCACACCAACCTGGTGATTTTCGCCTTCGGTGGATGTGCATTGTTTGCCACCTCCTACTATGTCGTGCAGCGAACCTGCCAGACGCGACTGATCTCCGACGGCCTCGCCGCCTTCACCTTCTGGGGCTGGCAAGCCGTGATCCTCGGCGCCATCATCACCCTGCCGCTGGGTTACACCACCACCAAGGAATACGCCGAGCTGGAATGGCCGATCGCCATTTTGCTGGCCATTGTGTGGGTGACCTACGCCGTGGTGTTTTTCGGCACCATCGTCAAGCGCAAGACCAAGCACATTTATGTGGGCAACTGGTTCTACGGTGCCTTCATCCTGGTGACGGCGATGCTCCACATCGTCAACCACGCCTCGCTGCCGGTGAGCTGGTTCAAGTCCTACTCGGCCTATGCCGGGGCGACGGACGCGATGATCCAGTGGTGGTACGGCCACAACGCCGTGGGTTTCTTCCTCACCACCGGTTTCCTGGGGATGATGTATTACTTCGTGCCGAAACAGGCCGAACGCCCGATCTACTCCTATCGCCTTTCCATCGTGCATTTCTGGGCGCTGATCACCCTGTACATCTGGGCGGGCCCGCACCACCTGCACTACACCGCGCTGCCGGACTGGGCGCAGTCGCTGGGCATGGCGATGTCGATCATTCTGCTGGCCCCGAGTTGGGGCGGCATGATCAACGGCATGATGACCCTGTCGGGCGCCTGGCATAAATTGCGCACCGACCCGATCCTGCGCTTCCTCGTGGTGTCGCTGGCGTTCTACGGCATGTCGACCTTCGAAGGGCCGATGATGGCCATCAAGACGGTCAACTCACTGTCCCACTACACCGACTGGACCATCGGCCACGTGCACGCCGGGGCGCTCGGCTGGGTCGCGATGATTTCCATCGGCGCGCTGTACCACATGATTCCCAAGCTCTACGGCCGCGTGCAGATGCACAGCGTCGGGCTGATCAACGCGCACTTCTGGCTGGCCACCATCGGTACCGTGCTCTACATCGCCTCGATGTGGGTCAACGGCATCACCCAGGGCCTGATGTGGCGTGCGATCAACGATGACGGCACGCTGACGTACTCCTTCGTCGAAGCGCTGCAAGCCAGCCACCCGGGCTACATCGTCCGCGCCCTGGGCGGTGCGTTCTTTGCCTCCGGCATGTTCCTGATGGCCTACAACGTGTGGCGCACCGTGCGTGCCGCCGACCCGGAAGAAGCCGAAGCCGCCGCCAAGATCGCCGTTGTGGGAGCTCACTGATGAAGCACGAAGTAGTCGAGAAGAATATCGGCCTGCTGGCCTTCTTCATGGTCATCGCCGTGAGCATCGGCGGCCTGACCCAGATCGTCCCGCTGTTTTTCCAGGACGTGACCAACAAGCCGGTCGAAGGCATGAAGCCGCGCACGGCCCTTGAAGTTGAAGGCCGTGACGTTTACATCGCCAACGGCTGCGTGGGTTGCCACTCGCAGATGATCCGTCCGTTCCGCGCCGAAACCGAACGCTACGGCCACTACTCGGTCGCCGGTGAAAGCGTGTGGGACCACCCGTTCCTGTGGGGCTCCAAACGCACCGGCCCGGACCTGGCCCGTGTGGGCGGGCGTTACTCCGATGACTGGCAGCGCGCGCACTTGTACAACCCGCGCAACGTGGTGCCTGAATCGAAAATGCCGGCGTACCCATTCCTCGTGGAAAACAAGCTCGACGGCAAGGACACCGCGAAGAAACTCGAAGTCTTGCGCACCCTGGGCGTGCCCTACACCGATGAAGACATCGCCGGTGCGGCCGCGGCCGTGAAGGGCAAGACCGAAATGGACGCATTGGTGGCCTACCTGCAAGGCTTGGGCACCCTCATCAAAAGCAAACGGTGATCTTCATGGATATCGGGATGATTCGAGGCCTGGGCACCGTTGTAGTGATGGTGGCCTTTGTCGGCCTGGCGTTGTGGGTGTTCAGCCCCAAGCGCAAGTCGGAGTTTGACGACGCAACCATGCTGCCCTTTGCGGATGATCCCGAAGCCATCAAGCACGTCGAGCAAGCTTCTAGGAGTAACAAAGAATGACTACGTTCTGGAGTCTGTACGTCACAGTCCTCAGTCTGGGTACCATTTTCGCCCTGACCTGGCTGCTGCTGTCGACCCGTCGGGGCCAGCGCAGCGAGCAGACGGACGAGACCGTCGGCCACTCGTTCGACGGCATCGAGGAATACGACAACCCGCTGCCCAAGTGGTGGTTCATGCTGTTCGTCGGCACCATCATTTTCGCCCTCGGTTACCTGGCGCTGTACCCCGGCCTGGGCAACTGGAAAGGCTTGTTGCCGGGCTATAACTACCTCGACAACGACAAGCAAACCCCGTTTGCGAACGGCCAGACCGGCTGGACCGGCGTGCACGAATGGGAAAAGGAAATGGCCCGTTCGGACGCCAAGTTCGGCCCGATCTTCGCCAAGTTTGCTTCGATGCCCATCGAAGAAGTGGCCAAGGACCCGCAAGCCCTGAAGATGGGTGGCCGCCTGTTCGCCTCCAACTGCTCGGTGTGCCACGGCTCCGACGCCAAGGGCGCCTATGGCTTTCCCAACCTGACCGACGCCGACTGGCGCTGGGGCGGTGAGCCCGCGACCATCAAGGAAACCATCATGAAAGGCCGCCACGCGGTGATGCCGGCCTGGGCCGAGGTGATCGGCGAGCAAGGCGTGGCCGACGTGGCCGGGTTTGTGGTGACCAACCTCGATGGCCGCAAGCTGCCGGAAGGCGCCAAGGCCGATGTGGCCAACGGCGCGAAACTCTTCGCCGCCAACTGCGTGGCCTGCCACGGCCCGGCCGGTAAAGGCACCCCGGCCATGGGCGCGCCTGACCTGACCCACCCGGGCGCGTTCATCTACGGTTCGAGCTTCGCGCAATTGCAGCAGACCATCCGTTACGGCCGCCAGGGCCAGATGCCTGCGCAGGAACAACTGCAGGGCAACGACAAGGTGCACTTGCTGGCGGCGTATGTGTACAGCTTGTCTCATGGGGACAAAAAAGCTGAGGAGCAGTAAGACCGTTCACAGACTTTGAGAACACTGAAGACCCCGTGTGGGAGCGGGCTTGCTCGCGAATACGGTGGATCAGCCAACAGATGTATTGACTGACACTCAGCATTCGCGAGCAAGCCCGCTCCCACATTGGATCTCCTTCGCTTACACGATCGGGTTAGTCAAACTGCCAGATCAATTGATCCAGATCATGCAGGTCGCCCCCGATCAGCAGCAACGCAGGCGTATCATAACGCCACTGCAACAGCCTGTTTTGACCCCGGTTGGCACGTACTGGCCGAGGCAAATCTCCACCGCCGTGGGATGCAATGATGAGCGACCAGATACCGGTACATGACGTTACCCCGCCTGCCAAAACCGTCGACCTCTACGCCTCGCGCGAGAAGATCTACACCCGTGCCTTCACCGGCCTGTTCCGCAATTTGCGCATGCTCGGTGGCGCCGGTTTGTTCCTGCTCTACTTCGGCACCGTGTGGCTGAACTGGGGTGGCCACCAGGCCGTGTGGTGGAACCTGCCGGAACGTAAATTCTTCATTTTTGGCGCGACCTTCTGGCCCCAGGATTTCATCCTGCTCTCGGGCATTCTCATTGTTGCGGCCTTTGGCCTGTTCTTCATCACCGTGTACGCCGGCCGCGTGTGGTGCGGCTACACCTGCCCGCAAAGCGTGTGGACGTGGATTTTCATGTGGTGCGAAAAGGTCACCGAAGGCGACCGCAACCAGCGCATCAAGCTCGACAAGGCCCCCATGGGCGCCAACAAATTCCTGCGCAAACTCAGCAAGCACACCCTGTGGCTGTTGATTGGTTTTGTGACCGGCATGACCTTCGTCGGCTACTTCTCGCCGATCCGCGAACTGGTGTTCGCCTTCTTCACCGGCCAGGCCGATGGCTGGTCGTATTTCTGGGTCGGTTTCTTCACCCTCGCCACCTACGGCAACGCCGGCTGGTTGCGCGAACAAGTGTGCATTTACATGTGCCCGTACGCGCGTTTCCAGAGCGTGATGTTCGACAAAGACACCCTGATCGTCTCCTACGACCCCCGTCGTGGCGAGCTGCGCGGCCCGCGTAAAAAGGGTATCGACTACAAGGCCCAGGGCCTGGGCGACTGCATCGATTGCACGATGTGCGTGCAGGTCTGCCCCACCGGCATCGACATCCGCGACGGCCTGCAAATCGAGTGCATCGGTTGCGCCGCGTGCATCGACGCCTGCGACAACATCATGGACAAGATGGAATACCCGCGCGGCCTGATCAGCTACACCACCGAGCACAACCTCTCAGGGCAAAAAACCCATAAGCTGCGCCCGCGCCTGATCGGTTACGCCTTGGTGCTGCTGGCGATGATCAGCCTGTTGGTCACCGCATTCTTCATGCGCCCGCTGGTAGGTTTCGACGTGAGCAAGGACCGCGTGCTGTACCGCGAAAACGCTGAAGGCCGCATCGAAAACGTCTACAGCCTGAAAATCATGAACAAGGACCAGCGCGACCACACTTACGTCCTCGACGCCGCCGGCCTGCCGGATCTCAAACTGCAAGGCCGCCGCGAGATCAAGGTGGCGGCCGGCGATATCATCAGCATGCCGGTCGAGTTATCCAGCGCGCCGGAGCAAATGCCGTCGAGCACCAACGAGGTCAAGTTCATCCTCACCGATGCCGATGACCCCAGCGTCCACATTGAAGCCAAGAGCCGATTCATCGGCCCCCAAGTTCGTTGACTATAGAGAGCAAAACAATGCCCGCAGCCACTGCCGCAAGCCCCTGGTACAGGCACCTCTGGCCCTGGATCATCATCGGGATACTCGCCTGTTCGGTGACCTTGACCCTGTCCATGGTGACCATCGCGGTGAACAACCCGGACAACCTGGTCAACGACAACTACTACGAGGCCGGCAAGGGCATCAACCGCTCGCTGGATCGCGAACGGCTGGCCCAGACCCTGCAACTGCGCGCCAAGGTGCACCTGGACGAACTGACCGGTGAGGTCGAGGTGAACCTCACCGGCTACAGCAATCCGAAAACCCTGGAACTTAACCTGATTTCCCCGACCCAGCCGGGCAAGGATCGCAAGATCAACTTGGCCCGCAGCGACAGCGAGCCTGGCCGCTATATCGGCCAGGTCACCGACAAGGTCGAAGGCCGGCGCTTCGTGGAACTGCTCGGCGTGGAAGGCGACCGCACTTGGCGGATGTTCGAAGAAGAACAGGTCAGCCACGACAAGGATTTGCTGCTGGGCGATGAGCCGTTGCAGGGGGCTGAAGACCTGAAGCGTTAACAGCCTGCGCTCCGCGCATCGCGGGCAAGCCCGGCTCCCACATTTGGATCGCGGTCCCCTGTGGGAGCGGCGGTGCGACGGTTCGACTTGCCCGCGATGAGGCCCTCCCAGCCACCATAGATTCCAACCCATGACCACCCCCTGCTACCACTGCGCCCTGCCCGTCCCCTCAGGCAGCCGCTTCACCACCATGATCCTCGGCGAACGCCGCGAACTCTGCTGCCCGGGCTGCCAGGCGGTGGCCGAAGCCATCGTAGCCGGTGGCCTGGAAAGCTATTACCAACACCGCAGCGAAGCCTCGACCAACCCCGAAGCATTGCCGGTGCAGCTGGTGGACGAACTGGCGCTGTACGACCGCGCCGACGTGCAAAAACCCTTCGTGCGCCACACGGGCGAACTGGCCGAAACCACCCTGCTGATGGAAGGCATCAGTTGCGCGGCCTGCGGCTGGCTGATCGAAAAACACCTGCGCGCCCTGCCCGCCGTGGCTGAGGCGCGGCTGAACCTGTCCAACCACCGCTTGCATGTGCAATGGGCCGACGGGCAACTGCCACTGAGCCAGTTGCTCGGCGAACTGCGCCATATCGGCTACGCCGCCCACCCCTATCAGGCGGACCGCGCCGCCGAGAGACTGGCCAGTGAAAACCGCCTGGCCCTGCGCCAACTGGGCGTGGCCGGCTTGCTGTGGTTCCAGGCGATGATGGCGACCATGGCCACCTGGCCCGAATTCAATATCGACTTGAGCCCGGAACTGCATGTGATCCTGCGCTGGGTGGCGATGTTTCTGACAACCCCCATTGTGTTCTACAGCTGCGCTCCGTTTTTCAAAGGCGCCCTGCGCGACCTGCGCACCCGCCACCTGACCATGGATGTGTCGGTGTCCCTGGCGATTGGTGGCGCGTACCTGGCGGGGATCTGGACAGCAATCACCGGCTCCGGCGAGCTGTATTTCGACGCAGTGGGCATGTTTGCGCTGTTCCTGCTGGCCGGTCGCTACCTGGAACGTCGCGCCCGGGAACGCACGGCGGCCGCGACCGCGCAGTTGGTCAACCTGCTGCCGGCGTCGTGCCTGCGCCTCAAGGGCGACGGGCAAAGCGAACGCATTCTGCTCAGCGAACTGGCGCTGGGTGACCGCGTGCTGGTACACCCCGGCGCGGTGCTGCCGGCAGACGGCGTGATTCTCGAGGGCCAATCGAGCATTGATGAATCGCTGCTCACCGGCGAATACCTGCCGCAGCCTCGGCATGCCGGCGACAGCGTCACCGCGGGCACGCTCAACGTCGAAGGCGCACTCACCGTCGAAGTCCGCGCCTTGGGCCACGACACACGTCTGTCTGCCATCGTGCGCCTGCTGGAACGCGCCCAGGCCGAGAAACCGCGCCTGGCGCAAATCGCCGACCGCGCCGCGCAAGGGTTCCTGTTGTGTTCACTACTCGCAGCGGCGGTGATTGGCCTGGTGTGGTGGGAGCTGGACTCATCGCGGGCGTTCTGGGTCGTCCTGGCCATGCTGGTGGCAACCTGCCCGTGCGCGCTGTCCCTCGCCACACCCACTGCGCTCACCGCCGCCACCGGCTCCCTGCACAAACTTGGACTGTTGCTGACGCGCGGCCACGTGCTGGAGGGCCTGAACCAGATCGACACAGTGATTTTCGACAAGACCGGCACCTTGACCGAAGGCCGGCTCGCCCTGCGCGCGATCCGCCCTTTGGGCACGCTGAATAGCGATGAATGCCTGAGCCTCGCTGCCGCGCTGGAAAACCGCTCCGAACACCCGATCGCTCGGGCGTTCGGTCGCGCGCCGATGGCCGCGGATGAAGTGCACAGTTCTCCCGGCCTGGGGCTCGAAGGCCGGGTGGGCGAACGCCTGTTGCGCATCGGCCAGCCGGGCTATGTCTGCGAGTTGAATGGCTGCCCGATCCCCGCGTCACCCAATGAAGCCGGGCAATGGCTGCTGCTCGGCGACCGCAACGGTGCCCTCGCCTGGTTCGTACTCGACGACCGCCTGCGCAGTGACGCCCCCGCCCTGTTGGCCGCGTGCAAGGCGCGCGGCTGGCGTACGTTGCTGCTGTCGGGTGACAGTTCGCCGATGGTCGCCAGCGTGGCCGCCGAGCTGGGCATCGACGAAGCCCGTGGCGGCCTGCGCCCCGACGACAAGTTGCAGGTGCTGCAACAGCTGCACAAGGAAGGCCGCACGGTGCTGATGCTCGGCGATGGCGTCAACGATGTGCCGGTACTCGCCGCCGCGGATATCAGCGTGGCCATGGGCTCGGCCACGGACCTGGCGAAAACCAGCGCCGATGCCGTGCTGCTGTCCAACCGTCTCGACGCGTTGGTGCAAGCCTTTACCCTGGCGCGGCGCACGCGGCGGGTGATCATCGAAAACCTGCTGTGGGCCGGGCTGTACAATGGGCTTATGCTGCCGTTTGCCGCCCTCGGCTGGGTCACGCCGATCTGGGCGGCGATTGGCATGTCCCTCAGTTCGTTGACCGTGGTGCTCAACGCCCTGCGCCTGACTCGCTTGCCGAGCGCGCAAGCCGCCAGCGCCCCCTCGTTAACCCGCCCGCTGCCGGCTTGAGCCGCGCAGGCATGGAGTACAGATGCCAGCTCTCTACGTGATGATTCCCGCGGCGCTGTTGTTGGTGGGCGTGGCCATCTACATCTTCTTCTGGGCGGTGGACAGCGGCCAGTACGACGACCTCGACGGCCCGGCCCACAGCGTGCTGTTCGATGACCAGGACCCCAACCACCTGGCCGCCGTCGACGAAGCCAACCGTCCCGAACCGCTGGCCGAACAACCGCCCAAAGAGCCGCCCCATGCTTGAACTGGCGCCGCTGCTGGTCTCCGCGCTGATCCTCGGCCTGCTCGGCGGCGGGCATTGCCTGGGCATGTGCGGCGGGCTGATGGGCGCGCTGACCCTGGCGATTCCCAAGGAACAACGCAGCCGGCGTTTTCGCCTGCTGCTGGCGTACAACCTGGGGCGCATCCTCAGCTATGCCACTGCCGGGTTACTGATCGGCCTGGCGGGCTGGGCAGTGGCCAACAGCCCGGCGGCGATGTTCCTGCGTGTGCTCGCCGGGTTGCTGCTGATCAGCATGGGCCTGTACCTGGCGGGCTGGTGGAGCGGCCTGACCCGTATCGAAAGCCTCGGGCGCGGCCTGTGGCGCTTTATCCAGCCCGTCGCCAACCGCTTGCTGCCGGTGTCGAGCCTGCCGCGCGCCTTGCTGCTGGGTGCGCTGTGGGGCTGGTTGCCGTGCGGGTTGGTCTACAGCACCCTTTTGTGGGCGGCGAGCCAGGGCAATGCGCTGGACAGTGCCGTGCTGATGCTGGCGTTTGGCTTGGGCACCTGGCCGGTGCTGCTGGCTACCGGGCTGGCCGCCGAGCGGGTTACCGCTGTGCTGCGCAAACGCAGCGTTCGCGTGGCCGGTGGGTTGCTCGTGATTGTGTTTGGTGTGTGGACGTTGCCCGGCCCCCATCAGCACTGGCTGATGGGCCATTGAATCGCCCTGTGGCATAGCGCCGCTCCCCGTTGATGCAAATCAAGATGCCACCTGTGACGCGCCCCTAGACTCGGTCCACTAGCCAATCCGGGGGAACGCCCGCATGCTCGACGCCATTCGTTGGGACACTGATCTGATTCACCGCTACGACCTCGCGGGGCCGCGCTACACGTCCTACCCCACCGCCGTACAATTCGACAGCCAGGTCGGCACCTTCGACCTGCTTCACGCCCTGCGCGACAGCCGCAAGGCCGCGCGGCCGTTGTCGCTGTATGTGCACGTGCCGTTCTGCGCCAACATTTGCTACTACTGCGCCTGCAACAAGGTCATCACCAAGGACCGTGGCCGTGCCCAGGCCTACCTGCAGCGCCTGGAACAGGAAATCCAGCTGGTGGCCTGCCACCTCGACCCCAAACAGCCGGTGCAACAATTGCACTTCGGCGGCGGCACGCCGACTTTTCTCAGCCATGACGAATTGCGCCAGGTCATGACGCGCCTGCGCCAGCATTTCAACCTGCTGGACGACGACTCCGGCGACTACGGCATCGAGATCGACCCGCGCGAAGCCGACTGGGCGACCATGGGCCTGCTGCGCGAACTGGGCTTCAACCGTGTCAGCATCGGCTTGCAAGACCTCGACCCCGAGGTGCAACGCGCGGTGAACCGCCTGCAAAGCCTGGAAGAAACCCGCGCGGTGATCGACGCGGCGCGCACCCTGCAATTTCGCTCGATCAATATCGACCTGATCTACGGTTTGCCCAAACAGTCGCCGCTGAACTTTGCGCGCACAGTGGAAGAAGTGATCAGGCTGCAGCCGGATCGCCTGTCGGTTTTCAACTACGCGCACCTGCCCGAGCGTTTCATGCCCCAGCGGCGCATCAACAGCGACGACCTGCCCTCCCCGGCAGCCAAGCTGCTGATGCTGCAAACCACCATTGAACAGCTGACCCAGGCAGGCTATCGCTACATCGGCATGGACCACTTCGCCCTGCCGGACGACGAATTGGCCGTGGCCCAGGAAGAAGGCACACTGCAGCGCAATTTTCAGGGCTACACCACCCACGGGCATTGCGATTTGATCGGGTTGGGCGTCTCGGCGATCAGCCAGATCGGCGACCTGTACTGCCAGAACAGCAGTGATCTCAGTCACTACCAAAATGCCTTGGCCGGAGCGCAACTCGCGACCAGCCGGGGCCTGGTGTGCACCACCGATGATCGGTTGCGACGAGAAGTGATTCAACAGTTGATCTGCAACTTCAGCCTGACATTTGACGAAATAGAAAAGGCCTTCAACGTCGACTTTCGCAGCTATTTCACCGACGTTTGGCCACAGCTGGAGACAATGGCCACGGACGGCCTGATCGAACTGGATGCTCGGGGAATTCAGGTATTGCCGGCCGGGCGCCTGCTGGTGCGCTCGGTGTGCATGGTGTTCGATGCGTACCTGGAGCACCAGAACCGGCAACGATTCTCGCGGGTGATTTAGGCCAGGATTACTTCGCCAACAGGCTCATGGCTTTCAATTGAGCCTCAGGCGATTCATTTTTCAGCGACTTGGCTAGTTGAGATTGAGCGGTCATCAAACCTGACTGGATCGTCGCGATATCGCCCTGCAGGCTGGAGACCTTGGCCTGGCGCGCTTCCGGGGAAAGGGTGGTGTCGTTCATGGCCGCCGAGAGCTGAGCCATCTTCTCGGCGAGCTGTTTACGCAGTTCGCGGATCATCTTCAACAGTTGCTTGATGTTGTCTTTCAGGCCGCTGTCGTCGATGTCCTTGTTCGGGTTGCTACCGGCCTGGGAGGCTTTCATCCCCGCGCCAGAGATGGTCACCACCACCCCTTCGCCAGGCGTCGGTGGAGGTGCAGGCTTGTCGTCGACCTTTTTGCCCGCAAGCGCATCAGCGGCCGTCAAAACCTTCGGGGTCTTGGTAGTAATGACAGGGTTATTCAAGGGTGTTACCGACATGACCTGAGCTCCAGCCCATAGGGATTCACCTGTGTATCGGCATCGATACACAAAGCTTTATACCGCTGCCGGTTTTTTGTACACGCTGGCCTCAGCTGCCCCGCGTGCGTTACCCTTACGTCTTATGTGTGTTTTCCCACAAGGATTTAAGAAATGTCCGAGCCAGTCAAACTGCGCGCTCACAGCCAGGCTCATTGCAAGGATTGCAGCCTGGCCCCCCTCTGCCTGCCACTTTCGTTGAATCTGGAAGACATGGATGCGCTGGACGACATCGTTAAACGCGGCCGCCCACTGAAAAAAGGCGAGTTTCTGTTTCGTCAGGGCGACAAGTTTGACTCCGTTTATGCAGTCCGTTCAGGGGCGTTGAAGACGTTCAGCCTGAGCGACAGCGGCGAAGAGCAGATCACCGGTTTCCACCTGCCCAGCGAGTTGGTCGGGCTGTCCGGCATGGACACCGAGATTCACCCGGTGTCGGCCCAGGCCCTGGAGACGACCTCTGTTTGTGAAATCCCCTTCGAGCGCCTGGATGAATTGGCCCTGCAACTGCCACAGCTGCGTCGCCAGTTGATGCGCGTAATGAGCCGTGAAATTCGCGACGACCAACAGATGATGCTGCTGCTGTCGAAGAAAACCGCCGACGAACGCATTGCCACGTTCCTCGTCAACCTGTCGGCACGCTTTCGTGCGCGGGGGTTCTCGGCCAACCAGTTCCGCCTGAGCATGTCGCGCAATGAAATCGGCAACTACCTGGGCCTCGCGGTGGAAACCGTGTCCCGCGTGTTCACCCGCTTCCAGCAGAACGCGCTGATTGCCGCCGAAGGCAAAGAGGTGCATATCCTCGACCCGATCCAGCTGTGTGCATTGGCGGGCGGCACCCTCGACAGCTGATCCAGACGCTTGCGGCCGCGCCAACCGGCGAGGCCGCAGGTATACTTCGAGTCCGTTTTCAGCCCCAGGACTCTTCGACGATGACCTTCGATTCGTTCGACATCAAATCCCTGATCCGCCCTGTCATCGACTTCCCCAAGCCTGGGGTGATCTTTCGCGACATCACGCCACTGTTCCAGTCGCCCCGCGCGCTGCGCCTGGTGGCCGACAGTTTCGCCCACCGCTATGTCGAAGCCGACTTCAGCCATATCGGCGCGATGGACGCGCGGGGTTTCCTGATCGGTTCGATCATCGCCTACCAGTTGAACAAGCCGCTGATCCTGTTCCGCAAACAGGGCAAATTACCGGCTGACGTGCTGGCCGAAGGTTACCAGACCGAGTACGGCGAAGCGTTTCTCGAAGTACACGCCGACAGCCTGTGCGAAGGCGACTCGGTGCTGATGTTCGATGACCTGATTGCGACCGGCGGCACCCTGATCGCTGCGGCGAACCTGGTGCGGCGCATGGGCGCGAAGATTTTTGAAGCGGCGGCGATTATTGATTTGCCGGAGCTGGGTGGGTCGCAGCGCCTGGAAGATATGGGCATACCGACGTTTTGCCTGACGCAATTCGGGTTGACTGAAAAATGACAGTCGCCTGAACCGGCCTCATCGCAGGCAAGCCAGCTCCCACCTTTGAATGTATTCACAAATCAAAAATGTGGGAGCTGGCTTGCCTGCGATAGCGCCCGAAAGAACACCCAAGATCACAACCCCATCTGCTTGCTGATGATTTCATTCATCACCTCCCGCGTCCCCCCGCCAATCGACAGAATGCGGTTGTCCCGATACAACCGCTCCACCAGGCTGCCGCGCATATACCCTTGGCCGCCGAGAATCTGCACCGCGTCATACGTCACGCGATCAGCCGTGTCGGTCGCCAGGTTCTTGGCCATGGAAATCTCCTTGATCACGCTCTTGCCCGCCGCCATCTTCGCGGCCTGGCGATAGGTGAACTCCCGCGACACTTCCACCGCCGTGGCCATTTCCGCCAGGCGATGTTTGAGCACCTGGAATTTGCCGATAGGTTTGCCGAACGCCTCGCGCTCGGCTGCCCACTTCAGGCTTTCCTCCAGCGCGAGTTGCGCGGTCATGTTGGCCATCAAGGCCAGGGCCAGGCGCTCGCTCTGGAAGTTACCCATGATGCAGGCAAAGCCCATGTTCTCGGCGCCGATCAAATTACCCACGGGCACCCGGCAATCGTCAAAGAACAACTCAGCCGTGTCCGACGCCCACCAGCCCATTTTCTTCAGGGGCTGGCCCACAGTGAAGCCCGGGGTATCTTTTTCGATGAGCAACAGGCTGATGCCGCCAAACCCCGGCCCGCCGGTGCGCACGGCCACCGTGTAGAAGTCGGCGCGGATACCGCTGGTGATAAAGGTTTTGCTGCCGCTGACGCGGTAATGGTCACCGTCACGCACAGCGCGGGTTTGCAGGTTGGCCACATCGGAACCACCGCTGGGCTCGGTGACCGCCAGCGCGCTGATCTTTTCGCCAGCCAATACCTGCGGCGCCACACGCTCGCGCACCTCGGGGCGGGCCCATTTGACGATCGGCGGCAGGCCGATATCCAGCGAACCGAGCCCCGCCACCACGCCACCGGAGCCGCAACGCATCAGTTCTTCGCTGGCGGCCACCTTGGCGAACAGGTCGCCTTCATGGCTGCCGCCCAGGCTTTCGGGGTAACCGATGCCGAGAATGCCCGCCGCGCCAGCCTTGAGGTACAGCTCGCGGGGAAAGCGCCCTGACTCTTCCCACTGCTCGATACCCGGCAACATCTCGCGCTCGACAAAACGACGCACGCTGTCGCGGACCAATTGGTGGCTGGGGTCGAAGTAGTCCTGATAGGCAGACATCGGCAAGCTCCACAGAGAGAGGTGGAGCGAACTTACCAAGCGCTTGCTTGGTTATCAAGTTCTCACTGGTAATGCAAAACAAATGTGGGAGCGGGCTTGTGTGGGAGCTGGCTTGCCTGCGATAGCATCACCTCGGTCTGCCTGATAGACCTCGGTGCCTGCATCGCGGGCAAGCCCGGCTCCCACACAAGCCCGCTCCCACATTTGTAACTGTGTTGCCCGTTAGAGAGCGATCGGCTTGCGGCCCGCAAACGAATGCGCCAGCGTCCCGCCATCCACCAACTCCAGCTCGCCACCCAGCGGCACGCCGTGGGCAATTCGCGAGGTGATCAGGCCTTTATTGCTCAGCAACTGGGCGATGTAATGCGCCGTGGCTTCGCCTTCCACCGTCGGGTTGGTGGCCAGGATCACTTCGGTGAACGAACCCTGCTCTTCAATACGCGCCACCAGTTGCGGAATGCCGATGGCTTCCGGCCCCAGGCCGTCCAGCGGCGACAAGTGCCCCTTAAGGACGAAGTAGCGCCCGCGATAACCGGTCTGCTCCACCGCGTACACGTCCATCGGCCCTTCCACCACACACAGCAATGTGTCGTCGCGACGCGGGTCGGCGCATTGCGGGCAGAGTTCTTCCTCGGTGAGGGTGCGGCATTGACGACAGTGGCCCACACCCGTCATGGCCTGGCTCAAGGCCTGGGCCAACCGGGCGCCACCGCTGCGGTCACGCTCCAGCAGTTGCAGGGCCATGCGCTGGGCGGTTTTCTGGCCTACACCCGGCAAAATGCGCAAGGCGTCGATCAGTTGGCGAATCAGAGGGCTGAAGCTCATGGGGAAAGGTCCGACAAAACAACGAGACGCGGTTTATACCCGCGCCCCGGATTAGCGTCAAATGCTCAATCCTGTGCGACGCGTACCACCAACTTGCCGAAGTTGCGCCCTTCGAGCAAACCGATAAAGGCTTCAGGCGCCTGCTCCAGGCCGTCCACCACATCCTCGCGGAATTTGATCTTGCCGTCGCGCACCCACGGCGCCATCGCACTGAGGAATTCGGGCTGGCGATCGCCGTAATCGTCGAACACGATGAAACCCTGGATGCGCACGCGCTTGGTCAACAAAGTACGCTGCAAGGCCGGTAAACGATCCGGACCGGCGGGGGCCTCATGGGCGTTGTAGCCCGCGATCAGCCCGCACAGCGGAATCCGTGCCTTGGGGTTGAGCAACGGCACGACTGCATCAAATACCTTGCCGCCGACGTTTTCAAAATAGATGTCCACGCCTTTGAAGCACGCCAGCGCCAGCTCATGGGCGAAGTCGGGGCTCTTGTGGTCAATGCAGGCATCAAAGCCCAGCTCGTCCACTACGTAACGGCATTTGTCGGCGCCGCCGGCGATACCCACCACCCGCAAGCCCTTGAGTTTTGCCACCTGCCCCACCACCGAGCCGACGGCCCCGGACGCTGCAGCCACCACCAGGGTTTCCCCGGCCTGGGGCTGGCCGATGTCCATCAGGCCCATATACGCGGTCATGCCGGGCATACCGAGCACGCCCAGCGCCATCGACGGGCTGGCCAAGCCATTCGGTACCGGGATCAGGTTGCGGCCGTCAGAAATGCTATGGCTCTGCCAGCCGGTGGCGCCAACCACCAGGTCGCCCACTGTGAATTTCGGATTACGTGATTGCTCGATACGGCTGACAGCCCCGCCCGTCATCACCTCGTCGATTTCCACCGGCGCTGCGTAGGACGGCGCGTCGCTCATGCGCCCACGCATGTAGGGGTCGAGGGACAGGTACAGGGTTTTCAACAGCACCTGGCCGTCTGCCAGCTCCGGCAGGTTCACGCGTTCCAGACGGAAGTTTTCCGGTGTCGGCGCACCTTGCGGGCGGGAAACCAGGACGATGCGTTGGTTAAGAACAGGTTCTTGAGGCATCAGAAGGCTCCTTTATCGAATTCATCGGTACAGGGTGCAGACCTTGCCAGGCAGGCCAGGGTTCGATTGGATTGGCACAAACAAAAATGCCAGGCACGTGGCCTGGCATTGGAGTCTAGCCAAGGCTAGCGGATCAGAACGGCAGTTTCATGCCTGGCGGCAGTTGCATGCCGGCGGTCACGCCGCCCATTTTTTCCTGGCTATTGGCTTCAATCTTGCGCACGGCGTCGTTGACGGCCGCAGCGAACAGCGCCTCGAGCATTTCCAGGTCATCTTCGCCAACACCCGGCAATACGCTTGGGTCGATGCTCACGCGCTTGATGTCGTGACGACCGGTCATCACCACGCTGACCATATCGCCACCGGCTTTACCGGTGACTTCGGCGTTGGCCAGTTCTTCCTGCATCTTGGCCATCTTTTCCTGCATCTGCTGCGCCTGCTTCATCAGGCCGGCCATGCCACCTTTCATCATGGGAATCACCTCAAAAGTACGTGGATCAATTAATAGCCCGGTGTCATGACGCTTGGGGCACCGGGGCGTCGACAGGTTCAATAGTATCGTGGCGCACGACCGCACCGAACTGTTGCATCATTTGCTGGATGAGCGGGTCGGCGTGGATCGAATCCTCGGCGTCGCGCTGCCGGTGCAAGCGTCGGCGGGTCGCCGCCTGAGCCGGGGTTTCCTGCTCGGGCTTGATCAGCTCGATGGCAATGGTCAGCGTGCGCTCATGGTACTGGTTCAATGCATCATTGAGACGGCGCTGCTGGGTCGCGTTGAACAGGGCGCTGTGGGCCGGGTCCAGGTGCAACAGCCAGTGGTCGCCTTCAATCGAGATCAGGGTGCAGTTGGCGGCGATGCTGCCGGTCATGCCGGAAATCGGCAGTTTCGGGAACAGCTCAAGCCATTGCAAGGCCAGCCCGGTGGCCGGGGCCGCAGCGGGTTCCGCCTCGGGTTCCGGGGCCGGCTCGGCAGTGTGTTCACTGGCCAGGTCGTCCAGGTAGCTGTACGCCGAATCCATGTCCGGCTCGATGTAGTCTTCGTCCAGCGGCGGCTCGTCGTCGAGGTCGATGCCTGGCGTCGCGGCCTCAACCTGGGCAACCGTCGGCTCGGGAACTGGCGCAGAGACCCATTCAGGCGCATCCGGCACCACGCTGTCCGGGGTCGGCGTGGGCATCGGCGTGAGTTCGGGCTGTTCGCCGGTGGTTTCCAGTACGGGCTCCACGGCGGGTTGCAGCTCGACGTCGGCCTCAACCTCGACGGGATCATTCCATGGCAGATCCACGACCGGCTCAGGCTCTATGACCGGTTCCGGCTCGACAGCAGGCGCGGCGATTACTGGCTCAGGCGCCGCAGGCGCGACCGGCGCAGGCACAGGCACAGCAACCACTGGCGCAACCACGGCCGCGCCAGCCACTGGTTTGGCGGAATCAACTGTGGCCTGGCTGATCCCCACTGGCTTTAGCGGCTGTCTCGGCGCGTCTGCCGAGTCCGCGGGCCGGAAGGCCAGCATTCGCAGCAGCACCATTTCAAAGCCACCGCGCGGGTCCGGCGCCAGGGGCAGGTCGCGGCGACCGATCAAGCCCATCTGGTAATAGAACTGCACATCTTCGGCGGGCAACGCCTGGGCCAGGGCCAGCACGCGGTCGCGGTCGCCATGGCCGTTGTCGACACCCTCAGGCAGGGCCTGGGCGATAGCGACGCGGTGCAGCACGTTGAGGATTTCCGAGAGCACGCCGTTCCAGTCCGGGCCTTGCTCCGACAGATGGCGCACGGCCTCGAGCAATGCCTTGGCGTCACCTTCGATCAGCGCGTGCAGCACATCGAACACCTGGCCGTGGTCGAGGGTGCCGAGCATGGCGCGCACGTCGGCGGCCATGACCTTGCCTTCACCGAAGGCGATGGCCTGGTCGGTGAGGCTCATGGCATCGCGCATCGAACCATCGGCGGCGCGGCCGAGCAGCCACAGCGCGTCGTCTTCAAACGGTACGTTTTCAACGCCCAGCACGTGGGTCAAATGCTCGACCACACGCTCGGGGGTCATGTTTTTCAGGGAGAACTGCAGGCACCGCGACAAAATCGTTGCAGGAAGTTTCTGCGGGTCAGTGGTCGCCAGGATGAATTTGACGTAGGGCGGCGGCTCTTCCAGGGTTTTCAACAAGGCGTTGAAGGAATGGCTGGACAGCATGTGCACTTCGTCGATCAGGTAGACCTTGAAGCGGCCGCGGCTCGGCGCGTACTGCACGTTGTCGAGCAACTCGCGGGTGTCTTCGACCTTGGTGCGGCTCGCGGCGTCGATCTCGATCAGGTCGACAAAACGCCCTTCGTCGATTTCCCGACACACCGAGCAGGTGCCGCAAGGCGTGGAAGTGATACCGGTTTCACAGTTCAGGCA
Organism: Pseudomonas sp. B22129; assembly: GCF_044218875.1. NCBI lineage: Bacteria > Pseudomonadati > Pseudomonadota > Gammaproteobacteria > Pseudomonadales > Pseudomonadaceae > Pseudomonas > Pseudomonas sp. B22129. Next base: position 3,164,770 of record NZ_CP162592.1, on the reverse strand, counting down.
TTTGGCAATGATGCGCGCAATGGTGGTCTTGCCCACACCCCGCGTACCGGTGAACAGGTAGGCGTGGTGCAGCCGTTGGCTGTCCAAGGCATTGATCAGAGCCTTGAGCACATGGGTCTGGCCGACCATTTCGCGGAACGAGCGCGGACGCCATTTACGTGCAAGAACCTGATAACTCATCGAAAACCGTCGCAACTGGGAAGCGGAAGCCGGTAATGCTAGCGGAGCAAGGGGGAAATTGCATCCGGCACGCTCGTCTAATCTGACTAAGCTCACGTGGTTGGCCCCGCAAAGGCCTGAACCCGGAGAGTGTATGCGCGTAGTCCTGGGCGCTTTATGGATGATTTGCGTCACCTGCCTCGCGGCACCTGCGCCGTTGCGCTTCGCGGTTTCCGACAGCTGGGCGATGCCCATGGCCCAGCTGGAAGACGACCAGCCTACCCAGGGCATCTTGTATGACCTGATGCTGAGCCTGGCCACGCAGGTTGGGCGCCCTGCCGAGTTTCATGTGCTGCCCCGGGCGCGCATCGCCAATGCCATGGAGCACGGCGACATCGATGTGCGCTGTTATGTCGCCCAAGGCTGGCTCGACGATTTGTCCGGCGACTACACCTGGAGCGTGCCGCTCATGGTGCAACGCAACGTGATGGCCAGCCGCCACACGGCGCCACAGCCGGTGCACGTAGAGACACTGGCAGCGCAATCAATCGGTACAGTGCTCAACTACCGCTATGCGATCCTTGACCCACTGTTGGCCAGCGGCCAACTCACGCGCGACGATTCGCGCAGCGAAGACCTGGTGCTGCACAAGCTGGTTGCCGGGCGCTTCAAGTATGCCGTCATCAATGAATGGATACTGGACCGCTTCAACCTGGGCCTGCCACCCGGAAAAAAACTGCACAAGGTCGCCGTAATCGACGAGCAGAGCCTGGGCTGCATGGTGCGTAACGACCCGAACGTCCCGGTGCAGCAAATACTGCGTACGCTGCTGCGCATGAGGATGTCGGGCGAGATCGACGACCTCATCAAACTCTACACCGGTGAAAGTGCCTACCCGTTGCACACTCCTGACAGAAACTGACAGCACCGGCTTTTAGACTGGGCACCTCCCCCCCACTGCTCTCAAGGAGCGTGCATGAACACCGTCGCCCATTACTTTCTGCTGTACGTTGATAGCCCGGCCACCAGTGCCAATTTCTACAGCCGCCTGCTGGGCAAGCCGCCGGTGGAACTGAACCCGACGTTCGCCCTGTTCATCCTCGACAACGGCGTGAAGCTGGGGCTGTGGTCGCGCCATACCGTGGAGCCCGCCGCGAAAATGACTGGCGGCGGCGGTGAAGTCGGCTTCTCGCTGCCCGACAACGCCGCCATCGATGCATTGCACGACCTGTGGGTGGAGCGCGGCGCAACGATCATTCAATCACCGACCACTCTGGACTTTGGCTACACCTTTGTCGCCGAGGACCTCGACGGCCACCGGTTGCGCGCGTTCAGCCTGAGCGAGTGACCGCCAGCGCCCTTCCAGGCTGATAGCCGCCACGCTCGCCAGCACGATCACCGCGCCGAGCATCACCTGCACGGTGACGTGTTCGCCCAGCAGCGTGGCGGCCATCAGCATGGCCACCGGTGGAATCAGGTACATCGCCACCGACGCGCGGCTGACGTCCACGTGTTTCAACACAAAGCCCCACGCCAGGTACGCCAGGGCGCTCGGGAATATCCCCAGCACCAGCACCGACAGGTTTTCCGGCAGCGGCGCCTGCATCACGGCAGCCGGCAGGCCTGGCCAGTTCACGCAGAGCATCAGGGTGCCGGACCAGACCATGTAGCACGCCATGGTCAGCGGGCTGTAACGGTGGGCGTAGTGCTTCTGGATGGCGAAGTACACACTCCACGACAGTGCGGCCAGCAGGATCAGCAAACCGCGCGGGTCGATATCCCCCATGCCGTGATCGCCCCAGATCACCACCAGCACGCCGATCAACCCAAGCAGCACGCAACTCCAGCGCCACAGGCTGACGCGCTCTTTCAAACAGAAAAACGCAATCAACACACTGAACAACGGCGCCGACTGCGCCAATACACTGGACGCTGCGGCCGTGACCCACTGCTGCCCGTTATTCAGGCTGGTGTGATGCAGGAAAACGCCGAAAAAACCCAGCACCAGCAGCCACGGCGCATCGCGCAACTGCGGCCGGCCGATACCCGCCACCAGCGCCACGCCCCCCATGAACACCGAGGCAATCAGGAATCGTAACAACGCCAACTGGCCGGGGCTGTAGCTGTGCAGCCCCATGTGCACGCCAATCGGCGAATACGCCCAGCAGAGGATGACGCCGGCAATGACTAGCGTAAGCTTTAGAGGTGAAGGGGTATTCATCAACGGCACTCGGAAACCGGGAAGGAGTGCCGTCAGTCTTCGCCCACGCAAGGCGCAGGACAATTAAGCGTTTCTGACTTCTGAAATCACTGGAACTGAGCAATGGAACTGGCCCAACTGAAAATGGTGCGAGCCGTGGCGCAAACCGGCAGCGTGGCCCAGGCCGCGCTGCAACTGCACTGCGTGCCGTCCAACATCACCACACGCATCAAACAGCTGGAAAGCGAGTTGGGCACGCCACTGTTTATCCGCGCGGGGCGTGGGCTGGCGATCAGTGCCGCCGGGGAAATCTTCCTCGATTACTGCGAGCGCATCCTGGCGCTGGTGGATGAATCCAAGCGCGCGGTAGATGCCAGCGCCATTCCCCGTGGCACCCTGCGCATCGGCGCGGTGGAGTCCAGCGCCAGTGGCCGCCTGCCGCCGCTGCTGGCCGAATACCATCGGCGTTACCCCGACGTCAGCCTGGAGCTGGTGACCGGCGCCTGGGCCGAATTGCTTGATGACGTGCAACACCACCGCCTTGACGTCGCCCTGGTGGCGGCAGGCGGCAAACGCGCCAAGCTTGACCACAGCGTGGTCTACAGCGAGCGCCTGGTGCTGATCGCCAGCGCGTCCAGTGAGCCCATCAACAGTGCCGGTGACTTGGCGGGGCGCACTTTACTGGTATGGCCACCCGGCTGCCCCTACCGCGCGGCGCTGGAAAACTGGGTCAAGCCCCACGACTTCAAGCCGAGCATCGCCAGCTATGCCAGCTGGGGCACGATCATCGGCTGTGTCAGTGCCGGGATTGGTGTGGCGTTGGCGCCGGAGGGCATCCTGGCGCGCTATGAACAAGCCAATCAACTGGCGTCGTATCGGTTCGAGGAACTGCAGGCCGTCGACAACCTGCTGTTCTGGCACAAAGACACCCAGCGGCACCTGGCGCGGGACGCATTTGCCGGGCTGCTGCGGGAGACTTTTGGCTAGCTGGTAACATTATATTTCAGTTATCCTCCCGCGAAATTAATTCAAAATGTAAGGGACTACCATGAATTACTTCCGCGCCCTAATGGCGGCGGCCGCCTTGAGCCTGCCTGCCACCCCGGTCCTGGCCGCTTCCACACCTGCGCCAACGCCTGTTGAAGCCAGTGCGCCCGCCGAAACGCCTGAGCACTTCCTTGCCTCGCTCAAGCAGCAAACCGGCACGGTCACCCTGCCCACCGGCATTGCAACCCTCAAACTCAACGACGAGTTCTACTACCTCAACCCCGCCGACACCGAGCGCCTGCTCACCGATGGCTGGGGCAACCCGCCGGGCTTCAAAACCCTGGGCATGATCGTGCCGAAGGCGGTCAGCCCGCTGTCGGAACGCGGTTGGGGCGTGATTGTCAGCTACAAGAATGACGGGCACATTTCCGACGACGATGCGGCGAAAATCGACTACGCCGAACTGCTCAAGCAGATGCAGGAAGAAGACGAAACCTCCAACGCCGAGCGCAAGAAGCAGGGTTATTCAGGCCTGCACCTGCTGGGCTGGGCCGAGCCGCCGCACTACGACGAAGCCACCCACAAGATGTACTGGGCCCGTGAGCTGAAAGCCGATGACGCCCAGCAAACCACCCTCAACTACAGCATTCGCGTGCTGGGCCGTGAAGGTGTGCTGGAACTCAACGCCGTTGCCGCCATGAGCGACCTGGCGACCATCAAGCAGGAACTGCCCAAGGTATTGGCGTTTACCAACTTCACCGACGGCAACCTCTACACCGACTTCAACCCAAGCACCGATAAAGCCGCCGCCTACGGCCTCGCTGCGCTGGTGGCCGGTGGTATTGCCGCCAAGGCCGGGTTGTTCGCCAAGATCGGCATTTTCCTGCTGGCCATGAAGAAGTTCCTGGTGGTCGGCGTGGTGGCGCTGGTCGCCGTGGTCCGCAAGCTGTTCAACCGCAACAAGGCCTGATTCCGGGCACAAAAAAAACGCCGCAACGTGGCTGACACGTTGCGGCGTTTTTGTTGGCTTCAGTTCGCCGCTGCAGGCGCAGAAAGGCGGCTGTACTCGTCCCGGCCGATCCAGCCGGTGTAGGTGTGGTCCTTGGCGTTGGTGAACTCGACGTGAGCCCAGCCATCCTTGAACGCCAGCACCCCCACCACATCATCCTTGACGATGTACGGCTGCTTGGCCACATCGGAACCAGGCTCCTTGCGCAGGTAAGCCTTGTCGGCCGAGACGGTCACCAGGCCGATCCATTGCGCCTTGGCAGTCTGGGTCAGTTCCAGGCCCGTGGCGATTTCCGGCATCAACACGCTCATGCAGCCCGGGTGCTGACGGCCCTGCTCCACGGTCAAGGTCACGCCATCGGACGACGGCGCCACACTGCCGGGGTAGGATTCATCCAGCCAGGTGGTCAGCGCTTGCGGCTCGCCTTGCAGGTAAAACGAACAGCTGCGGGTTACGCCCTCGCCCAGCGCCTCAGCGTAATAACCTTCAACCTGATGCTCCGGCGTCACCGCCAGCATCAACCCTTCGTACTTGCCTGAATGCAAGGTTGTTTCGCCTGCGAATGCCGGCGCAATAGAGCACAACGACAACACACCCACTGCCAGAAAACGCGTCATCTTATTTTTTCCCTTCAAGTGCCTCGTAGGCCTTTTTGATCCGGTTGTCATAGTCGCCGTAATCCTTGCCGTTATAGTTGCGCGCCATGGCGACATAATCTTTATCTTTCATGGCTTTAATCAAAGCCGGGCTCTGGCTGCAAAAACCAATGAAGGCTTTAAGTTGATTGCCGGCATTAACCTTTAATGCGGCCGCAAACTCAAACACGGTTTTGTAACCACACGACGTAAAGTTGAACCCCATGATCTGAAACATACCCCAGGACGCCGACATCAATGCCGCCTCCTGGTCCAGCGCAAAGGCGGTGGCCATGGTTTCCCAGGCTTTGGTCTGGTCCTTGTTGTTGGCCTGCCACTGCGGCCCGGCTTTTTTCACATAGGGATACGACAGCAGCGGGTGCGCCTGATCATAAATGTGCTTGGTGTACTTGCGAAACAGGTGCCCTTCAAAGGCGATCACCGGCAATTTGGCCGGGCCAAACCCTGAGCGCCCGCCAGACTCCACAGTGGCGAAGGCCTTGATGATGTTCACCGAAATGCCGCTGCCCAATTGTGTGGCAGCGTTCTGGAAATCGGTATCGGTAAGGGTCATACCCCCGTCACACGTGGCCTGCAGCATCAACTGACGGTTGCGCCGCTCAGCCTCGACCATCGCGCGCATACGGTCCAGGTACACATTGACCGTGGCCTGCACCGCGTCGCCATTGTTATTGCCAAACACGTTGAGAAAGCTCGGAATGCGCATCGTCGGAAAAGCTTTCACCGGCACCTTCACCGCCTCTTCGATCAGGCTGTTGAAGGTGCGGCCAGTGGGGTCGATCACGCCATCAGGGTGCGCATACTTTAGATGACGGAACTGATACTGGCTGATGCACTGCACCAACTGGCCGTCGCACTTGCCGTTTTCGGCCAGCGGAAAACCCATCTTGGGAATGATCAAATTAAATAAGTACTGGATGCACTGAACATCGGCGGGCAAGTTGCGTGCTTTACCCGGCGCGCCAACGGAAGCACTGATAAGACGGGGTAACCCTTGCAGGCTTTTCATGACGGACATCCTTGTTAGTTAAAGAGGTGATAGCACTTCAATATCAACTCAGCACCACTGTCATACTCTGAAACAAGTGGCTGGCGGAAGCTAACAAGTTGGTTTTGGGTTGTCCAGCAAATGCAGTGATAGCTGTGAGGCAGCTATCACTGCGCAGCAACAAACGGCAACTCATAGCGTAACCGCTATTTTTTCTTCTCAAGCGCCTCGTATTCTTTCTGGATGCGTTTGTCGTAGTTGCCGAAATCTGCCCCGTTATAGTTACGTGCCATTCCCGCATAGTCCTTGTTTTTCATGGCTTTGATCAAAGCCGGATTCTTACTGCAAAAACCCACAAACGCCTTCAATTGCTCACCGGCGTTGAGCTTCATCGCGACGACAAAATCGGTGACATTCTTGTATCCGCAGGCGCCAGAGTTGAAGCCCATGATTTGAAACATGCCGTAGGAAGCTGACTTCAGCGCAGCCTCCGGGTCCAGCTTGAACGCATCAGCCAGGGTTCGCCATGCAGTGGCCTGGTCCTTGTTGTTAGCCTTCCATTGCGGGCCCGCTTTTACCAGGTAGGGGTACGACAGCAAGGGGTAAGCCTTGTCATACCGTTGCCCGGTGTACTTGCGGAAGGTGTGACCTTCAAACGCAATCACGGGAAGTTTGGCGGGGCCGAACCCGGAACGCCCGCCGGACTCAACGATGGCAAACGCTTTGATCAGGTTCACGGAAATCCCGTTACCCAGCACGGCGGCTGCGTTTTTGAAATCCGCATCGGTCAGGGTCACGCCACCGTCACACGTGACCTCTGTGAGCCATTGCTTTTGATCGCCCCCAGCCTTGATTGGCGCCTGCCCTCCCGAGCCTGCCTTCCCTGCATCTTCAACCAGGCTCTTGAACGTCTGGCCATTGGCATCAATCACACCATCCGGGTTTTTAGCCTTCAAGCGAGCAACCTGGTACGCGGTAATACGCTGGACCAATTTGGGGCCGGACAGCCCGTCCTCCACCAGGGGTAGATCGGACGCGGATTTGATCAGGTTGAACAGGTGCTGAATGTTGCGCACGTCGGCAGGGTTGTTAACAGCCTTGCCTGATGTACCGACGGACGCCTTGATAGAAAGGAGCAAACCTTGAACGCTGGTCATGGCAATCATCCTTAATCAGGAATTGAGTGCCATCACTTCTTCACTACTCCAGCACTGGGGTCATTTGCATGATTGACGCTAGCAGGCGGCTTGGCGTTGTCCAGCCGTCATCGACTGCGCAATGCAGGTCGGCAGATGACTGAACAAGAAATTTTGATTTGGAACAGAGGGGTACTGCAAGGAGGAGCGTTATGGAGGCAACCCCACCAGCCACACCCCGGCACACAATGTTCCCGCTGTGGCTGCTGCCTTCCGGCTCTGACCAGGTGGCATGCAAGCATGCTCGGTAATCGTTGCGGGCATTACGGGGCAAGGGTTTCAGGCTTTTGAGGTTGCTGGACATCTACCGTGCGGACTCGCTGCACGGGCAGTCAGAAAACGGGGTGTAGCTAGCAATGTCACACTTCGCTGTAACACTTTGGTGTCACACCCATGACCTACATGATCAAGCGCGGGGCGCTCTATTACCTCAATCTCAAGCTACCCAAGCACCTCTTCCCGAGGTGTCACACTTTACGTTTGACTCTTATATTGGAAGTCTAGGGGCTGGAGTTTCCGAGCTTTCATTACACGCACTTTCGAAGGCACCCTGAAGTGCTTCACCAACGGCCGTCCAGCAGATTGCGAACTCGTCATGAGCAGACCGATGAGGCGGTAGGATGAATTCAATCAGTAGCCGTGCGACTCACGGAAGCCCTGATAATTGTGATACTCAATCCATTCCACCACATCGTAAGGAACGTAAAGCTGCTGCTTTGCGCGAGAGATCGCGATGTACACGGCACAGATCCTCTGATCGAATTCATAGGCATCCTTGAACTTCACGTTGGTGAGCAACTCAGGCGTCAGCAGGACCCGATTGAACTCCATACCCCCCGCATCTTCTGCCATCATCAACATGCAGCGTTTACCAGAGCGACCGACCATCCCGTTCAATCGGGTCAAATCAGCAACCTTAAATCCTTTTTCTAGTTGAGCCTCCACCCATAAAAACGACTCATCGAACAGGTTAGCGTCCCGCACCTGCTGCCAATCGGGCATGTCGCTGAAGTACGGGTGCAGCCCCATTTCACTTTGTTCAGGATTGTAGAAATCCGGCTTGAACAATGCGATAACAGTGCTCATGAAATGCCTGAGATCGTCCTGTGCCTTTTTGTCCGGCAAACTGAACGCGCAGTTGGAGTCGTGCAGGTGAATGGCCCACTTTGCCGTGTCCCAAGGGGATGCAGTCAGCACCACACAACCGTCAGGCGGCACGAAGCCCTCCGGATACATTTCGATACCAACATCAGCATTTCGAGCGCCTTCGAAGGGGACCTTACTCTTCTGAGAATGCAGGGATATCAAGGGATTGAGCAATCGCTCGACATTGCGCCCTGATCGCACGGAGTAGCTGATATTACTTTGCCTCACCTCACGCTTTCTTTGGACCGGCACGCCACCTGCTTGTTGATACTCGTCCCCTAACGTTATCAACACCTGACGCCCTCGCTCGATAATCTGCAAAAGCGACTCGGGAACATCCTGACTCTCGTCAATGAGTACATGCGTATAACGAGCAGGCACCATGCAGCCCGCGAGGCTCGCCCGCTTTATCATTAGTAATGCCTCGAACCCGGTCTGACTGCCCCAACCTGGGTTTGCCTCAACGTAACCCCACAGCCGGCTCGAATACTCAAGAAGCACCTTCGCATCTAGGCTGGACAAGGGCTGCTTGAAATGAGGCAGATGCTTGGCCGACAGACTATGTCCCCTGGAGCGGCAAAAGCCCTCAATTACCTTGAGGCAAACATCAACGGTCGCTTGCGCATCATGGCTATGAAAACCGAGGATATTCAGCTCCTCCGCTAGCGTCTGCTTGCCAAGGATCCTGGCGGGCGTAATTTCGGATTGAGTCCTGTGGACATACAGTAACCTTTGCGCAAAGTTCCCGAACGTCCAACCTGCTTTCCTATCACGCGCCCCTCCCATACGCTCACGAAGAGCCTCCAATTTTCCGGGCGTGTGCGCCAGCAATAACGTTTTATCCGGCCGCAGATACTCCATTAAGGCACCAAGCATGTGGCTCTTGCCTATCCCCGCGTAACCCTGAACATGCAGGTCTTCGTCCAAATTTGCGCGAAAAACCCTGACCAACTTGTCTTGCGCAGCGCTCAGCCAACGCTCACGGTGTATGGGTGTAACCACCTGCTCGCTGAATGGGTCGTTGCATCTACGATGGCGAATCTTGTACGCGACATCCCACTTACCATCTGGCAGCAGGTAATCCTTCGCCGATACTTCATCAGCTAGAAGAAAGCGCAGATTCAAGCCTTTAACGGCATTCAAACCGAAGTACAACTTCCGTGGATCGAACAACCGCTGCGCTTCTGATAACAACCCTGAAGCCGCTGAATGCCGGGAGTCGACCGCCCATGCAATGAGCTTGGACAACACTATCTCAGCCGCACCAGAATTGAGGTCTTTTTCTGCTGCCTGAGCCAGATTCTGGATGACCAACATCGCCGCCAGCTCCGGGTCAGTCATGGTGTTAAGTGCACTTACACCCTCGATAGCCAACAAGCCAGCACAGGTCTCCTCCGTGATGGGCAAGAACACAGGGCCAGATAAATCAAAATGTTCCGGGAGCATAAAACCTCATAGACAAGAAAGAACAGGACGTATCACAAGATCAGTCCCGGTAACAGTCTTCACTCATATCAGGGTCATCCTCTTCATCTCCCTCATCGGAATCCAAGGCCCAAGGTGAAAGACTCTCAACTCCCGGCCTGACATTATTCTGAATAGGTAAAGCGTTGCGAATGTCTTTGAGCCAGCCCAACTCGACCAACCTAGAGCGCACCAAAGAAATAGGCGCACCGAGGCTTACACTTAGATCCACGAGTAACTGGTGCGCGATGCAGATGTTGTCATGCTGGTTGTCGATATAGATGATTCCATGCCCGCGCCACTTGACATCATGGTGCTTAAGCAGCGGAACCAGATGGTCCGCCAAGGTTTCAGCCGCCATCCATTGCCATTGCGCAACATTTTCTTCGTTTGCGTCACCCATTACTGGGCCCTCCTCTGTAATCGAGCTGTGAGCAATAGCCATCCAGTGCGACCGACACACCTACGAAGTCGACCCTTTGCTCCCCCATCAACACAGCCCCCATCACATCGACCTGTTTTTTGAAACCCGCTAGCTTTCATTTCGAACAGCCCATGCTTGTTTGATCAATACTATACGCCAAGTTCAAGGCCATCCTTTTCAAAGGGATGCCCAACCGAAGGTGTAATCCAGAGGGTCCCTGGAAGCTAGACGACTTGTTCATCGACCACTGAAAGGAACCCAGGTAATTGCTGCACAGGCCTCTTTACGATCACGAAGGGTGAGACTTTAGGAAACTGCAAGGGGACTGGGGGCATTTTCCTCAATACTTCAGGAAAGGCATAGCAGCGCCAAGCACCACTACGACGCCCAACGGACGGGAGGCTTACCCCCTCGTCCCACGCAACGCGCAAAAGCTCAACAAAGGGTATACGCCCTGGAACGCTTGCGCGAACAGACCTTGGAACTAGGCCAAAACATCCCGCCCACGAATCAGCGCCTCCTGCTTGCAACGAGTTTGCAGGGGCCGAAGAGTTTCTCTATTGGAGGGAACAACGAGCGAATTAAATCCGACACCACGATTCGGAAGTAGTAGACCGAGTGGCGGGACAGCAAAAGGTAGGATGGGATGGTCGACGCGGATGTATCACTCCTTGTACCACCGCGTGGTGAAGGGTGAAAAACCGTTAATAATCAATCAGTTGAATGATTGGAGGCAACCCCACCAGCCACACCCCGGCACACAATGTTCCCGCTGTGGCTGCTGCCTTCCGGCTCTGACCAGGTTCACGGGTAATCGTTGCGGGGGGACCGATGGGGTCACCATAACGACGCCTGCCTCTCGGCAAGCGGGGCCATTGTACCGATCTCATCGGAAGTTACAACTGTTGGTTCCGGATTAAAAACATTCGATGGTTCAAGCACTTGCCTGCTGCCCCCGAACCCACACCGCACCCTGTGGGAGCCGGGCTTGCCCGCGATGCAGGCGACGCGGTCGGTCAGTTGGATCGAGGTGGTGCTATCGCAGCATAGGTATCTACACAACTTTCAGGGCCGAATTTTCCTGTGGTGAGCGGGCTTGTCGAATCGTCGCACCGCCCGCGCTGGGCTGCGAAGCGGCCCTAAAACCGGACGCGCTGGAGTACCTGACCCACCGCATTCTTCTCTTTGGGGCTGCTACGCAGCCCAACGCGGGACAAGCCCGCTCACCACAACAGCCCTATCTCCTCGGGTTTATGCGTAGAGTTAAAGTTGTGTAGATACCTATGGCTATCGCAGGCAAGCCAGCTTGCACAGAAAGCGGCTATTGCGCCTGGACGACCTCATCCGCCCGGCCACCCTCCTCCTGAATGACCAGATGAATGAAGTGCAGCTTGGCGATGACCGCCGGCGGCAACACAAAGGGGTAGAAATCCGGCTGGCCCATGCTGCGCGACAGTTCGTTGAGCATACCGGCCAGCTCGATCCAGGCATTGACGAATGACAGGAACGCGGCACCACCGGGGTGTTCGGGGTCATAGAGCGTGTCGGGCGGGAACGGCTGGTAATCCAGGTCCATCTCCCGGGCGCTCATGCCGAAACCGAGCGCTGTGTCGACAGCGTCCATCATGTGCAGGTAATGCGCCCACGTCTCGGCCCAATCCTCCCAGGGATGCATGGTGGCGTAGGCACTGACACAGGTTTGTTGCCAATCGGCGCGCGGGCCGTTCTGGTAATGGTGGTCGAGCGCATCGGCGTAACTGGCACGTTCGTCGCCAAAAACACGGCGAAAAGACTCAAGCCAGTGGGTATTGGCGATCAAACGATCCCAATAGTAATGGCCGACCTCGTGGCGAAAATGCCCAAGCAAGGTTCGGTAGGGTTCACGCATCTGCACCCGGACTTTCTCGCGATGGGCATCGTCGGCTTCCTTGATATCAAGCGTAATCAAGCCATTGGCGTGGCCCGTCATGGGCGCGTTACCGCCCAGATCAATGCCGACAAAGTCGAAGGCCAGGCCGTTTTCCTCGTCGACGCTTTTGGGCACCACGCGCAGGCCGAGGCCTATCAATTGGGCCACCAGGCGGCGCTTGGCGGTTTCCACCTTGCGCCAGCGCTCGGGGTTTTCCGCGATCGAAAGGTCAGGAATCGTGCGGTTGAGGCTGCACGCCACGCACAGGTGCGCGGTGCTGTGGGCGGGGATCAGCCAGTTGCAGGCGGCGGGCGTATCGAGATTGGCACAACGGCGGAAGGCCCCGGCGTTGAGGTTGTCATCTTGTAACCAGGTATCGGCAACCGGGCCGGGTTGCAGGGAGGACAGGCGGCTTTGTTGCGGCTGATAGCCCAGCAGCGCCGAGCAGGCCAGGCACTGGCTGTTGCGAAAGAACAACGCCTGCCCGCAACGGCACTGCCAGACCTTGCTGTTGCGCGACGAGCCTGCCGTGAACGGTGCGGCGATGCGTGAACTGAGCTGCTCGAAGTAGCGGAACATGGCGGTCTCTCCCCTGATGACAGAGACTAGATCATCTGCGGGAAGAGATCGTTCATTTTCCTGAGGGGGCTGCTGCGCAGCCCGGCGGGAGCAAGCTCCCTCACTACAGGATCGGGTCAGACGGTGATGTTGTGTGTGGCCAGGAAGGCGACAAAGGCTTCTTCGTCCAGCACCTTCAAGCCAAGCTCGGTGGCCTTCGCCAGTTTCGAACCGGCGCCCGGGCCCGCCACTACGCAGTGGGTTTTCGCCGAAACAGAGCCTGCTACCTTGGCGCCAAGGCTTTCAAGCTTGTCCTTGGCCACATCACGACTCATCAGCTCCAGCGAGCCGGTCAGTACCCAGGTGTGGCCAGCTTCCGGCAAGCCTTCGACGACTTTCTTTTCGCTGTCCCAATGCATGCCGAAGTCCTTGAGCTGTTGCTCGATGGCCAGGGCGTGACTGGCGTTATCCGCATTATCAAAGAAGTCGCGCACGGCCTTGGCCTGTTTCTCGGGCAGGGCCTGACGCATATCCAGCCAGTCAGCCTGGATCACGCCCTCCAGCGTGATGAACTTGTCGGCGAGTTTCTGCGCAGCGCCCGGGCCGACGCTCGGCACATGCAGCTTGTCGAGCAAACCGCCCAGTGTGGTGCTGGCGGCAAACTCGGCACTCAGCTCGCCTTGGTCTTGCAGTTGCAGCGCGCATTCCTCTGGCGACAACAGCGCACCGATCACTTCCTGGTTATGGCTGTCTTCAAAGAAGCTGTGAATCTCGTGCGCCACTTCCAGCCCCACGTCCGGCAGGTAGGTCAGCACTTCGGGCAAGGCCTTCTGCACCCGCTCAAGCGAGGCCAGCGAACGCGCCAACACCTTGGCCGTCTCCTCACCCACATCGGGAATGCCCAATGCGTAGATAAACCGCGCCAGGGTCGGCGTCTTGCTGTTTTCGATGGCGGTAATCAGCTTCTTGCTGGAGATATCGGCAAAGCCTTCCAGGTCGATGATCTGCTCGTACTTGAGCTTGTAAAGATCCGCTGGCGAACCGATGAGTTTTTCATCCACCAACTGCTCGATGGTCTTGTCGCCCAGGCCGTCGATGTCCATGGCACGGCGCGAAACAAAGTGAATGATCGCCTGCTTGAGCTGCGCACCACAGGCCAGGCGCCCGACGCAGCGGTACACCGCGCCTTCGCTGACGGTTTCCTTGCCCTTGCTGCGCTTGACCAATTGCGTACGCTCCACGTGGGAGCCGCAGACCGGGCAGGTCTCGGGAACAGGCACGGCACGAGCAGTCTCGGGGCGGCGCTCAAGCACCACCGACACCACCTGCGGAATCACATCACCGGCACGGCGGATGATCACGGTGTCGCCGATCATCACGCCCAGGCGCGCCACTTCATCCATGTTGTGCAGGGTGGCATTGGAAACGGTCACACCGGCCACCTTCACCGGCTTCAAGCGCGCCACCGGTGTCACAGCGCCGGTACGGCCGACTTGGAACTCCACGTCGAGCAGTTCGGTCAGCTCTTCCATCGCCGGAAATTTATGCGCGATAGCCCAGCGTGGTTCGCGGGCACGGAAGCCCAGCTCACGCTGGGAGGCAATGCTGTTGACCTTGAACACCACGCCATCGATCTCGTACGGCAGGCTGTTACGCCGCTCGCCAATATCACGGTAGTAGTCCAGGCAGTCCGCAATCCCCTTGGCCAGCTTCAGCTCGTGGCTGATCGGCATGCCCCACTTCTGCAACTGCTGCAGGTTGCCGATATGGCTGTCGCTGATATCGGTGGTCACGCCATAGCAGCAGAACTCCAACGGGCGGCTGGCGGTGATCTTCGAATCCAGCTGGCGCAGGCTGCCGGCAGCGGCGTTGCGCGGGTTGGCGAAGGTCTTGCCGCCGACTTCCAGTTGCGCGGCATTCAGGCGCTCGAAACCGGCCTTGGACATGAACACTTCGCCGCGCACTTCAAGGGTGGCGGGCCAGCCACTGCCCTGCAGCTTCAACGGGATATTGCGCACCGTGCGCACATTGACGCTGATGTCTTCGCCCGTGGTGCCGTCGCCACGGGTGGCGCCACGTACCAGCTCGCCATCCTGATACAGCAGGCTGACCGCCAAGCCGTCCAGTTTTGGCTCGCAGCTGTACTCCACGGCCGCACCGCCGCCGAACAGGTCGCCCACCGGCAGGTCGAGGCCTTCAGTGACGCGGCGGTCGAATTCCAGCATGGTGGTTTCATCAAACGCGTTGCCGAGGCTGAGCATGGGAATCTCATGCTTGACCTGGGTGAACGCCGACAGCGCCGCACTGCCCACCCGCTGCGTCGGCGAATCCCGCGTCACCAGCTCCGGATGCTCGGCCTCAAGTGCCTTGAGCTCGTGATACAGCCGGTCGTACTCGGCGTCCGGGATGCTCGGCTCGTCAAGGACGTGGTAACGGTAGTTGTGCTGATCCAGTTCAGCGCGCAGTTCGAGGATGCGGGTGTGGGCGGCGGTCATGGGTGTTCTCTCATAAAGCAAAAGAGCAGCCGAAGCTGCTCAATATGTTAGTGCACGGATTCTACAGACAACGCTTAAGATCGAACCTCAGCGTTTCTGTGTCAGGGCGCGACGCTCGAACTCGACGATGCGCTGACGGTAATGTTCGATCGTCTGGGCAGTCAGGACGCTGCGTTGATCGTCCTTGAGCTCGCCATTGAGTTCCTGGGACAGCTTGCGCGCAGCCGCCACCATCACGTCGAACGCTTGTTTCGGATGACGCGGGCCTGGCAGACCGAGGAAGAAACTCACCGCCGGCGTGCTGAACAGGTCGATATCGTCCAGATCAAAGGTGCCCGGCTTGACCGCGTTGGCCATGGAGAACAGCACTTCACCGTTACCCGCCATGCTTTCGTGACGGTGGAAAATATCCATCTCGCCAAAACGCAGGCCGCTTTCCAGAATGTTCTGCAACAGGGCCGGGCCCTTGAAGCCGGCAGCGTCGCGGCAGATCACGCTGATCACCAACACTTCTTCGGCGGCAGGTTGGTCGTTGACCGATTGGCGTGGCGCGCTGCTCTTGGCCGGGGTTTCGTCCGGAAAATCGTCATCGCGGCTGCTGAAGCTCGGGCCGTCATCCACATCGAGGTTCAAGTCGCCCTGATGCGGCTCGGCAACCGGCGCGCTGTTGCGCTTGCCACGCTTGGAGGACGGTTCACGGGCTTCACGCACCGGCGCGCTCATCGACGGCAAGTCGTGTTCGTCCAACTGCGGTTCTTTATGGTTGTCCAGCACACGGGGCGGCCCCAGCAGCTCGGCGCTGCCGTCGTCGTCAGGCAAGTTGGACAGGTTGCGGTCCAGACGGAATTTGAGCTTGCCCTTGCCACCGCGCATGCGGCGCCAGCCATCAAAAAGAATACCGGCAATGACAATAATGCCGATGACGATCAGCCACTCGCGCAGACCGATTTCCATGTAATCCCGTGCCTCTAATAAAAAATGCTGAAAAATAAGGGGTTTAGCAACATCCAAACCGCTTTAAAACGTGGCGCCAACTCTATGTTCTGACTGACGTTTTGCCCACGCATACGAAAATTTGACATTAAACTAGCACGACCAAAGATAACTTTACACCGTCTGTCAAAATGCCTTGAACAAATATGTCCATTTGCCATATTTCACAGCCGGGTCAATTACCCTGCATCCTGCCGGAAATTCTCTTTCAAAGCCCGGTTCAGGATTCCACCATCGCCATCGCTTCTTCCACATCCACCGCCACCAGACGCGAACAACCCGGTTCGTGCATCGTCACACCCATCAGTTGATCGGCCATTTCCATGGCGATCTTGTTGTGGGTGATATAGATGAACTGCACGGTCTGGGACATCTCTTTAACCAGCCGCGCGTACCGTCCAACGTTAGCGTCATCCAGCGGGGCGTCAACTTCATCGAGCATGCAGAACGGCGCCGGGTTCAACTTGAAGATGGCAAACACCAGGGCCAATGCGGTCAGTGCCTTTTCGCCACCGGACAACAAATGAATGGTGCTGTTCTTCTTCCCCGGAGGCCGCGCCATGATCGTTACCCCTGTATCGAGTAGATCTTCGCCCGTCAGTTCCAAGTAAGCGCTGCCTCCACCGAAAACTTTCGGGAATAACGCCTGTAAACCACCATTAATCTGATCAAAGGTATCTTTGAAGCGATTACGGGTTTCCTTGTCGATCTTGCGGATCACGTTTTCCAGGGTGTCCAGGGCTTCGACCAGGTCGGCGTTCTGGGCATCCAGATAACGTTTGCGCTCGGACTGCTGCTGGTATTCGTCGATGGCCGCCAGGTTGATCGCGCCGAGCCGTTGAATACGCGCAGCAATACGCTCAAGTTCTTCCTCGGCGTCCTTCTCGTTGGCCTGGGCGGTCAGGGTATTGAGCACGCCGTGCAGGTCGTAGCCGTCTTCGAGCAACTGGTCCTGCAGGGTCTTGCGGCGCACGGTCAGGGCTTGCCATTCCATGCGTTGTTGTTCGAGCTGGCCACGGATCAGCTGGGATTGCTGCTCGGCCTGGGTGCGGCGTTTTTCGGCATCGCGCAGTTCGCGGTCGGCATCTTCCAGGGCGATCTGCGCGGTCTTGAGTTCTTCATCGACGGTCATGCGCTTGTCGAGCAGTTCCTCAAGCTTGAGGCGCAACTCTTCGAGCGGGGCTTCCCCCTCCTCCAGGTTGAGGCTCAGCTGCTCGCGTTTTTCAGTCAGGCGCTCGGACTGCATCTCCAGGCGCTCAAGGGCTTGGGCCGTAGAATTATGCTGAGCCTTCAGCGAACCCAGGCGCACCGCCAATTGGTGGGCGTGGTCCTTGTGCTGGCGGGCTTCCTGGCGCACGCGGTCAAGGCGCTCGCGCAGGCTGTCGCGCTGGGCCAGCAACAGTTCACGCTGTTCGGTGTCCAGCGCCATGCTGTCGAGGGCTTCCTGCAATTGCAGGCGCGCTTCGCCGATTTGTTCGTGCTCCAGCGCACGTTGCTCGCCCATCTCGGCGACTTCTTCATCAAGGCGGGTGCGGCGCAGGGTCAACTGCTCGACCTTGGCCTTGCTCGCCGATAGCTGGGCTTTCAATTCGCCTTGCTGACGCGCCTCGTCCTGCAACAGACGGCGCAGGTGTTCGCGGCCGGTCTCTTGCTGGCGCTGGGTGGCGCGCAGGGTTTGCAGTTCGGTTTCCAGGCTTTCCAGCGTGGCTTCGCGCTCTTCGCGCTCGGCCGTCAGGTTGACGATTTCCTGGCCACGGGCCAACACGCCGCTTTCGGCTTCACTGGCGCGACGTACGCGCAGGAAGTGGCGGCCGACCCAATAGCCGTCGCGGCTGATCAGGCTTTCGCCGGCGGCCAGTTGGCCACGTTGCGCAAGCGCCTGTTCCAGCGACTCAACCGGTTTGACCTGGCCCAACCACGGTGACAAATCAATCGCGGCCTCGACTTTATCCAGCAAGCTGCCCGGCACTCGCGTGCCGTCGGCGGCGGGGCTGAGCAAACGCAGATCGCCTTGGGCAAACCCGGCCAGGTCGAAACCGCCAAAATCGTCCACCAGCACCGCTTGCAGGTCCGCGCCAAGCACGGTTTCCACTGCCAGCTCCCAACCGGCTTCTACCTTCAAACCTTCGGCCAGGCGCGGGCGCTCGGCCAGATGCTGATCACGCAGCCACTCAGCCGTGCCGGTGCCAGGGTCCAAAGCCGCCTGCTGCAAGGCTTCCAGCGAGGCCAATCGACCGTTGAGCCGCTGCAGATCGCCCTGGGCCTGTTGCTGCGCCTGGGTCGCCTGTTGCAGTTGCTGGCGCAGTTGCTCCAGGCGCTCCACTTGCTGTTCTTCGCTGGCTTCTAGGTCTTCCAGCGTCATTTCGCTTTCGGCCAGTTGCTCGCTCAGCGCCATGATCGCCGCATCTTCCGGGTCGGCGGCGAGCAACGCGCGCTCTTCCTGCATCCGGCGCTGGCGCTCGGCCAGGCGTTCCATGCTGGTTTCCAGCTGCTGGATACGCGACTGCTGCACTTCGGCCTGGCGGCGTGGCTCGGCGGATCGCAGGTTGAACGTGTCCCACTGCTCCTGCCAGCCGTGCATGGTGGTTTCGGATTCTTCCAGCGCGGCGGCAGCCTCTTCGGCGGCGGCGCTGGTGATTTCCTGCTCGGGGGTGAGCATGTCCAGCTCTTCGCCGAGGGTCAGCAGCAAGGTGCGGTCGTGGCCCAGGTGGGATTCGGTTTCCAGCCGCGCGCGTTCGGCTTCTTTCAAATCATCCTGCAACTGGCGCAGGCGCTGCTGGCCGTGCTGGATGCTTTGCTCGACGCGGGCGATGTCGCCACCCACGGAATAGAAGCGGCCCTGCACCAGATTGAAGCGCTCGGACAGGTCATGGTGGCCGTCACGCAGGCGTTCGATGCTGGCGTCGGCATTGCGCTGCTCGGCCACCAGCGCTTCAAAACTGATTTCCTGGGTGCCGATGATCGCTTCGCGCTGGCCCACCTGGTCATTCAACGCCTGCCAGCGCAGGGCCGACAGTTGCGCCTTGAGCTGGCGCTCTTCGCCCTTGTATTCCTGATACTTCTCGGCGGCCTGGGCCTGGCGGTGCAGGCGCTCAAGTTGACGCTCCAGCTCTTCGCGCAGGTCGGTCAGGCGGGCGAGGTTTTCGTGGGTGCGGCGGATACGGTTTTCAGTTTCGCGGCGGCGTTCCTTGTACTTGGAAATGCCGGCCGCTTCTTCAATAAAGTTGCGCAGGTCTTCGGGCTTGGCTTCGATCAGCTTGGAGATCATGCCCTGCTCGATGATCGAGTAGCTGCGCGGGCCCAGGCCGGTGCCAAGGAAAATATCGGTGATGTCGCGGCGCCGACATTTGGTGCCGTTAAGGAAGTAACTGTTCTGGCTGTCGCGCGTCACTTTGCGGCGGATGGAAATTTCCGCATAGGCCGCGTACTCACCAATCAAGGTGCCGTCAGAGTTGTCGAACACCAGCTCAATGCTGGCTTGGCTCACCGGCTTGCGACTGGTGGAGCCGTTGAAGATGACGTCCGTCATCGACTCGCCACGCAGGTTTTTTGCCGAGCTCTCGCCCATCACCCAGCGCACGGCGTCGATGATGTTCGACTTGCCGCAACCGTTGGGCCCGACCACCGCCGCCATGTTACTGGGGAAGTTCACCGTGGTCGGGTCGACGAAGGATTTGAACCCCGCCAGTTTGATGCACTTGAGCCGCACGCTTAGGCGTCCGCCAACGCAGCGATGACCAGCGAGCAACTGCGCTGGCCGTAGGCCGACAGCACTTGACGAATCTGCGGCAAGTCACGGGCCAGCACGGCGCCGAGCAGTTGCTCGAACAATTCCAGGTACTCGCTCATAGACGCTTTGCGTTGGTCCAGCGCCAGGTAATAGGCGCGGTTCATCGCCGGCTGCAGATTGTCGATGGTTTCCTGCAAATAGGGGTTGTCGGCAAAGGGGTACGCGGCGCGCATCACATTGAAGCTTTCTTCGACAAAGGCGCGGATGTCCTGGCGCTCGAAACTGGCGATCAGGCGTTGCTGGATCTGCAGGAACGGCGCCATGTCGGCCTGGGTCTGCCAGCCTTCGGCAACCGCATTGCCAAGCAGAATGTACAACTCGCCCATCAACGTGCACAGGCTCTGCACCTTGTGCGCGGTGAGTTCGGTGACGTGGGCACCACGGCGCGGCAGGATCGCGATCAGGTGGCGGCGTTCGAGGATCAGCAAGGCTTCACGCACGGAACCACGGCTGACGTTGAGTGCCAGCGTGACTTTCTGTTCCTGGATCCGCTCCCCAGGCTTGAGATCGCCGCGAATGATACGTTCGGCGAGGTGGTGAGCAATTTGCTCGGCGAGACTGTCCGGCGCCTTGAACGTCATGTTTACCCTTCAAAATCTTCTATCGGCACAAGCGCGGCAGTGTAGCGCAAATGCTGCCTGATGGCGCTGGGCCCACGGGGGCGAATTTGGCATGAAACACGCAGCGATTAAAAGCCAGAAGCCCCTGAAAACACCAGTTCCAGAAGACTGAACCATAATTGAATAGGTTGTAACTGCAATTTCTTGACCTTCTGGTCAGAAAATAATTGACCGAAAAGTCAGACATGACTAGATTCGGCGCAAAGCGGTTAACAACAATAATGAGTCTGCGAGGCCTTCCGTGATCCAGTTTTTACTTAACAGGGAACTCCGTAGCGAGCACGCCCTGGACCCTAACCTGACCGTGCTCAATTACTTGCGCGAGCACCTGGGCAAATCCGGCACCAAGGAAGGCTGCGCCAGCGGCGATTGCGGTGCATGCACCGTGGTGGTCGGCGAGTTGCACACCGATGAAAAAGGCGCGGAGCAGATACGCTACCGCAGCCTCAACTCCTGCCTGACGTTTGTGTCGTCGTTGCACGGCAAGCAGTTGATCAGCGTCGAAGACCTTAAACATCAGGGCCAACTGCACAGCGTGCAGCAGGCCATGGTCGAGTGCCACGGCTCGCAATGCGGCTTTTGTACGCCTGGTTTCGTGATGTCGTTGTTCGCGTTGCAAAAAAACAGCGACGCCCCCGACAGCCAGAAAGCCCATGAAGCCCTGGCCGGCAACCTGTGTCGCTGCACCGGTTATCGCCCGATTCTTGCCGCCGCCGAGCAGGCCTGCTGCAACAAGCCTCAGGACCAGTTCGACAGCCGTCAGGCCGAAACCATCGCCCAGCTCAAAGCCATCGCGCCGACGCAAACCGGTGAACTCAACAGCGGCGACAAACGCTGCCTCGTCCCGCTCACCGTCGCCGACCTGGCTGACCTCTACGACGCCTACCCGCAAGCCCGCCTGCTGGCCGGCGGCACCGACCTGGCGCTGGAAGTCACGCAGTTCCACCGCACGCTGCCGGTGATGATCTACGTGGGCAACATTGAAGAAATGAAGCGCATCGAGGCCTTCGACGACCGCCTCGAAATCGGCGCCGCCACCGCCCTCTCCGACTGCTACACCGCGCTGCACCACGAATACCCGGACTTCGGCGAACTGCTGCACCGCTTCGCCTCGCTGCAAATCCGCAACCAGGGCACCCTCGGCGGCAACATCGGCAACGCCTCGCCGATTGGCGATTCACCGCCCCTGCTGATCGCCCTCGGCGCGCAAATCGTGCTGTGCAAGGGCAACACCCGGCGCACGCTGGCGCTGGAAGACTATTTCATCGACTACCGCGTCACCGCGCGCCAGGACAGCGAGTTCATCGAGAAGATCATCGTGCCCAAGGGCCACGCGCTGTTCCGTGCCTACAAGGTGTCCAAACGCCTGGACGATGACATTTCCGCCGTCTGCGCCGCGTTCAACCTGAAGCTCGACAACGGTGTAATCAGCGATGCCCGCGTGGCCTTCGGCGGCATGGCTGCCACGCCCAAACGTGCCAAGAACTGCGAAACCGTGCTGATCGGCGCGACCTGGAACGCCGCCACTGTCGAGAAAGCCTGCGCCGCCCTGGCCCAGGATTTCACCCCGCTGTCGGACTTCCGCGCCAGCAAGGAATACCGCCTGCTCAGCGCACAGAACCTGCTGCGCAAGTACTTCATCGAACTGCAAACACCGCACATCGAGACTCGGGTGACCGCTTATGTCTAACCATCACGCCGTGGTAAAAACCCAGGCCGAACTCGCCGAGTTGTTCGCACAGGACCTCACCTCCGGTGTGGGCCGCAGCGTCAAGCACGACAGCGCCGCCAAGCATGTGTCCGGTGAAGCACAGTACATCGATGACCGCCTGGAGTTTCCGAATCAACTGCACCTGTATGCGCGCATGTCCGACCGTGCCCATGCGCGCATCATCAGCATCGACACCGCGCCCTGCTACGCCTTTGAAGGCGTGCGTATCGCCATCACCCACGAAGACGTGCCCGGCCTGAAAGACATCGGCCCGCTGATGCCGGGCGACCCGCTGCTGGCCATCGACACCGTGCAGTTCGTCGGCCAGGTGGTCTTGGCGGTTGCAGCCCGCGATCTGGAAACCGCGCGCAAGGCGGCGATGGCTGCCGTCATCGAATACGAAGACCTCGAACCCGTACTCGATGTGGTCGAGGCTTTCCGTAAAAAGCACTTCGTGCTCGACAGCCACACGCACCAACGCGGCGACTCGGCCGGTGCACTGGCGACGGCGAAAAACCGCATCCAGGGCACCCTGCACATTGGCGGCCAGGAACACTTCTACCTGGAAACCCAGATCTCCTCGGTGATGCCCACCGAAGACGGCGGCATGATCGTTTATTGCTCCACGCAGAACCCCACCGAAGTGCAGAAATTGGTGGCTGAAGTGCTGGACGTGTCGATGAACAAAATCGTCGTGGACATGCGCCGCATGGGCGGCGGCTTCGGCGGCAAGGAAACCCAGGCCGCCAGCCCCGCCTGCCTGTGCGCGGTGGTCGCGCGCCTCACCGGCCAGCCGACCAAGATGCGCCTGCCGCGCGTCGAAGACATGCTGATGACCGGCAAGCGCCACCCCTTCTATATCGAATATGACGTGGGTTTTGACGACACCGGCCGCCTGTACGGCATCAACCTGGAACTGGCGGGCAACTGCGGCTGCTCGCCCGACCTGTCGAACTCGATTGTCGACCGTGCGATGTTCCACTCCGACAACTCGTATTACCTGGGCGACGCCACGGTCAACGGCCACCGCTGCAAGACCAACACCGCGTCCAACACCGCTTATCGCGGCTTCGGCGGCCCGCAAGGCATGGTCGCCATCGAGGAAGTGATGGACGCCATCGCCCGCCATCTGGCCCTCGACCCGCTGGCCGTGCGCAAGGTCAATTACTACGGCAAGACCGAGCGCAACGTCACCCACTACTACCAGACCGTCGAGCACAACATGCTCGAAGAGATGACCGCCGAGCTTGAGGCCAGCAGCCAATACGCCGAGCGCCGCGAAGCGATCCGCCTGTACAACGCCCACAGCCCGATCCTGAAAAAAGGCCTGGCGCTGACCCCGGTGAAATTCGGCATTTCGTTTACCGCCAGCTTCCTTAACCAGGCCGGTGCGCTGATCCACATCTACACCGACGGCAGTATCCACCTGAACCACGGCGGCACCGAGATGGGCCAGGGCTTGAACACCAAGGTTGCGCAGGTGGTGGCCGAAGTGTTCCAGGTGGATATCGACCGCGTACAGATCACCGCGACCAACACCGACAAGGTGCCCAACACCTCGCCGACCGCCGCTTCCAGCGGTGCCGACCTGAACGGCAAGGCCGCGCAGAATGCTGCCGAAACCATCAAGCAGCGCCTGGTGGAATTTGCCGCACGCAAGTACGACGTGAGTGAAGCGGATGTGGAATTCCATAACGGTCACGTGCGGGTACGCGATCAGATTCTGACGTTTGAGGCCTTGATCCAGCAGGCGTATTTCGCCCAGGTCTCACTCTCGAGCACCGGTTTCTACAAAACCCCGAAAATCTTCTATGACCGCAGCCAGTCACGTGGTCGGCCGTTCTACTACTTCGCCTTTGGCGCGGCCTGCTGCGAAGTGATCGTCGACACCCTGACCGGTGAATACAAGATGCTGCGTACCGACATTCTTCACGACGTCGGCGCCTCGCTGAACCCGGCCATCGACATTGGCCAAGTGGAAGGCGGCTTTATCCAGGGCATGGGCTGGCTGACCATGGAAGAGCTGGTGTGGAACAACAAAGGCAAGCTGATGACCAACGGCCCGGCCAGCTACAAGATTCCGGCCGTGGCCGACATGCCACTGGATTTGCGCGTGAAGCTGGTGGAAAACCGCAAGAACCCGGAAGACACGGTATTCCATTCCAAGGCCGTGGGCGAGCCGCCGTTCATGCTCGGGATTGCCTCGTGGTGCGCGATCAAGGATGCCGTGGCGAGTTTGGGTGACTATCGCCATCAGCCGAAGATTGATGCGCCGGCGACGCCGGAGCGAGTGTTGTGGGGGTGTGAGCAGATGCGGCAGTTGCAGGCGGCGAAGGTAGTTGAGGCTGATACCGAGATGGCTTCGCTCTAGACCGAGGTGCTGCCTTCGCGAGCAAGCCCGCTCCCACACTTGATCGGGTTTGCAGACCCAGTGTGGGGAAGCTCAGCTTCCACATTTTTTGGTGTGTGAACACTGTCAAATGTGGGAGCGGGCTTGCTCGCGAAGACGGACGAACTGACAACAGAAATGTTGAGGTGAACATGAATTACTGGATCAGCGCCCTCGCCGACCTGCAAAACCGCGGCGAACCCTGCGTACTGGTGACCATCATCGAAGAGCTCGGCTCCACGCCGCGCAACGCCGGTTCGAAAATGGTCATCAGTGCCGCCCAGACCTTCGACACCATCGGCGGCGGGCACCTGGAATATAAGGCCATGCAGATCGCCCGCGACATGCTCGTGCGTGGCCAGCAGAACACTCACTTGGAGCGCTTCAGCCTCGGCGCCAGCCTGGGCCAGTGCTGCGGCGGCGTGACGGTGTTGCTGTTCGAACCCATGGGCCAGGTGCAAGCGCAGATTGCGGTGTTTGGCGCAGGCCATGTCGGCCGTGCGCTGGTGCCGCTGCTGGCGAGTCTTCCGTGCCGGGTGCGCTGGATTGATTCGCGCGACCAGGAGTTTCCGGAACACATCCCCCAGGGCGTGCGTAAAATCGTCAGCGAAGAGCCGGTCGACGAAATTGCCGACCTGCCGGCGGGCAGTTACTGCATCGTCATGACCCACAATCACGCGCTGGACCTGGAACTCACCGCCGCCTTGCTCAAACGAGGTGACTTTAGCTACTTCGGCCTGATTGGCTCCAAGACCAAACGCGTCAAGTTCGAACACCGCCTGCGCGACCGCGGCTTTGACACCGCGCAACTGCAACGCATGCGCTGCCCCATGGGCCTCACCGAGGTGAAGGGCAAATTGCCGGTGGAGATCGCCATCTCCATCGCAGGCGAAATCATCGCCACCTATAACGCGAATTTCGGCCAGCACACCGCGAGCGCCGAACCCATTGCCAAACTGCTGCCGGCTTCACGTCGCAGCCAAGCCATTTGAATTGAGACGACCATGCCTTTGACTCGCAAAGCTTACCGTGCCGCCATTCTGCACAGCATCGCCGACCCTGCTGAAGTGGGGATCGAAGCCTCCTACGCGTATTTCGAAGACGGCCTGCTGGTCATCGAAAACGGGCAGATCAGCGCTGTTGGCCATGCCGGCGACTTGCTGCCGACCTTGCCCGCCGATATTGACATCACCCATTACCAGGACGCGCTGATCACCCCGGGCCTGATCGACACCCATATCCACTTGCCGCAAACCGGCATGGTCGGCGCCTACGGCGAGCAGTTGCTGGACTGGCTGAACACCTACACCTTCCCGTGCGAAAGCCAGTTCGCCGACAAGGCGCACGCTGAAGAAGTCGCGGATATTTTCATCAAGGAACTGCTGCGCAACGGCACCACCACCGCACTGGTCTTCGGCAGCGTGCACCCGCAGTCGGTGAATGCGTTCTTCGAAGCCGCCGAGAAGCTCGACCTGCGCATGATCGCCGGCAAGGTGATGATGGACCGCAACGCGCCGGACTACCTGACCGACACCGCCGAATCCGGTTACCAGCAAAGCAAGGCGCTGATCGAGCGCTGGCACGGCAAAGGCCGCCTGCACTATGCAGTCACCCCGCGTTTCGCCCCGACCAGTACACCTGAGCAACTGGAACTCGCCGGGCAATTGCTGGGCGAATACCCGGACCTCTACATGCAGACTCACATCAGTGAGAACAAGCAGGAAGTCGAGTGGGTGAAGGAGCTGTTCCCGGAGCGCAAGGGCTACCTGGACGTGTACGACCACTACAAACTGCTGGGCGAGCGCTCGGTGTTTGCCCATGGCGTGCACCTGTGTGACGACGAATGCGCGCGGCTGGCCGAGACCGGTTCGGCAGTGGCGTTCTGCCCGACGTCGAACTTCTTCCTGGGCAGCGGGTTGTTCAACTTGCCGATGGCCGAGAAGCACAAATTGAATGTGGGCCTTGGCACCGACGTGGGCGGCGGCACCAGCTTCTCGCTGCTGCAAACCTTGAACGAAGCCTACAAAGTGATGCAGTTGCAGGGCGCGCGGTTGAGCCCGTTCAAGTCGCTGTACCTGGCGACATTGGGCGGCGCGCGGGCGCTGCGCCTGGAAGACAAGATCGGTACGTTGCAGCCGGGCACGGATGCAGACTTTTTGGTGCTGGATTACAACGCCACACCACTGCTGAGCTATCGCTTGAAGCAAGCGAAGAACATTGCCGAGACGTTGTTTGTGCTGATGACGCTGGGGGATGATCGGACGGTGTTGCAGACGTATGCGGCGGGCCAACTTGTGCACCAGCGCTGATCCAACAAACACCCTAAAAAATGTGGGAGCGGGCTTTTATGGGAGCTGGCTTGCCTGCGATGGCATCACCTTGGTCTAACTGAAAGACCGAGGTGTCTGCATCGCAGGCAAGCCAGCTCCCACACAAGCCCAGCTCCCACATTTTTTATTGGGGTCAGAGTTTGATCGAAGAACGCCCCGGCTTCTTGGTCTGCAACAAATGCGAAAACACCGCATGCAAATCATCCGACGCGCTCTCTTCATCAAGGTTGAGCTTGCTGTCGATGTGATCCATGTGATGCATCATCAAGTTCACCGCCAGCGCCGCATCGCGCGCTTCGATCGCGTCGATCAACTGGGTGTGTTCATCGTAGGAACAGTGCGAGCGGTTGCCGCTTTCGTACTGAGCGATGATCAATGAAGTCTGAGACACCAGGCTGCGCTGGAAGCTGATCAACGGCGCGTTCTTCGCCGCTTCGGCCAGTTTCAGGTGGAATTCACCGGAAAGGCGGATGCCGGCGCCGCGGTCACCCCGTGAAAAGCTGTCACGCTCATCGTTGACCATCTGGCGCAACTCGGCCAACTGCTCGGCCGTGGCGTGTTGCACCGCCAACTCCGTAATCGCCCGCTCAACCAAGCGACGGGCCAGGAACACCTGGCGCGCTTCTTCCACGCTCGGGCTTGCCACCACCGCGCCGCGGTTGGGCCGCAGCAACACCACGCCTTCATGGGCCAGGCGCGACAGCGCGCGACGAATGATGGTGCGGCTCACGCCGAAGATTTCGCCCAGTGCCTCTTCACTCAATTTGGTGCCGGGTGCCAGGCGTTGTTCGAGGATCGCCTCGAAGATATGCGCGTAGACGATATCGTCCTGGGTTCCGCTGCGTCCGGCCTTGCCGGCTCGCGGTTGTTTCTTGAGAGGTTGCAACTGTTCGTTCATGGGCACTCGGGTTTGGAGAACGGCGGCGAATTAACGGTAATACTGCAACAACAGGTTGCTGGCAAGTATCACCTAAAAACAGGGCACATTGTACACAACCGAATGCGCCAACACACTGTACGGCTATTTGCAGCCCCGGCTGTATTGCAATGGGTCGTTACGTTTAAGTTTAGGCTTGATCCCGCAACTCCTCAGGTAAAAAGGAACACCTTTGCATGAACGATGCCACCCAAGCGCCTTTGCGCCCGCTGGCCGATACGTCTGCGTCGGCCGTGGTTGCCGGCTTCATCGCCATGATGACCGGCTACACCAGCTCCCTGGTGCTGATGTTCCAGGCCGGCCAGGCGGCCGGTTTGACCACGGCGCAGATTTCTTCGTGGATCTGGGCAATCTCCATCGGCATGGCGGTGTGCAGCATTGGCTTGTCCCTGCGCTACCGCACGCCCATCACCATTGCCTGGTCCACGCCCGGCGCGGCGCTGCTGATCACCAGCCTGGGCGGCGTGAATTACGGCGAAGCCATTGGCGCCTACATCACCTGCGCGGTACTGGTGACTCTGTGCGGGCTGACCGGCAGCTTTGAAAAACTGGTCAAACGCATCCCGGCGTCACTCGCCGCCGCGCTGCTGGCAGGGATTCTGTTCAAGATCGGCAGCGAGATTTTCGTCGCCGCGCAACACCGTACCGGCCTGGTGTTGGGGATGTTTTTCACCTACCTGATCATCAAGCGCTTGTCGCCACGCTATGCGGTTTTAGCTGCGCTGATCATCGGCACAGTGCTGTCCGGGCTGATGGGGTTGCTGGATTTCAGCGGCTTTCACCTGGAAGTGGCGACACCGGTGTGGACCACCCCGCATTTCTCGCTGGCGGCAACCATCAGCATCGGCATTCCGCTGTTTGTGGTGGCGATGACCTCGCAGAACATGCCCGGTGTCGCCGTGTTGCGTGCTGACGGTTACAACGTGCCCGCCTCGCCTTTGATTACTGCGACCGGCCTGGCCTCGCTGGTGCTGGCGCCGTTCGGCTCCCACGGCATCAACCTGGCGGCGATCAGCGCGGCCATCTGCACCGGGCCGCATGCCCATGAAGACCGTAACAAGCGCTATACCGCAGCGGTGTGGTGCGGGGTGTTCTACGGGATTGCCGGGGTATTCGGCGCCACTCTGGCAGCCTTGTTCGCAGCCCTGCCCAAGGAGCTGGTGCTGTCGATTGCAGCGTTGGCGTTGTTTGGCTCGATCATCAATGGCCTGAGCATCGCCATGAATGAGCCGAAGGAACGGGAAGCGGCGCTGATCACCTTTATGGTCACCGCGTCTGGCTTGACGCTGTTTTCCATCGGGTCGGCGTTCTGGGGGATTGTGGCGGGGGTGTTGACGCTGCTGATACTGAATTGGCGCAAGGCATAAAAAAACGGCGACCCTTGGGTCGCCGTTTTTTTGAGTATCACTTAGCCGCGTTGATCGGCTTTTCCGGATACCACACGTCCAGCAGCGGGCTGACTTCAGCGCTTTTCAGCTCGCTGCGGCCTTTGAGCCAGCTTTCAACAGCAGCGCGCTGTTCTTCGTTGACCGAACCACGCTTCTGCAGGCAAACCAGACCGAAGTCATCGCCGCCGACATAGCCCAGACCGTTGGCTTCCATGGCTTCTTTGATGAATGCTTCGAGGAAAGCGTCGGTAGCTTCTTCACTCAGGTCTTCTTTGAAGTCCAGGTTCAGTTCGAAACCCAGCTCTTGAAATTCATCAACGCACAGTTTTTTGCGCAGACGCTGGGAACGGTTAGTCGCCATTGGAACAATCCTCTTAAGTAATAACGGGCGGCACTTTAGCAGTTTAAGGCGGCGATTGCCCGACTCTCTGGGACAGGCGGCGCAATGCCGGCAAAAAAAACGCTTAATACCAGCTATCGTTCAGCTACAAGTGGATCCACCTTGGGGCATAATGCCGACACTTTCATGACTAATGAGGGATTTTCTTACACACCCCTCGCCTTTTTCACCCTTCTCAGCAGTAGGGTTTTATTCCTTATGATCAAATCTTTGCGTCCATTTCTGCTTGCCAGCGTTTTGTTGCCACTGGCCTTTTCCGTCACCGCCGCCCCGATCAATAACACCCTGCCGCCGAATGTTCAGCAGGCGCTTCAGAAAGCCAAGATTCCCAATACCTCGCTGTCTCTGGTGATGCTTCCTCTCACCGGCCCCGGCACGCCAACCGTGTTCAACGCCGACGTTTCGGTAAACCCGGCCTCCACCATGAAACTGGTCACCACTTACGCTGCCCTGGAAATGCTCGGCCCCAACCACCAGTGGAAAACCGAGTTCTACACCGACGGCACCCTCAGTGGTGGCGTGCTACACGGCAACCTCTACCTCAAGGGCGGCGGCGACCCCAAGCTGAACATGGAAAAACTCTGGCTGCTGATGCGTGACCTACGCGCCAACGGCGTGCAGCAAGTCACCGGCGACCTGGTGCTCGACCGCAGCTTCTTCAACCAGCCGCAGTTGCCCGAATTCAATGACGACGGCAATGACGAGAACAAGCCGTTCCTGGTCAAGCCGGACGCCTTGCTGGTCAACCTCAAGGCTTTGCGCTTCGTGACCCGCAATGATTCGGGCCGGGTCATCGTGTCGGTGGAACCGCCGATTGCGAGCATTCGCATCGACAACCAGGTGAAAGTCTCCAACGCCAAGCAATGCACCGGCGACGTGCGCTACAGCCCTGTCACCGCCGCCGATGGCAGTGTGACCGTGACCGTCAGCGGCCAATTGGCCGATGGCTGCAGTTCGCAGACTTACCTGTCGCTGCTGGACCACGCCACCTACACCGCCGGCGCCGTGCGCGCGATCTGGCAGGAACTGGGCGGTACCATTCAGGGCCGCGATATTCAGGCGCCGGTACCGAAGGACGCGAAGGTATTGGCCCGTGCGTTTTCGCCGGACCTGGCGGAAATCATCCGCGACATCAACAAATTCAGTAACAACACCATGGCCCAGCAACTGTTTCTGAGTTTGGGCGCGCAGTTCCGCAACGACGCCGACGGCGACGATGCCAAGGCCGCGCAGCGTGTGGTGCGCCAGTGGCTGGCGAAGAAAGGCATCACCGCACCGCACCTTGTGATGGAAAACGGCTCCGGCCTGTCCCGCGCCGAACGGGTCAGCGCCCGTGAGATGGCGGCCATGCTGCAAGCCGCCTGGAAAAGCCCCTACGCCGCCGAATACATCAGCTCGCTGCCGATTGCCGGTACCGACGGCACCATGCGCAAACGCTTGAAAACCACGGCCATGCGTGGTGAAGCCCACGTAAAAACCGGAACCCTGAACACTGTGCGGGCCATTTCCGGGTTCAGCCGCGACAACAACGGCAATACTTGGGTGGTGGTAGCGATCCTCAACGATTCGAAACCGTGGGGCGCATCGTCGGTGCTGGATCAGGTGCTGCTGGACCTGTATCGCCAACCGAAGCTGACGGCGGCGGCACCAGTACTTTAAAGACACTGCAATACCCCTGTGGGAGCGGGCTTGCTCGCGAATGCGGACCGTCAGTCACCAGATGTATTGACTGACCTACCGCATTCGCGAGCAAGCCCGCTCCCACATTTTAGTTTTGCATCGGCCATCAGGCGCGCAACCGCTCCGCCTCTACCCTGTCCCTGCCCGCCTGCTTGGCCACATACACCGCCGAATCCGCGCGCAGCAACAGCCCGTCAGTGCCCTCATCAAGCCGCCAGCTGGCCACACCGAAACTGGCGGTCACCACACCCACTCCCTCCATCGGCGCGCTGCGCAACGACTGCCACAACTCCATGGCCACGCTGTAAGCCTGGTCGGCATCCGTGTTGGGGCACAGCACCACGAATTCCTCACCGCCCAGACGACAAAACACGTCGGTGCGACGCAAACGCTGGCCGATGCGTTTGCATACCTCCTGCAACACTGCGTCGCCCACACCGTGCCCGTGCACGTCATTGATCCGCTTGAAATGATCAATGTCGAGCATGATCAACGACAGCGCCCCCGAAGTGCGATTGAGCCGCAGCATCTCGGCCTTGAGCCGGTCCTGGAAATAGCGGCGGTTATGGATGCCGGTCAGTGCGTCGGTGATCGACAGCGCGCGCAGTTCTTCCTCAACCCGCTTGAGATCGGAAATATCCGACACGTAGCCGTGCCACAGCGTACCGCCGCCCGCCAGCTCTTCAGGCGTTGCCTCACCGCGAATCCAGCGCAGGCCCCGTTGCGGCAACAACACGCGGTACTCTTCGCGCCAATGGCTCAACTGCAGCGCCGACAAACGAATTGACGCCCGCACCCGCTCGGCGTCCTGTGGGTGAATACGTTCGAAGACCTTGTTCGCATCTTGCTGCAACACAGCGGGTTCGATTTCGTAGATATCGCGAATGCCATCGCTG
This sequence comes from Pseudomonas sp. B22129, assembly GCF_044218875.1. Lineage (NCBI taxonomy): Bacteria > Pseudomonadati > Pseudomonadota > Gammaproteobacteria > Pseudomonadales > Pseudomonadaceae > Pseudomonas > Pseudomonas sp. B22129. The sequence goes on along the minus strand of NZ_CP162592.1, from coordinate 3,132,445 downwards.
GCATAGATGAAACGCCAGTTGTCTCGCGGCTCCAGGGTGAACTGGAAAATCCCGCCGGGCACATGGGAGCTGAGTTTTTTCAGCAGGCGGTCCCGCACGGCCAGCGCTTCATAGGCGCGCTTCTGCTCCGTGACGTCCAGGTAAATCGCGAGGTGGCCGATCCACAGGCCATGATCATCCAGCAGCACAGTACCGAGCATATTCACGGTCAACGGGCTGTTGTCCTGGCGCAATAGCGTCCACTCGCGAGCTTCGTGCAAGTGATCCGGGCTCTCCACCAACATGGCCTGGCTTGGCGGAATGCGCTTGCCCAAGGCCACACTCAAACTGGCGGCGCGCGCTTCAAGTTCGACGGCCAGGTGCAGGCTTTCGAGGGTCATGCGCCCCAACACTTGCTCTGGCTTGAAGCCCAGCATCTGCTCGGCGCCGGCGTTGAAGGTGTTGATCACACCACGCAAGTCAGTGGCAATGATCGCGACTTGCGTGGCGGCATTCAGCACGCTGCGCAATTGCCCGTGCGCCCCACGCAGTTCCTGCTCGCGCAGGCGCAATTGCACAGTGCGTTGCTCCACCAGTTTCAGTGCGCGCTGGCGCTGGCTGACCAACACGTACAGCAACACGCTGAGCAACAGGCTGAGGAGCCCGCCCATAGTCAGTATGGTGTTCATCGACGAGTGATTGGCCTGGTCGAACACCTGGCTGGTGCGCAAGGTCAGTGCGTACACGTGATCGCCAAGGGTGAGACGGCGCGCCGCCGTGAGGTCACTGTTGCCGACGGCATTGCTGGACGCGTACAGCACACGTTGTTGGGTGTCGGAGGTGTCGACGATCTGCATCACCAGGTTGTCGCGATTGGGTTTGGGCAAGCCGTCGGCTACCAACTGGCGCATGCTGATCACCGCCATCACAAACCCGTAGGGCTCGACCTCAGAGGGTTTGCTGACGGGAGACACCAACAGCACGCCGGCGGCATAGGCCGGTTCCACCCCCACCAATTGCATCGGTTGGGACACCGCAGGCTTGCCGGTTTTTTGCGCCCGTTCAAGCGCCGAGCGCCGCAACGGTTGAGCCAGCAGGTCAAAACCCAACGGTGACCCCAGCAGGCTTTGGGTCTGGCTATACAGCACCGGCACATATTCATCGCGCTCGGAAGCAGGCGCCAGCTCACCCGACGAACTCAGCTCGCGGATGGCGAAGGGAACGCCGCGTTGGCGCGAAATTTCCTGCTCAAACTGGCTGCGCTGGTCCCGAAAAATTCGCGGTGCCCACGCATAGGCACGGGCGCGCAACAGTAAAGGCTGGGCGAAACCGTCGAACTCGGCACGGGAGACATCACTGGAATTGACGAAGAACCTGCGCAGGCTGCCCAAGCGTTGTTCCTGGTCCTCGAAACGCTCCTGCAAGCGGGTGTAACGCTCGTTGACCAGCAACTGGAAACGCTGGCGCACCTGTTGTTGATAGAGGTCAGCCGCCGCCCACGCGACGATCACCGTCAGCGCGCCACCTGCCAATAACACCACCAGTGCCACCAGCCAAGCCGACGCCTGCTCACTGATAAAGCCAAGGATTTTCGGGCGGACGGCTTGTAACGGCATAGGCAACACTCACAACGCCAGCGTGCGGGGGTGTCACTTTGGCTAGGCTTTCAGTTATAGCCACAGGCATTGTGTTTGACCAGCGCAAAAAAGCCGCAAGCCTCGAATAATCAAGGCTTGCGGCTTTTTTGTGCCAACTTGGTGCAGCGATCAGCGCGCGGTGATTTTCCACGCCCGGTGAATCTTCGCGTTACGGGCGAAATCCGGGTCGATGGTTTTGTCGCTGATCTCCTCGACCGCATAGCGTTCGCTGAGGTTGTCCTCCAGCGCGAACTTGCGGAAGTTGTTCGAGAAGTACAGCACGCCGCCCGGCGCCAGGCGCGCCATGGCCAGGTCGAGCAACTGCACGTGGTCGCGCTGCACGTCGAAAATGCCTTCCATGCGCTTGGAGTTGGAGAAGGTCGGTGGGTCGATGAAGATCAGGTCGAACTCATCGCGGCTGGCTTCCAGCCATGCCATCACATCACCTTGCTCCAGACGGTTCTTGTCGGAGAAACCGTTGAGGGAGAAGTTGCGACGCGCCCAGTCCAGGTAGGTCTTGGACAGGTCGACACTGGTGGTGCTGCGCGCGCCGCCTTTGGCCGCGTGCACGCTCGCCGTGGCGGTGTAGCAATACAGGTTGAGGAAGCGCTTGCCGGCGGCCTCTTTCTGGATACGCAGGCGCATTGGGCGGTGGTCAAGGAACAGGCCGGTGTCCAGGTAGTCGGTGAGGTTGACCAGCAACTTCACGCCGCCCTCGCTGACTTCGGTGAACTTGCCCTGGGCGCTCTGGCGCTCGTACTGCTTGGTGCCGCTCTGACGCTCGCGGCGCTTGACCACCACGCGGCTCTTGTCGATGTTCAGGGCCTGAGGAATAGCGGCCAGGGCATCGAACATGCGCGCGGAGGCTTTTTCCGGGTCGATGGATTTTGGCGCGGCGTATTCCTGCACATGGACCCAGTCGTGGTACAGGTCGATGGCCATGGAGTATTCCGGCATGTCGGCGTCGTACACACGGTAGCAATCCACGCCTTCACGCTTGGCCCACTTGCCCAGCAGTTTCAGGTTTTTCTGCAGACGGTTGGCAAACATCTGCCCGCCCTCGCTCAGGCGCGCCTGCTCAACCACAGGTGCCGGTGCCGGTTTGATCGGGTTACCGTTCTTGTTGTACTGGCGCTCTTGCGGCTCGGCCGGGGCTTGGTCGTAAGCGGCTTGCTCACGCTCGGCCTGACGTTGTTCCGGGGTGCGACGTTCGCCCGTGACGAACTGGTCCGGGTTGACCTTGATCAGCAGCAATTTGCACGGCAACGCGCCGTTCCAGAACGAATACTGTTTATGGCTGCGGATGCCCATGCGCTTGCCCAGGTCTGGCGCGCCGGTGAACACCGCGGCTTCCCACCCCATACACGCCTGACGCAGACGCTCGCCGAGGTTCTGGTAGAGGTATAGCAAGCTGGCTTCGTCACCCAAACGCTCGCCGTACGGCGGGTTGCAGATGACCAGGCCTTTCTGGTTCTGGTCCGGGCGCGGCTCGAAGGTGCCGACTTCACCCTGGTACACCTTGATCCAGTGGCTCAGGCCGGCGCGTTCAATGTTGTTGCGCGCGGGCTGGATCAGGCGTGGATCGGCTTCGTAGCCACGGATCCACAGCGGCGGCTTGTTCATGCCGATGGCGGCACGTTCAGCGGCCTCGGCGTGCAGTTTCTTCCACAGCGCCGGGACGTGGCCGAGCCAGGTGGTGAAACCCCACAGTTCACGATTCAGGTTGGGCGCCATGTCGGCGGCGATCATCGCGCCTTCGACCAGGAAAGTGCCCACGCCGCACATCGGGTCGCTCAGCGCGCCGCCTTCGGCAGCAATGCGCGGCCAGCCGGCACGGATCAAAATGGCTGCCGCAAGGTTTTCCTTCAACGGCGCGGCGCCCTGCTGCAAGCGGTAGCCGCGCTGGTGCAGGCTGTGGCCGGACAGGTCGAGGGAAAGAATGGCTTCGCCACGGTCCAGACGCAGGTGGATACGCAGGTCCGGGTTGATCTTGTCGATGGACGGGCGTTCGCCGGTCGGCGTACGCAGCTTGTCGACGATCGCATCCTTGACCTTCAGCGCACCGAAGTGGGTGTTATCGATGCCCGAACCGTGGCCACTGAACTCCACGGCCAACGTGCCGTCGGGCACCATGTGGTCGGCCCATTCGATATCCAGAACGCCGTGGTAGAGGTCTTCGGCGTCCTTCATCGGGAAGCGCTTGAGGACCAGCAACACGCGGTTGGCCAGGCGCGACCAGAGGCACAGGCGGTAAGCGGTTTCCATGTCGGCCATGCCGCGCACGGCCGAGGTGTGCTCGCGGGCTTCCTCAAGGCCAAGCCCGACGGCTTCCTCGATCAGCAGGCCTTCGAGGCCCTTGGGGCAGGTGAGGAAGAGTTCAAAACGGTCCGACATGGGGCATTCCAGGCTTTTCAGCAATAAATGAACGGGCGACGCATCGCCGGCTCGGGTTTTTATCAAGCACTTTTCTTGAAGAGTGCTCGCGTGGCACGAATGTGCCGTTCCACCTCGGCTTCAGGGCATTTGGCCCTTTATTGTCGAAGCAGATAAAAATTTGTAGCAACAAAAAGAAATATTCCGACCCTTCGTCGAATAATAACCGACTGCAACGGGCGGGCATTCTCACTAAAGGATTAAACCCATCCTCTTTGCAGGGCACATCATAGCTGGGTTTGCCTTTTAAATGGGGCGAAAAGCCATCCCAGCTTATGGCTATAGCATCATTATCGTTACGTGCTTATGACAAAACGATCATTGAATCCATGTGACCTATTGGTTAGAACTCAACACAGGTTGACGCCGTAACGACGTCGACACATAGGCTCGCCACGCCGGCAGCGAGCCCACCAACGGCAGAAAAACTCTGCCCGACCTCCCCCCGGGGTCGAAGGATATCTAGACAGTCAACAAGTGAGGGAAACACCCTATGAGAAGACTTAAGCGTGATCCGTTGGAAAGAGCATTTTTACGCGGATATCAATATGGCGTTCATGGCAAATCCCGTGAGCTTTGCCCATTTACTCTACCGTCGGTACGCCAAGCCTGGATCAACGGCTGGCGAGAAGGACGCGGCGACAACTGGGACGGTATGACTGGCACTGCGGGCATCCACAGACTCAACGAACTTCACGCCGTCGGCTAATCAAGGGCACTTAACTCCGACATTAGCACGAATCTGCAACACCTTAACCACGCGCGCCCCATCCGGGCGGCGGGCTTCGGCCCAGGGGCTCCTTTAGGGAGCCCTTTTTAATGGCTGCTAAAAATTACCAGATGCACTCGGACTAAGTGTGGGAGCGGGCTTGCTCGCGAAAGCGGTAGGTCAATAAAACAGTTTTCAACTGAAAGCCCGCTCCCACACAAACCCTCCCACATCAGAAGGCTCAGCGCAGTGCAGCGATTGCATCCACCGCTTCGCGAATCAGCGCCGGGCCTTTGTAGATAAAGCCCGAGTACAACTGCACCAAGCTGGCGCCGGCGGCTATCTTCTCGGCCGCGTGCTTGCCTTCGGTGATACCGCCCACCGCGATGATCGGCAAGCGCCCCGCCAGCTCGGCGGCCAGCACCTTGACGATATGGGTGCTCTGATCACGCACCGGCGCGCCCGACAACCCGCCGGCCTCGTCACCATGGGCCAACCCTTCAACGCCGACACGGCTCAGGGTGGTGTTGGTGGCGATGACCGCGTCCATGCCCGAATCCACTAACGCCTGGGCGACCAGTACGGTTTCATCGTCGCTCATGTCCGGGGCAATCTTGATGGCCAACGGCACGCGCTTGCCATGGCGCACAGCCAGGTCTTCCTGGCGCTGGCGCAAGGCTTCGAGCAGTTGCTTGAGGGAGTCGCCAAATTGCAGGCTGCGCAGGCCCGGGGTATTGGGTGAACTGACGTTAACCGTCACATAGCTGGCATGGGCGTAGACCTTGTCCAGGCAGATCAGGTAGTCATCTACCGCGCGCTCCACCGGCGTGTCGAAGTTCTTGCCGATATTGATACCCAGGATGCCCTTGTACTTGGCCGCCTGAACCCGCGACAGCAGGTGATCAACGCCCAGGTTGTTAAAGCCCATGCGGTTGATGATCGCCTCGGCTTCCGGCAGGCGGAAGATGCGCGGCTTGGGGTTGCCCGGCTGCGGGCGTGGCGTCACGGTGCCGATTTCGACAAAACCAAACCCCAACTGCGCAAAGCCATCGATGGCCGCGCCATTCTTGTCCAGGCCAGCCGCCAGACCGACCGGGTTGGGGAAATCGAGCCCCATCACTGACACCGGCATTTTCGCCGGGGCCTTGCATACCAGGCCATTGAGCCCCAGGCGGCCACCGGCGCCGATCAGGTCCAGGGACAGATCGTGGGACGTTTCCGGGGAGAGTTTGAACAACAGCTGGCGGGCCAGGGTATACATGGGCGGGCTAGACTCGGATGGCGACGATAGGTGGCGCCGATTATAGCCGGGGTGACGGCCCGGGTGCGAGGCGCCATCCAATCATCAGCGGCGTTGCGCAACCAGCGCCTCATAACGGGCCCAGATCTTTTCTGCATAACGCAGGCGCAATGCCGCACGCTCAGGCGCTGCACCCGCGTTGTAGGAACCCACGGCTGTCCAGTTGTAGCCGAACCGTTGAATGAACTCGGCCAGGATCGAGGCGCCCACTTCGACCGATAAACAGGGCTCACTCAACAACCGCTGCTCAGTGATCCCCTGCTTGGCCAGGCGCGGCAGGTGCATGCTGTTGATCTGCATCAAGCCAATATCCCGCGAGCCATCGCTGTTGGCCGTATTCAGCGCCCCCTCACGGTAGCCCGACTCGACCGCAGCAATGGCCTGCAACAACTCAGGCTCGATGTCGTAACGGCGGGCCACGTCATCCCAGCAACCGGCCCAGGCTTGCTGGGCGCCCAACCAGCCACTCAACAACACACTGTTGACCAGGCGCCTAATCATGCGTCACCTGGCCACACGCCAAACAGATGCGTTGCGCCCTGCCCTGCCCAATCTGGCGGGAGGCTTGCTCTTCAACGCTCACCGCACAGGTAAAGCGGTAGCCCCTGCCGTAGATCGTTTTAATGAACCCCTTGTCGGCCTTCAGGTGTTTACGCAACGCATAGATGCAGCGCGTGAGCGACTCCTCCGCAACATCCCCGTGAGGCCAAGCCATCTCCAGCAGATGGTCCTTGGTCATCAGCGCCCCCGCGGAAGCCAGCAGCAGGTACAACACATGCCATTCCTTGGGCGGCAATTGAATATCCACGCCTTCGCCGGTCAACCGGCCATCGCCATGCAAGGTCCACCCGGCAAAAAACCGTGAGGCTGTCAGCCCATCACTGTCGAGGGTCATACACACCTCTGCATTCGACTACTGACATTGAATTCCTTACTTCCCGAAACGGCCGATACGCCAATGCCGCGACTATAAAAACCTGAGCCCCGCACAACCTTAGGAAAAAGCCTATGTAATCGAGGCTTTTGGCAGGCGCCACGTAGGACTTTTCACCATCGCCAACCGCAACGTCATTCCATTGCCGGGCTTTCATGGTTTTCCCGCACAAACGCGCGCTGCACCCGCTCATATTGACTTTGTGTCAGCGCCGGAGGCCCGATCGCGCCGGCCAGCAGCCTGGGCTCGTTCCCAACCGCCCGGGCCTGGATCACAAACAGTCGCACCTCGGCACGTCGATTGCGCACACCCCCTTCGTCCTCACGCCGGAAACCACCCAGCCAAAGGCGTCGGCCCTGGGGCACACGCACGACCGTGCTGACCCCCACACGCCCCACCGCCGCCGCTGAATCAGGCTTGGGTTTACCCCCCATCTGCCGCTCATCCTCAAGGGTCAGCTGCATTTCAATCTCGTTGGCTTGCGCAAAGCGCGGCAGCACACTGGCTTGCGTGCCATACAACACGGGCTGCAACTCAGTGCTATCACCTGCGGGCCTGGGCAGGTAGAAGGTATGGCTGTCCTGGAAAACCGCCGGCACGTTTTCCTGGGTGAGGACCACCGGAAACGCGACAACGCGGGCTTTGCGGCGCCGCTCCAGTGCAATGAGCTGCGCCATCAAACGGTTATCTTCCAGGGGTTCCACTACATGGGTCGGCGCCGCCGTGGTGTTACCTGCCGGGGCCCAGGCCACGTCCATTTTCTGCAGCTCGTCACGGTCCACGTCCACCCGCCATAGCGACACCTCAATCGCCCGCTTGGGTTTGTCGAGCTCCGCCACCAGTTCCTCCAGCGCCTTGACCTGGGCAGGCTTACCTTTGACCAGCAGGCTATTGGAGTCGGGGTATGCGATCACCACCAGGCTCTTGTCGGCCAACACGCTTCGGGGCGGCTTCGCATTCGCCTTCTGCTCGATGGCCAGCAGGGTTTCGATCGTTGAGGCCATGCCCGGGACCGTGATCTTTTCATGGCCCATGACGTACTGACGGTCGGTAACGTGGGTATTGAATACCTGCACCACGCCAAAGGTCTGGGCGCCCACGCGCACCTCGGTACGTTGCCTGTCCATCAACTGGGCCAGGTGCAGCACCTGATCCACATAATTGGGCGGGCCGGTCACATAGAACGTCTGTGCGCCGCTTTCCCTGAGGGGATAGCGCGATTCATCCAGCCCGGAACGGCGCATGAAGGTGCGCAACCTGTCAGCCGAGATATGCCGCAACGCCACTGCCGAGCTTTTCGCCTCACCCGCGTCATACACGTAAAACGCCTGCCCGTCGCTATACCAGATCAGGCCTTGCTGCTCGGCGACCACTTCCAGCGTTCGCTGCGCCGCGCCCAAATCGAAGGCACCGGAAATGCGTTTGCGCGCCACATCGCGGCTGACGACGACGGGAAGCCCCAGGGGCACCGACAACACAGTAAAAAAGGTGTGCAGGCTTTCATCCCGGGCCTGGTAGCTCTCTGCCTGGGCGTGAACATTGACGGACACTAACGCAAGGCACAGCAGCCACCGGCACAACCAGTGGCCGCTCAACATTGCCGGAGAATCGATAGACACCGTGGGGTTCCTGGCAGTCTGGCGTAAAGAGGCGGCCATACTGAGAGGCCGTCGGCTTTCAATCTTGATGGAAAGCTGACGGCAAACTACGCCTTACTGCCCGTGGCATGTGCCTTGCTACAGACACTGCATCAAAGCGCGCGCCAACGTCGGAGCGGGCTTACGGGCAAAGGCGTCGTTACCCACAATGGCTTGTACTGCCATCTCAGAGAACGACGCTTTTTTTTGAGAGAAAAGGTAGGTGTTGATGAACGATTCGGTCGGCAACAGCCCGGTGAACACTTCGCTGGCCTGGGTAAATGGCAGTGATGCCCCGGAAAAGAGCAGCCTGAACCTTGGCTTCATGGCCCTGACCGATTGCGCCTCACTGGTCGTCGCCGCGACCCAGGGCTTTGCCCAACCCTACGGGCTGACACTGAACCTCAAGCGTCAATCATCCTGGGCCAACTTGCGTGACAAGCTGGTGAGTGGCGAACTGGACGCTGCCCACAGCCTGTACGGGCTGATCTACGCCGTGCACCTGGGCATCGGTGGCGTCGCGCCTACCGACATGGCCGTGCTGATGGGCCTGAACCAGAACGGCCAGAGCATCAACCTGTCCCACGGCCTGCAGCAGCAAGGCGTGATCACTCCTGAGGCGCTGGACCGTCACGTGCACCAAAGCCGCACAAAACTGACCTTCGCCCAGACATTTCCCACAGGCACCCATGCCATGTGGCTGTATTACTGGCTGGCGAGCCAAGGCATCCACCCGTTGCAGGATGTGGACAGTGTGGTGGTGCCACCGCCGCAGATGGTCGCGCACCTGCAAGCCGGGCGTATCGACGGTTTTTGTGTGGGCGAACCCTGGTGCGCCAGCGCCGTAAAGCAGAACCAGGGCTTTACCCTGGCGACCACCCAGGCGATCTGGCCGGACCACCCGGAAAAGGTCCTCGGCTGCACCCAGGCCTTCGTTGATCAGTATCCCAATACCGCCCGCATACTGGTCATGGCGATTCTTGAAGCAAGCCGCTTTATCGAAGAAAGCCAGGAAAACCGCCGCTCCACGGCACAACTGCTCAGCGCCCGTGACTACCTCGACGCGCCGCTGGACTGCATCGAACCCCGCTTGTTGGGCGCTTACGACGACGGCTTGGGCAACACCTGGCAAGACCCCCACGCGCTGCGCTTTTTCGGCGATGGCGAGGTAAACCTGCCCTACCTGTCCGACGGGATGTGGTTCATGACCCAATTTCGACGCTGGGGCCTGCTGCGCGAAGACCCGGACTACCTCGGCGTCTCCCGTCAGGTACAACAACTGGCCCTGTATCGCCAGGCCGCCGCTGCCATCGGCGTGCCGGCGAACAGCCAAGACCTGCGCAGCAGCCAGTTGATCGACGGCAAGATCTGGGACGGTACTGACCCTGCCACCTACGCCCGCAGCTTTCGCTTGCATGCCATGGCTGACCACGCCGGCCGCCAAGCCTTGCGCTGACAGGAGAACGGATATGTTGCGAATCCTGTTGATAGACGACACCCCGCGCAAGGTCGGGCGCCTCAAGGCCGCGCTGACCGAGGCCGGGTTCGAGGTGATCGATGAGTCCGGCCTGACCATCGACCTGCCTGCACGCGTCGAAACGGTGCGCCCGGACGTGATTCTGATCGATACCGAGTCACCCGGCCGCGACGTCATGGAGCAAGTGGTACTGGTCAGCCGCGACCAGCCACGGCCGATCGTGATGTTTACCGACGAGCACGACCCGAACGTGATGCGCCAGGCGATCAAGTCCGGGGTCAGCGCCTATATTGTCGAAGGCATCCAGGCCCAGCGCTTGCAGCCGATCCTCGACGTGGCCATGGCGCGCTTCGAGAGTGACCAGGCCCTGCGTGCCCAGCTCCAGGCCCGCGACCAGCAGCTCGCCGAGCGTAAGCGCATCGAACTGGCCAAGGGCATGCTGATGAAAATGAAGAGCTGCAATGAAGAAGAGGCCTACACACTGATGCGCCGCCAGGCCATGAGCCGCCAGCAGAAACTGATCCAGGTGGCGGAGCAGATTATCGCCATGAGCGAGCTGCTCGGCTGATCTGGCTCAGCTCTTGCTAAGCATTCATCACAGGTAGCCAACGGCGGTTGCCCCTCCACGACAAAGACGTCGCACATCCGGTTTGCCCTCGCGAACCCGGTGGCGGCGTTTTTTCGTTTTGGCCCCAGAGCGTGGGGCCGGTGGGGCGGCCTTTAGCCGGCGACCCCATCACTCGGCCTTCTTAAAAGACCCCAACCGTTGAGGTGCGTGATGAAATCAAGCTTCTGGAAATCCGGGCACACCCCGACCCTGTTTGCCGCGTTCCTGTATTTCGACCTGAGCTTCATGGTCTGGTACCTGCTCGGCCCTCTGGCGGTGCAGATTGCCGCCGACCTGCACCTGACCACCCAACAGCGTGGCCTGGTAGTGGCGACGCCGATATTGGCAGGCGCGGTGCTGCGCTTTTTGATGGGCATGCTGGCCGACAAGCTGTCGCCCAAGACCGCCGGGCTGATCGGCCAGGTGATTGTGATCGCGGCGCTGTTTGGCGCCTGGAAGCTCGGTATTCACAGTTATGAGCAGGCGTTGTTGCTGGGCGTGTTCCTGGGTATGGCCGGCGCGTCCTTTGCCGTCGCCCTGCCCTTGGCCTCCCAGTGGTACCCGGCTGAACATCAAGGCAAGGCCATGGGTATCGCCGGCGCCGGCAACTCAGGCACCGTGTTTGCTGCCTTGCTGGCACCGGTGCTCGCCGCCGCGTTTGGCTGGAGCAACGTGTTCGGCTTTGCGCTGATTCCGCTGGTGATCACCCTGATCGTCTTCGCCTGGCTGGCGCGCAATGCGCCGCAGCGCCCGAAAGCCAAGTCCATGGCTGACTACTTTAAAGCCTTGGGCGACCGCGACAGCTGGTGGTTCATGTTCTTCTACAGCGTGACCTTCGGTGGTTTCATTGGCCTGGCCAGCGCCCTGCCCGGTTATTTCAACGACCAGTACGGCTTGAGCCCGGTCACCGCCGGCTACTACACCGCCGCCTGCGTGTTCGGCGGCAGCCTGATGCGCCCCTTGGGCGGCGCCCTGGCCGACCGTTTCGGCGGCATTCGCACCCTGCTCGGCATGTACAGCGTGGCGGCGATCTGCATCGCGGCGGTGGGCTTTAATCTGCCGAGTTCCTACGCGGCACTGGCGCTTTTCGTTTGCACCATGCTCGGCCTCGGGGCAGGAAACGGCGCAGTGTTTCAACTGGTGCCCCAACGCTTTCGCCTTGAAATAGGCGTGATGACCGGGCTGATCGGCATGGCCGGCGGCATCGGTGGCTTTGCCCTGGCGGCGGGCATGGGCGCGATCAAACAGAGCACCGGCAGCTATCAACTGGCCCTGTGGTTGTTTGCCAGCCTCGGCGTGCTGGCCTGGTTTGGCCTGCATGGCGTCAAACGTCGCTGGAGAACCACCTGGGGTTCGGCCGCCGTGACCGCCGCACGCGTCTGATGAGCCTGCAACTGAGCATCGCCCAGGCCAGCGCCATTGGGCCGCGGGCAGAAAACCAGGACGCGCTGCGGGTGGTCACGCCCGTGGCGGAACTGGCCGCGAGCAAAGGCTACCTCTGCGCACTGGCCGACGGCGTCAGCCAGTGCGCCGACGGCGGCCTGGCCGCACGCTCGACCCTGCAGGCGCTGGCCCTGGACTACTACGCTACGCCGCAAACCTGGGGCGTGGCCCAGGCGCTCGAACGTTTGTTGCTCGCGCAAAATCGCTGGTTGCAAGCCAACGGGGGTGGCCAACCCCTGCTGACCACCCTCAGCGCCCTGGTGTTTCGCGGCCAGCGTTTCACCTTGGCCCACGTTGGTGATTGCCGGGTGTATCGCTGGCTCGACGACGAATTGCAGCGCATCAGCGAGGACCATGTGTGGGAACAACCGGGCATGCAACATGTGCTCAAGCGCGCCCTCGGCCTGGATCAACACCTGGTGCTGGATTTCATGGATGGCGAACTGCGCGAGGGCGAATGCTTCCTGCTGCTCAGTGACGGTGTGTGGGCCACCCTCGGCGATCACAGCATTTGCGCGATCCTGCGCGAGCAAGCCGACCTTGAGGTGGCGGTCAACACACTGGTCAATGCTGCACACCTGGCCGGTAGCCTGGACAATGCCAGCGCCCTGCTGGTACGCGTCGATGAACTCGGCGCGGCGACCCTCGGCGATGCATTGGTGCAGTTGCAGCAATGGCCATTGCCACCGTTGCTCAAACCCGGTCAACGCTTTGAAGGCTGGCACGTTGAAAGCGTGCTGGCGCAGAGCCGACAGTCTTTGCTGTACCGGGTCCGTGATACCCAGCAGCAACCCTGGCTGCTGAAAACCTTGCCCCTCAATCGCGACGATGACAGCGACGCCGGCCAGGCGTTGCTGTCGGAGGAGTGGTTTTTGCGACGTGTTGCCGGGCGTGCATTTCCTGAAGTGCATGCCGCCAGCGGGCGCCAGCATTTGTACTACGTGATGCGTGAATATTCCGGGCAAACCCTTGCGCAGCTGTTCAAGCAACAAGGCCCGTTACCGCTTGCGCAATGGCAGTCCATCGCCGAGCGCTTGCTGCGGGCGGTGGGCATGCTGCATCGCCGGCAGATCCTGCACCGCGATATCAAGCCGCAGAACCTGCTGTTGGGCGACGATGGCGAACTGCGGGTGCTGGACTTCGGCCTGGCCTACTGCCCGGGGCTCTCTGAAGACCGCGCCCATTTGCTGCCCGGCACCCCGAGCTTTATCGCGCCCGAGGCATTCGGTGGTGATCGGCCTACACCGCAACAGGATTTATACAGCGTCGGCGTGACCTTGTATTACTTGCTGACCGGGCACTATCCCTACGGTGAAATCGAAGCATTTCAACGGCCACGTTTCACTCAGGCTGTCAGCGCCAGCCGCTACCGTCCCGATTTGCCGGACTGGTTGCCTCTCAGCCTGGACCGGGCCGTGGCCGCCCAACCGGCGCAGCGTTATGAAACCGCCGAAGAATGGTTGCTCGTGCTGGAGCAGGCCGATCGCCGCGAACTCAGCGTTCGGCCAAGGCCTTTGCTGGAGCGCGAGCCGCTGAAGGTCTGGCAAACCCTGGCGATGGCGTCGTTATTGTTCAATCTGGTGCTGCTGTACTGGCTGTTGCACCACTAAAGCGCGAAAAGCCACTGAACGCCGGGCAAAGGGCCAATAAAACCGGGCTTCATCGGACTTGGCACAACCACTGCATTACTCAACCCAACAACAGACATATAGCCGCCCCTTCAACGTCGAAGGGCCGAGCTTCCCGAGAGAACGGGACCAGGACAAAGGCGTCCTCGCTAGGTAACTAGCGGGGCGCCTTTTTTGTTTGCGCGTGATTTGTCGAGCCATTGCGGAGAACGACATGAAAAAACTCAAATTAGTGATGATCGGCAACGGCATGGCCGGGGTTCGCACCCTTGAAGAATTGCTCAAGCTGAGCAGTGACCTGTACGACATCACCGTGTTCGGCGCCGAGCCCCACACCAACTACAACCGTATTCTGCTGTCGCCGGTGCTGGCCGGTGAGCAGACCTTCGAAGAGATCGTGCTCAACGACCTGGCTTGGTACCTGGACAACAACATCAAGCTGTTGCTCAACCGCAAGGTGGTGCAGATCGACCGCGTCAAACGCATCGTCATCGCCGAGGACGGCACCGAAGCCGAGTACGACCGTCTGTTGATTGCCACCGGCTCGACGCCGTTTATCCTGCCGATCCCGGGCAATACGTTGCAGGGTGTGATCGGCTACCGCGACATCGCCGACACCCAGGCGATGATCGACGCCGCCAGGACGCACAAGCACGCAGTCGTGATCGGCGGCGGGCTGCTCGGCCTCGAAGCCGCCAACGGCCTGATGCTGCGCGGCATGCACGTGACCGTGGTGCATATCGGCGAATGGCTGCTGGAGCGGCAACTGGACAAGACCAGTGGGCAATTGCTGCAAACCGAACTGGAAAGCCGTGGTCTGGTGTTTCGCCTGTGCGAACAAACCCAGGCGTTGCACGATGCCGGCAATGGCCGGGTCGGCTCGGTGCAATTCAAGAATGGCGACATCATTCCCGCCGACCTGGTGGTGATGGCCGCCGGCATTCGCCCCAACACCGAGCTCGCGGAAAAATCCGGCATCCCGTGCAACCGAGGGATTCTGGTCAATGACACCCTGCAAACCTACGACCCGCGCATCTATGCGATCGGCGAATGCGCCAGCCATCGCGGGATCGCCTATGGGCTGGTGGCGCCGTTGTTCGAACAGGCCAAGGTCTGCGCCAACCACCTCGCTCAGCTCGGTTTCGCCACCTATAAAGGCTCGGTCACGTCGACCAAATTGAAAGTCACCGGCATCGACCTGTTTTCCGCCGGCGACTTCATGGGCGGCGAAGGCACCGAGACCATCACCCTCTCTGACCCGATTGGCGGCGTGTACAAAAAACTGGTGATCAAGGACGACATCCTCGTCGGTGCCTGCCTGTACGGCGACACCGCCGATGGCGGCTGGTATTTCCGCCAGATCCGTGAGAACCATGCCATTGGCGAGATCCGCGATCACCTGATGTTCGGCGAAAACGCCCTGGGTGACGTAGGCCACCAAGGTCAGGACAAAGCCATGAGCATGGCCGACAACGCCGAAGTCTGCGGCTGCAACGGCGTGTGCAAAGGCACCATCGTCAAAGCGATCCAGGAACAGGGACTGTTCAGCGTCGACGAGGTGAAAAAACACACCAAGGCCGCCAGCTCCTGCGGGTCCTGCGCAGGCTTGGTGGAGCAAATCCTGATCAACACCGTGGGCGGCGCGGCCGACGTCAAACCGAAAAGTGAAAAAGCCATCTGCGGTTGCAGCGACCTCAACCACGGGCAGATTCGCCAGGCCATTCGCGACCAACACCTGCTGACCATCGCCGGCACCATGAGTTACCTGAACTGGCGCACCCCGAACGGCTGCGCCACCTGCCGCCCGGCACTCAACTACTACCTGATTTCCACCTGGCCCGGCGAGGCGAAAGACGACCCGCAATCGCGCCTGATCAACGAACGCGCCCACGCCAACATTCAGAAAGACGGCACTTACTCTGTAGTCCCGCGGATGTGGGGCGGGGTGACCAACCCTTCAGAGCTGCGCCGTATTGCCGACGTGGCCGACAAGTACAACGTGCCGATGGTCAAGGTCACCGGCGGCCAGCGCATCGACCTGCTCGGCATCAAGAAACAGGACTTGCCGGGTGTCTGGAAGGACCTCGACATGCCGTCCGGCCACGCCTACGGCAAATCCATCCGTACCGTGAAGACCTGTGTCGGCAGCGAGTTCTGCCGCTTCGGTACACAGAACTCCACGCAGCTGGGCATCGAGCTGGAGCATGACCTGTTCAACATGTGGTCGCCACACAAGGTGAAGCTGGCGGTGTCTGGTTGCCCACGCAATTGCTCGGAAGCCGGCATCAAGGACGTAGGCATTATCGGCGTCGATTCCGGCTGGGAGATGTACATCGGCGGCAACGGCGGGATCAAGACCGAAGTCGCAGAGTTTTTCGTCAAGCTCAAAACCGCCGAGGAAGTGCGCGAGTACAACGGTGCTTTCCTGCAGTTGTACCGCGAAGAAGCCTTCTATCTGGAGCGCACCGTGCACTACCTGCAACGGGTGGGCATGGAGCACATCAAGAAGGCTGTGCTGGAAGACCCGGAACGGCGCAAGGCGCTTAACGAACGGCTGCAGTTCTCGCTGTCGTTTGAACAGGACCCGTGGAAGGAGCGCCTGGAACAGCCGCTGCTGAAGAAGGAATTCGATGTCATCCCCGTCAAACAGCTGGAGGTGCCGGCATGAACTGGCTGGATATCTGCGCCCTCGATGAAATCAACGCCTTGGGCTCGCGCATCATCAATGGGCCAAAAGGCGACATCGCGATTTTTCGTACCAGCGACGACGAAGTTTTCGCCCTCGACGACCGTTGCCCGCACAAGGGTGGCCCACTGTCCCAAGGCTTGATCTACGGCAAACGCGTGGCGTGCCCGCTGCACAACTGGCAGATCGACCTGGCCTCCGGCGAGGCCCAGGCCCCCGACGTTGGCTGCGCCCACCACCACCCGGCCCGAGTGGAAAACGGCCGGGTGATGCTGGCCCTGCGGGATGCCGGTTGATGAACCGCCAGACCACCGCGTCCACCTGCTGTTATTGCGGGGTGGGTTGCGGCGTGCTGATCGAGCATGACGGCTCGCAGATCCTGGGGGTGCAGGGCGACCCGAGCCACCCGGCGAACTTCGGCAAGTTGTGCAGCAAAGGTTCCAGCTTGCACTTGACTGGCGACTTGAATGCCCGCGCCCTGTACCCGGAATTGCGCTTGGGCAAAGGCTTGGCGCGTGCCCGCACCGACTGGGATACCGCGCTGGAACACGCGGCCAATGTGTTCGCCGAGACCATCGCCGAACACGGGCCGGACAGCGTGGCGTTTTACATCTCCGGGCAATTGCTCACCGAGGATTACTACAGCTTCAACAAGCTGGCACGAGCATTGGTCGGCACGAACAACATCGATAGCAACTCTCGGCTGTGCATGTCTTCGGCAGTGGTCGGCTACAAGCGCAGCCTGGGGGCCGACGCCCCGCCATGCAGCTATGAAGACCTTGAGTCCAGCGACTGCGTGATGATCGTCGGCAGCAATATGGCCTACGCCCACCCGGTATTGTTCCGACGCCTGGAAGAAGCCAAAGCGCGACGCCCACAGATGAAAGTGCTGGTGATCGACCCACGGCGGACGGACACCTGCGATTTGGCTGACCTGCACCTGGCAATCTTGCCCGGGACGGATGTGGCGCTGTTCCATGGGATTTTGCATCTGCTGCTGTGGGAAGACTGGATCGACCGTGACTTCATTCAGGCCCATACCGAAGGAATGGCCGAGTTGAAGCGGCTGGTGCATGACTACACACCGCAAATGGTCACGCAGCTGTGCGGGATCAGCGTCGAGCAACTGCGCCTGTGCGCGGAATGGGTGGGTACCTCCGGCAGTTTTCTCTCGTTGTGGTGCATGGGGCTGAACCAGTCCACCGCCGGCAGCGCGAAAAACAGCGCGCTGATCAACCTGCACCTGGCCACGGGCACCCTTGGCCGGCCGGGCTGTGGTCCGTTTTCCCTGACCGGGCAGCCGAATGCCATGGGCGGGCGCGAGACCGGGAGCTTGTCGAATTTGTTGCCGGGTCATCGAGAGGCTGCGAACCCTGAGCACCGGGCGGAGGTCGCCGCTTACTGGGGCGTTGATTCATTGCCGGCACCGACCGGGCTGACGGCCATTGAGCTGTTTGAGCAGGTCCAGGCAGGCAAGATCAAGGCGCTGTGGATTGCCTGCACCAACCCCGCGCAATCCTTGCCGGACCAGAACGCCGTGCGCGCTGCGTTGGCGGCGTGCCCATTTGTGGTATTGCAGGAAGCCTTTCGCACCACCGAAACCGCAGCCTACGCCGACTTGCTGTTACCCGCTGCCAGTTGGGGGGAGAAGGAAGGCACCGTCACCAATTCCGAGCGGCGAATTTCCCACGTACGCCGTGCCATCCTCCCACCGGGAGAGGCACGGCCGGACTGGGCCATTACTGTGGATTTCGCACAACGCCTTGAGAAACGCTTGCGTCCGGGGTCCGCCAGCTTGTTCGCCTTTGAAAGGCCGGCACAGGTCTTTGATGAATATAAGGTGCTGACCCGCGGCCGTGACCTTGACGTGTCAGGCATCAGCCATGCCCTGCTGGACCAGGTCGGGCCGCAACAATGGCCATTTCCTGAGGGCGCACGCAGCGGGACGCCTCGCCTGTATACCGATGGCGTGTTTCCGACTATCAGCGGCCGCGCGCAATTTATCGCCGACCCTTACCGCGCCGCCAAGGAGCAGCGTGACGCTCGCTTCCCGCTGACCTTGATCACCGGGCGCCTGCGCGACCAGTGGCACGGCATGAGCCGCACCGGTACAGCGGCGCAGCTATTCGGGCATGTCAGTGAAGCGCTGTTGAGCCTGCACCCGGATGAGTTACGGCGCCACCGCCTCAAGGAAGGCGATTTGGTCAACCTCAAGAGCCGTCGCGGCGCTGTAATCGTCGCTGTCAGCAGTGATGACAGCGTGCGCCCGGGCCAGGCGTTTCTGCCGATGCATTGGGGCGACCGCTTTCTCAAGGGCGGCGTCAATGCCCTCACGCAGCCAGCGTTCGACCCTTTGTCGAAGCAACCGGAACTCAAACACAGCGGCGTACGCCTGGAAGCGGTGCAATTGCCATGGCAGCTGTTTGCATTGATCGAAGGTAACGTTCAGCAACACTTTGACGCCCTGCGACCTCTGTGCGAGGGCTTTGCCTACGTCAGCCTGAGCCTGACGGGGCGTGAACGGCCAGCCTTACTCCTGCGTGCGGCGCATACCGAGGCGCCCGACCTGCAATGGCTTACCCGAATCGATGAACTGCTGGGCCTCAACGACGGCCCGGTGATGGCCTACGACGACCCGCGCCGCTCAATCGGCAAGCGCGTGAAGATCGAGAAAGGCCGCATCACGGCCCTGCGCCTGGCCGGTGAAACCCTGGCACGGCACTGGCTGCAGAGCCTGTGGCTGGAAGGCCGCACCGACGATCAACTGCGCCGCTGGCTTCTGGCTCCATTGAGCGCACCGCCAGGTGGCACGGCGGCCAGCAGCAAGATTCTGTGCAATTGCAAAAACGTCAGCGAGAGCACGGTGTGCGCCGGCATTGCCCGTGGCTTGGGCCTGGATGAACTCAAACAGGCACTCGGCTGTGGCACGCAATGCGGCTCTTGTGTGCCGGAAATCAAACGTCTTTTGGCCAGTAACCCACAGCCAATCGCAATCAGTGTGTGAGGGGAAAAACATGAGCGCAAAAGTCTGGCTGGTGGGCGCAGGGCCTGGTGATCCAGAGCTGCTGACCCTCAAAGCGGTAAGGGCCATGCACGAGGCCGACGTGGTGCTGATCGACGATCTGGTCAACCCTGCAGTGCTGGAACACTGCGAGGGTGCGCGCATCATCACCGTGGGCAAACGCGGCGGTTGCCGCTCGACACCACAGGATTTTATCCATCGCCTGATGCTGCGGTACGCGCGCCACGGTAAGTGCGTGGTGCGCCTCAAGGGAGGTGACCCCTGCATCTTTGGCCGGGGTGGTGAAGAAGCAACATGGCTGCGTGAACGCGGGGTCGAGGTGGAGCTGGTCAATGGCATTACCGCAGGATTGGCGGGCGCGACGAACTGCGATATTTCGCTGACGTTGCGCGGTGTCAGCCGTGGCGTGACCCTGGTAACGGCGCATACCCAGGATGGCAGCAACCTGAATTGGCGTGCTTTGGCCGAGGGCGGCACCACACTGGTGATTTACATGGGCGTGGCGAAGCTGGAGGAAATTCGTCAGCAACTGCTGGACGGCGGGATGGCGGCGGATATGCCGGTGGCGATGATCGAAAACGCATCCCTGCCCCAGCAGCGCGAGTGCCGCAGCCAGCTGTCGCTCATGCAGGAGGATGCACGGGTATTCGCGTTGAAAAGCCCGGCGATCCTGGTGATCGGTCCTGTCGCCGCAACCGCGCAGGCAGCTTACCTCGCAGCCACAGCCAGTGCCTGAGGCCAAAATGCAGGCGAAAAAAAGCCCGGCCTAAGCCGGGCTTTTTTCTACCACTCAGTAATTACTGAGCAGCTTGAGCTTCAACCGAGGCTTCTACGCGACGGTTAACAGCACGGCCTGCTTCAGTTGCGTTGTCAGCAACTGGACGGGATTTACCGTAACCAACCGAGCTAACGCGGTTAGGAGCGATACCGTCTTTGACCAGAACTTGCTTGACCGCGTCAGCACGACGCTGGGACAGCTTCTGGTTGTAAGCGTCTGGACCTACGGAGTCAGTGTGACCTTCAACCACGGTGGTGGTTTGTGGGTACTGCTTCATGAAGTCGGCCAGGTTTTTCACGTCGCCGTAGCTGTTAGGCTTAACAACGGACTTGTCGAAGTCGAACTTGACGTCCAGCTCAACACGAACAACCTGAGCAACTGGAGCTTCTGGCTCTGGAGTTGGCTCTGGAGCTGGTGCTGGAGTAGGAGCTGGAGCAGCTGCGCCAGCGTTGCCGCCGAAGTTCACGCCCAGACCAACCAGTGCGGAGTAGTCCCACTTGCCGTTGTCGATTGCGTAGTCAGCTTCAACACCAGCACGAGCGTACAGGTTGTTGGTGAAGTAGTACTTCACGCCAGCGCCGGCGATAGCCAGGGTGGACTGATCGCGACCTTTGTGGCCGTCAGCTTCAACGCTGCTACGGCTCTGGTGACCGAAACCACCTTCTACGTATGGACGCAGCGAATCAACGCCAGCCTGGCCGAAGTGGTACTGAGCAGTCAGGCTGCTAGTGTCGCCACCGATCTTCTGGTTGCCAGTACCGTCGTTCGAACGGGTGTGGTTAGTCTTGTCGTAGGACAAGTTCAAGGACAGATCGTCGGTCAGGAAGTAACCAATGCGAGCGCCTGGGTTGAAGCCGTCTTCGATGTGCTTGACGCTATCGTTGTACTGCTTCTTGTAGAACAGCTCGCCTTCAACTGCGCCTTGGCCTTGTGCCAGTGCGCCGAAAGAAGTAGCGGCAATAAGAGTACCAATGGCCAAGCCCAAGGTGTTTTTCAGTTTCATCCGTTAAATCCCCATCTGGTGATTGTAAAGCAGTCCCACAAACCGGGGGACAACTCGGCGACAAGTCTAACAGAACTTGCCTACACGTAAGAGATATTTGCCACGCACTAAGTTTCAGTCTCGCCCGCAAATTTCTCACGTAATTTATCAAGAGCACGTTTGTAACGCATTTTTGTAGCACTCAAACCCATATGCATGATGTCAGCAATTTCCTGAAACTCTAGCTCTGCGACAAAACGTAGCACCAGAATTTCCCGGTCAATTGGGTTCACATGCACCAACCAGCGATCAAGTCCGGCCTTCTCCTCGGGAACCGGCGCCTTTTCTTCAGACGCTTCCTCGAGGGGGTCCAGACTCAAAGCGTCCATCAAGCGACGCTTTCGCCGTTCCTTACGATACTGCGTGATGCACTCGTTGTACGTGATGCTATAGAGCCATGTCTTGAACTTCGATTTACCCTCAAAGTTCTTCAGGCCATACAGCACCTTGAGCATCACTTCCTGACAGACATCATCCGCATCTCTATCGTTCCCTAAATACCTTGAACAAACGTTGAACAGAGTGCGTTGATATCTGCGCATCAATTCTTCGTACGCGCGTGTTACGTGAAACAGCTCCGTGTGCGCGCGCGCGACCAACTCCTCATCAGAGAGCTCACGGGGGTCATAGCGCGTGGACAGCGTTTGGGCTTTATTCAAAACAAGTCGTGCCGACAGTCAGGTCAATGTCCGCTACAGCCCGGTCAGCCGGGTTTGCGGCGGCGTACATTAGCAGGGTTTGCCGGGTTAGCGGCTACTGACCTGCTGCTCCAGGAGAATCCGATTGGACAGCGACACCAGCTCACCGTCATCGGTCAGCACCGTCGTCTTGACCGTACCGATCTCCTCGATTTGCCCTTCGACCTCGCCCACACGCACCTGTTGCCCAACCTGATACAACTCACGCACATAGATTCCCGCAAGAATCTGACCGGCGATTTCCCGGCTTCCCAACCCCATGGCCAGCGCAACGGCCAGACCAACGGTAATCAAAACAATCACGATCACATGGTTGAGCAGGTCGGTTTTGACCTCCAACTGGCTGATCGCGACGGAAATACTGATGATGATCACCAGGCCCTGGGCGATTCGCCCCAAGCCGGCAGCATAGTCCAGCCCCACGCCTTCAGCGGCCCCGCGCACCAGCCCGTTGGCCAGTTGCGCCAGTAAAACGCCTACCAGCAGTACCAGCGCGCCACCGAAAACCTTCGGCAAATACAGTGCCAGCATGTCGAGCGTAGCTGAAACTCGCTCAAGTCCAAGGGATTGAGCCGCAGAAACCAGAAAAATAAGCAAAATAAACCAGTAGACGATCTTCCCGATCAGGGTAGAGATCGGCACTTGCAGCCCCACGCGGCCCAGCATCTTGGTCAGGCCGGTGCCTGCCATCAGGCGGTCAAGCCCCAGTTTCGCAAGCAACTTGGACAGCAAGGTGTCGAGCAGCTTGGCCACGACAAAGCCCAGCAACACCAGTACCAGGGCACCAAACAGGTTGGGAATGAAATTCGCCACCTTGGTCCACAATGCGGTCATCGCGGTGACCAGGCTCTGGGTCCAGAGATCAAGTTCCATATTCAATCAGCCTTATCAGCAGTGCGAGCAAGAGGTTTACGACGGGAAACCGGTGATACGTGGGCCGAACCATTGTTCAGGGCCATCATCAACGCCGGCAGCCAACGACCGAGCAGCCCGAACAGGTCCCCCGCCCCTACCTGACGGTTGGCGGTTTTCAACACGCGGCCCAGGCAGGCATCGTCGTCACGGTTGGACGGCGAAGCATTGAGCATGTCACGCAAAGACTGTTCGAACGGATCGTGCATAAAGACCTCTCGCAAGTGATTTAAAAGACGAGGGTAAAATTCTTGGGGTCACATGGGACCCTTCCTGTGTTCAGGTCATATTCAGGTCAAACCCAGCGCAATCGTCGAAATAGCCACCACTGTCCCAGCGCCACGGCCACCATCATCAGGCAGGCAATCACGAACCCGTAGGGGCTGGCGGAGAACGGAATACCGCCCACATTTATGCCCAGCAGGCCGGTGAGAAAACTCATCGGCAGGAAGATCCCGGTGATGATCCCGAAGCGGTACATCGTTCGATTCATGCGTACGCTCAAGCGCCGGTCTTCGGCCTCAAGCACCAGCCCCACGCGCTCCCGGGTCAATTCGAGCTCTTCCAGGTAACGGGTCAGGCTGTTATTCAATTCGTTCCAGTAGTCAGCATCGTCATCACAGAACCACGGCAATTTTATCCGCGTCAGCTGCGCAAAAATATCCCGCTGCGGCGCGAGAAAACGCTTGAGCCCGGCCGCTCGCCGGCGGATCTGCAAAACGTTGCCATGCTCCGGTGTGTACCGTTCGTCGGCATCGAGTTTTTCTTCTTCGGAATCGACGATTTCGGAAAGATCAGTGACCAGATCCTGCACTTTGTTGGTCAGGTACTGCGCCATATAAAGGATGAGTTCAGACGCAGTTTTGGGCCCTTTGCCCTCCGCCAACTGCACCAGCAGCTCATCGGTCGCGCGCAAGGGGCGCAGGCGCAGGGAAATCACGCGATTGGCGGCGGCAAAAATGCGCACCGACACCATGTCTTCCGGCTCGGCGCCCGGATTGAGGTTCACACCGCGCAAGAACAACAGCAATTCGGCGTCCGGCAGCGGCAACAGGCGCGGACGCGTGTTTTCTTCCAGCAACAGGTCACAGGCGAACTCGCTCAAACCGCTGGATTTACGCAGCCACGTCTGGGTCTGCGGATGGCTGCGATCCCAATGCAGCCACAGGCTTTCCTGGGGCTGCAATTGCAAGTCGTCGAGCTCAGTCCGGGCAATCGAACGCGCACCGCCTTTACCGTCCAGCACCAGGGCATGCACCAGCCCCCATTGCGCGTTTTCTTCCTCGAACATCCTCACCCCTATCGGCTACTGCGATTTATTCAGGCATTTTCAGCGGGCTTGGCGACACGATCACGCCGTTGTTGTCGGCGTAAACATACTCACCCGGGCGGAAGGTCACGCCCGCGAATGTCACCACCACATTCAAGTCACCGATACCGCGCTTGTCGGTTTTCATCGGGTGAGAGGCCAGGGCCTGCACCCCCAGATCGGTCTGGGCAATGACGTCCACGTCACGAATGCAGCCGTAGATCACCAACCCTTCCCAGCCGTTTTTAGCGGCCTTCTCAGCGATCATGTCCCCCAGCAGTGCGCGGCGCAGGGAGCCACCGCCATCCACTACCAGCACCTTGCCGGCGCCCGGCTGGTCGGCTTGTTCCTTGACCAGGGAATTGTCTTCGAAGCATTTGATGGTGACGATTTCGCCGCCGAAAGAGTCCCGGCCACCGAAATTACTGAACATCGGCTCCAGCACCTGCACCAGGTCCGGGTAGGCGTCGCACAAGTCGGGGGTCACGTAATGGTTCATTGAAAAATTCCTTTGGGTCAAAGAAGTGTCTTTCGAAGGATGCGCCACAGAATGCGGGTGTGGAACATCCCACCCGCCTCGCCGCAACGCAATAGCCACTGCGCGACTGAATATGACCAGAAGCGTTTAACGCGTCATATCTTAGCCGCAACCACGAACAAGCGAAACGCCCTTGGTAGAGCCCTTCGTCAATCGGCCGCCGCCACCTCGGACTGTACCCCGAATAAAGGTGTCAGCGGATCTTTCAACCACTGTTCCACCAACGGCCACACTTCGGTTGTGGCGGCTTTGCTGACCAGCATCTCAACATGCCCGAAATCGCCGGTAAAACCTTGCTTGCGCCCCAGACACAGGTACTGGCGATGCTCGGAACCGACTTGTTCGAACAGCTTGCGGCACGCCCAGTCAGGGTCCTGCTGATCGCCAGCCGCGCTGACGGCCAGCAGTGGAACATCGACTTCGGCCAGGCCTTTCCACCAATCGCGCTGCGAATCACCAAAACGGCCAAACAAGCCGTTCCAGCGCATGGCCTCGATCATCACGCCTGCCGGCTCGTCCTCTGGCCCCCGCTTGAAGCGCGGGCCAGAGACGTGGGCAAAGCGCTTCAAGAGCAGGCGACTGCCCCACTCCACCGGTGGAATTTTCAGCGGCCAATGGGTACGGCTGACCTGGCAGCCAAACAACGCCACAGATGCCACCGCAGGCGCGCCAAGGTGCTGGCCGCCAAGCGCCGCCGCCAGCGTGGTGGCGCCGAGCGAATGGCCGACCCAATGCGGCACCTGTCCGCTTTGCTCGCGCACAAAGGCGCCAATGGCCGGCAAGTCGTAGCGCGCATAGTCCGCCACACGATTGTTGGCGTAATGCTGATTGCGCTTGGACAAGCCATGGCCGCGCATCTCGGGAATCCACACATCAAACCCCTGACGTGCCAGATAGGCGCCCAGGCCGATGCCCTTGGGTGAATACCAAAAGCGCCGGTTGGAAAAACTGCCGTGCAACAAAATAACCGGCGTGCCCCGGTTTTCCGGGACATCCGCCAGGCCCAAACGGGTCACGGCCAACTCGACGGTGCCGTCGGGGCTGTTGCCGGGCTTGAGGCGATACACATCTTCACTCAGGTCGCTACGACGTTCAGCGCTGATCAGGGCGACGGGAAACAAGTTGCTGCTGCTTTGCATAATGCTCTTGCACAAAAAAGGGCGGCGTCCGCGAGGATTCCCGCCCTGTACAGATAAGAATGCCGGTCACCCTTGGCGAGTGACCGGCACTTTTGACGTGTCGACCTTAGGCGGACGCTTGGCCTTCCGCGAGGAAGAACCAGGTTTCCAACACGGAGTCGGGGTTCAGCGAGACGCTTTCGATACCCTGTTCCATCAGCCATTTGGCCAGGTCCGGGTGGTCGGAAGGGCCCTGGCCGCAGATGCCGATGTACTTGCCGGCCTTGTTACAGGCCTGGATGGCGTTGGCCAGCAGCTTCTTGACCGCAGGGTTACGCTCGTCGAACAGGTGAGCGATGATCCCGGAGTCACGGTCCAGGCCCAGGGTCAGCTGGGTCAGGTCGTTGGAGCCGATGGAGAAACCGTCGAAGAACTCCAGGAACTCTTCGGCCAGAATCGCGTTGGACGGCAACTCGCACATCATGATCACGCGCAGGCCGTTTTCGCCACGGGACAGGCCGTTTTCCGCCAACAGATCGATAACCTGGCTCGCTTCGCCCAGGGTGCGCACGAATGGCACCATGATCTCGACGTTGTCCAGGCCCATCTCGTTGCGCACGCGCTTGAGGGCGCGGCACTCAAGCTCAAAGCAGTCACGGAACGATTCGCTGATGTAACGCGAGGCACCACGGAAGCCCAGCATCGGGTTTTCTTCTTCCGGCTCGTAGAGCTTGCCGCCGATCAGGTTGGCGTATTCGTTGGACTTGAAGTCCGACAGGCGCACGATGACCTTTTTCGGGTAGAACGCCGCCGCCAGGGTGCTGATGCCTTCCACCAGTTTCTCAACGTAGAAGCCCACTGGGTCGTTGTAGCCGGCGATGCGCTTGTCGACGCTTTCCTTGATGTCCAGCGGCAGGCCGTCGTAGTTCAGCAACGCCTTGGGGTGCACGCCGATCATGCGGTTAATGATGAATTCCAGGCGGGCCAGGCCCACACCGGCATTCGGCAACTGCGCGAAGTCAAAGGCGCGGTCCGGGTTACCGACGTTCATCATGATCTTGAACGGCAGGTCCGGCATGGCGTCGACGGAGTTTTGCTTGATGTCGAAGCCCAGTTCGCCTTCAAAGATGAAACCGGTGTCGCCTTCGGCACAGGAAACGGTCACACCCTGGCCGTCTTTCAGCAGTTGGGTGGCGTTGCCGCAACCGACAACTGCCGGAATGCCCAGCTCACGGGCGATGATCGCCGCGTGGCAGGTACGCCCGCCACGGTTGGTGACGATGGCGCTGGCGCGCTTCATCACCGGTTCCCAGTCCGGGTCGGTCATGTCGGAAACCAGGACGTCACCTGGCTGGACTTTGTCCATTTCAGACACGTCCTTGATGATCCGCACCTTACCCGCGCCAATGCGCTGGCCGATGGCACGGCCTTCTACCAGCACGGTGCCGGTTTCTTTCAGCAGGTAGCGTTCCATGACATTGGCCGAAGTGCGGCTCTTCACGGTTTCCGGGCGAGCCTGCACGATGTACAGCTTGCCGTCGTCACCGTCTTTGGCCCACTCGATGTCCATCGGGCACTGGTAGTGCTTTTCGATGATCATCGCTTGTTTGGCCAGCTCGCTGACTTCAGCGTCGGTCAGGCAGAAACGCGCGCGTTCGGCCTTGTCCACATCCACGGTTTTCACCGAGCGACCGGCCTTGGCCTCGTCGCCGTAGATCATCTTGATCGCCTTGCTGCCCAGGTTGCGGCGCAGGATCGCCGGGCGACCGGCCTCAAGAGTCTGCTTGTGAACGTAGAATTCGTCCGGGTTGACCGCGCCTTGTACGACCGTTTCGCCCAGGCCGTAGGCGCCGGTGATAAACACCACGTCACGGAAGCCCGATTCGGTATCCAGCGTGAACATCACGCCGGCGGTGCCGGTTTCCGAACGCACCATGCGCTGCACACCGGCAGACAGGGCCACCAGCTTGTGATCGAAACCCTGGTGTACGCGGTAGGAGATGGCGCGATCGTTGAAGAGCGAGGCGAACACTTCCTTGGCGGCGCGGATCACGTTTTCCACGCCACGGATGTTCAGGAAGGTTTCTTGCTGGCCGGCGAAAGAGGCGTCGGGCAAGTCTTCAGCGGTGGCCGAGGAACGCACGGCAACGGCGACGTCCGGGTTACCGGCCGACAGTGTGGCGAAGGCGGTGCGGATTTCTTCGTTGAGCTTCTCGGGGAACTCGGCTTCCATGATCCATTGGCGGATCTGGGCACCGGTCTTGGCCAGGGCATTGACGTCATCGACGTCCAGGGCGTCCAGCGCGGCGTGGATCTGAGCGTTGAGGCCGCTCAGTTCGAGGAAATCGCGGTAAGCCTGGGCCGTGGTGGCGAAACCACCGGGCACCGAGACACCAGCGCCTGCAAGATTACTGATCATCTCGCCGAGGGATGCGTTCTTGCCCCCCACATGCTCTACATCATGGACGCCGAGCTTATCGAGGGAAACTACGTACTCTACCAAGGTGATCTCTCCACTAACTGTGTTGGAAAAGCTCAGGGCGCCGGCTGCTCAACAGGAGCTTTCTGCGGCGTTTGTGGCCTGGACCTGGAAAATAAGTGAGAATGCGGCCCACTGCGGGACGGCAAAATCGCGCCTATCATATCCAAGATTCGCCATCAGCTTAAGGCCCAGGGCTCAAATGAAACGATCTGCTTTCTTTATCTCCGACGGCACCGGCATCACAGCCGAAACACTGGGTCAAAGCCTGCTCGCGCAGTTCGAAAACATTACCTTCGCCAAATTCACGCGGCCTTATATCGACAGCGTGGACAAAGCGCGGGCCATGGTACAACAAATCAATCTGGCGGCCGAAAAAGACGGCATGCGCCCGATCATTTTCGACACCATCGTCAATCAAGACATTCGTGAGATCCTCGCAACCTCCAATGGTTTCATGATCGACATTTTCTCCACGTTCCTGGCGCCACTGGAACAGGAGCTGAGTGAACACTCGTCTTATTCCGTAGGAAAGTCCCATTCCATTGGGCACAACTCCAACTATATGGAGCGTATCGAAGCGGTGAACTTCGCCCTCGACAACGACGATGGCGCCCGCACGCACTACTACGACAAGGCGGATTTGATCCTGGTGGGCGTGTCCCGCTGCGGCAAGACGCCGACCTGCCTGTATATGGCGATGCAGTTCGGTATCCGCGCGGCCAACTACCCGTTGACCGAAGATGACATGGAGCACCTGACGCTGCCCGCCGCCTTGCGCGCGCACTCCCACAAACTGTTTGGCCTGACCATTGACCCGGACCGGCTGACGGCTATCCGCAATGAGCGCAAGCCCAACAGCCGTTACTCCAGCTATGCCCAGTGCGAGTTCGAAGTGCGTGAAGTGGAAAATCTGTTTCGTCGCGAGAACATTGCGCACATCAATTCCACGCATTTTTCGGTGGAAGAGATATCGGCGAAGATTCTGGTGGAGAAAGGTGTGGAGCGGCGCTTCAAGTAATTTTTTTGCCAGGGCCGGCCTCATCGCAGGCAAGCCAGCTCCCACCTTTTGAATGTGTTCACAAATCAAAATGTGGGAGCTGGCTTGCCTGCGATGAACGATAACGCGGTAAACCTGCCTACAGCTGAAACCGCCCGCCACCTTGCCCCAACGCCGTCGCCAACGCATCAAACCCCGCCCGCAACAACTGATCATCGCCCGACGTATTACAAATACTCGCCCGAATAAACTGCGGCACCGCCGTCTGCCCCACAGCAAACGCCTCGGCGGTGGCGATCAGGTAATTGTTCTGCTTGAGCTCCGCCTCGATTTCCGACGCACGCCAAGGCTCCGGCACTTCAATCCAGAAGTGCGGGCTGTTGAGGTGGGTTCGGTATTGCAAGCCACTCAGCAAGTCGCGCACCAACGCCTTGCGCCGGCTGATCTCGTTGATCTGCTGGCGCAGCAGGTACTCCGCCGTGCCGTTTTCAATCCACTGGGTCGCCAACTCCAGGGTCACCGGCGTGGCCATCCAGCAGGTCGACCGCAGCGCGGCTGAAATACGGCTGACCAGCGCAGGCGGCGCATGCACATAGCCCACCCGCAACCCGGCAGACACCGCCTTGCTCAAACTGCTGATCAAAATCGTACGTTCGGGTGCGAAAAAGCTCAGGGGCGGCGGCCGGTCTTCCACCAATACACCGTGGGCTTCGTCCTCAAGAATCAACAGGTTGTGTTCGCGGCACACTTTGGCCAAGGCCTCCCGACGCGGGATCGATAAGACCGCCGTGGTCGGGTTCTGGATGGTCGGTGTGCAGTACAACGCTGAAACCCGGTGATTTCGACAGACTTCATCCAGCGCGCCCGGCAGCACGCCTTCTTCATCCATCTCCAGCCCGATCAGCCGCACGCCGAGCATGCGCGCAGCGGTGATCAATCCCGGGTAGGTCAGCTGTTCGGTGACCACCGTATCGCCCGCACGCAGCAGCGCCATCATCGAGCAGAGCAAGCCATGCTGGCCGCCATTGACGCAGATGACTTGCTCCGGAATCGGGTGAAAATCACGCTGCACCAGCCACTGCGCGCCCGCTTCACGGTAGCGCGGCAGGCCGGCGTCCGGGGTGTAGGCGCTGATGTCCTGGAGGAACTTGGCATTGGTCGACAGGGTTTGGAAGCTTTGGGCCAGAAACACCGTCTCCTGCCCGGGAATGTGCATGTTGCGGCTCATGTCGAAATACTGGCGCGGCTCCTCGCTGAAGTTGCGAAAGCCTTCATCGCGCTGACGCTCCATCCCACGCTTGCGCACGAATGTTCCGTCACCTACCCGTGCCACCACCAACCCCAGGCGCTCCAACTCGCCGTAGGCCCGGCTGATGGTGCCGATGGTCACACCCAGGTTGTCGGACAGCACGCGGTGGGGTGGCAATTTTCGTCCCGGTTCAATCAAGCCCTCAAGGATGCCCCGTTCCATGACATCAGACAGGCGCTTGTACTTCACGCCCTGCCCGCTGGACAACCCCTCACGCATAATTGACACCATGTCAATATTTGTTTTGACAGTCATCTTTGGCCCTAATAGTGTGCTTTTACGGGTTCAATCACCGGATGAAACAACTTAATACACAGTCAATATAGAGTTCAATTCCGGCTCAGGGAAGCAATAAACGATGCCAATGTCCGCCGTTCTCGAAAACACAACAAAAACAAAAACCCAGAAACAGTGGCTGGCCGGGCTGATCACCAGCGTGATGTTTCTTATCGTGTGCCTGAGTTGGGGTACCACCTGGCTGGGCATCAAGATCGCCGTCGAGAGCGTGCCGCCGCTGACGTCCGCCGGCCTGCGCTTTCTGATCGCCTTCCCGCTGTTTCTGTGTTTTGCCCTGGTGCGCCGGGAGCCCATTCTGTTTCCACGGGAAAGCCGCTGGTTCTTCGTGTTCGTGACCCTTTCCTACTTCAGCGTTCCCTATTACCTGCTCAACTATGGCGAGATGCATGTCTCGTCCGGCCTCACCGCCCTGCTCTTCAGCTGCATGCCGGTGTTCATCCTGATCTTCTCCGCGCTGTTTCTGCGTGAGCGCATCTACTTTTCCCAGGTGGTCGGCATCGGCATCGGTTTCGGCAGCCTGTACATGATCATCAAGAGCCAGGGCCTGCACCTGGACCACGCCGAGTTCTTCGGCGTGCTGGCAATCCTGACCGCCGCGATCATGCATGCCTTGTGCTATGTCATTACCAAGCAAAAAGGCAGTGCCATCAGCGTGATCACCTACAACACACTGCCCATCGGCATCGCCGGGCTGATGCTGTTCGTGGCCGGCCTGTGGTTTGAAACACCAACCTTCGAAAACATCACCCTGCGCTCCTGGAGCGCGCTGTTTTACCTGGGGCTGGTAGCGTCGGTGGGCGGTTTCATCGTGTACTTCATGCTGCTCAAGCGCCTGAGCCCGATCATCCTGTCGTTCGTGTTCATCATCTTTCCGGTGTTCGCGGTGATCATCGGCGCCTGGTATGAAGGCGTGGCGATTTCCCGCGACCTGATGCTCTATTCGGCCATCCTCCTGGCCGGCTTTGCGATCACCAAGTTGCCGATTGAAAAACTCCTGGCCAAGAAAAATTGACCCTCCAGCCCCGTCAACATGAACAACGCGAGAGAAACATGGACGTCCTCCGCCCAAAAACCCTGGAACAGATCTACGCCCACGCCAGCCGCAGCTATCCCGAGGAATGCTGTGGTTTTGTCTTCGCCGACGGCAGCGTGTACCTGGGCAGCAATATCCAGAACGAACTGCACCGCAAGGACCCGCAGATGTACCCACGCAGCGCGGCCAACGGCTATACCTTTTCGGTAGCCGACACGTTGCTGATGAACAAGGCGTTTCGCAGCGAAAACCCGGTGGTGGTGATCTACCACTCCCACCCGGATGTCGGCGCCTATTTCAGTGAAGAAGACCAGGACAAGGCACTGTTCCTGGGCGAACCGATCTACCCCGTGAGCTATCTGGTGGTGGATGTTCGTCAAGGCCAGGCCCTGGGCTCCAAGCTGTTTGCCTGGGATGGCAAGCATTTCGCCCTCAACCCTTTCAACGACCTGCACACGGAGTTGTCCATGAACGCTGTCTCTTTCCCCGACATTCTGGTTCGCGTGGCCAAGCTGCCGGAAGCGACCCTCGAGGGCACCGGATCGACATTGCGCGAAGTCATTGAAAACCTCTGCAGCAGCCACCCGCAGCTGCGCCAGCACCTGTTTCATGAAAAGAACAACCAGCTCAAGGAGCACTTCCTGTTCACCGCTGAAGAAGAATTGATCGGCGCCGACGAGCCGCTGCCGGAAAAAGCCAGAATCGAAGTGCTGCTCGCCACCTCCGGCGGTATGGATGTGGACGCCCTGAGCAATGAAGAAGTACAGCGCTACGTACGCCACATCACCCTGCCGGGCGTCGGCCGCGAAGGTCAATTGAACCTGAAAAAGGCCAAGGTGCTGATCATCGGCACCGGCGGCCTGGGCTCGCCCATCAGCCTGTACCTCGCAGCAGCGGGCATCGGCACCCTCGGGTTGGTGGATTTTGACGTGGTGGAAAGCAGCAACCTGCAACGCCAGATCGTTCACGGCAACAGCACGCTGGGCATGCCCAAGGTCGATTCCGCCAAACAGCGCCTGCAGGACTTGAACAGCCATATTCAGATCAATGCGCACAACACCGCCCTGAACGCCGACAACGCTTTGGAGCTGGTGGGCGCCTACGACCTGGTGATCGACGGCACCGATAATTTCGACACGCGCTACCTGGTCAACGACGCCTGCGTGCAGCTTGGCAAACCCTTGGTCTACGGTGCCATTTACCGGTTTGACGGGCAGATCAGCGTACTCAACTACAAAGGCGGGCCTTGCTACCGCTGCCTGTTCCCTTCCGCGCCACCTGCAGAGCTTGCACCCAACTGCAGCGCCGGCGGGGTGATTGGCGTGCTGCCGGGTGTGGTCGGGATGATTCAGGCCACCGAAGCCATCAAGTTGCTGATCGGCATTGGCGAGCCCTTGTCCGGCCGCTTGATGCGCTTCGACGCCCTGGCGATGAAGTTCAGCGAAATCCGTTTCAAGCGTCGCCCCGACTGCCCCTGCTGCTCGGAGCTGCGCCACAGCGAAACCCTGGCCCCGGCCCTCTGCGCCGATGCCGTACCGAGCCGGCCGGCACTCGCCGAAGAGCGCTACATCAAACCACGCGTACTCAAACAAGTGCTCGACCACCACCGCAGCGCCGACGTGCTGCTGGACGTGCGCGACGCCAGTGAGCTGGAGGTGTGCAAGTTGCCAGGCGTGGTGCATATCCCGCTGGCCGAACTGGACGGGCAACTCGACAGCCTCAGCCGCGACAACACTCACTACCTGATCTGCTACGCCGGCACCCGCGCCGAGCAAGCCGCCAGCACACTGCTGGCCGCAGGTTTTGCCAATACCAAGGTGCTGCAGGGCGGCATGAAGCATTGGGTCCGCGACGTCGAACCCGACATGCCGTTGTACTGAGCCGGGGGCTGACCGATGCTGCATAACTCCATTCTCGACGTAATCGGCCAAACGCCGATCGTGCGCCTGGCGCAGTTTTCCGAAGACCTCGGCATAGAGGTCTACGCCAAGCTTGAATCCCTCAACCCCGGCGGCAGCCACAAGGCGCGCATTGCCCTGGGGATGATCCTCGACGCCGAGCGACGGGGCGTGCTGATTCGCGATTCAGGGCAAACCATCATCGAGCCCAGCGGCGGCAACACCGGCATCGGCCTGGTGATGGCCGGCAATGTGCTGGGCTACAAAGTGGTGCTGGTGATTCCCGACAACTACAGCCCCGAAAAGCAGAAGCTGCTGCGCCTGTATGGCGCCAGGGTAGTGCTCTCGGACAGCCGTCTGGGCAACAACTCCCATGGCGAAAAGTGCATGGAGCTGCAGCTGGAAAACCCCAACTACGTCATGCTCAACCAGCAGCGCAATGGCGCCAATCCGCAAACCCACCGCGACACCACCGCGCCGGAAATCCTGCGAGCCTTCGGTGATCTGCGCGTGGACTATTTCGTCAGCGGCATCGGCACAGGCGGGCATATCACCGGTATCGGCGAAACCCTGAAAACAGCCTGGCCAGCCCTGCGTGTGATGGGCGTGGAGCCGGAGGAATGCGACCTGCTGAAAGACCAGCATGCGCCGCACCATATCCAGGGCCTGTCGATCGGCTTGATCCCCAGCATTCTCAACGTGAACGTGCTGGATGGCATGCTCAAGGTGTCGCGCCAGGCGTGCATCGACATGATGAAACGCATCATGCGCACCGACGCCATCAGCCTGGGGTTGTCGTCCGCCGCCAATATGGTCGCCATTGCCCAACTTGCCCCCGAACTGCCGCCCGAAACGGTGGTGCTGACAGTGGTCTACGACAATGCCGACGGCTACCTGCCCAGTTTCGAATAAGCGGTTTCCCAACAGACCAGAATGCGGGGGTGCCTCCATGGGGGGCTTTATCGACATGCAACAGCTGCACGATGAGTTGATCACTCACCTCATCAAGACCTTGACGCCTGCGCAGATGAAGCAGCTGGAGCCACATCTGGCACCGCTGATCCAGAACGCCGCGCAGGCCGTGGCCGAAGACTTGATCGCCTATGCCTATCGTGATCCGGCATCCCGCGGGCGCGGCGAGCTGATACTGGAGTCCTACGCCTCCTTCAAGGCGGTGTTGTTCTACCGCCTTGCGCACCTGGTGTGGAATTTCCCCGACAAGGCCAACGGCGTGTTTTCGCGCATCGCCCTCAAGCTCAGTAACCAGGGCAAGATCCTTTCCGGCGCCGAGATTCACCCGGCGGCGCGCATCGGCCGGCGTTTTGTACTGGACCACGGCTACGGCACGGTGATCGGCGAGACCTGCGAAATCGGCAACGACTGCTACATCCTCTGCGGTGTCACCCTGGGTGCACGGGGGATCGCCAACAACCCGGACGGCAAGCGCCACCCGCGCTTGGGCAACAATGTGGAGGTGGGCTCCGGTGCACGCGTGCTGGGCTATGTACTGATCGGCGACAACGTGTTTATCAGCCCGTCCTGCGTCATTACCCAGGATGTGCCGGCAGGCACCAAGGTCAAGGTGGTCAACCAGGTTCAACTGCAAAAAAATACCGAGTCAGACCAGGGCAGCTACCTGGGTGCCTTCGCCCTGGATGAGCGTTTGCACGTGGTTGGCGAGGTCAGCGGCAGCCACAAGGTCACGGTGCTGGACGCCGACTTTCACCCCTTGCAGGGGTTGATGCTGGAGCCCACCGTCAAAGAACGTCATCACCTGCAATTTCGTCTGCGGCGCCTGGATATAGGTGAGCAACTGCCGCGCCTGCCGCTGAACCTGAAAGTCAGTGGCCCGGAATTTGAAATCACCCTGCTCTCCCCCCCTGGCTTGAGCGCAATGGTGCGTCACCTGTTGCAAGCCAGCCCATTGATTGTCGGAGGTTGAACATGTCTGTGCACACCATGGAAACCCTGGCGCTGTTTGACAGCGCGCCTTACCAGAACGCCTTCAGTGCCCGGGTGATTGCCGTCAGCGAACACGGCATTGCCCTGGAGCACACCTTGTTCTATCCCACCGGCGGCGGGCAGCCCGGCGACACCGGCCACCTGACCTTGCCCGACGGTACGCGGGTGGCGGTGACGGGCACCGTGCGCGACCCGGTGTTGCGCTCGATCATCTGGCATCAGGTTGAACACTGCCCCGAACAATTGACGGCCGGCGTGCAGGTGGATGCGGGCCTGGATTGGGAGCGCCGCTACCAGCACATGAAGATGCACACCTGCCTGCACTTGTTGTGCTCGATCATCGATGCGCCTGTGACCGGGTGCAGCATCAGCGCCGATAAAGGCCGTCTGGATTTCGACCTGCCGGAAATGACGCTCGACAAAGACAGCATCACCCGTGACCTCAACGCTTTGATCGAACAGGCCCACGCGGTGACAACCTTGTCGATGCCCGCTTCGGAGTATTCCACGCTGCTGCAGATCACCCGCACCCAGGCCGTCGCGCCACCGGTGATCCAGGGCTCGGTGCGGGTGATAGAAATCAGCGGAATCGACATCCAGCCGTGCGGTGGCACCCACGTGGTCAACACAGAGGAAATTGGCCGGGTGTTTTGCGAAAAGATCGAGAAGAAGAGCAAGCACAACCGCCGGGTGATCCTGCGGTTTGAGTAACGGATTCAAACTGAAAAACGCCAGTGTGAAGGACGCCCACCACACTGGTTGGTCCGGTATCGCCCTATTTCGCCTGGGCTTCGATTTGCCGGGTTAAGGTTTTGATCTGTTCCTCAAGAGTTGACATCATTTGCTCAAAGTAAGCCGTCATCTCATCAATTTGAATCTCAAGCTTTTGGTTTTCCTGCTTGAAGTACTCAATCGTGCCAGGAGCAGACTCTGTTGATTCATTGGTCAAAGCGGGCTTTTTAGCTTGCGATGGAGTCATCATTTCAGGCGCCATGTCGTTCGGTAGCGCAGCTTCAGTGGTGCCTGCCGACAGAGGATGATTCTGGTTTTGCGGTGCGCTCTGGCTGAGCAATTGAGTCAGTTCATCAAGCTTGTCAGTCAGTACTGTCATTGCATTCTTCAAGTTCTGCATTAACACGCCGAGTGCGTTTTTAAGCTGGGAGATATCTTCGGTCAACTGGGCAAAGCCGGCAGCGTGGACTTGCTCAGTTGTTTGCGTGTCCGGCGTGTCAGATGTTTCGGGTGGTTCAGTCGCTACGGTCTGAGCATCGGCAAAACGGTTCTGTAGCTTAGAGCCTTGAGCACCGGACGTGCCTTCAGTCTGTTGACGTGAAGAATGGATCTGTTGCTCCAGTGTCCCTATTTTCGTGGCGAGCTCAGGGAGCTTTGTCTGTATTTTTGTGGCCAGAGTTGCGTACTTGCCGAGAAGATTCTGGTTTTTTTGGGCCACTTCGGCTAGCTCGGCCGACATATCAGCCCCCTGAGGGGGCTGCGGATTGATCATCCCGCTGTGGCTCGAAAACTGCCCGCGTTGCTCGGGCGTCATCGGGCCTCGGGGAGGCTCGGAGTAGGTCTGTGGGCCGGCGCTTCCTGACGCCTCAGGGTTGTTTTCCTGACCGGCAGGAACCGAATTTCGGGGTTGTTCATAGCCCGTCATATAAGGAGTTTGTGGACGCGTGTTTACTGAAGTCATAGGGCACCTTCTCAAATTCAGGTATCAAAATCGCAATGTCGGATGACATGTTCCAGCCAGCCATCTGCCTACCTGATTGGCATTTACCCAAAGGAGGTTCCAAGGCATCAGAAAACTTGAATCACTGCGTATTTCAGCGCCGAATTCCTCCGATCTGCTATTTGAATGAATCCCGACCCAATACCGAGCCACCAGGTCGCAGTTCGTACAGGAAACTGACAGCAAATTTATGCGCTTGTAACATTTAGAAACGTACAATTCCGCCAACAGCACATCTCCCCCAGATGCGCTGCCCCTGGCTCATGGAGAAGCGCGCCCGCCCCTTCTCGGTGAGTGCTTGAAGAGAAGCTAAGCTCACACCCACTACGCTTTTGCGAACCTGAACGCCGCAGGACTGACTGCCTATGAGCAATTGCCTATGAATCGAGTCTTTCGTGACTACCTGCCGGCGTCGACCCTGCGCTTGCTGCCTAACCGCTGGGACCTGGTCGCCCTGCCGCTGGTGATCGGTTTTCTGCTGTTTTTCTCTATTACCGCCCGCGAAACCTGGGCGCCTATCGCCACCTTGCAAAGTGAAGTCATCTCCCTCGACCCGGCCAATCTGCCGGAATACGCGATGCGCACGACCTTGCGCATGCTCGCGGCGATGGTGGCGGCACTGGTGTTTACCTTTTTGTATGGCACGCTGGCCGCCAAAAGCCGGCGCGCCGAAAAACTGCTGGTGCCAGTGCTCGACATCCTGCAGTCGGTGCCGGTACTCGGTTACATCTCGTTCACCGTGACGTTCTTCCTGTTGCTGTTTCCCGGCCGCGTGCTGGGCGCCGAGTTCGCGGCGATCTTCGCGATCTTCACCAGCCAGGCCTGGAACATGACGTTCAGCTTCTACCAGTCGCTGCGCATGCTGCCCCATGACTTGGTGGAGGTATCGACCAACCTGCGTCTTTCCGGCTGGCAGAAATTCTGGAAGCTCGACGTACCATTCGCCATGCCAGGGTTGGTGTGGAACATGATGATGAGCATGTCCGGCGGCTGGTTTTTTGTGGTGGCCTCCGAGGCCATCACCGTCGGCGACAAGACCATCACCCTGCCCGGCGTCGGCTCGTATCTCGCCCTGGCGATTGCGCAGAAAGACCTGCACGCCGTGGGCTATGTGATCCTCGCCATGGTTGCGGTGATCCTGATCTACGACCAGTTCCTGTTCCGCCCGCTGGTGGCCTGGGCCGACAAGTTCCGCATGGAAACCACCGCCTCACAAGGCGCCGCGCCGCAATCCTGGCTGCTGAACCTGATCCAGCGCACACGCGTCGTGCAGCGCATCCTGCGCCCGATCACCCGCGCCATCAGCCGTATCGGCAACAAGCGTTTCAGCCTGGGGGGCGGTGCGCTCAAGGCATTGCCTGCGCAAACCCCGGCAGCCTCGAAAGTGATCGATGTAGTCTGGGGCACGGTGATTGCACTGATGGCCGCCTATGCGCTGTATCACATCGTGTTGTACGTCGGCACCGAAGTGACCTTCGCCGAAGTCGGCCATGTGTTTGTGCTGGGTTTGATCACGCTGCTGCGGGTGGCCGGGTTGATCCTGATCGCCTCGCTGATCTGGGTGCCGCTGGGCGTGATGATCGGTTTGCGCCCACGCCTGGCGGAAAAGATCCAGCCACTGGCGCAGTTCCTCGCTGCCTTCCCGGCGAACCTGCTGTTCCCGGTGTTTGTAATCGTGATCCTGCACTACAACCTCAACCCGGACATCTGGCTGAGCCCGCTGATCGTACTCGGCACCCAGTGGTACATCCTGTTCAACGTGATCGCCGGGGCCAGCGCGTTTCCGAATGACTTCAAGGAAGCCGCCGCCAACTTCCGCATTCGCGGCTGGCTGTGGTGGCGCAAGGTGATGTTGCCGGGGATTCTCCCTTACTACGTCACCGGCGCGATTACCGCCTCGGGCGGCGCGTGGAACGCCAGCATCGTGTCCGAATACGTCTCGTGGGGCCAGGACAACGTGGTCGCCCACGGGCTGGGCGCCTACATCGCCCAAACCACCGCCGCCGGCGACTTCCCCAAGATCGCCCTGGGCGTGGTGGTGATGTCGATCTTTGTGGTGGCGTTCAACCGTGCGGTCTGGCGACCGATGTACGCCATCGCTGAAAACAAACTTCGTTTGAATTGACGGGATTCGCCGTGATGACTACCCCTACTGAACACACTGTCGACACCCCGGAAATTTACTCGCTGAAAAACGTGAACCGGGTGTTCGGCAAGGGCAAAGACGAGCTGCAAGTGCTCAGCGGCGTGGACCTGAGCCTGCACGAAGGCGAGATCGTCGGCATGCTCGGCCGCTCCGGCTCCGGCAAGTCCACACTGTTGCGCATCATCGCCGGGCTGATCCAGCCCTCCTCGGGCGATGTGCGCTACCAGGGCAAGCCACTCAACGGCCCGGCCGAAGGCGTGGCCATGGTGTTCCAGACTTTTGCCCTTTTCCCGTGGCTGACCGTGCTGGAAAACGTGGAAGCCGGCCTGCAAGCCTTGCAGGTCGAGCGCAAGGAAACCCGCCGACGTGCCCTCGCCGCCATCGACTTGATCGGTCTCGACGGGTTTGAAAACGCCTACCCCCGTGAATTGTCCGGCGGCATGCGCCAGCGCGTGGGGTTTGCCCGCGGCCTGGTGGTCAACCCGACGCTGTTGTTGATGGACGAACCCTTCTCGGCGCTGGACGTACTCACCGCCGAAACCCTGCGCACCGACCTGCTGGATTTGTGGAGCGGCAAGCAGTTGCCGATCAAGTCGATCCTGATCGTGACCCACAACATCGAAGAAGCAGTGCTGATGTGCGACCGCATTCTGGTGCTGTCGTCCAACCCGGGCCGTGTGGTCGCCGAGATCAAGGTGCCATTTGCCCACCCGCGTAACCGCCTGGACCCGACCTTCCGGCAGATGGTTGACGACATTTACGCGCTGATGACCGACCGGCGCAGCGCCGACGCCAGCCGTGGCCTGCCCGAGCTGAAAATGGGCAGCCTGTTGCCGGAAGTGTCCACCAACCTGATGGCCGGCCTGATCGAAACCCTCGCTGCCGAGCCCTACAACGGGCACGCCGGTCTGCCGACGGTGGCCGAGCGACGTTTGCTGGAAGTCGATGACCTGTTCCCGGTGGCCGAGATGCTGGAGCACTTGGGCTTCGCTGAACTCAAAGGCGCCGACATCACCCTCACCGACGCCGGCAAGCTGTTCGCCGACTACGGCACCCAGGAACGCAAAACCCTGTTCGCCGAGCACTTGATCCGCCACGTGCCGCTGGCCGCGCGCATTCATCAGGTGCTGCTGGAGCGCAGCGGCCACCGTGCCCCACGGGTGCGTTTCGAACAGGAGCTGGAAGACTCGATGACCGAGGCCTTTGTCGAGAAAACCCTGGAAAGCGTGGTGGCGTGGGGGCGGTATGCGGAGATCTTTTCGTATGACGACCACACCGAGACGTTCAGCCTGGATGATGTGGAAGGCAGTATGTAAAACCGGGCAAACGAAGATTCAAATGTGGGAACGGGCTTGTGTGGGAGCGGGCTTGCTCGCGAAAGCGGTGTGTCAGTCGATATTCATTTCACTGACCCGCCGCTTTCGCGAGCAAGCCCGCTCCCACATGGGTTCTCCGTTACTTTCTAGACCACGAACAAGTCCAC
Source organism: Pseudomonas sp. B22129 (assembly GCF_044218875.1). NCBI lineage: Bacteria > Pseudomonadati > Pseudomonadota > Gammaproteobacteria > Pseudomonadales > Pseudomonadaceae > Pseudomonas > Pseudomonas sp. B22129. Next base: position 3,091,219 of record NZ_CP162592.1, on the reverse strand, counting down.
AAACCGGTTTACCGGGGTGCCCTCAAGCCGCTCTTGATCCTTGCACAGCGCAAAAATCTCCCCACTGCGCTGCGCGGTAAACCGCGTGGCCAGGTTGGCCTTGAACTTGTCTTCCAGCAATGGAATGCCATCCACCCGGCGGCGGCGATGGCCGATCGGGTATTCCACCGCCACTTGTTCGGTACTGGAGCCGTCCTTGAAAAACACCTGCACGGCGTTGGCGATGGAGCGTTTGTCGGCCTCCAGGTATTCGCGGCTGTAGCGCAGGTCTTCAACGATTTCCATCTTGCCGCGCAGCTCGTCGATGATCGGGTGCGAGGCGTGGAAATCATCTTCGTACTGCTCGGCCACCAGGTTGCCGAACGCCAGCGGCACAGCGGTCATGTATTGCAGGCAGTGGTCACGGTCGGCGGCGTTGGCCAGTTGGCCGACCTTGGAAATGATGCGGATCGCCGACTCGTGGGTAGTGATCACGATGCGCTCGATTTCGTGCAGACGATGCTTGACCTGCGGGTGCAACGTCACCGCCGCCTCACACGCCGTTTGCGCATGGAACTCGGCAGGAAAGCTGATCTTGAACAGCACGTTTTCCATCACGTAAGTGCCGTAAGGCTGGGGCAAGCTGAACGCGCGCTTGTCCTCGGGCTTGAGCGCCAAATCCTTGTTGGAGTGGCTGAACAGCACGTCATAGAAGCCCCACTGCGGCGCACTCAACACACCGGGAATGCCCATCTCGCCGCGCAGCGCGATATCCGCCAGGCGCACGCCCCGGCTCGAGGCATCCCCCGCCGCCCATGACTTGCGCGAACCGGCATTGGGCGCGTGGCGGTAAGTGCGCAACGCCTGCCCATCGACAAACGCATGGGACAAGGCCGCGAGCAACTGCTCACGGTTGGCGCCCATCAGCTTGGCCGTAACGGCCGTGGAGGCGACTTTCACCAACAACACGTGGTCCAGGCCTACACGGTTGAAGGAGTTTTCCAGGGCAATCACACCCTGGATTTCGTGGGCCATGATCATCGCTTCCAGCACCGCGCGCACGGTCAGCGGTGCGTCGCCATTGGCCACGCGTTTTTGCGAGAGGTGGTCGGCCACGGCAAGGATGCCGCCAAGGTTGTCCGAAGGGTGGCCCCACTCGGCGGCGAGCCAGGTGTCGTTGTAGTCGAGCCAGCGCACGATGCAGCCGATGTCCCACGCAGCCTTGACCGGGTCCAGACGGAACGAAGTGCCGGGAACACGCGCGCCGAAGGGTACAACCGTGCCTTCCACGATAGGCCCCAGGTGCTTGGTGCACTCGGGGAAACGCAGGGCCAGCAGGCCGCAACCCAGGGTATCCATCATGCAGTTGCGGGCGGTGTCCAGCGCATCCCGGGAGTCGATCCGGTAGTTGAGGACGTAATCGGCAATGTCCTGCAAAACCTGGTCGTAGTCGGGGCGGTTGTTCTGGTCGACGTTGGCGCTCATGGCAGTACTCCAAAAATGGGTTGGGGTTAGTCCTCGGGCTCACGGTTGATCTGGTTTTGGCTGGTCTGGTTGCCAGCCTTGAAATAAAGAACCCCTGTGGGAGCGGGCTTGCTCGCGAATGCAGTGTGTCAGTCACCAGATTCTTATCTGACCCACCGCATTCGCGAGCAAGCCCGCTCCCACACAAGCCCGCTCCAACATGAGTTGGGTGTTGGGGCTTAGAAAGCGTCGCCGGGCACGCGCACGAAGCCCTCCATCAAAACCCGCGCGCTGCGGCTCATGATGGCTTTTTTGACGATCCACTCGCCGTTGACTTGGGTAGCCTCAGCGCCCACACGCAAGGTCCCGGACGGATGCCCGAACCGCACCGCATTACGCTCAACGCCCCCTGCCGCCAGGTTGACCAACGTCCCGGAAATCGCTGCCGCCGTGCCAATCGCCACCGCCGCCGTGCCCATCATGGCGTGGTGCAGCTTGCCCATGGACAGCGCACGCACCAGCAAATCCACGTCACTGGCCTTTATCGCCTTACCGCTCGAGGCCACGTAATCCGCAGGCTTGGCCACAAACGCCACCTTCGGCGTGTGCTGGCGTTGGGCGGCTTCGTCCAGATGCTTGATCAAGCCCATGCGCAAGGCGCCATGGGCGCGCACGGTTTCGAACATCGCCAGGGCTTTCGGGTCGCCGTTGATCGCGCCTTGCAGCTCGGTGCCGGTGTAGCCGAGGTCTTCGGCGTTGATGAAAATCGTCGGGATGCCCGCGTTGATCAGCGTGGCCTTGAAAGTGCCGACACCCGGCACCTCCAGGTCGTCGATCAGGTTGCCGGTGGGGAACATCGAACCACCGCCGCCTTCTTCTTCCGCCGCCGGGTCCATGAATTCCAGCTGCACTTCGGCGGCTGGAAAGGTCACGCCGTCGAGTTCGAAATCACCGGTTTCCTGCACCGCGCCGTCGGTGATCGGCACGTGGGCGATGATGGTCTTGCCGATATTGGCCTGCCACACCCGCACCACGGCCACACCGTTGTGCGGCACGCGGGCCGGGTCGATCAGGCCCGCGCTGATGGCGAACGAACCCACCGCCGCCGACAGGTTGCCGCAGTTGCCGCTCCAGTCCACAAACGGCTTGTCGATGGACACCTGGCCGAACAGGTAGTCCACGTCGTGCTCGGCGCGGGTACTCTTGGCCAGGATCACGGTTTTGCTGGTACTGGACGTCGCACCGCCCATGCCGTCGATTTGCTTGTCGTAAGGGTCGGGGCTGCCGATCACCCGCAACAGCAGGGCATCGCGCGCCGCGCCCGGCACCTGCGCCGATGCGGGCAGGTCCTTGAGGCTGAAAAACACCCCTTTGCTGGTGCCGCCACGCATGTAGGTGGCGGGGATCTTGATTTGCGCAACCTGTGTCATGGTTAACCCCTTAAGCGGTCGCCGCCGATTCCAGGAAGTCTTGGGCAAAACGTTGCAACACGCCGCCCGCCTCGTAGATCGACACTTCTTCAGCGGTGTCCAGGCGGCAGGTCACCGGCACTTCGACACGTTCGCCATTCTCGCGGTTGATCACCAGTGTCAGCGTGGCACGCGGGGTGCGCTCGCCGAGCACGTCATAGGTTTCGCTGCCGTCGATTTTCAGCGTATGCCGGTCGGTGCCCGGCAAAAACTCCAGCGGCAACACGCCCATGCCGACCAGGTTGGTGCGGTGGATGCGCTCGAAACCTTCGGCGGCAATCGCCTCCACACCGGCCAGGCGCACGCCCTTGGCCGCCCAGTCGCGAGATGAGCCCTGGCCGTAGTCAGCGCCTGCGATGATGATCAGCGGCTGCTTGCGCTCCATGTAGGTTTCGATGGCTTCCCACATCCGCGTGACCTGGCCTTCCGGCTCGATGCGCGCCAGTGAACCCTGCTTGACCTTGCCGTTTTCAACCACCATTTCGTTGAACAGTTTCGGGTTGGCGAAGGTCGCGCGTTGCGCGGTCAGGTGGTCGCCACGGTGAGTGGCGTAGGAGTTGAAGTCGACTTCCGGCAGGCCCATTTTCGCCAGGTATTCGCCGGCGGCGCTGTCGAGCATGATCGCGTTGGACGGCGACAAATGGTCCGTGGTGATGTTGTCCGGCAGCACCGCCAGCGGGCGCATGCCCTTGAGCGGCCGCGCCCCGGCCAGCGCGCCTTCCCAGTAAGGCGGGCGGCGGATGTAGGTGCTTTGCGGGCGCCAGTCGTACAGCGGCGTGACTTTCGGGCCGGTGTCCTCATGGATCGCGAACATCGGAATGTAGACCTTGCGAAACTGCTCCGGCTTGACCGAGGCCTTGACCACAGCATCGATCTCTTCGTCGCTCGGCCAGATGTCTTTCAGGCGGATTTCCTTGCCGTTGGCGTCCAGGCCCAGCACGTCTTTTTCGATATCAAAACGAATGGTGCCGGCGATCGCATAAGCCACCACCAATGGCGGCGAAGCGAGGAACGCCTGCTTGGCGTAAGGGTGAATGCGCCCGTCAAAGTTGCGGTTGCCCGACAGCACGGCGGTGGCGTACAGATCGCGGTCGATGATTTCCTGCTGGATCACCGGGTCGAGTGCGCCGGACATGCCGTTGCAGGTGGTGCAGGCAAACGCCACCACCCCAAAACCCAATGTCTCAAGCTCAGTGGTCAAGCCGGCTTCATCGAGGTACATCGCCACGGTTTTCGAACCGGGTGCCAAAGAGGATTTGACCCACGGCTTGCGCGCCAGCCCGAGCTTGTTGGCATTGCGTGCCAAGAGGCCTGCGGCAATCACGTTGCGCGGGTTGCTGGTGTTGGTGCAACTGGTGATGGCAGCGATGATCACCGCGCCGTCGGGCATCTGGCCGGGCACTTCTTCCCATTGGCCGCTGATGCCTTTGGCCGCCAGGTCGCTGGTGGCGACGCGGGCGTGCGGGTTGCTTGGGCCAGCCATATTGCGCACGACGCTGGACAGGTCGAAGGTCAGGCCGCGCTCGTACTGTGCACCTTTCAAGTCATCTGCCCACAGGCCGGTGTGGCGTGCGTACTGCTCCACCAGGGTGACTTGCTCGTCTTCGCGGCCGGTAAGTTTCAGGTAGGCGATGGTCTGCTGGTCGATGTAGAACATCGCCGCCGTGGCGCCATATTCCGGGGCCATGTTGGAGATGGTCGCGCGGTCGCCGAGGGTCAGGTTTGAGGCACCTTCACCGAAGAACTCCAGCCACGCACCGACGACTTTTTGCTTGCGCAGGAATTCAGTCAGCGCCAGCACCATATCGGTCGCGGTAATACCCGGTTGCAGCTTGCCCGTCAGCTCCACGCCGACGCTTTCCGGCAGGCGCATCCACGAGGCGCGGCCGAGCATGACGCTTTCGGCTTCGAGGCCGCCGACGCCGATGGCGATCACGCCCAGCGCGTCCACGTGGGGGGTGTGGCTGTCGGTGCCGACGCAGGTGTCGGGGAAGGCCACGCCGTCACGCACCTGGATCACCGGCGACATTTTCTCCAGGTTGATCTGGTGCATGATGCCGTTGCCCGGCGGGATCACGTCGACGTTCTTGAAGGCCTTTTTGGTCCACTCGATAAAGTGGAAACGGTCTTCGTTGCGGCGGTCTTCAATGGCGCGGTTTTTCTCAAACGCCTGCGGGTCAGCCCCACCGGCTTCGACGGCCAGGGAATGGTCGACGATCAATTGGGTCGGCACCACCGGGTTGACCTGGGCCGGGTCGCCGCCTTGCAAGGCGATGGCATCACGCAGGCCGGCGAGGTCCACCAGCGCGGTTTGGCCAAGGATGTCGTGGCACACCACGCGCGCGGGGAACCAGGGGAAGTCGAGGTCGCGTTTGCGCTCGATCAACTGGCTCAGGGACGCATTGAGGGTGGCCGGGTCGCAGCGGCGCACGAGGTTTTCGGCGAGTACGCGGGAGGTATAAGGCAGTGTGGCGTAGGCGCCGGGGGTGATGGCCTCGACGGCCGCGCGGGCATCGAAAAAATCCAGGCGGCTGCCGGGGAGCGGTTTGCGAAATTCAGTGTTCATCGTCAGGACTCGGTCACGGTAGTTACAAAAGGAAGAACCGACGCTGGCTTGATGTGGAATGAGATCAAAATGTGGGAGCGGGCTTGCTCGCGAAAGCGGTGTGTCATTCAACCCATGCAGCGACTGTTACACCGCTTTCGCGAGCAAGCCCGCTCCCACATTAGATCCGGTTACCACGTCATGGTCGTCGGTGTTTCCATTCAGCGACGTTCGATTGGCACGAACTTGCGCTGCTCAACGCCGGTGTACTCGGCGCTTGGACGGATGATGCGGTTATTCGCGCGCTGCTCGAACACATGCGCAGCCCAGCCGGTCAGGCGCGAGCACACGAAGATCGGAGTGAACAGCTTGGTGGGAATGCCCATGAAGTGGTACGCCGAGGCATGGTAGAAGTCGGCATTGGGGAACAGCTTTTTCTGTTCCCACATGGTCTTGTCGATGGCTTCGGACACCGGGAACAACACCGTGTCGCCCACTTCGTCAGCCAGCTTTTTCGCCCAACCCTTGATCACTTCATTGCGCGGGTCGCTGTCTTTGTAGATCGCGTGGCCAAAGCCCATGATCTTGTCCTTGCGCGCCAGCATGCCAAGGGTGCCTTCCACCGCTTCTTCAGCCGAACCGAAACGCTCAATCATCTCCATTGCCGCTTCGTTGGCACCACCGTGCAGCGGGCCGCGCAGGGAACCGATGGCGGCGGTAACGCAGGAATACAGATCGGACAGGGTCGACGCACACACCCTTGCGGTAAAGGTCGAAGCGTTGAATTCGTGCTCCGCGTAAAGGATCAACGAAACATTCATGACCTTGACGTGCAGCTCGCTCGGCTTCTTGCCGTGCAACAGGTGCAGGAAGTGGCCGCCGATGCTTGGCTCGTCGGTCACGCAGTCAATCTTTTTGCCGTCGTGGCTGAAGCGGTACCAGTAGCACATGATCGCCGGGAAGGCGGCGAGCAGGCGGTCGGTGACGTCATGCTGCGCGCTGAAATCCTTCTCGGGCTCGATATTGCCGAGGAACGAGCAACCGGTGCGCATCACGTCCATCGGGTGGGCGTCGGCGGGGATGCGCTCCAGCACTTCCTTCAGCGCTTGCGGCAGGTCGCGCAGTTTGCTCAGCTTGGCGCTGTAGGCGGCCAGCTCGGTTTTGCTCGGCAACTCGCCGTACAGCAGCAGGTAGGCGACTTCTTCAAATTGCGCGTCGGCGGCCAGTTCGCGCACGTCGTAGCCGCGGTAGGTCAGCCCGGCGCCAGCCTGGCCCACGGTGGACAGTGCGGTCTGCCCGGCCACCTGGCCACGCAGGCCGGCGCCACTCAGTACTTTTGCTTCAGCCATGGTGCTTCTCCAATTTTGTAGTTATACGCAGGCTTTATTTTTTCGCGGCAAACAACGCGTCAAGCTTCTGCTCGAAGGTGTGGTAGTCGATACGATCGTAAAGCTCCATGCGGGTTTGCATGGTGTCGATCACGTTTTGTTGGGTGCCGTCGCGACGGATCGCGGTGTAGACGTTTTCGGCGGCCTTGTTCATGGCACGGAAGGCCGAAAGCGGGTACAGCACGATGGAAACATCGGCAGATTTCAGTTGTTCAGTGGTGTAGAGCGGCGTAGCGCCGAACTCGGTGATGTTGGCCAGGATCGGCGCCTTCACGCGGGAAGCGAACAGTTTGTACATGTCCAGCTCGGTGATGGCTTCCGGGAACACCATGTCGGCACCGGCCTCGATGCACGCGGCGGCGCGTTCCAGCGCAGACTCCAGGCCTTCGACCGCCAGCGCATCGGTGCGCGCCATGATCACGAAGCTGTCATCGGTACGCGCGTCCACGGCGGCCTTGATGCGGTCGACCATTTCCTGCTGGGACACGATTTCTTTATTCGGGCGATGACCGCAGCGCTTGGCGCCCACCTGGTCTTCGATATGAATGGCGGCCGCGCCGAACTTGATCATCGACTTGACGGTGCGCGCCACGTTGAAGGCCGAGGAACCGAAGCCGGTGTCCACGTCCACCAGCAGCGGCAGATCGCACACGTCGGTGATGCGGCGCACGTCGGTCAGCACGTCATCCAGGCCGGTAATCCCCAGGTCCGGCACACCGAGGGAGCCGGCTGCAACGCCGCCACCCGACAGGTAGATCGCCTTGAACCCGGCACGCTTGGCGAGCAGCGCGTGGTTGGCGTTGATCGCGCCGACCACTTGCAGCGGGTGCTCGCTGGCGACCGCGTCACGGAAACGCTGGCCGGGTGTGCTTTTATTGTTCGAACTCATGACTCACCTCTTTCAGGGGCGCCGCCGGGGAAATGGCGGGCAATGTTGCGTTTGGACGCGCCGATGTGGCGGCGCATCAACAGTTCGGCCAGTTCGCCGTCGCGGTCGGCAATCGCATCCAGGATGCGGTGATGCTCGGCAAAGGCTTGGTGTGGGCGATTGGGCGTGGCGGAAAACTGGATGCGGTACATGCGCACCAACTGGTACAGCTCGCCGCAGAGCATTTGGGTCAGGGTGCGGTTACCGGCGCCTTGAATGATGCGGTAATGAAAGTCGAAGTCGCCTTCCTGCTGGTAGTAGCCGAGGCCGGCCTGGAAGGCTTCGTCGCGTTCGTGGGTGTGCAGCACCTGGCGCAGCTCTTCGATTTCGGCGTCGGTCATGCGCTCGGCGGCCAGGCGGCAGGCCATGCCTTCGAGGGATTCGCGAATTTCATAGAGTTCGACCAGCTCGGCGTGGCTCAGGGAAACCACCCGCGCGCCGACGTGGGGCACGCGCACCAGCAGGCGCTGGCCTTCGAGGCGGTGAATCGCTTCGCGCAACGGGCCACGGCTGATGCCGTAAGTGCGCGCCAGTTCCGGCTCGGAGATCTTGCTGCCGGGGGCGATCTCACCCTTGACGATGGCGGCCTGGATACGCCGGAAGACATTCTCGGACATGGTCTGGGAATCGTCTTGCGCCACCACTGGGGTTTCCAGTTGCTCCAGCATATTGTCGACACCTTTAAAAGCAATGCCGCAAAAACTAGCGAATCGCCCCCTCATAGTCAAAGAATAAATACACATTGTCGACAATCGTCTAATAACCCCCCGTGCACTTAATAGAGGCATGGCCGCCTGCCAGCGCTGGCGCCAAAAAAGCATCATGTTAGAATGCCCGCCGCTTTTGCCTGACATCATTGGATGAAACGGCGCACAAGAGATTGCGCAGCAATGCCAGTCGCCATGAATTGAACATTGCACTGCACTGCCTCAGGATTTATGACTCTCAAGCCCTTCCTTCTAGTGTTCTGCCTGCTGGCTTTACCGGGCCTTGGCGTTGCCGCCGAGAAGACCGTGTATGGCCTGAACGAATACGCCAAGCTGGCCGGCATCGACCTGGAAGTCGCCGCCAAGCTCGACACCGGCGCCAAGACGGCCTCCCTCAGCGCCCGTGATATCAAGCGTTTCAAGCGCAACGGCGAATCCTGGGTGCGTTTTTATCTGGCCATCGACACCGCCCATTCCCACCCCATCGAACGCCCTCTGGCACGCGTGAGCAAAATCAAGCGCCGCGCCGGCGACTACGACCCCGATGAGGACAAGAACTACACCGCCCGCCCGGTCATCGCGCTGGATATCTGCATGGGCACCGCTTTACGCAGCATCGAAGTGAACTTGACTGACCGCAGCGCTTTCCAATTTCCGCTGCTGATCGGCTCCGAAGCGTTGAAACGCTTTGATGCGCTGGTCGACCCCAGTCTTAAATACGCAGCAGGCAAACCTGCCTGCGCCACCGACGCTCATACCGCCGAGTAAACCGAATGCGCTCTTTGACCCTGCACCTGAGAATCCTCATCACCATTTTGGTGGTGCTGGGTATTTCGGTCACCGCCTATCAGATTTTCGTGCTGGGAATCCCCGTCACTGAGGACGCCACCGACGACTTGTGGAACATCGACGCCAAGGTCGAGTTCGTCGCCAACCCCAAGGACCCGGTGAAAATCTCGATGTTCGTGCCGCCCCTGAGCCGCGACTTCGTCAGCCTCAATGAAAGCTTTATCTCGAACAACTACGGCGTGAGCGTCAACCGCACCGACGGCAACCGCAAGGTCACCTGGTCGGCCCGCCGCGCCAAGGGCAACCAGACCCTGTATTACCGCCTGGTGCTGACCAAGCGTTACAGCGGCGAGAAGGTCAAGGTCAAAGGCCCGACCTTCCGCGACAGCATTGCCGTGGAAGGCCCGGAGAAAATCGCCGCCGAAGCCCTGCTGGCACCGATCCGCCAGCACTCGGCGGATGTGGAAACCTTTATCACTGAAGCGATCAAGCGCACCAATAACCTCAACGACGACAACGTGAAGCTGTTGCTGGCGGGCGACCCGTCGATACCGCACAAGGCCAAGATCGTCGAGCTGTTGTTGTCCATCGCCCACGTGCCGGTGGAAAAAGTCCACACCATCCGCCTCGTTGCCGACCAGCCGCAAACCCCGGAACTGTGGCTGCGCAGCTTCAATGGCAACGACTGGCTGTACTTCAACCCGGAAACCGGCGAACAAGGCTTGCCGGCCGACCGCCTGCTCTGGTGGACCGGCGATGAAAACCTGATCACGGTCGATGGCGGCAAGAAAGCCATGGTGACCTTCAGCCTGAACAACAGCGAGATGAACGCGATTCGCCTGGCCAAGCTGACCGACGAGAACACCGACGCCAACTTCCTCGAATACTCGCTGTATGGCCTGCCGCTGCAAACCCAGCAGACCTTCATGATCATGGTGATGATCCCGATTGGCGTGCTGGTGATTCTGATCCTGCGCAACCTGATCGGCCTGCAAACCCTCGGCACCTTTACCCCGGTGCTGATTGCCCTGGCGTTTCGCGAGACGCAACTGGGCTTCGGGATTGTGCTGTTTACCATTATTACGGCGCTGGGGCTGTCCCTGCGGTCGTACCTGGAACACCTGAAGTTGCAGATGTTGCCGAGGCTGTCGGTGGTGCTGACCTTTGTGGTGGTGTTGATCGCGGCCATCAGCCTGTTCAGCCACAAGCTGGGGCTGGAGCGCGGGCTGTCGGTGGCGCTGTTCCCGATGGTGATTCTGACCATGACCATCGAACGCCTGTCGATCACCTGGGAAGAACGCGGCGCCAACCATGCGCTGAAAGTCGCGGTGGGCACGCTCTTCGCTGCCGCCCTGGCACACATCATCATGAGCGTGCCGGAGTTGGTGTACTTCGTGTTTACCTTCCCGGCGATCCTGCTGATTCTGGTGGGTTTCATGCTGGCCATGGGGCGTTATCGCGGCTACCGCCTGACCGAACTGGTGCGTTTCAAGGCCTTTTTGAAGGCTGACCAGTAATGTTCGGCTTCTGGAAAACCTGGAAGGCCCTGGAAGCACGGGGGATCATGGGCATCAACCGGCGTAACGCCGACTACGTGCTCAAGTACAACAAACGCAGCCTGTACCCGCTGGTGGATGACAAGATCATCACCAAGGAACGCGCCGTGGCCGCCGGCCTGCACGTGCCCGAAATGTATGGGGTGATTTCCACCGAGAAAGGCATCGACAAGCTCGACGAGATCATCGGCGGGCGCAGCGACTTCGTGATCAAACCCGCGCAGGGTGCCGGCGGTGACGGCATTCTCGTTGTGGCTGACCGCTTTGAAGGGCGCTACCGCACGGTGTCCGGCAAGCTCATCAGCCATGAAGAAATCGAGCATCAGATCTCCAGCATCCTCACCGGGCTGTACTCCCTGGGCGGCCACCGCGACCGCGCACTGATCGAATACCGCGTGGTGCCCGACCAGATCTTCAAAAGCATCAGCTACGAAGGCGTGCCGGATATCCGCATCATTGTGTTGATGGGTTACCCGGTAATGGCCATGTTGCGTTTGCCGACCCGGCAGTCCGGTGGCAAAGCCAACCTGCACCAGGGCGCGATCGGCGTGGGCGTGGACCTGGCCACCGGCCTGACACTGCGTGGCACCTGGCTGAACAACATCATCACCAAACACCCCGACACCACCAATGCGGTGGATGGCGTGCAGTTGCCCAACTGGGACGGTTTCATGAGGCTCGCGGCCGGTTGCTACGAGTTGTGCGGGCTGGGTTATATCGGTGTAGACATGGTTTTGGACCAAGAAAAAGGCCCGCTGATCCTCGAATTGAATGCACGGCCCGGGCTGAATATCCAGATCGCCAACGATTGCGGGCTGACCCTGCGCACTCACGCCGTGGAAGCACGACTGGAAGAATTGAAGGCTGCCGGTATCACCGAAACGCCGGAAGAACGGGTGAGGTTTGTGCAGGAAATGTTCGGCCATGTGCCTGCGGTAGAGGGCTGAGGGCCTCATCGCAGGCAAGCCAGCTCCCACAGGTTGACCGCATTCCCATGTGGGAGCTGGCGTGCCTGCGATGACGATCTGACAAGCAACTCCCCTTCAAGAACGGCCATCAATCTGCTTATCCCCGACATCCCCTCTAGGACCAGAACCGACAGGGGACTACAATCGCCTCCCCCAAGCCAACCGCTGATTCGCTTCGCATGTCGACCTGTTCCGTACACCCGCTGCCCTACCGGGCCAACCCCGCCGAGTATTTCACGGCGATTCGCCATGCCCCCGGCGCGGTGCTGCTCGACAGCGGCCGCCCGGCGGCCGAACGCGGGCGCTATGACCTGCTGAGCGCGTGGCCGGATGTGACGTTGACGGTAGCGCCGGACGAAAGCGGCAGTGATTTCCTGCAACGGCTACGGCAAAACCTCACACAGCTGGGCGAAGCTGCTTTGCCCTCGGGTTATGAATTGCCGTTCGCCGGTGGCTTGATCGGTTACCTGAGTTACGACTTTGGCCGGCACCTCGAACAGCTGCCGCACCTTGCGGTAGATGATTTACACCTGCCGGATGCGCGCTTTGGGCTCTATGCCTGGGCGCTGATCAGCGATCATCAGGCGCAGACCAGCCAGTTGGTGTTTCACCCCTCGTTCGCGGGCAGCGAACGCCAGCGCCTGATCGAGCTGTTCAGCCATGACGCTGTCGACACCGCCGCGACCTTCAAACTGCACGGCCCCATGGTCCCGGACCTGACCGCCGAGGCTTACCGGCAGGCCATCGTACGCATTCAGGATTACATCCAGGCGGGCGACTGCTATCAGGTCAATTTCGCCCAGCGCTTTCGCGCGCCCTGCATGGGCGACCCGTGGGCGGCCTATTGCGCCCTGCGTGAGGCCTGCCCTACTCCGTTTTCCGGGTTCCAGAGCCTGCCGGACGACGGCGCGGTGCTGAGCCTGTCGCCGGAGCGCTTTGTGCACATCAGCGAGCGCCGCGTCGAAACCCGCCCCATCAAAGGCACACGCCCGCGAGGCTTGACGCCCGAGGAAGACGCGGCCAACGCCGCCGAACTGCTGGCCAGCCCCAAGGACCGTGCCGAAAACCTGATGATCGTCGACCTGCTGCGCAACGACCTCGGCCGCACCTGCCGCACCGGCTCGGTGAAAGTGCCGGAGCTGTTCAGCCTGGAAAGCTACCCGAACGTGCACCATCTGGTGAGCAGCGTGACCGGTGAGCTGGCCGCCGACAAAGACGCTCTGGACCTGATCGCCGGCAGCTTCCCCGGCGGCTCCATCACCGGCGCCCCGAAGATCCGCGCCATGCAGATCATCGATGAGTTGGAACCAACACGGCGCGGGCTGTACTGCGGTTCGCTGGTGTATCTGGACGTGCGCGGCGAGATGGACAGTTCCATCGCGATCCGCAGCTTGCTGGTCAAGGACGGGCAGGTGTGCTGCTGGGGCGGCGGCGGGATCGTCGCGGACTCGGAATGGGAGGCGGAGTATCAGGAGTCGCTGACCAAGGTGCAGGTGTTGTTACACACTTTGGAATGCCTGTAGCAGCCCGGTCCGCTCTGCCTGCACGGGCAGAACTTCTCTGCTGGAAAAAATCTGAATCAGATCGTTTATGGACGCCGTTTGACGCCAAGGGATAGCGTCCGGCCTCGACCGTCCACCTGCCGCCTGTGAAGGATCACATGAAGCGATTACCAACTCGTCAGATAATATTTCCGAGATTGCATCTCCCCCCAACCCCACCTAATATCTCCCAAATCGGGAGGATCAAGCGATGCGGATAATCGCCCTCTCGACCTTGCGAATATTTTGGGAAAGCCATCCGGCCTACAACGATGCGAAAACACCGCTGATTGAGTTGTACCGCCATATGGAGAAAGCCAATTACCCGACGCCGCAGGCACTCAAGGCCGAGCTCAGGACGGCGAGCATTCTCAAAGGCGGCAAGGTCGTCTTCAACGTAGGTGGCAACAAGTACCGAGTCATCATGGCGATTGATTTTCAGCGACAGCTTGGGTTCATACGTTTCGTGGGAACCCACGCTCAGTACGACCAGATCCATGCGGAGAACCTGTAATGAACATCAAACCTATACATTCCCGGGAAGACCTGACCGCCGCGCTGGCGCGGGTGGAGCAACTATGGGGAGCAGAGGTCGGCTCGCCTGAGGGAGACGAGCTGGAAATTCTCGCCATTCTCATCGAGAAGTACGAGGCGCAACATTATCCCATGCCGCCATCTGACCCGGTTGAGGCCATCCGGTTTCGCATGGAACAACTGGGCATGACGGCCCGCGACCTGGAGCCCTTTATCGGCACCAGCGGGCGGGTGTCAGAAGTCTTGAACCACAAGCGCAAGCTGAGCCTGTCGATGATCAAGCGCCTGCATGAGGGCTTGAGCATTCCCTATGAGCGCTTGCTGGTGGAGGGTTGACGCTGGATGTGCAGTCACCAGGCCGGCCTCATCGCAGGCAAGCCAGCTCCCACATTTTTAACGGTGTGAACCCGATCAAATGTGGGAGCTGGCTTGCCTGCGAAGAGGCCATCAGCTCCACTAAAACTTACAGACTCAACGGCCGATTAGAGGCTTTGATGAACTCTTTCTTCAAATCCTCAAACGTATGCACCGCCGGAAACTGCGGGAATTCGCGAATTACATTCTCCGGCGCGTGGAACAGAATCCCGCGGTCGGCTTCGCCCAACATGGTGGTGTCGTTATAGGAATCGCCGGCGGCGATCACACGGTAGTAAAGGGTCTTGAAAGCCAGCACCGACTGACGCTTCGGGTCTTTCTGACGCAGTTGGTAGCTCACCACCCGGTCGTTTTCGTCGGTGATAAGGCGATGACACAGCAAGGTCGGGAACCCCAGCTGGCGCATCAAAGGCTGGGAAAACTCATAGAACGTGTCTGACAGAATCACCACCTGGAAGCGCTCGCGCAGCCAGTTGACGAACTCGATGGCACCCTCCAGCGGCTTGAGCGTGGCAATCACTTCCTGGATATCGGAGAGCTTGAGCCCGTGTTCGTCAAGGATGCGCAGGCGTTGCTTCATCAGCACATCGTAATCAGGAATGTCCCGGGTAGTGGCCCTCAGGGACTCAATACCGGTTTTTTCGGCGAAGGCGATCCAGATTTCCGGAACCAGCACCCCTTCCAGGTCGAGACAGGCAATTTCCACAAGACACTCCCATTTTTGATGTTGTCGGTTGAGCGAGCAAAAGGACTGCCGAACTCTAGCGATTCAAGCTCGCCACCGCAACGCAGGGCGGATTTTGATACCATCGCTCCCCTATAGAGCGCTCAGCGCCACTGACCTGTAGGAACCGTCCTGATGAACCAAGCCTTCGATGTCGCAGAACTCGCCGCGACTTATGCCAACAAATCCGCCCAGGACATTCTCAAGCTGGCGTTCAGCCAGTTCGGTGATGACCTGTGGATTTCCTTCAGCGGTGCCGAGGACGTGGTGCTGGTAGACATGGCCTGGAAGCTCAACAAGAACGTCAAGGTGTTCAGCCTCGACACCGGCCGCCTGCACCCGGAGACCTACCGGTTTATCGAGCAGGTACGCGACTTCTACAAGATCGACATCGAACTGATCTCGCCGGACCAGACCAAGCTGGAACCTTTCGTCAAGGAAAAGGGCCTGTTCAGCTTCTACAAGGACGGCCACGGTGAATGCTGCGGCGTGCGCAAGATCGAGCCGCTGCGCCGCAAGCTTTCCGGCGTCAGCGCCTGGGCCACCGGCCAACGCCGTGATCAAAGCCCGGGGACACGCAGCCAAGTGGCCGCGCTGGAAATCGACACAGCGTTCTCCACCCCGGAACGCACCCTGTACAAATTCAACCCGCTGGCGCAGATGACCAGCGAGGAAGTCTGGGGCTACATCCGCATGCTGGAGCTGCCGTACAACAGCCTGCATGAGCGTGGCTTTATCAGCATCGGCTGCGAGCCCTGCACCCGCCCGGTGCTGCCAAACCAGCACGAGCGCGAAGGCCGCTGGTGGTGGGAAGAAGCCACGCAGAAGGAATGCGGGCTGCATGCGGGGAATATCATCAGCAAGGCGTGAGTCGATGCGGTAAACATGTGTTGCGAGCTTTTGTGGGAGCGGGCTTGCTCGCGAAAGCGGTGTACCAGTGATGAATTCATCAACTGACACACCGCTTTCGCGAGCAAGCCCGCTCCCACATTTGGTCGTGTGCCGGGCAATAAAAATGTACACACACATGTAACCATCGGTGCCATTTATGTGTGCAATTTACCGTTGCCCGCACCATTACGTAACACCTCTTCCCGCCTATACACCCCGTTCTTGAATCACCCTCCTTCCCGATAGAAATAAATACCTGTTCAAACGGTCAATTTATATTTCTTAAAATTCAGCACGTTAATTATCCGATCTAATAAAAAGAAATTAAGCAGGATTTTCATAGACCAAAAACTGGCACGCATGTGGCTTAAGGTGAAATGCGCTTTGTATACAATTAATACAAAACATACATACACTTTGCCATCCTCCGCTTTGCGGCAGATGCGCCGGAGCCTGCCGGAATGCGTACAAGCCTCTCGAACAACATCGCACTGGATCTGCCCTCCTCCTCACTGACACCCGAGGCTACAAGCCCCGGCCCGTTGGTACTCAGCCCGCGCCTGCACAACAAGGACCTGGCGCCCACCAAAGTCGAAGGCCGGCGCTGGGGGCGCTACAGCATCTTTGCGTTGTGGACCAACGACGTGCACAACATCGCCAACTATTCGTTCGCCATCGGCTTGTATGCGCTGGGCCTTGGCGGCTGGCAGATCCTGTTATCTCTGGGGATCGGCGCGGCGCTGGTGTACTTCTTCATGAACCTGTCGGGCTACATGGGCCAGAAGACTGGCGTGCCGTTCCCGGTGATCAGCCGTATCAGTTTTGGTATTCATGGCGCGCAGATTCCGGCGCTGATTCGCGCGGTCATTGCGATTGCCTGGTTTGGTATCCAGACCTACCTGGCCTCGGTAGTTTTCCGCGTGCTGCTGTCGGCGATTCATCCAGGCTTCGCCGACTATGACCACAACTCGATTCTCGGCCTATCGACCTTGGGCTGGGCGTGTTTCGTGGCGATCTGGTTTGTGCAACTGGCGATCCTGGCATACGGCATGGAGATGGTCCGTCGCTATGAGGCCTTCGCCGGGCCGGTGATTCTGGTCACGGTGGCCTCGCTGGCCGGCTGGATGTACTTTCAAGTCGGCGGCAACATCGCGTGGTCGATCCGCGAGCCGCTGAGCGGTGGCGAGATGTGGCGCAATATCTTTGCCGGCGGCGCGCTGTGGCTGACCATCTACGGCACGCTGATCCTGAATTTCTGCGACTTCGCCCGTTCCTCGCCGTGCCGCAAGACCATCCAGGTCGGCAACTTCTGGGGCCTGCCGGTCAATATCCTGGTGTTTGCCGCGATCACTGTGCTGCTGTGCGGCGGGCAGTTCCAGCTCAATGGTCGGGTGATCGAAAGCCCGACCGAAATCATCGCGGCCATCCCCAATACCTTCTTTCTCGTGCTGGGGTGCCTGGCCTTCCTGATCGTCACCGTGGCGGTGAATATCATGGCCAACTTTGTGGCCCCGGCCTTTGTGCTGAGCAACCTGGCGCCCAAGTACCTCAACTTCCGCCGCGCCGGGTTGATCAGTGCCACCCTGGCGGTGCTGATCCTGCCATGGAACCTCTACAACAGCCCGCTGGTGATTGTGTATTTCCTCTCCGGCCTCGGCGCGCTGCTCGGCCCGTTGTACGGCGTGATCATGGTCGATTACTGGCTGATCCGTAAAAGCCGGGTGGACGTGCTGCAACTGTATAGCGAAGACCCGCATGGCGTTTATTACTACAGCCGTGGGGTCAACTTGCGCGCAGTCGCGGCGTTTATTCCTGCGGCACTGATCGCCATTCTCTTGGCACTGCTGCCCGGCTTTGCCGGCGTCGCACCGTTTTCCTGGATGTTTGGCGCCGGTATTGCAGGGTTGCTGTACTTGCTGATCGCCAAGCGCCAGCCGTTCTACGCCGATGTCAGCGGCGAAAGTATTGCAGTCGATAACGTCAGTCACTAATCAAGGACATTCCATGCGTATCCTCGTGGTCAACGTCAACACCACCGAATCCATCACTGAAACCATCGCCCAGCAAGCACGGGCCGTCGCCGCGCCGGGCACCGAGATCGTCGGGCTCACGCCCTACTTTGGCGCCGAATCGGTGGAAGGCAATTTTGAAAGTTACCTGGCCGCCATCGCCGTGATGGACCGGGTGATGGCCTACGATCAGCCGTTTGATGCGGTGATCCAGGCCGGTTATGGCGAGCATGGCCGTGAAGGCCTGCAGGAATTGTTGAATGTGCCGGTGGTGGACATCACCGAAGCCGCCGCCAGCACGGCGATGTTTTTGGGGCATGCCTATTCAGTGGTCACCACACTCGACCGCACCGTGCCGTTGATCGAAGATCGTTTGAAACTCGCGGGCCTTTACCAGCGTTGTGCCTCAGTGCGCGCCAGTGGCATGGCGGTGCTGGAACTGGAAGAAGACCCGCTGGCGGCCATGGAAGCCATCGTGCGCCAGGCCGAGTTGGCCATCAGCGAGGACAAGGCTGAAGTGATCTGCCTGGGCTGCGGCGGCATGGCCGGGCTGGATGAGCAGATTCGCTACCGCACTGGCGTGCCGGTGGTGGATGGCGTGACGGCGGCGGTGACCATCGCCGAATCGCTGGTTCGCCTGGGCTTGTCGACGTCGAAAATCCGCACCTATGCGACGCCAAGGCCGAAGAAAGTCATTGGCTGGCCCGGCAAGTTTGGCCGGTAGACCGAGCCGCCTGCATCGCGGGCAAGCCCGGCTCCCACAGTTGACCGGGTTTGCAGCTTGAAATGCATTCCCCTGTGGGAGCTGGCTTGCCTGCGATGGCCGCGCCTCGGTCGAAAGCCATGCTCAAACCGCACTGAACCGCTGGCTCAACTGCTGCCCGGCAAACTGCTCGATGATGAAATCCACAAACGCCCGGGTCTTGCCGGGCAGCAGTTTGTGTTCGGCGTAATAGATGGAAATGTTGCCGTCATCGACGAACCAATCCGGCAACACCCGCACCAACTGCCCACTGGCAAGCCAGGGCACAGCAAACGGCATGCTCACCAACGCGATGCCCAACGCCTGGTCTGCTGCGACACACGCCGCCTGCGAATCACTCATGGTCATCCGCGCCTTGAGGTTCAACGGGGCTTGCTCGCCGCGACGACCGGTCAATTGCCAGGAGCGCACGCGCCCCGTTTGCGGAGACCGAATCAGGATGCCATCACACCGTTCAAGGTCCGCTGGTTGTAAAACCGCTGCCCTTGCCGCCAAGTATTCGGGGGATGCCACCAATACCCTGTGAGCCGGCGCCAGCTTGCGCGCCACCACCCCTTGAGGCAGTTCGAAACCGCCACCGAGTGCGGCGTCGAAACCCTGGCCGATCAGGTCTACCTGACGATTGTCGAAATGCCAGTCGGGGCTGATATCGGGGTACCGTTTTAAAAACTCGCCCAGCAGCGGTACCACGTACATACACCCGACGACCGTCCCCATACTCACCTTCAATGTGCCAGCCGGCCTCCCCTCGGAACTGGCCAGGTTGGCCACCGCATTCTGGATGGTGGTGAGGCTGGCGCTGACTTCGTCGAGGAACAACTTGCCGGCTTCCGTCAGGGTCAGGCGCCGTGTACTACGCTGGAACAGCCGAACACCCAGGCGCGCCTCCAGCTTGGCAACACTTTTGCCTACGGCTGCCGGCGTCAGGCTCAGGTGCCGCGCCGCTTCGGCAAAGCTGCCACCTTCGGCACTGCGTACGAAGCATTCGATACTGCCAAAGCTTTCCATATCGACCCACTCTAAACTTTTGGTTTACACAGACTATAGCAATCACGGTCTACCGGGAGGGGCTGACGAGGTCGATACTCGGTTCCAACAACAAGGCACTCCCGCCTTGAACTCTCTGGAGATCGACATGACCACACAAGACCTCAGCGGCAAAGTCGCCTTGATTCAAGGCGGTTCCCGCGGCATCGGCGCCGCCATCGTCAAGCGCCTCGCGGCACAAGGTGCAGCCGTTGCCTTTACCTACGTGAGTTCGGCCGCCAAGGCTGAAGCACTGCAAGACAGCGTGATCAGCGCAGGCGGCAAAGCCCTGGCGATTCACGCCGACAGCGCCGACGCCGACGCCATCCGCAACGCCGTCAACGCCACCGTCGAAGCCTTTGGCCGCCTGGATATCCTGGTGAACAATGCCGGTGTGCTGGCCATCGCACCGCTGGAAGACTTCAAACTGGAAGACTTTGACCAGACTCTGGCGATCAACGTGCGCAGCGTGTTTATCGCCACCCAAGAGGCGGCCAAGCATATGGGCGACGGCGGACGGGTGATCAACATCGGCAGCACCAACGCCGAGCGCATGCCGTTTGGCGGCGGTGGCCCTTATGCGATGAGCAAGGCGGCGCTGGTCGGCCTGACCAAGGGCTTGGCAAGGGACCTGGGGCCACGCGGCATCACGATCAATAACGTGCAGCCTGGGCCAGTGGACACCGACATGAACCCGGCGAGCAGTGATTTTGCGGAGAGTTTGATTGGGTTGATGGCGGTTGGGCGGTACGGGCATGTGGAAGAGATTGCCAGCTTTGTGGCGTACCTTGCGGGGCCGGAAGCGGGGTATATCACCGGTGCCAGTTTGACGATCGATGGTGGTTTCAGCGCCTGAGCCAGTGCGGCAACTGGCTCCTGTGGGAGCTGGCTTGCCTGCGATAGCGGTGTATCAGTGCCCGATGCCGGGCTGACCCACCGCTATCGCAGGCAAGCCAGCTCCCACATTTTTTAGCGCATTTGAGTCAGGGAAACGGTGGCAAACCGTAGGCCGCAAGATCAAAGTCCGCAAGTTTGCGGATGATCTGGTCAGCGTGGTCGTACTTGCTGTCAGCCATGGCCTCATCCGGCACGGCGATGGCCGTCATGTTGGCGGCTTTGGCAGCAGTCACACCAAACGGCGAATCTTCAAACACCAGGCAATCCTCGGGCGCGACACCCAAACGGCGAGCCGCCGTGAGGAAGATGTCCGGCGCAGGTTTGGCGGCGCCGACTTCCGGGTCATCCGCCGTCACGATGGTACCGAACAGGCTGAACCACTCGCGGTGCAATGTCGTCTTGTGGCCAAACGAATTACGCGACGAGCTGGTGCCCACGGCAATCGGAATGTTGTGCGCCTTCAAGTGCCGCACCAGCGCCTCGGCGCCGGGCATGCCCAGGGCCTTGGGGAAACGCTCGCTCATCAGTGGCTCACGAATCTGAAGAAACTCGGCCGGGGTGATCGGCAGATCCAGCGCCTTGACCACGTAATCGGCCAAGTCCTGGGCACCACGCCCGATGATGTGCTGCTTGATGCCCCAATCGTAGGTCCGGCCGTAGCGTTCGGCGATGATCTGCGTGACTTCGGTGTAGATGCCTTCCGTATCCAGCAACAACCCGTCCATATCGAAAATCACGGCCTTGATCGGACCGGCAGCAGTACGCGGTGCATTCATCTCAACAAAACCCTGGGGAAAGACTAAAAGGATTCAGCACAATAGCGGCCCGGCTCGCCTGCAAGCAACCGTTACGACCACCCCTGTGCCTTCACCCTCAAGACTTACTCGGGAAAGTCAGCCCCCTCAGTCACCTCGGCCCATGCATCAAAATCCGCATTCAACGCATCAACTTTGGTGCGTGCAAACCCCAACGCAGCCTTGCCCAGCAGCAGACGCAGGGGTGGTTGTTCGGCTTCCACCGCCTGGACGATGGCGAGGGCCGCGCGCACCGGGTCACCCGGTTGCTTGCCGCTGTAGCTGCGCACCCGGCCGGCACGTGCCGCCGCCGTCTCGCGGTAGTCATCGATGGCGTGCGGGGCCTCATTGGCCGAACGCCCGGCCCAGTCGGTACGGAAAGGGCCGGGTTCGACCAGCAGTACCTTGATCCCCAGCGGCGCGACTTCCCCTGCCAGGGCTTCAGACAACCCTTCCACCGCGAACTTGGTGGCGTTGTAGAAACTCAAGGACGGGAACGCAGCAATACCGCCCACCGAAGAAATGTTCACCACGGTGCCTGAGCGCCGCGCACGCATGCCGGGTAACACGGCACGGGTCATGGCGCCAAGGCCCCAGAAGTTGATGTCGAACATGCGGCGCACTTCGTCCAGGTCACTTTCTTCAAACGCGCCGAAGTAGCCGATACCGGCGTTGTTGACCAGCACGTCAATGCGCCCGAAGTGCGCTTGAGCGGCCTGTACCGCCGCGTCAATCTGGGCTTGGTCGGTCACATCCAGCGCCAGTACCAAGGCATTGTGTTCATGCCCGGCCACGATGTCCTGCACCTGTTGCGGGTTGCGTGCGGTCACCACTGTCGGGTAGCCGAGGCTCAGGGTGTGCAACGCCAACTGGCGCCCGAAACCGGTGGAGCAACCGGTGATAAACCAGACAGGTTTTGCCGCTGAATCAGTCATGAGAAGCCTTCCTCGTGGGTGTGAAAAAAGTATGCGCGCGGGCGTTCTTGTGAAAAAGATGCATAATCCACAAGACCCTTTCGGAAAAACCACACAATGGACTCGCCTGATTTCCAGCAACTACGCCTGTTCCTGCAGGTCGCGCGCGCCAGGAGCTTTACCCAGGCGGCTGACGCGGTAAGCCTGTCGGTCTCCACCGTCAGCCAGCGGGTCGGCGCCCTGGAAAAACAGCTCGGCGTGCGCCTGTTCAACCGCACCACCCGCAGCGTCAGCCTCACCGAAGCCGGCACGCAATTGCTGGAAAAAATCACCCCGCTGCTCGAAGAACTGCAAACCAGCCTGAATAGCGTAGCTGCCGCCACAGTCGAAGCCAGCGGCACCTTGCGCCTGAATGTGCCGTCCACCGCCAGCCGCATGGTGTTGCAACCGTTGCTTCAGGGCTTCTTGCGTACACACCCGGGCATCAACCTGGAAGTGGCGGTGGACAATGCCTTGGTGGACATCGTCGCCCAGGGCTTTGACGCGGGCATCCGCTACGACCACGTGCTGGCCGAAGACATGGTGGTGATTCCCGTGGCGCGCCAGTTGCGCTTTGTCATCGTCGCCAGCCCGGCCTATTTGCAAGGGCGTAAAGTGCCCACGCATCCCCATGACTTGCTTGAGCATGAGTGCGTCAATTACCGCAGCGCACAAACAGGTTTGTTGCACCGCTGGGACTTTGAAAAAGACGGCAAGCCGCTGCGGGTCACGGTCAAAGGGCGGCTAGCGACCAATGACATTGAGCTGATGATCCGCGGTGCACTGGACGGTTTCGGCTTCGCCTACGTGGCGCGCTCCAGCGTGGAGCCGCACGTGCAAACCGGCGAACTGGTGGAAGTATTGGGCGACTGGATCACCCATAGCGCGTTGTATCTGTATTACTTCAACCGCAGCAACACGCCGAAGAAACTGCGCGTGTTTATCGACTACCTGCAAGAACACCTCGGCGCCTGACGCCGGCCAACCTTAAAAGTGAAGCTCGACATGCTCTATCGCGTAGCGGCCGACGGCCTGGTGCTGTTTCATTTGTGCTTCATCCTGTTCGTGCTGTTCGGCGGCTTGCTGGCCCTCAAATGGCGGTGCGTTGTGTGGTTGCACTTGCCCGCCGCCGCCTGGGGCGTGGCCGTGGAAGTCTTCCACCTGCCCTGCCCGCTGACCCGTTGGGAAAACCTGCTGCGCCACCTCGCCGGGCAGGACGGTTATGGCGGCGGGTTTATCGAGCATTACGTGCTCACGCTGATCTACCCGGCCGGGCTGACCCCGAACATTCAACTGGTGCTCGGGGCCGTGGTGTTGCTGATCAACGTCGCGGTGTATGTGCGCCTGATCAGACGGCCTTAGGCAGGCAGCCCAAACCACTGAGCGTGGCCTCTACCGCCTGCTCCAGCGGCGTGTGCGGCTCCTCTCCCAGCACTTCGACCAGACGCGCGTTTTCCATGCGCAACGGCGTGCTCCAGAGGTAACGCATTTCCTGCAACTCACGGAAGGTCGCTACAAAAGGCGCGGCCAGCTTCAACAGCCACCACGGGAAAGTGCCTACGCGGGGTTGCTGGCCCGTCCGGCGCAACACCACCCGCTGGATCGCCCGACTCATCTGCGTGCCGTCGCTGTCCGTGTGCCCGGCCATATGAAAGCACGCGAAGGCATCAAGGCTGGCCCGCCGCGCCAGCAACTCGACCATTGTGCGCGCCACGTCCGGCAGGTACGCCCATTGATGCGTCAGGCCTGGCGCACCCGGATAACTGATGGTGTGCACCGGCTTGCCGGGTTTGACCAGGCCTTGGGAAAACCAACTGTTGGCGGCCTTGCCACCAAAAAAGTCCCCGGCGCGCACGATCAAAACGCGCGCGCCATGGTGGGAGGCCTCTTCCAGACGCTGTTCCAGCTGTACCCGAATCGCCCCCTTGCGCGTTTGCGGGTGCTGCGGCGACTCCTCGCGCAACACGGGAAACACATCCGGGCCGTAGTTATAGACGGTGCCGGGCAGCACGATGGTCGCGCCCTCGGCAATGGCCGCCGCGATGGTGTTGTCGATCATCGGCAGCACCAACTCTGCCCAGTTGCGATAACCCGGTGGGTTCACCGCGTGCACGATCACTGCACAGCCACGCGCGGCGGCAAGCACTTGCTCGCGGTTCAGCGCATCGCCTTTCAGCCAGGTAAAAGCGGCGTTCTGGCGGCGTGCCTTGTCCACGTCACGGGTCAAGGCACACACCTCCCAGCCTGCCGCTTTCAGCTGCCGCGCCACTTCGCCGCCAATCCCGCCCGTTGCACCCAATACCAGCACTTTGCTCATCACCGCGTCTCCCGCCTCTGTTGGTTGTTGAAGCCAGTGTGTGCGCGGCGTTGCTATAGATAAATTGCCGAAGATCGCCGATCAGCTATACATTTATGCATGGCATCTAATATTGGATGGGAGCTTTACCGGTCATTCCTGGGGGTACTCAAGGAGGGATCGTTGTCGGGGGCCGCACGGCTGCTCGGTATCACGCAGCCTACGGTCGGCCGGCATATTGCCGCGCTGGAAACGGCGTTGGGTGTGGTGCTGTTCACGCGCTCGCCGCAAGGTTTGTTGCCAACCGCCGTCGCCCATACGTTGCGCGCCCATGCCGAAACCATGGAGCGTACCGCTGCGGCGCTGGAGCGCGCGGCGTCCTCACAGGGCGACGAAGTGCGCGGCGTGGTGCGCATCTCCGCCAGCGAAGTCGTTGGCGTGGAAGTGCTGCCGCCAATCATCACCCAGCTGCGCCGGCAGCACCCGCAGTTGAAAGTCGAGCTGATCCTCACCAACCGCCTCAGCGACCTGCTGCAACTGGAAGCGGACATTGCCGTACGCATGGTCCGCCCCAGCCAGGAGCAACTGCTGGCGCGCCGTATTGGTTTGATTGAAGTCGGCCTGCATGCCCGCGACGATTACCTGCAACAACACGGTGTTCCCCTTCAAATGCAGGCGTTGGCCGAGCATTCAGTGATTGGCTTCGACCAGGAAAACGCCTTTATCCGCAGCCTCGCGATCAAAGGCTTTGAACGCAGTGCCTTCGCCTTGAGCTGCGACAGCGATATCGCACAATTGGCGTTGATCCGCGCTGGCGCCGGGATCGGCGGCTGCCAGGTGCAACTGGCCAAGCGCGACCCGCGTTTGCGGCGGGTGCTTCCGGAGGGCTTCTCGTTGAAACTGGACACTTGGGTGACCATGCACGAAGACTTACGCAACAGCCCGCGCTGCCGGGTGGCTTTTGATGCGTTGGTGGAAGGTTTGCAGCGTTACGTACAGGATTGAGACAGCTGCGCTGGTGAAGAATCAGGCTCCCTCATTCCGTTCGCAGACGCCCCCATGTCCGAAGCCTTCGAAGTCCCCAGCCCCCACGAAAAACACATCGAACACACCACCGAACACGCCCACAGCCGTGGCGACAATTTTGCCAGCCGCATCGCCGTGATGACCGCGCTAATGGCCACCCTCGGTGCCATGCTCAGCTACCAGGCCGGCTCCACCGAAAGTGAAGCGGCGATGGACAAGAACAACGCCGCCATCATCAAGACCGAAGCCGCCAACCAGTGGAATTACTACCAGGCCAAATCCAGCCGGCAGAATTTGGCGGAACTGGCCACGCATATTCCCGGCGTAGATGCGGCGCATTACAAGGATGAGATCGAGCGCTATAAAAGCCAGAAGGAAGAAGTGCGTAAGCAGGCTGAAAAGCTTGAGGCCACGTCCAGGGAATGGGACCAGAAGTCCGAAGAGGCGCTGCATCAGCACCACCGCTGGGCGCAGGCGATGACGGCGATTCAGATCGCGATTTCGTTGGCGGCAATTACGTTGCTCACCCGCAAGGAATGGCTAAAACGCCTGTCGTACACGGCTGGCGGTGTGGCCATGGTGTTGGGTGGTTTGGCTTGGCTGCATCTGTGACTGACTGAACGCGGTTAAACAGGTGGGAGCTGGCTTGCCTGCGATCGGGGCCTGTCAGTGACTGATGTCCAAGCTGACCCACCGCTATCGCAGGCAAGCCAGCTCCCACATTATTTGCTCTGCGGTGTATTCAAAGTTGGGGCATGGCATCGCATCGCTATATAGTGAAACGCATAACGACCAGCACAGCCTGAACCCGAGGAAAAACCGGTGACTGCACACCCCAAAGAAGCCGTGGGCGCCGCCTACAGCATCGACGCCATGCGCCACGCCCAAGCCATGACCTGGCAAGCCATCGACAACCTCGCCCAGCGCATCCGCCCCGGCATGCTCGAATCCGAAGCCCGCGAGCTGGGCAAACAGCTACTCGCCGAACTGGACACACAACGCATCTGGCACCCGCTGCTGGTACGTTTCGGCGCCAACACCCTCAAGACCTTCAAGCAACGCTCGGACGGCGACCCTGTGCTGGGCGAGAACGACATTTTCTTCATCGACATGGGCGCCGTGTGGCACGGCCACGAAGGCGACGCGGGCGCCACCTTCAGCACCGGCACCGACCCGGACATGATCGCCTGCGCCAGCGCCGCCAAGGAACTGTTCGACCGCGTACAATCGCGCTGGAAAAACGAGCGCGTCGTCGGCCTCGACCTC
The DNA here is from genome assembly GCF_044218875.1 of Pseudomonas sp. B22129. Classification (NCBI taxonomy): domain Bacteria; kingdom Pseudomonadati; phylum Pseudomonadota; class Gammaproteobacteria; order Pseudomonadales; family Pseudomonadaceae; genus Pseudomonas; species Pseudomonas sp. B22129. The sequence goes on along the minus strand of NZ_CP162592.1, from coordinate 3,064,331 downwards.
TATCGCTACGCCGAAGAACAGGCCCGCGCCATGGGCTGGCAGCTGAACCTCGACATCAAAGGCCACCGCGTCAGCGACTTCCCCCACGCCATCCACCGTGGCGGCGACCTCGGCGACTTCGAGCACACCCCGAATGCCGGGCTGTGGATTCTGGAAATCCAGATCGCCCACCCGAGCAAGCCCTACGGCGCTTTTTACGAAGACCTACTCGCTTAAGGAACACCCATGGAACACTCCACCCAATTCCCCGTGCTGCTGTTTTCCTACGGAACCTTGCAGGACAAAGCCGTGCAACTCGCCAACTTCGGCCGTGAACTGGTCGGCCAGCACGATGCGATGCTCGGCTATTCGCAAAGCTGGGTCGAAATCACCGATCCCGAAGTGCTGGCCACCAGCGGCAAGACCCACCACCCAATCGTCGCGCCGACTGAAGAAAAAGCTGCCAGCGTCGAAGGCATGGTCTTTCAGATCAACGAGCAGGAACTGGCAGCCGCAGATGCCTATGAAGTGTCGGACTACAAGCGGGTGTCGGTGGCCTTGGCCTCCGGCCTGACGGCCTGGGTGTACGTGCAAGCGTGAAGATGAAACTTTCGGACAGTTGATTTCAATCTGCCATCACCGGGATTACAGTGGCGCGCCTTCGAGAAGTGGATCTCGATTTTTGCCCATGGAGTTACCCCGTGAAGTACATCAGTAAAGTCGCTGCAGCCGCTGTTCTTGGTTTCGCACTCGCCGGCTGCACCGGCACCGCCATCAAATCCCCGCAGTACGACAGCAGCCAATACACCGTGCTGGGCCACAGTGAAGCCAGCGCCACCGGCATCATGCTGTTCGGCATCATCCCGATTGGCCAGAACAGCCGTTTCGTGCGCGCCCAGGACGCGGCCATCAAGGCCAAGGGCGGCGACGCGCTGATCAACACCCAAGTGCAGGAAAACTGGTTCTGGGCCTGGGTACTCAGCGGCTACACCACCAAGATTTCCGGTGACGTGATCAAGCTGAAAACTGCGCAATAAATGATCGTGAAGTTGGCAAAAACGCCAGGGCTTTAACCCCGGTGTGAGACGTATCATGGGCCAGACCTTCGAGGACGGCCCATGAACCTCAGCATTCTCTACGCACTCGCCGCCGCCGCCTTGTTCGGCGCCAGCACCCCGCTCGCCAAAAGCCTCGGCCTGGGCCTCTCGCCCGTGCTGCTCGCAGGCCTGCTGTATCTCGGCAGCGGTCTTGGCCTCGCCGGCGTGCGCCTGATCCGTGATCGCGGCTGGCAACCCACCGGGCTCACCCCTTCCGAATGGCCCTGGCTGATCGGCGCCATCGCCTTCGGCGGCATCCTCGGGCCCGTCGCCCTGATGTTCGGCCTGACCCGCACCGCCGGCGCGACCGCCTCGCTGATGCTGAACCTTGAATCGGTACTGACCGCCGTGATCGCCTGGCTGGTCTTCAGGGAAAACACCGACCGGCGCATTGTGCTGGGGATGATCGCGATTGTGCTGGGTGGCGTGGTGCTGTCCTGGTCTGACGGCGGCGGCGCGAGCCATGACTGGACCGGGCCGTTTGCGGTGGCACTTGCGTGCCTGTGCTGGGGGGTTGATAACAATTTGACGCGCAAGGTGTCGGCATCGGACGCCCTGTTTATAGCCGGGGCGAAGGGGTTGATTGCAGGCGTGGTGAACGGTGGTTTGGCACTTTATCTCGGAGTGCAGCTGCCGGGGCTCGCGCAGTTGGGGCCTATCCTGCTGGTTGGCTTTTTGGGGTATGGCATCAGCCTGGTGATGTTTGTGCTGGCGTTGCGCGGGTTGGGCAGTGCGCGCACCGGGGCTTACTTCTCGACCGCGCCGTTCCTCGGTGCTGCGGTAGCGCTGCTGATGTTTGGGGAATCGGTGTCAGTGGCATTCTGGATTGCACTGGCGCTGATGGCCGTGGGCGTTTGGCTGCACCTGACGGAACGGCATGCCCATGAACATCTGCATGAGGCGACGGAGCACGGGCATCGGCATGTGCATGACGAACATCATCAGCATGAGCATGGGTTTGAGTGGGAACCGGGGGAGCCGCATAGCCATGTGCATGTGCACAGCCCGTTGCGGCATAGTCATGCGCACTTTCCGGATGTGCATCATCGGCATAGGCATTGAGAAACGATAGTTTCCGAAAATGTATCAGGGCGGCTCAATAGCCGCCCTTCTTGCATTGAAAATAGGGAACTGATTTATTTAAAGCGTGCAAACGCAAAACCTGAATAAACCCTCCCCCTCCTTCATCGCCACGTTTCTTTGCGGAACCGATTACTGGACTCGTTCGACGAGTATCAGCCCCGGCTAACAATCGCCTCATTTAACGAGGTAATCACATTGGTTATATAGGTTTTGTCATTACTTACCAATGCTTGTTTCTCACCCGAGGAGGTGTTCAAAACGACAGCGTATTTTGCTTTACTACTCCTCCAAACCAGAACAGCGATAGCCAGCGCTATCAACCCCGCTACAAAAACCGACCCGCGCCCCAGCAAACACGCCAGGCCCACAATGGCGATAATTATTGCAGCACCTCTATCCGGTGGCGTAACACGCGATTTCACAGAGGTCACATTGCTCATCGCATAAGTCTGACCGTCCACAATAAATCTGCTGTTGCTTACGCTTACATCCCCTTGATTGAAGAAGACTTTTTCGTCCATGTTGTTTTCTCTGCGTGCAGGTTGATTGAGGGCCTCACTATAAATAAATACCGGCTAGCGAAGAAGAGAAGGTTTATGAAATCAACACAATTCACATCATTAATAACGCCTGCCCTTTTCCTCTCTTAAGGCAAAGGCACTGCGTTGACGGTGTACCAGCCCGCCGGAGTTTTGGCACACACCTGTGGCCTTAGCGGCGTTTCAACGGTGACGCTGCCTTGTGTGGAGAGTTGGCGAACGGCAATCACACAGCCAGCCTTGAACGTACTGAGCTTTATAACTTGAAGTTCTAACTCATAATTTTTGCCGGGCTCGGGTGTGAGCGTGACGGGCGCAGGAAAGCAGGACACCTGTGACCCTCCCATGGCGAACCCTGCGATAAAGGGTTTACCAGCCGGGATGACATGCTCGTCAAACACTTTGGGCGATTGGTTGATGCTTTTGCTCGCCTTGCTGGAAGGCATACCAATCACGCTGTTCTGACGGTCTGTCGACCGAAAAGGGTAAAGGCCTGCTGAGTCCACATGCGCTGTTTGCCATCCAGCTTCTTCAGGCGTTTTGGTCAATAGGGACCTGTTGTAAAAGGTCTCGCAAGTCTGACCACTGATAAAGCCCGCGTTTGAAGTGTCACCCGTGATCAGGCGGACACGAGCCGTATTGGCCGGATCATATAGGCTTATTTGTGCTTCGTTGCGAACATCGGTTTTAGTGGTGGCGCAGCCGGAAAGCGTCAGGCCGGCGGCTAGCAGAAAGAGCAAACGCATGGGTAACCTTCATATCCTGTGATGGTTAGTGGCCGCAAACATACAATGAAGAGCTTTTTTAAGACGCCAAAAACCACAAACCCCCGGCCTTCTCTAGGAAAACCGGGGGTTTGTGTTTACTTAATGTGGCGGTGAAGGAGAGATTCGAACTCTCGATACAATTTCTTGTATACACACTTTCCAGGCGTGCTCCTTAAGCCACTCGGACACTTCACCGTATCTCGTCAAACCAGTTCAGTCTGTCGAGGCGCGCTAATGTAGTCGAAAGCCTTTCTGATGGCAAAGGTTTTTTTCAGAATTTTCATGCGCTTAGACGGTTATGCCGTGGCACGCCCGGCGAGGGGCGTTGTTTCTGCCATTCTCTGGCATTCGCGGCAGGCGTCTGGGGCGGTTGCTGCGCCCTGCTCCGGGCCGTCTACCCTTGGGGATGCGGGAAAAGTCTGACTGAGTAGTCAGTCACGGCGCTTTACCGGGGCGGGCATGGTGGGTAACGTCTGCGCATGCATGTCTATAAACAGCCTCTCTATAACAAGTCTTACAAGGAACCGCGTCATGAGTGAGTTGATCTCCTACCACCTCGAAGACGGTATCGCGACACTGACCTTGAGCAACGGCAAGGTGAATGCCATTTCCCCGGCGGTGGTCGCTGAGTTTAATGCGGCGCTGGATCAGGCCGAGAAGGATCGGGCGGTGGTGATCATCACGGGCACGCCGGGAATTTTGTCAGGTGGTTATGATTTGAAAGTGATGACCGCCGGCCCTAAAGAAGCGATTGGCCTTGTGACGTCCGGTTCGACGTTGGCGCGTCGCCTGCTGTCGCACCCGTTCCCGGTGATTGTGGCGTGCCCCGGGCATGCGGTGGCCAAGGGTGCGTTTCTGTTGCTGTCGGCGGATTACCGGATTGGTGTGGAAGGTCCGTTCAGCATTGGCCTGAATGAGGTGGCAATCGGCATGACCATGCACCACGCCGGCATCGAGCTGGCGCGGGATCGCTTGCGCAAATCGGCGTTTCATCGCTCGGTCATCAATGCGGAAATGTTTGATCCGCAAGGTGCGCTCGGTGCCGGCTTCCTCGATAAGGTGGTTGCTCCTGAGGAACTGCACGCAGCAGCATTGGAAGCGGCGCGTCAGTTGAAGAAGATCAATATGAACGCGCATAAACACACCAAGTTGAAAGTGCGCAAGGCGCTGCTGGACGCCCTGGACGATGCGATCATTCAGGATCAGGGCCACAACCTGGGTTAAGTCCCACCCTCGCAGCGCCAGAGCCCGACCTTGAGTCGGGCTTTTTCTTACAAATAAATCCGAAACGTCTTTAGCCGCTCTAGCCGGGCCATGGCGGCAGTTGTTGAAACATGTGCTTAAACATCGCCTATCTCCCACGTCTGTAGGGGCAATTGCCGAATACAGTGCACATCCGTACACTGCGCCACCTTTTGTCCCGATGGGCCGTGTCGATGCTTTATCTGTTACGTATGTTGTTGATGGGCCTGCACTTTATGGTCGCTGGAGTATTGGGCGTGCTTTTGGGTGTCTGCCGCCCCTTCAACCCGGACAACAGCCGCCTGTGCGCGCGCCTTTATGCGTTGCCCGCGATGCGAATTTTGCGCCTGAATGTGAAGGCTGACGTCGACTCACTGCGAAACAAGCCGGGGCCGTGCGTCATCCTTGCCAACCACCAGTCCAACTACGACCTGTTTGTGTTCGGCACCGTGGTGCCCTATCGCACCGTGTGTATCGCCAAAAAGAGCCTGAAATGGGTGCCGTTGTTTGGCCAATTGTTCTGGCTGGCGGGCAATGTGTTGATCGACCGTGGCAATGCCCACAAGGCGCGCCGCGCGATGCTGACCACCACGCACACCTTGCAGCATGAGGACACATCGATCTGGGTATTCCCGGAGGGCACGCGCAATCTGGGCAAAGGTTTGCTGCCGTTCAAGAAAGGCGCATTTCATATGGCGATTGCGGCCGGTGTGCCCATCGTGCAGGTGTGTGTGAGCAATTACGTCAGCCATATGCAGCTTAATCGCTGGAACAGTGGGGATGTGCTCATACGCTCGTTGCCGCCGATTCCTACCACTGGCCTGACTTCGGATGACATCCCGGCGTTGATGCAGGCGTGTCAGGCGCAGATGGAGGCTTGCATCGAGGCGATGGACCTTGAGTTGCGAACCGACTGGGCGCCTGCGCCTTTGTGATTTTTGGGGGCGCTTCGCATCCCGGCGCAAGCAAGCTTGCTCACCACAAAAAGCGCGTATCCATGACCGCAACAACGGAACGCCATTCAGGCTAAGCTGCCCAACACCTGTCCTCCCAACAAGAAGCGATCAGCACCATGGGTAGAGTTGTTGCGGCAGCTGTCTACAGCGCCGGTAAGAAAGTCACCGATATTACCCTCGACGAAGGCGCAGCCTGGGCCGCCAAGCCCGATCACTTTGTGTGGATTGGCCTGGAAGAGCCCAACGCACAGGAACTCGCCAACCTGCAACGCCAGTTCAACCTGCATGAGCTGGCCATCGAAGATGCCCTGGAAAAACACAGCCGCCCCAAGCTGGAAACCTTCGGCGACGCGCTGTTTATCGTGACCTATTCACCAGTGCGCGAGAACGGCAAGCTGGAGTTTATCGAGACCCATATCTTTGCCGGCAACGGCTACATCATCACCGCGCGCAACGGCCACTCGGCGTCCTACGGCTTTGTGCGCCAACGCTGTGAGGCGCGGCCGCTGTTGCTGGAGCATGGGGAAGATTTCGTACTCTATGCGCTGCTGGATTTCGTCACCGAAAATTACCAGCCGGTCAGCGAGGCCATCCACGCCGAGATTGATGAGCTGGAGCGCAACGTGCTGTGCAGTTCGCTGAGCGAACGCGACATCCAGAACCTTCACGGCCTGCGCCGTGACGTGCTGCGGCTCAAGCGCTATGTGGCGCCGATGGTGGAGATCAGCCAGGAGTTGCAGAAGCTGAGCTTTCCGTTTATCGACAAGAACATGCGCCCGTACTTTCGCGACGTACAGATCCACGTGACGCGGCAGATGGAAGACCTCACCACCCTGCGCGATATCGCCAGCCAGACCATCGAGATCGGTGTGCTGCTGGAGGCGTCGCGCCAGAGCGTGGTGCAACGCAAGTTCGCCGCGTGGGCCGCGATCCTGGCGTTCCCCACGGCAGTGGCGGGGATTTACGGGATGAACTTCCAGAACATGCCCGAGCTGCAATGGCACTACGGCTATTTTGCGGTGCTCGGGTTTATTGCGGTGGGCTGCACCAGTTTGTGGGCCAGCTTTAAACGGTCAGGCTGGCTTTAAACCGTCGCTTCTGGCTTGTGCGCAACAAAACGCATCATCCACTCCGCCACGGTGGCGCCGTGGTGGTCGCGCTTGAGGCTTTCCACGCCGTGGGTGTAGACCTTTTCACCCAGGGTCGTCTGAAGAATCTCCAGCAACTCGCGGGAATAGTCGTGGATGAATTCCGGGTGGCCCTGGAAGCACAGCACCTGGTCTTCGATGTGGTACGCGGCATACGGGCAGAAATCGCTGGAGGCGATGACCGTGGCGTTGTCCGGCAGCGTGGTGACCTGGTCCTGATGGCTGATCAGCAACGTCAGCTCTTCCATCACCGGGCTCATCCACGGCGCCTTGGCGTTGAGCTTGTAGTCATGGATGCCCATGCCCCAGCCTTTGCTCGCGCGTTCGGTTTTGCCGCCCAGCAGCAGCGCTAAAAGCTGGTGCCCGAAGCAAATACCGAGCAGTTTGTCGCCGCGAGCGTAGCGCTCAAGCAGGTAGGTTTTGAGGGTTTGAATCCAGGGATCGGTACCGAAGGAATCGGCCTTGCTGCCGGTGACGAGGTAAGCGTCGAACACTTCATCATCCGACGGATATTCGCCCTGCACCACGTTGTAAACCACGAAGTCAGCGGCAATCGGCTGCTTGGAAAACAGACGCTTGAACATCTGCCCGTACCCTTGGTACTGATCGATCAAACCTGGACGCAGGATATCGGTTTCCAGGATACAGACGCGTAGCGACATAAAAAATACCTGACACGGTGATGGGAATAATGCACACCCCAGAGCCTGCCTTGAAAGGTACCTGTAAAGCAAGCCCAGCAAGTGACCCACTGTGGGAGCGGGCTTGTTGTGGCGAGGGTGCTTGCTCCCGCTGACTGCGCAGCAGTCTCCGGCTTTTTGGGGGCGCTGCGCCCCCCAGCGCAAGCAAGCTTGCTCGCCACAACAAGCCCGCTCCCGCAGTTTGATCACCGAAAGGCTTCTTTTCGTGCGGCTTTCTCCAGCAGCAACGCGGGCGGTGTGAAACGCTCGCCATATTGCTCGGCCAGGTACCGCGCCCGAGCGACAAAGTCGTTCAACCCGTACTGGTTGATAAACTGCAATGCGCCGCCGCTCCACGCCGCAAAACCGATGCCGAAGATCGAACCGACGTTGGCGTCAGCCGTGGACATCAACACGCCCTCCTCAACACACCGCACGGTTTCGATGGCCTGGATAAACAGCAACCGGTCACGTACGTCCTGTGGCGAAATCTGTTGACCGGGCCGTTCGAAACGGGCTTTCAGTTCCGGCCACAGGTGTTTCTGACCGCCTGCGGGATAATCATAAAAACCCCCGCCCGCCGCCTTGCCCAGGCGCTTGTATTCATTGACCAGCAGATTGATCACCTGCGTCGCCGGATGCGTGGGAACCGCCTTACCCTCGGCCTGAAGATCCTTCGCCGTTTGCTGTCGGATATGGCTCATCAAGCTGAGCGACACCTCATCCGACACCGCCAGCGGCCCCACCGGCATGCCGGCCTTGCGTGCTTCGGTCTCGATCATCGGCGCCGCCACGCCTTCGCCAAGCATGGCGATGCCTTCGTTGGTGAAGGTGCCGAATACCCGCGAGGTGAAAAAACCACGGCTGTCGTTGACCACGATCGGAGTTTTCTTGATTTGCAGGACGAAATCGAAACCCCGGGCCAGGGTTTCGTCGCTTGTGTTCGCGCCCTTGATGATTTCCACCAGCGGCATTTTGTCGACCGGGCTGAAGAAGTGCAGGCCGATGAATTTGCCTTGATCAGGCACTGCCGTCGCCAAGCCGCTGATCGGTAATGTGGAAGTGTTGGAGGCGATCACCGCATCGTCGCCCACCACGCTCTGCGCAGCAGCCGTGACTTTGGCTTTCAGTTCACGGTCCTCAAACACGGCTTCGATGATCAGGTCGCAGCCCGCCAAGCCACCATCAGAGGCCACAGGATGGATCCGCGCGAGGATGGTTTCGCGCTGCTCGGCGGTCAATTGCCCACGGCTGACCTTCTTGTCCAGTAGCGCCGCGGAGTGCGCCTTGCCTTTCTCGGCGGCGGCCTGATTGATGTCCTTGAGCATCACCTCAATGCCCGCACTCGCGCTGACGTAGGCGATGCCCGCGCCCATCATGCCGGCGCCGAGCACGCCGACTTTGCGTGTGACATAAGGGGCAAACCCTTTGGGCCGCGAGCTGCCCGCATTGATTTCATTGAGCTGAAACCAGAAGGTGCCGATCATGTTTTTTGCGACTTGCCCGGTGACCAGCTCGGTGAAGTAGCGGGTTTCGATCAGGTGCGCGGTGTCAAAATCCACTTGGGCGCCTTCCACCGCAGCACAGAGAATTTTCTCCGGTGCGGGAAAGCAGCCATTGGTTTTGCTGCGCAAAATCGACGGCGCGATGGCCAGCATCTGCGCAACTTTCGGGTTCGACGGCGTGCCGCCGGGGATCTGAAAGCCCTTGGTGTCCCACGGTTGTTTGGCCTCGGGATTAGCCAGAATCCAGGCGCGGGATTTGGCCAAAAGCTCATCACGATTCAACACCAACTCATTGACCAACCCCGCCTGCAACGCCTGTTGCGGACGGACTTTTTTGCCCTCCAGCAAATACGGCAAAGCCTTTTCCAGCCCGAGCATGCGCACCATGCGCACCACCCCGCCGCCGCCCGGCAACAGGCCCAGGGTGACTTCCGGCAAGCCAAGCTGCACGGTTTTATCGTCCAGCGCGACGCGGTAATGGCACGCCAGGCAAATTTCCCAGCCACCGCCCAACGCGGCGCCATTGATAGCCGCGACCACCGGTTTGCCAAGGGTTTCCAGGCGGCGCAGTTGCGCCTTCAACACCACCACGCCGTCGTAAAAATCTTTGGCGTGGGCTTTGTCGACCTTGATCAATTCATTGAGGTCGCCGCCAGCAAAAAAGGTCTTTTTCGCCGAGGTGATGACTACGCCGGCAATGCTGTCTTTCTCTGCTTCAAGCCGGGTGACCGTGGCCGCCATGGCGTCGCGGTAGACCGCGTTCATAGTGTTGGCACTCTGGCCCGGCATGTCGAGGGTCAGCACCACGATCTGGTCCTGGCCTTTTTCGTAACGAATGGCTTCGGTCATGACTGATTCCTTGGGCTCAGAGGCGTTCGATAATGGTGGCGATGCCCATGCCACCGCCGACACACAGGGTGGCCAGGCCGTAACGTTGCTGGCGCACTTCCAGCTCGTCGAGCAGGGTGCCGAGAATGGCGCAGCCGGTCGCGCCCAGCGGGTGCCCCATGGCGATGGAGCCACCGTTGACGTTGACCCGCGTGGCGTCGATACCCATGTCTTTGATGAACTTGAGAACTACAGAAGCAAACGCTTCGTTGACCTCAAACAGGTCGATGTCTTCCACGCGCAAGCCGGCCTTGGCCAAGGCTTTACGGGTGGCCGGCGCGGGGCCGGTGAGCATGATGGTCGGGTCGGTACTGGTAACCGCGGTGGCGACGATACGCGCCCGCGGTTGCAGGCCCAGTTCGCGCCCTTTGGCCTCGGAACCGATCAACATCAGTGCGGCGCCATCGACGATGCCGGAACTGTTGCCCGGTGTGTGCACGTGGTTGATCCGCTCCACATGGCTGTAGACCCGCAACGCGGTGGCATCGAAGCCCATCTGCCCCATCATCTCGAAACTCGGCTTGAGCTTGCCCAGGCCTTCAAGGGTGGAGTCGCCGCGGATAAATTCATCATGGTCGAGCAGCACAATGCCGTTCTGGTCCTGCACCGCGATCAGTGATTTGCTGAAGGAACCGTCTGCGCGCGCCCGAGCCGCTTTCTGCTGGGACTGCAGGGCGAAGGTGTCGACGTCCTCGCGAGTGAAACCTTCCAGCGTCGCGATCAGGTCGGCGCCAATACCCTGCGGCGTGAAATGAGTGTGCAGGTTGGTGTGCGGGTCAAGCACCCAGGCGCCGCCGTCGCTGCCCATGGGCACACGCGACATGGACTCGACGCCGCCGACCACCACCAGGTCTTCAAAGCCGGAACGCACTTTCATCGCGCCGAGGTTCACCGCTTCAAGGCCCGAGGCACAGAAGCGGTTGATCTGTACGCCGGCGACGCTGATGCCCCAGTCCGCCACCAACGCAGCGGTCTTGGCAATGTCAGCGCCCTGGTCGCCCACGGGGGTGACGCAGCCGAGCACGATGTCATCCACCTGGTGCGTATCGAGGTCGCTGCGCTTTGCCAGTGCGGTCAGCAGGCTGGCCACCAGGTTCACCGGTTTGACGCTGTGCAAGGCGCCGTCAGCCTTGCCTTTACCCCGGGGCGTGCGTATCGCATCAAAGATCAAAGCTTGGGTCATGACGTCCTCGAACCGCAGTCGTGTGTGCCCCTACCTTAGGCCCGATTGACACGGTTTCAATGACGGATGCGCTCATCTCTTTTGACCCCCACGCTCGGACGAACGGTAGGCAGCTACGGGAAACACCGGGTTAATCGTTTTAGCTGTCTAGCAGAGGCGTTGGCGCGAAGATGGCGATAGGCCTCATGCCCTTTTAATCAGAATTCCTGATTAGCTGATATGAAATGGATCTAAGCCGCGAAGAACGAGGGCTCTAAGGTTGAATCAGTAAGGAGTTGCTGCCGGGTTTTGCCGGAGCAGCTGTAAGAAAAGTGCAACGTCACATCGCGATACTGAAATTCACGGCACGCATTTGACGCTCAGGAATAACAACAAAAGGCAGTCAGCCATGTTTAAACATTCGAAAGTTCGTCAGGCGGGACTCATTCTTTTCGCCACCACACTGATTCTGATCTTGCCCAATTTAACCAAGGTCATCGGGTGACAAGTCGCCCCCCCGATTCTGTGCACACACAGCTTCAGGACTGCAGCTTTTGGCAGCACCTGCCGGGACATTGCGCATAGCTGTCCTGTTGCAGGGGCTGTCTTTTTGCCTGCAGATTTCCGGTATCGTGGGCATCACCGCCACTTCGAATCGGGCTCTCTCTTGAAATCCACCGTCGCCTTTCTTGCCTTGCTGCTGGCCCTCCCCGCCGGCGCCGCGCAATTGACCATTGAACTCGACCACACCCATAAAACCTGGCAGACCGCCGAGCTGCTCGCACGCCCGGATGTGCAGACGGTGCAGGTCATTGATGACGTTTCCTACAAACGCGCCATGACGTATCGGGCGGTGCCGCTAGCGGCTCTCCTACCCGGCCTGAAGCCGGAAAACCACCTGCAAGCCGTCGCCCTGGATGGTTTTGCCGCAGAACTGAGCGCCGCGCCTTTACTGCAAACCCACGGCGCCCGCGCGTGGTTGGCGGTGGAAGACCCGGCACATCCATGGCCGCCGCTGGCGGAGGGCAAGCCGGGCGCGGGGCCGTTTTATCTGGTGTGGACCGACCCGCAAGCCAGCAATATCAGCCCTGAACAATGGCCGTTCCAGGTGGCGGGGATCAAGCAATTGAAGACCGTGGCCGAGCGGTTTCCGGCCTTGCTGCCCGATCCGAAACTGGCCGCCAATGACCCTATCAATCAAGGCTTTGAGGTGTTCCAGAAAAACTGCCTGGCCTGCCATCGCCTTAATGGTGCCGGTGATGCACAGGTGGGGCCGGACCTGAATGTGCCCTACAACCCGACCGAATATTTCAGCGGGGATTTCCTCAAGCGTTACATCCGCGACCCGCAGAGCTTGAGGCATTGGCCGCAGGCAAAAATGCCGGCGTTTGCCGCCAGTGTGCTGCCGGATGGCGAACTGGATTTGCTGGTGGGGTATTTGAAGCATATGGCGGGGCGTAAGCAGCAACCCTAGGAGCAAACTCCAAAACCAATTGTGGGAGCTGGCTTGCCTGCTCCCACATTTGGCCTGCTTCGTTCTAGAGATTATTGCTGCTGCACTGAAATCACCGGCGTCGGCGCCACAAACACTTTGGCATGCATCTGCTCATGCCCGCCGCCCCGGCGCATGCCGCGTACCGGGCAGGCGTCGAGGTAATCCAGGCCCACAGCCAGTTTCAAATGCCGTTCCGGACGCGACAGCGTATTGGTCACGTCAAAGCTGTACCACGCGTCATCCAGCCAGGCTTCGGCCCAGGCATGGCTGGCCAGGTGCGTGCTGTCCTCCGAGTACAAATACCCCGACACATACCGCGCCGGAATCCCCAGGCTGCGCGCGCACGCCACGAACGCGTGAGTGTGGTCCTGGCACACGCCCGCGCGCCCGGCGAAGGCCTGGGCTGCGCAGGTGTCGACCTCGGTGGCGCCAGGTGTGTAAACCATCGCCTGGTTGAGCGCGTGCATCAAATCGATCAACGCGGTGCGGTCGCGGCGCTGGTGGCAGTGCTGCCCGGCAAAGCCGCGCAAGGCTTCATCGGGCTCGGTCAAACGGGTGCTGCGCAGGAACGGAAAGGCGGATTGGCTCTCGTGTTCAGCCTCACGCGATTCGTCGATATCCACCTGGCCACGGGCGCCGATGATGATGGCGTCATGGGGCTCGTCCAGGGTCAATACGTGCAGGATGTTGCCGAACGGGTCGACTTGCGCACGCACCGGGCGCGGCAAATCAAGCTGCCAACTGAGTACGTGCTGGCGCTCGCTGTCGTGGGGTGTCAGGCGCAGGTACTGAATGCTTGCGCGCACCTGGTCTTCGTAGTGGTAGGTGGTTTCGTGGCTGATGGAGAGTCTCATGCGGCCTCCAGGTAGGAGCTGTAGATGGCGTCGCCCAGCTGGCGCACCAAAGGAATAAAGTCGGTCAGCCAGGCGTGCAGGCCTTCCTCGAGGATTTCATCAATCGCGGTGAAGCGCAGGCGCGCGTCCATCTCGGCGGCCAGGCGCTGGGCCGGTCGGCCGTTGAGGCCCGGCAGGCTGGCGAGGATCTGGTCGATCTCTTCGCTGCAAGCCCTCAAGGAACGCGGAACGTCGGCGCGTAACAGCAACAATTCCGCCACTTGCCGGGCGCCGGGGGCGTCGCGGTAGATTTCGGTGTAAGCCTCGAACGATGACAGCGCGCGCAGCAAGGCGCTCCATTGGTAGTAGGCGTGGGCCGTGCCGTCGGTGACCGCCGCCGCCCGCTCGCCGGCCATTTCGTAGCGTGCATCGAGCAGGCGCAACGTGTTGTCGGCGCGTTCGATGAAGGTGCCCAGGCGAATAAAACGAAACGCATCGTTACGCATAATGGTGCCGTAAGTGGCCCCCCGGAACAGGTGCGAACGCTCCTTGACCCACTCACAAAAGCGGCTCATGCCGTAGCGGCTGAGCCCCTGCTGAGCGATATCGCGAATGTCCAGCCAGGTGGCGTTGATGTTTTCCCACATGTCTGCGGTAATTCGCCCACGCACGGCATGGGCACTGGCCCGCGCAGCGCCGAGGCAGCTGTAGATGCTCGCCGGGTTGGCAGCGTCCAGTGCGAAGAAGTGCAGCAAGCGTTCAGCGTCCAGCTCGCCATGGCGCTCGTGATAATCCTCCAGGGTCCCGGTGATCAGCAGCGGCATGGCCAGTTCGTGCAGGCCGTCGCCGCGCCCGTCCTGGGGCATCAGCGACAGCGAATAGCTGACATCGAGCATGCGCGCGAGGTTTTCCGCGCGCTCAAGGTAGCGCGACATCCAGTACAGATCCGAGGCAGTTCTACTCAACATGGCATCAGTCCTCGACCACCCAAGTGTCTTTGGTGCCGCCGCCCTGGGACGAGTTGACCACCAGCGAGCCTTCACGCAGCGCCACGCGGGTCAAGCCGCCGGGGACCACGCGGGTTTCCTTGCCGGACAACACGAACGGGCGCAGGTCGATGTGGCGCGGCGCGATGCCGTTCTCGACGAACGTCGGGCACGTGGATAAACACAGGGTCGGCTGGGCGATATAGGCGTGTGGCTTGGCTTTGATGCGCTCACGGAAGGCTTCGATTTCCGCCTTGGTGGCCGCCGGCCCTACCAGCATGCCGTAGCCACCGGAGCCTTGGGTTTCCTTGACGACCAGGTCCGGCAGGTTGGCCAGCACATGGGACAGTTCATCGGGCTTACGGCATTGAAACGTAGGAACGTTCTTCAGAATCGGCTCTTCATCCAGGTAAAAACGGATCATCTCAGTGACGAATGGGTAGACCGACTTGTCATCCGCCACCCCGGTACCGATGGCATTGGCCAGCACCACATTGCCGGAACGATAGGCCGCGAGCAGCCCGGGCACGCCGAGCATGGAGTCCGGGTTGAACGCCAGCGGGTCGAGGAACGCGTCGTCGAGGCGGCGGTAGATCACGTCTACAGCCTTGGGGCCGTCGGTGGTGCGCATGAACACATGGTCGTCGCGCACGAACAGGTCGGCGCCTTCCACCAGCTCCACACCCATTTCGCGGGCCAGGAAGGCATGTTCAAAGAAGGCACTGTTGAAGCGCCCGGGGGTGAGCACCACCACGCTGGGGTTATCCAGGGGGCTCGAGCTTTTCAGGGTATCGAGCAAGAGGTTGGGGTAGTGATCGATGGGGGCGATGCGCTGGGCGGCAAACAGTTCGGGGAACAGGCGCATCATCATCTTGCGGTCTTCAAGCATGTAGCTCACGCCGCTGGGGGTACGCAGGTTGTCTTCGAGCACGTAGTAAGTGCCGTCGCCATCGCGTACGAGGTCAACGCCGGTGATGTGCGAATACAGATTGCGGTGCAGGTCCAACCCCTGCATCGCCAACTGATACTGCTCGTTGGCCAGCACCTGCTCGGCAGGAATCACGCCAGCCTTGATGATGCGCTGCTCGTGATACAGGTCGGCGAGAAACATGTTCAGCGCCTTGACCCGCTGAATGCAGCCGCGCTCCACCGTCTGCCACTCGCTCGCCGGAATGCTGCGCGGGATGGTGTCAAACGGTATCAGGCGCTCGGTGCCCTGCTCGTCCCCATACAGGGTGAACGTGATCCCGGCGCGGTGGAACAGTAAATCGGCCTCGCGGCGGCGCTGCGCCAGCAGTTCGGCGGGGGTTTCGGCCAACCAGCGGGCGAACTCGCGATAATGGGGGCGAACCTGCCCTGCCCCGTCGTACATTTCATCGTAATAAGTGCGGGTCATGCCGTACTCCTTGTCACCCAGGCTCAAGCGCTATCGCAAGGCCCGTGCCATCGGCATAAACACTTAAAAATCAATCGGTTGAATAACCACGAACATTTGCTTGCACCGTCCTGGTGCGCAGAATGCACGTCGTCCTGGCCCGCGCTTCATCGCAATGCGGGTTTTGACTATCAACAGCATAGTCAGAGTTGATTTCACTGCCCGGCCGCGCCTGCGGATAATCGCAACCAACTGCTGAACAGGATGCGTCCTACAACTTCAGCGCTCCGCTCTTCCCTTTAGGCCACCCTCTTTGGGTGGCTTTTTTTTGGTGCAGGAAAAAGTGCCGCACGTTCCGGCTACTTTTCCCGCAGCACAAACAAAAACGGCCGACCCTGAGGTCAGCCGATACGCTGCATTACACATACAATCCCGCTACATGGGTAACCCACGCACCTCCTGCTTGACGCCCCATCCTTCGATGATCCCGCCCAGCGGCTCGACCACCGCCCCAAAGTCTTGCTCGAAGTCTCCTATGCCGTCGTAGGTGGCAGACATGATTTTGCTCAATTCCAGATACCAGGCGCCGTCATCGCGCGCACTGACCTGGGCATTCAGGGATTCCCCACGAAACCGGCCCGCAGCCCTGCGCGCACGTTCCTCATCCGGGAAAATGGCGTAAAACTCGATGGGGTGGAAACGCGAGAAGTCGAAGCCGCCTTCTTTCATGCGGCGCAGTACGTTGGTGCTGATGTCTTCTTGATAGGCTGTGCTCATGAAACGTCCTCCTCAAACCGATGGATAGACTTTCCGTGCTTCCCGAAGCCCGCGCCCTACTGGCGCAGGTACTACGGCAATAACAACACCGAGGGAAAACAAGCATGTAGCTGACAAGACCAGACCTTAGCGATTCATTCGCTGATCTCGATTGCAGAGTAGCGCGAAGCTATCACCTCCACCAGAGGGGTTTGGATGGCAGTCAGGGAATGTTCAGGCGGCGGGAGAAATGTCGAGGATTTGAATGCTGTTCTGGTCTTTGAGGATCTTGACCGTAGGCTCGGGTTTGCGGCCCTCCAGGTCATTGAGGTCAAGCTCGGCCGCAACCGGCACCAGCTTGTTGCGAATCATGTGCGCAGCGTCTTCGAGGCTGGGCTTTTGTTCGCAGGTGAACTGCTCCACGGACTTGACGCCGTGATCATCAACGAAGGTAATTTGCCACGTTTGCATCGGTGCCTCCTCGATAAAGCCCATGTGTGGGCTCACATCTATCTGGACCTTGAGGGTTCGCCAAACGTTCCACTCAAGGCCGGAGGCACCGGACCGGCTGCGCTTATTTCTCAGCGTGTTCTTTCAGGGCTTTCAAGGTGTTGAACGGCGCGTCCACCACAAACTTGTTGGCCAGCCACGATGGCACGCTGCCGCCTGGCTCGGTGTGCACTTGATAGGTCACTTCGGTTTCCGTCGGGCTCTTGGGTACCAGCTTCCAGTAGCCATCAACCTGGGCAACGCGCACGTAGCCTTTGACTTCAGGCTGGTAGGTCGGCACTTCCAGCAGTTTGCGGGTCACGGTGCCGTCAGCCGCCTTGGTGGTGGTGATTTCGAGGATGGAGTCGCGGTCGGTCACCGGGAACGGTGCCTTGAACTGGGTATAGGTCCAGCTCTTGTCACCTTCGGTCTTGAGCAGCTTCTGCGATTTGCATTCGTGGATCCAGGAACAGGCACCGGCCACGTCTTCCTGCAGGGCCTGGATCTTGGCGACCGGGGCCTTGATCACCGTCACACCGCGATAAGCCTTGTACTTGGAGCCGGCAATTTCGCTCAAGGACACTTTGATACCGTCTTCGTCCTTGGCAACTTGCCAATCCTCAGCCTGGGCAGTGGCAGCAAACAACACTGTAAAACCGCACAACACAGCCATTCGTTTCAGCGAACCCATTGTTGTATTCCTTATTGTTGAAGTTCCGATAGTAAAGCCCATCAAGCCGCCGTCATTTGCTCCCACCAACCGATCAACCGGATTGCATCGGCCTGGTCGGTGCCGCAAACATCCAGATCTGCCTTGAAGTCACTGCACACCGCTGGGCGTTCCGGTTGGCCGAACAGCAGGCATAGCTGTTCGACCGACAGGTGCAGGCAGCGTTCGCCCGCCGGTTTGCCGTCAGGCATACCCGGCAACGGTGAACTGATGGAGGGGGCAATGCAGCAAGCGCCACAGCCTTCACGGCATTTCATGAACAACAGATCCTCGACGGCTCAATGTGGATGGCCGGGCTAGAGTACGCCCTAAAACATTCGTTTTAAAATGGTCTAACAGGGGTTTTTCGCACAAAACAAAAGTGACTGACCAGTCTGCGACAGATGGTCGGCGGTTCACGTCACCAACACTTGAGGTTTTATTGCTTGAACTCGAAATCCAGCGCCGCACCTTCCACTTCTCGGCGCTCATCGTTACGCAATTGCAGCTTCATCTCATTGCTGAGCAAGCGCCCGTTGATCTGGAAGGCACTGTTATCGGCAGGCTTTTCGGCAAACATCGGCGGCAACAACGGCACGTTCTTGGGTTTTGGCATGGTACCGATAGGCTGCAAGTGCCTGACCATGTCCGAAGGCAGAGACAAATCCAACTGTGCCGGCGACAGTTGGGTCTGGGCCACTTCATGAGCCGATTTGGACTTGCTCGCGGTCGGTGCGCGCTTCTTCACCGTGGCGGCTTTTTTCTTGGCTGCCGGGGCTTTTTTGGCAGGAGCCGGTTTCTTTGCGGGGGGCTTTTGCTGGGTGCTGGCTGAAGGTTGGCTGTCCGCCACAGGGGGCGCCGCCAGCACAGTGCCGACGTTACACAGGCTTAACAAGCCAATCACCACAGCAGCGCGAACAATAGAGGTCATTTTGCCTACAGCATTAACGGCAGAAGGCCATATGCTCGCTTGTTGAGCGCTGCATGACAAGCCTGATGATCAGCAGGCTATCGATGCTGTCCCCGATACTTGCCTCAGCTGCACCTCAGAAGCCCCCGGCTGCGGTCTCCAGGCATAGTTGGCTGGCCAGCATCCCCAGCGTCATCAGCGCGCGCTCTGCCTCACGGTTCCACGGCGTACCGCAGTTGAGGCGAATACAGTGGTTGAACTGTTCCGTATTGCTGAAGATGACGCCCGGCGCAATGCTGATGCCCTGTTGCAGGGCACGCACGTGCAGTTCCTGGGTATTGACCCGCCCGGGCAAACTGACCCACAGGATGAAGCCGCCGGTCGGGCGGGTCATCTGCGTGCCCTCGGGGAAATACTGCTGCACCGCCAACTGAAAGGCGCTGAGGTTCTTGCGATATTCCTGGCGGATGTAGCGAAGGTGCCGGTCGTAACCACCGTTCTCCAGATAGGCCGAGACACCCATCTGGGTCACGCTGCACGCAGAGTGGGTGCTGAACATCTGCAAACGCTGGATATCCTGCTGGTACTTGCCGGCAATCATCCAGCCAATGCGCACACCGGGGGACAAGGTTTTGGAGAAACTTGAACAGTAGATCACCCGGTCCAGGCGGTCGTAGGCTTTCAAGGCTTTGGTGCGGCCAAGCTCGAACATCAACTCGCCGTAAATATCGTCCTCGACGATCTGGATATCAAAATCCGAGGCCAGGCGCAGCAACTGTTTCTGTCGCTCTTCGGGCATGGTCGCGCCAAGGGGGTTGCTCAGGCGCGTAGTCAGCACCAGGGCTTTGATCGACCACTGGTTTGCCGCCAATTGCAGGGCCTCAAGGCTCATGCCGGTGGCCGGGTCGCTGGGGATCTCAATGACTTTAAGGCCGAGCAGGTCGGCCAGTTGCAGCAAACCGTAGTAAGTCGGAGACTCGGCAGCGATCAGGTCACCAGGGCGGGTGAGCACGCGCAACGACATCTGCAACGCATCCACACAGCCGTGGGTGATCACCACTTCGGAGGGGTCGACCACCACGCCGGCATCGCGCATGCGGATCGCCACCTGGCGGCGCAGCGGTTCAAACCCGGGGCTGAACATGTAACTGAATGCCCGTGGGCTCTGGAAACGTGTGACCTTGGCCAGTTGCTGGTGCAACGCGCGCACGGGCAAGTAGTCAACGCTGGGCACAGCGGCGCCCAACGGAAACACACCTTCGCGGCGCGACTCGACCAATACTTGCTGGATGATGCTGCTGCGGGTGACCAACCCCGGGCGTTCGACCCGTGCGATGTCCGGCGTCGGTGCGGTGAGTGCCGGCGTCTGGTGCACGTAGTAGCCCGACTGCGGCCGCGCCCGGATCAGCCCCTGGTCTTCCAGGTTGGCATAGGCTTGCAACACCGTCGCGTGGCTGACGTTGAGCTGGGAGCTCATTTTGCGCACCGAAGGCACACGCTCGCCGGGCTGATAGACACCGCGCCGGATATCCTCAGCCAGTTGCTGGGCGATACGTTGGTAAAGCAACAGATTGGTCATGACGCAGCACTCGATTTCACGGGTATTTTATTTTTGTGTGAAACATACCGGCACAGTTTAGAAGTGTACGGGGACAGTTGCGAGAATAGTCGAGCGCGGACGGGAGTGACAGTAAAAACTGTAAGGGTGTGGACATGAAAAACCCGATCAGTGATCGGGTTTGCTTTGGGTGGGAGCTGTGTGGGGTGCCTACCGGGCAGCGCCCAATTGGCCTTTTTCGTCGGAGAAAACGATTTCCACCCGACGGTTCTGCGCCCTGCCCCGCTCGGAGGCATTGGCCTCCACGGGATACTGGTCGCCGTAACCTTCAACCTGGATACGCTTTTCATCAATACCCAGGTCCATCAGCACATCGGCCACCGATTGCGCACGGTCACGGGACAGCTTGAGGTTTTCGGGCTCGCCACCGGTATTGTCGGTGTAACCCTCGATGCGCACGACGCGCTTGGGGTTCAGTTGCAGGAATTGCACGATTTTCAGCACAGTGCGGTTGGCCGAGTTTTCCAGCTCCGCTTCGCCTGTGTCGAACAGCATATCGCCCAAGGTGAGAACCAGGCCGCGATCGGTCTGGGTGGTGGTGAGGCTGGCGATCTGTTCTTCAAGCCACTTGCCTTGCTGCTGTACGCTGGCCAGCTTGTTTTCGCGCAGAGCCAGTTGCAGGCGCTGGCGTTCGAGTTCGAGCTTGGCGCCTCGCTCGGCATTGAGCCCTTGCTCGGTATGTTCGCGCGCAATCGCGCTGTAGCGCTGGCTCAGGTAGGCGTAATGCACCACGTCGGCGCCGCTGCCCCAGTAGCTGGACAAGCGGTCGGCACGCGCCAGTGACTCGCCCGCACGAATGACATCTTTGGGCGCAAAACGCAGCACATTGGCGTCTTCCTTGACCTTCTGGAAGTCACTGCCAGCCAGCTGCAACGCCTGCTCGCTGTTGGGCTGGCTGGCGCAGCCGCCGAGCGCAGCGCTGCCCAGCAACAATGCACAGCTCAACCCACGGATCATCGGGCTCATTGGGCTTCTCCCAGCTGCAATTGCTTGCGCAGCCTCGCGATGCGGGTGTTGAGCACGTTAAGTTGTTCCTGGCTTTTGCCGGTCAGCACCTTGGCTTCGGCGAGACGCGCATCCAGCTCGGCCTCTTCGGCCCGCATGCGCGCACGTTTGTAGGATTGATCGGCCATGTTGGCCTCGGCCCGAGAGAACTTCTCTTGGGCCAATTTCAGTTCAGGGGATTCATCGGTACTGGCACCCACCGCGCTGGCTTGCTCCAGGGCCTGCCGGGTGAGACGCATTTGTTCATTCGGCGCAGGATCGGCTGCACATCCCGCCAAAGCGACAACGGCGAGGGCCGCAAAAAGAGGTCGAAAAATCACAGTAAATCCTTACTTTGCTGGGGTACCGACGGGTTGCTGCAGTTGCGCTTTCCAACGCTCCAGGTTGCGCTGCATGGCGGCTTGCACCACGCCGGACGCGGGTAATTCTGTCATCTTTTTCGCCAGCTGTCCGCGCAGCCACGGATCGTTGCAGGCCGAGTTATGGGAAATTGCCAAGTACAAACCCGGCTGATCGATGGGTATTTCACGGGCGATCAAGTCATTGCTCATGCCCAGCGTCTGCGCCATGGCCATACCCGAATAGCGCCCGGCGAGCACGTAGTCCACTTCCCCCAGCAACAGCTTTTGAAAGGCCGGCGTCAAGGTGGGCAGGCGTTGCAGGCTGAGCTGCTGGCCGGCAAAGGTTTCGAAATCGGCACTCAGACGCGCGCGTTCCGAGACCGCACCTTTGTGGCCGTGCAGGTCGGCGGCCACGGTATAGGTCAGCGGCGAATCCTTGCGGGTCCAGACCAGATAATCGATCTGCGTCAGCGCCGGGTGGATGTAGTCGAGGGTTTCAAGTTCGCCCAGGTTCAGCGGCGCATCAGCGAGGATGTCCATACGCCCGCTGCGTACTTCTTCCAGGGCCAGGGAGCGTTTGCCGCCATAGAGCACGTCGATTTTCAAGCCGAGGTCTTTACCCACTTGTTGCAGCACATCAGCCGTGGCGCCGATCAGGTGCGTCGGGTCTTGCGGGTCACGCCACAGCAAGGGCGGTGCGTCCGGGCTGCCGGTGATCACTAGGCGATCACATTTGCCGGCGGCCAGCGTCAGGCCTGGCAGCAATGTGAGGCCCAACAGTACGGCCCAGGGGCGCAGTTCCATGGCGAAATTCTCCGGTGTCCAAAAAAGCAGCAAAAAAAAGCCCGGTCACAGGGACCGGGCTCTTTATAAGTGAAGCGGCTGGATTAGACCAGCTTCTCCAACTCAGGTACGGCTTCGAACAAGTCCGCCACCAGACCGTAATCGGCGACCTGGAAGATCGGTGCTTCTTCGTCCTTGTTGATCGCGACGATCACTTTGGAGTCTTTCATACCGGCCAAGTGCTGGATCGCGCCGGAGATACCGACGGCGATGTACAGCTGTGGCGCAACGATCTTGCCGGTCTGGCCGACCTGCATGTCGTTGGGTACGAAGCCTGCGTCAACGGCCGCGCGGGAAGCGCCGACCGCAGCGCCCAGCTTGTCAGCCAGGGCGTACAGGTGCTTGAAGTTGTCACCGTTCTGCATGCCACGGCCGCCGGAAACGACGATCTTGGCAGCGGTCAGCTCAGGGCGGTCCGACTTGGCCAGCTCTTCGCCAACAAAGCTGGAAGTGCCTGCGTCGTGGGCAGCGGAGACGGCTTCAACGGCAGCCGAACCACCTTCGGCAGCTACCGGGTCGAAACCGGTGGCACGCACGGTGATCACTTTGATCGCAGCGGTCGATTGCACGGTAGCGATGGCGTTACCGGCGTAGATCGGGCGTTTGAACGTGTCGGCGCTTTCTACCGAGATGATCTCGGAGATCTGGTCAACGTCCAGCTGCGCGGCAACGCGCGGCAGGATGTTTTTGCCGTTGGACGTGGCGGCAGCCAGGATGTGGCTGTAGCCCTTGCCCAGCTCAGCTACCAGCGGAGCAACGTTTTCCGGCAGCTGGTGCGCGTAGGCCGCATTATCAGCGTTCAGGACTTTGCTGACGCCCGCGATTTTTGCAGCGGCTTCAGCCACGGCGCCAGCGCCCTGACCGGCTACCAATACGTGAATGTCGCCACCGATTTTAGCGGCAGCGGCCACGGTGTTCAGGGTGGCCGGAGCCAGCGCCTTGTTATCGTGTTCTGCGATTACCAAGATAGTCATGGTTAGATTACCTTCGCTTCGTTTTTCAGTTTCTCGACCAGTTCAGCCACCGACTTGACCTTGATGCCCGCGCTGCGTGCAGCCGGTGCTTCAACTTTTACAGTCTTGTTGGTAGAGGCAGTGGAAACGCCCAAAGCGTCTGGAGTCACCGACTCAAGCGGCTTCTTCTTGGCTTTCATGATGTTTGGCAGGGACGCGTAGCGCGGCTCGTTCAAACGCAGATCGGTGGTGACGATGGCCGGCAGTTTCAGGGAAACGGTCTGTGCGCCGCCGTCGATTTCGCGGGTGACGGCAACACTGTCGCCGCTCACTTCAACTTTGGAAGCGAATGTGCCCTGGCCGTAACCGGTCAGCGCAGCCAGCATTTGGCCAGTCTGGTTGTTGTCGCTGTCGATGGCCTGTTTGCCGAGGATCACCAGTTGAGGCTGTTCCTTGTCGACAACGGCTTTGAGCAGCTTGGCCACGGCCAAGGAGGTCAGCTCTTCAGCGGATTCAACCAGGATGGCGCGGTCAGCGCCCAGTGCCAGGGCGGTACGCAGCTGCTCTTGAGCAGTGGTCGGGCCGATGGAAACCACGACGATTTCAGTCGCCACGCCTTTCTCTTTCAGGCGGACGGCTTCTTCCACAGCGATTTCGCAGAAAGGGTTCATCGACATTTTGACGTTAGCAAGGTCGACGCCGGAATTGTCCGCCTTGACGCGAACTTTCACGTTGTAATCGACAACGCGTTTGACAGCTACAAGAACCTTCATGGATTCCTCGTTACTCTCCGGTGAAAAGAAAGTCGCCTAGGCGAACCTGGCGGTTGATGCTCATCGGCACACAAGGGCACCTCCAAAAACCTCGGCGAGTGACCTTGCTCACGGGAAATGATGACCGTTCGTCAGGGGTGACTGAGAGGTCATTCTTTATCGCAGCGTGTAAACTGCGCGCCATCGTTTGGGCGCGCGTCACCTGTCTTGCTTTTGGACGTGCTCTTGAAACCTGCAGTCTGCCTACGGTTAGCGCAAAACCGACCGTATATTGACCGGAACGCCTATTCTGGTCAATACGCCAAAATAGCCAGTCATAAGCCGCGTCTCTTTGATTTACCTAGGCTGCGGGCAATTCAAACAAACGTTTGTATTGGACGCTGGCAGTGGTGTAGATATAATGCGCCACCTAGAGAGAAAGGTGGGTCTTGCCGTTGTTGCGAGACAGCACCGAACCTCCACCCATTAGAAAAAAAAGCCTGTTGAGCCTTGAGTAGGAGATAGCCTGTGGAACGCGAATACATGGAATTCGACGTGGTCATCGTCGGCGCTGGCCCGGCGGGCCTGTCTGCCGCCTGCCGACTGAAGCAGAAGGCCGCCGAAGCCGGTAAGGAAATCAGCGTCTGCGTGGTCGAGAAAGGCTCCGAAGTCGGCGCACACATCCTCTCCGGTGCCGTGTTTGAACCACGCGCCCTGAACGAACTGTTCCCGGACTGGAAAGCCCTCGGCGCCCCGCTCAACACCCCCGTAGTGCGTGACGACATCTATGTATTGCGCAGCCCCGAAGCCTCCACCAAGGTGCCTGACTTCTTTGTGCCCAAGACCATGCACAACGAAGGCAACTACATCATTTCCCTGGGCAACCTGTGCCGCTGGCTGGCCCAGCAGGCCGAGAACCTGGGCGTTGAAGTCTACCCGGGCTTCGCCGCCCAGGAAGCGCTGTTCGACGAGAACGGTGTGGTGCGCGGGATCATCACTGGCGACCTCGGCGTCGACCGCGAAGGCAACCCGAAAGAAGGCGTGTACACCCCGGGCATGGAACTGCGTGGCAAGTACACGCTGTTCGCCGAAGGTTGCCGTGGCCACATCGGCAAACAACTGATCCAGCGCTTCAACCTGGACAGCGACGCCGACGCCCAGCACTACGGCATCGGCCTGAAAGAGATCTGGGAAATCGACCCCGCCAAGCACCAACCTGGCCTGGTCGTCCACACCGCCGGTTGGCCGCTGGACATCATGAGCGCCGAGAACACCGGCGGCTCGTTCCTTTATCACCTGGAAAACAACCAGGTGGTCGTTGGCCTGATCGTCGACCTGTCCTACAGCAACACCTTCCTCTCGCCGTTCGATGAGTTCCAGCGCCTCAAGCACCACCCGGTGCTGGCCCAGTACCTGGAAGGCGGCAAGCGCATCAGCTACGGCGCCCGAGCCATCTGCAAAGGCGGCCTGAACTCGCTGCCGAAGATGGTGTTCAAGGGCGGCGCGCTGATCGGTTGCGACCTCGGCACCCTGAACTTCGCCAAGATCAAGGGCAGCCACACTGCGATGAAATCCGGCATGCTCGCCGCCGACGCCGTGGCCGACCGCCTGTTCGCCGAATCCGAAGGCGGTGATGAACTGACCGCCTACGTCGACAGCTTCAAGAACAGCTGGCTCTACGAAGAACTGTTCGCCAGCCGCAACTTCGGCCCGGCGATGCACAAGTTCGGCCCGATCATTGGCGCCGGCTTCAACTGGTTCGACCAGAACATCCTGGGCGGCAAGATGCCGTTCACCCTGCACGACACCAAGCCGGACTACGCCTGCCTCAAGCTGGCCAAGGACAGCAAGAAGATCGACTACCCGAAACCCGACGGCAAGCTGAGCTTCGACAAACTGAGCTCGGTGTTCATCTCCGGTACCAACCATGAAGAAGAACAGCCGTGCCACCTGAAGCTCAAAGACCCGAGCATCCCGATCGGCACCAACCTGCCGCTCTACGATGAACCGGCGCAGCGCTACTGCCCGGCCGGCGTGTATGAAGTGATCACCAAGGAAGACGGCGAGAAGCGCTTCCAGATCAACGCCCAGAACTGCGTGCACTGCAAGACCTGTGACATCAAGGACCCTTCGCAGAACATTACGTGGGTCACGCCGGAAGGCGCAGGCGGGCCGACTTACCCGAATATGTAAGCTTGCTGCTTGAAAAAAGGCTCTCAGATCGAGAGCCTTTTTTCTTGGGCAACTCGGTCAAATGTGGGAGCGGGCTTGCTCGCGAAAGCGGCAATTCAGTTGGAGCACCTTTGACTGACACACCGCATTCGCGAGCAAGCCCGCTCCCACAGTTTTGATCCCACCGTGTCAGGGAAAATCAGGCAGCCCGCTCTTCACCGGGGCTGCGCAAGAAGTAGCGTTTGTACTCGCGACTGAACTGCGACGTACTCTGATACCCCACGTTGTGCGCGGCCTGCGCCACGCCCATGCCGTCCACCAGCAGCAACTGCTGGGCCTTGAGCAAGCGCAGCCGCTTCAAATACTGCACTGGCGACAGCAAGGTGCAACGCTTGAAATGCTCATGAAAGGTCGACGCGCTCATGTGCGCATAACCGGCCAGGGTTTCGATATTCAGCGGCTCGTGAAAATGCGCATGCAGGTGGTTCAGCGAAGTGGCGATTCGCGAGAACTGCCCTTGTTGCTCGACCAGTGCACGCAGCACATCCGCCTGCGGCCCGCGTAAAGCCGTGAACAATAATTCGCGCACCCGCGCCGGGCCCATGATCCGGCTTTCCAGCGGATCGTGCAGGCACTCCAGCAGCCGTTCGACACAGCCGCGCATGGCATCATCGAGCACCACCGAGCTCATCGACTCCAGGGTCTGCGCGGTCGGCGGCGGCCCGGCCTGAATGCCCATGGCCATCACCAATTCACCGAGCATCACGCGGTCAATGCCGACCGTCACGCCATACAACGGCGCGTCCGGCGCCATGGCAAACGTCTCGCATTCGAACGGCACCGGCATCGCCTGAATCAGGTAATGCCCGGCCCCATACTCCAGCGTACGCGGGCCGAGGTACGCCACTTTGCTGCCCTGGGCGACAAACATCAGGCTCGGCTCATAGATCTGCGGGCCGCGCGCCACGTCGCAACTGGCGCGCAATACCTTCACGCCCGGCAGGTTTGTCGGGGAGAAACCGTCGCAGGGCGTCAGGCCTTCAATCAAGGAAACCAGCGTCGCGTTGGCGTCGAGATGGCGGGTCAACAACATGGCAAAAAACTTCGCGAAAAAGGGGATGTGAGCATCATCGCAGGTCTGGGTCCACATGGATCCAAACACAGGGCACTCCCGGACGAATAGGCATGAGGTTCGGAGCAATCGCCATGTTCGCCCCCAGGGTCGGCGCGCAGAATGCGCCGCCTCCCCTGTGATTGCTTTGCGAGGTTTTTCCCATGTATACCGCCATCGGTTATGCCGCCCAGTCGGCCACCACTCCCCTCGCCCCCATGTCGTTTGAACGCCGCAGCCCGCGCGCCGATGACGTGGCCATCGAGATTCTCTACTGCGGCGTGTGCCATTCCGACATCCACCAGGCACGCAACGAATGGGGCATTGCCGTGTACCCGTTGATGCCGGGCCACGAAATCGTCGGCAAAGTCACCGCCGTCGGCGCCAGCGTCACCTCGCACAAAGTCGGCGACCTGGTCGGCGTGGGCTGCATGGTGGATTCGTGCCGCCACTGCGATGCCTGCCATGCAGACCTCGAGCAATACTGCCTCGAAGGCCCGACCATGACTTACGCCACCCCGGACCGGGTTGACGGCAGCAATACCATGGGCGGCTACTCCGACAGCATCGTGGTCAGCGAGCACTTTGTGGTGAAGATCCCGGCCACACTCGACCTGGCCAGCGCCGCGCCGATCCTGTGTGCCGGCGTCACCATGTACTCGCCGATCAAGCACTACGGCATCAAGGCTGGCGACAAGGTCGGTGTATTGGGCATGGGCGGCCTGGGCCATATGGGCATCAAGCTGGCCAAGGCGATTGGCGCCGAGGTCACCCTGTTCACCCGTTCCGCGAGCAAGGCCGAGGAAGGCCGTCGCCAAGGTGCGGATCACGTGATCGTGTCCACCGACGCCGAGCAAATGAAAGCCGCCGCCGGGCATTTCGACTTCTTGCTCGACACCATTCCGGTGCAGCACGACCTGAACCCCTACCTCGACGTGCTGCGCTTTGACGGTGTGCACATTCTGGTCGGCCTGATCGAGCCGGTCGACCCGCCGGTGAACGCCGCCAAGCTGATCATGGGCCGTAAAGTGCTGGCTGGCTCCTTGATCGGCGGTATTGCCGAAACCCAGGAAGTTCTGGATTTCTGCGCCGAGCACGGCATCAGCTGCGACATTGAAATGCTCGATATCCGCAACATCAACGAAGCCTACAGCCGCATGATCGCCGGTGATGTGAAGTACCGCTTTGTCATCGACATGGCGACCCTGAAGGCCTGATCAGGCCTTCGCGCCCAACTCCGCTGACAGCCGCGCTGCGACCTGTTTGATCACAGGGATCAGCTCGGCCATTTTTTCCAGCGGCATGTAGGGCACGGTACTGGCGATGCTGATGCCGGCGACAATGCGCCGGCCGGCATCGCGCACCGGTGCCGCCACACAACGGATCGACGGTTCGTTGTCTTCCAGATCGAACGCATAGCCCCCCGCCACATACTCGCGCATGCGCTGCTCGAACTGCGCCCAGGACTGCTCCGGGTGCTGCGGCCACTGCAGGCTTTTGCCGCCGGCCGGCAGGCTGACGTCGTACAGGCGCTGCCACTCCTCCACGGTATCATCCAGCAGCAAGGCCTTGCCGATGCCCGTGCGCGCCAGCGGCATGCGGTGGCCGACCCGCGAGCGCATTTCCGGGCCGTTGCGGCCGGGGTTCTTGTGCAGGTACAGCACGTCGTCGTATTCGCGAATGGCCAGGTGAATGGTGTCGCCGGTCAACGCCGAGAGTTCATCCAGATACGGAATGGCGAGGGTCACCAACGGCAGTTCTTCGCGCGCCTGGAAACCCAGCTCAATCAGCTTCGGCCCCAGCAGGTAACCGACTTGTGGCACCACGCGCAGGTAGCGTTCTTCCACCAGGCAACTGGCCAGGCGGTGAGTAGTGCTGCGAGTGGTGCCGATGCGCTTGGCGATCTCTTTCAAATCGCGCGCACCGCTTGCCACTGCTTGCACCACGCCCAGGCCACGCAACAGGGTCTGGGTGCCGGTGGGGGCGGCGTCTTTGGCGGGGAGCTGAGCGTTTTCCTGCATATCGGGCCTATAAGTGTAAAAGCAGCAGCATTATGGCAAATACCGCTCATCAAAACAGTGGAGATCCCCTGTGGGAGCTGGCTTGCCTGCGATGAGGGAGGATCAGCCAATAAATTTGCTGGCTGATACACCGCTATCGCAGGCAAGCCAGCTCCCACATTTAGATCTTCATAGGTTCGGGCTTCAACGCTGTTTCATACGGTCGATGATGACGGCCAGCAACAGGATCGAGCCACGAATCACATACTGGTAAAACGTGTCGATGTTCTTCAGGTTCATCGCGTTCTCGATGATCGCCAGAATCAGCACCCCCGCAATTACATGGCGGATCATGCCGATCCCGCCGCTCAATGAAACCCCACCCAGCACACAGGCCGAAATCACCGTCAGCTCAAACCCCTGCCCGATCATTGGCTGGCCCGAGGTCATGCGCGAGGCAAGAATCACCCCGGCCAACGCACCGATCAAGCCATGCACGGCAAAGATGATGATCTTGGTGCGATCAACGTTCACACCCGCCAGCAACGCTGCTTCCTGGTTACCGCCAATGGCCATGGTGTTGCGCCCGTAGGTGGTGTAGTTGAGCAGCCAACCGAAGAACACAAAGCACAGCACGGTGATGATGATCGGCACCGGCACGCCCATCAGTTGGCCGTTGCCGAACACAAAGAAGCCTTCGTCCATCACGCCGACAGCCTTGCCATTGGAAAAGATATAGGCCAGCCCGCGCACAATCTGCATGGTCGCCAGCGTCGCGATCAACGCGTTGATACGCAACTTCGCAATGACGATGCCGTTGATCAAACCCACCACCAGCCCCATGGCCAGCGCCGCCGACACGCCCAGCACCACGCTGTCGGTGTCGCGGATCACAATGCCCGCCACCACGCCGGCGCAGGCGATCACCGAGCCGACCGACAAGTCGAAATGCCCCGACGCCAGGCAGAACAACATGGTGCACGCGGCAATGCCCACCGTGGAAATCGCCAGGCCCAGGCCGCGCATGTTCAGCGGCGAGAGGAAGTTGTCGATGAACAGCGCGCTGAGCACAAAAATAGTCAACGCAGCGAGCAGCATCACCCAGTCATCGAGGAATTTGCGCTGGTTGAAACCGGGCCAGAAGCCCTTTGCCGTTTTTACCTGTGACATACCCATACCCTCGAATTCTTCAAGCCCGCGAACGCGGGAGAGCCAGTTGCAACAGCCGTGCTTCATCCGCCTGGTCGCGGTTCAATTCGCCGGTCAGGGCGCCTTCGCTCATCACCAGAATGCGGTCGGAAATACCCATCACTTCCATCAGGTCGCTGGACACCACGATCACCGCAATGCCGCTGGCGGCCAGGTTATGGATGATCTGGTAGATCTCCGACTTGGCGCCGATGTCGATGCCGCGCGTGGGCTCGTCGAGCAACAACACCTTCATCGGCATCGACAGCCAGCGCCCCAGGATCGCCTTCTGCTGGTTGCCACCGGACAGGTACATGATTTTCTGCTCGGCGTTCGGCGTTTTGACTTTCATCGCCTTGATCTGCCGGTCGGCGTTGTCCTTCTCCCAGCCGTCACGCACCAGCCAGCCAAAGGTGGCATGGGCGCCGCGCGCACTGATATTGATGTTCTCGGCGACGCTGGACAGCGGGATGATGCCTTCCTTTTTACGGTCCTCCGGGCACAGCAACACACCGGCGGCGATGGCATCGCGCGGCGAGCGCAGCGCCAGGTGTTCACCGCCGAGTTGCAGCTGTCCGGCGGTCGAACGCGTCAGCCCGCTGAGCAGCCGGAACAGCTCGGTGCGCCCTGCCCCCACCAGCCCGAACAGGCCGAGAATCTCGCCTTTGTGCACCTCAAGGCTGACCGCTTCACGCAGGCCCGGCCCGAGCAGCCCCTCGACTTTCAACGCCACGTCGCCCCGCTCACGCGGGCGGTAATCGTAGATGTCCTGAATATCGCGGCCGACCATGCACGTCACCAACTGATCGTGGGTCAGCGCGGCCATGTCCTCAAAGGTGCGTACGTAACGGCCGTCCTTGAACACCGTGACCGCGTTGCAGATACGGAACACCTCTTCCATGCGGTGCGACACGTACAGCACCACTTTGCCCTCGTCGCGCAGGCGCGTGATGATCGCCATCAGCCGGTCAATCTCCCGCGCCGACAGGCTGCTGGTCGGCTCGTCGAAGGCAATCACATGGGCGCCACGGGACAGCGCCTTGGCGATTTCCACCAGTTGGCGCTGGCCGAGCGAGAGGCGCCCAAGCTTTTCCCCCGGGTCGATTTCATCCGCCAGCCCTTTCAGGCACGCCAGCGCCTGCCGGCGCAATTGACTGCGGTTGACCACACCAAAACGCGTCGGCAAATGCCCGAGAAACAGGTTCTCGGCCACCGTCATTTCCGGCACCAGGTGCAGTTCCTGGTGGATCACCGCCACGCCGCTGGCGATGCTGTCGGCGGCGTTCTTGAAGGCCATGGTCTGCTCGCCGATCTGCAGCGTGCCGCTGCTCGGCTGATAGGCACCACCGAGGATTTTCAACAGCGTGGATTTGCCCGCGCCGTTCTCGCCCATCAGCGCGTGAACCTGGTGCGGCCGCGCTTCAAAGCTGATCTGCGCCAAGGCCTTGACCCCGGGAAACTCCTTGCCGATGCCGTTGAAACGCAGGGCCGCGCCGGTCATTTCCACAGACCGATTTTGCTCAACTCTTCCTTGAAGTTGGCGCGGGTGATCAGGGTCACGTTGTCCAGGGCGGTGAACTTGGCAGGCTCAGTGCCTTTGGTGACCCATTCGAACATTGCGCTGGCGGTTTTGTAGCCGGAAGCATCCGGGCTCAGCAGCATCGAACCGTAGAAGCCGGTGTCGGATTTTTTCAGTTCTTCAATCGCATCGGTGCCGTTGATGCCGACGCCGATCACATTGGCCGCCTTGAAGCCGGCACTTTCGGTGGCCCGCACGCCGCCCAGTACGGTGCTGTCGTTCATGCCGCCGATGATCAGGTTTTTCGCAGTACCCGGCAGTTTCACCAGCGCCGAGTTGGTCGAGTCCATGCTGCCCGGCACGTCGAGGGTTTTCTGTGCGCTGAACAGGATGTGGTCAGCCGGCAGGCCAGCGGCCTTGAGGCCTTCTACCGAACCGTCGGTGCGTTTCTTGCCGGTCTCCAGCTCGTCAAAAGTGTTGATGACGGCGTAGGTTTCTTTCCAGTCCCAGTTGCGATGCTTGGCTTCGGCGGCCATGGCTTCGCCTTGTTTCTGGCCGATCTTGTAGGCGTCCAGGCCGACGTAAGGCACGTCTTCCATGGGCTTGCCTTTGGCGTCGACGAAACGGTCATCCACTGCCAGTACTTTCAAGCCGTTGAGCTTGGCCTTGGCCATGATGGCCGGGCCGAGGGATACGTCTGGCGGGCAAATCACAAAGCCCTTGGCGCCGTTCGCGGCGAGGGTGTCGATGGCCGAAAGGGTCTTCTCGCCGTCAGGCACGGCGATCTTGATCACGGTGAAACCCTGGTCCTTGCCGGCTTTTTCGGCGAAGGCCCATTCGGTCTGGAACCAGGGTTCTTCGGCCTGCTTGACCAGGAAACCGATCTTCACTTCTTCGGCAGATGCAAAGCCGCTAAAGGCAACAGCCAGTGCCACAGCGCCTAGAGTCTTCTTGAACCTGTTTTTGACGAACATGAACCACCTCTCTTGTTGGATTAGTCGTGGTACATCACAGAACGCCCGCCATCGATCATCAGGCAGGTTGCATTGATAAAAGGGGCTTCGTCGGTAGCGAGGAACAACGCCGTCATCGCCACTTCAATCGGCTGGCCGATGCGCTTGGGCGGGTGCAGGTCGAAGGCGCGCTGGCGCTCGGCGTGGGGGTCGGGGAAACCGTTCCAGTAGTCGACGTTGAGCTGGGTTTCGATGTAGCCCGGCGCGATGGCATTCACCCGAATACCCTTGGGCGCGTATTCAATGCCCAGGGCGCGGGTCAGCCCGAGCAAGCCATGCTTGGCCACGGGATACGGAAAACAGCCGGGAATGATGTGGCTGGAATGGGTGGACGCAATGTTGATGATGTTGCCGATGCCCTGCTCGATCATGTGCGGCAGCACCGAGCGGCAACCGAACCAGGCACCGTCGAGGTCGATGGCGAAGCAGCGGCGCCAGTCTTCGTCGGTCATTTCCAGCGGGTCGCGGAACACATTGACCCCGGCGCAGTTGATCAACACGTCCACACGACCAAAGCGCTCAATGGCCACATTGACCAGCGCCTGCCATTGCTCTTTGGAGGTGATATCGACAGGTTGCGCGACAATCTCGGCACCGCGCTCGCGCCAATGGGCGGCGACTTTTTCGACTTTTTCGCCCTGGATATCGGCGATCACCAGGCGCGCCTGCTGGGCCTGGAAGCACGCGACAATTGCCTCGCCTATGCCTTGGGCGGCGCCGGTGATGATGACCACTTTGTTCTTCAGCCGCTCGCCGTAAGTCGGCTCGGGCACGGCGGGTAATGACAACGGTTGGGCCTGCATCGCTTCACCTGTTTTATTTTTGGTAGTGAGTGCTGATGCAGGCGACTATAAACCTATCATTTGAAATATCTCAATATATAAATTTGCATCCCATATATTGAACAAATCACAAAAAAAATGTGAGGGCTGGCTTGTGTGGGAGCTGGCTTGCCTGCGATGGCAGCGCCTCGGTATTTCAGTTGCACCGAGGTGATGCTATCGCAGCGGTGCGACGATTCGACAAGCCAGCTCCCACACAAGCCTGCTCCCACAGTGGGTATTGGGGGTTTCAGCCCTCAGCAAAATCGCGCAGCGCATCGCCTTCCATGCGATAGCGCACCCACTCCTCCTGCGGCTGGGCGCCGATGGACTTGTAGAAGGCAATCGCCGGTTCGTTCCAGTCCAGCACGCTCCACTCGAAACGCCCACAGCCGTTGTCGCAAGCGATCTTGGCCAGGTGGCGCAGCAACTTCTTGCCCGCACCGCCGCCGCGTTGCTCGGGGTTGATGTAGAGGTCTTCGAGGTACAGGCAGTTGCTGCCGAGCCAGGTTGAATAGCTGAAAAAGAACACTGCGAAACCGATCGGCAAACCGTCCCGCGAGCAGATCAGGCCGTGGGCGGTGGCGCCCTCGCTGAACAGGCTGCGCTCGATGTCCACCACGCTGGCAATCACTTCGTGCCGGGCCTTTTCGTACTCGGCCAGTTCGGTGATGAAGGTCAGGATCTGCGCAGCATCGCTGGGCACTGCGGGGCGAATCTCGATGGTCATGGGCGAGCCTTGGGCAATGTCAAAGCCCACATACTAAGGCGCTTTCATGACCGATTGCAGCGCAATTTACGCGCGCAGTGCCAAGGCGCCGACCCGCCCCGCCGGCAGGCCCACCTCAACGGTGCGGCAACCCCGCGCCACACGCGGCGACCATTCGCCCAGCGCCTGCCCCACGCACTTGAGCCGTGCCTCGCGCTCGCACCACGCACGGGTGAACAAGCGGGCACGCTGCGCCTGGGTCGCGGCGCACAACCGCGCCAGCACCTGCGGGCCCAGGTAATCACTGGCGACGCCGCGCCAATCAGGCGTGTCCTGCACGCCCATCACGTCGATGCCGACCGGGCCGTGCAGGTGCACGGCGGCCACCGAAAAATCGCCATCGTGGCTGATCGAAAGCCCGGCGTCCTCATGACCCGGCACACGAATCTGTGGGGGCTGGCCCGGCACCGAGTGGATGCCAATGCGCGCAGGCGGTACATCGAGCATCTGCTGCAAGGCCTGGCTCAGCGCCTGCCGCACTTGCGCGCGGGCCATGTCGCGCGTGCTGCCCGGCGCGTGTTGCACGCCGATCAGCAATACGCCTTCCTGTAAACGCGGGCGCGCCTGAGGCCACATCAATACTTGCATGCTGCTCAGCCTCGCGCCGGTGCCGCCGGGCAGCCGACCCAACTGCTCGACGCCGGAATGCATTCGCCTTTCATCACCAGAGTCAGCGGGCCGAGCCGCGCGCCATCGCCGACTTCGGCGCTGTACAGCACCGAACTGCGCGGCCCCATGTAGACCCGCTCGCCAATCAGCACCTGGTCGATTTTCATCACGCGGTCTTCAAACAAATGCGTCTGCGGGCAGGCACCGGCGTTCAATTCGCTGTGGTCGCCGATGGTCACGCAATCGAATTCAGTGATGTCGGTAGTGTCCATGTACACCCCGCGTCCGATCTTGCAGCCCAGGCCGCGAAAGGCCAACGGCAACCACGGCGTGCCGCGCAGGTAGCTCATGAAGTTGGGCGCGGCCATGCCTTCGTAGAGGCTGGTAATGCCTTCGGACAGCCATACAAACGGCGTCCACATCGCCTCGGAACGCTTGCGATAACGCCCCATCGCCAGCCACTTCAACGCCGCCACCAACAGATAGTTACCCAGGCTGTAGGCCAGGCCGATCAGCGCCAGGTAACCCAGCACCGCGCCCCAACGTTCCTCTTCGGCCACCGGCATCAAATCCATCATCACCGTGTAGCCCACGGCGATCACCGTGGCGTGGGGCAACACGATGCGCAGGCCCTCAATGGCGCCACGGGCCAGGCGACGCCACAGCGATGGCCGGAAGGTCAGGTGGTCGGGATAACCGCTGACCTGCTCGCGCGCCGGCAGGTTGATCGGCGGCGAGCCCAGCCAGGTGTCGCCGCTGGCAATTTCAGCATTAGCCGGCGCACGGGAATGCACGCCGATCAGCACGTTTTCGGGCAAGGTGGTGCCGTCGGGAATGTAGCTGCCGTTGCCGACAAAGCTGCGGTGCGAGACCACGGTCGGCTGAATACGCATCCACCCGCCATCCACCTGCTCATCGCCGAGCATCACGGCATCGGCGATAAAGGTTTCGTCGCCCAGGGTCAGCATGTCGGGGATCACACCCTGGGCCGTGGAAATTTCCGCATCACGGCCCACGCGCGCGCCCAGCAAGCGATACCAGAGCGGCGCATACACCGTGGCATACAGGCCCGACAGCACATTGAGGCTGGCTTCCTGGATATGGCTGACCAGCCATTTGCTGCAATACACGCGGCTGTGCACCGGGTAGCTGCCCGGTTTCAGGCGTGGCAGCACGGCCCAGCGCAGGCCGGCAGACACCAGCATCATCATCACGATCAATATCGCCGCTGCGGGCAATGCCAGGGCGAAGTAACGCAGCAGTTGCAGGCTCACGTGTTGCTCCTGCAGCCACGGCAGGATGTGCTGCTCGTCAAACCAGTCGATCAGGAAAAACGTCGGGAATACCGGCATGAAAAACAACGTGGCAATCAGCAGAATGCCCGCCACATAAAATGCGTTCTCCAGCGCCAGCTGCCCATGCCCGACCACCGGCCGAGGTGGCAGGCTGGCCGGGTCAAACGGGCCGACATCCACCGCCGGCGAGCCACTCCAGATACGTTCAGCCGGCACACTGCGCCCATCGGCCAAGGCCGATTGCCCTTGCAGGTGGCCGCTGCGGCCGACAGCGGTATTGCCTTCCAGAATCGTGTAGGAACCCAGGCAAGCGTTGTCATCAATCGAGACCCGGCCCAAGTGCAAGTGGCCGCGCTCGACCCGGGCGTTTTCCAGGCTCACGCCGTTGCCGATACTGACTTCATTGCCGATGTGCAGCAGGTCCGGCACGCGCACGCCCAGCGAGCCGATGTTCACTTCGCGCCCGACCCTGGCACCCAGTGCACGCAGCCACAGGCCGTACAAGGAGGAGCCGCTCAACAGATAGACCGGCGCCGACTCGACCATGCGCGAAGCCGCCCACCAACGAAAATAGGTGAAGCCCCACAGCGGATAGACGCCCGGCTTCAAACGCCCGGCGATCAGCCACTTGCCAGCGATGGCCAACACGAACTGCAACAGGGTCGCCAGCAGGAACACGCCAATCGACGCCAAGGTTGCCGTGGCCACCGAATCACCGGGGCTGCCAGTGAGGTAGTGGTAAGTAAAAAACGGCGCCAGCCACTGGCTCATGCGCAGGCACACCATGGCGGGCATCACGGCCGCCTGGGCCAGCCCGCAACGCCAGCGCGCCAAGGCTGACGGCGGTGTCCAGGCGGCTTCTTGCACCGCCGGTTGCGGCGCGGTTTGCAGCACCTCGGCGATGGCGCCGACGCGGCGCTGCTGGTAGATATCGCGCACGGTGATGTGGGTGAAACGCACATCCGCACGCAAGGCCGAGGCCAGGCGCGCAGCAAAGAAAGAATGGCCGCCCAGGTCGCAGAAGAAGTCCGCGTCACGCCGGATCGGCTGGCCGGGGAAGAGTTTTTCCAGGGCGCTGAACAGTACGCTTTCAGCGGGGTTTTCCGGCGTGTCCGACTCCAGGCTCGCGCCGCGGGTGTCCACACCCAGTGGCCGCGCCTTGAGGGCTTTGCGGTCGATCTTGCCGGAGGTCAGACGCGGCATGCTGTCGAGCAATTCAAAACGGCCGGGCACCATGTAAGAAGGCAACCGCGCCTGCAACGCCTTGCGCAACTGCGCGGGCAAACCCTCCATCGGCTGGCCGCCTTCGGGCACCAGATACGCAATCAATTGGTCCATGCCGCCATCATTGCGCAGCAGCACGGCGACGGTGCCGACGCCCGGCTGTTGGGCGAGCAAGGCTTCGATTTCACCCAACTCCACCCGAAACCCACGGATCTTTACCTGGTCATCCGCACGCCCCAGGCACACCACCTGGCCATCGGCATCAATGCGCGCCAGGTCGCCGGTGCGGTACAGGCGCTCGTCGTAGTAGCCGGTGGACCAGGGGTTTTCGATGAACTTTTCACGGGTCAGGTCGGGCCGTCCCAAATAGCCTTCGGCCAGGCCGGGGCCGATGATGCACAGCTCACCGGTCTGCCCGCGCGCCAGCAACGTGGGCGTGGCGCCGGGGGCCAGGTCGGCCTCGATCACCAGCAGGCCGTAGTTGGGCAACGGCGTGCCAATGGTCACTGGCGCGCCGGGTACCAGGCGCGCAAGGCTGGCCGACACGGTGGCTTCGGTGGGGCCATACGTGTTGAACATCTGCCGGCCGGGGCGGCTCCAGCGCTCGACCAACGACTCGGGGCACATCTCGCCGCCAAGGTTGATCAGGCGCAGGCCGGGCACGTCTTCGCTGAACAACGCCAGCAAGGTCGGCACCGCGTGCAGCACGCTGATGCGCTGTTGGGTGAGCATGCGCGGCAGGGCTTCGGGGTCGCCGGTGATGTCCTTGGGGCCGATCCACAGGGTGGCGCCCACCAGATAGGCGATCCAGATTTCTTCGAACGACATGTCGAAGGCGACTGAAAACCCTTGGTAAACCCGGTCGCTGGCCTGGACCCCGAGCACTGCGTTTTCACTGCGCAGGAAATGGCAGATGCTGCCCTGGGAAATCAGGATGCCCTTGGGTTTTCCGGTGGAGCCGGAGGTGTAGATGACGTAGGCCGGGTCTTCGGGGCTGGCATTCATACGGCGCTGCACCGGACCGTCCAATACAGCGAGCAATTGGCTTGCGCACCACGCGGTCAGCCCCGCATCACGCAGCGCCTGGGCGTTGTCATCGCCGCACACCACGCCAACGGCCTGGGCGTCGTCCATGCAAATCTGCAGGCGCTCCAGCGGGGTGTCGTGGTCCAACGGCAGCCAGGCGGCACCGGTTTTGGCGATGCCTGCCTGGGCCACCAACAGCTCCAGGCCGCGCGGCATCCACAACCCGACGATCTGCCCGGGGCGCACGCCCGCCTCGATCAAACGCGAGGCCACACAGCTGGCTTGCCGGTCCAGCTCGCCATAGGTGAGCTGGCGTTCGCCGTCGATCAACGCGACCTGCTGGGGCGCGCGTTGCACGGTGGCCTCCAGCAGGTCGGCCAGCACTTCATTACGCAACAATTCGGGCTGGAGGGGGCCGTACAACACCTCGCTGGGGCGGGTGATCACGGGGGCTTTCAGCAAGGTCACAGTAGTCATGGCGGCAGTGTTCGCTGTGTGGAGTCGTCCGGCTAAGGCGCCGTTTGTAATGCCGCGTGTCCACTTCGTATCGCACTCGATACATTTACAGGCGAACGGGGCCCTTCAGCTCTGACTTGAAAGCGACAGATACCGCATGACCCGGACAACGCATCAGGACTATCGCAAAGGTCAGCTGTACGGCGGTTGAACGAACGCGCTCGGCTTGACCGCTCGTCTGGAGGCCACGCACACAGGGGCTTTACTCCGCTGTGGGCTAACGCTTGGGCAGGTAACCGGGCAACAAACCCCAGGCGCAAGCGTGCTAAATATTGGCGCCATAAATCCAATTACCGCCAGGTCCACACCATGCCCACCGCGCCGAGGTTTTCCAGAAAGCTGTTTGTGCTGTTTTGCCTGGCCAGCTTTCTGCTGTCCTTGTCTTACGGCTCGACGTTTTTGTTGTCACTGCTGATACACACACGCGGCGGCAATGAACACGACGCCGGCAGCGTGATTTCCATGGCCATGCTGAGCACCTTTGTGGCGGTGCTGGTGTCTGGGCACCTGGCGGACTGGCTGGGGGCGGCGCGCTCGATTGCGTTACTCGGCCTTTTGCTCGCGGTGGCCTGCCTGGGCTTTGCGTGGGTGCCGGGGTTCGGCGAAGGCTTGATGCTGTTCGGCCTGGCACTCGGGCTCGGCTGGGGTGTGTTCTATACCTTGGGGCCGATCATCGTGGCCATGTTGGTGGAACCCCGGCACAGGGCCCGCCACTTCGCGCTGCTGTCGGGCAGCATGTTGAGCGGTATCGGCTCGGGCCCTCTGCTTGGGCGGGCGTCGAGTGCGCTGGGGCTGCCACTGACCACAGCCTTCTACATCGCCGCGGTGGCCAGCCTGGTCGGCGTGGTGATGTTCTGGCGCCTGGGCGTGCACCTCAAGGCACAGGCCGATGCACCGATGGCAAAAATTTCCTGGGCGGCGACCCGTCAGGTGCTGTCTTCCAAAGCGGCGTTCGCGATCCTGATGGTCGGCCTGGGCGGTTGCGTATTCGGTGGGTTGTCATCGTTCCAGACCAGCTACGCGGCGGCGCATTCGCTGGATTATTCGTTGTTCTTCCTGGGCTTTCTCAGCGCGGCGATCACCAGCCGCCTGTTGATTGCCGGCTTTGTCGTCAGGCGCGATGCGTATGGCGCGGCGTGTGTGTTGTCGGGGTTGATGCTGCTAGCCGTGGGGCTGTTTGCCTTTGGGGTGTCGGGCGGCTTCAGTTATGTGTTGGCGGCGGTGACCCTGGGCGTGGGTTATGGCCTGACGTATTCGGTGATCAACGGGCTGGTGGCCAATGAAGCCCCCGCCGGCACCACGTCTCAAGCCTTGCTGCTGTTCAGCCTGGCGTACTTTGTGGGTGTGTTCGGGTTTCCCCTGTTGGCGGGCAAGCTCATCGTTGACCACGGCCTGCCAACGCTGCTGGCGGTGGTGCTGGGGGTGGCGCTGCTCAACTGGCTGATCACGCTGCTGCGGCTGATCCATCGCCGGGGCAAGGCACACAAAATCTTACAGGTGGGCTGATACCGTTCGTCGCCATCAAGGCACGAACCGCAAAAGGGGGCGGACCAATAAAGGGTAAGGACATTAATCATATGGAGACACCCCCATGAAGAATTCCAAGTTTGCCGCCCTCGCCCTCACCGGCCTGCTGTCTGCCGCGTCCCTGAGCGCCTTTGCCGCGACCTCGTCGACCGGCAAGACTGACCCTGTCGGCAGCCCGCCCAGCCCTGCTACCCAGGAATCCCAGGATTCGATGGGTACCGGCCTCGACACCAACGGCGGCGCGGTCATCGACAACAAAGCCGGCTCCGACCCGCGCACCCAAGGCAACGACACCCAACGCCAGGCACCGGCTGCTGTCGGCAATGGAAAAATGGGGCCGAAAATCAATACGGGTGATGACTCCAATATCCCTGGCGCACCTAAACAGCCTGCGCCTTGATTCATCGCCTGCATGAATTACACCCGATCATTTCCCAGTGAAGAGGTAACGATGAACGTCGACAGAAACCTTGAGAAAGAAGTCCTCACCCGCCTGCTGCATGCCCACCCGAACGGCTTGGGCAAGGAGGTGCTGGATAACTACCGCGGTGAAAAGGTGGTCGCCAGTGTCTTGGCATTTCTCCAGGATCGCGGACTTATCAAGGACGGGCATGTGACCACCGACGATGCCGGTGAGTACTCGTTGAATTTGCCGATCAAGCTCACCGCGTCGGGCGTGGATGAGGCGCGCAAGCTGGAGGGTGAGGCGAGCTAAAGTCCTCACATACACCGCAAAACACTGTGGGAGCCGGGCTTGCCCGCGATGGCGGTGGATCAGTCTGTATGTTTGGTGACTGATACACCGCCATCGCGGGCAAGCCCGGCTCCCACATTTTTGATCTGTGTTGGATCAGCAATCAGCGGTGGGCTGATACCAGCAACATCATTGGCCGCTCCAGCTCTTCTGCCAGCGCCGGCCGGGCGATCAGGTCCGCTTCACTCGGCCCCCACTCTTGCACGTGACTCAACGTGAACCCCGCCTGAATCAACAGATTGAGCAACGTGCCCAGCGTGCGGTGCTGCTTGATCACGCCCTCTGCCAGCCAGTTGGTCACGCGTGGCCCTTCCAGTTGATAGCCATCCACCGGCCAGCTTTTGCGCCCTTGTTCATCAATCAACCAACCCGGATTGCGCGGCGCCATGAAGATCGGATGCTCGATGGAGAACACCAAACGGCCGCCCGGCACCAAGGCCTGATGGATGCGTTCAAACAGCCCTTTGAGATCGACGATGTAATGGAAAGCCAACGAGCTGTAGGCCAGATTGAAAGTGGCAGCAGGCAGATCGAGGTGTTCCAGGTCGGCCATGGCGTAGTGGATGGCAGGTGTGGAAGTCATCTCGGTGGCGCGTGCCAGCATCTTCTGCGACACGTCCAGCCCCAACACCCGGGCAGCGCCCTGCTCCTGCGCCCAACGGCTGAACCAGCCATAGCCGCAGCCCAGATCCACCACGTTCAAACCACGCATGGAGGGCAGCAAAGCCTGCAAGGCAGGCCACTCCGGCGCACCGGCAAGCCCTTCGACCGAGCGGCCCATTTTGCTGTAGCCCTCGAAGAAGGCCGGTGTGTCGTAGATGTTCTGGGTCATGGGGCTGCTCCGTGCTGAGTAGCCGCCTATTCTGCCAACAATGCGTCCACTTCGTCAGTGCCCGGCGACGTCGCCGGGCCCCAACGGGTGACCGCCAATGCCGCAGCGGCATTGGCCCTGCGCGCGGCTTGCGCAGGTTCCAGGCCGTCAGCCAAACCGGCGAGGAATACACCGGCATGGGCATCGCCTGCGCCATTGCTGTCCACTGCCTGCACCTTGAAGCCCGGTACATGTTCGACTTGGCCCTGCCGACTGACCCAACAGCCATTCGGGCCATCGCGCACGACCAGCAGGGTCTCGGCAGGCAGATGGCGATTGAGCTCGAGCAGTGCTTCGGCGAGCGTGCTGGCGCCGGTAAACGCCAGGGCTTCCGGGCCATTGCTGGTCCAGATATCGATGCGCGGCAGCAGCGCAACCATCAGCGCGGAGTCGGGTGCTTTGACCAGCGGCCCCGGGTCGAATACCACGCTGATTTCCCGTGGCAGCGCCAGCAGCCAGTCGAGCAGCGCTTGCGCCTTGCCCTCCAACAACAGGCTGTAGCCACTGACGTACACGTAGTCGTCGGCGCACGGCACCACGCTCGCCAAGTCTTCAGCGCTCAAGTCGCCTTCAGCGCCGATATGGGAAATGAACGTGCGCTCG
This sequence comes from Pseudomonas sp. B22129, assembly GCF_044218875.1. NCBI lineage: Bacteria > Pseudomonadati > Pseudomonadota > Gammaproteobacteria > Pseudomonadales > Pseudomonadaceae > Pseudomonas > Pseudomonas sp. B22129. The sequence continues at coordinate 3,021,202 of NZ_CP162592.1, read as the reverse complement.
GTGCTGGCCTCGGTCAGCGACACGCACAAACCGGTGTCCTCTCCCGCACTGGCCGCCTGGGCAATTTCTACGCCTTCGGCCTGCATCGCCGCGCGGGCCAAGTCGCCAAAACGCCCGTTGCCATGACGCCCGAGGTACACCACCGGCAAGCCATTGCGCCGGGCGGCGGCCATGACGTTAAAGCCACCACCGGCTTCGAAACTGGCGGATTTGGCCAGCACGTCGCCGCCGGTTGCAGGCAAGGTGTCGAGGGCCATGACCAGGTCGACGATGACCTGGCCCGTGTGCAGCAATCTAGACATTGTGTTGCTCTACCAAAGCCGGGCGACGGTCAGCCGCGCCGCCCAGTACCCCATAAATCCCGCCGGCCACCAGGAAGGTGACGATCCAGCCCAGGCCGTTGTGGCCCAGCCAGGAGTCGGACAACGGCCCGGCGAACCAGATGTTTTGCGCGGTGGTGCCAATGGTGGTGAAGCTGAACCCCAGCACAATCGCCACCGCCCAGGCGCCGAACGCACGCCACTCCACCCCCCCGCGATACCAGTAGGCGCTACTTGGGCTCACGTCCAGCAGGTCTTTGGGGCTGTAGTAATGACGGTGAATCAGGTCGACCACAAAGATCCCGACCCAGGCGGTGATGGGCACCGCCAGCAAGGAAATGAAGGTGATGAACGGGCCGTAGAAACTGTCGGCGATCAGCATGAAGTAGATCGAACCGGCGAAGATCGCCACGATGTCGACGATCACCGCGTGCACGCGCTTGACCTTCAAACCGAGGGTCAAGGTGGTGAGACCCGCCGAGTACACCGAGAGGTTGTTCGACAGCAGCAGCCCGCCAAACGCGGTGATCAGGTACGGCACCGCCATCCAGGTCGGCAGCATGTCGCGGATTGCGATGATCGGATCAGTGGCCGACGCGAGGTCATTGTTGCCCACCGACAGCAGGCCACCGAGGGTAATCAGCAGCACCAGCGGAATGCCCGCACCAAACGCGGCGGAGGCCACCAGGCGCACGGCCTTGACGCTGCGGTGCTGGTAGCGCGACATGTCCGCGCCGGCGTTGGCCCAGCCAATACCGGTACCGGCGGCCATGGTGCCGACGCCGATGATCATCGCGCTCAGCGGCGCGGGTGTGGCGTTGAATACGGCGCTCCAGTCGATGGTCGCGCAGAGAAAGCCGCCGACCAGGATGTTCAAGGCACCGAATACATAGGTGGCCCACTTCTGGATCACCAGCAAGGTCGCGTGACCGAGGCCGGAAACCGACAGGGTCAGCAACACAAAAATGGCGATGAAGATCAGCGTCAGGATCGGCGCGCTTTTCGCTTCGACCGGCGAGTGAAACAGGATCGAACACAACGACAGCAACACGAAGGCAGCGGTGGTGGTGTTGACGGTTTCCCAACCCAGGCGAGACATCAGCGACACGAGGGTCGGGCCGATATTGCCACGCACGCCGAAGATGGCACGGGACAGCGTCAGGCTCGGCGCGCGGCCACGGCGGCCGGCGATGGAGATGATGCCCACCACCGCGAAGGAACCGGCGGCGCCGAGGATTGCGACGATGATCGCCTGCCAGATGGCCAGGCCACGAAACGCAACCAGCGTCGCGCCGAGCGGCAAGCCGAGGATGCTGATATTCGCCGCGAACCATACCCAGAACAGTTGCAACGGATGGCCGTTGCACTCGCTTTCAGGAACCGGTTCGATGCCGCGTGTTTCCAATTGCCCGGCACTTTGGCCGGAAGAAGGGGTACTCATGGGGGTGCTCCTGATGCCTGTATTGTTGTGGTTGTGGCAGAGAATCAAAGCGTTAACCGGTCGTCCTGACTCAAACACGATTTACTGTGGGAGCTGGCTTGCCTGCGATAGCGGTTTTTCCGTCACTGATTGGCTAACAGGCCAACCGCTATCGCAGGCAAGCCAGCTCCCACATTTTGATCTGTGGCATTCAGCGCAATTCGAGCAGGCTCTGAACCAGCGGCTGCAAGTCCAAACCATTGACCTGCTTGACCTGCTCAATCAGCCCTTGGGGCCAGCACTGAAGGCCCAAACATGCGCCGAGCATGGCGCCCAGGATCGCGGCGATGGTGTCGGTGTCGCCGCCCAGGCTGGCAGCCAGGCACAGGGCTTCGAAAGCATTCATCTCGCCCACCGCCACTTGCTGCGCGAGGGCGAACGACACCACCACCGATTCCTGGGAAGCAACAGAGGTGCCGATCAACTCGTAGAGCAGGTCGGCAAACAGGGCTTTGTCGCCACTGCCGACGCTCAAGGTGCGCGCCCAACTGATTCGGGTGGAAATGCGCCCGCCGGCGATCCAGTGACCATGGCCTTCAGCCTGCTGGGCGATCTGGGTGCCGATGTTCAGCGCTTCACCCAAGTCCACCCCGTTGATGCCGGCCGAAACCACCGCTGCAACCGCAGCCGCACTGGAAATGCCGAGGCTGGTGTTATGCGTGACCTGGCAGGCCTGAATCACTGCCTGGATAAACTGCGCCGGGTCGCGGACGTCGGCCGAGATGCCCACCGGTGTGATACGCATCGCTGCGCCATTGGTGGTGCCATAACGCCCGGATTCTTCCGGGGTATGGCCGGCGAGGATCATGTCGATGGCACGTTTGGTCGATGGGCCGAGCAAATCCTGGGAGCCCTTGGCGCGCATCACCGCTTCCCAGTCGATCAGGCGCTGGGCGAGCACGGTGGGCTCGATCTTGCCTTGGCCTTCCACCAGCAACTCACCCACCAGAATCGCCTGTTCGGTGTCATCGGTGATTGATCCGGCGGGCATGTTTGGCGCAATCGGCTGGTCGGCGTCGGCATCTTCCAGGCCGGTGATGGCACCGAAGCGCGCCCTGACCTGCTCGCGGCTCAACGACTGGGTGGGCATGCCCAGGGCATCGCCCAACGCCAGGCCGTAGAACGCGCCGAGTGCGCGGGTTATCGGGGTCATTTTGAAGCTCCAAACTGCAGGTGCAGGCGAAAGTGCAGGGGGTCGAGCAAGCTTTCAACATGCTCCATGAAACGCTCGCGGCGGTCGTAGGTGGTGCGCGAGGCTTTGAGAAAAACCGTACCGGCGGGGCGCCCGAGCAGCTCGGCGTCCTCATCGCTGAGGGGTTCGGCGCCAATCCATTGATCGCCTTCGGCGCCGACGTAACCGTAGGCGGCCAGGGTGATGGTCAGGGAATTGTCGATCAGGCCCACTGTGGGCAGGCTTTCCAGGCCGCCGGAGGCCGGCATCAGCGAGCGTTCCAGGGACACGGCGATGCCGTCGGGGGTGCGCCGGCGGCGGTCGAGGGCGATAAATTGGTCGCTGCCGAAACGGCTGAGCAGGTCCGGGCGGGTGACCGCTTCCAGGCGCAGGATATCGGTGGTGACCCGTGCGCCCGTGTCGGCCAGGGCTTGAGCCCAGCCGCCGCGCTGGTCAAGCACCATGCCATCGAAGGTGACGATGGAGCCGACACCGCTTTGGGTGGCGATGTAGTTGCGCCGCTTGAGCTCAGCCAACGCTTCGCGCAGTGTGCCGCGGCTGACCGCAAACTCTTCGGCCAGTTGGTGCTCACCCGGCAACAGGAAACCGTCGGCCATCACCCCACCCTCGATACGGCGGATGAGCTCGTCGACGACGCGTTTTTTCTTATCAAACCGGACATGTCTAATCATGTACAAATTGATAACCGAAAGCGGCCATTTACAGCAAGCGAATTATTTCAGGGAGATGAAAAAACCGCGCTCAGGGTTCCAGGCCGATAGGGAAAAACGCCCCGCCACTCCACACGCCCAGCCAGTTCTGACCGTTGATCGGACGGCTCACCGCCAGCTCCACCAGTTGGTAGAACGCGTTGCGGTGTACGAGGGCTTCGAGGTTGGTACGCACGCGCAGATAAGGCGCGGGTTCCTGGGTGACGGGGTCGATCACAACACGCAGGGGGTGTTCGATACCCGCCTCGATTTGATCGTCCACATTGGTGGTAAAGCGCAGTACCTGGCTTTCGCCCTGCCCTTCAACGCTCAGAGTGACAGCCACGAATGGCGCGTCTTCGACGGTGATGCCGACCTTTTCTACAGGCGTTACCAGAAAGTACTCATCGCCATCGCGGCGGATGATGTTGGAGAACAGCTTGACCATCGGCTTACGTCCGATCGGCGTGCCCTGGTAAAACCAGGTGCCGTCACGGGCGATGCGCATGTCGATGTTGCCGCAAAAATCCGGGTTCCACAGGTGCACCGGCGCCGGCCCCTTGCCTTTGGGCAGTTGGGCCAACAGGTCGTTGGAATCGGTCATGGGGCTCTCCTTTGTTTACTGATCCCCCATGCCCAGCAGGCCGCGGGCGTACTGCGCCAAGGGGCGGGCAATCAGATCTTCTGGCTTGTTGTCGTGGAACGTCAGTAAACCGCCACGGCTGCGAATGCGTGCAGTATCAATCAAATACTGGGTGCTGGTCTCGATCAACATGATCTGGATCACGCCGCTGTCCAGGCCCACCCGGTCGAGGGCTTGCTGATCGGTCCATTCATCGGCATTGCCGATACGGTCATCGGCTGCCGCAAAGCGGCAATACAGCAGGTAGTGAGCACCGGCCGCGCGGGCTTCGGACATAGCTTGTTCAAGGCCTTCCGGCTTACGGGCACGGCGTACCATCGGGAAGTACTCGACGAAGCCGTTGAAGGCTTCTTCAGCCACGACGTTAGGTCGCGGATAAGCACTGCCCGGCGGCACGAAGGCGCCCTGGGCGATGAACACAAAGGAATCCGGCTGTATGCGGATCGACGCGGTGCGGCGGGTATCACTGTGGTCCAGCAACCCGGCGTCGCTCATCTGATAGCGGGTGCCTTCGGCCATATCGCTGACGGTCATGCAACCACTCAGCGTCAATGACGCCAGCAACAAAACCAGACTACGCATCCTAATCCTCCAGAAGCCGGTGACGGAAAACCGGCGAATGGGGCGTGAGATGCAGGTTCTGCGCCATTTAACGGCAACACAAATCAAATGTGGGAGCTGGCTTGCCTGCGATGCAGGCACTTCGGTGTATCAGTCACACCTGGTTGATGCTATCGCAGGCAAGCCAGCTCCCACACAAGCCCGCTCCCACAAGGAAATGCATCAGCCCAGTTAGCCGCCGATGATCTTCATGATCGTCGCGCCACCGGAGAAGGCCACTTCCTGCTTGTCGCCCAGGGCCTTCATCAACAGGCCTTGCAAAGCCGGCAGTGCCTGATGGCGCGGCTTGTCCAGCAGGTCACCGACATAGTGGCGGTTGCTCGAGGACAGGCAGCCATGCAACCAACCGGTCGACGACAGGCGCAGGCGCGAACAGGTACGGCAGAACGGCACGCTCTCGTTGGCAATCACGCCGAAGAAGCCCTTGCCCGGCACTTCGTAGCGCACCGCCGTAGCGTCCACGGGCGCATTGGCTTGGAGGTATTCGTGGTGTTCGCCGATCAAGCTCAGCAGTTGTTGCAGGCTGACAAATTGCTGCAGGAAGGCATTCGAATCCTTGGCCAGATGGCCCATGCGCATCAGTTCGATAAAGCGCAATTCGTAGCCACGCTCAAGGCAGTAGTCGAGCAGCGGCATCACCTGGTCCAGGTTCTGCCCGCGCAACGGCACCATGTTGACCTTGATCTTGATGCCGGCAGCGCGGGCCTGGTCCATGCCGTCGAGCACGGTGGCAAGGTCGCCGCCACGGGCGATGCTGCGGAAGGCGTCGGCGTCCAGGGTGTCGAGGGACACGTTGATGCGCTTGATGCCCGCGTCCACCAACAGCGGCAGTTTGCGCGCCAACAGTTGGCCGTTAGTGGTCAAACTGATGTCACTCAGGCCCATCTGCCCCACGGCGCCCATGAAGGCTTCCAGTTTGGGGCTGACCAGCGGCTCGCCGCCGGTGATGCGCAGGCGGTCGATGCCGGCCGCCTCAATCAGGTAAGCCACGCCACGGGCCATGGCTTCGGCCGAGAGTTCGTCCTGTGCAGCCACCAGCCGCTTGCCGTTAGGCACGCAGTAGGTACATGCGTAATTGCAGGCTGAGGTCAGGCTGATCCGCAAATTGCGAAAACGCCTGCCTTGACGATCAACGATCATGGATCACTCCGGCAGAGGATGATTCGGGCGCGCTAAAAACTGACCTATAAATCAACTTTTAGCAAGATCCTTGCCTGAGTATATTCCTGGGGCATCGCCCCTGGCAGTAAATCATTAGGCCATCACTGCGGCGAATGACTTAGGCTGCCGGGGTATCACTGCTCTTCGGCTCAGCGCTTGGCAGCTCGGAACTGTGCTTGCGCTTGTTGCCCATGCGCACACCGATGTCCATCAGGAACTGGAAGAAACCTTCCTGATCTTCCAGCACATTGCTCCAGAACGGCGAGTGGTACAACGCAACCGCGCCGTGCACCAACGCCCAAGCGGCGCAGTAGTGGAAATACGGCGGCACATCTTCCAGCTTGCCTTCGCTGATGCGGCCTTTGATCAGCAGTGTCAGGCGTTCGAAGTTGGAGGCGCGGATCTTGTGCAGCTCCTCGACCATCTCCGGCACCTGATGGCCCTTGACCACCTTCTCTTCGAGGCGGTCGAACAGGCGGTAGCGCTGCGGGTCACGCATGCGGAACTCGAAGTAGGCGCGGGACAGGGCTTCCTTGTCTTTATCGACATCGGCCGAATGCAGCAGCTCATTCAGGTCGCGCTCGTAGTCGAGCATCAGGCGCAGGTAGATCTCGGCCTTGGACTTGAAGTGCTTGTAGATCGTGCCTTTGCCGATACCCACGGCATCCGCAATCATCTCGACGGTAACGCTGTCTTCACCCTGTTCGAGGAACAGCTTGAGTGCGGTGTCGAGAATTTCCTGCTCACGGCGGCGAAACTCACGGACCTTACGGGGTTCTTTTTGCATGAGGAAGAGGTCTGCAGAGGTCAATGTGGGAGGGAATTCGCAGGGCCATTGATACGTGGCGATACGATTTACCAGGTGCGAGGGATTATCCCGACTGAACAGTCGTTGGGCAACGCCTATGTGAACCCGTTACGCACTTAACTTTCAGCACGCCAACGTTTTAAGCCCTCCCAGTCAGAAACAATACGCAATAACTTCACCCGTGCACCCGCTCAATGAGAACTCAAGCGAAGCGCGCGTATTCCAAATCTGTTTAAAAAACGACCAATCGCGACTGGACTGAATGGGATCATGATCAATACTTCAATAGTCGACGCGGCATCTCCCCCAAGTGACGCGTTGACCCGGGTACCGACGGACTGTGTGCCCTTGTTTTACTCCTAATGGTCTTAGCCCGGATTCACCCCCCAGAACCCGGGTTTTTTTTGCCTGCGATTTGGCAATCTCAGCCGGCAACGTGCGCCAGGGGAAACAAGCGCTTGAAGTTCTCGGTGGTCTGTTCGGCAAAACGCTCATACGACTCACCGCGCAGCATCGCCAGGTAATCCGCCACATCACGCACGTATTCCGGCAGGTTCGGCTTACCGCGGTGGGGGATGGGTGCCAGGTACGGCGAGTCGGTTTCGACCAGCAGGCGGTCGGCCGGCACTTGGCGCGCCACATCACGTAGCGCATCGGCGTTGCGGAAGGTGACGATGCCCGACAGGGAAATGTAGAAGCCCAGGTCCAGGGCGGCTTTGGCCATGTCCCAGTCTTCGGTGAAGCAATGCAGCACACCCGCCTGAGGCAGCGCGGCTTCGCGCAGTAAGGTCAGGGTGTCCGCGCGGGCGCCACGGGTGTGGACGATCACCGGTTTGCCGGTGTGCTGCGCAGCTTGCAGGTGCAGGCGGAACGAGGCCTGTTGCAGTTCGGCGGCTTCGGGCTCGTAGTGGTAGTCCAGGCCGGTTTCGCCAATCGCCACCACGCGCGGGTGGTTGAGTTCGCCCAACAACCAGTCCAGGGCAGGCGCCTCGCCGGGCTTCAAGTCCAGCGGGTGGATGCCCACCGAGCAATCCACATCGGCATAACGATCAGCCAGGGCTTTGACGTCGGCGGCGTTTTCGGCGCTGACGCCAATGCACAGAAAGTGCCCTACCCCACGCTGGCGCGCCGCTTGAAGGGCAGCGTCGAGGGAGCCGCCGTGCTGGGCGAGGTCAAGGCGATCGAGGTGGCAATGGGAATCTACGAGCATAGGGATTACAACTTGAGTCACGGGAAATGTCTGGCCGACGATACACCCGTCGGCCACGAAAATTAACGACGGCCGAGCAAACCGACCCACTGCACCAGCAGCGCTTCGAGCAACAGCACACGGTTGAGGTTGGCTTTGCCGAGTACTTTCTGGCGCTGGGCGAGGATCCAGTCCTGGATATTCAACACGTTGTCCTGGGCACTTTTTTGCGCCAGGTACTGCACGACCTTGCGCATATCCGGCAGGCCCAAGCCGTTTTCATCCTGGGTCAACTGGTAGCGCAGGATCAGGCTCGACCAGTCACAGAACCAGTCGAACAGCAGCAGCAAGGGAATATCCTTCCAGGCGCTTTCAGCCAGCTGCGTAGCGGACTGTTCCTGCTTGAGCAGCTTCTTCACGCCATCGACTACCAGCGCACGCTGTTCACGCACGCCTTGGGCTTGCAGCTTCACAGCCGCCAGTGGAGAGCCTGCGGCCAGGGTCAGCAACTCGACCCGTTCATCGGCGGAGCACTCGGGCAGCGCCTGCGCCAGCCATTGCAGGCTCGCTTCCTCACTCGGCAATGGGCAGGCCTGCTGCACGCAGCGGCTGCGAATGGTCGGCAACAAGCGGCTGGACTGGTGGCTGACCAGCAACAGCACCGTATCGCCCGACGGTTCTTCCAGACTCTTGAGCAAGGCGTTGGCGGCGTTGATGTTCATCGCCTCCACCGGCTCGATCAACACCACTTTGCGCCCGCCCATCTGCGCGGTCTGCACCACGAAGCTGACGAGGTCACGCACCTGGTCGACCTTGATCGCCTTGTCGGCTTCCTCGGGCTCCAGCAGGTAGTTATCCGGGTGGCTGCCGGCCTTGAGCAGCAGGCAGGATTTGCACTCGCCGCAGGCTTGCAGGTTGACCGGCCGCTGGCACAGCAGGCTCGCCATGAGGCGTTCGGCCAACGCACGTTTGCCGATACCGATCGGCCCGTGCAGCAAATAGGCGTGGGCGTGCTGGGCACGGCCGGCCAATTGCTGCCAGAGACCGTCCTGCCACGGATAGGCTTCAGCCACGGGCGCGCTCCAGAAGTGTGGGCAGCAGCGCATCGATGGCCTGTTGCACCTGGGCCAACGGCTGGGCGGCATCCAGCAGGGAGTAACGCCCGGGCTCGGCCTGGGCGAGTGCGAGGAATGCACTGCGTACCGCGTTGAAGAAGCCGTCGCCTTCCAGTTCGAAGCGATCCAGGCGGCCACGGGCACTGGCGCGGGCCATGCCGACTTCCACTGGCAGATCGAACAACAGGGTCAAATCGGGGCGCAGGTCACCCTGTACGAAGGTTTCCAGCGTGGCAATGCGCTCCACGGACAACCCACGGCCCCCACCCTGATAGGCGTAGGTTGAATCCGTAAAACGGTCGCAAATCACCACGGCACCGCGCGCCAGGGCCGGGCGGATGACTTCGGCCAGGTGTTGGGCACGGGCGGCGAACACCAGCAGGAGTTCGGTATCCGGGTTCATCTGCTCTTCGCCCGGCGCCAACAGCACTTCACGAATACGCTCGGCCAGCGGCGTGCCGCCAGGTTCACGGGTCAACACCACTTCGATACCTTCGGCACGCAGGCGCTCGGCCAGGTAATCGCGGTTGGTGCTTTTGCCGGCACCTTCCGGGCCTTCCAGGGTGATAAACAAGCCAGTCACAGGCAGTCCTTAGTCAGAGTCATTGCGGGCTTTGCGGCGCGGCGGTGTCCGGCGCGGGCTCGATTGCAGGCTTTTCAACAGGTGCATCAGCCGGTGGCGCAGCGTCTTGCGGCGGTTTTACCACCGGCGCCGGGCTGGAACGGTAATCGGCACGGCGCTTGAGCTGGAACTCACGCACGGCGGCATTATGTGCATCCAGGTCATCGGAGAAAATATGGCTGCCGTCGCCACGGGCGACGAAATACAGGCTGCTGCCCGGCACCGGGTTCAGCGCGGCATGGATGGCTTCGCGGCCAACCATCGCAATGGGCGTGGGCGGCAAGCCGGCGACCATGTAGGTGTTGTAAGGGTTGGCTTCCTTGAGGTGCGCGCGGGTCAACTTGCCGTTATAGCGCTCACCCAGGCCATAGATGACGGTCGGGTCCGTTTGCAGCAGCATGCCGATTTTCATGCGGCGCACGAACACGCCGGCAATCTGCCCACGCTCTTCGGGTACACCGGTTTCCTTCTCGACCAGCGAAGCCATGATCAGCGCTTGATAAGGGTCGGTGTACGGCGCATCGGCGGCGCGTTTGCTCCACTCCTGAGCGAGTACATCATCGAGGCGGTTGTAGGCTTTTTTCAGGAAATCGACGTCGGTCATGCCTCGCACGAAGCGGTACGTGTCGGGGAAGAAGCGCCCCTCGGGAAACACGCCGGGGTGGCCCAGCTTATCCATCACGTCGCTGTCGCTGAGGCCGGACAGGGTCTGCACGATCTTCTCGTGCTTGGCCAAGGCCGAACGCACCTGGCGGAAATTCCAGCCTTCCACCAGGGTCAGGCTGTATTGCACCACTTCACCGCGCTGCCACAGGCCGATCAGGCCTTCAGCGGTCAGGCCCGGGGTCATGCGGTATTCGCCGCTGTGCAGCGGCTGGCCATCGAGGTTGAAGCGCCAGTACAGGCGCAACCAAAAGGCATCATCGAGTACGCCTTCACTTTCAAGGCGGTTGAAGGTGCCCGTCGGTGTGGCCCCGGCAGGCACGTCGAGTAATTGTTCCTGAGCCAGATTCAAGGGCTGCTTCAAGGCAGAGTCGAGCTTCCAGGCCGAGAAGCCCAGCAGCAAGCCTGCCGAGACCAGACCGATCTGCAGCAGTAAAACCAGTTTTCGTATCAACTCAAATATCCAATAGCGCGCGAACAATGCCCTGCAGTTTACGGGTGAGCGGCCCAACCGGCCAGCTCATCGCAGCACAGCTACGCACCGGCCAAATGCCATACACGCTGTTGCACACAAACACTTCATCAGCCTGGCGCAACTGCTCCAGGCTGATGTCGGCCACGGCCACCGGCAGGCTCAGGGTGTGCGCCTGAGCCAGGATCTCGGCGCGCATGACGCCGGCAACGCCGCAGCGATTCAGATCAGCGGTCAGCAATACGCCATTGCGCACCAGAAACAGGTTGCTGAACACGCCTTCGATCACGCGGCCAGACACATCCAGCATCAGGCCTTCGGCATACTCGGCGTCTTGCCACTCGGCGCGTGCGATCACTTGTTCGAGACGGTTAAGGTGCTTGAGACCGGCGAGCAACGGCTGCTCGGCCAAGCGAGTCGCGCACGGAAACAGGCGGATGCCGTGGGTTCCATGAGCGTCGGGATAAGAGGTAGGCGGATTGCCCTGCAGGATACGACGTACAGGTGCGCCAGCGTTGATGCCGTAACCGCGCAGGCTGTCGCCACGGGTGAGGATCAACTTGAGTACACCGTCGCCCAGGGCAGCGGCATAGGCCAGCACCTCGCTGCGGATCAGCGCGTGATCCGCAACAAAGGCCAGGCGCCTGCAACCCTCGGCGAGGCGTTGCAGGTGGCGGTCGAGCAGTACAGGCTGCCCGGCCTTGACGGCGACTGTTTCAAACAGCCCGTCGCCATACGCCAGGCCACGGTCTTTCAGGGGCACGCTGCCCGCTGGCTGACCGTCGACCCAGCTGTCCATCACTCGGCGAACCGGCGGAACACCAGGGAACCGTTGGTACCGCCAAAACCGAACGAGTTGGAAATCACCACGTCGATCGGCATCGGCTGCGCTTCGTGAGGCACGAAGTTCAGGTCGCAGCCTTCGTCCGGCTCATCGAGGTTGATGGTCGGCGGAGCGACCTGATCCTTGATGGCCATGACACTGAAGATCGCCTCGACCGCGCCCGCTGCACCCAACAGGTGGCCGGTCATGGACTTGGTTGAGCTGACCGCCAGCTTGTAGGCGTGCTCGCCGAACACCGACTTGATGGCTTCGGCTTCCGCCAAATCGCCAGTCGGCGTCGACGTGCCGTGGGCGTTGATGTACTGCACCTGATTGGCGTTGACCTTTGCATCGCGCAAGGCGTTGGTGATGCAACGCGCGGCACCGGCACCGTCGGACGGTGGCGAGGTCATGTGGTAAGCGTCGCCGCTCATGCCAAAACCGATCAGCTCGGCGTAGATGGTGGCACCACGCGCCTTGGCGTGCTCCAGTTCTTCGAGGACCAGGGCACCGGCACCGTCGGACAGCACGAAACCGTCACGGCCTTTGTCCCACGGACGGCTGGCACGGGTCGGTTCGTCGTTGCGGGTCGACAGTGCACGGGACGCGCCGAAGCCGCCCATACCGAGGCCACAGGCGGCCATTTCGGCACCGCCGGCAATCATCACGTCCGCTTCGTCATAGGCGATATTGCGCGCCGCCATGCCGATGCAGTGAGTGCCCGTGGTGCACGCCGTAGCAATGGCGTAGTTAGGCCCCTGTGCACCCAAGTGGATGGACAGGAAACCGGAAATCATATTGATGATCGAGCCCGGCACGAAGAACGGTGAAATTCGACGGGGGCCGGAATCGTGCAGCGTGCGGCTGGTTTCTTCGATATTGGTCAAACCGCCAATACCCGACCCCATGGCCACGCCGATGCGCTCACGGTTGGCGTCGGTGACTTCCAGGCCGGCGTTACGCACTGCCTGAAAACCGGCTGCCAGGCCGTATTGAATGAACAGGTCGAGTTTGCGGGACTCTTTGACCGAGAGATATTCCTCGACATTGAAGCCCTTTACCGAGCCGCCAAAACGGGTGGAATAGGCAGAAAGGTCCGTGTGTTCAATCAGACCAATACCACTGTGGCCAGCCAGAATGCCCTGCCAACTGCTCGGCACATCCGTACCCAGTGGCGACAACATACCCATACCGGTGACTACGACGCGTCTACGCGACACAGCACTCTCCTTTTTCTAATGACGACACTTTGCTTCAGAGCTCACTTTTGATCGCCGCTAAAGAAAAAACCGCACGCCGTTACAGCAGTGCGGTTTTTCCCAACAGCAAGCGACGACTACAAACTATTACGCCTGGTGGGCAGTAACGTAGTCGATAGCAGCTTGAACAGTAGTGATTTTTTCAGCTTCTTCGTCCGGGATTTCGGTCTCGAATTCCTCTTCCAGAGCCATCACCAGCTCAACGGTGTCAAGGGAATCGGCACCCAGGTCTTCTACGAAGGAAGCGGAGTTGGTCACTTCTTCTTCTTTAACGCCCAGTTGCTCGGCAACGATTTTCTTGACGCGCTCTTCGATGGTGCTCATACCTTGTTTAACTCCTAATGGACAAATTCAGGCAGCTGGCCAGTGGGTAAGTGTATAGAAAGGCTTTTCAGCTTTTCAACTGAAAGCTTCACCCTTGTACCCGGCAGACCACCTGCCTATAAATTAAGTTGCAGCTTTATAACGGATTTTAGACAGCTCGTATGACATTTTTTTGAAGCGATCCGTCACAATTTAACTCATGTACATCCCGCCGTTCACCGGGATTGTAGCCCCAGTCACGTATGCCGCACCGTCAGATGCCAGGAAAGTGACCACGTTCGCGATCTCTTGAGCCTGGCCCAGACGGCCCAGCGGAATCTGGGTCAGCAAGGCTTCACGCTGTGCTTCGGGCAGTTCGCGGGTCATATCGGTATCGATGAACCCTGGGGCCACCGAGTTGACCGTAATCGAGCGCGAACCGACTTCACGTGCCAGTGCACGGCTGAAACCTTCCAGACCGGCCTTGGCGGACGCATAGTTTACTTGGCCTGCGTTGCCCATGGCACCCACTACGGAGCCAATATTGATAATTCGGCCCCAACGCGCCTTGGTCATGCCGCGCAAAACGCCCTTGGACAGGCGAAACAGACTGTTCAGGTTGGTATCGACCACGTCGTACCACTCGTCGTCTTTCATACGCATCATCAGGTTATCGCGGGTGATACCGGCGTTGTTCACCAGAATCGCCGGCGCGCCGAACTGCGCGGTGATCTCGGCCAGCACAGCGGCGACCGACTCGTCGCTGGTCACGTTCAGCTCAAGGCCGGTGCCTTGCACGCCGTTTTCCTTCAGGGTCGCGGCGATACGCTCAGCGCCCGAAGCCGAGGTGGCGGTACCGATCACAACGGCACCCTGACGGCCCAGCTCCAGGGCGATCGCCTGGCCAATGCCACGGCTGGCGCCGGTAACCAGTGCAACTTTACCTTGCAGACTCATGCAGGCTTCTCCTTCGTTCAGGGGTTCAGGCCAGCGCCGCGCGAGCGGCAGCGAAGGCGTCAGGGGTATTCAGGTTGGCAGTCGATACGCCGTCGGCGCAGCGTTTGTTCAGGCCAGCCAGGACTTTGCCCGGGCCGCACTCGACCAGCTCGGTGGCACCGTTGGCGGCCAGGGTCTGGACCGACTCAACCCAGCGCACAGGCTTGTAGAGTTGCTCCAGCAGGTCGCGCTTGAGGGTGTCGAGGTCGGCGGCAACGGCCGCGCTGACGTTCTGCACCAGCGGGATCTGCGGCGCCTGCCAGTTGATGGCGGCGATGGACTCGGCAAAACGCTCGGCAGCCGGGCGCATCAGCTCGCAATGCGACGGCACGCTCACCGGCAACGGCAACGCACGCTTGGCACCACGCGCCTTGCAAATATCGATGGCGCGCTCAACGGCCGCCTTGGCACCGGCGATCACCACCTGGCCAGGGGAGTTGAAGTTCACCGCACTGACCACTTCACCTTGCGCGGCTTCGGCACAGGCTTCGATGACCACAGCATCGTCCAAGCCCAGGATAGCGGCCATGCCGCCCTGCCCGGCCGGAACGGCTTCTTGCATCAGTTGACCGCGACGCTCGACCAGCTTGGCCGCTTCACCGAGGGTCAGGCTGCCCGCCGCCACCAGGGCGCTGTATTCACCCAGGCTGTGACCGGCAACGAATGCCGGGCGCGCACCCCCTTCGGCCAGCCACAAACGCCACAGGGCGATCGAAGCGGTCAGGATGGCCGGTTGGGTTTTATCGGTTTGATTGAGTTGCTCTTCCGGCCCTTGCTGGGTCAGTGCCCACAGGTCGTAACCCAGTGCATCGGAAGCTTCCTTGAAGGTTTCCAGGATCAGCGGGTATTGCGCGCCCAGCTCGGCCAACATGCCGAGGGACTGCGAACCCTGCCCTGGAAAGACGAATGCGAGGGATGTAGACATGTAACAAGCCCCTAATGATCTGGTCGTCAAAAATGTGCACGCCTACGGTGGGAGCGCACGAAACTGACAGATTGGATGGTCAATTGAACTGGCCGGTCACATTTAAGCATTTCCGGGCCGATTCGCCTAAGGCAACAGATCCTCAAGACGGCCATGCAAGCGCTGCGGCAGGTTTTCCTGAATCTCGATCAAGGCCCGCGCAATCGCACTCTGAAAGCCTTGCACACCTGCCGAGCCGTGGCTTTTTATCACGATGCCCTGCAAGCCCAGAAAGCTCGCGCCGTTATGCCGCGCCGGCGCCAGGTCAGCCTGCAGGCGCTTCATCAAAGGCAGCGCCAGGGCGCCGACCATACGCGAAGCCAGGTTCTGCTTGAACAGCGCTTCGATACGCGTGGCAATCATGGTCGCCAGGCCTTCGCTGGACTTGAGCAGGATATTGCCGACAAACCCGTCGCACACCACCACATCCGCTTCGCCGCGATACAAACCGTCACCTTCGACAAAACCGATGTAGTTCAAGCCTCGCGCCCCTTGCAACAAGGTGGCGGCGAGCTTGACCTGCTGGTTGCCCTTGATGTCCTCGGTACCGATATTCAGCAGGGCCACACGAGGCCGGACCACACCCAGTGCCTCGGCAGCCACCGACCCCATCACCGCAAACTGAAGCAGGTGCTCGGCGCTGCAATCGACGTTCGCGCCCAGGTCCAACAGCTGGCAGTAGCCTTTCTGCGTCGGAATCGCCGCCACCATCGCCGGCCGGTCAATGCCCGGCAGGGTCTTGAGCACATGCCGCGACAACGCCATTAAAGCGCCTGTATTGCCGGCACTGACGCAGGCTTGCACCTTGGCGTCGCGCAACAACTCAAGGGCCACCCGCATTGACGAGTCAGGCTTGCCACGCAGGGCCGCCGCCGGCTTTTCGTCCATGCCAATGGTTTCGCTGGCTGGCGTAATCGTCAGGCGCGCGCGATCCACCGCCGGATGGCTGGCAATCAGTTCTTCAAGGAGTGAGGGTTGACCGACAAGGGTCAGGTGCAGCGAGGGTGTTGCAGACAGGCTGGCAATGCAGGCCTGAACAATGCTGCGGGGACCGAAGTCCCCGCCCATTGCGTCTATCGCGATGACTAGAGCAGACAAGTGATTACTCGTCAGCGCCCTTGTCGATCACTTTACGGCCACGGTATACGCCTTCTGGCGATACGTGGTGACGCAGGTGAATTTCACCGGTGGTTTTTTCTACAGACAGAGTGCTCGCCGTCAGGGCATCGTGCGAACGACGCATGTCACGGGCAGAGCGGGATTTTTTGTTCTGCTGAACAGCCATAATTGATTAACTCCTAAACGTTTGGGTCACGCTTTAACTGCGCCAATACACTGAACGGGTTGGACCGCGTTACCTCGTCCTCGCTCGGCTCGGGCTCGTCATCAAGCCCCTCCGGCTGCTGGCATTCTTCCGGATGATGAGCAGGCACAATGGGCAAGGCGAGCAGAAGCTCTTCCTCGATCAGTGCATGCAGATCCAAAGGATCTTCGCCCAGTTCCAGCACGTCATAACCTTTCGGCAACGACTGGGTATTCGCACCCTCCTTCACCACAGCGTAACTGCATTCGCTGTGAATCGGCAGGGTGACCAGCTCAAGACAACGCTGGCAAACCATTTTGACTTCGGTGTCGATAAAACTGTGGATTACCACAGACTTACGTTCATCTCGTTCAAAAACGAATTTGGCCTGCACCGTACCGACAGTGTCGGAAAGCGGGTCGCAGAGTCTCTCCAAATCGGCCAGCAGCAGTTCACCTTGAAGGGAAGTGCCACGATCAGCCAATTTGCGCGGGTCAACGTGAGGTGGAATCGGGTCATTCAACATAGGCGCAGCATTATAGGGATGC
Source organism: Pseudomonas sp. B22129 (assembly GCF_044218875.1). Lineage (NCBI taxonomy): Bacteria > Pseudomonadati > Pseudomonadota > Gammaproteobacteria > Pseudomonadales > Pseudomonadaceae > Pseudomonas > Pseudomonas sp. B22129. The sequence goes on along the minus strand of NZ_CP162592.1, from coordinate 3,004,031 downwards.
ACCCAGCCATGTCAAAGGAAATTCAGCCCTGTGCGTCAGCCGGTCGCTTCGCTAGAATCCCCCGCTGCCTTGAGGAGACGCCCATGCTGCCTTTATTACTCGCATCCAGCTCGGTTTATCGGCGGGAATTGCTGAGCCGCCTGCACCTGCCGTTCATCTGCAGCTCGCCGGATATCGACGAAAGCCATCGTGCAAATGAGCCCGCAATTGAACTGGTCAAGCGCCTGGCCGAACAGAAAGCTCGCACGCTTGCCGCCAGCCATCCAGGCCATCTGATCATCGGTTCCGATCAAGTGGCCGCACTGGAAGACCGCATTATCGGCAAACCCCACACCTTTGAAAACGCTCGCGAACAACTCATGGCCGCCAGCGGTAAACGGGTCAGCTTTCTGACCGGGCTGGCACTGTTGAACACTGAGACAGGGCACTGTCAGGTCGATTGCGTGCCGTTTACCGTGCATATGCGCGAACTGGACGCTGAACGCATCGAACGCTACCTGCGGATCGAGCAGCCGTATGACTGTGCGGGCAGTTTCAAGGCAGAGGGGCTGGGTGTGAGCTTGTTCCAGAGTACAGAGGGGCCGGATGCGACCAGCTTGATAGGGCTTCCACTGATTCGTTTAGTGGATATGTTGCTGGCCGAAGGCGTACAAATCCCTTAAGCCCACCACAAAACCAATGTGGGAGCGGGCTTGCTCGCGAATGCGGTCTCTCAGCTACAAATATATTGACTGATACGCCGCATTCGCGAGCAAGCCCGCTCCCACATTTTGATCGTCTTCAGAGCTGAAATATCAGCGCAGGGTCGGCCCCTGGAAGCCCATGTACAGTGCCAGCTTCTCCGCCACGCTGGCACCGAGCTTCTTGGAGAAACGATCAAACGGCGATTCCTGAACCGTGAAATCCACCAGTTCTTTCTCGCCAATCACATCCCGCGCCACCGAACTGGCACTGCCCAGGCCGTCGATCAAGCCCAGCGGCAATGCCTGCTCACCCGACCACACCAACCCGGAGAACAACTCCGGATGGTCTTTGTCCTTCAGACGATCCCCGCGCCCCTGCTTCACGCTGGCAATGAACTGGCGATGGGTCGTGTCGAGCACGCCTTGCCAGAACTGGGTTTCATCGGCCTTTTGCGGCTGGAACGGGTCGAGGAACGACTTGTGCTCGCCCGACGTGTAGGTGCGGCGCTCCACACCCAGCTTCTCCATGGTGCCGACAAACCCGTAACCGGCCGCTGTCACGCCAATGGAGCCCACCAGGCTAGCCTTGTCGGCATAGATCTGGTCTGCGGCGCTGGCAATGTAATAGGCGCCCGAAGCGCCCAAGTCGGAAATCACTGCATACAGCTTGATGTCCGGATGCAACGCGCGCAGGCGCCGAATCTCGTCATACACGTAACCCGACTGCACAGGGCTGCCACCCGGGCTGTTGATGCGCAGGATGATGCCTTTGACCTTGGGATCTTCAAACGCTGTGCGCAGGCTGCTGACGATGTTGTCGGCGCTGGCGGACTCCTTGTCGGCGATCACCCCGCGCACTTCGATCAAGGCGGTGTAGTTATTGCCACGCGTGGCGCTTTTTTCCATGTCCATCAGCGGGCTGAACAGCGCGAGCATGCCGAGCAGGTAAACAAAGGTCAGCAACTTGAAGAAGATTCCCCAACGCCGTGAACGACGCTGCTCCTGCACGCTGGCCAGCAACGTCTTCTCCAGCAACTTCCAGCTTTTGTCGTCATTGCTATCGGCCTTTTCAGGCGCTTTCCACTCGTCACTCATGCCATCAACCCCAGCAAAGACTTATTGGGCCCGGCTCAGCCAGGCCTGCAATTCGGAAAAATGATCAATCGTCAGGCGCGGCTCGTATTGCTGCAAAGCCTCGGCGGCCTGGGCCCCGTAGCTGACCGCAACGCTGTCCATGCCCGCGTTGCGCGCCATCATCAGGTCGAAGGAGGCATCGCCCACCATCAACGCCTGGCGCGGCGCTACGCCGCAGTGAGCCAGAATCTGCTCAAGCATCAGAGGGTGCGGCTTGCTGGCGGTTTCATCCGCTGCGCGGGTGATATCGAAAAAATCTTCAAAACCGTGCGCCTTGAGCACACGATCCAGGCCGCGACGCGCCTTGCCGGTCGCTACCGCCAGGTGGTAACCCTCGCTGCGAAAGGCTTCCAGCGACTGCAGCACACCGTCAAACAACGGCGAAGGTGTAGCCTCCAGCGCAATATAGTGGTCTGCGTAATGGTCGCGAAAAGCGACCAGTTCAGCGTCGCTGATCTGTGGGTACAGGGTACGGATCGCCTCGGGCAAACCCAGGCCGATAATCCCCTTTACCGCCAGATCAGTGCACAACTCATAGCCCGAGCGGGTCGAGGCGGCGTGCATGGACTCCACGATGCGACCAATGGAATTGCACAGCGTCCCGTCCCAATCAAAAATCAGCAGCTTGTAATCAAGGTGCGACACTCAAACGCTCCACGGTCTTGGCCCACATCTCATCGACCGGTGCCTGCAACTTCAGTTCACCGCCATCGGGCAACGGTACTGTCAGCATGTAGGCATGCAGGAACAGGCGCTTGCCGCCCAGGTCGCGAATCTCTTTGGAGAAATCCTCGTCGCCGTATTTGGTATCGCCGGCAATGCAGTGGCCTGCGTGCAGGGTGTGCACGCGAATCTGGTGGGTACGCCCAGTGACCGGCTTGGCCTCGACCAGGGTGGCGAAGTCGCCAAAACGGCGCAGCACCTTGAACAGGGTCAGCGCCTCTTTGCCCTCCTCGTCCACCTCGACCATGCGCTCGCCGGAGCGCAGGTTGCTCTTCTGCAACGGCGCACGAACACTCTTGATCGAACTGGCCCAGTTGCCACGCACCAGCGCCATGTAGCGCTTGTCCACACCATCGCCACGCAGGGCGGTGTGCAGGTGACGCAACATGCTGCGTTTCTTGGCAATCATCAGCAGGCCTGAGGTGTCGCGGTCCAGGCGGTGAACCAGCTCCAGCTCCTTGGCATCCGGGCGCAACTGACGAAAGGCTTCAATGACGCCGAACGTCAGGCCGCTGCCGCCGTGAACCGCGATGCCACAAGGCTTGTTGATCACAATCAGCTTGTTGTCTTCAAAGACAATCGAGGCTTCAAGGCGCTGCAGCAGGCCCTGAGCCAGCGGAACCGGCTCGTCACGCTCAGGCACGCGAACCGGCGGCACACGGACGATATCGCCCGCCTGCAGCTTGTACTCGGGCTTGATCCGCCCCTTGTTCACGCGCACTTCGCCTTTACGCAAGATGCGGTAAATCAAGGTCTTGGGCACGCCTTTGAGCCTGGCCAGGAGAAAATTGTCGATGCGTTGGCCGGCATATTCCGGCGAGACCTCAAGCAGCTGGACGCTGGGGGTCTGGGGGTCGGGAGTCGTCATGGCGGCGATGATAACAATTTTTTATGGAATTGAAGCACTTAATCATTGCTGCTATAGTCGCGAACGCCGCCAAAAGCGGCCTGGACAGAGGACTTGCGGCAAACTGCCGGCCCTGACCATCGCAATTCATCAGGACGCGAGGCCGTCCTACGGGGCTTTCGCCACCCTGGAAGGCTCAAGATTGTAACAAGCGCAGGTGACATGAGGCCTGAAGCGAGTGCAGAAAGCAGAGTGAATACTCGCGTTCTGCGCCGATATTTACGGCCAGTTCACAAAGTGCAGTCAGTCTTGAACCGGACCACGGCGAATACTTCGGAAACAACGCCTGTTAAGAGCTGAGTGAGAGCGCAGTCGCCCCCACCCAGTCTTGTTTAGCCATGAGCGTGGACTCCCCATTGGAGAACACGGTAAATGCCAACCCGCTGCGGATTCTGCGCGCGGCAGCACCCGAATTATCAGGGATACGTGTAGGGTGGAGATGCACAACCGTCGGACCGTGTAGCACTAGGCTTATATTTAGACGCTTCATCTCGTCCACAGTCGCCGGTTGATTCCTCCTCCTGACCTTAGCTTTTGTTGAAGTGGTGCCTCTGTCACCACCGCTAACAAGCAGGACGCGTCCGTCGCGATACCGGCCCAATTGGCCGGTGTTTGCTGGACACTGGAGTGGCCAACCACTCTTGACGCACCTGACACCGACCGTGAGAAGTCGTGTGTGCCGAACGCCGTTTCCGGCAGCCCGGAAACCGACGGTACAACATGAAAAGAATGCTGATTAACGCAACTCAACCCGAAGAGTTGCGTGTTGCACTGGTAGATGGCCAACGCCTCTATGACCTGGACATCGAATCCGGTGCGCGCGAGCAGAAAAAAGCCAATATCTATAAAGGCAAGATCACTCGCATCGAACCAAGCCTTGAGGCTGCCTTTGTCGATTTCGGCTCCGAGCGCCACGGCTTCCTGCCCCTCAAAGAAATCTCCCGCGAATACTTCAAGAAAGCCCCCGAAGGCCGCGTGAACATCAAGGACGTCCTGAGCGAAGGCCAGGAAGTCATTGTTCAGGTGGAAAAAGAAGAACGTGGCAACAAGGGCGCAGCCCTGACCACCTTCATCAGCCTGGCTGGCCGTTACCTGGTCCTGATGCCGAACAACCCGCGTGCCGGCGGCATTTCCCGTCGCATCGAAGGCGAAGAGCGAAACGAACTGCGTGAAGCGCTGAACGGCTTGATCGCACCGGCCGACATGGGCCTGATCGTTCGTACTGCCGGCCTGGGCCGCAGCAGCGAAGAAATGCAGTGGGACCTCGACTACCTGCTGCAACTGTGGACCGCCATCAAGGAAGCCTCCCTGGATCGCTCCGCGCCATTCCTGATCTATCAGGAAAGCAACGTGATCATCCGTGCCATCCGCGATTACCTGCGCCAGGACATCGGCGAAGTGCTGATCGACAGCGTTGAAGCCCAGGACGAAGCCCTGACCTTCATCCGCCAGGTGATGCCGCAGTACGCCAGCAAGATCAAGCTGTACGAAGACAGCGTTCCGCTGTTCAACCGTTTCCAGATCGAAAGCCAGATCGAGACCGCCTTCCAGCGCGTTGTAGAACTGCCTTCCGGCGGCTCCATCGTGATCGACCCGACCGAAGCCCTGGTGTCCATCGACATCAACTCGGCGCGTGCGACCAAAGGCAGCGACATCGAAGAAACCGCCCTGCAGACCAACCTGGAAGCGGCTGAAGAAATCGCCCGCCAGCTGCGCCTGCGTGACATCGGCGGCCTGATCGTGATCGACTTCATCGACATGACCCCCGCCAAGAACCAGCGCGCCGTGGAAGAGAAAGTCCGCGAATGCCTGGAAGCTGACCGTGCCCGCGTGCAAGTCGGCCGTATCTCGCGCTTCGGCCTGCTGGAAATGTCCCGTCAGCGCCTGCGCCCATCCCTGGGCGAGAGCAGCGGCATCGTCTGCCCGCGTTGCAACGGCACCGGCATCATCCGTGACGTTGAATCGCTGTCCCTGGCGATCCTGCGCCTGATCGAAGAAGAAGCCCTGAAAGACCGCACCGCCGAAGTCCGCGCGCAAGTGCCGATTCCGGTTGCCGCCTTCTTGCTCAACGAAAAACGCAACTCGATCACCAAGATCGAACTGCGCACCCGTGCCCGTATCGTCATTCTGCCGAACGATCACCTCGAAACGCCGCACTTTGAAGTGCAGCGCCTGCGTGACGACAGCCCGGAAGCCCACAGCGGCCAATCCAGCTACGAAATCGCCGCTGCCGCCGCTGAAGTGGAAGAAGTGCAGCCTGCCGCCGCGACCCGCACCCTGGTTCGCCAGGAAGCCGCCGTTAAAACCGCGCCAGCCCGTGCCAACGCACCGGTTCCGACCGAAGCCGCTGCTCCGGTTGCCGCGCCGGCCGCCCTGCCTGAACCAAGCCTGTTCAAAGGCCTGGTGAAGTCGCTGGTCAGCCTGTTCGCTTCCAAGGAAGAGCCCGTTGCTCCGGTTGTGGTTGAAAAACCTGCCACCGAACGCCCTGCACGCAACGAAGAGCGCCGCAACGGTCGCCAGCAGAGCCGTAACCGCAACGGTCGTCGTGACGAAGAGCGCAAGCCTCGCGAAGAACGCGCACCGCGTGAAGAGCGCGCTCCACGTGAAGAGCGTGCGCCTCGCGAAGCCCGCGAAGAAACCCCAGCCGTAGCCCGCGAGGAACGTGCACCGCGCGAAGAACGCGCACCACGCACCCCACGTGCTCCGCGCGAAGATCGCAAGCCACGTGGCGAACGCGAAGAGCGTGTGCGCGAACTGCGCGAGCCGCTGGACGCGGTACCAGCCGTAGCAGCCGAAGCCTCTACCGAAGAACGCCCGGCCCGCCAGCCGCGTGAAGAGCGCGCCCCACGTGAAGAGCGCCAGCCGCGCCCACCGCGTGAAGAGCGTCAACCACGCGCCGAGCAAGCCGCTGCCGCCAGCGAAGAAGAAGTGCTGACCGGTGAAGAGCAACAGGAAGATGGCCAGGACAACGCCGAAGGCGATCGTCCACGCCGCCGCTCCCGTGGCCAGCGCCGTCGCAGCAACCGTCGTGAGCGTCAACGTGATGCCAACGGCAACGTGATCGAAGGCTCGGAAGAAGCCGGCGAGAACGCAGAAGGCGAAACCCGTGAACCGACTGGCGCCGAACTGGCTGCCGGCCTGGCCGTTACCGCCGCGGTTGCCAGCTCGGTTATCAGCGCACCTGCTGAAGCCCAGGCTCAAGAGCAGGCTGAACGCGCTACCGCCGCTGTCGAAGAGACCGCCGTTGTTGAGGCAGTCATTGTTGAAGCGCCAGTCGCTGAAACTCCATCCACTGAAGCGCCTGTCGTTGAAACGCCAGTGGTTGAAGCTCCGGTTGTTGAAGCGACTACCCCGGTCGAAGCGCCGGTAGTGCCTGAAGTGGAACTTGCTCCGGTACACGAAGCCCAGCCGGAAGCTGAAGTGGTTGCTGCTGAACCCGCTCCGGTGGTTGAAGCCCAGCCAGTGGTTGAGGCGGTTGTGGAAGCACCGGTCGTAGAAGCCGCCCCGGAAGTGCGTGAAGTTCGCGAAGAACAAACCGCCTTCCAGTGGACTGCCGAGCCCGCCGCCCCGGTTGAAGCGCCAGTGCCTGCCCCTGTGGTAGAAGAAGCGCCAGCGCCGGTTGCCGAGGTCGTGGTTGCCGAGCCAGCCCCAGTGGTCGAGCCAGCTCCGGTCGCCGAGCCTGAAGCAGTGGTTGAAGCACCGGTAGTTGCTGAAGTGGCAGCTCCAGTGGTTGAAGCCGCCCCCGCCAGCGCCCTGACTGAAAATGGCCGTGCACCGAATGACCCACGCGAAGTGCGTCGTCGTCGCAAGGAAGCTGAAGCAGCCGCCGCTGCAGCAGCACTGGAAGCAGAGCACGAGAGCAAACCTCTGGTCTGATTCCATCAGTGACTGAAAAGCCCCGCCTGAGTGATCAGGCGGGGCTTTTTTATGCCATTTGGATTATTTGAAATGCACTCGACTATGGGAGCTGGCTTGCCTGCTCCCACACCTAGATCGGGGTGAAGTTGAGGGAGTGCGGCAGGTCGACGTCCCAGAGAACACCAGGATCCTTTAGCAACACTTCATGCACTGTCGCCTGAGCAAACAACGGCTTGGCGCCACGATCACCGGTCAAGGCCATCAACCCAGGCCCCAATGCCTGGCCAAACGCCACAGGATGCCCATAGCACCCGTCCTGCATCGGCACACGGATACCACCCTCTTCCAATCCATCGATCACTCGCTCAATGCTCGACGATCGAATAAACGGCATATCCCCCAACACCACCAACCAGCCATCTGCCGGGCCACTGGCCGCAACCGCCGCAGCAATACTGTCGCCCATGCCAGCCGAACGCAGCAGCAGGACGTCACAACCATAGGCTTCGGCCAACCGAATGACCTGCGCACGATCAGGTGACGTCACCACCCAACGCTTCACGACGCGCTCAGGCAGGTTTATCAGCACCTGCTCGATCACCGGCCGCACCACGCCATCCAGGCCTGTGCACTCAGCCAGCAACTTATCCTGATCAGCCCCTGCCACAGCCCGAAAACGGCTGCCCTGCCCCGCCGCCAACACAATCGCGGTGACCGTCACTCAGCCACCGCCGGCAACGGTTTCTTCTGCATAGGTGCCACGCCGTTCTTGATTGCGACAATTTCCGCCAACAACGACAAGGCAATTTCCGCAGGCGTATGGCTGCCGATATGCAAGCCGATTGGCCCGTGCAGGCGCGCAATGGCCTGCGCCGACAAGCCCAATGCCGCCAGGGTTTCCCGACGTTTGTGACTGTTGACTCGCGAGCCGAGGGCACCAATGTAGAACGCAGGGGAATTCAAGGCCGTGAGCAGCGCCATATCATCCAGGCGTGGATCATGGGTCAGGCACACGATGGCCGTGCGCTCATCGGTCTGGATATTCAGCACCGCCTCGTCCGGCATTCCCGGCACAAAGCGGCCGTGCTGATCTTCCCAGCCGTAGACGAACTCTTCGCGCGGGTCGCAGATCAACACTTCGAAATCCAGCAGGCGCGCCATTTCCGCCACATAGCGCGACAGCTGCCCGGCGCCGATCAACAGCAAGCGCCAGCGTGGGCCATAGATGGCTCGCAGGCGTTCGCCATCGAACGTCACCACGTCCGTTTTACTCGCGCTGGTGAGGGTCACCTCACCCGTGGCAAGGTTCAGTTCGCGCGCGACAATCTGGTGGTCCTCACAGCGGGCCAGCAACTGCGCGACCCACTCCCAGTCGCCCACGCGCTCTTCGGTCAGGCGTAAGGTGCCACCGCACGGCAGGCCAAAACGCGCCGCTTCGTCACGCGTGACGCCGTAGGTCACCAGTTGCACCGCAGGGCCATCCTCCGGGAGACGACCATCTTGCAGACGAGCGATCAAGTCATCCTCGATGCAGCCACCGGATACCGAACCGATCACCACCCCATCGCCACGCAGTGCCAACATTGCACCCGGCGGACGCGGCGCACTGCCCCAGGTCTGCACCACGCTGTACAACACCACACGTTGCCCGGCGCGGCGCCATTCGAGCACGCTGCGCAGGACGTTTAGATCCACACTGTCCATCAGGCCTCCCGAAAGCGTTTCAATGCAAAACGTTACTGTAATGCAAAAAGTGCCCCTCCAGAAACGCAAACGCCCCGAACAAGTCGGGGCGTTTGCAAGGCTTTCGGTGTTATCTACACCTCAGGCATTTTACTTGACGGCAGGAGCAGGGCCTTCAGCCACGCCCAGGTCATCTTCCTGGCGGGTGTCGGAGATACCGGTACCGCCAGACGCCAGCTCGCTTTGCAGCTTGTCGGTGTCCAGTTCGTTGACCCACTTGGCCACAACGATGGTGGCAACGGCGTTACCGACCAGGTTGGTCAGTGCGCGGGCTTCGGACATGAAGCGGTCGATACCCAGGATCAGCGCCAGGCCGGCAACCGGCAGGTGGCCAACGGCCGACAGGGTTGCAGCCAGCACGATGAAGCCCGAACCGGTCACGCCCGCTGCGCCTTTGGAGGACAGCAGCAGCACCAGCAGCAGGGTGATCTGGTGGGTGATGTCCATGTGAGTGTCAGTCGCTTGAGCGATGAACACGGCCGCCATGGTCAGGTAGATCGAAGTACCGTCGAGGTTGAAGGAGTAGCCGGTCGGGATTACCAGGCCTACTACGGATTTCTTCGCGCCCAGACGCTCCATCTTGATCAGCATGCGTGGCAGTGCGGATTCGGAGGAGGAAGTACCCAGTACGATCAACAGCTCTTCACGAATGTAACGAACCAGCTTCAACACGCTGAAACCGTGTGCGCGGCAGATGGCGCCCAGCACCACCAGCACAAACAGGATGCAGGTGATGTAGAAGCAGATCATCAGTTGGCCCAGTTGCACCAGGGAACCTACACCGTAGGCGCCGATGGTGAACGCCATGGCGCCCAGGGCACCGATTGGCGCGAGCTTCATGATCATGTTGATGATGTTGAACATCACGTGGGCGAAGCGATCGATGAAGTCGAGTACCGGCTTGCCGTAGGCACCCAGGCGATGCAGGGCGAAACCGAAGATCACCGAGAACATCAGCACTTGCAGGATATCGCCGGTGGCGAACGCGCCAACGATGGTGTTCGGGATCACGTTCAGCAGGAAGCCAACGATGCTCTGGTCTGCACCGGCAGTCACGTAGGCAGCGACTTTAGAAGCATCCAGGGTAGCGACGTCGATGTGCATGCCGGCGCCCGGCTGCACTACGTTGACCACGACCAGGCCGATCAGCAGGGCGATGGTGGAAACGATTTCGAAGTACAGCAGCGCGTAGCCGCCGGTTTTGCCAACCGATTTCATGCTTTGCATGCCAGCGATGCCGCTGACAACGGTGCAGAAGATGATCGGGGCGATGACCATTTTGATCAGCTTGATAAAGCCGTCACCCAGTGGCTTGAGGGCCACGCCGGTCTGCGGGTAGAAGTGACCGAGCAAAATACCGATAACGATTGCAACGATCACCTGGAAATACAGGGATTTGTACAGTGGCTGACGAGTCGTCATTGCAAAGTTCCTCAATCGTCCCGTGTGGCAAAGATCCGCCATTGCCCACGACACTTGAATTGCGAACCCTCCTGCACTGGAGGGATTTGTTGTTTGCGAGATCCTTGAAGCAGGCCTGCGCTGTAATCCTTATCGCAAACGCCGTGCCACTTCTCTGAAATAACCCTGAAGGCCTTTAGACATCAGCCTTGGGGGATTTCAATCACCCTTCGAAGCATCGAACAAGGTGGCGGATTTCCGCCCACTCACCGAATCCCGTCCTGCAATTTGGCGGATATCCGCCTTGTCGCTCGATCGGGTGATGACTACCATCCGTCCTTCCATGGACGAGGCCCTCACATGCGTGAACGTACCATCGCCAGCCACTACGCCCGGGCCGCCCTCGGCGGTGCACGCCGGTCGGGTTACGACTACTCGGCCCTGTTGCATCAAGTCGGCATCACGCCCGATCTGTTGACCGAGCCCCGCGCCCGCATCGCCCCCGAGCAATTCACCCGGTTGTTGCAAATGCTTTGGCTGGCGCTGGACGACGAGTATCTGGGCTTTGCGCAAGGCCCGAGCAAACGCGGCACTTTCGCCATGATGTGCCACGCGCTGATTCATTGCCGCACCCTGGAGAAGGCTCTGGAGCGCGGCTTATTATTTTATAGCCTATTCCCGCAGGGTCCGCGCTGGCAGCTGACGAGAGAAGGCGACATGGCGCGCTTGAGCCTGGACGACTCACAGTTGTGGGACCCGGACCACTTCCTCAGCGAATGCCTGCTGGTGATCTGGCACCGCCTGGGCAGTTGGTTGATCGGCCAGCGCATCCGGCTGCAGCAGGCCACTTTCAGCTACCCGGCTCCGGCGCATGCCGGGGAATATGACCTTTTGTTTCCCTGCACCCAGGTGTTCGGCGCACCGAACAGCAGCCTGGTGTTTCCTGCCCGTTATTTGAGCCTGCCGCTGCTGCAAGACGAACGCACCCTCAAACATTTCCTGGAACGCTCGCCCGCTGACCTGTTGTCGCGCCCTGACGAGGGCGACAGTTTGAGCAGCCAACTGCGCCGCTTGCTCAGCCGCGACCGCACACCCTGGCCAGACCTGGAGGCCGTCGCCCAGCACCTGCATATCAGCCCGCAAACCCTGCGCAGGCATTTGCGTGAAGAAGGCACCAGTTTTCAGGCGCTCAAGGATGAGTTGCGGCGAGATATCGCCATCTATCATTTGGGGCGCGCGGATTTGTCATTACAGGAGATCGCCGAGCAGTTGGGGTTTTCCGAACCGTCGGCGTTTCATCGGGCGTTCAAGAAGTGGACGGGACTGACGCCGGGGGCTTATCGCGAGCAAGAGCATTAGATGAGGAGTGATTCGACTGACGCTTTCGCGAGCAAGCCCGCTCCCACATTCGACCGTATTCCAACAGTAGAACTCGGTCAAATGTGGGAGCGGGCTTGCTCGCGAAGAGGCCGGAACAGCCACTAAAGATCAGACTGCCGGAAAGTGAATCCTGAAGGCTGCCCCACCCAACGGCGAGTCGCCGAGGGTCAAACGCGCGCTGTAGCTTTCGATGATGTCCTTGACCACCGCCAGCCCGATGCCCTGCCCGGGATGCTGACGGTCCAGCCGCTCACCCCTTTGCAGAATCCGCGCACGCTGGTCGGGCGGTACGCCGGGGCCATCGTCCTCGATGCACAACTCGGTACCTTCAAGGCTCTCGACCAGGCGGATGCGCACTTCGCGCACGCACAGGCGATAGGCGTTTTCCAGCAGGTTGCCGAGCATTTCCAGTAAGGCCCCCTTCTCGATGGGCACGTCGCAATCGGGCGGCAGGTCAAAGGACACCCGTACACGCTTGTCGCGGTAGACCTTGTCCAGTGTGTCGCACAGGCTTTGCAGCACCGGCTCCAGGCGCACCTGGTGGCGCACCAGGCCGCTTTTACGCAGGCTGGCACGCTGCAATTGATAGCCGATCTGTTGGCTCATGCGCTCGATCTGCGATTGCAGCACCCAGGCCTGGTCGCGGTCTTCAGGGCGCTGGGCCATGTCCTCGCTCACGCCCTGCAATACCGCCAGCGGAGTTTTCAGGCTGTGGGCCAAGTCATCGAGGGAATCGCGGTAGCGCGCCCGTTGCTCGCGCTCGCTGTGCAACAACCGGTTGAGGGAACCGGTGAGGCGCAGCAACTCGCGCGGATGCTCCTCGGAAAGGCTTTCACGGGTGCCGCCTTCGATCTCGTCAAGCTCCTGACTCAAACGGCGCAAGGCTTGCAGGCCCCACGTCAGGCCCAGCCAGAGCAAGGTCAGCAAGACCAGCAGAGCCGCGCCGAACCCCAGGTAGAGGTTTTCCTGCAGCCCCTCAAGGGTCAGCTGGTATTCGCGCACCGGTTGCAGCGCGACGATACTGAACGCTGCGCTCTTGCCGCCGAGCAGTTTGACTTCAACGTCGTAGACGAAGAATTCCTGGCCATTGGCCTCGCGGATGCGCGCAAATTCATTACCGCGCCCGTCATAGCGCGGTTTGTAGTTGATGTTTTCTTCCTGGGTCGCTCGCGAGCGCCATACCAGGTGGCCTTCGCGGTCGTAGATATAGCCGAGCAGCCGGCTATCGGTCAGGTTGAAGCGTTCGTCCGGCAACTGCGCCGGCATCAACAGGCGGTTGTTTTCAACCCGCGCGGCGGAGATCAGCGTGGTGACGTCCGACGCCAGGCGCTGCTCGATGGAATCCTGCAGCGCCAGGCTGAACGCGCCTTGCATGGCGGGTAACAAGCCGAGCATGAACAACACGGCCAGGGTGGTGGCCGCGAGCATCAGGCGTACGCGTAACGAGCGAATCAACGGCAGCGCTCATTGAACAGGTAACCCAAGCCACGCACGGTATCGATCGGCTTGAACCCGGCCGGGCCTTCCAGTTTGCGGCGCAAGCGCCCGACCAGCACTTCGATCACGTTCGGATCGCGCTCGTCGTCATCGGGGTAAAGCTGTTCCATCAAGCGGTCCTTGGCAACCACTTGCTGATGGTGACGCATCAGGTATTCGAGAATCCGGTACTCATAGGCGGTCAGCGCCAGCGGTTGCTCGTCCAGGGACGCTTGCTTGCGGTTGAGGTCCAACAGCAAAGGCCCGGCGACGATGGTCGACTGGGTAAACCCGCTGGAGCGACGCAGCAAGGCGTTCATCCGCGCTTCCAGCTCTTCGAACTGGAAGGGCTTGACCACATAATCATCGGCACCGGCCGCCAGGCCTTCGACTTTGTCCTGCCAGTTGCCGCGCGCGGTGAGGATCAGGATCGGAAAGGTCTTGGCCTGGCTGCGCAGTTGGCGGATCAGGTCCAGGCCGCCCATGCCGGGCAAGCCCAGGTCGATGATCGCCAGGTCATGGTTGAATTGGCCGGTCTGGTACAGGGCTTCTTCGGCATTGGCCACGGCTTCGACCACATGCCCGCTGTCTGTCAGGCGGGTCATCAGGTGATGGCGCAACAACGCCTCATCTTCAACCACCAGCAATTTCATAAGGCTCTCCAAGGCGATTCAACTGTCCGACTGAGGGATATCATAGCGGCCCTGCAAGTCTTGCGGGCGCAGTTTGTTGCCATTGTATTGGCCGGTGAGGTGTTCATAGCCGGTGCGGTAGGCCGGTTGAGGGGTGGTCAGGCCCAGGGACTGGCCCCATGGCGTGGGCTGGCTGCCGGCATCTTCAAAGCTGACACGCTGAATCAGGGTGCTGGCTTTTTTGGTTTTTTCGCCAAATGCCGCAAAAGCGCCATCAGAGGCCTGGACCCCAGCGGTGGCACTGAGCATGGTTAACGCCAACATCAGCTTTTTGATCGCAGTCATGGTGCTTGCCTCTACGCGTTTTGGCTGTAAGGCCAGACTACGCATGCGCCCCTGAACTCCCCCTGAACGGGCTCTGAACCGCGCCTGAACCGTTACGGGCTATCCACTGGCGCGCCAACTGACGCAAAATACCACGCATGACGCCTTTACCCGCTTGCTGCACCCCACTTGATGCCCATTGGCCGCTGCCCGCCCCTTTGCCGGGGACGGTATTTCTGAGCACGCGATTTGATCCCGCCTTACTGGACGCCCGTGATTTCCAGCGCAGCGCCGTGCCGCCTCCGGCCAGCATCCAGCGTTCGGTGGCCAAGCGCCAGGCGGAGTTCCTGGCCGGCCGCCTGTGCGCCCGCGCGGCACTGCAACAGCTGGACCACCTGGACTGCGTGCCCGCCATCGGAGACGACCGTGCGCCAGTGTGGCCCGGGCATATCAGCGGCTCCATCACCCATAGCACCGGGCACGCGGCAGCGATTGTCGGGCATAAGGCGCAATGGCGCGGGCTGGGGATGGACCTGGAGAACATGCTTTCTCAGGAACGGGCAGAACGCCTGGCCGGGGAGATTCTGACGGCGGATGAGATGCAGCGCATGGCATCAGTGCCGCGTGAGCAGGTTGCTTTAGTCGTGACGCTGACGTTTTCAGTCAAGGAAAGCCTGTTCAAGGCCCTCTACCCGATTGTGCAGAAGCGCTTTTACTTTGAGCATGCCGAGGTGGTGGAGTGGTCGGAATCGGGTCAGGTTCGGCTACGCTTGCTGACGGATCTGTCCGCCGAGTGGTGTCATGGCAAAGAATTGGAGGGGCAGTTTGCGGTGGACGGAGAGCAGTTGTTGAGCCTGGTGGCTGTCAGCGCCTGACAGGTTGCTATCGCAGGCAAGCCAGCTCCCACATTTGCCTGCATTCCAAGCCTGGAACCCGATCAAATGTGGGAGCTGGCTTGCCTGCGATGACGGTATCAAGCCTTCTCCTGATCCCTGGGCCAACTCAGGCTGAAACACGCCCCGCCCAGATTATTGCTCTTGCCGATCAACGCCCGCCCGCCGTGCCAATAGATAATCCGCCGCACAATCGACAACCCCAACCCATGCCCGCCCGAGGCGCGCGTGCGGCTGTCGTCCAGGCGCAGGAACGGCGTGAAGATCCGTTCCCAGGCACTTTCCGGTACGCCCGGCCCGTCATCTTCCACATCAATACGGCAACGCACCTGCCCCACCTGGTAACTGATCAACACTTGGCCCTGTGCATGGCGCATGGCATTGCTCACCAGATTTTGCAGGGCGCGGTGCAGGTAACGGGGTTCAGCTTCGACCCAAGCATCATCCAGGTGCGCCGATGACAGGCAAATACCCCGCGCCACCTTGACCTGCGGGCGCAGTGGCGATAATTCGCCGATCACTTGATCGAGCAACGCGCTGAGGTCGACCCGCTGGAAACTCAGCTGCGGTGCGCCCTGCTCCAGGCGTGCGTAGGTGAGCATTTCATCCACCAAGCCATCGAGGTCCTGGATGTCGCTGTCCATGCCTTCCATGTATTTGCGCCGGGCTTCAGGCGTGGCGGCGTCGCCAACCATCTCCAAGCCAAAACGCAGGCGCGCCACCGGGGTGCGCAATTCGTGGGACACCGCACGCACCAACTCGCGCTGGATCGCCAGCAATTGCTGTAAATGCTCGGCCATACCGTTAAAAGCGGCCGCCAGGCGCCCCACAGAGTCCGCGCCCCGGGCCGGCACGCGCACTTCCAGGTTGCCTTTGGCGATACGCGTGGCCGCAGCCTCCAGCCCCTTGAGGCGCCGCTCAAGCTGGCGCACCAATAAATAGACGATCAAGCCGATCAGGGTCAGGCTGATCAATGCGATCAGGATCAACCATTGCGGCGGATACGGGTTCATTTGATACAGCGGGCCGATTTCCAGCACCCACGGCGTACCGACCATGCCGGCAAACACGCGAATCGAATCGCCGCCCTTGCCCAGCGCCATCACCGTATCGCCTTCCGATACGCGGCGGCGCTGGTCTTCGTCCATGTCCGCCTGATCAAGGGTCATCAGGTGCATCTCAAAGCCAAAACCCTTGGCTTCCTTTATATCGGCCAGCCGCTGCGGCTGTTCGGCCACCGGGAAACGCACCAGTTCATCGGCCAGCAGGTAAATCGTTGCGCGGGCCAGTTGTTCGCTGATCTGCTGCACCTCGCCAGTCAGCACCCACGGTTCCTTCTCGCTGACCAACCGCAGCACGCGTGCGGCGTGGGGCCCGGTCTGCTCGACCAGCACCTGGCCGCGTTGCAGGCGGTTGCGCTGGCTCAGGTCCAACTGGGCGTCGGCAAGGCTGCGCAATTCCAGGGGAATGCCCAGCAGGCGCTCCCACACCGCCAGGGCACGCTGGCGTTCGATGGCGCTCATCGGTTGCAGGTTGTCGCCCATCAACGCAAAGGTGCCGTGGGCCAGCCGCTCGCGGTACTGGCCGCTGCGCACCTCATTCAGTAGATGAAGGGCCAGCACGCCCAACAGCGCCACCAGAATCAGCGCCGCGCACATGCCGCCGTAGATGCGCAGGAAGATCGAGTTCACAGCGGCATGTCGGCGCAAGCTTCGGGGACGAACAGGTAGCCTTTGCTGCGGATGGTCTTGATCAGGCGCGGGTGGATGGGGTCGTCGCCGATTTTCGGGCGAATGCGTGAGATGCGCACATCAATGGAACGGTCCTGGCCGTCGTAGCCGATACCGCGCAAGGCGATAAAGATTTCTTCGCGCGACAAAATGCGCCCGGCATTTGCCACCAGCAACCACAGCAAGTCGAACTCCGCACTGGTCAGCTCGATACCGCCCTCGTTCAGCCAGGCCTCACGCAGAGCATTGTCCACCACCAAGGGGCCGAATTTCAGGCGGCGCTGGTTTTCCACAGCGGCCGGTTCGGTCGGTTCGCTGCGCCGCAAAAGCGCCTGGATGCGCGCCAGCAACAGGCGCGGGCGTACGGGTTTGCACACGTAGTCGTCGGCGCCCATGTCCAGGCCGAGCACCTGGTCCATGTCGTCAGTGCGCGCGGTGAGCATCAGGATCACCCCGTCGTAGCTGTCACGCACCTTGCGGCAGATGCTCAAGCCATCTTCGCCGGGCAGCATCAGGTCGAGGATCACCAGGTCCGGCTGCTCGGCGATGATGCGCGCGGCGGCTTTGGCGCCGTCACTTTCCACCGACACCTGCAGGCCGTTGCTCTGCAGGTAATCACGGGTCAGTTCGGCCAGTCGCTCGTCATCTTCGACGATCAATATTTGCCAGGCTTCTTGCTCCACAGGGGGGCCTCTTCGCGATAGAGATAGTCGTCATGACAATACGGTCGAGTGTGGGAGCGGGCTTGCTCGCGAAGGCGGTGGATCAGCCAAATCATTTGTTAACTGAGCCACCGCCTTCGCGAGCAAGCCCGCTCCCACATTTTTGACCTTCACTCGCCATACCCTTTTTGTCATGTTTTGAGGGCATAACAAGGGTCGATTGTAGCCATGCGCCAGCCCTCTAGCACAAGCCGGGAAATCCATTCGGTGATCGCGTTTTTTTGTGATAGGGTTCGCGCCCTTCGAAAAACAGCAGGTCGTTTCAGGGCCGAAACATTTAATGACAAACGGTCCAATCCAGCAGCTATGCGGCCTACACGGCCATTCAACCTTTCTTACACATTTTACTCACAGCGTTATCCACAGGTTACTGCGTTGCTAACCCCTCGAAAACGCATTATCTTGTACCTCGGCGCCTTGGAAGACCCTACATGTGGGGTTTTCGGCAAAAGCGCCCAACCACACAAGTGGCTAAAAACTCAAGCGTTTTATTGCTACCGCAGCATGGAACCAACCGATTTTCAGTAGACCAAACCGCTCACGCGGATGGCAGCTGTTTCCCATCCCCGATATGGAAAACGGTACGGGTGTTGCAGGAAGAGCCTGGCACTCGCAATCAAATATAGAACGTGGAGACAACCCCCCATGCAAACCGACACAACTCGCGAGAACCCGCAAGGCTCCGTGCCGCAGGCCGCTGATTCGAACCTGGATCTGTCCGCCACCGCGCCGGGCCAATTGCGTGTGATCAAGCGTAACGGCACTGTCGTTCCTTACACCGATGACAAAATCACCGTCGCCATCACCAAAGCGTTTCTTGCAGTTGAGGGCGGCACCGCTGCCGCTTCGTCGCGCATCCACGACACCGTTGCCCGCCTGACCGAACAAGTCACCGCGACCTTCAAGCGTCGCATGCCTTCGGGCGGCACCATCCACATCGAAGAAATCCAGGACCAGGTTGAACTGGCCCTGATGCGTGCCGGCGAGCAGAAAGTCGCCCGCGACTACGTGATCTACCGTGATGCCCGCTCCAAAGAGCGCGCCGTGCGCTCCCCGGCTGAAGAAGCTGCGGTACAAGCTCACCCATCGATCCGCATCACCCTGGCCGACGGTACGTTTGCACCGCTGGACCTGGGTCGCCTGAACACCATCATCACCGAGGCCTGCGAAGGCCTGGAAGAAGTCGACGGTGACCTGATCCAGCGCGAAACCCTGAAAAACCTGTACGACGGCGTGGCCCTGACCGACGTCAACACCGCCCTGGTGATGACCGCCCGTACCCTGGTTGAACGCGAGCCGAACTACTCCTTCGTGACCGCGCGCCTGCTGATGGACACCCTGCGTGCCGAAGGCCTGGGCTTCCTGAAAGTCGCCGACAGCGCCACCCACCACGAGATGGCTGACCTGTACGCCAAGGCCCTGCCGGCCTACATCGCCAAGGGTATCGAATTCGAATTGCTGAACCCGGTCCTGGCCACCTTCGACCTGGAAAAACTCGGCAAGGCCATCAACCACGAGCGCGACCAGCAGTTCACCTACCTGGGCCTGCAAACCCTGTACGACCGTTACTTCATCCACAAGGACGGTATCCGCTTCGAACTGCCGCAAGTGTTCTTCATGCGCGTGGCCATGGGCCTGGCGATCGAAGAGAAGCAGAAAGAAGACCGTGCCATCGAGTTCTACAACCTGTTGTCGTCCTTCGACTACATGTCGTCGACCCCGACCCTGTTCAACGCCGGCACCCTGCGTCCACAGCTGTCGAGCTGCTACCTGACCACCGTGCCGGATGACCTGTCGGGCATCTACCACGCGATCCACGACAACGCCATGCTGTCCAAATTCGCCGGCGGCCTGGGCAACGACTGGACGCCAGTGCGTGCACTGGGTTCGTACATCAAGGGTACCAACGGCAAGTCGCAAGGCGTTGTTCCGTTCCTGAAAGTGGTGAACGACACCGCTGTAGCCGTGAACCAGGGTGGCAAGCGCAAAGGCGCTGTGTGTGCCTACCTGGAAACCTGGCACATGGACATCGAAGAGTTCATCGAGCTGCGCAAGAACACCGGTGATGACCGTCGTCGTACCCACGACATGAACACCGCCAACTGGATCCCTGACCTGTTCATGAAGCGCGTCTTCGATGACGGCCAGTGGACCCTGTTCTCGCCATCCGAAGTGCCGGACCTGCACGACCTGACCGGCAAGGCTTTCGAAGAGCGCTACGAGTACTACGAAGCCCTGTCCCAGTACCCTGGCAAGATCAAGCTGTTCAAGACCATCCAGGCCAAAGACCTGTGGCGCAAAATGCTGTCCATGCTGTTTGAAACCGGCCACCCATGGCTGACCTTCAAAGACCCGTGCAACCTGCGCAGCCCACAGCAGCACGTGGGCGTGGTCCACAGCTCGAACCTGTGCACCGAGATCACCTTGAACACCAACAAGGACGAGATCGCCGTTTGCAACCTGGGCTCGATCAACCTGCCGAACCACATCGTCAACGGCAAGCTGGACACCGCCAAGCTGGAACGTACCGTCAACACCGCCGTGCGCATGCTCGACAACGTGATCGACATCAACTACTACTCGGTGCCACAGGCGCAGAACTCCAACTTCAAGCACCGTCCGGTTGGCCTGGGTATCATGGGCTTCCAGGACGCTTTGTACCTGCAGCACATTCCTTACGGTTCGGACGCTGCAGTTGAGTTCGCCGACAAGTCCATGGAAGCGGTCAGCTACTACGCGATCCAGGCTTCTTGCGACCTGGCCGACGAGCGCGGTGCCTACGAGACGTTCCAGGGTTCGCTGTGGTCCAAAGGCATCCTGCCGCTGGATTCGCAACAGATCCTGATCGAGCAGCGTGGCCAGAAGTACATCGACGTTGACCTGAACGAATCCCTGGACTGGGCGCCGGTACGTGCCCGCGTGCAGAAAGGCATTCGTAACTCCAACATCATGGCCATCGCACCGACCGCCACCATCGCCAACATCACCGGCGTGTCGCAGTCGATCGAACCGACTTACCAGAACCTGTATGTGAAATCGAACCTGTCGGGCGAATTCACCGTGATCAACCCGTACCTGGTTCGCGACCTGAAAGCCCGCGGCCTGTGGGACTCGGTCATGATCAACGACCTGAAGTACTACGACGGTTCGGTGCAACAGATCGAGCGCATTCCGCAAGAACTCAAAGAGCTCTACGCGACCGCCTTCGAAGTGGACACCAAGTGGATCGTCGACGCGGCAAGCCGTCGTCAGAAGTGGATCGACCAGGCTCAGTCGCTGAACCTGTACATCGCCGGCGCCTCGGGCAAGAAGCTGGACGTGACCTACCGCATGGCGTGGTACCGTGGCCTGAAAACCACTTACTACCTCCGTGCCCTGGCCGCGACCAGCACCGAGAAGTCCACCATCAACACCGGTAAGCTGAACGCTGTTTCCAGCGGCAACCACGGTGATGATTCGGTGCTCGCCGCACCGGCCGGCCCGGCACCAGTGCCTAAGGCCTGCGCGATTGACGAACCGGATTGCGAAGCTTGCCAGTAAGCTGAGCCGGTAAGCGCCAAAAGGCGCTTACTCCAAACCCCCGACAAACCCCCTGGGTTTGCCGGGGGTTTTCTTTTGCCTACAGGCTTACCTGTAGTGAGCGGGCTTGCCCCGCGCTGGGTGGCGAAGCCGCCCCAAAACCAGGCGCCTCGTTCTGTCCGAAACACCACGGCGTTCTGGTTGGGGCGGCTTCGCCACCCAGCGCGGGGCAAGCCCGCTCACTACAAGGCCTTCAATAAACGCCCACAAAAAAGCCCCTCGCAAGAGGGGCTTCTTGTAGAGCACTACCGCATCACGTCATCTGAATGATGGTCTGCATGATGGTGCTCTGGGTGGAGATGGTCTTGGCGTTCGCCTGGTAGTTGCTCTGAGCCTTGATCAGGTCCACCAGCTCGTTGGTCAGGTTGACGTTGGAGTTCTCCAGGGAGTTGGCCACGATGGCGCCCAGGGTGCCGGATTGCGGGGCATCATAGCCCGGCTGGCCCGACGCGAAGGTTTCCTTCCAGGTGGTGCCGCCATTGGGCTGCAGCCCCTGTTCGTTGTTGAAGCTGGCCAGGGAGATCTGGCCGATGGCCTTGCTCTGCTGGTTGCTGAAGGTGGCGAACAGTACGCCGCTGCCGTCGATTTTCAGGCCTGTGATCTGGCCGGTAGCATAGCCATCGGTGACCGGCGGGTTGCGATAGGTCGCCGAGTTGTACTGGGTGATGTTGGCCATGTTGATGGCGATGCCACCCGGGTTGGCGTCCGCACCGTTTTTGGTCCATACGCCGTTGGTCACGGTGCCCGGCACCCAGCCAGTCAGTTGCAGGGTGGTGCTGGAGGTTGTGCCGGTGACAATCCCGGTCAGCTTGCCGGAACCGTCAAAGCTCAATGTCGAGGCCACCGGAGGCGTGGAGCCCGTGCCGGTTGGCTTCGAACCATCGGGGTTGCGCCCGTCGATCAAGGTGTAGGACTTCCAGGTATTGGAATCCGTCTTGACCAGGTACTGCACCATCGGATGTGCGTTACCTTGAGTGTCGTACAAGGTTGTGGGGTATTGAGTGGTGAAGGTACTGGTGTCCGTTGGGTCGAACGGCTTGGCCGTCTGATCGATCACCGGCGAAGACGAGTTCAGGTTACTCGTGGAGTCCACTTTAGTGGACGCCTTGGGCGGCAGGTTCGCCAGGTTCAGTTGCAGGTCGACCAGGCCACCCTTCTGGATGTTGCCATCGGCATCCGCGGCGTAACCTTGCAGGCGCGAGGTGCCGGTGTTGTTGGTGATGTAGCCGTCCTTGTCTGAACGGAACGAGCCGCTGCGGGTATATTCCAGCGAACCGTCGCTGCCCTTCTGAACGAAGAAGCCGCCGCCCTGGATCGCCATGTCCAGAATACCGCCGGTGTTATTGACGTCACCCTGGGTGAACTGCTGGGACACGGCCGCCAGGTTTACGCCGTTGCCGACGCTGTTCTGGCCGGTGCCCAGTTTGGACGCCGCGTAAATGTCCGAGAATTCGGCACGGGACGACTTGAAACCGGTGGTCGCGACGTTGGCGATGTTGTTGCCGGTCACGTCCAGTTGTTTGTTGGCCGCATAGAGGCCGCTAAGGCCGATGTTAAAAGACATGTTTCTCTCCTTCTGCCGTATTTAGCCGGCTCTATGTACCGATAGTCTGAATTTGCGACAGCTTGACGCTGCCCATGCCGCCTGCAAGGTTGAGCAGCATTTCGCCGCCGGTCTTGCTCAACGTCACGCTGGTGACCGTTGCCGGCAGCGAAGTTGCCAAGGCAACCGAGTCGCCTTTGTCATTCTTGGTGGTGGCCGCGAAGGTGTAAGTCCCGGCGGGGGCGACGTCACCCTTGTCGGTCTTGCCATCCCAGATAAAGCTGGCATCGCCGGCGCTCTGGGCACCCATGTCGATCGTGCGCACCACGTTGCCGTCTTTGTCAGTGATTTTCACCGAGACGTTGCCCGTCGCCGCCGTCACCGCGACCGAGCCGGTCATGCTCTTGCTGGTGTCGACCATCGCCTTGTCGGTCTGGGTGATGATCGAACGGCCTACCAGCGACGACGCCTGCAGCGCTTGCGAGGAGCTGAAGTTGCTGGAGATCGCATTCACCGAGTCGTTCAGGGTGTTGATCCCTTCCAGGCTGCTGAACTGCGCCAGTTGCGCCACGAACGCGCCGTTGTCCTGAGGCGACAGCGGGTTCTGGTTTTTCAGCTGGGTCACCAGCAGTTGCAGGAACGCGTCCTTGCCCAGCGACTGGTTACCCGTCGCAGCCTTGGCCGCATCGCCAAGGTTGCTGTTATCCGTCGAGGTCTTGACCTTGGAATTGAACAGGTCCTGGACCGGCGTGTTGGGTGTAGACGTGGTATCAACAATGGCCATTATTTGGCGCCCCTTATCACTGACCCAGGGTCAGGACCTTCTGCATCATGGTTTTGGCGGTGTTCATCATTTCCGCGTTGGTCTGGAACGAGCGGCTGGCGGAGATCATGTCAGCCATTTCCTCGACCACGTTGACGTTCGGGTAGTACACGTAGCCCTTTTCGTTCGCGGCCGGGTGGTTAGGCTCGTAGCGGGCTTCCAGGTTGCTCTGGTCTTCCACCACGCCGAGCACCTGCACGCCCTGGCCTGCGGCGTCCTGGTTCTGGAACAGCGAATCGCTGCCGCCGCTCTGGCCGCCCTGGAACATGGTGGCGAACACCGGGTGACGGGCGCGGTAGGTCTGGTCGATGCTCGACGACACGGTCTCGGCGTTGGCGATGTTACTGGCGACGGTGTTCAGGCGCGTGGTCTGGGCGCTCATGCCGCTGCCGGCAATATTGAAAACACTGGCTAAGGACATGGCTTACTCTCCACGCAGGGCTGACATCAGCCCTTTGAATTTGCTGTTGAGCAGGGTGAAGCTGGCCTGGAAGTTCACCGAGTTTTCGGCGTAAGCCGATTGCTCCAGCTGGGCGTCGACGGTGTTCTGGTCGATCGACGGCTGCATCGGCGTGCGATACAGCAGCGACTCGTCACCACTGCTCAGGCCTTGCGCTTCGATATGACGGCTGTTGGTCATGTTCAAGGCGAAGGTGCCGTTTTTGGTCTTGTCCTGCTGGGCGGTGAGCACGGCGGAGAAGTCCAGGTCCCGAGCCTTGTAGTTCGGGGTATCGGCGTTGGCAATGTTGTTGGCCAGGACTTCAGCACGCTGGGCGCGAAAGCCCAGGGCTTGTTCGTGGATACCGAGCGCTTTATCGAAGCTGATGCTCATGGCGGAAACCTTTAGGCTGACCTGCTTTTCGTAACAGGGTTATAGCAAGGCCCATGCCAGTTTATTCAAGCCCCGTAACTCAAGGGTTTGCGAGGGTTTTGCCGGCGGCAATGCCAGAAAAGCGGCAACCGGTTTCCGCGTGGCGCCAGTAAAGCGGCAATGGGGGTTGCCGCTTTATGCGATAGAGGCAGGAGGCAAGTGAGGGAAGCGAACATTCCGGGCCGTTCATCGGCACTGTTATTTTTGACAGTTGCGATACCTGCCACAAGGGACGCCTGATGAGGCAGCCCCCTTCGCGCGAAATACAGAGGCAAGAAAAATGCTAACTCCTTTGCCACCCAGATTTATCGATCAAGATTCGACCGCCCCCATTCCGAACCTTAATACCAACAGTATCGTTGGCCCCTCTGCCAGGCTGGCACTGGATTTTCCGGTCGAGCGTGCGGACCGAATCTATTTGACGCTGAGCAGCACCGTTCTCGGTGGCGAGTACAACCAAAGCTTTGATGTTGCTCAAGATGCTCCCGGGCAGGAACTCCTTATACCCAGGAGGTTTGTTGAAGCCAGTACCGGAACGATTGTCAGTTTGCTGCTGCAGATAAGGCGTGGACGGCTGATCACCCCGGCACCCACCGCGAGAGTAAGCATCAACTCGCGCCCCATCGTTGTCCCGCCTGCACCCACAGTATGGAATTTCAACGACGGCACCTTTCAAGGCTGGGTACCGCAAGGGCCTTACGTGGGAGGGATACTGCACATTATCAATTCCAGCGTGGTCGTCGACCTTCCAAACAGCCAGGCTACCAGCGCCCACATCATTTCCCGGCCTGTGCCGGTGATCGCCGGGCGTACGTATGACTGCAGTTTTGATGTCATCGGAGGCGCGGCTACCAGCGATGGCTCGATCCTTTACATGACGATGAATGGCACCCAGATCGGGCCGGACGTACAGAACATCACTCAAGTCCGGCCGCAAACCGGCACCGGCAGCTTCATTGCCCCGCTCACAGGCGATGTACGGCTAGGTATTTTCAATAAGGCGGTGCCTAACGGCGTTCACCGTCTCTCCCTGGGCAACATTCGCATGACGGCCAGGCCCTGAACATAAGCTGTCGATAATTTGCGTAAAAAAAACGGGAAGCCCAAGGGCCTCCCGTTTTTTTGCTCAATCACCTGTCACTTGGCCTGATAAATGATGCCAGGGCTGCATTGCACCATCTGGTAATGATCCGGCAGACCATTGAGCGCTTCGGAAGCGCCGAGGAACAGATAGCCACCCCGCTTGAGTGTGCCGTGGATGCGCAGCAGGATGTCTTTCTTCACTTCGGCCGAAAAGTAGATCAGCACGTTGCGGCAGAACACCATGTCGAACTTGCCCAGGCTGGCATAGCTGTCGAGCAGGTTGAAGGAGCGAAACTCCACCCGGCTCTTGATCGGTGCCTTGACCGCCCAACGCCCCGCCCCTTTCGGGTCGAAGTAACGCTGCAGGCGCTCCTGGGACAAACCGCGGCCCAGGGCCAGGCTGTCGTACTCGCCGGTCTTGCAGTTGGTGAGCATGGTGCCGGACAAGTCGGTGGCGACGATTTGCGCGCCGGCCTTTAACTGGCCCATGTTGGTCCGCTCGAACTCATCGATGGACATCGAAATCGAATACGGTTCCTGCCCCGACGAACACGCCGCCGACCAGATACGCAGGCGCTGGCCCGGTGCGGCCTTGATCGCCTCGGGCAGCACTTTGCTCTTTAGCACCTCAAAGGGGTAGGTATCGCGAAACCACAAGGTTTCGTTGGTGGTCATGGCATCGACCACCATTTCCTTGAGCCCGCTGCGCGGCTGGCCCTGGATACGCTGCACCAGCTCCCCCAGGGATTTGATGCCCTGCTGTTCCATCAGTTTATTGAGACGGCTGGATACCAGGTACTGCTTGTTTTCACCGAGCAATATGCCACAGGCTTTTTCCAGGAAGACCCGGAACTGTTCGAAATCCAAATTACCCGTAGACAATGATACCGCCTCTTAAATCGTGTGACCGCCAGGGGAAATCCCCTTAGCCGTGATCTGCTGCCTTGATCCGGTCGACTACCCGGGATGCCAGGTCATCAGGACGGAATTTGGCCAGAAAGTCATCGGCACCGACTTTCTTGACCATCGCCTGATTGAAAACACCTGACAACGAAGTATGCAGGATGATATGCAATTTTTGCATGCGTGGATCGTTACGTATCTCGGCCGTGAGGGTGTAACCGTCCATTTCCGGCATTTCAATGTCGGAGATCATCATCAGGAATTCTTCTTCAGGCTTCTTGCCTTCATCCACCAGCTTGCGCAGGTAATCCAACGCCTGGCGGCCGTCATTGAGGGCGACCACATCGACGCCCACGGTTTGCAGGCAGCGGGTCACTTGCTTGCGGGCCACCGAGGAGTCGTCAACGGTCAACACCCGTAACGATACCGCCTTGTGCGCGGTTTCGGCGTCCACCACGCCGACCGAGATGGTTTCCGAGGTCGGCGCCACTTCGGCGAGGATTTTCTCCACGTCGATGATTTCCACCAACTGGTTGTCGACCCGCGTCACCGCCGTGAGGTAGTGATCGCGCCCGGTGCCCTTGGGCGGCGGATGGATCTCTTCCCAGTTCATGTTGACGATGCGCTCCACCGAGCGCACCAGGAACCCCTGGGTCTTGGTGTTGTACTCGGTAATGATCACGAACGGGTTCTCGCGGTCCTGCAAACCCGCAGAGCCGGTGGCCATCGCCAGATCAAGAATCGGAATGGTCGCGCCACGGATGTTGGCCACGCCACACACCACAGGGCTGGATTTGGGCAGGATAGTCAGCTTGGGACACTGCAACACTTCCCGCACTTTAAACACATTGATGCCATACAGCTGCTTGCCGTCCAGGCGGAACAACAACAACTCCAGGCGGTTCTGCCCTACCAGCTGTGTGCGCTGGTTTACTGAATCCATTACACCTGCCATGCCTTTACTCCTACGCTAAAACCTTTGGCGATACTTGCAGGGCAGCGCACCGCTGACTCTAAACGGCACGAGCTTTGCTATCTGGTTGGTCATGGATATTAAAACGACAGTTTCCCGACGCCCAGGCCTTGCACGGTATTACAGACAGCTCTGTGTACTGCTGACGCTGCTCGCCTTGGGGCTGGGCGCCACGGCCCGCGCAGACAACGTCACCTTGCCTGATCTCCTTATCGGCGTCACTCAGGGCTTTCTTGAGTTCACTGTAGAAGATTATCTGGCGACCACCCAGACCCCGGGCCGTTATGAAATCCAGGTCAGCCAGCTGGACCCGCGCCTGCGCATGCCCATGTGCGACAAGGAATTGACAGCCAGCCTGGAAAGCCCTGCCCAGCCCATTGGCCGCGTGACGGTAAAAGTGCGCTGCGAAGGCGCCTCCCCCTGGACGGTCTTCGTGCCGGCGCAGGTCAAGCTGTTCCGTGATGTGGTGGTGGTGACACGGCCGTTGAAACGCACCGGCATTATCGGTTTCGGCGACGTCGCCCTGCGTGAACGGGACATCAGCCTGATCAGCCAGGGCTACCTCACGTCCGTTGACCAGGCGGTTGGGCAGAAATTGACCCGCCCGATGGTGACCGATCAAGTGATTACCCTGGTTCATCTGGAGCAGGCCGAGGTGATTCGCAAGGGCGACCAGGTGGTGATTTCCGCCAGCAGCGGTGCGCTGACGGTAAAGATGCCGGGCGAGGCCTTGTCCAATGGCGGCATGAGCGAACAGATCAGGGTCAAGAACCTCAACTCCAACCGTGTGATCAAGGCGCAGGTGACCGCGCCGGGGCAGGTCGAGGTGGCTTTATAGTTTACTGGCACAGGACGCCCGCTTTTCCTACACTGTGCGCCAGACGTTCGCGCGTACAGGTTTATTGTCAATCGAGCCTAAAGTTTGTCCGGGTATGGCCGAAAACATGGCAAGCGTCCAAATACCCAGAGGTTTTTTTATCATGGTCATCGATTTCAGTCGTTTGAATAATTCCCAGGCTTTGCCGGGCAATACGCGCACCAGCGGGGCCAAGGACAGCGTTGAAGCCAAGTCCCAGCCAGCACCTGCGGCCAAGACAGAACAGGCCGGCGCCAGCCAAAGCGGGGAATCCGTACACCTGAGCAATGAGGCTCAACAGTTGCAGAAGGTCACTGACTCGCTGCGCGACCAGCCGGTTGTCAATAAAGCCCGCGTGGCCGAGTTGAAACAGGCAATCGCCGATGGCAGCTATAAAGTCGACAGCAACCGTGTAGCCAGCAAGCTGCTTAACTTCGAAGCCGAGCGCTAGGCAAAGGCCTGCGCAGGGCTTTTGGACGCTTAAAACCCAAGGCCAGCCATGCACCACGACGAACATTTGCTTCAACTGATCATTGATGATCTGGCGCCGACGCAACATTTGCTCGAGCTGCTCAAAGAAGAATCCCTGGCACTCTATGGCCGGGACATGCGCTTGCTGGAAGAAATCCTGGCGCGCAAGCAGTCACTGATCGTGCTGCTGGAGCAGCATGGCAAGAAGCGCAGCGAGATTCTTGTCAGCCTCGGCTTGCCGGCAGACCACGACGGCCTCGCCCAACTGGCCAGCCACTCCTCGGTCGGTGATCAGTTGCTGACGCAGAGCGCCGCACTCAACCAATTGCTCACCCAGTGCCAGGAAGCCAACCTGCTCAACGGTCAGTCGATCCAGCTTCAGCAAGCCACGACCGCCAACCAGTTGCGTATACTCCACGGCGGAGAGCCTCCGGCCCTCTATAACGCCCAAGGCTCCACTTCACGCCTGGTCAAACCCAGCACCCGCAGCCAAGCCTGACGCCGGTTCAAAGCGCACCTATCCAAGGCGCGCTACATACTGGCAAAATGCCGGTTCTTGCGTGTAGTCGTATTTTGTCTGGAGATGGAAGAACCGTGTTCAACGCCCTTAATGCGGAAGATGCTCCGCAGCCACCCAAGGTGCTCACCACGCCTCTGGAAATCGCCAGCACATTGCGGATGCTGCAAGAAAGCCATGATCCACTGATCATCACTTTCCACGAACGCAGCCAGCGCTTCCAAAGTTATCTGGTGGACGTTGACCGGGACAGCAAGACGCTGGCCCTGGACGAAATGATTCCCCGTGATGGCGAGCGCTACCTGGAAAATGGCGAGCCCTTTCGCATCGAAGGCTTTCATGACGGTGTGCGGGTCGCCTGGGAAAGCAACGGCAGCCTGGCCATCAGCGAAAAAGACGGCCACCGCATTTACACCGGCAGCATGCCCGACGAGGTGGTTTACCATCAGCGTCGCAATGCCTTTCGCGCCGCGCTGAAGCTGGCACAACTGGTCAGCATCGAATTGGGTGGTGAAAAGCTCAAGGCACCGATCAGCGGCAAGCTGCTCGACATCTCCGCCACCGGCTGCAAATTGCGCTTTGAAGGCGAAATCTCCGAGCGCCTGCAACTGGGCCAAGTCTACGACCGCTTTATCGCCGCCCTGCCCTTCGGCAGCATGACCACGTCCGTCGAGCTGCGTTACCTGCACTTCGAAGAGAAGATCAACACCACCTTCGCCGGTGTACGCTTCCACAACATGAGCGGCCTGGTGCAGCGCCAGGTGGAGCGGTTTGTGTACCAGTTGCAACGCGAAGCGCGGCGCTTCGACAAGGACGACGATCTTTAAGCCTTAAAGGTCGCGACCAAAAAAAACGGGCAGAACCTGATGGGTTCTGCCCGTTTTTGCTTTCAGGGGCGCGCCCTGCTCAAGTCGTGAGGGTGGTCGTCCGGGTCCGGCGGCGCCGGCGGGCCTACGAAGGGCGGCTCATCCATTGGGGCTTGCGGATCCGTTTCCGGGGCCGCATCCGGCACGGGACTTTGCATCTGCTCTTGCACTACAGCCTCATCTACCCGCGGATCGAGGCAGGCGACCAGCGGCGAACTGGACATACTGTCCGGCATCGCCACGTGATGCAGCGGCGCATCGTCTACCTGATGCAGGTTGGTGACCGCCTTCGGCCGGATACGCCACACCAGAATCAACGCGCACAGGCTGAAAAACGCATACAACATATGGCTGCCGAACAGCTTCATTGCCACGCCCGCCAGCAACGGCCCGACGCTCGCGCCGATACCGTAGGTCACCAGCAACATGGCCGTCAGCGAGACTCGGCGATCACCTTCCACGTGGTCATTGGAAAATGCCACGGCCAACGGGTAAAGGCAGAACTGCACCAGCGAGCACAAGAACCCGGCCACAAAGAGCACCTCCAGTGGCACCTGGGTCATGATCGCCAACGGCAAGGCCGCCACCGCCAGGCACAGGGCAAAACTGCGAATCAACAACGCACGGTCGTAGCGATCCGACAACCACCCCAACGGCCACTGCACCAACAGGCCGGCAAAAATGCAGCACCCCATGAACAAACCGACTTGCTCAGTCGTCAGCCCTTGCTGGGAGGCATACAGCGGCGCCAAACCGTAGAAAGAGCCCACGATCACACCCGCCCCCAACACAGTGCTCAACGACTGCGGCACACGCTTGATAAAGAAGCGCGGTTCCATCGGCGCAGGGTGCAACGGCGCCGGGTGAATGCGCCGGGTCATCGCGACCGGCACCAGGCAGAGCGCGAAACACAGTGCAACCAGCATCAGCAATTCAAGGCCGAGTTCCGGGTGCATGACCAGAATCAGCTGCCCCAGCACCAGCCCCAGATAAGACGCAATCATGTAGCCGCTGAACACCACGCCACGCTGCTTGGCGTCGGCCTGCTCATTCAGCCAGCTCTCGATGACCATGTACTGGCACATCATCCCCAGGCCCACCACCATCCGCAACACGATCCAGGCGGGTAGCCAGTTGATCAGGCCATGCCCCAGCACCGCCGCACCGACGATCCCGGCGCAGGTGGCGTAAGCGCGGATATGCCCGACCCGGGCGATCAAGCGATGGCCGATCTTGCCGCCCAGCACCAGGCCGAAGTAGTTGGCCGCCATCAATGCGCCGACCCACAGGCTGTCGACATGGTCAGCCGCCAGGCGCAAGGCCAGGTAGGTGCTGAGCAGACCGGAGCCGATCAGCATCATCAGGGAGGCGAAATAAAGGGCTCGAAAAGATTTCCAGATCTGGCGCATCGGCGTTCCGAGCGGCTCCTTGCAGTGAGAGACAGGGCTATCGGAATGATAGTCCGGGGTTACCGCGTACGGACAGGCGGTATTCGCTGTTTCCGGGGAATATTTTGCTAATAGCTCAGACGTTGCCTGGCCGTGTGCGAGGTACACAGGGCAAGAGAAATAAATGCCGCACCGGCTGTGAACCTCTATCGTCGGTAAGGTTCGACCGGTGTTTAAAAGCCAGTCACAAAAAAGCCCCGCCAGACGAATCCGAGCGGGGCTTTGAATCTGGTGTCCCAGGGCCGGTTCGAACGGCCAACCTTCCCCTTAGGAGGGTCAATTTCGACCCAGCAGGCACAGCCACAAGCCTAGTATTACTGGGCCTTTTAGTCCCATTGAGTCCGTGAACATCGAGCGGTATAGTGCGTTTTGCTGCCACCCTGCTGTCACGGACGAACCCTTGAAATCCAAAATCACTCAGAAGCTAATTGGCAGCCTAGCCGCCGAGGCGAAAGCATACCGCGTGCATGACACAGTGCAACCCGGCTTCTTCATTCGCGTGCTGCCCAGCGGTCACAAGTCCTACATGGTCACTTGGGGCCGAAACAAGAATGCCACTCTCGGGCGTGTCGGCGTGCTTACCCTTGACCAAGCCCGAACCGAGGCCGCCCAGTACTTAGCCGATGCACACGCCCACGGCGAGCCCCTGGCCATCGCCCAGGGGCGCAAGGGATCAGCCCTGCCCTCGCTGCGCGATTTCATCGACGACACCTATATGCCGTGGTTCAAAGCTCATCACAAAGGCCATGAGAAGACGCAGCACACCCTCAGCAATAACTTCGACCCAATCATGCCCCAGCGCTTGGACGCGATCACCGGGCGAGACCTAGAGCAAATCCGCACAGGATGGATGCAGGCCGGCAACAAAGCCTCGACGGTGAATCGAAAAATGGGCTCGATCAGTGGTGTTTTCAGTCGTGCCATTGAGTGGGAGTACATCGATACACACCCGCTGGCCAAGCTGAAACAGCTCAAAGTCGATTCAAAGGGGGTGATTCGCTACCTGGCTGCTGACGAGACCAAGCGTCTACGCGATGCCTTGGACGCTCGACAGGATGAAATGAGGGCCGAGCGTGAGAGTGCAAACGCCTGGCGGACGGACCGACACAGAGAGCCGATGCCAAGCCTTCTGGAACTGCCCTTCACCGATCACCTGAAGCCCATGGTGTTGGTATCGTTGAATACCGGCATGAGGCGCGGAGAGCTGTTCGACCTGAAATGGTCAGCGGTGAACTTCGACACGAAGACAATCACAGTCGCCGGGGCCACCACCAAGACAAGCGATACGCGCCACATCCCGATGAACAAGGAGACTATTGGTGTGCTGGAAGCCTGGAAGAAGCAGGTGAGCAAGTCGCCGTATGTCTTCCCAGGTCAGGGCGGCGGTCGCTTTGAGGACGTCAAAAGCGCCTGGCTCAAGTTGCTTGAGCGGGCGCAGATCGACGGGTTCCGCTGGCACGATATGCGCCACGACTTCGCTTCACGCCTGGTAATGGCCGGCGTACCGCTCAACACGGTACGGGATCTGCTGGGGCACGCCGATATCAAGATGACTTTGCGCTACGCACATCTGGCGCCAGGAACAAAGGCCGCTGCTGTGGAGCTGATTTAGAACGGCGGCTCAAAGGGGACAATGGTCCGGCTTTCTTTATTTTCCTCTACGTGCTCAAGAAGGTAATTCCATAAATTCCGAATATTTCCGCGATCAAGATAGCCCACACCTTCGATCTGCCAGTGAGTGCCAATCTTTGCGGCCCCCTTATCCAGGAAGACCGGAGACGCCTTGATCGTTTCCCAAATGCGCTGCTCCTCAAATGTAAGGAGATTAGGCAAGTGATAGCAGAGATTGATAAAGCGCTCGCTTTCATCAGTTGACCACACCTCACTTACGGCACTGGCTACCGACCAATGCTCCGTATTTCCTCCATCATGGAATGGAACGTCAAGATCAAAAACCAATGCTTCAACTGCAGCCTCTACGACCCCAGTAATTGACTGCCGCTTTACCCGAGAAATGACATCGATCGTGAATTTGACCTTTGGGTCTAACCGGAGGGTCAGTGTTTCTGTCTTCCGCGATCCTTGGTTAGGTCTGTTCTTGGCCATCTCAAAATCTCCGAGCCATAAATCGAGCGACAATCCTAATCCGTACGTCCGAGCGAGTCCATACGTTCATACAAATCATATAGCATCAGTTGACGTACAGTATTCTCAAGGAATAGGATTGATCCACGGCCACTTAATTCTAATGGCCGATGGAGAAACAAAATGCTTGCAGCAGAACAACCAGCAGCCTTGTCCGTTAGCGTCGAAGACGCAGCTCGGATCGTCGGATATTCGCGATCGGGTGTGTATGAGTTGATAGCAAAGGGAGAGATCAAGACCTTCAAGCTTGGTAGGCGTCGTTTGATTCTGATGACTGAACTTAAAGTCTGGATCGAACGAGCAGCGAAGGAAGGTGCCCGGTGATTAGCGCGATACCCCTGGAAAGAGGACCGGAAGGGATTGAATCAAGAAAACTGAGTGATAGAGAGAGCGTTAAGGCGGTGTTCGAGCACCGCCCTAACGAAAACACACTGGATAGCACCAACGTGAAGGCCAAACTATGACACGTCATTCTTCAACAGAGCAAGACAGCAAGATGATGGAGGCCCTGCGAAACGGGCCCGTATCGACCATCGAAGCCGCAAAAGAATTGGATATTGTCCAGCCGCCAAACACCATTCGTCGACTTAGGAAGAAAGGTCACGAAATCCGCACCTACTGGACGCACCAGTCCACTGAGCCAGGACGACCGCCACACCGCGTGGCCAAGTACATCCTGATGCGCGAAGCGTCGTAATCCGGAGACCGCAAGGGACGCCGCGAAATTGCGGCGTCCCTTGCGCCTGCCTGCGAGCTGCTGGCGGGCTTCAGCCCGTTGTTTATCCAGCCGAACTACGCTGAGGTCGATTCAGTGGAATGCCTAGCCACAAAACTACTTAGCCGTGGAGACACGGTGAGCATTGAGCGTGGGCAGCTCGTCATTCAACCGGCGAGCGGCAAGCCCGTGCCGCCTGAGTGGATCAACACCAACCGGGCCAGGCTTTGCCGTGAAGCGCTTATTTCATTAGGCCTGGATGCTTTCGAGTACACGGATTATTCAACTGGTCACTATGGCAAAACCCGGAGCGCCGGTATCACGTTGCGGTTCGTCTCGCTAGTAAATGGGGAGTCTGTATACGCCGTTTTCAATGCAGACCTGACCCGTCAGCGAAACACAGCCGCAGCTAAGGCTGGCGCGCTGCTTCCCAGGGGACAATTCCGTATAGGTAAGCGCAGCCACTTCTACAAATTCTGGATGGGCACTGGCTTGCCGTTCCCTCGGCGCCTTTCAGCTATGCACGATTACATGGGGAAACTGCGTGGCGTCATGCTGACCGGATTGCTGACTGACGACCGTATTAACGCCGGCAGTTTGGCGCCTATTAGCCTGACTGCCGAGAAATTCAGAAAGGCAATTTTGCCGGACAAATTCCGGACAATATCCGGACAACTGCCGGACAACTTCCGGACAAGAGCCCCGGACAAGGAAAACGCTCCAGCCCATGCAGTGCGCGGGTTACAGCCAATTTCAACTACGTGCGTTTCAAACCACGAAAACAAGTTAATAAGAAAGGACGAATACAAGACAGCTTCCATAACTGATTTACCTATCCCTAAGCCTCCTCAGGATCAGAGTGTTGACGAGTGGTTGGAGGCTTACAGCTCCACATGATCTACCTTGCCGAAAAGGCCCCCGCCGCCAGCAAATGAAAAAAGGGCACCACCCTGATTCGGGGTAGTGCCCTTGATGCGGCAAAGGTTTCGTCGCTTGTCAGCCCTACTCCAGCACCACCGCGCGGTATTGCTGATCGCCGCCCAGGTCATCCGAGCCGAAAATGGCCCGATTGACAGCTCTCCGGCTCTCCAGCATCAGGTCATGCTCATCATGAGTGCCAATGTCCGCCGCAACCCACTCAGGGAGCTCCTTACGCCGCCGCAACTCGCACAGGTGCGTCCACCATCGGGTAGCGTAACGCCGCTCTGCGAGAATGAGTTCAACCACTAAGGTTCGTTGCTTCTCGGTGAAGAGGGGCAGGTGTAAGGCGCTAGAGTCGCCCACCTCAGTGCCTGCAAGGCCCTGCCCTTCAAATTCGGACTTATCTTGGCCTTTCAGGGCGTTACTGATATTTTGGTAAAGTTGCATGACGTGTACCTTCAAGTGTCGTCGTGTAATCGCCAGGCCGCTGTTAGCGCAGCGGCTTGGCACTTTTCAAAAGTGGGATTTCCTCACATTCAAATACCCAAAATTAGGGGTATTTACTGCTTACCCTTCTCGCTGATCCAGCCTGCCGCCCAGCTCAAGGGGTCTTTCGACTCCATCGGTTTGAGTGGCTTACCGTCTCGCGCTGCCTGCCTACCCTCCTCCTCTGTTTCAGCGTGAATCCACACGGTGGTGTTCTTGTAGCCTGCCGCTTTCTGCCGCTCCTTGAATGCTCGCTGGCGCAGGGTGTTCGGGCTTTCGGATTTGTCTGCCATCTGAATACCTCATTACCGGTAACGGAAACAATACTGCCACCTCATTACCGGTAACGCAATGGGGGTGTCGAAATAATTGCGCCCGAACAACACGAAGCTCCCCTTAAATTCGGCCCGAATCTTAGAACGTGCAAGACTTAGTAGTGGCCAATGGCTTAGCATTGGCTTAGGGTGAGGTAAGGATAACGAACTCATCTCTCAAGCTGTGTCGCTTTCACGCGTAAGCCGTGGCTTGAGAAACGTCCTATCTACACCGTTAAAACGCACCTAATTACTAAATCATGGAAAAGCACTCTACTGGGCGCTACACAAAGAAAGGAAAATTTTGTGACAGCTATCGAACTAATTAGTTTAATTGCATCAATAGTTTCTCTTGTGCTGGGCATCGGTGCTATTTGGTTATCAGTAGTATTTTTCAATATGTCAAACGAAGCCTCCAAAGCAACCACCGAGGCAGCAAAAGGAATTGACGCAAGCGTTAAAAGGCTCGAAAACCTATTCGACAAGTTATATTCGGATACTTTTTCAATGATGAAAGATACCGTATCTGATATGCGAAAGCACATTTGGAATGGCGGCGACTCGCAAACAACAGACAATAAAGATAGCATTCTTGAGGAGGCTGATAAAAAAGCAGAAGAGAAAGTTGCAGAAGTAAAAAGAGCCATGGACAAGCATCTTTCTGAAATCCTTGACCGTCAACGAGTCTCGGATGGCAACCTGACAGAAATAAAAAATGAAATGAAAGGTTTGTTAGAGCACGCTATACAGACATCTCGACAAATTGACAGTGAGGCGAGAGAAGAAACTGTACGAGAGCACATCCTGTCTGAGCTTCGAAAAGCGATGAGGCGAAAAAAGTCTTATACCGCTTCAGACCTTGTAGATCTCTTATCCGAAAACATCCCTACGCACAGACTCCTTCTTGAGTTGAAACAGCTCAAATCCGAGGGACTGGTTACGTATGAAGATGAAAGCATAATGCCGAACACTGTAATCAAAATCCCACGTATTGGCGAGCGTATCGAAAGGTCCTGACTAATCTACAGTTAGACGTAGATATAATCTCGAACCGTTTTTAACATCCTGAATCGTTACTGTCGATGTACTCAGACCTGAGTACATCTACCCCTTCAATTATGAACTCTTAAACACCTCACCATCACGGCGGGAGATCGGAGTGCGCTATGGCTCGGTCCCACTTGTCGCATCGAGTCAAGTCTTTGTGAGTGAGACCCAGGGGGGAGTATCCATACCAATAAATCGAAGACTGCCGTCACTATTCTCTAACCAAGTGGCATTGCGCCCCTCCTCTGGCATCACCACCTCCAAAGAGTAGCCTAAAAAAAACATTAGCATTTCAGCCATATCTTCAGCGTCCCAGATCCCAAAAACTGGTGTCGATGACAGCCCTGCCATTGGAAGAACATTGAAGGTAACAACTTGCGAATTTTCCCCGACCAATACCTTAGGAGTGCGATTAAAAACTCTCGCCTTCATAAATAGGTTTGCTCCGAGTTCTCCAAATTGAACTGGATGTAAAGGGTGGCTCTGGTACCGCGAAAAAAACTCTGTTCCTGCAAACGTCTGAGCCCCCATATCAAAGGCGGCAAGAATCCCAACCTTACCCAATCTGAGATACATAGTACGGTTAGAAATATCATCCTTATAATCAAACCGCATCTCGGGATCTTCTGGCTCCTGAACATCAAAAATAAATAATGAAGCTGGAATATCACTTTCCATTATTGAGAATAGCATCGGTACGCGGCATGACTGTAGAATCAAATGAAGCAATTGAAATTGCTCCATATCTTCTGCACTCACAATATTCCCAGCGCCTGGCTGCCGACGGTCGAAGGAAAGAAACAACTCCCGGTAAAGCAACCCGTAGAAAATCTTCAATACCCACACCAGAAGACGCTCACGATCCATAGATACTAGCTCAGCCGCCCCGTTGACAAATCGCTCTTGAACCTCTCGCTCTATACTCGACAAGCATCCATTGTTACAAGACTGACAGCAAGGAATCACTAACTGTCGATACGCCAACTTAGTACCGTTTAGCAACGTAATGGGCTTGTCCCAGAGCCCAAAATGATGCAATAACCATTTCGGGAAAACGTGTTCTCGACTACTTTGGTTATTTTCTACATCGCTACCACACAGGAAGCAGGTGGTTTCTGAGAAGTCGTGATCTCGAATAGCGTTATAGAGGGATGGGGTAGACACCTTCTGCTCCTTGAACTGTGACTACGTGAACCGGCAATGACTCGCCATAATACAGCGCCATCGTGCTCCATCCGAACATATTTGCATGGTATCAGCGCAGCTCCTTCCCCCATCCAAAGTCCTGCGGTTCCCTTTTAGTTGAGGTATGGGGAAGTGTGACGCTTTGGTCTCACTGAGACGGTTTGGTCTATCTGGCAGATCGGGAGTGGTTCCGGTTTTCTCGGTACGCCTTCCGAGTACTGCGAAACAGACCAAATGAGCCGAATCGGATCTGATCATCTGCTTCGCGCCGCTTTGTCAGATCAGCAGGACGGATAAATGTCCCAGCAGGTTTGGCCCTCATCTGCCAGTCAGCAGGATCGTAAATCGGAAATCTTCGAGGGCACTCCATCAACTAAGACGAAAGGGTATAGGCCGACCCCTTAAAAAACGGTTATGGTGGCACTCTGCCTGTCCGATTGGATCCAGCTGGGTCCAGGCAGGAATGGAGAGCTGCAATGAACGAACAGATGGATCTTATCCCTAGACGGGTAGAAGGCGCATTGATCCACCAGCGCACTGCTGATGGATATGTGAATGCAACTGCAATGTGCAGTGCCTCAGGCAAAGGATTTCACGATTACTCGAGGCAGGTAGTGACTGGAGAGTTCCTATCAGAACTTTCTAGGTCGAACGGCATCCCCATTGATTCATTGGTAATCACCGTAATAAACGGCCCTGTCGAAGCACGTGGGACTTGGGTTCACCCGGACGTTGCAATCAACCTAGGTCAATGGTGCTCCCCACGTTTCGCAGTAGCGGTAGCTACCTGGGTAAGAGAGTGGCTTGCAGAAAAGGCAAACCCACAAAACTTGCCGTACCATATGAAAAGGTATATGGCCAACAGAGGAGCCGTTCCACCTACTCATTTTTCAATGCTGAACGAAATGGCGCTAGTGTTGATAGGTCCTATGGAGGACGCCGGCTACAGGCTGCCAGACAGAATGCTCCCGGACATCTCGGAAGGCCGTATGTTTTGCAAGTGGCTTAGGGATACCAAAGGTATCGATACCGATGCCCTTCCCACATACCAACATCGGTTTGAAGATGGCCGGGTAGTGTCGCCAAAGCTTTATCCCAACGAGGTGCTCGGTGACTTTAGAGACCATTTTCACAGAGTCTGGCTCCCTCAAAAGGCTGTCGCATACTTTAAAGATCGCGACGCCCAAGCGCTTCAATACCTCCCACTATTAATTGGCAACAACAAATAGCTCCTGACAGCAGGCCGGAACAGGCACGCGACACGGTGATCCACCACTGGTGGAAGATGCGTCCAAAGCTGGACGCATCAAATCCGCGCCACGTTTTCACATCTCGCAAAACGTGGCGCGGAACCCGGCATACCAAAATGGGAGGCCAGGTTGTTGTCCGGAAATCGGACTTCAAGCAGCCACTTCCCCGCTACTCCCTCCCACCTTTTACGACCTCCTCGTAAAACCCACCATCCTCCGACGCGCTCCAGTAATTACGCGATGCCAGGCTGAGGGTTATCAACTGAGCCGAAAACCCGGCTGTGTATCACTTTGCCTACCCCCGACTTACTGCAACAAAAAACCCCTTCTCGATTCGCTGCAAACCAACTATTTCAGTCCCGTTTAATCCGGTTATGTGTATCACCTAGAGTGCACCTAAAAAGCACTGGATAAATGATCAGATCATGCCTAATGTGAGTTTTTGAGCCACTCAAAACCCATTCGAGGCAGCACCTATGAACACAGCTAAGCCCGCCCGAGGACGCCAGCACAAACCAACTCGCTCCGAAGTTGCTGCCGCCTGGGGCCGCCTTCGCGAAGCCGCAGCAGACGGAAGCGTTCAAGCATCTGCCCTGCTGATAGCGCTCGCTGAAAACAAACCGGTCATCGCCATGGAATCGCCCACCGCATGACTGATCGCGATAAAGCCGGCAAATGGAAGCCGGGGCAGTCAGGTAATCCAGGTGGCCGTTCTGGCCAAACGCAGGAGCTGCGCGCCCGACTCGCGGAAGGTGCAGACGCCGTGACAAAGAAGGTTCTGACAGCGGCCAAGAAGGGCGATATGCAGGCTTGCCGACTGATCCTTGAGCGCCTAGTGCCCCCGATCAAACCAACTGCCGAGACGGTGTGCTTCGACCTGGACGATACCGACCTGCCCAGCGCAGCCAAATCAATACTTCGCGCAGTTGCCGCCGGCGAGCTACCGCCAGACCAGGGCAAAGCACTGATCGAAGGGCTAGGTGCTGTTGCCCGGGTAATCGAAGTTGCCGAGCTACAGAAGGCCGTTGAAGAACTCCGCGAACAGATGGAGGGGATGCGGCAATGAGCATTAAGTGGATGCGGGCCGAGCTCAAGCGAATTGCAGAGAAGATCGGCACCGAAGACGAAGAGACAGTGCTCGTTATGTTGACGGTGGTGGACTGCAGGGTTGACGCGGTTGAGGAGGAGATGGACTACCCCAAGACCGTGGGCCATTCATTCAACTATCCAGTCCTGGGCGTGCAAACGGTGATGCACTTTCCACTGTGCACCATGAACAGCAGCGA
Source organism: Pseudomonas sp. B22129 (assembly GCF_044218875.1). Classification (NCBI taxonomy): domain Bacteria; kingdom Pseudomonadati; phylum Pseudomonadota; class Gammaproteobacteria; order Pseudomonadales; family Pseudomonadaceae; genus Pseudomonas; species Pseudomonas sp. B22129. Next base: position 2,963,143 of record NZ_CP162592.1, on the reverse strand, counting down.
CGCGGCCAATCTGGCAGAGGCGTTCATTCTCCACGTCCGCGCAATTGAAAACCTCCGCCGTCCCGCTCCAGTAGGTGTGATGGATATGCGGCCATTCCCAAGCGCTGGCGCCTGGATCTTCCCGCCATTGGCTGGCGGGCAAGACATCAAAAATCACGTCGCCGAACAGTACCGACTGATCATCGAGGCCTGCCATGAACATCCGTAGCCAGGTGGCCAAGCTGCGTCAGCAATCAGGGCTCACTCAATTCAATCGTGACGTACGAGAGATCAGCGCCCTTATGGACGAGTTGCACGTAACAGCAACCGGCGGTGGCACCCGAGAAAACGTGTCCCTACTCGAAATTCTGAGCGAAGCCTCAGACCAAAACCGGCCGCCCCACGGCCAGACAATCAAAAGGTAACTCAATGAAAATCGGCAAACGATCCGTCCTCAAAGTTGGCTTGGCCAACCTCCATTACTCCGAATACGAACACCACCAAGTAGAGGCAAGAACATTCAATATCCAGCGCCCCGATGGCACCAAAGGCACCTGGCAGGCCGGTGGCTTGTTGAAGTCTGTTCGCCATTTGCAGGGCTTGTCGCTGGAGGCGTTCAAGGACCTCGGAGAGGAAATCCTCTCGATTCGCGGGAACAAGGACCTCAACGCCGCTGCCATTGAGCGCAAGGGCAAGGAGCAGATTGATGGAATCATTCCCGCCCTGATGCCGGCGATGGAGAAGGCAGCAAAAGATATGCTCACGTTGGCCCAAACAGTGGCCAGCGGCTTTGCCGCGGTCACGCCGCGCGCAAGCTCGGACGTTGTTGGTTTCCTGGCCGATCAGGAGCTACGAGCCATCGTGCGTAGCCTCAAGCCGGAAGAGCGCCAGCGACTGGTCGCTGAGGCGCGTGCAGGTAGTCATCCCGACGTTGTAGAGGCGGTGCTCAGGGCAAACCCAATGCTTTCCGGGCTATCGCCAGAGGCGGCTGACAGCCTTTCGCGTGCAGGTATTGCAGCGTCCCGCGCCGAGGACATTGAAGGGCTCAAGCAGATGCTAGCGATTTACGATGACGTGCTGGCCACCGCCTCCAATGCGGGTATCGCACTGAGCGGCATGGTTGCCAATTCGAATGGGTACACCGGCCGATTTGAGAAGTGGAGATCGGGCTGCGAAGGCTCCGAAGCGCTTCGCGAATGGCTAGCAAAAATGCCCTCTCGCACCTCCGCAAAAGCGTCCTCTGATCAATCCGAAGCGGCCTAACTGCCGCACCCGTGCGCTACGCAAGTATTGGTGGCGCCGATCAACGGCAGACTCTGTGAGTGTGAAGACATGACCTTTCAAGAACGCTTTACCGAGGCGTGCAAAACGCAGAAATTCAAACCATACGAACTGATCCAAGGGCCGGACGCCGGCTACACGGTGTGGGAGGTCCAGCACGTCAGTGGTGGCCAACAAGTGACAGTCGACGGTCCCTTCTTCACCGAGGAAGAGGCCAGGGTTTCGGCCGATCTGCTGAGGGGGACATTCCGAGGCGCGCGGGCCAGCGATGTGATCTACAACCGGGTGTGGAACTACGACCCGCGCCAGGAAAAACTGACAATCGACCAGGCGCATATGTCGCGCGCAGTGCTCGCCATTCGCCTTGGGCTTCCAGCTCCGTCCACCAATCCATAGGAGGCCCCATGGCCGCTACAGCAATCGAATACGCCCCGCTCACCACAATCAAACTGTACGGGCAGCTACGGCAGTTCGGTAAGTCCTACCAGTTCTCCATCCGAACGCCGGCCGAGGCCATCAAAGCATTGTCAGTGCAGATCCCTGGGTTTGAACGGTTTCTGTCGAATGCGAAGTCTCGCGGCCTCGTATTCGCGGTATTTCGAGGCAAGAAAAATATCGGTGAGGGTGAGCTTGGGTTTCAAGGCAAGGGCGACATCATCATCGCCCCCGTGATAGTGGGCAGCAAACGCTCTGGAGTTCTGCAAACCGTAATCGGCGCCGTGCTGATCGTAGCGTCATTCTTCACGTTCTGGGCGCCTCCAGTATCAGCCGGCCTGTTTGCATCTGGCGTGGGTATGGTCGCCGGCGGCGTGATCCAAATACTCAGCCCCCAGGCCGGCGGTCTCAAGACCAGCGCAGCGCCGGAGAACACGCCATCGTACGCATTTGGCGCAGCCCGAAACACCACTGCTTCGGGCAACCCGGTTCCTCTGTGCTGCGGTTACCGACGCTGGGGCGGGGCGATCATCAGTGCCGGAATTTATGCTGAGGATCAAATGTAAGCTGATCACAACAACACAGATCGTTTTATTTAGTACTTTTCGTCGTCGTCATTATCATCCTCATCATCGACAATGGGGGCTACCATTGGCTTAACGAAAGCAGCCTCCTTACGATGAATTCGATCTGTCATATAATAAAGGCCTAGCAACGTTGTCACCAACATATTGCAAGTCAGAAAAATATACACGACAACGACAAACCACTTTAAAAACAGGAAAAACTCACCAGAAAATATAGACTTTATTTGCGGCGCCAAAAGCACCAAAGCACTTCCTCCAAAATATAAAAACAGAGACATAAAGGACAGATACCCAAACAAAAAGCACAAAAAACGCCTTCTAGATAGAGCCTCAGACCTTCCCCTCCGCTTCTTTCGAGAAGGAAGTACTACAGGTATACCTGGCATAGGTTTATCCATGGAGTCTTTATTAAAAGTAGCAACTGCTGCCAAAGACGCAATGTAAAAACCAGAAACTATTTGCAGGTACCCTACAATTACACTTATTACACCCTTTTCAGAAAAGACCGGAATTCGACCAGAAAAATAAATCAGCACACCTACCAGCAACGCAGTAATCACGCCAGGTATAACCAACTCATCAGTGATTTTATCCTGCCTTTCAATACGTAAATAAGAAAGGGGAGTAAGCAATCGATGAATACTGCTCATATGCCCTCCTCATTATTTAAGAGCTCTCATTTTCTTAAGAAATTCCTGATCCATCTCGGCTGCACATTGAGGTAGATCGTAGTCTGTAGTCACTAGTTCCATACGCCCAAAAACGGCGTCGCCTGCATCCTCGCGCAGCGTAGACATTCTGACAGATCTCTGCTTACCTTCCGGCCTTTTGAATACCACCCTCATCTCAGGGTAGCCCTTTTCGTTGCCGAGGTCTTTAGCACGGTTGATAAAATCGACGGCTGGCTGACCGTGAGCATTTGAGACGGCTTTGATCTTAACCGTAGTAGTCACTTTATCCAGGAACGGGTCTTCATCTAACTCTTGTATAGTTTGATTCTTGAACAGTTCAACAAACCTAAGCTCACCTCTTTCAAGGTCTTCCAAAAGAGATTGGCTTGTAAGGTGATCAAAGCCAATCACTGGATAACAATTCAGTACCCCACCATCAACACTATCGTACTCCCTGGTCATATAAGACTTTAATAAAGTATTCATGAACGGAGTTAACTTGGTCTTGCCTATCCCGGGAGCATCCTCAAGTAGCATTAAATACTCTAATCCATTCGGCTTAATTGGATCCAAATAAATGACCGCATGAGCAGACACCGCAATACCTTCACCTTGCAACTTTGGCTCTGACCTCAACTCGCCCGACACAAGGTCACTAAAAGCAGGATCGGATATTTTTGAATCTGCGTACTGAAATAAGAAGCTAGCCCGGCGGTACTTTTTATTAATATGCAAGTGAGAAATCCTAACGCAAGCAGTCCCCTTATGTATTAGCTTATGCAAACTTCCATCTTTGAAATTCTGTTTGAGAACTTGAAGACAATTCTCCAGCTCAAAAAGCGGAGCATCGTCTGGAGCGGACTGTAATGTCACACCATAAAAATGCACCCACCGTTGATTCAACTCTAGCATTCCCTGCACCTCTTCTTATTTAGGCTTACGCCGCGTCCTGTCTTCTAGGTCCGATGTTGCTCCACAATGATGGCCTTAAGCAATCTTTTCAGGCGTCTAAGCCGGGTATGCCTATCCAGATACAGGCTTATTTTGCCTTTCTCGGGCTTTTCTCTTGATAAGTAACACCCAAAGTGCAACAGTATTAGTAGAACGCCCTAACTGATACAGGCACCCATCATGTTCATCCGCGCATACCTCCGAGCTTCCACCGAAGAACAAGACGCCGGCCGTGCCCGGGCTTCGCTCGAGCAGTTCGCCAGCGACCATAACAAGGTCATAGCAAGCGTGTACCTGGAGAACGCCAGCGGCGCCACCGCCGACCGGCCCGAGCTGGTGCGCCTGCTGAAGGATGCTCGCAAGGGGGACGTGTTGCTGGTGGAATCGATAGACCGCCTCTCCCGCTTGCCGGTGGAGGATTGGCAAAAGCTGAAGGCCGCAATCGACTCTAAGGGCCTGCGCATCGTCGCGCTCGACCTGCCGACCAGCCACCAGGGAATGCAGGACACCAAGGGCGACGAGTTCACCGGGCGAATGCTGGGCGCCATCAACTCAATGCTGGTGGAAATGATGGCCGCGATCGCGCGCAAGGATTACGAGCAGCGCCGCGACCGGCAGGCCCAGGGCATCGAGAAGGCAAAGGCCGCCGGCAAGTACCAGGGGCGGCCAGTGGACGCCGATCTGCACAAGCGCGTGACCGAGTTGCTCGGCGCCGGCTTGGGGATTCGCGCGACAGCCCGGCACGCCAGCTGCTCCACTACAACTGTGTTACGAATTCGGGACGCAGCTGTCCAGAGGGTTTGAGCTATTAGTACGTTGCGTACAAATGACTAACGCAGGTCCCACATACCTTCCGGCCAAGCTTCGCACTTTCGGTGCGAGCTTCTTGCTCGCTCAGGCAGCCGAGCTTAGTCGTGGATTCATCTTTGCCTGCCTTCTGGCAAATGGCGTTTCGACGGGAATAGCACTTGCCATCATCTTTGACGTCGGCCAGGAAAATATGAATCTCAGTCGTGTCAGTACGCGTCCGGAGGGTATACGCAATCTTGCTCATTCAGTTCTTCCTTTAACCAAAAAGCCGTATAGCGCGTTGCCTTGCTGTCACCCTGCTGTCACAGGGTAATGAACGCGAATTGGAAACCAGCTACAGGCATTGAATTATATGGTGTCCCAGGGCCGGTTCGAACGGCCAACCTTCCCCTTAGGAGGGGGATGCTCTATCCAATTGAGCTACTGGGACAAATGACAGCCACCGGACCAAAGTCGCGGCGACAGACGGCGTGCATGTTAACGGCCAGGGTAGGTTTTGTCATGTCGTCCTTGGGCTTTTTGAGTGTAGGCCGATCCTTTGTTGAACACGCCCGGCGCGCCCTTCTGAATACAGGCACAGCCGCCATCGTGCATATTGCACGCCCCTTAAAATGAGCGCATTGCAAATTGCAACATCAACAAGCTTTAAAGTAGACCCAACCCATTGTTTTTATTGAATTAATAGATTGGCACGACACCTGCAATACTTCTTCTGCAAACCCAATCAGCCAAGGCGTTAAGCGGAGAACATGACCATGAACAGTGCCCTATTGTTAGCCCTCAACACCGTAGCCTTGGCTGCACTGGTGACATTCCACTTTCAATCGTCCGGCAACGATGATCCCGCACAAATCAGCCAGGCCGTCCCGCATCATCTGCAGCAACGTCCGCAACTGGCTGTCATGACGCCTACCGCACAATCGCCGATCTACCTGACCCAAGGCACTCAGGCAGCACCGCCATCCGAACACTGGGTGTTCTAAGGAACTGTTCATGACCAAATTCGCCTGGTTTATTTTATGCCTCACCCTCCTCTTCGGCGCTCTAGGCCTCACCGCCAGCAGCGAGGACACACAGACCATCGCATTCATTGCCACAGGTGTGCTGGCGAGCCTTCTGCTGCTGACCCTCGCGCTAGGGCGGCGCATCAAATTTGACCCGATTTTACGCTGACACCCTCCCCTCCCCGCCCTACCTTATGTCGCCTCGCACTCGTAAATCGGCAAATTGCCACTAGTCTAAAGATTAAGGGCAAAAGGCCACTTTGCTATAGGATGTGCGGCCTCAAACCCCGGTGCGACCTGAATTTTCGGGAAACATTCCAACACAAAGGGACCTGTTGAAAAGTTTTCAAACCAGTCCGCAAAAATGCAAATGAGTGCTGGCATAAAGCCTTTAGGCAGTTCAATATTTGTCACAGAATTGACGCCAAGGAACTGTCAAATCTGAGGCATGATGCGGCCTCTTTGCAATTCGGGTTGAACTTTGGTCGTGAGTCTTGTCTTAACACTCATCCTTGCGGCCAATTCCAAGAACCGCTCCCCTGAACTAACCGGTTAAATATATGCGCCCATTGAAACAGGCAATTTATTCCAGCCGTACGGCTGACAAGTTCGTCGTACGTCTGCCAGACGGAATGCGGGAACGCATTGCCGAGGTGGCTCGCAATCATCACCGCAGCATGAACTCCGAAATCATCGCGCGCCTGGAACAGAGCCTCATTCAGGAAGGTGCGTTGGGCGAAGAGTTGAGCATGCGCCTGGACAGCCCTGAGCTGTCACTGCACGAACGCGAACTGCTGCAGCGTTTTCGTCAGCTCTCCCACCGCCAGCAAAATGCTCTCGTCTCGCTTATCGCGCACGACGTTGAGGCGGCCGCAGAAGCCAACTGATCTGCAATTGAAAGCCGAAGCCAGCCATGTGCTGGCTTTTTTTTGCGTGGAATTCGGGAGGAGAACGGGCGGGAACCAATGAGTTCCCGCCGGAGGGGATTAGAGCAGGAAGATGGTTGCCAGGCCCAGGAAGATGAAAAAGCCGCCACTGTCGGTCATGGCGGTAATCATCACACTGGCGCCCATTGCCGGGTCACGCCCAAGGCGCGCGAGGGTCATGGGGATCAACACCCCCATCAACGCAGCGAGCAGCAGGTTAAGGGTCATGGCGGCCGTCATCACAACGCCCAACGACCAACTGCCATAGAGCAGGTAGGCGACGATACCGATCACCCCACCCCACACCAGGCCATTGATCAGTGCCACCGCCAACTCCTTGCGCATCAGGCGTGACGAGTTGGCAGTGCTGACCTGATCAAGCGCCATCGCACGCACGATCATGGTAATGGTCTGGTTACCCGAGTTACCACCAATGCCAGCCACAATCGGCATAAGCGCCGCCAGTGCTACCAGCTTTTCGATCGAACCTTCAAATAACCCAATCACTCGCGAAGCGATGAACGCAGTGATCAGATTAACGGCCAGCCAGGCCCAACGGTTACGCAGCGAGCGCCACACCGAAGCAAAAATGTCTTCCTCTTCACGCAGACCCGCCATGTTGAGGACTTCGGTTTCGCTCTCTTCACGAATCAGGTCGACCATTTCATCGATGGTCAGACGACCAATCAGCTTGCCGTTCTTGTCGACTACCGGCGCCGAGATCAAGTCGTAACGCTCGAACGCCTGGGCGGCATCGTAGGCATCTTCGTCCGGATGAAAGCTCACCGTGTCGCTGGCCATCAAATCCGCAACCTTCTTGTCCGGATCATTGACCAGCAAACGCTTGATCGGCAGCACACCCTTGAGAATGCCTTCGTAATCCACAACAAACAGCTTGTCAGTATGACCAGGCAGCTCTTTGAGGCGACGCAAGTAGCGCAATACCACTTCCAGGCTGACGTCTTCGCGGATGGTGACCATCTCGAAGTCCATCAGGGCGCCGACCTGATCCTCGTCATAGGACAGCGCGGAGCGCACACGCTCACGCTGCTGGCCATCGAGGGCCTCCATCAACTCATGGACAACGTCACGGGGCAGCTCGGGGGCCAGGTCAGCCAGCTCGTCGGCGTCCATCTCCCGTGCCGCAGCCAGGAGCTCGTGATCGTCCATGTCGGCGATCAGGGTTTCACGGACCGAATCGGATACTTCGAGAAGGATGTCGCCGTCGCGGTCGGCCTTGACCAGCTGCCACAAGGTCAGTCGATCATCCAGCGGCAGGGCTTCGAGGATATAGGCAACGTCGGCAGAGTGCAGGTCGTCGAGCTTGCGTTGCAACTCGACGAGGTTTTGCCGGTGAACCAGGTTTTCGACGCGGTCGTGATTCGGACCTTCCTGGCGATGCGTGAGGTCTTCGACCACACGCTGGCGCTGCAGCAGCTCGATGACTTGAGCCAGGCGATCCTGCAGGCTTTCTTGTGTTTTCTTTACTTCTACTTCGGTCATAGGCGAACTCCACTCCCAGCAGCGGGGCACGCCGGAAGGATCAATCAGTCAATTCATGATTGGTAAAACGGGGTACTAAGTAACTACTGGGTAAGTCCATGGAGGTATTCCACAAGCCCCGGCGGGGCTGACGGGCGCAATGATACACGCTGCGTGCGCTTTTAACGTTAAAAAACTGGAAAGAACAAGCGCTTGCGAGCCAAAGCTGAGCATTGGCTGCATCTATGAACTGCGACGTCGCAGCGGATGGGGAAAACACATGGGCGGGGTGGAAAAAGCAAAAATCCTACACAAACCCCAGACGGCAAAAAGCCCGCACTAGGCGGGCTTTTTGTTTGTATGGTGCACTCGACAGGATTCGAACCTGTGACCGCTCGGTTCGTAGCCGAGTACTCTATCCAGCTGAGCTACGAGTGCAGATTGTGTTTTTAGACCAGATCACAACTGGTTGAAGCCGAATCACCTGCATCGCTGCAACTGACTCTTAAATGGTGCACTCGACAGGATTCGAACCTGTGACCGCTCGGTTCGTAGCCGAGTACTCTATCCAGCTGAGCTACGAGTGCATTTGTTGCCGCGCATTATAGGCCGTTCAATCTCTATGTAAAGCTATTTTTTCGTTTAATTTCAACAACTTAGCGAAAAAACCAGATTGCAACGTACTAAGCAAATAATGGCGGAGAACGGGGGATTCGAACCCCCGACACCCTTTTGAGGTGTACTCCCTTAGCAGGGGAGCGCCTTCGGCCACTCGGCCAGCTCTCCGCAACACGGGGCGTATATTAACCACGTTCATCCCCGTTTGCAAACATAAAAAACGATAAAAATTAAAGGCTTGGTTCTTCGTCCTTCTCTTTCTTGATCCGCAGGTAGATTTCCTCGCGATGGACCGCCACCTCTTTCGGAGCGTTAACCCCGATACGCACTTGATTGCCTTTGACGCCGAGCACAGTCACGGTGATTTCGCCATCACCGATAATCAGGCTTTCTGCGCAACGACGAGTCAGAATCAGCATACCTTTCACCTCACGCATTTCAGTTCAGGAACAACAGTCTGCAAAAAAAAGGCCTTCGACCTACGGCCAATGGCCATAGTCCTACCGCCTTAGTATTGTCGAGCCCACGCAAAAGAACATGCGCCCCACAAAAAAATGAAAGGCGCGGTAAAAACCGCGCCTTCCTGGCATTGCGTCACTCGCCCTGTCGGGCCGGAGCGTCCAGCTCAAAAGCGGTATGCAGTGCGCGTACAGCCAGTTCCAGGTACTTCTCTTCGATCACCACCGAGACTTTGATTTCCGACGTGGAGATCATCTGGATGTTGATGCTTTCCTTGGCCAGGGCCTCGAACATGCGGCTGGCAACGCCGGCATGGGAACGCATGCCCACACCCACGATCGACACCTTGGCAATCTTGGTATCGCCGACCACTTCACGGGCGCCAATCTCGCTCGCGGTGTTCTGCAGGATCCGCTCCGCCGCATCGTACTCGTTGCGGTGCACGGTAAAGGTGAAATCGGTGGTGTTATCGTGCGAAACGTTTTGCACGATCATGTCGACTTCAATATTGGCGCTACTGATCGGGCCGAGGATCTTGAACGCCACGCCCGGAGTATCCGGCACGCCACGGATCGTCAGCTTGGCTTCATCGCGGTTGAAAGCGATGCCGGAAATGATCGGCTGTTCCATGGATTCCTCTTCATCAATAGTAATGAGGGTGCCCGGACCCTCTTTGAAGCTGTGCAATACGCGCAGCGGAACGTTGTACTTGCCGGCGAACTCCACCGCGCGTATCTGCAACACCTTGGAACCGAGGCTGGCCATTTCCAGCATCTCTTCAAAGGTGATCTTCTCCAGGCGCTGAGCCACGGACACAACCCGCGGATCCGTGGTGTAGACGCCGTCCACATCCGTGTAGATCTGGCATTCATCGGCTTTCAGAGCCGCTGCCAGCGCCACGCCGGTGGTGTCCGAACCGCCACGCCCCAGGGTCGTGATGTTGCCGTGCTCGTCCACACCCTGGAACCCTGCTACAACTACCACGCGCCCGGCTTTGAGATCAGTACGAATTTTCTGATCATCGATTTGCAGGATGCGCGCCTTGGTATGTGCGCTGTCGGTCAGGATGCGCACCTGACTGCCAGTGTAGGACACCGCCGGCACACCACGCTTGTTCAGCGCCATGGCCAGCAAAGCAATCGTCACCTGCTCGCCGGTGGACACGATCACATCCAGCTCACGCGGCAGCGGTTGTTGATCGCCGCTGATTGCCTTGGCCAGATCGATCAAGCGATTGGTCTCGCCGCTCATGGCCGACAGCACCACCACCAGGTCGTCGCCGGCATCGCGGAATTTCTTAACCTTGTCGGCGACCTGCTCGATTCTTTCGACAGAGCCGACCGAGGTGCCTCCAAATTTCTGTACGATCAAAGCCATTTCTAAGCCGCCTCAGCCCGTAAAGGGGCGCCCAATAAACAAATTCAAGCAACCGAGCGAGCCCATGACTAGACCATGGGCTCATTAACAGCGCCTTAAATGCCTGCCTCGACAAACGGCACGGTCAGGGCCAGGGCCGCGTCCAGGGAGCCTGCGTCTACACCACCGCCTTGCGCCATGTCCGGACGACCACCGCCCTTCCCGCCCACTGCCGCGGCGGCTTGTTTCATCAAATCACCGGCCTTGAGTTGGCCAGTCAGGTCTTTGGTTACACCGGCAACCAGAACGACCTTTTCCTCATGGACACCGCCGAGCAGGATCACTGCGCGGCCGAGCTTGTTCTTCAACTGATCGACCAAGGCCAACAGCGCCTTGCCGTCCTGACCGTCCAGGCGTACAGCCAGGACTTTCACACCCTTGACGTCCAGCGCACTGGCCGACAGATCGTCGCCCGCCGCACTGGCTGCCTTGGCCTGCAACTGCTCCAGTTGTTTCTCCAGCGCACGGTTGCGCTCCAGAACGGCCGACAGCTTGTCGATCAGGTTGTCGCGGCTGCCCTTGACCAGGCCGGCCGCTTCCTTGAGTTGTTCTTCAGCCGCATTGAGGTAGGCCAGGGCCGCAGCACCGGTCACCGCTTCAATACGACGCACACCGGAAGCCACACCGCCTTCGCTGATGATTTTCAGCAGGCCGATGTCGCCGGTACGGCTGGCGTGAATACCGCCACACAGCTCCACCGAGAAGCTGCCGCCCATGCTCAGCACGCGCACTTCGTCGCCGTACTTCTCGCCAAACAGCGCCATGGCGCCTTTCTTTTTAGCGGTTTCGATATCGGTTTCTTCGGTTTCAACCGCCGTGTTCTTGCGAATCTCGGCGTTGACGATGTCTTCCAGGGCCTTGATCTGCTCAGGCTTGATCGCTTCGAAGTGGCTAAAGTCAAAACGCAGGCGCTGACTGTCAACCAACGAACCTTTCTGCTGCACATGCTCACCCAATACCTGACGCAACGCGGCGTGCAGCAGGTGAGTGGCGGAGTGGTTCAAAGCGGTTGCATGCCGTACGTCGGCATCGACCTGGGTGTCCACCGGCGCACCGACCGTCAGGTTGCCCAGCACCAGGACGCCGTGGTGCAGGAATGCACCGCCGGTCTTGGTGGTGTCACGCACCTCAAAACGCCCGGACGTCGAGCTGAGGAAACCACAGTCACCAATCTGGCCGCCGGATTCGGCGTAGAACGGCGTCCGGTCCAGGACCACCACCGCCTCATCGCCTTCATTCAATACGTCAACCGATTTGCCGTCCTTATAGAGGGCAACGATTTTGGCCGAGCCAACAGTGGCCTGGTAGCCGGTGAACTCAGTCGGCACGTCAACCTTGACCAGGGTGTTGTAGTCCAGGCCAAAGGAGCTGGCGGAACGCGCGCGCACGCGCTGGGCTTCCATCTCACGCTCAAAACCGGCCTCATCGACGGTCAGCTCGCGCTCACGGGCGATGTCGGCGGTCAGGTCCATCGGGAAGCCGTAAGTGTCGTAAAGTTTGAACACCACATCGCCCGGTACCACGGTGCCTTTGAGCCCGGCCAGGTCCTGTTCGAGGATTTTCAGGCCATGCTCCAGGGTCTTGGAAAACTGCTCTTCCTCAGCCTTGAGCACGCGCTCGATGTTGTCTTGCTGTTGCTTGAGTTCCGGGAAGGCTTCGCCCATCTCGGCCACCAGCGCGGCAACGATCTTGTAGAAGAAGCTGCCGGTGGCGCCCAACTTGTTACCGTGGCGGCAGGCGCGACGGATGATGCGGCGCAGCACGTAGCCACGGCCCTCGTTCGACGGCAGCACGCCGTCGGCGATCAGGAAGCCGCAGGAACGGATGTGGTCGGACACGACCTTGAGCGACGACTGGTTTTCGTTGGCGCAACCAATCGCGGCAGCCGAGGCGCTCAGCAGGTTGGTGAACAGGTCGATTTCGTAGTTGGAGTGAACGTGCTGCATCACCGCACTGATCCGCTCCAGGCCCATGCCGGTGTCCACCGACGGCGCTGGCAGTGGATGCAACACGCCATCGGCGGTGCGGTTGAACTGCATGAACACGTTGTTCCAGATCTCGATGTAACGGTCGCCGTCTTCTTCCGGCGAGCCCGGCGGGCCACCCCAGATGTCGGCACCGTGATCGTAGAAAATCTCGGTGCACGGGCCGCACGGGCCAGTATCGCCCATGGTCCAGAAGTTGTCGGACGCGTACGGCGCGCCCTTGTTGTCGCCGATGCGGATCATGCGCTCGACCGGCACACCGATTTCTTTGGTCCAGATGTCATACGCTTCGTCGTCGGTTGCGTAGACGGTGACCCAGAGTTTTTCCTTCGGCAGCTTCAGCACGCCGGTCAGGAAGGTCCAGGCAAAGGTGATCGCATCTTTCTTGAAATAATCGCCAAAGCTGAAGTTGCCCAGCATTTCGAAGAAGGTGTGGTGGCGCGCGGTGTAACCCACGTTTTCCAGGTCGCTGTTCTTGCCGCCGGCGCGTACGCACTTCTGGCTGCTGGTGGCGCGGGTGTAGGCGCGCTTTTCCTGGCCCAGGAAACAGTCCTTGAACTGGTTCATCCCCGCGTTGGTGAACAGCAGGGTTGGGTCATTGCCTGGGATCAAGGAGCTGGAGGCTACACGGGTGTGGCCTTGCTCTTCGAAGAAGCGAAGGAAGGCTTCACGGATTTCTGCGCTTTTCATTAGGTTCTTCCACGGAGGCTGCGGCCAAAGGCCAGTGCGCAACATCATCAGACGGAGCGACGGCAAAGGGCCGCATTATATCGGCCCTTTGCCGGTGGTACAGCGTGTTTATGCGATAGAAACAGTCAATTAGACGGTCTGCACTGTCATTTTCGGGAAAACTCGACAAATGTCTCAACCACGCGCTCGATCTGCGCCCGGCTGACGTCCAGGTGGGTGACCATGCGCAGGCGTGGCGCGGCGCTCAACTTGATCCCGCGCTCGGCGGCAAACGCCTTCAAGGCCTGCGCACAGTCACCGACCTGCACGTAGACCATGTTGGTCTGTACCGGCTCGACCTCGTAGCCCGCCTCTCGCAATTGCTCCCCCAGCCACTGGGCGTTGGCATGGTCATCGGCCAGGCGCTGCACCTGGTGATCCAGCGCGTACAGCCCTGCCGCCGCCAGCGAACCGGCCTGGCGCATGCCACCGCCCACCATCTTGCGCAGGCGCCGGGCCTTGGCAATCAACGCCGTGGAGCCACACAACACCGAGCCGATCGGCGCGCCGAGGCCCTTGGACAAGCACACCGACACCGAGTCGAAATGCCGGGCGATCTCGCGCACATCCACCCCCAGCTTGACCGCCGCGTTGTAGATGCGCGCACCGTCCAGATGCAGGGCCAAGCCATGCTCACGGGTAAACGCCCGCGCTTTGGCCAGGTAATCCAGCGGCAGCACTTTACCTTGCATGGTGTTTTCCAGCGCCAGCAGGCGGGTGCGGGCGAAATGGAAATCGTCAGGTTTGATGGCTGCCAGCACCTGGTCCAGATCCAGCGAGCCGTCCGCTTGCACGTCCAGCGGCTGTGGCTGGATCGAACCCAGCACCGCCGCCCCGCCGCCTTCGTATTTGTAGGTGTGAGCCTGCTGGCCGACGATGTATTCCTCGCCGCGCTCACAGTGGGCCATCAACGCCAGCAGGTTGCTCATGGTGCCGGTGGGCACGAACAACGCCGCCGCGAACCCCAGGCGCTTGGCGAGCTCGGCCTCCAGGTGGTTGACGCTGGGGTCTTCGCCATACACGTCATCGCCACTGACGGCGCTGGCCATCGCGTCGAGCATGCCGGGGGTGGGTTGGGTCACGGTGTCGCTGCGCAGGTCGATCACAGACATGAAACAAGCCTCTAGAGGGTTAAGTAAGTTCCTTTTATGAGTGATTACTGCGGGCAACGCCACGGAATATCAACCCCCCTTGCACCTTCAATCGAATACCAACCAAACAAACCGATATAGCTTATCGATACGACGGTCGTGCAGTTTTGGAAAAACCGTGTTAAAAACTCTCCGCCGCCAGGGTTCTGGCGGCAACGTTCTCAGGGCGGGGTGCAATTCCCCACCGGCGGTAATTGCACGCAATGTGCATAGCCCGCGAGCGCTTGGCGCCTCGAACTGCTCACGCAGGACGGCGGCAAGGTCAGCAGACCCGGTGTGATCCCGGGGCCGACGGTCATAGTCCGGATGAAGAGAGAACGGGATTGGCACCCAAGGGCCGAGCGCCGCGTTCATGTTTACATGACGTCGCCGTCCGCACCCTTGAAATCCCATTCGATTCATAACGCCCTGTTTTTTTCTTAAACAGGAGTCAGAACATGCAACCCACCGCAATCGACAGCAAAAGCAAAAACCATCACGGCGAGCGCGTCGCGTTTATCCAGGCCTGCTGGCACAAGGATATTGTCGACCAATCGCGCAAAGGCTTCCTCGCCGAAATGATCGCCCAGGGCTACCAGGAATCGGACATCGATTTCTTCGAAGTCGGCGGCGCCTTTGAAATGCCCCTGCACGCCAAGCTGCTGGCCAAGACCGGCCGTTACGCCGGTATCGTCGCTGCCGCGCTGGTGGTGGACGGTGGTATCTACCGTCACGAGTTCGTGGCCCAATCGGTGGTCAGCGGCCTGATGCAGGTGCAGCTGGAAACTGAAGTGCCGGTGTTCTCGGTGTCCCTGACCCCACACCACTTCCATGCAGGCAGCGAGCACACCACATTCTTCTACGAGCACTTCGTGCACAAGGGCCAGGAAGCCGCACGCACCTGCGCCGACACCCTGCACAAGGTTCGCGCAATCCGTCGCAGCGAGCAGAAACTGGCGGTCTGAACCTCCCTCAGCCCGTGATAAAAAAATGCCCCGGCAAGCCACTTGCCGGGGCATTTTTTTGACACCTGCATATCTACCGCTTCAAGCACGCACTCCCGAGGTTTAGTAAGGCCTGCCTCCCTTACCCTAAACACAAGGAACTGCGCCATGCCCCCACACCAAAATGCCGAAGGCGTTTACGTCATCGATGCACGCACGCTCACCCCCAACCCCAGGCGCGAGCCCACTAACGAACGCCCCGGTGGCCCGGGTTTTACCGAAATCCACAACATTCTTGAAAATGAAAACGTGCGCATCGAGCGCAAATTGTTCAGGGATGAGGAGGTCGATCAACTGTGCCTCATCACATTCGATACACCTGACACCGTCAATATCTTTGCCGCTCCCCCAATCGACACTCAACTGACGCTGACGGTGCAGATCAACCAGTCTCGCTACGAAATCACCCTCAACTGGCGCACACAAACACTGGTGCTGGACACCCAGGGCGGCAACGACCGGATTCATATCGAAGACAACGTGATAGTGCCCGTCTTTGTTTACAGCGGCGAAGGCGACGACCGCGTGGTCAGCGCCGCTAAAACAGCCAGTTTGTGTACCGGACCCGGCGCTGACTTTATCGCCGTCGTCAGCGGTAATTGCCACGTTGAGGCGGGCGAAGGCGACGATGAGGTGCATGGTTTCCAGGACACCCACATGACCGTCTATGGCGGCCCAGGCAAAGACGATCTCAGTGGCGGTGGCGGCTCGTGTTTTATCGACGGTGGTGAGGACGATGACCATATCGTCGGTGGGCGCGGGCCGAACATCCTCAGCGGCGGCCCCGGAAATGACCGGATCAAGGCAGGACCCGCCCATAACGTCATTTACACCGGCGATGGGCTTAACGATGTCACGCAGCTCAAGGCCGACGACGTCACCTACTGCAATTTCAAAAGCAGCCTCACCGTCAATTGCGCCTTGATGATGCACCCGGACGTCCCTGATCTGCCTCCCGGGCAGTTGGCCTCCCATGCGGTTCACCTCGAACCCAACGCCCTCAGCCAGACCGGCCTCGTGGTGCAAGGCAGCGTGCAATTCGTCAAACGGGTCAACGACGATTTGAACCTGCTGCTCAGCTCACCCACCGGTCAACGGTTGCTGACACAACTGGAACGCGCAGCCATCGACAGCGGGCAACCCATCACAATTCACGAGTTCTACCCAAAGCTCAACGGTCAGTTTGTGCCGGCACCGGGCACCGAGAATTGGCCGTTTATCGATAACGACCAGCCTGGCCGCGCCTCTTACGGCGGGAAAATCTGGTACAACACCACCGACATAATTCCCGGAACGCCCAGCATCATTAACCTGTTCCATGAGCTGTGCCACGCATGGAATCACGTCAGCGGCACGCTCTTGCGTGGCGAGAGCCCAGACGGCATTGACGGCAACAAACCGCGTTACCCGGTGAATAACCCCGAACTGCAAGCCGTAGGCCTGCCAACGGCAGCACCACCGTTCGACTTCGATCGCGACCCGAGCACCCCGCGCACCAACACCAACCCGCAGGAATTCAGCGAAAACGGGCTGCGTAAGGAGCTCGGGTTACCGCCGCGCAAACAGTACCTGAATCATTAAGCCAGGCCTTGCTCGGTGGTCGGCACGATGAGGATCCCGGCGCGCAGACCATTTTTCACTTTCGGGTTGGGGAAGATAATGCGTGCGCCCTCCTCCTCGATCACCCAGCGGGTCTTGGCAACGTCTTCGGCCAGCAAATACCCCCTGGCCAGCGGCGAGAAGTTTTCCACGTCCGCCGGCAGGTGCAGCAGGAACGCATCACTGTGCTTGATGACTTCGCGCGACACGGCGAACAGTTGCAAGCCGTCAAGGCTGTCCGTCTCAGGCTCGGTACCTTCGATGATCTGCTTCAGGCGGGTTTCCAGGCGGGACACGTCCACACCCTGGTTCTGCCCAAATGGCCGCGCCTTGCCCAATTCCAGGGTGAACGCCTCGGCGTCGAGTTGCTCGTAGGTAAACGCGGTGAAGGTGATCGAGGTCTTGTTCTGCAGCAGCACCGCTTCCATGCCGGCGGCGCGCAAGCGGGCCAGTTCGTGGCGAGAATGCTGGCGCCCGTCCTTCCATGGGTACAGGGCAAATTGCTCGATCTTCGAGCCGCGAATGGCCGTGTGCAGGTCGTAATGCAGGCGCGAACGGCCAGGCAGGCTGAAGAAACTGCGGGCCAGTTGCTCAAGCTCGGCGGCGCGCATGGCTTCGGGGCCAATGTTTTTTTCATGACGGCCGTTGAACAGCCGGTTGACGTCCAGTTCGAGATAACGCTCGCCGCGGCGCATGGCCTCGGGGTTGCCGAACAGGAACAGAATACGGGTGCGGGGTTTGATCTCCCCACGGGCGATACCATGCAACAGGCGGTCGAGCAGTTCGATAGGCGCCGTTTCGTTGCCATGGATGCCGGACGACAGCAACAGGTCGCTGCCGTTGTCGCGGGCCTGCGGCGGGCGCACTTCGAGTGCGCCCTCGCTGAGCCAGCGCATCTGCACGCCGTCGACAGTCAGTTGAATTTTTTGCGCCGGTTCGCGACCGGCGAGGGTCAGTTCAAGCAGTTTGCCGAGGGCGAGCATAAGGGGCTTCCTTAGTGGTTGCAGCCTGGGCCGTGGACGTGATCGTCGTCATCACCGTCAACGTCGGCCGGTTCCATTTCCAGTTGCAGGCTCATCAAGTTGGTGGCCAATGGGCGCATCAGCAGGTTGGCGTATTCGGCGTCGCCTTCTTCCACATCCACACCGATCAGCAATTGGCCGCGGCCGTCGTGCTGGATCCAGATTTCCTTGCCCTGCCAGACCACGGCGACGCGGGTGCAGGAGGTTTCCAGCTGGGTGCCGTCGATGTCTTCAAGAATCAGTTTCAGGGTGTCGGTGGTCATAACAATAGTTCTCAGCCGTATGGCGTTAATTGATCTGGAAAGGATAAACCGAGCCCAGTTTAAGGATTTGCGTCAGTTCATCCAGTGCCGTCCGGCACTCAAGCAGCAATTGCGGGTCAGCCAGGTCGCTTTCACGCAGGCTGTCGCGGTAGTGCTTGCCTACCCACTGGGTCAGCGTTTCGTACAACGGCGCGGTCATGATAACGCCTGGGTTCACCGCCGCCAGTTCCGTTTCATTCAAGGCCACGCGCAAACGCAGGCACGCCGGACCGCCGCCGTTCTGCATGCTTTGCTTGAGGTCGAACACCTTCACTTCGCGGATCAGCCCACCGGAGGCCGTCAGGCTTTGCAGGTATTGCCAGACACGCTCGTTGGCGCGGCATTCTTCCGGCACGATCAGCAGCATCGAACCGTCAGGGCGGCTCAGCAACTGGCTGTTGAACAAGTAGGAGCGCACGGCGTCTTCGACGCTGACCTGGGCGCGAGGCACGCACACCGACTGGAAGTTGCCGCCCAGCTTGCCGAGTTTGCCTTGCAGTTCGGCGAGCATCTGCTCGGTATTGAGGAACGCATCCTCGTGATAGAACAGCACTTCGCCGTTGCCGACCGCGATCACATCGTTATGGAACACGCCCGCATCGATCACCGCCGGGTTCTGCTGGCCGTAGACCACGCCGTCATCTTTCAAGCCGTGCAGCCGTGCGACGGCCTGGGACGCCTCAAGGGTCTGGCGCGCCGGGTACTTTTGCGGCGCCGGGTAACGGGTGTCGAACGCGCTGCGGCCGAACACGAAGAACTCCACGCCCGCTTCACCGTACTCACGGCAGAAACGCGTGTGGTTGGCTGCGCCTTCGTCGCCGAACTGCGCCACGGCCGGCAAGGCCGCGTGGTGGGCAAAGTACTTCTGATCAGCAAACATCGCCCCGAGCACGCGGCTGGTGGTCGGATGTTCGATGCTGCGGTGGTATTTGCAGTTGAGGTTGGCGGCGGTGAAATGCACGCGGCCATCGGCTGTGTCGGCGCTCGGGCTGACGGTGGCGGCGTTGGCCACCCACATGCTCGACGCCGAACAGCTCGCCACCAGCAACGGCATCGCCTGCTTGGCGGCCTGCTGGATCACCTGCGCATCAGTGCCGCTGAACCCCAGGTTGCGCAAGGCCGCCACATCAGGACGTTCCTGGGGCGCCAGCACACCTTGTACAAAACCCATGTCCATCAGGGCTTTCATTTTTTGCAGGCCCTGCAACGCCGCTTCCTTCGGGTTCGAAGACTGCTGGCTGTTGCTCTGGGACGCGACGTTGCCGTAGGACAAACCGCCGTAGTTATGGGTCGGCCCCACTAGACCGTCAAAATTGACTTCACAGGATTTCATCGGCGAGGCTCCACGAACATCTGTTTTTATAGGCATTAACTGCAGATCTATAGCTGTAAACCCGATCACTGTGGGAGCTGGCTTGCCTGCGATGCAGGCGACTCGGTCTTCCAGTCAGACCGAGGTGATGCTATCGCAGGCAAGCCAGCTCCCACATCAGATCGGGGCCATCTTCACTTGAGTGTTACACCGGGGGTCAGCGTTGCCGGGACCACCAGGCTTGGAGTCTCCAGCGAGGCCACCGGGTACGCACAATAATCCGCCGCGTAATACGCACTGGCGCGGTGGTTGCCCGACGCCCCTACCCCACCAAACGGAGCGGTACTGGCCGCGCCGGTCAGTTGTTTGTTCCAGTTGACGATCCCCGCGCGGCTTTCCAGCCAGAACTGCTGGTAACGCGCTTCGGAGTCCGACAGCAAGCCAGCGGCCAAACCGTACTGAGTGTTGTTGGCCTCGGCAATCGCCGCTTCAAAATCAGCGTAGCGGATCACCTGCAACAACGGGCCAAACAGTTCTTCATCTTCGCGCTCGGTCACCCCGGTCACGTCAATGATGCCCGGGGTCAGCAACGCCGCCTGGTCCTGTGGCTGAGTCATTTCCAGCAGGGCCACGGCGCCATTGGCCAGCATCAGTTCCTGAGCGTCCATCAAGGCCTTGGCCGCAGCGAGGGAAATCACCGACCCCATGAACGGCGCGGGTTGCTGATCAAATGCCCCCACTTCGATGGTCGAGCTGACCGCCACCAGGCGCGCCAGCAACGCATCACCCCACGCGCCTTCCGGCACCAGCAGGCGACGGGCACAGGTACAGCGTTGGCCGGCGGAGATAAACGCCGATTGAATGATTGTGTAGACCGCCGCGTCCACGTCGGCGACTTCGTCCACCACCAGCGGGTTGTTGCCGCCCATTTCCAGCGCGAGGATCTTGTCCGGGCGCCCGGAGAATTGCTGGTGCAGGTGATTGCCGGTGCGGCTGGAGCCGGTGAAGAACAACCCGTCGATACCCGGGTTGGCCGCCAGGGCAATACCGGTTTCCCGCGCGCCTTGCAGCAGGTTCAGCACGCCCGCCGGCAAACCGGCTTCGATCCAGCATTGCACCGTCAGCTCGGCGACTTTCGGGGTCAGCTCGCTCGGCTTGAACAACACGGTGTTACCCGCCAGCAGCGCCGGAACGATATGCCCGTTCGGCAAGTGGCCCGGGAAGTTGTAAGGGCCAAACACCGCCACCACGCCGTGGGGCTTGTGGCGCAATACGGCGGTGGCGTCGCCCAACGGGCCGCTCTTCTCGCCGGTGCGCTCGCGGTAGCTCTGTACCGAGATGGCAATCTTGTTGGCCATGCTGGTGACTTCAGTTGCCGATTCCCACAGCGGCTTGCCGGTTTCTTCACCGATGCAGCGGGCGATTTCATCGGCGCGGCTTTTCAGCGTGGCCGCGAAGGTTTCCAGCACGCCGATGCGCTCTTCCAGCGAACGCTTGGCCCAGGCGGGAAACGCTTGGCGCGCAGCCTGCACGGCGGACTCGACCTGTTCGGCGCTCGCGCCATTACCGGCCCACAGCACCTGCTGGGTCACCGGGTTGCGCGATTCAAACAGTTCACCCTGGCCAGCCAGCCAGCTACCTGCGATATACAGCGAATTCATTACTTGGACTCCCGGGCAGCAGACAACGGAACAGCACGCACTTGATCACCCACCACCAGTTGCAGACGTTTGGCGGTCTGTGGGTCGACCACCAGCGTGCCTGCCGCCAGACGGGCCGGTGCGGCGGTAATGCGGCACTCTTCGCGCTTGCGGTTGTGGATCAGGAACGGCGTGGCGTCGTCCCCCGGCGTACCGATGGCCAACACCAGCGACTGGCTGTCGCGCACCGCACGGATCTTGGAGGTTTCACACTCCACCGCAGGTCCCGCGTCGAAGATATCGACATAGCCCTGGTAGCTGAACCCTTCGCTCTTGAGCATGCTCAGCGCCGGCTCGGTGTCCGGGTGGACCTTGCCGATCACATTGCGCGCGTCCTCGGACAGGAAGCAGCTGTACAGCGGAAACTTCGGCATCAGCTCGGCGATAAACGCCTTGTTGCCCACGCCGGTGAGGTAATCAGCCTGGCTGAATTCCATTTTAAAGAAGTGCCGGCCCAGGCTTTCCCAGAACGGCGAACGCCCGGCATCGTTGGACACACCGCGCATCTCGGCAATGATCTTGTTGCCGAACAGTTGCGGGAACTCGGCGATAAACAGCATGCGCGCCTTGGCCAGCATGCGGCCGTTGAGGCCGGTGCGGTAATCGGCGTGCAGGAACAACGAGCACAGCTCGGAATTGCCGGTGAGGTCGTTGGCCAGAAACAGCGTCGGAATCTCGCGGTAGATATTCAGTTCCTGGGAGGCACTGACCGTCAGGCCGACCCGGAAGTTGTACCAGGGCTCGCGCAGGCCGACGGCGCCGGCAATGGCGGAAATGCCCACCACGCGACCTTCGTCGTTTTCCAGCACGAACAGGTAGTCGGCATCACCGCGCCCGGCATCGCCGCGAAAGGTTTTCTCGGCCCAGCCCACGCGGTGGGTCAGGCGCTCTTCATTGGCCGGCAAGGTGGTGAGGCCGGTACCGGTGCTGCGCGCCAGATCAATCAGGGCTGGTAAATCGCTGCTGCGTACGGGACGAACGATCATGCTATCTCCTCAGACGGGCCGCTGTTTGGCAGCCACCCGCAAAACCCAATTCTTTAAACCGCGACCAGGCGCACACTCGCGCCCTCGCCAACGCCAAGCGCTTCGGCGGCTGCCAGGTCCAGCGTCACCGGTTTGCCCGGCGCATAGTCCAGTTCCAGCATCACCGCGCGGTAATCCTGCAACTGAGCGTTGCTCACCAGGTACTGGCGCCCAGCCCCCTTGACCATCTCGCCGATCTTCACCGGCACCACGCGGCTCTGGGCGATCGAGCGGATGCCCGAGACCCGTGCATGCAGCGTCGGGCCACCGTCGAAGATGTCGATGTAGTGGTCGGTCTCAAAGCCTTCGCGCATCAGGATGTCGAAGGTGATCTGCGCACGCGGGTGCACTTGGCCCATGGCTTCCTGGGCTTCGTCCGGCAGCAGCGGTACGTAGATCGGGTAATGCGGCATCAGCTCGGCGAGGAAGGTGCGGCTTTTCAGCCCGCACAGGCGCTCGGCGGCGGCGTAATTGAGGTCGAAGAAGTTGCGGCCGATGGCGTCCCAGAACGGCGAGTCACCGTTCTCGTCGCTGTAGCCGACGATCTCGGTCACCACCGAGTCGGCAAAGCGTTCGGGGTGGCTGGCGACGAACAGCAGGCGGCCACGGGAATTGAGTTCCGACCACGGCGAACCGACCAGTTCGGGCTTTACGTAGAAACTGGTGAGCAGGCTGTTGCCGGTGAGGTCGTGGCACTGGGAAAGCACGTGAATCTTGTTGTGAATCTTCAGCTCACGCGAGGCGTGCACGAAGGTCTCGTTACGGAAGCTGTAGAACGGCTCCGAGTAACCGGCCGAAGCGACGATGGCCGAGCAGCCGGCGAGCTTGCCGGTCTCGGTGTCTTCGAGCACGAAGAAATAGCTTTCTTCACCGTTGAAACTGACCTCGGCCGCGAAGGACGCTTCGCTGGCGGCGATCTTGTCGCTCAGGCGTTCCACGTCGTCCGGCAAGGAGGTGACACCAATCGGGCTGTCCGCAGCCAGACGCTGTACCTCGCCCAGGTCAGCCATTTGCGCGGGGCGCATCACCAGCATGGTGTCACTCCTTAACTCGAAAAACTCACAGAGGGAAAAATGCCGGACAGACTCTGATTCGGAGCGGGTTTGTGTGGCGAGGGAGCTTGCTCCCGCTGGGCTGCGCAGCGGCCCCAAAAAAAGCTTGGGAGCGCTTCGCACTCCAGCGGGAGCAAGCTCCCTCGCCACACAAGCGGCTCCCACATTTGATCCAGTCCGGCGTTTAGAATTTGTGTTCGACGCCCGATCGCTCGGACGCCGAGCGGTCCATCAGCCTTGCGTCAGCGCCTTCACAGCCCGCTCAAAACGGTCCAGACCTTCCTGGATGTCCGCCTCTTCCACCACCAGGCTCGGTGCGAAACGCACCACGTCCGGGCCGGCTTGCAGGATCATCAGGTTTTCTTTCTCGGCCGCGTTGAACACGTCCTTGGCTTTGCCTTTGAAGGCATCGCTAAGCACGCAACCGATCAGCAGGCCCATGCCGCGCACTTCGGTGAAGATGCCGTATTGCTTGCCGATCTGTTCCAGGCGCGCCTTGAACAGGTCGTGTTTGGCGTTCACACCGGCCAGTACTTCAGGGGTGTTGATCACGTCAATCACCGCCTCGGCCACCGCGCACGCCAGCGGGTTGCCGCCGTAAGTGGTGCCGTGGGTGCCGACCACCAGGTGCTTGGCCAGGTCTTCACGGGTGAGCATGGCCGCAATCGGGAAACCACCGCCCAGGCTCTTGGCGCTGGTGAGAATGTCCGGCACCACGCCGTAATGTTGATACGCGAACAGGTGGCCGCTGCGGCCCATGCCGGTCTGCACTTCGTCAAACACCAGCAATGCGTTGTTCGCGTCGCACAGTTCGCGGGCGCCTTGCAGGTAAGCCAGCTCGGCCGGCAACACGCCGCCTTCGCCCTGGATCGGTTCCAGCACCACGGCGCAGGTCTTGTCCGAAACGGCCGCTTTCAGCGCGTCCAGGTCGTTGTAAGGCACGTGGGTGATGCCGGTGATTTTCGGCCCGAAACCATCGGAGTACTTGGACTGGCCACCGACGTTGACGGTGAACAGGGTACGGCCGTGGAAGCTGTTCAGCGCGGCGATGATTTCGTATTTCTCGGTGCCGAAACGGTCGAACGCGACGCGACGGGCCAGCTTGAAGGCGGCCTCGTTGGCTTCGGCGCCGGAGTTGCAGAAAAACACGCGCTCGGCAAAGGTGGCGTCGATCAGCTTGTGCGCCAGGCGCAGGGCCGGCTCATTGGTGAAGACGTTGGAGACATGCCACAGTTTGTTGGCCTGTTCGGTCAATGCACCGACCAGCGCCGGGTGGGCGTGGCCCAATACGTTGACCGCGATGCCGCCGGCAAAGTCGATCAGCTCGCGGCCCGCCTGGTCCCACACGCGCGAACCTTCGCCACGCACAGGGATGAATGCGGCCGGGGCGTAGTTAGGCACCATGACCTGGTCGAAATCGGCACGTTGCACCGGGGCTTGCTCAACGGACATCGGAGTCTCCTGAAGAGGAACGCCTGCCTGGAACTGGCGGGCGATGCAGGGATTGTAAGGACAGTTTTCAGCGCGGCCTTGCCGCCAAGCGACAACTTCTTATAGCGCCAACCCGCGATTTTGGCGGGTTTACGCCAATGCGACAAATAGCATCGCAATGGCGCAGTTTAAACTAACTATCTAGAGCCGGCGGCGCGAAACGCGCTGATCTACTGATGTGCTTTCCTGCCTATCAGAGATTCCGCATGAGTACGCCCTCCGCCCCCCACGACGCCGGCCAGCCGGACAGCCATTACGACCTTCTGACAAACGCCATTCCGCCGTGGCTCGGCCAGGCTTCAAGCGCCCGGCAACAGGCCCTGGCCCAGACCACACCGCAACCGCACCCCACACAGGCCGAGTTCAAGCGCCTGAGCGACGTGCACGGGCGCGCGCAAACTGCTGTGGATGACGCGCTCAAACAGGTGCAGGGCCCACGGGTGTTCGCTCGCACACTGCTGGAGGAAGCCCTGAAGACCCGCTATGGCCTGGTGCTTGACAGCGAAACCGTCTACCTGCGCCTCTATATCCCCCAGCATGTGCCGTGGTTTTCGATTCCCACTGGCGCCGCGCGCACCTGGACCGTGTCGCTGCTGGACGCCGCCCTGCACAACTTCGAGCACGGCGAAACCCTCGCGGGCGCTTTTGAGGCCGACTCGACCTTCATCACCCAACCAGACGCCAACGGCCAGTTCGACACCCTGCCCGACCTTCGCCAAACCCTCGGCATTGCCACGTTCACCGGTCTGTGCCGTGAGCTGGATATCGGCGCGCAGTACCAGACGTACCTAAGCACGCAACTGGGCCAGAGCGAACCGGTCAGCGCGGCCGTGCTGCAAACCAAGGTCGATGCCAGCCAGAAAGCCGCCCTGCGCGCAGCCTTGCAGCTGGCCCGCCAGCGCGGGGATATCCAGGAAGACTTCGCGCGTGAGGTCGAAGGCCTGCTGCAAGGCCGCAGCAACCTGGCCTTGCGCGGCCACACGCTACAAATGATGGATGCGCCGCTGACAGGCATCCTGCTGCTGGCCCCCAACCTTGAAACTACCCGCTCGGTGCAACGCCTGGTCGCCTACGTGCCGGACGACCCGCAACACCCACTCAAGGAATATGCGTCAGCATTGGCATTCAAACAGGCACTCACCCGGCAGCTGCGCGAACCGGACTACCAGACGTTTTTCAGCCGTTTCGTGGCCCACGAACACCGCGGGCTGTTTTTCGCCAACTTGAGCCAGCGCCTGGCGCGGATCAAATGGCACCCGCCTGAATACGGCAGCGGCTTGGCAGCATGGCGCAAAGAGCCGACTGACGACCCCAAGCTGCAATTTGTCGCCACGCCCATTCAGGGCGATGTATGGCACGCGCTCTACCAGCAAAAACTCAACAAGATACTCAACGACGCCCGCACCCAGGCGGTGTCCACGGCCACGGTCGACCGGAACGCACGCTGGGCGCTGTGGGACTCGTTTGTGAACGTGGCCTCCTCAATCCTCAACACCGCACTGCTGATCGTTGCGCCGTTTATTCCCGGGTTGGGGGAGTTAATGCTGGGTTACATGGCCTGGCAATTGCTCGATGAAGTGTTCGAAGGCATTGTCGACTGGGCTGAGGGTTTGCCCCAGGAAGCGTTCGGCCACTTGATGAGCGTGCTGCAGTCACTGGTCCAACTGGGTGCGTTTGGCGCAGGCAGTACGATTGGCGCCGCCGAATTGCGCAAGGTGCTGCCCGCAGACGTGCTGGCATTTATCGACCGGTTCAAACCCGTCACCCTCGCCAATGGCGCCAAGCGTTACTGGAAACCCGACCTCACCGCCTATCGACAAGACATCACCGTGCCTGCCCGGCTAGGGACCGATGCGCAAGGCCTGAATTCGGTGCGTGGCGAATCGATACTGCCCCTGGAAAACCACCTTTACGCGGTGCAAAAAACCGCCGATGACCGCTATGTGATCAAGCACCCGACCCGGTCTGATGCCTATACCCCGCGCCTGCAACACAACGGCGCCGGCGCCTGGCACTCCGAGCTGGATTCGCCATTGCGCTGGGACCAGCCAACCCTGTTACGCCGCCTCGGCCAGGGTGTCAGCCAGCTGAGCGAGGCCGACCGGCAGTTGGCACTGGACCTCAGCGGCACGCCTGAAAACGCGTTGCGCAAGATGCACGTACGCGGCGACCCCGTGCCCCCACTGCTGGACGACACCTTCGACCGCCTGCGCATCGACCGCGACCTGAACACCCTGATCGAACGCCTGGACAGCGACGACCCCGCGCAACACGCACACATCGACCCGCAGGACTTGCTCCACGTGCTCACCGCCTACGGCGGCTGGCCCGCAACCCGTGCCCTGCGCATGCTGGATGCGGCGGGCAACACGGTGTGGACGTTCGGCGACATGAACCAGCCCGTGGTGCAAGTGCACGAGGCGCAACTGGCCAATGGTGAGTTGCTCAAGACCGTGCTGCAAACCCTGAGCCCTGAGGAAATCCGCGCCCAGTTCGGCGAACGCGCCGCCGACCCGCAACTGAGCCTGGACAACCGCGTAAAGCAGTTGCGCAAAAAACTGGCGCGGCTGGCCGAGGCCCATCGCACCGAGCTGTTCGACACGCACTACGCCCAACTGCAACCGTCGCCGGACGGGCACACTCAACAAATGATGCAAACTGCTCCCGGCCTGCCCGCCAAGGTCATCACCCGCTTGCTGGACCAGGCCAGCGCCGCCGAGCTGGAAGAACTGGACGCCCAGCGCACACCACCGCGCCTGGCTCATTTGGCCGAAGACGCCCTGGCCGAAGTGCGGCTCAATCGTGCCTACGATGGCCTGCACGTGGCGAGCGCACCGAATATCGACAGCGAGCGCCTGGCCTTGAACACACTGAAACTGCTACCGGGCTGGTCTGGCCTGGTACGCCTGCAAGCCACGCACCTTGACCCGGCAGCCCCGGGCTGGCTGCAAGTTGGCCCACAGGAAGCACCGATCCGGCGTACGCTGGTGCGCACCGCCGCCGGCCGTTATGTGCCCCATGACGACCAGGGCCCGCTGTTCGGCGAAACCGATTTGTACACCGCCATTCTCAATGCGTTGCCCGATGCCCAGCGCGACGCCCTGGGTATCGGTATCGGCCAAGGCTCCCTGCTCAAACAACGCTTGCGCCACAACCCGCTCAAACGCGACGAACTGCGCCAGGTTCTGGGAGGCGACGCCCTGCGCCCACCGCCCCGGGAAACCCTGCGCCACCTGGGCAGTGACAGCGGCTATCCGGCCTTGACGGCACGGGCTGCGCAGCTACCGAGCCTGGAAGAGCGGGCTGCCGCATTGTTCCCGCAGATCAATCAGCAGCAGATCGCCGATTTGCTCAACCACCTGCACAACCAGCCCGGCGGCACCGCCAACAACCTCGCGGCGCTGGCCGAGGAATACCGCCAACTGGACCGCGACCTGACCACCTGGGAGCAGCAGCCCCTCGACAACCACCCCGACACCGGGCAGCCCCTTTCGTCGAATGACGCACGCAATGAACGGCGCAACCGGAAAAAGACCGCCAAGGAATTGCGCCGCTGCTGGCGCCGCGAAACCGAGGTGGACCATTACTTCGATGACCCCGCGGTAGATGGCCACACCCTGCGCCTGGAATACCCCACCCTCGCCAGCTTGCCGGCACTGACGGCGAACTTCGAGCATGTGTCGCTGCTGACCCTGAGCGGCTATCCGCAAACCCTGGGCGCCGATGCATTCCTGGGCCGGTTTCAACGGCTGCGGCATCTGACCATCCAAGGCTTCAACCTGGGCACCCCACCGGAGGCAATTTTCAATCTGCCACGCTTGAACACCCTGAGCCTGAGCAACTGCAACCTGCGGCTGACACCCGCCACCCAGTCGCGTATCAGTGGGCTGCAACGCCTGCAATCGCTGACGCTGCATAACAACCCACTGGGGCTCGCGCCAAGTGTCGAGGCCATGCCCCACCTGATCCACCTCGACCTGTCCCACACCGCTATCGAGCAATTCCCGCAAGGCCTGCTGAATCATCCCGAACTGCAAGTGGCCCTGCTCAACGACAACCGGATCCGCGAGCTGCCCGCCGCGCTGTTCACCTCTGCACCGGAGGTGGGCGACAAATACGACCTGGGTGGCAACCCACTGTCACGCACCGCCATGGAAGAGGCCAAAACCTACTTCCATCACCATGGCACCTACTTTGAAATCGACGCGCCTGCGAGTGACTTGCGCGATGCGCACAGGCTGTACCCGAGCATGAACCGCAAGGAACTCAGCCGATTGATCTACGGCCTGCCGGGTACGCTTGAAGCCGGCCAGGTCGAACTCGCCCGCCTGGCGGCGGAACTGCAAACCCTGCAAACCCAACTCGCACAATGGGAGCAGGCACCCGGGCTCGCACCGGAGGAATTCGCCAGGCGAATCGCGCTGCGCCGGCTGCTGGAAAGCAGTTGGCGGCACGAGCTGACCGAGGGTAGCCGCCAACCCCACTCCTTGATCATCACGCGCTACATGGCCGGCGAGCTGCCGACCCTCGACGCAGCGTTTCGGCATATTTCCTGGCTGATGATCGAAGACAACGACGCCCCAATCAACATCGACAGTTTTCTGGGCAGCTTCCCCAATGTGCAGGTACTGAACCTCAACCGGGCGACGCTGAACGACATTCCCCACGCCGTTTTCACGCTGCGCAAGCTGTGGTTCCTGGAACTCGAAAACTGCGCCATTACCCTGTCGGCCGACAGCCGGGCGAGCCTGGAGCGCATGCCTCAACTCAAGCACCTGAGCCTGGTCGGCAACCCCGTGGGCGAGCTGCCGGACTTCAGCCGCATGCCGAACCTGGTCACGCTGCTGCTACAACGCACCGGGCTGACCGAAGTGCCGACAAGCCTGTTGACGCAGACCCCGCGCCAGATCATCAAACTCAGCCATAACGCCATCGAGCAGGTGCCTGCCGAGCTGCTCGCTCTGCCGGCCAACCTCGCCCAGGCGTTTGACCTGGCCGCCAACCCGCTGGCACGGCCGGCGCTGGAGCAAGTCAAACGCCACTGCCAGCGTACGGGCGAGTTTTTCAATATTCAGGTGCCCATCGCCCAGCGTGAACGGGCCAGGCGCCTGTACCCGAACGTGAAAGACAGAGAAAAGGACAACGAAAAAGAACTGAACCGCATCGTATTCGGGCTGCCCGGCAGCCTGGATGACATTGATACCGCCCTCGGCACCCTTGAGGCCGACTACCAGCAGTTGGTCGCCGACCTGCAACGCTGGGTCAATGACGCACCTGCGCAGCACCCGCTGCTGGGCGGAGCCCTGGATGACATCACGCGCATCCAGGAAGAAGCCAACCGCAACCGCATCAAGGACCAACTGCAAAGGGCCTGGCGCCGTGAGATCCCGGAAGACGGGGAAAGCCTCGACGATCGCACGTCCTACGCGCTGGTGCTGGACACCCCCATTATCGGCGCCTTGCCAGACCTGCGGGCGAGCTTCGAGCACGTCACCTCGTTTGAGCTCAAGGGCACTTTTACCCTGACGGGCATGGACGGCACGCTCAGCCGCTTCACCGCGCTGCAAACCCTGATCGTGAGCCACTGCACACTGAATAAACTGCCCTCGGCGCTCTTCAGCATGCCCGGGCTCGCCACCCTTGACCTGTCTGACTGCGCCATCCGCCTGTCGCCCGCCGAGGCCCGCGCCATCAGTGACCTGCACACGCTGGAATACCTGGACCTGAGCAATAACCCGCTGGGCCATGCGCCTGACGTCAGCCAACTGCAACAGTTGAACTCCCTGCACTTGCCCAACACGCAGATCAGCGAAATGCCCGCCGGTGTGTTCCTGCTGCCCGAACTCCACAACCTGGACCTGAGCGGCAACCAGATTCGCGAGGTTCCGGCGGCACTGTTGGAAGGCCAGCAAACGTTCGACGACGACTCCGACTTCAGGGGCAACCCCTGGTCACTGGCCAGCCTCAGGCGGCTGCGGGCGTACTACCTGCGCACCGGGATCGACTTTCAGATTGTTGAAATCACCCTGGAGGGCAACGGTGACGTCCTGGTTCCACAACCTGAGGAACCCATGGAGGAATAAAGATCAGCCGCGTTCGGCGGGCACCGACGACAGTTCGAACGGGCTGCTGCTGCGCCGCTGGTTGCGGTCTTCACGGGGGGTGGCGCCGAAAAAATTGCGGTAGGCGCTGGAAAAGTGCGGCCCCGACGAGAAGCCGCACGACAGGCCGATCTGGATGATCGACTTGCTGGTTTGCATGAGCATCTGGCGCGCCTTGTTCAGGCGCAGCTCCAGGTAGTACTGGCTCGGGACGCGGTTGAGGTATTGCTTGAAGATGCGTTCGAGTTGTCGTCGCGACACACACACGTGCTGGGCGATTTCGTCGGTGGTCAGCGGTTCTTCGATGTTGGCTTCCATCAGCAGAACGGCCTGAGTCAGCTTTGGATGGCTGGAGCCCAGGCGGTTTTGCAGGGGAATGCGTTGGCGCTCGCCGCCTTCGCGGATGCGCTCAACGACCAGTTCTTCGGATACCGCACCGGCCAGTTCGGCGCCGTGGTCACGGGCCAGTACCGCCAGCAGCAAATCGAGTACCGACATGCCACCGCAGGCGGTCAGGCGGTCGCGGTCCCAGTCAAACAGGTGGCTGGTGGCGATGACCTTGGGGAAGCGTTCGGCGAAATCGTCCTGCCAGCGCCAGTGCACGGCGGCGCGGTAGCCATCCAGCAAACCCAACTGGGCCAGCGGATAAACACCGGCAGACAAACCGCCAATCACACAGCCGGCGCGTACCAGCTGTTTGAGCGCGGTGCTCAGTTGCGAGGCGATAACGGTCGGCGGTTCGTCCGCCAGCAGGAACAGCTTCTGGAAGCCTTCAAGCTTGCCGGCCCACGGCTCACCCGGCAGTTGCCAGGCGCCTTCGATGGGCGGCTCGGCGAGCAGGAACGACAACTCGTAGACCACGTCCGGATGCACCCGCTGAGCAACGCGCAAGGCCTCCTCAGCCAGCGCAAGCGTCAGGGCTTTTGTGCTGGGCCAAATCAGGAAACCAATTTTATGGGCGGTCATGGAGTGCTATCCGAAGCGAGTAACGGTAATGAAGACAAAGGCCAATGCTAGCCCGGAAACCAAAACAAATCTCAAAAACGATGAAAATCCAATGTGGGAGCGGGCTTGCTCGCGAATGCGGTGTGTCAGTCAACTCATGCGCAGCTGGAACACCGCATTCGCGAGCAAGCCCGCTCCCACAGGGGCACTATTTCAAGCTGCCAGAGAGGAACTGCTGAAGGCGCTCGGACTGGGGATTGACCAGCACTTCACGCGGGTTGCCACGCTCTTCAACAATGCCTTTGTGCAAGAACACCAACTGGTTCGACACTTCACGGGCAAAGCCCATTTCGTGGGTCACCACCACCATGGTGCGGCCTTCCTGGGCCAGGTCCTGCATCACCTTGAGCACTTCGCCCACCAGTTCCGGGTCCAGCGCCGAGGTCGGTTCGTCGAACAGCATCACCTCGGGCTCCATCGCCAGGGCACGGGCAATCGCCACGCGCTGCTGCTCGCCGCCGGACATGTGGCCGGGGAACGCATCCTTGCGATGGCCCACGCCAACTTTGGCCAGGTAATGCTCGGCCTTTTCACGCGCGTCTTTTTTCGACATGCCCAACACGTGCACCGGCGCTTCCATCACGTTTTCAAGCGCGGTCATGTGCGACCACAGGTTGAAATGCTGGAACACCATCGACAGGCGCGAGCGCATGCGCTGCAGCTGTTTCGGGTCGGCCGCCTTCATGGCGCCGTCCTTGTTGGCCACCAGTTTCAGCTCTTCGTTGTTGAGCAGAATCTTGCCGGCGTGGGGTTGCTCCAGCAGGTTGATGCAGCGCAAAAAGGTACTTTTGCCCGAACCACTGGAACCGATGATGCTGATCACATCACCGGCCGCGGCGGCCAGGGACACACCTTTGAGCACTTCATGACTGCCATAGCGTTTATGCAGGTCTTGGACTTCAAGTTTGTACATGCGGTCGGTTCTCACAAAAACAGTGGGTCAGTCATTCAGCAAATTGCCATGGCGCAGGGCTTCACGCCCTGCGACCTTGGCCAGCCAAAAACCTGCTTGGGCATAACGCAGCCGTTCCACGGCAAACAGCACGCCGGCCGTACCGGCGCAGACGACGCTGACCTGGTCGGACAAGGGGTCTATCACTTCAAAAATCTCATCGCCCGCCTCTACCCATTCGCCCGGCGTGCGCAGAAAACTGATGACGCCAGCATGGGGGGCGAACAACATTTCGGTGCCTTCAAACGGCATACCTTCACAAGGCTCATACTGTGGCGCTGGCCACTCCCCCTTGATCAGGCCTTGTTCGGCAAGAAACGCCAGGATGCCCTCGGCATGGAAAATAGCCGCGTCACGCCCGGTATCGGATTGGCCACCCAGCTCCATCGTCGTCGCCAGGCACGCCAGCGGAATCTGCGCCGCCGGAAAGGATTTGGCCAAACGTAACCAGGGTGTAGAACAGGCTTCATCGAACGAACTGCCGCCGGAGTCTTCCGCCAGCAGGCCGACTTTCACATTCAAATGCGCGGCCAGCGAGCGCCACTGCGGCCAGTGTTGGGGCAGCGCGTACATGTGCAGCGCGGCTTCGCAGTCGCAATGCAGGTCGAGAACCACATCGGCGGTGCAGGCGTGGCTCAGCAACACACGTTGCATGCCCTGCAATTGGCTGCTCGGCGCAGGCAATGCGTTGAGCGCATCGGTCATCGCCTGGCGAATCATGCGCACGTTGGCGTGCGGGTCATCGCCCAGCTTGCCGTCGAGCCGCTTGGCAACCGGCTCGCTCAACTCTACGAAGTCACGGTTGAAATTCTTGCCGCTGCCCACTTCGAAACGCCCCTGGTGGCTGCCTTGCAGCAACTGGCCCAGGCCCATCGGGTTGGCCACCGGCACCAGTTCGATCACGCCATTGAGGGCGCCTTGCGCTTCCAGTTCGGCCAGGCGCTTTTTCAGCTCCCAGGCCGCGCGCATCCCCGGCAGTTCGTCGGCGTGCAGGCTGGCCTGGATATACGCCTTGCGCTCGCCGCTGCCGAAACGAAACACGCTCAGTTGGCGCTCGCAGCCCAGGTGACCCCAGGGCAACAGGTGATCGATGCGTTCCATATCAATGCTTCCGTGGGGCCAGGTAGCTCAGCCAGCGGCCTTCGGCCAACTTGAACAAGCGCACCAGAATGAAGGTCAGGCACAGGTAGAACGCGCCGGCGGTGATATAGGCTTCAAAGGGCAAGTAAAACTGGGCGTTCACCGTGCGCGCGGCACCGGTGATGTCGATCAGGGTCACGATGGACGCAAGGCTCGTGGTCTGCAGCATCATAATCACTTCGTTGCTGTACTGCGGCAGCGCGCGGCGCAGGGCCGACGGCAACAGGATGCGGCGGTACAGCTTGTAACGTGACATGCCCATGGCCTTGGCCGCTTCGATCTCGCCATTGGGCGTGGCCTTGAGGCTGCCGGCGATGATCTCGGCGGTGTAGGCGCTGGTGTTGATCGCAAAGGCCAGGCACGCGCAGAACGTGGCGCTGGACAGCAACGGCCACAGGAAGCTTTCGCGCACCGCGTCGAACTGGGCCAGGCCGTAATAGATCAAAAACAGCTGCACCAGCATCGGCGTGCCGCGAATGACATAGGTGAACAGCCACGCTGCGCCGTTGACGGCCGGCTGCTTGGATACCCGCATCAAACCCAGGGGCAAGGCAGCGAGCAGGCCGAAGAACAGCGAAATGGCGAGCAGTTTCAGGGTGGTCAGCAAGCCGCCGAGGTACAGCGGCATGGCATCCCAAATGACGTTGTAGTCGAAGATCATAGATCAGCCGCCCTTACGCCTACCGAGTAGCGCTTCTCAAGATAGCGCAGGGCCAGGAGCGAAACGCTGGTGATCACCAGGTACATCGCCGCCACTGCGAGGAAGAAGGTAAAAGGCTCGCGGGTGGCGTCTGCCGCCTGCTTGGCCTTGAACATCATGTCTTGCAGGCCCACCACCGAAATCAGCGCGGTGGCCTTGGTCAACACCAGCCAGTTGTTGGTAAACCCGGGGATTGCCAGCCGAATCATCTGCGGCACCATCACCCGGAAAAACACCTGGAAGGGGCTCATACCATACGCCATGCCGGCTTCCGCCTGGCCCTTGGGAATGGCCATGAAGGCGCCACGGAAGGTTTCCGACAGGTAGGCGCCAAAGATGAAACCCAGGGTGCCGATACCGGCGGCCAAGGGGTTCAAGTCGATATAGTCGTCGTAGCCGAGCATCGGCGCGACGCGGTTGAGCAGGTCCTGACCGCCGTAGAAAATCAGCAGGATCAGCACCAGGTCCGGGATCCCGCGGATCACCGTGGAGTACAGGTCACCCAGCCAGGCCAGCCAGCGCACCGGCGACAGGCGTAACGCGACCCCGATCAGCCCCAGAACGATGGCCAAGGCCATGGACGACAAGGCGAGCTGAAGCGTCAACCATGCGCCATCGAGGATGACGGCCCCGTAGCCTTTCAACATGATTCAGGTCCTCGAAAAGGGGGATGAAAAAATGGCGCAAACCTCAGGAATTCTGTTGCTTGCGCCATTGGGACAGACAGCTGCGACGAGTTACTTAGGGTCAGCGCCGTAAATATCGAAGTCGAAGTATTTGTCCTGGATTTTCTTGTATTCGCCGTTGGCACGGATCGCCGCGATGGCCGCGTTGATCTTGTCCAGCTCGGCCTTGTCGCCTTTGCGTACCGCGATGCCTACGCCGTCGCCGAAGTATTTGACGTCGGTGAACTGTGGGCCCACGAACGCGTAGCCTTTACCGGCTGGCGTCTTCAAGAAGCCGTCTTGCAGCAGGGTGGCGTCGGCCACGGTGCCATCGAGGCGACCGGCTTCCACGTCCAGGTAGATTTCGTTCTGCGAGCTGTAAGGCACCACGGTGGCGCCTTTAGGGGCCAGCACTTCCTTGGCGAAACGGTCATGGATCGAACCGCGCTGCACACCGATTTTCTTGCCTTTCAATTCATCCAGGCTGTCGCTGACCGTGGTGCCTTCCTTCATCACCAGGCGTGCCGGGGTCAGGTAGTAGCGGGTGGTGAAGTCCACGGACTTCTTGCGGTCGTCCGTGATGGACATGGACGACAGGATCGCGTCGATCTTGCGCACTTTCAGCGCCGGGATCAGGCCGTCGAACTCTTGCTCGACCCACACGCACTTGACCTTCATCTCTGCGCACAGGGCGTTGCCGATGTCGTAGTCAAAACCCACGATGCTGCCATCCGGCGCCTTCGAGGCAAACGGAGGGTAAGCCGCTTCGATACCAATCTTCAGGGGCTTCTCATCAGCGAAAGCCTGCATGGACAGCACGGACAGCGCCAGGGCGCCCAACAGCACGAGTTTCTTCATCTTGGGACTCCATCGGTATAGGGCATAAGCAGCATGAGCCGTGGCCCACGGTGCGACTTAAATGAAACCGAATAGCGGTGCTGCGTCCTACACAGGTTCAACACCTGAGACGACGAGCGAGTGATCGGCATTCTAACGACAGGCCGGAAGCCGATATTTCCTCAATGCGACAACAATTTACAGAAGCACCGAGAAAGCGGTTCCAGCACATTGACAGCCTCTGATTTTTATGCAGAGACAAAAGATATTAAACCTGTTGATGCTGCAAATAGCGGGCCTATTATTCGCAAACCCTTCTAGCACGGCAAGTCTGGCGTTTAATCTTATTGCTTGGGGTGTCTAAAACGCGGTGTTTAGGGGCGTTGGCGTAGCGCATTGCCTCAGGATTGGGCGACGGGTTACACATTTGGCGGTGGCGGTAACATTCGGAAATGCCCTACGCGAAAAACCGATATTTATTGGCTTGGTGGTTATTGAGGGCTATCAGGCGGCTCACCCGCCACGTTTTGAAATGCAATCCAACTGTGGGAGCGGGCTTGCCTGCGATAGCAATCGATCAGTTAGCCCACCTGTGCCTGACACACCCTCATCGCAGGCAAGCCAGCTCCCACAGTTGATCTCCACAGGTTTCAAAACCCCACAAAAAAGCCCCACCCGGCTCTCACCGAATGGGGCTCTGTACACGTTTTTAAGCGACGTTCATGGTCTTGTGCGTCTCAATCAAATGCGCCACCACACCCGGGTCAGCCAAGGTCGAGATATCCCCCAACCCGTCATACTCAGCCGTGGCAATCTTGCGCAAAATCCGCCGCATGATTTTCCCCGAGCGCGTCTTCGGCAAGCCTGGCGCCCACTGGATCACATCCGGCGAAGCAATCGGCCCAATCTCCTTGCGCACCCAGTTCTTCAGCTCCAGGCGCAGCGCTTCGTTCGGTTCTTCGCCATTTTTCAGAGTGACATACACATAAATGCCCTGCCCTTTGATGTCATGCGGCACACCCACCACCGCCGCCTCGGCGACTTTCGGGTGGGCGACCATGGCACTTTCAATCTCGGCGGTGCCCATGCGGTGGCCGGACACGTTCAGCACGTCGTCCACACGCCCGGTGATCCACCAGTAGCCGTCTTCATCGCGGCGCGCGCCGTCACCAGTGAAGTACATGCCACGGAAAGTCTTGAAGTAGGTGTCGACGAAACGGTCATGGTCGCCGTACAGGGTACGCGCCTGGCCCGGCCACGAATCGAGGATCACCAGGTTGCCTTCGGCGGCGCCTTCGATGATGTTGCCCAGGTTGTCCACCAGCGCCGGCACCACACCGAAGAACGGGCGCGCAGCGGAACCCGGCTTGAGGGCATGGGCGCCCGGCAGCGGGCTCATCAGGGTGGCGCCGGTTTCGGTCTGCCACCAGGTGTCGACGATCGGGCAACGGGATTGGCCGACGTTCTTGTAGTACCAGTCCCACGCTTCCGGGTTAATCGGCTCACCCACCGAGCCGAGCAAGCGCAGGCTGCTGCCGTCCACGCCTTCGCACGCGGCAGTGCCGGACGCCATCATGGCGCGGATCGCGGTCGGCGCGGTGTAGAGGATGTTGACCTTGTGCTTGTCGACGATCTTGCCGACGCGGGTGATATCCGGGTAGTTCGGCACACCTTCGAACAGCAAGGTGGTCGCACCGTTGGCCAGCGGGCCATAGACAATATAGGTGTGGCCGGTGACCCAGCCGACGTCGGCGGTGCACCAGTAGATTTCGCCCGGGCGGTAGTCGAACACGCGCTCGTGGGTCAGTGCTGCGTAGAGCAGGTAGCCGCCGGTGGTGTGCTGCACGCCCTTCGGCTTGCCGGTGGAGCCGGAGGTGTACAGGATGAACAGCGCTTCTTCGGCGCCCATCTCTTTAGGCGCGCACACGGTACCCGCCACTTTCATCAGGTCTTCGTACCAGATGTCGCGATGCTGGTTCCACTTGATGTTGCCATTGGTGCGCTTGCACACGATGACTTTCTGGATGCTGCTGGTTTCCGGGTTGGTCAGCGCGTCGTCGACGTTGGCCTTCAACGGAATCTTCTTACCGGCGCGGATGCCTTCATCGGCGGTGATCACCACCTTCGACCGACAGTCGATGATGCGGCCGGCCAGGGCTTCCGGAGAGAAACCGCCAAACACCACGGAGTGAATCGCACCGATGCGGGTACAGGCCAGCATGGCGACCACGGCCTCGGGGATCATCGGCATATAGATAGTCACCACGTCGCCACGGTGCACATCCTGGCCGCGCAGGGCGTTGGCGAACTTGCAGACTTCTTCATGCAACTCGCGGTAGGTGATGGTGCGGCTTTCGGAAGGGTCATCGCCCTCCCAGATGATGGCTGCCTGGTCGCCACGCTCGGCGAGGTGACGGTCCAGGCAGTTGTAGGAAACGTTCAGGGTGCCATCGGCAAACCATTTGATGTCGACATGGTGGTCGTCGAAAGAGGTCTGCTTCACCGCGGTGAAAGGCTTGACCCAGTCAAGGCGCTTGGCTTGTTCACGCCAGAAGCCATCGGGGTTGACCACCGACTGCTGGTACATGGCCTTGTAGGTCGCCTCGTCGGTCAGCGTGTTGGCTGCTACTTCGGGGCGAACGGGGTACAGGGAAGCCGCACTCATCTTTCTTACCTCGGTGACAATAGTTGTTTTTGTATGCCCTGTTGTAGCCGGGGCGCCCCCATAGAACCATTCGACGATGGTAGTAACAAGCCCCTACAAAATGCCATGCCATGCGCTTTTAAGGCTCTGGCACGCAGCCTGTGGGGCTTTGCGCGCAGATGAAAAAAGCTTTACCACAGGATTGTTACGAAAACCGCCAATAGTGTTTATCAAAAGCACGGGTATATGAATATACCCCGCACGCCTAAAATCAACTTCGCCAACAAGGCACCGTGATTAACAACGTAACAGCCCCCACGAAGGCAACGTTAATCCGAACTTCCCAACTCTCAAGTTACACACGCGGCCTCACAAGGGCCCCGTGACCCCTTTCGCCCTGAAGAAGGTAAATAGAGAAATGAAAGCTTTAGTCGTTATGGCCCTCAGCAGCCTGTGCGCCACCGCCGCCCTGGCCGATGAGGCCCCGACCGAACTGGCCGGCCAGAACGCCCCGGTTGTAGAGGATTACACTTACAGCACCCATCTGGACGTCGCCAAAGTATTATCCATGAGCACGGTTCCAGAAGTATGCGAAGTTGTTCCGGTGCAAATGGAATATGAAGATTCACAAGGTCAGCGCCATATTCTTAACTATCAAGTCATGGGCAATGGTTGCTCTAACGGATAATAATTTCTGAAGTTAGCATTAACCCCGGATCTTGGCCGCCGCAAGAAATCGTTCTTGCGGCCAAGAACCCATCCCCGCCACGCCTCAATCCCAATGTGGGAGCTGGCTTGCCTGCGATAGCGGTATTCGCCATATCAACGCTGTAAATCCCCGCCCCGCTAGTGAACCCAATCCTCGTACTTCAAACCCGCCACTCGGCTGAACTCCCGAACGTTATTGGTCACCAACGTGCAATCCGCAGCAATCGCATGCCCTGCAATAGCGGTGTCATTTTGACCAATGATCAATCCAGTCTCGGTG
Organism: Pseudomonas sp. B22129; assembly: GCF_044218875.1. Lineage (NCBI taxonomy): Bacteria > Pseudomonadati > Pseudomonadota > Gammaproteobacteria > Pseudomonadales > Pseudomonadaceae > Pseudomonas > Pseudomonas sp. B22129. The sequence continues at coordinate 2,923,141 of NZ_CP162592.1, read as the reverse complement.
AGACCGCGCTTGACCGCCACCGTCGCATCCACGGCGGCGAGCCCCCAAGGCAACACCTCATCGAGCCGCTTCACAAACTCATCAACCAATGTCTTGTGTTTGGGCGACGCCTTCTTGCCAATTTGCCCATACCGCATCTCCGCATAGGTAATGGCAGAAATAACGATTCGATTATTTCTTGCCACCTCCTCCGCCAACCGCTCCAAAACGCACTCAGGCCGCTCACGCATGATGAATGAGCAAATGCAGGTATCCAGCATATAGGTCGTCACAGATTGAACCTGCCTTCATCACCCACCACGTACTGACGCTCCTTGAGAAAATCTTCGTCCGCTTTGGGCAAGTCTCTCAGAGATCCCCAGCTAGGCCGTACGGGGCGAAGCGTAATCGTGTCGCCATTTCGGATGATTTCAAGCTCACCTACGCCTTCGTAGGCCATATCGTTGGGAAAACGAATAGCTTGGTTCTTTCCATTTTTAAATATTGAGACAGTGCGCATGATTTCAGCTCCTACCTATGCCAGACATATGCAATATAGGGATACAAACTGACATATGCAAGGCATAGGCCTACTTATCAACGGCTGGAGAGACGGATGGCTCGCTAAAAAATCCTCAAGCAGCAAACCCTTGCAAACCAATACTCTGGCCGTAACTCCACGTATTTTGGCCGACCTCTGAGGCTATCCGCCGCAACACAAACCCGATTTTTTCCCTATAATGCGCGGGTAAATCGGGCCTGCAATATCCCTTTACACCGGGATGAAGAGCCAGACCTGAGGCCTCCCGCGCAAGCTTGCACCGACCGCTGCGCACCTCAAGCCTCACGCAGAGCACCCGTAACCCTATTCCGTTTAATGCGTGCGCTAGCTGCAACAAACGATTCCTTAAGATCCACCGCGGCCTCAGGGCCGTGTGAACACCCAACCATCCGGTTTCACACGGGCACCTTTGAGCCCTCACGCAGGAGACGACACGTCATGCTGAGCTGGGACGAATTCGACAAAGAAGAAGACGGCGAAGTAGCCACCGCCAAAGGCGCCAACGCCGGCCACGCCACCGAAGCCAACATGGACCGCCTCGACGGTGCCGGCGCCGCCGCCGCCATCGAAGCCCGCGCCGTCACCGCCAGTGACTCCGCCGCCATCAAGCGCGCCAAGGCCGCCCTCGACAGCCTCGACGTCGCCGAAGGCCTCGCCGAACTCGAAGGCGCCTCCGCCCGCGTCGCCGTCGACGAAAAGCGCATGATCAACTGCCGCGCCGACCTCAACCAACTCGTACCTTTCAAGTACGACTGGGCCTGGCAAAAGTACCTCGACGGCTGCGCCAACCACTGGATGCCGCAAGAGGTCAACATGACCGCCGACATCGCCCTGTGGAAAAACCCCGAAGGCCTGACCGACGACGAACGTCGCATCGTCATGCGCAACCTGGGCTTCTTCTCCACCGCCGACTCCCTGGTCGCCAACAACCTGGTGTTGGCCGTGTACCGCTTGATCACCAACCCGGAATGCCGCCAGTACATCCTGCGCCAGGCCTTCGAAGAGGCGATCCACACCCACGCGTATCAGTACTGCATCGAATCGCTGGCCATGGATGAAGGCGAGATCTTCAACATGTACCACGAGATTCCATCGGTCGCCAAAAAGGCCGCCTGGGGTTTGAAGTACACCCGCTCGATTTCCGATCCGAAGTTCGAAACCGGCACGGTTGAGACTGACAAAGAGCTGCTGCGCAATTTGGTCGCCTACTACTGCGTGCTGGAAGGCATCTTCTTCTACTGCGGTTTTACCCAGATTCTGTCGATGGGCCGTCGCAACAAAATGACCGGCGTGGCCGAACAGTTCCAGTACATCCTGCGCGATGAGTCGATGCACCTGAACTTCGGTATCGACGTGATCAACCAGATCAAAATCGAAAACCCGCATTTGTGGGATGCCGAGATGAAGGAAGAAGCGACCCAGATGATTTTGCAGGGGACGCAGCTGGAGATTGAATATGCGCGGGATACCATGCCGCGCGGGGTGCTGGGCATGAATGCGGCGATGATGGAAGACTACTTGAAGTTCATCGCCAACCGTCGTCTGTCGCAGATTGGTCTTAAAGAAGAATACCCAGGGACCACCAACCCGTTCCCGTGGATGAGCGAGATCATGGATTTGAAGAAAGAGAAGAACTTCTTCGAGACCCGTGTGATCGAGTATCAGACTGGTGGGGCGTTGAGCTGGGATTGATGATGGCGTAACGCCATGCTACAAAGGCTGACCTGACATGGACGTAGGGAAGCATAAAAAGCCCTGCCATGCAGGGCTTTTTATTTAATAGGATATGGAAAAATGAACTCTGGACACATGAATTTTTTTAAGATCAATGAGTGTGGTCTGTATAAAGTGGGAAAATCCAAGGCACATGGATGTGAAATAACCGAGTCCCTTGACCTAATCACCAAGTGGCTGGAAGATACTCCTTTTCCGGAAACAATTCCTTGGGATAGCACAAAGAAGAACACAAACAGAACTAAGTGCTATTGCCAGGACATTTATAAAGATGACGCCACTGGTGATTTCGTTCTAGTACTATGGAAATCAGACACTGACAGCGCCGGTACATTGTGGGGCGCTCGATCAGCAGAAAAGGGTAAGGTTGTAAAATATACAAGCACCTATAAAGGTGATGACGTCATATGGGGTCGTCCTTGTTATTACTGGATCATTCCAAGCCTGAACACTGTCATCTCCATAAAGTTTGACACCTCCGTATGCGATTCCGCAATGTTACAGGATTGGATTACTAGCGCCATCACAAATAAAGCCAAACACCCAAATCGTATTAAACATACGACCGATGCAGGCTTTGTTCGGCTATCCTTAACAGACTCTCCTGACGACCAACCCTATAAATTCTCTTACCGTTTTGACATCTCCTTACGCAGCTTAAACACCGCCAGCGTTGAAATATCAGAACTCCAACAGAAAATAACACACATTATAAAAAGAGAAACCGTTACGGTTTCAACGAAAGACGAACGTGAGGGCTGGGTTAAAATATTTGACGCACTTCCTTATCTAGGTACAAAACCAGAAGCAAAAAAGAGAAGAATTGAGATAAAAGCGGAAGCAAAACCAACTAAAAGCGAATTAGAAAAAATTATTGAAACTTATGCATCTGAAAGGACTCAAGGTGAGTGGGATCGTGTGGGATTCGAGTTGCAAGACAAGTCAATTACATGGGTAGACAAATATCGACTAAAAGAATACATAACTTTGCCCTCAGATAGTCCAGACATCTTGCCGGCCGCCTATCTTTATGATGTACTCAGTAAAAGTCGCGATAGGTACATGCTACCCATCCAACGTTCTGACGGCGCTGACCTAGCAGAGGCTGGTACAGGAACATGAAATTAAAAATCGCTTTTTATGTTTTGATTAGCTCGCTCGTTTTCCTGGCAAGCTATAATCTTTCATTAAAAGTCAACATCGGCTATTTAAAAGACTATTTAGATACGTTGCTGAACGTTTCCGGGATGGTCTTTACGATAATGGGTATATGGATAGCTTTCTTATACCCAAACGCACTAATGAAGCTCGTCAACCATACAAAAATAGAACATGTCGATTTCAAAGATACATTAAAAGATACTCGACGTCTTGAAGCAATTGTAGCTAGCGTCCTTAAATCCGCTCTAGTCGTTTCTGTAATCATGCTGCTAAATCTTTGCAAACTTATGTTATCTGAGACGGATTTTTATCAATCCAAAGCAACCATCATTAACATAAGCGCATTTAGCTGTGTAGTAACATTGACACTTTTACAGATTGAAGCAATTGCGAATGTCATTTATTCTAATATTGCTTTTATCAACGAACTGCACTCTCGTCGTCAGGATAGAGAAGCAGACAGAGACTTGTAATCCTTAAAGAAAGATAGAAGCCTCCTAAATGGAGGTTTTTACATCACTAGTTGTCTGCTGCCATAAAATCAGCAATGAAAATACTCAGCACAGCGCTTGACCATTCTCACCTAAACTCATAACCTTCATATTCCGGCGCCTAAGAAACGCCTCAAGTAGCGGCCTGACCGCTCCCGAAAGATGTGGTTTTTTTGCGCCTACGGTTTTTTCGTGGGCACAGGAAAAGACTCTGCTATGTCGGGAGTGGGCGAATACAAGACCCGAAAGGGGAATATGTCCGGCCTTCTACTTGGGGTTTCTTAACTCCCGGCGCCTTAGCCCTAAGAAAGCTATCAAGTAGAGGTAATGGAAATGCCTGCATCTGTCTGCGCCACCTCGAAAACGCTCCTCCTCCCGGAGGTGTGCCATGCATGACCCTTTTTCTCCCACCGTATTTACCCGCTTAAATCTCCCTCTGCATACTCTCCTCCTGGAAAACCAACCCTGGTTCTGCGCTCGCGATCTTGGGCGGTTGATGGGTTGGTATTTAGACGAGCGCACGACTCGCAAGCTTGATGAAGACCAAAGAAGAACCGTCAAACTGCTATTCCATGGTCAACCGGAAGAAATGCTGATGATCAGCGAATCCGGTGCTTACGCACTGTTGGTTTATCACTACACACCGGGGAATCGCCTTCTGCGTAGCTGGCTCACTCATGAAGTGGTTCCGACGTTGCGGGACGAACGTCAGCCAAGGACGGTGGAACGCCCATTGTTAAGCATGCTGGACTGGCCGGAGATGTCGTTGAACCTGTTGCATTGGCAGGATGAAGGCTGGATACGGCTTCGGGATATGCCGTATTTACTAGTTAACCGGACCTATCGGAGGGAGTCCGCAAAGACTCCGTGGTGGCGAAAGCTCACCCAATCTTTCCGAATGAAACAGCGAATGTACTGACGCGAACGAACGTAAAATCCCACCGATCTGTAGGAAATTTCGTAGACGCAATAATGGCTACTCAGTATCGTCCGAGGGTTTTCTACCCTCGGCGGCTGTATGGATACGAAAAAAAGTAATACCGGCTGGAGCGATCAGGAGCTTGAAGCGTCCGTCGATGGCTACCTGAAAATGTTGAAATTGGAAAGTCTCGGCCAGCCGCTTAACAAGAAAGCGGAACACGAGCTCCTGCGCGAAAGCGCTCTAGGCGCTCGGTCCCTGGCGTCGGTCGACTACCGGATGCGCAATATTTCTGCTGTATTTGAAACGCTGAATCAGACGCCAATTGCGGGTTACACAGCTGCAAATAATGTCGGCTCGGGAATCGTCTCTCGTATTCGTAGAATGCTTGAACAACGCGGCATCGTTGAATCTCAAGACAACGCCCCCACTTCTGATGAAGCACTATTGGAACGGCGCGCGGCAAAGCTTCAAAGCAAACCCATCAAGACTAAGCCCGAAGGCATCACCACGCCGCAACAGGTCAGCACGACCAGCACATCCTACGTACGCGATCCGGAAGTACGTGCTTGGGTACGCCAGCAAGCGGCGGGTATTTGTGAAGGTTGCGGCCTACATGCACCCTTCAACCTAGACAACGGCCAGCCATTTCTTGAAGTACATCACGTCAAGCACCTCGCCCAGAAGGGTTCGGATCGCACCAGCAATGCTGTAGCCTTGTGCCCCAATTGCCATCAGCGGTGCCACCGATCGAGTGATCGGGATGAGTTCACTCAAGCGCTTTACTCGAAAATTGAAAGATTGAGAGAAGAGTAAACTCCTGCTGTCACACCTGATGCACGCTTAAAAAACACCCGATAGGACCGAGGCCCACCCGTGAACCCAGACATGCTCGAAGCCGGCCCCGCTGACGCCAAAGTACTCTCCGTCTTTGACTTCGACGGCACCCTGACCCACCACGACAGTTTCGTGCCCTTCCTCAAGTTCGCCTTTGGCCCCGGCGAGTTCTATGGCCGGATGGTCAAACTCGCCGTGCCGGGGCTGCGGTTTTTGGTGCGGCAGATCAGCCGGGATGAGTTGAAGGCGCAGTTGATCCGCACCTTTATGACCGGGGTGGAGAAGGCGTGGGTTCAGCAGAAGGCGCAGGCGTATTGCCAGAAGACGTGGCCGCGGTTGATGAGGCCGACGGGCTTGCAGTCGGTGGCGGATGAGGTGAAGTCGGGAGCGGTGGTGACGCTGTGTTCGGCCTCGCCGGCGTTGGTGTTGCAGCCGTTTGCGGATCGGCTGGGGATCAGGTTGATTGGGACTGAGCTTGAGGTGGTGGACGGGGTGTTGACCGGCAAGCTCACCGGGAATAATTGCCGGTGTGAGAACAAGGTGCTGCGGCTTGAGGCGGTGTATGGGGATTTGGGCGAGTATCGGCTGCGGGCTTGGGGCGATACGCGTGGGGATCGGGAGCTGTTGGCGGCGGCGCAGGATGCGCATTTTCGGCATTTTCATGCGAAGAAGAAGCGGGCTCGGTTGCAGCGGTGATGCGGGTGGGTGGGGTTGGCGAGTAGACCGAGGCGACCCCATCGCTGCCTCGCTGGGGCTCGAGAGCTCCCACCTTTTGATCGGTGTCGGGCTGGGTAGCGCACTAGCATGGGGTGCTAGGGGTTGATGCAGAGGTATGGTTTCAGCAGGTGGACCGAGGCGATCCCTTCGTAGCCTCGCTAAAGCTCGACAACTCCCACATTTGATCTTTGCCAGCTCGTTGATGTGAGTTCGGCAGGTAGTCTATGCCAAAGCTTTGAGGTCTACGCCCAACGCTGTCGCGAAGGCTTTTACCATCGGGCTTCTCGGGGCGTTGTGGCGCAGGATCAGGTTGAAGGCGGTGCTCAGGTGAACCTGTTCCGGGCACAGTGCGCGCAGGCGCCCTTCTCTTACCAGCGGTGCGGCGTAGTGTTCCGGCAGGAACCCGAGGAAGCGGCCGGTGAGGATCAGGATGGCGACGGCTTCCACTTGTGAGGCCGAGGCGGACTGGCTGTCGTAGGTGACGAAGTTGGCCTTGTCGCGGTGGATCGCATAGCGATGGTTCACCACTTCGTATTGGCGCAGTACGTCTGGCGTGATATCGCTGGCGTTGAACAGTGGATGTCCTACGGCGCAGTAGGTGTGGGCCTTTTCTTCGTACAGCGGGAAATAATCGAACTCTTCGCGACGTTGATAAACCGGCACGATGCCGACAATCAAGCGCCCTTCCACTACGCCGCGCTCAACTTCGTCCAATTGCGAGGCATGCAGGCGCAATCTGATTTTTGGCGACTCGCTATGTAATTTCCCCAGCGCCGCAATGAGCGGGGAATTAACGTCAGACACGGTGTTATCAATCACGCCCACACTAAGGTCGCCAATAAGCTCGTTTTGCGCCGAACTAAGCTTGTCGCGAAAACTGTCCACCGAGGTGAATAACTCGATGGAAGCCTGATACACCAACTTGCCCTCTTCGGTCAGCCCAAACCCTTCCCTGCCCCGTGTACACAGGCGCATGCCGATGCGGATTTCCAGGTCGGAGATCTGTTTGCTGATGGCCGCCAGGCCCACATTCAGCTCGTTTTGCGCGGCGCTGAAGCCGCCGGCTTCGACCACGGCCATGAACACGCGCAGCAATTTGAAGTCCAGCCCGCTCAGTTGCAGGGGCGGTCGTGTGCCGGGTTTTGGCGGTACGTTTCCAGAAGTGGAAAGTGGGGTTTCCATAATACGCGTTGACCTCAAGTGCCATATTCAACAGGCTTTAACCCAATCCTTGAACATAGCCAGGCGGCGATAATGGCCGTAAACATCCGCCCTTGGCAACCTTGAATATAGCGGGTTGAACAGCACACAGAGGCTGATTTAACACCCGCAGAAACCTGACACTGTGATCAGGTCTTTTTAGTTTTTTACTGCCTCCGACTCTTCTAAAAACAAGCGTGAGGAACACCCATGTCCCAGCCCACCGACCGCCTTTGGGGCGCTCGTTTCAAGACCGGCCCGTCCGCTGCTTTGGCCGCGTTGTCGCGATGCCCTGAGCGCTATTTCCGCCTGACGCCCTACGACCTGGCCGGCTCCCGTGCCCATGCCCGTGAGTTGCAGCGCGCTGGTTTGCTGGATGAGTCGGAGACGTTGCGCACGCTGGAAGCCCTGGACCGTATCGGCGAGGACTTCGCCGCCGGCCGCCTGCATCCCACCCTGGATGACGAGGACGTGCACACCTTCATCGAACGCGTATTGACCGAGCGCCTGGGTGCCTTGGGCGGCAAGCTGCGCGCCGGGCGTTCGCGTAATGACCAGACGGCCAATGACCTGCGCCTTTTCCTACGCGACCATGCGCGCACCATCACCACCGAGGTGCTGGGTTTGCAGCAGGCGTTGGTGGAGCAGGCTGAGCAGCATGTGGAGAGCATCTGCCCGGGCTTCACGCACTTGCAGCAGGCGCAACCGATTGTGTTCGCCCACCACTTGCTGGCCCATGCCCAGTCAATGTTGCGCGATGTGCAACGGTTGGTGGATTGGGATGCGCGCACCGCGTTGTCGCCGTTGGGTGCAGCCGCCATGGCCGGTTCGGCGATTGCGCGGCAGCCGGAGCATTCGGCCAAGGAAATGGGCTACACCGGGCCGTGCGAAAACTCTATCGACGCTGTCGCCAGCCGTGACCATGTGGCGGAGTTTCTGTTTGTGGCGGGCATGCTCGGGGTGAATATTTCGCGCCTGTCCGAAGAGTTTTGCCTGTGGTCGTCACGCCAGTTTCGCTGGGTGGTGCTGGACGATGCCTACGCCACCGGCAGCTCGATCATGCCGCAGAAAAAGAACCCGGACATTGCCGAACTGGCGCGAGGCAAGGCTGGCCGGTTGATTGGCAACCTGACCGGGTTGTTGTCGACGCTCAAGTCGTTGCCACTCTCCTACAACCGCGATTTGAGTGAAGACAAGCACAGCGTACTGGACAGCGTGGACACCTTGCTGCTGGTGCTGCCGGCAATGGCCGGGATGGTGGCGACCATGAAGGTGCAGGTGGAAGAGCTGCGGCGTCAGGCGCCGATGGGCTTTACCTTGGCGACTGAGGTGGCGGATTGGTTGGCAACGCGTGGTGTGCCGTTTAAAGAGGCGCATGAGATTACCGGCGCGTTGGTGCAGGCCTGTGAGAAGCATGAGATTGAGTTGTGGGAAGCCTCGCCGGCGATGTTGGCGGAGGTGGATGCCCGGCTGCTGCCTGAGGTGCGGGATTGCTTGACCCTGGAAGCGGCGATTGCGGCGCGCAGTGGTTGGGGCGGGACGGCGCCGGAGCGGGTTCGGGAGCAGATTGGGCGGTTGAAAACCGCTTTGGCTGAACAGCAGAAGTGGGCTGAGAGTTATCAGGGGTTTCGGATTTAAGCCTGGGTATTTGTGGTGAGCGGGCTGGCGCTTTCGCAGGCAAGCCAGCTCCCACATTCGCACCGTGTTTTAACAGTTGGATCGAGTACAGCAGTGGAGTAACACCATGAACCAAACCCCGGCAGAGCGCTTGGAAGCCGAGCGCAAGTTGTCCGAGAACCAGTTCGATATCACGCAGTACGAGCATGTGCCGCGTCGGTATTACGGGCGGATGTTTTTTGCCACGTTGATCGTGATCGCGCTGGCCGCGTTGCTGCGTGCCTTTGCCAACGGCCAGATCGAATGGTCATACATCGGCCAGTTCCTCACGTCCGAGGCCATTCTGTGGGGCTTGGTCAACACCATCGTCATGTCGATCCTCGCGATGGCGTTGGGCGTGGTGATCGGGGTGATCACGGCGATCATGCGCATGTCGGCCAACCCGATCCTGCGCTATGTGGCCATCACCTACACTTGGCTGTTTCGCGGTACGCCACTGATTTTGCAACTGCTGCTGTGGTTCAACCTGGCGTTGATTTTCCCGGTGATCGCGATTCCCGGCCTGTTCAGCATCGATACCGTCGACCTGATGACACCGTTCGTGGCCGCCCTGCTCGGCCTGAGCATCAACCAGGGCGCCTACACCGCCGAGGTGGTGCGCGCGGGTTTGCTGTCGGTGGACACCGGCCAGTACGAAGCCGCCAAGTCCATCGGCATGCCGAGCCTGCAGGCGCTGCGTAGGGTGATTCTGCCGCAGGCCATGCGGGTGATCATTCCGCCTGTAGGCAACGAGTTCATCAGCATGGTGAAAATGACCAGCCTGGCCAGTGTGATCCAGTACTCGGAGCTGCTGCACAACGCGCAAAACATCTACTACGCCAACGCCCGGGTCATGGAGCTGCTGATTGTGGCCGGCATCTGGTACCTGGCGGTGGTGACTGTTCTTTCATTTGGCCAAAGCCGCCTTGAGCGTCGCTTTGCCCGCGGCGCCGGCAAGCGTTCGTAAATCCGGGTTGAGGAGATTTGCCCCATGAGAAGCATCGTCAAGGCCGTCAACCTGAACAAGTATTACGACCAGTATCACGCGCTGCGTGACATCAATATCGAGGTCGAGCAAGGCGAAGTGATGTGCATCATCGGCCCGTCAGGCTCCGGTAAAAGCACCCTGCTGCGCTGCGTCAACCAGTTGGAAAAAATCGACAAGGGCGGCCTGTGGGTCGACGGCGAACTGGTGGGTTACCGCGTCGTCGGCAACAAGCTGCACGAGATGAATGAATCGCAAATTGCCCGTCAGCGTTTGGCCACCGGCATGGTGTTCCAGCGGTTTAATTTGTTCCCGCACATGACCGTGCTGCAGAACATCATCGAAGGCCCGTGCCAGGTGCTCAAGCGCTCGCCGAAGGAAGCCACTGAGGACGCGCTGGAGTTGCTGGCGCGCGTGGGTTTGGCGGACAAGCGCAACGCTTACCCCGTGGAGTTATCAGGCGGCCAGCAACAGCGCGTGGCAATTGCCCGTGCCTTGGCGATGCGTCCGAAGCTGATGTTATTCGACGAACCCACGTCAGCTCTCGACCCGGAGCTGGTAGGAGAAGTGCTGTCGGTGATGCGCGATTTGGCCACCACCGGCATGACCATGATCGTGGTCACCCATGAATTGGGCTTCGCCCGCGAAGTGTCCAACCGCATGGTGTTTATGGACGCCGGCCAGATTGTGGAAGCCGGCAGCCCCGAAGAAATTCTAATAAGCCCACAAAACCCGCGTACCCAAAGCTTTATTTCTGCCGTTCGCACTTAACTAAAAAACAAACGAGAACGCCCCCATGAAAAAATTGTTTATCCCAACGTTGCTTGCAGGCCTGATGGCCTCCTCCGCTGTTTTCGCGGCATTGCCGGCGGCAATCAAGGACAAGGGTGAGATCAGCGCGGCCATCGTGCCGAACTACCCGCCGATGGATTTCAAGGACACCGCCACCAACCAGCTCACCGGTCTGGACTTTGACCTGGGCAACGCCTTGGCCGAGCGCCTGGGCGTGAAGATCAAATGGCAGGAAACCGGCTTCGAGCAGATGCTCAGCGGCCTGACCACCAAGCGCGTGGACATCGTGTTGTCGGGCATGAGCGACACCGCCGAGCGCCAAAAGGCGGTGACCTTCATCGACTATTTCACCAGCGGCCCGCAGCTCTACACCCTGGCCAAGCGTGAAGACCTCAAGGAATTGACTGACCTGTGCGGTAAAAAAGTCGGCACCAGCCGCCGTACCACCTGGCCGTCGGAAATTGCCGCGTGGAGCAAGGAAAACTGCGAAGCCGCCGGTAAGCCAGCCATCGTGGTGATCGGCACCGAAGGCTCGGCGGACGCACGGGCACAGTTGCAGCAGAACCGCCTGGATGCGGCGATGCAGGGCAGCGAAACCATTCCGTACCTGATGTCGTTGGACAAGGGTAAATACAAGCCGGTGGGCCTGGCGCTTTCCAAGCAGTTCACCGGGCTTGGGATTGAGAAGAGCAATACTGAGCTGGTCACCGCGATCAGTGAGGCGTTGCAGGGCATGATCGATGACGGCACCTATGGCAAGATCCTGAAGAAGTGGGATCTGGAGCAAGGTGCGGTAGAAAAAATCACCATCAACTCTGGCCAATAACCTGATCTAAATGTGGGAGCTGGCTTGCCTGCGATGGCGGCAGGTCAGCTTGCATATTCATTGCCTGATCCACCGCTATCGCAGCGGTGCGACGACTCGACAAGCCAGCTCCCACAGTTGATCTGTGTTCACTCCTGATTTGTGTTGTATTGAGAAATAACAAGGACGCTCGCCCCACCGTGGCCACCTATTCCCTGGTAATCCGCCGCCTGATGATCTGCTCGCTGACCATCGTGATCAGCCGGGCCATGACCAGCCCGCTGATGACCCTGCTGCTGAGCAAACGCCTGGGCCTTAATCAGCAGGACATCGGCTTGTTGATGGGCATCGCGGTGTTTACTGCCACGCTGATGGGCCTGTATGGCGGCTACGTCATCGACCGCATGGAGAAACGCAAGCTGCTGATCCTGGCCATGCTCTCCAGCTCCATCGGTTTTCTGTTACTGACCTTTGCCACCAACCTTTACCTCACCACCCTGACCCTCGTGATCACCGAGTCGGCGTCGGCACTGTTCCTGATCGGCTCCAAGGCGATCATCAGCGAGAACTTGCCGGTGGACCAGCGCGCCAAGGTGTTTTCCCTGCGCTATACCCTCACCAACATCGGCTATGCCACCGGCCCCATGGTCGGCGTGGTGATTGCCGGGCAGATGCCGCTGCTGCCGTTCATGCTGTCCAGCGCCATTGCGTTTGCCAGCGTGTTCCTGATGATCGGCATCCCGCCCACCCGGCGCGATGAAAGCACCAAACCCCTGAGTTTCCTGACAACCCTGAAAACCCTGCGCAACGACCGCAGCCTGGTGCTGTTCACCGGTGGCAGCCTGTTGAGCACCATCGTGTATGGCCGCTACACCTTGTATCTGTCGCAATTTCTGCTGGTGGTGCACAACCCGGATGATGCGCTGAAAATCCTTTCCGCCATCCTGGCGTGTAACGCAATCACCGTGATGTTGCTGCAATACCAAATCGGCCGGTTCCTGAAGCGCGAGCAACTGCGGTACTGGATACTGCTGGGCACTGCGCTATTCATTTGCGGGCTGGTCGGTTTCAGCCAGGCTGACGGCTTGCTGTCGTGGTGTTTAGCGATGTTCGTGTTTACCTTGGGCGAGATGATCATCTTCCCGTCTGAATTCCTGTTCATCGACACCCTCGCCCCCGAATCGCTGCGCGGCAGTTACTACGGCGCACAGAACCTGGCGGCCTTTGGCGGGGCATTGAGCCCGGTGATTTGTGGCTATCTGTTGATCAATGCAGCGCCGACGGCGATGTTCTTTGCATTGAGCGGGCTCACGGCGGTGGGCGGGACGTTGTGCTTTCTGGCGGGGCGGCGGGTAGCTGCAAGCCCTGCGTCGCACCTCTAATGTGGGAGCTGGCTTGCCTGCGATAGCCTTGGCACATTCAGCATTGCAGCTGTCTGCCCCACCGCGATCGCAGGCAAGCCAGCTCCCACATCTTTTTGCTCTCCTTGCTGGCACATATTTGCGTACTATCCGGCTATCCATCTCACGGACCCGAGCCCCATGAAATTCGACACGGCCTACAGCCTGAGTCTCGACGAAAAGCTGTCGATCTACGACGTACGAGACCTGAATTTCGACGAAACCGCCGACTTCGATTCCGACAATGACAGCTTCCTGTGCCCCAACGACGAATGCCGCGCAGCGTTCGATACCGGTAATACGTTAAGCACGTTCAACGCGAAAAACGTCAATTACCTGCGTACGCCCCACTTCAAGAACAAAACCGGCACCCGGCACATCGATGGTTGCCGCTATGCCAGTACTCAAAAGAACGCAGCTGACGAAAGTGACGACGGGCGCGAGGAAAATTTCCCGTCTGAATTCGTACTGACGCGGCGTCAGTACGAACGTAAAAAAACCGTGGTCGTTACTGAGGGTTCTGCCCCACAAGATCTAATGAAAACGCCTTCAAATCGCGTCGTATCTTCCCATAGCGCCAGCGACACCACTCCGGACAAAACCAGCGTGTTTGCCCACCCAGTGGAATGCTACGTGTCCAATATCGATGACAAGGACAAGCTCAAGCGCATGCCGTTGAAGATCGGTGAGCACACGGCCACCTACCTGGCGTTTTTCAAGAAGATCGAATACCTGCAAGACAACAAGGGCCTGATCTACTGGGGCAAGATCAAGGAAATCAAGGACTACACCGCAAGCTTTCGCATCGACTTCGAAAAGAAAGTGTGGCTCGACAAGAAGCCTTACTCGGTCAACGTCTACCTGAGCAAAAAACTCATCGAGAACTACCGCAAGCGCACGGCCTTCCTGGAGCAGATCAAGGCGGCGGTGAACAGTGAAAAGCCGTTATATTGCTTCTTCTACGGGGTAACGCCTGAACTCAGGCAGGTACCGAGCAAGAAGAATCCCGAGCAGACCTTTGGCGTATTCAGCGCGAATATCGAAAACCTCGACCACCTGATCATCCGGGAGGCCCCGGGGGTGGAATAACGGGTCGGCAAAGATCCAGTTGATGAACGGTCAAAACAACTGTACAAAAACACAGTATAGTTTTGCCTCCCTCGTCGAATCCTGGAGAAACCCCATGTCCTCCCTGGCAATGAGCTCTTTCGTAGAACAGCAGATCGTCCTGCATCAATTCACCGCCAAACACAGCGTACAAGCCCGTGCAATGCTGGGCTGGAGCCGCGAAGACCTGGCCCACAAGGCCGGTGTGGCGGTGGAAGCGGTTCAGCGTTTTGAAAGCAATGCAGACGTGGAAGACGAAACCCGCCTGGTTCTGGCGTTTCGCCTGGAGGCTGAAGGGCTGGTGTTTTTCCCGGGGTTTGCGCCGGGGTGGGGCATGAGCGCGCGCAGGTTTGACACCCGCGCAGCCGAACCTGCCGCACACAGCATCATTTCTCGGCTGATGGGTTCAACAGCGGCAGCAATTGACTCACCAACGCCTCAACCGAATGGTGCGTAGAGTCCAGCCGAATGACAGGGCAGCTCAACGGTTTCAACCAGCTCTCATGCCGGCGCAAGCTGCGCAGGCTGTGGTTGCCGCCGTCGTAACGCGCTGCCCAGGCGAGGAACGCGACGCTGTTTTCATGGCGGCTTCCCCCTTCCAGGGCCTGATCGCCGTAGCGCTCCACTTCCCGCAGTTGCAGGCGGTGCAGGCGTACTTGCGGATCGAGCCGAAGGAACACCACATGGGTGAATTGCTCGATCATGGCGTCACCCCAGCCACACAATGAACCGGACAGCACCCAGCCTTGAAGACCGGCGCTTTGTTCCTGCAGCAGGCGAATGCGTTCATCTTTGGGTCGAGGGACGGTGAAGGGCTCTGGGGTTTGTTGCCAGAAGAAATAGTCGGAGTCGAAATAGGCGACATTGAGGCGTTCAGCCAAGGCTTTGCCCAAGGTTGTGGTGCCTGCACCCGCAGCGCCCAGTATGTGAATTTTGTACGTCATGGCAGCCCCTCCGCGTTAAGTGTAAACCGTGAGAGGCTCAGGCCTGCCGTTGAAAGGCGCGCCGCATCGCCTTTGATGGTTCGCCGAAAGCGCGCTGAAAGTCACTGCGTAAGGGGGTTCAACATACCCTGCTGTGTACTGGTTCGCGCCTTTCGGTAAGCCTCCAACAGCGTCGGCAACGCATCACGCGACCACCGCGCGCCATACATCCAGAGTTTCGTGCCATCCTCCAGCACTTCACAAAACGAGGGATAACCGTTTCTGCATGCGTTATGAAATGCAGCACTCTGACCGTCAGACACCAAGGCATCAAGCCCATGCACACTTACCAGGTCATCGATTTCATTGTGAGTTTGAAGCTCAAATTGAAAGGCTATGTCTCCACGTCGTGCGTCCACCGGCACCAGTTGCGCGCCGACGTGGCGCAGGGTTTCCAGGGCTCGAAAAAACGCCGCCGTATGCTCAACGAGTGCCACTTGGTCTCCCTGTACATAGCGCCCAGCGAAGCCAATACGCCACCCCGAAAGCGTTTGAGCGTTGGTGACGGTTGTGTTGTTCAACACCAGCGGAACCTCAACCATCACAGAGTCTGTCGGGTCTATACCACTTAAAGCGATCAGTGATAACGCCGGGTCGCGCGCCGTTCTGATGTGGGGAGCCAACACGTTGTAGCCGGGAACAGGCGCGGCGCTCTCACGGCTCTCGGCACTGAACACAGCAGCGCGCGGGCCTGTATTGCAGGTTTGAGCCTCGCTTGAGGCTGGTGTGTCCTCCGTTAAGGACTGCGAATGCCTTGCAGGGCAAGGCATGCCCAAATGCCAATATTTCCTACAATCGCTGTCCATCGGAACTCACCCCCCGAAAATAAAATTCGCGGGATCATCGCACCCTCGTCCGACGTTTGTCGCAGGGCTGAAATACGCTGAAAACTCCTTTTTTCAGGATGGTCTTGTCTCAGCCCGCGACCTGTTCTTCCGCGCCTTGAGTTTCCACTTCCAGCCACCACGCATGCCCGCGATCGGGCTGATTCAGACTGAACGCCTGGCCCATGGCCGGCGTGGTGATCGACACATTGCGCTCCCAAGCCAGCGCCATGATGCGGTCGAACGGTTCGTGCCAGGCATGGAAAGCCAGATCGAAGGTGCCGTTGTGAATCGGCAACAACCAGCGCCCCTTGAGGTCGATGTGGGCCTGCAAGGTTTGCTCGGGCTGCATGTGCACGTGGGGCCAATCGACGTTGTAAGCACCTGTTTCCATCAGCGTCAGATCAAACGGGCCGTATTGCTCGCCGATACGTTTGAAACCGTCGAAATACCCGGTGTCACCGCTGAAAAAGATCCGCCGCCCCGCGTCGATCATCACCCAGGAACACCACAGCGTCTGGTTACCATCGAACAGGCCACGTCCGGAAAAATGCTGGGCCGGGGTGGAGACAAAGCGGATGCCATCAACTTCGGTGCCTTGCCACCAATCCAGCTGGCGCACCTTGCTGGCGTCCACACCCCATTTGATCAAGGTATCGCCAACGCCCAGAGGCGCGAGAAAGTAGCGGGTTTTGTCGGCCAATTGGATGACGGCGTTACGGTCAAGATGATCGTAATGGTTGTGGGAAAGAATCACCGCTTCCAGCGCAGGCAGCTCTTCAAGACTGATGGGCGGCTGGTGGAAACGTTTGGGGCCGGCCCAACTGAACGGCGAAGCACGCTCGGCGAATACCGGGTCGGTGACCCAAAACTTGCCGCGCATTTTCAACAATACGGTGGAATGCCCCAGGCGGAACACGCTGTGATCGGGAGCAGCCATCAGTTGCTCACGCGTCAAGGGCTGTACCGGGATGTTACCCACCGGCCGGGTCGTACGCGGCTTGTTGAACAGCATGTTCCAGAAAATACGCAACGTTTTGCCAAAGCCGCCGTGTTGCACCGGCGCATCGTTGCTGAAATGCCCTTGCTCCTGCTCGGCAGGCTTGAGTGCCGCAGGCGCTGGGTCGAGACGGGTTGAAATGGTGGCCATTGCAGAGTGACTCCTGGGGTCCGCTCATAAATTACACTGCACACACAAATTACACTGCACAGTGTAGTTTCTAGATTGCAACAAAACCCGGAGCAAGTAAACTACCGAGTGTAATTTCCTTCTAGAGCCAAACATGACTGCACCTCTGCGCCTCACCGACCGTAAACGCGAAGCCATTGTGGCCGCTGCCATCGCCGAGTTTCGGGCTAACGGGTTCGAGGTCACCAGCATGGACAAAATCGCTGCCACTGCCGGGGTGTCCAAGCGCACGGTGTACAACCACTTCCCCAGCAAGGAAGAGCTGTTTGCAGAAATCCTCCACCAGCTGTGGGCCAGCAGCGTCGCCCAGCTTGATGTGAGCTACACCAGCGAGCGGCCTCTGCGCGACCAGCTGCGCGGGTTGCTGGCGGCAAAGATGCAGATGATGTCGGACGCCAACTTCCTCGACCTGGCCCGCGTAGCCATTGCCGCCACCATTCACTCGCCGGAACGCGCGCAAGACATGGTCAACCGGCTCAGCAAACGCGAAGAAGGGTTCACCCAATGGGTCCGCGCGGCCCAGGAAGATGGGCGGCTATCCTGCACCGACCCGGCCTTCGCCGCTCATCAGATACAAAGCCTGCTCAAGGCGTTCGCGTTCTGGCCCCAGATCACCCTCGGCCAACCGCCCCTCGACGCTGCCGCCCAGGCCAGCGTTATCGAGTCAGCCATCGACCTGTTCCTCGCTGGCTACGAAGTCACTACGCCCCGCCCCCAGTAAAAACCTGTTGCATGCACGACATTCCAGGTCGTTTTTCGCGTATTCGCACGCTGTGCTGCGCAAATGGCCTGGAAGGACACTGATTATTCCCACGCGAATAACTGACAATATTCACACCTATTATCCGATCAACGGTTCTACCCGCTGACGCACGCTGCCGTATCTGCAAAAAAGAGCTGACCCGGAACACTATGGAAAACAGACGAGGCAAAGGGCTTTCATTTGCCAGGCGCATTTACAAGCCAAGGATCATCGGCCTGGGTATCGGTTGTATCAGTGTCGTCGGCGCCCTCTACCCTCTGGCGATGCCGGCCTGGGTCTGGGCGTTCCTGTTGTTCAATGGCTATGTGTGGGCGCATGTGGCCTATCAGCTCTCCGCCCGCTCGCAATTCCCCTATCTGGCCGAACAACGCAACCTGCTCTATGACTCGCTGTTCGGCGGTTTCTGGGCGGCGGCCACGCAGTTCACACCGTTGACCGCCGTGACCATCCTCTCGATGATGACCATGAACAACGTCGCGGCTGGCGGCAAGCGCCTGTTCCTGCGCGGGCTATTGGCACAGGCCGCCGGTATCGGTGTGGCATGGGGGTTGTTCGGGGTTAAATTCAACCCCAACGTCAGCCTCACTCAGGTGTATAGCTGCCTGCCGATGCTGACGCTCTACCCCATGGCCATCGGCATGGTCTGCTATCAGTTGGCGATCAAGCTTTCGGAACACAAACGCGCACTCAGTGCCCTGAGCCGCATCGACAGCCTGACGGGCCTGCTTAACCATGGCTCATGGAAGGATTTGCTCAACCTCAAGTTCCATAAGTGCCAACAGCAAAACGGCCAGGCGACGATTGCGTTGATCGACATCGACCACTTCAAACAGATCAACGACACCTACGGCCACATTGTCGGCGACGCAGTGCTGCGCCAGTTAGCCCTGGAACTGCGTCAGCACCTGCGGGAAAACGACCTGGCCGGACGCTACGGCGGCGATGAGTTCTGTGTGATTCTTCCGCAAATGCCGCTGGAAGAAGCCGCGCTGATCATGGAGCAGATGCGCGAAACCTTCAGCAACTACCGCAACCCGCAGATCCCTGAGCTGCGCGTGAGCCTGAGCATTGGCCTCGCGGACTTCCAGCCCTTCTTCAGCGATGCCGCCATGTGGCTCAACGCCGCGGACCGTGCGCTTTATGCCGCCAAAGACACCGGACGCAACCGGGTCAATGTGAGCGATTACGTCGTGGCCCATTCCGCCTGAGTCGTCCTACGACATCTCGTCTGAATTCTCCGACTGAAATACGCGGGAATAGCATAATGCCGCCATTGGTCGCCCCGGTTTAAAAAGGTCCCTTAAGGGGCCGAACTTCTCGTCTGCCGCGCGACTCTGAACCCGTTGTTCCCCCCCTCTGTCAGCATCAGGAAGCTGACAATGAGCACGTCAACCGTACGGCCACATGCCCTACGGGGGCAGGCGCCCATACAAGGATACCCCCAGACGCGTGCTTGCCCGAGCTCACGAATATGCTATTCAACGCCCATAAAAAAACCATCAACACCCTGCAACACGCCAACGCCCAGCAAGCCAGCCTGCTGGACGCCATCGAGCGCTCCATGGCGGTGATCGAATTCGACCTGCAAGGCAATGTGCTGCGTGCCAATGACAACTTCCTCAAAACCATGGGCTATCGCAGCGAACAGCTCGTCGGCCAGCCTCACCGGATGTTCTGCACACCCGCCTTCGCCCGCAGCGCCGAGTACAACCAGCTGTGGACGCAACTGCGCAACGGCCAGTTCCAGTCCGGTACGTTCGAGCGCGTGGCCGGCGACGGCCAATCGGTATGGCTGGAAGCCAGCTACAACCCGGTGCGCGATGAGGCGGGACAGGTGATCAAAGTGGTGAAATACGCCATGGACGTCACGCCCCGCCTGCAAGCCGAAAGTGAAGCCAATGCCAAGCTTGGCGCCATCGATCGCGCCATGGCGGTGATCGAATTCAACCTCGACGGCACCATCATCACGGCCAACGCCAACTTCCTGCAGCGCATGGGTTACAGCCTGGCACAGATCCAGGGCAAGCATCACCGCCTGTTCTGCAAGCCGGAGCTGGCGAACAGTGCAGCCTACAGCGAGTTTTGGAAACGTCTGAACCAGGGAGAATTGTTCAACGGCCAATTCGAACGCGTCGACAAAAATGGCCAGACACTGTGGCTCGAAGCCAACTACAACCCGGTGTACGACGCCAGCGGGCGACTGTGCAAAGTGGTCAAATTCGCCTCCGACGTGACGGCCCGCGTGCAGCAGCATGCCGCCGACGCCCAGAGCGCCGCCCAGGCGTATCACATCTCCCTGAACACTCGGGACATCGCCGAAAAAGGCGCTGAGGTGATCCAGCAAACCGCCAGTGGCATGCGCGAAATCGCGGCCAATATTGACGGTTCGTCACAGCTGATCGCCAAGCTCGGCGAGCGCTCGCAGCAGATCACCGCCATCGTCAACACCATTCGCGGGATTGCCGACCAGACCAACCTGCTGGCCCTCAACGCCGCCATCGAAGCTGCGCGCGCGGGCGAGCAAGGCCGGGGCTTTGCGGTGGTGGCCGATGAAGTGCGGCAACTGGCGGCACGCACCAGTGGCTCCACGGCGGAAATTTCCAGCATGATCGCGATGATCCAGGAAGAAACCCGACAGGCCATCGACAGTATGGACGGCACCCGCGACCGCGCCGCCCAAGGCGTCGAGTTGGCCAACCAGGCCGGCACGGTGATCCTGCAAATTCGCGAAGGCACCGGTGAAGCCGTGCAGGCGGTCAGCGCATTTGCCAACGAGCGCGGCAACGGCTGACCCGATCTTCATGTGTCCGGCCCGGGGGCTCGGTCTATAGTGCTGACTGACTTCACACCCAGGATTCGAGCCCGCCATGACCTCCGACAAGCCAGACGCTGCCCCTGTTGACCACCTGCGTTTCCACCGAGGCCATGCCCACCTGGCGCCGACGTTTGGCAACGACACGTTCGCGCTGAAGGCTGAAGCCTTCGCGCGCTTCTTCGGCACGCCGACCTTCCTCGGCGCGCAAACCGCCATCGTGGTGCTGTGGGTGGTCCTGAACATCACCGGCGTCACGCACTTTGACGTGTACCCGTTCATCCTGCTCAACCTGGCGTTCAGCCTGCAATCGGCCTATGCCGCCCCGCTGATTCTGCTGGCCCAGACGCGCCAGGCGGCGCGCGATAAAGCGCAGTCCGACGCGGATGCGCAACACCGCGAAGCCCTGGCCATTGCCAATACCGAACGTCAGGCCCAGGCAGAACAGACCACCAGGCAACTGCTGGAATTGCTGGAACAGAACACTCGCCTGACGGAAATGACCAAGCAACTGACAGAGCGCATCGAAACCCTGACGTGCGAAATGCATGATCAGTTCGTGCGAAAACCCTGAACACACGCCGCGCTCACCTTGAACAGTGGAATGCTCAGGTTTTCATGCGCACATGCCGGCCCAGCTCATCAAACAGCGCCACCACTGAGCGCAGTGCCCGGCAATCCGGGCGTGTCAGCAGCCACAGCGCGGTATCCCGCCCCGGCAACGCAGGGCCCAGCGTCTGCAAGCCCTCGCCCAATAGAAAATCCGGCAACGCGGCCACGCCCAACCCTGCCCGCACCAGCTCGGTCACCGACAACATGCTGTTGCAACGATAGCTGGGGCGCACGCCAGGCAAGTGTTCGCGGCGCCACACCACCGTGGGGTGATCGGGCAGAAAATCATCCGGCGCGATCCAGGGCAGTTCGGCCAGTGCTCGGCCTTCGTGCTGGCGTGCGAACGCTGCACTGGCGCACACCTGATATGTCACAACACCGAGGCAACGCCCTACAAGATGCTCGGGGGGTGTCTTGGTCAGGCGCAGGGCGATGTCCGCATCACGGCGGCTGAGGTTGGCGAAATCATTCGAGGTGCTCAACTCCAAGGTCAGCGCCGGGTAAGCCGGCATGAACTGCGCCAGGGCCGGCAACAACAGGCCTTGCAACACTGAGTCGGTGCAGGTCAGGCGCACCGTGCCGCTGATCACTTCACCGCCCTGCTCCACGCCAATTCGCGCGGCTTCAAGAGCTTGTTCCGCGCGTTCGGCCTGCAGCGCCAAGTTGCTGGCCAAGCCGGTGGGCAGATAGCCGGCTCGGCTTTTTTCAAACAGCGTCTGGCCCAGCGCCGCCTCCAGCCGCCGCACCGCGCGGAACACGGTCGACACATCCACGCGCAACAACGCCGCCGCCCGGGCCAGCGTGCCACCGCGCACGAGGGCGAGAATCAGTGACAGGTCGGCGTAATCCATTTGATAGTGCGTGGCTGCATTAAGCATGTGGGAAAATGCCAATATTGATTGCGTGAACGCCAATCTATAGTGCGCACCAGGACACCACAAGCCATGGGATGCACACGATGAAAAGCACCGCCCTACACCTCGCCCTGATCGGCGACTACAACCCTGACGTGACGGCTCACCAAGCCATTCCCGTGGCCCTGCAACAGGCTGCCGACAGCCTCGAACTGAACGTCCACCTGCAATGGCTCGACACTGACACGATCACCTCGACCCCACCGCTGCACCGCTTTGACGGTTTTTGGTGCGTACCCGCCAGCCCCTACCGTGACACCGACGGTGCACTGCGGGCCATCCAATTTGCCCGCGAACAGCGCCGCCCTTTCCTCGGCACCTGCGGCGGCTTTCAGCATGCGGTACTGGAATATGCCCGCAACGTGCTGGGCTGGGCGGATGCCGAACACGGCGAACTGGCCCCGGGCGCCAAGCGCGCCGTGATCACGCCGCTCAGTTGCGCACTGGTGGAAGCCACCGACAGCGTGCGGCTGGTGCCCTACACCCGCATCGCCGAAGCCTACGGCACTCTGGACGTGCACGAAGGGTATCGTTGCCGCTACGGCATGAACCCCGAGTTCGCCACCGCATTGCTTGAAGCCGACCTGTTCCCCAGCGGCCATGACTCGGCGGGTGATCTGCGCGCCATAGAGTTACTGGATCATCCGTTTTTCGTCGCCACCCTCTTTCAGCCGGAACGCGCAGCCCTCAAAGGCATCACGCCGCCCTTGGCAGTTGCGCTGCTCAAGGCGTGCCGGGAGGTGTCGGTATGATCGCAAACACACCCGCCGCGCCGTACTACGCAGTGATTTTCAGCTCATTGCGCACCGACGGGGATCAAGGCTACGGCCAGGCTGCTTTGCGCATGCTGGAACTGGCGCAAGCGCAGCCGGGGTTTCTCGGGGTGGAGTCGGCGCGGGAGGATGGGCTGGGGATCACCGTGTCCTATTGGGCCAGCGAAGCGGCGATTCTGGCCTGGAAACAGCAGGCAGAACACCGCGCCGTTCGCGAGCAGGGCCGCGCCACCTGGTATGCCGCGTTTCAGACACGCGTGTGTAAGGTGGAACGGGCTTACAGTTTTAACGCGGTCTAAAAAATGTGGGAGCGGGCTTGCTCGCGAAGGCGGTGTATCAGTGATGAATGTACCGACTGGCACACCACCTTCGCGAGCAAGCCCGCTCCCACATTTTGATCTTCATTTGCCTTGGAAAAGCATCCTGTCTAGCTCACCAAACTGCGCAACGCACTGATCTGCGGTATCTCTACCCGGCGCATATACACGCGCAACGGCTCGGTGATGTGGAGGCGATCGTCGATATTCTGGTCCAGCAGCAACTGAATACGCTCGCGCGCCAAGGTCATGCTGTGCTCGGCAGCCGGCAGCCAGACAAACTCAGCGGTAGGAATGATGCCGTCATCGGCGACGTCCATGCCGAAAGAATCTTCGCTGAAACGCACGATGTACTGGCCGGTCTTGCGGTTCAGGCCGACGAAACCCTGGAGTCTGTCAGCCGCCTGGCAGATAAGCTCGGAAGTGATGCGCATGGTAAACCTCACTGAAAAGTCCCACCGGGACTGGAAAGATGGTTTACACGCGTGGCAGAAATTACTGCCCTCTAACGGGGCAGCTTGGGTCAAGAGTACTGCAATGAACCGCAAAAAAACCAAGAAATATGGGCCGTGCGCACGTTAATGTCGGTTTGGTGATAGCGCCTTTCGCAATCAATTGTTAAAAAGGACGCCTTCTCAAAGTTACCTCCACGAAAGGACTTCGCTTATGCCTGTCACGTTTACCAAGAGCGCCCTGCTGGTTGCACTGATGCTCGGCCTCTCCCAAGCACAGGCCGCCGACCCGATCAGCCCCGCTGAATTGGCGACAAACGAAGGCATTCCGTACCCGGCCGTCATCGCCCACCGTGGCGCCTCCTACGACGCCCCCGAATCCACCGCCGCGTCCTACAAGCTCGCCCGCGACCTCGGCGCCGACTACCTGGAAATGGACCTGCAGCGCAGCAAGGACGGCGTGTTGTTCGCCCTGCACGACAACAACCTGCAACGCACCACCGACGTGGCCACCAAATTCCCCGAGCGCAAGGACGCCCCGGCCAACGAGTTCACCTGGGCCGAATTGCGCACCCTGGACGCCGGCAGCTGGTTCAACGCCGCCTACCCGGACCGTGCCCGCCCGGCGTTCGTCGGCCTGAAAATCCAGAGCCTGGACGAAATCATCAAGATCGCCGAAGGCAACCCGCAGCACAAACCGGGCCTGTACATCGAGACCAAGGAGCCCAAGCAGTTCCCGGGCATCGAAGCCGACCTGAAAAACAAGCTGCTGGACAAGGGCTGGTTGAGCTCGGCCGGCTCCAAACTGGGCAAGAGCAACACCGGCGTCGGCCAGGGTAAAGGCCGCGTTGTATTGCAGACGTTCGAGAAAGACAGCTTGAAAGAGCTGCAAAAAGAAATGCCCAACACCCCGAAAATCCTGCTGTTGTGGGTAGGCGCCGGCAGCATCGAGCCGAAATCCACCCAGACGTTCGCCGAATCCGGTGAACCGACCAAGGCCGCCTACTACGCCAAGCAAGAGCCCAAAGACGCCGCCGAGTTCGAAAAATGGGTCGACGAAGCCAAGAGCCTCGGCGCCATCGGCACAGGCCCTTCGGCCGAACTGACGAACCATGGCGACCAGAGCTACACCGACCTGGTGAAGCCTGAGATGAACAAGCTGACCCACGACAAGGGCCTGCTGGTGCATGTCTACACCGTGGACGAGCCGGTGGACTTCGAGAAAGTGATGAAGGCCGGCGTCGACGGCATCTTCACCAACCGCGCCGCCGAACTCCTGAAGTTCTACAAGCGCTGGCCGTCCTCGAGCGTTCAGGACCTGCTGAAGGACAATGGCTACTGAGTGAAACCCGAGTGGTCAGGCCGCCTCTGGTTGGGGCGCGATTACAGCCTGATCCTCGGCGAGCCGGGGCGCACTGCGCCCCATGCTCACTATGCCCATCAACTGATGCTCTGCCCCACCGGGCCCGTCACGGTCAACCTTGATGGCCGTGCCGTCAACACCCATCGCAGCGGCCCCAGGCGCATGTCGACATTGGAATGCTGCAACAGCAATTGAACCGCGATGGCCAACGCCAGCAGCTTCGCGACCTCCAGCGCAATGCCCATAAGCAACAACGGCAGCAGGCCCGCCGTGGCTTCCAGCAACTGGTGCAGCGGGTGTTTCATCAACCCGTTGAAACCGTACAGCCGTTGCACGCTGTGATGCACCGCGTGCAAACGCCAGAGCGGGCCGATGCGATGGCTGGCGTAATGCATCAAGGTGATGCCTGCATCAGCGATCACGATCGCCAGCAGCAGTTGCGCCCACAGCCTCCAGCCGACGAACCCTGTCAGGAAAACCGGCCCGTAGACCCCGCCCACTAATCGCTTCATTGCAACCTCCCTTGACGTGAGCCTCCAGTATCGAAGCCTGCGCGTCGGGCGGATTG
The DNA here is from genome assembly GCF_044218875.1 of Pseudomonas sp. B22129. Classification (NCBI taxonomy): domain Bacteria; kingdom Pseudomonadati; phylum Pseudomonadota; class Gammaproteobacteria; order Pseudomonadales; family Pseudomonadaceae; genus Pseudomonas; species Pseudomonas sp. B22129. Next base: position 2,897,226 of record NZ_CP162592.1, on the reverse strand, counting down.
AACAAACGGCGCAACCCTTTGAATCAATTAAGCGTGAATTAAGTTGCGCTGGCTAACCTGAGCCCACTTAAACAGCTCACCCAGAAGGACACACGATATGCAAACCCTGACCGCCCTGTTCGCCGCCACTGCCCTGACCCTGACTGCCGGCCTGGCCCAGGCCGATGTCCGCCCGGACCAGATTCCCGCCCTGCTCAAATCCGGCGACGTGATGGCGTTCGAGAAACTCAACGCTGCGGCCCTGGCCAAACACCCAGGCGCAACCATCACTGACACCGAGCTGGATCACGAAGCCGGTCGCCTGGTCTACGAAGCAGACCTGACCGACACCACCGGCAAAAAGTGGGACCTCAAGCTCGACGCCAAGACCGGTGAAGTGCTGGAAAACAAGCAAGATACCTAAGCCAAACGCCAATAAAACCGCGCCACTTTTGCGAGTGGCGCGGTTTTTTTATGCACGCTCGTCAGCCAGTTATGGGAAAAACACCTTTAAGGAGAATGAAATTACACCTACAGCCTGTAAGGTCGCTAAAATCCCTGGCTATTCGCCAGCACCTTACAGATCGAGATACGCCATGGGGCAAAAAGCCGCCGACATCGCCACCATTGGCCGCATCAGCGCCGTACCCGCGATGCTCAAGGTCATCAGTGACATGACCGGCCTGCGCTTTGCCGCCGTGGCCCGCGTAACCGAGGACACCTGGACCGCCTGCGCGGTACTCGATCAACTGGAGTTCGGCCTCGGCGTGGGCGGCGAGCTGGACCTGACCACCACCCTCTGCCACGAAATCCGCGGCTCGCACCTCTCAATCGTCATCGACAAAGCCAGCGAAGACCCGCTGTACCGCGATCACCACACCCCGCGCATTTACCAATTCGAAAGCTACATTTCAGTGCCGGTGTTTCGCACCGATGGCCGCTTCTTTGGCACGATCTGCGCGCTGGACCCTAACCCCGCACAACTGCGCAGCAGCACGATCCAGTCAACCATGGAGTCCTTCGCCCGGGTGTTGTCGTTGCAGATTGAAGCGGAAGAAAGCCAGCAGAAAACCGAAGAGGATTTGCAGGAAGAACGCAGCACCGCCGAACTGCGCGAGCAGTTTATCGCGGTACTCGGGCATGACTTGCGCAACCCGCTGTTCGCCATCAACTTCGGCGCCGAGCGCTTGCTGCGCAAACATCCCAACCCCGCGACCGACCCGTTGGTGCAGCACATCCTCACCAGCGGCCAGCGTGCTGCACAGCTGGTGGAAGACGTGCTGGATTTCGCCCGGGGCCGCATGGGCAGTGGCATTCCGTTGCACCGCAGCGACTGTCTGGATTTGCAGGATGCGTTGCAGCATGTGGTGTCCGAGGTGCAAAGCGTCCACCCGCAACGCCTGATTTATGCCGACATCGGCGACCTGCGGGGCGTGCGCGGCGACCGCGACCGGCTGGCGCAATTGCTCTCCAACCTGGTGGCCAATGCCATGCACCACGGCCGCCACGACGGCCCGGTGGAGGTCACGGCGTACGTCGATCGAGACCACTTCACGCTGACGGTGAAAAACCCCGGCCAGATCGACGAGCAGGCCCTGCCCCGCCTGTTTCAGCCCTATGCACGCCCGGTCAAAGACACGCCGCAAGCCGGCCTTGGCCTGGGGTTGTATATCGTCAAGCAGATTGCCGATGCCCACGGTGGTGAGCTGAGTGTGTCCACCACCGAGCAGCACGGCACGGTCTTTACGTTCAGGTTGCCGACAACCTGATCAAGCGCCCAAACGCGCCGTCACTTCATTCAGCTCGCTCGACAACCCACGCAGGTTCAGGCTCGCCGCTTCAGTGCGCTGCACGTTGTCCATGTTGGCCGTGGCCACGGTGGTGATCTGCGTGATATTGCGCGAGATGTCCTCGGCCACCGAGGTCTGCTCTTCTGCGGCCGTCGCAATCTGGCGGTTCATATCGCGGATCGCCTCCACCGCCTCGGTGATGTGAGCAAGCATCGCTCCGGCCTGGGTGACCTTCGCCACGCTGTCATCGCTGCACGACTGGCCGCTGACAATTGCCTCGGCCGCGTCCACCGCGCCGGTTTGCACCGCGTGGATGATCTGGTTGATCTCGATAATCGACGCCGCCGTGCGTTGCGCCAGGCTGCGCACTTCATCGGCCACCACCGCAAACCCACGCCCGGCCTCACCTGCGCGTGCCGCTTCGATCGCCGCGTTAAGCGCCAGCAGGTTGGTCTGCTCGGCGATGCCACGAATCACTTCCAATACTTTGCCGATACGCACGCTGTCGGTTTCCAGGCGGCGGATGATGGTGCCGGTGTTGAGGATTTCATCGCGCATCTGGCCGATGGTGGCGATGGTGACCCGCATCACTTCACCGCCTTCACGCGCCGATTGATCCGCCTCATCCGCAGCACGCGAGGCGCTGGCCGCGTGGCGCGCCACTTCCTGAGCGGTGGCGGACATTTCAGTCATCGCCGTGGCCACCTGATCGGTGCGGTTGAATTGATCATGGGTGCCGGTCGCCATCTGCCCGGCAATCGAGTTCAACTCGCCGCTGGCGCTGACAAGGTCGGTGGCGCTGCGTTGCAAGCGGCTGAAGGTTTCGGCCAGGAAATCGCGCAGGGTATTGGCGGCGGCGGCCAGATGGCCCAACTCGTCCTGGCGGCGGCTGGCAACACGCTCGGCGAAACGGCCGTGGCTCAGTTGAGTCACGTAGTCGATCAAGCCGCGAATCGGCAGGATCAGGTTGCGGTTGATCAGCCACAGGCTGAACAGGCCGATCAACACCCCCGACAACAACATGATTGCCAGCCCCGCCATCACGGTGCGTTCAGCGTAGACGCTGATGGCCAGAGACTGCTTCGCACCTTGCTCACGCAAATCACTGACCAACGCGCTCATCTGCTCGCTGGTGGCGCGGTCCACGCCCTTGACCGCATTGTCACCGGCGCTCGGTTCGGCGCCTGCCGCGATGTAGGCGTCGCGCCCTTTCTGATAGGCCACGCCCAATTGTTGATGCTCCTGGCGCAGGCTTTCAATGCGCCGGCTCAGCGCCGGGTCTTCGCTTGTATGGCTCACCAGCCGCGTGAGAATCCCCTGCACATCCCGCTGGCGGTCCTGGAACTGGCCCCAGTATTTCTCCATGTCTTGAGGTTGTTTGCCGCGCAGCAGCACGTTTTTCCATTCCTGCACCTGCACCTTGAATTGCAGGTTGGCTTCGTCGATCAGTTGTGAAGTGAGTAAAGGTCCGTCGATCAAACTGCGGTAACTCTGCACGCCGTTCGAGAGGAAGTTGAAACACGCCAGGGCGATCAATAACATCGCCAACAGGCTGCCACCGAGCAGGGACAGAATTTGTGCTCTGAGGGAAGTACGCAAAACATTCATCCGGGAAAAGCCTCGACTCAAGGGAAAGGGTGCATGCACGCCGCGACTTCCCTGTCATCAAAACTACCGCGATTCAACTCGGTTCTTGGTGCCTTGAATCGGCTGTCCCAGACGCTTCTTGAACGGTTGCTGACAGACGGTCAATAAAGTGTCATCGCAACGAAATAAATCCGGAACCGTCACAAAACTGTCAAATCTCCTTGCAATGATTCGCCCACGCGAACCTGTGAAACGTCCTACAGGCGCTTTCTCTGCGAGCCTCCATGAACCACAGCATTGACCACAGCCACCAGGATCCCGATCTGTTTGGCTTGCTTTACGGTTTCCGTTTTCGCCCCGGCGAAAAAGGTGAGCAGATTGACTCAGCCACCGCGCTGGCCGCCTTGCAGGCGCCGCAAGACCCGGAAGAGTTCCTGTGGCTGCACCTGAACCTGGCCCACGCCGCGTGTGAGCGCTGGATGCAGGCGCACTTGTCATTGCCGGATGAGTTTTTCGAAGCCCTGCACGAAGGCTCACGCTCCACGCGTATCGAACACGTCGACTCGGCCTTGCTGGCGGTAGTCAACGACGTGGTCTTCAACTTCAGCAGCATGGTCTCCTCGGATATTTCCACGCTGTGGGTGTGCGCCCGCAGCCGCTTGCTGGTAAGTGCACGCCTGCAACCCTTGCACTCGGTAGACAAGTTGCGCTCGTCGGTGAAGGCCGGTGAACGCTTTCGTTCACCGCTGGAATTGCTGGTGCATTTGCTGCGCGACCAGGGTGAAGTGCTAACCCAGATCGTGCGCAAGACCAGCATCAGCGTTGACCACATCGAAGACCAGTTGCTGTCCTCGCGCCTGTCCACCAACCGCGCCGAACTGGGTGCCGCGCGCCGCGTACTGGTGCGCCTGCAACGCCTGCTGGCGCTGGAGCCCGGCTCGCTGCTGCGCCTGCTCAACCGCCCGCCGCAATGGCTGCAAAAGGAAGACGTGAAGGAATTGCGCAAGTCCACCGAGGAGTTTGCGCTGATCATCAACGACCTGATGGCCCTGGGCGAACGCATCAAGCTGTTGCAGGAAGAAATCGCCGCCAACCTCAACGAGCAAAGCAACCGCACGCTGTTCACCCTGACCGTGGTGACGGTGCTGGCGTTGCCGATCAACATCATCGCCGGTTTTTTCGGCATGAACGTGGGCGGCGTGCCGCTGTCCACCGACCCGGAAGGCTTCTGGATTCTGGTGGCGCTGGTGGCGACGTTTACTTTGATTGCCGGGCGCTGGGCCTTCAGAAAGCGCAAGGATTACTAAGCTGGAATGCAGTGTAAATGTGGGAGCGGGCTTGCTCGCGAATGCGGTGTGCCAGTCAACTTATCTTTAACTGATACACCGCATTCGCGAGCAAGCCCGCTCCCACATTTGGTTTTGAGGCATTTTGTAGATCAGCGGTCAGCCCAATTCCCCAAACACTGACATTCCGCAGCATCTCTGTAACATTCTGCAATGATCATGAACGGTATCCTCCCCACACTGGATGCTCCGGCATGGCCACCCCTTCCCTGACTGCCTCCACCACCGCCTCACACACAGACCCCAAACCCCGGCTGGACAAGAAACCCGGCCTGCTGACGGTGATCATTTTCTTCGCCGTACTCGCCATGGGCCTGCTGTTCACCGCCTACAGCCTGATGCATGACATGCACGAGCTGGGCACGGTAGTTACCACCTGGACGCCGTTCCTGCTGCTCGGCGTAGCGCTGTTGATCGCCCTGGGCTTCGAATTCGTCAACGGCTTTCACGACACCGCCAACGCCGTCGCCACGGTAATCTACACCAACTCCTTGCCGCCGCACTTTGCGGTGGTGTGGTCGGGTTTCTTCAACTTCCTCGGCGTGCTGCTGTCCAGCGGCGCAGTGGCGTTCGGCATCATCGCCTTGCTGCCAGTCGAGTTGATTTTGCAGGTGGGCTCTTCGGCCGGTTTCGCGATGATCTTCGCCCTGCTGATCGCCGCCATCCTGTGGAACCTCGGCACCTGGTGGCTGGGCTTGCCGGCTTCGTCTTCGCACACCCTGATCGGCTCGATCATCGGCGTCGGCGTGGCCAATGCCTTGATGCACGGGCGTGACGGCACCAGCGGTGTGGACTGGGGCCAGGCGATCAAGATCGGTTACGCGCTGCTGCTGTCGCCGCTGATCGGTTTTGTCTTTGCCGCGCTGCTGTTGCTGGCCCTGCGCGCCTTTGTGAAGAACCGCTCGCTGTACAAAGCCCCCAAAGGCGACACCCCGCCGCCATGGTGGATTCGCGGCATGCTGATCGCGACTTGCACCGGCGTGTCGTTCGCCCACGGCTCCAATGACGGCCAGAAAGGCATGGGCCTGATCATGCTGATCCTGGTCGGCACACTGCCGATGGCCTACGCGCTGAACCGCACCATGCCCGCCGAACAATCGCTGCAATTCGCCGCCGTTGCCGAAGTGACCCAGGTCGCCCTGGTGAAAAGCGCGCCGCAAGTGTTGCCGGGCGACCCGCGCCCAGTCCTCTCGACGTATGTGCGCACCAAGGAAGCCACCCCGGAACTGGTGCCGGCCCTGGCCGCCCTCGCCGGCCATATCGGTGACGAAGTAAAAGGCTACGGTTCCCTGGCCAAAGTGCCCGCCGAAGCGGTGGGCAACGTGCGTAACGACATGTACCTGGCCAGCGAAACCATTCGCCTGATGGACAAGGGCAAGGTCGGCAACTTCGATGCCGATACCCAAGGCAAGCTGAAACTGTTCAAGGACCAGATCGACAACTCCACACGCTTTATCCCGCTGTGGGTGAAGATCGCCGTGGCCATCGCCCTGGGCCTGGGCACCATGGTCGGCTGGAAACGCATCGTGGTGACGGTGGGCGAGAAGATCGGCAAGACCCACCTGACTTACGCCCAGGGCGCCTCGGCTGAAATGGTCGCAATGCTGACCATCGGCGCGGCGGACATGTACGGGTTGCCGGTGTCGACGACCCATGTGTTGTCCTCGGGTGTGGCCGGGACCATGGTCGCCAATGGTGGCGGTTTGCAGATGCGCACCATCCGTAATCTGGTGATGGCGTGGGTGCTGACATTGCCGGCGGCCATCCTGCTGTCGGGCAGCCTGTACTGGCTGTTCACCAAACTCTTCTGACCCAACGCCGTTCAAAATTGTGGGAGCTGGCTTGCCTGCGATAGCGGATTAACATTCAACGCAGATGTTGACTGATCCGCTGCCATCGCAGGCAAGCCAGCTCCCACATTTGGTTTTGTATTGCTTCAGTGGGTGAAGAGTGCGGCCATCGCTTTGAGCCGTTTTTTGTAGACACGCCGCGCCTCCAACGCCTCCTCCAGCGTCACCGCCACAAACCCCGCCCGCTGGTTCGGCTGCATCTGCCCGATCAAATCCAGGTCCGCACTGATCACCGTGCCAGTCATCGCGTAGCCCCCGCCCGAGACCGCATCGCGGTGCAGCACAATCGGCTCCAACCCTGCCGGCACCTGAATCGAGCCAATCGGGTAGCAACTGTCGACGATATTGGAAGGGTCCGACCCCGCGCCAAACGGCTGCTCTCGTGGCTCAAAGCTCAACGCGCTGCCGCCCTTGAAGCGATAGCCGATGCGGTCCGCCTCGGAGCCCACCGTCCAGGGCTCGGCGAAAAAGCTGCTTTTGGCGGCGTCCGTCAAACGTTCGTAATACAGCCCCGGCACCACACGCAGGGTCACATCACCGCCGACTGAGCGGCGCAACGCCATGGGCAAACTGTTGCCCGCCCGCCCAAACCCACTGGCTTCGCCGATGGGCAGTTCGTCGCCTGCCTGCAAACGCCGCCCCTGAAAGCCGCCGAGCGCACCCAGCGTGTAGGTCGAGCGGCTGCCGAGCACCAGCGGCACATCAATGCCCCCGGCCACCGCCAGATAAGCCCGCGCGCCAGCCTTGGGAAATTCAAAGCGCAACACCTGCCCGGCCCGTACCTGAAACGCCGTGTCCTGGTGCACCACCTCACCGTCCAGACGCGGCGACATCAAGGCACCGCTGAGGGCCACCAGTGTATCTGCTTGAAACTCCAGCTCAGGCCCGATCAGCGTGCATTCCAGGCCCGCCGCCCCCACCGGGTTGCCCACCAAATGGTTGGCTGCGCTCAGTGCGTATTGGTCCAGCGCACCCGATGGAGGAATGCCCAAGTGGTAATAGCCTTCGCGGCCGAGGTCTTGTACCGAAGTCGCGAGGCCGGGTTTAAGCACCTTGATCATGCCAGCGCCTCCTGCAGGGTTTTCGGGTAGCCGATGGGGTCGGCGAGAAAGGCGTCGAGGGAGAACTCCACCGGGCGGATACGCAAATCGAACCGGCCAGCGTCGACTTCGGCGACGGCCACATCGTAGGCATCCCGGTCCATGGGTTTGAACTGCACGATGTCGCCGGGGCGGAAAAACACCATGTGGTCCTTGAGGTAGGCCAACTGCTGCGCCGGGTCGTAGATCGGCGCCGGGGTCACGCCGAACATCTGGTAACCGCCGGCGCCGCGCACCGAGTAGATGCAGCCGAAACAGCCGCCATGACCGAGGGTGAGTCTGGGTGTGTCGGTGCGCGGGCGCAGATACTTGGGCACTTGCAATTGCCGTTCGCGCTCGACCATCTGGAACATGAACGGCAGGCCTGCGACAAAGCCGACCATCGACACAAACCACGGCGCGCCACTGTGGGCAGCGATAAACGCGTCCACGTCGGCCAAGCCGTTGATGCGCGCGGCGTATTCCAGGTCAGTGCCCGTCGGGTCTTGATGGCGGTCACGAAAACGCATCAAGGTTTCATGGGTCCACGGGTCGTTGTAGAGCACCGGGATTTCGATGATGCGTGTGTGCAGCGTGCGTTCGGCCACGGCCTGGGCTTCGGCGCTTTGTACGGCGTCGAGCAGCACATGGGGCGCGATACGGTCGGGGTCGAAGCGAATCTGGAACGACGCATTGGCCAGGCACACATCCAGCACACCTTCCAGGGCCAGGCGCTCCACGGCGCGGGTCACGGCCATGCCCTTGAAAAAGGCCTCCAGGGACATGCTGTCGCTGACCTCGGCAAACAGGTGTTCATCACCGCCGAAGCTGTAGCGAATGGGGGACATTTGAGCCATGTCTGTTCCTCTTGGAATCGTTGTAGAAAGGCAGGCAAAAATTGAGGAATCGATCTTATTGGGGTGTTCTGACGTCAATGCCCGCTTTGTCTAACGCTTCGCGGGTGGCCTCCACCAATTCCAGGGCGCCGGGGGTGTCGCTGTGCAGGCAGATGGAGTCGAATTCAATCATGAGGTCTTCACCTTCCACGGTTCGCACGCGCCCGGTCTGGCAGGCGCGCAGGACCCGCGCCGCCACCGTGGCCGGATCCAACGCCCGCACATTGCGGGTAAACACGATGGAGCCGCTGAGATCGTACTCACGGTCGGCGTAAAACTCGCGCACCACCGGCTGCCCCAGTTCTTTGGCCACGTGCCAGATCACTGAATTGGGCATGCAGTACAGCAACAACGTCGGCTCGATGATCTGCAGGTTGTGCACCAGCAACCGCGCCGCTTCTTCGTCGCGGGCCAGGTGCATGTACAGCGCGCCGTGGGGTTTGATGTGTTGCAGCGTCAGGCCTTGGGCACGGGCGATTTCACGCAGGGCGCCGAGCTGGTAAAGGATGTCATCCACCAGTTCTTGCGCCGGCGCGTTAATGTGCCGACGGCCAAACCCCACCAAATCCCGAAAGCCCGGGTGTGCGCCGATGGCCACGCCCAGTTGTTTGGCGCGCTCGACCGTGCGGCGCATGGTGCCGGGGTCGCCGGCGTGGAAGCCGGTGGCGATATTGGCCGAGCTGATATAGGCCATCAGTTCGGCGTCCACGCCATCGCCGATGGTCCAGGGGCCGAAGCCTTCGCCCATGTCTGAATTGAAATCCACTGCCTGCATCGAAGCTGCTCCGCCAAAAAGTGATGGCTGAAAGTAGGCCGCGGCTTGACCCCTTGGGAAGATCTATTATCAGATGGCCCATCTTCTGAAAAACAGATAAAGCCATGTCCCTGACCTTGCGCCAAGTGCGCTACTTCATCGCCACCGCTGAAATCGGCCAGATTTCCCAGGCGGCGATTCACTTGAACATCTCCCAGTCGGCGGTGACCACGGCGATCAAGGAACTGGAGGCCATGCTCGGCGTGCAGCTGTTCGTGCGGTCGGCCCAGGGCATGAACCTGACCGACGCCGGGCGGCACTTCCTCAACCGCGCCTATGTGATCGTGCGCAGTGTGGACGACGCACTCAACAGCCCGCTGCCCGACTACCGCGCCAGCGGCGTGCTGCGGGTGGCCGCCAGCTACACGGTGCTCGGTTATTTCCTGCCCCACCACCTGCAACGCATGGAGCACTGGCACCCGGACGTGACCATCGAGGTGTTCGAGCAGGAGCGCCAAGCCATCGAACACGGCTTGCTCGACGGCCAGTTCGACATGGCCGTGGTGCTCACCGCCAACCTCACCCACCCGGATATCGTCTCGGAAATCCTGTTCAACTCCGAACGCCGCCTGTGGCTGCCCAGCCATCACCCCTTGTGTGAGCGCGGCGCCGTGAGCCTGGCGGACGTGGCGCAGGAACCCTACATCCTGCTCACCGTCGATGAGGCCGAACACAGCGCCATGCGTTATTGGGAACAGGCCGGGCAGACGCCCAATGTGCGCCTGCGCACCAGCTCGGTGGAAGCTGTGCGCAGCATGGTCGCCAATGGCAGTGGCGTGGCGATTCTGTCGGACCTGGTGCACCGGCCCTGGTCCCTTGAAGGCAAGCGCATCGAGACCCTGACCGTCACCGACCCGGTCACGCCGATGAGCGTGGGGCTGGCCTGGCACCGCGAGCGCGCGTTTACCCCGGCGATGCAGGCGTTTAGGGATTACTTCCACGACGCCTTCCTGGCGCCGCAGCAGTTGTCGGCACGGCGTTAAAGAGCGAGCACTGCCATTGTGGCGGCCAGCCAATCCATAAACACCCGTACGCGTTGCGGTAAATGCCGCTGGCCCGCAAAGAGCAAGGACACGTCCAACGCCGGTGCAACGTAACCGGGCAATACTTCCACCAGCTCACCGCTGGCAAGCAGGTCGCGTATACCCAGGGCCGGCACCTGCGTGATGCCGAAGCCGCCCAGGCAAGCCGACCGGTAAGCATCGGTGTTGTTGACCGTGATTCGCCCGGCCATCGGCACGCGGTGCACCTTGTTGCCTTGCACGTATTCAAAGCCTGCCGAACGTGAGCCCAGCGGCCGCACGTAATGCACCAGATAATGCTGCGCCAGGTCGGCCAGTGTCTCGGGCTTGCCGTAGCGTTGAGCATAACCGGCGCTCACGCAATTGATCATCGGCATACTGCACAGCCACCGCGCCACCACCGACTGGTCCGGTTGCGCGCCCACGCGCAATACGCAGTCAAAGCCTTCGGCCAGCAGGTCCACCTGGCGGTCGGTGCTGCTGATCTCCAGCTCGATCAGCGGGTGCGCGTCCATAAACTCGGGCAGGCGCGGCAGGATCAATTCGCGCGCCATGACGTTGGGCATATCCACGCGAATGCGCCCGGTGAGTTGCGCTTCATCCTGACGAAACAGGCCTTCCAGTTCGTCCATGTGCGAGAGCAAATCCTTGCTGCGCTCGTACAAAACACGCCCGTCCTGAGTCGCCTGCACCCTGCGCGTGGTGCGCTGCAACAGGCGCGCACCGAGCAGTTCTTCCAGCGCCTGTACATGCTCGGAAACCGTGGAGCGCGGCAGGCCCAGGCTCTCGCCGGCCCGGGTGAAACTCGACAGTTCGGTGACCCGCACGAAGGTGCGCAACAGCTCAAGCTTATTCATGGATTGTTCGCCTTATCCGGCCAGTGATTCCGGTACAGCCATGTTTATCACGTTATAGACGAATAAATACACTCAGTCCCACGATCAATCAGAGGACTTCACCATGACCCGCAAAATCGCACTGATCACCGGCGCCAGCCGCGGCCTGGGTAAAAGCGCAGCACTGCACCTGGCGGCGCAAGGCGTCGACATCATTGGCACCTACCACAGCGCAACGGCGGACGCAGAAGCCGTGGTTACACAGATTGAAGCCTTGGGCGGTCGCGCTGCCATGCTGCAACTGGATGTGAGCCAGAGCGGCCGCTTCAATGCTTTCGTCGGCGAAGTCGCTGGGGTTCTCAAGGATGTTTTCGCACAGGATCGCTTCGACTTTCTGATCAACAACGCGGGCATTGGCGTCCACGCCAGCTTTGCCGAAACGAGTGAAGAACAGTTCGACCAATTGGTGGCCATCCACTTCAAGGCGCCGTTTTTCCTCACGCAAAAACTGCTGCCGCTGATCAGTGACGGCGGGCGCATCATCAATATCTCCAGCGGCCTGGCGCGGTTCAGCCTGCCAGGCTATTCAGCGTATGCATCGATGAAAGGTGCCATTGAGGTGCTGTCGCGCTACCAGGCCAAGGAGCTGGGCCCACGCGGGATTAGCGTCAACACCCTGGCCCCCGGCGCGATTGCCACCGATTTCAGCGGCGGCGCAGTGCGCGACAACCCGGCTGTGAATGCGATGGTGGCCAATAACACGGCATTGGGCCGTGCCGGCTTGCCGGACGATATCGGCGGCGCCCTCTCGGTGCTGCTGGCCGACGGCAGCCACTGGATCACCGGGCAGCGCATCGAAGCCTCGGGAGGCATGTTTCTTTAAACATTCTGCGCTAGCATCAATGCCTTCAGATCCCTGACAGGCAATCATCGATGAGTTTTGATCCAGGCTTGGCCGGCGGCATGGGCGTGTTGGAGGCGGTGGTGGACTGCGGCAGTTTCGCCCGCGCCGCCGACAGCCTGGACATGACACCCTCGGGGGTCAGCCGGGCGATTTCACGCCTGGAAAAACGCCTGGGGATCCGCCTGTTCGACCGCACCACGCGCTCGGTGCAATTGACCGACGAGGGGCGGCGTTTCTACCAGGAAATCGCCCCGCTGCTGGCCGGCCTCGAAGAGGCCGCCAACTCGGCGGCCGACAGCGCCCTCACCGTGCGCGGGCGCCTGCGGGTGAATATCGATCCCTACTTTTCCAGGCTGGTATTGGGGCCGGTGCTCGGCGACTTCATGCGCCAGTACCCGCAACTGCAACTGGACCTGCACACCCGCGACCAACTCGGCGACTTGGTAGCCGACGGTTTCGACCTGGCCATTCGCTTCGGCATCCCGCAATCCTCCTCGCTGATCGCGCGCAAATTGATGGACGTGCGCGTGCTCACCGTGGCCTCCCCCGCCTACCTTGAACACTACGGCAGGCCTGCGGTTCCGCAGGACCTGGAGAGCGGGCACATGTGCCTGGACTTTCGCGACTCGCAAACCGGCCGCCCGTTTGCCTGGGAATTCCACCGCCCCGGCGAGCAATTGACGGTGCGCACCAATGGCCGTTTGGTGGTCAATGACGCCAGCACCTTGTACAGCGTGTGTGAACACGGGCACGCCGTGGCGCAGATGCTCGACCTGGGCCTGACGCCGGCACTGAAGGCCGGCGGTTTGGTGGAGTTGTTTGCGGACTGGCCCGACGAGCGCTTTCCGTTGTACGCCTACTACCCGTCGCGGCATTTGCCCGCCGCCAAGGTGCGGGCGTTTCTGGATTTTGTCGCCTCGCTCAAGCTTGGCTAGGCACACGGGGCTGTACGATTTTTTCCCGAATCACGTCATACCCCCAGTGGTACACATAGGTATACGGCAGGAAAAACAGCAGTACGCCGATGTCGAGGAGAAACGCCTGCATCAGGCTGATGTTCATCAACGCCGCGATCAACGGCACGGCAACAATAATCAGCCCGCCTTCAAACATCAGCGCATGCAACACGCGGGTCCACACGCCGCCGGACAACTGCAGGCGCACTTTCAGGCGATCAAACAAACTGTTGAAAATGATGTTCCAGGTCAGCGCCAGCAGGCTGAGGCCCAGGGTCACCGCGCCCATCTCCAGAGCGGGTCGGCCGGTAATCCAGACCAGCAGCGGTGTGCAGATCAACAAGGCCAGGCCTTCAAACCCCAAGGCTTGGCCAACGCGTTCAGTAATCGACTTGGTAGGGTGCATAACCTGCGCTCCGTGAGTAACGATGGTTGCCATGATCACCCTTAGACTCGATACTTCATAACCAATAACCATCGATCAAGGCGATAGTCATGGCCTCAAACGAAGTGCTGCAGGCGTTTGTGCAGGCGGCGACCCAGGGCTCGTTTTCTGCGGCGGCGCGCAAACTGGGCAAGAGCCAGTCCACCGTCAGCGCGGCGGTGGCGAGCCTGGAGATTGACCTGGATGTGGAGCTGTTCGACCGCAGCAGCCGCAAACCTACGCTAACCCCGGCCGGGCATGTGCTGCTGCAACGCGCCGAGCAGGTGCTGGAAGCCAGCAGCCGGCTGGCGTTGGCGGCGAGCCAATTGGCGCAGGGGTTGGAGCCGAAAGTCAGTATCGCCATGTCTGACACCTACCAGTCGGAGCGCTTCGAAATTGCCCTCAAGGACTTTGAACAACGCTACCCGGACCTGGAGCTGGAATGGCTGATTGCCGAGTGCGAAGACTTGATCGACCTGGTGCAAAGCGGCCGTGCACAGATCGCCTTTATCGAGGCACAAGAGGTATACCCACCCGACCTGAGCAGTGCGCCTGTGGCGGAACGCACGGAACTCGCGCTATTCGTCGCGCCCACGCATCCATTGGCGGGCCTGCACGAAGTCGATCCGCAGACCTTGCAGCAACACCGCGAACTGCGCCTGGCGAGCATCATCAATCCCAACGAGATACGCCCCACTGGCCGCGTGTGGTCGGCACCGAGTTTTCTGATGCTGATGGAGATGGCACAACTCGGTTTCGGCTGGGCGGCGCTGCCGCGCTGGCTGGTGGAGCGGTTTGGCAATGCGGGCCTGGTTGAACTGACAGTGCGCAGCTGGCCACGCTCGGTGGCGGTGGATGTGCTCTGGTCGCGCCAGCACCCGCCGGGGCCTGCGGGGAGTTGGATGTTGGGGTTGATGCTGGACTCATCACTCCCAGACACTGCTGATTAAACATGTGGGCGCTGGCTTGCCTGCGATGGCGGTGGTTCAGCTTGCATCTTCGCAAACTGATGGAACGCTATCGCAGGCAAGCCAGCTCCCACCTTTGGACGGTGTTGAATAGTGAGTTGGGGTCAGGCGGCGGATAGCTGCGGCGGGCGGTTGTTCTGGAAGTATTCGTGCAAGGCGCGCAGCGCGGGCAATTCCAGGGCTTGCGCGGCAAAGCACAGCCCCACGCGACGTGTCGGTGCCGGCAGGTGCCATTCGCGAATCACCACCCCGGCACGCTCGGCCGCCATTGACTGCGGCAGCATCGCCACCCCCACTCCGGCAGCCACCATGTGCAGCGCCTGGGTCAGCGACCCGGCATGCCCGGCCACCGCTTGCGGCGAACGGCCATACAGCGCCATCAGGCGTTGATGGGAGTCGTGCTGCGGGCAGGTGATCCAGTCTTCAATCGGCGCCCATGCCTGCTCCTTGCCTGCCAGCGCCATGGGGTGCGCCTGGGGTAGCGCCATCACGTAGGACTCTTCCCAAAGCGGCAGGAACAATTCGTCCTCGCAGCACATTTCCTCCACGGCCAGGCGGCCCTGCCCTTCGCAGCCTTCCTGCAACGTCAGCAGCAAACCCGGCAGCCCCTGGTGCGCCATGCGCAGGAAGGTTTCAATCTGGCTGTCGGCAATATCGCCCTCCACGCCCAGCTCCAGCGCGATGCGATTTTCGCGCCCGCGAAACAGCCGGCTCAGTGCCTCCGCTTCGGCCACCATGCGCCGCGCTTGCGGGTACAGCACCCGCGCTTCGGCGCTCACCTCCACACCGCGCGGTTGGCGCACGAACAGTGCCACGCCCAGCTCGTCTTCCAATTGCTTGATGGTCACCGACAGGGTCGGCTGGCTGATAAACAAACGCTGGGCCGCCCCGGTGATATTGCGTTCTTCGAACACCGCGAGAAAGGCCTTGAGGTGACGCACATCCATAGCTGAATCCGATGGCAGACAGAGAAATAAGGCATTTTTCAGCCTTGGCGAGGGTCAATATACTGCGACCACGATCCCGTTATCGATTTTTCTTATCCCAGGAGTGCATTTATGAGCAAGCCACTGATCATCATCACCGGCGCCAGTTCCGGTATTGGCGAAGCCACCGCCCGCCTGTTGTCGGCCGCAGGCCATCCGTTGTTGTTGCTGGCGCGACGCATCGATCGCCTTGAAAAACTGGCCCTGCCGAACACCCTGAACCGTGGCGTCGACATCACTGACCGTGCCGCGCTGGTCGCCGCCGTGAAAGAAGCCGAGGCCCAATTCGGCCCGGCCGACGCATTGATCAACAATGCCGGCGTGATGTTGCTGGGCGCCGTCAGCGAGCAAGACCCGGCGCAGTGGGAGCAGATGCTCGATGTCAACGTGAAGGGCCTGCTCAACGGCATACACGCGGTAGCCGGCAGCATGGTCGCGCGCAAAGGCGGCACCATCATCAACGTCAGCTCGGTGGCCGGGCGCAAGACGTTCCCGAACCACGTCGCTTATGTCGGCACCAAGTTCGCGGTGCACGGGATTTCGGAAAACCTGCGCGAGGAATTGTCGCCAAGCAATGTGCGCGTGATCACCATCGCCCCGGGTGCAGTGGAGACTGAATTGCTCAGCCACACCACGGACGAAGCGATCAAGACCGGATATCAGGCCTGGAAGCAGGACATGGGCGGCACGGTGCTCAGTGCCGATGATGTGGCGTCGGCGATTGCCTATGCCTACCAGCAGCCGCAGCATGTGTGCATTCGCGAGATTGTGTTGGCGGCGACGCGTCAACAGCCGTAACCAAGAACTTGCAGACAACGCCCTTCAATGTGGGAGCTGGCTTGCCTGCTCCCACAGGTGATCTTCATTGTCTGGGGGAGTTGAGTTCGGCCAGACGCCGCTGTAAAAAGCGCTTTTCCGGGGATTGCTGAGTCAGTGACAAGGCCTTCGTGTAAGCATCCCGAGCCTCATCGACCCGCCCCAACTGCCGGCAAAACTCCCCGCGTGCCGAATGCGCCAGGTGGTAATCCTGCAATTCACCACGCTGCAAAATCCCCTCCACCAACTGCAACCCCGCCAACGCGCCCTGCCCCATCGCCACCGCCACGGCGCGGTTCAGTTCGATCACAGGCGACGGCATTTGCCAGAGCAGCACATCGTAAAGCCCGACAATCTGCGGCCAGTCTGTTTCCTCGGCACGGGTCGCCTCGGCATGCACCGCCGCAATGGCCGCTTGCAGGCAATACGGGCCATAGCGGCCTGTGGTCAGTGCCTGTTCCACCAGGGTGCAGCCTTCAACAATCGAGGCGGCGTCCCACAGGCTGCGGTCCTGTTTCTCCAGCAACACCAGCTCACCGTCCGCCGAGGTGCGCGCGGCGCGGCGGGATTCGTGCAACAGCATCAGCGCCAGCAGCCCCATGACTTCCGGTTCCGGCAGCAACTGCATAAGCAAGCGGCCGAGGCGAATGGCTTCGCCGGTCAACGCTTCGCGGGTAATGTCCGCGCCCATGGACGCCGAATACCCCTCGTTGAACACCAGGTAAATCACCCGCAACACGCTGTCGAGGCGTTCGGGCAATTCGGCGCGGGACGGCACTTGATAGGGGATTTTCGCCTCGCGGATCTTGCCCTTGGCGCGCACGATGCGCTGGGCAATGGTGCTGGGCGTGGCGAGAAACGCGCGGGCGATTTCCTCGGTGGTGAGGTCACAGATCTCTCGCAGGGTCAGCGCCGCCTGCGCGTCGGCAGCCAGCGCCGGGTGGCAGCAGGTGAAGATCAGCCGCAGGCGGTCGTCTTCCACGTCTTCTTCACTCCAATCAGCCGCTTCCAGCGCGTCGGCCTGCTCCTGCAATAACGGGGTAAACCGCGCCTGGCGGCGCAGGCGGTCGATGGCTTTGAAGCGGCCGGTTGAGACCAGCCAGGCCCGTGGGTTGTCGGGCACGCCGTCTTGCGGCCAACGTTGCATCGCGATGAAAAACGCCTCGTGCAACGCCTCTTCGGCCAAATCGAAATCACCGAGCAAGCGAATCAGCGTCGCCAGTACGCGCCGTGATTCGCTGCGGTAAATCGCCTCGACCCGGGCTTTCAATCGCGCATGCGCTCGGTCACCAACGTCACCAGGCGGTCCAGGCTCTGGCCCCAGCCATCATGGAAGCCCATGGCTTCGTGGGCGGCTTTGTCCTCGGCGCTCCAGTGCAGGGCGCGGGCGGTATAGAGGGTTTTGCCGTCGACTTCTTCGAAGGTGACTTCGGCGGTCATGAACGGCTTGCCGGACGGAATCCAGCCGGGCGCGAAAGCATCGGTAAACACCAGACGGTTGGGCGCATCGATTTCCAGAAACACTCCCGAAGTCGGGTATTCAGCGCCATCCGGCGCGCGCATCAAGGTGCGAAACAGGCCGCCAACCCACAGGTTCATTTCGCACTCGGGCGTGGTCATGCCGTGGGGGCCCCACCATTCTTGCAACAGCTCGGGGGTGGTCCAGGCACGGAAAACGCGGGCGCGCGGGGCGTCGATCACGCGGCTGATGGACAGTTCAAATTCGGCGGCTTGCGGGGTCATGGGGTCAACCTCTTGAGTCTTATGGTTATTGGGGTCACAGATTCAGTTCGCGCACGGGGCGCACTTCCACACTGCCGACCCGGGCCGCCGGAATGCCACCAGCCACCTGGATCGCTTCGTTCAAGTCCTTGGCCTCGATCAGGTAAAACCCGGCGAGCTGCTCCTTGGTTTCGGCAAACGGCCCGTCGGTGATCGACAACTTGCCATTGCGCATGCGCACGGTGGTGGCGGTGCTCACCGACTCCAGCGGCTCGGCGGCGAGCATGCGCCCGCTGGCCGCAATGGCCTCGGCGTAGGCAAAACACTCAGGGTCCGCCGGGCTGTCGGGCGAGGTGTGCAGCACTTGTTCGTTGCTGTAGATCAGGCAGAGGTATTTCATGGGGGGCTCCCTTTTCGGCTTATCAACTATAGTCCCGCGCGTTCAGGGTTCCAGCCCGAACAGCGCGGTGCCGCTTTCCATGTCGAACGGTGCCGACCAGTGCTCATGCACCACCTTCCACTGGCCATCAATACGCTGGTAGCCGGCGGTGACCCGCATCCAGCACGCCTTCACCACGCCATCCGGCCCGGCACCGCCGCAATGGGCCAGCCAGTGGGCGAAGGCGCTGTCCTGCGCTTCAACGATGTGCAGTTCATGAAACTCGAAAATGCCGGGCCCGGGGCAGTGCTTCATGCACTCGTCCCAGTGCGCGCGGTAAGCCGCCTTGCCTTTGAATTGCAACGCGGTTACGGCGTCGAACGAGACGATATCGTCGGCGTAATAGCTGACAATCTTGTCGATATCGCGGGTAAGTACGGCTTGTTTCCATTGGTCGATCAGGGTGTTGATGGCAGTGCTCATGGCGGTACTCCATTGGGTGAAAAATCACGCAAGACACCCTTAGTCGAATGGCCCACCGGCCAATCGACAGCCCGCTGAAAAATAATTTCGCCCCCGGCAAAGCCGCTAGAATCCACGCCTCTTTGTAGGATTTGGGATGTACCCCCGATGGAAACCCGCCTCGTCCCCTATGAGACGCTGAGCCTTGTGCAAAAACAGCAACTCGACACCCTGCAAGTGCACCCCGAGCAACTGGCGTATTCCGGCGATATCTACTGCGCGCTGAACAGCCTGCTGGTCAACCCCAACCCCGCCGCCGTCAAGGGCTTCGCCCTGCTCGCCGATGAAACCCCCGTGGCCTTCCTGCTGCTCAAACGCCCGCCGTGCCTGCCCCACTGGGCGGATGCACACAGCGCCACGCTGCACGCGCTGCAAGTGGATCGCGCGCAACAGGGCCGGGGGTTTGGCAAGGCGTGTCTGCAGGCGCTGCCGGAGGCGGCGCGGCAAGCCTGGCCAGAGATCAAGGCGCTGGAGTTGTCGGTGGACGCGGACAATGTGGCGGCGATGGGGTTGTATCTGGGGGCTGGGTGGGTGGATGGCGGGGAGGCGTATAAAGGGCGTATAGGTTACGAACGCCGGCTGGCGCTGGTGATGAGTTCAGCCGGGAAATAAGCACCTCGTGGGTTTGAGACGACAACAAGAGCCGGCCAGCCGGCTCTTGCCAGTAACCGCGGTCAGCCCCGCTCTCCCACCGGCAACCAGATCTCCACGGTCCCGGTGCCTTTGCGCGCATCAAAGTCGGCGCTGTAGCGCTCGAAATCCGCGCCCATCACCTTGTAGCCCGAGTGCGGCAGCCACTCAAACATGATGCGCTCATACGTTTGCTCAAGCGCCTGCACCGGCCCGAAATGAGGGAACACGGCGTAATTGAGCGGCGGAATTTCGACAGACTCAAAGTTGCCCGGCACGTCGCTCTTGCCTGGCACTTCAACCCCGGCCAGGTAATCGAATTCGCCGTGGTGGGGGTTATGGCACACGCCGTAAGTCACACCACCGACGCGTTTTTTGATGTCGTTGATGCAGGTGTCGAACAGCTCCCACAGCTTGGGAATATCGCCGAGGGTGGCCTTCGAGTAACGCCCTTGTACACCGGCAATCACCAGTGCCTTGCCTGCTTCCATGCGTGGCTCTAACGGTTGTTTTGTCTGCTGATCCATACGAACAGTCTCCTTCTTATGAGGGAACAAACCCGCATCGAGTATAGGGGGATATGCGCGCCTTACTCCAAGCAGAAATTTTTCCTGCGCATCTGGACAACTGGCCATCATCGACCGTATTGTCTGCCCCGCAGGCCACCGCGGTGGCCAACGTCGCTCGGACGGTTCCGGGCGCTTACGTACTTCGAGGCAACAATGGCAGACCAAGGTTCGCCGCGCCGCTTTGCGCGCATTGATCGACTCCCCCCCTACGTTTTCAATATCACTGCCGAGCTGAAGATGGCTGCGCGTCGGCGCGGCGAAGACATCATCGACTTGAGCATGGGTAACCCTGACGGCGCCACGCCTCCACACATTGTGGAAAAAATGGTCACCGTCGCCCAGCGTGAAGACACCCACGGCTACTCCACTTCCAAAGGCATTCCGCGCCTGCGCCGGGCGATTTCGCGCTGGTACAAAGACCGTTATGAAGTAGACATCGACCCGGAAACCGAAGCCATCGTCACCATCGGTTCCAAGGAAGGCCTGGCGCACTTGATGCTGGCCACCCTGGACCAGGGCGACACCGTTTTGGTGCCGAACCCCAGCTACCCGATTCACATCTACGGTGCCGTGATTGCCGGCGCCCAGGTGCGCTCCGTGCCGTTGATCCCTGGTGTGGACTTTTTCGCCGAGCTGGAACGGGCGATTCGCGGCTCGATCCCCAAGCCGAAAATGATGATTCTGGGCTTTCCGTCCAACCCGACCGCGCAGTGTGTGGAGCTGGATTTCTTCGAGCGCGTGATCGCCCTGGCCAAACAGTACGACGTGCTGGTGGTGCACGACCTGGCTTACGCCGACATCGTCTACGACGGCTGGAAAGCCCCGTCGATCATGCAGGTACCAGGCGCCAAGGACATTGCGGTGGAGTTTTTCACCCTGTCCAAGAGCTACAACATGGCCGGCTGGCGCATTGGTTTTATGGTCGGCAACCCGGAACTGGTCAACGCCCTGGCGCGGATCAAGAGTTACCACGACTACGGCACTTTCACCCCGCTGCAAGTCGCCGCCATTGCGGCACTGGAAGGCGACCAGCAGTGCGTGAAGGACATCGCCGAGCAGTACCGCCAACGGCGCAACGTGCTGGTCAAAGGCCTGCATGAGCTGGGCTGGATGGTCGAGAACCCGAAGGCGTCGATGTACGTCTGGGCCAAGATTCCCGAGCAGTATGCGGCCATGGGCTCGCTGGAATTTGCCAAGAAGTTGCTGCTGGAGGCGAAGGTGTGTGTGTCGCCGGGGATCGGCTTTGGCGAGTATGGGGATGATCATGTGCGCTTTGCGCTGATCGAGAACCAGGACCGGATTCGCCAGGCGGTGCGCGGGATTCGCGGGATGTTTCGGGCGGATGGTTTGGGCCCTAAGGCCTAATCCAATCCACCTGTAAAAATGCGATCAAAAATGTGGGAGCGGGCTTGCTCGCGAAAGCGGAGTATCAGTCACCGAATGCATTGACTGATGTACCGCATTCGCGAGCAAGCCCGCTCCCACATTTGGATTGGGTTTTCACCCCAGCGTCAGCGTGTGTCGGTCAGACCACCAACGACAACAGCATGATGAAAATCAACGCCACCACCGACAGAATCGTCTCCATCGCCGTCCAGGTCTTGAACGTCTCGACCACGGTCATGTTGAAGTACTGCTTCACCAGCCAGAACCCCGCATCATTGACGTGAGACAACACCAGCGAGCCCGCCCCCGTCGCCAGCACCAGCAGCTCACGGTTAACCCCCGGAATCATCCCCACCACCGGCACCACAATGCCCGCACCGGTAATGGTCGCCACAGTCGCCGAACCGGTGGCCACACGAATCACCGCCGCCACCAGCCACGCCAGCAGGATCGGGTTGATTTGCGCGTTCACCGCCATATGGCCGATCACGTCACCCACACCGCTGGTCACCAGCATCTGCTTGAAACCGCCACCGGCACCGATGATCAGAATGATCGCGGCCGTCGGCGCCAGGCTGGCGTCGAGCAGCTTGAGGATCTGCTTGGAATGAATGCCTTGGCGATGGCCAAAGGTGTAGAGCGACAGCAGCAACGCCAACAGCAACGCGGTGATCGGGTGGCCAATCATGTCCATCCAGTTACGAATGGCGTGGCCGTCCGGCAGCGCGACGTCGGCGAAGGTTTTGAGCAGCATCAGGAACACCGGCAGCAGCACGGTGATCAGGGTAATGCTGAAGCTCGGCAGGTCTTTGGACTCCGGCTCGCGGGCCAGTTGGTCGACCAGTTCCTGGGACGGGTTGCCCGGGATGTACTTGGCGATAAACGTACCGAAGATCGGACCGGCAATGATGGCAGTCGGCAGCGCGACAATCAGGCCGTAGAGAATGGTCTTGCCGATATCAGCACCAAACACGCCGATGGCCAGCAGCGGGCCCGGGTGCGGTGGCACCAGGCCGTGCACCGCCGAGAGGCCAGCGAGCAGCGGGATGCCGATCTTGATCAGCGACACGCCGGTACGGCGCGCGACGATGAATACCAGCGGGATCAGCAGCACAAAGCCGATTTCGAAGAACAGCGGGATGCCCACCAGGAACGCAGCGAACATCATGGCCCACTGGACTTTCTCTTTACCGAAAGCGCGGATCAGGGTCTGCGCGATCTGATCGGCGCCGCCGGATTCGGCCATCATTTTGCCGAGCATCGTACCCAGGGCAAGGATGATGCCGACAAAGCCGAGCACACCGCCAAACCCGTCCTGGAACGCCTTGATGATCTTGTCCACGGGCATGCCCGAGGTCAGGCCGAGAAAGCCGGCCGCGATGATCAGTGCAATGAACGGGTGCACCTTGAACTTGGTGATCAAAAAGATCAGCCCGATGATTGTGACCACTGCGTCTAGCAGCAGGTAGGACTCGTGGGACATGCCAAACATGGGGGGTCTCTCCTGTTTGTTATTGTTATTAAAGCCGGTGTTGAATCTTTCGCCGGGGACAGCGCTATCTTTTCCGGCAAAAAATTAATGGGTTGGTTCAAAGCCGTGTTGCAGCCACCAGGCATTGGTTTGCTCGGCCAGGGCCTCGACGCTGTCTTCGCTGGCGTTGAGTGCCAGGGTCAGCGGCTCGCCCACGGGCGATTCGAGGGTGGCGAACTGGCTGTCGATCAGGCTTGCCGGCATGAAATGGCCGGGGCGATGGGACACGCGGTCGGCGGCCACGGCACGGGTCAGCTCCAGGAACACGAAACCCAGGCCCGGCGCAGCTTCGCGCAGGTGGTCGCGGTATTTCTTTTTCAGGGCTGAACAGGTGAGCACCGGGTGCTCGCCGGCTTTGAGCGAGCGGCGCAGCTCATCGCAGAGGATGTCGAGCCAGCCGGCGCGGTCGTCGTCGTTGAGAGGGTGGCCGGCGCTCATCTTTTCGATGTTCGCGGCGGGGTGAAAGCTGTCGCCTTCAATGGCGGTGGCGCCGTTCAGGCGGCACAGGGCTTCGCTGACGCTGGACTTGCCACAGCCGGAAACACCCATGATGACCAGGGCGGTAACAGGTTGACTCATGAAACACCTCAGGACGCAGATAGCGCTACCTTTGCACGCTGTAAGGCTAGTGCAAAAACAGGCTTTTCCCGCGCCGTCTTGTCATTTTTATGGAGTGACGCGTGCATCCGCTCCAACGGTTTGAACAGGATCAGGCAACCCTTTGTTCAAGAATTTGCAGCCATTTGGAGACAGCGCTACCTTAGTGCCTCGATTTTTGTTTGGCAAGCCGCCTGATGACCTCCAAGAACGATAAAAAATTGCGCACCACGGGTCGCCCGACCCTCAATGAAGTCGCCCGCCTGGCCGGCGTCAGCCCGATTACCGCCTCCCGCGCCTTGCGTGGCATCAGCACGGTTGCCACCGAACTGGTGGAAAAAGTGCAGCACGCCGCTGCCGAACTCAACTACGTGGTCAACCCCGCCGCCCGCGCGTTGGCGTCGGCACAAAGCCACTCGGTGGTGGTCATCGTGCCGTCGCTGTCGAACCTGCTGTTTATCGAAACCCTGGAAGCCATCCACCAAGTGCTGCGGCCCAAAGGCTTTGAAGTGCTGATCGGCAATTCCCACTATTCGCGTGACGAAGAAGAAAACCTGCTGCGCAACTACATGGCTTATCAGCCGCGCGGTTTGCTGCTGACCGGGTTTGACCGCACCGAAAGCGCACGACGGATGGTCGAAGCGAGCAATGTGCCGTGTGTGTACATGATGGACCTGGACCCGAATGCCGGAGTGAACTGCGTGGGTTTCTCGCAGTTGAACGCGGGCGAGACGGCAGCGGCGCATTTGCTGTCCCGTGGGCGCAAGCGCCTGGCGTATATCGGCGCGCAGCTGGACCAGCGTACGTTGCTGCGTGGCGAGGGTTTCCGCCGCGCGTTGCAGCAGGCGGGCATGTATGACCCCGCGCTGGAATTGCTGACGCCTCGCCCCTCGTCCGTGGGCCTGGGTGGCGAGTTGTTTTTGCAACTGCTGGCGGCGCACCCGGATGTGGACGCGATCTTCTTCGGTAACGACGACCTGGCCCAAGGCGCCCTGCTGGAGGCCATGCGCCACGGCATAAAAGTGCCGGAACGTGTGGCCGTGCTGGGCTTTAACGACTTGCCAGCGTCCTCGTTCATGGTGCCGCGCTTGAGCAGCATCAGTACGCCGCGTGAAGCGATCGGGCGACGTTCGGCAGAGCATTTGTTGACGATCATGGCGGGGAACAAAATCGCCAAGCCGGTGGTGGATATGGGGTTTGAGTTGCAGGTGCGCGAGAGCACCTGACTCGTACCGACTGTCACTCAGGAGCGCTGGTGCGGCGAAACAAGTCCAGGACTGAACGTTTGTGATGAAAGAAATGTGCGATCAGGTAGGCCACAAGGACATTAACAGACGCCACGGCAGCACTTCTGAGTAACGCCTGAACAACCGGCATTTGTTGGGTGGAGTACAGAAATATCGAATACACCACCAAAATCAATGTAAACACGGCGGCGATCAGGCGGTACTGATGCTTCACAAAGGCCGGCAGAATGACTGTCATGGACACAAATCCCAGAAGCCCATTACAAATGGCGAATGCATCAAAAATCATGCGAAATCCTTCTTGGCAAATGCATATTTACTGTTAATGCCAGAGTGTTTTGGGCCTGGCGCCTCTCATCAAATACACGCCAGGCATCGGCATCCTTACTCGACAAAATCGACCTTTCAAGCAGCAGACATATCCCGAGTGAAAAGCCCGCTGGCCGCCCCGGTCACAAGTGAGTAACCAAAATAGATCGCTTGACTGGCCCCTGTTGCGACAGAAGCGAGTGCTCCGTAACCGGCAGACACTCCCCCCATTACCGCCGCCCCGGCAACTTGCCCGGGGCTCCCGCCACTGAGATACGCACCGGTACCGGCTGCAACGGCACCACCCACAACAATCACGGCAGGGTGAATTCCGCCGGAAATAATTCGAATTTCTTCGTCGGTCAACTTTCTCATTGCTTCATCCTTAAAACAGGTTGTACCCAAGTCGTTGTGAACAGAAAAGCGCAGTGCAATTGCACCCGAGAAAGGAGAGTAGCGTCCTGCACAGAGTTGCAGCAGCCCTACATCTGTAGGGGTAAGTTAGCTCCTACGTCAGCGCAGGAAGAGGTGTAGGACGCGGCTGACATTGCAGTAAGCGCCTTGTCCCGCGGCCTACGCTTACGTCAGAATCCGCTGGCTTGTGCGCTTGGGTGAGGGGCCACTAAGGTTGGCCGGTCGCTGAATTTCTCGGTGATCGGGTTTAGTAGCCCACATTTGGACCTCCTGAACCAGGATCACGCCCATGCTGAAAGACACTGAAACTCCGCCAGCCACGCTCTTCACCGTCATCCCCAACACCCCCATCGAATCCCTGCTGATCAACGGCTACGAAACCGTGTGTTCCGTCAGCACCTTGTTGCTCAACCTGTCCGACGACCTCACGGGCAAACATCGTGATGTGGCGTTGGCGATTCATCAGTTGAGCGAGCTGAGTGTGTTGCTGATCGGCAAGGCCATGGACCAGCAGACGCCACGCATCTAGAGCCCGCCTCGGTCAAAAATGTGGGAGCTGGCTTGCCTGCGATGGCGGTGTATCTGGCGGTGATGGGCTGGCTGATCTACCGCTATCGCAGGCAAGCCAGCTCCCACAGTTACTGTGACAACTTATGGTGCTGAAGCCAGCCGCGCTACCAGCGCCGACGCCCCCTTTTGCAAAGGCTGGTTCTTCAACCACACCGCATTCACCACCATCGCCAAGCCATTCTCGATGTTCTTGAAGTTCAACCGCCGTAACCGCCCTGCTTCCAGCAACGGCGCCACCTTAGACTGCGGGAAATTGCCCCAGCCCAGGCCCGCTTCGACCATGTCCAGCGCCATGCCCAGGCTGTCGGTGCGCCAGTATGACTGCCCCACCAGCGGCCGGCGGTCACCGAGGGGAATATCGCGACCCGCCACCAGAATCTGCCGCACCCGCACCAGATCTTCCAGATACGGCTCGCCACCGGCCTGCGGATGTTGCGGGCCGATGCAAGCGATCAACTGCTCGCTGCCCACAAACTGAAGCCGCTCCAGCACATTGACCCGCAACCCGGCAAACACCACGCAAACCTGCACACGCCCGCTGTGCAGCAGCTGCAACACATCATCCTGGGGGGCAGTCAGCACTTCGATTTCCAGCAGCGGGAATTGCTCGCTGATGCCACCGATGGCGGCGAGCAAGCGCCGGGTGTTGATGTCCACCCCCACACCAATCGACAGCTTGCTCTCCAGCCCCTGAGACAGTTGCAACGCATGCACTTGCAACTGCTTGAGTTGCTCGGCCATCAACCGCGCATGGGGAATCAGCGCCAATGCCAAGTCAGTCGGCACAGGCTCGCGATGGCTGCGATCAAACAGCGGGTAACCCAGCTCTGCCTCAAGGTTGGCGATGCCCATGCTCACCGCCGAAGGCACTTTGCCCAAGGCCCGCGCCGCCGCCGAGAACGAGCCGCGCTCGACCACCGCCAGGAACACTTCAACGCTGTCACTGGAAAAGCTCATTACGCCACCTGTCAATAAAACTGAAAGCTTCTGACTTTTTGTGTCAGCCATATTGACGCTATCTTCCGCGCCATCAGACGTTCCTGTCACCCGAAAAAAGAGGAAGTGGTATGCAAGGCGTGAAACGCAAGTTGGTGTATGTGTCGTTGTTCGAGCTGATCGGCATGACCTTTTCGGCCCTCGGCCTGGCGCTGCTGTCGGGCACGCATCCGTCCAGCACCGGGCTGTTGGCCGTGGTGATCACCACCGTCGCGGTCACCTGGAATTTCATCTACACCTCACTGTTCGAGCGCTGGGAAAGCCGCCAGCGCGACCGCACGCGCACGGTCAAACGCCGCATCGCGCATGCCGTGGGGTTTCAGCTGACGCTGATCGTGTTCCTGATCCCGCTGATCGCCTGGTGGATGAACGTGAGCCTGGTGCAAGCCTTCCTGCTCGACCTGGCACTGATCCTGTTCATCCCCTGCTATACCTTTGCCTTCAACTGGCTGTTCGACCGCACCTTCGGCCTGCCTGCCTCGGCGCTGCCGGCAACATCTGCGTAGCGCCAACCGGGCACCGCTGTTAGATTCCCATGGGTCATCTCCTTTGCCAGGAAAGCACCATGGGACATTCTCTGAAAATCTTGGGTCGCACCTCCTCCATCAACGTGCGAAAAGTCCTATGGACGTGCCAGGAACTGGGCATCGACTACACCCGCGAAGACTGGGGCACGGGGTTCAGCCCCACCCAGTCCCCGGAATTCCTGGCCCTGAACCCCAACGCCCAAGTGCCCGTGCTGATCGACGACCACGGCGTGCTGTGGGAATCCAACACCATCTGCCGCTACCTCGTCGGCCTTTACCAACGCTACGACCTGCTGCCCGCCGAACCCGCGCCACGGGCGAAAGTGGAGCAGTGGATGGACTGGCAAGCCACCGAACTCAACCCGTCGTGGGGTTACGCCTTCCACGCGCTGGTGCGCAAAAACCCTGATTACCAGGACCCGCAGCGGTTGAAGGCGGGCGTACAAGCCTGGAATGACAAGATGGGCCTGCTCGAACAGCAACTGCTCAAGACCGGCGCTTATGTGGCCGGCAACGAATTCACCCTGGCCGACATCCTCGTCGGCCTCTCCGTGCACCGCTGGCGCAATGCGCCGCTGGAGCATCCGCCCTACCCCGCTGTAGAAGCCTATTACCAGCGCCTGAGCGGGCGCCAAGGCTTCAAGACTTTCGCCCTCGACGGCCATAACTAAAAACTAAAACAAGGATTCACCGTGAAAGGACTCAACGTACTGCTTACCGGCGCTTGCGGCAGAATCGGCAAGACGTTTTTCGAAGCCTCGAAAGACCGTTATCGCTTCACCCTCACCGACCGTATCGCGCCGGATTTTGCTTTGGGCGAACACCGTTTCATCCGTGCCGACCTCAGCGACAAATCCAGCCTCGCGGCCCTGCTCGACGGCATCGACATCATCGTGCACCTCTCGGGCATCCCCCACGCCAGCGCCGCGTTCGACGAATTGCTGCCCAACAATATCCTCGCCACCACTTACCTGTTCGAAGCCGCCGTGGCCGCTGGGGTAAAACGCCTGGTGTTTGCCAGCAGCGCACAAACCATCGAAGGCTATCCGGTGGACCGCCAGATCACACCGGGCATGCAGGTGATGCCCGCCAACCTGTACGGCGTGAGTAAATGCTACGGCGAGGCGCTGTGCAGCTATTACGCGGCCAAAACGCCACTGTCGACGATTGCCTTGCGCATCGGCGCTTTTGAGTTTCCCGAAACCCACGACCTGAACAACGCCCGCGACCTCAGCGCCTGGCTCAGCCCGCGTGATGCCGTGCAACTGCTGCAGCGTTCCGTGGAAGCCGAAGGCGTAAAACACCTGATCGCCCACGGCATTTCCAATAACCGTTTCAAACGCCTGGACCTGAGCGAAACCACGCGCGTGCTGGGCTACCAACCCGTGGACGATGCGTTCCAGACCTTCGAAATCCCGATCACCTACTGAGTCTGCCTTCATGCCTGCACTCTCAACTGCCGACGGCATCGACCCGGTCCGCGCCGCCCATATCAGCGCGCGCATCGACCGCCTGCCCGCCGTGGCAACGCTTTGGCGCCTGGTGGCGTTGCTGTCGATTGGCGGCTTTTTCGAGCTGTACGACCTGTTCCAGACCGCTTACATCAGCCCCGGCCTGATCAGCGACGGGCTCTTTCACACCGGCAGTGAAGGCGTGTTCGGTTTCTCCGACCAGGCCGCGTTCGCCTCGGCGACCTTCCTCGGCCTGTTCCTCGGCGCCAGCCTGCTCAGCCCGATTGCCGACCGCTTCGGGCGCCGGGCGATCTTCACCTTCGCGTTGATCTGGTACACGGTGGCCACGGTGCTGATGGGCGTTCAGACCTCCGCGCTGGGCATTATCTGCATGCGTTTTCTGGTGGGCATTGGCCTGGGCATCGAGCTGGTGACCATCGACGCCTACCTCTCGGAACTGGTGCCCAAGCGCATGCGCAGCTCGGCGTTTGCCTTCGCGTTTTTCATTCAGTTTCTGTCGGTGCCGGCGGTGGCGTTGATGTCGTGGTGGCTGGTGCCACAGGCGCCTTTCGGCATTTCCGGCTGGCGTTTGGTGGTGTTGAGCAGTGCAGTGTTTGCGCTGTTTATCTGGCAACTGCGCAAACGCTTGCCGGAATCACCGCGCTGGCTCGCGCAAAAAGGCCGCTTTGACGAAGCCGATGTGATCATGAGCAGCCTGGAAACACGCTGTGAGCAGGATCACGGCACGCCGCTGGACACGCCCGAACCGCAGGCCGTCAGCGTGCAAGGCAGCGGGCGTTTCGCTGATATCTGGCAACCGCCGTACCGCCGTCGCGCATTGATGCTGATCGTGTTCCATGTGTTCCAGGCCATCGGCTTTTTCGGCTTCGGCAACTGGCTGCCGGCGCTGCTGTCGGGCCAAGGCGTGAGCGTGACCCACAGCTTGCTCTACGCCTTCATCATCACCCTCGCCTACCCGCTCGGGCCGTTGCTGTTTGTGAAAGTGGCCAACCGCTTTGAAAACAAATGGCAGATTGTCGGCTCGGCTTTGGGCGCGATGGTGTTCGGCAGCTTGTTCGCGTTGCAAACCACGGCGGTGGGGCTGGTGATCTGCGGGGTAATGATCACCTTTTGCAATGCCTGGCTGAGCTTCAGTTATCACTCCTACCAAAGCGAGCTGTTCCCCACCAACATCCGCGCACGGGCGGTCGGGTTCTGTTATTCGTTCAGCCGCTTGTCCACGGTATTCAGCAGTTTGTTAATCGGTTTTATCCTCGAACACCTGGGCACGCCGGGCGTGCTGGCGTTTATCGCCAGCAGCATGCTGATCGTGATGGTCACCATCAGTTGGTTCGGGCCGCGCACGCGCAACCTGGCGCTGGAAAACATCGCCCACTGACGGCAAGGGTTAGCCGCCGGCGGGACAATAATTGCCGCGCCGGCCAGGTCATCCCCAATAAAACCGGGGGTGGCGCACCCGGCATGCTATTTGCTCCACCTGTCGGACCGAACACAGCCCAGGTGAGCAATCATGCTGATCAACAACAACACCCAAGCCGCATCCACCACCGTGCAACAGCTCAAGCGCCCCGACCTGGACCCGGCCAACGCCGCTGCCAGCACGCTGTACAGTGGCGCCCTGCAAGCAGCGCAACAATCGGTCACGGTGCCGACTGCGCAGACCCAACTGGACAAGGCCAACGACCGTATCGACGAAGCGTTCGCCAAGACTCGCGTTCAGTTGCAAGCCACCACGGCAGCGTCTGCGCCGGCCACCCCACCGGCCACGGATGTGCCAGCCAGCGGTTCGTCTTCCAGCACCGCGCGCGCTGACTTCACCGACTACATGAACAAAACGCCCGCCGAACGCATTCGCGAGCAACTGCTCAAGGAGCAGGGGCTGACGGAAGCCGAAGTGCAGGCCATGCCGAAGGAAAAACAAGACGCAATCGCCAAGGAAGTGGCTGACCGGGTGAAGCAGCAGCAAGAGCAGCAAGTAGCCGCGAAAAGCAGTGACCCGGCGCAGGCGGTGAAAGAAACTCTGGCGGCGATTTAACCAGTGTGAACACTGGCTCGTGTGGGAGCTGGCTTGCCTGCGATGGCATCAACTCGGTTTACCTGATACACCGAGGTGGCTGCATCGCAGGCAAGCCAGCTCCCACATGGGTTGTGCTAACCACAGGTTCAATAGGTTTACTGCAACTGCAACGTCGAGTTGAACTGGCTGATCGCATCCACCACATGCCGTGAGCCTTCCTGAATCTCCAGGATCACCTGCCCCGCCTCGTTCGCCAGCTCCACGCCCAGCCCGGTGCGGCTCAAGCTCGATTGCATGCTCGACACCGCGCTCAGCGACAGGTCGTGGTTCTTGCGCACCACGTCCACAATCTCCACCGTCGCCTGGCTGGTGCGTGCCGCAAGGCTGCGCACTTCATCGGCCACCACCGCAAAGCCGCGCCCGTGTTCGCCCGCCCGCGCCGCTTCAATCGCCGCATTGAGCGCCAGCATGTTGGTTTGCTCGGCAATGCTGCGGATGGTCTGCACGATGGCGCCGATGATGTCCGACTGCTTGCTCACCGCGTCGATGCTCTGGGCGGCCTGGTTCAGGTCGTGGGAAATTTCTTCGATGATCTGCACGGTTTGCTGCACCACCTCCGAGCCCTTGCGCGCGCAGGCATCGTTTTGTACCGACGTGGCGTGGGCCGAATCGGCGGCGGTGCGCAGGGTGGTGACCTGGTCAGTGATGTCGCTGGCGAACTTCACCACTTTGTAGAGGCGCCCGTTGGTGTCGAAGATCGGGTTGTAGGACGCTTCCAGAAACAGGGTTTTGCCGTATTTGTTCTTACGCTCAAACCGGTGCGAGTGATATTCGCCCCGGTTGAGCGAGGCCCAGAACGCCTTGTAGGCCGGCGATTCAACCTCGGCGCGATGGCAGAACATGCTGTGGTGCTGGCCGATGATTTCTTCACGCGAGTACTGCACGGTGCGCAGGAAGTTGTCGTTGGCGTTGAGGATCTGGCCCTGAGGCGTGAATTCGATCACCGCCATGGAACGGCTGATGGCGTCGATCAGGCTCTGGTTTTCATGTTCGTGGTGCACGCGCGTGGAAATATCCGACGCCACTTTGATCACGCTCTGTACCTGGTTATGGCTATCGAGCACCGGCATGTAGCTGGCTTCAAGCCACACTTCCTGGCCACGTTTGTTCAGGCGCATAAAGGTGCCACTGAGCGCCTCACCCCGCGCCAGGTCGCGCCACAGCTTGGCGTAGGCCTCGGTGTGGGTGTAGGCCTCTTCGCAGAAGATCCGGTGATGTTTGCCACGAATCTCCTCGGCGCTATACCCCATGGCTTTGCAGAAATTTTCGTTGGCATCGAGGATCACGCCATTGCGGTCGAACTCGATCATC
Organism: Pseudomonas sp. B22129; assembly: GCF_044218875.1. NCBI lineage: Bacteria > Pseudomonadati > Pseudomonadota > Gammaproteobacteria > Pseudomonadales > Pseudomonadaceae > Pseudomonas > Pseudomonas sp. B22129. The sequence continues at coordinate 2,864,714 of NZ_CP162592.1, read as the reverse complement.
GCCATGGAACGGCTGATGGCGGCGAGTTTGGCGTTGGCTTCGGTGAGGGCGCAGGAGAAACGTTCGATTTCTAGCAGGTCGGATTTGTGCTGGCGGTTAAACATGGTCAGATCACCCTTGATTCCCGGCGCCTTAGAGGCGCATTCCATTCATTTTTTGGATAGTGCTGGCAAACCTTCATGGGGAAATAACCATCCGAAACGCTTTATATGCCAAACGTCATCAACGGTTCTGAGTCAGCATAGACAGGGCTTGGCGCTATGCAAGGCCACTAGTCAGCGAGCATTTTTAACAATGCACTGACCGCGGCGGAAGGCGCACGGGTCGGCGAACCGACCAAGGCAAATTCACGGTGCAACGGCTCCGTCAACGGCATCACGCGCAGGCCGTTGCGCTGGGCTGGCAGGGCCATTTCCGGCACCAGCGTGACGCCCACGCCCTCGCGCACCAGGCTGTAGGCGCTGTTCCATTCGCGCACTTCCACGCGAATATCGCTCAGGGTCAGCCCCGCTGCCGTGCCCAGGCTGCGCGCGTTGGCGGTGCAGCCGCCGGTAGCCAGCACGAAAGGTTGCTCCAGCAACTCGGCCAGCGTCACGGTCGCCTCAGCCGGGCGCTTCGCAAAAGGGTGACTGACAGGCAGCACCGCCATCCAGAAGTCACGGCCCAGCACCGTGGCATTGCGCTCGGGCTTGGGGTTGAGCACCACGCCCAAGTCAATCAGGTCGGCGTCGAGCAAGGTGTGTACTTCGCTGTCCGTAACGTCCAGCGTGGTGACGTCGATACCGGGGTTCAATTGCCGGAAACGTTGCAGCAATGGTGTCAGAAACGTCGCCAGCACCATGGGGAAACTGGCGATGCGAATGCTCCCTCGCAGCAAGGGGCGTGCTTCGTCAACGGTGGCGCGAATGGTCTGTAGCGCCGTCATCATCACCCGCGCCTGCTCGATCACAGTCAACCCCAATGCAGTGGGCAAGGTCTTGCGCGGCTCGCGGGTAAACAGTTGCGCACCCAGGGTGCTTTCCATGGACGCCATGGCCTGGCTGGCAGCGGACTGGGTCATGCCCACCTGCTCGGCGGCGGCGGTAATGCTGCCGTGATCGGCTACAGCCACCAGCAAGCGCCAGTGCATCAGGTTCATCATGGCAGTAGCCGTCCTTATGGATGGGGTCTGAAGGTTTAATTTTACGCACGGTGCCATGCCCGCGAGACTGGCGCAAATTCAACGGAGTACCTTTAGATGAAACTGTATTTCTTCCCCCACGCCTGCTCCCTTGCCCCCCACATCGTGTTGCGGGAATTGGCGTTGCCGTTCGAACTGGTGCGGGTGGATAACCAGACCAAGACCACCGCCAATGGCGAGAATTTCCTGCAGATCAACCCCAAAGGCTATGTGGCCGCGCTGCAACTGGACAATGGCCAGGTGCTGACCGAAGCCAGTGCGATCCTGCAATTTTTGGCCGATCAAAAGCCTGAGTCGGGCCTGGCACCGGCCTATGGCAGTTGGGAACGCGTGCGTTTGCAGGAGTGGCTGAACTTCATCGCCAGTGAAATCCATGGCGGGCTGGCGATTTTCTTCAACCCGGTGATTCAAGGGGAAGTGCGGGCGATGTTCCTGGCCACGCTGTTCAAGCGCTTTGCGGTGCTGGTGCAGACGCTGGAGCAGCAGGATTATCTGTTGGGTTCGGCGTATTCGGTGGCGGATGCGTATTTATTTGTGGTGCTGCGTTGGGCGGCCTTCAACGACATTGATCTGGGTGATTGGCCGGCGCTGGCGGCGTTTCAGCAGCGGGTGAGTGAACGCCCAGCCGTAACCGCTGCGTTGGCTGCCGAAGCCGCCTGATCTGAAATGCAATCAACTTGTGGGAGCTGGCTTGCCTGCGATAGCGGTACATCAGTTACAGATGCATTCACTGACCTACCGCCATCGCAGGCAAGCCAGCTCCCACAGTTGATCTTCGGTGGATTAGAAAATGGGGTTCAGTTGGTTATTGGTGATGAACGCACTCAACGCCAACACATCCACCGAACCCGAACGATCCTGATCCAGGTGCGCCACCTGGCTGCGTACCGCTTCATGGATCTGCCGGGTACCCTGCCCCAGGTGCAGTGCTGCGCGCAAATCCACCGCTTGCGCAGCTACGATCAGCTCGATGCTGGCCAACCACAACACCCGCTCGGTCAGCCGCCGGGTTTTGTCGACCACGGCCAGCGCTTGCCCCGCATAGTCTTCCACCCGATCCGCCACTGGCACGCTGACCGCCGGCAATGGGTTGGCCAAATGCCCAATCTCTGCCACCAACGCCGAACTGGTGCGCTGCAAGGCCGCCATCCCCACATGCCCCGGCTGGGTGATCAAAAACCGTGGCAAATCACTGGAAGCCGGCGACAGCAGCTTGGCAATCCGCTCGGCACTGCACGCGGCGACCCGGCTCAAGGCCAACCCCAACCCTTCGGCCGCCAGCGCCAGATGCGTGCTGTCGAAATTCGCCGTGGCCAACACCAACGACTCCTCGCTGATCAGCGCCGGGTTGTCCGCGCCGCTGCGCAGCTCCAGCTCGACCAAATCATGCAACTGTTGCAGCGCCTGTTGCGCCGCGCCTTGAACCGCCGTGGCGCAGCGAAAACTCAGCGGGTCTTGCAGGCGACGTGGGCTGCCCGCCAACTCGCCGCCTGCAAGCAACTGCAACAACGCCGCCGATTGTTCGGTTTGCCCAGGCGCCGGGCGCAAGCGTGAAGCCCATGGCTGGAACGGGCTGAGGTTGGCGCGATAGCCTTCGCACTACAACGCCAGCGCCGACAGCAAGGCGTGCAACACCTGCTGCGCTTCGGCCACCAGCAGCGCGCCGAGGCCGACACTCGCCGCGTTGGCCGAGACCAGCGCCAGGCCGTCTTTACCGGTCAGCGGTACGGACAACGCCAGGCTCAAGTGGGCCAGCGGTGCCAGATCGCTTTCGCCCAAGGAGCCCAGCAACGGCACTTCAGGCTCGATACCCGAGTTGAGCAAAGCCAGCAAGGCATCCGCCGCCGTGGGTGAAATACCAGAGCGACCCTGAGCCAAACCGGCCAAACGCGCGGCGGTGATCGCGCGTAATTCTTGCCGGTTGGCCAAACGACCCACGCCGACCGCACGCCCCAATGGAATGCTCGCCTGCACAGGCGCCACCGGCGTATCCACCGCAGCCCCAAGGCCTGTCGTCACGCCATAAATCGGCGTGCCGCCGGCGACGAGTTTCAGCAGTAATCGGTGGCCGTCGTCGATACGCTGGCGCGCCTGTGCAGTGAATTCCGCGGGGCTGTCTTGCCGCGCAATCGCGAGTAAACCCGCGAGCGTCAGGCCTTGAGGATCAAGCTCAATCATGCCCAGCGCAACCGCTGGCCAAGCCCCAGGCGCTTGGCTTTTTCCAGCAGCGCGTGGCCCAGGGCGATGTCGCTGAGGCTCAAGCCACGGTGCCAGAACAGGATGGTTTCTTCGGGGTTTTCCCGGCCGCTTTTCAGCCCGGCAACGATTTGCCCAAGCTCGGCGTGCAAGGTGTCGGCACTGAGTTTTCCGGCATCCACATGGGCACGCAAGGCGCCAAACAGGCCGCCCTTGCACTGGCCCCAATCGTCGACCACCAACTTGCTCATGATGTCGGTGAGCGACAGTTCCACCGCGCTCATGGTGCCGTAGGGCACCACAAAGGCGCCGGGTTTGATCCAGTCGGTGCGCAGCAACGGCTCGGGCTGATCCAGGCGCGAGGCCTCGACCACGATGTCGGCGCCGCGCACGGTGCTTTCCCAGTCGTCGGTGACGATCACCGGTTTGCCCAGGTCGCGGCGCAGGCGTTCAGCGAAGGCTTCGCGGCTTTCGCTGCGGCGCGAATGCACGCGGATTTCCTCGAAGTCAAACAGGTGATCGAGCAAGCGCACGTTCCAATACGCCGTGCCGCGCGCGCCGATGTGCGCCAGCACTTTGCTGTCGGGTTTGGCCAGGTACTTGGCGCCGATGGCGGTAACCGCGCCGGTGCGCATGTCGGTGATCGCCGAGGCGTCAAGAATGGCCTTGGGAATGCCGGTAGCCGGGTCGAGCAGGTTTAGAATGGCCAACTCCGAGGGCAGGCCCTTTCGGTAGTTATCGACAAAATCCCCCACCACTTTGACGCCCGCGTAGCCGATGTCGCCGCCCAGCACACCGCGCAGCACGTTGAAGTGGCCGTTGATGCCGCCGCCCGGAATCAGGTGGGTGCGCGGCTCGATCACCGCCTCGCCACGGCCCTGAATTGCCAGGCTGGCTTCGATGGCATTGAGGATTTCGTCGTTGCCCAGGTTCAGCTCATCGATGTCGAGGCCGTTGAGAAAGTCGATGTAGATCGGTTGCATGGTCTGCTCACTGATTAAAGGTTTTAGCAATTTTTGTGGCAAGCGAGCTTCCTGTGGCGAGCCCGCTCGCCACAGAAGTGCAGTGTCACGGGGCTTTGAACACGGCCTGCTGTACGTCGACCTTCTTCGGAATCAGGCCATTGGCGAAAAACAGGTCGGCGGTGCGTTGCTGGTTGGCCACGTCCACCGCTTCCAGCGGGCGGATCGGCGCAGGTGAGCGGTGTTCGAAATAGCTTTTCACCACCGCCGGTTGCAGGCCGAGGGTCTTGGCCATGAGGGCGATGCTTTGCTCCGGCTGGTCGAGGGACAGGCGCTGCGCTTTGGCCAGGGTCTGGATGATCGTGGCGATTGACTGCGGATGTTGTTTGGAAAACGGGCTGCTGACCACAAAGAAGCTGCCGGCCGGGTTAAGGCCCTGGCCGTCGCCCAGCACACGGGCGGAACCGGCGACCACGGCGGCCGAGTAGTACGGGTCCCACACCACCCACGCGTCGACCTTGCCTTGCTCAAACGCTGCGCGGCCGTCCGACGGCGACAGGTACACCACGTTCACGTCCTTCCACTGCAAGCCCGCGCGCAGCAGGCTTTTGAGGAACAGGTTGTGTGCGCTGGAGCCTTTGAGCAGCGCCACGCGCTTGCCCTTGAGCTCGGCCACGCTTTGAATCGGGCTGGCTTTGGGCACCAGCACCGCTTCGGTTTTGCCCTCGTTGGGCTCGACGGCAAAGTACTGCAACTCGATGCCGGCGGCCTGGGCGAAAATCGGCGGGATGTCACCGATATTGCCGATGTCCAGGCTGCCGCCGTTGAGCGCTTCGATCAGCGGCGGGCCGCCGAGGAACTCGATCCACTGCACCTGGGTACCCGGCAGCGCCGCCTCGAAGAGTTTGTGCTCACGGGCGAGCACCATGCTCACCGAGCTTTTCTGGTAGCCGATACGCAGTGTGGAAGGTTCGGCCGCCAGCACATGGCCGGCCACCAGCGACAGAACAACGGCAGCGAGGACTTTAAGCATCAGAGCGCTCCCTTGACCTTGGCGGCCACATCCGCCGGCACCCATTGCTGCCAGACTTGTGGCTGCTCTTTGAGGAAGGCCAGCGCCACTTGACGCGGTTGCTCACGTTTCTCGGCCATGTGCGCAAGGGTGGTGTTGAGCAGGTCGATCGGCAGGTCAACCTTTTCAAAGAAACTCACCAACTGCGGGTACTGCGCCTTGAACGGCGCCGACACGCCAATCGCCAGGTGCGCCGCCAGCGAGCGGGTGCCGATGGGGTGCGGGTTGTTGGCGTCGGCCAGGGTCTTCCAGGCGTCGGCGTTGAACGGCGGCTCTTCCAGCTTGACCAGTTTGAAGCGGCCCAACAGCGGCGTTGGCGACCAGTAATAGAACAGCACCGGTTTGCCACGTCGGATCGACGAGGCCACCTCGGCATCCAACGCCGCACCGGAGCCGGTGCGGAAGTTGACGAAGGTGTCGGCCAGGCCATAGGCCTTGAGCTTCTGGCTGTTGACGATCTCCGAGGTCCAGCCGGTGGGGCTGTTGAGGAAGCGGCCTTTGCTTGGGTCTTCGGGGTCGCGGAATACGTCCTTGTAGCGCGCCAGATCGGCGACCGATTTCAGATCCGGTGCCAGCGGTTTGATGCCGCGTTCGGCGTCGCCCTTGATCACGTATTCGGGCACCCACCAGCCTTCGGTGGCGCCTTTGACGGTGTCGCCCAGGCCGAAGACTTTGCCTTCACTTTCGGCCTTGACCCACGCGGGGCTGCGCCCGGCCCATTCTTCGCCGATCACTTGGATGTCGTCCTTGGCCAGGGCGGCTTCCAGGCTCACGGTGCTGCCGGGCAAGGTGTCGGTAGGCAGGCCGTAGCCTTTCTCGACGATCAGGCGCAGCACTTCGGTGATCAGGCTGCCGCTTTCCCAGGTGATGTCGCCGAAGTGGATGGGTTTGACCGCGTCGGCGGCGTGGGCCTGTTGGGTCAAGGCGGCCAATGCCAGCAGCGAGCCACCGAGCAGGTTTTTTAGTGTTCTCATGAGTAGCCTCTTGGAGATTCGATTTTCAATGCATAAACAATCCAAAGTGGGCAGCGTCAGTGTGGGAGCGGGCTTGCTCGCGAAAGCGGTGTGTCAGGCCCCCGATGTATTGCCTGGCACACCGCTTTCGCGAGCAAGCCCGCTCCCACATTTGATCTTCAGCAACCTCTAGATCGCAGGGTCATTTTTTAAAAGTCATAACTGAGCCGGGTGTAGTAGAACGCCCCTTCCGGCGCGGTCGGTGACAGGTAGCTGTATTGCTGGCCTGGCGTCTGGCGCAGGCGGCTGTTGAAGTCGTCGGGTTTGCTGTCGAACAGGTTGTTCACGCCCACCGACACCCGCAGTTGCTTGGTGAACGCATAGTTCACGTCCAGGTCGGTGGTCCATTGCGCGCTGAATTCCTGGTCGTACTGGGCATTGGCCTCGCTGGCCGCGTATTTACGGTATTTGCCGTAGCGGGTTTCGTTGAGGGCAATCGTCCACTGGTTAAGCTTGTGCACCGCGCCGAACACCAGTTTGTCTTCGGGGTAGCCGTGCTCGATAAAGCCACGGGCTTCGCGGGTCAGCACTTCAAAACCATTGGGGTTTTCGTGGATTTTCTCGATGGTGGTGCGCGCCTTGGTGTAGCCGGCCGACAGCGCCAGGTTGCCGAACTGCGCGAGGTCCAGGTTGTACTTGCCAACGATGTCGACGCCCCGGGTGCGGGTGTCGGCGGCGTTGGTCATGAACTGCGCCCAGGAGTACTGGCCGTAACCGGCATTGGTAAGGATCTGCTCAGCCAACGGCCCGGAAATCCCGCCGCTGAACAGCAGCCGGTCGCGGATCGAAATCTGGTAGGCGTCGATGGTCAGCGAGGCGTTTTCAGCCGGGCGCAGTACCAGGCCCAGCGAGTAGTTGGTGGACTTCTCGGGTTTGAGCGGTTGCGCGCCGAGGGCACGGGCTGCCGGGTTGTCCGCCGGCAGCATGCGCGTCAGCACCGGGTTGCCGTTGGCGTCGAGGTTGGTGGTAGTGGTCCACGAGGTGCCGATCTGGCCCAGGCTTGGCGCGTGGTAGGCGTTGTTGATGGTGCCGCGCAGGCCGACTTGCGGGGTGAAGTCATAGCGCGCCGAGAGCTTGCCGGTGGTGGCCGAACCGAAGTCCGAGTAGTGCTCGGTACGCCCGGCAACGCCGACTTGCAGCTTGTCGGTGACCTGGTTTTCCAGGCCGAAATACACGCCGCCCACATCACGCTTGAAGGTGCCGGCATCGTCCGGGGTCAGGCCGGAAGCTTGCACCGCGCCCACCTGCACGCCATCGATCCCGCCAAAGGAGTACGAGTCGTAATCGCCCGCTTCCAGGCGATATTGCTCATGACGATAAGCCACGCCGCCCGACACGGTCAGCGGGTGGCTGGACCAGTTCACGTCGAGGTCCTTGGCGTAGTCGAGGGTGATGTTGGTCTGGTCGTTGACCAGCGTGGCCACGTTGAATTTGGTCGGGCTGTTGGCGCCGTAGCTTGGGTTGACGGTGTTGAAGGCCAGCTCGTCATGCTCGTCGCGGCCATAGGTGGCGCTCAGGTCAAAGCGGCCGATGGACTCGTCTTCATAGCGGGTGCCCACGGTGACGGCGCCGTCTTCGTAGCGGTAGCGATATTTCGGAATGGTCCCGCCGGGGTAGATCGAGGCGACGTTGTTCGGGCTGCTCGCCAGCAACGGCGGCGTGTTGTTGACCGAGGTGTCCTGGCCGAACGTGGCGAAGCTGTACAGGCGCCATTGGTCGTTCAGACCGATTTCGGCGTTGGCGGCCAGGTTGTATTTGTCGCGCCCGGCACCGCCCCAGCGCGGGTCTTGCACCCGGCCGTCGGCGACGTATTTGTCGCCGATGTCATCGGGTTTGTTGTTCAGGGTGTTGAAGCTCAGGGTCAGGAAACCATCCCCCGGCAGGCCGACGCCGTACCAGCCGTCCGTGGTTTTGCTGAAACCATCGCCTTGAGCGTATTTGCCCAACTGGGTGTTGATGCCGCCGCCGCTGTCGCGCTCCTTGAGCACGATGTTGACCACGCCGGCCACCGCATCGGAACCGTACTGCGCCGAGGCACCGTCACGCAGCACTTCGACGTGGTCGATGGCGCTGATGGGGATCATGTCCAGGTCGACCGGCTGGGCGCCAATGAACGGCACACCGCCGGAGATATTCACCACCGCCGAGGTGTGACGGCGTTTGCCGTTGATCAGCACCAGCGTCTGGTCAGGCGACAGGCCACGCAGAGACGCGCCCTTCGGGTCTTGCCCGCGCGTGGCGCTGTTGTTCTGTGGAAAGTTGAACGACGGCAGCAGCTGGAACAGCGCCTGGTTGAGGCTGGTGGCGCCGGTTTGCTTGAGCTCGTCGGCGTTGATCACGTCTACCGGCGCGCTGCTGGTGAGCGCGGTGGCATTGCTGCGCCGGGTGCCGATGGCGACCACGCGGTCGAGGGTCGGTGCCTGGGCGGCGCTGGTTTGTGCCTTGACGTCGCTGGTCGCCGCTTTGCTCGCGCCTTCCTTGATGATGAACGCGCCGTCCGGGCTGACCTGCACTTGCAGGCCGGTGCCCTTGAGCGCGGCGTCCACCGCCTGGTGCGCCGACAGCGAGCCGTCCACCGTGGCCGACGAGTAATTGCCCAGTTGCGGCGTGAAAGAAATCACCTGGCCGCTTTGGCGGCTGATGTTCAGCAGCACTTCATCCAGCGGGCCGGGGGCGATGTGGTAGACCTGGCGCGCCTCTTCGGCACTGGCGGCAAACGAGAAAAACAGGCTGGCCAACGGCACCAGGGCAAAGGTTCGAAGCGGCACACGGTTGAACTGACTCACATTGGCTCCCCCCAAGAGAACTCCTGAACGCTGCTCCCCGCAGCGCTTACGGGAGTGATGTGGGCCGGCGGGGGGAAAACTTGCAGATCGTTTGGTTATGTCCTTAGAACCCGGTTTTAAAATGAAAACCCGTTCGATGTGGGAGCTGGCTTGCCTGCGATGCAGGCGACTCGGGCTGACAGTTGAACCGGGTCGATGCCATCGCAGGCAAGCCAGCTCCCACAGGGACTGAGTGAATCCGTCAGGCGGCATTGACGGTCACCCACAAGCCAGTGCGGCGGGTGATGTGGATCGGCAAGGTGCGCGCCAGGGTGTCGAGGATTTGCTGAGGGTTGTCGAGGCGATACAGGCCGCTCACACGCAAGCCGGCGACGGCGGGGTCGAGGCGCAACACGCCGTTGTGATACGGGCGCAACGCCTCGATGACTTCGGCCAGCGGGCGGTCGCGCACTTGCAGGAAACCATCGACCCACGCGGTGGCACCAGATGAACTGGCTTCGACCGGGCCAAAACCCGAGCGGTCGTAATGCACTTCGTGACCGGCGGCGAGCTGCAAGCGTTCGCCGCGCTGGTCGTCAATATCAACCGCGCCGTTGAGCGCCACGACCTGGCCCTGCCCCTCGCGCTCGCGTACCAGAAAGCGATTGCCGTAGGCGCGCAGCCGGGTCTGGTCGGTCTGAATCAAAAACGGGCGGTTGCGATCGCTGGCCACGTTGGCCAGCAACTCGCCTTCACGCAGGCGCACCAGGCGCTGCTGCGGGTTGAACTGGATGTCGGCGGCGCTTTGCGCATTGAGCAACAGCTCGCTGCCATCGGCCAGCGTGACGCTGCGGCGCTCGCCGGTACCGGTATGGATATCGGCCGTCAGCTCGGACAAGCCCATGGGTTTGGCTAAAAAAGCGGCGCCGATAGCCACACCCGCGCCCGCCAAGGCGATCTGCAAGACGTGGCGGCGGCTGGCTGGCGCATCCAGCGCCTGTTGCAACACTTGGCCGCTGACGCCTTGGGCCTGGGGAATCTGAAACACGCCGAGACGGGTTTCCAATTGTTGGCACAGCGCATCGTGGCGCGGGTCGGCCGCACGCCATTGGTGATAACGCTGCCAGTCCGCCGCCGTGGCCTGGCCCGAGCGCAGCAGCACGTACCAGCGCGTGGCGCTGTCGATCAGCTGGTCGTTCATTCCAGGCACAGGCGCAGGCAACGGTTGAGGGCGCGAGCCATGTAGTCGCTGACCGAGCGCTGGGAAATACCCAGTTCAGCGGCGATTTGCGGGTAGGTCAGGCCGTTGAGCTGCGAGAGTAAAAAGGTTGCCTTGACCTTGGCAGGCAAGCCGTCGAGCAACTGGTCGATGGCTTGCAGGGCTTCGAGCATTTGCGCCAGGTCTTCGGGCGAAGGGGCGGTGGATATGTCGTCGTTGTCCAGCGCGTCAAGGTAGGCACGCTCCAGGTCACGGCGGCGCCACAGTTGGTACATCAGGCGCTGGGCGATGGTGGTGAGCAAGGCGCGCGGCTGCCGGATCGGCAGCACGCCCGGTGAACTCAACAGCTGCACAAAGGTGTCGGCAGCGATGTCTTCGGCGTGCGCACGGGAATCGAGGTGACGGTGCAGACGGCTGCACAGCCAGTCGTAATGACTGCGGAACAATCCGCCCACGTAATCGCTGTGAGAAGTGTCGGCGCCGGACATAGTGGCTCCATCTGAGTAGGTTGCGCGTTATGTCCGGTGTTCCGGTGGAGCGATCCTAACAAGGCCTCTTATTCTTTAATAATATTTAAAAGGTATTTTTATATAACCTTATTGAAGCACCGAATATCCCGCGTCGGCGGCTTGCCTCTGGTAGCCCAGCAACACTTCGTAGTCGTCTTCGCTGGCGGGCAGCACTTCCTGAATACCCAGGGTTTCGACAACCTGCGGCAAATCCTGCAACGACTGGTTCATTGCCTCACGGATCCGCGCGGCGTCGTCCTCACTCAAGCTCAGCGGCCCGATGTAGGGCAAGGTCGGGCTCGGAGCGCTGCGGGTGACCACGCGCAGCCCCGCGACTTCCTGCGGGGCAAACCGTGCGAGGTAGTCGAAGGTGACGCTGTCGATGGCGCCAAGGTCTGCAAGGCCCTCCCGCAGCCAGCGCAGGCTTTCGCGGTGGGCACCGCTGATGCCGACGCTGGCGAAGAAATGCCCGCCATGCTGCAAGGGCGCCAGGCGTTCGCGCAGCAGGTTCATGCCGCTGTTGGAGTCATAGCCGTTGATCACGCCGCGGCTGTTGTAGAACTGCGCCAGGGTGGTGCGCGGGTTGTCTTCGCGAGTCAGCAGCAGGCTGCAATGCTCACCGTTGCTGCTGTGGGCCAGCTCGTAGCGCGGGCGGCCGATCACCTGCACCTGGCCGCGCAGTTGGGTCATCAACGGGTAGCCGCAGGTTTGCGTGACAAGCAATTCGGGCGCCAGCCACAGGCTGTGCAGGTCGAGGTGGCCGGCGTTACGGCGGCGCAGGTGCAAGTGCTCGACGATACGCGCCAGCCACCGTTCGTTGGCCTGCTGAACGGGCTCGGGTGCGACGTACATCAGCAGTTCGGCGTAGCGATCAGTCATGGTTGTCTCTCACGCAAAGGGGTGCCGGGGGCTGTCGATGGCCTTCAGGCCATGGCGGCTGATCAACTGGCCATAGCCCTGCACCAGAAAACCACCGCTGCGCGCCAACCACTGTTCGCGGCGCGCGTGGTAGACCGTGGGCAGCAAGTACCAGGGCAGTTTCGGCAAGTCGTGGTGCACCAGGTGCAGGTTGTTGTTGAGGAACAGCCACGTCCACGGCCAGGCCGCTTCGTTGAGTACCGTGCGCTGTTCCGGCTGCGGGTGCGGGCGGTGTTCATAGTAGGAACGGATCGACGCCAGGGACAAGGCCGGCACCGTGACCAGCAGCAGGTAATGCCACACCGGCAAGGCGCTGTAATGGGCGATGAAACTCAGCATCAGCAGCGTGACGGCACCGTGGGCCAGCCACATCGGCCACACCTGGGGCAGGCGTCGGTATTCATTGCGCACCAGCCGACCAATCGCCAAGGGCCCCGACAGCAGGAAACGACCGAGCACGGTTTTGGTCAGCCAGTGCACACCCCGCTCGAACAGCGAGCTGTTGTCCCATTGAAGCTGGTTCAGGTAGCGGCTTTCCGGGTCGATGCCCGGCAGGGTCAAGTCTTCGTCGTTGTGGTGCAACAGGTGGCTGTTGCGGTACAGGGTGTACGGATACCACACGGCAAACGGGGCGTAGCCGAGCAGTTTGTTGACCAGAAGGGATCGGGTGGGATGGCCGTGGAGCAATTCGTGTTGCACCGAGAGCCACAGCGTCACCAGCGGGATCAGCAACAGCGTGCTTAACCATGGCCCCAGCCAGTGGCTGCCCAGGATCACGGCAAACCAGCCGGCATACACGCCGATCAACAACAGCCAGGTCGGCCATTCGGTACGGGCAGTGAAACTTCGGGCCAGGGCTTCGATTTCCCGGCGTTGGGTCAGATCAAGGTAGTTGGCCATCGGCAGCTCAGAGCAGGTGTTTCCTGCTCTGTGCATTGAGGCCGAAAAATCTTGCAGATCGTTTGGTTCTAAGCTTGTAACTCAGTGACCGAACAGGCCGGTCTCGGTCTTTTTGGCTTTCTTGTCGGCGCGTTTTTCATCGGCGGTCTTTGCCGGTTTTTTCTTCGCGGCTTTCTTTGAATCCATACCTTTGGCCATGATGCGTACTCCACTTAAACGGGATGTAGCACTGGGTATACCACCTATTGGGCGGCAGAAGGCGCTTATAATCCCCGGCCCTTCATAGCACCTGCTGAACACCATGCCTGAATTGACTCTCGATCTGTTGGCAGAGCCGCTGTGGCCGCTGCTGAACAAGTTTTATCGCCGCCATGATTCGTCGATGAAGGCGCTCAAGGGCGGGCGTTTGTGGGTGGCGCGCGATGGCGAAATTGTCGCCGGGCTGTGCCTGACGCCGGTGGTCGGCGGGCAATGGTTGACCGGCGTATTTGTGGACCCGGCGTACCGCGGCCAGGGGCTGGCGGCGCGGTTGATCGGCAAGGCGGTGAAGGATGTTGAAGGCAGCGTCTGGCTGCTGTGCCATCCGGACCTGGAAGGTGTGTATCAGCGCATGGGGTTCACCCAGGAGACGGTGTTGCCCCAATCCCTCAGCGAACGGTGGGTGCGCTATAAACGCAACAAGCCGATGATCGCCATGGGTTTGAAAGTCAGCGCTTAGAACCGTTGGTTAGGACCACTGCGGATAATGTGTGATCGGCCCGAACAGGGCCCGTGCTAGCCTCGCTGGCACAGTGGCCCCTTACAGGACGATCATGAAAAAGACGCTTGCAGCTCTGTCCCTCACCGCCCTCCTCGTCCCGGCCTTGAGCCAGGCGGCGGATGCCCCGATCAGCGCCCAGCAATACGCCAACGTGCTCGCCGGCAGTTGGCGCGACCCGGCCAACAGCGCGCGTGACGGCTATCGGCACCCGCAGCAGACCCTGGAATTCTTTGGCCTGGCCGCCAAACAACGCGTGATCGAAATCACCCCCGGTGGCGGCTGGTACAGCGAAGTGCTGGCGCCGCTGCTCAAGGACCACGGGCATTACATCGCCGCCGTGCAGGCCGCCAGCACCAGCACGTACGCGGCGACGTCCGAACAGAACCTGAAAAAGAAATTCGCCGCCGACCCGGTACGTTACGGCAAGGCCGAAGTCGTAGAGTTCGACCCCAAGGCGCCCGTGTTCGGCAAGCCCGCGTCGGTGGACGCGGTGCTGACCTTCCGCAATGTGCACAACTGGGTTGAGGCGGGCACCGCACCGGCTACGTTCAGCGCGTTTTACACGGTGTTGAAACCGGGTGGTGTGCTGGGTGTGGAAGACCACCGGGCCAAGGACGGGGCGGACCTGCAAGCGATCAAGGACAGTGGTTACCTGACCACCGCACAAGTGGTGAAGCTGGCGACGGACGCCGGGTTCAAGCTGGCCGGGCAAAGTGAGGTGAATGCCAACCCGAAGGACACCAAGGATTACCCGGGCGGGGTGTGGACCTTGCCGCCGTCGCTGAGGTTTGGCGAGCAGGATAAGGCGAAGTATTTGGCGATTGGCGAGTCGGACCGGATGACGTTGCGGTTCGTCAAACCTGCCAAATAACCCCGCCTGAAATGAGGTCAAAATGTGGGAGCGGGCTTGCTCGCGAAAGCGGTGTATCAGTGACGAATGTATCGACTGACACTGCGCATTCGCGAGCAAGCCCGCTCCCACATTTTTGACTTCATTGTGTCAGGGGGTCAGTCGTCGGCAGTGGGGTCCATATCCGGGAACATCACTTCAATGAACCCGAACTTGGTGAAGTCGGTGATCCGCGACGGGTACAACCGGCCGATCAGGTGATCGCACTCATGCTGCACCACCCGCGCGTGGAAGCCCTCGGCAACCCGCACAATCGGCTCGCCCTTGGGATCAAAGCCCTCGTAGCGAATCTGTTGATAGCGGTCCACCGCACCCCGCAAGCCGGGCACGGACAGGCAACCTTCATAACCCTCTTCCAGCACCGGGCTCAGCGGGGTGATCAGCGGGTTGATCAAAATGGTCTGCGGCACCGGCGGTGCGTCCGGGTAGCGTTCGCTGGCTTCGAAGCCAAAGATCACCAGCTGCAGATCGACGCCAATCTGCGGGGCGGCAAGGCCCACGCCGCCCACGTGTTCCATGGTCTGGAACATGTCATCGATCAATTGCCACAGCTCGGGGCTGTCGAACATTTCCGGCGGAACCGGTGGTGCGATACGCAGCAGGCGCTCGTCGCCCATTTTCAGGATTTCACGGATCATCGATCAGACTTCGTCGGTAGTGGGCTTGGAGTGGTCCCGGCCAAGGCCTGAGACGTGCTGTTTCTCATCCGTGTCGGTGTGCTCATCGAATTCCTTTTCCCCCGGGTCCTTGCCTTCGGCCGACATGTGTTCGATCACGGCATTCATTTCTGCGCCCAGCAACAACACGGCAGCAGAAATATAGAAGTACAGGAGCAGGACGATGATCGCACCGATACTGCCATACATGGCGTTGTAATCGGCGAAGGTTTTTACGTAATAACCGAAGCCCAGGGAGGCGACGATCCACACCACCACGGCCAGCACCGAGCCCGGGGTGATGAAGCGGAATTTCTGCTCTACGTCGGGCATCACGTAGTACATGAGGGCCACGGCGAACATCAGCAGAATCACGATCAGCGGCCAGCGCAGGATCGTCCACAGGGTGACCACGAATTCCTGCATGCCGATCTGCCCGGCCAGCCATTCCATGACCTGCGGGCCAAGCACCATCAGTGCGGCAGCGGCGAGCAACATGCCGGCAATGCCGACGGTGTAGAAAATCGACAGCGGAAAACGCTTCCAGATCGGCCGGCCTTCCACGACGTCATAGGCGGCGTTCATTGCGCTCATCATCAGCCGCACACCTGCCGAAGCGGTCCACAGGGCGATGACGATACCCACCGAAAGCAAGCCACCCTTGGACTGCTGCAACTGGTCGATCACCGGGTTGACCTGCTCCAGCGCCTGGGGCGGCAACACCAGCTCGGATTGCATGCGCAGCCAGGTGAAGAAGTCCGGCAGGTGCAGGAAACCGATCAGGGCAATCAGGAACAGCAGGAAGGGGAACAGCGAGAACAGCATCTGGTAGGCCAGTGCCGAGGCGTAGGTGGGCATTTCGTCATCGACGAATTCCTTGACGGTGCGTATCAGCACTTTGTGTAGCTTGAGGCCGTCTAGAACCGGAAAAATCATAGCGTCTCCTTTCGCCGCAAAGAGGATGAGGTCGTGGGCGACTCAGGGGCCGTTTTCTACATCAAAAGTAGCCTACTTGGCGACTTTGAAACAATTACAGGGTTTTAGTTGC
This sequence comes from Pseudomonas sp. B22129, assembly GCF_044218875.1. NCBI lineage: Bacteria > Pseudomonadati > Pseudomonadota > Gammaproteobacteria > Pseudomonadales > Pseudomonadaceae > Pseudomonas > Pseudomonas sp. B22129. The sequence continues at coordinate 2,848,606 of NZ_CP162592.1, read as the reverse complement.
AGCCTGTGACATAAAAACGGCCATCCGTGGATGGCCGTCTCGCTGCAGGTTGAACGCTTACTTGGTGGCTTTCTTTACCGCGTCTTTGGTGTCACCCACGGCTTTTTCGACTTGGCCTTTCTTTTCCTGCACCACGCCTTCAGCGCGCAGTTTGTCGTTGCCGGTGACCTTGCCAACGCCTTGCTTGATATTGCCGACCAGCTCGTCTTTCAAACCTTTTGCCTTATCCGATGTGCTGCTCATGGTATTTCTCCTGGAACAATCGATGGTTTTGGGTCATTACGTAAGGATTGACCCGGGCCGGTTCGGCAGAGTTTCAATTATTTTCAGGCTGCATTTCATCGCCGGTCGCAGGTTTGGCTTTATGTTTTGCAGCCAACCCACGAGAATGCGCGGCACATTCAGGCTATAACGCTGAATAACAGATCCCGTAGGAAGGTTATGAAACTCAATAAAGCACAGGCCATCGCCCGCAGAAACCTGGAACTGGGCGGTGCCGTACTCGGCGTCAACAACTGCCACTTCACCGACCTGGACCACAAGCGCAACATCTGGTGGTTCGACCTGCCGCTGGGCCGCATTGCCGTGGGCCAGTACGAGTGGATCCACCTGTTGATGCACAACGCCGAGACCGACCAGATGCTGCACCTGAAGGTGCCGACCGTGTTCCTGCGCGAAAAACTTGAAGGCCTGGTGGTGCGCAATGCGGGCAAGCGCAAGCCGGAGATCACCCTGGAGCTGAGTGCGGACAAGGATTCGTTCCTGAAGGACGTGCGCCCGGCGGGTGCGGGCGTGAGCTTCGCGCAGTTCGCCCTGTAGGAAAACAGAGCAAAATGTGGGAGCGGGCTTGCTCGCGAATACGGTGGGTCAGTGAGGAATTTGCTAGCTGACACACCGCATTCGCGAGCAAGCCCGCTCCCACATTTGGAATTTATTTCAATGCTGAAAGATCAGCAGCTATAAAAAACCCCGCATTTGCGGGGTTTTTTATGGGTTACTTTTTAAGGCCCAACTTCTTCAACTCTTCATCGCGCAACTCACGCCGCAGGATCTTGCCCACGTTGGTGGTCGGCAAGGCATCGCGGAACTCCACGGCCTTGGGCACCTTGTAGCCGGTGACGTTGGCACGCATGTGTTCCATCACCTGCTCCTTGGTCAGGGTGGCCCCTGGCTTGACCACGATGAAGATCTTGATGTGCTCGCCTGACTTGTCGTCCGGCACGCCGATGGCGGCGCATTGCAGCACGCCCGGCAGGGTCGCCAGCACGTCTTCAAGCTCGTTGGGGTAGACGTTGAAACCGGAGACCAGAATCATGTCTTTCTTGCGGTCAACGATGCGCATGTAGCCGTCTTGCTGGATGATCGCGATGTCGCCGGTCTTCAGCCAGCCTTCGCTGTCGAGGATTTCGGCGGTGGCGTCTTCACGCTGCCAATAGCCTTTCATGACCTGCGGGCCCTTGATGCACAGCTCGCCGATTTCGCCCAATGGCAACTCGGTGCCGTCGTCCGCGATGACTTTGCACAGGGTCGAGGGCACCGGAATGCCGATGGTGCCGATCTGGGTGTACTGGATCGGGTTGACTGTGGCTACCGGGCTGGTTTCGGTCATGCCGTAGCCTTCGCAGATGCCGCAGCCGGTCACGTCCTTCCAGCGCTCGGCGGCCGCCAGTTGCAGGGCCATGCCGCCCGACAGGGTGACTTTCAGCGCCGAGAAGTCCAGCTTGCGGAAACCTTCGTTGTTGCACAGCGCCACGAACAAGGTGTTCAGGCCGACGAACCCGCTGAACTTCCACTTCGACAATTCCTTGACCATCGCCGGCAGGTCGCGCGGGTTGCTGATCAGGATGTTGTGGTTGCCGATCAGCATCATCGCCATGCAATGAAAGGTAAACGCATAGATGTGGTACAGCGGCAGCGGCGTGATCAGGATCTCGCAGCCTTCGTTGAGGTTGGAACCCATCAGCGCCTTGCACTGCAGCATGTTGGCGACGAGGTTGCGGTGGGTGAGCATCGCGCCTTTCGCCACGCCGGTGGTGCCGCCGGTGTATTGCAACACGGCCACGTCGCTGCTCGCGGGGCTGGCATCGTTGACCGGTTGGCCGTGCCCCTTGGCCAGCACGTCGTTGAACTTGATCGCCTTCGGCAAGTGGTAAGCCGGGACCATTTTCTTCACGTACTTGATGACGCTGTTGATCAGCAGGCGCTTGAGCGGCGGCAACAGGTCGGCCACTTCAGTGACGATCACGTGCTTGACGCCGGTTTTGGGCACGACCTTCTCTGCCAGATGGGCCATGTTGGCCAGGCAGACCAGGGCTTTGGCACCGGAGTCGTTGAATTGGTGTTCCATTTCCCGCGCGGTGTACAGCGGGTTGGTGTTGACCACGATCAAGCCGGCCCGGATGGCACCGAACACAGCGACCGGGTATTGCAGAACGTTGGGCAGTTGCACGGCGATGCGGTCGCCGGGCTTCAAATCAGTGTGCTGTTGCAGGTACGCGGCGAATGCACCGGACAATTCGTACAACTCACCGTAGGTGATGGTCTTGCCCAGGTTGCTGAAAGCCGGTTTGTTGGCGAAGCGCTGGCAGGACTGTTTCAGTACCGCCTGAATATTCGGATACTCGTCTGGATTGATGTCGGCAGCAATCCCGGCGGGGTACTTATCCTTCCAAAAGTCTTCGTTCATGGAAGCCCACTCCTCAGCGACGCGAATTCATCATCGCATTTGATGCGATTATTATTGGTGTATGTTTTTTTAAGGTGAATCTGGCGCTTGAAAGCAGGCCGAGAAGTCACAAAGCGCGCCGAGAGTAGCAGCTTTGCCAAGGGCCGCCTAGAGCCAAAAGGGGGCCCTGCAGTCATAATCACGACTGTCCTACAATATTTGGTCACACTTTAAATGGTGCTGTTTTCTCCCAGCAAAAGGCTCTGGAATAAGGCTTTCAGGACAATACATCACAAATGTGGGAGCGGGCTTGCTCGCGAAAGCGGTGCGTCAGTCGACATATTGGGTGACTGACACTCTGCATTCGCGAGCAAGCCCGCTCCCACATTTTTACCTTATTTCAGATCAAGCGATGTCGCGAAGCTCACGCCGCAAAATCTTGCCCACCGGCGTCATCGGCAACGAGTCACGCAACACAATGTGCTTGGGCACTTTGTACCCGGTGAAGTTGGTCTTGCAGTAAGTCTTCAGCTCCTCAAGGCTCACGCCCTGCGCCCGCGCCACCACGAACAGCTTCACCGCCTCCCCCGTGCGTTCATCCGGCACGCCGATCACGGCGCAGTTGGCCACGGCCGGGTGCGCCATGACCACGTCTTCGATCTCGTTGGGGTACACGTTGAAACCCGAGACGATGATCAGGTCTTTCTTGCGATCGACAATGCTCACGAAACCATCGGCATCGATCACCGCGATGTCACCGGTCTTGAGCCAGCCTTCAGCGTCCAATGTTTCGGCGGTGGCAACCGGCTGCTGCCAGTAACCTTTCATGACTTGCGGGCCTTTGATGCACAACTCGCCGCGCTCGCCGAGTGGCAACTCACGGCCTTCGTCGTCGATGACTTTCATGGCCGTGCCCGGCACCGGAATACCCACGGTGCCCAGGCGCGACTGGCTGCCGTACGGGTTGGTACTCGCCACCGGTGAGGTTTCGGTCAGGCCGTAGCCTTCGCCGATGGAGCAACCGGTCAGTGCCTTCCAGCGTTCAGCCGTGGCCTTGACCAGCGCCGTGCCGCCGGAGTTGGTGATTTTCAGATGGGAGAAATCCAGGGTCTTGAAATCCGGGTGATCCATCAGCGCCACAAACAGCGTGTTCAACCCGAGCAGGCATGAGAACCGCCATTTTTTCAGCTCTTTGATAAAGCCGCCAATGTCCCGCGGGTTGGTGATCAGCACGTTGTGGTTGCCGGTCACCATCATGCACATGCAGTTCGCCGTGAAGGCATAGATGTGGTACAGCGGCAGGGGCGCGATCATCACCTCCTGCCCTTCCCTCACAAGCGGCTGGCCGTCGTCGGCGACCTGGGACATGCACGCCCGCGCCTGCTGCATATTGGCGACGAGGTTGCCGTGGGTGAGCATCGCGCCCTTGGCCAGGCCGGTGGTACCGCCGGTGTATTGCAGCACGGCGATGTCATCCAGGGTGACCGGATGGCGGGTCACCGCAAGGCCCGCGCCCATGCGCAAGGCGCGCTTGAACGACAACGCCCGTGGCAGGCTGTAGGCCGGAACCATCTTCTTGACCTTGTCGACCACGGTGTTGATCAGCCAGCCTTTGGCGGCGGGCATGAAGTCGCCCATCTTGGCTTCGATCAGGTAGTCGATCTCAGTGTCGGAGCACACTTCCTGCACCCGCGAGCCGAACAGGTTGAGGTACACCAGCGCGCGCACGCCGGCATCCTTGAACTGGTGGCGCATCTCGCGCGGTGTGTACAGCGGGTTGGTGTTGACCACGATCAACCCGGCGCGCAATGCGCCGAACACGGCAATCGGGTAATGCAGCACGTTGGGCAACTGCACTGCGATGCGCTCGCCCGGCTTGAGGTCGGTGTGGTTCTGCAGGTAACCGGCGAATGCCGCGCTCTGACGCTCAAGCTCGGCGTACGTCAGGGTGATGCCCATGTTACTGAATGCCGGACGGTCGGCGAAGGCCTTGCAGGAACGCTCGAACACTTCGATCACTGACTTGTAGGTGCTCAGGTCGATGTCATTGGGAACGCCCGCCGCGCGTTTGTCATTCCAGAAATCAGGTTGCATTATTCTTGTCCTCTTACCTGAGTGTGCCCGGCCGCTTTGCTGAAGCTATGGAAAGCGGAGCTTTGGGGACGTTAGCAGCTATCACCAAACAGGCAAATACATCGAACTGTGTCATTTATTGTATGAATCTTGCTCCTAACGTGTAGGCAGATACCCCAGCCCCTGACGGATGAGCTATACACTGCATCGACCCCGAGCAAAGGAAGCGCCATGAACCACAGCACCTTCTGGCTGACCGCGAATGACCGCAGCCGCCTGTACGTCAATCAATGGCTGCCGCAAGGCCCTGCCAAGGCGATGATCATGCTGTCCCACGGCATGGCCGAACACAGCGGCCGCTACGGGCGCCTGGCCGAAGCGCTGTGCGCCGCCGGTTACGGTTTGTATGCGCTCGACCAGCGTGGCCACGGCCGCACCGCCGACGCAGGCACCCTGGGGTTGTTCGCCGAAAAGGATGGCTGGAACAAAGTGGTGGGCGACCTGGCGAGCCTCAACCAGCACATCGCGCATCAATCGCCTGGGCTGCCGATCATCCTGCTGGGCCACAGCATGGGCAGCTACATCGCCCAGGCCTATTTGCTGCACCACAGCGCCAGTTTGAACGGGGCGATTCTCAGCGGTTCGAACTTCCAACCGGTGGCGCTGTACCGCGCCGCTCGGGTGATCGCGCACATTGAGCGTTTACGCCAGGGTTTGCGCGGGCGCAGTGCATTGATCGACTTTTTGTCGTTCGGCTCATTCAACAAAGCGTTCAAGCCCAACCGCACAGCCTTTGACTGGCTCAGCCGCGACCCGGCTGAAGTCGACAAGTACATCAGCGATCCACTCTGCGGTTTCCGCTGCACCAACCAGCTGTGGATCGACCTGCTCGGCGGCTTGCAGCAAATCAGCAAAGCGTCCAATCTCGCCCAGATCGACCCGGGCTTGCCGATTCTGGTGATCGGCGGCGAATGTGATCCGGTGAGTGAGGGCAAGCGTCTCAAAAGCCTGGCCCACGCGCTGCGTGAGGCCGGTTGCCAGAACCTGCAACTGACTATTTACCCGCAGGCACGGCACGAAGTATTCAACGAAACCAACCGCGACGTTGTCACAGCGGATGTGCTGACGTGGCTCGACCAGGCCCTGACGCTGCGCAGGCCGGCCCGCTGCGAATAATTTTTCGTTTAAAATCAGATTATTACATTACCGATTAGCCACAGGATGCACCTTTAGATGACCCAGGTTACCAACACCCCGTACGAAGCCCTTGAAGTCGGCCAGACGGCCAGTTTCAGCAAAACCGTCGAAGAGCGTGATATCCAGCTGTTCGCCGCCATGTCCGGTGATCACAACCCGGTGCATCTGGATGCCGAGTACGCCAAGGCGACCATGTTCAAGGAGCGTATCGCCCACGGCATGTTCAGCGGCGCCCTGATCAGCGCAGCCGTCGCCTGCGAGCTGCCTGGGCCGGGCACTATCTATATCGGCCAGCAGATGAGCTTTCAGAAGCCGGTAAAAATCGGCGACACCCTGACCGTACGCCTGGAAATCCTCGAGAAACTGCCGAAGTTTCGTGTGCGCATTGCCACTCGCGTGTTCAACCAGCGCGATGAATTGGTGGTGGATGGCGAGGCGGAAATTCTGGCGCCGCGCAAGCAGCAAGTCGTGACGCTGACCGAGCTGCCGCCGATCAGCATTGGCTGATACATGTGGGAGCGGGCTTGCCCGCGATAGCGGCAGTTCAGTCGACACAGAGGTCGATTGACAGACCGTCATCGCGGGCAAGCCCGCTCCCACAGGGGTTACACGCCAGTAATCAAGAGTTGGCGCGAGCCTGGTTACGCAGGGCTTTCACCTGGTCGTGGTTACGTTGCGCGCCGTGGTACTGACGCTCAACCAGGTCACGAATACCCAGCAGGTTGTGCTTGTTGATCTTCTCGATCGCTTCCTTGTAAGCCTTCAATGCGTGGTCTTCACCGCGCTCGGCTTCGTTCAGTACCGCCTCTTCATCTTTACCGGTGACCAGCGACTTCACGTCAACCCAGCCACGGTGCAAGGCGCCAGCAACAGAACCGGATTTCTCCGGATCGCCACCCAGTGCACGCACGGCCGTTTGCAGTTCGGCAGCAGCGGTTGCGCAGTCGGTAGAGCGCTTGGTGAAGAGCGCCTTGAGCTCTGGGTGCTTGATGTCTTCAGCACAGGTCTTGAAGCCTTCCTGGCCGTCTTTGCTGGTCTCGATCAGGTCGTTGAGTACGGAGATCGATTCTTTGTTGATGTCGGTCATTTTTCAATTCCTTGTGCGGGTTTAGAAACGTGTAAAGGTAGTTGCAGCGCCCGTGCCAGTTCTTGAAAAACAACTTTTTCTACATTTTTCAGCTACTTATAATTTATTGAACCATCTGTATGTACGTTATTTGCATGATCTGTCATTTGGCCTTCATGCAGAATGCCTGTATTTTCCAAGGCCTCGACTTGACTGCTTGAAGCCCCATGAACCCCGAAAAGCTCGAACTGCTGATCACCCGCCAAATGCCCTTCGGCAAGTACAAAGGGCGGATCATCGCCGACCTGCCCGGCCCTTACTTGAACTGGTTTGCCCGTGAAGGTTTTCCCCACGGCGAACTGGGTGGGCTGCTGGCATTGATGCAGGAAATCGACAGCAACGGCTTGGCCGAACTGCTGGAGCCGCTGCGCGCCAAACACGGTAAACCCGCCCCTCGCCATTAAGAGCCTCGCCATGCCAAGGAATGCTGATAACGAACGCCACTGGCAAACCATCGCCCAGCGCTATGAGCTGGAGCCTGGCCCGATCAACCTGGAAAACGGTTACTTCGGGCGCATGAGCCGCGTGGTGCGGGCGCACTACCTGGAACATGTTGCGTTTATCAACCGCAGCAACTCGCTCTATGTGCGCCAGCGTTTTGAACAGGGGGAGAACGTTGAGATACGCCGCCAGTTGGCCGAGCTGATCGGCGTCGCCCCCGAGTCGGTAGCCTTCACGCGCAATGCCACTGAGGCCTTGCAGTCGCTGATCCGCAACTATAACGGCCTGCGCCCGGGCGACCAGGTGCTGATCAGCGACCTGGAGTACGACACGGTCAAAGGCGCCATGCGCTGGCTGGCGGGCGTTCGCGGTGTAGAGGTGGTCGAACTGCCCCACACGCACCCGGCCAGTTTCGACAGCCTGGTGCAGACGTATCGCGAAGCCTTCACGCGCTACCCGCGCCTGAAGCTGATGGCGCTGACCCATGTCACCCATCGCACCGGGCTGGTGATGCCGGTCGAGGCGATTGCCAAAGCCGCGCGTGAGCATGGCATCGACGTCATCCTCGACGGTGCGCACGCCTTGGGCCAGATCGAGTTCAACCTGGGGGAACTGGGCATCCAGTTCGCCGGTTTCAACTTGCACAAGTGGATCGGCGCGCCGCTGACCCTGGGTTTTCTTTATATAGCCCCGGAGCGCCTGGCCGACATCGACCCGGACATGGGCGAGTTTCACTACCCTGCTACAGACGTGCGCGCACGCACGTCCTACAGCACGCCGAACTTTCCGGCGCTGATGACCTTGCCACTGGTGTTTGAAGAGCATCGTGCGTTGGGGGGCTCAGCGGCTAAAGGCGCGCGGGTGAATTACCTGCGGGATCTGTGGGTGAGCCAGGTGCGGCGGTTGCCGGGGGTTGAGGTGCTGACGCCGGACGATCCGCGGCTGTATTGCGGGATCACGGCGTTCAAGTTTGTAGGGCGGGATCAGCAACTGATGGCCGACTGCTTGCTCAAGGATTACGGCTTGTTTACCACCACCCGAAGCGGCGCGGCGTTTGGCAGTTGTATTCGGGTGACGCCGGGGTTGGTGACGTCGGCGGCAGACATGAATGTACTGGTCCATGCCATTACCGAACTGAACACAGATTAAAACTGTGGGAGCGGGCTTGCTCGCGAATACGGTGGTTCAGTTGACGAATATGCCAACTGAACCACCGCATTCGCGAGCAAGCCCGCTCCCACATTTGAATTTGTGTTTGCCCTATATTTCTTACAGGCAAAAAAAAGCGGCACACCGACCAAGTGCGCCGCAAAAATGCCGTCAAGCACAGCAACAACGATTCGTTAAATCAGCTCAATCCAGCAGCGCCAGCGCCTGTGCGGTGACTTCCTGGATGCGGGCCCAGTCGCCGTTCTTGACCCACTCAGGATCAAGCATCCAGCTACCGCCCACGCACATCACGTTTTTCAACGCCATGTAGTTTTTGATGTTGGCCGGGCCAACGCCGCCGGTTGGGCAGAATTTGACTTCGCCAAATGGGCCGCCCAAGGCTTTGATTGCCGCCACGCCACCGCTGACTTCAGCGGGAAACAGCTTGAAGCGGCGATAACCCAGGCCGTAGCCTTCCATGATGCCGGAGGCATTGCTGATGCCCGGCAGCAGCGGGATCGGGCTATGCACCGAGGCTTCCAGCAGGTCGCGGGTAATGCCTGGCGTCACGATAAATTGCGAGCCGGCCACTTCTGCCGCTTCGAGCATGTGACGGTCGAGCACGGTGCCGGCACCGGTGCACAATTCAGGGCGCTGCTCGCGCAGGACCTGAATGGCTTTGAGGCCGAACTCGGAACGCAGGGTCACTTCCAATGCGGTCAAACCGCCCGCTGCCAGGGCATCGGCCAGCGGCAGGATGTCCTGTTCGCGGGCGATGGTGATCACCGGCAGGATCCGCGCCTTGGCGCAGAGGCTGTCGATCAGGGCAACTTTGTCCGCCATGGACACGGTCGGTTGAGGGCTTTTCATAGCGGCTGATCCTTGGCTCATGGGCACCAGTAAATCTCTAAAGTAGGTTGCAAAAACGCGCGAATCGGCATGGCGGCGACGTCGTCACTCGCCAGCGCAGCGCTCAAGGTGGTCAATTTCGAACTGCCGGAAATCGACAGCACGGTGTAGTGAGCCGTGGCCAACAGTGCGCGACTCATGGTCAGGCGCTGGTGCGGCACGGTCGGCGCCAGCATCGGCCAGCAACGGCGGGTACCGTCGGGCTGCAGGGCTTCTTTCAGGTTGGGGCTGTCGGGAAACAGCGACGCGGTGTGGCCGTCATCGCCCATGCCCAGCACCAGCACATCAATGGCGGGCAATTCTGCCAACTGGCGATCGGCCAGTTCGGCGGCATCTTCAAGGTTAGCGGCAACGTTGTAGAGGCTCAGGAATTTCGCCTTCGCCGCCGGGCCTTGCAGCAGATACTTCTTCAACAAGCCGGCATTGCTGTCGGCGTGCTCCACCGGCACCCAGCGCTCATCAGCCAGGGTGATGGTGACTTTGGACCAGTCCAGCGCCTGCTTGGCCAGGTTCTGGAAAAACGCCACCGGGCTGCGCCCACCCGACACAACCAAGGTCGCTTCGCCACGGGCACCGATCGCCGCACGCAATTGCGCGGCCACATCATTGGCCAAACCGTCCGCCAGCAGCACGGGCGTGCGGTACTCATGGGCGCTTACACCCTGAGGCAGTTTCAATTCAGATATCGCCATACCACGACCTCCCATCCCGCGTGATCAGTGCAATCGAGCTCATCGGCCCCCAGGACCCGGCCGCGTACGGCTTGGGCGCATCACCGGATTTTTTCCACCCGGCGATCAACTGGTCACACCACTTCCACGCGGCTTCGATTTCATCTTTGCGCACAAACAGGTTCTGATTGCCACGCATCACTTCCAGCAACAACCGCTCGTAGGCATCGGGGATGCGTGCGCTGCGGTAGGTGTCGGAAAAATTCAGTTGCAGCGGGCCGCTGCGCAGTTGCATGCCCTTGTCCAGGCCTTGCTCCTTGGTCATCACGCGCAAGGAAATACCTTCGTCCGGCTGCAGGCGGATGATCAGTTTGTTGCTGATCTGCAAACGCTGCTCGGGGGCGAAGATGTAGTGGGACGGTTCCTTGAAGTGGATGACGATCTGCGACAGCTTTTGCGGCATGCGCTTGCCGGTACGCAGGTAGAACGGCACGCCGGCCCAACGCCAGTTGCGGATGTCGGCACGCAGGGCGACGAAGGTTTCGGTGTCGCTCTGGGTGTTGGAATTCTCTTCTTCCAGGTAACCCGGCACCGGCTTGCCGGCGCTGTAGCCGGCGATGTACTGGCCGCGCACCACCTGAGTGGTCAGGCCTTCCGGGCTGATCGGCGCCAGGGCCTTGAGCACCTTGACCTTCTCGTCACGGATGCTGTCGGCGGACAAGTCGGCCGGCGGGTCCATGGCGATCAGGCAGAGCAGTTGCAGCAGGTGGTTCTGGATCATGTCGCGCAGCTGGCCGGCCTTGTCGAAATAGCCCCAACGGCCTTCGATCCCGACCTGCTCGGCCACGGTGATTTCCACGTGGGAAATGTAATGCTGGTTCCACTGGGTTTCGAACAGGCTGTTGGCGAAACGCAGCGCGATCAGGTTCTGGACGGTTTCTTTGCCCAGGTAGTGGTCGATGCGGTAGGTGCGGTTCTCCGGGAAGAACTGCGCCACGGCGTCGTTGACCTTGCGTGAAGACTCCAGGTCCGAGCCGATGGGCTTTTCCAGCACCACACGGGTATTTTCCGCCAAGCCGACCTTGGCCAGGTTTTCGCAGATCGCGCCATACACCGCCGCCGGGGTGGCGAAGTAGGCGATCAGGCGTTGTTCGGTGCCGGCCTTTTCGGCCAGGCCCACATAGTCGTCGGCTTTCATGAAATCGACATGCACGTAGGACAGACGAGCGAGGAAGCGCGCGGCCACGGCTTCGTCGAGCTCCTTGCCAACGTATTTACGCAATTCTTTTTCGATATGGGCCAGGTGCTGTTGCTCGGAGCCGGCTTCACGGGCCAGGGCCAGGATGCGGGTGTCGTCGTGCAAGAGCCCGGCGCCATCGAGTTGATAGAGGGCAGGAAATAACTTGCGCAGCGCCAGATCACCCAAGGCGCCAAACAGGGCAAAGGTGCAGGGTTCTACGGTTATCGAAGGCATGATGTTTGTTCTTTTATCAAGTTAAGCTACAAATACCTTTTTTCAAGGCATCACTCAAGGAAAAATGTAGTAATAACCACAACATTTTCCCGAAATACGCATTCCGAGTGGTGGTGTTCAGCTACCCTCAGTAGGATAGGCCACCGCGAAATGCCACTCGTCGATTGGCTGCCGCCCTTAATTTGCATCGTCGCCCGAAGGAAAGACTGAATGGACCGCGTGCGAAATCTTCTGGAACAGATCCGGAACCGCCTCGAAGAATTGAACAAGGCCGAGAAAAAAGTCGCCGAGGTCATCCTGCTCAACCCGCAGCAGGCAACCCGCTTCTCTATCGCCGCCCTCGCGCAAGCCGCCTCGGTCAGTGAACCGACGGTCAACCGTTTCTGCCGTTCATTCGGCGTCAGCGGTTACCCTGAACTTAAATTGCAACTCGCGCAAAGCCTGGCCAGTGGCGCGGCGTACGTGAGCCGCGCCGTGGAGGCTGATGATAACCCTGAGGCCTATACGCAGAAGATCTTTGGCAGCGCGATTGCCTCGCTGGACAGCGCCTGCCAGGCCCTGGACCCTGCGTTGATCAGCAAGGCTGTGGACCTGTTGATCCAGGCACGGCAGATCCACTTCTTCGGCCTCGGCGCTTCGGCTCCGGTGGCGATGGATGCGCTGCACAAGTTCTTCCGCTTCAACCTGGCCGTGACCGCCCACGCCGACGTGCTGATGCAGCGCATGATCGCCTCAGTGGCGCACACCGGCGAGTTGTTCGTGATTATTTCCTACACCGGGCGGACCCGTGAGTTGGTGGAAGTGGCGCGTATCGCGCGGGAAAACGGTGCGTCGGTGTTGGGCGTGACCGCTGAAAACTCGCCGCTGGCCAAGGCCAGTACGGTGAGCCTGAACATTCCTCTGCCTGAAGACACCGACATCTACATGCCGATGACCTCGCGGATCATTCAGCTGACGGTGCTGGACGTGCTGGCGACGGGCATGACGTTGCGCCGGGGTGTGGACTTCCAGCCGCATTTGCGCAAGATCAAAGAGAGTTTGAATGACAGCCGGTACCCGGTGGGCGACGAATTCAACTAGCAGCAATCTCCACCAGCAGTCCCTACCCTATCGCAGGCAAGCCAGCTCCCACAGGGGAATGCATTCCAAATGTGGGAGCTGGCTTGCCTGCGATAGCGCCAGAAGCCACACCGCTAAACCCCGGCCCTGGCCTGCAAGCTCAAATGCGCCCTCTCCCCCGGCGCCAAACTCGCGCCGGCCATCGCCGACTCCACACACACAAACCCCGAAGCCTCGTTAAAGCTCACCCCCAACAGCGGCCGGCTGCCAGGGTGCCACACCACCGTGGCGGCGCTGTCTCCGGTGTCGATGCACAACTCACGCTGCCAGGCGTGGTCCTTGAGCTGTAACTCTCCGTCATGCTGGAACACCCGCTGGCAGCCGCCATCGACGCGCAACTCGCCTTCCTGCTGGCAAACCTGACGGCTGAGCTGATCATAACCTTGCGCGCCATCCAACCCAGACAGCGCTATCTCATCGACGTGACCAATACGCCAATAAGCGTGCAATGCATGGCTCAACTGGCACGGCAACTCGTCCTGATGCTCGGTGCTCAGGCGCAGTTCCAGGGTTTCACCCAGGTGTGCGTGCAAATCCACCTGCCAGTCGCACAGTTGCAGTTGCCAGTGCAGGCGCACACCATCGTCATCGGCGCTGCTGTCGAGCAGTTTCCAGTCAATCAGCCGCGCCCAGCCATGGGAGGGCCAGGCGTTTTCGCTCGGGTGGCGGCCATACCACGGCCAGCACACCGGCACGCCGCCACGAATGGCGCCCACCTGCGGCCACTTCGCCGCGCACCACAACCAGGGCTTCTGGCCCGTGGGCTGAAAGTGCAGCAATTGCGCACCCTGGCGGCTGAACACCGCTTGGCACAGCGGGTGGTCGATCACCAACACGTCGCGCATCTGAAAGCGCTCCCAGGCGAACACCGGTTGTTCGCGAAGGGATTTGAAAAAGCGTTGCAGCGGATGCTCATGCATGTGCCACGGTCCTGAAATTCAATATCGCTCAAACTTGGGTTCCCTGTGGGAGCTGGCTTGCCTGCGATGCGGGCGACTCGGTTTGCCTGAATAACCGAGGCGATGCAATCGCAGGCAAGCCAGCTCCCACATGGATTGTGCAGTGTGCAGCCCAAAAAAAGCGGGTAGCCATGGCTACCCGCAAAATGCGCACAGAGAGAAGGAGCTTATCGCAACAGCGTTAGAACGTAGACTGAATTTTCAGGCCCGCTACCAGCGCGTTGTCGACTTCTTTCACACCGCCTGGGTTGGCGATGTATTGCAGGTTGGGACGCACGGTCAGCCAGTTGGTCACGTGGAAGCCGTAGTTGATTTCGACGTTGTATTCAGTGTTACGCAGTGGTGCGAAACCCGATTGGTCGTAATCGGTAAAGCCTTTGGCAGCGTTCAACAACTCAGCATTTTTCTTCACGTCGCTGTTGGCGTGGATACGGGAAACACCGATACCGACGTCATCTTTGGTACGCGCGTCAAATGGCCCTTTGTACACCAGCATGACCGACTGGTAGTTGTCGACGAGGTTGGTGTCCTTGTCGTGGAAGGTCACGTTCGCCGCGATGTTCAGGCCGCGGGAAGCATCGCCATTGTGCGTGGTGAGTTGTTGTTGCAGAACACCCCAGTAACCGCTTTTGCTGCTGCGGACACGGAAGGCAGCGCCGGTGGTGCCAGCGTCGTTACCGTTGACGTCTTCACGTACGTCGGTCGCGTCAGCCGTGCTCTTGTAGTAACCCACACGGTATTCGCCCGGCAGGCCATTGACCTTCGGCGACCAGACCAATTCCACCGGCAATACGGTGCCCTTGGTGCCACTGCCGCTGAGTTTGAAGCCGTTGCCGTGCTCCAGTTGCGACGGGTTCTGGTTGTACGCACCGATTTGCGCATACAGCTCTGGCGTGATGTTGTACTTCACGCGGATAGCCGCCTGGCTGACAGGCCAGTTGTACCAGGTGTTGACGTAGTTACCCACTTGCGAGCCGCAGAACGACAGGTTCTGGAAGTCGCACGGGAAGGTGTTGAAGTCTTCGCCTTCACCGAAGTAGCCGAGTTTCACGTCCAACTTGTTGTCGAACATCTGGTGCTGAATCCAGAACTGGGTCAGACGCACCATGTGGCCTCGGCCATCAACTTCTTGAGAGGAACTCAAGGTGCCGGCACGCGGGTCGCCAATACGGTCATTGGAGATGTTGGCGCCATTACGGTTAGTCAGTTGGATCTTGGCCTGGGTGTTATCCCAGCCCCACAGCTTTTGCAGATCCAGTGCTACGCCCAGACCGAACTGGTCAGCGTAACGGGCAGTTTTGTCGTTGTTGTAGCCACCGCTCAGGTTGCCACCGACTTCCCCGACGTAGTCAGCCTTGATGTCGATACCTTGCTCGATCAGCTTGGTACGCTCGCCGCCCCAATCACCGGTCATCCATTTGGAATCGGAACTGAAGGCATCGGCCGCCATCGCATTGGCGGACAATACCAGGGCTGCTGCTGCTGACAGTTGGCAGATCAGCCGGGTGTTGTTGTGTTGCTTTTTCATCCCTACATCCTCGTCTTTATTGTTATTAAACTGTTTTTATCTAACGCGGTTTACTTTTTTTAACTAAAACAACAACTTATCTTCTCAGCGGCCTTTGAACTGGGCCACATTGTCGGCATGCCCCTGAGCAGGCAAAGAAGCTGCAGTGCCCAGGCGCTCGCCCGTCTTGGCGTCAAACAGCAGCACCTTGGCCGGATCAAATTGCAGGGTCAGGGTCTCGCCTACCTGCGGTGCCACGTCCGGTGCCAAACGGCAGCAGACCTTGGTGTCATTCAGTTGCACGAACACCAGCGTGTCCGGGCCGGTCGGCTCGGTGACCTGGACTTCGGCACGAATGCTCGAAGCGCCATTACCCTCCCCCGTCGCCAGTACGATTTGCTCAGGGCGCAGGCCCAGAATCACGTCGCGGTCTTCAAGGCCGGCGTCGTTCATGCTCAGCGGCAATTCGCACCGCGCCTGGCCGCTGTCGAGAAGAGCTATCAATTGGCCATCTTTGCGTTGCAGGCGCAAAGGCACGAAGTTCATGGGAGGTGAACCGATAAAGCTTGCCACAAACAGGTTGGCCGGGTCGTTGTAAATTTCTTTCGGCGTACCGAATTGCTGGATGATGCCGTCCTTCATCACCGCCACTTTGTCGCCCAACGTCATCGCTTCGATCTGGTCGTGCGTCACGTAGACGGTGGTGGTTTTCAGGCGCTGATGCATCAGCTTCATTTCGGTGCGCATTTCGACGCGCAGCTTGGCGTCGAGGTTGGACAGCGGTTCGTCGAACAGGTAGATCTTCGGACGACGCGCCAGGGCACGGCCCATGGCCACACGCTGTTGCTGGCCGCCGGACAATTGGCCCGGCTTGCGGTTAAGCAGATGCTCGATCTGCAGCAGCTTGGCCACGCGCGCCACTTCGGCGTCGATATCGGCTTGGGGCATTTTGCGGATCTTGAGGCCGAATTCGATGTTTTCGCGCACGCTCATGGTCGGGTACAGCGCGTAGGACTGGAACACCATGGCGATGTCGCGATCCTTGGGGCTCATGCCGCTCACATCCTGGTCGCCGATCATGATCGCGCCGCCCGTGATGGTTTCCAGGCCAGCGATGCAGTTCATCAGCGTGGACTTGCCGCAACCCGAAGGGCCGACCAGGATCAGGAATTCGCCTTCCTTGATCGACAGTTCGATGTTCTTCAAGGTGTCGGGCAGGCCGGCGCCATAGGTCTTGTTTACATTGCGAAGTTCAAGCGTAGCCATGATTACCCCTTGACCGCGCCGGCTGTGAGGCCGCGCACGAAATACTTGCCTGCGATCACATAGACCAGCAGGGTCGGCAGCCCGGCGATCATCGCCGCTGCCATATCAACGTTATATTCCTTGGCCCCGGTGCTGGTGTTGACCAGGTTGTTCAGCGCCACCGTGATGGGCTGCGAGTCACCGCTGGAGAACACCACACCGAACAGGAAGTCGTTCCAGATCTGGGTGAACTGCCAGATCAGGCAGACCATGATGATCGGCGTCGACATCGGCAGAATGATCTGGCGGAAGATGGTGAAGAAACCGGCACCGTCCAGGCGTGCCGCCTTGATCAGCGCATCCGGAATGCTCACGTAGTAGTTACGGAAGAACAGCGTGGTGAACGCCAGGCCGTAGACCACATGCACAAACACCAGGCCGGTGGTGGTACTGGCCAGGCCCATCTTGCCAAGGGTGAACGAGGCCGGCAGCAGCACGGTCTGGAACGGCAGGAAGCAGCCGAACAACAGCAGGCCGAAGAACAGCTGCGAGCCTTTGAAGCGCCAGAACGACAGCACATAGCCGTTCAGCGCACCGATGGCGGTGGAGATCAGCACGGCCGGAACGGTGATCTTGATCGAGTTCCAGAAGTAGCCATCCACGGTGGCCCAGGCCTTGACCCAGCCAATGCCGGTGACCACGCTCGGCCAGCTCAGCAGGTTGCCGGTGCTGATGTCTTCCGGGGTCTTGAAGCTGGTGAGCAGCATCACCACCAGCGGCACCAGGTACAGCAGCACGGCGAGGATCAACACCGCGTAGATCGCGATGCGACTCAGGCTGATGGTCGGTTTGGAAGCGAGACTAGTCATTACGCTTGGTCCTCAGCTCGGAGTACAGGTAAGGCACGATGATCGCGAGGATCGCACCGAGCATCAGGATTGCACTGGCCGAGCCCATGCCCATCTGGCCACGGCTGAAGGTGAACGAGTACATGAACATCGCAGGCAGGTCGGACGAGTAGCCCGGGCCGCCGGCGGTCATGGCGGCCACCAGGTCGAAGCTCTTGATCGCAATGTGCGCCAGGATCATCACCGCACTGAAGAACACCGGACGCAGGCTGGGCAGCACCACGCTCCAGTAGATGCGCGGCAGGCTGGCGCCGTCGATCTGGGCGGCACGGATGATCGATTGGTCCACACCGCGCAGGCCGGCGAGGAACATCGCCATGATGAAGCCGGAGGCTTGCCACACAGCGGCGATCACCAGGCAGTAGACCACGCGGTCGGGGTCGATCAGCCAGTCGAGACGGAAGCCTTCCCAGCCCCAGTCCCGCAGAAGTTTGTCCAGGCCCATGCCCGGGTTGAGCAGCCATTTCCACGCGGTACCGGTCACGATCATCGAGAGCGCCATCGGGTACAGGTAAATGGTGCGGATAAAGCCTTCGCGACGGATTTTCTGGTCGAGAAAAATCGCCAGCATCACGCCAATCACCAAGGTGATGCCGATAAACATCCCGCCGAACACGGCCAGGTTCTTGCTCGCGACCCACCAGCGGTCGTTGTCGAACAGCCGCGCGTACTGCGCAAGGCCCGCCCATTTGTAGCTGGGCAGGAACGTGGAGGTGGTGAACGACAGAACGAACGTCCACAGGATGTAGCCGTAGAAGCCCACCAGCACGATGAACATGCTGGGCGCCAGCACCAGTTTAGGGAGCCAGCGCTGCAGTGCGTCGAACGGCGAGGCCTTGCTGAACACAGCAACAGAACTCATGGGAAAATCCAGTACAGGGAAAAAGGACTACAGGAGCATGCCTTGTGAGGGGTCAGGGGGTTTCCCCTCACAAGGACCAGCAGTGCTAACCGTTACTTGGCAGACTTGATCGCAGCGCCGAGTTTCTTGGCGGTGTCGGCCGGGTCGGCTTTCGGGTCGTTGATGAAGTTGGTCACGACATCAAAGAACGCACCTTGCACGGCCAGGGTAGTGGCCATGTTGTGCGCCATGCTTGGTTGCAGGCCGCCGGTCTTGGCATCAGCCAGGAAGTCTTTGGCAGCGGTCTGGGCGCAAGAGTCGAAACCGTACGAGTCCATTTTTTGCAGCATGTCGGTCCGAACCGGGATCGAACCTTTGTTGATGCTGAAGACTTTCTGGAAGTTTTCACCCAGCACGACTTTGGCGATGTCCTGCTGACCGGCAGCAGTGCCTTTGTCTTTCTGCTTGAACACCGCCAGGGAGTCGATGTTGTAGGTGAAGGCCTTGTCGGTGCCCGGGAAGGCTACGCACTCGTAGTCTTTGCCGGCGACTTTCTTGGCGGCGGTCCATTCGGACTTGGCCCAGTCACCCATGATCTGCATGCCGGCCTTGCCGTTGATGACTTTGCCGGCTTCGAGGTTCCAGTCCTGGCCTTTGCCGTCAACGTCCATGTAGGTCGCGACTTTCTTCAGTTCAGTGAGCGACTTGACCATTTCCGGGCCAGTCAGCGCAGCGTTGTCGAGGTCAACCAGGGCTTTCTTGTAGCCATCTGCACCCATTACCGACAGGACGACGGCTTCGAATACAGTGCTGTCCTGCCAAGGCTGGCCACCATGGGCGAGCGGAATGAAGCCCGCGGCTTTCAGCTTGTCGCCGGCTGCGTAGAATTCTTCGAGGGTGGTCGGGTTCTTGGTGATGCCGGCTTTCTTGAAGACTTCCGGGTTGATCCACAGCCAGTTCACGCGGTGGATGTTGACCGGTACGGCAACGTAATTGCCTTCGTACTTCACGGTGTCGGAGACTTTCTTGTCGAGCAGGGAGTCCCACTTCTCTTCTTTGGCGACGTCTTTCAGGACGTCAGTGTCGAGCAGGCCGGTCGACGCCCATTCCTGAATGTCCGGGCCTTTGATCTGGGCAACGCCTGGCGGGTTGCCAGCCACTGCGCGGCTTTTCAGCACGGTCATGGCCGTGGCGCCACCGCCACCGGCTACAGCGCCGTCTTTCCAGACGAAGCCGTCTTTTTCAACTTGAGCCTTCAGTACGTCTACAGCTGCTTTTTCACCACCGGAGGTCCACCAATGCACAACTTCAACCGTCCCTTTCGAGTCGGCGGCAAATGCACTGAGGGGAAACAACGAGGCAATGGAAATAGCAACGGCGAGGCGATTAATCGCGTTCATCTGAGTACCTTTTCTTGTTGTTATGCATGCAAGTCTAGAGCTTGCGCTGCACGGAGTTTAAACAGGGATATTTGGGCTGCAGGTAACAAAGGGACGTACAAATGTCACCACTCGGTGACATAGCAGCCCCGCCCCAGCGCGCTGGTCATGCTGGGAGACAAGGGTAGCGCAGGCAGCACCACCGCTTGCCAGGCATGGTACAGGTCCGGTTTGCCCCCCCAGATCTTGCTGCTGGGACGGTTTTGCGGGCTCAGCTCGTGGTGCCAGCTGCCGTGAATCCGGTCGATAAAGCGGGTTTCGCAAAACTCCCAGAACCGCCGGTACCAGGTCTCGTAATGCAATTCGCCCGTGCGCTTGAGCAAGGCTTGGGCGGCAGCGCTGGCTTCGGCGTGCGTCCAGTGCAGGCGCTCGCGCACCACCGGTTGGTGGTTCCAGTCCAGGGTGTAAACGATGCCGGGTGCACCGTCCACGGCCCAGGCGTATTCGCAGGCACTGGCGAACAGGCCCTTCGCGTCGGTCACCAGCCAGTCCGGCGTGGGCAGTTTGGCTTGCAGGCGCGCAGCTTCAAGGTGCAGCACCAACCGCGCCCATTCGAAACCATGGCCGGGGGTGATGCCGTAGGGGCGAAAGCCGTCGGCGGGGTTGTCTTCGTTGTAACCGAGCAGAGGTTTCCACTGGGCGTCGAAATGTTCGATGACCATGAACTGGTTGCCGGCGGCATGGGTGTGAATAACACGCTCGACGATACGCAGCGCGCGGTCGAGCCAGCGCGTGTCACCGGTCACATCGGCCAGGGCGAGGAAGGCTTCAGTGGCGTGCATATTGCTGTTGGCGCCACGGTAGGCTTCGACGCCAGTCCAGTCCCGGGCGAAGGATTCAAGCATTACGCCCTCTTCTTCGCTCCAGAAAAACTGGTCGATGATATGGATGGCGTCGTTCAGCAGGTTCTGCGCACCGGGTGCACCCGCCACCACTGCCGAACTGGCCGCCAGGGCCACGAAAGCATGCAGGTAGGCCGCCTTGCCGCTGTTGCCATCAACGGCGTGGGGGGCGGCGAACCAGCCACCGTGTTCGCTGTCGCGCAAAGGGCCACTGAGGGCGGCAACACCGTGCTCGACCAACTCGGCATAACCGGGCAGCCCCATGGCGTGGGCCATGGCGAAACTGTGGGTCATGCGGGCGGTGTTCATGGTTTCGGCGTGGGCATCGGCCGGCAGTTGGCCTTTGTCGTCCAGGTTGCCAAAACCCTCGGGCAGTCGAGACGCTTTGGCAAATGACAGCAGGCGCTGGCCTTCGGCGGCGAGCCAAGCGTGATGGGCAGGTGCGTTCAGCCAGCTGCTGGCTGGCAGCGGTTGCGTGGTCATGGGTGGCCCTTATTATTTTTTGTGGGATGACCGGAGTCTAAACAAGGGTGGGATGAGGGCAAGTAACGAAGCGGAGGGGAAATGTCACCACGTTGTGACAATCTCTAATAGCGACTCTTTTTTGAGCTGGCCCGGATCTAATTGTGGGAGCGGGCTTGCTCGCGAATGCGGTTTACCCGTCAATGAATAAAGTGACTGATACACCGCTTTCGCGAGCAAGCCCGCTCCCACACTTGAACCGGTTCACACC
This sequence comes from Pseudomonas sp. B22129, assembly GCF_044218875.1. NCBI lineage: Bacteria > Pseudomonadati > Pseudomonadota > Gammaproteobacteria > Pseudomonadales > Pseudomonadaceae > Pseudomonas > Pseudomonas sp. B22129. The sequence continues at coordinate 2,827,308 of NZ_CP162592.1, read as the reverse complement.
CCATTTGGCTCAGGCGCGGTCACTGGGTCAGCGGTGTGATCTTCGCCGGCGCGTTGAGCTGCTGATTCAGGTTCTGCACCTGGCTCTGCAACGTGGTGATGTTGCGCGTGGTCTGGATGCGGAACACGTCGAACTCTTTGTTGGTCGGCGCATCGCTGTTGGCGGGCTGGTTGTCCTGGGCGCTTTTGAGGACGACAAGGTCCTGCTCAAGACGGGCGATCGCCGCGCTCGGGTTGCCCTGTTTTTTCAGGGCAGCGACGTCGGCGGACAACTCCTTGATATCGCCTTGCGAGGCCTTGAGGGTGGCGACGGCATCGGTCAATGCCTGCACCTGACCCTGCAGTTTGGCGTTGGCATTCGACAGGTCGGTGGTACTGGCGCTCATTTGGGCCAAGCGCTGGTCAAGCTCGGTGGCCTGGCCGGCCACGCCGACTTGTTGCTTGCCCTGCTCCAGCAGCTGGGTTTCCAGCGCCTTGATCTGCAGTTTCAGCGCCTCGCTGCCGTTGTTCACATTGGCCTCGCTGGCCACTACCTTGCCCGAAATATCCTGCAGGCGCCCGGCCGCTTCTTCGCTGATGCGTGCGAAGCTTTCCTGGGTGGCAACCAATTGCTGGCCCATCAGGGAAATCTGCTGAAAGCTCCACCAGGCCAGGCCCGCAAAGGCGATCAGCAGCGCGCCGACCAAGGCCCACAGCGGGCCGGTACTGGCACTTTTGACCCTCACCGCGGGTGTGCTGCGCGAACGTACGGAGGTGGCAGGAGTCGGCTCGAAATCATCATCGTCCCCAACGTCGGCGCGCAGGCCGGGAACGTTGTCGAAATCGTCTTTAGCATCGTTACGCATGAATCTACCCTGAATCAATGAGATGGCTACCTGGAACGCCGAGCGAACGGAGTATAAACCGCGTTCGTGCCGCACAGATCGACCTGGAACCGTGGATTCGGTTCCCGATGTGTTGCTTGTTGTGAACTTACTGGAACGCCGGATCCTGGGCTTTCCACCAACTGCAGAACTCGTCCAGGGCCGTCCACAGACTGACCTTGGGCTCGTAGTCGAGATAATGCCTCGCCCGGCTGATGTCGAGGGTGAAATCTTTGTTCATTACCTGCATGCCCAGACGCGACAGCGCCGGCTCCGGCCGCCCTGGCCACATCGCGCAGAATGCCTCGTTCAAAGCCGCGACGCTGTAGGACAAACCGTAAGACCGATACCGCGTCACCTGCGGCATGCCCATCTGGCGCATCACGTAGTTCACCACATCCCACACCGGCACCGGCGTGCCGTTGCTGATGTTGTAGGCTTTGCCCAGCGCGGAGCCGGTGGCCAGCAAGCTGCTGAGCAACGCCTCGTTGAGGTTGTGCACACTGGTGAAGTCGACCTTGTTCAGGCCGTCGCCGACAATGGCCAGGCGGTTCTTGCGCTGCATTTTCAGCAGGCGCGGGAAGATGCTCATGTCGCCGGCGCCGGTCACGAAACGCGGGCGCAGGGCCAACACTTCAAGGCCGAATTCCTGGGCGCCGAACACCTTCTGTTCCGAGAGGTACTTGGTCGCAGCGTAAGGATGTTTGAAGCGCTTGGGCACTTGCTCTTCCGTCAGGCCCAGATGATCGCGCCCGTCGAAATAGATCGATGGCGACGACAGGTGCACCAGGCGCCCAACGCGTTGTTTGAGGCAGGCTTCAACGACATTTTCCGTCACCAGCACATTGCCTTGATGGAAGTCCTGGTACTTGCCCCATAGCCCGACGGAGCCGGCGCAATGCACCACAGCCTCAACGTCACGGCACAGCTCGCGCACCAGGTCGGCGTCATTCAAGTCACCCTGGATAAACTCGGCGCCGCGCCGTATCAGGTGCTCAACACCTTCGGCGCGCCGCCCGTTGACCCGCACGTCCAGGCCCTGCTCCAGAGCGAAACGTGCAAAACGCCCGCCGATGAAGCCGCTTGCGCCGGTGACCAGAATTTTCATTTGTTACCCCATGTTCTTTCGTTTTTCATCGCTGTTGCCTTGACGCCCGCTATCACTCCAACGGCACCAACCATTGGCCACAGGCCTGGGCCAAATGGTCGGTCAGCAGCCCCAGCAGTTGCCCGCCACTGCGCCAATGATGCCAGTACAACGGCACATCGATGGGCTTATCTGGCAATAACTCGACCAATACGCCCTTTTCCAACTGGTCGCGCACCTGCAACTCCGGCACCAAACCCCAGCCCAGCCCGGCTTCCGTCAGGCGGATAAAACCTTCGGACGAGGGGCATAAATGGTGCTCGAAACCGCCGTCCACACCCAGAGACGCCAGATAACGGTGTTGCAGGAAATCGTCCGGGCCAAACACCAGTGCCGGCGTTTTCGCCAGTTGATCAGCGCGCACACCCTCCGGGAAATGCCGCGCAATAAAGGCCGGGCTGGCCAATGCCCGATAACGCATGGCACCGAGCAACAGGCTGCGCGCGCCGGCCACCGGGCGTTCGCTGGCGCAGATGCACGCGGCCACTTCACCGGCACGCATGCGTTTGAGGCCCACGGTCTGGTCTTCCACCACCAGATCCAGCAACAAGTGCTGGTCAGCGCAAAAGCCGCTGACGGCTTCGGCCCACCACGTGGCCAGGCTGTCTGCATTCAGGGCGATGCGCAGGCGTTCGGGCATGCCCTCTTCGTCCAGCGCCGGCACCTGGCTTTGCAGGTCACGCTCCAGCAACCGCACTTGTTGCACGTGGTTGAGCAGGCGACGGCCAATGTCAGTGGGCGTCGGCGGCGTGGCGCGCACCAATACCGGCTGGCCGATGCGCGCTTCCAGCAACTTGATGCGCTGGGAGATTGCCGACTGCGAGAGCCCCAGCACTTGGGCGCCGCGTTCGAACCCGGCTTGTTCCACCACCGCCGCTAAAGCGGAGAGCAATTTATAGTCGAACATCAGTTTCTCTAATGAGCGATCAGCAATATTGGTTTTTCTTATACAGCGTAGCCCGCGAGAATGGCCAGCATTGCTTCTCTCTTTATAAGGAAACCCCACATGGCTGGCGAAACCGCCCTGGCAACCCTGCTGCGCAGCATGAGCCCGCAGTTGAACGATGGCGACTATGTGTTTTGCACCCTGCCCGATCACCGCATCCCACAGGGCTGCGACGTCATCGGCAGCTTTCGCGAGCAGGAAGGCCTGACCTTGATTGTCGAGCGCCAGCAAGCCGAACAGGCGGGCTTGGCCTTCGACTACGTGGCGGCCTGGATCACCTTGAACGTGCATTCGGCCCTGGAGGCCGTGGGCCTCACCGCCGCGTTCGCCAGCGCGCTGGGCAAAGCAGGCATCAGCTGCAACGTAATCGCCGGCTATTACCACGACCACCTGTTTGTCGGCCGCACCGATGCCGCGCGGGCCATGGACGTTTTGCGCCAACTGGCAAAAGACGCGGAGTAAAGCTTATGTGGCAGAGCTACGTGAACGGGCTGTTGGTAGCCCTCGGCCTGATCATGGCAATCGGCACCCAGAACGCATTCGTGCTGGCGCAGAGCCTGCGCCGGGAACATCACTTGCCCGTGGCGGCACTGTGCGTGGTCTGCGATGCATTGCTGGTGGCGGCCGGGGTGTTCGGCCTGGCCACGGTGCTCGCACAAAACCCGTTGCTACTGGCGATTGCCCGCTGGGGCGGCGCTGCCTTTTTGTTGTGGTACGGCACGCTGGCGTTGCGCCGCGCGTTTTCCAGACAAAGCCTGGCGCAAGGCGACAACTTCAAGGTGCGTTCACTGCGCGCGGTATTGCTCAGTGCCCTGGCGGTGACATTGCTCAACCCCCATGTGTACCTGGACACCGTGCTGCTGATTGGCTCACTGGGTGCACAACAAACCGAGCCCGGCGCCTACGTGGCTGGCGCCGCCAGCGCGTCATTCCTGTGGTTTGCCACCCTGGCCCTCGGCGCGGCCTGGCTGGCCCCCTGGCTGGCGCGCCCGGCGACCTGGCGCCTGCTGGATCTATTGGTGGCGGTGATGATGTTCAGCGTTGCCTATCAATTGATCAGTGTCTGAGGAATATTCCAAAACGCTCTGGAACCTCTATCCCACACAGTTGTTGCGTGGTTATGCCGCAACCCCGGTGCTATGATCCAGCCCCTGCGCCGCAAAGAGTACAAACTCCCCGGCGCTTGTTTGGCCGCCCGTGATCGGCCTTGCGCTCACCGCAACTGACCTGATTAGGAGAATCATCATGGCTTTCGAATTGCCGCCGCTGCCCTACGCACACGATGCCCTGCAGCCGCACATTTCCAAGGAAACCTTGGAATTCCACCACGACAAGCACCACAACACCTACGTCGTGAACCTGAACAACCTGGTGCCTGGCACCGAGTTCGAAGGCAAGACCCTGGAAGAGATCGTCAAGTCCTCTTCGGGCGGCATCTTCAACAACGCCGCTCAGGTCTGGAACCACACCTTCTACTGGAACTGCCTGGCGCCAAACGCCGGTGGCCAACCTACCGGCGCGCTGGCTGAAGCCATCAACGCCGCGTTCGGTTCGTTCGACAAGTTCAAGGAAGAGTTCACCAAGACGTCCGTCGGCACCTTCGGTTCCGGCTGGGGCTGGCTGGTGAAAAAGGCTGACGGTTCCCTGGCCCTGGCCAGCACCATCGGCGCCGGCAACCCGCTGACCAGCGGCGACACCCCGCTGCTGACCTGCGATGTCTGGGAACACGCCTACTACATCGACTACCGCAACGTGCGTCCAAAGTATGTGGAAGCGTTCTGGAACCTGGTCAACTGGAAGTTCGTGGCTGAGCAGTTCGAAGGCAAGATCTTCACTGCCTAAGCGCACCTTGCAGTAACAAAGAGCCCGGCGATTGCCGGGCTTTTTTGTGGGTGTCTAATTGTAATTATGTCATTGGAACTCAATGCGCCGAGGTTGCCACGTAGTGAGCGTGAGGAATTTACCTCTCGTACTTGTCGGAGAAACCACTATGACAATTGGCGCACTAGCCCCGATGATCCAGGGGGCGATGCAACTCGCCACCGAGCTCGTTAAAATGGCCAGCAAGCAAATGGATAACAAAAATGGCGAAGGCGATAAAGACAAGATCGCCAGCGAAGACATGCACAACAAGAATCGCGTGGACTTCGCCAGCAAAGATTCGACCAATAACAACATGAACATCAACATTTCGTCGTAAAGACAGTCCTGCCCCCGGCGCACCCGCAGCGCACGAGGGTTTGTCTCCGGCAGGCGGATCTCCATCCGCCTCGCCACCTCTTGTACCCTCTGGTTCCTCGCCCAACCCGCCAACGCCCTAATGTTCCTTTGACTGCCATCACGAGATTGCCAATACTCATGGCATATTGAGGCTACCCGCATGGAACAAGGAATGACTCTTTGAAGCTGGAACTCAAAAACAGCTTGTCGGTGAAGTTGCTACGGGTTGTGCTGCTGTCGGCATTGATCGTGGGCGTGGCGCTGAGCGTGGCGCAGATCGTTTTCGATGCCTACAAGACGCGCCAGGCCGTGGCGGGCGATGCCCAGCGTATTCTCGACATGTTTCGCGACCCCTCGACCCAGGCCGTCTACAGCCTGGACCGCGAGATGGGTATGCAGGTGATCGAAGGCCTGTTTCAGGACGACGCCGTGCGCATGGCGTCCATCGGCCACCCCAACGAAACCATGCTCGCGGAAAAAAGCCGCGCCTTGCAGCAATCCCCCTCGCGCTGGCTGACCGACCTGATTCTCGGGCAGGAGCGCACCTTTACCACCTCGTTGGTTGGCAAAGGCCCCTACAGCGAGTATTACGGCGACCTGAGCATCACCCTGGACACGGCCAATTACGGCAAGGGTTTTCTGGTCAGTTCGGTGATCATCTTCATCTCCGGCGTGTTGCGCGCGCTGGCCATGGGCCTGGTGCTCTACCTGGTTTACCACTGGCTGCTGACCAAGCCGTTATCGCGGATCATCGAACACCTGACCTCGATCAACCCGGACCGTCCCAGCGAGCACAAAATCCCTCAGCTCAAGGGCCACGAACGCAATGAACTGGGGCTGTGGATCAACACCGCCAACCAACTGCTCGAGTCCATCGAGCGCAATACCCACCTGCGCCACGAGGCCGAAAGCAGCCTGCTGCGCATGGCCCAGTACGACTTTCTCACCGGCCTGCCCAACCGCCAGAAACTACAGGAGCAACTGGACAAAATCCTCGTCGACGCCGGCCGCCGGCAGCGCCGCGTGGCTGTGTTGTGCGTAGGGCTGGATGACTTCAAGAGTGTGAACGAACAATTTACCTACCAGGCCGGCGACAAACTGTTGCTGGCCCTGGCCGACCGCCTGCGCGCCCACAGTGGCCGCCTCGGCGCGCTGGCCCGCCTGGGCGGCGACCAGTTTGCCCTGGTGCAAGCCGACATCGACCAGCCTTACGAAGCGGCCGAATTGGCACAAAGCATTCTGGATGACCTGGAAGGCGAGTTCGCCCTCGAACATGAGCAGATCCGCCTGCGCGCCACCATCGGCATCACCCTGTTCCCGGAAGACGGCGACAGCACCGAGAAGCTGCTGCAAAAAGCCGAACAGACCATGACCCTGGCCAAGAGCCGCTCGCGTAACCGCTACCAGTTCTATATCGCCAGCGTCGACAGCGAAATGCGCCGCCGACGCGAACTGGAAAAAGACCTGCGCGATGCGCTCAGCCGTGAGCAATTTCACCTGGTCTATCAACCGCAGATCAGCTACCGCGACCACCGTGTGGTCGGCGTCGAAGCGTTGATCCGCTGGCAACACCCGGAACACGGCCTGGTCCCCCCGGACCTGTTCATCCCACTGGCAGAACAGAACGGCACCATTATTCCGATTGGCGAATGGGTTCTCGACCAGGCGTGCAAGCAATTGCGCGAATGGCATGACCTGGGCTTCACCACCCTGCGTATGGCGGTCAACCTGTCCACCGTGCAGTTGCATCACACCGAGTTGCCGCGGGTGGTCAACAACCTGATGCAGATTTACCGCCTGCCGCCGCGCAGCCTGGAACTGGAAGTCACCGAGACCGGCCTGATGGAAGACATCAGCACCGCCGCCCAGCACTTGCTGAGCCTGCGGCGTTCCGGCGCGCTGATCGCGATTGACGACTTCGGCACCGGCTATTCGTCGTTGAGCTACCTGAAAAGCCTGCCACTGGACAAAATCAAAATCGACAAGAGCTTCGTGCAAGACCTGCTGGATGACGATGACGACGCGACCATCGTGCGCGCCATCATCCAGTTGGGTAAAAGCCTCGGCATGCAGGTGATCGCCGAAGGCGTGGAAACCGCCGAACAAGAGGCCTACATCATTTCCGAGGGCTGCCATGAAGGCCAGGGCTATCACTACAGCAAACCGCTGCAAGCCCGGGAGTTGGCGGCTTATTTGAAACAGGCCGAGCGCAACAACGCAGCGATTCTCTGAAACGACAAATCGATACTAAATATTTCCCTCGTATAAACCTTTACACAAAATGCAAATCTTTCGCATTATGTCGCAGTTTTTGCGCTCCCCCGCGCGCCCTATCAACAACCGAAGCAGGATGTTCGCCATGATTCGTATGCCCCTGGCCACCGCCAGTCTGCTGGCCATTGCCATTTCTCTCGCCGGCTGCGGCGAAGGTAAAGACAAGGCCGCCGCGCCTCAGGCGCCGACCCCGGCTGCCAGCACTACCGCTCCAGCGGCTGCCACCCCGGCAGGCCAGGTTGACGAAGCCGCCGCCAAGGCCGTGGTCGCGCATTACGCAGACATGGTGTTCGCGGTGTACAGCGATGCCGAATCCACTGCCAAAACCCTGCAAACCGCGATCGACACCTTCCTCGCCAACCCGAACGACGACACCCTGAAAGCGGCCCGCACCGCCTGGGTCGCCGCGCGCGTACCTTACCTGCAGAGCGAAGTATTCCGCTTCGGCAACACGATCATCGACGACTGGGAAGGCCAGGTGAACGCCTGGCCCCTGGACGAAGGCCTGATCGACTACGTCGACAAATCCTACGAACACGCGCTGGGCAACCCGGGCGCCAACGCCAACATCATCGCCAATACCGAGATCCAGGTGGGCGAAGACAAGGTCGACGTCAAGGAAATCACCCCGGAAAAACTCGCCAGCCTCAATGAGCTGGGCGGCTCCGAAGCCAACGTCGCCACCGGTTACCACGCCATCGAATTTCTGCTCTGGGGCCAGGACCTCAACGGCACCGGCCCGGGCGCGGGCAACCGCCCGGCTTCGGATTACATGACGGGTGATGGCGCTACCGGCGGCAATAACGAACGTCGCCGCACTTACCTGCGCGCCGTGACCCAACTGCTGGTCAGCGACCTGGAAGAAATGGTCGGCAACTGGAAACCCAACGTCGACGACAACTACCGCGCCACCCTGGAGGCAGAACCTGCCACCGACGGCCTGCGCAAAATGCTGTTCGGCATGGGCAGCCTGTCCCTCGGCGAACTGGCTGGTGAGCGCATGAAGGTTTCCCTGGAAGCCAACTCGCCGGAAGACGAGCAGGACTGTTTCAGCGACAACACCCACAACTCGCACTTCTACGATGCCAAGGGTATTCGTAACGTTTACCTGGGCGAGTACACCCGCGTCGACGGCACCAAAATGACCGGCGCGAGCTTGTCGTCGTTGGTGGCCAAGGCCGACCCGGCTGCCGACACTGCGCTGAAGGCTGACCTGGCGTCGACCGAAGCGAAGATCCAGGTGATGGTTGATCACGCCAACAAGGGTGAGCACTACGACCAGTTGATCGCAGCCGGTAACGACCAGGGCAACCAGATCGTGCGCGATGCCATCGCCGCACTGGTCAAGCAGACCGGCTCGATCGAAGCCGCCGCCGGCAAGCTGGGCATCAGCGACCTGAACCCGGACAATGCTGATCACGAGTTCTGATCAGTGCCGCATTGAATGAGGCGACCTTCGGGTCGCCTTTTTTATGCCACCCGGCCAGACACCCACATCCCTGTGTGGGGTCTGTGTGGGAGCCGGGCTTGCCCGCGATAGCATCACCTCGCAATGGCTGGTAGACCGAGTTGTCTGTATCGCAGGCAAGCCAGCTCCCACAGTTGATCTCCTTCAACCTCAAGCCCTCGGTTTACATGCCCTGCACCACAGGTAGAATGGCGCCTCTGCCCAATCACCCGAGCACATTTCATGGCGTTGCCGACCCTGCGCATCATCGGTTTCATCATCGGCATCTTCCTGATTACCCTGGCCATTGCCATGGTCGTGCCCATGGCCACGCTGGTGATTTTCGAACGCACCAGCGACCTGCCATCGTTTCTGTGGGCCAGCATGATCACCTTTCTTGCGGGCCTGGCCCTGGTCATCCCTGGCCGCCCCGAACACGTGCACCTGCGCCCCCGGGACATGTACCTGCTGACCGTCACGAGCTGGGTCGTCGTGTGCATCTTCGCTGCCCTGCCGTTTTTGCTGACCCAGCACATCAGCTACACCGACTCGTTCTTTGAAAGCATGTCCGGCATCACCGCCACCGGTTCCACCGTATTAAGCGGCCTGGACAGCATGTCACCGGGCATTCTGATGTGGCGTTCACTGCTGCACTGGCTCGGCGGCATCGGCTTTATCGGCATGGCGGTGGCGATCCTGCCGTTGCTGCGCATCGGCGGCATGCGTCTGTTCCAGACCGAATCCTCAGACCGCTCGGAAAAGGTCATGCCTCGCTCGCACATGGTGGCGCGGCTGATCGTGGCGGCGTATGTGGGTATCACCATTCTCGGCAGCCTGGCGTTCTGGTGGGCCGGAATGGGCTTATTCGACGCGATCAACCACGCGATGTCAGCGATTTCCACCGGCGGTTTTTCCACCTCCGATGAATCCCTGGCCCACTGGAAACAGCCCGCCGTGCACTGGGTGGCGGTGGTGGTGATGATCCTCGGCAGCCTGCCCTTCACCCTGTATGTGGCCACGTTGCGCGGCAACCGTCGGGCGTTGATCAAGGATCAGCAGGTGCAAGGCTTGCTCGGTTTGTTGATCGTGACCTGGCTGGTGCTCGGTACCTGGTACTGGTGGACCACCAACCTGCATTGGCTCGATGCCCTGCGCCATGTGGCGCTGAACGTCACGTCGGTGGTGACGACAACCGGTTTTGCACTGGGGGATTACAGCCTGTGGGGCAATTTCTCACTGATGCTGTTCTTTTACCTGGGCTTTATCGGCGGTTGCTCGGGCTCTACGGCAGGCGGAATCAAGATCTTCCGTTTCCAGGTCGCCTACATCCTGCTCAAGGCCAACTTGAATCAGCTGATTCACCCGCGCGCCGTGATCAAGCAGAAGTACAACGGCCACCGCCTCGACGAAGAAATCGTGCGCTCGATTCTGACCTTCTCGTTTTTCTTCGCCATCACCATCTGCGCCATCGCCCTGGCCTTGTCGCTGCTGGGTCTGGACTGGATGACCGCACTGACCGGCGCCGCCAGCACGGTGTCCGGCGTCGGCCCGGGCCTGGGCGAGACCATCGGCCCGGCCGGCAACTTCGCCAGCCTGCCGGATGCAGCCAAGTGGATCTTGTCGTTCGGCATGCTGCTGGGCCGGCTGGAAATCATTACAGTCTTTGTTCTGTGCATTCCGGCGTTTTGGCGCCACTGACCGTCGGCGCTTGCAGCAGCCGCGCCCGGTATTCGCCCGGTGTGGCATCGAACCAGCGGCGGAACGCACGAAAGAAGTTGCTCGGGTCGGCAAAACCCAACAGGTAGGCAATTTCCAGCAGGGTCATGGCGGGCTGCGCCAGGTACTGCTCGGCCAATTCGCGGCGGGTGTCGTCGAGCAGGGTCTGAAAGCTTGTGCCCTCCTCCTGCAAACGCCGCTGCAAGGTGCGCTGTGAGAGGTGCAGGGTCTGGGCCACCACTTCGCGCTTGGGCTCGCCCTGAGGCAACAGCCGGCACAACACTTGGCGGGCCTTGTGGGTCACGCGGCTTTCAGAAAAGCGCGCCAGGTATTCACCCGCAAACCGGTCATGCAGCAGCGCCATGGCCTCGTTGGCGGTGGGCAGCGGCGCATCCATATCGGCTTGCTCGAAAATCAACGCGTCATAGGGTGCATTGAACTCCAGCGGTGCATGAAAGGCCTGTTTATACGGCGCAAGGTCCGCAGGTTGGTCGCCCTGCAACAGCACCTTGCGCGGTTGCAACGTGCGCCCGGTCAGCCAGCCGCACAGTGCCAACGCACTGGCCAGCGAGGCTTCGGCGCTTTGCCGGGTGGGCGGCAGATGGTCGCCGTGCACCGTCAGAATCAGCGCATAGCCTTCGGGTAACAGGCGGAAACTCAGGTCGGCGCTTTCGGCGATGATCCGCTGGTAGCGCACCAGCCGCATAAAGCCTTCGGCCAGCGTGTTGCTGGACATCAACGCGTAACCGGCCACATGGAACGACGCCGGGCGCACCACCTTGCCCATGTTCAGGCCAATCGCCGGGTTGCCCGACAGCTCGACTGCCCGCTGCCACAGCCGGGTCATGGAGTCCTGGGGAAAGCGCGCGTCGGGATCACTGAGGGCCGCGTAGTCCAGCCCTAGTTGCTTGAACAGGGCGCGGCAGTCCAGCCCGTCCATTTCCAATGCCTTGACGATGCCCATTGCCCAGCTTGCAGAAGTTGTTCGTTCGCTCATGGCGTCTTCTTAAAAAAGCAGGCTCAAACGGCAGCCAGGAAGCCAAGGATACTAAAGTGGCATCTATTGTCACTGGCTGTTACCACTGATCACTCTAGACTCAAATAAGCTCCCCGCCGAACAACTGTTGGGCGGCACAACAAACAAAGGGCCGGCCACCGTGGAAAACGTCAAACAATTCAATACCTTCGCAGAGTTCTACCCGTATTACCTCAGCGAGCACGCCAACAGCACCTGCCGGCGCCTGCACTTTATTGGCACCACGCTTGTGATCGGCATCCTGGCCTATGCCATCGGTCGGGGCTCATTGGGCCTGCTGATTGCCTTGCCGATTGCCGGTTACAGCTTTGCGTGGGTCGGCCACTTCTTCTTCGAAAAGAACCGCCCGGCCACCTTTCAGCACCCGTTTTACAGCCTTTTGGGCGACTTCGTGATGTACCGCGACATGATTCTGGGCAAGGTGCCGTTTTAAGGTGTGGCGTCATGTCACTTGCGTTTAATCGATGAAAGTTCGTACATCAGCCGACATTAAAATCTTTTTGTCATTTGCAGTGCTGTATCCTCACAAGGCTTTTTAAGAGCGCGGAATCACCTGCGATTGAAAACAGACCTTGCGAGGAGCGACGACGATGCACGAGATACCTAATCTCCCCTTCCCAAGCCTGCACGAAGCTGAGCAGCCAACACCGCAGCAGGCCAGCCCACAGCAGCCTGAGGCCAAAGAAGCAAAACCAGTCGACGGCAAAAGCCAGGACTGACGCCGTACCAGACCGTGTGGAAAGCGCCGCTTTAGAGCGCTTTCCACACTGCCTGAACCACCCGAGATTGCCGATGACCGATACCCTCCCCGATTCCCCGGACGCCGCCGTACTCGACGCTGCCTTGCAGATGGTCGAAGTCTGGAACCGCCTCAGCCCCGAGAAACAAGCCCTGCTGCTCAAGCGTTTTGGCACCCAGGAAAACGCCTTGGCCGCCTTGGTCACGACCCAACTGCTGGCGCCCACCCAACCCTGACGTCATTCTGATTCGACGTTTTTGCGTTTTCCCGCCCTATAAAAGCCAAAGCACCGGTATCATTAGCAGCCTATCTTTACCTGCTGCGACAGTGGACCTCTCCCATGCCAGATACCCAGCGCCCCATGGCGGTCACGCTGCAAGTCGTTTCCATCGTGCTGTTCACCTTTATCGGCTACCTGAATATCGGCATTCCGCTGGCCGTGCTGCCAGGCTATGTCCATAGCCAGCTGGGCTATGGCGCCGTCATCGCCGGGTTGGTGATCAGCGTGCAGTACCTGGCCACGCTGCTGAGCCGCCCTTACGCCGGCCGTATGATCGACACACTGGGCAGCAAGCGTGCAGTCCTGATCGGCTTGGTGGGCTGCGGCCTGAGTGGCGTGTTCATGCTGCTCGCGGCATTGCTTTCAAGCTTGCCGGCCCTGAGCCTGGCCAGCCTGTTTATCGGCCGGCTGGTGCTGGGCAGCGCCGAAAGCCTGGTCGGTTCAGGCGCCATCGGCTGGGGCATCGGCCGGGTGGGCGCAGCGAATACCGCGAAAGTGATCTCCTGGAACGGCATCGCCAGTTACGGCGCACTGGCCGTCGGCGCACCACTGGGCGTGGTGCTGGTCGGTCAATTCGGGTTGTGGAGCATGGGGTTCAGCATCATCTTGCTCGCCGTTCTGGGCTTCGCCCTGGCCTGGCGCAAGGAAGCCGCGCCCATCGTGGCCGGTGTGCGCCTGCCTTTCATGAACGTGCTGGGCCGGGTGTTGCCTCACGGCTGCGCGCTGGCGTTGGGCTCGATTGGCTTTGGCACCATCGCCACCTTCATCACCTTGTATTACACCACCCAGCATTGGGATAACGCGGTATGGGCCCTGAGCCTGTTCGGTGCCAGCTTTATCGGCGCGCGGCTGCTGTTCGGTAATCTGATCAACCGGATTGGCGGTTTCCGTGTGGCCATTGCCTGCTTGTCGGTAGAAATTCTGGGCCTGTTGCTGCTGTGGCTGGCGCCGGATGCGCACTTGGCGCTGGCCGGCGCGGCCTTGAGCGGTTTTGGCTTCTCGCTGGTGTTTCCGGCACTCGGGGTGGAGGCGGTCAACCTGGTGCCCGCGTCCAGCCGTGGTTCGGCGGTGGGGGCTTACTCGCTGTTCATTGACCTGTCGCTCGGCATCACCGGCCCGCTCGCGGGCGCCGTGGCGGCAGGCTTCGGCTTTGCTTCAATCTTCCTGTTCGCCGCCCTCGCCGCTTTCGGTGGCTTGTTGCTGAGCGTGTACCTGTACCGTCAGGCCCCCAAGGCCCGCGAAGCACGCGGCGCCTAAAAGTCGACCTTGCCGCGCCCGGCCTTGATGCTGCCGCGCTTGGTCTTGGATTCCAGGCGGCGCTTTTTTGAACCCAGGGTGGGCTTGGTCGGGCGGCGCTTCTTTTCGACCTTGGTGGCGCTGAGGATCAACTCCACCAAACGCTCCAGCGCATCCGCGCGGTTCTGCTCCTGCGTCCGGTATTGCTGAGCCTTGAGTACCAGCACGCCTTCGCTGGTGATCCGGCTGTCGCGCAGCGCCAGCAGCCGCTCCTTGTAAAAGTCCGGCAGCGACGACGCCGGAATATCAAACCGCAGGTGCACCGCGCTCGACACCTTGTTGACGTTCTGCCCACCGGCGCCCTGGGCGCGAATGGCGGTCAGCTCGATCTCGGCATCGGGCAGGTGCACGTTGTTGGAAATAACCAGCATTACTCAGAAACCTTAGGCAACGGACAAGCCCAGCTCGGACAACAACATCGACGCCTGGGCTTTGGAAATCACGGCGCCTTTGAACAGTTTGGCATCATTGAGGCGAAACCCGCTCAAATCTGCTCCGCGCAGGTCGGCGCCGGCAAAGTTGGCACCATTGATACGCGCGTGGGCCAGGCTGCAATCGACCAGTTCTGCCTTGCGAAAGTCGGCGTCCGACAAATCGCTGTCGGAAAAATCCAGGTTATTCAGCACGGTTCGCGCAAACGACAAACCGGACAAAAACGCGCTATTGAGCCGGGTTTCGCTGAAGCTCAGGCCCAGGGAAGCGCAATGGGTGAAGTTCGCCCCTGTCAACTTGCAGTGCTCAAAGCTGGCCTGGGGCAATTTGCTGCGCTGCCAGCGTGTGTTGTTCAAGTCACAACTGTGGAACTGCGCCTCCAGCAGGTTGGCAGCTTCGAAAATTGCGTGGCCAGCTCGGCAACTTTTCCACTGCGTGCCTTCAAGGCGCGAACCGAGGAAGGAGGTCTGGACCAGGATGCAGCGCTCGAACACCCAGTGGTCCAGCACCATTCGCGACAAATCGGCCCCACTCAGGTCAACGCCCATCAGGCGCAATGGCCCATTGTGCTCGGCGATCAGGTCTTCCAGCTCATCGCGCTGCAAGGTGCCGCCGTCGATATCCGTGTGCTGCATGAGGCCTCCCGCCAGGTAACAGATTAAAACGAGGCGCGAGTCTAACCCGTCAGAGCTCACAAAAAACCCGGCCAAACGCCGGGTTCTCTGTTTACCGGAAGGGTCCTACTCCAAAACCGTCCCGGGTGTGAGCAAAGCCGCTTGTGCCTTGCGCTTGTTCTTGATCCAGTAGCACACCCACATGAACGCCACCCACACCGGAATCGCGTACACCGAGACCTGAATCCCCGGGATCATCAACATGATCACCAGGATAAACACCACAAACGCCAGGCAGATGTAGTTGCCGTACGGGTACCACAGCGCCTTGAACAGCGGCACCTGGCCGGTGCGGTTCATGTGCTGGCGGAACTTGAAGTGGGAGAAGCTGATCATCGCCCAGTTGATCACCAGGGTGGCCACTACCAGCGACATCAGCAGTTCCAGCGCGTGTTGCGGGATCAGGTAGTTCATCAGCACCGCCACCAGCGTGACGGCCGCCGACGCCAGGATCGAACGCACCGGCACGCCGCGCTTGTCGATCTTGGCCAGGGCCTTGGGTGCGTCGCCCTGCTCGGCCATGCCCAGCAGCATGCGGCTGTTGCAATAGGTGCCGCTGTTGTACACCGACAGCGCCGCCGTCAGTACCACGAAGTTGAGGATATGCGCAGCCGTGTTGCTGCCCAGCATCGAAAATACCTGCACAAACGGGCTGCCGCTGTAGGCATCGCCGGAGGCATTCAGGGTCGCCAACAGGCTGTCCCACGGCGTCAGCGACAACAGCACGACCAACGCGCCAATGTAGAAAATCAGGATGCGGTAGATCACCTGGTTGATGGCTTTCGGGATCACGGTGCGTGGCTGGTCAGCCTCGGCGGCCGTGAAACCGAGCATTTCCAGGCCGCCGAAGGAGAACATGATGATCGCCATGGCCATCACCAACCCGCCGACGCCATGGGGGAAGAAACCGCCGTGGTCCCACAGGTTGCTGACCGACGCCTGCGGGCCGCCGCTGCCACTGACCAGCATATAGCTGCCCAGGGCGATCATGCCGACGATGGCCACGACCTTGATGATCGCAAACCAGAACTCGGCCTCACCGAAGACTTTGACGTTGGCCAGGTTGATCAGGTTGATCAACACGAAGAACCCCGCTGCCGAGACCCAGGTCGGGATTTCCGGCCACCAGTAGTGCACGTATTTGCCGACAGCCGTCAGCTCCGACATGCCCACCAGAATGTACAGAATCCAGCAGTTCCAACCCGACAGGAAGCCGGCGAAACCGCCCCAATACTTGTGGGCAAAGTGGCTGAAGGAGCCGGCCACCGGCTCTTCAACGATCATTTCGCCGAGCTGGCGCATGATCATGAAGGCGATAAAGCCACAGATGGCATAGCCCAGGATCATCGACGGGCCGGCGGATTTGAGCACCCCGGCCGAGCCCAGGAACAGGCCGGTGCCGATGGCGCCACCGAGGGCGATCAACTGGATATGCCGATTTTTCAGGCCGCGTTTCAGTTCGCCTGAAGAGGAATGGGGTCCACTCATGAAAAGGGTCTCACGCAAGGTTTGAGGATATTGAATGCACGTTGCTGCGGTGAATCTCGACTCACGCAGCGCCGCTCAAACCCCAGCGCAAGCACCAGGAATACAGCGTCTTTCTAAGGGTCATGCGTCACCTGTTTGTTTTTATCTGTGACGAAATCGAACCCGTCTGGCTCGTGGCCAGGCGGAGTGATCAGGGCTGGGTACACCCCGGGTCTTGGCCTTTTGCGTGGGTACGCAAGGGGGGTCACAGTAAAACGCGGCGCATTGTACACCGCTCGACAGCTTCGGCACGCCCCGGGAAGGTGCGCGCGACAATCTGTCAGGCATTCCTTACAGCGTGCTACTGCTCAATAATGTGGCGACTTTCTCGTAAATTAATCGTTACAGCACGGAAAATAAGCGTTACAGCCGAAGTAAATTTGTTAGAAAACGGAAAAATGTCAGTCGGGAATTTCCGACAGATTGCTCTCTGCATCCCGTTGTTTTTTCTGAATAAAAAATCACGCCGAAAAAACAGAACAAAAAATCCAAATGAAACCGTGTCAATAAATATTTTGCATTCCGAAACACACTCTCCTAGGTTCTTTCACTTGCCAGCGAAGCCCGTTGGCAAGCCGTTCTCAAACAACGTCCTCTAGGAGATACACCATGCAAGCACTGGAAAACGACCTGGAAACCGAACTGCAACTCGACGATTGGTTTGAAGCGCCGACCCATGAGGCCGCCGTTGAAATGATGCAAGCCGACGCCGTTGTGCCGTTTGGCACCGCGATGTGGCCTTTCTAATACCCGGCAGGCATCCGGCAGGTGTTGTGCACGGCACCTGCCCCCTTACCCAAGGCACAGAAGGACACCCGTCATGGACAAGGCCCGCGCCGTCGAACACTTTCTCTACTACCTTGCTCACCACCCGGCCCTCAACGGCCTGAGCCGTCCCACCGTGCTGCTGGGCCATACCGAACGCTACGACGCCATCGCCCAGGAGATCACCCACGGCAGCGCCGCCCGTTTCAACTTTCAGCTCCAGCGCCTGGACCTGACACCCAGCGAAACCCTGGCCCACGCCATCGAGGCCAGCGACCTTTACCTGTTTCTCTACGACTCCTCGACACTGCCCAACCCACGCGCCGAAGGCCCGGACTTCATCCGCGCCCTGCAAGGCGTGATGGCCGAGCACTGGAAAAAATCCCTGCTGTTCAAGGATTACGGCGACTACTTCTACGACACCTTCAGCGTCGAACCGCAGCGTATTGCCGACCTCAATGCCACGCTGATCCGGCGCATGTCCCAGGCCACTGTGCTGAGCTTTACCGACAAGCACGGCTCGCGCCTTGAAGCGCCGATGAGCAGCATCAAGAAGTGGACCAATATCAACGGCGTCGGCAACCACGACCTGGCGCCCGGCGAAATCGCCACCCACAGCGAAGCCATCAACGGCCAGGTGCGGTTTGTCGGCACCTTTCTGAGCACCATCCCGTTTGCGCGCAAATACGGCGTGCTGCAATCACCGCTGGAGCTGTGGATCGAAAACTCGACCATCTGCAGCGTGGCCAGTGACGTGCCGGGGCTGGCGGATGATTTCAACAAATACCTGAATGCCAACCCGTCGAATCGCCGCGTGGAAGAACTGGGGATTGGCACCAATGAAGGGGTCAAGGATTTGTATGCGCGCAATGCGGGCTTTGAAGAGCGCCATTGCGGCTTGCACCTGGGCTTGGGCGGCGGCCAGAAAGGCAGCCACCACCTGGATTTGATCTTCGCCAGTGGGGTGTTGGCACTGGATGACAAGCCGGTATTTGATGGCACTTTTGCCTTCTGAAAACTGACCTTTGAAATGACTGAGATCCAATGTGGGAGCGGGCTTGCTCGCGAATGCGGTGTGTCAGCTTGCACATGCATCAACTGACATACCGCATTCGCGAGCAAGCCCGCTCCCACATTTTTGACCGTATTTCATGTCAAAAAAAAACGCCAACCCAAGGGTTGGCGTTTTTTTGTGCTGCACTTACATCACTGCGGCTTCTTGCGACCAAAACCAGGACGCTGACCGGAACCCGCCGGTGCGCCACGGCGCTTGCCCGACGGCTCGTCCGCCACCAGTTTCGGGCCAGGGCGCTTGTTCGCGGCCGGCTTGGCCGGGCGCTTGGTGCTGGCGTTGTCCGCCGGGCGATCAGCCTCACCACGGTTGCTGCGACCACCGGCCGGGGCCGGACGCGGTGCACGTGGCGCACGCTCGCCTTCCTGACGCGATGGCGCGGTTGGGCGACGCTCGCCTTCGATCTGCGGCTCACGTGAGATACGACCGCCGGTCGCCGGTGCATTCAACGCAGGGCGCAGAGTGCGCGCAACACGCTCAGTGCGGGCCACAGGACGCGACGATTTACGCTGCATACGCTCAAGCTTGTCTTTGCTCTTGGCGTTCATCTGCGGCATCGCGACGGGCGTCAGACCCACTTCGGCGCTGAGGATGTCGACTTCGTACTGGCTCATTTCGCGCCAGCGGCCCATCGGCAGGTCGGAGTTCAGGAACACCGGGCCGAAACGCACGCGCTTCAGGCGGCTGACCACCAGGCCCTGGGATTCCCACAGGCGACGCACTTCACGGTTACGGCCTTCCATCACCACGCAGTGGTACCAGTGGTTGAAACCTTCGCCGCCTGGCGCCTGCTTGATGTCGGTGAACTTGGCCGGGCCGTCTTCCAGCACCACGCCCGCCTTCAAGCGCTCGATCATCTCGTCATCGACTTCGCCACGTACACGCACGGCGTATTCGCGGTCCATCTCGTAGGACGGGTGCATCAAGCGGTTGGCCAGCTCACCGTCGGTGGTGAACATCAGCAAACCGGTGGTGTTGATGTCCAGGCGGCCGATGTTGATCCAGCGGCCTTCTTTGGGCTTGGGCATCTTGTCGAACACGGTCGGACGGCCTTCCGGGTCGTCACGGGTGCAGATCTCGCCGTCTGGCTTGTTGTACATGATCACGCGGCGCACCGATTCGGCGGCCTCTTCACGCTTGATGACCTTGCCATCGATAGTGATTGCGTCATGCAGGTCGACGCGCTGGCCGAGGGTAGCCTCTACGCCGTTGACCTTGATGCGCTTCTGGGTGATCCAGGCTTCAACGTCGCGGCGCGAGCCCACGCCGATACGCGCCAGCACCTTTTGCAGCTTTTCGCCTGCTGGGCCGATTTCCTGGCTGTCGTTCTGGTCTTTGTCGTTCATCTTAAGCACCTCCCGGTGGGTCGATTCAGGCGTGGCCTGAAGAGTGTTGAAAGCGGGGCTTTGGCCGAATAGGTCGGCAAAGGGTCGCGAATCATACGCGCATGGCGCGCGTTGCGCATCAAAGACTAGCCGATTAGTGCCGGCTCATTTGCTTTTCCGCCGACCGGTGGCGCCCAGGGCCAGCAGGCGCAGTTCGGCTTGCGCCAGGACACTGCGTTTGTCGACCTTGTCGAGCTTCTTCCACGCACGGATTTCGCGCTTGCTGCGGCCACAGCCTACACAGATGTCATCGGTGAATTTGCAGATGCTGATGCAGGGGTCTTTGGTAGAACTCATGGAAATCCTCTGGGGCCAGCCCCGCGCGCGGCGCGGGGCTGACCAAAATGCAGACGCCCAAGGTAGAACCCGAGGCTGTATCAGGGAAGGCGCTTGACCGTGAATACCTTACCCGCTTTGGACAGTTTGCCTTGCCAATCATCTGCATTGCACTTCAACTTGACCCACACCGGAATCGTAGTGCCATCATCGTCCTTGAATTCCGTGGGTTTGCAGCCCTGAGGCAACGCGTTGGAAGCGCCGATCCACAGCGCGTCTGCGGAGCCCGGGCGATAGTAGACAGGCCGCTCCACACCCGTTGGCCCGACGCTCACGCCAATGGCACCGGAGGGTGCGGCTCCCGCGATGATGTTGACGCTGACGTCACCACTGAGTGGGTTATGAGTCGCCGCAACCGCGTAAGCGCAAGAGAAAGCTGCCGAACTGACAACAGCCAGCACGCTCAGGGAAAAAGTGAAACGTTGACGGGTAGTTTTCATGACGGTCATCCATATCGAAAGAGTAGGAGAGGCGACCACCACGGATGAAACGGCGCAGGCGTAATGGTGTTGCGAAAGTAAATACCGACCCAACAGGACAAACAACTGGCATAACTGACAGGTATAGCGTTTGGCCTTCTGTGGGCGCTGGCTTGTCGGACTGCCGCACCGCTGCGATGGCATCACCTCGGCTTAACCGCAAGACCGAGTCGTCTGCATCGCGGGCAAGCCCGGCTCCCACACAAGCCAGCGCCTGAACCTTGGCGCTGGGTCAGTCTTCGAACTGGCGGCGCTCGGCCTCGATGGCTTCGGCCAGCGCGCGGGCTTCGTCCTCTTCGTCGCTCAGCGGCGGTTGTTCGAGGGCGGCGACGGCGGCCAGGAGTTTTTCGCGGGCTTCGGCAACACCAAGGACGTCCTCTTCAGGCTCTGGCTCTGGCTCTGGCTCCGGTTCAACTTCGACTTCAGCCACAACCTCAACGTTCACCTGGTTTTCTGTCTCAACCGCTCCATCACGCAGCAAATCATCAAAGTCGGTCTTGATGCCCTGCTCCATGTCGTCCAGCTCCAGCAACAAGGTGTGGAAACTGGTTTCGTCCTTCGACTCTTCCGGCTCGGCCGTGGCGTCGGCCAGTTCCTGCAAGCTGGCGGGCACGGGCGCGTCGTCAAAATCCAACACCGGCTCGGCTTCCATCTCGCGCAGTTCGGCGAGCGGCGGCAGGTCGTCGAGGTTTTTCAGGTTGAAGTGGTCGAGAAACACCTTGGTGGTGGCGAACATCGCCGGTTTGCCGGGCACGTCACGGTAACCGACGATGCGGATCCACTCGCGCTCCAGCAGGGTTTTGACGATATGGCTGTTGACCGCCACGCCTCGCACGTCCTCGATTTCACCCCGGGTGATCGGTTGGCGATAGGCAATCAGCGCCATGGTCTCCAGCATCGCCCGCGAATAACGCTGTGGGCGCTCTTCCCACAGGCGGCCCACCCACGGGGAAAATTTCTCACGGATCTGCAGGCGGTAACCTGAGGCCACTTCACGCAATTCAAACGCACGGCCATCACAGGACTTGCGCAGTATCTCCAGCGCCTTCTTGAACACCGGCGGCTCGGGGCGTTCGGCTTCTTCAAAGAGTTCGAACAGGCGCTCCAGAGATTGCGGTTTGCCCGAGGCCAGGAGAAAGGCCTCCAGCAGCGGGGCCAGTTCGCGGGGTTCAGTCAAATTCATCGATTCAGCTCTTTATTCGGCTCGCGCCCGCACGTGGATAGCCGCAAAAGGCTCATTCTGGACCAGCTCGACCAAGGATTCCTTCACCAACTCCAGGATCGCCATAAAGGTCACCACCACCCCCAACCGCCCTTCTTCGGCGGTAAACAGCTCTACAAACGGCACAAAACCGCCGCCCTTGAGGCGCTCCAGCACATCACTCATACGCTCGCGGGTCGACAACGCCTCGCGGCTGACCTGGTGGCTTTCAAACATGTCGCCACGGCGCAACACCTCAGCCATGGACATCAGCAATTCTTCCAGGCTCACGTCCGGCAGCAGCTTGCGCGCACGGGCCTCGGGGGCGTCAAGCTTGGGCACGACCACGTCGCGGCCGACCCGGCTCAAACCGTCAATGCCTTCGGCGGCAGCCTTGAAGCGCTCGTACTCTTGCAGCCGGCGGATCAGTTCGGCGCGCGGGTCATCTTCCTCGGCCTCGATAGACTCCGAGCGCGGCAACAGCATGCGCGACTTGATCTCGGCCAGCATGGCGGCCATTACCAGGTACTCGGCGGCCAGCTCCAGGCGCACCGACTGCATCAGCTCGACATAGCCCATGTACTGGCGGGTGATTTCCGCCACGGGGATGTCGAGGATATTGATGTTCTGTTTGCGGATCAGGTACAGCAGCAAGTCCAGCGGGCCTTCGAAGGCTTCAAGAAAGACTTCCAGAGCGTCCGGCGGGATGTACAAGTCCAGCGGCATTTCCATGACGGCCTGGCCGTAGACCATGGCAAAGGGCAGTTCCTGCTGGGCGCCCGCCTGGCTGTCGACGGTTTCCACGACCGACATTCAGGCCTCGACCATGAATGGCGTCGGGTCGCCACAGCCCACACGCACCACTTCCGGCTCGCCGTCGGCCAGGTTGATCACGGTGGAAGCCTTGTTGCCGCCGTAGCCGCCGTCGATGATCAGGTCGACCTGTTTTTCCAGCAATTGGCGCATTTCGTACGGGTCATACAACGGCTCGGTTTCACCGGGCAGGATCAGCGACACGCTCATCAGCGGCTCACCCAGCTCGGCCAGCAACGCCAGGGCTATCGGGTGCTCAGGCACGCGCAGGCCGATGGTGCGCTTCTTGGGGTGCAGCAACAGGCGCGGCACTTCGCGGGTGGCGTTGAGAATGAAGGTGTAGGGCCCCGGCGTGTGGGCCTTGAGCAGGCGGAACGTGCCGGTGTCGACCTTGGCAAACAAGCCAAGCTGCGACAGGTCGCTGCAGATCAACGCAAAGTTGTGGTTTTTGTCCAGGTCACGCAAGCGTCTGACCCGCTCGACCGCGCCCTTGTCGCCGATCTGGCAACCGATGGCGTAGGAGGAATCAGTCGGGTAGATCACCACGCCGCCGGCGCGGATGATCTCCACGGCCTGTTTGATCAGGCGCGCTTGCGGGTTTTCCGGATGAATCTGGAAGAATTGACTCACGTGTTCTACCTGTTCAGACGGTGGCAGTAATGGGGTCATGCTTGAATCGCCCCCACAAGAGCGGCAGATCTTCCGGGACCTGGCGGTACTCGCCGATCTCGGACCAGCCGCCCGGGCCATGAAAATCACTGCCGGCACTGACCAGCAGACCAAATTCGCGGGCAAGAATCGCCAGGCTGCCGACCTGTTCGGCGGGTTGATGCCCGTTGACCACCTCGATTGCGTGGCCTCCCGCTCCAATATAGTCGCTGATCAGCTTGCGACGTTTGCTGCGGGTGAAATCGTAATGCCAGGGGTGCGCCAGGCTGACCCAGGCCCCGGAGGCCCGCAGGGTCTCGACGGTGTCTTCCAGGGTCGGCCAATGCAGTTTCACATCCCCCAACTTGCCGGCGCCCAGCCACTTGCGAAAAGCCTCGGCACGGTCTTTGACAAAACCTTCACGCACCATCCAGTCGGCAAAGTGCGGCCGGGCCGGCGCGTTGCCGCTGTCACCCAGTTCCTGCTGGACGGCACGGGCACCTTCCAGGCCACCCGGCATGCCTTTAAGGCTGAGCTTGCGGCTTATTTCTTCGGACCGCAGCCAGCGGCCATCGTGCAAATTGGCGATGGCCGCCACCAGCGGCGCAGCCTTCTGGTCGAAACCGTAGCCGAGCACATGAATGGTGGCGCCGCCCCAGGTGCAGGACAATTCCACCCCGTTGACCAGTTGCATACCCAGAGCCTGCGCGGCTTCGCGGGCTTCATCGAGGCCTTCGAGGGTGTCGTGGTCGGTCAACGCCAGGACTCGCACGCCTTTTTCAAACGCACGCGCGACCAGTACCGCGGGCGCCAGGGCGCCGTCGGAGGCCGTGCTGTGGCAGTGCAAATCAACATTCACGGAAGTGTGTAACCTCAAGTCAGCTGGCGCTTTCGCTACCAAGGATGTTTGTTATTATGCCGCCACATCCAGCTTCTGGCTCTTACTGTGAAACAATTCATCGACTTCATCCCGCTGTTGCTGTTTTTCATCGTTTATAAACTCGACCCTCGTGTCATCGACCTGGCCGGCCATGAGCTGACCGTCGGGGGCATCTACAGCGCCACCGCCGTGCTGATCATCAGCTCTGTCGTGGTCTACGGCGCGATCTTCATCTCCCAGCGCAAACTCGAAAAAAGCCAATGGCTGACCCTGGTTGCCTGCCTGGTCTTCGGCAGCCTGACCCTGGCCTTCCACAGCGAAACCTTCCTTAAATGGAAAGCCCCGGTGGTGAACTGGCTGTTCGCCCTGGCGTTCATCGGCAGCCACTTCATCGGTGATCGCCTGCTGATCAAGCGGATCATGGGCCATGCCCTGACCCTGCCGGAGCCGGTCTGGGTACGCCTGAACGTGGCCTGGATCGTCTTTTTCCTGTTCTGCGGTGCCGCCAACCTGTTCGTGGCCTTCACCTTCCAGGACTACTGGGTCGACTTCAAAGTGTTCGGCAGCCTGGGCATGACCGTGTTGTTCCTGGTTGCCCAGGGTATCTACCTGTCGCGCCACCTGCATGACACCGACCCTACCACGCCGAAAACCGAGGACTGACATGCTCTACGCCATTGTTGCTACCGACGTTGCCAACTCGCTGGAAAAACGCCTGTCCGTGCGGCCGGCTCACCTTGAGCGCCTGAAAGTGCTGCAAGCAGACGGCCGGCTGGTGCTGGCCGGCCCGAACCCGGCGGTCGACAGCAACGACCCGGGCGATGCCGGTTTTACCGGCAGCCTGATCATCGCCGAGTTTGCCTCCCTGGCCGATGCCCAGGCGTGGGCCAAGGCGGATCCGTATATCGCAGCAGGCGTCTACGCGGATGTCTCGGTCAAGCCGTTCAAACAAGTCCTGCCTTGAACCCTGGAACGCCGAACCTATTGCGTGCGGCGTACTCCTAATGGCTCATTATTCCCGGTAACCTGCCGACAACGTTCTGAATATTCGTGTGGAATCAGGAGTTCCGATGCGCTTACGTCAGTTGTGTCTGTTGGCAGTGTTAACGATCGGGGCCACGGCCCAGGCTGAAGAACCCTCGAACACCGGCAGCTCCACGCCTTTGTCCTTGAGTGCCGGCGGCCAGATCACCGAGTTGCAGCAACGCTTGAAAGAAAGCGAGCGGCTGCGCGAAGAACTGAGCAAGCAACTGCAAAGTGCGGACACCGCCCGCGAAAGCGCCCAACTGAATCGCTTGCGCCAGGAGAACCAACGCCTGGCCCAGCAACTCAAAGAAGCACAGGGCGGCACCTTCACCCACTGGCTGACCGAGCAACAACAGTGGTTTGTCACCGGGGGTGCCGTGGCACTGATCGCCCTGCTGTGTGGCATTTTTGCCAGCGGTGGGCACCGTCGCCGTCGACAATGGCTAAATTGAGTGAGTCATGAGCGAGCTGTTACTGATAGATGATGACCAGGAGCTCTGTGAGCTGCTGACCAGTTGGTTGAGCCAGGAAGGTTTCCAGGTGCGCGCCTGCCACGACGGCTTGAGCGCGCGCAAAGCCTTGGCCGACAGCGCCCCCGCGGCCGTCGTGCTCGACGTGATGCTGCCCGACGGCAGCGGCCTTGAGCTGCTCAAGCAACTGCGCAACGACCACCCGGACTTGCCGGTGCTGATGCTCTCGGCGCGTGGCGAGCCGCTGGACCGTATTCTCGGCCTGGAATTGGGCGCTGATGATTACCTGGCCAAGCCCTGCGATCCGCGTGAACTCACTGCGCGCCTGCGTGCCGTGTTGCGCCGCAGCCACCCGGCGGCGGTGTCGACGCAGATGGAGCTGGGCGACCTGTGTTTCAGCCCGGTGCGTGGCGTGGTCAGCATCGACGAGCAGGAGTTCGCCCTCACCGTCTCCGAAAGCCGTCTGCTGGAAGCCTTGCTGCGCCAGCCCGGTGAGCCGCTGGACAAGCAGGAACTGGCGCAGATCGCCCTGGGCCGCAAGCTGACCCTTTACGATCGCAGCCTGGACATGCACGTGAGCAACCTGCGCAAAAAGATCGGCCCGCACCCGGATGGCCGGCCGCGGATCGTGGCGTTGCGCAGCCGCGGCTACTACTACAGCCTCTGAACACGCTGCGCAAGTCCTGTGGAAGCTGGCTTGTGTGGGAGCGGGCTTGCTCGCGAATGCGGTAGATCAGCCACTATTTGCGGCGACTGACACACCGCCTTCGCGAGCAAGCCCGCTCCCACATTTGAATAGCTAAGCCCTGATAGTTTTGTCAGTTCGCACCAAAACCCTCTTTACCCAAGCTTTACCCACACCTGACCGCCGCTGACCTTGTTCTCCTTAATCTACTCACATCCGGACTCACCGGAATAGAGACAGGAGAATCACCATGCGCAAGACCCTTATCGCTCTGATGTTCGCCGCTGCCCTGCCCACCGTTGCCATGGCTGCAGCGCCAGACGGCCCAGGCCCGATGGGCGGCCCGGAAGGCCACATGATGGGTGGCCCGGGCCACGGTGGCGAACACGGTCCGCGCGGTCACGGCGGCCCCTTCCGCCAGCTGGATCTGACCAAAGAACAGCGCCAGCAGATCGGCAAACTGATGGGTGACCAGTGGCACGCTCGCAAAGACCTGGTCAAAAAGTACCTGGACAAACTGCCCGCCGCTGACCAGAAGGCCATGCAGGATGAAATCGCTGCCGGCAAACAGAAAACCCAGGCCGACATCCGTGCCGTGCTGAAACCCGATCAACAGAAGAAATTCGACGAGATCGTGAAAAAACAAGCCGAGCGCCGCGCCGAATGGAAGGAATTCCAGGCCTGGAAAGCCCAGCAGCCGCAAAAAGCGCAATAATGATCTAGCGTTCCCCAGCCCAGTGGCCATCGCCACTGGGCTTTTCCTGTTTGAGGGTTTCCTGTGCGTTCATTGTTCTGGCGAATCCTGGCCAGTTTCTGGCTGGCCATCGCCCTGGTTGCCGGGTTGTCGATTCTGCTTGGGCACATGCTCAACCAGGACGCCTGGATTCTCAGCCGCCACCCCGGCCTCAACAACCTGGCGCAAGAGTGGACCCAGCTTTACGAAGCCCAGGGCGAGGACGCCGCCCAGGAACTGCTGCAACAGCGCAAACGCCAGTATCACATTGATGTGCAAGTGCTGAACGAAACCGGTGACCCGGTAGTACGCGGCACCTTCCCGCGCCGTGCCGCCGCCTTTGAGGCTCGCCAGAATGACAGCCAGGACGGTCACCTGCCCTGGCGGCGCCTGACCGCCGAGTACACCAGCGAAAAAACCGGCGACACCTACCTGCTGATCTACCGCATTCCCCACCCCGAACTCGATGCCTGGCACCGCAGCAGCCTGATGTGGCCACTCAGCGCGCTGGCGATTGCACTGGTGGTGCTGACCCTGTTCAGCCTGCTCGTCACGCTATCCATCACGCGCCCCCTCAGCCGCCTGCGCGGCGCGGTGCATGACCTGGGCCAGACCACCTATCAGCAAAACAGCCTGGCGCAATTGGCCAACCGCCGCGATGAATTCGGCGTGCTGGCCACCGATTTCAACCGCATGGGTGCACGCCTGCAAAGCCTGATCGGCAGCCAGCGCCAGCTATTGCGCGACGTGTCCCACGAACTGCGCTCACCCCTGGCCCGCCTGCGTATCGCCCTGGCGCTGGCCGAACGCGCCAGCCCCGAAGAGCGCGAGCGTCTTTGGCCACGCCTGACCCGCGAGTGCGACCGCCTGGAAGCACTGATCAGTGAAATCCTGGTACTCGCCCGCGTCGATGCCGACAACGCCAGCGCCGAAGACATGGACCTCAACCCTCTGCTCAAGACTCTGCAAAAAGACGCCCAACTCAGCGCCCCCGAGCAGCTTGTACAGTTGACGGCCGAACCCGAGTTGCTCATCAAAGGCTGGCCGACCATGATCGAGCGCGCGGTGGATAACTTGCTGCGCAACGCCCAGCGCTTCAATCCGCTGGGCCAGCCCATCGAGTTGCAGGCCCAACGCCACGGCGAACGCATTCTGATCAGCGTGCGCGACCACGGCCCTGGTGTTGAGGCCGAGCACCTGACCCAATTGGGCGAGCCGTTTTACCGCGCCCCCGGCCAAGTCGCCCAAGGTCACGGCCTGGGCCTGGCCATCGCCCGCCGCGCGGCAGAACGCCATGGCGGCAGCCTGACCCTGGCCAATCACCCGGACGGCGGTTTTATCGCCAGCATCGACCTGCCGTTGGAACCGGGAGTTGTCACAGCGGTGTGATGATCTTCTATAGTGGCCCTTCTCTTACGGAGGGCCTTTGATGACTGACCTGCTGACACCCATCCAAGCCGCACTCGCTTTACCCCACACCCCGCTGCCTCAAACCTCGGCCGGCGCCCTGCCTTCGACCTTCGCCGTGACCGACCTGGCCAGCGCCAGCATCGGCGCCGCCGGCCAGGCGGTTGCGCAGTTGATCCAGCAACAGACCGGGCGCCTGCCGACGGTCAACGTGGACCGGCGCCTCGCCTCCTTCTGGTTTTCCTCGTCGATTCGCCCTGTCGGCTGGCAAGTGCCGCCGCTGTGGGACCCGGTGGCCGGCGACTATGCCAGCGCGGACGGCTGGATTCGCTTGCACACCAACGCGCCCCACCACCGTGATGCCGCCGAGCGCGTGCTGGGCAAGGTGACCGACCGCGCGCACATGGCGAGCAAAGTCGCCGCGTGGAATGCCGCAGAACTGGAGCAGGCAGTCGTCGATGCGGGCGGTTGCGCGGCGCAGATGCGCTCGTGGCAGGCCTGGCAAACCCATCCGCAGGGCTTGGCGGTAAACGCCGAGGCACTGGTGCAGCGCGAGACGTTTGCAACGCTGAGCGACAAACCCTGGCTCGGCTCGGTGGCGCGCCCGTTGGCCGGTATCAAGGTGCTCGACTTGACCCGCGTGCTGGCAGGCCCGGTGGCGAGCCGTTTCCTCGCCGGGCTGGGCGCCGACGTGCTGCGCATCGACTCGCCGACCTGGAACGAGCCGGGCGTGGTACCCGAAATGACGCTGGGCAAACGCTGTGCCCGCCTCGATCTGAAAAGCACCGAGGGCCGGCAGGTATTCGAAAGTCTGCTCAAGGGCGCCGACATCCTGTTCCACGGCTACCGTGCCGATGCACTGGAGCAGTTGGGTTATAGCTCGGCCGGGCTGCAAGCCCTCGCCCCCGGGCTGATCGACGTGAGCCTCAACGCCTACGGCTGGACCGGCCCGTGGCGCAACCGGCGCGGCTTCGACAGCCTGGTGCAGATGAGCAGCGGGATAGCCGATGCGGGCATGGCCTGGAAAAAAGCGGATAAACCGGTGCCGTTACCCTTGCAGGCGCTGGATCATGCGACCGGGTATTTGATGGCGTCGGCGGCGATTCAGGCGTTGAGCGAGCGTTTGAAAACCGGGCGCGGCGGGTCGGCGCGGTTGTCGTTGGCGCGCACGGCGAAGTTGCTGGTGGAAGGTGGCCAGGTGCCGGAGCAAGCGGCGTTGCGGGCAGAAGAGACGAGCGACCAAGGCTTGGTGGTGGAGCAGACGCCGTGGGGCCAGGCTCATCGGTTGCTGGCGCCAGTGACCATCAGCGGCACGCCGTTGCAGTGGGATTTGGCGGCGGGGGAATTGGGGTCACACCGGGCGCAGTGGTGATCTGACAATCGTTATCGCAGGCAAGCCAGCTCCCACACTTGATTTGTGAACACGGTCAAAGGTGGGAGCTGGCTTGCCTGCGATGAGGCCAGTGCAGCCCCCTCAATCCCCCCGCTGCAACGACGTCCACAAATGCTGCGCCGCATAAGCCCGGAGCGGCCGCCAAGCCTCGGCCCGGGCTTGTAACTGCCGTGCCGAAACCGGCCCGCCCTCCAGCGCTGCCAAGGCATTGATCAAGCCGATATCCCCCGACGCAAACGCATCCGCCTCGCGCATCTGGCGCATGGCGATGTATTGCGCCGTCCAGTCGCCAATTCCCTGCAAGGCCACCAGGCGTGCCACGCCTTCCTTCAGGCTGGCTTTGGGCTCAAACAGTTCAGGGTCATCCAGCAACGCTTGGGCCACGCCCGATAACGTACGGCCCCGCGCCTTGGGCATGCCCAACGTTGCCAGGTCCGCCATCGCCAGCACCTCGGGCGTCGGGAATACATGGGTGATGCCAGGGTGCGGTGTCTCCAGTGGCTGGCCATAGTGCGCCACCAGCTTGCCCGCCAGGCGAATCGCCGCCACCACGGTGATCTGCTGGCCCAACACTGCGCGAATGGCCAGCTCCAGACCGTCCCATGTTCCCGGCACTCGCAAGCCTGGGCGGGCCGCCACGAGTTTCGCCATCAAAGGGTCGCGGGACAATTGCGCGCTGATCGCCTGAGGCTGCGCATCCAGATCAAACTGAATGCGCAGGCGCCGTTCAATCTCGGGAAAGGCCGCCTTGTCAGGAAAATCGACGCCCACCTCCAACCAATCCCCCGCCCCCGGCGCAACACTGATCCAGCCATGCTGCCCTGCAACGCTGATGCTGCGCCGGTACACACCGTCGGCCACGGTTTCCAGGCCGCCAATCGCGCGCATCGACAGAAAACCCAACATTGCCGCCCAGTCGTAGGGCGGCTGATACGCCAGTCTCACAACGACAACACCCCGCTATACAGCCCATACGCCGCCAGCCCGGCGCCCGCGACCACGCAGCAGAAAATGCCTTTTTCCACGGAGGTAAACAATGGCAGGCCTTGCTCGCGTTTGGCCAGGGCAAACAGGATGACGCCCGGCGCATACAGCAGCGCCGACAGCAGCAGGTATTTCAGGCCCCCGGCGTAGAGCAGCCACACCGCATACATCAGGGCGACCAGCCCCACCAGCAAATCCTTCACGCGCCGGCGTTGCGCGCCTGCGTAGGTTTCACCGCGCCCGCTGAGCAGCACGGCGTAGGCCGCCGACCACAGGTAAGGCACCAGAATCATCGACGACGCGAGGTAAATCAGGGTGGTGTAGGTGCTTTGGGAAAACAGCGTGATCACCAGGAACACCTGGATCATCACATTGGTCATCCACAACGCATTGACCGGCACCTGGTTGGCGTTTTCCTTTTTGAGGAAGGCCGGCATGGTGTTGTCGTGGGCGGTGGCATAGAGGATTTCCGCACACAGCAGCGCCCAAGACAGCAAGGCGCCGAGCAGCGAGACGGCCAACCCGAGACTGATCAACAGGGCGCCCCATGGCCCGACGATGTGCTCCAGCACGCCCGCCAGGGAGGGGTTCTGCAATTGCGCCAGTTCCGGCTGGCTCATGATCCCCAGCGACAGCACGTTCACCAGCACCAGCAACGCCAGCACACCGAGAAACCCGATCACCGTGGCACGGCCCACGTCGGAGCGCTTTTCAGCCCGCGCCGAATACACGCTGGCACCTTCGATGCCGATAAACACGAACACAGTGACCAGCATCATGTGGCGCACCTGGTCCACCACGCTTCCCATGCTCGGGTTGCCAAGGCCCCAGATGTCGCGGGTGAAAATGTCGGCTTTGAATGCTACGGCGGCGATCACGATAAACATCAGCAACGGCACAACCTTCGCCACGGTAGTGACTTGGTTGATAAAGGCCGCCTCCTTGATCCCGCGCAGCACCAGAAAGTGCACGGCCCACAACAGCAACGAGGCGCAGGCAATCGCGATGGGTGTATTGCCCTGGCCGAACACCGGAAAAAAGTAGCCAAGGGTGCTGAACAGCAACACGAAGTAGCCGACATTGCCCATCCACGCACTGATCCAATAACCCCAGGCCGATGAGAACCCCATGTAATCACCGAAACCGGCCTTGGCGTAGGCATACACCCCGGAATCGAGTTCGGGCTTACGGTTGGCGAGGGTCTGGAACACAAAGGCCAGGGTCAGCATGCCGACCGCAGTGATTGCCCAGCCGATCAACACCGCGCCCACCTCGGCGCGCGCGGCCATGTTTTGCGGCAGGGAAAAAATACCGCCCCCAATCATCGAGCCGACCACCAAGGCAATCAGGGCGCCAAGTCGAAGTTTTTGGGCAGGCTGGGGCATGAACACTCCTGAATCAATAACAACTTGAGCTGACAACTGTGCACTCACTCAATGGCTCAGCGAGTGTAGCGCTTATTAGAGCGCCCACTAAAAACGGCAGGTTAATAACGCAATGGCATGTCAATTAGTAAAGTTTAGGCTTATTTAGAATTTAAATAGTGAGAACTCCGACACACCGTGAAACATCGTTCAAAAAGTTTGCACATTCGGAAATACGGTCTAGCTTCAAACGTCCATACCCCTGACTAAATGATTAACCCAAAACGATGAAAGCGCTCTGGAAAGCGCCTTTTCGAGGATATGTATCGCCCACGAACTTTCACCTTAAGTCATTAATTCACAATGGAATGTGCCAATGAAGTGATCTGAGTCAGCTGTTTGATTAGCGCACGGAATTATTCTGTGGTCTCTCTTCTCCTGCATTGGAGTCATGCAATGTCTGAAACTCCCGGAAAACTTCGATTGGGCGCACTGGTTGCACTTGTCGTGGGTTCGATGATCGGCGGCGGGATCTTCTCTCTGCCGCAAAACATGGCCGCCAGCGCCGACGTCGGCGCCGTGCTGATTGGCTGGGTCATCACCGCCATCGGTATGCTGACCCTCGCTTTCGTGTTCCAGACCCTCGCCAACCGCAAGCCCGACCTCGACGGCGGGGTGTATGCCTACGCCAAGGCCGGTTTTGGCGATTACATGGGTTTCTCGTCTGCCTGGGGTTACTGGATCAGTGCCTGGCTGGGCAACGTCGGGTACTTCGTGCTCTTGTTCAGCACCCTCGGCTACTTCTTCCCCCTCTTCGGTGAAGGCAACACGCCAGCGGCCGTCATCGGTGCCTCGGTGCTGCTGTGGGCCGTGCACTTTCTGGTGCTGCGCGGGATCAAAGAAGCCGCGTTCATCAACCTGGTCACCACTGTCGCCAAAGTGGTGCCGCTGGTGCTGTTCGTGTTGATCGCGCTGTTCGCGTTCAAGCTGGACATCTTCACCGCTGACATCTGGGGCGTGAAAAACCCGGACCTGGGCAGCGTAATGAACCAGGTGCGCAACATGATGCTGGTGACCGTGTGGGTGTTCATCGGCATTGAAGGCGCGAGCATCTTCTCGTCCCGTGCGGAAAAACGCAGCGACGTGGGCAAGGCCACCGTGATCGGCTTTATTACCGTGCTGCTGTTCCTGATGCTGGTCAACGTGTTGTCCCTGGGGATCATGACCCAGCCGGAACTGGCCAAGTTGCAGAACCCGTCGATGGCCGCCGTGCTGGAGCATGTGGTGGGCCATTGGGGCGCGGTGCTGATCAGCGTCGGCTTGATCATTTCCTTGCTGGGCGCGCTGCTGTCATGGGTGCTGCTGTGTGCGGAGATCATGTTCGCCGCCGCCAAGGACCACACCATGCCCGAGTTCATGCGCAAGGAGAACGCCAACCACGTACCGGTCAACGCCCTGTGGCTGACCAACGCCATGGTGCAGCTGTTCCTGGTGATCACGCTGTTTTCGGCCAGCACCTACCTGTCGCTGATCTACCTCGCCACCTCGATGATCCTGGTGCCTTACCTGTGGTCGGCGGCCTACGCCCTGTTGCTGGCGGTGCGTGGCGAAACCTACGAAAACGCCCTGCGCGAACGCAAGAAAGACCTGTTCATCGGTGCCATCGCGCTGATCTACGCGGTCTGGCTGCTCTACGCCGGTGGCACCAAATACCTGCTGCTCTCCGCCCTGCTCTACGCCCCCGGCGCGATTCTGTTCGCCAAGGCCAAGCGTGAACTGGGCAAACCGGTTTTCACCAACGTCGAGAAGCTGATTTTCGCCGCAGTGGTCATTGGCGCCCTGGTGGCTGCCTACGGCCTCTACGACGGCTTCCTGACTCTGTAACTTTTGTTCACTGGAGAATCTGCAATGACCACGGAAAAAGTGAAGTACGGCGTACATTCCGAAGCCGGCAAACTGCGCAAAGTCATGGTGTGCTCCCCAGGCTTGGCCCACCAGCGGCTGACCCCCAACAACTGCGATGAACTGCTGTTCGATGACGTGCTGTGGGTGGCCCAGGCCAAGCGCGACCACTTCGATTTTGTGACCAAGATGCGCGAACGCGACATCGATGTGCTGGAAATGCACAACCTGCTGACCGACATCGTTGCCATCCCCGAAGCGCTCGACTGGATCCTGGAACGCAAGATCACCGCCAACACGGTGGGTCTGGGCCTGGTCGATGAAGTCGGCTCGTGGCTGCGCAGCCTGGAACCGCGCAAGGTCGCCGAGTACCTGATCGGGGGCGTCTCGGCCGATGACCTGCCGAGCAGCTTCGGGGGCAAGGCCATCGAGATGTTCCGCGATTTCCTCGGCCACTCGAGTTTCATCCTGCCGCCGCTGCCCAACACCCAGTTCACTCGCGA
This sequence comes from Pseudomonas sp. B22129, assembly GCF_044218875.1. Lineage (NCBI taxonomy): Bacteria > Pseudomonadati > Pseudomonadota > Gammaproteobacteria > Pseudomonadales > Pseudomonadaceae > Pseudomonas > Pseudomonas sp. B22129. The sequence goes on along the minus strand of NZ_CP162592.1, from coordinate 2,792,666 downwards.
CACCACCTGCTGGATCTACGGCGGCGTGACGCTCAACCCCATGTACTGGCCGGCACGACGCCAGGAAACCTTGCTGGCCAGCGCCATCTACAAATTCCACCCGGAGTTCACCAACGCCGACTTCCAAATCTGGTACGGCGACCCCGATCAGGAGCACGGCGCTTCCACGCTGGAAGGCGGCGACGTGATGCCCATCGGCAACGGCGTGGTGTTGATCGGCATGGGCGAGCGCTCGTCCCATCAGGCCATCGGCCAATTGGCGCGCAACCTGTTCAAGAACAAGGCGGTAGAACGCGTGATCGTGGCCGGCCTGCCGAAATCCCGTGCGGCGATGCACCTGGACACGGTGTTCAGTTTCTGCGACCGCGACCTGGTCACCATCTTCCCCGAAGTGGTCAACCAGATCGTCGCGTTCACCCTGCGCCCTGACGACAGCAAGCCCCACGGCATCGATATCCAGCGCGAGAAAACCAACTTCCTCGACACCGTGGCCGCCGCGCTCAACCTCAAGGCCCTGCGCGTGGTGGAAACCGGCGGCAACAGCTTTGCCGCCGAACGCGAGCAATGGGACGACGGCAACAACGTGGTGGCCGTGGAGCCGGGCGTGGTGATCGGCTACGACCGCAACACCTACACCAACACCCTGCTGCGCAAGGCCGGGGTGGAAGTCATCACCATCAGTGCCGGTGAACTGGGCCGGGGCCGTGGCGGCGGCCACTGCATGACCTGCCCGATCATCCGCGACCCAATCGACTACTAAGGAGATCCATCATGGCTTTCAACATGCGCAACCGCAGCCTGCTGTCGCTGATGCACCACACCACCCGCGAGCTGCATTACCTGCTGGACCTGTCCCGCGACCTCAAACGCGCCAAATACACCGGCACCGAACGTCCGCACCTCAAGGGCAAAAACATCGCGCTGATCTTCGAAAAAACCTCGACGCGCACCCGCTGTGCGTTCGAAGTGGCGGCCCATGACCAAGGCGCCCACGTCACCTACATCGACCCGGTGTCGTCGCAGATCGGCCACAAGGAAAGCATGAAAGACACGGCCCGCGTGCTCGGCCGCATGTTCGATGCCATTGAGTACCGTGGCTTCGAACAGGAAATCGTCGAAGAGCTGGCCAAGTTCGCCGGCGTGCCGGTATTCAACGGCCTGACCGCCGAATTCCACCCGACGCAAATGATCGCCGACACCCTGACCATGCGCGAACACAGCGACAAGCCGCTGCATGACATCAGCTACGCCTACCTGGGCGACGCCCGCTACAACATGGGCAACTCGCTGCTGATGATCGGCGCCAAGCTGGGCATGGACGTGCGCATCGGCGCACCGAAAGCCCTGTGGCCCCATGAAGATTTCATCAAGCAGTGCCAGGCCTTTGCCGAGGAAAGCGGCGCACGCATCACCATCACCGAAGACCCGAAAGAGGCGGTCAAAGGCGTGGACTTCATCCACACCGACATTTGGGTGTCGATGGGCGAGCCGGTGGAAGCGTGGGACGAGCGAATCGAGCAACTGCTGCCCTACCAGGTCAACGCGAAGATGATGAAAGCCTCGGGCAACCCGCGCGTGAAATTCATGCACTGCCTGCCGGCGTTTCATAACAGCGAAACCAAAGTGGGCAAGGACATTGCGGCGCGCTATCCGAACCTGGCCAATGGCGTGGAGGTAACGGAGGACGTGTTTGAGTCGCCGGCCAACATCGCGTTCGAGCAGGCGGAAAACCGCATGCACACCATCAAGGCGATTCTGGTGTCGGCGCTGGCGGATATCTAAACCCACACAGCTCCCACTGACGAAACACGATCAAAACTGTGGGAGCGGGCTTGCTCGCGAATGCGGTGTGTCAGCCGCACATGCAGCAACTGATCCACCGCATTCGCGAGCAAGCCCGCTCCCACATTTTGCCCGTGTTCACAACGCAGAATTACAGAAGGACATTTTGTATGCGTATCGTCGTTGCACTGGGCGGTAACGCCCTGCTTCGCCGCGGTGAACCCATGACCGCGGACAACCAGCGCGCCAATATCCGGGTCGCCACCGAACAGATCGCCAAGATCCATCCCGGCAACGAGCTGGTGATCGCCCACGGCAATGGCCCGCAAGTCGGCCTGTTGTCGTTGCAGGCGGCAGCCTATACCCAGGTTTCGCCTTACCCCCTGGACGTGCTCGGTGCTGAAACCGAGGGCATGATCGGTTACATCATCGAACAGGAACTGGGCAACCTGCTGGACTTCGAAGTGCCCTTCGCCACCCTGCTCACCCAAGTGGAAGTGGACGCCAAGGACCCCGCGTTCAAGAACCCGACCAAGCCCATCGGCCCGGTCTACGCCAAGGCTGAAGCAGAAAAACTCGCCGCTGAAAAAGGCTGGGTGATTGCGCCCGATGGCGACAAATACCGCCGTGTGGTGGCCAGCCCCCGCCCGAAACGCATCTTTGAAATACGCCCGATCAAATGGTTGCTGGAAAAAAGTGCCATTGTGATTTGCGCCGGCGGTGGCGGCATTCCGACGATGTATGGCGAAGACGGCAAGCTGCGCGGCATCGAAGCGGTGATCGACAAAGACCTGTGCTCCTCGCTGCTGGCCTCGCAGCTGGACGCCGATTTACTGGTGATTGCCACCGACGTCAACGCGGCCTTTATCGATTACGGCAAGCCGACGCAGAAGGCCATCGGCCAGGCCCACCCCGACGAAATCGAAAAACTCGGTTTCGCCGCCGGTTCCATGGGCCCCAAGGTCCAGGCCGCCTGTGAGTTCGCCCGTCAGACTGGCAAAACCGCAGTCATCGGTTCACTCTCGGACATCGAAGCCATCGTCCAGGGTAGCGCCGGCACACGCATCAGCACGGCAAAACCTGGCATCACCTACCAGTGAAGCAGTAGAGGAGAAACGCCTATGGCCACCTTTGAACCGGGTCACTTGCACGTCGAACGTCACGCGCTGAATGCCCAGGACTACAGCTACAACCTGTGCATCGATTACGAAGTCAGCCAGGACCCCAAGGAAGGCAAGGGGATGCTGTTCAAGCTGCATGGCTCGGTACAGGGCAAGGACCTCAAGGAAGCGTTCTTTCTGCCCAAGGACCAGGCGTTCGACTTTGCCCGGCATGCGATGAACATCGCGCAGAAATACGGCATGCCAAAGATCGCGGTGCTCAATGGCGCGATGCACAAACAATACGATTTGATGTTTGAGGATGTACGGCATCAGCTGGATGTGAAGTCCGGCGACCCGATCAAGCCTGAACATCTTGAGTAAGAACACCGCAAGTCCCCTGTGGGAGCGGGCTTGCTCGCGAATGCAGTGGATCAGTTAACACATCTATGACTGAACCACCGCATTCGCGAGCAAGCCCGCTCCCACATTTTGATCTCCACCCGCTCCAAGGCATACTTGCCGCCTCCAGCTCCCCAGAATTGCTAGCACCCCATGCGTATCCACGTCAGCTTCATCGACCGCGTCGGCATTACCCAGGAAGTCCTGGCTTTGCTCGGTGGGCGTAATCTCAACCTGGATGCGGTGGAAATGGTGCCGCCCAACGTCTACATCGACGCACCGACGCTCAGCGCCGATGTCCTCGAAGAACTGCGCGACGCCCTGTTCAGCGTGCACGGCGTGCAGGCCGTCACGGTGGTGGACATCCTTCCCGGCCAACGCCGCCACCTGCAACTCGATGCCCTGCTGGCGGCCATGACCGACCCGGTGCTGGCGCTGGACAGCGCAGGCAAGATTCTTTTGGCCAACCCGGCGCTGATCGCCCTTTACGGCCGTGAACCGGCCGGGGAAAGCATCAGCGAGCTGTTCAACGACCCGACGCTGCTCGATACGTTGTTGGAACACGGCTTTCGCCTGGCTCTGCGCGAGATCAGTGTAAACGGCCAAACCCTGCTGCTCGACGCCACGCCGATCACCGACGCCGGCGCCCTGCTCACCCTCTACCAACCCAACCGCATCGGCGAACAGCTTTCGGCATTGCACCACGACCATGCCGAAGGCTTTGATGCGCTGCTCGGCGAGTCCCCGGTGATCCGCACCCTCAAGGCGCGGGCACAGCGGGTGGCGGCGCTGGATGCACCCTTGTTGATCCAGGGCGAAACCGGCACCGGCAAAGAGCTGGTGGCGCGGGCCTGCCATGCCATCAGCGCGCGCCACAGTGCGCCGTTTCTGGCCTTGAACTGCGCGGCGCTGCCGGAGAACCTCGCCGAAAGTGAGCTGTTTGGTTACGCCCCCGGCGCCTTTACCGGCGCACAACGCGGTGGCAAACCCGGCCTGATGGAACTGGCCAACCAGGGCACGGTGTTTCTGGATGAGATTGGCGAGATGTCGCCGTACCTGCAGGCAAAGTTGCTGCGTTTTCTCAATGACGGCAGCTTTCGACGTGTCGGTGGCGACCGCGAAGTGAAGGTCAACGTGCGCATCCTCAGCGCCACTCACCGCAACCTGGAAAAGATGGTCAGCGAAGGTACCTTCCGCGAAGACCTGTTCTACCGCCTCAATGTGCTTAACGTCGAAGTGCCGCCGTTGCGCCAGCGCGGCCAGGACATTCTGCTGCTCGCGCGCTACTTCATGCAGCAGGCCTGCGCGCAGATCCAGCGCCCGGTGTGCCGCTTGGCACCCGGCACATACCCGGCGCTGCTGGGCAACTCGTGGCCGGGCAATGTGCGCCAGTTGCAGAACGTGATTTTCCGCGCAGCTGCGATCTGCGAAAGCACCTTGGTGGACATTGGCGACCTGGATATCGCCGGCACCTCGGTGGCGCGCCAGAGCGATGGCGAAGTCGACAGCCTGGAACAGGCGGTGGAAGACTTCGAGCGCGGCCTGCTGGAAAAGCTTTACACCAGCTACCCCTCGACCCGCCAATTGGCCAGCCGCTTGCAAACTTCTCATACAGCCATTGCCCATCGCTTGCGCAAGTACGGCATTCCGAACAAGCCCTGAACCCGCAAAATCCAAATATGGAATGCAGAACCCTGTGGGAGCGGGCTTGCTCGCGAATGCGGTGTATCAGCCACAGATGCTTCAACTGACAGACCGCTTTCGCGAGCAAGCCCGCTCCCACATTGGAATGCATTTCAATTTTGGTCCAGGAACGACATCGGCTGTACTGAAAGCGCTACAGCGTAACGATATCGCTACAACCCCGCTTTTTGCGCGCCATGCAAGGCTTTGATCCACATAGGCTTTTTTTCTTCCCTACAGCTGTATCGAAATCGCTACAGCCAACGGCTATAAATACACAACAAATATTTACAACCGATTGATTTATAACGATTTATTAATATTGGCCGCAATTTTGCTTTGTAACTCCCCATTATCCCAATCCCGTCCACCAGACGAATCTGGCCCTGAGGAGTTTCCATGAGCGAGTTGCGTTTTACTGAAGACCACGAATGGCTGCGCGCCGAAGCTGACGGCAGCGTCACTGTGGGTATCACCGCTTTCGCGCAGAACGCGCTGGGTGATGTGGTTTTCGTGCAACTGCCGGAGTTGCAGGAATACGAGAAAGGCGCCGAAGCCTCCACCGTGGAGTCGGTCAAAGCCGCCAGCGGCGTATACATGCCCCTGACCGGTGAAGTGCTTGAGGTGAACGACGCACTCAGCGACAGCCCGGAGCTGGTCAACGAAGACCCGATGGGCGAAGGCTGGTTCTTCCGCTTTAAACCGGCCGATGCCGGTGCAGTGGCTAAGCTGTTGGATCAGGATGCGTACGACCGCCTGATCAAAGCCAACGCTGAAGCCTGAGGAGCGCACCATGACCGTCAATCTCAGCACCGCCAACGAATTCATCGCCCGCCACATCGGCCCGCGCCAGGAAGATGAGCTGCAAATGCTCGCGAGCCTGGGCTTTGATTCCCTCGAAGCCCTGAGCGCCAGCGTAATCCCGGAAAGCATCAAGGGCACCAGCGTGCTCGGCCTGGACGACGGCCTGAGCGAAGCCCAGGCCCTGGCCAAAATCAAGGCCATCGCCAGCAAAAACGAGCTGTTCAAAACCTACATCGGCCAGGGCTACTACAACTGCCACACGCCGTCGCCAATCCTGCGCAACCTGCTGGAAAACCCGGCCTGGTACACCGCTTACACCCCGTACCAGCCAGAGATTTCCCAGGGCCGCCTGGAAGCGCTGCTGAACTTCCAGACCCTGATCAGCGACCTCACCGGCCTGCCGATCGCCAACGCGTCCCTGCTCGACGAAGCCACCGCTGCCGCCGAAGCCATGACCTTCTGCAAGCGCCTGAGCAAGAACAAGGGCAGCAACGCGTTCTTCGCCTCGGTCCACAGCCACCCGCAAACCCTCGACGTGCTGCGCACCCGTGCCGAGCCGCTGGGCATCGACGTGGTGGTGGGCGACGAGCGCGAACTGACCGACGTCAGCCCGTTCTTCGGCGCCCTGCTGCAATACCCGGCGAGCAACGGCGACGTATTCGACTACCGCGCACTGACTGAACGCTTCCACGCCGCCAACGCCTTGGTGGCCGTGGCCGCCGACCTGCTCGCTTTAACCCTGCTGACCCCGCCGGGCGAGTTCGGCGCCGACGTGGCCATCGGCAGCGCGCAACGCTTCGGCGTGCCGCTGGGCTTCGGTGGCCCGCACGCGGCCTACTTCTCCACCAAGGATGCGTTCAAGCGCGACATGCCGGGCCGTCTGGTCGGCGTTTCCGTGGACCGTTTCGGCAAGCCGGCCCTGCGTCTGGCCATGCAGACTCGCGAGCAACATATCCGCCGCGAGAAAGCCACGTCGAACATCTGCACCGCCCAGGTGCTGCTGGCCAACATCGCCAGCATGTACGCCGTGTACCACGGCCCCAAAGGCCTGACCCGGATTGCCGGGCGTGTGCACCAGTTGACCGCGATTCTGGCCAAGGGGTTGACCGCCTTGGGCCTGAAGGTCGAGCAGCAGAGCTTCTTCGATACCATCACCCTCAACACCGGCGCCAACACTGCCGCACTGCACGACAAGGCGCGCGCCCAGCGCATCAACCTGCGTGTGGTGGATGGCGAGCGTGTCGGTGTGTCGGTGGACGAAACCACCACCCAGGCCGATATCGAAACCCTGTGGTCGATTTTCGCCGACGGCAAGGCGCTGCCAGCCTTCGCCGAGACCGAGAGCACCCTGCCCGCCGCGCTGCTGCGTCAGTCGCCCGTGCTCAGCCACCCGGTGTTCAACCGCTACCACTCCGAAACCGAGCTGATGCGCTACCTGCGCAAGCTGGCCGACAAGGACCTGGCGCTGGACCGCACCATGATCCCGCTGGGTTCGTGCACCATGAAGCTCAACGCCGCCAGCGAAATGATCCCGGTGACCTGGGCCGAGTTCGGCGCCCTGCACCCGTTCGCCCCGTCCGAGCAAAGCGCCGGCTACCTGGAGCTGACCTCCGACCTGGAAGCCATGCTCTGCGCGGCCACCGGTTACGACGCGATCTCCCTGCAACCGAACGCCGGCTCCCAGGGCGAGTACGCAGGCCTGTTGGCCATCCGTGCCTACCACCAGAGCCGTGGCGATGAGCGCCGCGACATCTGCCTGATCCCGTCGTCCGCCCACGGCACCAACCCGGCGACCGCCAACATGGCCGGTATGCGCGTAGTGGTCACTGCCTGCGATGCGCGTGGCAACGTCGACATCGAAGACCTGCGCGCCAAGGCGATCGAGCACCGCGACCACCTGGCGGCGCTGATGATCACCTACCCGTCCACCCACGGCGTGTTCGAGGAAGGCATCCGCGAAATCTGCGGCATCATTCATGACAACGGCGGCCAGGTGTACATCGACGGCGCCAACATGAACGCCATGGTCGGCCTGTGCGCACCGGGCAAGTTCGGCGGCGACGTGTCCCACCTGAACCTGCACAAAACCTTCTGCATCCCCCACGGCGGTGGCGGCCCGGGCGTTGGCCCGATTGGCGTCAAGTCGCACCTCACGCCATTCCTGCCAGGCCACGCGGCCATGGAGCGCAAGGAAGGCGCGGTGTGCGCGGCGCCGTTCGGCAGCGCAAGCATTTTGCCAATCACCTGGATGTACATCAGCATGATGGGCGGCGCGGGCCTCAAGCGCGCTTCGCAGTTGGCGATTTTGAATGCCAACTACATTTCCCGTCGCCTGGAAGAGCACTACCCGGTGCTTTACACCGGCAGCAACGGCCTGGTCGCGCATGAATGCATCCTGGACCTGCGCCCGCTGAAAGACAGCAGCGGCATCAGCGTGGACGACGTGGCCAAGCGCCTGATCGACTTCGGCTTCCATGCACCGACCATGTCGTTCCCGGTGGCCGGTACCTTGATGATCGAGCCGACCGAAAGTGAATCCAAAGAAGAACTGGACCGCTTCTGTGACGCGATGATCGCCATCCGTGAAGAAATCCGCGCGGTGGAAAACGGCACGCTGGACAAGGACGACAACCCGCTGAAAAACGCGCCGCACACTGCCGCTGAACTGGTGGGCGAATGGAGCCATCCGTACAGCCGTGAGCAAGCGGTGTACCCGGTGGCGTCGTTGATCGAGGCCAAGTACTGGCCACCGGTGGGGCGTGTGGACAACGTGTTTGGCGACCGCAACCTGGTGTGTGCGTGCCCGTCGATCGAGAGTTACGCGTAACCGACTGACGGAACACAGTCCAATGTGGGAGCTGGCTTGCCTGCGATAGCGGTGTATCAGAGACAGAAATGTTGCCTGACACACTGCCATCGCGGGCAAGCCCGGCTCCCACATTGACCGAGTTCAACCACAAGATTCTCGCCCAATAATAAGAAACCGGAGAACAACCATGTCCCTTAGCGTGTTCGACCTGTTCAAGATTGGCATCGGCCCCTCCAGTTCCCACACCGTCGGCCCGATGCGCGCCGCCGCACGCTTCGTCGAGGGCCTCAAGCGTGACAACCTGTTGAGCGCCACCGCCTGCGTCAAGGTGGAACTCTACGGCTCGCTCGGCGCCACCGGCAAAGGCCACGGCAGCGACAAGGCCGTGCTCCTCGGCCTGGAAGGCGAACACCCGGACACCGTGAACACTGAAACCGTGGCCACCCGTCTGGCGCAGATGCGCAAGGACGGCCGCCTGAATCTGCTCGGTGAACACAGCATTGCGTTCAACGAGAAAGAACACCTGGCGATGATTCGCAAACCCCTCGCCTACCATCCCAACGGTATGATTTTTCGCGCCTTCGACGCCGCGAATATCCAGATCCGCAGCCGCGAGTATTACTCGGTCGGCGGTGGTTTTGTGGTGGATGAAGACGCCGCCGGCGCTGACCGCATTGTCGAAGACGCCACGCCTCTGACCTTTCCGTTCAAGCACGGCAAGGACTTGCTGAACCACTGCACCACCTACGGGCTGTCCATCAGCCAGGTGATGCTGACCAATGAAAGTGCCTGGCGCCCCGAAGCGGAAACACGCGCAGGGCTGCTGAAAATCTGGCAGGTCATGCAGGATTGCGTGGATGCGGGCTGTCGCAACGAAGGGATCTTGCCCGGCGGGTTGAAGGTCAAGCGCCGCGCGGCTGCGCTGCACCGCCAGCTGTGCAAGCACCCGGAATCGGCACTGCGCGATCCGCTGTCGGTACTCGACTGGGTCAACCTCTACGCGTTGGCTGTCAACGAAGAAAACGCCAACGGCGGGCGCGTGGTCACCGCGCCGACCAATGGTGCCGCCGGGATTGTGCCGGCGGTGCTGCATTACTACATGCGCTTCATTCCAGGCGCGAACGAAGACGGCGTGGTGCGCTTTCTGCTTACCGCCGCTGCCATCGGTATTTTGTACAAGGAAAACGCCTCGATCTCCGGCGCCGAAGTCGGCTGCCAGGGCGAAGTCGGCGTGGCCTGTTCGATGGCAGCGGGTGCACTGTGTGAAGTGCTGGGCGGCACGGTTTCCCAAGTGGAAAACGCCGCCGAAATCGGCATGGAACACAACCTCGGCCTGACCTGCGACCCCATCGGCGGGCTGGTGCAAGTGCCGTGTATCGAGCGCAATGCCATGGGTTCGGTCAAGGCCATCAACGCGGTGCGCATGGCTTTGCGCGGTGATGGGCAGCACTTCGTCTCGCTGGACAAGGTCATCCGCACCATGCGCCAGACCGGCGCCGACATGAAAAGCAAATACAAGGAAACCGCCCGTGGCGGTTTGGCGGTCAACATTATCGAGTGCTGACGCCCAAGGCGCGCCAGCACGTTTTTCAGGAGCTGAATATGTCCACCGAAACCCTGTTGAAAACCCCATTGCACGCGCTGCACATTGAACTCGGCGCGCGCATGGTGCCCTTCGCCGGCTACGACATGCCGGTGCAATACCCGCTGGGTGTGATGAAGGAGCATTTGCATACCCGTGATCAGGCCGGGTTGTTCGACGTGTCCCACATGGGCCAGATCCGCCTGACCGGCGCCAATGCCGCCAAAGCCTTGGAAACCCTGGTGCCCGTCGACATCATCGACCTGCCGGTGGGCATGCAGCGTTACGCCATGTTCACTAACGAACAGGGCGGCATTCTCGACGACCTGATGGTGGCCAACCTGGGTAACGACGAACTGTTCCTGGTGGTCAACGCGGCTTGCAAGGATCAGGACCTGGCGCACCTGCGCCAACACATTGGCGAACAATGCACCATCGAGCCGCTCTTCGAAGAGCGCGCCCTGCTGGCCCTGCAAGGCCCGGCGGCGGTGAAGGTGCTGGCGCGCCTGGCGCCTGAAGTCACCCAAATGACCTTCATGCAGTTCGCCACTTTGCGTCTGCTGGGCGTGGACTGCTACGTCAGCCGCTCGGGCTACACCGGTGAAGACGGCTTCGAAATTTCCGTACCCGCCGCCAACGCAGAAAGCCTGGCACGCAGCCTGCTGGCAGAGACCGAAGTGCAGGCCATTGGCCTGGGCGCGCGCGATTCCCTGCGCCTGGAAGCCGGCCTGTGCCTGTACGGCCACGACATGAACACCGACACCACGCCAATCGAAGCCAGCCTGCTCTGGGCCATCTCCAAGGCCCGCCGTGCCGATGGCGCGCGCGCAGGAGGCTTCCCGGGTGCCGACCGCATCTTCACGCAGCAGCAAGCCGGTGTCAGCCGCAAACGGGTAGGCCTGCTGCCACAAGAGCGCACGCCGGTGCGTGAAGGCGCTGAAATCGTCGATGAACACGGGACTGTCATCGGCAGCGTGTGCAGCGGCGGCTTTGGCCCAACCTTGGGTGGCCCGCTGGCCATGGGTTATCTGGACAGTGCATTCATCGCGCTGGATACCGAAGTGTCTGCATTGGTACGTGGGAAGAAGGTGCCACTACGTGTAAGTAAAATGCCATTTGTACCGCAACGTTACTATCGTGGTTGATTGACTGTTCCTATAAGTAACGCGACTGCATCAGCGTGCACTAAACTGTAACGCAACCGCCATAAAACAGTGCATTGACGATAGTCAATGCACTAGGACTTTACCTATAACAAGTGATCAACTCTATCGAATAAGTGGGATCCAAACCGTGCATAAAAGTATCACCAACCCGAGCAAACGCTGGGCTTTTGGCAGGGCTTGTTTTTTCTGTATTAGTTGGCGTAAAGTTTGGCCACTGTGTTTGCATGGGTCGCTTTGAACCTGGACCTGGGCAGTAGCCAAAGAAGTTCGCTACAACCCGTTCGACGTCTCTTACTTTCCTGCAACCCAGCCCAGTACTCTTTCATGTGAAAGGGGCTGTCATTAATTTTTAGCGTCAAAGGAAAGAAGAAAATGGCTGATCGTCAGAGCGGTACCGTCAAGTGGTTTAACGACGAGAAAGGGTTTGGTTTTATCACTCCAGAAAGCGGTCCGGATCTGTTCGTCCATTTCCGCGCTATCCAGGGCAACGGCTTCAAGAGCCTGAAAGAAGGCCAGAAAGTGACCTTCGTTGCTGTGCAAGGCCAGAAAGGCATGCAGGCTGACGAAGTACAAGCAGAAGGCTGATCCTTCCTGCGACAAAAAGCCCCTGATGGTGACATCAGGGGCTTTTTTATGCGCGTTTGTTCGTAGAATGGCTTTTTTATTCAGAGCACCCTGCCATGTCCAAACCCTTGCTGAACCCCCAGGGCGAGTTTCCCGCCGTTGGCCTGGGCCGTCGCCTGGCAGCCATGTTTTATGATTTTTTGTTGTGCACCGCCCTGCTGATCGTCACCGCATTCCTCTACAAACTGGTGTGGATCGCGTTTGTGGGCGAAGCCAAAATGCGCACGCTCACCGAGTCCGGCGCGCTGGACGGTGACCCGTTGCTGTCGACGATTCTGTTGTTTGTGTTGTTTGGTTTTTTTGCCAAGTTCTGGACCCACTCGGGGCAGACCCTGGGCATGCAAGTGTGGGGCGTGCGGGTGCAAAACGCCGACGGTTCGCGCATCAGCCTGTGGCAGGCGCTGTTGCGGTTTGTGGTGGCGATTGCGTCGTGGTTGTGCGTGGGGTTGGGGTTTATCTGGTCGTTGTTTGATAAACGAAAGCGCAGCTGGCATGACATCTATTCAGATACGCAGCTGGTGCGGATTCCCAAACAAAAGAAGTAATTTCAGAATGGCGGAAATTCAAATGTGGGAGCGGGCTTGCTCGCGAAATCGGTGTATCAGTCAATAAATGTGTCGACTGACACTCCGATTTCGCGAGCAAGCCCGCTCCCACATTTTGCACCGTGCCTGGTTGGAATTATGCGTTGCCCGCCAGTTTGAGGCGCGCCGCCTGGGTGAAATCCAGCATGCGCTTGAGCGGGCGCACGGCATGCGGGATCACCGACGGTTCGACGAAGATCTCGTTACTGCCCTCACGCAGGCATTGCAGCGTGCGTTCCAGCGTATTCATCGCCATCCACGGGCAGTGCGCGCAACTGCGGCACGCGGCGCCGTTACCGGCGGTAGGCGCTTCGATGAAGACCTTGTCCGGGCACAGCTGCTGCATCTTGTAGAAAATGCCGCGGTCGGTGGCCACGATGAAGGTTTTGTTCGGCAAGCGCTGCGCTGCGGCAATCAGTTGGCTGGTGGAGCCCACCGCGTCGGCCAGCTCGATCACTGAGGTCGGCGACTCCGGGTGCACCAGGATGGCCGCGTCCGGGTACAGCGCCTTCATGTCTTCAAGCTGCTTGGACTTGAACTCCTCGTGCACGATGCACGCACCGTCCCACAGCAGCATGTCCGCACCGGTCTGACGCTGGATGTAAGTGCCCAAATGTTTGTCGGGCCCCCAGATAATCGTCTCGCCGTTGTCCATCAGGCTTTCGACGATTTCCAGCGCGCAGCTGGACGTCACCACCCAATCGGCGCGGGCTTTGACCGCTGCCGACGTGTTGGCGTAGACCACTACCGTACGCTCGGGATGCTGATCGCAGAATGCCGAAAACTCATCCACCGGGCAGCCAAGATCCAGGGAGCAGGTGGCTTCCAGGGTCGGCATCAGAATGCGTTTTTCCGGGGTGAGGATCTTGGCGGTTTCGCCCATGAAACGTACACCGGCCACCAGCACGGTCTTGGCCGGGTGAGCCGCACCGAAGCGGGCCATCTCCAGGGAGTCGGACACGCAGCCACCGGTTTCTTCGGCCAGGGCCTGAATCACCGGGTCGCAATAGAAGTGGGCAACCAGCACCGCGTCTTGAGCTTTCAGCTCGGCGGCGATGGCGGCACGCAGGCTCGCCTCTTCGTCGGCGCTGAGAGCCTTGGGCTGCTTGGCGTCGAGGTGGGCTTGAACCAGAAGGCGTTCGGAAATTTGCGTCATGTTCGCAAGACCTGCAGGCGCAGTTGCGCGAAAGTCGAGTGTACCACCGGCTCTGGAGCCCTTCGGGCGCCGCCGGACGAAGTGATTGTGTTCATCAAGCACGGGTGAAGCTGCGCAAGGCTACAGAATATCGAATCGATTCAAAAGCCTAATCTGGCATCCGGGCGCACGCCTGTCGGGCAAAAAAAACGGGAAGGCCCCGTGATGAGCCTTCCCGCTTTCATGGCGCGCAACCTCAGTGCATCAGTACAGCGGGATAGTCATGTAGCAGCACCGAATCCTGCATGGCCGCCAGGGCGTCATTCAAGGTTGATTGCTCCCGCGCGTCCTTGGACTTTTTAACTGCCTGGGCTGCGTGCTCCAGCAACGCCAGGTAGTCACGTTTGAACGAGCCATCTTTGGGCACCACCGTGTCTGACACCAACTGGGCCATCTCGTACTTCTGGGTCCGGGTGTTCTGCACCGCCGACTGCGACACAGAAGCACTCGCCAGTTGGCCATCCTTATAGGAGAAGCTCGCGGTGCTGCTGGCCTTGTCCTGGACTTGCACATACAGATAGTTCTGCGATTCGCGGGTGCCATCCAACACCGGTGGCTCACCACCGCCGAGGCTTTTGTGGAAGTTTGCCGACAGCACCGACTGCTGGTTCTGGGTCACGCTGCGGTCCGCGCTGCTGCGGCCATTGACCTGGGTCTTCTGCGACACGGTGTAGGAGAAGCTGTCGACTTCCTTAGGACGCATTGCGTTGGACGCAACGACGGCCTGCTTGATCGAAGCCTTGAAGTCCGCCAGCCCTGTCAGCAAACCTTTGTCGGTCGGGTTGTTGCTCAATGCATTCGTTGCGCCAGGGCGTTGGGGGGGATAGTTGCTGTTCATGGCACTGAACGCGTCCTTGAACATCGCTATCAAGTCAGCGTTGGCGCTACCGCGCTCTTGCACCCGGTCGAACTGGGCGAGGTAGGTTTTCAGCGCCTGGGCTTGCTGTTTGGCGTCACCCAGGATTGCCGTGTTTTTCAGGTCCACAGACAGGTCGACGTCGCCGGCCGGGCCACTCATACGTGTGGTGCGGGTTTGGCTGTCGGCGTGGAACGCCAGGCTCAGGTCCTCGTCCGCCTGGTTTTTGAGCTTGGCGACGAGGTCCACCGACTTCAGCACGTGGGTGTCGAACTGGGTCAGTTTGCTCAGGTCGAGTTTCGGCGGTACGGCGCTCAACCCATCGACCGAAGCCTGGAACGCCACCCCCAATTGGCCGACGGCTTTGAGTTCATCCGCGGTCAAATCGCCGCCGTCGACGGTGGCCTGCACGCCCAAGCCGTCTTTCTTACTGAACAGGCTGAACGTCACCGTCTTGCCGCTGGCGGTCTTGATGCTGAGGCTGATTTGGTTGTCGGCCTTGCTGTGCAACACCGCCTGGTCGGCCTTGATCCCGCCGGTATCACCGGCACGCTCTGCCGTGGTGTTGAGCACCGATTGTGAAATCCCCGCCCCGCCGCCCCCGGTGAACTGATCCACCAACGCAGCACCGAGGCCGCTGTAACGGCTGGCCGTGGAGATTGAACCGAAGCGTTGGCTGATCGCCTGGGTGACTGCGTCCTGATTATCGTTTTCCCAGGCCCACACGGTTTGGCGGCCGGGGAGCTGCCCGTTTTTGGAATAGAGATCGATAACGTCGGCCACAGGATTTCCGAGGCTGACCACGGAAGACGGCCGGGCCGGTGAGACGTCGAGGGTGTTCGCAAGCGCTGCCGGCGGTGAGGTCGTGGCAGCGCGAAGAATGAGGGGATTGGTCGCGATGATCGGCGTTAGCGTAGTCATGACAGTCCGTGTCCTAAAAGCTGATTAGCCTTCAATCTAACCAAGACACGCCGCGATTGACAGCATTTAGGTCAAAACTTACGGCAAAGGACCACGCCAAAAAACCGGCCCTTTGCCGTTATCCACAGGTCAGAAGCGGTAAGTCACCGAACCACCAAAACCATTGGCACTGTTTTCATACTTGGCGTCGTAGTTCAGCGCCAGCTGAGGGTTGTTGTCGTGAACCTTGATTGGCTCTTCCTTGAGGTAGGAATAGGCCACGTCAAAGGTCAGGTTATCCACCGGCGTCCAACCTGCACCCAGGCTGAATACGGTGCGGTCGCCCGTAGGAATACGCACGGAACGATCGGTGTTGTTGGTCGGCGTCTGGTCCACGGAGAAGCCCGTACGCAAAACCAGTTGCTTGTTGAGCTGATACGACAGGCCGATAGCGTGGGACCACGTGTCGTGCCAGTGCTGCTCTTCGGTAATCGAATCCAGGCCGGCCAACTCAGCGGTAATGTCGGATACACCGGTGTTGTTGACCGTGATCTTCTTCAACTGGCTCCAGCGGGTGTACGTGCTGCCGACATAGAGGGTCAGGGCATCGCTTAACTGATGCGTCACCGAGAAGTCCACGGAAGATGGCGTGGTGACGTTCAGTTTGGCGTCGTACTTCTGCGGCCCGCCGTCGAGGAGGTCGGTCAGCACGCCAGAGGCGTTGGTATGACCGCTCAGGTGATAGACCACTTGCGAGTGGTAGGTGACGCCGATACGCGTTGTATCCAGAGCCTGCACCAGGATACCGGCGTTGAAGCCCGTGGCGGTGTCGTCACCCTTGATCTTGGCGGTTTCAGTGCCCAGGCCGAACGCCGGGACTTTGGAATCCAGCTCACCGCTGATCTTGTTGAACGTCGGGCCGAAACCTACCGAGACCTTGTCGTTGAAGGCATAGCTGACCGTTGGCTGCACGGTGATGACCTGAACCTTGCTCTTGTTGCCAAAGCCGTTGCCCTGGAAGCTGTGTTCATAGTCGGTGATCAGGCCAAACGGCGCATAGACCCCCAGGCCAAACGCCCAGTGCTCGTCGATCGGCGTGACCAGGTAACCCATCGGCACGGCAATGCCGGGGACCATGTCGCCCTTGTTGGTGCCTGGGTTATCGACACCGCCTTGTGAGGAACTGGCATCTTTGATGTGCGACGTGGCATCGAGGTAGGTCGCCCCGATACTCACTTCATTCTGCTTGAGGCGGGACATGCCTGCCGGGTTGCCGAACACCGTGCTGGCGTCATCGGCCGAGGAAGAACGACCGGCGTAGCCTGTGCCCATTGAACTGATGCTTTGTTCATTGAGGGCAAAACCACCGGCGAACAGTTGTGTGGAGGCAAGCGAAATGGAGAGCGCCAAAGCGCCTTTTAGAGTTTTGTTATTCATTATTAGGACTCGAATTATTGGGCAGCGATGGGAAAACTACCAACGTTCGAGCGGGCCGATTATGAAGAGTTTTTCATACACGGGATTGTCCGACAATCCCATGTATTTCAACGACTTTGGCGGTTAAATCGTTACTCGTTATGACTTTTTAACCGGTTTGTGACCGGATGGTTTTACTTCAAAGATACTGTCAATTTCAACGGGAATGCCCATGGGCAAAGAGTAAACGCCAAGGGCGCTTCGGGCAGGGAGTTGGTCGGCACCGAACACATCCAGCAAGAGGTCGCTGGCGCCATTGGCAATGCTGGGGTGCTGGGTGAATGACTGTGTGGCCCGCACATAAACCGTCAGGCGCACGCAGCGCTGGATAGTGTCGAGACCAAATGTTTGTTCAATACACGCCAGAATCATCAGCATGGTCAGGCGCGCGGCATGCTGGCCCTGTTCAATCGACAGGTCGTCGCCGACGATGCCGGTCAGTGGCTTGCCGTTTTCAAACGGACCCAGGCCGGAAACGTGCAATTGGTTGCCCGACAAACTGAGCGTCTTGTAAGAGCCCAATGGGTTGATCGGTTCAGGCAAAACAATACCCAGTTGCTGCAAACGCTGGATGACGCCCATCGGTAAATCCCCTGCAGAAAATGAAGTGGTGACCAACTTCCCATATAGTCACCGCCCTTGCACGCACGATATTTTTCAATCTGCCGGGAATAAAACAGCGCCAGGGCAACCACTGTGCGGTGGTTGCCCTTTTTGCGTTAAGGGTTCCAGTACTTGTTGGCCGCCGCGATGGTTGCAAACTCGGTCGCGACCACCTGGCCAATACTGATCAACATCGCCGCATCATTGGCGTACACATCGCGCAACCTGCCGCGCACGGCTTCATCAGGTTGCGTGGCCTTGATCACCAGCCGCGCCATCTTGATTGCCAGCTCGCGCCCGTCTTCCGGGGTTGCGGTGATCAGGGAATTGTTTGGTATCAGGCTCATCAGGGCTTCCTCTTCTTATAGGCGGGGCGACGGCTTATTGCCGACGGCCGAATGAAACAGGATAGGCGGCGGAACGCGCGTTGATCATCGGATCTTGCGGTTCGATGCCTGCCGGCACGTTATTGGGCAGGAACATCAGGCTTTTTTGTGCGGCGACGTTGTCGGCCACGGCGCGCGTGATTTCCAAAGTGCCCAGTTCCACCACCGGGCGGCTGGCGGGCCAGGCAATCGACGGGTCGTCAAGCTTGTCACCCGGTGCGGCTTCCTGAACCACCAGTTTGAAGCGCACCGCACCTTTGCTGACGCGTTGCTGGATCTCCTCACTCAGGTAATCCGGCTTGGCCTTGGCGGTTTGCGCCTCGCTCAGGAAATGGCTGCCACTGACCGGCAGAAACTGGTAGCGGCCAAAGGTGACGGTGCCCGCCGCGTTGATGAACTTGAAGGTATTCACGCCGTAGTAAGGCAGCGTGGCGAAGCTCTGCGGCGCAGGTTTGGGCGCGGTGAGGAAGGCTTTGGCCACCGGGTGGGTGCCGAGGTAGCCGTCCAGCGGGGTGGGCTTGGCCACGTCTGGGCCGCTGGTGCCGAGGGCAATCAACAGGTCGCGGAAATCATCGGCGGTCGGCGACGGGAAGCCGTTGAACGAGTGGGCGACAATGTCGGTGCTGCCGCCATTCGGCAGCGCGAAGCGGACCGCCAAGCCGCGAGGGCTGGCCAGACCGTGGTTATCCGCAATGTCCGGAATCCCGGCGAAGTTGGAAAAGCGCACCGTCACCGGCACCGCCGTGGCCTGCAAATGTGCGGCCTTGGTGATGGACGCGGCAGACGGGCTCGGGGTGAAGCGTCCTTCCAGTACGATGCCCTTGGCATGCACGGCACGAGCGCCGGCGTGATGGCCAAACACGCCGTTGAGGGCATCGACCAACTGGGTGGGGGTGGAGGGCTGCGGCGCATCTTGCGCCATCGCACTGCCGATCAACGTGAAGGCGAACGGGAGCGCGATCAACAAACGCTGGGCTTTTTTCATGGTTATGTCCTGCGGGTGGGTGATTTCGGCGAATTCTAATCACCTAACAACAATAATGACAATATAATTTGTCATTATTGTTTTTCCTCTTTGCCTGGCGGTTTATGGCGGTATACTCAAGCCCCCAGAATTCCAGTGAAGCTTGCCGCTCGTGAGTACCAAAAGTGACATCCTGCAACTTCTCCAGCGCGAGCCCCTGACCGTCGTGCAGCTGTGCGAACACCTGGCCGTCACACGCAATGCGGTGATCGTGCAGCTCAAGCAGCTGGAAGCCGAAGGGTGGGTGCGCCGCAGCAAAATCCGCCCGCCGAATGCGGTAGGCAAGCCGCCCGTGGTGTTCGAGGCCGCGCCGGGTAGCGAAGACGTCACCTCAACGGCTTACCAGGTACTGCTGACGCAACTGCTGGCCACTCTCAAGGATCGCTACGACGCCGACGAACTGGGCGAAGTGCTGGAACAGACCGGCCGCCAATTGGCCCAGCGTGCCGGCCTGGCCAACCCTGCCACTTTCGACAGCGGCCTGCGTTCCGCCATGGATGCCGCCGACGCCCTGGGCGCCAGCACCGAGGCCGTGCCGCAGAAAGGCGGTGTGATGGTGCGCAACTTCACCTGCCCGGTGGGCAGCGTGGTGCGTGAAGAACAATGTGTATGCAGAGCGATGGCTGCGTTCTTTTCCGAAGCCACGGGGATGCCGGCGAGCGAGCAGTGTTTGCGTGAAGACCGGTTGATCTGCCAATACTTTATTGAGACAGAAGAAACGCCAGCGGAGTGAATCCGTACCGGCCATCTGCCATAAACATTTCTAAATGTTTCTTCATAAAGCCAAACCGTCATTAAACAGACATATATCAGGAATTAAATCGTCACGTCTTAGACAGGTGGACCCTTCCACTTACCCCTTCCCTTGAGGTGTTGTCGTGATGTTGCCGAGCAAAAAAAGTCTGTCTGTGTTGTTGACCGCCCTGTGCCTGAGTGGCGTAGCCCACGCCACCGACGTTACCGGTGCCGGCTCCAGCTTCGTCTACCCTGTGCTCTCCAAGTGGTCGCAGGACTACAGCAAAAACTCCAGCAACCGCATCAACTATCAGTCGATTGGTTCCGGTGGCGGCATTGCCCAAATCAAGGCGGCGACCGTGGACTTCGGGGCCTCCGACGCCCCACTGTCAGCCGATGAACTCAAAGCCGGCGGCCTGGGCCAGTTCCCTAGCGTCATCGGCGGCATCGTGCCGGTGATGAACGTCGAAGGCGTGGCCGCAGGCCAGCTGAAACTCGACGGCGACGTGCTGGCAAAAATCTTCCTCGGTGACATCAAGGCCTGGAACGACCCGGCCATCGCCGCCCTCAACCCGGGCTTGAACCTGCCGGTGGCGAACATCACGGTGGTGCACCGCTCTGACGGTTCGGGCACCTCGTACAACTTCACCAACTACCTGGCCAAGGTCAACGACAGCTGGAAAACCAAGATCGGTTTCGGCACCACCGTACCGTGGCCAGTGGGTGTCGGCGGCAAAGGCAACGAAGGTGTTTCGGCCTACGTGAAGCAGATCAAAAACTCCATCGGCTTCGTGGAATACGCCTACGCCCTGCAGAACAAAATGACCTACGCGCAGTTGAAGAACGCCGCGGGCAAATTCGTCACGCCTAACGCCAAAGCCTTCCAGGCCGCCGCCGATACCGCTGACTGGGCCAACGCCAAAGACTTCAACCTGATCATGACCAACGCGCCGGGCGAAGGCGCATGGCCGATCACCGCCACCACCTGGATCATCATGTACAAACAGCCGAAGAACGCCGAGCAAAGCCAGGCAGCTTTCAGCTTCTTCAAGTGGTCGCTGGAAAAAGGCCAGCAACAGGCTGCTGCGCTGGACTACGTCGCTCTGCCGGACTCCCTGGTGTCGCGAATCGAAGGTTACTGGAAGTCTGACTTCACTAACTGATTCGCCCTACGACCGCCTTCCTCGTGATCGGGGAAGGCGGTGAGCACATCTGATATGAATGACACCGTCCAACCCCTGGTTATGACTACCCACGCCAGTGACACAGCGGGCGATAACCGCGCTGCCCGCGACCAACGCCACGACCTGTGGTTCAAACGCTCGATGTTCGGGGCCGCCATGCTGGTGCTGCTGTTGCTCGCCAGCATCGCGGCTTCGACGCTTTGGGGCGGGAGCCTGGCTTTCCGAACCTTCGGCTTTGGCTTCATCACCAGCACCGAGTGGGATGCGGTCAACAATCACTTTGGCGCCGTCGTACCGATCTACGGCACCTTGGTGACTTCATTTCTGGCGCTGCTGATTGCGGTTCCGGTCAGTTTCGGCATCGCGATTTTTCTCACGGAGGTCGCGCCGCCCTGGTTGAAAATGCCCGTCGCGTCGGCCATCGAATTGCTCGCCGGCATTCCTTCGATCATCTACGGCATGTGGGGCCTGTTTGTGTTCGGGCCGTTCATGGCCGAGTACCTGTCGCCTTACATCAACGATTACCTTGGCGCCCTGCCCTTTGTGGGGTCGCTGTTTCAGGGTCCGCCGCTGGGCATCGGCATGCTCACTGCCGGCATCGTGCTGGCGGTGATGATCATGCCGTTCATCACCTCGGTGATGCATGAGGTGTTTCGCAGCGTGCCCACGCAATTGAAAGAATCCGCCTACGCGCTGGGCAGCACGACCTGGGAAGTGGTGTGGGACATCGTCCTGCCCTACACCCGCTCGGCGGTGGTCGGCGGCATCTTTCTCGGCCTGGGCCGCGCCCTCGGCGAAACCATGGCAGTGACCTTTGTGCTGGGGAATGCGCAGCAGTTTTCCGCTTCGCTGCTGATGCCGAGCAGTTCCATCGCCTCGGTCATCGCCAACGAGTTCAGCGAGGCCTACACCGATCTGCACCGCTCCGCGCTGATCGCCTTGGGCTTCCTGCTGTTTATCGTGACATTTGTGGTGCTGGCGCTCGCGCGGTTGCTGCTGATGCGCCTGTCGCGCAAGGAAGGTCTATGAACGCCAACGAACGCCTGTATCGCAAACGCGCGCTGAAAAACGGCGTGGCAATGTTGCTCAGTTGCGGCGCCACAGCCTTTGGCTTGCTGTGGCTGGCGTGGATTCTGCTGACCACCATCATCAATGGTTTTCAGGCACTGAACCTGCGCCTGTTCAGCCAGATGACCCCACCGCCCGGTACCGAAGGCGGGCTGGCCAACGCGTTCTACGGCAGCGCACTGATGTCGGTCATCGCCCTGGTGATCGGCACGCCCATCGGGCTGATGGCTGGCATCTGGCTGGCCGAATTCGCACGGCACTCACGCCTGGGGACCACGGTGCGTTTCATCAACGACATCCTGTTGTCCGCGCCGTCGATTGTGCTGGGGTTGTTCGTCTACACCGCCGTGATCCTGCCACTGAACCTGCTGACCAATCACCAAGTGGGCTTTTCCGCCCTCGCCGGCGCGCTGGCCCTGGCCTTGCTGGTGATTCCAGTGGTGGTGCGCACCACCGATGAAATGCTCCAGTTGCAACCCTCGACCATGCGCGAAGCCGCGCTGGCTCTGGGCGTGCCGCAGTGGAAGCTGACGCTGCAAATTGTGCTGAGGGCCGCCAAGGCCGGCGTGGTCACCGGCATCCTGCTCGCCCTTGCTCGCATCACCGGGGAAACCGCGCCCCTGCTGTTCACCGCGTTCGGCAATCAGTTCTGGAGCAGCAACCTGCTCAAGCCGATCGCCAGCGTCCCCGTGGTGATTTTCCAGTACGCCATGAGCCCGTTCGACGACTGGCACGCCCTCGCCTGGGCCGGCGCGCTGGTCCTGACGCTGTTCGTGCTGGTACTCAGCCTGGCATCTCGCCTGATCCTTTTACGCAATAGGTCTCACTGATGGACGCCACTGGCATTGATCCCGAAAAAACCAAAATCCGTGTGCGTGGGTTGGAGTTTTTCTACAACAACCAACGCTCCCTGAAGTCCATCGACATCGACATCCCGGAAAAACGCATCACCGCGATCATCGGCCCTTCGGGCTGTGGCAAGTCCACGTTGCTGCGCGTGTTCAACCGCATTTATTCGATGTACCCGAAACAGGAAGCCCGTGGCGAAGTGCTGCTCAACGGCGAAAACATCCTCGCCCCGGGCTATTCGATGAACCGCCTGCGCAGCCACGTCGGCATGGTGTTCCAGAAGCCGGTGCCGTTCCCGATGTCGATTTACGACAACATCGCCTACGCCGTGCGCCACCATGAAAAGCTGTCCCGCCGCGAAATGAATGACCGCGTCGAGCAAGCCTTGCGCGGCGGCGCGTTATGGGACGAAGTGAAAGACAAACTCAACCAGAGCGCGCAAAGCCTCTCCGGCGGCCAGCAACAACGTTTGTGCATTGCGCGCACCATTGCGCTGCGCCCACAGGTGCTATTGCTGGATGAACCGACCTCAGCCCTCGACCCCATCTCAACCGGGCGCATCGAGCAATTGATCACTGAATTGAAAACGCAGTACACCGTGATCATCGTGACCCACAACATGCAGCAAGCGGCGCGGGTGTCGGACAGCACCGCGTTCATGTTCATGGGGGAATTGATTGAGCATGGCAAGACAGATCAGATCTTTACCACGCCGAAGATGAAACAGACGGAAGATTACATTACGGGGAGGTTTGGCTGACCAGGCGTAGGCGTCAGGCACCGTCTACCGTTCGATAAAACGTTGCATCGCCGGTGCCACATCACCTTGATTGTGCCCGGCCTGATGCGCAAGCGATCCTGCATGGCGACTCCGCTCGCAATCCATCGCAGACCATCGCAGACAAATCATTTCTCTTGCAACGTGCAGGATATCAGATTGCCACCATTCTCCTTGAACCTTCCTCCCTGCCAAACGGGGAAATAGAGGTAAAAGCTTGAATATTCATCTGAAGACGTCCTGCCTCACCTAATCATCGTCTCGTCTGTAAGCGAAGCAGGTCACTTCGAAGTGATGATCATCGACGAGGCCCATCGCCTGAAAGAGCCAACGGCAGCCTGGACGCGTCATGGTTTCGACATCGCGGCGAAAGTGCCCAATCGCTACCTGCTGACCGGCACGCCCGTCCTCAACCGTGAGTCTGAACTACATACCCTACTGCGCCTGTCGGGTCATCCGGTTGCGCAGTTACCTTCAAGGAGTTCTGCGAACAGTTCGCCGGCAGTCAAGACTTTCGAAAAAACTTACGGGGCGCTATCGGTGACTGGATGCTTGGTCGGCGAAAGGACGTATTGCCTGGACTCAAAGGGAAGCAGCGGCAAACACTGCCAGTGGAATTATCTGCGCAGGAGCGCCGAGAGTACGAGCGAATCCGGCACGAGGATAGACCAGGGCTTGCCAGGTTGGGATCGTTGCGTCAGTTGCTGGAGAGGGTAAAGGTACGAGTTGCCATGGAGCTGCTGGGCGAGTTGGATGCAGAGGACAAGGTGATTCTGCTCTGTGAGTTTAAAGAGACAGTCGGTGTGTTGCGGAATCTGTCCCAGGAAGCAGGTTATGGCTGTGTATCAGTGGTGGGCTGTGACTCGGTTGCTAAACGCCAGAAAGCCATCGACCAGTTCCAGGACGATCCGGAGACCAGGGTCTTTGCTGCCACTACGTCAGCTGCCGGCACCGGCAACAACCTGACCGCTGCGAACTACGTGATGTTCCTCGGTCTGCCGTGGCCCCCAGGGATTCAGGATCAGGCAGAAGATTGAGCGTTTCGTAACGGCCAGCGACGGTTGGTCGTGGTCAAAATCCCGCTTGTGGAAAACACCATTGATCAGATGCTGTGGCAGATGTTGCTGGATAAGCGCCAGTTGACGCAGGATCTGATTGAGCCGAATGCGGCGGCGATGAATCGGGCTGAGATTACGGCAGCACTTTAGCCTCACGACGTGCATCACAAGCATGGCATGGGCAGGTACGTACTCATTGAGTTCGAATCCTTCGCGAAGACGTTTGAGTTGTTTCAAGATGAATGGCAACAAGCCTCAAAAAGAGGAAAAACAAATGAAGACCATCAGGCACGAAACTCAAGAGGATTTTTTCGCACGGATGACTTTGCTTGCTCAAAAGCTCGACCGTGGTGAGCAAGTCGAAACCGGCGAAAGCGCCAGCTTTGAGGATCTTGACGAGATGAATTCGTACAAGACGGAGCAAGACCGATTTGCTCTCCTGAGCCCACCAATCGGGCTTTGTGTTTTTTGGGCGATGTGAAAAACCGCCCAGAAGCGCGTTTTTTCGGAATTTGTTGCAACCTGAAAATCCATTGTTCACTGCGTAGCAGGGACCACCGTGTCAATGTCGCCGTCTGTTCAAAGGAGGCTTTTCGGCACATGATCAGGCACCTCAGCACCCTCTCCCTTCTCGCGTTTGTTATCAGCTGTACCACGCAAACAGTACCGGCTCCCGAGCCAATGCACGATAACAGCCGTAACCCAGCGCTGCTTGCGCCGGACCTCTACTCCATTGATGCAGTTTCTGAAAAAGAACCCGTAGTTCGCTATGGTCGCTACACACTGGTCAGCACGTTGCCCGCGCCTGGCCAGCATGACCTGATGGCTCAGATCATCGATATCACTATCCCTGCCCACATGCACCCGAACGTGGGGGATGCAATGCAGTACGTCTTGGATCGCTCGGGATATTCCCTGTGCGCAGCGGACACCGACCCTGTCAGGATTATCTACGGCCGACCACTGCCAGCATCCCAATACAAACTTGGCCCAATGACACTACGTAATACTCTGCAAGTGCTAGCGGGTGCCGCGTGGCAGGTGCAGGTGGATGAGGTTAAACGTGAGGTTTGCCATGTCCTGCGCCAAGGCTATCAAGTCCCATGAGACAAAATAATCAATGGTCCTTGAATCCATTCAGCGATCAGTGGAAATTAGCTTTGCAACTGTGTCGTAACAAGGGTGGATACAGGGATCTTGGGATCGCACCCCGCTACTACTGAAAGGTAGTTCGTCCACGACGAGGTAACAGCGACCTGCCCTACCATTACTCGGTAGCTGAGAATCCCTCCCTGAGAGGGATTCGCCGTTTCTCGCCTAGCACATTTGACTCTCCGCACTCATCTATCGCGGTACGAATGGATCATTCAGCTGAAGGTAAATACCTACATCAGAGACGTACACGTACCGTAAAAATTTCAACTTAAACCGCGAAAAAACTTGTGCCACAATGTGCGCTTATACAGTTTCACCCCGCTGGCTACTGACGGTCATCAGTAGCGCCCGGTGACGCGGTTTACCCGTCACCAACCCCAAAGCACGCATAGCTCCGGGAAGGGCGTGCGGACCTGGTTGAGGACTTTCCCTGTGTCTCCCTGTTCCAAGCAGACACGCAGCCGTCAACTCGTGAAAAGCGAGTTTCAAAGGCACATAGGGTTCTCTTGAGGTTCGAAGCACAATAGTCATAGGGCCGCACTGGTGTTGCGGTCCATGCTTTTTTAAGCTCACGCGAAAGGTAGCCTGAAGGTCTTGAAAAGGATCATCAGGCTACCTTTTGGTAGCTGCTTTTCCTGGCCGGTGGCCCGCCGGCGAAACGTAGGGCTCCTTTTGTGCGCGGATGCGTGCCTTTTGATTACTGGCCTCAGCCACGATAATTGGTCAGGTGAAGAATGAACGTCAAGATCACAGCCCAGAGGTTGAAGACGTTCCGTCCTTGCGGGTGGCACTTTCATCCTGGAACTACGCGCCGCTAGACCAAGCCGAACGTGCGAAAACTCACTCACGTTCGGTGCTTGTTCCTTTCTTTCCAAGGAGATCAAATCCCGCTAAATTAGATTCACACCTGCACGGCGAACACATGACACCAAACCGCTATTAATTTATTGGCGATTAAATAATGATAAATGGATTTAAAAAGTTCTATTTCGCTTTTACCAGCAGCGCACTTTTCAGCTCGATTGCCGTACTCGCGACCGTCGTTGTTGGCGCCTATATCTCTCTTTACAGCACAACAATCACGGGACAATTTGACAAAATCTGCTTGCCAATCCTGAAGCCTTGCGGAAAGGGAGCATATCCCGAAATATCAATTGCAATCATCCTCATGCTTTTACTTGCGGCAGTCCTACTCACTCGAGAACTCTCCGTAGCTCACGAAAATAATTCCGCAAGAAACAAACTTCAAGACATCATTAAAAATACGCCTTCAAAATCATTTCTCGAACATTATACGACACTCATGAGACTGATAGGAACTTATAGGCTTGAAATCAAGAAAGCGGTAAAGGCTGACAACCCTAATATCGAAGAGATACATAACTACATCCGCAGTTGCCTGCATGGAATCATTTCCCTTGCCAAGTACTGGGACGGGAATGACGGGAGGTCGTATATATACCGTGCGAACATTATGACCATGGTCCCTTCTGACTATTTCAACCCAGTATCCATTTCCGATGATTTTTTGAAAAAGGTGGTGGACATCACAGATAGCGGAAAACTATTTCTTTACAACAGCTCACTCTTAACAAAGGCAAGAATGTGTAGCGGAGTGCTTATTCTAGAGAACAACAGCTTTACGGTTTCAACCAACGTAGCATTTGGGGAAATTGACGACTCAATACAAAAGCCAATATGCTTCCCATATACGGACCAAAATTACAACGGTTCAAAAAATCAACCGATAATCCCGGGAGCACCTGCTTGCGCAAGCTTTGGCGCGGCCCAATATTTAAATGACACAGGAAAGGAAATAGAAACATTCCTAAAAAACACGCAACATAAAAACAGAGAGTTCTGCGACAGATTCAAAAGCGATGTGAATGAGTACTACAACTCGATAGACGAAGCACAATCAATTCTTTCAATACCAATTCAACGCAGAATAAAAGACGATTTCGATCCTAGCATCCCGCTGCCATTACAATACGAAACAATTGCCGTATTGAATATATATCGCAACAGAACGGGTATATTTAGGGATATTGACAGCGCAATGAGCTTTGCGCAATTAATGGAGCCTATTTGCTATCATTTCGCAAAAATGCTAGAATCGATAGCAGAGGTTGAGCCGGATGAATAACCTTTATATTGTCAATACTACTTTCAGGAGGAAACCATGACTTCTCTAAAAGTTTTAAGAAGCAAGTATAAAGAAGAAGAACAAGAAAGCAAAACTAACAAAGCTTTCGAGCAAGCGAGAGATGAGCTTAAAGCGATGGTTCTTAAGAACTTCTCCGCAAAGCGGAAATAATATAAAACCCAGCTTAAGCTGGGTTTTTTTTGCCCAACAAGTAAGTGAATGTGGGGTAACCAAGTCGGCGATCTCCGGGTTAGCTTCGGCCGAAGCTCATTCAACAGCATCTGGTGATTCAGGTTTTTTCAGGGGCTTGACAAGCACCAAGCGAATTTTTCATCCTATGCCCATGTACCGCTGACGTCGTCAGCAACATGCCCATGTAGTCAGGATCCGCGAGACTACGATGCGGTTCACCGCATTGATCCACTCCCAAGATCGCCATAGCTTCCGGTAGCGCGATCAATCGACACCAGTCGATGGAAGCACCTTATCCCCCACCCACGACGGGCCTGTCCCGTCTGGGCAGGCCTCTATATTTTTTTGGAGGTCTAATGAAAACAGAACTGGCTCTCTACCAAGCGTTGATCTCGATTAACGTCACGGAACAGAAAGCTAACGCAGTCATTGATGCAATGGAGACCGACATGCAATCGCTACTCGCAACCAAGGCTGATATCTCTGCGCTTCGCTCCGAACTCACAGCCGAGTTGAAAACTGGGCTCTCGCAGCTTGAAGTCAAAATGACCATTCGCATGGGTGTCATGTTGTCAGCATTCGCTGGCGTTGTGATCGCATCGATGCGACTCATGATCTAAGCATCACCTTCTGCTCCACCCAACCTCGCGGGGAACACTCCCCCGCTGGGCGAGGTGTTTCTCCGCTTTCTGTCGTTCCGAAATGGGAGAACCACCATGAGCAACGCTCAAACCAACGAAGCCAAATTCTTCGACCTGCACACCACCGGTATCGGTTACCTCAACCGTATCCGTGAAGTCCAACCTCGCGGCAAAGGCAAGCCAATCCTGTCTGTTGCCGTCGCTGCATTGCACGGTTCGTGTGATGACGCCGAGTACACCTACATCGACTGCAACGTCGTCGGCACTGAGGCTGAATGCCTTATTCGTCGATGCCAAGCAGCCGTAGATGCCGGCAAGAAGGTTCTAGTGAGCTTCCGAATCGGTGACATCTGGGCGGACGCGTTTACCTATTTGAAAGGCGAGAAAAAAGGCCAACCCGGTGCAAGCATCAAGGGTCGCCTGCTTTTTATCGGCTGGATTAAGGTAGATGGAAAAATCGTCCACCAAGCCAAACCAAAAGACTCCGATGAGCCTTTGCTTAGCCAGTCTGGCGACGCTGGGAATAGTTCGGATGATGATCAAAACCCAGCTGAAGCAGAAATGCGTCAGTCCGCGTAACAGGACCAGGACATCTTTCGAGGCGCCGATCTAACACCACATACCTAAACAACTTTCACATCCGTCACCGGGAACTCACCTCCCGGCCGGGCCTGGTGATTTCCTGCTCCTGGAGAATCACCATGCACACCACCAAAACAGCTGACTTCATGAAACTCCCCGTGGTTCTAACCCCCGGGGCATGGCAAGAAGCTGTGCACCTCGAAAACGCACCCGATACATCAGCCATCAGTAACCGCCTAAGCGATGTTGTCTGGATGGTGTACCGCGAACTGCATCTTCAACCTGACAGTACATCGCTCAACTTCGGTCTCTACCGGCTGCTGCCCTCCGGCGAAAGCCTTGATCGCTACTGGCTGGACCTGAAAGTCGAACGCATAGAATCGCCTCCCGGCGTTTTCTACCTGTACGTATCGCTCAAAGAGGAAACCCAAACCTCTTGCCCTTAACCCCGCAGCCCTCCCCCAGCCCGACACTGTCGGGCTTTTCTTCGTCGCAGTGTGGAGCTGCCCATGATCAACATCCCAGGCCAGTTGGCCATTCGCACCATCAGCGGCCGCAATGGCGACTTCAACGTCGGGCGGCTTTCAACCTCAATCGGTGACTTCGTCATCAAGGACGCTCTCCTCGACCAGTACGGCGAAGGCAAGTACCACGGCGATTTTCTGATCACAGAAATCCGCCCGTCGTATTACTCCAGCGCCGGACGTTTGGTCGTCGAAATCCGCGCCAAGCTCGACAGCATGAGCCTTAACGACGTGGACAACCTGACTGCAGAAGACGCAGCCAGGCTTTCACCGAATGAGCCTGATCCGCTGGATGAAGAAGCACCGGCGAAAACCCAACCAGGTACAAATCCGCCAACCGCATCTGCGGAACCAGATGATGCTCCTTTCGGGATGACACCGTCAGACAGCACCACCGACCTGGAGACAGACTCTGCGCTATTCGGCACGATCTGGCCCCTCGGCGATATGGTCAGGCTGGACACCACCGTTGACCGCAAGCAATTGCGCCAACAGTGCAATCGACTCACAGAGCTCGGCTACGTGCACAACTTCAAACTGCAGGTTTGGAAGATCTCCAACACCTGACAAACCGCACACCACACTACGATCTACCACCACCCTTGGCCATCGGCCTGACCGAGTTCATCAACGAGTTCGGCGACGAACTGCTCGACTCACTGAACCGCTCCAACCCACCGGTTTACACCGGCCACATCAACGAAACCCGCCAACGGGTGGGCGAGCCTCACGACGGTCGACAAGAGTTCTTCATCCTCGGGCGCGTGCGCATGCGGATGGGGTTCCATTGGCGCCCCGTGTGTTGGCCACGTCGATCTGGTGGCGGGCATCATTGGGCAAGCTGTCCCGACTGCGGCCGCCTGCTGGAGGATCAGGAAGGCAACCGGATCGCACTCGAAGCATTTAACCGAGAGGAACGCGGCCGAAGCTGCCCTCAGTGCCACGGCCCGCTCTGGACGCTGATGCGCCCAGGCAAAGCCGAAAACGGCACCCGCCGAGCAACCATCCTCAAATCGATGTGCCGGATCCCGACCATCGGCCCAGTCCGCGCTGACAAATTGCTCAACGACTTCGGGGAAGACTTTCTCGCCTCGATGCTGATCGACAACGTCAGCGAATTCATCAACCTGTTGGACGCCAAGGGCAACTTCGTCTTCAACGACCGCCAAGCCAAACGGATGGAGCGCGCAATGGCCAACATCGAGTTCGGCTTTGGCGAAGGCGGCTACCAACCCACCGAGTTCATCAAACGCTACCTGCCGGACGGATTCTTCGACCTGCTGGTGGTGGATGAAGGGCACGAGTATAAAAACAGCGGTTCGGCCCAAGGCCAAGCCATGGGCGTGCTGGCAGCGAAAGCCCGCAAATGCGTGCTACTGACCGGCACCCTCATGGGTGGTTATGCCGACGACCTGTTCTACCTCCTGTTCCGCATCCTCACCCGTCGCATGATCGAGGACGGTTACCGACCCAACGCACGCGGCAGCATGGCTCCGGCGGCAATGTCCTTCATGCGCGATCATGGCGTGTTGAAGGACATCTACACAGAGCGGGACAACGAATCGCACAAAACGGCTAAGGGCAAAAAGCTCTCGGTACGAACGGTAAAAGCCCCGGGCTTCGGCCCCAAAGGCATTCACCGGTTTGTGTTGCCGTTTACCGTGTTTCTCAAACTCAAAGACATTGGCGGGAATGTGCTGCCGGCGTATCAGGAAGAGTTCATCGACGTTGCCATGTCTGCGGAACAGGCTGCCGCCTATCAGCAACTGGCTGGAAAACTGACTCAGGAGCTACGTCAGGCACTGGCACGACGGGATACGACGCTTTTGGGGGTTGTACTCAATGTGTTGCTAGCCTGGCCGGATTGCTGCTTTCGACCGGAGATCGTTAAACATCCGCGTAGTAAGGACACGCTGGCCTTTGTGCCGTCGGTCTTTGCGGATGAACAACGGATGCCGAAGGAACAGGCGCTGATTGACCTATGCCTCGCGGAGAAAGCCAAAGGCCGTAAGGTACTGGCTTACACCGTGTACAGCGGCATGCGAGCGGTGATGCAGGAGCGCAGCATGGCCCAAGGGTCACTCAAGGTGGAACGCCGAGTAGACGACCGAATACCTGTGCCAATACCTGTGGAACCGCTGCAGATCGCTGAGGCGCCAGAGCCTGAGGCGGTGTCCTTGTTGATCACACACAACCCGGATCAACCGGTCACATGCGTCACAGCTGATCCGCCAATTCCGATACCTCCGCAGGAGGAGCTCGCGACATACAAGCTGTTGACCCAAGTGCAGAGCCTGGAGTCCGAGAGGTATTCACTGGACCATGCCATGCTTCCGGCGAGTACGGGGCTCAGTCACGAATTGTGCTGGGATGGGCCTGGTACATGGTGGGAGGATCTGGCGTTACCGCCATCATCCATGGAAGACAGCGCGGAGCATTCAATGATGCTCACACTGATGATCGGTCTGGGCGGCAGGAAAAGCTGGATTTAGGGACTTGAAACTGACGCAATTTACGAAGTTTTTTACGGCATACAAATAGAATCCCAAAAATGCAAGCCGTATTCAACTTGTCGGCGCGAGGTGAGCTCAATGAAAATCTATACGGTCTAGCCCGGTACAACGTTGCTTTAACGAAACTACGGTTCATGGAGAGGACAATGACGACAGCAGAGAACGGCAACTCTATCTTCATCTCATATGCTTGGGGGGCGGGATTCAAAAAAAAGGAGTGGATTCGGCAAGGTATCGTCGCCAGCCTTGATTGGAAACACAATGTATTTTGGGACCGTGACAGCATCGCATTGGGCGAATCAATCGAACGCACCATCGCTGACGCACTGACAGAGAGGCCACTCTTGGTTTTGTGTCTATGCGATCAAGACTACCTTGAAGCAGCTCAGCGGGTAGGAAAGGGCTTGTACGAAGAGCTACGCATGCTAGCGCAGATTGCAGACGAACCCGGGGTCAGGATTGTTCCGTTAATCTTGGAATCTGGATGCACAGAAGATCTTCCAGCGCCTTTAAATGGTCGCCTCTACTTGAACCTACAGCCGCTTCACAACCTGAGTCTCGATATCGGAACAACCGTTTTGGGGGTAGCTGAAGGAATGACTCAGGCAGAATTACAAAGCGAAATTAACGGGCGATTGGCGATCTTCCATTTGAGGCAGAGAGCACTCAACTTCCTGAAAGAACGACCTTTGACAATCTGGGGGAGCGGTCGAAATCACGAGGTGACGGTACAGTCAAACTATGAAGCGCCCTACCTGCTGACACCGCCCCTATGGATGACGGAAAGCAGTAGCTGGAATTATCTACTCGATGAAGACGTGCCAACATTTTGCCCAGCCAAAGGCCGCTGGCATTGGGAGTACATACAAATATCAACAGAGATGCGCCCTTTGGGGACCGCTGTCATGTCAGTATTTTTCCCCCAGCTGGTTACCAAAAGAGAACAAAAATTACTCAGTATGGCTGGCACCCTATTGGCTTCAAAATTCTTCAGGATGGTTCACGTTCACGAACCGTTCACTTTCGATGCAACTGACCTGGTCAACAATCTGATAAACGATCAAGAAGGCTTCAGCGTTCTCACTCAGCTACTGGATGCGACAGAAACCATCACAGAAGCAATTTAATCCAGACGGCGTCCCAATACGTGCGCCTCGTATCGTCGGGGGGAGAAGCCGGCGAAAGCCGGTTTTTCCACTTCTAGTTTCTTGATTGCAGTAGCCAAGTCACTGAGCCCCGCAAAACCACATTACGACTTGAACAAGTCCCGCGTTTTGCGTGTAGGAAGGTGAGAACCGATAGAAGCCTACAAGCACTGAGGATTTTTCCTAACAATCTTCAAGCCTGAATCTGACAGACCCACCGCAAATCACCGAAAACACCCATTTTACTGCCCGCCTCATATTGACATCACAAAACGCCAACACTAGATTTCGCTTCAGACGGCTGCACGTCTACGAAGATATCGAGTGCATTGCGCACCTTCAGCTCCGTCCACCGACCTAAATCGCAAGCAAAAAAAAACCCGGAAATCCTCACTTGCGTGGGCCTTCCGGATTTTCTAAACCGCCAAAAATGGTGGGTCGTGTGGGATTCGAACCTACGACCAATTGGTTAAAAGCCAACTGCTCTACCAACTGAGCTAACGACCCGCTGTGTGGTGGCGCGTATAATACTGATTTCTAAGGATTATTCAACACCTTATTTGAAATAAATCAGAAATAACGCGTTGGGTCGGCAATTTCGGCGTTTTTGAAGCCTTCAGCACGCAGTCTGCAGGCGTCACATTTCCCACAAGCACGGCCGGAATCGTCTGCCTGGTAGCAGGAAACAGTCAGCGCATAGTCGACGCCAAGTCCTACACCAGCCTTCACAATGTCGGCTTTGCTCAGGTTTTGCAGCGGCGCCCGGATACGAAAGCCCTGTCCTTCCACACCCGCCTTGGTCGCCAGGTTGGCCATGCGTTCGAATGACTCGATGTACTCGGGGCGGCAGTCTGGGTAGCCGTTGTAGTCCAGTGCATTGACGCCGATGAAGATATCGCGGGCATTGAGCACTTCAGCCCAACCGAGGGCCAGGGACAGGAACACGGTGTTGCGCGCCGGCACATAGGTCAGCGGGATGCCTTCGCTGGGCGCTTCGGGCACGTCAATGCTGCTGTCTGTCAGGGCAGAACCGCCGATGCCATTGAGGTTCAAGCCGACCACCTTGTGCTCGACCACACCCAAGTCACGGGCGACACGGGCCGCGGCGTCCAGCTCGGCGCGGTGGCGCTGGCCGTAGTCGAAGCTCATGGTGTAACACCTATAGCCTTCAGCGCGGACCATGGCGACCAGCGTGGCGGAGTCGAGGCCGCCGGAGAGGAGGATGACGGCACGCTTTTGATCCGTCATCTCAGCGCCCTGGCTCGTCATTCCACAGGTATTTGTGCAGCTGCAATTGCAGGCGCACCGGCAGGTTGTCGGCCACGACCCAATCCGCGAGATCACGGGCGTTCAGGTCATGGTGACTCGGAGAGAACAACACCTCGCCAGCGCGACGGTCCAGGCCGTACTGGATCAGCTTGGAAGCGGCCCAGTCGTAGTCATCGCGCGAGCAGATCACGAACTTGACCTGATCGTTAGGCGTCAGCAGGTCCATGTTCTGGTAAAGGTTGCGGTGCGCTTCCTTGGAACCTGGGGTCTTGAGGTCGACCACGCGGCTTACACGCGGATCCACGGCCGAGATATCCAGGGCGCCGCTGGTTTCCAGCGAGACTTCGTAACCGGCATCACACAGCTGCTTGAGCAACGGGATGGCATTGGGCTGAGCCAGGGGCTCGCCGCCGGTCACACAGACGTAGCGCGGTTTGAAGCCGGCAACCTGCTCAAGGATGTCGTCGAGGGTGCGTACGGTGCCGCCACTGAAGGCGTAGGCGCTGTCACAGTATTGGCAACGCAACGGGCAGCCGGTCAACCGTACAAATACAGTGGGCAGGCCAGCCGTTCGCGTTTCACCCTGCAACGAGTAAAAAACTTCGGTAATGCGTAATGTGTCTTGCATAGTCGCCACGGGCGTAACAGCTAAACAGGCTGTCCGCCTCCGTCAGGCACTTCAAGCGATCCCGCCAACGCGTAGACCCCAGGAAGCGTGTTTCATAAAAGGGCGTGGATTCTAACGAAAAAACCCGCGCCAGGCGCGGGTTTCTTCTAAACGGGCGAGCATCGCTTACAGGCGTTGCAAATCCCGTTGGGCCAACTGGGCAGCGGAGGTACCCGGATACTGGGCGACCACCTGCTGCAGAATGCCTTTGACCTTGTCGGTATGACCCAGGCGGCGTTCCACATCAGCCAGTTTGTACAGCGAATCAGGCACCTTGGCGTGTTTTGGGTATAGCTGGCTGACCTTGGCAAATGCCTGGCCGGCACCTTGCAGGTCACCCTTGGCCAGGTTGACCTCACCCAACCAGTACTGGGCGTTGCCCGCGTACTGGCTGTTCGGGTACTTGCGCAGGAAGGCGGTAAAAGCCTGGCTGGCCTTATCGAAATCCTTGGCTTTGATCAGGTCGAAAGCTGCATCGTAATACAGTTTTTCTTTCGCCGGATCACCCGGTTCGCTGCTGGCGGCAGGGGCTTGGCTTGCGGCTGCAGCCCCCGCTGCTGCACCACCGGCGGCCGCAACAGGCGCGCCACCGGCAGAGGAATTATCAGGAGTGGCGGCAGGTGTAACGCCGGCTCCAATACGTCGATCAAGATCCTGGTAACGCTCCAGGCCTTCTTGCTTCAGCTGGTTCACCTGGTTCTGCAAAATCTCAATGGTGCCTTGTTGCTGCGCCAATTGATCCTGCATGCGTTGCAGCTGGTTGAACAGTTCGCCCTGTGCCGAGGGAGCGGCAGTTGCCGGTCCCCCAGCATAGGCGCCGTTCGTGCCATAACCCGCTGGCGGATAGCTGCTCCCGCTATTGTTATAGCCAGAGTTGCTATCTTCCACAGGAACCGCAGCCCACACCGCAAGCGGTGCGAGGCTGAGAGCCAATACAGTCAGAGCACGACGGCACGTTCGCATGACGAATTACTTACGCAGTTCGACGCGACGGTTTTGAGCCCAGGACTGCTCGTCGTGGCCAGTAGCAACTGGACGCTCTTTACCGTAGGAAACCAGTTCCAGTTGGGCTGGAGCTACACCTTGCAGAACCAGGTAGCGCTGAACGGCTTTCGCACGACGCTCGCCCAGTGCCATGTTGTACTCGCGAGTACCACGTTCGTCAGTGTTACCTTCCAGAACAACGCGAGCGCCGTTAGCTTTCAGGTCCTTGGCGTGAACGTCCAGAGCGCGCATGGCTTCTGGCTTCAGGTCCGAACTGTCGTATTCGAAGTAGAAAGTGGTGATAGCGCGCAGAGCAGCTTCTTCGCTCAGGGAGCCGTCAACTGCACCAGTGTTAGCGCCGTAACCAGCGTTTGGATCAACAGCTGCGCCTTCACCGGCATTGTCGCCGCCTTTAGACGAGCAACCAACGGCTACGGACAGAGCCAGAGCCAGAGCAGCAAACTTACCAAACTTCAGCATTTCCATCGTGAAACTCCTAATGAACCCCAGTGTGTTAAGCAAATCTTTTTGTAGCGCCGCGTCAGTTCAGGTAAGGGGACCAGGACGGTTCTCTGACTTCGCCTTGTGCGGTAGGAAGCGGGAGCCTTACGCGTCCATTAATGGACACGAGCATCAAGACTCCCCGGCCCTGCTGGCGGGTGGCGTAGATTACCATGGTGCCGTTGGGCGCAACAGTAGCTGACTCATCAAGGTTGGTATCTGTGAGGATTTTTACCGTTCCACGCTGCAAATCCTGGGCCGCAACCCGGAAATTAGTGAAACCATCCTGACGGTGAATCATCACCAACGTCTTTTCATCAGCCGAAAGCTTGGGGTTGGCGTTGTAGTTACCGATAAAGGTCACGCGTTCCGCACCCCCACCGCCAACGCTCGTCTTGTAGATTTGTGGCTTGCCGCCACGGTCGGAGGTGAAGTAGATGGTCGAGCCATCCTTGCCCCAGAACGGTTCGGTGTTGATGCCCGGGCCGCTGGTCACGCGACTGATCTGGCGCGAAGCCATGTTCATCACGTAGATGTCCGGGTTGCCGTCCTTGGACAGCACGAACGCCAGGCGCGAACCATCCGGCGACCACGCAGGTGCACCGTTCAGGCCTTCAAAGTTGGTGATCTGCTCACGACGGCCCGTATCGATGTGCTGGACGAAGATACGCGGACGACGCTGTTCGAAAGACACGTAGGCAATACGCTTGCCATCCGGCGCAAAGCGCGGCGACAGGATTGGCTCACGCGATTGCAGCAGGGTCACTGCGCGCGCACCGTCGTAGTCCGAACGTTGCAGGGTGTAACGCGTGTTGTCTACGGAGAAACGCTCAGCCGTCACATACAAAAGGCGAGTCGAGAACGCACCCTTGATACCGGTGAGTTTTTCAAACGACTGGTCCGAGATGTAGTGGGCCATGTCCCGCAGTTGCTCGGCGGTGCCCGATACGCTGCCGGTCAGGACCTGCTGCTCGGTGGCCACGTTGAACAACGCGTACTGGATCTGCAGGCGACCGCCGGCCGGCGTGATGCTGCCGACCATCAGGTACTGGGCGCCCACGGCTTTCCAGTCACGGAAGATGACTTCGCTGGCCTGAGTCGGCTGGCTGATCATGTTGCCTTTGGGAATCGGTGCGTAGTAGCCGGAGTTGCGCAAGTCGTCGCTGACGATCTGGGCCATGTCGTCCGGCAGCACGCTGCCGCCCTGCCAGCCGAACGGTACTACCGCGATCGGGGTGGCCCGATCGCTACCGCTGGTGACCAGAATGTTCTTTTCATCCGCCGCCGCTATCCCTGCCATACAGCAAATAACGACAAGCATTCCTCGAAGAAGGTTTCTCACAAGGCTAGATCCTCAGGTGTGAATGTCATCTTGAATGAACGATAGGGAGCGAAGTCGCTTGGTTTCATTCCCTGCATCTCGGTCAACCGGCCAATGTTCTTGACCGCGGCAACCGCCGAACTGTCGAACGAACCGTCACCACTGGACTTGGCCACGCCGACCGAAGTCACCGTACCGTCCGGCAACATGCCGATCTGCAGCACTACTGTCATGCCTTTACGTGCCGAAGGTGGACGTGTCCAGCCCTCTGCTGCCCGCGCCCGAATCAGGTCGTCGAAACTGCCCGCGACTTCATCACCACGCTCATCGGCCAGGGCCTGCTGACGCTGAGGCGTGTCGGAAAGCAAGTCTGCCAAGGCCTGGGCCTTTTTCTCTTCGGCGGATTTGCGCGCTGCTTCCTGGGCCTTTTTCTTGGTGGCGTCGGCGGCAGCTTTCTTCTTCGCGTCGTCGGCGACTTTCTTCTTCGCCTCGTCTGCTTCAGCTTTTTTCTTGGCGTCTTCGGCGGCTTTTTTCTTCGCGTCTTCGACTATCTTTTTCTTGGCGTCTTCAGCGGCCTTTTTCTTGGCCTCTTCTTCGGCAGCCTTTTTGGCTTCTTCTTCAGACTTCTTCTTGGCTATATCAGCCAATTGTTTCTCTTCGGCCTTTTTGGCTTCGGCAGCTTTGTCGGCTTTCTTGGCTTCATCAGCCTTTTTCGCCTCGTCAGCTTTCTTGGCCTCGTCAGCCTTTTTCGATTCCTCGGCCTTTTGAGCCGCCTCTTCTTTCTTTTGTTCCGCAGCAGCCTTCACCGCTTCCTGCTCGACCTTCTTCTGTTCCATCTGCTCGACTTCAGTCTGGCGCGCAGCCGACTTCTGGGCCTCACCCGCAATCTTTTGATTGGTCTGGGTGGTGGCCTGACTTTTCGATTTCAGCTGATACAGGGTCGCCTGCACGATCGGCTTGGCTGGCGGCAGGTCCGGGGTCATGGCAAAGCTGACGAACAGCATGCCAAACACCAGGACGTGCAGGGCAATTGCCCAGACGCTAGGCCAGAAGTAGCTTTCCGAGGCGGACGGCTCTCGCTGTTGCTGCATCAGGGCGCCTCGGTAATCAAGCCAACGTTACCCACGCCGGCCTTCTGCAGCCCGCCCATGGCGCCCATGACGGAACCATAGTCGACCACTTTGTCGCCGCGAATGAACACCTGAGTGTGCTTGCCGCCTTCGTTGCCGGACCGGATGATCTTGGTCACGGCGTCGGTCATCTGCGGCAAGGTCATGGCCTTGTCCTGCTGTTTCTGGGTATCGACTTCGCTGCCAAGGTTCCAGTAATAGGTCTTGTCAGCCTTGATCGAAATGGTCAGGACCTGAGTGTTGTTGTCTTGCGGCAAGGCTTCGCTGGAAACCTTGGGCAGATCAACCTTCACGCCCTGATTGAGCATCGGCGCGGTCACCATGAAGATCACCAGCAGCACCAGCATCACGTCGATGTAAGGCACTACGTTCATCTCGGCGACCGGCTTGCGCTTTTTGCGAGCTCGAGCGATTAAAGCCATTGGGAATTACCTGCTTATTCTTCGCTGGTGTGCACTTTACGGTGCAGGATCGCCTGGAATTCGTCGGCGAAGGTGTAGTAACGGCTGATCAAGGTTTCGCCGCGAGCGGCAAAACGGTTGTAAGCGATTACTGCGGGGATAGCAGCGAACAAGCCGATCGCGGTAGCGATCAGGGCTTCGGCGATACCCGGGGCCACAGTAGCCAGGGTCGCTTGCTGGGCCTGCGCCAGGCCACGGAAGGAGTTCATGATCCCCCACACGGTACCGAACAGGCCGATATACGGGCTCACCGAGCCTACGGTCGCGAGGAACGGCAAGCTTTGCTCAAGCTTCTCTTCTTCGCGGGAAATGGCAACGCGCATGGCACGGGCCACGCCTTCCATGACCGCTTCCGGGTCAACGCCCGGTTGCTGGCGCAGGCGGGAAAATTCCTTGAAACCGGCGCGGAAGATCTGCTCTACGCCCGAATCCGGATCAGGGTTGCTGCCGGCCTGGCGGTACAGCTTGGACAGGTCGATACCCGACCAGAAGCGCTCTTCAAAGCTCTCCAGGGCACGTCGACCGGCACGCAGCAGGTTGCTGCGCTGAAAAATCATGACCCAAGAGGTAACCGATGCGGCTACCAGGACCAGCATCACCAGTTGAACCACAACACTGGCATTGCTGACCAGGCTCCACATGGAGGAATGGTCGACGACGGTAGGTTCCACGCTAAATCTCCTGCTTTGATTGTTTACCCGCGCCGCTTACGCCGGCAAAGGCCGCACGTAGAGCTTCGGGAATGGCCCGGGGTTTCAAACTATTGGTGCGCACACAAGCCACCAGGAACTGCCCCTCACAGAGCAGCGTTGCATCCGTTGCCCGCCTGACCTGCTGCTTGAAACGCAGGCTGACACGGTTCAATTCGATTACTTCAGCGCTGACCAGCAACTCATCGTCCAGCCGCGCCGGCGCGTGGTAGCGCGCCTCGCTGGAATGCACGACGAATAACAGGTCCTCCCCTGCCAGCTGGGATTGGGCAAAGCCCAGCTCCCGTAGCCGCTCGGTTCGAGCCCGCTCCATGAACTTGAGGTAGTTGACGTAATACACGATGCCGCCAGCATCGGTGTCCTCGTAATAAACGCGACAGCGATGTGCGAACGACTGATCCCCGTTTTGCGCGCGCATACTCTAGTGCTTACTCCTCAGGTTGCCAATCCGGCCAGGCAACTGTTTTTTCATTCGGCTGTACATGATGAAGCACATTTCCAACGACTGAATGACGACGCCAGCCACTAGGACAGCACAAACTTCAGATAAATCGCGTGGCGTGACCTTTTTAATCGTCCACTGCATCGAGGAATTCGTCTACCACGGGCATCTCACCCAATCGTGACGGAATGTTTAACCCGAAGTGCAAATAGGCATGTCGCGTCACCACCCGCCCTCTCGGTGTGCGCATGATATAGCCCTGCTGGATCAGGTACGGCTCCAGCACATCCTCAATCGTGTGGCGCTCTTCACTGATGGCCGCAGCGAGGCTGTCGACCCCGACCGGGCCACCGTCGAACTTCTCGATCATGGTCAAGAGTAGACGCCTGTCCTGATGATCAAAGCCGTGCTCATCCACATCCAGCAGGTTCAAGGCCAGGTCCGCCACCGCCTTGGTGATATGCCCCTTGGCACGCACCTCGGCAAAGTCGCGCACCCGCCGCAGCAAGCGGTTGGCAATCCGTGGCGTGCCACGGGCCCTGCGGGCGATTTCAAACGCGCCTTCCGGGTCCAGCGGCAAGCCGAGAATGCCCGCCGAACGACTGACAATGGTCGCAAGGTCGGCGGTGCTATAGAACTCTAGACGTTGAACAATGCCGAAACGGTCTCGCAACGGATTGGTCAGCATGCCGGCTCGGGTGGTTGCACCTACCAGGGTGAACGGCGGCAGGTCGAGCTTGATCGAACGCGCAGCCGGGCCCTCGCCGATCATGATGTCGAGCTGAAAGTCTTCCATGGCCGGGTACAGCACTTCCTCGACGATCGGCGACAGCCGGTGAATCTCGTCGATAAACAGCACGTCGTGCGGTTCAAGGTTGGTCAGCAACGCCGCCAGGTCGCCCGGACGCTCCAGCACCGGGCCGGAGGTGGACTTGATCGACACCCCCATTTCCTGGGCAATGATGTTGGCCAGGGTGGTTTTACCCAAGCCGGGCGGGCCGAAAATCAGCGTGTGGTCCAGGGACTCACTGCGCCCTCGCGCAGCCTGGATGAACAACTCCATCTGCTCGCGCACGGTGGGCTGGCCGATATAGTCGGCCAGGCTCAGCGGGCGAATGGCCCGGTCCTGGACTTCTTCACGGTCGCGCGGGCCGGTGGCCGCGATCAGACGATCAGCTTCAATCACTTAAATCATTCCCTTCAGGGCTCGGCGGATCATGTCTTCGCTGCTCAGGTTCTTGTCCTTGATGGCCGACACGGCCTTGCTGGCTTCCTGCGGCTTGTAGCCCAGGGAGATCAACGCACTGACCGCATCGCTTTCGGCGCTGGCCATTTGGCCTGCCGGCAGATCCGGCTGGTTCGGCACCAGGGCAAACATGCTTGGCACCACTTCCCAGGCCTTGAAACGGTCCTTGAGTTCCACCAGCAGGCGCTCAGCGGTTTTCTTGCCCACGCCCGGCACCTTGGTCAAGGCCGAGGTGTCCTGAGCGGAAACGGCACGCACCAACTCATCCACTTCCAGGCTCGACATCAATGCCAGCGCCAGCTTGGGCCCCACGCCATTGAGGCGAATCAGCTCGCGAAAGAAGTCACGGTCACGCTTGCCAATGAAACCATAGAGCAATTGCGCGTCTTCGCGCACCACCAGATGGGTATGCAAGGTGATCGGTTCACCGACCGACGGCAGGCGGTAGAGGGTGGTCATGGGCACTTCCAGCTCATACCCCAACCCGTTTACATCCAGAATCAGGTGCGGCGGCTGTTTCTCAGCCAGGGTGCCGCGCAAGCGTCCAATCACGGTTCGATCCTTAAAGCTTGGGGTCAGATCAAGGCCTGACCGGAAAATACGGTTGCGCTGATGCTATCAGAGACGCAGCCGCCCGCCACGACTGCGTGCGGTACCCAGGCCATGCGGCAGCAGGCTGGAGCGCGTGTGCGCATGGCAAATGGCGATGGCCAGGGCGTCGGAGGCGTCGATTTGCGGCTTTGAAGTGAGCTTGAGCATGTGCATGACCATCATCTGCACCTGCTCTTTATTTGCCGCACCGGTGCCAACCACCGCCTGTTTGACTTGGGTGGCGGTGTACTCGGCGATTTCCAGGCTTTCCTCAGCACCAGCAACTATGGCGGCGCCACGGGCCTGGCCGAGTTTTAGTGCGGAGTCGGCGTTTTTGGCCATGAAGACCTTTTCGATGCCCATGGTGACCGGGCCGTAGGTCTGGATCACCTCACGCACGCCGCGATAGACGATCTGCAGGCGCTCGGGCAACTCACCCGCACCGGTGCGGATGCAGCCCGACGCGACGTAGATGCAGCCGCGAGGGGTTTGTTGCACCACGCCAAAACCGGTGATGCGCGAACCGGGGTCGATACCTAGGATTAAAGTCATAACGCCTGCGGGTTGGGTAAAACAATTTTTGATACAGAGGAGACCCAATGTGGGAGCGGGCTTGCTCGCGAATGCGATGTGTCAGTTAACACATGCGTCGACTGACACATCGCATTCGCGAGCAAGCCCGCTCCCACATTTTGATCTACATCTATCCTTAGACTAGCTGTGCGGCTACGTCTTCCGGGATGTCGGCGTTGGAATACACATTCTGCACATCATCCAGGTCTTCGAGCATATCCAGCATCTTCAACACTTTCTGGGCACCGTCCAGGTCCAGTTCGGCGCTGGTGGTCGGCAGCATCACGATTTCCGCGTCGGTACCTTTGAAACCAGCGGCTTCCAACGCGTTGC
Organism: Pseudomonas sp. B22129; assembly: GCF_044218875.1. Lineage (NCBI taxonomy): Bacteria > Pseudomonadati > Pseudomonadota > Gammaproteobacteria > Pseudomonadales > Pseudomonadaceae > Pseudomonas > Pseudomonas sp. B22129. The sequence continues at coordinate 2,748,892 of NZ_CP162592.1, read as the reverse complement.
GCACGGCGTAGAAACCGGCAAACGAGGTGAATACGTCAATGGAGCCGTCTTCGTTGGTCACCACGTCGTCGGCATCCGCCTCCATGGCCGCTTCCATCAGCGCGTCTTCATCCGTGCCCGGCGCAAACGTGATCTGACCTTTGCGCTCAAACAGGTAAGCCACCGAACCGTCGGTACCCAGGTTGCCCCCGCATTTGCTGAACGCATGGCGCACGGCCGCTGCGGTGCGGTTGCGGTTGTCGGTCATGCACTCGACCATCACCGCCACACCGCCCGGGCCGTAGCCTTCGTAGCTCAGCTCGACCATGTCGTCGGTGTCGGCAGCGCCGGCACCACGGGCCACGGCGCGGTCGATGATGTCGCGGCTCATGTTGGCGCCAAGGGCCTTGTCCAGCGCCAGACGCAGACGCGGGTTGGAGCCTGGATCGCCACCGCCCTGACGGGCCGCGACGGTCAGTTCACGAATCCACTTGGTGAAGATCTTGCCTTTCTTGGCATCCTGACGCTCTTTGCGGTGCTTGATGTTCGCCCACTTGGAATGGCCAGCCATAACGCAACTCCGAAATTCTGTAAAAACCTGATCAATCCCGCCCCAGGCAGGAACTCCTTCTTTTAAACGCAAAGGCGCATCCGAAGATGCGCCTTTTTGACTGCCTACAACTTTATTGCGCTCTCACGCAGCAGCCTTACTCAGCCTTCGGCGTCTCGCGCAGACGAATGTGCAGTTCGCGCAGTGCCTTGGCATCCACCACACCCGGGGCCTGGGTCATGACGTCCGCAGCGCTCTGGGTTTTCGGGAAGGCAATCACTTCACGGATCGACTGGGCGCCGGTCATCAGCATCACCAGACGGTCCAGGCCGAAGGCCAGGCCACCGTGGGGCGGCGCGCCGTATTTCAGGGCGTCGAGCAGGAAGCCGAACTTCTCTTCCTGTTCCGCTTCGTTGATGCCCAACAGGCGGAAGACCGACTGCTGCATTTCCTTGCGGTGGATACGGATCGAACCGCCACCCAGCTCAGTACCGTTCAAGACCATGTCGTAGGCACGGGACAGCGCACCAGCCGGGTTGGCTTCAAGTTCTGCCGGCGTGCACTTCGGCGCGGTGAACGGGTGGTGCAAGGCGCTGAAGCTGCCGTCGTCGTTCTCTTCGAACATCGGGAAGTCGACAACCCACATCGGCGCCCACTTGCAGGTCAGCAGGTCCAGGTCGTGGCCCAGCTTGATGCGCAATGCACCCAGTGCTTCGCTGACGATCTTGGACTTGTCAGCGCCGAAGAACACGATGTCGCCATCGACGGCACCCACGCGATCGAGAATCGCGTTCAGGTTGTCCAGCGGGATGTTTTTCACGATCGGCGATTGCAGGCCGTCAACACCGTTGGCGCGCTCGTTGACCTTGATGTACGCCAGGCCCTTGGCACCGTAGATGCCGACGAACTTGGTGTAGTCGTCGATCTGCTTGCGCGGCATGCTCGCGCCGCCAGGCACGCGCAGGGCGGCGATGCGGCATTTAGGGTCGTTGGCCGGGCCGCTGAACACCTTGAAGTCGACTTCCTTGAGCTGGTCGGCCACGTCCACCAGTTCCAGCGGGTTACGCAGGTCTGGCTTGTCGGAGCCGTAGCGGCGCATGGCTTCTTCGAAGGTCATGTGCGGGAACTCGCCGAACTCAAGGTCCAGCACTTCCTTGAACAGGTTGCGGATCATTTGCTCGGTCAGGCCCATGATCTCGTTTTCATCGAGGAAACTGGTCTCGATGTCGATCTGGGTGAATTCCGGCTGGCGATCGGCACGCAGGTCTTCGTCACGGAAGCACTTGGCGATCTGGTAGTAACGGTCAAAGCCAGCCACCATCAGCAACTGCTTGAACAGCTGCGGCGATTGCGGCAAGGCGAAGAACGAACCGGCGTGGGTACGGCTTGGCACCAGGTAGTCACGCGCGCCTTCCGGCGTAGCACGGGTCAGGATCGGCGTTTCCACATCGAGGAAGCCGTTTTCGTCGAGGAAGCGGCGGATGCTGGTAGTCATGCGCGAACGCAGACGCAGCTTCTCGGCCATTTCCGGACGGCGCAGGTCCAGGAAGCGGTAGCGCAGGCGGGTTTCTTCGCCCACGTCGGAGTATTCGTTCAGCGGGAACGGCGGGGTTTCCGACTCGTTCAGCACTTCCAGCTCGTAGCCCAGCACTTCAATGCCGCCGGACGCCATGTTCTTGTTCACGGCACCGGCCGGACGCAGGCGAACCTTGCCGGTGATCTTCACGACGTATTCGCTGCGCACGCGGTCGGCGGCGGCGAAGCTTTCGGCGCGGTCCGGGTCGAACACCACCTGGGCCAGACCATCACGATCACGGATATCGAGGAAGATCACCCCGCCGTGGTCACGGCGACGGTGAACCCATCCGCAAAGAGTGATTTCCTGACCTTCCAGGGTCTCGTTCAGTTGGCCGCAATAGTGGCTGCGCATCATGGTAGTGGTTTCACTTCTCGTAATTCGAAATTCGGTGGAGGCCCGCCTCGTCACCGTACATTAAAGCAGGGGACGGATAATGCAGGAGCCTGCGCGTAGAGTTCAACTCAGTCTGCTTTGTCGCCGCCCGCCAGGTTCTTCTTCGAGCCGGTCTTGAAGTCGGTCTCGTACCAGCCGCTGCCGCTCAGGCGAAAGCCCGGCATGGACAACATCTTCTTCAGCTCAGGCGCCTGGCAAGCGGGGCAATCGACCAGCGGCGCTGCGCTGATCTTCTGAATGGCTTCCAACTGATGACCACAGGAAGCACATTGATAGTCGTACATGGGCATGGAGATGTCTCGGCGATCAGGTCGTTACTGCGCCGTGCCCTCCAGGTACAGACCCGGCACGCACAGCAAAGCGCGGGATTATATCTGGTAAATCGAGGCAGCGCAGCCGGCTTTCTGCCCGGAACCCGGCCCGCCTTGACGGCAGGCCGGTTCCCAAGCCGCTGGATCAAGCGTGGCTCACGCGCCCTTTGAGCACATGAACCACACACACCACCCTGACCAACCCACTGAAGTTCTTCACGCCGCCATAGCGCAAATGCACTTCCCGGTCGACATACGAAAGCAACGCACTGACCGAACACGCATTGATCATGGCGATCTCCGTGAGGATATTCCAATAGATCTGCTCAAGCCGCAGGCAAGTGGAAAACCCGTTGAGCCTGACTGACCGGGACAATGGCTTGGCCAGGCCCATATCGAACCCTTTCGCAAAGGGATCGACCTTTATCTTATGAAAACCAGCGGTTTCCATCACTCCGTTACCAACTGCGCGTGACATACACCTGACACTCCATTGCCAAACAGCAACCCATGGGCGTCTCCCAATGGGCAGTGGGCCTATAAAACAGCAGGGCGTGCGAGGCAGCCAGAAGACGGGGATTTGAAACGCGTAGGACAACGCCAGGATATGCGGCGAAACAAGCGAGCGGCGCCCGGGCGGCGCCGCTCGAGGGGCGGTTACTGGTTTTCGAGCAAAGAGCGCAGCATCCACGCGGTTTTCTCGTGGACTTGCATGCGCTGGGTCAGCAAGTCCGCCGTCGGCTCATCGCTGACCTTGTCGAGCAGCGGGAAGATACCGCGCGCGGTGCGAGTGACCGCTTCCTGGCCCGCGACCAGTTGCTTGATCATCTCTTCAGCACTCGGCACACCCTCTTCTTCCTTGATAGAGGACAGACGGGCATAAATCGAGTAGGCACCCGGTGCCGGGAAACCAAGGGCGCGGATACGCTCGGCAATGGAGTCCACCGCCAGCGCCAGCTCGTTGTACTGCTCCTCAAACATCAAGTGCAGTGTACGAAACATGGGGCCCGTGACGTTCCAATGAAAGTTGTGGGTCTTCAGATACAACACATAGGTATCGGACAGCAGCCGTGAAAGTCCGTCGACGATGGATTTACGGTCTTCTTCACTGATACCAATATCGATTGCCATGTTTTTCCCCTTCAATTGACGTGCATTCATTGATCAGGTGCAGGCCCACTCTAGCAAGAGTGCCGGCCGTGTGCAGCCCGGCATCCCCACCTGGCATGCGGCAAATCGCCCCTGCGCCACCCGCGCGTTACCGACAGACAAGCCTTTGCGCAGGATAGGAGATTTCTCAAAATCTCGAGCGAAACACCTGCACCTGTCTAGGACAGGCATTTGCCCCATAAATGCCATGGCCCTTGCAACCCCCTGAAATGCTTGATTTGAGTAGGCACAGCCTTTGCTGTTAAATAGACACGGTGTGGTTGCCGTTTATTTCTGCGGCACGCCACATAGGCTGATTCCCGCGCACGTGCTCAACGCCTCCCATCTTGTTCAGAAGCGAACCGTGCCAGTCAGCTCTTCCTTGTGATCCGTCTTAACGTGAGTTAATCAAAATGTTGAAAATCGTCCACCTGCTAACGGGCGTTGCAGCTTTGCTGCTGTCCTTTATCCCGAGCCTGCAGCCTGAAAGCCTGCCGTATCTGGAACAACACGACGCTCTATACCTGGCCTTGTTCGGCCTTCTTAACCTGGCGCTCGCACCGGTGATCCCTTACTGGAACAAAGGCACGCGTCATCAACTGCAAAACCTGGTCAGTGCGCTGCTGGTGCTGACCGTTGTCGTTCAAACCCTCACCCTCCTGGCACCCATGCCTGAAGTGGGTGGCCACCCAGCCATCCTGCTCAGCCTGGTCATTGCTCTGGTTGCCATCGTTCTTCACCTGGCCATCAGCTTTTACCGTTCGTCCCCAGCGGCCGCGTCGCAAAACTACGACATGACCAACCGGGATACCGGTACCGTCAAGTGGTTCAACACTTCCAAAGGCTTCGGCTTTATTTCCCGCGATTCGGGCGACGATATCTTCGTCCACTTCCGGGCCATCCGTGGCGAAGGCCACCGCGTTCTGGTCGAAGGCCAGCGCGTGGAGTTCTCCGTCATGAACCGTGACAAAGGCCTGCAAGCCGAAGACGTGATCGCGGCGCTGCCGCGTCGCTGATACCCACCTTCGGCGTACAAAAAAACCGCGATCCAGCCCTGCCGGATCGCGGTTTTTTATGCACGCCCATTAATAGTGTGGCGGCGGTGCCTCTTCTTCGGAGGTCTCGAACTGGCCGCCCATTTCTTCCTGGCGCTTGAGCAAGGCGGCCATCTGCAACTGCAGGCGCTCAACCGCGCGCTGCTGGGTGACCAGAATGTCGTTGAGGGTCTCGATGGTGTCGTCCTGGAAAGCCAGACGGGTCTCCAGGTCGGTAACGCGGTCTTGCAGATCCATGGTTCAGTCCTGGGTGAAGGTGAAGTCGGCGGGCAAGAGGTCGCGCAGCCGCGCACGAATCGCCGCCACTTGCTCCTGCGTATAAGGCTGCGCCGGGTGCTTGCCCCACACCGGTGCCGGCCACGCGGCATCATCACGCTTGCGCACAATCACATGCACGTGCAATTGGCTGACAACGTTACCCAGGGCACCAATGTTCATTTTGTCGGCGCCCAGCTCCTCATTGAGCAACTGCGCCAGGGCCGTGGTTTCTTGCCACAACCTTTGTTGATCGACGACATCGAGTTGAAATACTTCGCTGATACCGTCTATGCGCGGTACCAGAATGAACCAGGGGTAATTCGAATCATTGGACAGGAGCAGGCGGCAGAGCGGGAAGTCCCCAATGGCCAGTGTGTCTTGTTGCAGGCGTTGATCTAAAGCAAACACGGGGCACTCCGTTCAGCAGGTCAATTTCAGGCGCCCAGCATACCGTTGAAAACCTGCGGCTTCACGGCGAATGCAGGAATCGCGGATGCCGCCCGACAAAAAGCATGCACCTTTTCGATGCAAATCAATATTTGAGCTACGCTAAACCGGGCCTCAACGGGACGCACCAAAATGACCCACCTGTGCCTCAAAGGGATCCGCCGAGTACCCACTTATAAGGGTGAACCGGTAACGTTTTACCCTGGCACAGGTTTTGTGTACCACCGGCCAGGGGAAATACCCGAGCGTCAAGCCCAAACCAAAGGGCGCAAAAAGCCCGTGCTTATGCGGTTTTTACACGGCCGTAACGTTTTTCACGAAAAAATGACATTCGGTTACCGCTTTGTGCACGCTTGTTGCATTGACCCCCATATCGTCGGCAACGACACCGGTTTGGACGCCCGTGTTTCGCGATAAAAAACAGTAGCGTTTCAATGTTCATCAAGGAAGAGTTCAAACTTTTAAACCGGTTTGAAAAGAGCATTGAAGTTGTCAGCCCGGTTACCGTCGGGCTGTGAATTTGCGACAGGGAGATAGCAATTTACGACAGCCTCGTAAAGAAGCTGAAAGGATAGATGGGTAAGTATCGTCAATAGGGTCTGCGTGATATAACTTTGCGCCGACACATAAAAGAAAGAGCCGCCCAGATAAAAATACAGGTGGGACGGCAGTACTCTTCCTAAAACCAAAGGAGCAAATCACGATGCGCGTGATGAAGTGGAGCATGATCGCACTGGCTGTTTCAGCCGGCGTTTCGCAGTTCGCAATGGCGTCCGCCCAGGACGATTCCAAGGGCTTTGTTGAAGACAGCACGTTCAGCATCAACACTCGCCTGCTGAACTTCGGTCGCGACTTCCGTAACAACGACACCGGCAAAAGCCGCGTCAACGAAACCGGCCTGGGCTTCAACGGCCTGTTCCAATCGGGCTACACCCAAGGCACCATCGGTGTCGGTGTTGACGTGATCGGCCTGCTGGGCGTGAAACTGGACAGCGGCAAGGGGCGCTCGGGCACCGGCCTGTTCCCTACCGGTTCAGACGGTCGCTCGCAAGACGACTACTCCAAAGGCGGTGGCGCTGTTAAGTTCCGCATCTCCGACACCGTGCTGAAAATCGGCGACCAATACACCACCGCACCGGTGTTCGCCTCCGATGACAGCCGTTTGCTGCCAGAGCTGCCGCAAGGTATCTCGATCACCAGCAACGAGATCAAGGGCCTGAAACTCGAAGGCGGTCACTTCACTTCGAGCGTGGCACAGAACCAGACCTACCGTGACAGCCTGGGCCTGACCAAAACCGACTTCATCGGTGGTGTCTACGCCCTGACGCCGGAAGTCAGCGCCAGCCTGTACTACGCGAAGACTGAAGACTACTGGAAGAAAACCTACGCCAACCTGAACTGGACTCACGCGCTGAGCAACGAACAGTCCCTGGCCGTTGACTTCAACATCTACAGCACCAAGAGCGATGGCGCCGGCCTGCAACGCGCAGAAAAAGACGGCACCACCAAACTGGATAACCGTGCCTACAGCTTGCAGGGCGCGTACACCATCCAGGCTCACACCTTCACCCTGGCCTACCAGAAAGTCAGCGGTGACGGTGACTACGGCTACGGCGTAGACGGCGGCGGCACAGTGTTCCTGGCCAACTCCATCGCCCGTTCCGACTTCAACGCTGAAGACGAGAAATCCTGGCAAGCTCGCTACGACCTGAACATGGCCACTTTCGGCGTACCAGGCCTGAGCTTCATGACTCGTTACGTCAGCGGCAGTGGCGCCAACACCGCCACCACCTCGAACGGCAAAGAGTGGGAACGCGACATCGAAGCCAAGTACGTGATCCAGAGCGGCCCGGCAAAAGACCTGAGCCTGCGTGTACGTCAAGCGACGTATCGTTCGTCTGACGGCGTGTACTACGGTTCGGCGTCGATCGACGAACTGCGTCTGATCGCGCAATACCCGCTGAACATCTTGTAATTGGTTATTTGATTACAACGATGGCTTAAGGCCTCGGCCTTAAATAAAAAGCCGCTCCCCTGTTCACAAGGGAGCGGCTTTTTTATTGCAGAATTATTTCATCAAATAAATAACTAGCAAGCTAACTATCGAGTTTAAACTTTTGCAATCGAACCTGACCTTTCAGCCAAGTTCGAGAGCATCTCACCTAGTTACTTCGCAGCACTTTCCTGCATCACTCGAATCACCCGCTGCGGAAATGGAATATCAATTCCTGCCGCTTTCAAGCGATCGCGCGCCAGTTCATTGAGCATGAACACTACATCCCAATAATCAGGCGTCTTGGTCCAGCAACGCAGAGAAACAGTGATAGAACTGTCACCCAAGGTCGAAACCACGGCAACGGCGGCCGGATCAGTCAACACCCGTGGGTCTTTCGCCAGTTCCAACAGCACTTCACGGGCTTTCTGCAGGTCGGCTTCGTAGTCGACACCCACGTCAAACACCACCTTGCGGGTTGGCTGACGGTTGGTGTTGGTGATCAGGCCATTGGACAGGCTACCGTTGGGGATGATCACGGTCTTGTTGTCGCCGGTGCGCAACACGGTGTGGAAGATCTGGATGCTGTCGACGGTACCGGAGGTACCCTGGGCTTCGATCCAGTCACCAATACGAAACGGGCGGAACAACAGAATCAGCACGCCACCGGCGAAGTTCGCCAGGCTGCCTTGCAACGCCAGGCCGATGGCCAGGGTGGCGGCACCGATTGCGGCAACGAACGAGGTGGTTGCCACGCCGATCATGGATGCCACGTTGACCACCAGCATGACTTTGAGCGCGATGTTGGCCAGGCTGGTGATGAAGTGTTGCAATGCCAGGTCAGCGTTACGCAGCGCCAGCAAACGCCCAACCCGGTGGGTCAACACGTTGATCAGCCACCAACCGATGGCCAGCGTGACCACAGCCAGCAAGAACCGGCTGCCGTACTCCATGATCATCGGGAGCCAAGACTCGGAGGTCTTGATCAGGTGATCCACTTCTGCGTTTAAATCCATGTAGCTTCTCCTGTTTAGCGGATGTACGGCTTGTTGGCTGCCTGAAAATGCAAATGAGCCCCGGAGGGCTCACGTGCAGGCACAGACTCTGGGGCGTGGGACGTCAAAAACATCGACTGGTTCCCCAAAGGGCCATCAGTCGCGGAAGTTGTTGAACTGCAGCGGCATGTCGAAGGTCTTGGCGCGCAGGGCAGCGATGGCTTCCTGCAAGTCATCACGCTTCTTGCCGGTAACACGTACCTGCTCACCCTGAATGGCCGCCTGGACTTTCAGCTTGGCATCCTTGATGTGGGCGACGATTTTCTTCGCCAGCTCCTTGTCGATGCCTTCTTTGAGCACCGCTTCCTGTTTCATCAGTTTGCCGGAGGCGTACGCATCCTTGATTTCAAGGCATTGTGCGTCGATCTTGCGCTTGACCAGCGACAGCTTGAGGATTTCGATCATCGCTTCCAGCTGGAAGTCGGCTTCGGCGGTCAGGTTGACGGTCAGTTCCTTTTCCTTGAATTCGAAACTGCCCTTGCCTTTCAAGTCATAGCGACGGTCCAGTTCCTTGACGGCGTTCTCGACGGCGTTGGTGACTTCGTGTTTGTCCAGTTCGGATACCACGTCGAACGAAGGCATGTCATTTCTCCAATATAAGGGGCGGGCTCAGTAGAGATGGAGCGCGCCCGAGCTAAAATGCCGGGGCATTATAGCGGTTCTTTCGTCCCGTTCACCGTGAGCGACCCTACGGAGCACAAACTGATGTCGACTACCTGGCATATTCTCGGCGCCGGCAGCCTCGGCACACTCTGGGCCACGCGCCTGGCCCGCGCGGGCGTGCCTGTGCGCTTGATCCTGCGCGATGCCGCACGCCTGGCGAGTTACCAAGCCGGGCCCGGGTTGACGCTGGTGGAGCACGGCGTGGAACAGACTTACCCCGTGATTGGCGAAACGCCTGACAGCCCAGAGCCAATTCGCCGCCTGTTAGCGGCGTGCAAAGCCTACGATGCACAAAGCGCCGTCGCACAGTTGCAGCATCGGCTGGCGCCGGACGCCGAGTTGATCCTGCTGCAAAACGGCCTCGGCAGCCAGGACGCCGTCGCTGCGCAGTTGCCCCAGGCGCGTTGCCTCTTTGCGTCCAGCACCGAAGGCGCCTTCCGCGACGGCGATTGGCGCGTGGTATTTGCCGGGCATGGCTACACCTGGCTCGGCGATGCCGCCCACCCTGCCCCGCCACTCTGGCTGAGCGATTTGCAGGCGGCCGGCATACCCCACGAATGGAGTACCGACATTCTCACGCGCCTGTGGCGCAAGCTGGCGCTCAATTGCGCAATCAACCCGCTGACGGTGCTGTATCAATGCCGCAACGGCGGCCTGCAGGCCCATCAGTGTGAAGTCGCCACCCTGTGCGCCGAGCTGGCCGAGTTGCTCGAATGTTGCGGCCAGCCGGCGGCGGCCGAGGCTTTGCACAGCGAAGTTGAGCGGGTGATCCAGGCCACTGCCGCCAACTATTCCTCCATGTATCAGGACGTGGCCAACGCCCGGCGCACCGAAATCAGCTACCTGCTCGGCTACGCTTGCCAGGCGGCCGCACGCCATCAATTGGTTCTCCCCCACTTGCAACAAGTACAGGCACGGCTGATCGCCTTCCTGGCTGCACGCGGATTGGCCAGCGACTGAGGCACGCGCTACCCTGCCTACCTGTCTATCACCTGGGAAAACCCTGATGCCACTGCGCCAGCGTCTAGAAAATCTACCGGTAGGGCAGAAACTGCTGGCCGCTCTGCTGGTGTTGTTGACCACCGTGTTGCTGGTCGCCAACCTGACGTTTATCAGTGCCGCCTACTGGATTTCACAGGAAAGTATGGCGCCGCAGGCCTTGCAGGCCATTGGCCGCCTGGTTTCCAACCCGTCGCTGGCTGCCGAAGCCATTGAGTCGCCGGCCAAGGCCGACGCATTGCTTAACGAGCTGACCAGCTACTCACCACTACGCGCCGCAGCGCTGTACGACGGCGACGGCAACCGCCTGGCGCAGATGCAACACGGCAACCGCCTGCACCTGCCGGATAACTACCGGCACATTGAGGCCTGGCGGGTCACCGAGTTTCGCAGCAACCAGGTCATCACGCTGCCCCGCGCCGGCCAACCTTCCGGGCACCTGCTCCTGGTGGCGAGCAGCGAGTTGCCGGTGGCTTTCTACACCGGCACCCTGACCGCCAGCCTGGGCATCCTGATTTTCAGTGTGCTGCTGTGGTTGATCATCGCCCGGCAGATCAAACGCCTGATCACCCGCCCGATCCACGAACTCGAGGAACTGTCACGCCAGGTGACCCGCGAAGAGAACTACGCCCTGCGCGCCCGCCGCGGCAACCATGATGAAATCGGCAGCCTGGCTGAAGCCTTCAACACCATGTTGTCGCGCATCGAAGCCCGTGAGCAGCAGCTCAAACGCGCGCGCGACGACTCCCAGGCCGCTTATGACCAGGCTCAGGGCCTGGCCGAAGAAACCCGCCATACCAACCGCAAGCTGGAACTGGAAGTACAGGTTCGCAGCAAGATCGAGAAAAAACTCACCGGCTTCCAGAACTACCTGAACAGCATCATTGACTCCATGCCCTCGGCGCTGATCGCCCTGGACGAACAGCTCTACGTGACCCAGTGGAACCAGGAAGCCAGCGCGCTTTCCGGCACGCGTCTGGATGAAGCGCTGAACCAGCCGATCTTCCTGGCGTTCCAGCCGCTCAAGCCCTACCTGCCGCAGATCAAGGCCACGGTTGAACAACACAGCGTAGAGCGGATCGAGCGCGTCACGTGGGTCAAGGATGACGAGGCCAAGCATTACGCCCTCACCTTTTACCCGCTGATGGGCGGCGCCGGGCGTGGCGTGGTGATCCGTATCGATGACATCACCCAACGCCTGTCCCTGGAAGAAATGATGGTGCAGTCGGAGAAAATGTTGTCTGTCGGCGGCCTCGCAGCAGGCATGGCCCATGAAATCAACAACCCCTTGGGGGCGATCCTGCACAACGTGCAGAACATTCGCCGCCGCCTGTCTCCCGACTTGCCCAAAAACCTGGAGCACGCCGAACAGGCGGGCATCGAGCTGGAAACCGTGAACCGTTACCTGCAAAGCCGCGAAGTGCCGCAATTGCTCGACGGCATTCAACAGGCTGGTGCGCGCGCGGCGAAAATCGTCACCCACATGCTCAGCTTCAGCCGCCGCAGCAATCGCCAGATGGCGCCCTGCGATTTGCCCGCATTGATTGATCAGGCCGTAGACATTGCCGGCAACGACTTCGACCTGACCATCGGCTTCGACTTCAAGGGCCAGGCAATCATCCGTCAATTCGACCCGCAACTGGGCCCCGTGCCCGGCACCGCCAACGAGTTGGAACAGGTACTGCTCAACCTGCTGAAAAACGCCGCCCAGGCCATTCACCAGCGTGAAGACGACAGCGAGCCGGGGCGTATTATCCTGCGTACTCGCCTGAACCCGCCGTGGGCCGAGATCCAGGTGGAAGACAACGGCATTGGCATGAGTGAGAACGTACGCAAGCGCACCTTCGAGCCGTTCTTCACCACCAAGGAAATCGGCCAAGGCACCGGGCTCGGGCTGTCAGTGTCGTATTTCATCATCACCAATAACCACAAGGGCCAGATGGAAGTGCACTCCACACCGGGCCAAGGCACTTGCTTTACCCTGCGCTTGCCTTTGGCCGGCAGCCAACTGCCACCTTACGAACTCACCCGACTGGAGCAATGACCATGGGCTTTCGCCTGTCGAAGATCTACACACGTACCGGCGACAAAGGCGAGACGGGCCTGGGCGACGGCCGTCGCGTGCCCAAGGATCATCCGCGCGTTGAGGCTATCGGTGAAGTGGATACGCTGAACAGCCAGTTGGGATTGCTGCTGGCCAACCTGGAAGAACAAAGCGGCAAACATCCAGAACTGAAGGACGTGATCGACGTGCTTACGCCGTGCCAGCATCGGTTGTTTGACCTGGGCGGTGAACTGGCGATGCCGGTGTACAAAGCATTGAACGCAGCGGAAGTGGACCGGCTGGAAGCGGCGATTGACCGTTGGAACGAGGAAGTGGGGCCGCTGGAGAATTTCATTTTGCCCGGTGGCTCGGCGTTGATCGCCCAGGCCCATGTGTGCCGCAGCCTGGCGCGCAGTGCGGAGCGGCGGTGTCAGCAGTTGAATGCGGTCGAGCCGCTGGAAGGCGTGGGGCTGTCGTATATCAATCGGTTGTCGGATTTGTTGTTTGTGGCGGCACGGGTGATTGCCAAGCGCCAAGGGGTTGCGGAAGTGTTGTGGCAGGCGGCGGCCAAACCCCATTGATGTTTTTTAGTGATTGATAGGGCCTCATCGCAGGCAAGCCAGCGATGAGGCCATCAAAGTTGCATCAAACCTCAGGCCAGAACGCCCGAATCCCGGCCACACCCTGGGCCCCAGCCTCCCAAGCCTTCTCCCGCTCGGCAGGCCCAACCCCACCCAACAGAAACACCGGCTTGCTGAACCCACGGATCAACTGAGCAGCCATTTCCCAACCGAGCGGCTGGCCATCCGGATGAGTCTGGGTCGGCTGCACCGGCGACAGCGTGACAAAATCCACGTCCATCATTTCTGCCAGCGCCAGCTCTTCAGCGTTATGGCATGAGGCCGCCAGCCAACGATCCTTCGGCAGCGGCCGGCCTTTGCTTGCGTATTTACGCAATTGTGCCGAAGTCATGTGCCAGCCAGCTGCAGGAAAATCCCCCAGCCATTCAAACGGCCCCTTGAGCATCAACTGCGCCTTGCCGGCGCACAGGCCCACCGCGTCTACCGCCAGGTCACGGTATTTGGGGTCGTAACCGTTCGGCGCGCGCAGTTGAATCAGCCTGGTGCCACCGGCAATGGCTTTCTGGATACCGCGCAACAGGGTCGGGGTTTCCAGTTCGCCAGGCGTGATCAGGTATTCGGCTGGCAAACGCGCGGCCGCCACAATCGGCGCATTCGCCGCCGGGAACTCATAGTTGATCAAGTCCCGAGGCGCCACCCACTCCAATGGCTGCCCTTCGGCACCATGAGGCTCGCCGGTAAAGGCCGAGACTTCCCACACGTCCAGCAACACCTGCTTGTCCGGGTAGTCATGTTGCACCTTGATCAGCGGCCGGGCCGTGGTGACCTGAATGCCCAGTTCTTCCTGCAACTCGCGCGACAGCGCGGCGGCGACCGACTCATCGGCCTCCACCTTGCCGCCGGGAAACTCCCACAGGCCGCCCTGGTGCTGTGTATCGGCACGGCGCGCCAGCAGAATCCTGCCGTCGACGCCGCGGATCACCGCTGCTGCTACATGCACTCGTTTCACCGCGCTTATCCTCTGTGTTATCAGGTACGGTATTCCGCGTTGATCTTCACGTACTCGTGGGACAGGTCGGTGGTCCAGATGGTTTCGCTGCACGCACCACGGCCCAGCTCGATACGGATGGTGATTTCTTCCTGCTGCATCACGGCCGAACCCTGGGCTTCGGTGTAGGACTCGGCACGAGCGCCACGGCTGGCAATGCACACATCGCCGAGGAACACGTCGATCTTGCTCACGTCCAGGTCCGGCACACCGGCACGGCCCACGGCGGCGAGAATACGGCCCCAGTTCGGGTCGGAGGCGAACAGTGCGGTCTTGATCAGCGGCGAGTGCGCCACGGTGTAGCCCACGTCCAGGCATTCCTGGTGGTTACCGCCGCCATTCACTTCAACAGTGACGAACTTGGTCGCGCCTTCGCCGTCACGCACGATGGCCTGGGCCACGTCCATGCACACTTCAAACACAGCCTGCTTCAACGCCGTGAACAGCGGGCCGCTGGCCTCGGTGATTTCCGGCAGGTTAGCCTGGCCAGTGGCGATCAGCATGCAGCAGTCGTTGGTCGAGGTGTCGCCATCGATAGTGATGCGGTTGAACGACTTGTTGGCGCCGTCCAGGATCAAGCGGTGCAGCACGTCACGGGAGACTTTGGCGTCGGTGGCGATGTAGCCGAGCATGGTGGCCATGTTTGGGCGGATCATGCCCGCGCCCTTGCTGATGCCGGTCACGGTGACAGTCACGCCATCGTGCACAAACTGACGGCTCGCGCCTTTGGGCAGGGTATCGGTGGTCATGATGCCGGTGGCCGCAGCGGCCCAGTTATCCACAGACAGGTCATCCAGCGCAGCTTGCAGGGCGCCTTCGATTTTCTCGACGGGCAGCGGCTCACCGATCACACCGGTGGAGTACGGCAGCACCTGGCTGGCATCAACCCCGGCAATCTGGGCCAGCTTGGCGCAGGTGCGCGCAGCCGCTACAAGGCCCGGCTCGCCGGTGCCGGCGTTAGCGTTGCCGGTGTTGGTCAGCAGGTAACGGATGTTACCGGCCACGCGCTGCTTGGCCAGGATCACCGGCGCTGCGCAGAACGCATTAAGGGTGAACACACCGGCGACGGTCGAGCCTTCGGCACAGCGCATCACCACCACATCTTTACGCCCCGGGCGCTTGATGCCGGCCGAAGCGATACCGAGTTCAAAACCGGCGACCGGGTGCAAAGTGGGCAAAGGACCAAGACCAACAGCCATGAATGCGCTCCTTAAAAATGAGGTGATGTCTGTACCGTCGTGAGCGACGGTGAAATTAATGGCAAAACGCCGCGACGGCAAAGGCCGGTCGCGGCGCAGGGTGTTGCAGCGTCAGGCAAAAATCTTAGTTGATTTCGCCGTGGCAGTGTTTGAACTTCTTGCCCGAACCGCACCAGCACAGTTCGTTGCGGCCCAGCTTCTGATCGTTGCGAACCGGCGTCTGAGCCAGGGCCACATCGACCTCCTCGCCGAGGATTTCCGGCGCCTCAAGGCCCGGCGCTTCGTCGTGCTGGAACTGCATGCGCGCAGCCAGTGCTTCGGCTTCCTGACGCAGGCGAGCTTCTTCCTCGATCGGGTCTTCGCGACGCACCTGAACGTGGGACAGCACGCGAATCGAATCGCGCTTGATCGAATCCAGCAACTCGGAGAACAGCGTGAACGACTCGCGCTTGTACTCTTGCTTTGGGTTCTTCTGGGCGTAGCCACGCAGGTGGATACCGTGACGCAAGTGGTCCATGGTCGACAGGTGGTCTTTCCACAGGTCGTCCAGCACGCGCAGTACGATTTGTTTCTCGAAGGTGCGCAGTGCTTCGGCACTCGCCTGCTCTTCTTTTTCGTTGTACGCGGCCAGCAGCTCGGTCATCAGCTTCTCGCGCAGCGTCTCTTCGTACAGGTGGTCGTCTTCGTCCAGCCATTGCTGAACCGGCAAGTCCACACCGAAATCGCTCTTCAAAGCCGCTTCCAGACCGGCAACATCCCACTGCTCTGGCAGGGACTGTGGCGGAATGTGTGCGCTGACGGTGGCGTTGAGCACGTCCTGACGGAAATCGGCGATGGTCTCGCCAATGTTGTCGGCGGCCAGCAACGTGTTACGCATGTGATAGATCACTTTACGCTGTTCGTTGTTGACGTCATCGAACTCGAGCAGTTGCTTGCGAATGTCGAAGTTACGGCCTTCAACCTTGCGCTGCGCCTTCTCGATGGCGTTGGTCACCATGCGGTGCTCGATCGCTTCACCGGACTGCATGCCCAAGGCCTTCATGAAGTTCTTCACCCGGTCAGAGGCGAAGATGCGCATCAGGCTGTCTTCCAGGGACAGGTAGAAGCGGCTGGAACCGGCGTCACCCTGACGGCCGGCACGACCACGCAGCTGGTTGTCGATACGGCGCGATTCGTGACGCTCGGACGCAATCACCTGCAGGCCACCGGATTCCAGAACGGCCTGGTGGCGTTTCTGCCAATCAGCCTTGATCTGGGCGATTTGCTCGGGGCTCGGGTTTTCCAGTGCCGCAACTTCCACTTCCCAGTTACCGCCCAACAGGATGTCGGTACCACGACCGGCCATGTTGGTGGCAATGGTCAGCGCGCCAGGGCGACCGGCCTGGGCGATGATCTCGGCTTCTTTTTCGTGGAACTTGGCGTTCAGAACCTTGTGCTCGATGCCTTCCTTGTTGAGCAGGTTGGACACGTGCTCGGAAGTCTCGATGGTGGCAGTACCCACCAGGATCGGACGGCCCTGGGCCATGCCGTCTTTGATGTCGTTGATGATTGCCGCGTATTTCTCTTCGGCCGTCAGGAACACCAGGTCGTTGAAATCTTTACGTGCCAGTGGCTTGTTCGGTGGAATCACCATCACGGCCAGGCTGTAGATCTGGTGGAATTCGAACGCTTCGGTGTCGGCCGTACCGGTCATGCCGGACAGTTTGTTGTACAGACGGAAGTAGTTCTGGAAGGTGGTGGACGCCAACGTCTGGCTTTCGGCCTGGATGTTGAGGTGTTCCTTCGCTTCGATGGCCTGGTGCAGGCCTTCGGACAGGCGACGCCCCGGCATGGTGCGACCGGTGTGTTCGTCGACCAGTACAACCTGGCCGTCCTGCACGATGTATTCAACGTTGCGGTGGAACAGCTTGTGGGCGCGCAGGCCGGCATACACGTGGGTCAACAGGCCCAGGTTGTGTGCCGAGTACAGGCTTTCGCCTTCGGCCAGCTCGCCGATCTGGGTCAGCATCTCTTCGACGAACTGGTGACCGGCTTCGTTGAACTCGACCTGACGGGTCTTCTCGTCGATGGTGAAGTGACCTTCTTTGGTCACCACACCTTCAACTTCTTCAACGTGTTGGGTCAGGCGCGGAATCAGTTTGTTGATTTCGGTGTACAGACGCGAGCTGTCTTCAGCCTGGCCGGAGATGATCAGCGGGGTACGGGCTTCGTCGATGAGGATGGAGTCGACTTCGTCGATCACGGCAAAGTTGAGTTCGCGCTGGAATTTTTCTTCCATGCTGAACGCCATGTTGTCGCGCAGGTAGTCGAAACCGAATTCGTTGTTGGTGCCGTAGGTGATGTCGGCAGCGTAGGCGGCGCGCTTTTCTTCCGGCGGCTGGAACGGCGTAACCACGCCGACGGTCAGGCCGAGGAATTCATAGAGCGGGCGCATCCAGTTGGCGTCCCGACGGGCCAGGTAGTCGTTCACCGTCACAACGTGCACGCCCTTGCCGGACAGTGCGTTGAGGTAAACGCCCAGGGTTGCCACCAGGGTCTTGCCTTCACCGGTACGCATTTCGGCAATCATGCCTTCATGCAAGGTCATGCCGCCGATCAACTGAACGTCGAAGTGGCGCATGCCCATGACACGCTTACCGGCTTCACGGGCGACCGCAAAGGCTTCGGGAAGCAGCTTGTCGAGGGTTTCACCTTTGGCTATGCGGGCCTTGAACTCTTGGGTCTTGGCGCGCAATTGCTCGTCCGAAAGGGCAACCATCTGCTCTTCGAAAGCATTGACCAGCTGCACCGTCTTGAGCATGCGTTTAACTTCGCGCTCATTCTTGCTTCCAAAAAGTTTCTTTAACAAAGGCGCAAACATATCGGCAGGTTCTTCCACACATAGGGATGGAGGGCGCACCGTGAGTGGCCCGAGCAGCCCTCACGGCCGCATGCGAACGCGCATTCTACCCGGATTCGTGGGTGAGGAAAGTGGCGTTGTTCCCCGATGCTGGCATGGTGCTGTGAGAGGGCCTGTTTAAAATAAGGGCTTTTACCGGAACTTCAACCCATCAAGCGCAGAAGTTACCTATTGATTTCCCCGGCAAAGCCCGGCCAGCGCTTTGCCCGGGGGCACACGGGCGCTTTCTGCTAAGATGGCGGCTCTGTTACTTAAGGTGTCTAAACATGGCATTTCGCCCACATACAGCCCGCGCGCCCAGCGTGTTGCTTCGCGAAGCCAAGCCGTTAAAAGCCATCTTCGGCCACGCGCAACGCTTGGGCCATTTGCAGCGCTTGCTCGACAGCCAATTGCAACCCGCCGCGCGGGAACATTGCCGTGTGGCGTCCTGGCGTGAAGGCAATTTGCTGTTAATTGTCACCGACGGCCACTGGGCGACCCGCCTGCGCTATCAGCAAAAACGCTTGCAGCGCCAGTTAATGCTGTTTGATGAGTTCGCCAGCCTGACGCGTATCCAGTTCAAGGTTCAGCCGCCCGCCGTGCTGCAAGGCGCGGCGGGACATACGCTGGACCTCTCGGAAAACGCCGCCGAGACCATCCAGGCAACGGCCGACGGGATCAGCGATCCGGGCTTGCGCGCAGCACTGGAGCGGTTGGCCGCCCACGCCAGGCCCAAACCCTGATCCCTCACTTGCGCTTGCTACCGCCCAACAACGAGCCCAAAAGGCCACGCACCAGTTGACGGCCCATTTGGTTGGCGGCCTGCTGCATGGCCGATTTGAGCGCCTTGCCTGCCGTAGTCCCCAAAAATTCTCCGGCCTTATCGGTGAAACTCGGCTCTTCGGCGCTCGGCTTGGCCTCCTCGGTCGTCCCAAGGTCCTTGCGCGCCATTAGCACTTCGTAGGCCGACTCGCGGTCAATCGGCTTGTCATACCGACCCAGCAACGGCGAACTGGCGATCAATGCCGCACGCTCAGCTTCGCTGAGTGGCCCGATCCGCGACTGCGGCGGCGCAACCAGCACACGCTGAACGACTTGCGGTGTGCCTTTTTCCTGCAAGGTGCCGACCAAGGCCTCACCCGTGCCCAGCTCCGTCAGCACAGACAGCGTATCGAAGGCCGGATTGGGTCGGAAGCCGTCCGCCACAGCCCTCAGGGACTTCTGTTCTTTAGTTGTGAAAGCACGCAAGCCGTGCTGAATACGCAGACCCAGTTGCGCCAATACCGTGTCAGGTAAATCGCCCGGAGATTGAGTGACGAAATACACGCCCACCCCTTTGGAACGGATCAAACGCACCACTTGCTCCAGACGGTCCTGCAATGCCTTGGGCGTATCCGCGAACAGCAAATGCGCTTCGTCGAAGAACAGTGCCAGCAGCGGCTTGTCGGCATCGCCACGCTCCGGCAATTGCTCGAACAGCTCGGCCAGCAGCCACAACAGGAACGTCGCGTAGACCTTGGGCGCCTCATGCACAAGACGGCTGGCGTCCAACAAATGGATGCGCCCGCGACCATCGCTGGCGGGTTGCAAAATATCTTCAAGCTGCAGAGCCGGTTCACCAAACAGCGCTTCGGCGCCCTGCTGTTCCAGCACGGCCAGACGCCTGAGCAATGCCTGGCTGGAGCCGGTGGTCATCAGCGCAGCGTCGTCGCCCAGCAACTCCGGGTGATAACGCAGGTGATTGAGCAGGGCCTTGAGGTCCTTGAGGTCCAGCAGCAACAGGCCCTCGCGGTCTGCCACCTTGAATGTCGCGTAGAGCGCCGATTGCTGGCTGTCGGTGAGCTCGAGCAACGCGCCGAGCAATAACGGGCCCATCTCGCTGATGGTGGTGCGCAGCGGATGACCGGACTGCCCGTGGATATCCCACAACGTGACCGGATAAGCCTTCGCCGTGTAATTGAGGAAGGGCATGCCCGCAATGCGCTCGGCCACCTTGCCTTGAGGGTTGGCGGCAGCGCCCAGGCCGCACAGGTCGCCCTTGATGTCGGCGGCAAACACGGCCACGCCCGCATCACTGAAGGCTTCCGCCAGGCGCTGCAACGTGACGGTCTTGCCTGTGCCGGTGGCGCCGGCAATCAACCCGTGACGGTTGGCCAGGCGCATGGCCTGAGCGATGGGTTGGCCATCCAGGCCCGCGCCGATAAGGAGTTGCGAAGAGTCAGGCATTTCGTCACCTATGGTTAATCTTTAGTATCGCCAGGTCGATATAGACACATGTGAGACCCACAAAGTCTAAAAATAGGTCAGATAGCTCCTACAGGGACTAACGAGAAATATCACACCTTTTTTTAACGCTGCCATTTTGCGCCTCCCACAAGGACGCGCTTCGGATATTAAGACCTTAGCGGACCCTACAAGCCATGAATAAAAATCTGCGCTTCAGCCACAAAATCCTGCTTGCAGCCTCCCTTATCGTCATCGCCGCCTTCGCACTGTTTACCCTCTACAACGACTACCTGCAACGCAACGCAATTCGCGACGACCTCAACAACTACCTGCATGAAATGGGGGATGTCACCGCCAGCAATATTCAAACCTGGCTCGCCGGGCGTATTGCCCTGGTGGAAAACGCGGCACAAAACATCGCCATCAACCCGGAACCGGCAGCGGTCGCAACGCTGCTGGAACAGAAAGCCCTGACCTCCTCGTTCATGGCAACCTACGTGGGCGACAGCAAAGGCGCCTTCACCATCCGCCCCGATACCAAGATGCCGGACGGCTTCGACCCCCGGGTTCGCCCCTGGTATACAGGCGCCCAGAGCAGTAACGGTTCAACACTGACTGAGCCCTACATCGACGCAGCCACCGGGCAGTTGATTATTTCCATCGCCACGCCCAGTGCCAAAGCCGGCCAGAGCATCGGCGTGGTAGGTGGCGACCTGAGCCTGCAAACCCTGGTAGATAATATCGGCGCGCTGAACTTTGGCGGTATGGGCTATGCCTTTTTGGTCAGTGCCGATGGCAAAGTGCTGGTGCACCCGGACAAACCCCTGGTGATGAAGACCCTGGCGGACGTGTACCCAAAAAATACACCGACAATCAGCGGTGACTTCAGCGAAGTCGAAGCCAACGGCAAAGACAACATCGTGACCTTTACCCCGATCAAAGGCCTGCCGTCGGTAAAATGGTACCTGGGCATTTCGGTGGATAAAGACAAATCCTTCGCCATGCTCAGCAAATTCCGCACCTCGGCGGTGATAGCCACCGTCATCGCCGTGGTGATCATCATCGCGCTGCTGGGCATGCTGATCCGCGTCCTGTTGCAACCCCTGCACCTGATGACCCGCGCCATGCAGGACATCGCCGATGGCGAAGGTGACCTGACCCGCCGCTTGACCATCCAGAACCACGACGAATTCGGCACCCTCGGCAATGCTTTCAACCGCTTCGTTGAGAGAATTCATACGTCGATTCGCGAAGTATCCTCGGCCACTCAACAGGTCAACGAAGTTGCCCTGCGCGTGGTCAGCGCCTCCAACTCATCGATGGTCAACTCCGACGAGCAAGCCAACCGTACCAACAGCGTCGCCGCCGCGATCAACGAACTGGGGGCCGCCGCCCAGGAAATCGCACGCAATGCAGCGCAAGCCTCCCATCAGGCCACCGACGCACGGCAACTGGCGCAAGACGGCCAGCAGGTGGTGGAGCGCAATATCAAGGCCATGAACCAGCTGTCCGGAATGATCAGCGCTTCCAGCACCAATATCGAAGCGCTCAATAGCAAGACGGTGAATATCGGGCAAATTCTCGAGGTGATCACCAGCATCTCCCAGCAGACCAACCTGCTGGCCCTGAACGCTGCAATCGAAGCCGCCCGTGCCGGTGAAGCCGGGCGCGGGTTTGCAGTGGTGGCCGACGAGGTCCGCAACCTGGCCCATCGCACTCAGGAATCGGCACAACAAGTGCAGAAGATGATCGAGGAACTGCAAGTCGGCGCGCGTGAATCTGTCAGCACCATGAGTGAAAGCCAGCGCCACAGCCTGGACAGCGTGGAGATTGCCAACCTGGCGGGTGAGCGCTTGAACAGCGTGACCCAACGTATTGGCGAGATTGACGGCATGAATCAGTCGGTCGCCACCGCTACCGAGGAACAGACCTCCGTGGTGGAGTCGATCAACATGGACATCACCGAGATCAACACCCTCAATCAGGAAGGTGTGGAAAACCTGCACGCAACCTTGCGGGCCTGCACCGACCTGGAACAACAAGCATCGCGCTTGAAGCAGTTGGTGGGCAGTTTCCGGATCTGACCCTGGGCCCGCGTTATTCAGCTGTGGGCTCGGGCTTGCCCTTCTCCTGCTCCCACAGTTCGGCGGCACCGGGAAACTCGGTGCCGTCTTCAGCGTCCAGGTCATCCGGGTCAAACCGGCTCAAACAGCCCTCCCCCAGCGTCGCGGGTGGTTTGGAGGTGGCTTTGTCCAGTGGATCGCTCATCGTTCAATCCTCAACAGCAACAATGAAAAAGGGCCTGGGACGATTTAACGCCCAGGCCCTTTTTTGATCAATCAAAAGCCGCGGGTATCAGAACACCACGGTTTTGTTGCCATGTACCAGCACGCGGTCTTCCAGGTGGTAACGCAGGCCACGGGCCAGGACCATCTTCTCGACATCACGGCCGAAGCGCACCATGTCTTCAATGCTGTCGCTGTGGCTGACGCGCACCACGTCCTGCTCGATGATCGGACCGGCGTCCAGCTCCTCGGTGACATAGTGGCAAGTAGCGCCAATCAGCTTCACGCCGCGCAGGGAAGCCTGATGGTAAGGCTTGGCGCCGACAAACGATGGCAGAAAGCTGTGGTGAATGTTGATCACCTTGCCGGCGTACTCGCGGCACAGTTCCGGCGGCAGGATCTGCATGTAGCGCGCCAATACCACCACGTCGGCCTCGTGCTGCTTGACCAGGCGGGAGACTTCGGCGAATGCCGGCTCCTTGTCCTGCGGGTTGACCGGTACGTGGTAGTAAGGAATGCCATGCCACTCGACCATGCTGCGCAGGTCGTCGTGGTTGGAGATCACACACGCGATCTCGCAATCGAGCTCATCGCTGTGCCAGCGGTGCAGCAAGTCGGCCAGGCAATGGGACTCACGGCTGGCCATCAGCACCACGCGTTTTTTCTGCTCGGTGTCGGTAATGTGCCAGGTCATCGAAAACTCTTCAGCGATTGGCGCAAACGCCTCGCGAAAGGCTTCAAGGCCGAAAGGCAACGTGTCGGCACGAATTTCGTGACGCATGAAAAACCAACCGCTGAGATCGTCCGAGTGATGGCTCGCCTCGGTGATCCAACCGTTATGGGAAGCCAGAAAGTTACTGACTTTGGCAACGATACCAACCCGGTCCGGGCAAGCAATCACCAGCCGAAAAGTGCGCATTAGGGGGAAACTCCAGAACTTCGCAAAGGCCGCCATTCTAGCGATTACGCAGAAAAACTGCAGTATTGATTGAGGCTTGTTCCACACCCGCGCCCGGCCATCACCCTTAATTGCCTAAGGTTTTACCACCACTAGATGACCGTAAAACGGCAGAGGTGGCCAGTTATCAAAACACAAGCGGAATAATCTTTAGGCTTACCACCTATTAATTAACTCGATTGCGCAGGTTTGCCACAAACATTGAAAGTAATTCACATAAATGCACCCTTAAATGTTTACTTGGAGAAATTGCCTGACTATTATTGAGTCACTCCCCTGTCAATCAGCGCTCTACATAAGGTAGTCCACATGTCACTGATCAACGAATACCGCGCCACCGAAGAAGCTATCAAAGAGCTGCAAGCCCGTTTGAAGAACCTGTCCCAAGACGACAAGCTGCAAACCGAGCTGGAATTCGAAGGCAAACTGCGCGCCCTGATGGGTGAATACTCCAAATCCCTGCGTGACATCATCGCGCTGCTGGATCCAGAGTCGAAAGTTAAAGCACCGCGCGGCGCTGTAAAAACTACCGGCACCAAGCGTGCCCGCAAGGTTAAGCAATACAAGAACCCGCATAACGGCGAAGTGATTGAAACCAAAGGTGGCAACCACAAAACGCTGAAAGAGTGGAAAGCCAAGTGGGGCGGCGATGTCGTTGAAGGCTGGGCTACCCTGCTGGGCTAAGCTTCGCCAGGCGCTTGCCTGATACGCTGCACATAAAAAACGCCAGCTCGCTGGCGTTTTTTATTGTCCGAATATTCTACAACTACCCGACTACAGATCCAGACGAGCGGCTAAAGTGTCGGCATATTCCTGCCACTGATCCAGCACCTGACACTGAAACGATGTAGCACTAGCAGCCAACTCAACACGCGCCAGCTTAAATGCCTCGAGAGTATTGGGCGCCCCGTACTCCGGATTCGACAAACGTTGCTGGCAGAACAGTTTCCAGCGTTGTTGTTCCTCGTTGTTCAAGGTGTCGGGAAAGTTGCGGGCACGGTAGCGAAATAATAATTCGGGCAACCGATGATCATCAAATGGCCACTGCTGGCGTGCAAGATCCACAGGTTCAGCCGTGCGGACTTGTTCGCATAAACGACGGTCGCGGTCGCCAATAAAACCGTCGTAGAGCTGCTGCTCCGGGTCGGCACTCGGCGTAAAGTCTTCCTCGGCATAAATGGCCGCCAACTTGTCACGCCAAACTTCCTGTGCGTCAGTTAGTCGCAGCGCCCGCGCCTGGCAGGTGCCCATATCCAAGTGCAGTCGTTCACAGTCTTGCGCCCGTAAGACACTCAATGGGGCAACCACCGGGCAACGGTTGATATGCAACAACTTGAGCGGCACGGGCAGCTCACCTTCGGCTAAATCGTCACGGCGCGTGTAAAGGCGCTGACGCAAGGTATCGACGTCGAGATCCAGCAACCCTTGAGGGTCCAGCCCCAGGTCGCAGACGATCAACGCATTGCGATTGCGCGGATGCCAGGCCAGTGGCAGTACCACTCCCAGGTAATGACGCTCGGCAGCAAAGCGCCCGGAGATATGTACCATCGGTTGCAGCAGACGCACCTGGTCCATGACCCGTTGCTTGCTGCGCAATTGAAACAACCACTCATAAAGCTTGGGCTGTTTCTCACGCACCAGACGGGCCAGGGCGATGGTCGCGCGCACGTCAGACAGTGCATCGTGGGCCTGGCCATGATCGATGCCGTTGGCCTCGGTCATCCGCTCGAGCTTGAGGGTGACGCGCCCATCCTGTTCAGGCCAGGCGATACCCTCAGGGCGCAGCGCATACGCGGTGCGCACTACATCGATCAGATCCCAGCGGCTGTTGCCGCCCTGCCACTCGCGTGCGTAGGGGTCAAAAAAGTTGCGATACAGGCTGTACCGCGTCATCTCATCGTCAAATCGCAGCGTGTTGTAACCGGCGCCGCAGGTGCCCGGTGCGGCCAACTCGGCGTGCACCCGGGTCATGAAGTCGGCTTCGCTCAGGCCCTTCTCCGCCAGGACGGCGGGGGAGATGCCGGTGATTGCACACGCGGCCGGATGGGGCAGGATATCGTCGCCGGGCAGGCAATACAGGTTGACCGGCGCAGCGACCTCGTTGAGTTCGAGGTCGGTACGAATACCGGCGACCTGCAGCGGGCGATCGCTGCGCGGGTTGATGCCAGTGGTTTCATAGTCGTACCAGAAAATGGTGGTCACGGGCTGTTCCTGTGTTGAAGACCGACAAAGTCTAGGCGCTGCATGGCGCTCGCGGCCAGCAATACCTTCACTGTACAAACATCCAGCAAAACCTTGAGTGGTTGCTTCCACCGTTGACACTGCTAGCATCCGACTCTCTCAACCGCTTCGCACTGCCAAGGATCGCAATGCCATCAGCTCCTTTGGACACTTGCTACCAGATCGAAACCCCGGAGGGCATCGATCTGCCCTTGCGCCCTGCCGGCCTGCCGCCACGCATGCTGGCCTTCGCTTTCGATCTGGGCGTGCGCGGGTTGATCATGGGCATCCTGCTGGTACCCCTGGCCCTGCTGGGCAATGTAGGGATTGGCCTGGGTTCATTGCTGCTGTTCCTGGTCAGTTGGTGGTACATGGTGCTGTTCGAAGTGCTCAATCAGGGCCGCTCACCCGGCAAGCAAGTCATGGGCCTGCGGGTCATTCAAGACGACGGCACACCCGTTGGCTGGTCCGCTTCGCTGACCCGGAACCTGCTGCGCTTTGTCGACATGTTGCCGTTTGGCTACTTCATCGGCGCCATCAGTTGCCTGCAACACCCTCACTTCAAGCGTCTGGGCGATTTGGCCGCCGGAACCCTGGTGATTTACCAAACGCTACCGCTTGCCCGCCCCGCTATCCCCCAAGCCCCTGCGCTGCGCCTGCCATTCACCCTGGAGCTGAGTGAGCAGCGCGCCATCCTCGGCTTCGCCGAACGCCAAGGCGAACTGTCCAGCGAACGGGTACGGGAACTGGCCGCCATCCTCGCCGCTCCCCTGCAGGTATCTCCCGCACGGGCGACAGAACACCTCAACGGCGTGGCCCGTGGTTTGCTGGGGCCGACATGAAACAGAGCCTGTTCGAAAGCCGTCACCAACCTGAATGGCAGGCCTTTGCAGAACAACTGAAACAGTTGGAGCAAGGCAAAACCAAGGCAAGCGACATGGCCGATTTCCCCCGCCAATACCGACGTTTGTGCCAGCACCTCGCGATGGCACAGGACCGGGGCTACAGCAGCTATCTGGTGGACCCTCTGCAACAGCTTGCCCTGCGCGGCCACCAACAGTTGTATCGCCACCGCAGCCAATTGGCCGCGAATGTATTGAGCTTCCTGCTGGCCGGTTTCCCTCGCCTGGTACGCGAGCAGTGGCGCTTTGTGGCGATCGCCAGCGCGCTGTTCTTTGGCAGCCTGGCGGGCATAGCCTTACTGGTCTACCTGTTTCCCGACCTCATCTACAGCATCATCAGCCCACAACAGGTCGCCGAGATGCAAAGCATGTACGACCCCGATGCCAGTCGCCTGGGCAGGGCTGCCGACCGGGCCTCCAGTGAAGACTGGATGATGTTTGGCTACTACGTGATGCACAACACCGGCATCGCCTTCCAGACCTTTGCCGCTGGTTTGCTGTTGGGTCTGGGCAGCGTGTTTTTTCTGATTTTCAACGGTTTGATCATCGGTGCAATCTCCGGCCACCTTACCGAAATAGGCTATGGCCAGACCTTCTGGTCGTTTGTGATCGGCCACGGCGCCTTCGAACTGAGCGCAATCGCCCTGGCCGGAGCGGCGGGGCTGCAACTGGGCTGGGCGTTGATTGCTCCAGGCCCCCTGGCACGCAGCGAATCCCTGAGATTGGCTGCACGCAAAAGCGTACAGATGCTGTGTGGCGTAATGGTATTCCTGCTGATCGCCGCGTTTATCGAAGCTTACTGGTCATCCACCACGACTGTGGCCCCGTGGATCAAATACCTGGTCGGCGCCACACTGTGGCTGCTGGTGGCCGCTTACCTGATTTTCGCCGGGCGGGCCCTCCATGCGCCTGAGTGATGCGAGCGTCGTGATTCGCCCCCGTACAGCCTGGGAAGCCATGGACCTTGGCATACTCATGGCCCGCGAGCATCGCCTGCTGCTGATGAGTACCTGGGCGCTCGTGAGCCTGCCGGTATTTGCCTTGCTTACCGTGTTGCTCTGGGAGCACCCATCAACCGCACTTTTTCTGTTCTGGTGGCTCAAGCCAGCCTTCGACCGCTTGCCGCTGTACATCCTGTCCAAAGCCTTGTTTGGCGAGACACCCAGCACCAAACAGGCAATACGTCATTGGCCGCGCCTGCTCAAAAGCCAACTGCTGGCCAGCCTGACATGGCGACGGCTCAGCCTGAGCCGCAGTTTCCTGATGCCGGTCAGCCAGCTTGAAGGGCTGGACGGGCAGGCACGCCAGCAGCGCCTGGGCGTGTTGCTGCAACATAACGCCGGCGCCGCACGCTGGCTGACCCTCCTGGGGGTACACGTGGAAATCGGCCTGTGGCTTGGCTGCATGGCACTGTTTTATCTTTTCATTCCTGAACAGCTTGAGCTGGATTGGGACTGGCAACGGCTGGCACTCGCCAGCGGTTCGCAAGGGCTATGGCTGGAACATCTGAGCAATGCTTTCTATGCGTTGGTCCTGGTGTTTTGGGAACCTGTCTACGTGGCCTGCGGCTTCAGCCTCTATCTCAACCGCCGCACTGTGCTGGAGGCCTGGGACCTGGAGCTGGTGTTCCGCCGACTGCGCCAGCGCTTGAGCAGCGTTGCAACAGGCGTACTGTTGGCGGTCGGGCTGATCCTGGTACAAACCAGCCACCCGGCCCATGCGGACCAGGCCAATGACCACAAACCACTGAGCCCCCAAGCGGCCAGCCGATCGATCAAGGCGCAGTTGGAAAACCCGCCCTTCAAAAACCCGGAAACCGTCACCCGCTACCGTTTCGGCGAAGAAAAACCAGCCCCTGCAAGCAAAGCCCACGGCGACGGCAAACTACCGGCCTGGCTACGGGCGCTGCTGGATAACTTCAACAGCAATACCTTCAAACATATTGCACAGGGCCTGAAAATACTGCTGTGGAGCCTGTTGATCGGTGCTCTCGCCCTGCTTGCCTGGTACTACCGCAGCTGGCTGCAAGCCTTTGTCAGCCGGCGCGAAGGGCGCAAGCCCAAGGCCGAAAAATCCGCCCCCACGCAATTGTTTGGCCTGGAGCTGGGTATTGAAACCTTGCCCGAAGACATCGCCACCACCGCCGAAAAACTCTGGCATACCCGACCACGGGAGGCCCTTGGTCTTTTATACCGTGGCCTGCTCAGCCGCTTGCTGCACGATTTCAACCTGCCGCTGAAAAGTGCCGATACCGAAGGCCAGGTCCTGGAGCGCGTACATCAATTGCAGCACCCCCAGGTACTGGCATTCAGCGATGAGCTGACCCGTCACTGGCAAAACCTTGCCTATGGTCACCGGCTGCCCCCAGCCCCCGTACAGCAGCAGCTGTGCAGAGACTGGCGTGCGTTGTTCAATTCAGAGGCCGCCCGATGAACCGGCCGCTCGCCTGGGTGGGGCTGCTGTTCGCATGCCTGCTGGGAGCCGGTGCCTTTTATTTCTGGCAAAAGGCAATCCCCTATGACGAGGTGGTCGATCGCGGGCCATCGCCGCAGGTCCGAGCGAACCCTTATATGGCGGCTGAATATTTCCTGCGCCAGCAAGGGATCACCGTTGAACAGGCCAAAGGCCTCGAACGGCTTGCCGACCTTTCTCCCAAGGGAAACAGCCTGCTGCTGCTGGGCGAACGCAGCCACATGACCCCACGCCAGGTGGACCAGCTTGTGAACTGGGCAAAATCCGGCGGCCACCTGCTGCTGGTCGCCGAAGCGTTGTGGGATGAAGAAACCGGCAAAAGCGGCGACCTGTTGCTCGACCGAGTGGATATCCACCAAACCTTGAGCGACACCTACGAGGAGCCGGCCTCCCCGCGCAAAAAGAAAGCGCCGGACCTGACCAAGCTCTACGTCGACAATGAAACCGCCCCGGCCTATTTCAGCTTCGATACCGACTTCAACCTCGTTGATCCCAAGCACCTCTCACAGTTTTCCGCCAACAGTGCCAAATCCAGTCATCTGATGCAGCGCGACCTCGGGCAAGGCGTCGTAACGGTTATAACCGACAGCGATTTGTGGAAAACCTCAAACATCGGCAACCACGATAATGCCTGGCTGTTGTGGTACCTCAACCAGGGCACCCATGTGACAGTGCTGTTCAATAGCGACGTGGACAACCTGATGACGCTATTGCTACGGAACTTCCCGCAAGCTCTGGTGGCGCTCGCAGCACTGATTGCCTTTGCACTTTGGCGAGCGGGCATGCGCCAGGGCCCGATCCAGGCACCTGCGTCCAAGGCTCGTCGGCAATTGCAGGAACATTTACAGGCCAGCGCCGACTTCCTGCTGCGGCGCAGTGGCCAAGCCCCTCTGCTGCGCGCCTTGCAACGTGATATCCAGCACGCTGCAAGGCGGCGTCATCCGGGTTTTGAATATCTGGGCACCACCGAACAGTGTCAGGTGCTCGAACGCATGACGCGCCAACCCTCCAATGTCATCAGCCAGGCCCTTGGCCCACTCCCGGAAAAACGGCTCAGCAGCGCCGATTTCAGCCGTCAGGTGGCGTGCCTTCAGACCCTCAGGAATGCCCTATGAGCGATTTTCCAGCAGCCACCCTTCCAACCAGCGAAGCGCTTGTGCAAGCCAGCCGGCAAGCACAAGCCTTGCGCGTTGAACTACGCAAGGCGGTGATTGGCCAGGACCAGGTGATTGACGACGTGCTCACTGCATTGATTGCCGGAGGGCATGTGTTGCTGGAGGGCGTACCAGGCTTGGGCAAGACGTTACTGGTACGTGCTTTGGCCCGTTGCTTTGGAGGCGATTTCGCGCGTATTCAGTTCACACCGGACCTGATGCCCAGCGACGTGACCGGCCATGCCGTATACGACCTGCACACAGAACAGTTCAAGCTGCGCAAGGGGCCTCTGTTCACCCACCTGCTGCTGGCCGATGAAATCAACCGTGCCCCGGCAAAGACTCAAGCCGCCTTGCTTGAAGCCATGCAGGAGCGCCAAGTGACTCTTGAGGGCGAGGCGCTGCCCATCGGCCAACCGTTCATGGTGCTGGCCACCCAGAATCCCATTGAACAGGAAGGCACCTACCCCTTGCCTGAGGCCGAGTTGGACCGCTTCATGCTCAAGGTGCGGATGGATTACCCCGATGCGCAGCAGGAGCTGGACATGGTGCGCGAAGTCACCCGTTCATCCCGGGCCGACATGCTGGATGTACAGCCACTGCGCACCGTGCTGCAGGCAGAAGACGTACTGCAGCTGCAGCAGATCGCCAGCGCGCTGGCCCTGGATGAACAGGTGCTCGACTACGCAGTACGCCTGGCGCGGGCCACGCGCACCTGGCCCGGCCTGGCTATCGGCGCCGGGCCACGAGCGTCCATCGCCCTGGTCCGCGGTGCCCGGGCGCGAGCGCTGTTGCGCGGGGGCGAATTTGTCACCCCCGATGACATCAAGGGCTGCGCGCTGGCGGTATTGCGTCATCGGGTGCGCATTGCGCCGGAGCTGGACATCGACGGCCTGGAGGTAGATCAGGTGCTCCAGCAAATGCTTGACCAGATTGCGGCTCCACGGCAGTGACCCACCCATGAAGCCGACGGGACTGTTGCTGAGCTGGCTGAGCGTGCTGCTGGGCCTCAATGCCCTGCTCGGCGGCGCTGTAGCCTTGCAGTTCAACGTACCGGGCACGCTGCACTCGATAGCCTGGGGCCTGCTGCTGGCGCTGCTACTGATGGCGGTGTTAGACGCCATTCGCTTGCGTCGCCGCCCCTCTGTACAGGTGCAACGGCAAATGCCCGGGAGCCTGGCGTTGGGCCGCTGGGGTGAAGTACGCCTGACCCTGACGCACAGCTACTCGCAACCGGTGAGGGTAACGGTGTTTGATCACGTCCCGGACGGCCTGAGCCTGGAAAACCTGCCCCAGACCATTGAATTGCGCCCTGGCGAGCGCAGCGAAATGGGCTACCGCCTGCGCCCTCTGCGGCGTGGGCACTTCAGGTTCAGCCGTTGCGAGGTTCAGCTTCCGAGCCCATTTGGCTTGTGGTCGGCACGAAGGTATGTGCAGGTGAGTGACGCCACACACGTCTACCCGGATTTCGCAAAACTCTACGGTGCACACCTTCTGGGCGTGGATAACTGGCTGAGCCAACTTGGCGTACGGCAACGCCAGCGCAGGGGGCTGGGCCTGGAATTCCATCAACTGCGCGAGTTTCGTGAAGGCGACAGCCTGCGCCAGATCGACTGGAAAGCCACTGCACGCCAACGCACACCCATCGCCCGGGAATACCAGGATGAACGTGACCAGCAAATTGTGTTCATGCTCGATTGTGGCCGGCGCATGCGCAGCCAGGATGGCGAACTGTCGCACTTCGACCACGCGCTCAACGCCTGCCTGCTACTCAGTTATGTAGCGTTACGCCAGGGCGATGCCGTGGGCCTGTGCACGTTCGCTGGCGATCAACCACGCTACCTGGCCCCGGTCAAGGGCGTTGGCCAATTGAACTTGCTGCTCAATACGGTATATGACCTCGACACAACCCGTCGAACAGCCGATTACGAAGCCGCCGCAAGCCAACTGTTGGCACGCCAAAAACGTCGTGCGCTGGTTATCGTGGTGACTAATCTGCAGGATGATGACGAAGAGGCCCTGATGACAGCGGTCAAGCGTATCAGCCGGCAGCACCGGGTCCTTGTGGCCAGCCTGCGCGAAGAGGTCCTCGATCAATTGCGCCAGGCCCCCGTGCAGACGTTGCCGGAAGCTCTGGCCTACAGCGGAACAGTCGACTACCTCAATGCACGGAATGCACTCCATGACCGGCTGAACGCACAGGGATTGTCGGTCGTGGACACTTCACCTTCGCAGCTGGGTGCCGAGCTGGTTACGCGCTACCTGGGCTGGAAAAAAGCCGGTGTATTCTAAACCGCAGATCGGACTACGGCCGGGGTATCCCCGAACCGGTCCGATAACAGTTGATCGCTAGGCTGATGCCTGCAAGGGGTCGAAACTGAAGTAATTCAACAAGGCCGCGATCAGGTGCGCGTACTCGTCGCACGCCTGCACCACGCTGAACCCCGAATCATAATGCTGAGGGTTGATATCTTCATGGCTCCACAGGCACGTAGCCGTGACGTCAATGGTCTGGATTTCACCTTCCGGCCCAGGGATTTTCAAACACAGTTCGAACTCTGCATCGACCATCATCGGCAATTGGCTGATCAACATCAGCCCGTTTGCCGAGACATTACCCAGATAGCCGATAGGCTTGTCAGTGAGGCGATTGAACACCTGCAGAAAGCAGGATAATTGATGCCGCTCAATTCGTCGGTGGTTAAACATGTGAGGTCGCCATCCATTGGCCATGTTGGCCGGGCCAGTGATTCGGAATAAGCCAATAGCTCACTCTCCCAGATCTGGGCATGACAACGCACATCCTCTGTGTCGTCGCACAGCTGCCGAATCGGGTTTGGCATTCGTTTGCATGGAAACTTGTACAAACGAATATCCAAAGAATAGCCCAAGACTGGCGACAGGCCAGCTATAGAATGACAAATATAATCATAAAGACGCCGGGCGTGGCTGCGCAGCGCTGGCGCCGGGGTAGTGCCCCAACTGCTGCAGGGTATCCAGCCTGGCGCGAGCGCGATAAGCGTACTCACTCGACGGGTATTGGCTGATGATGAATTGATAGGTTTGCACAGCATCGACGAACAGTTTTTGCCGCTCCAGGCATTGTCCGCGCAGCATCGAAACCTCCGGCTGCACGTACCGACGGGTGCGGCTTTCACGGTCGACCTGGGACAACTCCAGGGTGACACGCTCGCAATCACCCACCCCGTAGGCGCGGTACGCATTGTTCAAATGGTGGTCCATCGACCAGCGGGTACAGCCGACAACACTGACGGCCAGGGCAGCAACGAGCAAAATACGCATGGGGGTTCTCCTGTCTTGTGCAGTGTATCGACCCCTCGTCGAAAATCTTCAAGGATGTGGGTCGATTCATCTGCAACAAAAACAAGCCGATCGTCGATAAGTAGTGCAAACGAACAATGACTACAACGAAAGAGCATAGTAGCCTTCCTCAGCGCTTGAACTCAGGAGTCTGTGCATGTCCGTCCGTCGTACCAAAATCGTCGCCACCCTTGGCCCGGCCAGCAACTCGCCGGAAGTCCTCGAACAGCTGATTCTGGCTGGTTTGGACGTTGCCCGTCTGAACTTCTCCCACGGCACCCCGGACGAGCACAAGGCTCGCGCCAAGCTGGTGCGTGACCTGGCCGCCAAGCACGGTCGCTTCGTAGCGCTGCTCGGTGACCTGCAAGGCCCGAAAATCCGCATCGCCAAATTCGCCAACAAGCGCATCGAGCTGAAGATCGGTGACACGTTCACCTTCTCCACCAGCCACCCGCTGACCGAAGGCAACCAGCAAGTTGTGGGTATCGACTATCCGGACCTGGTCAAGGACTGCGGCGTCGGCGACGAGCTGCTGCTGGACGACGGCCGCGTCGTAATGCGCGTCGACACCGCAACCCCGACCGAGCTGCACTGCACCGTGATCATCGGCGGCCCGCTGTCCGACCACAAAGGCATCAACCGTCGTGGCGGTGGCTTGACCGCCCCGGCGCTGACTGAAAAAGACAAGGCCGACATCAAGCTCGCCGCCGAAATGGAAGTGGACTACCTCGCCGTGTCCTTCCCGCGCGACGCCGCCGACATGGAATATGCCCGTCAACTGCGCGACGAAGCCGGCGGCACTGCCTGGCTGGTGGCGAAGATCGAACGCGCCGAAGCGGTGGCCGATGACGAAACCCTCGACGGCCTGATCAAGGCTTCCGACGCCGTGATGGTTGCCCGTGGCGACCTGGGCGTGGAAATCGGTGACGCCGAGCTGATCGGTATCCAGAAGAAGATCATCCTGCACGCACGCCGCCACAACAAAGCGGTGATCGTGGCGACCCAGATGATGGAGTCGATGATCCAGAACCCGATGCCGACCCGCGCCGAAGTGTCCGACGTGGCCAACGCCGTGCTCGACTACACCGACGCCGTGATGCTCTCGGCTGAAAGTGCTGCCGGCCCGTACCCGCTGGAAGCGGTGCAAGCCATGGCGCGTATCTGCATCGGCGCCGAAAAGCACCCGACCAGCAAGACCTCCAGCCACCGTATCGGCAAAGAGTTCGAAAGCTGCGACCAGAGCATCGCCCTGGCGGCCATGTACACCGCCAACCACTTCCCGGGCGTTAAAGCGATCATCGCCTTGACCGAAAGTGGCTACACGCCGTTGATCATGTCGCGCATCCGTTCTTCGGTGCCGATCTACGCGTTCTCCCCGCACCGCGAAACCCAGGCCCGCGCGGCCATGTTCCGTGGCGTGTACACCGTACCGTTTGACCCGGCCTCGCTGCCGCCGCATGAAGTCAGCCAGGCGGCCATCGACGAGTTGATCAAGCGCGGTGTTGTGGAGAAAGGCGACTGGGTCATCCTGACCAAGGGCGACAGCTACCACACCATCGGCGGCACCAACGGCATGAAAATCCTGCACGTTGGCGACCCAATGGTTTGATGTGACACGCTGAAAAACAAAAGCCCCGCCCTGTGAATGGCGGGGCTTTTTTGCTTTGCAGGCTGGCTGTTGTGTTGGTTTCAGTGGCCTCTTTGCGAGCAAGCCCGCTCCCACATTTGACCGTGTTCCTTCAGAGTGTACGCGGTCAAATGTGGGAGCGGGCTTGCTCGCGAAGGCGTCCGACCAGGCAACACCCACTTAACGCCGGGTGATGAAAGCCGACAACGCCGCAATCGCCTCGGGGGATTTCAGACGCTGGACAAACAAGGCCCCCTCCTCCTCAATCACCTGCCGCAACTGCTCACGGTCCACGCTTTTCATCAGTTGCTTGGTCACCTGCACCGCTCCCGGCGCCAGGCTTTCAAAACGCTCGGCCATTTCCCGCGCCTTGGCCAAAGCCGCCTCACCATTGCCCAAGGCCTCAGTGGCAATCCCCCACTGCGCCGCCTGTTCACCGGTAAACCCTTCGCCCAGCAACAACAATTCAGCCGCCTTCGCATGCCCCAACAAACGCGGCAGGATCAGGCTGGAACCAAACTCCGGGCACAGCCCCAGGTTGACGAACGGCATGCGCAAGCGCGCATCACGGCTGATGTACACCAGGTCGCAATGCAGCAGCAAGGTGGTGCCAATGCCCACTGCCGAACCCGCCACACCGGCGATCACCGGTTTGCGGCAATTGAGCAGGCTTTTCATAAAGTGAAACGGTGGGCTGTCCAGGTCACTGGGCGGCTGTTCGAGGAAGTCACCGATATCATTGCCGGCGGTGAAACATTCACTGCTGCCCTGGATCAGCACGGCGCGGATATCCGCATCCGCATCGGCCTGCTCCAACGCGTCGGCCAGTTGCGTGTACATGGCGCGGGTCAGGGCATTCTTTTTGTCAGGGCGATTGAGCTGCAAAATCAGCAGCCCGCGTTCACGTAGCTGCAGGATGGCGTCGGTCATGGTGAATCTCGCGGCTGTAAAAGTCAGCGCTCAACCACGGGGCAGGAACACGTCAGCCAGCAGTTGATTGCGCGGCAGCCCCGCCAGGAACAAGCGTTTGGAAAACGCCTCGACACTGGCAGGGTGCCCGCAGAGTAAGGCCAGAGTTTGCCGCGAAACAAGCCGCAGTTGCGCCAATGCCTGGGTCGACTCAGCCGTCGTCCACAGCTCCACCGTCAGGTTCGGATACTGCGCGGCCAACTGCGCCAGGGGTTTTGCCAAATAATGGCCCTCAGCATCATGGGCCAGGTGAATCACGCGGATGGCGCCTTGATGATCCTGACGCAGCGCCTCGCGCAACACGCCCCACAACGGCCCAAGACCGGTGCCCGACGCCATCAACCACAACGGTCGGGTCTGCCAGTCCGGGTCGTATTGCAGCGCTCCCCCCCGTAATTCACCCAGCCGCAAGCAGTCACCGATCGCCAACTGCCGCGCGGCATCACAGAACTCACCGGGCTGGCGGCAATCAATATGAAACTCCAGAAACCCATCTTCCTGGGGCAAACTCGCCAGTGAATACGGTCGCGCCACCTGCCCCGCCCACACCACCAAGTGCTGCCCGGCGCGGTAACGCAAGCCACGTTCAGGTTGCAGGCGCAAGCGCAGCACATTCGAGTTCAGCCAGTCGACACCCACCACCTGCGCGGGCAAGCCGTCACGCTGCGGGTCAAACGCTTCAACCTTCAAGTCCCCTATAACCTGGCACTGACAGGCCAAACGCCAGCCGTCCTGACGCTGCGCCGGGCTCAAGGCGTCAGGTTGCTTGTCCTCAACTTCACCCTGACAGCGCACCAGGCAAGCATGGCAACTCCCCGCACGGCAACTGAAAGGCACGGCCACGCCCGCCAGATTCAAGGCATCCAACAGGTTGCTGCCGGTGGGGACCGACCAGTGGCGTTCGCCGACGTGCAGTTCAGGCATATAAGGTCTCAAACAGAAGGGGCGCGCACAGGGAATCATGCCTGCGACAGTTTGACCATAGTCGGGTGTATCGGCCACCGTGCCGGGTTATACTGCCGCGCCTTTTTAGCGTCGCGCCTGCACCACTTGGCGTGCCTTGGAAAGGTGGGCTCAGCCGACCGATGCAACACTGAGCCCACCTTTATTGAATGTTCCCTTATAGAGGAGCGCGACTCATGACCGTGATCAAGCAAGACGACCTGATTCAGAGCGTTGCCGACGCCCTGCAATTCATTTCCTACTACCACCCCGTTGACTTCATCCAGGCCATGCACGAAGCCTACCTGCGCGAAGAATCGCCAGCGGCCCGTGATTCCATCGCCCAGATCCTGATCAACTCGCGCATGTGCGCCACCGGCCATCGCCCGATCTGCCAGGACACCGGTATCGTTACCGTGTTCGTGCGCGTGGGCATGGATGTACGCTGGGACGGCGCCACCATGAGCCTGGACGACATGATCAACCAGGGCGTGCGCCAGGCCTACAACCTGCCGGAAAACGTGCTGCGCGCATCGATCCTCGCCGACCCGGCAGGCGCGCGCAAAAACACCAAGGACAACACCCCGGCGGTCATTCACTACTCCATCGTCCCGGGTAACACCGTGGAAGTGGACGTGGCGGCCAAGGGTGGCGGCTCCGAGAACAAGTCGAAAATGGCCATGCTCAACCCGTCCGACTCGATCGTCGACTGGGTTCTGAAAACCGTTCCAACCATGGGCGCCGGCTGGTGCCCACCGGGCATGCTCGGCATCGGCATCGGCGGCACCGCCGAGAAGGCTGCGGTGATGGCCAAGGAAGTGTTGATGGAATCCATCGACATCCACGAGCTGAAAAAGCGCGGCCCATCCAACCGTATCGAAGAGATGCGCCTGGAGCTGTTCGAGAAGGTCAACCAGTTGGGCATCGGCGCCCAGGGCCTCGGTGGCCTGACCACCGTGCTCGACGTGAAGATCATGGATTACCCGACTCACGCAGCGTCCCTGCCGGTGTGCATGATCCCCAACTGCGCCGCCACCCGTCACGCCCACTTCGTGCTCGACGGTTCGGGCCCGGCGTCGCTGGAAGCTCCACCGCTGGACGCCTACCCGGAAATCGTCTGGGAAGCCGGCCCGTCGGCCCGTCGCGTCAACCTCGACACCCTGACCCCGGAAGAAGTACAGAGCTGGAAACCGGGCGAAACCGTGCTGCTCAACGGCAAGATGCTCACCGGTCGCGACGCTGCGCACAAGCGCATGGTCGAGATGTTGAACAAGGGCGAAACCCTGCCGGTGGACCTCAAGGGCCGCTTCATCTACTACGTCGGCCCGGTTGATCCGGTACGCGAAGAAGTGGTTGGCCCAGCGGGCCCGACCACCGCCACGCGGATGGACAAGTTCACCCGTCAGATCCTCGAGCAAACCGGCCTGCTGGGCATGATCGGCAAATCCGAGCGCGGCCCTACCGCCATCGAAGCGATCAAGGACCACAAAGCCGTGTACCTTATGGCCGTGGGCGGCGCCGCTTACCTGGTGGCGCAAGCCATCAAGAAGTCGCGCGTTGTCGCTTTCGCCGAGTTGGGCATGGAAGCGATCTACGAGTTCGACGTGAAAGACATGCCTGTCACCGTTGCGGTGGATAGCAAAGGTGAATCCGTGCACATCACCGGTCCTGCCATCTGGCAGAAAAAGATCAGTGAAAGCCTGGCGGTAGAAGTGCAGTAAGCACCTCACCCGCAAGGAGAAAGGCGACCCGGCCCATGGCCCGGTCGCCTTTTTTATGGCTGACACTTTTGTCATGCCGAATGCGGTCACATGTGGGAGTGGGCTTGCTCGCGAAAGCGGTGGGTCAGTCAATTAATCTGTCACTGATACACCGCATTCGCGAGCAAGCCCGCTCCCACATAAAGCCCGCTCGTCACAACTCACGATGGTGCATGCTATGGTGCACTCCCCTTACCGTGCCTGCCCCTCACCGTATGATCGTGATCCCTCGCCCCCTGCGCCTGACCTTCTATTCCCTGCTGATCATCGCCGGTGCGCTACTGGCCGCGGCCCTGGCCACCCGCCATGCCGAACGCCAGGCCTTGGTGGACGACGCCGCCCGCGCCAATCAACAGCTGGCGCTGTACGCCAACTCACTGCACACCCTGATCGAACGCTACCGCGCCCTGCCCGCCGTGCTGGCCCTGGACTCGGAAATGATCAGCGCCTTGAAAAACCCGGTGGATGCCAGGACCCAAGACGTGCTCAACCGCAAACTGGAGCGGATCAACGGTGCGGCGCAGTCTTCCACCCTGGAATTGATGGACCGCACCGGCCTGGCCGTGGCCGCGAGTAACTGGAACCTGCCAAGCAGTTATGTGGGCCACAATTACGCATTTCGGCCGTATTTTCGCCAAACATTGAGCCAGGGCACCGGACGCTTTTATGCGGTGGGGGTCACCACCGGCATACCCGGTTATTTCCTCTCCAGCGCCGTGGTCGATGAGAATCAGCAATTCCTCGGCGCCATGGTCGTGAAGCTGGAGTTCCCCGAACTTGAACGCGAATGGGCTCAGGGCAATGACCTGCTGCTGGTCAGTGATGCGCGCGGCATCGTGTTTATCGCCAACCAGCCCGGCTGGCGATACCGCGCCCTGCGCCCCTTGTCTGACAGCGACCACGCGGAACTCAAAAGCACCCGGCAGTACGACAAAAAGCAGTTGCAGCCCCTGCAAGCAGATGCCCTGCAGCGTTTCGACGACAACAGCCACCTGATGCGCGTCAACGGCCCGGACGGCAACGCCAATTACATCTGGGAATCTTTGCCATTGAAGGCCGAAGGCTGGACGCTGCACCTGCTGCGCAAACCGCAGTTCGCCTTCGAAGACCAACGCAATGCCGGCCTTGCCGCCGCCGGTTCCTGGCTGGCGCTGGTGTTCCTGGCGCTGTTCCTGAACCAACGCTGGCGCCTGGCTCGTTTGCGTCAGCGCAGCCGCGAAGAGCTGGAGCAGTTGGTAGAAGAACGCACCCAAGCCCTGCGCACCGCACAGGACGGCTTGGTGCAGTCGGCCAAGCTGGCGGCGCTGGGTCAGATGTCTGCCGCACTCGCCCATGAAATCAACCAGCCACTGACTGCCCAACGCATGCAACTGGCGACCTTGCGTCTGCTGCTCGATCACGGCCGGGTGGACGATGCGTATAAGGCGCTCACCCCGCTGGACGAGATGCTCACGCGCATGGCCGCGCTCACCGGCCACCTCAAGACGTTCGCACGCAAAAGCCCGAGCGGCCTGCGCGAGCGCCTGGACCTGGCCACGGTGATCGACCAGTCCCTGCATCTGCTCGACGCGCGTTTGCGCGATGAAGCCATCGGCGTGGTGCTGGACGTGACCCGCCCGGCCACCGTGCGCGGCGACGCCATTCGTCTGGAGCAAGTGCTGATCAACCTGCTGCGCAACGCCCTCGACGCCATGGCCGACAAACCGCGCAAACGTCTGGAAATCCGCCTGCACGCCGACCAGCAGCTGTGGCTTTTGAGCGTCAGCGACAGCGGCGGCGGGATTGCCGAAGAGCACCTCAACAGCGTGTTCGACCCCTTCTTCACCACCAAGCCGGTGGGCGACGGGCTCGGCTTGGGGCTGGCGGTGTCCTACGCTATCGTGCACGAATTGGGCGGCCGCCTGATCGCGGGCAACCGCGGTGACGGCGCGGTGTTTACCCTGACCTTGCCTATCGCGCTGGAGACGCCCGACCTATGTTGAACGCGGTGATTGTGGTCGATGACGAAGCCAGCATTCGCACGGCCGTCGAGCAATGGCTGAGCCTGTCGGGGTTTGAGGTGCAGTTGTTCAGCCGCGCCGAAGAATGCCTGGCGCGCCTGCCCAAGGACTTTCCCGGTGTAATTCTGAGCGATGTCCGCATGCCAGGCCTGAGCGGCCTGGAGCTGCTGGCCGAAGTACAACGCCGTGATGCCGACTTGCCGGTCATCCTGCTGACCGGCCACGGCGACGTGCCAATGGCCGTGGAGGCCATGCGCGATGGGGCCTACGACTTTCTGGAAAAGCCCTTCAGCCCCGACGCTTTGCTCAACAGCCTGCGCCGCGCCCTGGACAAGCGCGGGCTGATTCTGGAAAACCGCCGCCTGCATCAACAGGCTGACCACCGCGCACAGCTGGAGTCCAGCTTGCTGGGTGTGTCCCGGGGTTTGCAGAACCTGCGGCGCCAGGTGCTGGACCTCGCGACTTTGCCGGTCAATGTGCTGATCCGGGGCGAAACCGGCAGCGGCAAAGAGCTGGTCGCGCGATGCCTGCATGACTTTGGGCCACGGGCGAAGAAACCCTTTGTGGCACTCAACTGCGCCGCCATCCCCGAGCAGCTGTTTGAAGCCGAGCTGTTCGGCCACGAAAGCGGCGCGTTCACCGGCGCCCAAGGCAAACGCATCGGCAAGCTGGAATACGCCCACGGCGGCACGCTGTTTCTCGACGAAATCGAAAGCATGCCGCTGGCTCAACAGGTGAAATTACTGCGCGTATTACAGGAACAGAAGCTGGAGCGGCTGGGTTCCAACCAAAGCATTCATGTGGATTTACGCATCATCGCCGCCACCAAGCCAGACCTGTTGGAAGAAGCTCGTGCCGGGCGCTTTCGCGAAGACCTGGCGTATCGCCTGAACGTTGCGCAGTTGCGCCTGCCACCGTTACGCGAGCGCCGCGAAGATATTCCGCTGCTCTACGAACACTTTGCCCATAGCGCCGCCGAGCGTTTGGGCCGCACTGCCGAACCCTTGAGCGGCCCGCAACTGGGGCGCCTGCTCAGCCATGACTGGCCGGGCAATGTGCGTGAATTGGCCAACGTCGCCGAGCGTCAGGTGCTGGGCCTGGGCGAGCCGGAGCCGGAATTTGTGGAGGCCGGGCAATCCCTGGCGGCGCAGCAGGAGGCTTTCGAGGCCCATTGCCTGAAGGCTGCACTGATGCGGCACAAGGGCGATATCAAGGCGGTGCTGGCGGAGTTGCAGCTGCCGCGGCGTACGTTCAATGAGAAGATGCAGCGGCATGGGTTGGTAAGAGACACATTCCTCTAGGCCCAAGCTTGTATTGCCTGGCAGGACGCCTTCGCGAGCAAGCCCGCTCCCACAGTTGATCTCATTCCAACTGGATGGATGCGGTCGAATGTGGGAGCGGGCTTGCTCGCGAAGAGGCCGGCCGCCATAAGCGGATTTCCGCTCATAGCCTGAAAATCATCAGCAACTTTCCGCTCAAAAACACCCTGAAACCCCTCTAATCCGGGCCTTCATCCACCTGGCACAGCTCCTGCTATAGCCCAAACCAGGCGGCGCTCGCGCACGCTCCACAAAAACAATTAGATGAAGGATCCTTCAATGGATAACTCCAACGCCTTGCCTCTGGGGTCGGCGGCCGCGCCGGCGAAAGAACGCACCACGTCCAGCCGGATCAAATCGATCTTCAGCGGCTCGGTCGGCAACATGGTCGAGTGGTATGACTGGTACGTCTACGCCGCCTTCTCGCTGTACTTCGCCAAAGCCTTCTTCCCCGCTGGCTCCTCCACCGCGCAGTTGATGAACACCGCCGCCATCTTTGCCGTGGGCTTCATCATGCGCCCGATCGGCGGCTGGCTGATGGGCCTCTACGCCGACTACAAAGGCCGAAAAGCCGCGCTGATGGCCTCGGTATTGCTGATGTGCTTCGGCTCGCTGCTGATTGCGCTGACGCCGGGCTACGACACCATCGGCATCGGTGCGCCGATCCTGCTGGTATTCGCCCGCTTGCTGCAGGGCTTGTCGGTGGGCGGCGAGTACGGCACCTCGGCGACTTACCTGAGTGAAATGGCGACCAAGGAACGTCGCGGCTTCTTCTCAAGTTTCCAGTACGTAACCCTGATCTCCGGCCAGCTCATCGCCCTGGCGGTGCTGATTGTGCTGCAACAAATACTGACCACTGAGCAGTTGTATGCCTGGGGCTGGCGTATCCCGTTCGCCATCGGCGCCCTCTGCGCAGTAGTCGCGTTGTACTTGCGTCGCGGCATGGAAGAAACCGAGTCCTTCACCAAGAAGGAAAAAGCCAAGGAAAGCGCCATGCGCACCTTGATGCGTCACCCCAAGGAAGTGCTGACCGTCGTCGGACTTACAATGGGTGGCACCCTGGCGTTCTACACCTACACCACCTACATGCAGAAATACCTGGTGAACACCGTCGGCATGAGCATTTCCGACTCCACCACCATTTCAGCCGCGACGCTGTTCCTGTTCATGTGCCTGCAACCCCTGGTCGGCGGGCTCTCGGACAAGGTGGGGCGCCGGCCGATCCTGATCGCTTTCGGCATCCTCGGCACCCTGTTTACCGTGCCGATCCTCACCACCCTGCACACCATCCAGAGCTGGTGGGGCGCGTTTTTCCTGATCATGGCAGCGCTGATCATCGTCAGCGGCTACACCTCGATCAACGCGGTGGTGAAGGCCGAATTGTTCCCGACTGAAATCCGCGCCCTGGGCGTAGGCCTGCCATACGCCCTGACCGTGTCGATTTTCGGCGGTACCGCTGAATACATCGCGCTGTGGTTCAAGAGCATTGGCATGGAGACCGGGTATTACTGGTACGTGACGGCGTGTATTGCCATTTC
This sequence comes from Pseudomonas sp. B22129, assembly GCF_044218875.1. Taxonomy (NCBI): domain Bacteria; kingdom Pseudomonadati; phylum Pseudomonadota; class Gammaproteobacteria; order Pseudomonadales; family Pseudomonadaceae; genus Pseudomonas; species Pseudomonas sp. B22129. Next base: position 2,705,018 of record NZ_CP162592.1, on the reverse strand, counting down.
GCTGGCGGTTTACGCGACCATGAAGGACACCCGTAAACACTCGCGCATCACCACGGACTAAAGATTTAACGCAGTAAAAAATGTGGGAGCGGCGGTGCGACGATTCGACTTGCCCGCGAAAGCGGAGTGTCAGTCAACACATCAGTGACTGAAAGACCGCATTCGCGGGCAAGCCCGCTCCCACATTTCGTTCTATAGCGTTTGCTGAACAGTGTCAGGTCAGCTCTACCGGCTGCTGGCGCCCATACCGGCGCTGCGCATACGACGCCCCCGCAATCATCACCACCAGCACCGCCGCCAACACGGCAGACGAACCAATGGTGCCGAAATCCAGCCCGCCCTTTTCATGGGGCTTGGTAAGGAAATCGCCCAAGGTCGCGCCAAACGGTCGGGTCAGCACAAAGGCCACCCAGAACAGCAGCACTGACGAAATCCGGGTGAAGTATTTGAGCGCCACCACAAGCGCGATGGCCGAACCGATCAACAAGGCCCCCCCGGCGAAACCCAACCCGGAGTCATCCGCCAGGAAATCGCCCAAGGCCGTACCCAACGTGTTGGAAAACAGGATGGCCATCCAGTAGAACAGCTCGCCGCGGAAGGTCTGCACCTTGTTCACGTTCAGCGAGTCGCCACTGAGGCGCCACAGCGCAAAGATGATCATCAGGATCACCACCAGAATCATCGACCCGGCGGCATAGCCCAGGCCCAGCGTACGGTCCATGAAGTCCGACATCGTGGTGCCGGCGGTGCTGGTGGACAGGATCACGATCCAGTAGAGCACCGGGTTATAGGTTTTCGACCAGAGTTGCGTCACCAGGGTGAAGAAAAACACGCTGATCAGGATCATCGAACTGATCGCATAGCCCACATTCAGGGTCATCGACAGCAAGTCCCCGGCGGTTTCGCCCAGGGTGGTTGCGCAGATTTTCATGACCCAGAACGCCAGGGTGATTTGAGGAAGTTTATTCATGGGTTGGAAGGCTCCGAAGCTCAGTCTCTCAATGGGCCGACTGGGTGGGGGTGTCGACTTGCAGCGCAGACTGAAGGTGGAGCTGTGAAAAATAGGTGGGCGATGAATGAAAATTCCATCGGTTCGATGGAAATTCGCGGCCATGGCTTGCAGTATGGCCAATTCACAGACACCCACAGCAGGAAACCCCGGCCATGTCCGACGATATCCATTTCTACGAACCTGCCAACGGCCACGGCCTGCCCCATGACCCGTTCAACGCCATCGTCGGTCCACGGCCCATCGGCTGGATTTCCTCCCACGACACAGAAGGCCGCCTGAACCTGGCGCCCTACAGCTTCTTCAACGCGTTCAACTACATTCCTCCGATCATTGGTTTTTCCAGCGTCGGGCGCAAAGACAGCCTGAACAACATCGAACAGACCGGCGAGTTTGTGTGGAACCTGGCCACCCGCCCGCTGGCCGAGCAGATGAATCAGAGTTGTGCGGCGGTATCGCCCGAGGTGAACGAATTCGAGTTGTCCGGGCTGACGCCGGTGGCTTCGAAAATCGTCAGTGTGCCGCGTGTGGGCGAGAGCCCGGTGGCGTTCGAGTGCAAGGTCACGCAGATCATTCAGTTGCAGCGTGCCGACAAGGCACTGGTGCCAAGCTGGCTGGTGCTGGGTGAAGTGGTTGCGGTGCACATTGCCAAGTGGTTGCTCAAGGACGGCATCTACGACACCGCTGCGGCCGAGCCGATCTTGCGCGGCGGTGGGCCGGCGGATTACTTCCAGCTGGGGCCGGAGGCGCTGTTCAAGATGTATCGGCCCGGTGCCAACAAACGCTGATTGGAATGCAATAAAAAATGTGGGAGCGGGCTTGCTCGTGAATGCGGTGTATCAGCCACCGGATTCGGTGATAGACACTCCGCATTCGCGAGCAAGCCCGCTCCCACATTTGGGTCGGTGGTGTACTTTAATTGGTGGCAGTTGCCCAACTCAGTTGACCGTCTTGATCCACATCGACGAGGCACTCAAGCTGCAGCACCGCCGCATCATCAGCATCGGAAGCCGTCTTGAACTTCTGCCCATCAAGGATCTTGTGAAACTGCGGTGCGCCCATGCCATCCAGTGCCTTGACGGCGACGGCGGCGCTGTAGCCACCTTCTCCCGGCACTACGGCGGAAACGGCTTCGTGGTGGGCAAATTGTTTACGTGCCATGTTGCAGGTCCTGGCCAATGGAAAGTTGGCCATTGTAACCCTCAACCGGCGAGTTGCAGGTACTCGCCGTAGGCGTGTGCAGCGGATGCATCAGTAAAGGTCTGGAAGTCCATGCTGCGAACCACCATGTCATTCAACAGCTCAGTAAAGATCATCAAGGCCGGAGAATTGAAGTAGGCGCTCATCGCCTGCTCGCTGCTCCAGAAACCCGAGACCAGCCATACATCGGGGTCTACCTGGGAATGCTGCAACGAGAATTGCAGGCAACCCTGAGCCTGACGGCCCGGTTCAATCAAACTGCTCAAGCGTGCACCGAGTTCGGTGCTGCAACCGCTGCGTGCGCGGATAAAGGCCATATGGCTCGCGGGAATGGGGGTGGACATGTTCGACTCTCCCGTTGAGAAGTGATGCTCGGCAAGCACTGTGAGGGCGTGTTGCCACAGGATCAAAGATAACGGCGCGGGTGTGGCCACGGTTAGTCAAATCCTGCAGGCTTATTGCACAATCCTGCGAGATGCGTAGATACGACGTTTGGCCCGCCGGTTTTATTCCATGCCCATGTTCAGTGTTTCAGGCAGATGACAGGCACTGGCCTTGCCTGATTCACGACTTGCCGCAGGATCAGGCAAGGATTGTGCAGAATCGACGTAACACTTTTTGAAAAGCCGCCGCTAAGCTGAACCCATCAAAGAAGCCTGCAGAGGTCGCCCCATGTCGTCGCCTGAACATAAATCCCTGCCGCTGGATGCCGAGATGGAAAAGCAGCGCGCCGAACTGGCCAGCATCGTGCACCGCCACACTTGGGAAGATGGCTCCTACGGCACCGCGATCACCTCGTTGTACCTGAACCGCCACAACACGCCGCGCGATTTCATGCCGGTGCTGGTGGAGCCCGCGTTGTGCATCCTCGCCAGCGGCAGCAAGGAAGTGCGCCTGGCCGACGAAATTTTCGCCTACGACCCGCTCAATTACCTGGTGTTTTCGGTGGCGATGCCGGTGGCCGGGCGGATCCTCGAGGCGACGCCTGAAGACCCCAACCTGTCGGTGCGCATCAATATCGACCCGGCACAGCTCACCGCGTTGATCGCCGAGGCCGGCCCGATGGGTGTGCCTTCACGCCCGACCTCGCGTGGCATGTATGTGGACCGTATCGATGCTCAACTGCTCGACGCGGTCCTGCGCCTGGCACGCTTGCTGGACGCACCCAAAGACATTGCCATGCTCGCGCCGCTGATCAACCGCGAGATTCTTTACCGTCTACTGCGTGGGCCGCAGGGCTATCGGCTGTACGAAATTGCCGTGGCCAACAGCCAGAGCCATCGCGTCAGCCAAGCGATCAAGTGGTTGAATGGCAACTACGAGCAACCGCTGCGCATTGATGACCTGGCCAAGGAAGTGAACCTGAGCGTCTCGACCTTGCATCACCGCTTCAAGGCGATTACCGCCATGAGCCCGTTGCAGTATCAGAAGCAGTTGCGCTTGCAGGAAGCGCGGCGTTTGATGATCGCCGAAGGGCTGGAAGCCTCGGCGGCGGGGTATCGGGTGGGGTATGAAAGCCCGTCGCAGTTCAGCCGGGAATACAGCCGGTTGTTTGGCGCACCGCCTTTGCGCGACCTGGCCCGGATGCGCCAGAGCGTCTGACCCAACACAGATCAAAATGTGGGAGCGGGCTTGCCTGCGATGGCTGTGGGTCAGCTGGCTCATCTGCTGCTGATACACCGCTATCGCAGGCAAGCCAGCTCCCACATTGGTTCTGCGTGAAGTCAGTCCAGGGTGCGGGGTAGCTGCAAGGTGACCCGCAGCCCGCCCTCGCGCAGATTCTGCAAACTCACCTCACCCCCATGGCTGTGGGCAATATTGCGCGCAATCCCCAACCCCAGCCCGTAGCCCTGCTGCTGCCCGGCCAGGCGGAAATGCGGTTCAAAGACCTGCTCCAACCGCTGCTCCGGCACGCCCGGACCTTCATCATCCACATGCAGGATAAATTCCGCACCATCGTCCTCGATGTGCAAATGCGCGTTCTGCCCGTACTTCAACGCATTGTCGATCAGGTTGCCAATGCAGCGCTTGAGCGCCAGCGGCTTGCCCGGGTAGGTGGTCAGCGCGCGGCCATCCTGGGTGATGCGGCCATTGCCATTGGGGGCCAGGTAGGGTTCAACGAGGCAATCGAGTACATGGTTGAGGTCCACCGGCTCGATGTTTTCGTGAATGTCGGTGTCCTTCACGCATTGCAGCGCGCCCTTCACCAACAGCTCCAGTTCATCCAGATCGCGGCCGAATTTGGTTTGCAGGTTCTCGTCTTCCAGCAACTCCACACGCAGGCGCAGCCGGGTAATCGGCGTGCGCAAATCGTGGGAAATCGCGCTGAATAATTGGCTGCGCTCGGTCAGGTAGCGGCTGATGCGCTCGCGCATGGCGTTGAACGCGCGGCCCACTTCCACCACTTCGCTGCCACCGCCTTCGGCCACAGGTTCCACGTCGGCGCCCAGGGACATGTCCCGCGCCGCGCGCGCCAGGCGTTTGAGCGGCCGGCTCTGCCAGTGCACCAGCAGGCCGATGAACAACAGCAAAAAGCCGCTGGTCAGCACGATAAACCACACTTGCTGCGACGGCAGGCCTTGTTCTTCAAGGCTGGTGTAGGGCTCGGGCAACAGCGAGGCGATGTACAGCCATTCGCCCGGTGCAAGCTGGATCTGGGTGACCAGTACCGGCGGGTTCACCGGCTCCAGGGTCAGCGCGTAATGCGCCCAGGAGCGCGGCAGTTCGTCGAGCTTCAGCCCGGCATTGAAGATACGCAGGTCTTCGGCGCTGACGAACTCCACCGAAATGTGCACGTCGCTGCCCAGGGTTTGGCGCAGCACTTCATCCACCGCTTGCAGCACCGCTTGTTTGCGCGGGGTCTGCGGCAGAATCTGCATGTCCAGCGGACGGTCGTTGAGGGTCACCACAAAGCGGGTGCCGCCCATGCTGCGCAGTTGATCAAGGACCAACGGGCGATAGGCCACGGGCAACGAACGGAAATAACTCACGCTGGCTGTCATCGAGTGGGCGAGGCTACGGGCACTGGTGACCAGACCTTCAAGCTGAGTGGCACGCAGTTGCGAAACCCAGATCACGCTGGACAGCGCCTGGGCGAACAACACCGCCAGCAAGGTCAACAGCAGCATCCGCCCTAGCAACGAACGCGGCACCGGGAAGCGGCGGCGCTCGGTCAAATGCTCAGTGGGCATTGCCGGCAACCACGCTGGCTGCCAGTTGATAGCCGCTGCCGCGCACGGTGCGGATCAGCCTCGGGGGTTTTTCCGTGTCGCGCAGGCGTTGGCGCAGGCGGCTGACGGCCATGTCGACGATACGGTCCAGCGGCATCAGATCGCGGCCACGGGTGGCATTGCCGATGGTGTCGCGGTCAAGAATTTGCTGTGGGTGGTCGAGAAACAGTTTGAGCAGGGCGAAGTCGGCGCCGGAGAGAATCACCTCTTCGCCGTCGATGTGAAACAAGCGGTGGCTGATCATGTCCAGGCGCCACTCGTCAAACACCCACACATCACCGCCGCTGCTGCGCTCCTGGCCAAACTGGGCACGGCGCAACAGGGCCTTGATCCGCGCCTGCAACTCGCGCGGGCTGAAAGGCTTGCCGATGTAGTCGTCGGCGCCCAGCTCCAGGCCGATCACACGGTCGGTTTCGTCGGAGCTGGCGGTAAGCATGATGATCGGCACCTGCGCCTGGCGCGGGTGCTGGCGGATCCAGCGGCAGAGGCTGAAACCGTCTTCGTCCGGCAACATCACATCAAGGATGACCAGATCACACGGCGCCTCGTTCATGGCTTGGCGGAACCCCGCGCCGTCCGACACGCCCCGCACCTGGAAACCGGCGCGGCTGAGGTAGGTTTGCAGCAATTCGCGGATTTCCTGGTCGTCGTCGACGAGGAGAATGGATTTACTGATTACGCTCACGGGGTCCTCCTTGTTGTTATGGGGTGTTCTTGAGGGCCTCATCGCAGGCAAGCCAGCTCCCACAGGGGAATGCATTCCAAATGTGGGAGCTGGCTTGCCTGCGATGGCGACATCACGACCTACGCAAATGCCTGCTCCAGTGCGACTCCAGCCCCGGTCAACCCGGAATACGGCGCGGTCACCAACCACACCGGAATGCCCTTGAAGTAGTCGCTCATACAGCCCTTGTCGCTGAAACTCTTGGCAAAGCCGCTGTTGATAAAGAAGTCGGCAAACCTCGGAATCACCCCGCCCACGATATACACGCCACCGCGTCCACCGGTGGTCAGCACGTTGTTACCGGCCACCCGGCCCAGCCAGATGCTGAACTGGTTCAACACTTCCATCGCCACCGGGTCGCCGGCCAGGCCTGCTGCCGTGATGGCTTCGGGCGTGTCCAATACCGGCTCGTGGCCATCGACCGCGCAGATCGCGCGGTACACACGCGGCAAGCCGCCGCCACTCAAGGCGGTCTCGGCGCTGACGTGGCCGATTTCAGTGTAGATGTGTTGCCACAGTTGGGTTTCGCGCGGGCTGCTCAGCGGCAGGTCAACGTGGCCGCCCTCGCCCGGCAACGCCGCATAACGGCCTTCACCCAGATGCAGCAGGGTGCCGACGCCAAGGCCGGTGCCCGGCCCGATGACTACGGCGGGGCGCCAGGCTTCCGGCGTGCCTTCGCAGACCACCCGGAACTCGTCGGGCTTGAGGCGGGTCATGCCCAGGGCCATGGCCGTGAAGTCATTGACCAGCAGCAATTCATCGACCTGCAGGGTTTTGCAGAACGCAGTTTTGCTCAGGCGCCAATGGTTGTTGGTGAATTTAAATTCATCCCCGCTCACCGGCCCGGCGACGGAAAGGCACACCGCGCCGATGTCGCCGATTTCCAGGCCTTCTTCCTTGAGGTAAACCTTGATGGCTTCCTCAGGGCTGCTGTGATCCGCCGTGGCGTGCACGCGAATCGAATGCAGTTCCTGATCGCGCCACAACGCAAAACGGGCATTGGTGCCCCCGATATCACCGACCAGCGCAAGCTTCACTTAAGCGTCTCCAAGGCAGAGGTAAAGGCGCTGGCGCCCTGCTCTGCGGAGCTTGCGGCCAAGCGCATAAATGCAAACAGCTCGCGACCCGCCCCCACGTTATTGCCCAACAGGCCCGTGGCAGGCGTGCGCGCTGCAAATTCTTCGGCGTTCACCTTAAGCTCCAGGGTGCCCTTCACGCCATCGACGCGAATGATATCGCCATCCTTGACCCGCGCCAGCGGCCCGCCGCTCTGGGCTTCGGGGTTGACGTGAATCGCGGCGGGGATCTTACCCGACGCGCCGGACATACGCCCGTCTGTTACCAGCGCAACTTTGAAGCCTCGGTCCTGCAACACACCGAGGAACGGGGTCATCTTGTGCAATTCCGGCATGCCGTTGGAGCGCGGACCCTGGAAGCGCATCACCGCGACAAAGTCTTTTTCCAACTGGCCGGCCTTGAACGCGTCCGCCAAATCCTGTTGATCCTGAAACACCACCGCAGGCGCTTCGACGATCTGGTGCTCAAGGGCCACGGCCGAGACTTTCATCACACCACGGCCAAGGTTGCCTTCCATCACGCGCAAGCCGCCTTCCGGCGAGAACGCACGCGCCACGGGGCGCAGGATGGTTTCGTCGAGGCTTTCGATCGGGCCGTCGCGCCAGATCAGCTCACCGTCGACCAGGAACGGTTCCTGGGTGTAGCGGCTCAGGCCTTTACCCGCGACGGTGTTGACGTCTTCGTGGAGCAAACCGGCTTCCAGCAGCTCGCGGATCAGGAACGACATGCCGCCCGCCGCCTGGAAGTGGTTGATGTCGGCTTTGCCGTTTGGATACACGTGAGACAGGGTCGGCACCACCTCGGAGAGGTCGGCCATGTCCTGCCAGGTCAGAATGATGCCCGCCGACATGGCGATGGCCGGCATGTGCAGGGTGTGGTTGGTCGAACCGCCGGTGGCGTTCAGGGCAACGATGGAGTTGACGATGGACTTCTCGTCGACGATCTCGCCAATCGGCGTGAAGCTGCCGCTGGCTTTGGTCAGGCGCGTGACCTGGTGCGCGGCTTCGCGGGTCAGCGCATCGCGCAGCGGCGTGTACGGGTTGACGAACGAGGCGCCCGGCAAGTGCAGCCCCATCACTTCCATCAGCAACTGGTTGGTGTTGGCGGTGCCGTAGAAGGTGCAGGTGCCGGGGCTGTGGTAGGACTTCATCTCCGATTCCAGCAGCTCTTCGCGGGTGGCTTTGCCTTCAGCGTAGCGCTGGCGCACGTCGGCTTTCTGTTTGTTGGAAATGCCCGACGGCATCGGGCCGCCCGGGACGAAGATCATCGGCAGGTGGCCGTAGCGCAGTGCGCCCATCATCAGGCCCGGCACGATCTTGTCGCAGATGCCGAGCATCAGCGCGGCATCGAACATGTTGTGGGACAGCGCTACCGCCGTGGACATGGCAATGACTTCACGGCTGAGCAGGCTCAGCTCCATGCCGGGCTCGCCTTGGGTCACGCCGTCGCACATCGCCGGGGTGCCGCCGGCGAACTGGCCGACCGAACCGACTTCACGCAGGGCTTTCTTGATTTGTTCAGGGAAGTGTTCGTAAGGCTGGTGCGCCGAGAGCATGTCGTTATATGACGAAACAATTGCCACGTTGGCGGCATTCATCATGCGCAGGCTATTTTTATCTTCAGTGCCGCAGCCGGCCACGCCGTGGGCAAAGTTGGCGCATTGCAGCTTACCGCGCATCGGACCGTCGCTGGCGGCGCCGCGAATGAGCGCAAGGTAAGCCTCGCGGGTTGCACGGCTGCGGGCGATAAGCCGTTCGGTGACCTCAATAACGCGGGGATGCATGTGTAGAACTCCAGGCTAACGGATGTGGCGACCTGAGTGTCTATGCTGATCAAACGCCCGCAGCGCATGGGATGGCAGGGTGTCGTTTGGATCATCGGACCAGTTGATTCAGGTCACTCGTTGTAGATTGAACAAAATATTGCCACTAAAAAGGCTTGTTTTCTATTTTTATGCGAATAATCTTGTAATTCTTACAACAAATCGACGACAGGCACTTTCCAATGACTCTTCGTATCGCAATCAATGGTTTTGGCCGTATCGGCCGTAATGTCCTGCGCGCACTGTATACCCAAGGCTACCGCCAGGATTTGCAGATCGTCGCCATCAACGATTTGGGCGACAGTTCGATCAATGCCCACCTGCTCAAATACGACACCGTACACGGCACTTTCGAAGCAGAGGTCGCCCACGATCAGGAAAGCCTGACCGTCAATGGTGACCGGATCGCTGTCAGTGCCATTCGCAACCCCGCTGACCTGCCGTGGGCTGCGCACAAGATCGACGTGGTGTTCGAATGCACCGGCCTGTTCACCGACCGTGACAAGGCTGCCGCCCATATTACCGCCGGCGCCCGCAAGGTGATCATCTCCGCCCCGGCCAAAGGCGCAGACGCCACTGTGGTTTATGGGGTGAACCATGACATTTTGCGTCAATCCCACCAGATCATCTCCAACGCCTCCTGCACCACCAACTGCCTGGCGCCCGTGGCTCAAGTGCTGCACCGCGAGCTGGGTATTGAAAGCGGCCTGATGACCACGATTCACGCTTACACCAATGACCAGAACCTGACCGACGTCTACCACACCGACCCGTACCGCGCGCGTTCGGCCACCCAGAACATGATCCCGAGCAAAACCGGCGCCGCTGAAGCGGTGGGCCTGGTGCTGCCGGAGCTGGCAGGCAAACTGACCGGCATGGCGGTGCGTGTGCCGGTGATCAACGTGTCGCTGGTGGACCTCACCGTGACGCTGAAGAAAGAAGCCACGGCGGAGCAAGTCAACGCGCTGCTTAAAGAAGCCAGCCAGCATTCGAAGATCCTCGGTTACAACACCCTGCCGCTGGTTTCGAGTGACTTCAACCACAACCCGCTGTCGTCGATCTTCGATGCCAATCACACCAAAGTCAGTGGCAAATTGCTGAAAGTGCTGGCCTGGTACGACAACGAGTGGGGCTTCTCCAACCGGATGCTGGATAACTGCCTGGCGCTCTGCAACGCCGAGTAATTTCCTGCCGCCGCTGGCTTGTGTGGGAGCTGGCTTGCCTGCGATAGCATCACCTCGGTCTGACCGTAATACCGAGGTGCCTGCATCGCGGGCAAGTCCGGCTCCCACAAAAGCACTCGCTCACATTTGATCGGTACAGGTTCACAGAAATAGCCACTTGCCATTTCAGTTGATGATAAGCATTATCATTAACTGCATCCCGGTCTGGTATCACTGTGAGCCAATCTCGCTTCAACCACGTCTTTCTCACCCAACGGGTGATTCTGCTTCGCACCTTGCAGCGGATGGTGAATAACCACAGCACCGCCGAGGACCTGTTGCAGGAAACCTACCTGCGCGTGACCCGGGCCCTCAGCGAGCGGCCGATCGATCACCTCGAACCCTTCGTTTATCAAACCGCGCGTAACCTGGCGCTGGACCATCTGCGTTCGCGCCGAATTCAAGCCCGTATGTTGCAGGAAGATGTTCCGCTGGACGTCCTGCAAAGCGTCGCCGCCCCCATCAGCACGCCCGAAGACGCCACCCAGGCCGAGCAATTGCTGGAGCACCTGAGCGTCAGCCTAGGCCAGTTGAGCGCCCGCCAGCAGCAGATTTTCATCCTCAGCCGCCTGCACGGGTGCAGCTATCAGGAGATCGCCGATCAGTTGCAAGTGTCCTTGAGCACCGTGCAAAAGGAACTGAAATTGATCATGGCCATCTGTGTAGGTGTGGCCGAACGGCTGGATCAGCCTTAAGCTTCCCCGACAGAAGCGTCGATCCAGGTTGCAGGAAAAATGAATAAAACGTGGCGAAGACCCGAGGAACACCGTGACGGACCCGAATAAACTGCGCCCCCATGAGCTGGCTCATGAGGTGCTGCAAGACACGGCGATGGACCAGGCCCTGGACTGGCTGATCGCCTTGCAATGCCCGCAGCCCGGGCAGCAGGCCGAGTTCGACGCCTGGCTGGCCAGCGACCCGGCGCACGTTCACGCCTTCAGCAAGGCGCAGGCTGCCTGGGGCGGCGCCCCGGTGCACAGTGCCGCCGTGGCCCTCGCGGTGCCGCGTAAACCAACGTTTTTGCGCCGCATCAAACCGCATTGGAAACCCTTGGCCACCGCCGCCGTGCTGTTGATCGGCCTGTTCAGCTTCAGCAACCTGCCCGTGCGCCTGCAAGCGGACCACCTCACTGTGGTCGGCGAACGCCAGCGCCTGCAACTGGACGACGGCTCAAAGGTGCTGCTGAACACCAACTCGGCGTTCTCCAGCAGCATCAAGGATCACCAACGCGTGGCCCGCCTGTATCAGGGCGAGGCGTTTTTCGAAGTGGCGCCCAGCCGTGGCCTGCCGCTGGAAATCGACGCCGGCCCCGTACGCGCCAGCGTGCGCGACACCGACTTCGCCGTGCGCTACCTCAATGGCGAAGCCCAGGTGCAAGTGCAACGCGGCGACGTGGACCTGAGCAACACCTTCGACGATGCTCGCGTACGTTTAAGCGCGGGCGAAAGCATCCGCATCGGCCCCAAAGGTTTCGGCCAACCCGCCCGGCTGGACGCAAGCAAAGACCTGGCCTGGGTCCAGGGCCGCCTGGTCTTCGAAAACTGCCCGATGAGCGAAGTGCTTGCCGAACTGCGCCGCTATTACCCGGGCTGGATCGTCAACACCAACGACAAGCTCGCCAGCACCGCCGTCACCGGCAATTATCGCCTCGACCAGCCTTTGGATGTGGTGCGCTCCCTGGCCCACATCACCTCGGCCAAGCTCTCGGAATACCCGGCGCTGGTGATTTTGAACTAAATGAGAATTATTTTTACTCGATAGCTGTCGGCTGTACGTCTCGTCTTAGCCAATGCAACTGATTCCTATTTGATTCGGTTCGCAACTATAAGATTCGTACCTCCGGAGCGCTCTCGATGTCCTCTCGTTTCAACCGCCGGTCTTCTTCGCCCGTTCTGTCCCTGCTGACCGCCGCCATCCTGCTGGCCAGCGCGCCAGCCATGGCCGCCACCGCCGCCGAGCCGGTCGCGCGCAGCCACGGCAATTACAGCTTCAGCATCGAGCAACAGCCGTTGGTTTCCGCGCTGAATGCCTTCACCAGCGTGACCGGCTGGCAAGTCGGCTTGCCGGCTGAGCTGGGCCAGGGTGTATCGTCCCCTGGCGTACGCGGCGCACTGACGCCGGAAAAAGCCCTGGACCGGCTGTTGGTGGGGACCAACCTGAGCTACCGCAAACTGGGCAACAACAACATCGTGCTGGAAAAACGCGCGGCGGGCAGCACCGTCAACCTGCAACAGGTGACCATCAGCGCCACCCGCACCGAGCAGGATGTGAACAGCGTGCCCAGCACCGTCACCGTGCATGATCGCCAGGAACTGGACCGCGACAACGTCAACACCATTCGCGAGCTGGTGCGCTACGAGCCCAACGTCTCCGTCGGCGGCGCCGGCGGCCGTTCGAGCAATTCGGGCTACAACATTCGCGGCATCGACGGCGACCGCATTCTCACCCAGGTCGACGGCGTGGAAGTACCGGACAACTTCTTCAACGGCCCCTACGCAAAAACCCGCCGCAACTACGTCGACCCGGAAATCGTCAAGCGCGTGGAAATCCTCCGCGGCCCGGCTTCGGCCCTGTACGGCAGCAGCGCCATTGGCGGCGCCGTGAGCTACTTCACCCTCGACCCGGATGACATCATCAAACCCGGCCAGGACTACGGCGCCCGCCTGAAAACCGGCTACAGCTCGGCAGACGACAGCTGGCTGACCTCCGGCACCGTCGCCGGCCGCGTGCAGGACTTCGACGGCTTGCTGCACCTGAGCCAGCGCAACGGCCATGAAATGGAGTCCTACGACGGCAACAATGCCACCGGCCTGGCCCGCACCGGCGCGAACCCGGAAGATGCGCGTACCACCAACGTGCTGGCCAAACTGGGCTGGAACTACGGCGACGACAACCGCCTGGGCCTGACCTACGAGAAGTTCAAGGACGACCGCGATGTTGACCTGAAAAACGCCGTGGGCGGCCCGTTCGTCGGCGGCCGCGGTTTCAACTTCTATCGCGGGCGTTCAGGCAACGACACCATCACCCGTGAGCGTTTCGCCATCGAAAACCGCTTCGCCCTCGACTCGCCGATTGCCGATCACATCAAGACCAGCCTCAACTACCAGATCGCCAAGACCGACCAGACCACCGCCGAGATCTACCAGCCGTCACGCCGCGTATTGCGCACCCGCGACACGCTGTATGAAGAAAAACAATGGGTATTCGACGCGCAACTGGACAAGGCTTTCAGCCTCGGCGAAACCGACCACCAAGTGACCTACGGCACCACCCTGAAACAGCAGAAAGTCACCGGCTCGCGCGAGGGTTCTGCCACTTGCCTGGCCGTCGGCAGTGGTTGCACCGCCATTGGCGCACCAAGCCCGTCAGCCGCCGACAGCGTGAAGAAGTCCAGCGACTTCCCGGACCCGACCATCAACACCTACTCGCTGTTCGCCCAGGACCAGATCACCTGGGACAAATGGACGTTCCTCCCGGCTGTGCGCTACGACTACACCCAGCTCAAGCCCAAGCTGACCCAGGAATTCCTCAACACCGTGAACCCCACCGGTGCATACCCGGTCAGCGACAAGGATAAAACCTGGCACCGTGTGACCCCCAAATTCGGCCTGACCTATGCGTTGACCGATCAATACACCTGGTTCGGTCAATACGCTGAAGGCTTCCGCACCCCCTCGGCCAAAGCGCTCTATGGTCGCTTTGAGAACCTGAACATAGGCTACACCGTCGAGCCGAACCCGAATCTCAAGCCGGAAACCAGCAAAGGTATCGAAACCGGGATTCGCGGCAATTTCGACGAGGGTTCCTTCGACATCGCGGTGTTCTACAACAAGTACCGCGACTTTATCGACGAAGATGCCTCGGTCGCCGGCGGCGATATCCAAACCTTCGAAGCCAACAACATCAAGCACGCCACCATCAAAGGCATCGAAGCCAAAGGCCGCCTGAACCTCGATGCATTCGGCGCACCGCAAGGCCTCTACACCCAGGGTTCGGTGGGCTACACCTATGGCCGCAACGACGACAACGGCGAGCCGCTCAACAGCGTCAACCCGCTCAAAGGCGTGTTCGGCCTGGGCTACGACCAGGACAACTACGGCGGCCTGCTGAGCTGGACCCTGGTGAAAAAGCAGAACCGTGTGGACAGCACCACCTTCCACGCGCCCGACGGCAGCACCAGCGCACCGTTCAAGACCCCGGGCTTTGGCGTGCTCGACCTGACCGCTTTCTACAAGGTCACCAACGACGTGACCATCAACGGCGGCCTCTACAACCTCACCGACAAGAAATACTGGAACTGGGATGACGTGCGCAGCTACGACAGCGTCGGCGAAGCAGGTGTGACCGGCCCGGCCAACCTCGACCGCCTGACCCAACCGGGCCGCAACTTTGCGATCAACCTGATCTGGGATATCTGACGCCCCGTTCACCCCGCCGGAATTTCAGCGGCGGGGTGAGGATTTTTTACTGTGCCGCGTCTTCTTGTTCGTCTAGTTGATAACGGCTCTCTTTAGAGCCACAAGGCGCTACCCTTCTCAAGGACTTTTCCGATGACCGCTTCCCCTACCGCAGAACGCCCGAGCCTGCGCTCCCAGCGCCTGAACCAGATCACCCACGCGCCGCACACCAAACTCGATGCACTGGTCAAAGCCCACGCACCGTTTGAAACCCAGGCCAACTTTGCCCGTTTCGTGGTGGCGCAATACCTGTTCCAGTCGGAACTGATGGCCCTGTACAACGACCCCGAGCTGATAGCGATCGTCCCGGACCTGGCCGAACGCTGCCGCGCCGAAGCCGCCAAACTGGACCTGGGCGACCTGGACACCGAAGTGCCTGCCCCGGTGGCCGGCGCCGTGAAAAACCCAAGCAAGGCTGAAGCCCTGGGCTGGCTGTTCGTGTCCGAAGGCTCCAAGCTGGGCGCTGCCTTCCTGATCAAACGTGCCGTGGGCCTGGGCCTGAGTGAAACCTTCGGTGCCCGCCACCTGGGCGAGCCGGCCGGTGGCCGCGCGGAAGGCTGGAAGAGTTTCACCCGCACCCTCGACGGCCTGGAATTCACCGCTGAAGAAGAAACCGCCGCGGAAAAAGGTGCAATCGACGCGTTCGTACGCTTCACCGTGTTGCTGGAACAGGCGTACGCTAGCGCCCCTGAACTGGCCTGATCCCCCTGATTGAAATGCAATCAAATGTGGGAGCGGGCTTGCTCGCGAATGCAGTGTGTCAGTCAATACATCTCTGACTGATCCAACGCATTCGCGAGCAAGCCCGCTCCCACATTCAGATCTCATTGCAAATTGATCTTCTGTGATATTCCTAGATATGACCGGCAAAACCCAATCCACTTCGAAAATCGCGCAGCTCCTCTTCGGCCTGCTGGCCTATGTCAGCCTGGGTATCGGGTTGGTGGCGATTGTCATCCCGGGTTTGCCCACCACCGAATTCATCCTCCTCGCCGCCTGGGCGGCCACCAAAAGCTCGCCACGCCTCAGCGCATGGCTGGAAAACCACCGCCTGTTCGGGCCAATTCTGTTCAATTGGCGCAACGGCAAGATCATCGCGCGCCGTGCCAAGGTCAGCGCCACCGTGAGCATGCTGGTGTGCGCCGGTTTGATGCTGGTGATGCTCGACCATGGCTGGCCGATTTACCTGGCCATCGCCGGAATGAGCCTGGGCAACCTGTGGATCTGGTCACGCCCTGAACGCCTCGCAGCCCCCGTATAACGGAGCCTGTAGCTGTTTCCCTACCGCTCATCGCCTTCCTCTCATGAAACACCCCGTTACGCCGATGTTCCGGACATAGCGCCGAATGGATTTGGCTCGCCCTGCTTGCATTCCAACAAGTCCAATCGCGAGTGAACCTATGTTCGACACCCTCTCCATCCGCTTGAAAATCGTGCTGCTGTCCGGCCTTTGCCTTCTGGGGGTGATTGCGCTGGTCGTCGGCATCAACCTGTACGAGGCCGACCAGAACAACCACCTGGTCAGCGATTCAAGCTCGCGAATGCTCACCCATAGCGTGCAGAACCTGTTGCAAGCGAAGGCTGCCGAACAGGCGGTGCAGTTGCAGAAAACCTTTGGCGAAGACCTCACCGTCGTCACCGCACTGGCCGATCAGATCAAAGGGCTGCGCGCCATGGCGGCCAAACGCGGACTGGACGCCGGGGCGCTGCGTGAAGAACTCAATCAGAGCCTCAAGACCACCTTCGAGCGCAACAGCAAAGTGCTCGGCCTGTGGCTGTCGTTCGAGCCCAACGGGCTGGACGGCAAGGACAGCGAGTTCATCGACGACAAAGCCCGCGTTTCCAATGAAAAAGGGCGTTTCTCCAGCTACTGGAGCCGGGCCGGTGGCGAAGGCCTGAACACCATCATGGTCGAAGACGACCTGACCAAAACCACCCCCAACCTCAGCGGCACGACCTACAACATCTGGTACACCTGCCCACGGGACACCCGCAACGTTTGCCTGCTCGACCCGTACGCCGATGACGTAGCGGGCAAGTCGGTGCTGATGACCACCATCGCTTTGCCATTGATCGTGGACGGCAAGGTTATCGGCGTGGTCGGTATCGACCTCGCCCTCAACGCCCTGCAAGCGGTAACGGACGCGGCGCAAAAAGAACTGTTCGACGGCGCGGCGCACCTGGAAATTCTCTCCAGCACCGGTTTGATTGCGGCCTACAGCGGCCAGCCGGACAAGGTTGGCAAAAACCTGATCGACACCATCGGTGCCGAAGGCAAGGAAATCGTGCAACTGCTGGCAAACGGCACCGCCATGATCCGCGAACAGGACGACACCATTCGCGCCGTGTACCCGGTCAAGCCGATTGCCGATGCCAAATCCTGGGGCATCGTGATCAAACTGCCCAAGGCCGTGATGCTGGCGGACACGGTGAAGCTGCAAGGCGTACTCGATAAAGCCCAGGCCACTGGCACACTCAAGGCCTTGCTGGTCGGCGCCGCTGCGGCCCTGCTCGGCTTGCTGCTGATCTGGCTGACCGCTACCGGTGTAACTCGCCCCATCAACAGCGTGGCCGCGATGCTGAAGAATATCGCCAGCGGCGAAGGCGACCTCACTCAGCGCCTGGCCTACACCCGGAAAGACGAACTGGGCGAACTGGTGAACTGGTTCAACCGCTTCCTCGACAAGCTGCAACCGACCATCGCGCAGATCAAGCAAAGCATCACCGAAGCGCGTGGCACGGCGGATCAGTCCTCAGCCATCGCGCGCCAGACCAGCGAAGGCATGCAGGTGCAGTTCCGCGAAATCGACCAGGTGGCCACAGCGTCCAACGAAATGAGCGCCACCGCCCATGACGTCGCCAACAGTGCGTCCAACGCCGCCAGCGCGGCGCGCGGGGCGGATCAGTCGGCGCGTGAAGGCCTGTCGATCATCGAGCAGAGCACCCGCGACATCACCACCCTCGCTGACGAAGTCAGCAAGGCCGTGACGGAAGTGGAAGCCCTGGCCGTGAACAGTGAGCAGATTGGCTCGGTACTGGAAGTGATCCGCAGCATTGCCGAGCAGACCAACCTGCTGGCCCTCAACGCAGCGATCGAAGCGGCGCGCGCCGGGGAAAGCGGGCGCGGGTTTGCGGTGGTGGCCGACGAAGTGCGCAACCTGGCCAAGCGCACTCAGGACTCAGTGGAAGAAATTCGCTTGGTGATCGAACGCATCCAGAGCGGCACCAGGGGCGTGGTGGCGACCATGCATTCGAGCCAGCATCAGGCGCAAAGCAATGCCGGGCAGATCCACCAGGCCGTGCAGGCGCTGGGCAAGATCAGCGACGCCGTGACGGTGATCAGCGACATGAACCTGCAAATCGCCAGCGCCGCCGAACAGCAGAGCGCCGTGGCCGAAGAGGTGAACCGCAACGTGTCGGCGATCCGCACCGTGACTGAAACCCTCACCGGCCAGGCCACCGAGTCAGCGGCGATCAGCAGCCAGTTGAATGCCCTGGCGACCCAGCAGATGACGCTGATGGATCAGTTCAAGGTGTAAACCCTCTCGCCAAAACACGAGAGATCCCTGTGGGAGCGGGCTTGCTCGCGAAAGCGGTGGGTCAGTCAATACATCCAGTGACTGTCATACCGCTTTCGCGAGCAAGCCCGCTCCCACATAAAGCAGATTTGCGCTGGCTTAGACGCTAGGCCAGGCCTGCACAAACGCCGCCACATCTTCTTTCGCCGCCACCCGCGGCGGGTTCTGCGGCGTGCCCAGATAGAGGAAGCCAATCACTTCCTCATCCGCCGTCAGCCCCAAACCTTTGGCGACGTGCGCCGAGTAGGACAACTCACCGGTGCGCCACACCGCACCAATCCCCTGGGCGTACGCCGCCAGCAGAATGCCGTGCGCCGCGCAGGCGGCCGCCAGCAGCTGCTCGGATTTCGGCACCTTGAAATGCTCTTGCAGACGGGCAATCACCACCACCACCAGCGGTGCACGCAACGGGCCGTTCTGCGCCTTGTCGATGGCGGCTTGCGGCGCGTCGGCGTCCTGCAAACGCGCAGCTTCGGCCAGCAGCGTGCCCATCTGCTCACGGGCCGCACCTTCTACAGTAAGGAAACGCCACGGGCGCAGCTGGCCATGATCCGGCGCGCGCATGGCGGCGGCGAACAGCACGTCGCGCTGCTCCTGGGTCGGCGCCGGCTCCAGCAAACGCGGCACGGAAACACGGTTGAGCAAAGCGTCGAGAGCCTGCATTGGCCACCTCCAGAGAAAAATGTGCGGCCATTCTAGCGGGAATGAATCGGATACCACCAAACGATAATTGCTCTTATTCAATCCGCCCCGCCCTGTTAGACTTTGCGACCTTATTTTCAGCCCCCGTTCAGGAAACTCGATGTTCCGTTCGCTATTTCGCCTGTGCGCAGCAGTGCTGGCCTTGAGCCTGGCCGCCTGCGATGACGCGCCGCGTTTCACCAAGGCAGAGCCGGGTGAATCACGCGCGGGCGGCGCGACGACGGTGAACAAGCGCGACCAGAACGCATTCTCCCTGCCGTCAGCCAACCTGGCGCCCACCCGCCGCCTGGATTTCAGCGTCGGCAACAGTTTCTTTCGCAGCCCCTGGGTCATTGCCCCGTCCACCACCACCGCGCGCGACGGCCTGGGCCCGCTGTTCAACACCAATGCCTGCCAGAACTGCCATATCAAGGACGGCCGTGGCCACCCGCCGCTGCCCGAGGCGCCGAACGCCGTGTCGATGCTGGTGCGCCTGTCGATTCCGGCGACGCCCGTGGATGCCCGGTTGATCGAGCAAGTCGGCGTGGTGCCCGAGCCGGTCTACGGCGGGCAATTGCAAGACATGGCCGTCCCCGGCGTGGCCCCGGAAGGCAAAGTGCGGGTCGACTACACACCCGTCAACGTGACCTTCAAGGACGGCACGGTCGTCGAGTTGCGCAAGCCAAACCTGCAAATCACCCAGCTCGGCTACGGCCCGATGCATCCGGATACACTTTTTTCCGCGCGCATCGCCCCGCCGATGATCGGCCTGGGCTTGCTCGAAGCCATCAGCGATGCCGATATCCTGCGCAATACCGACCCGAAAACCGCCGACAAGGAAGCCCTTGTCGGCCGTGCCAATTGGGTCTGGGATGACGCCCAGCAGAAGACGGTCCTCGGGCGTTTTGGCTGGAAAGCCGGGCAACCCACTCTCAATCAACAAAACGTTCACGCGTTTTCTGGTGATATGGGCCTCACCACGTCCCTGAGACCCTTTGATGACTGCACCGATGCCCAAGTGGCGTGCAAACAGGCGCCCAACGGCAACGGCCCCGATGGCGAGCCGGAAGTCAGCGACAACATCCTGCGCCTGGTGCTGTTCTATACCCGCAACCTCGCCGTGCCCGCGCGCCGTGGCATCAACACGCCGCAGGTGCTGGCCGGGAAAAACCTGTTCTATCAAGCCGGTTGCCAGGGTTGCCACAAACCCGCGTTCACCACGGCGGCCACTGCTGCCGAACCTGAGCTGGCCAACCAAGTGATTCGCCCCTATAGCGACCTGCTGTTGCATGACATGGGCGACGGCCTGGCCGACCACCGCAGCGAATTCAAGGCCGGTGGCCGCGACTGGCGCACGCCGCCGTTGTGGGGCATTGGCCTGACGCAAGCCGTGAGTGGTCACACCCAGTTTTTGCATGACGGCCGCGCCCGCAACCTGCTTGAAGCCGTGCTGTGGCACGGCGGTGAAGCGCAAGCGGCGCAGCAACATGTGTTGTCCTTCAATGCCGAGCAGCGCGCTGCGTTGCTGGCGTTCCTGAATTCTTTATAAGCTTTGCCACAATTACAGAAGGGAGCTCGACATGTTCCGTCCCAAGTTGTTGTTCACCAGCCTGGCCGCCCTCGCCCTTGGCGCGTGCTCGCCCCAGGACCCGCAAGCGGTGACCTCGGCGGCCATCGCCAAGCAAGTGATCCTGCCGACCTACAGCCGCTGGGTTGAAGCCGACCGCCAACTGGCCGTCAGTGCGCTGGCCTACTGCCAGGGCAAGGAAAGCCTGGACACCGCCCGTGCCGACTTCCTCCACGCGCAAAAAGCCTGGGCCGAGTTGCAACCGTTGCTGATTGGCCCGCTGGCCGAGGGCAACCGTTCGTGGCAGGTGCAGTTCTGGCCGGACAAGAAGAACCTGGTCGGCCGCCAGGTCGAACAGCTGGTCAGCGCCCAGCCGCAGATCGACGGCGCCGCACTGGCCAAGTCCAGCGTAGTGGTGCAAGGCCTCTCGGCCTACGAATACATCCTCTACGACGCCAAGACCGACGTCGCCGACGAAGCCCAGAAAGCCCGCTATTGCCCGCTGCTGGTGGCGATTGGCGAACGCCAGAAAGCCCTGGCCGAAGAAATCCTGGCGAGCTGGAACAGCACCGACGGCATGCTCGCGCAGATGACCAAATTTCCGAACCAGCGCTACGCCGATTCCCACGAAGCCATCGCTGATTTGCTGCGGGTGCAGGTCACTGCGCTGGATACCCTGAAGAAAAAGCTCGGCACGCCGATGGGCCGCCAGACCAAGGGCATCCCGCAGCCGTTCCAGGCCGATGCGTGGCGCAGCCAGTCGTCCCTGCAAAGCCTGGAAGCCAGCCTCGCGGCAGCCCAGACCGTGTGGGCCGGCGTCGACAACAAAGGCCTGCGCGGCCTGTTGCCGGCCGAGCAGAAGCCGCTGGCCGACAAGATCGACGCCGCCTACGCCGCCTCCCTGAAACTGTTCGCCAGCAACCAGCGCACGCTGAATGAATTGCTGGCCGACGACGCCGGGCGCCAGCAGCTCAACGATATCTACGACAGCCTCAACGTGGTCCACCGCCTGCACGAAGGCGAGCTGGCCAAGGCGCTGGGCATCCAACTGGGCTTCAACGCCAACGACGGTGACTGATGATGCTCAGGCGACAGGCTTTGGCCGTTGGCAGCATGCTGCTCAGTGCTCTCACGCTGGGCGGCTGGACGCTGTTCAAAAGAGAGGGCAAGGGCCCGCTGCTGCTGTCGGCGCGCGATGATGCTGATGGCAAACACTACGCCGTGGGCTTTCGCCTGGATGGCAAACAGGTATTTGCCACCCAGGTCGGCCAGCGCTGTCACGACATCATCAACCATCCGACGTTACCGATTGCGCTGTTCGTCGCCCGTCGCCCGGGCACCGAGAGTTACTTGATCGACCTGCGTGATGGCACGCTGCTGCAAACCATCACCTCCCACGCCAACCGCCACTTCTATGGCCACGCGGTGATTCACAAGAGCGGCGACTGGCTTTACACCACAGAGAACGACACGTCCGACCCCGGCCGTGGTTTGCTCGGTGTGTATAAACTCGAAGGCGAGCGGTGGGTGCACAGTGGCGAGATTTCCACCCATGGCATCGGCCCGCATCAGGTGTCATGGATGCCTGACGGCGAAACGTTGGTGGTAGCCAACGGCGGCATTCGCACCGAGGCTGAAAGCCGGGTGGAGATGAACCTCAACGCCATGGAGCCGAGCCTGGTGCTGATGCACCGCGACGGTAGCTTGATCAGCAAGGAAACCCTGGGCCAGCAGATGAACAGCGTGCGCCATTTGGGGATCGCCAGCGATGGCACGATCCTCACCGGGCAGCAGTTCATGGGGCCGTCCCAGGAGCGCTCCGAGTTGCTCGCGATCAAACGGCCGGGGCAGCCATTTGTGGCGTTTCCCGTCGCGGATGAACAATTACAGGCGATGGGGCATTACACGGCCAGTGTTGCGGTGCACAGCGAGTTACGCCTGGTGGCGCTGACGGCACCACGAGGGAACCGGTTTTTTATCTGGGACATGGACAGCGGCGAGTTGCGCCTGGATGGCCCGTTGCCGGATTGCGCCGGCGTGGGCGCCGTGGCGGATGGGTTTGTCGTCACTTCGGGCCAGGGCCGCTGCCGGTTCTACGATTGCCGCCAAAAGCCGTTGATGGCCAAACCGCTGGAGTTGCCGGCGGGGTTTTGGGATAACCACTTGCACCTGGTTTAAAACGGATCCGCTTTTGTGTGGGAGCTGGCTTGCCTGCGATGCAGTCACCTCGGTGTATCAGTTGCACTGCGGCGATGCCATCGCAGGCAAGCCAGCTCCCACCTTTAAACGGTTCGGATGTGCACGCAAAATCCGGGCAAAAAAAAGGGCCTCGCATCGCAAGGCCCTTCCCGGGGGTTTGAATCTTTTCAACTTTGCGGCCTCATGCCTTGAGACATCCCAAACATGAACAGCAACAGTTCATGATCGGGTTTGACCGTCACACTCGCCTTGGCGACGCGCGGCAACGGGCATTGCCCACCGCCTTGCACCGTATGAAGGACTTGTGTGCGAGGCATCTCCCACGCAGCCAGGGCCAGGGCTGCGATGCCCAACGCCCCGACCAGGAACAAACCTCGTGCTATTTCTAGCTTCATCTGGTTAAACCCTTGATAGCGCTGCCAAACGCCGTCTCGTAAAAGTAGCTGAGTTTTTTCCAGTCGGTATCGTTCCACGACGAATGGCGGCGCAATTGCAGCATATCGTGGGAAGCAGCCCGATAAGCGGTCAGACGCTGGCGGCACTTCTCAAAATCCAGCAGCGCCACTTCCACATTGGCCGAGTCGCCCTCGCCCGTCACCCGTACAAAAATGTGCTTGATGTACAAGCAACCATGCTGCCAACGACCTTTGTGCATGCGCGCCAGGGTGCCGGCCAACTCCTTGAGTACACGCTCATGCACTAACTCGCCGTACTGTTCGCGACCGCCTGCGGCGTACCAGTTTTCGATCTCGTCGA
This sequence comes from Pseudomonas sp. B22129, assembly GCF_044218875.1. Taxonomy (NCBI): domain Bacteria; kingdom Pseudomonadati; phylum Pseudomonadota; class Gammaproteobacteria; order Pseudomonadales; family Pseudomonadaceae; genus Pseudomonas; species Pseudomonas sp. B22129. The sequence continues at coordinate 2,681,495 of NZ_CP162592.1, read as the reverse complement.
AACCGTCCAGCGACGCCGTCACCAGCAAGGCTTTCCACTGGTGTTCAGGATCGGGGCGCGCGCCGCAGAACACCAGTTCCGGAACACGCACATCCAACGACCGCAAACCCTTGAGGGCATCGCGCTCGCGCAACACCGTCGGGCGCCCGAACGGGTGAAGCCAGCTGCGATAGATATGGCCGGTCTGGCGCTTGCTGTAGAGCAAGCGGCCGTTGGGGCTGGTCACACGCTGCACGCCACTCTCACCGCCGCGTCGACGGTTGGGCTCCTCAACCCATTCGCCTTGAAGGCGCCAGAAAAAATCAAATCGTTCTTCGGGAGCTACATGACTGCCTACTACGCACTCAACTGCCATCCTGTTACCTCTTACGCAATACATACACTCGCCACATGGCGTAGAGCGGCATGAAGTCCAGGGATTCCTGAACACGGAAACCGGCCTGCTCAAACTCTGCCTCAACAGTAGCAGCCGGTAACACAAACCGGTTTTGGTAACCTTCCTGCTCACCTTTCTTGCGACGTTGCTCTTCCAGGCGCCTGCGCTTCCAGGCCTTGAAGTTGCCATCCACCCACAGCGAAAGGATCACGCTGTCGCGGGTAACACGCTGAAACTCCCGCAGTATTGCCAGCCGATTTTCCGGATCACCAATATGGTGCATCAGGCGCATACAGAAAATACTGTCGACCGAATTGTCTGGCAAATCGATATCAAAGGCCGATGTCTGCAAGGGACGTACCCGTTTCACCACTTCCGCGGGCTGGGCAGCCGTGGCCACCTTCAGCATCGATGCCGAATTGTCAGCCCCGATGATCACACGGTTGGGTTTCTCGGCCAGCAGCGGCCAGAAACGGCCGGCGCCACAAGGCAGATCCAGCACCAGGCCCGGCTCGCCGGCCATCGCCAGCGCGCCACGCGCCAATTGCTCGTCGCGTTTGTGGGACAACCGGCGAGCCAGATTGTCCTGATGTTTGAGCAAATAATTCTGCGCGTGCTGATCGTCGTACTTTTCAGAAAATTCGAGCTTGGTCGGGTTAGACATCAACGGATCTCCAGTAGCTGATGCCTACAACCTTAAGCAGCGAACTGTGATCAACAGGTCAACCCGTTGTGAAAACTTTGTCCTGTCCAATCTCATACATTTCAAGACTTTACAGATACAAGAGATAGCATGGGGCCATCTTCGCCGAAAGACGGCGATCTCTGGCAGGATAACGGCAGGCCAGCCGGTCAGGGTTTGACCTGGCTCAACTCCACATGAAAGCGGCAGCCATTGGGTTCCATGGTGCTCAAACTGACGCTCCAGCCCTGGCTTTCACAGATACGCTGCACCAGCGACAACCCCAGCCCCAGGCCATCACCGCGCTTTTCGCTGCCGCGCACAAACGGCTCGAACATCGCTTCACGCTTGTCTTCCGGAATACCCACGCCCGAGTCCTCCACCACAAAACCGCTGGGCTCCAGGGTCAGGCGGATAAAGCCCTGCTCGGTGTAGTGCAGCGCATTGCGCAACAGGTTGCCCATGACCGCGTGCAGGAAGGTGGTGTTGTAGCGTGTATCCAGGGGGTTGCCCGGCAAATAGATCAGCTCGAGCCCCTTATGCTCAATGGGCTCGCGCCAGATCCCGAGCAGGTCTTCGGCCACTTGGGTCAGGCTGACCTGCGGCGACATGGCCGCATCATCGTGTTTTGCGCGGGCGAGCATCAGGAAGGTCTGCACCAGTTCGCGCATCTCCTCGCAGGCGCGGGCGATGCGCTGTACCTGGTTGCGCCCGCGCTGATCGATCGCCGGGTTTTCCAGCAGCAGCTCGCACGAGCTCGCCAAAACCATCAGGGGCGTGCGCAATTCGTGGCTGACATCGCTGGTGAACAGCTGCTCGCGAGACAACGCCTGACGCAAGCGGCCCAACGTGGCGTCGAAGGCCACCGCCAATTCACCCACCTCATCGGCCGCATAATCCGGGGCCAGCGGCGGGGCCAGGCCCAGCAACTGGTCACGATGGCGCACCTGACGGGCCAGACGTACCACCGGCGCCATCACCTTGCGCGCCAGCACCCAACCGAGGAACACCGCCAGCGCCAGGCTGAGCACAAAGCCCACCAGCACCACGGCAAACAGCACGCGCTCACGCTCTTCGAAATCACTCTGGTCTTGCAGCAGCACATAACGCCGACCATCCACCACTTCAACCATGGCGTGGTACGACAGCGCTTCGCGAAATACTTCGTGAAAGCCCGGCTCCAGGTGGCGCAAGTCCTTGGGCAGTTCGAAATCCCCGGGGCCGCCACTGAAATAGAACAGTTGATCCGGCTCGGGGCGGTGGTTCCAGTCCTCGACGCTGTCCATCAACAGCAGGCGTTGCAAGTCACCGCCAAGCCCCGCCGAAATCAGCTTCTCTTCTACAAGGTGCACCGTCGCGACGATACCCATGGCGAAGGCCCCCGCCACCAGCGCACTCATCAAGGCAAAGGCAATGATGATCCGCTGGGCAAGGCTTTGCTTAAACTCCATCACGACCCTCGGCCAGGCGATAACCCACGCCGTGCACCGTTTGCAGCAGTGGCTTGGCGAACGGCTTATCGATCACCTGGCGCAATTGGTGGACGTGGCTGCGCAGGCTGTCGCTGTCCGGGCAGTCGTCGCCCCACAGGGCTTCTTCAAGGATTTCCCGGCGCAACACGTGGGGGCTCTTCTGCATCAATACCGCCAGCAACTTCAGGCCGACCGGGTTGAGCTTGAGCATACGCCCTTCGCGGGTGACTTCGAGGGTATCAAGGTCGTAGCTCAAGTCGCCGACTTGCAGCGCGCGGCGCCCGCCCCCCTGGGCGCGGCGCAGCACGGCTTCAATGCGTGCGGCCAGCTCCGACAGGGCGAAGGGTTTGAGCAGGTAATCGTCGGCGCCAGACTTGAAGCCTTGCAGCCGGTCATCCAACTGGTCGCGTGCGGTGAGCATGATCACCGGCGTGTCACGGCGCGCGTCTTCGCGCAGGCGTTTGCACAGGGTGTAGCCATCAATGCCGGGCAGCATGATGTCGAGCACGATCAAGTCGTAATGCTCGGTGGCGGCCAGGTGCAGGCCTGACAAACCGTCCTGCGCACAGTCCACGGTGTAGCCTTTTAGCCCCAGGTAATCGGCCAGGTTGGCCAGAATATCGCGGTTGTCTTCAACCAATAAAATTCGCATGGGCAGTGTCTCCGTACGCGGTAACGGCCGTGTTGGCTCGCGCAGCTTAAGGCCAAGTGTGGCTCAGGGATAGACCTGAAAGGCCCACTGATAAAGGTTTTCAACCAATTGTTTGGTAGAACGAGATTTTCACTATAGCTTCACAACCTGACTACAGTGTCAGGGTGAAAATCGCCGCCCATCGATATAAGGAATATGGACATGGGGTTTTTCAAAACGGCGCCTATGCGCTATTTGCTGTTGGTGACCGGTGCCTGGCTGGTTATTTTCCTGCTGACTCGCAGCGTGCTGCTCGTCACTCACCTGAACGAAGTCGGTGGCAACCTGCTGCCGGTGTTTGGCGTGGGTTTGCTCTACGATCTCGGCTTTTTGGCCTATGCAGCGCTGCCTCTGGGCCTGTATTTGCTGTTGTGCCCGCCCATCTTGTGGCGCCGCCGGGGCCATCGCTGGTTTTTGCAGGCCGTGTTGACCGTCAGCCTGTTCGCCATGCTGTTCACCGCGACCGCCGAATGGCTGTTCTGGGATGAATTCGGCGTGCGCTTCAACTTCATCGCCGTCGACTACCTGGTGTACTCCGATGAAGTGCTGAACAACGTGCTGGAGTCCTACCCGATCGGCAAGCTGCTCAGCCTGTTGGCGATGCTTGCCATCGTATTGAGTGTGGTCCTGCGCAAGCCGTTCAACACTGCGATGAACGCGCCGCTGCCCCCTTTGCGTGCTCGCCTGCTGAATGCCTTGAGCCTGTTGATCGTCGCTGGCCTGAGCTTGCAATTGATCAGCCAGGACAGCCCGCGCGCCCAAGGCGGCAACGCTTACAAAAATGAACTGGCGAGCAATGGCCCGTATCAGTTTTTTGCTGCCTTCCGTAACAACGAGCTGGACTACACCCAGTTCTACCAGAGCCTGCCCGCCGAGGTGGTTGCCAAACAGCTGCGCGCCGAACTCAGTGAACCCAACGCGCGCTTTATCGCAGAGGACCCGCTGGACATCCGCCGCGCCATCGACAACCCGGGCACGCCGCGCAAACCCAACATCGTGCTGGTGACCATTGAAAGCTTCAGCGCCAAATACATGGGCAGCAATGGCGACGGGCGAGACCTCACGCCCAACCTTGACGCACTGCGCAAACAAAGCCTGTACTTCAATAATTTCTATGCCACCGGCACCCGCACCGACCGTGGCCTGGAAGCCATCACCCTGGCCATTCCGCCCACGCCCGGCCGCTCGATCGTCAAGCGCATCGGCCGTGAAAGCGGCTTCGCCAGCCTCGGCCAGCAGCTCAAGGCCGTCGGCTACGACAGCGTGTTCGTGTATGGCGGGCGCGGTTACTTCGACAACATGAACGCGTTTTTCAGCGGCAACGGCTATCGCGTCGTCGACCAGAGCAGCGTGCCTGAAAGCGAAATCTCGTTCAAAAACGCCTGGGGCATGGCCGACGAAGACCTCTACCGCCAAACCCTGAAACTGGCGGACGCCGACTACGCCAAGCAGCAGCCTTTCCTGCTGCAACTGATGACCACCTCCAACCACCGCCCCTACACCTACCCGGACGGGCGCATCGATATCAAATCCGGCAACGGACGCGACGGCGCGGTGAAATACACCGACCACGCCATCGGCGAGTTCCTCGACGCGGCGCGCCAGAAACCCTGGTTCGATAACACGATTTTCGTGTTCGTCGCCGACCACACCGCCGGCAGCGCGGGCAAGGAAGACTTGCCCATCACCAACTATCAGATCCCGTTGTTCATCTATGCGCCGAAGCTGATCGAAGCCCGTGAAACCGCGCAACTGGCCAGCCAGATCGACCTGGCGCCGACGTTGTTGGGCCTGATCAACCTGAGCTACGAGTCGACCTTCTTCGGCCGCAACCTGTTGCAAGACAACCCGCTGCCACCACGCGTGGTGGTGGGTAATTACCAGCACCTGGGGTTGTTTGACGGCAAGGACCTGGCGATTCTCAGCCCGCGTCAGGGCCTGCGCCGCCACGATCAGGCGCTGGCAGAAAGCCAGGAATTGCGTGTGGGCAGTGACGACCCGTTGATCCAGCGCGCGATCACCTATTACCAGGCCGCCAGCTACGGTTTCAAACAGCAATTGCTGGGCTGGAAGCCACCCAAGGAAGCGGCGCCGGTTATCAGCGTGCGTTGACGCCGTCGCAGAGCCCTTGCCTGACCCCAGGCAAGGGCGTAACACTTGCGCCCATCCTCCGGCGACGGCACCCCTTGCATGTCCGATACCCTGCTGCTGATTGAAGATGACCGCCCACTGGCCGCGTTGACGGCCGAGTTCCTGCGTGCCGAAGGTTTTACCGTCACGGTGGAGCACCGTGGCGACCGCGCGGCCCAACGCATCCTCGATGAAAAACCGGCATTGCTGATCCTGGATGTCATGCTGCCGGGCATCGACGGTTTCACCCTGTGTCGCCAAATCCGTGACAGCTACCCCGGGCTGATTCTGATGATGACGGCGCTGGATGAAAACGCCGAGCAATTGACCGGGTTCAACCTCGGGGCGGACGATTACGTGGTCAAGCCCGTCGACCCGCTGCTGTTACTGGCGCGGATTCGCTCATTGCTGCGTCGCCATCCACAAGCCCCACGCGCTTACTACCAATGGGGCGGGTTTCGGCTGGACCTGAACAGCCATTTCGCCTGGCTTGACGAAACCCCGTTGCAGTTCTCGGTCGCCGAATTCGAATTGCTCGCGATTTTCGCCCGCCATTGCGGCGTGCTGCTGACCCGGGAAAAACTCCTGCAGAGTTTGCGCGGCCTGGAATACGACGGCCTCAACCGCTCCGTGGATATGCGCGTCTCGCGCCTGCGCAAAAAACTGATGAGCCTGGACTGCCCGGTGACCATTCAGACCATCACGGCCCAGGGTTACTTGTTTGTCGAAATCCCGCAGGAGGCGCCGAATGCTGTCTAAGGTGCGGCCCTGGATGGTCGCCGTCGCGGCCGCGGGCTGGGCGGGCCTTACCCTGTACCTGCTGTGGCTGTGCGCCAATGCTTCGGTGTTCGTCGGCCAGGACAGCTTTTTGCGCTTGATGGCCGGGCCCGGCTACCTGGTGGCCGAAGAGCTGAAGGCCTTGCCTGCCGACCAGCGTGAAGCACGCATGCGCACCCTGCGTGCGCATTTCCAGTACCCGGTGCACCTGGTGACGCTGGATGAGGTGGTATTGCCGCCGGAAGCCTTGGTCATGCTGGAACATCGGCAACCGGCGCTGAACAGCGACGAGGACGTTTCCTACTTCCCGCTCGACGCCAACACCCTGATCCAGTTCGGCCCGATGTGGGGCACCGCCGAGGTGAAGGACCTGCTGAAATTCCCGGTTTACTGGCTCACCGCCGCCGTCGCCGGCCTGCCGGTACTGCTGCTGATCGGGCTCGGCATACGCACGCACCGCCGTCGCCGACTCGACCTGAATACCCTCAATGGCTGCCTCGCGACACTGGCGCGTACCCCAAATGCGATGCTGCCCGCCATGGGCAAGGAATGGACGCCGTTGTTGCTGACGTTGCAGCAACACGCCCAAGCCATCAGCGCCATGAACGACCGTCATCGCGAGGTCTCCCAGGCCGTGTCCCACGAACTGCGCACGCCCCTGGCGCGGATGCGTTTTGCCCTGACGCTGCTGGGAAAAAGCGAAGACCCGATCACCCGCAGCCGCCTGCAAGAGCGTTTGCAAACCGATGTCGAAGAACTCGAAGCGCTGGTGCGCGCCAGCCTTGCCTTCGCCCGCCTGGCCAGCGCGCCCACCGACTTGCAGCATGAACCGATAGACCTGCGCGACTGGCTTCACCACGAGTTTGCCTTGCTGGACGATCATCCTCGGCGGCTGAGCCTTGAGACTGAGCCGGCGAACCTGGAACTGATCGGCGACCGCGCGCTGTTGCACCTGATCGTGCGTAACCTGTTGAGCAATGCCATCACTTACGCCCGCGACCAGGTGTCCGTCAGTGCCACTTACCATGGCGAGCACCACCTGGTGTTGCACGTGGACGACGACGGCCCCGGCGTGCTGGCGGAAAACCGCGAGAAAATTTTCGAGCCCTTTGTGCGGCTGACCATGGGCGGCGACGAGCCCGGCGGCTTCGGCCTCGGGCTGGCCTTGGCCAAGCGCGCCACCCAGTGGCATGGCGGTGAACTGTCGGTCACCCGCAGCCCGCTTGGCGGCGCGCGAATGAGCCTGGTCCTGCCGCTACGGCCTCGATAATCAGCCTGTTAAACGAGAAACTTGTGGCGAGCGGGCTTGCCCCGCGTTGGGCTGCGCAGCAGCCCCAATAAAGGTCACCGCGTATCGTCAGGTAAACCTGCACAGATGGTTTTAGGGCCGCTGCGCAGCCCAACGCGGGGCAAGCCCGCTCACCACAGTGATCAGACCTTACAAAGGCCTGTGTTACAGCCTGTGACAGTGAGACATTCGCATCTCTCTTAACCTGCGCACCAGAATTCAGGTTGGAGAGCCCCTCATGCGTCCCCCAAGAAAGCCCTTGCAACGGCTGATGTCCTCAATGTGCATCGCTGCCAGCGCGCTGCTGGCAGGCAACGCATCAGCTTTTAGTCAGGCGGCGCCTTACCTGCCGACCAAATGCGGTGACAGCCATTTCGTCAAGATCAACGCCCAGGACTACTACGCCAGCACCCTGAAACGATTGGGGATCGTGGTCTTCGGCAATTGGGAGCGTCCCAGGCGGGCCTGCGCTGAAAAACTCGCGCACTTGCCTGTCCCTCGCCCACTCGACCAAGCTGCTGCACCGCAACCCCTGGCATCTGTGCCGGCTGCCCGATTGACCCTGGCGCGCGGCATGACCTTCAAAAAGCTGCTGCGGCGCCGCTCAATCGGCTGAACCGCTGAAATGCCCAAAAAAAACCCCGCCTGCATCACTGCAGGCGGGGTTTTTCAGTGCCGGGTAAGGCTGGCTTACATCATGCCGCCCATGCCACCCATGCCGCCCATGTCTGGCATACCGCCGCCAGCCGAGCCTTCTTTCTTCGGTGCATCAGCAATTGCAGCTTCGGTGGTCAGGATCAGACCGCCGATGGAAGCTGCTGCTTGCAGTGCCGAACGAGTCACCTTGGTAGGGTCCAGGATGCCCATTTCGATCATGTCGCCGTAGACGCCAGTCGCAGCGTTGTAACCGTAGTTACCTTTGCCGTTCTTGACTTCGTTGACCACAACGCTTGGCTCGTCGCCGGAGTTGGCAGCGATCTGGCGCAGTGGTGCTTCTACAGCGCGACGCAGTACAGCGATGCCGACGTTCTGGTCAGCGTTGTCGCCTTTGAGGTTAACCAGCGCTTCCAGAGCACGGATCAGCGCAACGCCACCGCCAGGTACCACGCCTTCTTCAACGGCTGCACGGGTTGCGTGCAGGGCGTCTTCAACGCGGGCTTTCTTCTCTTTCATTTCAACTTCGGAACCGGCGCCAACCTTGATCACTGCAACGCCGCCGGACAGCTTGGCCAGACGCTCTTGCAGTTTTTCACGGTCGTAGTCGGACGAAGTCTCGGCAACCTGGGCACGGATCTGGGTGATGCGCGCCTGGATGTCCTGCTCTACGCCAGCACCGTCAACGATGATGGTGTTTTCTTTGGAGATGGTCACGCGCTTGGCGCTGCCCAGGTTTTCCAGGGTGGCGCTTTCCAGGCTCAGGCCGATCTCTTCGGAGATAACGGTACCGCCAGTCAGAACGGCGATGTCCTGCAGCATGGCCTTGCGACGGTCGCCGAAGCCTGGAGCCTTGACGGCTGCGACTTTAACGATGCCACGCATGTTGTTCACAACCAGCGTCGCCAGGGCTTCGCCTTCAACGTCTTCGGAAACGATCAGCAGTGGGCGGCCGGCTTTGGCAACGGCTTCCAGTACTGGCAGCATTTCGCGGATGTTGGAGATTTTTTTGTCGACCAGCAGGATCAGCGGGCTGTCCAGCTCGGCAACCATGGTTTCCGGCTTGTTGACGAAGTACGGGGACAGGTAGCCACGGTCGAACTGCATGCCTTCAACAACCGACAGTTCGTTTTCCAGGCCTGTGCCTTCTTCAACGGTGATCACGCCTTCTTTGCCGACTTTTTCCATGGCTTCGGCAATGATGTCGCCGATGGAGCTGTCGGAGTTGGCGGAGATGGTGCCTACCTGAGCGATCGCCTTGGTGTCAGCGCATGGCTTGGACAGGTTTTTCAGCTCGGCCACAACGGCGATGGTCGCCTTGTCGATGCCGCGCTTCAAGTCCATCGGGTTCATGCCGGCAGCGACGGCCTTGTAGCCTTCGTTGACGATAGCCTGAGCCAGAACGGTAGCGGTGGTGGTGCCGTCGCCTGCGTCATCGTTGGCACGGGAGGCAACGTCTTTGACCAGCTGCGCGCCCATGTTTTCGAAACGGTCTTCCAGTTCGATTTCTTTGGCGACGGAAACGCCGTCCTTGGTGATGGTCGGAGCGCCGAAGCTCTTCTCGATGATCACGTTACGGCCTTTCGGGCCCAGGGTCGCTTTTACTGCGTCAGCCAGGACGTTGACACCGGTGAGCATTTTCTTGCGGGCGGAATCGCCGAATTTAACTTCTTTAGCAGCCATGATCGATAATCCTTAAAGACTTTGGAGTAACGGGAAAATGAGCGGGAAAATCAGCCTTCCAGTACAGCGAGAATCTCGTTCTCAGCCATGACCAGCAGGTCTTCGCCGTCAATTTTCACAGTGTTGCTGCCGGAGTAAGGGCCGAATACAACCTTGTCACCGACTTTAACGGCCAGAGCACGTACTTCACCGTTTTCCAGGGTCTTGCCCGGGCCTGCAGCGACGATCACACCGTGGTTGGCTTTTTCAGCAGCCGAACCTGGCAGAACGATACCGCCAGCGGTTTTCTTTTCTTCTTCGCTGCGCTTGATAACGACGCGGTCGTGCAGAGGACGAAGCTTGCTCATTGTCGATCTCTCCTAATTGTGTTGTTCATCGGCCGGTGTCAGTACCGGCAGGTTGTATTCCGGCGGCGCCGGTCGCGTCTCGTCAGGCAAGACGCTGAAGTCTGTCTGGTGTTGCCACCAGAAACCTTGCGGTGACCGTTACATAAGGGCGCATAAGCTTATTACAAGGGGCCCGGGCGGAATTTTTTTGTGCCCGCCGGGCGGTAAACGCAACACGGCACCCAAAGGTGCCGTGCCTGTGCAGCGGTTATTTGCTGTCGCGGTGTTCGAACTCGCCTTCGATCACGTCGCCTTCACGCCCCAACGGCTGACGTGGAGCGGGGCCGCCGCGAGGTTGCAGGTCATCGGCGAACGCGCGCTGGCGAATCGCAGCCTCTTCGGCGCGCTGGCGCATTTTGCCGGCCAGCAGCTTGCGAGTGAACGGCAGCAGCATGACCAGGCCGACCACGTCACTGATGAAACCCGGCAAAATCAGCAAGCCACCGGCCAGCGCCATCATCAGGCCTTCAAGCATGGTCTGGGCCGGCAACTCACCACGATTCAAGCTTTCACGGGCACGCAGTGCCGTGGCCAGGCCGGCGACACGCAGCACCAGAACGCCGAGCATCGAGCCGAGAATGATCAGCAACAGGGCCGGGAAAAACCCGATTGCGCTGCTGACTTGTACGAATACGAACAGCTCCAACACCGGGAACAGCAGAAAGAGCAACAAAAAAGGGCGCATCAAATGGTTCCTCAACGCAAGAATGCCTTGCCAGTCCACCTTAGATGACGTCGCCATTTCGTGAATTCAAGCGTTGGCGGCCTCTTTTTTCGGCCAGACCTCAGCGTGAGCCAATGAAACCAGGGCTTCGCGCACTTGTGTCGGCGTGTTGCAAGGCTGTGCAAACGGCAACCAATATAAGGATTGGCCGATACGCAGGTGCATGCCTTCGCTGTCGATACCGGCCAATTGTGCAGGCTCGGTGGTCGGCAAACCGGTCAGTTCGACGTAGTGGGCGATGGCTTTTGTGTGATCGCTGTTCATGTGTTCGATCATGCTGCGCTCGGCCTTGCCCGCGAACGGGTTGGCGAGGGTCAGTTGGTCAACCCAGTGGATTGCACCAAAACCGCCGATGTAACGGTGACGCACGGGGTTGAGCACCCAGAAATCGAAATCGTGGGCCTTGTGGTAGTTGGCCGAATCGGGGAAGTAACGGTAATAACGCTCGGCCGCCGCTTCAATCGCGGCTTCATCCTCGATTTTTTCGGCTTCGGCCAGGTAGGTCAGACGCCCTACCGCTTGCACGTCATCAGCCTCGCGCTCACCCACCAGTAGCGAGCACTTGGGGTCTTTCTGCAAGTTATGGGTGTGTTGGGCGATACGGCTGATCAGGATGACCGGGCGGCCCTGCTCATCGAGGCAGTACGGCACGACCGAGCCGAAGGGAAAGCCGGGCATGGCTTTGGACAGTGTGGAGAGGGCCCCACGGTATTCCTTGAGCAACAGCTCTCGGGCGTTCTTGGCAACGTGCGCGCTCAACGTATGACTCCTCGGGTATCCGGCCGCCCATCCCCTATGGGAATGGATCTCAACACAAGGTAATCAATATCCCCGCAGGTTGCCAGAGGCCGCCCGGCAGGTTTTGCCGGGCGTTGTTATAGAGGTTGTTACCAGGCCACACCGAAGCCCGCTGTGTAGCGGGTCTTGCTCAGGCTGCTTTCCGAGTCGCCACTGATAATGTCGCGCTCGGCCTTGAGGTTGAGCGAAGCCCATTCGGTGACCTTGTAACGCAGGCCCATTTCCGCATCCAGGGAGTAGGCGGCCGGGCCGTCGAGGGGTTTGCCCAATTCGCCGTTGGTGAAGAACTCCACCGTCTTGCCCACCAGATAGCGGTTGTAGTTCCACTTCATGGCCAGGGAATAGAAGTTGTCCTTGCGATCGTCGGAATACTGGTAATCGGTGCGGTTGACCAGCGAACCGAGGGAGAACGCGCCCAATTCATCATCCCAGAACTGGTAACCCGGGCCGGTACCGACAGTACGCTGGCGGGACAAGTCTTCAACCTTGTCGCGCTTGTAAGTCAGGCGGCCCTGCCAGAACCAGTGCTCGGTGATGAAGCGGTCCAGGTCATATTCCAGCGCCCAGTTGTCGGTGGTGGTCACGTCGTCCTGGAACTCGCGGTTGTACTCGCCCTGCGCGGTGTGGCGCCACAGGCCGTGACGGGCGGTGGTCTTGAAGTCGATGTCGTAGTCGTTGGTGTCTTTGTCGGCACGCTTGTAATCCAGCGCCAAGTCGACATTACCTTTCCATACCAAATCTTCGATCACAGGCTTGGGCTTCATGATCTGCTGGATGCTTGCCAACTCAACCGTCTTGGGCGCCTCACCATTGGCCAGCACCACTTTGCCGTCGTCCGCCGCTTTCAGGGACTTGGCCTTCTCACCGGAGTAGGCGTCTTGCTTGACCAGCAGTTCCTGGTCGCTCTCCAGGGTTTTGACCTGCTTCCAGTCCACCGGGATGGCGCCGGCATAATCGGTCTGGATCAACAGCTTGCCGCCGTCGAAGACCTTGATCTTTCCGGTCAGGCGGTCGCCGTTCTTCAACCAGACGGTGTCAGCCAGCAAAGGCGTGGAGGCACTGAAAACAGCGAGGCACAGCAGGGTTCTGGACAACATAAGCAAATTCGAGGCTCAAGTTTGACAAAAAAGGCGGCATTATCGTGTTAGATAACGTCTTAGCAAGGACTGACTCAGGTATTTGTATTCAGTTCAGTGCCCTCTTCGATATTTACAGACGTTTCTCACGAAAATGCCGACGATCTCAACGGATGTACCCACAGTGAACCCAGCCGCCGAAACCCCGCAAACACCCGCCGAAATGCGTCGAACGGCGCTGTACCTGACCCTCGCGCAAGTGCCCGAAGGTTGCGTGGTGAGTTACGGCGAGTTGGCGCACCTGGCCGGGCTGGGCCACGCGGCGCGTTGGGTCGGGCGCACCTTGAGTCAGTTGCCGCAAGACACCCGGTTGCCCTGGCACCGAGTACTGGCCGCCGGTGGTCGGATAAGTCTGCCGATGGGCAGTGCTTCCGGGGACGAACAACGTGCGCGTTTACGCAGTGAAGGTGTCAGTATCCTGAACAATCGCGTTGATATTCAGCGTCATGGCTGGCGCCCGGTAGAGCACAGCGGTTAGAGTGCGCGCTTTGTTTCCGCAAATCTGAGGCAGACTCCAGCCCATGCCCCGTAAAACCTGGCGCGCCGCGCTCGCCGCCTATGCCAGCCCTTCGACGTTAGTCTTGTTGTTGCTCGGTTTCGCCGCCGGCTTGCCTTACATGTTGGTGTTCTCGACGCTTTCCGTATGGTTGCGCGAGGCCGGTGTGGCCCGCGAGACCATTGGCTATGCGAGCCTGATAGGCCTGGCCTACGCCTTTAAATGGGTCTGGTCACCGCTGCTCGACCAATGGCGCCTGCCGCTGCTCGGCAAACTGGGGCGTCGTCGCTCCTGGCTGGTGCTTGCCCAGACGCTGGTGATCCTCGGGTTGATCGGCATGGGCTTCTGCGACCCGCAAAAGCACCTGTCCTGGTTGATCGCCATTGCCGTAATCGTCGCCTTCGCGTCTGCCACCCAAGACATCGCCGTGGACGCCTATCGCCTGGAAATCGCCGACGACAGCCGCCAGGCTGCCCTCGCCGCCAGCTATATGTCCGGTTATCGCATCGCGGCCCTGCTCGCGACCGCCGGTGCGCTGTTCTTTGCCGAAGGCTTCGGCTCAACCGGTTTCAACTATAAGCATTCGGCGTGGACCGGCACTTATGTGCTGTTCGGCCTGCTGATGATTCCGGCGCTGCTGACCACCCTGTTCATGCGCGAGCCCAATGTGCCATTGCGCACCCAGTTGCAGGCCGGGCGCTACAGCTTTGTGCATCAGCTTGTCTCGGTCTTTGTGCTGATCGTGTTGCTGGTGTCGGTACCGGCGATGTTCACCCAGTTGTACAACACTGATTTCGCCAGCGTGCTGTTCCACGGCGTCAGCCTATGGGAACTGCTGATGGAAGACCGCGCATTCCTGCGCGCCATCCTCTATATCATCCTGACCACGCTGTGCTTGTCGACCATGGGCCGCCGCGGTTTGGCGCCAGTGCTGACACCGGTCAACGACTTTATCCTGCGTTACCGCTGGCAGGCGTTGTTGCTGCTTGGGCTGATTGCCACCTATCGCATGTCCGACACGGTGATGGGCGTGATGGCCAACGTGTTCTACATCGACCAGGGCTTTACCAAGGACCAGATTGCCGGGGTCAGCAAGATCTTCGGCCTGATCATGACCCTGCTCGGCGCCGGCATGGGCGGCCTGTTGATCGTGCGTTTCGGCATTCTGCCAATCCTGTTTATCGGCGGCGTGGCCTCGGCAGCAACCAACCTGTTGTTCGTGATGCTCGCCGACATGGGCCCCGACCTGCAGATGCTGATCTTCACCATTTCCCTGGACAACTTCAGCTCGGGCCTGGCCACTTCGGCATTCGTCGCCTACCTCTCAAGCCTGACCAACCTCAAGTTCTCCGCCACCCAATATGCGCTGCTCAGTTCGATCATGCTGTTGCTGCCACGCCTGATCGGCGGCTATTCGGGGGTGATGGTGGAGAAGTTCGGTTATCACAACTTCTTCCTGATCACCTGTGTGCTGGGCGTGCCGACGCTGCTTTTGATTGCGTTGCATTGGTTTCAGGAGAGTCGGCGGGCTCGGTTGAATCCGCCCGAACAGGACTGACACACCTCAGTCAATGTGGGAGCGGGCTTGCTCGCGAAAGCGGAGTGTCAGTTGATACATGCATCACTGATCCACCGCATTCGCGAGCAAGCCCGCTCCCACAGACCCCTCTGCATTCTGATACCTGTACTCCAGCAGCCCACGCCCGTACAATCCAGAGTCATTTCAAGTCCAAGCAACCGACAACGGCCTACCATGCGCACCAGTCAATATTTGCTCGCCACACAGAAAGAAACGCCTTCCGACGCGGTTGTGATCAGCCATCAGCTGATGCTGCGCGCCGGCATGATCCGCAAACTGGCCTCCGGCCTGTACACCTGGCTGCCCATGGGCTTGAAGGTGATGCGCAAGGTCGAAGCCATCGTTCGTGAAGAAATGAACGCCGCCGGCTCTCTGGAAGTGTTGATGCCGAGCACCCAACCGGCTGAGCTGTGGCAGGAATCCGGGCGCTGGGAAGAGTACGGCCCTGAGTTGCTGCGCTTCAAGGACCGTCATGGCCGCGATTTCTGCGCCGGCCCGACCCACGAAGAAGTCATCACCGACCTGATGCGCAACGAGCTGAGCAGCTATAAACAGCTGCCGCTGAACCTGTATCAGATCCAGACCAAATTCCGTGACGAAATCCGCCCACGCTTCGGTTTGATGCGCGGCCGTGAATTCATCATGAAGGACGCTTACTCGTTCCACGCCGACCAGGCGTCCTTGCAGGTCACTTACGACCGCATGCACCAGGCCTACTGCAACGTGTTCACCCGCCTGGGCCTGAAATTCCGCCCGGTTGAAGCGGACAACGGCTCCATCGGCGGTGCCGGCTCCCACGAATTCCACGTGCTGGCCGAGTCCGGCGAAGACGATATCGTGTTCAGCAACGGTTCCGACTACGCGGCGAACATCGAGAAAGCCGAAGCCGTGCCACGGGAAACGTCCCGCGCCGCACCGGCTGAAGAGCTGCGTCTGGTCGATACCCCGGACACCAAAACCATCGCGGCCCTGGTGGAAAAATTCAATCTGCCGATTGAAAAGACCATCAAGACCCTGATCGTGCGCGCCGAGGAAGAAGGCAAGCTGATCGCCCTGGTAATCCGCGGTGACCACGAGCTCAACGAAATCAAAGCCGCCCAGCAGCCAGGTGTGGCCAGCCCGCTGGTTATGGCCACCGACGCTGAGCTGCGTGACGCCATCGGCGCCGGTGCCGGCTCCCTGGGCCCGCTGAACCTGCCGCTGCCGATCATCATCGACCGCTCGGTCGAGTTGATGAGCGACTTCGGTATCGGCGCGAACATCGACGACAAGCACTACTTCGGCGTGAACTGGGAGCGTGACCTGCCGGTTCCGACCGTGGCCGACCTGCGCAATGTTGTGGCCGGCGACCCAAGCCCGGATGGCAAGGGCACCCTGGAAATCAAGCGCGGCATTGAAGTCGGGCACATCTTCCAGCTGGGCAACAAGTACAGCAAGGCGATGAAGTGCGAAGTGCTGGGCGAGAACGGCAAGCCGATCACCCTGGACATGGGTTGCTACGGTATTGGCGTATCGCGTGTGGTTGCCGCTGCCATCGAGCAGAACAACGACGAGAAAGGCATCATCTGGAGCGACGCGCTGGCGCCGTTCCAGATTGCCCTGGTACCGCTGCGCTACGACAACGAGCAAGTACGCGAAGCCACCGACAAACTGTATGCCGAACTGACGGCTGCCGGTTTTGAAGTGTTGCTCGATGACCGGGACAAGAAAACCAGCCCGGGCATCAAGTTCGCCGACATGGAACTGATTGGCATCCCGCACCGGATCGTGGTCAGTGACCGCGGCCTGGCGGATGGCAATCTGGAATACAAGAGCCGGACCGAAGCCGAAGCCCAACCGTTGCCGGTGGCTGACGTGCTGTCTTTCCTTCAGGCGCGTATTCGTCGCTGAAAACCAGATCAAGAGTCGTCATGTTCAAGCGAAACACCATAGCCCTGGGGGGCGCCACGTTATGTGGCGCCCTGCTGGTCAGCGGCTGCGCCAACCAGATGTCGCAACGCAGTGAGCACGAGGAGCGGGTCGAGCGTAAGTTGCTCGACCACAGCCTGCAGATTGATGTAGGCGAACCCAAAGTGCTGGAGTTGCCGCAACGCCGGGTTCGCATTCATGAGCAAAAGACCTTTGAGGTCACCGAATTCGAAGTCACCCGCCGTTACGATCGTTACACCCCCTACCAACCCTGGCGCAAACTCTATGAGATGCCATTGGGCGCGGTCGCCCTGGTGGCCGGTGCGGGGGCCAACGTGGCGAACATCTTTGCGCTCGGCAACCTGCCCACCAGCATGACCCGCGACTGGCTGAGCTACGGCGTGGACGGCATCAACCCGTTCATGAACGTGCAATCCCACGGCCGTGCGCAGCAGAACCTGGCGGGTATCGATGAAGTCCAGCGTGACAAGCGCACGGAGTATTCGAGCCTGCCCTGGAGCGAACGCCCGGTACAAGTCACCGCCGGCAAGCAGACCTTTGACCTGACCACCGACCGCGACGGCGTGCTGCGCCTGAACCTGTTGGACAGCCCGTTTGCCGAGCAGGACCTGAACCGCGTCACCACCTTGAAGATCAGCGTGGAAGATGGCCAGGACGATGTGCACTCGGACTCGACCCTGGCGATCAGCAACACCCTGCGCAGCAAGTTGCTCGAAGCCCATGGTTTGATCTACGACGATCTGGAAGATGACGAGGTGAACCAGTGGGTGCACCGGGTCAAGCGTTTGTCGGAGCTGGGCCTGGAAGAAGAAGCCAGCGAGCTTGAGCAAAGTTTGATCGAGCTGACCCGCAATGATCCGGAGTTGCAGCAGGAGTTTCTGCAGGCGCTGACCAAGGATGCGGGGCGGTTGGTGGCGGATCCTGGCGCACGCTGAGGTTTTAGCAACACCGAAATACAACTGTGGGAGCTGGCTTGCCTGCGATGACGACCTGACATTCAACATCAATGTTGACTGTTACACCGCCATCGCAGGCAAGCCAGCTCCCACAGTTTTTTGATCCGGTTTTTACCAGGGAAATTGGAGCTGTTCATTACCGCTGCTGAGATCAAGTAACCGCACTCCAATCCCCAACAACCGCACCGGCTTTCCACCCCGGTTAAACGCCTGCGTCAACAACTGCTGATAACTCTCCAAATCCCGCCCCGCCCCGGCCTGCTCCAGTGTCGTCTGGGTAAAGTCATGAAACTTCACCTTAACGAATGGCTTGCCCGCACGGTAACTGCTGTCGATGCGCGCCATGCGCCCAGCCAGGGTTTCCATCAGCTCGGGCAGTTTCGCCAGGCAGCTTGAAAGATCCGGCAGGTCAACGTCGTAGGTATTTTCCACACTGATGGATTGTCGACGGCTGTCGTTCTGCACCGCGCGGTCATCAATCCCACGGGCGAGGCTCCACAGCCGCTCACCAAAACTGCCGAATTCGCGCACCAGCGCCAATTTATTCCACTCGCGCAGTTGCAGGCAGTCTTCGATCCCCAGGCGCGCGAGCTTGTCTGCGGTGACCTTGCCCACACCGTGCAACTTGCTCACGCGCAGTTGCGATACAAAATCCTCGACCTGATCCGGCGTTATCACAAACAGGCCATTGGGCTTCTTCCAGTCGCTGGCGATCTTGGCCAGAAACTTGTTCGGCGCCACGCCGGCAGACACGGTGATATGCAACTGGTTAGAGACGCGGCGGCGAATATCCTGGGCGATACGCGTAGCACTGCCACCAAAATGCTCGCTGTCAGAGACATCCAGATAAGCCTCGTCCAATGAAAGCGGTTCGATCAGATCCGTGTAGTCGCGAAAGATCGTCTGGATTTCCTTGGAAGCTTCTTTATAAGCGTCCATACGCGGCTTGACGATGGTCAGGTCCGGGCACAGCTTCAAGGCATGGCGCGAAGACATGGCCGAACGCACACCATAGGCCCGCGCCTCGTAGTTGCAGGTGGCGATGACCCCACGCCGGTCCGCCGAGCCCCCCACCGCCAAGGGCTTTTGCGCCAGGCTCGGGTCATCACGCATCTCGATGGCGGCGTAGAAGCAATCACAGTCGACGTGGATGATTTTGCGTTGCGTCATATAAACGGGGGTGTAATCCAACGGGTGGCCAGTATCGCACTCACCCCTGTATATAGCACCAGTAGTTTGAATCTTCCGCACTAACGGTAGGAAGATTCACGGATGAATTTATTTTCTCAATCGAAATTGGCATACCGATAGAGCTGAAACCCTCGGCCTGACTGGCCCGGCGCCGTTTTCAAGCTGCCCCTGGAGAGCTAACCAATTGAACCACAAGCGCTTTTCTTCGATTCACAGGTTGACACACCGGCGTTCCTCTGTAGAATGCCGACACACAGACGCGGGATGGAGCAGTCTGGTAGCTCGTCGGGCTCATAACCCGAAGGTCGTCGGTTCAAATCCGGCTCCCGCAACCAAACATCAAAAAAGGCTACTCGAAAGAGTGGCCTTTTTTGTGCCTGCCTGTTTTACCCCTGTATGAAAATTGTAAGACAAAAAAATCTTTGCCCGTCGGCACTTACCGCACATGCGCGACGCAAAGTGACTATTTCACACTTATTTGACCCATCAGCCCATTAACGGTTGACACCTCGCCGCTGGACTGTAGAATGCCGCCCACAGACGCGGGATGGAGCAGTCTGGTAGCTCGTCGGGCTCATAACCCGAAGGTCGTCGGTTCAAATCCGGCTCCCGCAACCAAACATCAAAAAAGGCTACTCGAAAGAGTGGCCTTTTTTGTATCCGGTGAAAAAGTTCTTCTGAAACAATGGCATGGCATCTTTCATGAAACCGTATGCGGTTTGTAGAGTCCATCTCATTGCAAGCTATGCTCAATGCTCAAGCGCTACCCTCTACGACCAATGGCCGCTGTCGCCGCCCCCGGCGATACGCGTTAATATTTGTAATTATTTTGTCCATAGGGATTGGTAACTTGGCTGGATACCTCCATCCTGTCGCGCACAATCCACGAGGTGATTGATGCGCGCCAACTCGTCTGAACCACAAGACACCGTCACAGCAGAACAACCGATCGCTCCCACCCGTTTGCGCTGGCTGGATCTGTTGAGCAAATACCGTCAGCCGATCGGGCTGGCCGTTACCCTGTTGCTGTTCGCAATCGCCCTGATCGCCTGCCGACACTTGCTGCTGGAGCTGGACCTCTACGCGCTCCACGACTCTATCCTGGAAGTGCCCAAGCCCGCCCTGCTCGGCGCATTTGCCGCCGCCGTCGCTGGTTTCATCATTCTGTTGGGCTATGAATTTTCCGGCGCGCGCTATGCCGGGGTAAAGCTGCCGGCCAAGACCCTGGCCATGGGCGGCTTCACGGCCTTCGCCATCGGCAACGCCATTGGTTTGTCGATGCTTTCGGGTGGCTCGGTGCGCTACCGCCTCTATGCACGCCATGGCATCGGCGCGGCAGAAGTGGCGCACATGACCGTGTTCGCCAGCCTGGCACTGGGCACTGCCCTGCCGCCGCTCGCCGCACTGGCCACATTGAGCAATTTGCCAGCGGCCTCTACGTACCTGCACTTGTCTCAAGGACTGCTCGGCGGCATCGCCGGCGCCGTGCTGCTGTTGTCCGCCGCGCTGTGCATTGGCATCTATCGTCGTCGCCTGCCGGACCAGCCCTACCCGGACAACCTGCTGGTCAAGGCCGGACGCCGTACGTTGCGCCTGCCGGGTCGCCGCCTGACCTTCCTGCAATTGATCATCACCGCTCTGGATGTGGCCGCTGCCGCCACCGTCCTTTATATGCTGCTGCCGGAAGCGCCACCGTTCGGCCCGTTCCTGCTGGTGTACCTGCTGGCCCTGGCGGCCGGCGTACTCAGCCATGTACCGGGTGGCGTGGGTGTGTTCGAAGCGATCCTGCTCGCCGCCTTCGCCGATAAACTCGGCGCCGCGCCACTGGCTGCCGCCCTGCTGCTGTACCGGATGATCTACGTGGTGCTGCCGCTGCTGATCGCCTGCATCTTCCTGCTGGTCAACGAAGCCCAGCGCCTGTTCCAGACCCAGCAGAGCCTGCGGGTGGCTTCAGGCCTGGCGGCACCGGTGCTGGCCGTACTGGTTTTTTTGTCCGGCGTGGTCCTGCTGTTCTCCGGCGCTACGCCAGAGATCGATTCACGCCTGGAAAACATCGGCTTCCTGATTCCCCACCGCCTGATTGACGCCTCGCACTTCGGTGCCAGCCTGATCGGCGTGCTGTGCCTGTTGCTCGCCCAGGGCTTGCGCCGGCGTTTGTCGGCCGCCTGGATGCTGACGATGGTGCTGCTGTTGACGGGCGCCCTGCTCTCGCTGCTCAAAGGTTTCGACTGGGAAGAAGCCAGCCTGATGATCATGACGGCAGTGCTGCTGGCGATATTCCGTCGCTCGTTCTACCGCGCCAGCCGTCTGACCGAACTGCCGTTCTCGCCGCTGTATCTGGTGGCCAGCGTGTGCGTGCTGGGTGCCTCGATCTGGCTGCTGCTGTTTGCCTATCAAGACGTGCCGTACAGCCATCAACTGTGGTGGCAGTTCACCCTCGACGCCAACGCCCCGCGTGGCCTGCGCTCATTGCTCGGCGCCGCAGTGTTGCTGGTGATCGTCTCGCTGACCTGGCTGCTGCGTACCGCGCGCCCGATCATCCACCTGCCGACCCCGGATGAACTGGAGCGCGCCACCAAGATCCTGATGGCCTCCTCCCAACCCGACGGCGGCCTGGCGCTGACCGGTGACAAGGCGCTGCTGTTCCATCCCAACGATGAAGCCTTCCTGATGTACGCCCGCCGAGGGCGCAGCCTGGTGGCCCTGTATGACCCCATCGGCCCGACCCAGCCGCGCGCCGAGATGATCTGGCAGTTCCGTGACCTGTGCGATATCCATCACGCCCGCCCGGTGTTCTACCAGGTCCGCGCCGAGAACCTGCCGTACTACATGGACATCGGCCTGACCGCAATCAAGCTGGGCGAAGAAGCCCGCGTGGACCTCAAGCGCTTTGACCTGGAAGCCAAGGGCAAAGAGATGAAGGATCTGCGCTACACCTGGAACCGTGGCACGCGGGACGGCCTGTCCCTGGAAATCTTCGAACCGGGCCATGCGCCGATGGATGAGCTCAAAGTCATCTCCGACGCCTGGCTGACCGGCAAGAACGTGCGCGAAAAGGGCTTTTCCCTGGGACGTTTCAGCGACGACTACCTCAAGCACTTTCGCATCGCGATCATTCGCTTCGAAGGGCGCCCGGTGGCCTTCGCCAACCTGCTCGAGACCTACAACCACGACCTGGCCAGTCTCGACCTGATGCGCGCCCACCCGGACGCGCCAAAGCTGACCATGGAATTCATGATGGTTGGCCTGATTCAACATTATAAGAACCATGATTACGCCCGCTTCAGCCTCGGCATGGTGCCGTTGTCGGGCCTGCAGCCACGCCGTGGTGCGCCGCTGACCCAACGCTTGGGCTCGATGGTGTTCCGCCGTGGCGAGCAGCTGTATAACTTCCAAGGTTTGCGCCGCTTCAAAGACAAGTTCCAGCCTGACTGGGAACCCCGTTATATGGCCGTGCCCGCAGGACTTGATCCGCTGGTGGCACTGGCCGACACTGCCGCCCTGATCGCAGGCGGCTTGACTGGATTGGTGAAACGCTGATGATTCGACGCTCCTGGCGGTATGTATTGGCCCTTGTAGTGCTGCTCGCGCTGATCGCGGGTGGTGGCTTTTGGTACTGGAACCGCCCTGCCCCGCAGCCGACCCTGGAGCAATTGCCCCAGGCCGACGGCTCGGTGATGACCCGTGTAACGCCTAACGGCTCGGCAAAAGCACGTGTGGCGGTAGCCGTGATGGCCGATGAAACCCTGACCGATAGCCAACTGATTGCCCTGAGCCAGGGTGGCTCGGCGCAAATCGTTCAAGTCATCCTGCCAAAGGATGACTGCAAGTTGCAGGAGCAAGCGCTGCAAGGCGCTCTGGCGCAGCTTAAAGGCCCGGCGACCCTGGTCAGCGGCATCGGCCCGGGTGCGAGCCTGGCCTGGCGCTGGCTGGCGACACAGAACGACGACAAGGCCAACGCCATCTCCGTCGGCTTCGCCATGACGCAGGAAGGCTGCAAGGACCCACTGCCGAAAACAGCCGCGCACGGTAACTGGCTGGTGGCATGGAACGATAACCCTGATGATGATGCTGCCAGTTTCGTACGCGATACCCCGCGTGCAACCACCAGCATCAGCGACTACGACATCCACTACCCGCAAGTGCTGAACAACGAACTGCGCAAGCAACTCGTCGGCTCGGACAACGGCGGCCTGGCCATTCCAGTGGTTGAAGTACCGGCCGGGCAAGCCAAAGACACCGTCACCCTGTTCCTCTCCGGTGATGGTGGCTGGCGTGACCTGGACCGCGACGTGGCCGGTGAAATGGCCAAGATCGGTTACCCGGTGGTCGGCATCGACACACTGCGCTACTACTGGCAGCACAAGAGCCCGGAACAAAGCGCCAAGGACCTCACCGAACTGATGCAGCACTACCGGCAGAAATGGGGCACCAAACGCTTCGTACTGACCGGCTATTCGTTCGGCGCCGACGTACTGCCTGCCATCTACAACCGCCTGCCGGAAAACGAACAGCAGCGTGTGGACGCAATCATCCTGCTGGCCTTCGCCCGTACCGGCAGCTTTGAGATCGAAGTGGAAGGCTGGCTGGGCAACGCCGGCAAAGAAGCCGCCACCGGCCCGGAAATGGCCAAGCTGCCAGCTGATAAAGTGGTGTGCATTTATGGCGCCGAAGAAGTCGACGAGAGCGGCTGCACCGACAAGACGGCCGTTGGTGAAGCGGTGAAGCTGCCTGGCGGGCATCACTTTGACGAGAACTACCCGGCGCTGGCACAGCGCTTGGTGGACATCATCGTGAAGCACCAGGCCAAGGATAAAGCCGAGTAATTCCAGGCAGTATGCAAAACCAAATGTGGGAGCGGGCTTGCTCGCGAAAGCGGTGGATCAGTCGTAGCATCCTTGACTGACACTCCGTATTCGCGAGCAAGCCCGCTCCCACATGTGCTTAGTGGTGTTATTAAGATTCAGCGCGGCTCTATGTGCGCAATCATCAACTGCACGGTTTCATTGCCACGAAACTCGTTCACGTCCAGCTTGTAGGCCAGCTCCACCCACTTCACGGTCGGGTTTGGCCACACCTCTCGGTCAACACCAAACGCAATACCGTCGAGCTTCACAGACCCGCACTCGCTCTTGAGCACCACCTTCAGGTGCCGCTCGCCGACCACGCGCTGTTCCACCAACTGAAACACTCCGTGGAACAACGGCTCGGGAAAGTGTTGCCCCCATGGCCCGGCATGCCGCAAGGCGCGCGCCAGTTCCAGGTGAAACTCTTCCACCGCCAGCGTGCCGTCGGTCAGCAGCCGCCCCGTAAGGTCTTCTTCGCACAGTTGCCGACGCACCTCGGCGTCAAAGGCTTCGGCAAACAACGGGAAGTTTTCCTCGGGCAATGTCAGACCCGCCGCCATCGCATGGCCGCCGTATTTGGCGATCAGGGTGGGATGCTGGCTCGCCACCACGGCCAGGGCATCACGGATGTGAAAACCCTGCACAGATCGCCCTGAGCCCTTGAGCAGGCCGTCACCGGCGTCAGCGAAGGCGATGGTCGGGCGGAAGTAACGCTCTTTCATGCGCGACGCCAGAATCCCGATCACGCCTTGGTGCCATTCCGGGTCGAACAGGCACAGACCGTACGGCATCGACTCCACCGGCAAGTCCTTGAGCTGGGCGAGCGCCTCACGCTGCATGCCCTGCTCGATGGATTTGCGGTCCTGGTTCATGCCGTCCAGCTGCGCAGCCATTTCCCGTGCAGCAGCAAAGTCCGAGGTGAGCAGGCACTCAATGCCCAGGCTCATGTCATCCAGGCGCCCGGCGGCGTTAAGCCTGGGCCCGAGGATAAAACCAAGGTCGGTGGAAGTAATACGCGAGGCATCGCGCTTGGCCACTTCAAGGATCGCCTTGATCCCCGGGCGCGCACGCCCGGCGCGTATGCGCTCCAGGCCTTGATGCACGAGGATGCGGTTGTTGGCGTCCAGCGGCACCACGTCGGCAACGCTGCCCAAGGCAACAAGGTCAAGCAACTCGCCAATGTTCGGCTGCGGCTTGTTGTCGTACCAGCCGAGGCTGCGCAAACGCGCGCGCAGGGCCATCAAGACATAGAAGATCACGCCCACGCCGGCCAGCGCCTTGCTCGGGAACTCGCAGCCCGGCTGGTTCGGGTTGACGATGGCGTCTGCGGCCGGCAACTCGTCGCCCGGCAAGTGGTGGTCGGTGACCAATACTTGCAACCCTGCCGCTTTCGCCGCCGCCACGCCTTCGACGCTGGAAATGCCGTTGTCCACGGTGATCAGCAACTGCGGCTCGCGCTGCAGGGCCACCGCAACGATCTCCGGAGTCAGGCCGTAGCCGTATTCGAAGCGGTTCGGTACGAGGTAATCGACGTGGGCCGCACCGAGCAAGCGCAGGCCCAGGGTGCCCACGGTACTGGCGGTGGCACCATCAGCGTCGAAGTCGCCTACGATCAGGATGCGCTGGCGCTGTTCCAGGGCGGTCACCAGCAAATCCACAGCCGCGTCGATGCCCTTGAGCTGCTGATAAGGAATCAACCGCGCCAGGCTCTTGTCCAGCTCGGCTTCAGACTGCACCCCGCGTGCGGCGTAGAGACGGGTCAACAGCGGTGGCAATTCACCGAGAAACGGCAGGACAGCGGGCAACGGGCGGGGATCGATACGCATGGGGTGACGGAAGCTTCTCTTCTGATAGAACGGTTAAACAGCAATGCTGAATACAACACAGATCAACGGTGGGAGCTGGCTTGCCTGCTCCCACATAAACCTGCTCAGGCAGGGTTAGCCGCGTTCACCAGCCAGCCATTGCAATTGCACTTCATGCTGGCCGCGATCGTCAGTCACGAACATCGTGCCTTCGCTGATCATCACATCCCACTTGATCACGCGGGGCATGTCCTTGGCCAACGTCTCCAGGACTTCTTGCGGCACCGCAGCGATGTGGACGTTTTTCAGGTTATTCGCCACCGGCACGACCTTGCCTTCCCACACACGCAGGCTGCCGTAAGCCAACAAGCTGGTGCGCTCAGTACGGCGCGAGCACCAGGTCAGACGCTCGGCGTCAGGCTGGCCAACTTCGATCCAGTGCAAAACCCGATCATCCAGGCTTTTTTCCCACAGGGCTGGTTCGTCTACATCTGACAGACCACGACCGAACGCCAGTTGCTCGTTGTAAAACAGGGCGTAGGCCAACAGGCGCACAGTCATGCGCTCTTCAGTTTCCGAGGGATGGCGGGCGATGGTCTGCTTGACGCTCTCGTACACCGAGCGATCGAGGTCGGTGAGGTTGAGTTCGAATTTGTAGGTCGTGGACGGCTGGGCCATGAACGGGCTTCTAGAGACAGGAAAAGGCGGCCAGTCTAACCGATGGCGAGGCCATTCAACGACTACTGCGCTGCATCATCCTTATCCCTGCGCTGCCCGCCTATGTTAAAAGGCATCACACCACTGCCCCTGCTTGCCAAGGATCCTCATGTCGTTTAATGCCAAACCGCTTGCCGGCCTGAAAGTCATCGAACTGGGCACCCTGATCGCCGGCCCGTTTGCCTCACGTATCTGCGCCGAGTTCGGTGCCGAAGTGGTCAAGGTCGAATCCCCGGACGGCGGCGACCCGTTGCGCAAATGGCGCAAGTTGTATGAAGGCACCTCGCTGTGGTGGTTCGTGCAGGCGCGCAACAAAAAGTCGCTGACCCTGAACCTCAAGCACCCCGATGGCCTGGCGATCCTCAAGCAATTGCTGGCGGACGCCGACATCCTGATCGAAAACTTTCGCCCCGGCGTGCTGGAAAAACTCGGCCTGAGCTGGGAAACCCTGCACGCGCTGAACCCGAGGCTGGTGATGGTGCGCCTTTCGGGCTTTGGCCAGACCGGGCCGATGAAGGACCAGCCAGGGTTTGGCGCCGTGGGCGAATCCATGGGCGGTTTGCGCTATATCACCGGTTTCGAGGACCGCCCGCCGGTGCGCACCGGAATTTCCATCGGCGACTCGATTGCAGCCTTGTGGGCAGTGATCGGCGCGCTGATGGCGTTGCGTCATCGCGAAGTCAACGGCGGCCTGGGCCAGGTGGTGGACGTGGCGCTGTATGAAGCCATCTTCGCCATGATGGAAAGCATGATCCCGGAATTCGATGTGTTCGGCTTTATTCGCGAGCGCACCGGCAACATCATGCCGGGCATCACACCGTCTTCAATCCATACCAGTGCCGATGGCAAGCACGTGCAGATCGGCGCGAATGGTGATGCGATCTTCAAACGGTTCATGTCGGCCATCGGGCGCGAGGATCTGGCCAACGACCCTCTACTCTCCAGCAACGATGGCCGCGATAGTCGCCGTGATGAGCTGTACGGCGTCATTGATCGCTGGGTCAATTCGCTGCCGCTCGATCAGGTCATCGAGGCACTGAACAAGGCCGAGGTGCCTGCCAGCCGCATCTACAGCGCCGAAGACATGCTGGGCGACCCGCAGTTTCTGGCGCGGGAGATGTTCCTCAAGGCAAAACTGCCAGGCGGCAAGGATTTCAAGATGCCGGGGATTGTACCCAAGCTTTCCGACACGCCCGGCAGCTGTGAATGGGTCGGGCCGCAACTGGGCGAACACAACAGCGTGGTGCTCAGCGAATTGGGTTACGACGCGGCAGCCATCACCCGACTGCGCGAGGATGGCGCTATTTGATGGTTCGCCATGCCCCGCGCTGGCTGCTTCAGCTGTGCCTCGCCGGCGCCATGACGGCGGGCTGGCCGCTATCGGCGTACGCCGAGCAGACGTTGACCTGGTTAGTGCGCGACTTGCCGCCCGTGACCATTTTCGATGGCCCCGAAAAAGGCTTGGGGGTGCTCGATCAACTATTGCCGCTACTCAGCGAGCATTTGCCGGAGTACCGCCACCAGGTGATGCGCGTCAATCGTGCCCGTGGCATCCAGATGTTGCGCGGCCCCACCCTGACCTGCGACCCATCGCTGCTGTGGACCGCAGAACGCGCCCAGTACACTGTGTTTTCCACACAGGCTTTTGTAGTCGTCAGTAATGGGGTGACCATCAGGCGCAGCCAGCAGGCCGCCATGGCACCGTTTATTGTCGAGGGCCAGTTCGACCTGCACGCCTTTCTCGACGGCCATAAAGCCCGTATTGGCGCAACCGCCGAACGCAGTTATGGCCCCGTGATTGATGAGCAGATAAAGCACGCCGCGCCCCACTCACTGGCACTGCATTATGGCAATGACGCCCTCGGCAGCCTGTTGCAGATGCAGCGTCTCGGGCGGCTGGAGGCGGTGCTGGGTTACCCGCCGGAGATCCGCTATCACACGATGCAACAGGGCATCGCGGCACAGGAATTGATGTTCTATCCGATCAAGGGTGCAGCGCCTTATCAGCACATACATATCGGCTGCTCGGACGTGCCCGAAGGGCGCCAGGCCATGCAGCGCATCAATCAGGTGTTACGCGACATCCCGCAGGAACAGCTGCAGCAATCCTACGTGGCATGGTTAGACCCGCAGATGCGCGAGCGCTATCTGCGCGACAACCCGAGTTTTTTCCAGGAATCCCCGGAACACTGACAAATCCCGGGCAAAAAGAAA
Source organism: Pseudomonas sp. B22129 (assembly GCF_044218875.1). Taxonomy (NCBI): domain Bacteria; kingdom Pseudomonadati; phylum Pseudomonadota; class Gammaproteobacteria; order Pseudomonadales; family Pseudomonadaceae; genus Pseudomonas; species Pseudomonas sp. B22129. The sequence goes on along the minus strand of NZ_CP162592.1, from coordinate 2,652,964 downwards.
CCCCGAAGAGTGGGGAGACACTTCGGGGTTAAACGTGGCCTACAAAGACCAGTACAACAAGCCACAAACACCGGAGCACAATGTTTGCTCTTGCCGTTAAAAAATCTGACCGGTCACGCTGTAGGAAGTTTCCTCAAATAAACATTTCTTCATGCGCAGGCTGCACCACGGGTCTGAGCGGCATTACGCAACGCGGCGATAACCGAGGGTTCAAGGCGCCCTTCGGCGATTTTCAGATCGCGCAGCAGGCAATCAACCACATCCACCAATACACGTTTATCCGTCAGTTGCGCGCGGTCGACTTCACGCTCGACGACGATAGCGCCAGCGGGGTTTTTAACGGTCACCAGGCACTCGCCCTGCACACCGGAGGTGGTCAGCGTAACCTGATAAGGGCTCAGTGCTTCTTCGAGCAATAGGCTGATACTTTCCATCTCGATCACCACTCAATAGTTCGGGAACAATCGTTTCAACGGGAGCTGCATCTATCCTAAGTGACTGGTTCTGACGTAGGAAAGTTCGCTTTATCGTCTTTATGGGGCCGTCAGGGGGTGACGGATTCCAGCATGCGCTTGCAACATGACAACGAAAAAACGGCGCACATAACTGCTTACGCAATGGGCGGCTGTTTTGGGGTTGGCCGGGGGCTGAGGCTGAAGGTGAATCCTATACTCGGTGGGCGCTGGTCAAACTGCTACGCAGCGTACAGCGCATGTCAAATGGCCCATATTACGAAGGATGAATACGATGCTGGAGCACGATAAAGAGCAGGCTGCGTTAGAGAAAATTCACGCCGACATATCACGCATCTATGCCGAGCAACGCAAACTCACCGCCGAAGCTCACAAGATAACCCGCGAGAACTTCTGGTATCCGATGGGCGTCGTTATGGCCATGTTTACGGTTTTCAGCAGCGTACTGGCCATCGCACTGAAGATACTCACCTAAACGATCACGCAAACCGGGCCTGCCAGAAACAAAAAACGCCGCTGACCCAAGGAAGGGAAAGCGGCGTTTCTGTGTGCGCAGCCAGCCTTACAACGGCTTGCCCCGGTTGCCATGCTGGCTCACAAACGCCTGCACAGCTTTCAGGTCATTGGCCAACACCGTGCAACGCTCTTCGCGCTCGAACAGGTCAGTCAAATGCACCGGCAGCTCCAGCGCCTTGCCAACGCCGGCCTTCTCCACCGCTTCCGGGAATTTGACCGGGTGGGCGGTGCCGAGTATCACCATCGGAGTGTCCAGGCTGCGGCGGCATTCGCGCGCGGCCTTCACGCCGATCGCGGTGTGCGGGTCGAGCAGCTCGCCGGTCTGGGCATAGACTTCGGCAATGGTTTCGCAGGTCTGCGCGTCGTCCACGGCCAGGGAATCGAACAGCTTGCGGGTTTCGGTCCAGCGCTCTTCATCCACGCTGAAACCGCCACCGCTCTTGAAGGTATCCATCAAACTGGCAATGGCGGCACCGTTGCGACCGTGCATGTCGAACAGCAGGCGTTCGAAGTTCGACGAGACCATGATGTCCATCGACGGCGACAGCGTGGCGTGCAGGGTCTCCTTGACGTACTGGTTACCGCTCATGAAGCGGTGCAGGATGTCGTTGCGGTTGGTAGCGACGATCAATTGGTTGATCGGCAGGCCCATGTTGCGTGCCAGGTAACCGGCGAAGATATCGCCGAAGTTGCCGGTCGGCACCGAGAACGACACCGAACGCGCCGGGCCGCCCAACTGCAGGGAAGCGTGGAAGTAGTAGACGATCTGGGCCATGATCCGCGCCCAGTTGATCGAGTTCACCGCCACCAGGCGCGTACCCTTGAGGAAGCTCTGGTCGGCAAAGCTGTTCTTGACCATTTCCTGGCAGTCATCGAAGTTGCCTTCAATGGCGATGTTGTGGATGTTCTCACCAAAAATGGTGGTCATCTGGCGACGCTGAACTTCCGACACACGCTTGTGCGGGTGCAGGATGAAGATGTCGACGTTTTCGCAGTGCTTGCAGCCTTCGATGGCCGCCGAGCCGGTGTCACCCGAGGTGGCGCCGATGATCACCACGCGCTCGCCGCGTTTTTGCAGCACGTAATCGAGCAGGCGACCCAGCAATTGCAGGGCGAAGTCCTTGAACGCCAGGGTCGGGCCGTGGAACAGTTCCAGTACCCACTCGTTGCCATTGAGCTGGCGCAACGGTGCGATGGCGTTGTGGGAAAATACGCCGTAGGTCTCTTCCAGGATCTTCTTGAAATCGGCGTCTGGAATGCTGCCGGTGACGAACGGGCGCATCACACGGAAGGCCAGCTCGTGATACGGCAGGCCGGCCCAGGAAGCGATTTCTTCCTGGGTAAAACGTGGCAGGTTTTCCGGCACGTACAGGCCGCCGTCAGTGGCAAGGCCTGCCAGCAGAACGTCTTCGAAATTCAGGGCCGGTGCCTGGCCGCGGGTGCTGATGTAACGCATGACTGGCTCCTCTAAAACATTCTCGAACAGAGGCCGCCGATTGCACGGGGCCCCTGGAACAATCGGTTAGTTCAGGTGTTCGACGCGAATCCGCACCACCGGGCCGACCACGCCTTGCAGGGCTTCCAGGGCGGCGATGGCGTCGTTGATGTGCTGTTCAAGCACACGGTGAGTCAGCAGGATCATCGGCACCTGGCCGTTTTGCTCCTCGACTTCCTTCTGCATGATCGACTCGATGTTGATGCCGCGCTCCGACAGGATGCTGGCAACCTGCGCCAGCACGCCCGGGTGGTCCTGAGCCTGAATGCGCAGGTAGTAGGCGCTTTCGCAGGCTTCGATCGGCAGGATCGGGTGGGCCGACAGCGAGTCCGGCTGGAAAGCCAGGTGCGGCACACGGTTTTCCGGGTCACTGGTCATGGCGCGAACCACGTCCACCAGGTCGGCAATCACCGACGACGCGGTCGGCTCCATGCCGGCGCCGGCGCCGTAGAACAGGGTGGAACCGGCCGCATCACCGTTGACCATCACGGCGTTCATCACGCCATTGACGTTGGCGATCAGGCGGTCGGCCGGGATCAGCGTCGGGTGCACACGCAGCTCGATACCGGCCGGAGTGCTGCGCGCCACGCCCAGGTGCTTGATGCGGTAACCCAGGGCTTCGGCGTAGTTCACGTCGGCAGTGGTCAGCTTGGTGATGCCTTCGGTGTAGGCCTTGTCGAACTGCAGCGGGATACCAAAGGCAATGGACGCCAGAATGGTCAGTTTGTGCGCCGCGTCGATGCCTTCCACGTCGAACGTCGGGTCGGCTTCGGCGTAACCCAGGGCCTGGGCTTCGGCCAGCACGTCTTCGAAGGTGCGGCCCTTCTCGCGCATCTCCGTGAGGATGAAGTTGCCGGTGCCATTGATGATGCCGGCCACCCAGTTGATACGGTTGGCAGACAGGCCTTCACGGATCGCCTTGATCACCGGGATGCCACCGGCCACGGCCGCTTCGAACGCCACGATCACGCCCTTCTCACGCGCCTTGGCGAAGATCTCGTTGCCGTGCACGGCGATCAGCGCCTTGTTGGCGGTGACCACGTGCTTGCCGTTCTCGATGGCTTTGAGTACCAGCTCACGGGCCACGGTGTAGCCGCCGACCAGCTCGATGACGATATCGATTTCAGGGTTGGTCGCGACGTCGAAGACATCGTTGGTAATCGCAATACCGGTCGTTTGGAACTGAGGCTTTGGCGAACGCGTGGCAATTTGCGCCACTTCAATCCCGCGGCCTGCGCGGCGGGAAATTTCTTCAGCATTACGCTGAAGTACGTTAAAGGTGCCGCCACCGACGGTCCCTAACCCACAGATGCCTACTTTGACCGGTTTCACTGAAGAACTCCCCATGAAACGGCCGACGCTAGGTCGGCCGTGGAAAACAGCCGCACAACTGCGGCTTTCAATTAATGACCCGCTGACTGGTCAACGGGCCATGATCGTCAAAGGTTCGACGATGCTGGTTTATTTGGCACTCAGCGCCAGTTTGGCAACTTGTGGTGCCGGCTGGTAGCCCGGAATCACTTGGCCGTCAGCCAAAACGATGGCCGGTGTACCGTTCACGCCGATGGACTGGCCCAGGGCGAACTGTTTGGAAACAGGGTTAGCACATTTGGCCGCCTTGATTTCCTTGCCATCGACCATCTTGTCCATGGCGGCTTTTTTATCGGCCGAGCACCATACGGCTTGCAGTTGCTCGTCACCCGGCGAACCCAGGCCCTGACGCGGGAAGGCTACATAGCGCACTTCCACACCCAGCTTGTTCAGCGCAGGCACTTCGGCGTGCAGCTTGTGGCAGTAAGGGCAGGTGGTGTCGGTGAACACGGTGATGTGGGTCTTGGTTTCGCCGATGGCCGGGTACACCACGGTTTCAGCCACCGGAATACCGTTGATCAGCTTGGACACCCCCAGGCGCTCGGCTTTCTCGGTGAGGTTGACCGGCTTGCCGTCTTTCAACTGGAACAGGTAACCCTGAACGATGTACTGACCGTCGGCGCTGGCGTACAGCACGCGGCTGCCCTTGAGCTTGACTTCATACAGGCCGGCCATCGGGCTTGCGCTGACGCTTTCAATCGGGGTGTCGAGCTGCAAGGCGGCCAGGCTCTTGCGGATGGTCTGCTCGGCGGCGTCATCGGCGAAGGCAAGGGTAGAAACCAACGCAATGGCTGCGGCGGCAATAATCTGGGTCAAGCGCATGGGAACTCCTGAAGGCAGATGCAGGGACGGAAGCAGTCGCACCGATGTGAAAACTCGGGCATGGGCTGTCCCCTTTGCTAACCGGCAAAGCCTACCACAGTTGGGCGCAACGGCAGCCCGCAGCAGGATAAATTGACCTTTTACAGGATGTTTTCAGCCTCGCGGGTGGTGCTTGGCGTGCATATCCTGCAAGCGCGCACGTGCCACGTGGGTATAGATCTGGGTTGTGGATAAATCGCTGTGCCCGAGCAGCATTTGCACGACGCGCAAATCTGCGCCGTGGTTGAGCAAATGGGTGGCAAACGCATGGCGCAAGGTGTGCGGTGAAAGGCTCTTGCCGATCCCGGCGACCTTGGCCTGATGCTTGATACGGTGCCAGAAGGTCTGCCGGGTCATCTGCTCACCGCGCAAGCTTGGGAACAGCACGTCACTGGGCCGCCCCCCCAGTAACTCGCTGCGAGCATCACGCATATAGCGCTCCACCCACACAATCGCCTCCTCACCCATCGGCACCAGCCGCTCCTTGCTGCCTTTGCCCATCACACGCAGTACGCCCTGACGCAAGTTGACCTGCTCAAGCGTCAGGCTTATGAGTTCAGTCACCCGCAGGCCGCAGGCGTAGAGCACTTCCAGCATGGCGCGATCACGCTGGCCGATGGCTTCGCTCAAGTCCGGCGCGGCGAGCAATGCATCCACATCCGCTTCCGACAGGGATTTAGGCAATGGCCGACCGAGTTGAGGCATATCGACTTGCAACGTTGGGTCGATGGAGATGAGTTTTTCCCGCAGCAGGTAGCGATAAAAACCACGCGCGCCCGAGAGAAAACGAGCGGTGGAGCGAGGCTTGTAGTTCTGTTCAAGGCGCCAAGCCAAATGGTCCAGAATCAGCTCGCGGCCAGCGTTGGCCAATTCGATGTTTTTTTCCTGCAGCCAGCCGTTGAACAGGGCCAAGTCACTGCGATAGGCCTGACGGGTGTTGTCTGACAGGCCTTTTTCCAGCCAGAGGGCATCGAGGAAGCGGTCGATCAGAGGGTGGTCAATGGCGGGCATGGGGGCTCAGGCTGATTTCTTTAGTGTTTGGTAGATCCTATCGCAGGCAAGCCAGCTCCCACAGGAAAATGCATTTCAACTGTGGGAGCTGGCTTGCCTGCGATGGCCGCAACTCGGTTCTGGATCCGTTGAGTCGATACGACCGGTAGGCACGGTCACCAACGGCAACCGGAAATAGACAAATTTCAGGCACAAAAAAGCAGCCCGTAGGCTGCTTTTTTCTGCATCGGGAAGCTGGACTTAAGCCAGTTTTTCCTTGATGCGAGCTGCTTTACCGGACAGGTCACGCAGGTAGTACAGCTTGGCTTTACGTACGTCACCGCGACGTTTAACGGCCATGCTGTCGATTTGCGGGCTGTAGGTCTGGAAAGTACGCTCTACGCCAACACCGTTGGAGATTTTACGAACAGTGAAAGCACTGTTCACACCACGGTTACGCTTGGCAATTACCACGCCTTCGAACGCTTGCAGACGCGAACGGTCGCCTTCCTTCACTTTCACCTGAACGACAATGGTGTCGCCCGGGGCAAAGGTAGGGATCTCTTTGGTCATCTGCTCTGCTTCGAGTGCAAGGATGATTTTGTTAGTCATGCTGTGCTCCTAAGGTAAGTCAATGGACCTACCATCGATACGTTGTTAACTATCGTCCCGCGCGAGGATGTATTCCTCGAGCAGCTTCTTCTCTTCTCCAGAAAGCGAGCGGCTTTCCAGAAGATCGGCGCGTCGTTCATAGGTCCGACCAAGGGACTGCTGTAAACGCCAACGCCGGATGTGTGCGTGATTGCCACTTAGCAATACGTCGGGAACACGCTGATCCGCATACACCTCCGGTCGGGTGTAGTGCGGGCAATCCAGCAAACCATCCGTGAAGGAATCTTCCTCCGCGGAGTCCGCATGCCCTAAAGCTCCAGGCAGCAGTCGTGTAACCGCATCTATCAGGACCATCGCCGGCAGCTCGCCGCCAGACAGGACATAGTCCCCAATCGACCACTCTTCATCGACATGAGCTTCAATAAACCGCTCGTCAATGCCTTCATAGCGACCGGCAATCAGGATCAGTGCTTCCTCATTCGCCAGTTCGCGCACCCCAGCCTGTTTCAGCTGACGGCCTTGAGGGGACAGGTAAATTACCTTCGCCTTCTCCCCGGCGGCAGCCTTGGCCTGAACCAACGCGTCTTCCAGGGGCTTGATCTTCATCACCATGCCCGGGCCACCGCCAAATGGGCGATCGTCCACAGTGTGATGTCGATCCGTCGTGTAGTCTCGCGGGTTCCAACAGGTAAGCTGCAAGAGCCCCTGTTTCACCGCCCGACTGGTGATGCCGTACTCGCTGATGGCGGAAAACATCTCGGGAAACAAACTGATCACTTCAATGCGCAAATTAGCCACGCTTAGAAGTCCGCGTCCCATTCCACCTTCATCTCGCCCGCGGCCAGGTCGACGGCCAACACGCATTGCGCCGTATAGGGCAACAGGCGTTCGCGATCATCCAGGCTGCCAGCGCAAGGCTTGACCACCATTACATCATTGGCGCCGGTTTCCAGAAGATGATCGATTTTCCCGAACAATTGCCCGAGTTGATCAATAACCTTCAGACCTTCCAGCTGGTACCAGTAGTACTCGCCGTCGGTCAATTCAGGGAACAGGTCTCGCGGCACGCAGATCTCATAACCGGCCAGAAGACGAGCTTCTTCACGGTCATCAAGACCCTTGAGCTTTGCGACCAGGAACTTATCGCTCCCGCGTCCACTGACCAGCTCAACCTGCTTCACACTACCTTCGCGCTTGAGCGTCCAGGTCTTGTACTGCAACAGGTTTTCAGTCGGATCAGTAAAGGAATACACCTTCACTTCGCCGCGAACGCCATGAACAGAGTAAATCTTGCCGATAACGATCAAATCATCAGCAACAGCTGGCGTCGCGTTCATATTGCTCAGGCTGCGGCCTTAGCCGAGTCCTTCAACAGTTTTGCAACGCGCTCGGATGGCTGTGCACCCACGCTCAGCCAGTAGGCTACGCGCTCTTGGTTCACGGACAGACGAACTTCTTGACCACGAGCAACAGGGTTGAAGAAACCAACCTGTTCCTTGTGCGAACCGTCACGCGGGTTGCGGCTGTCGGTTACGGTCAAGTGGTAAAACGGGCGCTTTTTGGAGCCGCCAAGGGCAAGACGGATTGTTAGCATGTGAACATCGTTCCTGTAGTCGGTGCTGCAAATCTAAATGCACAGCGGGCATAGGTGCCCGAAAGGCCGCATATTCTAAGGAATATCCGGACTTTTGCAAATGTCTTTTTCTGGCGCCTATCAGTGTGCCATTCAGATCTGCTATAGAGCCGTCGGTTAAAACGGCTGGTCAGCTCCCGCTGACTGCGGGTTTGCTGGAGATCCCACGTCCCTGTGGGTCGGAGCGCAAGCGTGCTTGCGCTCGAATACTTTACATTTTCGGCATGCCGCCGCCGGGCAACATACCGCCCATGCCGCGCATCATCTTGGCCATTCCGCCTTTGGCGGAGAATTTCTTCATCATCTTCTGCATCTGCTTGTGCTGCTTGATCAAGCGACCGATGTCCTGCACCTGGGTGCCGGAACCCATGGCAATCCGACGCTTGCGCGAACCGCTGATCAGCTCAGGGTCGCGGCGCTCGGCCGGGGTCATGGAGTTGATGATGGCTTCCATCTGCTTGAACTGCTTCTCTGCCGCGCCTTGGGCATTGCCCATTTGCGCCAGGTTCACACCGCCGATGTTCGGCAGTTTGTCCATCAGGCCGCCGAGGCCGCCCATGTTCTTCATTTGTTGCAGTTGATCGCGGAAGTCTTCGAGGTCGAAGCCCTTGCCCTTCTTCAGCTTTTTAGCAAGTTTGTCGGCCTTGTCCTTGTCGAGCGTGGCTTCGGCCTGTTCGATCAGGCTGAGCACGTCGCCCATGCCGAGGATGCGCGAGGCAATACGCTCAGGGTGGAACGGCTCGAGCGCTTCGCTCTTCTCGCCCATACCGATGAACTTGATCGGCTTGCCGGTGATGGCCCGTACCGACAGCGCGGCACCGCCACGGGCGTCGCCGTCGACCTTGGTCAGGATCACGCCGGTCAGCGGCAGCGCATCACCGAAGGCCTTGGCGGTGTTCGCCGCATCCTGACCGGTCATGGCGTCGACCACAAACAGCGTCTCGACCGGGTTGATCGCGGCATGCAGCGCCTTGATCTCGCCCATCATCTCTTCGTCGATGTGCAGGCGGCCGGCGGTATCGACGATGACCACGTCGATGAATTTCAGCCTGGCTTCTTTAATAGCCGCGTTGGCAATGTCGACCGGCTTCTGGCTCAGGTCGGACGGGAAGAAGGTCACGCCCACTTCGCCTGCGAGCATCTCCAGCTGCTTGATCGCGGCCGGACGGTAAACGTCAGCCGACACCACCATCACCGACTTCTTCTTGCGCTCTTTAAGGAAGCGCGCCAGCTTGCCGGCGGTGGTGGTTTTACCCGCACCTTGCAGGCCAGCCATCAACACGACGGCTGGCGGCACGGCGCTGAGGTTCAAATCTTCGTTGGCCGCGCCCATCAGGCTTTCGAGTTCGGCCTGAACGATCTTCACAAAGGCCTGGCCCGGCGTCAGGCTGCGGGACACTTCGGTGCCCACTGCGCGCTCTTTGACCGAGTTGACGAAGTCCTTGACCACAGGCAAGGCCACGTCGGCTTCCAGCAACGCCATGCGCACTTCGCGCAGGGTGTCTTTAATATTGTCCTCGGTCAGCTTGGCCTTGCCGGTTACGTGGCGCAGCGTCTGCGAGAGACGGTCAGTCAGGTTTTCAAACATGCGCGATCCTTTCAGGCCCCATTCAGCGAAGTGCAGTGGTAGACCGAGGTAATGGCGGCCCAGGCTGTGGTAAATCGCTATTAAAAACAGCGCTCGGCGAGCCTGCGGCGTGGGCAGGTCGCGGATTATAGCGAAGACTGCGCCGGTGCACACCCGCTGTCTGGCCCGGGAGTCTTTCGTGGAACGCAGGGGTATGCCAAACTCAGCGCCTTTCGGGCTTGTCTATCAGGATTTATGGTCCCCTTGTCACCCAGTTTGCTACCCAGCCTCGCCGCCGCCCTTTTGTATGCCGCTGCGACCCTCTATCAGGGCACTCGTCTTGCCCAAGGCACCAAGGCGGACAAACGCCTGCTGGTCGGCCTTGGCGTCCTGGCCCTGCTGGCCCATGCCGCGAGCCTGTTTACCCACTTGATGACGCCGGTCGGCCTGGGCCTGGACTTTTTCAGCGCCGCCAGCCTGATCGCCGCCGCCGTGATCGCGCTGACCTTGCTGGCCTGCTACCGGATCCCTGTCGAAAACCTGTTGGTCCTGCTGTTCCCGCTAGGCATGCTGACGGTCCTGCTCGCGCAATTCGCACCGACCGGCACCGTGCAGGTCATTGATGAAGAGCCGGGCATCCTCGCCCACATCCTGCTGTCGCTCCTCGCCTACGGCATGTTCACCATCGCGGTGTTCCAGGCGCTGCTCCTGCTGCTGCAGGACCACCAGCTGAAAAACAAGCACCCGTCCGGCCTGATCAAGAACTTCCCGCCGCTGCAAACCATGGAAAGCCTGCTGTTCGGCTTCCTCTGGGCCGGCTGGACGTTGCTGTCGCTGTCGCTGATTTCCGGCTGGCTGTTCGTCGAAAACCTGTTCGCCCAGCACCTGGTGCATAAAACCCTGCTGGCGTGCCTGGCCTGGGTGGTGTTCAGCGTGCTGCTGTGGGGGCGCAACCGCCTCGGCTGGCGCGGGCACAAGGCGATCCGCTGGACCCTGGCCGGTTTCTGCCTGCTGATGCTGGCCTATTTCGGCAGCAAGCTGGTTCGCGAATACATCCTGCATATCTGACGGGCAGCGATCATGGACAACTTGCCCCTTGGGCCGATGCTCGCGGTAATCGCCTTGCTGGTTTTGTGGGCGGCGCTGTTTACCGCCATCGAAGCCGCGCAACAGCACCTGCTGGCCCTGCGCCCCGGCACACGCCAGGGTGACAAGGCCGCGGCCCGCCTGAGCTTTCCGCGTAACAGCCTGATCCTGTGCAACAGCCTGTGCCGCGCCGCCGTGGTGATTCTGTGCACGCTGCTGGCCATCTACGCCTGGGCGCAGAACGGCCCGTGGCTCGGCTGGCTGATCTCTTGCGCCATTTTGCTGGTCCTGGCCGACTACCTGCCGCGTGCCCTGGCGGTTCGCCACCCGCAAGCCGTACTGGGTTTTGGCAATACGCTGCTGGGTGTGCCGCTGAAAATCCTCTACCCCCTGGCCTGGCTGCTCAATGGCATCAGCCTGTTATTGCTGCGCCCGTTCGCACGCAAGTCCGGCGTGGTGAAAAAGAGCGACGAGCCATTGCCCGATCACGACGATGAACCCGAGCCCGAGACCGACGAAAATCGTACGCCCGGCATGCCCGGCATTCACGCGCTGGACAACATCACGGTCAACGACATCCTGGTGCCGCGCAGCGAAGTGGACGGCATCAACCTGGATGACTCGGTCGAGGAGATCATCGAGCAACTGCGTACCTCTGAGCGCACACGCCTGCCGGTGTTCCACAGTGACATCAACCAGGTCGAAGCCGTGCTCAACACCCGGCAGATCCAACACCTGCTGCCCGATGCCAGCCTGACCAAGGAAGCCTTGCTCGCCGCCTGCCACGAACCCTATTTCGTCCCGGAAAGCACCCCCCTGCAACTGCAATTGCTGAACTTCCACAAACAGCAGCGCCGCCTGGGCATGGTGGTGGACGAGTACGGTGAAGTGCTGGGCATCGTGACCCTGGAAGACATCCTCGAAGAAATCGTCGGCGAATTCGAAAGCGATCAGGCTGTGGATAACCCGCATATCGAGGCACAGCCCGACGGCCGCTACATCATCGACGGCGCCGCCTCGATCCGCGACCTGAACAAAAGCCTGGGCTGGCACCTGCCCAGCGACGGCCCCAAGACTCTCAACGGCCTGGTCACCGAAGCGCTGGAAACCATTCCAGACTGCGCCGTGTGCCTGAAAATCGGTCGCTATCGCCTGGAAATCCTTGAGACCGAGGACAACCGCGTGAGCAAGGTGTTGATCTGGCACACCAGCCGAGTGCCCGTCGCCGCCTGATTCACTGGCTCAACACAGTCCAATGTGGGAGCGGGCTTGCTCGCGAAGGCGGTGGGTCAGCTAACCCTTCTTTGACTGATACACTGCTTTCGCGAGCAAGCCCGCTCCCACATTTAGATTATCTGCGTGCCAGCGCTACTTGTTGGATCCGCAAACCCCTTCCTATAATCGCCACGGCTTACCAAAGCCCCGCCCGACCGCGTGCTACCCGCACTCAGCGCGTCCAGGCAATGCTTTACCGTCTGACCGGTGTTTGCTCCCATCCCGAGCCGCTCCGCGCACACTCCGACACAAGGGTGTTCGACAATAATAATCCGCGACCAAACGCGCAACGACCGTCAGGGATACCTCCATGAGCACCACCTATAACGAGGCTGCGACCGCCGCCCCGAGCAACTCCACCGCACGGGTTGCGACCGCGAGCATCGTCGGCACCGCGATCGAGTTCTACGACTTCTATATCTACGCCACGGCAGCGGCGCTGGTGATCGGGCCGGTGTTCTTCCCGCAGACCTCCGGCACTGCGCAGATGCTGGCGTCATTCCTGACCTTCGGTATTGCCTTTATCGCCCGCCCGCTGGGCTCGGCGCTGTTCGGCCACTTTGGTGACCGTATCGGGCGTAAATCCACACTGGTCGCCTCGCTGCTGCTGATGGGCGTGTGCACCACACTGATCGGCTTGCTGCCGGGCTACGACAGCATCGGGGCCTGGGCGCCGATCCTCTTGTGCGTGCTGCGTTTCGGCCAGGGCCTGGGCCTTGGCGGGGAATGGGGCGGCGCGGCGTTGCTGGCCACCGAGAACGCACCGAAGGGCAAGCGCGCGTGGTTCGGCATGTTCCCGCAGCTGGGCCCGTCGATTGGCTTTCTCGCGGCCAACGGTTTGTTCCTGATTCTGGCCATGAGCCTGAACGACGAACAATTTCGCAGCTGGGGCTGGCGGATCCCGTTCATCCTCAGCGCCGCGCTGGTGATGGTCGGCCTGTATGCGCGCTTGAAACTGCATGAAACCCCGGTGTTCGCCAATGCCGTGGCCAAAGAAGCGCCGGTGAAAGTGCCGTTGGTAGAACTGTTCAGCCAACACTGGGTACCGGTTTTGCTGGGCGCCGCATCGATGGTGGTGTGCTACGCGCTGTTCTACATCACCACTGCGTTTTCCCTGAGCTACGGCGTGTCGACTCTGGGCTACAGCCGCGAAACGTTCCTCGGCTTGCTGTGCTTTGCCGTGCTGTTCATGGGCCTGGCAACGCCGATTGCCGCCTGGGCCAGCGACCGCTTCGGGCGCAAGCCGGTGCTGATTGTCGGCGCGATACTGACCATCCTGTCGGGCTTCACCATGGAGCCACTGCTGACCCACGGCTCGACCTGGGCGGTCGCGCTGTTTCTGAGCCTGGAGCTGTTCCTGATGGGCGTGACCTTCGCCCCGATGGGCGCGATGTTGCCGGAACTGTTCCCGACGCGCGTGCGTTATACCGGTGCTTCGGCGGCGTATAACCTGGGCGGGATTGTCGGCGCGTCGGCGGCACCGTTCTTCGCGACCAAGCTGGTGGCGATGGGTGGGCTGAGTTATGTAGGCGGGTATGTGTCGGCGGCAGCGGTGCTCAGCTTGATTGCTGTGTTGTGCCTGAAAGAGACGCGGGATAATGATTTGAATCGCATCGCTTGATAGACCGCTTTCGCGAGCAAGCCCGCTCCCACACTTGACCGAGTTCCAGCATGAGAATGCGGTCAAATGTGGGAGCGGGCTTGCTCGCGAAGGGCGCTACTCGGTTACAGCTCTACGACGACAGCCTTCGAAGCACGGGCTGCCTTGGCCCGAGCCGCTTCAATCGACTCATCCCGCGCCAACGCCACACCCATACGGCGCTGGCCATTCACTTCCGGTTTGCCAAACAGGCGCAGCGCCGTGTCCGGTTCGCTCAATGCAGCGCCGAGGTTGGCGAACGCCGTCTGAGTCGACTGCCCTTCCACCAGAATCACCGCCGAAGCCGAAGGCCCGAACTGACGGATCAACGGAATCGGCAGGCCCAGAATGGCACGGGCGTGCAACGCAAACTGCGACAAGTCCTGAGAAATAAGGGTCACCAAACCGGTGTCATGCGGGCGCGGCGACACCTCGCTGAACCACACCTGATCGCCCTTGATGAACAACTCCACGCCAAACAGGCCACGGCCACCCAACGCCTCGGTCACCGCTTTGGCAACGCGCTCGGACTCAGCCAGCGCAATCGGGCTCATGGCCTGTGGCTGCCAGGATTCCTGGTAGTCGCCCTTCTCCTGACGGTGGCCGACTGGCGCACAGAACGTGGTACCACCAATGTGGCGCACGGTCAGCAGGGTGATTTCGTAGTCGAAGTCGATAAAGCCTTCGATGATCACGCGGCCTTTACCGGCACGCCCGCCTTCTTGGGCGTAGTCCCAGGCTTTCTGCACGTCATCAGCGCTGCGCAGCAGGCTCTGGCCCTTGCCCGACGAACTCATCACCGGCTTGACCACGCACGGGAAACCCAGGTCTTGCACAGCCTTGCTGTAGTCCTCGAAAGTGTCAGCGAAGTGGTACGGCGAGGTCGGCAGGTCCAGCTCTTCAGCGGCCAGGCGGCGGATGCCTTCGCGGTTCATGGTCAGCGAAGTGGCACGCGCGGTCGGGATCACGGTGAAGCCTTCGGCTTCCAGTTCCACCAGGGTGGCGGTGGCGATGGCTTCGATTTCCGGCACGATGAAGTGCGGTTTCTCGGCTTCAATCACGGCACGCAGGGCGGCGCCGTCGAGCATGTTGATCACGTGGCTACGGTGCGCAACCTGCATGGCCGGCGCGTTGGCGTAGCGATCCACGGCAATCACTTCAACGCCCAGGCGTTGCAGTTCGATTACCACTTCCTTGCCCAGCTCACCGCAGCCACACAGCAAAACGCGGGTCGCGGTTGGCGACAATGGAGTTCCGATTCGGGTCATCTCAGGTCCTCAGGGGAGCGGATCATGGGGAGAAAGGCCGGCATTTTACATGAACTGTAAAAATTGGCCTCAGTTGGCGACAGCCCGTTTGCGCAAGCGCCAGGCCATGATCAGCCACACCACCGTGACCCCGGCGAATTTCGACACCAGCGCGGTGCCCGCCACGGCTGGCGTGAGTGCGCCGATCAGGCCGAAGAAGATAAAGGTATCAAGGGGAATGCTCAGCGCCGAACTGATCCACAGGCGGTCATGCAACGGGCGCTTGGTGATGCTGAACACCAGCCAGTCGATGCACTCGGACACCGCGAACGCCGTGGCGCTGGCCAGGGCGATAGCCGGGTCGGAGGTTACGTACGACAGCACCAGCGCCGCCAACATGGCGATGATTGCGCCATGGCCGAAACGGGTTTGCACCATATCGCGCAGGATGAAGACCAGGCCGCCCCAGGCGGACCAGATGATGTCCAGGTGCGGCGCGGTGGAGAAGGCGAAGTTGATCAGCACGACGCTGCTGATGTAGGCGATCAGGAAGAGCATGGGGGATGGACCTGTGGGTAATGCCGCACAGGGTACACAATTACAGGGATGTCGTCTGGCAGGGCCTCATCGCAGGCAAGCCAGCTCCCACATTTGAAGGTATTCACAATTCAAACTGTGGGAGCTGGCTTGCCTGCGATAGCGGTGGTTCAGACGCCAGATTTCCCGGAAACCATCCACACCAACCCACTCGCCACCGCCCGCTCATGGCACAACCCCAACACCACCCGGCGCTCAGCATTGTCCATGCGGCTCCAGCGCGTAATTTCATCCACCGTACGCTGGCAGCCCGTGCAAATATCATCATCGTCCAGCGCGCAAATGCTCACGCACGGCGAGGCGACGGGGCGTTCAATCGGGTTCATTCTTCCTGCTCAGCCAGGTCACGCGCGTAGCGCTGCGCGTTGTGCACATAGTGCGCGGCGCTGGCCTCAAGCATCTTTTTCTGCGCCTCGGTCAACTCACGCACCACCTTGCCCGGCGAGCCCATCACCAAGGAACCATCCGGAATTTCCTTGCCCTCACCGATCAGCGAATTGGCGCCGATGATGCAGTGTTTGCCGATCTTCGCGCCGTTGAGGATCACCGCGTTGATGCCGATCAGGCTGTAATCGTCCACCGTGCACCCGTGCAGCATGGCGTTATGGCCGATGGTCACGCCGGTGCCCAGGGTCAGCGGGTAACCCATGTCGGTGTGCATCACGCTGCCGTCCTGCACGTTGCTGTTCTTGCCGATCAGGATCAGTTCGTTGTCGCCACGCAACACCGCGTTGAACCAGACGTTGGCGCCCTCCTCCAGCTTGACCTTGCCGACCAGCGTGGCATTCGGCGCCACCCAGCTTTTCGGGTGCGTCTCGACGCGGGCGTCGCCCAGGCGGTATTTCATGGTTTTTCCTCACGGCTGGCCATTCAAGCGATGGCTTAGATATTGATGAAGCTCTTGGGCGGCTGGTGCAGGCTGATCTTGGCATCGTCATAGAGCAGGTTGATCAGCTCGACGATCATGATTGCTGTCAGCCCCCAGATCTTGTATTCGCCGAACCGGTAACTGGGCACATACCAACTGCGGCCCTGGTAGTCGATTCTGTGGGTATGTTCGCGCGGGTCCTGCCGGAAAAAATCCAGAGGCACACTGAAAACGGCGGCAATCTCGGCATCGTTGGCCAGGTATTCGACGTAATCGGGGATCACCCCGACATAAGGCGTGACCCGAATGCCATGCAGCGAAATCAGCGGGCTCAACGGGCCGATGACTTCAACCAGGCCGGGCGGCAGGCCGATTTCTTCTTCAGCTTCGCGCAAGGCGGTGAAGATCAGGTCCGGGTCTTCCGGGTCGCGGCGCCCGCCGGGGAATGCCACTTCGCCGCCGTGGGTCGACAGGCCGCTGGCGCGCAAGGTCAGGATCAGCTCGGGTTCGTCGCTGCGGGTAATCGGCACCAGCACGGCGGCCTCGGGGAAACGCCCGTCGGTTTCCAGCGTGTGGGGGGTGTGGTTGCTTACCCGGCGAAGTAGCTCGTCCAGCATGAGTCATCTCGGTCTGTTGGCTACCTTGCATCATGCACCAAAGCGGGCGGGTGCCCAACCCCAAAACCCTGGGCATGTCGCTAAACGACAACTTGCAGGGCCCCGCCTGCCACGCCAAGATAGGCGCACTCTCCAGGAACCCCAGCATGAACTTCTGCAGCCAGTGCGGCAAACCGGTTACCCAGCGTATTCCCGAAGGCGACGGCCGCCTGCGTTACGTGTGTGACCACTGCTCGACCATCCACTACCAGAACCCCAATATCGTCGCCGGCACCGTGCCGGTGTGGGGCGACAAAGTGCTGCTGTGCCGTCGCGCCATCGAGCCGCGCCTGGGTTACTGGACCCTGCCCGCAGGCTTTATGGAAAACGGCGAGACCGTGGAACAGGCCGCCGCCCGCGAAACCCTGGAAGAAGCCTGTGCCCGCGTGCGCAACTTGAGCATCTACACCCTGATCGACGTGCCGCACATCAGCCAGGTGCATATTTTCTACCGCGCCGAGCTGGTTGACCTCGACTTTGCCGCCGGCCCCGAAAGCCTCGAAGTGAAGCTGTTTGATGAAGCCGACATCCCTTGGTCAGCGCTGGCTTTCCGCACAGTCGGGCGTACTCTAGAATACTTTTTCGCCGACCGTCGCCAACAGGCGTTCCCGGTGCGCAGCGAAGCTGTACCGCCCATGGGCAAACCCACCGAATAAAAAACCGGCAAATGGCCGCTAAGGGAAACCGTTTTAATGCGTCTGTTGCTCGCTCTGATCTGCGTGTTTTTCGCGGCCTTTTCTTCAGCCTCCACGGTGCAAATCCTCGGTGGCAAACCTGTCGAAAAAATCCTGGTGCTCAAGTCTGCCCACCAATTGCAGTTGATCAACGACGGCAAGCCGCTCAAGACCTATCGCATTTCCCTCGGCAAAAACCCCAAGGGCACCAAACAGTTCGAAGGCGACCGCCGCACACCGGAAGGCTTCTACTGGATCGACTGGCGCAAGACCAGCGACCGCTTCAACCTGGCCATGCACATTTCCTACCCGAATATCAGCGACTCCGCCCGCGCGCGTCGCGAGGGTGTGAGGCCGGGCAGCATGATCATGATCCACGGCACCCCCGACACCGAGGAATACCCGGAACAGTGGTTTCACACCCTGGACTGGACCGACGGCTGCATCGGCATGCGCAACGTGGATATGCGCGAAGTCTGGAACCTGGTCAAAGACGGCACCATGATCGAGATCCGGCCGTAATCCGCGACCGTTCGTAAAATAATTCGAAAATAATTCCTGCCCCAGGCAGCGCCGGCCGGTGAATACCAGTTCACCGCGCCGGGCTGCGCCGTTCTGCGCGCGATACAGACCTCTCTAATACCACTTCACGGCAAGCCCCATTACAGGGCCCTAAATCCATTGTCTGCACTGTTTTGACTGCATTGACATGGTATTTAAGTGGTATTAATTTCCGGCCAATACCGGGCGACAACACTCCAATAACGCATCGGAAACCTTAACGATGAATCCCATCCTGGGCTTACGCCCCGACGACAAACAATCCACGCCGCTGTACCTGCAATTGGCGCGCAAACTGGAAGCGGCCATCCACGCCGGCCAGTGGACCTCCGAACAGGCACTGCCCTCGGAACGCGCCCTCAGTGAACAGCTGAGCATTTCGCGGGTGACCGCCCGCAAAGCGTTGGAAGTGTTGTTTGAGCAAGGCCTGATCCGCCGCAGCCAGGGCTCCGGCACGTTTATCACACCGCGTCTGGAACAACCGCTCTCACGCCTTTCCGGTTTCAGCGAAATGCTGCGCCTCAAGGGGTTCGTGCCCAGCTCGCTGTGGCTGGAACGCGACATCACGCCGCCGACCCACGAAGAACTGATCCGCCTGTGCCTGTCCACCAGCGACAAAGTGGCGCGAATGAAGCGTTTGCGCAAAGCCGACGACACGGTGATGGCGATTGAAATGACCGTCGTCCCTGCGTCGGTACTGCCGCAACCGCAAGCCCTGGGCAGTTCGCTGTATGAATACTTTGAAAGCATCGGCAAGCCCATCGTCCGCGCACTGCAGCATGTGCAGGCCATCAACGCCTCGGACGAATTCGCCAGGCTGGTGGGCATCGCCCCCGGCACCGCCATGCTGCTGATGACCCGCGTGGGCTACACCGCCGACAACACGCCGATTGAAATCACCGACACCTACTGCCGCAACGACTACTACGACTTCGTCGCAGAGCTGCGCCGCCACGACTATTCCGCTGAACTGCGAATTTAGAGAACTGCCCATGTCCGAAGACAACATCCTCACGCCCAGCGGCTGGGTTCGTGGCCGCCTGGTGCACGAGCACGGCAAGGTGATCGCCATCGACGGCGTGCCTTGCGACCCGGCTGAAAACGACCTGCCTTACGTGCTGCCGGGTTTTATCGACCTGCACGTACACGGCGGCGGCGGCAAAGACATCATGGAAGGCACCGCCGCGTTCGAGACCATCACCCGCACCCACGTGCGCTTTGGTACCACGTCGCTGCTGGCCACCACCATGACTGCGCCGGTGGAGGAAATCTCCCGTGTACTCGGCGAACTCGGCACTTTCTGCGAGAAACGCCCGACGGGCAGCGCCCGCGTCCTCGGCGTGCACCTGGAAGGCCCTTACATCAACCCGGGAAAACTCGGCGCGCAACCTAACTTCGCCCACACCGCGTTGATGGCTGAAGTGGAAGCCTATCTGCGCCTGGCCCCGATCCGGGTGATCACCATCGCGCCGGAAATCGCCGGCCACGACGCCCTGATCCGCGCCCTCAGCGAACGCGGTGTGCGCATGCAGATCGGCCACACCCTGGGCAGTTATGAAGAAGGCGTCGCCGCCCTCGCCGCCGGGGCCACCAGCTTTACGCACTTGTATAACGCCATGAGCCCGCTGCACCACCGCGAGCCAGGCATCGTCGGCGCCGCCCTGGCCCACGCCAAATACGCCGAATTGATCCCGGATTTGCTGCACGTACACCCCGGCGCCATGCGCGTGGCCCTGCGTTCCATCCCGTGCCTGTACTGCGTCACCGACTCCACTGCCGCCGCCGGCATGCCCGACGGCGAATACAAGCTGGGCAGCCACACCGTGACCAAATGCCTGGGCGGCGTACGCCTGCCCGACGGCACCCTGGCCGGCAGCACGCTGACCATGGACCAGGCGCTGCGCAACCTGGTGAAAATCGGCCTGCCGATCAGCGAAGCCTCACAACGCCTGTCGCAATTTCCTGCGGACTACCTGGGCCTGGAAGAACGCGGCCGCCTGCAACCCGGCAGCTTTGCCGACTGCGTGCGCCTGGACCGCTCCCTGACACTCACCGACGTAATGGTCGAAGGAGAAACCATTGACTTCAAAAATGCTTGAAGAGGCCCTGGCCTCCTCCGACGCCGTCGCGGCGCAACTGCAACGCCTGGGCCCGATGCTGGAAGAAGTCGCCGGCCGCCTGCGCCGCCAGCCGCCGCAAGTGGCGATGACCATCGCCCGGGGCAGCTCGGACCACGCCGCCAGTTACTTCGCCTACATCGCCATGCAGCACGTGGGCATTCCGGTGGCGTCGTTGCCGATGTCGGTGGTGACCTTGCTGCAGGCGCCGTTAAAGGTCAGCGGCCAGGTAGCGTTTGGCTTCTCGCAGTCGGGGCAAAGCCCGGATCTGGTCAACAGCCTGCGCCTGCTGCGCAAGCGCGGCGCCTTGAGCATTTCGATGGTCAACGCCGAAGACTCGCCACTGGAAGCCGCCTGCGAATTCCACGTGCCACTGTGTGCCGGGCCGGAACAAAGCGTGGCCGCGACCAAGAGCTTTATCGCCACCCTCAGCGCCAGCGCGCAGTTGATCGGCCACTGGAATCAGGACCTGTTATTGCTGCAAGCCTGCCAGGCCCTGCCCGAGGGTTTGCGTGAAGCGGCGACTCAGGATTGGTCCGCCGCCATTGAGGCTTTGCGTGACAGCCAGCGCCTGATCGTGATCGGCCGTGGCGCCGGTTTTGGCATCGCCCAGGAAGCCGCGCTCAAGCTCAAGGAAACCTCGGCGATCCAGGCCGAAGCCTTCAGCAGCGCCGAAGTGCGCCACGGGCCGATGGCGTTGATCGACGAGAACTACCCGCTGCTGGTGTTCGCCCCACGCGGTGCCGAGCAGGCCGGCCTGTTGAGCCTGGCTGCCGACATGCGCCAGCGCGGCGCCCGTGTATTGCTGGCCGCGCCGGACGACGTCGCCGAACGCGACCTGACCCTGAGCCGCGCCGAACACCCGAGCCTGGACCCGATCCTGGCGATCCAAAGCTTTTACGTCATGGCTGCAGGCCTGGCGGTTGCCCGGGGCATGGACCCGGACCAGCCGCGCCACCTGAGCAAAGTTACCCGCACTCACTGAGTCGCGTTTTCCTGATGAGTACCGTGCCCATGCCCTACAACAATAATGAATTGACCCTCAGCGCCCCCCTCAGTGGCCCGGTGCTGACCCTGGGCGACGTTCCCGACGAAGTGTTCGCCAGCGGCGCCATGGGCGACGGCATTGCCATCGACCCTTTGAACGACTGCCTGCACGCGCCCTGTGACGGGGTGATCATTCACGTCGCGCGCACCGGGCATGCCGTGACGATCCGCGCTGAAAACGGCGCCGAAGTGCTGATGCATGTGGGCATCGACACGGTAGAACTCAACGGCGAAGGCTTTGCATTGCTGGTGAAAGAAGGCGCGCGGGTCAGCAAGGGCCAGGCGCTGGTGCAGTTTGACCTGGACCGCATTGCGCGCCAGTGCAAAAGCCTGGTCAGCCTGATCATCCTGACCAATGGCGACGGTTTTGAGCTGCTGCCCATCGCCGCAAACGCCGTCAAGGTTGGCGAGCCGTTGTTGCAAATAGTGGCGCGTTCAACCGCTGCCAAACCGGCGGTTGTGGATAACTCGGTCACCGAAGTCCGCGCTACCGTGCGCATTACCCACCGTGGCGGCCTGCATGCGCGGCCCGCCGCATTGATCCGCAAGACTGCGCAAGGTTTCAGCAGCCAGGCCCATCTGCATTACGCCGGTAAGTCCGCCGCGTGCGACAGCCTGATTGGCTTGCTGGGGCTGGGGATTGGCGAGGGCGACGAAGTGCGCGTGAGCTGTCGCGGCAAGGACGCCGAGGCCGCCTTGCAGGCGTTGGTGGCCGCGTTGTCAGTCGCAGTTAAAGAAGAACATCACGCGCCGGTGGTCGTGGCTGCGCGGCGGATGAATACCGAAGCCGATGTGCTGCAAGGTGTGTGTGCGGCACCGGGCCTGGTCTGCGGGCCGCTGTTCCGCCTGACCGGCATCGAGCTGCCGGAAGACACCGGCCACCACGCCGCCGATGAACAACTGCAACGCCTGGACACGGCCCTTGAACAGGTGCGCGGTGAAATCCGCAGCACCCTGGACCACGCCCGCCAGCGCAAAAACGTTGAGGAAGAAGAGATCTTCGCGGCGCACCTGGCTTTGCTCGAAGACCCGACCCTGTTGGAAGCCGCCACCGGCGCCATCGAAACCGGCAGCGCGGCCACTCACGCGTGGCGCGATGCGATCCAGGCCCAGTGCGCGGTGTTGCTGGCATTGGGCAAGCCGTTGTTTGCCGAGCGCGCCAATGACCTGCGTGACCTGCAACAGCGTGTGTTGCGTGCACTGCTGGGTGAAGCCTGGCACTTCGAATTGCCGGCGGGCGCCATTATCAGCGCCCATGAATTGACCCCCTCGGACCTGCTGCAACTGAGTGCGCAAGAGGCTGCTGGCATTTGCATGGCCGAAGGCGGCGCGACGTCTCACGTGGCAATCCTTGCGCGGGGCAAAGGCTTGCCCTGTGTGGTCGCGCTAGGCAATGAAGTGCTCGACATCCCCCAAGGCCAACGCGTGGTACTCGATGCCGCCAACGGCCGCCTGGAACTGGCGCCCAGTGAGGCGCGCCACGCCGAAGTGCACGAGATTCGCGATGCACAAAAACTGCGCCGCCAACAGCAACAGGCTCAGGCCCAACAACCGGCGCACACCACCGACGGCGTGACCATCGAAATTGCCGCCAATGTGGCGTCCAGCGCCGAAGCCCAGGTGGCGTTCGAAAACGGCGCCGATGGCGTTGGCCTGCTGCGCACCGAATTTTTGTTCGTCGACCGCCGCACCGCGCCGGACGAACAGGAGCAGCGCCACGCCTACCAGGCCGTGCTGGATGCCATGGGCGACAAGTCGGTGATCATCCGCACCATCGACGTGGGCGGCGACAAACAGCTCGACTACCTGCCGCTGCGTGTAGAGGCCAACCCGGTGCTGGGCCTGCGCGGGATCCGCCTTGCGCAAGTACGCCCGGACGTGCTCGACCAGCAACTGCGCGCACTGCTGCAAGTGTCTCCGCTGGAGCGCTGCCGCATCCTGCTGCCGATGGTCAGCGAAGTGGATGAGTTGCTGCAGATCCGCCAACGCCTGGACGAATTGTGCGCCGAGCTGGAACTGACCCAGCGCCCCGAACTGGGCGTGATGATCGAAGTGCCCGCCGCCGCGCTGATGGCCGAGCAACTCGCCAGGCACGCAGACTTTTTGTCCATCGGCACCAATGACCTGTCCCAGTACACCCTGGCCATGGACCGCGACCACGCCGGCCTCGCCGCGCGGGTCGACGCCTTGCACCCGGCGCTGCTGCGGCTGATCGCCCAAACCTGTGCCGGCGCCGCCAAACACGGGCGTTGGGTCGGCGTGTGTGGCGCCCTCGCCTCCGACCCGCTGGCCACACCCGTGCTGGTGGGGCTGGGGGTCAGCGAGTTGTCGGTGAGCCCGCTGCAGATCGGAGAAATCAAGGACCGCGTCCGCCACCTGGACGCGGCGCAATGCCGGCAAATCAGCCGAGGCCTGCTCGACCTGAGCAGCGCCAAAGCCGTTCGCCAAGCCTGTCAACACCACTGGCCGCTGAGCTGACAACAACAAGAAAAGGAGACTCGCCATGTACCAACATTTCATCGAAGGCCTGCAACGCCTGGGCCGCGCACTGATGCTGCCGATTGCGATCCTGCCGATCGCCGGCCTGCTGCTGCGCCTGGGCGACACCGACCTGCTCAACATCGCGGTGATGCACGACGCGGGGCAGGCGATCTTCGCCAACCTCGCGCTGATTTTCGCCATCGGTATTGCCGTGGGTTTCGCCCGCGACAACAACGGCACGGCGGGTCTGGCTGGCGCCATCGGTTACCTGGTGATGATCTCCACGCTCAAGGTGATGGACACCACCATCAACATGGGCATGCTCGCCGGTATCGCCAGCGGCCTGATGGCGGGCGGGCTGTATAACCGCTTCAAGGACATCAAGTTGCCGGAGTACCTGGCGTTCTTTGGCGGGCGACGGTTTGTGCCAATCGTCACCGGCTTTTCGGCGGTTGCGCTGGGCGTGATCTTCGGCCTGATCTGGCCGCCGATCCAGCATGGCATCAACAGCTTCGGCGTGCTGCTGATGGAAAGCGGCAGCTTCGGCGCGTTCGTGTTTGGCGTATTCAACCGCCTGCTGATCGTCACCGGCCTGCACCATATCCTCAATAATATGGCGTGGTTTGTGTTTGGCAGCTTCACCGATCCGGCAACTGGCGCCGTGGTGACCGGCGACCTGACCCGCTACTTCGCCGGCGACCCGAAAGGCGGCCAGTTCATGACCGGCATGTTCCCGGTGATGCTGTTCGGCCTGCCGGCCGCGTGCCTGGCGATGTACCGCAATGCACTGCCGGAACGCCGCAAGGTCATGGGCGGGATCTTTCTGTCCATGGCGCTGACCTCGTTCCTGACCGGGGTGACGGAGCCGATTGAATTTGCGTTCATGTTCCTCGCGCCGTTCCTGTACCTGATTCACGCGGTGCTGACCGGCCTGTCGATGGCGGTGACCAACCTGCTGAACATCCACCTGGGCTTTACCTTCTCGGGCGGGTTTATCGACATGGTGCTGGGTTGGGGCAAGTCCACCAACGGCTGGTTGGTGTTCCCGGTCGGGTTGGCGTACGCGGTGATTTACTACAGCGTGTTCAACTACTGCATTCGCCGGTTCAACCTGAAGACGCCGGGGCGTGAAGATATCCAGGTGGTGCAGGCTGAGGTGATGACGGATAACCAGCGGGCCAGCGCCTACATCCGTGCGCTGGGCGGCGCGGCCAACTTGCTGAGTGTGGGCGCATGCACGACGCGCCTGCGTCTGGATATGGTGGATCGCAATAAAGCTGTGGATGCCGAGCTGAAGGCACTGGGCGCCATGGCGGTGGTTCGGCCCGGCAATGGCGGCAGTTTGCAGGTGGTGGTCGGGCCGATGGCCGACAGCATTGCCGATGAAATTCGCCTGGCCATGCCTTCGTTTGTTGCCAGTGCGCCTGTCGCAGTTGCGCCTGTGGATAAGCCGGTTGCGGTGAACGTGCAAGAGGCCGAGAAGTGGCTGCACGCGCTGGGTGGCCGCGGGAATGTACGCCAGCTGGAAGCCGTGGCGATGACCCGGTTGCGGGTGGAACTGGAGGATGATTCGGTGTTGTCTGAGGCTGACCTCAGTGCGTTGGGCTGCCAGGGTGTGAGCCAGCTGGACAGCGGGGTTTGGCACCTGTTGATTGGTGACAAGGCGTCTGGGTTGGGTGAAGCGTTGGAGCGGTTGGTCAGTGGCCATGAGGTCGGGGCCAGGGTGTAGACATGTAGTGACTGTTTTGGCCTCTTCGCGAGCAAGCTGAACTGGTCAAGTAATCTTGGACACTGATTACGGTTCACGCCGCCACCCTTTCCTTCACGACCGGCGACCTGTAGTCGTTATAGCTGTGAGGCCTGCTGATGTTGTAGCGCGAGACATAGCGCTGCACGTCTGCCCGGGCCTCATGTTCCAGTTTGTAGCCCGTTTCAGGAACCCACTCGGATTTCAAACTACCAAAGAAACGCTCCATCGGGGCGTTGTCCCAGCACTCGCCTTTACGGCTCATGCTTTGCCTAAATCCATGTTTCACAAGCGCGTTTCTGAATTTATGGCTGGTGTACTGGCAACCTTGGTCAGAATGAAACAGCACATCCTGGGGATGGCCACGCAACTCCACCGCCATGCGTAGTGCTTCGCAGGTCAGGTTGGCATCAGAAATCATCGAGAACGACCAGCCTACGATCCTGCGAGCGTACAGATCCAGAACGGCGGCGAAGTACATCCAACGCTTGCCGACCTTGATGTACGTTACGTCGCCACACCACACCTGATTAACCGCCGTCACATCAAACTTTCGCTTGAGCATATGCGGCGCCACCAAGGCCTCCACGCCCGGCGACTTGTACTTATGGCGCCTGCGCTGACGACTAGCGATGCCAGCTTCGCGCATCAAGTTGCGAGCCATATAACGTCCGACACGATGTCCTTTGGCTTGCAGCTCCTTGGACAAGGTACGTGCGCCCGCCGACTCTCTCGACGCCTTGTGGTACCTGACCAGCGCGGCTTTGAGCTTTTCCCGCTCAGGATTTGCTCTGCCTTGGCGCTGGCGCCAGGCATAGAAGCTGCTGCGGTTAACCCCGAACGCCCGGCAACACCTTTTAACGCCGTACTGCTCGTCCAGCTCATCGATCAGCGTGAATGATCTTTGGCGTCCAAAAGCAGGAGAGCACTGGCCTTTTTTAAGATTTCAATGTCCAGGTCTTTCTCCCTGAGCAGGGCTTTGAGTCTCTGGATCTCTCGTTGATCAGCCGTAATTGCTTTGGCTCCCACCGGAGTCGAGCCCAAGCGTTCTTTTTGCACTTGATCGACCCAACGGCGCAGAGCAGTAGGGCCAATATCCAGGCTGGCACAGACCTCGGTAACCGGCTGACCTTCATCCAGCACCATGCTGGCAGCCTTGAGCTTGAACTCACTCGAATAAGATTTACGCATATCCAAACACCTCAGATTTGGGCGCTATCATAGCGCCCGATTGAAGTGTCCAAAATCATTAGGCCAGTTCAAGCCCGCTCCCACATTTTGATCTGTGAATACATTCAAAATGTGGGAGCGGGCTTGCTCGCGAATGGATTTAACCGGCGCAGGAAGATTTGAGTTCGGTCACCTCATTCAAATCCAACACTCGATCCACCATCAATTGGATACCTTCAAGCATCCGGTGAGGCTGAGCCTTACGGTGAAGAGTTGGTCAGCGGGTAGAGAATCAGATGGGGGATTTGGGCTGTCTTTGATCATGGTAAACCTCCGGTAAGAAACAGGAGCTGCCACCATCACTTGCAGTTGATGGGTGGCGGCCATGTGCGGGCCTGCAAAGATCTGAGGTGCCTGGGCTGACGTCATCGCGGGCAAGCCCGCTCCCACATTTTGATCTGTGAATACATTCAAATGTGGGAGCTGGCTTGCCTGCGATGAGGCCCCCACAGCCAACAAAAAACCCGCTGACCAAACTGGCCCAGCGGGTTTCTTGTTTTTGCAGCACGCGAATCAAAAATCCGCCAACTGCCACACCTCATACGCCGGTGTCTCATACGGATGGCTGAGTTTCAAAGCAGCCACAACAGCCACAATCAACTCATCCGCCACCACCAGCTCAACCTTCCATTCTTCAACCGCTTCAACCTGGCCAACCTGCCCGATAAACGGCTGGCTGCCGTCCAACGCACGGAATTGGCCCTGGCCCGGCACTTGCCAGGCGCAGCTGTCGTAGTTGCCGATGCGCCCGCCGCCGGCAGCGAAGACGGCGGTTTTCACCGTCTCCACATGGCTGTCGGGTACGAAGAAGGCGAGCTTGTACACGGCCTTAGTTCACCCACACGCGGGCGTTGCGGAACATGCGCATCCAGGCGCCGTCTTCGTTCCACTCTTCCGGGCGCCACGAGTTCTGCACGGCGCGGAACACGCGCTCCGGGTGCGGCATCATGATGGTCACGCGGCCGTCGCGGCTGGTGAGGCCGGTGATCCCGCGCGGCGAGCCGTTCGGGTTGGCCGGGTAGCTCTCGGTGACCTTGCCGTGGTTGTCGACGAAACGCATGGCCACGCAACCGGACAGATCGGCTTCGAGCAAGGCTTCTTCGCTTTCGAACTCGGCATGGCCTTCACCGTGGGCGATGGCGATTGGCATGCGCGAACCGGCCATGCCTTGCAGGAAGATCGAGTTGGACTCTTGCACCTGCACCATGGCGACACGGGCTTCGAACTGCTCGGAACGGTTACGCACAAAGTGCGGCCAGAACTCGCTGCCCGGGATCAGTTCGCTGAGGTTGGACATCATCTGGCAACCGTTGCACACACCCAGGGTGAAGCTGTCGTTGCGCTCGAAGAAGCCCTGGAACGCGTCGCGGGCACGGCTGTTGAACAGGGCCGACTTGGCCCAGCCTTCACCGGCACCCAGCACGTCGCCGTAGGAGAAACCGCCGCAGGCCACCAGGCCTTTGAACTCGTTGAGGTCAACGCGACCGGCGAGGATGTCGCTCATGTGCACGTCGATCGCGTTGAAGCCGGCGCGGTCGAACGCGGCCGCCATTTCCACCTGGCCGTTGACGCCCTGCTCACGCAGCACGGCAACCTGTGGGCGGATGCCTTTTTTGATGTAAGGCGCGGCGATGTCCTGGTTGACGTCGAAGCTGAGCTTGGTGCTCAGGCCCGGGTTGTCTTCTTCCAGGATCACGTCGAACTCCTGCTCGGCACAGTCGGCGTTGTCACGCAGACGCTGGATCTGGTAGCTGGTCTCGGCCCACTGGCGTTGCAGCAGGCGGCGCTGACCGGCAAACACCGTGTCGCCGTTGAAGGAGATGTTGATCTCGCCGTTATTGATCGGCTGGCCGATCACGGCCACGCAGTCGTCCAGGCCAGCGGCGCTGAACTGGGCGAGTACGTCTGGCGTTGCGTCCTGGCGAACCTGGATCACGGCGCCCAACTCTTCGTTGAACAGGATGCCGTTGATTTCAGATGCATCCTCGGCAACGCTGTCGAGCACGATGTTCAGGCCGCAGTGACCGGCGAAAGCCATTTCCACAACGCTGGTCAGCAAGCCGCCATCGGAACGGTCGTGGTAAGCCAGCAGGTGGCCGTCGGCGTTGAGGCCCTGGATCACGGCGAAGAAGGCTTTGAGGTCTTCGGCGTCATCGACGTCGGGTGCCTGCTTGCCGAGCTTGCCATGGGTCTGTGCCAGGATCGAGGCGCCCATGCGGTTCTGGCCACGGCCCAGGTCGATCAGGATCAGATCGGTGGTGCCTTTGTCCATGCGCAGTTGCGGGGTCAGGGTCTGGCGGATGTCGGTGACCGGCGCGAAACCGGTCACGATCAGCGACAGCGGCGAGGTCACGCTCTTGTCGGTGCCGTCTTCATTCCAGCGAGTGGCCATGGACATGGAGTCCTTGCCCACCGGAATGGTGATACCCAGCTCAGGGCACAGCTCCATGCCGACGGCCTTGACGGTGTCGTACAGCCGCGCGTCTTCACCCGGGTGGCCGGCAGCGGACATCCAGTTGGCCGACAGTTTGATGTCGGACAGCTTGCCGATGCGCGAAGCCGCGATGTTGGTCAGGGTTTCACCAATCGCCATGCGGCCCGACGCCGGGGCGTCCAGCAGGGCCAGCGGCGTGCGCTCGCCCATGGCCATGGCTTCACCGGTGTAGACGTCGAAGCTGGTGGCGGTGACGGCAACGTCAGCCACCGGAACCTGCCACGGACCGACCATTTGATCACGGGCCACCAGGCCGGTGATGGTGCGGTCGCCGATGGTGATCAGGAAGCTTTTGCTTGCCACGGCCGGGTGGTGCAGCACACGTTCGATGCTGTCGGCCAGTTCCAGCGTGCTTGGGTCGAAATCATCGCCCAGCTCGGTTTCACGCACGGCCGAACGGTGCATGCGCGGGGCTTTGCCCAGCAGCACTTCCAGCGGCATGTCCACCGGGCTGTTGCCGAAATGGCTGTCGGTAACGGTCAGTTGCGGCTCGGCAGTGGCTTCGCCGACCACGGCAAACGGGCAACGCTCGCGTTCGCAGATGGCCTGGAAGCGCGCGAAGTCTTCAGGGCCGACGGCCAGTACGTAGCGTTCCTGGGATTCGTTGCTCCAGATTTCGTGCGGGGCCATGCCCGGCTCGTCGTTTGGAATGTTGCGCAGTTCGAAACGGCCACCACGGTCGCCATCGTTGACCAGCTCCGGGAAGGCGTTGGACAAGCCGCCGGCGCCGACGTCGTGGATGAAGCTGATCGGGTTCTTGTCACCCAACTGCCAGCAACGGTCGATGACTTCCTGGCAGCGACGCTCCATTTCCGGGTTTTCGCGTTGTACGGAAGCGAAGTCCAGGTCTGCCGAGCTGGTGCCGGTGGCCATGGAGGAAGCCGCGCCGCCGCCCAGACCGATCAACATCGCCGGGCCGCCGAGGACGATCAGCTTGGAGCCGACCAGAATCTCGCCTTTCTTGACGTGTTCTTCGCGGATGTTACCCATACCGCCGGCCAACATGATTGGCTTGTGGTAGCCGCGCACTTCATCGCCACGCGGGGTGGTGACGGACTGTTCGAAGGTACGGAAGTAACCGGTCAGCGCCGGACGCCCGAATTCGTTGTTGAACGCGGCGCCGCCCAGCGGGCCTTCGATCATGATGTCGAGTGCGGTAACGATGCGCTCTGGCTTGCCGTACGGCACTTCCCACGGCTGTTCGAAGCCCGGGATCTGCAGGTTGGACACGGTGAAACCGGTCAGGCCCGCCTTGGGCTTGGCGCCACGGCCGGTTGCACCTTCGTCACGGATTTCGCCGCCGGAACCGGTGGCGGCGCCCGGGAACGGGGCAATTGCGGTCGGGTGGTTGTGGGTTTCAACCTTCATCAGGATGTGCACCGGTTCCTGCACCGCGCCGTACTGGCGGGTTTCAGGGTCCGGGAAGAAACGGCCGGCAACGGAGCCGACGATCACCGAGGCGTTGTCCTTATAAGCAGAAAGAACGCCTTCGCTGTGCATCACGTAGGTGTTCTTGATCATGCCGAACAGGCTTTTTTCCTGGCTTTCGCCGTCGATGTCCCAACTGGCGTTGAAGATCTTGTGACGGCAGTGCTCGGAGTTGGCCTGGGCAAACATCATCAGTTCGATGTCGTGCGGGTTGCGCTTCAAGCCGTTGAAGGCGTCGACCAGGTAGTCGATCTCGTCTTCGGCCAGGGCCAGGCCCAGCTCGGTGTTGGCCTTCTCGAGGGCGGCGCGGCCACCGCCGAGCACGTCAATCGCGGTGAGCGGCTTGGGTTCGGCATGGCTGAACAGGCCGGCAGCCTGTTCCAGCTGGCTGACGATGATCTGGGTCATGCGGTCGTGCAGGCTGCTGGCGATCAGCTCGGCCTCAGCGTCGCTGAACTGGCCAGCCACGTAGAAGGCGATGCCGCGTTCCAGACGCTGGATGCTCGACAGGCCGCAGTTGCGGGCGATATCGCTGGCCTTGCTCGACCAGGGCGAGATGGTGCCGAACCGTGGCAGAACCAGGAACAAGCGGCCGGTCGGCTCTTGAACGGGAACGCTTGGACCGTACTTCAGAAGGCGTGCCAGCACTTGCTGTTCGTCGGCGGTCAATACGCCGGTAACGTCGGCGAAGTGAGCAAATTCAGCATACAGGCCTGTAACCGCTGGAACCTTTTGGCTCAGTTGCTCAAGGAGTTTGCTGTGGCGAAAGGCAGAAAGGGCAGGAGCGCCGCGCAGGATCAACATCTTCGGGACAGCCTCGGGAAGGGGGTGTGCTTTGAGGCCGTGCATTCTAGCGTAAACCGCCGCCAACGGCACCCGAAACGGCACCGCTGGCCGTTGCCGAACGTCAGTTGGCACGGTTTGCACGGTATCGGGGCGAAATCCGGGGGCTGGCGCGCAGTTATTTTAACCGTCACAAACCCGCGCCAACCCGCATTTCTGCGGGCTGCAGCCCGGTTTTGCGGGCGCTAGCAGACAAGTCCCCTGCTGTCGAGATATGGCGCGGGGGGGCGTTTGCGTATACTGCGCAGATGTTCTCCCCTACTGCTTTGCGCCCGCGATGCGCCAAATGGCTCCTCGCAACCGGACTCTTCCTGATGCTCAGCGCCTGTGTTGATAAACCCAGCACGCTCGAGCGAATCAAGGAGGATGGCGTATTGCGGGTGATTACCCGAAACAGCCCCGCCACTTATTTTCAAGACCGCAACGGTGAAACCGGTTTCGAGTATGAACTGGTCAAGCGTTTTGCCGACGACCTGGGTGTGAAGCTGGAAATCGAGACCGCCGACAACCTCGACGACCTGTTCGGTCAGCTGGGTAAACCCAACGGTCCGGTATTGGCTGCCGCCGGTCTGGTCAGCAGCGAGCAGCGTGAGCAACAGGTGCGTTTCTCCCACCCTTACCTGGAAGTGACGCCGCAGATCATCTACCGCAACGGCCAGTCCCGCCCGACCAACGCGGCGGATTTGGTGGGCAAGAAGATCATGGTGCTCAAGGGCAGCACCCACGCCGAGCAATTGGCGGCACTTAAAAAGCAGAATCCTGCGATTGAATACGAAGAGTCCGACGCCGTTGAGGTGGTCGATTTGCTGCGTATGGTGGACGAAGGGCAAATCGATCTGACCCTGGTGGACTCCAACGAAGTCGCGATGAACCAGGTGTACTTCCCCAATGTGCGCGTGGCCTTCGACCTCGGCAACGCCAGCAACCAGAGCTGGGCCGTGGCGGCGGGCGAAGACAACAGCCTGCTCAACGAGATCAACAGCTATCTGGACAAGGTCGAGAAGAACGGCACGTTGCAGCGCCTGAAAGACCGCTATTACGGGCACGTCGATGTACTCGGTTATGTCGGCGCCTACACCTTCGCCCAGCATTTGCAGCAGCGCCTGCCCAAATACGAAAAGCATTTCCGTGCTTACGCCAAGGAAGAAAAGGTCGACTGGCGGTTGTTGGCGGCCATCGGCTATCAGGAATCACTGTGGCAACCGGCGGTCACCTCCAAAACCGGCGTGCGCGGCCTGATGATGCTGACCCAGAACACCGCCCAGGCGATGGGCGTGTCCAACCGCCTGGATGCCAAGCAAAGCATCATGGGCGGCGCCAAGTACCTGGCCAAGATCAAGGACGAATTGGACGACAGCATCGCTGAGCCGGATCGTACGTGGTTTGCGCTCGCGGCCTACAACGTCGGCACCGGTCACCTGGAAGATGCGCGCACCCTGGCGAAGAAAGACGGCCTGAACCCGAACAAGTGGCTGGACGTGAAGAAGATGCTGCCGCGCCTGGCGCAGAAACAGTGGTACAGCAAGACGCGTTACGGCTATGCACGTGGTGGGGAGCCGGTGCACTTTGTGGCGAACATCCGGCGCTACTACGACATTCTGACTTGGGTGACCCAGCCGCAGCTGGAAGGTAACCAGGTGGTGGAAGGCAATTTGCACGTGCCGGGTGTGGACAAGACCAAGCCGCCGGAAGATAACCCGCAGTTGTAACGCCCCCTTCCAAACACCCCAAAACCCTGTGGGAGCGGGCTTGTGTGGGAGCGGGCTTGCTCGCGAAGGCGGTGGGTCAGTCGATGCATCTGGTGACTGACACTCCGTATTCGCGGGCAAGCCCGCTCCCACATTTGATATGTTGTGGCCTTAAAGGCCAGTGATCAGATGCACCACGCCGCCGGTCAACACCATCACACCCGGCACACCCGCCGCCTTCAACGCCCCACCATCCATCCGCGCCGCATCCTGCAACTGCACCCGCACCCGCGTCAGTGCCACGCGCTGTTGTGACTTGAGGTTTTCCGCCCCGCCCAACGCCGCCAGCACCTCCGCCGACAACAGACTCTGCTGCGGCGCCGCCACGGTTTCGGCGATCAAATCCGGCGTCAGGGCTTTCCAGAACGCCCGCTGCAATTTATCGAACATGCTCAGTGCTCCAGAACAGGTGAGGATTCAACAGTGGCCGCATGGTATTGGCTCAAGGCCTCACGCACCTGCGCGGCTTCTTCCAGGCCGAGTACCTGGCGCGCGATGATCTGGCAGTCGGCCAGGTCCAGCTCGCGCACGGTGGCCTTGATAGTCGGGATCAGCGGCACGCTGACCGACAGTTCATCCACGCCCAGCCCGATCAACACCGGCACGGCCAACGCCTCGGACGCCAACGCGCCGCACACGCCCACCCATTTGCCATGGGCATGGGCGGCCTTGACGGTGGTGGCGATCAGACGCAGCACTGCCGGGTGAAAGCTGTCAGCCTGGCTGGCGAGCCGTGGGTGGTCGCGGTCCATGGCCAGGGTGTATTGCGTCAGGTCATTGGTGCCGATGGAGAAGAAGTCCACGTGGGGTGCGAAGACATCCGCCATCAGCGCCGCAGACGGCACTTCGATCATGATGCCCAACTTGGGCAACTCAGTAAGCCCGAGTGCCAGCGCTTCCTCTTCCAGAATTTGCCGAGCCAGATGCAGCTCGGACAGCAGGCTGACCATCGGCAGCATGATGTGCAAGCGCGCAAAGCCGGCGCTGGCGAGAATCGCGCGGAACTGCTCACGCAGCAGTTCCGGGCGTTCCAGGCACAGGCGAATGCCGCGCAGGCCGAGGAATGGGTTGGTTTCTGCCTCCATCGGCACATAGGCCAGCGGTTTGTCGCCGCCGACATCCAGCGTCCGTACAACGAGGTTGCGCTCAGAGCCCAGCGCGCGGGCGATAGCGGTGTAAGTACCGGCCTGCTCCTCAGGGCTTGGCGCGCGGTTGCGGTCCAGGTAGAGAAACTCCGAACGCAGCAAGCCGACGCCTTCGCCGCCGAGGGTCAGGGATTGCTCCACTTCCTGCAACGAGGCGACGTTGGCCGAGACGTCGACGTGATGACCGTCGCGGGTGGTGGCGGGCAACGACGCCTGGGCCACGTCGCGCTGACGGCGCAGAATCTGCTGCTGGCGCGCCGCTTCCAGCTGTTCGATTTCAGCCAGGTTCGGGTCCAGGTGCAGTTCGCCTTTGTCGGCATCCAGCAGGACTTGTTTGCCATTGGCCAGCGCTAAAACCTGCACCGGCACACCACAAATGGCCGGCAAGCCGAGGGCGCGGGCGAGGATCGCCACATGGCTGGTCGCGCCACCGCCGACAGTGACAAAACCCAGTACTTTGCGCGTGTCGAGGCTGGCGGTTTGCGACGGCGTCAGTTGCTCGGCAATCAGAATCGCACGCTCGGGCAAATCCCAAGCGCTGTCTTGAATGCCGAGGATCAGTTTCAGCACGCGCTGGCCGACATCGGCCAGGTCCGCCGCACGTTCGGCGAGCAGTGTATTGCCCAATGCCTTGAACTGCGTGGCGGTCGCGACGGTGGCACTGTTCCAGGCAAACGCGGCGCTTTTGCCTTCGGCCAGCAGGTTGTGGGCTTGCTCCAATAAGGTCGGGTCTTCGAGCAGTTCCTGATGGGCGTGGAAGATTTCGGCCTGAGCGCTGCCGACCGCCTTGGCTTGCAAGGCTTGCAACGCCTCGGTGGCCGCCAGCAGGCCGCGCTCCAGTGCAGCACGCTCGGCGGGTTCACCGGCGCCCTGCTCGGTGATCGCAAGCTCCGGTTCCGCCACCTGAACCACCTGGCCAAACGCCGAGCCCGGCGAAGCGCAGACGCCACGCAGCAAGGTCGCCGACGACACGGGCGTGAGGGTTTCAACCACCTCAGCCACTGCCGCCACGGTCTCGCCGCAGCCCTCGGCCAACAAGGTCACCAGCGCCTTGATCGCAGCGTCAGCATCCTCACCGGCCGCGCTCACCTGCAAGGTGTCGCCCTTTACGGTTTGCAGCGCCATGATCGCCACCAGGGATTTGGCGTTGGCACTTTGGGTTTGCTTGTGCAGGTAAATGCTCGCGTTGAACCCCTTGGCCGCCTGGGCAAATACCGCAGCGGGACGGGCGTGCAAACCGTTGGCATTGGGCAAGGTCAGCGGTTTGGAGAACAGGGCGTCACCCTCCTCCTCGCCAGCCTCTTCTACCGCATCGCCCGGCGAAACTTGCAGCAATGGCTGGCCCAGTTCTACCAGCCCGTCATCCTGCGCCAGCAGTACAAACGGCTCGCCACTGACCACCAGCATCAAGGTCAACAAACTGCGCGCGTTGAGCGCTATGTAGTCGGCATCGAATTCAATCAGCGGCTGCCCGGCCTCCACGCGTTGGCCTTCCTGCACCAGCCGCGTGAAACCCTGGCCCGCCAGGTTTACGGTGTCCAGGCCGATGTGCAACAGCACCTGCACGCCATTGTCGTCGGTGATGCTGACGGCATGACCACTGTCCTGGATGTTGCTGATCACCCCGGCCAACGGTGCGCAGAGGGTCTGCGAGGTCGGGTCGATGCACAGTCCGTCGCCGATCAAGCGGCTGGCGAACACCGGGTCTGGCACTTTATCCAGCGCCAGCAGCACACCGGACAACGGCGCCAGCAGTTCCAGGGGTTGAGTTGCGGTCATGACTTCACCTGCTGTTTTGTTCTGTAAAAATCATAGGGCGAACAACGATCCAATGTGGGAGCTGGCTTGCCTGCGATGGCATCACTTCGGTCCTGATGAAAAACCGAGTCGCCTGCATCGCAGCGGTGCGACGATTCGACAAGCCAGCTCCCACATTAGTCCGCGTACACCCACATTCTTATTTCCACCAGTATTCGACTTGCACACCAAAGTTCGACCCATGCCGCGCCGTGCCGTAGGCGCCGGTGTCGGACAACGCCGAACCCGCCGCCAGTTCATTCGCCGCACGCTTGGCGGCTTCGTTCCAGGTGGCGTAGGTGTAATACAAACGCACTTCGGGGCGCGCCCAGAAATCCGGGCCGTTGGGCGACCAGGTCGGGGCAAAGGTAAATTTGCTCAGCTTGCGCGTGCCGCCAGTGGCTTCGACTTGATCATGGCCCAGTTCGGTGACCAGTTTGAACTGCTCGCTGATCGCGTACGCAGGGCGCACACCGATGGACATCCACGTCTGGTCCGACGAACCGGGGCGAATGTCTTTCTGGTACACCGCCTCAACCTGCCCGCCAAAACGCGGCGTCACTTGCCAGTCAAAAAACTCCACCGCGCGGTAGCTTTTGCTGCTCTTGTCCAGCGTGGTGTCGCCGGTGTATCCGAGGCCGGTGCCGGGCCCCTCGCCGTACTGCAAGGCGAACTTGTTCTTGCCGCCCAGGAAAGGCTTTTGCACGTGTTGCGCAGTAATCGCCCAACCGCTGTTGGCATCGCGGCCGCCCGCTTTGTCGATGTAGCTCAAGCCCAATTCCAGCTCGCCGCCGGGGTTGGTCTTGAAGCCTGCCACGTTGAAGTCGTGACGGGTCGCGTATTCCTTCTGGTACAGGTTGTCCTTGCGGGAAATGGCGTAGCTGTATTTGAGGTCGCCGATTTTCACGTCCTCCACACCGCCGCCCGTGGCGCTCTGGTTCCAGTAGTAGAAGTCGGAAATATGGATGTCATTTCGTTTGTAGTAACGCCGGCCGGCCCACACCGAACCGCCGTTGAGGCTGGGCAAGTTGGACCACTGCGCATACATCTGCGGCATGCGCGCCGAGCCGTTGTCTTCGCCCTGGAATTTCAGGGCACGGTCGTATTTGTTGTACAGCGATGCCATGGCGTCCACGCTGAGTACCGAGCCGTCGTCGAGGGTCAGCAAATCCTGGCGCAATTCCAGTTCCGCGTACTGCTCACATTCGTTGCCCAAGCGGTACTTGGATTGCGCCCCCGGCAACTGAAAACACTGCTGCTTGCCGCTGCCCGTTGAAGTGCCCGCGCCGCTACGCAGGTAACCGGCAAACTCCAGGGCCTGGGCGGCGAAAGGTGCACTGAGACAAGACGCAATGAGGCCCAGCTTTATTGTTGTTTTCATGAAGCACTCCAATATTTTTTTATTATGTTTTGGGTGAAGCCCCCTGCACTCCCGGGCAGGGGTTGAAACGGGTCTCAGTCCTTGAGGTGCAGCACAAACGATTCGTAAGGACGCAACGTCACCGTGGCCGTGCGCAGCGGGCAATCGGGGTAATTGCTGATCAGCAGGCGCTGCTCGTGCGCGGCATTGATCACGTGGTCGGGCAGCTGGATTTCGCACGGCGTGCCATAGAAGTTGTTGAGCACCAGCAAGCGCTCGCCATGGCCTTCACGCAGGTAAGCCCAGACCTGAAGGTGGTCTTGCAGCAGCTGGCGGTACACACCCTCCTGAATCAGTGGTTCGTGGCGACGCAAAGCGATCAACGCGCGGTAGTGATGCAGCACCGAATCCGGGTCATCCAGTTGGCTTTCGACGTTGATCTGCGCGGCGTTGGCCGGGATGCCGATCCATGGTTCGCCGGTGCTGAAGCCGGCATTTGCCTCGGCGCTCCACTGCATCGGCGTGCGACCGTTGTCGCGGGACTTCTGCATGATCGCCGCCATGCTTGACGCCTCGGCCTCACCCGCATCGCGCTTGAGACGGAAGATGTTCAGCGTCTCGACATCGCGGTACTGCTCAATCCTGTTGAAGCCGGGGTTGGTCATGCCCAGCTCTTCGCCCTGATACACATACGGCGTGCCCTGGAGGAAGTGCAGCGCGGTGGCAAGCATCTTGGCCGACACCACATGGTGTTCGCCGTCGTCGCCAAAACGCGAGACCACACGCGGCTGGTCATGGTTACACCAGAACAGCGCATTCCAGCCGCCACCGGCCTGCATGCCCAGTTGCCAGTCGGAGAAAATCTGCTTGAGCTGCAGGAAATCGAAGTCGGCCTTCACCCACTTTTGCAGGTTCGGGTAATCGACTTTCAGGTGATGAAAGTTGAAGGTCATCGACAGCTCTTTCGACGCAGGATTCGAGTAGCGGATGCAATGTTCAAGGCTGGTGGACGACATCTCGCCGACGTTGATCAGGTCATGCCCTTCGAAGACTTCGCGGTGCATTTCCTGCAGGTATTCATGCACATTCGGGCCGTCGGTGTAGAAGCGGCGGCCGTCGGTGTTGTCTTCGGGGAAATCGGCGGGTTTGGAGATCAGGTTGATCACGTCCAGGCGGAAACCGCCCACGCCTTTGTCGCGCCAGAAGCGCATCAGCTTGAACACCTCGGCGCGCACCTTGGGATTGTCCCAATTCAGGTCGGCCTGGGTGTGGTCAAACAGGTGCAGGAAGTATTGGCCGGTTTGCGCTTCGTATTCCCACGCCGAGCCGCCGAACTTGGATTCCCAGTTGTTCGGCTGGTCGCGCCAGATGTAGAAGTCGCGGTACGGGTTGTCGAGGCTGCTGCGCGCCTGCTGGAACCATTCGTGCTCAATGGAGGTGTGGTTGACCACGATATCGAGCATCAGCTTGATGCCACGCTTGGCCGCTTCGGCAATGAGCAAATCGCAATCGGCCATGGTCCCGTAGCTGGGGTCGATGGCGTAGTAGTCGCTGATGTCATAACCGTTGTCGCGCTGCGGCGAGCGCAGGAACGGGGTGATCCACAGGCAGTCGACGCCCAGCCATTTGAGGTAGTCGAGCTTGTCCACGATGCCCAGCAGGTCACCGGTGGCGTTACCCGCGTGGCTGTGAAAGCTTTTTGGGTAGATCTGGTAGATCACCGAGTGTTGCCAGTTTTGCATGGTGGGTTCCTTCAGTTATTTGTGTGCAGGCCTTTAGGGCCTCTTCGCGAGCAAGCCCGCTCCCACAGGGAACGCATTTCAAATGTGGGAGCGGGCTTGCTCGCGAAGACGGTGGTTCAGGCGACGCGATACCCGGGCCGCACGATCTTCATGCTCAACGCACAGGTCAAAACAAACGGCACGACCATCGCGATGACCATCCCGATCACAAAGCTTGGGATGTATTGCGGAATGATCGAGATAAACCCGGGCAAGCCGCCGACGCCGATGGCCGATGCCTGGACCTTGTTCATCGACAGGAAAATGCTGCCCAGCGCCGAGCCCAGCAGCGCGGAATAGAAGGGGAATTTGAAGCGCAGGTTGACGCCGAACATGGCCGGTTCGGTGATGCCGAAATACGCGGAGATCGCCGAGGTCGAGGCCATGCTTTTGTCCCGCGCGTTGCGGGTCATGTAGAACACGCCAAGCGCCGCGCTGCCTTGGGCGAGGTTGGACATCACGATCATCGGCCAGATAAAGGTGCCGCCCTGCGTAGAAATAAGCTGCAGGTCCACCGCGAGGAACATGTGGTGCATGCCGGTGATCACCAGCGGTGCGTACAGCAGGCCGAAAATCGCGCCGCCGAGCATCGGCGCCAAATCGAATAGAGTGACCACGCCTTCGGTGATCAGAATGCCAAGGTGACGGGTCACCGGGCCAATGATCGCCAGGGCCAGCACGCCGGTGACGACGATGGTAGTGATCGGCACAACGAGCAGTTGAATCGCATTCGGCACGCGAGCCCGCAGCCATTTTTCGATCACGCTCATCACGTACGCGGCCATCAGGATCGGCAGGATCTGCCCTTGGTAGCCCACTTTTTCAATCTTGAACCAACCGAAAATGTCGAAGTACGGCAGGCTCTGGCCGTCCAGACCGGCCACGGCCTTGCCGTAGTTCCAGGCATTGAGCAGGTCCGGGTGCACGAGCATCAGGCCAAGCACGATGCCAAGGATTTCACTGCCGCCAAAACGCTTGGCCGCCGACCAGCCCACCAGCGCCGGCAGAAACACAAACGAGGTGTTGGCCATGAGGTTGATCAGGCTCCACAGGCCATCCAGGTTCGGATAGGCCTCCAGCAGCGTCTTGCCCTCGATGAACATGCCCTTGGCGCCCATCAGGTTGTTCACGCCCATCAACAGGCCGGCGATGATCAGCGCGGGCAGGATCGGCATGAACACATCGGAGAACACACGCACCAGACGCTGCATGGCGTTGGTTTTGTCGGCGCCCTTCTTCTTCACATCAGCGATGGTCGCGGCGGCGAGGCCAGTCTGCTCGCGCAGGGCAGCGTAGACCTTTTCCACTTCGCCGGGGCCGATCACGATCTGGAACAGGCCGCCGGTAAAGAAAGAGCCCTTGACCAGATCGACCTGGTTCAGCGCGCTGCTGTTGACCAGGCTCGGGTCCTTGAGCGCCAGGCGCAGGCGGGTCACGCAGTGGGCAGCTTGCTCAAGGTTGTCGCTGCCCCCGAGGTTCTCGAGAATCTCGCGGGCAATGTTCGAATAGTCGTGGCTCATGCTTGGTTTCCACTTGGTTTTTTTTATTGGGGGGCAGTCATTGGCAGCACGCCGAGGGCAAAAGTACTCGTCTGTACGAGTTAAAGCAACAACTCGTACAGACGAGTTTAAAAATGTTTATTCGTCAGGGCCCCGAACATCGCTGTAAGCCACAGATATCCAAGGGTCTAATGGACAAACCCCACCTGTGCCACTAAGGTTCCTGCCGTGAACGCGCCGTTCACCTTCATCACGTCGGGCACAGAGCCATCCCCATGAGCAAATACAACCAGATCTATACGGATCTGCTTGCCAGCATCACCACTGAACGCCTGCAACGCGGTACGCGCCTTCCCTCCGAAACCGAATTGATGGACGCCTACCAGGCCAGCCGTGGCACTGTGCGCCGCGCCATCGAGCAGTTGCAGGAACGTGGTTTCGCGCAAAAAATCCACGGCAAGGGCACGTTCGTGCTGTCGCCCAACCCGATTGAATTCCAACTGGGCGGCATCGTCAGCTTCCACGAAACCCACGCTGATCTGGGCGATGACATCCGCACCGAAGTGGTCGAATTCAGCCAGATCCCGCTGGAAGGCTCACTGCTGCAACACATCGAAGCCGAGCCCGGCACACTGATCACCCGCATCAAACGCATACGCCACATCGGCGGCAAACGCGTGATCCTCGACATCAACCACTTCGTCGCCGACGTGATCCCGGGCCTGGACCGTTCGATTGCCGAACAGTCGATCTACGCGTTTATCGAACAGACGTTGCAGCTGCAAATCGCCTACGCCCAACGCACCATCGAAGCCCTGCCTCGCAGCAAGGACGACCAGGCACATCTGGACCTGGATGGGCAAAGCCATGTGATCGTGGTGAGCAACCAGACGTTTTTGCAGGACGGGCGGCAGTTCGAGTACACCGAGTCGCGGCATACGTTGGATAAGTTTTACTTTTCGGATATTGCGCGGCGCTGAAATCTGAGCGCGAGAATGCAGGGGAGACTAAGGCTTCAGGGCCAAAATCCCCCCTTAAATTGATAGTGCAACCTCACTACTCAGCACGGGGCTATCTATTCTGCCTTTGTAAACTCAAGCCTATATCGGTGAGCCGGTAGCGCTGTTTACTGCTGTTGGGTTTGTCAGGCAATGTCATCTCGACCACACCTGCGGCCAACGCAGGCCGCAAGTAGCCTTTGCGAAAATGCTCATCATCCTTGAGTTCGAGAATTTGCTGAAGTTCTCTGCGCGATACATCCCCCTCAAGGACCTGGACAAGCTTGATAACTTCCGGGGTGACTTCCGGGGTGACTTCCGGGGCCACTTCCGGGGTCACTTCCGGGGTGCGCAGCGTTAACGTTACACCGCTAACATCACTTCGCCATTCAGGAGGGGGAAACCCCTGCTCCGCAAACGCTTGGCTGATCAGCATCCCGCCACGCCCGAGCTTTTCCATGAGGCCTTGAAGATAGAGAACATGGGCTATGTCCGGGTTCCGCAAAACGGAGATCTGGCCGTTCGCAAGACCATCTGGCGTTACCCCTTCAGGCAAGGAGCCAGAGTTCCAGATTTCTACTCGGTGAGGAAATACCTGCACTTTGATGCCACCCCGGAAGTCCGCGTAATCTCGGTGCGCAAAAGCATTCACAAGCGCCTCACGCAGAGCAGAATCCGGGTAGATTCCTTGATCTTCCCTTTTCAAAGGGTGAGTTCCGAATTGGGTACGGCTGGAGGTGCTGCGACGGATGAAGGCAAATACCTGCTCTAACACCGAAACCAGCGGCCCCTCAAAACTTTTGAAGTCATGGTAAGTGTCATCAGTTTTATCAGTAGAGAATGCTGCACAGCGCACCCGTATTTGGGGGTAACGCCGCGCCGGATTGTTTGTGAACAGGACATCGCCACCATTCGTCAGCCGTCCATATTTCACCAATCCCAAATACTCAAGCGTTCGCTCTGGGGCATACCCCCACAATTCGCTGTGATGGATACGCTCACCTTGCTCAGCCGCACGCCTGATTTCGTTTTCATTCAGATCATCGTGTAGATCCGCACTTGAGAAGCGACGCTCCCACCGTTCAGGCTCTACCTCACGACGCATGATCATGTCACGCAGGGTTGCGATATCAGCCCGGCGAGTAATCTCGCCCTCTCGAATAAATGCTTCATCGCGAAAGCTATAGGGAATGTCCTGACCAGCAGGGACTTCAACCACCCATATCGTCTTGCCCGCAATGTGTTGCGCCTC
Organism: Pseudomonas sp. B22129; assembly: GCF_044218875.1. Lineage (NCBI taxonomy): Bacteria > Pseudomonadati > Pseudomonadota > Gammaproteobacteria > Pseudomonadales > Pseudomonadaceae > Pseudomonas > Pseudomonas sp. B22129. The sequence continues at coordinate 2,609,876 of NZ_CP162592.1, read as the reverse complement.
GAACGACACCAATGCCTTCGGAGACAGATACTGGGCAACTTGCTGCTCAAGCTTGCGCAAGGCAACTTCGCCCAGATCCTCCCTCACGCCAACCGGATTATTGTTGGCATCAACACCTATCACCAAATACCCGCCACCCGAGTTCAAAAAAGCGCAAACATGTTGCCCAACAACCTTGGCATCGGCTTTGGTCTTGAACTCAATAGTATTGCCCTCGCCCAGTGCCAGTATGCGGGCCAACTCTTCCGGCTTCATGGCTGTACTCCGTCTCGTGCCTGAGCCTGAGCCTGAGCTGCCGCTGCCGCTGCCGCTGCCGCCACCGCAGCGGGATCACTAAGGTTCTCTTTCAGAAAAAGCTCAACCTCTTGAACACGAGAAAACTGGGCCGAGGCAAACAATAAGACCTGTTCGTCCGTATCATATTCCTGCACCCAATTACCGTGCCGCTCCTCCAACGGCTTGGTATCGAGAATGGCTTCCTCGTACATATCGATGACACGCAAATCGGCCAACGCTTTCGCCCCCTTTTTCAAGCTCAGGCCCTCGGCACGCTCCTTCGCATTCGTGTAACCCAGCTCGCGCAGGAAACGGCGAGCAAACACTACGTTTTGATGCGCCAACACCCACCGAGGTTTCTTGCACGCGATTGCCAGCTGCAGCTCTTGATGAGTGATAGACAGGTCCGAACCATCACGCCCCGAGCCGTAATCAGTCGTAATAAGACCCAGAAAAAAATCGCACTCTTGAACCGCCGCAAGGCAGTTTTCGAAAGCCGTGCGATCCGACCGTACCGGAATCGTGCCCCGGTGTGACATCCACACCTCATAGCCGAAGGCCTTGAGCTCCATATAAATACGGTTCAGCAAGTCTTCAATGCCGTAGACAGTAGATGACACTAGAATGGTGGGGGGCCTAGCCATGATCGCTCACCTTAAAGTTTTCTTCCCTCGACTTCAGTTTGCGCAGCCTGGTATCGATAAACATGGACTCTTCCATTTCTCCGTCAAAATATCAGCCTTTGAAATCCCACAAAAACTCACAACCAAAGCCTTACGCGTCAACAACAAATCAGATAATCATGCCATGCATGCGCGAGCGCGTTTCATAGGTTTTTCGGCATCGGTACAGCGTTGAGATCAACACTACCAGAAGGGGCCTGGTGATGCCGAAACTTGTCAAATAGTGATAACCAAAAAACCAAGAAGCCCGCAATTACGCGGGCTCCAGGGCATTTCTTGCTAAAGGGTGCCGGACAATGCCGGGCGCCCAATCACTCCCACTCAATCGTCGCCGGCGGCTTGCTCGACACGTCATACGTCACGCGCGAAATGCCTTCGATTTCATTGATGATACGGCCGCTGACAGTTTCCAGCAGTTCGTACGGCAGGTGTGCCCAACGCGCAGTCATGAAGTCGATGGTTTCCACCGCACGCAGTGCAACAACCCAGGCGTAACGACGGCCATCGCCTACCACGCCAACCGATTTCACCGGCTGGAACACTACGAAGGCCTGGCTGACTTTGTGGTACCAGTCGGCTTTGCGCAGTTCTTCGATGAAGATGTGGTCGGCGCGACGCAGCAGGTCGGCGTATTCCTTTTTCACTTCACCGAGGATGCGCACGCCCAGGCCCGGGCCCGGGAATGGGTGGCGGTAGACCATGTCGTACGGCAGGCCGAGTTCCAGGCCCAGACGGCGGACTTCGTCCTTGAACAGTTCGCGCAGCGGTTCTACCAGCTTGAGGTTCATTTCCTCAGGCAAGCCACCCACGTTGTGGTGGGACTTGATCACGTGGGCCTTGCCGCTCTTGGCGCCAGCCGACTCGATCACGTCCGGGTAGATGGTGCCCTGGGCGAGGTACTTGATGTTGTCCAGTTTGTTGGACTGGGCATCGAAGACGTCGATGAAGGTGCGGCCGATGATCTTGCGCTTCTTCTCTGGGTCGGACTCGCCGGCCAGGTTGTTGAGGAACTGGTCCTCGGCGTTGGCGCGGATCACCTTGACGCCCATGTTCTCGGCGAACATGGCCATCACCTGCTCGCCTTCGTGCAGGCGCAGCAGACCGTTGTCGACGAAGACGCAGGTCAGTTGGTCGCCGATGGCTTTGTGCAGCAGGGCAGCTACCACGGAGGAGTCAACGCCGCCGGACAGGCCGAGCAGCACGTTGTCGGTGCCGACTTGGGCACGGACTTGGGCGATGGCGTCTTCAGCGATCTTCGACGGGGTCCACAGAGCTTCACACTCGCAGATATCGAGGATGAAGCGCGACAGGATGCGGCCGCCTTGTTTGGTGTGGGTCACTTCCGGGTGGAACTGCACGCCGTAGTAACGACGCTCGTCGCTGAACATGCCAGCGATCGGGCAGCTCGGGGTGCTGGCCAGGATGTGGAAGTCTTCCGGCATCTTGGTGACCTTGTCACCGTGGCTCATCCACACGTCGAGGCCGAACAGGCCGTCGGCGTCGACGTGGTCTTCGATGCCGTCCAGCAGGCGGCTCTTGCCGACCACGTCGACACGGGCATAACCGAATTCACGCAGCTCGGAACCTTCAACCTTGCCGCCCAGTTGCTCGGCCATGGTCTGCATGCCGTAGCAGATACCGAAGACGGGCACGCCCAGGTCAAATACGGCTTGCGGGCAGCGCGGGCTGTTGGCTTCGTGCACGGACTCGGGGCCACCGGCGAGGATGACGCCTTTGGGTGCGAATTCGCGAATCGCTTCGTCGTCCATGTCGAACGGATGCAGTTCGCAGTACACGCCGATTTCGCGCACGCGGCGCGCGATCAGCTGGGTGTACTGGGAACCGAAGTCGAGGATCAGGATGCGGTGGGCGTGAATGTCGAGGGCCATGGGGTCAGTCTCGTCTATGCAATTCGGTGAAGAAAATCAGAAACAACTCGGGGCTGAAAACAGCCCCGGTTACTTAACGTTTTGCTGGAAGCCTCAACCTACGCGGTAGTTTGGCGCTTCCTTGGTGATCTGCACGTCGTGGACATGGGACTCAGCCATGCCGGCGCCGGTGATCCGCACGAACTCAGGCTTGGTGCGCATTTCTTCGATGTCGGCGCTGCCGGTGTAGCCCATCGAGGAGCGCAGGCCGCCCATCAGTTGATGGATGATCGCGCTCAGGGTGCCTTTGTACGGCACACGGCCTTCGATGCCTTCCGGGACGAGCTTCTCGGCGCCTGCCGAGGAGTCCTGGAAGTAACGGTCGGAAGAGCCTTGCGCCTGGGACATGGCGCCCAGCGAACCCATGCCGCGGTAAGCCTTGTACGAACGGCCCTGGAACAGTTCGATCTCGCCCGGTGCTTCTTCGGTACCGGCGAACATCGAACCCATCATCACGCAGGAGGCACCGGCTACGATGGCCTTGGACAGGTCACCGGAGAAACGGATGCCGCCGTCGGCGATCAACGGAACGCCCGTGCCTTCAAGGGCAGCGGCGACGTTGGCGATGGCGCTGATTTGCGGCACGCCGACACCGGCGACGATACGGGTGGTGCAGATCGAGCCCGGGCCGATACCGACCTTGACCGCATCCGCGCCCGCTTCGGCCAGGGCCTTGGCGGCAGCGCCGGTGGCGATGTTGCCGCCGATCACTTGCACTTCAGGGAAATTCTGTTTGACCCAACGCACGCGGTCGATCACGCCTTTGGAGTGACCGTGGGCGGTGTCGACCACCACCACGTCAACGCCGGCAGCGACCAGCGCCGAAACACGGTCACCGGTGTCTTTACCGGTGCCGACCGCCGCGCCAACACGCAGACGACCTTGGTCATCCTTGCTGGCCAGCGGGTAAGCCTTGGCTTTTTCGATGTCGTTGACGGTCATCATGCCTTTAAGGGCAAATTTATCGTCGACGATCAGCACGCGCTCGATGCGGTGCTTGTGCAGCAATTCGCGCACATCGTTCTTGTCGGCGCCTTCCTTGACAGTGACCAGGCGCTCTTTGGGCGTCATCACTTCACGGACGGTCACTTCAAGACGGTTTTCGAAACGCACGTCACGGGACGTGACGATGCCGACCAGGTCGCCATCGTGCAGCACAGGAACACCGGAGATGTTGTGCAGGCGGGTCAGGTCGAACAGGTCACGCACGGTGGCGTCGGCCTCGATGGTGATGGGATCTTTCACCACACCGGCTTCGTAACGCTTGACCTTGCGCACTTCGGCAGCTTGCTGCTCGATGGTCATGTTCTTGTGGATGATGCCAATGCCGCCTTCCTGAGCCATGGCGATGGCCAGTCGGGCTTCAGTGACGGTGTCCATGGCAGCGGAAACAAGGGGAATATTCAGCTCGATGCCACGGGTTAGGCGGGTCTTGAGACTGACTTCGTTAGGAAGCACCTCGGAATAACCGGGCACTAGGAGAATGTCGTCGAATGTCAGAGCTTCTTGGCTGATACGCAGCATCGCGGGGGCTCCCGAGCGGGAAAATGGAAGCGCGCCATTATAGTCAGACACCCCCTCGGGTTCAATGTAAAACTCTGACATATTTGGGAATACAGATAGATGGGTTAAAGCTCGACTTTGACCCAGCTCATCTTCTGGTCCAGCCAATCGGCAAATTCGTCGATAAAGCTCTGCTTGAACCCCGCTTCCGCCCAGTTGTTGAAGATGAACCCCAGGTTGGAAAACCCGCACTCCTGCAGGAACAGAAACCCGTTGATGTCGTCCTCATGCCCACACAACGGGCAGGTGAAGTTATCGGTATGGCCGGGCATCCAGTCTTCCAGGCTTTCGAACAGCGCCTCGCCGACTTCTTTAAGGCACTCCGGGCAACCGGCTTCTTCGAGAAAGCCTTTGGCCGGCGTATAGATGCAGCGTTTGTAGATGATCTCCAGGCCGTTGACCGGCTCGTTGAACGGCAGCGCCTCGGGGTGCAACACCACGGCGCGAGCGCCATCAGCCAAGGCGTAGCCCATGCGGTTGCCGGTGCGCCCGCAGGTGGTCAGCTCTTCCTTGATGATGTTCTTGCGCACCAGCCAGCGCACGATCGCCCGGGCGCGGGGTTCGTGGACGGGCAAAGTGGAGATTTTCGGGACAAGGATGCTTTGGGAGTTCATGAGGCCTTAGAGTCCTGCGGTGTGTCATCTGACGCCTTCGCGGGCAAGCCCGCTCCCACAGGTGACCGCATTCCCATAGGAGAAATGCGGTCGAATGTGGGAGCGGGCTTGCCGGCGAAGAGGCCCTGAAGGCTGGCAGCTTAATCCCTGCCCCACACAGGTCAAGTACTCAAATACCGCCCGATCAATGCAATGCCGCTCGCCAGCACCAGCCAGGTCACCCACCGCACAAACGCCTCGCGGGACATGCGCATCGTCAGCCTGCGCCCACACCAAAGCCCCACGGCCATCGCCGGCAACAGGCACAGTGCCAACATCAACAACGGCAAATCCGCATACACCCCGGCGATCAGAAACAAACTCAGGCGCACCACCGTGCTGCAACTGATCAACGCACTCTGGGTGGCGCGCGCCGCGTCCTTGGGCAGGCGGCTATTCAGATAGATCGCGTAGAGGAAGCCGCCACTGCCGAACAGCGCACCAAACAGCCCGCCGACCGTACCCATCGGAATCGCCCAGCCCTTGGGCAGCTGCGCGGGGCGGGCTTTCACCGACAAGCTGTAAATCGCATAGGCACTGATAAACAGGCCCATCAAGAGCAGCAACACGTCCGAATGCAAGCGGAGCAAAAACACCACGCCCAGCGTGCAACCCACCGCCATGCACGGCAGCAACCGCAGCAATTCCGGTTTATTCACCTCCTTGCGCGATTGCAGCAGGTTGCCGAACGCCGCCACAAAATCCAGCAACACCAGCAGCGGGATGATCTTCGCCAGCGGCATAAACACAATAAGGATCGGCCCCGCCACCAGCGCCGTACCAAACCCGGCGATGCCGAACACGACATAGGCCACGACGACCGCTGCGCCGATCACCAGCCACTGCACACCACCAAACGACCACTGGCTCATCAGCTCAACCGGGCTCATGGCTTATTCCTTGAAAGAGATGCCCCTCACTTTAGCCATCGACGAGTGTTGCGACTAATATCTTCAAAGTTCGCCACCCATCTCGAAAAGGCATGACGCGTGATTTCTACCCGCCAACTGCGTTACTTCGTCGAAATCGCCGACAGCGGCAGCTTCAGCGCCGCCGCCGAGCGCCTGTTTGTCGCGCAGTCGGCGTTGAGCCGGCAGATCAAGGAACTGGAAAACCAACTGCAAACCCCGTTGTTTGAACGCACCGCACGCCAGCCCCGGTTGACGGCAGCCGGCGAAGCGTTCTACCCACGGGCACGTAACCTTCTGAATGAGTTGCTCAAGGCCAGCGAGATGGCAACACAAGTCGGCAATGGCGAACTGGGCACGCTGCGCCTGAGCCATTCGAGCACCGTGCCGATGAGCGGCCCGTTATTGCAAGGCATCAGCGCCTGGCTGGAGCGCTGCCCGGGCGTCTCGATGGACATCGTCAAACTCTCCTCCGAGGCGCAGCTGGAGGAAATCGCCGACGGCCGTCTGGAAGTCGGCGTGCTGCGCCTGCCCGTGTTGCGCCAGTGCGAAGGTGTGCGGATCGTGCCTTTATACAATGAACCATTGCTGCTGGCCGTGCCGCCCAACCATGCACTGGCGCGCAGTAATACCCCCATCGAACTGGAGCAGCTTAAGGACGAAGCGTTTATTTCAATCCCTCACCCCCAGCGCGGCGGCCTGAGTTATCTGTCAGCCGAGCTGTGCATGCGCGCAGGCTTTTTCCCCAAGGCCGCGCGGGTGATGTCGCGCAAGACCACCCAGTTGCAGTTGATCCAGGCCGGCTTCGGTATTGCCTTGTTACCAAAATCCATGAGGGACATTGCCCCTGCCAGCGTGCACTTCTTGCCCCTGGCCGACCCGGACTGCCTCAGCACCGTGGCCTTGGCCTGCGCGCAGGCGCCGAACGCGTTGGTCGAGCAATTCTGCCAAACCCTGCACGAATGCCTATAAACTGCCGCCCATGATTAAAGATCCGTTTGCCCGCCTGAACCTGGACCGCGAAGTCCTGACTGTCAGCCAACTCAACGGCCGCGCGCGGGTGTTGCTGGAAGACGTATTCACCAATATCTGGGTCGAAGGCGAGATCTCCAACCTCGCCCGCCCGGCTTCCGGCCATGTGTATTTCACCCTTAAGGACAGCGGCGCCCAAGTGCGTTGCGCGCTGTTTCGCAACAATGCCGCGCGGGTTCGCCAGGCGTTGAAAGACGGCTTGGCGGTGAAGGTGCGCGGCAAGGTCTCGCTGTTTGAGGGCCGTGGTGACTACCAACTGATCCTCGACACCGTAGAGCCCGCCGGTGATGGCGCGCTGCGCCTGGCCTTTGATGCGCTGAAGGAAAAGCTCAGCGCCGAAGGCCTGTTCAGTGCCGAGCGCAAAGTGCCGCTGCCGGCGCACCCTCGGCGCATTGGCATCATCAGCTCGCCGACCGGCGCGGTGATTCGCGACATTATCAGCGTGTTCCGGCGCCGGGCGCCTAACGTAGAACTCACACTGATCCCGACCGCCGTGCAAGGCCGCGAAGCCATTTCCCAGATTGTGCGCGCGCTGAAACTGGCGGATGCGCGTGGCTTTGATGCACTGATCCTGGCCCGTGGCGGCGGTTCGCTGGAAGACCTCTGGTGTTTCAACGAAGAAGCCGTAGCCCGCGCGATTGACGCTTGCGTCACGCCGATTGTCAGCGCCGTCGGCCATGAGACCGATGTGTCCATCAGCGACTTCGTGGCCGACGTGCGTGCCCCGACGCCCTCCGCAGCCGCTGAATTGCTCGCGCCAGACGCCAGCCACCTGGTGCGCCAGGTTGAAAACCTGCATCGCCGCCTGGTCATGCTGATGCGCAACCGCCTCGCCCACGACCGCTTGCGCCTTGAAGGCATGGCCCGCCGCCTGCGTCACCCCGGCGAACGCCTGCGCCAGCAAGCCCAGCGCCTGGATGACCTGGACATGCGCTTGCGCCGTGCTTTCGAGCGCAGCCTGAATACCCGCCGCGAACGCCTGATTCGCCTGGAAACACGCCTCGCCGGCCAACACCCGGGGCGCCAGCTGGCCCTGCTGCGCCAACGCCTGGACAGCCTCGCCGAACGCCTGCCCCGCGCCATGCGCGAAGGCCTCAAGGCACGGCGCCTGCAACTGCAAAGCCAGGTGCAGACGCTGCACGTGGTCAGCCCGCTGGCGACCCTCGGTCGTGGTTACAGCATCTTGCTGGACGAGCGCGGCCAGGCGATCCGCACTGCCGCGCAAACCCACACCGGCCAGCGCCTGACCGCGCGCCTCGGTGAAGGCCAATTGCAGGTACGGGTGGAAGACAACCACCTGACACCCGTCACCCTTTCGTTACTGGACTGATCGATGCCACGTTTTCTCAGCCTGTTGATGCTCGTTTGCCTAACCTTCAACGCCCACGCCGACAGCTACATCACGCGCTTGCTGAACAAGCCCGTACCGGGCGGTGTGGCCGTGGTCGACCTCGGCACTTCGGCGACATCACCCAAGGCCACTTACTTGAACCGGCCGGTACTGGTGGTGAAGGAACAGAACAACTGGCTGGCGATCGTCGGCATCCCCCTGACGGTCAAACCCGGCACTGAACGCGTCGTCAGCGGCGGGCAGAACTTGCCGTTCGTGGTGGGCTTCAAGAAATACCCCGAACAGCACATCACCCTGAAGAACAAAAGCCAGGTGAACCCGGACCCCGCGCAGCTCAAACGCATCGAGGGCGAACTGGCCGTGCAGCTAAAGGCCTACCGCAGCTTCAGCCCGAACACACCGAGTAACCTGCTGCTGGACAAACCGGTCAACGGGCCACTGTCGAGCAAGTTTGGCGTACGCCGTTTCTTTAATGGCGAGGAGCGCAACCCGCATTCAGGCCTGGACTTCGCAGTCGGCGCCGGCACGCCGATCAAGACCCCGGCAGCAGGCAAGGTGATCCTGACCGGCAACTACTTCTTTAATGGCAATACCGTGTTTGTCGATCATGGCCAGGGCTTTATCAGCATGTTCTGCCATATGTCGAAGATCGACGTAAAAGTCGGCGATCAGCTGCCGCGCGGCGCAGTGGTGGGCAAGGTCGGCTCGACGGGCCGCGCGACCGGACCCCACATGCACTGGAACATCAGCCTCAATGACGCGCGGGTCGACCCGGCGATCTTCATTGGTGCTTTCCAGCCCTGATAGGAAGGGTGAGGCTACTGGCGCCATCGCGGGCAAGCCCGGCTCCCACATTGGAACACCCTTTACTGGGGGAGCTGGCTTGCCTGCAATGACGCCAGGCCAGTCGACGCTATTGCGCAGCTGACAAATGCCACGCAAACAAAACACGATAAAACCTTAAATAAAGCAATAAAATCTCGCCCCTTGCGCACACAGCAAAACTTATCTCAATTTTTCTCGACTGCTTGCCATCTTTCACCCCGGCGGTTAGGGTTGAGCTTATGAAAACCTCTCACACCCTCATTCAGCTCCGCCAGCACCGCAGCCTGTGCCTCGTCAGCGCACGACTGCCAGGCTGAATCGATCCGCCTCGTCTTCCGCTTTATCCCTAATAAACGCTTTCTGGCAGGCCGCCTCTTCTCGGCCCTACAACAAAGGATTTTCCGATGAGCATGCTCAAAGACCCGTCTTCGAAGTACCGCGCGTTCCCGACCATTGATATCCCGGACCGCACCTGGCCGTCGAAGACCATTACCGAAGCGCCGATCTGGTGCAGCTCTGATCTGCGTGATGGCAACCAGTCGCTGATCGAGCCGATGGACGCCGCGAAAAAGCTGCGCTTCTGGAAGACCCTGGTCGCCGTGGGCGTGAAGGAAATCGAAGCCTCGTTCCCCGCTGCCTCGCAAACCGACTTTGACTTTGTGCGCACCCTGATCGAAGACAACCACATCCCCGAGGACACCACCATCCAGGTGCTGACCCAGGGCCGTGAAGACTTGATCGCACGCACGTTCGAATCCCTGCGCGGTGCCAAAAAGGCCATCGTGCACCTGTACAACGCCACCTCGCCGTCCTTCCGCCGCATCGTGTTCAACCAGGACAAAGAGGGCATCAAGGCCATCGCCGTGAACGCGGCCAAGCTGTTCGTCAAATATGCCGCCCAGCAGCCGGAAACCCAGTGGACCTTCGAATACTCCCCGGAAACCTTCAGCGCGACCGAGCTGGAGTTCGCCAAGGAAGTCTGTGACGCGGTGATCGAGGTGTGGAACCCGTCGCCTTCGCACAAGATGATTCTCAACCTGCCCGCCACCGTTGAGTGCGCCACGCCGAACATCTATGCCGACCAGATCGAATGGTTCGGCCGCCATATCAACCGCCGTGACAGCGTGATCATCAGCCTGCACACCCACAACGACCGTGGCACCGGCGTGGCCGCCACCGAACTGGGCCTGATGGCCGGCGCCGACCGTGTCGAAGGCTGCCTGTTCGGCAACGGCGAGCGCACCGGTAACGTTGACCTGGTGACCGTGGCCCTGAACATGTACACCCAGGGTCTCGACCCGCAACTGGACTTCTCAGACATCGACGGCGTGCGCAAAGTCGTCGAAGAGTGCAACCAGATCCAGGTGCACCCGCGTCACCCGTACGTTGGCGACCTGGTGCACACCGCGTTCTCCGGCTCCCACCAGGACGCGATCCGCAAGGGCTTCGCCCAGCAGAAAGACGACGCCCTGTGGGAAGTGCCGTACCTGCCGATCGACCCGGCCGACATTGGCCGCAGCTACGAGGCCGTCATTCGTGTGAACAGCCAGTCGGGCAAAGGCGGCATCGCCTACCTGCTGGAGCAGGAATACGACATCAGCCTGCCGCGCCGCATGCAGATCGAATTCAGCCAGGTGGTACAGGCCGAAACCGACCGCGTGGGCCTGGAGATGACGGCACCACAGATCTACGCGTTGCTGCAGCGCGAATACCTGCAAGCCAACACCCCGTATGCGCTGGTCAGCCATCGCCTGCAGGAAGAAAACGGCAACAGCTTTGTCGAGGTAGAAGTCTCCGGCAAAGGCCAGGGCGAAACCAACCTGCACTGGAAAGGCAAAGGCAACGGTGCGCTGGAAGCGCTGGTGGCGGGTCTGCCGATTGGTGTGGAGATCATGGATTACAACGAACACGCGATTGGCGCGGGCACCAATGCCAAAGCCGCTGCTTACATTGAGCTGCGTGTGAATGGTGAACGCCCTGTGCATGGCGTGGGCATTGATGAAAACATCACCACAGCCAGCTTCAAGGCGCTGTTCAGTGCGCTGAACCGCTCGTTGAGCCAGCAGGAAGCGAAAGCGGCGTAAACGCCTGCCGCAGAAATGCAAAAGGCCCCTGGATGAAAATCCAGGGGCCTTTTTGTTGGTGTTGTATGTGAGGGCCTCATCGCGGGCAAGCCCGCTCCCACAGGGGAATGCATTCCAAATGTGGGAGCGGGCTTGCCCGCGATGGCGGTCTATCAGACAAACCGAAAACTGTCGGCAGTCAGATCACGCACAGTTTCTCCGCCGCCTGTTGCAGCGTCTCCTCGCGCTTGGCAAAGCACAGGCGTACCAGACGCTGGCCTTGGGGTGGGTGTTGATAGAACACCGACACCGGAATGGTTGCAACGCCGTGTTCGCGGGTCATCCATAGGGACATGGCTACGTCGTCCAGGTCCGGGCGAATCTGTGAGTAATCCACCAGTTGAAAGTAGGTGCCCGCCACCCGGGTAAAGCTGAAACGCGACGGCTCCAGCAGGTCGCAGAACAGATCACGCTTGGCCTGGTAGAACGCCGGCAGTTCCTCGACGTGCTCGGGGTGTTCGGCCATGAAGTCAGCCAGTGCGTACTGCAAAGGCGTCACGCCGCAGAAGTTCACGTATTGGTGCACCTTGCGCAGCTCTGCGGTCAGGGCCGGTGGCGCGACGACGTAGCCGGTTTTCCAGCCGGTGACGTGGTAGGTTTTGCCGAAGGAACTCACCACGAACGCACGCTGGTACAGCTCCTCATGCGCCAGCACGCTGATATGGGGCATGCCGTCGAACACCAGGTGCTCGTAAACCTCATCACTGACCAGATAGATGTCGCGGTCGCGGATCATGTCGGCCAACTGGTCCAGCTCGGCGCGGCTGATCAGCGCACCGGTCGGGTTGTGTGGGGAGTTGAGGATGATCATCCGCGTGCGCGGTGACAGCGCCGCCTTGATCTTCTCGAAGTCGAGGGCAAAACCGCTCAAGCTCAGTTGTACATGCACACACCGGCCACCCGCCAGCTCGACCGACGGCTCGTAGCTGTCATAGCTGGGGTCAAACACAATGACCTCATCGCCATTGCGAATCACCGCCTGAATCGCGCAGAAAATCGCCTCGGTAGCGCCTGGAGTAATAGTCACCTCGCTGTCGACATTGACCGTGGCGCCATAACTGCGGGCGATCTTGGCGGCCACCTGCTGACGCAACACTGGCAGGCCGGTCATTGGCGCGTACTGGTTATGACCGAGGGCGATATGCTTGCCCACCGCATCGAGCAGGCCCTGTGGGCCATTGAAATCCGGAAAGCCCTGAGACAGGTTGAGCGCGCCGGTTTCAACGGCGAGTTGCGACATGGTGGTGAAAATGGTCGTGCCGACATTCGGCAGCTTGCTGGTGATCATCGGTGGCCCCTGCAGGTGAGCCCCAAGTTTTAAGCTGCAAGCCGCAAGCAGGTCAAGCGACAAACCATCGCACACAAAAAAGGGCCCTGAAAGGGCCCTCTCTTGCAGCTTGTAGCTTACAACGTGAAGCGGTCGTTATTTCTTGTCACGACGCTTCTTGTCGGCCTTCTTGTGGTGAGTCATCAAACGACGCTTCTTGTTCACCTGACGGTCAGTCAGTGTGTTCTTGTTGCCTTCGTACGGGTTATCACCACCCTTGAACTCGATACGGATCGGCGTACCGACCAGCTTCAAGACGCGGCGGTAGGTGTTTTCCAGGTAACGCACGTAGGATTTGGGCACCTTCTCGATCTGGTTACCGTGAATCACGATAATCGGCGGGTTGGCACCACCCAAGTGGGCGTAACGCAGTTTGATCCGGCGGTTGTTGACCATCGGCGGCGCATGCTCGCCCACCGCATCTTCCAGAATCTGGGTCAGGCGGTTGGTCGGCCAGCGGGTGACCGCGGACTTGAACGAGTTCTGTACGGACGCGTAGAGGTTACCCACGCCGGTGCCGTGCAGGGCCGAGATGAAGTGGATATCGGCGAACTCAACGAAGAACAGACGACGCTGCAACTCGATCTTGACGAAATCGCGCTCGCTCGGCGTCATGCCGTCCCACTTGTTGATCGCGATCACCAGTGCCCGACCGGCCTCCAGGGCAAAGCCCAGCAGGTTGAGATCGTGGTCCACCACGCCTTCGCGGGCGTCCATCACAAAGATCACCACGTTGGCGTCTTTGATCGCTTGCAGGGTTTTGACCACCGAGAACTTTTCAACTTCCTCGTGGATCTTGCCGCGCTTGCGCACGCCGGCGGTGTCGATCAGCGTGTACTTTTCCTCGTTACGTTCGAACGGGATGTAGATGCTGTCGCGGGTGGTGCCGGGTTGGTCATACACGATTACACGGTCTTCACCGAGCATACGGTTGACCAGGGTCGACTTGCCGACGTTCGGGCGGCCGATGATGGCGATCTTGATACCGTCTTTTTCGCTCGGGCCAGGAATACGCTTGGCTTCCTCACCTTCGGCGACGATCTCTTCCTCACCCTCTTCTTCCTCGACATCATCCTTCGGGAAGTCGCGCAGGGCGATTTCCAGCATCTGGGTGATACCGCGACCGTGGGCACCGGCGATCGGGATTGCATCACCCAGGCCCATCGGGCTGAACTCGGCACGGGCCTGCTCAGGATCGATGTTGTCGATCTTGTTGGCGATCAAATACGAGCGCTTGTTACGCTTGCGCAAGTGCTCGCCAATCATCTGGTCGGCGGCGGTGTAGCCCGCGCGGGCGTCCACCAGGAACAGCACGACATCAGCTTCTTCAATGGCCAGCAGTGACTGCTCGGCCATCTTTTCGTCCATGCCATGTTCGTCGCCGGAGATACCACCGGTGTCGACAATAATGTAGGAGCGCCCTTGCCACTTTGCCTCACCGTATTGGCGATCACGGGTCAGACCGGACAAGTCGCCGACAATGGCGTCGCGAGTCCTGGTCAGGCGGTTGAACAAGGTGGACTTGCCGACGTTAGGTCGGCCCACCAGGGCGATTACGGGAACCATGCGGCTCTCCACTTCGTTATTTCAGAAAATACAAAAGCCGCTGCAAGGCAGCGGCTGGTGCTCGACTGTAGCAGCGAGCGTCCTGTGGCGAGGGAGCTTGCTCCCGCTGGGCTGCGAAGCAGCCCCTGAACCATTCGACCGAGATGCATCTGACACACCTCATCAATCGGTTTGGGAGCGCTTCGCACTCCAGCGGGAGCAAGCTCCCTCGCCACATAGCGCGGCTTCTACAGGTGAAGCTGCTTGAGGGCTACCCCCAAGCATAGTTCTTACTTGATGGTCAGGGCTTCCAGCTTGCCGCTGTTGCCAAACACATAAAGCATGTTACCCACGACCAGCGGACGAGCACGCAGGCCGTCGCTGTCGATACGCTCACGACCTACGAAGCGACCGTCCACCTGGCTCAGCAGGTGCAGGTAACCTTCGAAGTCACCTACCGCTACGTAGCTGGAGAACACTTCCGGGGCCGACAGTTGACGACGGGCCAGGGAGTCGTTGCTCCACAGTGCAGTGGTGGAACGCTCGTCGACACTTTCAACAGTGCCGGAAGCAAGGCTTACGTAGACGCTGCCAAACCCTTGGGCGACACCGGCATAACTGGAAGCATCACGCTGCCAGTTGATGCGGCCGCTTTGCAGGTCCAGCGCCGCAACGCGGCCCTGGTAGGTGGCCACATAGATGGTTTCACCCGACAGCAGCAAGCCGCCGTCGATGTCCACTACGCGGTCCAGTTCGGAACGACCTTGCGGGATGGCCACGCGGGTTTCCCAGGCCGGCACGCCGTTCTGGGTGTCCAGGGCGACCACTTTACCGGTCGACAGGCCTGCCACGGCCAGATTATTGGTCACAATCGGACCACTGGTGCCGCGCAACGTCAGTACCGCCGGCGTGCTGTCGTACAACCAGCGCTGGTTGCCGGTAGCAGCGTCCAGGCCGATTACACGGTCATCCTGGGTCTGCACCACGACAACATCACCGTTGGTGGCTGGCGATGCGAGTACTTCACTGGTCACGCGGGCGCGCCATTTCTCTTCACCGGTGGCCGAATCCAGAGCCACCACGTCACCTTTGAGCGTGCCGACCAGCACCATGCCGTAGCCGACACCCACACCACCGGAAACCGGCAGTTCGAGGTCTTTCTTCCACTTCACGTCGCCGTTCATGCGATCCATGGCGATGATCACGCCAGTGGAGTCAGTGGCCACGATGTTGTCGCCGTCGATTGCCGGCTGCAACAGGTTGTAGAGGTCGCCCTGGCCGTCACCGACGGAGCGGCTCCATTGCTTTTGCAGGACCACTTCTTCCTTGAAGCTGGTCAGCTCGGCCGGAGGCAGTTCTTTTTTACTGTTGCTGCTGCAACCCGCGGCCAGAACGGCCAGAGCCAGCAATGCTGCATGTTTCCAACGGATCACGTCACGCATCCCCTTTGGCCAAGTCGTCGAGCTTGATTTGTAAGCCACCGACCGCCGCTTCATCAGACAGCGCCGCCTTGGCCTTTTGGTACGCAGCATGGGCTTCATCGGTACGACCCAATTGGACCAACAGGTCGCCCTTGAGCTCTTCACGAGTGGCCACAAATGCCTTGTCAGCATCGCCGTCGAGCAGTTTGAGTGCTTCGTCAGCCTTGTTCTGTGCCGCCAATACCTGCGCCAGGCGCTGACGTGCGATTTCACCCAGGGTAGGGTTGGTCGGTTTGTCGGCGATGGCCTTCAGCTCGGTGGCGGCGTCATCCAGCTTGCCGGTGTCGACCGCAACTTTCGCGACGAACAGGCTGCCGTACTGGGCGTAGGTGCTACCGCCGAATTCGTTTTTCAGCTTGCTGGCCAGGTCTGCCACTTGGGCAGGGTCTGGCTTGCCATCCGGCGTCAGCGTGGTTTCCAGCAATTGCTGATAGAGGATCGAGGCGCCCTGGGACTGGTTGGCCTGATACTTGTGCCAGGCCTGCCAGCCGAACACCACCACTAAAGCCAGCAGACCGCCAGTAACCAAGGGCTTGCCGTTACGCTGCCACCAGTCCTTGAACTCGGCCAGTTGATCATCATCAGTACTCGACACCCCAATACTCCTTAATCGCTAAATTCGGCTGTTCGACAGCTTCAACCCTGCACTACGCAGGTGGCCAAGTGCGCAGCGAGCGCATCAAAGGCAATGTTCTGTTGCTCGCCCTGGCCACGCAGGGGTTTGAAACCTATCACTTGCTGGGCCAGTTCGTCATCGCCAAGGATCAGTGCGTACAGCGCACCGCTCTTGTCGGCCTTCTTGAACTGGCTCTTGAAGCTGCCGGCGCCGGCATTGACTTGCAGACGCAGGTTGGGCAGTTGGTCACGCACCTTTTCGCTCAGGGCCAGGGCAGCCAGTTCGGCGGCCTCGCCAAAAGCGCAGAGGTACACGTCCACCTGACGGGAAATTTCTTCTGGAACTTGCTCCAGGGTTTCGAGCAACAGGATCAGGCGCTCGATGCCCATGGCAAAACCCACGCCCGTGGTCGGCTTGCCGCCCATCTGTTCGACCAGACCGTCGTAACGACCACCCGCGCAGACGGTGCCCTGGGCGCCGAGTTTGTCGGTAACCCACTCGAACACGGTCTTGCTGTAGTAATCGAGGCCGCGCACCAACTTCGTGTTGATCACGAACGGAATACCCGCTGCATCCAGGCGAGCCTTGAGGCCCTCAAAGTGCGCGCGGGATTCATCGTCCAGGTAGTCGGCCATTTTCGGCGCGTTGACCAGTACGGCCTGGGTGTCGGCGTTCTTGGTATCCAGCACGCGCAACGGGTTGGTTTTCAGGCGGCGCTGGCTGTCTTCGTCCAGCTTGTCCAGGTGGGCGGACAGATACTCGACCAGCGCAACCTTGTAGCGGCCGCGGGACTCGCTGGTACCCAGGCTGTTGAGTTCAAGCTTGACCGCGTCACGGATGCCCAGCAGGCCCCACAGGCGCCAAGTCAGCACGATCAGCTCGGCGTCGATGTCCGGGCCATCGATGTTGAACACTTCCAGGCCAATCTGGTGAAACTGGCGATAACGGCCTTTCTGCGGGCGTTCGTGACGGAACATCGGGCCGATGTACCACAGCTTCTGCGGCTGGCCGGCACCGGTGAGGCCATGCTCAAGCACCGCACGCACGCACGCGGCAGTACCTTCCGGACGCAGGGTCAGGGAGTCGCCGTTGCGGTCTTCAAAGGTATACATCTCTTTTTCGACGATGTCGGTGACTTCGCCGATGGAGCGCTTGAACAGCTCGGTGAACTCGACGATCGGCATACGGATCTGCTTGTAACCGTAGTTATCCAGCAGGCGCGCGACCGTGTTCTCGAAGTAACGCCACAGTGGCGTCTGCTCCGGCAGGATGTCGTTCATGCCACGAATGGCTTGCAGAGACTTGCTCACATCTGATCCTTAAATTCGTTCAATCAGCCGCGCGCGATCAGCGCTGCGTCAGCCGCGACCTTTTCGGCCGCTTTCTCGCGGATCAGTCTTTCGAGCTCATCCACCAGATTGTCATTCGTCAACTTCTGCGACGGTTTGCCGTCGATGTAAATCAGGTTCGGTGTACCGCCGGTCAGGCCTACGTGCGCCTCTTTGGCTTCACCTGGGCCGTTGACCACGCAACCGATCACTGCAACATCCAGCGGCACCAGCAGGTCTTCAAGGCGCAATTCCAGATCGTTCATGGTTTTCACCACGTCGAAGTTCTGCCGCGAGCAGCTCGGGCAGGCAATGAAATTGATGCCACGGGAACGCAAACGCAGGGATTTGAGAATGTCGTAACCGACCTTCACTTCCTCTACGGGGTCTGCCGCCAGGGAGATGCGGATGGTATCGCCGATCCCTTCGGCGAGCAGCATACCGAGACCCACTGCAGATTTCACTGTGCCTGAGCGCAAACCGCCCGCTTCCGTGATACCCAGGTGCAGCGGCTGCACGATTTCCTTGGCCAGCAGGCGGTAGGCTTCTACCGCCATGAACACGTCCGAGGCCTTTACGCTGACCTTGAAGTCCTGGAAATTCAGGCGTTCAAGGTGCTCAACGTGGCGCAGCGCCGATTCAACCAGCGCGGCCGGGGTCGGTTCGCCGTATTTCTTTTGCAGGTCTTTTTCCAGGGAACCGGCGTTCACGCCGATGCGGATGGGGATGCCACGGTCACGGGCGGCGTCAACCACAGCGCGCACCCGGTCTTCGCGACCGATATTGCCCGGGTTGATGCGCAGGCAATCCACACCCAGCTCGGCTACGCGCAAGGCGATCTTGTAGTCGAAGTGAATGTCGGCGACCAGCGGCACCTTGACCAGTTGCTTGATACGGCCAAACGCTTCGGCAGCATCCATATCCGGCACCGAAACGCGCACGATGTCGACGCCGGCAGCTTCCAGACGGTTGATCTGGGCCACGGTGGCGGCCACATCATTGGTGTCGCTGTTGGTCATGCTCTGGACTGCGATGGGGGCATCGCCACCCACCGGCACCGAACCGACCCAGATTTTGCGCGATACGCGACGTTTGATTGGAGATTCGCCGTGCATGACTATTGTCCCAACTTCAGGCGAGCAGTCTCGCCACTGGTGAACGGCGCCACGTCCACAGGCTGGCCGTTGTAGGCCACTTGCGCGCCACGGGCAAAGCCCAGACGCAGCGTCAAAGGAGGCTTGCCGCCCTGGTCAAGCGTATCTCCCTTGCGCTTCAGACCGCTGAACAGCACTTTGCCGTTGCCATCGGTGACTTGCGTCCAGCAGTCAGCGACGAAGGTAATCTGGATATGCCCGTCACCGGCGATCAACGCAGGTGTGGTCGGCGCAGAAACAGCCGGAGCTGCCGGGGCGGTTGGCGCCGGGGCCTGCACAGGCGCGACCGGCGCGTGTGCCACTGGCGCTGTCGGAGCCGCGGGCGCCGCTGGAGCGGGGGCTGCAGCAGGCGCAGTGTTCGCTTCGGTAGCGGGCTGCTCGACAGCAGCTGGTGCTTGCGGCGCGGCCTGGCCTTCGGCAACGGCCTGGTCTTCCGGCTCGTCCAGCGGATGAATCTGGGTGGTGCCGTCGGCGCTTTCGACTTCGACGTGTTCCATCGCGTTGCTGGTCAGGTCTTTGGCGCGCTGGGTGGTCTGGTCTTGCCACCAGACGAAGCCACCGCCAATCACGGCGATCAGCAGCAACAGGCTGACAATGCGCAAAATCGTATGGGAAACCCGTACAGGCTCTTCGATACGACCCAGGCCATGCACGTTACTGCCCTGGGAGTCAGTGCCGGTGAACTGGTCGAACTCCTGGACCAGCACGGCCTGGTCAATACCCAGCAACTTGGCGTAGGCGCGGATATAGCCGCGGGCAAAGGTATGCCCAGGCAGCTTGTCGAACGCGCCGGCTTCCAGGTTGCCGAGGGACGTGGTGGTCAAATTGAGCTTGAGGGCCACTTCCGCCAGCGACCAACCATTGCTTTCGCGGGCCTGACGCAAGGTCTCGCCTGGGTTTACGCGATTAGCTGCTACAACTTCCGGGTGCGCCGCTTTCATCATTGCTCCGACAGGTATTGCTGATATTCCGGCGTACCGGGATAGAGTCGTTCGAGTTGCTGGCCAAAACGTGCAGCCGTGTCGCGTTCTTCATGAACCGTCGCCAGCCGCACACCGAGCAATAGACTACGTGCATTTTGCCCGCTGAGCAGGCTAAAACGCTCGTAATAGTCACGTGCCGGCACATAATGCCTGTCTTCGTAAGACATCTCAGCCATTTCGAGCAACGCGCGAGGCTGACGACCGTTCAAATGCAGGGCTTTTTCCAACTGCTGGCGGGCGCTGTCGCGCTGGCCGAGGCGCATTGAGGTCACCCCAAGGTTCTCGAACACCCGCGACCGCTCCGGGTAGAGAGTATCGGAGGAGGCCTGCTGGAAATAACGGGAAGCCTGGTCATAACGTTTCTGCGAGAACAGGAAGCTGCCGTAGTTGTTCAGCAGCCGCGGGTCGGCGGGACGTGAGGCCAGGGCTTTGAGAAAATACTGATCGGCCAGTTCAGGCTCAGACTGGGCCTGGAACACCAATGCGAGTGCGGCATTGGCGTCGGCGTCGTCCCCCTCCAGTTCGAGGGCCTTTTTCAGCGGCACCTTGGCCTGCTCGCTCATGCCTTGGCGCAGATAACCCAAGCCCAGCTGCACATAGGCAACTCGCGCCTCGTCACGGCCTTTACCGGTCTGCAAAGGGCTGTCATGGCCCGATGAAACGCAACCGGCCACGAGGCCGGTAACCAGTAAAAGCAGCGCGAGGCGCAAGGGCATAGAGATCCTCTCTCAGAGTCGATTCACAGCAATCAGCGGTAAATCGTCGGCGGCGTTCTGTTCGCGTCCGGCGATATAACGCTCGCTGCGGCGGGTGCGGTCCATCACCTGCCCTACCAATTGGCCACAGGCGGCGTCGATGTCTTCACCACGGGTGGTGCGCACGGTGACGTTATAGCCGGCCTGGTGCAGTTGATCCTGGAAACGGCGGATGGCGTTGTTGCTCGGCCGCTCGTAGCCAGAATGGGGAAACGGATTAAACGGAATCAGGTTGATCTTGCACGGGGTGTTCTTGAGCAACTCGATCATCTCGACGGCGTGCTCGACCTTGTCGTTGATGTCCTTGAGCATGGTGTACTCAATGGTCAGCACACGCTTTTCACCCAAGGTCGCCATATAACGCTGGCAAGATTCGAGCAGCATCTTAAGCGGATACTTCTTGTTGATTGGCACCAATTGGTTACGCAATGCGTCATTCGGTGCGTGCAGCGACAACGCCAGGGAGACGTCGATGTGCTTGGCCAGCTCATCAATCATCGGTACCACGCCGGAGGTCGACAGGGTTACGCGGCGCTTGGAAATGCCGTAGCCCAGGTCATCCATCATCAGGTGCATGGCCGCAATGACGTTGTCGAAGTTCAACAGCGGCTCGCCCATGCCCATCATCACCACGTTGGTGATGGCACGGTCGACGGTTGCCGGGACGCTGCCAAAGGATTTGTTGGCAATCCACACCTGGCCGATCACTTCGGCGGCGGTGAGGTTGCTGTTGAAGCCTTGCTTGCCGGTGGAGCAGAAACTGCAGTCCAGGGCACAGCCAGCCTGGGACGAAACGCACAATGTGCCGCGTTTGCCCTGGGGAATGTAAACGGTCTCGACGCAGCTGCCGGACGCCACACGCACCACCCACTTACGGGTGCCGTCGGTGGAGATGTCCTCGCTGACAACCTCGGGACCACGAACCTCGGCAATGGCCTTGAGCTTGTCGCGCAGGGCCTTGCTGACGTTCGTCATGGCGTCGAAATCGTCGACGCCAAAGTGGTGAATCCACTTCATTACCTGACCGGCACGGAAACGCTTCTCCCCGATTGAGTCGAAGAATTTCTCCATTTCCGGCTGGGTAAGACCCAGCAGGTTGGTTTTAACAGTCGATGTAGTCATGGATTCACCCTCACTCTTTAAGCCAATGCTTAGCGAGCGGTTACTTCAGTAGCAGCGAAAAAGTACGAAATTTCGCGGGCAGCAGCGGCTTCGGAGTCCGAACCGTGAACAGCGTTGGCGTCGATGGACTCAGCGAAGTCAGCACGGATGGTGCCGGCAGCTGCTTCTTTAGGGTTGGTAGCGCCCATCAGCTCACGGTTCAGAGCGATAGCGTTTTCGCCTTCCAGAACCTGAACAACAACAGGGCCGGAGATCATGAAGGCCACCAGGTCGCCGAAGAAGCCACGAGCGCTGTGCTCAGCGTAGAAGCCTTCAGCTTCGGCTTTGGACAGTTGCTTGAGTTTCGAAGCTACAACCTTCAGGCCGGCTTTTTCGAAACGAGTGGTGATCTCGCCGATGACGTTTTTTGCAACAGCGTCAGGCTTGATGATGGAGAAAGTACGTTGAACAGCCATGGTGTAACTCCAGAAACGGTAATTTACGAAAAATTAAACCCGCGAATTATACGCGGGTTATCAGGTATTGCCTAACTGCGTAAAAATGCGGCTCAGTCGTCTGCTTCTTCGATCCACAGACCCTGAATCGCCTCCAGAACCTTTTCGCCACCCCGGTCCGGGATGTCGTCGAATTCCGGCAGCGCCATTACGAGGTCGCGCAACTTCACGAAGTTCACGGTAAGAGGATTGACCTCAGGATGCGCTTCAGCAAGTTGTATAGCGATTTCTTGTACATCAACCCATTTCAGGCTCATGACATTTCCTTGAATCAATGCGGCGCTTCGGCGGCATGGTTGAGGGAATATTTCGGAATTTCGACGGTAATGTCTTCAGTCCCGACCTTTGCCTGACAGCTTAAGCGCGATTGCGCCTCCAGGCCCCACGCGCGATCCAGAAAGTCCTCTTCCAGCTCATCGGCTTCTTCAAGGGAATTGAACCCCTCGCGAATGATGCAGTGGCAAGTGGTGCAGGCGCAGACGCCACCGCAGGCACTTTCGATCTCGATGTGGTTGTCATGGGCAACTTCGAGGATGGACTTGCCGGTCTCAGCCTCCACGACCATACCGTCCGGGCAATGCTCGGCGTGTGGCAGAAAAATGACCTGCGGCATTAATTATTCCTCGATTTCATTCAGGTTGCGTCCCGCCAGGGCGGCTTTTACCGACTGGTCCATCCGACGGGCGGCAAAAGCATCGGTCACTTGCGACAGACGCTTGGTCTGTTGCTCGATGGCATAACCATCGGCGCCTTTCATCAATTCGGCCAATTCCTGCATCTGCAGGTCGATGACCATGCGCTCTTCGGCGTCCAGCAGGCGTTCGCCATCAGCATCAAGGGCGCCCTGCACGGCTTCAAGCAGGCGCTGGGCGTCCACTTGCTGCTCACGCAACACACGGGCGACCTTGTCGTCACCGGCGTACTGGAAGGAATCCTTGAGCATCTTGGCGATTTCACCGTCGGTGAGGCCGTAGGACGGCTTGACCTGGATACTGGCTTCAACGCCTGAGCCCAGCTCGCGCGCCGCCACATTCAGCAGGCCATCGGCGTCGACCTGGAAGGTCACGCGAATCTTCGCCGCACCCGCGACCATCGCCGGGATACCGCGCAATTCGAAGCGCGCCAGGGAGCGGCAGTCGCTGATCAGCTCGCGCTCGCCTTGCAGCACGTGAATCATCATGGCCGTCTGGCCATCTTTGTACGTGGTGAAGTCCTGGGCGCGGGCGACAGGAATGGTGGTATTGCGTGGAATCACCTTCTCCATCAAGCCGCCCATGGTTTCCAACCCCAAGGACAAAGGAATCACGTCGAGCAGCAGCAATTCGCCACCATCGCGTTTGTTGCCCGCAAGGGTGTCGGCCTGGATCGCAGCGCCAATGGCAACGACTTGATCCGGGTCGATTTCGGTCAGTGGCTGGCGACCAAACGCTTCAGCCACGGCCTCGCGAACACGCGGCACGCGAGTAGAACCGCCGACCATGACCACAGCGGCCACGTCTTCCAGCTCAATGCCAGAGTCGCGTACGGCACGGCGGCAGGCCTTGAGGCTGCGGGCGACCATGGGCTCAATCAACGAATCAAAGGCTTCCCGGGTCAGTTGAGCCGACCAGGAGCCGTAGGAAACTTCGACAGAAGCAGCATCAGTCAGCGCTTCTTTAGCGGCGCAGGCGGTTTGCAGCAGGCTGCGCTGCTCACCCGGGTCCAGGTCGGCAGACAAGCCGGCGCCGGTGATGATCCAGCCCGCAATGGCGTGGTCGAAGTCATCGCCGCCCAGGGCAGTATCGCCACCGGTGGCCAGCACTTCGAAAACGCCGCCAGTCAGGCGCAGGATCGAAATATCAAAGGTGCCGCCACCCAAGTCGTAAATGGCGACCAAGCCTTCTGCATGCTGATCCAGGCCATAGGCCACGGCCGCCGCAGTCGGCTCGTTGAGCAGGCGCAGCACGTTCAGGCCAGCGAGCTTGGCCGCATCTTTGGTGGCTTGGCGCTGAGCGTCATCGAAATACGCTGGAACCGTGATCACCGCGCCCACCAGCTCGCCACCCAAAGTGGTTTCTGCACGCTGGCGCAGCACCTTGAGGATGTCTGCCGACACTTCTACCGGGCTTTTCGGGCCCTGTACGGTGTCAATGAACGGCATATGGGATTCACCGCCAACAAAGCGGTACGGCAGCTGGTCGCCCAATTGCTTGACGTCGGACAGACCACGCCCCATCAAACGCTTGACCGACAGCACGGTGTTCAAGGGGTCGGTAGACGCAGCCAGCTTGGCCGACTCACCGACTTCGGTGCGATCGGCGTGGTAGCGCACAGCGGACGGCAGGATCACCTGGCCATCGGCGTCGGGCAACGGCTCGGACAGGCCACTGCGCAAGGCAGCAACCAGGGAATTGGTGGTGCCCAAGTCAATCCCGACCGCCAGGCGACGCTGGTGCGGTTGAGGGCTTTGGCCGGGTTCGGCGATTTGCAGTAGGGCCATGGTAATCAGGTCTTATCTGTCTATCAGGCGTGCATCACGGGCAGCACACGGGGTTAATCGTCGAGGCGCTCTTCTAGCTGGCGCACTTCGTAGGTGAGCTTGTCGAGGAACTGCATGCGCCGCATCAGGCGCTCGGCCTGTTCACGTTGCGCCGCATCATCCCAACAGGCTGCGAAGCTTTCGTTGAGCTCATCCTGGGCCACTTTCAGACGGCGCTTGAAGACTGCGACACCCGCCACATCGGCCTCGTCCTGCAACTCTTCGAGTTCCTCGCGCCACTGCATTTGCTGCATCAGGAAGTCCGGGTCGTGCACCGTGACTTCCATCGGCAACTCGCCGCCTTTCATTGCGAGCAGGTAACGCGCGCGTTTGGGCGGGTTTTTCAGCGTCTGATAGGCTTCGTTGAGGCTGGCTGATCGCTCCAGCGCCACACGCTGCTCACGCTCGGAAGCGTCAGCAAAACGGTCCGGATGCACCCCACGCGCCAATTCTCGATAGCGCGTGGCGAGTTGCTCAAGGTCCAGCCGAAAGCTCGGCTGCAGCTCGAATAAAGCGAAATGACAAGGAGTACCCACGAATAGCCTCAGATGTTGAAGCTTTCGCCGCAGCCACATTCACCGCGCACGTTGGGGTTGTTGAACTTGAAACCTTCGTTCAACCCTTCCTTGACGAAATCGAGCTCGGTGCCGTCCAGGTAGGTCAGGCTTTTAGGGTCGATGATCACTTTCTCGCCGTGACTTTCGAACACCTGGTCTTCCGCAACCACCTCGTCGACAAACTCCAGCACGTAGGCAAGGCCGGAACAGCCCGTGGTGCGAACACCCAGACGAATCCCCTCACCTTTGCCGCGCCCATTCAGGGAGCGGCGAATGTGCTGCGCTGCCGCTTCTGTCATGCTGATAGCCATCGTTGACTCCTTACTCGTCGCCAAATGCTTAGATCAAGCCTTTCTTCTGCTTGTAGTCGCGAACGGCCGCCTTGATGGCGTCTTCCGCGAGTACCGAGCAGTGGATTTTCACTGGCGGCAGGGCCAGTTCTTCGGCCAGCTGGGTGTTGCTGATAGTCACAGCCTCATCCAGGGTCTTGCCTTTCATCCATTCGGTCGCCAGGGAGCTCGAGGCGATGGCCGAACCGCAGCCATAGGTCTTGAACTTGGCGTCTTCAATAACGCCAGCGTCGTTGACCTTGATCTGCAGGCGCATCACATCGCCGCACGCCGGAGCGCCGACCATGCCGGTGCCGACATCCGGGTCTTCCGCGTCCATCTTGCCGACGTTACGCGGGTTTTCGTAGTGGTCAATGACCTTTTCGCTGTAAGCCATGGTACTGAATCCTCACTCATCAGGGCCGCTCTGGAACCCTGTAGACACGCCTGCGTTTTCCGCCACGTGCCTACAGAGCTGGGGTGGCGGCTTCTATAGTTAGTGTGCCGCCCACTCGATCTTGGAAATATCGACACCGTCTTTGTACATGTCCCACAGCGGCGACAGAACGCGCAGCTTGTTGACCGCTTCGCAGACTTTCTGCGCGGCGTAATCGACTTGCTCTTCGGTGGTGAAGCGGCCGAACGTAAAGCGGATCGAGCTGTGTGCCAGTTCGTCGTTGCGGCCCAGGGCGCGCAGAACGTACGACGGCTCAAGGGAAGCCGAGGTGCAGGCCGAACCGGACGAAACCGCCAGGTCCTTGAGTGCCATGATCAGCGACTCGCCTTCGACATAGTTGAAGCTCAAATTCAGGTTGTGCGGTACACGGGCAGTCATGCTGCCGTTGATGTACAGCTCTTCGAGGCCTTCGACCTGCTTGTAGAAGCGATCGCTCAGGGCCTTGATGCGCACGTTTTCCGCAGCCATGTCTTCCTTGGCTACGCGGAAGGCTTCGCCCATGCCCACGATCTGGTGGGTCGCCAGGGTGCCCGAACGCATGCCGCGCTCGTGACCGCCACCGTGCATGGTGGCTTCGATGCGCACACGCGGCTTGCGGCTCACGTACAGGGCGCCGATGCCTTTAGGGCCGTAGGTCTTGTGGGCAGAGAACGACATCAGGTCGACTTTCAGCTTCGACAGGTCGATATCGACCTTGCCGGTGGACTGAGCAGCGTCGACATGCAGCAGGATGCCCTTGGAACGGGTCAGTTCGCCGATGGCTGCGATGTCATTGATGGTGCCGATTTCGTTGTTTACGTGGATCACGGAAACCAGAATGGTGTCTTCACGCAGGGCCGCTTCAATCATGGCCGGGGTGACGATACCGTCGGTGGTTGGCTCGAGGTAGGTGACCTCAAAACCTTCACGCTCCAGTTGGCGCATGGTGTCGAGGACAGCCTTGTGCTCAATCTTGGTGGTGATCAGGTGCTTGCCTTTGCTCGCATAGAAATGCGCCGCGCCCTTGATTGCCAGGTTGTCGGACTCGGTGGCACCGGAGGTCCAGACGATTTCACGCGGGTCGGCGCCCACCAGGTCAGCCACCTGGCGACGCGCGTTCTCGACCGCTTCCTCGGCTTTCCAGCCGAATACGTGGGAGCGGGAGGCCGGGTTGCCGAAGTTTCCGTCAACCAGCAGGCATTCGCTCATCTTTTGCGCGACACGCGGATCAACCGGGGTGGTCGCAGAGTAATCAAGGTAAATCGGCAATTTCATGGACTTTCTCCTAAATCAGGCTGGCTGGCGTGCCGTTAGCTCTTCGGCTGTCACTCGACGGCGGACGCTTCAATCTTGTCCAGACGCGGCGCCTTGGTGTTGCAACGGCGCTGGTCCTGACGCTGGGCTACTTCTTGCACCTCACGGCGAGTCACAAGATCAGCCAAGCTGATACCACTCAAAAACTCATGGATCTGCAGGCTCAAGTCACACCACAGGTGGTGTGTCAGGCAGGTGTCGCCGGCATGGCAGTCACCCAGACCCTGGCATTTGGTGGCATCGACGGATTCGTTGACCGCATCGATCACCTGAGCGACCTGGATGCCCTGCATGTCGCGGGACAACTGATAGCCGCCACCCGGCCCACGCACGCTGGACACCAGGTTGCTGCGGCGCAATTTGGCGAACAGTTGCTCGAGGTAGGACAGGGAAATGCCTTGGCGCTCGGAGATATCGGCCAGGGACACCGGCCCAGTTTGCGCGTGCAAAGCCAGATCCAGCATGGCGGTCACCGCGTATCGGCCTTTTGTAGTCAGTCTCATGGACAAGTACCAAGGTGTTTCAGAATGGGAGCAAGTATGCGATTCCCGAGTATTTAAGTCAACTATAAGACCTAGTACTTTAGTCAGGATTACCCGTAAAAAGGGCGCGCGAATCATAGCAGGATGGGGTGGGGACGAACAGCGGGAACCGGGCCAATGCCCGATCTCAAGACCAATGGAGACCAAATGTGGGAGCTGGCTTGCCTGCGATAGCGGTGGATCAGCAGCTCAAGGGTGGCTGGCAGACCGCTATCGCAGGCAAGCCAGCTCCCACAGGAGACTTTTGTCGACCTTAAGATCTAGCCAGCCTTGGTGGCGGCGGCTTCGTCCTTGATCTCGGCGAAGTCTTCTTCGCGCAGCTCAGGCAGATCTTTCGCACAGTAAGGGCTGCCCAGGTCTTTCAGCGCGCCGCACATACCGTCCAGCTTGCCATCCACCGCTTGCAGATGATCGAGCAGTTGACCAATGGCGCGCGCCACCGGGTCGGGCATGTCCTCACTGACGCCATAGGCATCAAAACCAATCTTCTCGGCCATGGCCTTGCGCTTGGCTTCTTGCTCGTCGCCAGCTTCAGGCTTGACGATGATGCGCCCCGGAATACCGACGACAGTCGCACCAGGCGGTACAGCCTTGGTCACGACCGCGTTGGAACCGACCTTGGCACCCGCACCGACCGTGAACGGCCCCAACACCTTGGCACCCGCCCCTACCACGACGCCATCACCGAGTGTCGGATGGCGCTTGCCCTTGTTCCAGCTAGTACCGCCCAGGGTCACACCTTGATAAAGGGTCACGTCGTCGCCGATTTCAGCGGTCTCACCGATGACAATGCCCATACCATGATCGATAAAGAAGCGACGCCCCACCTTGGCCCCCGGGTGAATCTCGATCCCGGTCAGCCAGCGACCAAAGTTAGACACCAACCGCGCCAGCCACTTCCAGCCCATGCCCCACAAGGCGCCGGACAGGCGGTGAATCCAGATCGCGTGCATGCCCGGGTAGCAGGTCAGCACTTCAAAGGCGTTGCGCGCCGCCGGGTCACGGTGGAAAACACTCTGGATATCTTCTCGCAAACGCTCGAACATTTTTAATCCTTCCGCTTAAGAAGCTCACCACGGGCTGCTTTTTGGGTTTCCGTGAGGATGCCACGCAATATATTCATTTCCGCCCGGCTGACCGAGCTGCGCCCGTACAGGCGACGCAGGCGCGCCATCAAGTGCCGTGGCTTTTCAGGATCGAGGAACTCAATGGCCACGAGGGTTTGCTCCAGGTGCTCATAGAACCGCTCCAGCTCGTCCATGGTGGCCAACTCGCCACTTTTGGTCGAGGCAACCTCGTCCTTTTCCACCTTGCTCGGCTGACCTTGTGCCGCCAGCCAAGCCATGCGCACTTCATAACTCAACACCTGCACCGCCGCACCGAGGTTCAGCGAGCTGAACTCGGGGTCTGATGGAATGTGCACGTGGTAATGACATCGCTGCAGCTCTTCATTGGTCAGGCCGGAATCTTCACGACCAAATACCAAGGCTATTTCGGCGCCGCCAGCCGCTTCCTCCACGACTTTGGTACCGCATTCACGCGGGTCCAGCAGTGGCCAGGGGATGCGACGGTCACGGGCGCTGGTGCCAAGCACCAGATTGCAGCCGACCAAGGCATCTTCCAAAGTGGCGACGACCTGAGCTTTTTCAAGCAAGTCATTGGCGCCGGACGCACGGGCATCAGCCTCGTGGTGCGGGAACACGCGCGGGTCGACCAGCACCAGACGCGTCAATCCCATGTTTTTCATGGCTCGCGCCACCCCGCCGATGTTGCCGGGGTGACTGGTATTGACCAAGACGACACGAATGTTTTGCAGCAAGGGAGGCGCTCTCGGACACGGGAAAGGGGAGCAAATCTTACAGAACAGCCTAAGGTTATGCCATGAAAGCTAACGTCGTCCTTCACCTGAAGAAAGTTTCTGCTAGAATGCTCGGCTTTCTTTAACAACCTTAGGTGACACATCCATGCAGCCCATGCTGAATATCGCGCTGCGCGCCGCCCGCAGCGCCAGTGAATTGATCTTCCGCTCCATCGAGCGCCTGGATACCATCAAGGTCGACGAAAAAGACGCCAAGGATTACGTATCCGAGGTGGATCGCGCCGCCGAACAGAAAATCATCGACGCTCTGCGCAAGGCCTACCCTACCCACGGCATCCTCGGTGAAGAAACCGGTTTGCACAAAGGCAGCGGCGAAGGCGAAGACTACCTGTGGATCATCGACCCGCTGGACGGCACCACCAACTTCCTGCGCGGTATCCCGCATTTTGCCGTGAGCATCGCCTGCAAATACCGTGGCCGCCTGGAACACGCTGTTGTTCTCGACCCGGTTCGTCAGGAAGAATTCACCGCCAGCCGTGGCCGTGGCGCCCAACTGAATGGCCGTCGCCTGCGCGTCAGCGGTCGCACCAGCCTCGACGGCGCCCTGCTGGGCACCGGCTTCCCGTTCCGTGACGACCAGATGGACAACCTGGAAAACTACCTGGGCATGTTCCGCGCCCTGGTTGGCCAGACCGCCGGCATCCGCCGCGCTGGCGCGGCAAGCCTGGACCTGGCTTACGTTGCAGCCGGCCGGTTTGACGCTTTCTGGGAGTCGGGCCTGTCCGAGTGGGACATGGCTGCAGGTGCGCTGCTGATTCAAGAAGCGGGCGGCTTGGTGAGCGACTTCACCGGCGGTCACGACTTCCTTGAAAAAGGCCACGTGGTTGCCGGTAACACCAAATGCTTTAAAGCAGTACTGACGGCTATCCAGCCGCACCTGCCGGCTTCGCTGAAGCGCTAAGCGAGCGAGCACAAAAAAGCACCCCTGGGGGTGCTTTTTTTATGCCTGGATTTTGGGGAGAACCCAGTTCCAACTGACCTGAGCAGAATCCAATGTGGGAGCTGGCTTGCCTGCGATAGCATCACTGTGGTCTTACAGGAAAGACCGAGGTGTCTGCATCGCAGGCAAGCCAGCTCCCACACTTGCATCGATTCCTGGCCTGAAATTATTGCTGGTTCTGACCCAGAATCAAACGGCCTTCCTTATCGACTGGAATCTGGCCACCCGGGTCACGATCCATGCGCACCGAACCTTCCTTACCGTCCAGGTTGTAGCGCACGTCATAGCCGACAACCTTGTCACTGATGTCGTTGACGGTGCTGCAACGCTGCTGGGTCGTGGTGTAGGTATCGCGGTTCTGCATGCCTTCCTGAACCTTGTTACCGGCATAACCACCACCGACTGCGCCAGCGACGGTGGCCAGTTTCTTGCCATTACCACCACCGACCTGGTTGCCCAACAGGCCACCTGCCAACGCACCGACCACGGTGCCGACGATTTGATGTTGATCCTGCACCGGCTTCTGCCGGGTTACGGTGACGTCCTTGCAGACCTCACGCGGGGTTTTTATCTGGGTTTTCACCGGCTGCACTGCCAGCACTTGCGCATACTCAGGGCCGCTTTTTACCAGGCTGTAGGTGGCAACAGCACCCCCGGCAGTCACACCGACAGCACCCAATACCGCACCAACCAGTAACGACTTGTTCACGTGAACCTCCTGACCATCACAAGCGGACTGAAACGTCCGCGCTATACCCAGCCTTGGAGCAAAAAAAAAGGCGCGAGTTCAATACTCGCGCCTTCTTTGTAACAGCAGATCAACAAACACCCATCAAGGGCGGTCGTCGACCTCCTTGCCGGTGGCGGCAGGAGGGATCAAGTCTTCGCTGTTGAGGTTCAGCCAGATCAGCACCACGTTGGCGATGTAGATCGACGAGTAGGTACCCGCCAGAACGCCGATGAACAGCGCCAGGGAGAAGCCCCACAGGTTGTCGCCACCGAAGATCATCAGGGCTGCAATCGCCAGCAAGGTGGAGATCGACGTCGCCATGGTCCGCAGCAGGGTCTGGGTGGTGGAGACGTTGATGTTCTCGATCAACGAAGCCTTGCGCAGCACACGGAAGTTCTCGCGAACCCGGTCGAATACCACGATGGTGTCGTTGAGGGAGTAACCAATGATCGCCAGCACCGCCGCCAACACCGTCAGGTCGAAGGTGATCTGGAAGTACGCCAGGATACCCACGGTCACGATCACGTCGTGGATCAGCGAGACGATAGCGCCAACACCGAACTTCCACTGAAAGCGGAACGCCAGGTAGATCATGATGCCGACCAGCGCCATCAGCATGCCGAGGCCGCCCTGGTCGCGCAGTTCTTCACCCACTTGCGGGCCCACGAACTCGACGCGCTTGACCGACGCAGGGTTGTCACCGCCAACCTTCTGCAAAGCCTCGGCGACCTGGTGACCCAGTTGCGGGTCTTCGCCCGGCATACGCACCAGCAGGTCGGTCGTTGCACCAAAGCTCTGCACGATGGCTTCGTGGTAGCCGGCCTTGACCAGCTCGCCGCGCACCAGGGTGACGTCGGCTGGCTTCTGGTAGGTCAGCTCGATGAGCGTACCGCCGGTGAAGTCCAGACCGTAGTTCAGGCCCTTATGGAACCAGCTGAACAACGCCAGAACGGTAAGGAGCATGGTGAAGCCGAACGCAACGTTGCGAACGCCCATGAAGTTGATTGTACGTAACATGGCAGCCCCTTAAATCCACAACTTCTTGAAGTCACGCCCGCCAAAGATCAGGTTGACCATTGCGCGGGTCACCATGATGGCCGTGAACATCGAGGTAAAGATACCGAGGGACATGGTCACCGCAAAACCTTTGACTGGGCCTGTGCCCATGGCAAAGAGAATCCCGCCGACCAACAGAGTGGTCAGGTTGGAGTCGAGAATCGCGGTAAATGCCCGGCCGAAGCCTTCGTTGATTGCACGCTGTACAGTCATGCCCGCCGCGATCTCTTCACGAATCCGCGAGAAGATCAGCACGTTGGCGTCTACCGCCATACCCATGGTCAGTACGATACCGGCAATACCTGGCAGGGTCAGCGTAGCGCCCAGCAGCGACATCAGCGCCAGCAGCATGACCATGTTGCCCGCCAGGGCCACGGTGGCGATGATACCGAAGAAGCGGTAGATGGCGATGATGAACAGCGACACGAACAGCATGCCCCACAAGGCTGCATCGATACCTTTGGTGATGTTGTCGGCACCCAGGCTCGGGCCAATGGTACGTTCTTCAGCGAAGTACATCGGCGCCGCCAGGCCACCGGCACGCAACAGCAGCGCCAGTTCGGACGACTCGCCCTGGCCGTTCAGACCAGTGATGCGGAATTGAGCACCCAGCGGCGACTGAATGGTCGCCAGGCTGATGATCTTCTTCTCTTCCTTGAAGGTCTGCACCGGCACGTCTTTCTCGACGCCATCAACCACTTGCTTGGTGTAAGTGGTAACAGGGCGCTGTTCGATGAAGATCACCGCCATGCTGCGACCGACGTTGCTGCGCGTGGCGCGGCTCATCAGTTCGCCGCCGTGACCATCCAGACGGATGTTCACTTCAGGGGTACCGTGCTCGCCGAAACCGGCTTTGGCGTCAGTTACCTGGTCACCGGTGATGATCAAGCCACGCTCGATCAGCGCTGGAGGACGGTTGCCTTCACGGAACTCAAACTCTTCGGAAGTGGCACGGGTAGCACCCGGCTCGGCCGCCAGACGGAATTCCAGGTTGGCGGTTTTACCCAGGATACGCTTGGCTTCAGCAGTGTCCTGTACACCCGGCAGTTCAACCACGATGCGGTTTGCACCTTGGCGCTGAACGATCGGCTCGGCCACACCCAGTTCGTTGACGCGGTTACGTACCGTGGTCAAGTTCTGCTTGATGGAGTATTCGCGGATTTCCGCGATCTTGGCCGGGCTCATCGCCAGACGCAGTACAGCCTGGCCATTCAGGTCAGCCGGTACGATGTCGAAATCATTGAAATTCTTGCGGATCAGGGCACGGGCCTGTTCGCGTGAAGCTTCGTCAGAGAAGCCCAGCTGGATGGCACCGTTGAGCTGCGGCAGGCTGCGATAACGCAACTTCTCTTTGCGCAGCAGGCTCTTCACGTCGCCTTCGTAGACTTTCAGGCGTGCGTCGAGGGCTTTGTCCATGTCGACTTCCAGCAGGAAGTGCACACCACCGGACAAGTCCAGACCCAGCTTCATCGGGTGCGCGCCAATGCTGCGCAGCCATTTTGGCGTGGTCTGTGCCAGGTTGAGCGCGACAACGTAGTCGTCACCCATGGCCTTGCGCACGACATCTTTGGCCGGCAATTGGTCTTCTGCCTTGGTCAGGCGCAACAAGCCGCCCTTCGCGTCAGCCGCCAACGTTGCCGCTTTAACCTGGATACCCGCGTCGGTGAGCGCTTTGCTCGCGCGCTCCAGGTCAGCCTGATTGACTTGCAGCGAAGTGCTGGCGCCAGTGATCTGGATCGCAGGGTCATCAGGATAGAGATTGGGAGCGGAATAAATAAAACCGATCGCCAGCACCGCCAGGATCAGTACGTATTTCCACAGAGGGTATTTGTTCAGCATCACGCCGCCCGCTTATAACGCGGGGCGCCTTGCGCGCCCCGTCGATTGGTAAAGGTTGTTACTCAGATCGCTTTGAGCGTGCCTTTTGGCAGCGTGGCGGCGATGGCGCCCTTCTGGAACTTCATTTCTACGGTGTCGGAGACTTCCAGAACCACGAAAGCGTCGGAAACCTTGGTGATCTTGCCGGCGATGCCGCCAGTGGTCACAACTTCGTCGCCTTTTTGCAGGCTGCCCAGCAGGTTTTTCTGCTCTTTGGCGCGCTTGGCCTGTGGACGCCAGATCATCAGGTAGAAGATGACCAGGAAGCCGACCAGGAAAATCCACTCGAAACCACCGCCCATTGGGCCGGCAGCGGCAGGCGCAGCGGCGTCAGCCATGGCATTAGAGATAAAAAAGCTCATTTAGCACTCCAGTTGCAAATAGTGAATCTTAGGGTCGGAAAACTCAGTCCAAGGGCGGCACAGGGAGCCCGCGCTTGGCATAGAAGGCATCGACGAAGGCGGCCAATGTACCCTGTTGAATAGCCTCGCGCAAACCAGCCATCAGGACTTGGTAGTGGCGCAAATTGTGGATGGTATTCAACATGCTACCCAGCATTTCCCCGCACTTGTCCAGATGGTGCAGATAAGCACGCGAGAAGTTCTGGCAGGTGTAGCAGTCACAGGTGGGATCCAGCGGCGAATCATCATGGCGATGAAACGCGTTACGGATCTTCAGCACGCCTGTATCGATGAACAGATGCCCATTGCGGGCATTACGGGTTGGCATCACGCAATCGAACATGTCCACCCCGCGGCGCACACCCTCTACGAGATCTTCGGGTTTGCCAACGCCCATAAGGTAACGAGGTTTGTCAGCCGGCATCAGGCCCGGCAGGTAATCCAACACCTTGATCATCTCGTGCTTGGGCTCGCCTACCGACAAACCGCCGATGGCCAGGCCGTCAAAGCCGATCTTGTCGAGGCCTTCCAGCGAGCGTTTGCGCAGGCTTTCGTGCATGCCGCCCTGGACGATACCGAACAGCGCCGCCGTGTTGTCGCCGTGCGCATTCTTCGAGCGCTGGGCCCAACGCAACGACAACTCCATGGAAACGCGCGCCACGTCTTCGTCAGCCGGGTACGGCGTGCACTCGTCGAAAATCATCACGATGTCGGAGCCGAGGTCACGCTGCACCTGCATCGACTCTTCCGGGCCCATGAACACTTTGGAACCGTCCACCGGCGAGGCGAAGGTCACGCCCTCTTCCTTGATCTTGCGCATGGCGCCCAGGCTGAACACCTGGAAACCACCGGAGTCCGTCAGGATCGGGCCCTGCCACTTCATGAAGTCATGCAGGTCGCCGTGCTTCTTGATCACTTCCGTGCCCGGGCGCAGCCACAGGTGGAAGGTGTTGCCGAGAATGATCTCGGCGCCGGTGGCGACGATGTCGCGCGGCATCATGCCTTTAACGGTGCCGTAGGTGCCGACCGGCATGAAGGCCGGGGTCTCGACGGTGCCACGTGGGAAGGTCAAACGGCCGCGGCGAGCTTTACCATCCGTGGCCAGCAATTCAAACGACATACGACTCATGATTGTTCCTCAGGGCCGCGCGGCGCCGGGTTACGGGTGATAAACATCGCATCACCGTAGCTGAAAAAACGGTACTCGTTGGCGATGGCGGCTTGATAAGCGGCCATGGTTTCCGGGTAACCGGCAAAGGCCGACACCAGCATCAACAGCGTGGATTCCGGCAAATGGAAGTTGGTCACCAGGCAATCGACCACATGGAACGGCCGGCCCGGAAAAATAAAGATATCGGTGTCGCCACTGAACGGCTTGAGCACGCCATCGCGCGCCGCACTCTCCAGCGAACGCACGCTGGTGGTGCCCACCGCGACCACCCGACCGCCGCGCGCCTTGCACGCCGCCACTGCATCCACCACTTCCTGGCTGACTTCCAGCCACTCGCTGTGCATATGGTGGTCTTCGATGTTATCCACACGCACCGGCTGAAACGTGCCGGCCCCCACGTGCAGGGTCACATAGGCGCTTTCGACGCCCTTGGCGGCAATCGCATCCAGCAGCGGCTGGTCGAAATGCAGCCCGGCGGTTGGCGCGGCCACGGCACCGAGGCGCTGGGAGTAAACGGTTTGATAGCGCTCGCGGTCCGAGTCTTCGTCGGGGCGGTCTATATAAGGAGGCAGCGGCATATGGCCGACGCGCTCCAACAACGGCAACACTTCCTCGGCGAACTTGAGTTCGAACAGCGCATCATGGCGCGCGACCATCTCGGCCTCGCCACCGCCATCGATGAGGATGTTCGAACCCGGTTTCGGCGACTTGCTGGAGCGCACATGGGCCAGCACGCGATGACTGTCCAGCACCCGCTCGACCAGAATTTCCAGCTTGCCGCCGGACGCTTTCTGGCCAAACAGCCGTGCCGGAATCACCCGGGTATTGTTGAACACCATCAGATCGCCCGGGCGCAAATGCTCAAGCAAATCAGTGAATTGACGGTGTGCGAGGGCACCGCTCACCCCGTCCAGGGTCAGCAGTCGACTGGCGCGACGCTCGGCCAAAGGGTGGCGAGCGATCAGCGAATCAGGGAGCTCAAAAGTAAAGTCAGCAACGCGCATGATGGGGTTCGTCTAGCAGGGCCGGGAAGTCTAGCGGAAATAGTGAAAATAGACCATGAAACGTGATTGACCAACGGTAATCTCATCTCTATACTTCGCCGCCATTGAGCCCTGATGGCGGAATTGGTAGACGCGGCGGATTCAAAATCCGTTTTCGAAAGGAGTGGGAGTTCGAGTCTCCCTCGGGGCACCATCTTAAAAAAAGACCTTGAAATTCAAGGTCTTTTTTTTCGCCTGCAGAAAAGTGAGACTGCGCAGGCGAACGCAGAAACTGAGGAGCCGGGACCATGGAATTGACGCTGGAAGCTGTTGCGCTTTTTGCTCTCAAGCTGGTGCATGAGACCGAAGGCGCGAGCCCGATTCTGCGGGATGATTTGGTGATGGATGGGTATGAGCGGGAGGTGTTTGGGTTGTTGGTGCGTCAGGGGGATTTGGTTGGGATTCAGGGGAAGCTGGATGAGTGCATCTCCCAGGCATTGAACGCGCTAGGAGGTGCCGACACGGTGCTGGGCCGTGAACTGCTCAAACTGTCCATCGAAGTACAGCAGGCGCATAGCCTTGAAGCACTAAGCGCTCCATTGACCCACCTTCAGGACTACCTGAAAGATATCCAGTGAGTCGGTGATCAGCATTCCCGCCAGATAAACCATCAACACCGCCACGCCCGCGTCCAGCCATCGCCAGACGACGGGCGAACGAAACAGCCCCGTCAATCGCTGGCAACCCAGCGCCAGAAACACAAACCACACCAATGATGCCGTCATCGCGCCTGTCGCGAATAGCGCTTGTTGGCCCGAGGGTTTGGCTGCGCCGATAGAGCCGATCAGCACAACGGTATCGAGCCAGGCGTAGGGGTTGGCGAAACCGAGAACCACCGCCGTGCGCAACAGCCCTCGCTGCGAGTTACCGCCTCGAGTGTCCGGTATGGATTGGTTACGGATGCAGGCGAGCAAGCGTTGGCTACCGAACCACAGCAGATAAGCCGCGCTGGCTACCAGCATCACTGCCATCACCTCTGGCCAACTTTCCAGCAGCGAACCTAGTCCTGTCACGCCAAAAGCGATCAGCAGGACATCGGCCAACACGCAGATAGCGACTACGCCCCAGATGGGACCGCGGCTGACAGCTTGGCGGATGACCAAGGTGTCTTTTGGGCCTGGGGCAATAAAAAGCCCGAGGCCAAGCATCAACCCCTCAATGAAGTAAGGCGTCATGGCGACCTTTCGAATTTGATGTAAAGGAATGAAACACACGCCAGAATCGCAACGGCCAGCGCGGCGTGTAGTGTGCATACCTCACTAAACGCAGCGGCGAGCAGGTTGTCTTTTTTGGCGTACAAAGGTGGGGCATGACTATCAGAACGCGAGACGCCCTAAGGGCGCTGATTACCCGACGCAGCCGAGAACTGGGAAAATCCATGACCACCTTGGCCAAGGAAGCTGGTATTTCCCGAACCTACCTGTACGGATTGGCAGGTGGCGCCTCACAAGATCCCTCTGTACGCACCCTGATCAAACTGGCCAAAGCGCTCCAAGTCTCTCCACTATTACTCTTCCGCTACTTCGCTGACCTGGACGGCGCACCAGCCGACGCCCATGCAATGGCCACCACCAACCGCGCTATCAACCTGCGCGATCCCAGCGACATCGCCGTATTCAATGCAGACGTCACCACACCCGACCAAACCGTCGTACTGCCCGGCGAAATCTTTCAGAAAACCTGGGAGCTCCAGAACCTCGGCACCCGCCCTTGGCGCGAGCGAAAGCTGGTACGGCTAGACGGCGAATACGTCATCGCCCGCCGCAGCGACTCGGGCGCGCCATTGGAAGTGGTGATGGACACGCACCTGCGCAGCCTGAGTACCGAAATCCCCATCGCCGAAACCCTGCCCGGCCAGCCAGTGCACATTACCGTAGAATTTGCCGCGCCGAAGGAAACCTGCACCGTCACATCAATCTGGCGGATCGAGGACGAACAAGGTCAACCCTGCTACGACCCCGCCTTCATCCTGCACGTGATCGTCAACGTCATGGCGCGCTGACCTTAGCGCCGCCCTTCCACCGCCATCCGCACCGCCAGCCCCATCAACACCGACCCCATCAGCCAGCGCTGCACCACCTGCCATTTCGACCGGGTGACGAAGAACACCGCGATGGAGCCCGCCATGAGGGCAATCACCGCGTTGACGCTCACGCTGATTGCGATCTGCGTGAAGCCCAATATCAACGATTGCGTCAGCACACTGCCATGGCCGTTCGGGTCGATGAACTGCGGCAGCAACGACAAATACATCACCGCCACCTTGGGGTTCAGCAGGTTGGTCACAAAGCCCATCATGAACAGCTTGCGCGGGCTGTCCTGGGGTAAATCCCGCACTTGAAACGGCGAACGCCCACCCGGTTTGAGCGCCTGCCACGCCAGATAAATCAGATACAACGCCCCGCCGATTCGCAGCGCGTCGTAGGCAAAAGGCACCGCCATTACCAACGCAGTGATCCCTAACGCCGCACACAGCATGTAAACCACAAACCCCAGCGCCACGCCGCCCAGCGAAATCAAACCCGCCGTGCGCCCCTGGCAGATTGAGCGCGAAATGAGGTAAATCATGTTCGGGCCGGGCGTGAGCACCATGCCGAGGGAGATCAGGCCGTAGGCAAGCAAGCTGGACAGTTCGGGCATGGAAGGTGCTCCTGATTTGTTGTGCAGATGGCCATGGTAGGGTGTTGAAAAGCAGGCCGTTAGATACAGATTCACCCGCAAAACGGCATACACCCAAGAGGCAGGCCCATGATCGACTTCAACAACAAAGGCTTCTTCAAGCTCAAGCAAAACAACGAATACGCCGAACGCGTCTCGGCCCTGCTGCTGGACGGCGAAGAAGTGATCGACGCCTACAAAGCCATGCGCGACGGCGTGGTCTTCACCACCAAACGCATCATCGCCGTCAACGTGCAGGGGATTACCGGCAGCAAGAAAGACTTCACCTCGTTGCCTTACAAAAATATCGTGGCGTATTCGGTGGAAACGTCCGGCACGTTTGACCTGGACTCGGAGCTGGAGATTTACTTTTCGTCACTGGGCAAAGTGAAGTTCGAATTCACCGGCAAGACCTCAATCGTCGAAATTTCCCGGGTCATTTCCAGGCACCTGCTGAGCTGATCAGCAGGCAAAAAAAAGACCTTGGCGTCCCAAGGTCTCTTTCACTGCCAAGGCTGATTCAACGGATATATACCCTCCAATGTGGGAGCTGAGTTTGGAGATCGCCAGGAATTAGACGCCTTTTCCCACACCCACCATCGAACAACCCCGACATCAGTTTCCAATCCGCCTTCGTACGCTCACTCCCCCCAGCACAAGGAAGTGAGCCGGTCATGTCAGAACGCTTTTACCCTCACACCGAAGAAGAAAAGCTCAAGCGCCGAATCCTGAGCCGGCAACCGCCGCGTGCGCCCTATTCACCGCCGATCAATCCATTCACGCCCACACCCGGGCCAAAACCTGCGCCCGCCAAACTTCCTGGTTGCACTTTCACCAAACCCTGCCAACTGCCCGACGGCATCATTCACTACACCAACCCCACCGGTTACGTACCGCTGGAGCTGATCAAGGACTACGGCCATTTCAGCCTGTTAGGTGGGCGCGAGGTGGATAGCGAGGGCGCGATCGCTCTGCGCAAGATCAGTGGCAGCGCTCTGCCCGTTGGCTTGGGGCAGTTGGCATTGCGTACGGCGGTCGTGGAGTCGGCAGCCACCGCTGCTGGCACAGTCGCCGGGGGGTTGCTGACGGGTTTGGTGGCGCTGGTCTGGCCCTCAGAGTTGGGCGACAGCGCGCTCTACAGCGAGGAGCAATTGCGTTCGATGCAACGGGCGCGGTCGCAGATGCGGTTGCATGTGGAGCAGCGTGAGGACGGCACGCTGAAGGGGTATGGGTTTTACACGGGCAACCATGCCGATTGGCAAATGATTGATGTGGTGCAGTTCCAACGCCGTGGCGATCAGTTTGTGGCGGATTTGGGTGAGGGCGCGGAGCTGATCTGGACGCCAGCGGTTGATCCGGGGGACACCCTGGGTATTCCGGCTTTGGAGGCAGCGCCGCAAGCGCCGGTGATGTGGATTTACCCGCCGACGGAGAAGGCGGCGCAGATTCTGGTGAACCCGGTTTATCCGCCGGAGTATCGGGATTTTATTCTGGTGTTCCCGGTGGAGTCGGGGGTTCGGTCGCTGTATGTGGTGGTTAATGAGCCTCGGAAAGGCATGAGGAATCCGGATCATGATTACTTTCCGGCGCCAAAAGCCGAAGACATAACCGGCTTCCCAGGCTTGATTCTCCAAAGGCCGGTGACACCCAGACAAGGCGGGGCTGGCCTACGTGAGCGTTGGATAGATGCAAAAAGGAGAAAGCTTTTTGAATGGGACGCCAAGAAAGGCGAGCTGGAAGTGTATCGAAACAGCGATTTGGAACACCTTGGCGCATTTGATCCCTATACCGCCGAACGTCGCGGACCTGCCGACCCAAAACGCCGAATTTACAGATAAAGAGGAACGCGAAAGATGACCATGAAAATCAGATTGCGCTGGTACGAAAAACACAGCAATGACTTAAAAGCGGATGAGTACTCACCAGATATCGACGACGCAGACAGTTCTTTTGAAGCACTGGGCTTGAGCAATGAGACCGCAATATATGCCGACGTTTTCAATGTACTCCCGGGTTGGATAGCAATCCTCCAACCCCATTTCCAGCACGTAATAGCGCCCAGCCTTTACGACTATCAAATTTCCTTTCGCTACCAAGGCGCCTGGCCACCACCATCCAAACAACCCAAAAAGGAGTCCTGATGCAATGAGGCCCACAATCAAAAAGCCCCTCCTCTACCGCTCGGTCAACACCCGAACCCACGGTGTGCGCCATGGCAGCTGTTTCGCTTATCGCTATGAACGGCACACCAAAGGTGAAAAGAACTCACTGGCCACCCGCGGCTCAATGCACAGCCACCAACGACACGGTTTTGACTACACGCCGCTATTCCGATTCCTCCTGGCCAAAGTTGGTCAGCCGTGGGACCAGGTGTTCAGCGAAGCCAACGCCCGCCTTGATCGCCCGGAGCCCGTATTCTGGATGGTTGCGCTGCATGAATGCGATAAGAAGGAATATGTGGGGACAGATGAATCCGCCTATTTCAGCGGCTTATGGGTCGACGAAACAGGTCTGCTGCAAAAGGTAAACCCTCAACTGACGCCCGAACAGATGAAGCCGTTTTGCAACTGCTGCACCCACACCTTCAACGGTGTGGTTTTTCCGATGGTTCCACCGCGCACGCCGTGAAGCTCAACCGCGCACACAACCCACCCCGCTCCAAATTCCCCAACCTCAATCTGCATCCAATCTTCCCCACAATCATCTCCACTATCGCCAATCCCAACCCCGCCCCATTGGCATTCCCCCGGCTATAAAACCGCTCGAACAACCGCTCCATTTCCACTTCATCAATCCCCGGCCCTTGGTCCTCCACACTCAAACAGTCCGCGCCCATCACCACCCTCACCTCTCCCCCCACCGGTGAAAAATTCAGCGCGTTCGTCACCAGATTTTGCAACGCAATCGCCAACGCCACCGGTTCTGTCTCCACCCAACATTCCTCCTCGCCTTCCAGCACCAACTCCACGCCTTTCTCCATCGCCAGCGGCGTCAACTCGGCCAACTCCTCGCGCACTAATTCCGTCAGTTGCACCCGCTTGCGTACCGGGTTGCTCAGGTGCGGTTCAATCCGCGCCATGGTCAGCAACTGGCTGCCTATCCGCGTGGCGCGGTCTACGCCGTTCACCAGAAAGTCCAGGGCTTCGCGCCGCTGTTCTTCGGTCGCGGCGCTTTGGGCGTTTTGCGCGTGGATTCTCAAGATCGCCAGCGGCGTGCGCAGTTCGTGGGCGGCGTCGGCGATGAAGCGGCGTTCGCGTTCCAGCAGGTCATCCATCTGCACCAGCAACCGGTTGATCGCGGTTTGCATCGGTTCCAGGTCGGTGGGCAGTGGCTTGAGGTGCAGCGGTTGCAGGGTGTCGGTGTTGCGGCCACGGATGGACAGGACCATGGCGCGCAGGGGTGTGAGGCCCCAGCCGATGGTCAGCCAGATCAATAGGGCCAGCAGCGGCACGCCGATCAGGCTGGGCCAGAGGGTGTGGCGCACG
This sequence comes from Pseudomonas sp. B22129, assembly GCF_044218875.1. Classification (NCBI taxonomy): domain Bacteria; kingdom Pseudomonadati; phylum Pseudomonadota; class Gammaproteobacteria; order Pseudomonadales; family Pseudomonadaceae; genus Pseudomonas; species Pseudomonas sp. B22129. The sequence goes on along the minus strand of NZ_CP162592.1, from coordinate 2,566,792 downwards.
ATGCGTTCGATGAGGTCCTGGCGGATGTCGTCGCGCTCGCCCACCCAGATCAACAGCCCCTGTTGCGGGTCGGCCAACAAAAAAGCGCACCAGTCATTGCCGCTGTCCATCAGGTCGTGGGAACCGAGGGTGGTGGGCGGCGCGGCGAGCACCGGGGCTTCGGCAGAGCGCATCAGTAGCTGACCGTCATTGCGCCATACCTGAAAGGTCAGGCGGGTTTCATACGGGTGGGCCACACCCTCCTCGCCGACGCGGCTCATGGCCTGGTCGAACGCCTCATATAACCGCGACCAATCCGCGTCACCGGGGTCGCGCTGGCGCAGCACGCCTTGCAACAGGCGGGCGCTTTGGGCGAGTTGGGCGTCGTAGACTTCTTCGATTTCGTGGTGGCTGTCGCGCAGCACCAGCCAGCTGATGAGGGCGTCGCCGAGCAGGATCAGCACCAACACGGGGATGAGGATGCGCGCACGAACCGAGTTCATGGTTCAAGCACCAGCACGTAGCCGACGCCGCGCACGGTACGGATCAGCTCGGTGGATAACTTCTTGCGCAGGTTATGGATCAACACCTCCAACGTGTTGCTCTCCACCCGGTCTTGCCAGCCATACAACGCACGGGACAGCCGCTCGCGAGTCACCACTTTGCCCGGGCGCACCATCAGTTGGTGCAGCAGTTGGTATTCCATGGGGGTGACGACGATGTCTTCCTCTTGATAGCGCACTTGCTGGGTGGCCGGGTCGAGGCTGATGCCGGCGTGTTCGAGCATCGGTTGCGCGCGGCCCTGGCTGCGGCGCAACAGGGCGCGCACGCGGGCTTTGAGTTCTTCGACGTCGAAGGGTTTGATCAGGTAATCATCGGCCCCCGCGTCAAGGCCAGCGATGCGCGCGGCGGTGCCGTCGCGGGCGGTGAGGATCAGCACCGGCAAGTCGTGTTGCCCGGCGCGCAGTTGCTGCAACAGGTCGAGGCCGTCGAGGCGTGGCAGGCCGAGATCGAGCAGGAGCAAGTCGAAACTTTCGGTGCGCAGGGCGTGCAAGGCGCTGAGGCCATCTTGCAACCAATCCAGCGTGTAGCCTTCGGCGCCCAATGCCACGCGAATGCCTTGGCCGAGGGCGCGGTCATCTTCGACGAGGAGTAGGCGCATGAAGAATTCTCTATGGGAAACGGCGGAATCATGCCGGTTCTATCAGGGGCCATTCCGGGAAAGATGTTACGGCGCATTGCCAACTAAGGTTGCGCTAAGGTTGGTTTTGCACTGTGAAATCTCCCACCTCTGCTGAGAGCTTTTCCATGCGCAAAATTCTCCTGTTGTCTCTGCTTATCGTCAGCCCAATGGCCCTGGCCGGCCCGCAGTGCACCACCGCCGAGCGCTCGCAGTGGCAAGACGAAAAAGCCTTCCAGGACAAGCTCAAGGCCGACGGCTACACGATCAGCAAGTTCAAGGTCACCGACGGCAACTGCTACGAGATCTACGGCTTCGACAAAGACAAGCGCAAGGTCGAGATCTACCACGACCCGGTCACCGGCAAAGCCGTGAAGACCGAGATCAAGGGCTGATGCCAGGCAACTCCCTGCGCCTGTGGGACCCGCTGGTGAGGCTGTTTCACTTGTCGATCGCCGGGGTCTTTGTCGCCAATTACTTCTTTAACGAAGCCGGCGACGACTGGCATGTCTGGCTGGGTTACTACGCCATGGCCTGGCTGCTGCTACGCACGATGTGGGGATTTGTCGGGCCGCGTAGCGCGCGCTGGGTGGACTTTTGGCCTACACCGGCGCGGCTCAAGGCCCACGTGCGTTCGTTGCTCAATCGTACGCCGCAGCATCGCCTGGGCCATTCCCCTCTGGGTGCGCTGGTGATGCTGTTGATGTTGTCGGCGCTGCTGACCCTTGGCATCAGTGGCTTCCTGATGCAGGAAGTCGACGCCTTGTGGGGCGCAGATTGGCCACTGCAACTCCATGCAAACGCCGCCAATACGCTGCTCGGTCTGGTCTGCGTACATGTGTTGGCAGCGCTGTTTGAAAGTATTCAGGTCAAGGACAACCTGCCGTTATCCATGCTCACCGGTCGCAGGAAGCGCCTGCCGGATGAACGTGCGCAGTAATCCTTTTCCCGGACAGGTTCCCTATGCGCTCCGCCCTACTGATCATCAGCTTGCTCGGCGTTTTTACTGCCGCCTGGCTAAGCCATCCGCCCCACGTGCTGGCGCCATTTGCCCAAACAGGCCCGAACACCTCGAAGGTGGCCGACGCGCCGCAATACACCAGCCGTTTTGTGTCTTCGACCCTCACCGACTTTGTGCACTCTTCCTCCGTCACCACCTTGCCCGGTGGCGACTTGATGGCCGTGTGGTTTGCCGGTTCCCGCGAAGGCGCCGCCGATGTGCAGGTGCGCACCGCGCGGTTTGATGCGCGCGCCAGCGAATGGGGCGCCGAACAGGTGTTGGCCACCCGCGAAAGCACGCGCGATGGCACCGGGCGCTACATCCGCAAGCTGGGCAACCCGGTCATCGCCCTGGCCCCGGATAAACGCCTGTGGATGTTTTATGTGTCGGTGTCGGTCGGCGGTTGGGCCGCCAGCGCGATCAATGTGATGGTGTCGGATGACCTCGGCGCGAGCTGGTCGGCGCCCCGGCAATTGGTGACGTCACCGTTCTTTAACGTCAGCACGCTGGTGCGCGCGGCGCCGGTGTTCCATGCCGACGGCTCCATCGGCCTGCCGGTGTACCACGAATTCATGGGCAAGTTCGCCGAGTACCTGTACCTCAGCGCAGACGGCGCGGTGATCGACAAATTCCGCATCAGCCGAGGCAAGCATTCCCTGCAACCGACCATCGTGCCGCTGGACGGAACCCGCGCCATCGCCATGCTGCGCTACGCCGGTGAGACCCACCACCGCGTGCTCGCTAGCCGCACTGAAGACGCGGGGCAGACGTGGAGCGAGCCGTATCCGCTGGCGCCGTCCAATCCCAATTCGTCGCTCGCGGCAGTCGGCACCAGAGGCGACGGTTTGCTGGTGGCGCTGAACGACCTGCAAGACGGCCGCTTCAAGCTCAGCCTCTACGGCACCGACGCCACTATGAGCCAATGGCACACCGTCGCGCAGTTGGACCAGTCGCCAGACCCGCTCGGCCAACCCTTCACTCCCGAGGCTTATAAAGAAATCATCGGCGAGGGCTTTCGCGCCTCCAGCGGCGCCCTGCGCTTGCCGCTGGAGGAGCGTTTTCTCAGCAGCCTGGACTACCGCGTGTGCAAGCCAAGTGGCTGCGAATTCGAATACGAGTACCCGTACTTCAGCCGCAGCCCGGACGGCATGTACCACTTGGTGTACTCGTGGAATAACACCTTTATCAAACACGTCAGCTTCAACGAAGCCTGGCTGTCGGAGCGTTTGTGATGATCTCGTTATGGCAGGCCCATTTGAGTTTTGTGTTGCTGGGGTTTGTGTTGTTGAGCCTGTTTCGGTTTAACGAGCGCTGGCGACCGTGGCTGCTGCCGATGCTGGTGGTGCTGAGTGTTATCCCGCTGAACGGGCTGTCGTTGGCGGCATATGTGCGCAGTTTTACCGATGACTTGGCGATCAGCACGTTGGTGTTGTTGGCGTGGGTGACGCTGGGTCGGTTGGGGTTGGTGCAGCCGCTCGAGCGGCCGCATCGGGCGCAGATGCTGGTGCTGTTTGGCGTGTTGAGCCTGGTGTTGTACCCGGCCACGTTGGGGCTGACGTATTTCGATCCGTATCGGTGGGGGTTTAACCCTCGGCCGATGATTGTGCTGATGGCGGCGGCGGCGTTGGTGGCGTTGTGGCTGCGTAATGGGCTGGCGGTGTGGATGTTGGCGGTGGGTACGCTGGCGTTTGCGTTGCGGCTTAAGGCGTCGGAGAACTATTGGGACTATCTCGTGGATCCGCTGCTGGCGATCTACTGCGTAGTCGCTGGGTTAATGCAATTCAAACGGTGGGAAGAGGTTTTCTCCCGATGGCGGCGTGTCAGGAAAACAGGCTGAGACTGATACACCGCTATCGCAGGCAAGCCAGCTCCCACAGGGGTCTTGTGGTGTTTTTGAGATTGAATAGAGGTCAACAATGAGTGCGTTGCAATCACGCCGCCTGCGCTACGGCGTGGGCGCTATCGGGTTGGTGTTTGCGTTGCTGGCCGCACTGCGGCTGGTGTTTGTACTGGCGTTTTCCGGCCTGCCCCTGAACACCCCGACACTGCTCGAAACCCTCGGCATCGGCCTGCGCTTCGACTTGCGCCTGGCTGTATTGATCCTGTTGCCGCTGGGCGTGCTGGCCTGGCTGCCGCGCTGGAACCTCACCACCCTGCCCGTCCTGCGCTGGCTGGCGCGCGGTTATCTGGTGGTGGTACTGGCCGTGGTCGGTTTGGTGTACATCCTCGATTTCGGCCATTACGCCTACCTCGGCGTGCGCATCAACGCGACAGTGCTGCGTTACCTGCAAGACGCGCAGATTTCTCAACAGATGGTGTGGGAAACCTACCCGGTGCTGTGGATAACCGCCTGCTGGCTGGCGGCAGTGGCGTTGTGGGTGTGGGCGTTGGTCTGCCTGGAGCGGCTTACCCTGGACCGCGAGCCCAAGGCCATCGGCAAACTGACAGTGGCTTCTGCCTCCGTCGTTGGCGTGGTCGTCGTGCTGTTGGCCCTGCTCGGCCGCGTGGCCAATCTGAACCTGGAAAACCCGGTGCCCTTGCGCTGGAGCGATGCGTTTTTTTCCGGCAATAGCCAGGTCGCTGCCGTCGGCCTGAACCCGGTGCTGTTTTTGTACGACACCCTCAAGGTCGGCCAGTCGCAATACGATGAGGCTCAGGTGCGCACACTGTATCCACAAGTGGCGAAGTACCTGGGTGTGGAAAAGCCAGACGCCCAACACCTGAGCTTCGTACGCGAACAAGGCGTCCAGCCGTACAGGCTGGCGGGCGATCGCCCACCCAATGTGGTCTTCGTGATGCTTGAATCCCTCGGCACCAGCGCGGTCGGCGCCTACGGCAACCCACTGAACCCCACGCCGAACCTGGACAAACTGGCCACGCAAAGCCTGTTCTTCAAGCACTTCTACGTGCCCGTCACCGGCACTGCGAAAACCGTGTGGGCGAGCATCACCGGCGTGCCGGACGTCACGCGTCAGGAGACCGCCACACGCAACCCGCTGATTACCCGGCAACACACGCTGATCAATGCGTTCGAGGGGTATCAAAAGTTCTACATGATCGGCGGCAACGCCGGTTGGGCCAACATCAACGCGCTGATCCGCCAGAGCATCGATGGTGTGCAACTGTTTGACGAAAGCCACTGGCGCTCGCCACGGGTAGATGTGTGGGGCATTTCCGATCTGGACCTGTTCAAGGAAGGCGATCAACTGTTGCGCGCGGTGCCCAAAGACCAACCCTTCTTCGCCTACCTGCAAACCTCCGGCAACCACCGGCCGTTTACCATCCCTAAACAAAACGACGGTTTCCAGTTAAACAACGTGACACTGGAACAAGCCCAGGGCGCCGGCTCGCGCAGCGTCGAGCAGTACAACGCGGTGCGTTTGCTGGATTACAACATCGGCCGTTTGATGGAGATTGCCAAAGCTGGAGGCTGGTACGACAACACTATTTTCGTGCTCTTCGGCGACCACAACACGCGCATCAGCCAGATCCCGCACATGGCGCCCGCCTTCGAACAACTGGGCCTGGAAAGTAACAACGTGCCGCTGCTGATCCACGCGCCGGGCCTTGCACCCCGGGTGATCGAAGAGGCCGTGGGCCTGGCTGACCTGCTGCCGACCGTCGCGGGCATGGCGGGCATCCCGTTTACCAATGGCGCGATGGGCCGGGACATCCAGCAACCGGCGCCGGAAGGCGAGCGCATGGTGCCGTTGGTGCTGCACGAAGGGACCTTTCCGGTCATCGGTGGCGTGACTCAGCATTTCCTCCTGCAGATGCAACATGACGGCAGCTCGCCGACCTTGCACGACCTGGCTTCACAAACCCCTCGGGAGGATGTGGCCGAGCAACACCCGCAGGAGTTTCAACGCTTGCAGGGGCTGACACGCGGGCTGCACGAGAGTGCGCGGCTGATGCTGTTCAGGAACGTGCGCGAGTGATCATTTGGGCTGGAAGGTTTCGAGGTAGGCCAGGATGTTTTCAATCTTCTCCGGGTCGCTGATACCCCAGAAAATCATGCGCGTACCGCTGACGACTTTCTTCGGGGCCTCGATGTAGGCAGCGAGCTTGTCGCGCGTCCAGACCACGCCCGAGTTCTTCATCGCGTCGGAATACTGATAGTCGGTGGTCGTCCCGGCGGGCCGCCCGATGATCCCGTTGAGTTCCGGCCCGAACCCGCCCCGCGCGCCTTCGCCGATGCTGTGGCAGCCGCCGCAGGTCTTGCTGAACAGTTTGCCGCCCGCTTCGGCATCCCCCGCGGCAACGGCCGGGGCGGTGTTGAGGATCAGGGCGAGGGTCAGCAAGGCGTACTTCATCAAGGGCTCCACAGCGGGCAACAGTGGGCCGATTATGCCTGTATCAGCCCCACTGCGCTGCACCGAGCAGGCGACCTTGCCGGGATTGAGCGTCCCACCAGATCACGCGTAACAGCGGAGCTTGCTGCGCAATGAGGATCGCTTGCACCGGGTCGCTTTCCACGAAATGGGTGCAGGCCAGTTGCAGGGTGGCGCTGGTTTTATGGTGGGCGACGTGTTCGGGCGTGTCGCTGTAGCGCGTGGTGTCGCGCATGATCAACGGCGTGGCGCCGTGGCCATGGCGGTCGAGCCAGGCTTGGGTGCGTGCGCGGTCCATTTCCGGGCGGCCGGTGATGATGGCTTTGACAGGGCCCAGTGCGGGCAAGTGCTCGAAGGGTGCCAGTTGATCACGTTGCCGCAGCGCGGCGTGCAGGTCGGCGGTGTACTGCGCTTCGGGAATGTCGGGCAACAGGATGCCGTCGAGGTCAATGGCATAGGCGTCGTATTCGTGGTCCTGGGCCAGTTCGCCGGTGCGCCCGCCACGGGTTTCCTGCCAGTGGTCGCGGTAGGCGGTGGTGCGTGCCTGGCGCTCCCAGGGAAATTGCAGGAAGTAACCGCGACCGTCGATGCCGTAGTCAGGCCGGGTGGCACTGAGGTCGTCGAAACCGGCGGTCAGCGTTTTCACCCTGAGGCCCTGACGCTGCAGGAAGTGGGAGCAATCCTTGAGGGTGTGGCCGCTGCCGGCGATGTCCTCGCACAACAGCACCGTGCTGCCGGGCGGCGGAATCGGAATCGACGAGTCCCAGGCCACGCTGCGGTCAGCGCGCTGGTAACGCAGAAATGCCGGGGCAACGCCGGTGACGTGGGAAACCATCAAGGCCAGGGGCCCGCCACCGCGCAGGATGCCGATCACGCAGGTGAAAGCCTCCTCCAGCAGCGCCGGTTGCAACGACGCAATCCAGCGGTCCAGATGTTCGTAGGAAATGGGCAGCACGGGTCGGTTCAAAGGCGCGGTCTTTTCAGGGAGGGTCAGGAAGTTCGGCGCCGGTTGCAGCACCCCTTTTCGGACAACGCCTGGGAGCGACGATTTATTCCTGATGAAACGCAAAAACCCAGCAAGCTGAAAGCCCGGATTCCGGGGACAACCGCAGGCCAAACACGTCTATATGACCATCCATCGGCAAAAATCCTGACCGCCGAAACTCTTGCAATCGCGCCCCACTCAACCTGTATGAACCCTGATGGTGGAGTAAGGATCATGGCTCAGCCATCGATTTTAGTGCTGGAAGACGACGAGATCATTCGCTCGTTAATGGTGGACGTACTGGAGGAGTTCGGTGCGCACGTCACGTCCTTCCCTTCGGCGGATGAAGGGATGATTTTCCTGGAGCGGGCCGACGACCCGGTGGACCTGATTGTCAGTGATATACAGATGCCGGGGTTGCTCAATGGTTATGACTTGAGCCGGGTGGTGGCCCATCGCTGGCCGTCAGTGCCGGTGGTGTTGACGTCCGGCAACACCAAACTGGCGGCGCAATTGGGCAGCAGTGTGCGGTTCCTGCCCAAGCCGTGGAGCGCCGAGCATTTGCTGGAATGCGTGCAAACTGCACTGACCCAGCAAGGATCTCTGCACTGATATCGCAGCGATATCACTTAAACCGAACTTCAAGCGATGCCCTGCGGTCATTAAAGATGCAAGGAGCGACTTTTCTGATCCGCCGGTCAGCCTTTTCGCCTTGTGCGTACAGTTGACGACCATGAGTTGTGTAGAATCGTCGCCCATTTCCATGCGTCATTCATGGCCGAAAGGCCCACAGTTCGAGCTCATTGAATGCATTCACAGGCCCATGACGTTAATGCGCCCTCATTACTGGAAGCGTTGCGCGCAGGCACCGGCCTGCTGCATGTAGCGCTGGAAAAGCGCCTGCCGTTTTTCTCCGAGCGCCTCGATACCGGTTGGTATCAGCGTTTGCTCCAGGCGTATTACGGGTTTTATGGGCCGATGGAAGCGGCGCTGTACGACAGTGGCTTGATCCCCGACGGCTTTGACCAGACGCTGCGTGTGAAAACGCCGACGCTGGTGGGCGACCTGCACGCCCTCGGCCTGAATGATGACGCCATCAACGCCCTGCCGGCCTGTTCCGACCTGCCCACCTTTGACACACCTGCCGCCTGCCTCGGCGCCCTCTATGTGCTGGAAGGCGCAACGCTGGGCGGCCAGGTGCTGCGCCGCGAAATGGCTCAGCGCCTGGGCATCGATGCGGACAACGGCGGTGCGTTTCTCAATGTGTATGGCGCCGACACGGGCCGACGCTGGAAAGACTTTCTCGATTACCTGGGCCGCTTGCCACTGGATACGCACGCCAAACAGTGCGCGGTGGACGCGGCCCGTTCGACATTCAGCGGCTTTGAGCAATGGCTCGACCGCCAGGAGGTACTGCTATGAAACCCGAAGATTTTGAAGAGCTGCTTGCCAACTGCGCCGACGAACCCATTCGCTTTCCGGGGGCGATTCAGCCCCACGGTGTACTGCTGACGTTGTCGGAGCCGGAACTGAACATCGTGCAGATCAGCGCCAACGTGGGCGCCCTGTTCGGCCAAGCACCCGAGGCGCTGCTGGGCCAGCCATTGCATACGCTGCTCGGCGCCGAACATGCCCAGGCCGTGAAAACCATGGCTGAGAACAACACGTTCTTCGACGCGCCGCCGCTGCACGTCACGCTCAACGGCGCCGAGTTCGAAGGCCTGCTGCATCGCCATCAACATGTGCTGGTGCTGGAGTTCGAACCGCGCCTTGAGAACTTCAAACCCCGCGCGTTGAACGGTCGCACCAGCGACCTGGGCAAAATGCTGCAGCGCCTGCAGTCAGCGAAAACCCTGCAGGCGCTGTACGAAATCAGCGTGAATGAAATCCAGGCCATGACCGGTTATGACCGGGTGCTGATCTACCGCTTTGAAGACGAAGGCCATGGCCAGGTGATCGCCGAAGCGTCGGCGCCGTCCATGGAACTGTTCAACGGGCTGTTCTTCCCCGCATCCGACATCCCGGAGCAAGCCCGCGAGCTGTATCGCACCAACTGGCTGCGCATCATCCCGAACGCGGCCTACGAGCCCGTGCCGCTGCTGCCCAAGCTGCGCCCGGACAACGACCAGCCGCTGGACCTGAGCTTTGCCACCCTGCGCAGCGTGTCGCCGATTCACTGCCAGTACATGCAGAACATGGGTGTGCTGTCGTCCATGAGCATCTCGCTGATGAAGGGCGACAAGCTGTGGGGCCTGATCAGCTGCGGCAACCGCGAGCCCTTGTTGGTGCCGAACGATTTACGCACCGCGTGCCAGACCATCGGCCAGGTACTGTCGCTGCAGATCAGTGCCATGGAAGCCTTGGAGCTGAGTCGCCAGCGCGAAGAAAAAGTCGAGACCCTGGCCTCTCTTGACCAGGCGATGAAAGCCTCCAAGGAAAACGTGTTCGACGGCCTCGCCCAGCAGCCACAGTGGCTGCTGGACCTGACCCTGTCCGGCGGCGTGGCGATCATCGAAGACAAGCAACTGCACCGTTACGGCAATTGCCCGGAGCCGGCGCAGATTCGGGCGTTGCACAAGTGGCTCATCGAAACCGGCGAGCCGGTGTTTTCCAGCCACAACCTGTCGTCGGTCTACCCGCCTGCTGCCGAGTTTCAACAGGTCGCCAGCGGCGTATTGGCCATGAGCTTGCCCAAGCCGGTGGACAACGGCGTGCTGTGGTTCCGCCCGGAAGTGAAGGAAAACATCAACTGGAGCGGTGACCCGAACAAGCCGCTGGACCTGGAAAACTCCGACGCCGGCCTGCGCCTTCGCCCACGCACGTCGTTTGAAATCTGGAAAGTGGAAATGGCCGGTATCTCCACCAAGTGGAGCCACGGCGACCTGTTTGCCGCCAATGACCTGCGCCGCTCGGCCCTGGAAAATGACTTGGCCCGCCAAGTACTGCGCGAACAACAAGCCGTGCGTGCGCGTGATGAGTTGGTGGCGGTGGTGTCCCACGACCTGCGCAACCCGATGACGGTCATCTCGATGCTCTGCGGCATGATGCAAAAGGCGTTCAGCTCCGACGGCCCACACACCTCGCGGCGCATTTCCTCGGCCATCGACACCATGCAGCAAGCCGCCGGGCGCATGAACGTGTTGCTGGAAGACTTGCTCGACACCTCGAAAATCGAAGCCGGACGCTACGTGGTCAAACCGGTGAAGCTGGATGTCAGCCAGATATTTGAAGAGGCCTACTCGCTGCTGACGCCACTGGCGATGGAAAAAGGTATCGACCTGTCGTTCAACACCGAGCCCGGTCTGCAGATCCACGCTGACCCGGAGCGTCTGTTCCAGGTGCTGTCGAACCTGATCGGCAACGCCATCAAATTCACGCCGCGTCAGGGCAATATCGGTATCAGCGCCATGAGCAATGGCGAAGAAATCGTATTCGTCGTGCGCGATTCCGGCGAAGGCATTGCACCCGAGCAACTGCCCCATGTGTTTGACCGCTACTGGACCCAAGCCGAAAACAACCCTACCGGCAGCGGGCTGGGGCTGTACATCACGAAGGGGATCGTTCAGGCCCACGGCGGCAAGATCGTGGCTGAAAGTGAAGTGGGCCGTGGCAGCGAGTTCCGCTTCACCGTGCCCAAGGTGATCGAGGATTCACACATCTGACACGGTTAACCTGTGGGAGCGGGCTTGTGTGGCGAGGGAGCTTGCTCCCGCTGGGGTGCGAAGCGCCCCTGAAGCTGGCGACTGCTACGCAGTCAAACGGGAGCAAGCTCCCTCGCCACAGCAAGCCCGCATTCACACTCCGCCGTCTGTCGCCGTTTGTCAGACGGGCAGCACAATCATCGCCACCAGCCCGCCGCCCTGGCGTTCTGCCAGGGTCAGCGTTCCGCCATGTTCCAGCACAATCGCCCGCGCCGTGGAGAGCCCCAACCCTACACCGCCGGTGCTTTTGTTGCGCGAGCCTTCCAGGCGGTAGAACGGCAGAAACACCTGTTCCCGGTGCTCGGCAGGAATGCCGGGGCCACGGTCGAGCACGTGAATGACGACCTCGCCCGGGATGTACAGCAATTCGATCTCCGGTGCCGCGCCGTAATGGATGGCGTTTTCCACCAGGTTGGTGATGACGCGCTTGAGGCCCAACGGCCGGCCGCAATACACCAGCCGGGGCGGGCCACGGAAGCTGATGTCGATATTCTGGTCGCGGTAGTCGTCGATCAGGGTTTGCAGCAGCTCAGCCAAATCCAGTTGGGTGGCTTCCTCCAGACGGGCGTCATCACGGAAGAACTCCAGGGCGGTGTTAATCATCGCCTGCATTTCATCCACATCGCGAAACAGGCGTTGTTGCTGGTCGGCGTCTTCAATGAACTCACCGCGCAGGCGCAACCGTGTGAGGGGCGCGCGCAGGTCGTGGGAAATGGCCGCGAGCATTTGCGTGCGGTCCTGGATGAAGTGCTGCAATTGCGCCTGCATGCCATTGAAAGCGAGGATCGCCTGGCGGATTTCATGGGGCCCGACCGGCTCGATGGGCGGCGCACGAAAGTCCGAGCCAAAGCGCCGCGCGCCCTGGGCGAACTGTTGCAGGGGCCGTGCCAGGCGCCGGGTTGCCACCAGCGTCACCAACGCGGTGGAGATTAATACCAGCAGCAACACGACCAGGCTGCGCTGGCCCTCCCCCAAGCCCCAACTGCGAGACTGCGCGCTGAACATCAGCCAGGAATGGTCAACCAACCGGACGACCAAGGCATAGTGGCCTTTGCCGTCCGTCCAGTCGGAAGGCTCGTAGCCGGCCATCAACCGGAGCGGGCCGGGCAGCAGATGCTTGAAGACTTCATCGCCCGAGTGAAAGTCCGGCTCGAGTTGCTCGGGCAAGCCGAATGTTTCACGCTCGGTCGCCCACGTCACGTTGAACTGCTCATCACCCACCGCCTGAGTAAGGCGCTCACGCTGGGCGGGCTCGGAGGCTTCCACCGCCCGCACCACCACGGCGATTTTTTCCAGCAACCCGATTTCGGTCAGCGGCGGCCGCGCCCACACACCGGCCAATTGCACAAACAAGGCGTTAAATGCCAGCGCGGTGAACATGGCGAGCAGAATGGTCAGGGCGATCCAGCGCGCCACGGTATCGCGGGGCAGGCGCCTCATGAGCGGGTCACGTTGGCGGTGAATTGGTAGCCGCCGTTGCGCACGGTACGGATCATCGCCGGGCGCTTGGTATCGAACTCCAGCTTGCGGCGCAGGCGGCTGACCTGCACATCGATGCTGCGGTCGAACGCATCGTGGCTGTGGCCGCGCGCCAGGTTCAGCAATTGCTCGCGGGTGAGCACGCGCTGGGGGTGTTCGGCGAAGACCAACAGCAGGTCGAACTCGCCGGAGGACAGCGGAATCATCACGTGGTCGGGTGAACGTAATTCGCGGCGCGTCAGGTCAAGTTGCCAGCCGGCAAAGCGGATCAACGGGCGGGCGGCCTCGCCCACCGGCAGCCGGCTTTCACCGGCGCGGCGCAACACCGCGCGCACCCGGGCCAGCAGTTCGCGGGCGTCGAAGGGTTTGCTCAGGTAATCGTCGGCGCCCATTTCCAGGCCCACCACGCGGTCACTGAGTTCGCCCATGGCGGTCAGCATGATCACCGGGGTCGCATACTCCTGGCGCAAGCGCTGGCACAGCAGCAGGCCGTTATCGCCCGGCAGCATCAGGTCGAGGATGATCAGGTCCGCAGGTTCGCGCTCCATGGCCGCCCACAGGCCGGCGCCACTGGCAGCGGTCTCGACCGTATAGCCGTGTTGCAGGAAAAATTTCTTCAGCAGCGCGAGGACTTCAAGGTCATCGTCCACGATCAAAAGGTTGCTCACCGGCACGCATCACATGGGTTGGTCGAGGGGCTATCTAAAACCATTCGGCGCGTCGCGTCATATATTTCAACCGTGCAATAAAGCGTCAACAGCGCAATAAACCAGACATCTTTGCGCAAGAAGCGGCTGCCAGCATCGGCCTCCCTTTTGCGGAGACTGACCATGCGCTCGCTCACTTATCCCCAGCACCTGGCCCGCCAGGCGGTGCTGCTGTTGACCGTGTCTTACCTGACAGGCTGCGCCAGCCCCACGCCCGTGGCGCCCACCACCCAATGCGCGCAGGTGAGCTACCCGGTGTATGACCCGGCCGAACCGGTCAACCGTGGGGTGTTCGCGTTTAACCGGGCCGTGGATGACTACGCCCTGGCCCCGGTGGCACGGGGTTACCGCCACCTGCCGGATTTTTTTCAGCAGGGTGTGCATAACTTCGCCACCAACTTCAGCGAGCCAAAGGTGTTCATCAATGACTTGCTGCAAGGTAACCCGCGCCGTTCGATCAACACCCTGGGCCGGTTTGCAGTGAACACCACCGTGGGCGTGGTGGGGTTGTTCGATGTGTCGGACCGCCTGGGCATCCCGCGCCATACCGCTGACTTTGGCCAGACGTTTGGCGTGTGGGGCGTTGGCAATGGGCCGATTGTCGAGTTGCCGCTGCTGGGCACCGGCAACAGCCGTGATGCGGCGGGCAAGGTCTTGAGTTTCCTGGTCTCGCCACTGGGAGACAGCGATACCGTACAAACCCTGGGCACTGTCAGCCTGGTGGGTGGCACCGTGGACACGCGCGCGTCGTTGCTGCCGCTCACCGATAGCCTGCAAAAACTGCCGGATTACTACAGCGCATTGCGTAACGTGGTGGCGGAGCATCGCGCAGCCTTTGTGGTGGAAGGCAAGGAAGGCGCGACAACGCCTGTGGCCAGTGAGTGTGCAAACGCCAGCGACGACTTTTGATACAGATGCAGCCCGGCCGCTTAACAAAATGCCGACATCCAGTGCGCTAACCTCGCCGGTTTGATCCTGCCTGGAACCTTTGCCTGCATGCCAAACACCGACACACTGCCCGCCGTCCTCGCCGGGCCACTGCTGCGCCGCCTCGAACCCCGGCGTCTGGTGCTGTGGCTGGCGGGCAGCCGTGAACTGGCGTTGACGCTCAGGCTATACCTCGAAGGCCAGACCATTGAGATCATGCTGGATCAAGGCCAATGCCAGGTCGTGCCGGTGGGGCGCCACGCCTTCATTCATTTGATTGACGTACCGCTGGACGACGCGCTGCCTCAGGACGTGGTGATCGGCTATGACCTGCTGACCGAAGGCAGCGGCATCGCCGAATGGGCGCCGCACCTTTTGCACACGGATACCGGCTACCCGAATTTCGTGTTGCACAGCCGTATCCATCAACTGGTCCACGGTTCCTGCCGCAAACCCCATCACCGCGCCGACGAAGGTTTGCTGTGCGTCGACCGCCTGCTGGCTGATGCGCGCACCCCGGCCGAACGCCCGGCTCTGTTGATGATGAGCGGCGACCAGATTTACGCCGACGATGTCGCAGGCCCCATGCTGCGGGCGATTCACGCACTGATCGCGCGCCTGGGGCTGTTTGACGAATACCTGGAAGGCGCGGTGGTGGACGACAGCGCCGGCCTCTACGGGCATCGCGCCAGCTATTACCATCGCGCCGACCTGCTACCGGCACTGGACAGCAACGAGACCTTGCGCGAACGGTTTTTCGGCGGGGTGAAAAAGCCGATTTTCACCAGCAGCACTGCGGACAATCACCTGGTGACATTGGCTGAAGTGATCGCGATGTACTTGCTGGTGTGGTCGCCCACGCCCTGGGCACTGATCACACCGCAACCACCGCAATTGAGTCGTGAGGAACAGGCACGCTATACCCGCGAACAGGTGCAGGTTGAACACTTTCGCGACGGGCTGCCGGGCGTCGCGCGGGTATTTGCCCATCTGCCGACCCTGATGATCTTTGACGACCACGACATCACCGATGACTGGAACCTCAGCGCCCAGTGGGAGCAAACGGCCTACGGCCACCCGTTTTCCAAGCGCATCATCGGCAACGCCTTGCTCGCGTACCTGCTGTGTCAGGGCTGGGGTAACCAGCCGCAGGTGTTTGCCGAGCTGGTCAGCCAAACCCGGGCGCTGACGACCGGGGTGCAAAATGCCCCTCTCAATGCGGCCGCGCAGGATGAGCTGATCGAAGCCCTGTTGCAGTTTCAGCAATGGCACTACGTGCTGCCCACCACGCCCGCGCTGGTGGTACTCGACACACGTACCCGGCGCTGGCGCAGCGAATTCACCCTCAAGCAACCCTCCGGCTTGCTCGACTGGGAAGCCTTAAGCGAACTGCAACAAGCCCTGCTGGATCATCCCTCGGCCATTATCGTCTCCCCGGCGCCGGTCTTTGGCGTCAAGCTGATCGAGACCGTGCAAAAGGTCTTCAGTTGGTGCGGCCACCCGCTGCTGGTAGACGCCGAAAACTGGATGGCCCATCGCGGCGCGGCCCAGGTGATTCTCAACATTTTCCGCCACTCACGCACGCCCGGGAACTACGTGATCCTGTCGGGTGACGTGCATTACTCGTTCGTCTATGAAGTGCTGATCCGCCACCGCAACGCCGGCCCCAGGATCTGGCAGATCACCAGCAGCGGCATCAAGAATGAATTCCCCCCGCGCCTGCTGGAGTGGTTTGACCGCCTCAACCGCTGGCTCTACTCACCGCGTTCGCCGCTTAACGGGTTCACCCGCCGCCGAGCCATGGAGGTCGTGCCGCATATTCCCGAGCATGCCCAAGCGGGAGAGCGGCTGTGGAACTCGGCGGGGATCGGCCAGGTGTTTTTCAATGAACGGGGCCAGCCAGAGGCGATTTACCAGCACAACGCGGATGGAAGGCCGAGGACGAGGATGGTTGCGCCCGACTAAGTTTCCTACACATGCAAAAACTTACTCTTACCCGCCTCCCGGAAACTTCACAAAACTCTGTTTTTTATGGAAATTTCCTGAAAATTTTCAACACCCTCACGCCTTGAAGAAAGTGTCAGGCTCCGGCTGGTCTTTGCGAAAACCTTATCAATCGCCGATTGCCACATGAACCTATTTTGGTGCACTCTCTGTGAACGATCTACCTGTTGTGCTGAGTGTTGTTTTTTTTCGAACGCAGGCGGGCAACGAGCCCGTGCGGGAGTGGCTGACGGAACTGCCCAGGGAATCAAGGCGACTCATAGGCACTGACATCAAGTCCGTTCAATTGGGTTGGCCGCTGGGAATGCCACTCGTACGCAAGCTGGAGCATCGACTTTGGGAGATTCGAACCGACCTGGATGTGAACATCGCACGTGTCATCTTTACGTTAGTGAATAGCGAAATGGTGCTACTGCACGGTTTCATCAAAAAAAGTCAAAAAACTCCGTTAGTCGACCTGAACTCCGCAAAGCATCGAAAGAGCAAGCTATGAGGTCCCCCATGAACAAACATATCGGCTCCAGCCTCGATGACTTCCTCAGCGACGAAGGGCTTCTGGAAGAAGTGACCGCCGCCGCATTGAAGCGTGTCATCGCATGGCAATTGGCAGAAGCAATGAAAGCGCAAAAAGTCAGTAAAAAGGCGTTGGCAGAACGCATGCACACCAGTCGCACAGCCGTAGATAGAGCACTGGATCAAAACGATGCAGGCATGACTTTGGCCACGCTTGCAAGCGCGGCCAGAGCATTGGGTCAACGGGTAGAAGTGCGCCTTGTGCCTGATAATGATGCAAGCCCCTCGGTGATTTAATGCATCGAGGG
This sequence comes from Pseudomonas sp. B22129, assembly GCF_044218875.1. Lineage (NCBI taxonomy): Bacteria > Pseudomonadati > Pseudomonadota > Gammaproteobacteria > Pseudomonadales > Pseudomonadaceae > Pseudomonas > Pseudomonas sp. B22129. The sequence goes on along the minus strand of NZ_CP162592.1, from coordinate 2,549,678 downwards.
CAGTGATCGCGACGACCTTGCGGCATCGAACAACGGATCAGTTCACCGCCACCCCACTAAAGCAGCACATCCCTCCTATTCAAACCCAGCCGCCCCCGTTGTAAAGTAACGTCAGCCACGGAGTCTGGGCGTCAACGAAGATTGGCCTTCAAAGCCAGCGCACGCAGGGAAGCAAGAGGATGGACGATACATCTGATGACAGCCCATTGAGGAATGACTTTTCCGACCTCAATTCAGACATGCTGCACGCCGTCATGGAGTTGGTCAGCGACGGGATCTGGGACTGGAACGCCAATACCGGCTTTGTGTACCGCAACCCGGGCTGGTACGAAATGCTTGGCTACCCCCGCCACTCCCTGGATAACAACGTGCACACCTGGGAAAGCGTGATCCACCCTGAAGACTACCCCCATGTCATGAGGGTGTTTGATGACTACATCTGCCAGCGCGCCCCCCACTACAGAACCGAATACCGCTGCCGCAAGGAAGACGGCACCTACCTGTGGATTGAAGACCGTGGCTACGTCATTGCACGTAACCCCGACGGCTCAGTGGCACGCATGGTGGGGGCCCACCGCGATATTCATCTGCGCAAAAGCTCCATCGAACAGCTTGAACAGCGCAACCAGTCCCTTGAGGCATTGGTGGCCGAGCGCACGCGCGAACTGTCGCGGGTCAACCAGCAACTGCAAGTGCAACTCGATGAAAACCGCTCCCTGGCCGAGCGTGACACCTTGACGCTCATCGCCAACCGCTATCGCCTGGATAAAGTGCTGCTGGAAGAATGTGATCGCGCCGAGCGCTTCCGACTGCCATTGGCGTTGGTCGCCATGGATATCGATGACTTCAAGCCGATCAATGACAAGCATGGCCACGCCGTGGGCGATCAAACGCTGATGCGCGTGGTGAAAAGCCTGGAGGACTGCATGCGCCCGGGTGACCTGCTGGCACGCTGGGGTGGCGACGAATTCATGGTGGTCCTACCCGACAGCAGCCTTGACGATGCGAAAGCCTTGGCGGAACGGATTCGACAGCACATCACACAGGTCTGCGCCGTGGGTGACTTCAAAGTGACCCTGAGCCTGGGTGTCGTGACACGGTGTAGCGGTGAAACCCCTGCCGCCTTGATGGCGCGTGCCGATCAGGCGCTGTATCGGGCCAAGGCGGCAGGAAAGGACACGGTGTCGGACTGATCAGCGTACCGGCGGCGCGTACTGGATGCCCCCGTTGCTCCACAGCGCATTCAGCCCGCGCTTGATCTTCAGCACGCTGCCCTGGCCGATATTGCGTTCGAACACCTCATCGTAGTTGCCCACTTGCTTGACGATCTGCACCACCCAATCCTTGCGCAGCTTCAGGTCTTTGCCGTATTCGCCGTCGGCGCCCAACAGCCGTGCAATGTCCGGATTCTTGGTGGTCTTGGCCTGCTCTTCGACGTTTTTGGAGTTGATGCCCATTTCCTCGGCATTGAGCATGGCGAACAGCGTCCATTTGACGATGCTGAACCACTCGTCATCGCCTTTGCGTACCAAGGGCCCCAGCGGTTCTTTGGAAATCACCTCCGGTAGCACCACGAACTCGTCGGGGTGGGCCATCTTGATGCGTTGCGCGTAGAGGCCCGACTGGTCGGTGGTCAGCACGTCGCAGCGCCCGGACTCCAGGCCCTTGGCGCTTTCGTCGGCGGTGTCGAAGGTGATGGGCGTGTACTTCAGGCTGTGGGTGCGGAAATAGTCAGCGACGTTGAGTTCGGTGGTCGTGCCGGCCTGCAGGCACACGGTGGCGCCGTCCAGTTGCTTGGCGGCGGTGACGCCCAGCTTGTTGTTCACCAGAAAGCCGATGCCGTCGTAGTAGGTCACGCCGGTGAACACCAGGCCCATGCCGGCATCGCGAGAGCTGGTCCAGGTGGTGTTGCGCGAGATCACGTCGACTTCACCCGATTGCAACGCGGTGAAACGCTCCTTGGCGGTCAACTGGCTGAACTTGACCTTCGACGCATCGCCGAACACGGCGGCCGCGATGGCGTGGCACACGTCCACATCGATGCCGGTCATCTTGCCGGTGCTGTCCGGCACGCCGAAGCCCGGCAGGCCATCGCTGACGCCACACTGGATAAAGCCCTTTTTCTGGATCGCGTCCAGCGTCGCACCGGCGTGAGCGCTGGCAGCCAGGCCCAAGGCGGCAGCGGCGGTGATGGCGGCCAAGGTGGTCTTGAGGTTTTTCATGCGAGGCACTCCCTGTCATTCCTTATTATTCGGCGCCGCACAGCCCGCGCCGGTTTATAGTGTTGCCGGGCAGTATCGACGGCTTTACCTGCCTGCCACAAACGACCTTTAGGCAAAGGCTCCTTCCTGTTTGGAATGAACTGCATGATTTCGAAACGTTTGACCCCTTCGATGACGGCCCTGCAGTGCTTCGAAGCCGCCGCCCGCCACCTGAGTTTTACCCGCGCCGCCGAAGAGCTGCACCTGACCCAGAGTGCCGTGAGCAAACAGGTGGCGCAGCTTGAAGAGATGCTTTGCCACAACCTGTTCGAACGGGTGCGCCAGCGTTTGTACCTGTCGCCGGCGGGTGCGTTGTATCTGGCCGAAGTGCGTAAAATCCTCAATCAAGTAGACATCTCCAGCCGCTACATCCTCACCTATGGCGGCGAGACCGAAGTGCTGCGCATCGCCACTCAGCCGACCTTCGGCGATCGCTGGCTGGTACCCAAGCTCAAGGATTTCGCCGCCAGGCACCCGAACATTCACCTGGACGTGCGCAACGAACTGGAACCCTTCGACGTGCTGCAAGCCAAGGCCGATATTGCCTTCTTCTTCGGCCAGGGTTCATGGCCGGGCGCGACGTGCATTGAGCTGTTTCGCGAAGCCGTGGTACCGGTGTGCGCACCGGGGTTTGTCGCCGAGGGCAGCGATGCTTCATCACGCCACACCCTGCTGCAATGCACCTCGCGCCCCGAAGCCTGGCATGAATGGTTCCTGGAGCAGGGCCTGCATTCGCAGAACAGCTACCACGGGCCGCGTTTCGACACGTTCTACATGTGCATTCGCGCCGCGCAATCAGGTTATGGCGTGGCGCTGGTGCCGCAGTACCTGGTGGCCGAAGAGCTGGCCAACGGCAGCCTGACCATCCCCTGGCATTACACGATGCCCAGCGCCGGCGCGCACTTTATCGCCCATGCCGAGCACGCCGGTGACATCCCGAAAGTCAAAGCCTTCCTGAACTGGATGGTGGGTTACATCAAGGCACATCCCGACTTTTAATAATGACCCGGCGACTTTATTTCGTTTGCGGCAGTGCCCGTGGCGCAGCTTAGATAAAAAGACGCCCGTCATTGCGAGTCCCCGATTCATGAGCCGCGAAACCATCAGCCAGTCGATTTCCATCGTTCACCCCATCAGCCTCAGCCATGGCAAGAACGCTGAAGTCTGGGACACCACGGGCAAACGCTACATCGACTTTGTCGGCGGTATCGGCGTGCTCAACCTGGGGCATTGCCACTCCGGCGTGGTGAAGGCGATTCAGGATCAGGCGACAAAGCTGACCCACTACGCATTCAACGCCGCACCTCACGCCCCCTACATCGAACTGATGGATCGCCTGACCGACTTTATCCCGGTGGGCTACGCCGTCAGCGGCATGCTCACCAACAGCGGCGCGGAGGCGGCGGAAAATGCCTTGAAGATCGTGCGCGGTGCCACCGGCCGTACCGCCGTGATTGCGTTTGACGGGGCCTTCCACGGGCGCACCCTGGCCACGCTCAACCTCAATGGCAAGGTGGCGCCCTACAAACAGAAGGTCGGCGTACTGCCAGGCCCGGTGTACCACCTGCCCTACCCCAGCGCGGATAACGGCGTGACCTGTGCCGAAGCACTCAAGGCCATGGAGCGCCTGTTCAGCGTGGAAATCGATGTAGAAGACGTCGCCTGCTTCATCATCGAACCGGTCCAGGGCGAAGGCGGTTTTCTCGCCCTGGACATCGAGTTCGCCCAGGCCCTGCGCCGCTTCTGCAATGAAAAGAACATCCTGTTGATTGCCGATGAAATCCAGTCCGGCTTCGGCCGTACCGGCCAACGCTTTGCCTTCTCGCGCCTGGGCATCGAGCCGGACCTGATCCTGCTCGGCAAAAGCATCGCAGGCGGCGTGCCGCTGGGCGCGGTGGTCGGGCGCAAAACCCTGCTCGACAACCTGCCCAAAGGCGGCCTGGGCGGCACCTATTCCGGTAACCCGATTGCCTGCGCGGCAGCCCTGGCCACGCTGGACGCAATGACCGACGCCCACCTGAGCACCTGGGGCGCGCAACAGGAAGAGGCCATCGTCAGTCGCTATCAAGCCTGGCGTGCGCAAGGTTTGTCGCCTTTCCTTGGGCGCTTGACCGGCGTGGGTGCCATGCGGGGCATCGAGCTGGCCAATGCCGACGGCACGCCCGCGTCCAAACAACTCACCCAATTGCTGAGCCTGGCGCGCGAGGCCGGCTTGCTGCTGATGCCCAGCGGCAAGTCGCGGCACATCATCCGCCTGCTGGCACCGCTGACCATTGAGCCTGCGGTGCTGGAGGAAGGGCTGGATATTCTGGAGGCGTGCTTGAGGCAGCTTGAGTAGTGATGCGTATCCGCCATGGTTATTGCCACTCAGTGACCGTTCATAAGCTGCCCCTTGAAGACCTGTACGTATTTCTGTACGTTCAAGCCATTACACGAGGACAGCATCATGGAAACCATCAACTACACCAACGCCCGCGCTCATCTGGCTGAAACGATGGACCGCGTCAACGAAGATCACATCCCACTGTTACTTACGCGCCAAAAAGGTGAGCCCGTGGTGATGATCTCGTTATCTGAATTCAATGCCCTTGAAGAGACAGCCTACCTGCTGCGCTCACCTAAAAATGCCGAACGTCTGATCAACTCCGTCAACAGCTTGCGAGCCGGTAAAGCCAAGCCAAGGGGGCTGATCGAGGAATGAAAATACTCTTTACCCCTGAGGGCTGGGACGACTATCTCTGGTTTCAACAGAACGACAAGGCGGGGTTAAAGCGTATCAACCTGCTGATCAAAGCCATCCAGAGAGATCCTTTTGAAGGTGTTGGAAAGCCTGAACCGCTCAAGCATAACCTGAGCGGTTTCTGGTCACGGCGAATCACCGCAGAGCATCGCCTCGTTTATGGCATAGAGGATGATGAAGTACAGATCCTGATGTGCCGCTATCACTACTGACACGATCCCTACCCAATAATAAACAACGTCTTTGTGCAAGGAAGCTCGCCATGCTCGACATCCTCCAAGGCACGCCCCTGTGGGTGTACGCCGTCTACCTGCTGATTTGTTACTACGGCATCAAGGCGTGCCTGGGCGGCCGTGAGAATCGCCGGTCGCTGATGATTCTGCCGGTGGTGCTGGTGGTGTGGTCGCTGCTGTCGCTGGCGCCTTCGATTCTGTCGAGCAGCGCCTGGGTCGGCGGTGCGTTGCTCGGCAGCGTGCTGGGCCTGTGGCTGTTCAACGCTGACGGCGCCCGGCTGGACGCCAATGGTGAAACCCTGGTGCTTCCGGGCACCTGGAAGACCCTGTTGATCTCGCAGCTGTTCTTTGCAGTGAAGTACTACTTCGGCTATCAGCAGGCAGTGCACCCGCTGCTGTTGAGCACCCCCGAAATGCTGATCGCAGTGGGCGGCGTTTCGGGGTTTACCGTTGGTCTGTTCTGCGGCCGCGCCGTGCGGCTGCAACGGGCGCTGAGTGCCTTGCGCCGGGATAAGGGCATTGTGCTGCCTTGACCTGATCCCCCTCCCCCCTTGAAAATGCGCGACGCTTTTTTGTCTCCCGTTTACTGAAGTAGTGAAATTTCAATGTCCGATTCTTACACCGAACCAACAGCCGAAGAATCCGTAGCCGCCTTGCAATCCAAAGCTGAATACGAAAACGCCATCAATCTTTCACAGCATGTGCCAGCGGCCAAGATCATCAGCGAGATGGTGCTGGACGCGTTCCACACCTCCAGGGAAAGCGACCAGATCCGCGAGCTGCGCGTGGCCATCCGCCAGGCCCACGACGCGTTCGACGACGACAAGGCCTACGACCTGATGGGCCAGCTCAAGCAGTTGAAGGACGCCGAGACGGCTGACAACGCTGCCCTGGAAGACCTCAGCAGCAAATTCTCCATCAGCCGCATCCTTTCCAGCTTCAAGGACGACCCCGAGTTCCAGGAGCTGGTCTACGGCCTGGCCCTGAAGGTGCTGAACCAGAGCCACCAGGCCATCAGTAACCCAAGCGCCGGTAAAGCCAAAGCCTCGCGCCCCAAGAAAGAAACCGAAGTGTTCGTGATCAGCAAGGATGGCATCAGCGTCACCCTGCCGCTGCGCACGCCGCGCTCCAAGCTGAACGTTGACCGTGAAGCGCTGGAATTCCTCGGGTTTACCTTTGTGGGCGAAGGCAGCGAAGCCGAGCTGGAAAGCGAAACTTTCGTCGACAACAGCGGCGTCGAGCAGCCGGTTTCACGCAAGACCATCGTCACCGCCCTGCAGCAGCAGAGTGCCTTTGACGGTTACGCCATCGCCGCGCAGTAAGCGCCTGAGGCAGCAAGGCGCACGCCTTGCTGCCTTCACGCCTCCTTGTTCCATAACACCGCCGAGCTTTTCATCACGCCCACGGCGACCGCGAACAGCAGCAATACAAACCCCGCCAGCCACCACGGCGACGGCAGCGCCGGCCGGGCCATCAACATGAACGCCAGCGACGGCGCGAGCATCACGCCAATATTCACGCCCGCCGAGTAGTAACCCAGGTTGCGGTCCACCGTGGCGCGGCTGGAAATACTGCTGACGTAGTGGGTGATGCCCGGGAACACGATCATCTCGCCCAGGCTCCACAGCACCGTCGCCAGCATCAGCAACGCGCCCACCTCGCCGAAGCCCATCAAAAAGAACCCCACGCCGGCCAACAGGAAGCCCGCCACCAGCGAGCGGCTGCTCGACAGGTGTGCCATGCGCAGGTTGATCGGCACTTCAAACAGGATCACCAGCGCCGCGTTGATGAAAAACAGCACGCCCACGTAGTACGTCGGCAGTTGGGTGTAGTTGATGATGTAGGCCGACAGAAAGGTCGGCGGCAACGCATACGCAATGTGCACCGGCAGGGCCGCCAGCAGGATCACCAGCAGCCTCGAGCGCTCGTGGGGCGCCGCCTCAGGCAAGCCAGCGCCCTTGCCCGCGGCAGGCACGTCTTGCGGCACCGTTCGTGAGCGCCCGAAGCGCAGGCACGCTGCAAAGGCCATCAGCGACAAGGCCGCGTTGATATAAAACACTGCATCAGCGTGATGCAGGAACACCAGGCTGCCCAGCAGTGGCCCGATGGCCATGCCGATATTGATCGCCAGCCGGTTGCAGGAAAACGCCACTTTGCGCGTCTCAAGCGTGCTGTTCGCCACCGTCTCGGAAAACGTCGCCGGTGTGAACGCTTCGTAGCAGGCGCCCCAGAGAAACGACAACACACAGAGTGCGAAGGGGTTGCCCACCGCCGGGATGACCAGCAGCAACACAGCATTGAACAACAGGGAGCCGAGAATCACGCGGTTGGCCGAGAAACGTCTGATCACAGGGCCGATGATCAGGTCAGTGCACAACGCCCCTGCACCGTACACCCCCACCAGCAGCCCGGCGGTGCCCGGCGATATCGCGTGTTGATGGATCAGGTACGCCGCGTAAAAGGGAAATGCCAGGGTGCCCATGCGGAACACCAGTGTGATCATGAACAGCGATTGCAACCGGGTATTCAGGCTGCGCAGGGCGTGGAAGGTGCCCATCAGCGGGGCTCGCGGTGGCGGTGATGTGTCATGGGGAAGTCCCTTCGCAATGGCGACCCCGGCGTATCCGGCGTCGAACTCAATAGCTGCGGAACCTAAAGCACCACCGACCGACCAACAAGCTGCCCAAAAGGACAGGTACACCTAGGACGGGTGGCGGATATAGCCCAATTGCAGGGCCTTGCGGATCGCCGACTTGCCGTTGCTGACCTCCAGTTTGGCGAAGATATTTTTCATGTGAAACTTGACCGTGTGCGAGGTCATCGAGGTCAACAGCGCCACTTCATTGTAGGTTTTGCCAAGGCTGGCCCAGGACAGCACCTCGGTTTCGCGCGGCGTCAGAACGCTGGGGGGTTCGGCGGGTGCACGCGTTTCCAGCGCCTCGTCGTAGACCGACACCAGCAGCATCTGCAGTTCACTCTGGTGGGCCAGCACCGTCTCACGAAACTGTTGGTCTTCACCGAAGCTGCACAGGTTGAGCACCGAATAAAACCCCTGATTGCCATGCACGATGAAACTCGCGCCCTCGCCCACCGGCTTGCATGGGCCAGGCACCGGCACCGCCTCGTCAGCCAAGAGGTTTTCGTCACTCCAGAAGAACGGTTTGATGCGCTTGCGGGTCAGCGACACCAGTTCGCCGCGCCGGTAGAAATCATCGGCGCTGTCGGAGGGCTCCAGCGCGTCGGGGTAGTTGGAAATAATCTGCGCTTCTTCCAGCGGCGGCCCGCACTGGTAGACCTCGAAATGCCCCAAGCCACGGCGGCTCAGCTCGGTATCGAGCAGTTGGCGCACGTCGTCGGGCAACAGGGGCGCGTTTTTGTCGGGTTGGCCATCGCGGCGCATGGGTCTCGTCCTTGATCCTTCAACAGAGGCGAGCATGAAGCATGCCCGGCGGGCCTGTCCAGACAGCCCAGGCACACCCACCACGGATTCAATCAGCCCTCAAGGTAGTCGGCGATGGGGTAACGGGCGCACAGGGCTTGCACCTCGGCACGCAGTTGCTCGCGCACCGCAGGTTCCAGGTGGTAATCCTGCTCGCCCAGGGGTGTCACGCTGTCGAGTACCAGGCACACCAACTCGACTACCTGGCGGCAGCCGTCGCGGTCGATCCGGCGTTGCGCCATCGAGCCACTGCCCATGCACAGGCCGCTGGTGACAGCCGCCGGGCGCATCTCCCCCGGCACACTGCGCTTGCTCACCACGATACCGCAACGTTCGAGTGCCGCCTCGGCAATGGCGCCGGTCATGGCGCCACTCAGGCGGATCAGCACCGTGTGATTCTCGCTGCGCCCGCCCACCACCTCATAACCATGGGTTTGAAACCCGTGGGCCATTTCGTCGGCCAGCGTGCGAACCCGGCCCATACAGGCGTCGAACTCGGCTGATTTCGCGTAACCCAACGCCGCCGCCTTGGCTGCGATCAGGTTCACCGCCGGCGCGCCCTGCATGCGGGGGAACACGGCTTGATCAAGGACGCGGCTGAACGTCGAGCGCAAGCCAGGCACCTTGGTATCAGCCTCGCGGCCGGACAGAATCAGCCCGCCTCGGGGCCCGCCCAACTGCTTGTGGGTGCAGGTCACCGTGACGTGGGCTGCGTTGATCGGGTTCGGATGCCGCCCGGTCGCCACCAGCCCGGCGATGTGGGAAATGTCGGCAAGCAGGATCGCGCCCGCCTCATCGGCAATCGCACGCAAGCGTTCGAAATCCACCACCCGCGAATAGGCTGAAGCGCCGCACAGGATGATGCGCGGGCGATGGGCCAGCGCCAGGCTGCGCACCTGCTCATAGTCGATCAGGCCTTCAGGCGTGGTGCCGTAGCGAATGGCCTTGTAATAAGCGCCGGTGAACACCGCAGGGCTGCCGAGGGTGAGATCGCCACCATGGTCATGGGCCATGCCGAGCAAGGTGTCACCGGGTTCAAGCAGCGCCGAGAGTACTTGGGCGATTGCATTGGAAGCCGAATGCGACTGCACGCTGGCGTAGTGAGCGTCGAACAGCTCGCGCGCCCGGCGGATGGCCAGGGCTTCGACCCGATCGACCTGCTCGCAGCCGGGGCGGTGGCGTTTGCCCGGCATGCCTTCGGCCGTCACGTTGACCAACACCGAAGCACAGGCAACCAACGTGCTTGGCTTGACGGTACTGGACGACGACACCAGAGACAGGGTGTTGTGCTGCCGGAAGACTTCAGCATCCAGGAGGCTCGCGAGCTCCGGGTCTTCGGCGCGCAGATCGGCCAGGCCACGACGCAGCAGGTCGGCCTGGTCTTTGAGTGGTGCGGTGTTGGCTGCCATCGGTGCGCTTCCCCTCCCTGGTGTTGCGTGTTGGTTCGTCCTGAACCGCTGCGTTTAATTAAACAGGAAATTAAACACTTTCCAAATTAAATGTTCTTTTTTGCGCGCCCGTGGCTCAGCCCCAGGGCCAGGCCAACGCATTCGGGACTTTATTCTTGGGCCCCACGCATGCAACACTCCCGCCGCCGCGAAGCCCGAGGAGTGGCGCTCCCCTCGTGCAGCTGCGTGTAAACGGACGGTGATGACTAAAAGGAAGTGGTGAGCACGTGATACACAGACGGGAAAAAACCGAGCACTTGAAGAGCAACATCAAGTACTTGATCAAAAGCCGTGGCGAAACGCAGCTGTCGCTGTGCAGTGCCGCCGGCCTGACCAGGACCACCATCTACAACATCCTGGAAGGCAAGGTCGTCAACGTACAACAGTCGACCATCCGCAAGATCTCCGACTTCTTTGGCGTGTCTTATGACGAAATCGAGACCATCGATTTTGAAGCCAAGGAAATCATCGAAAGCAGTGTTTCCCCCCAAGGCAACATGAACCCGGCGGCCGTGCCGGTCCTCAAGGAAAGCCTGGTTATCCAGAACCTGGACAAGCGCATTGGCGAGCTGGCCACGCTGTACCCGCTGACCTACTACTTCGGCGCCTCCCACAACCTGATCGGCGTGCGCCTGGAGCGCGCGATTCCCGGCATCAATGAGCCCGGCGATTTGTTGATCGTGCAAAAAGGCGTGTCGAGCCCCGGCAAAGAAAAGCTGGTGTACGACCGGGCCACCAAGAAGATGTTCATCACCCTTGAAGCATGCGCCAGCTCAGACCGCCTGTGTGTGGTCGGCGATATCATCGAGGAGCGCTTCAATGACCACGTATGAAGCGGGCCTGGAAAACAGCAAATACAAACTGCTGGGTTTTGAGAATGAAAAAAGCCTGGCGGTGATCATGGTGATTGCCACCGGCAAGGTCATCAAGATCAAGCTGAGTGAAGTCATCAACAGCGAAATAATGGACAACCTCAATAAAATGGAAGTTAAGAGCATGTACAAAAAGTTTTATTCACAGGGAGGGACACTCACGGCCTATGACATAAACGACCGTAATGAAAACTCCTGGATGATCTACATCATCCTGAACCTGTTGCTGTTCACGTTTTATATCTTCACCAGCATTGCCGCGACCAAACCGATTTACCTGGAGTCGATGGGCATCATCGTCACGCCGGGCACGTTTCTCTACCCGCTGACCTTTTTGATCGTGGACTTGCTCAACGAGCAATTCGGCCTGCGCCTGGCCAGAAGGGCCATTCTGTTTGCGTTTGCCAGTAACGCGATGATCATCATCCTGCTCTACGGCTCGACCTTCCTGCCGGGGCTGCCAGGCTGGAAACTCGACGGGCCTTACAATGACGTGATCATTCAAGTGTCGTCGGTACTGGTGGCGTCTTCGGTGTCGTTTTTGGTGTCCGAGAACATCAACTCCTACTTGCTGTGCAAGATCAAGGAACTGACCAACTCCAAATACCTGTACCTGCGTATTTTCCTCAGTACGTTCTTCGCGGTGATCATCGACAGTTTCCTGTTCTGCTTTATCGCCTTTTACGGCGCGATGCAGACCAGCGACATCCTGAGCATGATCTACGTGCAGATCGCGATCAAAGTCGGTTTTGCGTTCTTCAACATCCTGCCCGCCTATGGCGCGCGTGCGTTGTTCAAGCGCTGGATTACCGGTACTGCTGCCTGACCGTTAATAGGTTGGTTAATGTGATCTAAATGTGGGAGCGGGCTTGCTCGCGAATGCGGTAGGTCAGTCAATTCATCTGTAACTGACACACCGCATTCGCGAGCAAGCCCGCTCCCACATTTTGACCGAGTACAGCTTACGCCCCTACACGCTAGCTCAGCTGCAACTTACCCTTCAGGCTCTGCATCACAGCCGCCTTGTCCTGCAAATACTCATTCAAACCGCGCGCACGCAGGTTGCACGCGTCGCAATTGCCGCAGCCGGTGCCGATGATGCCGTTGTAGCAAGTCAGGGTCTGTTCGCGTACCAGGTCGAGGCTGTTGTGGTAGTCGGCCAGTGCCCAGGTCTCGGCCTTGTTCAGCCACATCAGCGGTGTGTCCAGGCGCAGCGTGTATTCCATGCCCAGTTCCAGCGCCTTGTTCAGGGCTTTGACGAACTCGTCGCGGCAATCCGGGTAACCCGAGAAGTCGGTTTCGCACACGCCGGTGATGACGGCTTCAGCCTTTACCTGATAGGCGTAGATCGACGCCAGGGTCAGAAACAGGATATTGCGGCCCGGCACAAAGGTGCTTGGCAGGCTGTCGCCTGAGCTGTTCACCGTCGGCACGGGGATGTTGTCGCGGGTCAGGCTGCTGATGGCCAGCTCGTTGAGCAAGGACACATCCATCACTTTGTGCACGGTGGCACCCAATTGTTTGGCGAGCTGCTGCGCGACTTCTACTTCCGCCACATGGCGCTGGCCATAATCAAAGGTGATGCAGTGCACTTCGTCATACAGCGCCAGTGCCTGGATCAGGCAGGTCGTCGAATCCTGCCCGCCACTGAACACCATCACGGCTTTTTTGGTCATTGCGTTGCTTCCTGCAGTTGAAAAATGTGGGAATAGTTTAAAGGCCCGGCCATAAAAAACCCCGCGCTTCTTTCGAAGGCGGGGTTTTTTAATACTCAGTGACTCAGTGTGCGTAGGTCAGCAACAGCTCTTTGGGTACCTGGAAATCCAGAGACATCATCACGCTCAGCGCGGTGATGGTGAAGATCGAGAACACGAACAGCTTGCGCGCCCAGACGGTGTCATCCACCGCCTTGTAGCCGGTCCAGGCCATGTACAACCAGTACATGCCCATGGCCGCCGCGACGGCGAGGTAGCTCATGCCGGCGTAGCCACTGAAGGTCAACATCAAGGTCGCCACGAGGAAGGCCAAGATGTAGAGCAGGATGTGTTTCTTGGCCACTTGAATGCCACGTTTAACCGGCAGAACCGGAATCGAGGCCGCCAGGTAGTCATTGAAGCGGAAGATCGCGATGGCATACGAGTGCGGCATCTGCCACAGGCTGAACATCACCAGCAGCACCAGCGCGGCCATGTCGAAGCTATTGGTTACAGCCACATAACCAATCACCGGCGGCATCGCCCCCGACAGGCTGCCCACCAGCGTGCCGTGAACCGACTTGCGCTTGAGGTACAGGCTGTAAAGGCCGACGTAGATGACAAAGCCGATCACGGCAAACAGCGCCGCCAACGGGTTGGCCACCTTGTACAACAGGGCTACACCGGCAACACCCAGGACGGTCGCGAACAGCAGTGCGAGTTTCAGGGAGATAAGGCCCTGCACCAGCACGCGGTTCTTGGTGCGTTCCATCTTGATGTCAATGTCGCGGTCGATGCAGTTGTTGAAGACACAACCGGAAGCTACCACCAGGGAGGTGCCGATCATCGCAGCCAGGAAAATGGCCAGATCGACATGTCCCTTGGAGGCCAGGAAGAAACCGCCTGCCACAGAAAGCACGTTACCGAAAATGATCCCCGGTTTGGTGATTTGGATAAAGTGCTTAAGCGACATCGGGTCTTACCTCACTTCGCCATCATGAACGTATGGATGCTGAACATGATCCATATCGACAGGCCAACCAGCAGCAGGATCACAAGACCTGCGAACACGAACGCAATCACGTTATCGCGTTGCTCTTTGGAACGGTCCAGGTGCAGGAAGTACACCAGGTGAACCAGAACCTGAATCACCGCGAAGGCCAGCACGATCATCAAGGTGATCGACTTCGGCAGGGTCGGGTACATCACCAGGCCGAACGGGATCAGGGTCAGGATGACCGACAGGATGAAGCCGATAGCGTAAGACTTTACGCTGCCGTGGCTCGCATCATGGCTGTCATGGTCATGGGAGTGTGCATTAGCCATTACAGAGTCCCCATCAAGTAAACGACGGTGAATACGCAGATCCAGACCACGTCCAGGAAGTGCCAGAACAGGCTCAGGCAGCTCAGGCGAGTCTTGTTGGTGTTGGTCAGGCCGTGTTTATTGACCTGATACATCATCACCGCCATCCACAGCAGGCCGGCAGAAACGTGCAGACCGTGGGTGCCTACCAGCGTGAAGAACGCGGACAGGAAGCCGGAACGGTGCGGGCCGTAGCCTTCGGAGATCAGCAGGTGGAACTCGTTGATCTCCATGCCGATGAAGCCCAGGCCGAACAGGAAGGTCAGTGCCAACCAGCTCAGTACGCCTTTCTTGCTGCCCTTGTAGAAGGCCAGCATGGCGAAGCCGTAGGTGATCGAACTGAACAACAGCAAGGCGGTTTCGCCGAGCACGTAAGGCAGTTCGAAGATGTCGTGGCCCGACGGGCCACCCGCTACGTTGTTTACCAGTACCGCGTACACCGCGAAGATCGACGCAAACAAGATGCAGTCGGTCATCAGGTAGAGCCAGAAACCGAAGACGGTCATTGGCCCCGAGTCGTGGTGATGGTCATCGTGCCCATGGTCATCGACATGGGCGTGTCCAGCATTGGTCACTAAGTTCGACATGGTTTAAGCCTGTTCCAACGAGGTTTCTACACGGTTGGCCGGAATCTTCTTCTCGGCTACCAGGCGAGCGTGTTGCTCGGCTTCGATGCGTTCGATCGTCTCGACCGGCACCATGTAGCCTTGATCATCACGGGCAGCGTGAATGATGAAGTAACCGATGGTGCCCACCAGGCCCACGATTGCCAGCCACCAGATGTGCCAGATCATCGCGAAACCGAACACGGTCAACAGCGCACCCATCACCACGCCAGTGGCGGTGTTGTTCGGCATGTGGATCGGCTCGTAGTGCTTCGGTTTCTGGTACGCAGTACCGTCTTCCTTGGCTTCGGTGAAGGCATCGATCGTGTTCGCGGTAGGGATCACGGCGAAGTTGTAGAACGGCGGTGGCGAGGAAGTCGACCATTCCAGGGTGTGGCCATTCCATGGGTCGCCGGAGTCGCAAGCGTTCTGCTTACGGTCACGGACACTCACGTACAGCTGGATCAGCTGGCAGGCGATACCGGCAGCGATCATCAACGCACCGAACATGGCGACGTACAGGTACGGCACCCACTCAGGGTTGGTGGTAGCGTTCAGACGACGGGTCATGCCCATGAAGCCCAGTGCATAGAGCGGCATGAACGCGACGAAGAAGCCCGAGATCCAGAACCAGAACGCTGCTTTACCCCAACCTTCGTGCAGCTTGAAGCCGAACGCTTTCGGGAAGTAGAAGCTGAAACCGGCGATGTAGCCGAATACAGCACCACCGATGATCACGTTGTGGAAGTGAGCGATCACGAACAGGCTGTTGTGCAGTACGAAGTCAGCACCCGGGATGGCCAGCAGTACGCCAGTCATGCCGCCGATGGCGAAGGTCACCATGAAGCCCAGGGTCCACAGAACCTGGCTGGTGATGCGCAAACGGCCGTGGTAGATGGTGAATAGCCAGTTGAATAGCTTCACCCCCGTCGGGATGGAAATGAGCATTGTCGCCAGGCCGAAGAAGGCGTTGACGCTGGCCCCCGAGCCCATGGTGAAGAAGTGGTGCAGCCACACCATGAAGCCCAGTACAGAGATTGCGCCCGATGCGTAAACCATCGAGTGGTGACCGAACAGGCGTTTGCCGGTAAAGGTCGAGATCACTTCAGAGAAGATACCGAACGCTGGCAGGATCAGGATGTACACCTCAGGGTGCCCCCATGCCCAGAACAGGTTCACGTACATCATTGGATTGCCACCAAGTTCGTTGGTGAAAATGTGGAAATCCAGGTAACGGTCAAGCGACAGCAGCGCCATGGTAGCGGCCAGGATCGGGAACGAAGCCACGATCAGGACGTTGGCCCAGGTGCAGGTCCAGGTGAAGATCGGCATGTCCATCAGTTTCATGCCAGGGGCGCGCATTTTAAGGACGGTGGCCAGGAAGTTGACCCCCGTCAATGTCGTCCCGAGCCCTGATAACTGTAGCGCCCAGATGTAGTAGTCCACACCCACGCCAGGGCTGTACTGGATACCCGACAACGGCGGATACGCAACCCAGCCGGTCTTGGCGAATTCGCCGACGCCCAGGGACAGGTTGATCAGCACAACGCCGGACACCAGCAGCCAGAAGCTCAGGGAGTTCAGGAACGGGTAGGCAACGTCACGCGCACCGATCTGCAGCGGCAAGGCAAGGTTCATCAGGCCGGTGAAGAATGGCATCGCCATGAAGATGATCATGATCACACCGTGAGCGGTGAAGATCTGGTCATAGTGTTCAGGCGGCAGGTAGCCAGGCGAACCCTCGGTGGCCATGGCCAACTGGGTACGCATCATGATGGCGTCGGCAAAACCACGCAGCAGCATGACCATGGCAACGATGACGTACATGACACCGATTTTCTTGTGGTCGACAGACGTCAGCCACTCGGTCCACAGGTAGGTCCATTTCTTGAAATACGTGATTGCAGCAAACAGTGCCAGACCACCCAGCGCGATCATGGCGATGGTCACCATCACGATCGGCTCGTGGAACGGGACCGCATCCCAACTTAATTTACCAAACATCGTTTACTCCTCTGCCCCAGCAGTTGAATGCGAGCCCGTGTCAGAACCTTCAACCGCGGCCACTTCTTTCTTCTCGTGCTCGATCGGCTTGCCTGGCTTCATACCTTCGTACTTGTCGACGATTTTCTGAAACAGGTCCGGCTCAAACGCGGAGTACAGGGCGACCGGGTTGTTCTGGCTTGGTTTGGTCAGGGCGTCGTATTCAGCTTGATCAAGCTGTTTAGGTGCGGCCTTGACTGCGGCTACCCAGGCGTTGAAATCTTCCTGGCTCGTCGAGATCGCTTTGAATTTCATGCCGGTGAAGCCAGCGCCGCTGTAGTTAGCGGAGATGCCTTCCATTTCAGCTTTTTCGTTGGCGATCAGGTGCAGGCGGGTCTGCATGCCTGCCATCGCATAGATCTGGCCGCCCAGAGCAGGGATGAAGAACGAGTTCATCACGGCGTCGGAGGTGATCCGGAAGTTAAGCGGGGTGTTTTCCGGGAACTGGATCTCGTTGACGGTGGCGATACCCAGGTCCGGGTAGATGAACAGCCACTTCCAGTCCAGCGCGACCACTTCGATGTTGATCGGCTTGACGTCGGATTCCAGCGGACGGTACGGGTCCAGCTCGTGGGTCGATTTATAGGTGATGTAACCCAGGGCGATGATGATGAGGACCGGGACCAGCCACACCGCGATTTCAATCTTGGTGGAGTGCGACCACTTCGGCGCATAGGTAGCGCTGGTGTTCGACGCGCGGTATTTCCAGGCGAAGGCGAAGGTCATGATGATCACAGGGACCACGACCAGCAGCATCAGCAGGGTAGCGGTGATGATCAGGTTTCGTTGATCCAGACCGATCTGTCCTTTTGGGTCCATCAAGGTCCACTTGCAGCCTCCCAGCATTAACAGCATGCCAATCAGCGGCAAAAAGCCTAGTAATCGGGGGTACCTGTTTTTACTCATCTCACGACCTCTAAAGCAGCTTGCGCAATGCAGTTGGGTTTTGATCGCCAACACTTCACCCTGCCAAGGGTTGGCATTTCTCTTCGATTGAATAAGAGCCTGCCCGTCACGCCATATCTATACGTTTCACGGACCTGCGGTGAGTTCTTATTCGATTTCGTGGTTAAAGGCCTTGTTACAGACCAATTCCATTTGGTGCGGAAAGTTGAAAGGCTGCCGGAACCTGGGGTCGCACAGAGCCATCCATCTGCCCCTCGACCGCTCCAATGCTCAAATATTGAACAGCACCGGACATTCAGTGCGGGCGATTGTAGTTAGCTAGCGATGTATAAACCATGTCTTATAAAGAAATAATTTTTATCGATTACAGCAATAATCCTTCACCATTCCCGCAAAGGTTTGCGATCTTATCGCGTTGGATTCGCAACAAAAACCACAAAAATTGCCGTGTTATTAGCGGCCAGGCTCCTTCCCTTACACGCTGTAAGGGCATCGCAAACGGATCCAAGTCCCCATAAAACAAGGCATTCGGACATCAGCCAAGTGCTGGAACCCTGTGCGCTTTGCGTTGTCTTTCAAACCACGAACTGACAGCACAATTTGGCCGGTTGATGCAAATTTATGGGCCGTTTCGGCGCGTCAGAAACGTCCTGCGGCAGTGTCCGTGTGACAACATGTCGCACGCTGCGCGCACCTGAAGTTGCCCCTCGTCACAGCCCTTTCACAAATCCCCACAATGCAAAACGCCCCGGCCTTCCATCAAGAAGGACCGGGGCGTTTCGTTGAATCGTCTCAGGCGTTGCGTTGGCGGTTACGGTAAATACCCAGCGGCACCAGGATCACCGTCAGCACGAACGCCACCAGCGCCCATTGCGCCAGGGACAGGCCCAGGATCGGCGGGTAAGGCGTGCTGCAGAAGCCATCGACCTGGAAGCCCAGAGGGAAGACCTTGGCCAGTGGCAGGTCATCAACAATCGGTTGCAGCACGTCGATGCCGCAGCTGACTTCGGGGAAGAACTGGGTGTAAACGTGGTGGCCGGCCGCAGCCACGCCCCCCAGGGCGCTGAGCACTACCAACCCTTCAAACAGGGTGACCGCGCCTTTTTTACGCATGGCGGCGCCGATAAACGCAAAGATCGCGATCAGCAGCAAGGCATAGCGTTGCAGGATGCACAGCGGGCAAGGCGCCTCGCCCAACACCACCTGCATGTACAGCGCCCCGCCGATCAGCGCCAGGCAGATGATGCCCAGCAACACCAGAAAGCGCCGCTCCCTGCCCAAACGCAATTCGTCACTCATCCCCGTATCCCTTTGTCATTGTGCCAATGCCGGCAAGTTTACACACAGAGCATGGTTAAAACAGAAGGGGGTTAAATGAGGATTAATCTGGAGGAATAGATAAGCAAATGTGGGAGCGGGCTTGCTCGCGAAGGCGGCGTGTCAGTCGACTTATAAGTGACTGATCCACCGCTTTCGCGAGCAAGCCCGCTCCCACATTCTTGACCGCGTTATTCCAATGCCGAAGCCGGGCCGAAGAACTCATAGCGGGCCTGTTTGTCCGGGACGCCCAACGCCTTGAGGTGGCGCTTGACCGCCGCCATGAAACCTTTAGGCCCCAGGAAATAAGCGTCCAGGTCACGCTGCTCAGGCAACCACTCGGCCAGTTGCTCCTGGCTGAGCATGCCGACCTTATCCGCCGCAGGGCTCACGCCATCATCCTCGGCATAGCAGTAGAAGCGCTTGAGCTGCGGGTGCTTGGCGGCCAATCCGTCCACCCAATCACGAAACGCATGCACCCCGCCATTTCTCGCGCAGTGAATAAAGTGCACCGGGCGCTGGCTAGCCAGGGCGGCTTCAAGCATAGGCAATGTTGGCGTAATGCCCACCCCGCCGCTGATCAGCACCAACGGCTTGTCGCTGGCAGCCAGGGTGAACTCGCCCGATGGCGGGAACAGGTCGATAGTCGCGCCGACGTGCATCTGGTCGTGCAGGTAGTTGGACACCCGCCCACCGGCTTCGCGCTTGACACTGATGCGGTACAGCCCGGCATCGCTCAGGGCCGACAAGGAATAGTTGCGGCGCACTTCTTCGCCATCGAGCACCAGCTTCATGCCGATGTACTGGCCCGGCGCGGCGGCCAGGATCGGGCCGTTGTCCACCGGGGCAAAATAGAAGGAGATGATTTCGTCACTCTCCTCCACGCGCTTGACCAGAATGAACGGCCGCGCCCCGCGCCAGCCGCCCGGTGCCTGGGCTTTCTCGTCGTAGATGGCAGCTTCGGCACCGATCAGAATGTCCGCCAGTTGGCCATAGGCGGCGCCCCAGGCACTCATCACTTCAGGCGTGGCGATCTCGTCACCCAGCACTTCGGAAATGGCGCGCAGCAGGCAGGCACCGACGATCGGGTAGTGCTCCGGCAGAATCTGCAGCGCCACGTGTTTGTTGATGATCTTGGCCACCAGGTCGCCCAACTGGTCGAGCTGGTCGATGTGCCGCGCGTACATCAGCACGCCGTTGGCCAAGGCGCGGGGCTGGTCGCCGCTGGCCTGGTGCGCCTGGTTGAACAGCGGGCGAACTTGCGGGTACTCAGAAAGCATCATCCGGTAAAAATGAGTGATCAGCGCTTCGCCGCCGCTTTCCAGCAGGGGCACAGTGGATTTGACGATGGCACGGTCTTGGGCACTAAGCATGGCAGACTCCTGAGTCTATTTACTGATTGCCTTGAGTGACTCAGTATTCATGCCAACTTATAAGTCTTTATTTTTCAACAGCTTAAACATTGTGTAGTCAGTATGACTTCCCACACCTTATAGTCATAAGGACTACAAGGAGTCATTATGACTGCGCAATCGCTGCTCACCACCCTGCTGCCCCTGGTCGCCGACCTGTCCCGCGAACTGCCCGAAGGCGAGCGCTACCGCCGCCTGCTGCACGCCATGCGCGCCCTGCTGCCGTGCGACGCCGCCGCCTTATTGCGCCTGGATGGCGAATGGCTGGTGCCGCTGGCGGTGGATGGTTTGAGCCCCGACACGCTTGGCCGGCGCTTCAAGGTCAGCGAACATCCGCGCTTTGAGGTATTGCTCGAAGGCCCCGGCCCTACCCGCTTCGACAGCGACAGCGAATTGCCCGACCCCTACGACGGCCTGGTCGATGGCCTGCACGGCCATCTCGAGGTCCATGACTGTATGGGCTGCCCGCTGTTTATCGACGACAAACCCTGGGGCCTGCTGACCCTCGATGCACTCGACACCGAGCGTTTCGAGCGTGTCGAACTGGACGCCTTGCAAGCCTTCGCCAGCCTTGCAGCAGCCACGGTCAACGTTGCCGAACGTATCGAGCGCCTGGCCCTGCGCGCCGAAGATGAGCACCAACGCGCCGAAATTTACCGCCAGGCCAGCGGCCAGCAGCACAAGGAAATGATCGGCCAAAGCAAGGCACACAAGCGTCTTGTGGAGGAAATCAAGCTGGTGGGCAGCAGCGACCTGACCGTGCTGATCACCGGCGAAACCGGGGTGGGCAAGGAGCTGGTTGCCCAAGCCATCCACGCCGCGTCATCACGCGCCGATAAACCGCTGATCAGCCTCAACTGCGCCGCCCTGCCGGAAACCCTGGTGGAAAGCGAGCTGTTCGGCCACGTGCGCGGCGCCTTTACCGGCGCGCTGAATGAGCGCCGGGGCAAGTTCGAGTTGGCCAATGGCGGCACCTTGTTTCTGGACGAGGTCGGCGAGTTGTCGCTGACCGTACAGGCCAAGCTGTTGCGTGTGTTGCAAAGTGGCCAACTGCAGCGCCTGGGCTCGGACAAGGAACATCAGGTGGATGTGCGCCTGATCGCCGCCACCAACCGCGACCTCGCCGAAGAAGTGCGCAACGGCCGCTACCGCGCGGACTTCTACCACCGCCTCAGCGTGTACCCGTTGCAAGTACCGGCACTGCGCGAACGCGGGCGCGATGTGTTGCTGCTGGCCGGGTTTTTCCTGGAGCAGAACCGCTCACGCATGGGGTTGGGCAGCTTGCGCCTGACAAGCGACGCGCAATCGGCGCTGCTGGCCTACAACTGGCCCGGCAATGTGCGCGAGCTGGAACATTTGATCGGACGCAGCGCGCTGAAAGCCCTGGGAAACTGTCGCGAACGTCCGAAGATTTTGAGCTTGAGTGCGCAGGACCTGGACTTGCCTGATGTAAGCGCGCCGCCGGTGATTGAAGCACCGGCCGAGCCAGCCCCTCTCGTCACAGGTGACCTGCGCCAGGCCACCGAGCATTATCAGCGCCAGGTCATCAGCGCCTGCCTGGAACGTCACCAGCACAACTGGGCCAGCGCCGCCCGCGAACTGGGCCTGGACCGCGCCAACCTCGGGCGCATGGCCAAGCGTTTGGGCCTCAAATAGAAGGCCACCACAGCACAAATGTGGGAGCGGGCTTGCTCGCGAAAGCGGTAGACCAGTCAATACATGTGCTGACTGATACACCGCATTCGCGAGCAAGCCCGCTCCCACACAAGCCAGCTCCCACATTAGATAGCCTTCGCCTTCAAGATTGGGCTCAGCGGCTTAGGCTTACGAAACACCAACACATTGCCCAGCATCACCAACACCAACCCCACCAGCGCTGGCGCCGTCCACTGATAGCCCTCGGCAAACGCCGACACATTCAACGCCACCACCGGGAACAGCACCGTGCAATACGCCGCACGCTCCGGCCCCATGCGGCCGACCAGCGTGAGGTATGCGGTAAAACCAATCACCGACCCGGGAATCACCAGGTACCACAGCGCGCCGATGTAGCGCGGGCTCCAGTCCATATCAAACGGAATACCGCGCACCGCGCAGTACGTCGCCAGCATCGCCGAGCCATACGCCATGCCCCAGGCATTGGTGGTCAATGGCCGCAGCCCGGCCTTCTGTTGCAGGCTCGACAGCATGTTGCCCGCCGAGAAGCACATCGTCCCCAGCAGCGCCAAGCCCAGGCCCATCAAGGTTTGCGGGCTGGCGGTGTGCCCCACCAATTCCGGCCAGAACAAAAAGCCCAACCCCATCAGCCCCAGCGCGCCGCCCATCAACACGTTGCGCGCCACGCGCTGGCCGAAGAACACCCGCGCATTCAAGGCGTTCCACAACGTGGCCGTGGAAAACACCACCGCCACCAGGCCGCTGGGGATCCACTGGCTGGCCGTGAGGAAACACATGAAGTTCACGCAAAACAGGCACAGCCCCTGGGCCAGACAGATCAGGTGCCCGCGCCGGTTCATCACCTGCAACTTGCGGCTGAGCAGCAACAGCGCGAACAGCACCAGCGCCGCGAGGCCGAAGCGATAGACGATCGACACGGGAATCGCCACCACACCCAGCTGCCATTTCAGCGCAATCCAGGTGGTGCCCCAGATCAGCACGGTGAGTAAATACAGGAAAAGGTTCATAGCGGGCTCCGTCGATTGAGCCACAGTGTCCCCCGCCTTCGAGCCTGATCTCTTGCACATTCTTGCGCTTTTGTCGGCTGGCGGGATCACAGCAGCCGCCACCGGGAGTAGGATGCAAGGCGTCGGAGAACACAGCCATGCCTGATCTGGAAACCCTGCAAGTCTTTCAAGCCCTTAACCGCTCGCCCCACGCACGCCTTGAAGCCTGCGCCGAGCTCGGTGACGGCTTGTCTGCGGCGTTGTGGAGCAACCACCACGACTCCCAGGATTACCAGGCGCCCGGCCATCACACCTTGTCGTGCTACATCGGCGGCGGTACTGGCACCTTTCGCCGCGACAGGCCGGGTACCAAGGGCGGCCCCGACAAGCTGTGCATCCTGCCGGCCGAACACCAGTCGGCCTGGGTGATCAACGGCGAAATCCGCCTGGCCCACGTGTATTTCAGCCCGGAGCAATTTGCCCTTGGCTGCGTCACCCTGCTCGACCGCGAGCCCCGTGAATTACAGTTGCGCGAAAGCACCTTTCTGGAAGACGCCGTTCAGGCGCGGCGCTTTCACCAGTTGATCGCGCTCAACTGGCACGAGCCCGCCGAACGCTTGCTGACCAGCAGCCTGGCCCATGAAATGCTCAGCCACACCCTGCTCAGCCAGGTGGGCGCGCGCGAAGGCTTGCGCCTGAAAGGCGGGCTGGCCGCGCACCAGCGGCGGTTGCTGGTGGACTACATCGACCACCATCTGGAAAACCCGATCAGCCTGGGCCAATTGGCCGGGTTGTGCGCGCTGTCCGAATACCATTTTGCGCGGATGTTCCGCCAAAGCTTCGGTTTGCCACCCCATCAGTACCTGCTGGCGCGCCGCCTGGCCCGTGCGCAAAGCCTGCTGCGCGGCGGCGCCCTGCCCTTGGGTGAGATTGCGTGGATGTGCGGGTTCTCCAGCGCCAGCCACTTCACCCATCGCTTTCGCCAGGCCATGGGCGCTACTCCCGGCGAATACCGCCAGGCCTTCTGCGGCTAAGCCCACTGTGTGGCAGACAGGCCTGCTCGCCACACTACCTAGGCCATCAGGCCCAACGTCTTGGCTTTGGCCACCGCCTGAGTGCGCCGCTCCACACCCAGCTTGCTATGGATGCGCCGCGCGTGGGTTTTCACGGTATGCAGTGAGATAAACAACCGGTCGGCGATTTCCAGGTTGGAGTTGCCCAGCGCGATCAATTGCAGCACTTCCAGCTCGCGTTGGCTCAAGGGGTTATCGACCACGCCGGTAGGCGACGCCTGCGTTTCCAGGCCCAACTCACTCAACAGCCCCGGCGAGCGCAGGCGCAACTCGCGCACGGCCTGCTGCACCTGGCAGCGCGCCGCCAGCGCCAGGCCCGCCTGCAACGAAACACGGGCCTGGGCCAAATCACCCAATTGCCACGCCACCTCCCCCCTCACTAACTGCAACTCGGTTTCCAGGCACAGCATGCCGCGTTGTTGCGTGGTTTCGAGCAAGGCATTGAGGCGTGCGATGGGCTGCTCGGCGCAGCCCAGTTTCACCTCAGCCAACACCAGCAAATATTCCAGGCGCGGGATCAGCTCCGATGTAGCCGGCGGCGCCTGCCGGGCCAGTGGCCCGCGAAAGTGACGCAATACCCGGCGCACCGCTTCCACCGTCAACTCGGCACGCCCCTGTTGCAGCCAGAGGTGCCCGCTGACCAACAGCAGCACCGCGCGGTACACCGTGTCCGGTACATGCCGTTGCTGCATCAACCGCTCGGCCTCACGCAATTGAATAAACGCCTGTGCGTAGTCGCCCCTGTTGGCGGCGAGCAGCGCCAGGCCGAGGAAGCCGTAGAGCACGCGTTTGTCCTGGCTGTGCAGGCACATCTTCAGGCCCGCGCCAAAGCATTCGGCGGCCAGCGCGTCCTGCCCCTGACGCAACGCCAGATGCCCGCGCCGCAAGACAATGCGCCCCACCAAAGGCCCGGCCTTGAGGCGCTGCTGCTCCAGCATCGCCTGCACATGTTCCAGCAGGCTTTGTGCGCGGTACGGTGCGCCGCGCTGCTCCAGCAGTTGCGCGTGATCCAACTCGAGCAAGGCTTCCAGCACCAGCGAGCCATGGGCGCGGGCCAGGCACAGGGCTTCGCGGCTCAACGCCTGGGCCACGTCCAGCTCACCGCGCAACAAGGCTTGCTGGGTCAGGCCCGACAAACACATCAGCCGTGACGTCCAGGCGCTGTCCGGCAAGGCCTGCAAGGCTTCGAGAAAGTGCGCGCGGGAGCGCTCGGCATCGCCATTCAAATGCAACAGCCAGCCCCACTGCGCCTGCCAGCGCGCCAACAGATGGCGCTGTTGCGCCGCCGTGGGTTGCGGGGCAAACCGCGCCAACTGGTCGATGCACACACCCGCCTGATCAAAGCGCCCGGCAAACAACAGGGCCGCCGCCACCAGCCCCACAAGCTGCGCCGAGCCCAGCATCAATTCATCACCGTGTTCTTCATGCAGCCGTAACAACAGCACGGCGTTCTGCTGGCGAAACAGGTCTTCGAAACTGAAGTGCTGCAACAGGCTCACGGCCACTTCGTAGGCTTCGGCGAGCAACGCCTGCTCGAACGCCGCCTGCCAGTCTCGCTCGGCGGTGAACCACTGGCAGGCGCGCCGGTGCCACGCACGCTTGGCCGGCCAGGGCTCATCGCGCAGCAAGCGCGCCAGCGGCGGGAAGATGTGCAACCAATCGCTGGTGTCTTCCCACGGCTGGATAAACGCGCCGAGGGCCTGCAAGTCCCGCAGGTATTGATCCCCCTCGCCGGCACCAAACAAGTGCTCGCACAGGCTCGGGTTGAAACGCGGCAGATGGGCCAGCACGCGCCAGGCTTCGGCCAACTCGGCGGGCAAGGTAGTGAACAGTTCGTGTTGCAGGTAGTCGAGCAGGGTTTTGTCGGGGTGGCCGTCGCCGAGCAGCGCGATGCGCACCCCGGCGCACCAGCCGGCGCTGAACTGCATGACGCTGTCGACGGTTTGCCCGGCGTTCAGCCGCTGCTGAATCTCGGCCGGGCGGAACGACAACTCGCCGCACTCGAACAGCTCGTCGTCGAGCAACAGCCGCGGCCAATTGCACACCGGCCGCCGTCGTGCACCCAGCCACCAGGTGAGCGCCGGGCTGCTGGCTGTGAGTAAACGGTCGAGCAAGGCATCCAGCTCGGGAGCAGGCTGGCGGCAGAAGTCATCAAGGAAAATCCACCCGGTGTTTTGCCAACGGCCCAAGTCCATCAGCAAAGTGGCTTCATCGACATAGGCCAAGCCGAGGTTCTGTGCCAGCCGCGAGCAGAAATCGGCTGGGCTGAGCAAGGCGCCGTTTAATGGCAGCCAGTAAACCTGGCAGTCGGAGGGCGCCTGCAAGGCACATTCGGCGAGTAACGCACTCTTGCCACTGCCACCGGGCGCGCACAACAACTTCACCCGGGCGGGTGCGGCGAGCAAAGGCTCGGTGAGATGGGGCCGCAACAGGTGGTGGGCGGACAGCCGGGGCATGAACCCAGGACGGTCCAGGAGGCGTGTCATGGCGGTCATTGCTGCATCCTGCTTTTTTATTGTTATGCAACCTGACGCCTACCCTAGTCCTGTGGTTGGCGGTTGTTGAAGGAGTATTCAGCGGGGTGATTTAAAGGCATGCACAAAACCAAATGTGGAAGCGGGCTTGTGTGGGAGCCGGGCTTGCCCGCGATGCAGACGACTCGGTATTTCATCTGAGCCGAGGTGATGCTATCGCAGGCAAGCCAGCTCCCACACAAGCCAGCTCCCACAGGTTGATTGCATTTTAAATGAGGATCAGCGAACGCCTTCGGACCTCAGCGCCGCCGGGGTGTAATCCGCCGCCTTCGCGGCAAAGCCGAACACGAAGCTGCTTTTCTCTTCGTTTTTCATGCCCAGGGCGATGTAGCGCCCGGCAATGATGTCGTACAGGGTTTCCACGGTGTAGGCCGGCACCTGGTGGTCGTAGTAGAACTGCGCATGCCCTTCGGCAACACGCCACAGTTGGCCGCGCCCGTCGTAGTGGTCGACCAGCGCCACCTGCCAGCTGTCTTCGTCGATATACATGTGGCGCTTGGCGTAGATGTGCCGCTCGCTCGGCTTGACGGTGCCGACCACTTCCCACACGCGGTGCAGCTCATACCGGGTGAGGTCCTGGTTGATGTGCCCCGCCTTGATGATGTCGTCGTACTTGAGCGTCGGCGAATCGAGCTTGTAGCTGTTGTAGGGGATGTACATTTCTTTTTTGCCAACGAGTTTCCAGTCATAGCGGTCGGGGGCGCCGGAGAACATGTCGAAGTTGTCGGTGGTGCGCAGGCCATCGGACGCGGTGCCCGGGCCGTCATACGACACTTGCGGCGCCCGGCGTACGCGGCGCTGGCCGGCGTTGTAGATCCACGCCAGGCGCGGCTCCTTCACCTGGTCGAGGGTTTCGTGCACCAGCAACACGTTGCCGGCCAGACGTGCCGGGGCCGTGACCGACTGCTTGAAGTAACTCAGCACGTTGGCCGCCTTGGCCTGGTCGATATCCGGAATGGCCTGGGGCACCGCCACTTCTTCTTCAAAGCGGATCGGCGTGTAGCTGCCGTTGGTCTGCGGAGTGGCCTGGGTGATGATGCGTTTCAGGTTGCCGCCGTGGTAACGGGTGATGTGGTTCCACAGCACTTCCACGCCATTTTTCGGAATCGGGAAGGCGTAGTAACGGTTGCCGGTGAAGTTTTCCAGGCCGTTGCCGTCGTTGATCGTGTGCACATTCAAGGCGCTGCGCTTGATCGACTCGTAGATGTCCGGCGGCAGGTTGACCGTGCGGTGGGTCGGGTACACCGGGATCTTGTAGGTTTCGGGGTAGCGCTTGAACATCGCCACCTGGCCGTCGGACAGTTTGTCCTTGTACTTGTCCACCGTGGCGGCGGTAATCACGAACAACGGCTTTTCAGTGCCGAACGGGTCGGCCAGGAAGCCCTTGCTGTCCACCGCGCCGGCGTTTTTCGGGATGCCGCCGGTCCAGGCCGGGATCGAGCCGTCAGTGTTGCCGGCCTTTTCGGCGCCGACCGGGGTCAAGGTGGTGCCGAGCTTGGCCGCCTCTTCCGGCGACACCGCCGCCATCACGTTGGCGGCCAGCAAACTCAGGGCCATCACTGCAATCATCTTGTGCATAGGTTCTTGTCCTTCTTTAAACCAAGTCAGAAGTTCACGCCGAAGCTGAGGGCGATAAAGTCGCGGTCGGTCAGGGTGTTGTAGTCGCCGCCAAAAAAGTCGGTGTAGCTCAGGCTCGCGGTGTAGGTATTGCGGTAGTCCGCATCCACACCGACGCTGATCGCCTTGGCGCCTTCGTTGAAGATGCCGTTGGGCCCGTAGCCGCTGACGTCATGGGACCAGGACAGGTTGGGCTTGAGGTTCACCCCGGCAAACACGTTGTTGTAGTCCAGGATCGCCCGCGCGCGGTAACCCCAGGAGTTGGCCGTGACGAAACCGTCGGTATCGCCCTGGAACCCGTAGGCGCCGTACACCGAATCGCGGCCATAGCGCAGTTTGGTTTTGGCTTCCAGGCCGCCGACGTGCACAAAGGCCGCTTCGCCCACCAGGGTCAGGCGTTCAGCGCCCAGCACCTGGTCGAAGAACTGGGTCATGGTGCTCTGGATCTGGGTGATTTCCTTGCGGCGGTAACCCGCATTATCCGCGCCGAAGGAGCTGCGGATCGGCGAGGCGGTGTTGCCTGCAATCGGGTTGACCAGCGCCAGCGTGAGGTCGGTGGTGTTGAGTTGCACCGGGGCGTTTGGCCGGTAGCTGATCTCGCCGGTCCACGCCGTGCCGGTGGGCAAGGTGGTGGAGAAGCTCGCGCCGTACAGGCGGATGTCTTCCGGGTAATCGAGGTAATACTGGCCGCGGCCGAGCATGGTGCTCTGGGCCAGGCCTGACCCGGTGCCCGGCGCGATGGCGTTGGCGGTGCTGACAATACGGCCGATGGTGGCCAGGTTGGTGTTGGCGGTGATCGTGCCCACCGTGGGCGTGCGGCTGTGGTAATTCATGAAATACAGGCCGTATTCGGTGTCATCGCCAAGCCAGCGCAAGGCCGCGCCGAACTGGCCGCCGTCGCGTGCGTCGCGGTCCTTGGCCCGCTGTACCACCACGCCTTCACGCGTCACCTGGAAGCCCTGGCCAAACGCCGCCGCCACCGGTTGCAACGGCGCAATCGCCGGGTTGCCGACGGTGTAGTTGCCGTTGCAGCCGTGGGCGACCACGTCGTTGCCGAAGAAGGTGCCGCAGTTATCCACCACGGTGTTTTCCCAGTTCAACTGGTAGAAACCTTCCATCGACAGCTGGTTGGTCAGGCTTTGGGAGGCGAACAGCATGTTCACCGGAATCAGGCCTTCCTTGATTTCAGCGCCTGGCCGGCGAAAGGCCGAGACGTCGATGGGGTTGATGCTGTTGATCGAGTTACCGATAAACGTACTCTCGCCCCAGCTCACCACCTGCTTGCCCACGCGCACGTTGCCCGGCAAATCGCCGATGGAGTAGTTGTGGTAGACGAAGGCGTCGAGCAGCTCATAACCCGAGGAGCGCGCGCCCTCATCGCGATGGTGGTTGCTGATCTGCTTGAACTCGCGGTCTTCGTCCTGCAGTTCGAAGTCGTACCAGTATTTGCCGCGCACGAAGACGCCGCTGTCGCCGTACTTGAGCTCCAGGTCGTGAATGCCTTTGAAGATCTTGGAGAAGGTCTCGCCCTTCTTGAAGTTCAGCCGCCCGTCATCCCCGGTGGACGCCTGCCCCGTGCCGCCGTTGGGCGTGCCCACCAACTTCTTGTCGGCATCGCGCATGCCCCAGCTGGCGCCGACCGACAGCGAAGAGTCGAATTGCCCTTCGATCTCGCCAATGTTGAACGAAACAGCCTGCGCCTGGGCACAGCAGCCCAGTGCAACCGCCGCGGCGAGCGCCTGTGGCGTGAAGATGGCGCGCATTGTTGTTTTTGTCATGCGTCTTCCCCGGTGAGTGACAGAAGGCCTCACCCTACTGCCGCCTGTCAGGAGGGATAAGCGCACCAAGGAGGTATTCGTGTTGTCGCTCGAAAGGATTAACAGCCGCTCTGGCCGGGGTTTGGGCAAGGCCATGGATCCGGTAGATGGGCGGTTATCAGGGGAATGGATGGCCCTTGCGACTGTTGCTTTATCTGTAACAGTCCTTGTCCCGAACTGCTATTACTCATTTTGTTACAACCGACTATTCTTAACGCACTTTCAGGGCAAATGGCCCGCTTGCCCAACGGCAAGAAAAGTCTGAATTCTATAGATTGGCCCATTTTTCAATCTATTACCGCTGTTCACTGACGTTGATTTGTCGCTCCTTGATCCAACGTCTTACTTCGGCCGCTGCCTTTGCAGCGGCCTTTTTTATGCCGGCAATAAAACGGGGCGCCCTAGGCGCCCCGCAGGATTGAGTGAAGTTCAAGCAACGATCAGAGGCTGAACTTCTGCAAATTGGCCATCATCTCCTTCAAGGCCTCGATATTGTCCTTGGGGTGGGCTGCGCCTTCAAAGTCACAGATCTGTGCCCAATGCGCCGCCACGTCATCCGGCGAGAAGCCAGCCTCGGGGTCAAAGCCCACGCCCAGGCTGCGCTCCCAGCGGGTTTTGCCGATCCAGCCGCCGCCCACTTCAAACAACCCCGAGGTTTCCTGGCAGGCTTCGCTGCCCAGGTACACCACCAACGGGCTGACCAACTCCGGCTTGAGCCGCTCGAACACTTGCGGCGGAATCAGGCCTTCCGTCATGCGCGTGCCGCCGGTGGGGGCGATGGCATTGACCAGGATATTGTTCTTGCGCCCTTCCAGCGCCAGGGTGCGGGTCAAACCATAGAGCCCAAGCTTGGCCATGCCGTAGTTGGACTGGCCGAAATTGCCGTAGATGCCCGAGGTGGACGCCGTGAAGATCACCCGGCCATAACCCTGCTCGCGCAGGTGTGGCCAGGCGGCGCGGGTGACTTTATAGGCGCCTTCGACATGCACCCGGTAAACCAGGTCCCAGTCGCTGTCTTCCATTTTGTGGAAGGTCTTGTCGCGCAGAATGCCAGCGTTGTTGACCACCACGTCGATGCGGCCGAACACATCGAGGGCGTGTTGTACGATCTTGTCGCCGTCGGTCACGGAGTCGTGGTTGGCTTCGGCAATGCCACCGGCCTCGCGGATTTCAGCCACTACGCGGTCAGCGGCCGAGGCATTGGCGCCCTCCCCCTGGGTCGAGCCACCCAGGTCGTTGACCAGCACTTTGGCCCCGTGCCGGGCGAAGAGCAGCGCATGGGCCCGGCCCAACCCGCCGCCGGCGCCGGTGACGATCACGACCTTATCCTGGAACTGTACTGACTCACTCATACCGAACTCCGCTGGCGAAAATGGGAATAGGTCGAGTGTCGGGCACACAGCCTCGGGTCACAATAAAGTCGGCCGAGGCTGAATGGTGCTCAATAAGGCAGAGGGATGATTGTGTGTGTGCTGGCTAGTGTGGGAGCTGGCTTGCCTGCGAAGGCGGTGGCATGGCCAACAAAGATGCCGCCTGACCCACCGCTTTCGCAGCCTCGCTAAAGCTCGACAGCTCCCACAGGGAACCGAGTCCATCCTTTGAAATGCGGCCAAATGTGGGAGCTGGCTTGCCTGCGATAAAGGCACCATGATCTTTCTGGAACACCGCGATGAGGCTATCCCTGGCAAGCCAAGTCCAACACGGGCCCGGCAATCCGCTCGCGAAACGCCAAATAATGCTTGAGCACCTGCACCGGCGCTTCGATCTGCGGGTAATGCCCGATATTGGCCAGCAGCACGGTGTCGGCGTGCGGCACCAGTTGGTGATAACGCTCCACCATGTGCGCGCCGGAGATCGGGTCGACCTCGCCGTCGATCACCCGCAATGGCACTTCATCGCGCTGCATCGCGTCCACCCAGCGCTCGCGCAGGCGACGCCGCTGCGGGATGTAGGCGATGAGTTTATGCAGGATGCGCGTACCGTCATTGCAGTTGATCAGGCTCCAGAAATCGTCCAGCGCGCTTTCGCTGGGGCGGGTATTCGGGCCGAAAATCTGGCTGAAGCTGTTGGACAGGGCATTGCGCCCGAAAGCCCGGCCAATCATCCAGCCCAGTGGGCTCAGCAAGAGTTTTTGCACCAGCGCCGGGCGGTGGGTTTCGGGGAACAGACCGCCGTTGAGGAATACACAGCTGGCCATCTGAAACCGGCCTTCGTAATGGCGGGCCAATAATTCCTGGGCGACGCTGTCGCCGTAGTCATGGGCCAACACGTGCACCGGCTGCTCCACACGCAGGTGGTCGAGCAGCGCCTGTTGCAGGTCCGCCTGTTCCAGCAGGCAATAGTCGTGATCCAGCGGTTTGTCCGACTCGCCAAACCCGAGCATGTCGCAGGCGATCACCAGGTTACGCTGGACCAGGGGTTGCCACAGGTAATGCCAGTCCCAACTGG
Source organism: Pseudomonas sp. B22129 (assembly GCF_044218875.1). Taxonomy (NCBI): domain Bacteria; kingdom Pseudomonadati; phylum Pseudomonadota; class Gammaproteobacteria; order Pseudomonadales; family Pseudomonadaceae; genus Pseudomonas; species Pseudomonas sp. B22129. The sequence goes on along the minus strand of NZ_CP162592.1, from coordinate 2,517,191 downwards.
CGGTGGGAAAACCATGGATCAACAGCAGCGGCTCGCCCTGCCCGGCCACCCAATAACGAAGGGTGCGGCCACGAAAGACGAACGTCTGGCTGCGTTTACGCCAGGCTCTGAGCGGGATTTCGGCGAGTGGCATCAGCTTTTATACCCGGGGTCTTGGCTGTCGAGTTTACGCAGCAGCGCCGGCCAGGCCAGCGCGCCTCCCATACCTTGGGCGCTCTTTGTGACAGCTGCCACCATCGCCTTGGCCCCGGCCAGGATCTGCGGCCCGATGGCAATCAACTCGGCCCCGCCGTTTTGCGCCAGCACCTGAATTTCGCAGGCCCGCTGAAAGGTGAACATCATCAGGAAGGTGTCAGCGATGGTGCTGCCACACGTGAGCAAGCCGTGGTTGTGCAACATCAGGAAGCTGTTTTCGCCCAGGTCGGCCTGCAAACGCGCCTTTTCTTCAGGGTTCAGCGCTACGCCTTCGTAAGCGTGATAGGCCAGGCTCGACAGCACAAAGATCGATTGCTGACTGATGGGCAACACACCCTGCTTCTGCGCCGCCACCGCTACACCAGCGGCAGTGTGGGTGTGCAACACGCAGGTGACGTCGTGGCGTACTTCATGGATGGCACTGTGGATGGTGTAGCCGGCGGGGTTGATCTCGTAGGGGCTGTCCATCAGCTTGTTGCCGGCCTGGTCGACCTTCACCAGGCTCGACGCAGTAATCTCGTGAAACATCAGCCCGTAAGGGTTGATCAGGAAATCATCGGTGCCAGGCACCTTGGCCGAGATATGAGTGAAGATCAGGTCGTCCCAGCCGTGCAGCGCCACGAGGCGATAGCAGGCGGCGAGGTCGACACGGGCTTGCCACTCGGCAGCGCTGACCTGATCTTTGACATTCGGTGACGACTGAACGGGGGCTAGGCTCACGGCAATGACCTCCTTGGTGCACGTTCTTATTGTTTTTTTGAGTGAGGGGCCAGTCTAGTCAGACAGCGTGGCGCAAGGAGTTGCCTTCGCAGCCAGCTTGATGACCGTGCGAGTCAGCACAAAGAATAGTTTAATTTTGTACAAGCGGTGTCAGAGAAGCGCCGCCAATAAAGGCACGGCGAACAGGTTGAGCAAGCCCGTCAATACCATCACCAGGCCCGCCACCGAGCCCTCTTCGCCGCCCACTTCCCGCGCGCGGCTGACGCCCGCGCCGTGTGCGCCCACGCCAAACAAGGCGCCACGCGCCAGAGGCGTGCGCAACGGCAACCACTTGAGCAAAATACCGCCGAGCATGGCGCCAAACACCCCGGTGAACATCACAAACACTGCCGTAAGCTCCGGCACGCCGCCGAGGTCAGACGACACCGGCATGGCAAACGGCGTGGTGATCGAGCGCGGCACCAAAGACATCGTGACCGAACTGTCCAGTGCCAACGCCTTGGCCAAGCCGAAGGAGGTGGCGATAGACGCCGCGCTGCCCGCCACCATGCCCAGCAACAATGCCGACCAGTGGCGCGCCAGCAAGCGCCGCTGTTGCCAGATCGGCACGGCAAATGCCACGGTGACCGGGCCCAGCACCAGCATCAGCCAATGGGTGTCGGCGGAATATTCGGCGTAGGCGGTTTTCATCGGCACGGCGACCGCGAGCAGCAGTGCCGGAACCAGAATCAAGGGAGACAGCAGGTAACGCCCGGTACGCCGGTAGATCCAGCGGCTGAAGACATAGGCGCCCAAGGTCAAGGCGAGCCAGAACACCGGCATCAGCTCAAGCTTCACGGCGCAGCCTCCAGCGGCAGACCATTTCCACGGTAAATGCGGTGACCAGCATCACCGACAGCGTGCTGAAGCCAATCACCAACAGAATCCTCCAGCCCTCACTGCGCAGCAGGCCACCGTAGTCGAGCAGGCTCATCAGTGCCGGGATGAAAAACAGCAGCATCTCGGCCATTAACGCACCCGCGCCCAATTCCAGTGCCGCAGGCTTGACCAAGCCACTGGCGAAGGTTGCCAGCAACAGGCCCAGCCCCACCACGCCGCCGGGGATCGGCCATGCAAGCCACGCAACCAATTGGCAGCCAAGCAGGTAGATGGCCAGCAATATGACCAGTTCGGTCAGCAAACGGGTGAAACGTTTCATGGGCTTTGGGTCCTTGCAGGCACTCATTTTAAAGAGGCCACTCCCATCCCCACAGCGAATTGTTAGACTGCCAACTATTCCAGATTGGAATCAGGCCCATGGAATTCAAACAGCTACGCAGCTTTGTCGAAGTCATCCACCGCGGAGGTTTTACCCAAGCGGGCAAAACCCTGCACATCAGCCAGTCCGCGGTCAGCAAACAAGTGGCGCAGCTGGAGCAAAGCCTCGGCACGCCGTTGCTGGAACGCACCGGCTCACAGATCCGCCTGACCGCCACCGGCGAGGTGGTGCTGCAGCGCGCCGAAGCCATGCTGCGCCTGCAATCGGAACTGCTCAGCGAGCTGGACGACATGCAGCAATTGACCCGTGGCGAACTGCGCCTGGGCCTGCCGCTGCTGGCGGGCGATTCCTTGTTTGCCGGTTTGTACGCCGAGTACCGCAGGCGCTACCCCAACGTGACCATCCAGTTGCTGGAAGACGGCAGCAGGAATATCGAACGCGCGATTTTGAACGGCGAGCTGGATGTGGGCGGTAGCCTGATGCCCAGCGACCCGGCCTTCGCCTGGCAAGCCTTCTGCGACGAGCCTTTGGATGCATTGCTGCCGATGGACCACCCGCTGGCGCAAAACGCCCAGGTGCGCCTGGAGGAGTTGGCGGACACGCCCTTCCTGATGTACCAGCGCAGCTTCGTACTGAACGATCGCCTGATGCAGGCCTGTCAGCAATTGGGTTTTACGCCGAAGGAAATCGGGCGCAGCGGCCAGGCGGATTTTCTGGCTGCGCTGGTCGCGGCCGGGCAAGGCGTAGTGCTGCTGCCCAGCGTGGTCGCGCGCGCTCTGGTACGACCCGGCGTGGTGCGCCTGACCCTCAAGGCGCCCGACTACCTGCGCTGGGACATTGCTTTTATTTGGCGTGAGGGCGCCTATCTGTCGAAAGCCGCCCAGGCCTGGCTGGCGTTACTGCGCGAGTTTCCGGTCAACCGCGCAGTGCAGTGACCAGTTCGGCCAGCCACGGCTCGGCGTCGGCTTCCGGGGTGACGCTTTCGCTGGCGTCCAGCCGCAGCATCGGCAGCACCTCACGCACGCCCAACTCGCCGAACAGCTCGCGCATTTGCTCGCCGCCGCCGCAGAAGGTGTCGCCGTAGCTCGCATCACCCAGGCCAATAACGGCGCCCGGCAGGCCACGCCAGGCGGCAGGCAATTGGTCCCGAATGGTCGAATACAGGGGTTGCAGGTTGTCGGGCAATTCACCCATGCCGGTGGTCGAGGTCACCGCCAGAAATGCCTCGGGCGCAAAGGCCTGCACATCGGCCAAGGTGGCACGCGGGTTGTGCCAGGCCTCAAAACCGGCTGACTTGAGAATGTCGGCGGCGTGGCGGGCGACTTCTTCAGCCGTGCCGTAAACCGAGCCGGAAAGGATGGCGACTTTCATCAATCTGATCCTGTGGTTGAGCGAAAGCGTGGGATATTAGCAGCTGACGCAAATATTTCAGCGCACCCGGCGTAACATTCAAGACTTGCCATAAACTCAAGCTTCCAAATACAAGCCATGGACCGCTCAATGATCAACGCCAACCTGATGCAAATGGTGATCAACGCCTCCAACGACGGCATCGTCGTCGCCGAACGGGAAGGCGAGGACAAACCGCTGATCTACGTCAACTCAGCCTTCGAGCGGATGACCGGCTACGCCCTGGACGACATCCTGTATCAGGACTGCCGCTTCCTGCAGTCGGGTGACCGCGACCAGCCGGCCCTGATGGCTATTCGTGCAGCGCTCGACAGCGGCGGTTCCTGCCGCGAAATCCTGCGTAACTACCGCAAGGACGGTAGTCATTTCTGGAATGAGCTGTCGCTATCGACGGTTTATAACGAGGCCGACAAGCAAACCTATTTCGTCGGCGTGCAGAAAGACGTCACCGCCCAAGTCAAGGCGCAGCAGCGTGTGGCGCAGCTGGAAGCGCAGGTGGCCGAGCTGAAAGCGCAGGTGGCGGCGCTCAAGGCGACGGGCGGAGTGAACAAGTTGTAGAAAACGCGGCATTTAGAGCGATAATGGCTTTTTAATGTCTCACCCTTGAGCTACATCAATGCACCGCGACACTCTCTTGACGCAGGACGAACTGGATTTCATCCAGGACATGCAGCACAACCCGCAGCTCAACCTGCGGGATGCGTGGTCGAGCCTGACCGTCAACGGCGGTGCGCAGATTCGTGATTTGCTCACACGGCTCGCCGCCCATGACCAAGTCACTATCCAGGCGCAGTTCGACAACCAGCAACTTACCTTTCCCCTGCACTTGGTCGAAGACGAGTTTCATGCGGTGCATCTGCGTTTGGGGGTGCCGAGTATTTTTGAAGACGGACCGATGATCCGGCCCTGGCGCCTGGCGCTGCAAACGCCGGTGGCACTGGAGAACGTGCGGGGTAACCCGGCGGCACTGTGGGTGCACGAAGTGTCATTCAAGGGCGTACTGATAGAGATTCGTGGCCGGGTCAAGGCGCCGAAAACCTTTTCGCTATGGTTCAGCCCGTCGGGTTACGAGCGCATTGCCCTGCGTGGTACCCTCGAGCGGGAAACCGCGCGGGGCTTGTTCGCCTACCGCCTGAACCAGAGTGATGCCGATGAAATCGAGCGCTTGCGCCAGTTCATACTGCATCAGCACCGCTTGGTGCACCCGCATGTCCACGCCTGAAATCAGGTATCCAGCTGGCCGCTGAGAAATTGCTGCAGGCGGCGCTGCATTAAGCGTGCGTCGTTGCCCAGGCAACCGATCGGTGAACCCGCGAGGCTTTGATCGGCCAGGTCAGAGGCATCACCGGCCAATAACAGCGGGCAGTCAAGCGTCATGGCCAGACGCTTGAGCCGCGACGGCAACTCGCTGCCGGGCGAGCGGTTGGAAAACAGTACAAGGGCTTGCGGCCGGGTCTTGTCGCAAATCAGCGTCAACTCATCGAACGGCTGGCCAACCCCCAAAACCTTCACCGCGAGTTTTTCGCTGGAAATCATCAAGCCTGCCACCAGTAGCTCAAGCTCACGACACTCCCCGGCAATGGCAGACAGGAGCACCCTGGGCGCCGGCGAAGCGCACAACATTTGCAAGCGTTGAGCGGCGCGCGAACGCAGGAAGTTGTCGAAGAACAGCCATTCGCTGGCCTGCCCAAAGCTGCCGTGATGCCGTAACAGCTGTTGCCACAAGGGCATCAGAATGTCCTGAAACACCACTGCCGTTGAGTACGCGGAGAAAATCTGGCCATACAACCGGTCCAATTGACGGTCATCGAATGCGTTGATAGCCAGGCGCAATTGCGTTTGCCACTGCTGCCATTCCAATTCGGTATCAACCCGTGATGCCGTGGCCGGCATGCCGCGCAAATCATCGCGCGCAAGAATCTTGCCGACTTTACTGACGGCAACGCCGCGTTCGATCCAGTCAAGAATGCGGTGCACGGTGTCGACATCGCCGCTCGAATACAGCCGGTGCCCGCTTTCGGTGCGAGTGGGCTGAATCAAACCGTAACGACGTTCCCAAGCGCGCAAGGTCACCGGGTTGACACCGGTCAGCCGTGACACTTCGCGAATAGGAACCAGCGCCTCAGAATCAACAGGATGGTCGTGCGCAGCTTCGCGCTGGGGAGCAATGGTTTCAGGCATCAGAGGTCGGAAACACTTCTGTGAATTTGGATCCTATTTAACGCCCGTGCGTTGACCGATACAAGGTCCGCTGCGGCCCGTCCGAAGTTTCTGGCGTATTTGGCCAAAACAGGAATAATCCTTGCCTGTTTTTTTCACGTCGTTGCAACACCCCGCAGCGTCGTTCGTGCGCCACCTACCCGGTTCAGCGCACCCGTTTACTTGGAGATACACAATGTCTACCTCCCCCGTCACCTTGATGGTTGCGCGCCGCGTGGCCAAAGGGCGCTATGAAGAACTGATGGCCTGGCTGCGCGAAGGCGAGCAATTGGCCACCGACTTCCCCGGTTATCTGGGTTCCGGCGTGCTGGCACCACCGCCCCATGACGATGAATTCCAGATTATTTTCCGCTTCGCCGATGAAAAAACCCTGCATGCCTGGGAGTTCTCCGCCTCGCGCAGCGCGTGGCTGAGCCGTGGCAGCGAGCTGTTTGCCGATCCGTCCGAACATCGTGTGAGTGGCATTGACGGCTGGTTTGGCGCCGTGGGCGCACGCCCGCCGCGCTGGAAACAGGCGGTGGCGATCTGGCTGGCGTTTTTCCCGGTATCGCTGCTGTTCAACTTTGTTCTGGGGCCGCTGCTGGGCGAACTGGACCTGGTCCCGCGCGTGCTGGTCAGCACCATGGCGCTCACGCCGTTGATGGTTTATTGGTTCATCCCGCTGTCGACACATCTGCTGGCGAACTGGCTTCACCCGAGCGCGCCAAGGGCCAAGGCCACCGAAGCCGCCGCTTGAGTACAGGGGCGGCCGCTCACTGGTATAGTTTCCACCTGCCAGCGACGTGAGCCTCCCATGACTGCAACAGACGCCCCGATCCTGATCACCGGTGCCGGCCAGCGCGTTGGCCTGCATTGCGCCGAGCGCTTGCTGGACGAGGGCCAACCTGTGATCTTCAGCTACCGCAGCAAACGCCCGGGTGTCGAAGCCTTGCGCGAACGTGGCGCGGTTGGCGTGTTTGCCGACTTCTCCAGTGAAGCGGGAATTCTCGCCTTCATCGCCGAGCTGAAAACCCATACCGACAGCCTGCGCGCGATCATTCACAACGCTTCGGCGTGGGTCGCGGAAACGCCTGGCGACGAAAGCCGCGCATTCAGCGACATGTTCAGCGTGCACATGCTTGCGCCGTACCTGATCAACCTGCATTGTTCAGCTTTGCTGCAACGCTGCGCACCTGCCGATATCGTGCACATCAGCGATGACGTGGTGCGCAAGGGCAGCCGCCAGCACATCGCCTATTGCGCCACCAAGGCCGGGCTCGACAGCCTCACGTTGTCGTTTGCCGCGCAGTTCGCGCCGCAGATCAAGGTCAACGGCATTGCGCCGGCCATGGTGATGTTCAACGAGGGCGACGACGCGGCCTACCGCGCCAAGGTCCTGGCCAAGGCAGCGCTGGGCATCGAGCCCGGGCCCGAGGTGATCTACCAGAGCGTGCGTTACCTGCTGGATAACCCCTATGTCACCGGTACCACCCTGACCGTCAACGGCGGGCGGCATATCAAGTAAGCCGTTTGTGAGGATGTTGTATGACCTTGTCCCTGCCCCAACACTACCGCGAGATCCTCAAAGGCCTGGGCGAAGACCCGGAGCGCGAAGGCCTGCTCGACACCCCCAAGCGCGCCGCCAAGGCCATGCAGTACCTGTGTCATGGCTATGAGCAGGACCTGGACACCATCGTCAACGGTGCGCTCTTTGCCTCCGACAATGACGAGATGGTGATCCTCAAGGACATCGAGTTGTACTCGCTGTGCGAGCATCACTTGCTGCCCTTTATCGGCAAGGCCCACGTGGCCTATATTCCGACCGGCAAGGTGCTGGGCCTGTCGAAGCTGGCGCGCATTGTGGATATGTACGCGCGACGCCTGCAGATCCAGGAAAACCTCACGCGGCAAATTGCCGACGCCATCCAGCAGGTCACCCAGGCGGCCGGCGTGGCGGTGGTGATCGAAGCCAAGCACATGTGCATGATGATGCGCGGCGTGGAAAAACAGAATTCAACCATGAACACCTCGGTGATGCTCGGCGCGTTCCGCGAGTCGAACACCACGCGCATGGAGTTCCTGCAACTGATCGGACGGAGCAAGTAGCAATGCCACAACTTCAACCAGGCATGGCGCGCATCCGGGTCAAGGACCTGTGCCTGCGCACTTTTATCGGCATCAACGAGGACGAGATCCTCAACAAGCAGGACGTGCTGATCAACCTGACCATCCTGTATGCCGCCCAGGAAGCCGTGCGCGACAATGACATCGACCACGCGCTGAACTACCGCACCATCACCAAGGCGATCATCGCCCACGTCGAAGGCAACCGCTTCGCCTTGCTGGAGCGCCTGACCCAGGAATTGCTCGACCTGGTGATGACCAATGAATCGGTGCTGTACGCCGAAGTCGAAGTGGATAAACCCCACGCGCTGCGGTTTGCCGAGTCGGTGTCTATTACCCTGGCAGCCAGCCGCTAACCCTTGAGATTTGCGTGAACCCTATGAACGACCAACAACGCCTCGAACTCGAAGCCGCCGCCTTCCGCCGGCTGGTGGCGCACCTGGACAGCCGCAAGGATGTGCAGAACATCGACCTGATGAACCTCTCCGGTTTCTGCCGCAACTGCTTGTCCAAGTGGTACAAGGCCGAGGCCGACGAGCGCCAGATCGAACTGAGCCTCGATGACGCCCGTGAAGTGGTGTACGGCATGCCGTACGCCGAGTGGAAAGCCCAATACCAGAAAGAAGCCAGCGCCGACCAACAAGCGGCGTTCGCCAAAGGAAAAACCCATGACTGATTTGAATGCCCTGCGTGCCAGCCTCAACAGCGGCGAACACGTGTTTGCCGATACCCTGGCGTTTGTTGCCGCCGGTTACGACTACCAGCCGCAAGCCTTTACCAACGGCGACGTGGAAAATGCCGCCGGCCAGAACGAGGGTTCGTGCAAGACCTTGGGTTTGGCACTGCTGGAAGGTTTGAGCGATCAGGAAGCGCTGCTGGCGTTTGGTGAGCATTACCGCTCGGTGGTGGCGACGCCTGAGGGCAGCGATCACGGCAATATTCGTGCGCTGATTGCGCAGGGGTTGGCGGGTGTGAAGTTCAGCGCCCAGCCCCTGACCCGCAAATTCTGAGTCAAACACAAATCAAAATGTGGGAGCGGGCTTGCTCGCGAAGGCGGTGTGTCAGTCAGCTTATTGGATGACTGACACTCCGTATTCGCGAGCAAGCCCGCTCCCACATTGGTTCTGCGGTGTTGTTTGAATCGCGCATAAAAAAACCGGCCTCTCAGCCGGTTTTTTCATTTCCAGGGTTTAGAACGCAGCGTCCTTCAACCCGTCGAGGTAACGCTCGGCATCCAGGGCCGCCATGCAGCCGGCGCCAGCCGAGGTAATGGCCTGACGGTAAACGTGATCAGCCACGTCACCGGCGGCGAAGATGCCCTCGATGTTGGTGGCGGTGGCGTTACCTTCACGGCCGCCTTGCACCACCAGGTAGCCGTCTTTGGCTTCCAGCACGCCTTCGAACAGCGAAGTGTTCGGGGTGTGGCCGATGGCGATGAACACGCCGTCGACTTTCAGCTCGTCGAAGCTGCCGTCGTTGTTTTTCAGGCGGGCACCGGTCACGCCCATGTTGTCGCCCAGGACTTCATCCAGGGTGGCGTTGAGCTTGAGGATGATCTTGCCTTCCGCCACACGGGCGTGCAGCTTGTCGATCAGGATCTTCTCGGCGCGGAAGGTCTCGCGGCGGTGAACCAGGGTCACGGTGCTGGCGATGTTGGCCAGGTACAGCGCCTCTTCCACGGCTGTGTTGCCGCCGCCGACAACAGCCACTGGCTTGTTGCGGTAGAAGAATCCGTCGCAGGTCGCGCAGGCAGAAACGCCTTTGCCCATGAACGCTTCTTCCGACGGCAGGCCCAGGTAACGGGCACTGGCGCCGGTGGCGATGATCAGTGCGTCACAGGTGTAGACGCCGCTGTCGCCGGTCAGGCTGTAAGGCTTTTTCGAGAAATCGACTTGGTTGATATGGTCGAAAACGATCTCGGTTTCAAAGCGCTCGGCGTGCTCTTTCATGCGTTCCATCAGCACCGGGCCGGTCAGGCCGTGGACGTCGCCCGGCCAGTTGTCGACTTCAGTGGTGGTGGTCAATTGACCGCCCGCCTGCATGCCGGTGATCAGCAGCGGCTTGAGGTTGGCCCGGGCAGCATAGACGGCAGCGCTGTAACCGGCAGGGCCGGAACCGAGAATAATCACTCGCGAATGACGGGTATCAGACATGACTCACTCCTGTCGACCGCCCGGACAACAAGGCGGCTGGAATAAAAAAGGACCGCGAAGCACTTGGGGAAGGCTTGAACTCGCACGTCCTGAAAATAATGGGTGCAGCGTATAGAGGGGGGCAAGATTAAGGAAATACGGAATAACAATCCAGCTCATAGGTGGTCTCTATGCAGTCGACCCGGTTGATCGACGTGTTTGTTACTGCTGATGTCGCGGCTTTCGCCAGCGATGCAAAGCCGGTAAGGTCGGCGCGTTCGTCCCTTTGCTCGGAGTTCTCCATGCCCGCCCCTGCTCTTTCCGGCCCGCAATACCTGCGCGAAGGCCTCAAACTGGTGTTGAGCCCTGGCCTGCGCCTGTTTGTGCTGCTGCCGCTGGCGATCAACCTGGTGCTGTTCGTCGGCCTGATCTATTTCGCTGGCCATCAGTTCAGCCTGTGGGTCGACCACTTGATGCCGACGCTGCCGAGCTGGCTGAGTTTCCTCAGCTATATCCTGTGGCCACTGTTCGTGGTGCTAGTGGTGTTGATGGTGTTTTTTACCTTCACCATGCTGGCCAATATCATCGCCGCACCGTTCAACGGGTTTCTCTCGGAGAAAGTGGAAGTCGTGGTGCGCGGCACCGATGATTTTCCTGCCTTCAGCTGGGCCGAGCTGATCGCCATGGTGCCACGCACCCTGGCGCGGGAAATGCGCAAGCTGGGCTATTTCCTGCCGCGGGCCATCGGCCTGTTTATCCTGTCGTTCATTCCGGTGGTCAACCTGGTCGCCGCCCCGTTGTGGCTGCTGTTCGGCGTGTGGATGATGGCGATCCAGTACATCGACTACCCGGCCGACAACCACAAGCTGGGCTGGAACGAAATGCTCGCCTGGCTGCGCCAGAAACGCTGGCAGAGCATGAGTTTTGGCGGGATCGTTTACCTGGTGTTGCTGGTACCGGTGGTCAACCTGCTGATGATGCCCGCAGCGGTGGCCGGGGCCACCTTGTTCTGGGTGCGTGAACAAGGGGCAGAAGCGATGGAACAGCAGCAAAAAGTGACCAAGTCATAAATCCATCATGCCGATGACACAATGACGACATGGCCCACGGTGACACTGTGGGTCATGACGACAGCTTCGCTTCACATCACCCTGATAACCGAAACCTTCCCGCCGGAGATCAACGGGGTGGCCAATACCCTTGGCCGCCTGTGCGACGGTTTGCGCGCACGCGGCCATCAAGTTGAACTGGTGCGCCCGCGCCAAGGCGCTGACCAAACCCGCCCCAGCGACGATGAACTGTTGCTGTGCCGTGGCTGGCCTCTGCCGGGCTATCCGGGCCTGCAGTGGGGCCAGTCGTCCATGCACAAGTTGCTGCGCCGCTGGACCCGCCAACGCCCGGATGTGCTGTACATCGCCACCGAGGGGCCGCTGGGGCTGTCCGCGTTGCGCGCGGCGCGCCGCCTGGGGATAGGCGTGGTCAGCGGGTTTCACACGAATTTCCAGCAGTATTCGAATCAGTATGGCTTGAGCCTGCTGAGCCGCATGGTCACCCACTACTTGCGCTGGTTTCACAACCGCTCGACCTTGACCCTGGTGCCCAGCGCCAGCCAGCGTCTGGAGTTGGAGCGTCGCAGTTTCGAGCGCCTGGGCATGTTGTCGCGCGGGGTCGATAGCCAATTGTTCCACCCGGCCAGACGCGACAGCGCGCTGCGGGAAAGCTGGGCGCTGAACGACGAGCAAATCGCCGTGCTGTATGTGGGCCGCTTGGCACAGGAAAAGAATCTGGGACTGCTCAAGCGCTGTTTCGAGACGTTGCAGGACACCTACCCGTTGCGCCAGATGAAACTGATCATCGTCGGCGACGGCCCGCAACGGGGCGTGCTGGAAAAGGAGCTGTCGGAAGCCATTTTCTGCGGCACTCTGCGCGGTGAAGAACTGGCACGCCATTACGCATCGGGCGATGTGTTTCTGTTCCCCAGCCTGACTGAAACCTTCGGCAATGTCGTGCTGGAAGCCATGGCTTCGGGGTTGGGTGTGGTCGCATACGATCAAGCGGCCGCGACCCAACACATTCGTCATGGCTACAACGGCGTGCTGGCGATGCCGGGGGATGAGGAGGCGTTTTGCGATGCGGCCAACTGGCTGCTGGAGGATGCGGAAAGTCTGCGCCGCATGCGCCTGAATGCCCGGCAACACGCGAGCCGCCAGGGCTGGCCGGCGATTATCGAGCAGTTTGAACGGCAGTTGCGCGGTGTGTGCGGCGAGCAGCCGGTGATTGCAGGGCAGTCGCGCTTGATCTGACGCAGTTGTTGGCCGTCAGATCGCCATCGCGGGCAAGCCCGGCTCCCACAAGGACATGCATTCCACTGTGGGAGCCGGGCTTGCCCGCGATGGCGTCAGCGCCTGTCGCCGCTTACACCAGGCTCGTCAACGCCTCACGACTGAACGGCAGGATGTCGCCTTCGCGACCTTCGCGCACCTTCACGGCCCAATCCGGGTCCACCAGCAGGGCGCGGCCCACGGCAACCAGGTCGAACTCGTCGTTGTTCAGGCGCTCCAGCAGTTTTTCCAGGCTGGCCGGTTGCGCGACCTTGTCGGTGTTGACCATGAACTGCAGGAACTCGCCGTCCAGGCCGACACTGCCCACGGTGATGGTCGGCTTGCCGCTGAGCTTGCGCGTCCAGCCGGCCAGGTTGAGGTCGGAACCTTCGAATTCCGGCTCCCAGAAACGGCGGGTGGAGCAGTGGAAAATGTCCACACCGGCGTCGGACAACGGCTTGAGGAATTCACCCAAGGCCTCCGGGGTTTGCACCAGGCGCGCGGTGTAGTCCTGCTGCTTCCACTGGGAGAAGCGCAAGATGATCGGGAAGTCGGGGCCCACGGCGGCGCGTGTGGCCTGGATCAGCTCGATGGCAAAACGCGAACGGTTGGCAGGGCTGCCGCCGTATTCATCGGTACGCTGGTTGCTGCCCTCCCAGAAGAACTGGTCGACCAAATAGCCGTGGGCGCCGTGGATTTCAACGCCGTCCATGCCGATGCTTTGCGCATCTTTGGCGGCCTGGGCGAACGCGTTGATCACGTCTTTGATGTCCTGCGTGGTCATGCCGTGGACGACTTCAACGCCATCCTTGAGTTTTTCCATCGGGCCGTAGGCTGGCACGCTGGCATCCGGCTCGGTGCCGATGCGACGAACGCTGCCCACGTGCCACAGCTGCGGGACAATCTTGCCGCCTTCGGCGTGTACCGCGTCGACCACTTTCTTCCAGCCAGCTAAAGCGGCTTCACCGTAAAAATGCGGGACGTTGGGATAGCCGTTGGAGGCCTGGTGACCGACCACGGTGCCTTCGGTGATGATCAAGCCCACACCGGCGGCAGCACGGCGGCGGTAGTATTCGATCACTTTCGAATTGGGTACACCACCTGGAGAAAACGAGCGGGTCATTGGCGCCATGACCACGCGGGTTGACAGTTGCAGAGCGCCGAGCTGGAAAGGTTTGAACAGGGCTTGGACAGGCATGGGTATGCTCCACGTAAGGCTGGTTTATGACGTGGATAATATTGGTCTTACACAGGCCTGAACAGCACTATTGATCTGAGTGATTAAAGGACAAAAGCAAGGATGGAAGGTTGACGCTTACCTGTGGCGAGGGAGCTTGCTCCCGCTGGACCCGGCTGGCGCTCCAGTGCGAAGCGCTCCCAAGCATTTGGGGCCGCTACGCAGCCCAGCGGGAGCAAGCTCCCTCGCCACAGGGCGGGCCGGGTTAGCTAAGGGCTTTTTCGATGGCCTGGAGGATGCTCGGATCATCCGGCGCGGTACGCGGCGAGAAGCGCGCCAGCACACGCCCGTCCTTGCCCAGCAGGAACTTCTCGAAATTCCAGGTGATATCCCCAGGAAACTCGGCACCTTCGCCCGCCAACAAGCGGTACAGCTGGTGACGATCAGGCCCATTGACATCGAGCTTGCTACCGAGCGGAAAGGTAACGCCATAGTTCAGGCTACAGAATTCCCGGATTTCTTCCTCGGTGCCCGGCTCCTGGCCCGCAAACTGGTTGCACGGCAGGCCCAGCACGGTGAAGCCCTGGCTCTTGTACTGCTGATAGAGGTTTTCCAACGCCGCGTATTGCGGGGTCAAGCCACATTTGGAGGCCACGTTGACCACCAGCACAACTTGCCCCTTGAAGGGCGCCAGCGGCAGCTCATGACCGTCTAAAGCTTTGAGTTTCAGGTCGTGGAAAGCACTCATGACGAACTCCAGATATCCCATGTTCTTCGCATTGCGGCTTTTCGAGATTACAGGCCACAAGCCTGCAATCATAGACGCCGGTTGAAAAACTCGCCCGCCGGTTACTGTGCGGTCGGCCAAGGCAAAATAGGGATGGCCGTGACCGCATTCTGCGGGCTGCCTTCGATCAAGCGGTCGCTGTAGACCAGGTAAACCAGAGTGTTGCGCTTCTTGTCGAGGAAGCGCACCACCTGCATGGTCTTGAACACCAGCGAGGTGCGCTCCTTGAACACTTCGTCGCCATCCTTGAGCTCGCCCTTGAAGTGGATCGGGCCCACCTGACGGCAGGCAATCGACGCTTCGGCGCGGTCTTCAGCCAGGCCCAGGCCACCTTTCACGCCACCGGTCTTGGCGCGCGACAGGTAGCAGGTCACACCGTCAACCTTGGGGTCATCAAACGCCTCGACCACAATGCGGTCGTTGGGGCCGACAAACTTGAAGACCGTCGACACCTGGCCGATTTCTTCGGCCGAGGCCAGTAACGGCAATGCCAGCAGCAGGCCGAGCAATCCCTTCATGACACGCATCGTGTATTCCTTTTGTTTAGACCAGGATCAGGTTATCGCGGTGAACCAGCTCCGGTTCGGCCATGTAACCCAAGAGTCCGACAATCGCATCAGACGATTGTCCAATAATCTTCTGCGCCTCAAGGGCGCTGTAGTTGGCCAGGCCACGGGCGATCTCCCGCCCGTCGGGCGCCACGCACACCACCATCTCGCCGCGGCGAAAGCTGCCCTGCACCAGTTTGACACCCACCGGCAGCAGGCTCTTGTTGCCTTGAGACAACGCAGACACCGCGCCAGCATCCAGCACCAGGGTGCCACGGGTTTGCAGATGACCGGCCAGCCATTGTTTGCGCGCCGCGAGCATGCCGCGTTCCGGCGACAACAGCGTACCGATGCGCTCGCCGGCCTTGAGACGGTCCAGCACGCGCTCGATGCGCCCGCCGACGATGATGGTGTGGGCACCGGAGCGCGCCGCCAGGCGTGCGGCGCGCAGCTTGGTCTGCATGCCGCCGCGGCCCAGGGCGCCGCCGACACTGCCGGCAACCGCATCCAGCGCCGGGTCATCGGCGCGGGCTTCATAGATCAGCTGAGCTTCGGGGTTATTGCGCGGGTCGGCGTCGAACATGCCGTCGCGGTCGGTGAGGATCACCAAGAGGTCGGCTTCCACCAGGTTGGCCACCAGCGCGGCCAGGGTGTCGTTGTCGCCGAAACGGATTTCATCGGTGACCACGGTGTCATTTTCGTTGATCACCGGGATGACTTTCAGCTCCACCAGCGCGCGCAAGGTGCTGCGGGCGTTGAGGTAGCGTTTGCGGTCGGACAGGTCGTCGTGGGTCAGCAGGATCTGCGCCGTGTGGCGGCCGTGCTCGGCAAAGCTGGATTCCCAGGCTTGCACCAGGCCCATCTGGCCGATGGCGGCGGCGGCTTGCAGCTCGTGCATCGCGCTGGGTCGCGCGGTCCAGCCGAGGCGGCTCATCCCGGCGGCAACGGCCCCGGACGATACCAGCACCAATTCCACGCCCGCCTCATGCAAGGCCACCATCTGCTCGACCCAGACGCTCATGGCTGCGCGATCCAGACCTTTGCCATCCGCCGTCAGCAGCGCACTTCCGATCTTTACGACCCAGCGCTGCGCACCTGTCACTTTGCTCCGCATCATCTTCAACCTTAGAGTGAGGGCTGCGCGACCCAGCGCCGCCCAAAACGTTATTCGTGGCTACCGATTCCCAGATACCAAAACGCCGCTCCAGGGAGCGGCGCTTAAGTTTACTGCAACGAATCAGTCGCGCACGTAAATGATTTCCGGACCGTCTTCATCATCCACGTCTTCTTCGTCCCAATCGTCGTCGCCGATGTCATGGACCGACTTCACGCCGCTGCGACGCAGGGCACGCTGGTCATCCAGTGCCTGCAACTGGGCGCGGGCTTCGTCTTCGATCTGCTGATCGAGTTCGGCCAGTTCGGCCTTGAATACCGGGTCAGCCGCCAAGCGGTCAGCACGGTCTTCAAGGTAGCGCATGATGTCGCGGGTCAGGCGCTCGGTGCCTTCTTTGGCGATGGCCGAGATCACGTAGACCGGACCTTCCCACTCCAGGCGGTCGACGATTTCCTTGACGCGCGCTTCGTGCTCTTCCTCAAGGATCTGGTCGCACTTGTTCAGCACCAACCAACGGTCACGCTCGGCCAGGGCCGGGCTGAACTTGGTCAGCTCGCTGACGATCACTTCGGCAGCGTCCGGTGCGCTGGTGTCATCCAGCGGCGCCATGTCCACGAGGTGCAACAGCAAACGGGTACGCGACAAGTGCTTGAGGAAACGAATGCCCAAGCCTGCGCCGTCGGAAGCGCCTTCGATCAAGCCAGGAATGTCGGCGATCACGAAGCTTTTCCAGCGGTCTACGCTGACCACGCCCAGGTTTGGCACCAGGGTGGTGAACGGGTAGTCAGCCACTTTCGGCTTGGCGGCCGAGACCGAGCGGATGAAGGTACTTTTGCCGGCGTTCGGCAAACCCAGCAGGCCTACGTCGGCCAGTACTTTCATTTCCAGCTTGAGGTCACGCTGCTCGCCCGGCTTGCCCGGCGTAGTCTGGCGCGGCGCACGGTTGGTACTGGACTTGAATCGGGTGTTACCCAGACCGTGCCAGCCGCCCTGCACAACCATCAGCTTCTGGCCGGCCTTGGTCAGGTCGCCGATGACTTCCTGGGTGGCGGAGTCGATGATCGTGGTGCCGACCGGTACGCGCAGTACCAGGTCTTCGCCTTTCTTGCCGGTGCAGTCGGTGCTGCCGCCGTTGGAGCCACGCTCGGCATCGAAGTGCCGGGTGTAACGGTAGTCGACCAGGGTGTTGAGGTTTTCGTCGGCCATCATGTAGATGGAACCGCCGTCACCACCGTCACCGCCGTTGGGGCCACCGTTTTCGATGAATTTTTCGCGACGGAAACTCATGCAACCGTTACCGCCGTCGCCTGCTTTTACTCGGATGGAAACTTCATCAACGAACTTCATAACAAAACGCCTCTCGTCGCACGGACGAGCTTAAGAAACCAAGACATAAGACTCTTGCAAAAATGAGCGCAGCGACCTCAAACAATGACCGCGTATCCAGCGCCTGAGCCCATCACAAACAGCTTTGCAAGAGACTCACTCCACAAACGAAAAAGCCCCGTCGCGAGACAGGGCTTTTCCAGCGATCGCGCAATTAAGCGGCGACAACGCTCACGTAACGGCGGTTGAAAGCGCCTTTTACTTCAAACTTGATCACGCCTTCGATTTTAGCGAAGAGGGTGTGATCTTTACCCATGCCAACACCGTAACCGGCGTGGAATTGGGTGCCGCGCTGACGCACGATGATGTTGCCCGGAATGATTTTCTGGCCGCCATACATCTTCACGCCAAGGCGTTTGGCTTCTGAGTCGCGACCGTTACGGGTACTACCACCAGCTTTTTTGTGTGCCATGAGTCAATTCTCCTAGTGAGGAATTAGGCTGAAATTAAGCCTGAATACCGGTGATTTTGATCTCGGTGTACCACTGGCGGTGGCCCATACGCTTCATGTGGTGCTTACGACGACGGAACTTGATGATGCGGACTTTATCGTGACGACCTTGGGAGATCACTTCAGCCACAACGGTAGCGCCAGCAACAACTGGAGCGCCGATGTTCACGTCATCGCCATTGGCGACCAACAGAACGCGATCAAAGGTAACGGATTCGCCGGTAGCGATTTCCAGTTTCTCGATCTTCAGGTATTCACCTGGGGCGACCTTGTATTGCTTGCCACCAGTAACAATTACTGCGTACGACATGGTATTTCTCCGATAATCCTGCTCACCCAGCTCTTTATAAGAAGAGGTATTGGCTGGCATGGCTGCATGGGATGGACGTCCCGAATGCAATTGCGTAAGGCAGGTGCTGCCCAGGAAGTTCAGGGTGCGCGATTGTACGCAAGGTAAAGAAGCCTTGCAAGGGGCCGTCTATCGCGCCTTGACAGTGCAGGGCGTGGGTCCTAGCATGCCGCGCAACCCTTCTGGAGCGACTGTCGCTGATGCAACCCCAAGCCTTCTACCGCGCGGTCGCGGACGATTTTAGCGCCGTCGACGTCATCATCAAGAAGCAGCTGACTTCTAAAGTGCCGCTGGTCTCCAAAATTGGCGACTACATTACGTCGGCCGGAGGCAAACGCCTGCGTCCTTTATTAGTGTTGCTGTGTGGCAAGGCCCTGGGCCGCGAAGGCGATGACCTGCGCCTGCTCGCCGCCACCATCGAATTCCTGCACACCGCTACCCTGCTGCATGACGACGTGGTCGACATGTCCGGCATGCGCCGTGGGCGCGAGACTGCCAATGCCATGTGGGGCAACGCCCCGAGCGTACTGGTGGGCGATTTCCTGTACTCGCGCTCGTTCGAAATGATGGTCGAACTGGGCTCGATGCCGGTGATGAAGATTCTTTCACAAGCCACCCGCATCATCGCCGAGGGCGAAGTGTTGCAGCTGTCGAAGGTTCGCGACGCCAGCACCACCGAAGAAACCTACATGGAAGTGATTCGCGGCAAAACCGCGATGCTCTTCGAAGCGTCGACCCACAGCGCCGCAGCCCTGTGCGAAGCGTCGCCTGAGCAACGCGAGGCCCTGCGCACGTTCGGCGACCATCTGGGCGTGGCCTTCCAACTGGTGGACGACCTGCTCGACTACAAGGGCGACGCCGAGACCCTGGGCAAGAACGTCGGCGACGACCTGGCCGAAGGCAAGCCGACCCTGCCACTGATCTACACCATGCGCGAAGGTACGCCGGAACAGGCTGCATTGGTGCGCAAAGCGATCCAGAAAGGCGGGATCGAAGACCTGGAGGCCATCCGTGCCGCCGTGGAAGCGTCGGGCTCGCTGGATTACACCGCGCAACTGGCGCGTGACTACGTGGCCCGTGCCATCCAGTGTCTCGAAGCCCTCCCCGCCAGCGAATACCGGGACGCCCTGGTCGAGCTGAGTGAGTTTGCGGTCGCGCGCACTCATTGATTCTGCACTGATTAATGTGGGAGCTGGCTTGCCTGCGATGACTGGAGTGAATTCACTACTGTTATCGCAGGCAAGCCAGCTCCCACACTAGACCGAGTCCAACCCCGCCCACCGCCAAAACCCTATATAATGTGCGCCCTTTAGCCATCCCTGACTTTCAAGGAGCCTTAGTGAGCACGTTGCCACCCTGCCCGAAATGCAATTCCGAATTCACTTACGAAGACGGCGCCCAGCTGATCTGCCCGGAATGCGCCCACGAGTGGTCCGCCAATGCCGAGGCCGAAGCAGCCGGCGATGAAACCGTAAAGAAAGATTCTGTGGGCAACGTCCTGCAGGACGGCGACACCATCACCGTGATCAAAGACCTCAAGGTCAAGGGCACTTCGCTCGTAGTGAAGGTCGGCACCAAGGTCAAGAACATCCGCCTGTGCGACGGCGACCACGATATCGATTGCAAGATCGACGGTATCGGCCCGATGAAACTCAAATCCGAGTTCGTGCGCAAAGTCTGAACCTGCTGCCTCCATCCCGCGCCCGTCGCGGGATGGCGTTTCGCCCTCTCCTTTGATCGAACGCAATATCCACACAGAAAACTCAGGAAACCGCCAATAGGCACTTGCTATTCCACGAATAAGAATTATTCTCATTGAAACCCATCAAGGAGAATGAACCATGACGTATTTGATAGATGCCTGGCTGGACCGCCCACACCCTTACCTGCGAATCCTGCATCGGGAAACCGGTGAGGTCTGTGCAGTGCTGGAAGAAGAAGCGCTGAATGAACTGCAGGATCAGGGCGACCTGGACGTCAACGGCCTGAGCTCCAGCGAACCTGGAGTGCTGAAGGAAGTGGTGCGTAACTTGTTTCTGTTCTGCTATGCCCGAGCGTTGCGCCCGGCGACGGAGCTCAGTGGCAAGTTTCATCCATGAAGCAACCCGTCAACTATGTGGGTGCTGGGCTTTATGTGGGAGCGGGCTTGCTCGCGAAAGCGGAGTGTCAGTTACCAATTAGCTGACTGACCCACCCTCTTCGCGAGCAAGCCCGCTCCCACACAAGCCCAACCCCCCTATAGCCATCAACAGGGATTACAGAACGTCAAGCAGCTCGACGTCGAACACCAGAACGCTGTGCGGCGGGATGCTGCCAACGCCTTGAGCGCCGTAAGCCAGTTCGCTCGGCACGTACAGGCGCCATTTGCTGCCGGCATTCATCAGTTGCAGGGCTTCAGTCCAGCCGGCGATCACGCCGCCAACCGGGAATTCTGCAGGCTGGCCGCGCTCGTAGGAGCTGTCGAACACAGTGCCGTCGATCAGGGTGCCGTGGTAGTGGGTACGCACCTGGTCTTCACGGGTTGGCTTGGCGCCGTCACCGGCCGTCAGCACTTCAAATTGCAGGCCGGAAGCCAGAGTGGTGATGCCATCGCGCTTGGCGTTTTCAGCCAGGAAGGCCAGGCCTTCGCCAGCAGCCGCTTCAGCCTTGGCAGCCGCTTCGGCTTGCATGATTTCGCGGATAACCTTGAAGCTGGCGGCCATTTGCTCCTGGTCAACACGGCTTGGCTTGCCGGCGAAGGCGTCGGTCAGGCCCGCCAGGATCGCGTCGATGCTAACGCCCGGTGGCGGGTTGTCGCGCAGTTGGTCGCCCAGTTGACGGCCAATACCGTAGCTGACGCGGGTTTCGTCGGTGGACAGATTAACTTCGGACATGAAGGTGCTCCGCTGTAGGAAGGCCCTGAAAAAGCTGCAAAGGTGCCGCGTTTTCCGTGCCATCCAGAACTAAAAGGGCCAGCAGACTAGCACACAACACCAGGCGTTGATGAGCCCCGCCCGCCATACCTATCTACAGCCGAGCGGTTCACCTGGCTCGCCATGCTGATGATTCCATTCATCACACTGGGGCTGTGCCAATGAGTACGCCGAGTCACCTTCACCCATCCCCCACGCTGCAACAGATTCACAGCCATTTGCTGGAGATCGACCCTACGCTGCGCACGTACAGCAAGCGCCCTGCCACGCTGCCTGCCGAGCGACGTGTGCTGGAAGCCACCCATGCCATGCTCAAGCGCGTCAACGCGGCCTATGAACAACAAGCCCAATCAGTGTATGCGGGCCTGGAACAGGCCGATTTCGCACAGCCTGCCGGGCAACAACTGCTGGGCCGTTTGAAAACATCGCTGGTGGCGCAACTGCAGCAGCTCGATGAAACCAGTACCGTCGATGGCCAGAGTCGCAAAACCTACCTGACCTTTACTGCCGGTATCAGCGCACTGGAACAGGAGACCCGGCTCAACGTCAGCGACCACCTGCGCGCTCCCGCCGATCTGCTCATGGTCGAAGATTGTTCACGCGGGCCAACCTTTCGCCCGGGCATGTATGCGCTGACCTTCGACTATCAGGAACACACCGTGGCGTTTGCCGGGGCATTCGTGCTGACGCGCCAGGCGAGCCCTGCCGTCGACAGCCTCGACACCACTGTTTCCGTGGGCCCGGCCTTGCTGTTCACGCCCTCTCGCGGCCTGGAAGCCTTCGACTCCCTGCACGACCTTGGCCAGAGCCTGCAACAGGCGATCGCCACGCAGCCCGGTCGAGAAGAATTCAGCCGCCATTGGCCCGTGCGCTATCAGCACCTCGACGCGATCAGTATTCTCCCGCTGGGCTTACAGCCGATCGAAGGTGAACCGCTGTTTGAACACGTCTACCAGGCCGTGCTCGACAAACGCACCCAAGACATCAATTACGCCCTGAGCCTGGCAGAAGACAGCGAGCTCAACGCCGCACAGCTCAAAGTGCACCTCGACAACGCCATCAAGGCCGCACTGCCAGACTTGACCCTGCGCCTGGACTTCAGGGCCCAGCTATTGCTGGAGCGCGACCTGTTCAGCACCCTGCCCGACTGGTACCGCAGTGCAGGCCAAACCCAGCGCCAAACCCTCGACCACCATCTGCTCAGCTACAACGGGGCACGCCAGGCGTTCATGGAGGTATTCGGCCCGGCCTCCACGCCCCATGCCCTGGCCCGCTTCCAGTGGGCGCAATACCTGGGCGAACGTTGGGATGTGCACGACCTGGACCCTGACCAACTGCTGATGACCACCCGCCGCACCGTTGCGCAGGTCGGCAGCTATGATCAGCAACGCTCTCTGATAGAACTGACCTTGCGCGGCCTGCATCCAGAAGACAACGCACCAGGCTCGGACTTTCTCGAACACACCACCTTGAGCTATGCCGGTGCACCGCTGGGCGAAGAGCATGCCTACCTCACGCCGGCAAACCTGCTTATTGCGCTGCAGGCACTGCAACCGCGCCTGAGTTTCGCCAACGTCCAGCAATCCGTGCTGGGCAGACTTGCGGTCAAACAGGCCGCCCGCACTTTTTTCGACCAGCGCCTGCTGGCCATGGCTTATCTGGCCACACTGCAAGGCCATCTCAGCCAAGCCGATTTTCGGCTGTTTGAACAGCTGCGCGACAACCCGCGCCCGCAACTCTGCGCCCAGACCGTGATGTTTCACGGCGCACAACTCAAAGACCTGTGGCTGCTGCGCGAAGACGACGCCAGCGGGCAAGTCCGGCGTTTGTTGCTGTGCACACCCGATGCGCCACGCGCGCAACAGTTCTACGGGTTCGACACCCTCCTCGAATGCCAAACCCACATCCTCGGCTGGCTGGACGACAAGTCCCGGCTAAAGGGCCGTGGAATGGCCGACTACCTGTTGGAGCAAGTGCCTCTGCGCTTTCGCCCGACCATGAGCACTGTGATCCAACGGATCGGCTTCAGGCCTGACGCAGGAGTATCTGGAAGTGACGTTTGGCGTTCCCTGCAGCCACACCGATTGCCTGGACGCCATGGCCGAGCACCGTCTGGCACAACTGCTGGACGACTATGAACTGGCCACCCCCGCGTGGTACCGCGCGGCGACCGCGGCAGACCGCAAGCGCTTGACCCGCCTGGGAGATGACGCAACGGGAGCCTTGCGTGTGTACAACGCCCGCCCGGATTCGGAGGCCAATTTCCCTAGTTTCGACAGCTACCTGCATGACAAGGCCAGGCTCAGCCTGAATAAACTGCTGGGGCGCCCCACCAACGATGTCGACCCGGATACCGTTTTTGCTTACTCGCCCAAACCACTGGTCGGTGCCGCAGATGAACCCATCGCCTATACCCGGCTGTTTCGCGACGGGTACGAAGACGGCATCGGTTTTCTTGACGAGAAGTTCTCACGTGCCGCGACCTTTCGCGGCCCTCCCGAGGTCGACCTCAGCCCGCTGACCCCGCAGAACGTTGCGCGCTCGGTCACCGGTGTGTGGATCGGCCAACGCTACATCGATGAAGTGCGCCAGCGTTTGCAAAACAGTGGCAGCCCAGGCTACGCCGAGCGGCGCAACGCCGTGTTGGCGATCCAGCAATTGCAAATGAAAAGTGCCGCGCTGGAGTCGCAGCTGCAAGGGCACATCGCAAGCGTTGACCTGGCGTGGCTTGAGAAGGCCATCGACAGCCTGGGGAACAGCGCCGTCTTGATACGCAACACCTATAAGGTCCACCGCCTGTATATCAATGGTGATTGGGTGCTCGGCAATTACCTGTTCAGCCACGCCGACAACCCGGTGCTGCTGTACACCCCCGATGCACCGGATGGCATCGCGTTTCGTGAGGCGAAGCTGTTCAACTACCTGCTGAAAACGGTCGACGGCATGCTCACCTACTGGTGCGAGCGGGTGCCGCAGACCTCCGTAGCGCGCGTCAGGCAGTTTTTGCAAAACGCCAGAAAAGGCCTGCCGAAGGATATCAACCGCACCACACCGAGCCCGCCTCGCCACGATGGAACAGCGCATATTTCGCCCCTGAGCGACCTGCGCCATGAGTTCTACAACATGCGCCTGCAGCGCAAGATCGACGACGTGCACGGCACCACGGCCAACCGCACCCAAATGATCAGCGGCATTCTGTGGGCCTGCATCGAATGGGTGACAGCCGTCGCCACCATGCCGTTTCCCGTCCTCAGCCTGACCCTCGGCGGGTTACTCGCCTTCAAGGACGCCATGCTCGCCCTGACGGCCTACTATCAGAACGACAAGGGGGCGGCCCTGGAGCACTACATCGGCTACGTGGCCAATTTTTTTGGCGCCGTATTGTTTGATGCTCGCCCTGCCCTGAGCAACACGTTGAAGTCGTTGCGCCGCCTGCGCCCGGTCATGAAAGCCTGCCCGCAAGCGGCACAAAGCACCTGGGCCGGCCAGCTCGATACGCTCACCCCCGAAGGCATGCAACCGGTGCTGTTTGAAGGGCGAGCACTGTGGGCAGCAAAAAACCCGACCTCCGAAGGCCTCTACGTGCTGTACCGCCTTGATCCGCAGACACGTCAGCTCCATTCGACCGCGCGCCTGGTCAAACAGGAACCCACAGGGCAATGGGTACGCCCGACCGTGCGCGGCGGCAACAATGGTTATCAAGCCTTGTTGCCCGAGCAAAGCAGCCCGCTGGAAGTGTTCGACATGACGGGCGAACACGCCACGACCCTGCGCCACATGCTCGACCCGCACCTGCAGGGCAGGCTTGCGGGCATGGAGACGGACCTCGACGATCTCATCCTGCAAAGGTTTCAGGACCAGGCCACGGCGCTACGCGAGGCCTACACCCGCAAAGTGGCCAGTTTGACCCAGCGCGCCGAAACGTTCTTCCAGGCCCCGCGACCGCCTGTCACAAAAAAAACGCTGCCACCGCTGGCCGCCAACGCCACCCACGCCGAGATCGTCAAAACCCTGTACGTTCGTGATAAGCGCTTGATTATCGGCACCGCCAAAAACCCCGCCACCAGCCTGCAACTCTTGATAGAACAACTGCCCACCCTGGCCGAACAGGGCCTCAAGCGCGTTTACATCGAGTACCTGCCCCGAGATTTGTTCTATCACAAACTGAAAATTCTCAGTCTCCAACTCCCCGGCGACAGGGCCAAGGCCCTGCGGCAGATCAAGCAGCAACTGGCGGCAGCTGACAGTGCCCTGGGATTGTCCGGGGCGCCTTTCAACTACAGCAAGTTGCTGGATGAAACCCAGCGTCTCAACATTCAGATCGATGGCCTGGACGGCGCCGCCTCCTACCACCTTGAACACGTTGCGGCGCTGCGCGACGGGTCCCGCTTCACACCCCGCAGCAGTCAGCTACGCAACTTCTATTCCCACACCATCATTGAGCACAACTTGAGCGATAACCCGGGCGAAGGCTGGGTAGCCGTGGTGACGGCGGACCGTTTGGGCACCTATGAACGGATTTCGGGGCTGGCGGACCTGGAAAATACCCTGGCCCTGCGGGTCGACGATGCAACGCCCGGGCAACCCACCGGCGTAGCGCCGGACACCACCCCGCTGGCCCAATCCCGGGGTGACTACAGATTATTGATGCCGGCCATACCGGTGGAGCCGCCAGCCGCAAGCCTGCCTGCTCCCTCGCCGGTACCCGTGACACACTTTGCCGAATTCGATATGCCTCGCGACCTGCACGGCACCCTTGACGAGATGAGGCTGACACACAAGGGGCTCGACACCCGATATTCCTCAAACCGGCCGGATCATACCGGCGCACAACACCGCTTTGTCGACATCCGGGACAAACTGGCAACCGCCGCGCAAGACGCCGTCGCCGCGTTCGCCCCAGCCACACGTGCGCCCCTGCCTCACATCGCGACGCACACTGAACAGGCCTTCATCGAACAGCTGTTCCAGCATAAACGCGGCCTGGTAATCGGCGAAAGCCACCTGCATAAATCAGCCAAGAAGCTGCTGATCGACTACTTGAAGTTACTGAAGAAACAGGGCGTCAAGACGCTGTACATCGAACACCTGCTCACCGATTTGCATCAGGAAGCCCTCGACACGTTTCACCGCACGGCAAAAATGCCACCGATCCTGAAAAGCTACCTGAAGTATCTCGATCAAGGTCATATGCCGGGGTACAGCGGCACCTCGACGTATACCAACGTGGTCAAAACAGCGAACAAATACAAAATCCGCGTGCGTGCGCTGGATTGCCTCGCCAGCTATCACGTCAAAGGTCTCAATGGGGATGTCGGGCGGGGCGAACTGTTCAGCTACTTTGCCAACGAGGTGATCAAGGCCGATCAGCTCGCCGAGGGGGCGCATAAATGGGTTGCCTTCATGGGCAGCACCCACACCGACATGCACCAAGGCGTGCCGGGGATCGCCGTGCTGCAGGATGCCGTCAGCCTGCATGTATTCGACACCTTCGCGGACCAGGCAAAACAGCTGCGCGTCGGCGGCTGGGCCTCCGTCGGCGACAGCCAGATCGTGGCCATACGCAGTGACTTCCGGCTTGATGTAGGCAACCTCAAACAGCCAGCCCCGCTCGCCACACCGACACCGGACCGTACCCGCCTCACTGAAGCCGGGCACTTTTTCATCGAGTACCCGAGCGAATTCGAGGTCAACCTGGTTCACCGCTCACGCACTGGCCAGATCGTCACTACACCGCTCGACATCAATGACAAAGGCCAATACGCCATCGGCTATTGGCCACAACTCAGGGGTGAGCGTTTTTACGATTTAGCGCTCTTGATAGGCGTGCTCAAAGCCGCTCCTCCAGGCGGGCTTGGATTGCGCCAAATCACCTGATCACCGCCACCGTCTGAACCTCGCCCGCTGATGGGGCGGGGTTCACCGTTCATCGGTGACTCTAAATTTTATTTTAGATTCACGCCTCGCCGCCGATACCGACCTACATACTTTGGCTGGCTCAAACAACAACACCGTCCAGCAGACAGACATCACCTTCAGGGAGCATTCGATGAACAGCTGGTTCGGTAACATCAGCGTCAACCTCAAACTGGGCCTGGGCTTCGGCCTGGTATTGGTCCTCACCTCGATCCTGGCCCTCACCGGCTGGACCAGCCTGGGAGGCCTGATCGACCGCAGCAACTGGATGAGCGACATCACTCAGCTCAATGCCTCGCTGACCAAACTGCGCATCGTGCGCCTGCAATACATGCTGGCCAATGGCGACGAAGCCGTGGCCCAGAACGTACAGACCAGCCTCGACGCGTTCGCCGCCCAGCAACAGAAGCTGCTCGACACCTTCAAGAGCCCGGAAAACCTCAAGCTGCTCAACGAGCAGAAGGCCGTCATTACCGCCTACCAGCAATCCCTGAACAAAATGCGCGAGGCCTACCGCAACGGCGCCGGCGCACGCCAGGTGATGGGCGACAAGGCCGATATCGCCAACACACAGATCAACGCGCTGGAAACAAGCGTGCAACAGATGGCCGACAGCCCGGAACGTTTCGCCCAGTACCAGGCCGTGAGCAACGCCAAGGAAGACTTCCAACTGGCCCGTTACGAAGTGCGCGGCTACACCAACAACGTCAACGCCGAAACCGAAGCCCGCGCCGCCGCGCAGATCGAGAAAGCCATCGGTAGCCTGAAAAGCCTCAACACCGCATTCGGCAGCAGCCAGCAAAGCGCATTGGCTTCGCTGGAAACCGCACTCGGAGCCTATCGCAGCGCCGTGCAGAGCTACAAGGCGGCGAACGCCAACATCGTCACCGCCCGCGCTGAAATGACCACCCAGGGTGGCGATATCGTCACCATCAGCGACAAACTCTACGATATCCAGCTGGACCGCCGCGACGCCGAAAGCGCTCAGGCCCGTAGCCTGCAATTGATCAGCACGCTGCTGGCATTGCTGGTTGGCGTCATCGCCGCACTGGTCATCACACGCCAGATCACTCGGCCGATCCAGGACACCCTGGCCGTGGTGGAGCGCATTGCCTCGGGCGATCTGAGCCACAACATTCAGATCACCCGTCGTGACGAACTGGGCGTGTTGCAACAAGGTATCCAGCGCATGGGCACCACCCTGCGTGAGTTGATCAGCGGCATTCGCGACGGCGTGACGCAAATCGCCAGCGCTGCCGAAGAGCTTTCAGCCGTGACCGAGCAGACCAGTGCCGGGGTGAACAGCCAGAAGATCGAGACCGATCAGGTTGCCACCGCGATGCATGAGATGACCGCCACCGTGCAGGAAGTGGCGCGCAACGCCGAGCAAGCGTCCCTGGCCGCTGCCGATGCCGATGGCCAAGCCCGCGCAGGCGACAAAGTGGTGGCCGAAGCCATCGCCCAAATCGAACGCCTGGCCGCCGAAGTGGCGCGTTCTACCGACGCCATGACGCACTTGCAACAAGAGAGCAACAAGATCGGCAGCGTGATGGATGTGATCAAGGCCGTGGCCGAACAGACCAACCTGCTGGCACTCAACGCCGCGATCGAAGCGGCACGTGCCGGTGAAGCCGGCCGCGGGTTTGCCGTGGTGGCGGACGAAGTGCGTGGCCTGGCCCAGCGCACGCAGAAATCCACCGAAGAAATCGAAGGCCTGGTCGCCGGTTTGCAGAACGGTACCCAACAAGTGGCCGCGGTGATGAACAACAGCCGCAGCCTCACCGACAGCAGTGTGGAACTGACGCGCAAGGCCGGTGTGTCACTGGAAAACATTACCCGCACGGTGTCGAATATCCAGTCGATGAACCAACAGATTGCCGCAGCGGCCGAGCAGCAAAGTGCCGTGGCGGAAGAGATCAGCCGCAGCATCGTGAATGTGCGTGATGTGTCGGAGCAGACCGCAACAGCGAGTGACGAGACGGCCAAGTCGAGTGTGGAACTGGCGCGGCTGGGTAGCCAGTTGCAGCAGATGGTCAGCCATTTCCGGGTGTAAAAAAAGCCGCCTCGGCCTAAACCGAGGCGGCTCCACTTTTCAGACCTTACAGGTCATCGAAGCTGTCCCGCAGGAATATCCACACGTGATAAGCACGCGAGGCATTCACTACGAGGTTCCACATATGTCGTGCAAACTTGGACATACTCGGCCCTCCGTGAGTTGGGCCTTACCTCCAGCGCACTTACCGGAACACGTGGGCCTTCGGACGCGAGTCGATTGCGTCCTTTGAGGCGGCCGGGCTAATGGTCCTCCCGCATCAATCCGGCACGGATTACTAGCCCGTGGCGATCGGTCCAGAATTCGCGCGCATACCCGGCTCACCCCAAAAGCGACAAACGCAGAACGGGGATGATCCTAACGAACATCCTCGTCAAAGGTGTGTCAAGCAGTGGTCAAATATCCAGTATCGCAGATAGATTTATTGCAAGCTTTTACAGTAAAGCCAGACGAGAGAAAAATGTCAGAACGCGATTCTTACCGGACATCGCCGTGCCTTGCGTGATGGAATGACCAGAGGTAGTATCGGCCTGCGGGTCGATTGCGTCCTTTGAGAGAGCAACCCCAGCCACTAACTGGGTTTGCAATAAAAAACCGCCCTACTGAGGCGGTTTTTTATTGCCCGCGATTTACCCTTCAGCCCTCGCTTTCCTCAACAAACACCAGCCGATTCCCAAACGGATCGCTGATACTCATCTCCCGCGAGCCCCAGGGCGTTTCTTCAACCCCGGGCTTGGCGTAACGGTAATCCTTGCCCAGCAATTGTTGCTGATAGGCGTCCACGCCCTGCGCCTGAATCCGCACCGCCGAACCCGGCGACGCATCGCCATGGTGCTCGGATAAATGCAGCACGCACTCACCCAGCGACACCTGCAGGTACAACGGAAAATTCGCCTCGAAGCGATGCTGCCAATCCACCTTGAACCCCAGGAAGTCGACGTAGAATTCCAGCGCTTTGGCTTCGTCGAAAATCCGCAGAATGGGGGTAACTTTACCCAAGTTCATGTAGCCGCCTCCTTGCCTGAAAACCATAACTATAGAGGGTTTCCCCTGCTGAATGACAGATCGCAATCGCAGGCAAGCCAGCTCCCACAGTTGATCGAGTTCCAACGTTGGAATGCAGTCAACTGTGGGAGCTGGCTTGCCTGCGATGAACGATAACCCGGTCTACCGTCCAGCCACGAATCCACGCCGCAAATCCCCACTGCGCGCCAGGAACCGGCCAGGGCGTTGACCATTCGCCTGCCCGTCGCGGTAACTCAACACACCGTTGACCCACACCCCGTCGATGCCTTCTGCCGCGCGTTGCGGCTCTTTGAAGTCAGCCACATCGCGCACAAGCAGCGGATCGAACAACACCAGGTCCGCCCAGTGCCCTTCACGAATTTCGCCGCGCTCGGCCAGGCCAAAACGGGCGGCGGACAAGCCCGTCATTTTGTGCACCGCCGTATGCAGCGGGAACAACCCCACATCCCGGCTGAAATGCCCCAGCACCCGCGGGAAAGCGCCCCACAAACGCGGGTGTGGAAACGGGTCTTCCGGCAACCCGTCCGAGCCCACCATCGACAACGGATGCGCAAGAATGCGCCGCACATCTGCCTCATCCATCCCGTAATACACCGCCCCCGCCGGTTGCAGGCGACGCGCTGCGTCCAGCAGCGAAACGTCCCACTCGGCAGCAATATCCTGCAAGTCACGCCCACCCACTTGCGGGTGTGGCGTGGACCAGGTAATGGTGATGCGAAACGCGTCGGTCACCTGCTTCAAATCCAGCGTCGAAGAACTCGCCGCGTAAGGGTAACAATCACACCCCGCCGGATGGGTTTTCGCAGCCAATTCCAACGACGCCAACAGCTGCGGACTGCGCCCCCAGTTCCCCGCCCCCGCGCACTTGAGGTGGGAAATGATCACCGGCGCTTTGGCATGCCGGCCAATCAGAAACGCCTCGTCCATCGCCTCCAGCACGGGCTCGAATTCGCTGCGCAAATGGGTGGTGTACACCGCGCCGAAGGCCGTCAGTTCCTCACTGAGTTGCAGCACTTCGTCGGTCTCGGCATTGAACGCGCTGGCGTAGGCCAGGCCTGTGGATAAACCGAGGGCGCCGTCCGCGAGGCTCTCCTGCAATTGCACGCGCATGGCGGCAATTTCATCTGGCGTGGCGGTGCGATGCAGATCGTCCATATGGTTGCTGCGCAGCGCCGTATGGCCGATCAAGGCCGCGACGTTGACGGCCGGATGAGCGGCTTCGACGGCGCTGCGATAGTCGGCAAACCGTGGATAAGTGAATGCCTCACGCTTGCCGAGCAGGTTCATCGGGTCTGGCGGATCGCTGCGCAAGCTCACCGGGGAAGCGCTGATGCCGCAGTTACCGACGATGACCGTGGTCACGCCCTGGCTGAGCTTGGGCAGCATCTGCGGGTGGCGGATCACCACCGTGTCGTCGTGGGTGTGCACGTCGATAAAACCCGGCGCCAGCACGCGGCCGTTGGCGTCGACTTCATACTCGGCCGTCGCCGTCGCCAAGTCACCGATGGTCTCAATGCGCCCGGCCAGAAGCCCCACATCCGCCACATACCCCGGGGTGTTGCTGCCATCAATGATCAGCGCCTGGCGAATCAGCGTGTCGTACTTCATATCAGTCTCCAAGCGGCAGGCTGTCGGGGCCGCCGCGATAATCGTC
Source organism: Pseudomonas sp. B22129 (assembly GCF_044218875.1). NCBI lineage: Bacteria > Pseudomonadati > Pseudomonadota > Gammaproteobacteria > Pseudomonadales > Pseudomonadaceae > Pseudomonas > Pseudomonas sp. B22129. The sequence continues at coordinate 2,485,459 of NZ_CP162592.1, read as the reverse complement.
CAGGGCCAGCTTGATCCGGCGCAGGCGTTCCTGGTTGTCGTCCGGCAGGGCCAGCGCCAGCTCGGTGGCGAGCAGGTCGATGGCCAGCAGCATTCCGTAGCGCGCCGCGGTGGGCTTGTAGATAAAACTGGTTTCGGCCGGTTGCAGCGGCAGTAGGACGTCCGCCAACTCGGCCAACGGGGAATCGGCCAGGGTGATGGCGATGATGCGCGCGTCGTAGTTGCGGGCCAGCGTCACCACGTCGAGTAATTCAGGCGTGAGGCCGGTGAGCGAGCACACGATCAACGCATGCTCCGGGCCGAGGGTCGCCGCCGTGACGCGCATCATCACCGGGTCATGGCTGGCGGCGATTGGGTAACCCAGGCGCACCAGACGCACCTGCAACTCATCGCTGCACAGGCTCGACGGGCCGCCCATGCCGAACGCATGGATCATCCGCGCCTTGCCCAGCAGGCTGACTGCATCGGCAAAACGTGTTTGATTGAACCCCGACAAGTGCTGACGCAACGTCGCTTCAATATCGCCGAGAATCTGCCGATGAAACGCTGACTGTTCGGGCAACCCTGCCGGGTCCAGGAAACGGCTGCCCACGCCGCTGGCCTGCGCCAGTTGCAGGCGCAAATCACGCAAATCCCGGCACCCCACGCTGCGTGCGAACCGCGACAACGTGGCGGTGCTGACCTCGGCCCGTTGCGACAACGCCTCCAGGCTGGCTGACGCGGCAAAGCCCACGTCATCCAGCATCAGCTTGGCGATGCGCCCTTCGCCGGCACTGAAGGAAGCCTGGCGGGCGCGGATCTGGTAGAGGATGTCCATGGGGGCTCCGGGTTACAAAATGCAGGACAGACCATAGGTCAGACCGAACGCGACAACAGAGATCAACGTCTCCAACACGGTCCAGGTCTTGAAGGTCTGGATCACCGTCATATTGAAGTATTCCTTGATCAGCCAGAAGCCGCCGTCATTCACGTGGGAAAAGATCACCGAGCCCGCGCCGGTGGCCAGCACCAGCAATTCAGGGTGTGGATAACCCAGGCCCATGGCGACCGGCGCCACCACGCCGGAGGCGGTGGTCATGGCCACCGTCGCCGAACCCGTGGCGATGCGCATCAACGCGGCGAACAGCCAGCCCATCACCAGCGGCGACAGGTGGAAAGCGTGGGCCAGACCGAGAATTTCATGGGTGACGCCCGCGTCCACCAGAATGCGGTTCAACCCGCCACCCGCGCCCACCAGCAACGTGATACTGGCGGTCGGCGCCAGGCATTCGTTGGTGAATTTGAGGATCGACTCGCGGTTGAACCCCTGCGCCAGGCCCAGGGTATAAAAACTCACCAGGGTCGCCACCAGCAAGGCGATCACCGAGTTGCCGATAAACAGCAAAAACTGATTAAAGCCGGTGCCCGGTGTGGAAATCACATTGGCCCAACCGCCGATCATCATCAGCACCACCGGCAACAGAATGGTGCCCATGGTCATGGCAAAACTCGGTAAACGGGTGCGTGGCTCGCGGTCGATGAACTGGCGTTCCAGCGGGTTTTCCGCCGGCAGGTGAATGCGCGGCACGATGAATTTGGCGTACAGGGGGCCGGCGATGATGGCCGTGGGAATGCCGATCAGAATCGCATACAGCACGGTCTGGCCGACCGATGCGTTATACGCCAGCACCGCCATCATCGCCGCCGGGTGCGGCGGCACCAGCGCATGCACCACCGACAAGCCGGCGACCATCGGCAAGCCGACCATCAGGATCGACACGCCTACACGCCGCGCCACGGTAAAGGCGATCGGCACCAGCAACACAAAACCGACCTCGAAAAACAGCGGCAACCCCACCAGAAATGCGATACAGACCATCGCCCAATGCGCATTGCGCTCGCCAAACCGGTTGATCAGCGTGCGCGCCACCTGCTCGGCGCCACCGGATTCGGCCATCATCTTGCCCAGCATGGTGCCCAGCGCCACGACCAGGGCGATGTGCCCCAGGGTTTTACCGACACCCGCCTCATAGGACCCCATGATGGTATCTGCCGGCATCCCGGCCATCAGCGCCAGGCCGATGGACACCAGGGTAATGACGATAAAGGGGTTGAGCCGGTAACGTGCAATCAGCACGATCAATGCAATGATGGCGATGGCAGCGTATGCCAATAGCCCGAAGCCCGGTGATGCGGCCATGCGGTACTCCTCGGAAAGGGTCACGTCGAGTTGGTTGTGAAACTCATAAATCATTACCTGGGAGTATTTTCAATTTTAATGAAAGTAATTTTCGCCCACAGACAAGCACTGTCGCTTGCGGATATGCCCGGCAACCACGGATGAAAATTCGGGGGGCGTTCTTACATGAAGTTTTTTGCGCGCGGAAACTCAACTGCCAGGGCCGAGTCTCACATGGCGGCCCCTATTCACAACCAGGAAAACCAACAATGAATCGCCAGACCCTGCTTGTCCCTTTCGCCGCCGGTGCCCTGCTGCTGGCCCTCTGCGGCACTGCCTCGGCCACCGATAACCCGGCGCTGAAAAAGTGCATGGACGGCGCCAACACCACGGCCGACATGGTCAATTGCAACGCCAAGGAAGCCAAGGTGCAGGACGACCGCCTGAACAAGGCCTACAAAACCGCCCTCGCCGCTCAGGAAGGCGACCGCAAGCAGAAGCTGCAAGACGTACAGCGCCTGTGGATCAAATACCGTGACGCCAACTGCGGCTTCGCGGGTTCAGCCACCGGCGGCACCATCGATCAGGTCAACGGGTCCGGCTGCCTGCTGGACATGACCCAGACCCGCGCCCAGGAACTCGAAGATCTCGTCGGGCCATAAAGCAACCCTCTGTGGCGAGGGAGCTTGCTCCCGCTGGGCTGCGTAGCGGCCCCAAAATGGGACTGCTGCGCAGTCCAGCGGGAGCAAGCTCCCTCGCCACAAAAGCTCAGTTAGTCGTGATGAACCTTCGCCCGCTTGAGCAACTGCTTGCAGCGTTCCGACAAATGCAGCACCCGCAAATGCTTGCCGGCCTTGGTATAGCGTTCGCGCAAGGTCATCAGCGCAGCAATCGCTGAATAGTCGACAAAGCTCAGGTGGCGGCAATCAAGCGTCACCTGAGCCGGGTCGTTGGCAGGGTCGAATTGATTCAAAAACGGCGTGGTCGAGGCAAAGAACAAGGTGCCGTGCAGGCGATACAGCTTGCTGCCGTCGGCTTCCAGATACTCATCCGCGTAGAGTTCACGCGCCTGCTGCCAGGCGAAATTCAGCGCCGCAATCACAATCCCGCACAACACCGCCGTGGCCAGGTCGGTGAACACCGTGATCACCGTCACCGCCAGAATCACCAACACGTCATTGAGCGGCACCTTGTTGATCACCCGCAACGAGGCCCAAGCGAAGGTCTGCTGGGACACCACGAACATCACCCCCACCAGCGCTGCCAGCGGAATCCGCTCGATCAGCGGCGACAGGAACAGAATGAACAACAAGATCATCACCCCGGCCAACACGCCGGAGAAACGCCCACGCCCGCCGGAGCTGAGGTTGATCACGGTTTGCCCGATCATCGCGCAGCCCCCCATGCCGCCGAACAGGCCCGAGACCATATTCGCCGCGCCCAGCGCCACGCTTTCGCGGTCGGGGTAGCCACGGGTTTCAGTGATTTCGTCGGTCAGGTTGAGGGTCAACAGGGTTTCCAGCAGGCCGACCATCGCCATCAGGAACGCGTAGGGCGCGATGATGCCGAGGGTGTCCAGGCTCCAGGGGATTTGCGGCAACGCGAAGGCCGGCAGGCCGCCGGCAATGTGCGCCATGTCGCCAAGGGTGCGCGTGGGCAGCCCGAGCAGGTACACCGCCAGGCCAACGCCGAGGATTGCCACCAGCGCAGGCGGCACGGCACGGGTCAGGCGCGGCAGCAGGTAAACGATGGCCATGGTCAGCACAACCAGCCCGGTCATCACATACAGCGGCGTGCCCGAGAGCCAGAAGTCACCGCTTTTGAAATGCTCCAGTTGGGCCAAGGCAATGATGATCGCCAAGCCGTTGACGAAGCCGAGCATCACCGGGTGCGGCACCATGCGCACCAGCTTGCCCAGGCGCAGCACGCCGAAGGCAATCATGATCAGCCCGCCCAACAACACCGTCGCCAGCAGGTACTCGACGCCGTGTTGCACCACCAACGCGACGATCACCACCGCCATCGAGCCGGCCGCGCCGGACACCATACCTGGCCGCCCGCCGAACAGCGCGGTGAGCGTGCAAATGATGAACGCGCCATACAGGCCCATCAGCGGGTTGAGGTGGGCCACCAGCGCAAAGGCGATGCATTCGGGGAGCAACGCAAAAGACGTAGTGAGGCCGGCCAGGGCATCGGCGCGCAGACGGGTGAGGTTCATGGGGTACCAGGGTAATGCGGGGAATAAGGCGGGGGATGGTACGGAATTGCAGAAGATGGGGCTAGCCTCACAGACCGCGCCGCCTCCTTCGCGAGCAAGCCCGCTCCCACACTGACTGCATTCCAAAGCTAGAACTCGGTCAAATGTGGGAGCGGGCTTGCTCGCGAAGGCAACGCCTCGGTCTTAAGCGAACATCACACCATCTCGTTGCGAATCCACTCCACCACCGAAGCCCGCTTCGGCGCCCAGCCCAGCAATTCACGGGCATGCTTACCCCGCACCCGGCTGTTGGAGCCCAGGCCATAGTTGGCCATTTCATAGCCCCACTCGGCTTCAGCCTCGGCCAGCGGCCAGTCCTGCGGCTTGCCCAGCTTCAGCGCCTCGGCAATGGCGGTGGTCATGTCGATAAACGCCGCTTCACTGCTTTCCACGAAGTAGAAAGTACCCGGTACATTCTTCTCAAGCGCCAGCAGGTAGAGCGCCACCACGTCTTCAATGTGCACGTTGGACCAGATGTTCTGCCCGCTGCCCACATGGCGCACCACCCCGCTCTTGCGCGCCTGTTTGAGCAAGCGAGGCAATTGCACGCTGTCACGCTTCACACCCAGGCTGTGGCCGTAGATCAGGGTGTTGCAGATCACCGCCGAATTCACGCCGTCGTTGGCGGCCGCGAGGATCAGGTTATCGATGGCCACGCGGGCGGCCTTGTCCACGGTCGGCTCGGGCAGGTTGTCTTCGAAGTAGATAACGTCGCTGGATTTACCGCCCGACGCATCACCGACAATGCTTGAACCGCTGGTGTGCAGGAAAGGTTTGTTGGAGCCTTTCAAGGCAGCCAGCAAGGTTTCCACGGCGGCGCGATGGTCGCTGCTGGCCGCGTTGATCACTGCGTCAGCCTTGTGTGCCTGCTCGGTCAACACGGCAGCGTCATCCAGGGTGCCGATAATCGGGGTAATGCCCAGCGCGGTCATTTCAGCCGCCTGCTCGGCGCTGCGCACCAGGCCAGTGACGCGGTGGCCAGCCTTGACCAGGCCGGTGGCGATGGAGCCGCCGATAAAGCCAGCGGCGCCGGTAACGAATACGTTCATGGAGGACTCTCCTGCGTGGGTAAGTGATGGGCCCAGTATCCAGCCCCGTACTGCGCCGAATAAGCCCCCACCGCCCAAATCACTCTTGCGCGAGGATCACGAATCAGCAGGCATAGCGCACAAGCTTGGCTTGAATGAAGTCCAGGAAACACTGGATGCGCAGGGCCAATTGCGAGTTGCGGTAGAACACCGCGTGGATCGGCTGGCGGTAGCCGCTGTTGAAATCCTCCAGAATCGGTACCAGCCGCCCGGCCTCGATGTCGGCGATGGTCATGAAGTTCGACAAGCAGCAAATGCCCTGCCCTTCCAGCGCCAGATGCCGCACGGTTTCACCACTGGAGGCGGCAATGCCTGGCTGGATCAGCCAGCGGTCGCCCTCCACATGACGCAGCGGCCAGTGGTTGAGGGTTTCAGTGTGGGTAAAGCCGAGCAACGTGTGCGCCGCCAGCTCGGCCACCGTCGTCGGTGTACCGTTTTGCTTGAGGTATTCGGGGCTGGCAAGGATATGCAGCGGCGTGCTGCCGAGGGCGCGTGCATGCAGGGTCGAGTCGGCCAGGGTGCCGATGCGAATTGCAATGTCGGTACTTTGCTCCAGCAGGTCGATGATCAGGTCATCGCTGTTCAGCTCCAACTGGATCTGCGGGTAGAGGCTGCGAAACTCGGCGATGTACGGCACGATCCCGTGCAGCATGAACGGTACGGCAGCGTTGATGCGCAGGCGCCCGGCCGGCTTTTTCTGACGCGACGACAGGCGCTCTTCGAGGTCGTCCATCTGCGCCAGGATCACCTTGGCCTGCTCGAAGAAATACTTGCCCTCCTCGGTCAGGTCCATGCGCCGCGTGGTGCGGTTGATCAGCGTGGTATCGAGCTTGGCTTCCAGGCGCGACAAGGTGCGGCTGACCGCCGACGGCGTCTGCCCGGCCTGCTCTGCGGCGGCGGAAATCGAGCCGCACTCAATCACGCTGACGAAGATCTGTAACTCATCGGATCGGGCTTTCACAGGCTGTCCTCTTTATCGGGTCAGCGCAGCTTACACCGAGCGGTTTAACCGCCCACCAGCAAATGCCCACCCAGTAGCGCCATGCCAACAAAAAACACCCGTTTGAACAGCACCGCGCTGATGCGTTGGCGCAGTGCCTGGCCCAGCCACATACCCAGCAACGCGGGAACCAGCGCCAGCACGGACGCATTGAGTTCGCCACCGCCCAGCGTGCCGCGCCAGGCCAGACCAGCGGCCAGCGCCAGGGTAGAAACCGTGAACGACAGCCCCAGCGCCTGCACCAACTGATCGCGGTTCAAACCCAAGGCTTGCAGATACGGCACCGCCGGAATCACGAATACACCAGTGGCCGAGGTGATCACGCCGGTGATCACGCCACACAACGGGCCCAGCCAACGTTCGGTGGCAGGCTTGACCTTGAGCGTGGGCAAGAACAAACCGCTCAACGCATACACCAACAACGCCCCGCCCAAGGCGCGCACCACCCAATGCCCGCCGTCCATGCCCAGCCACAGCGTGCCGAGCCCGGTGCCAAGGAAGATCAGCAGCAGCATCGGCCACAGGCGTTTGATCAACGCACTCAAGTGCCCGCCGAATGCCAGTTGCCAGAGGTTGGTCACGGTGGACGGGATGATCAGCAAGGCCGCAGCCTGCGCCGGCAGCATAGCCAGGCCGAGCATGCCCATGGCGACAGTCGGTAAGCCCAGGCCGATGACACCTTTGACGGTACCGGCGAGCAGGAAGGTGCCGAGGACCAACAGAGTCAGGGCGGGACCGATGTCTTGATAGAACGCGAGGAAGGTATTCATGGGGGGATTGTGGGGGATTTAGATGAGGTTTGAAATTCGCCATATACTGAGGCAGCCTCTTGTTTTGTGTGAGGCTGAAATCGCCATCGCAGGCAAGCCAGCTCCCACACTTGAATGTATTCACACATCCAAATGTGGGAGCGGGCCTGCCCGCGATAAGGCCAGTGATATCACCCGAGAAACAAAGCCATGCACTTTGACCTGATCGACCTGCGCCTCTACCTGCACATCCTCGACACAGGCAACATCACCGCCGGCGCGGCCCGCAGCCACTTATCCCTGGCCGCCGCCAGTGCGCGCATCCGGGCGATGGAAGCCTCGCTGGGCATTGAGTTCCTTGAACGCAACCGCCGAGGTGTCACGCCAACTCCCGCCGGCAAGGCCTTGGCCCGGCACGCGCGCCTGTTGCTGCAACAAGCCGAGCACCTGCAACAGGACCTCGCCGAATACGCCAGCGGCGCCAAAGGCCAGGTGCGCCTGCTGTGCAACACCACGGCGCTCAGCGAATACCTGCCGGAATTGCTCGCCGGCTTTCTGCGCGAACACCCCAACCTCAATATCGACCTGCAAGAGCTGCCCAGCCTGCGCATCACCCCAGCCTTGCGCCAAGGCACGGCCGACCTGGGGATTATCTCCGACGCCGTCGACATCCACGGTTTGCAAACCCAGCCGTTTCGCGACGACCCGTTGGTGCTGATTGCGCCGCTGGATCATCCGTTCACCGGTGGGAGCTTTATTGACAGCCTGCAATACGACTTCGTCGGCCTGACCGCCAACAGCGCCCTGACGGTTTACCTCGAAGAACAGGCCTTGCACGCCGGTTTCCGCCTGCAAACACGCATCCGCGCCGAGGGGTTTGACGGGTTGATTCGCATGGTTTCTGGCGGCGCAGGCCTGGGGATTGTGCCCCAGGCGGCACTGGACCGCTGGCCACAGAAACAGCGTTTCAAAGCCCAACCGTTACACGAAGACTGGGCTTGCCGAAAGCTGCTGCTGTGCGCGCGCTCATTCGAACAACTGCCGGGTTACGCCAAAGCCTTGTTCGACGCCTTGGCCCTGCCCTTGCGGAAGAACGCGTAATACACCGCCGACAAAATCAGCAGGAACGGTACGCCGAATACCAGCGTCATCCTGAACGCCTCGGTGAAATAGGTGGTAATCATCACCGCGCCCATCAGCACCAGCCCCATTAAGGTGCTGTAGGGAAACAGGCGCAGTTGGAACGACAGCTTCGGCCCGCCATGGCGCTTGCGGTAGCGGCGGAAGAAGAAATGCGTCAGGAAGATCATGAACCAGGTGAAGATTGCGCCGAACATCGAGATCGCCATCATCAAGGTGAATGAGCTTTGCGGGTACACCACGTTGAGCAGCGTCGCCAAGGCAATCCCCGAGCTGGACAGCAACAGTGCGTTCAACGGGATGCCGCTCTTACTCAGTGCGCCCATGGATTTTGGCGCAAACCCCGCGCGCGACAGGCTGAACATCATGCGCGTGGTGATGTAGAGCTGGCTGTTCATCGCCGACAGCGCCGCGATCAGGATCACGAAATTCATCACCCCCGTGGCGCCGGGAATGCCGATGGTCTGCATCACTGTGACAAACGGGCTTTGGGTCTGGCCGGCCTGGTTCCACGGCACGATGGCGAGCATCAGTGCCAGGGTCAGCAGGTAGAACACCACCAACCGTACGATGGTCGCGCGAAAGGCCTTTTTCACCGCCTGCTCAGGGTCGGCCGCTTCACCGGCGGCCACCGCGATCATCTCCACGCTCAAGTAGCTGAAGATCGACACGATCACTGCGATCCACATGCCGCTCAGGCCATGGGGGAAAAAACCGTCGTGGGCGGTGTAATTCTGCACACCGTACTCCGGGTTGCCGGAGCCGAACACCACGTAAACGGCAAGGATGATGAAGCCGACGATGGCGCTGATCTTGATCGTGGAAAACCAGTATTCGAAATTGCCGAAGGTCTTCACGCTGATCGCATTGAGCAGGATCAGCACGCTGGAAAACGACACGATCCATACCCACTCCGGCACGCCGGCGAACCAGTACTTCATGTACATCGCCACCGCCGTGACCTCGGCGCCCACCGCCAGCACAATCGCCGCCCAGTAGGCATAACGCACCAGAAACCCGGCCAGCGGGCTGATGTAGAACTCGGCGTAGGCCCCAAATGAGCCCGAGGTGGAATGCGCTACCGTCATCTCTGCCAGGCAGCCCATCAACAGCAACGTGATCAACGCGCCGATGGCGTAGCTCAGCAGCACGCTGGGCCCGGCATAGCCGATGGCATAGGCACTGCCCATGAACAGCCCGGTGCCGATGGCGCCACCGATGGCGATCATGCTCATCTGGCCGGAGGTGAGCTGGCGCCTCAGGCCCAGTTCACGGTGGGTAATCTCTGCAAAGCCGGTGTCTGGCGTGGTCACGTGGTGTGCCCCTTTATTATTGTGATTGCACTGTTTTGAAAGTCACTCAGAACCCCTGTGGGAGCTGGCTTGCCTGCGATGACTTCAGTGAATTCACCACCGCCATCGCAGGCAAGCCAGCTCCCACATTTTAATCGGCGTCGTGTCAGGTCACGCTGTTGCGGACTTTGAATTGCGGTTGGTCCCACGTGCCGTTGTCGAGGATTTCACCGAGGATTTCCACCGCATCGAATACCTCGGTGAAGCTGGTGTACAACGGCGTAAACCCGAACCGCATGATCCGCGGTTCGCGGTAATCGCCGATCACGCCACGGGCGATCAGCGCCTGGATCACCGCATACCCTTCAGGGTGTTCAAAGCTCACGTGGCTGCCCCGCCGGGCGTGTTCACGCGGTGTGATCAATACCAGTTTGTGGGCGGCGCAGCGCGCTTCGACCAGCGCAATAAACAGGTCGGTCAACGCCAGGGATTTCGTGCGCAAACTGGCCATATCCGTCTGGGCAAAAACCTCCAAACCGCATTCGACCATGGCCAACGAGGTAATCGGCTGCGTGCCGCACAAGTAACGCGCGATGCCGGCGCTCGGCGCATAGGCAGGCTCCATGGCAAATTGGCGGGTGTGCCCAAACCAGCCCGACAACGGCTGGCGCACCACGTCCACCAACGCCGGGCTGACCCACACAAACGCCTGGGAGCCCGGCCCGCCGTTGAGGTATTTGTAGGTGCAGCCGATGGCATAGTCGGCACCGGCCTTGTGCAGGTCGATGGGCACCGCGCCTGCCGAGTGCGCCAGGTCCCAGATACTCAGGGCGCCGCACTCATGGCTCAGGGCGGTGAGTGCCTGCATGTCGTACATATAGCCGGTCTTGTAGTTGACGTGGGTAAGCATCACCACCGCCACGTCGGTGTCGACCGCTTGCGGCAGCTCGTCCGGGCTGTTGACCAGGCGCAACGAATACCCCTGTTGCAGCAGTTCGGCCAGGCCCTCGGCGATGTACAGGTCGGTGGGAAAGTTGCTGGCCTCACTGACGATCACCTTGCGCTTGGGCTGGCGTTGGCGCTGCACACTCAACGCGGCGCTGAGCACCTTGAACAGGTTGATCGAGGTGGTGTCGGTGATCACCACTTCACCGTCGCGCGCACCGATCAGCGGCGCCAGGCGATTGCCCAGGCGTTGGGACAAATCCGCCCAGCCGGCGCTGTTCCAGCTGCGGATCAGGCCATTGCCCCACTCATCGCTGATCACCTGCTGCGCCCGCGCCAACGCTGCAAGCGGGCGCGCGCCGAGGGAGTTGCCGTCGAGGTAGATCACGCCTTGGGGCAACGCGAACTGGTGACGCAAAGGCGCCAGCGGGTCCTGGGCGTCGAGGGCTTGGCAATGGCTGCGGGTGGTCATGAGCGATCCTGCTTTTTATGAGTGACGATGGCCCCAATAATGAACGAAGATTTAAAGAATTTTCGTGCAAAGTGCCGGGCATCAGGCTAATTAAGCTGTAGGAAATTCGAATTTAACCTCCAAACACGCGGATTTATTCTAACCATGATTCTCGACGCCACCGACCTGCGCCTCCTGCATTTCCTGCAACAGGATGGCCGTATCAGCAACCAGGAACTGGCGGAAAAAGTCGCGCTGTCGCCCTCCGCCTGCCTGCGTCGTTTACGCCTGCTGGAGAGCGAGGGAATCATCAGTGGCTACCGCGCGGTGTTGAATGCCGAGCAGTTGGGGATCGAGCTGGAGGCCATCGTGCACCTGTCGCTGCGCCAGGACGTGGAGGACTGGCACGAGACATTTATCAAGAAGGTGCAAGGCTGGCCCGAGGTGGCGAGTGCCTACGTGATCACCGGCGCCAGCAACTATGTGCTGCGGGTGCAGGCGCGTAACTTGAAGCACTTTTCGGACTTCATCGTGAACCACCTCAACCGCACGGCGGGGGTGGTGGATATACGCTCGGAGATTGTGCTGCAGAAGATTAAGGATCGGGATGAGGTGTTGGATTTGGTTATCCGCAAATAACTGAAACGCCACAGACCCCATGTGGGAGCGGGCTTGTGTGGGAGCGGGCTTGCTCGCGAATGCGGTGGATCAGGCAGCACATGTATTGACTGATCCACCGCATTCGCGAGCAAGCCCGCTCCCACATTTTTTAACTGCGTTTAGCCTTCGAGGGCGCGTACTCGCTGCATGCGCTTTTGATCTACAGGCGCAGCCCCAGGCTGCAACTCAAAGTCAAAATCAATCTGCGCGAGCCGCCCTTCCACGCCAAACTCCCGGGCCAATTGCGGATCGTCACTGAAGCGGATTTCAGCAATCAATTCATCCCGCGTCGCGTAGGCAAAATCATCGTGCAGGTACGGGTCATCCGACAGGTTGATCTGCGTGGTCAGGTGCCGATGCCCCGGCGCCGAGATGAAGAAGTGAATATGCGCCGGCCGCTGCCCGTGGCGGCCCAGTTGATCCAGCAATTGCTGGGTCGGGCCCGTCGGCGGGCAGCCGTAGCCCGACGGTACGATGCTGCGAAAGCGGTAGTTGCCCTGAGCGTCGGTTTCGATGCGACGGCGCAAGTTGAACGCGGATTGCGCCGGGTCGAACCACGAATAGGTGCCGCCGGTATTGGCCTGCCACACATCTACAATCGCCCCCGCCAACGGCTTGCCATCGGTGTCGCGCACCTGCCCGCGCATGAACAGCGGCACCGCTGCGTCAGTGCCATCATCCAGCCGCGCTTCGTATTTCGACAACGGCGCCCCGGCCACATACAACGGGCCTTCGATGGTGCGCGGTGTGCCGCCGGACTTGCCAGCTTCCTCATCAGCGGCGTCCATCAGCAAATCCAGATAATGCTCCAGCCCCAACCCGGCGGCGAGCAAGCCGGCTTCCTGATTTTTGCCCAGCTCATTGAGGTAGTTGACCGCCTTCCAGAACTCCTCCGGGGTCACCTCCAGGTCTTCGATGATGTTCACCGTGTCCCGCAGGATCCGGTAAATCAACGCTTTGGCGCGCGGGTTGCCGCCGTCGTTGAGGTTGCCGCTGGCTTCTTCGAGAAAACGCTGCGCGTGGGCAGTCTGGGAAATCCGGATGGACATGGTGCAATCCTCATCTTGTCGTTATTAGAGTGGAAACAGGCTCAGCGGTCGTCCTCATGGATTGACGAAGGGTGGCGGCACAGCGCATTCACTTCGATGGCCATGTAGGGGAACAGTGGCAGTTGCATCAGCAGGTCATGCAGTTCCTGCACGCTGCCTACGTCGAACACGCTGTAGTTGGCGTAATGCCCGGCGATGCGCCACAGGTGGCGCCATTTGCCTTCCTGTTGCAGGCGTTGTGCGAGGGCTTTTTCTTCGGCTTTCAAACCCGCTGCACGCTCGGGGTTCATGTCGAGCGGCAGGTTCACGGTCATTCTTACGTGGAACAACATGGCAGGCGCCTCTTAGTGTTTGTCACGGCGAAAGAACGCCAGGCGCTCTTCATCAATGGCCAGGCCCAGGCCCGGTGCGGTGGAAACATGCAGCTCGAAATCGCGGTAAAGCGGCGGCTCGGTGAGGATGTCTTCGGTCAGCAGCAGCGGGCCGAACAGTTCGGTGCCCCACGCCAGTTTGTTCAACGTGAGGAAGGCATGGGCCGAGGCCAGCGTGCCGATGCCGCCTTCAAGCATGGTGCCGCCGTACAGCCCGATGCCCGCCGCTTCGGCAATCGCCGCCGTACGCAGCACGGCACGCGGGCCGCCGTTCTTGGCGATCTTCAGCGCGAACACCGAGGCCGCACCTTCGCGGGCCAGGTTGAAGGCGTCTTCCACACATTCGATGGATTCATCGGCCATGATCGGCGTCGGGCTCGACAGGTTGAGCCGCGCCATGCCGCCACGGTTGTTGCGCGAAATAGGCTGCTCGATCAGGTCGATGCCGTTGTCACCGAGTACCTTGCACGCGCGCAGCGCCACGGCTTCATCCCAGGCCTGGTTGACGTCGACGCGCACACTGGCGCGCTCGCCCAGGGCTTTTTTGATCGCAATCACATGGGCCAGGTCGCGGCCAACTTCGCCGGCGCCGATCTTCAATTTGAAGAGGCGGTGGCGGCGCAGGTCGAGCATCTTTTGCGCCTCGGCAATATCTTGTTCAGTGTTGCCGCTGGCGAGGGTCCAGGCCACCGGCAAGGCATCGCGTACTCGGCCGCCGAGCAGTTCGCTGACCGGCAGGCTCAAGCGTTTGCCCAGCGCATCAAGCAAGGCGCTTTCAATACCGGATTTGGCAAAAGTGTTGCCGCGAATGCTGCGCTCCAGGCGCACCATCGCCGCGTTGATGTTGCTTGCGTCCTGGCCGATCAACAGCGGCGCGAAGTGGCGGTCGATGTTGACCTTGATGCTGTCAGGGCTTTCATTGCCGTAGCTCAGGCCGCCGATGGTGGTGGCTTCGCCGATGCCTTCAATGCCGTCGGCGCACCGCAGGCGGATGATCACCAGCGTCTGGTTTTGCATGGTGTGCATCGCCAGCTTGTGCGGGCGGAGGGTGGGGAGGTCGACGATGATCGTATCGATCGACTCGATGGCGCAAATCGGCATGGCAATACCCGTTGGGTTCTTTATAGGTTTGCGTCGATTCTGTGCCGTATTTTTAAAGGCTTCCAATATAGAATGGGTCTCGCACGATACCCTCAAGGTATGAAAGGAGCCGTCATGGAACTGCGTCATCTGCGCTATTTCCAGGTGCTGGGTGAAACCCTCAACTTCACCCGCGCAGCCGAACGCCTGCACATCGCCCAGCCGCCATTGAGCCGGCAGATCCAGCAATTGGAAGACGAGTTGGGCGTGATTTTGCTGGAGCGCGGCCGGCCGCTGCGGCTGACCGAAGCCGGACGGTTTTTCTATGACCACTGCAATGTGCTGCTCGAACAGTTGGGCAAGGTCTGCGACAACACGCGGCGCATCGGCCAGGGCGAGAAGACCTGGCTGGGCATCGGGTTTGCGCCGTCGACCCTGTACGGCGTGCTGCCGGAATTGATTCGACGGCTGCGCACTCATGACGCGCTGGAATTGGAACTGGGCTTGTCGGAAATGACCACTTTGCAGCAGGTCGAAGCGCTCAAGGCCGGGCGGATTGATGTGGGCTTCGGGCGCATTCGCATCGACGATCCGGCCATCGTCCAACGCGTGTTGGTGGAAGACCGATTGGTCGCCGTGCTGCCCGCCGGCCATCCGTTGCTCGGCGCCCCCGCCACCCTCGCCCAACTGGCCGCCGAGCCGATTGTGCTCTACCCCGGCAACCCGCGCCCCAGCTATGCCGACCATGTGATCGCGCTGTTTGACGCCCACGGTTTTAGCCTCACGGTGGCGCAGTGGACCAACGAGTTGCAGACGGCCATCGGGTTGGTCGGCGCGGGGATGGGCGTGACGTTGGTGCCGGCGTCGGTGCAGGTGTTGCACCGGGCGGATATTGGCTACACGCCGATTGTGGAGGCCACGGCGACCTCGCCGATCATTCTGAGCCGACGCGTGAATGACCAGTCGCCGGGGCTCAGTCATTGTTTGCAACTGGTGGAAGAGTTGATCTGAGATTTCAAAGCCACCCTCTATCCAATGTGGGAGCTGGCTTGCCTGCGATGGCGGTGGATCAGCTGGCATCTTTGCTGGCTGGCCCACCGCTATCGCAGGCAAGCCAGCTCCCACATTTGGATCTTCATCATTTTCAAAGGCTGCGCAGGCGCTTGCGCTGCAGTGTCTGGCTCGGGGTCTCATCAAACAGTTTTCGGTACTCCGCCGAAAACCGGCCCAGGTGAGTAAACCCCCAACCCAGCGCAATTTCGGAAATGGTGCGGGTTGTGCCGAGCTCCAGCATTTCCTGACGCACAGCCCCCAGCCGGTACTTCTTCAAGTAAGCCATGGGCGACAGCGCAAAATACTTGCGAAACGCATCAAACAGCTTGAACCGCGACACACCGGCGGCGGCTTCCAGGTCTTCCAGATGCACCGCTTCGCGGGCATGGGCGTGGATAAACTGCCGCGCACGGATTAAGTAATGCGGCAGTTTCACGCCGAGTACGTCGCGCAATTCTTCTGAATAGTTATTCGGCTGGGCAAGGATCAACCCCTTGATCAGCGAGCTTTCCAGGTCGCGGGTAAACGCAGCCTGCTCGTACAGCTCGCTGCCGTGCTCCAGCTCTGCAATGAAATACCGCGCCATGCGCCACCACGACGCCGAAGCACCGTCTACTGCGTCCATCACCGGTTCAAAACGCAGCGGTGCCTCGATGGGGCGTTGCAGCAGCCCCTCCAGCGACTCGCTCATCGCCGCCCGCGTGATCACCACTTGCAACTTGCGGCAGTCGCCGGAAATCGCCAGCACCTGATGTTCATTGGGAGCGAGGATCACGCCTTGGTCACGGTTGGAACTCAGCCGCTCACCGCCCTTGCTCAACTCCTGTTCGCCCACCAACGGCAAGCTCAGGCTGTAGCTGCTGAAGTGTTCGGCGTCTTCAATGCCGATGGTCACGTCGGTGCCGTATTCGATCACGCCCAGGGTGGTGGCGCGGGACTTGAACACGTTGGCACTGTGGTGAAAGCGCAGGCGCTCGGGCGTGGACGTCGCCAGCCGGTGCGGGCCGCAGATGCCGGACATCCAGCTGCAGGCGCCTTCCAAGTCGAAGCGTTGAATATGGATTTCGCGTGTATGGCTACTCATCAGGGTGCACCCACGGCGGTCAGGCGGTTTGCGCGCTCTGGCGGCGCGTCGTTGTTGTTCAACAGCAAGTTCTACGCCACGCCGGCCGGATTGCAACCGGGTGGATAGCAACCGCCGACTATGTGGATAACCTGGCGGTTTTTGCCTGCCTGACAGTAGCGCACCCCGCACCGGGGTGGGTATTTGCTGCCCAATTATGTGGCCCGGGTTCCCCCACTAAGCGGATAGCCCGCGCCCTGCCCTGCTGCCTTTAATGGCCCACCGATTAGCCCCTGTCAAAAAAGGTGCCTCCCATGAGTGGTGCAAAAAGCGTCGAGCAGTGGAAAACGTTTATCGAAGGCTGCCTGGATTTTCGGCCTGTGGATGAAGTGTTTCGCATTGCGCGGGACATGTTCACCGAGCCGGAACTGTTCGATCTGGAGATGGAGCTGATCTTCGAGAAGAATTGGATCTACGCCTGCCACGAAAGCGAGCTGGCGAATAACCATGACTTCGTGACGATGCGCGCCGGGCGCCAGCCGATGATCATCACCCGCGACGGCGAGGGCCAACTCAATGCGCTGATCAACGCCTGCCAGCATCGCGGCACCACGCTGGCCCGCGTCGGCAAAGGCAACCAGTCCACCTTCACCTGCCCGTTCCATGCCTGGTGCTACAAGAGCGATGGCCGGCTGGTGAAGGTCAAGGCGCCGGGGGAATACCCGGAAGGTTTCGACAAAGCCACGCGCGGCCTGAAAAAAGCACGCATCGAAAGCTACAAAGGCTTTGTGTTCATCAGCCTGGACGTGCACGGCACCGACAGCCTGGAAGACTTCCTCGGCGACGCCAGCGTGTTTTTCGACATGATGGTCGCCCAGTCCGCCACCGGCGAACTGGAAGTACTGCCGGGCAAATCCGCCTACACCTACGACGGCAACTGGAAGCTGCAAAACGAAAACGGCCTGGACGGTTATCACGTCAGCACCGTGCACTACAACTACGTGGCCACGGTCCAGCATCGCCAACAGGTCAACACCGAGAACGGCACAGGCTCCGGCACTACGCTGGACTACAGCAAACTCGGCGCCGGTGACGCGAATACCGATGACGGCTGGTTCGCCTTCAACAATGGCCACAGCCTGTTGTTCAGCGACATGCCCAACCCGACGGTGCGCTCCGGCTACGCCACCATCATGCCGCGCCTGGTAGAAGAGCACGGCCAGCAAAAGGCCGAATGGATGATGCACCGCCTGCGCAACCTGAACATCTACCCGAGCCTGTTCTTTCTCGACCAGATCAGCTCGCAACTGCGCATCATCCGCCCGGTGGCGTGGAACAAGACCGAGATCATCAGCCAATGCCTGGGGGTGAAGAACGAGTCGGGCGCCGACCGCGAAAACCGTATTCGCCAATTCGAAGACTTCTTCAACGTGTCCGGCATGGGCACGCCGGATGACCTGGTGGAATTTCGCGAAGCCCAGCGAGGATTCCAGGGCCGGCTGGAACGCTGGAGCGATATCTCGCGCGGCAGCCATCGCTGGGAGACCGGCCCGACACCGAACAGCGAAGCCATCGGCATTCAACCGGCGATGACCGGCACCGAATTTACCCACGAAGGGCTGTACGTGAACCAGCACCGTAATTGGCAGCAATTTCTGCTCAAAGGCCTCGACCGACAAGCCCTGGCCTTGCGGGAGGTGGAATGATGAATGCCCAGTTGCAGTACCGGATCGAGCAGTTCTTCTACCGCAAGTCCGCGCTGTGCGACGCCCAGGACTGGGACGCGTATGTGCAGCTGTTCGACCCGCAGAGTGAGTTCCACCTGCCGCAATGGGACTCGGAACATGTCTACACCCGTGACCCCAAGCGCGAGATGTCACTGATCTATTACGCCAACCGCTCGGGCCTGGAAGACCGTGTGTTCCGCCTGCGCACGGGCAAGGCCGCGTCGGCCACGCCGATGCCGCGCACGTTGCACTTGATCAATAACGTAAGGGTTGCCGAGCAGGCGGATGGAACGCTGGAAGTGAAGCTGAATTGGCACACGCTGTTTTATCGGCTGGCCACGTCGGAGCAGTTTTACGGGCACGCCACTTACAGCCTCAAGCCACACGGCGACAGCTGGCTGATCACCCGCAAGCACGCGTTGCTGCTCAACGACACCATCAACTCAGTGCTGGATTTCTATCACCTGTAGCCGGTGCGCAGACCTGTGGCGAGCGGGCTTGCCCCGCGTTGGGGCGCGAAGCGGCCCCTGGCCCAGGCACTGCGGTTTGACTGGAAGAACGCGGTGACTTTATTGGGGCCGCTTCGCAGCCCAACGCGGGGCAAGCCCGCTGGTCACAAAAAGCCCGCTTGCCGCAGGTCATCAATACGTGGAGATCTATCAATGAATCACAAAGTGGCCTTCAGCTTCGCCGACGGCAAGACCCTTTTTTTCCCGGTGGGCGCGAATGAAATCCTGCTGGATGCCGCGCTGCGCAATGGCATCAAGCTCCCGCTCGATTGCCGTGAAGGCGTATGCGGCACCTGCCAGGGCCGTTGCGAATCCGGCGACTACACCCAGGATTATGTAGACGAAGAAGCCCTCTCCAGCCTCGACCTGCAGCAACGCAAAATGCTCAGTTGCCAGACGCGGGTCAACTCCGATGCCGCGTTTTACTTCGATTTTGATTCGAGCCTGTGCAACGCGCCAGGCCCAGTACACGTGCGCGGCACGGTCAGGGAGGTCCAGCAGGTGTCGGCCAGCACGGCGATCCTGCAGGTGCAGTTGGAACAAAGCCTGGACTTTCTGCCCGGCCAATATGCCCGCCTGTCGGTTCCCGACACCGACAGCTGGCGTTCGTATTCCTTCGCCAATCTTCCCGGCCAACAATTGCAGTTCCTGGTGCGCCTGTTGCCCGATGGCGTGATGAGCAATTACCTGCGCGAGCGCTGCCAGGTCGGCGACGAGCTTTTGATAGAGGCGCCGCTGGGCGCGTTTTACCTGCGCCACGTCACCCGACCACTGGTGCTGGTGGCCGGTGGCACCGGGCTGTCAGCCTTGCTCGGCATGCTCGATGAGCTGGCCGCCAACGGCTGCAACCAACCCGTGCACCTGTACTACGGCGTACGTGGCGCCGAGGATTTGTGCGAGGCCAGTCGCATTGCCGCCTATGCAGCGAAAATCCCTGATTTTCGCTACACCGAAGTGCTCAGCGCACCCTCCCCCGAGTGGCCCGGCAAACGCGGCTACCTCACCGAGCATTTCGACCTGGCCGAATTGCGGGACAGATCGGCAGATATGTACCTGTGCGGCCCCCCTCCAATGGTCGAATCCGTCCGGCAATGGCTGGCAGATCAGGCACTTGATGGCGTTCAGCTGTATTACGAAAAGTTCACGCAGAGTAATATCTGACCCCTCAGACGTTTTGAGGGGCGGGTGCGGCGTGCATTCACCCTGAGAAAAACAAGTAGAAGGGACTGTTAATGGCGGATGACATGGTTAACCCGGTGGGCCTCAAGCGTGGCCTGAAAAACCGGCACATTCAGTTGATCGCCTTGGGAGGGGCGATCGGCACAGGGTTGTTCCTCGGCTCGGCCGGGGTGCTCAAGTCGGCGGGGCCGTCGATGATCCTCGGCTACGCGATTGCCGGGTTTATCGCGTTCCTGATCATGCGCCAGCTTGGCGAAATGATCGTCGAGGAACCCGTGGCGGGCTCCTTCAGCCACTTCGCGCACAAATACTGGGGCGGCTACGCGGGCTTCCTGGCCGGCTGGAACTACTGGGTGCTCTACGTACTGGTGGGCATGGCCGAACTGACGGCGGTGGGCAAATACATCCAGTTCTGGTGGCCGGAGATTCCGACGTGGGTCAGCGCACTGGTGTTCTTTGTCGCGGTGAACCTGATCAACACCCTGAACGTGAAGTTCTTCGGTGAAGCCGAGTTCTGGTTCGCGATCATCAAGGTGGTGGCGATTGTCGGCATGATCGTGCTCGGCTGCTACTTGCTGTTCAGCGGCACCGGCGGCCCGCAAGCCTCGGTCAGCAACCTGTGGAGCCACGGCGGGTTCTTCCCCAATGGCGGCATGGGGCTGTTGATGTCCATGGCGTTCATCATGTTCTCGTTCGGTGGCCTGGAGCTGGTGGGCATCACTGCCGCCGAGGCCAGCGAGCCGCGCAAGGTGATCCCCAAAGCCATCAACCAGGTGGTGTACCGGATTCTGATTTTCTACGTCGGCGCCCTGACCGTGCTGCTGTCGCTGTACCCATGGGACCAGCTGCTGCAAACCCTCGGCGCCTCGGGCGATGCCTACAGCGGCAGCCCGTTTGTGCAAATCTTCTCGCTGATCGGCAACGACACCGCCGCCCACATCCTCAACTTCGTGGTGCTGACCGCAGCGCTGTCGGTGTACAACAGCGGCGTGTACTGCAACAGCCGCATGCTGTTCGGCCTGGCCGAGCAAGGTGATGCGCCCAAGGCACTGATGAAGCTGAACAAGCAAGGCGTGCCGATCCGCGCCCTGGCGATTTCGGCGCTGGTGACGATGTTGTGCGTGGTGGTCAATTACGTCGCGCCGCAAAGTGCGCTGGAACTGCTGTTCGCGCTGGTGGTTGCCTCGCTGATGATCAACTGGGCGCTGATCAGCATCACCCATATCAAGTTCCGCAAGGCCATGGGCGTGCAAGGCGTGACGCCGTCGTTCAAAACCTTTTGGTTCCCGTTCAGCAACTACCTGTGCCTGGCGTTCATGGTGATGATCGTCAGCGTGATGCTGGCGATTCCGGGGATCAGCGAATCGGTGTACGCGATGCCGGTGTGGGTGGGGATTATCTATGTGGCCTACCGGTTGCGGGTTCGCAAAAGCAACGCGGTAGTGAACGCACAGTGATCCCTGTGGGAGCCGGGCTTGTGTGGCGAGGGAGCTCCCACAGTTGATCGTATTCCAAATGAAAAGCCCCGGTAACCCGGGGCTTTTTGTTTACAGCGTGGAGCGTACTCGCCACAGTTCGGGGAACAACACCGTGTCGAGCATCTTGCGCAAATACCCCACCCCTTCCGTGCCACCGGTGCCCGGCTGAAAACCGATAATCCGCTCCACCGTGGTCACGTGCCGAAAGCGCCACTGGCGGAACGAATCTTCCAGGTCGATAAACTTCTCGGCCAACTGATACAAATCCCAATACCGGCTCGGGTCGCGATACACCTCGCGCCACGCCGCCTCCACGGACTCATCATGAACCGTGGCCGCCGTCGGGTCGCGCTCGCCACGTTTCGGATCTATCGCCAGGCCCGCCTTGGCCATCAGGTTGATCGCCTCGTCATACAGTGACGGGGTGGCAATCGCCACTTTCAACTCGTTCAACAACTCCGGCCGATGGGCGTGAGGCCGCAACAGCGCCGCGCTTTTGTTGCCGAGGATAAATTCAATCTCGCGGTACTGAAACGACTGGAACCCCGACGACTGCCCCAGAAACGGGCGGATGGCCTTGTACTCCGACGGCGTCATCGTCGCCAGCACCGCCCAGGCGTGCACCAGTTGATCGAAGATGCGCGACACCCGCGCCAGCATCTTGAACGCCGGCGGCAACTCACCCAGGCGCACGTGTTCGCGGGCGGCCTTGAGTTCGTGAAGCATCAGTTTCATCCACAGCTCGGAGGTCTGGTGCTGGATGATGAAGAGCATTTCGTTGTGGTCCGGCGACAGCGGGTGCTGGGCGCTCAGCACTTTGCCCAGGTCCAGGTAGTCGCCGTAGCTCATGGACTCGGAGAAATTCAGTTCGGCGTTATGCCATTCTTCCGGGGGTTGGTAGTCGGCAGAGAAGGGACATTGGCTCATCGCGTGGGCTCCTTGAGCGGGCGGAGAATGGCGCGCACCGGGCTCGCGTCCAGGTTGGCAAAGCGCAGCGGCAGCGCGATCAGTTCGTAGTCGCCCTCGGGTACGTCATCGAGCACGATGCCTTCGAGAATCGCCATGCCATGGCGGGCCACCGCCGTGTGGGCATCCATGGTCTTGGACTGTTGCGGGTCCAGCGACGGCGTGTCGATGCCGACCAAGCGCACGCCCAGGCTGGCGAGCAACTCAATGGTTTGCGGCGCGATGGCGGTAAAGCTCGAATCCCATTCGGTGAGCGGCGCCTGTGCATAAGTGCGCAGCAGCACACGCTCGGGCAAGTTATCCACACGCCCCTCAAGCTGATGGGGTTGGACCAGCGCGCCGCTGCCCAGGCAATGCAACACGCGGCACGGCCCCATGTACACATCCAGCGACACCTCGCCGATCGGCGCGCCATCCGCGCTGTAATGCAGCGGCGCATCCACATGGGCGCCGGTGTGCGGCGAGAAGGTCACGCGGCCCACGTTTACCGGACACTGCGGGCCGAACTGCCACACGCGCTCTTCCTGGAACGGCGTATCGCCCGGCCAGGTCGGCGTCGCCGTGCTCAAGGGCGGGCTGATATCCCACCACGTTTTTATTGAGTTCATTTCAAGGCTCTCACTCGTTCTGGGGAGAATGATACGAGGGCCGGTTGCGAATTTTCTTGCGAATTCTGGCGCCATGCGGGAAATCTTTCGCACTTACTGCGAGGAAATTGAGTATTCACGCCTGATAATTTCGCCAAGCCACGGTCGAGCTATCACTGAAGATCCAATGTGGGAGCGGGCTTGCTCGCGAATGCGGTGGCTCAGTCAACTTATGTGGGGCTGATACACCGCATTCGCGAGCAAGCCCGCTCCCACATGGGTCGCGCCGCGCCTGAACAATCGCGTTGTCTTGCGCTTCTGGGCATCCCGATGTCGAGTTCAGACCACTGAAGCAACGCCCCAGGCCTTAGGGTGGCTCTTTCCATTCTCTGCCTCGGAGCCGTCATGACCCAACCCATCACCGTATTGCGCGACACCCACCCTTTGCCGGTCCTGGATGCCTGCAAATGGGAAAAACTCGAAGGTGACCCGCACACCGTCAACCTCAACGCCTACACCAGTGAAGACGGCAGCAAGATCATGGGCACCTGGATCTGCACACCGGGCAAGTGGTACGTGAACTACGTGAAATGGGAATACTGCCACTTCCAGGAAGGCTACTGCATCATCACCCCCGAAGGCCTGGAGCCGATTCACCTGCGCGCCGGGGATATTTTTGTGGTGGAGCCAGGGATGAAGGGGACGTGGGAGGTGGTAGAGACCGTGCGTAAGTATTTTGTTTTTGCTTGACCGCCCGCGCAAAGGGGTCGCCCTGGCCCCTTTTTGATCTGAGCCCGCTACAGCGCTGCACATCGCTTTTGCACCCAGCGACCCCCTCCCGCATTTACGTTGCAACTTCTGAAGATCACCCCCAACAACTCGAAACAAGCAATTAGTATTTTGTGACAGAATATTGTGAAGAATAACTTCTTGAAAAAAACTCATATCATGATGCAAAAAACTACCTGATCACACTTACCACCCAATACAAACACTACTTTAGTAATAGATAGTATTGGCTTTTGACAGCCCCGATTGTTTCGTATAATTTTCTGGACACCTCGTTAATATCCGAGTTTCACAGGATTATAACGGGATGATAATAAGCGGCGTGGCGAAAGGTGCAGAACTTCACATTCTCGCAAGTTTCTCCACTGCCCCATGGCAAACACTCAGTGATTTGAATTAGACTTCCAACGCACAGGGTTACAACTCCACTGGATTTTTCTAAGGATTAATCACCTACTTCAGTACGTACTGCACGCGGCAGTTGAGACCGCGCTTTCTGTAAAGGATAAATAAAATGCCTGATAAAACAACGCGTCTGACCATTCTCATCGACTCACCGACCAAGCAGCGTCTGGAGTCCTTGTCCGAGGAAGTTGACCTTACTATTTCTCAGGTCATTCGCAAGCTGATTCGTGATCATCTTCAACACTATGAAAGTCAAACCACTTCGCCTGCCCGCGAACCCGCCCAGGAGGAGGCCTCGTTGTATTCTTGATATATAAATGGATTTATTGCCTTTATCACAAATAACTTGGCCTGCGTTAGACGGATATACCCTTATAACTCTACGTAGTCATCGCCTGTCGCCACGTTATTGACACATGGAGATCTGTACCTGTGAAACAGCAATTGCTTGCTTGTCATGCGCTTTTGAGTAAAGACACTCATGGATTTTCTGTCTCATCAGACGCCTCACAACCCTGCACTTTGTTTTTTTCAATGAGTGACACGACACAACGTGCACAGGTTTTTCATGTTACGGCGCAAAGCCTCGAGCACGCCTGGCAAGCGGGTGCCCTTGAACTGCAACGCCGGTACGACCAAGCCATTTCCCAAGGGGCCTGTCACCCCGAGCGTTTCTGGATTCGTGTGGAACGTGCATTCAACGTGACCCCCATCACGTGGGCCAAGCTCAATGAGCGGCTCAAACGTCACAAGCGCAATTACTTCAGGCAAGGCATCGCCCTCGACAGCGACCTGCGATTGGCCATCACCGAACAGGAGCTGAACGCCAATGCCATCCTGTATGGCGGCAGCGACATTGCCCACGCCACCTTCAACCCGAAAAACTTCGCCGCTTACGCGCGTCGCCGGTTTGCCGGAACCCCCTCCGCCGACATCCTCGCTGGCCTGATGCCGGAAACCTGCGTCTTCGTTTTCAACACCACAGGTGTGTTCTGCGCCGAAGATGGCGAGGCGCATGCACTGAATGGCAACGGGCTGGAAACCGGCTGGCGCACCCTGGGCCCCCTTGCCCCCGACACCGTGCGGGCCTGCATCGACAACGCATCCCGCTACCTGAGCGCACAAGTGCAAGACAGCGGGCAGTTCATCTACGGCTACTTCCCGTGTTTCGACCGGGCCATCAACACCTACAACACCCTGCGCCATGCCAGCACCACCTACTCGATGATCGAGGCCTGGGCACTGACCGGTGACCCACACTTGAAGGCGGCTATCGACCGCTCGCTGGAGCATCTCACCCAGGTGCTGATCAAGCCCTATTTGCTCCCCGATGGCAGTGTGGCGGCGTTTCTCACCGATACCGGCAATGAGATCAAACTGGGCGGCAATGCGGTGTGCCTGTTGGCGCTGGTCAAGTACAGCGAAGCCACCGGTACTCGTCACCACCTGCCGCTGCTCGAAGCGCTCGCCAACGGCATGGCCTGGATGCAGGACCCTGCCAGCGGCGCTTTTGTGCACGTCTTGCATGCACAGGACCTGAGCGTCAAAGCGCCGTTTCGAATCATCTACTACGACGGTGAGGCCGCCTTTGGCCTGATGCGCCTGTATGGGTTGACCGGCAACGAACGCTGGCTGGCGGTGGTGGAGAAAGCGTTCGACTATTTCATCGAAAAAGAACATTGGCGCGAGCACGACCACTGGCTCAGCTACTGCGTGAACGAACTGACCCGCTACCGTCCCGACGAAAAGTATTTTCGCTTTGGCCTGAACAACGTTGTCGGCTATCTGGGCTTTGTGCAGCAACGCATCACCACGTTCCCGACCCTGCTGGAATTGATGATGGCCGCGCAACAGATGCTTGCGCGCATCGCCGGGCAACCCGAGTTGCGCCACCTGCTTAACGAGATCGACCTGCACGCGTTCTACTGCGCCTTGCACCATCGCGCCCGCTACCTGCTCAACGGCTATTTCTGGCCAGAACTGGCGATGTACTTTGCCAACCCGGCGCGCATCGCCGGGGCCTTTTTTATCCGCCATCATGCGTTCCGGGTCCGCATCGATGATGTAGAGCACTACCTTTCCGGGCTGATCGCCTATCACCGTTACCTGCTGGACGGCGCGCCCCAGGTGGGCAGGGTCGAAACGCAAACCACCCCGGACCGGACCTGGGACGCCCACACCCTGGCCCAAGTGACGCTGGGAACCTGGGCCAGCCAGCCACCGAACGGCTGGCACGCCACCGGGTTGACGCCCTCCATGCAGTTCTTCAAGCCACAACGCATCCTCAGTCGCCACCCCAGCAAGGTCGGCCCCAATGAAGCCCAATCGGCGCAACGCTGGGCCCAGGCCAGCGCCGAACGCCGCCCGTCCGCATTCATGTGCGTGGACCCCACGCCCTACCTGGGCAGCGGCCTGCCCGTCTTGCAAGTCGCCGACACCAGCGATGCCATGCTGCAAATGGGCCGCCACGCCCGGCGGCATTTTGCCGGGCAGGTCTTCGGCGTGACCGGCAGCTTCGGCAAAACCACCGTGGTCGCGATGCTGGCCCACGCGTTGAAGCATTGGGGCGACGTGGGCCAGACCGAGGCCAACGCCAACCTGCCCCATGGCATTGCCTGGAACCTGGCGAGCATGACCCAGCCGGCAAAATTCTGGGTACTGGAAATGGCCGTGGGCCGCATGCCAATCAATTCCGAACTGGTCAGGCCGCACATTGCTGTGGTCACCGGGATCGCCCCGGCGCACCTGGAATATCACGGCACCCTGGAAAACCTGGCGCGTAAAAAAAGCGCGATCTTCCGCTCGATGGCCCCCGGCGGGCATGCCGTGCTCAGCCGTGACATGCCGCACTACGCGCTGTTCGCCGAAGCCGCTCAAACCGCGCGGTTGCACGTCATCAGCTTTGGCGAACACGCCGAGGCGGACCTGAGGTTGCTCGATTGCACCAGCGAGGCAAACCAGGTGGTCGTCAAGGCACGCTACGCCGGCAAACCGCTTGATTTCAGCCTGCAGGCTCGCGGGCGACACATGGTGCTCAACGCACTGGCGGTACTGGCTGCGCTGTCTGCGGCCGGCCTTGAGGCCGAGCAAGCATTGGCGGCATTGGGTACCTTCATGCCGGTCGAAGGGCGTGGCAATACCCTGTCGATCAAATGCGCCGACGGCCATTTTCAACTGATCAATGACGCCTACAACGCCAACCCGGGCTCCATGAGCGCAGCCCTGCGTGCCATGGCCGACCTGCCCATCGCCCCGCGCCACCGCGTGCTGGTACTGGGGGATATGCTCGAACTCGGCGCCGACGCCCAGCACTATCACCTGGAACTGGCTGACGCGCTGCGGGCCGTGGCACCGCGGCATGTGGTGCTTTGTGGCCCTCTGATGCACGCGCTGTACCTGGCACTGCGCGGTGAACTGTCGGTGCAGTGGTTCGAACAGGCCAAGGCGCTGACCCAGGCATTGACGAAGGACCCGGGCCAGTGGTTTCAGTCCGGGGATTGGGTGATGGTGAAAAGCTCAGGCGGGACGGGGCTGTCGCAGTTGTGTGAGCAGCTGGCCACCCGCGAACAGACAGTACCGGCCTAACCTTGTGGCGAGGGAGCTTGCTCCCGCTGGGCTGCGCAGCGGCCCCAAAAGATAGGACTGCTACGCAATCCAACGGGACGGTTCGACGCTTCGACAAGCTCCCTCGCCACAGGTACTGTGTTTCTCTTGATTGAAAAGCGTCAGGCCTGACCTGCGCAATCGGCAGCGGTCTTCAGCCCTATGTCATTACGCAATTGATGAAAGGCCTTCGGTACGCCCTGGGCCTTGATCAACTGCACAGGATGCCCGGCCCGCCTGAGTGCCTGATAAAAACCCTCCTGCAGGGCAAACGGCGTGACCTTGTCGTCAACACTGCCGATCACAAACAACTGCCGTTGCGGCGCAACGGCGATGCCATCGATGTGTTGAGCCGGGTCATACGGGTGCAGCAACCCGTTGGTATCACGCCCGGGCTTTGACGGCAGGCCCTTGCTCTGGCGAATCATCTGCGCACGCTGGACCAGCGAGAAGGCTCCCGAGGTCATCACCGCGCATTTCACGTCGGTGCGGCCCAGGGTCAACAGCGCGGCGGCGGCCGTGGCCCCGCCGCTGTGGCCGAGCAAAACGAATTGCCCGATGCCATAACGCTTGCGCAATTCATCCAGCGCCCCATTGAGGGCCATGAATTCCTGCGCCTGACGCCGTTGCCCGTGGTCGCCGCTGGACCCATAAGTACCGGGCCGGGCCACAATGACCACCGGCACCGCCGCGCGTTTGCTCATCGCCCGGGCCTGGGCGACTTTGGCGGCCAGGGTATTGCCCGCGATCGCCTCCGGCGCGCGATGCATCTCGGCCGTGCGGTCGCCATGGAACATCACGATCACCGTCGGCGCACGCTCAAGGGTGCCGCCGGCGAAGTAACGCATACACGCAGTGCCCCCGGCGAACTCGACCCACAACGCCGAGGCCGGCTCGGTGCAGGTGGCCCTGTCGGCGCGGGTGTTCCACGGCAGTGGCGCCGTAGCGTCATCGAAAGCCTGCGCCCACGACGCACAGGCCATGGCCAACCCGAACACAAGAGCTTTGCCCATTGCCGCCCCCTCCCCTAGCGCTCGCGCAGTGCCTCGCGCGCACGGTTCATGGGTTTGATCAGGTAGTCGAGCACAGTCTTCTGGCCGGTCTTGATGTCCACCGAGGCGATCATGCCCGGCACAATCGAAAACGCCTTGCCCGCCTTGTTTTTCAAGGTGTCGGCATCGGTGCGGATGAACACGCGATAGTAGAACACCTCGGGTTTGACCTCGTCCTGAATGGTGTCGGGAGAAATGGTCACAACCTTGCCGTCCATCCCGCCATAAATCGCGTAGTCGTAGGCGGTGATCTTGACCTTGGCGACCTGGTCGGGGTGGATGAAGGCGATGTCCCTTGGCGAGATGCGTGCCTCGATCAGTAGCTGCTCATCCAGCGGCACAATCTGCATCAGGCGCCCGTTGGGTGGGATGATCCCGCCGATGGTGGTGACCTCGATGCCCTTGACGATTCCGCGTACCGGCGAACGCAGGGTCAGGCGGGTGACCGAATCGGAACGCCCGCGCATCACCGACGACAACGTCTCGACATCGGCGTTGACCTTGGCCAGGTCCTCGCCGGCCCGCACCATGTAATCGGAGCGCGCTTGGGTCAGCTTCAACTCCAGCTCGGCTTTCTGGCGTTTGAGGCGCAGCACCTCGACATTGCTGGCCGCGCCGACCTTGGCGAGGTTCTCGGTGATCTCCAGTTCACTGCGCACCAACCCGAGGGAAGAACGCACGCCGGCCTGGGAGTCCTCCAGGCCTTTGCGCCGGGTGTTGAACAGGTCGGTTTCCGCGCTGATCAGCGCCGGATAGCGCGCCAGCTCGGGCGGGAACACCAGCAGCTTGCCGCTCACTTCCGCCTGCAACCGCGCCACGCTGGCCAGGGACGCACGGTACTTGGAGGCACTTTCATCGAAGTTGGATTCAGTCTTGGTCGGGTCAAGCCTGGCCAGGGTTTGCCCAAGCTTGACGATATCGCCCTCCCCTACATTCAACTCGGTGACAATGCCGCCTTCGAGTGACTGAATGATTTGCTCGCGGGACGTGGGAATGACCTTGCCGCTGCCGGTGGACACCTCATCCACTTCAAACACATAGGCCCAAACGCCAAACACCATCAGCATGACCAGCACCCACAGCACCACCCGCGTGGAGCGCAGCACCGTGCTGTCATCCACCCCCTCATGGCCGTGCCCGGTGCCTTCGTCTTCGCTGGCGAGCAGCGCAATTCTTTTCGGCGCTTGGGTTTTCACTGGGTTTTCCCCTTGGGTTTGGACAGCCGGGCAATCGCGTTGTCCTTGCTGTCATCGACGATGATCTGGCCGTTGTCGACCACGATGATGCGGTTCACCAGGCTCAGCACACTCATGCGGTGCGTCGCGATGACCAGCGTGCGGCCAGCGGCCCAGCGGTCGAGGTGTTGAATCAATTGGCGCTCGGTGGCCTCATCGAGGGAGGCGGTGGGTTCATCGAGCAACACGATGTGCGGCTGGCGAATGATCAAGCGCGACAGCAACAACGATTGGCGCTGCCCGCCGGAAAGCCCGAGGCCGCCTTCGAGAATCATATGGTCCATGCCGTCGGCAAATTTGCCGATGAAATCAGCCGCGCCGGTCAGGGCCAGGGCCTGGAGTATTTCCTGGTCTGACGCATGGGGCGCGCCCATGATCAGGTTGTCGCGCAGCGTGCCGTGAAACAGCCGCGAGTTCTGGGTCATCAGGCCCACGTCACGGCGCACGTCCGCGGGGTCGATATGCCCGAGGGCGACGCCATCGAGGCTGATGCTGCCGGCCTTGAGGTCAAGCATCCCGGCCAGTGCCTGCAACAACGTGGACTTGCCCGCGCCGTTACGTCCGAGAATGGCGATGCGCTCACCGGGCTGTATCTGCAGATCCGCCACACGCAGTGCCGGCACTGGCGCATCCTCGGAATATTGGAATGCCGCCTGGTTCAGCACGTAATGCCCGGTGAGCACCGGCAGATGCACACGCTTGCTGCCTTCGGCGTGGTCCACCGGCAATTCCATGATGCGGTTCAGGCTGTGCAGGGCCACCTTGGCCTGCTGCCAACGGGTCAGCACCTGGGTGATCTGCGACATCGGCGCCATCATCCGCGAGGCCAGGATGGACGCGGCCACCAGGCTACCGGTGGTCATGTCGCTGGCCATGACCATCGGTGCACCGAACACCACCACCACGGCAAACACCGAACCCTGCACGTTGTTGCTCCACGCCACCAGCTTGTTGGTGAGCATGCGCAAACGCAGGCTGGCATCGCCGCAGGTCGCGTTGTAATGGTTCCACTGTTGCTGAAAGCGCTGCTCGGCTTGCAGGGCCTTGATGTCGTCCAGGCCCTGCACGGTTTCCACCAGCATTGCGCTGCGCAGCGAGGCTTCACGCATCGATTCGCTGGCCAACGCCGCGAGTTTCTTTTGCGCCAGCAGGCCCGGCACCACCAGAAACAGCACGGCCACCAAGGGCACCGTCACCAGCGGGCCGGCGATCATCCAGTAGATCACCAGAAACAGCAGGAAAAACGGCAAGTCCGCCAACGCCGTCGCGGTGCTGGAGGTGATCAATTCACGCAGTTGCTCCAGCTCCTTGAGCTGGGAAATAAACGACCCGGTGGACTTGGGCCGCGCACTGTTGCGCAGGCGAATCGCGTGACCGAACACCAGGTCCGACACCCTCAGGTCGGCGCGTTTGCCGAGCATGTCGGTGATACGCACGCGCGTAATGCGCATGATGAAATCGAAGACCAGCGCCAGCATCACGCCACCGAACAGCACGTACAGGGTGGGCATGGATTCTGCGGGAATGACGCGGTCATACACCTGCATTGAAAACAGCACCCCGGCCAGGCCGAGCACGCTGGTCACCAATGAGGCAAGCATCACGTAGCCGTAGGGCCGCAGGTCACGCAGCACGATGCTGCTGAACCAGTTCTTTTGATACGGCTTGATGTAGTCGTCGACCCGCGTGTCGCGCACCGCGCCCATGGGCCGCAGGATCACAACCTTGCGCGCCTGCTCCAGCAACTCGCGACGGCCCAGGAGGCTTTGCAAACCGCCATCGCCGCTGTAGGCGATGCCGAGAGTGTCATCTTCACCCAGGGTTTGCAGCACGCCGACCTGGCCGTCATCGAACTGCAACACCAACGGCAACTGGCGCTGCATCAAGGTCGAAGCAGAAAAGTCGGCGATCACACAATTCAAACCGGCCTGACGCGCCATGCGCCGCACCACCTCTTCCACCGACGCACTGTCGGTCCACTGCGCCGCCAAGCGCACGCTCTGCGCCGAGCACTCCAGGCGATAATGCCGGGCAACCGCAAGTATCGCCTCCAGCCACACCTCGTAATCAAACGCTGGCGGTGCAGTGAAAGGCGTCTGGATTGCACTCAGGTCATCGTCAAGTTTCACGGCTTCATTCATGGCCGAATCTCCACACCCTGCAGGGTGCTGTTGTCCAAATGGAACGCCGTGCGCAGCCCGCCGGTGTTGTACAGGCAGTCGATATTCAGGCGCCGCAAGTCGGCCGCGGTGTTTTCGCGGTCCATGCGCGCCTGGTGGATTTCCTGCTCGGCGTTGAGCAAGTCGAGCAGCGGCCGCGTGCCCAGTTCGAGGTACTGCTGGCGGTACAGGTCGCGGGTTTCGGAGATGCTGCGCTCACGAAAATCCAGGGTCGAAAGACGTTGGGAGAGGCTGGATATCTGGTCCCGCGCCTCCAGCAACCCTTGGCGAACGGCCAGGCGCGCGGCGTCATTGGCCGCGTCCGCAGAACGCAGTGCCTGTTGTGCGGCAGATTTGCGCGCGGTGATGGCGCCGCCCTGGTACAGCGGCATCTTCACGTTGAGAAACACGCCATAGCGGGTGCGATCGCGGCCGCCGGGCAGGTTACTGTCGTCGTTGTTGTCCAGGTAATGCGTGATCGAGGGGTCCAGCGATACGGTCGGCAAGGCCTCGGCGCGGGCCTGGGCGATCAATGCCAACGCGTCCACACGCTGGGCCTGGGCGATCAGCAACGTGGGGGTGACCGCTTCATCGGGCATCACGCCCACGCAGGACTTTTCCAACGAGGAGGGAAACGCGCCGGACACGCTCACTGGCGACTGCGCGCCGAGCAGGCTGCTCAAGGCACTGCGCCAGCGATTGAATTGCGCGCTGAATTGCTGCTGGGTGGCCATGGAAGCCTCAACCCGCGAGCGTGCCTGGATCAGGTCGGAACGGGTGCTGGCGCCCATGTCGCTGCGTTTTTTGGCCAACTCGGCAATCGCCGAAATGCCGTCGATTTGCTCACGGGCC
Organism: Pseudomonas sp. B22129; assembly: GCF_044218875.1. Classification (NCBI taxonomy): domain Bacteria; kingdom Pseudomonadati; phylum Pseudomonadota; class Gammaproteobacteria; order Pseudomonadales; family Pseudomonadaceae; genus Pseudomonas; species Pseudomonas sp. B22129. The sequence continues at coordinate 2,452,563 of NZ_CP162592.1, read as the reverse complement.
AGGGTCACCAGACGTTGCGAGCGTTGCAGTTCGATCATCGCGAACGAGGTGTCGCGAGCCACTTGGTCAATCGACAGCAAGATCGCCGCCTGGCTGCCACTGACCCGTGCCAGCGCGCTGTCCACCGAACTTGAAACCTTGCCGAAGTCGTAGAGCATCTGCGAGGCCGACAAGGAAAACGCACGGCTCTGGCCATTGCCGCTCAGGCCGCTGTCGTAACCCGAATTGAAGCCGCCGCTGACTTGCGGGTAATAGCCGGAACGGGCGATGTTCACGTTCTCGTTTTGTTGGTAAAGCTGCCCGATCGCCTCGGCAATAGCCGGGTGCCATTCCACGGCCAACTGAATGGCCCGTGTGAGGTCGAGGTTGTTCGGGATGTTGCGTTGCGGTGCCACCGGTGCGCTGACGCCCGTTGGCCCTCCCGGTAAATTCGTGCCCAGGTTGCTGGGGCTGATGATGTTGACGCGTTCTTCGTCGTCCAGAAGCGACGTGGCCATGACCGGCTCAATCCCTGGCGCGATCAGTGCGCCTGCCAATACTGCGGCAGACAGTTGGGTGGCCAAACTCTTATGCCTCACTGCAATTCACCTGACTGTTGTCAAACCGGATGGGGACAACAACGGCGCGTGACACACATCCGTCACGCGCTGTTGCTGCTCGACCGTTGGTGATGAAAACCGGGCCAGACGGCCCGGTCGTCGGGGGTGGCGTTACACCACGTTGATGCCGCTTTGTACCCACAGCTGATGGGTCTGATCTTCGGGGCTCGTGTAGACCACGTACTCCAGACCGTTCTCTACCTGGGTCACACCGCTCGACCAGTCGCCGGTCAGGTGCACGCTGTCCTGGTCGTCGCCCTGGATCATCAAACGATCCGACTCAGGCCCGGTGATGGACACCAGGTCTTCAAGGCTCAGGGTCAGGTCAACCGCGCTGACGTCATTCAGGTCGATGCTGTGCACACCGCTGACTTTGCCGATCAGGTCGGTGAGGTTGATGGCCGCATCACCACCTTCCCACAGCAACCCATCCGCACCCGTGCCTGCATCGACATGGGTGAAGTCGGTGTCATCGACCGCCACGGCATCGTGGTGGTCTGCGTCAGCGTTGGCACCGTCATCCGCCGCCTGGTCCACCGCACTGTGGGCGGCGGCAAAGCCAGCGCCTTCAGTGGCGGGCGCACCCGGGTTGGCGTCGTCCCAGACCAGGTCGCGGTCTGGCGAGTCGATGCGGATGTACAGGTCGGCGGTGTCTGACTGCCCGGTTGGCGTGGTGAGCTTGTAGGTGAATTTATCCACCTGGCCAATCTCATCCAGCGTCAGGCCGGCATGCGGCGTGTAGACATATTTGCCATCGGCAAACACGGTCAGCGTGCCATGCTCACCCTCGACTTTCGCCCCGGTCTGCCCGGGAATCACGTAGACCCCGTTCACCAGCACACTCAACACCGTCAGCGGCGAGCCGAGCACATCCGGCCCCGACAGGCTGTTAGCCAACAGATCACCCGTGGCATTGGCCATGTCACCCGTCACAAATTGCGTGAGCGAAGTGGTGGTCAGTTTCTGGGCAATCGTGATTGCACTCAGCGACAGCACCGACCCGGTCGAACCGGTGACGCGATACGAACCGGCGTCCAGCCCGGTGAACGTATGCGACGCTTCGGTGGTGGTCTGCACCGTGGTCCACGTGCCGTCAATCAGCTTTTGCAAGTTGACGGTGGTGGTCGGCAACAGCGTGATGCCGGTGGCGCTGACATCGACTTTCAACACAGCGGTGGAATCTGCCGCGACGACGATGACTTGCCCCGTTCCCGTCCCCGTGCCAAGTGCCGGCAGGTTGTAGGTCAAGGACGGTGCCGTCGTCTCGGTCACCAGGTTGACGATCTCGATCTGCGCCGAACCCAAGTCATCGTTGGCAACCGTGTTGATTACCCCCGGCGCCGATGGGTTGGCATCGTTCCAGGTCACGTCGACACTTGGGCTGTCGATGCGCACATACAAGGTGGCTGAAGCCGAACCGCCGGCACCATTGACCAGGTGATACTCGAAAGCATCCACCTTGCCGATGTTGGCGATATCGCCATTCGGGGTGTACTTGTAGTCGCCGTTGGCGAAGATCGTCAGTTGACCGTATTGACCTTGCAGCACCGTACCGGTGGTGGCATCGGCATCGACGAACTCGCCGCCGACCTCAACCTGCACCTTCACCGGCCCGCCATTGCCCGGCACATCCGGTTGGCCGCCAACGCCTGGGTCGGTGATGACGTTGCCGGAAATTTCCGGACCCGCTTCGCCGGTGAAATCAGTCAGGCTTTCGTGGGTGACACTCAAGTTGGCCGTCGCGCCCGCCCCAATGCTCACCAGGTTCGGATCGAGCTTGAGGGTGAAGCGGTATTGCCCGGCTTCCAGCCCTTCGATCTTGGCGCTGGAGCTTTGGCCGAACAGGCCCAGCAGGTCGAGCAAGCCCGAACCGTTGCTGCCTTGTTGAACCGGCAACCAGCCACCGGCCCCGTCGCTCACTTCCAGAATCGCAGTGAAACCACCGCCCAACAGTGAGACCAGATCCGCCTGGGCGAACTGCAGGTTCAGCGTGCCAGTGGACCCCTCGGAGACCGAGAATTCCTGCGTTTTGGTGTGATCGCCCAGGATGATCCCGCCGATCCCCAACAGGGTGAAGACACGCATATCGGCCAGATTGGTATTGGAGGTGACGGGTTTGATCGTCACTTCACTGGTGGCGAGGTCGTCGAAGGCTTCGAGGTCGGCGTCGGCGTCGGCATCAGCGTCGGCATCGGCATCGGCATCGGCATCGGCATCGGCATCGGCGTCAGCGTCGGCATCAGCGTCGGCATCGGCGTCGGCGTCGGCGTCGGCATCGGCATCGGCATCGGCATCGGCATCGGCATCGGCATCAGCATCGGCGTCGGCGTCGGCATCAGCATCAGCATCAGCGTCCGCGTCGGCATCGGCGTCGGCGTCGGCGTCGGCGTCGGCATCAGCGTCGGCATCAGCGTCGGCATCGGCATCGGCATCGGCATCGGCGTCAGCATCAGCATCGGCGTCGGCATCGGCATCGGCATCGGCATCGGCATCAGCATCGGCGTCGGCGTCGGCGTCGGCATCAGCATCAGCATCAGCATCAGCATCAGCATCAGCATCAGCGTCGGCATCGGCGTCAGCGTCAGCATCCGCATCGGCGTCGGCATCGGCATCGGCGTCAGCATCGGCGTCGGCATCAGCGTCGGCATCAGCGTCGGCATCGGCATCGGCATCGGCATCGGCATCGGCGTCAGCATCGGCGTCGGCATCAGCGTCAGCATCGGCATCGGCATCGGCATCGGCATCAGCATCCGCATCCGCATCGGCATCGGCATCGGCATCGGCATCAGCATCAGCATCAGCATCAGCGTCGGCGTCGGCGTCAGCATCAGCGTCGGCGTCGGCATCAGCATCAGCATCGGCATCAGCATCAGCGTCGGCATCGGCATCGGCGTCAGCATCCGCATCCGCATCCGCATCGGCATCCGCATCCGCATCCGCATCGGCATCGGCATCGGCATCGGCATCGGCATCAGCATCGGCATCGGCGTCGGCGTCGGCGTCGGCGTCGGCGTCGGCATCAGCATCAGCATCAGCATCAGCATCAGCATCAGCATCAGCATCAGCATCGGCATCAGCGTCGGCATCAGCATCGGCATCAGCGTCGGCATCGGCATCGGCGTCGGCATCCGCATCGGCATCGGCATCGGCATCAGCATCAGCATCAGCGTCGGCGTCGGCGTCGGCGTCGGCGTCGGCGTCAGCATCGGCATCAGCGTCGGCGTCGGCGTCGGCATCAGCATCAGCATCAGCATCAGCATCAGCATCAGCATCAGCATCAGCATCGGCATCAGCATCAGCATCGGCATCAGCATCAGCATCAGCGTCAGCGTCAGCATCGGCATCAGCGTCAGCGTCAGCATCGGCATCGGCGTCAGCATCCGCATCCGCATCCGCATCGGCGTCAGCATCGGCATCGGCATCGGCATCGGCATCCGCATCCGCATCAGCATCGGCATCGGCATCGGCATCCGCATCAGCATCAGCATCAGCATCAGCGTCGGCATCGGCATCGGCATCGGCATCAGCGTCAGCATCGGCGTCCGCATCGGCATCGGCATCGGCATCGGCATCGGCATCAGCATCAGCATCAGCATCGGCATCGGCATCGGCATCGGCATCAGCGTCAGCATCGGCGTCCGCATCGGCATCAGCATCAGCATCAGCATCAGCATCAGCATCAGCATCAGCATCGGCATCGGCATCGGCATCGGCGTCAGCGTCAGCGTCAGCGTCAGCGTCAGCGTCAGCGTCGGCGTCGGCGTCCGCATCGGCATCAGCATCAGCATCAGCATCAGCGTCGGCATCGGCATCGGCATCGGCATCAGCATCAGCATCAGCATCAGCATCAGCGTCGGCATCGGCATCGGCATCGGCATCAGCATCAGCATCAGCATCGGCATCAGCATCAGCATCAGCATCAGCATCAGCATCAGCATCAGCATCAGCGTCGTTGTCGTCTATATCAACCGCAACCACGGTAGCCGGAACAGACTCGTTCCCCGACGCATCCGTCAGCGTGACGCTGAGGGTTTCGCCGTTGACTTGAGGCGGGTCCAGGGTGACCTGGAAGTTTGCGTCGTCACCCACGGTGCCGGTGCCGATGACGTTGCCGTCGGCATCCTTGACGGTAACGGTCGCGCCGGGCTCGCCCTTGCCGCTGACGGTGGTGCCTTCCGGGCTGACCGCCAGGTTGGTCGGGGCGTCGGGAGCGATGGTGTCGCCCGCGAACGCGGTGCCTGGCAGCGACTCCTTGCCGGAAAAGTTTTTGAGGAAAACCCTCAGGCGCTCGCCGTTGACATGCAATGAATTGAGTTGAAGTACGAAGGTACCGTCATCCCCCACGGTGCCCGTGCCGACCACTTCGCCGGCATCGTTGAGCACCGTGACGTCGTGATTGGCCGAGCCTTCGCCGCTGAGGGTGTCGCCCGCTTCGCTGATCGACAGGTTTCTGGGCGCCAGCGGTATTTCGATGTCTGCAACCAGCAGGCCACCGGGAAGCGATTGATTGCCGGCGCCATCGGTCAGGGTGACTTGCAGGCTCTCGCCCTCGGTCGCCGGAGTGCTGAGTGACACCTGGAAGGTGCCGTCTGCACCCACAGTCCCGGTGCCGATCACGTTGCCGCCGGTGTCCTTGATGGTCACTGCGGTGTTGGGCTCACCTTTACCGCTGACCGTTGCGCCGTCGGCACTGATCGTCAGGTCGGTTGGTGCGGCGGGCGCGGTGGTGTCACCGGCCACAACGGGGCTGGCGGGCGATTCATTGCCGGCGGCATCCTTGAGGACGACGTTGAGCGTTTCGCCGTTGGTCTGTGGCGTAGTCAGGGTGACCTGGAAGTTGCCGTCAGCCCCCACCGTGCCGGTACCGATCACGTTGCCGTTGGCGTCGGTGATGGTGACAGTGGCATTGGGTTCGCCCTTGCCGATGAGAATGGTGCCATCGGGGCTGACTTCCAGCGCAGTCGCGGCGGCAGGCGCGGTGGTATCAGGCGCGTCCACGATGCTCGCTGGTGATTCTTTGCCCTGCCCATCCTTAAGGACGACTTGCAGGGTTTCGCCATTGGTTTGCGGCGTGCCCAGGTTGACCTGGAAATTACCGTCGGCACCGACAGTCCCGGTGCCGATCACATTGCCGGCAGCATCCTTGACCGTCACGGTGGTGCCACCCTGGCCCTTACCACTGAGGACCGTGCCCGCGCTGTTCACTGACAACCCGCTCGCCGCCCCTGGCGGGGTCGCGGGCGGTGTGACGGGCGGCGGCGCATCATGATGACCGCCCCCACCGCCACCACCGCCGATGGCCGCTGCGGCACCGCCCACAGCAAGAATCCCCAGCCCCCACAGCACCCAGCTCGGGATCGAACTGTCGGCGGCGATGGCGGCAACGCCCAAGTCGTCAAGGGTTGAAATCTGGGTAAAGTTGAAGCCCGAATACGGGGTGGAATAGTTGCCCAGCAACAGTGTTCCGTCGGCGTTCTCCAGAACCAGTTGGTTCGTCGCGCCGTCGGCGCCCACCACAAAGAAGTTCTGAATAGTGACGGTTTCTCCGGACTTCAGAGTGACCACCAAATTCTGGCCGGACTGTTGAAAGGTTTGAACGCTTTCCGGTCCGAAGGGCAGTTTTACAATACTGGTTCCTTTAAGGCTGGCATTGCCAAAGGCATGTTCCGTCGCCGTCCCCGTCGCCTTGTCGACAATTGTTATGTTTTTCATCTTTCACCCGTTTCTATCGATGGACACGCAGAGTTCAGCGCGAGCGAATGCCCACGGCGGTCATGACCGCCGAGCACTAAACGTGTTGTTGCGTTATTTAAGGGCTGTTCAGAATCCGCGCAGATCAACCCACGCCGGTTTCTTCACGCGGTTGCACGTCGACCCACTCAGACGTGCAACGTGTTGGCGCGGATTCAGGAGAGGGGCTGGTATGCCCGCAAGCCCAGAGATCAAGTAATCGGGAGAGATGGCGGGCCGCGAGACGGGCCTTTTCAAGCTCCCGGGCAGCGTCGGCCGATGTAGCCGAGTGCCCGGGGATACCCGATGTACGATTCCTTTCGTTAGCCATCTCTGACACACCTGCACAACTTTAAAAAGTACAGCGATTGAGCGGGAACTCTCGAGGCATGACGCCGCCGACAACGCCCGCGAGGCCGATACTAACGAGGCGATAGTCAACATCAAAGGGAAAACTAAACACACATTAAACATGCGTCTTTAAACAAAGCACTCACCGCACATTGATCGCACATCATGTATTAATTCATTATCACAGCATGATAACGACGCACTCTCCCCCTGCGCACCGAGTGACGAGACCGTTGTAAAAAACAGGCGCAATTCATCAATATTACAAACTTGTAAAATCATATTTCAGCAATACATTCAGCGCCTAAAAGTTCACGCCAACTAGTTAGTCGGTTAGTAATAACTGAAACCTATATAGGTATATAGGGTGTATTAATTTCAGGGCGCAAAGATGTCTCCGCCATTAGCGGAAGAGGAAGTCATTTTCAAAAAAAGACGGGGCGAGCGGCGGGCGCAGAATGGCCTTGAATGAGGGAGGAGCGCTGTATCAACCAAAAACCCGGGGACCCGCCCGACGCGGGCCCCCGGAAAATCCCCTATTGGGGTTTGCGATAGCTGTTGATGATGGCCGAGAAGTCTTTGCCGCCTTCCCCGCGCTGGCTCATCGATTGGTACAACTGCTGAGCCACGGCGCCAAGGATCACCGGTTGTTTCACCTGGCGTGCAGCCTCGGTAGCCAACCCCAGATCCTTGAGCATCAGGTCGGCACCGAAGCCGCCTGTGTAACCCCGGGACGACGGCGCGGTTTCAATCACGCCCGGCCAAGGGTTGTAAGTGTCCGAACTCCAGCAGCGCCCGGTGGAGCTGTTGATGATCCCCGCCAGCACCTGAGTGTCGATGCCCAGTGCGTCGCCCAAGGCCATGGCTTCGCTGACGCCGACCATGCTGATGCCCAGCAGCAGGTTGTTGCAGATCTTGGCGATCTGGCCGGTGCCGACGTCACCGCAATGCACGATGTTACGGCCCATTTGCGCCAGCACCGGTTGCAGCGTGGCGAACAGTTCCGGGGTGGCGCCGACCATGAAGGTCAGCGTGCCCGCCTGCGCGCCGCCGGTGCCGCCGGAGACGGGCGCATCGGCTACGACCACACCTTGTTTGGCCGCCGCGGCGGACACATCGCGAATGGTCTGCGGGTCGATGGTGCTGCAATCCACCGCCGGCACGCCTTGGCCAATGCCTGCCAGCACGCCGTCTTCATTGAGCCACACGCTGCGCACATGGGCGGCGGCGGGCAGCATGGTAATCACCAGTTCAGCGCCGCTGGCCGCATCACGCGGCGAGCCGCTGATACTGCCGCCCAGCTCGGCGAGTTCCTTGAGCACTGCCTGGTTCAGGTCAAACAGGTTCAGCGCGTGGCCAGCCTTGATCAGGTTGCGGGCCATAGGCGCGCCCATGTTGCCCAGGCCGATAAATGCAATCTTCATGGTCGTCTCCCGAAATCAGCGCAGGTTGATGGTGGTGTTGACGCCATCGTTGACCGTGTCGTCGTCGAACCAGCGGCTGGTGACGGTTTTGGTCTGGGTGTAGAACTGCACCACTTGCTTGCCGTACGGGCCGAGGTCGCCGAGTTTGGAGCCGCGCGAACCGGTGAAGCTGAAGAATGGGACGGGTACCGGAATCGGGATGTTGATGCCGACCTGGCCCACATCGATTTCGCTCTGGAATTTGCGCGCCGCCGCACCGCTCTGGGTGAACAGGCCGGTGCCGTTGCCGAATGGGTTGGCGTTGACCAGTGCGATGGCCTCGTCGAGGGTCGCGACTTCCAGCACCACCAGCACCGGGCCGAAGATTTCCTGGGTGTAGATCTGCATGTCCGTGGTCACGCCCGAGAACAGCGTCGGGCCGACGAAGTTGCCTTGCTCGAAACCCGGCACCTTGATGTCGCGACCGTCCAGCTCCAGCGTGGCGCCTTCTTTCACGCCGCTTTCGATCAGCTCCAGGATGCGTGCCTTGGCGCGCTTGGAAATCACCGGGCCCACATCGGTACCGGCTTCGCTGCCGGCATTGACCTTGAGTTTCTGCGCCAGCGCTTTCAGGTCCGGCAGCCACTGCTTGGATGCGCCCACCAGCACCACCACAGAGGTGGCCATGCAACGCTGGCCCGCCGCGCCGAAACCGGCACCCACCAGAGCATTCAGCGTGTGTTCGCGGTTGGCGTCCGGCAGCACCACGGCGTGGTTCTTGGCGCCCATCATCGACTGCACGCGCTTGCCGTGTTTGCCGGCGAGGTCGTACACGTGAGTGCCAACGGCAGTCGAACCGACGAACGACACAGCCTTGATGTCTTTATGGGTGCACAGCGCATCCACCACGTCTTTGCCGCCGTGCACCACGTTCAACACGCCTGGCGGTACGCCGGCTTCCAGCGCCAGCTCCACCAGCAGCACGGTCGACAGCGGGTCTTGTTCGGACGGTTTGAGGACGAAGGTGTTGCCGCAGGCGATGGCCATCGGGAACATCCACAGCGGAATCATTGCCGGGAAGTTGAACGGGGTGATGCCCGCACACACACCGATCGGTTGGCGCAGGGTGTAGGTGTCGACGCCACCGGCGACGTTTTCAGCGAATTCACCCATCTGCAAAGTGCCGATGGAGCACGCGTGTTCAACCACTTCCAGGCCACGGAAAATATCGCCTTCGGCATCCGCAATGGTCTTGCCCTGCTCGGCGCTGAGGACCACCGCAATGCGCTTGGAATGTTCGCGGATCAAGGCTTGCAGCTTGAGCATGATGCGCATGCGCGCGCCGATGGGCGTCAGCTTCCAGGTCTGGAAGGCGCGGTGTGCGGCGTCGATGGCGGCGTTGACTTCATCGGCGGTGGCAAACGGGACTTTGGCCAGCACCTCTTGGGTGGCCGGGTTGACGATGTCTTGCCAGTGAGTGGTTTTGGATTCGACCCATTCACCATTGATCAGCAACTTGACCTGTTGCACGGAAATATCGGCAGAAGCGTTCATGTGGTCTCCAATCTTGTAGTTATGCAGAGACAAGGCGCGTGAATCGCCTTGGAAATGAGGCGTTCGGACTGTTTTTCGAGTATAGATGTGCAAATCTCTAATAAGAACGCACATAAAAGCCGGTCCAATATGCAAAAAAACATCACGTCATTGGGCTCCCTGAACTGGGATGACCTGAAGTTTTTCCTCGAAGTGGCCCGCACCCGCAAGGCCAGCGTGGCTGCCAAGCGCCTGGCGGTGGACTACACCACCGTGTCGCGGCGCATCAGCTCACTGGAAGTGTCCCTCGGCACGTTGCTGTTCGAAAAATCCCGGACCAACGGCTTTGTGCTGACCACAGAAGGCCAGCGTTTGCTGGGGTACGCGGAGTCCATCGAAAGCACTTTGCACATGGCCTGCGAGCAGGTGTCCGGCTCCGGCGTGGCGTTGTCCGGGCATGTGCGCATGGGCTGCACCGAGGGGTTTGGCAGCTTCTTTGTCACCCCGCAGTTGAGCCATTTCGTCGATACCTACCCGGCGATCTCGGTCGACATCCTGCCCCTGCCCCACTTCATCAGTTTGTCCAAACGCGAAGCCGACATCGTCATCGCCCTGGAACGCCCGGAACACGGGCCGTATGTGTGCTGCAAACTGTGCGACTACAAATTGCAGCTGTACGCCACCCAGGAATACCTCGACCAACATCCGCCGATCCGTAAACCGGCGGATTTGGCCGAGCATCCGTTTATCAGTTATGTGGATGATTTGGCGTTCAGCTCGGAGTTGCTGTACCTGGCGAACGTAGTGCCCGGCGCCAGCGCAAGTTTGCGCAGTACCAGCGTGATCGCGCAGTACGTGGCGGCGCAGCAGGGGCGGTCGATGGCGATATTGCCGTGCTTTCTGGCGGCGCAGGACCCGCGGTTGTTGCCGGTGCTGGGGGAGCAGATTTCGATTACGCGGCAGTTTTGGATGTATTGCCGGGAGGATCTGAGGAAGTTGAAGCGGATTACGTTGTTGTGGGACTACATCAGGGAAGTGACGGAACAGAATCAGGGGTTGTTGATGGGGGAGACGCGTGAGATGCGGTTTGCGGATTAAAGGGCCCGCTTTAGCGCGAGATGAGCAAGGCACCGGTGGATAACTTGACGCAGGCGATGGCGCCGCGCAATTAAGCGAACACCGCTCCCACACTTGAACTGCGCCGGGCACAACATTCAGGCCTCCCACACATAACTGTGGGAGCTGACTTGCCTGCGATGGCAGCGTGTCAGGCAATGGATTCTTGACTGAACGACCGCCATCGCGGGCAAGCCCGCTCCCACAGTTGAGCTTTGTAAGCCGCAAAATCCAGGCCTTCCACAAATAAGTGTGGGAGCTGGCTTGCCTGCGATGGCGGTGGGTCAGGTAATAAATTCTTGGCTGAATAACCGCATTCGCGAGCAAGCCCGCTCCCACAGTTGAGCTGTGTAAGCCGCAAAATCCAGGCCTTCCACCAATAAGTGTGGGAGCTGGCTTGCCTGCGATGGCGGTGGGTCAGGTAATAAATTCTTGGCTGAATGACCGCATTCGCGAGCAAGCCCGCTCCCACACTTGAACTGGGTAAGCCGCACAATTCAGGCCTTGCATAAATAACTGTGGGAGCTGGCTTGCCTGCGATGGCGGTGGGTCAGGCAGCAGATTTTTTGCTGATAGACCGCTATCGCAGGCAAGCCAGCTCCCACATTGAATTGCATTTCACGGTGGAGCGGGCGGGTTGCTCAGTCGGCGATGACTACAATCGACACCCGCCGATTCTCGGTACGCCCCGCCACCGTGGTGTTCGGCGCCACCGGTTCGCTGCTGCCCAGGCCGCGCAGCTGGATGTTCTCTTCCTTCATCCCCACACCCGTCAGCACTTTGCCCACGCTTTTCGCGCGGCGCAGGGACAGTTGCCTGTTGTAGGGTTCTTTGCCCGAGGCGTCGGTGTGGCCGTCCACGCGCACCCGTTCGATACCCACGCTGACCAAAGCTTTGCCGATGCGCTCAACGATGTCGGTACTGGCTTTGTTAAGGCTTTCCACGTCACTGCCAAACAGCACTTTGCCGGAGAGGCCAAACGCCCAGCCTTCGTCGGTCAACTCAAAGCCTTGCTGTTTGAGGACCGCCACTTGCGCCGGGGTCAGGCCCTTGGGCGGCGCGGTCTGACAGCCGCCGAGGGCCAGCAAGGCCACCAGCAAAGTGATAAACATAAAACGCGCATTAGTGAACAAGGGGTCAACTCCTGTGTTGAACGTTGGCAGCGGTAGGCTCCGCCTCCGCCGTATGCTGGCCGCCCGAAGACAGCCGCTTGGCCTGGTACATCGCCGCATCGGCGGCGTTGAGCAAGGTGCCGGGAGTGGCACCATGGTCAGGGTAGATGGCAATGCCGATACTGAGGGAGGTCAACACTTGGGTGTTGCCGGGCACCGGGATCGGCAGGTCCATGCTGGCAATGATCTTGTCGGCGATGCGCCGGGCGTCTTCGGCCTTGTGCAACGGCGCCAGCAGGATGGCGAATTCGTCGCCGCCCAGACGCGCCACCAGGTCGTCTTCACGCAGTTGCGCGCGCACACGCTCGGCGACGGCGACCAGCACGGCATCACCGGCAGCGTGGCCGAAGTTGTCGTTGATGTCTTTGAAGCGGTCGCTGTCGAGAAACAACACGGCCACTTTCTCATTGACCTTGGCGGCGCTGCGCAGGGCGCGGATCAGCCGGCCTTCGAAGAATGCGCGGTTGGGCAGGCCGGTCAGGCTGTCGTGGCTGGCCTGGTGGGCGAGGGTTTCGTTTTCGCTTTGCAAATGGCTTTGCCAGGCCTCCATCTCGCCAAGCAAGGCGTTGAAGTCACTGCCCAGGCTGTCGAGTTCAGCGATCTGCGCCGGTGGCACGCGCCGGTCAAAGTCGCGCTCGCTGCGGGCGGCGTGGGCCACGGCGGCGAGCTTTTGCAGCGGGCCGGTGATGCCGCGCAGCAGGCGCCGCGCCAGGTGCAAGGCCACCCAGGCGCTGAGGGCGGTGCAGATCAGAATACCGGCCAGGCCGCTGAGCAGAAAGCGCAGCAGGCTGCCGCCGTGGCCGACCACATGGATACTGCCGATGGTTTTGCCCTGGTGCAGGATCGGCTGGTTGATTGGCTGTTCGAGCAGGGTATGCGCCAATGCCAGTTCAACCTGCGACAACATTCCGGTGTCTGGCCGTACCCATTGCGCCAGCAGCTTGCCATTGGCGTCGAACACTTCGGCCTGGGCCACTTCCTCGGTGGAGGCAATCAAACTGAGGGCTTCGGTGGCCGCTGAGCTGTCGTCGAACACCACCGCCGCTTCCACGGTGTAGTTGATGGAGCGCGCGATCAAATGCAGGTTGTGTTCGGCATACACCCGCAGCGCCAGCACGCCGAGCAGGGTCAGCGACACACTGGCCAGGGTCACGGCCACCAACGCCAGGATCAGGTGCCCACGGCCAATGACCGAACGCAGCGTCGGCCGCGCTTTTGCAGTGCTCATGGCGCAGGCGCTCGACGTCGCGACAGCTGGAGCACGCTCGGGTGAATGCGCACGCCGCTGCGGGCGACGGAATCCAGGTTGACCTCGAACGACACTTGTTCATCCGCCACGCGCAGGCAGAACAGGCTGCCCACGGTGCATTGGTCGCCGCCTTCGCTGATGCTCAACACCGGGTGGCCGATCAACGACGCGAACAGGCGGCTGCGCTCATCATCGGAGAGTTTGCCGATGTACACGGCGTCGCAAGCACTGACGATGTCGGGATTGTCGGCCAGCAAACGCCGCACCACCACCGGGCGCCCGGTGGCCTGGGTGGTGCCTTTGATCAGATCGTCGGTGTATTGGGTCGGGCCGACGATACACAACCGCAGTTGTGCGGGCTCAACCGGCCAACGCGCGTAGCTGAGAATACCGAGCACCACTTGCGTCACCGACTGCGCACGGTGATCTGCCAGGCTGGGCGTCTGGGCTAATGCGCGGGACGCGAACAGGCACAGCACCGCCACCAGTAACATGCGTCTCCAGCTCAAACTGCGCTCTGTGGGCGAGACAGCCACGTTCATGCAGCAATACTCTCAGGTGTTTTTCAGGGTGATGCCGCAACGATAGCACAGCGGCGGAAAACCCCACGAAGCCAGGGTTTCGCGGGGGCCGCCATTTTTTCAGAAAAATCAGGCAACTGGATCAGAAATATTCCATGACCCGTCAGTCAGTTTCTTCAGAAACAACATCCAATTCCAGCATCAACCCACTCAGGCGTTTGACCTTGCGCCGAACCGCCTCCTCAAACACACCATTACGCGGTTCGATCAGGCTGAACCAGCGTTTGGCGCGGGTGATGCCGGTGTAGATCAGCTCTTTGGTCAGCACCGGGTTGAGGGCATCCGGCAGGATCAGCGCAGTGTGGGTGAACTCCGAGCCCTGGGATTTATGCACGGTCATGGCGTACACGGTTTCCACGTCATTCAGGCGGCTGGGCAGTACAAAGCGCACGCCACCCTGGCCATCGTTACGTGGGAAGGCCACACGCAGCACGTGGGAGCCCCCATCGCTTTCGGGCAGTTTGAGGGCGATGCCGATATCACCGTTCATCAGGCCCAGGCCGTAATCGTTGCGGGTCATCAAGACCGGGCGGCCTTCGTACCATTGGTCGTCACCTTCGATCAGCTTTACTTTGCGCAACGCGGCGGTGATGCGCAGGTTCAGCCCTTCTACGCCCCACGGGCCTTTGCGCACGGCGCAGAGCAATTGGAAAGCGTCGAAAGCCTGCAGCAGTTGCTGCGCCCAGTGGGTCCAGGCCGGGTCTTCACGCGGGGTGTCGAAGGCCGGGCGCGCGCTTTGCAGCAGGTTCAGGTAGAAGCGATAACCCTGGGCACCGTCGCCCTGCCCGTCCAGAACCAAACGTTCAAGGGCGTGGTCGTGTTCGCCTTTGAGGCTGACGCAAAACAGGTCGTCATGGCTGCGTGCGGCCAGCAGTTTGCGGGCTTCTTCGGCATTTTGCTGGTTGACCCAGCGCGCCAGTTGACCGATGCCGCTGCCTTCGCCGAAACGCCGCGAGTAGCGCAGCATGACGACTTGTTGCGCGAGCGGATGGCTGCCGTCGAGGTCTTCTTGCAGGCCACTGGCGCTGAGGTTTTCCCCACTGACAGCTTGCAGCCATTGGCGCGTAGCCGGGTTATACCAGCCGGCTTCGGCGTCGCGGCACAAATCACCGAGTACGGCGCCAGCCTCCACCGACGCGAGTTGGTCCTTGTCGCCCAGCAGCACCAAACGCGCGTGGGGCGGCAAGGCGTCCAGCAGGTTGGCCATCATTTCCAGGTCGATCATTGAGGCTTCGTCGACCACCAGCACATCCAAAGGCAAGGGGTTGGCGATGTGATGGCGAAAATGCCGCGTGCCCGGGCGGCTGCCCAGCAGGCGGTGAACGGTGGTGACCTGGGTCGGGATTTTTTCCCGCACGCTGTCGGGCACTGTCAGCGACTGCACTTGCTGGCTGATGGACTCGGTCAAGCGCGCAGCCGCTTTACCGGTCGGCGCGGCGAGGCGGATGCGCAATGGGCTGCCCGCGTCCACGGCGGGTGCTTGGAGCAACGCGAGCAGGCGCACCACGGTGGTGGTTTTACCGGTGCCGGGGCCGCCGGTGACGATGCTGAAGGCACCGCGAGTCGCCAAGGCACAGGCGAGTTTTTGCCAGTCGATCACACCCTCCGGTGGCGGTTGGTCGAACAGGCTGTTGAGGCGTTGCGGCAAATCGGCGGCGACGTTTTCCTGTGTTGCCAGGCGCCGACGCAAAGCACGGTCAATGCGCCGTTCATAGGTCCAGTAGCGGCGCAGGTACAGGCGCTTGCCCGACAACACCAGCGGGCGACTGTGGGCCGACTCACTGCCATCGACGGCCAACGCGACCAAATGGCTGGCGGCCAGCGCGTGGCACCAGTGAGCGCCATCCAGGCCGTCGAGCAGTTGCGATGGCAGCAGCATGGCGCCGGTTTGCAGGTCGCCTTCAGGTGGCAAGGACAGGGCGAAATCGGGTGCCTTGAGGGTTTCGAACAGATCGAGACACACATGGCCGTGGCCCAGTTGATGGCTGGTCAACGCCGCGGCCAACAGCACCAGAGGATCGGCCTGCGGATCGAGTTCGTGCAGGAAGCCGACAAAGGCTTTGTCCAGGGCGCGCAGCCAACCGCGATCAACCCAACGTTCCAGCAGTTGCACTAGGTCAGCGGCGCGGCTCAGAGGCAGCAGCGCCTCCAGCGGTAACGGTGCGAGGCTCATAACAACACTCCTTGTTCCCAGGCGGGCTCAACCTTGGGCGGGATGGGCTTGCCCTGGAACAACAAATCCAGACCTTCGATCAGCTCCCGTGGTGGCCGGGTGAAATAGGCACCTTGGGTCGCGGATTGCGTGCCGCGCAGGAACAGGTACAGCGCGCCACCGACGTGGCGGTCGTAGTCGTAGCCCGGCAGGCGTGCCTTCAGTTGACGGTGCAGGGCCAGCAGGTAAAGGACGTATTGCAGGTCGTACCGATGATCGAGGATCGACTGGTCCATGGCCTCCCAGGTGTAGGCCGAATCGTCAGGGCCGAGCCAGTTGGATTTGTAGTCGGCCACGTAATAGCGGCCGTCATGCTCGAAGGTCAGGTCGATAAAACCCTTGAACATGCCATTGAGCAATACCGGTTCGGCAGCCACCCGGGACACGCCGTTGTGGGTGTATTGGCACACCAGCTTGTCGAGGGCGAGCACGTCGACTTTATGGCTGGCGAACCAGAATTCCATTTCGATCTGATACTGCTGCAGGCCGCTGAGGGTGACGGCGTCGTTGTCCACCGGCAATGGGGTCTGCAACAGGTGGCCGAGCCAACCGCTGAGGGTGACGATCCAGCCTTCCCAGTTGCGCCGGTTACAGCGCGCGCCCACGGCTTTTTCGATGCCCTCGGGCGTGACGTTGAAGCCTTCTTCGCCCGCCCATTCCAGCAGGCCGTGGAGGAAGGTGCCGGGGTTCGGACCGCGTGGGAAACGGTGAATGTCGCCGCCGGACGCCGCCACTTCGCGCGGTGCGTCGGGGTCCAGACGTTCGTCGTCGAACAGCTTCTGGGCTTGTGGGCTTTCCGGCGCTTCAAGCGTGGAGGCGCTCATGCTGTCGCCGATTCGTAGAGCGCTGTAGGAAGCAATCCACCAGTTTTCAGCGGCTTTGCGTTTGGGCAGCAAGGGCGCGAGTAACGTGGCGGTGTTGCGTGGCGGGTGGAACAGGATGTCTTGAGCGTCGGGTACGGTAGCGTAATCGATGGCCGGGCAACCTTCCTGCACGTCCAGCAGCCAGCGTGCCAGACCGGCGGATTCACCCAGCGGTGCTCCGGCGCCAAGCAGATAGCCCAAGGCCGACAGGTGCAAGACCGAGCTGCTGCTGTTGCCGCGCTTGAGGTCGGCAATACCGAGCCAGCACGCGTGTTTGGCGCGGGTCAGTGCGACATAGAACAGACGCAGGTCTTCGGCCAGACGCTCGTCGTCGGCCCTGGCGATCAACTCGGCGGTCGGACGCAGGCTGACCTGGGATTTGCCGTTTTCATCATGGTAGTGAAGCGGCAAGCGGCTGCCGTCTACCGGCTTGGCCGAGCAGATGAAGGGCAGGAATACCAGGTCGTATTCGAGGCCTTTGGACTTGTGGATGGTCACGACCTTGACCAGTTGCTCATCACTTTCCAGGCGCAGGATTTGTTCTTCACCAGCCTGCCCCGACAGTGCAAGGTGTTCGGCCAAGTGACGGATCAGTGCTTGCTCGCCGTCGAGTTCCGACGCGGCTTGCTGCAGCAATTCGCTGAGGTGCAGCAGGTTGGTCAGCACACGCTCGCCATCGCTGCGGGCGATCAGGGTTTGCGGCAATCTGAAATCGTGAAGCAGACGACGCAGCATCGGCAGCACACCTTGGGTTCGCCAGATCTGGCGGTAACCCCGGAACTGCATGACGCGGGTTTCCCACGCCAGTTCATCCTGATTCAGGCGCTCCAGCTCCGGCAGTGACAGGTTCAAGGTGACGCAGGCCAGGGCGGCGCGCAGCGGGCGCTCGACATCCGGCTCGGCGCAGGCTTTGAGCCAGGCCAGCAGGTCATGGGCTTCCTGGGCAGCGAAAACCGAATCCTTGTCGGACAGGTAAACGCTGCGTACGCCACGGGCGGCCAGTTCAGCGCGCACGGCTTGGGCTTCTTTGCCGTCGCGAACGAGGATGGCGATGTCTGACGGGAGCACGCCCTTGAAACTGGCGTCAGGCCGCAGGAAGCCTGCTGCGCCCTGCTGCCCGCCGTTGAGCAATTCAACAATCTGCGTGGCGCAGGCGGCGGCCAGTTGCTGACGATACACCGCGTTGGAAATCGGTTGATCGGTGGGCAAGTGCCAGAGGTGCATCGCCGGCAGTGTCTGGCCGTTGACCTGTAATTGCTCTTTTCGGCCTTGGGACAACACCGAGTGGAACGGCACCGGGTTGTCGCCATTCGGTTCGCGAAACAGGAACGCACCACGGCCTTTTTCAGCACGCTGGAACACATGGTTCACCGCTTCGACCATCGCGTGGCTGGAGCGGAAGTTGGTGCCCAGCGTGTGGTGACGGCCTGCGGTGGACTGGCGCGCACGCAGGTAGGTGTAGATGTCGGCGCCACGAAAGGCGTAGATCGCCTGCTTGGGGTCGCCGATCAGAAACAGGCCACTGTCGAGGTGGTTTTCTTCGATGCGGTAAATGCTGTCGAAGATGCTGTATTGCACGGGGTCGGTGTCCTGGAATTCGTCGATCAGGGCGACCGGGAACTGCTCGCGAATCACACTGGCCAGGCGCTCACCGCCGTCTGACTGCAGGGCTGCGTTGAGGCGGATGAGCATGTCGTCGAAACCCATTTCGGCGCGACGGCGTTTTTCTTCTTCGAAGCGTTTGCCGACCCAACCGGCGGCATGTTGCAGCACGGCGGCGTCGGGCGTCGGCAAGGCGTCGAGGCTGGCTTTGAGGCCGGCCATGGCGTCGATACCGGGGTGGTGCGGCGGCTCGCCTTTCCAGGCTTCGGCCATGCCGTCCGGCGTGAGGCGGGTGAAGCCGGTGCCGATGTCGAGCTGTTCGAGGGTTTCGTCCGCGGCCCAGGCGCTGATCTTTTCGAACCACGGCTCGAAATAGCGGGCCTGCATCTTGCGGCCGTCGACGGCTTTGGCGGCCACGGCTTGCAGGCAGATGTCGCGCAGCTCGGCGGCCCATTGTTGCCATGGGGCCTTGAGGGTTGTCAGCGCTTCGCGGCGCTCTTGCAGGCAAGCCGTAATCAGCTCGGCAGGCTCGCGGGTTTCATCGGTTGGCCGTTCGCTGCTGAACAGTGCGCGCACCCGCGGCATCAACGCTGCGGGGCCACCCCAGTTGTTGCGCACCCAGTTGAGCGCGTCGTCGTGCAGCGGGTAGCAGAACAGGCGCCAGTAGTCGCGCAGCACTTCGCCAAGCAGGTCGCTGTGGTCGGTTTCCAGGGTCTGGGTGAACAGGCTGCCGCTGTCGAACGCGTGTTCGCGCAGCATGCGCTGGCACCAACTGTGGATGGTGGAAACAGCCGCTTCGTCCATCCATTGCGCGGCGATGTCCAGCCGGTTGGCGCAGGCGGGCCATTGCTCGGCGGCGTATTCATCACGCAGGTTGGCAATCAGGGCGTCGGGCTGTTCGATCTCGTCGCGGAAAAAACGTGCGGCTTCGGCCAGCCGGATCCGAATGCGCTCACGCAACTCCTTGGTGGCGGCGTCGGTAAAGGTCACCACCAGGATTTGCGGCGGCAGCAGTTCGCGGCCGAAGCCGGATGCGTCGCCACCATGGCCGAGCACCAGGCGCAAATACAGGGCGGAGATAGTGAAGGTTTTGCCCGTGCCAGCACTGGCTTCAATCAGTTGGCTGCCCTTCAGCGGGAAGGCCAGGGCTAAAGGTTTGCGGGTCATGCGCTGGCCTCCTCGCCGGTGAGTGATCGCCAAGGGGCGTTGATCAGGGGGCGATACAGGGTTTCGGCCCAGCCTTCGAATTCTTCGCTGGCGATGAGCGTGGCGAACTCGGGGAATTGGCGGGTGAGCGCCGGGGTTTCGCGGCGCTCGCCGTCGGTATTTATGCCGTCACCTTCGTAGGCTTTACTGGCTGCGGCGTGCGCCTTGGCGGGGTCGGTTTGGCCGAGCCAGGCGAAGGCGGTTTTCACCGCCACGGGAAGCGGTTTGCGCATGCCGGTGTGCCAGGCCAAGAGCAGGTTACTGAGGATTTCCCGGGCGACGGATTTATCCAGCGGGGCCAGTAACAACGTGTCGTCACTGGCGACCAAACCGGTGCTGAGTTGCAAGCCACAGGCGCAGGCCACTACGTGGTTGACCCAAGGGCGGATCAGGCGATGCCACTTGCGCGTCTTGATCGAACCGATGCTGTTGGGAATGGTGGTGACGCTTAACAATCCGCCATCACTGCGCCGATGCAGGCCGCTGATCCAGCCTTCCAGCTGGAGACCTTGATGCTCAAAACTGATCGGTTCAGCTGTGGGATGTGGCGTTGGCCAGAGTGCGAGTAAATGTTGATAACGTTGCAGCAGGTCGGGTAACGGTTCGATCAACTCGTTGCGCAAGCACTCACCAAAACCCACCATTGGCAGCAGGCCACTGCCCTGCAGGCGCAGAGCCTGGGCATTGAGGGCCTGGTCGGCGTGATCGGGCTGGCTCAGTGCGGCGTTGAGCAGGCTGTCGCTGAGGCTGTAGCGTTGCAGCGCGTCGAGGACGAAGGGCTCTTCATCGGCGAGCGGCACTTCGGCGGCTTCAAAGAACACTTTCAGACGCTGGCTGAAGAAGTGTTTGACCGGGTTGCGCAGGAAGTCCTGCAATTGGCCGAGGGTCAGCGGCTCTTCTTGTTGGTGCTGCGCCAGTTCGTCTTCTGCTGCAAGGGCGTGAGGCGTTTCGTGCAGCAACTGCCATTCGCGGGCGTAGCTGAATAGCGGGTCGCCTTCGTGGAAGTAGCGTGCGCTGAACGGCTGGAGTGGGTGCTCTTGGGTCATCGCTCCCAGCAATGGCTCGTCGGTGTGTGCATTGTGCCAGCCGCTGGCGAGGTGGTCGCGCAGTTGGCCGATCAGCACAGACGCCGGGCGCTCACTGTTGTCGCGGATGCTGCGGCCCACCCAACTGATATACAGCTGGTCGCGGGCGGACAGCAGGGCTTCGAGCAGCAGGTAGCGGTCGTCTTCACGGCGTGAACGGTCGCCGGGGCGGTAGTCGCTTCCCATCAGGTCAAAGTCCAGCGGAGGTTGGGCGCGCGGGTAGTCGCCGTCGTTCATGCCAAGCAGGCAGACGAGTTTGAACGGGATAGCGCGCATGGGCATCAACGTGCAGAAATTGACAGCTCCAGCGAGAAAGCGTTGGGACAGGCGGCCCTGGTCCAGGCCGGCGAGCCAGGCTTCACGGACTACGGTAAGCGGTAACTCATCCTGCAAACCAACGGACTCGCAGGTTTCCAGCCAGGTTTCCCTGAGTTGTTCGAGCTGGCTCAACAGGTAGTCGTCGTGTTCGCTGCTGGGCAGGAAGAACAGTTGCATCAGACGTTGCAGGCGCTCGCCCCATTGCAAGGGCGTGGCAGGTTGGGACAACGCCTGATGGGCGTCGTTTAGCGCATCAAGCAACGCAACCAGCGGGCCGATCAGGGCGGCGTCGAGGCCGCCGATTTCGTCGTAGGGCTCGATGCCGTCGCACGCGATACCGGTGCCGACGGCATAACCCAGCAACATGCGGCGCAGGCCGAATCGCCAGCTGTTTTGTTCGAGTTCACTGGGTAGGCCGAGGCCCGCGCGCTGTTCAGCGTTGAGCCCCCAGCGGATGCCAGCGCCTCCGATCCAGCGGTGCAGCGTGGGCAGGTCGCGCTCTTTGATGGCGAAACGTTCTCGCAAGGCGGGGACGTCGAGCAGGTCGAGGATTTCGCTGACGGGAAAGCGACTGTCCGGGAGTTTCAGCAGGTGTTCGACGGCGATCAGCAGTGGGTCACGGCCGCGTTGGCCTTGGTCAGTGAGGGTGAACGGGATGAAGCGGGGGTCATTTCGCTCAAGCTGGCCGAACACAGCGCGGATGTGCGGCGCGTAGCTGTCGACGTCGGGAACCATGACGATGATGTCGCGCGGGCGCAGCGTGGGGTCGGCACTGAAACGCTGAAGCAGTTGGTCGTGGAGTATTTCCACTTCGCGTTGGGCGCTGTGAGCGATGTG
Organism: Pseudomonas sp. B22129; assembly: GCF_044218875.1. Taxonomy (NCBI): domain Bacteria; kingdom Pseudomonadati; phylum Pseudomonadota; class Gammaproteobacteria; order Pseudomonadales; family Pseudomonadaceae; genus Pseudomonas; species Pseudomonas sp. B22129. The sequence continues at coordinate 2,430,706 of NZ_CP162592.1, read as the reverse complement.
GAAGCGGATTGACGTGTCATGCTCCAGATCCACAGCAGGCCATAGGTCGCGGGTTTCATTGAGTGGGCGCAACTCCAGAATGTCGTCCTGGAGTTGGTTGAGCAGCGTGGTGGGTTCACTGTCGCTGAACAGGTCGATACGGCCATCGCGGAACGCTGCGCGGTAGCTGTTTGGGTCGTCGTAGCTGTCCAGCAGGCTGATGTAGTCGCGGCCTTGTTTGCCCCAGGCGGCCAACAGCGGATGGGCATGCTGATGCAGGGCTTGCGGGTCGATAGTCACCGGCATCCCGGCCTTGCGCGCTTGGCGTTTGTATTCGTTACGCAGCAAGTCTTTGTCGGCAACGATGTCGGACCAGTGATGACGGCAAGGGTTGTGTACGCACAGCAAAACCTGACTGAAGCGCGCCAGGCCAGCGAGTGCCTCCAGTGCCTGCGCCGGTAACGAAGAAATACCGAAAACGATCACCCGGGGCGGCAGGCCCGAGGGGGCTTGTTCCAGGGTATTGATGCGCTCGATGAAGCGTTGGTGAACGCCGGCTCGGCTTTCGGCCATACCCTCTTCACCCACATCCAGCAGCAACGCGCGCCATAACTCAGCTTGCCAGCAATTTGCGGGGTTGAGGGGCTTGGGTTCGCCTCGAACGCTGCGCAGTTGGTGGCGGCCAGCAGCCCAGTCTTCGAGCCAGTCGGCGCGATAGACCTGGTATTGGTCAAACAGGTCAGCCAGGCGTTCGGCGAGTTGGTAGCGTTTACGCAGGTCGGTGTCGTGGGTGAGGAAGCGCTGCAGCGGCTCGAAATGCGGTTGATCGATAAGTTCGGGGAGCAAGCGCATCAGGCGCCAAGTCAGTGGGGCCTTATCGAGCAGGGACTTTTGCGGGATCTCATCTTTGCCCAGAACCATGCGGTAAAGCTGCCACATAAAGCTGCCGGGCAGTTGGACGTCGACTGCGGCGGCGATGCCGCACCCTCCCATGTCGTCCTCCTCCGGGTCTTCGGCCAAGGCCAGCTTGAGCCATTGGGCGATACCATTGCTTTGAACCAAGGCTATTTCATTTTCCAACGGTGCCAGGGGATAACGACGCATCCAACTGACGACCAAGCTGCGCAGTTCGTCCAGGCGGTTGCCATGAACCACCATGAATCCAGCGCTGAGGGACGTCGCATCCGGCATAACGGCTTCCTTGGGAAAAGCAAAATCGAGGGAAAGACTTTAGCATTGAAGGCGACTGCAAGCTGCAAGCGAGGCCGGCCGGATCAAGCGCAGGCCGCAGGAATATTTCCGACCGCCCAAAACAAAACCCCTGTTTGCGTTAGCAAACAGGGGTTCTGGAATTTAATCTTGACGATGACCTACTCTCACATGGGGAAACCCCACACTACCATCGGCGATGCATCGTTTCACTACTGAGTTCGGGATGGGATCAGGTGGTTCCAATGCTCTATGGTCGTCAAGAAATTCGGGTACTGAGTCGTGGCTTATGCCTCGCTTCAGCAAATTGGGTATGTGACAGCTTTCAGTGTTTTGTGAACGTCGAACTTTCGGTTCATCTCGTCTTCACACACCGCAATCTGATGCTCTTTCGAGTAGTCAAATTGCTTGGGTGTTATATGGTCAAGCCTCACGGGCAATTAGTATTGGTTAGCTCAACGCCTCACAGCGCTTACACACCCAACCTATCAACGTCGTAGTCTTCGACGGCCCTTCAGGGAACTCAAGGTTCCAGTGAGATCTCATCTTGAGGCTAGTTTCCCGCTTAGATGCTTTCAGCGGTTATCTATTCCGAACATAGCTACCCGGCAATGCCACTGGCGTGACAACCGGAACACCAGAGGTTCGTCCACTCCGGTCCTCTCGTACTAGGAGCAGCCCCTCTCAAATCTCAAACGTCCACGGCAGATAGGGACCGAACTGTCTCACGACGTTCTAAACCCAGCTCGCGTACCACTTTAAATGGCGAACAGCCATACCCTTGGGACCGGCTTCAGCCCCAGGATGTGATGAGCCGACATCGAGGTGCCAAACACCGCCGTCGATATGAACTCTTGGGCGGTATCAGCCTGTTATCCCCGGAGTACCTTTTATCCGTTGAGCGATGGCCCTTCCATACAGAACCACCGGATCACTAAGACCTACTTTCGTACCTGCTCGACGTGTCTGTCTCGCAGTCAAGCGCGCTTTTGCCTTTATACTCTACGACCGATTTCCGACCGGTCTGAGCGCACCTTCGTACTCCTCCGTTACTCTTTAGGAGGAGACCGCCCCAGTCAAACTACCCACCATACACTGTCCTCGATCCGGATAACGGACCTGAGTTAGAACCTCAAAGTTGCCAGGGTGGTATTTCAAGGATGGCTCCACGCAGACTGGCGTCCACGCTTCAAAGCCTCCCACCTATCCTACACAAGCAAATTCAAAGTCCAGTGCAAAGCTATAGTAAAGGTTCACGGGGTCTTTCCGTCTAGCCGCGGATACACTGCATCTTCACAGCGATTTCAATTTCACTGAGTCTCGGGTGGAGACAGCGCCGCCATCGTTACGCCATTCGTGCAGGTCGGAACTTACCCGACAAGGAATTTCGCTACCTTAGGACCGTTATAGTTACGGCCGCCGTTTACCGGGGCTTCGATCAAGAGCTTCGCGTTAGCTAACCCCATCAATTAACCTTCCGGCACCGGGCAGGCGTCACACCCTATACGTCCACTTTCGTGTTTGCAGAGTGCTGTGTTTTTAATAAACAGTCGCAGCGGCCTGGTATCTTCGACCGGCATGAGCTTACGGAGCAAGTCCTTCACCCTCACCGGCGCACCTTCTCCCGAAGTTACGGTGCCATTTTGCCTAGTTCCTTCACCCGAGTTCTCTCAAGCGCCTTGGTATTCTCTACCCAACCACCTGTGTCGGTTTGGGGTACGGTTCCTGGTTACCTGAAGCTTAGAAGCTTTTCTTGGAAGCATGGCATCAACCACTTCGCTAACTAAAAGTTAGCTCGTCATCAGCTCTCGGCCTTAAGATCCCGGATTTACCTAAGATCTCAGCCTACCACCTTAAACTTGGACAACCAACGCCAAGCTGGCCTAGCCTTCTCCGTCCCTCCATCGCAATAACCAGAAGTACAGGAATATTAACCTGTTTTCCATCGACTACGCTTTTCAGCCTCGCCTTAGGGACCGACTAACCCTGCGTCGATTAACGTTGCGCAGGAAACCTTGGTCTTTCGGCGTGGGTGTTTTTCACACCCATTGTCGTTACTCATGTCAGCATTCGCACTTCTGATACCTCCAGCAAGCTTCTCAACTCACCTTCACAGGCTTACAGAACGCTCCTCTACCGCATCACTTACGTGATACCCGTAGCTTCGGTGTATGGTTTGAGCCCCGTTACATCTTCCGCGCAGGCCGACTCGACTAGTGAGCTATTACGCTTTCTTTAAAGGGTGGCTGCTTCTAAGCCAACCTCCTAGCTGTCTAAGCCTTCCCACATCGTTTCCCACTTAACCATAACTTTGGGACCTTAGCTGACGGTCTGGGTTGTTTCCCTTTTCACGACGGACGTTAGCACCCGCCGTGTGTCTCCCATGCTCGGCACTTGTAGGTATTCGGAGTTTGCATCGGTTTGGTAAGTCGGGATGACCCCCTAGCCGAAACAGTGCTCTACCCCCTACAGTGATACATGAGGCGCTACCTAAATAGCTTTCGAGGAGAACCAGCTATCTCCGAGCTTGATTAGCCTTTCACTCCGATCCACAGGTCATCCGCTAACTTTTCAACGGTAGTCGGTTCGGTCCTCCAGTTAGTGTTACCCAACCTTCAACCTGCCCATGGATAGATCGCCCGGTTTCGGGTCTATTCCCAGCGACTAGACGCCCTATTAAGACTCGCTTTCGCTACGCCTCCCCTATTCGGTTAAGCTCGCCACTGAAAATAAGTCGCTGACCCATTATACAAAAGGTACGCAGTCACAGAACAAAGTCTGCTCCCACTGCTTGTACGCATACGGTTTCAGGATCTATTTCACTCCCCTCTCCGGGGTTCTTTTCGCCTTTCCCTCACGGTACTAGTTCACTATCGGTCAGTCAGTAGTATTTAGCCTTGGAGGATGGTCCCCCCATATTCAGACAAAGTTTCTCGTGCTCCGTCCTACTCGATTTCATGACTAAGAGATTTTCGCGTACAGGGCTATCACCCACTATGGCCGCACTTTCCAGAGCGTTCCGCTAATCTCAAAGCCACTTAAGGGCTAGTCCCCGTTCGCTCGCCACTACTAAGGGAATCTCGGTTGATTTCTTTTCCTCAGGGTACTTAGATGTTTCAGTTCCCCTGGTTCGCCTCTTACGCCTATGTATTCAGCGTAAGATAACCATCTTATGATGGCTGGGTTCCCCCATTCAGACATCTCCGGATCAAAGTCTGTTTGCCGACTCCCCGAAGCTTTTCGCAGGCTACCACGTCTTTCATCGCCTCTGACTGCCAAGGCATCCACCGTATGCGCTTCTTCACTTGACCATATAACCCCAAGCAATCTGGTTATACTGTGAAGACAACATTCGCCGAAAATTCGAATTTCTCAACTAAGAGAACTCACAAATTTTACCTTAGCCTGATCCGTTACCAGTGAAAGTAACGTTCAGTCTATCTTTCTATCACATACCCAAATTTTTAAAGAACGATCTAATCAAAGACTAGAAATCAACATTCACCATCAACCTGATGGAATGCTCATTTCTAAGCTTTCATAACGTAGAAGCAGTAGTGGTGGAGCCAAACGGGATCGAACCGTTGACCTCCTGCGTGCAAGGCAGGCGCTCTCCCAGCTGAGCTATGGCCCCGTATTTCTACAGGCGTTTCCCACACAAAATTGGTGGGTCTGGGCAGATTCGAACTGCCGACCTCACCCTTATCAGGGGTGCGCTCTAACCAACTGAGCTACAGACCCAATTTCGGGCTGCTTCTTATCGTCTTCTTCAATGAATCAAGCAATTCGTGTGGGAACTTATGGAGCAGCTGATGTCGTCGATTAAGGAGGTGATCCAGCCGCAGGTTCCCCTACGGCTACCTTGTTACGACTTCACCCCAGTCATGAATCACACCGTGGTAACCGTCCTCCCGAAGGTTAGACTAGCTACTTCTGGTGCAACCCACTCCCATGGTGTGACGGGCGGTGTGTACAAGGCCCGGGAACGTATTCACCGCGACATTCTGATTCGCGATTACTAGCGATTCCGACTTCACGCAGTCGAGTTGCAGACTGCGATCCGGACTACGATCGGTTTTATGGGATTAGCTCCACCTCGCGGCTTGGCAACCCTCTGTACCGACCATTGTAGCACGTGTGTAGCCCAGGCCGTAAGGGCCATGATGACTTGACGTCATCCCCACCTTCCTCCGGTTTGTCACCGGCAGTCTCCTTAGAGTGCCCACCATTATGTGCTGGTAACTAAGGACAAGGGTTGCGCTCGTTACGGGACTTAACCCAACATCTCACGACACGAGCTGACGACAGCCATGCAGCACCTGTCTCAATGTTCCCGAAGGCACCAATCTATCTCTAGAAAGTTCATTGGATGTCAAGGCCTGGTAAGGTTCTTCGCGTTGCTTCGAATTAAACCACATGCTCCACCGCTTGTGCGGGCCCCCGTCAATTCATTTGAGTTTTAACCTTGCGGCCGTACTCCCCAGGCGGTCAACTTAATGCGTTAGCTGCGCCACTAAAAGCTCAAGGCTTCCAACGGCTAGTTGACATCGTTTACGGCGTGGACTACCAGGGTATCTAATCCTGTTTGCTCCCCACGCTTTCGCACCTCAGTGTCAGTATTAGTCCAGGTGGTCGCCTTCGCCACTGGTGTTCCTTCCTATATCTACGCATTTCACCGCTACACAGGAAATTCCACCACCCTCTACCATACTCTAGTCAGTCAGTTTTGAATGCAGTTCCCAGGTTGAGCCCGGGGATTTCACATCCAACTTAACAAACCACCTACGCGCGCTTTACGCCCAGTAATTCCGATTAACGCTTGCACCCTCTGTATTACCGCGGCTGCTGGCACAGAGTTAGCCGGTGCTTATTCTGTCGGTAACGTCAAAGCAGCAAAGTATTAATTTACTGCCCTTCCTCCCAACTTAAAGTGCTTTACAATCCGAAGACCTTCTTCACACACGCGGCATGGCTGGATCAGGCTTTCGCCCATTGTCCAATATTCCCCACTGCTGCCTCCCGTAGGAGTCTGGACCGTGTCTCAGTTCCAGTGTGACTGATCATCCTCTCAGACCAGTTACGGATCGTCGCCTTGGTGAGCCATTACCTCACCAACTAGCTAATCCGACCTAGGCTCATCTGATAGCGCAAGGCCCGAAGGTCCCCTGCTTTCTCCCGTAGGACGTATGCGGTATTAGCGTCCGTTTCCGAACGTTATCCCCCACTACCAGGCAGATTCCTAGGCATTACTCACCCGTCCGCCGCTCTCAAGAGAAGCAAGCTTCTCTCTACCGCTCGACTTGCATGTGTTAGGCCTGCCGCCAGCGTTCAATCTGAGCCATGATCAAACTCTTCAGTTCAAACATCTTTGGGTTTTTAAGAAACCCTAAACTTGGCTCAGCAATCGTTGGTTACATCTTTGATTTCTCGCGGAGTAACTTGTGATGCTGATAATCTTGTTGACTATCAGTCTGACTCCACAAGCACCCACACGAATTGCTTGATTCAGTTGTTAAAGAGCGGTTGGTTAAGATCTTTCGTCTCAACCGAGGCGCGCATTCTACAGCAGCCTCATTTGCTGTCAAGTGATTATTTTCAGAAGTTTTCGAAGATTTCTTCAACAACTTCAACCACTTGCGCTTCCGATCTCTCGTTAGCGGGAGGCGAATTCTACAGCGTTACACGCTGCTGTCAACACCTCTTTTTCTCCGCTTTCGACCGAGAAGATCGAAACGTTAATAGAGCCAAACAACACCGCTCTATCAACTCCTTCTGGGCTTCGATGAACTGAAGCAACTCGCTGTCGAATCTCGCATAACTCTTTGTTTACCAAGGAGTTTTCCGTTTCGACTGCGCCGGAAGTGGGGCGAATTATAGACTTCCAGAATCTGCCGTCAACCCCTAATTACGCTTTTGTTGCAGAAAGTGGTTTTTTCGCAATAACGCGGGGGATCCGGCGCATGACAGGGGGAATCCGCAGCACTAAAAGCAGCGCACCTATAGAAGCATAGATAGCCCATTCCTTGAGATCCGCTCGAACAATCCACAACATATGCAGCAAACCGAGCCCGAGAATCACGTAGACCAGACGGTGCAGCTTCTTCCAGCGACTACCAAGCCGGCGTTGACTGTAACGATTCGACGTTACCGCCAATACCAATAAAGACAGAAAACCCAAGGCCCCCACAATGATGTAAGGCCGCTTACGCAGCTCCACCCCCAGCTGCGACCAATCCAACCCAAGGACGAACACGCAGTAGGCCGCCAAATGCAGCACCACATAAGCAAAGCACCACAGCCCCAACTGCCGGCGAACGGCTATCCACCCCGCCCAACCGCTCAACTTTTGCAGTGGTGTCATCCCCAAAGTGATGAGCAGCAGGATCAAGGTGCCCAACCCCAACCGGTCAACCATTACTTTCCCCGGATCAGGCCCTAGCGCCGAGCTCCACGCTTCATAAAGCCAGAACAACGGCCACACCGCCGCAGCTATAAAGACGCCAATGCGCCAGACGGGATAGCGCATCAGTAGTTCTTCCGCAGATCGAGACCGGTATAGAGAGAAGCAACCTCATCCGAGTAGCCGTTGAACATCTGCGTTTCACGCACATTAGGGCTAAACAAACCACTAGGGAGGCGCCGCTCGCGCGCCTGGGTCCAGCGAGGATGATCAACCGTCGGATTCACATTTGCGTAAAACCCATATTCATCCGCAGCAATGCTCTGCCAGGTTGTTTTCGGCTGCTCACTGACAAGACTGATCCGCACGATGGACTTCACACTCTTGAAGCCATACTTCCAAGGCACCACCAAACGCAACGGCGCGCCGTTCTGGTTTGGCAACTCTCGCCCATACATGCCCACAGCAAGAATCGCCAATGGGTTCATCGCCTCATCCAAACGCAGCCCCTCTACATAAGGCCAGTCGATCAAACCAAAGCTTGAGCGCTGACCCGGCATGCTTTTAGGGTCTTGCAGGGTTTCAAAGCGGATGTACTTGGCTTTGGACGTTGGCTCAACTTGCTTGAGCAAGGCCGAAATCGGGAAACCCATCCAGGGAATGACCATCGACCACGCCTCAACACAGCGCAAACGATAGATCCGCTCTTCCAGCTGATAAGGCTTCATGAAGTCCTCCAGGGCGTAACGCCCCGGCTTCGCTACCTCGCCATCAATCACAACACTCCACGGCTCGGTCTTGAGAGAGCCCGCATTCGTCGCCGGATCACCTTTGCCTGTGCCGAACTCATAGAAGTTGTTGTAGTGGGTCGCATCCTTGAACGGAGTGATTGCCTCGTCCTTCACGGTGACCGCCTGCCATTTTGTAGCTGGCAGCTTCTCGGCAAACCATTTCGGCGCGTTACCCGGCTCAACATCGACGTAGCGGGCAGCCTCTTCGGCACTGGCCCAACGCGGCAAGCTACTGGCTGCGACACCGGCAAGCGCACCACCGAGCAAACTGCGGCGTGAGAGGTAGAAGGATTCAGGCGTGACGTCCGATTCGTGGCAATCGGACGCTTTGGGCAATTTGATTAACATGGCAACTCCGCAGCATTGGAGGACTGATGCACCAATAGACTGCGGAGTATGGGGGAAATTACATTAAGACAATGTTTTGTCGCGGCGCAAATGCAGCAGGTACTGAACTGGCCCCGAAGCCGCGTAGACAAGGAACGCCAACAGCAGAATGCGCGGTGGATCGCTGAATACCACCGCAAATACCAGTACCACGACCAGAATCGCCACAAAAGGCACGCGCCCCTTGAGATCGAACTCCTTGAAGCTGTTGTACTTAATGTTACTGACCATCAGCATGCCAGCCGCCGCAACCATCAACGCCACCAGAAACGACATCTTCGAACCCTGGATGCCGTAATCACTGAACGCCCACACAATACCCGCCACTACACCCGCAGCCGCCGGGCTGGCCAGTCCAATGAAGTAACGCTTGTCGGCGGTACCCACCTGGGTATTGAAGCGCGCCAGACGCAAAGCTGCACCCGCGACATAAATGAAGGCAACCATCCAACCGACCTTGCCCATATCACCCAATGCCCAGGCAAACGCCAGCAACGCGGGTGCAACACCGAAGGCGACCATATCCGACAGCGAGTCGTACTCGGCACCGAAGGCACTCTGGGTATTGGTCATGCGCGCCACACGACCATCAAGGCCGTCGAGTACCATGGCCACGAAAATGGCGATGGCCGCAAAACCGAAATATTTGCTGGCACTCGCCGCATCACCCGCTGCCAGCGCGCTCTGAGCGCTCATGGAATTGATGATGGAATAGAAACCGGCAAACAGGTTCGCCGTGGTGAACAGGTTGGGCAGCAGATAGATGCCACGATGCCGGACCTTGCGACCTTCCGCATCATGCCCTTCTTCGACATGCTCATCGATCGGCAGCAGGCTTTCGGCGTCAGAGGCCTGGTTTGGCTCTTCGGGACGTTCGGTCATGGACTTTACCTTGCAACGGTGTGAAAAGAATTCGACAAATACTCGCGGCACATGTTCGCCCGCAAACGATGCAGCTTTATACCAGAACCCGCCCCCAAACGAAAAAACGCGGCCTGGGCCGCGTTTTCTCTTGATGCGTACGACTTAGTTTTTGGCTTTGTCGACGATCTTGTTGGCACCGATCCACGGCATCATGGAGCGCAGCTGCTCGCCGATGACTTCGATACCGTGAGCGGCGTTGTTACGACGCTTGGCGGTCATCGAAGGGTAGCCGGTAGCGCCTTCGCTGATGAACATTTTGGCGTATTCGCCGTCCTGAATACGTTTCAGGGCGTTGCGCATGGCCTGACGGGACTCGGCGTTGATCACTTCCGGGCCAGTCACGTACTCGCCGTACTCGGCGTTGTTGGAGATCGAGTAGTTCATGTTGGCGATGCCGCCTTCGTACATGAGGTCAACGATCAGCTTCAGTTCGTGCAGGCATTCGAAGTAGGCCATTTCCGGCGCGTAGCCAGCTTCAACCAAGGTTTCGAAACCGGCTTTGACCAGCTCAACGGTACCGCCGCACAGAACGGCTTGTTCACCGAACAGGTCGGTTTCAGTCTCGTCCTTGAAGGTGGTTTCGATGATGCCGGTACGACCGCCACCAACACCGGCTGCGTAGGACAGCGCAACGTTTTTGGCGTTGCCCGATGCGTCCTGGTAGATCGCGATCAGGTCAGGGATGCCGCCGCCTTTGACGAACTCGGAACGCACGGTGTGGCCCGGTGCTTTCGGCGCGATCATGATCACGTCGAGGTCGGCACGTGGAACAACCTGGTTGTAGTGAATCGCGAAGCCGTGGGAGAAGGCCAGGGTGGCGCCTTTCTTGATGTTCGGCTCGATTTCGTTTTTGTACAGCGCGGACTGGAACTCGTCCGGGGTCAGGATCATGACCAGGTCGGCAGCTGCAACAGCAGAAGCAACGTCAGTCACTTTCAAGCCGTGGGCTTCAGCCTTGGCAACAGTGGCCGAGCCTTTGCGCAGGCCAACAGTCACGTCAACGCCGGAATCTTTCAGGTTGCAAGCTTGCGCGTGACCCTGGGAGCCGTAGCCGATGATGGCGACTTTCTTGCCCTGGATGATCGACAGGTCACAATCTTTATCGTAATAAACTTTCATGAGGTTCCTCTATATATCCAGGCCGTAAGGCCATTCACTAATTGGGTTAAATGCTGAGTACTTTGTCGCCACGGGCAATCCCGGTGACACCACTGCGTACAGTTTCCAGAATCGAGGCCGTCCCGATCGACTGGATGAAGCTGTCCAGTTTGTCGCTTGTACCGGTCAGTTGAACGGTATAAACGCTGGCGCTCACATCAACGATCTGCCCGCGATAAATGTCGGTAGTGCGTTTGATCTCGGCACGTTGGGCACCCGTGGCCTTGACTTTAACCAGCATCAGCTCGCGCTCGATGTGGGCACTTTCCGACAAGTCGACCAGCTTGACCACTTCGATCAGCTTGTTGAGGTTCTTGGTGATCTGCTCGATCACCTCATCGTGGCCCACGGTGGTCAACGTCAGGCGCGACAGGGTCGGGTCTTCGGTCGGGGCCACGGTCAGGCTTTCGATGTTGTAGTTGCGTTGCGAAAACAGGCCGACAACACGAGACAGAGCGCCGGGTTCGTTCTCCAGAAGCAGGGAGATAATGTGCCGCATGATTAAGTACGCTCCGTCTTGTTCAGCCACATGTCGCGCATAGAGCCGTCTTTGATCTGCATCGGGTAGACGTGCTCGCTGGTATCCACCTGAATATCCAGGAACACCAGACGGTCCTTCATGGCGAACGCCTCTTCCATCTTCGGCTTCAGATCTTTCAAATCAGTGATGCGCATGCCGACGTGGCCATAGGCTTCAACCAATTTTACGAAATCCGGCAGCGACTCCATGTAGGAATGGGAGTGACGGCTGTTGTAGCTCATGTCCTGCCATTGACGAACCATGCCCAGCACGCCGTTGTTCAGGCAGACGATCTTCACCGGAAGGCCGTACTGCAGGCACGTCGACAGTTCCTGGATGTTCATCTGGATGCTGCCCTCACCGGTGACGCACGCCACGTCGGTGTCAGGGAAGCTCAGCTTCACGCCCATGGCCGCCGGGAAACCAAAGCCCATCGTGCCCAAGCCACCGGAGTTGATCCAGCGGTTAGGCTTGTCGAACTTGTAGTACTGCGCGGCAAACATCTGGTGCTGGCCCACGTCGGAGGTCACAAAGGCGTCGCCCTTGGTCACTTCGCACAGGGTCTCGATCACGGTTTGTGGCTTGATGATGCTGCCGTCGCCCTTGTCGTAAGGGAACAGGCCACGATCACCGCGCCATTCGTCGATCTGCTTCCACCAACTGGCAACAGACTCTTTGTTCGGTGTTTCGCCGATGTCCTTGAGCGCGGCAACCATTTCGGTCAACACGCTTTCCACGGGACCTACGATCGGCACGTCGGCCTTGATGGTCTTGGAAATGGACGCCGGGTCGATATCGATATGGATGATCTTGGCATTCGGGCAGAATTTGCTCGCGCCGTTGATCACACGGTCATCGAACCGCGCGCCCACGGCCAGGATTACGTCAGCGTGGTGCATGGCCAGGTTGGCGGTGTAGCTGCCGTGCATGCCCAGCATGCCGACGAACTGACGGTCGGTACCCGGAAATGCGCCGAGGCCCATCAAGGTGTTGGTCACCGGCAGGTTGAGCAGCTTGGCCAATTCGGTCAAAGGTGCGGAACCGCCACCCAGAATCACGCCACCACCCGAGTACAGTACAGGGCGCTTAGCCGCCAGGAGCATTTCTGCCGCCTTGCGGATTTGCCCCGAATGCCCACGAACGGCCGGGCTGTAAGAGCGCAGCTTGGCTTTTTTCGGGAAGATGTATTCGAACTTCTCGGCCGGGTTGGTCATGTCTTTCGGGATGTCTACAACGACAGGGCCCGGGCGACCGGACTGCGCGAGGTAGAAGGCCTTTTTCATGACTTCCGGAATTTCCGAGGGATGCTTGATCATGAAGCTGTGTTTCACGATCGGCCGGGAGATACCGATCATGTCGGTTTCCTGGAATGCATCGGTCCCCACCATGGTGCTTGGGACCTGGCCGGAAATGATCACCATCGGGATGGAGTCCATATACGCAGTCGCGATGCCGGTAATGGCATTCGTTGCGCCTGGGCCGGACGTTACCAGTACCACACCGGCTTTACCGGTGGCACGGGCGTAACCGTCAGCCATATGGGTCGCGGCCTGTTCGTGGCGAACCAGGATGTGGGTAACAGCCGGTTCCTTGAACAGTGCGTCGTAAACATGCAGCAGAGCACCACCTGGGTACCCGTAGATATAGTCGACGCCTTCGTCACGCAAAAAGCGGACGAGCATCTCACCACCAGATAAAAGCTCCACGTTGTTCACCTCTAAAACGCCAGAATACCGTCCGTTGAAAACCGACGGGTCTTAATAGGTTTACTTCTCAACAGAGCATGAGCGACGGTGGTCGCCGACTACGTCAGCACTGACTGAGCAAGTATTGGGATCGTCCCAAGTGTTGCGGGCTTTTCCCACCCAGCGCGAGGTAACGCGTTGCGGGTGTTACAGGTCGGCGCGGATGTGCGCCTCATGATCTGCTGAGCGGGCCTGCTTCTGGCAGTCCCGATACAGCGGACTTTGGATTCTTCTGTTTCAGGCCGTTCAAGTCAAGCAATAATTGCGCTTTTTTCCAACTAAGCGCATGAGAACGTAGAAGAAAGGGCTTTGAGGAGGGATAAAACTCGCCTGAATGTCGTGAAGCGGTAGAAATGTGCGCAAGGCTGCCGGAAAACCCGGCAGTCAGGCAATTAACGAGCGTCGACGATCAATTGGTCGAACTTTTTCAGCGCGTTACGTAAACCAAGGCTCTCTTGCGGGCGATCCGCGTAGACCATCTCGGCCATCTCCATGATCCCCGACGCATTGGGCAATGGCAGGTCCTGTTCGAGAATCTGCTTCATGCGCGCCAGGAAGATCCATTGCAGCCACTGGTGGAAGTCCAGCGTGTCGACTGAAAAAGGCTCCACGCTGCTCAGCGCTTCCACGCTGGGGGACACCTCGTCCCACCAGCCCTGCACGCGCAACTCACGCTCGATCAGCAATAACTGTTCGGCAATTGCTGGAAAACGCGCATCCATCAGTAAGTAACCTTGCCTTTTTGCCGAGCCTGAGCGGCGCCGGCGGCATCGCCCTGGGCGGCACGCGCATCGCCAATCAGGGCCCACAGGTTGGCTTGCAGGTCCGGGCGACCGTTAGCCAGGGTCAGGCCGCGACGGGCAAACTGCTCGGCTTGCGGAGCATCACCCTGAGCCATGCGTACCTGGGCCAGACGATACAGCACTTGTGGCTCACGAGGCGCCACGCGCTGGGCACGTTCAAGGCTCGAGGATGCGCCGTTCAAGTCGCCACCGGCCTGTTGCTGCTGGGCGGTGGTCAACAGGGCCAGTACCGGACCATCCAGCTGCTCGTCAGCCGACAAGCCGCCGGAGCCGGACGACGACGGAATACCGCTCGGCGTCGATGGCATGCTGTAAGAGCCCTGATTGATCGGCGCCGTCTGAATTGGCGTGGAATCCACCGGCCCCGAAGTGCTTGGGCCTGGGGTCCACGGCTCGGCACTGATCGGTGCCGACGTTGCCGCACCACCGCCCGGCACCATCACCACCACACCCGAATCCTGCGGAATCGACTGAGGCGTGGCCTGGGCTGGGCGCTTGACCACGGTCTGGCGGAAGCCGCCCGTGGCCGAGATACGGTCGTTATTGGAAACGTTAGTGCTCGAGTCCACCACCGGAATCGAGCCGCGTTGCACGCTGGCGCAACCGTTGAGCAAAGCCAGAGCTGTAATAGCTGGAATCCACCACTTGTTCACTTGAAACCCTCTTTGCTTAATTCATCCAGCCCTTGACCCAATCCATCACCGATTCCGCACTGGCAGGGGCACCGCCACCGCAGGCGGGCCCGGCAGGTGGCTCGCTGCCGCGAATATACGGCATCTGCACCGCGCCCGGGCAGTTGGCATCAGAGCCCTGCCCGGTGTGCGGATCAATCCACGCCTGCACGATGTTATCCGGCTGCGGCATATTAAGCGGCAGCGGGTCGGCTTTGCGCATGAAACTTGTCCACACCTGCAACGCGCCGGTCGCGCCGGTGAACGGTGTTTTGCCGTTGTCATCCCGACCCAGCCACACCACCGCCAGTACGTCCTGGCCGAAACCTGCGAACCAGCTGTCCCGAGAGTCGTTACTGGTGCCAGTCTTGCCCGCCAGCGTCAGGTTCGCCGGCAGCACGTTGTAGACCGAACGCCCGGTGCCTTCACGCATCACGCGCTGCATGGCGTTCTGGATCAGGTAGATGGAGCCCGCATCGAAGCGCTGCTGAATCTGGAACGGATAACGCTTGAGTGGCTCACCCTCGGCGGTCAGCACGCTGCGAATACCGCGCATCGGCGTATTGAAGCCACCGTTGGCGATGGTTTGGTACATCGTGGTCACTTCCATCGGCGTCATGGCGCCAGCGCCCAGCAGCATCGACGGGAAAGCCGGGAACTCACGATTGATGCCCAGGCGACCCAGGGTTTTCAACACGTTCGGCACGCCCACTTCCAGCCCGAGACGCGAGGTGGAAATGTTGTAGGAATGCGCCAGGCCCTGGTACAGGAAAATCGTACCGTTGGAACGACGTTCAAAGTTCTTCGGCGTCCACACCTGGCCGTCAGCCAGCTTGACCGACAGCGGCTCGTCCGAGAGCCAACTGGTCAGGGTGTATTTGCTCGGTTTTTCCAGTGCCGTGAGATACACCGCCGGCTTGACCAGCGACCCAATCGGCCGCACTGCATCCAGCGCACGGTTGAAACCGGCGAAACTGGCCTGGCGACTGCCGATCATGGCCTGTACTTCACCGGTTTCCGGGTTGGTCACGACCATGGCGGCTTCGACCTCGTCGGCTCCCTTGCGGCCCGTCAGGCGTTTGAAGGTGTCGTTGACGGAAGCCTCGGCCTTCATCTGCAGAATCGGGTCGAAACTGGTGAAGATTCGCAGGCCTTCTTCGGTCAAGTCTTCATCGCGGTAGTCTTCACGCAGTTGGCGTTTAACCAGGTCGATAAAGCCCGGGAAGGAACTGTCGGCCAGTTTGCCGCGCGTGGTCACACCCAGTGGCATTTTCTTCGCGGCGGCCACTTGCTCAGCGGTAGCGACGCCCTGTTGCTCCAGCACATCGAGTACCAGGTTGCGGCGCTCCAACGCACGTTCAGGGTTGCGGCGCGGGTTGTAGTAGGACGGGCCCTTGACCATACCCACCAGCAAGGCGACCTGGTGCAGTTTCAACTCGGACAACGGTTGCCCGAAGAAGAACTGACTGGCCAAGCCAAAACCGTGCACCGCGCGCTGGCCATCCTGACCGACGAACACCTCGTTGAGGTACGCCTCAAGGATTTCCTGCTTGCTGTAATGCAACTCCAGCAACATGGCCATCATGGCTTCGGTGAGTTTGCGGGTCAGGCTGCGCTCGTTGGTCAGGTAGAAGTTCTTGACCAATTGTTGCGTCAGCGTACTGCCGCCTTGGGTCATCTTCCCGCCGGAGGTGTTGACCCAGATCGCGCGAGCAATGGATTTGGGCGAGACGCCCCAGTGGCTGTAGAAATCGCGATCTTCTACGGCCACCAGGGTTTCGAGCAGATACGGTGGCACCTGATCAAGCTTGATCAGGATCCGATCTTCGAGGTTTTTCGGGTAAATGCCGCCGATCAGCAGCGGTTCCAGGCGCACAACCGGCAATTTGGCGCCATTGAGCGACGACAACTCGGCGACGTAATCGCCGGAGAAACGCACGCGAACCGGTTGGGCTTTTTCCAGGCCTTCATAGAACTGGAAGCCACGGGTATTCAGGTCGACCGTATTGCCACTGACGGCTGCCGCCCCCGGGCCGTTACTCACAGGCTCGCGGCGATAGCCCAGAGCGTCGAGTTCGGTGAGGAAATCATCCTTGCTCAGCTTCTGGCCGTTGAACAGTTCCAGCGGGCGAGCGTACACCTTGGCCGGGATGGTCCAGCGCTTGCCGGAGAACTTCTCCTGGACCACAGCGTCGAGGTACACCGCAAAGCCGGCGAGCACCACAAGGCCCACGAGGCTGAGCTTGAGCGCCCAGCCCAGCCACGGGCGCAGGCCACGGGAAGGAGGTTTTTTACGGGAACGGGGAGATCGGGTTCGAGTCATGGCGGCGGATTATACGCACTTTATTGATGATCAACATGAGCCGGACAGCGGTTTGCACGACCGCTCGTAGCGGCCATAATGCCCGCCATGTTTTCCCCCAGACTTTGAAGGATCGCCCGTGAGCCAGTCCCTGATCGCTGCCCTGCAAAACCCGGCTTTATACCCTCACCCGGTTGAAGCATTTCAAGTCATCGAAACCCATATTTCCTGGGTGGTCCTGACCGGTCCCTATGCTTATAAACTGAAGAAGCCGATGAACTTCGGCTTTCTCGATTTCACCGTTCTGGAAGACCGTGGCCACTTCTGCCGGGAAGAGCTGCGCCTCAACGCGCGCCTCACCGAAGATTTGTATCTTGAAGTGTTGCCGATCACCGGCACAGCCGAAGCCCCGCAATTGGGCGGCGACGGCCCGGTGATCGAGTACGCACTGAAAATGCGCCAGTTCCCGCAAAGCCAGATGCTCAGCACCTTGCAAGCCAACGGCGAATTGACCAGCGCGCACATCGATGAGATGGCCCGGCAGATTGCGCATTTCCACCTTACGGCGCCTAAAGTGCCACAAGAACACCCCGCCGGTACGCCAAATGAAGTGATGGCACCGGTTCGTCAAAATTTCGAACAGATCCGCCCCTTCCTCAGCGACAAGGCTGACCTGGTGCAACTCGAAGCGTTGCAAGCCTGGGCTGAAAGCAGTTTCGAGCGCCTCAAGCCGCTGTTTCAACAGCGCAAACTCGACGGTTTCACCCGCGAGTGCCACGGCGACATCCACCTGGGCAACGCCACCCTGATCGATGGCAAAGTGGTGATTTTCGACTGCATCGAGTTCAATGAGCCTTTCCGCTTCACCGACGTGTACGCCGACACCGGCTTCCTGGCGATGGACCTGGAAGACCGTGGCCTCAAATCCCTGGCACGCCGCTTTATCAGCCAGTACCTGGAACTGACTGGCGACTACCAAGGCCTTGAAGTACTGAACTTCTACAAAGCCTACCGCGCCCTGGTGCGCGCCAAGGTGGCGCTGTTCAGCATGCCGAGCGAAGCCGACCCGGTACAACGCGCCACCACCCTGCGCCAGTACCGCAACTACGCCAACCTGGCGGAGAGCTACAGCACCATTCCTTCACGCTTCCTGGCGATTACCCACGGGGTTTCGGCCGTCGGCAAAAGCCACGTCGCAATGCGCCTGGTAGAAGCACTCGGTGCGGTGCGCCTGCGTTCGGACGTCGAGCGCAAGCGCCTGTTCGGTGAGCAAAAGGTCGAGAACACGCCACAATCCGGTATTTATGCGGCCGACGCCAGCGCAGCCACCTACGCTCGCCTGAACGAAATAGCCGATACCGTTTTACGTGCCGGTTACCCGGTGGTACTGGATGCCACCTTCCTGAAACGTGAGCAACGTGACGCCGCCGCCAGGATTGCCGAAGCCACAGGCGCGCCGTTCCTGATTCTGGATTGCAACGCACCGCAAGCGGTTATCAGCAGTTGGCTGGCACAACGTCAGGCAGATCAAAACGATCCGTCCGACGCAACACTGGCCGTAATCGAAGGGCAGCAAGCGAACCGCGACCCGTTGTCGGCCGAAGAACTGCTGCTGAGCAAGCGTGTGGAGACCAACGAAAGCGGCACACTCGACGCGCTCGTGGCGCACATCCGCCAGCGCCTGCCCGGCCTGTAAGAAATATTTCTTGGTCGTGTCACCGTTCTTCGGTGCACGGCCGAGCAATAGTGGCACTATAATGGCGTCATAATTCCAACAGGAGTCGCCATCATGAGTCAGCCCAAGCTTCTCGACACCCCGCTCTACGCGCTCCTGCATAAAGACGACATTCGCGGCTTCAACCAGGAGCGCCCCAAAGAAGGCGCCATCGACATGCGTGGCGGCGACTTTCGAGGGCTGGACCTGCGTGACCTGAACGCCACCGGCATAGATTTCACCGACGCCTACTTCCGCTCCGCCGACTTGCGCGGCCTGGATTTGCGCGACTGTTCGCTGGAAGGCGCGAGCCTGGCCCATGCACAGATCTCCGGCACCTACTTTTCCCCGGACCTGACCGCCGACGAAATCCTCATGTCGGTCAATTTCGGTACTCGCCTGCGCTACCGCACCAAGTAACACCTCAACCCAAACCCCGGCCCCCACCCTGCGGGCCGGGCGTTTCTCGCCTGCTTATCGCCAAACCTCTCCCAACGCACTCTTATAAGCTTTTCAGCCATTGCTGACCAAAGAACCACGCTTTTCCTACTGAGCGCTACACTCTTTTTCAGGCTTGCCTGGTCACGATACCCACCGCACCATTCGGCCGTCGCAAGGAGGCTTGATGAACGATGAGCTGCAACACCTGAAAAACCTGGGCAAGACGTCGGCACAGTGGCTGCACGCGGTGGGCATCCACAGCGCTTCCGACTTGCGCCGCCTGGGGGCGGTTGATGCCTACCGCGCCGTGCGTACTCGCGGGTTCCGTGCATCGAAAGTACTGCTGTATGCAATTGAAGGCGCATTGATGGACGTGCACTGGAACGACATCCCGACGGAGCGCAAGGAGGCTTTGAACCGTCAGCTGGATGCGATCTCGACGCGTCAGAAAAATTAGATCGGCAACAAAGCCCACTGTTTACGGGCGCTGCAAATAGGCGCTGAACAAAACTCGCTAGAGACGCAAAACAAAGGTTGACTCTCAAATGAGAATCGTTATGATTATCACAACTGGTCGCGAGATCAGCCGATAACTGAAAGACCATTGGTTCGGACTCTCAGATTATCTCCTCATCAGGCTAATCACGGTTATTTGACCCGGCTCTTGCCGGGTCTTTTTTTGCCTTGGGAAAAGTGGATTTCAGCGCGCAATGATCAACGGGTGCCCACGCTCCGGATGCGGCTGCACCAACACATCCAGGCCAAACACCGCCTTCAGCGGCTCCGGCCTCAGCACCGCTTGCGGCGTGTCCAAGGCATGCGGGCGCCCACCTTCCAGCAGCAGAATGCGATCGCAGTAACGCGCAGCCAGGTTCAAGTCATGAAGTATCACCAACACCGCCGCCCCGCGATCGGCAAAACTACGGATAGCTTGCAAAGTGGTGTGTTGATGCAAGGGGTCGAGCATTGAGGTCGGCTCATCCAGCAACAGCGTCTGCCCTGCTTCGCCCGGCCATAACTGCGCCAACACCCGCGCCAGGTGCACACGCTGGCGTTCACCGCCGGACAATGCCAGGTAGCTGCGCCCACTTAAATGCCCGACATCCGCCGCCTGCAAAGCCGCCTCGATGATTTCATCATCACGCACCCGCCCGGTTTGATGAGGCAAGCGCCCCATGCCGACCACTTCCTCGACACGAAAGGCGAAATCCAGCGTGGATGCCTGCGGCAATACCGCCAGCCGCTGGGCACGCTGCGTACCACTCCAGTCCTTCAGCGCCTGCTCATCCAGCCACACATTCCCCTGATCCGGTTGCAGTTCACCGCACAAAGCCCCCAGCAGAGTGCTTTTACCCGCGCCATTGGGCCCGAGCACCCCCAACACTTCCCCCGGCACCAGTTCAAGAGTGACATCTGCCAATACAACTTTGCGGCCGCGCCGGATCTGCAGCTCTTCCACACGCAGCATCAGGCACGCCCCCGCAACAACAGATAGAGAAAGAATGGCGCGCCAATAAACGCGGTCACGATGCCAATCGGCAACTCCGCCGGCGCCAACGCCAGCCGCGCGACCAAATCGGCGAACAACAACAGGCTGGCCCCGGCCAGCACAGACGCCGGCAACAGCACGCGGTGGTCCGGCCCGGCCAGCAGCCGCACCAAATGCGGCACCACCAGCCCGACAAACCCGATCATCCCCGCCGCCGCCACCGCCGCGCCCACACCCAGGGCGGTGCAGAACACCAGTTCACGCTTGAGACCTTCAACATCGACGCCCAAGTGATTGGCTTCAGACTCACCGAGCAACAACGCATTCAGTGCCTTGGCTCGGCGCGGCAACCACAGCGCCACCCCGGCGCTCACCAGCAGCAATGGCCACAACCGCGAATAACTGGCGCCGTTGAGGCTACCCAGATTCCAGAAGGTCAGGGTGCGCAACGTGGCGTCATCCGCCAGATAGGTAAACAACCCCACCGCCGAGCTGGCAAGGGCGGTGAGGGCGATACCGGCGAGCAACATCGTCGCGACATTGGTCTGGCCGTTGCGACGCCCGAGCCGATAAACCAATGCGGTGACACCCAACCCGCCGAGAAATGCACACAGCGACAACAAGTAAGGCCCAAACGCATCCGGCAAACCGCCGAAAAAGGAACCGCCGACGATGGCGATGGCCGCACCCAACGCCGCCCCACTGGACACCCCGACCAACCCCGGGTCGGCCAGCGGGTTGCGAAACAAACCCTGCATCGCCACACCCGACAAGGCCAGCACGCCGCCGACCGCCAGCCCCAGCAAAGTGCGCGGCAGGCGGATCTGCCCCAAGATCAACTCGGCTTGCTCCAGCCCCTGCGCCTCTATCGGCACGCCGATCAAGCGCAATGCCGCTTTAAGTGTGTCCAGCAATGGCAAGCTGACCGGGCCCAGCGCCAACGACAGCCAAATCGCCAGCGCACACAGCAGCGCCAGCCCGACAAACAACGTTTTCGGCTTAACCAAAGTGGTCATGGGGCAGGTTTAGCCTGGGACGGGTAAAACCCGGCAGCCAGCGTCACCAGGCTTTGCGGCAGCCGCGGCCCAAGCCCACCGACCAGCAAGGTCGGGTCCAGCTCAAACACTCGACCATTCTTTGCGGCCGGCGTTGACGCCAGAATCGGATTTTCCTTGAACAGGGCCGCGCGCGCCGCATCGCCAGTCAATGCGCGATCGGCAAATACCAATACATCCGGGCTCAACCCCGCCAGCGACTCCACCGAAAACGGCTTGTAACCGGTGTGGGTCGCCAGGTTATGTCCGCCCGCCTGCTGCAACAGCCAATCGGCAGCGGTGTCTTTACCCGCAATCAGCGGCTTGCCACCCGCGTGGCCCAGCAACAGCAGCACACCCGGCGCTTTCTGCGTGGCCTGGGCCTTGGCGACCCAGCTTTTCTGCTGGTCCAGCGCCTGTTCATATCCGGTAAACAATTCATTGGCCCTGGCTTCATTACCGAGCAATTTACCCAAGTGCTGAAGGTTGCCTTTCAAGGTCGGCAAATCCGGCTGGGCCGAAAACATTTCAACCTGAACGCCCGCGCCGCGAATCTGCGACAGTATGGGCGGCGGGCCCATTTCTTCGGTCCCGATCAGCACCTGCGGACGCAAACTCAGGATGCCTTCTGCCGACAATTGCCGCTGGTAACCAATGCTCGGCAACGCCTTGAGTGATTCCGGATGTTGGCTGGTGGTATCGACCCCCACCAACTTCGACTCGGCGCCCAGCGCCGCGACCCATTCCGATAGCGCCCCACCGGCACTGACCCAGCGTTGTGGCAGTTCGGAGGCCTGGGCCCCGTGGTTGACCAGCAGTAAGGCAACAAGCGCAATAGCGCTGGTACTCAGGCGCATAACAGGGTTTCCTTCCAAGGGCAGGGCCGCGCAGGCACTCACCGATGTGACAGACGGGACCTGTCTGGCATCGTACTGAGCGCCCGGTCAGCTATGGGCGAAGCGGGCATTTGATAATTGTTTGCATTTGAACGTCAAGGCACTTAAGGATTGAAATGAAGTTTCTCTGCCCCTCAGACAGTCTCGCACCAGACAGCAGCCGCGGTTTCGAGATCGACGGCTGTAAGCTGTTGGCCGTGCGCCGAGGTGGCGTGGCTTACGTTTATATCAACCGCTGCCCCCATCGCGGCATTACGCTGGAATGGCAGCCCGACCGGTTTCTCGATGCCAGCGCCAGCCTGATCCAGTGCGCCACCCACGGCGCGCTGTTCCTGATCGAAAGCGGCGAATGCATCGCCGGCCCGTGCGCAGGCCAACACCTCACCGCCCTGCCAAGCCGCGAAGACCAACAAGGCCTGTGGGTGGAACTCTAGTCACCCATCAATACGTCCAGGCGGCGGTCGATAAAAATCTCCTCTGGCGTGACGTGCACACCATAGGCCAGCACTTGCACACCGGCGGCTTTGGCTTCATGCAAGGCGGCGGCATAGCCGGGGTCGATTTCCACCGCTGGGCGCACGGCATCAATGCCTGAGAGATTCACGCAATACAGCTGCACCGCCCGCACACCTTCACGCGCCAAATGCGCCAACTCGCGCAAATGCTTGGCGCCGCGCTGGGTGACAGCATCGGGAAACGCCGCCACCGTCGAGCCATCGAAGCCCAGGGTGACGCTCTTGACCTCCACATACGCAGCGCCCTGTGGGTAATCCAGGCGAAAATCGATGCGGCTTTTTTCCAGACCGTAAGGCACCTCACGCTTCAACGCCGTAAAACCGTTGAGTTCGGTGATTACCCCGGCACGCAACGCTTCTTCGACCAGTTGATTGGCGCGCGCTGTGTTGACGCACGCCCGTCGACCTTGCGGCGTTTCGGCAATTTCCCAGGTGCCGGGCAGCTTGCGCTTTGGGTCATCGGAACGGCTGAACCAGACCTGCCCGCCTTCGACCATGCAATTGAGCATCGAGCCGGTGTTCGGGCAGTGAATGGTCAGCAACTCGCCGCTAACGGTTTCGATATCGGTGAGAAAACGCTTGTAGCGTCGAATCAGTCGCGCTTCTTCGAGGGGAGGATGAAAGCGCATCAGGCTTGCCAGCTCTGCAGGCCACGGGCAATGCGCTCCACCGCTTCCTGTAGCCGATCGAGGTTTTGCGTGTAGGCAAAGCGCACATGGTGGCCCGCCTGAAAGCGTCCGAAATCCAGCCCGGGCGTGAAGGCTACGTGTTCGGTTTCAAGGAAGTGGCGGCAGAACGCGAAGGCATCACCGCCAAACGCGCTGATATCGGCATACAAATAGAACGCGCCCTCCGGCTCTACGGCGATGCCGAAGCCCAGTTCGCGCAGGGCTGGCAACAGGAAATCGCGACGGCGCCCGAATTCCGAACGACGTTCTTCCAGGATGCTAAGGGTTTGCGGGGTAAAACAGGCCAATGCCGCGTGCTGGGCCATGCTCGGCGCACTGATGTAGAGGTTTTGCGCCAGCTTCTCCAATTCGCCCACGGCAGCCGGTGGTGCTACCAACCAACCGAGGCGCCAGCCGGTCATGCCGAAATACTTCGAAAAACTATTTAAGACAAAGGCATCGTCGTCGACTTCCAGCACGCTGGCCGCCTCGGTGCCGTAGGTGAGGCCATGATAGATCTCGTCGACCACCAGATGGCCGTTACGCGCTTTGATAGCGCTCGACAACCCAGCCAATTCATCCCGAGTGAGGATCGTGCCGGTAGGGTTCGCCGGCGACGCGACCAGCGCGCCCACGCTGTCCTGGTTCCAGTGTTTGCCCACCAGGTCAGCGGTCAATTGGTAACGCACGTCCGGGCCGACCGGCACCAGTTGCGCCGCGCCTTCCACCAGCCGCAGGAAGTGACGATTGCACGGATAACCGGGATCGGCCAACAACCAATGCTTGCCCGGATCAACCAACAGGCTGCTGGCGAGCAACAAGGCGCCGGAGCCGCCGGGGGTGATCAGAATGCGTTCAGGGTCCACGCTCAGGCCGTAGCGCTGCCCGTAGAAGCCGCTGATGGCCTCGCGCAACTCCGGCAAGCCGCGAGCGGCGGTGTAGCGGGTCTTGCCGTTGGCCAGCGCCGCCTGGCCGGCCTGAATGATCGGCTCGGCCGTGGTGAAATCCGGCTCGCCGATTTCCAGGTGGATCACGTCATGGCCGGCTGCTTGCAGCTCATTGGCCCGCGCCAGCAACGCCATGACATGAAAAGGTTCGATGGCGCGACTGCGCGCACTGTAGGGCTGAGCCATTAGCCTTCCTTAACCGTGAGGACAAAATCAGGATTCTACCGAACCCGCGCGGTAAAACATGTTCTATTGCCTGCCCGGCCACTCAGGCGGCCCGGGCAAGCGCGCGCAAAACGACTAAAATCAACATTCGAGGCGTTACATGTCCAGCCATGGCGGGCTATTGCAGTTTGCAACCCCGGCATGATGGCCCCTCGACAACCGGGAGTGGCGCACCCCGAATCTATCTGGTAAGTTCGCCCGCTTGCAGCCGCAGGGCCGGCAGGTGTCGGTGACGTTGCAATCCTGCGCAATGGATTAGAAGAGTGAGAGGCGGTCTATTCATGTCCACCCAAGCAAAGCAACAGCAGCAGAGCCTCAGTGGCTTCACACCTTACGTCGAAGCGAAGGGTGAGGAGTACATGGGCAAGCCCATGCGCCAGCACTTCACCAAGATCCTGCAAAAGTGGAAGCAGGACTTGATGCAGGAAGTCGACCGTACGGTTGACCACATGAAGGACGAAGCCGCCAACTTCCCGGACCCGGCAGACCGTGCCAGCCAGGAAGAGGAATTCGCCCTCGAACTGCGCGCCCGTGATCGTGAACGCAAGCTCATCAAGAAAATCGACAAAACGCTGCAACTGATCGAAGACGAAGAATACGGCTGGTGCGAATCCTGCGGCGTCGAGATCGGTATCCGTCGCCTGGAAGCCCGCCCCACTGCGGACCTCTGCGTAGACTGCAAGACCTTGGCTGAAATCAAGGAAAAACAGGTCGGTAAGTAATCTCTACCGAACTGAACGAATGGGGCGTGAAAACGCCCCATTTTTGTTTCTGGCGTTTGCCGTTTTTCCAGTAGTATCCGGCCCATGACAGCTTCTACCTATATAGGGCGTTTCGCCCCTACGCCCAGCGGCCATTTGCATTTTGGCTCGCTGGTTGCCGCCCTCGCCTCCTACCTTGATGCCCGCGCCAATCACGGCCGCTGGTTGATGCGCATGGAAGACCTTGACCCACCCCGTGAAGAACCCGGCGCCCAGGCGGCGATTCTGCACGCCCTGGAAAGCTATGGTTTTGAGTGGGACGGCGAACTGGTCCGACAAAGCGAACGGCATGAAGCCTACGCCAAAGTGCTGAACGACCTGTTCAACCACGGCCTGGCCTACGCCTGTACCTGCTCGCGCAAACAACTGGAAGCCTACAACGGGATTTACCCCGGGCTGTGCCGCAATGCCGGTCACGACCAGCAGGACGCAGCCATTCGTTTGCGTGTCCCGGAGCTTGAGTACCACTTCACCGACCGCGTACAAGGCGAATTCCGACAACACTTGGGCCGCGAATCAGGCGATTTCATCATCCGTCGCCGCGACGGCCTGTATGCCTATCAACTCGCGGTGGTGCTCGACGATGCCTGGCAAGGCGTCACCGACATCGTACGCGGCGCCGACCTGCTCGACTCCACTGCGCGCCAGCTGTATTTACAGGAACTGCTGGGCCTGCGCCAACCGCGCTACCTGCATGTACCGCTGATCATCCAGCCGGACGGCAACAAGCTGGGCAAGTCCTACCGCTCCCCGCCGTTGACACCGGACCAAGCCACGCCTTTGCTGGTGAGGGCATTGCGCGCCCTCGGCCAGCAATCCGGTGATGAATTGCTGCACGCCAGCCCACGGGAACTGCTGGATTGGGGCATCCGGCACTGGGATGCCGGCAAGATCCCGCGCACACTCACGCTGGCCGAAGCGCAATTGAGCTGAAGGCGCTTGCAGCTTGGCCACCATCCGTTACCATCGCCGCACGTTTTTACACAGAGGCCAACATGTACATCTATCGATTGGTCCTGCTGCTGGTCGTCGGGATCTACCTGTTTTCCCCTGCCATCATGGATTGGTGGATCGACGCCACGGGCGCCTGGTACCGCCCGTATCTGCTGTGGCTGATATTGATCGTCGTGACCTTCATCCTGCAGAGCCAAAAAGATGCCGATGAGCTTTAGCCTCACCCAGATGCTGCTGATCAGCGCCGCCTACCTGGCGGCGTTGTTCGGCGTCGCCTGGATCAGTGAGCGCGGAATGATTCCGCGGGCGATCATTCGCCATCCGTTGACCTACACCTTGTCCCTGGGCGTTTATGCCAGTGCGTGGGCGTTTTACGGAACCGTGGGCCTGGCCTACCAGTATGGCTATGGTTTTCTCTCCAGCTACCTCGGTGTTTCCGGTGCATTCCTGCTCGCGCCGGTGTTGCTCTACCCGATCCTGAAAATCACCCGCACCTATCAGTTGTCGTCCCTCGCGGACTTGTTTGCCTTCCGCTTTCGCAGCACCTGGGCCGGCGCGCTGACCACCATTTTCATGCTGATCGGCGTGCTGCCGTTGCTGGCCTTGCAAATCCAGGCCGTAGCCGACTCCATCAGCATCCTGACCCGCGAGCCCGTGCAACATCGCGTAGCCCTGGCCTTCTGCGCACTGATCACACTGTTCACGATTTTTTTCGGCTCACGCCATATCGCCACCCGCGAAAAACACGAAGGCCTGGTCTTTGCGATTGCCTTTGAGTCGGTGATCAAACTGATCGCTATCGGCGGCGTCGGCTTGTATGCGCTCTATGGTGTATTCGACGGCCCGCAACAGCTGGAACTGTGGCTGCTGCAAAACCAGACCGCCCTCGCTGCCTTGCACACGCCGCTGCAAGAAGGCCCGTGGCGCACATTGCTGCTGGTGTTCTTCGCCTCGGCGATCGTGATGCCGCACATGTACCACATGACCTTCACCGAGAACCTCAACCCGCGTTCACTGGTCAGCGCCAGCTGGGGCTTGCCACTGTTCCTGCTGTTGATGAGCCTGGCGGTGCCGCTGATCCTGTGGGCAGGCTTGAAACTCGGTGCTACCACCAACCCCGAATACTTCACCCTCGGCATCGGTATTGCGGCGAATAGCCCGGCACTGGCGATGCTCGCCTACGTGGGCGGTTTGTCGGCGGCGAGCGGGTTGATCATCGTGACCACCCTGGCCCTGTCGGGCATGGCGCTCAACCACCTGGTGCTGCCGCTGTACCAACCACCGGCTGAGGGCAATATCTACCGCTGGCTGAAATGGACGCGCCGCGCACTGATCGTCGCGATCATCATGGCAGGCTACGGCTTCTATCTGTTGCTGGGCGCCGGGCAAGACCTGGCCAACCTCGGCATCGTCGCATTCGTCGCCACGTTGCAGTTCCTGCCAGGCGTGTTGTCGGTGCTGTACTGGCCGACGGCCAATCGCCGTGGCTTTATCGCCGGGTTGCTGGCGGGAATCCTGGTATGGATCGTCACCATGCTGCTGCCGTTAGTCGGCAACCTGCAGGGCTTCTACATCCCGTTGCTCAACATGATTTACGTGCTGGACGATACCAGCTGGCACATGGCGGCGATCGCATCCCTGGCGGCCAACGTATTGATGTTCACCCTGATCTCGCTGTTCACCAACGCCAGCCCTGAGGAAACCAGCGCCGCCGAAGCCTGCGCCGTGGACAACGTACGCCGCCCGCAACGCCGCGAGCTGCACGCGGCGTCGCCTCAGGAGTTCGCCACACAACTGGCCAAGCCCCTGGGTGCGAAAGCGGCGCAAAAGGAAGTCGAACAAGCACTGCGCGATCTTTACCTGCCATTCGACGAGCGCCGCCCCTACGCGCTGCGCCGCTTGCGCGACCGTATCGAAGCCAACCTGTCCGGCCTGATGGGCCCGAGCGTGTCCCAGGACATGGTGGAAACCTTCCTGCCTTACAAGGCCGGCGGTGAAAACTATGTGACTGAAGACATTCACTTCATCGAGAGCCGGCTGGAGGATTACCACTCGCGCCTCACCGGCCTCGCCGCCGAGCTCGATGCCCTGCGCCGCTACCATCGCCAGACCTTGCAGGAACTGCCGATGGGCGTGTGTTCCCTGGCCAAGGATCAAGAGATCCTGATGTGGAACAAGGCCATGGAAGAACTCACCGGCATCGCCGCGCAGCGGGTGGTGGGCTCACGCTTGAATACCTTGGGCGAGCCGTGGAAAGAACTGCTGCAAGGCTTCATCAACCTGCCCGACGAGCACTTGCACAAACAACATCTGGCCCTCGATGGCCAGACTCGCTGGCTTAACTTGCACAAAGCCGCCATCGACGAGCCCCTGGCGCCCGGTAACAGCGGCCTGGTGTTGCTGGTGGAAGACCTCACCGAAACCCAAATGCTCGAAGACAAACTGGTGCACTCCGAGCGCCTGGCCAGCATTGGTCGACTGGCAGCCGGCGTGGCCCACGAAATCGGCAATCCGATCACCGGTATCGCGTGCCTGGCGCAAAACCTGCGCGAAGAGCGCGAGGAAGACGACGAAATCACCGAGATCAGCGGGCAGATTCTTGAGCAGACCAAGCGCGTGTCGCGCATCGTGCAGTCGCTGATGAGCTTTGCCCACGCGGGCGCCCATCAGAATCAGGACGAAGCCGTGTGCCTGGCCGAAGTGGCGCAGGATGCCATTGGGCTGCTGGCCTTGAACCGGCGTAATTTCGAAGTACAGTTTTTCAACCTGTGCGACCCGGACCATTGGGTTGACGGCGACTCCCAACGCTTGGCGCAGGTGCTGATCAACCTGCTGTCAAACGCCCGTGACGCGACACCGGCCGGCAGTGCGGTACGCGTCAAGAGCGAGGCTTTCGAGCACACGGTCGATCTGATCGTCGAAGACGAAGGCAGTGGTATTCCACAGAACATCATGGACCGATTGTTCGAACCTTTCTTCACCACCAAGGATCCGGGTGAAGGTACCGGTCTGGGCCTTGCACTGGTCTATTCCATCGTTGAAGAGCATTATGGACAAATCACCATCGACAGCCCGGCTGACCTTGAAAGCCAACGCGGCACCCGTATCCGGGTGACCTTGCCGCGTCATGTCGAAGCGACGTCCGCTGTGAACTGAGACCGTCGAGAGAATTGAATCAATGCCGCACATTTTGATCGTCGAAGACGAAACCATTATCCGCTCTGCCTTGCGTCGCCTGCTTGAACGTAATCAGTACCAGGTCAGCGAAGCCGGCTCGGTGCAGGAAGCCCAGGAGCGTTTCAGCATTCCCACGTTCGACCTGATTGTCAGCGACCTGCGCCTGCCAGGCGCGCCGGGCACCGAGCTGATCAAGCTTGGCCAGGGCACCCCGGTGCTGATCATGACCAGCTACGCCAGCCTGCGTTCGGCGGTGGACTCGATGAAGATGGGCGCGGTGGACTACATCGCCAAGCCTTTCGACCACGACGAAATGCTTCAGGCCGTGGCCCGTATCCTGCGTGACCGTCAGTCGGCTGGCAGTACGCCTGCCGAGCAACGCCCTGTCGGCAAGGCCGCCGACAAGCCGGGTGTCGACAACAGCAATGGCGAGATCGGCATTATCGGCTCCTGCCCACCGATGCAGGACCTGTACAGCAAGATCCGCAAAGTCGCGCCGACTGACTCCAATGTATTGATCCAGGGCGAATCGGGCACCGGTAAGGAACTGGTCGCCCGCGCCCTGCACAACCTGTCCAAACGCGCCAAGGCGCCGATGATTTCGGTGAACTGCGCCGCCATCCCTGAATCCCTGATCGAGTCCGAGTTGTTCGGCCACGAAAAAGGCGCGTTTACCGGCGCCAGTGCCGGGCGTGCGGGCCTGGTGGAAGCGGCGGACGGCGGCACCTTGTTCCTCGACGAAATCGGCGAGTTGCCCCTGGAAGCCCAGGCGCGTCTGCTGCGCGTGCTTCAGGAAGGCGAGATTCGCCGTGTCGGCTCCGTGCAGTCGCAGAAGGTCGATGTGCGCCTGATCGCGGCCACCCACCGGGACCTCAAGAGCCTGGCCAAAATCGGCCAATTCCGTGAAGACTTGTATTACCGCCTCCACGTGATCGCCCTTAAGTTGCCGGCCCTGCGCGAGCGTGGCGCCGACGTCAACGAGATCGCCAGCGCGTTCCTGCTGCGTCAGAGCGCGCGTATCAACCGCACCGACCTGAAATTTGCCCCGGACGCCGAGCAGGCGATTCGACACTACTCATGGCCGGGTAACGTGCGGGAGTTGGAGAACGCCGTTGAGCGCGCGGTGATTCTGTCGGAAAGCCCGGAAATCTCCGCTGAGTTGCTGGGTATCGATATCGAACTGAGCGATCTGGAAGACGACGACTTCATCGGGCTGGCCCCACAACAGAGTGGTGGCAGCAATACCAGCCATGAGCCGACGGAAGATTTGTCATTGGAAGACTACTTCCAGCATTTCGTCCTCGAACATCAGGACCATATGACCGAGACCGAGCTGGCGCGCAAGCTTGGCGTGAGCCGCAAGTGCCTGTGGGAGCGGCGCCAGCGCCTGGGTATTCCGCGGCGCAAGACCGGGGTAGCCAGCGAGAGTTGAGGGTGCGCCCCCACAGGTAACACCCTCAGATGTGAAAAAACTGTTACCGCTGAATTTTCACGTAACAAAAGCCGGGGTTTACGGTAACGAAGCTCCGGCTTTTTTTGCGCTCAGGAAAGCTGAAAACCCTCCAAACCCCTGCTTTTGCTGGGCCGTACAAAAGTTGGCACGCACCCTGCTATATGCTTAGTACAAAAACAATAACAAGCTTTGTACCAGACAATAAAAATAAGACGAATCGACTCACGCATAACAAAAACAACACGGCGGAGGCGCAGCTAACTGATTCTTTTGGAGAGGCGTTGCATTTGGGGCTTGCCCCGCAACCAGGCCGAGAACAACAAAAACTGCCCTAAGGCAGAGCCTGAACTGGTTGGATCGTAGATCAGCAACACAGCGACCAAAGCAATCCGTTTGCTCTTGACTCCCGATTGGGAGTGTCATGAAGGTGAAGCTTCATGGCGAGGGCGATCAACAAAAACAAGAAGCCCGAAATCAATAATAAAAATAGAGCACGCAACTACTTCTGGGGGAGCTTCGGCTCCCCTTGTAGTTTCCGCCGTTTGGCCACGGCCATTCATCGATTCAAGGCTTATGGCGCAAGGCCTGCAGCTTGTTCCTACACCATCCCCCGACTAAATGCTAGAATCCCCGCCCATCATGCGGTCATTCTTCGTTATGGCCGAACATTCCTTCAAACAGTGCATCCCATGCTGAAGAAGTTGTTCCAGTCATTCCGTTCTCCCTTGCGTCGTACGCAACACATTCGCAGCACGCCTGAAGTGCTTAACAGCAATCAGCATTCATTGCAGCGCGCTCAATTCAGCCGTTATGCGGTGAACATCGTCGAACGTTTGCAGAACGCCGGCTACCAGGCTTATCTGGTGGGCGGGTGTGTACGTGACATGTTGCTCAATATCACGCCGAAGGATTTCGACGTCGCCACCAGCGCCACGCCTGAACAAGTGCGCGCCGAATTCCGCAACGCGCGGATCATCGGCCGCCGCTTCAAGCTGGTGCATATCCACTTTGGTCGCGAAATCATTGAAGTCGCGACCTTCCGCGCAGGCCACCCGCAAAACGATGAAGAGGAAGACACCAATCAGTCTTCCCGCAACGAGAGCGGCCGTATCCTGCGTGACAACGTTTACGGCACGCTGGAAGAAGACGCGCAACGCCGCGACTTCACCATCAACGCCCTGTATTACGACCCGGTCAGCGAGCGCATTCTTGATTACGCCAATGGCGTACACGACATTCGCAACAACCTGATCCGCCTGATCGGTGACTCGACGCAGCGCTACCAGGAAGACCCGGTGCGCATGCTGCGCGCGGTGCGGTTTGCCGCCAAGCTGAACTTCGGCATCGAGAAACACACTGCCGCGCCGATTCGCGAGCTGGCACCGATGCTCCGGGAAATCCCGTCGGCACGCCTGTTCGAAGAAGTGCTCAAGTTGTTCCTTTCGGGTTACGCCGCTGACACGTTCGAGATGCTCGTCGATCTGCAGCTGTTCGACCCACTGTTCCCGGCCAGCGCCGAGGCACTGGAATACAACCCGACGTACACCCACACCCTGATCAGCGAAGCGTTGATCAACACTGACCTGCGCATCAAACAGAACAAACCGGTGACCCCAGCGTTCCTGTTTGCCGCCCTGTTGTGGCCGGCTCTGCCCAAACGCGTACTGCGCCTGCAAGACCGTGGCATGCCGCCGATTCCGGCCATGCAGGAAGCCGCGCACGAGCTGATCGCCGAACAGTGCCAGCGCATCGCCATTCCAAAACGCTTCACCATGCCGATCCGCGAGATCTGGGACATGCAGGAACGCCTGCCACGCCGCAGCGGCAAACGTGCCGACCTGTTGCTCGACAACCCGCGTTTCCGCGCCGGCTACGACTTCCTGCTGTTGCGCGAAAGCGCTGGCGAGCAGACCGACGGCTTGGGCGACTGGTGGACCGACTATCAGGACGCCAATGACAGCCAGCGCCGCGACATGATTCGCGATCTGGGTGGCAAAGGCGATGGTGCCGGCGAAGGCCCGAAAAAGCGTCGCCGCAGCTCCGGCAGCAAGCGTAAGCGCAGCGCCGATGCCTCGGGCGCCGTGGGCGAATAAACGTGGAACGCATCTACATCGGCATGGGCAGCAACCTGGCTGCCCCGGACCAGCAATTGCGCGACGCCATCGCAGCGTTGGCGCAATTACCTGGCACCACGCTTGCCGGCGTGTCGGCGTTTTACCAAAGTGACTCTTTGCTACCGGGCCAGCCGCGCTACACCAACGCGGTGGCGGCTCTGGACAGCAACCTCGCGCCTTTGGACCTGCTCGATGCCCTGCAAGCCATCGAGAACGACCAGGGCCGCGAGCGCCTTGAGCGCTGGGGCCCGCGCACGCTCGACCTGGATATCCTGCTGTTTGGCGATCGCCTGATCGACGAGCCGCGCCTGAAGGTGCCGCATTATCAGATGCACCTGCGGGCTTTCGTGTTGTATCCGCTGGCTGAGCTCGCACCCGCCGACCTGCCACTGCCCGACGGCAAACCACTCAGCGAACTCTTGGACGCGTGCCCGTTTGTCGGCCTGGAACGCATCTCCACAGCTTGATGCGATCCCCTGTGGGAGCGGGCTTGCTCGCGAATGCGGTGGGCCAGCCACCTTAGATGCTTACTGACACATCGCATTCGCGAGCAAGCCCGCTCCCACACTTGATCTCACGCACCTTTAAGAATGGCGTTTCACAGGCTGAATCGCATCAGTAACAGCGGTAACACCCCACGCGTAACAATGCGGTAACACATCCAATTGACTTCCCTCGTCCTCATCACGACTATAGGCGTCCCGCTGCCGCCAACCCGGCGCTAAAGGGCGCAATCCAGGCCTTATAAGCACTGCTCTCAAGACAGTGCGCCTGTATAAACGAAGACTCACGCGCGTTACTCGCTGTTTCCAAGCGCCTGACTGAGGACCCTTTTCATGCCAGACATTACCCTGACCACCTTGCAGAGCCTCAAGCTCAAAGGTGAAAAAATCACCATGCTGACCTGCTACGACGCCACCTTCGCCCACGCCAGTTGCCAGGCCGGTGTCGAAGTGTTGCTGGTAGGCGACTCCCTGGGCATGGTTCTTCAAGGGAATGACAGCACCCTGCCTGTAACCACGGATGAACTCGCTTACCACACCGCCAGCGTCAAGCGCGGCAACGATGGCGCCTTCATCATCGCCGACCTGCCGTTCATGGGTTACGCCACCGTCGAGCAAACCTTCCAGAACGCCGGCAAGCTGATGCAAGCCGGTGCGCATATGGTCAAGATCGAAGGTGCCGTATGGCTGGCCGACTCGATTCGCCTGCTGGCCGAGCGTGGTGTGCCGGTGTGCGTGCACATGGGCCTGACGCCACAGTCGGTGAACATCCTCGGTGGCTATAAGGTTCAGGGCCGCAACGAAGCCCAGGCGCGCCAGATGCGTGCCGATGCCATCGCCCTGGAACAGGCCGGTGCCGCAATGATTCTGCTGGAGTGCGTGCCGAGCGAACTGGCAGCCGAGATCACCCAGGCGGTCAAAGTGCCCGTGATCGGCATTGGCGCTGGCTCCGACACCGACGGCCAAGTGTTGGTGGTGCACGACATGCTCGGCCTGTCGCTGACCGGCCGCGCGCCCAAGTTCGTGAAGAACTTCATGGAAGGCCAGAACAGCATCCAGGCAGCGCTGAGCGCGTACGTCACGGAAGTCAAAGCCGTTACTTTCCCTGGCGCCGAACACGGATTCTCCGCATGAACACCGTTAAAACCGTCCGAGAACTGCGCGCTGCCGTCACCCACGCCCGCAGCGCCGGCAAGCGTATTGGCTTCGTGCCCACCATGGGCAACCTGCACAGCGGCCACGCCACGCTGGTGACCAAGGCTGCCCAACAGGCGGACTTTGTAGTGGCGAGCATCTTCGTCAACCCGCTGCAATTCGGCGCGGGTGAAGACCTGGACAAATACCCGCGCACCCTGGCCGCCGATCAGGAGAAACTCCTGCAAGCCGGCTGCAACCTGCTGTTCGCGCCCACTGTCGAGGAAATGTACCCCGGTGGCATGACCGGCCAGACCCGTGTCAGCGTTCCACAGCTGTCCGAAGGCCTGTGCGGCGCCAGCCGCCCCGGGCACTTCGAGGGCGTGGCCACGGTAGTGAGCAAGTTGTTCAACATGGTCCAGCCGGACATGGCCGTGTTTGGCCAGAAGGACTACCAGCAACTGGCAGTGATTCGCGCCATGGTCCATGACCTGAACATGCCGATCCAGATCATTGGCGAGCCGACCGTGCGTGCCGACGACGGCCTGGCGCTGTCGTCACGCAACGGTTACCTCACCGAGGAACAGCGCGCCATCGCTCCTGCGCTGTACCGCAGCCTCAGCCAGATAGCCGACGCGATCAAAGGCGGTGACCACGATTTCGCCAGGTTGCGCTCCGAACACATCCGCCAGATCGAAGCCGCCGGCTTGCGCCTGGACTACCTGGAAGTGCGCCAGGGCGTACACCTGCGCCCCGCCACACCTGAAGACCGTGATGTGGTGATCCTGGTGGCGGCCTACCTGGGCGCAACCCGTTTGATCGATAACCTGCACCTGAACCTGGCCTGACCATTCCCGCCTTTTGCTGCTTTAAAACAGCGCGCTTGTTGCCCTGCCTGCTGTACCGGTATAAAAAAGTACCGGCTACAGCGCAGACAAAGCCAAGACATATCGACACGCTAGGTTTAATGTAATCGCCCTGCGCTCTTGGTTAGCGCTGTCTGGAACCCAAGCTTGCTGAAAGACTGGACGTTCCGGACTTTGAAGTGTCCTAAAGGCAGTCCCCGTAATAAAAGGAAACCCGCAGCGATGGCGTACTACCGCACTCCTCATGACGTTACCGCTCTGCCCGCCTGGCAAGCGCTCAATCAACACCGCCAAGCCATGCAGGATTTCAGCATGCGCGAAGCATTCAATGCCGATCCCCAGCGCTTTTCCCAATTTACCCTGAGCAGCTGCGGGCTTTTCCTCGATTACTCGAAAAACCTGATCACCGGCGAGACCCGCAACTTGCTGGTCGGCCTGGCCAACGAAGTCGGGCTTAAAGACGCGATCAACTCGCTGTATGCCGGCGAGCCAGTCAACTCCTCCGAAGGCCGCCCTGCGCTGCACACCGCCTTGCGCCGCCCGGTAGGCGACAAGTTGTCGGTCAACGGCGTGAACATCATGCCGGACGTGCACAAGGTGCTGAACCAGATCACTGATCTGGTTGGCCGCATCCACGACGGCCTGTGGCGTGGCTACACCGAGAAGCCGATCACTGACGTGGTGAACATCGGCATCGGTGGCTCGTTCCTCGGCCCGGAGCTGGTCTCCGAAGCACTATTGTCCTACGCCCATAAAGGCGTGCGCTGCCACTACCTGGCGAACATCGACGGCAGCGAGTTCCACGAGCTGACCATGAAGCTGCGCGCCGAGACCACGCTGTTCATCGTCTCGTCCAAATCCTTCAACACCCTCGAAACCTTGAAAAACGCCCAGGCCGCCCGCGCTTGGTACCTGGCCCAGGGGGGGTCGGAAGCCGAGCTGTATCGCCACTTTATCGCCGTATCGAGCAACAACGCCGCAGCCGTAGCCTTCGGCATCCGCGAAGAAAACATCTTCCCGATGTGGGACTGGGTCGGCGGTCGTTACTCGTTGTGGTCCGCCATTGGTTTGCCAATCGCGCTGGCAATCGGCATGTCCAACTTCAAGGAGCTACTGTCCGGCGCCTACACCATGGACCAGCATTTCCAGAACGCGCCGTTCGAGCAGAACATGCCCGTGCTGCTGGGCTTGCTGGGCGTGTGGTACGGCAACTTCTGGGGCGCGCAGAGCCACGCGATCCTGCCGTACGACCACTACCTGCGTAACATCACCAAACACTTGCAACAGCTGGACATGGAATCCAACGGCAAGAGCGTGCGCCAGGACGGCACGCCTGTGGCCACCGATACCGGCCCGGTGATCTGGGGTGGCGTGGGCTGCAACGGTCAGCACGCCTACCACCAGCTGCTGCACCAAGGGACTCAACTGATCCCGGCCGACTTCATTGTGCCGATCGTCAGCTTCAACCCGGTCTCCGACCACCATCAGTGGCTGTACGCCAACTGCCTGTCGCAAAGCCAGGCACTGATGCTCGGCAAGACCCGCAGCGAAGCCGAAGCCGAGCTGCGTGAGAAGGGCCTGCCGGAAGCCGAAGTGCAGAAGCTGGCGCCGCACAAGGTGATCCCGGGCAACCGTCCGAGCAACACCATCGTGGTCGAACGCATCAGCCCGCGCCGCCTGGGCGCACTGGTTGCCATGTATGAGCACAAAGTGTTCGTACAGAGCGTGATCTGGGGCATCAACGCCTTCGACCAGTGGGGCGTGGAGCTGGGCAAGGAGCTGGGTAAAGGCGTGTACAACCGCCTGACCGGCGCTGAAGAAACCTCGGCCGAGGACGCTTCGACCCAAGGCCTGATCAACTACTTCCGCGGCCGTCACCGCGGCTGATCCAGTAATCCTTGGCCAACGTCCGTTTGGACGTTGGCCTTGAACCCTCCCCCTACTGCGTGCATCTTTATGCCTTGTCGCCAAAACAAGAATAAGGACCGCTCATGTTCGATATCAGCACATTCCCCACCGCCGATGCCGTGCGCCGGGCCGGGCAACTCAGCCAAGACGACTACCAGCGCCTCTATCGCCAATCCATCGAACAACCCGACACTTTCTGGGCCGAACAGGCCAGGCATTTCCTCGATTGGATAAAACCCTGGCACACCGTCCAGCAGTCGGATATCAGCACAGGCGCCGCCCAATGGTTTGCCGGTGCCCAGCTGAACGTCAGTTACAACTGCATCGACCGTCACCTGGCGCAACGCGCCGATCAGCCAGCCTTCATCTGGGAAGGCGATGATCCGACAAAATCTTCCACAATCACCTACCGCCAACTTCACCAAAACGTCAGCCGCCTCGCTAATGTGCTGAAAAGCCGTGGCGTAAAAAAAGGCGACCGGGTGTGCATTTATATGCCGATGATTCCGGAAGCGGCCTACGCCATGCTGGCCTGCACGCGGATTGGCGCCGTGCATTCGGTGGTATTTGGTGGCTTTTCGCCGGACGCCTTGCGCGACCGTATTCTCGACGCCGACTGCCGCACCGTGATCACCGCCGATGAAGGCGTGCGCGGCGGCAAACCGGTGGCCTTGAAACAAAATGTCGACAAGGCCCTGGCCAGTTGCCCGAACGTCAGCACCGTGCTGGTGGTGGAACGCACCGGCGCCACGGTGAACTGGAGCGAAGGCCGCGACCTCAAGTACCAGCAAGCGCTGGACGCCGCCAGCGACAACTGCCCGCCCGAGCCGATGGACGCCGAAGACCCGCTGTTCATCCTCTACACCTCCGGCAGCACCGGCAAACCCAAGGGCGTGCTGCACACCACCGGCGGTTACCTGCTGCAAGCGGCGATGACGTTCAAATACGTGCTCGACTACCGCGACGGTGAAGTGTTCTGGTGCACCGCCGACGTGGGCTGGGTCACCGGCCACAGCTACATCGTCTACGGCCCGCTGGCCAATGGCGCGACGTCGCTGATGTTTGAAGGCGTGCCGAGCTACCCGGACAGCTCGCGCTTCTGGCAGGTCATCGATAAACATCAGGTCAATATCTTCTACACCGCGCCCACTGCCCTGCGTGCCTTGATGCGCGAGGGCCACGGCCCGCTGCAGAACACCTCCCGCGCCAGCCTGCGGCTGCTTGGCAGCGTCGGCGAGCCGATCAACCCGGAAGCCTGGGACTGGTACTTCAACGCCGTCGGCGAACAGCGCTGCCCGATTGTCGACACCTGGTGGCAAACCGAAACCGGCGGCATCATGCTCAGCCCGCTGGTCAGCGCCCAACGCATCAAACCCGGCTGCGCGACCCAGCCGATGTTTGGTGTGCAGCCTGTGCTGCTCGATGAGCAAGGCAAAGTCCTCGAAGGTGCCGGCAGTGGGGTGCTGGCGATCAAAGCCAGCTGGCCGGGGCAGATTCGCAGCGTCTATGGCGACCCGCAGCGCATGATCGACACCTATTTCAAACCGTATCCCGGCTATTACTTCACCGGCGACGGCGCGCGGCGTGATGAGGATGGCGACTACTGGATCACCGGGCGCATTGATGACGTCATCAACGTGTCCGGCCACCGCATCGGCACCGCCGAGGTGGAAAGCGCGTTGGTGCTGCATGATCAGGTGGCCGAAGCAGCCGTGGTCGGCTACCCCCATGACGTCAAAGGCCAGGGCATCTACGCTTTTGTCACCCCCATGAATGGCGTCGAGCCCAGCGATGCGTTGAAAAAACACCTGCTGGATCTGGTCAGCAAGGAAATCGGCAGCTTCGCCAAACCCGAGCTGATCCAATGGGCGCCCGCCCTGCCGAAAACCCGTTCGGGCAAGATCATGCGACGTATTTTGCGCAAGATCGCCTGCAACGAACTGGACAGCCTTGGCGACACTTCGACCCTGGCCGACCCGAGCGTGGTAGACGGCCTGATCGACAAGCGCCTGAACCGTTGACCTACAGCAAGCCCCCGGCTTTTGGGCAGGGGGCACTGGCTTGCGCGGATGTAGCCAGCGGCCCATAGCTGTTAAACTCCGCGCCCCCATTTACCCTGTAAGGCGCGCTCCATGTCCCCCTTGAATCAGGCGCTGCGCGCCGCCCTCGATTACCGCCAGGACCTGATCAACGAGCTGCATGCCCAAGGCACCGATTGTTACCGGCTGTTCCATGGCAGCCAGGAAGGCGCCGGCGGCCTGACCATCGACCGTTACGGCCCGCAATTGCTGGTGCAGAGCTTCCACCAGTCGCTGGAAACCGCCGACTTGCTGGACCTGCATGAGTTGATCAACCAGTTCATGGGCCTGGAATTGCTGTTGGTGTACAACGACCGCTCCCGTGGCAACTCGCGAATCGACCGGGAGGATACGGTGTACCGCGCCGAGCCTGCGGCGCTGGAAGACCTGGTTGGCCACGAATGGGGCCTCAATTACCGGGTGCGCGGGCGCCACGCCGGGCAAGACCCGTTGCTGTTTCTTGACCTGCGCAATACACGCGGCTGGGTCAAGGAGCACAGTGAGGGTAAAAGCGTGCTGAACCTGTTCGCTTACACCTGTGGCGTGGGCCTGAGCGCCGCCGCCGGGGGGGCTCGTGAAGTGTGTAACCTGGATTTTGCCGAAGGCAACCTGGCAGTCGGTCGCGAAAATGGCCAACTGAACCCGCAATTACCGACGATGGAGTTCGTGCAGTCCGACTACTTCCCGGCAATTCGCCAACTGGCAGGCCTGCCGATCACCCAGCGTCGCGGCCAGAAACTGCCGAGCTATCCGCGCCTTGAACAGCGCCAATATGACCTGGTGTTGCTTGACCCGCCGGCCTGGGCCAAGAGCGCATTCGGTACCGTCGACCTGCTGCGTGATTACCAAAGCCTGCTCAAGCCCGCGCTGCTGGCCACTGCCGATAATGGCGTACTTATTTGCTGCAACAACCTGGCAAAAGTCAGCATGGATGACTGGCGTGATCAGGTACTGCGCTGTGCCGAAAAAGCCGGCCGCCCGGTACGCGACTGGCAGATCATGACGCCGGGGGCGGACTTCCCTTCACAGGACCAACAGCCACCGTTGAAGACCCTGATCCTGCAGCTGTAAGACTTGTCTCGAAAGGCCGGGTTCTTCGGAACCGAAAACCCGTGCCATACTCCAAGGCACTCTCGTTCGACATAGATGGCGTCACCCATGCCCAAAGGATTGATTCGCGCCATCGGCGCCTTGTTGACTGCTCTAGCCCTGTACAGCTTGCTGGGCTTCCTGATTTTGCCCGGCATCGCCCTTCGCATTGCCAACCAGCAGTTGGCCAATTACGCCACAACGCCGGCGCGCATCGAGCGTATCGAGCTCAACCCGTTCAGCCTTGAAGTGACACTGTGGGGCCTGAAGATCGGTGAACCCGGCAAGGAACAAGTCGGTTTCGAGCGCCTCTACGCCAACCTGCAGATCGACAGCCTCTGGACCCGCGCCCTGCACCTGGCTGACGTGCAACTGGATCAGCCCAAGACCGAAGTGCTGTTCGACAAATCCGGCCAGTTGAACCTGGCGCAGTTGTTCAAACTGCCACCGAGCGAACCGACCCCGGCCGACCCGGATGCCAAACCGTTCCCGCTGCGCATCGACAGCATCAAGCTGGCCGGCGGCTATGTGCACTTCCAGGACCTGCGTCCCAACGAACCCATTGAATTTCTCTACGACAAACTCGACTTCGAGCTGAAAAACCTCAGTACCTTGCCGCAAGACAACGCCGATATGACCCTGGTGGCCGCTGGTCCTGCGGGTGGCCAGATCGACTGGAAAGGTAATTTCAGCCTGGTGCCAATCACCTCCGAGGGCACGCTGAAAGTCACCGACGGCAAGATGAAAGCCTGGTGGCCGTATGTGCGCGACGCACTGCCACTGGTGCTGGAAGACGGCGCGCTGAATTTCAGCACCCGCTATAAATTCAGCCTGGCCAAAGAAACCGAGCTGAACCTGACAGACACCACCGCCAGCATCGCGCCGTTTGCCATCAAGGCGCCGGACGGCCGGCCGTTGGTACGCCTGGAGCGCTTGGACGTCAGCGACACCACGGTAGACCTGGCCAAGCAGCAAGTGGTGGTCGGCAAGATTCGCAGCAACAAGCTGGAAACCTGGGCCGCCCGTGAAGCCGATGGCCAGTTGGATTGGCAGAAGTTGTTTGCCAGCCAGCCCGGTAAACCGGCCAAGAAGCCAGAGCCCGCCACGGCGCCTGCCACCGCGGACTCGCCCAAGGCAGAGCCTGCGGCGCCGAGCAAGCCCTGGCAAGTGCTGCTCAAGGATGTGCAACTGCGCAACTATCAAGTGCACCTGGCCGACCGTCAGGTCAAACCCGAGGTTGCGCTGGAACTGGGCCCGCTGAACGTTGACGTGCAGAACTTCGACAGCCTCAACGGCAACCCCTTCACGCTGAAGGTTGATACCGGCCTGGGCAAACAGGGCAAGATCCAGGCAACCGGCGAGGTCAACCTCAACCCGGTCAGCGCCAAACTGAAAGTGAACACTCAGGACATCGACCTGCGGGTTGCCCAGGCCTACATCAGCCCGTTTATTCGCCTGGAACTGCGCAGCGGCATGCTCGGCAGCAACCTGGACGTTAACCTGAAAAGTACCGAGCCCCTGGCGCTTCAAGTGACCGGCCGTGCTCAGGTTGACCAGTTGCACACGCTGGACACCCTCAAGACCCGCGACTTTCTCAAATGGCAGCGTCTGGTACTCGAGGGCTTGAATTATCAACATGGCGACAGCCTGTCGATCGACAAGGTCAACCTTCTGCAGCCGTATGCACGCTTCATGATCAACGATGACCGCACCACCAACGTCGATGACCTGCTGATTCCTCAACCCGCCGACAGTGGTGCCAAATCGGCCGCCAAGCCTGCGGCGAGCAAAGACAAGCCGCTAGGCATTCATATCGGTCAGATTGCGATCAACGACGGCTCGGCCAACTTTGCCGACTTCAGCCTTACGCCCAACTTCGCCACCGCGATTCAACAGCTCAACGGGCAGATCGGCACCATTGACAGTCGCCAGGCCAAACCAGCCAGCGTCGACATCAAAGGCAAGGTGGATCGCTACGCGCCGGTGACCATCAAAGGCAGTGTGAACCCGTTCGACCCGATGGCGGCGCTGGATATCGCCACCAGCTTCAAACGGGTCGAGTTGACGACACTGACGCCGTACTCGGGCAAATTTGCCGGCTTCCGCATCCGCAAGGGTCGTCTCAACCTCGACCTGCACTACGTGATCACCAAAGGCCAACTGAAGGCCGAGAACAAAGTGGTGGTTGAACAACTGCAACTGGGTGAGAAAGTCGACAGCGCCGATGCCGTGGACTTGCCGATTCGCCTGGCAATCGCGTTGCTCAAGGACACTGACGGCAAGATCTCCATCGAGCTGCCGGTGACCGGTGACCTGAACAACCCACAATTCAGCGTGATGCCGATTGTGTGGCAAACCCTGCGTAACCTGGTGGTGCGCGCGGCAACGGCGCCCTTCAAGTTCATTGGCGGGCTGATTACCGGCGGGGGTTCGGAAGACTTGGGCAACGTGTCCTTCGCGGCAGGTTCCAGCGAGTTGAACAAGGACGCTGAAGGCGCCCTGAACACCCTGGCCAAGGCACTCAAAGAGCGCCCTACCCTGCGCCTGGAAATCGAAGGCACGGCGGCTGCGAGCAGCGACGGCCCGTTCATAGCCGCTGAACGTCTGGAACGTGAATACCAGTACAACTACTACAAGATCCTTCAGCGCCGTGGTGACAAGGTTCCGGCCCAGGCATCGTTGCTGGTGGTTCCTGAGAAGGAAAAAGCGCCTTTGCTCGAAGGCATCTACCGAACCCGTCTGAAACAACAGCCGCCGGCCGAATGGAAAGATCTGAGTAGCGACGACCGCACGGCGAAGCTGCGTGATGGCTTGATCAAATTCTGGGGCGCCAGTGACGTCTTGCTGCGCCAGTTGGGCCAGGACCGCGCCAGCGCCATCAAGGATTACCTGGTGGATAAAGGGCAGCTGGAAGACGACCGGGTATATTTCATTGACGCCAACCTGGGGCAGGCGGAGAAAGATGGCCGAGTGGTGACACCGATGCATCTGGA
The DNA here is from genome assembly GCF_044218875.1 of Pseudomonas sp. B22129. NCBI lineage: Bacteria > Pseudomonadati > Pseudomonadota > Gammaproteobacteria > Pseudomonadales > Pseudomonadaceae > Pseudomonas > Pseudomonas sp. B22129. The sequence goes on along the minus strand of NZ_CP162592.1, from coordinate 2,386,858 downwards.
TGCGGAGTAACCCTTAAGCGACACAACTCAAACTGTGGGAGCGGGCTTGCTCGCGAAAGCGGTGAATCAGTCGACGCATTTGTTAACTGACCCTGCGCATTCGCGAGCAAGCCCGCTCCCACATTTGCTGCTCATACGCCTGAAAACTTCTACAGCCACAATAGAACAGGCCCCGACACAAGTGCCGGGGCCTGTAATGACCACATCCATGTGGTCGGTCGCATGAACTCCAGAGGTGCATCGGGTGGATATCTAACTCACCCTAAGCCGCCGCCGTCCAGTTCAGACGAAACGTGGAGCGTTACTGCGCTTTCAGGCCGTCGGCCGATACAGCTTTAACGCCTTTGATCTTCTTGGTGATGTTCACCGCAGTCGTTTTCTGTGCTTCGGTTACTGCAACAGACGAGGACAGGGAAACCACACCTTTGTTGGTTTCGACTTTGATATCGGTGCCAGGAATGCCTTTCTCGGTTACCAGGTCAGCCTTCACTTTGGTGGTGATCCAGGTATCGGAAGTGGCATCTTTGGTTTTGTCGATATTGTCAGCTTTAACTGCGCCACCGGCCAACAGGCCGTCAGCCGAAACAGCGGTTACGCCTTTGATTTTCTTGGTGATCGCTACGGCAGTGGCTTTCTGCGAGTCAGAGATAGCAACTGTAGAGGACAGGGAAACCACACCTTTGTTGGTTTCAACCTTGATGTCCGAACCAGGAATGCCCTTCTCGGTCAGCAGGTCGGATTTAACCTTGGTGGTGATCCAGGTATCCGAAACACTTTCCTTAGCCTTGGTAGCTTCACCTGCCGCCAACGTCATAGGGGCTTGGGAAGTCTGAGCAAAGGCTACGTTAGCACCCATGGCCAGAGTCAGAGCGGTAGCAGTAGCGAGAGCGAACTTCTTCATACGAGTAACTCCTGTTTTATAAAAAGTCTGCAGCGTGTGGACCTTGATGCTGCAGCGTTAACAGGGTTATTGCAGGCAGTGTGCCAAGTCTCGCACACAGATTAAATTCTTATAAAACAACGAGTTATAAAAACACCCAATTTTCGGAATCGTGCAACTTGCATGAACCCCATCGTGCCTGCATGCAAGTTGCGGCTTTTGACTTTCATTAAACGCATGATTTTTCGGCACTTTCCTGCGCCCACAAAAAAAGGACTCCGAAGAGTCCTTTTTTCAGCTTGAAGCCCGGGGTGATTAAACGCCCGAAGCCTTGGCTGCTGCAACGTCCTTGATGGACAGCTTGATACGGCCGCGGTTGTCCACGTCCAGTACCAGCACTTCCACTTCCTGGCCTTCTTTCAGAATGTCGGTCACTTTCTCAACACGAGCGTCGCTCAGCATGGAGATGTGCACCAGACCGTCTTTGCCCGGCAGGATGTTGACGAATGCGCCGAAGTCGACGATGCGCTCAACCTTACCGACGTAGATCTTGCCGATCTCGGCTTCAGCGGTGATGCCCAGGACGCGCTGACGTGCAGCTTCAGCCGCTTCCTTGGTTTCGCCGAAGATCTTGATCGAACCGTCGTCTTCGATGTCGATCGAAGCCTTGGTTTCTTCGCAGATCGCACGGATGGTCGCGCCACCTTTACCGATAACATCACGGATTTTGTCGGTGTCGATTTTCATCGCGATCATGGTCGGAGCGTTTTCCGACAGCTCGGTGCGGGACTGACCAATGATCTGGTTCATCTGACCGAGGATGTTCAGGCGCGCTTCCAGGGCTTGGCCCAGGGCGATCTCCATGATCTCTTCGGTGATGCCCTTGATCTTGATGTCCATCTGCAGCGCGGTAACACCTTTAGAGGTACCGGCTACTTTGAAGTCCATGTCGCCCAAGTGATCTTCGTCGCCCAGGATGTCGGTCAGGATGGCGAACTTCTCGCCTTCTTTAACCAGGCCCATGGCGATACCGGCAACGGGCGCCTTCATCGGCACACCAGCGTCCATCAGTGCCAGGGAAGCACCGCAAACGGAAGCCATGGAGCTGGAACCGTTGGACTCGGTGATTTCCGACACGACACGGATGGTGTACGGGAACACGTCGGCGGCAGGCAGCATGGCTGCAACCGAGCGGCGGGCCAGACGGCCGTGACCGATTTCGCGACGACCAGCGCCACCCATGCGGCCACACTCACCTACCGAGAACGGAGGGAAGTTGTAGTGCAGCATGAACGGGTCTTTTTTCTCGCCTTCCAGGGTGTCCAGCAGTTGTGCATCGCGGGCGGTGCCCAGCGTTGCAACGACCAGAGCCTGGGTTTCACCACGGGTGAACAATGCCGAACCGTGAGTCTTCGGCAGCACGCCGACTTCGATGTTCAGCGGGCGTACGGTACGGGTGTCGCGACCGTCGATACGTGGCTTGCCGTTAACAATGTTTTCGCGAACGGTGCGGTATTCGATTTCGCCGAAAGCCGCTTTGACTTCGCTGGAAGAAGGCTGACCTTCTTCACCGGACAGCTTGGCGACAACCTGATCCTTCAGCTCACCCAGGCGAGCGTAACGGTCGGCCTTGACGGTGATGGTGTAGGCGTCGGAGATGGCAGCGCCGAACTCGGAGCGGATAGCGCCCAGCAGTTCGGTGGCTTCAGCTTGTGGAGCCCAGGCCCAGGTTGGCTTGGCCGCTTCGGCCGCCAATTCTTTAACAGCGTTGATCACAACCTGGAACTCGTCGTGAGCAAACAGTACCGCGCCCAGCATCTGGTCTTCGGTCAGCTCTTTGGCTTCCGATTCAACCATCAGCACGGCTTCCGAAGTACCGGCAACGACCATGTCCAGGCTCGATGCTTTCTGTTGCTCGTAAGTCGGATTCAGCAGGTAGCCGGTGCTTTCGTGGAACGCAACACGGGCAGCGCCGATCGGGCCATCGAAAGGAATGCCGGAGATGGCCAGGGCAGCCGAGGTACCGATCATCGCAGCGATGTCCGGATCGGTCTTCTTGCTGGTGGAAACGACGGTGCAGACAACCTGCACTTCGTTCATGAAGCCTTCTGGGAACAGCGGACGGATCGGACGGTCGATCAGTCGGGAAGTCAGGGTTTCTTTCTCGGAAGGACGGCCTTCGCGCTTGAAGAAACCGCCAGGGATCTTACCGGCAGCGTAAGTCTTTTCCTGGTAGTGAACGGACAGTGGAAAAAAGCCTTTGCTTGGGTCAGCGGTCTTGGCGCCAACCACGGTCACCAGAACGGTAACGTCGTCGTCAACGGTAACCAGCACTGCGCCGGAGGCTTGACGGGCGATACGGCCTGTCTCGAGGGTAACGGTCGACTGACCGAACTGGAATTTTTTGATAACCGGGTTCACGGTGTCCTACCTTCTTTGTGGCTCTTGGGGGAACTTGTCTTCTTGCGAAATTCTTGGGCAATGTCGGGAATCGGCCCGAACCAGGTCCAGGGGTAAAACGTGTATCCAGATAAAACTTGAGGCTGGGAGCCTACCATGAGCCAGCGGGAATCCCACTGACACACGGCAGACAACCAACCTCTAGCGCAATCGCTTATTAGCGACGCAGACCCAGGCGACCGATCAGAGTCTGATAACGACCCAGATCCTTGCCTTTCAGGTAGTCCAGCAGCTTACGACGCTGGTTTACCATGCGGATCAGACCACGACGGGAGTGGTGATCTTTACCGTTGGCCTTGAAGTGACCTTGCAGCTTGTTGATGTTGTGGGTCAGCAGTGCAACTTGCACTTCTGGCGAACCAGTGTCACCAACAGCTTGCTGATAGTCAGCAACGATTTGTGCTTTTTCTTGAACGTCGAGAGCCATGAGGCAATCCTTTTTTCAGGAAACCACCCAAAGGGCGGTTTCAACAGGCCAGGGACAAATCCCTGTATCTAAAAATGAGTGTTGACCGTGCCTGTTAACAGCCACACTCGTTCGGTCATTCTGACCGAATCAGCCGACGCGGCGCGATGCGCCCGTCTTCGCTCACTTCACCGATACCGATGAAGCGACCATTGTGATCCTGTACCCGCACCATGCCGAACTTCGGAGCGTCCGGGGCACGTACCGGCTGGCCGTTGAGCCAGTAGAACGCGCTGTGCTCCGAGAAGTGCAGCAATGGCCAATCCAGCAAACCGCTGTCCGATGGCATCAAGAAGCGATCCACTGCTTCGTTGCCGCCTTCGGCATGTACCGCTTCCAACTCTTCCAGCGTGACCGTCTGGGCCAGGGTGAAAGGTCCGGCTTGAGTACGTCGCAGCTCTGCAACGTATGCGCCACAGCCCAATTGCTCACCGATATCCTCCACCAGGGTACGAATATAGGTGCCTTTGCTGCAGTCCACCGACAATCGGGCCGTGTCGCCCTCACTGGCGAGCAATTCAAGCCGCGCAATAGTAACAGAACGCGGTTCACGCTCCACTACTTCGCCCGCACGTGCCAACTTGTAAAGAGGCTGGCCATCACGCTTGAGTGCCGAGTACATCGGCGGTATCTGACTGATTTGCCCACGAAAAGCGGGTAAAACAGCTTCGATGTCAGCACGACCAACGGTCACGTCACGAACCTGCAGAACATCACCTTCGGCGTCGGCCGTGGTGGTGGTCTTGCCCAATTGCATCAGGGTTTCATAACCCTTGTCGGAATCGAGCAGGTATTGCGAGAACTTGGTGGCCTCGCCAAAGCACAGTGGCAACACGCCAGTAGCCAATGGATCGAGACTGCCGGTGTGCCCTGCCTTTTCGGCATTGAGCAGCCAGCGGACCTTCTGCAACGCGGCATTGGAGGTAAAGCCAATGGGCTTGTCGAGCAGAATGATGCCGCTGACATTGCGACGAATACGTTTGACCTGAGCCACCGCTTACTCCTTGGCGTCTTCAGGTGTGGACGGGTGCTGGCTGTCTTCAGCCACGGCGCGCTCGATCAATGCCGACAGGTGCGCACCACGCACGACACTTTCGTCGTAGTGGAAGTGCAACTGAGGAACACTGCGCAGCTTCATTTCGCGGGCCAACTGCATACGCAGGAAACCAGCGGCGGAGTTAAGCACCTTGATGCTTTGTGCAATTTCTTCGCTGTTGTCCTGACCCATCACGGTGATGAAGATCTTGGCGTGACCCACGTCACGGCTCACTTCAACGGCGGTGATGGTGACCAGGCCAACACGGGGGTCTTTGACTTCGCGACGGATCAGTTGGGCCAGCTCGCGCTGCATCTGATCGCCGATACGCTGGGTACGGCTGTATTCTTTTGCCATGTCTTGTTACCTGTTACTGCCACACGGTGAAACCCGTGGGGTCTGAAAGCGGCAAACGCCCGGCCTGACAAAAGCCAGACCGGGCGTTGCGTTTAGAGTCCGTACGCTGCGCGGGGCATTTGCATGCCCACACGCCGCGTGGCTCCGGAAGTGCGCGAGTTAGAGGCTGCGAGCAACCTGAACCTTCTCGTAGACTTCGATCTTGTCACCAGCCTTGACGTCGTTGTAGCTCTTGACGCCGATACCGCATTCCATGCCGGCACGTACTTCAGAAGCGTCATCCTTGAAGCGGCGCAGGGATTCCAGCTCGCCTTCGAAGATAACGATGTCTTCACGCAGTACACGGATTGGACGGTTACGGTACACGGTACCTTCAATAACCATGCAACCGGCGATCGCACCGAATTTCGGCGAGCGGAACACGTCACGCACCTCGGCCACACCCAGGATGTTCTCCCGAACGTCGCTGCCAAGCATGCCGGTAAGGGCTTTCTTGACGTCTTCGATGATGTCGTAGATGACGTTGTAGTAACGCATGTCCAGGCCTTCCTGCTCGACGATCTTGCGAGCGCCGGCATCGGCACGCACGTTGAAGCCGAACAGTACAGCGTTGGAAGCCAGTGCCAGGTTGGCGTCGGACTCGGTGATACCACCGACACCGCCACCGACAACGCGCACTTGCACTTCGTCGTTACCCAGGCCGTTCAGGGCGCCGTTCAACGCTTCGAGGGAACCACGTACATCAGATTTGAGGACGATGTTAAGCGTCTTCTTCTCTTCCTGGCCCATGTTCTCGAAGATGTTTTCCAGCTTGCCGGCGTGAGCACGGGCCAGCTTGACTTCGCGGAACTTGCCTTGACGGAACAGAGCCACTTCACGGGCTTTCTTCTCGTCGGCCACTACGCTCATCTCGTCGCCAGCGTCCGGGGTACCGTCCAGGCCGAGGATCTCGACCGGGATAGCAGGACCTGCTTCCTTGATTGGCTTGCCGTTCTCGTCGAGCATGGCACGTACACGGCCGTAGTTCGAACCGACCAGCACCATGTCGCCTTGGCGCAGGGTACCGTCTTGAACCAGAACGGTTGCAACCGGACCACGGCCCTTGTCGAGACGGGACTCAACCACAACGCCACGGCCAGGAGCCGATGGTGTAGCGGTGAGTTCCAGAACTTCGGCTTGCAACAGAACGGCTTCAAGCAGCTCGTCAACACCGGTACCCATTTTTGCGGAGACCGGTACGAATGGAGTGTCACCACCCCACTCTTCGGATGTCACGCCGTGAACCGACAGTTCGCTACGGATGCGATCAAGATCGGCGCCCGGCTTGTCGATTTTGTTCACTGCTACTACCAACGGAACGCCAGCTGCCTTGGCATGCTGAACGGCTTCGATGGTTTGTGGCATCACGCCGTCATCCGCGGCAACCACCAGGATCACGATGTCGGTCGCCTTGGCACCACGGGCACGCATCGCGGTAAACGCGGCGTGACCAGGGGTGTCGAGGAACGTCACCATGCCACGGTCGGTTTCAACGTGGTAGGCACCGATGTGCTGGGTGATGCCGCCGGCTTCGCCCGCAGCTACCTTGGCACGACGGATGTAGTCGAGCAGGGATGTTTTACCGTGGTCAACGTGGCCCATTACGGTCACAACCGGTGCACGGGAAACCGCCTCACCTTCAAACTTCAGGGACTCGGCCAGGGAATCTTCCAGGGCTGTGTCGCTGACCAGGGTCACTTTGTGGCCCAGCTCCTCAGCAACCAGTTGGGCAGTTTCCTGATCCAGTACCTGGTTGATGGTGGCCGGAGTGCCCAGCTTGAACATGAACTTGATGATTTCAGCAGCCTTGACCGACATCTGCTGGGCCAGATCGCCCACAGTGATGGTCTCGCCGATCTTCACTTCACGCACGACAGGGCCGGTTGGGCTCTGGAAACCGTGGGCGTTGCGTTTTTTCAGCTTGGCCTTGCCGCGACCACCACGACGGAAGCCATCGCTTTCTTCGTCGGTAGTACGTGGGGCAACGCGTGGAGCAGGCGCTTTCTCTTTGACCGAAGCACGATGCGGAGCGTTTTTACGCTCGCCATCGCCACCACCGCCGCGACGATTGTTATCGTCAGCACGTGGCTTGTCCGGACGACGCGGTTCGTCACGCTTGCGCTCAGCTGCAGGAGCGGGTGCAGCGGCAACCGGAGCGGCCTCACGCACAGCTTCAACAGGAGCGACAGGCGCTGCGACCGCCTCAGTGGAAGCAGGTTGCGCAGCAGCAGGCTGGCGACGCGCTTCTTCTTCGGCGCGACGCTTGGCTTCTTCTTCAGCCTTCTGACGAGCAGCATTTTCTACTGCGCGACGTTCTTCCAGCTCGCGTTTGCGCTCGGCTTCGATTTCTTCCGGGCTGCGTTGTACGAAGACTTTCTTCTTGCGTACTTCAACGCTGATGCTTTTGCTACCAGCAACACGCAGGGTGCTGGTGGTTTTGCGCTGCAATGTAATCTTGCGCGGTTCTTCCACTTTCGCCTTGTGGCTGCTCTTCAAGTGAGTCAGCAAAGACTGCTTCTCACTGTCGCTCACACCTTCATCGGCGGCGGTGTGCGGCAGACCTGCCTCACGCATCTGCTGCAACAGGCGCTCTACCGGTGTTTTGACCTCATCGGCCAGTTGTTTCACCGTGACTTGCGTCATGCACTTCTCTCCTCAGGCCGCGCCTAGTTACTCGAACCAATGGGCTCGGGCGGCCATGATCAACTTGCCGGCACGATCATCGTCAATGCCGTCGATGTCGAGCAGATCGTCAATAGACTGCTCGGCCAGGTCTTCGCGGGTAATTACGCCGCGCACCGCCAGTTCCATCGCCAAATCCTTGTCCATACCCTCAAGCGAGAGCAGGTCTTCGGCCGGATGGGCGTCTGCCAGCTTTTCCTCAGTAGCGATGGCTTTAGTCAACAAACGATCCTTGGCCCGAGCGCGAAGCTCGTTGACGGTGTCCTCGTCAAAGCCGTCGATGTTGAGCATTTCTTCCAACGGTACGTAGGCAATCTCTTCCAGGCTGGTGAAGCCTTCATCTACCAGCACCTGCGCCAGGTCTTCGTCGACTTCCAGCTCGTCGATGAAGTTGCGCAGGATGTCACCGGTTTCAGCTTGCTGCTTAGCCTGGATGTCCGATTCGGTCATCACGTTCAGGGTCCAACCGGTCAGTTGGCTGGCCAGACGCACGTTCTGACCACCACGACCAATGGCCTGAGCCAAATTGTCTGCGCCAACGGCGATGTCCATTGCATGGGCATCTTCGTCAACGATAATTGCCGCCACTTCAGCCGGCGACATGGCATTGATCACGAACTGCGCCGGGTTATCGTCCCACAGCACGATATCCACACGCTCACCGCCCAATTCGCCCGACACCGCCTGGACGCGCGAACCGCGCATACCAATGCAAGCGCCCTGCGGGTCGATGCGTTTGTCTTTGGAGCGAACCGCGATCTTGGCACGCGAACCCGGGTCACGGGAGGCGGCCATCACTTCGATCAGGCCTTCCGCGATTTCCGGCACTTCAATACGGAACAGCTCGATCAGCATTTCCGGCGCGGTACGCGACAGGATCAACTGAGGGCCACGGTTCTCGGTGCGGATTTCCTTGAGCAGTGCACGCAAGCGCACGCCGACACGGAAGGTTTCGCGAGAGATGATGTCTTCGCGAGCCAGCAACGCCTCGGCGTTGTTGCCCAAGTCAACGATCACGTTGTCGCGGGTCACTTTTTTCACGGTGCCGGAGATGATTTCACCCAGGCGTTCGCGATAGGCGTCAACGACTTGAGCGCGCTCGGCTTCGCGAACCTTTTGCACGATGACCTGCTTGGCGGTCTGTGCAGCAATACGGCCGAATTCGATGGATTCGATCTTTTCTTCGACGACATCACCGACGTTGGCGCCAGGGTGCGTTTCGGCAACCTTGCTCGGCCAGGTTTCGATGGCCGGATCATCAAGATCGGCTTCTTCGACGACCGTCCAGCGACGGAAAGTCTCATAGGCACCGGTGTGGCGGTTGATTTCCACACGCAGATCAACTTCGTCTTCAAAACGCTTTTTGGTAGCAGTGGCCAAGGCCAGCTCCAGCGCTTCAAAAATCACGTTTGCCGGTACGCCCTTTTCATTGGATACCGACTCAACAACCAGCAGTACTTCTTTGCTCATCGTACGCCTCGCCTTTCGCAAGCCATTGGATCCGCGGGATCCGCGTCTCAGTCAAAACTGGGAATAATGTTGGCCTTGTCGATCATATCGATCGGCAACAGGAACTCATGGTCTTCTACCTGCACCACGACATCCTGTTCTTCTACACCGCGCAGAAGGCCCTGAAAGTTGCGCCGCCCTTCAAAGGGAGATCGCAGCTTGATCTTCACTTGTTCACCGGCAAATTTTGCAAACTGATCAATAGTGAACAGTGGGCGTTCCATGCCTGGCGAGGAAACTTCGAGGGTGTATTCAACGGAGATTGGATCTTCAACATCCAGCACACCGCTGATCTGACGGCTGACAATGGCACAATCGTCCACCAGCACGCCGCCCTCTTTATCGATATAAACGCGCAACATTGAGTGGCGACCTTGAGCCGAAAACTCAATACCCCAGCATTCATAGCCTAGGGCCACGACCACCGGGGCCAACAAGGCCTGCAACTCTTCTAGCTTGCTCGACACCTGAACCCCCTCGTGCATGTATGTGCATGCTGTGCAAAATAAAAAAATGGGCGAAACGCCCATCCTTGAAACGCCGTCGAACAGCGGCGTTGAAAGTGTCCAGCTAACAAAAAGCCCCTTAAAAGGGGCTCCGTAAAACTGGTTGCGGGGGCCGGATTTGAACCGACGACCTTCGGGTTATGAGCCCGACGAGCTACCAGACTGCTCCACCCCGCGACAAAGCTGGGGCGGAAGTATACGACCGATCCCTTACAGGGTCAATGTAACCTTCCACCTACAAGAAAGCCCGCAACAGCGGGCTCTCCTGATAATTGGTACCGAGAAGGGGACTCGAACCCCTACACCCTATGGGCACAACCACCTCAAGGTTGCGTGTCTACCAATTCCACCACCTCGGCAATACAGCGTTTACAACCCTTCTTACTTTTGCTCTTGAGCTGGAGGCACGTCAGTCGCTGGAGTAGCCGACTTTTGCTCTTGAAGCACCGGGACATCATCAGAAGCCGGTTTTGCTTTTGGAACTTCCAACACTGCTGGATTTGGCAAACCTACTTGAGTCAGCACATGAGCTTTCTCTTTAGCAAAGTAACCTAACCCTAAGCTGGTTATGAAGAAACCTGCGGCAAGTATAGCAGTAAACTTACTAAGAAAGGTAGAGGAACCTTGGCTTCCGAACACAGTATTTGAAGCACCTGCACCGAAAGACGCACCAGCATCCGCACCTTTACCCTGTTGCAACAAAACCAGGGCAACTACGCCCAGGGCAGCCAACAGATGAAAAACGACTACGACTGTTTCCAGCATTTTTTCAGTTTCCCGCGGCGCGACAGATCGCACCGAACTCATCTGCATTCAGGGAAGCTCCACCAATGAGCCCCCCATCGATATCCGGCATGCCGAACAGTTCGACCGCATTGGCCGCCTTCACGCTGCCGCCGTATAGAAGCCGCACACCTTGCGCGACCTCAGAATTCTCTGCCGCCAACTGCGCGCGGATAGCTGCGTGCACATCCTGCGCCTGTTGCGGTGTAGCAGTCAGCCCGGTACCTATGGCCCAGACCGGCTCGTAAGCAATCACTGCCTTTGCAAACGCACCAACACCCAGCTCCTCAATGATGCTGCCCAGCTGACGCGAGACAACTTCAAGAGTTTTGCCTGATTCACGCTGCTCCAGGGTCTCCCCTATGCACAACACTGGAATCAAGCCACAAGCCTGTGCCGCTGCAAACTTGCGATTGAGTGTCCCATCACGCTCGCCCATCATCTGACGGCGCTCGGAGTGCCCGACGAGCACATAGGAACAACCCGCATCAACCAGCTGACTCGGTGAAATCTCACCGGTCAACGCACCTTGCATCGGTTCCACCGCAGAATTCTGCGCGCCGACCTGAATCGACTTGCCTTTCAAGCCATCAACCACTTGGTTGATATGCAAGCAAGGCGGAAAAACCGCGACATCAACACCGCTAGGCAAGGCCAAGTGACGAAGGCCATTGATCAGCTCAGCGACACTGGCGCGGGTACCGTGCATCTTCCAGTTACCAGCTACCATAGTGCGACGCATGCTGTACCTCGTCGGTCAAAGTGGGCGCAGATGTTACCCAACCCCATCATCACTGGCAAGCCGAATTCAGGCGCAAATTTCAGTTACCAGTTTTGCCAGGTCTTCGGCATGCCCGCGGACCTGTGCTTCGTCTTCGCCTTCGACCATGACGCGCACCAGAGGCTCTGTGCCGGACTTACGCAGCAATACCCGCCCACGCCCGGCCATTGCCAGAGTCACACGCTCGCAGGCGTCTTTGACAGCAGGGTGCTCAATTGGATTTTCGCCACCGGCGAAACGCACATTGAGCAACACCTGCGGGCACTTGCGCAGCGCCTGGCGAGCTTGAGCAAGACTCTCTTCGCGACGGCGCAAGGACAACAATACTTGCAACGCAGCAATAATGGCGTCGCCCGTGGTGGTGTGCTGGAAGCACACCACATGCCCGGAATTCTCACCACCGACCTGCCAGTTACGCTCCAGCAGCTCGGCGATGACATAGCGGTCACCGACATTGGCGCGAACGAAGGGAATCCCCAACTCAGCCAGAGCCAGCTCAAGCCCAAGATTACTCATCAGCGTACCGACGACACCACCTTGGAGCTTGTTACGCTCGTGCAAGTCGCGAGCGATGATGAACAACAGGTCATCGCCGTCCACCACAGTACCGGTGTGATCGACCATCAGCACACGGTCACCGTCGCCGTCAAACGCTATGCCCAGGTCGGCGTGCTCGGCCAAAACGGCCGCCTGCAGCTGCTCCATGTGGGTGGAGCCGCAGTTTTCGTTGATGTTCAAGCCATTCGGCTGCGCTGAAAGCACAGTTACAACCGCGCCCAACTCCTTGAACACACTCGGCGCAACCTTGTAGGTCGCACCATGGGCACAGTCGACGACAATTTTAAGCCCGGCGAAATTGGTGCTGGTCGGCACGCTGCTTTTGCAGAATTCGATATAGCGGCCGGACGCATCGTTGATACGCGAAACCTTACCCAACTTGCTGGACTCAACCACCGTCATCGGCGCATCCAGCAACTCTTCGATCATCAGCTCGATCTCGTCCGGCAGCTTGGTGCCCTGCCCCGAGAAAAACTTGATCCCATTGTCATCATGAGGGTTATGCGAGGCGCTGATCACGATACCGGCTTCAGCGTGAAAGGTACGCGTCAGGTAGGCGATTGCGGGCGTCGGCATAGGACCGAGCAGCATTACATCGGCACCCGCGGCGGACAAACCAGCTTCCAGCGCGGACTCAAACATGTACCCGGAAATACGGGTGTCCTTACCCACCAGGATGCGGCACGCCCCCATGCTGCGGAACGCCATGCCTGCTGCCCACCCCAGCTTGAGCATGAAATCAGGAGTGATCGGAAACTCGCCGACCCGACCACGGATACCGTCGGTGCCAAAGTATTTTTTAGTCATAAGTACTCCATCATTCTTATTCGGCGGATTCTACAGCGGCAATCATGCGAACCACATCCACGGTCTCGGCAACGTCATGCACGCGCAAGATGCGCGCCCCCTTGGTCACCGCAAGCGCCGCGAGCGCAAGCCCACCATATAACCGTTCGCCCACAGGACGATTCAAGGCCAGCCCTATCATGCTCTTGCGCGAAACACCGACCAACAGGGGCCGACCAAGGGCATGCAAGGACTCCATATGTTTAAACAGGCTTAAATTGTGTTGCAGGGTCTTGGCAAAACCAAACCCAGGATCAAGGATAATCCGCTCAGGGGTTATGCCCACCGCAGCACACTGAGCGATTCGCTCCGAGAGAAACCCACTCACCTCACCAACAAGATCGTCGTAGTGCGGGTTGTCCTGCATATTACCGGGCTCTCCCAGCATGTGCATCAGGCATACAGGCAACCCCGTGGCCGCTGCTGCATCCAGAGCGCCGTCGCGCTGAAGAGAGCGCACATCATTGATCAGGCCCGCACCGAGACGCGCTGTTTCGCGCATGACGGCTGGTGTCGACGTATCAACGGAGATAATGACATCCAACTCGCGGGCGATACGCTCGACTATCGGCGCCACGCGCTCCAACTCCTCCAAGGGAGAAACAACGCGCGCGCCAGGCCGAGTGGATTCGCCACCGACATCAATCAAGGTCGCACCGGCCAACACCATCGACTCGGCATGACGCAGCGCAGCATCCAGCTGACTGAAGCGGCCGCCATCAGAGAAGGAGTCAGGGGTTACGTTAAGAATGCCCATGACGTGCGTCCGGGCCAAATCAAGAACCCGGTTGCCGCAAGGCAACCGGGTGGAGGATAAAGCAGAAGTCATTTCAAACCTTAGAGCTCAGCCGCCGGGCCGCCGATCGGGGTTTCCGGGCGCTCGTTTTGAACGACAGGGGGAGTGCCCGAGGTTCCCGAACCACCTTCCCAATCGCGAGGTTCACGGGGCGCGCGCCCCGCCATGATGTCGTCGATCTGATCGGCATCAATCGTCTCGTACTTCATCAACGCGTCAGCCATGGCATCCAGCTTGTCGCGGTTGTCGGTCAGGATCTGCTTGGCCGTGCCGTAGCACTGATCAATGATGCTGCGCACTTCAGAATCGATCAGCTTGGCTGTCTCACCGGAGAAGCTGGCGCTTTGACCGCCGCCGCCACGACCCAGGAATACCTCACCTTCTTCCTCGGCATACATCAAAGGACCGAGCTTTTCAGACAAGCCCCACTTGGTCACCATGTTCCGTGCAATTTGACTGGCACGCATAATGTCGTTGGAAGCGCCCGTGGTGACACCGTCAAAGCCAAGCGTCATTTCTTCCGCGATCCGGCCGCCGTACAGCGAACAGATCTGGCTGATCAACGCACGCTTGGAGAGGCTGTAACGATCCTCCTCAGGCAGGAACATGGTGACACCCAAAGCACGACCACGAGGAATGATCGATACTTTGTAGACCGGGTCATGCTCAGGCACAACGCGACCCACAATGGCGTGGCCGGCTTCGTGATAAGCGGTGTTCTGCTTCTCTTTCTCGGACATGACCATGGATTTGCGCTCGGCGCCCATCATGATCTTATCTTTCGCCAACTCGAACTCTTTCATCTCAACAATGCGCTTGCCGGTACGGGCAGCGAACAACGAAGCCTCGTTCACCAGGTTGGCCAGGTCAGCACCAGAGAAGCCTGGAGTACCACGGGCAATCACGGCCGGAGCCACGTCATCACCCATTGGCACTTTGCGCATGTGCACTTTCAGAATCTGTTCGCGACCACGAATGTCCGGCAAGCCCACCACCACCTGACGGTCGAAACGGCCTGGACGCAGCAATGCTGGGTCGAGCACATCCGGGCGGTTGGTTGCGGCAATGACGATGATGCCGTCATTCATTTCGAAGCCGTCCATCTCAACCAACAGCTGGTTAAGAGTCTGCTCACGCTCGTCATGACCGCCGCCCATCCCGGCACCACGATGGCGACCAACGGCGTCGATTTCGTCGATGAAGATGATGCATGGCGCATGCTTCTTGGCCTGCTCAAACATGTCGCGAACACGGCTGGCACCGACGCCGACGAACATTTCGACGAAGTCAGAACCTGAAATGGTGAAGAAAGGCACCTTGGCTTCGCCGGCAATCGCCTTGGCGAGCAAGGTTTTACCGGTACCCGGAGGACCGACCATCAGCACGCCGCGAGGAATGCGACCGCCCAGACGCTGGAACTTGCCCGGGTCACGCAGGAATTCAACCAGCTCGCCGACTTCTTCTTTGGCTTCGTCACAACCGGCAACGTCAGCCAACGTGGTTTTGACCTGATCTTCGGAGAGCAGGCGTGCCTTGCTCTTGCCGAAGCTCATCGGCCCACCCTTACCTCCCGCGCCGCCTTGCATCTGGCGCATGAAGAACATGAACACAGCGATGATCACCAGAATCGGGAAGCTCGCCACCAAAAGCTGAGTCCAGATGCTCTGCTGCTCAGGCTGCTTGCCTTCAACGACTACATGGTTATCCACCAGGTCGCCGATCAGGCCGTTGTCCTGGATCGCCGGACGAATGGTCTTGAAGCTATCGCCATCGTTGCGTTTGCCGGTGATCACGTAGCCATCAACCGCTACGCGCTCGACCTTGCCATCCTTAACTTGCTGGATGAAGTCGGAATAGTTGAGGGTCTGCGGCTCGTTAGGGCTGGAGAAGTTGTTCATCACCGTCACCAGGACAGCCGCGATGATCAACCACAGGATCAGATTCTTTGCCATATCGTTCAATTAACTACCCTCTGAAGCAAGCTCCGCTACTGGCGCGCGCTTCGCATGATATTCACCGGCCTAACTTACTACATTACCTACAACTCTGGCAGGCGCCGTCTGTAACCCTTTGTGAAACTTTGACTACACAATATTCGTAAAGCTTCGTGACGAAAGCGATATAAAAAAACCTATCGCCCTCCTCCAATTCCTTAAAAACGCTCTTCGCTCGCAGCGCCTTCAACACCGCGAAAGCCGCGGCACAGCAGATATTGCTCGCGAGACCTGTCTCGCGAAGAGTCAGGTTTGCGCGTCTGTACCTTGTCGAACAACTTGCGAATGTTCTTGTGGTACTCGTCGAAACCCTCGCCCTGGAAGACTTTCACCAGGAAATCACCACCAGGACGCAAAACCCGACCCGCCAAATCCAGTGCCAGCTCACACAGGAACATGGCTCGCGGCATATCAACGGCCGGTAATCCACTCATATTGGGGGCCATGTCGGAAATCACAAGGTCTACCTGCGAATTTCCCACGGCCTCAAGGATCTCTGCGAGTACGCTGTCCTGAGTGAAGTCGCCGTGAACAAAGGTCACATCCGGAATGCTGTCCATTTCCAGAATGTCAGAAGCAATCAAACGACCCTGCCCACCAATCAGACGACTGGTCACCTGAGACCAACCACCCGGGGCGGCGCCCAGATCGATAACGCTCATGCCGGGGCGGATCAATTTGTCCTTGTCCTGGATCTCCAGCAACTTGTAACTGGCCCGGGAACGGTAGCCGTCCTTTTGCGCCTTTTTGACGTAAGGGTCGTTGAAATGTTCTTGTAGCCACTTAAGGCTGGTTTTGGAACGGGCCACGGGCCACCTCGAAAAATAAAACGGGTCGTGATTAACTGGGCGGTCCCGGACTCGCTCGGGTAAACTGGCCGCCGCTTTTTACAAGATCAGACGCAGGGGTCAGATTATGCCGCTCACTCAAGAGCAGAAGAAACAGTACAAATCCATTGGCCACCATCTGAAACCAGTTCTGATTGTGGCAGACAACGGTTTGACTGAAGGTGTGTTAGCCGAATTCGAACGCGCACTGAACGATCATGAACTGATCAAGATCAAGGTCAACATCCTCGACCGCGAAGCGCGCCTGGCTGCCATTGCAGAATTGTGCAAGGTTGGCAAAGCGGACCTGGTTCAGGTCATCGGCAAGATGGCGCTGCTGTATCGCAAGAACTTCAGCGTCAACAAGCAGCTGTCGAACGTACACCGCTTCAAATAACAGCTTTCAAATGACAACAAGGGTCACGGGCGTGCTTCGCGCGCCCTGCCACTCCATCCCGGCGCCGGCTGTATCACCAGCACCAGGCCGGAGAACCCTAGCACAAGATAGCTGAATAGCTGCCAGCGCAACGCTTCCGGCAGCCAGACATGCACGACGCAAAACATTGCGCACGCATACAGCGCCATCAACAGCAGTTGGCCGCGAATATCCCGCCACAAACTCCCCAAGCCTTCAGCCTTGATCAGCACCAGCACCTGGAGCGTCACGCACGCCGCCGCAAAACCCACCAGCAACGCACTGAGTAATCCGTCGATCTCATCGATCAGCAGCGGCGCCAAGCCAATCAGGCCCAACGCCGGCAACACACCAATGTGCAACAGCCACAGGCCGCCGACCCAAAGCATCTGGGAGAGCTGCCAAAGCATGGCGCCCGCACGAAGCGGGCGCCGCCTTTCAGATGTGACGAACTTCAACAATCTCGTACTCGGTCACGCCACCAGGCGTTTTAACAACCACCACATCACCCTCTTCCTTGGCAATCAAGGCGCGGGCAAGTGGCGAACCGACGGAGATTTTGCCGAGTTTAAAGTCAGCTTCATCTTCACCCACAATGTGGTAGACCACGCTTTCGTCGGTTTCAACGTTGGCGATTTCCACGGTGGTGCCGAAAATCACCTTGCCGGTCTTCGGAATGGTCGTCACGTCGATAACCACCGAATTCTGCAGGCGACCTTCGATATCACGGATACGCGCCTCGACCATACCCTGCTGCTCGCGGGCAGCATGGTACTCAGCGTTTTCCTTCAGGTCACCCAGTTCGCGGGCCGTGCCGATGTCCTGGCTCAGCTTTGGGCGGACGACCTTGGTCAGGTGGGCGTGCTCCTCTTCCAGGGCCTTGAAGCCCTGGACGGTCATTGGGTATTTGGTCATGCCTTCAATCCTGCGTGTAGATCCTGCAAGCGACGCACGGTCTTTTCCGGACCGAACTTGAGCGCTTCGCAGATGGCTTCGCCAGCAGCAATGGTCGTGGTGCAGTAAATCTTGTGCTGCAAGGCGTTACGACGAATGGAGTAAGAATCCGCGATCGACTGGCGACCTTCGGTGGTGTTGATGATCAGCGTGACTTCGTCATTCTTGATCATGTCGACCACATGCGGACGGCCTTCCGTCACCTTGTTCACGCGACGCACTTTCAGGCCGGCAGCTTCGATCAGCTTGGCGGTCCCGGCAGTGGCCACGACTTCGAAGCCCAAGTTGATCAGATCACGGGCCACACCTGCAACCAGCGGCTTGTCATCGTCGCGCACGCTGATGAACGCAGTACCGCCGGTCGGCAACACTTCGCTGGCGCCCATTTGGGCCTTGGCGAAGGCTTCACCGAAGGTATCACCCACGCCCATCACTTCACCGGTGGACTTCATCTCTGGGCCCAGGATCGGGTCCACGCCAGGGAATTTGGCGAATGGGAACACCGCCTCTTTCACGCTGTAGAAGTTCGGAATGATTTCCTTGGTGAAGCCGATTTCCTTCAAGGTCTTACCGGCCATCACGCGCGCAGCGATCATGGCCAGGGACACACCGATGCACTTGGAAACAAATGGCACGGTACGCGAAGCACGCGGGTTGACTTCGATGACGTAGATGTCTTCGCCTTGCAGCGCCAACTGAACGTTCATCAGGCCGACCACACCCAGTTCCAGGGCCATTTTCTTGACCTGTTCGCGCATCTCGTCCTGGATGTGCGCCGGCAGCGAGTACGGCGGCAGCGAGCATGCGGAGTCACCAGAGTGAACGCCCGCTTGTTCGATGTGCTGCATGATCGCGCCGATCACCACATCAGTACCGTCACAGACTGCATCCACGTCCATCTCGATGGCGCAGTTGAGGAAGTGATCGAGCAGCACAGGGCTGTCGTTGGACACTTTCACCGCATCACGCAGGTAGCGCTTGAGCTCTTCTTCTTCGTAGACGATTTCCATCGCACGACCACCCAATACGTAGGACGGACGCACCACCAACGGATAACCAATCTTGCTGGCTGCACGGATGGCTTCGTCTTCGCTGCGCACAGTGGCGTTTGGCGGCTGACGCAGGTTCAGGCGCTCAACCATTTGCTGGAAGCGCTCACGGTCTTCGGCACGGTCGATGGCATCGGGGCTGGTGCCGATGATTGGCACGCCGGCCGCTTCCAGTGCGCGAGCGAGTTTCAGCGGGGTTTGGCCGCCGTACTGCACGATCACGCCTTTTGGCTTCTCGACGCGGCAGATCTCGAGCACGTCTTCCAGTGTCACCGGCTCGAAGTACAGACGGTCGGAAGTGTCGTAATCGGTAGAAACGGTTTCCGGGTTGCAGTTGACCATGATGGTCTCGTACCCGTCTTCGCGCAGGGCGAGGGCGGCATGTACGCAGCAGTAGTCGAACTCGATGCCCTGGCCGATACGGTTTGGACCGCCACCCAGGATAATGATCTTGTCACGGCCCGACGGCGCGGCTTCGCACTCTTCCTCGTAAGTGGAGTACAGGTATGCGGTGTCGGTGGCGAACTCAGCGGCGCAGGTGTCAACGCGCTTGTAGACCGGGAAGATCTCCAGCTTGTGGCGATGGGTCCGCAGGTTCTTCTCGGTCACACCCAGCAGCTTGGCCAGACGCTGGTCGGAGAACCCTTTGCGCTTGAGGCGGAACATCAGGTCGCGGTCGATAGAAGACAGACCGAGGGTCTTGACCTTCTCTTCTTCCTTGATCAGATCTTCGATCTGTACCAGGAACCACGGGTCGATCATGTTCATGCCGAAGATTTGTTCGACGGTCATACCGGCGCGGAAAGCATCGGCCACATACCAGATGCGCTCGGCGCCCGGCACGGTCAGTTCGCGCTTGAGCACGCTCATGCTTTCCGGGTTGCTCAGGTCGAGCTTCTCGTCCAGGCCGCACACACCCACTTCCAGACCGCGAAGGGCTTTCTGCAGGGATTCCTGGAAGGTACGGCCGATGGCCATGACTTCACCCACAGATTTCATCTGGGTGGTCAGACGCGCGTCAGCCTTGGCGAATTTCTCGAAGGCAAACCGTGGCAGCTTGGTCACGACGTAGTCGATAGACGGCTCGAAGGACGCTGGCGTAGCGCCGCCAGTGATTTCGTTCTGCAACTCGTCCAGGGTGTAACCGATCGCCAGCTTGGCTGCGATACGCGCAATCGGGAAGCCGGTAGCTTTCGAGGCCAGCGCCGAGGAGCGCGATACACGCGGGTTCATTTCGATCACGACCATACGGCCTGTGTCCGGGCAGATGCCGAACTGAACGTTGGAACCGCCGGTTTCAACGCCGATCTCACGCAGTACCGCCAGCGAGGCGTTACGCATGATCTGGTATTCCTTGTCCGTCAGGGTCTGTGCCGGAGCAACGGTGATCGAGTCACCGGTGTGCACGCCCATCGGGTCAAAGTTTTCGATCGAGCAAACGATGATGCAGTTGTCCTTCTTATCGCGGACAACCTCCATTTCATACTCTTTCCAGCCGATCAGGGATTCGTCGATCAGCAGCTCTTTGGTCGGAGACAAGTCCAGGCCACGGGCGCAGATTTCTTCGAACTCTTCACGGTTGTAAGCAATACCGCCACCAGTACCGCCCATGGTGAAGGACGGACGGATGATGCACGGGAAGCCCAGCTTCTCGAGCACAGTATTGGCTTCTTCCATGGTGTGGGCGATGCCCGAGCGCGGGCAGTCAAGGCCGATGGATTTCATGGCCTTGTCGAAACGCGAACGGTCTTCAGCCTTGTCGATGGTATCGGCGTTGGCGCCGATCATCTCTACGCCGAACTTTTCCAGGACACCTTCGCGCTCCAGGTCCAAGGCGCAGTTCAGTGCAGTCTGGCCGCCCATGGTTGGCAACAGTGCGTCCGGGCGCTCTTTCTCGATGATCTTGGCAACGGTCTGCCACTTGATCGGCTCGATGTAGGTGGCGTCGGCCATGTCCGGGTCGGTCATGATGGTTGCCGGGTTGGAGTTCACCAGGATGACGCGGTAGCCCTCCTCACGCAGGGCTTTACAGGCCTGGGCGCCGGAGTAGTCGAATTCGCAGGCCTGGCCGATCACGATCGGGCCAGCGCCGAGAATCAGGATGCTTTTTATGTCTGTACGTTTTGGCATGGGTTTGTCACTCAAATCCGCAGGTCAGTCGGCAAGCCGTCTTGAACAATCTTTGATGAGCCTGCGGGGGCCACCGGGGTCCGGGGCCGCCCGCAAGCTGCTCAGTCAGCGTCGCTTGGCCATCTCATTGATGAAACGGTCGAACAGCGGCGCTACGTCGTTCGGGCCCGGGCTGGCTTCAGGGTGGCCCTGGAAGCTGAACGCGCTCTTGTCGGTGCGCTCGATGCCCTGCAGGGAACCGTCGAACAACGACTTGTGGATTGCGCGGACGTTAGCCGGCAAGGTCGCTTCATCCACCGCGAAACCGTGGTTCTGGCTGGTGATCATCACCACACCCGTGTCCAGGTCCTGTACCGGGTGGTTGGCACCGTGGTGGCCGTGACCCATTTTCAGGGTCTTGGCGCCGGAGGCCAGGGCCAGCAGTTGGTGACCCAGGCAGATACCGAATACCGGAATCTCGGTCTCCAGTACTTCCTTGATCGCCTGGATGGCGTAATCGCATGGCTCAGGGTCACCCGGGCCGTTGGACAGGAACACACCGTCCGGCTGCAGGGCGAGCACGTCGCTGGCAGGCGTCTGCGCCGGCACCACGGTCACGCGGCAACCGCGCTCGACCAGCATGCGCAGAATGTTGTATTTGACGCCGTAGTCGTAGGCCACCACGTGGTATGGCAGCTCGGAGGCTTCGATTGTCGCGTGGCTGTCGGTCTTCAAGTCCCAGACGGTGGAGCGCCACTCGTACTTCTCTTTGACGCTGACAACTTTCGCCAGGTCCATGCCTTTCAGGCCAGGGAAGCCCTGTGCTGCGGCAATCGCCGCCGCTTCGGAAATAGTGTCACCGACCATGATGCAGCCGTTCTGCGAGCCTTTTTCACGCAGGATGCGTGTCAGGCGGCGCGTATCGATACCCGCAATCGCTACAACGTTGTTGGCTTTCAGGTAATCGGACAGCGACATCGTGTTACGCCAGTTGCTCGCAACCAGTGGCAGGTCACGAATCACCAGACCCGCCGACCAGACACGATCAGACTCGACGTCTTCCGGAGTAGTACCGGTATTGCCGATGTGCGGATAGGTCAGGGTAACGATCTGTTGGGCGTAGGAAGGATCGGTAAGGATTTCCTGATAGCCGGTCATGGCAGTGTTAAACACTACCTCACCAACGGTTTGACCGTCGGCTCCAATGGCTTCGCCGCGAAAAATGCTGCCATCAGCAAGGGCGAGTATGGCTGGCTTAGTCAAGAAGACCTCCCGTAAATAAAGCCTGAAAGGGCGATCGCAGGTGTAAAAAAGCGGAGTGACGTATGGACACGTCACTCCGCTTATTCACTGAATTATTCTGCGCGCTTTTAGTGAACACACTAAAGCTGTAGCTTACAGAAAAAGGCTTTTTGGGTCCACCGCTAATGAGCCTTAAAGGCAGGGGAATGCGACAGGACGTCGCCTAGCGGTTAAAAAAGGGGCCAAAGCATAAGCTTGAGCCCCCGTTTTAGCGACTGATCAGTGCAGATCCAGCACGTCGCGCATGTCATACAGGCCAGGCTCGCGACCTTCCAGCCAGAGCGCAGCGCGCACCGCACCCTTGGCGAAGGTCATGCGACTGGAGGCCTTGTGAGTGATCTCCAGGCGCTCGCCTTCGGTCGCGAACAGCACGGTGTGATCACCCACCACATCACCACCGCGAACGGTCGCAAAACCGATAGTGTCACGCGCACGCGCACCGGTATGACCTTCACGCCCGTAAACGGCCACTTTCGACAGGTCACGCCCCAGCGCATCGGCAATCGCCTCGCCCATGCGCAGCGCAGTGCCCGACGGAGCATCAATTTTATGGCGATGGTGGGTCTCGATGATTTCGATATCCGCCTCATCGCCCAGCACCCGCGCTGCCAGATCCAGCAACTTCAGCGACAGGTTCACACCCACACTGAAGTTGGCAGCGAAGACAACCGGAATATCCTTGCCCGCCTCCACCAGCAACTGCTTCTGCTCTGCACTCAAGCCCGTGGTACCGATCACCATGGCCTTGCCTGCCTTGCGGCAGAACGCCAGGTTTTTCAGCATCACCTCCGGCAGGGTGAAATCGATCAGCACGTCAAACTCATCAGCCACCTGCTCCAGGTTGCCCGACAACGAAACGCCGATACGCCCCAGCGAAGCCAACTCACCAGCATCCGCACCAATCAGCGTGCTGCCAGGACGAACAATTGCCGCCGTCAGCCCGGAAGCCGGGGAGCGCTGCTGCACGGCCTCGACCAAGGTTTTGCCCATGCGCCCTGCAGCGCCCATCACGGCTATACGTCGCATACTTATTCCTTACAGATCGCCGAAGAAGCGCTTAACACCGTCGAAGAAACCCGCGGTTTTCGGCGAGTGGGAGTCATCACCTTCCATCGAACTGCGGAATTCTTCGAGCAATTCACGCTGACGGCGGTTCAGGTTGACAGGTGTTTCCACCGCCACGCGACACATCAGGTCGCCAGCACCGCCACCGCGCACCGGCGCAACGCCTTTGCCACGAATGCGGAATTGCTTGCCGGTCTGCGTACCTTCCGGAATCTTGAGCTTGACCCGACCATCCAGCGTCGGAATTTCCAGCTCGCCGCCCAGGGCCGCATCCACAAAGCTGATCGGCACTTCACAGAACAGGTGTTTGCCGTCGCGCTGGAAGATCGAGTGCTCGCGCACATTGATCACCACATACAGGTCACCCGTTGGGCCGCCCTGCGTGCCCGCCTCGCCTTCGCCCGACAGGCGAATGCGATCACCGGTATCGACGCCTGCCGGCACTTTCACCGAAAGGGTCTTGTACTCTTCGACGCGACCTTCGCCGTGGCAGGAGTCGCACGGATCGGAAATGATCTTGCCCTGGCCATGGCAACGCGGGCAGGTCTGTTGCACCGAGAAAAAGCCCTGCTGCATGCGGACCTGACCGATACCACCACAGGTCGGGCACGTAATGGGCGAGGAGCCCTTCTTGGCACCCGAGCCGTCGCACGGCTTGCAGTTGACCAGCGTCGGCACGCGGATATTGACACTGGTGCCGCGCACGGCTTCTTCCAGGTTCAGCTCCAGGGTGTAGCGCAAGTCGCTGCCACGCTGGGCACCGCCACGCTGGCCGCCACGGCCACCGCCAAAGAAGTCGCTGAATACGTCGCCGAAAATGTCGGAGAAGTTTTGACCACCAAAACCGGCACCGCCGCCCCCCATGCTCGGGTCAACGCCAGCATGACCATACTGGTCGTAGGCCGCACGCTTGTTGGGATCACTCAGGCACTCGTAGGCCTCGTTGGCCTCTTTGAACAGATCTTCGGATTCTTTGCTATCCGGATTACGGTCCGGGTGGTGCTTCATCGCCAGGCGACGGTAGGCCTTCTTCAGGTCCGCCTCGCTGGAGCCGCGCTCCACACCCAATACTTCGTAATAGTCACGCTTTGCCATAAGTCTTTGCACTCTTAAGGACGTTCAGCCAGACCCTCCTGAGCCTTGCCAAACTCGTTGAGCCCCAATACAGGCCCGGACCCAACTCACGTCAATTCAACGATCCTGGTCATTACTACTTTTTAGCCAGGGACCCGGCCAAAAATGCGGTATTTACTGCTCGGAAAGCAGGAGCATTCCCGATCACACCGCCAACACCCGAACGCTGTCGCATGTTGTAAAAATTCGCATACCCCAGACACGCCAACGCGGGAGCAAGCTCCCGCGCGGCGACATCCTACCAGTCACCGCTGGATAGCGGTCAACCGGGCGACCAACTTACTTCTGGTCTTTGACTTCTTCGAACTCGGCATCGACAACGTCGTCGTGCTTGGCTTCAGGCTCTGCGTGTTGTGCAGCGCCGTCAGCAGGCTGACCTTGTTCGGCGTACATTTTCTGAGCAACCGGCGCGGAGACTTTCGACAGCTCCTCAACCTTGGCGTCGATAGCAGCCTTGTCGTCGCCTTTGATAGCGGCTTCCAGGGCAACTACAGCCGCTTCGATCGCGGTTTTCTCTTCAGCGGTCACTTTATCGCCCGCTTCGGAAATCATTTTGCGCGTCGAGTGAACCAGAGCATCACCCTGGTTACGGGCGCCGGCCAGCTCAGTGAACTTGGCATCCGCATCAGCGTTGGCTTCAGCATCACGAATCATCTGTTGAATTTCTTCATCAGACAGACCGGAGTTGGCCTTGATGGTGATCTTCTGCTCTTTGCCGGTCGCCTTGTCTTTCGCGCCGACGTGCAGAATACCGTTGGCGTCGATGTCGAAGGTCACTTCGATTTGTGGCACGCCACGTGGTGCTGGTGGAATCTCGGCCAGGTCGAACTTGCCCAAAGACTTGTTCTGGGCCGCTTGCTTACGCTCACCTTGCAGCACGTGAATGGTCACAGCGCCCTGGTTGTCGTCGGCAGTCGAGAACACTTGCGATTTCTTGGTAGGAATCGTGGTGTTTTTCTCGATCAGCGCAGTCATCACGCCACCCATGGTTTCGATACCCAGGGTCAGCGGGCTGACGTCCAGCAGCAGCACGTCTTTCACGTCGCCGGCCAAAACCGCGCCCTGGATGGCAGCACCCATGGCAACCGCTTCGTCCGGGTTCACGTCTTTACGTGCTTCTTTGCCGAAGAACTCGGTGACCAGCTTCTGAACCAGTGGCATACGGGTCTGACCGCCCACCAGGATCACGTCGTTGATCGAGCCAACGTCGATACCGGAGTCTTTCAGCGCGATGCGGCAAGGTTCGATGGTGCGCTGAACCAGGTCTTCAACCAGCGCTTCCAGCTTGGAACGCGAGATTTTCACGTTCAAGTGCTTAGGACCGGTGGCATCTGCAGTGATGTACGGCAGGTTCACGTCGGTCGACTGAGCGGAAGACAGCTCGATCTTGGCTTTCTCAGCGGCTTCTTTCAGGCGTTGCATGGCCAGCGGATCACCTTTGAGGTTCATGCCGCTTTCTTTCTTGAATTCGTCCACGAGGTAGTCGATCAGACGAATGTCAAAGTCTTCACCGCCGAGGAAGGTGTCACCGTTGGTGGCCAACACTTCGAACTGGTGCTCACCGTCAACTTCAGCGATCTCGATCACGGAAACGTCGAAAGTACCGCCACCCAGGTCATAAACGATCACGGTGTGGTCGCCCTTGGCCTTGTCCATGCCGTAAGCCAGAGCGGCTGCGGTAGGTTCGTTGATGATGCGTTTTACGTCCAGACCCGCGATGCGGCCGGCGTCTTTGGTCGCCTGGCGCTGGCTGTCGTTGAAGTAGGCCGGAACGGTGATGACCGCTTCAGTGACGGTTTCACCGAGGTAGTCTTCGGCAGTCTTCTTCATCTTTTTCAAGATTTCAGCCGAGATTTGCGGCGGCGACATTTTCTGGCCGTTTACTTCAACCCAGGCGTCACCGTTGTCGGCCTTGGCGATTTTGTAAGGGACCATTTTGATGTCTTTCTGTACGACTTCTTCGTCGAACTTACGGCCGATCAAACGCTTTACCGCGTACAGCGTGTTGTGCGGGTTGGTGACCGCCTGACGCTTGGCCGACTGACCGACGAGGATTTCACCGTCGTTGGCGTAAGCAATGATCGACGGCGTGGTACGCGCGCCTTCGGCGTTTTCGATAACTTTAGCAACGCCGTTTTCCAGCACGGAGACGCAGGAGTTGGTGGTCCCCAGGTCGATACCGATAATTTTGCCCATGATTAACTCTCCCGAAACTTTAATTTGGTTGCCGCAGCAGTGGTGGCTAACTGCGGTAGCACTTAAACGCTTGACTTATAGATGGGGCCGTTACGGCTGATTTCAAGCCTGCTCATCAATAGAAGGTGCAACAGGTGCAGGAGCCTTGCTCACAACAACCATTGCCGGGCGCAACAAGCGACCGTTGAGCTGGTAACCCTTCTGGAACACTTTCAACACGCTGTTCGGCTCCAGGTCATGGCTTTCCTGCATGGCCATGGCTTGATGGTGCTCAGCGTTGAACGGCTCGCCGCCTTGTGGATCGATCGCTTCCAACTGATAACGCTTCAGGGTGTCCTGGAACATTTTCAGGGTCAGTTCGATCCCTTCGCGCATCGGGCGGATGTTTTCGTCATCCGGGTTGGACAACTCAAGGCCACGCTCCAGGCTGTCGATGATCGGCAGCAGGTCGTTGGCGAATTTTTCCAACGCGAATTTATGAGCCTTTTCTACATCCTGCTCTGCACGGCGGCGGACGTTCTGCAGATCGGCGGCAACACGCAAAGACTGATCCTGCGCAGCAGCCAACTGCTCTTCGAGCACTTGCACACGAGTCGCCAGTTCATCACCGGCAGCCGAATTGGCGTCTGGAGTTTGCGTATCCTGCGTCTGTTCGTCAGCCATAGATTTCTCCTTTCAAAATCATGCGCGAACTCAACTCGCGCTTCTGTTCCGGTATATGGGGCCACAATTTCCAGGTTCAAGGGCGCAGGCGTTACCAAAAGTCTTTCCGGTGACGTGGATCAATTCCTCATTGCTCATTCCCCTTTGCGCTAAATAAAACCGCAGTTCAAGCAAATCGAGCTAAGCGCCAGGATTGTCAGGCCCAAACAAAACACTGTATAAATAACCAGACCTAAAGCCTGGGAGCGGCCATCATGCTCGTGCACCTGTCCGTACATAACTACGCCATTGTTGAACACCTGGATCTCGAACTGGATCGCGGAATGAGCGTAATCACAGGCGAAACCGGCGCCGGCAAGTCGATCATGCTCGACGCCCTGGGCTTGACCCTCGGCGACCGCGCCGACAGCGGCGTCGTGCGCCCCGGTGCAGACAAGGCCGACATCCTCGCCACCTTCGACCTGGCAGACATCCCCGAAGCCGAAACCTGGCTGGCCGAACGCGACCTTAATAATGAAGGCCCGTGCATCCTGCGCCGGGTCATTACGGCGGAAGGGCGTTCGCGCGGCTATATCAACGGCACGCCCTGCCCCCTCGGTGACCTGAAAGCGCTCGGCGAATTGCTGATCGATATTCACAGCCAGCATGAGCACCAATCCCTGCTCAAAACCGACACTCACCGCCGCTTGCTCGACGAATACGCTGGCGCCACCGACCTTGCCCGCCAGGTCCAACTGGCCGCCCAACGCTGGCGGCAGACGCGCCAGGAACTGGAGCGCCTTTCCAACTCCGGCGATGAGCAACGCGCACGCCATCAATTGCTCAGCTACCAGCTTGAAGAGCTTGAAAGCCTTGGCCTGGGTGAAACCGAACTGGAACAGTTGGAGCAGGAACACAAAAACCTCACCAACGCCGAAACGCTGCTGGGCATTTGCCGCCAGGTGGTGGAGCAATGCAGCGAGAGTGATTCAGGCAATGTCCTTAATGCCCTGACGGCCAGCCTTAACCGACTGTCCAGCGTGAACAGCGGTTCCGGCTCGCTGAGCGAAGCGACAACCCTGCTGACCAGTGCGCAAATCCAGGTAGAAGAAGCCGTTGGCGAGTTGAACCGCTTCCTGGATCACTTCGATGCCGACCCGGCGCGCCTGCAGGAAATTGAAGAGCGCCTGGATACTATTTATACACTGGCGCGCAAACACAGAATCCAGCCCACCGAAGTGGCGACGATGCAGCAGAAGTTGCTGGATGAAATCGAAACCCTGAATGCCAATGACGAATCCATTGAGCGGCTCGGCGAAGAACTCGCTTCTTTTGCTCGTCACTATCAAGAGAAGGCTCGCGAGTTGAGTGATCTGCGCCATCAGGCCGCCACGGGCCTGGCCGGTGCCGTGGAGCAGGAGATTCAGCGGTTGGGCATGCCAGGTGGGCGCTTTACCATCGAGTTGCGCACCAACGCCAGCAATGAGCTACAACCCCACGGGCTTGAGCAGGTGGAGCTGCTGGTCAGCGCCAACCCCGGCCAACCACTCAAGGCCTTGGCCAAAGTGGCTTCCGGCGGCGAGCTGTCGCGGATCAGCCTGGCAATCCAGGTCATTACCGCGCAGACCTCGCGGGTGCCGACACTGGTATTTGACGAAGTGGACGTGGGGATTGGCGGACCGACCGCCGAAATCGTTGGGCAGTTGTTGCGCCGCCTTGGGGATAGAGGCCAGGTACTGACGGTGACTCACTTGCCGCAAGTGGCCGCCCAAGGGCATCAGCACTTGTTTGTGCACAAGGTACGCGGGAGCGATGCAACGCACACCGCCGTGTCGAAACTGAACAAGTCGGAACGCGTGGAAGAAGTGGCACGAATGCTTGGGGGTATCGACCTGACCAAAGAGTCCCTGGCCCACGCGAAGAAAATGGTCGTGGCTGCCAAGGCTTAAGCGGGCATTTTCCTCTCTATAGAAAGCACGAAGGCGACCCAAGGGTCGCCTTCCATCGTTTCGCAGAGCGCATCTGCGGCGATTTTTACTTTTTCTTACGGATGTACAGCACCAGGTTGTGATCCACCAAATCGAATCCATGCTGCTCAGCAATTTGGTGCTGGAGCTTCTCGATTTCCGGACTGGTGAACTCGATAACCTCATTGGTATCCAGATCAACCATGTGGTCGTGATGACCACCGTCAGCCAATTCGAACACTGCATGACCGCCGTCGAAATTATGACGAACCACCAGCCCTGCGGCTTCAAACTGGGTCAGCACACGGTAAACCGTGGCCAGGCCAACGTCCTCGTTAGACTCCATCAGCGCCTTGTAAACGTCCTCGGCACTCATGTGGCGCTGCTCAGCAGAATCGAGCATCTGTAGAATCTTGACTCGTGGCAGAGTCACTTTAAGACCGGCTTTGCGTAGTTCGCTATTTTCAACCATGGTTAGCTTTCTCGCGGATGCTGCTTCGCAGCTTCTCTTAATACGGGTATGATCGGCGTTTACGTTGTCCCAGCCAAGATAGTGGAAGTCGCCCACCGATGCAAAACACCAAGCTCTTGCTAACCAGTTTCACCTTTGTGGGACTGCTCGCACTCGCCGGTTGTTCATTCCCCGGGGTTTACAAAATCGACATCCAGCAGGGCAATGTCGTCACGCAGGACATGATAGACCAGTTACGCCCGGGAATGACCCGACGGCAAGTACGGTTTATAATGGGTAACCCTCTGCTGACCGACACTTTCCATGCCGATCGCTGGGATTATCTCTACAGCATCCAGCCGGGTGGCGGTGAACGCCAACAGGAGCGCGTCAGCGTCATTTTTAATGGCAATGACCAGCTTGTCAGCCTGTCTGGTGACTTCATGCCCGGCGTAAGCCGTGATGAAGCACTGCTCGGCAAGGACAACGGCACCAACGTGACCGCGCCTGCGCAGGAAGCCGAGAAGCCGAAATCCGAGGTACCGGCCAAGCCAGGCTCCTTGCTGGACAAGATCCAGAAAGACGTCGACGGCGTGCAAACTGTTCCCGTCCCGTCGCCACAGCCTCTGGACACCAGCCCGCAGTAATTTTGCGGTGCTCAGCAAAAAGCCCGGCATGCCGGGCTTTTTGTTGCCTGCCGATCAGCAGACCTATGAATCCTGCTTTCTGCTCATTGCCGCCTTGGCCGCGCGCAGCCTGCGCACTTCTTTGGGGTCAGCCAGCAAAGGCCGGTAAACCTCAATACGATCACCCGCCTGTACCGCGCGCACTTCAGGGTCCGCGATGACCTTGCCAAAAATCCCCAACGGGCACTCGGCGAGCGCCAACAGTGGAAATTGCGCAGCTATTCCAGATGCTTGAACTGCCGCCCTCAGGCTCGTGCCAGGCGGAACCGCCAACGCCAGCAACACTTGGCGATCCTCAGCGGCAAACACCACTTCAATCTCAACCATGCAGTTGCTTCGCTCGCTGGCAAAACGCATCAACCAGGGTATTGGCCGCCTGATTGAACAAAGGCCCCAGTGTCGCTCGCACGATCGGCCCCGCGTAATCAAAAGAAAGGTCCAGGCTGATTTTGCAGGCCTTATCTGTCAGCGCCTTGAACACCCAAACGCCATGCAACTGCGTAAATGGCCCTTCCTGCAGATTCATTTCAATGGACGCCCCCGGCACCAGCACATTTCGCGTAACAAAGTGCTGGCTCAATCCGCCCTTGGCCACTCCGACACGGGCAACCATGTGCTCATCGCTGCTCTCCAGCACCTCGGCCGCAGAACACCACGGCAGGAATTCCGGGTAACGCGCCACGTCGTTGACCAGGTCATAGAGCGCCTGCGCCGGGTAAGGCAGTAAGGCCGAACGTTGAATATGCGTCGTCATGTGAGCGTTACTTCCACTGCTTGAGGCAAACATCGCGAAAGAACAGCCCGATCCGCGAGAGAGAAAAAAACCAAAGAACTGCCTGTATTGTCCGGGATTCGTCCAACACGCTCAAGCACGCAGGTTGACCGTAGCCGACACGCTCGCAACTCCCTATAATGGCGCCCCTATGGCTAAACAAAAGAAACACCCCACAGGGACCATCGCGCAAAACAAAAAGGCGCGACACGATTACTTCATCGAACATCGGTTCGAGGCTGGTCTGGTCCTGGCCGGCTGGGAAGTAAAAAGTCTGCGTGCCAGCAAGCTGCAACTGGTCGACAGCTACGTCCTGCTCAAGGATGGCGAGGCATGGCTGCTGGGCAGTCATATCACCCCGCTGACCACCGCGAGCACCCACGTGATTGCCGATCCGGTGCGCACGCGCAAGCTGTTGCTCAACGCCCGCGAACTGGAAAAGCTCGCCGCTGCCGTACAGCAGAAAGGCTACGCCTGCGTCTGCCTGTCCTGGTACTGGAGCAAGCATCTGGTCAAGTGCGAAATTGCGCTGGGCAAGGGCAAGAAGGAGTACGACAAGCGCGACACCGAGCGCGAGCGCGACTCCAACCGCGAGCTGCACCGCGCCGTGCGCAACAAAGGCAAGGAAGACTAATCCTTGTGACCATGTAGCCCCACGCGGGCTACATGCCTTTACGCCGCTCCGCCCGCGCCACGCGCTGAACCTCCTGACGCACCTCTTCCAGCACTTCCTGCACATACTGCAGGTGACGTGTTGAGACCTCCCGCGCCTGCTCAGCCCGCCCCTCGATAATCGCCAGGTACAAATCCCGATGCTGGCTGATCAGCATGTCACGGGTTTCCGTACGCTGTTGATACATCCCGCCGATATTGGTCACCACGTTGCGCTTGAGCAAATCGAACAACCCGCGAATGGTGTGCAGCAACACCGCATTATGGCTGGCCTCGGCGATGGCCAAGTGAAACCTCGCATCCGCCGCCCCCTCTTCCATCCGGCACACTTCATCAGCGCGCGCATAGCAATCCTGAAGTGCCTCAAACGCTGCCGTCAGCCGCTCGCGATCAACTTCGGTCGCACGCAAGGCGGCGTAATAGGCACATGACGCTTCCAGGGTCTGACGAAACTCCAGCAGATCACGCTGGGCCTCGGGATTGTTTTCCAGCAGGTGCAGCAACGGGTCGCTGAAGGTTGATCCCAGTGAATCGGCCACATAGTTGCCGCCGCCCTGGCGGCTGACCAACAACCCCTTGGCCGCCAGCTTCTGGATTGCCTCACGCAACGACGGGCGCGACACACCAAACTGCTCAGCCAGGGCGCGCTCAGCCGGCAAGCGCTCGCCCGACTTCAGCGTGCCCTCAAGGATCATGCCCTCAAGCTGCTCGACAATATCGTCAGACAAACGGCGCTGACGCACCTGATCAAACCCCATAACTCACTCTCCACAATCCCGACCACTCGCCGGGCCCTCTATTCTCGCCTATCGCTGCGCCTGCGGCACCTATCAGAACGCCTTCGATTCAACCGATCAGTACACGCCTTCGACCAAAGTTTCGCAGGCGGCAAATTGACACACCCCTGCCAAGGCTTTTACTCTAGCCGACAGCGACTGTAAATTGGTATTACCAATTATCCAAGCTGACCAAACAACAACAATCAGGGGCCACCCCACTATGCAAACCTGGCAACAGCTTTACAGCCCTCTCGGCAGCCTCGGCCTGTCCGCACTGGCCGCCGTTATTCCGATCGTGTTCTTCTTCCTCGCCTTGGCCGTGTTCCGCCTTAAAGGCCATGTGGCTGGCAGCATTACCCTGGCGCTGTCGATTCTGGTGGCAATCTTTGCTTTCCAGATGCCGGTGGACATGGCGCTCGCCGCCGCCGGTTATGGTTTTGCCTACGGCATATGGCCGATTGCATGGATCATCGTCGCCGCCGTATTCCTGTACAAACTCACCGTCAAAAGCGGCCAGTTCGAAATCATCCGCAGCTCCGTGCTGTCGATCACCGACGACCAGCGCCTGCAAGTGCTGTTGATTGGTTTCTGCTTCGGCGCCTTCCTCGAAGGTGCCGCCGGTTTCGGCGCACCCGTGGCGATTACCGCCGCGTTGCTGGTGGGCCTGGGCTTCAACCCGCTGTATGCCGCCGGCCTGTGCCTGATTGCCAACACCGCTCCGGTCGCCTTTGGCGCGCTGGGCATTCCGATTATCGTGGCGGGCCAAGTGACCGGCATTGATGCATTCAAGATCGGCGCCATGACCGGCCGGCAACTGCCGCTACTGTCGTTGTTCGTGCCCTTCTGGCTGGTGTTCATGATGGACGGCCTGCGCGGCGTTCGCGAAACCTGGCCGGCCGCCTTGGTCGCAGGTTTGAGCTTCGCCGTCACCCAATATTTCACCTCCAACTTCATCGGCCCGGAGCTGCCCGATATCACTTCAGCCCTGGCTAGCCTTATCGCCCTGACCTTATTCCTGAAGGTCTGGCAACCCAAGCGCACGGCAGGCGCACAGATTGCCGGCGCCACTTCCAGCGCAGCCATCACCGCTAGCGTGGGCGGTTTCGGCCAACCTCGGCAGACAGTCGCTTCACCCTACAGCCTGGGCCAGATTTTCAAAGCCTGGTCGCCGTTCCTTATCCTCACCGTGCTGGTGACCCTCTGGACCCTCAAACCCTTCAAGGCGATGTTCGCCGCCGGCGGGTCGATGTACAGCTGGGTGTTCAACTTCGCAATCCCGCACCTGGACCAGATGGTGATCAAGGTTGCCCCGATCGTCACCAACCCGACAGCCATCCCGGCAGTGTTCAAGCTGGACCCCATTTCAGCCACGGGCACCGCAATTTTCTTCTCTGCGTTGGTCTCGATGCTGGTGCTGAAGATAGGCATCAAAACTGGTCTGACCACTTTAAAAGAGACCTTCTACGAGCTGCGCTGGCCGATCCTGTCGATTGGCATGGTGCTGGCCTTCGCCTTCGTCACCAACTACTCCGGCATGTCCTCGACCATGGCCCTGGTATTGGCTGCCACAGGCGCAGCCTTCCCGTTCTTCTCACCTTTCCTCGGCTGGCTGGGAGTTTTTCTGACAGGCTCCGATACCTCATCCAACGCACTGTTCAGCTCGTTGCAGGCCACCACCGCCCACCAGATTGGCGTCAACGACACCCTGTTGGTAGCCGCCAACACCAGCGGCGGCGTGACCGGCAAAATGATTTCGCCGCAATCGATCGCCGTGGCCTGCGCCGCCACCGGCCTGGTGGGCAAAGAATCCGATCTGTTTCGCTTTACCCTCAAGCACAGCCTGTTTTTTGCCACTATCGTCGGGTTGATCACGCTGGCGCAGGCCTACTGGTTCACCGGTATGCTGGTGCACTAAAGAGCTGCACGTCACAGGGTAAGAATCGACGCCGGACCACGGTTCCGGCGTCTGCTATTTCTGGAGGACCGATGAGCCTGCCTGCTGCCTTTCTGCACGACGTCGCACAGCTGATCCCGAACGATCGCCGTTTCGACGACCCACTTTCCACCCTCGCCTTCGGCACTGACGCCAGCTTTTACCGACTCATCCCACAGCTGGTGATTCGCGTGGAGTCGGAAGACGAAGTCGTGGCGCTGCTGCAACTGGCCCAACGCGACCGGGTGCCGGTGACCTTCCGCGCAGCCGGCACCAGCTTGTCCGGGCAAGCCATCAGCGATTCGGTGCTGATCGTGCTGGGCGACAACTGGAACGGCCGCGAGATTCGCGGGCAAGGCACACAAATCCGTCTGCAACCCGGCGTGATCGGCGCTCAGGCCAATGCATGGCTGGCACCGTTCGGCCGCAAGATCGGGCCAGACCCGGCATCGATCAATGCCTGCAAAATCGGCGGCATCGTCGCCAATAACGCCAGCGGTATGTGTTGCGGTACCGCGCAAAACACCTATCACACACTCGCGGGCATTCGCCTCGTGCTGGCGGACGGCAGCCGCCTGGACACCGAGGACGCCGCCAGCGTCATAGCTTTTCGTGAAACGCACGGCGCACTGCTGGAACGCCTGGCAACACTCGGCCGCGAGACGCGGGCCAATACTGAATTAGCCGCAAAAATTCGCCACAAATACCGTCTGAAAAATACCACCGGCCTGTCACTCAATGCCTTAGTGGATTTCGACGAGCCGCTGGATATTCTCAGCCACTTGCTGGTGGGTTCCGAAGGCACGCTGGGTTTTATCAGCGCGGTGACTTACGACACGGTGATCGACCATCCGAACAAAGCCTCGGCGCTGATCGTATTCCCGGATGTCGAAACCTGCTGTAACGCAGTCACCGTGCTGAAAACCCAGCCGGTTTCAGCCGTTGAGCTGCTGGACCGACGCAGCCTGCGTTCCGTGCAAAGCAAACCCGGCATGCCGGCTTTCGTACAACAGCTATCGGAAAATGCCTGCGCACTGCTGATCGAATCCCGCGCCGCATCGACGTCATTACTGCATGAGCAACTGGCGCTGATCATGGCGTCCCTGGCGCCCTTCCCTGTGGAAAAACAGGTCGACTTCACCGAAGACCCACTGGAGAACGCCCGCTTGTGGGCCATCCGCAAGGACACCTTCCCCGCCGTCGGCGCGGTGCGTAAAACCGGCACCACGGTGATCATTGAAGACGTCACCTTCCCGGTCGAACAACTGGCCATCGGCGTGAACCGATTAATCGAGCTGTTCGACAAACATCACTACGACGAAGCGATCCTTTTCGGACACGCCCTGGAAGGCAATCTGCACTTCGTCTTCACCCAAGGCTTCAACAGCAGCGAAGAAGTCGCACGCTACCAGGCGTTCATGGACGACGTGGCGCAGCTGGTGGCGGTGGAATTCGGCGGCTCGCTGAAGGCCGAACACGGCACCGGCCGCAATATGGCGCCGTTTGTCGAGTTGGAATGGGGCAGCGATGCCTATCAACTGATGTGGCAGCTCAAGCGCCTGCTCGATCCGAACGGCATTCTTAACCCCGACGTGGTGCTCAGCGAAGACCCGCAAATCCACCTCAAACACCTCAAGCCACTGCCGGCGGCCGACGAGCTTGTGGATAAATGCATCGAGTGCGGCTTCTGCGAGCCGGTGTGCCCGTCGAAAGGCCTGACCCTGAGCCCGCGCCAGCGCATCGTGATCTGGCGCGATATCCAGGCGAAGAAACGCGCGGGCCTCGACACCATCGAACTGGAAGCGGCTTACCACTACCAAGGCATCGACACCTGCGCTGCCACAGGGTTGTGCGCTCAACGCTGTCCTGTAGGCATCAATACCGGTGACTTGGTGAAAAAGCTGCGCAGCCGTGACGCCGACCGTACGAAAACCGCCGACTGGCTCGCCAGCCATTTCGCCACGGCACTGCAAGGTGCGCGCTTTACCCTCCACGTCGCCAATGGCGCGCGGAGGCTGCTTGGCGCACCGCGATTGACCAAGCTGTCGGCAAAAATCACGCAGCTGTCCAACGGCCAAATCCCGCAGTGGACAAACGCCATGCCGCAGCCGGAAAAAGCCATCCGTTTCAGCCCCACGGTCAATGATGAGAGCCCGCGCGTGGTCTACCTGGCCGCCTGCGTCTCACGCGCGATGGGCCCGGCAGCGGGCGATAAAGAGCAGATGTCGCTGTACGACAAAACCCGCGGCCTGCTGGAAAAAGCCGGTTATCAAGTAGTCTTCCCCGACAATCAGGACAGCCTCTGCTGCGGCCAACCCTTCGCCTCCAAAGGCTACGCCGAACAAGCCGAACACAAGCGCCAGGAACTGATCGGCGCCCTGCTTCACGCCAGCCGTGGCGGGCTCGACCCCATCTACTGCGACACCAGCCCGTGCACCCTGCGGCTGGTGCAGGACCTCGGCGAAACACGCCTGGACCTTTACGACCCGGTACGTTTCATCCGCACGCATTTGATGGACCGCCTCGACTTCACCCCGCAGGAAGCGCCCATCGCGGTACATGTCACCTGCAGCACCCAGCATTTGGGTGAAAGCCAGGCACTGATTGACCTCGCCCGGCGTTGCGCCAAAACAGTGGTCATCCCCGAAGGCATCCACTGCTGCGGCTTTGCCGGTGACAAAGGTTTCACCACACCGGAACTCAACGCCCACTCACTGCGCAGCCTCAAAAACGCCGTGCAATATTGCAGCGAAGGCATCTCCACCAGCCGCACCTGCGAGATCGGCCTGAGCCAGCATGGCGGCATCGACTATCACGGGCTGGTGTACCTCGTGGATCGCGTCACCCAGGCCCGCGTGCATTAAACCTGCAAAAAAACAGAACCCCTGCGCGCCGGCGCAGTCATCTGCATAGGCCTCGGCGAACGAGGCTCAACAGTGATGTCGCTGGCAGGCCTTGAACGCCAGCAGCGTCGAGCCCTTTTTCGCAAGGAGATACCCTATGAAGCGTTCCGCTCTTGCTGGCTTGTTCATTACCGCTGCGATGCTGGCCTCCCCTGTTTTCGCGGCCGGCGAGCCCGACCTGTGCAAGATCAACCTCGACAAAATCAACAACGGCCAAGCCCTGCTCGCGACTGACACCAGTGGCAAAAAGGGCGAAATCGACACCGCCGTGTCCCAAGCCAAGGCCGCTCATGCCGCCGGCGATGACAAGAAGTGCATCGAGATCACCTCCAAAGCCATTCAAGACTTGCAGAACAGCGAGAAAGGCGGCCAGTAAACCCGGCGCCGTCTCACGGCCAACCTTCGGGTTGGCCTTCTCTGACCGTTTGGCGTACACTGCACAGGCTTGTCACTCACTAAGAAACAATGAGTTACAAGCACGGGGCCGTTTAGGATTCGACGCCGGTCGCGAAACTTTAGGTGCATGCCGAGTTGGTAACAGAACTCGTAAATCCACTGTTGCAACTTCTTATAGTTGCCAATGACGAAAACTACGGCCAGGAATTCGCTCTCGCTGCGTAAGCAGCCTTAGCCCTGAGCTTCTGGTACCTTCGGGTCCAGCAATCACCAGGGGATGTCTGTAAACCCAAAGTGATTGTCATATAGAACAGAATCGCCGTGCAGTACGTTGTGGACGAAGCGGCTAAAACTTACACAACTCGCCCAAAGCACCCTGCCCTTCGGGTCGCTGAGGGTTAACTTAATAGAAACGGCTACGCATGTAGTACCGACAGCGGAGTACTGGCGGACGGGGGTTCAAATCCCCCCGGCTCCACCATTTAGTCTTCCCAGGAAGACCCAGAAAAGCCGTAAAGCCTAGAGAAATCAAAGCTTTACGGCTTTTTTCTTGCCCGCGTTTTCCCACCTAATCCCAGGGCATCCCACGGTTGACGGGGGCATATATGGGGGCATAAAACGCTCATCAGCTCGCTCGGAGAGGATGTGCCCCCAATGCCACTGAAAGACACCAACTGCCGCAACGCCAAGCCCCAGGAAAAGCCATACCGCCTGTACGACGAACAAGGTCTGTACCTGGAAGTGCAGCCCAACGGGGGCCGTTACTGGCGCTTGAAGTACCGCTTTCTGGGAAAGGAAAAGCGCCTGGCGCTTGGTGTTTATCCTGAGGTCGGCCTGCAGGAGGCCCGGCGCAAACGTGATGACGCTCGTGTTCAGCTTGCTGGCGGCCAAGACCCTTCGCTGCAACGGCGTATGGCCAAGGTGGTCAGCCAGCTTGATCACCAGCACACCTTTGAGTCGGTTGCCACGCAGTGGCTCAGTGTTCGCGAGTCATCCTGGGATCCGGAATACACCCGCACGGTGCGGCAGCGCCTTGAACTCAATGCCTACCCCTGGCTGGGAAAACTCCCGATCAGCAGCATCAGCACGCCCATGCTGGTCGAAAACCTGCAGCGCATCATCAAGCGCGGCGCTCGCGAGACGGCGCGTCGTGTTGCCCAGATCTACAAACAGATTTTCGAGTTCGCCGAAGCTGCCGGCATCACCCCACCCAACCAGATCGGGAATCTCTCACGTACGCTCCCAGCCAAGCGGGTGAAACACTTTGCTGCCGTGACCAACCCGGAAAAACTCGGCGCTCTGCTTAAAGCACTGGATAGCTACAGCGGAACGATGCCTGTTTGTTGTGCGTTAAAACTGGCTCCGTTGCTGTTCTGCCGACCCGGAGACCTTCGACACATGGAGTGGTCGGAGGTTAATCTGGATGCTGGCGAATGGCTGATTCCCGGCCACAAGATGAAAGGGCTCACTGTCGCCAAGCAGGATCGCCCGGATCATTTGGTTCCCCTAGCAGCGATGTCTGGCGACTCCATCAATCAAGGAGTTTCAGCCATGAAAAAAATCACCCCCAATCCCCCAACCAGCCTCTTCACCGTCGCCGAAAACATCGACCCCGAAACCCTCCTGGTCCAAGCCAGCGAAACCCTCGCCTCGCTGAATGCCTTGACCACAGACCTAGCTTTCGAACTCGAAGGTTCCCACCGTCAAAAACTACTGGCCAGCCAACAATTGATCGCCTTGGGCGAACTGCTGGTCGAGCGCGTGCTCACCACGCTGGCAGCGCCCCAACCATCCCCGCAATAAAAACCAGAAAGGCCGAGTCGCCTTGCAGCAACCCGGCCCCCCCTCAGAAATCCCAGCGCGTGGTGACCATCACGTTGCGCGGGTCGCCGTAATACGCCGAGTCATAGAACCCGATGTTGGTGAAGTATTTCTTGTCGAACAGGTTGTTGACGTTAAGCGTGGCCGACAGGTTTTTGGTGAGCTGGTAGCGGGCCATCACGTCCACCAGCCAGTAGGGATCCTGGGTGAATTTTTCGGAGCGCCCGCCGCCCGGGTAGCCCCAGTTGCGTACGGTTTGCCAGCCGGCGCTTTGCCAGCGGGTGCCGCCGCCGAGGGTGAGTTTGTCGAGACTGCCCTGGAATTTGTAGCTGGTGTAGAGGCTGACTTGGTCTTGCGGCTCCCAGGTCGAGATTTTGTTGCTGTCGTCGTCGCGGGCGATTTTGTGGGTGTAGCCCGCCTGCAACTGCCAGCCGGGGGCGAGTTCGCCGGAGATTTCGGCTTCGTAGCCTTTGGTTTTGCTTTTGGTGCCGACGTAGGAGTAATCGACGCCTGGCTGGGAGTTCCAGGCGGTGTCGGCGACAGGGCGGTTGGTTTCGTGAACTTCGAAGTAGGCGAGGCTGGCGTTCAGGCGACCGTCGAAAAATTCCCCCTTGAGGCCCATTTCATAGTTCTTGCCTTCGTCGGGCTGCAACATGGTGTTGGTTCGGTCGCGGTACTGCGTTTGCGGCTTGAAGATTTCGGTGTAGCTGGCGTAGGCCGTGAAGTTTTCATTGAGGTCATAGGTCAGTCCCGCATAGGGCACGACCTTGCCGCTTTCTTTGGTGTCGCTGGTGCCGGTGACTTGATAGTTGGCAACCCGGGTGCCGAGCAGCAGGTGCAGCTCGTCGGTCAGGCTGAAGCGGCCGGTGATGTAGGTGCCGGTCTGGCGCGTGGTCTGGTCGTTGATCTTGGACGGGCTGCCCCAGTTGGGCTCGATGGCTTCGCCATGCCAGTTGTAGAAGTCATACGAATTGTCGACGTACACCGGGTTGCGGTAGTCCTTGGCTTTCCAGTGGGAGGTGGCCACGGACTGGCCAATGACCAATTCATGCTCGCGCCCGAACAACTCGAAAGGCCCTGACGCGTACACATCGAGGCTGTCACTGGTGGTGTCGCCCGTATATTTGGCCGCATAAATCGAACTGGCCGTGGCCGAGTCCTGGGAGATGTAGCCCAGGGGCGCGTCATAGCCGTTGACCTGATGGTTGTATTGGCCTTTGGCGACCCAGCCATTGCTGAAAGCGTGCTCGAGGGTAGCGAATACGGTGTTGCTGTACTGCGCCCACGAGCCCCATTTGGGGCCATTGTTGAACGAGCGCGGCACGTCCAATTTGTTGCCGGTAGCATCGAAGATTGTGCGCGAGCCGGTCCAGCTGGAGCCTTTGGGGTCGCTGTCCTGATAGTCGGCGCCCAGCGTCAGCAAGGTGTCCGGGGTCAGGTCGACTTCGAGGATGCCGTAGAACACGTTGGTCTTGCGCGAATAATGGTCGAGGAAGGATTTTTTGTCTTGATAGGCCGCCACCGCGCGACCGCGCACATTGCCGGTCTCGGTCAGCGGGCCGCTCACGTCGACCTGCGAGCGGTAGTTGTCCCACGAGCCTGCGCCCAGTTCGATGCTGCTTTTGAACTCGGCGGTCGGTTTTTTGCGGATCAGGTTGATGGTGCCGCCCGGGCCGCCTGCGCCGGTGAGCAAGCCGGTCGCGCCCTTGAGCACTTCGACGCGGTCGTAGATCGCCATGTCGGTGAGGGTCTGGCCGGCCGAGTACTGGGCGTCGCGCAGGGTGGGAATGCCGTCGTACTGGAAGTTCTCGATGGAGAACCCGCGGGAATAGTAGTTGGTGCGCTCGGAGTCATAGGTCGACACGGTGATGCCCGGTGTGTGGCGCATCACGTCGTCGATGGCATTGAGGCCGAAGTCGTCCATCACCTGGCGTGTGACCACCGAGATCGATTGCGGCGTTTCCCTCGGCGTCAGCACCAGCCGTGTGGCGGTGGCGATGGTGCCCGGCGTGTAGGAGCCGGTGCCTTCGGTGACGGTCCCCAGCTGGTTGGCGCTGACTTGCGTGGCTTGCAGTTCCACCTTGCCGTCTTGCGAGGCTGGCTTGGCCACCACGCGATAACCGCCCGACGCGTGCTCAGCCTGCAATCCCGCCGGGCCCAACAGGCGCTCCAAGCCTTCATCCACTGAAAAACTGCCCTGCAGGCCCTTGCTTTGAATGCCTGCCGCCAGCGCAGAGTCGATGCCGATCATCACGCCCGCTTGCTGCCCGAAAGCGCCCAGCACACGGTCCAGGCTACCCGGCGAAATGTCGTAC
This sequence comes from Pseudomonas sp. B22129, assembly GCF_044218875.1. Lineage (NCBI taxonomy): Bacteria > Pseudomonadati > Pseudomonadota > Gammaproteobacteria > Pseudomonadales > Pseudomonadaceae > Pseudomonas > Pseudomonas sp. B22129. Next base: position 2,344,777 of record NZ_CP162592.1, on the reverse strand, counting down.
GTCTGGGGCTGGGAATGTTCACGGGCGGGCGTGGATGTATCGGCGAAAGCGCCATGGCTGGCGGTTGCGACCGACAAACCAAAGAGGATGCTGCGCAAGGCGCAAGCAAGCGGAGTAACGCGGCTGAGCATAAAGACTGTCCTGTCGAGAAAGGGTTGGGGGCGCGCTTTTTCAGCGTCTTGCCTGTCTTGATGCTTGAGATAAGAAAAACTGCCACACGCGGGGAAAGTAATTTGAAGCTACGCCGGTACCACCGTGGCCAGGTAGCCGAACACCCGCTGCACACGCACGGGCAGCACCTGGGTCAGCAGGTCGAGGCTGGCTTCGGGATGGTCCAGCGAGAATGAGCCGGAAACCTGCAGCCCGGCCACCGAGGGATCGCAGCGCAGCACGCCACGCCGGTAACGATCAAGTTGTTCGAGCACTTCAGCCAGCGGCATGCGTTCGGCAATCAGCAGGCCTTGCGTCCAGGCTTCGGCGGTTGAGGGCACGCTGGAGGGCTGGCCATTCTGGCGGCTGTCGAAGCCCACTTGCTGGCCGGCAAGCAGGTGGAAGCCAACCCCGTGCAGCGGCTCGACCGACGCATTGCCCGACAGGATTTGCACCTGTGTGCCGGGCTGGCGAGGCAAGCCCTGGCTGATGATCAACCGTGACAATGCCCAGGGGCGCACCCAGCCATTGTCTGTCCTGATAGCCATCGCGCCGTTGGCACCCGTGGCCAGCAACAGCCTGCCGAGGCTGAGCGTCAGGTCGGTGCCGTGCACATCGATGGCGGTGCGGGTGTCCAGTTGCAGCTCGCCGGTGTTCGCCAACAGCACACGCCGCCGCTCGCCCGTGGCGGTGTGGTAGTCACTGAACAGTTCCGGCAACAGCACGCGCTCGCGTACGCTCAACCCCAAGGCACTGGCGATACTCAAACCCGCAAAGCCCTTGAGCACGGTGCGCCGTGAAGGTGTACTGCGGGCACGCAATAATTGCCGGGCGCTGGGCGCCGGCAATGCCTGGGTGCTGGCGCGCATCTCGCGGGTAAGCCCGACAAGGCGCTGCCAAGCCAATTCATGCTGGGGGTGTTCATTGCGCCACTGCTGGCACGCGTATTGATCCGCAGCGCCGCTGGTGCCGGATTGCAGGGTGACAATCCATTGCAACGCCTGCTCCAGCACGCGTTCTTCCAGCGCGTCCTTCATGCCCCGTACACCGCCAGGTAGCAATGGCGATAAGCCTTGAGCATGGCTTTTTGCACCACGTTCACGGTCAGGTCCATGCGCTCGGCGATCTGTGGATAAGTCAGGCCATCGAGTTGTGACAACAGGAACACTTCGCGCACCTTGCTTCCCAACCCGTCCAGCACCTGCCCGACGGCATCCAGGGCTTCCAGCACCAGCAGCCGTGTTTCCGGCGACGGCATATGTTCCGGTTCAAGAATCGTCAGCGACTGTTCATAAGCCCGCTCCAGTGCCTGGCGGCGAAAATACTGCCCGCACAACCGGCTGGCGACGGTGGTGAGATAAGCCCGCGGCTCGCGAAAGACCGGCACGGTGTTGCTGCTCAGAATGCGCACAAAGGTGTCTTGCGCCAGGTCCATCGCCTGCTCCTGCCCACCCAGCTTGCGCCGCAGCAACTGCACCACCCAGCTGTGATGCTGGGCGTAGAGCTCGCCCACAACACAATGGGCCGAAGAGGATGAGGCCATCAGAACAATATCCCGCGGGCTGTTTAAGAATGGCTCACATGATAATACTTCTCATTAGAGACGAGTTAGCAGTTTCTGATTAAACCATTTCGGTTGCATACCAACCATTTCGGTAGAATAATCCCAACCCTCCCCCGACACGTGTCGGCCTGCGCACGCCTACCTCCAAACAAGGAATACACCTGTGGGTCTTTTGTTCGCAGCGTTGAGAGGAATACAAGGCCGGCGCACGCGCAGCAGGCTGGCACTGGCCTCTTGCGGTACTAAACGAGGCACTGGAAATCATCCACACCCTGCCATTGCGGCTATGACCCGGCCGCGCAAGTGGCTGATGATTGTGCTCGGTGTGGTGCTGGTCACCGCACTGATACCGGATGACGCCACCTCACCAGGCGCCCGGCACGGGGTGTGGAGTCACAGGCTTTTGGGGATGGTCAGGGGGTTGTGAGGCCATGGTGGCCGAGCGTATCCATGGCGGCCTGGATAATCAGCGGGCGCCACTCGCGATGCAAGCCCGAGCGCACCGCCACCAACGCCGTGGCGCCCAACCCGGTGAGTGCGCTGGTGACACGTACCAGGCGTTCCTGAGACACACTGGCCAGCTCGATGCCCAGCGCGACGTAGACGAGCAACGCCATCTGCATCAGCTCAGGCACCTCACTTTGCTCACCCTCCACCAGCCGGTTGGCAAACGCCGACACACCCGGCCAGGCAAAGGTGAAGTCCACCAGGTTCTCGATCACTGCGTGCTCACGCTCAACGCCAGGCGCAAGGCCCTCCACGCGCTCGATCAGCACCTGCATGTGCTCCAGGCCCGTGCGCAACGCGGCATCAAACAACGCCTGCTTGCTCGGGAAGTGGTGCAGCAAACCGGCTTTGGAGTAATTCACGGCATCAGCGATCTGCTGAAGCGAGGTATGCGCGAAACCATGCTTGGCAAACAGCCCGGCGGCACGGTCGATGATCTCGGCATTCAGTTCGGATTTGGTCATTCTAGGCATGGCGCCAGCCTAGCATAGCTTGCGGCCTAAGCCGGTAATCTCCAGCCGAATCGGCCGGCAGGCTCCGCCTTCGGCGCCTTACAAAAAACTGACATTCATTCACGAAATATTCAGAAATGCTGACAGATACTAGCTGATTGCCACGGCCGTTCCCCCGAGCGGTCCCTTGCCTCGGTAGCCAGATCCATGACGCGTCCCGCTTCTCTGCTGCTCCTTCTCGCCGGAATCCTGTTCTTCTTCGCCCTCGGTAGTCATGAGCTTCAAGGCTCCACCGAGGCCCGTGTCGCCGGGATCGCGATGGCCATGCACCTGGACAATGACTGGGTGATCCCGCGCCTGTTCCAGGAACCCTTCCTGGAAAAACCGCCCCTGAGCCTATGGCTGGATGCCGGTGCCATCCGCCTGTTTGGCGGCACCACCTGGGCCGTGCGCCTGGCGTCGGCGTTTGCCGGCCTGTTCAGCGTGATGCTGTTTTACGGGATGCTGCGCCAGTTCGGGCGGCCGAAAACCCTGGCGTTCTGCGCCGCGCTGATTCTGGCAACCATGGCCAGTTACTGGGGCAATGTGCGCGGCGTGGGTGAAGACTCGCTGCTCAGCCTGGGCGTGACCACCGCGCTGCTGGCGTTCTACCAAGCCGTGCGGCCAGACCGCCAAGGCTCCGCGGCCTGGGCCTGGGCGTTGTTTACCGCCGGGATGGTCATCGCCACCCTGAGCAAAGGCGTGCTGGGCCTGGCGATGCCGGGCATTGTGATCTTTGTGTACCTGCTCAGCACCAGCGTGATGGATAAACGCGTGCGCATCGGCGACTGGCTCAAGCCGGCGCTGTTCACGGTGCTGGCCTTGGTGCCGCTGCTGATCTGGCTGGGGTTCCTGTTCCAGCGCGGCGGGATGCAGTCCGTGGCCGAAGTGCTGTGGACCAACAGCGTCGGGCGCTTCAGCGGCTCCTTTGTCGAAGCCGGGCATTACGAGCCCATCTACTACTACATCGCCAAACTGCCCGAGGCCTTCCTGCCCTGGAATATCCTGGTGTACCTGGGCCTGTGGCACTTTCGCAAAACCCTGGTGCGCAACCGCTACCACTTGTTCTTCAGCGTATGGCTGGTGGCGCAGTTCACCCTGCTGACCTTGGCCTCCAGTAAACGCGTGGTTTACCTGATGGCGCTCACCCCCGCCGCCGCTGTACTCGCCGCAGAATATGCCGGGGTGTTGCTGGAATGGGCGAAAACCCGCAAGCCTTGGCTGTATCGCTATCACCGGGGCGTGATCGTCGGCGCCTTCACCCTGGCCATTGTCAGTTACATGACGGCCGCGTTCTGGTTTGCGCCGAAAGCGGATAAACGTGAGTCGTTCGTGCCGGTGATCAGCCAGGCCAAGGCCTATCAAAACGAAGGCAAGGACGTGGTGTTATTCCAGCCCAACGAACGCATTGCCGGCGCCAGCGTGTTCTACCTGCAAGCCTACTTGCCGATCCTGCAAACCGAAGCGCAGCTGCGCAGTTTTCTCACGGCCAAGCCGGGCAACATCGCGTTGCTGGACCGTACCGAACAGCTGAGTGAGAAGGTCACCGTGATCAAGGAGATGAAAATCGGCCGCCAGCCTTACTTCTTCGTCGAGCAGTAAGGCTGGCGCCGTGCATCAGTGCTTGGTGACTTTGTCCAGGTAACCCATGGCGAACGCCGAGATCACGAAGGTCATGTGGATGATCACGTACCACATCAAATGCTGCGGATCGACGTTCTTGGCGTCCATGAAGATGCGCAGCAGGTGGATGGACGAGATCGCCACGATGGAGGCCGCCACCTTCATCTTCAATGAGGACGAGTCCATGGTGCCCAGCCAGTTGAGCTTTTCCTTGCTCTCATCGATGTCCAGCTGCGAGACGAAATTCTCGTAGCCGGAAATCATCACCATCACCAGCAGGCCGCCGACCAGCGCCATGTCGATCAACGACAGCAGCACCAGGATCAGCTCCGACTCGGCCATCGAAAAGACGCTGGGCAGCAGGTGAATCACTTCCTGGAAGAATTTCAGCGCCAGCGCCAGCAACCCCAGGGACAAACCGAAATAGATCGGCGCCAGCAGCCAACGCGAGGCATACATGGCATTTTCGATAAAGCGTTCCATTGAATCTCACACAGCTCTGCTAAAAATGGCCGCGAGTATACCAGCCGCTCACAAACACCTGTCACCGCGAGAAAACTGACCTGAGCGGCATCTGTAAGAAGATTTTTCTGCTAGTGTCGAGCCCATCAAATCGGCTCGATGACGTCGAACAGGAAAAACTCAGATGATGGATGTGCGATCCCATTTGGCCACTATCGGCCTGGGTGCGATGTTGCTGATGAGTGGCGGCTGCTCACCCAAAGAAGAGCCCAAGCAAGCCACCCTCGAAGAGAAAACCGCCAAGTTCGAGCAGTCGCTGGACAGCATCCAGGACCCCAAACTGCGCGACGCCATCGCCGACCTCGGCGGCTCCCTGCTGTTGCTCGAGCGCGCCCGCGTCAAGCTCGCCGACAAGCCCATCGAAGCCGAATACGGCGAAGACACCCTGGCCCTGCTCAAGCACTACCCCACGCCCCAGGCCTTGGTGGACACCTACATCAACGGCCTGTTCGTGCTGCGCAAAGCCTCGCACTCCGACTACCTGACCGACTTGCAGCCGGTCTTCCCGTTCACCTTCAACACCCCGGATCAATTCCCCTTTCCTCACGGCCTGGAATGGCAGTCGGTGACCTTGAGCAACAACAAGGTCATCCCGTTCCAGCCGGAATGGTCGGAAACCGACCCGGGCATCCAGCTCAGCCCCAGCAGCTCCAACCTGACCAACCCCGATGACCTGACCATCACCTACCCGTTTATTGACGGCATCGAAACCGAGAACAAGAGCCAGCCGCAGCCCGTGAGCCTTAAAGGCGCGGTGGAGGTAGTTGCGCCGGGCAAGGTGCTGACCTTCGACTTGTCGAAAAAAGACGTCGGCCACAAACGCACCGAGGGCAACATCACCCTCAACCTGCTGTTGCTGGAAAAAAACTACGCCGAGATCGAGCTGACCAACAGCGAGCCACTGGCGCCGGAAGTCGGCGACGAATCACCGAACCCGCTGCTGGTGCAGGCCCGGGACAGCACCGGGCAATTTCTGACGCGCTCAGGCTCGATCAACGAAAACGCCGCGCAAGTGGCGTTCTATGAAAAACAGCTGGCCGAGATGCAGAAGCAAAAAACCTGGTCGGATGCGTTCGAAAAACAACTCACTGACGAGCAAAAAGCCTTCGAGCACAAGCAAAGCAGCCATTACGCCAAGGTGTACTTCAACGGCGTGATCGACAGCCTGCAGGTCAATGTCCTCGACTTCTCCACCGCCACGCTCACGCGCAAAGACCTCGACCTGCCGGTGCAACGCTTCGACAAGAACAGCCTGCAAAATACCGTGCAACCCCTGCCGATGCCGGTCACGGTGTATGACGACGGCGTCGCCAGCTGGCTCAAAGACGCGGCGATGACCGAGGACCAGCTGAAAAAAAGCGTCACCATCAGCCAGTCGACCGAAGACGCCAGTGCCGCGAAAGTCGTGTTTGACCACCCCTTCACCTTCAACGACGACCTGGTCGGCGCCGAGCGCAACAACAGCGACGCGCCTATCACCTTCTTCACGGCAGACGACAAGGGCGAGCGCGGCGAGCCCATTGAGCTGCCCTCCGAAGCCTTTGAGCTGAACGCGGGCAGCGGCACGCTGACATACGATCTAAACCTGTTCCCCGAAACGCCGGCGTTTGTGGTGGGTTCGGTGCCGCTGTTCCTGGCCACGATCAACAAGGCCACGATTGATGTGGCCAAGCTGCCCAAAGGCCTGTCGCTCAAGGACAACGCACTGGTCGTCGACCAGAAGGAATTCCCCTCCGACAGCTGGCGCTTCTATGCCAGGGACGCCAGCGGCAACTACCTCAAGGAAATCCTCGGGGTCAGCCACCGCGCCGAGGAGTACGGCACGGCGCTGTTTGACGTGCATTACTTCTACGGCCAGCCGACTTCGCTGGAAAGTTACCAGCGCACCGACCTCGACACCGTGCAATACGGCTTCGAGGTCAAGCTGGACAAGCCAGAGACCAAGTAAAACTCAGTGGTGGGTATCACGGGTCGCGTGTACTCGCTCTCCATTGAGCTGCCGCAGGTGGGCCTGCAGGTGCAGGCACCAGATCTGCGGGTCGTCCGCCAACTCGTAGCCGTGCAGCGTCAGGCTGTCGACGATGGACCCCAGAATGGTTTCCGCCACGAAAGGCCCGTGAAACGGGCCTTGGGACTTGATGGTGGATGGCTGTTCGCCCGTCATTCCAGCGGCAAACAACAAGGTCCACATCCCGTTATCCCCGGCAAGAGGGCGAATGGAACATTCGATACGGGTGACCAGGCCCAAGCATTGGCGGGTAAGGCAAAGGTTGCGCGGCATGGCGGCGACCCTCGGTAGATCGGTGTTCAACCTCAACCCAGGGCCGAGGCTGTTTCTATCCAGCGACTCCTTTGGATATCCCTTGAGCTGAGAATAGAAGAAAACCAGTACAAACCAAGGTTGTAGGGACCAACGGGCGTTGGCCCCTGATGAACGAGTCAAAAATATGGCGAACTACACGTCATTCCCAAACACACCACTGAACCAATGTGGGAGCGGGCTTGCTCGCGAATGCGGTAGATCAGCCACTTATAAGTCGACTGACACACCGCCTTCGCGAGCAAGCCCGCTCCCACATTGACTGCACTCCGACGAAAAATCAGGTGAGTTTGGCTTCCGCCAGCGCCTGCTGCGCCAACTCCTTCTCCGCCTCCTTCAAATCTTCCTCGCTGATCATCTCGGCAATCGCGCGCAAGCGCTCGACCACGCGGGCATTGACCGTGCCTTCGGGGAATTGCCCTTCCTCGTCCGGCTCACCGGCCGGCTCGCCCACCAGCAGGCTCAGCGCCTCGTCGGCCTGGCGCACGGCGTAGATATGGAACTGCCCGGCCCGCACGGCCTGCAGCACCTTCTCGTCGAGCATCAGCGTGGCGACGTTGGCCTGGGGAATGATCGCGCCCTGTTCACCGGTCAACCCGCGCGCTTCGCAGAGGCGGAAGAAGCCTTCGATCTTCTCGTTGACCCCGCCCACCGCCTGCACTTCACCAAACTGGTTGATGGAGCCGGTGATGGCGAAACACTGCTTGAGCGGCGTTTTCGACAATGCCGAAATCAAGGTGCAGGCCTCGCCGAGCGATGCACTGTCGCCGTCCACGTAACCGTAGGACTGTTCCAGCGCGATACTCGCCGAGATCGCCAGCGGGAATTCCTGGGCATAGCGGCTGCCCAGGTAACCAGTGAGGATCATCACGCCCTTGGAGTGAATCGGCTGGCCGAGGTTAACCTCGCGCTCGATGTCCACAATGCCGCTGCCGCCCGGGTACACCGTGGCAGAAATCCGCGCCGGTACGCCAAACGCCGAATCCCCGACTTCGAGCACTGTCAGCCCGTTGCACTTGCCCACCGCGGCACCTGCGGTATCGATGAGGATGACCCCGGCGAGCATGTCGTCGAGAATCCGCGCCGACACCCGCCCGGTACGCGTGGCCTTGGCCTTGAGCGCGCGTTCGATATGGCCGGCATCGGTCATCTCGTCGCCGGCCAGGTGGCGAATGAAATCCGCCTCGCTGACCAGTTGGAACAAGTCACCAATACGCGCCGACAAACGGCCCTGATGCTCCGCCAGCCGTGCGCTGTACGTGGCCAACCGCGCCACCGCATCCGACGTCAGCGGCGCCATGCCTTCTTCCGAGGTGCGGGTTTTGAGCAACTGGGCGAACTGCTCCAGGCTCTCGTCGACCATCGGGATGTCTTCGTCGAAATCCACCAGAACGCGGAACATCTCCTGGAAATCCGGATCGGCGTCCTGCAACGCGTAGTACAACTGGCGCGAGCCGATGATGATGACTTTGACCTGCAACGGAATCATCTGCGGGTTCAGGGTCACGGTCGCCAGGCGGCCCAATTCCCCCAGTGGCGATTCCATCTTCAGCTTGCGCGATTGCAGGGAACGCTTGAGCGCATCCCACACAAACGGTTCGCCGAGCATTTTCTCGGCCTCAAGGATCAGAAAACCGCCGTTGGCACGGTGCAATGCGCCTGGGCGCAGTTGGCGGTAAGTGGTGTAGAGCGCGCCCTGGTCGGTGCTGTATTCGATACGGCCGAACAGGTTGTCGTAGGTCGGGTGCGGTTCAAACACCACCGGCGCGCCGCCGTTGACCGGGTGGCCAACCACCAGGCTCGGGCAGTATTGCTCCTCAAGCAGCTTGCGCGCCTGGGCGTCGGTCTTGGAGTCGTCGACCAATTGCTCGACCACGGTTTTCAGCAAATACACCTGCATGGCTTGCAAGTAACCGCACACCGCAGCATTTTCTGCGTACTTTTCCGACAGCGGCGCGAGCAACGGCTGCAGGGCCAGGGTGATGGTTTCTTCGTTGAATTGGCGCAGTTGGTTGTTGGATTCACGCTTCCACTGCGGCAGGCTCGCCAGTTCTTCGTTAAGGCGCTCTTCCAGCTCGGAAATGTCCGTGTGGAAACGCTCACGGTCGGCTTCCGGCAGTTGCGAAAACTCGGCCTCGTCCAGCGCCTTGCCGTCTAGCATCGGGGTGAAGGCGATGTTGGAGCTGTCGCGGTACAGCGCCACGTCTTTTTCCAGGGCCAGACGCTCGATCACGTCCAAGGCCTTGTCGTAACGCTGGTTGAAAGCGCGGTCGATGGCGCTTTTGCGCTGTTGATAAGTCGGGTGTTCGAAGACCGCCGGGAAGGTGGCGACCAGGTTGTCGACCAGCCCGTTGATATCGGCGATAAACGCCGCCGCAGCGCCGCCCGGCAATTCCAGGGCACGCGGTTCGCGCGGCTCATCAAAATTGTTGACGTAGACCCAGTCCGCCGGGGTCTGCAGGCGTTTGCCTTCGGCTTTCAGGTAGCGTTTGACGAACGAAAAGCGGCCGGTACCGGGCTCGCCCATGACAAACACGTTGTAACCGGGGCGTGGCATGGCCACACCAAACTGCAACGCTTCAACTGCGCGTTCCTGGCCAAGCACACCGCGAAAGGGCTCCAAATCATTGGTGGTCGAGAAGCTGAACTGTTCAGCGGAGAAAGGGCGAGTCAGCGCTTCAGGCGCTAGACGCAAGCTGGCAGCAACAGGATCAGGCATCGGGCTTCCTTACATCAGGCGGGGCAGATAACGGCATTCTGGCTCTCGCTTGCGCGCTCTGGCAAGGCGAGCCTGTGGGAAAGCATAGACACGGGATGCGCCCTACAAATAAATCGCGATAAGTCTGATTGTTTTATAAAAAATAACGGAACCCCCGGAACGTGCCTAAACTCCAAACTGCGCGGGTTGGACTAAATAACTGGCCCCTAGGGCGCTGCGACGCGCCTGAACCCTTGTCCATTGGTTTGCACACAAAGAGAACAAAGCTATGAAACGGATCCTTCTTGGTACTCTCTTCACCGTCGTCTCCCTCAATGCAATGGCAGAAGCACCAGGTGGCCCGAACTGCGGTTGGGGCAACATGTTGTTCGAAGGCCAGCGCGGCACTCCGGCTCACTTCCTGGCCTCCACCACCAACGGCACCTCGGGTAACGCCACGTTCGGCATGACCTCGGGCACCAACGGTTGCAGCACCAACAGCGCCCTGACCTACGGCGGCAAGTCCTGGATTGCCATGAATGGCATGATGAACGAGCTGTCTGAAGACATGGCCAAAGGCAACGGCGAAGCGCTGACCACCTACGCGGTGGTACTGGGCGTTGCACCGGAAGATCGCGAACACTTCGCGGCCGTGACCCACGAGCACTTCCAGCAGATCTTCAGCAAGGCTGACGTGACCGCCGACGACGTGCACAACAACACCCTGGCTGTACTGAAAAGCGATTCCCGCCTGGCGAAGTACGCCACCCAGGCTTAAGCTCGACCCGCCCGCGCCTTTCGAGGCGCGGGCCTTGTTTTTGGACCCGCCTCCCCTTTGGGTCTCACTTTTTCCGACTTAAGTTGCCCTTATGCTCAAACGCTTTGCCTGGCTGGCACTCTTCGCCTGCGCCCCGCTGTACGCGGCCCCGCATATTGATGATCAACGTTTGCAGCAACTGGCCAACGACCCGTTCTGGCTGTCTTTGGGCCATTATGAAGCCGGCAAAATCAGTGGCTGGCGCAGCTATGTCAGCGACAAGAAATTCTTTCTCGCGCCCGATGGCGCACACCACCCGGACGCTGAACTCAAGGCCACCGTAGAAGCGCTTTATGCTCCGGCAAGCCTGGGTGAAAAGCACGTCCAATGCGTTTACCCCGCCCGCACGCGCTGGCTCAAGGACCAACTGCACCTGACCGACCTTCCGGCGCTGGAGTGCAAGGAATTCACCCAATGGTTCAAGGACGTCGCGCCCCACAGCGCGGTGATGATCTTCCCGGCGGCCTACCTCAACAGCCCGTCGTCGATGTTCGGCCACACCCTGCTGCGTATCGACCAGGCCGATGTGCAACGCGACAAGACCGCCCTGCTCAGCTACGCGATCAACTTCGGCGCCTACATCGAAGGCTCGGACAACAGCATTCTCTACGCCTGGAAAGGCCTGATGGGCGGCTACCCCGGTTTGTTCGCCCTGGTGCCCTACCAGGAAAAACTCTCCGAGTACCGTAGCCTCGAAAACCGCGACCTTTGGGAATACCGCCTGAACCTCACCGAGGTCGAGACCAAGCGTATGGTCGAGCACGTGTGGGAACTCAAGCAGATCCAGTTCGACTACTTTTTCTTCGATGAAAACTGCTCCTACCGCCTGCTCGAGTTGCTGCAAGTGGCCCGCCCCGGCCTGCGCCTGACCGAGCAATTCCCGCTGACCGCCATCCCGACCGACACCGTCAAAGCGGTAAAAGACGCAGGCCTGGTGGAAAAGATTGATTACCGCCCGTCCCGCGAACGCGAGTTGCTGGAGCGCGCCAAGCCGCTCAACAGCGACGAGCAGCAATGGGTGCTGAAAGTCAGCGACGACACCCAACAGTTACAAGCGCCAGCCTTCAAGGCTATCGCCAAAGACCGCCAGGCGCTGATCATCGACGCCGCCTACCGCCTGGGCCGCTACCGCGCCAACGGCCTGGAGCGAGACAGCGAACGCTCCCAACGCAGTTTCGAACTGCTGCGCGCAATCAACCAGAACCCGCCGCCAGACCTTCAGATCGAACGCCCCGGCTTGCCGGAAAACGGCCATGAGTCGCGCACCTGGCAAGCCGGCATCGGCACCCGTGGCAGCAAGACCTTCGGCGAATACGGCCTGCGCATGGCCTACCACGACCTCAACGACAACGCCGAAGGCTTCCCCTTGGGCGCGCAGATCGAAATCCTGCAAATGAAACTGCGCCAGTACGAAGGCAACCACTGGCAACTGCAGCAACTGGACCTGGCCACCATCCGCTCCCTGACGCCGCGTAACGCGCTGTTGCAGCCGTGGTCCTGGCAAGTCACCGGCGGCCTGGAACGCGTGCCGGGCAAACACGACGACGAAACCCTCGTCGCCCACGTCAACGGCGGCGCCGGCGGCACCTGGCAACTGACCGACGACATGCTCGGCTTCGCCCTCGGCACCGTACGCGTGGAACACAACAACGACTTCAGCGAAGCCATCTCCCCCGCCGCCGGCTTCAACACCGGCGTACTGTGGAAAAACCCGCTGGGCAATTTGAGCCTGGAAGCCAAGGGTGATTTCTTCACCAATGGCGAAGTGCGGCGTAGTGTCAGCCTGAACCAGCAGTGGGAACTGTCGCGTAACCTGGGCCTGCGCCTGAGTGCCCAGCGCGAGTACAGCCATTTGTCGACGCCCGTGAATGAAGTGCTGCTCGAAGTGAAGTGGTATCACTACTGACCTGAAGCCGATCAGCAATCAAAATGTGGGAGCGGGCTTGCTCGCGAAGGCGGTGTGTCAGTCACTGGATACTTGGCTGACACACCGCTTTCGCGAGCAAGCCCGCTCCCACATTTGGTTTTGTGTTTAGCCTGAAACATCGCACGGCCTGCATGCACAACACCTTTCTCACCTCCCTTTCACACCTCCCCGACAAATCCCTATCTAGACTTTCCCCCATCAGCCGTAAAACGGCGAAGGGAGTACGCCATGTGGCGGTCTGCGGTAATGCTGTGCGCGGTAGTGTGGTTGTCAGGTTGCCAGTCCACCCATCAGGATTTACTCGCCAAGGGCTACCCGCCCGCCTTCGCCGATGGCTTTGACGACGGTTGCAGCAGTGGCCGCCAGGCCGCCGGGGTGGTCAGTGGGGAGTTTCGCAAGAATGTGCCGCGTTATCTGAAAGACCGCGAATACGCTGAAGGCTGGGAAGACGGTTTCCGCCAGTGCAAGGCCATGCGCGAGAACGAGGAATTGCGCGACTACAAGGACAACCACTGGGATGACCGCGAACGTGCCTGGCAGCAGGAGAAGGATCGTGACGCGGCCAGGGCGTATCGCTCGCAATAGGTCGCTTTCAGACATCCATCGAAACTAAAGCGCAGCGAACATGGCCCTAACTCCATAGAGGGAGAACGTCATGAGCCGTGCTTTTGTGAATGAGGACAACGCCGCCGCCCAGGCCGATCAGCCGGTGGAGCGTCAGATCAGTGAGCAGCCCAACCGCGTAACTGCGCAAGGCTTGGCGCAATTACAGGCCAAGGTTGCGCAGTTGCAGCAGGCATACAGCCTCGAGTCCGCCAAGGACGATAAACAACGCCAAGCGGACCTTGAGCGGGATTTGCGTTATTTCAACCAGCGCGTGCAAAGCGCGCAGGTCGTGGCCCCGGCCACCTCGAGCGACAAGGTGCAGATCGGCAGTTGGGTGACCTTTGCCAATGAGCACGATGAGCAGCAGCGCATTCAGTTGGTCGGTGAAGACCAAGCCGACGCCAACGCCGGCCTGATCAATTGGGGCTCGCCCTTGGGTCGTGCGTTGCTCGGGGCCCAGGTAGGCGACGAGGTGCTGTGGAAACGCCCCGTCGGTGATCAGTTGATCGAAGTGCTGCGCGTAGAGCCCGAGGCTTAGACGATGCCTTGGGCCAGCATCGCATCGGCGACTTTCACAAAACCCGCAATGTTCGCGCCTTTCACGTAGTTCACCCGGCCGTTTTCTTCACCGTAATGCACGCAGGCATGGTGGATCGACTGCATGATGGCGTGCAGCTTGCTGTCGACTTCGCCAGCGGTCCACAGCAGGCGCATGGCGTTCTGCGACATTTCCAGGCCACTTACGGCCACGCCACCGGCGTTGGAGGCCTTGCCCGGCGCGAACAGAATGCCGGCCTCGATAAAGATATCCACCGCCTCAAGGGTGGTTGGCATGTTCGCGCCTTCGGCCACGCAGATGCAGTTGTTGCGCAGCAGCGTGCGAGCGGAGTCGGCATCGAGCTCATTCTGGGTGGCGCAGGGCAGCGCGATATCGCAGGCCAACGTCCAAGGGGTTTGGCCTTTACGGAACTCCAGGCCAAAACGCTCGGCCAATTCACTGATACGCCCGCGTTGCACGTTTTTCAGCTCCAGCAGCGCCGACCATTGTTCTTCGGTCAAACCACTTTCGGCGTACAAGGTACCTTCGGAGTCGGACAGGGAAATCACCTTGCCACCCAAATCCATGACCTTGCGCGCCGCGTATTGTGCGACGTTGCCGGAACCGGAAATGGCCACGCACTTGCCTTCGACCCGTTGGCCATTGCGCTTGAGCATTTCTTCGGCGAAGTACACACAGCCGAAGCCGGTAGCCTCAGGGCGGATCAGGCTACCGCCGTAGGTCATGCCCTTGCCGGTCAGCACCGAGGTGAATTGGTTGCTCAGGCGCTTGTACTGGCCAAACAGAAAGCCGATTTCGCGGGCGCCCACGCCGATATCGCCTGCCGGCACGTCCACGTCAGCACCGATATGCCGGTATAGCTCACTCATGAAGGCCTGGCAAAAGCGCATCACTTCGGCGTCGCTCTTGCCCTTGGGGTCGAAGTCCGAGCCGCCTTTGCCTCCGCCCATGGGCAACGAGGTCAGGGAGTTCTTGAAGGTCTGCTCGAAGGCGAGGAATTTCAGCACACCCAGGTTCACCGAGGGGTGGAAGCGCAGGCCGCCCTTGTAGGGGCCGATGGCGCTGTTCATCTGGATACGGAACCCGCGATTGACCTGCACCTTGCCGTGATCATCCACCCACGACACCCGGAAGGTAATGGCGCGCTCCGGTTCGCAGATGCGCTCCAGAATGCCCGATGCCAGGTAGTGAGGGTTGGCTTCAAGAAAGGGCCACAGGCTGCGCAGGACTTCTTCTACGGCCTGATGGAATTCCGGCTGGTCGGGGTCGCGTTTCTTGAGGCGAGAAAGGAAAGATTCGACAGATTCGATCATGGAAAGTCCCGGCAATTTGATTGTTTTTAAGGGAGATTGAGCCGGACCTTAGCAATTCATGTCGCACCTGAAAAGCGCAAAATGTCGCCTTTGTGAATTTAAATGGTGCAATAGATATAAATAAATCCCATTTTTTGCACCAGAAACGGGATTTCAACTTTAAGAATGCACCAACAGTTAAACAGCCATCGCAGGCAAGCCAGCTCCCACATTTGATCGATTTATAATGTTGGAATGCGGTCGAATGTGGGAGCTGGCTTGCCTGCGATGCAGACGCTTCGGTTTTCCTGAAAACGCGCAAAAAAAACGGAGCCCGAAGGCTCCGCTTTTTCAAACCACCAACCCGAATCAGGCCAGTTTTTTGTGTCGCACGCGGTGCGGCTGGGCAGCCGCATCGCCCAAACGCTTTTTACGGTCCGCTTCGTACTCGGTGTAGTTGCCTTCGAAGAACACCGCTTGCGAGTCATCTTCGTACGCCAGGATGTGGGTCGCGACGCGGTCAAGGAACCACCGGTCGTGAGAGATCACAATGGCGGCGCCCGGGAAGTCCAGCAGGGCTTCTTCCAGGGAACGCAGGGTTTCAACGTCGAGGTCGTTGGACGGTTCGTCGAGCAGCAATACGTTGCCGCCCTCTTTCAGGGTCAGGGCCAGGTGCAAGCGACCGCGCTCACCACCGGACAGGTCCTTGACGAACTTCTGTTGGTCGCCACCCTTGAAGTTGAAACGGCCGACGTAGGTGCGCGACGGGATTTCATAGTTGCCGATGCGGATCTGGTCGGAGCCATCCGAAATCTGCTGGAACACCGTCTTGCTGCCGTCGAGGTCGTCACGGCTCTGGTCAACGCAGGCAAGCTGTACGGTTTCACCGACTTCAATGCTGCCCGAATCCGGGGTTTCCTTGCCCATCAGCATGCGGAACAGCGTGGATTTACCCGCACCGTTACCACCGATAACGCCGACGATTGCGCCTTTTGGCATGGAGAACGACAGGTTGTCGATCAACACACGGTCGCCGTAGCCTTTGGAAACGTTCTTGAATTCGATGACCTTGTCACCCAGGCGCGGGCCGGCCGGGATGTAGATCTCGTTGGTTTCCGAACGCTTCTGGAATTCCTGCGACTGCATTTCTTCAAAACGTTGCAGACGGGCCTTGGATTTGGACTGGCGGGCCTTGGCGCCTTTGCGCACCCACTCCAGTTCTTCCTTCATGGCTTTTTCGTGGGCCGATTGCTGCTTGGATTCGGCGGCCAGACGGTCGGACTTGGCTTCCAGCCAACCGGAGTAGTTGCCCTCGTAAGGGATACCGGCGCCACGGTCGAGCTCGAGGATCCAGCCGGCCACGTTGTCCAGGAAGTACCGGTCGTGCGTGATCGCTACCACGGTGCCCGGGAAATCGTGAAGGAAGTGTTCCAGCCAAGCCACGGAGTCGGCGTCCAGGTGGTTGGTGGGTTCGTCGAGCAGCAGCATGTCGGGGGCCGACAGCAGCAGGCGGCACAGGGCCACGCGGCGTTTTTCACCACCAGACAGGAATTCGACCTTGGCGTCCCACGCCGGCAGGCGCAGCGCGTCGGCGGCGACTTCCAGCTGGCGCTCCAGGTTGTGACCGTCGCCCGCTTGCAGGATGGCTTCGAGCTTGGCCTGTTCAGCGGCCAGTTTGTCGAAGTCAGCATCTTCTTCAGCGTAAGCGGCGTAGACCTCGTCCAGGCGGGCCTGGGCGTTCTTGATCACGGCGACGGCTTCTTCAACCACTTCGCGCACGGTCTTGGTCGGGTCCAGGATCGGCTCTTGGGGCAGGTAACCGATGTTCAGTTCCGGCATCGGGCGGGCTTCGCCTTCGAATTCGGTGTCGACGCCGGCCATGATTTTCAGCAGCGTGGACTTACCCGAACCGTTGAGGCCGAGCACGCCGATCTTGGCGCCGGGGAAGAAGGACAGCGAAATGTTTTTCAGGATTTCCCGCTTCGGCGGAACAACTTTTCCCAGCCGATGCATGGTGAAGACGTATTGAGCCATGGTGAACCTAGCGTCAGTGACTGATGAATTAAGCGGGCGAAGCCCGTGCCAGGCCATGCGCGGCGCGGGCCTTTGACTATCATCAATGCCTGCGTGCGGAAAAAGCCTGAATGTCTGGGGCTGGAACGCCCTCGCGTAACCGGCAAAGCTACCTGAATGCGCCTGGTCAGTCCAGCCAGGCGGGGCTGGCACTTTGCCACAACTCAAGGCATGCTAGCCGCCCTCCGGGCGTCCGGCTTATAGTGCACGTCGCGCGCCAGTCCAGCCAAACCGCAGGATCACAGCTTGTCCAAAGTCACGCCGCCCACTCCCCTGCGCGCCGCTCATATTGCGCCGGGAGCGCCCCTGCACGGCACCCTCAAAGGCGCATTGGCGACGCTTGTCCTGATGCTGCTCGCCTTGTTGTTCTGGCAACTGCTGGACCAGTTGCAGCAAAACCAGAAGAACCAACAGCAATACACCATCAACTACAGCGCCGACCTGGCTGAACAGATCAGCCTGAACATGGCCCTGAGCGCGAAAATCGCGCTTAACCTGCTGCCGATGGTCGAGCCGCCGCGAGACGACGAACAGCAACAGGCCCTGATGCGCACCTTGCAGCGCTCGCTGCCGGAACTGCGCAGCGTCGCCCTGCTCGCCCCCAGCGGCGCGATGATCAGTGACAGCGCCAAAGACAGCCAGGACCGCGTCTGGCTTGAAGAGCTGGTGCAACGCAGCCGCTCCCAGCCGTATTACCTGAGCAACAACCCCGACGGCACGCTCATCTACTTGTTGCTGCAACAATCCAGCGGCGGCTCGAAAATGTACTGGGCGTTGCGCCTTGCGCCCAACTACCTGGCCAACCTTACGCGCCAGGACGGCCAGGGCAGCCGCCCGATGTGGGCCATCGAAAACCGCCTGAACCACCGTGTGGTCAGCCGTGACAACGGGATGCCGGCGCAATGGGCATCGGCATTGACCCCCGATGAATTGAACAAAAGCGTGCTGGTCACGCCCCTGAGCAAAAGCGATTGGCAATTGCGCGGCCTGTTCGACCGCAGCGCGGTGCTGGAACAGCTGCTGCCGGCATTTATCGGCAAATGCCTGCTGGGCCTGGCCTTTTCGCTGATCCCGGTGATCGTGCTGCTGAACATGCGTCGGCGCCAACGCCAGGTGCATGAAGGCCGGCGGCGCTATCAGGATATTTTCGAAGGCACCGGCGTGGCCCTGTGCGTGCTTGATCTGTCGGGGCTGAGGACCTTCTTCGCCAAAGCCAAGATGCAAACCCGCGAGCAACTGCAAGCGTGGTTGCACAACAACACCGCAGAACGCCAACAATTGCTCAAGGAGTTGCGCGTCACCGAGGTCAACCAGGTGGCCGTGCGCCTGCTGAATGTGAGCTCGTGTGACGAGGCCTGGGAGCGCCTGATCGATGATAGCCCGAGCAACGCCACGGCCATCGGCTATCAAGTACTGGAAGCTGTGCTGACCCAGCAGAAACAGTTGGAGCTGGAGATCCAGCTCAATGATGTCAGCGGCAATGAGCAATACCTGTGGCTGGTCATGCGCCTGCCGGAGCAGCAGGACGACTTCAAGGCGGTGATCCTCAGCATCAGCGATATCACCAGCCGCAAGCTGATCGAATTGTCGCTGGTGGAGCGTGAGAGTTTCTGGTCGGACGTGGTGCGCACCGTGCCCGATCACCTGTATGTGCAGGACGTGATCAGCCAGCGCATGATTTTCAGCAACCACCATTTGGGCCATACCCTGGGCTACAACAAGGCCGAACTGCAGCAAATGGGCGAGTACTTCTGGGAGATCCTGCTGCACCCCGAGGACGCCGAGTTTTACCACGACCTGCGCCAACAGCAGCGCCAGGCCGGCTATGCGACCCAGCTGCAATGCCAACTGCGCTTTCGCCATCGCAATAACCAGTGGCGCCGCTTCGACATCCGCGAGCAGGCCCTGGCCCGGGACAAAACGGCCGTGGTCACGCGGATCATCGGCGTGGCCAAGGACGTAACCGACCAGATCGAAGCCAGCGAATCACTGCGCGACAGCGAGCAGCGTTACCGCATGCTGGCCGAAAGCATCAGCGACGTGATCTGCTCGACCGACAGCCAACTGGCGCTCAACTACGTCAGCCCCTCCGTCAATACCGTGCTGGGCTATGACGTGGACTGGGTGTTCAAAAACGGCTGGCAGTCGATCATTGCCAACCCGCAGCAACTGACGGGCATCTACAGCCTCGCGGAACACGTCAGCCGTGCCCTGGGTGACCCCGTCGCGCTCAACCGGCTGCGCGATGAGGTGCAGACCCAACTGTTCCTGTTCGACTGCCTGCGCGCCGATGGCCGCAAAGTACCGATCGAACTGCGTGTGGTGCTGGTGTGGGATGAGCACGGCGCGTTCGAAGGCATCCTGGGGGTCGGCCGCGATATCAGCCAGCAGCGCCGTGCCGAGAAAGACCTGCGCATGGCGGCCACGGTGTTCGAACACTCGACCTCGGCGATCCTGATCACGGACCCGGCCGGCTACATCGTGCAGGCCAACGAGGCCTTCAGCCGGGTCAGCGGCTACGCCGTCAGCGACGTGCTCGACCAGTTGCCGAACATGCTCACCGTGGACGAGCAACAGGAAGCCCACCTGCGTTACGTGCTCAAGCAACTGCACCAGCACAGCACCTGGGAAGGCGAAGTGTGGCTCAAACGCCGTAATGGCGAGCATTACCCGGCCTGGGTCGGCATTACCGCCGTGTTCGACGATGAAGGCGACTTGGCCAGCTACGTGTGTTTCTTCAGTGATATCAGCGAGCGCAAGGCCAGCGAGCAGCGCATCCACCGCCTGGCCTATTACGACGCCCTGACCCACCTGCCTAACCGCACGCTGTTCCAGGACCGCCTGCACACCGCGCTGCAGTCGGCCGAGCGGCAAAAGTCGTGGGTGGTGCTGATGTTCCTCGACCTCGACCGCTTCAAGCCGATCAACGACTCCCTCGGCCACGCCGCCGGCGACCGCATGCTCAAGGAAATGGCCACGCGCCTGCTCGGTTGCGTGGCCGAAGACGACACCGTGGCACGCATGGGCGGCGACGAATTCACCTTGCTGCTGCAACCGCGGGTCAACCGTGACATGGCGCTGAACCGCGCAATTCACGTGGCCGAGCAGATTCTGGCCAGCCTGGTCAAACCGTTCGTGCTGGAAGGCCGCGAGTTCTTTGTGACCGCCAGTATCGGCATCGCCTTGAGCCCGCAAGACGGCAATGAGCTGAGCCAGCTGATGAAAAACGCCGACACCGCGATGTATCACGCCAAGGAGCGCGGCAAGAACAACTTCCAGTTCTACCAGGCCGACATGAACGCCAGTGCCCTGGAGCGCCTGGAACTGGAAAGCGACCTGCGCCACGCCCTCGACCAGAACGAATTCGTGTTGTATTACCAGCCGCAGTTCAGCGGCGACGGCAAGCGCCTGACCGGTGCCGAAGCCCTGCTGCGCTGGCGCCACCCGCGCCGTGGGCTGGTGCCGCCGGGGGATTTCATTCCAGTGCTCGAAGAACTGGGCCTGGTGGTGGACGTGGGCGACTGGGTGCTGGCCGAAGCCTGCCGCCAGCTCAAGACCTGGCACCAGAACAAAGTGCGCGTGCCGAAAGTCTCGGTGAACATCTCGGCGCGGCAGTTCTCGGACGGCCAATTGGGCGAGCGCATCGCCACCATCCTCAAGGACACCGGCCTGCCGCCGGCATGCCTGGAGTTGGAGCTGACCGAAAGTATCCTGATGCGCGAAGTCAACGAGGCCATGCAGATCCTCGCCAGCCTGAAAAACCTCGGGCTGAGCATTGCGGTGGATGACTTCGGCACGGGGTATTCGTCGCTGAACTACCTCAAGCAGTTCCCCATCGACGTGCTGAAAATCGACCGCACCTTCGTCGACGGCCTGCCGTCCGGCGAGCAAGATGCACAGATCGCCCGCGCGATTATCGCCATGGCCCACAGCCTGAACCTGGCGGTGATCGCCGAAGGTGTGGAAACCCATGAGCAGCTGGATTTCCTCAGGGAGCATGGCTGTGATGAGGTTCAAGGCTATCTGTTCGGCAGGCCAATGCCGGCGAACCGGTTTGAAGCGCAGTTCAGCAATGATGCGCTGTTCATGTTCGACTGAAGTTTTGTGGGCTGACTTCCCTGTGGCGAGGGAGCTTGCTCCCGCTGGGGCGCGAAGCGGCCCCGCTTTTTTTGGGACTGCTGCGCAGTCCAGCGGGAGCAAGCTCCCTCGCCACAACAGCCACCGCTCATCCCTAAGTGAATCCCGCTTGTCCGCGACATGATGTCCTTTCATATGCCATCTAAAACCCATTGGGTTAGAATGCCCTCCTTTTCTGCCCCCGATCCTTGAGGACCGCCATGTTCAGCCGTGATTTGACTATTGCCAAGTACGACGCCGATCTCTTCGCTGCCATGCAGCAAGAAGCCGTGCGCCAGGAAGAGCACATTGAACTGATCGCTTCGGAAAACTACACCAGCCCCGCCGTCATGGAGGCTCAAGGTTCGGTTCTGACCAACAAGTACGCCGAAGGCTACCCAGGCAAGCGCTACTACGGTGGTTGCGAGTACGTCGACGTGGTTGAGCAGTTGGCCATCGACCGTGCAAAAGAACTGTTCGGCGCCGATTACGCCAACGTCCAGCCGCACGCCGGCTCCCAAGCCAACAGCGCCGTGTACCTGGCCCTGCTGCAAGGCGGCGACACCATCCTGGGCATGAGCCTGGCCCACGGCGGTCACCTGACCCACGGCGCCAGCGTTTCGTCCTCCGGCAAGCTGTACAACGCCGTTCAATACGGCATCGATGCCAACGGCCTGATCGACTACGACGAAGTCGAGCGTCTGGCGGTTGAGCACAAGCCAAAAATGATCGTGGCCGGTTTCTCTGCCTACTCGCAGATCCTGGACTTCCCGCGCTTTCGCGAAATCGCTGACAAAGTCGGTGCCTACCTGTTCGTCGACATGGCTCACGTAGCCGGTCTGGTCGCCGCTGGCGTCTACCCGAACCCGGTGCCTTTCGCTGACGTGGTGACCACCACCACCCACAAGACCCTGCGCGGTCCACGTGGCGGCCTGATCCTGGCGCGCGCCAACGCCGATATCGAGAAGAAGCTGAACTCCGCCGTATTCCCGGGCGCCCAGGGCGGCCCGCTGGAGCACGTGATCGCCGCCAAAGCGATCTGCTTCAAGGAAGCGCTGCAGCCTGAGTTCAAGGCTTACCAGCAACAAGTGGTAAAAAACGCCCAGACCATGGCGAGCGTGTTCATCGAGCGCGGTTTTGACGTGGTGTCCGGCGGTACTGAAAACCACCTGTTCCTGCTGTCGCTGATCAAGCAGGACATTTCCGGTAAAGATGCTGACGCTGCCCTGGGCAAAGCCTTCATCACCGTGAACAAGAACTCCGTGCCGAACGACCCACGCTCCCCGTTCGTCACCTCCGGCCTGCGCTTCGGCACCCCGGCTGTGACCACTCGCGGCTTCAAAGAAGCAGAGTGCAAGGAACTGGCTGGCTGGATCTGCGACATCCTGGCCGACCTGAACAACGAAGCCGTGATCGACGCGGTCCGTGAGAAGGTCAAGGCCATCTGCAAAAAGCTGCCGGTATACGGCGCTTGATTGCAGTTGCTTGAATAAAAAGCCCGGCTGAAGAGCCGGGCTTTTTTGTGCCTGAAAACACTGCTTTCTCAAACTGAAATGCAATCAAATGTGGGAGCTGGCTTGCCTGCGAAAGCGATCTGACAGCTGGCACATCATTAGCTGATCCACCGCCATCGCAGGCAAGCCAGCTCCCACAGTGGACCGTATTTCAATTCAGGATTGGTAAACCTTGGCAAAACCGTTGCGAATTTTCTGCTCCGGTAGCTCATCGGCAATAAACACAATCACACTCTCCCGCGCCTCACCCTCTCCCCACTCAGTGTCCCAATCGAACCCGTAGAGTTTGAGCACGCCCTGGAACACCATGCGCCGATCTTCACCGGCAACGTTGAGCACGCCCTTGTAGCGCAGCAGTTGTTTGCCGTGATCTTCCAGCAACTCGTTCATGAACTCGCTGAGACGGTCAATATCCAGCGGCTGGTCAGTGCGCAGCACCAGGCTGGAGATGCGGTCAATGGACGGTGCAGCATTCACCGGGCGCAGGCTCATTCCGGCGTTGAGGTTGAAACCGCGCACGTCGAGCAGTTCGCCCAGGTCGATGTTGCCGTGGTCCACCACTCGAATGGGCGCGCGGCGGTTGATCCGCGTCAGGCGTTGGCTGAGGGCGTCGAAAGTGGCTTGGTCCACCAGGTCACGCTTGCTCACCAGCAGGCGGTCGGCGAAACCGATCTGGGCCTGGGCGATGGTTTGGGTCAGATGATGCTCGGCGTGGGCGGCGTCCACCAGCGTGATGATGCCGTCGAGGAGGTAGCGCTCGCGCAGTTCTTCGTCGATGAAAAAAGTCTGGGCCACCGGCGCCGGGTCGGCCAGGCCGGTGCACTCGATCACCAGGCGGTCAAAGGCAATCTCGCCGCTGTCCAGGCGTTCGAGCAGCAGGTACAGGGCTTTGGTCAGGTCGGTGTGGATGGTGCAGCACACGCAGCCGTTGGACAGGGTCATGACCTGCACCGGCTCGACGCCCAACAGCTGGGTGTCGATACCGGCGTCACTGAATTCGTTTTCGATCACGGCGATTTTCAGGCCGTGCTCGGCTTTGAGCAGGTGGCGCAGCAAGGTGGTTTTGCCGGCGCCGAGGAAGCCGCTGAGGATGGTGACGGGGATGGGAGAGGACAAAACTGATCTCCTGATAACTGAAGGAACACAAACAAATGTGGGAGCGGGCTTGCTCGCGAAAGCAGTGTGTCAGTCAGCACATACATCAACTGACAGACCGCTTTCGCGAGCAAGCCCGCTCCCACATGGGATCACCGCTGGCCCGAGCTACCGGGTCAGCAGCATTTAGGCCCACCCTTGCCGCCGTAACGGGCCTCCTGGCGTTCCCGGAAGAACGCCTTGTAGTCCATCATCGGCTTGTCCGGGTGTTTGGTTTGCATATGCTCGACGTAGGTATCGTAGTCGGGCATGCCGACCATCAGGCGCGCGGCCTGACCGAGGTATTTACCGAGGCGACTGATGTCATTGAACATGGTTGCAACCCTCTATTACGCGTCCGGCACGGCCTGGAACGGGGCTTCCTTATCCGTACGCTCTTTGTTGCCCCAGGCGGCGACGCCGACCTTGAGCGCATAGAACAGGATGCTGAACACCACGAACAGGAACAGCGCGGTCAGCGTTGCGTTGGTGTAGGCGTTCCAGATCACGTGTTGCATCTGGTCGATACTCTTGGCCGGCGCGAGAATCTGGCCGTTGGCCAGGGCATCGCTGTACTTCTTGGCCAGCGACAGGAAGCCGATCGCAGGGTTGGCGTCGAACAGCTTGATGAAGCCTGCGGTCACGGTGCAGATCAGCAGCCAGACAGCCGGCAGCATGGTCACCCAGATATAGCGCTGGCGTTTCATTTTGATCAGTACCACCGTGGCGAGCATCAGCGCGATACCGGCCAGCATCTGGTTGGAGATGCCGAACAGCGGCCACAAGGTGTTGATGCCGCCCAGTGGGTCGATCACGCCCTGGTACAGCAAGTAACCCCACATCGCCACACACCCTGCGGTTGCAATCAGGTTGGCGGTCCAGGACTCGGTACGCTTGAGCGATGGCACAAAGGAGCCGAGCAAATCCTGGAGCATGAAGCGACCGGCACGGGTACCGGCGTCAACCGCCGTCAGGATGAACAGCGCTTCGAACAGGATTGCAAAGTGGTACCAGAACGCCATGGTGTTTTCACCCGGCAGCACACTGTGCAGGATCTGCGCGATCCCCACCGCCAACGTCGGAGCACCACCGGCACGGGCCAGGATGGTGGTTTCACCGATGTCATGGGCGACTGCGGTCAGCGCTTCCGGGGTAATGGCAAAGCCCCAGCTGCTGACGGTTTGCGCAACCGTTACCACGTCGGCGCCGACCACCGCAGCCGGGCTGTTCATGGCGAAGTACACACCTGGCTCGATCACCGAAGCGGCAACCATCGCCATGATCGCCACGAAGGATTCCATCAGCATCGCGCCGTAACCGATGTAGCGCGAGTTGACTTCGTTATCCAGCAGCTTGGGCGTGGTGCCCGAAGAGATCAGCGCGTGGAAACCCGAGACCGCGCCACAGGCAATGGTGATAAACAGGAACGGGAACAGACCGCCCTTCCACACCGGGCCGGTGCCGTCGATGAACTGGGTCAGGGCCGGCATTTTCAGCTCTGGCATGGTGACCAGGATGCCGATCGCCAGGGCAATGATGGTGCCGATTTTCAGGAACGTAGAGAGGTAGTCGCGCGGTGCCAGGATCAGCCACACCGGCAGTACCGCAGCGACGAAACCATAGCCCACCAGCATCCAGGTAATCTGGACGCCGGTGAAGGAGAACGCCTTGGCCCACACCGGGTCAGCGGCAATCTGCCCGCCCAGCCAGATTGAACCCAGCAGCAACAGCACGCCGATGATCGAGATTTCACCGATGCGGCCCGGGCGGATGTAGCGCATGTACACGCCCATGAACATCGCAATCGGGATGGTCGCCATTACCGTGAAGATGCCCCACGGGCTCTCGGCCAGGGCCTTGACCACGATCAGCGCCAGCACCGCGAGGATGATGATCATGATCAGGAAGCAGCCGAACAGCGCGATGGTCCCCGGGATACGGCCCATCTCTTCGCGAACCATGTCCCCCAGGGAACGGCCGTTGCGACGGGTGGACAGGAACAGGACCATGAAGTCCTGCACCGCACCGGCCAGCACCACCCCGGCAATCAGCCACAAGGTGCCGGGCAGGTAACCCATTTGCGCCGCCAGTACCGGGCCGACCAGGGGGCCTGCACCGGCAATCGCCGCAAAGTGGTGACCGAAAAGGATGTGTTTGTTGGTCGGCACATAGTCCAGACCGTCATTGTTGAGCACTGCGGGGGTGGCCCGCCGTGGATCGAGCTGCATCACATGATTAGCGATGAACAGACTGTAGTAACGGTACGCAACCAGGTAGATGGCCACAGCAGCGACCACAATCCACAAGGCGTTGATCGCCTCGCCGCGGCGCAAGGCCACTACGCCAAGGGCGCACGCTCCTACGATTGCCAGCACCAGCCAGGGTAGGTGGCGTAGCAGGCTATTATTATTTTTCATTTTTATATTCCAGCCAGGGTGGACAGAAAGGACAGCCAGCCCGAGTTTAGCGCTGTTGGCCTTAAAGGCCACCCCCCTACGTTGGTCTAGAGCCTCGCAACTGTAAAAAAATCAGAAATAAAAGCCGGGTAATGGCGCAAGGCTACAATCCTTCTATTCACAGAGGGTTTCACCATGACCGAGCAACCGTCTGATCGCCGCCGTTTTCGGCGAATCGCCTTCGATGCCAGGACGACCATTGCCCAGGACACCTGGAATTGGCCGGTGCAACTGGTGGATGTATCGCTCAAGGGCCTGCTGGTGGAACGCCCTGACGACTGGCGAGGTAATGGCAAGCGGCTATTTACCGTGGATATCCGGCTGGACCCACAGGCGCATATTAAGATGCAGGTGAAGCTGGCCCATGACGATCATGGGCAACTGGGGTTTGTGTGCGACCACATCGACCTGGATTCGATCAGCCATTTACGGCGGCTGATTGAACTGAACCTGGGTGACGAAGATGAACTGCACCGCGAGCTCGGTGCGTTGCTGGAGCTCTAGCAGTTAATACAGACCGAATGTGGGAGCGGGCTTGCAGTGTTGCTGATTACTCGAACAACGCATCCAGCGCCTGCTCCAGGCGCGTGACCCCGATAATTTTTATCCCCGGCGGCGATTCCTTCGGGGCGTTGCCCTTGGGTACGATCGCGCGCTTGAAGCCGTGCTTGGCGGCTTCTTTCAGGCGTTCCTGGCCGCTCGGCACCGGGCGCACCTCGCCCGACAGGCCGACTTCGCCAAACACCAGCAAGTCATGGGGCAGCGGTTTATTGCGCAGGCTGGACATCACCGCTGCCATCAACGCCAGGTCGGACGCGGTTTCCAGTACCTTGACCCCACCCACCACGTTGAGAAACACGTCCTGGTCATGCGTGGGAATGCCGCCGTGACGGTGCAGCACCGCCAGCAGCATCGCCAAACGATTCTGGTCCAGGCCAAGGGTCACACGGCGCGGGTTGGCCAAATGGCTGTCATCCACCAACGCCTGAACTTCCACCAGCATCGGCCGGGTGCCTTCCCACGTCGCCATCACCACGCTGCCCGGGACTTCTTCCTGGGCGCGCGTGAGAAAAATCGCCGACGGGTTGGAGACTTCTTTCAAACCCCGGTCAGTCATGGCAAACACACCCAGTTCGTTCACGGCGCCGAAGCGGTTCTTCACCGCCCGCAGCAAGCGCAGACGCCCATCGGACTCGCCTTCGAAATACAGCACGGTGTCGACCATGTGCTCAAGCACGCGCGGCCCCGCCAACGCGCCTTCTTTGGTCACATGGCCGACGAGGAAGATCGCCGTGCCGCTCTGCTTGGCGTACCGCACCAGCAATGCCGCACTTTCGCGCACCTGGGACACGCCACCCGGTGCCGATTGCAGTTGTTCGGTGAAAATCGTCTGGATGGAGTCGATCACCATCACCTTGGGCTTTTCGATGCGCGCCGTGGCGATGATGCTTTCGATGCAGGTTTCGGTCATCACCCGCAATTGGTCCTGGGGCAAGCCCAGGCGACGCGCGCGCATGGCCACTTGTTGCTGGGACTCTTCGCCCGTGACATACAGCGCCGGCATGCGGCTGGCGATGCTGCACAAGGTTTGCAGCAGGATCGTGGATTTGCCGATGCCGGGGTCGCCGCCGATCAGCACCACCGAGCCGTCGACCAGGCCGCCACCAAGTACCCGGTCCAGCTCGCCGGAGGCGGTGGAGAAACGCGGGATTTCTTCGACGCTGACCTCGGCCAGCGTCTTGATCTGCGCCTGTTGCCCCGTCCAGCCGGCACGCCCCGTGGGGGCTGCCGCGCCGCCGCTTTCGATCATGGTTTCAGTCAGAGTGTTCCACGCACCGCACTCGGTGCACTGGCCGGCCCACTTGGGAAAGGTCGCGCCGCACTCCGTGCAGCCGTACATGCGCTTGGCCTTTGCCATTTGAGAACCTCCAACCGAAAAACCGCGATGATAGCTCAGCGCGGCGTTGGGGTCCGTATTTCACCGTTGGCCAATCGTGAAGCGCTGTTGCCGTTCGGGTCTTCGGCGTTGAGGTCGGCGCCTTTGGCTTTCAGTTCATCAAGTAGCTCGACACGCTTGAACAGCCCCGCGTACATCGCCGCGGTTTGCCCGGCGCCGTTGCGCTGGTCGGGGTTGCAGCGGGTTGCGAGCAGACGCTGGGCGATTTTCAGCTCGCCTTTGAAGATCGCGCCCATCAACGCCGTATTACCGCGGTTGTCTTGCACACAGGCGTCGGCGCCGGCGTTGAGCAAGCGTTCCACAAACGGGCCCTGGCCGTGATAGGCAGCGAGGATCAGCGCGGTGTAACCCTTGTCGTCGCGGGTATCAAGGCTGTAGCCGGACTCGATGAAAGTGTTGAGCATGTCGATATCGCCACGGCGGGCAGCATCGAAGTAGTAATCCTGCAGTTGTGCCTTGAGGGCGGTCGGGTCAGGTGGCTCGGCATGGGCGACAAAGGCCAGCATGGCCATCAGTAAACCGATAGAAATTCGCATGGTTTTCTCCTGAACGGGATCGGTGCCCTATTTCGGGCACCGATCGTAACCAACAGTTAATCAGTCAGTTTTTCTGCCAGCGCCTTGACCCGTGCCAAGTCACCTTTGGCCACTTTGGTCACGCCGGTGCCGTACTCCGGGTCTGCCTTGTAGAGGAACGACAGGATGATGTGCTTGCTCTCGTCGTCAGTGCTCGCCAGCGAGCCTCCGAAGTTGTCGATCAGGTCCTGACGCTCCTTCTTGTTGAATGAGCGGTACAGATCACCGGCCTGCTTGAAGTTCTGCTCGCGCTGGATCTTCGCTTGCTGGGTGCTCCCCGACAGTGCCGACTGGCTGTAGCGCGCGGTTTGCGGCTCTTCCCGTGGCAACAGGCGGCTTGGCTGATAGTTCACGCCGGTGCTGGTTTTGCCGAAATTCATGGCGCCGTCCTGGTTACCGTTGTTGACGGTCACCCGAGGGGCGTTGATCGGCAGTTGCAGGGCGTTCGGCCCGAGGCGGTACATTTGCGTGTCAGCGTAGGAAAACACCCGGCCTTGCAGCAGACGGTCTTCCGAAGGCTCGATGCCCGGCACGAGGTTGGCCGGGGCCATGGCAACTTGCTCGGTTTCCTGGAACACATTGGCCGGGTTGCGGTTCAACACCATCTGCCCGACTTTGCGCTCCGGCACATTTGGCCAGATCTTGGTGGCATCCAGCGGGTCGAAATCAAACTTGACCAAGTCCTCAGGTTTAAGCACTTGTACATAGAGGTCCCACTTGGGGAAGTCGCCCTTGTTGATATGGGTCACCAAGTCATTGGTCATATGGCTGTAATCACGCCCCTGCACCTCAGCCACTTGTTTGGGGTCAAGGTTCTTGATGCCTTGCAAACTCTTCCAATGGAACTTGACGTAGTGCACTTCGCCCTTGGCGTTGACCAACTTGTAGGCGTGCACGCCATTGCCGTCCATTTCCCGATAACTGGCAGGCGTGCCGGAATCCGAGTACAACTCGGTCAATGTGCGGGTGGACTCAGGAACATGCGAGAAGAAATCAAACCGGCGCGAATCGTCGTCCAGGTTAGTGCGCGGATCGGGTTTAAACGCGTGGACCATGTCCGGGAACTTGATGGCATCGCGAATAAAGAACGTCGGGAAGTTGTTGCCGACCAGGTCCCAATTACCTTCGGCGGTATAGAACTTGGTAGCAAAGCCACGCGGGTCACGCAGGGTTTCCGGGGAGTGGTTGCCATGCACCACGGCAGAGAAGCGCACAAACACTGGGGTGGCTTCGCCGGCCGCGAAGACTTTGGCTTTGGTCAGGTCGCTGAGGTTGTCAGTGACGGTAAAGGTGCCATGGGCGCCAGTACCACGGGCGTGTACGACGCGCTCCGGGATACGCTCACGGTCAAAGCGCTGCAGCTTCTGAATAAGCTGCACGTCCTGCAACAGTACCGGGCCGTTGGCGCCGGCCGTCTGCGAGTTCTGGTTATCGCCGACGGCGGCGCCGTTATCACGGGTCAGGTTGGCGGCCTGCACGGAGAGGGAAAGCAGGCTGGCGGTGACCAGTGCCAGCGCGTGACGCGCCGACACTGGTCTGCGGCTGATTGGGGTATTCATCGAGGTGTCCTCTGGTTTTTTTATGCACATTCATTCGTGCTTGCCAGAGGCTAGTGACCTGCGAGTCAGAAGATAAATAGAAAAGTAGTACCAGCCCGATAAAGAAAATAGTGTGGTAAGCCGCTGAAATGGCGCGTATTTCGCGCGCGATTGGTGGCACTTTGCAAACTATTTGCGATTTAATGTGTCGATAAAAATTGACAGTGTTAACGGTTGTGTCGCGCAAGCCCTCTACGACTGACTTACACTGACCTCCACCCTTCTCATCTGTAACAAGGAATAACTTATGGGCGTGATCAGTGAGTTCAAGGCCTTCGCGGTCAAAGGCAATGTGGTCGATATGGCCGTCGGTATCATCATCGGTGCCGCCTTCGGCAAAATTGTTTCCTCCTTTGTAGGCGACGTGGTAATGCCGCCCATCGGCCTGTTGATCGGCGGCGTGGACTTCGGGGACCTGGCGATAACGCTCAAGGCCGCACAGGGCAACGTCCCGGCGGTCGTTCTGGCGTACGGCAAATTCATTCAGAGCATCATCGACTTTGTGATCGTCGCATTCGCAATCTTCATGGGCGTGAAGGCCATCAACCGCCTGAAACGCGAAGAGGCCGTGGCCCCAAGCTTGCCGCCGACGCCGACCAAGGAAGAACTGCTGCTGGGCGAGATTCGCGACCTGCTCAAAGCACAGAACGACAAGCCGCTTTAATCCAAGCCGGCCTGAAAGAAAGGCGCCCGCAGGGGCGCCTTTTTTATTACCAGTAGTTTTCCACCGCCACTTGCCCAGGGCGCCGGCTCAGGCTCAGTTGCATATCGCGTTGCTTGAGCAACTGGCGGGTGTCGTCGACCATCTGCGGGTTGCCGCAGATCAACACGCGCGAGTGTTCCGGAGTCAGCGCGACGCCGGCGGCGCGCTCCAGCTCGCCATTCTCGATCAATGTGGTAATGCGCCCGTTCAACGCACCAGGGTGCTGTTCGCGGGTGACAATGGGCAGATAGGTGAGCTTGTGCGCGTACTCGGCCAGGTATTCACGTTCGCCCAATTCCTTGATCAGCGATTGGTAAGCCAACTCCTTGGCCTCGCGGGCGCTGTAGACCAGCACGATACGCTCGAATTTCTCCCACACTTCGAAGTCCTGCAGGATCGACAGGAACGGCGCCACCCCGGTGCCCGTGCCCAACAGCCACAGGTCGCGCCCATCCACGAAGCGATTCAGGGTCAGATAACCCGTGGCCTGGCGTTCCACCATCAACGTATCGCCGATGCTCAAGCGACTCAGCTCACTGGTGAATTCCCCACCCGGAACAACGATAGAGAAGAAATCCAGGTGCTCGTCAAACGGTGAGGACACGATGGAATAGGCGCGCCAGACGGTGCTGCCGTCCGCTTTGGTCACGCCCAGGCGCACGAACTGGCCCGCGGTAAACCGAAAACCCGCGTCCCGCGTAGTGCGCAGGGTAAACAGGCTGGGGGTCAGCGATTGCACGTCGAGCAAGGTCTGGCGGGTAAATTTCTCAGCACTGGCCGTCATGGCGGGCTCCGATCTACAGGTGCCCTAGTGTCCCTCAAAGTCGCCTGCGCAAACACCGGTGGTTTGTAGTGATATCACCTGCGCGAACGATGATGGCTGTTTGGCTCCAACTCTAATCAATTGGCTATTGGTTGACTAACGTTCGTTTATAACGACACCGGCGTGTCCGTTACTTAACTGTTACAGGGACTTTAAGTCACTCAAAAACCGCAGAAAATATCGGCGCCAAAATGTTCGAAAAATGCACGGCGACAAAAAACGGATTAGACCCGTCAGTTCAATAATGAAAATTTAATTCAGCACTGTAGGCAATGTCCTACACTGATTTTCGTGTCGCTTCGGGGAGCCGGCCGTACCCAAGTCACGGAGAAACCTATGGAGAGTTACCGATGCTTAACTGGCGCAATACAAAGCCGATCAAGTTGGAAGATGAGACGTCCAGGGTATTTGAATTGGTCATCAATAAAACCTATGAAATGGGCTTTGAACACTGTTGTTTTATGACGTTCCCACAGCTGACAAACAACCAAACGGAGCCAATTGAATTCAGCAACTACCCAAACGAATGGACGTCAACCTATAAAAAAGCTCACTTTTTTCATACAGACCCTGTTGTAGCCCACTGTAGACGCAATGTATTTCCTGTTGTCTGGAAGGAGGAAGTCTTTAGCTCGGAACCGAACCTGTGGGACCTGGCTCAGTCGTTTGGCGTAGACGTAGCCTTGACGCAATCGGTCCACGATTTCCAGGGGGTTTGCAGCATGTTGACCCTGGGACGCAGCAAAGGCGCCGTCACACCCGAAGAACTGTATGAAAAGGCAGGCCAGGTGTTGTGGCTTTGTCATGCAATGCATGCGGTGGTGGCACAGAGTTTCGCAGACACACCCAGCATTAAACCTTCCTGTAAGTTGACCTGCCGAGAAATAGAGATTCTCAGGTGGTCGGCGATGGGCAAGACCGCAGAAGAAGTGGGAAAAATCATGTCAATTACCCCACGAACCGTTGTGTTTCATCTGGCCGGTGCCTCCAGGAAGCTGGGCGTCAACAGCAAAATTGCCGCGGTTCTGCGTGCATCCAAAGAAGGGCTGTTTGACTGATCCCTAAACACCACATGTATTCCCGCCGAAAAAAAAGTAACATTTACGGCCAGTTCTGAGTGTTGAAGCCGCCCAACAGGCGCCGCCTCGCAGTTCACTCAGATGGTTCGGCCAACCGCCCTCACTCGCCGAACGCCCATCGATGACCCAGAGCCTCCCCCGCCATGCCCCTGCTTGACAGCCCCTTCGCCCAGCTCGATCTGATCCGCCAGCCAGAACAACACAATGACCCGCTGCAGGCTTTCGATGCGGCCGACGAGTACCTGCTCAGCCATCTGGCGAGCCAGCAGCCGAACGCCGCGACCCGCGTGCTGGTGCTCAATGACAGTTTCGGCGCCCTGGCGGCGAGCCTTGAAGGCAAAGTGCAGGTGACGTCCAGCGGCGATTCGTTTCTCGCCGCCCAAGGCCTGGAAAAAAACCTCACACGCAACGCAAAAGCGTTTGACGCGGTACCGTTCATCCCAGCGAACCTTGTGCCCACCGGGCCGTTCGACCGGGTGCTGATTCGCGTACCGAAGACCCTGGCCTTGCTCGAAGAACAGCTGATTCGCCTGCAAGGGCGGCTCGCGCCGGGCGCCGAGGTGATTGCCGGGGCGATGATCAAGCATCTGCCACGGGCGGCGGGTGAACTGCTGGAGCGTTATATCGGCCCGATGCAGGCCTCGCTTGCAGTTAAAAAGGCCCGGTTGCTGATCGCCACCGTTGCCGAGCGCCCCGTCGCTGCTTCGCCCTACCCTACCCGTTACAACCTCGACACGCCGGCCATCGAACTGCTGAACCATGCCAATGTGTTTTGCCGCGAAGGGCTGGATATCGGCACCCGCGCCTTCCTCCCGCACCTGCCGAAAAATCTCGGCAGCGCCCGCGTGGCGGACCTGGGCTGCGGCAACGGCGTATTGGCGATCGCCAGTGCCCTGCAAAACCCGGATGCACACTACACACTGGTCGATGAGTCCTATATGGCGGTGCAATCAGCCGCCGAGAACTGGCACGCCGCACTGGGTGATCGCGATGTCCTGGTGCACGCCGGTGATGGCCTGGCCAGCCAGGCACCGCAGTCGCTGGACGTGGTGCTGTGTAACCCGCCATTTCACCAGCAGCAGGTGGTGGGTGACTTCCTGGCCTGGCGCATGTTCCAGCAGGCGCGGGAAAGCCTGGTGGTCGGTGGTGCCCTCTACATCGTCGGCAACCGTCATTTGGGCTATCACACCAAGCTGGCGCGGTTGTTCCGTGGCGTCGAACAAGTCGCTACCACACCAAAATTCGTGATCCTTAAAGCGCGCAAATAAAAACCCTGCCTTTCTCGCAAAAGGCAGGGTTGAAAACCGGGCCGTCAGGCCCGGAGCGGGATGTCAGTGAGTGGTCAGGCCGGCCGCATTCATGAACATGCGCATCAGGCTGGCCACCACGAACAGGGCCAGCACGCTGCCGGTCCAGATCATCGCCAGCCACCCCAGGCGCCGCCACAGCGGCTGTTTCTCGGCCTGTTCAATCTCTTGCAACGTAGGTTTGCCAGCCATGGAACGCCCCTCCTAGTGATAACCGTCTTCGTGGGTGACCTTGCCGCGGAACACGTAGTAGCTCCAGAAGGTGTAGCCCAGGATGAACGGAATGATGAACAGCGTGCCCACCAGCATGAAGCCCTGGCTTTGCGGCGGCGCGGCGGCGTCCCAGATCGACACGGAGGGCGGAATGATGTTTGGCCACAGGCTGATCCCCAAGCCGCTGTAGCCCAGGAAGATCAACACCAGCGTCAGCAGGAACGGCGTGTAATGCGCATTACGCGCCACGGCGCGGATCAGCCCGTACATGGTCACCAGCACCAGGATCGGCACCGGCAGGAACCAGAACAGGTTGGGCAAGGTGAACCAGCGCGAGGCGATTTCCGGGTGCGCCAGTGGCGTCCACAGGCTGACGATACCAATCACCGCCAACACCACAAAGGCTAATGGCCGCGCCAGGTTGTGCATCTGCTCCTGCAACTTGCCTTCGGTTTTCATGATCAGCCAGGTGCAACCGAGCAAGGCGTAGGCGACCACCAGGGCAACGCCGCAGAACATCGTGAACGGCGTGGCCCAGTCCAGCGAGCCACCGGCAAACTGGCGATTGACTACCGGGATACCATCGATAAACGCCCCCAGCGCCACGCCCTGGAAGAACGTCGCCGCAATGGAGCCGCCGATAAACGCCTTGTCCCACAGGTGGCGCTTGTCGTCCTTGGCCTTGAAGCGGAACTCGAACGCCACGCCACGGAAGATCAGCCCGATCAGCATCAGGATCAGCGGCAGGTACAACGCCGACAGCACTACCGAGTAGGCCAGCGGGAACGCGCCGAACAATGCCGCGCCACCGAGTACCAGCCAGGTTTCGTTACCGTCCCAGACCGGCGCGACGGTGTTCATCATCACGTCACGGTCAACCTTGCCCGGAATAAACGGAAAGAGGATGCCGATGCCCAGGTCGAAGCCGTCCATGACCACGTACATCATGATGCCGAAGATGATGATCACGGCCCAGATCAGCGGAAGATCAATACCCATCTCAATTCCCCTTGTGCTGGATGTGGGTGCTGTCGTCATCGCTGCCATCATCGGCGGCGGACAACGGACGGGCCGGCGTGCGTTTCTGGCCAGGGCCACCGTGAGTCGGCTCGCTGCCTTCGTGGGTCTGCGGGCCTTTGCGCACCAGGCGCATCATGTAGCCCAACCCGGCACCGAACAGCGCGAAGTACACCACCACGAACAACACCAGCGTAATCGTCATCTGCGCCAGGCTATGCCCGGAGGACGCATCCGCCGTGCGCATCAAGCCGTAGACCACCCACGGCTGGCGGCCGATTTCGGTGGTGAACCAGCCGGCGAGAATCGCGATCAGGCCGGACGGGCCCATCCACAGCGCCAGGTAGAGGAACGGCTTGGACGTGTACATCTTGTCGCCCCGGCGCAGCCACAGGCTGAACAAACCGGTGAAGATCATCAAGAAGCCCAGGCCGACCATGACCCGGAACGACCAGAACACGATGGTCGAGTTGGGGCGGTCCTCAGGCGGGAACTCCTTGAGTGCCGGCACCTGCTTGTCCAGGGAATGGGTCAGGATCAGGCTGCCCAGGTACGGAATTTCCACCGCGTATTTGGTTTTTTCGGCCTTCATGTCCGGCCAGCCAAACAAGATCAGCGGCGTCGGTTCGTTACCGATATTTTCCCAGTGGCCCTCAATGGCGGCGATTTTCGCCGGCTGATGCTTGAGGGTATTGAGGCCGTGGAAGTCGCCGATCACCGCCTGGATAGGCGCGACGATCAAAGCCATCCACATCGCCATCGACAACATGGTGCGAATCGCCGGGTTGTCCTTGCCGCGCAGCAAATGCCAGGCCGCCGAGGAGCCGACGAAGAACGCGGTGGCCACGAAGGCCGCCGTGGCCATGTGCGCCAGGCGGTACGGGAACGAGGGGTTGAAGACCACGGCGAACCAATCGGTCGGAATCACGCGGCCGTCGACAATTTCAAAGCCCTGTGGCGTTTGCATCCAGCTGTTGGACGACAGGATCCAGAACGTTGAGATCAACGTACCCACGGCCACCATCACCGTGGCAAAAAAGTGCAGCTTGCGCCCCACCTTGTTCCAGCCGAACAGCATGACCCCCAGGAAACCTGCCTCGAGGAAGAAAGCCGTGAGCACTTCGTACGTCAGCAGCGGCCCGGTGACGGCGCCGGCGAAGTCCGAGAAGCGGCTCCAGTTGGTGCCGAACTGGTAGGCCATGACCAACCCGGAGACCACGCCCATGCCGAAGTTGACGGCAAAGATCTTCGACCAGAAATGGTAGAGGTCACGGTAGGTATCGTTGTGCGTCTTGAGCCACAAGCCTTCCAGCACCGCAAGGTAACTGGCCAGGCCGATGGTGATCGCCGGGAACAGGATGTGGAAAGAGATGGTGAACGCGAATTGAATTCGGGCGAGATCTAGCGCCTCCAAACCGAACATAAGTCTTCCTCTGTCAGGTAATACCGGCTGCTGGCTGGGAGCCTGCACCCACTGCCCCCACGGATATGGAGTGTGGCGAATTCAAATTCGTTTCTTTTTTAACCAGCCACGTGGGGAATCTGGCCTTTCGGGCCGCCAGAACAATCCCGGGGCCGGTTTTGATCTGGATCAAGCATTGCTGAAAGAGTAGTCCCATTTTCGGACGAAGGCCGTGTGGCCCTTTGCCGCGTGACAGACTGCCTCAGCTCAGTTGTTGCAACTATCTGTTACAACTTAATGATAATCTCGGCGCTCCCCCGGCCCTGACCAGAATTCCCGATGCCTAGTGAACCCGCGTTGCTGTTGCGTCACCACCGCCCCTTCATCGCGTTCTGGCTGGCGCGCATCTTCACCGCCAGCGGCTTCCAGATGCTCACCGTAGCCATCGGCTGGAACCTCTACCAACTGACCGGCAACGTGCTGGACCTGGGCCTCGTCGGGCTGGTGGAGTTCGTTCCGCGCGTGCTGTTCATGTTGCACACCGGCCATGTGGCTGACCGCTATGAGCGGCGCAAGGTTGCGGCCATCTGCCAGACCGTGCAGGCGCTGATTGCCCTGTCGCTGGCTATCGGCGGCCTGACCGGCAACGTAACACGTGAAATGATCTTCATCCTCGCCTTCCTGCTGGGCGCGGCGCGTTCCTTTGAAATGCCCACTACCCAGGCGCTGCTGCCGAGCATCGTGCCGACCGCGTTATTTCCCCGCGCCGTGGCGTCCTCACAATCGGCGCAGCAACTGGCCACCATCGTTGCGCCCGCCCTCGGCGGCTTGCTCTATGCCTTTGGCAGCGTGTGGGTCTATGGCCCCACCGTGGCGCTGTACCTGATCGCCTGCGTGCTGACCCTCAACCTTCCCGCGCGCCAGTTGCCCCTGAACAAAGCCAAGGCGACTCTTGATTCGCTGCTGGCCGGCATCCGTTTTATCCGCAGCCGCCCGGACATCCTCGGCGCCATCTCGCTCGACCTGTTCGCCGTGCTGCTGGGCGGCGCCACCGCATTGCTGCCGGTGTTTGCCAAGGACATTCTGCTGACCGACGCCTGGGGCCTGGGCCTGCTGCGATCGGCGCCGGCGGTGGGCGCGTTGCTGATGTCGTTGTGGCTGGCGCGGTTCGCGGTGGACCGCCACGTTGGCCGGGTGATGTTCACCGCCGTCGGCGTGTTCGGCGTGGCTACCATTGCCTTCGGCCTGTCGACCTCGTTCCTGTTTTCCTTAGGCGTGCTGGTAGTGCTGGGCGCGGCCGACATGATCAGCATGGTGATCCGTGCGTCCTTCGTGCAGTTGGAGACGCCGGATGAAATGCGCGGGCGAGTCAGTGCGGTCAACGGCCTGTTTATCGGCGCATCGAATCAGTTGGGCGAGTTTGAATCCGGCATTACTGCCCACTGGTTTGGCACCGTGCCTGCCGTGGTCATGGGCGGGATTGGTACGTTGGTGGTGACCGGGGTGTGGATAAAACTGTTCCCCAGCCTGGCCAACCGCGACCGGATGCATGTGCCGGTGGAAGAAAGCATCAAGCCCACCACCTGAGCCAATGTGGCAATACGGTCAATGTGGGAGCGGGCTTGCTCGCGAATGCGGTGGGTCAGTCACCCGATGGGTTGGCTGATCCACCGCATTCGCGAGCAAGCCCGCTCCCACATTTTTTAGACCTTCAGTGTCTGGAAGATCGGGTTACAGCACCTTGTCCAGCGTGATCGGGAAGTCCCTCACCCGCTTTCCGGTGGCATGGTAAATCGCATTGGCCACCGCCGCCGCCACGCCGACAATGCCAATCTCACCCACGCCCTTGGAACCCAAGGCATTGACGATCTCGTCATGCTCTTCGACAAACACCACCTCGATTTCGCCGATATCGGCATTTACCGGGATGTGGTACTCGGCCAGGCTGTGGTTCATGTAGCGGCCCAGTTGATGGTCGATCTGGGTCTCCTCGTGCAACGCCATCCCAATCCCCCACACCACCCCGCCGAGGATTTGGCTGCGTGCCATTTTCGGATTGACCACGCGCCCGGCCGCAATCGCGCTGACCACCCGGCTGACCTTGATGGTGCCCAGGTCTTCATCCACACGCACTTCAACGAACACCGCCGAGTGAGTCGCCGTGGCGTAGCCTTCACGTTTTTTATCCGGCTTACTGTCGACTTGCACTTCCAATGCCTCTTCACCGGTGTCCTTGACCAATTGCGCCAACGACACACTGACGCTGCCTGCATGCAACTGCCCGTCTTCGAAACGTACGGTTTTGGCCTCCTTGAATACCGGGTAGGTTTGCCGCGCAACAGCCAACAATTTTGCCGTCAAGGCTTCGCACGCTTGCTGCACAGCGGTGCCTACAGATGAAACGGTGAACGAGCCGCCCTGCAACGGCGCGGTCGGCAATGACGAATCACCGAGCAGGAAAACCACCTTCTCGACGGGAACGCCGCTGGCCTGCGCAGCAATCTGGGTCATGACCGTGTAAGTGCCGGTGCCGATATCGGTGGTGGCGCTGCTCACGGTCAGTTTGCCCTGCGCATCAATGCACGCTTTGGCACTGGCCTTCATCTGCAAGGCCTCCCACACGCCGCCAGCCATGCCCCAACCGATCAACTGACGGCCATCACGCATGCTGCGCGGTTCCGGGTTGCGTTGGTTCCAGCCGAACCGTTCGGCGCCTTCGCTGTAGCACTCGCGCAGGGCTTTGCTCGACCAGGGTTTGTTTTCGGTCTGGTTGCGCTCGGCGTAGTTGATCAAACGCAGCTGTACCGGGTCCATGCCCAGGGCGCAAGCGAGCTCGTCCATGGCGCATTCCAGGCCAATCACACCCAGCGCGGCCCCGGGCGCGCGCATATCCAGGGGCGTGAACACATCCAGTGGTACCAGCTTGTAAGTGAGCTGCACGTTGTCGCAGTGATAAAGCATGCCGCTCCACTCGACCACGTGTTCGCTGAAGTCTTCAAAGCGTGAGGTCTGGCCAACCGCCGTGTGCCCCAGGGCGAGCAGGCGACCATTGGCAGCAGCGCCCATCTGCAAACGCTGCAAAGTGCGCGGGCGGTAGCCGAAGGTGAACATTTGTTGACGCGTCAGGGTCACGCGCACCGAACGTTTGAGCGCCAATGCCGCCATCACCGCCAGCGGCAGTTGGTATTGCGGGCGCAGGCCTGAGCCAAAGGCGCCGCCGACGAAGGCGGCGAAGATCCGCACCTGACTTTTATCCAGGCCAAAGACGTTTTGCACATAAGCCTGGCAGTTCTGCGGGCCTTGGGTTTTGTCGTGGATATGCAGGGTGCCGTCATGCTGATACAGCACGGTGCTGGCATGCGGTTCCATGGGGTTATGGTGCTCGATGGGGGTGCTGTAGTGCAGATCGAGGCTGACGGCGGCGGCGGCCCATTCGGCCTGGAAGTTGCCGCGTGGCGCGGGCGGGTTCTGGGGCGACGGATGAGCCTGCTCCTGCAACGCTACGAGGTCCGTCTCGAACGCCTCGCGTTCATACTCGATTTCCACCAGCGAGCCGGCGTGCCTTGCCAACTCGAGGTTGTCGGCAATCACCAAGGCCAGGGGCTGGCCGCTGTAGAGCACGCGGTCGTTATACAGCGGGCGAAAGGGCGAGCCGTCGGCTGCATCGGCGTCGGCG
This sequence comes from Pseudomonas sp. B22129, assembly GCF_044218875.1. Lineage (NCBI taxonomy): Bacteria > Pseudomonadati > Pseudomonadota > Gammaproteobacteria > Pseudomonadales > Pseudomonadaceae > Pseudomonas > Pseudomonas sp. B22129. Next base: position 2,304,058 of record NZ_CP162592.1, on the reverse strand, counting down.
AAGGCCTCATCGTAGCTGGCCAGTTTGGGCCGGTTGAGATGGTCGAGCACCATGACGACACCCGGCAACGCCAGCGCTTTTGAAGCATCAATGCTGATGATGCGGCCTTTGGCGACAGTGCTGGAGACCACGCTGCCATGGAGCAGGCCCTGCTCGGGAAACTCACCGGCATACCGCGCCTGGCCGGTGACCTTGAGCAGACCGTCAACCCGGTCCAACGGTTTGCCGATAGCGGTCATGAACGTTCTCCTGCGACGGCGGCGTCGCTCAGGGCACGAATAATCCCGCGACGTGCGAGCTTGATTTTGAAGCCGTTGTGCTCCAGCGGTTCGGCGTCCTGCAACAGGGCGTCGGCAGCGTTGCTGAAGGTTTCGCGGCTGACGTTCTGGCCAATCAGCGAGGCTTCCACCGCGCGGTCACGCCAGGGTTTGTGGGCCACACCGCCCAGGGCCAGGCGTGCGTCGATGATGGTGTCACCGTCCAGTTCCAGAGCAGCGGCGACGGACACCAAGGCAAAAGCGTAGGAGGCGCGGTCGCGGATTTTCAGGTAATGGCTGTGGCCGGCTAAATGGTCAGCGGGCAGCTCGATGGCCGTAATCAGTTCATCGTCGGCTAATTGGTTATCACGCTGCGGTGTATCGGCGGGCAACCGGTGAAAGTCGGCAAATTCGATAACGCGCGCGCCGCCCCGTCCTTCCACATGCACCCGCGCGCTCAGTGCAGACAGGGCTACGCACATGTCCGAGGGATGCGTCGCCACACATTGCTCGCTGGCGCCGAGAATCGCGTGGATACGATTCAACCCCGTGCGCGCCGGGCAACCGCTGCCAGGCTCGCGTTTGTTGCACGGCACCGTGGCGTCATAAAAGTAGTAGCACCGGGTGCGCTGCAACAGGTTGCCGCCAGTGCTGGCCATGTTGCGCAGTTGCGGTGAAGCCCCGGCAAGAATCGCTTGCGACAGTAACGGATAACGCCTTTCGATCAACGGGTGCCAGGCCAGGTCGGCGTTGCTCACCAGCGCACCAATCATGACCCCGCCGTCAGCGGTTGCTTCAACGCCCCGCAGCGGCAGGCCCGTGATATCGATCAGGTGTTCGGGGCGGCTGATGTTTTCTTTCATCAGGTCCAGCAGGTTGGTGCCGCCGGCAATAAAGCGCGAGGCGGCACTGCTCAGGTGCACGGCCTCCTGCACATCGGCCGGCTTGCTGTACTGGAAGGGGTTCATTGGTCACCTCCCAGCACGACGTCTTCAATGGCATCGCGGATATTGCTGTAGGCCCCGCAACGGCAGAGGTTGCCGCTCATCAACTCCTGGATTTGCGCGGCGTCCGTCGCGCGGCCTTCATTGGCCAGGCCGACGGCGGAACAGATCTGGCCGGGCGTGCAATAGCCGCACTGAAAGGCGTCATGCTTGATGAAAGCTTGCTGCATCGGGTGCAGCACGTCACCTGCGGCCAGGCCTTCGATGGTGGTCAGGTCGGCGCCGTCGCACATCACCGCCAGGGTCAGGCAGGCATTCACGCGCTTGCCATCGCGTAACACGGTGCAGGCGCCGCATTGGCCGTGGTCGCAGCCTTTTTTGCTGCCGACCAGGTCCAGTTGTTCGCGCAACAGGTCGAGCAGCGTGGTCCAGGGCAGCACGTCCAGTTGGCGTTCCTGGCCGTTGAGGGTCAGGCGTATCGGGTGGCTGACGAACGGTGTGGCCGCCGCGCCATTGGGAGTTGCGCTCATAAACACCTCACGGGTTGGTGTACCGCCGCGGCGTTCAGGAAAATCGCCGTCTCAGGGCTACGACTTCCCGGTGTTATGAGCGTTCAAGGGGATTGATCAGCGGATGTTGAGCAGCGTCTGCAAGGTATTCTGCGGACCGGTGATCGAGGTGTTGCTGTAGTCGAACCAGCCGGAATCCTGGACATTCACGTCAAACACATAGATGTAGCCCATCACCGTGCCTGCGCCGCTGCAGGCCTGGCTGATGTTGCCGACCTGGCAAACCGGCGTGCGTTGCCCATTCAACTCAGCGCCGTTGAAGCGACCCATGGGGCTTTTGCCCAGGCCGACTTCCATCACCGAGACTTTGGTGAGCCCGCGGTGCGTGCACATTTGGGTACTTTCTGCGCGTTCCGGAATGGTTTCGCTGCAACCGGCCGACTCGACCTTGAACACGCGCACCTCGCTCAAGGGCGGTGCAGTGGCGCCCCACGCCGGTGCTGCACCGAGCCACAGGCTGATACTGGCGATCAGAGCTAGACTCCACGCGTTGGCTTTTTTCATGCTGTCGATGACCCTGAATTGAACGTCGGCGCAGTATGCCTCAAGGCCATGGCCTACAAAACCTACCCCGTGCGCCACATGGCCTCGGCTGCTGGTATGATGCGCCGCTTTTTCCGATCCTCTCTGAAACCACAGGCGCTTGGCGCAGTTTGTGCTTTGACTTAGAGGTCAACAAATAACGACGCAAGATAGCGTCACAGGGAGCCGGCATGCTGGAAAAGCTGTTTCAACTCAAAGCACACAACACCAACGTGCGCACCGAGATTCTCGCGGGGATCACCACGTTCCTGGCCATGGCCTACATTCTGTTCGTGAACCCGAGCATCCTCGGCGAGACCGGCATGGACAAGGGCGCAGTGTTCGTTGCGACCTGCCTGGCGGCCGCCATCGGTTCGACCGTGATGGGCCTGATCGCCAACTACCCGATCGCCCTCGCACCGGGCATGGGCCTCAACGCTTTCTTCACCTACACCGTCGTGCTGCACATGGGCCACACCTGGCAGGTGGCGCTGGGCGCGGTGTTCATTTCGGCAGTGCTGTTCTTCCTGCTGTCGATCTTCCGAATCCGTGAGTGGATCATCAACAGCATTCCGTTGCCGCTGCGCTCGGCGATTGCCGCCGGTATCGGCCTGTTCCTGGCGCTGATCGCCTTGCATAACGCCGGCATCGTGGTCAGCAACCCGGCCACCATGGTCGGCCTGGGCGACCTGAAACAACCGGCGCCGATCCTGGCCACCCTCGGCTTCGTACTGATCGTTGCACTGGAAGCCCTGGCCGTGCGCGGCGCGGTATTGATCGGCATCCTCGCGGTGACCATCGTCTCCATCGCACTGGGCGTTACCCCGTTCGGCGGCGTGACGTCCATGCCTCCGTCCCTGGCCCCGACCTTCCTGCAGCTGGATATCAAAGGCGCGCTGGACATCGGCCTGGTCAGCGTGATCTTCGCCTTCCTGTTCGTCGACCTGTTCGACAACTCCGGCACTTTGATCGGCGTTGCCAAGCGCGCCGGCCTGATGGGCAAGGACGGCCACATGCCGAAAATGGGCCGTGCGCTGATCGCCGACAGCACCGCAGCCATGGCCGGCTCGTTGCTGGGCACCTCGACCACCACCAGCTACATCGAATCCGCTGCGGGCGTGAGCGCCGGTGGCCGTACCGGTTTGACCGCTATCGTGGTCGCTATCCTGTTTCTGCTGGCGCTGTTTTTCTCGCCGCTGGCAGCCAGTGTTCCGGCCTTCGCCACTGCGCCTGCATTGCTGTTCGTAGCCGTACTGATGACCTCCGGCCTGGCGGAAATCGACTGGGATGACATCACTGTTGCAGCGCCGGTGGTGATCACCGCCCTGGCGATGCCGTTCACTTACTCCATCGCCAACGGCATCGCCTTCGGTTTCATCGCCTGGACCGCCATCAAGCTGCTTTCGGGCCGCTACCGTGAGCTGAACCCGGCATTGGTGATTCTGTCGATTCTGTTCGTGATCAAGCTGGGCTGGTTCAACGCATGACTTTTGACGCCGCAAGCTACACCGCTCAACTGCAAGACAAGGTCACGCGCTTGCGTGACCTGCTGGCACCGTTCGACGCACCCGAGCCGCAAGTCTTCAACTCGCCGCTGCAGAACTTCCGCCTGCGCGCGGAGTTCCGCCTGTGGCGCGAAGGTGGCGAACGCCATTACGCAATGTTTTCGCAAGACGACAAGCGCACGCCGATCCTGATCGAAGAGTTCCCTATCGCCAGCCTGCGCATCAACCAGTTGATGCCGCAGCTCAAGGCCGCCTGGCAAGCCAGCGCCGCCCTGAGCCACAAGCTGTTCCAGGTGGAGTTCCTCACCACCCTGGCCGGCGACGCGATGATTACCCTGTGCTATCACCGCCCGCTGGACGAGCATTGGCACACTGCCGCGAACAAGCTGGCCGCTGACTTGAACGTGAGCATCATCGGCCGCTCCAAGGGCAAGCGCGATGTCATCGGCCACGACTACGTGGTGGAAAAACTTGATGTCGGCGGGCGCACCTTCAGCTACCGCCAACCCGAAGGCGCGTTCACGCAGCCCAACGGCACCGTGAACCAGAAAATGCTCAACTGGGCCTTTGAGGCTCTGGGTGATCGCCCGGATGATTTGCTGGAGCTGTACTGCGGCAACGGTAACTTCACGCTGCCGTTGGCGACACGCGTACGCAACGTGCTGGCTACCGAAATCAGCAAGACGTCAGTCAATGCTGCCCTGAGCAACCTCGATGAAAACGCGGTGGATAACGTCACCCTGGTGCGCCTGTCTGCCGAAGAACTCACCGAAGCGCTGAATGAAGTACGGCCGTTCCGCCGCCTGCACGGCATCGACCTGAAAAGCTACGAATTCGGCAGCGTGTTCGTCGATCCGCCGCGCGCCGGCATGGACCCGGACACCTGCGAACTGACCCGACGCTTCGACAACATCCTGTACATCTCCTGCAACCCGGAGACGCTGGCGGCAAATATTGCGCAACTGCATGACACCCACCGCATCACCCAATGCGCGATGTTTGATCAGTTTCCGTGGACGCACCATATGGAATCAGGGGTATTGTTGACCCGCCGCTAACCCTCCTCGGGCTTTTTGCGTGGCCGCCCGCCCTTCTTGCCATTGGCACGGGCGGCGGCCGATTTGGCGGTGCTGCTTTTGCGCCCGTTGCGCGAAGCCACCATGCTGGCAGCCAGGGCCATCAAGGGCGGGCTGGTGGACACCAGGCCAGAGATCGACACATGCAGGTCTCGTGGTTCACAGCACAACGCCTTGCCGCCAAACCCGACTTCCAGTTGCTCGAAGTCCTCACTGGAAAACCCTTCGAACTCCGCAAGACCGGCAACCGGCAACATAACGCGGCTGCCGTCACTGAAACCGATGCAGATGCAGCCATCTTCATGGCTGACGGAGCTGGCGCTGGCGTACAAGCGTTTCAGCTTGCGCCCGCGTGCCAGGGCCTTGTCGACATCGGTGAGCGGTACATCGGGATAGACCTTGGCTTTCACGACTGTCATAACTCAATCTCCACGGGATCCGGCACCCTGACCAGATTCAAAATTGTTCGCGGCCCTGCCACATCGTGCCGGGCACTGGCGATTACAGAGACACCTCGCCGGATCACCAGACCCGGTATCACTTCAGCGGCTTCCCAATCCCAGGAATGGTTTTCCAGGCAGACCGTTTGCAGGTTGTTCCACCAGGTCCTGCGTGCCCGCGCCAGATAATGCGGCTGCAGCAGCGCCTGACGAATGCCTTCCAGAACGGCGACCGGTGGCCGGCGCCGTTGCGGGTCCACGTCCCACAATTCCACGCGCCCATTCAGAAAACTGAAACGAAAGCGCGCATCCCAGCCCTTTCCCCGGACATGTACATGGGGCGGGCAATGTTCGTCCCTGAGAAACACCGCAATTACATATCCTTTGTAATTCCCTACTCTCATCGTAACCCATCCGTTAGGTTATTTTCCTTCAGGCAACACTTTTCCGCGTGCCGCCCGACAACCGGCTCCTGCAACTGGAGCTGTTTCACAGATTAGTAACGACAGACAACCCGGCGAACGCCGGGTTGTAACCACTCATGCCGACGGCTGGAAATACCCCGCCAACACCCGCAAGTCCTGCTCGCTGAGCAACCCCGCGTAATACTTCAACTGAATCCTTGCCAGCAAATACGCATGCCGCGCATTCGCCAGGTCGCGGCGGGCGGTGAAGAGTTGTTGCTCGGCATCAAGTACGTCGAGGTTGACGCGCTCACCGCCGGCGACACTCTTTTGCGTGGCGGTGACCAGCGCGGCGGCAGAACTGACGGCCATTTCATAGGCACGCACTTTTGCCGCGCCGCTGGTGTTGAGGTTGAACTGCTTGCGCAGTTCCACCAGCGTGGCCGAGGTTTGGGCGTCCAGCTCAAACTGGGCCTGGGACAGTTGGTTCGCCGCCTGGCGCGTGGAAGCCGACACCCCGCCACCGGCAAACAGCGGCAAGCTGACCTGGATGCCGACGCTGTTGGTGTCGTACTTCTGGTTGTAGCTGCTTTCCGAATCGGAGCTGGTCTGACGACTGCTGGCGTACAGACTGACTTTGGGCAAATGGCCGGCACGTTTGCGCTCCACTTCGTATTGCGCAACGTCCAGAGCATGGTGCTGGGATTTGAGCTCGGGGTTGTTTGCCATGGCCAACTCACGCCAGGCTTCGAAGCGATTGGGTTCCAGTGGCGGCGTTTCGAACTGACGGGCCAGAGGCGCCAGTGCTTCGATTTGCAGGGGTTGCCCGACAATGGCTTCCAGCTCGCGCAAAGCGCTGTCCTGGGCATCCATCGATTCGATTTCCTCGGCCTGCGCCAGGCTCAGGCGCGCCTGGGTTTCCAGCACATCGGTGCGCGTGCCTTCACCGCCTTTGAGCAAACGGTCATTGAGTTGCAGGCGCTCGGCAAACGCGCGCTTCTGCGCACGGCTCAGCTCGATGCGTTCCTGGGCCAGCAATGCCTGGCTGTAGGCACTGAGCACCCGCACGGCCAGCTCCTGGCTTTTGCTGCGAAAGCGCTCGTCAGCCATCAGCGCTTGGGCGGTGCCCTGGCGAAAGCGTGCATAGGCTTCGTAATCCAGCAACGGTTGCTGCAAGGTCAGGGTCGAGGCATAGCTTCGGTAATCGCGGTCGCTGGTGGCGTTGCCCGCCGTCACTTCAGAGGTGTTGCGCGAGTTGTTGTAATTCCAGGACAGGTTCGGCAACAACCCCGCCCGGCCGATCACGCGGTTTTCTTCGCCCGCCTCACGCGCCTGGATCGCCGCCTGAAAGGTCGGATCGTTGCGCAGGGCCAGGTCATAGGCGTCCAACAACCCCAAGGCGTGCGCCGCCGAAGTACAGCCAAAACACAGGGCAAACAACAACGCCTTCATTCTTCCACCAGCGCCATATGGGTGCGATCAAGCAAAGGTTTGAACAGGTAATTGAGCATCGAACGCTCGCCGGTTTTGACGAAGGTTTCCACCGGCATGCCCGGGCGGATTTGCACGCCGGCCAGTTGCTGCATGCCCGCTGCGCTGACTTGGGCACGCAGCGTGTAATAAGGCTCATCGGTGCGTTCATCGACCTGACGGTCCGCCGAAACCAGCGTGACTTGGCCCGCCACCCGTGGCGTGGTGGCCTGGTTGAAGGCCGAGAACAGCAACTCCACCGGCAAGCCCGGGTGCACCTTGTCGACCATCTGCACTGGCACCCGCGCTTCCACCAGCAGCGGTTCGCCCTGGGGCACGATGTCCATCAACGCCTGGCCCGGTTTGATCACCCCGCCTTCGGTGTACACCTGCAACCCCACTACCACGCCGGACGCAGGCGCCCGCACCTGGCTGTTGGCCAGTTCGAACTCGGCGGAGGCCAGGCGGTTGCGCAAATCGTCGCTGCGCGTTCGGGTATCGGCAAGCTGGCTGCGCAGGTCTTTCTGGAAGTCTTCGCCGAGCTGGCGGATGCGCAGGCGCAGCTCCAGCACCTGGCGCTGCAATTGGCCGATGCGGCCAAAATCCTCGGCAATGGCACCGTCAAGCTGGGCATACAACCGTTCACTGTCGAGCAGACGATTACGCGGGATGTAGCCGTCGCGTGCCAGTTCACGCAAGCCCTGCAGTTGCTCATTCAACGCGGCGCGCTGCTGGACTTTGCTCGCTTGCGAGTCCCGCGTACCGCGAAGCTGGGCCTCGGCGCCGGCGATGGTTTCACGCAGGCCCTGCTGTTCGGTCGCCAGCGACTGGGCTCGGCTGGTGAAGAGTTGCCGCTGCAAAGCCAGCGTGCTGGTGGCGTCGGAGTCATTGAGCAATTGCGGCCCGAAATCAATGGCCGGCAAGCCTTCACTCTCTGCATTCAAACGCGCCTCACTGGCCAGGGAGGCGAGGTATTGACTGTGCAAGGACTGCATCTGCCCGCGCAACGGCGTTTCCTTCAACCGCAGCAAAACCTGACCGGCGCTGACCACCTCACCGTCACGGACTTCAATGCGCTCAATGATGCCCCCGGAAGGGTGTTGCACCGTCTTGCGATGGCCGGAAACCATGACCTTGCCGGACACCGCCACGCCCTTGTCCAGCGGCGCCAACGCCGCCCAACCGAGGAACCCGGCAAACCCGCCAAGCACCAGCAGCCAGCCCAGGCGCGAATATTTCCTGTCGTCCAGCGCCAGCACATTGTTCGGCGGCTCGCTGCCCCACACCGGTTTGATCTGGCTCATGCCTGTTTTCCTTCACCGAGGCGGTAACTCATGCTCGTCACCGGTTTGTTCGCCGCAGGTTTCTGCCGCGCCTCCAGCACTCGTGCGGTCGGGCCAAAGGCCTGCATCTGGCCATCCTTGAGGATCAGCAGTTGGTCGGTAAGGCTCAAAATGTTGGCTTTGTGGGTCACCAGAATCACCGTACGGCGCTGCTGCTTGAGCTGGGCGATGGCCTGGAGCAAGGCGTATTCGCCCACTTCATCGAGATTGGCGTTGGGCTCATCCAGCACGATCAGCGCAGGCAAGCCATACAGCGCGCGGGCCAGGGCCACGCGCTGTTTCTGGCCACCGGACAAACCGGCACCGCCCTCCCCCAGCAAGGTGTCGTAGCCTTCGGGCAGTTGCAGAATCAGTTCATGCACGCCGGCCATTTGCGCTGCGGCGAGCACGGTGTCCGCGTCCACTTCGGCAAACCGTGCGATGTTTTGCGCGATGCTGCCGGCGAAGAGCTGGATATCCTGCGGCAAGTAGCCAATGTGTGGGCCGAGTTGGCTCTTGTCCCATTGCGCCAGGTCTGCACCGTCCAACCGCACCTTGCCTGCCATCGGCGCCCAGGCGCCCACCAGCACCCGGGCCAGTGTGGATTTGCCGCAGCCCGATGGCCCGATCACTCCCAGCACTTCACCGGCTGGCAGGCTGAAACCCAGGTTGCTCACCGCCGGGCGGCGCGTGCCGGGGGCACAGGCGCTGAGCTGTTCCACACTCAATTGGCCCTTGGGCACCGGCAGGCTCATGCGCTGCGGCCGTGCCGGGTTAGCCGCGAGCAGTTGTGACAAACGTTCATACGCCAGCCGCGCCGAACTCCATTGCTTCCACACGCCAATCAACTGGTCGATCGGGCTGAGCACCCGGCCCATCAGGATGGAGCCGGCAATCATCATCCCCGGGGTGATATCACCCTGCACCGCCAACAAGGCGCCCAACCCCAGCACCAACGACTGCAACGCCAGGCGTACGCCCTTGGACCAGGCGGTGACGGCGGCGGTCTTTTCACTGGCCAGGTTCTGCTGGGCGAGGAACGCCTGATGCTGGCTGAACCAGCGCCCGCGCAACGTAGCAAGCATGCCCATGGCTTCAATGGTGTCAGCATTGCGCAGGTTGGCCGTGGCCTGTTGGCTGGCGCTGATCGACAGCTGGCTGGCCTGGGCCATCGGCGCCTGGCTGACATGATGGTTGACCCACGCCAGCCCGATCAAAATCAGCGCCCCGCCAAGGGCCAGCAGCCCGAGCCAGGGGTGAAACAAAAAGATCACCAGCAAATACACCGGAAACCACGGCGCATCAAAAAACGCGAACAGCGCTTGGCCGGTGGCGAACTGGCGCAGCGTCGTCAGGTCATGCAGCGCCTGGCCAGCGGCCTGGGTGCCGCCCTTGAGTTGCGCTTCGAAGGCGGCGTCGTACACCCGCCTGTTCAAGCGCATGTCCATTTGCGTGCCGAGGCGAATCACCACTTGGCTGCGCACCCACTCCAGCGCGCCCATCAGGCCGAACAGGCCGAGGATCATCAGCGTGAGCATCAGCAGGGTCATCTCATTGCCCGAGGCCAACACACGGTCGTAGACCTGCAACATGTACAGCGCCGGGGCGAGCATCAGCAGGTTGATCACCGCCGAGAACAGGCCGATGTTGAAGAAGCCACTTTTATAGGCCGTGAGGGCGGCCAGGGTTTCGTTGCCGGCGTGGCGCATCTGGGATTCTCAAAGGGTTAAGCGGGCAGCGCCGCCGCGTTGACACGCGATACGGCGCTGCGCAGAATTTGGCACCGCCGCCGCTTGAAGAGGTAGAAGGCTTTAGCGACGGCGGTGTGTCATGCAGCGAATGGGGGAGCGATCTTCCATTCGCTTTTTTCATGCCGCAGGTGTTCAGGCAGCGAGTGCCCAGTCCTGCGCCACGTCTTGCACACCGACCAGCGCAACGTCGGCGGATGGGGTCGCGTGCCCCAGACCGGCAGCCGCCAGTTGGTCGAAGGTAGAAGCGGTAGACAGGCCAAAGTCGTCCAGCAGGTTGTTGAGCACGGTTTCCAGCGCGGTGGTGTTGCCCTGCATCAGGCCGTAGATCACGTCCTGAACCACGTTGCCGGCACGGCCTGCGCCGCTGGCGGCAGACAGGTCGAGGCCGTTGAAGGCGGCCTTGTAACCGCTCAGGTCAAAGTCGCTGCCGCTGCCGCCGCTCAGGCCGGTGCCCAGTTCGACGTTATCCAGGTTGCCCCACAGGTAGTGGTTCTGGTTGTCGGAAGCCGGCAGCGTCGGGTTGAAGACATAGTGCAGGCCATTGCTGGTGTTGCTGTCTGCAATGAAGGCGTATTCGGAACCATTGGCGCCGTGAGTCGAGTACTGATCGCCGCTGAACGTGCCGTTGCTGAAACCACCGGTATTGCCGGTGCCGTGACCTGCCGTGGCAAACCCTGCCGCCCAATCCGTCAGGTAGTCCGACAGCGAGATAGAACCGAGAGCCGACTCGTAATTAACAGAAATAGTCATCACTAAACCTCGTTATAAACAACGCTATTGATCAGCACGCACTCCGGCGCACTTTTTGCCCACCCTTGGGCAAAACTGTTTACTGAGCGCGCAGCGTGCGCACTCGGTCAGAACTTGTATTCGAGCATTCCACTCAAGGTGCGCCCGCGCGCCAGGCTCAAGTTATTGGCATCGCCCATGGCGACGAAATAGGCTTCGTCGGTGGCGTTTTCCAGGGCCAGTGCGATGTTCAGGTGGTCGGTCATCCAGTAACTGGCGTACAGGTCGTACACCGTGTACTTGGGCCACATCGCCTGGTCGATAAAGTCGTAGCCCTGGTTATTCAGGTTTTCACCATTGCCGGAGCTGTAACGCACCCGCACACCGGTATCCAGCCGCTTGTCCAGGAACCGCGCGCCCAGGGTCAGGGAGCCGCGGTCAGCCGGCATGTAGGTGGCGTTGCCCATGATGCGGCCGCAACTTTCCTTATCGTTCGCCGCAGCGTCATCGAGCCATTCATAAGTGCTGACAAGCCGCAGGCCGGTCGTGCCATTGGGGCGGGTATAGCGCTCATATTTGGAGCTGAGCGTGCGCCCGCGTTTCTTCGCGCCGCCCATGTAATAGTTCTTCGAGCAGAACTCGTTGCTGCCGATCATGTGGGTGTAACTCAAGTTGGCATAGGCACGGCCCATGTCGTAGTTGAGTTGGTATTCCATACCGCGAAAACGCGTGGGGTTCAGGTTGTTGGTGTACGCCATGATCCCGGTAAAGCCGCCCACGTTGGTTTCGGGCAACGTGACGCTGTGGTTCAGGAACGAGAAGTTCTCGATGCGGGTATCGAAGTAGGCAACTTTCACCCCGAGCCTGTCGTCATTGAAAAACAGCGACTCCTTGAACACATTCACGCCCATTTCCCAGTCCCGGGACTCCTCGGGTTTGAGGAAGGGGTTGGGAAACACGCGTTCGCCCGAAGCGCCGCCGTGGGGCCGGCCGGTCATGAAGGTTTCGGTGACGGCCGGCGGGCGCCAGCCTTTGCCCCAGCGTGCATAGAGTTGCAGCCAGTCGGGCCCGGGCTTTATGCCGATGCCAAACGTGGGAGAGAAGCGCCCCTCCTCCCGGTCCACATCAAACACCTCATCGACGCGGCGGGCGCCCTCCACACTGTTGGCAATGGCCGGGCGTTTATAGAGCGTCATCCCGGTTTCGCCTTCCAGGCGGTAACGGTCATAGCGCAGGCCAGCATCCAGCGTCAGCCAGCCGTCATATTCGTACTGCAGGTTGTTGAACAGGCTGCCAATGGTGCGCTTGCCGAGCGGGTTGGCACCTTCGACATAGGGCAATACCCCGTTGGCGCCATTGGTTGATTCGACCTTATTGCTGTGTGGCTTGAACCTGTCCTGGTAAACCTCCACGCCGTAGTTCCAGCTCAGGTGGCCGAATGCATCGAAGTCAAAGCGCGAGGTGTTGTCAGCCTGCAGGCCCCAGGTGTCGGTTTGAAAATGGTCGGTGTAGCCGGGGGTGTAATTGCCCGAACTCACTGACGCCGTGTTCGGCGCATTGTCGCGGTCTTCCTGAGTGGTGACGAAATACACCTTGGCCTTGAAATCGACCAGCGGGTTATCCGGCGTATAGCGGTAATCCAGCGCAACGTTTTTGGCGTTCAGGTTGTTTTTGCTGTTGCGCAGGTAGTAGTTACTTTGCAGGTCTTGGGTGATGTAACCCCAGGTATCGTTGCTGTCGGTGTCGCTTTCCAGGTAGCTCAGTTGCACGCGCTGGTCATTGGGCAGGTTGAGGCCGAACTTGAGGAGCTGTGAGCGTGTGACGCTGCCCGAATCGCCCACTTCACTGTTCAACCAATGGTCAAACGCGGCCGGCGCATATTTTCTGGCGCGCAGGTTGGTGCCCAGGTTCTGATCGTTGTGCGAACCGCCCCGGTAATCGCCGAAATGCCGCTCGCTGTACCCCAGCAACACATCGCCGCGCTCATCCCCAAAGGCAAACACTCCGCTGCCATTGAAGTAGGTGCCATTGCCCAGCTCGCCGATGCCACTGCCGGCACGAAAACGCCCGCCGATTTCTTTGCCATCCTTCAGGAACTCACTGGCCTCCAGCGTCTTGAACGAGGCAATCCCGCCCAATACCGCCGCCCCGCCCTGGCCTGACTGGCTGCCTTTGTCGATTTCAATACTGGAGATGAACTCCGGGTCGATCAACATCGTACCGTTGCGCTGCTGGTGGCCGTTGACGTTGAAGTTCTGGCGCATGCCGTCGATGTTCATGTTCACGCGGCCGTAGTCCTGCACACCCCGGATGTTCACTGACAGGCCAGGGTCGCGCTGGTTGACGGCGGTGTACACACCGGCGGTTTCTTCGAGCATGTCGGCGGCGTGACGCGGCGGGCGTTTGTCGATCATGTCACGGCTGATCACCGCCACGGACTTTGGGGTTTGGTACACCCAGTCACCGGCCTGGCCGTTGGTGTTGCCGGTAATGGTGGTGGTGCCGACGGTCATCGCGCTGTCGTGGTCGGCGGCGACGCGGTTGAGGGTCACCTGGCGTTCACCGGTAAAGCGGTACTCCACCGGCGCAGCGCCGAGCAAACGCCCCAGGCCCTCCTGCACGCTGAAGCTGCCCTTGAGCGCCGTGCTGCTCAAGCCTTGCAGGCGCTGGCTGTCGAACAGCACTTGCAGGCCGGCCTGGTCGGCGAAGGCCAATACGGCACTGCCGAGGGGTTGCACAGGAATGTCGAACGTCAGCGCCGCAGGCTGGGCAGCACCCGATTGCGGCTGCGCGGCATAGACAGGCGCCGCAACGGCGAACAAGCCCAGGTGAATGGCCAGGGCCAACCGGCTACCGGTGCTGCGCCCCTTGGTGAGTGCTGACATGTGAAGTTTCCCTGCGCTAAGCGTATTTTTGTTTATGCGAATGCTTCTCACCTAGCAAGACGTGCGAGGCGCGGGAAGTCAGTAAGGTTTTTTTGAAAGTTTTTCAGAGGAGGATTTTGCAGGCGGTGGGAGCAGCCCCCACCGGGCCATCAATAGATCAGGCTGAGGCCGGCCAGGTCCAAGCGTTGCACTTGAAGCTCGCGGGTCAATGTACTGAGGGCGGTGTCGAGCATGTCGAGGCGGAACACGCCGCTGACTTCTCGATCGCCCAACGCGGAATCGGCCAGCACCACACGGCCCGGGCGATAGCGGTTGAGCTGTTCGATGACGTTGGCCAACGGCAACCGGTCGAAGATCAACACGCCGCGTCGCCAACTGGTGGCGCGCTCCACATCGAATTGATCGAGCGGCACCACGCCACCGTCAGGGCTGTAACGCGCCGCCTGGCCTTCCTTGAGCACGCGCTCGCCGGGGCCTGTTTTCGGTGTAGCTTGCAGCGACACCTCCACGCTGTGCTGCAGCACGCCAACCCAGGCCTGCCGCTCATCCTCGCGCTCGACCACAAAGCGCGTGCCCAGCGCACGGGTTTGCCCGCCGGCACTTTGCACCACGAACGGCCGCGTTTCTTCACCCACCCTCGGTGCCACGTCAAAAATCGCCGAACCCTGGATCAGGCTGATGCGCCGCTGCACACCGTCGTAATCCAGGCGAATGGCGCTGGCGGAATCCAGCTCGACCGTGCTGCCGTCAGCCAAGTGTACCGTGCGCACCTCGCCTTTTTGCGTGACGTAATCGGCCTGCATCCGCAGCAGCGCATCCGGCCCGCGCAGCCAACCCACACCGGCCACCACCACGACCAACGCGGCCGCCACCGCGCGCCGCCAGGGCCTTCGCCGATGGGATCGGCGCATGGGCAGCGCCGCAGGCGCAGGCCGCTGGCGATGCACCGGCTCATCTTCGTGCAACTCGCCAAGGGCCGCCCACGTCTGCTCGGCAAAGCGCAATGCCGCTTCATGGCGGCTGTCGCAGGCGATCCAGTGTTGCAGTTCGGCCTGCTCCTGTTTGGTCAGGGCACCGGCGTGCAGGCGCACCGCCCACTCGGCAGCCGCCTCGGTAATGCTGTGCTGTTGCGGACCCTGGCTATTCACGTGTGAATCTCGAATTTTCGTTATGTAAACGCTGTGACGTCTGACCCAGAGTTTTTCGGTAATTCATTCGTCGGGTGGCGCCACTTCGCCTTCCTGCAAACGTTGCATCACATAGGCCAGGGCCTTGGCCAGATGCTTTTGCACGGAGCTGTCAGAGATGTCCAGGTGCCGGGCGACCTGGGCGTGGGTCATGCCTTCGATGCGGTTCAAGCGGAATATCTGCCGGGTACGTTCCGGCAACTCCGCCAGTGCCTGCTTCAATGCCTGTCGCTGTTGCTGCGCCATTGCCTGAGCCTCCAACCCGGCCACGTCATCTTCAATTTCGGCCAGCGCCTCATGGGGCACGGAGTCTGTCTTGCGCCGCGCTTCCTGGCGAATATGGTCGATCAGCAGATTGCTCGCCGTTCGATAGAGATAGCCCTGGGAGTTGTCGATGCGCTCGTCGGCCGGCTTTTGCGCCAGGCGCAGAAAACTCTCCTGCACCAGGTCTGCGGCCAACTGCGGGTCCCGTACCTTGCGCGCCAGATACCCGCGCAGGGTATCGGCATGCTTGAGAAACAGGCCTTTGAGATCCACGTCCGACAAACCGACTCCCTGGAATGTTGAGGAAACAGGCGGGCATCTTAAGCGTTGTCGAGAATGATTTTCAATTGATATCTAATCTGATTCCAATGCGAGGAACGGTTGATTAAAGGTTCGGTAATCGAACACATCCGCCACGATCAATTGACCGAATTAACCATCCGGTACATTTTATCTGCACAACGAATAATAACTGTGGAGATACCCCCCAATGCCGCCCATCGTGCTGGTGCTCAACGGCCCCAACCTCAACCTGCTCGGCACTCGCGAGCCCGCCACTTACGGCCATGAAACCCTGGCTGATGTGGCTGCCCTGTGTGGCCGCAGCGCGGAAAAACTCGGTTTGAAAATCGAATTCCGCCAGACCAACCACGAAGGCGAATTGCTCGACTGGATCCACGGCGCCCGCGCCCGCTGCGCGGGTATCGTGATCAACCCGGCGGCCTGGACCCACACCTCCGTGGCGATTCGCGACGCGCTGGTGGCCAGTGAAGTGCCGGTGATTGAGGTGCACTTATCCAACGTGCATGCGCGCGAGGCGTTTCGGCATCACTCATTTGTGTCGCCCATCGCCAAAGCGGTGCTCGCCGGCTTCGGCAGCCATGGCTACCACCTGGCACTCGAACATTTCAGCCACACGTTAAAAGGGTGAGCTCGATGAAACCGCGCATCCTCGCCGGCCTGATTGGCGCCGGTATCCAGGCCTCACGCACCCCCGCGCTGCATGAGCGCGAAGGCGATGCCCAGGGCCTGCGCTACCTGTATCGCCTGATTGACCTGGAGCCACTCAAGCTGAACATCAACGCCCTGCCCGGCCTGCTGGACGCCGCCGAATGGATGCACTTCACCGGGTTGAACATTACTTACCCGTGCAAGCAGGCCATCCTGCCATTGCTGGATGACTTGTCCGACGAGGCCCGGGGCATTGGCGCGGTGAACACCGTGGTGTTCAAGGACGGCAAACGCATCGGCCACAACACCGATTGCCTGGGCTTTGCCGAAGGGTTTCGCCGCAACCTGAACGATGTCGCCCGTCATCACGTAGTGCAAATGGGCGCTGGCGGTGCAGGCGCGGCAGTAGCGCACGCACTGTTGGCCGAGGGTGTGGAACACTTGAGTATTTTTGACGTGGACCCCAGCCGCGCCCGCGACCTTGTGGATAACCTCGTCCAGAGTTTTGGTGCCGGCCGCGCCCAGGTGGGCAGCCATCTGGAAAGCGCCATGGCCGAGGCCGATGGCCTGGTGAACACCACGCCCATGGGCATGGCCAAACTGCCGGGCACACCGGTGCCGGCGGCCCTGTTGCGGGCTGAATTGTGGGTGGCGGAGATTGTGTATTTCCCGCTGGAAACCGAGCTGTTACGCAGCGCCCGGGCATTGGGTTGTCGCACGCTGGATGGCGGCAACATGGCGGTGTTTCAGGCGGTGAAGGCGTTTGAGTTGTTCAGTGGCGAAACGCCGGATGCGGACAGGATGTTGCAGCACTTTCAAAGCATGAACACCTGACCGCCGAAACCGGATCAAACATTGTGGGAGCTGGCTTGCCTGCGATAGCGGTGGTTCAGTCAACGATGATGTGACTGACAGATCGCTATCGCAGGCAAGCCAGCTCCCACATTGATTGCATTACAGTCTGAAGATTCAGGCCTGCAGATACCGCATCACCGACTCACAAATCATCTCCCGATGCCTTTGCTTCACGGCCTCATCCGACAGCTCGATCTGAAAAATCTCACTGAACGTATGGCGGTTGGACACCCGGTAAAAGCTGAACGAGTTGATCAGCAAGTGCACGTCCAACGGCTCCAGCCCTTCGCGAAACACCCCCATTTCAGCCCCGCGCCGCAACGTGGCGCCCAGCGCTTCGAGGATGTTGCTGTTCATCGCCTTGATCGCATCCGAACGCTTCACGTATTCAGCATTGTGGATATTTTCGATGCTGACGATGCGCACGAAATCCACGTTCTGGTCATGGTGATCAAAGGTGAATTCCACCAGCCGGCGGATCGCCTCACGCGGCTCCAGCTCGGTGAGGTTCATGCGGGTTTCGGTGTTGCGGATGTTACCGTAGAGCTTTTCCAGCACCTCGACGTACAACTGCTCCTTGCTGCCGAAGTAGTAATAGATCATGCGTTTTGAGGTGTGGATGCGCTCGGCGATAGCGTCCACGCGAGCGCCGGAAAGGCCCTGCTGAACAAACTCGACGATGGCTTCCTGGAGAATGTTTTCGCGGGTCTTTTCCGGGTTGTTCTTACGACTCTTGCGAGGTGCCTCGGTGGTCATGGTGCGCTCACGGCCAGTGTTATGCAGGCGCTGATTATGGGCCGCGATGCGCGCCGAAGGAAGCACCCGGCCCGCCCTTATAAACGCGCCTGACGCACCGCGCCGCTGCGCGATTTGGCCATCGCCGCCAGGCGCACCGCCACGTTGGCCGCGCCGTAACCGGCGTAACCGTGCTTGCGCTGGATGATCTCGAAGAAAAACCGCCCCTCGAACGGCTCGGTGTACACATGAAACAACTCACCGCCCTGAGCGTCGCGGTCGTACAGCACGTTGTAGTACGCCAACTCGCTGAGAAATTCGTCGTCAAAATCAAAGCGCGCCGCGAGGTCGTCGTAATAGTTGAGCGGGATATCCAGCAACGGCACGCCTGCCTCCTTGGCCCGGCTGACTTCGGCGAAAATGTCCGCACAGTCGAAGGCAATGTGGTGCACGCCCGAGCCGCGATAGCTCGACAGTGCGTGGGAAATCGCCGTGTTGCGGTTCTCGGAAATATTCAGCGGCAGGCGAATCGTGCTGCAACGGCTGCGCAGCGCGCGGCTTTTCACCAGGCCGTAAGGGTCAGGCAGCACCACTTCGTCATCGGCTTCGAAATCCAGCAAGCTCTTGTAGAACAGCACCCAACTGTCGAGGCTGTCGGCCGGCAACGCCATGGCCATGTGGTCGATGCGCAGCAGGCCGCCACTGGATGACGCGGCAGGTTGCAGGTTGAAGTCGGTGTCGTACAGCGCGCCTTCGGACGGGTCCACCAGATAAATCAGGCTCCCATCCGGCGCGCGCACTGCCGCCAACTCCAGCTCATTGGGCCCCACCAGCCCGCGATACGGCTGGCCCTTATAAGCCACCGCACGCTCCAGGGCCTTGGCACTGTCCTTGACGCGAACCGCCGTGGCGCACAGCGACGGCCCATGGGCCTCGAAAAAGTTATGCGCAAAGGAATAGGGTTCGCAGTTGAGGATCAGGTTGATATCGCCCTGGCGCAACAGGCTCACGCTCTTGGAGCGATGCTGCCCGGCCTTGACGAAACCCAGGCGTTCCAGCCAATGGGTCAGCTTGGCGCCGAGGCTTTCATCCACAGCAAACTCAAGGAATTCAATGCCGTCGTATTCGCTGGCGGGCGGGGTATCAAACAGAATCTCGACGGGCTGCGCCGGCGCCTCCTGCTGCAAGCGCGCGCGGGTTTTCTCTTCCAGGTACAGCAGCGAGCGCAAGCCATCCGCCGCATTCGCCCGGGTCGGTGCGGCGCGAAAACCGTCGTTGAAAATTTCCAGGGACAGCGGCCCGGTGTAGCCACTTTTGATGATCGGCGCCAGGAACCCGGCCAGGTCAAACTCGCCCTGCCCCGGGAAGCAGCGGAAATGCCGGCTCCACTCCAGCACGTCCATGGCCAGGATTGGCGCGTCGGCCATTTGCACGAAGAAGATCTTGTCGCCGGGAATCTCGGCGATGGCACTCGGGTCGCCCTTGAGCGACAGGGTATGGAAGCTGTCGAGCAGCACGCCCAGGGCCGGGTGATCGACCTGACGCACCAGGTCCCACACTTGCTGCCAGGTGTTCACATGCTTGCCCCAGGCCAGCGCTTCGTAACCGATGCGCAAGCCACGACGGCCGGCGTGCTCGGCCAACAGGCTCAAGTCATCCAGCAAAATACGTTCATCGCCCACCGAGTCTGGCGAGGCATTGCTGCACACCAGCACCAGGTCGGTGCCCAGTTCCTGCATCAAATCGAACTTGCGCTCGGCACGCTCGAGGTTGCGTGCCAGGCGGTCGCGGCGGCAGCCTTCAAAGTCGCGAAACGGCTGGAACAGCGTGATGGCGATGCCCAGGTCGGCGCACATTTGCTTAACTTCGCGCGGGCTGCCGTCGTAATACAGCAGGTCGTTCTCGAAGATCTCGACCCCGTCAAAACCGGCAGCGGCGATGGCTTCGAGCTTTTCCGGCAGGGTGCCGCTCAAGGAAACGGTGGCGATGGAACGTTGCATGGGGCGACTCCCGGCAATTGTTATTTGTGGCAAATTATTCGCCCCCAGCCTACACGCAGCAATTGAAATGTACGAACCGGTTAGTTTTCGGTGCGATTATCGAACACTATGCCCCTTTGGCGAATTGACGATTTTTTAGTCGCTGCGCACCATCGATTCAGCAACAAGACCCAGAACACACCATAAAAATTTCAAAAAACGGGTACGACCTCATGCCTTCGCAAAACTCCGTCCTGGCCGCGCGCCCGGGCAACCCGCACGCCGGCATCGGCGACAAAGTCCGCGGCGCCCTGGCCGTGGGTAAAACCCGCTGGGGCATGCTGGCCCTGGTGTTCTTCGCCACCACCCTGAACTACATCGACCGTGCCGCCCTCGGCGTCATGCAGCCAATCCTCGCCAAGGAAATGAGCTGGACGGCGATGGACTACGCCAATATCAACTTCTGGTTTCAGGTGGGCTACGCGATTGGGTTTGTGCTGCAAGGCCGCCTGATCGATCGCATCGGCGTCAAGCGTGTGTTCTTCTGCGCCGTGTTGCTGTGGAGCCTGGCCACCGGTGCCCACGGCCTGGCCACCTCGGCCGTCGGCTTTATGGTGTGCCGTTTTATCCTCGGGCTGACCGAAGCCGCCAACTACCCGGCCTGCGTCAAGACCACACGATTGTGGTTCCCCGCCGGGGAACGCGCAGTGGCCACCGGTATCTTCAACGCAGGTACCAACGTCGGCGCGATGATGACGCCGATGCTGCTGCCGCTGATCCTCCACGTATGGGGCTGGCAGGCGGCGTTTCTGTGCATGTCGGCACTCGGCGGGATTTGGCTGGTGTGCTGGGGCCTGAAGTACTACAACCCCGAAGACCACCCGACCGTTAAACAATCCGAACTAGACTACGTGCAACAGGAAGTCGAACCGGAACAACCCCGCGTGCCGTTCAGCCGTATCCTGCGCATGCGCGGCACCTGGGCCTTCGCCCTCGCCTACTCGATGACCGCGCCGGTGTTTTGGTTTTATCTGTACTGGCTGCCGCCGTTTTTGAACCAGCAATACAACCTGGGCATCAACGTGACCCAAATGGGTATCCCGTTGATCATCATCTACCTGACCGCTGACTTTGGCAGCGTGGGCGGCGGGATTCTCTCGTCATTCCTGATCGGCCGCGGCATGAATCCGATCAAGGCGCGGCTGCTGTCGATGCTGCTGTTTGCCTGCTGCATCGTCGGCGTGATCATGGCCGCCGGTTCCAGCCAGCTGTGGGTCGCGGTGTTCGCCATCTCCCTGGCCATCGGCGCGCACCAGGCCTGGACCGCCAATATCTGGAGCCTGGTGATGGACTACACGCCCAAGCACATGATGAGCACGGTGTTTGGTTTTGGCGGGATGTGCGCAGCCATCGGCGGCATGTTCATGACCCAGATCGTGGGCCATATTCTTACCGTGACCAACAACAACTACACCGTGTTGTTCACCCTGATCCCGGCGATGTACTTCATTGCGCTGACGTGGATGTACTTCATGGCGCCGCGCAAGATTCCGACCGTAGACGTTTGATTCAACGTCGCCGCTGCTGCCAGGCAGCGGCCAGCCCGCTCATGCAGATCACCCCGATGCCGACCACCGTGGTCACGTCGGGGGTATGGTTGAACACCAGCCACCCCAACAACCCCGCAAACACGATCTGGCAATAGCCGAACGGCGCCAGCAAGGCCGGCGCCGCGAAGCGGAACGCCTGGGTCAACATCAAGTGCGCGGTCATCCCGCACGTGCCCAGCGCCAGCATCAATGCACCGTGCCACAGCGTCGGGATTTGCCAGAAGAACGGCACCAGCGCACTCATCACCAGGGTATTGCACAGGCCGGCGAAAAAGTTGCTGGTGGTCGGCGTGTCATATTGGCTGAGGATGCGCGTAAGCAATTGGTAAAAGCAGAAGAACAGCGCCGAGCACAGCGGCAGCAGCACCGCCGGCGTAAACAGCTCACCGCCGGGGTGGATGATGATCAGCACGCCGACAAACCCGCAGATGACCGCCAGCCATTGGCCACGCGTCACGTGCTCGCCGAGCAACGGCACTGAAAGCGCGGTCACCAGGATCGGCGCCAGGAAGTTCACCGCCGTGGCTTCCGCCAGCGGGATGTAGTGCAGCGCCGCCGTGAAAAACAAACTGGTGCCCAACAAGCACAATGCGCGCACCACCTGCATGCCCGGGCGTTTGCTGCGCAGCACGCGCAAGCCCGACTGGGGCAGGAAAATCCCGGCCATCAGCAAGGTGTGCACCAGGTACCGCGCCCACACCACCATCACGATCGGGTAGAACCCGGCCAGGTATTTGGACAAGGCGTCGTGACTGGAAAACAGGAACGTCGCCAGCACAATCAGCAGGATGCCTTTGAAAGGATGGTTGACGCCGGAAAGGGGGGTGCTGACAGTCATTGAATTCTCTTGCGTGGCGGGCTGAACGCTTGTGCACTCAACCCGGTAATCTAGCAGCCGGGCTTGCGTCTGCCCCAAGAGCATAACCAAACACCGTGCGAACAGCGCACTAAATCACGGGATACCAGTCCAACGCTGCATGTTTGCCCGCGCGTTGAACACTTTTTAACCAAGGCCGCCCGCTATGAAAAAAACCATCTTTGTTCTGTCTGCCCTTGCCCTGCTGACCGCCTGTAACAAGGAACCCAAGGAAGCCCCCAAACCGGCACCGGCGTCGGTGCAAGCCACCCTGGTACCGGCTACCCCGCCCACCGATAAATGGGTCGGCAAGTGGATCGGCGTGGAGGGCCTGAACCTGACCATCGCCAAAGACGACAGCATTGGCCGTGGCCACTACATTCTGACCATGCAATACGGCCTCGACGCCGACGACTCCGGCACTTTCAAGGGCGAAGCCAACGAAGACGGCATCGCCTTCACCCGCCCCGACGGCCCGCAGCAACTGAGCGCCGGTGACGGCGAAGCCACCGGTTTGAAATGGCTGGCGGATAAAAAGGATTGCCTGATCGTCGATACCGGCGAAGGTTACTGCCGCGACTGACCTGCCAACCTGACACAACTTTCATCTGGCGCCCCTGCCGGCACGGCCTGACAGCAGCGATACTAAGCCGCTCTCGTACCTGTCGGACAGCCGGGCTGGCGCCATGCCCATGCACCAACAACACTGTTCCCCAAGGTTTATCGAGAGGATTGCCCCATGCTATGGAAAAAAGGCCGACGCAGCGACAACGTGGTGGATGCCCGCGATGACAGTGGCGGTGGGGGCGGGGGGATGCGGTTTGGTGGCGGCAAGGGCCTGAGCCTGACAGCGATTGTGCTGATCGTGGGCATTGGCTGGCTGACCGGCCAGGACCCGCTGCAGATCCTCGGCCAGCTGACCGGCCAGATGGAGCAGGCGCCTCAAGTGAGCACGCAGCCGCGCCAGGCGCCGCCGGCCAATGACCAGCAGGCTGATTTTGTCCGCGCGATTCTGGGGGACACGGAAGATACCTGGGCTCAGGTGTTCCAGGAAAACGGGTTGGCCTACAAGAACCCGAAACTGATTCTGTTCCGTGGGCGGGTGAATTCCGCCTGCGGTGGCGCCACCTCGGCCAGCGGCCCGTTTTATTGCCCGGCTGACCAACAGGTATACCTGGACCTGGATTTCTTCCGGGAAATGTCACAACGCTTCCAGGCTGCCGGCGATTTCGCCCAGGCCTATGTGATCGCCCACGAAGTCGGGCATCACGTGCAAACACTGCTGGGCATCTCGGCCAAGATTCAGGCCGCGCGCCAGCAAGGTCGGCAGATGCAGGGCGATGGCGGCCTGTTGGTGCGCCAGGAACTGCAAGCCGACTGCTTCGCCGGGGTGTGGGCCAACCGGGCGCAAAAACGCCTGAACTGGCTGGAACCCGGCGATATTGAAGAAGCACTGAACGCGGCCAACGCCATCGGCGATGACCGTTTGCAGCAACAGGGTCAAGGGCGCGTCGTGCCGGACTCGTTTACCCACGGCACCTCGGCACAGCGGGTTCGCTGGTTCAAGACTGGCTTCGCCGGGGGCCAGATCACTCAATGCGACACCTTTACCGCCAAGAGTCTCTAAATGAATAAACGATTGGGTTTGCTGCTCGGCTTGATGATGACCTGCTCCACCACCACTTGGGCCGCCGAGAAAGAACACGGCGTCAAGGAAGTCAGCCCCGATCGTTTTCACCTGGACGCCGGTGACCTCAGCGTCGGCCTGAGCCAGGACTGGAGCAAACCACTGCCCCAGGTCACCCGCGCGCTGATCATCGTGCATGGCCGCCTGCGCAATGCGCAGACCTACCTGCAAAGCGGCGAATCGGCCGCCGAGCACGCAGGCCAGGCCGGCAATACGCTGGTGATTGCACCGCAGTTTCTCAACCAGTTCGACATCAAGCGCAACCATCTGGACAACGGCGTACTGCGCTGGAACAGCAATGACTGGATGGCCGGCGACGCCTCGACCGGCCCCGGCCAAGTCAGCTCCTACGGCGCCCTCGACCAGATCATCAAACACCTGGGCAACCGCAAGCTGTTCCCGGCCCTGAAAGAAATCGTGGTGGCCGGGCATTCCGGCGGCGGCCAGGTGGTGCAGCGTTTTGCCCTCACCGGCCACGATCACCCGATGCTGCAAACCGAAGGCATCAGCCTGCGCTACGTGGTCGCCAACCCATCGTCCTACGCCTACTTCACGCCACAACGCCCGGTGAAGTTTGACGTGGCCAGTTGCCCCGGCTTCAACGACTGGAAATACGGCATGCAGAACCTGCCCGACTACGCCAAAGGCCAGAGCGCGCAGCAGCTTGAGCAGGCGTATGTGTCACGCGACGTGACCTACCTGCTGGGCCAGCAGGACACCGACCCGAACCACCCGGCGCTGGATAAAAGCTGCGAAGCCGAAACCCAGGGGCCGTATCGCCTGATTCGTGGGCACAACTATTTTGACTACCTCAAGGCGCGCCACCCGCAGTTGGCTCACAAACTGGTGGAAGTGCCGGGGGTTGGGCATAACGGGGACGGGATGTTTACGTCGCCTGAGGGCGAGAAGGTATTGTTTGCGAAGTAGTCACTGAAAAACGCGGTTAGAAATGTGGGAGCGGGCTTGCTCGCGAATGCGGTGGATCAATCAGCTTATTTGCTGCTGACACACCGCATTCGCGAGCAAGCCCGCTCCCACATTTGATCTTCATCAGGTGGGCTAAATCATTCGGCGCAAGGCCGCGCAATCCTGCGCATGCCAGTCCACCAACTCCGGCCACGGGTTCTCCGGCAAATTCACCAACACCGTGCGCGCCCCCGCCGCCCGGCCGCAATCCAGGTCAAAGCGGTAATCCCCCACCATCACCATCGCGCTCGGCGCAATATCCCAGGCCGCCGCCAGCTTCAGCAGGCCACCGGGGTCTGGCTTGGGCGGCGCATCCTCACGCCCCAGCACATCGCCGACGGCGAAGCAGTCCGCCAGGCCAATCGCTTCCAGCGTCACATGGGCCAACTCCCGCGCATTGCGGGTCAAAATGCCCAAGCGATAACCCCGCCCGGCCAGTTCGCGCACTAGCTCCACCGCACCTTCTGCCGCGATTGAACCCTGCGCCAACTCGCGCTCATGTTCCAGCAACCAGGCATGTTTGGCCGCCGCTGCATCAGCCGGCAACGCGGCGAGATGGGTGAGAATGTCGTCTTCGGGCGGAATCTCCAGCGCTACGCGAATCGCCGCAAAATCATGCACGGCCACAGTAAGGGTGCCGTCCATGTCGAACACCCAATGCTTGATGTCCGTGAGGCTCATGCCCAGTCCTTGCGATGGCGAATCAAACCTTCCTGGGTCACCGACGCCACCAATTGCCCGGCACGGTTGTACACGCTGCCCCGCGAGAACCCGCGGGAGTTGCCGGCCCACGGGCTGTCCATGGCGTAGAGCAGCCAGTCATCGGCGCGCAGGTCGGCATGGAACCACAGCGCGTGGTCGAGGCTGGCGACCTGCATGTCTTTCTGCCACACGGTTTTGCCGTGGGGCAGCAACGAGGTGGTCAGCAGACCAAAGTCCGAGGCGTAGGCCAGCAGGTATTTGTGCAGCGCGGGCGAGTCGGCCAACGCACCGTCGGCACGAAACCACACGTATTTGACCGGGTCGGACGGCTGCGGGTTGAACGGGTCTTTCTCGGTAACCGGGCGCACTTCAATCGGCTTGGGGCACAGCAATTTGTCGCGCATGTGCTCGGGGATCAGGTGCGCGCGCTGCTGGGTCAGCTCCAGCTCCGACGGCAGGTTTTCCGGGCCGACCACCACGGGCATGGTGGTCTGGTGCTCGAAGCCTTCTTCGTCGTACTGGAACGAGGCGCTGCAGGTGAAAATCGGGTGACCCTTCTGGATCGCGGTCACACGCCGCGTGCTGAAGCTGCCGCCGTCACGCACGCGGTCCACCGAATACACCACCGGCAACGCCGCATCGCCCGGGCGCAAAAAATAACCGTGCAAGGAATGCACATGCCGCGCTTCTTCTACGGTCTGGCTCGCCGCCGACAGCGATTGGCCGAGCACCTGGCCGCCGAACAACTGGCGAAAACCCAGGTCCTGGCTGCGGCCGCGAAAGAGGTTTTCCTCGATCGGCTCCAGGGTCAGCAAGTCCACCAGATCTTCCAATACTTGGCTCATAGAGCAACTCCTACAAACGATGGGGCATTCCGGGCTGCTTATCCGTGCAGCGTATCCAACCATTGGGCGCGGGTGATGCGGTACAACACATGATGGCGCAGCGGGTCATCGGCTGCGACCTTGGGGTGTTCAAAATCTGCCTGGGGATCGTAATGCATACCGATGGCCTGCATGACTTTTTGTGATGGCAGATTGGCTTCAGTGGTGAAGGCGAGAATTTCGTCCAGTTGCAGGCGATCAAAGCCGCAGCGCAATGCCGTCCACGCCGCCTCACTGGCGTAACCCAGGCCCCAATGTTCGCGGGCCAGGCGCCAGCCGATTTCCACTGCCGGGGTGAACCCAGCCTCGAAATTGACGTTTTGCAGCCCGGTCAGGCCGATGAACTCGCCGGTGTCCTTGCGCTGCAAGGCCCAAAAGCCAAAACCATATTCGGCAAAGTGCCCGCGAATGCGGCCGATCAGCGCCGCGCTTTCCAGGTGGCTCAGCCTGGCCGGGAAGTAACGCATTACCTGCGGGTCGGCGCACATGCGGGCAAATTCCGTCAGGTCGCTGTCGCGCCATTGGCGCAGCACCAGCCGTGCGCTTTCCAATTCCAGTATCGGCTCCATGGGTCCCCTCCCTTGCCATGTGCGTGAGTGTACAACGCGGGTAAGATGCGTCGCAGGTTCCCGTCAGAAAATCCCATGCCACTGCCCCTGATCTACCACGATGACTACAGCCCTGAGTTCCCGGCGGACCACCGCTTCCCCATGGACAAGTTTCGCCTGTTGCGCGACCACCTGGTGGCCAGCGGCCTGACCGACGACAGCCAATTGCTGCGCCCCGAGCTATGCCCGCCCCAGATTCTGGCCCTGGCCCATGACACCGGGTATATCGAACGCTACATGAGTGGCGAGTTGTCCCGCGAAGACCAACGGCGCCTCGGCCTGCCGTGGAACGAAGCCCTGGCGCGGCGTACGGTGCGCGCGGTCGGCGGTTCGATCCTCGCCGCCGAGCAGGCGCTGGAACACGGCCTGGCCTGCCACCTGGCGGGCGGTACCCACCACGCCCACTACGATTACCCAGCCGGCTTTTGCATCTTCAATGACCTGGCGGTGATCAGCCATTACCTGCTGGCCAGCGGGCGAGTCAACCGCGTGCTGATCTTCGACTGTGACGTGCATCAGGGCGACGGCACCGCGCGCATCCTCCATGACACGCCGGACGCCATCACCGTATCGCTGCACTGCGAAAAGAACTTCCCGGCGCGCAAGGCCCAGAGCGATTGGGACATCCCGCTGCCCATGGGCATGGGCGACGCCGACTACCTCAAGGTGGTGGACGATGCGCTCAACTACCTGCTGCCGCTCTACCAACCCGACCTGGTGCTCTACGACGCTGGCGTGGATGTGCACAAAGACGACGCCCTCGGTTACCTCAAGCTGGCCGACGCTGGCGTCGCCGCCCGCGATGAAAGCGTGATGCGCCACTGCCTGGGCCGCGACATTCCGGTGATGGGCGTGATCGGCGGCGGCTACAGCAAGGACCGCCCTGCCCTGGCCCGCCGCCACGGCATCCTGCACCACAGCGCGCAACGGGTATGGACGTCATCAGGCTGTCATTGAAGTGTGGGCGTTACCCACAATGCCTGTGGAACCACCTGTGGATAACTTGAGCGTAAGCGTCTGAAAGCGCGCAGGCACATGGCCTGCACGCAACTGTACGTTTTTTGACCAGATACTTGTCCACAGCCGTGAAACGTTGTGGAACATCGCACCTGTTCCAGATTTGAAACAAAACTGCCTCACGCCGCCGTCACCCTGAAAGCCTTCCCGCTTCCAGAGTATCCGGCGATGGCAACTTACAAGATCGGCACCGTGACACCCCCCGGCAATGACGACGCGTTGAAAAAGGTCGCATCCACCTTTGAAGCAGCCATGGCCCGCGCCGTGGCGGGCTTCAAGGACACCGCCAAACCCGGCAACTTCAAAGTGCTGGCGAGCGGCGTCACCGACAACACCAAAGACCAGAAGATCGCCGACGTCATGGCCACCGGCGACCAAGAAGCCATCAAACGCCTCAACGACCCGAACCTCGCCGACATCAGCAACACCGGCGTGCCCCTGGCCGACATCGCCAGCATTACCAAGATTTCCGACAACGTGCTGGACCTGAAAACCCGCGACGGCCAGGACATCATCATTATCAAACAGATGACGCCCTACCTCTTCGACGGCATGTCCAGCAAGGTCGACGCCGTGAACGCGCTCAATGCCAGCAAGGCCGATGGCTACCGCATCGCCCAGGCCGGTGACACCGCGCCGGGCCTGGGTGACTACAGCGCCATCGGCCCTGTGGATGAAATCGGCCCGGGCCTTATCCGCTACGAAACCGTTTCGGGCGACAAAGTCGTGGTCAGCCGCGAAGTGAACCCCGACCTGTACAACCAGGTGGCAGGCGACGGCCAGACCTGGGGCCTGATAAACGACAGCAAAAACGCTGGCTACACCCTCGCCGACGCCAGCGAAACCGGGAGTGTCAGCCTGGTCGGCACGCCGGAAGAACTCGGCCACGGCCTGATCCGTTACGAAACGGCGTCCGGCGACAAGGTGATCGTGTCCCAAGCCATCAGCCCTGACCTGTATGCCTCAGTGGTCAAGGAATCCAACGGCATTTTCAACGTCGGCGGCGCAGTCGACACCAACTGGATCGACAATTCCCAATACGCCAACCCCAAGGATTGGGACAAGATCGTCGGCAACACCAGCGGCACACCGACCCAGGAAGAGCGCGACCTCGACCGCCCGCGCGCAGCCGCGAAAATGCTCAGCGACAACTGGGACAAATGGGGTATGCACGACCGCCCGATTGACTTCGCCAACCCGCCCGCCGACCTGCCGCCCGAAGCCCAGGCCTGCCTCAAATACCTGGCCGGCAGCCCGAGCCTGATGAACGCCCTCGACAGCGGCGGCCTCGGCGGCAGCGACGGGGTGATTACCCACAGCAACGTCGACAGTTTCGTCAGCCAGTCGAACAAGGACCTGTCAGCCGCTTCCAAGTCCTACAGCACCTTTCTCAGCAAAAACCCGGGCGCCACCGACTTGGCCAAGGCAAACGCCAAGTCTGCCGCGCTGGTCATGGCCAATATTTCGCTGGTCAGCAGTGCAGGCCCTGCGATGGAAGGCCCGAACCAGCGCGCCAACAATGGCAGCCTGACCACCGACAACCTCAATGCCATCAAGAACGACAGCGGCCTGAGCCCGGAACTGACCGGCGCTGCGGGTTATTGGTCCACCCCCGGCATGATGCGCACCCTCGACATGGCCGGCGACCTGCCCGCCACCGCGACCGCCGACGGCATCACCCAGCAGAAAAACCTCGGCGCGTGGCTGGAGAACCAGGCGCCGAC
Organism: Pseudomonas sp. B22129; assembly: GCF_044218875.1. NCBI lineage: Bacteria > Pseudomonadati > Pseudomonadota > Gammaproteobacteria > Pseudomonadales > Pseudomonadaceae > Pseudomonas > Pseudomonas sp. B22129. The sequence continues at coordinate 2,274,159 of NZ_CP162592.1, read as the reverse complement.
CGACGACCATGGCGTGCTGATGATGCTCAGCAACGCCTCGATCCGCAGCTCCGTGGCCGACGTCGACACCTCGAAGCTGACCCAGGACGTGCTGCAAAACCCGCAAAACTACGACGGTAAAACCAAGACCGCCGTGATGCTGGAACTCAGCGACGCCCGTGCGCGCCTGGCCTCCAGCGACAAAGTGGGCGACGGTGACCTGTATGCCGGGATCACCGCCGACAGCGAATACCACCTCAACCCGACCAAATCCAAGGTCGCCGACCAATTGGACGCAGCCGTCAATCAGCTGGCCTCCGACCCTGACGTCAAAACTTTCATGGCGCAGAACCAGGCCGGCGGCATGAAAGACATCGTCAACAGCGACCCGGCGATCAAAACCGAGATGCAGCATTACCAGGACAGCCAGATCAACAGCGGCAATGTGATCAACACCGCGCTGGCGACCAAAGACAGCAATGGCAACCCGGTGTCACTCGTCGACGGCCTGAGCCTGGCGGGTACCGACGCCACCCTGACCGACATGGCACTGGGCGGCAACGGCAGCGTAGACCTGGAGGCGATTGCCGACAAATCCGGCAAGTCGGCCGACATCCAACAATACTTCCAGGACCACATCGTCAGCGGCCAAGACCTGCAAAACGGCCTCGCCGCGCCAAATGCCGACCCGATGACCGTGATCGGCCAATACGCGGCCAACGCTTCGCTGCTCAAGGAATTCCTCGGCGACAAAGTATCGGCGCAGGACTCGTCCACCGTGCAGCAATACGTCAACCAGGCGGTGTCCGACAGCCTGGTCAACGGCGCCAATGACGACGTGTTGAAAAACGCATTCGGCGACGCCAATGGCAACTTCGACGAGGCCAAAACCACCGCCATCCTCAACCAGGCCATGGCCGATAACCCGGACATGTTCAAAGACTCCACCGGCGCGCAGATCAAGCCGCAGGACGTGATTTCGCTGATCCGCTCGATGTGGGACGTCAACCGCCAGACCCAGAAGATCAGCGACGTGTTGCCCAAAGCCGTAGACGGCCTGAACCTCAACGCCAGCGACGCCTACAAACAAGGCCTGCTGCACATCGGCAGCGCCCTGCTCGCCGGTGGTGTACTGGCGGCGCGCTCGGCCACCGGCGGCAACAGCCCGGCCGATAACGCCGGGCGTGTGGCGGCAGGCATGCAGTTCGCCGGGTTGATCACCGAAGGCGGTACCAAATACGCCAAGGAAGCCGGCTACGGCATGGCCTGGAAACCCACGCCGATTGACCCCACCAAGCCACAAGGCATTGGCGACTTCCCGACGGGGAAAATGGTGCAGAACACCGACGGCCTCAACAAACTCGGCAACCTGGGCAAAATCGTCGGCGGCGCCGGCAGCTTTATCGGCGGCGTGTTCGGCCTGATCAGCGGGGTCAACAGCGCCTTCGCCGGTGACAAGCTCAACGCCGGTTTCTCCCTCACCAGCGGCGCCCTCGGTACCGGCGCGGCGGTGGCCTCGATCATCGAAGGTGGCGCCGGGTTGTTTGGCGTGGCGGACGCGGCAGCCATCGCCGGCACCTTCGCCGGGGTGCTGGGCTGGGCGGCGGCGGGCGTGGGCATCATCACCTCGTTCGTGTTCCCGATCATCGAAGTGGTCAAGCGCGAGAAACAACAGGATGCGTTCTTCGGTGCCCTGGTGCCGGTGCTTGACCAATACGGCCTGACGGGCGGCCCGATCACCGACGCCGACCGCTCGGATGAGTACCCGCTCAACACCGGCACCGGCTTTGCCTGACCCCACCTCTTTGTGGCGAGCAGGCTTGCCCTGCGTTGGGCTGCGCAGCAGCCCCAATCAGGACGCCGCGGCTCTTCAGTTTGAGCCGAGGTGTCTGGTTTTGGGGCCGCTTCGCAGCCCAACGCAGGGCAAGCCTGCTCGCCACGAAGAGCTTGCTCGCCATAGCAAGCTCGTTCCTACCCCCACAAATGCGCGGCATCTCTTACAATGGGCACCCTTTGCTTTTGACCAGGCCTGCCGATGTCCACCACCTCCTCCCACGTCGCCATTATCGGCGGCGGCCCTGCCGGGCTGATGGCCGCTGAAGTCTTGAGCCAGGCGGGCGTTCGGGTAGACCTGTATGACGGCATGCCATCAGTGGGGCGCAAATTCCTGCTGGCGGGCGTGGGCGGCATGAACATCACCCACTCCGAAGACTACCCGGCGTTTTTGTCGCGCTATGCAGAGCGCGCACCGCACATGGCGCCGCTGTTGCGGGCATTTGGCGCCGAAGCGTTGTGTGAATGGATTCATGGGCTGGGCATCGAGACCTTTGTCGGCACCTCCGGCCGGGTATTTCCTACCGACATGAAAGCCGCACCGCTGCTGCGCGCCTGGCTCAAACGCCTGCGCGATCAAGGCGTGGTTATCCACACCCGGCATCGCTGGACCGGCTGGAATGCCGACGGCGACTTACTTATCCACAGCCCGGACGGTGAGAAAACGGTCCACAGCGACGCGGTACTGCTCGCGCTTGGCGGCGGCAGTTGGTCGCGCCTGGGTTCCGACGGTGCCTGGCTCAAGCTGCTTGAAGACAAAGGCGTGCCTTACACCCCGCTGCAACCGAGCAACTGTGGTTTCGAGGTGTCAGCCTGGACTGAATTGATGGTCAGCAAATTCGCCGGCGCACCATTGAAAAACGTCGCCATTGGCCTGGGCGATGACAAGCCCCGGCTCGGCGAATGCGTGGTCACCGCCAGCGGGATTGAAGGCAGCCTGATCTACGCGCTGTCGGCGCCGATTCGCGAAGCGATCAACCGTGATGGCGCGGCGACGGTGCATCTCGACCTGCTGCCGAGCAAACCGCTGCACAAGGTGCAAGCCGCCTTGGCCAAACCACGTGGCTCGCGGTCGATGAGCAAGCATTTGCACAGTCAGTTGGGGTTGGAGGGGGTGAAGGCCGCGTTGTTGCGCGAGTTGGCACCGGCTGAACACTTCAATGACCCGGCGCAACTGGCGGTGGCTATCAAGGCGTTGCCGCTGACACTGGTAAAAACCCGCCCGATGGACGAAGCCATCAGCACCGCCGGCGGCGTGCCGTTCGAGGCGCTGGATGAGCGTTTGATGCTCAAGCAACTGCCGGGGGTGTTTTGTGCGGGGGAGATGCTGGATTGGGAAGCGCCGACGGGCGGGTACTTGCTGACGGGGTGTTTTGCCAGTGGGCGGGCGGCTGGGCGGGGCCTGTTGGAATGGCTTAAGCGCTGAGACCGCCATCGCGGGCAAGCCCGCTCCCACATTTGACTGCATTCCAATGTTGGAACTCGATCAAATGTGGGAGCTGGCTTGCCTGCGATGAGGCCCTCAGCCACCCCGCAAAATCACTTCTTCTTACGCGGCCCGGTATTAAACACCGGCACCTTGCGCACCGGCTTGATCGAAGGCTCCGCCGGCGCCACTTCCCCACTGTCCACCCACTTGCCAAGGTTGCGCTTGCCGCCGCCACCACCTGATGCTTTGGGCTTCTTCGGTTTCTTCGGTTTCTTCACCACCTGCCCGCTGGCATCAGTCTCGGGCACGCGATGTTCCGGCTCGAAGTCCTGCTCCATCTGGCGGGTCAAGGTCTGGCGGGTCAGCATCTCGATAGCCGAGAGCATGTTCACTTCGTCGGCACACACCAGGGAAATCGCCTCACCGGTGTTGCCCGCACGACCCGTACGGCCGATACGGTGGATGTAATCCTCAGCCACAATCGGCAGGTCAAAGTTGACCACCAGCGGCAGGTCTTCGATATCCAGGCCACGGGCCGCTACATCGGTGGCCACCAGAATCTGCACATCACTGGACTTGAAACGGTCCAGCGCACGTTGGCGGGTCGCCTGCGGCTTGTCGCCATGGATGCCGTCGGCATTGATGCCCAGGCCCTGCAGCTTGTCCACCAGCGCATCCACGCCGTTACGGGTTTTGGCGAACACCAGCACCTGCTTCCAGCGGCCTTTGCGCATCAGGTGCACAAACAGCTCGGGCTTGCGCTTCTTGTCCACCGGCACCACCCATTGCTTCACGGTGTTGGCGGCGACGTTGCGCGGGCTCACTTCAATGCTCAGCGGGTCGTTGAGCATCTGCCCGGCGAGCAGGCGGATGTCATCGGAGAAGGTCGCGGAGAACAGCAACGTCTGGCGCTTTTTCGGCAGCATGCGGTAGATGTTCGCCAGCTCTTCGGAGAAGCCCAGGTCGAGCATGCGGTCGGCTTCGTCAAGCACCAGGGTTTGCAGCTGATTGAGCTTCAGCGCGTTCTGGCGGAACAGGTCGATCAGCCGGCCCGGCGTGGCGACCAGAATGTCGACACCCTTGCGCAGCTTCATCATCTGCGGGTTGATGCTCACACCGCCGTACACCGCGTAGGTGGTCAGCGGCAGGTGTTGCGCGTATTCGGCGACGCTGGCGTGAACCTGCTCGGCCAGCTCGCGGGTCGGGCACAGGATCAGCGCGCGCGCCGAGTTGGCGGCGACTTTCGGCCCTTCCATGGTCAGCAGTTGCAGCAGTGGCAGGGCGAAACCGGCGGTCTTGCCGGTGCCGGTCTGGGCTGCGGCCATCAGGTCGCGACCGGCCAGCACCGCCGGAATGGCTTGCGCCTGCACCGGCGTCGGGGTCTGGTAGCCAAGCGTCTCAAGGGCGCGCAGCAAGGGTTCGATCAGGCCAAGGGAGGCGAAAGTCATGTGTTTACCGTAGGAAAAATTCAGCGCAAAGCCGCAATGCGCCGCAGTTTACCTTATTTCCGGCTTCGGCTTGCGCCACTGGGGCAAGCCGATCAACACCACGGCGCTGATGATCACTAGCATCGCCAGTGCTTCTTCCTTGCCGATGGTTTCGCCGACGAAGACGATCCCCAGCAACACCGCCACCGCCGGGTTCACATAGGCATAGCTGGTCGCCGCTGCCGGGCGCACGTGCTTGAGCAAGTACATATAGGCATTAAAGGCGATGATCGAACCGAACACGGCCAGGTAAGCCAGGGCCAGCCAGCCTTCAATCGGCGGAATGGCATGCAGGCGTTCGCCGGTCAGGGCGCTACCCACCAGCAGCAACACACCGGCGACGATCATCTCCGCCGCACTGGCCATGGCGCCCGCCGGCAACGGCAAGTGCTTGCTCCACACCGAACCAAAGGCCCAGGACGCGGCGGCAAACAGCAGCAGCATCGCACCGGTCGGGCTCGATTGCAGGTTGGAACCCATATTGAGCATGGCAATGCCGATAATCCCCAGCACCACCCCGGCCCACTCCAGGCGCGTATTACGCGCGCCCCAGAAATATCCGCACAGCAACGTAAACAACGGCACCGTCGCCACCGCCAGCGCGGCTACGCCGGAGGCCACGCCAGTGTGCTCGGCCACCGTCACCGCGCCATTGCCGAAGGTCAGCAGCAACACGCCAATCTTGGCCGCCGCCTTCCACTGCACCCAGGTCGGCGCAGGCGCCCCGCGCCAGCGCAAAAAGCCATACATCGCCAAGCCGGCCACCAAAAAGCGAATCCCGCCGAGCATCAACGGCGGCCAATACTCCACGCCAATGCGGATCACCAGGTAGGTGGAACCCCAAATCACATACAACGCAAAAAAGGCAGCGATCAACGGTAAGGGGAAGCGACGTGGGCCAGGCATTGGGCAGCTCTGCGGCAGGAGACGGGAGGCTTATTCTAGAAAGGCCGCCCGGTAAACATAAGTTACAAAACCTGTTTAAAGCGCCCATACACTTTTCAAAGCATGGTTATGAAGGCTATAAACCGTGCTTTCGAAAGCCCTGCGCAATTGGAGCCTTATCATGGACAAATACGACCGAATGCTCCTCAGCGCCCTGCTCGAAGACGGCCGCGCCTCCTACGCGCAACTCGCCCGCACGGTCAACCTCTCCGCCCCCGCCGTGGCCGAACGCGTGGCCAAACTGGAAGCCAGCGGCGTCATCACCGGGTACCAGGCCAAGGTGGACCTGGCCAAAGTGGGCTTGCCGATTCAGTGTGTGATTGAGTTGCGGCTGACCAACCATGGCAGCCAGAAGGTGTATGACGCCTTGGGTGAAATCCCGGAACTGACCGAGTGCCACCGGGTGACGGGGGACCCGTGCGTGATCATGCAGGCGGCGGTGGGGTCGATGCCGGAGCTGGAGAACCTGATCAACCGGATTGCGCAGTTCGGGTTCAGCAAGACCTCGATTATTTTGTCGAGCGCGATAGAACGGCGGGTGCCGTTGGGCCAGTTGGAGGTGAAAAATGGTGGGTAAGCACAGCCAGGTCATCAGCCTCAGCCACCCGATCACACCGCACATCCCTCTGTGGCCGGGGGACCCACCGGTAACATTCGAAGACGTCGCCTCACTGGAAAAGGACGGTTATTTCCTGCGCCGCTTCAGCCTCGGCGAGCACAGCGCGACCCATATGAATGCGCCGAACAGTTTTTATTCGGACGGGATCAGCATTGACGGCTACAACCCGCAGGACCTTGTACGGTCTGCCGTGGTGATTGATGTACGCAGTCGAACCCAGAGCAATTCGGATTATGAAATCAGCCCGCAGGATATTGAAGACTGGGAATGCCAGCACGGCATGATCGAAGCAGGCTCGGTGGTTTTGATGTACACCGGCTGGCAACACCGGTGGCATGACCCCGCTGCGTTTTTCAGCCAGGACGCACAAGGCTCGCACTTTCCGGGAATAGGTGAAGCGGCAATTGGTTTTTTGCTCACCCAGCGCCAGATCGCCGGGGTGGGCATCGACACCCACGGGGTTGATCCGGGGCAAAGCAACACATTCGCGACGAACCACGCGGTGCTGGCCGGGAATGGCATTGTGTTGGAGTGCTTGACCAACCTCGACCTTTTACCGGCGAAGGGCTCAACGCTGGTGATTGGCGTATTGGCGCTGGAAGGCGGATCGGGTTCACCGGCTTCAGTGATGGCTTTTATTCCCTGACTGCATCGCCACGCCAACTGACGCCATCGCGGGCAAGCCCGGCTCCCACAGATGACCGAGTCGCCAGGCCTAGATGCAATTTACTGTGGGAGACTCTAGGGCGAATGGGCTGTTCTGGTGAGCGGGCTTGCCCCGCGCTGGGCTGCGTAGCGGCCCCAATCAGGGCGCCGCGTTCTTTCAGTTAGAACCGGGTGTCAGGTTTTGGGGCCGCTTCGCAGCCCAACGCGGGTGTAAGCCCGCTCACCACAATTAGTGCTCTGCCCACATGAGATCTTCGCGGGGCTCAAAACCCGCGATGTTTTTTCAGGTGCTCATTGATCTTCGCGGCTGGCACTTTCTGCAGGGTGCACAACAGGTCGTGGGACAGTTCGCGCAAACCGTGGGTGCCGCGCAGTTCATTGGCCAAATGCGCTGTGAGGTTCGCCGCCATCTCCGCATCCGCCATCGCCCGGTGAGCCTTGCCGGTGTGGGGCAATTGGGCGAAGGCATTCAGGGTGCCGAGTTTGTGGTTGGGCGCCGATGGCATCAGGCGGCGCGCCAGCAGTAGGGAGCAGGCGAATTTTTGCAGGCGGGTGCGGCGGATCAGGCCCAGTTCGAAGTCCCAGAACTTCTGGTCGAACGCGGCGTTGTGGGCCAGCAGCGGCGTGGTGCCGACGAATTCATTGACCTCATTCATCACCCGCTCGGCCGGGGGCGCACTGCGCAACATGGCGTTGCTGATGCCGGTGAGTTGTTCGATAAAGCCCGGCACGCGCACGCCTGCGTTCATCAGGCTCTGGTAGCGGTCCACGATCTGGCCGCGTTCGAGGATGACCACCGCGATTTCCGTGGCCCGGCAGTGGCTGCTCGGGGTAATGCCGGTGGTTTCAAAGTCGATGACTGCTATACGTTCCAAACCTGTTCCAACTCCGTCCAACTGTTTATTTAAGCAGCAGCGCGCCTTCGATCGGCACGTAGCGGCTGGCGGCGCGTATCAGCGAGTTGGCCGTCAGCCCCGGCACGCCGTAGGCCACGGCTTGCACGCCGTGCTTTTGGATGATGCGTTCGAGCAGCATGTCGAAATCACCGTCGCCGGAGGCCAGCACCACTTCGTCGACGTGGTCGGCGGCGTCCATGATGTCCAGGGTAATGCCCACGTCCCAGTCGCCTTTGGCCGAGCCGTCGGCACGCTGGATGTAGGGTTTGAGTTTTACCGTGAAGCCCAGGTTGCGCAGGATCTGCTGGAATTGCTGCTGCTTGCTGTCGCCACGGTCGATGGCATAGGCATACGCCTCGACGATCTGCCCGCGCGCGCTGATGTCAGCCCACAGGGCGGCGTAGTTGAAGTGGCAGCCATACGCCTGGCGCACGGTGTAATAGAGGTTTTGTACATCGGCGAACACCGCAATTTTCTTCACCGCACTTCCTCATGACAGCCAGGCGCCAGCGCCCGGAAAGGTTGCCAGTATGCCAGCCATGGGAAAGTTTCAGCGAAAAATCAGCCCGGGGCGACAAAGCGCACCGGGCTTTGGGGGTGTCAGACGAAGGAGTCGTCGTCGCCGAACGAGGAGGAGTCGTCGGAATAATCATTGTCGGCGAAGCTGTCCGAGGAGCTGTCGTTGCCCCAACTGTCATTACCGCCGGCAAAACGTTGGTCATCGTTGCCCCAACCGCCTTGGTCGCTGGCGGGCGCTGGTTCTTCGCGGATGATTTCTTCAACGACTTGCGGCTGTTGCGAGTTGTGGTTGAACAGGCTGCTGATGCCTTCGGCCAGCATCACACCACCGGCCACGCCGGCGGCGGTTTTCAGCGCACCACCGAGGAAACCGCTGCCGATTGGCGCGGCGGGTGCCTGCTGTGGCTGTTGGTAATTCTGCTGCGGAGCACCGTAGTTTTGCTGCGGTGCTGGCTGGCCAAACTGAGGCCGCGCCGGTTCACGCCAGCCGCCAGAGGACGGTGGAGCACTTTGGGCAGGCTGCGAATCGCGGTTGCTACCGCCACCAAAGATGCTCGACAGGAAGCCACCGCTGCTCGGCGCCGGTTGCGCGGCCTGAGCCTTGGCTTGTTGCAGTTCATCCTGCAATTGCTGGATCTGCTGCGCCTGCTGTTTGTTCTGCGCGTCGAGGCTCTTGATCGCGTGTTCCTGCACCAAAATCGACTGGGTCATGTAGTACCCGGCAGCCGGTTGGCGTGTCAGGTGCTCCTTGATCCGCGCTTCGGCCAGGGCGTCGCGGGGGGCTGAGTCCGTTTCGGCTTGTTGCAACCGTGAAAACAGTCCATCGATCAGGGTTTGCTCTTCGCTGTTCATGGCGACCTCGTTAGATTGCCGGTAGAAATCATGGGCCCGCCTGTGTTCAGGAGGGCTACGTGCTAGTTATGGGGCTGTTACCAGACGTTTCAATGGCCTTTACGCAAGGTTTACGTTTGCTCACCTTTCTTCATGATCGGTTAAAGTGTCGTCCTTGCTTTTCGGCCTGTGATGAACCTGATGAATCCGTTAGATGTGCTGCGCGACTCCTTTCGTTTTACCCGAGGCAACCTGGGCGCCATCGTCCAGTTGTGCTTGCCACTGGTGATCCTCGAAGCCCTGCTGCAACAGGTGCTCGACCACACGCTGGGCCCGGATGCCTTCCCCGGTTACAGCGTGGTGGTCGGCCTGTTGGTGTACCCGCTGTACACCGGCGCGTTGATTCTGTTTCTGGATGCGCGCACCCGTGGCGAATCGCCGAACACCAAGGACCTATGGGCGATGGCCCTGACCCTGTGGCCGCGTTTCGCCCTGCTGACGGCCCTGAGCACACTGCTGATTCTGCTTGGCCTGTCGCTGTATTTCCTGCCGGGCCTGTGGCTGATGGTGGTGCTGGCGTTTGCCGAGTACCTGCTGGTGCTGCGCGGCATGCCGGCGCTGGAGGCGATGAAGGAGAGTTTCCGCCTGACTCGCGGGCATTTCTGGCGAATCCTGGTGTGCCTGCTGTGCGTGATGACGCCGTTGTGGCTGCTCAAAGGCGCCAGCGTCGCAGCCTACCCAAACCCGGCGCCGTTGCTGGGTGTGCTGATCGACAGCGCCCACAGCTTCCTGCAACTGTTCACCAGCGTGGTCTTGTTCCGTTTATTCATGCTGATCGGTGGCGATGCCGACGCGCGGTGATATGCTCCGTGGCACCTCCAAAACGCTATAAGCCGAGCCGATGACCCGTTTATTGCGCATAACCGTGTTGAGCCTGTTGATTCTTGCAGGCGTGCTCACGGCCTTGATCTACAGCCTGACCTGGCGCCCTGACGACAAGCAGATCCTGCCCGTGAGCTGCGTCGCGCCGCGTGCGCCGACCCTGCTGCCGGGGCAGGCGCTCAAGGTCATGACCTGGAACGTGCAATACCTGGCCGGCAAGAACTACGTATTCTGGTACGACACCACCGACGGCAGCGGCCCCGACGACCTGCCGACCGTGGAAGACATGGCTTTCAGCCTCGACGAAGTGGCGCGGGTGATTCGCGACGAACAGCCCGACATCCTGCTGTTGCAGGAGCTCGACGAAGGCGCCAAAGCGTCCCACTACCAGGACCAGGTCGCGCTGCTTCAGGAACGTCTGGTCGACCTCTACCCGTGCAGCGCTCAGGCGTTCGACTGGAAAGCCGACTTTGTGCCCAACCTGCATATCTTCGGCAGCGTCGGCCGCAAGCTCGTGACCCTGAGCCGCTACCAGGTCGAACACGCAGAACGCTTGCAACTGCCGGTGTCCCCGGCGAATTTCATCAGCCGTCAGTTCCAACCCAAACCCGCCTTGCTGCTGACCTACCTGCCTTTGAGTGACGGCGGCCAACTGGCGGTGCTCAACACGCGCCTGGATGGCGACGTACCTGGGCGCACCGCCGTGCAGGAACAGGTGAAAGCCACGGTAAAGTTGCTGGATAAATTCGAAGGCCGCGGCACGCCGTGGCTGATTGGCGGGGATTTCAACCTGCTGCCGCTGGGGCAATTCCTGCGGCTGGATGCCGGCAAACGCGGGCAGTATTCGCCCGACAGCGAGCTGCATTTACTGTGGGATAAATACCCGATGATCCCGAGTAACAGTGAAGCCAGCGGGATTGACCGGGCGAAATGGCTGACGCACTTCCCGAATGACCCGCGCGTGGAGGGGCCGGATCGTACATTGGATTACCTGTTTTACAGCCCTAGGATCAAGCGGGTGGAGGCCAAGGTGCGCCAGGAAGATACGTTGCGCATTTCCAACCACCTGCCGGTGATTGCACGGTTCCTGCTGCCCGCCGCGCAATAACAAACACCAAAGAAACCCTGTGGGAGCGGGCTTGCTCGCGAATTCGGTGCATCAGTCACACATTCATCAACTGACAGACTGCATTCGCGAGCAAGCCCGCTCCCACATTTGATCTCCACAGGCCTTACTTACGGGGTTTGATCCGGGCGGTTGCTTCGGCAACTAAAGGATCATCCGGCCAGTAATGCTTCGGGTACCTTCCCTTCAAATCCTTCTTCACCTCGGCATACGTGCTGCGCCAGAAGTTCGCTAAATCCTGCGTCACCTGCACCGGCCTGCGCGCCGGGGACAGCAGGTGCAACTTGACCACTTGGCGACCACCGGCAATGCGCGGCGTGTCTGCCAGCCCGAACAATTCTTGCAAGCGCACCGCCAGAATCGGCGGCTGTTCGCTGTAATCCAGGCGCACCGAGGAACCCGAAGGCACTTTCACATGCTGCGGCGCCAACTCGTCAAGGCGCTGGGGCAGCGGCCATGGCAGCAGGTTGTGCAGGAAACTGGAGATATCCAGGCTGGAAAAATGGCTGAGCCGCGAGACTTTGCCCAGGTACGGCATCAACCAGTGTTCAAGGCTGGCGAGCAAGGCGCTGTCGCTGAGGTCGGGCCATTCGCTGGTTTTACCGGCGTCCAGTTGGCGCAGCAGCATGACGCGGGCTTGCCATTGGCGCAGCTCGGGCGTCCACGGCAGCAGCTCCAGGCCTTTGCGGCGCACCAGGTTGACCAGCGCCTGGCTGCGCGCGGCTTCATCGAGGCCGGTCAGGGGCTCGCGGCTGAGCACCAGTTCGCCGACCTTGCGCTGGCGTTCGGCGCGCAATACGCCTTCGCGCTCGTCCCAGTCCAACTGGTCGACGTTGCGCACTTGCTCGGCGAGCACCGTGTCAAACAGCACCGGATCAAAATCCGCTGCGAGGTAGATGCGTTCTTCGCGCTGGCCCTGGCGGCTGCCAAGGTCGGCGATCACCAGCCAGGCTTGTTTCATCAGGCTGTCGGCCTCGGCAAACAGCGCCGCGCGACCATTGGCCAGGCGGTATTCGGCGCCACCGGGGCGGCGTTGCTGGGCGACGCGGTCCGGGTAGGCCAGCACCAGCAAGGCGCCTAGCCAGCGCGGGTGGTCGGGGTCGGCCACCGGCTGCGTCGCGTTGCCTCTTAAATAGCCGCGATATTGCCGGACCAGCTGCCTGGCGCGCTGCACGCCGCCTTGGGTGCCGCGTGCGCGCTCTTCGCCACTGAGCAAAGCCAGCCGGCTGTGCAGGTCCGCACCGCCACCGCGCAAGATATCGCGCTCGCCCAACAAGGCCGCGACATCACAGGCCGTCGCCGCCAGCCCCAAATCCTGTCCGCGCAACAGCAAATGGGCGATACGCGGGTGAGCCGGCAACTCGGCCATCTTCTGGCCGTGGGCGGTCAGCTTGTCTTCATTCAAGGCGCCGAGGCGCACCAGCAAATCCTGGGCCTGGGCGTACGCGGCAGTCGGAGGCACATCCAGCCAGACTAACTGCGTTGGCGTGACGCCCCAGCGCGACAGCTGCAAGGCCAGGCCCGCGAGGTCGGCCGCGAGAATCTCCGCACTGCTGTAGGCGGCCAGGCCCTCGTGCTGGTCCTCGGACCACAGGCGATAACACACGCCCGGCTCCAGGCGCCCTGCCCGCCCGGCACGCTGGGTGGCGCTGGCGCGGGAAATCCGCTGAGTGTCGAGGCGGGTCATACCGCTGCCGGGGTCGAAACGCGGCACCCGCGCCAGCCCGGCGTCGATCACCACGCGTACGCCGTTGATGGTCAGGCTGGTCTCGGCAATGTTGGTGGCCAGTACCACTTTGCGTTTGCCGGCGGGGGCCGGGTCGATGGCGGCGCGCTGAGCGTTGAGGTCCAACTCGCCGTGCAGCGGGCACAGCAGCACATCCGGACGATCACCCAGGGCATCGGCCAATTGCTGGTTAACCCGGCGAATCTCGGCCTGCCCCGGCAGAAACACCAGAATGCTGCCGGTCTCGTCGTGCACGGCTTCGAGGATGGTCTGCACCACACGCGGCTCGATAAATTCACCGGCTTGATACGGCCTGCCCCAGCGCATCTGCACCGGGAACATGCGCCCTTCACTGCGCAGGATCGGCGCGTCGTTCAACAATCCAGACAGGCGTTCGCCTTCGAGGGTGGCCGACATCAGCAGGATTTTCAGCGGCTGCTCGTCACGAAACAGGTCGCGACCATTGAGGCTCAGGGCCAGTGCGAGGTCGGCGTCGAGGCTGCGTTCGTGGAATTCGTCGAAGATCAGCAAGCCCACGCCGTCCAGCGCCGGGTCATCTTGCAAGCGGCGGGTGAGGATGCCTTCGGTGACCACTTCAATGCGGGTGTTGGGGCCGACTTTGCTGTCGAGGCGAATGCGGTAGCCGACGGTTTCGCCGACCTTTTCCCCCAGCTCGCTGGCCAGCCGTTCGGCCGCGGCACGTGCGGCAAGGCGACGGGGTTCGAGCATCAGGATGGTTTGCCCCGCCAGCCACGCCTCGTTCAACAGCGCGAGGGGCACGCGGGTGGTTTTACCGGCGCCGGGCGGCGCTTCCAGCACGGCTTCATGGCGATTCGCCAAGGCGTCACGCAGGGCGGGTAAAACATCATCAATCGGCAACGAATTCATACTGGCTCCAAAGCAGAGCGGCGAGTATAACGGCGAACGGCTGGATGCCGGTGGTGGTCTCACAGGCAACCCCCAATTGACTTGGCAACACCGTCAAATGTGGGAGCGGGCTTGCTCGCGAATGCGGTGCATCAGTCACATATTCATCAACTGACAGACTGCATTCGCGAGCAAGCCCGCTCCCACATTGGATCTTCGTCGCTTATAGTTTCGTATTAATTGTGTTCAGGAGAGTCCTCATGCGTATCGCTTCCCGCATCATCGGCGGTGTCCTCGCCGTCACCTTGCTGAGCCAATTGACGGCCTGCGGTTCGATTTTCTACCCCGACCGCCGTGGCCAGATCGACGGCAAGATCGACCCGACCATCGCCGTGCTCGACGCCGTGGGCCTGCTGTTCTATGTGATCCCGGGCCTGATCGCGTTCGGCGTGGACTTCGCCACCGGCGCCATCTACTTTGAACCGGGCAAGACCGCCCAAGTCGCCCCGGAGAAACTCCACGAAGCCATCGGCGCTGACGGCAAGGTCGACAACGCCAAGCTGCAAACCATCATCCAGAAAGAAACCGGCCGCACCTTGCCGCTGGACGACCCGCGCATGATTCAGTTCAAGGGCAGCGTGCAACAACTTGCGTCTTTGGGCCTGCAACCCGCCGCTTAAGGACCGCCCATGACCAGCAGTCCCGAACACGCCAGGCTTTTGCGCCTGGCCACCCGCGCCTCGGTGGGTGTGGCGTGCGTGCTGATTATCACCAAGGCCATCGCATGGTGGCTCAGTGGCTCGGTGAGCATGCTTGCCGGCCTGACCGACTCGCTGCTCGACGGCGTGACCTCGCTGTTGAACCTGCTGGCGGTGCATTACGCGCTGCGCCCGGCCGATGACGACCACCGTTATGGGCATGGCAAAGCCGAGTCACTGTCGGGCATGGCCCAGGCGCTGTTTATTGCGGGCAGTGCGGTGTTGATCGCGTTTCAGGCCTATCAGCGTTTGCAGCACCCGGAGCCCGTGGGCGCGCCGTGGCTGAGCATCGGCGTGATTGTGTTTTCGCTGGTGCTTACAGTCGCGCTGTTGATGCTGCAACACCGGGTGATCCGGGAAACCGGCTCCAACGCGGTGCGCGCGGACTCGTTGCACTACCGTTCGGACTTGATGCTCAACGGCAGCATTCTGGTGGCGTTGGTGTTGGCAGGTTTTGGCTACAACCAGGTGGACGCCTGGTTCGGCCTGGGCATCGCCGCCTACATTTTGTGGAGCGCAATCCAGATCGCCCGGGAAAGCTTTGCGGTGCTGATGGACGAGGAGCTGCCGCCGGATGTCAGCCAGCACATGCTGGAACTGGCGCGCGGGGTGCCCGGGGTGTTGGGTGCACATGATTTGCGCACACGGATTTCCGGCAGCCACTGGTTTGTGCAGCTGCACCTGGAATTGCCAGGGGAGTTGACGCTGTCAGTCGCCCACGGCATCAGCGATCAGGCCGCCGATGCCATTCACCAAGCCTACCCGCGCGCCGAAGTGCTGGTGCACGCCGACCCGCGGGAAGTGGTCACGGGCAACAAAACCTAATACTGCACCTGATAACCGCGACTGCTCAGGCAGTTGCCCTGGGCCTGACGGTAAGTTTGCACCACCGCAGGGTCCGGGGCGTAGGTGACGGTGCGGGGGTCGAAACCACTTTGCTGCACTGCCCAGCGATAACAGTCGTAGCCGTCTTGCTGCACCTGGGCCGGTGACTGGCCGTTGGCGGGATAGGCGACCACGTCATAGCCATTGCTCTGCGGCGCGGGTGCTGACGCCTCCGCCGGCGGTTGCACCACCACGTACTGCTGGGAGGTGCTTTCGTAGGTGTAATAGGCGCCGGCTGCGACGAAGAACAGCGCGCTGCCCACCCACACTTCCCGCGCGTAGTCCGGCAGGTATTGCACGCGGATGCCGTACGGCGGCGTCACGACGACGTAGCGCGGGCCTTGCGGGCGATACCAGTAGCCGCCGGAGAAGAAGTAATCCTGGCCACGGTAGGGCACGCGGTAATTGCGGTCGGGAAAACGGTCGACGATATACCCGGGGCGATGCTGCGGGCCGGGGCCCCAGCCATTGCCATGCCCATCGGGGCGGCCTGGCCAGCGCGTGTCATTGGGGTGGCCATTATTGAAACCGCCACCCGGGCGCGGGCCTGGGCCGTTGCCGGCTTGCCAATGCGGGTTGTCGTCGTTGCGGCGCGGGATGTCGCGGTAATAACCCTGGCGTGGTTCCTGGGTCTGGCGAACCGTGTCCGGGCGGCCCTGGATCGGCAGGTTATTCGCCGGCTGCTGCGGCGCAGGCCGGGGCTGCCCGTCGCCCTGAGGGCGACCTTGCCACTGCCCATGGCCCTGCTGCTCGGCACGCTCGAAATGTTGATTCTGCGGGCGCGGCTGGTTATTTTGCGGGCGCGGCTGCTCGTTACCTTGCCGCCCGCCTTCAGGCCCACGATCACGCTGACCACCACCTTCAGAACGCGGGTCGTCGGCCATCACTTGCGTGCCGACGCTGATCATCAGCAAACCTACACCGGCCATACGCCAGATGCGCTTCATGCTATTCCTCACTGCGGGTTTGGGCCTGGAATGTCCGGCCTCACAGTATGAGACTGGAAAAGCCTCACCCGGTTCTGAGACAGGTTATCAGTCACGAGAACAATTTTCTGAAGGCAAAGAAAAAGGGGCGACCCGTCGGCCACCCCTTGAGAATTTCGTCCGTGCTCAACGCTTTTGACGTTGGCTCACCTCACGCAGTCTTGTGGACAGTGTGCAGCCTGGAGGCCGGCTCAACCCTGCTGGGGCGGCGGCCGCAGCCGGCCTGATTGGGCGAGCTGCAGTGGACTGTTTGTCCAGGCGGTGATTCTGTTAATAAAGATACCCGCCAGCGCCCGACAGATGATTGCGAAGATTGCGTCAATAAACAGTGCTTGCGCAATTTTTAACCCTTCATGGATAATTCACCGCAATAGTTACGACAAAGGCCAACCCAATGAGCAAGCTTGACCGATACGACCTGAGTATTTTGGCGGAATTGCAGCGCGACGCGAGGATCTCCAACCAGGAGTTGGCCGAGCGCATCGGCCTGTCGCCGTCGCCCTGCTCGCGCCGGGTCAAGCAGTTGGAAGACGACGGCTACATTGCGCGCCAGGTCGCGCTGCTCGACCGCAAGATGCTTGGCTTGAGCCTGACGGCCTACGTGCTGATCGGCATGGACCGCCACACCCCCGAGCGTTTCGAGAACTTCGAAGCCGCCATCCGCACCCTGCCCCAAGTGCTCGAATGCAGCCTGGTGACCGGGATGGACGCTGACTATCAGCTCAAAGTGGTGGTGCCGGACATGGACCACTACCAGAAACTGCTGCTGGGGCACCTGACCCGCATCGAAGGCGTGACCAGTGTGCGCTCCAGCTTTGTGCTGAACCAGGTATTGAATAGCACCGAGTTGCCGTTGACCCACCTGCGCACCTGACCAAACGCACAAGCGCGCACGTCGGCGAGGTGTTGATGCAGGGCTACGTATGCCCGCCCACCTGCAAAATGGTCACCGTACGGGTAGCCGTATCCACCAGGAAGGTCGCGCGCTCGGAACCGGACAGGCGAATTTGGTACTGGTCCGAGGTGCCTAACCTTTTGTAATCGGCGCTGCCGAGCATTTGCGCCGCGTCCCTTGGGTGGATACCCAAGTTATGAATCGCATTCTGGAAGGTATCGAAGTTGTTCTGTGCCGCGCGGGGAAGATGGGCGGTAAACGACGCGGTGACTTTATTCAGGTGCCACATTGGGTTGTGCTCCTATGGCGTGCCTTGCATCCAACGAACATTGAAGTTGACGCGATGGGCCGACTCAATAGCGTTCAACGCTGCGCACGGCACTGTTTTAATGACTTCAATAAAACAGGGCCACAGGCTTTTTTATTCCACGGCTTTCACACTTTTGCTGCAGCGCCGTGTGCGACTGACCGACGCAGGTCAATTCCAGGTCGCTGCCACTGCCTTATACTCACCGTCTCCTGCGCCGGAAAAGCCCTTATGAATTCCATCGACCCCGCCCTGTTTGAAGAATGGATGATGACCGGCCTCGTCACCATCCTGATCATTTTCATGGGTTTTATCGTCTGGGACCTGGCGAAGAAATCCAAAGCCGGGCGCTTTGGCTCCTTCATCCTGTTTTTCGTGCTGGGGCTGGGCGTGGCCGCGTTCATCATCAAAAGCGTGGTGATCGGCCTGATCGAGTCCGGCGCTTTATAAGCGCGCCGGCACTTCCTTCCATTGGCCTTGATCCAGGCCGTCGATTGACCACTCGCCAATTCGCACGCGCACCAGGCGCAGGGTCGGCAACCCCACTGCTGCCGTCATGCGCCGCACCTGGCGGTTACGCCCTTCACGAATCACCAATTCCAGCCAGTGCGTGGGCACGCTTTTGCGAAAGCGCACCGGCGGGTTGCGTGGCCATAGCGCAGGCTCATCCAGTTGCCGCGCTTGCGCGGGCAAGGTCTTGCCGTCGTTCAGCTCCACACCGTCACGCAAGCGTTGCAGCTGTTCTTCGGTCGGCTCGCCTTCCACTTGCACCCAATAGGTCTTCGCCAGCTTGTGCTTGGGGTCGGCAATGCGCGCCTGCAATTGGCCGTCGTTGGTCAGCAGCAACAGGCCTTCGCTGTCACGGTCCAGGCGGCCCGCCGGGTAGATGCCGGGGATGTCGATAAAATCCTTGAGGGTCGCGCGACCGCCTTCGTCGCTGAACTGGGTCAACACGTCGAAGGGTTTATTGAACAGGACGAGCTTCGGCTCGGCCGGCGGTGCCTTGGCGACACGACGGGCGGAGGACTGCGCAGGTTTCACGCCGGGGCGGCGGGAATCGGGACGGGTGGGACGGGACATGGCAAAGGAACATCTAACGGTCAGGACCGACAATGCTAGTGGCCTGACCGCTAAATGACCATCCCAACCGCTTAGCGGAACGGCGGCTCGTCGAAGCTGCGCAGTTTGCGCGAGTGCAGCGAGTTGAGCTCGGTGCGCAACAAATCCACCGCCTCGATCCCGATCTTCAAGTGCTGGCTCACCGCACGCTCATAGAACGCGTTGGCCGAGCCGGGCAGCTTGATTTCGCTGTGCAGCGGTTTGTCCGACACGCACAGCAGCGTGCCGTACGGTACGCGCAAGCGATAACCCTGGGCGGCAATGGTGCCGCTTTCCATGTCCACGGCCACGGCGCGGGACAGGTTGATCAGCGGTCGTTCCTGGGCCCAACGCAGTTCCCAGTTGCGGTCGTCGTAGGTCAACACGGTGCCGGTGCGCAGGCGCTTTTTCAGCTCTTCGCCTTTCTCGCCGGTGACGTTGGCCGCGGCCTGCTGCAAGGCCATCTGCACTTCGGCCAGCGCCGGGATCGGGATGTTTGGGGGCACTACGCGGTCAAGAATCCCGTCGCGGCGCATGTAGGCGTGGGCCAGTACGTAATCGCCAATGGTCTGGGATTGGCGCAGGCCGCCGCAGTGGCCAATCATCAACCAGCAATGCGGGCGCAGCACGGCCAGGTGGTCGGTGATGTTCTTGGCGTTGGACGGGCCGACGCCGATGTTCACCAACGTCACGCCGTGGCCGTCAGCCGCCTGCAGGTGATAGGCCGGCATCTGATAGCGGTGCCAAACCACGCCTGCGGCGATGGCCGACGCTTCGCCGTGGTCCATGCTCTTGTCGATCACCACGTTGCCCGGCAGCACCATGCGGATAAAACGCGGGTCGCTGCGCAGTTGCTCCAGGCCATGCAGGATGAACTGGTCGACGTAGCGGTGGTAGTTGGTCAGCAGGATCCACGGTTGCACATGACGCCAGTCGCTGCCGGTGTAGTGCACCAGGCGGCGCAGGGAAAAGTCCACGCGGGCCGCATCGAACAGCGCCAGCGGCAGCGGGTCGGTGTTTTCCCAATCATAAAGGCCGTCGGCGATGCCATCGGTCGCGGCTGACAAGTCAGTGCTGGGAAATACGCGGGCCAGGGTCGCAGCGGTCACGCCGGACCCGGCCAGTTCGTCGCCCTGCTCCACCACGTACGGGTAAGGAATGTTCTGCTGGCTGACGCCCACTTCCACCGTCACGGTGAAGTCGTGCATCAGCGGCACCAGTTGCTCCAGCAAATATTTACGGAAGGCGGCGGGATGGGTGACGGTGACGCTGTAGGTCCCCGGCAACTGAACTTTGGCATACGCCCGGGTGGTCTGTGGAACTTCGCCGTGGCAGTGGTAAGTCAGGCGCAGTTCCGGGTAGCGAAACAGCGCACGTTGTTCGGCGTCGGGTTCGACGCGGTCCTTGAGGTATTGCTTGAGGGCTTGGTTAAGTGCGCCGGTGGCACGCTCATGCAGAGCCGCCAGCCGATCCACGGCTTCTTCGGCGGTTTTGACGACAACAAAAGCTTCGGTCACGGTAAGCATCCTGTGTTCTGACGTGCAGGCCTTTATCTTGCCTGTATCCCTGTCAGACGCAAACTTTGAATTGGAGTGCCCACTCAAGTTAACTGCAATTGCTGTGGGAGCTGGCTTGCCTGCGATGGCGGTCGTTCAGTCAGCAATGATGTGACTGATGGACCGCTATCGCAGGCAAGCCAGCTCCCACATTTTGATCGCGTGTAGTCAGAGGGTGGGTGTTGAGCGGGCGACAATCGCTTCTACATCAACCCCACGCGGCAAGGTGCCATACACCCGGCCGGACGACTCGCCCAACCGGCTGGCAATAAACCCGTCACTCACCGCCGCATTGCCCGCCTCCAGCAACAGCTTGGCCTGCAGCGCCAGCGCGATGTCCTCGGTCAGTTGCCGCGCACGGTACTGAATATCCTGGGTATCCATAAACGCCGCCTTCAACTGCTCGATATGCCGCGCCAGTTGCCGGTCGCCATGCCCATCGCCCAGCTCGACAAACAACGCCTCCAGCACGCCCGGCTCTTTCGACAGCGCGCGCAGCACGTCCAGGCACTGCACGTTGCCGGAACCTTCCCACGTCGAATTCACCGGTGCCTCACGGTACAGGCGGGGCAGGATGCTGTCCTCGACATAACCGGCGCCGCCCATGCACTCGGCGGCTTCGTTGATCATCGCCGGCGCGCGTTTGCAGATCCAATACTTGCCCACTGCCGTCACCAACCGGGCGAACTTGGCTTCCTGTTCACTCTCCAGATGATCCAGCGCGCGGCCCATGCGCATGCTCAACGCCAGCGCTGCTTCGCTTTCCAGGGCCAGGTCGGCCAGCACGTTTTGCATCAGCGGTTGCTCACTGAGCACACGCCCTCCGACCGAACGATGGGCACAATGATGGCTGGCCTGGGTCAACGCCTGGCGCATCAGGGCACTGGAGCCGACCATGCAGTCGAAACGGGTCATGGCGACCATCTCGATAATGGTCGGCACGCCACGGCCTTCTTCACCGATCATCCAGGCCAGGGCGCCGCGAAACTCCACTTCGCTGGAAGCGTTGGAGCAGTTGCCGAGTTTGTTTTTCAGGCGCTGGATGTAGAACTCGTTGCGCGTGTCATCCGGGCGGTGCCTTGGCAGCAGGAAACAGGTAAGGCCTTTTTCGGTCTGGGCCAGGGTCAGGAACGCATCGCACATCGGTGCCGAGCAGAACCACTTGTGGCCCACCAGCTCATAGGCTTGCCCCGGGCCGCCTGCGCCCACCGGGTAAGCGCGGGTAGTGTTGGCACGCACGTCGGTGCCGCCCTGTTTCTCGGTCATGGCCATGCCGATGGTGGCGCCGGCCTTGTGGGCGATGCCGACGTTGCGTGGGTCATATTCGGTATTCAGGATTTTCGGCAGCCAGACATCCGCCAGGTCCGGCTGCAAGCGCAGCGCCGGCACGCAAGCAAAAGTCATGGTCAGCGGGCAACCCGTGCCGGCTTCGGCCTGGCTGTGCAGGTAGGTCATGGCGGCGCGGGCCACGTGGGCGCCGGGCTGCGGGTGGGCCCATGGCAGGGATGGCAGCCCGTGTTCGACGGCGGTGCGCATCAGTTCGTGGTAGGCCGGATGAAACTCAACCAGGTCGATGCGGTGCCCGTAACGGTCGTGGCTGCTGAACACCGGCTTGTTCTCATTCGCCAGGAACCCGGCCGCCATCAACGGGCCACCGGCCAGCGCGCCGTAAGCATCCATGCGCCCCTGCGCCCAGCCAGCGCCGAAACGGCGTGACCAGTCTTGCAGGGGCAGGTCGATGCGGTACAGGTTGGTGCCATCCAGGGACGGCGGCTGGTTGGTGACGTCGTGGGTTTCGGCAAACTGATGCAGGTTCATGACGGGCCTCCTGGAAAAAGGCCACGTGCGGTGAGGCCTGGATTTCAGTTAAGCACCGTCAACCGGCTTAAAAAAGTGGCATACGCGCCGAATGTTCGGCGCTTTCACCCTCGACTGCATGCAACAATCGGCGCTCCAGCACTGCCTGCAATGCTTCGAAACGTACCGGTTTGGCCAGACGATCGGTCACGCCCACACCGTGGCAGCGCTCTCGGTCAGGCGCCTGCAAGGAAGTGCTCAGGGCGATCACCGGCAATTCACCGCAGCCGGGCAATGCACGGATCTGGCAGCACAATGAAAAACCGCCTTCAGGCACGTCCAGCAGCACGGCATCAAAGGCTTCAGCCTGCAAGGCCGCCAAGGCTGCCGGGCCGTTGTCCACGGTTTTGACCCGGTAGCCGAGCTTGAGCAGCATGCCGCGCACCGCCAACTGGCCCACACTGTTGTCGTCCACCAGCAGCACCGCGCATTCCTGCGGCGAGCGTTGTTTGTCGGGCGCTTGTTTGGGTTCTGAGGGCGCGATGTTCACGCTCGCTTCCAACTGGAAGCGGCTGCCTTTACGCAGCTCGGAATGGTGGGTCAGGCGCCCGCCGAGCAATTCGATCAACTGCCGGCAAATCGCCAGGCCGATGCCCAGGCCGCCGTATTCACGGGTCATCGAGCCATCGACCTGGAAGAAGCGTTGGTACAGCGTGGCCTCGTCAAGGAAGGCGAAGCCAATACCGGTATCCGTCACGATAAAGCTCAGACGCAGCGAGCCGTCGCTGTGGGGCACACCGACCACGCGCAGGCGCACCGCACCGGTATGGGTGAATTTGAACGCATTGTCGAGCAGGCAATCCAGGCATTGGCTGAGTTTGCCGGCGTCACCGATCAACCGGTCCGGAAGTTCGTCCGCCACGTCGATGGAAAATGCCAGGCGCTTGCTCTGGGCGCTGGTGCTGAATTGCTGGCGCAGCGCATCAAGGGTGCCGCGCAGACTGAACACTTCGGGCTGCGCGCTGAGGCGCCCGGCTTGCAATTCGGTGAGGGTCAGGATGCCGTTGACCATGCGCATCATGTCCCGCGCCGAGCCGGCGGCCGTTTGCTGATACTGCGCCAGGTCGTCGTCCAGCGGCACGGTCTGCATCAACTCGAGGGAGCCGATCACGCCATTCATCGGCGTGCGCAGTTCGTGGGTCAGGGTGGCGAGGAACTCGTCCTTGAGCCGGTTGCTGCGGGCCAATTGCTGGTTGAGCACCTCGAGCTTCTGGCTGGCGTCGAACAGAATCTGTGCCTGCTGCTCGCGCATGCCGTTGATGCGGTCGGCCAGGGCCAGGGACAACAGCGCCACTTCAATGGCCGAGCCAAGCTGGCTGGCGTACATGGTGAGGAACATATTGGGCAGGTAACCCAGCACCATCATCGTATTGACCACCCCGCCGAGCAGGAACGCGGACCAGGCGATGATGAAATAGCGCGCCATGCGCTGCCCGCAATACCAGGCTTTGATGGCGGCGACGAAGATGGTCACGGTAAACACCAGCGCCAAACCAGTGGCCAGGCGCAACGCCACGGCGTAGCTGGTCAGCAGCGCCAACACCATCACCAGCGCACCGCAGGCTGCCAACCCCAGCAGGATCCGGTCCAGCCAGCGGCTGTGTTGCGCGGTGTGCAGGAAGCTGCGCGCAAACAGGCTGCCAAACAGCGCCGCCGAGCCGATCAGGAAAGGCACCGCCGCATTCGCCCACCAGGGGTTGTTCGGCCAGAAGTGCTCAACCGCCACACCGTTGACCGACAGCTGATACAACCCGAACGAAGCGATATAGAGGATGTAATAGAGGTAGCTGGTGTCGCGCACGCTCAGGTAAATGAACAGGTTGTAGATCAGCATCCCCAGCAGCACGCCATAGATCGCGCCCAATACGTAGAGGCGCAGCGGCTGTTCTTCGAGATACGCGGTACCGGCCCAGAGGGTCAGCGGAGCCTGGATCGAGCCTTCGCTCTGCAGGCGCAGGTACACGGTTTCCTGCTGGTCGGGCACGAAGTTGAGCTTGAACAGGTAGTTGCTCTGGCGCACTTCGCGGCTGGAGAACGGCAAGGTGCTGCCGGTGCGGGTGGTCAGGCGATAGTTGCCGGCGTTGTCGCGCTGGTAGAGGTCCAGGCGGTTCAGCGGCGGGTAGGCCAGCTCCAGGAACCAGGTGCGTGGCGCGCGCGGGTCTTTGGCGACGTAATGCAGGTCGACCTTGAGCCAGAACACCGAGCGTGAATAACCGGCGTTAAGGGTGGCTTTGTCGTGGGTCTTGAACTGGCCCGCATAGGCCGGGGAGCTGACGTCGCCGATGGTCAGGGCGTCGGTGGGGTCTTCGAGCACCTGCATGACACGGCCCAACGGCAGGCTTCGAGTGCTCTGATCAAACTCGATGGCGCTGGCGAGCATCGGCAGCCCGCACAATATTAAGATCAGCAAATAGCGCATAGAGCCCCAGCGTGGCCTGTCCGGTTATGCCAAAAGCCCCCCATTCCTTTTGAGATGACGTATACCGGCGATACAGTAAGTTGTTTGGATCCACTCTAGCATAGCCGGTACAGGCCATTGGACACCATTGAAATAAATTTCCCAAAGGCTCTAGCACGGCACTTTCAACGCTTTTTTACGCAACAATCTGCACAGGCAAAACCTGCCAAACCGGCCACTTGCGCGCACAAAATTCCCCTCGAGCCAGGCAGCCACGCCAAAAGCGTTTGGTGGTAAGCTCGCGCACCATGAATATCTACAGCTCTCGCCCCGTTGTCCTCTGTCTCTCCGGCCACGACCCCAGTGGTGGCGCCGGCTTGCAGGCAGATATCGAAGCCCTGCTCGCCCAAGGCTGTCATGCGGCCCCGGCCGTCACCGCCCTGACCGTGCAGAACACCGTCAATGTCAGCGATTTCCGCGTGCTCGACCGTGAGTGGGTGCTGGCCCAGGCCAATGCGGTGCTCGGTGATTCCGAAGTCGCGGCGGTCAAGCTGGGCATGCTCGGCTCCACCGCAATGGTCGACACCGTGGTCGAACTGCTGCAGGCGCACCCGCACCTGCCGGTGGTGTGCGACCCGGTACTGCGTGCCGGCGGCGGTGGCAGCCTGGGCAAGGATGAAGTCGGCTACGCCATGCGCGAGCGGCTGCTGCCGTTGTCGCTGATTGCCACGCCCAACTTGCCGGAAGCACGCATCCTCGCTGAGTTACCGCAAGGTACGGCGGACGAATGCGCCGAAAAGCTATTGCCGTTTATCAAACACCTGTTGATCACCGGCGGCCATGGCGACGAGCATGAAGTGCACAACCGCCTCTATAGCCGCGACGGCACGCAGCAGACCTTCACCTGCCAGCGCTTGCCGGGCAGCTATCATGGTTCGGGCTGCACGCTGGCCAGTGCGCTGGCTGGCCGCATCGCTCAAGGCGAAGGGTTGGTGAGCGCCGTGCAAACGGCACTCAACTACACGTGGCGCACCCTGCGTGACGCCGAACAGCTAGGCCAGGGCCAGTTCGTGCCGCGCCGTTTGCCGCTGGATTTCTGCTCGTAACCGTTTGCCTTTAGTCACTGTCTGCCTTCAACAGCAAGGGGCTTGCCCGATGAAACTACGTGGCCTTTACGCCATCACCGACAGCCAACTGTTGGCCGGCAAATTTCTCGCCTACGTCGAAGCGGCGCTGGATGGCGGCGTGACCCTGCTGCAATACCGCGACAAAAGCAGCGACGAGGCCCGCCGCCTGCGCGAAGCCGAAAAGCTGCGCGAGCTGTGCTCGCGCTACAAGACTCAGTTGATCATCAATGATGACGCCGAACTGGCCGCACGCCTGGGCGTCGGCGTGCACCTGGGCCAGACCGATGGCCCACTGACCCCGGCCCGTGCGCTGCTCGGTTCCAAGGCCATCATCGGCGCCACCTGCCACAGCCAGATCGAACTGGCCGAGCAGGCCGCCAAAGAAGGCGCCAGCTACGTCGCCTTCGGCCGCTTCTTCAATTCCAATACCAAGCCCGGCGCACCCGCCGCCACCGTCGACATGCTGGCTGAAGCCCGCACACGGTTGCAGTTGCCCCTCTGCGTGATCGGCGGCGTGACCCTGGAAAACGCTGAACCGCTGGTGGCCCACGGCGCCGACCTGCTCGCTGTGGTGCACGGCCTGTTCGGTGCCGATAGCACCCAGGAAGTCACCCGCCGCGCCCGCGCGTTCAACGCCCTACTCAAGATTTGATTTAAGAGAGCCCCACCATGTCCCGTTCCGAAACACTGTTTGCCAATGCCCAGAAACACATCCCCGGCGGTGTGAACTCCCCCGTGCGTGCATTCAAGAGCGTGGGCGGCACGCCGCTGTTCTTCAAGCATGCCGAAGGCGCCTACGTCACCGATGAAGATGACAAACGTTATGTGGACTACGTAGGTTCCTGGGGCCCGATGATCCTCGGCCACAGCCACCCGGACGTGCTGGACGCCGTGCGCCAGCAATTGCAGCACGGCTTGTCCTATGGCGCACCGACCGCCATGGAAACCGAGATGGCCGACCTGGTCTGCTCGATCGTGCCATCGATGGAAATGGTGCGCATGGTCAGCTCCGGCACCGAAGCCACCATGAGTGCGATCCGCCTGGCCCGTGGCTTCACTGGCCGCGACAGCATCATCAAATTCGAAGGCTGCTATCACGGCCACTCCGACAGCCTGCTGGTGAAAGCCGGTTCCGGTGCGTTGACCCAAGGCGTGCCAAGCTCGGCCGGTGTGCCGGCAGCCTTTGCCAAACACACCCTGACCCTGCCATTCAACGACATCGCTGCCGTCGAGCAGATGCTCAATGAAGTGGGCCAGGAGGTGGCATGCATCATCGTCGAACCGGTAGCGGGCAACATGAACTGCGTGCCACCGGCACCGGGCTTTCTTGAAGGCCTGCGCGAGCAGTGCGACAAGCACGGCGTAGTGCTGATTTTCGACGAAGTGATGACCGGTTTCCGCGTCGCCCTCGGCGGCGCCCAGGCGCACTACGGCGTCACACCGGACCTGAGCACGTTCGGCAAGATCATCGGCGGCGGCATGCCGGTGGGCTGCTTTGGCGGCAAGCGTGAAATCATGCAGCACATCGCGCCGCTGGGCCCGGTGTACCAGGCAGGTACCTTGTCGGGTAACCCGTTGGCCATGGCCGCCGGCCTGACCACCCTGCGCCTGATCAGCCGCCCGGGCTTTCACGCCGAGCTGACTGACTACACCACCCGCCTGCTCGACGGCCTGCAACAACGTGCCGATGCTGCGGGCATTCCGTTTGTCACCACTCAAGCGGGCGGCATGTTCGGCCTGTACTTCAGCGGCGCCGACGATATCGTTACCTTTGATGACGTGATGAGCAGCGATGCCGATCTGTTCAAGCGCTTCTTCCACCTGATGCTGGAAGGCGGCGTGTACCTGGCACCCAGCGCGTTCGAAGCCGGTTTTACCTCGATCGCCCATGGCGAAGCCGAGCTGAAACTGACCCTGGATGCTGCCGAGCGCGCCTTCGCGGCCCTGAAATAAGGGGCACTGATTCTGACGCCGCCCTTGGCGGCGTCAGAATTTGCTACTTTGCTTACAGATATTTCCTGCATTTTTCGAGAAATCACCTGCAATCCGGCAGATAACTTGCCCATGCAGCAGAAAAACGAGTAAAGACTTTGTAAGCAGGGGCCTGCTTATTTCATAATGCGCGCTTATTGGACTCCCCGAGGGTCCGCGTGCCCCGTCAGAGGTAAGTCGATTCCCATGAAACGCACCGGCCGCACCCTGGTTCTGGGCTGCCTGTTGCTCCTTCAGCCGCTGCTGGCACATGCACAAGCAGGCGGCAACTCGTTGTTAATCCCAGCGATGGGTCGTTGCACCCTCAATACCCAGCCAGACAGCCAGGCCGAAGCCCTGAGCGCGTGCCAGAAACAGGCCGACGGCGGGGATGCGCAGGCGCAATACGAGTTGGGTGAGTACTTCCACGACAGCAAAAACCCCGCCCGCGACCTCAACCAAGCCTTGAGCTATTTCGAGAAAGCCTCGTTGCAGGGCCACGCCCAGGCACAATTCCAGCTGGGCAACATGTTCTTCAAAGGCGAAGGCGTGCCGGCCAACAACGTGCAGGCGTACATCGTGCTGAAAATGGCGGCGGTGAATGGTGCTGAAGACGCGCTGGATACGGCTGACGAAGTGGCCGAGCACATGCAGCGTGATGAGCTGGAAGTGGCGACCCAAGTGCTGGGGCAGATTTTCCGCAATTATTTGCAGGAATTGCAGAGTGCCGATGGGCGTTCGCCCTTCTCTCCCCTGCCCTGATCCCGCGGGACCTGTAGTGAGCGGGCTTGCCCCGCGCTGGGTGGCGAAGCCGCCCCAATCGGACCGCTGCGGTGTTTCAGGTAAATTTAAGCGGCTGGTTTGGGGTGGCTTCGCCACCCAGCGCGGGGCAAGCCCGCTCACCACAAAAGCCCTCTTACCACAGGCTCTTGAGCCCTACTTCTCAGGCATCGGCATCGGAAACGGCATCACATTGCTGGTGCCACGCGCCTCGCTGATTTTCGGCGTGCCCAAGCGCTCCACTTCGTCGATGCGCACGATCGAATGCATCGGCACAAAACTGCGCACCACGCCTTCGAACTGAGCCTTGAGTTTTTCCTCGCCCGGGTCCACGACCAGTTGGGTGCGCTCGCCAAAGACGAACTCTTCCACTTCCAGGAAGCCCCACAGATCACTTTGATAGATCTGCTTGGCGTACATTTCGAACACCTGGCCCTGGTTGAGGAAAATCACCTTGTAGATTGGAGCTTCACGTTTGGTCATGGTGGGCGGATAACACATCGGGGATATAAAAGAGGGCGCGAACTATAGCATGGCACCCGATGCACAACGCTAGGAACCAATGGGCATGCCCCCTATAATGCGCGGTTCTTTACCACCAGTTGACGATTCCCATGGCCAAGAAGCTTTATATCGAAACCCACGGTTGCCAAATGAACGAGTACGACAGCTCGCGCATGGTCGACTTGCTGGGCGAACACCAGGCCCTGGAAGTCACCGCCCGCGCCGAAGATGCCGACGTGATCCTGCTCAATACCTGCTCGATCCGCGAACGGGCCCAGGACCGTGTGTACTCCCAGCTGGGCCGCTGGCGTGAATTGAAACTGGCCAACCCGGACATGGTGATCGCCGTCGGCGGGTGCGTGGCCAGCCAGGAAGGCGCCGCCATCCGCGACCGCGCCCCCTATGTCGACGTGGTTTTCGGCCCGCAAACCCTGCACCGTCTGCCGGAAATGATTGACGCCGCGCGCATCACCAAGCTGCCGCAGGTTGACGTCTCGTTCCCGGAAATCGAAAAATTCGACCACTTGCCAGAGCCCCGCATCGACGGGCCAAGTGCTTATGTGTCGGTGATGGAAGGCTGCAGCAAGTACTGCACCTTCTGCGTGGTGCCTTACACCCGGGGCGAAGAGGTCAGCCGGCCGTTTGATGACGTGCTGGCGGAAATCATCCACTTGGCCGAAAACGGCGTGCGCGAAGTCACCCTGCTGGGCCAGAACGTCAACGGCTATCGCGGCCAGACCGAAGACGGCCGGTTGGCTGACCTGGCGGAGCTGATCCGTGTGGTCGCCGCCGTGGATGGCATCGAACGCATTCGCTACACCACCTCGCACCCGCTGGAGTTCTCCGACAGCCTGATCCAGGCCCACGCCGACGTGCCGGAGCTGGTCAAGCACCTGCACTTGCCGGTGCAGTCGGGCTCTGACCGCATTCTCTCGGCGATGAAGCGCAACCACACGGCCCTGGAATACAAATCCAAGCTGCGCAAGCTGCGTGCGGCGGTGCCGGGCATTTGCATCAGTTCGGACTTTATTGTCGGTTTCCCCGGGGAGACCGAGAAAGATTTCGAACAAACGATGAAGCTGATCGAGGACGTTGGTTTCGACTTCTCGTACTCCTTCGTTTATAGCCAACGCCCGGGCACCCCGGCTGCCGACCTGCTGGATGAAACGCCGGAAGCGCTGAAAAAAGAACGTTTGAACGCGCTGCAACATCGCTTGAATCAGCAAGGGTTCGAAATCAGCCGACAAATGGTCGGTTCGATTCAGCGCATTCTGGTCACCGATTATTCGAAAAAAGACCCGGGCGAGCTGCAAGGCCGTACCGAGAACAACCGAATCGTCAATTTCCGCTGCGATAATCCAACGTTGATCGGTCAGTTTGCCGATGTGCACATCGATGCGGCCCAGCCGCACTCACTGCGCGGCTCGCTGGTTAACTGATCAGGTTGACTTGATGAAGATCAAAATGTGGGAGCGGGCTTGCTCGCGAAGGCGGCGATTCAGTCGATGTATGTATTGGCTGACCCAACGCCTTCGCGAGCAAGCCCGCTCCCACATTTAGACCGCGCAACATTCCGATGACGTAAGTGCTTTCGTACCCGCGCCACTGGCGTTATCCTCTCTTTCACCTCAACAGCCAAAGGGCGGCTAAAAGCGACCTTGAACGCACCCATCGCAGAACCCCATCGTTTTATCCTCGAGCCGTTTGAGGCTCGCCGTTTCGCCAACCTGTGCGGACAGTTCGACGAGCACCTGCGCCTGATCGAACAACGCCTGGGCATCGAGATCCGCAACCGCGGCAATCAGTTCGAGCTCATCGGTGAAACCCAGCCCACAAAATCGGCAGAAAACCTGCTGCGCCGTCTCTACCGCGAAACCAAGGGCAGTGAGCTGTCGCCGGAAACCGTGCACCTGTATTTGCAGGAATCGGCGGTGGAAGACCTGGCCAACAACCCTGTGGCCGAAGCCAGCGTGGCCCTGCGTACCAAAAAAGGCATGATTCGCCCAAAGGGCTTGAATCAGCAGAAGTACGTCAAGGCAATCCTCGGTAACGACATCAATTTCGGCATCGGCCCCGCCGGTACCGGCAAAACCTACCTGGCTGTCGCCTGTGCAGTGGATGCCCTGGAGCGCGAGCAAGTGCGCCGCATCCTGCTGGTGCGCCCGGCGGTCGAAGCGGGCGAAAAGCTCGGCTTCCTGCCTGGCGACCTCGCCCAGAAGATCGACCCGTACCTGCGTCCGCTCTACGACGCGCTTTACGAGATGCTTGGCTTTGAGTACGTGGCCAAGCTGATCGAGCGCCAGGTGATCGAGATCGCCCCGCTGGCCTACATGCGCGGCCGCACCTTGAGCAACAGTTTCATCATCCTCGACGAAAGCCAGAACACCACGGTCGAGCAGATGAAGATGTTCCTGACCCGCATCGGGTTTGGCTCCACGGCCATTATCACCGGCGACATTACCCAGGTTGACCTGCCCAAGGGCACCAAGTCGGGCTTGAGCCATGTGATTGAAGTGCTCAAGGACGTGCCGGGTATCAGCTTCACGCACTTCTCGCCCAAGGACGTGGTGCGCCACCCGTTGGTGCAGCGCATTGTCGAAGCCTACGAGCGCTTCGAACACCGTGACGATGGTTTGTCCAAGGACGCCCGCCACAATGCTTGAGCTAGACCTGCAGCTGGCCACCGAAGCGCCCGCCCCTACTGAAGAACAGTTCCGTCAATGGTGCGCTCTGGCCCTGCGCCAGCGCACCGCCGACTCGGAGCTGACCATTCGCCTGGTCGACGAGCCCGAAGGCCGTGAACTGAATCACACCTGGCGCCAAAAGGACTACGCGACCAACGTGCTGTCCTTCCCCGCCGACGTACCGGATGAGTTACTGGATATCCCGCTGCTGGGCGATCTGGTGATCTGCGTCGCGGTGGTGGAGCGCGAAGCAAAGGAACAAGGCAAGGAACTTGAGGCCCATTGGGCCCATCTAGTCATCCACGGCTGCTTGCATCTCTTGGGTTACGACCATATAGACGATGACGAAGCCGAGGAAATGGAAACTCTGGAACAAACGTTGCTTGCTGAATTGGGTCACCCTGACCCTTATGCAGATGACGAAAACTGATCAACACTCAACTGAAACAACAAAGGATTTAGAGTAATCGCTATGAGCGAAGACCGATCGAGCAACGGGCAGAAGTCATGGCTGGGTAAACTGACCCAGGCTTTTGCCCACGAGCCGAAAAACCGCCAGGAGCTGCTGGAGCTGCTGCGCGAGGCCCATCAGAACAAGTTGCTGGACAGCGAAGCGCTGGCCATCGTCGAAGGCGCCATCCAGGTGGCTGACCTGCAAGTGCGGGACATCATGGTCCCGCGCTCGCAGATGATCAGCATCAAGGCGACCCAGACCCCTCGGGAATTCCTCCCGGCCGTGATCGACTCGGCGCACTCGCGCTACCCGGTGATCGGTGAAAGCCATGACGACGTCATGGGTGTCCTGTTGGCCAAGGACCTGTTGCCGCTGATCCTCAAAGAGAACGGCGACAACTTCAACATCAAGGATTTGCTGCGCCCGGCCACCTTCGTGCCTGAATCCAAGCGCCTGAATGTGCTGCTGCGCGAATTCCGCGCCAACCACAATCACATGGCCATTGTGATCGACGAATACGGCGGCGTAGCCGGTCTTGTCACCATCGAAGACGTGCTGGAACAGATCGTCGGCGACATCGAAGACGAGCATGACGTTGAAGAAGACAGCTACATCAAACCACTGCCGAGCGGTGACTTTTTGGTGAAAGCACTGACGCCGATCGAGAATTTCAACGAGTTCTTCGACAGCGAATTCTCCGACGATGAGTTCGACACCGTCGGCGGTTTGGTGATGAGTGCATTTGGCCATCTGCCGAAACGCAACGAAACCACCGAAATTGGCGCGTATCGCTTCCGCATTCTGAATGCCGATAGTCGCCGGATTCATCTGATTCGCCTGACACCTATTGCCCGTTAAGGACTGAAATGCGCCG
Organism: Pseudomonas sp. B22129; assembly: GCF_044218875.1. Classification (NCBI taxonomy): domain Bacteria; kingdom Pseudomonadati; phylum Pseudomonadota; class Gammaproteobacteria; order Pseudomonadales; family Pseudomonadaceae; genus Pseudomonas; species Pseudomonas sp. B22129. The sequence continues at coordinate 2,241,220 of NZ_CP162592.1, read as the reverse complement.
TTTGATCGCACCCGGCTGGCCCGGTAACTTGCTGGCCGTGGTGGCCGGCGCCATCACCACCCTGGCGCTGGCGCCGTTCGATCTGTGGCCGTTTGCGCTGGTGGCCGTCGGGTTGTTCTATGTCGGGCTGCGGGAGCTGACGCCACGCCAGGCCCTGGGCCGTGGCTGGTGCTTCGGTTTCGGCCTGTTTGGCGCCGGCACCAGTTGGATCTACTACAGCATCCACCACTTCGGCGGCGCTTCGGTGCTGCTGGCGGGTTTCCTGATGCTGCTGTTTACGGCTGCGATTGCCCTATTCTTCGCCCTGCCCGCCTGGCTATGGGCGCGCTGGCTGCGGCGCAATGAAGCGCCGCTGGCCGATGCGCTGACCTTCGCGGCATTGTGGGTGGGCCAGGAAGCGTTTCGCGGGTGGTTCCTCACCGGCTTCCCGTGGCTATATTCCGGTTACAGCCAGCTCGACGGCCCGCTGACCGGCCTCGCGCCATTGGGCGGGATGTGGCTGATTTCCTTTGCCCTGGCGCTGACGGCTGCGGTGCTGTGCAACCTGCCGCGCCTGTTGGCGAGCAAGCGAAATGGCTTCATCGGTGCGGGTCTGGTGCTGCTGGTTGCGCCGTGGGCGATTGGCCTGGCGCTCAAGCATCACGCCTGGACCTCCCCGTCCGGCCCGCCACTGAGTGTGGCGGCGGTGCAGGGCAACGTCGAACAAAGCATGAAGTGGGACCCGGAACAGCTCAACGCACAGTTGGCGCTGTACCGCGACATGAGCTTCAGCTCCAAGCGTGTCGACCTGCTGGTGTGGCCGGAAACCGCCGTGCCGGTGCTCAAGGAGTCCGTCGAGGGCTATCTGGGCATGATGGGCAAGTTCGCCGCTGACCGGCACACCGCGCTGATCACCGGCGTACCGATCCGCCAGGACGTGCACCACCAGAAGCGTTACTTCAACGGCATCACCGTGGTGGGCGAAGGAGAAGGCACTTACCTCAAGCAAAAGCTGGTGCCGTTCGGCGAGTACGTACCGTTGCAGGACATGTTGCGCGGACTGATTGCCTTCTTCGATCTGCCTATGTCCGACTTCGCTCGCGGCCCCGCCGACCAGGCGATGCTGCAGGCCAAGGGCTACCAGATTGCGCCGTTCATTTGCTATGAAGTGGTGTACCCGGAGTTCGCTGCCGGCCTGTCGGCCCGGAGCGATTTGCTGCTGACCATCAGCAACGACACCTGGTTCGGCCGCTCGATCGGCCCGCTGCAGCACCTGCAGATGGCGCAGATGCGCGCGCTGGAAGCCGGCCGCTGGATGATCCGCGCCACCAACAATGGCGTGACCGGGTTGATCAACCCGTTCGGGCAGATTACCGAGCAGATTCCGCAGTTCGAACGCGGGATTCTGTATGGCGAAGTGGTGCCAATGCACAACCTGACGCCGTACCTGCAATGGCGCTCGTGGCCGCTGATCATTGTGTGCCTGGGGTTGTTCGGCTGGGCGTTGCTGGCGGGGCGGATGGCCAAAACCGTCTAACCGCCAACCACAAACCCCATGTGGGAGCGGGCTTGCTCGCGAATGCGGGGTGTCATTCTCCAGAGATGTTGACTGACCCACCGTATTCGCGAGCAAGCCCGCTCCCACATTTTGATTTGTGGTGTTATCGATAAAACAACCGGTAACCCACCTGCCCCACCGCCTCGTTGATCAACTGCCCACTGCGCCACACCGACACAAACTCCGGCATCCAGCCGCCCAATGGCCGTGCATTGTCCACACCCAAAAAACCCACCGGCCCTGGCACCACGGTAAAACCGACCTTCTCAAAACTCCACACCGCACGCGGCATATGCCAGGCCTGGGTCACCACCACCACGCGCTTGATACCTTGAGGCAACAGAATATCGGCGCTCATCTGTGCGTTTTCCCAGGTGGTACGGCTGCGTTCTTCCTTCCAGCGCACGCTCACGCCGAAGTCATCGAGCATCGACACCGCCATCAATTCGGCCTCGCTGGGCGGCGTGCCGTAGTGCAAGCCGCCGCTGGTCAGCACCGGCAACCCGGAGGCCTTGGCCAGCCGCGCGGCATAACGCTCGCGCTCCAGCCCGACACCTGTGGGCTGATCCGTGCCCCACGCCGGGTCACCGCGCTCACGCCCGGAGCCCAGCACCACAATCGCATCGGCCCGCTGCGCCAAAGTGGCCCACTCTTCACGGGTTAACGGCGGTTCGGTTTCCAATGCATGCGCGCCCCATTGAACCACTACCGGCAGGCTGATCAGCCACATACCGCCCAGCCCCACGGCAAAGCAAAGCCCGGCCAGGCGCGGGCGGCTTCGACGAAACCACCAGGCAAGCGCAAGCAGCAGCAAGAAAATGCCGGGCGGCAAGAGCAATTGTTTAATGAAATAACGAAAAGGCATCGGGCATCTCCAAAGATGCCCGAAGCCTAGAGGCAACGCGGTCTAGCGACAATCTTTACCAGCACCTTTTGAGAAGGCCAACGGATAATGCTGTGCTTCACTTGCACCGTACGGCCCGAAATTTTTCGGGACCGCGGCGCGCAGACACGTCCTTCAGCCAGATTACCTTGGCCGATCGCAAGGGCTCCTGGGTCGGCGGGGAAGCCTGCCCATGAGAGGCGCGGTGGTCATTCAACTCCAGGTAGCACTTGATCAATTCAAGCTCCGCCTGGCTCAAGCCTCGCAACTCCAGCTCCAGAGGCCGTTCATCACGCAATCGGCCTGCGGTTCTTGCTGCATCCAATGCACGACCCAAACGGTCGATCAGTCCTTCGTACAACTGCGGTTTCGTTAAAGTTCGCTGCGATTCAACCATCCCCTCACCTCATTGAAGATAAGACTCACTCCCCAATAAACAGCGTAGCCCCCGTGGCTGCACCTGCCTGGTGCCGCGACAGACGGCCTCGCCCGCGCAATCAGGGTTTCCCTCGATAGAGTGGGGTCATGTATGCTACGGCGCTTCCTGTAACTCCACTTCCCGCAGGGTTTGGGCACGGACGCGCCGCTTTCTGGTGTCGATGGACCTGAACGTTGCACCGAAGAGGATTAGGCCACCCCTATTCAGTTCAAAAGTAGCCATGCACGAACAATATCAGCCCCGTGAAATAGAAAATGCCGCCCAAACTTTCTGGGACGAGCAAAAGTCCTTTGAAGTCAGTGAACAGCCAGGCAAGGAGACTTACTACTGCCTATCGATGTTCCCTTACCCCAGCGGCAAGCTACACATGGGGCACGTGCGTAACTACACCATCGGCGACGTCATCTCCCGCTACCAGCGCATGCTCGGCAAGAACGTCCTGCAACCCATGGGTTGGGACGCCTTCGGCATGCCGGCAGAAAACGCCGCGATGAAAAACAACGTGGCCCCCGCCAAGTGGACCTACGAAAACATCGCCTACATGAAGACCCAGCTGCGCAGCCTGGGCCTGGCGGTGGACTGGTCCCGCGAAGTGACCACCTGCAAGCCGGATTACTACCGCTGGGAACAATGGCTGTTCACTCGCCTGTTCGAAAAAGGCGTGATCTACAAAAAGAGCGGCACCGTGAACTGGGACCCGCTGGACCAGACAGTTCTGGCCAACGAGCAAGTGATCGACGGTCGCGGCTGGCGCTCCGGCGCGCTGATCGAAAAGCGCGAAATCCCGATGTATTACTTCAAGATCACCGCCTACGCGGATGAGCTCTTGTCGAGCCTCGACGATTTGCCGGGCTGGCCTGAACAGGTCAAGACCATGCAACGTAACTGGATCGGCAAATCCAAAGGTATGGAAGTGCAGTTCCCGTACAACGTCGATTCGATCGGCGCAGCGGGCGCACTCAAAGTCTTCACCACCCGCCCGGATACCTTGATGGGCGCGACCTACGTCGCCGTGGCCGCCGAACACCCGCTGGCCACCCAGGCCGCACAGAACAACCCAGAGCTTTCGGCCTTCATCGCCGAATGCAAAGGCGGCAGCGTGGCCGAAGCCGACGTCGCCACCCAGGAGAAAAAGGGCCTGCCGACCGGGCTGTTTGTTGAACATCCATTGACCGGCGAGAAACTGCCGGTATGGGTCGCCAACTACGTGCTGATGCACTACGGCGATGGCGCAGTAATGGCCGTTCCGGCGCACGACGAGCGCGATTTCGAATTCGCCACCAAGTACAGCCTGCCGATCAAATCCGTGGTACGCACCAGCTCGGGTGACACTAACCCGGCCCCGTGGCAAGACGCCTACGGCGAGCACGGCGAGCTGATCAACTCCGGCGAGTTCGACGGCCTGGATTTCCAGGGCGCCTTCGACGCTATTGAAGTTGCGCTGATCAAGAAAAATCTCGGTGCCTCGCGCACCCAGTTCCGCCTGCGTGATTGGGGCATCAGCCGCCAGCGCTACTGGGGCTGCCCGATCCCGATCATCCACTGCGAAACCTGCGGTGACGTGCCGGTGCCGGAGGATCAACTGCCGGTCGTGCTGCCGGAAGACGTGGTGCCGGACGGCGCAGGCTCGCCACTGGCGCGCATGCCCGAGTTCTACGAGTGCGCTTGCCCGAAATGCGGCGCACCGGCCAAGCGTGAAACCGACACCATGGACACCTTTGTCGAGTCGTCGTGGTACTACGCCCGCTACGCCTCGCCGCACTATGAAGGTGGCCTGGTCGAAAAATCCGCAGCCGATCATTGGCTGCCGGTGGACCAGTACATCGGAGGCATCGAACACGCCATCCTTCACCTGCTGTACGCGCGCTTCTTCCACAAGCTGATGCGCGACGAAGGCCTGGTGAGTTCCGACGAGCCGTTCAAGAACCTGCTGACCCAGGGCATGGTGGTCGCCGAGACCTACTATCGCCGCGAAGCCAACGGCGCCTACACCTGGTTCAACCCGGCTGACGTCGAACTTGAGCGCGACAGCAAAGCCAAGGTCATCAGCGCCAAGCTGATCGCCGACGGCTTGCCGGTAGAAATCGGTGGCACCGAGAAGATGGCCAAGTCCAAGAACAACGGCGTCGACCCACAGTCGATGATCGATCAGTTCGGCGCCGACACGTGCCGCCTGTTCATGATGTTCGCCTCGCCGCCTGACATGAGCGCCGAATGGTCCGACTCTGGCGTTGAAGGCTCGCACCGTTTCCTCAAGCGCGTCTGGCGCCTGGCCCACGCCCATATCAGCCAGGGCCTGCCGGGCAAACTGGACGTGGCAGCCTTGAGCGACGAGCAGAAAGCCATTCGCCGCAGCACGCACCTGGCCATCCGCCAGGCCAGCCAGGACGTGGGTCAGAACCACAAGTTCAACACTGCCATCGCTCAGGTGATGACGCTGATGAACGTGCTGGAAAAAGCCCCGCAAGCGACTGAACAGGATCGTGCGCTGGTGCAGGAAGGCCTGGAAACGGTCGTGTTGCTGCTGGCGCCGATCACGCCGCACATCAGCCATGACCTGTGGAACCGCCTGGGCCACACTGGCGCGGTGATCGACGCCGGCTGGCCGGTGCAGGATGACAGCGCCCTGGTACAGGACACGCTGCAACTGGTGATTCAGGTTAACGGTAAACTGCGTGGCCAGATCGACATGCCGGCCAGCGCCAGCCGTGAAGACGTGGAAGCCGCCGCACGGGTCAACGAGAACGTGCTGCGCTTTACCGAAGGCCTGACGATCCGCAAAGTCATCGTGGTGCCTGGCAAACTGGTCAATATCGTCGCCAGCTGAATCGGATCGGGCGCAGGGCTTGAGCCCTGCGCCGAACTAAACCTTTAGGGCCTCGATAAGGCCGACATGGTTTCAAGGGGAGCAACAAAATGATCAAACGCAATTTGCTGGTGATGGGCCTCGCTGTGCTGCTGAGCGCTTGCGGCTTCCAGCTGCGCGGTACCGGCACCAACGAGCTGGCCATCAAGGAACTCGACCTCAGCGCCCGTAACGCCTATGGCGAAACCGTGGTGCAACTTCGCCAGACCCTGGAAAACAGCGGCGTGCACGTTTACACCGGCGCGACCTACAAACTGTTCCTGGCAGACGAGCAGGATACCCAGCGTAACGTCAGCTTCGCCAGCGCCGGCCGTGCATCGGACATTGAGCTGAACACCAGGCTTGTCTTCGAGTTGCGCGGCCGCGACCAGTTGCCATTGATGGGTGACAAGGTCGAAGTGCAGAAGGTCGTGAGCCACGACGGTAACAACCTGGTAGGTTCCGACTCGGAAATCACCCAGGCTCGCAAGGAAATGCGTCGCGAGCTGGTCCAGCGCATGATGACCCGTCTGCAGCAGCTGACGCCTGAAAAACTCGAAGCCCTGCAACAGACCGCTGACAACAAGGCCAAAGCCGACGCCGACGCCCTGAAAGCCGCGCAAGAGTACGAAGACAACACGCCGAAACAATCGCCTGTTGAAGTGCCAGTCGAGTAAGCCAGACGGGGCGCCCCAGGCGCCCCGTTTGCCCCGCCTATGAAACTCGCCCCCGCCCAACTCGCCAAGCACCTGCAAGGTGGCCTTGCGCCTGTCTATATCGTCAGCGGTGATGACCCGCTGCTGTGCCAGGAAGCGGCGGACGCCATTCGCAGCGCCGCGCGCCAGCAAGGCTTCGATGAACGCCAGGTATTCAGCGCTGACGCCAGTTTCGACTGGGGCACGCTGCTGCAAGCCGGTGCGAGCATGTCGCTGTTCGCTGAAAAACGCCTGTTGGAACTGCGCTTGCCTTCGGGCAAGCCCGGCGACAAGGGCGCGGCGGCGCTGATGGAATACTGTTCGCGACCTGCCGAAGACACGGTATTGCTGGTCAGCCTGCCCAAGCTCGACGGCAGCGCGCAAAAGACCAAGTGGGGCAAGGCGCTGGTGGAAGGGCCGCAAACCCAGTTCATCCAGATCTGGCCGGTGGACAGCAACCAGTTGCCGCAGTGGATTCGTCAACGGCTGTCACAATCGGGGCTGTCGGCGACGCAAGATGCCGTGGAGCTGATCGCCGCACGGGTCGAAGGCAACCTGCTTGCCGCCGCCCAGGAGATCGAAAAACTCAAGCTGATGGCCGAAGACGGGCAGATCACCGTCGAAACCGTGCAAGGCGCGGTGGCCGACAGTGCGCGTTTTGATGTGTTCGGGCTGGTGGATGCGATTCTCAATGGCGAACCTGCGCATGCGCTGCGCATGCTTGAAGGGCTGCGCGGCGAAGGCGTGGAGCCTCCGGTGATTCTCTGGGCCCTGGCCCGGGAGTTGCGAGTGCTGGCCAATATTGCCTTGCAATACAGCCAGGGCATTCCACTGGACAAAGCCTTCAGCCAAGCCAGGCCGCCCGTGTGGGACAAGCGCAAACCCCTGATGAGCAAAGCCCTGCAACGGCACTCGGCGCAACGCTGGGCGCAGCTGCTGCTGGAGGCGCAACGCATTGATGCGCAGATCAAGGGCCAGGCGGCGGGTTCGCCGTGGATGAGCTTGAGCCGTTTGTCGCTGTTGATGGCGGGTCAGCGCCTGACGCTCCCCGCTGAATAACCTCGCCCTCAAAACCACCACAACTCCAATGTGGGAGCGAGCAAGCCCGCTCCCACATTTTGATCGTGCACCTTTCCTACACCGCGCCGGGCTTTACAGCCGCGCCACTTCGGCAGATGATTTGCACCGTTCCATCCCACCTTCAGAGAGTACCCAGCATGAGCAAAAAGCCATCCAAGCATGGCCCCAACAAGGCCAAATCCATCATCGCCCAGCCACTGTTCCGCAGCCGTCAGGAACGCGCCGGCAAGGGCAAAGGCAGCTACCGCCGCGAAGCCTTCCAGTCTAATAGCTGGGAGGCTTCTTACTTTCTGGCCGCCTGAAGGCAAGCGCCCCTCCGGCATGATAAGGTCTGTACCTGATTTGTAATCCCTGGACCTGTGCATGCCCTCTAGTCTTTCCCGTCGTTGGCACTTTCGCCAATTGATCGCTGCCTCCAGCCTCATTCTGCTTGTCGCCTGCGCGGAGAAACCCACCGCCGCGGACGCTCAACCCCTGCCGAAACTGCAAACCGCACCGGCCGTCGCGCCTGCCGTGGTTGCACCTCTGGCGGTGGACAACCTTGATATCCAACCGACCCAGACCTTCGCCGAATGGCAGGCTGGCTTTCGTGTGGAAGCCCTGAAGGCCGGCATCACCGCCGCCGTCTTCGATAATGCCTTCGCCAATGTCACCCCCGACATGGCAGTGATCCGCGCCGACCGCAGCCAGCCGGAGTTTTCCCGCCCGGTGTGGGAATACCTCAACGGCGCGCTGTCGCCGGTGCGTGTGCGCAACGGCCAGGCACTGCTGATCAAATACGCCGACATCCTGCAAAGCATCGAGCAACGCTATGGCGTCGACCGCCAGGCGCTGGTCTCGGTCTGGGGCATGGAAAGCAACTTCGGCCAGTTCCAGGGCAATAATTCAGTGATCCGCTCCCTGGCGACTCTGGCCTATGAAGGCCGTCGCCCGGCATTTGCCCAGGCGCAACTGCTGGCGGCACTGCAGATCATCCAGCACGGCGATATCCAGGCTGATCAGATGAAAGGCTCCTGGGCCGGCGCCATGGGCCAGACCCAGTTCATCCCGACCACCTACAACACCCACGCCGTCGACTTCGATGGCGACGGCCGCCGCGATATCTGGAACAGCCCGGCTGACGCCCTCGCCTCCACGGCGCACTACCTGCAAAGCTCTGGCTGGCAGAAAGGCCAGCCCTGGGGCTTCGAGGTGCAGCAACTGCCGTCGAATTTCGACTACGCACTGGCCGACGGTGATGTGCGCAAAACTGTCGCTGAGTGGATGAGCCTCGGCATCCAGCTGCCGCCTGGCGCCAGCATGCCACCGAACGTCAACCAGCTCTCCGCCGCCCTGCTGCTGCCGGCCGGCTACCGTGGCCCGGCGTTCCTGGTGCTGGATAACTTCCGTGCGATCCTCAAGTACAACAACTCGTCGTCCTACGCACTGGCGGTGGGCCTGCTGTCGGAGCGGTTCGGTGGCGGTGGTGTGATTCGTGGCGATTGGCCAACGGATGAGCTGCCGCTGAGCCGTTCACAGCGCATTGACCTGCAAACGGCACTCAGCGCCAAGGGCTATGACGCGGGTAACCCCGACGGAATTATTGGTGCGAATACGCGCAAGGCGATTCGTGCGGCGCAGCAAGCGCTGGGCTGGCCGGCGGATGGGTATCCGACGGTGAAGTTGCTGGAATCGTTGCAAAACCGCTAGATCTGCTGATGGCGGCTACCGTCTTCGCGAGCAAGCCCGCTCCCACATTTAACCGAGTACATCCTTTGGAATGCGGTCGAATGTGGGAGCGGGCTTGCTCGCGAAGGCGGCTTCACAGGCAATATCTATTTAAAGACCACATCCTGCTCCAACACCAACCGCTGTTCCCCCGCATCCAGCCGTACCAGCGCGCCCATCGGCAGCGTCAGGTTCGGGTCGCAATGCCCACTGCGCCACCCCGCCAACACCGGAATAAGCAACGGTTCGAAGGTCTGTTTGAGCAGCCGCTCCAGCGCCACTTTGTCCACACCCGCCACATCCCCCACCAACACACCGGCAACCTGAGCCAGCTTGCCTGCCAGCCGCAGATGGGTCAGCAAACGGTCGATACGGTAGATCGGCTCGTTGACGTCCTCGATCAGCAGAATGATGCCCTCTGCGTCAATCTCGTACGCCGTGCCCATCACCGCCGCAATCATCGACAGGTTGCCGCCCAGCAAGCGCCCACACGCGATGCCCGGCTCGATGGTCGTCAACGGGTAGGCTACGGGGTGCGTCAGCTCACTGCCGGCGCAAAGGTCGCCACGCAGCATACTGAGCAGTGATGATTCGGTGGGTGGCTGCTTTTCGCCGAGCAGGTCAGCGCTGAGCATCGGCCCGTGGAACGTTACAAAACCCGCGTACCGGCTGATGGCAAGATGCAACGCGGTAATGTCGCTATAACCCACGAACGGCTTCGGATTGGCGCGCAACAGGTCGAAGTCCAGGCGATCGAGCAAGCGTGGCGTACCGTAGCCGCCACGCAGGCAGAAAATGGCGTCGATTTCAGGGTCGGCGAAGGCCGCGTGCAGGTCACGCAAACGCACGTCATCGCTGCCGGCGAGGTAGCCGTCGCGCTCGTAAACGCCGGGGAAGATGCGCAACTCGAAGCCACGGGCGCGCATCCATTGGCCGGCTTTTTCAATGTCCAGCGCGGCGGGGCCGGCGGGGGCGATGAGGCCGATGGTGCCTTCGCTACGGAGGGCAGGTACTGCAGCAGTCATCCACATCTCTCCTTGACTGATACAAAACGAAATGTGGGAGCGGGCTTGCTCGCGAAGGCGGAGTGTCAGTCAACTAAACAGGTGACTGAAACACCGCCTTCGCGAGCAAGCCCGCTCCCACATTGGATAAGCGGCGTTGTCCAAGCCTCTGTTACGAAACCAGGCTCGCCTTGACCAGCTTGGCCTGCTCGTCAGCGTGGTACGAGGAACGTACCAACGGGCCCGATGCCACGTTCTTGAAGCCCATCTTGTACCCTTCCTCGGCGAACCAGGCAAAGGTGTCCGGGTGCACGAAACGCTGCACCGGCAAGTGGCTGCGGGACGGTTGCAGGTACTGGCCGAGGGTCAGCATGTCGATGTCGTGCTCGCGCATGCGCTTCATGACTTCGATGACTTCTTCGTCGGTCTCGCCCAGGCCCAGCATCAAGCCGGACTTGGTCGGAATGTGCGGCATCATCTGCTTGAATTTCTGCAGCAGAGTCAGCGACCACTGGTAGTCCGAACCCGGACGCGCCGCCTTGTACAGGCGTGGCACGGTTTCCAGGTTGTGGTTGAACACATCCGGCGGCTCGGCGGCGGTGATTTCCAGCGCCACGTCCATACGGCCACGGTAGTCCGGCACGAGCGTTTCGAGCATCACGTTCGGCGACAGCTTGCGGATCTCGCGGATGCAGTCGGCAAAGTGCTGGGCGCCGCCGTCACGCAGGTCGTCGCGGTCTACCGAGGTGATCACCACGTATTTGAGTTTCAGGTCGGCGATGGCGATAGCCAGGCTTTCCGGCTCGTTGACGTCCAGTGGCTTCGGCCGGCCGTGGCCGACGTCGCAGAACGGGCAACGACGGGTGCAGATGTCACCCATGATCATGAAGGTGGCGGTGCCGCCGGAGAAGCATTCACCCAGGTTCGGGCAGGAGGCTTCTTCGCACACGCTGTGCAGCTTGTGTTTACGCAGCAGGGCCTTGATACGGTCGACTTCCGGCGAAACCGGGATGCGCACGCGGATCCAGTCAGGCTTCTTCGGCAATTCGGTGGTCGGAATGATCTTCACCGGGATGCGTGCAACTTTTTCGGCGCCGCGCAGCTTGACGCCGGCTTCCACCTTGGCACGCGGGGCCGGGGCCGGACGGTCGGTAACGTCCACCGTCGGGATCATGGTTTGCACTGCATCAGTAGTCATAATCAGTCGATTCCGCCCGTGAGGGTCGTCTGCTCAGCATAGTCGAGGTGTTTGACGAGCTGCGCGCGCAGCCGGGCACTTACCTCGGCAAATTTAATCGGTGTGGCGTGGTCGCTCAATTGAGTCATCGCCAACCCGGCATAGCCACACGGGTTGATCCGCCGAAACGGCGCCAGGTCCATGTCCACATTCAAGGCCAGGCCGTGAAAGGAACAGCCGTGGCGGATGCGCAAACCCAACGAGGCGATTTTCGCGCCGCCCACATACACACCGGGTGCATCAGGCTTGGCCGCGGCGGTCACGCCGTAACTGGCCAACAGCTCAATCAGGCAAGCCTCCATGCGGCTCACCAGGTCGCGTACGCCGAAACCCAGCTTGCGCACGTCCAGCAAGAGATACGCGACAAGCTGACCGGGGCCATGGTAAGTCACTTGGCCACCTCGGTCGACCTGCACCACCGGAATATCACCCGGCAGCAGCAAATGTTCAGCCTTGCCGGCCTGGCCCTGGGTGAACACCGGCGGGTGTTCCACCAGCCAGATTTCATCGGGGGCCGAGCTGCCGCGTTCATTGGTGAAACGCTGCATGGCATGCCAGACGGGCTCGTAGGCCATCTGGCCGAGCTCGCGAAAGCCCAGAACCTGAGACATCACAGCACCATGTGCACGAAGCCGGTGGCCCGCAGTTCGCTGTTGATGTCGTAGAGCTGGTCTTGACCGGTCGCAACGATGTGCAACTGGATCGTGGTGTATTTCCCGTTGGAGCTCAAACGTTCATCCACACGGTTGTCATTGATCGTTGCGTGCTTGCGCACGATCTCGAGAATCTTGTCCTTGTTGCCAACACCGGTATCGCTGATCACCTTGACGGGATAGTCCACGTTCGGGAATTCGATCTTTGGCGCCTTTACTTCTGCTTCTTTATCGGTCATGGCGTAACGGCCTCGTAAGCGTAAGCCGTGGCGACGGGCAAAGCCCCGTGTCGGATCAACACGGGGCTTTGCAGGTGCACACTTATCAGTTGAACAAGCTGTAGAAGAATAGACGGATGCTATCCCACACGCGGCGGAAGATACCACCTTCGTCGACGGCGTCCAGAGCGATCAGATCGGCACTGTGCACGACTTTGTCGTCCAGTTTCACTTCGACTTTACCGATGACCTGACCCTTGGCAATCGGGGCAACCAATTGCGGATTCAGGGTCATGCTGGCCGCGAGCTTTTTCAGCTGGCCTTTAGGCATGGTCAGGGTCAGGTCATCGGCCAGGCCGGCTTTGACTTGCGAGGTAGCGCCTTTCCAGACGGGTGCGGTCGCGAGCTCAGCACCCTTCTGGTAGAAGGTCTGGGTTTCGAAGAAGCGGAAGCCATAGGTCAGCAGCTTTTGCGTTTCGGCCGCACGGGCTTGTTCGCTGTTGGTGCCGAAAACCACGGCGATCAGGCGCTGGCCGTCACGTACAGCAGACGACACCATGCAGTAGCCGGCTTCTTCAGTGTGGCCGGTTTTCAGACCATCAACGGTCTTGTCGCGCCACAGCAGCAGGTTGCGGTTAGGCTGCTTGATGTTGTTCCAGTAGAACTCTTTCTGGGAGTAGATCGCGTAGTGCACCGGGTCGACACGAATGATCGCGCGCGCCAGGATCGCCATGTCGTGAGCCGAGGAGTAGTGCTCAGGGTTCGGCAGACCGGTCGGGTTCATGAAGTGGCTGTTGGTCATGCCCAGGTCAGTCACGGTTTTGTTCATCATGTCGGCGAACGCGTCTTCGCTGCCGGCGATGTGCTCGGACAGGGCCACGCTGGCGTCGTTACCGGACTGGATGATGATGCCGTGCAGCAAGTCGCTCACGGTCACTTGCGAGCCGACCTTGATGAACATCCGCGAACCGCCGGTGCGCCAGGCGTTTTCGCTGACGGTGACCGGGTCGTTCTCGCCGATCTGGCCGCGACGGATTTCCAGGGTCGCGATATACGCCGTCATCAGCTTGGTCAAGCTGGCCGGGGGCAGGCGCTGGTCACCATTGTTCTCGACCAGTACGTTGCCGCTGGCGGCATCCATGAGGACCCAGGCCTTGGCGGCCAGTTGCGGGGAAGCCGGCACCATTTCAACCGCCCAGGCGGCCGGGGTGATGATCAGCGAAAGAAGCAGGCACGTGCGTTTGGCTAAGGTGGTGATGTTCATCCGTCTCTCGAAATTGCTTATGGAAACTTGCCCTCGCGGGCAAAACTTATTCAGACAAACCGTTGCCAGCCTGTCGCGTGTTCGGTTGCCCGCTCACCCCTTGCCCCCGGGTTTTTATTGTTCAACGAGCCAACAACCAGGGCTCAGGCGAACCTGAGCCATCAATCCTTTTACTTATTCAGCGGTGACCACACTGGGTTGCCCCAGGTTGGCCAGACGCACGCTGTTCTGTACTTGCGCCACTTCACTTGGCGAACCGATCGGGCCCATGCGCACACGGTGCAGGGTCTGCTGGTTACGCACGATGGAGCTGATAAACACCGGCGCGCTGACCATGCCGCTGAGCTTGGACCTTAACAGTTCTGCCGCATCGGGGTTGGCGAAAGCGCCCACTTGCAGGTATTGCCCACCGGCCATCGAAGCACCCGGTGCTGCGTGAGGCACGACGACCGTGTCGGGTGCGTGCTGCGCCGGTGGTGGTGTCCATTGTTCGATCTTGCCAGCCGACGCGGTGACTTGCGGCTGCGGTGTTTGCGGCTCATTGAGCATCAACGGCGCCGGTTTGCCACGCTGGGCCCAATACTGCGCCGGGTCGATCCCCTCAACCTTCACGCGCGCGGTGCCGGTTTCGGCATAACCGAGCTTCTTCGCGGCGGCGTAGGACAAGTCGATGATGCGGTCCGAATAGAACGGCCCACGGTCATTGACCCGCAGGATCACCGTGCGGTTGTTGTCCAGGTTGGTCACGCGTACATAGCTGGGCAGCGGCAGGGTTTTGTGCGCGGCGCTCATGCCGTACAGGTCATACACTTCGCCGTTGGCGGTGTTCTGGCCATGGAATTTGGTGCCGTACCAGGAAGCCGTACCCGTTTGCGAGTAGGTCTTGGATTCCTGCAGCGGGAAGTAGTTTTTACCCAGCACGGTATAGGGGTTGGCCTTGTACGGGCCGGTGTGCAGGGTGGGCGTGGCGTCCGGGATCTTTGAAACATCGACGTCCCACCACGGCGCGCCGTCTTTGTGGGCGCGGTTGATGTCCAGGCCCGGCTGGGCGCGAACGATAGCACCACCCTTCTGCGCCGGTGCGCGGCTGGTGGTGGAGGAGCAACTGACAACCAGCAAGGACAACGCGGCGAACGCCACCAGCTTGAGCGGTTTATTGAACGGCGATACCCGCATTACTTGTTGCCCCGTGCTTGGACCAGCATGTCTGACAGCTGATGCACGGCCATGGCGTACATCACACTGCGGTTATAACGCGTGATTGCGTAGAAATTCTTCAGGCCCATCCAGTATTCCGGGCCGTTTTCGCCTTCCAGGCGGAACGCCGTCACCGGCATGTCGTCGCGTGGCGCATTCTGACTCGACCAGCCCAGCGCCCGCAACTCCCCGACCGTCTTGACGGGCTCGATACCCTGGGTCAGGCCTTCGTCGGCGCGATCCCCGGTGACATCGGCGCGAATCACTACAGGCTCGCCTGCAACCCAGCCGTGGCGCTTGAAGTAGCTGGCCACACTGCCGATGGCGTCGTCGGGGTTGCTCCAGATATTGATATGGCCGTCACCGTCGAAATCCACCGCGTAGGCGCGAAAACTGCTCGGCATGAACTGCGGCAAGCCCATCGCGCCGGCATAGGAGCCTTTGAGGGTCAGCGGATCGACCTGCTCTTCGCGGGCCAGCAACAGGAATTCGCGCAGTTCCTTGCGGAAGAACTCGGCGCGTGGCGGGTAATCGAAGCCCAGGGTCGACAACGCGTCGATCACCCGGTAACTGCCGGTATTGCGCCCGTAAAAGGTTTCAATGCCGATGATCGCGACAATCACCTGGGCGGGAACGCCGTATTCCTGCTCGGCGCGGGCCAGCACGGCTTCGTGCTGACGCCAGAAATCCACGCCCCGCGCCACGCGGGCGTCGGTGAGGAACATCGGGCGGTATTCTTTCCACTGTTTAACCCGCTCGGCGGGGCGTGAGATGGCGTCGAGAATCGCCTGCTTGCGCTGGGCTTCGCGGAACACGCCCATCAGTTGCTCACCGGCAAAACCGTAGTCGCGGGTCATCTCACCGACAAATTCGGCGACCTGAGGTGAGCCATCGTAGTCACCGGCCTGCACCTCCTGCGTTGCGCCCAAGAGCCCGATCAGGCCCATCCAGGACGCGTGCCGAGTCGCCCAGCCGCGCATTACTTGCATTGACATCTTCACCTTATTCAAACCTGTGCGATCCATTTGCGATGCGTATGAATCGACATCAAAACCCCAAACGCTGACAGCAATGTCACCAGCGAAGTTCCGCCGTAGCTAATGAAAGGCAACGGCACCCCAACCACCGGCAACAGGCCACTGACCATACCGATGTTGACGAAAACGTAAACAAAAAACGTCATGGTCAGGCTGCCGGCAAGCAACTTGCCGAACAGCGTCTGAGCCTGGGCGGTGATCACCAAGCCGCGACCGATCAACAGCACATAGATCAACAACAAGGCGCAGATGCCCACCAGGCCGAACTCTTCGCCCAATACCGCAATGATGAAGTCGGTGTGGCTCTCCGGCAAAAAGTCCAAATGCGACTGGGTGCCCAGTAACCAACCCTTGCCAAATACGCCACCGGAACCGATGGCGGCCTTGGACTGGATGATGTTCCAGCCGGTGCCCAACGGGTCGCTTTCCGGGTCGAGGAACGTCAGGATCCGCTGCTTCTGGTAGTCGTGCATAAAGAAGAACCACATCGCCACCGCCACCGGGATCGCGGCCGCCAGCACGCTGAGGATCCAGCGCCAGCGCAGCCCGCCCATGAACAGCACGAACGCGCCGCCGGCGAGGATCAGCAGCGAGGTGCCGAGGTCGGGCTGGCGCACGATCAGGATAAACGGCACGCCAATCAGGAGCAGGCTGACCCCCACGTGCTTGAGCTGCGGTGGCAAGGTGCGCTTGGACAGGTACCAGGCGATGGTCGCCGGCATCAGGATCTTGAGAAATTCCGAGGGCTGGAAGCGAATCACCCCCGGAATGTTGATCCAGCGCGTCGCGCCCATGGCGTTGTGGCCCATCACGTCCACCACCACCAGCAGCAACACCCCGACCACATAACCCAAGGGTACCCAGCGCGCCATGAAGCGCGGCTCCAGCTGGGCGATCACCACCATCGACAACAGCCCCAAACCGAACGAGGACGCTTGCTTGATCAGCAGGTCCCAGTTCTTGCCGCTGGCCGAATACAGTACAAACAGGCTGCCCGCCGCGAGGGTCAGCAGCAGGATCAGCAACGGGCCATCAATGTGCATGCGTTGCAGCAACGTCGCGCGGCGACGCATCACATCCTCGCTGGAGAGGATGCGGTCAAAATTACTCTTCACGGGCCGTGACCTCGGTGTTTGAAGGGGGGCCGCCATATTCGGGCTTGAGCCTGCCGTCGTCGGCCAACAGCCAGGCGTCCATGATCTGACGCACCACGGGCGCCGCCACGCCGGAGCCGGACTCACCGTTCTCGACCATCACCGCCACCACGATTTTCGGGGCGTCCGCCGGGGCGAAGCCAACAAACAAGGCGTGGTCGCGATGGCGCTCCTGAACTTTGGAGCGGTCATATTTCTCGCCCTGCTTGATCGCGACCACTTGAGCGGTACCGCTCTTGCCGGCGATCCGGTATTGCGCACCCACCGCCGCCTTGCGCGCGGTGCCTCGGGCGCCGTGCATCACTTGTTGCATGCCGTGGTTAACCTTGGTCCAGTCGGACGGGTCGCGCAGCACGATGTCGGGAATCGGGTTGTCATCCACCGGCTTTTCGCCTTCGATGGTCTTGGCCAGGTGCGGGCGGTTCCAGATGCCTTTGTTGGCCACCAGTGCCGTGGCCTGGGCCAGTTGCAGCGGTGTGGCCTGCATGTAGCCCTGGCCGATGCCGAGAATCAGGGTTTCACCCGGGAACCACGCCTGCCGGCGGGTCGCGCGCTTCCACTCCCGCGAGGGCATCAGGCCGGGAGATTCTTCGAACATGTCCAGGGAGACTTTCTGGCCGAGGCCGAACTTGCCCATATAGGCAGAGAGGCGATCGATCCCCAGCTTGTGGGCCAAGTCGTAAAAATAGGTGTCGTTGGAGCGCATGATGGCAGTGTCCAAATCGACATAGCCGTCACCGGTGCGGTTCCAGTTACGGTATTTGTGATCGTAGTTGGGCAGCATGTAGTAGCCCGGGTCGAACACACGGCTGGAGGCCGTGACCACACCGGAATCCAGGCCCGCAATCGCCACCGCCGGTTTGATCGTCGAACCGGGCGGATACAGCCCGCGCAGCACGCGGTTGAACAGTGGCCGGTCAATGGAATCACGCAACTCGGCGTAAGCCTTGAAGCTGATACCGGTCACGAACAGGTTGGGGTCGAAGCTTGGCTGGCTGACCATCGCCAGCACTTCGCCGGTGGTCGGGTCCAGCGCTACCACGGCCCCACGGCGCCCACCCAAGGCCATCTCGGCAGCTTCCTGCAGCTTGATGTCCAGGCTGAGCACAATGTCCTTGCCCGGCACCGGGTCGGTACGCTTGAGCACCCGCAGCACACGGCCGCGGGCGTTGGTCTCGACTTCTTCGTAACCCACCTGGCCATGCAGCTCGGGCTCGTAGAAACGCTCAATGCCGGTTTTGCCGATATGGTGGGTGCCGCTGTAATTCACCGGATCGAGGGTTTTCAGCTCTTTCTCGTTGATCCGCCCCATGTAACCCACGGAGTGCGCAAAGTGCGGCCCTTGCGGGTAATGCCGCACCAACTGCGCCACCACTTCCACACCGGGCAGACGGAACTGGTTCACGGCGATCCGGGCGATCTGCTCTTCGGTCAGCTCAAACAGGATCGGCACCGGCTCGAACGGCCGGCGCCCCTGTTTCATGCGCTTTTCAAAGATCACCCGGTCTTCCGGGGTCAGCTGCAGCACCTCGACGATCACATCGAGGATCTGCTGCCAATCGCCGGAGCGCTCGCGGGTCATGCTCAGGCTGAAGCTGGGCCGGTTGTCCGCGACCACCACGCCATTGCGGTCGAAAATCAGCCCACGGGTCGGCGGAATCGGCTGCACATGCACCCGGTTGTTTTCCGACAACGTGGAGTGATAGTCGTACTGGATCACCTGCAGGAAATACAGGCGCGCGATCAGCACGCCGACCAGCCCCACCACCAAAAACGCGCCGAACACGACCCGCGCGCGTACCAGACGTGCGTCTTTTTCGTGGTCCTTGATGCGGATCGGCTGAGTCATCGGGAGGGGCGCAGATTATTTGTGGTAAGGGTGCCCGGACAGAACTGTCCAGGCGCGATACAGCTGTTCACCGATCAGAATCCTTACCAACGGGTGCGGCAGCGTCAGCGCCGACAGCGACCAGCGCTGGTCCGCCCGCGCACAGACTTCCGGCGCCAGCCCTTCGGGGCCACCGACCATAAAGTTGACCGTGCGCGAATCCAGGCGCCAGCGATCCAGTTCCACCGCCAGCTGCTCGGTGCTCCAGGGTTTGCCGTGCACTTCAAGGGTGACGATGCGCTCGTTGGGGCCGACCTTGGCCAGCATGGCTTCGCCTTCCTGGCGAATGAAGCGCGCCACGTCGGCATTCTTGCCCCGGGTGTTGAGCGGTATTTCCACCAGTTCCAGCGACAGCTCAGCGGGCAGACGCTTGGCATACTCGTGCCAGCCTTCTTCCACCCACTTGGGCATGCGTGAACCGACAGCGATCAGACGCAGGCGCACAGCCGTTCCTTATTCCTGGTCTTTGTTCAGCTTGTCGAAGTGCGCGTGGCCCACTTCCGGGCTGTGGTGCTTGCCATCGGCGGCACGGCTCTGCTCGGCGCCTTTCCAGAGACGCTCCAGGTCGTAGAACTGGCGAGCGTTGGAAGTCATCATGTGAACGATCACGTCGTCCATGTCCAGCAGCACCCAGTCGCTGTCGCCCTTGCCTTCTTCACCCAGCGGCTTGACGCCTTGGGCTTTGACGGCTTCGCGGACTTTGTCCAGCATCGCGCCGATCTGACGGTTCGAGGTACCGGTGGCGATGATCATGTAATCGGTGATGCTCTGCTTGTCGCGCACGTCCAGCACCTGGATGTCCTGGGCTTTAACGTCTTCCAGGGCAGCCACGGCCACTTTTACCAGCTCTTCGCCCGCCAGCTCAGGGCCAACGTGGGCTTCTACCGGCAGCGGGGCGCTTTTGAAGGTGCCTTTACGCTTAACTTTGCTTACGTCTTTGTTCGTCATATAAAACTCGTTTTGCTCGTATGTTCGGGCGCTCGCTGCACGACGGTGCGTAGCGTCAAGCGCGCCTTTTCAGTTCGACGCACGGTAAAGCCCGTGCGCATCGATGTAGGCCAGGACCGCGTCAGGCACCAGGAAACGTACCGACTTACCGCTGGCCAGCAGTTGACGGATCTGGGTGGCGGACACCGCAAGCGGGGTCTGCCAGACGAATGCAATATTCCCGTTCGGCCCGGTCAGGGCCAAGGGGTCACTTACCGACCGCGCGGCCAGCAGGTTGCGCAAGGCATCCGGCGGTTCGCTGTCGGCATCCGGGCGTTGCAAAACCAGGATGTGGCAATGCTGGAGGAGTTCCTCCCAGCGATGCCAAGAGGGCAGGCCGCAAAATGCGTCCCAGCCCAAAAGCAGAAACAACTGGTCATCTGCGGCCATTTCAGCGCGCATCACTTCCAGGGTATCGACAGTGTAGGACGGTTTATCACGCTTGAGCTCGTGGTCGTCCACCACCAACGGCGCTATGCCATCAACGGCCAGGCGCACCATTTCCAGGCGTTGCTGCGCTGACACCTGTGGCGTATCGCGGTGTGGCGGCCGTGCGTTGGGCATCACGCGCAGCTCATCCAGCGCGAGGGCATCCGCGACTTCCAGGGCACTGCGCAAATGGCCGATGTGCACGGGGTCGAAGGTACCGCCGAGCAGCCCGATGCGTTTACCCATCAAGTGCGCACATGGCCATCGCCGAACACCACGTACTTCTCGCTGGTCAGACCTTCCAGGCCAACCGGGCCGCGTGCGTGGAGCTTGTCGGTGGAGATACCGATCTCCGCCCCCAGGCCGTATTCGAAGCCGTCGGCAAAACGCGTCGAGGCGTTGATCATCACCGAAGCGGAATCCACTTCGTTGAGGAAACGCCGTGCATCGCTGAAATGCTCGGAGACAATGGCGTCGGTATGCTTGGAGCCGTAGGTGTTGATGTGTTCGATGGCCTCATCCAGGTCGTCGACAATCTTGATCGACAGGATCGGTGCCGTGTATTCGGTGTACCAGTCCAGCTCGGTCGCTTCGATCACGTCCGCGCCCAGCAACGCACGGGTACGCGCGCAACCGCGCAGCTCCACGCCCTTGTCGCGGTAGATGGCAGCCAGCGGCGGCAACACGCGCTCGGCAATGCCGGCGTGCACCAGCAGGGTTTCCATGGTGTTGCACGGGGCGTAACGGTGGGTCTTGGCGTTGTCGGCGATGCGGATCGCCTTGTCGATGTCGGCGGCGATGTCGATGTACACGTGGCAGACGCCATCCAGGTGCTTGATGACCGGCACCTTGGCATCGCGGCTGACCCGTTCGATCAGGCTTTTGCCCCCGCGAGGCACGATCACGTCGACGAACTCCGGCATGGTGATCAGCGCGCCCACGGCGGCGCGGTCGGTGGTTTCCACCACTTGCACCACTTCGGCGGGCAACTCGGCCACGGCCAGGCCCTGCTGGATGCACGCGGCGATGGCACGGTTGGAATTGATCGCCTCGGAACCGCCACGCAGGATGGTGGCGTTGCCCGACTTGAGGCACAGGCTCGCGGCGTCGATGGTCACGTTAGGACGCGACTCATAAATGATGCCGATCACGCCCAGGGGCACGCGCATCTTGCCAACTTGAATGCCGGACGGCAGGTACCGCATGTCGCGGATTTCACCGATGGGGTCAGGCAGCTTGGCCACCTGACGCAGGCCTTCGATCATGTCGTCGATACGTGCCGGGGTCAGCGCCAGGCGGTCCAGCAGTGCCGGCTCCAGGCCATTGGCGCGGCCGTTGGCCAGGTCTTGCTCGTTGGCGGCGGTGAGCTCGGAGCGCGAAGCATCCAGAGCGTCAGCGGCGGCCAGCAGGGCGCGGTTCTTCTGCGCAGTGCTCGCACGGGCGATCAACCGCGAGGCCTGACGGGCAGCGCGACCCAGGCGGGTCATGTAGTCAAGAACGGACTCAGTCATGGTCAGGGAGTCTTGGCAGGGAGGAAAGCGGCAGATTATAGCTGTGACGCCGCCCGACTGACAGCGGTGAGGGGCGGATGGTCGAAATGAACTGTAAAAACCCGGCCTTCAGCGGTAATTAAGGTGGGAGTTGTTATTATTCCGTCACATTTAGCCGTATTAACCCTGATCGCCATGTCCAGTTTTGCCCCGAACCTGCCCGCCAGCGCCCTGCCCGACAGCTTCTTCGACCGTGACGCGCAAGTTCTTGCGCGCGAGTTGCTCGGAAAAGTCATTCGCCATCGCGTCGGCGAAATCTGGCTTTCGGCGCGAATTATTGAAACCGAAGCCTATTACGTGGCCGAAAAAGGCAGCCATGCCTCACTCGGCTACACAGAAAAGCGTAAGGCTTTGTTTCTGGATGGCGGCCACATATACATGTATTACGCCCGCGGCGGCGATTCACTGAACTTCAGTGCCCAGGGCCCGGGCAATGCCGTGCTGATCAAATCTGCGTATCCGTGGGTAGACCAGCTGTCCGGGCCGGCCAGCCTGGCGCAGATGCTGCTGAATAATCCAGATGCCAATGGCAGCCCGCGCCGCGCCCAGAAACTCTGCGCGGGCCAGACCCTGCTGTGCAAGGCGCTGGGCTTGAAGGTGCCGATGTGGGACGCCAAGCGTTTCGACCAGGAGCTGCTTTACGTCGAAGACGTGGGCCAGACACCTGCGCAAATCATTCAAACCACCCGTTTGGGCATCCCCAACGGGCGTGATGAACACTTGATGTACCGCTTCGTGGAGGCGGGTTATGCGCCGTATTGCACCCGGAACCCGCTGCGCCGGGGCCAGGTCGAAGGCCGCGATTACTTTTTAATTGATTGAACACAAAAACCGGCAGCACAGCAGATCCCCTGTGGGAGCTGGCTTGCCTGCTCCCACAGTTTGATCTCCAGTGTTTGGGGTTATGGATTACAGAGAGGGAGTTGAGTGTATGAGCCAATGGCTCGATAGCATTACCGGTTGGCTGACCCTGAACCCCGAATGGCTGGCAGTGGCGGTATTTGTCGTCGCGTGCGTGGAGTGCCTGGCGATTGCCGGGCTGATCGTGCCGGGCACGGTGTTGCTGTTTGCGATTGCTGCGCTCGCGGGCAGTGGCGCGCTGTCCCTGAGCGAAACCTTGTTGCTGGGCTTCGTGGGGGGATTGGTCGGTGACGGAGTGTCCTACTTCCTGGGCCGACATTTCCATCAGGGAATCCGGCGTTTACCGGGCCTGCGTCACCATCCCGAATGGATGAACGGCGCAGAAACCTACTTCCACAAGTACGGTATCGCCAGCCTGTTGGTTGGACGCTTCATCGGCCCGCTGCGCCCCATGCTACCGATGGTGGCCGGGATGTGCGACATGCCCTTCCCTCGCTTCGCCGCCGTCAGCATCGTGGCAGCGGCCGGTTGGTCGGTGGCCTATTTGCTGCCGGGCTGGGCGACCGGTGCCGCCTTCCGCCTGCCCTTACCGGAAGGTTTCTGGCCGGAAGCGGCAATCGTCGCGGCCTGTTTGGCGGTATTGCTCGGATTGAGTTTGAACAGCAGCCTGCGCGGCCATCGTCGCGCCACCTTGTGGATTGGCTGCGCCAGCTTGACGCTGCTGATCGCGCTGTTTATCGGCTATCACTCCCTGAATGACTTTGACACAGGCCTGAGCGCGCTGGTGCAAGAGCACCGCAGCCCGTGGCTGGATGAAGTGATGGTGCGCGTCACGCAATTGGGCGAATTCAAGAAGATGTTTTTCGCCAGCGCTGTGTTTACTGGCTTGCTGTTACTGGCGCGGCAATGGCAGCACGCGGTGTTTGTTGGCGCCACGCTGGCAGGCGCTGCGTTGATCAACACCGGGACCAAGCTGTTTTTCGCCCGTGGCCGCCCGGAGATTCTCACAGACCCGCTGACCAGTTTCAGCATGCCCAGCGGCCACGCGTCCGGTGCCTTTGCGTTTTTCCTGGCGCTGGCGGTGCTGGCGGGTCGCGGCCAACCTACCCGGTTGCGCCTGACCTGGATGCTGATGGGCTGCATTCCGGCGGCCTTCATCGCCCTGTCGCGGGTCTACCTCGGCGCCCACTGGCCAACGGACATCCTGGCCGGCACGCTGCTGGCGATGACGGTGTGTGCCTTCAGCTTGACCGTCATCCAGTACCGCACGCCGTTGCCGGCCATGTCGCAAAAAACCTGGTGGTTGCTGCTGCCGGCGCTGGTCGCGGTGCTGAGCTTTATCGCCCTCACCGGCACTTCCCATGCATTGCTGCGCTACGCCTATTAAGTGAACAGTTCGCCCTGCAACTCGTCGAGCAACATCTGGATCGCGTCCAGCCGCTGTTGCGGATCGTCGAGTTGCAGCAGGTCGATCTTGTCGGCCTCGGTGAACGGCAGCAGGTAGGCCAACTGATTGCCCAGCGCTTGCTGGCCATCGGCGTGGGTGCCCATGTCCAGCGAGGCGACCATCGGGTGTTCGGCCAGTGCGTGAAGCAAGGCCAGCAGGTCGGCGTCCTCGTCTTCCAGCGCCTGGTCCGGCAGTTCCTCCAGCCATTGCACGTCGGCCACCAGCAATTGGTCTTTCTGCACCCCGGCGTCGCGTACGCGAAAACGCCGCCCACCTTCGACGCGAATCCCCAGCAGGCCGTTGTCTTGCTGCTTGAAGTCGCGGATCAGCGCTTCACAGCCGATCAGCGCGTAGCCGTCCGGCGCCATGCCGACCTCCTTGCCATCGAGGATGCACACCACGCCGAAGCTTTCGCCCTTTTTCATGCAGCGGCTGATCATGTCCAGGTAGCGCGCCTCGAACAGTTGCAAGTCGAGGGTGCAGCCGGGGAACAGCACGGTATTGAGCGGGAACAGCGCCAGACTCATATAAGGTTTCCTTCAAACCCGGGTTTAAACCATCACCGACACGGCCAGCGGCAGAAAGACCGCCGTGGCCACGCCCATCAGACTCATGGCCAGCGCCGCAAAGGCGCCGCACTCTTCGCTTTCTTGCAACGCCACCGAGGTGCCGACGGCGTGGGCAGTCATGCCCAGGGCCATGCCCCGCGCTTCGGGGCTGTGCACGCCCAGGCGTGACAAGTACGCCGGGCCGATCATTGCGCCGATCACACCGGTGATCAGTACAAACACCGCCGCCAGCGCGGCCACGCCGCCGATCTGCTCGGCCACCAGCATGGCAATCGGCGAAGTCACCGATTTGGGCGCCATGGTCATCAGCATCCTGTGTTCGGCACCGAACCACCCGCCCAGCAGCACACACAGGCCGGTCGCCACTACCCCACCTATCACCAGCGTAGTAAAAATCGGCCAGAACAATTGGCGAATCCGCCGCAGGTTCAAATACAGCGGTACGGCCAGCGCCACGGTTGCGGGGCCGAGCAGGATGCCCATGATTTCGGTGCTTTTGCGGTACTCGACATAGGTCAGCCCGCAACTGACCAGCACGCCGATCACCAGCAGCATGGACACCAACACCGGTTGCAGGAAGATCCAGCGGGTTTTCTCGAAGGCCGCCAGCACCAACTGATACGCGCCGAGGGTGATGCCAATGCCGAACAAGGGGTGATGAATAACGGCAGCCCAAGCGCCCTGCCAGTCGAAGGTCATTGGTCCTTTTCCTTGCGCTTGACCATCTGCTGCATCAATACCCCGACAAACCCCATGGCGATCACCAGCGACAACACCAGCGCACCGACGATGGCCCAAAAGTCGGCGGCGATGTCCTTCGCGTACACCATCACGCCCACCGCCGGCGGCACCAGCAGCAACGGCAAGTAACGCAATAAACTGCTGGCAGCCAGGCTCAGGGGCTCGCCGACCTCACCGCGCCAGATCAGAAACCCCAGCATCAGCAGCAAGCCGATGATCGGCCCCGGCAGCACCGGCAACAGCAAATGGTTGATCGCGGTGCCGATCAATTGAAACAACACCAGCCATGTCAGGCCCCGTAACAGCATCCGTTCTCCCCCCTTTTTCGCACGCCCGCATTATAAGCACGCCCACCCTATGCTCCGGCATTCGCCAAAAGCATGGTGGGTTGACCGGGCCAGTTGCCCGTGATGATCTACCATGGATTTCGCACACCTATAAAAACCGATGAAACCAAGGAGAGTCGCAATGCCCTATGTACCTGTAGCGCAGCTCAAAGATTATGTCGGCAAGGAACTGGGACGTTCCGAATGGCTCACCATCGACCAGGCGCGTATCAACCTGTTCGCAGAAGCCACCGGTGATCATCAGTTCATCCACGTCGACCCGGTCAAGGCCGCGCAAACACCGTTCGGCAGCACCATCGCCCACGGTTTCCTGTCGCTGTCGTTGATGCCCAAGCTGATGGAAGACATCCTGATCATGCCCGAAGGCCTGAAGATGGCGGTCAACTATGGCCTGGACAGCGTGCGTTTTATCCAGCCGGTGAAAGTCAATTCCAGGGTGCGCCTGAACGTCACCCTGACTGACGTCACCGAGAAAAAACCTGGCCAATGGCTATTTAAGGCCACCGCCACTCTGGAAATCGACGGTCAGGAAAAACCCGCTTACATCGCCGAGTCGTTGTCACTCTGCTTCGTGTAAGGCCGTGCCTGTGGTGAGGTGATAAACCTTGCCACAGTGTATGTAAATTTATGTATGAATCTCGCAGCTGCGGCATACTCGGCGCTCAATTATCCGGATCCCGCTATGCGCCCACTCGCTCCCCTTGCCCTTGCCCTGTTGCTCACCGCTTGCGGAGACGGCGAATCGCTGTTGCCGCCCGATGCGCGCCTGCCCGATGGCGGCCGCTACCGGGGTGATGTGGTCAACGGTTTGCTGCAAGGCCAGGGCCGCGTGGACTACCCCAACGGCAGTTGGTACGCCGGCCAGTTCGACAAGGGCCAGTGGCACGGCCAGGGCGAATGGCACGGCAGTAACGGCGAAGTCTATAAAGGCCAGTTCCAGCAAGGCCTGTTTGACGGCCAGGGCAGCCTGACCACGGCGGGCAGCAGCTACGTCGGCGGTTTCAAGAATGGCCGGCGCAACGGCGAAGGCACCCTCAAAGAGGGGCAAATGACTTATCGCGGTGAATTCAAGGACGACCAGTACTCCGGCCTGGGTCGTCTGGAATTGGCCGACGGCAGCCAATACCAGGGCCAGTTCGCCCACGGCAAGCCCAATGGCGAAGGCCAGCGCAACGACGACAGCGGCAACCAGTTCAGCGGCCACTTCGTGGATGGCCAACTGGAAGGCAACGGCACGTTCAACAGCGCCGACGGTGACATCTATGTCGGCCAGTTCAAGCAGAACCAGCTCAACGGCAAGGGCCGCTACGAAAACGCCGACGGCGACGTGTGGATCGGCCAGTTCAAGGAAGGTGCACTGAGCGGCAAGGGCGAGTTGATCGGCATTGACGGCAGCCATTATGTCGGCCAGTTCAGCGAGTGGCGTTTCAGTGGCGAAGGCCGCCTGAACCTCACTGACGGCAGCTTCTATATCGGCGGCTTCGACAGCGACAGCTATCAGGGCAAGGGCACTCTCGTATTGACCGATGGCACCGTGCAGGCCGGCACCTGGGTCAACGGCATGCGCGTGCGTGACGCCGACGGCAAGCTGCTGCCAGACCCATTGGAAACCGGAATACTGGCCCAGGGCCGCCTGCTTGATGCCGCCCTCGCCGCCGTGCCTGCATCCACCCCCGCCGTCGAGTTGTACACCCTGGTGCTGGCCGGTGACGGCAAGCAAAGCGTGTTCCTGCGCGAAGCCGATTACGTCAGCAACATGCTCGCCACCCGCTTCGGCGCGCGCGGGCAGATTCGCCTGGTCAACCACCGCGACCATATCGCCGACCGCCCGCTCGCGACCCGCGAAAGCCTGCGCCGCGCCGTGCAAACCCTGGCCGAACGCACCGGCCCGGAAGACCTGGTATTTATCTACCTCACCAGCCATGGCACCCATGAACATGAACTGGTGCTCGACCAGCCGCGCATGGAGCTGGCCGACCTGCCGGCCGATGAGTTGGCGAACGTGCTTGCCCCGTTGAAGAACCGCGACAAGATCATCGTGATATCGGCCTGCTACTCGGGCGGTTTTATCCCGGCCTTGAAAGATGAGCGCACCCTGATCATGACCGCCTCCCGCGCCGATCGTGTGTCTTTCGGCTGCTCCGAGGAAGAGGACTTCACCTACTTCGGCGACGCTCTTTTCGCACAGGCTTTCAACCAAACCGACGATTTACAGCAAGCCTTCAAACTGGCACAGGTACACGTGGCCGAACGCGAACAGGCGGACAACTTCGAAGCCTCCGAACCGCAGATCTGGGCCCCCAAGGGCGTGGTCGCCCATTGGCAACTATTACGTAAACAGCAGGCACGAAAGGCGCTCGAAAGCGTCTCCATGAATAGCAAGGAAGCCAAAGGCAACTAAGCTGTAACGTGTAACAAGGGGGAAACACCATGTACCTGACACCACAACATATCCTGCTTGCCGGCGCCTCTGGCCTGACCGGCGAACACTTGCTCGACCGCCTGCTCAACGAACCCACTGTGACCCGCGTACTGGCGCCCAGCCGCAAGCCTTTGGCGGAACACCCGCACCTGGAAAACCCGGTGGGCGATCCGGCCGTGTTTCTGCCGCAGTTGAGTGGCCAGGTCGATATCGCCTTCTGCTGCCTGGGCACCACGATTAAAAAAGCCGGATCTGAAGCGGCGTTTCGTGCCGTCGACCTGGACATGGTCGTGGCTTTCGCCAAACGTGCGCGGGAAATGGGCGCGCGCCACCTGATCGTAATCAGCGCGATTGGCGCTGACCCGAAATCCTCGGTGTTCTACAACCGTGTCAAAGGCGAAATGGAACAGGCGCTGAGGGCTCAGGACTGGCCGCAACTGACCATCGTGCGGCCTTCTTTGTTGCTCGGGGAACGCTTGGAAACGCGCCTGGCCGAGAAGATCGCCGGGCCGCTGTCGCGCTTGATTCCGGGAAAATACCACGGCATCGAAGTGTGCGAACTGGCCCGCGCGATGTGGCGCCTGGCGCTGGAAGAGCAGGATGGGGTACGGGTGGTGGAGTCGGATGAGTTGCGCAAGCTAGGCAAATAAACGTGCAGTGATTGACCGGGCCTCATCGCAGGCAAGCCAGCTCCCACAGGGGAACGCATTCCAAAGGTGGGAGCTGGCTTGCCTGCGATGGGGCCGGCCCAGGCGCTATAGATCTACAGGCCACCGGTTGCGTTAAACCCCACCCCCAGCACCGTCAATGCTGACAGGGGCAACAGCAAGGTATCGAGCAACGCACTGGCCGGCAGGTCCACATGCGGATAGCTCGGCGCCTCGGCACCAAACCTGTCCTTGGCACAACACCCACCATTGATCGCATACAAATCCAGGCGTGTACCGGCATACACCACCGGCGCACCGGGTTGCGCGGCGTCCAGGGTACGCGCCGTGGCGCAACCCGCCAGTTGCAGCGCCAACAGCACCAGCAGGGCCTTATTCATCGCTGCTCAAATGATGCTCACCCCAACGCGGCAGCATGTCCTGAGGAATGTTCAGCAGGTTGAGAATCCGCGCCACTACAAAATCCACCAGGTCATCGATGGTCTGCGGCTGGTGATAAAAACCGGGCGATGCCGGCAAAATGGTCACGCCCATGTTCGACAACTTGAGCATGTGTTCCAGGTGAATGCTCGAATACGGCGCCTCACGCGGGACCAGGATCAACTGGCGACGCTCTTTCAAGGTCACGTCCGCTGCGCGCTCGATCAGGTTATTGCAGGCGCCCGTCGCAATCGCCGACAGCGTGCCGGTGGAACAGGGCACCACCACCATCGCCGCCGGCGCGCCGGAGCCGGAGGCCACCGGCGACATCCAGTCTTCTTTACCGTAGACCCTGATCTGCCCCGCCGCCGCACCGGTGTACTCGGTGAGGAAGGCTTGCATGGTCTGCACCTTGGCCGGCAAGGCGACGTCGGTTTCGGTGGCCAGCACCAGTTGCGCGGCCTTTGAAATCAGAAAGTGCACCTCGCGCTCCTCGCGCACCAGACAATCGAGCAGGCGCAGGCCATAGGGCGCGCCGGACGCGCCGGTCATCGCCAAGGTGACGCGTTCCGGGCCACTCATTTCAAAGCCTCGGCCAATTTGCCGTGCAGCCCGCCGAAGCCGCCGTTGCTCATCACGACCACGTGAGTGCCAGGCTTGGCCTGTTGTTTGACGAACTCGATGATGCCTTCGATGGAGTCGCAGACCTTGGAAGGCACAGTGCACTGCGCTGCAATCGCTGGCAGATCCCAGCCCAGGTTGGCGGGTGCGTACCACACCACCTGGTCGGCATCATTGACGCTTTCCGGCAGGCCATCGCGGTGCGCGCCGAGCTTCATGGAGTTGGAGCGCGGCTCGACAATCGCAATGATCAGCGCATCCCCGACGCGTTTGCGCAAGCCATCGAGGGTGGTGGCGATGGCCGTCGGGTGGTGGGCAAAGTCGTCGTAGATGGTAACTCCGTTTACGTCGGCGACTTTTTCCATACGGCGTTTCACGCTTTTGAACGCGCTCAAGGCCGCGATGCCCATGGAGGGAACCACGCCGACATGCCGCGCCGCTGCCAGCGTTACCAACGCATTGGCGACATTGTGCTGGCCCGTCATATCCCAGTCGACAATGCCCTGAGCCACGCCTTCGAACAGCACTTCAAACCGGGAGCCGTCTTCGCTGAGTAGTTTGACCTGCCACTGCCCGCCCGCGCCGGTGGTTTGCACCGGGGTCCAGCAGCCCATTTCAATCACGCGTTGCAAAGCGGGCTCGGTGGTCGGATGGATCACCAGACCTTCGCTTGGAATGGTGCGTACCAAATGATGGAACTGGCGCTCGATGGCCGGCAGATCAGGGAAAATGTCGGCGTGATCGTACTCAAGGTTGTTCAGGATCGCCGTGCGCGGGCGGTAATGAACGAACTTGGAGCGCTTGTCGAAGAAAGCGCTGTCGTATTCATCCGCCTCAATCACGAAGAACGGCGTATCACCCAGACGCGCCGACACCGAGAAATTCTGCGGCACGCCGCCGATCAGGAAGCCCGGGCTCATGCCCGCATGCTCCAGCACCCAGGCCAGCATGCTGCTGGTGGTGGTCTTGCCGTGGGTGCCGGCGACGGCCAGTACCCAGCGCCCTTGCAATACATGGTCTGCCAGCCACTGAGGGCCGGACACATAAGGCAGACCTTTGTTGAGCACATACTCGACCGCCGGATTGCCACGCACCATGGCGTTACCGATCACCACCAGATCCGGGACCGGGTCGAATTGCGCAGGGTCGTAGCCTTGGGTCAACTCAATGCCCTGGGCTTGCAGTTGCGTGCTCATGGGCGGGTAAACATTGGCGTCGGAACCGGTGACGTGATGGCCCAGCTCTTTGGCCAGAACCGCCATCGAGCCCATGAAAGTGCCGCAAATACCAAGAATATGAATGTGCATAGTCGACCTCGTAAAACATCGAGGCAGGTTAGCGCAGGGCGTGGGAAATCGCACTCTTTAGGTGGGGCGTTCATGTGTCAGGGCACGATGGCGCGCCCCGTGAACCCGATGGAAAGCGCCGCTGGATACAAGGGGGCGCACGCACCTTCCACTGAATACAGCAGCGCATTTGAAAGGCTATCCATTGCCGGCAGCACTATCCTGACAGTAAAAAGTGAACCTTCATCCTATGCAGCGGTAGCCGTAAGCTTCTCTTTCATTGCGCCCATCAATGCCGTGAGCGCCGCCATTCTTGACTCCATTGCCGTGGCCCGCAGCGTAATATCGTCCTCTGATTTACCGGTTGAAGGCGGCTCAAACGATATACCTACCTTTTTGGCGTCATCGCGAAACGCCGTTTCGATGAACCCAAGCATCTCCTCAAGATTGTCCATGCGTTCATCATTCGTGTTCGCCATCCACGCCACAGAGGGCCCAACATGCGGCTCTGAACGAAGATCTGCCAAGGTATTCGCCAGCAGAAATACACGCTGCATGGTATGCCCCACCAACCGCCCTTCCATGACGCTTTGCTCTGTGGCCGCGACCGGCAGCGGGTTGAGATAGGGTTTGAGAAGTTCGTTTACGGTAGCACCGCCAACTATCGCGGCAAATGTGAAAGGTACTGTGACGGCTGCCGTGATTCCCGCCGTCTTTAAAATGTCCTTGCGCCGGAGGGGGTTTGCCTTCTCGGCCTTCACCAAAGCCTCTGCGCTCTCTTCCAGGGCACTTACAGAAAAAGAGTCAACTTCTTTTCCATCGACTCGGCCCGTCGTCGGCTGGTTAAACAACTTATCCCGGGCTTGTGCATCTTTTTCAGCTTGCCACTTTTTTTGTTGTGCTTCCTTGTAGGCTTTTATCTCCAGAGACTCCGGGGTGCCGGCTTCGGCAACGTCTCCAGGCTGTTTGGTACCGCTTGCGTGCCCTGGCGCATCAAAACCAGTAGGTTTGGAATCGACGGGTTTATGAGCAGAGGCGTCAGCACCGTTTCCCGAATGCGTTCCTGATGCATCCGGGCTCCTTGGAACTTCAATTGTCCTAGGAGGGGGGGGCACATCAACGACTCTATTCCACCCGCCGCTGAACAAATCCCCAAACTTTGAATGTACAGCTGACCGCCTGAATGAATATGAAAATATCATAATGATTTACCTAATGATTAATTGACATTAGAAAGTCATCCCTTACTCTCGTTTATTTCGTGAAAAAAACACCTGAACAGTTCCAATAAAATCAAAAATAACAAAATGGATTTTTGCACGCACACAACGAAACCTGCCGCAAGGTAGTAAAAATATATTCACGCCAATAAAATTATGTGCCAATCGTTGGCAGATCTGTTTTATCCAGCACGTTCGGCTGCGGCCTCAAAGACTCCAGTGCGCTTAAACTACCAAACTGCGCTAACTGCGGGCCAAACGGTGTATTCGTAAGGGCACTGTATGTATACCACCCCCCTTTCCTGAAAATAGCGACGACAGGCGTCAATACGCCGCTCGTTTCCAGTACAGCGGCCCCCTTAACAATGTCACCCTCTTTATAAAACCGTGTTACGTCATAAGATTGATAGTTGCCTTTGAGCCGGGGCAACACCTCATCTGCATGCTGACGTAACAACCTTGCATCTTTGATGCCGGTCACTGTCCCTCGTTTTATGTGCTTCGGGAGATCCAGAGCGTCCGTGACCCCGATAGAAGCGCCAACACCAGCGAAAAATGAACGTCGCAAGGCATTGCCTACTGACTTCCCAGCCTTCAGCGCTTTGCTCCCGGCCGCTGCACCAGGAAGAAGAAAGCCTAATATGTCGAAGCCGATATTAAAAATTGCCCCCGCCACATTTCCGTTGATTGCATCCTTAATACCGTCATAAAAAGGAACCAGCGAAAGGAGAAATTCGTTTATCTTTTGATTCGTCTTTGTCGTCTTTTCTATCGCTGTCTCCCCGGCGGCCTCTGCTTTTAAACCCGCATAATCCTTCGTAAAAAACTGCCCCACCACGTTGGCCAGTGATCCGTTCCTGCCGGAAAAAAAAGCACCCTTCGCGTTGCCGATCGCGCCAGGCGGTTCACGCTCTGTATTGGGTTCGCCAAAGGGCGAAAAGATATTGTAGGTGCCTGGCTCGCGCGTTTTGGAGCGTTTGCCGAAATAGGCACTGTCGTCAAAACTGGCGTTTTCCCCCGGTACACCCTCAGCCTTAACAAGCTTTCCCAGCCCCGGGAAATAACTATAATAATCAACCTGCCCGTCGCGCCCCTGCACTTTCATCAGCAAACCATGACGACCTTTTAAATCTTCCAGCTCCTGCACAGTGGGTTTTCGTGGTACACGCGCGGGAAACAACGAGAGGCCCGGTTCAAGCTCCGTTCCCAGAAAGAGCCGAGACAGTTCCATGAAGCTGACATCTGATTGTTGTAGGCGCTCTCGCTCTGCCGCCGGCAACAAGGAAATCTGATATTTGAACTGTATGGCCCAAGCTTGCGCATGGCTTTTTTTATACGACTCAAACACTTCAGAAAATGTTGAATTAATGCTTGGAGACTTGGATAAACTCCGCTTTATCTCCTCCCACGGAAACACTTTTTTATCTCGTGACACCCACATATCCGGCTCATACGGCTCAGTCATATAGACATCCAGCAGTGACACAACATAACTTTTATCATAAAAGCCCCGCAACGTTTTCGCTGTGGGGTCCAGATCAGGAAAGACTCGCTTCAACTCGGCCAGCGCGAGTTCTTCCCGTGTCGGCACGGGTTTTAACAAATTGACGCGCGCGCCCTCCAACTCTTTTTTCTGTTCTTTCAGCACGCGCAGCGAACGCGCAACATCTTCAGACGTATAAACGTCGTTTGGTTTTTTCTCGATCACGTCATTCGCCAAGCCCCAGGCAATCAGCGGGTTAATCGATGCGATCTCTAACTGGCTCTCCCCTTCAAGAACGATGAGCTGGGCATCCGCGTATTTCATTATTTGGCTGAAGGTCATATTCACCGGCGCGCCGGAGGCTTGTTTCTCTATCAGTGCAACCGCCGTGGAAAAAGATTCCCAAGTGTGAGAGCCAATAACAAGCAAAGGTGGAATATCTTTTGCCAGGAACTCCGGAGCCACCGCAGAGAGCAAGAGTTGCGCGGCAACAGGCGCTGCTTCCACGCCAACCTTATGTTCAAGGTGAGCCGTAAACCGTTTGACGATCTGCGCGGCTGAGGCGCCCGCATTACCTTTTTGATACAGGTTATAGCCCGCCACATTAAAACAAGACTGGCCTGAAGCGGGATCCAGTTCTTGCAAGATCGCGACACTCACACTCTCAATCGCAGTGGTCGGCGATTCAGCCAGATTTAGTTTTTTCCGTATGGTTTCACCCAGCCCCTGTGCCCCGGGGGACCGAATGAGTGCGTCCAATACAGACGCAGGGTTGTTCGCTATCAACTTTCTTGTGGGTTCAGGCAGCGTGCTGATTAGCCTGTGCAACAGGCTGCCGGCCCCGGCACCGGCCTGAGCTTCTGGCACATCGGTTACGGTCTGTGCCTTCCATCGGGTGACCACGCCCCTCATCTTGCGCAGATCGGTGTCACTCAATAATCGAGCAATATGCCTTACCCCTCCAGCGTCCCCCCCGGGTACTCGATGGGCAAGATCAAAAAATAACGCGCTGGCCAGGTCGTGTGCATCCCTGCTGTTGGCAGGTACCGTACACCCCTCACTTTGGAGGTATTGCGCAACACTTACCTGGCGGCGTTGCTCGGTGGCAAACCGATGTGAGCGCAGGTCGATGGGGATCATGACCTGGCTCAGGTCGATGGTCCCTTTTGCATCATCGACCTGGGACCTCAGCGCGGTAATAAGGGCTTGATGGTTAGCGTCATCCCCTAGCCCAGTAATCTGCTTCGTTAACGCCTGCGCTGAGCGCTGCAACGTATAAGCCATGGGTGCAAATTCAAATCGTGTTCCATTCTTCAATTTCTGGCGGTGCAAGCGCGCTTGCGCAGGCGAGAGGTCTATCGGTTCGCCGTAAAATCGCCCCACCGTGTACAGCGGCACCTTTGCCTCCGGCCAGGGGTAACTGAACACCTGCCCAGGCTTCGGCGCGATCACCCTGGCAATCGACAAGAGTGTTCGGGAAACATCGGACCAACCCGAATCGTCCGCCAGGGAAAACGTGTGTGCCTGGCCATTTACCGTGCCGGCCAACGTCCCGCGCGAGGGGTCCAGGGTTAAGCTTCGGGTATCAAGCCCCTGCTCTGCCGCCCAAGCCAGGACCCTGGGGCTTTTGAACGCGCTGTCCAGTTGAGTGCGCCAACGCCCGAGCGTGGACTGAGGTGGAACTTCAACATCAGGCGGCATCATTGAGGTGTGGAAAGAACGTGTGGCCAATGCGACTGCGAAGGGCCTCGCCAACTGAGCGTCCGCCGTTGCACGGGCTTCAGGAGTATCAGCCAAGGCCGCGTCGAGGTTGCTCGTCACCCTTGCATCGCCAAGGGGTGGCGCAACGGCTGGCGCAGAAGACTCGGCTTTCGGCTCAGGCTGTCTTGCCACACTGTTTGAAAGGATTGGTGCTGCATTGGAACCCAAAATACCCGTCATTTAACCGCCTCGCACGTCAATCAGACAAAACCTCTGTTCATGCACTGAGTGGCGAAACGATCCATAAATGACGCAGCCGACGCTGCTGATCTATTCCCAAATATGTCAGTAGGGAACCTCTGAAAACGACCAGCCGATTTGAAAAAATGTCCGCCCCCCCATCGTCAGCTTTTCACTAGCACTTTATATAAAAGCCTACAGATAGACTGCATTGCTTAACCACGACGCATGAAAACCAACCGACTTAATAGTTCGTACCCTGCATATGAAAAACCAGACTTTTCTACAGGTAGCGCGATGAGTAATGCGCCAATCAAGCCAACAAGTGCGACTGGTTGCAGGCTTGCGCAACCGCTCACAAAGCGTACCGCGAACAACCCTCGCAGGCTCAGTCGTTCAGCGCATGTAACAACATGATTGAATCA
The DNA here is from genome assembly GCF_044218875.1 of Pseudomonas sp. B22129. Classification (NCBI taxonomy): domain Bacteria; kingdom Pseudomonadati; phylum Pseudomonadota; class Gammaproteobacteria; order Pseudomonadales; family Pseudomonadaceae; genus Pseudomonas; species Pseudomonas sp. B22129. The sequence goes on along the minus strand of NZ_CP162592.1, from coordinate 2,204,965 downwards.
AGACATCAAACAGCAACTACGCTGATACGCCAAGCAACGCCTGAACCCGTACAAGCGCCTTACGTACTTCATCGACTCTTTTCTCAATCGCCTCCACCCGCTCCATCAAACTGCTGTTGCTCCAATCGCCATGCGCACGTGGATTATAAGGTTTGCAATAAACCTGGTACGCATCTGCTATAAGAACAGTGTGATCCTCAAGTTTCTCAAGAGCCGTTTCCAGCTTATCCAAGTACTCCAGAGGTTCCGCACACTTTATACAGATCGGTTCCTCATGGCCCGAGACTAATGCCAGGATTAACTTATCCAGCTCAGTCATGCTCCGCGAACTGGCGTCAAGGCGGGATAGGAGGGACGGATCAAAAATTCCCGGCACCGACGGCAACTCCGGTACTGCCACCTCACCAGGATCAAATCTGGTGGCCTGTACAGGCAAACGCGCATAGTGCGTTTTTAAGGCATTCTCCGCAAAGGAGATGGCTGAAAAAACGCCAACGTCAATGGCCGTCGAACTTGCGGTTTGTATAATCTGGGTCATGAACGGTGAGTACGACCTGGGTACAAAACCTTTTAACGGTGCCCCGTAAGGGGTTTGGGTGGAAACGTCAAACGCATACCATAGATCGTTCTGCTTTACAGCCGTGACCCGAGCACCATCTGCATTAGCCCCCCAGGGCCGGTAAATCCCCTCGGCAATACTATCTGTACTCCGTAATAAAGGGGGCTCGAAACTACCGTAGTGCCCACTTAGAGGCCGTAGCTTTTTAAAACCCGCCTTGCTTAGATTAAAAACACCACGCCCCACATCATAAACACCTGCAAGAGGGTTAATCATCTGGGCACTCGTTTTGCCAAACCCCTTGAGAAAACCCAATGCCGAGCCCATCCCGGATTTAACAACCGCTTTGGCCCCTTGGATACCCCCTTTCAATGCAGGCGTCAAAAAACCAAACACGTCCAGCACTGCATAAAAAAAACCCTCCGTGGGCTTACCATCAATGAAACTCTTAACCGCACTGTAGAAAGGAATAAATCCTAGAAAAAACTCATTGACGACTTCTGCAGTACGTCTTTCAATTTCTATCTCGGTCATGCCATTAGCCGCTACTTTCACTTCTTCCAAACCCCGCGTGAAATAAGCAGAGACAGCGTTCGCCAGCTCATTTGACTTAGACGAGGTAAAGGTTTCAAGCGGCTTGGTGGAATGCGGCCCAGGCGTTCCAGCTTGCAACGATTTGGAGGGGTAAATGGAGAACGCCGCAAAGTCAATCGGGTCTTTTTTCGGCCAGGGAGTACCTAGCGGTTGCCACAAAATTGTGACAGCAGGCTCTTTGCCAGCAGGCGAATCGGGTAGAGACATGGAAAAATACAAGCGGCTGCCCGGAAGCTGCAAACCAGGCCGGGAAGGATCAGCATCCTTGATAATTCGCCCCTGCGCGGGCGAGTACAGATAGTGGCAAACTTTCCCGTCAAGATCCGCTCTGATCAATACCGCGCCGCTGTCTACATAAGGGTGAATTTTATGAGAAGAGCTGACAGGTCCTTGATTCCGATTGGGATGTACAAGAGAGAAAGTCGTGACCTTGCCATACTCAATCAATCTCCGGTCCTCAGCCGGGAGTGACGATAGTTGATACTTGAACTGTGCAGTGAACGCCTCTTTCAGCCCCTTGGTATACTCATCAAACTTTTCAACAAACTGACTTTTGATATTTTTCAATGCCGAAAAACCAAGATTGACTTTAACGGTATTGAATTCAGGGTCACTGGATATCCAGAAATGCTTGCCCAGCTCGCCGGACATGTAAATGTCCAACAACGAATACGACTTCCGGCCAGGAGAGCCCGGAACAATATCCCCCAGCAATTTTTGCGTAAAAAAACGCTCATTTTCAGCCCCATACACCCTCCTCAGCTCCTCAAGCGCCAATTCTCGGCGAGTGGGCACTGGTGTGTTCAGAGCCGTAACAGAGTCAGCGAGGGTGGTATGCAGTGTTTGCATGGCATCGACGGCACGCCCAATGCTCTCGAAGGTATAGTCATCATCGCTATTTTCAAGAATGATGCCGTTGGCAATGCCCCAGTCGGTAACGGCTTGCATTTGCGCGTATTGCCGTTGGAGCTTCTCTGTGACTGAAACAGGCGCCTGCTCATCACGCGCCATGATCGCCGAATAATTCATTGATGCCGCAGACCCTGGCTGGCTGGCGTCAATACGTGCGACTGCGGCACTGAAAGTCGCCCATTGATGAGAGCCGTACACCAGCGATGCGGGTAATTTTTTTACCAGAAACTCGGGGGCTGAAACCGACAACAATAAGAAGGCAATGGTTTTGGCGCTGGCCACGCCAAATCTTGTGGCGAGATGGTCTTCGAAGCGCTTGGCTATTTCAGCGGCGCTGTAGCCCCAATTACCCTGCTGGCGCAGCGAGTATCCAGCCAGGTTATTGCGCTGTTGTTCTGAGCCGTAACCTGCGTCCAATAATAAAGCACTGAGCAGGACATCCTGCAGACTGGATGCTGTCGGAACTACGTCGATGCTGTCCTGGAGTAAAGCAGCCAATGCCTGACCCTCTGATGAGACGAGGATGGCCTGGAGTGCTTTTTCAGGCTCGCTGTTAGCCGGCCTTGAATACTCGGGAAGGGTACGCAGCAGAAGCTCAATCAAGCTCCGCGTGCCGGGAATATCACCTGGACCCGTCTGTTGTTGACGTGCTTTCCAGGCATCAACTGCCAAACGTAGTTTGGTCTGGTCTTCAACGTTCATCGGTATGGCTTTAGTGAGCAACCCACCGTAGTCGAACCCACTGGAAGATGGGGCGTGCGCTTCGCGAGGATGCCTGCTCGAAGGCATTCCAACACTCCACGGGTCTAAAGAGTGCTCACCTATTAGTTTATTTTTTTTTGGCGGTGTCAGCGAACCATCAAATATTATACTTTCTGAAAAACTTAATCGTGCGGGGGTATTAATGTTCATAGAAAACTACCACACCACCTGCACATAATCAGGCAATGTTCTGGATAAAGCCTGTCACCGTTATTCCCTTCAGCGTCAGGCTTAGCGCCGATACCTGTCGATACTGTTCGCCCTATCGACCCATGGCCATTAAGAACACCCTGTAAAATTCATGCACTCACTATCAAACAATAGTGTTTTTCCACGTCAAACTCATTCAGTTTCAGGTATACGCAACGCCATCTCTTTCAAGATAGAAGCCTGTGCTTTATGCACTGCAGCAATCCTCTTATCGACGGCTCCAAGTCGCACTTCCACCCCGTCAAGACCCTCAGCCGCTTTTTGGTCGCCCAGATAAGGTTTGAAGAAAACTTCGTATTCGTTGGCAACCTCTTTAGTGTGTTCTTCGGCATGTGCCAACAAATTTTCAAGTTGATTAATACGCGCCAGCGGGTCTTTTGGCCAATATTGATCCGGCAATAACGCCGAGCCCGTATCCCCGAATTTGAGCACCATCGACTGATTGGTGACCGTGAAGGCAGTGACCTGAGCCTCGTCCAGTCGCGGGTACAGTTTTTCCACGCCAGTTGCTGGCTCACTCGGCGCGCTCTCTACCAATGGCTTAGCACCAGGTGCCGCAGTAACCAGTGGTGCGGGCAAATACGAAGCTTTGATTTTTTCCGCTGAAGCTGTAGAACCCGCATAAGCCGCGATATTCAGCGGCGCGGATATCACCCCTGTGATTGCTGAGCTGATTGCCGCATCGCGCGCAATATTTGCCGCAGACGGCGCCACAGGAATGATACCCGCCTTAACCATACTGTGGGCATCAGCCATGCGGGCCACTGCTTCGGGAATCGTCAATGTTGGCGTGGGCGCAGGCGGCGGGACCTTGCCTTGCCATTGTGCGATACCCGCTGTGATTTTCGGTGGAAACAACTGGGGGTGAGGTTCGTTATTGCCCTTGACTGCGCTGGTCAGATCCAGTGCCACTCGGCCATTTTTATCAAGCGGCCGTCCAATCTTATCAACCAGATACCCTTCCCTGTTGACCAGTTTTCCATCTCTGTCAACCAGTTGCCCTTTAACGTCCACCAATCGCCCTGCGCTATTCACCAAGCGGCCGTTCTCATCAACAAGATGATTAGCATCATTGACCAGCTTGCCATGAGTATTGACTAATTGGCCCTTATCATTAATCAATTTACCCTTGTCATTTATCGCATGACCTTGCTTATTAACCAGCTGGCCCTGCGCGTTGATTCTCTGGTTATTCGCATTGATCAAGTAACCTTTCGCATCAACCGCTTGCCCCTTGTTATTGAGCAACTGCCCTTGCTTGTTAATCAATTTACCTGCGCCATTATAACTACTGCCTGCGGGCGCATAATCAGGTAACTTTTTGGGTGCCTGCACGGTGGGCGTCGCGGGGTGTTTATTGTGTGTAATTGTAGAAAAAGAAGGCGCTTTAATTGGCATAGATACCTCACAACTAGTGAATTTTAGAGACCTATAGAAATCATCAGATTTCTATTCACTAGGTGGCCACCCCCACTCAATTCGTTCCTTAAAAAAGTTCTATATACCTCTTTATAAACAGCCTGCAACAACATCGAAAAATTAATTAAGGAGTTATTGCAAATAGGCATTTAATTTTATATTTGCGACATTTCCTATAGAGCGTATTTCGACTTATACCCAACTGCTTCGCGGTGCGTGTCATATGCCAATGACATTGCTCCAATGCCACCAGTAAAGCTTGGCGCTCAGCCTCTTCAAGGGGGAGCCCGCCGTTTTTTGAAGCAGGGGCATGACGTAACATTACGGGCAAATCCTGCCACCCAATCTGCCCGTCATCACTGAGCGCCACTAAAGTACGCAGTACCGTACGCAGTTGACGGACGTTACCCGGCCAGGCATGGGCCAGTAATGCCCGGCGTGCCACGGGTTCGAGACGGATCGATTGCTCACCCGCTTCTTGCGACAACAGCAAATCCAACAATTGCGCCTTATCCCTGCGCTCGCGCAATGCCGGCAAGGCCACCTCCAGGCCATTAAGCCGGTAATACAAGTCTTCACGGAAAAGACCGTCCTGCACACGCTCCTGCAGGTTGCGGTGAGTCGCGCTGATAATTCTGACGTTCACAGCCAAGGGCTCACCACCGATGGGGACCACCTGGCGATCTTCGAGCACTCTTAACAGACGGGTTTGCAGCGCCAGGGGCATATCGCCGATTTCATCGAGAAACAGTGTGCCTCCATCAGCCTGTTGCAGCTTGCCCTGCATGCCTTCCTTACGGGCCCCCGTAAAACTGCCGCCGCGATAACCAAACAACTCACTCTCGATCAGGCTTTCCGGAATGGCACCGCAGTTAAGCGCGACAAACGCCTTGCCAGCACGCTGGCTGGCCTGGTGTACAGCCTTGGCAAACGCTTCTTTACCGCTACCGGTCTCGCCACTGACCAGCAGCGGGACATCACGTTCGAAGACCTTCAAGGCCTTGCGAAAATCATTTTGCAGGGCCGGATCGTCCAGACAGATTCCCGGCAAACGTGGCGCTTCAGGCTTGACCAACGGTGGCGGCACACCTCGCGGCTGCCCCCGCAGTGCGGCAAATAAAGGCCGGCCATCACGGGTACGCAATGGCCAGCTGGCCGTGGCATTTGCACTGGCACGGCCGAGCAATTGGTCGAGGGAACAGTCAAAAAATGCTTCCACCGGCTGCCCCAGCAACCCTGCACGCACCTGCCCCAGCAGGTTCAGCGCGCTCTGGTTGACCGCGCAGATACGGCCCTCGCCATCAAACGCCAGCAACCCTTCGCTGAACATCCCCACAGACTCCGCCTGCAGGTGAAAACGCAGCAGCCAATGGTGTTCAAAATGGCGCAGGAAGTAACAGCTTTCGATCATCTTCGCCGACAGGTTCACCAACGCCATGGTGTGGAACTGGCTCTGGCGTGACACGGCTTCGCGCGCCGAAGACACATCGAGTACCGCGAGCAGCTCGCCATGGGGGTCGAACACCGGGCTGGCTGAGCAGGTCAGCCCGGTGTGGCGGCCACGAAAATGTTCATCACGGTGAATGGTCAGGGACTGACGCTCCACCAGGCAGGTGCCGATGCCGTTGGTGCCTTCGCACGCCTCACTCCAGTCGGCGCCGAGCCATAAACCGGCGCGTTCGAAAATCTTGCGCTCGGACGGCGCCGTGACACAGTTGAGGATCACCCCGCGCGCGTCGGTCAACAACACCGCGTGACCAGCGCCCGAAAGCTGCTGATGCAAGCTGTTCATCTCGCTGCCGGCGATGTGCAGCACTTGTTGCAGGCGCTCGCGGCTTTCCAGCAAGCGGCCGTGTTCAAGCACGGTGGGGGCGATGCTCAAGGCTGGGTCGAGGTGATAGTCCTCCAGGCAGCGCAGCCAGGAGCGAGCGATAGACGGATCGCTGGACGGGTCGCGGCCATGGGCCACGGTCAGAACTTGCTGGGCATGGCGACTGAAATGATCGTTGTGCATTTCTTATTATTCTCCCTGCGTGAGAACGGCCAGCATCCCCCGGCATTCCGACCATTGCAACCCTGGGGCGACCCGCCGGTCATGGGCTGTACCGTTTATGGCACAAACTGTCACCCACCCTGTGCCAACCCTGCTACAGCAACGCGTTGCAACACAGCTAACCCCCCTGATTTAGCAGGCCCGCACGCACTGGCCCGACCTTTGCTCTACGCTTTATCAAGCGCAATATCGCTGTACTCCAATAAACATAAAAGTCAGGAGATACCCACCATGCGTTACGCACACCCCGGTACTGAAGGCGCCATCGTTTCGTTCAAGGCCAAGTACGGCAACTTCATCGGCGGCGAATTCGTTGCGCCGGTCGATGGCAACTATTTCACCAACACCTCGCCGGTCAACGGCAAAGCGATTGCTGAATTCCCGCGCTCCACGGCCAAAGATATCGACAAGGCCCTCGACGCTGCCCACGCCGCCGCTGACGCCTGGGGCAAAACCTCGGCCCAGGACCGCTCGCTGGTGCTGCTGAAAATCGCCGACCGTATCGAACAGAACCTCGAACTGCTGGCCATCACCGAAACCTGGGACAACGGCAAGGCCGTGCGTGAAACCCTCAACGCCGACATCCCCCTGGCCGCCGACCATTTCCGCTACTTCGCCGGTTGCATCCGCGCCCAGGAAGGCACCAGCGCCGAAATCAATGAACACACCGCGTCCTATCACTTCCACGAGCCGCTGGGCGTGGTCGGCCAGATCATCCCGTGGAACTTCCCCCTGCTGATGGCCGCGTGGAAAATCGCGCCAGCCCTGGCGGCTGGCAACTGCGTGGTGCTCAAGCCCGCCGAGCAAACCCCGCTGGGCATCAACGTGCTGATGGAGCTGATCGGCGACCTGCTGCCGCCGGGCGTGCTGAACGTGGTGCACGGTTTCGGTAAAGAAGCCGGTGAGGCCCTGGCCACCAGCAAGCGCATCGCCAAAATCGCTTTCACCGGCTCGACCCCGGTGGGATCGCACATCATGCACGCGGCGGCCGAGAACATTATTCCGTCCACTGTTGAGCTGGGTGGCAAGTCGCCGAACATCTTCTTCGCCGACATCATGAAAGCCGAGCCGTCGTTCATCGAGAAAGCGGCCGAAGGTTTGGTGCTGGCGTTCTTTAACCAAGGCGAAGTGTGCACCTGCCCATCGCGCGCACTGGTGGAAGAGTCGATCTACGACGACTTCATGAAAGTGGTGATGAAGAAAATCGAGCAGATCAAACGTGGCGACCCGCTGGACACCGACACCATGGTCGGCGCCCAAGCGTCCGAGCAGCAGTTCGACAAGATCCTTTCCTACCTGGAAATCGCCAAAGGCGAAGGCGCGCAACTGCTGACCGGCGGCAAGGTTGAGCAGCTCACCGGCGACATGGCCGGCGGCTATTACATCCAGCCGACCCTGCTCAAGGGCACCAACGAAATGCGCGTGTTCCAGGAAGAAATCTTCGGCCCGGTGGTGAGCATCACCACCTTCAAGGACGAAGCCGAAGCCCTGGCGATCGCCAACGACACCGAGTTCGGCCTCGGCGCCGGCGTGTGGACCCGCGACATCAACCGTGCTTACCGCATGGGCCGCGCGATCAAGGCGGGCCGTGTGTGGACCAACTGCTACCACCTGTACCCGGCGCATGCCGCGTTCGGCGGTTACAAGAAATCCGGCGTGGGCCGTGAGACGCACAAGATGATGTTGGACCATTACCAGCAGACCAAAAACCTGCTGGTGAGCTACGATATCAATCCGTTGGGCTTTTTCTAACTGACAACCGCTCCCACAGTTGAAATGCCATCAACTGTGGGAGCGGGCTTGCTCGCGAAAGCGGTGAGTCAGTCAATTCATCACTTACTGACCTACCGCTTTCGCGAGCAAGCCCGCTCCCACAGTTTGATCTTTACAAGTACTTGCGACTTGCATTCGGCACAACTTCGCCGAATTAAAAACAATAAGAACGGACGGTACTTCCCCATGCCTAGCGAACCCACTGGCTCTTCCGTCGACTTCGAAAAAGTCGATTCCCAATACTTCCAACAACGCGAACTGAAAAAAGGCGCCGCCGGCTGGGTGCTGTTGGTCGGCCTCGGCGTTGCTTACGTGATTTCCGGCGACTACGCCGGCTGGAACTTCGGCCTGGCCCAGGGCGGCTGGGGCGGCATGTTTCTCGCCACACTCCTGATGGCCACCATGTACCTGTGCATGTGTTTTTCCCTGGCCGAACTGTCTTCCATGATCCCTACCGCCGGCGGCGGCTACGGCTTTGCCCGCAGCGCCTTCGGCCCTTGGGGCGGGTTCCTCACCGGCACCGCCATCCTGATTGAATACGCCATCGCCCCCGCCGCCATCGCGGTGTTTATCGGTGCCTATTGCGAGTCGTTGTTCGGCATCGGTGGCTGGATGATTTACCTGGCGTTCTACATCATCTTTATCGGCATCCATATCTTTGGCGTGGGCGAAGCCTTGAAGCTGATGTTTGTGATCACCGCCATCGCAGCCATTGCCTTGGGCGTGTTTCTGGTGGCGATGGTGCCGCACTTCAATGTCGCCAACTTGCTGGACATCCCGGTGACCGAGGCCAAGGGCGCCAGCACTTTCCTGCCCTTCGGCTACGTCGGCGTATGGGCGGCGATTCCTTACGCCATCTGGTTCTTCCTCGCCGTTGAAGGCGTGCCGCTGGCCGCTGAAGAAACCAAGAACCCGAAACGCGACCTGCCCCGTGGCCTGATTGGCGCCATTGTGGTGCTGACCAGTTTTGCCCTGCTGATTCTGGTGATTGCGCCGGGCGGCGCCGGCACTTATGCGTTGATCAAGTCCGGCAACCCGCTGGTTGAAGCGCTGGCGCTGTCCTACGGCGGTTCAACCTGGATGGGCAGCTTCGTCAACCTGGTCGGCCTGGCTGGATTGATCGCGAGCTTTTTCTCGATTATCTACGCCTATTCGCGGCAGATTTTTGCCTTGTCCCGCGCGGGCTACCTGCCGCGCAAACTGTCGCAGACCAACAAAAGCAAAGCGCCGGTACTGGCCCTGGTCATCCCCGGCATCATCGGTTTCGGCCTGTCGCTGACCGGCCAGGGTGACTTGCTGATTCTGGTGGCGGTGTTTGGCGCGACCATTTCCTACGTGCTGATGATGGCCGCGCACATCACCTTGCGCATACGCCGCCCCAAAATGGACCGCCCTTACCGCACGCCGGGTGGCATTTTTACTTCGGGCATCGCGCTGGTACTGGCCTGTGTGGCCGTGGTGGCGGGCTTTTTGGTGGACCCGCGCGTGGTTATTGGCGCCGCGATCATCTATGGAGTATTAATTGCTTACTTTGCTTTCTACAGCCGGCATCACTTGGTAGCAGGCACGCCGGAAGAGGAATTCGCGGCGATCCAGGCCGCAGAGGCCGCCTTGCACTGAATGCCGAAAACCTCGACGCAGGCCTTGGCCTGCGTCGCCCAGGAGACACTGTATGGCAAGCTTTTCCCACGCGGTGGGTGCACAGACCTATCGCTTCGACAGCCTCAAGGACGTGATGGCCAAGGCCAGCCCCGCACGTTCCGGGGACTTTCTGGCCGGCGTGGCCGCGCAGAACGACGGTGAGCGGGTCGCCGCGCAAATGGCGCTGGCGAACATCCCGCTGAAACACTTCCTCGAAGAAGTGCTGATTCCCTACGAAAGCGATGAAGTCACCCGGCTGATCATCGACACCCACGATAAACAGGCGTTTGGCGCGGTCAGCCATTTGACCGTCGGCGGCCTGCGTGACTGGCTGCTCAGTGACGCGGCCGACGAACAGTCCCTACGCGCTTTGGCGCCGGGGCTGACACCGGAAATGGCAGCCGCCGTGTCCAAAATCATGCGTGTGCAGGACCTGGTTTTGGTGGCGCAGAAGATCCGTGTGGTCACCCAGTTTCGCGGCACGATGGGCCTGCGCGGGCGCCTGTCGACCCGCCTGCAACCCAACCACCCTACCGACGAACCCGCAGGCATTGCCGCGAGCATTCTCGACGGGCTGTTGTATGGCAACGGCGACGCCATGATCGGCATCAACCCGGCCACTGACAGCATCGCCTCGATCTGCGCCATGCTGGAAATGCTCGACGCAATCATCCAGCGCTACGAAATCCCGACCCAGGCCTGCGTGTTGACCCACGTCACCACCTCCATCGAAGCCATCAACCGCGGCGTGCCGCTGGACCTGGTGTTTCAGTCAATTGCCGGCACCGAAGCGGCCAACGCCAGTTTCGGCATCAGCCTGAGCGTGCTGCAGGAAGGTTACGAGGCGGGTTTGAGCCTGAATCGCGGCACGTTGGGCAACAACCTGATGTATTTCGAAACCGGCCAGGGCAGCGCCTTGTCGGCCAACGCGCACTTTGGCGTCGACCAGCAAACCTGCGAAACACGCGCCTACGCCGTGGCGCGGCATTTCAAACCGTTTCTGGTGAACACGGTTGTAGGCTTTATCGGCCCCGAATACCTGTACAACGGCAAGCAGATCATCCGCGCGGGGCTTGAAGACCATTTCTGCGGCAAGCTGCTCGGCGTGCCGATGGGCTGCGACATCTGCTACACCAACCACGCCGAAGCCGACCAGGACGACATGGACACCCTGTTGACCCTGCTCGGCGTGGCCGGGATCAACTTCATCATGGGCATCCCCGGCTCCGACGACATCATGCTCAACTACCAGACCACCTCGTTCCACGACGCCTTGTACGCCCGGCAAACACTGGGTTTAAAACCGGCGCCGGAGTTTGAACAGTGGCTGGCGAAAATGGGCATCTTCACGCAAGCCGACGGCAAGGTGCATTTCGGCAACAGCCTGCCACCGGCGTTTCGCCAAGCCTTGGCGCAATTGGGATGAAGGAGCCGCCCGTGCATGTAGAACTGCCTGACAATCCGTGGCTGGAATTGCGCCGCCTGACCCCGGCGCGCATCGCCCTGGGCCGCACCGGCACCAGCATTCCTACCAACGCGCAGTTGGATTTCCAGTTCGCCCACGCCCAGGCGCGCGACGCGGTACACCTGCCTTTCGACCACGCAGGCCTGAGCAGCCAAATGGCCGAACGCGGACGTGAAAGCTTGTTGTTGCACAGCGCGGCCGTCGACCGCCATATGTATTTGCAACGCCCGGACCTCGGGCGGCGCCTGAGCGGCGAGTCGGCCCAAAGCCTGCGCGACTACGCCGCCGCCAACCCCGGTGGCGTGGACCTGGCCGTGGTGGTCGCCGATGGCTTGTCGGCGCTGGCCGTGCACAAGCATACGCTGCCGTTTCTGACACGCATGGAAGAACAGACCCACGCCGAAGGGTGGTCTTTGTCGCCGGTGATTTTGGTGGAACAAGGCCGCGTGGCAGTGGCGGATGAAGTTGGCCAACTGCTGAACGCCAAAATGGTGGTGATCCTGATCGGTGAACGGCCAGGGCTCAGTTCGCCGGACAGCCTGGGCCTGTATTTCACCTACAACCCCAGGGTCGGCCTCACCGACGCCTACCGCAACTGCATCTCCAACGTGCGCCTGGAAGGCCTGAGCTACGGCATGGCCGCCCATCGCCTGCTTTACTTGATGAAGGAGGCGTGTCGCCGGCAGCTGTCGGGGGTCAATCTCAAGGACGAGGCGCAGGTTCAGACGATTGAGTCGGATGATCCTGACCTGATGAAGGGCAATTTCCTGCTCAGCTCACCGGATGACTGAAGGCTGCACGATTGCGCTTTTTCGCGACGTTAGGCAGCATCGAGTCACGGCCGCTTGTGTGGTCATCCCCCCTTTGGAAGTTGAGGCCTGGCATGCGGATTACTCAAGCGACCCTGGAACACCTGGACCTGTTGACCCCGCTGTTCGTCAAATACCGCGAGTTTTATGGGGTGTTGCCATTCCCGGACTCATCGCGGGACTTCCTGGAAAAGCGCCTGCGCCGCAAGGAATCGGTGATTTACCTGGCCTTGGCGGATGACGATGACAAGAAACTGCTGGGCTTTTGCCAGCTGTATCCGAGCTTTTCTTCCTTGTCGCTCAAGCGCGTGTGGATCCTCAACGACATCTATGTCGCCGAAGATGCGCGCCGCCAACTGGTGGCGGACAACCTGATGCGCACGGCCAAGAAAATGGCCAAGGAAACCCATGCGGTGCGGCTGCGGGTCTCGACCAGCAGTGACAATGAAGTGGCGCAGAAGACCTATGAGTCGATCGGGTTCCGTGAGGACACGGAGTTCAAGAACTACGTATTGCCGATCAGCGAAGACTGACCCAACAGCACAAACACCATAAGTCCCCTGTGGGAGCGGGCTTGCTCGCGAAAGCAGTGTATCAGTAGACACATCAGGTGACTGACCCACCGCTTTCGCGAGCAAGCCCGCTCCCACATTTTGTTCCGTGTAAATCCTTGATACCTGCGACATCCCCCGCTACAAAACCAACACGCTTTTCACGACTCAATCCGTATAATGCGGACCTTTCAGTCTTGTAAGAAATTCGGCATACACTTGTAGCCTTATTACCCGACGCCCCCGCACAGGCCTGCTGAGCCGGGCCATTCACACAGGTGCCCTACATGGATTTCAACCCGCTCGACCTTATCCTGCATCTCGACGTGTACCTCGACATGCTGGTGAGAAACTACGGAGTGTGGATCTACGCCATTCTGTTCCTGGTCATTTTTTGCGAAACCGGGCTGGTGGTCATGCCCTTCCTGCCGGGTGACTCCCTGTTGTTCATCGCAGGCGCCATTGCAGCCGGCGGCGGCATGGACCCGGTATTGCTGGGCGGCCTGCTGATGCTGGCGGCGATTCTCGGCGACAGCACCAACTACGTGATCGGGCGAACAGCCGGAGAACGCTTGTTCAGCAACCCGAACTCGAAGATCTTCCGCCGCGACTACCTGCAAAAAACCCACGACTTCTACGACAAGCACGGCGGCAAAACCGTGACCCTGGCGCGCTTCCTGCCGATCCTGCGCACCTTTGCGCCGTTCGTCGCTGGTATCGCCAAAATGCCTTACCCGCGCTTCTTCGGGTTCAGCGTGTTTGGCACCATCCTGTGGGTGGGCGGCCTCGTGACGCTGGGCTACTTCTTCGGCAACGTGCCATTCATCAAGAAAAACCTGTCGCTGCTGGTGGTGTTCATCATCCTGCTGTCGCTGGTGCCGATGATCATTGGCGTGGTCCGCAGCCGCTTCGGTCGTACGTCCTCCGAAGCCAAGTCGTAAGCACTGCCCGTGTGGTCCCTCAGCGCCTGGCGTCGCCGGCGCCTGCTGGCCAGGCACCCGATTGCCGATGACACCTGGCAGCGGGTGCGCGAGCACCTGACCTTCCTCGACGGCATCAGCGCCGAGCAGGACCAGTGGCTGCGCGAAGCCTGCGTGGTGTTCCTGGACGAAAAACACCTCACCGCCCTGCCCGGCGTCGACCTGCATCAGGAACAACGCCTGCTGCTCGCCGCCCAGGCGCAACTGCCGCTGATGAACCTTGGCGACCTCGACTGGTACCAGGGCTTCCACGAAATCGTGCTGTACCCCGACGACTTCCTCAGCCCCCAGCGCCATCGCGACGCCAGCGGCGTGGAGCACGAATGGGACGGCGAACACAGCGGCGAAGCCTGGCAACAAGGCCCGGTGATTCTCGCCTGGCCCGGCGTACTGGCCAGTGGCAACTGGGAAGGCTACAACCTGGTGATTCACGAACTGGCGCACAAGCTCGACATGCTCAACGGCGACGCCAACGGCCTGCCGCCGCTGCACAGCGACATGCGCGTGCAAGACTGGGCCCGCGTAATGCAGAGCGCGTTTGACGACCTCAACCGCCAGCTCGACGCCAACCCGGATGCCGACACTGAAATCGACCCCTACGCGGCCGAAAACCCGGCCGAGTTCTTCGCCGTCACCAGTGAGTATTTTTTCAGTGCCCCGGATTTACTGGTCAGCACTTATCCACAGGTGTACGCGCAACTGAGCCAGTTTTATCGCCAGGACCCCCTGGCCCGCCTCACCCGACTGCAGGCGAGCGACGTGCGGTATCAGACTGAACGCCACGCGCCGTACGACGTCTGACGCATGGCATCGGCGTCAGAATATGCCTATAATCGCCGCCACTTTTAGGTCAATCCGGCCATGTTTCATGGCCAACTACGGGGGCAACGCCCAATGAGCTACAGCAAGATTCCGGCTGGCAAAGACCTGCCGAACGACATCTACGTCGCCATCGAGATTCCGGCCAACCACGCGCCGATCAAGTACGAAATCGACAAAGACAGCGATTGCCTGTTCGTTGACCGTTTCATGGCCACCCCGATGTTCTACCCGGCCAACTACGGTTTCATCCCGAACACCCTGGCCGACGACGGTGACCCCCTCGACGTGCTGGTGGTAACCCCTTACCCGGTTACCCCAGGCTCGGTGATCCGCGCACGCCCGGTCGGCATCCTGAACATGACCGACGACGGCGGCGGCGATGCCAAAGTGATCGCGGTACCTCACGACAAGCTGTCCCAGCTGTACGTGGACGTGAAGGAATACACCGACCTGCCGCCACTGTTGCTGGAGCAGATCAAACACTTCTTCGAGAACTACAAAGACCTCGAAAAAGGCAAATGGGTGAAGATCGACGGTTGGGGCAACGCAGACGCCGCCCGCGCCGAGATCATGAAGTCGGTAGCTGCCTACAAAGGCTGATACCGCTACTCATTGCCCCGGCAATTGAAAAAGCCCCGATTATTCGGGGCTTTTTTTGTGAGAAAAACTAAACGCCAAGTTCAATACTTAACACTCACCGTTCAACTAAGTTTCAAGTCCGACAAATCAGGCGACAACTAAGCAAACTCCTACAGTCGCAATTCAACGCATGGTTTATTTGATGTGGTTTTCCGGCCAGTAAACTCTGCGTTTATGAATACATCAGGTGATCGACTAAAAGCACTACTTCGGGAAGTTCATCTTTCCGCCTCCGACTTCGCCAAGAACCGTGGCGTCACGCCCCAACACGTGAACAACTGGTTCAAACGCGGCGTGCCCATGGGCCGGCTCAACGAGATCGCAGAACTGCTGTGCATCTCCAGCCGCTGGCTGCGCACCGGCGAAGGCCCCAAACACCCACCGGCCCAATTCCTGCTTGAAGGCCACGACACAAGGAACGTGATCCCCATCCGAGAAGACGCGGGCAAATACCTTACAGGCCCAATCAACCGCCCGGAAAGCACCGACGTGGAAATCCCCCTCCACCCTGCATTCACTTCCGTGGAGCGCATCCGCGTCAGCCAACACACCCTGCAAACCCTCAACATTCACCCCGACCGCGCGGTAGGCTCCTACATGGTCGACAACAGCATGACCGACATCATCCAGCAAGGCGCCACCCTCGGCATCGACACCGGCCGCACCCAAATCATCGACGGCGAAATCTACGCCGTCGAACACGGCGGCATGTTGCGCATCAAATACCTCTACAACCGCCCCGGCGGCGGCCTGCGCATGCGCAGCCACAACGCCGGCGAACACCCCGACGAATACCTCACCCACGAACAACGCTTCGAAGAAGACTTGCAAATCGTCGGCTGGGTGTTCTGGTGGTCCACCCTCAACAACCGTCGTCCACCCGTGCCGCTGGATGAGCATTTATTGGGCTGGGAAGGCTCTAAACCGGATCCGGAGGTGGGCAACTGAGGTGAATGCGGGTATCATGCGGCCCACATTTGGCAGGGAGATGGCTCAAGGCTATCCATCCTGCCCGGCGAAGCGGAGGAGTTCCCGCGGATGCCCCTACTATTCAGCCCGGCATGATGTGGGCTGAGCGATTTGAAGGCTGGTGAGGCTTGTCAAAAACAAGCTGAAGCAGTCCCCGAGAAGCCGGCCACAAGCCGGCTTTTTAATGCCTTCAGAACGTTGCGGCCTGACAGACGTAGCTACAACATACTTACAACCACCTTATCGAAATCAGTAAACCTCTCTTTCAACTGATCAATCGTCCACCGCCACTTCTGCGTCCTGGGCCGACAAATCGTATTCTGATTACCAAACATTCCAGTCTCCCGCATAGCTTGGCTCACAGGCACCGTATCCAGCCATTCAACCGACACAAAGTAATCACACCGCTCTGCATCATCCACGAACTCTGCGTGGTAGTTCGCGCGCTTGGCAACCTCAAGTACAGGACGCTCCTCACCATTTACGCTCACAGTAAATTCCTTCGCAGGTGTCGACTTTCCGCGCACTCTACCGACGCCAACGTACCCGTGCGGAGGAATGTTGGCCCATATGCGGTCTCCAGGTGAAAGCAGCTGCAAAGTTCTGCTGTACCAAGCGCCACCTCCACCTGAGATAAAGCCAAATTCCCTGGCGTCCTCCCAAGAGCGTGAGATTGGGTCACCGAACGAACAATAGTATTCGCCGTTCCATGGCTCGCTGTGCCCTTCGCTCGCAGATACCGCACTCACTTGGGTCTGAACCGGATCGAGGAGCCACGAACGGCTCAACAGTTGCTGTTCAACCATCTGGAATATCTGAAAGCACAGAACGTTGATCGGAATGTCTCGTTTGCTGAAGTATTCAACAATCCGCTCACTGCTTGCATCCAGTTCAGTTGCAACGATGACCAGTTGGTGGCTTTGATTTAGCTCATCATCATCCAAGACACGTCCGAATCGAGCCAGAAAGTCAGCGTAGAGGGTTCTCCCTGGCCTGAATCGCTCGTAAATGGCGCTGATCTCATTAGGCTGCAAGCTCTGAACCCAAGCCGCGTAATCAAGCGTCTGGGCAACAACATCCCGAGGGGTGCGGTCACGCTTGAGTTCAATCAGTACGAGGTTTGCATCAGGAGCGATCGCCAAGAGATCAATGCGTCCTCCTGAGTTGGTTTTCTCTTGCTGGCCTATGAGCATCCATTCGTCAGAGAGAATGCCTGGAGAATTGAGGATCATGTTTTCAAGCAACTGCTCACTGATCAATCGGCTCAGAGGGAGCTTGCTCGGAGTGTCACAGACAGTCCAAACATCCGTTTTTATGGGCAATTACTGAATCCTTGATTCGATGGTTTTTCGCGACTCTACCACTGTCGCACGCTGTTCTGGCGACAAGCGCGATTGGGCTGCAAGCTGCTGTATAAATGGGGCGAGATCAATTGATATGTCGCAATAGTTGTCAAATCGCGACATGAGCAGAGAAACCACACTTATAAACAAGGGCGTGCCATTCACCCGATCACGAGAAGGCAAGCGCGTATAGCGTATGGGCAGATGTAGGTCACCTGCACCTTATGCGTAAGAGTAGGCGACGTTGTCTTACTTCGGCTGCAAACACTCCACCGCCCGATCCGCCACCATTTTCGCCATTTCCACCAAATGCATCACCGCCCTCTGCGGCGCCGTCAACGGCTCTCCGAGCACTTGAGACGTCACCACCGCACATTGCAGCAACTCAGCCACCCGCACCCAGGCATCTTCAAAGCTCAGTTCTTCATTAACGGTGAATGGGTGGTTCACACCCGGTGAAGGCGAATCCGAAACAATATTATCCATCGCAAAATTCCCTAGCAGTAAGTTAATACCACCGTCCTTTCGCGACTAAACAATCAGAAGTGGCGGCTGTACGCAGGTTAGTCGACCGGCCGCTAGGCACCGGCGCACCCGCAGGTGCCCTGCGCACAGCCACCATTAAGTGCAGGTGAGGAAACACCTGTCTTTGGGATGGCGCGTGCGCCTAGCGAGGTCCGGGCGACTAAACCCGATCACTGAATAGCAGTGACGGATCGCAGCCTAGCCACCCATCCCCACTGGCGCAATGCGCTGGGGATTCTCTCGGAAACGCCCTTCAAATGAAAGGGATGCGTCCTGCTGGCCCTTGAAAATCACGCCTTTCTCCCGCCTGTGTTCCCCCCACCCACCTGTGTTCCCTGGTGACACCCACCCCGCCCGTCCCCCACCCATAAACGCCAAACGAATCTTCCTACACGCATATCTAAACGAACCGTTTAAGCCCCAAACCCTTGCCCGACCTCGGCGCTGGCCCAAAACCTGCTTATTGAACACCGTACAATAAAACCGGCCCAAGCCGGACCACCACCCATTACCACTGCGCAACGCAGTACGGGGGAATGCTGATGTCTACACCACCGCTTCACTCTTCCAACCATGGTTTGGCGCGCTCGCTCAAGGAGCGCCATGTCATGTTGATCGCAATCGGCGGAATTATCGGGGCCGGGTTGTTTTTGGGGTCGGGCAAGGCGATTGCCACGGCGGGGCCGGCGTTGTTGCTGGCGTATGCGTTGTGCGGGGGGATGGTTTATCTGATTGCGCGGGCGCTGGGGGAGTTGTCGTTGTATCGGCCCAGCAGTGGTTCGTTTGCGACCTATGCGGAGGAGTTTCTGGGGCCTCGGGTGGCGTTTATCACGGGGTGGTCGTATTGGATGATCTGGATCCTGGTAGGCGTGCTGGAGGTAACCGGAATTGGCGTGTTGATGAAGTATTGGTTTCCAGAGTTACCGCAATGGATTCCGGCGTTGGTCACCGTGGGCGTGTTGATGGTGATCAACCTGTTTGCGGTAAAGACCTTTGGCGAGGTGGAGTTCTGGCTGGCGTTGATCAAGGTGTTGACGATTGTCGGGCTGATTGGAGCGGGGCTGGCAATTCTGCTGTTCGGGTTGGAAACATCGGCACAGACCACGCCTTCGGTGGCCAACCTCTGGCAGCACGGTGGTTTTTTTCCGAATGGCTGGAGTGGGTTTTGGTTCGCGGTGCCTGTAGCCGCTTTTACCTTTGCGGGGATTGAGGTGGTCGGCCTGGTCGCGGCGGAAACGGCAGAGCCGCAGCGCACGTTGCCACGGGCGATCAATAGCATTTTGTGGCGGATGGCGATTTTTTACCTGGGGTCGACGGCGGTGATCATGGCGCTGTATCCGTGGAATCAGATCGATACGTCACAGAGCCCGTTTGTGATGGTGTTCGACAGTATCGGGCTGGGTGTGGCGGCAGGCTTGATCAATTTTGTGGTGATCAGCGCGCTGGCGTCATCGTGCAATACCGGGCTGTTTGCCACCAGCCGGATGCTGTTTGCGCTGTCGCACATTCAGCAGGCGCCACGTCAGTTGCAGGTGCTGAGCCCGCGCCAGGTGCCGGCCCGTTGCTTGATGGTGTCGACGGCGATTCTGCTGGTGGGGGTGCTGCTCAATTATCTGATTCCGGAGCGCATTTTCAGCCTGTTGATCACCGGCATCCTGGGGTTGTTGATTTGGGTGTGGGTGGTGATCATCACGGCCCACATGGCTTATCGGCGCAAGGTGCAGCGCAATAAATTGGCGCAGGTGCATTACCGCCTGCCCTGGCCCAGGGTCAGCAGTGTCTTGGTGCTGGGTTACCTGGTGGTGCTGACGATTCTGGTGATCCGTGACCCGGAAACACGCGCGGCATTTTACGTGGCGACGGCGTGGTTCGGGTTGTTAATGCTGGTGTATCCGAAACGTGCTGCACTTAAAAAGGAGGTGGGCGATGCCTGGAATGCTTGAGCTGGAGCGTTGCATTCAACAGTACATCCGCGCCAACCCCAACAGCGCGCGCCAGTTGGAATGGGCAGCGCGGGTGATGCCCGGCGGTAACACACGGTCGGTGTTATTTTATGAACCGTTTCCACTGGTGATGACGGGCGGCACAGGGTGTTTTCTGGATGATCTGGACGGCCATCGCTACATCGACTTCCTGGCTGAATACACGGCGGCGTTGTATGGGCATTCCCACCCGGTGATCACGCACGCGCTGACGGGTGCATTGGCGAACGGGCTGAACCTCAGCGCCCACACCGAGCTTGAGGCGCGGCTGGCGACCTTGATTGTGGAGCGCTTCCGTTGCATCGAGCAGCTGCGCTTTACCAACTCCGGCACCGAGGCGAACCTTCTCGCACTGGCGGCGGCGAAGGCTTATACCGGGCGCAGTGGCGTCATCGCCTTCAAGGGCGGTTACCACGGCGGCGTGCTGAGTTTTGCCGGGGCAAACACGGCGATGAATGTGCCGCATCGGGTGTACCTGGCCGACTATAACGACCTGGAGAGCGTCGAGCATTTGCTGTGTGAGCATGTCGGCATTGCGGCGATTCTGGTAGAGCCGATGCTCGGTGCAGGCGGGTGTATCTGCGCCGAGCCGGGTTTTCTCGAGGGTTTGCGGGAGAGGAGCCGGGCACACGGCACGCTGCTGATATTTGATGAAGTGATGACCTCACGGCTTGGCCCCGGCGGCCTGCAGGAAAAGCTCGGCATTACGCCTGACCTGATGACCCTGGGCAAATACATCGGCGGCGGCATGCCGTGCGGTGTAATGGGCGGGCGACGGGACATCATGGGGCAGTTTGATCCGCGTCATGGCAGCCTGTCCCATGCGGGCACGTTCAACAACAATGTGCTGACCATGGCGGCGGGCATTGCGGGATTGGAACAGGTGTATACCCGCGATGAAGCATTGCAACTCAATGCCCGGGGCGACAGGTTGCGCGAGCAGCTCAATAAGGTGCTGGCACCCATGGCGATGCAATTTACCGGGCAAGGCTCGGTGATGAATCTGCATCCCACGAGCTTACCAATACGGCGGCCCGCAGATATTCCAACGGACCGAAACGGCCTGCGCGACCTGTTCTTCTTTCACTTGCTCGAAGGTGGAATTTACAGCGCACGACGCGGGTTATTTGCGCTGAGCCTGCCGCTGACTGACCGGGAGCTGAGCCGACTGATCACGGCCACGCAGGCATTCGTGGAGCGCTACGCAGGACGCTGACACGGCCCCCGCAAGAGCGACAGCGAATCGGTGAACCGCTATCCTTTCGCCGTCGCTCAACCGGAACCCACAATAATGACCAGCAAAACCGCAAACCCTCGTGGCAGGCGCAAAAAGGCCGCTGGCGAAGAAACAAAAAGCGCACTGAACAAAGACACCATCATTGCCGCCGCGCTGGCGCTGATCGACCGCGACGGCCTGGACAAGTGCAGCCTGCGCAACTTGGCCCGCGGCCTGGGTGTTTACCCGACGGCGATCTACTGGTACGTCTCGTCGCGGGAGCTGTTGTTGAGCGAAGTGCTGGCCAAGGTCCTGGAAGAGGTCGCGCCAGCGCCTCAGGCACGCTGGCAGGATTATTTGCGTGCAGCAATGGTCAACTGCCATGAGGCCGTGCATCGCCATCCGAACATCGCGCCGTTGCTGGGTTCGCAATTGGTCTCCAACTCAAGTACTGATTTCAAGCTGGTCGAAGGTGTGTTGGCGGCCCTGCAACAGGCCGGTTTCAGCGGCCCCGCCCTGACCGGAGCCTACAACACGTTTATCGCCGCCCTCGCCGGCTTCACCACGCTGGAGTACGCGCCTTTGCCGGAAAACACCAAAGCATGGCAGTACCGGGTGCAGGAAAACCTACGCGCCATAGACCCCGAGCAGCACCCCACCCTCGCGCAGAATATCGACCAGTTGAGCAATCGCGGCTTCAGCTTACGCTGGCAAAACGGGGTGGATGCGGGGCTGGATGAGAGCTTTGCGTTCTATGTCGACACTCTCCTCTGCGGCCTGGAAACAATGGCCGCGCGCCGCTGAAAATTCGCACAGCAAAACCAGAAACGCCACTAATTGTACGACGTACAATTTATCGCTACAGTCCGCCACGCAAGAGCACCCCATGACCCGAACAACAAAAACGTCAGAGGTCTTTTATCGTGGCAACTGCATTCGACAACGTGGTTCAGGGCCAACTGCTCTGGCAGCCCTCCCCTGAACACCTTCAACACGCACGCCTCACGCACTATCTGGATTGGCTGAGGCGCAAGCGCAGGCTCAGGTTTGCCGACTACCAAGACCTGTGGCAATGGTCGGTCGATAGGCCGCAAGCGTTCTGGCAGTCGATCTGGGATCACTTTCAGGTGCAGGCCAGCAGCCCGCATCAGGCGGTGCTGGGTGCTAAAGCGATGCCGGGGGCGCAGTGGTTTCCCGGCGCACGGTTGAATTTTGCCGAGCACATTCTGCGCAATGAACAGGATGGCGACGCGCTGCTCTACCTGAATGAAACCACCGGCCTGCAAGGCTTGCCCTGGGCGGAGTTCGCCGGCCAGGTGCGCAGGCTGGCGAGTTGGCTGCGCGAGTCCGGCGTAGTGCCGGGTGACCGGGTAGTGGCTTACCTGCCGAACATCCCCGAGGCCATGATCGCGCTGTGTGCCTGTGCTGCCATCGGTGCTGTCTGGGCCAGTTGTTCACCGGATTTCGGCGCGCAGGGCGTGTTGGACCGGGTGCGGCAATTGTCGCCCAAGGTGCTGTTGGCGATAGATGGATATCGCTATGGCGGCAAGGTGTTTGACCGACGAGAACAGGTGCGGCACATCGCCCGCGAGCTAAGCAGTATCGAGCAGTTGATCGTCATACCGGCGCTGTTTCCCGATGCTCCGTTGACACTCCCGAACGCCATCGACTGGCACACGTTGCAGCAACGTCCCACGGTGCCCGCCGCCGATTTCCATTGCGAGCAACTACCTTTCGAGCATCCGCTCTGGGTGCTGTTTTCTTCCGGCACCACAGGCCTGCCCAAAGCCATCGTACAGAGCCATGGCGGAATTCTGCTGGAGCAGTTGAAGGCCCTGCATTTACACCTGGATTTTCGCCGTGGCGACGCCGCATTCATCTTCACCACCACGGGGTGGATGATGTGGAACACCTTGTTCAGCGCGCTGCTCTGCGGGGTGCGGCCCGTGTTGTACGACGGTCATCCAGCCTGGCCGAACATCGATACGCTGTGGCAAATCCTGCAAGACAGTCGTGCCAGCTTTTTTGGCACCAGCCCCACTTACATCGAGCTGATGAAACGCCACGACGTGGTGCCCTGCGAGCGCTTTGACCTGAGCGCATTGCGCACCGTGATGCCAGTGGGCTCACCGGTTTCACCGCAGTGCAACGCCTGGTTTTATCGCAACCTCAAGCCTGATGTGTGGGTCACCACGGGCAGCGGTGGCACCGATATTTGCACGGGCCTGGTGAGCGGCGTACCCACGCTGCCGGTGTATGCCGGTGAAATCCAGGCCCGGGCTTTGGGTGTGGATGCCCACGCGTTTGATGAGCATGGCCTAGCGGTGACGGAAGAGGTCGGCGAGCTGGTAGTGACATCGCCCATGCCGTCGATGCCGGTGTGTTTCTGGAATGATCCGCAGGGCGAACGCTATCGCGACAGCTATTTCCAACCTTGGCCGGGCGTATGGCGCCATGGGGATTTCTTCCTGCTCAATGCGCGTGGAGGCTGCCAGGTGCTGGGGCGCTCGGATGCCACGCTGAACCGCTTTGGGGTGCGGATAGGTACCGCCGAAATCTACCGGGCTCTGGAGCAGATCGAGGAAATCGATGATGCGCTGATCGTAAACCTGGATCTGCCGGAAGGCGGTTTCTTTATGCCGCTGTTTGTCCAGTTGCTCCCGGGCGCAGTGCTGGACGACACATTGCATCAACGTGTGTGCGAGTGCTTGCAGCAGGCGTGCACGCCCCGGCATGTGCCGGACCAGATCCTCGCAGTGCCGCTGATTCCGCTGACGCTTACCGGCAAGAAAATGGAAGTACCGATACGCCGAATCCTGATGGGCCACGACCCGCAAACCGTTGCCAACCCGAGCGCCATGCGTGACCCGCAGGCACTGGCGTTTTTCATCGAATACGCCAACCGCAGGTGCCAGCCATGAAGGGCAAAGCCTTTATCGTCGGTGCCTATGAACATCCCACGCGCCATGCGGTGGACCGCTCACTGGCGCAACTGCATGCGGATGTGGCCCGAGGCGCCCTGGCGGACGCGGGGCTTGGCCTCAGCGACGTGGACGGCTATTTTTGCGCGGGTGACGTACCCGGCTGGGATGCACCGGGGGTCGGGCCTTTCTCCATGGTCGAATACCTGGGCATACAACCCAGGCATCTGGAGACGACAGAAAGCTGGGGGTCGTCCTACCTTCATCACGTCGCCCAGGCAACCCGCGCCATTGCCGACGGGCGCTGCACCGTGGCCCTGATCACCCAGGCCGGCCGCCCGCGTGCCGAGCGCCAGCGACCGGACGCCAACCACCTCGACCAAGCCCAAACCACCTGCGAAGCGCCTTTTGAAATGCCCTACGGCGCCGCGGTTACCAACCTGTACGCCATGTGTGCCATGCGCCATCGGTACGAGCACGGCACCACCGCCGAGCAACTGGCCTGGATCAAAGTCGCAGCGTCACATCACGCCCAGCACAATTCCCGGGCGATGTTGCGCAATGTGGTGACGGTGGACGACGTGTTGAACTCGCCGCTGATCGCCGCCCCGTTGCACCGTTTGGATTGCTGCGTGATCAGCGATGGCGGTGGCGCGTTGGTGGTGGTGCATCCCTCCATCGCGCGGGCACTCAAGCGACCGTTGATCACACCGGCTGGCGCCGGGTATTCGATCAGCCACCTGAACGGCGGTTATTTCGACCTGTTGTCTTCAGGCGCGGTGAAGTCTGGCGCAGATGCATTCGCCGAAGCACAGCTCAAGCCCGTTGATATCCGCTATGCCTCGCTCTACGACAGCTTCACCATCACCGTCTTGATCCAACTGGAGAACCTTGGTTTCTGTGCACCTGGCCAGGGAGGCGCGTTCGTGGCTGACGGCAAACTGATCAGTGGCGTGGGGCCTTTGGCAATCAACACCGACGGCGGCGGGCTGTGCAACAACCACCCGGGTCATCGCGGCGGCATGGCCAGGCTGATTGAAGCCGTACGCCAACTGCGGGGCGAAGCACACCCCGCCGTGCAACGCCCCGACTGCGCGCTGGCCCTGGCCCACGGCACGGGTGGTTTACTGGGGTCACGGCACGGCAGTGCCACTCTCATTCTGGAGCGACTCTGACATGCAGCTGACCTCACCCCATATAACCCCGGAAAGCGCGCCGTACTGGGCCGCCGCCAACCGCGAGCAACTGCTGCTGCGCCGTTGCCTCGACACCGGTAAAAGCTATTTCTACCCTCGCGACCACAGCCCTTTTACCGGGAGTGCCCGCACCGACTGGGTCCTCGCCAGCGGCCACGCCACCTTGTACAGCTTCAGTTTCAGCGGGAAAAAGGACGAGCTTCATTGCATCGCGTACGTGACGCTGGATGAAGGGCCGACGATGCTCTCGGTCGTGGAGTGCGACGAGCCGCAACAGTTACGTATCGGGCAACGCCTCAACGTGGCCTTCGTGCCGACACCGAATGGTCAAAAGATACCGGTGTTCCGGTTACCGCCTACCGGTGATGGCAATACGCTCAATCCAATATCAAATGCGGCAAAAACCGGCTCGAATCCTTGGTGATCAAACTGTTGTCTTCGCGCACGCCAATGCCGGCGGCTTGATCGCCAATCACCCATGAGCCAATCAGCGTGTAGCTGTCGCCAAACTTCGGCAGCGGCGCAAATTCCTGAAGAATAAACGGCGCATCCGTGTAGGGCCCGTCCTCTTTGACGATGAGCCCATCTGCGGTTTGCAGCTCGATGTTGGCGCCTTCACGGGAGAAGAACGGCTTGCGTACCCAACCCTTCGGCACAGCCTTGCCGGGGTCGGTATCGAGGTGCGCCGCCAGGAGATTCGGGTGGTTTTTGTTGAATTCCCACAACAGCGGCAGGATGCCTTTGTTGGAAAGAATGGATTTCCACGCCGGCTCAAAAAACTGCGTGTCGCTCCCGGCAATCGCCTCGCCAAAGGGTTCGTGAAAGATGAACTCCCAGGCGTGCAGTTTGAACAGGTGGGGAATCCAGCGATCTTCAAGGTCGACGAAGCGGCCTTCGGCGGTGAGGCCGATGTCTTCAATATCAATGTGGCGGGATTCGATGCCGACTTTTTCGGCGACGAGGCGCAGGTAGTCGGTGGTGCCTTTGTCTTCGATCGAGTCTTTCATCGAGGCGAAGTAGAACGGCTGGTTGACCTGCAACTGGGCGAAAGCCTGGTGCAGTTTGGTGTCAATGCTATTGAACTGGTCGGCGTGTTTGGGCAGCAGGCCGCGCTCAATGCATTGTTCCAGCCAGCCCCATTGGAACGCGGCGGCCTCGTAGAGGCTGGTGGGGGTGTCGTAGTTGAGTTCGAGCAGTTTGGCGGGGCCGGCGCCGTTGTAGGAGAAGTCCATGCGCCCGTACAGGTGCGGGTGGCCTTCGAGCCATGAGGTGCGAATCATGTCGTAGAACGCTGCGGGGATGCTCAGGCGTTCCAGCAACTCTTCGCTCTGGACCACGCGGGCGACGAGGTCCATGCACAGGTCATGAATCTCGGTGGTCGGGTCTTCCAGGTCGCGCTCGATTTGCTGGAGCGTGAACTGGTAGTACGCGCTTTCGTCCCAGTAGGGTTCGTCGTCGATGGTGTGGAACAGAAAGCCGAGGCTTTCGGCAGTCTGTTTCCAGTCGTGACGTTCTGCGCAGTGGATTTTCTTCATGGCTCGCGTTCCTTAGCTGCTCGACCCGCCACCGCCCCAGCCGCTGCGTGCGCTGGCCTTGCTGCCGAAGCCGCCACGGGAGGTAGCTGAAGAAACGGCGCTGGATTTGCTGGAAGAACGCAGCGTATTCGAGTAATTGCTGCTGCCGTAGCGGACCTGGTTCGAGCGGCCAAAGGTGGCGCCATTCGAGACGCGTTGGTTGAGCGTTGACGAACCGTAATTGCCGCGATCATCGCGGTAGCGGTACACCGGCTCGGAGCGGTAGCTGTTGCGGTTGTTGCTCAGCATGTTGCCGATCAACAGGCCGGTCAGCAGGCTGCTGGTGGAGAAGCCCGAGCCGCCACCGTTGGCTTGCGCGCCGGCCACTTGAGCGTTGGCTGCGTCGACCTGGGATTGGGTCACGCGGCCTTCGGCGGTCAGTTCGAAACCGCCCAGCCGTGGGATGAATTTGCCGGTGGAGTCTTGCTGGCACCAGTCGGCGACAAAGTCTGCATCGCAGTCGGCCTGGCTGTCGTACACCGGGGCAATGCGGCGGTGTTCGGCCATGGCCGTCATGTAGGCGTCCGAGCACACGTCCACCGGGAGCTTTTCATCGGCACATTGCTGCACGGACTGGAAGTTGTACTTCTTCTGCACATCGTAGGTTTTTTCCGATGGCCCGCAGCCGGAAATAGCCATGGCGACCGACGCGGCCAGCGACAGCTGAACGTATTTGCTTCGTTTCATCAAAGGCTCCGTGCGCTGTCAGTTCTGGGTAGGCGTCATGCAGGCGGCGTTGAGCATACCCACGCTGATAGCCACGGCGGCCACGTAGATACCGGCGGCGAGTTCGCCTTTGCTGATGCGCTCGGACGTGCCTTTGAGCACCAGGGTGGTCAGCAGGAACGCCAGCAGTTGCACGACGGCCGCGATCACGGCCCAGACGACGAAGTCGAGAACGCTGACCGAGTAAGCAATCACGTTGCTGGCCGGAATCGCGAAGCCGATGATGGCGCCGCCCAGGGCGACCGCTGCCGACACGTTGCCCGAGCGGATCAGCTCGAACTCTTTGTGCGGGGTGATGCGGGTATAGATGAACTGGAACAGCACGAGCAACACAGCGGCCCCGAGGATGTAGATGACAAACCCGAGCACAGCCGCCTTGTTCAGGGAAATGGAGAGTGCTTCTAGCATTGACTTCGTCCTTTTTAGAGCGCGTTCAAATCGGTGGTGTACAGGGAAATGCCCAGCGAAGTGCTCAGGCTGATGGTGCCTTCGGCGTCTTCTTCAACGGAAAACAGCAAAAATTCCCGACGGTCCGTCAGGCCGGTGTCGCGAGCATATAGCATCGAACGGTGTTCGACGTTGTAGGACTCTTCCGGGTTGACCACCTGCTCGGTCATCGCCACCAATTCGGTCTGGCCGTTTTCGCTGCCCCACACGCGCTGGTATTCGACGCCGTTGTGGGTGTAGGTCGGCAGCCCGATCAGACTCTGCGGGCCCGCGAGCCTGCGCAGTTCCGCTTCGCTGCTGATAGTGACGTAGCTGAGGTAGTTGAACAGAATCACCGACTCGACCTGGCCAGCGATGTCGCCGGTGGTGTGCACCTGCAGCCAGTAATCCTCGTCGTTCATGTAGTAGCGCGACAGCCAGGTGGATTGCCCGAGGTCAACGGTGCCATTGCTCCAGATTTCCTGGGTGCCGGGGATGACCACCGAGGTTTTCTCATCGAGCAACAATTTCAGGATCGCGTCGAAGGTCACGCCTTTGCCTGGCGCCAAACCCAGCGGGCCGGTGGTTGGCAGCGCCGGTTTTGATTCGGCATTTGCGTGCGGGGCCTCGAGCCCCATCAACTGTTTAAACCATCCCATTGGAGCGTTCCTTGAGGTGGGTGGAAAGAAGGACCTTGGCGGCAATAAACCCGGCAAACGCACCAAACAGGTGGCCCTCAAAGGAAACCCCCTGACGCGGCAGGAAACCCAGGACCAGGCCGCCATAGAGTAGCGCGACCACAGCGGCGATGATCAGGTTGCCCCAGCTTCGGTGAAACCAGGCACGCGACAACAGATAGGCCCACAGCCCGAACACCCAGCCACTGGCCCCGATGTGCACGCCACTGAAACCGAACAGCCACACCAGCGCGCCGCCCAGCAGGATGATGATCGTGCTGACGCTGATAAACCGGTTGAACCCTTCGATAATCACCAGCGTGCCCAGCACTAAAAAGGCGATCAGGTTTGCACTCAGGTGCGCAAAAGACCCGTGCAAAAACGGTGAGGTGAGGATACCGAACAACCCCTGCACGGTTCTCGGGACCAGGCCGAAGGCCATGAGACTGTAACCGCTCGCCACATTGAACAGTTGCAGCGCAACCATCAACAGGGCCAAGCCTGCGATTGTCTTGAAACCCTTGAGGGCGTCCATCCTGACCTCGATATAAAAAAGAAAGGGCCGAGAATAGGCCCCTCCTGTTGCGGCTTTATTTACTCAGCCGACTTTTGCTTCAGACGCTCCAGAATCGCATTGGCGCTGCCTTCATTCGGCGTGATGCCGGCTTCGCGCAGCTTGCGCTCAAGATCAGTGCCCGTGGAAGCCTCGGCCAGCTCGTCCTGGGCTTGCAGTTCGGCGGCGCGTTGCTGCTGCTTGGCCTGCAGGCGGTTCAGCGTACCGACCGCGGTTTCCAGTTTGCCATTGGCACCGCCACTGGCGATGGACGCGCTGACCTGGGCCTTTTGCACGCTTTCACGCGCCTTGGCCATGTCCACTTGCTGGCGCAGGCTTTTGATCCGGCTTTCGGCCTTGGTGATGTCTTTACGCATGCTTTCGGCGTAACCACCAAATTCAGCGGTCTGCTTTTGCTCCGCGTCGCGTTCGGTGGTCAGGGTCGAAATGGCTTCGGCCACTTCCAGGGCCAGGTCTTCGCGGTTGGCCTGGATGGCGGCCATCGCCTTGGTTTCCAGGTCCTTGATCTTGGCGTCGTATTCACCGACGCGATCATTCGCCAGTTTGTGCTTGGCCATGATGCTGACCAACTCACGCTTGGCATTGGCCAGCGCGGTGTCGGCATCGCGAATTTCCTGGTCAAGGATGCGCAGGGCTTGCTGGTCGACGATCGATTCGCCGACTTCGCTGGCACCGCCACGCAGCGCGGTGAACAGCTTGCTCCAGATGGACTGAGTCATTGGATACTCCCGAATACTTAATTGAAGAAACGTTCGAAGGCTTCGCTGGCGCGCTGCACGTTGTCGACCAGGGTTTTCACCTCGGTCACGATGTTGGTCAGGCTGGAGTCGGAGCTCAATGCACCGAACATGTTGTAGACAACCTGGCCGTTGGGCATCGACTCGATGCCGATCGAAGACAGCGGGAACATTTCCCGGCTGCGCAGCACGGCGTCATTGAATTTTTGCACGTCGTTGATCGACTCGACGTCGACCAGCACGGTGTCGACGATGATCTGTTCGCCCACCACCGCGATGTAAATCGGCAAGCCACCGAAGTCGTTCATTTCCAGCTTGATGCTGGACTCGGAGCCTTGAACCAGAGAAAGCGTGATGTCGTTGGAAACCACGTCGTCCAGGGCCTGAAGCGCCGTGAAAAGGCGGTCGATATTCCAGTTGTTACCTGCGCTCATGAAATTCTCCGACATGAATGAGCCAGCCAGAATCGGCTGGCGAAGCTGTTTCTCCATCTGCTTGAGCAAGCTTCGGTTTTCGGGAAGCACCCAAGTTTCGTGTTTCACATACCCGGCGGCCGCCAGGCCCGCGCGCATCTGCTTCATGTAAAAGCTCGACGGCTTTTTCGCGGACGGTTTTGAGCGCTCTCCCTGAAGGCTTGCTGAATCGGAATCGGGCCCTTCAGACGGGCTCGATGGAGAGCTGCTTTTCATGTACTGGCCTCGTTGTGAAAAACTCACGCGTGAGAAAATCTACAGGCAATTTTCGATGCGCTCAATAGCTCACGCGTGAGATTTTTTGCATCAATTTTTTATCATTGTCTCTTTTCAGTTGACAGAATTACGCACCACAGCCGATTTATCCCCCGCAAGCCACCCATTAATCTGTGCCCATGTTGAACGCAACGCCCAACCCACCCAAACAAAAAGGATTTCAACCATGAGCACTCCAACCTACAACCGCTTGAACAAAGACGACGCCATCGTGTTGCTGGTCGACCACCAGACCGGCCTGATTTCCCTGGTGCAGGACTTCTCGCCCAATGAGTTCAAGAACAACGTGCTGGCCCTGGCCGACCTGGCCAAGTTCTTCAACCTGCCAACCATCCTCACCACCAGCTTCGAGCAAGGCCCCAATGGTCCGCTGGTGCCGGAATTGAAGGAAATGTTCCCGGACGCGCCCTACATCGCTCGCCCTGGCCAGATCAACGCGTGGGACAACGAAGACTTCGTCAAGGCGATCAAAGCCACCGGGCGCAAACAGATCATCATTGCCGGTGTGGTCACGGATGTCTGCGTAGCGTTCCCCACGCTGTCGGCGCTGGCGGAAGGGTTTGAGGTGTTTGTGGTGACGGACGCTTCGGGCACTTTCAACACCACGGTGCAGCAAGCGGCCTGGAGCCGGATGACGCAGGCCGGTGCGCAACTGATGAACTGGTTTTCGGTGGCGTGTGAGTTGCATCGCGACTGGCGCAACGACATCGAAGGCCTGGGCAACTTGTTGTCCCAGCGGATTCCGAACTACCGCAACCTGATGAACGGTTATTCGGCACTCACCGCACGCACTAAGCTACACCCCGCTCTAGAACAAGCCTGCGCTCAACCGCAGGCTTTTTCGCGTGTGCCGGTATTACACGGTCAAGGTTCTAAACAGGCTATCGGCGTTGTGAATTGTTGTGAAGACTTTGCGAATTCGGCAATTCCCCGTGCTAAGTTCCAAATCACTCTGATTCACCGCACTTACCAACAGCCGTCGAACAACTAGCGGCATGTCCTTGTTATTGACTAATAAGTTCCGGGCACTTGCCCGGGAAGTTGTAGAGCTCTGTTCGATTTAAAAGGATTAACACTGATACACCCTTACTGGCGGCGCTTTAAGCGCAACAATCAACTCAGGAGCATGACCATGGTAGCGAAGGTAGAACCCACCCCAAAGGACGCCGAGGGCACTGATAAAACCAAGGTCGCTGCCTGGGAAAAATCCGTCAAAAACGCCGCCACAGCGCCCAAACCCAAACCGACGGATGAGTTGGGCAAGGGCCAGAAACGTCCCGAAGGTGACACCCGTTCGGCAGAACAAATCATCAAGGACACCCCCCTGCTCAGCCAACTGGGCAACCAGAGCGGCGTGAAAGACAACCTTAAAAAACAAGTCGGCGATTTTGAAAAAGACGCAGACGCCGCCTATCGCGCCTCCAAGGTGCTGGAGCATGTCGAGTATATCGACGAAGACGGCAAACTGACCGACGGCAAAAATGTCGGCAACAACAGCATCGACGGGTTCACCAAGGACGGCGAGGCTCGGCACGGCACCGAAGCCGGGCGCTTGCAGGACTTTGGCAAATACGGTTACTCAAGCCTGCGCGGCGAAGTGGTGAAGTCGGACCTGGGCGACAAGCAGAAACGCCCCGACGGTGACACGCGCTCGGCCAAGGAAATCATCGACGCCACGCCGCTATTGAAAAACCTCGGCAACCAGAGCGACGTGAAGGACAACCTGAAAAAACAGGTCGGTGATTTCGAGAACGACGCCGACGCTGCGTACCGCGCCACCCAAGTCCTGGAGCATGTGGTCAGCCTCGACGAGAACGGCAAGCTGCTCACCGGTTACGACGCCCGCAACAAAGACAACGACAGCATCGATGGTTTCACCAAAGACAAGGAAGCCCGCCACGGCACCGAGGCCGGCCGCTTGCAGGATTTCGGCAAGTACGGGTACTCGAGCCTCAAGGGCGACCTGATGCACGTCAAAGACGCGACGCACACCGACAAGGCCGCGCCACCCGATGAGCCGCAAGACGTGCAGGCCCTGCGCGACAAGTACAACATCCCCACCTTCGGCGCCGAAGGCTTGATGGACATGGAGTTGCCCAACGACAAGACCGTGGGCGGCCAGACCGCCGAGAACTTTGTGCAGGGCATCCGCGACGACATCAAGAGCGGCAAGCTGGCCGAAGACTCGGATGAAGCGAAGATCGTCAAGTTGATGGACGCCCAGGCCGCGCTGGACAATGGCTACGATCTTTACGGTTACGCCGAGAGCATTAACCTGGGCAGCGGCACTTACCGCGAAACCGATAAGAGCCCGACCAAGCTGAACGGCAAAGACGTCAAGGAGATGGTTGACGAAGAAAAACTCGCCAAAGAAATTTCCACCTTGATGGGTAAAGAAGGCATTAAGGACCGCTACGACGCCGAACTAAAGAAAAGTGTCGGTAGTTTGTCCGAGGATCGATTGAACGAAGTACGCGAACAAGTTTTCCCGGCACTGTTCAAAGACGGCACCCGCGACGCCAACTTGAACTTCGAAGACTATGTGATCGCCATGAATGACTCGGGCGACCCTAAAAAAGCCGAAATGGCCGAGCTGGACGTAGACCGCTACTTCGAATCGCTGCGCATCCTTGAACCGGACAGCTACACCGCGCGCCGCCAGACGTTCGACCAGAACATGATGACGCACCAGCTCAACACCTACATGGAAAACCCCGACAAGGTATCGCCGGAAAACGCCGAAAGCGGGCTGAAGGCCACGTTCACCATGGTCAAGGGCGGCATCAACGCCACCCTCGGCGCCCTGGACAAGGGCGACAAAACGTACGACATGTACAAAAAGATGAAAGATGAAATCGACATCCTTGACGGCCATATCAAAGGGCTGACCCCCGGGGAAAACAAACAGATTGCAGCGGCCATTCGCCTCGCAGCCGCCAGCGGGGACGCGAAGGCCATCGACAAGATTGTCGATACTCAACTCAAAGGCCTGGGCGCCAATCGCGAAGCGGCCGCCGGTTCCCTGAAGACGATGCTGCACACCGCCAGCTCCACCGGCGGGCTGAGTGCCATGGCAGGCACCATGAACTTGGTCAGCGGCGCCCTGCAGCTCGCCAATGGCGGCGCCAACATGACCGACGACCAGAAAATCGCCGCCGCGAAAGATCTGGTCTCCGGCTTGAGCTTTACCAACGACTTCCTCAAGTTCGGCTCGAACATCGTGGAAACCCTGGGGGGCAGCAAAACCTATGACCCTGCCGTGGACACCGACGGTAAAGGCCCGCCGAAAATCAAAGCGACTGAATGGCTCGGTCTGATCGACGAGAACCTGCCGGACATCTGGGGCAAGAAAACCGCTGAAAAATCCGACGCACTGGCCGCCTCCATCAGTACCCAAGTCAAGGAGTCTTCCGAAACCCTCAAGAAACTCGACGTGGGCAACCTGTCGGCCGATGAGGTCAAGGAATATGACAACGCCGCCAAATCCCTTGGCGAACAGATGGGCGCCAAGAACATCCCCGGCAAAGGTAGCCCGGCGTCCAAATCCGAAATTGCGATCGCCTCCGGTCGCTCGTTCCTGCGCTTTATGGGCGGCGCCGGCCTGGATTTGACCGGCGGCGTGATGGACATCGTTTCCGGTGCCCGCAAACTGAAGAATGCCAAGACCGCACTGGAGAAAACCGACGCCGCCTTCACGCTGGGCGGCGGTGCATCCGGTACCGGTATGGCCATTGCCAATACCATCTCGATGTTCGCCCCCAAAGGCGCTCACCTGGCCGGCAAACTGGCTGGTGATGTGGCCGCCACCGTCGTACGCGGGCTCGCCATGGGCGCCCGTATTGCCGGGCCGGTTTTCGCCGTGGCCGGTGTGATTTTCGGGATTGCAGGCACCCTGATTGCCGAAGCGGTCGAACACGCCAAAATGCAGAAACTCACAGACTCACAAGGCCAGTTCTTCAAAGACCTCGCCGCCGCTGGCGTGACCAAGGACGACTGGGGCGACAAGCTCGAATACGCCCGCTACGCCAGCTACATGTACGGCGG
The DNA here is from genome assembly GCF_044218875.1 of Pseudomonas sp. B22129. Lineage (NCBI taxonomy): Bacteria > Pseudomonadati > Pseudomonadota > Gammaproteobacteria > Pseudomonadales > Pseudomonadaceae > Pseudomonas > Pseudomonas sp. B22129. The sequence continues at coordinate 2,170,117 of NZ_CP162592.1, read as the reverse complement.
CCGGGACACGCCGGACGACAAGTCGATGTTTGAATACCAGTCGGACGAGTGGAAACACTTCAAGGAAACCGAAGACAAGAAAGGCAGCTCGCTGGCTCGCCTGGCGCCTCACCTGCACAAGGACGGCGACCCCGACAGCAAGAACCTATGGGAGAAATTCCTGGCGGGCGGCACCAGCTCCAGCGGCCCTCATGGCAGCGAGCGGCATACCGACGATTGGCGGCCTTGGGGCAGCACGGATATGGATTCGGGGAGCAAGAAAACGGCTTGATCCACATACCGTGAGTTGCGGGTGAACACCGTACCTCTGGCGAGGAGGCTTGCTCTCGCTGGACTGCGCAGCAGTCCCCTCTTTGGGGCCGCTTCGCGGCCCAGCGGGAGCAAGCTCCCTCGCCACAGGTATCGCTTTGACCTTAATCGCTAACCCGCCAACTCCCGCTCTATCTGTTCAATGCTTGGCAAACTCGTTTGCAGCTCCGCGGGCAAAGATTCCACCAACTGATATTCCGCAACGCCGATAGGTCGATTGTTATCGCGCAATGCGTATTCAGCGACCACTTCATTTTTGCTCTTGCACAGCAACAGGCCAATGGTTGGCCCATCCTGCCGATGCTTGAGCCGGGCATCCACCGCAGCAAGATAAAAACCCAACTTGCCCAAGTGCTCCGGCTTGAATTTTCCGGCCTTGAGTTCGATCACTACATAGCAACGCAGCTTCAAGTGATAGAACAGCAGGTCGACGAAGAACTCGTCTCCCCCCACATCCAGTAGCACCTGCTGGCCGACGAAGGCGAAACCGGCTCCCAACTCCAGCAGAAAGTCAGTGACGTGCTTGATCAACGCGTTTTCTATATCGCGCTCCTGCGCATCCAGGGCGAGGCTGAGAAAGTCAAAGCGATAGGGATCTTTCAGCGACTCACGGGCCAGATCGGACATGGGTTTGGGCAGGTGGCTCTCAAAGTTGCTGACGGCCTTGCCACTGCGCTCCAGCAGGCGACCTTCGATTTGCATGACGAGCGTGTTGCGCGACCAGCTGTGTTCGATCGCTTGGGCGATGTACCAACGGCGGGTTTCGGGGCCGGGGAGTTTGTCCAGGAGAGCTATCTGGTGGTACCACGGCAATTGTGCAAGCACCCCTTGCACAAATTCTGCGTCCGGCCACGCTTCGGCGAAAGACCTCATGTATTTAAGGTTACGTGGCGAGAAACCTTTCATTTTGGGAAACGCTGCACGCAAATCCTGAGCAAGGCGATCAATCACTTTGCTTCCCCAGCCCTGCTCTGCCTGGCGGGTCAGAATATCGTTGCCCATTTGCCAGTAGAGCAGCACCAGTTCACGGTTCACCGCCAGCGTCGCACGCTGCTGGGCTGTGTGGATGCGCAGTTTGAGTTCACTTAGCCAATCGCTGTAACCCGCAGGAGGCGCAATCAAGCCGATAGAGGTTTCGCTCATTCCAGTTTCACTCTTGGGTTTCAGGCGCGGGCTTCGCGACAAAACGGACTGACCCGATCATTGAGACGCAAGGCAGGCTAGTCAGGGACCTTTGCGGTCACAAGGGGCTATGAGCACTCCAGGAATGACCTCGCACGACTTACAGAATCGTCCTGCTGGCACTTTAAATTTCTCTAAACCCCTCAATTAGACTAAAAATACACATTAGACAAATTATATACATCCAGCTAATGTCGCCTTTCTGACCTCGCTCATCTTCAGGAAACGCGCCATGGCCACCCTCCCCGATTTCAAGCTCGAAACCTACTTTTCCAAGTGGGAGTTTTCTGCGCGTTATCACATGACGGCTTCCGACGCCCAGAGCCTCACCCTCAAGGAATTGCTGGCGATGGCAAGCGCGGATGACCGGGAGGCGTTCGAGAATCTGCCGCTCGGCTACACGCAAACCTGGGGCCTGCCGGCGTTGCTGGAAGTGATCGCATCGACTTACGAACAGCTCAAGCCCAAGGACTTGCTGTGTTTTGCCGGTGCCGAGGAAGGCTTGTACGTGGCGATGCACGCGCTGCTCGATGCCGGCGACCATGCGATTGTGCTGACGCCCAATTACCAGTCAGCGGAAACCATCCCCTTAAGCATTTGCGAAGTGTCTGGCGTGGCGCTGGACCCGGCGCAAAACTGGACGCTGGACATCGATGCAGTGGCCGCCGCGATTCGGCCGAACACCAAGCTGATTTCCATCAATTTCCCTCACAACCCCACCGGCAAGATCCTGGAGCGTGAGCGTTTCGACCAGTTGGTAGCCTTGTGTCGCCTGCACGGGATTTACCTGTTCAGCGACGAGGCGTATCGCCTGCTGGGGCTTGGCGAACAGCTGCCGGCGGTGGCGGATGTGTATGAGCGCGGGGTGTCGCTGGCGGTGATGTCCAAGCCCTATGGTCTGCCCGGCCTGCGAATTGGCTGGATCGCTTGTCAGGATCGTGCGCTGCTGCTGCGCATGGAGCGTATGAAACATTACCTGTCGATCTGCAATTCGGGGCCGAGCGAGGTGCTGTCAATCATTGCGCTGAAGGCGCGGGACACAATCCTCGCGCGCATTCATCAATTGATGCGCCACAATCTGGGCTTGCTGGACGGCTTCTTTGCTGAGTTTGCCGAGCAGTTTGAGTGGGCTCACCCGGATGGCGGCTGCATTGCCTACCCGCGCTACCTGGGCGCTGAAGGGGTCGAGGTGTTCTGCAATGAGCTGGTTGAACGCACGGGCGTGTTGTTGCTGCCCTCGAGTATTTATCATTCGGAACTCGGGCCGGTGCCGCAAGACCGTTTTCGCATCGGTTACGGCCGCGCGCAGATGGAAGAGGGCCTCGGCGTGTTCGCCAATTACCTGCGGGAGCGCACTTGATGAGCCCGGTACCACTGGCGGTTTACGGGCTCAGCGAGTTGCGCACCGCCTTGCTGCGTAAAGACATGTTGCAGGCCGTTGAACAAGCGCTGATCAGCCACGCTGACGGGCGCATCGTCGCGCCGCCGCCGGGCGTGTTGCTGTTTGAGAAGCCGCCGGGGGACTGTCATATCAAGGCCGGTTACGCGAAGGACGGTTCGATGTTTGTGGTCAAGCTGGCCATGGGGTTTTACGAGAACCCGTCCCGGGGCCTTACGACCAATAACGGACTGGTGCTGGTGTTCGACTCCCACACCGGCAAGACCCTGGCCGTACTCAATGACGAAGGCTGGCTGACCAGTTGGCGCACCGCCGCAGCCGGCGCTCTGGCTGCCCGGGCCGGGGCGCCTTCGCAGGTGAGCGCGTTGGGGATTATCGGCAGCGGGCACCAGGCTGAACTGCAGGCGCGCTGGGCCTGCGAGTTGCTCGGAATCGAGCGCGTGGTGATCTGGGGGCGCAGTACGCAAAGGGCGCAACGCTTGGCCAAAAGCCTGGCGCACCATGGATTGAAAGCCCAAACAGCCGACAGCGTCGAAGAAGTTTTCGCACAGTGCAACCTGGTGATTACCTGCACGCCCTCATCCGAAGCACTTGTACCTTCAGCCGTGGTTCGCGCGGGCACGCATATCGTCGCCCTCGGTGCCGATAGCCCGGGCAAACAGGAACTGGACCCTGTGTTGCTGCAACGGGCCCGAGTAGTGATGACCGACGACCGCGCCCAATGCGTGGACCATGGCGAAATGAGCCATGCAGTAAAGGCCGGTTTGATTACCGGCCACGCCGACGTTTCTCTCGGCGACGTGCTGGCGGGCAAAGCCTGCGGGCGCTTCAGCGATGAAGACCTGACCATCGCCGACCTGACCGGCCTTGCCGCCCAGGATGTCGCTTTGGCGACCCTCGCAGTGGAACGGATGCAGGCCGCCAACTGACAAGTGTTTGGGCGCTTGCGTACAATCGCCTTTCCTATTTCCGGTACCCGGTTACCCCATGGTCGATATCGCATTCATCAAGGCCACCGCCGACGGCATCGCCGCCCTGCTCTATCCAGACCTGGAAGCGGTGGTGCACGACCTGCGCAGCGGGCGCATTGCCCATATCGCCAATGGCTTCTCCAGGCGCCAGGTTGGCGATGAATCGCTGATCACCGATCTGCCGGAATTGGCCGCCGGGCCGGACGTGGTGGGGCCTTATGAAAAGACCGGTCCCAACAGCCGCAAGCTGCGCTCGATCACCATGGTGGCGCGGGCTGAAGACGGGGAGCCGAAAACGCTGCTGTGCCTGAACTTCGACGTCACCGCGCTGGCCCAGGTGCAGAAGCTCATCAGTGGTTTCGCCGTTGGCCAGCAATCCCAGACGCGCCCCGAGTCGCTGTTCAGCGGCGACTGGCGGGAAAAGCTCAATGAAATCGTTGAAGCCGTCGCAGCCTCCAATAACCTGAAGCCGAGCGATTTTGGCCGCGCAGAAATCATCCAGGCGCTGGTGCAGGCGCGGGAACATGGTTTATTGGATGTACGCAATTTTGTCGACTACGTTGGCGACTACTTCAAGATCTCCCGTGCCAGTGTTTACAACTATCTGCGGGCGGCGACGGCACACGGCAACGAGTCCTGATGGAATGTTGACAAAGCCACCCACCGTTTATCGAGCATGGGTGGTTGAGTGGACGATGAGCCGAATAAAATGCACAATCGGCTCACAATATGAGCCGAATAACCTTTCTATTCGGCTCACGCTACAGGTACCGAGTCATGGATCATCCGTTCTGGATCTGGCAACACGCCGACTGGCCGCACTTCCACTGGCAACCGGGGCGCCTGGCGACTCTCTTGCGTGAGTGCGGGCAAGCCCAAGGGAAACTGCTGGGCATGCTCGGTACCGTGAGCCAAGCGGCCAACGCGCAGAACGAACTGGATGCATTACTGCAAAATATCCTGACCTCTTCGGCAATCGAGGGGGAACAACTGAATGTGGGTTCGGTACGTTCATCACTGGCGCGGCGTTTGGGTTTGGAGCCCTTGAAAAATATCAGCGTCAGCCGCCGTAGCGAAGGTTTGGCTGAATTGATGATGGATGCCACCCAGCAATACGCCCAACCCTTCACCCTCGCGCGTCTTTTTAACTGGCATCATCTTTTGTTTCCAGCACCAGAGGCAGGTTACGCAGCGCGAGTACTGAATGTCGGGGCATTGCGCGGCGAGGAGCCAATGCAGGTGGTGTCGGGGCGGCTTGATCGGCCGATCGTGCATTTTGAGGCGCCGCCGCGCGGGAACCTGGAACAAGCGCTGAATGATTTTCTCGAATGGTTCGAAACCAGTCGCGATCAACCGGAACTGGACCCGCTGGTCCGCGCTGGCGTAGCGCATTTCTGGTTTGTCACGCTGCATCCCTTCGATGACGGTAATGGTCGCCTGACACGCGCAATCACGGATTTGGCGCTGGCCCAAGGCGAGCACCAGGCTATCCGTTTTTATGCCATGTCTGCCAGCATCCTGGAGGACCGACCCGGTTACTACAAGGCACTCGAGTCCAACCAGAAGGCCACGCTGGATATCACTGACTGGCTGGAATGGTTCCTCAAAACGCTGTTGCTCAGCCTGTTGCAAGCCATAAAGCGGATCGACCGCGTCCTGGACAAAACACGTTTCTGGCAGCAGCACCGACACCTCGTTTTGTCTGCCGAGCAAATCAAGGTACTCAACCGTCTGCTTGACGGCGGTGAAAAAGGCTTTAAAGACGGCATCAGCGCAGCGCAGTACCAAGCTGTCGCGAAGGTGTCCAAGGCCACAGCGACCCGTCACCTGGCTGATCTGCTGGAAAAAAACTGCTTGGTGCGGTTGCCCGGCGGAGGCCGCAGTACGCGCTATCAAATCAATGACTTGAGCGATTGACTCACTTCTGCCAACTGACCCGCTCATTTGCCCAGAATCCCCATGTCTGCTAGTGTCGCGCCGGTTTACCGTCTACCGGATTAGCCGCCATGGCCCGCAAAAAAGTTGCACTCGATTTCGAACAATCCCTCGCTGACCTGCAAACCCTGGTCGAGCGTCTGGAGAACGGCGAGTTGTCGCTGGAAGACTCTTTGACAGCGTTTGAGCAAGGCATTGGCCTGACTCGCGACTGCCAGAGCGCGCTGGCGCAGGCAGAGCAGAAGGTGCAAGTGCTGCTGGAACGCGACGGGGAGTTGGCCGAAGAACCTTTCGATGCGGAACAGCCCGAATGATCGACGCGTATCAGGCCAGTAGCCAAGCCCGGGTGAATACGGCGCTGGACCCCTTGTTTGTTGCGCCCAGCCCGGAAATGAACCGCCTCTATGAGGCCATGCGCTATAGCGTGATGAATGGTGGCAAGCGTGTTCGCCCGTTGCTGGCCTATGCCGCGTGTGAAGCCCTTGGCGCGCCGGCCGAAGAAGCCAACGGCGCAGCGTGCGCCGTGGAGTTGATTCACGCCTATTCCCTGGTGCATGACGATTTGCCGGCCATGGACGACGACGATCTGCGTCGCGGCCAGCCCACCACCCACAAAGCCTTTGATGAAGCCTATGCGATTTTGGCGGGTGACGGCCTGCAAAGCCTGGCGTTCAGCGCCTTGCTGGACCCGCGCCTGAGCAGCGTCAGCGCCGAGATCCGCCTGCGCATGGTCACTAAGCTGGCTCACGCGGCAGGCCCGGCCGGCATGGTCGGCGGGCAAGCGATCGACATGGGCTCGGTCAGCCTCAAGCTGGACCAGCAAGCCCTCGAACATATGCACCGCCACAAGACCGGCGCGTTGATTGAAGCCGCCGTGGAACTGGGTGCTTTGGCCAGTGGCCGCGCAGACGCTGCGCAGTTGGCCGCCTTGCAGACCTATTCCCGGGCCATCGGCCTGGCGTTCCAGGTGCAGGACGACATCCTCGACGTCGAAAGTGACACCGCGACCCTGGGCAAACGCCAAGGTGCCGACATCGCACGGGACAAACCGACCTATCCTGCGCTGCTCGGGCTGGACGCCGCCAAGGCCTATGCCCTGGAACTGCGCGACCAGGCCCTGGACGCCCTGCGACCTTTCGACGCGGCGGCCGAGCCGCTGCGTGACCTGGCGCGGTATATCGTCGAACGCCGCCACTGATCACAGCGGCTATTACCGCCGCATATCGGCCAAGTTCGGCGCTCTGCGTGGGCAGTTTGCGATGCTTGAGGTAAACTGCCGCCTCTTCTATACCTATAACGATTCGCCTGATGCCCACGACGTTTCAAGAGATTCCCCGCAAACGCCCGTCCACGCCCCTGCTCGACCGTGCTGCCACGCCGGACGGCCTGCGTCGACTGGGTGAAGCCGAGCTGGAAACCCTGGCCGATGAGTTGCGCCTGGAATTGCTCTACACGGTCGGCCAGACCGGTGGGCATTTCGGTGCCGGCCTGGGCGTCATCGAGCTGACCATCGCCCTGCATTACGTGTTCGACACCCCGGACGACCGGCTGGTGTGGGACGTGGGCCATCAGGCGTATCCGCATAAAATCCTCACGGGCCGCCGCGAGCGCATGGGCACCCTGCGCCAGAAGGACGGCCTGGCCGCCTTCCCGCGTCGCTCCGAGAGCGAGTACGACACCTTTGGCGTCGGCCACTCCAGCACCTCCATCAGTGCAGCGCTGGGCATGGCGATTGCCGCCCGCCTGCAAGGCAGTGATCGCAAAGCGATTGCGGTGATTGGTGATGGCGCACTGACCGCCGGCATGGCCTTCGAAGCGCTGAACCATGCGCCGGAAGTGGACGCCAACATGCTGGTGATCCTCAACGACAACGACATGTCGATTTCGCGCAACGTGGGTGGTTTGTCCAATTACCTGGCCAAAATCCTCTCCAGCCGCACCTATGCCAGCATGCGCGAAGGCAGCAAAAAGGTGCTCTCGCGTCTGCCCGGCGCGTGGGAAATTGCCCGGCGCACCGAAGAATATGCCAAGGGCATGCTGGTGCCCGGCACGTTGTTTGAAGAGTTGGGCTGGAACTACATCGGCCCCATCGACGGCCACGACCTGCCGACCCTGATCGCCACGCTGCGCAACATGCGTGACCTCAAGGGCCCGCAATTCCTGCATATCGTCACCAAAAAAGGTAAAGGCTTCGCCCCGGCGGAAGTCGATCCGATCGGTTACCACGCCATCACCAAGCTTGAACCCGTGGACGCCCCTGCTGCTGCGCCGAAAAAGGCTGGCGGGCCGAAGTATTCCGGTGTGTTTGGCGAGTGGCTGTGCGACATGGCCGCCGCCGACCCGCGCCTGGTAGGCATTACCCCGGCGATGAAGGAAGGTTCCGACCTGGTGGCGTTCAGCGAGCGTTTCCCGCTGCGCTACTTCGATGTGGCGATTGCCGAGCAACACGCGGTGACCTTCGCCGCAGGCATGGCCTGCGAAGGCGCCAAGCCGGTGGTGGCGATTTACTCGACGTTCCTGCAACGCGGTTATGACCAGCTTGTGCACGACGTGGCGGTGCAGAACCTCGACGTCCTGTTTGCCATCGACCGCGCAGGCCTGGTGGGCGAAGACGGCCCGACCCACGCCGGTAGCTTTGACCTGTCCTACCTGCGTTGCATCCCCGGCATGCTGGTGATGACGCCGAGCGACGAAAACGAACTGCGCAAGATGCTCAGCACCGGCCACCTCTACAACGGCCCGGCCGCCGTGCGCTACCCGCGTGGCAATGGCCCGAATGCGGTGATCGAGAAGGACCTGGAGCCTATCGAGATCGGCAAAGGCATTGTGCGTCGCCAAGGCAGCAAGACCGCGTTCCTGGTCTTCGGTGTGCAACTGGCCGAAGCCCTGAAAGTGGCCGAGAAAATCGACGCCACCGTGGTCGACATGCGTTTCGTCAAACCGCTGGACGAAGCGCTGGTACGCGAAATCGCCGGTCGTCACGAATTGCTGGTGACCGTCGAAGAAAACGCCATCATGGGCGGCGCCGGCGCGGCAGTCAGCGAGTTCCTGGCGCGGGAGAACATCCTCAAGTCGGTGCTGCACCTGGGCTTGCCCGATGCGTACGTCGAACACGCCAAGCCGGCGCAGATGCTGGCTGAGTGCGGGCTGGATGAAGCCGGCATCGAGGCTTCGGTGCACGAGCGGATGACGCTGCTGGGCCTGTAACCCGACTTACCGGTAAGAACCGAATCAACATGTGGGAGCTGGCTTGCCTGCGATGAGGGTGGCACATTCAACATTCATGTGCCTGGTAAACCGCTATCGCAGGCAAGCCAGCTCCCACCGGTGTTTTGTATCGCCGCTGAATGCTATGGACAGCCCATGACCCGTCTTCACTTCGCTCTGCCTTTGCTGTTGCTCCCCGCCGCCGACCTGCTGGCTGACAACTTCGAGCGCGACAACGCGCTGAAGCTCCCCGACGTCGTCATCAGCGCCAACCGCCAGGTCCAGGCGCGTAACGACAGCAGCGCCGCCAACACCGTGTTCACCCGCGATGACATCGACCGCCTGCAGCCCACCAGCGTCACCGACCTGCTCAGCCGCGTGCCTGGCGTGCAAGTGGCGCAAACCGGCGGACGCGGCAGTTTGCCGGGTATCTTCATTCGCGGCACCAAGACTGCCCAGAGTCTGGTGCTGGTGGATGGCCAGCGCATCGCCAATGCCACTTCGGGTGACAGCGGCTTGCAGTATTTGAGCGTCGATCAGATTGAGCGCGTGGAAGTACTGCGCGGTTCACGCTCAGTCATCTACGGCAGCGACGCCATCGGCGGGGTTATCCAGATCTTTACCCGGCGCAATGCACAGGCGGGTGTTCACCCCCGCCTGCACCTGGGCTTTGGCAGCAACCAGACCTGGGAACGCAGCCTGGGCTTGTCGGGTGGCGATGAACGCACCCGCTTCAACCTGGGTGCCAGCCTGGATGAAACCCAAGGCATCAACTGGACCCACGAGTCGTTTGCCACCGATGGCGATCATGACGCCTACCGCAATAAATCACTGAGCCTGAACCTCAGCCATTCATTGAGCGATGATGTGGAAGTCGGCTTCAATCTGCTGGATGGCCGGGGCAAGTCGGAATATGACAATCCATTCGGGCGCTACGTCAGCATTTTCGAAAGCGTCGGCCAGAAGCCCTACACCGACTACACGGTGAGCAGTGCCAGTGGCTATGTCGACGCCAGACTCAACGACCGTTGGCAGACCAGGCTAGAGCTGGGCCACAGCGAGAACCGTGACAAGAAGCGCGACCACCTCAGCGATGAGGGCAGCGCCTTCAACACTTATCGCGACTCAGTGAACTGGCAGAACGACCTGACTCTGGATGACCGTAACAGCCTGATCCTCGGCGGTGACTGGTACGAAGACCGCGTACGCGCCAGCGAAGACCTGGATGCCGATAGCCGCTGGAACCGTGCAGCGTTCATCCAGCACCGCTACGCCTCGCAGGCGTTCTCCACCGAATTGGGCTTGCGCCACGACACAAACCAGCAATTCGGCAGCCAGAACACTTGGAGCGGCACACTCACACTGCCACTCAACCCGAATAACGATCTGTTGCTGTCCTACAGCGAAGGCTTCCGCGCGCCGAGCTTTAATGACCTGTATTACCCCGGCAGCAGCAACCCCAACCTCAAGCCGGAACATTCAAAGAGCTATGAGCTGCAATGGCGCAGCCAACTGACTGAGACGACGCGCCTGGAAACCTCGCTGTATCGCACCGATCTGAAGGACGCCATCGTCGCGCAACAGATGGATTTCTACATTCCACGCAACGTGGCATCGGCCCGGATCAATGGCTTCGAGGCGGCGCTCAAGCAAGAACTGTTTGGCTGGCAAGGCAACCTGGGGATGTCGATTATTGATCCGCGTGACCGGGACACCGGCCACACCCTGGAGCGTCGGGCACGGCGTACGCTGAGCCTGGACCTGGATCGGCAGTTCGACAAACTGGGAGTGGGCGCTAGCTGGCAGGCTTTCAGCGCAAGCTATGACGACGCAGAAAACAACCATCGTCTGGGTGGCTATGCTTTGCTCGGCCTGCGCGGCAGCTGGGCGTTGAACCGGGAAGTGTTGCTGTCGCTGAAGGTCGACAATGTGCTGGACAAGTCCTATGCGCGGGCGATGTACAGCTATCAGGATCCCAATTACGAGAACAATCAGAACTACCGTGAGGAGGGTCGGGTGTGGATGTTTGGGGTCACTTGGACACCCGAAATTCGATGAGTACCTGCACAGGCCTCTTCGCGAGCAAGCCCGCTCCCACATTTTTGAATGTATTCACAGATCAAATGTGGGAGATTGCTCTCGAAGGCGGTATCACAGGTTAGGTGATATCACCTGACACAACCGCGCCACCGCCTCCACCATCTGCCCACTCGGCCGCTCCAGGCCCTTATCGGGCACCAAACGCACCCGCTCCGCCATCGCCGGCCAAACCTTCCAGTCATCCTTCTGGGCCTGGTCGCCCACCAGGATCATCTCGGGGTCGCGCTGTAGCACGGACTCGACGCTGACCTGCGGCGCAGGCAGCTTGAGGTCATCAAACACATTACGCGCCCCACACACCGTCAGCGCATCGCTGATGATCTGCCCGCCCCCCACCGTGTACAGCGGCTGATTCCACACCTGGTAAAACACCCGCAACGGCTCGGTGCGTTGATAGCGCTGGCGCAGTTCGGCCAGGCGTTGGCGCAACTGCGCGGCCAATTGCCGGCCAGCCTCGTGCCGCCCAAGCTGCTCGGCAATGGCCTGGACCTGGGAGGTCAGCTGTTCAAGTTTATGGGGCTCGGCCACGTAGACCGGGATATTCAGGCGCTGCAGTTGCTCGCGCTGGGCCGGACCGACGCTGCCGGGCCACAGCAAAATCAGATCGGGCTTGAGGCTGAGCAGGCGCTCCATGTCCAACTGGCCGTAGTGCCCAACCGACGGCACCGTCGCCAATTGCGCTGGCCGGTCACCACCGTCGAGCACGCCCACCAGCACGTCGGCGGCGCCCAGTTCAACCACGATTTCAGACAGTGACGGCGCCAGGCTGACCACGCGTTCGGCAGCCGAAGCCTGGGCACAGAACGCCAGCAGCAAGACCGCCAGCCAGTGGCGCTTCATCCGAGTTGGCGCGGAATGCGATAGAGGTAAAACAGCACCATCGTGGACAGCGCCAGCAAAAACAGGGGCACGGCCTCAAGGCCGACGAACACGGCCAGCGCGCCGATCCAGGCGGGTAACGCGGCCACCAGCAGCGCCGCGCGCCGACGCGCCGCCAGGGTAATCCAGGCGGCCGGTTCTTCGGGCGTGTCGAGGGCTTTGGAGGTCGCGATCAGCGCGTGTTTGTAGCCGTGAAAATAGCGCAGGCTCAGAAACATCGAGGCCACGCCGGCGATAAACAACGGCATGGCCAACACGGGAAGCAGAGATTCAGCCTGGCCGAACACCAGGTTGAGCACGAACAGCGGGAGCAGCGCCAGGGCCAGGTACTGCCACCAGTTGAAGGACAGTCGCCGTTTGACCTGGCCACGGGTCACGCGCGGTCGACCTCGCCCTGATGCTCGTTGCCCATCATATGGTCGAGCTTGCTGGCTTTGGTCGCCAGGTAAAGCTTGTTGTGCGGGTTGTGCCCGGTGTGCAGCGGCACGCGCTCGGCCACGGTGATGCCCATCTCGGTCAAGGCTTTGACCTTGCGCGGGTTGTTGGTCATCAGGCGCAGGGATTTCACGCCCAGATGCTCCAGCATCGGCAGGCAAATGCCGTAATCACGCTGATCGGCAGCAAAGCCCAGGCGCTCGTTGGCTTCCACGGTGTCGGCGCCGCCGTCTTGCAGCTCGTAGGCGCGGATCTTGTTCATCAAGCCAATGCCACGGCCTTCCTGACGCAAGTACAGCAGCACGCCACGACCTTCGCGGGCGATGGCGCGCAGCGCGGCTTCCAGTTGCGAGCCGCAGTCACAGCGCTGGCTGAACAAGGCGTCACCGGTCAGGCACTCGGAGTGCACACGGCCCAGCACCGGGGCGCCGTCGGCGATGTCACCGAGGCTGAGTACAACGTGCTCGCGGCCGGTGGCTTCTTCGAGAAAGCCGTTCATGGTGAACGTGGCAAAAGGGGTAGGCAGCTTGGAAGCGGCGACGAAAACGACGGGCACCGTGTGCTCCTGATTTCAGATTTCACAGAGGGCGTCATTGTAACAGCAGGTTCCTACAGACGCTTAAGCTGAATTATCGTTGATAAAGATCAATAGGTTCGATTGGCCTTCGTCCCGGTTCTATGCAGGTCAGAACGGATACGGCTGCTTCCAGTGCTCGAAAATGGGCTTGAGCTCGCCGCTTCTGACCAGCGCGGCCATGCGCTGGTCATACACCGCCATCAATGCCCGCCCACGGTCATTATCGGCAAAGCCCACGTACAGCGGCAGTTCGGCGATGTGGGTGAGCTTGAATTGCGAGGGGTTGCCCGACTGGCTCAGGACAAATTTGGCTTCGGTGTGGGCATCGATGTAGAAGTCGGCCCGACCGTGTTGCAGCATCGGCAAGATGCCGTCGCGCCGTTCGATCTGGTTGAAGCGGTGCACATTCGGCAAGTACTCCTCGTACTTGTAACCGCGCACCCAGGCCAGGCGGTAGTTGCCCAGCGTGGCGATACTCGGCGTCGGCGTGGTTGCCAGCCCGAGGGCGTAAATGTGGTCGGAGTCGAAATTCCAGTGCGGGTAGAGCACGTCGCGGGCTTCGTCGCGGTAGGAACCGACCCAGCCGTCCACCTCACCGCGCTGGGCCAGGCCGACCGAGCGGGTATACGGCACGCTGCGGGTTTGCAGGGTAATACCCGCGGGTTCGAACACCTGGCGCAGTACATCCCAGGCCAGGCCGCTGCCGTCTTTGTTGGTGTAGTCGTTCCATTCCTCACTGGCCAGCATCACCTTGCCCGGCACCCGGGTTTCTTCGGCCTGCACCAGCGAAACGGCTGCGCACAACCCGACCAGCAGCCAGCGGCGCACATCCATAGCGACAACCTCCCGCAGCACAAGAACCTATAGAGGGTAGCGCAGGTCTGCGATTCAGGGGGTGTCGCGAAAATGCTGGTAGCCGCGCACGGCGGGGGTGATGTCTTGCCCGTTGGCATCAAGCAGCGTGACGCCCTGCCCGGCTTCAACCCGGCCGATCACGTGGATTGGCCAGCCGCCCGCCAGCAACGGCGCCAGCTGGGCAGGTGGCAGGGTGAACACCAATACGTAGTCGTCGCCCCCGCTCAACGCAGCCACACGCGCCTCGTCATCGCCGACAAACGCCAGCAATGCCGCTGACAACGGCAGCTTCTGACGCTCGACTACCAGGCTGACTGCCGAGGCCTTGGCGATATGCCCGCAATCGGCCAGTAAGCCGTCAGAAATATCCATGGCTGACGTCGCCCTGCCACGCAACGCGAGGCCCAGCGCCAACTGCGGTTGCGGCGACCAGTAATGCGCCAGCAACGGTTCGGCGACGGCGGCCTCAGCGCTGCGCTGGCCCAGCACCAACGGCAAGGCGCCGGCGGCATCGCCCAGTTCACCGCCCACACACAGCACGTCGCCCGGCTGCGCACCGCTGCGGGTCAACGCCTGCCCGGCCGGCACGCGGCCAAACACGGTCAGGGTCAGGCTCAGCGGCCCACGCGTGGTGTCGCCACCGATCAGGCCCACGCCGCAGCTTTGCGCCATGGCGTTCAAGCCCTGGGCATAGCGTTGCAGCCAGTCGGCCTCGACCGTCGGGGTGGTGAGTGCAAGGGTGAATGCGAGGGGGTTGGCGCCCATGGCGGCCAGATCGCTGACCGCCACAGCCAGCGAGCGCTGGCCGAGCAGAAAGGGATCGCAGGGGTCGGCAAAATGCACGCCGGCCACCAGCGTATCGGTAGAAACCGCCAGCTGCTCCCCGGCGGGGAGCGCCAGCAAGGCGCAGTCGTCGCCGATCCCCAGTGCAATGCCCTCGCCGCCTTGCGCACAGGGCGCGGCGGCGAAGAACTGGCGGATCAGCTCAAACTCGCCCATTCAGCGCTTGTACGCTTTCACTTCAGCTTCACGCAGGCGCGGGGCCAGCTTGTCGAGCACGCCGTTGACGAACTTATGGCCGTCGGTCGAACCGTAGACTTTCGCCAGTTCGATACCTTCGTTGATCACCACGCGGTACGGCACATCGACGCGATACAGCAGTTCCCAGGCTGACAGGCGCATTACGCACAGTTCAACCGGGTCCAGCTCTTCGATGGTCAGGTCCAGGCAAGGCGCCAGGGCCGTATCAATCTCGGTCAGGTGCGCATGCACACCGTGCAGGATGTCGTGGAAGTACGGCAGGTCGGCAAAGGTGAAGTCGTTATCGACGCGAAACTGCGCTTCGATTTCGTTCAACGAGGCACCGGCCAGGTGACGCTGGTACAGCGCCTGGGTGGCCAATTGACGAGCAGCGCGACGCTTTTCGTTCTTGGACGGCTTGCCGGCATCGGCTGGGCGTGGTTCGCGCGGGTTGAAGTTGTCGCTCTCGTCGGAAATCACTTGGCCTCCAACTGCGACAGCAGGCTGACCATTTCCAGAGCGGACAGGGCAGCTTCAGCGCCTTTGTTACCGGCCTTGGTGCCGGAACGTTCGATGGCTTGCTCGATGGAGTCAACGGTCAGTACGCCGAACGCAACCGGCACACCGAACTCCATGGACACTTGGGCCAGGCCCTTGGTGCATTCGCCAGCCACGTATTCGAAGTGCGGAGTACCGCCACGAATGACCGCGCCCAGGGCGATGATTGCCGCGTATTCACCCTGTTGGGCAACTTTTTGCGCAACCAGTGGAATCTCGAAGGCGCCAGGGGCGCGGATCAGGGTGATATCGCTTTCGCTCACACCGTGGCGAACCAGGGCGTCCACGGCACCGCTTACCAGGCTTTCAACCACGAAGCTGTTGAAGCGGCCGACTACCAGGGCGTAGCGGCCTTTCGGGGCGATGAAGGTACCTTCGATGGTCTTCAGGGTCATTCGACAAATCTCTTAAAGAGCAGGGACGCGAAAAGTGCGTCCCTCAGTGATGTGTTAACCGCGAACAAGGGGCAAAAATCGCCGGCCTTTATTCGGAGGGCACGTATTCTACAACTTCCAGATCGAAACCGGATATCGCATTAAATTTCATTGGCGCACTCATCAAGCGCATTTTGCGCACGCCAAGGTCGCGCAGGATCTGCGAACCGGCACCGACGATGCTGTAGGTGGTCGGTTTTTTCACCGGCGTGTGCTCGGCGGTTTCGCGGATATGGGCGAGCAATACATCGCCATCCAACGGGTGACCGAGCAACAGCACCACGCCACTGCCAGCCTCGGAAACCGCGGCCATGGCGGCGCGCAGGCTCCAGCGGCCCGGCTGCTTGACCATCAACAGGTCGCGCAAAGGGTCCATGTTGTGCACGCGCACCAGGGTCGGTTCTTCCGCGCAGATGTTGCCCAGGGTCAGGGCCATGTGCACGTCGCCTTCCACTGAATCACGGTAGGTCACCAAATTGAATTGGCCCAGTTCGCTGTCCAGCGGCTGCTCGGCAATCCGCTGAACGGTACGTTCGTGGATCATGCGGTAGTGAATCAGGTCGGCAATGGTGCCGATCTTGATGCCGTGTTCGGCGGCAAACGCTTCCAGTTCGGTGCGACGGGCCATGGTGCCGTCGTCATTCATCACTTCGCAGATCACGCCGCTCGGCTCGAAACCGGCCATGCGCGCCAGGTCGCAGGCGGCTTCGGTGTGGCCGGCACGCGCAAGGGTGCCGCCCGGCTGGGCCATCAGCGGGAAAATGTGGCCCGGGCTGACAATGTCTTCGGCCTTGGCGTCTTTTGCGGCGGCGGCTTGCACGGTACGCGCGCGGTCAGCGGCGGAGATACCGGTGGTGACGCCCGTCGTGGCTTCGATGGACACGGTGAACTTGGTGCCGAAACCCGACCCGTTGCGTGGCGCCATCAATGGCAGCTTGAGCAACTCGCAGCGCTCGCGGCTCATGGGCATGCAGATCAGCCCGCGGGCGTGCTTGGCCATGAAGTTGATGTGCTCAGGCTTGCAGGCCTCGGCGGCCATGATGATGTCGCCTTCGTTCTCGCGGTCTTCGTCATCCATCAGGATGACCATCTTGCCTTGGCGGATGTCTTCAACCAGTTCTTCGATGCTGTTGAGCGCCACGCGGCACCCCCTTGGGTCAGGATTTAAGGTAGCCGTTGGCGGCCAAAAAGCTTTCAGTAATGTTCCCGGCAGTAGGCTCTGCGGCCTTATCGCCCAACAACAGGCGCTCCAGGTAACGGGCCAGCAAGTCCACTTCCAGGTTCACCCGGCGGCCTGGCTGGTACGAGGCCATGATGGTTTCGCTGAGGGTGTGAGGAATGATGGTCAGTTCAAATTCGGCGCCATTCACCGCGTTCACGGTCAGGCTGGTGCCGTCGACGGTGATCGAGCCTTTGTGGGCGATGTATTTGGCCAGCTCTTTCGGCGCGCGGATGCGGAATTCCACGGCGCGTGCATTTTCGCTGCGCGCGACCACTTCACCGACGCCGTCGACATGGCCGCTGACCAGGTGGCCGCCCAGGCGGGTGGTCGGGGTCAAGGCTTTTTCCAGGTTGACCGGGCTGCCGGCCTTGAGGTCGTTCATCGCGGTGCAGTCCAGGGTTTCCCGGCTGACGTCGGCGGCAAAACCGTTACCCGGCAGTTCGATGACAGTGAGGCACACGCCGCTGACGGCGATGCTGTCGCCCAGCTTGACGTCGCCCAGATCCAGCTTGCCGGTTTCAACCAGCAGGCGCACGTCGCCGCCTTTGGGGGTCATGGCGCGGATGCTGCCGATGGATTCGATGATGCCGGTGAACATGGCCTTCTCCTGGAAAACGGTACGGGGCAGTTGGGCGCCCGGTCAGAATTATACGCTCGCGGGTGGTAGCGGGACGGCGGTGACCCGCCAGTCGTCGCCTACAGCGCGCATTTCAGTGATCTTGAGTTGGGGGGCGTCGGCCAGTTTCTCAAGCGGCCAGTCGAGCAAAGGCCGGGCGGCGGAGCCGAGAAACTTGCCGGCGACGAATATCACGTATTCGTCCACCAGCCCCTGCTGGGCAAATGCGCCTGCCAGACTTGGCCCGGCTTCAACCAGCACTTCATTGACGCCACGGGCGGCCAGCGCCACGAGTGCCGAACGCAGGTCGACCTGGCCATCGACGCCCGGCACCACCAGGCACTCGGGGCCACGGGGAAATTGATTTTCCGGGGTCACGCAGGTGATGACCAGCGCCGGGCCGGCCTTGAAGAACGGCGCGTTGAGCGGCACGCGCAAGCGGCCATCGATCAACACGCGCAGCGGCGGACGCGACATGGCCAGGGCGGTGGTTGCTTCATCCAGGCCCAGCTCGGCGGCGCGCACGGTCAAACGCGCGCCATCAGCCAAGACGGTATCGGCACCGGTCAGCACCACGCTGGCCTCGGCACGCAGGCGTTGCACGGCAGCGCGGGCAGCCGGGCCGGTGATCCATTGGCTTTCGCCGCTGGCCATGGCGGTGCGGCCGTCCAGGCTCATCGCCAGCTTGACCCGCACAAACGGCAGGCCGTGTTCCATGCGCTTCAGAAAACCGGGGTTGAGCGCGCGTGCTTCTTTTTCCAGCACGCCGCTGCGAATCTCAATCCCCGCCTGGGCCAGGCGCTGCATGCCGCGCCCCGCCACTTCAGGATTCGGGTCCTGCATGCCCGCGACGACGCGCGCCACGCCAGCGCTCACCAGCGCATCGGCGCACGGCGGTGTACGGCCGTGGTGGCTACAGGGTTCAAGGGTCACGTACACCGTGGCGCCGCGCGCCTTGTTACCAGCAGCACGCAAGGCGTTGGGCTCGGCGTGGGGCTCGCCGGTGCGCTCGTGCCAGCCTTCGCCGACAATCTGCCCATCGCGCACAATCACGCAGCCGACCCGCGGGTTGGGATGGGTGGTGTACAAGCCTTTGCGCGCCAATTCGAGGGCGCGGGCCATGTAATGGGCGTCGAGTACGGCCTGTTCAGCAGAAGGTGTCGTCATTGTTTGACCGGCTCACGGGCCAGGCGGTCGATCTCTTCGCGGAACTCATTGAGGTCCTGGAAGCGTCGATACACCGAGGCGAAACGGATATAGGCGACTTCGTCGAGCTTTTGCAGCTCGCCCATCACCAGTTCTCCCACCACCAGGCTCTTGACCTCGCGTTCGCCGGTCGCACGCAGCTTGTGCTTGATGTGCACCAGCGCCGCTTCCAGCCGCTCGACGCTCACCGGGCGTTTTTCCAGGGCGCGCTGCATACCCGCGCGCAGTTTTTCTTCGTCGAAAGGCTGGCGGCTGCCGTCGGACTTGATCAGACGTGGCAACACCAGTTCGGCGGTTTCGAAGGTGGTGAAACGTTCACCGCAGGCCAGGCATTCGCGCCGGCGACGCACTTGATCGCCCTCGGCGACCAGACGCGAGTCAATGACCTTGGTGTCGTTGGCACCGCAGAAGGGACAGTGCATGGTTGGCAGGCAACAAATAAAGGGAGGGCCATGGTAGCGCATCCCCGTGGCAAGACAAGCCATAGCCTTTACGGTATATAGGCAGGCTTACTATGTTTGTTTATTTCAAAGTCACGGATTTTGCCCTTTCTGGAGCCGTACATGCAGTTACGACCACTTGTTTTGCTCACCCTGTTCAGTTTTCTGGTCGCCTGCAGCAGCGAAGCCCCCAAGCCTGCCACCCCTCAACCCACCCCGGCACAAGAGAAAAAAGTGCCCGGTATTGAAGACCTCGGCCCCTTGCCGGCGTTTCAACGTGAAATCAGCGGCATCCTCAATGGCGTGCCCGCCAATGCCGAAGTTGAACTGGCGTTGTTGGTGATCGACGAGCGCAACCGCCCTCAGCAACTGCTCGCCAGCAGCGTGTTGACCGGCAACGGCAAGCCCGTGGCCTTCCGCCTGCGCTTCAACCCCGAAGCCTTCCCGGCCGGTGCCCGGGTTGAGTTGCGTGGCCGCGCCAGCCAGTCCGGCCAATTGATCCTGCACCTGCCCGCCGTGCGCATCACCCAGGCGATTACCCAGACCACCGGCCCCTTGCAGCTCGTCAAGGCACCATGACGCCACCGCTGGGCCTGCAAACGGCACTGAGTGAACTGATCGGCGACGCGCGCCTGGTGCCCTGCCCTCTGCCGGGCACCGCGCTGTCGTTGTGGTTGCTGGATGCGGACAACATGGACCGCGCCTTCAGCCAGGACGAAACCCGGCGCATCCTGCATGAGCCGCCCTACTGGAGCTTTTGCTGGGCCAGCGGTTTGGCGCTGGCCCGGTACCTGGCGGAAAACCCCGAGTGGGTTGCCGGTAAGCGAGTGCTGGATTTCGGCGCGGGCTCCGGTGTGGCGGGGATTGCCGCCGTTAAAGCGGGCGCGCTGGAAGTGGTGGCCTGCGACCTTGACCCGCTGGCGCTGGCAGCCTGCCGGGCGAATGCCGAGCTCAACGGGGTTGAGCTGAATTATTCAGCCGACTTTTTCGCCGAAGCCGACCGCTTCGACCTGATTCTCGTCGCCGACGTGCTTTACGACCGCGCCAACCTGCCGCTGCTGGACCACTTCCTCAGCCGTGGCCGCGAGGCGCTGGTGGCGGATTCGCGCGTCAGGGACTTCCAGCACCCGGCCTATCAGCGTCTGGAAATCCTTGATGCCCTTACGTTGCCGGATCTGGCTGAGCCTTGGGAGTTTCGCAAGGTTAGCCTGTACCATTCGCGGCGTCTGTGAGGCCATCGCGGGCAAGCCCGATCCCACAGGAGAATGCATTTCAACAGGCCGATGCAGTCCAAATGTGGGAGCGGGCTTGCCCGCGATGGCCTCAAGAACGCCGCGCTTTCAGCCGCCTGCGCCAACCCTTATAGTTGCCCCATTCCCGCTTTATTCGAGACGCCCCATGAGTGAGCCCACGCCCTACATCTTCGACGCCACCACCGCCACGTTCGACCAGGCGGTGATTCAGAACTCCTTCGAAAAACCCGTGCTGGTGGATTTCTGGGCCGAGTGGTGTGCGCCCTGCAAGGCGTTGATGCCGATGCTGGCGCAAATCGCCGAGAGCTATCAGGGCGAGTTGCTGTTGGCCAAGGTCGATTGCGATGCCGAACAGGACATCGTCGCGCGGTTTGGCATTCGCAGCCTGCCGACCGTGGTGCTGTTCAAGGATGGCGAGCCGGTGGACGGGTTTGCCGGGGCGCAGCCGGAGTCGGCCGTGCGCGCGCTGTTGGAACCTCACGTCAAGATGCCGCCACCGGCTGCGGCGGATCCGCTGGAACAGGCTCAGGCGTTGTTTGCCGAAGGCCGCATCAGCGATGCCGAAGCCGTGCTGGTTGCGTTGCTGGGCGAAGACAACACCAACGCCGCCGCGCTGATCCTGTACGCGCGCTGCCTGGCTGAACGCGGTGAGCTGGGTGAAGCCCAAACCGTGCTCGACGCCGTGAAAAGCGACGACCACAAAGCCGCCCTCGCCGGGGCCAAGGCGCAGATCACCTTCCTGCGCCAGGCCGCCGACCTGCCGGACGCTGCCGACCTGAAAAGCCGCCTCGGGCAAAACCCGCAGGACGACGAAGCAGCCTATCAGCTGGCGATCCAGCAACTGGCCCGCCAGCAATACGACGCGGCGCTGGAAGGCCTGCTCAAGCTGTTTATCCGCAACCGCAGCTACAGCGAAGGCTTGCCGCACAAGACGCTGCTGCAAGTCTTCGAACTGCTGGGCAACGACCACCCGCTGGTGACCGTGTACCGCCGCAAGCTGTTCGCTGCGCTGTACTAATCGCCGACCCAGCTGTACAGCGGCGTATCCCCGCCGCTGGCCACTTTCACGTTTGAGCTGTGGCGCAGGCGCACCAACAGGCGCTTGCCTGAGGCGGCATCGCCGGCCAAGCCTTCCAGTTGATCGCTCAACTCAAGGCCGCTGAGCTGCCCGGCTTTGCGCAACAGGTCCTGGGCGTTCTGCCACAGGTCATCATTGTGTTTGACGGGTGCCGCAGCCGGCGCGGCGTGCACAGGGGCCGCCTGCAACTGCGCACCCAGCCGTGCCCAATCGCCGTCGTCCAGCTCCAGGGTCAGGTCCACCGGCAGGTCGCCGACGGTTCCACGAATTCGTAACATCGCGTTCACTCCCGCACTTTTCCGACAAGCATGCTCCCACGCGACTTGCGCAACGCCAAGCGGGCGTTCAAACTCCTGTCATTATTGTTATAAGATCACATAACAAAACTTTCATGTTCTGGAGCCTTCTCATGCGCCGTCTGCTGCTCGCTTTGCCGTTTGCCCTGTTGCCACTCGCCATTGCCCAGGCTGCCGATGAGCACGACCATGAACACGAGCACGGCAGCCTTGGTGCTCACGAACACGGTGTGGGTCGCCTCAACGCCGTGCTCGACGGCCAGGCCCTGGAGCTGGAATTCGACAGCCCGGCCATGAACCTGGTGGGTTTTGAACATCAAGCCACCACCCCTGCCGACAAAGCCAAAGTCGCCGCCGCCCGCAAGCAACTGGAAAACCCGTTGGCCCTGTTCAACCTGCCCAAGGGCGCCGGTTGCGTGATCAGCACCCAGGAACTGAACAGCCCGCTGTTCGGCGACAAGCCTGAAGCCGACCATGACGACGACGATGATGACCACGCCACCGACGGCAAAGGCGCCGCCGCCCACGAGCATCATCACGACCACAGCGAAATCCACGCCCACTACCAGTTCACCTGCGCCACGCCGACGGCGCTGAGCAACCTCGACCTGACACAGGTGTTCAAGACCTTCCCCGCCACCCAGAAAATTCAGGTACAACTGATCGGCCCGAGCGGCCAGCAAGGTGTTGAAGCGACGGCCCAGGCCGCCACGCTGAAATTCTGATCTGACAATGCGGTCAATGTGGGAGCTGGCTTGCCTGCGATAGCGGTGGGCCAGTCAGCAATGATGTGACTGATAGATCGCTATCGCAGGCAAGCCAGCTCCCACAGGGTTTTGCGCCATTTTTGAGACCTGTGATTTCCCATGACTCAAGCGTTAATCGAACTGCACGACCTGGGCTTCAACTGGCCCGGCCACCCACAGTTGCTGGACATCCCCGCATTCCGCCTGGAAGCCGGGGAAACCCTGTTCCTCAAAGGCCCCAGCGGCAGTGGCAAAACCACCCTGCTCGGCCTGCTTGGCGGCGTGCAGAAACCCAGCCAGGGCAGCATTCGCCTGCTCGGCCAGGAGCTGACTGAGCTCAGCGCTGGCGCCCGCGACCGCTTTCGCGTGGACCACACCGGCTACATCTTCCAGCAGTTCAACCTGCTGCCGTTTCTGTCGGTGCGCGAAAACGTCGAGCTGCCCTGCCACTTTTCCAAACTGCGCGCTCAGCGGGCCAAGCAGCGCCATGGCAGCGTCGATCAAGCTGCCGCGACCTTGCTCGCGCACTTGGGCTTGAAGGACAAGGGCTTGCTGGACCGCCGCGCCGATTCACTGTCCATCGGCCAGCAACAACGCGTGGCCGCCGCCCGCGCGTTGATCGGCCAGCCGGAGTTGGTGATCGCCGACGAGCCGACGTCAGCCCTCGACTACGACGCCCGCGAAGCCTTCATCCGCTTGCTGTTCGCCGAATGCCGCGAAGCCGGCGCCAGCCTGTTGTTTGTCAGCCATGACCAGAGCCTCGCGCCGCTGTTCGACCGCCACCTGTCGCTGGCCGAACTCAATCGCGCCGCCACGCCCGCAGAGGTTTGAGATGTATCTGTTCCGTCTAGCCATGGCCAGCCTGGCTAACCGCCGCTTTACAGCGATCCTCACCGCCTTCGCCATCGCGTTGTCAGTCTGCTTGTTGCTCGCGGTGGAGCGTGTGCGCGTTGAAGCGCGCAACAGTTTCGCCAGCACCATCAGCGGCACCGACCTGATCGTCGGCGCGCGCTCGGGTTCGGTGAACCTGTTGTTGTACTCGGTGTTCCGCATCGGCAACGCCACCAACAATATTCGCTGGGACAGCTTCGAGCACTTCGCCGCCAGCCCCCAAGTGAAATGGGCGATCCCGATTTCCCTCGGCGACTCCCATCGCGGTTATCGCGTGATGGGCACCAACGAATCCTACTTCGAGCATTACCAGTACGGCCGCAAACAAAACCTCGAGCTGGCCAGTGGCCGCGCTTTCGCTACCGACCCGTTTGAAGTGGTACTCGGCGCCGAAGTCGCCGATGCGTTGCACTACAAGCTCGGCGACAAGCTGGTGCTGGCCCACGGCGTGGCGGTGGTCAGCCTGGTCAAGCACGATGACAAACCCTTCACCGTGGTCGGCATTCTCAAGCGCACCGGCACGCCGGTGGACCGCACGCTGCACATCAGCCTCGGCGGCATGGAGGCGATCCATATCGACTGGCACAACGGCGTGCCGGCCCAGGGCAAAGGCCGCATCAGCGCGGATCAAGCGCGCAATATGGACCTGACGCCGCAGGCGATCACCGCGTTCATGCTCGGCCTGAACAACAAGATTTCCACTTTCGCGCTGCAACGGGAAATCAACGAATTCCGTGGCGAGCCGATGCTGGCGATCCTGCCCGGCGTGGCGCTGCAAGAGCTGTGGAGCATGATGGGCACCGCCGAAAAAGCGTTGTTCGTGATTTCGCTGTTCGTGGTGCTGACCGGTTTGATCGGTATGCTCACGGCGATCCTCACCAGCCTCAACGAGCGCCGGCGCGAGATGGCGATTCTGCGCTCGGTGGGCGCGCGGCCGTGGCACATTGCGACGCTGCTGATCTTCGAAGCCTTCGCCCTGGCGCTGTCCGGCGTGGTGGCGGGTGTGGGCCTGCTGTATGTGTGCATCGCCGCCTCGCGCGGGTATTTGCAGGCCAACTATGGCCTGGACTTGCCGATGTCGTGGCCCAGCGAATATGAATGGACGCTGCTCGCCGGTATCCTCGCCGCAGCGCTGTTGATGGGCGCCGTGCCCGCGTGGCGCGCCTATCGGCAATCCCTGGCCGACGGCCTGTCCATACGTTTATGAGGAAGGCTTCGATGCGTCGTGCGCTGTTTGCGTTATTGCTGGTGGTGGCTGTGCCCGTGTGGGCGGATGAGCAGCCCAAGGATCTGTCGTGGCAGGAAATGATCCCGCCGGATGCCCCGCCGGAAATCCCTAACATGAAGCCGCTGCACGACCTGTCGAACATGGCCGATGCCTTGTCGGTCGAGGCAGCGCCAGCGGCCAAGCAGGATTTGCCCAACGCGCCAGTGGTACAGAGCCTCGACGGCAAGCACATCCGCTTGCCGGGCTATATCGTGCCGCTGGAAGTCAGCGAAGAAGGCCGCACCACCGAATTCTTGCTGGTGCCATATTTCGGCGCGTGCATTCACGTGCCGCCGCCGCCGTCGAACCAGATCGTGCATGTGAAAAGCGAAGTCGGCGTGAAGCTCGATGAGCTGTATCAGCCATATTGGGTCGAGGGCGCGATGCAGGTCAAAGCGTCGACCAGCGAACTGGCCGACGCCGGTTACCAGATGGATGCCGAGAAGATTTACGTGTACGAGTTGCAGGAATAACCCGTATTCAAGAACACTGAAAATCCCATGTGGGAGCGGGCTTGCTCGCGAAAGCCGTGGGTCAGTGACTGATAAGCTGACTGATACACCGCTTTCGCGAGCAAGCCCGCTCCCACAGTTTTTGATCTGCGTTTACCCTTTCATTGAGCTGAGTCAAAAGATCGAACGGAACGATCTTTACCATTGGACGTACAACTTTTAACGTCCTTTTGGAGCTCCCATGAACAAGTCTCTGCTCGGCGCGTCCCTCTTCGCGCTCGCCCTCGCCGCCCCTGCCGTACAGGCTCACGAAGCCGGCGACATTCTGATTCGCGCCGGTGCAATCACCGTGAATCCGAAGGCCGACAGCAGCAGCGTCAAGGTTGACCAGGGCCCGCTGGCCGGCACCAACCTGGGCGGCAAGGCGACCATGAGCAGCGACACGCAACTGGGGCTGAACTTCGCCTACATGATCACCGACCACGTGGGTATCGAGTTGCTGGCCGCCACGCCGTTCGAGCATGACGTGAAGATCAAGAACACCGCGCTGGGCGCCGCCAACGGCAAGCTCGGCACCCTGAAACACCTGCCGCCGACCCTGAGCGTCGTGTACTACCCGCTGGACCACAAGTCCGCCTTCCAACCGTACGTGGGCGCCGGTATCAACTACACCTGGATCTACGACGAGCACGTCGGCAGCCGCGCCGAGCAAGCCGGTTTCAGCAACTTCAAGGCGGAAAACTCCTGGGGCTGGGCCGCACAGATCGGCGCCGACTACATGATCAACGACAAGTGGATGATCAACGCCCAGGCGCGCTATATCGACATCAGTACCAAGGCGACGGTGGACAACAACGCGCTGGGCCAAGGCACCCGCGCCAAGGTCAATGTGGACGTTGACCCGATGGTGTACATGGTGGGTATCGGCTACAAGTTCTAAGCAACACTGCAAAACAGATGTGGGAGCGGGCAAGCCCGCTCCCACATTGAGTTTTGTGTGGTATCAACTGTGGCGATAGAACCTGTCCAGCAACGCCGGCAAGCCCGCCCGCCACGCCCGTGGCTTGATGCCGAAGGTATGGAGAATTTTCTTGCAGGCCAGCACCGCATGTTGCGGTTCATCCGCCGCGTCCGGCCGAGCGGCGTGGGCCTGAGCGGTGGGGGATTCGATCGCCAGCGGATGGAAGTTGCGCGCTTCAGTGAGGATCGCCTGGCCCAGCGCCACAGGCGTCGTCGCCTCATGCCCGGCGTAGTGATAGGTGCCCCACAGCGGCGCGGCGCAATCGAGCTGCTTGAGCACCGAAATGATGACTCGCGCCGCATCGTCCACCGGCGTCGGATTGCCGCGGCGATCGTCCGCCATCAGCAATTCATCAGGCTTCTCGGCCCGGGCCAGAAAACGCCCGAGGGTGCCGTCGACGCTGTCATCCAGCAACCAGCCAAAACGCAGCAACACGTGTTGCGGGCAGGTGGCGCGCACGCTCTGCTCGATGCGCCACAACGCCTGGCCGCGCAGGCCCAGGGGCACCGGCTCGTCTTTTTCGCTGTAGGCCGTGGCGCGGGAGCCATCGAACACGCGGTAGCTGGACGGTTGCAACAACGTGATGTTGTGGTGCTGGCACAGTTCGGCCAGGCGCTCGATGGCGAACTCCTGGGCAGCCAAGCGGGTTTCGCTGACGGCCTCGGCCTGGAACCAGTCGAAATAGTAGGCGAGGTTGATCAACGCATCGGGACGGGTGTCGTCGAGCAATTGGGTGAGGCTCGCGGCATCCCAGCCGTCTTGGGGCGGTTTGGGTGCGAGGAAACCAATGTCTTCCTCTGCACCGAGGCGAATCAGCGCCTGCCCGAGGGCATTCCCGCCGCCCAATAACATAAGGCGCATTCGCATAGATTGAGCAGGCCCGGTCTGTTGGAACGATAGATATCTAGGTATTTGTAAGAATCGTTGCATTTTGCGGGTTTGTAGCGCAACCGTCACGGATAAAGTATGTGGTTGCAACTTGTTGTATCCGGCGCCATCACAGAGGTGATAATGAGGGCCTCTTCGCGAGCAAGCCCGCTCCCACATTTTGACCGAGTACATCCTCGGAATACGATCAAAATGTGGGAGCGGCGGTTCGACGCTTCGACTTGCTCGCGAAAGCGTCAGCTCAGTCACCCAGGAATCATTGGGTACGCGGCTGCTCGGTCAGCACCACCGACGCTGGCGCCGCTTCATCCGGCTCATCCACCTGGGGCGTACGCTTGGGCAGTAAAACCTGCTGTGGATAAGTTTGCGCGAAGTGCACCTCATCACAGTTATCCACAAGCTTTTTCAGCCGCTGGTTAAACGCGCGGCTTACCGCATATTGCCCGCCTGACACCGTGCGGAACTGGGCCGTCAGCACCACGCCATTAAGGTCCATCTTGTCGACCCCGAACACCTCCAGCGGCCCTTGCAGGTTGTATTTGAGGAATACGTCATCACGAATCGACTGGCCGGCGTCACGGATCAGCTCCACCGCTTTGTCCACATCGGTGTCATACGTGAACTGCACCGAGAAGAATGCATAGGCAAATTGCCGCGACTGGTTGGTGACCGCCTTGATCTGCCCGAACGGCACCGAGTGCACGAACCCCTTGCCGTCACGCAGGCGCAGGGTGCGGATGGTCAGGCCTTCGACCGTCCCGGCGTGGCCGGAGTCGAGCACCACCCAGTCGCCGATGGACAGGGTGTCTTCGATGATGATGAACAGGCCGGTGATCACATCCTGCACCAGTTGCTGCGAACCAAAACCGATCGCCAGGCCGACCACACCGGCACCGGCCAACAACGGCGCGACGTTGATGCCAAGGTTGGCCATGGTGGTGATCGCGCAAATCACCACCAGGATGATTTTCACCGCATTGCGCAGCAGCGGCAGGATGGTTTTCACCCGTGTGCTGGGTTGGCGGCTGGAGCGTTTATTCACCGGCGGTTTCAGCGCTTCCTGGATGGCCGTGTCGAGCACCACCCAGAACAGCCAGGTCATCAACAGGATCAGGCCGATGCTGCTCAGGGAGTCACTGATTGCGCGGCCCACCGAGTTGCGCTGGGCAAACTCGAACAGCGACACGCCCCAGATGCGCCCGAGGATTTCGATAAAGGCAATGGCCATGGCAATACGCAAGATCGCGTGCAACAAACTCAGGAAACGCTCCTTGTAAGCACTGCTGCGCTGGATCGCCACTTGGCTGCGGGACTTGAACAGATGCTGCAACACCGTGCTCAGAAACACCGTGCCGATCAACAGAATCGTGGTGAACAGCGCACAGCGCAGCGCTTTCTGGTTATCGTCGCCAGCACCGATCAGGTTGATCGCCGACACCAACACCATCAACAGGATCGGCCAGTACCACAGCCCGGAAAATATCCGCAGAGACTGCTGCAACGCCGGGTGTTTAAGGCGCTGATTCAATGGCCGGTTGCGGATCAAATGCGCCACCGGGCGCCGCAGGCGAATCACCAGCATTCCGAAAATCAGCGCCGCAAACAAACCGGTGAACACCGCGATACTGCTGGTGATATTGCCGCCCAGCTGGCGGGCGATTTGCGGGCTGGTCAGCGCATCACTGAGGGCGGCCAGGAAGCCGATGAGGAACAGCGGCCTGGGGCAGTAGCTGCGAATAATCTGCACGGCCGGGCGCTTGTGGCCGACGTTGAACATGACGATCACGCACAACAGCATCGAGGTGGAAAAGATGCCGCTGCTGGTGGCATAGGCGAAACACAGCGCCAGCGCACGCCCCACCGAAGTGGGCAGGAAATGGCTGACATACAGCGTCAGCGGCAGGCATATCAGCGCAGGAATGGTGTAGGGCACCACATAGCCGAGTACGGCTTGCAGGCGCCCGCGGCGCTCGACAAACGCGCGCCGACTCAAGCGCCTTACGAAAAAACGCCCCAGCAACGTCAACACAGCGAAGGCACCGAGCCACACCCCCGAGAGCAACAGGAAGTCACCGGCCACGCTCCACGGCGAACGTTCGGCGGTCTGGTCCACCAACCGCCCGACTTCATCCGCCGCACGATCGGCGCGCAGGCGCCAGGCGTCGATCAGGTTTTGATTGAGGTCGAGCTTGTCCTGGACGTCGTCGATGCTGGAACTGATAGCGCCAAGCAGGCCGCCCTCCACCAGCAACTCAGGCTTGGCGGCAGGCGCGGGCGTGGCCGCCGGGGCAGTCGCGGCTTGCAGGGCGCCGCTGCCGAACAACAGCAGTGCGCCAAGCAGTAAGGCAGTCTTGAGATTGAGCAAAACGCCGGGCTCCTTCAGCAGGGTCTGTAAGGAACTGACGGGTTTACGCCCAGATCGTTCCCCCTGCATTGGAAGGCGCTGTGAAAGCAAAGACCTGTGGGAGCGGGCTGATGCGCCGCTGGTAGGAAGCGGGAAACTTTCGGCCAAAAATCGCAGTCAGCCATAAACGGGGGCCAGGCCCCCACCCTATTTCAGGAGCAACCATGGCTGCGAATCCCGACTGGGTGCCCATCACTCCCAGCGTCGCCATCACTCGCTTCACGGTGCTGACGGTCAATATCCACAAGGGCTTCACCGCCCTCAACCGCCGCTTCATCCTGCCCGAGCTGCGCGAAGCGGTGCGCAGCGTGGGCGCCGACATGGTGTTCCTGCAGGAGATCCACGGCACCCACGAGCACCACCCCCGGCGCTATAGCGAATGGCCGGACATGCCGCAGTACGAGTTCCTCGCCGACAGCATCTGGCCGCAATACGCCTATGGGCGCAATGCGGTTTACCCCCATGGCGACCACGGCAACGCGCTGCTGTCGAAATTCCAGATCGTGCGCCACGATAACCTCGACATTTCCCAAAGCGGCCACGAGAACCGGGGCCTCCTGCATTGCGTGCTGCGCCTGCCCGGCTCCGGCCAGGAAGTGCACGCGATCTGCATTCACCTGGGCCTGCGCGAGGTACACCGCCAGCAACAACTGCGCTTGCTGGAGCAGCGCATCCGCGAGATTCCGGCCGATGCGCCGTTGATCGTTGCCGGCGATTTCAATGACTGGCGCCAGCGCGCCGACCTCAGCCAAAGCGGCCTGCGGGAAGTCTTCATCGAAGCCCACGGCAAACTGCCGCGCACCTTCCCGGCCCGCCTGCCGTTGCTGGCGCTGGACCGCATCTACGTGCGCAACGTGAAAATCCACAACCCCCGGGCGCTGACCACACGGCCCTGGTCCCATCTGTCAGACCACGTGCCGCTGTCGGTGGAGATTGAGCTATGAACGTCGCCGTCGAGCATATTTCCACCGACCAGCCCCCGGATGAAGCCAAAGCCCGCGACCTGGATTACGGCTGGCAACCGGGCAACCGCGTTGAGCTCTTGGAAAATGGCGAAGCCTACTTTCCCAAGGTGTTTGCGGCCATGCGCGAGGCCAAGCGCGAGATCTTGCTGGAGACCTTCATTCTTTTCGAAGACAAGGTCGGCCATGAGCTGCAACGCGTCCTGATCGACGCCGCGCGGCGGGGCGTGAAGGTGGTCGCCAGCCTGGACGGCTTCGGCTGCGGCGAACTGAGCCCGGCATTTCTGGGCGAACTGGCGCAGGCCGGAGTGACGGTGCAGATGTTCGACCCGGCGTCTAAAACCTTGGGCTTTCGCACCAACTGGTTTCGGCGCCTGCACCGCAAGATTGTGGTGGTGGACGCCGCCGTGGCGTTTATCGGCGGGATCAATTTTTCTGCCGATCACCTGGGTGATTTCGGCCCCGAAGCCAAGCAGGATTACGCGGTGCAGGTCGTGGGCCCGGCGGTGGCGGATTTACACCACTTCGCCCTCGCACAAAGCGGCCGCCAAGTGCGTACACGACGCGGTTGGCGGCGGCGCCAGCAACGGCCGTCATTGTGGTCGACCGAGAACGGCGACGGCTTGGTGCGCCTGATTTACCGCGACAACCTGCAGCACCGCGATGACATCGAAGAAGCCTACCTCTACGCCTTGAGCAAAGCGCAAACACGCGTGGTGATCGCCAACGCCTACTTCTTCCCTGGCTATCGCCTGCTGCGCGAGATCCGCAACGCCGCGCGCCGTGGCGTACAGGTGCAACTGATCATGCAAGGCCAGCCCGACGTGCTGCTGGCCAAGCTGGCGGCACGCATGCTCTACGATTATTTGCTCAAGGATGGCGTGGTGATTCATGAATATTGCCAGCGCCCACTGCATGGCAAAGTCGCCCTGGTGGATGACGAGTGGAGCACCGTAGGCTCAAGCAACCTGGACCCCTTGAGCCTGTCATTGAACCTGGAAGCCAATGTGCTGATTCGCGACCGCGCGTTCAATCAGCAGCTTTACGAACGGCTGGAACAGCTCGCCAACGACCACTGCCGGACCATGCCGGAAAACCGCACGCCGCGCTTGTGGCTGTGGCGGTTGACGGTGGGCTTTCTGGTGTTTCATGTGATGCGCCATTTCCCCGCGCTGACAGGCTGGCTGCCGGCGCACAAGCCGCGACTGAAACCCTTCGAGCGGCCAACCCATGACTGCTGAAGGCAGTGGCTCACGGTTCAAACGCTGGAAGAAACCGCTCACGATCGCCTTCTTCCTGCTGCTGATCGTGCTGTTCACCCTCCTCGCCCGGCGTATCGACTGGAGTGAAGTATTCCAGACACTGGGCGATTTCAAACGGCGCACCGTGTTGATCGCAGCCGGCCTGACGCTGTGCAGTTTTCTCGTCTACGCCAGCTTCGATCTGATCGGCCGCACCTATATCCGCCAGCCGCTGGGCTGGAAACAGATCCTGCCGGTGGGCGTGATCAGCTACGCGTTCAACCTCAATTTGAGTGCGTGGGTCGGCGGGATTGCCATGCGTTACCGGCTGTATTCCCGGCTGGGGGTCAGCACCGGCAACATCGCCAAAATCCTCGGCCTGAGCCTGGCCACCAACTGGTTTGGCTACATGGCACTGGCCGGTGTGGTGTTCAGCAGCGGGCTGGTGACCATGCCGCCGGGCTGGAAAGTCAGTAGCGCGACGCTACAGGGAATCGGCGCGCTGTTGGTGTTGGTGAGCCTGGGGTACCTGGCGGCTTGCCGGTTTTCGAAGAAGCGCGCGTGGTCGATCAAGGGCATTGAGATCAACCTGCCGTCGTTGCGCATGGCGTGTTTGCAACTAGCGCTGGGCGCGTTGAACTGGTCGCTGATGGCCGCGGTGATCTTCACCTTGCTGCCGGCCAAACTGGATTATCCGCTGGTGCTGGGGGTGCTGCTGATCAGCGCGATTGCCGGGGTGGTCACCCATATTCCAGCCGGGCTGGGCGTGTTGGAGGCGGTGTTTATCGGGCTGTTGCAACATGAGGCGTCGCGGGGCAGTTTGCTGGCGGGGTTGATTGCGTATCGGGCGATTTACTTTATTTCGCCGTTGCTGATTACGCTGGTGATGTACCTTGGGGTTGAGGCCAAGGCGAAGGCGTTGCGGGTCAAGAAGACACCGGCTTGATCAGGTGTTGAATGGTCTGACGCCTTCGCGGGCAAGCCCGCTCCCACAGGTTGAATGCATTCCAACAGGGGAATGCAATTCAAAATGTGGGAGCGGGCTTGCTCGCGAAGGCGGCCAAAAGAGCAACACATTACTGAGCCTGGATAATGCTCAACCGCTCCCCCACCACCATCTCGGTAACCCAGTCCACCAGGATTGAGGTGTAAGCCTGCTGCGACACCGGGTCGCTCAGGGAATGGTCCGCGCCATCAATGATGCGATGCGTCAGCGAATGCGTCTGCTGGCACGCCGCGCGGTAACTCATGATGGTGGCGTGCGGCACGTGGTCATCGGTTTGCGACTCCACGATCAGCACATCGCCGGTAAATTGCGCGCAAGCGTGCAAGGCGCGATTGGTCTCGGCGTGCACCAGGGTGCTGCGGTAATCCATCAAGTCGGCTTTATCCAGATCACGTTTGGGCTTGAGCCATTCCTGATCGCGGTACAACGCCGGCACGCGCAACGCCAGCCAGCGCACCGGGCGCAGTGAGGTGAGGATGGCCGCCAGATAGCCGCCATAACTGGTCCCCACCACCGCCACGGCCGAGGTGTCGATGGCCGGGTGCGACAGCAGCCGGTCGTAAGCCGCCAACAGGTCGCGCAGGTTGTCTTCGCGGGTGACGCGGCTCAATGGAATACCCGTGCCGGCGTGGCCACGCAGGTCGAAGGTCAAGCACACGCAGCCGAGCCCGGCGATACCTTTGGCCCGTTCCAAGTCGCGCTCCTGGCTACCGCCCCAGCCGTGTACAAACAACACCCCCGGCACTTTGGATTTGGGGCTCAGAAAGGTGCCGCTCATCTGTTCGTCGTCGATATCGATCGCAATGCTTTCGCTTCTAGCCGTCATAAGATTTAACCGTCACGTACTTGAGAAGAAAGTCGCTGTTTTCCGCAGGGCCGCGATATACCTCGATGGCATCCGCCGGCAGCGCCTGGTCCACGTAGGTTTCCACCGAGGACACATGAATGGCCCGCAGGCCCGGGTGGTTAATGAAGCTCTGCAGCGCCGCGACTTCCGCGCTGCTGGCCCCGCCCATGCGCCAGGATTGCTCGAGTACGCCGCTGCAGCGTTGGCCGTCGCTGTCCAGGCCTTGGGCAATGTCGTAGTTGCGCCGCGACGCGTAGAAACCGGGGTAAGCTTCGTCGGCCGCCACATCGAAGACCTGGGCTTGCTCGATGGCTTCGCGCACGTCTGCAGCCAGGTCAAGCTTCAACAAATCGTCGTAGCCGCCGGGCACAACCAACAGGTTGGAGCCGCCGTAAACCTCTTCGCCCTGCCCGTCTTTTGTCAGGTATTGCTCGCCGCAATAGCTGAACACGTGATCGCCGATAACACTCTGGCCTACGCTGTGAGTGATCACATCGTGCAAATCCTGCTCAAGCACCACACCGTCGTTGAACATCTGCGCCGCGTCAGGCCGCGCCAGCACGGCTTCGAATTCATCGAGGCTGTGGATCACTTGCTGGCCGCGCCCGGCGCAGGCATGCACGGGTTTCAGGCGAACCGGCCCGCTGTACAGAAGGCGTGTGGCGGCGGCAAGCGCGTCCTCAAGGGCGAACACGCTCAGACCGTCAAGCACGACCTCTCGCACACGCTCACCGAACAACGCTGACCAACCCTCGGGTGCCTTGGCGTCGGGGCTGAGCAGGCCGTGGCTGATGGCTTTGGTGCAGATGAACGCGTGATCGACATAACCGCCCCACAAATCGTGTGGGCCTTTGATGTTGAGTGCATGCGCCTGGTGAGAGCCGACCAGCGTTTGCGTGGGCAGCAGGTACAGATCGCGCCCGGCATGTTTTTGCGGGTCGTAACTGCCACCGAATTTCAGACCGAGGATTTGCGCCAGCCAGCGCGCCAGCGCGCGGTTGGTCTCGACTTCGTGCCGTGGCGCGCCCTCACGCGTTGAGTGGGCGACGACCAGTTTCTTGCGATGAGTCGGGGTCATAGGTCCCCCTTGGCGATCCTGCCATGAGTGTAGACGGGAGGTTGCAGGGATCAGGCCAAGGCGTTTTTGACGGGGACCGGTTTAAAATCAAGTGTTTGCTGAAAAAACAGTGGCACTGTGCCTTCCTTGTTCTGCACGATGGCGCATCAACCCCGATGCATTCTGCACGGCGCCCGGAGTGCCAGCTAAGATACAAAGCCTATTCACCCATCCCGAGGCAGCCTTCATGGCCAAGCAAGCACTCATCTTGATCGACATCCAGAACGACTACTTCCCCGGCGGCAAGTGGCCACTCGACGGCGTAGAGGCTGCGGCGGACAAGGCGGCTGACGTGCTTCAGGCGTTTCGCAAAGCGGGTAAAACGGTGATTCACGTACGCCATGAATTCACCTCCGAGGATGCCCCCTTTTTTACGCCGGGTTCCGCTGGGGCGAATCTGCATGCCAAAGCACTGAACGAGGGCGATGAGCCCGTGGTGCTGAAACACTTCGTGAATGCGTTTCGTGGTACCGACCTGCGCGCGCGTCTTGAACAGCGCGCTATCACCGACGTGGTGGTGGCCGGCAGCATGAGCCATATGTGCATCGATGCCGTGGTGCGGGCCTCGGCGGATCTGGGTTACACCGTCACCGTCATCCATGACGCCTGCGCCACTCGCGACCTGGAGTTCAACGGGCAAGTGATTCCCGCCGCTCAGGCGCACGGCGCTTTTATGGCAGCGCTGGGTTTTGCCTACGCGCAGGTGGTATCGACAGATGAATTTTTGAAGGGGCAAGCGACGGTTTGACCGCCGCTTTTTCGCCCAGGCTTAGCGAACCGCAATGATGAACAGGCGCGGGAACGGCAGCAACACGGTGCCATCGGCCAGGGCCGGGTAAGCCTTGGTAATCCGCGCCTGATACTCGCGCAGGAAAGCGGCTTTTTCGTCGTCAGCCAAAGGCGCAAGAAACGGCCGCAGCGCCGACGCCTTGAACCACTCCACCACCGCTGCGTGGTCGGCCAGGGGGTGCTGGTAGGTGGTGCGCCACACGTCGACGGTGCTGCAGTGTTTGCTCAGTAGCTCGAAATAGTAACTCGCCGTGTGCCGTTCATTGTGTTTCACCGCGCCGATCTTCGCCGACCAAGGGCCGTCGGCCGCTACTTCGCGGGCCAGACGGTGAGCGGGTTCGTCCAGATTGTCCGGCGTTTGCACGGCGAGAGTGCCGCCTGGTGTCAGTTGATCGACCAGGTGCGGATACAGCGTGGCATGGTCCGGCAGCCATTGCAGGGACGCGTTGGCGAGGATCACATCGAACTGTTGTGCAGGCGCCCAGGCGCCGATATCCGCCAGCTCGAAGCTCAGCGCCGGCAGGCGTTTACGCGCATCCACCAGCATGTCGTCGGAGCTGTCCATACCCGTGACGTGCGCCGTTGGGAAACGCTCGGCCAACACCTCAGTGGAGTTGCCGGGGCCGCAGCCCAGGTCCACGGCGGTGCGAACCTGCGTATTCGC
Source organism: Pseudomonas sp. B22129 (assembly GCF_044218875.1). Lineage (NCBI taxonomy): Bacteria > Pseudomonadati > Pseudomonadota > Gammaproteobacteria > Pseudomonadales > Pseudomonadaceae > Pseudomonas > Pseudomonas sp. B22129. The sequence continues at coordinate 2,133,850 of NZ_CP162592.1, read as the reverse complement.
AATGGCCGCGACCAGATCACGGACGGGGCGGGTACGTTGTTGCTCAAACATCGTGTACTGCTTGGCTGACCAGGTCATCGCGGCTTTCCTTCTTTTTGAGGTTGCCCACAGCCTAAATCTTGTGAGCCATGAGAACAAATGCCAGGATTGAAGCCCTCCCATACCTGGAAAGTATCTCTATGTTGGAGCTGCGCCAGCTTAAAGCCTTCGTTGCTATCGCCGAGGAAGGCTATATCACCCGGGCCGCCGAACGGCTGGGGATGCAACAGCCACCCCTGACGCGCCTGCTGCAAAGCCTTGAGGCCGAGCTGGGCGTGGTGTTGATGGAGCGCCTGCCTCGTGGCGTGCGCCCCACCACCGCCGGGCTGGCGTTGCTGGATGAAGCCCGAGGCATTCTCGCCCAGGTGGACGGCGTGGCAGATCTAGTCCGCCGCGCTGCACGGGGTGAACGCGGGCGGTTGGCGATCGGTTTCACCAGTTCGGCCGCGCTGCATCCATTTGTCCCCAGTGTGCTGCGGTTGTTTCGCGAAACCTTTGTCGGCGTCTCTGTGGTGCTGGAGGAAGCCGGCACCGGCGAACTGCTGGACGCGCTGGTACACGAAAAACTCGACGCGGCGTTTATTCGCTCGCCCCTCAGCGGAACGCAATCACTGCAGGATGAGCCGATTCTGGTGGAGCCGATGTTATTGGCGTTGCCCACTGCTCACCCGCTGGCGCGCGACTCGGGCGCCCTGCCCTTGGCCGCGCTGGCGACTGAGTCTTTCGTGCTTTACCGGCGCCGCGTGGGGCTTGGGCTGTATGACGCCATCCTGGTGGCCTGCCGAGAGGCGGGGTTCAGCCCGCAGGTGGTTCAGGAAGCACCGCGTATGACGGCAACCTTGAGCCTGGTGGCAGCGGGTCTGGGCGTGTCCATTGTGCCCGCGTCCATGCAGCGATTGCGTGGGGATGGCATCGTCTACCGGGAGCTGACGGAGTGCCGAAGCCTGGTAGCGCCGTTGCATCTGGCGACGCGGCGCGACGACGGCTCGGCGGTATTGCGCAGGTTCAAGGAAATGGTGGTAGCCGCGGCAGCGGTGGACGCCTGATGTTGGGCAATAAAAAAACCCCCGAAGCGTTAGCTATCGAGGGTTTTGCTCGTTCCGGGGGGTTGAGCCCTAGAACGGGATATCGTCATCAAAGCTGTCGAAATCCGGAGCCGGCTGTGGAGCGGCCTGCTGTGGCGCTGGCGCCTGACGCGACTGCTGCGGTGCCGACTGCTGCGGGCGTGGAGCCTGCTGGCGTGGGGCCGGAGCGGACTGCTGGTAGTTGTTGCCCCCGCCTTGTTGGTCGCCCTGCTGTGGACGGCCGCCCAGCAATTGCATGGTGCCTTGCATGTCGACCACGATTTCAGTGGTGTAACGCTTGATGCCGTCTTTTTCCCACTCGCGGGTTTGCAGTTTGCCTTCGATGTAGACCTGCGAACCTTTGCGCAGGTATTCACCGGCGATTTCGGCGACCTTGCCGAACATCGACACACGGTGCCATTCGGTCTTCTCGACCTTCTGGCCGGTCTGCTTGTCGGTCCATTGTTCGCTGGTCGCCAGACTCAGGTTGGTCACGGCATTACCGTTCGGCAAGTAGCGAACTTCGGGATCCTGGCCGCATGTACCGACCAATATGACTTTGTTAACCCCACGGGCCATAACGTTCTCCTAAGCTGGGCGCGCTGTCGGCACCGGGTTGACCAGTTGCTCGAGCGTCGCGCGATCCAATAATTCGGTATCCAATTTGATGTAAATGGCCGCTTCTTCAGCGATCACAACTGCATCTGTTACCCCTACGACAGCCTTCAGGCGCTCTACCAGACCGCTTTCACGGATCGCCTCGGGCGATAGCGGCAAACGCAGACTTGTGACGTAGGGAGGTTCGCGCATGGTAACAGCAAAGGCCAGCCAAAGTGCAGCCAGCCCGGCGCATCCGAGGAACACAACCGACAAACCGCCATGCTGGAACATCCAGCCACCCATGATGCCGCCAAGTGCCGAACCCAGGAATTGGCTGGTGGAATACACCCCCATCGCCGTGCCCTTGCCACCTGCCGGTGAAACCTTGCTGATCAGCGAAGGCAATGAAGCCTCCAGCAGGTTGAACGCGGTGAAGAACACCACCGTACCGATGACCAGCGCCCGCAGGCTGTCGCCAAACTGCCAGAAGAATAGCTCAGTGAGCATCAATGTCGCGACGGCGCCCAGGAGAACTCGTTTCATTTTGCGTTTCTTCTCGCCGTAAATGATGAACGGGATCATGGCGAAGAACGAAACCAGCAGCGCGGTGAGGTAGACCCACCAGTGTTGTTCCTTGGGCAGGCCGGCCTTTTGCACCAATGCCAGGGGCAAGGCAACGAAGCTGCACATCAGCATCGCGTGCAACACAAAGATACCTAAATCCAGGCGCAGCAGGTCGGGATGCTTGAGCGTCGGTAACAAGGCTTTGCGCGCGACGCCGGACTCGCGGTGCTGCAGTGTTCCGGTGGAGCGCGGCACCATAAATGCCACGATCACGATGCCGAACAACGCCATGCCGCCCGTGGCCAGGAACAGCCCGTGCAACCCAAAGGCGCGAGTCAGCAAGGGCCCGACCACCATGGCCACGGCGAACGACAGGCCGATGGTCATGCCGATCATGGCCATCGCTTTGGTGCGATGTTGTTCACGAGTCAGGTCCGACAGCAGCGCCATGACCGCTGCGGAAATCGCACCAGCCCCTTGCAGGACGCGGCCAGCGATTACGCCCCAGATCGAATCGGACTGCGCAGCGAGCACGCTGCCGAGGGCGAACACGATCAGCCCGAGGTAAATCACCGGGCGACGGCCAATGCGGTCGGAAATGATCCCGAACGGAATCTGGAAAAGCGCCTGGGTCAGGCCATAGGCGCCAATGGCCAGGCCGATCAATGCGGGGGTTGCGCCTGCGAGATCCATTCCATAGGTCGCCAGCACCGGCAACACCATAAACATGCCCAGCATACGGAAGGCGAACACCAGGGCCAGACCGCTTGCCGCGCGGGTCTCGCCGCTACTCATGCGTTCGCTGTGGGGATCGTGCATGGAAAAACCTCGTGTGAACCGGCGGCGATTCTACCAGTCCCATCGATTGAGAGGGTATATGCGGCGCTTTGCCGCGCAGCTTTCATCTAAGGCTGCACCCGGCACTTTGGCAGTGTATATTCATCCAGTCTTTAGCCGTATACTCCTGCATTATTTACGCCCGCCGTGCGAGGCCATCTTGGACAAGATCCTGATTCGTGGGGCTAGAACCCACAACCTGAAGAACATCGACCTGACCCTGCCCCGGGACAAACTGATCGTCATCACCGGCTTGTCCGGGTCCGGCAAATCGTCCCTGGCGTTCGACACGCTGTACGCCGAAGGCCAGCGGCGCTATGTGGAATCGCTGTCGGCCTATGCCCGCCAGTTCCTGTCGATGATGGAAAAGCCTGACGTCGACACCATTGAAGGCCTGTCGCCGGCGATTTCCATCGAACAGAAATCGACCTCCCACAACCCGCGCTCCACCGTGGGCACCATCACCGAAATCTACGATTACCTGCGCCTGCTCTACGCACGCGTGGGTATTCCGCGCTGCCCGGACCACGACATCCCCCTGGAAGCCCAGACGGTCAGCCAGATGGTCGACCTGGTGCTGGCCCAGCCGGAAGGTGCCAAGCTGATGTTGCTGGCACCGGTGATCCGCGAGCGCAAGGGCGAACACCTCTCTGTCTTCGAAGAGCTGCGCGCCCAGGGTTTTGTGCGCGCACGCATCAACGGCAAGCTGTATGAGCTGGATGAAGCGCCGAAGCTCGACAAGCAGAAGAAGCATTCCATTGATGTGGTGGTTGACCGCTTCAAGGTGCGGGCAGATTTGCAGCAGCGCCTGGCGGAATCTTTCGAAACGGCCTTGAAGCTGGCCGACGGCATTGCGCTTGTCGCGCCGATGGACGACGAACCCGGCGAAGAAATCATCTTCTCCGCGCGCTTCGCCTGCCCGATCTGTGGGCACGCCATCAGCGAGCTGGAACCCAAGCTGTTTTCCTTCAACAACCCGGCCGGCGCCTGCCCGACCTGTGATGGCCTGGGCGTGAAGCAGTTCTTCGACATCAAACGGCTTGTCAATGGCGACCTGACGCTGGCAGAGGGGGCGATACGCGGCTGGGACAGGCGTAACGTCTATTACTTCCAGATGCTCGGGTCGTTGGCGTCCCACTATAAATTCAGCCTGGAAGTGCCCTTCAACCAACTGCCGGCCGAGCAGCAGAAAGTCATCCTGCATGGCAGCGGCTCGCAGAACGTCGATTTCAAGTACCTGAACGACCGGGGCGACATTGTTAAACGCTCTCACCCGTTCGAAGGTATCGTGCCCAACCTTGAGCGCCGCTATCGCGAGACCGAATCGGCGAGCGTGCGTGAAGAACTGGCGAAATTCCTCAGCACCCAACCTTGCCCGGATTGCCGCGGTACTCGCCTGCGTCGTGAGGCACGGCATGTGTGGGTCGGCGAGAAGACGTTGCCGGCGGTGACCAACCTGCCGATCGGCGATGCCTGTGAGTACTTTGGTGTGCTCAAGCTGACAGGGCGTCGCGGCGAAATTGCCGACAAGATCCTTAAGGAAATTCGTGAGCGCCTGCAGTTCCTGGTTAACGTGGGCCTGGATTATCTGTCGCTGGACCGCAGTGCCGATACGCTGTCTGGCGGTGAAGCCCAGCGCATTCGACTGGCCAGCCAGATTGGCGCCGGTCTCGTCGGCGTGCTGTATATCCTCGATGAACCGTCGATTGGTTTGCACCAACGGGATAACGACCGCCTGCTGGGCACGTTGAAACACCTGCGCGACATCGGCAACACGGTCATTGTGGTCGAGCACGACGAAGACGCGATTCGCCTGGCGGATTACGTCGTCGATATCGGCCCGGGCGCTGGCGTTCACGGCGGGCACATTGTTGCAGAAGGTACGCCTGCCGAAGTCATGGCTCACCCCGACTCGCTGACCGGAAAGTACTTGTCCGGCCGCGTGAAGATTGAAGTCCCGGCCAAACGCACGCCGCGCAACAAGAAAATGGCGCTGCACCTCAAGGGCGCGCGCGGTAACAACCTGCGCAACGTTGATCTGGAAATTCCGCTGGGGCTGCTGACCTGCGTGACCGGTGTTTCCGGCTCCGGCAAGTCGACACTGATCAACAACACGCTGTTCCCGCTCAGTGCTACCGCCCTGAACGGCGCGACCACTCTGGAAGCGGCCGCGCACGACAGCATCAAGGGCCTGGAGCATCTGGATAAGGTGGTCGACATCGACCAGAGCCCGATTGGTCGCACACCGCGCTCCAACCCGGCGACCTACACCGGGCTGTTCACGCCGATTCGTGAGCTGTTCGCGGGTGTGCCGGAGTCGCGCTCGCGGGGCTACGGGCCGGGCCGTTTCTCGTTCAACGTCAAGGGTGGCCGCTGCGAAGCCTGCCAGGGCGATGGCTTGATCAAGGTCGAGATGCACTTCCTGCCGGATATCTACGTGCCGTGCGATGTGTGCAAGAGCAAGCGCTATAACCGCGAAACACTGGAGATCAAGTACAAGGGCAAAAGCATTCACGAAACCCTGGAGATGACCATCGAGGAAGCGCGGGTGTTCTTCGATGCGGTTCCTGCTTTGGCGCGCAAGCTGCAGACGTTGATGGATGTGGGCCTGTCGTACATCAAACTGGGGCAGTCGGCGACGACGCTGTCCGGTGGTGAGGCGCAGCGGGTGAAGCTGTCCCGTGAGCTGTCCAAGCGCGATACCGGCAAGACGTTGTATATCCTTGATGAGCCGACCACCGGCCTGCACTTCGCGGATATCCAGCAGCTGCTGGACGTGCTGCACCGCTTGCGCGATCACGGCAATACCGTGGTGGTGATCGAGCACAACCTGGATGTGATCAAGACAGCCGATTGGCTGGTGGACCTGGGGCCGGAAGGCGGCTCCAAAGGTGGCCAGATCATTGCCGTCGGCACACCGGAGCAGGTCTCCGAGATGCCGCAGTCCCATACTGGTTACTACTTGAAACCATTGCTGGCGCGTGACCGCGCCTGATATTTCGGGCCCAATAAAAAGCCCCTGTCACTTCGCGGTGACAGGGGCTTTTTTGTAGCCGGAAATCAGAACTGCGATTGCAGGTAGTTTTCCAGGCCGATGAGCTTGATCAGACCGAGCTGCTTTTCCAGCCAGTAGGTGTGATCTTCTTCGGTATCGTTCAACTGCACACGCAGGATCTCGCGAGTGACGAAGTCGCTGTGCTTCTCGCAGAGCTCAATGCCCTTGCAGAGTGCGGCTCGCACCTTGTACTCAAGACGCAGGTCGGCAGCGAGCATGTCAGGCACCGTCGTGCCCACATCCAGGTCGTCGGGACGCATACGCGGCGTGCCTTCGAGCATCAGGATACGGCGCATCAGTGCGTCGGCATGCTGTGCCTCTTCTTCCATTTCGTGGTTGATACGCTCGTAGAGCTCGGTAAAGCCCCAGTCTTCGTACATGCGCGAATGGATGAAATATTGGTCACGAGCTGCCAGTTCGCCCGTCAGCAACGTGTTGAGGTAATCGATTACGTCGGGGTGACCTTGCATCGCCCTACATCTCCCTACTTGAAAGTCAGTAGTTTGAACCATCATGACCCGAAGGTCACGGGACCAACGGCAGAAAAGCGAAGATTTTCAGGGAAAAGTAGCTAAAATAACGCAAAAACCGCCCAAATGAGGGCGGTTCTGCTTATCGTTTAGAGTCAGTTAATTGTTACGCCCAAGCCTCTCGCAATGCGTTGGCCGTAATCAGCATCGGCTTTGACAAAGTGTTGCAACTGGCGCTGGACCACATCGCTGGACACTCCGGCCATAGCACCGACAATGTTGTCGATCAGCAAGGTTTTCTGGGCTGCGTCCATCAACCGGTACAGCGCGCCTGCGTGGCTGTAGTAATCAGTGTCTTCACGGTGATCATAACGATCCGCCGCACCACTCAACGACAGCGCTGGCTCAGCATACTGAGGCGCCTGCTTCGGCGCATCAGCGTAGCTATTAGGCTCGTAGTTGGGAGCCGCACCACCGTTGGTGCCGAATGCCATCGAACCATCACGCTGATAGCTGTGCACTGGGCTGCGCGGGGCGTTCACCGGCAATTGCTGGTGGTTGGTGCCAACACGGTAGCGGTGCGCATCTGCGTAGGCGAATACGCGGCCTTGCAGCATGCGGTCTGGCGACAGGCCAACACCTGGAACCATGTTGCTTGGGCCGAATGCGGCTTGCTCGACCTCCGCGAAGAAGTTCTGTGGATTACGGTTCAACTCCAACTCACCCACCTCGATCAACGGAAACTCTTTTTGCGACCAGGTCTTGGTCACGTCGAAGGGGTTCTCGTAATGCGCAGCAGCTTGCGCCTCAGTCATGATCTGGATGTTGACACTCCACTTCGGAAAGTCGCCACGATCGATTGCACCAAACAAATCGCGCTGGGCGTAATCCGGGTCACTGCCTGCCAAGCGCTCGGCTTCAGCCGGCGACAGGTTTTTGATGCCTTGCTTGGTCTTATAGTGCCACTTGACCCAGTGACGCACTCCAGCGGCATTGATCAAACTGTATGTATGGCTGCCGAAGCCATGCATGTGACGGTAGCCGTCTGGTGTACCACGGTCCGAAAACAGAATGGTGACCTGATGCAGCGCCTCGGGTGAGTGCGACCAGAAGTCCCACATCGCCTGGCCGCTTTTGAGGTTGGTCTGTGGCAAACGTTTTTGGGTGTGAATAAAGTCCGGGAATTTCAATGGGTCACGGATAAAGAACACAGGCGTGTTGTTGCCCACGATGTCCCAATTACCCTCTTCGGTGTAGAACTTCAGCGCGAAGCCCCGTGGGTCGCGATCAGTATCAGCCGAACCGCGCGAACCGCCAACTGTTGAGAACCGCAGGAAAGTCGGAGTTTGCTTACCAACGGTCTCAAACAACTTTGCGCTGGTGTATTGGGTGATGTCTCTAGAGACAGTGAACGTACCGTAAGCACCCGACCCCTTGGCGTGAACGCGACGCTCGGGAATATTTTCGCGGTTGAAGTGAGCGAGCTTCTCGATCAGATGGAAATCGTCGAGCAGCAATGGACCGCGAGGGCCGGCGGTGCGGGAATTCTGGTTGTCAGCAACGGGAGCGCCACTGGCGGTAGTAAGGGTTTTCTGGCTCATGCTCAATCTTCCTCAGGTCAGTCATGGAACTGCCGGCTAATCGGCTTGGAGGGAGTATTGACCATCAAGATGACACCATCAAATGCATTAAATCATGGACTTTGATAGAGAATAACTAACGAACCACCAGCACAGATAGTGATTGGGTGCGGTAAGAAAGACGGCAGTGACGGAAAGAGAATAGCCAGCTTTTGTTACGCCCACAAAAAACCGGGCACTAGGCCCGGTTCTTCGTTGCAGCTTGTCGTCTTACTCGGCGCTTACAGCTTCGCCGGCAGTAGCACGATCAACCAACTCGACGTACGCCATAGGCGCGTTGTCGCCAGCGCGGAAACCGCACTTGAGGATGCGCAGGTAGCCACCCTCACGGGTAGCGTAACGCTTGCCCAGGTCGTTGAAGAGCTTACCAACGATAGCTTTCGAACGAGTACGGTCGAAAGCCAGACGGCGGTTAGCCAGGCTGTCTGTCTTGGCCAAAGTGATCAGCGGCTCAGCAACGCGACGCAGTTCTTTAGCTTTCGGCAGTGTAGTTTTGATCAGCTCGTGCTCGAACAGCGACACCGCCATGTTTTGAAACATGGCCTTGCGGTGCGAGCTGGTACGGCTCAGGTGACGACCACTTTTACGATGACGCATGGTTCATTCCTTACCAAACTCACGTTCGGTGATTACGACGATCAGGCAGTCGCCTTGTCGTCCTTCTTAAGACTTGCAGGCGGCCAGTTGTCGAGGCGCATGCCGAGGGACAGACCGCGGGAGGCCAGAACGTCCTTGATTTCAGTCAAGGATTTCTTGCCCAGGTTCGGAGTCTTCAACAGTTCTACTTCGGTACGCTGAATCAGGTCGCCGATGTAGTAAATGTTTTCCGCCTTAAGGCAGTTAGCCGAACGTACAGTCAGTTCCAGATCGTCAACCGGGCGAAGCAGGATCGGATCGATCTCGTCTTCCTGCTCGATTACCACTGGTTCGCTGTCACCCTTGAGGTCGACGAACGCAGCCAACTGCTGTTGCAGGATGGTTGCAGCGCGGCGGATAGCCTCTTCAGGATCCAGAGTACCGTTGGTTTCCAGATCAATAACCAGCTTGTCCAGGTTAGTACGCTGCTCGACACGGGCGTTTTCCACCACGTATGCGATACGGCGAACCGGGCTGAACGAAGAGTCAAGCTGCAAGCGACCAATGCTGCGGCTTTCGTCTTCATCGCTCTGACGCGAGTCGGCCGGTTCATAACCACGACCACGAGCTACAGTGAGCTTCATGTTCAGGGCGCCGTTAGACGCCAGGTTAGCGATTACGTGATCGGGGTTAACGATCTCGACATCATGATCCAGCTGAATATCGGCAGCGGTAACCACCCCCGAACCCTTCTTCGACAAGGTCAGCGTAACTTCGTCACGGCCGTGCAGCTTGATAGCCAGACCTTTAAGGTTCAACAGGATTTCAATTACGTCTTCCTGTACACCTTCGATGGCGCTGTACTCGTGGAGCACACCGTCAATCTCGGCCTCGACTACTGCACAGCCGGGCATTGAGGACAACAGGATGCGGCGCAGCGCGTTGCCCAGGGTGTGGCCAAAACCACGCTCGAGAGGCTCGAGAGTGATCTTGGCGCGGGTTGGACTGACAACCTGCACATCAATGTGGCGGGGTGTCAGGAACTCATTTACCGAAATCTGCATGGATGCACCTATTTTCTAGCCCTTACTTGGAGTAGAGCTCGACAATCAGGCTTTCGTTGATGTCGGCGGACAGATCACTGCGAGCAGGAACGTTCTTGAAAACGCCCGACTTCTTCTCAGTGTCTACTTCTACCCATTCTACGCGGCCACGTTGGGCACACAGATCGAGAGCTTGGACAATGCGAAGTTGGTTTTTTGCTTTCTCGCGAATCGCGACCACGTCACCAGCACGAACCTGGTAAGACGGGACGTTAACGGTTTGGCCGTTTACGCTAACGGATTTGTGCGATACCAGCTGACGGGATTCGGCACGAGTCGAACCAAAGCCCATACGGTATACAACGTTGTCCAGACGGCATTCGAGCAGTTGCAGCAGGTTTTCACCGGTTGCACCTTTCTTGCCAGCAGCTTCTTTATAGTAGCCGCTGAATTGACGCTCGAGAACGCCGTAGATACGACGGACCTTCTGCTTTTCACGCAGTTGGGTGCCGTAATCGGACTGGCGACCGCGGCGTTGGCCGTGGATACCAGGTGCTGCTTCAATGTTGCACTTCGATTCGATCGCGCGCACGCCGCTCTTCAGGAAGAGATCGGTGCCTTCGCGACGAGCGAGTTTGCATTTTGGACCAATGTAACGAGCCATTCTTTACAATCTCCTGGATTACACGCGGCGCTTCTTCGGCGGACGGCACCCGTTGTGCGGGATTGGCGTCACGTCGGTGATGCTGGCGATCTTATAGCCACAGCCGTTCAAAGCACGGACAGCAGACTCACGACCTGGACCTGGACCTTTGACGTTAACGTCGAGGTTTTTCAGGCCGTATTCCAGCGCAGCTTGGCCAGCACGTTCAGCAGCTACTTGAGCAGCGAACGGGGTGGACTTGCGGGAACCGCGGAAACCCGAACCACCGGAGGTAGCCCAAGAAAGCGCGTTACCTTGACGGTCGGTAATGGTCACGATTGTGTTGTTAAAAGAAGCATGGATGTGGGCGATGCCATCAACCACTGTCTTTTTAACTTTTTTACGAGGACGAGCAGCAGGTTTTGCCATGATAATTTTCCTGTCGATTCGCGTGGGCGATTACTTGCGGATCGGCTTACGCGGACCTTTACGGGTACGCGCGTTAGTCTTGGTACGCTGACCGCGCACTGGAAGACCACGACGATGACGCAGACCACGGTAGCAACCGAGATCCATCAAACGCTTGATTTTCATGTTGATTTCGCGACGCAGGTCACCTTCAGTGGTGAACTTCGCCACTTCGCCACGCAACAGCTCAATCTGCTCGTCGCTCAGATCCTTGATCTTAGCGGCTGGGTTTACCCCAGCGACCGCACAGATATTCTGTGCAGTAGTGCGACCAACACCATAGATGTAGGTCAGCGAGATAACAGTGTGCTTGTTATCTGGAATGTTAACGCCTGCAATACGGGCCATTCAGTGGGACTCCAATTGACAGCTACCTACGCCCCGGAAGCCAAGAAATAGGGCGCGAGATAATATCGCTGTAATAACAAATAATCAACCCGGCAGCGCACTAGCTGCCGGGCTTCAAGCGGATCACACTCAGCCTTGGCGCTGTTTGTGACGCGGTTCCGCGCTGCAAATTACTCGAACAACACCTTCGCGGCGAATAATCTTGCAGTTACGGCACAGCTTTTTCACCGATGCACGAACTTTCATCACCAACTCCTCGAACCTTATGGGTACTCAGCGCAACATGCCGCTGCCGTAACCCTTCAGGTTGGCTTTCTTCATCAGGGATTCGTACTGGTGCGAAACGAGGTGCGATTGTACTTGGGACATGAAGTCCATCACAACCACGACCACGATCAGCAACGAGGTCCCGCCAAGGTAGAACGGAACGTTTGCTGCAACCACCAGGAACTGGGGAAGCAAGCACACGGCCGTCATATATAGAGCACCGAACAGGGTCAAACGAGTCAGAACGCCATCAATGTAGCGTGCCGACTGCTCACCTGGACGGATGCCCGGAATAAAGGCACCGGACTTCTTCAGGTTTTCCGCTACGTCTTTCGGATTGAACATCAACGCCGTATAGAAGAAGCAGAAGAAAATAATCCCTGCACTAAACAGCAGAATATTCAACGGCTGACCAGGAGCGATCGACTGAGAGAGGTCCTGCAGCCAGCCCATATTTTCAGACTGACCAAACCAGGTACCCAACGAAGCCGGAAACAGCAAAATGCTGCTCGCGAAAATTGCCGGAATAACACCGGCCATATTCACTTTCAGCGGCAAGTGGCTGGTCTGCGCAGCAAAGACCTTGCGGCCCTGCTGACGCTTGGCGTAGTGAACAGCAATACGACGCTGGCCACGCTCAATGAACACCACAAAACCGATAATCGCTACTGCCAGCAAACCGATGGCAACCAAGGCGAAGATATTGATATCACCCTGACGTGCAGACTCGAAAGACTGCCCGATTGCTCTCGGAAGACCGGCGACGATACCTGCGAAAATCAACATCGAGATACCGTTACCAACACCACGCTCAGTAATCTGCTCACCCAGCCACATCATGAACATCGCACCAGCCACAAACGTGGATACCGCGACGAAATAGAAGCCAAAGTCACCAGTGAACGCAACGCCCTGCCCCGCCAGGCCAACGGACATGCCGATAGCTTGAACCAGGGCGAGGACGACAGTGCCGTAGCGGGTGTACTGGCTAATCTTGCGACGGCCAGCTTCACCTTCCTTCTTCAACTGCTCCAACTGCGGGCTGACGGCGGTCATCAGTTGCATGATGATCGATGCCGAAATGTACGGCATGATCCCCAGTGCAAAGATGCTCATCCGTTCCAGCGCGCCGCCGGAAAACATGTTGAACAAGCTAAGAATGGTCCCCTCATTCTGTCGAAACAGGTCTGCGAGTCGGTCCGGGTTGATACCTGGAACCGGGATGTGTGCGCCTATTCGGTAGACGATAATCGCCAGGAACAGAAAACGCAGACGAGCCCAAAGTTCAGACATACCGCCTTTGCCGAGCGCTGAGAGAGCACCTTGCTTAGCCATTTATTCCTCGAACTTGCCGCCAGCTGCTTCGATAGCCGAACGCGCACCTTTGGTGGCGCCGATTCCCTTGCCGATAGTGACAGCGCGAGTCACTTCACCGGACAGCATGATTTTCACACGCTGTACGTTGACGTTGATCACGTTGGCATCTTTCAGGGTCTGCACAGTAACGATGTCGCCTTCCACTTTAGCCAGCTCGGACAGACGCACTTCTGCGCGGTCCATGGCTTTCAGGGATACGAAACCGAACTTAGGCAGGCGACGATGCAGCGGCTGTTGACCGCCTTCAAAGCCTGGAGCAATGGTGCCACCGGAACGGGAGGTTTGACCTTTGTGGCCACGGCCACCAGTCTTACCCAAACCGCTACCGATACCACGGCCCGGACGATGCTTTTCGCGACGGGAACCCGGCGCTGGACTCAGATCATTGAGTTTCATCGATTAACCCTCTACACGCAGCATGTAGTAAGCCTTGTTGATCATCCCGCGATTCTCGGGAGTATCCTGGACTTCTACAGTGTGACCGATGCGACGCAGACCCAAACCTTTAACACACAGTTTGTGGTTAGGAATGCGGCCGGTCATGCTTTTGATCAGCGTTACTTTAACGGTAGCCATGATCAGAAGATCTCCTTGACAGTCAAGCCACGCTTGGCAGCGATGGACTCAGGAGATTGCATGGCTTTCAGACCCTTGAAAGTGGCGTGAACCACGTTTACCGGGTTAGTCGAGCCGTAGCACTTGGCCAGAACGTTCTGAACGCCAGCAACTTCGAGGACAGCACGCATAGCGCCGCCAGCGATGATACCGGTACCTTCAGAAGCCGGTTGCATGTACACCTTCGAAGCGCCGTGAGCGGACTTCATTGCGTACTGCAGAGTGGTGCCGTTCAGATCAACTTGGATCATGTTGCGACGAGCAGCTTCCATTGCCTTCTGGATCGCAGCAGGCACTTCACGTGACTTGCCACGGCCGAAGCCAACACGCCCTTTACCATCACCTACCACGGTCAACGCGGTGAAAGTGAAGATACGGCCGCCTTTAACGGTTTTGGCTACGCGGTTAACTTGAACCAGCTTCTCAATGTAGCCTTCGTCGCGCTTTTGGTCGTTATTTGACATAACTTAGAACTCCAGCCCAGCTTCACGAGCAGCATCAGCCAGCGCTTTCACGCGGCCGTGGTACTTGAAGCCAGAGCGGTCGAAAGCCACTTGCGAGACGCCAGCGGCCTTAGCACGCGTAGCGACCAGCTGGCCAACCTTAGTGGCCGCGTCGATGTTGCCAGTGGCACCATCACGCAGTTCTTTATCCAAAGTCGAGGCGCTTGCCAGGACTTGGTTGCCGTCGGCCGAGATGACCTGGGCGTAGATGTGCTGCGACGAGCGGTACACGCAGAGACGCACGACTTCGAGTTCGTGCATTTTCAGGCGTGCTTTGCGAGCGCGACGCAGTCGAGTAACTTTTTTGTCGGTCATTTGCTATGCCCTACTTCTTCTTGGCTTCTTTACGACGGACGACTTCGTCCGCGTAGCGCACACCTTTGCCTTTGTACGGCTCTGGTGGACGGAAGTCGCGGATCTCAGCGGCCACCTGACCTACCAGCTGCTTATCGATACCCTTGATCAGGATGTCGGTTTGGCTAGGGGTCTCAGCGGTGATGCCTTCCGGCAGTTCGTAATCCACTGGGTGCGAGAAGCCAAGGGCCAGGTTCAAAACCGTGCCTTTTGCTTGCGCTTTGTAACCAACACCGACCAGCTGGAGCTTGCGCTCGAAGCCTTGGCTTACGCCTTGGACCATGTTGTTTACCAACGCACGCGTGGTACCGGCCATTGCGCGAGTTTGTTGATCGCCATTGCGAGCAGCGAAACGCAGCTCACCAGCTTCTTCAACGATCTCAACGGACGAATGGATATTCAGTTCAAGAGTGCCCTTGGCACCCTTCACCGAAAGCTGTTGGCCTGCGAATTTGACTTCGACACCGGCTGGCAGCTTAACGGGGTTCTTAGCGACGCGAGACATGCTTATCCCCCCTTAGAACACAGTGCAAAGAACTTCGCCGCCGACACCGGCAGCGCGCGCAGCACGATCCGTCATCACACCTTTGTTGGTGGAGACGATAGACACGCCCAGACCGCCACGAACTTTCGGCAGATCTTCAGCGGACTTGTACTGACGCAGGCCTGGACGGCTAACGCGCTTCACTTCCTCGATGACCGAACGGCCTTCGAAGTACTTCAGCTCGATGGACAGCAGTGCTTTAACATCGCTGCTGATCTGATAACCCGCAATGTAGCCTTCGTCTTTCAGGACTTTGGCAACAGCTACCTTCAACTTGGAAGATGGCATGCTTACGACGGACTTTTCAGCCATCTGGGCATTACGGATACGAGTTAGCATGTCCGCTAACGGGTCCTGCATACTCATGGGCTAGACGCTCCTAATACAAAAAAATTAGCCTTGCGGCTACATATGTCGCCGAGAATCTCCGGGCATAAAAAACACGGGCTCAGGCGAGCCGCGTATTTTAGACATACTCCAGAAATGAAACAAGCCCCAAAAGGGGCTTGATCCAGATTCAAGGCCACCGGCGGTCAGTATCTTGCGATCCTGCCCACCGGGACGTTGAAAGTACTTACCAGCTGGCTTTAACCAGACCTGGTACGTCACCACGCATTGCCGCTTCACGCAGTTTGTTACGGCCGAGGCCGAACTTGCGGTAAACGCCGTGTGGACGACCGGTCAGGCGGCAGCGGTTACGCATGCGCGAAGCGCTTGCGTCACGTGGCTGCTTCTGCAGAGCAACTGTCGCTTCCCAACGTGCTTCTGGACTTGCGTTCAGATCAACGATGATTGCTTTCAGTGCTGCACGCTTCTTGGCGTACTTGGCAACCGTGAGCTGACGTTTCAGCTCGCGGTTTTTCATGCTCATCTTGGCCATGGTCCTACTCCAATCAGTTGCGGAACGGGAATTTGAAAGCACGCAACAGGGCGCGACCTTCATCATCGTTCTTGGCAGTGGTGGTCAGGGTGATGTCCAGACCGCGGAGAGCATCGATCTTGTCGTAGTCGATTTCCGGGAAGATGATCTGCTCTTTCACGCCCATGCTGTAGTTACCACGACCATCGAAGGACTTGGCATTCAGGCCGCGGAAGTCGCGGACCCGAGGCAGGGAGATCGACAGCAGACGATCCAGGAATTCGTACATACGCTCACGGCGCAGAGTCACTTTGACGCCGATCGGCCAACCTTCACGGACTTTAAAGCCAGCGATGGATTTCCGAGCGTAAGTCACAACGACTTTTTGACCGGTGATCTTTTCCAGGTCGGCTACAGCGTGTTCGATGACTTTTTTGTCGCCGACCGCTTCGCCCAGACCCATGTTCAGGGTGATTTTGGTAACGCGTGGAACTTCCATCACGTTCGAAAGCTTAAGTTCTTCCTTAAGTTTCGGTGCGATTTCTTTCCAGTAAATCTCTTTTAGTCGTGCCATGGTCTTCTACCTAGCAGTGTTCAAGCATCAACCGCTTTTTGGGTCGACTTGAAGACACGAATTTTCTTGCCATCTTCTACTTTGAAACCAACGCGGTCAGCCTTGTTGGTTTCGCCATTGAAAATAGCGACGTTAGAAGCATCCAGTGGAGCTTCTTTTTCGACGATACCGCCTTGTACGCCCGACATCGGGTTAGGCTTGGTATGACGCTTGACCAGGTTCAGACCACCGATAACCAGACGGTTATTAGCGAGAACCTTAAGCACCTTACCGCGCTTACCTTTGTCTTTGCCGGCGATCACGATGATCTCGTCGTCACGACGAATCTTTTGCATGTCGGATCTCCTTACAGCACTTCTGGGGCGAGCGAGACGATCTTCATGAACTTCTCAGTACGAAGTTCACGGGTCACTGGCCCAAAGATACGGGTGCCGATCGGCTCTTGCTTGTTGTTCAGAAGAACAGCAGCGTTGCCATCAAAGCGGATAATGGAGCCATCAGCACGGCGTACGCCGTGACGAGTGCGGACTACAACAGCAGTCATCACTTGGCCTTTTTTCACTTTACCGCGAGGAATTGCTTCCTTCACGGTAACTTTGATGATGTCACCGATACCAGCGTAACGACGATGGGAGCCACCCAGCACCTTGATGCACATAACACGGCGAGCGCCGCTGTTATCGGCCACATCGAGCATGGATTGAGTCTGAATCATATAATTTCTCCGACCCCTAGTCCTTAGACTTCCACAGCGCGTTCGAGAACATCAACCAGTGCCCAAGACTTGGTCTTGGCCAGCGGACGAGTTTCACGAATAGTGACCTTGTCGCCGATGTGGCACTGATTGGTTTCGTCGTGCGCGTGCAGCTTAGTCGAACGCTTAACATATTTACCGTAGATCGGGTGCTTAACGCGACGCTCGATCAAAACGGTGATGGTTTTGTCCATCTTGTCGCTGACAACACGGCCAGTCAGCGTACGGACAGTCTTTTCGGCTTCAGCCATGATCACTTACCTGCCTGCTGGTTGAGCACAGTCTTCACGCGAGCGATGTCACGCTTAACTTGCGAGAGCAGATGAGACTGCCCCAACTGGCCAGTTGCTTTCTGCATACGCAGATTGAACTGGTCGCGCAGCAGGCCGAGCAGTTGCTCGTTCAGCTGCTGTGCGGATTTTTCACGAAGTTCATTCGCTTTCATCACATCACCGTCCGTTTAACAAAGGAGGTGGCGAGCGGCAGCTTTGCAGCAGCCAGGGCGAAAGCCTCACGCGCCAGCTCTTCAGAAACACCCTCGATTTCATACAGGACTTTGCCTGGCTGAATCTGGGCTACCCAGTACTCCACGTTACCCTTACCTTTACCCATCCGAACCTCGAGAGGTTTTTTGGAGATCGGCTTGTCCGGGAATACACGGATCCAGATCTTGCCACCACGTTTTACGTGACGGGTCAGAGCACGACGCGCTGACTCGATCTGACGAGCGGTGAGACGACCACGAGCTACAGACTTCAGCGCGAACTCGCCGAAGCTGACTTTGCTACCGCGCTGAGCCAGACCACGGTTGTGGCCTGTCATCTGCTTGCGGAACTTCGTACGCTTAGGTTGCAACATTTGGCGTACCCCTTACTTAGCAGCTTTTTTACGAGGCGCTGGTGCTTGTGGTTTCAGTTCTTCTTGGCGACCACCAATTACTTCGCCTTTGAAGATCCAAACCTTTACACCGATCACACCGTAAGTGGTGTGAGCTTCGTAGTTGGCATAGTCGATGTCGGCACGCAGGGTGTGCAGTGGCACACGACCTTCGCGATACCATTCAGTACGTGCGATTTCAGCACCGCCGAGACGACCGCTCACTTGGATTTTGATGCCTTTGGCACCAATGCGCATGGCGTTCTGTACAGCGCGCTTCATAGCGCGACGGAACATTACGCGACGCTCCAGCTGCTGAGCTACGCTCTGCGCAACCAGCATACCGTCGAGCTCCGGCTTGCGGATCTCTTCGATATTGATGTGCACAGGCACACCCATTTGCTTGGTCAGGTCCTGACGCAGTTTCTCAACATCTTCACCTTTCTTCCCGATAACGATACCTGGACGAGCGGTGTGGATGGTGATACGTGCAGTTTGTGCCGGACGATGGATATCGATACGGCTTACGGACGCGCTTTTTAGTTTGTCTTGGAGATACTCACGCACCTTCAGATCAGCGAACAAGTAGTCCGCATAAGTCCGACCGTCTGCGTACCAGACGGAGGTGTGCTCCTTGACGATTCCCAGGCGAATGCCAATGGGATGTACTTTCTGACCCATCTCTTCGACTCCGTTACTTGTCAGCAACCTTGACAGTGATATGGCAAGACCGCTTGACGATGCGATCAGCACGGCCTTTGGCACGTGGCATGATGCGCTTCAGCGAACGCCCTTCGTTGACGAAAACGGTGCTGACCTTCAGGTCATCAACGTCTGCGCCTTCGTTATGCTCGGCGTTGGCTACGGCCGACTCCAGCACTTTCTTCATGATCTCGGCGGCTTTCTTACTGCTGAAAGCCAACAGGTTGAGCGCTTCGCCCACCTTCTTCCCGCGGATCTGGTCGGCGACCAAGCGGGCTTTCTGGGCGGAGATTCGAGCGCCCGACAACTTAGCGGCTACTTCCATTTCCTAACCCCTTAACGCTTGGCTTTCTTGTCTGCCACGTGCCCACGATAAGTGCGGGTACCGGCAAACTCGCCTAGTTTGTGGCCGACCATGTCTTCGTTCACGAGAACTGGGACGTGCAAGCGACCGTTGTGTACAGCGATGGTCAGACCGACCATTTGTGGCAGGATCATCGAACGACGCGACCAGGTCTTAACTGGTTTGCGATCATTCTTTTCCGCCGCCACTTCGATCTTCTTCAGTAGGTGAAGATCAATAAAAGGACCTTTTTTCAGAGAACGTGGCACTGTCGTATCCCTCTATTTACTTGCGACGACGGACGATCATTTTGTCGGTACGCTTATTACCACGAGTCTTCGCGCCCTTAGTCGGGAAGCCCCATGGCGATACCGGATGACGACCACCAGAGGTACGACCTTCACCACCACCGTGTGGGTGGTCAACCGGGTTCATGGCAACACCACGAACGGTTGGGCGAACGCCACGCCAGCGTTTGGCACCAGCTTTACCCAGCGAACGCAGGCTGTGCTCGGAGTTCGAGACTTCACCCAGGGTCGCGCGGCATTCAGCCAGCACTTTACGCATTTCACCAGAACGCAGACGCAGGGTCACGTAGACACCTTCACGAGCGATCAGCTGAGCCGAAGCACCAGCGGAACGAGCGATTTGCGCGCCTTTACCTGGCTTCAATTCGATGCCGTGTACGGTGCTACCAACTGGAATGTTACGCAGCTGCAGAGCGTTGCCCGGCTTGATCGGTGCCAAAGCACCTGCGATCAGCTGGTCGCCAGCACTCACGCCTTTAGGGGCGATGATGTAGCGACGCTCGCCATCTGCGTACAGCAGCAGAGCGATGTGAGCAGTACGGTTTGGATCGTATTCGATACGCTCGACAGTGGCAGCGATGCCATCTTTGTCGTTGCGACGGAAGTCGACCAGACGATAATGCTGCTTATGGCCACCACCGATGTGACGAGTGGTAATACGACCATTGTTGTTACGACCACCAGTCTTCGATTTTTTCTCGAGCAGCGGTGCGTGAGGAGCGCCTTTATGCAGCTCCTGGTTGACCACCTTGACCACAAAACGGCGGCCAGGGGAAGTCGGTTTGCATTTAACGATTGCCATGATGCACCCCTTCCTTACTCAGCACTGCTGCTGAAATCGAGATCTTGGCCTGGCTGAAGGGAGATAACTGCCTTCTTCCAGTCATTACGCTTGCCCAGACCGCGAGCAGTGCGCTTGCTCTTACCCAGAACATTCAGGGTAGTAACACGCTCTACTTTCACGCTGAACAGGCTTTCGACGGCCTTCTTGATTTCCAGCTTGGTTGCGTCAGTTGCAACCTTGAAAACGAACTGGCCTTTCTTGTCAGCCAGAACCGTAGCCTTTTCGGAAACGTGCGGGCCAAGCAGAACTTTAAATACGCGTTCCTGGTTCATCCCAGCAGCTCCTCGAATTTCTTCACGGCCGACACGGTGATCAACACCTTGTCGTATGCGATCAGACTAACTGGATCGGAACCTTGCACGTCACGTACATCAACGTGTGGCAGGTTGCGAGCAGCCAGGTACAGGTTCTGATCAACAGCTTCGGACACGATCAAAACATCGGTCAGGCTCATGTTGTTCAGTTTGCCCAGCAGATCTTTGGTTTTCGGGCTTTCAACAGCGAAGTCCTGAACCACGACCAGACGGTCAGTACGCACGAGTTCAGCAAGGATGGAGCGCAGTGCTGCGCGGTACATCTTCTTGTTGAGCTTCTGCGAGTGATCCTGTGGACGAGCTGCGAAAGTGGTACCGCCGCCGCGCCAGATTGGGCTACGGATAGTACCGGCACGAGCACGGCCAGTACCTTTCTGACGCCAAGGGCGCTTACCGCCACCACGAACGTCGGAACGGGTCTTTTGCTGCTTGCTACCTTGACGACCGCCGGCCATGTAGGCCACGACTGCTTGGTGAACCAGCGTCTCGTTGAACTCGCCGCCAAACGTCAGTTCGGAAACTTCGATCGCTTGAGCGTCATTTACATTTAATTGCATGTCAGCTTCCCCTTAACCGCGAGCCTTGGCCGCCGGACGTACAACCAGGTTGCCGCCAGTAGCGCCAGGAACAGCACCCTTGACCAACAACAGATTGCGTTCAGCGTCGACGCGCACTACTTCGAGGGACTGCACGGTCACGCGCTCAGCGCCCATATGACCGGACATTTTTTTGCCCTTGAATACACGACCAGGAGTCTGGCACTGGCCAATAGAGCCCGGGACGCGGTGGGAAACGGAGTTACCGTGAGTGTTGTCTTGGCCACGGAAATTCCAACGCTTGATCGTACCCTGGAAGCCTTTACCTTTGGACTGACCGGTTACATCAACCAGTTGACCAGCGGCGAAGATTTCAGCGTTGATCAGATCGCCAGCCTGGTAGTCGCCATCTTCGAGACGGAACTCCATAACAGTGCGACCAGCTGCAACGTTTGCTTTAGCGAAGTGACCTGCTTGAGCAGCAGTCACGCGCGAAGCACGACGCTCGCCGACAGTGACTTGCACTGCACGATAGCCATCGGTCTCTTCAGTTTTGAACTGGGTGACGCGATTCGGTTCGATCTCAATGACCGTGACCGGAATGGAGACACCTTCTTCGGTGAAAATACGGGTCATACCGCATTTACGACCGACTACACCAATAGTCATGTTGTAAACCTCATGAGTGTACGGGGCTTTCACCCGCTATGGCCGCCCATTTCAGAGCGTTACACGACTAAGACCCGAGTCTTAGCCGAGGCTGATCTGTACTTCCACACCGGCCGCCAGATCGAGCTTCATAAGTGCATCAACGGTTTTATCCGTTGGCTGGACGATGTCCAGTACGCGCTTATGAGTACGGATCTCGTACTGGTCACGCGCGTCTTTGTTGACGTGCGGGGAGACCAGAACGGTGAACCGCTCTTTACGGGTAGGCAGTGGAATTGGACCACGCACTTGTGCACCAGTACGTTTCGCGGTTTCCACGATTTCCTGGGTGGATTGGTCGATCAGGCGATGGTCAAAAGCCTTCAACCTGATACGGATTTGCTGATTTTGCATTGGATTTCAGACTCCGGCTGCTATTCCCAGCGAGCGCAATACGCCCGTTAAAAGGAGGCGCAATTCTATAGACGCCCCAGATAGGTGTCAACCCAATAAAAAAGGCCCCCGCTGAGCGGGGGCCTTCTCAAAAAACCGAGCTATCTCAGAAGAGATAATTACTCGATGATTTTAGCTACAACGCCAGCACCAACGGTACGGCCGCCTTCGCGAATAGCGAAACGCAGACCGTCTTCCATTGCGATGGTTTTGATCAGGGTAACAACCATTTTGATGTTGTCGCCCGGCATTACCATCTCAACGCCTTCCGGCAGTTCGCAGTTGCCAGTCACGTCAGTAGTACGGAAGTAGAACTGTGGACGGTAGCCTTTGAAGAACGGAGTGTGACGACCGCCTTCTTCTTTGCTCAGAACGTACACTTCAGCTTCGAACTTGGTGTGCGGCTTAACCGAACCTGGCTTAACCAGAACCTGGCCACGCTCAACGTCGTCACGCTTGGTACCACGCAGCAGAACGCCGCAGTTCTCGCCAGCACGACCTTCGTCGAGCAGCTTACGGAACATTTCAACACCGGTGCAGGTGGTGACGGTAGTGTCACGCAGACCAACGATTTCCAGTGGATCTTGAACCTTGACGATACCGCGCTCGATACGGCCAGTTACAACAGTACCGCGACCAGAGATCGAGAATACGTCTTCGATTGGCATCAGGAACGGCTTGTCGATAACACGAACTGGATCTGGGATGTAGCTGTCCAGAGTTTCAACCAGTTTACGAACGGACGTGGTGCCCATTTCGTTGTCGTCTTTGCCTTCCAGAGCCATACGAGCAGAACCGATGATGATCGGAGTGTCGTCGCCTGGGAAGTCGTAAGTGCTCAGCAGATCGCGCACTTCCATCTCAACCAGTTCCAGCAGCTCAGCGTCGTCCACCAGGTCAGCCTTGTTCAGGTAAACCACGATGTACGGAACGCCTACCTGACGGGACAGCAGGATGTGCTCACGGGTTTGTGGCATCGGACCATCAGCGGCCGAGCAAACCAGGATAGCGCCGTCCATTTGAGCAGCACCGGTGATCATGTTCTTCACATAGTCAGCGTGACCTGGGCAGTCAACGTGAGCGTAGTGACGGATCAGCGAGTTGTATTCAACGTGCGCGGTGTTGATGGTGATACCACGAGCTTTTTCTTCTGGCGCGCTGTCGATTTTATCGAAATCAACGATTGCGGAACCGAATACTTCGGAGCAAACGCGAGTCAGAGCAGCAGTCAGAGTGGTTTTACCGTGGTCAACGTGACCGATGGTGCCAACGTTGACGTGCGGTAGGGAACGATCAAATTTTTCTTTAGCCACGACAATTAACTCCTTGCCTAAAGGACTGAATCAGCCTTGTTTTTTGGATACAGTTTCAGCGATGTGCGCCGGAGCTGTGTTGTATTTTTTGAATTCCATAGAGTAGCTTGCGCGACCCTGGGACATGGAGCGAACGTCGGTCGCATAACCGAACATCTCACCCAACGGAACCTCGGCGCGAATCACTTTGCCGGAAACCGTGTCTTCCATACCCAAAATCATGCCGCGACGACGGTTAAGGTCGCCCATGACATCACCCATATAGTCTTCAGGTGTAACAACTTCTACCGCCATGATTGGCTCAAGCAACTCACCACCGCCCTTCTGGGCCAGTTGCTTGGTTGCCATGGAAGCAGCCACCTTAAACGCCATCTCGTTGGAGTCGACGTCGTGGTAAGAACCGTCAAAAACGGTTGCTTTCAGGCCGATCAGCGGATAGCCGGCAACAACACCGTTCTTCATCTGCTCTTCGATGCCCTTCTGGATAGCAGGGATGTATTCCTTAGGAACCACACCACCTACTACTTCGTTCACGAATTGCAGACCTTCCTGACCTTCGTCAGCAGGAGCAAAACGGATCCAGCAGTGACCGAACTGACCACGACCGCCGGACTGACGAACGAACTTGCCTTCGATTTCACAGTTCTTCGTGATGCGCTCACGATAGGAAACCTGAGGCTTACCGATGTTGGCTTCGACGTTGAACTCACGGCGCATCCGATCAACCAGGATGTCCAGGTGAAGCTCGCCCATGCCGGAGATGATCGTTTGACCAGTCTCTTCATCAGTTTTGACGCGGAAAGATGGATCTTCCTGAGCAAGCTTGCCCAGAGCGATACCCATTTTTTCCTGGTCATCCTTGGTCTTAGGCTCTACGGCAACCGAAATAACCGGCTCCGGGAAGTCCATGCGAACGAGGATGATTGGCTTGTCAGCGTTGCACAAGGTTTCACCAGTGGTGACGTCCTTCATGCCGATCAGGGCCGCGATGTCACCAGCGCGCACTTCCTTGATCTCTTCGCGGGCGTTTGCGTGCATTTGCACCATACGACCCACGCGCTCTTTCTTGCCTTTAACCGAGTTGATCACGCCGTCGCCGGAGGCCAACACGCCCGAGTAAACGCGGACGAAGGTCAAAGTACCCACGAATGGGTCGGTTGCGATCTTGAACGCCAGAGCCGAGAACGGCTCGCTGTCATCGGCGTGACGCTCCATTTCTTCTTCCTCGTTATCAGGGTTGGTACCCTTGATAGCAGGAATGTCGGTTGGAGCCGGCAGGTAGTCGATAACGGCGTCGAGAACCAGGGGAACGCCCTTGTTCTTGAACGAGGAACCGCAAACAGCCAAGACGATCTCGCCAGCGATAGTACGCTGACGCAGAGCAGCCTTGATTTCCGCGTTGGTGAGCTCTTCACCTTCGAGGTACTTGTTCATCAGCTCTTCGTTGGCTTCGGCAGCAGCCTCAACCATGTTGTTGCGCCACTCGTCAGCCAGCTCCTGCAGTTCTGCAGGGATAGGCTTACGAACAGGAACCATACCTTTGTCGGAATCGTTCCAGTAAACAGCTTCCATATTGATCAGATCGATCTGACCCTGGAAGTTGTCTTCGGAACCGATAGCCAACTGGATAGGCACCGGAGTGTGACCCAGACGCTGCTTGATCTGACCGATCACGCGCAGGAAGTTGGCACCAGCACGGTCCATCTTGTTTACGTAAACAAGACGCGGAACGCCGTATTTGTTGGCCTGACGCCATACGGTTTCCGACTGAGGCTCAACGCCCGAGGTACCACAGAACACAACGACAGCGCCGTCGAGTACGCGCAGGGAACGTTCAACTTCAATGGTGAAGTCTACGTGGCCTGGGGTATCGATTACGTTGAAGCGGTGCTCGTCTTTGTACTGCTTCTCGGAACCTTTCCAGAAGGCGGTAATAGCAGCAGAAGTAATGGTAATACCACGCTCCTGCTCCTGAACCATCCAGTCTGTGGTCGCGGCGCCGTCATGCACCTCGCCCATTTTGTGACTTTTGCCGGTGTAAAACAGCACGCGCTCGGTGGTGGTGGTTTTACCAGCATCCACGTGAGCGACGATACCGATGTTACGGTAGCGGCTAATCGGAGTAGTACGAGCCATAAAGCCCTCGCAAAATTAGTGAAGCTAAGATTAGAAGCGGTAGTGCGAGAAAGCTTTGTTAGCTTCAGCCATACGGTGCACGTCTTCACGCTTCTTAACAGCAGCACCTTTACCTTCAGCAGCGTCCAACAGCTCGCCGGCCAAACGCAGAGCCATAGACTTCTCGCCGCGCTTACGGGCGAAGTCTACCAACCAGCGCATTGCCAGAGCGTTACGACGGGACGGACGAACTTCGACCGGAACCTGGTAAGTAGCACCGCCTACACGGCGCGACTTCACTTCGACCAGCGGAGCGATGGCGTCGAGAGCTTTCTCGAAGATTTCCAGGGGGTCGCTGTTCTTGCGTTCTTTAACCTTTTCCAGCGCGCCATAAACGATACGCTCGGCAACGGCTTTCTTGCCGCTTTCCATCACGTGGTTCATGAACTTGGCCAGAATTTGGCTTCCGTATTTTGGATCGTCAAGCACTTCGCGCTTGGCTGCTACGCGTCTTCTTGGCATGGATAAGCCCTCAAACGGTCTTCAGGTTCGTTCGGAATCGGTGCCCTTGCGGGACGCCTCCGACCTTACTCTTATCGACTCAGAAAATTAGATGATTCAGTGTTGCAAAAAGCCGCTACTACTTAGGCTTCTTGGTACCGTACTTCGAACGACCCTGGTTACGACCTTTAACGCCGGAAGTATCCAAGGAGCCGCGTACGGTGTGATAACGAACACCTGGCAAGTCTTTTACACGACCGCCGCGGATCAGTACCACGCTGTGTTCTTGCAGGTTGTGACCTTCACCACCGATGTACGAGGAAACCTCGAAACCGTTGGTCAGGCGCACACGGCATACTTTACGCAGTGCCGAGTTAGGTTTTTTCGGCGTAGTGGTATACACGCGAGTGCATACGCCACGACGTTGCGGGCAGTTCTGCAGCGCAGGCACGTCGGATTTCTCGACGATACGCTTACGCGGCTGACGTACCAGCTGGTTGATAGTTGCCATCTACTAGCTCCACTGTTGTCTTGCGACGCTATTGTCTTGCAAGAAAAGCAAAATGGCAGGAACGAATTCCCGCCAAATTTAGGGGTACAAGAGTCTAAAGAGGATCTTGCCCCCAGTCAAGGCAAGGCCCCGACATCCCCTCTCGTCGAACCGGGACAAAAATGCCTCGATCCGACGAATGGGGGCTGCCGGGGCCCAGACTTATCTAGTGCAGAACTCAGTTACCGCTAGAGTTCAGCGCTTCGGTCAGTGCAGCTTCCACTTCACTGGCGCTTACGCGCAGCGGCTTGTCAGCATCACGGCGGCGCTTGCGCTCGCTGTGGTAAGCCAAGCCGGTACCTGCCGGGATCAGACGACCCACGACCACGTTTTCTTTCAGGCCGCGCAGGTAATCGCGCTTGCCGGTTACCGCTGCTTCGGTCAGTACGCGAGTGGTCTCCTGGAAGGAGGCCGCCGAGATGAACGACTCAGTGGACAACGACGCCTTGGTGATACCCAGCAACACACGAGTGAACTTGGAAACAAATTTGTCTTCCGCGCCCAGACGTTCGTTTTCTACCAATACGTGAGTCAGTTCCATCTGGTCGCCCTTGATGAAACTCGAATCGCCGGATTCAGCGATCTCAACTTTACGCAGCATCTGACGCAGGATGGTCTCGATGTGCTTATCGTTGATCTTCACGCCTTGCAGACGGTAAACGTCCTGGATCTCGTTAACGATGTACTTGGCCAGCGCACTCACACCCAGCAGACGCAGGATGTCGTGTGGATCGCTCGGGCCGTCGGAGATAACTTCGCCGCGGTTTACCTGTTCGCCTTCGAACACGTTCAGGTGACGCCACTTCGGAATCAGCTCTTCATACGGATCGCTACCGTCGTTCGGGGTAATGACCAGACGGCGCTTGCCCTTGGTCTCTTTACCGAACGCGATGGTGCCGCTGACTTCAGCCAGAATCGACGCTTCTTTCGGACGACGAGCTTCGAACAAGTCGGCAACACGCGGCAGACCACCGGTGATGTCACGGGTCTTCGAAGTTTCTTGCGGGATACGCGCGATAACATCACCGATCGCGATCTTCGCACCATCCGCCACACCGACCAGGGCGTTGGCTGGCAGGAAGTACTGAGCGATAACGTCAGTGCCTGGCAGCAACAAGTCCTTGCCGTTGTCATCGACCATCTTCACGGCAGGACGGATGTCTTTACCGGCAGCTGGACGATCTTTCGCGTCGAGTACTTCAATGTTGGTCATACCGGTCAATTCGTCAGTCTGACGCTTGATCGTGATGCCTTCTTCCATGCCCACGTAGGTCACGGTACCTTTCATTTCGGTAACGATTGGGTGAGTGTGCGGATCCCACTTGGCCACGATTGCGCCAGCGTCGACCTTGTCACCCTCTTTAACCGAAATCACAGCACCGTACGGCAGCTTGTAACGCTCACGCTCACGACCGTAGTCATCAGCGATTGCCAGCTCACCGGAACGGGACACAGCAACCAGGTGGCCATCCACTCGCTCAACATGTTTCAGGTTGTGCAGGCGGACGGTACCGCCATTTTTCACCTGAACGCTGTCAGCTGCGGAGGTCCGGCTTGCCGCACCACCGATGTGGAACGTACGCATCGTCAGCTGGGTACCCGGCTCACCGATGGACTGGGCAGCGATAACGCCGACCGCTTCACCGATGTTCACCTGGTGACCACGTGCCAAGTCACGGCCGTAGCATTTGGCGCAGATGCCGTAGCGGGTTTCGCAGCTGATCGGCGAGCGAACGATCACTTCGTCGATGCTGTTGAGTTCGATGAACTCGACCCACTTCTCGTCTACCAGCGTACCGGCAGGAACGATGATTTCTTCGGTGCCAGGCTTGAATACGTCACGGGCGATCACTCGACCCAGTACGCGCTCACCCAACGGCTCTACAACGTCACCGCCTTCAATGTGCGGCGTCATCAGCAGGCCGTGCTCGGTGCCGCAGTCGATCTCGGTTACAACCAGATCTTGTGCAACGTCTACCAGACGACGAGTCAGGTAACCGGAGTTAGCGGTTTTCAACGCGGTATCCGCAAGACCCTTACGAGCACCGTGAGTGGAGATGAAGTACTGAAGTACGCTCAAACCTTCACGGAAGTTCGCAGTAATCGGCGTTTCGATGATGGAACCGTCCGGCTTGGCCATCAGGCCACGCATACCGGCGAGCTGACGGATCTGCGCAGCAGAACCCCGTGCGCCCGAGTCGGCCATCATGTACATCGAGTTGAAGGACTCTTGATCAACTTCCACGCCATGACGGTCGATAACCTTCTCTTTCGAGAGGTTGGCCATCATCGCCTTGGAGACTTCGTCGTTCGCCTTCGACCAAAGGTCGATCACTTTGTTGTACTTCTCGCCCTGGGTTACCAGGCCGGAGGCGTACTGGCTTTCGATCTCTTTCACTTCATCGGTAGCAGCACCGATGATCTGGGCTTTTTCATCCGGGATAACGAAGTCGTTAACACCGATGGAAACGCCGGAAATGGTCGAATAAGCAAAACCGGTGTACATCAACTGGTCAGCGAAGATCACGGTCTCTTTCAAACCAACCACGCGGTAGCACTGGTTGATCAGCTTGGAGATCGCCTTTTTCTTCATCGGCAAGTTGACGACGTCGTAGGACAGGCCTTTTGGCACAACCTGATACAGCAGCGCACGGCCGACGGTGGTGTCGACGATACGGGTGCCGCTCACGCTGCCGCCGTCACGGTCGTTGACGGTTTCGTTGATCCGCACTTTGACCTTGGCGTGCAGTGCGGCTTCGCCGGCACGGAACACACGGTCAACTTCTTGCAGGTCAGCGAATACGCGGCCTTCGCCCTTGGCGTTGATCGCTTCACGGGTCATGTAGTACAGACCCAATACAACGTCCTGCGACGGAACGATGATTGGCTCACCGTTGGCTGGCGACAGAATGTTGTTGGTCGACATCATCAACGCGCGCGCTTCCAACTGGGCTTCCAGTGTCAGCGGTACGTGCACGGCCATTTGGTCGCCGTCGAAGTCGGCGTTGTACGCAGCACAGACCAGCGGGTGCAGCTGGATAGCCTTACCTTCGATCAGTACCGGTTCAAACGCCTGGATACCCAGACGGTGAAGGGTCGGTGCACGGTTGAGGAGAACCGGGTGTTCGCGGATCACTTCAGCGAGAACGTCCCAAACCTCTGGCAGTTCGCGCTCGACCATTTTCTTGGCCGCTTTGATGGTGGTCGCGAGACCGCGCATTTCCAACTTGCCGAAGATGAATGGCTTGAACAGCTCAAGTGCCATCTTCTTGGGCAGACCGCACTGGTGCAGACGCAGGGTCGGGCCTACGGTAATTACCGAACGACCGGAGTAGTCAACGCGCTTACCGAGCAAGTTCTGACGGAAACGACCTTGCTTACCCTTGATCATGTCAGCCAGGGATTTCAGAGGACGCTTGTTGGAACCCGTGATAGCGCGGCCACGACGACCGTTGTCGAGCAAGGCATCGACGGCTTCTTGCAACATACGCTTTTCGTTGCGCACGATGATGTCCGGAGCGGACAGATCAAGCAGACGCTTCAAGCGGTTGTTACGGTTGATCACGCGGCGGTACAGGTCGTTGAGGTCGGACGTCGCGAAACGACCACCATCCAACGGTACCAGCGGACGCAGGTCTGGCGGCAGAACCGGCAGAACGGTCAGCACCATCCACTCTGGCAAGTTGCCGGAACCCTGGAAGGCTTCCATCAACTTCAGACGCTTGGACAGTTTCTTGATCTTGGTTTCGGAGTTGGTTTGCGGAATTTCTTCGCGCAGACGGCCAATCTCGTGCTCCAGGTCGATAGCGTGCAGCAGTTCGCGGACAGCTTCGGCACCCATGCGGGCATCGAAATCGTCGCCGAACTCTTCCAGCGCTTCGAAGTACTGCTCGTCGTTCAGCAGCTGACCTTTTTCAAGGGTGGTCATGCCCGGGTCGATAACGACATAGCTCTCGAAGTAGAGAACGCGTTCGATATCACGCAGGGTCATGTCCATCAGCAAGCCGATACGGGACGGCAGCGATTTCAGGAACCAGATGTGGGCAACCGGCGAAGCCAGTTCGATGTGCGCCATGCGCTCACGACGAACCTTGGCCAGTGCAACTTCAACGCCGCACTTCTCGCAGATCACACCACGGTGCTTCAAGCGCTTGTACTTACCGCACAGGCACTCGTAATCCTTTACCGGGCCAAAGATCTTGGCGCAGAACAGGCCGTCACGTTCAGGTTTGAACGTACGGTAGTTGATGGTTTCCGGCTTTTTAACTTCACCGAACGACCACGAACGGATCATCTCAGGCGATGCCAATCCAATACGGATGGCGTCGAACTCTTCGACTTGACCCTGGTTTTTCAGCAAATTCAGTAGGTCTTTCAAGGCCTTTCCTCCTGGCGGAGCAGAGAGCGGGCTAAACAGCCCCGCTCTCGATTCGCGTCACGTGTTATTCGGTTTCCAGATCGATATCGATGCCGAGGGAACGAATTTCTTTGATCAACACGTTGAAGGACTCGGGCATGCCCGGCTCCATACGGTGATCGCCGTCCACGATGTTTTTGTACATCTTGGTCCGACCGTTCACATCGTCCGACTTCACTGTGAGCATTTCTTGCAGAGTGTAAGCAGCACCGTATGCTTCCAGTGCCCAGACCTCCATCTCCCCGAAACGCTGACCACCGAACTGAGCCTTACCACCCAGCGGCTGCTGGGTAACCAGGCTGTACGAACCGGTAGAACGAGCGTGCATCTTATCGTCTACCAAGTGGTTCAGCTTCAGCATGTACATGTAGCCAACAGTAACCGGGCGCTCAAACTTGTTGCCGGTACGGCCGTCGAACAGCTGCATCTGGCCGCTTTCTGGCAGGTCTGCCAGCTTCAGCATGGCCTTGATTTCGCTTTCCTTGGCACCGTCGAACACCGGGGTAGCCATTGGAACACCGCCGCGCAGGTTCTTCGCCAGATCCAGGATTTCCTGGTCGGAGAAGGTGTCCAGCTCTTCGTTGCGACCGCCGATCTCGTTGTAGATCTCGTGCAGGAACTTACGCAGGTCTGCGACCTTGCGCTGCTCTTCGATCATACGGTTGATCTTCTCGCCCAGACCTTTGGCCGCGAGGCCCAGGTGGGTTTCAAGGATCTGACCAACGTTCATACGCGAAGGTACGCCCAACGGGTTGAGGACGACGTCGACCGGGGTGCCATTGGCATCGTGCGGCATGTCTTCAACCGGCATGATCACGGAGACCACACCTTTGTTACCGTGACGACCGGCCATCTTGTCGCCCGGCTGGATGCGACGACGGATTGCCAGGTAAACCTTGACGATTTTCAGCACGCCTGGAGCCAGGTCATCGCCCTGCTGCAGTTTGCGCTTCTTGTCTTCGAACTTGTCGTCCAGCAGACGGCGGCGATCAACGATGTAGGCCTGGGCCTTCTCGAGCTGCTCGTTCAGAGCGTCTTCAGCCATGCGCAGTTTGAACCACTGGCCGTGCTCAAGACCGTCGAGGATTTCGTCGGTGATGTCCTGACCTTTCTTCAGACCTGCGCCGCCTTCGGCCTTGTGGCCTACCAGAGCGGAACGCAGACGTTCGAAGGTCGCGCCTTCAACGATACGGAACTCTTCGTTCAGGTCCTTGCGGATCTCGTCGAGCTGGGTCTTCTCGATGGACAGTGCACGAGCATCACGCTCAACGCCGTCACGGGTGAAGACCTGTACGTCGATGACAGTACCTTTGGTGCCGGTAGGCACACGCAGGGAAGTGTCTTTAACGTCGCTGGCTTTTTCACCGAAGATGGCACGCAGCAGTTTTTCTTCCGGAGTCAGTTGGGTCTCGCCTTTCGGAGTGACCTTACCGACCAGGATGTCGCCTGCGCCTACTTCAGCACCTACGTAAACGATACCGGCTTCGTCCAGCTTGTTCAGTGCAGCCTCACCCACGTTCGGGATGTCTGCAGTGATTTCCTCTGGCCCAAGCTTGGTGTCACGCGCCACACAGGTCAGTTCCTGAATGTGGATCGTGGTGAAACGGTCTTCTTGAACAACACGCTCGGACAGGCAGATGGAGTCTTCGAAGTTGAAGCCGTTCCATGCCATGAACGCGATGCGCATGTTCTGACCCAGCGCCAGTTCACCCATGTCGGTGGACGGGCCGTCGGCCATGATGTCGCTACGCTGAACGCGATCACCCTTGCTCACCAGCGGACGCTGGTTGATGCAGGTGTTCTGGTTTGAGCGGGTGTATTTGGTCAGGTTGTAGATGTCGACACCGGCTTCGCCAGTTTCAACTTCGTCATCGGCAACACGAACCACGATACGGCTGGCATCAACGGAGTCGATCACGCCGCCACGACGAGCCACGACGCAAACGCCGGAGTCACGGGCTACGTTACGCTCCATGCCGGTACCTACCAGCGGCTTGTCAGCGCGCAGGGTCGGTACAGCTTGACGCTGCATGTTGGAACCCATCAACGCACGGTTGGCGTCATCGTGCTCCAGGAACGGGATCAGCGACGCAGCAACCGAAACTACCTGCTTCGGCGATACGTCCATCAAGGTGACGTCTTCCGGCGCCTTGACGGTGAACTCGTTCAAGTGACGAACAGCTACCAGCTCGTCGACCAGGACTTTCTTGTCGTTCATCGTGGCCGAAGCCTGAGCGATCACGTGATCAGCTTCTTCGATGGCGGACAGGAATACGATCTCGTCGGTGACCAGAGCGTCTTTCACTACACGGTACGGGCTCTCGAGGAAGCCATACTGGTTAGTGCGCGCATAAGCGGCCAGGGAGTTGATCAGACCGATGTTCGGACCTTCCGGCGTTTCGATCGGGCAAACACGACCGTAGTGCGTAGGGTGTACGTCACGAACTTCAAAGCCAGCACGCTCACGGGTCAGACCGCCCGGGCCCAGTGCAGATACACGGCGCTTGTGGGTGATCTCGGAGAGCGGGTTGTTCTGGTCCATGAACTGGGAAAGCTGGCTGGAACCGAAGAACTCTTTCACCGCCGCAGCCACTGGCTTGGCGTTGATCAGGTCTTGCGGCATCAGGCCTTCGCTTTCTGCCATCGACAGACGCTCTTTGACCGCACGCTCAACACGTACCAAGCCAACGCGGAACTGGTTCTCGGCCATTTCGCCTACGCAGCGAACACGACGGTTACCCAGGTGGTCGATGTCATCGACGATGCCTTTGCCGTTACGGATATCGACCAGAGTCTTCAGTACCGCGACGATGTCTTCCTTGCACAGCACGCCCGAACCTTCGATCTCGGTACGACCGATACGACGGTTGAACTTCATCCGGCCGACCGCAGACAGGTCATAGCGCTCAGGGCTGAAGAACAGGTTGTTGAACAGGGTCTCGGCAGCGTCTTTGGTTGGTGGCTCACCAGGACGCATCATGCGATAGATCTCGACCAGCGCTTCCAATTGGTTGCTGGTGGAGTCGATCTTCAGTGTGTCGGAGATGAACGGACCGCAGTCGATGTCGTTGGTGTACAGGGTCTCGATGCGAACGACCTGAGCCTTGGCGATCTTGGCCAGGATCTCGGTGTTCAGCTCGGTGTTGCACTCAGCCAGGATTTCGCCTGTCGCCGGGTGAACGATGACCTTGGCGGTCGTACGACCCAGGACGTATTCCAGAGGAACGTCCAGCGACTTGATACCGGCTTTTTCGATCTGGTTGATGTGGCGCGCAGTGATACGACGACCCGCTTCAACAATAACCTTGCCTTTTTCGTCCTGGATGTCCAGAACGGCAATTTCACCACGCAGACGCGAAGCAATCAGTTCCAGGCTGAGGGTTTCGCCCTTCAGGCTGAATACGTTGGTGGTGTAGAAAGCGTCCAGCACTTGCTCAGTGGTATAGCCGAGCGCGCGCAGCAGTACCGAGGCCGGCAGCTTGCGACGACGGTCGATACGCACGAACACGCAGTCTTTCGGGTCGAACTCGAAGTCCAACCACGAGCCGCGGTACGGAATGATCCGCGCGGAGTACAGGAGCTTGCCGGAGCTGTGCGTCTTGCCGCGGTCGTGGTCGAAGAACACGCCCGGGGAACGGTGCAGCTGGGAAACGATTACACGCTCGGTACCGTTGATAACGAAGGTGCCGTTTTCAGTCATCAACGGGATTTCGCCCATGTAGACTTCTTGCTCTTTGATGTCCTTGATCGCTTTGTTCGACGATTCTTTGTCGAAAATGATCAGACGGACTTTTACCCGCAAAGGTACGGCGTACGTAACACCGCGCAACACGCATTCTTTGACATCAAATGCCGGTTCGCCCAGGCGATAACCCACGTACTCCAGCGCAGCATTGCCGGAGTAGCTGATGATCGGGAAAACGGATTTGAAGGCCGCATGCAGGCCCACGTCGCGGAACTGATCTTTGGTCGCTCCCGCCTGCAAGAATTCACGATACGAATCCAGCTGGATAGCCAGAAGGTACGGGACATCCATGACGTCCGGCAACTTGCTAAAGTCCTTGCGGATACGTTTTTTCTCAGTATATGAGTAAGCCATCAGCGTTCCCCAGCTTGGTCACCTGCTTGTTTGGCCCCTCCCGACGGGAGCAGCCAGAAAATCTCGCAAACCCCATGGTTTGCACCACCGCATCGGGTGGCTACAGCGCGTTAATGGCGGCGACCGAGTCGACAGCCAAGAACGGAAAAAGGCCGGTGGCAAGAGCCACCAGCCATCAGCCTTCAGCTTAACGCTTGGGCTGGAGACGCAAGGTCGATGCTTACTTCAGCTCGACTTTAGCGCCTGCTTCTTCCAGCACTGCTTTAGCTTTGTCAGCTGCGTCTTTCGACACTGCTTCCAGAACCTGGGCAGGAGCGCCGTCAACTACAGCCTTGGCTTCTTTCAGGCCCAGACCGGTCAGTTCACGTACTGCCTTGATCACGTTTACTTTCTTCTCGCCAGCTTCCAGCAGCATGACGTTGAATTCGGTTTGCTCTTCAGCAACAGCAGCAACAGCGGCTGGGCCAGCGGAAGCAGCGGCAGCGGAAACGCCGAATTTTTCTTCGAAAGCTTTGATCAGCTCAACAACCTGCAGAACCGACATTTCAGCTACGGCGTTGAGGATATCGTCTTGGGAGATAGACATTGCTGTATTTCCTGAATTGGGGGACGGCCTACGCGGCCATCGAAATAAACAAAAAAACGCGAGGGAAAATGCTCAGCCTTAGGCTGCGGCAGCTTCTTTTTGCTCGCGAACTGCGGCCAGAGTACGAGCCAACTTGCTGGTAGCGCCTTGAATCACGCTCATCAGCTGAGAAATAGCTTCGTTACGGGTCGGCAGTGTTGCCAGTACGTCGATTTGGTTAGCTGCGAGGAACTTGCCCTCGAACGCAGCTGCCTTGATCTCGAACTTATCCTGACCCTTGGCGAATTCCTTGAACAAACGGGCAGCAGCGCCAGGATGGTCAGTGGAGAACGCAATCAGGGTCGGGCCGGTGAACACGTCATTGAGGACACTGTATTCAGTGTCAGCAACAGCGCGCTTGAGCAGGGTGTTACGTACAACACGTACGTATACGCCAGCTTCACGAGCCTCTTTACGGAGTCCGGTCATAGCGCTTACTGTCACACCACGGGCATCAGCCACGACAGCGGACAGAGCAGCTTTGGCAGCCTCGTTGACTTCAGCGACGATGGCCTTCTTGTCTTCGAGATTAATTGCCACGGGTTTAACTCCTGCTTGTTACCGTTTCA
This sequence comes from Pseudomonas sp. B22129, assembly GCF_044218875.1. NCBI lineage: Bacteria > Pseudomonadati > Pseudomonadota > Gammaproteobacteria > Pseudomonadales > Pseudomonadaceae > Pseudomonas > Pseudomonas sp. B22129. The sequence continues at coordinate 2,097,443 of NZ_CP162592.1, read as the reverse complement.
TCTGGCCTAGGCCGGATGTCGTTTTGGTGTCTGATTCGGTAAGGAACCGGGAGCACCATCTGCGTAGGCTTGTGGTTTAAGACTTGCGTCGCCTACGGTCTTGGATAGCCCCCGCCAGGCAGGGACCCCAATTTTTTCAATTGGCGCGATCTCTCGCACCAACCTGTGTCTTATACGTCCAGCGAGCCTTGGTCGATGACCAGACCTGGGCCCATAGTGGTGCTCAGGGTAACGCGCTTGACGTAGATACCTTTCGAGGAAGCTGGCTTGATACGCTTCAGATCAGCGATCAGGGCTTCAACGTTTTCCTTCAGCTTGACGGCATCAAAGCCGACTTTGCCAACGGAAGTGTGGATGATGCCGTTTTTGTCGGTGCGATAACGAACCTGACCAGCCTTGGCGTTTTTAACCGCGGTGGCTACGTCTGGAGTTACGGTGCCGACTTTAGGGTTAGGCATCAGACCACGTGGACCGAGGATCTGACCCAACTGACCTACAACGCGCATTGCATCCGGGGAAGCAATAACGACGTCATAGTTCAGGTCGCCGCCTTTCATTTCGGCAGCCAGGTCATCCATGCCAACGCGATCGGCGCCAGCGGCCAGAGCAGCTTCAGCTGCCGGGCCTTGAGTGAAGACAGCAACACGTACAGTCTTGCCAGTACCGTGTGGCAGCACAGTAGCGCTACGAACGACCTGGTCGGATTTACGTGGGTCAACACCCAGGTTTACAGCAACGTCAACGGACTCGCTGAACTTGACAGTCGACAGTTCGGTCAGCAGAGCAGCAGCATCTACAAAGTTGTAGGACTTGCCCGCTTCGATTTTACCGGCGATAGCCTTTTGGCGCTTGGTCAGCTTAGCCATTACACACCCTCCACGTTAAGGCCCATGCTACGAGCAGAACCGGCGATGGTACGCACGGCTGCATCCATATCAGCTGCAGTCAGATCCGCGTTTTTGGTTTTCGCGATTTCTTCCAGCTGAGCACGAGTCACGGTGCCAACCTTAACGGTGTTAGGACGAGCGGAACCGCTAGTCAGACCAGCAGCTTTCTTCAACAGAACCGAAGCCGGGGTCGACTTGGTTTCGAAAGTGAAGCTACGGTCGCTGTATACAGTGATGATCACTGGAGTCGGCAGACCTGGCTCAAGACCCTGAGTACGGGCGTTGAAGGCCTTGCAGAATTCCATGATGTTCACGCCGTGTTGGCCCAGGGCTGGACCGACGGGTGGACTTGGGTTGGCCTGTGCGGCCTTCACTTGCAGCTTGATGTAAGCGGTAATCTTCTTGGCCATGAGGCACTCCAATTACGGGTTCAAGCGCCTCGAAAGGCTCCCCGGTTACTTGCGCGTATATCCCAGTGACGACAAAACCCCACAGCCTGAGGCTGCGGGGTTGGGATGCTTGCTCAGCTAGACCTTCTCGACCTGACTGAACTCCAGCTCTACCGGAGTAGAGCGACCGAAAATGAGCACCGCCACCTGGATCCGGCTCTTTTCGTAGTTAACTTCTTCGACGGTGCCGTTGAAATCAGCAAACGGACCATCTGTGACACGAACAACCTCACCTGGCTCGAACAACGTCTTCGGCTTAGGCTTGTCGCTACCGTCAGCAACACGACGCAGAATCGCTTCCGCCTCTTTGTCGGTGATCGGAGCAGGCTTATCGGCAGTACCGCCAATGAAACCCATGACACGAGGAGTGTCCTTGACCAAGTGCCAAGTACCTTCATTCATGTCCATCTGAACCAGCACGTAGCCAGGGAAGAACTTGCGTTCGCTTTTGCGCTTCTGGCCATTCCGCATTTCAACCACTTCTTCAGTGGGAACCAGAATTTCGCCGAAGCCATCTTCCATGCCTGCGAGCTTTACGCGCTCTAGCAAAGAGCGCATAACATGCTTCTCGTAACCCGAGTAAGCATGCACAACGTACCAACGCTTAGCCACGGGACACCCTTAGCCAACAATCAAGGAAACAAGCCAGCCGAGCAGGGAATCAAGTCCCCACAACAGCAACGCCATAACCAGAACAACAGCCACAACGATCAACGTGGTCTGCGTGGTTTCTTGGCGAGTCGGCCAAACGACTTTACGAATTTCGGTGCGAGCTTCCTTTACCAGAACCGCGAAAGACTTGCCTTTGGCAGTCTGCAGGCCTACAAAGGCAGCTACAGCAGCAAGGGCGAGCAAAGCGAGGACACGGTACAGGATCGGCGAAGCAGAGTAATACTGATTGCCAACAACGCCTACGACCACCAACGCGACAACAGCGAGCCACTTGACGAGATCGAAACGAGAGCTTTGAGCTTCAGCCTTAGGAGTCATCTATGAAGATCCTGTGAAAAGAAAGCCAGACACACCACGTGAATCTGGCAGGTCAGGAGGGAATCGAACCCCCAACCTACGGTTTTGGAGACCGTCGCTCTGCCAATTGAGCTACTGACCTAAAACAAAATCAGGCCGACCATTATGCAGGCCTGAAAAAGACTTTACAACAACCAACCCCACTAGACCTGAAATCACTCAGCAATAAAGCCAAGCGCAACACCAACAAGCCGAGGCAGCTGTTAAAACAAAGGCAGATATTTTCATATCTGCCTTGTTATATGGAGCTCTTGAGCGGATTTGAACCGCTGACCTCACCCTTACCAAGGGTGTGCTCTACCAACTGAGCTACAAGAGCAAAACACCTTGCACAACCTGCAAACTTGGAGCGGGTAGCGGGAATCGAACCCGCATCATCAGCTTGGAAGGCTGAGGTTCTACCACTAAACTATACCCGCGGAGCTTGCAGCTCACGCTAAAAATGGTGGAGGGGGAAGGATTCGAACCTTCGAAGTCGTAGACGTCAGATTTACAGTCTGATCCCTTTGGCCGCTCGGGAACCCCTCCTAAGCGAGCCGGCATTTTACATCACGCCGACCTTCTGTCAAGCATTTTCTCATTTAAAAATATGAGGTTAGCTGCGTTGACGATCACTTCACGCTGTAGACCGTAAAGGTCTTCACTGCGAAGCGGGCGCCATTCTATGCAAACTATTCGTGAGTTGCAACGCCTTCGCACAACATTATTTTATGTTTTAACTCATTGAATTCCTTAGCAAGGTTTTCAAAGGGCAGATCGTCAGCCAAGCGTCTGCTTTCAGGAGCCACTCGGAGCCAATAGCCCGATGCATCCGACGTATTGAGCAACTGGACCTTGACCTTGATATCCAGGCTCATGAGGCGCTGCTCAACCGATTGAGCCTGCTGCTGATCAGCAAAGCCACCGATGTATAAGCAGGTATTTGGGGCGTCAGGACCTTTCGCCCGATCGCGCCGCACAACAGGGTCGGAAGATTCGCTCAACAGGCGAATATCCTGCTGAGAGCCCCGATAGAGACTTAAGGGCGTAACGTCCTTGGCACGCAGCGGAGCATCTTGTTGATGCCAGATGTAATAGAAGGCATTGAGAACGAGCAAAAGCAAAAACAGCCAACGCATAAACACCTCAGGACAAAGGGCATGCCATCGCCAACCCTACAAAAACCAGATCAGGAACAAGCCTTGCCCGGGGCACAGCCTCGACGACCAGGTCAGCATCCCCACCGGTCAGGAAAACAGTAAAGTCCTCCCCCCAATAACTTTGGGCCAACTGAAGCTGAGTAAGCACAAACCCCCTGAGCATTAGCGTACAACCACGCTCCACCGCCTCCACGGTTGTACGGCCCGGCGAGAGGCGCTCAACCGCCTGCTCAGCCGCCGCGTCGTCGTAGCGAATCTTGCGTGTATGCGTGCGCAGCTGGCTGCGCATCAGCGGCATTCCCGGACAGATAAAGCCACCCAGGTGCTCACCATCGGCGCCGATAAAATCAGCCGTCGCCGCGGTACCGAAGTCGAGCACCAGGCATGCGCCGGACGCAAGCTTGAACCCACCGAGCATTGCCAACCAGCGATCGAGCCCGAGACGCTCAAACTCCTCATAACCGTTACGCACACCGCCCATCTCGCGCGCAGAGACCGCACACGAAACTTCGACACCGAAAGCACTCTCCAGCGCCCTGACCAACTTGTCGGTTTCCTCGGCGGCTCGGACACTCACCAGCCGGCAACGCGTCAGCAACAGGCCCGAAATCGCCACCAGGCTTTCAATCAATGCTACATCTGAACCAACAACCCCCTCTGCAGAGGCTTCAGCTCCATTCGGCGCAAGTACACGCCACTTGATAAAGCTATTCCCACAGTCGAGCTCAAGAATCATCACGCAACCTCAGGCTTAGCTCACCACCGCTGTAAATTTTCTCGACACCGTCAACACTCAAGCGCAGTGCACCTTGGCGATCAACACCCAAGACCACCCCATCAATCTGATTCACACCTGCGATAAGAGATACAGCCTTTCCCTGCCACAAGTGGTGTTGCTCCCACTCGTCCTGCAACTGCGCAAACCCAGAAGCCATATGCCGATCCAGGTAGACTTGTAACTGCAGCCCCAGTTGAGCGACCAAATCGTTACGATCAACTGGACAACCTTTTTCAAGCCCCACTGAGGTCCATTGCTGGTCGACGCCATCTGCCTTCTGCATATTCACGTTAATTCCTATTCCCAAGACAACGTGACAGATGTCAGCAGGGTCCCCGACCAATTCCAGCAATATACCGGCGATTTTCTTCGGTCCGACCAAGACGTCGTTCGGCCATTTCAAGGCAGCCCCTTGCACCCCTACAGAACGCAGGGCGTGCATTACCGCCAACCCTACAACGAGGCTAAGACCCTCCAACTGCCGCAAGCCACCCTCAATGCGCAAGACGAGGCTGTAATACACGTTTTGAGCAAAAGGGCTGACCCACTTACGGCCTCGCCGCCCTCTGCCGGCCGTTTGCTGCTCCGCAAGCACTAAAAAGGGCGCCGCGCAACCAGCCCCGACAAGCCTTAAGGCTTCGGCGTTGGTGGAGTCAATAGAGTCAAAAATATGGATTGGCCATACCAAAGCAGGCGCATTGGCTACGATCTCTTGGGCGCTCAAAAACACCAACGGGGAGGCCAACTGATAACCCTTGCCGCGGACTTTATGAATCGGCAAGTTAAGTTCGGCCTCAAGATGCTGGAGCTGTTTCCATACAGCACTGCGACTGACGCCCAAGGCCTCGCCCAGCGCCTCCCCGGAGTGGAATCGGCCATCTTTCAGAAGTTTCAACAACGTCAGCATGCAAGTATCGCCTCACAATGAGGCACGCATGATAGCCATGCGCAAGGTCATTGCATAGAAACCGCTGGACTTTAGAACCTGAGGCGACCCCGCGCCACGCTTGGCACTTTCCGACCGCCCAAAACAAAACCCCTGTTTGCGTTAGCAAACAGGGGTTCTGGAATTTAATCTTGACGATGACCTACTCTCACATGGGGAAACCCCACACTACCATCGGCGATGCATCGTTTCACTACTGAGTTCGGGATGGGATCAGGTGGTTCCAATGCTCTATGGTCGTCAAGAAATTCGGGTACTGACTCGTGGCTTATGCCTCGCTTCAGCAAATTGGGTATGTGACAGCTTTCGGTGTTTTGTGAACGTCGAACTTTCGGTTCATCTCGTCTTCACACACCGCAATCTGATGCTCTTTCGAGTAGTCAAATTGCTTGGGTGTTATATGGTCAAGCCTCACGGGCAATTAGTATTGGTTAGCTCAACGCCTCACAGCGCTTACACACCCAACCTATCAACGTCGTAGTCTTCGACGGCCCTTCAGGGAACTCAAGGTTCCAGTGAGATCTCATCTTGAGGCTAGTTTCCCGCTTAGATGCTTTCAGCGGTTATCTATTCCGAACATAGCTACCCGGCAATGCCACTGGCGTGACAACCGGAACACCAGAGGTTCGTCCACTCCGGTCCTCTCGTACTAGGAGCAGCCCCTCTCAAATCTCAAACGTCCACGGCAGATAGGGACCGAACTGTCTCACGACGTTCTAAACCCAGCTCGCGTACCACTTTAAATGGCGAACAGCCATACCCTTGGGACCGGCTTCAGCCCCAGGATGTGATGAGCCGACATCGAGGTGCCAAACACCGCCGTCGATATGAACTCTTGGGCGGTATCAGCCTGTTATCCCCGGAGTACCTTTTATCCGTTGAGCGATGGCCCTTCCATACAGAACCACCGGATCACTAAGACCTACTTTCGTACCTGCTCGACGTGTCTGTCTCGCAGTCAAGCGCGCTTTTGCCTTTATACTCTACGACCGATTTCCGACCGGTCTGAGCGCACCTTCGTACTCCTCCGTTACTCTTTAGGAGGAGACCGCCCCAGTCAAACTACCCACCATACACTGTCCTCGATCCGGATAACGGACCTGAGTTAGAACCTCAAAGTTGCCAGGGTGGTATTTCAAGGATGGCTCCACGCAGACTGGCGTCCACGCTTCAAAGCCTCCCACCTATCCTACACAAGCAAATTCAAAGTCCAGTGCAAAGCTATAGTAAAGGTTCACGGGGTCTTTCCGTCTAGCCGCGGATACACTGCATCTTCACAGCGATTTCAATTTCACTGAGTCTCGGGTGGAGACAGCGCCGCCATCGTTACGCCATTCGTGCAGGTCGGAACTTACCCGACAAGGAATTTCGCTACCTTAGGACCGTTATAGTTACGGCCGCCGTTTACCGGGGCTTCGATCAAGAGCTTCGCGTTAGCTAACCCCATCAATTAACCTTCCGGCACCGGGCAGGCGTCACACCCTATACGTCCACTTTCGTGTTTGCAGAGTGCTGTGTTTTTAATAAACAGTCGCAGCGGCCTGGTATCTTCGACCGGCATGAGCTTACGGAGCAAGTCCTTCACCCTCACCGGCGCACCTTCTCCCGAAGTTACGGTGCCATTTTGCCTAGTTCCTTCACCCGAGTTCTCTCAAGCGCCTTGGTATTCTCTACCCAACCACCTGTGTCGGTTTGGGGTACGGTTCCTGGTTACCTGAAGCTTAGAAGCTTTTCTTGGAAGCATGGCATCAACCACTTCGTTAACTAAAAGTTAACTCGTCATCAGCTCTCGGCCTTAAGATCCCGGATTTACCTAAGATCTCAGCCTACCACCTTAAACTTGGACAACCAACGCCAAGCTGGCCTAGCCTTCTCCGTCCCTCCATCGCAATAACCAGAAGTACAGGAATATTAACCTGTTTTCCATCGACTACGCTTTTCAGCCTCGCCTTAGGGACCGACTAACCCTGCGTCGATTAACGTTGCGCAGGAAACCTTGGTCTTTCGGCGTGGGTGTTTTTCACACCCATTGTCGTTACTCATGTCAGCATTCGCACTTCTGATACCTCCAGCAAGCTTCTCAACTCACCTTCACAGGCTTACAGAACGCTCCTCTACCGCATCACTTACGTGATACCCGTAGCTTCGGTGTATGGTTTGAGCCCCGTTACATCTTCCGCGCAGGCCGACTCGACTAGTGAGCTATTACGCTTTC
>NZ_CP162592.1:0-2087500 GCF_044218875.1 Pseudomonas sp. B22129 | reverse complement strand
AGTTCCCAGGTTGAGCCCGGGGATTTCACATCCAACTTAACAAACCACCTACGCGCGCTTTACGCCCAGTAATTCCGATTAACGCTTGCACCCTCTGTATTACCGCGGCTGCTGGCACAGAGTTAGCCGGTGCTTATTCTGTCGGTAACGTCAAAGCAGCAAAGTATTAATTTACTGCCCTTCCTCCCAACTTAAAGTGCTTTACAATCCGAAGACCTTCTTCACACACGCGGCATGGCTGGATCAGGCTTTCGCCCATTGTCCAATATTCCCCACTGCTGCCTCCCGTAGGAGTCTGGACCGTGTCTCAGTTCCAGTGTGACTGATCATCCTCTCAGACCAGTTACGGATCGTCGCCTTGGTGAGCCATTACCTCACCAACTAGCTAATCCGACCTAGGCTCATCTGATAGCGCAAGGCCCGAAGGTCCCCTGCTTTCTCCCGTAGGACGTATGCGGTATTAGCGTCCGTTTCCGAACGTTATCCCCCACTACCAGGCAGATTCCTAGGCATTACTCACCCGTCCGCCGCTCTCAAGAGAAGCAAGCTTCTCTCTACCGCTCGACTTGCATGTGTTAGGCCTGCCGCCAGCGTTCAATCTGAGCCATGATCAAACTCTTCAGTTCAAACATCTTTGGGTTTTTAAGAAACCCTAAACTTGGCTCAGCAATCGTTGGTTACATCTTTGATTTCTCGCGGAGTAACTTGTGATGCTGATAATCTTGTTGACTATCAGTCTGACTCCACAAGCACCCACACGAATTGCTTGATTCAGTTGTTAAAGAGCGGTTGGTTAAGATCTTTCGTCTCAACCGAGGCGCGCATTCTACAGCAGCCTCATTTGCTGTCAAGTGATTATTTTCAGAAGTTTTCGAAGATTTCTTCAACAACTTCAACCACTTGCGCTTCCGATCTCTCGTTAGCGGGAGGCGAATTCTACAGCGTTACACGCTGCTGTCAACACCTCTTTTTCTCCGCTTTCGACCGAGAAGATCGAAACGTTAATAGAGCCAAACAACACCGCTCTATCAACTCCTTCTGGGCTTCGATGAACTGAAGCAACTCGCTGTCGAATCTCGCATAACTCTTTGTTTACCAAGGAGTTTTCCGTTTCGACTGCGCCGGAAGTGGGGCGAATTATAGACAGATATAAAACGCCGTCAACACCTAATTTCAGTTTTATTCGGATTTGAGCGTAATACGCGCAAATGCCTTCTTGCCAGCCTGACAAACGTGGGTCGCGCCCAATTCGTATATAAAGGTGCGATCCACAACCTCACCATCTATACGCACACCACCGGAACCCAACAGGTCACGTGCAACCGCCGAGTTCTTCACCAGGCCTGCCTTATTAAGGACGGCGGCAATCGGCATTGCTTCTGCAGCAGTCAGCTCGATCTCCGGCAGATCATCCGGCAGCTCGCCATCCTTCATGCGGTTACCCGCAGCACGGTGAGCGTTCGCCGCAGCCTCTTCACCATGGAAACGAGCAACAATCTCTTCGGCCAGCTTGATCTTCACGTCACGCGGATTGGCACCCGCCTCGACTTCAGCGCGCAGCGCATTGATTTCATCCATCGAGCGGAAGCTCAACAGCTCGAAATAACGCCACATCAACGCATCCGGAATCGAAACCAGCTTGCCGTACATGACGCCCGGCGCCTCCTGGATACCAACATAGTTACCCAAGGACTTGGACATCTTCTTGACGCCATCCAACCCTTCGAGCAACGGCATGGTCAGAATGCACTGAGCCTCTTGCCCGTATGCACGCTGCAGCTCACGCCCCATCAACAGGTTGAACTTCTGATCAGTTCCGCCCAACTCAACGTCCGCACGCAACGCAACCGAGTCATACCCTTGAACCAACGGGTAGAGGAACTCATGAATAGCGATTGGCTGATTGGTTGAGTAGCGCTTATCGAAGTCATCGCGCTCAAGCATGCGCGCGACAGTGTACTGGGAGGTCAGGCGAATAAAGTCGGCCGGCCCCATCTGATCCATCCAAGTGGAGTTGAACGCTACTTCGGTCTTGGCCGGATCAAGAATCTTGAATACCTGGGTCTTGTAGGTCTCGGCATTATCAAGAACCTGCTCACGCGTCAGCGGCGGACGTGTAGCACTCTTTCCGCTCGGATCACCGATCATCCCGGTGAAGTCACCTATAAGGAAGATGACCTGATGCCCCAGCTCCTGGAATTGACGCAGCTTATTAATAAGGACGGTATGACCCAGGTGCAAATCCGGCGCCGTCGGATCAAAGCCGGCCTTGATACGCAGGGGCAGGCCGCGCTTGAGCTTTTCGACCAGCTCAGCCTCGACCAACAGTTCTTCCGCACCACGTTTTATCAGCGCTAGCTGCTCTTCAACCGACTTCATAACAGACCCGCAAGGCTCAGATTCAAAAGGGAACCAACCATACAAGATCACGGACTAATTACAAGTTTTGTCCTGCGTACGGGCACCGTTCAGCAAGCCCGGCATTCGCAAGCTTGCGCCACAGATGATTTGGTTATATTTTATACAGTTATTTCATCTTCATCATGTCATTCATCTTTTCCATTTCATCTTCAAAGTCAAAATTACTTATGACCACAGAACCGTCTAAAGCGCCGCCGCTTTACCCGAAGACCCACTTGCTCGCCGCAAGTGGTATCGCCGCCCTTCTCAGCCTGGCACTCCTGGTATTCCCTTCCAGTGACGTAGAAGCCAAACGAACATCCCTGAGCCTTGACCTGGAAAGTCCAGTTGAACAACTGACACAAGATCAAGACGCTTCCGACGCGCAACAAGCCACAAACGCACCGACAGAATCCCCGTTTGCACAAATAGAAAACACACCCGAAGACACTAAACAGGCCGCCCAGGAGCCGCCTGCACCGGTCGTCGCCAAAAACCCCCAGCACCGCGAAGTGATCGTTGCCAAGGGCGACACATTGTCAACGCTCTTCGAGAAGGTCGGCCTGCCTGCTGCAACTGTTAATGAGGTCTTGGCCAGCGATAAACAAGCCAAGCAGTTCACCCAGCTCAAACACGGTCAGAAACTGGAGTTTGAATTCACTCCCGACGGCCAGCTGAACAACCTGCACAGCAGCGTCAGCGACCTCGAAAGCATCACCCTGACCAAAGGCGCCAAAGGCTTCGCCTTCAATCGCGTCACCACCAAACCGGTGATGCGCTCCGCTTACGTGCACGGCGTAATCAACAGCTCGCTGTCGCAATCCGCCGCCCGCGCCGGCTTATCCCACAGCATGACCATGGACATGGCCAGCGTGTTTGGCTACGACATCGACTTCGCCCAAGACATCCGCCAGGGTGACGAATTCGACGTGATCTACGAACAGAAAGTCGCCAACGGCAAAGTGGTCGGCACCGGTGCCATTCTTTCCGCGCGCTTCACCAACCGCGGCAAGACCTACACCGCCGTTCGCTACACCAATAAACAAGGCAACAGCAGCTACTACACTGCCGACGGCAACAGTATGCGCAAGGCCTTCATCCGCACCCCGGTGGACTTCGCTCGCATCAGCTCGCGCTTCTCCATGGGGCGCAAGCACCCTATTCTGAACAAAATCCGCGCCCACAAAGGCGTCGACTATGCCGCCCCACGCGGCACACCAATCAAGGCAGCCGGTGATGGCAAGGTGTTACTGGCCGGGCGCCGCGGTGGCTACGGCAACACGGTGATCATCCAGCACGGCAACACCTACCGCACGCTGTATGGCCACATGCAGGGCTTCGCCAAGGGCGTGTCCACCGGCAGCAACGTGAAGCAAGGCCAAGTGATTGGCTATATCGGCACCACGGGCCTGTCTACCGGCCCACACTTGCACTATGAGTTTCAGGTCAACGGCGTCCACGTCGACCCGCTCGGCCAGAAGCTGCCAATGGCTGATCCAATCGCCAAGGCCGAGCGCGCGCGCTTCCTGCAACAAAGCCAACCGCTGATGGCGCGTATGGATCAGGAACGCTCCACCCTGCTTGCTTCGGCGAAGCGTTAAGGCATGCCGCTCTATCTAGGTGTGATGTCCGGGACCAGCCTTGATGGCCTGGATATCGCCCTGATCAGGCAGGACTCGGCGATCAATCTGATCGCCACCCACTACATTCCCATGCCCGTTAGCCTGCGCGCCGAGCTGCTTGGCCTGTGCGCCAGCGGCCCAGACGAGATCGCCCGCTCGGCGATTGCCCAGCAACACTGGGTGACACTGGCTGCCCAAGGCATCCATACCTTGCTGGAGCAGCAGAACCTCAAGCCACAAGACGTTCGCGCGATTGGCAGCCACGGACAGACCATCCGCCATGAGCCCGCGCGTGGTTTCACTGTTCAGATAGGTAACCCTGCGTTACTCACTGAGCTGACCGGCATCACCGTCGTCAGCGACTTCCGCAGCCGCGACGTAGCCGCTGGCGGCCAAGGCGCGCCCTTGGTGCCTGCCTTTCATGAAGCGCTGTTTGGTGAGCACACCGGCAACCGCGCCGTATTGAACGTCGGCGGGTTCAGCAACCTCAGCTTGATCGAGACCGGCAAGCCCGTGGCCGGCTTCGACTGCGGCCCGGGCAATGTTTTGCTGGACGCCTGGATTCATCACCAACGTGGCGAGCACTTTGATCGCGATGGCCAATGGGCCGCCAGTGGCAAGGTTGAACCTCAGTTGCTCAACACCCTGCTGAGCGATTCCTTCTTCCAGACCAAAGGCCCGAAAAGCACGGGGCGCGAAGTGTTCAACCTGGGCTGGCTGCAACAACACCTCGCCCGATTGCCTGCGTTTGAGCCCCAGGATGTCCAGGCCACCCTGCTGGAACTCACTGCGCTGACGGTCGTTGAGTCTCTGCAATCTGCGCAATCGAACACTGAAACCCTGCTGATCTGCGGCGGCGGCGCGCATAACGCCACGCTGATGAACCGCCTGGCTGCGCTGTTACCGGCCACACAGGTCAGTAGCACGACCAGTTACGGCGTGGACCCCGACTGGGTCGAAGCCATGGCCTTCGCCTGGCTCGCCCATTGCTGCCTCGAAGGCATTGCCGCCAACCGCCCCAGCGTCACCGGCGCACGCGGGCTTCGGGTATTGGGCGCGATTTACCCGGCATAACCTGCGGACACAAAAACGCCGCTTGGCCTATCAAAGCCAAGCGGCGTTTTTTATGCCTTGTGAATCAGGCTATCGATCAGATCGAGAACGAAGACCCGCAACCACAGGTCGTGGTGGCATTCGGGTTCTTGATCACGAATCGCGAACCTTCCAGACCTTCCTGGTAATCCACCTCTGCGCCTGCCAAATACTGGAAGCTCATCGGGTCCACAACCAGGCTGACGCCCTCACGCTCGACAATGGTGTCGTCGTCGGCCACGTCTTCATCGAAGGTAAAACCGTACTGAAACCCTGAACAACCGCCGCCCGTAACAAATACGCGCAGCTTCAAGCGATCATTACCCTCTTCATCGACCAGGCTCTTCACCTTGTGCGCAGCACCGTGGGTGAATTGCAAAGCCGTGGGGGTGAAGGACTCAACGCTCATGCTGATAATCTCCCGGCGTACCGCCGCCATATGCGTAATGACGGGCATTATCCGCTTCTCCTAGAAAAGCGGTCAACTATTGTTACGGTATATCAATCGGCGCTAGCGCCATTAAAAACACAAAAGGCCCGATCAACGGGCCTTTTGCGCAACAGCGAAAACCGCTTAAGGCAGCATGCCTGCGTGGGACAGACCGAGCTTCTCGTCCAGGCCAAACAGGATGTTCAAGTTCTGCACCGCCTGGCCCGACGCGCCTTTAACCAGGTTGTCGATCACCGACAGCACCACCACCAGGTCGCCATCCTGTGGACGGTGCACGGCAATCCGGCACACGTTCGCGCCGCGTACGCTACGCGTTTCCGGATGACTGCCAGCCGGCATCACGTCGACGAATGGTTCGTTGGCATAACGCTTTTCAAACAATGCCTGCAGGTCTACCGAGCGATCAACGACCGTTGCGTACAACGTGGAGTGAATGCCACGAATCATAGGGGTCAAGTGCGGCACGAAGGTCAGGCCCACGTCCTTGCCCGCTGCACGACGCAAACCCTGGCGAATTTCCGGCAAGTGACGATGCCCTTTTACCGCGTAAGCCTTCATGCTTTCCGACGTCTCGGAGTACAGCGAACCTACGGCGGCACCACGGCCGGCGCCGCTGACGCCTGACTTGCAGTCAGCGATCAAACGCGAAGTATCCGCCAACCCAGCTTCCAGCAGCGGTAGGAAACCCAGCTGCGTCGCGGTTGGATAGCAACCCGGCACAGCAATCAGGCGCGCTTGCTTGATCTGTTCACGGTTGACTTCCGGCAGGCCGTAAACAGCCTCTTCCAGCAACTGCGGCGCACCGTGCGGCTGGCCGTACCACTTGGCCCACTCGTCAGCGTCTTGCAGACGGAAGTCAGCCGACAGGTCGATGACCTTGGTGCCGGCGGCCAGCAGTTCACCCGCCAGCGCATGGGCAACACCGTGGGGCGTGGCAAAGAACACTACATCGCAGGCGCCCAGGGTCTTGATGTCCGGAACGCTGAATGCCAGGCCGTCGTAGTGGCCTCGCAGGTTCGGGTACATGTCGGCCACGGCGAGCCCGGCCTCGGATCGGGAGGTGATCACCACGACCTCAGCTTGCGGATGCTGAGCCAACAGACGCAGCAATTCGACACCGGTGTAACCCGTGCCGCCGACGATACCGACCTTGACCATAAACCTGCCCTCAACGAACCCACTGGAAAGCCGTCGATAATAGGGGCCGTATCGTCCTGCGACAACCGCCAACGTGACGTATGGGCGCATGAGCCACTACTATCTTCAGTTACCGTGAACCTGGGAATAACTAGAAATGCTCTATCTATGGGTCAAAGCCTTCCACATCGTCAGCATCGTCTGCTGGTTTGCCGGGCTGTTCTACCTGCCACGCCTGTTCGTCTACCACGCCCAAAGCGAGGACACCGTCGGCAAGGAACGCTTCAGCGTCATGGAGCGCAAGCTCTACCGCGGCATCATGGGCCCGGCGATGATCGCCACGCTGATTTTCGGCGGCTGGCTGATCTACCTGAACCCGAGCATTTTTCACTCCGGCGCCTGGATCCACGCCAAGCTGACTCTCGTGGTACTGCTGATCGGCTACCACCATATGTGCGGCGCGCAGGTAAAACGTTTTGCCCGTGGCGAAAACACCCGCAGCCATGTCTTTTATCGCTGGTTCAATGAAGTGCCGGTTCTGATATTGCTGGCTATCGTAATTTTGGTCGTGGTCAAACCGTTCTAACTTCAATCACACGGGGTACCTCCAATGTCGCTGCCCGCTTCTCTTGAACAACACCTGCGTTTGCCCGTCGTGGTGGCGCCGATGTTCCTGATCTCCAACCCGCAACTGGTCCTGGCCTGCTGTCGCAACGGAGTGATCGGGAGTTTCCCGGCGCTCAACCAGCGTGAGAGCAGCGGCTTCAAAGCCTGGCTGGAAGAAATCGAAGCAGGCCTGGCGCAGCTGGATAACCCCGCGCCGTATGCCGTGAACCTGATCGTGCACAACAGCAACCCACGGCTGGAGGCTGACCTGGCGATCTGCGTCGAGCACAAGGTGCCGATCGTCATTACCAGCCTGGGCGCGGTCAAAGAACTCGTGGACGCCGTACACAGCTACGGCGGCCTGGTCTTTCATGACGTCACCACCCGGCGCCATGCCGAGAAAGCCGCAGAGGCCGGCGTGGACGGGCTGATCGCCGTGGCCGCAGGCGCTGGCGGGCATGCCGGCACCTGGAGCCCCTTCGCGCTGATCGCCGAAATCCGCCAGTTCTTCGATAAAACCCTGCTGCTGGCCGGCTGCCTCAACCACGGGCACGAAGTTCTCGCCGCGCAATTGCTTGGCGCAGACCTTGCCTATTTCGGCACGCGGTTTATCGGTACCACCGAAAGCCATGCACCGGATGCCTATAAGGAGATGCTGCTCACATCCCGCGCCGCCGACATCGTGCACACTCCAGCAGTCTCCGGTGTGCCCGCCAGCTTTATGCGCCAAAGCCTGGAAAACGCCGGTTTCGACCTCGCCGCCTTGCAGGGCAAAGGCGAAGTCAACTTCGGTTCCAAGCTCAAGCCGTTAAGCGACGAAGCCAAAGCGTGGAAAACCGTGTGGTCTGCCGGCCAGGGCGTCGGTGAGATTGATGACTTGCCAAGCGTCGATGAACTCGTTGCACGCCTGGATGCCGAATATCGCAAGGCACGTGAGCATGCTGCGCAGTTACACTGGCCACGCTGACAACCGACAGGCTAGCCGATAAGAGCCGGCCTGCATTCTTCCTTCCTGATCAAGTGACAAGGATGCCCGCATGAGCGACAACCGTTTCAAGATTGTATTTGATGGAGCCTTGCTCCCGGGTGTCGAAAGCACCACGGCCAAGCTGAACCTCGCCGAGCTGTTCAAAAGCGATGTCGCCGCTATCGAAAAGCTCTTCACCGGCCGCCCGGTGGCACTCAAACGCGACCTCTCGCGCAGTGATGCAGAAACCTACCTCACTGCGTTGAAGAACGCCGGGGTTGATGCCCGTATCGAAGAAGAGCAGCCCGTGGCCTTCAACCTGGCTGAAACCCATGAGACAGATTCCTCCGCTTCAGACTTCTCGCGCCCTGCCGCTTCGCCCTATGCACCGCCGCGTGCTGCCGTGGGTGAGAGCCATGCGGAGTATTCAACACTCAAGGTGTTTACCATTCACGGGCGCATCGGGCGTCTGCGCTACCTGGCCTGGACCCTGGTACTGACCCTCGCGTTGTTGGTGGCCGGCGGTATTATTTCCACTGCCAGCTTTGCCGTAGCGACCGCCTCGCCGACCGCTGGCATCATTCTTGGCTCGTTGCTGGGCTTTGCATTGTTTGTTGCGCTTGTGTGGGTCAGCGTGCAAATCGGCGTGCAACGCCTGCACGATCTGGGGTGGTCAGGCTGGCTGTACCTGTTGAACCTGGTGCCGCTGGTGAACAGCATCTTCCCGCTTTTGCTGCTGGTGCTGCCGGGTAACACCGGTGCCAACCAATATGGCCCGCCTCCGCCGCGCAACTCCACTGCGGTAAAAGTCCTGGCCACAGCCTGGCTGGCATTCCTCCCGATTGTGTTTGCCATCGTGTTCGCACTGGGCATGAACGGCTACCTGAACCAACTCGAAGCCAACATGGACAGCAGCTACGAAAGCAGCTCCATCAACGCGGATGACGACACCGACCAAAGCGTTATCGTTGATGAAGTAGAAGTGCAAAGTGCTGACGACACAGCCGAACCTGTAGACTCTCCAAAACAGTGAAGAAACGCCCGACCGCCTGTGACGCCTCTGTCACAGGCCCGGCGGCGTTGCGATGGAGAAAGGCATGACCCGTTACGCTCTGATCACCGGCGCCTCCAGCGGCATTGGCCTGGCTTTGGCCGAAGCCCTGGCCCGTCGCGGCCGCAGCTTGATTCTGGTGGCCCGCCAGCGTGATCAGTTGGAAAGCATCGCAATTGAATTGACCCAACGCTTCGGCGTCGAGGTGCTGTTTCGGGCCTGCGACCTGGGCGAGCCACTGCGTTTGTCCGGGTTCCTGCTGGAGCTTGAGGAAGGCGAGCGGCAGATCGACCTGCTCGTTAACTGCGCTGGCATGGGCACGAGCGGGCCGTTCCTGGCCCAGGACTGGATGACCGAACAGGACCTGATCGAAGTCAACGTGCTGGCCCTCACCCGTATGTGCCATGCCCTCGGCAATGCGATGGCCCTGCATGGCGGCGGGCAGATTCTCAACGTGGCGTCGGTTGCCGCCTTCCAGCCCGGCCCGTGGATGAGCAGCTACTACGCCAGCAAAGCGTACGTGCTGCACTTTTCCGAAGGCTTGCGCGAAGAATTGAAAACCAGCGGCATCAAGGTCTCGGTGCTCTGCCCCGGCCCTACCCGCACAGCGTTTTTCGGCACCGCGCAAATGGACACCGCCAAGCTCGATCGCAGCGCACAATTGATGAGCCCGGAAGAAGTTGCGCTCCACACCGTGCGCGCCCTGGAAAAAAACAAAGCCATCATCATTCCCGGTCGGCGCAACCGCTGGCTGGCCTTCAGCCCGCGCTTGAGCCCGCGCTGGCTGACCCGCAAGATTGCCGGCGCCATCAACAAGGCTTATTGCTCACGTTGACCGCCTGGGTAAACTTCCCCTGTACTTTCACAATGGAGAAACAGCTGTGGATACTCTGTTCACCAAGATCATCAACCGGGAAATACCGGCGGACATCATCTATGAAGACGACCAGATTCTGGCCTTCAAAGATATTTACCCTGCAGCCCCTGTGCACTTTCTGGTCATTCCGAAAAAACACATCGCTACGCTCAATGACCTGACCGAAGAAGATAAGGCCCTGGCCGGGCACATCTTGTTTACCGCCCAGCGTCTGGCACTCGAGCAAGGCTGTGAAGAAGGCTTCCGCCTGGTGATGAACTGCAACCCCAAAGGCGGCCAGACCGTTTATCACATCCACATGCATGTACTGGGTCAGCGCCAGATGAACTGGCCGCCGGGCTGATATTACCTGTGGCAAGGGAGCTTGCTCCCTCGCCACAAAGGCAAATTGACTCAGCGCAAACGCTTCCCCCTCTCTTGCGGTAAACTGGCCGCCGAGATTCTTCCCGGAGGTCAGCATGACTACCCAACGTCACTACTCGCCAATTGACCGTCTGTTGCTGCAAGCCGACATGGCCATGCGCACGCTGTTGCCGTTCAGCGGCCAGCCGTACCGCCCATCACCAGCCATCGTGCAGCCCGACGTGCAGATGAGCGAGACCGAGACTCGCCATGTCGCCGGCCTGATGCGCATCAACCATACCGGCGAAGTCTGTGCCCAGGCGCTGTACCAGGGCCAGGCGCTGACGGCCAAGCTGCCTCAGGTACGTGCCGCGATGGAACATGCCGCCGAGGAAGAAATCGATCACCTGGCCTGGTGCGAACAACGCATACGCCAGTTGGGCAGCCACCCAAGCGTACTCAACCCGCTGTTTTATGGTTTGTCGTTCGGCATCGGCGCCGCCGCCGGCCTGATCAGCGACAAAGTCAGCCTCGGTTTTGTGGCCGCCACCGAACACCAAGTGTGCAAGCACCTGGATGAACATCTGGAACAACTGCCGGCTGAAGACGAAAAGTCCCGGGCCATCCTTGAGCAGATGCGCATCGATGAAGAGCACCACGCAGAAAGCGCGCTGGATGCCGGCGGTTTCCGTTTCCCGGCGCCGGTGCGGTTTGGCATGAGCGTGTTGGCCAAGGTCATGACCAAAAGCACTTACCGAATCTGAACCACAAAAAAGGGCGCCCGCAAGGCGCCCTTTTCATTGGCGAACCCGCCATCAACCCAGCTCGATAATCTCGTAATCATGGGTGATTGCCACACCGGCCGCGCCGAGCATGATCGAGGCCGAGCAGTATTTCTCTGCCGAGAGCTCAATGGCGCGCTTGACCTGAGCTTCCTTCAACGCCCGCCCCTTCACCACAAAATGCATGTGGATCTTGGTAAACACTTTTGGATCTTCAGTGGCGCGCTCGGCTTCCAGGAACGCTTCGCAGCTTTCCACGGCCTGGCGGGACTTCTTCAGGATGCTGACGACGTCGAAATTGCTGCAACCGCCTACGCCCAGAAGGAGCATTTCCATCGGGCGTACGCCCAGGTTACGGCCCCCGGCTTCCGGCGGGCCGTCCATGACGACCACATGGCCACTGCCCGACTCACCGAGAAACATGGCCTCGCCCGCCCATTGGATGCGTGCCTTCATCGCCCAGACTCCACTGCTAAAAAAGGGTCGCCAGCTTAGCACAGGGCCTTCAAACCGCAGCGCCCCGCATGAAAGCGATCAATGACCACGTTTAGCCAACAAATTCGCTGATCGAGTCAGAATGTGTCTGGTAAGCTGGCGCCAATTCAATGGCGCATTGCCATCCTTTGTATGGTGCGTATCAATGTTGATACCGCCGGATAAAAACAACGCCAACTACACCGTGCAGTCTTTTCGGGATACAACCATGGTTGCTCTTACTCCCACACCCAAGATCAAGAATCTCGACAAATTGTTGATGCACTGCCAACGCCGGCGCTACCCGGCCAAGCACAACATCATTTGCGCAGGCGAACGCTCCGAAACACTGTTCTTCATCATCAAAGGCTCCGTCACCATCCTGATCGAGGATGAGGACGGCCGCGAGATGATCATCGCCTATCTCAACACCGGAGATTTTTTTGGGGAACTGGGGCTGTTCGAACAAGCCGGCAAGGAACAGGAACGCAGCGCATGGGTACGCGCCAAGGTCGAGTGCGAAGTCGCCGAGATCAGCTATACGAAGTTTCGCGAACTGGCCCAGCATGACCCTGACATCCTGTACGCCCTGAGCGGTCAGATTGCCCAGCGCTTGCGCGATACCACACGCAAAGTCGGCGACCTGGCCTTCTTTGATGTTACCGGCCGCGTGGCCCGCTGCCTGCTGGAGCTGTGCAAGCAGCCCGACGCGATGACTCACCCGGACGGCATGCAGATCAAAGTCACACGCCAGGAAATCGGGCGCATTGTCGGCTGCTCACGGGAGATGGTCGGCCGCGTGCTCAAGGACCTGGAAGAACGCAACCTGGTGCACGTCAAAGGCAAAACGATGGTGGTGTTTGGTACGCGTTAAGCCGGCAGGAATCTGGCCAGCATCTGACGGTACAAGGCATCCAGCCGGGTGATTGCATCCGGCGCCAGGAAAGCTTCATGCAGCGCAATGTGGCTATCGGCGCGAACGCGCTGGTCGAGGCCACAGGCTTCATTGAAGCGATTGACCGCCGCGATCAATTCCACGCGGTCGTCGTCCAGCAACAAAGCGCCATGCACCAACCCCACCGGGCGGCCGCCGCTCTGCCGCCAGCGCTGGGCGGTGCCGACCATTTTGCGGCCATTGAGATTGACGTTGTAGCGACCGTCGCAGAACGCACCGTCGATTTCACCCACCGAGGCGTCGCCGCCCAATTCGATCAGTAAATCGCAGATCGGCTGGCACAAGCGCTGGTAACCGGTTTCGATTCGTCCTTGATCGCCTTCGCTGCGGGGCGGCGCATAAACCAACGCGATATTGACGGTCGCAGCCGACTGCGGCACCGGCTCGCCACCGGTTTCGCGCAGCAATACCGGCCAGCCGGCGTCCGCCGAGACTTTACTGGCAGTTTCAAAGGCGGGAAGGCGGTTCAAGCGACGCGGCATTACCAAGGCTTGATCGTTGGGCTGCCAGAACAGCAGGCCAAACCCCTGTTCGCCGGCACACACGGCAGCGAGCAAGGTTTGCTCGGCGGCAAGCCCGGCTTCAACCGTCATCCTTACTGGCTGAATCATCGAACACCTACCTTTCTGAATAAACACAAAACAAATGTGGGAGCTGGCTTGCCTGCGATGGCGTCACCTCGGTCTACCTGATGTACCGAGGTGCCTGTATCGCAGGCAAGCCAGCTCCCACATAAAGCAGCCAATACACCGGCTGACTTTCACATCAATCCAGTGTCGAACCACTCACCGCCACGCCGCGCTCCGGGAAGAACAGACGCTGCAGTTCCGCCCCCGGGTTCTCGGCGCGCATGAAGGTTTCGCCCACCAGGAACGAGTAAACCCCACTGATTTCCATCAACTCCACGTCGGCACGGTTGACGATGCCGCTCTCGGTAATCACCAGGCGGTCGCGTGGAATGCGCGGCAGCAGGTCGAGAGTGTTTTCCAGGCTGACTTCGAAGGTGTGCAGGTTGCGGTTGTTAACCCCCACCAGCGGTGTGTCGAGGGTTTTCAGCGCGCGTTCCAGTTCATCACCGTCGTGCACTTCGACCAGCACGTCGAGACCGACGCCTTTGGCCACGGCCGCCAGCTCGGCCATCTTCACGTCATCCAGAGCGGAGACGATCAGCAGCACACAGTCGGCGCCCAGGGCACGGGCTTCGACGATCTGGTACGGGTCGACCATGAAGTCCTTGCGGATCACCGGCAACTTGCACGCAGCGCGAGCCTGTTGCAGGAACAGGTCGGAACCCTGGAAGTAGTCGATATCGGTCAGCACCGACAAGCACGTCGCGCCGCCCTTCTCGTAGCTGGCGGCGATCTCCGCCGGCACGAAGTGTTCGCGGATCACGCCTTTACTCGGCGAGGCTTTCTTGACCTCAGCAATCACCGCCGGCTGCTTGAGCTTGGCCTGGGCGATCAGTGCGTTGGCAAAGCCGCGCGGTGCGTCGGCGAGTTTTGCCTGGGCTTCCAGCTCGGCCAGGCTGACGCGCGCGCGGCGCTCAGCCACTTCTTCAGCCTTGCGGGCCAGGATTTTTTCCAGAACGGTCGGAACACTCATCCTTCATTCTCCATCTTGAATACTGCGGTGAATGCTCCCAGCTCTTCGAGCTTCTCGCGAGCCAGACCGGTGTGCAGTGCATCGTGGGCCAAGGCGACACCCTCTTTAAGACTATAGGCGTGGTCCGCCGCATACAGCGCAGCGCCCGCATTCAATACAATCATCTCTGCGGCTTTTTGACCGTTCTCGGTCTTGCGACGCCCCAAGGCATCGCGAATCAGCTCCAGGGAGGCCGCCGGGCTTTCCACCGACAGGCCATGCAAACTCTGGCTTTTCATGCCCAAGTCTTCAGGCTCGACCCAATATTCGGTGACCTGATCATTCTTCAGCTCTGCCACAAAGGTCGGCGCGGCCAGGCTGAATTCGTCCAGGCCATCTTTGGAATGCACCACCAGCACATGCTTGCTGCCCAGGCGTTGCAAGACTTCGGCCAATGGCCGGCACAATGCCTGGCTGAACACACCGACGACCTGATGTTTCACACCGGCCGGATTCGTAAGCGGGCCGAGCATGTTGAACAGGGTGCGCAGGCCGAGGTCCTTGCGCGGGCCGGCGGCGTGTTTCATCGCGCCGTGGTGGGACTGGGCAAACATAAAGCCAATGCCGACGCTGTCGATGCAGCGCGCCACTTGTACTGGCGTCAGGTTCAAGTAGATCCCGGCCGCCTCCAGCAAGTCGGCACTGCCGCTTTTGCCGGAGACCGCACGGTTACCGTGTTTGGCCACGGTGCAGCCGGCAGCCGCAACCACAAAAGAAGACGCCGTCGAAACGTTGAAAATATTTGCACCGTCACCACCGGTGCCGACCACATCGACTACACCGTCGAGGGTCTTGAGTTCGACCTTGTCCGCCAATTCGCGCATCACTGAAACAGCGCCGACAATTTCGTCGATGCTCTCACTCTTCATGCGCATGGCCATCATGAATGCGCCGATCTGTGCGTCGGTGCATTGACCGGTCATGATCTCGCGCATCACATCGCTCATTTCAGCGGTGCTCAGGTCCAGGTGGCCGACGATACGGCTCAGGGCAGTCTTGATATCCATGGAAAGTCCTTAGCGCGTGCCGCCGCTCTGCTTGAGAAAGTTGGCGAACAGCTCGTAGCCCTGCTCGGTCAGGATCGATTCAGGGTGAAATTGCACCCCCTCGATGTTCAGTGTCTTGTGGCGCAGGCCCATGATCTCGTCGACCGAGCCGTCTTCCAGCTGGGTCCAGGCCGTCAGTTCCAGGCATTCCGGCAGGGTTTCACGCTTGACCACCAGCGAATGGTAGCGGGTCACGGTGACCGGCAGGTTCAGGCCCTGAAATACGCCGAGGTCCTTATGGAATACCGGGCTGGTCTTGCCGTGCATCACCTGGCGCGCGCGCACCACGTCACCGCCAAAGGCCTGGCCGATGGACTGATGGCCCAGGCACACGCCGAGGATCGGCAACTTGCCGGCGAAATACTGGATGGCTTCCAGGGAAATGCCCGCCTCGGTCGGCGTGCACGGGCCGGGCGAAACCACGATGCGCTCGGGGTTCAGGGCGGCAATTTCGGCGACCGTCAGCTCATCGTTGCGCACCACCTTGACCTCGGCGCCAAGCTCACCCAGGTACTGCACAACGTTGTAGGTAAAGGAATCGTAGTTATCAATCATCAGCAACATGTGGGTTCAAACCTCTTGAATTCACTGATTTCGAATGACCGCCTTCCAAGAGAGTGACCCGCTGCCAGACGCACGTTCCGGTTGCCGGTGTTAGCTGGCAAGGGGCGTCAAACAAGGGGTGAAGAAGGCAAATCGGTACAGGTCCGGCCGGGCCGGCAGAGAAAATGTCAGGCGCGCCAACGCCAACGGGCGTGTGCCTTGACTACTCGCATCAAGAGTTTGCTGATGATCAACACGGGGAGGGTCTCATTCATACGTTGGGGCACAGTAACGTAGCCTCGCCAGCGGTGCAATATGGAGCAGCGAATACGGGGGAATCGCTACAGAGTCTTTATAGGAAAAAACTGTTTTCTTAACGGAAAAGCCTGAATACATTGTCAGTGTTTCGTTTCCGATACAAAAACAACTAAATGGAATTTTGCATGCTTAGAGCTCCGTTGTTCGCGCCCCTCGCCGGCTGCCTGCTGTCACTGGCTTGCGCACAGGCATTTGCTGCACCTTCGCCCTACTCGACCATGGTGGTTTTTGGCGACAGCCTGGCTGACGCCGGCCAGTTCCCTGATGGTTCGAAAGGGGCCACCTTGCGCTTCACCAACCGCACCGGCCCGACCTTCCAGGGCGACTATGGCCTGGTTTCATCAACCTTGCTGGGCTCAAAACTGGGCGTCGCGCCCAATGACCTGAATGCCTCCACCTCGCCGGTTCGCGCAGCACAAGGCTTGCCTGACGGAAACAACTGGGCAGTGGGCGGCTACCGTACCGACAACATCCTCGACTCCATCACCTCGGTGTCCAACGCAGCGATTCCACCCGGCAACCCCGGTGGCGGCACGGTATTGCGCAGTCGCCAAGGCTATCTACCGGCGAACGGTGGCCTCGCAGATCCGAACGCACTGTATTTCCTCTCCGGTGGCGGCAACGACTTCCTGCAAGGCCGCGTACTCAGCCCCGGCCAAGCCGTCGCCGCCGGCGGACGCCTGGCCGACAGCGCCCAAGCCCTGCAACAGGCCGGCGCGCGCTACATCATGGTGTGGATGCTGCCCGACCTGGGCCTGACCCCAGCCATCAACGGCACACCGCTGCAGGCGTCGAGTTCGGCCCTGAGCAACATTTTCAACCAGGCGCTGATACAACGCCTGTCGCAGATCGATGCCCAGGTTATCCCGCTGAATATCCCGCTGCTGCTGAAGGAAACCTTCGCCGACCCGGCGCGTTTCGGCCTGGCCACCGGGCAAAACCTCACCGGCACCTGTTTCAGCGGCAATGGCTGCACCGCCAACACGACCTACGGGATTGGCGGCACCAACCCGGACCCGACCAAGCTGATCTACAACGACTCGGTGCACCCTACCATCGCCGGGCAACGCCTGATCGCCGATTACGCCTACTCGCTGCTGGCCGCCCCTTGGGAACTGACCTTGCTGCCGGAAATGGCCCAAGGCACTTTGCGCGCCCACCAGGACGAACTGCGCAACCAGTGGCAAGCCGACAACGGCGCCTGGCAAGCCGTCGGGCAATGGCGCGCCATCGTCGCCGGTGGCGGCCAGCACCTGGACTTCGATAACCAAAGCAGCTCGGCCAGCGCCGACGGCAGCGGTTACAACCTGAACGTCGGCGGCAGCTACCGCCTCGACGAAAACTGGCGTGTCGGCGTAGCTGCCGGGTTGTATCGCCAGACCCTCGAAGCCGGCGCCAGTGATTCGGACTACAAGCTCAACAGCTACATGGGCACCGCGTTCGCGCAATACCAGGAAAACCACCTGTGGGCCGACGCCGCACTGACCGCCGGAAAGCTAGACTTCGACAGCCTCAAGCGCAAATTCGCCCTGGGCGTCAGCGAAGGCTCGGAGAAAGGCGACACCGACGGCTGGCTGTGGGCCTTGAGCGCGCGCTTGGGCTATGACATTGCCGGGGCCGGCAGTGACTGGCATCTGTCGCCGTTCATCAGCGCCGACTACGCGCGGGTTGAAGTCGATGGCTATTCGGAAAAGGACAACCGCTCCACGGCGCTGACCTTCGATGACCAGCAACGCGACTCCAAACGCCTCGGTGTTGGCCTGCAAGGCAGTTACCGCATCACCCCGCAAACCCAGGTGTTTGGCGAAGTGGCCCACGAGCATGAGTTTGAAAACGACACGCAGAAGGTGAAGATTTCACTCAACAGCGTGCCGGGCATCGACTTCAAGCTGGACGGCTACACGCCGCGCAGCAATTCGGATCGCTTGAGCCTGGGTGTGAGCCACAAGCTCACTCAGGAGTTGGCGCTACGGGCGGCGTATAACGTGAGGAAGGATGACAACCTGACTCAGCAAGGCGTCAGTGTCGGGGTGAGCCTGGATTTCTAAACTGCTCGTAAGATCAGCGAAAAACCAATGTGGGAGCGGGCTTGCTCGCGAATGCGGTGTATCAGCTACACATCCAGTGGCTGACACTCTGCCTTCGCGAGCAAGCCCGCTCCCACAGTTGGATCTACATCTGGCTTTAGCTCTGCGGGGTCTGTTCAGCCAGCGCCACCGCACGGAACATCGCGCGGCGTTTGTTCAGGGTTTCTTCCCATTCCAGCGCCGGCACCGAATCGGCCACAATCCCGCCGCCCGCCTGCACATGCAGCTCGCCGTCCTTGATCACCGCCGTGCGGATCGCGATCGCGGTGTCCATGTTGCCGTTCCAAGCGAAATACCCCACGGCGCCGCCGTACACGCCACGCTTGACCGGCTCCAGCTCGTCGATGATTTCCATCGCGCGAATCTTCGGCGCGCCCGACAAGGTGCCGGCCGGCAGAATCGCGCGCAGCGCGTCCATGGCGGTCAAGCCTTCCTTCAGCTCGCCGGTGACGTTGGACACGATGTGCATCACGTTGGAATAACGCTCAATGACCATCTTCTCGGTGAGCTTCACCGAACCGATTTCCGAAACGCGCCCGGTGTCATTGCGGCCCAGGTCGATGAGCATCAAGTGCTCGGCGATTTCCTTGTCGTCGCTGAGCAAATCTTCTTCCAGCGCCAGGTCGGCCTCTTCGGTCGCGCCACGCGGGCGAGTCCCGGCAATCGGGCGCACGGTGATCAGGTTGTCTTCGACGCGCACCAGCACTTCGGGCGAGCTGCCCACCACGTGGAAGTCGCCAAAGTTGAAGAAATACATGTAGGGCGTCGGGTTGAAGCACCGCAGCGCACGGTACAGGTCAATCGGCGCGGCCTTGAAGTCGATGGACATGCGCTGCGACGGCACCACTTGCATGCAGTCACCGGCGAGGATGTATTCCTTGATGGTGTCGACCGCACGCTCGTAGTCATTTTGGGTAAAGCTGGAGCGAAACACCGGGTCAGCGGCCGGCGGACGGCTGAGGTCCAGGCCACGACGCGGGGTGATCGGCTGGCGCAGTTTTTCCAGCAGGGCTTCGAGGCTGGCCTGGCCTTGTTCGAACGCGTCGGATTGCGACGGATCGGCGAGGACAATCGCGTGCATCTTGCCGGCGAGGTTGTCGAACACCACCACTGCGTCGGAGACCATCAGCAGAATGTCCGGCACACCCAGCGGATCGGGGTTCGGGCATTTGCCCAGGCGTTTTTCCACGTAACGCACGCAGTCATAGCCGAAGTAACCCACCAGGCCACCGTTGAAACGCGGCAAGCCCGCGATGGTCGGCACGTTGTAGCGCGCCTTGAAGGCTTCGACGAAGGCGAGCGGGTCTTCAACATCGTGGCTTTCGATCTCGACGCCATCGTGGGTGATGCTCACGTGGTGGTCGTGCACCCGCAGCACAGTGCGGCACGGCAGGCCGATGATCGAGTAACGCCCCCACTTCTCGCCGCCCTGTACCGATTCCAACAGATAGGAATTGGGCTCGTCGGCCAGTTTCAGGTAGATCGACAGCGGCGTGTCGAAGTCGGCCAGGGTTTCGCAGGCCATGGGAATACGGTTGTAGCCGGCAGCGGCCAAACGCAGGAATTCTTCGCGGATCATGAGGTGCCTCGTGGCTTGAGGGTCAAACGGTCAGATGTGCAAACGTGCCGCAGCGCGGCAGGGATCAGTCAGGCGCGCCAACGCCAGCGGGCCAGGGCCTTGATGACTTTCATCCAGAGTTTGCGAGTGACCACCACGATGGGATTTCCAGAAGGGGTTGGTTCGATGTCGGGCAACGTTATCTCAGCGCCCGCTCCCAAGCAACCGGGGATTAGCAGGCGCAAGTCATCAATGACCAGCGCCGGTGATTCTTCGGCGATCGGCCGGCCATGGTTGTAGCCGTAACTCAAGGCCACGCACTGCACGCCCGCCGCTTTCGCCGCCAGCACATCACTGCGCGAGTCACCGACAAACAACGACTGCGAGGCCGGGATATTGGCCATTTTCATTACAAAAAAAAGCGCCGCCGGGTCGGGTTTCTTCTGCGGCAAGGTATCGCCGCCGATGATCCAGCGAAAATACCGGCCGATCTTCATCTGGTCCAACAGCGGCGCGACAAAGCGCTCCGGCTTGTTGGTGATCAGGGCCATTTCCACACCTTGCTTGTGCAGCCACTTGAGAGTGTCGCGCACGCCGGGGTAAACCACGGTCAGTTCGTGGCCGTCTTCATAGGCAGCGTTGAACAGCTCAAGCGCGTGCTCGGCTTCCACCTCATCGACCCCTTCGGCATCAATGTGATTGGCCAGGGCCCGACGCACGAGCATCTGCACCCCGTTGCCCACCCATAAGCGCACCGGCTCAGGCCCCACCGGCTTACGCCCCAGTTTGAGCAGCATCTGGTCCACCGCCGCCGCCAGGTCCGGCACCGAGTCGATCAAGGTACCGTCCAGATCGAACATCACCAGCCGTGGCAGTTTGCCGGGGAATAGCTGCTCGAAACCGCTCATGGACGCGCCAGCGCCAGTTCGGCCCGCATCTTGTCGATGACGGCCTGGTAGTCCGGGGCGTTGAAGATCGCCGAGCCGGCGACGAAGGTATCAGCGCCCGCCGCGGCGATTTCGCGGATGTTGTTGACGTTGACCCCGCCGTCGATTTCCAGGCGAATGTCACGGCCCGAGGCGTCGATCAGCGCGCGGGCTTCGCGCAGCTTGTTCAGGGTGCCGGGAATGAACTTCTGCCCGCCGAAACCCGGGTTGACGCTCATCAGCAAGACCATGTCGACCTTGTCCATCACGTACTCAAGCACGCTCAGCGGGGTGGCCGGGTTGAACACCAGGCCCGCCTTGCAGCCGCCTTCGCGGATCAATTGCAGGGTGCGGTCAACGTGCAGCGTGGCTTCCGGGTGGAAGGTGATGTAAGTCGCGCCGGCTTCGATGAAGTCACCGACGATGCGGTCCACCGGGCTGACCATCAGGTGCGCATCGATGGGGGCGGTGACGCCGTACTTGCGCAGCGCCGCGCAGACCATCGGACCGATGGTCAGGTTGGGCACGTAGTGGTTGTCCATGACATCGAAGTGCACGAAGTCGGCACCGGCGGCCAAAACCTTATCCACTTCCTCACCCAGGCGGGCGAAATCGGCGGAGAGAATCGATGGAGCAATGACGAAGGGCTGCATGACGCACCTTTTTGAGCTAAATCACGATGGCGCGCATTGTATACCTCATGCTTTGCCGCGCGCACCGTGACCTGATTCAACGGTTAGTAAGCCGCCCGGTAGATTTTCTCGATATCCGCCGCGCTGAGCTTGCGCGGGTTGTTGCGCATCAACCGCTCGATACCCGCGGCTTCCGTGGCCATGGCCGGGATCGCGTCCTCGGGAACGCCGAAGCTGCGCAGGCCTGCCGGGATCTCCACTGCGGCACACAGTCGCGTCATCGCCTCGACGGCTCTGTCGGCGGCATCATTGACGCTCAACCCCGTGATATTGACGCCCATGGCCTGGGCAATGTCCTGCATGCGCTCCACGCAGGCCAGCTTGTTCCAGTGCATCACGTAAGGTAGCAACAGCGCATTGCTCACGCCGTGGGCGATATTGAACCGCCCGCCCAGCGGATACGCCAGCGCATGCACCGCGCCCACCCCGGCATTGCCGAACGCCATGCCGGCCATCAGGCTGGCGGTGGCCATGTCGTCACGGGCCTGCAGGTTGGAAGGGTTGGCGTAGGCCTTGGGCAGTGCGTTGGTGATCAGCTTGATGGCGCCAATGGCCAGGGCGTCGGTGATCGGCGAGGCATTCAGCGACAGGTAGGATTCGATGGCGTGCACCAGCGCATCCACGCCACTGGCGGCAGTAACGCCGCGCGGGCAGGTGAGGGTCATCTGCGGGCTGATCAGCGCGACATCCGGCAACAGGTAGTCGCTGACGATGCCCTTTTTCAGTTGTGCGGCCTTGTCGGAAAGGATTGCCACATTGGTCACCTCCGAGCCCGTGCCCGCCGTGGTGGGAATGGCGATCAGCGGCGGGCCTTTGCGCGGCACCTGGTCGACGCCGAACAAGTCCGCCAGCGCGCCGTGGTAGCCGGCGTAGGCGGCAACACTTTTGGCAATGTCGATGGCGCTGCCGCCGCCTACCCCGATCAGCCCGTCATGCCCGCCTTCGCGGTACACGCGCATGCAGTCCTCGACGATGGCGATTTCCGGGTCGGGCAGTACGCGGTCGAAAATCTCGTAAGTGCGCTCACCCAAGTGTTCGAGCGCCAGCGCTACGGTGCCGGACTTGACCAGCGCCACGTCGGTGACGATCAGCGGGTTGTCCACATCCAGGCGGGTGAGCTCGGCGGCCAGCTGTTCGATGGCGCCAGCGCCGGTCAGCAGTTTGTGGGCGATCTTGAATGAGGAAATACTCATGTGCGCGGCCTCTTGTCAGGAAATGGGCTGGCACAAGATTAGCTCGGGATTTGGGGTTGCCTAGCATTCAGGGTCTGAATGGTCATTCTTGACTCAACATAGAACCCATGTGGGAGCGGGCTTGCTCGCGAATGCGGTGGTTCAGTTAAAGATGCATTGACTGACACACAGCTTTCGCGAGCAAGCCCGCTCCCACATTTTGATCTCCGCTTGGCTTCAGACCTGCGCAGTACGCAGTTTTTCGCTGCGCCCGCGCAACCATTCCAGGGTCAGCAACAGCAGCACCGAGAAGGCAATCAGCAGGGTCGCCGCTGCCGCAATCGTCGGGCTGAGGTTCTCGCGGATGCCACTGAACATCTGCCGAGGCAAGGTGGCTTGTTCGGGCCCGGCGAGGAACAGCGTCACCACCACTTCATCGAACGAAGTCGCGAAGGCAAACAGCGCTCCTGAAATAACCCCGGGCGCAATCAGCGGCAAGGTCACCCGGCGAAACGCAGTCAACGGCGAGGCTCCCAGGCTGGCCGCCGCGCGCACCAGGTTATGGTTGAACCCCTGCAACGTCGCCGACACGGTGATGATCACAAACGGTACGCCCAGCACCGCATGCACCACGATCAACGAAAAGAAGCTGTTGCCCAGCCCCAGCGGCGCAAAGAACAGGTAACTGGCCACGCCGATAATCACCACCGGCACCACCATCGGCGAAATAACCAGCGCCATCACCAGCGCCTTGCCGGGGAAATTGCCGCGCGTCAGGCCAATCGCGGCCAATGTGCCAAACACCATGGCCAGCACCGTGGCCGCCGGGGCGACGATGATGCTGTTCTTCAGCGCACGCATCCATTCCGCCGAGGCGAAGAAATCCTGATACCAATGCAGCGAGAAGCCTTGCAACGGGTACACCAGAAAACTGCCGCTGTTGAATGACAGCGGGATGATCACCAGCACCGGCAATATCAAAAACAACAGGATCAAGCCGCAGAGAATCCGCAAGCTGTAGAACCACACCCGCTCAACGGGCGACATGTAAGGGCTCAGCATCGCAAGTTCTCCTCAGCTCAGGCGCAGGCGGCTGGCGCCCACCAGCCGGTTGTAGATCAAATACAGCAGCACCGTGGCCAGCAGCAGCAAGCCGCCCAACGCCGTGGCCATGCCCCAGTTGATGCTGGTGTTGGTGTAGAAGGCCACAAAGTAGCTGACCATCTGGTCGTTCGGGCTGCCGAGCAGCGCCGGGGTGATGTAGTAACCAATCGCAAGGATGAACACGAGCAGGCAGCCGGCGCCCACGCCGGCGTAGGTCTGCGGGAAGTACACACGCCAGAAGCTGGCGAACGGGTGGCAGCCTAGAGAAATCGCCGCGCGCATATAAGTCGGCGAAATCCCTTTCATCACGCTGTAGATCGGCAGAATCATGAACGGCAGCAGAATATGGACCATCGAGATGTAGACCCCGGTACGGTTGAACACCAGCTCCAAAGGTTTATCGATCAGGCCCAGGCTCATCATCGCGCTGTTGATCAAGCCACCCGATTGCAGCAGCACGATCCACGCAGCCACCCGCACCAGAATCGAAGTCCAGAACGGCAACAGCACCAGAATCATCAGCAAGTTGCTTTTGCGTGCCGGCAGGTTGGCCAGCAGGTAAGCCAGCGGGTACGCCAGCAGCAGGCAGATGAAAGTGATCACCAGGCCCATCCAGAACGTGCGGGCGAAGATGTCGAGGTAAATCGCCTGATCCGGCGTGGCGGGGGCCACTTCACCGAGGTCGTCGATGCGATGGTCTACCGCCGCCAGCAGGTAGTAAGGCGTAAGCGTGCTGGTATTGCGCCGGATCGCCTGCCAGTACGCCGGGTCGCCCCAGCGCTCGTCGAGGCTTTCCAACGCTTCTTTATAGGAGGCCGGCGCTTCGGTAAACGGCAGCGCCCGCGCGGTTTTGGTCAGCAGGCTGCGGTAGCCGGCCAGTTCCATGTTCAAGCGCTTGGACAAATCGCCCAAGGTCTGGTTTTTGCGCGCCTCGCCCAGGTCCTCGCTCAAGGCCAGGTACACCGGCTCACCGGGCAAGCCACGACCATCCCAGGCCTTGACCGCCACCACGGTGCGCGGCAAACCGCCCACCACTTCCGGGTTGCCAACGCTTTTGTAGAGCAGCGCGACGATCGGCACCAGGAACACCAACAGCAAAAACAGCACCAGCGGCGCAATCAGGGCCTGGGCCTTCCAGCGGTTGAGCCGTTCGGCACGCGCCAGGCGCTGCTTGAGGGTGGGGCTGGGGATGGCGGTGACCATGGTGAACTCCGTTAATCCAAGGTGAATTCCCGGTGAGCCGGGCTTTCTGTGGGAGCCGGGCTTGCCCGCGATGGTATCGGCTCGGTGTATCAGAAGCACCGAGGTGTTTGCATCGCAGGCAAGCCAGCTCCCACAGAGGCTGGCTTCCACACAGGGGGTTATGCGGTGTTACTTGGCAGCCCAGGCGTTGAAGCGTTGCTCCAGCTGCTCGCCGTTATCCGCCCAGAAACTCACATCGATCTGCACCTGGTTGGCGATGTTTTCCGGGGTAGTCGGCATGTCCTTCAACACGTCCTTGGCCAGCAATGGCACCGCTTGAGTATTGGCCGGGCCGTAGGCGATGTTTTCCGAGTAGGTCTTCTGCTGCTGCGGCTGCACCGAGAACGCGATGAATTTCTTCGCCGCTTCCGCGCGGTCTTTCGGCAAGCCTTTAGGAATGGCCCAGGCGTCGAAGTCGTAGATGCCGCCGTTCCACACCACTTTCAGGTTGCTTTCTTTCTGCACGGCAGCAATGCGGCCGTTGTAGGCGGAGCTCATCACCACGTCACCGGAGGCGAGGTATTGCGGCGGTTGGGCGCCCGCCTCCCACCATTGGATATACGGTTTGAGTTCGTCGAGTTTCTTGAACGCGCGGTCCTGGCCATCTTTGCCGGCCAGCACTTTGTAGACATCCTTCGGCGCTACGCCGTCGGCCATCAGTGCGAATTCCAGGGTGTACTTGGCGCCTTTGCGCAGGCCGCGCTTGCCCGGGAATTGCTTCACGTCCCAGAAATCTGCCCAGCCGCCTGGTGGTGCTTTGAGTTTGTCGGCGTTGTACGCCAACACGGTGGACCACACAAAGAAGCCGACGCCGCACGGCTGGATGGCGCCTTTCACGTAGTTCGCGTTGTCACCAAACAGTTTCGGGTCCAACGGTTCGAACATGTCCTCGTCGCAGCCACGGGACAATTCCGGCGACTCCACTTCCACCAAGTCCCACGACACGCTCTTGGTGTCGACCATGGCTTTGACCTTGGCCATTTCACCGTTGTATTCACCGGCGACGATCTTGCCGTTGCCCGCGCTTTCCCACGGTGCATAAAAGGCTTTGACCTGAGCCGCCTTGTTCGCGCCACCAAAGGACACGACCGTCAGGTCCGGGCCTGCCATGGCCTGTGTCGCGCCCATCAAGCTGATAGCCAGGGCCGAATATTTAAGGGATCTCAACATTGTTGTTCTCTCCACGTGCAGGGTTGGTGAAGCCAGGGGGCGATCAATTCGCCTCTAGAAGTGGGTCGAGTGCGCGAACGTGCTCGACTTGCCAGCCAATCGGTACCACGTCGCCGACCGCCAGGGCCGGGTCCAGCTCGGCAATCGGTTGTTTCACAAAAAAATCGGCTTTGCCGCAGACTTCCAGGCGCACACGCACGTGGTCGCCCAGGTAGATAAATTCGGCTACGCGCCCCGAGAAACGGTTGACGCAAGATTCGCTGGAGCCGTTAAGGCTGACGCGCTCCGGGCGGACAGAAAGCGTCACCGGGCCGCCGACCTGGCCGACGTTTACCGCCAGCGCCTCGACCTTCTCGCCACGCGCCAGCTCCACCACGCAACGCTCACCGGTGTGGCTGTGCAGGCGGCCATTGAGGCGGTTGTTCTCGCCGATGAAGTTGGCGACAAAGGTATTTTTCGGTTCTTCGTAGAGGGTGCGCGGCGCGGCGATCTGCTGGATCTCGCCTTGGTGAAACACCGCCACACGGTCGGACATGGTCAGGGCTTCGCCCTGGTCGTGGGTCACGTACACCACCGTCACGCCGAGGCGCTGATGCAGGTGCTTGATCTCCATTTGCATGTGTTCGCGCAGTTGCTTGTCGAGGGCGCCGAGGGGTTCGTCCATCAGCACCAGTTGCGGCTCGAATACCAGCGCGCGGGCCAACGCCACACGCTGTTGCTGGCCACCGGACAACTGCGCCGGGTAACGCTGGGCAAAGGCGTCGAGCTGGACCATGCTCAGCACGCGTTTGACCCGCTCGCTGATATCGGTCTTGCTCAAACCGCGCACCGACAGCGGGAACGCGAGGTTTTCGGCGACGGTCATGTGCGGGAACAGCGCGTAATTCTGGAACACCATGCCGATGTCGCGCTTGTGCGGCGGCACGTTGTTGATGGAGCGCCCGGCCAGCAGGATTTCCCCGGCGGTGGGCGTCTCGAAACCGGCGAGCATCATCAGGCTGGTGGTCTTGCCCGACCCGGACGGCCCGAGCAGGGTGAGGAACTCGCCCTTGCGGATTTCCAGGTTGAGGTCTTTGACGATCAGGTTCTCGCCGTCGTAGCTCTTCTGCACGCCACGAAAGCTGACCAGCACATCATTTGAATCCACCTCGCTCATACCCGCACCTTTTTGTTTTGGACTGCTGTGGCACAAGCGTAGTCCAGGGCGCAGCCCCCGGAAATCGGGGGCCGGGAGAGAATGGCATCAGCCGGATGGAAGGTTGGGGGTAGGGATCGCCCTACACGGATGGCGCTACCGGATATGTGGGCGCCTCGTCCACACGCGCGCGCGCCACAGGCAGGCGTTCGACCGCCCGGCAGCCTGTCGCAAACAGACAGCACTACATAATGAACGCCATTCGCCAGGGCTGCGCCGCTATATCTGGAGTTCGTGACTTTCAGATCCAGGAAAAAGGATTTCCCATGACAAACAACCGCCTTGCGCCCCTCTCGCTCGAACAGGCCATCAGCGCCCAATTCGCTTCACGTCCCGCACTGGCGGATGTGGCCTGGCGACTGTTGAGCGAGGCCATACTTAAAGAATACCCAACAATCAAACTTGATCCGGGCCTGACACGGGTCGGCCTTCCAACCGCGTCTGCCAGGCTTGAGTTGACGCCGCTGATGACGCTGATGCTGGACTTTCTGGGCACCGGCAACGCGCCCGACTTTCAAGACAAATTCGGCCAAAGCGCGCGCCTGG
Organism: Pseudomonas sp. B22129; assembly: GCF_044218875.1. Taxonomy (NCBI): domain Bacteria; kingdom Pseudomonadati; phylum Pseudomonadota; class Gammaproteobacteria; order Pseudomonadales; family Pseudomonadaceae; genus Pseudomonas; species Pseudomonas sp. B22129. The sequence goes on along the minus strand of NZ_CP162592.1, from coordinate 2,059,504 downwards.
TGGATGAAACCTTGATCATCAAACTCAGCCCACCCGGAGCCGCCAGCACGTTCCCCGACATGGCGCTGATCCAGCAGATGATCATCGAACTGCCCTGGGGGCTGACCGCTGCGTTGCAAAACAGTCTCGCCGCCTACTGGCGTGACCCGGCCGACACTGGTACCAGCCGCTGGCAATGGCTCAGTGACCGGCTCAAGGAAACCCTGCAATCCTGCGCTATTGAGCAAGCGGAGCTGGATATCCTTGAACGCGAAGCCATCGATCAACTCGTGCGCTACCCGACCCTGGAACAACGCACGCAACTGTTCGCAGGCCATGCCGTGCATGCTTATTGCCCTGAGCTGGTCTACACGCAAGGCGCGCTGACAACCCGTCAGTTAAGCCCGGCGCTGCTGCTGGTTCGCTCCGTCGCAGGCCAGACAAGTGTGCTGCTGTGCGACGCGACAGGTGTGTGCGAACCCTTTTCCTCGGTCGATGCCTTTATCCAGACATGGGGCCAGCGAATGGCCGCGCTTTATGAAGTGGAGCACATCACCCTCAATCGTTACGAACCCGGTGGAAATATCTTCGACTGCCACGCCGCCACGGTACTGAACGAGCAATTGGAAAACCTGCAAACACTGGGCATTCCCTCCAACCAGGGTATCGAAAAGCTCACTGCGCTTTACCAGCGCATCACCGATCCCGGCTATTACTTCCTCAACCCGGCCCGACCGTCATACTCGACACAGGCCAACGTGCACGAACCTTTGCCTGAGTGGCTGCAAAACGCCTCACCGGCCGACCGGATTGCCTATCGACAGCACAGCCTGGCCCTGGCAAGCGCGAAAAAACGTAGCCACGGGCACACGTTTCTCAGCGACATCGCGGATATTCACAGCTTCGCCACAGAAGCTTTGCACAGCCAACTCAAGCTCGACGAAGCAAGGCTGGGCGGGGTCAACGCCGAACACTCAAGGGCCCACGAGTTTCTGCCCGAAGACCTGCAACTGACCTTCATCAACGCCGCGGGCTTGCCGGGCGCCGTGGGCGTGACCCAACGCATAACCTTGAACCTGGTGGATCTGGCGATTGCCAACCTGGCCGGGCAACCGGGAACCCTGACGACCATCAGCCACAGAACAGGCCTGGCGCTGCCTGACTGGCTGACCCCGAGCTACATCACACACACTGACGGCCTGATCGAAACCGTGGATATCGGCAAAACCTACCCCGACATGCTCAGGCAACAGCTGCTCAGTGATGACAGCCTGATCCCGGAGCGCGAAACGCGCTTCGCCGACCAGACCACCGCACAACTGCCATTGCTGGCCCTGGAACTCAAACTCCGAGGGCAAAACGGTTTGACCGAGCGAGGTGTGCGCTGTGTCTGTGCATTACTGAGTGCTCGCGTCCAAGACCGCCAAGTCGATGGTCAGCCCGTGGTCATGCGTGAATTGGCACTGATACGCAAAGCCGGCGCCAACGCCGATACCGTCGCCAACATGTTCATCATCGAGGCGCAGGACACCCATGTCGGTCCGCATCTGCTTTACCGGCCCCTGTACGCTGAGCCTTTGCAGGAATTCACCACGCGCCCGCAGCTGCTGCAAGCACTGGCTGAACCGGGAGAATTGCAAACCAGCGTTTTGACATGGCTGTCCGACAGTGCCAGGCCCATTTATGACAACGGCGGGTTCAAAGAGCCCCACTACGTAAGGTTCGGTCGCGGAAGCGATTTCGGTTACGTCGAAAAACCCCAGCCCGCCACGCTTGCCGTCGACGAAACGGGCAGCGAGCTGCAGCTGAGCCTTACCAACGGCAAACTGATGCAATACCTCTACGGCAGCAACGCTCGGGCATTGGTCGACCAGGCGGACCGCGATTCGGTGTCCAACCACGAAAGCCGTTGGGCCGTATTCATGGAGGGCGCGAACCTGCTGTTCAGCACGCTTTTGCAGCCCTTTCTGCGCGGCCCCATGATGCTCACCGGTTGGCTGATCTCACTGATGAACAGCGCCAGCCACGACATTCCGGCACTCAACAGCCCGAACCCGATCACCCGAGAGCTGGCATTGGTCGACCTGTTGATGAACGTCGGCATGCTCTTGCTCCAGCTACCGTCTGCCACTACCCGCCCGCCAACACCCTTGGGCCAGGATATCCAGGCATGGCAACCGCCGGGCTCGCGGCGCGCCCCCGGGCAGTGGCCCGAACCGCTCCCGGCGCAAGTCCGCGAAGGCAGCGTGACACTCGACCCAGAAGCAACCGGCGTTCATGGCACGACCTTCGACTTCAGCTTTTCAAGCGCCCGTGATCGGCTCACGCCCGGCCAGGCCGAACGCTTGGCGAGCTTCCAGGTACCCCGCCCCAATGACCTGCCGCCGGCGATGGCAAGCGGGCCGGGCAAAGGGCTGTACGAGATGAACGGCAACCGCTACGCACAGGTCGATGGCCTTTGGTATCGAATTGAAATGCGGCCAGACAACCGTGTCGTGATCGTTTTACCCACGGAAGGTAGTACGTCAGGCCCTTGGCTTAAAACGGACGGCGAAGGGCATTGGTCATTGGACTTGAACCTGCGGCTGCGCGGCGGCATGCCTCTAAGCCGGATCGAGGCCGCGCGCCAGGCCAAGGCCGAGAGAAAGGCTCAGCTGACGACTGAACTTACTCAATTGAATGAAGACCACCCGTCCTTACAAGATGCTGCCGACCGCGCACATCGCGCGATGGATGCCGCCAACAATGTCGCTACGCGGCGCACCTTCGACGCGGCGCTGAATACCCAGACCCAGCGTTACCAACAACTATTGGACTCGCTCAAAGAGCGTCGCGAACTACAAATCCCCGTAGCACCAAAGACCGTGGCGATTTTCCTGAGCAACGCCATCAAAAACGTCCGCAAATCGTCACACCTGGCCAGCGAAGACCGTTTGGACTTGTGCGCGGCACACCCGGAGTTCTTTATCCAGACCGAACAGACGGCCCGCCAGATCCTGACTCACAAAGACCGCTACGCGCCGTTCACCCGACAACTGATCGAAATCAACGAGCGACAAATACAAGCCCTCGACCGTCAGGACCGCTACCTTCAGGAACTCACCGAATTGGGCTCGCCTGGCGCAGACGAATACAAAACCCTCACCGCAGACCGTAGTGAAGAAGTCACTGCACTGGGGGTGAGGTTCCTGCAATTGCAGAGCTTGAAATTTTCACTGTTCAAGAACCTGGCTGACTTCCCCGACGAACTCTCGGCCATCCTCGACCCGCTGGGCGCACAGGTGCGTACCCATGCCGAGCTCAATCGTCTTGAGCTGACACCCGATGACCGCCTGCAAACCCTGGAAAGCCTGAACGAGCGGTACGGTCAGGCGGTAGACGCATTGCAGGGCGAAGCCATCGTCAATGCCGATGGCATCGACATGGCGTACTTCACCCGCGTCCAGAAGCTGGTGGAAACCTTGTACCTCGACACCACCCGGCAGCTGGCCGAGGCGATCAAGCCCGATGCCCAACTCACTGCCCGGCCACCCAAACGGCCCGCGCTCAGGCAAGGAGGCCTGCAAAAAAGGGTGATCAAGACCCGCAAGCAAGGCGTACTGATCGGCGACTTCAAGGCCGCCAACAACGATTTGGCGATAAGCCATGTCGAGGTCAGGTCTGAACAGGACAAGACGTTGTTGGCCACCTACACACTTCACGATGACGTATGGGATGAGGTCCAAGTGGTGACAGCACAGCATCCGCCTGCGCCTGCGACACGACCGCTGAACGTGATCAAAACGACGGCCCGCCGGCGCCTGGCAGAGCTGAATCAAATTCTCGTGCGCGAGGAGCGTTACGCCAAAGACTCGCGCTTTCCCGTGGAGATAGAGGAAAGCCTGCAACGTGCCGCCAACCGCTACAGTGACCTCTTCTCGGAACTGCAACGGGCTCTGGAACTGGAAAAGAAGACCGACCAGAACCTGCTCGACGACTTGGAGAAAGCCGCCACCACACTGACGGGCAAAGGCCAGGAACTGCGCATCAGGACCTCTCTGGCCTTACCACCGACCCACGCCAACCTGGCTTACTTGTTGGAACTGCAAAAGGTACAGGTCGCCAGGCTGGGTGATCGCAAGCCAATGCGCGGCGAACGCAAAGACTTCATCCAGGAATACGCAGTCAATGATCGTACCGGCGCCCTGTTGTGGTATGCCCATTTTCACTATCCCAACGCCAATACGGCGAAACAGTCCTACACCGTCGCGCATTTGAAAACGGTCCAGCAGCGCAAGGAAAGCTATTTCTCGTTGCTGGCCAAGTCCTCCGGCAACCAGGGCCTTGTGGATGTGCACCGCGGGCTCATCGGCAAAAACCTGGCACAGCACTGGTTTTTACCGCTGGCGCCTTGATCCGCGATGAAGCGATGCCTAAAGCAGCTTGTGCTCCATGGCGTACTTCACCAGTTCGGCCAGGGACGTGATGTTGAGTTTCTGCATCAAGCGCGCCTTATGGGTGCTGATGGTCTTGCTGCTCAGCGCCAGTTGCTGGGCAATATCGTTGACGTTGGCGCCCTGGGCCAGGCGCTCGAATACCGAGAACTCCCGCTCGGACAGCAATGAATGCAGCGGGCGTGTATCAGTCAGGCCGACCTCAAACACCATGCGGTCGGCCAGGTCCGGGTCGATGTAACGCCCGCCCGCCGCGACCTTGCGAATCGCCGTGAGTAGCAGCGCCGGATCGCTGTCCTTGGTGGCATACCCCGCCGCGCCGACCTTCAAGGCGCGGGCGGCCATTTGCGCTTCGTCGTGCATCGACAACACCAGAATCGCCGGCGGGTTACTCAGCGCACGGATGCGCGCGATGGCCTCCAGGCCATTCACCCCGGGCATCGAGATATCCAGCAACACCACCTCGCACGGCACATGGCGCAAGGTCTCCAGCAACTGCTCGCCATTGCTCGCCTCGCCCACCACTTGCAGGTCTTTGGCCAGGCCGATCAATTGCTTGATACCTTCACGCACGATGGTGTGGTCTTCGGCTACCAGTACACGGATCACAGGGCTTTCCTCTTTTTATAGTCACGCATCCAGCGGCACCGTGACGCTCAGGGTGGTGCCCTCCCCCGGTTCGCTGTGCAGGCTCATCTGCCCACCCATCATCAATACGCGCTCGCGCATGCCCACCACGCCGAATGACACCGGCCGCCCCTGGCCCAGGATAAAACCGACGCCGTCGTCGCTGATGGTCAGCCGCAGGTCCTGGCCTTCCACGCTCAAGGTCAGCTCGACAGTATGCGCCTGGGCATGGCGCATTACGTTGGTCAGCGCCTCCTGCAAGATCCGGAACAGGCCGATGGCCTTGGCATCGCTCAGGGTCGGCAGGCTCTCCGGTACTTGCACCAGACACGGGATTTGCGTGCGGGCTTCGAAACGCCGGGCTTGCCATTCGATGGCCGAGGCGATGCCCGCGTCCAGAATCGGCGGGCGCAAAGCAGTGGCCACATCGCGCACCAGCTGGAATAACTGGGCGATCAGACGCTTCATGCTGTTCAACCGTTCGTTCAAGCCGGGGTCGAGTTGCGCATAGGCCAGCTCGCACATTGAGGTTTCCAGCTTGAGCACTGTGAGCATCTGCCCAAGCTCGTCGTGGACTTCACGGGCAATACGCGCTTTCTCCTCCTCGCGCACGGTTTCCAGGTGGGCGGAGAGTTCACGCAGCTGCGCTTCGCTTTGCAGCAGCGCGGCCACGTAGCGACGGCGCTCGGTGACGTCATTCAGATAGACCACCAGGTATTCGCCGTCTGCGAACCGCAGGAAACTCAGCGACACATCGGCCGGCAGAAGGCTGCCGTCGGCACGCAGGCAATCGGTGGCGAAGTTTTGCGGGCCTTCCTCGCTGGCGCGGGCGCGCTTCCACAGGTTGAGCCAGCGGTCCATGTTCAGGGTCGGGTCGAAGTCGATCAAAGGCCGCTCGATCAACGCGCCGGGAGGATAGCCCAGCATGGTTTCGGCGGCGCGGTTGGCGTAGCGCACGTGGCTGTCCCAATTGACCCAGAGAATTCCCACGGTGCTTTGGTCGATGGAAAACTGTGTCAGTCGCAGCGCTTCGGCCCCGGCGGCGCGCGCGGCACTTTCTTCGCGAGCCGCCAGCAGGCTGTGTTCGAGCACGCGTTGCTGGCGACGTTGCCAGACCACCACCGCCAGGCTGGCGAGGAGGAACAGGCCCAATAACAGGCAGAGGTTTTGCCACAGGCCCGGCGACTCCGTCAGCCGCGGGTATTTGGGTTGCAGCCAGCGGCTGTGCAGTTGATCGAGATCACGGGCCGGTATCGCGCGCAACGCGCTTTGCAGGATGGTCGCCAGCTCCGGCCACTCACGGCGCGAGGCCACTCGCAGCAACTGCGGCAGGCCGATATCGCCCACCACCGCCAGCCCGGCAAACTCCGCCTCGCCAGACAGCCGGCTCAGCTGCGCTTCGTCGACCACGGCGTAGCGTGCCTGCTGGCTGACCAGCAATTGCAGGGCCTGGCGCTCCATGGGTACGCCTTGCAGGTTCAGGTTGGGATAGGTGCTGCGCAGGTAATCGGCCACAGCACTGGGCATGCGCACGGCAACGCGGGATTGTTCGTCGAGTTTTTCCAGCTCCACCGCACCGCCGCCTTCGCGAATGCCGATGATGTGCTGGGGCACGCGCATATAAGGGTCGGTGAATAACCACAGGCGCAGGCCGGCGGGGGTTTGTTGCAGGCCGGGGGCGATGTCCACCTCGCCATCGCGTACGGCGGCCTCCAGTTGTTCCTGGCTGGGGAAGTTGCGCCACAACAGTTCAATATTCAACGCCTTGGCCAACCACTGCATCAATTCTACGTTGGCCCCGGACAACCGCTGCAGGCGCCGGTCGTATTGCGCGTACGGCGCCTGCAACACCACACCCACGCGCAGCTCCGGGTGCTGCGCCAGCCATTCACGCTGTTGCGCATTCAGTTGCGCCTGTGGCACGGCAGGCGCAGGCGCGGCGGTCGCCATCAAGGCAACGCACAAACAGCCGATAACCAGCAGACAGCGAAAACCCATGATCCACGTCTCACATCACTGACAAATACTGACCAACCCATTAGGCTGCTGGAATCACTTCTGGCCGGGAATTAACGATGCCCTTTTCTCACCGTTCGGCACTGCCAGCATTGTGCCTGTCGCTGCTATTTACCAGCGCCTTTTCTGTCCACGCCGCCGACGCACCCGCGCCCGCTGCCGAAAAACCGGTTGAGCGCCAAGCCCTGCCCGAGCGCAGCGCGCAAGAAGCAAATGCCCTGGAGCGCCAGATACCGCAACACGAACAGCAACAATTGCAAGCCGGCAGCGATTCGTTCCTGGCCTTGTGGAAACCGGCCAACAGCGCCGAGCCCGAGGGTGTGGTGATTATTGTGCCGGGCGCTGGGGAAAGTGCTGACTGGCCGCAAGCAATCGCACCATTGCGCAACAAATTGCCGGACGCCAACTGGGGCACCCTCAGCCTTTCGTTACCGGATGTGAACATGGACACGCTGCCACCGCGCGTCATGGAACCGCCCAAAGCGGCCGTCGACACCAGCAGCAAAGACGGCAGCACCGCCGCCAAACCCATCGAGCAAGCCGCCAGCGCCGAAGCCGAAGGCACTGACCCGGCGGTGGTGCCAGGCGCGGATGAACAGGACAAGACCGACGCCAAGCGCATTTTCGACCGCATCGACGCAGCCGTGGCTTTCGCCCAGACCCAGAGCGCGCGCAGTGTGGTGGTGCTCGGCCATGGCACTGGTGCCTGGTGGGCGGCACGCTACCTGACCGAAAAGCAACCCGCCCAGGTGCAGAAACTGGTGATGGTGGCGGGCAAAACCCCGGCGGGGCGCCAACCGGACCTGCAACAACTGGCGCCGGCGCTGAAAGTGCCGACGGCGGATGTGTTCTATCAAGATGGCGACCTGGAACGCAAAAATGCGCTGGCGCGGAGCCAGGCGGCCAAACGCGGGAAAAATGAGGGCTATAAGCAGGTATCGCTCAAGACGGTGCCCGGCAACGGTTCGGCCGAGCAGGAGCAGCTGTATCGGCGGATTCGCGGGTGGTTGAGTCCGCAGACTGCCGCCGACTGATCGCACACTTCAAGAACACCGCAGATTTAAATGTGGGAGCGGGCTTGCTCGCGAAGGCGGTGCATCAGTTACACATTCGGTGACTGACACTCAGCTTTCGCGAGCAAGCCCGCTCCCACATTTGAATGGGTTGTCACTTCCAGTCAGCGCCCGTTACCGAAAATCGCGCCGCTCGCGAATCAACGCATAGGCGTTATGCAGCTCGCGGGTTCGCTCGGTGGCCTCGCGTACCTGCGCGGGGCTGGCACCACTGCCGGCAATCTTGTCCGGGTGGTGGCGGCTGAGCAGGCGGCGGTAGGCGCGCTTGATCACTGACGGCTCAGTGGTGGTCGTCACGCCCAAAATGCGCAACGCATCCTGATAGGCGCCGGCCCGATTGGCCAGCGGCTTGCGCTCCTGAACATAATCCGATGCCAGCGCCTTGAGCTGTTGCGGCGTCCAACCCAACCACTTGCCCCACAGCTCGATCAAATCGCGCTCAGCGTCATCCGCACGCCCGTCCGCCCAGGCCATACGCCAGCACGCGCGCAACACGCCTTCGGCGGCGTGGGGTTGGGCCTTGAGTACGCGCAAATAAGTGCGCACACGGTCAGCGCCGGACTTGCCACGATTGAACGCGGTGATTGCCCGACGCTGGGCCGATTCCGTCATATCCAGCGAGCGCATTTCCTGGCGCGCCTGCTGGATATGCCCGTCCACGACCCGGCCATTGCTTTTGGCCAGACGCCCCAGCAGCACAAACAGCAACTCATCGTTGCGCAACGCCGGGCGACCGCCCAGGCGCTCGCGCAATTGCGCCCAACTTTGCAGCTGCAAGCGGCGGTCCAGCGCCTGCCCCAGCAATGCCCCCAACAAGGCCCCCGGAATACTGGCAATGGCAAAGCCAGCCCCGGCGCCGATCAGCGTCCCTGGCCACAACATCCTATTGCCCCGCAGTCAGCAGGGCTTCAACCTGCGCCAGGCGCTCCAGCGTACCCACATCAACCCAGCGTCCCGTCATGTGTTCTCCCGTTACCTGGCCTTTGGCCATGGCTGTGCGCAGCAGCGGCGCCAGCTTGAAGGCACCGGCACTGCAACCCGCGAACAACTGGGGGTCGAGCACAGAAATGCCACTGAAGGTCAGGTTATCGGCACCGGGCGCGGCATCATGAAGCAAACCTTGATCGAGGTAGAAATCGCCACCACTGGGGTGATGCGCCGGGTTGTCGACCATCACCAGATGGGCCAGGCCCTGGATCGGCTGGTGCAATCGGGCAAAGTCGTAGTCGGTCCAGATGTCACCATTGACCAGCAGGAACGGCTCGTCCCCCAACAACGGCAGCGCCTTGAAAATTCCGCCGCCGGTTTCCAGCGGTTCTCCCTCGGGCGAGTATTGAATGCGCAGACCAAACTGCGCACCGTCGCCCAGGTAACTTTCAATCTGCTGGCCCAGCCAGGCGTGGTTGATCACGATATCGGTGAAGCCGGCTTTGGCCAGCGCCTCCAGGTGATACTCGATCAAGCGCTTGCCACCGGCCTGCACCAACGGCTTGGGTGTGTGCAAGGTCAACGGGCGCATGCGCTCGCCCTTGCCCGCCGCCAGGATCATCGCTTTCATACTGTCGCCTCGGCGGGTTGGCGCAGGCTGGCCAGCAGCTCGCCCAGTTCATTCAACTCGGAGCGATCTGCCAGCACCGCTTCTATATAAGCAAAGAAGCGCGGCACGTCTGCCAGGTAGCGCGGCTTGCCGTCGCGGTGGCAAATGCGCGCGAAGATGCCGATTACCTTGAGGTGACGCTGCACGCCCATCAGGTCGCTGGCCCGCAAGAACTCGTCGAAATCCGCCTGCACGGGAATACCCAGTTGCCCGGCACGCTCCCAATAGCCGCGCTGCCAATCCCGTACGCGCGCCTTTGGCCAACTGAGGAACGCATCCTTGAACAGGCAAGTGATGTCATAGGTGACCGGGCCGTAGACCGCATCCTGGAAATCCAGCACGCCGGGGTTTGGCTCGCTGATCATCAGGTTGCGCGGCATATAGTCGCGATGCACCAGCACTTTGGGTTGGGCCAGGGCGCTGTCGATCAAGTGATCGCTGACGCGCTGCCAGAGGGCCTGCTGCCCGGTATCGAACTCGATACCCAAATGCCGGCGCACGTACCACTCCGGAAACAATTCCAGCTCACGGCGCAACAGGGCGACGTCATAGCTGGGCAGCGGCGCGTCCATCGGCAATTGCTGAAAAGCCAGCAGTGAATCAATGGCATCGGCAAACAATTGATCGGCGTTTTGCTCGTCAATCACGTCCAGATAAGTTTTTCTGCCCAGGTCATTGAGCAAAAGAAAGCCGCGCGGCAAATCTTCTGCATAAATTTTTGGCACATTAATTCCCGATTTCGCGAGTAAATCGGCGATATCGACGAAAGGTTTGCAGTTTTCCTGGGGGGGTGGCGCGTCCATGACGACGAAAGATTGACCGCCGCCCTCCCACCGGAAGTAACGCCTGAAACTCGCGTCACTGCTGGCCGCGGTCAATGTGGCCGGGGGTACGGCACCCCAGCCTTGAGCGTTGAAAAGGATCGGTAACTGCTCATCCAGCCAGACTTGCAGCTGTTGTAAACGTAGATCTTGCTCGGGCATTACAAGGGTCTCCGACGGCGCTAGCCGTCAAGCGGGTCATGCTTTATTATCACGCATCTTTTTCAGACCATCGAGAGGCGTGCGGCCCACACCGCGGGCAGATGGCACGCAGGAAGCCCGGACTAATAAGATGGCATTGAAATCCCCCGCGTTTCGTAGAAAATTTCCGTTGCTGGTAACCGGCAGTCTGCTGGCCATGCAACCTTTCGCCACCTCATTCGTGGTCGCCGCGGAACAGTATGACTGCTCAGTCTCTGCTTCGGGTGCCTGGGATTGCGCGCCGAAAACCGCCGCCGCCCCATTACCACCGCGCCCGGTGCATGACGGTGCAGCCATCAGCGACGCCGGCAGCACGGCCCAGGCCAATGCCGGCGGCAGTGCCGATGCCGAGCCGAAGACCGCTTTGGTCACCGAGGCCAAGGGCCGTGGCCTGCGTTCGCGCAGCGCCGACTACAGCCACCTGGACTGGGTGCCTCGCGATAAGCTGACCGCAGCGCAATTGGCTGAAACCGGCCCGTATTGCTCCGGCGCGTATATCGAGCCGCAGCGTCCGGGCATGAACGACAAGACGGACAAGAGCGACTCGCCGACCTTTATCGGCGCCAAAGCCTCGCGTTATGAGCAGGAATCACAAGTTGCGACCCTGGCCGGTGACGTGGTCATGCGCCAGGGCAGCATGCAGTTGGAGGCTCAGGAAGCCAGCCTGTATCAGGCCGAAAACCGTGGCGAGCTGAACGGCAATGTCCGTCTGCGCGACAACGGTGCCCTGATCGTCGGCGACCACGCCCAGGTCCAGCTCGATACCGGCGCTGCACAGATCGACAACGCCGAATACGTCATGCACAAGTCGCGCATTCGCGGTAACGCGCTGTACGCCAAGCGTGCCGAAAACGCGATCATCCGTCTCAAGGACGGTACGTACACCACCTGCGAGCCGGACAGCAACGCCTGGCAGCTCAAGGGCAACAACATCACGTTGAACCCCGCCACCGGTTTCGGTACGGCGACCAACGCGACGTTGCGGATCAAGAACATTCCGATCCTGTACACCCCGTACATCTATTTCCCGATCGACGACCGTCGTCAGTCCGGCTTCCTGCCGCCAAGCTTCAGCACCGGCAGCAAAACCGGCTTCACGCTTGTCACGCCGTACTATTTCAACCTGGCACCGAACTACGACGCCACGTTGTACCCGCAATACATGACCAAGCGCGGCATGATGGTAGAAGGCGAGTTCCGCTACCTCACCAAGTCCAGCGAAGGTCAGTTCGGCGGCGCGTACCTGAACGACGACAGCAACGAACGGGAACAGCAGACCGACTACGAAAGAACCCGCTACATGCTCAATTGGCAGCATAAAGGCGGTCTGGATTCGCGTCTGACGACCAAGGTCGACTACACCAAGATCAGCGACCCTTACTTCTTCCAGGATCTGAAGACCTTCGAAGAAGGTGTTCAAGCCCAGGACTTTGTGAACCAACAGGGTTCCTTGACCTATCGCGGCGACTCCTATCAGGCTCGCCTGAACCTGCAGGCTTATCAGCTGGCAACGGTTTCGCAGTTCACTCCGTACGACCGCCTGCCGCAGATCACTTTCAACGGTTCGCTGCCTTATCATCCGGGCGGCTTGAACTTCGACTATGAAACCGAGGCTGTAAGGTTCGAGCGAGACCTGCAGAAAGGAAACTATACCGATGAAGACGGGATAGTAACCTCCCGTCTCGATAACAACGTGCTGGGTCTGAACCGTGCCAACGGCAATCGCTTGACTGCCGCACCGAGCGTGTCTTTGCCGCTGAACTGGACCTACGGTTTCATCACGCCAAAGCTTAAATATGTCTACACCAAGTACGATCTTGACCTGGACAGCACCGGCAAGAACGACTTGCTGGTCAATAGACTTGGCGCCTCGGCACTGGGTGAGTCGTTCAGCAGCTCCCAAGACCGTGCCGTGCCAATTGCCAGTATCGACAGCGGTCTCTACTTCGACCGTGATACCCAATGGTTTGGCAGCAATTACCGTCAAACCCTGGAACCACGCCTGTTCTATCTCTACGTACCAGAGAAGGACCAGAAGGACATTCCAGTCTTTGACAGCAGCGAAACCCCGTTCAGCTTCGACTCGCTGTTCCGCGACAACCGCTTTACAGGCGGCGACCGTATCGGTGACGAGAATAAACTGTCGCTGGGCCTGACCAGCCGCTGGATTCAAGACGACGGTTTCGAACGTCAACGCATGAGTATCGGCCAGGCTGTGTACTTCAAGGATCGTGAAGTACAGCTGCCAGGTGTTGACGCGGCAACCCGTGACGACGCCCACGAAAATGTTTCGCCGATCGCGCTTGACTACTCGTTCCGGTTTAACCGTGATTGGCGCGCCACCGCCGACTACAACTGGGACCCAACCAGTCACAGCCCGCGTTCCGGTAGCGCAATGTTCCACTACCAGCCGGAAGATAACCCCAACAAGGTTGTCAACGTTGGTTATCGCTATCGCAACGACCAGGTGGTCTACAACCAGCTGACCGGTAAATGGCAGTTCGGCGGTGACTACGGTACCGAAGGCAACCCAAACTTCATCAAGAACTACTACAAAATCCAGCAACACGATTTCTCGATGATGTGGCCGATCGTTCCGCAGTGGAACCTGATCACCCGCTGGCAGTATGACTATGCCCGCAACCGTACCCTGGAAGCCTTCGGTGGTTTCGAGTACGACAACTGCTGCTGGAAACTTCGCGTGATCAACCGTTATTGGGTTTCCAACGACGAATACACTCAGATCGCCCCGTTGAACGAAAAGGGTGACCACGGGCTCTTCTTCCAGATCGTCCTCAAAGGACTCGGCGGCCTGACCGGCGCCAAGGTAGAGAGCTTCCTCGACAAAGGCATTGAAGGTTATCGTGAACGTGAAGACCAAGCTTTCTGATTGCTTGCGCCCGCTAGTGCTGGGCGCGCTGTTCCTGGGTACCGTTTCGGCACACGCTGCGGTCCAGCAACTGGATAAAGTGGCCGCCATCGTCGATAACGACGTGATCATGCAGAGCCAATTGGACCAACGGGTCAAGGAAGTTCAGCAAACCATCGCCAAGCGCGGTGGTGGTGTGCCGCCGACCAGCGTGCTGGAACCACAGGTGCTGGAGCGCCTGATCGTCGAGAACCTGCAATTGCAGATCGGCGAGCGCTCCGGCATCCGTATTTCGGACGAAGAGTTGAACCAGGCTGTAGGCACCATTGCCCAGCGCAACAACATGAGCATTGACCAGTTCCGCGCGGCCCTGGCTCACGACGGCCTGTCCTATGAGGACGCGCGTGACCAGATCAAGCGTGAAATGATCATCAGCCGTGTGCGTCAGCGCCGCGTGGCCGAGCGCGTCCAAGTGTCCGAACAGGAAGTGAAGAACTTCCTGGCCTCAGACCTCGGCAAGCAGCAGCTTTCCGAAGAGCTGCACCTGGCCAACATCCTGATCCCTACCCCGGACAGCGCCAACGCCGAGCAACTCAATGCCGCCGCCGCGAAAACCCAGGCTGTTTATGACCGCCTGAAAGCCGGTGCAGACTTCGCCCAGACCGCCATTGCCGTATCCGGCAGTGACAACGCTCTGGACGGCGGTGACATGGGCTGGCGTAAAGCCGCTCAGTTGCCACCTCCGTTTGACCGCGAGCTGAGTGCCATGGAAGTGGGCGGCATTACTCAGCCCGCTCGCACCCCGGGTGGCTTCATTATCCTCAAGCTGTTGGGCAAACGCGGCGGCGAGACCTCGCTGAAAGACGAAGTTCATGTTCGTCACATCCTGGTCAAACCAAGCGAAATCCGCACCGAAGCGCAAACCAAGGAACTGGCCCAGAAGATCTATGACCGCATCGAAGGCGGTGAAGATTTCGCCACCCTGGCCAAAAGCTTCTCGGAAGACCCGGGCTCGGCCCTCAACGGCGGCGACCTGAACTGGATCGACCCGAAAGCCTTGGTGCCGGAGTTCCAGGACGTCATGGCCAAGACCCCGCAAGGCGTGCTGTCCAAGCCGTTCAAGACCCAATACGGCTGGCATGTGCTGGAAGTCCTTGGCCGTCGCGCCACTGACAACACCACTCAAGCCCGCGAGCAACAAGCACTGACCGTACTGCGCAACCGCAAATACGACGAAGAGCTGCAGACCTGGTTGCGTCAGATTCGCGACGAAGCCTACGTAGAAAACAAGCTGCCCGCCGCCGAGCAAACAGGCGCCGATCAGGCAGCCCAGTGAAACCCCAGCGTTTCGCGTTAACACCCGGCGAGCCGGCCGGCATTGGTCCAGACCTGTGCCTGCTGCTCGCCTCGCAACCTCAGCCACACCCCCTGATTGCCATTACCAGCCGCGACCTGCTCCTTGAGCGGGCCGCGCAACTGGGTGTGGCTGTCAATTTGCTGGACGTGGCGCCGGGCAACTGGCCCGACTCGCCCGCTCCCGCAGGCAGCCTCTACGTGTGGGACACCCCGCTTGCGGCCAAGGTGGTTGCCGGGAAACTGGACAAGGCCAATGCGGCCTTCGTTCTGGAAACCCTGACCCGCGCCGGGCAAGGCTGCATCGACGGCGATTTCGCCGGCATGATCACCGCCCCCGTGCACAAAGGCGTGATCAACGAATCCGGTATCGCCTTTTCCGGGCATACCGAATTTCTTGCCGAGCTGACGCACACCGCTCAGGTCGTGATGATGCTCGCCACACGCGGCCTTCGCGTCGCACTGGTGACCACGCACCTGCCGTTGCGCGACATCGCAGATGCCATCACCGCCGAACGCGTGGAGCGCGTGACGCGCATCCTGCACGCCGACCTGCAACAAAAGTTCGGCATCGCCCAACCCCGTATCCTGGTCTGTGGGCTCAACCCCCACGCCGGTGAAGGCGGCCACTTGGGCCATGAAGAAATCGACATCATTGAACCGACATTAGAGCGCCTGCGCCAAGAAGGCATGGACCTGCGTGGCCCATTGCCTGCAGACACTCTGTTTACCCCCAAATATCTGGAGCACTGCGACGCAGTGCTGGCGATGTACCACGACCAGGGGCTGCCCGTGCTGAAGTACAAAGGCTTCGGCGCTGCAGTCAACGTGACACTGGGCCTGCCAATCATCCGCACCTCCGTCGACCATGGCACTGCCCTGGACCTGGCGGGCAGCGGCAAGATCGATACCGGCAGCCTGCACGTGGCCCTGGAAACCGCCTATCAGATGGCCGAGACCCGTATATGACCGAGCAATACCAACACCGGGCGCGCAAGCGCTTCGGGCAAAACTTCCTGCACGACGCTGGCGTGATCGACCGTATCCTGCGCTCCATCCATGCCAAGCCTGAAGATCGCTTGCTGGAAATCGGCCCGGGCCAGGGCGCGCTGACCAAAGGCCTGCTCAACAGTGGCGGCCAACTGGATGTGGTTGAGCTGGACAAGGATCTGATCCCGATCCTCAACCAGCAGTTCGCCGGTCACTCCAACTTCAACCTGCACCAGGGCGATGCGCTGAAGTTCGACTTCAACAGCCTGAATGCGGCGCCGAACAGCCTGCGTGTGGTCGGCAACCTGCCCTACAACATCTCCACACCGCTGATTTTCCACCTGCTGAACAACGCCGGGATCATCCGCGACATGCACTTCATGCTGCAAAAGGAAGTGGTCGAGCGCTTGGCCGCAGGCCCTGGTGGTGGTGACTGGGGCCGCCTGTCGATCATGGTTCAGTACCATTGCCGTGTGGAACACCTGTTCAACGTCGGCCCTGGCGCGTTCAACCCACCGCCGAAGGTCGACTCGGCTATCGTGCGCCTGGTGCCGCACGCCGTGCTGCCGCACCCAGCCAAGGATCACAAGTTGCTGGAACGCGTGGTGCGCGAAGCGTTCAACCAACGCCGCAAAACCCTGCGCAACACGCTCAAGGCCTTGCTGAGCAACGCTGAAATCGAAGCTGCTGGCGTCGATGGCGGCCTGCGCCCCGAGCAACTGGACCTCGCCGCATTCGTTCGCCTGGCTGACCAGCTTGCCATCCAGCCTGCGCCAACAGCCGAATAACCTGTAGGAGCTTGGCGCGATCTAATGTGGGAGCGGGCTTGCTCGCGAATGCAGTGTGTCAGTCGCCAGATGTATAGCTGGCCCACCGCTTTCGCGAGCAAGCCCGCTCCCACACTTGCTCCGCGTTATGCCGATAGCGCTTCATCTGCCAAGGTGCCATTGCCGACTGCACAGACAGCATGTCTGGCCTAGTGCCCGCCTCTTGGCCTAGACTGACCCGCATCTGCTGTCCTGCGCTTTGCTTTTAAGGTCTCTTGCATGTCCGATCCCCGCTACCAGATCGACGTCAGCGTCGTCACCCGCTTCCTCGCGGACCAATCGCAACCTGACCAGAACCGCTTCGCCTTCGCCTACACCATCACCGTAAAGAACAACGGGCTGGTGCCGGCCAAGCTGCTGTCGCGCCACTGGGTGATCACCGACGGTGACGGCCAGGTCGAAGAAGTCCGCGGCGCGGGCGTGGTCGGTCAACAACCGCTGATCGATATCGGCGCCAGCCACACCTACAGCAGCGGAACGGTGATGACCTCCAAGGTCGGCACCATGCAGGGCTCATATCAAATGAAGGCGACCGACGGAAAACTGTTCGATGCCATCATCGCGCCGTTCCGCCTTGCAGTGCCGGGAGCCCTGCACTGATGGCAACGTATGCCGTCGGCGACCTGCAAGGCTGCCTGGAGCCGCTCAAATGCCTGCTTGAGCGTGTGGCCTTCGACCCCGTAAAAGACCGTCTGTGGCTGGTCGGTGATCTGGTCAACCGTGGCCCCGAGTCCCTGGAAACCCTGCGCTACCTTTATAAGATGCGCGACGCCCTGGTGTGCGTGCTCGGCAACCATGACCTGCATCTGCTGGCGGCGGGCAATAACATCGAGCGGCTGAAAAAGGGCGACACGCTGAGGGAAATCCTCGAAGCCCCTGACCGCGCCCAACTGCTGGACTGGCTGCGTCGGCAAAAGCTCATGCATTACGACGAAGACCGCAACGTTGCCCTTGTCCATGCTGGCATCCCGCCCCAGTGGACCTTGAAGAAAGCCCTCAAGTGCGCCGCCGAAGTCGAAAGCGCCCTGGCCGACGACAACCTCTACACCGCCTACCTCGACGGCATGTACGGCAACGAGCCCGTGAAATGGGACAACGACCTCACCGGCGTGACCCGCCTGCGCGTGATCACCAACTACTTCACGCGCATGCGCTTCTGTACCGCCGAGGGCAAACTGGACCTCAAGAGCAAGGAAGGCGCCGACACCGCGCTGCCGGGTTACAAACCCTGGTTTGCCCACAAGGAGCGCAAGACCCGTGACACGAAGATCATTTTCGGCCATTGGGCAGCCCTGGAAGGCAAATGCGACGAACCTGGCGTGTTCGCCCTCGACACCGGTTGCGTGTGGGGTGGCAGCATGACCCTGATGAACATCGACACCGGCGAGCGCCTGAGCTGCCAGTGTGATTCCCCTCTTTCTGCCACACAGCCGGCTGCCGCCAAGCCCTAGGAGCCTCCCATGAGCGAATTCAAACGCATCCCTCCCCAACAAGCCCAAGCCCTGCGCGAGCAAGCCGCAGTCGTGGTGGACATTCGTGACCCCCAAGCCTACGCAGCAGGCCACATCAAAGGCGCGCAGCACCTGGACAACCACAACATTGCCGATTTCATCCGCGCCGCCGACCTCGACGCGCCGGTCATCGTGGCCTGCTACCACGGCAACTCCAGCCAGAGCGCGGCGGCCTATTTGATCAGCCAGGGCTTCAGCGACGTCTATAGCCTGGACGGCGGCTTCGAACTGTGGCGTACGACTTATCCTGCGGAAATTACTTCGGGCGATTCGCAATAATTTTTTTCACACCCCGCTATCCCGCGTGACGCTTGGGCTCGCGCCGTTTCTGACGAACGGCGCAGCCAAACTAATTACGTATCCCGCCTTGACCTCCCCGATTCCGAACTATCCTTAAGCGCAGGCCATCCGAATCAGGGGAGAGCCGGTACACCGGCGTGCGGGTCATCGGTAGCGTTTCAGGGT
Organism: Pseudomonas sp. B22129; assembly: GCF_044218875.1. Lineage (NCBI taxonomy): Bacteria > Pseudomonadati > Pseudomonadota > Gammaproteobacteria > Pseudomonadales > Pseudomonadaceae > Pseudomonas > Pseudomonas sp. B22129. The sequence continues at coordinate 2,040,742 of NZ_CP162592.1, read as the reverse complement.
GTTCTGGGGGGAAAACGGCCATTGGCGATCGCTGATGGCTGCCAGCATCGACTGATTGATCCGGCGTCGGCTCCACGTATCGAGCGAGGTGACGACGTCATGAGTATCTTTAGCCACTTCCAACAACGCTTCGAGTCCACACAGCAGGAAGAACTCACGCTGCAGGAGTATCTTGAGCTGTGCAAAAAGGACCGCAGCACTTACGCGTCTGCCGCCGAACGCCTGCTGCTGGCGATCGGCGAGCCGGAGCTGGTAGACACCTCGAACAACTCGCGCCTGTCGCGAATATTCTCCAACAAGGTGATCCGCCGCTACCCGGCCTTTGAAGACTTCCATGGCATGGAAGAATGCATCGATCAGATCGTCTCCTACTTCCGCCATGCCGCCCAAGGCCTGGAAGAGAAGAAACAGATTCTTTATCTGCTTGGCCCTGTTGGCGGTGGTAAATCGTCCCTGGCCGAAAAACTCAAACAACTGATCGAGAAGGTGCCCTTCTACGCGATCAAGGGCTCACCGGTCTTCGAGTCGCCTTTGGGGCTGTTCAACGCCACGGAAGATGGCGCGATCCTCGAAGAAGACTTCGGCATCCCAAGGCGCTACCTCAACACCATCATGTCGCCCTGGGCGACCAAGCGCCTGTCCGAGTTCGGTGGCGACATCAGCCAGTTCCGCGTGGTGAAACTCTACCCGTCGATCCTTAACCAGATTGGCGTGGCCAAGACCGAACCGGGCGACGAGAACAACCAGGATATCTCGGCCCTCGTCGGCAAGGTCGATATCCGCAAACTCGAGGAATTCCCGCAGAACGACGCCGACGCCTACAGCTACTCGGGCGCATTGTGCCGGGCCAACCAGGGCCTGATGGAGTTCGTGGAGATGTTCAAGGCGCCGATCAAGGTGCTGCACCCACTGCTCACGGCCACCCAGGAAGGCAACTACAACAGTACCGAAGGCCTGGGCGCGATTCCGTTCACCGGGATCTTGCTGGCACACTCCAACGAATCGGAATGGCACACCTTCCGCAACAACAAGAACAACGAAGCCTTCATCGACCGGATCTACATCGTCAAGGTGCCGTACTGCCTGCGGGTCAGCGACGAGATCAAGATTTACGACAAGCTGCTGTTTAACAGCTCCCTGGCCAAGGCCCATTGCGCGCCGGACACGCTGAAGATGCTCGCCCAGTTCACTGTGCTGTCGCGCCTCAAGGAGCCGGAAAACTCGAATATCTATTCGAAGATGCGCGTGTACGACGGCGAAAACCTCAAGGACACCGACCCAAAAGCCAAATCGATCCAGGAATACCGCGACACGGCGGGCGTGGACGAGGGCATGAACGGCCTGTCGACGCGCTTTGCGTTCAAGATTCTGTCCAAGGTCTTCAACTTCGACCCGCACGAAATCGCCGCCAACCCGGTGCACCTGCTTTATGTGCTGGAGCAGCAGATCGAACAGGAACAGTTCCAGGCCGAAACCCGCGAGCGCTACCTGCGCTTCCTCAAGGAGTACCTGGCGCCGCGCTACATCGAGTTCATCGGCAAGGAAATCCAGACCGCCTACCTGGAGTCCTACAGCGAGTACGGCCAGAACATCTTCGACCGCTACGTGCTGTACGCCGACTTCTGGATCCAGGACCAGGAATACCGCGACCCGGAAACCGGCGAAATCCTCAACCGCGTGGCCCTCAACGAGGAGCTGGAGAAGATCGAAAAACCGGCCGGCATCAGCAATCCGAAGGATTTTCGCAACGAGATCGTCAACTTCGTGCTGCGCGCCCGGGCCAACAACAATGGCAAGAACCCGACCTGGCTCAGCTACGAGAAGCTGCGGGTGGTCATCGAGAAGAAAATGTTCTCCAACACCGAGGACCTGCTGCCGGTCATCAGCTTCAACGCCAAGGCGAGCAAGGAGGACCAGCAAAAACACAACGACTTCGTCACACGAATGGTCGAGCGTGGCTACACCGACAAACAGGTACGCCTGCTTTCCGAGTGGTACCTGCGGGTGCGTAAATCACAGTAAGGCAGCGACAGGCGAACGCTGCCGGGCCCACGGCCCGGCAGCCGACCGCTTGTCTCTAAGCTTCCAGCTCGCGGCTTGAAGCTTGTAACGTGAAGCTGCCCGGAGGGCTCCCCATGAGCTATGTGATCGACCGACGCCTCAATGGCAAGAACAAGAGCACGGTAAACCGCCAGCGTTTCCTGCGGCGCTACCGTGACCACATCAAAAAGGCCGTCGAAGAGGCCGTCAGCCGCCGTTCCATTACGGATATGGAGCATGGCGAGCAAATCAGCATTCCCGGGCGCGACATCGACGAACCGGTGCTGCACCACGGCCGGGGCGGCAAACAAACCGTCGTGCACCCCGGCAACAAGGAATTCACCACCGGCGAGCATATCCAACGCCCCCAAGGCGGCGGTGGCGGCAAAGGGCCGGGCAAGGCCGGTAATTCCGGCGAGGGCATGGATGAGTTCGTGTTCCAGATTACCCAGGAAGAGTTTCTCGAATTCATGTTCGAGGACCTGGAGCTGCCCAACCTGGTCAAACGCAACCTGACCGGCACCGACACCTTCAAGACCGTACGCGCGGGGATCAGCAACGAAGGCAACCCGTCGCGCATCAACATCATCCGCACCCTGCGCTCGGCCCACGCCCGCCGTATCGCGCTGTCGGGCAGCAGCCGCGCCAAACTGAAACTAGCCAAGGAAGAGCTGGCGCGCCTGAAACGCGAGGAGCCGGACAACTTCGGTGATATTCAGGAGATCGAAGCCGAAATAGAAAAACTCAGCGCGCGGATTCACCGCGTGCCGTTTCTCGACACCTTTGACTTGAAATACAACTTGCTGGTCAAGCAACCCAACCCCAGCTCCAAGGCCGTGATGTTTTGCCTGATGGACGTGTCCGGTTCGATGACCCAAGCCACCAAGGACATCGCCAAGCGCTTCTTCATCCTGCTGTACCTGTTCCTGAAGCGGAATTACGACAAGATTGACGTGGTGTTCATCCGCCATCACACCAGCGCCCGGGAAGTGGACGAAGAAGAGTTTTTCTATTCACGGGAAACCGGCGGCACCATCGTTTCCAGCGCCTTAAAGTTGATGCAGGAGATCATGGCCGAGCGCTACCCGGCCAACGAGTGGAACATCTACGCAGCCCAAGCTTCCGACGGCGACAACTGGAACGACGATTCGCCGATCTGCCGCGACATCCTGATCAACCAGATCATGCCGTTCGTGCAGTACTACACCTACGTCGAAATTACCCCCCGTGAGCACCAGGCCCTGTGGTTCGAATACGAGCGCATCGGCGAAGCCTTCGCCGACACCTTCGCCCAGCAGCAACTGGTCTCGGCCGGCGATATCTATCCGGTCTTCCGTGAACTCTTCCAGCGCAGGTTAGTGTCATGACCGCCAAAAAAGAGCATAAGCGCCAACCCATATCCACGGGGTCCGAATGGACCTTCGAACTGATCCAGGCTTATGACCGGGAAATCAGCCGCATTGCGGCGGGTTATGCCCTGGACACCTATCCCAACCAGATCGAAGTGATCACCGCCGAGCAGATGATGGATGCCTACGCCTCGGTGGGCATGCCCCTGGGCTACCACCATTGGTCCTACGGCAAGCATTTCCTGAGCACCGAAAAGTCCTACACCCGTGGACAGATGGGCCTGGCCTACGAGATCGTCATCAACTCTGACCCGTGCATCGCCTACCTGATGGAGGAAAACACCATCTGCATGCAGGCGCTGGTGGTGGCGCACGCGTGCTACGGGCACAACAGCTTCTTCAAGGGTAACTACCTGTTTCGCACCTGGACCGATGCCAGCTCGATCATTGATTACCTGGTGTTCGCCAAGCAGTACATCATGCAGTGCGAGGAGCGCCACGGCATCGACGCGGTGGAGGACTTGCTCGACTCCTGCCACGCGTTAATGAATTACGGGGTTGATCGCTACAAACGCCCTTACCCGATTTCCGCCGAGGAAGAACGCCTGCGCCAGAAGGAGCGCGAGGAGCACCTGCAGAAACAGATCAACGACTTGTGGCGCACCATTCCGAAAAAAACCGGCAAAAACAGCGACAAGGACAATGCGCGCTTCCCCGCCGAACCTCAGGAAAACATCCTGTACTTCCTGGAAAAACACGCACCGCTGCTGGAGCCTTGGCAGCGGGAAATCGTGCGTATCGTGCGCAAGATCGCCCAGTATTTTTACCCACAGCGCCAAACCCAGGTCATGAACGAAGGTTGGGCCACGTTCTGGCACTACACCTTGATGAATGACCTGTATGACGAGGGCTTGGTCACCGACGGTTTCATGATGGAATTCCTCACGTCTCACACCAGCGTGGTGTTCCAGCCTGGCTTTGACAGCCCGTACTACAGCGGCATCAACCCCTACGCGCTAGGCTTTGCCATGTACCGCGACATTCGGCGCATGTGTGAACACCCCACCGAAGAAGACCGCCGCTGGTTCCCGGAAATCGCCGGCAGTGATTGGCTGTCGACCATCAAGTTCGCCATGAGCAGCTTCAAGGATGAGAGTTTCATCCTGCAGTATCTGTCGCCCCAGGTGATTCGCGACCTCAAGCTGTTCAGCATCATGGATGACGACCTTAAGGACGACTTGGTGGTGCCCGCGATCCACGACGAACCCGGCTACCGCACCATCCGCGAAACCCTGGCGGCGCAATACAACCTGGGTAACCGTGAACCCAACGTGCAGATCTACAGCATCGATGTGCGCGGCGACCGCTCCCTGACCCTGCGTCACCAGCAACATGACCGCAAGCCGTTGGGCGAATCCACCGAGGAAGTGCTCAAGCACCTGCATCGGCTGTGGGGGTTCGATATCCATCTGGAAACCCTGCAGGGCGACCAAGTGATGAAAACCCACCATGTACCGCCACGTACCGACCACAACGACAACGACTACGGCCGCCTGGACCTCGCCGTCGTTCATCTCTGAAACAGCAAAGCCTCCACTGGCCAGGCGCAGGCGGTATCCTGTGCCGCTAATGGAGGCTTTTTCATGAAAATCTACAAAGTCGGTGGCGCGGTGCGTGACCGCTTGCTGGGCATCGAGGTCACCGATGTCGACCGTGTCGTCGTCGGTGCGACTGCCGAAGAAATGCTGGCCAAGGGCTACAAGCCTGTAGGTTCTGACTTCCCGGTATTTCTGGACCCGAAAAACGGTGACGAATACGCCCTCGCCCGCACCGAGCGCAAGAGCGGCCGCGGTTATGGCGGCTTTGTGTTTCACGCCAGCCCGGACGTCACACTGGAAGAAGACCTGATTCGGCGCGACCTGACCATCAACGCAATGGCAGAGGATGATGACGGCAATCTGACCGACCCTTACCACGGCCAGCGTGACCTTGAGGCCCGCGTACTTCGCCACGTTTCTCCCGCGTTCGCCGAAGATCCACTGCGTGTGCTGCGCGTTGCGCGCTTCGCTGCACGCTACGCCCATTTGGGATTTACCGTCGCACCGCAAACGTTGGAGCTGATGCGCCAACTCAGCGAATCCGGCGAACTGCAAGCCCTGACGCCGGAACGCAGCTGGAAGGAAATCTCCCGGGCGCTGATGGAAAACCAGCCCCAGGTATTTATCCAGGTGTTACGCGACTGCGATGCGCTGAAAACCCTGATGCCGGAAGTGAATGCTCTGTTCGGCGTGCCGCAACCCGAAGCCCATCACCCCGAGATCGACACCGGCGTGCACACCCTGAGCGTGCTGGAGCAAGCGGCCTTGCACCATCAACCGCTGACCGTGCGCTGGGCCTGCCTGCTGCATGACTTGGGCAAGGGCCTGACACCTGTGGATAAGTGGCCGCAGCATATCGCCCACGAACACACGGGTTTGAAGCTGATCAAGGCCGTCAATGAGCGCTTCAAAGTGCCGAAGGATTGCCAGGAACTGGCGCTGCTGGTGGGCCAATATCACACCCATGGCCATCGTGCGCTTGAGCTGAAAGCCTCGACATTGCTGGAGTTGCTGCAAAGCTTTGACGTATACCGGCGGCCGCAGCGCTTTGAAGAATTTGTGGTGGCATGCGAAATGGATGCGCGTGGCCGCAAGGGCTTTGAACAGCGAAGTTATCCACAGGCTGATTATTTGCGCGATGCGGCGAAAGTAGCCCGCGAAGTGGCAGTGGCGCCGTTGCTGGAGAAAGGTTTCAAGGGCCCGGAGCTGGGTGAAGCTCTCAAGCGCGAACGGCTCAAGGCACTGAAAGCCTACAAGGAACAGCGCAACGCCTAGCCTGTGGGAGCGGGCTTGCCCGCGAAGAGGTCGGCCCAGCAAACATTGATGTTGACTGACACATCGCTTTCGCGGGCAAGCCCGCTCCCACATTTGGATTCGATCAAGCCAGGAGAATCGCCAGCTACAGGAGATTCGACGGGGTCAGTTGCTGGCCCTGCCACTCAAAGCCCACAGGCGCCAGCACTTGATCGATCTGCGCATCACGCCAAAGATCAGCCAGACTCTTGGCCGCCTCGGGATGCACGCGGTCCGGCGCCATCAGCGACAGCGGCCACAGCACAAAGGCATTTTTCAGAATTTCAGCACGCGGCAGGATCAACCCGTCGAAATTCCCCACCCAATCGCCATACAGCAGCACGTCGATGTCCAACGGCAAGCCTTTACGGTCCGGGGCGTAACGGCCATTGTCGGCCTCGATGAATTTCAAACGGCGATCCAGTTCCATCAACGGCAGGTCGGTCCAGGCCGACACCACCAGGTTGAAGAACGGCCCGCTCTTGATACCCACCGGCTGGCTTTCGAACACGGGCGAACAACGCACGTCAGTCAAAAAGCTCGCCAGCGCATCCAGACCCGCGCGCAAGTGGGGCTCGCGCTCGATATTGCTGCCAAGGCCAAGGTAAACCTGAGTTAGCGACATCCGCGCTCGATCTCCACGCCCACGCCCCTGGCGGCCGGTACGGCGCCAGGCTTGGTCAGTTTGAGGTGGAGCCAGGGAATCTGGAATTCGCTCATCAGCACTTCAGCCAAGCGCTCGGCGAAGGTTTCCACCAGTTGGTACTGGGACTGCTCGGCAAAGGCCTGGATACGCGTGGATACACTGGCGTAATCCAGCGCCAGGGTCAGGTCGTCACCGGCCGCGGCCGGGCGGTTGTCCCAGGCGAAGCTCAGGTCCAGGCGCAGGCATTGCTTGATGCCGCGCTCCCAGTCGTAGGCCCCGATCACGGTGTCGACTTCCAGGCCTTCGATAAACACTCTGTCCAAGCACTCTTCTCCGCAGCACGACAAGGGCGCGATGCCCCGTTAGAATCAGGGCGTCCTCGCCCGGAATAGTTAGCATGTTTTGGTCACTGGCGATTTTCGCCTACCTGCTCGGCTCGCTGTCCTTCGCCATTTTGCTCAGCCGCCTGACGGGAAACCCCGACCCGCGAATGAGTGGCTCAGGCAACGCCGGCGCCACCAATATGTTGCGCCTGGCCGGCAAAAAACTCGCCGTGCTGACGCTGCTCGGTGATGTCTGCAAGGGCTTGTTGCCCGTACTGATCGCCAGCCTCGCCGGTCTTACCCTGCAGCAGCAGGCCTGGGTCGGCGTGTGCGCCGTCCTCGGCCATCTGTTTCCGTTGTACTTCCGCTTTCGCGGCGGCAAAGGTGTCGCCACGGCCGCCGGCATGCTGCTGGGGATTTACCCTCCGGCCGCGCTGCTGGCCGTGCTGGCCTGGCTGCTGACGTTCTACCTGACCCGCACCAGCTCATTAGCCGCGTTGATCGCCACTCCGCTGACCCTGCCACTGCTGGCCTGGCAGGAACCGGCAGCGCTGTTGCCGATGAGCGTGCTGACGCTGCTGATCGTCTGGCGCCACCGCGGCAATTTACGCGACCTGTTTGCCGGGCGCGAACGGCATTTTTAAATACCGTCCATAAGCCCGGCTTACAGCGGCGACAATTGCTCCATTGGCCAACGTGCCTGCACGCTGATCGCCAAGCTTTCGTGCTGCCCAGCCTGCAAGCGCTGGCAACCGGCATAAGCGATCATCGCGCCGTTGTCGGTGCAGAATTCAGGGCGGGCGTAGAACACATCGCCCTTCATGTCGCCGAGCATTTTCTCCAGCGAAACGCGCAAGGCCTTGTTGGCGCTGACGCCGCCAGCGATCACCAGGCGCTTCATGCCCGCTTGCTTAAGGGCGCGCTTGCACTTGATGGTCAAAGTCTCCACCACGGCCTGCTGGAACGCCAGCGCGATGTCGCAACGGGCTTGTTCACTGTCGTCCCCGGCGCTGACGCTCTGCTGCCAGGTGTTCAACGCCGAGGTTTTCAAGCCGCTGAAGCTGAACATCAAGCCCGGGCGATCGCACATCGGGCGCGGGAAGGTGTAGCGGCCGGCAACGCCTTTTTCGGCCAGGCGCGCGATTTCCGGACCGCCCGGATAATTGAGGCCCATCATCTTCGCAGTCTTGTCGAATGCTTCGCCGGCAGCGTCGTCCAGGGATTCGCCCAACAGGGTGTATTGGCCGATGCCATCGACCTGAACCAGTTGCGTATGACCACCCGAAACCAACAAAGCGACGAACGGGAACTCTGGCGGTGTTTTTTCCAGCATGGGCGCCAGAAGATGGCCTTCCATATGGTGCACGCCGAGGGCTGGAATGCCCCAGGCAAACGCCAGTGCCTGGGCGCAAGAGGCCCCAACCAGCAGGGCTCCGACCAATCCGGGGCCGGCGGTGTAGGCAATGGCGTCGATCTCGGTCGGCACACAGCCGGCCTCGTCCAGCACCTGGCGAATCAAAGGCAGCATGCGCTTGACGTGATCGCGGCTCGCCAACTCCGGCACCACACCGCCATAAGCACGATGCAGGTCGATCTGACTGAACAGTGCATCGGCCAAAAGCCCGCGTTCACTGTCGTAAAGTGCGACACCGGTTTCGTCGCAGGAGGTTTCAAGTCCCAGTACTAGCATGGGTTTGCGCCTTGTAGAGGCTGAATTCGAAGGCGCGCATAATAGTCGCCAGTCCCCCTCCCGACTAGCGGTTTTCGATCAGAGGCTTTGCATTCCGGGCAATGAGGGGTTAACATCCGCAACCCTTAAAAACCGACGACCTCAGCCGCGAATTTTTTGCGACGAGAACGTTGATCCCGGTAATGAAAGAAGGTAGCTCTGGATGCCAGCCGTCAAAGTTAAAGAGAACGAACCCTTCGACGTAGCTCTGCGTCGTTTCAAGCGCTCCTGCGAAAAAGCCGGTGTACTGGCTGAAGTTCGTAGCCGCGAATTTTACGAGAAGCCAACTTCTGAGCGTAAGCGCAAAGCAGCAGCCGCTGTTAAGCGTCACGCCAAGAAAGTTCAGCGCGAACAGCGCCGCGCCGTTCGTCTGTACTAATACACAGACGTTCGTAGCAAGCTTCTGCCAAGCCCGGCCCTCAGCCGGGCTATTGGCATTTGCGGATATCGCTTGATGCTTCACTGTTGACGCCGCACACGCGACCGATACAACTGCTTCACACGTCAGGACTGGCTCTTTTGCCAGCGGTGCACGTCTCTTCTGACGAGCCTAACAAGGCTACTGACGAGCACACTTATTCTTCATCCAGGCGATCGAACCGGTCGACTGTGCCCTTAAATGAGCATCCGAGACCAACCGCTGGTCAAGACCGGACGCCCGGGGCAACATTTCCACGTCGAAAACTGACCTTAAATTAACGTCAGCGAACGTTCGGCAGATACACTTCCTGAACAACCCATGCAGACACTAGATGCTCAAGCACCCGACACGTGCGCTTGAACACTTCACGGGCCCTCATTTACACGCAGTGATGACGAGAACGCCATGGCCGGGCTGATTCCCCAGAGCTTTATTGACGACCTTCTGAACCGCACCGACATCGTCGATGTTGTCAGCTCGCGCGTGCAATTGAAAAAAGCCGGCAAGAACTACACTGCCTGCTGCCCGTTTCACAAAGAGAAGACCCCATCATTCAGCGTCAGCCCCGACAAGCAGTTCTATTACTGCTTCGGTTGCGGCGCGGGCGGCAACGCCCTGGGTTTTCTCATGGACCACGACAACCTGGACTTCCCCCAGGCCATCGAGGACCTGGCAAAAGCTGCCGGCATGGAAGTGCCCCGCGAAGAAAGCGGCCGCCCGCACAAACCGCGACAGCCCACCGATTCGCCGCTCTACCCACTGCTGACTGCCGCTGCCGACTTCTACCGCCAGGCGCTTAAAAGCCATCCGCAGCGCAAGGCCGCCGTCGAATACCTTAAGGGGCGCGGCCTTACCGGCGAAATCGCCCGCGACTTCGGCCTCGGCTTCGCCCCGCCTGGCTGGGACAACCTTTACAAGCACTTGAGCAGCGATACGCTCCAGCAAAAAGCCATGATCGACGCCGGCCTGCTGGTGGAAAACGCCGAAACCGGCAAGCGCTACGACCGCTTCCGCGACCGTGTGATGTTTCCGATCCGCGACAGTCGCGGGCGCATCATCGCCTTCGGCGGCCGGGTATTGGGCGACGACAAGCCCAAGTACCTGAACTCGCCGGAAACGCCGGTATTCCATAAAGGCCAGGAACTGTATGGCCTTTTCGAAGCGCGCAAGAACAATCGCAACCTCGATGAAATCATCGTGGTTGAAGGCTACATGGATGTTATCGCCCTCGCCCAGCAAGGCCTGCGCAACGCCGTGGCCACACTCGGCACCGCCACCAGCGAAGAACACATGAAGCGCTTGTTTCGCGTGGTGCCCAGCGTGCTGTTCTGCTTCGATGGCGACCAGGCAGGCCGCAACGCCGCCTGGCGCGCGCTCGAAGCCACGCTGTCGAGCCTGCAAGATGGGCGCCGCGCGCGCTTCCTGTTTCTGCCGGAGGGCGAAGACCCGGATACCCTGGTGCGCTCCGAAGGCACCGACGCATTCCGCGCGCGCATCAACCAGCATGCACAACCGCTGGCGGACTATTTCTTCCAGCAATTGACCGAAGAAGCCGACCCGCGCTCCCTCGAAGGCAAGGCCCACATGGCCACGCTCGCGGCGCCGCTGATCGACAAAGTCCCCGGCGCCAACTTGAAATCGCTGATGCGCATGCGCCTGCTGGAAATCACCGGGTTGAGCGGCGAAGCCGTCAGCCAGCTGGTACACAGCGCACCGCAGGATGCGCCGCCCACTTACGACCCCGGCATCAACTACGACGCCATGCCGGACTATTCCGACTTCCACCAACCGCAAGAGGCCTATGCGCCCCAGCAGGAGTGGACCCCGAAGAAACCCGGCGCCGGCGGCAAGAAATGGGACAAGAAACCCTGGAGCAAGGACGGCAAGCGCGGTGATCGCGATGAAGCCTATGCACCGCGAACTCCTGTCGCCGTAGAAGCTCCAACGCTCATTGCGTTGCGCACGCTTATCCACCACCCGCAATTGGCAGGCAAGGTTGAGAGCGCCGACCACTTTGCCAACGCCAGCAACACTTATGCTCAGGTGCTGATCGCCTTGATCGAGGCGGTTCAGAAAAATCCTAAGCTAAACTCAATTCAGTTGATGGCGCGCTGGCATGGCACCGAACAGGGCCGCTTGTTGAAAGCACTCGCGGAAAAGGAGTGGCTAATTGACGGCGAAAACCTTGAACAACAGTTTTTAGACACCATTACTAGGTTATCCGAAGGTCAGCACACGCAGACCCTCGACGAACTGATCAAAAGAGCAAGACAGCCGGGATTGTCGGCTGAAGAGCAAATTCAGATAGCAAAACAGATGCGCGACCTCTTAAAACAGAATGTTTCCGCATCAAACCCGACCTCAGCTGGCGTGTGAGGTCATAGCTCGGGTATAATCCTCGGCTTGTTTTTTGCCCGCCAAGACCTTCAGTGGATAGGGTGTTATGTCCGGAAAAGCGCAACAGCAGTCTCGTATCAAAGAGTTGATCGTTCTCGGTCGTGAGCAGGGTTACCTGACTTACGCGGAGGTCAACGACCACCTGCCTGAGGATATTTCAGATCCAGAGCAGGTGGAAGACATCATCCGCATGATTAACGACATGGGGATCAACGTATTCGAAGCTGCGCCAGATAAGGATTCCCTTATGCTGGCGGACGCCGATACCGACGAGGCTGCCGCTGAAGAAGCGGCTGCCGCGCTGGCTGCTGTGGAGACCGATATCGGTCGTACCACCGACCCTGTGCGCATGTATATGCGTGAAATGGGTACCGTCGAGCTGCTGACACGCGAAGGCGAGATCGAAATCGCCAAGCGTATCGAAGAGGGTATCCGTGAAGTGATGGGCGCAATCGCGCACTTCCCTGGCACGGTTGACCACATTCTCTCCGAGTACACCCGCGTGACCACCGAAGGTGGCCGCCTGTCCGACGTTCTGAGCGGTTATATCGACCCGGACGACGGCATCGCGCCGCCAGCCGCCGAAGTACCACCGCCAGTCGACGCAAAGGCTGCAAAAGCCGACGACGACACTGAAGACGACGACGCTGAATCCAGCGGCGACGACGAAGACGAAGTTGAAAGCGGTCCGGACCCGATCATTGCGGCTCAGCGTTTCGGTGCGGTTTCCGATCAAATGGAAATCACCCGCAAGGCGCTGAAAAAGCACGGCCGCACCAACAAGCAGGCGATTGCCGAGCTGGTAGCGTTGGCCGAGCTGTTCATGCCGATCAAGCTGGTACCGAAGCAATTCGAAGGCCTGGTTGAGCGTGTTCGCAGTGCCCTTGAGCGTTTGCGCGCCCAAGAGCGCGCAATCATGCAGCTGTGTGTGCGTGATGCCCGTATGCCGCGTGCTGACTTCCTGCGCCAGTTCCCGGGCAATGAAGTAGATGAAAGCTGGACCGACGCACTGGCCAAAGGCAAGGCGAAATACGCCGAAGCCATTGGTCGCCTGCAGCCGGACATCATCCGCTGCCAGCAAAAGCTGACTGCGCTTGAGACCGAAACCGGTCTGACGATCGCCGAGATCAAAGACATCAACCGTCGCATGTCGATCGGTGAGGCCAAGGCCCGCCGCGCGAAGAAAGAGATGGTTGAAGCGAACTTGCGTCTGGTGATCTCCATCGCCAAGAAGTACACCAACCGTGGTCTGCAATTCCTCGACCTGATCCAGGAAGGCAACATCGGCTTGATGAAGGCTGTGGACAAGTTCGAATATCGTCGTGGTTACAAGTTCTCGACGTATGCCACCTGGTGGATCCGTCAGGCGATCACTCGCTCGATCGCCGACCAGGCCCGCACCATCCGTATTCCGGTGCACATGATCGAGACGATCAACAAGCTCAACCGTATTTCCCGCCAGATGCTGCAGGAAATGGGTCGCGAACCGACCCCGGAAGAGCTGGGCGAACGCATGGAAATGCCTGAGGATAAAATCCGCAAGGTATTGAAGATCGCTAAAGAGCCGATCTCCATGGAAACCCCGATCGGTGATGACGAAGACTCCCATCTGGGTGACTTCATCGAAGACTCGACCATGCAGTCGCCAATCGATGTTGCTACCGTTGAGAGCCTCAAAGAAGCGACTCGCGACGTACTGTCCGGCCTCACTGCCCGTGAAGCCAAGGTACTGCGCATGCGTTTCGGCATCGACATGAATACCGACCACACCCTTGAGGAAGTCGGTAAGCAGTTTGACGTGACCCGCGAGCGGATCCGTCAGATCGAAGCCAAGGCGCTGCGCAAGTTGCGCCACCCGACGCGAAGCGAGCATCTGCGCTCCTTCCTCGACGAGTGATACCAGAACCCCCGGCCCAGGCCGGGGGTTTTGTTTTCTATGGATTTCTTTCTATAGATTAATGGCCCCGCGCCTCCCCTCCCCGCAATGCCCGTCTACACTCGAAACATTCCCCGTGCCATAACGAGACCGTTATGCCCAGACTGCCGACCGTGTTACTGCTGTCGCTGCTGACCTGGACCGCAACGGCTGGCGCGTTGACTCTTACTGATGATGAGCGTGGCTGGCTGTCGGACCATCAGGAGCTGCGCCTGGGGGTGGACGCTTCCTGGCCACCCTTTGAATACCGTGATGAAAATGGCCGCTACCAGGGCCTGGCCGCCGACTATGTGCGCCTGATCCAGGACCGCCTGGGCGTGCGGGTCAAGCTGATCGAACCAGTGAACTGGACCGCCGTGCTCGAACAGGCGAAAAACAATCAACTCGACCTGCTGCCCGGGATCATGTCCACGCCGGAACGCCAGAGCTTCCTGGCCTTCACACGCCCGTACCTCGACTTCCCCATCGTCATCCTTGCCCATGAGGGCGGCGCAACCCCGCGCAACCTCAAAGACCTGTACGGGCTAAAGATCGCCGTGGTGGAAAACTACGCGCCCCACGAATTACTGCGCACCCACCACCCCGACCTCAATCTGGTGGCGATGCCCAATGTCAGCTCGACCCTGCAAGCACTGGCTACGGACGAAGTGGATGCGGTGGTTGGCGACCTGGCGTCCAGCGTCTGGAGCCTGCGCCAACTCAAACTGGACGGTTTATACGTCAGCGGCGAAACGCCCTACCGCTATCAACTGGCGATGGGTGTGCCACGCGACGAGAAAATGCTGGTGGGTATTCTGGACAAAGTCCTCGCCGACCTCAGCTCGGACGAAACCGACGCCATCCAACAACACTGGGTCGGCAGCATCACTGACCACCGTACCTTCTGGGCCGACTTGTTGATGTACGGCCTGCCAGCAGTGCTGCTACTGAGCACCGTATTGGCCATTGTGATTCGGATCAATCGTCGGCTCAGTTCGGAAATTTCGCGCCGTGTTGCCCTGGAGCAGGAACTGCGCAGCAGCGAATACCACTATCGCGGCCTCGTGGAGAGCCTGTCCGCTATCGCCTGGGAAGCCAGCGTCACCGATTTCACTTACAGCTACGTGTCGCCGCATGCCGAAGACTTGCTGGGCTACCCTCGCGCCCACTGGCTGATTCCGGGCTTCTGGCGCAACATCATCCACCCTGCCGACCTGACGCGCGCCGAGGCTTACTGCTACCGGGAGACCCGCGCCAACCGCGACCACAGCCTTGATTACCGGGTGATCACCGCCGATGGCCGATGTTTATGGGTGCGCGATATTGTCAGCCTGATCGAACACGGCCATGAGCCGGTGCTGCGCGGCTTGATGATCGACATCAGCGAAGCCAAGCGCACCGAGGAAGCACTGCAATTGTCCGAGCAGAAATTTGCCTCGGTGTTCCAGCAATGCCCGGATATTCTGGTGATCGCGCGGCTGTCCGACGGCTGCCTGCTGGAGGTCAATAAAGCCTTCGAAGATCAGATCGGCCTGACTGCCGAGGACGTGGTCGGCAAAACCGCCACTGAGCTTAATATCTGGGGCATTCAAGGCGTTGGCCCCGACCTGCTGCAACGGGTGCAGACCACCAGCATCCGCAACCTGGAGATGCCGTTTCGGCGCAGCAACGGCCAAGCGTTCACCGGCCTGATCTCGGCCGAGCCCTTCCAGCTCGACACGACCGAGGCCCTGGTCGTGGTGGTGCGCGATATCACCCAGCTCAAGGAAACCCAGCAACTGTTGCAAACGTCCGAAGAGAAGTTCGCCAAGGCCTTCCACGCATCGCCCGACGGCTTGCTGCTCAGCCGTCAGCGCGACGGGCTGTTGATAGAGGTAAACGAAGGGTTCAGCCGCCTGACTGGCTTCACCAGCGCCACGTCGTTGGACCAGTCGACATTGGACCTGGGCATCTGGGTCGATCTGAACGAACGCAAACACATGCTGGAATTGATGCATCGCGATGGCTTTGTTCAAGATTTCGTCTGCCATATCCGCCGCGCCGACAACCAGATTCGCCTGTGCGAGCTGTCCAGCCGCCCACTGCCCATCGGCGACGATGACTGCATGCTGACCATCGCCCGGGACATCACCGAGCGCCAATTCATGCAGGAAAAACTGCAACAAGCCGCCACGGTCTTCGAGAGTACCGCCGAAGGCGTGTTGATCACCGACACGCGCCAGAACATCAGTGCCGTCAACCGCGCCTTCAGCGAGATTACCGGCTACAGCGAAGCCGAAGCCCTCGGCCAGACGCCTCGCCTGCTTGCTTCCGGCCTGCATGACAGCGCGTTCTACGCCGCTATGTGGCACCAGTTGACGGCCCAGGGCCACTGGCAGGGCGAAATCTCCAACCGCCGCAAAAACGGCGAGCTGTACCCGAGTTGGCTGACCATCAGCGCCGTGCGCAACCGCGAACAACTGATCACGCACTTTGTGGCGGTATTTGCCGACATTTCCAGCCTCAAGCTGGCCCAGGCCCGCCTCGACTACCAGGCGCACCATGACCCGCTGACCGGGCTGCCCAACCGCACCTTGTTTGAAAGCCGCCTGCAGGCCGCACTCAACGGCCAACAGGAAAGTGGCAAACAGGGCGCGGTGCTGTTCCTCGACCTCGACCGTTTCAAACACATCAACGACAGCCTCGGCCACCCCATCGGCGACCTGCTGCTCAAAGACATCGCCGTGCGCCTCAAGGAGCAATTGCGCGACGTCGACACCGTGGCCCGCCTGGGCGGCGACGAATTCATCATCCTGCTGCCCGGCCTGCAACAAGCCAGCGACGCGCAGCACCTGGCGAATAAACTGCTTGCCTGCTTCACCCCGCCCTTCCAGGCCGGCGAGCACGAGTTCTTTATCAGCGCCAGCATCGGCACCAGCCTCTACCCCGAGGACGGCACCGACGTCGCCACGCTGGTCAAAAACGCCGACGCCGCGATGTATCGCTCCAAGGCCAAGGGCCGCAACCGAGTCGAAAGCTACACCCGCGACCTCACCGCGCAGGCAAACGAGCGCGTGGCCCTGGAACATGAACTACGCCGCGCCATCGAGCGTGATGAGTTGAGCCTCTACTACCAACCCAAACTCAGCTTGATGACCCAGGAACTGATCGGCGCCGAGGCACTGATCCGCTGGCACCACCCGACCTTTGGCGACGTGCCGCCCGAACACTTCATCGCCCTCGCCGAAGAAAACGGCACGATCCTGCAGATTGGCGACTGGGTGCTGGAACAGGCCTGCCAGCAGATGCACGCCTGGAAAGATGCCTTCGAAGACTTCGGCCCACTGTCGGTGAACCTCGCGGGCGCACAATTGCGCCACCCCAACCTGTTGGCGCGCATCAAACAGCTGCTGCGCGACCACGCACTGGAACCCGGCTGCCTGCAGCTGGAAATCACCGAAAACTTCATCATGAGCCAGGCCGAAGAAGCCCTGGAAGTGCTGCACCAGCTCAAACGCCTGGGCGTGCAACTGGCGATCGATGACTTCGGCACCGGCTATTCATCGCTCAGCTACCTCAAGCGCCTGCCGCTGGATTTCCTGAAAATCGACCAGTCTTTCGTGCGCGGCCTGCCCGACGACCCCCACGACGCCGCCATCGTGCGCGCCATCATCGCCTTGGGCCACAGCATGCAATTCACCATCATCGCCGAAGGCGTGGAAAACCCCGAGCAGCAGGCCTTCCTCGCCGAAGAAGGCTGTGAGCAGATGCAAGGCTACATCGTCAGCCTGCCCCTGCCACCAGAGCTTTTCGCCGAGACTTTTCTTCGCATGCGCGTTTCAGACTTTTCGGATGGCACAGCGGGGAAACCATCGTTATAATCCGCGACCTGTTACAGGGCCTATAGCTCAGTTGGTCAGAGCAGAGGACTCATAATCCTTTGGTCCACGGTTCAAGTCCGTGTGGGCCCACCAACTTTAAAAGCCGCGCATTGCGCGGCTTTTGTGTTTCTGGGTGAAGCCCTGCTTTTACAGTCCTACGCTCCAAGGGTACAAATTAGGTACAGTGCTGGATCACCAGCCTCCTAGGAGCCCCCTCCCCTATGGCTACAATTGTCAAAACTCCTTCTGGTACTTGGAAGGCGCTGATTCGCAAAACTGGCTGGCCGACCGTGGCTAAAACCTTCCGCACCAAGCGTGATGCGGAGGATTGGTCTCGGCGCACTGAAGAAGAAATGGTTCGTGGTGTGTACATCCGGCGTAGCGGCTCAGAGAAGATGACGCTGGAGGCAGCACTCAAGCGCTACCTGAGCGACATCACCCCCACCAAGAAGCCAGCACCCAACGTGGCGAAACCTCGAAGGCAAAGAAGCTCACAGAGCACCTGGGCAAGTATTCACTCGCTGCACTTTCTGCTGAAATCATCGCGAGCTACCGCGACAAGCGCCTCAACGAAAAGGGGCGTGCCGGGACTATCAGCAACAATACCGTGCGCCTGGAACTCGCTCTGCTGAGCCACTTATTCACCGTCGCAATTCAAGAATGGGGATTAGGGCTCACGTTCAACCCAGTCCTGAACATCCGCAAGCCTAGCCCAGGCGAGGGCCGTAACCGCCGCCTTTCCCATGAGGAGGAACGCAGTCTGCTGGCCGCCGTAAATAAACACAGCAACCCCATGCTCGGCTGGATTGTTGGCATCGCTCTGGAGACGGGCATGCGCTCGACTGAGATCGCGTCGTTACGCCGGCCTCAGGTTGATGCCGACCGTCCCATAGTGAATAGCCCCGGGTTTCGTAGACACCTCTTTGCCTTAAACTGAGGCCAATCAGGAGGTGCCATGAGCAACCCACGTTATCCCGAAGAATTCAAAATCCAAGCGGCCAATCAAGTGACTGAAAAAAAGCTGCCTGTCGCCGATGTGGCAGCACGTCTCGGCGTGTCGACGCATAGCCTCTATGCCTGGATAAAGCGCTACAGCAAACCTCAAGAAGAACGGCAGCAGGATGATGATCAGCATGCTGAACTGCGTCGTCTGCGAGCGGAACTCAAGCGCGTCACTGAAGAGCGAGACATCTTAAAAAAGGCCGCCGCGTACTTTGCCAAGGAGTGCGGCTGAAGTACGCCTTTATCAAGCAGCATGCGGGCGACTACTCCATTCGACTGCTTTGCCAGACGCTGAAAGTCCACCCCAGTGGTTATTACGCCTGGTTGTCTGAGCGGCAATCTGTACGCGCCCAAGACGACCAGAGACTTCTGGGGTTGATCAAGCATTCCTGGCTGGAGAGCGGCGGAGTTTATGGCTATCGCAAAATCCATGACGATCTGCGCGAGGTCGGTGAAGTTTGCGGGCGCCATCGTGTGGCGAGGCTGATGCGTCTTGAAGGACTGCGTTCTCAGACAGGTTATCGACGCCGCCCTGGAAAGTACGGCGGTAAGCCAGCGGTCGCCTCACCCAATTTGCTGAAGCGCCAGTTCGATGTCGTAGAGCCCAACAAGGTTTGGGTCACCGACATCACCTACATTCGTACGTACGAGGGCTGGCTGTATTTGGCCGTGGTGCTGGATCGGTTGTAAGCGCTCCATAAACCCCACCAACTTCATGATGGCTGGTGCGCTTAGCTGGGCGAGACCGGTGAGAAGTTCCAGGGCAGCAGCGCTTCGTAGTCTTCAACTGATGAGGCCGCCGGCAGGCGCTCCAGTGCGTGGCGCAGCCACGCATAAGGCTCTTGGCCGTTGGCTTTGGCAGTCTCGACCAGGCTGTAAAGTTGAGCACTGGCCGTCGCGCCCTTAGGCGTGTCGCTAAACAGCCAGTTCTTTCTTCCGATTACGAAGGGGCGGATCGCACGTTCGGCGGCGTTATTGTCGATCGGCAAGTGCCTTCCTCGACGTACCGCTCAAGTTTGCTCCAGTTACTTGCCAGATAGCTGATGGCTTTGCCCAAGGCATTCTGTGCGGTGACCTGTGGCTGCGTCTTTTCGATCCAGCTTTTCAACTGAGCCAGTATCGGCAGGCTTTTTTCGTGACGACCCATCTTACGCTCGGTGTCGCCGTAGTCCTTCAGGCCGCGCTCGATGCCGTAAAGCTTGTTGATCAGGTTTAACGCGATATCCGCGCGTCCCGTTTTGCCTTTAGGCTGCACTTTCTGTGCTTCAACAAATTTACGACGAGCATGGGCCCAGCATCCTAAACGCTCAACTCCAGCTTGGGCGCCCAGTGCGTTGTAACCGGCATAATCATCGGTCATGACGTAGCCACGATAGCCCTCGAGCAGGCGCCTAGGCACCTCCTGCGCTCGGCTGGTGGAGTAGTCAAAAAGGATGACCGGCTTATCCGGTGGGCCGCCGGTTTGCACCCACATCCATGACTGGCTGCTTGGCTCGCGGTCAGGCTCTTTCAACACCTGCACCCGCGTTTCATCGCAATGGATAACGCGACTGGCCAACAGACTATCGCGTATCGAATTCAGCAGCGGCTGGAAGTGCTCACCGCACTGGATAACCCAGCGTGCCAAGGTCTGGCGAGGGATAGCGATGCCGTGGCGGCCCAGTACTTTTTCAAAGCGGTGAAGCGGCAAACCGTCCACATATTTGGTGGTCAGCAACATAGCCAGAACGCAGGGGCTGGCCATGCTCTTTTCAATCACCTGAGCCGGTTTGTCCGCCGTGACCGAAGCAACCTCGCAATCGCGGCAACCGTAAACTTTACGAACGTGTCTGATCACCCGTATCTGCATCGGGACGATTTCAAGTTGCTCGCTGATTTCCTCGCCAATGGCATGTTTGCTACAACCGCAGGCGCAGGTCAGCTCATGCTCGGGCAGTTCGTGAATGACTTCGATGCGCGGCAGATCCGCAGGCAGTGGTTTGCGCTTGCCACGGCGCTTGGCGGGTGAGACGACATCTTCTTCCGCGTCTTCATCTGCCACGTCGACGATGCTTTCTGCTTAATTGAAAAGGGCCAACTGAGGCGTAGCAGGATCAGCTGTTTGCTCGGACTTACGTCCGAACAAGCGTTGACGCAGCAGCGCATTTTCCTCTTCAAGAAAACCGACCCGCGACTGCATCTTCGCAAACATCTGCTTGAGTAGTTGAAGATCGTCGGGGAGGTTTTCGGGCACAGAATTCATGCCCTGGATTATACCGAATCAGGCCACGAATCGTGGCGTCAAAACCTGATGAGGCCGGTTACGCCAGAGGTCAAAACCGTCGAGCATCCAGTTGAGTTCCTGGACAGTCAGGACAATCGCTTCGTCCGTCACGTCGGGCGACGTTTTGAAACGCTCGGATTCCAGACGCTTGAGCCAAAGGCAGAAGCCGTTTCGCTCCCAGTACAAAATCTTCACACCGTTGCGGGGTTTGTTCAGAAAGACGAAAAGCACGGGATCGAACACCGCGACCTTGATATCCAGTTCGACCAAGGCAGCCAGGCCGTCGATGGATTTTCGGAAGTCGACAGGCTTGGGGTAGAGATACACCTTTTCAACTTTTGCGTCGGGACGCATCATGGCGAACGGGCTCCTGAGAGAATCGGGAGCACAGCATCGAGC
The DNA here is from genome assembly GCF_044218875.1 of Pseudomonas sp. B22129. Taxonomy (NCBI): domain Bacteria; kingdom Pseudomonadati; phylum Pseudomonadota; class Gammaproteobacteria; order Pseudomonadales; family Pseudomonadaceae; genus Pseudomonas; species Pseudomonas sp. B22129. The sequence continues at coordinate 2,019,507 of NZ_CP162592.1, read as the reverse complement.
ATCAGATAAGCGCTTGGAATGTGGGGTTCATGGAGCGCTTACGTATCAGTTAGGACGTTCTACTAATACTGTTGCACTTTGGGTGTCACTTATAAAGCGAAAAGCCCGAGAAAGGCAAAATAAGCCTGTATCTGGATAGGCATGCCTGAAGTAACACATCGGATTCGATCATTTGTTTCAGCGTGTTCAAAAGAACAAATTTCTACTATTTCACCATTACTCATATCAAAGATGGAATCCGAAGACGCAGGGCGCCTTCGGAACACTCGATATTCTAACGAATTTTTTTTCTAACCTTTACAGGAATGTTGGCCAATAAAGTTTTATGTAGATCAAACAAAAAAGATACTCTTTCTGCTTCGGACTTCAGACCTCTTTTACCGTAAGCAGAGTCAACAGCCCTATCTAGCTTTTGATGTGCTTTTACCAGGGGTACCGGCATACTCAATGGATCGTACAGATCTGCAAGAGATGCTCCAGCTACCATGGATCTGGCATCAAGGACATCTTGAGCGGCCAATTCAATTTCTGAAATTTGTTTTTCTGAAGGACTTGGCCAAGGATAATTATTGTAAACAATCCCAGCAGAATAGCGATAATCACTTTTCAAGCGACCACACACGGTCCGCATCCACGCCATATGCATCGTCGAGGTCAAGATCCCAAAATTATATAAAGAGGCCTCTGCAACAGTAAACAATTCTGTATTCGCGATATCGTCAGCCTCTAAAAACCCGATTGGGATAAATGCTCTATTTTCGGACGATGTCTTAGGAACTGCAATATAAGTGCTAGTCGGCTGGCGAATCTCTCCAAAAGCATATGGAGTATCAGCCAACCTTCTAGTTTCCTCCCTAGAACTATCCAGCCGGATCTCTTTTACTTTTTGAACGCGTGCTTTTACTTGAGCAAGCAACCGCAATTGCGGTGATTTAATGTCAACCAGCCACAAACACCAACGTTCAATACTGTTGATATATTCCTTACTCCCCATAATTCTCTTTAGCCAAGGTTCAGCACCCGGCTCGCACCGTAGTAAGTTTGCTCTCTCCTCAGGTGTTAGGTGTAGATGACCTTTATCATTTGGCATTGAACCAAATCGCATATCCGGCGCCTTAGGATCAAGACAATCACGACGCGCTTGAAGAACCAAATCATCAGCCTCAACTAAATACGGATTGATTTTCGAGACTTGGATGGCGAATGGATCCTCCTTGATACTATGATACTCAAAAATAATTTTTTCTTCTGAGTCAACCAGACCAAACCCAATTATCACACAATGGACAGCAGCTTTACCTCTAGCCTCTGATGTCCATTCAAAAGTCCGATGAGCAAAATTTATTCTCACCCCTTTGTTTAGCAAAAAAGGCCATAAAATCCCTGCCTGCTCTCCCTGAGTTATCGAATTAGTTGAGACAAAAGCCGTTTGAGCATCAGGAAAGTTAACCATGTACGCAGCGGCTTTGGAGTACCAGGCTGAAACATAATCCAAACTGCTTGCGTTCTTGTGATTCGACAGTGCGCTGACTAGTTCTTTTTTCTGCGTCGCGGACTGCTCTTTTTTTCCTAAAAACGGTGGATTACCTAAAATATAATCAGCCTTCCCACATATCTCCATCCAATCCAAAGAAAGGGAATTACCATGAATGATAGCCGCAGACTTTCTCAATGGAAGCCTACAGAAATACTGACCAAACTCCACACTGATCTTCATATTCATTTGATGATCAGTTAACCAAAGCGCAACTTGAGCAATTTGCGCAGGAAATTCTTCTATCTCTATGCCGTAAAATTGGTCGACATCAAGCAAAATCATTGTCGAGATATCCAACTGCCCGCCCTTCTCGGGATCGTATAGCAATCGTAACACTTCAATCTCGAGCTTTCTCAGCTCCCGATAAGCTATAACAAGAAAATTACCACAACCACATGCAGGGTCAAAAAACTTTAGACCTGCCAATTTCAAATGAAACTCCACGAGCTTTTTAGGCTGTTTTCTTATCTTGCCAAGCTCTTCATAAAGCCTATCCAAAAATAAAGGCTTTATTAATTTAAGAATATTTTTTTCAGTTGTATAGTGCGCCCCTAAACTCCTCCTTGCGACTGAATCCATAATACTCTGGAAGAGACTACCAAAAACCGCAGGGCTAATTTGGCTCCAATTAAGTCCGCACGCTTCTAGTAAAGTCTCACGCATTGCAGTATCGAAAGATGCAGGCGGCAGAGTTTCCTTAAATAACTTTCCATTAACATACGGAAAAGCAAATAGCTGTTCATCGAGATTTTTCAGACGCTCTTCAACTGGAGTGTTTAACACATGAAACAAGGTAGCTAAATGATGCGCGAGGTCGCTCCCATCTTCACCAGTTCGCTGTTCAATATAGTCCTGAAACTGCCTTTTTTCAAAGATACCGGTATCTTCTGAAAACAGCAAAAATAGCAACCTAACCAAATACAACTCAAGAGAGTGGCCAACATAGCCTATAGATTTAAGTTGATCATGCAGCTTCCCCATTCTAACTGCAGCATCAATATTGACTGGATCTTCGGGCTTTAAAGACTGACTTTCGTAACCAGAAATAAATCCAAACAATCCTATATTTTTATGAAGATCAACAAGATCAAATTCATGAGCCACCTCAGCATCCAAGTCATACAGCTTGAACTTTTCAAAGTCAGAAACAAGGACATATCGTGGTAAATCCCTATCCTTCAATCCTGGGAAGTAGTCTCTCGCTTGTCGATCTGCCCGATCAAGATTTTTCCCTCTCGACTTATGCTCGACTAACAAAACGCCTTTCCACAGCAAATCTATGAAACCTTGCGCCCCATCAGATTTTTTTACTGGATACTCAAAACTGGCCATCCGCCGCCGCTTCATGCCAAAAATAGTGAAAAAACCGTCCCAAAAAGTTTTGGCCTCTGCGCTTTCACTTGACTCGTCTGCCCATTCTCTTGAGAAGGCAAGAGCTCTATTTCTAATTTCGTTACGGCTAAGCGTCATGTCATTCCCTAATTTTTACATTTAGGCCTACATGGCCAGATTTCTGTTGGCTGCCTCCGCCATTTTTACTTAGCGCGAGTGCCGGAATTTGTACCGTAGCAAGCAGCACCGGAGCCTTCTTTTTACATAAATTCTCTGTACTAGTGGCGTAAGACATTGCGAGCAACTAACGTGAGCATCTGGTGAATGATTGGCTAGAAAGCTAAATATTCGCTCGACAGGTCCTTCGTTTAGATCAGCCAGAAGAAGCCACTGCTACTGTCACCACCAACAACACGGTTCATGGCACGCCACGTATCAAGCATGCAGGTAGCTCGGCGCAGCTCTTCCTCCGCATCAGTGAAGTATCCGTCCAACACTCATTATGGACACCTGGAAAGCTTGGCTTTCCAGCCGGGTATCTTGATTTCACTGCACCACTCCGAAGACCCAGCATGATGCCATATAGCCTTTACCATGCAGACTCAATCGACGTCGGATAAATGCAGGAATCGCTAACCAATGTCCACTGTCCTCGTTACCGTACGCGACCCCTCACTAGCGGTCACACCCATCATTTTAGCGAACGCCAAGGCCAATACTATTCAACCACCCGCTACTTGTCTGCGAAAAAAAAAGGTACAGCAGCGGTACAGTGCTCAGCTTTCCTAGCCTAGGGAAAACTAGCCAAATCTTCCTATAATCAACTGGTTAAAGCTATTGTGCCCTTGCGGTACCTAGCCTAGACTTCATTGACCGCGGTGCATCAGTCGGCGACTCATAATCCCTTGGTTGTAGGTTCGAGTCCTACTGGGCCCACCAAACAAGAAAGCCGCGCATTGCGCGGCTTTTGTGTGTCTGGAAGCCTGTAACATGTAGCCCCATTGCCACCCGCACTGGAGTGCCCACCTTGCCCGTCCTCGATGAAATCGACCGCCAACTGATCGCCGCCCTGCAGATCAACGCTCGCGAAAGCGTGGCCATGCTCGCCCGGCAGTTGGGCATTGCGCGCACCACGGTCACCTCGCGCCTGGCGCGCCTGGAAAAAACCCAGGTGATCACCGGTTACGGCGTACGCCTCGGGCAGCGCGTGGTCGACGGCGGTTTGCAGGCTTATGTCGGGATCACCGTGCAAGCGCGTTCGGGCAAGGAAGTACTGCGCAGGCTCAGTGCAATGGCGCAGGTTCAACAGCTGTGTGCGGTGAGTGGCGAGTTCGATTACGTGGCGTGGCTGCGCACGGATTCGCCGGAACAGCTTGATCAACTGTTGGACCAGATCGGCAGCGTCGACGGTGTGGAGAAAACCACCACCTCGATCATCCTCAGCAACAAACTGGATCGTGGCCAGCCAATCTGATCACCCCATTCGTCACTTTGACTAAAAAAAATCCAATCCGACGACACATTGCGTCTTAATAACGAGCGCAACGCTCCCTAAACTGGCTGCCATCTTTTCCGATACTCAACGGGCAGCGTCCCGTCGAGTCGCCAGTAAGGTCAGCCATGAGCATTCCGTCCAGCACCATCAGCAAGACCAATCGCCACCCCGCCGACGGTAAAAAACCCATCACCATTTTCGGCCCGGACTTTCCGTTTGCCTTTGATGACTGGATCGAGCACCCGGCCGGCTTGGGCAGTATTCCCGCCGCCAACCATGGCGCCGAAGTGGCGATTGTCGGCGCGGGTATCGCCGGCCTGGTAGCTGCTTACGAGCTGATGAAGCTGGGCCTCAAGCCGGTGGTGTATGAAGCCTCGAAGATGGGCGGTCGCTTGCGCTCCCAAGCGTTTGAAGGTGCTGAGGGCATCATCGCCGAGTTGGGTGGCATGCGGTTTCCGGTGTCGTCCACCGCGTTCTACCACTATGTGGACAAGCTGGGCCTTGAGACCAAACCTTTCCCGAACCCGCTGACCCCGGCTTCCGGGAGCACAGTGATCGACCTCGAAGGCCAGACTCACTACGCACAAAAACTCGCTGACTTGCCGGTGCTGTTCCAGGAAGTTGCCGATGCCTGGGCCGATGCCCTGGAGGCGGGTTCGCAGTTCGGCGATATCCAGCAAGCCATCCGCGACCGCGATGTACCGCGCTTGAAAGAACTGTGGAACAAGCTGGTGCCGCTGTGGGACGACCGCACGTTCTACGACTTCGTCGCCACCTCCAAAGCGTTCGCCAAGCTTTCGTTCCTGCACCGCGAGGTGTTTGGCCAAGTGGGCTTCGGCACCGGCGGCTGGGACTCGGACTTCCCCAACTCCATGCTGGAAATCTTCCGCGTGGTGATGACCAACTGCGACGATCACCAGCACCTGGTGGTCGGCGGCGTGGCCCAAGTACCCATGGGCATTTGGCGCCATGTGCCGGAGCGTTGCGCCCACTGGCCGGCAGGCACCAGCCTCAGCTCGCTGCACCGGGGCGCGCCAAGGGCTGGTGTAAAACGCATCGCCCACGCGCCGGATGGCCGTTTTGCAGTGACCGACAACTACGGCGACACTCGCGAATACGCCGCCGTGTTGACCACCTGCCAAAGCTGGCTGCTGACCACTCAAATCGAATGCGACGAAACCCTGTTCTCGCAAAAGATGTGGATGGCCCTGGACCGCACGCGCTACATGCAGTCATCGAAAACCTTCGTGATGGTCGATCGCCCGTTCTGGAAAGACAAAGACCCTGAAACCGGCCGCGACCTGATGAGCATGACCCTCACCGACCGCCTGACCCGTGGTACCTACCTGTTCGACAACGGCGACGACAAGCCCGGCGTGATTTGCCTGTCGTACTCGTGGATGAGCGACGCGCTGAAAATGCTCCCGCAGCCTATCGACAAGCGCGTGAAACTGGCCCTCGACGCGCTGAAAAAGATCTACCCGAAAGTCGACATCAAGGCACGCATCATCGGTGACCCAATTACCGTGTCATGGGAAGCCGACCCGCATTTCCTCGGGGCCTTCAAAGGCGCGTTACCCGGCCACTATCGCTACAACCAGCGCATGTATGCGCACTTCATGCAAAAGGACATGCCTGCCGAACAGCGCGGAATTTTCATCGCCGGTGACGACGTGTCCTGGACCCCGGCGTGGGTCGAAGGCGCAGTGCAAACCTCGCTGAACGCGGTGTGGGGCATCATGAACCACTTCGGCGGCAGCACCCACCCGGAAAACCCGGGGCCGGGTGACGTATTCGACGAAATCGGGCCAATCGCCCTGGCCGATTAAGGAGCTGAACATGCGCGTAGCCCTCTACCAATGCCCGCCGCTGCCACTGGATGTGGCTGGCAACCTCGCGCGTCTGCATCAATTGGCGCACGAGGCATCCGGCGCCGATGTGCTGGTGCTGCCGGAGATGTTTCTGACCGGCTACAACATCGGCGCGGAAGCCGTCGGCGCCTTGGCCGAAGCGCCGGACGGGCCATCGGCGCAGGTGATTGCCGACCTGGCAAAAAGCGCCGGGCTGGCGATTGTATACGGCTACCCGGAGCGAGCCGAGGACGGGCAGGTTTACAACGCCGTGCAGCTGATCGACGCCCACGGCCAGCGCCTGTGCAACTACCGCAAGACTCATCTGTTCGGCGATCTGGACCACTCGATGTTCAGCGCCGGAGAAGATGATTTCCCGCTGGTGGAGCTCAATGGCTGGACGCTGGGTTTTCTGATCTGCTACGACCTCGAGTTCCCCGAAAACACCCGGCGTTTAGCCTTGGCAGGCGCCGAAGTGATCCTGGTGCCCACCGCTAATATGGTGCCGTTCGACTTTGTGGCCGACGTCACCGTGCGGGCGCGCGCCTTTGAAAACCAGTGCTTCGTGGCCTACGCCAACTACTGCGGGCATGAAGGCGAGATTCAGTATTGCGGGCAAAGCAGCATTGCTGCGCCGAATGGCCAGCGTATCGCCCAGGCGGGCCTGGATGAGGCGTTGATTGTCGGCGAGCTGGATCGCCAGTCGATCATTGATGCCCGTGCGGCCAACCACTACCTGCAAGACCGCCGGCCGGAGCTCTACGGCGCGCTGTATAAACCCTGAGCCAGCCGGTTTGTTAACATGGCCACATTCTACGTTTCGGAAGTGCCCATGCCTGCGCCGGCCCACCCTCAGCACCTTCACCTGACCCTGGCCAATGGCCTGCGGGTTTCCCTGCGCCATGCGCCGCGCTTGAAGCGCTGTGCCGCTGTTTTACGGGTGGCTGCCGGCAGCCACGACGTACCCTTGGCGTGGCCGGGGTTGGCGCATTTTCTGGAGCATCTGCTGTTTTTGGGTACCGAGCGGTTTCCCACAGGCGAAGGGTTGATGGCCTACGTGCAGCGTCACGGTGGGCAGGTCAATGCCAGCACCCGCGAGCGCACTACGGACTTTTTCTTTGAGTTGCCGGTGGCGAGTTGTAAAGGTGGGCTGGAGCGTTTGGGCGACATGCTGACCCATCCACGCCTGACGATTGACGATCAGCTGCGCGAGCGCGAGGTGCTGCACGCGGAGTTCGTCGCCTGGTCCCAGGACGCAGCGGCGCAGCAACAGGTTGCGTTGCTGCAAGGCTTGGCTGCGGATCATCCTTTACGCGGCTTTCATGCCGGGAACCGGGACAGCCTGCCGGTTGAGCGTGAGACATTTCAGCAGGCATTGCAGGAGTTCCACGCTCACTTCTATCAGAGCGGGCAGATGACCTTGAGCCTTGCGGGCCCGCAGTCGTTGGCAGAACTGGAAACACTGGCTCAGGCATTCAGCGAACCATTGACCTCGGGGCCGTTGCGCCCCCAAGCCGTTCCGCCCGCCTTGATGCTTGATGAAGTGCGCCGCTATCAGCACATTGCAAACAACCACCTGCACCATGTCGTCACCTGCGACGCGCCGCGTGAAGCCCTGGAGTTCCTCTGTACCTGGCTCAACGCCACGGCGCCCGGCGGTTTACTGGCTGAACTGAAAGCACACAGGTTGGCCACCGCGCTGCATGCGTCCGTGCTTTACCAGTTCGCCGGGCAAGCCGTGCTGGATATCGACTTCACCCTCGTGACTCCAAGCGATTCGGCTACGCGAATCGAGGCGCTTCTGCACGACTGGCTGAGCTTCTTCGCACACAGCGACTGGACTCCACTGCGAGAAGAGTTCGCCCTGCTTGCCGCACGCCAACAACACACCCAAGGCGCGCTGGCATTGGCACGCAATGATCGCGAAGACTTGTCGGAACACGCTATCGCCAGCCTCAAGGACATGCTCGGTTCACTGCACTTGCCTGCGCCCCGGCACACGTGGCAGCTCCCACCCAACAACCCGTTCCTGCGCCCGCCCCAGAAAGAGGAACGCGCAGGCCTGATTCGCGGGCAGACCAGTGCCCACCGTGGTTTGCGCACCTTTGCGCAGGATCGTTCACGGGGGCGCAGGGAGACCTCAGCACTGATCTTCAGCCAGGCGTTGGCTAACGACAACGAAGAGGGCGCACTGTACCTGCACTGGCGCTTTGATTCGCCCGTGCCCGCCGGGCTGGAAAGCACCTTGCAGCCATTGCGCGAAAACGCCCGTCAGGCGGGGCTCGACGTTTCTTTCGAAACCATTGCCAATGATTGGCTGGTAAAAATGGTCGGCCTGCATGAGCCCATGCCCGCCGTGCTGGAGGCGCTGGCGCATCAGCTGAACCAGCCGCTGGACGCGCCGCCTGCAACAACGCCCTTAATCGCTATTCGTGAACTGCTCAAGGCGCTGCCCGCCTGCTGTGCCGCCACGCATTCCGAACCCGGAGACACGCCTGCGTCGTGGGCCACCGCGCGCTGGCAAGGAATGGCATTCGGTCTACCTTCGCCATGCGAAGCGGCGGTCAGAAGCGCTGCGCTGCGCTTACCCGGGCAACCGGCAACCCTTGAGCGCCTGTCGCCAGCCCTCGACAGCCAACATCTGTGGCACAAGGTGAAAACTGACGCCAGCGAAGCCGCGCTGCTACTGTTCTGCCCAGCACCCACCCATTCTTTGGCTGACGAGGCCATATGGCGCCTGCTCGGTCATCTGCTTCAAGGGTCGTTCTACCAGCGCCTGCGTGTAGAGTTGCAAATCGGCTACGCCGTCTTCAGCGGCGTCCGACAGATCAATGGGCAAACTGGCCTGCTGTTCGGCGTGCAATCCCCCAGCGTATCCCTGGAAGGAATCGTCGATCACCTGCAAACCTTCCTGAAGCAACTGCCGTCGTTGATCGAAAGCAGCACTGACCTGGGCAACGAGACGCTGGCGCAGCAATTCACTGCACTGCCGCTCGCCCAAGCCGCCGATTTGCTTTGGCAGGCACAGCGGGCCGGCCATCCGTCGGGTTATCTGGAACAGCTTCAACAGCTCATCCAGACCCGCACACGCGAGGATTTATTGCTCGCCGCCCAGCAACTCAACCACGCTACAGGCGGCTGGCGCTGCGTGGCCAATGGCCCGCGCACCTCGGATTCCTGGCAAGCGGCAGGCTGATCGTTGCCAACCCTGCAACAGGCTTTTTCCATCAGGGTAGCGCTATCCTGAAAAGAATTAAGTAACATTCATACGCAATATCTGAACATCTCCGACTGGAGGTGGACTATATGTATGACTCAGTAGTGAACGTCCCATCCCTCCACAGGAGAATGAATATGACCTGGTCCAAGCCTGCTTACACTGATCTGCGCATCGGTTTCGAAGTCACCATGTACTTCGCCAGCCGCTGATACGCCTGGTAATACAACGCCTCGGTTCGCCCGGGGCGTTTTTGTTTTGAGCTTTGCCTGATGGAGCGTCCATGTTTGTCCAGATCCTAGGTTCCGCCGCCGGCGGTGGCTTCCCGCAGTGGAACTGCAACTGCGTGAACTGCGCAGGTTTTCGCGATGGCAGCCTGCGGGCCCAAGCGCGTACCCAATCGTCCATTGCGATCTCCGACGATGGCGTGAATTGGGTGCTGTGCAATGCGTCACCGGATATTCGCGCGCAACTGCAAGGCTTCGCACCGATGCAACCCGGCCGCGCCCTGCGTGATACCGGCATCAGCGCGATCATCCTGATGGACAGCCAGATCGATCACACCACCGGTCTCTTGAGCCTGCGCGAAGGCTGCCCGCACCAGGTGTGGTGCACCGACATGGTCCATGAAGACCTCAGCACCGGCTTCCCGCTGTTCACCATGCTCACCCACTGGAACGGTGGCCTGGCCTGGAACCGCATCGAACTGGACGCCAGCTTCACCATCCCGGCGTGCCCCAACCTGCGCTTCACCCCGCTGCCATTGCGCAGCGCCGCGCCGCCCTACTCGCCACACCGCTTCGACCCCCACCCGGGCGACAACATCGGCTTGATCGTCGAAGACCTGCGCACCGGCGGCAAACTGTTCTACGCCCCGGGGCTGGGCAAGGTCGACGCACCGTTGCTGGAAATCATGGCCGGCAGCGACTGCCTGTTGGTGGACGGCACGATGTGGGATGACGACGAAATGCAGCGCCGTGGCGTCGGTACCCGTACCGGGCGCGAGATGGGCCACCTGGCGCAGAACGGCCCCGGCGGCATGCTGGAAGTGCTGGAGCAGTTGCCCGAACAGCGCAAGGTGCTTATCCACATCAACAACACCAATCCGATCCTCGATGAAGACTCCCCCGAGCGAGCGGAACTGGTGCGGCGCAATGTCGAAGTGGCTTACGACGGCATGAGCATTGAATTGTAGGAGCTGACGAAATGACTGACACGCCGCTGACCACCACGGAATTTGAAGCCGCCCTGCGTGCCAAGGGCGCCTTCTACCATATCCATCACCCGTACCACGTGGCGATGTATGAAGGCCGCGCCACCCGCGAGCAAATCCAGGGCTGGGTCGCCAACCGTTTTTACTACCAGGTGAACATTCCCCTGAAAGACGCGGCGATCCTGGCCAATTGCCCGGACCGCGAAATCCGTCGCGAGTGGATCCAGCGCCTGCTCGACCACGATGGTGCCCCCGGCGAAGACGGCGGCATCGAAGCCTGGTTACGTCTGGGCCAGGCCGTCGGCTTGGACCCCGACCAGTTGCGCTCCCAGGAACTGGTGTTGCCTGGCGTGCGGTTTGCGGTCGATGCCTATGTGAACTTCGCCCGTCGCGCAAGCTGGCAGGAAGCCGCCAGCAGCTCGCTGACCGAGCTGTTTGCACCGCAGATCCACCAGTCGCGCCTCGACAGCTGGCCGCAGCATTACCCCTGGATCGATCCGGCCGGTTATGAATATTTCCGCACCCGCCTGGGCCAGGCGCGGCGCGATGTGGAACACGGTCTGGCAATCACCCTGCAGCACTACACCACCCGTGAAGGCCAGGAACGCATGCTGGAGATTCTCCAGTTCAAACTCGACATTCTGTGGAGCATGCTCGATGCCATGAGCATGGCCTACGAACTGAAACGCCCGCCTTACCACAGCGTGACCGAGCAGCGGGTCTGGCATAAAGGGATCACCTTATGAGCTTTGATCGCAGCAAAAAACCGACCTGGCGTCAGGGCTATCGCTACCAATACGAACCCGCGCAAAAGGGCCATGTGCTGCTCTACCCCGAAGGCATGATCAAGCTCAATGACAGCGCCGCGCTGATCGGAGGCTTGATCGACGGTGAGCGCGACGTGGCCGCCATCATCGCCGAGTTGGACAAGCAGTTTCCCGGCGTGCCCGAGCTCGGTGAAGACATCGAGCAATTCATGGAGGTCGCCCGTGCTGAGCACTGGATCACCCTTGCCTGAAAAACCGCCCATCGGCCTGCCGCTGTGGCTGCTCGCCGAGCTGACTTACCGCTGCCCGCTGCAATGCCCGTATTGCTCCAACCCGCTGGATTTCGCCGAGCAGGGCAAGGAGTTGAGTACCGAGCAGTGGATCAAGGTATTTCGCGAAGCCCGGGAGATGGGGGCAGCGCAACTTGGGTTTTCCGGCGGTGAGCCGCTGGTGCGTCAGGACCTTGCCGAGCTGATCGCTGAAGCACGCCAATTGGGTTTCTACACCAACCTGATCACCTCCGGCATCGGCCTGACCGAGCAGAAAATCAGCGACTTCAAAAAGGCCGGTCTGGACCATATCCAGATCAGCTTTCAGGCCAGCGATGAGCAGGTGAACAACCTGCTGGCCGGCTCGAAAAAAGCCTTCGCGCAAAAGCTCGAAATGGCCCGCGCGGTCAAGGCTCACGGTTATCCGATGGTGCTGAACTTCGTCACTCACCGGCACAATATCGACAAGATCGATCGCATCATCGAACTGTGCATTGCGCTGGAAGCGGACTTCGTCGAGCTCGCCACCTGCCAGTTCTACGGCTGGGCGCAACTCAATCGTGTGGGGTTGTTACCGACTCGCGAGCAACTGGTGCGCGCCGAACGTATCACCAATGAATACCGTGCCAAGCTGGAAGCCGAAGGCCACCCGTGCAAATTGATATTCGTGACGCCGGACTATTACGAGGAACGCCCGAAAGCCTGCATGAACGGCTGGGGCAGCATCTTTCTGACAGTGACGCCGGACGGTACCGCCCTGCCCTGCCATGGCGCCCGACAGATGCCGGTGCAATTTCCCAATGTGCGCGACCACAGCATGCAGCACATCTGGTACGACTCGTTTGGCTTCAACCGTTTTCGCGGCTACGACTGGATGCCCGAGCCCTGCCGCTCATGCGATGAAAAGGAAAAGGACTTCGGCGGCTGCCGCTGTCAGGCGTTCATGCTCACCGGTGACGCGAGCAACGCCGACCCGGTGTGCAGCAAGTCCGAGCAGCACGGCATCATCCTTCAGGCACGGGAAGAAGCCGAACACGCCACCCAGACCATCGAGCAGTTGGCCTTTCGCAACGAGCGCAACTCAAGGCTCATCGCAAAAGGCTGACGGCCTCAGCGCTTGGCGATGATGTACACCGCGTGGATGATGCCGGGGAAGTAACCGCACAGGGTCAACAGAATATTCAGCCAGAACGCGCCGGCGAAACCCACTTGCAGGAACACACCCAGTGGCGGCAGCAGGATGGCGATGATGATACGAATGATGTCCATGGGGTCAGCTCCAGAAAATCGGCTCGTGTGAGCCGTTAAGCTAATCGACCTTGGGGGTTTGTGAGGGTTCAGTGGAATCTGGCATTGCGCCATCCTTTAACTGACCCACAAAAAAACGCCCCCAGCCAAAAAAATCAGGCCGGAGGCGCCGCGTATGCCGCGAGACGGTTCGGGAAGCAGGGGTGTTAAACGGCGATGCCCTTGCGGCATTGCAGTTGCGCGGTACGCACGCGGGAGAAGGCACGAGCCAGGCGCAGGAGCATTTCGTCGATGTGATTTTTGCTGACGTTGAGCGCTGGGGTGAACCGCAGACAGTCGGGCTGCGGGGCGGTGAGAATAAGACCTTCATGCAGCGCAGCTTTTACCACCGCATCCGCAGAATCATCCGACAAAGTCAGGCCCCACATCAGCCCGTTACCGCGTAATTGACCGTGCTCGTAACGGTAGGCCAGGCGGGAGAGTCCTTCGCCCAGGCACAAGCCGGATTCACGTACCTGTTGGAGAAAACCGTTTTGCGTCACGGCGTCCAGCACCGCGATACCGGCAGAGGCCATCAGTGCATTACCGTGATGGGTGCCTTCAAGTTCGCCCACTTCAAAGCAACAGGCCCTGCCGCGCGCCAGCAGCGCCGCCAGTGGCACGCCGCCGCCCAGGCCTTTGCCGAGGGCGATGATGTCGGCGCGCACACCATAGTGTTCTTCCACCAGCAAGGAGCCGCACCGGCCGATGCCTGTTTGCACTTCATCGAGAATTAGCAAAATACCCAGTTCGCGGCACAGACGCTCCACACCTTTGAGGTAGTGTTGCGTCGCAGGAATCACGCCGGCTGCGCCCTGGATCGGCTCCAGCATGATCGCCACGGTTTGCGCATCGACAGCAGCATGCAGCGCCGGCAGGTCGTTGAAAGGCACGTGACTGAAACCCGGCAATTGCGGCTCGAAACGATTGTTACCAGAGCCGGCCGATGCGGCCATCGCGGCAAAACTGTGGCCATGGCAACCTCCGCCGGCCGTGATGATGTGGTGCGCGCCACCGCGATGCAGTTGGCCCCATTTGCGCGCGAGCTTGATCGCCACTTCGCAAGCTTCCCCGCCGCTATTGAGCAGGTACGCCTGGTCGCTGCCGGTGAGGTGGCACAGCCGGTCGGCAAGGTTGAGTTGAGCCCGGTTGTACAGGCCTCCCCCTGGGTTAACTACTGCGTGCATCTGCTCGGTCAAGGCACTGAGCACTGCTGGTGAACGGTGGCCGAGACTATTGGCGCCGCCGCCCTGGCTGAAGTCCAGGTAGGCACGGTCGTCGCTGTCCGAAAGCCAGGAGCCGTCGCCTCGCACAAAGACTTGCGGAGGGCGTACAACCGTGGGCATCAGGCATTCACTGGAAAGATCATCACGCGGGGCATCGAGAACCAGATCGTCCAGGCTCGGCGCAGGTCGGCGAAACAGATTCACAGTTCACCCCCACTGGCAACCGGACCTTGGTCGGCCCACCCTGTGCAGCCTGGCTGGAGGTTTTTTGTCTTGCCTATGCAAACGCCATCAACATAAACGCTGTTCATTGCCTGATCTGGCCCTGTAAGCCCTGCGAATAGGCGCTAGACTAGGCGCCCAAGGGGCCAGCGGCCATTTCGATTTTCCAGCTTTTTCGATAAGTAAGTCTTATGGATTTCAAGCAACTGCGTTATTTCGTCGCGGTGTATGAGGAAGGCCACGTAGGGCGCGCTGCGGAGCGTCTGTCGATCTCTCAACCCGCTTTATCGCAGCAGATTCGCCAACTTGAACAGAACCTTGATGTCAGCCTGTTCGAACGCAGTAGCAAGCGCCTGTTGCCCACTCTGGCGGCGCATACCTTGTATAACCACGCGCTGCCGCTGATTGATGGTATGCAGCAAGCGGTCGAAGCCTTGCGCAACTTCAAGGGCCAGGCGATGCGCACCCTGGCTATCGGCGTACTGCAAACCGTGCACACCAGCCTGGTGCCCCAGATGCTGGAACGGGTGCGCAAGGCCCAGCCGCATCTGGTGGTGCAGATCTACGAATTGACCGGGCTTGAGATTGAGCGGCGGTTGTTGAATGGCTCGCTGGATATCGGCATCAGCTACTTGCCGCCGCGACAACCTGGGTTGACCGGCGTGCTGTTGTACGAAGATGAGTTGAAGGTCGTCATACCCGAAGACCATCCCTTGCGGGAATTCAAGAAAGTCTCGCTGAAGCAGGCGGCGGAGCTGCCAATGCTGCTGTTGGGTGAAGAGTTTCAAGTCAGGCAAATCTGGCAGGGCCAGCTCGCAAACCTCGGGCGGCGCCCGCAGGTGCAGGCTGAGCTGAATACGATGGCGGGGATTCTCGACAGCCTGCCTCACACAAAACTGGCGACGGTGCTGCCTGGGCGCTCCCAGGACGAGCACAACAGCAAGGCATTGCTGTGGAAACCCTTGAGTGAACCGAGGGTGCCGTTGAAAGTGGGGTTGGTGTGCCGCGACGTGCAGCGCCAGCAAGCGACGGTGGCGTTGCTGCGCACCTTGCTGGAAGACGTAATGAACGCCCCGCAGGCAAGCGCCTGACTTTTTCGCGGGCAAAAGAAAACCCCGCCGAAGCGGGGCTTTGCAGACTGTTTCCCTGACATCCATTTCACTCCGCCATCCTGGCAGAATCCTACGTGTCCCTGTTGTTGCTTTGCGCTTCCTGCGCGACGTCCATGTGAAGTAGATTATCCGTGGATCCAATTTGGCGATAGAGGACGAATAGCAGCACGTCATGTAAGAGATTGCTTACACGCCCTCCAAGCCCTTAGAACAGTGACTCGTCGAGCAGGAACAGCGATTCGCTACCGGCTTTTACCGACGCACTCAGAGAATGAATACGCGGCAACAAGCGCGCGAAGTAGAAGCGCGCAGTGCCCAGCTTGCTGGCGTAGAAATCTTCCTCGGCCTCCTTGCCCCATGCGGCTTTGGCCATACGCGCCCACATATAGGCGTAGGCCACGTAGCCAAACGCATGCAGGTACTCCACCGAGGCGGCACCGATTTCATTCGGGTCGGTCTTGGCGCGGTCGAGCACCCAGGCGGTCAATTCATCCAGGTTATCCACTGCAGTGCTGAGCGGCCGGGTGAACTCACCCAGCTCGGCACCTGCGGTGGCGATGAACTGGCGAATCTCGTCCGCAAACAAGGTGTAGAACTTGCCACCGCTGCCGACGATCTTGCGCCCCATCAAATCCAGGGCCTGAATGCCGTTGGTACCTTCGTAGATCTGGGTGATGCGCACATCCCGAACAAGCTGCTCCTGGCCCCACTCGCGGATATAGCCGTGGCCGCCAAACACTTGTTGGCCCAGCACGGTGGTTTCCAGGCCCAGATCACTGAGGAACGCCTTGGCAACCGGGGTCAGCAAGGCCACCAGGTTGTCTGCGCGCTCGCGGGCAGCGGCGTCTTCACTGAACTTGGCGATATCCAGTTGCGTGGCCACATAGGTGGAAAACGCGCGGCCGCCTTCGTTTGCGGCTTTCATGGTCAGCAGCATGCGACGCACGTCCGGGTGGACGATGATCGGGTCGGCGACCTTGTCTTTCGCCTTGGCACCCGTCGGCGAACGGCTTTGCAGACGGTCACGCGCATACTCAATCGCGTTCTGGTAGGAACGCTCGCCAGACGCCAGGCCCTGGATGCCCACGCCTAAACGCTCGTAGTTCATCATGGTGAACATCGCCGCCAAGCCCTTGTTCGGCTCGCCCACCAGGAAGCCTAAGGCTTGGTCGAAGTTCATGACGCAAGTCGCGGAAGCCTGGATGCCCATCTTGTGTTCGATCGAGCCACAGCTCACCAGGTTGCGCGCACCCAGGCTGCCGTCGGCATTGACCATGAACTTCGGCACCAGGAACAACGAAATGCCCTTGGGCCCGGCCGGTGCGTCCGGCAGCTTGGCCAGCACCAAGTGGATGATGTTTTCGGTGAGGTCGTGCTCGCCGCCGGTAATGAAGATCTTGGTGCCGCTGATGGTGTAGGAACCGTCCGCCTGTGGCTCAGCCTTGGTGCGGATAATCCCCAGGTCAGTGCCGGCATGCGCTTCGGTCAAGCACATGGAACCGGCCCACTCGCCCGAATACATCTTCGGCAGGTAAGTGGCCTTGAGTTCTTCGCTGGCGTGGGTATTGATCGATACGCAGGCGCCAGAAGTCAGCATCGGGTAAAGGCCAAATGCCAGGCTCGACGAGTTGATCATCTCTTCAACTTGAGCCGACACCGCCTTGGGCATGCCCATGCCGCCGAATACCGGGTCACCGCCCACGCCCACCCAACCACCTTCGGCGTAGGTTTTGTAGGCTTGAGGGAAACCGTCCGGTGTGAACACGGCGGTATTGTCCCAGCGGCAGCCTTGTTCATCGCCGCTACGGCTCAGCGGAGCGATGGATTTGGCTGTTACTTTGCCAGCTTCTTCGAGAATTGCCTCGACGGTTTCGGCATCAACGGTGTCTGCCAATGCCGGCAATTGGGCCCAAGTGTTGGCGACCTCAAAAACTTCGTTGAGGACGAAGCGCATATCACGCAGCGGCGCTTTGTAATCAGCCATGGCAAACCTCGTGAGAACATGAAAAGTAATTCGACAGGATCGGTTTTACAGGCTCAGAGTGTACCCGAACAACTTTTCAGACACATAGGGTCCTTTTGTGACCACTTAGTATTTATAAGTCATACACAGAGCCAATGTGGGAGCGGGCTTGCTCGCGAATGCGGTGGGTCAGCCACCCAATTTGTTGACTGATCCGGCGCATTCGCGAGCAAGCCCGCTCCCACACTTAAACCGCGCGGTGCCAGCGTCTATAGGGCAAATAGCTGAGCAGGCAAGCTCATCAGGCACTCACTGCCCGCCTCCACAGCCGCTCGATGCGTGGCCGTGCGCGGTAATAAACGCTTGAAGTAGAAATCGCAGGTGGCCAATTTGGCCTGGGCGAACTCAGCGTCGTCATGTGATTGTTCCGCGATCGCCATGCGCAGCCACAAGTAGGCAAGGATGACGTAACCGCTGTACATCAGGTAATCCACAGCCGCCGCGCCGACTTCGTCGGGATTTTTCATCGCCGCCATGCCGACTTTCATCGTCAGCTCGCCCCATTCCCCATTCAGCTGATCAAGCTGCGCCACATAAGCCTTGAGCTGCGGATGCTCGGCATTCGCCGCGCAGAACTTGTGCACGATCTTGGTAAACCCACGCAGCAGCTTGCCCTGGCTACCCAACACCTTGCGCCCCAGCAGGTCGAGGGCCTGAATGCCGTTGGTGCCTTCATAGATCGGCGCAATCCGCGCATCACGCGCCAACTGTTCCATGCCCCATTCGCGAATGTAGCCGTGGCCGCCGAATATCTGCATGCCGTGGTTGGTCACCTCAAGGCCGGTGTCGGTCATGAAGGCTTTGCAGATGGGTGTGAGGAACGCCAGCAGGTCTTCGGCTTCCTGGCGTGCGGCGGTGTCGCTGCTCAGGTGCGCGGTGTCGAGCAATTGTGCGGTGAAGTAGGTCAGCGCGCGGTTGCCTTCGTTGAAGGCCTTCATGGTCAACAGCATGCGGCGCACGTCGGGGTGCACGATGATCGGGTCGGCAGCTTTTTCCGGGGCTTTGGCGCCGGTCAGCGAGCGCATTTGCAGGCGGTCGTTGGCGTATTTGATCGCGCCCTGAAAGCTTGCCTCGCCATTGCATAAACCCTGCATGCCGGTGCCCAGGCGCGCGTGGTTCATCATGGTGAACATGCAGTTGAGGCCTTTGTTGGCCTCGCCGATCAGAAAGCCCTTGGCGCCATCGAAGTTCAACACGCACGTGGCCGAGGCCTTGATGCCCATTTTGTGTTCGATGGAGCCGCAGTGCACCGCGTTGCGCTCGCCCGAGTCGGCATGGAACTTGGGCACGATAAACAGCGAGATGCCCTTGGTGCCCGCCGGCGCGTCCGGCAACTTGGCCAGCACCAAGTGGATGATATTGGCGCTCATGTCGTGCTCGCCGGCGGAGATGAAAATCTTGCTGCCGGTGACCGCATAGCTGCCGTCCGCCTGGGGCACGGCGCGGGTCTTGATTAAGCCCAGGTCGGTGCCGCAGTGGGCTTCGGTCAGGCACATGGTGCCGGTCCATTCGCCCGCAGTGAGTTTGTTCAGGTAAGTGGTTTTTTGCTCTTCGGTGCCATGGGCATGGATCGCCGTCATCGCGCCGTGGGTCAGCCCGGGGTACATGCCCCAGGAGGTGTTGCTGGAGCCGATCATCTCGCTGAGCACCAGGCCCAGGGACGACGGCAAACCTTGGCCGCCGTAGGCCGGGTCCGCCGCCAAACCGTGCCAGCCGCCTTCAACATACTGCGCAAAGGCTTCCTTGAAACCTTTGGGCGTGGTGACCACGCCATTGTCAAAATGGCAGCCCTCTTCATCACCGCTGCGGTTGAGCGGCGAGAGCACGTTTTCGCAGAATCTGGCGCCTTCTTCGAAGATCGCATTGACCATGTCCGGGCTGGCGTCGGTAGCGCCCAGCGCCGCGTAATGGCCGTGGAAATCAAACACGTTGTCGATCAGAAAGCGCATGTCGCGCAGGGGAGCTTTGTAGTCAGGCATGGCAATGTCTCCGGCAGCAGATGCTTTCAACCTACTGCCGGCCAGCGCCTCGAACAATCACTGTAGAACCGCTGAATACACCGCCATCACTCAACCGGCAGCGGTTTCCATGCGCACCGCGCCGCGCCGGGTTTGCCCGGCCGCGACCACGCAGTTGCGCCCGGCGCCCTTGGCGGCGTACAGCGCCTGGTCGGCGGATTTGAGCACTTCTTCCGGCGTGCGCTGCTCGGCCTGACGCTCGGCCACGCCGATGCTGACCGTCACCGACACACTCGACGCACCACTACCCACGCGGCGCTGGCGGCCCTGATGGTCGTCGTGCGGGCGGTCCGGGTTGCGCAGCTTGATGTCGTAGTCGGCAATGATCTCGCGGATCTCCTCCAGATGCGGCATGCATTCATCCAGGGTCTTGCCCGCGAACACCACCGCGAATTCTTCTCCGCCATAACGGTAGGCACGCCCGCCGCCGTTGACCTTCGACAGTTTGCTCGCCACCAGGCGCAGCACCTGGTCGCCTACGTCGTGGCCATGGGTGTCGTTGAAGCGCTTGAAGTGATCGACGTCAGTCATCGCCAACACATAGTTGCGGCCCAGCCGCTGCATACGTTCATTCAGTGCTCGGCGCCCCGGCAGGCCGGTCAACTCGTCGCGGAACGCCATTTGGTACGCCTCGTGGGCCACACCGGCGGCAATCATGAGCATCACTTGGCTGCACATGATGTTCAGGGTGAACGGCAGGATGAAGGTTTGCGGCAACATCCAGAACAGCCCCAGCAAACCAACCAATTGCGCGGCGTGCAGCGGGCGCGGCTGGTACCAGTACTGCGCCGCCAAGGTAAGAAAGCCGATCAGGAACATCGGGTACGACAGCTGGATCAGGCTCATCCAGCTGCCATGCAATGCCGGCCAGCGAATTTCCGCCAACCAGCTCAGCACGGCCTGGGGAAAGCTTTGCTCAAGGGCCAATGCCACGCTGCCCACGGCCACCAATACCGCGCAGCGTGCGATGAAGTCGCGGAACAGGTGGGTTTTTTCCTGCCACAGCGCGTAAATACTGAACAGCAACGGCAGCAGCAGGCAACACAGGTGAAACACTACGGCGGCGTCTTCGCGCACACGGCCGTTGTCGCGGTAGAAATCGGTCTGGGTGTCCAGCAAGAAGTAGACGATGTACACCGTGATCATCAGGAACAGCTCGCGTTGGCGCCGATACACCGCGCAATACGAACCGCCAAGCAACAGCACCAGAGTGGGCAGCACGTTGAACAGCGAGGTGAAGAACACGTTGAGGTCTTTGACGTACGCAGCCGAGAGCCCGGCCATTAACAGCAGCAACGAAGGAAGAAAATGACTGAAACGTACAGCAGACACGCGTGACAAGGGTAAAGCTCCGACCCGCCCAGACAGATGGCACAGTGCCTTCACTGCACACAGTTAAGCACATTCAATGTGACCTGTATCACATTGCCACTACTGTAACGGCCGCCAACTGCAATCCCTGAGTGCCACGCTGTGTTTTTTATCGCGTATAAAAAAACCGCCGCTCCCAAGGGAAGCGGCGGTTTTCAAGAGAACCGGAAGGCTTAGTAAGCCAGGCCGAAGTCTTCTTCTTTCATGTCCATCAGGTTGTTGGCACCCGACAGCATGGTGGCTTTGTGGGCCAGGGTACGCGGCAGGATGCGTTGGAAGTAGAAGCGCGCCGTCTGCAGCTTGGCGTTGTAGAACGCCTCTTCGGTGGTGCCGGCAGCCAGTTTCTCGGCCGCCAGGCGCGCCATGTCGGCCCAGAAGTAAGCCAGGCAGGCGTAGCCGGAATACATCAAGTAATCCACCGAGGCGGCACCGACTTCTTCACGGTCTTTCATCGCGGCCATGCCGACCTTCATGGTCAACTCGCCCCACTCTTTGTTCAATGCAGCCAGCGGTGCAACGAACTCTTTTACGGCGTCGTTGCCTTCGTTGGCCTGGCAGAACTTGTGCACGATCTTGGTGAAGCCCTTGAGCGCTTCGCCTTGAGTCATCAGCACTTTACGGCCCAGCAGGTCCAGCGCCTGGATGCCGGTGGTGCCTTCGTACAGCATCGAAATGCGGCTGTCGCGAACGTTCTGCTCCATGCCCCACTCGGCGATGAAACCGTGGCCGCCGTAGATCTGCACGCCGTGGTTGGCAGACTCAAAACCAACTTCGGTCATGAAGGCCTTGGCGATCGGGGTCATGAAGGCCAGCAGGCCGTCGGCTTGCTTCTTGGCTTCGTCGTCGGTGCCGTACTTGACGATGTCCACTTGCTTGGCGGTGAAGTACACCATCGCACGGTTGCCTTCGGCGAAGGCTTTCATGGTCAGCAGCATGCGGCGCACGTCAGGGTGCACGATGATCGGATCAGCGGCTTTGTCTGGCGCTTTCGGGCCGGTCAGGGAGCGCATTTGCAGGCGGTCACGCGCGTATTTCAGGCCGCCCTGGAAGCCGATTTCAGCGTGGGACAAGCCTTGCAGCGCGGTGCCCAGGCGAGCGGTGTTCATAAAGGTGAACATGCAGTTCAAGCCTTTATTCGCCGGGCCGATCAGGAAACCGGTGGCCGCGTCGAAGTTCATCACGCAGGTGGCGTTGCCGTGGATGCCCATCTTGTGCTCCAGGGAGCCACAGGTCACCGCGTTGCGCTCACCCACCGAACCGTCGGCGTTTGGCAGGAATTTCGGCACGATAAACAGCGAGATGCCTTTGGTGCCGGCCGGTGCGTCCGGCAGGCGGGCCAGTACGATGTGGACGATGTTGTCGGCCATGTCGTGTTCACCGGCCGAGATGAAGATCTTGGTGCCGGAGACTTTGTAGGAACCGTCGGCCTGAGGCTCAGCCTTGGTGCGCAGCATGCCCAGGTCGGTGCCGCAGTGCGGTTCGGTCAGGCACATGGTGCCGGTCCATTCGCCCGACACCAGTTTGGTCAGGTAGGCGTCTTGCTGCTCAGGGGTACCGTGCTCGGAAATGGTGTTCATCGCACCGTGGGACAGGCCAGGGTACATGCCCCACGACCAGTTGGCGGCGCCAACCATTTCGCTTACCGCCAGGCCCAGGGATTCCGGCAGGCCTTGGCCGCCGTGCTCCACGTCGTGGGCCAGGCTAGGCCAGCCGCCTTCAACGAATTGTTTGTAGGCTTCTTTGAAACCAGTAGGGGTCTTAACGCCTGACTCACTCCAGGTGCAACCTTCGATGTCACCCACGCGGTTCAACGGTGCCAGCACTTGCTCACAGAACTTGGCGCCTTCTTCAAGGATGGCGTCAACCATGTCCGGGGTAGCGTCCTGGCAAGCCGGCAGGCTCTGATAGTGCGCTTCATAGCCAAGCAGTTCGTCACGAACGAAGCGAATATCACGCAAGGGGGCCTTGTAGTCAGGCATAGCGATAAACCTCTGCTGATGTATCTGGGATGAACAACCGCGTGGATGTGTTGTGGCGGTCAAACAGGTGTTTGAAACATACGTTTACGACCTGGGGATGTCAAGCGTCGCACCGAAGCCGTTTGTCATGACGCGGATCAATGGCGCGCACGGCAAGGCCTGCGACGGGTTGCCACGTGATTCAGAAAGTGTAGAAGTTCAAGAGGACAACACAGAGCAAATGTGGGAGCGGGCTTGCTCGCGAATGCAGGCAACTCGGTTTGGCTGAATACCGAGGTGATGCATTCGCGAGCAAGCCCGCTCCCACAGGGAAGTTGCGTATGCCAATAAAGAGGGGGTTTAAGCGTAGGTGTCGATCAACGTGCCGAGCATTTCATCCGAAGCCTTGGCGACTTTCGCGCCCAGCTCCACCTGAAACTTGCCCTGAGCCATTTCGACCATGTTGCTCGCCGAATTGGACGGCTGGGCGCGATCGTTGGCTTGCAGACGATCACTTTGTGCATCCGAGGGCTGGGTCGTCGCGTTACCGGCGATTTTGCCGGCCGCCTGGTCGACACGGTTCTGCCCGGTCTGAATGCTGCTCAGCCCCGAATAAAACGCGCTGCTTCCAGAGATTTCCATGGCGTAAGCCTGCCTTTAGAGAATCATGAACCTGAATTGAAGCAGACATCCCGGCAAAATGCCCGTCAAAAACACTAATGGCATAATGCCTTCGCGATAGCCAAAATCAGTCAAGCAGGTCCAACTCCAGGTACTCGGCCACCGCTGCGGCCCCGGCGTGCTTGAGTTTAGGCACCCGGCCCAGGCAGGGCGCCGGCAAGCGCTCAGCCAGGGTGGCGAGGTTCTCTTCCAGACGAGAGGTCTTGGGGTCGATGATATTGGCCACCCAGCCCGCCAACGGCAAACCGTCCCGCGCAATGGCTTCAGCCGTGAGCAAGGCATGGCTGATACAGCCCAGGCGCACGCCTACCACAAGAATCACCGGCAGCTTGAGCGCCATGGCCAGGTCCGACAGGTTGTCCTGCCCAGCCAGCGGCACGCGCCAACCGCCTGCGCCCTCGATCAGGGTGAAGTCCGCCTGACGCGCCAGAATCTGCTGCATTGGCTTCAACAACGACTGCACCGTCAGCCCGACGCCCGCCTCCCGTGCCGCCAAGTGAGGCGCGATGGCCGGTTCGAAAGCCACCGGGTTGACCTCCTCATACGTCAGCGCCAATGAGCACTCGGCCAGCAGTGCCAACGCATCGCTGTTGCGCAGGCCTTTGCTCGTCAACTGGCAGCCCGAAGCCACAGGTTTTCCGGCGGCGGTACTTTTCCCCGCCAGCCGTGCGGCATGCAGCAGGCCGGCGGCGACGGTGGTCTTGCCGACATCGGTGTCCGTGCCGGTGATGAAATAAGCGGCGCTCATAGCGGTTTCTCCAGTACGGCGTACACCACTTGGTACGTGGCGGGCAGGCCCTTGGCCTGACGGAACTGCTCGTAAGCGTCCACCAGTGCAACAATCCGCGCGCGGCCCGTCAACCCTCCCGGCCGGCCCGGGTTGAGGTTATGCGCGCCCAGCGCTTTCAGTTCGTGAGTCAGGCTGCGCACATCCGGGTAATGCAGCACATGGGGTTGGCGCTCCAGGCTGCGCACGCGCAAACCGCTGTTGGCGCACAACTGTTGATAGGCCTCGAAGGGGCGGAAACGGTTGACGTGAACCAAGCCGTCCGCAGCACGCCAGCTTTCACGCAGCTCATCCAGCGTGCCCACGCACAGGCTCGCGAACGCGAACACACCGCCAGGTTGCAGCACGCGACAAGCCTCGCTGAGCACCGCATCGAAGTTCGCGCACCACTGCACCGCCAGGCTGGAAAAGATCAGCCCGCAACTGCCGCCCTGCAATGGCAGGCGTTCGGCATCACCGGCGATGAACTGCTCGGCGCCGCCCAATGGCCGCGCATGGTTAAGCATGCCTTCGGCAATATCCAGCGCCACGCCTTGGCTGGCGGGCAAGCGCTCGCCCAGCACGCGGCTGAAAAAACCGGTGCCACACCCCATGTCCAGCCAGCGCTGCGGTGCGATTGCCTGTGGAAGGCGAGCCAGCAATTCATGGCCCACCGCGCGTTGCAGTTCGGCCACGCTGTCGTAGCTGGCGGCCGCACGGGAGAAGGACGCCGCCACCTGGCGCTTGTCCGGCAAGGCGCCCGGCAGTGGGGGGTGGTTTAAATCAGTCATCAACATACTCGTGCAAAAAAGCCTGAATGGCCCCCGCGACACCGTGGGGGTCTTCCAGTAGAAAAGCGTGACCGGCCTGTTCAATCAAACCGATTTCAACATCCGGCAACAAAGCCAGCAGGTCCCTCGCAGCTTCAGCGGGTACCAGCCCATCCAGGCCAGCGAACACATGCAATTGCGGGCCGCGATAGGCGAGCAAGGCTGCGCGCGTGTCGAGCTGGGCGAGCAGTTCCAGGCCGGGCATCAGCACGCTGGACGGCGCAGTCGGTGCGCCGCTGACCAATAGTCGCGACAGCCCGCGCGGGTCTTCGGCGCCTTTGGCACACAGCAGACCGAAGCGCTTGAGGGTGACTTGGGAATCGGCGTGGCAACCGGCCAGGAACGCGTCGAAGGTTTCGGCGGGCATCGCATTCGGCCAGCCGTCATGGGCGACAAAACACGGGTTGCTCGCCAGGGTCAGCAGGCCGCAGCAACGCTCGCCGCGCCGCGCCGCCAGCTCGGAGGCGAGCATGCCGCCCAGGGACCAGCCGCCTAGCCAAGCGTTGTCTGGCAGCGTGGCGTCGAGTTCGTCGAGCCACTCACCCAGGTCGCTGGAGTCCAGCACAGGCAAGGGCTCGATATGCACCTGCAGATGTTCGTCGAGCCCGCGCAAGGCGGCGGCCAAAGGTTCCAGCGGCGAAACGCCGAGGCCCCAGCCGGGCAGCAAGATCAATCGGTCACGCATGGTCGGGCTCCGTAATGTTTAACAACCGGAAACACTCCTCCAATGCGTTTAACAATAGTCGCACCTGCGCTTCGCTGTGGGCCGCCGTCAGGGTCACGCGCAAACGCGCGCTGCCGGCCGGCACGGTCGGCGGGCGGATCGCAGTGACCATCAACCCCCGCTCGCGCAGCATCTGTGAAAGGCGCACAGCCCTTGCGCTGTCGCCGATCAGGATTGGCTGGATCGGCGTGAAACTGTCCATCAAGTCCAGCCCCAATTGCTCTGCGCCCTGGCGGAACTGGCGGATCAGGCCATTGAGGTGCTCACGGCGCCAATGCTCGGTGCGCAGCAGCTCCAAACTTTTCAGCGTGGCGCACGCCAGAGCGGGTGGCTGGCTGGTGGTGTAGATATAGGGCCGGGCGAACTGGATCAGGCTTTCGACCAACGCTTCACTGCCCGCCACAAAGGCCCCGGCAGTACCGAACGCTTTGCCCAGCGTGCCGACCAATACCGGCACATCCTCCTGGCTCAGGCCGAAATGCTCGACGATACCGCCACCGTTTGCACCCAGCGGCCCGAAACCATGGGCATCGTCCACCATCAGCCAGGCGCCTTTGGCACGGGTTTGGCGGGCCAGCGCGGGCAAGTCGGCCAGGTCGCCGTCCATGCTGAACACGCCGTCGGTGACCACCAGCGTATTGCCGGTGGCCTTCTCAAGGCGTTTGGCCAGGCTGTCGGCGTCGTTGTGCAGGTAGCGGTTGAACCGTGCGCCGGACAGCAAGCCTGCATCCAGCAATGACGCGTGATTCAGGCGGTCTTCCAGCACCGTGTCGCCCTGCCCCACCAACGCGGTGACCGCGCCGAGGTTGGCCATGTAACCGGTGGTAAACAGCAAGGCGCGGGGGCGCCCGGTCAGCTCGGCCAGGGCTTCTTCCAGTTCATGGTGCGGTGTAGCGTGGCCGACCACCAGGTGCGAGGCGCCACCGCCCACGCCCCAACGGGACGCCCCGGCGCGCCAGGCTTCGATCACTTGCGGATGGTTGGCCAGGCCCAGGTAGTCGTTGTTGCAGAAGGCGAGCAAGGGTTGGCCGTCGACCACCACTTGCGGGCCTTGGGGGCTGTCGAGCAGCGGGCGTTGGCGGTAGAGGTGTTCGGCACGGCGGGCAGCGAGGCGCGCGGCGAGATCGAAAGACATGCTGGCCTCGGTGAATCAAAGAACTAGAGACTGAATGCGATCAAATGTGGGAGCGGGCTTGCTCGCGAATACGGTGGGTCAGTGATGGATGTGCTGGCTGACACACCGTATTCGCGAGCAAGCCCGCTCCCACATTTGGAAGGCATTCCAAATGAAGAGCTAGGCGTCAAACCACGGCGTTATAGAACTGCTCGCTGCTCTTTTGCTCCACCAATGCCTGCTCGATCGCAGCCTGATGCACTTCATCAGCATGCTCTTCACGGGCTTCCGGCAAGATCCCCAGGCGCGCGAACAGTTGCATGTCCTTGTCAGCCTGCGGGTTGGCGGTGGTCAGCAGTTTGTCGCCGTAGAAAATCGAGTTGGCGCCGGCGAAAAACGCCAAGGCCTGCATCTGTTCGTTCATCGCCTCACGGCCCGCCGACAGGCGCACGTGGGATTGCGGCATCAGGATGCGCGCCACGGCGAGCATGCGGATGAAGTCGAACGGGTCGATATCTTCGGCGTTTTCCAGCGGCGTACCGGCGACTTTCACCAGCATGTTGATCGGCACCGACTCCGGATGCTCCGGCAAGTTGGCCAGCTGGATCAGCAGGTTGGCGCGGTCGTCGAGGGACTCGCCCATGCCGAGGATGCCGCCCGAGCAGATTTTCATCCCCGAGTCGCGCACGTAAGCCAGGGTTTGCAGGCGCTCGCTGTAGGTGCGGGTGGTGATGATGCTGCCGTAGAACTCCGGCGAGGTGTCGAGGTTGTGGTTGTAGTAGTCCAGGCCGGCCTGGGCTAGGGCTTCGGTCTGGTCCTGGTCGAGGCGGCCAAGGGTCATGCAGGTTTCCAGGCCCATGGCCTTCACGCCTTTGACCATTTGCAGTACGTAGGGCATGTCTTTGGCCGACGGATGTTTCCAGGCGGCGCCCATGCAGAAGCGGGTCGAACCGATGGCTTTGGCGCGAGCGGCCTCTTCGAGGACCTTCTGCACTTCCATCAGCTTCTCTTTTTCGAGGCCCGTGTTGTAGTGGCCCGACTGCGGACAATATTTGCAATCTTCCGGGCAGGCGCCGGTTTTGATCGACAGCAAGGTCGACACCTGCACACGGTTGGCGTCGAAATGCGCGCGGTGCACGGTCTGCGCCTGGAACAACAGGTCATTGAAAGGCTGCACGAACAGCGCTTTGACTTCGGCTAAGGACCAATCGTGACGCAGGGTTGCAGAGGTGCTGGCGCTCATGGGCGTTTCCTTGATTATGCTTGGGCTTTCACTGTGGAGAGGTAATACCCACAGTCACGACACGGATGCTCGGCATATTTAAGGAAGATTCATGCACTGTCAACCGGACCACAAACATCAGGTTTACATCTGGTCAAAAAACAATCACAGCTGTTTAATTTGCGATGAGCCGGCTGAATCGGCCGATTGTGTGTGTAACGTCTGCGAAACCGAGCTTCCATGGCTGATGGAGCATTGCGAGGTGTGCGCTCTGCCCTTGCCGATGGAAGGGCTGACCTGCGGCCAATGCCAGAAAAAACCACCGGCCTTTAAACAGGTGATCGCGCCCTGGACCTACGGCTTTCCAGTCGACACCCTGATCACCCGCTTCAAGCACCAATCGCGCTGGCCCCTTGGCCACATGCTCGCGCGTCTGCTGGGGCGCCATCTGCAACATCGCTTCGACAACGCCGAACTCACCCGCCCCGACTGCCTGCTGCCGGTGCCCATGGCGCGCAAGCGCCTGCGTGAACGCGGCTTCAACCAGGCGCAGATGCTGGCGCGCTGGCTCAGTGAACGCCTCGACCTCCCACACAATGAACAGGTGTTGTTACGCCCCCATGAAACCGTCGCGCAGCAAGCCCTCGACGCCAAGACCCGCCAGCGCAACCTGCTCACTGCATTTACACTGGCGCCCGGTGCCCAGGTGCAAGGCCGCCACTTCGCGCTAGTGGATGACGTGCTGACCACCGGCGCCACTGCCCACAGCCTGGCCCGGCTGTTGATGGACGCCGGCGCCTGCCAGGTCGATGTCTACTGCCTGGCACGCACACCAAAACCAGGTGCGTGACTTGACTCGCGCGCGCCACGCCTGCAACGTCCGCTGACCTTATAAAAGCGTATCCACATGTCTCTGCCGACCTCACTCAGCCAACACATCATCCGCCGCCCCCAACGCATTGCCCTGTTGGCGCATATCGCCGAGCAAGGCTCGATTACTCGTGCGGCAAAAAGCGCCGGTTTGAGTTACAAGGCCGCATGGGATGCCATCGATGAGCTGAACAACCTCGCGCAGCACCCCTTGGTGGAGCGCAGTGTCGGCGGCAAAGGCGGCGGTGGCGCCAGGCTCACCGCTGAAGGTGAACGCGTGTTGCGCCTCTATCAGCGCCTGCAAGTGTTGCAGGCCGAAGTACTGGGCTCGGATGAAGACGCCAGCGACTTCAACCTGCTGGGCCGCTTGATGTTGCGCACCAGCGCGCGCAACCAACTGCATGGCCAGGTCGTCGCCATCGACAGCCATGGCCGCAACGACGTGATCCGCCTGCAACTGGTGGGCGGCCTGACGCTGGAGGCGCAAATCACCCACGACAGCACGCAGCGGCTGGAGCTGGAGACTGGCGTTGAGGTGATTGCGTTGATCAAGGCCGGCTGGCTGGAGTTGCTCGCGGTCGGGCAAGCCGCAACACCTGGACACAATTGCATGAGCGGACTTATCGACGCGATTCTCGACGCCGATGACGGCCCAAGCGAAGTGCGTGTCGCCCTGCCCAACGGCCTCGTGTTGTGCGCCCTGGCGCAGCCCGCCGCGCTCAAGGCGTTGGGCGCCGCCGAAGGCCAGCCGATCCAGGTGCAGTTCGCGCCGAGCAATGTGTTGCTCGGCACACCGGTATAGCGCTGCACAGCCTTCAAACTGCAACAATTTCGTCACGTGCGCTCCTTAAGGTGTCTGCAAAAACCGCAGGGAGCCTGAAATGAGCCTATTAGAAGAAAACCAAGCCACCGACCTTGAACAGATGGTCGGCCTGACCCGCCGCCGTTTCATCGGCGCAGGCGCCTTGTGCGGTGCCGCAATGTTCCTGGGCGGCAACCTGCTCACCCGCAGCGCACTCGCCGTGAGTGCCGCCTCCGCCAGCCCGCTGCTGGGTTTTACCAGCATCGCCGCCGCCACCAGCGACGCCATCACCTTGCCGCCGGGCTACAGTGCCTCGGTGCTGATCAGTTGGGGCCAGCCGTTGAGCAAAAACGCCCCGGCCTTCGACCCGTCCGGCAACGGCACGGCCAAAGCCCAGGAACAACAGTTCGGCGACAACAACGACGGCATGAGCCTGTTCGCCTTCCCCGGCGATAACAACCGTGCGCTGATGGCGATCAACAACGAATACACCAACTATCGCTACCTCTTCGCCCACGGCGGCGCGCCGCAGTCGGCCGAAGACGTGCGCAAGGCCCAGGCCAGCGAAGGCGTGTCGGTGATCGAAGTGCGGCGCAAGGGCGACACCTGGCAGTTCGTCCAGGACTCGCGCTACAACCGCCGTATCCACGGCAACTCGCCGATCCGCCTGAGCGGCCCGGCCGCTGGCCACGACTGGCTGAAAACAAGCGCCGACAAATCCGGCAAGAAAGCCCTCGGTACCTTCCAGAACTGCGCCAACGGCAAAACCCCGTGGGGCACTTATCTGACGTGCGAAGAGAACTTCACCGACTGCTTCGGCAGCAGTAACCCACAACAGACCTTCGACGCCGGGCAAAAACGCTACGGCGTGGTGGCCGCCAGCAAAGACATCAACTGGCATCAACACGACCCGCGCTTCGACATGGCCAAGAACCCCAACGAACTCAACCGCCATGGCTGGGTAGTGGAAATCGACCCGTTCGACCCGCAATCCACGCCTGCCAAACGCACCGCGCTGGGCCGCTTCAAACATGAAAACGCCGCCCTGGCCGAAACCCGCGATGGCCGCGCCGTGGTGTACATGGGCGACGACGAGCGCGGTGAGTTCATCTACAAGTTCGTCAGCCGCGACAAGATCAACCACAAAAACCCCAAGGCCAACAAAGACCTGCTTGATCACGGCACCTTGTTTGTGGCGATCTTCGATGCGGGCGACGGCAACGCCGACCACCCCAAGGGCAAAGGCCAATGGGTGGAGCTGACCCATGGCAAAAACGGCATCGATGCCAGCTCGGGTTTCGCCAACCAGGCCGAAGTGCTGATCCACGCGCGCCTGGCCGCCAGCGTGGTGAAAGCCACGCGCATGGACCGCCCGGAATGGATCGTGGTCAGCCCCACCGACGGCCAGGTGTATTGCACCCTCACCAACAATGCCAAGCGCGGCGAAGACGGCCAGCCGGTGGGCGGCCCTAACCCGCGTGAGAAAAACGTCTACGGGCAGATTCTGCGCTGGAAGGCCAACGCCGATGACCACGGCGCAGCGGACTTCAGCTGGGACCTGTTTGTGGTGGCCGGCAACCCCGGCGTGCATGCCGGCACGCCGAAAGGCGGCTCGTCGAATATCAACCCGCAGAACATGTTCAACAGCCCCGACGGCCTGGGCTTCGACAAGGCCGGGCGCTTGTGGATTCTCACCGATGGCGACTACAGCAACGCGGGCGACTTCGCCGGGATGGGCAACAACCAGATGCTGTGTGCGGACCCGTCCACCGGAGAAATTCGCCGCTTCATGGTCGGCCCGGTCGCTTGCGAAGTGACAGGCATCAGCTTCTCGCCGGATCAGAAAACGCTTTTTGTGGGCATTCAGCACCCGGGCGAAACGGGGGGTTCGACCTGGCCGGAGCATCTGCCGAACGGCAAGCCGCGGTCGTCGGTGATGGCGATCCGACGGGATGACGGCGGCATCGTCGGCGCCTGACAGACCGTATTCGCGAGCAAGCCCGCTCCCACAGTTAACCGCGTTTAGTCTGAAAAAACGCGGTCGAATGTGGGAGCGGGCTTGCTCGCGAAGGCGTCCGCACAGCCACCACCTATCTATGCTCGTGTGCGTTACCATACCCGGCCGGACGCGGCGCCCTGCTGCGCGCAGGAGTTCGCATGGCCCATCCGTTTGAAACACTCACCCCCGACCTCGTGCTCGACGCGGTCGAAAGCATCGGTTTTCTCAGCGATGCGCGCGTGTTGGCGCTCAACAGCTACGAAAACCGCGTGTATCAGGTGGGCATCGAAGACGCCGAGCCGCTGATCGCCAAGTTTTATCGGCCGCAGCGCTGGACCAACGAAGCCATCCTCGAAGAACACCGCTTCACCTTCGAACTGGCCGAGTGCGAAGTGCCAGTGGTTGCGCCGCTGATCCACAACGGCGAGAGCCTGTTCGAACACGCGGGCTTCCGTTTCACTCTGTTTCCACGGCGTGGCGGCCGCGCGCCAGAGCCGGGCAACCTTGATCAACTCTACCGCCTTGGCCAATTGCTCGGCCGTCTGCACGCGGTGGGCTCCACCCGCCCGTTCGAACACCGTGAAGCGTTGGGCGTGAAAAACTTCGGCCACGATTCCCTCAATACCCTGCTCGAAGGCAACTTCATTCCCAAGAGCCTGCTGCCCGCCTACGAATCCGTGGCGCGCGACCTGCTCAAGCGCGTGGAAGAGGTGTACAAGGCCACGCCGCACAAGAACATCCGCATGCACGGCGATTGCCACCCCGGCAACATGATGTGCCGCGACGAGATGTTCCACATCGTCGACCTGGATGACTGCCGCATGGGCCCGGCGGTGCAGGACCTGTGGATGATGCTTGCCGGTGACCGTCAGGAATGCCTTGGCCAACTGTCGGAGTTGATGGACGGCTATCAGGAATTCCACGATTTCGACCCCCGCGAGCTGGCGCTGATCGAACCATTGCGCGCCCTGCGCCTGATGCACTACAGCGCCTGGCTGGCACGGCGCTGGGACGACCCGGCGTTCCCCCACAGTTTCCCGTGGTTTGGCAGCGAGCGGTATTGGGGCGACCAGGTGCTGGCGTTGCGCGAGCAATTGGCGGCGCTCAACGAAGAACCGCTGAAACTCTTCTGACCGCACACTCCCCTGTGGGTGGCTTGTGTGGGAGCTGGCTTGCCTGCGATGCAGGCACCTCGGTTTACCTGCTGCACCCCGGTGATGCTATCGCAGGCAAGCCAGCTCCCACAGAAAAGCACCACCCGTTACCTGGCAAATATCCTTACAATCGCGCTTTGTTAGCTGCCTAAGCAAGGATTCTGCAATGCACGCCGCCAACCCTCGCAAGGGGTACATCCTGGGCCTGAGCGCCTACATCACCTGGGGCCTGTTCCCGCTCTACTTCAAAGCCATCGCCAGCGTGCCCGCCGCCGAGATCATCGTGCACCGCGTGCTGTGGTCCGCGCTGTTTGGCGGTTTGCTGTTGATGGTGTGGAAGCACCCCGGCTGGTTTCGCGAGTTGCGCGACAACCCCAAGCGCCTGGCGATTCTGGCACTCAGCGGCTCGTTGATCGCGGCCAACTGGCTGACCTATGTGTGGGCGGTCAACAGCGGCCGCATGCTGGAGGCGAGCCTGGGGTACTACATCAACCCGTTGGTGAACGTGGTGCTGGGCATGCTGATCCTCGGCGAACGCCTGCGGCGCCTGCAGTGGGTGGCGGTCGGGCTGGCGGCGGCCGGGGTGGCGCAACAGGTGTGGCAGGTCGGCAGTTTGCCGTGGGTGTCGCTGGTGCTGGCGATGACCTTTGGTTTCTACGGCCTGATCCGCAAACAGGCACCCGTAAAGGCGCTGCCTGGGTTGGTGGTGGAAACCTGGATGCTGGTGCCGATTGCCATCGCGTGGTTGCTGTTCAACCCGTCGGCCCACAGTTTGCAGTCCGAGTTCTGGAGCACGTCCGAGGCCTGGTGGCTGGTGGCCGCAGGTCCCGTTACACTGATCCCGCTGGTGTGCTTCAACGCCGCCGCACGGCATTTGCCCTACACCGCGCTGGGCTTTTTGCAGTACACCGCGCCGACATTGGTGCTGCTGGAAGCCGTGCTGTTGTTCGGTGAGCATCTGGCGCCGAGTACGCTGACCGCCTTCGCGTTCATCTGGGCCGGCCTGGTGGTATACAGCGTGGATATCTGGCTCAGCGCGCGCAAGCGCTGATCAAATAACGTACAACCCCCTGCAAGCCACAGCCGGCGTGGCTTGCAGGCATTAACCCCAAGGTTATCCACAACCTGATCCCCGCCATTTGTGCACAAGCCTTTGAAACTGTTCGTTTTTTGCTCAACTGGCGAAGAAGCCCGGCCGGCCTGGCCCGGCGCCGGGTCTCTACAGGTTATCCACAGGCCCATGCAAGATTTCCATGCATAACCTATGTGGGCAAATTATTCCTCGTGGTGCAGCTCCACCATCAAGTCATCCGCCAGGGTTTCCAGGGACAGCTGCAAGGTATCCAGGGATAACGCGGCCGGCACCTGCAACAGCGCCTCGGCGGTAAACAACGGGTCGCCGCTCATGGGCGCCGGGCGCACGTCCGTGCTGAGGCTCTCCAGGTTCACACCCTGCTTGCTCAACAGCGCGGTGATCTCGCGCACGATGCCGGAGCGGTCGTTGCCCACCAGCGTCATCAGGATCGACTTGGACGCCGCTGCCTGCCCGGTACTGCCCTCGCCCACCAACACGCGAATGCCGTGTGTGGATAAATCTTCCAGCGCGCCGACCAACGCCTGGCGGTTTTCGGCCGGCACACCGACACGCAATATCCCGGCAAACTGCCCGGCCATGTGCGCCATACGGCTTTCCAGCCAGTTGCCACCGTGGGCGGCGATGTTCTGTGCGATGCGTTCGACGAGGCCGGGTTTGTCGGCGGCGATAATAGTGAGTACAAGATGGTCCATGGCGAAGCCCTCTGAATTCAATCTACAAGGTGGACTCGGGAGCCCTCGAAAACAAATCGTGTACCATTTTTATATTTATCTGGAACAATCCGATACTTTTTTGAGAACATCCCATTCCCCGCTGTGACCGAATGTCACAGGAGGGTCGCTAAACGACGTATTTAGTCAAATTTTCACAACCGCAAGTCATCATGTAGTATGCCCAACCGTGCACTACATAATGAAAATCTTGAAAAGCGCATAAGCTCCGCAGAGTGAGGCAAGAGATGACTGAACACGTTCAAGTCGGTGGCCTTAAGGTCGCCAAAGTCCTGTTCGACTTCGTGAACAACGAAGCCATTCCCGGCACCGGCATCACTGCCGAGCAGTTCTGGGCCGGCGCCGACAAGGTCATCCACGACCTGGCCCCGAAGAACAAAGCCCTGCTCGCCAAACGCGACGATTTCCAGGCGCGCATCGACGCCTGGCACCAGACCCACGCCGGCCAGGCGCACGACGCGGTGGCCTACAAAGCCTTCCTGCAAGA
Organism: Pseudomonas sp. B22129; assembly: GCF_044218875.1. Classification (NCBI taxonomy): domain Bacteria; kingdom Pseudomonadati; phylum Pseudomonadota; class Gammaproteobacteria; order Pseudomonadales; family Pseudomonadaceae; genus Pseudomonas; species Pseudomonas sp. B22129. The sequence continues at coordinate 1,984,134 of NZ_CP162592.1, read as the reverse complement.
CATCGGATACCTGCTGCCAGAAGCCGCAGACTTCCAGGCCACGACCCAAAACGTCGATGACGAAATCGCCCGCATGGCCGGCCCACAGCTGGTCGTACCGGTAATGAACGCCCGTTTCGCCCTCAACGCCTCGAATGCGCGCTGGGGTTCGCTGTATGACGCGCTGTATGGCACCGACGCCATCAGCGAAGCCGACGGCGCCGAGAAAGGTAAAGGCTACAACAAGATCCGGGGTGACAAGGTCATCGCCTTCGCCCGCGCCTTCCTCGACGAAGCCGCCCCGCTCAGCGCCGGCAGCCATGTTGATTCCACCGGTTACAAGATCGTCGATGGCAAGCTGATCGTCGGCCTCAAGGGCGGCAGCAACAGCGGCCTGCGCGACGATGCTCAGTTGATCGGTTTCCAGGGCCCTGCGGCCGAGCCGATCGCGATCCTGCTCAAGCACAACGGCCTGCACTTCGAAATCCAGATCGACGCCAGCACCCCGGTCGGCCAGACCGACGCTGCCGGCGTCAAAGACGTGCTGATGGAAGCCGCGCTGACCACCATCATGGACTGCGAAGACTCCGTGGCCGCCGTCGACGCCGACGACAAGGTGGTGATCTACCGCAACTGGCTCGGCCTGATGAAGGGCGACCTGGCCGAAGAAGTCGCCAAGGGCGGCAAGACCTTCACCCGCACCATGAACCCTGACCGCGTGTACACCGGCGTGAATGGCCAGGATGTGACGCTGCACGGCCGTTCGCTGCTGTTCGTGCGCAACGTTGGCCACTTGATGACCATCGACGCGATCCTCGACAACGCCGGCAACGAAGTGCCCGAAGGCATTCTCGACGGCCTGATCACCAGCCTGGCAGCCATCCACAGCCTGAACGGCACCAGCAGCCGCAAGAACAGCCGCACCGGTTCCGTGTACATCGTTAAACCGAAGATGCACGGCCCGGAAGAAGCGGCATTCACCAACGAGCTGTTCGGCCGCATCGAAGACGTGCTGAACCTGCCGCGCAACACGCTCAAAGTCGGGATCATGGACGAGGAGCGCCGCACCACGGTCAACCTCAAGGCCTGCATCAAGGCGGCCAGCGAGCGCGTGGTATTTATCAACACCGGCTTCCTCGACCGTACCGGCGACGAAATCCACACCTCCATGGAAGCTGGCGCGATGGTGCGCAAGGCCGCGATGAAGGCGGAAAAATGGATTGGCGCCTACGAGAACTGGAACGTCGATATCGGCCTGAGCACCGGCCTGCAAGGCCGCGCGCAGATCGGTAAAGGCATGTGGGCCATGCCCGACCTGATGGCGGCGATGCTTGAGCAGAAAATCGCTCACCCACTGGCCGGCGCCAACACCGCGTGGGTACCTTCGCCCACCGCCGCTGCATTGCACGCGCTGCACTACCACAAGGTCGACGTGTTCGCCCGCCAGGCCGAACTGGCCAAACGCGAACGCGCCTCGGTGGACGACATCCTGACCATTCCTCTGGCCACTAATACCGATTGGTCCGACGAAGAAATCCGCAACGAGCTGGACAACAACGCCCAGGGCATCCTGGGTTATGTGGTGCGCTGGATCGACCAGGGCGTCGGTTGCTCGAAGGTGCCGGACATCAACGACGTGGGCTTGATGGAAGACCGCGCCACCCTGCGCATTTCCAGCCAGCACATTGCCAACTGGCTGCGCCACGGCATCGTCAACCAAGACCAGGTGCTGGAAAGCCTCAAGCGCATGGCGCCGGTGGTGGACCGTCAGAACGCCGGTGACGCGCTGTACCGTCCGCTGGCACCGGATTTCGACAGCAACATCGCGTTCCAGGCAGCGGTGGAGTTGGTGATTGAAGGGACTAAACAGCCCAATGGGTATACCGAGCCGGTGTTGCATCGTCGGCGCCGGGAATTCAAGGCTAAAAACGGCCTGTAAATGAAAAAGCCCTGATCGCGAGATCGGGGCTTTTTCTTTAAGCTTTAGGGTGGTTGGGCTGACGCTTTCGCGAGCAAGCCCGCTCCCACATTCGATCGCATTTCTACAGGGTGTACGCCGTCGAGTGTGGGAGCGGGCTTGCTCGCGAAGAGGCCCACGCCTTCACCGCAAAATCAGGAAGCCATCCCCAATTCCCGCTTGACCATCTTCGCCAGCTTCACGCTATCAATCGGCTTGAGCAAAAAATCCACCACGCTCAAATGCATCGCATCAATCACATCCGGCGCTTCCGCGTCCCCCGACATGATGATGATCGGCAACGCCGCCCGAGTAGAGCTGCGCACCTGGCGGATCAGCTCCAGGCCGTTGCTCGGTGCCATGCGCAAATCCGTGATCAACAAACCGATCGAACTGCTGGAGCTCAACAAGTCCCACGCCGACTCGCCGCTGTCGGCGGTCATGCAGCGAATGCCGTCCAGCCCCAGGATTTCCGCCAGCAGTTCACGCGCGTCCTTGTCGTCGTCAACAATCAACACGCGTTGTGGCGGTAAATCGGGCTCAAGCATCACGGCGCTCAGCGCCTCGCGCTCGGCATCACTCAAAATATCGTGGTCGGACATACGTTTCTCAGCAGTTCTCATCAATCTCCCAGCACACTCGTCAGACATCTGCGGAAGGGCGAACAATGTGCACTTCGTCGGAAAGTTTGCCTAGTGGGCGTTCTACGGGGTTTGGACAATAGCCATGTAAGGTTTTTCCCTAGTTCTGCACGGTTTCTCTCGACCTAGACTTACGTCCAATGGGCACTCGCCGCGCGGAAGTCGACCATGAGGCACGATAACGACAAAAAAACTGCGGTCACTGTTATGAGTAAAGCTGATGCTTTCGCCCAGGCGGGAAAAACCGCCGTGTTGCAGAACATCCACGGCACCCTGCAATTCCTGCAACGCTTCCCGCCCTTCAACCAGATGGAAAACGCGCACCTGGCGTTTCTGGTCGAACAATGCCAACTGCGCTTCTATGGACCTGGGGACAGCATCCTCAAGCCGTCGGGCGGGCCGGTCGAGCATTTCTACATCGTCAAACAAGGCCGGGTGGTGGGCGAGCGGCCCGACTCCACCGAAACCACCTTCGAAATCACCACTGGCGAATGCTTTCCCCTCGCCGCACTGCTGGGCGAGCGGGCGACCCGTACCGAACACAAGGCCGCCGAAGACACCTTTTGCCTGCAACTGAACAAGCCGGCCTTTATCAAGCTGTTCGCGCTTTCCAGCCCGTTTCGCGACTTTGCCTTGCGCGGTGTCAGCAGCCTGCTGGACCAGATCAACCAGCAGGTGCAGCAAAAAGCCGTGGAAACCCTCGGCACCCAATATTCGCTGAACACCCGCCTCGGCGAATTGGCCATGCGCCACCCGGTTACCTGCAGCCCGAACACGCCGTTGCGCGAGGCGGTTACGCAGATGCATGAACAACAAGTGGGCAGCATCGTGATCGTGGACGAGCACAAGGCGCCCCTGGGTATTTTCACCCTGCGCGACCTGCGCCAAGTGGTGGCTGACGGCGCCAGCGATTTCAACCAGGTCATCGAACATCACATGACCCTGGCGCCTTTCTTCCTGACGCCTGACCACAGCGCCTTCGACGCCGCCATCGCCATGACCGAGCGGCACATCGCCCACGTGTGCCTGGTCAAGGATCAACGCCTGTGCGGCGTGGTGTCCGAGCGTGACCTGTTTTCCCTGCAACGCGTGGACCTGGTACACCTGGCCCGCACCATCCGCAACGCGCCGCGGGTGGAAAATCTGGTGGCGATTCGCGGCGAAATCGGCCAATTGGTCGAGCGCATGCTGGCCCATGGCGCCTCGTCGACCCAGATCACTCACATCATTACGCTGCTCAACGATCACACCGTGTGCCGGGTGATCGAGCTGACGCTGGCTGAAAAAGGCGACCCAGGCGTGCCCTTCAGTTGGCTGTGCTTCGGCAGCGAAGGGCGCCGAGAGCAGACGCTATTCACCGATCAGGACAACGGCATCCTGTTCGAGGCCAAAGATGCCGCCGAAGCGGCCGACTTTCGCGCACGGCTGCTGCCGCTCGCGCAACAGATCAACCAGAGCCTGGCGCTGTGCGGCTTCAGCCTGTGCAAGGGCAATATCATGGCCGGCAACCCCGAGCTGTGCCTGTCGCGGGCGGAATGGGCACGGCGGTTTGCCGCGTTTATCCGCGAGGCGACGCCGGAGAACCTGCTGGGGTCGAGCATTTATTTCGATCTGCGGGTGGTGTGGGGTGACGAGCGTGGCTGCGAGCAATTGCGCCAGGGCATTCTTGATCAGGTTGCAGATAACCGGCTGTTCCAGCGCATGCTGGCCGAGAACGCGTTGCGCCAGCGCCCGCCCGTGGGGCGTTTCCGCGAGTTTGTGCTGGCGCGCAAAGGCGCGGAAAAGGCCACGCTGGACCTGAAAGTGCAGGGCCTTACGCCTTTTGTCGACGGCGCACGCCTGCTGGCCCTGGCCAATGGTGTCCACGCCAACAACACCTTGGAGCGCCTGCGCCAGTTGGTGGCCAAGGAGGTCATCGAACCGCTGGATGGCGCCGCCTATGAAGAGGCTTACCATTTCATCCAGCAAACCCGCATGCAGCAGCACCAGTTGCAAACCCGCGAAAACCAGCCGTATTCCAACCGCGTCGACCCCGACAGCCTCAACCACCTTGACCGGCGCATCCTGCGTGAATCCCTGCGTCAGGCCCAGCGCCTGCAAAGCAGCCTGACATTGCGGTATCAACTGTGAGTTGGTTCGGCTGGCTACGTGCGAAAAAACCCGGCCTCGACGCACAGCAACAGCAACGCCTGGCACAACTGCCCAACCCCCGGGTGCTGGGCGACGGGCCGTTGCGCAGCCAGCGCTGGGTCGTCGTGGACCTGGAAACCAGCGGCCTGAACCTCAACCGCGACCAGGTGTTGTCCATCGGCGCTGTGGTGATCGAGGACGGCGCGGTGGATTTTTCCCAACTGTTCGAGCGCACCTTGCAACGTGCCGAAACAAAGCTCGGCCCCAGCGTGCTGATCCATGGCCTGGGCCCAAGTGCGATTGCCGCCGGCAGCGACCCGGCCGAAGCCCTGCTCGACTTCATGGAGTTCGTCGGCGACAGCCCATTGCTGGCTTTCCACGCGCCTTTCGATCAACACATGCTGTGCCGCGCACTCAAGGACAGCCTGGGTTATCGCTTGGCCCATCCGTTTCTCGATGTGGCCGACATCGCCCCGCTGCTGTGCCCCGAGGCCAATATTCGTGAAGCCGGGCTCGACGACTGGATCAACCACTTCAAGCTGCACGTGGGTGAACGCCATCACGCCAGCGCCGACGCCCTGGCCACCGCCGAACTGATGCTCATCCTGTTCAGCCGCGCGAACCGCCAGCAAATCGATAGCCCGCAGGCACTGCAAGAGCGTTTGAGCCAATGGAAACGGCGCAAACAAGCGCCATCGTTTTAATAGCACCGCCCGACAGACGCCAATTGCGCGCGCCTTGCGCCTCTGACACAATCGCGAATAATTCTCGTTAGTTTAAACCTCTTGTTTATTCGGTGATGCCTTGTCGTCGGTCCAGACCCCACACAGTGAGCTTGTTGGCGCGTTGTATCGCGACCATCGTAGCTGGCTGCTGGCCTGGCTGCGGCGCAACGTGGCATGCCCGAGCCGCGCCGAAGACCTGAGCCAGGACACCTTCATGCGCCTGCTGGGCCGTGATGAGTTGCGCGAACCCCGCGAACCCCGCGCGTTTCTGGTGGCCATCGCCAAAGGCCTGCTGTTCGACTACTTCCGCCGTGCGGCGCTGGAGCAGGCTTACCTCACCGAATTGATGCTGATCCCGGAAAGCGAACACCCCTCGCCCGAAGAGCAGCAACTGATCCTTGAAGACCTCAAGGCCATCGACCGCCTGCTTGGCAAGCTGTCGAGCAAGGCCCGCGCCGCCTTCCTCTATAACCGCCTCGACGGCCTGGGCCACGCCGAAATCGCCACGCGCCTTGGCGTGTCGGTGCCGCGTGTACGCCAGTACCTGGCCCAGGGCATTCGCCAGTGCTACATCGCGCTGTATGGCGAGCCGCTGTGACAGGCGCCAAACCGGTTTCGGCGCGTGTGCTGGATGCGGCAATTGCCTGGCAACTCTCCCTCGATTCGGGTGACGGCAGCCCGGTCGAGCGCGAAGAGTTCGACAAATGGCTGGCCAGCCATGAAGAACACGCCCGCGCGTGGCGCCAACTGGGCATGCTCGACCAACGCTTCAGCGCCGCCTCGGGCCCGGCACGGGCGGCACTCTTGCAGTCACGCCAAAGCATTCGCCAACGCGTGCGCAAGCTGGGCAGCGGCCTGGCGAGTGTGGCGCTGGTGATTGGCCTGGCACTGTTTGCCGGTGAGCGTTACGTGCCGATCCACTACTGGCTGGCCGATCAACGCACCGCCACCGGGGAGCAGCGCACGCTGAAACTGGCGGATGGCACGCTGATCAACCTCAACACCCACAGCGCCATCGACGTGCGCTTTGATGAAAAGCGCCGACTGATCGTGTTGCAGGAAGGCGAAATCCTCGTCGAAACCGGCCACAACGATGCGCGGCCGTTTTATGTGCAAACCCGCGACGGCAGCCTGCGGGCGCTGGGCACGCGGTTTATCGTGAGGCGTGAAGACGACGCTACGCGCCTGAGCGTGCTGCAGTCCGCCGTGGCGGCCCAGCCTGAGGCGCTGCGCCAGGAACAGATTTTCAAGGAAGGCCAACAAGTACTGATGCGCAGTGATGGTCTCGGCCCGGTGCTCGCCGTCACGCCCGCCACCGACGCCTGGACGCGCGGCATGCTGGTGGTCGACAACGCACGTTTGGGCGATGTGATCGACGAGCTGGGGCGCTACCGCACGGGCTATCTGGGTGTGGATAAAAACGTCGCAGCGTTGCGCATCACCGGCAGCTTCCCGCTGCATGACACCACGCTGGCGCTCAATGCCCTACTGCCGACCCTGCCGGTGCAGATCGAGCAGCACACGCCGTGGTGGGTGACGGTCAAGGGTAAGCCTTAGGGCCTGCGGTGTCTGCGATGGGGCCCTGGAGAACACCCCGAAAAATATTTTCACCCTGCCCTATCACTTTTCGATTCTCGCTCGGCACCTAGGCAATTGAGAAATATTTCCATTCAGGAGCCTTCCCCATGTCCCGCACGCTCGACACCTTGTTGCGCCCCAGCCTGTTAGCCCTGGCCATCGCCCTCAGCGCCCCGCTGGCCAGCACCTCGCTGATCGCCGCCGAACAGGCCTCCAGCGTGCGCGCCTACAACCTGCCGGCGGCGCCGTTGGCGACCACCTTGAACCAGATCGCCAGCCAGGCCGGCTTGGCGCTGACGCTCAACCCTTCGCTGGCGTCGGGCAAAACCTCGGCCCCGGTCAAAGGCCAGTTCGACGCACAGGGCGCGCTGCGTGAGGCATTGCGCGGGACTGGGTTGCAGCTGGAGCAGAGCAGCGCCGGGACATTTACGCTGGTCGCGATTCCGGAAGGCGTAGTGGCGTTGCCGGAAACCAATATCACCGGCCAGGGCAGCTATGAAAGCGCCTGGGGCCCGGTAGACGGTTATGTCGCAACGCGTACCGCAGCGGGCACCAAGACCGACACGCCGATCATTGAGGCGCCTCGCTCGATGTCTGTGGTCACCCGTGCGCAGATGGAAGACCGTGGCGTGCAAAACCTGGATGACGCCGTGCGCTACATGCCCGGCGTAATTGCCAGCAGCTACGGCAGTGATTCCCGTGCCGACTGGCTACGGGTGCGCGGCTTCGAGCCGACCCAATTCCTCGACGGCCTGCCGTTGCCCAAGGGCTCCTACGCCAACCCGAAACAAGAAACCTGGAACCTGGATCGCATCACCCTGTTGCGTGGCCCGGCCTCCTCAGTCTATGGCCAAACCCCGCCCGGCGGCATGCTCGACATGGTCAGCCGTCGCCCCCAGGCTGAAAGCAGCAATGCCGTGCGCGCCGAAGTCGGCAGCAACAACCGCAAACAGATCAGCTTCGACAGCACCGGCAAAATCGATGACCAAGGCGAGTTTCTCTATCGCGTTGATGGCGTGGTTCGCGACAGCGGCACGCCAATCGATCATGTAGATGACAAGCGCTACAACATCGCACCCAGCCTGACCTGGAACATCAACGACGACACCCACCTGACCCTGCTTTCGCAATTCACCCGCGATGACACCGGTATCAGCGGTCAGTTTTTGCCATTGCAAGGCACCAAGCTGAGTTCGCCAGCCGGCAAGATTTCCCATCACAAAAATCTCGGCGAACCGGACCAGGACTACTACGACCGCACCTACTACGCCCTGGGTTATGCCTTCGACCATCGCTTTAACGATGTCTGGCAGTTCAAACAAAACCTGCGTTACACCAAGAGCGAGCTGGCGTTTAACACCACCTACTCCAGCTACGGCGATACCGCAGTCGGTGCAGATGGCATGCTCAAACGCATTTACGACAAGGTCGATGAAGACATCGCGCAACTCGCTTTAGATAACAATTTCCAGGCCGACTTCCAGACCGGTGCGCTGAGCCATACCTTGTTGCTCGGCCTGGATCACCAGCGTTCCAATACTGATTACCACTGGATCGAAGGCAACGCGGCAAGCATCAACCCGAACCGCCCGATCTACAACCAGCCCCGCCCGGCGGGCGCGCCATTCACCTTCTACGACTACAACCAGAAGACCGTGCAGACCGGCCTCTACATCCAGGACCAGATTGCCCTGGACAAATGGCGCCTGACCCTGGGCGGGCGTGAAGACTGGATTCACACCGGCACAACCTTCTTCAACATGAACGATGCGACCAACACCCAGCGTGACAAAGCCTTTAGCGGCAACGCAGGCTTGAGCTATGTGTTCGATTCGGGCATCACGCCGTACATTTCCTACACCGAGTCGTTCCAGCCCACGGCCGGTGCCAGCGCCAGCGCAACCGAGTCATTCAAACCCACCGAAGGTAAACAGACCGAAGTCGGCGTGAAATACCAACCGGTGGGCAGCAAGACCTTGCTGACCGCTGCGGTGTTCGACCTGCGCCAGCAGAATGTATCGGTGACACAGAACAACATCACCAGCCAGATCGGCGAAATCAGCGTGCGCGGCCTTGAGTTGGAAGCCACCTCGCAAGTGACCGACAATCTGAAACTGGTGGGTTCGTACACCTACACCGACACCGAAATCCTCAAGGGGGACGACAAAGGCAACCGCATGAAGCTGGTGCCACGCAACCAGGCTTCGTTGTGGTCTGACTACACATGGCACTCGGGCGTGCTGGACGGTTTCGGCGTGGGTGCTGGCGTTCGGTATGTAGGCGACACCTATGGCAACACTGCCAACACAGCCAACGGTCATGTGGGCTCGTACACCGTGTATGACGCCGCCGTGCATTACGACTTGAGCCGCCTCAACCCCGTGCTCGCAGGTGTCTCGGTGGATGTCACCGCCAAAAACATCTTCAACAAGGACTACCTGTCGACCTGTGATGGGGCCTGGTGCTACTACGGCGATGAGCGCAATGTCGTAGCGGCGGTTAACTACAAGTGGTAAGCCGCTGACAAGGTCACTCAAGGGTCACGGTCCGCCGTGGCCCTTTTGCATTTGGATGAACCATGAAAAGCAAAACCATCCGCCGCTGGTCCTTCATCCACACCTGGACCAGCCTGATCTGCACGGTGTTCCTGCTGCTGCTCGCCCTCACCGGCCTGCCGCTGGTGTTTCACCACGAGATCGACCACTTGCTGGGTAACGAGCCGGAACTGGCTCAGATGCCCGCCGACACGCCGCAGCTCAATCTTGAGCAATTAGTCGCCAAGGCGCAGGCCCATCGCCCCGGCGAAGCCATGCAATACTTGGCCTGGGACGAAGACGACAAGAACGGCGTGATCGCGATCATGGCCGCCACGGCCGGCACCGAACCCAATTCGTCCCACACCTTCATGCTTGACGCGCGCACTGGCCAAGCCGTGGAAACCCCGGCGGCCAATGGCGGGCTGACGCTGTTCCTGCTGCGCTTACATACGGACATGTTCGTCGGCCTGACGGGCAAGTTGCTGTTGGCATTCATGGGCATTTTGTTCGTGGTGGCGATGGTCTCCGGCACGGTGCTGTACCTGCCGTTCATGCGCCGGCTGAAGTTCGCCACCGTGCGCCAGGACAAATCCACGCGCCTGCGCTGGCTCGACCTGCATAACCTGATCGGCGTGGTCACCCTGACCTGGGCGCTGGTGGTGGGCGTGACCGGCGTGATCAGCGCCTGCGCCGACCTGATCATCGCCGCCTGGCGCCAGGACAGCCTCAGCGCCATGATCGAACCCTACAAAAACGCGCCGCCGCTGACTCAGCGCGCACCGGCCACCGACTTGCTGACCATCGCGGCCAAGGCCGCGCCGGGCATGGAGCCGGACTTCATCGCCTTCCCCGGTACACGCTTTTCCAGCGAGCACCATTACGCGGTGTTCATGAAAGGAAGCACGCACCTGACCTCGCATTTGCTCACACCGGTGCTGATCGACGCCAGCACCTTGGCCGTCACCGCCATCGCTGAACGGCCGTGGTACATGGACGCCATGGGCATGTCCCAGCCGCTGCACTTTGGCGACTATGGCGGTATGCCGATGAAGATTTTGTGGGCGGTGCTGGATGTGCTGACCATCATCGTGCTGGGCAGCGGGGTCTACCTGTGGGTCGTGCGGCGCAAGGCGGCCAAGCCATGAAGCCGCGGCAGTCGAGTTTCTGGAAGGTGTTCGGCATTCCACTGGGGATTGGCCTGCTCAGCGCCGCCGGACTGTTTGCGGCGTTGCTGGGGGATGGGCTGTGGGACTCGCTCAGTTGGGTGGGGCTGGGGGTTCCCGCAGTGATTGGTGTTTGGGGGTTGTTTAAGCGGCGTGGCTGAAGGCGCTATCGCAGGCAAGCCAGCGCCCACATTTAACGGTGTTCACAAATCAAAATGTGGGAGCCTTCAAAAACACCCTCAATATCTCTAGGCTAGCCGCAGCCCATTCTTGAGGTTTGCCCATGTCCACTCCCAGCATGACCTTGTTTCACAACCCCGCATCGCCCTTCGTGCGCAAAGTCCGCGTCTTGCTGGCTGAAACCGGCCAACAGGACCGCGTGGCCCTGCAAGGCTGTACGCCGACACCGGTCAACCCGGACGCCCAAGTGGTGCAAGGCAACCCTGTGGGCAAGATCCCGGCCCTGCGCCTGGCCGACGGCAGCGTGTTGCACGACAGCCGGGTGATCCTCGACTACCTCGACCATCAGCACGTCGGCAACCCGCTGATTCCCCGCGACGGCTCGGCGCGCTGGCGCCGCCTGACCCTGGCCTCGCTGGCCGACGGCATCATGGATGCCGCCGTGCTGGTGCGCTACGAGACCGCGATGCGCCCCGCAGACAAACACTGGGACCAGTGGCTGGACGAGCAGCGCAACAAGATCCGTCGCAGCGTCGCCGAGCTGGAACAGGACGCCATTGCCGAGCTGAGCAGCCACTTCGACATCGCAGCGATCAGCGTGGCCTGTGCCTTGGGTTACCTGGATTTCCGCCACCCGGACCTGCAATGGCGTGACGCCAACCCCCAGCTTGCAGCCTGGTATGCCGAGGTCAGCCAGCGGCCTTCGATGCAGCAGACTCAACCCCCGCTCTAACATCCACCACCGTCCAGTGTGGGAGCGGGCTTGCCCGCGATAGCGGTGTGTCATTCAACACATCGAGTACTGGTCCTCTGCTATCGCGGGCAAGCCCGCTCCCACAGAGGGCGGTGGCGAAGTTGAGATAGTCGACCATCCGCGCCCTCATCTGCTGATCCTCACGCAACCCGATCATTGCACCGCCTCCAGATCAAACCCCTTGCGCTTGCCCACGCCGTACCAGTCCAGTTTGCGCGTCAGCACCATCACCGTGCCCAGCAGGCCAAACAGCAACAGCGAGCCCATCAGCAGCGCGTAATCCTCGGCGCTCAACAGTCCGTACAACAAGCCATACAAGGCCGCCAACCCTGCCGAGAACCCCAGGCCGTGGCGGACGCTGCGCAGCACGTGGCACACATAAAAGCCGATCAACAACACACAGGCACTCGCCGAGATGAGGTAAGCCAGGGCGAACCCGATGTGCTCGGACAACGACAGCAACAGCAAGTAGAAAAACGCCAGGGCAAACCCCACCAACGCGTATTGGATCGGGTGTACCGCCAGGCCCTTGAGCACTTCGAACAGGAAGAAACCGGCAAAGGTCAGGGCGATAAACAGCAGTGCGTATTTGATCGCGCGGTCGCTCTTGAGGTACTGGTCCACCGGGTCGATGAAGTTCACGCCGAAGCTGCGGCTGTTGAAATCCTCACAGACTTGATCGAGCGGACAGCCGCGCATGCTTTCTTCGAGGTTCGTGGAGAAGAACGTGGTCTGCCAGTTGGCGGTAAACCCCTTGTCGGTCACGTCCCGTTGTGTCGGCAGGAAGTTGCCGGTGAAGCTTGGGTGCGGCCAGTTCGAAGCCAGCGACACTTGGCTGGTCTTGCCCACCGGCACCACTTGCAGTTGCTCGGTGCCTTGCAGGCGCAGGTCGAAGGCGAAGTCCAGGGCGGCCGGCTTTTTACTGTCCAGCTCCGGCAACGCCACGTGCACGCCCTCGCCCAGCCAGGCCACTTGGGTGCCCGGCGAAAACTCCAGGCGCTGGCTGCCCAGTTCCAGCATCAGCGCATTTTCAATGCCGCGAATATCGCTGATACCCACCGCCAGATACGCCGGCTCAAAAGTGTAATCGGCGAAGTTTTCTTTGATACCCAACTGCTCAGGCAAAACAAAACGCCCGCTGATGCGGTTGTCGGCGTGGAACAGCCGCGCCTGGTAGATGCCTCGAGCACGCAGTTCGGTTTGCACCTGACCGTCGAGCTCAAAACGCTCCGGCAGGAAATACAGACGACCGCGCACTTCACGGGTTTCCTCGTAGCGTTGGTTGAGCTTTTCATTGAGTTTCCACTCGCGGACGATCTTGCGGTACGGCACCACCATCACCGGGCCGGTAAGGCGCTGGCTGTAGCTGGAGCTGCGGGCGATGTCGGCCAACACGGAATCGCGGGTGTATTGGCGCTCAACGATGATGCCGTTGATCATCAGCAACGGAATCAGCAACAGCAGGATCAGCAGCGCAATCGCGCCGAGTTTGAATAGCAGGCTGCGGTTCATGGGTGTCTCCCTGTTTTGATGGGGAGAGTCTGGGCAGCCCGTATGGGCGGTTTATGTGGGGGATGTGGAGACTGTGTGGAGTTGCAGCACCACTTGTACCCCGCCCGGCACGTTGCCGATCTGCAGAGTACCGCCGTGGAGCTTCATCACCTCCTCGACAAAGTTGAGGCCCAGCCCCGTGCTTTTGCGCCCGCTGGCCGGGCGTGGCAGCGAGTAGAACCGCTCGCTCAAGCGCGGCAGCGCGTAATCGGGAATCGGTGCGGCCCCGTTGAACAGCGTGATCTGCACTTCATGGTGTTGGGTGTGGGCGCTGAACCTCAATGTGCCGCCAGGTGGCGTGAAATCCAGCGCGTTATCCAGCAGATTGCCCAAAGCCTGACGCAACAGAAACGGTTCGCCGTACACCCTCACCTGCGCGCCAATCGCCTGCTCGACCTGCAACCCGGCACCTTCAATGCGCGCGCACTGCGCCTTGAGCACATCCTCGACCATTCCCGCCAACGCAATGCTCGTCTGTTCCTCCAGGCCCTGACGTTGCTCTACTTGTGCCAGGTTCAGCAGGCGTTCGATCAGTTGCTGCAAGCGCGCGCTTTCACTGTCGATATTGCCCACGAAGCGCTGTTGCTGCTCACGGGTCATATCGCCCTGCAACAGTTCCGCCGCGCCGCGAATCGCCGCCAGCGGGCTTTTCAGTTCGTGGGTCAGGGTGTGCACGTAATGCTCGACGTAGGCCTTGCCCTCCAGTTGCGTGCGCATATGCTCCACGGCGGTGGACAACTGCTTGAGCTCACCGCCCCGGTAATGCGGCAACTCGGCACGCCGCCCTTCGCTGACCGCCTCGGCATAGGCGGTCAGGCGCCTTAACGCGACACTCAGCCACCACGACAACAAAGCGCCGAGCAACAGGCCCAGCACCACCAGCCCAGCGCCGTACCACAGCAGCCGGTTCTCGGTGCGGTCGACATAGGGCTGCAACGAACTGTTGGGTTTGGCCACGGTGACCACGCCGATAATCTGCCCGTTATCACGGATCGGCGCGCCCACGTGCATCACCGACGTGGCCGGGTCATCCAGTTCGCTACGCGTGGAGCGCGCGCCGTACTCACCGCGCAGGGTCAGGTACACGTCGTTCCATTGGGAGTAATCCTGGCCAACCGCTTCGCCGGTGGAGTCGAGCAACACGATGCCGTTGGCATCGGTCACGTAGATGCGGTGGTTGACCTGGTTTTTCGGCAGGCCCCAGATGGTCGCGCCGGGCTGGCGAGTGCCGTACGCCTTGAGGTATTCCGGCCAATGGCTCTGGCCGAGGGTGCCGTTTTTCACGTCCTCGCGCAGGATCTCGGCCAACAGGTTGGCCGTGTCCACCAGGGTTTCTTCGGTGGATTGGCGCACGCCGGGGCGGATTTCCTTCATCACCGTGTTGAGCACGAAATACCCGGTCAGGCCGATAAACAGCGCGTACACCAGGAAAATCCGCAGCCCCAGGCGCATCAGCTGTTGCTCGGGCTGTAGCTATAGCCCAGGCCACGATGGGTCTGGATCGGCTCGGCATCCGCCGCTACATTTCGCAGTTTGCTGCGCAGGCTTTTGATATGGGTATCGATGTTGCGCTCGTAGCCGGCATCGGCGGGCACGCCGACGGCATCCAGCAATTGCTCGCGGCTAAACACGCGTTCGGGTTGCTCCAGCAAGCTTTGCAGCAGGCGGAACTCATGGCGCGTCAGGCTCAGGGGCTGGCCGCGATAACTGATCTGCATGCGCTCCAGGTCAACCTGAAACACGGCGGGGGCAAGGCCCGGGCCCACTCGTTTGAGAATCGCCCGGACCCGCGCCGCCACTTCCCGCGGGCTGAACGGCTTGACCACATAATCATCGGCGCCGATCTCCAGCCCCACCACCCGGTCGATCTCGCCATCGCGGGCACTGAGGAACATCACCGGCACTTCGGTGAAGCGCCGTAACTGCTTGCAGGTTTCAAAGCCGCTGATGTCCGGCAGGCCGATGTCGAGGATGATCAGGTCGGCCGGGGTCTGGCGCTGATGGGCCAACGCCTCCTGGCCGAGGCTCAGCCACGTGGTGGTGAAGCCTTCGCCTTGCAGGGCAAAGATCAGCGTGTCGGCAATCGCGGCTTCGTCTTCGACAATCAGGATATGCGGCATGGGCGTCTGTCAGCAGTCCGGTTTATCAGCCGTGTAACGACGGGCCGGGTTCACCGCCGCGCCGAATTCACGCAGGGCCTTGGCGCCGATCAGCAGCGGGTAATTGAAACTGCTGCGGTCGGTGAGGTTGACCTCCACGGTGCGCTTGACGTCGCCCAGGCACATTTCCAGATCAATCACCGGGCGCTTGGCTACGGTGGCTTCGTCCTTGTCGTCGTCTTCGTCGGCGCGGCTCTTGATTTTGCTGATGCGCGAAACCTTGTGCTCGAACACCTTGTCGCTCGCGTCCTTGCCGCCAATGCGGAAACGCACCCAGTCGTCGCCATCACGCTTGAAGGTTTCGATATCACGGGCCGACAGCGAGGCGGTCAGCGCGCCGGTGTCCATCTTGGCCTTGAAGGTCTGGCCGATCTCGGGCAACTGGATGTATTCGTAGCGACCGTAGAGGGTCGGTTCGGCGGCCATGGCCGGCAGGGCAAACAGGGCGAGCGAGGCAAATAGCAGTTTCACGAAGTGATTTCCCCGGAAAGAAGTAGGCGGATTCTAGACCGCAAAAGCCGTGGTTAGTTAGTTCTGAACCCTACAGGCCACATTGTGAAACATTCGTCGGGCAATTTGCGATTTGGCCTCTAGACTCACCTCTCTTATCATGGCCCGCCTCACACAATTCCAAGAGTTGCTTATGCGCCGCCTGCTCACCGGCTGTTTGGTCACACTGCTGCTGTTACTCAACACCCTGGTGCTGTTCGGGCCATTGATGGTGTTTGCCCTGCTCAAGCTGATTGCCCCCGGCCGCTTTCGCGACTATGCCTCGTGGGCGGTGATGTGGATCGCCGAGACCTGGGCCGAAATCGACAAGCTGATCTTTTCGCTGTGCATCCCGACCCAATGGGACATTCGCGGCGGCGATGACCTGCGCGGCGACACCTCCTACCTGGTGATCAGCAACCACCAGTCCTGGGTGGACATTCCGGCACTGATCCAAACCCTCAACCGGCGTACGCCGTTCTTCAAGTTCTTCCTGAAAAAAGAGCTGATCTGGGTGCCCTTCCTCGGCCTGGCATGGTGGGCGCTGGATTACCCGTTCATGAAGCGCTACACCAAGGCCTTCCTGGCCAAACACCCGGAGCTGGCAGGACAGGATTTGAAGATCACCAAAGAGGCCTGCGAGCTGTTCAAGCGCCAGCCAGTGACGGTGGTCAATTACCTGGAAGGCACGCGGTTCAACGAGGCCAAACGCTTGCAGCAGGCTTCACCCTTTACGCGCCTGCTCAAGCCCAAGGCGGGCGGTGTGGCGTTTGTGCTGGCGGCGATGGGCGAACAGCTGGACGCGATCCTTGACGTGACCGTGGTCTATCCGCAGCAAAAGATTCCGGGTTTCTGGGACTTGATCAGCGGCGCGGTGCCAAAAGTGATCATCGATATCCGCACCCGTGAGCTGGACCCGGCGTTGTGGCAGGGCGATTACGAGAACGATCCGGCGTTTCGCCAGACCGTCCAGAACTGGGTCAACCAGCTCTGGATGGAGAAGGATGCGCGCATCGAACAGCTGCGCGCAGAGGGGCGTTAGCCGCCAGTACCCCAGGCCGAAGCCAGCTTGCCCAGCACCGACTGATTGGCACCCTGGCCGCCCAGGTATTGCAGGATCACCGGCGCAAACTGGCCAACCATGCCGCTGTCCATGCCCAGTGCGCTGAACGCGGTGTTCAGGTCGTTGGTGTTTTTCACGTTACCCAACACGCTGTCCAGCCCACTGGTCTTGCTGCCGCCAGTCTGGCCGAGCAAACCGCTCAAGGCGCCGAGGCTGCCCAGGGAGTTGCTCCCCGACAGTTGGTCCAGCCCGGGCACGCTTTTGCCCAGTTGCGAATAATCCGTGCTGCTCAGTTGGTTCTTCGCCAGACCCAACATGGCACCGGTGCCGCCGACGGCTTGCTCCGGGGTGACGTTCAATTGTGATGTCAGTGCGCTCAGCAGGCCGGCGGTCTGGGAGCTTGGCGCTGCGGCAGCTGCCTTGTTGTTGCTGCCCTGGGCACCGGAAACGGCGTTGGCCACGTCGCCCAGGCTGAAACCTGCGGCAAACACCGGGCTGGCGGCCACGGTCAACAGGCAGGACAGGGCGAAACCGCGTGAAATCTTCATCAAGACAACCTCTGAATGTAGGAGCTAAAAGCAGGCGTTTGACTGACAGTGCCGAAGGAATGTTCCCACTTCAAGATTAGTTCAGAAAAAGCTGCATCCAAACGGCCCGCCCTCGCGTATATCTGGCATGCACCGCCCGGAGTCGGATGGAATGAATGCTCGAGCTGAACTACCCTCTGCCTACCGTGCGCAGTCCCGTCGCCCTCGAACGAGAGCCTGGAGAAGCCCTATTTCCATCCACGATACCGACCCATTGCGGCCCCTGCTGGCCCAATGCGCCCTGGGCAACCGCCAGGCGTTCGAAACCCTGTACCGCAGCGTGTCGCCGCGCCTGCACGGGGTTGCCTTCCGTTTCATGGGCCGTTCGGACCTGGCCGAAGAGGTGCTGCAGGAGGCCTTCGTGCGTATCTGGTACAACGCCTCGCGCTACGAAGCCCACCTGGCGGCGCCGATGACGTGGATGGTCAACATCACCCGCAACCTGGCCATCGACCAATTGCGCAAGCGCCGCGAGCAGCCCCTGGCCGACGGCCAGCAGGACGCGCTGCTCGACGACAGCCCCAGCGCCCACGAGCAACTCGACAGTGAGCGCGAAGCCCGCGCCCTCAACCGTTGCCTGGACACCCTCGACGGCATGCAACGCCAGTCGATCACCGTGGCCTACTTTCAGGGCCTGTCGTGCTCGGAATTGGCCGACCACTTGGCGGCGCCCCTGGGCTCGGTCAAATCCTGGATCCGCCGCGGCATGGAGCGCCTGCGCAGGTGCCTTGAATCATGAACTATCAAACCACCGCCCTGCGCCGCGCCCTCGCCGCCGACTATGCCATCGGGCTAATGCCCGCCACCGCGCGCAGGCGCTTTGAAAACCTGTTGTTGGACGACGCGGCGCTGCGCATCGAACTCGGCCATTGGCAGGCGGCCCTGGCCAGCCTGACCGGCACCTTGCCCGAACGCCCGGTGCCCGACCACGTCTGGGCAGGCATCAAAGCGCGGATTGAGCCGCAGGTGCTGCATGTGCCCGCGAAGAAACCGTTCTGGATGAATCTCCGTTTGCTTGCGGCGGCATGCGCCGTGGTGCTGGCACTGTTTGTCGGTGTGCTTTACCAGCGTGACCACACCGCGCAGTACAACGCCACCCTGGTCAACGCCAGCCAGCAACCGGCACTGCGCATCCAGGCGTTCGCCGATTACCTGCAAGTCGAACCGCTGACGCTGGCGGCGCTGGAGCCGACGCGCGTCCTGGAGTTGTGGGCGATTGCAGCCGGAGGAAAACCGATTTCCCTGGGCTTGGTACCTGATGGGGGCAAAGGCCGCATTCAGTTGAGCAAAGCGCAGCAGGCGCTGCTGACCGCCCCCCTGACCCTGGCCATCAGCCTGGAGCCTCAAGGGGGTTCACCCACCGGCCAACCCACCGGCCCCGTGCTGTATCAAGGCCAATTGGCATCACTTTAACGACGATCGACGGCGATGGGTTCAGGAACCCATCGCCCGTGGCAGGGTCAATGAACTGACTACAAAATTTGTCAGGAAGAGACTTATGACTGCGATCCAACCCCAAGTGATTGATCAAAAACCTTCATTCTGGAGCGGCCCTCGCCTGTTCATCGGCGCTTGCCTGGTGGTAGCCGCCGGTGTCGGCGGTGCGCTGTATACGCAAGACACCGTAAAATCCGCCGCCACGCTGGTGACCACTGAACAGCAGCCGGCCGCGCAAATCATGGCCCACAAGGATTATCTTGAAGTGCAGCCAATCGCCACCACGGCTGCAGCACCAGACCAGAGCCTCGAACTGTGGGCAGTCCCCAAAGACGGTACCCCCGTATCCCTTGGCCTGCTGCCGGAAGACGGCAAAGGCATTATCGGGCTCAACCCGCGCCAACAGGAATCCATCAGCAAGCCGGTAGAGTTAATGGTGAGTTCGGAAACCAAGGGCGGTTCGGTGAGCCGCCAGCCGACGGGGCCGACGGTGTATCAGGGCGCGTTGGCCAATCGCTGATCCCACCACGCTATAAACCTTCCAAGGCAACACCAGTGGCAAAAAGGGCGGCGCCATGTCGCCCTTTCTCATGCCTGAAGCACCCGACTCCACGGAACCCAAGCGTCGTTACAGCCCACCCAAGGTTGCCTCAATCAGGCCAACCTACTCAGGAGCTGTAACCACCATGATCGGATTGATCCCCAACGTTATTGCTGTATTCAGCGCAATCAACGGCCAGCAGACACGCGCACCCGTTGATATCGACCAATGCCCTGCCCCTCGCGACATTCAATCAAAACCCTACACAGACCCCGACCTGCCCTCGCCGTACGGTGAGGGCTATCAATACACCGCCACCGCCAACGGCAAAACATGGACCGGGCAAACGGCGGCGACCCGCGACGATTACCTGGCCTCGGAGTACGAGCTCAAGGCGCAGGAAATCAACGAGCACGCTGGCAAAATTCACTGTGATTACGGCGGTAAGCGCTTGATAAAAAATGGTGAGGTGGCCGATCCCTATCTGCGGCTGACGGCACTTAAATAACCCATAAAAAATGGCGACCTCCAGGGTCGCCATTTTTTTAGCCCAACGCGTCAGGCTGCACTGAACATTTTGTGCGGATCAATCACAAACTTCTTCGGCACACCCGCATCGAACTCGCCATAACCACGCGGCGCGTCATCCAGGCTGATCACCTGTACGCCCACGATCTCGGCAATGTTGATACGGTCCCACATGATCGCCTGCATCAGCGCGCGGTTGTACTTCATCACCGGCGTTTGGCCGGTGTGGAAGCTATGGGATTTAGCCCAGCCGAGCCCAAAGCGAATGCTCAGGCTGCCCATTTTTGCGGCGGCGTCCACAGCGCCCGGGTCTTCGGTGACGTACAGGCCCGGAATACCGATCTTGCCTGCCACACGCACCACGCCCATCAGCGAGTTGAGCACGGTGGCCGGGGCTTCGGCTTTCACGCCTTCATGGCCATGGCCACGGGCTTCGAAGCCTACCGCGTCGACGGCGCAGTCCACTTCCGGCTCGCCCAGCAAGGCGGCGATCTGTTCGTGCAGCGGGGTGTCCTTGGACAGGTCGGCAATTTCAAAACCCTGGGCCTTGGCGTGGGCCAGGCGCACCGGGTTGACGTCGCCGATGATTACCACCGCCGCACCCAGCAGGCGGGCGGAAGCGGCAGCAGCCAGGCCAACCGGGCCGGCACCGGCGATGTAGACGGTGCTGCCTGGGCCAACTCCGGCAGTCACAGCGCCGTGGTAGCCAGTCGGCAGGATATCGGAGAGGCAGGTCAGGTCGCGGATTTTCTCCATGGCCTTGTCGCGGTCCGGCAGTTTCAACAGGTTGAAGTCGGCATACGGCACCAGTACGTATTCAGCCTGGCCACCGGTCCAGTCGCCCATGTCGACGTAGCCGTAGGCGCCACCGGCACGGGCCGGGTTGACGGTCAGGCAAACGCCGGTGTGTTGCTCTTTGCACGAGCGGCAACGGCCGCAGGCCACGTTGAACGGCACAGACACCAGGTCGCCGATTTTCAGGTTCTCGACGTCGCTGCCTTTCTCGATCACTTCGCCAGTGATTTCGTGACCGAGTACCAGGCCGGTCTGGGCAGTGGTACGGCCACGCACCATGTGTTGGTCCGAGCCGCAGATGTTGGTGGAAACCACGCGCAGGATGACGCCGTGCTCAATCTTCCTGCCACGGGGGTCCTGCATTTTGGGATAGTCGATTTTCTGTACTTCGACCTTGCCGTTGCCGAGATACACGACACCACGATTACCAGACATGCTTTCACCTCGCTGTTGTTTTTATGGAACCGCGTTGCCCAGGCAGGCAGCGCGTTTAAGTGCTCGGGTTACAGATGCTGTTTTTGCGTTGTTAGTGAGGGCCTCTTCGCGAGCAAGCCCGCTCCCACATTCGACTGGGTTCCAACCTTGGAATGCGGTCGAATGTGGGAGCGGGCTTGCTCGCGAAGGCGTCCATCAGAGCACCACAGTTCTATTGGCGTTGAGAAACACCCGCCGCTCAATGTGATATCCCACCGCCCGGGCCAACGTCAGGCCTTCGATATCGCGCCCCTTGGCAATCAAATCCTCGGGATAGTGGCTGTGGTCCACCACCTCCACGCCCTGGGCGATGATCGGGCCTTCGTCCAAATCGTTGTTGATGTAATGCGCCGTGGCGCCTACCAGCTTCACGCCCTTGTTGTAGGCCTGGTGATACGGCTTGGCGCCCTTGAACCCCGGCAACAACGAGTGGTGAATGTTGATGGCCTTGCCATCCAGCTTGCGGCACAGCTCCGGCGACAGCACTTGCATGTAGCGCGCAAGGATCACCAGCTCGGCGCCGGTGTCTTCCACCACTTGCCACACCTGACGCTCCTGGGACGGTTTGTCGTTGGGGTCGAGGGGGAAATGGTAGTAGGGAATCTGGTGCCAGTCGGCCAACGGTTTCAAATCGGGGTGGTTGGAGACCACCGCGACCACGTCCATCGACAGTTGGCCGATGCGCTGGCGATACAGCAGGTCGTTGAGGCAATGATCGGCCTTGGAGACCATGATCACCACTTTAGGCCGGTAGTTTGGCGCCGTCAGCTCGAAGATCATGCCGAACGCTTCACCGCGTGTGGCCAGGCCATCGCGGAACGCCTGTTCGTCAAACCCGTCGGGCTGGCGGAATTCCACGCGGATAAAGAACCGGCCCGAAAGCCGGTCATCGAACGAGTGGTGCTCCGTCACGTAGCAGCCCTGCTCGAACAGGTAGCGGGTGACCGCGTCCACCGTGCCGAGCACGCTGGGGCAGTCGGCAGTCAAAATCCATGTATCGGGTGCGCGGCTCATGGCTCACTCCTCAGGCTTGAACACTCAGGCCGAATTCGGCAGACGCATCCTGCAGCCACAGCCACCAGTAATCCGAGAAGCTGCGGCGAATCAGCAGTTCCCAGGTGTCTTCGGCTGTGTGGCGGATCACCAGTTGCGACTTGGCGAACACCGTGCCCACCGCCTTGCCCACCGGGAAGTTGTTGGGGTGCACGTCGTAGCTGGTGGACTTCATCAGCACATCGCGCACGTTCGGGCCGCTGAGTTCGAGGATCTGCTGGCCGCCGCTGACGTTGACGATCTGGATATGCAAATCACCCAGGGCGGCACGCAGGTTTTGCTCGGCGGCGAATTCTTCACCGCTTGGCACGATCAGCAACCATTCATCGGGGCCGAGCCATTGCAGGCTGGTTTCGCCTTTGATGATCACTTGCAGGGCGCTTGGCAGTTCGATGCCGAGGGCCTTGTGCACGCCCGCAGCGAAGGCCGCGTCATGGCCATCGCCACGGAGGGTCAGGTGGCCGAGGAGTTTCTTTTCGCGCACGGTCACGCCGGCGTTTTTGCGGCCCTTGCCGACCAGGCTGGCGAGGTCGGCATGGTGCAGCGACGACTCGGCCTTGGCGCCGGTGGTGGGGCGTTGTTGGTAAACGTTGGCTGCTGTCATAAAGCACCTGTTCTGAATTCTGTGGTGTCTGTTCGGGCCTCATCGCGGGCAAGCCCGGCTCCCACAGGGGAACGCATTCCAACTGTGGGAGCTGGCTTGCCTGCGATGCGGTTTGTCAGATGTTCTGGCGATCACCTTTCGGGTCAAAGAACACCGAAGACACAATCTCCGCCTCGATCACACTGCCATCCGCCTGGGGTGAAAACACCCGCTCGCCCATGCGTTTCAAGCCGCCCTTCACCACCGCCATCGCGAACGAATAGCCGAGGGAGTTGTGGGCATAGCTTGAGGTGACATGACCGACCATCTTCATCGGAATCGCCTGCTTCGGATCGAGCACCAACTGCGCGCCTTCCGGCAGCCATACGTTTGGATCAATCGGCTTCAAGCCCACCAACTGCTTGCGCTCTTCACGCACACAGTCTTCACGGTTCATGCCACGCCAGCCGATCCACGAGAACGGTTTGGTGCGGCCAACGCACCAGCCCATGTTCAGGTCGTCCGGGGTCATCGAGCCGTCGGTGTCCTGGCCGACGATGATGAAGCCCTTCTCGGCCCGCAGTACGTGCATGGTTTCGGTACCGTACGGGGTCAGGTTGTACTTTTTGCCAGCCTCGACGATTTTCTCCAGCACGCCCATCGCATAGTCGGCCTGCACGTTGACTTCGTACGACAGCTCGCCGGTGAACGAGATCCGGAACACGCGAGCCGGTACGCCGCCCACCAAACCTTCTTTCCAGGTCATGAACGGGAAGCCGTCCTTGTCCAGGTCGATGTCGGTGACTTCCGCCAGCAGCTTGCGGCTGTTGGGGCCGGACAGGGTCATGGTGGCCCAGTGGTCGGTGACCGAGGTGAAGTACACCTTCAAGTCTGGCCATTCGGTCTGTTGATAGATTTCCAGCCACTGCAGTACGCGAGCCGCGCCGCCGGTGGTGGTAGTCATCAGGAAGTGGTTGTCGGCGAGGCAGGCGGTCACGCCGTCGTCGAAGACCATGCCGTCTTCCTTGCACATCAGGCCGTAGCGCGCCTTGCCCACGTCGAGCTTGGTCCAGGCGTTGGAGTAGATGCGGTTAAGGAACTCACGCGCATCCGGGCCCTGGATGTCGATCTTGCCGAGGGTCGAGGCATCCAGCAGGCCCACGCTGTCGCGCACGGCCAGGCATTCGCGTTTCACGGCGGCGTGCAGGTCTTCACCGTTGCGCGGGAAATACCACGGGCGTTTCCACTGGCCGACGTCTTCAAACTCGGCGCCGTTTTTCACGTGCCAGGCTTGCAGGGCGGTGTAGCGCACCGGTTCGAAGATGTGCCCACAGTGACGACCGGCTACGGCGCCGAACGTGACCGGCGTGTAGTTCGGGCGGAACATGGTGGTGCCCATCTGCGGGATGGTCACGTTCAGGGAGCGAGCCGCGATGGCCAGGCCGTTGACGTTGCCCAGCTTGCCCTGGTCGGTGCCGAAGCCCAGCGCGGTGTAGCGTTTGACGTGCTCGACCGACTCGAAACCTTCGCGGGTCGCCAGTTCGATGGCGGCGGCGGTCACGTCGTTTTGCAGGTCGACGAATTGCTTAGGCGCCCGTGCGGTTGGCTTGTCGTGCGGCACTTGGTAGATCGCCAGTGTCGGCTCTTCCAAGCGGCTCAAGGCTTTTGGCAGGGTGCCTTCGACTGGCGCAAAACCGGCTTCACTGGCCGCGCGCACGCCGCCTTCAAAACCGTCGGCCAGGGAATCGCCGAGGCCATAGACGCCGTTGATGCCACCCACGCACACGCGTTTTTGCGGGGCTTCGCCCGGTACGAAACCAAGGATGTCTTCACGCCAGGTCGGCTTGCCACCCAGGTGCGAAGCCAAGTGAACCACCGGGCTGTAACCGCCGGAGCTGGCCACCAGGTCGCACTCCAGCCACTCGCCTGGGCTGGTGACTTTGTGTGCTTTCACATCAATCGCGGCCACGCGGGCGGCGGTGACGTGCTTGCTGCCACGGGCCTCGATCACGGCGCTACCGGTGAGGATACGAATGCCTTTGGCGCGCGCTTCTTCCACCAGGGCGCCGCGTGGGTTGTGGCGCACATCAGCCACGGCCACCACTTGCAGGCCAGCGTCGAGCCAGTCCAGCGCAACGCGGTAGGCGTGGTCGTTGTTGGTCGACAGCACCAGTTTCTTGCCTGGCGCCACGCCATAGCGGCGTACGTAAGTTGAAACAGCACCGGCGAGCATGTTGCCCGGCACGTCGTTGTTGCCGTACACCAGCGGGCGCTCGCACGCACCGGTCGCCAGTACCACGCGTTTGGCGCGCACACGGTGGATACGCTGGCGCACCACACCAATCGGCGCACGGTCACCGAGGTGGTCGGTGAGGCGTTCGTGGATGGTCAGGAAGTTATGGTCGTGGTAGCCGTTGACGGTGGCGCGGGGCAGCAGCACCACGTCGTGCAAAGCTTTCAATTCAGCGATTACGCTGGCAACCCACTCAGTGGCCGGCTTGCCGTCGAGGCTTTCGCGCGAATCCAGCAGCGAACCGCCGAACTCTTCCTGCTCGTCGGCGATGATCACCCGAGCGCCGCTGCGCGCAGCCGCCAGCGCCGCCGACAAGCCGGCAGGGCCTGCGCCAACGATCAGCACGTCGCAATGACGGTTGAAGTTGTCGTAAGTGTCCGGGTCGTTCTCGGTCGGCGAGCGACCCAGGCCTGCGGCCTTGCGGATGTACTTCTCGTAGGTCATCCAGAACGATTGCGGGTACATGAAGGTTTTGTAGTAGAAACCCGGCGGCATCAGCTTGCCGCCGACCTTGCCGAGAATGCCCATCACGTCGTTGTTGACGTTCGGCCAGCCGTTGGTGCTGGTGGCGACCAGGCCCTGGTACAACGCCTGTTGCGTGGCGCGCACGTTGGGAATCTGGGTGGCTTCGGTGGCGCCGATCTGCAGCACCGCGTTCGGCTCTTCGGCGCCGGCGGCAAAGATGCCGCGAGGGCGCGAATACTTGAAGCTGCGGCCGATGATGTCGACGCCGTTGGCCAGCAAGGCAGCGGCCAGCGTGTCACCTTCAAAGCCCTTGTAGCTCTGGCCGTTGAAAGTAAACGTGAGGACTTTATTACGGTCGATTCGGCCACCGTTGGACAGGCGATTGATCTGGCTCATACCTTCTCTCCAGAGGCCTTGGCGGTGAATTGCGGCTTCTCGCCGATCTTGTAGGTTTCAAGAATTTCGTAGGTCAACGTGTCGCGCGTGGCGTTGAAGTACTGGCGGCAACCGGCAGCGTGAATCCACAGCTCGTGGTGCAGGCCACGGGGGTTATCGCGAAAGAACATGTAGTCGCCCCACTCTTCATCGGTGCAGGCATTCGGGTCCAGCGGGCGCGGGATGTGCGCTTGGCCGGACGCGTGGAATTCCTCTTCGGAGCGCAGTTCGCCACAGTGAGGACAGAAGATATGCAACATAGGGAATTTCTCCTGTTAGTGGGCGACGGCCGCAGCGCCGTGTTCGTCGATCAACGCACCGTTGTGGAAACGGTCGATGGAAAATGGCGCGGCCAGCGGGTGCATTTCACCCTTGGCGAGGCTCGCGGCAAACACGTTGCCTGAGCCTGGGGTGGCCTTGAAGCCACCGGTGCCCCAACCGCAGTTGAAGAACATGTTCGGCACCGGCGTCTTGGAGATGATCGGGCAGGCGTCCGGCGTGGTGTCGACGATGCCGCCCCACTGGCGGTTCATACGCACGCGGGACAGCACCGGGAACATCTCGACGATGGCCTGGATGGTGTGTTCGATCACCGGGTAGGAACCACGCTGGCCGTAGCCGTTGTAGCCGTCGATACCGGCGCCGATCACCAGGTCGCCCTTGTCGGACTGGCTGATGTAACCGTGCACGGCGTTGGACATGATCACGCTGTCGATAATCGGCTTGATCGGCTCCGACACCAACGCTTGCAGCGGGTGGGATTCGATCGGCAGGCGAAAGCCCGCCAGCGAGGCCATGTGCCCGGAGTTACCGGCCGTGACCACACCGACGCGCTTGGCACCGATGAAGCCCTTGTTGGTTTCCACACCGATGCACACGCCGTTTTCCTTGCGAAAGCCGATCACTTCGGTCTGCTGGATCAGGTCCACGCCGAGTGCGTCAGCCGCACGGGCAAAGCCCCAGGCCACGGCATCGTGACGGGCCACGCCGCCGCGACGTTGCACAGTGGCGCCGAGTACCGGGTAGCGGGTGTTTTTCGAGCAGTCGAGGTACGGGATCTCGTCGGCCACTTGTTTGGCGTTGAGCAGTTCGCCGTCCACGCCGTTGAGGCGGTTGGCACTCACACGGCGCTCGGAATCGCGGATGTCTTGCAGGGTGTGGCACAGGTTGTACACGCCACGCTGGGAGAACATCACGTTGTAGTTCAGGTCCTGGGACAGGCCTTCCCACAGTTTCATCGCGTGTTCGTATAGGTGCGCCGACTCGTCCCACAGGTAGTTGGAACGCACGATGGTGGTGTTGCGCGCGGTGTTACCGCCGCCCAGCCAGCCTTTCTCGACCACGGCCACGTTGGTGATGCCGTGTTCCTTGGCCAGGTAGTAAGCGGTCGCCAGACCATGCCCGCCGCCGCCGACGATGACCACGTCGTAGACCTTTTTAGGCGTGGGCGTGCGCCACATTTTCTGCCAGTTTTCGTGGTGGCTGAGTGAGTGCTTGAAGAGGCCGAAGCCCGAGTAGCGTTGCATAGTCATTACTCCAAAACCGCGCTCAGCGATAAACCGGGAAATCAGCGCACAGGGCAGACACGTGCTTGGCAACATTGGCCTCGACATCGGCGTCGCCGAGGTTGTCGAGGATGTCGCAGATCCAGCCAGCCAGTTCGATGCACTGCGGCACTTTGAAACCACGCGTGGTCACCGCCGGGGTGCCGATGCGCAGGCCCGAGGTCACGAATGGCGACTGCGGGTCATTCGGCACAGCGTTCTTGTTCACGGTGATATGGGCACGGCCGAGGGCGGCGTCTGCATCTTTACCGGTGAGGCCCTGACGGATCAGGCTGACCAGGAACAGGTGGTTATCGGTGCCACCGGACACCACGTCGTAGCCGCGCTTGATAAACACGTCAGCCATGGCCTGGGCGTTGTCGATGACTTGCTGTTGATAGGCTTTGAAACCTGGCTCCAGCGCTTCCTTGAAGCACACGGCCTTGCCGGCGATGACGTGCATCAGCGGGCCGCCCTGGGCGCCGGGGAACACGGCCGCGTTGAGTTTCTTTTCAATGGCTTCGTTGGCCTTGGCCAGGATCAAGCCGCCCCGTGGACCGCGCAGGGTCTTGTGGGTGGTGGTGGTGACCACGTCGGCGTACGGCAGCGGGTTCGGGTACAGGCCAGCGGCAACCAGGCCGGCGACGTGGGCCATGTCGACGAACAGCAGTGCGCCAACCTTGTCGGCGATCTGGCGAAAGCGCGGGAAATCCAGGGTCTTGGAGTAGGCAGAGAAACCGGCCACGATCATTTTCGGCTGGCACTCAACGGCCAGGCGCTCGACTTCGTCGTAGTCGATCAGGCCGGTGTCGGTGTTGATGCCGTATTGCACCGCGTTGTACAGCTTGCCCGAGGACGACACCTTGGCGCCGTGGGTCAGGTGGCCGCCGTGGGCCAGGCTCATGCCCAGGATGGTGTCGCCGGCGTTGATCAGGGCCAGGTACACGGCGCTGTTGGCGGACGAACCGGAATGCGGCTGCACGTTAGCGTAGTCGGCACCGAACAGCTGCTTGGCGCGCTCGATGGCCAGGGCTTCAACCTTGTCCACGTGCTCGCAGCCACCGTAGTAGCGCTTGCCCGGGTAGCCTTCGGCGTATTTGTTGGTGAGGCCGCTGCCTTGGGCTTCCATCACACGTTTGCTGGTGTAGTTCTCCGACGCGATCAGCTCGATATGATCTTCCTGACGCTGCTCTTCGGCATTCATGGCCGCGAGCAGTGCGTCGTCATATCCCTGGATCTGGTCTTGTTTGCTGAACATCGCGTCTCTCCCAGCCTTTCGTATTGTTGAGGCCCTCGCAGGGCCCTTTGATGCGATGGTAGGGCTGGTGCAGACAGGTCAAATGCCTACGCACGCCACGCAAAGGTGCGTTTACGACATTGCCGAAATATTGTGCGCAGGCCCTTGTGGGAGCTGGCTTGCCTGCGATGGCATCGCCTCGGTGCAACTGACACACCGAGGTGCCTGCATCGCAGGCAAGCCAGCTCCCACAAGGGTTAGGCGATGAATTGGCGGACGAGTAGCAGCAGCAGGAAATGCAGGGGATAAAGTGTGTAAGCCCAGCGACGCATGGCCGGTGGCGAGGCGTTTTTGGCATGTCGCAACAAGACCAATCCGCCCAACGGCGCGATCAGGCATGCGGCCAACCCCATTAACGCGACGGGCGTGCCGCTATTGAGCAGAATCTGCCATTGATTAGCTGCAACGCAAACCACCCCCGGCAACACGCTGAAATACCACGGCCGGCGAAACACCAGCAGCATCGCCAACGGCAGCAATACGCCGAAAAACCCGAACATCAAGTGCGAGGAAAACACAGCGGCGATTGCGAGAGCAATCAGCGCCAAACCTCGATCAAAAAGCGCCTTCTGCTGCCATCCTCGGGCAACCAGCAACCCCAGCGCCAGGGTCGGTAGCACGTTAAACGTATCGGCATCGTCGATAAACATCCGGTACGGCACTTCACTGATCACGCTGAACAGCAGCAACCATCCCAGATAGCGCCACTGACCGGTCACGGGTGCATTTCGCGCGCGATGCACATTCGCCGCAATCGCCAGGCAAAACCACGGGAACGCCAGGCGCCCCGGCACATACAGGCCGTCCAGGCTCAGCCCGACATAGCGCAAGTGGTCGAGCACCATGCACAACAGCGCCAGCCACTTGAGCAAATCCAAAGCGCCATCGCGGACACGTCCCACAGGCATCGTTTCAGTACCGTGCATAATTCCCCAGTGACTTTGCATTTACAGTGCGTGCGCACCCCCAACGATCTTGGTTACAGTGCGCACCAACATCGACCACAGGAATGGGCCATGACCGACAAGAGCCAACAATTTGCCAGCGACAACTATTCCGGCATCTGCCCGGAAGCCTGGGCCGCCATGGAACAAGCCAACCAGGGCCATCAGCGTGCCTATGGCGATGATGAATGGACCCACCGCGCCGCCGACGGTTTCCGCAACCTGTTCGAAACCGACTGCGAAGTGTTCTTCGCGTTCAACGGCACCGCCGCCAACTCGCTGGCGCTGTCGTCCTTGTGCCAGAGCTACCATAGCGTGATTTGCTCGGAAACCGCCCACGTTGAAACCGACGAATGCGGCGCGCCGGAGTTTTTCTCCAACGGCTCGAAGCTGCTCACCGCGCGCACCGAAAACGGCAAGCTGACCCCGGAATCGATCCGCGAGATCGCGCTCAAGCGTCAGGATATTCACTACCCGAAACCGCGCGTGGTCACCCTGACCCAGGCCACGGAAGTCGGCAGCGTGTACACCCCGGATGAAATCCGCGCCATCAGCGTGACCTGCAAGGAACTGGGCCTGAACCTGCACATGGACGGCGCGCGCTTCTCCAACGCCTGTGCATTCCTCGGCTGCTCGCCCGCCGACCTGACCTGGAAAGCGGGTGTAGACGTGCTGTGTTTTGGCGGCACAAAAAACGGCATGGCGGTGGGTGAGGCAATCTTGTTCTTCAACCACAAGCTGGCCGAAGACTTCGATTACCGCTGCAAACAGGCGGGCCAACTGGCCTCGAAAATGCGCTTCCTCTCAGCCCCTTGGGTGGGCTTGCTGGAAAACGACGCCTGGCTCAAGCACGCACGCCACGCCAACCGTTGCGCGCAGTTGCTGAGCAGCCTGGTGGCGGACATTCCCGGCGTGGAATTGATGTTCCCGGTGCAGGCCAACGGCGTGTTCCTGCAACTCTCGGAAGCGGCCATCGAGGCACTGACGGCCAAGGGCTGGCGCTTCTACACCTTCATCGGCAAAGGCGGCGCGCGGTTTATGTGTGCGTGGGATACCGAGGAAGAGCGCGTTAGGGAATTGGCGGCGGACATTCGGGAAGTGATGGGCGCCTGACAGCCACCCACTGATGTACACGGACAAAATGTGGGAGCGGGCTTGCTCGCGAAGGCGGTGTGTCAGCCACTGAAAGTGTTGACTGAAACACCGCATTCGCGAGCAAGCCCGCTCCCACATTGGGCCATGTGAATCTTCAGAATTCGATACGCACATCCCCCTTGGGCACGCTGCAGCACGACAGGATGTAACCCTCGGCTTCGTCTTCCTCGGTAATCCCGCCGTTGTGGTCCATCTCGACCTCTCCGCCCAGCTTCATCACCTTGCACGTCCCGCAAATGCCCATGCCGCACGCTTTCGGGATCAGCAGGCCGAGCTTGGCCGCCGCTGCGTGCACGGTTTCGCCCGGTGCCACGCGGATGCTTTTGCCCGAGGCAATGAATTCCACCTGGTGCAGATCCGCCAGGTCGATTTCCGGCGCTTCGGCGGCTTGTTCGGCTTGTTCTACTGCGTCCGCGCGCGCTTCCGGTGGCGTAGCGCCGAAGGATTCCTCGTGATAACGCGCCATGTCGAACCCGGCCGCTTCCAGCAGGCGCTTCACCGCGTTCATGTAGGGCGTAGGCCCGCAGCAGAACACTTCGCGCTCAAGGAAGTCCGGCACCATCAGCTCGAGCATTTTGTGGTTCAGGTAACCGCGATAACCCGCCCAAGGCTCGCCCAAGCCGTGTTTTTCGCAGATCAGGTGCAGGCTGAAGTTATCGATCCGCGACGCCATGTGCTCCAGCTCGCGGTGGTAGATGATGTCTTTGGGCGAACGGGCGCTGTGGATAAACGTCATGTCGACGTTGGCGTTGGTGTCGTAGAACCAGCGCGCCATGGACATGACGGGCGTGATCCCAACGCCGCCGCTGAGGTACAGCACTTTCGGGCTTGGGAAGTCGATGGCGTTAAACAGACCGACCGGCCCGTGTACCGCCAACTCTTGCCCTTCATGAAGGGTGTCGTGCAGCCAGTTGGAAACGCGCCCGCCCGGCACGCGCTTGATGGTCACCGAAAAGCTGTAAGGCACCGACGGCGAACTGGAAATAGTGTAGGAGCGCATGATCGGCTGGCCTTCGATTTCAAGCTCCAGGGTGACGAACTGCCCGGGCTTGAAGAAGAACAGGATCGGCTGATCAGCCATGAAGCAGAAGGTGCGCACATCCCAGGTTTCCTGGATGACTTTGACGCAACGGACGATGTGCCGGCCATTGGCCCAGGTCTGGGTGGTTACCGGATTCAGGAAATTATTGGACATGGTGTTCTCCGTAGCCGTGCGTCGGCCTGATGGTGGCGATTCTGCGTAACGCCGGAACCGCCCATTTACCTATCTGCGACATTCACATACTTATCGCGACCAGCCCCCATACCACGGGGCTTGCGCGTCGGGATCAGAGTGGGCCATGTCGCTAATGGACAAGGTTCTGGCGTTCAGCGGCCCCACACTCGCTTCAGACAACGACGCTTTCTTTACGCCTTGCTGCACACCTGATCAGCCACTTATCTCGGCCACACAGAATGGCCATGAGGACATACACGATGGACGTCACCGCAACCTTAAGCTTGGGCGATCCGCTGGAACCCGCACGCAAGGCCACCGCGCAAATGCTGCAAGAGCGCGAGCGCACCTTTTCGCTGCCGCAGCCGTTTTACTCTGATGAACGGCTGTTCGATATCGACATGCAGGAAATTTTCCAGAAAGAGTGGTTGATCGCCGGCATGACCTGCGAGATCCCCACCAAGGGCAACTACATCACCCTGCAAATCGGCAAGAACCCGATCATCGTCATCCGTGGCGCCGACGGCGTGGTGCACGCGTTCCACAACGTCTGCCGCCACCGGGGTTCGCGCCTGTGCACCAGCGACAAGGGCAAGGTCGCCAAACTGGTGTGCCACTACCACCAGTGGACTTACGAGCTGGACGGCCGCCTGTTGTTCGCCGGCACCGAGATGGGCGCCGACTTCGACATGAAGCAATACGGTCTCAAGCCGGTCAACGTGAAGACCGCCGGTGGTTACATTTTCATCAGCCTGTCGGAAAACCCGCCGGCCATTGATGACTTCCTGTCGACACTGAACCACTACATGGAACCGTACGACATGGAGAACACCAAGGTGGCGATCACCACCACCTTGTTCGAGAAAGCCAACTGGAAACTGGTGCTGGAAAACAACCGCGAGTGCTACCACTGCAACGCGTCGCACCCGGAACTGCTGAAAACCCTGCTGGAATGGGACGACGTCACCGACCCACGGGCCGACCAGGCCTTCAAGGATCACGTCGCCGCCTCCGCTGCCGCCTGGGATGCCGAGAAGATCCCTTACGCCCACGCCAGCTTCGGCCTGCGTAACCGCATCGTGCGCATGCCGCTGCTCAAGGGCACCGTGTCGATGACCATGGACGGCAAACAAGGCTGCGCCAAGCTGATGGGCCGCATCAAGAACCCGGACCTGGGCTCGATGCGCATCCTGCACCTGCCGCACTCGTGGAACCATTGCATGGGCGACCACATCATCGTGTTCACCGTGTGGCCGATCAGCGCCCAGGAAACCATGGTCACCACCAAGTGGATCGTGCACAAGGACGCCGTGGAAGGTGTGGACTACGACGTCGACCGCATGCGCCAAGTGTGGGACGCCACCAACGACCAGGACCGTCGCCTGGCCGAAGAGAACCAGCGCGGGATCAACTCCACGGCCTACCAGCCAGGTCCGTATTCCAAGACCTATGAGTTTGGCGTGGTGAATTTTGTGGACTGGTACAGCGAGCGGTTGCTGAGCAACCTGGGGGCGGCGCCTGCGCCTTACCTCAAAGGTGTGGCGGTGCACGAGTAACAGAGACTCCACCGATCTGACGGTGAGAACAGGCTTGTGTGGGAGCGGGCTTGCTCGCGAAAGCGGAGTGTCAGTCGCCGATGATGGTGACTGACACGTCGCCTTCGCGAGCAAGCCCGCTCCCACATTTGGATTTCCATATTGTTCATAATTTGATCAATCCTCTTGCAGCCCTGAAGCGCTCTGCCCTCCAGCCTTTACCCAACAACTTATCCACAAAGCCACCCACAGCAATTGTGGGCAACTGCGCCTTCCTCCCAAAATTAAATGAAGAAAATCCGTGACTTATTTAAATTGACGGGTTTTACGCACACCTGATCATTTATTGATCAACACCCTGCAAGCCACGGAATTCTTGGCCTACAGCAGTACGCGAACACCTTATCCACAGAAGCACCAACAGACTTTGGGGGCAACTTTGGCTACGCTGTGGAAAACCACGTCAAACCTTCATAAACCGGGGCACTCAGGGATTTAAGTCGGTCAAAGGCACGAATTGGTCATATTTCAACCAACTCACTGAAAGCCTCTATTTACATGGGCCGTAGCCAATAGCGAACATCTTATCCACAGAAGCGCCAACAGACTTTGGGGGCAAGTCTGTATAAGCGCTCAAAGTTATTCAGTGAGAAAACCCAGGAAAAACCGTCAGTTAGCCTGGTTATTTTTCGTACAGAGGGCTGGAGGGCTTGATTCACAGGGGGTGTGGACAAGCGCGAACAGGTTATCCACAGGTGGGTCAACAGGGATTGTGGGTAAGCTCACGGACATTGCAAACTAAAGTGGGGGCTTTCTGTGGCGAGCAAGCTTGCTTGCGCTGGGGTGCGAAGCGCCCCTAAGGGCAGGCGACTGCTGCGCAGTCGAGCGGGAGCAAGCTCCCTCGCCACAACAAGCCCGCTCCCACAGGGGTTCAGCGTACGACGCCTTCTTCGATGAGCAACTTGAGGATCGCTTCGGCACCGGCTTCGGGAGTTAGCCCCTTGAGCACCTGCCCACCGCCGCCACTGGCCTTGGCGGTGGCTGCCTTCATGCGATCAGCACCGCTCTTGGCCTTGATCACCTTGAGGCGCTTGGGCCGAGGCTTGGCCGGTTGCAATACGGCGCCTGTGAATAACTCATCTTCTTCAACTTCGACCTCATGCGCCGCCAGCTCACCGCGCTGCGCGGGGCCATAAGCGCTTTGGCGTGGCTTGGGTGCGGCGTTATCCACCGTGGCCAGAAACGGCAAGCGCACTTTCAAACGCCTCCGTTGACCGCGCGGCAGGGCTTGCAGCACATGCGCCACACCGCCGTCGATGGATTCAACCTGCGCCAGCCCCACAATCAGCGGCCAGCCCAGTTGCTCAGCCAGCAGGAAAGGCAACATGCCCGAGCCTTCGCCGGTTTCTGCCTGGCTGCCGGCAAGCACGACCTGGGCGCCGGCCTCGCGCAGATAATCGCTGAGCACCGGCAACGCATCGCTGCCCGCCGGCTGCTCCAACACATGCAGTTGCGGCAAGCCCATGCCCAGGTAGCTGCGCAACGTCGGCTCATGGAGGTTGCCCGCGTGCAGCACCTGCAACTTATCCCCAGCCA
The DNA here is from genome assembly GCF_044218875.1 of Pseudomonas sp. B22129. Classification (NCBI taxonomy): domain Bacteria; kingdom Pseudomonadati; phylum Pseudomonadota; class Gammaproteobacteria; order Pseudomonadales; family Pseudomonadaceae; genus Pseudomonas; species Pseudomonas sp. B22129. The sequence continues at coordinate 1,948,750 of NZ_CP162592.1, read as the reverse complement.
TTTGCAGGCCCAACTCGACCGCGCGCGCGTCTTGCTCGGCGCGGCGCGGGCGCCCGGAAGTCGGGTGGGCGCCGATGGACACCAGGCTGATTACATTCGTGGTCATGGCCATTTCCTTAAGCTGCATCGCGCTTGGCGCCGTTGCGGTAGGTTTCGACCGCCGCAATCAACGCTTGCAGGATTGCGGCGCTTTCGCCGATCACCGACAGGTCGGCACGCTTGATCATGTCGCAGCCCGGGTCGAGGTTGATCGCCACCACTTTGTCGCAGGCACCGATGCCTTGCAGGTGCTGGATCGCCCCGGAAATCCCCACGGCCACGTAAACTCGCGCCGTGACCCAGGTGCCGCTGGCGCCGACCTGGCGGTCGCGGGCCATGAAGCCATCGTCCACCGCCACCCGCGAGGCGCCTTCGGTGGCGCCCAATGCGGCGGCAGTCTGGTGGAACAATGCCCAGTCCTTCACACCGTTGCCGCCAGAGAAAATGAATTCGGCTTCGGCCATGGGAATCGCTGCCGGGTCCACCGCCACCGCCCCCAGATCCTCGATACGTGGCAGGCTGCGCGCCAAGGGTGTGGATAACTCCACGGGCAGAACTTCGTGACGGGTTTCGCTGACCGGTTCGGCGCATTCCACGGCGGCGAGAATCAGGCGTGGCAGTGGCCGAGCCAGATCTTCCTGGCCCGCACCGGCGCGACCGATGCACTCCTCGCCCTTGATCTGCCAGACGCGCGTGGCCGGACGTTCCTTGAGGCTCGCAGCAAAACGTCGGCCCAATTCACCGCCGCCGCTGCGGCTGTCCGGCAGCAGCCAATGGCGCGGGTTGAATTGGTTATCCACAGCCCGAAGGCCCTGGACGCGTTGCTCCGGTGAATAACCGTCGAATGCGTGGCCTTCCAGCACCAGCAGGCGATCAACACCGGCCGTGGCAAACGCACTTTCCTTGTGTTCGCCAAACACCACGGCCAGCACTGCGCCGTCGCTGCCCGCCAACTGGCGGGCCAGGCCGAGCACGTCACGGTCGTGGCTGCTCAGGCGGCCGCCAACCATATCCGGCACCACGTTGATGTAGAACGCAGGCGCTGGAACCTGGTGCAACGGCAACTGCACTTCCACCGCCGCCGTGCGTTTGGCGGCGCCGCCCTGCTGGGCGCCGCTGCGGTCGATACGCTTGATGCCGTTGGGGCCGATAAAACCGACACCATGCACATTTTTGCGGATGACACCGTTAGGTCCCATCCAGCTGTGTTGCACCGGCTGCATCGCCGCATGCAGCGGGTGCAGGCGGTTGCGGGCGATCCATTCGGCCCGGGGGTCGCGGCGGATAATCTCGCTCATCAGTGCACCTCCGCAGGTTCACGTTTTAAAGGGACCTTCGCCGGCGCAGTGTCTTCAAGCAACGCGTCGGCCACCAACTCGGCGATGTCCTTGATCAACGGACGCGGCTCAACCACACCTTCGAGCATCGCCGTGCACTGTGGACAACCCACGGCCACCAGCTCGGCGCCGGTTTCGCGGATGTCGTCCATGCGCATATCGGGAATACGTTGCTTGCCGGGAATGTCTGTGATCGGCGCCCCGCCACCGCCGCCGCAGCAGCGTGAACGGAAGCCCGAACGTTGCATCTCCTTGACCTCGATACCCAGCGCGCGCAGTACCTGACGCGGTGCCTCGTATTCGCCGTTGTAGCGGCCCAGGTAGCACGGGTCGTGATAGGTCACGCTGCTGCCCTTGTGTTGGCCCAGGTTCAACGCGCCTTCGCCGATCAGCTCGGCCATGAAGGTGCTGTGGTGCTGCACGAGGTAATTGCCGTTGAAGGCGCCGTACTCGTTCTTCAGTACGTGGAAGCTGTGCGGGTCGCAGGTGACGATACGTTTGAAGCAATACTTCTCCAGCGTCTGGATATTACGCGTGGCCAGCAATTGGAACGTCGCTTCATCGCCCAGGCGCCGAGCGACGTCGCCGCTGTCGCGTTCTTCCAGGCCCAGCACGGCGAAATCAACCTTGGCCGCTTTCAGCACTTTGACGAACGCACGCAAGGTGCGCTGGTTACGCATGTCGAAGGCGCCGTCGCCGACCCAGAACAGCACGTCGGTGGTGCCTTTTTCGCTGAGCAACGGCAGGTTCAGATCCGCCGCCCAGTTCAACCGGCCACCCGGTGCAAAACCGCCGGGGTTGTCGGTGGCGATCAGGTTTTCCAGGACTTCAGCGCCCTTGTTCGGCGTGGCGCCCTTTTCCAGGGTGAGGTGGCGGCGCATGTCGACGATGGCGTCCACGTGCTCGATCATCATCGGGCACTCTTCCACGCAGGCGCGGCAGGTGGTGCACGACCACAGGGTTTCAGCGTCCACCAGGCCGTTGACGATCGGCTGATGCGGATTGCCGCCGTGTTCGCCGATGGGTTTGCCCGGATAGGGGCTGCCGGCGAACTTGGCATCGGTGCCGCCGGCCAGGCCGACCACCATGTCCTGAATCAGCTTTTTCGGGTTCAGCGGTTGGCCGGCGGCGAATGCCGGGCACGCGGCTTCGCACTTGCCGCACTGCACGCAAGCATCAAAACCAAGCAGTTGGTTCCAGGTGAAATCCTTGGGTTTTTCCACGCCCAGTGGCGCGGATTTATCGCTGAGGTCCAGCGGTTTCAAACCGGTGGAACGGCCGCCGCCAAAGCGTTCGGCGCGACGGTGCCAGGCCAGGTGCAAGGCACCGGCGAAGGCGTGTTTCATCGGGCCGCCCCAGGTCATGCCGAAGAACATCTCGCTCACGCCCCACAGAACGCCCACGCCGAGCAACGCGGCAAGCAGCCAGCCGCCGAAGTCCGCTGGCAGAATCCCAGCCACCGGCAGCGTCACCAGGAAAAAACTCACCGAGAACGCCATCAGACTTTTCGGCAGGCGCATCCACGGGCCTTTCGACAGACGCGACGGCGGGTTGCGGCGGCGCAGGTAGACGAACGTGGCGCCGACAAACATCAGCACCGAAGCCAGCAACAAGGCATAGCCGAGGATACGGTTATGCAGGCCGAAGCCGTGCACCAGAATGGCGAGCAGCGCCGACAGCACAAAGCCCAACGCCGTGGCGACGTGGGTATTGGCAATGTATTTGTCGCGGGCGACCACGTGGTGCAGGTCGACCATGTAGCGCTTGGGCATAGCCAGCAGGCCGCCCAGCAGGTCGACCTTTGACGCGCGGCCACGGCGCCACATGTTCACCCGGCGCAGGGCGCCGAGGACGGCGAGGCCCAGGGCGGTGAACAAGAGAATAGGCAGCAGGGTGTTCAACATGGTGAAGCTCCCAAAGACCACACAGGTCTACTGTGAAACTGGACCTAAATGTGGGAGCGGGCTTGCTCGCGAAGGCGGTGTGTCAGCTGACGCATTCGGTGGCTGATTCACCGCCTTCGCGAGCAAGCCCGCTCCCACATTTTGACCGAGTACACATTGGTTCAAGGCTGGGTCAGAAATCCTTGCACAAGCGCAGGGCGTCATAGATCGCAGCGTGGGTATTGCGCTGCGCCACACAGTCACCGATGCGGAACAGCAAGTACCCATCACCCGCTTCGCTCAGGCAAGGTTGCGGCTTGATTGCGAACAGGGCTTCGACGTCGATCTGGCCTTTGTTGCGCGAGCCTTCCTTGAGGGCGTAGTAAATGGCTTCGTCCGGGCGCACGCCGTTTTCGACGACCACCTGGTCCACCACCCGCTCCTCTTTGGCGCCGGTGTATTCGTTCTCCAGCACTGCCACCAGCTTGTCGCCTTCGCGGTAGACCTTTTCCAGCATCATGTCGCCGGTCATGATCACTTCTTTGGGGTACATGCTGCGGTAGTAAGTCGGGAACGATGTACCGCCGATGGCCACGCCCGGCTTGATGTCGTCGGTGACGATCTCGACCTGGCTGCCTTTGTCCGCAAGGAAATCCGCCACCGACATGCCGGTGAATTCGCAGATGGTGTCGTACACCAGTACGTTTTTGCCCGGCGCGACTTTGCCATCGAGCACGTCCCAGCTGCTGACGATCAAGCCTTCGGCCGCGCCCCAGTGTTCGTTCTGCTCGACGTTCGGGTTGCCGCCCACGGCCAGCACGACCACGTCCGGGCGCAGGTCCAGGATGGTGTCGGCATCCGCCGCCACACCCAGGCGCAGGTCGACCTTCAGGCGCGCCAGTTCCAGCTGGAACCAGCGCGTGATACCGGCAATCTGGTCACGTTGCGGGGCTTTCGAGGCGGTGGTGATTTGCCCGCCGATAAATTCTTTCTTCTCGAACAGGGTCACGTCGTGGCCCCGTTCAGCGGCAACGCGCGCAGCTTCCATCCCGGCCGGGCCGGCACCCACCACCACGACTTTGCGTTTTGGCCCGGTGGATTTCTCGATGATGTGCGGCACGCCCATGTATTCACGGGAGGTCGCGGCGTTCTGGATGCACAGCACGTCCAGGCCTTGATACTGGCGGTCGATGCAATAGTTGGCGCCGACGCACTGTTTGATCTGGTCGATCTGGCCCATCTTGATCTTGGCGATCAGGTGCGGGTCGGCAATGTGGGCACGGGTCATGCCGACCATGTCCACGTAGCCGCCTTCCAGAATGCGCGTGGCCTGGTTCGGGTCCTTGATGTTCTGCGCGTGCAGCACCGGCACCTTGACCACTTCCTTGATGCCGGCCGCCAGGTGCAAAAAGGGCTCCGGTGGATAACTCATGTTGGGGATCACGTTGGCCAGGGTGTTGTGCGTGTCGCAACCCGACCCCACCACACCGATGAAGTCGAGCATGCCGGTGTCGTCGTAGTACTTGGCGATCTGTTTCATGTCCTCGTGGGACAGGCCGTCCGGGTGGAATTCGTCACCGCACAGGCGCATGCCCACGCAGAAGTCATCACCCACTTCGGCGCGCACGGCCTTGAGCACTTCCAGGCCGAACTTCATGCGGCCTTCAAAGGTGCCACCCCATTCGTCGGTACGCTTGTTGACCCGTGGGCTCCAGAACTGGTCGATCATGTGCTGGTGCACGGCGGACAGTTCCACACCGTCCAGGCCACCGGCCTTGGCACGTTTGGCGGCGCTGGCGTAGTTGCCGATCACGCGCCAGATTTCTTCCGGCTCGATGGTCTTGCAGGTGGCACGGTGCACCGGCTCACGCACGCCGGACGGCGACATCAGGGTTGGCCAGTTAAAACCGTCCCAACGCGAGCGGCGGCCCATGTGGGTAATCTGGATCATGATCTTGGCGCCATGCTTGTGCATGGCGTCGGCCAGGTTCTGGAAGTGCGGGATGATGCGGTCGGTGGACAGGTTGACCGAACTCCACCACTCCTGGGGGCTGTCGATGGCCACCACCGAGGAGCCGCCGCAGATCGCCAGGCCGATGCCGCCCTTGGCTTTCTCTTCGTAGTACTTCACGTAGCGGTCAGTGGTCATGCCGCCGTCGGTGGCATACACCTCGGCGTGGGCAGTGCTGAGCACGCGGTTGCGGATGGTCAGCTTGCCGATCTGGATCGGCTGGAACATTGCTTCGAAAGCCATGGCACGGTCCTCGGCTTACAACGGCTTGACGGTGAACAGGCCGTCATCGTGGCCCTCTTCGGAGCCTCCGTAGACTTGCTCTGCAACAGTGCGAATCTTGCTGCCACGCGCTTGAAGAATCTGGTCCATGGCGCCGGCAAACCAGCCGGTGAACATGTAGTCGACCTTGCGCCCGACCTTGCCGTACACGTAGACAAACGCCGAGTGTTCCAGCTTGACGCTGGCGGTGCCTTTGTCCAGGTCAATGTCCTGGATCTTGAACAGGCCCCAGCCGCGTTGCGACAGGCGCTTCATGTAGTGCTCGAACACTGCGACGCCTTCCAGGCCGTGGCATTCGGCTTCTTTCTCGCACCAGTGCCAGGCGGACTTGTAGCCGGCTTTGTAGAGGATTTCGGCATAGGCATCGGCGCCCAGCACTTCTTCGATACCGATGTGGTTGTTGACGAAGAAATGGCGCGGCACGTACAGCATCGGCAGCGCGTCGGAGGTCCAGACACCGGTTTCGCTGTCGACTTCGATAGGCAATTGCGGGGCGATCTTGGCCATGGAAACTTAACTCCAGAAAATTCGTTTGGATGCCCCCGGCGCCGGATGGCCAGGGGAAAAGAAGTGTCAGTGGTGGCTTATTCGCCCCAGACGTCCTTCAGGACATTGACCCAGTTCTCGCCCATGATCTTGCGTACCACGCGCTCGCTGTGGCCGCGCTTGAGCAGGGTCTCGGTGAGGTTGGGGAACTCGCCCACGGTGCGGATGCCCAGCGGGTTGATGATCTTGCCGAAGCTGGTCAGGCGGCGGGCGTAGCCCTTGTCATGGGTCAGCATTTCGAAGAAATCCTGGCCATGGCCCTGGGTGAAGTCGGTGCCGATGCCGATGGCGTCTTCGCCGACGATGTTCATGGTGTATTCGATGGCTTCGGCGTAGTCGTCGATGGTGGAGTCGATGCCCTTGGCCAGGAACGGCGCGAACATGGTCACGCCGACAAAACCGCCGTGGTCCGCAATAAACTTAAGCTCTTCATCGGATTTGTTGCGCGGGTGCTCTTTAAGGCCTGACGGCAGGCAGTGGGAGTAGCACACCGGCTTTTTCGATTCGAGGATGACTTCTTCGGACGTTTTGGAGCCCACGTGGGACAGGTCGCACATGATGCCGACGCGGTTCATCTCACCGACGACTTCACGGCCAAAGCCCGACAGGCCGCCATCACGCTCGTAGCAACCAGTGCCAACGAGGTTCTGGGTGTTGTAGCACATCTGCACCACGCCCACGCCGAGCTGCTTGAAGATCTCGACGTAGCCCAGTTGGTCTTCAAACGCATGGGCGTTCTGGAAGCCGAAGATGATGCCGGTTTTGCCCAGTTCCTTGGCGCGGCGGATGTCGGCGGTGGTTTTCACCGGGATCACCAGGTCGCTGTTCTCACGGATCAGGGTCTGGCTGGCCACGATGTTATTGATGGTGGCCTGGAACCCTTCCCACACCGACACGGTGCAGTTGGCGGCGGTGAGGCCACCTTTGCGCATGTCCTCGAACAGGTCGCGGTTCCACTTGGCAATGATCAGCCCGTCGATAACGATGCTGTCGGCGTGCAATTCGGCTGGGCTCATCAGGCGTCCCCTTATTGGCGATTCATGCGCCGAATCGTCTGCCGGCGCTTTGGGGCCAGCATATGCCCAGGGGCCGACAGAGCCGGGTGCAAAAACGACAGGGGAATTGCCGAAAGCGTCAATCCGCGACAAAGGCCTACATGACATCTCTGGCTGGCGGCTGTTCTTTGTCCCACGCTTGAGCCAGAATTTGCGTCATCACCTGATATGAGACGGCGCAATGAAATCGATTTTCCTGGCTTTGGCACTCATCGCAACCACCGCCCACGCGGCTGAAGACACCGACAACACGCCGTGCGATGGCATTGAAAACGACAAGCAAACCCTGGAATGCGCCACCTACAACAAGACCACCGCCGAGCAATTGCTCAAAGATAACTATCAAGGCCTGCTGGAACGCATGGGTTCGACCTATGCCAGCAACAAGTCGCAACTGGCCGACATTACCGCTCGTCTGAAGGATGCCCAGCAGAAGTGGGAAAAATTGCGTGATGCCGATTGCGCGGTGGACACCTTCCCGGCGGTAAACGGCAGCAAGCAGTACGCGATCCAGCAGAACGACTGCTTGGCGCGGATGAGTGATGAGCGGTCGGAGTTTTTGGAGTCGATCGGGCAGGAATAACAGGCCTGACACCGCCTGGAACATTGAAAAGGAATTCACATGTATTACGCCCGCGAAGCGGAACGGGATTACCTGTTCACGCGCGCTGTTCTGCTGTTTCTATTCACATTGATACTGTCACTGATGCTGTCCCTGTCGGTCAGCCGGGGTGCACCACACGGACTGATCAAGGCAGCCCCCGTAGAAGCAGTTGGGGAAATCACTCAACTCGAAAGCGTCGGCCCGCGAAACGCAAGCACCAACGTTTATTACTCGTTCAGCCATGAAGGCCAGCGCGAAGACGGCATGGTGAATAACAACAGCTTCGTTGAAGACCCTGGTTACGAAGTCGGCGACGAGGTCGCCGTGGTGTATTCAAAATGGTTTCCAACGGTGCATAACATCAAGGCCAACTTCCATTCGAGTTCGCCTAATTTCTACATCATGAGCGCCAGCAGCGGCTTAATAATTGTGTGCTGGATGCTGATCCTGTGGACCGTGCACCGGATCTATCAGCACAAAGCCGAAGATCGCTATTACTGACCCCCTCTCATTCAATAGGCTTGAAAATGACTCTCTGCGGCATCGAAATCAAAGGCAGCGAAGCCATCATCGCTGTCGCGTCCCTGGACAACGGGGCGCTGGCCCATGTCGCCCTGGCCATCAAGAAAATCGCTCTGGAAGACGACGATGAAGCGGCCAACGTCAAAGCCTTCGCCACCCAAGTGAAGGCTTTTGTGCAGGCAAATACCATCACTCGCATTGCGATCAAGAAGCGCAGCAAGAAAGGCGAATTCGCCGGTGGCCCGACTACGTTCAAGATTGAAGGGGTGTTTCAGTTGCTGGATGGGGTGGAGGTGACGCTGCTGTCGCCGCAGACCATTAATGCACAGAACAAGAAGCACAACTTTGAACTGCCAGCGACGCTGAACAAGTACCAGCATGAAGCCTACAAAGCGGCGTGCTCGGCCCTGCTAAAGAAGTAAGCCACTGCAGAAATTAAATGTGGGAGCTGGCTTGAACTGGTCAAGTAATCTTGGACACTGATTACGGTTCACGCCGCCACCCTTTCCTTCACGACCGGCGACCTGTAGTCGTTATAGCTGTGAGGCCTGCTGATGTTGTAGCGCGAGACATAGCGCTGCACGTCTGCCCGGGCCTCATGTTCCAGTTTGTAGCCCGTTTCAGGAACCCACTCGGATTTCAAACTACCAAAGAAACGCTCCATCGGGGCGTTGTCCCAGCACTCGCCTTTACGGCTCATGCTTTGCCTAAATCCATGTTTCACAAGCGCGTTTCTGAATTTATGGCTGGTGTACTGGCAACCTTGGTCAGAATGAAACAGCACATCCTGGGGATGGCCACGCAACTCCACCGCCATGCGTAGTGCTTCGCAGGTCAGGTTGGCATCAGAAATCATCGAGAACGACCAGCCTACGATCCTGCGAGCGTACAGATCCAGAACGGCGGCGAAGTACATCCAACGCTTGCCGACCTTGATGTACGTTACGTCGCCACACCACACCTGATTAACCGCCGTCACATCAAACTTTCGCTTGAGCATATGCGGCGCCACCAAGGCCTCCACGCCCGGCGACTTGTACTTATGGCGCCTGCGCTGACGACTAGCGATGCCAGCTTCGCGCATCAAGTTGCGAGCCATATAACGTCCGACACGATGTCCTTTGGCTTGCAGCTCCTTGGACAAGGTACGTGCGCCCGCCGACTCTCTCGACGCCTTGTGGTACCTGACCAGCGCGGCTTTGAGCTTTTCCCGCTCAGGATTTGCTCTGCCTTGGCGCTGGCGCCAGGCATAGAAGCTGCTGCGGTTAACCCCGAACGCCCGGCAACACCTTTTAACGCCGTACTGCTCGTCCAGCTCATCGATCAGCGTGAATGATCTTTGGCGTCCAAAAGCAGGAGAGCACTGGCCTTTTTTAAGATTTCAATGTCCAGGTCTTTCTCCCTGAGCAGGGCTTTGAGTCTCTGGATCTCTCGTTGATCAGCCGTAATTGCTTTGGCTCCCACCGGAGTCGAGCCCAAGCGTTCTTTTTGCACTTGATCGACCCAACGGCGCAGAGCAGTAGGGCCAATATCCAGGCTGGCACAGACCTCGGTAACCGGCTGACCTTCATCCAGCACCATGCTGGCAGCCTTGAGCTTGAACTCACTCGAATAAGATTTACGCATATCCAAACACCTCAGATTTGGGCGCTATCATAGCGCCCGATTGAAGTGTCCAAAATCATTAGGCCAGTTCAGCTTGCCTGCGATAGCGGTGGGTCAGCACCATGGATGCCATCTGATAAACCGCTATCGCAGGCAAGCCAGCTCCCACATTTGATCTGTATTGCTCTCGAAATCCGGGCTCAGACCACCTCCCCTCGCCGATCCTCCCGCGGGCATTTCGCAAACCGCGCCCTATAACTGCGGGTGAAATACGACGGCGACTCAAACCCGCACGCAATACTCACTTCCAGCACACTCATGCCGCTTTGACGCAAGAGCTGCCGGGCTTTTTCCAGGCGCAGGCCGAGGTAGAAGTTGCTCGGTGTGTCATTGAGATGCAGACGAAACAGCCGCTCCAGCTGTCGGCGCGTGACTTTGATCGCGTCGGCCAACGCCAAGGTGCTCAGCGGCGGCTCGGTGTGCTGTTCCATCTCGCCAATCACCTGCACCAGTTTCTTGTTGTTGATGCCATAACGCGTAGCGATCTGCATGCGCTGGTGGTCTTTGCGCGGGCGGATGCGGCCGAGCACGAACTGTTCGGACACCTGGATCGCCAGCTCCGGGCCGTGGGCCTGGGCGATCAGGTCGAGCATCAGGTCGATGGAGGCCGTGCCGCCGGCGCAGGTGATGCGGCGGCGGTCGATTTCGAAGAGTTCCTGGGTCACGGTGAGTTGCGGATAGGACTCCTTGAACGCGTCGATGGCCTCCCAGTGCAGGGTCAGGCGGTGGCCGTCGAGCAATCCCGCTTCGGCCAGCACGCAGGCGCCAGTGTCGATGGCGCCGAGGGTCACGCCGTCGTGATCAAGGCGGCGCAGCCAGTGTTCCAGCAGCGGCGTGGCGAACTTCAAGGGCTCAAAGCCTGCGACCACCATCAGCGTCGCGCCCTTTTTCAGTGGCTCCAGCGCGGCGTCGGCGTTGACCGACATGCCATTGCTCGCCAGCACCGCGCCGCCATCCGCACTCAACACGTGCCAGCGGTACAGCTCGCCGCGAAAGCGGTTGGCCACTCGCAACGGTTCCAGCGCGGAGATAAAGCCAATGGCCGAGAAGCCCGGCATCAGCAAAAAATAGAAATCCTGGGACATGGTGGCGCTCTCGTCAGGCGGGCAGCGTGGCACTGTGATACTCCCGTTCTCGGGTGGATTCAAGGGGGCAGGTCGCTGCAGTGCAAGAGCTGGTCGCCGCCGTGCGTTTTGTCGCCCCCTGGCTTGCGTAACTTGGCCTCACGGCGCACAAAGACGCCGGACCCCACAATAACGACCTGCCGAGGGATCCACCATGAACCGACTGATCAGCCGCTGCGTGCTTGCACTCAGCGCCAGCGCCATTTTGAGCACCAACGTGATGGCCGCCGACGCGGCGTCCTGTCAGAACGTGCGCATGGGCGTGGTGAACTGGACCGACGTAATCGCCACCAGCGCCATGACCCAAGTGTTGCTCGACGGCCTCGGCTACAAGACCAAACAAACCAGCGCTTCCCAGCAAATCATCTTCGCCGGCATCCGCGACCAGCGCCTGGACCTGTTCCTCGGCTACTGGAACCCGTTGATGACCCAGACCATCACCCCGTTCGTCGACGCCAAGCAAGTCAAAGTCCTCGACAAACCGAGCCTGGAAGATGCACGCGCCACCCTCGCCGTGCCGACTTACCTGGCTGACAAGGGCCTGAAGACCTTCGCTGACATTGCCAAGTTCGAAAAAGAACTGGGCGGCAAGATCTATGGCATCGAGCCCGGCTCGGGCGCCAATACGCAGATCAAGGCGATGATCGCCAAGAACCAGTTCGGCCTGGGCAAGTTCCAACTGGTGGAGTCCAGCGAAGCTGGCATGCTCGCCGCCGTCGACCGCGCCGTGCGCCGCAAGGAAGCCGTGGTGTTCTTCGGCTGGGCGCCGCACCCGATGAATGTCAACGTCGCGATGACTTACCTCACCGGCAGCGACGACGCCCTGGGCCCGAACGAAGGCATGGCCACAGTATGGAGCGTCACCTCGCCGACTTACGCCGAACAGTGCCCGAACATCCACAAACTGCTGACCAACCTGACTTTCACCGCCGCCGACGAGAGCCGGATGATGCAACCGCTGCTGGATCACAAGGACGCCATCGAGTCCGCCAAGCAGTGGCTCAAGGATCACCCGCAAGACCAGCAGCGCTGGCTGGAAGGCGTGACCACCTTCGACGGCAAACCGGCTGCAGCCAACCTGCAACTGACCGCCAAATAACCTGATTCGACTCACCGTGTCGCAGCCGCTGTTGGCTGCGAACGGCATCACTACGCCCGCCTGTAAGGAACCTGCCTCATGAACCACGACGTCATCATCACCTGCGCACTCACCGGTGCTGGCGACACGACCAGCCGCAGCCCACACGTGCCGGTCACTCCCAAACAAATCGCCGCCGCCGCCGTGGAAGCCGCCAAGGCCGGCGCCACCGTTGTGCACTGCCATGTGCGTGACCCGCAAACCGGCAAGTTCAGCCGCGATGTCGCCCTGTACCGTGAAGTGATGGAGCGCATTCGCGAGGCCGACATCGACATCATCGTCAACCTCACCGCCGGCATGGGCGGCGACCTGGAAATCGGTGGCGGCGAGAACCCGATGGAGTTCGGCCCCAACACCGATCTGGTCGGCCCGCTGACCCGCCTGGCCCACGTGGAAGAACTGCTGCCGGAAATCTGCACACTGGATTGCGGCACCCTGAACTTCGGCGACGGCGACACCATTTACGTGTCCACCCCGGCGCAATTGCGCGCAGGCGCCAAACGCATTCAAGAGTTGGGCGTAAAGGCCGAGCTGGAAATTTTCGACACCGGCCACCTGTGGTTCGCCAAGCAGATGATCAAGGAAGGCCTGCTCGATAACCCGCTGTTCCAGCTGTGCCTGGGCATCCCGTGGGGCGCTCCGGCCGACACCACCACCATGAAAGCCATGGTCGACAACCTGCCGGCCGACGCCGTGTGGGCGGGCTTCGGCATCGGCCGCATGCAAATGCCGATGGCCGCGCAAGCCGTGCTGCTGGGCGGCAACGTGCGGGTCGGCCTGGAAGACAACCTGTGGCTGGACAAAGGCGTGCTGGCGACCAACGGCCAACTGGTGGAACGCGCCAGTGAAATCCTCAGCCGCCTGGGCGCACGGGTCATGACCCCGGCCGAAGGCCGCGTGAAGATGGGCCTGACCAAGCGCGGCTAACCCACACCCCCCCTGTGGGAGCGGGCTTTGTGGCGAGGGAGCTTGCTCCCGCTGGGCTGCGCAGCGGCCCCAAGATCTTGGGAGCGCTTCGCACTCCAGCGGGAGCAAGCTCCCTCGCCACAGCAAGCCAGCTCCCACAATGAATCACCGAACTTTTCAGGACTGTCGCCATGAGCTTTATCACCGAAATCAAAACCTTCGCCGCCCTCGGCAGCGGTGTCATCGGCAGCGGCTGGGTATCCCGCGCCCTCGCCCACGGCCTGGATGTAGTGGCCTGGGACCCGGCGCCCGGCGCTGAAGCCGCGTTGCGCAAACGTGTCGCCAACGCCTGGGGCGCCCTGGAGAAACAAGGCCTGGCACCCGGCGCGTCTCAGGGCCGCCTGCGTTTTGTGGCCACCATCGAAGAATGCGTGAAGGACGCCGACTTCATCCAGGAAAGCGCCCCGGAACGCCTGGAACTGAAGCTGGAACTGCACAGCAAGATCAGCGCCGCCGCCAAGCCGAATGCATTGATTGGTTCGAGCACGTCGGGCCTGTTGCCGAGCGAGTTCTACGAGGGTTCGACCCACCCGGAACGCTGCGTGGTCGGCCACCCGTTCAACCCGGTTTACCTGCTGCCGCTGGTGGAAGTCGTCGGCGGCAAGAACACCGCGCCGGAGGCTATTCAAGCGGCAATCAAAGTCTATGAATCCCTCGGCATGCGCCCGCTACATGTGCGTAAGGAAGTGCCAGGCTTTATCGCCGACCGCCTGCTTGAAGCGCTGTGGCGCGAGGCGCTGCATTTGGTGAACGACGGCGTGGCCACCACCGGCGAAATCGACGACGCGATTCGCTTTGGCGCGGGCCTGCGCTGGTCGTTCATGGGTACTTTCCTGACCTACACCCTGGCGGGTGGCGACGCAGGCATGCGGCACTTCATGGCGCAATTTGGCCCGGCGTTGCAGTTGCCCTGGACTTACCTGCCAGCACCGGAACTGACCGACAAGTTGATCGACGATGTGGTGGACGGCACCAGCGATCAGCTGGGCAAACACAGCATTTCGGCGCTGGAGCGCTATCGTGATGATTGCCTGCTGGCGGTGCTGGAGGCGGTGAAAACCACCAAAGAAAAACACGGCATGAGCTTCGCTGAGTAACTAATGTGGGAGCGGGCTTGCTCGCGAATGCGGTGGATCAGTCACGAATGCTCCAACTGACACACCGTATTCGCGAGCAAGCCCGCTCCCACATTTTAGATCGAGTACATTTCTGGGATTTATGCCATGCCTGCACTGACCACCTACACCACCCACATCCAGCCCGACTGGGTGGACTACAACGGCCACTTGCGCGATGCGTTCTACCTGCTGATCTTCAGCTACGCCACCGACGCGCTGATGGACACGCTCGGGCTTACCAGTGAAAACCGCGAAGCCAGCGGCCATTCGCTGTTCACTCTGGAGCTGCACCTGAACTACCTGCACGAAGTGAAACTCGGCGCCGAGGTGCAGGTGCATACCCAACTGATCGCCCATGACGCCAAGCGCCTGCACCTCTATCACAGCCTGCACCTGGTGGGCGACGAGAAGGAATTGGCGGGCAATGAACAGATGCTGCTGCACGTCGACCTCGCCGGCCCGCACTCGGCGCCGTTCACCGAGGCCACGCTGGAAAAACTAGCTGCCATCAGCGCTGAACAGGCCGGCCTTGCGCGCCCTGCCCTGCTCGGCCGGGTAATTGGATTGCCACCCAAAAAACAATAAGGAGCCACCATGCAAACCGCCGCCGCTGTTGCCGATTTTCGTACTTACCCAAAAATCAGCGACCTCGCGGATGCGCGAGTGCTGGAGGATCAGATCCTTGTGCAGTGGGCGGATGGAAGGGCCAGCCCGTTTCATCACCAGTGGCTGCGCGACAACTGCCCGTGTACGCAATGCGTGTACAGCGTGACCCGTGAACAGGTGCTGGAAATCGTCGATGTGGACGAACACCTCAGCGCCGTCAGCGCGCACATTGATCAGGGTTTTCTCAGTGTGCAATGGAGCGGCGGTCATCACAGCCGTTACGACCCTGGCTGGCTGCGCGCCCACGCCTACGACGATGAATCACGCGCCGAGCGCCGCGCGGCAAAGCCCAAATCCCGGCTGTGGGACCATACTTTCTCGCTACCGGTTTTCGACTATGCCGCCGTGATGGAAGACCCCAAGGCGTTGTTGCAATGGCTGCTGGCCGTGCGCGACAGTGGCCTGACGCAAATCCGTGGTGTGCCCACCGAACCCGGCTCGCTGGCGCTGATCGCCAAGCGCATTTCGTTTATCCGCGAGAGCAACTTCGGCGTGCTGTTCAACGTGCAATCCAAAGCCGACGCGGACAGTAATGCCTACACCGCTTTCAACCTGCCCCTGCACAGCGATTTGCCGACACGAGAGCTGCAACCGGGGCTGCAATTTCTGCATTGCCTGGTGAACGATGCCGACGGTGGCGAGAGTATTTTTGTCGACGGGTTTGCCATCGCCCAAGCCTTGCGCGCGGAAGACCCCGAGGCGTTTCGCGCGTTGTGTGAAATCCCGGTGGAGTTTCGCAATAAAGACCGTCACAGCGACTACCGGCGACTGGCGCCGATCATTGCGCTGGATGCTTTGGGCGATGTGGCGGAGATTCGCATGGCCAACTTTCTGCGTGGGCCATTTGAAGCCAGTGTGGAGCAGATGCCGTTGTTGTATCGGGCTTATCGGCGGTTTATTGCGATGACGCGGGAGGCGCGTTTTCGTCTCGTCAAACGTTTGAATCCGGGTGAGCTGTGGTGCTTTGATAATCGGCGGACGTTGCACGCGCGCAATGCGTTTGATCCGGCGTCGGGGGCCCGGCATTTTCAGGGGTGTTACATCGACCGGGATGAGTTGCTCTCGCGTATTTTAGTGTTACAGCGGTAGACCGAGGCGCGGCCTTCGCGAGCAAGCCCGCTCCCACATTTTGACCGAGTTTCACCTTTGAAATGCAGTCAAATGTGGGAGCGGGCTTGCTCGCGAAGAGGCCGGCAGCAGCACCACAAATCTCAGGGCAAAAAAAGCCCCGATCAAGCCGTGACAGGATCGGGGCAGAGCGCTGGGTGTGAGCGTGACATCCCGAGGGTGACCAAACCTTCAAGCTGCTTGCAGGCATTCAGTGTGCCTTTTACTTCTGTCGGTAAATGACCCGAAAACGACCTGTTCATAGCCATCAGAGCCATTCACTGATTCTGCCCTTGCCCACCGGCTGATGGCCTACCAGAATCCAATTCAGACCCCGCTCCCTACACCAGGATAAACGTCATGATGCACGCGGATTTGATTGACCAGGATGACCTGCTGGGCCACCTGCGCTCGCTGGGTTTTGAAGTGTCCAGTGGCGCCACTGCCGAACAGGCTTGCGAGTGCGCAGTGCGCGGTTTGAGCGCGGCCCGGGCCAAAGCCCTCAAGGGCATGGTGGAGCAGATGTACACCGGCAGTGCGACGATCTTGCCGGCGGTGAGGCAGGCGATTGACAAGCAGTTGTTGCCGGCTCTTGTGCAGTTCAAGCAGAGCTCTGGCGCCTGATAGACCGCTTTCGCGAGCAAGCCCGCTCCCACATTCGACTGCATTCCAACGTTGGAACTCGGTCAAATGTGGGAGCGGGCTTGCTCGCGAATGCAGGCGACTCGGTCTAGAGCCTTACACTGGCAAACGTCGACTCATTACGCGCCTGGCTCAGCGCTGACATCGGCCCCGACAACGGTGACAACACCAGCGCCTGCGGAATCGGCATCATCGCCACTTGCTGGGTCGTATTGGAACCTACACGCTCATCCCGTGGCGGAATGCCGAAGTATTCGCGGTAGCACTTGGAGAAGTGCGGCGTGGACACAAACCCGCACACCGACGCCACTTCGATGATCGACATCGGCGTCTGCTTGAGCAACTGCCGCGCACGGATCAGGCGCAACTTCAGGTAATAACGCGAGGGAGAGCAATGCAGGTATTTCTGGAACAGGCGCTCCAGCTGACGCCGCGATACGGCGACGTACACCGCCAGTTCGTCCAGGTCGATCGGCTCTTCCAGGTTGGCTTCCATCAGCGCGACGATTTCCTGCAGCTTCGGCTGGTTGGTGCCAAGCATGTGCTTGAGCGGCACGCGTTGGTGATCCTGTTCGTTGCGGATGCGCTCGTACACGAACATTTCCGAGATGGCCGCCGACAGTTCACGGCCGTGGTCACGGCTGATCAGGTGCAGCATCATGTCCAGCGGCGCAGTGCCGCCCGAGCTGGTGAAGCGGTTACGGTCGAGGGTGAACAGGCGTGTGCTCATGGCCACGCGCGGGAACGCCTCCTGCATCGACGCCAGGCATTCCCAGTGCACGCTGCAATCAAAACCATCCAGCAAACCCGCGCAGGCCAGGGCCCAACTGCCGGTGCACACCGCGCCAAGGCGACGGGACTGGCGCGCCTGGCTTTGCAGCCACGACACATGCTCACGGGTAACGGTGCGTTGGATACCCACGCCGCCGCACACAATCACAGTGTCCAGGGCCGGGGCTTTGTGCATGGAGGCATCGGGGGTGATTTGCAGGCCGTCGCTGGCCCACACCTGGTTACCGTCGACACTCAAAGTCGTCCAGCGGTACAGCTCGCGGCCGGACAGCTGGTTGGCCATGCGCAGCGGTTCCACGGCGGACGCCAGGGAAATCAGCGTGAAATTGTCCAGCAGCAAAAAGCCGATGGATTGAGGCGCACGGTTCTGGGGTTGGGCCCCGGAGTTGAACGACGTCATCGCGGTATCTCCTCACACAAAGCGGGTGATGGCCTCAGGCGAGGCTCTTGTTATTGCGCTCGTCTCCTGCGAGGAGCGAGGCTTTGAATTGATAGAGCAAATGCCATGCCTAAAGTTGAATGGCCATCCAATAACTCCTGAAAACGACCTGATGACGCGTCTATATAAGCCCGCGCGGGGAGTACGGGATAGGGCTCGAAATGGACGTCAGACCGGCCCCGCCCACGGGGTGTGAGCAGATCGGTAGCACTTGTGGGAAGGCGCTTTGCGGGCATGGGAGAAGTCTGTCACCGCTCGCACGGATGACAGGTGGTCAGGCGCAGAATCGTTCGGAAGCTACTTATCTGTTTGCGACGCGCTAAAAGGTGGCGCTTTTGGATCCGGGTGTTCACTTTCTGCGCAGTGGTGCTCCCTTGTGGCGAGCGAGCTTGCTCGCGCTGGAGTGCGAAGCGCTCCCCAGATTTTGGGGCCGCTACGCAGCCCAGCGGGAGCAAGCTCCCTCGCCACAAAAGCAGGTCAGCATTCGACGGCACTCACCGCCAACCCACCCCGCGATGTCTCTTTGTACTTGTCATGCATGTCCGCCCCGGTATCGCGCATGGTGCGGATCACCCGGTCCAGGGAGATAAAGTGCTGGCCGTCACCACGCAAGGCCATCTGCGCCGCGTTGATCGCCTTGACCGCTGCAATCGCATTGCGCTCGATGCACGGCACTTGCACCAAGCCGCCCACCGGGTCGCAGGTCAGGCCGAGGTTATGTTCCAGGCCGATTTCCGCCGCGTTGCACAACTGCTCCGGCGTGGCGCCGAGGATCTCCGCCAGCCCAGCCGCCGCCATCGCACACGCCGAACCGACCTCACCCTGGCAACCGACTTCGGCGCCGGAGATCGAGGCGTTCTTTTTACACAGAATCCCCACCGCCGCCGCGCCGAGCAGGTAGTCAACCACGTTGGCTTCTGTGACCTCTTCACTGAACTTCATAAAGTAGTGCAACACCGCCGGGATGATCCCCGCCGCGCCATTGGTCGGCGCCGTGACCATGCGCCCGCCCGCTGCGTTTTCCTCGTTCACCGCCAGGGCGAACAGGTTGACCCATTCCATGGCGCTCAGGGTCGAGCCAATCACATTGGGCTTGTTCAGCTCCTGCAAGCTGCGGTGCAGCTTGGCAGCACGGCGGCGCACGTTGAGGCCGCCGGGCAGGATGCCTTCGTGTTTGAGGCCCTGCTCCACGCAGTCCTGCATGGCGCGCCAGAGCTTCATTAAACCGCTGCGGATTTCTTCTTCGGAGCGCCAGGTTTTCTCGTTGGCGAGCATCAACTCCGCGACGCGCAGGTTGTGGGTCTTGCACAGTTGCAACAGCTCCACCGCGCTGGAAAAGTCGTAAGGCAATTCGGTGCGGTCCATGTCGGCCACGCCGCTTTGGGCCTGGGCCTCATCCACCACAAAACCACCGCCGACGGAGTAGTAGGTGTCGCGGTGCAATTCGCCGCTATCGCCGAAGACCACCAGGGTCATGGCGTTGGGATGGAACGGCAGGTTTTCGTCGAGCAAGCGCATGTCACGCGCCCAGATGAAAGGCACCGGCAGGTAGCCGTCGAGCAGCAGGGTGTCGGTTTCACGCAGGGTGTGAATGCGCAGGCCGATTTGCGACGGGTCGATTGCGTCCGGCCACTCGCCCATCAAGCCCATGATGGTAGCGGTGTCGCTGCCGTGGCCGATGCCGGTGGCGGACAGCGAGCCATACAGCTGAACTTCGACACGCCGCACTTGTTCCAACACATCACGTTCACGCAACCCTTGAACGAACAACGCCGCGGCGCGCATGGGGCCGACGGTGTGAGAACTCGAAGGCCCGATGCCGATCTTGAACAGGTCGAAAACGCTGATAGCCATTGCCGTGCAACTCCTCGGGTGAACAGGCCTGGCACCACGGAGCTGCTACGCTCAGATCGCCCAGATGGCGGCATCATCAAGCTTTTATCCGTCATCACGGCGTCTCACACCGACGTGACCATGCTCACTAACGTCGCTCGCGGGCGATAAGGCGTTTTGGCCGTTTTTAGCGGTGCAGATCGGCAAAAACTGCAGTTTTGCCGTTGGAAAAATCTGTAAGCGACGTCACCGACACTGGATACGACCATCCCTGTACTGGATACGACGCCCCCTGTAGGCGTCAGATTTTCACTGGTACATGATCAGTCTCGACTCGTTTGCAAGGCACCGTGCCGTCGCTTCACCGCACGCACCAACCGCAACCCTTATAAAGCGCGGCGCAGGCCGCCAGAAAAAACACAGGAGTCTAGCCCCATGAAAGGTTCACCCCAGTTGTTGTTGGCCGCCATGTTGAGTCTGCCAGTCCTGGCGCACGCTGCAGAACCGGCACAATGTCAGACCGTCAACTTCTCCGATGTCGGCTGGACCGACATCACCGTGACCACCGCCACCACCAGTGAAATCCTCAAGGGTCTGGGCTACAAACCGCGCACCACGATGATTTCGGTGCCGGTGACTTACAAGTCGCTGGCTGATGGCAAGAACATGGACATCTTCCTCGGCAACTGGATGCCGACCATGGAAAACGACATCAAGCAGTACCGTGATGCCGGCACCGTGGAAACCGTTCGCGCCAACCTTGAGAACGCCAAATACACCCTGGCCGTGCCCGAGGAGCTGTACAACAAGGGCCTGAAAGACTTCGCCGACATCGTCAAATTCAAGGATGAGCTGGGCGGCAAGATCTACGGGATCGAGCCGGGTAACGACGGCAACCGCACCATTCAGACCGTGATCGACAAGAACCAGTTTGGTTTGAAAGACGCGGGCTTCAAGGTCGTGGAATCCAGCGAAGCCGGAATGCTCTCGCAGGTGGAACGCGCCACCAAACGCGGCCAGGCCATCGTGTTCCTCGGCTGGGAACCGCACCCAATGAACACCCGCTTCAAGATGAAGTACCTGACCGGCGGTGACGATTCGTTCGGCCCCAACTACGGCCAGGCCACCATCTATACCAACACCCGCAAGGGCTACACCCAGGAATGCAGCAACGTTGGCCAGCTGCTGAAAAACCTGGTGTTCACGCTGAACATGGAAAGCTCGCTGATGGGCAATGTCCTGGACGACAAGATGAAGCCCGATGCCGCCGCGAAAGCCTGGCTGCAGAAAAACCCGCAAGTGCTCGACACCTGGCTCGCCGGTGTGACAACCGTTGATGGCAAACCGGGTCTGGAGGCCGTCAAAGCTTATCTCGCCAAGTAATCGCTGACCCCGGGGCGGTGCGCTGCCCCGGGATGTTTTCCCCTTCGCATGTGGACATTCACTACCATGCTGACTGAACAGAAAATCCCACTAGGCCAGTACATCGCTGCCTTCGTCGAATGGTTGACCAAACATGGTGCCAACTACTTCGACGCTATCGCATCGACCCTGGAAACGATGATCCACGGCGTGACGTTTGCGCTGACCTGGTTCAATCCGCTGGCATTGATCGGTCTGATTGCGCTGCTGGCTCACTTTATTCAACGTAAATGGGGCCTGACTGTCTTTGTCATCGCCTCCTTCCTGCTGATCCTCAACCTGGGGTACTGGCAGGAAACCATGGAAACCCTCGCCCAGGTGTTGTTCGCCACCCTGGTCTGCGTGGTCATCGGTGTGCCGCTGGGCATTGTTGCCGCGCACAAACCGCTGTTCTACACCATGATGCGGCCGGTGCTCGATCTGATGCAGACCGTACCGACCTTCGTCTACCTCATCCCAACCCTGACCCTCTTCGGGCTGGGTGTGGTGCCCGGCCTGATTTCCACGGTGGTGTTCGCGATTGCCGCGCCGATCCGCCTGACCTACCTGGGTATCCGCGATGTACCGCAAGAGTTGATGGACGCCGGCAAGGCCTTTGGCTGCTCGCGCCGTCAGTTGCTCTCGCGCATTGAACTGCCCCACGCCATGCCGAGCATTGCCGCCGGCATTACCCAATGCATCATGCTGTCGTTGTCGATGGTGGTGATCGCGGCCCTGGTGGGCGCCGACGGCCTCGGCAAGCCGGTGGTCAACGCACTCAACACCGCCGACATTGCCCTGGGCTTTGAAGCCGGCCTGGCAATCGTGTTGCTGGCCATCATGCTCGACCGCATCTGCAAACAACCCGACGCCAAAGTAGGGGGTGATGCATGAGCATTATCCGATTCGACAATGTCGATGTGATCTTCTCCAAAGACCCGCGCGAAGCCTTGAAGCTGCTGGACCAGGGGATGCACCGCAACGAAATCCTGAAAAAGACCGGGCAGATTGTTGGCGTTGAAAAAGCCAGCCTGGACATCGAAAAAGGCGAGATCTGCGTGCTGATGGGCCTGTCGGGCTCCGGCAAATCCAGCTTGCTGCGCTGCATCAACGGCCTCAACACCGTGAGCCGTGGCCAGCTGTTTGTGGAGCATGAAGGCCGTCAGATCGACATCGCCTCGTGCACCCCCGCCGAACTGAAAATGATGCGCACCAAGCGCATCGCCATGGTGTTCCAGAAGTTCGCCCTGATGCCTTGGCTGACGGTGCGCGAGAACATCAGCTTCGGCCTGGAAATGCAGGGCCGCCCGGAGAAAGAACGGCGCGCGCTGGTGGATGAAAAGCTCGAACTGGTGGGCCTGGCCCAGTGGCGCAACAAGAAGCCGGATGAGCTGTCCGGCGGTATGCAGCAGCGCGTCGGCCTGGCCCGCGCCTTGGCGATGGACGCCGACATCCTGCTGATGGACGAACCCTTCTCGGCCCTCGACCCGTTGATTCGCCAAGGCCTGCAAGACGAATTGCTGGAGCTTCAGCGCAAGCTGAGCAAGACCATCGTGTTTGTGAGCCACGACCTCGATGAGGCGCTGAAACTGGGCAGCCGTATCGCGATCATGAAAGACGGCAAGATCATCCAGTACAGCGTGCCGGAAGAGATCGTGCTGAACCCGGCGGATGACTATGTGCGTACCTTCGTCGCCCATACCAACCCGCTGAACGTGTTGTGCGGCCGCAGCCTGATGCGCACGTTGGACAACTGCACGCGGGTTAACGGCTCAGTGTGCCTCGATCCGGGCGGCGATTCCTGGCTGGACCTGGCCGAAGGCAACACGATCCAGGGCGCCCGCCAGAATGGCGCGGTGATGAACCTGCAGAACTGGGCGCCGGGGCAAGCCGTGGAAGGTTTGGGCCGGGTACCGACACTGGTGGATTCGAATATCGGCATGCGCGATGCGCTGCAGATTCGGTACCACACGGGGAACAAGCTGGTGTTGCACAACAACAACCAGGTGGTGGGGATTCTGGGGGATAGCGAGCTGTACCACGCACTGCTCGGCAAAAACCTGGGCTGAGGTCCAACTGAAGGAATGCGATCAATGTGGGAGCTGGCTTGCCTGCGATAGCTTCAGTGAATTCACTAGAGCTATCGCAGGCAAGCCAGCTCCCACAGTTGACCGCATTCCAATCAGGAAACAGCGGCGCCAGTGACGGCGCCGCCAAGCTCAACCATCAGCTATAGACACGGCCAAGGAGCTGCCGATGGCTTTCAAACTGATCGAGCACGTCCCGGGTGATCTGTTCCTGGGCAAAGCCCATCAGGTCATATTCCTGAGGCCCGTTGTGCAGGTACACCTCGGCACGGTAGTAGCGGGTGCGCTCTTCTTCAGGCACGTCACTGGGCGCCGACGAGTAAGCATCCAGGCTCACTTCGTAGACAAACGGGTTGCCCTCTTCCATCTCGATGCGCACACCAATGCAGCGCTTGGACTTACCGAGCAAGGTCTGCACTTCCAGCCCCTGATCACGCAACGCGGTCGCCGCCTCTTCCAGCGCCGGCGTCACGTGTTTGTCCATAAAGCGTTGCACCGTCCCTTGGCTTGGTTGCAGGTCCAGCGCAGTCAAACGCTCGCTGAAACCCCGACGGCCACGCTCGGCCAATTGCGCCTGCTCCTGTTCGATTGCGACGTCTTGGCGCATGGCCTTGTGCAAACCGAACATGAAGAAAATCAGCACCACCGAGAACGGCAGCCCCGCCAGCACCACCATGGTTTGCATGGCTTCGAAGTTGCCGGCAAACAACAGACCGATGGTCACCAGAGTGATCACCGCCGACCAGAAGATCCGCAGCCAGTGCGGTGCATCTTCGTCCACGTTGCCACCTTTGCAGGAAAGGTTGGCCATCATCACCGCGCCGGAATCCGCCGGGGTCAGGAACAGCACGAAGCCCACAAAGATCGACACACCGATGACGATTTTCGACGCCGGGTAATGCTCAAGCAGTTGGTAGATGGCCATCGACGGTTGTTCCAGCGCCGTCTTGCCCAACTCCACGGCACCGTGGTTCAGCACCAGGTCCAAGGCCGAGTTACCGAAAATCGACAACCACGCGAGGGTAAAGCCCAGCGGGATCAGCAGCACGCCAGCCACCAGCTCACGCACCGTGCGACCACGGGAAATACGCGCGATGAACATGCCCACGAATGGCGCCCAGGAAATCCACCAGGCCCAGTAGAACAGGGTCCACAGGCCCATCCAGCGTTCGGTCTTGTCGGCGTCGCCTTCGTACACATACAGGTCGAAGGTTTTCAGCACGAGGCCATTCATGTAGTCGCCGATGTTCTGCACAAAGCCGTTGAGCAAATGCAGGGTCGGGCCGAACAACAGCACAAAGATCAGCAAACCGCTGAACAGCACGATGTTGAGGTTGGACAGGCGGCGAATGCCGTTCTCCACACCCGACACGGCGGCGATGGTCGCCACGGTGCTCATCACGATAATCACGATCAGCAGGTTGGTGTTGCTGTGCTGCATGCCGAACAGGTTTTCAAGGCCCGACGACACTTGCATCGAACCAATCCCCAGGTTCGTCACCAGACCGAGCAGCGTCACGAACATGCCGAAACCGTCCACCGCGTGGCCGGCCGCACCTTTCACCCAACGCTCGCCCACCAGCGGGTAGAGTGCCGAGCGCAAGGCCAGCGGCTGGTTGTGACGGTAGGCGAAATACGCCACAGCCAGGCCGACCAGCGCATAAATCGCCCAGCCGTGCAGGCCCCAGTGCAGGAACGTCAGTTGCAACGCCTGGCGGGCGGCACCATTGCTGGCGGCCGCGCCTTCGGGCGGGTTGAAGTAGTGGTCCAGCGGCTCGGAAGCGCCGAAGTACAGCAGCGAAATGCCGATGCCGGACGAGAACAACATGCCGGCCCAGGCGCCGTAGCTGAAGTCCGGGGTGTCGTCCTTGCTGCCCAGTTTCAACTTGCCGTAGGACGAAAACGCCAGGCCAACCACAAACACCAGGTAAGCGGCGATGACCACCATGTAGTACCAGCCAAAGCTTTTCGAAAGCCAGGCCTGTGCTACGCCAAGCATGCGCCCGGCCTCCTGCGGGGCGATGATCAGAATGGCGGTCAACAACAGAATGAGCGCGGTGGAGGTGTAGAACACCCAACCGTTGACCCGGACCTTTTCCGGCGGGGTCTTTATAAGAGAGGCAGAACTCATGGCGCAGATGCTCCGGGCAGTGCGAGAGAGAAACACAAGGCAACGGTTATCCCGGGACATCGATTTTTCGGCAGTCGACGGACGGGTGTTATAAAGACACCCCGAAAATTCTCGAACCCCGCCGAAGCGGTGGCCAGGCCCTGATACGGCCTGTTTCAAGGGTTTTTGCAGGTGCCATCTGGCGCCGCTCTCAGATAGGAAATATCTGTAGGCAGCGACCATTTGTCGCAGATCTTATTCTTTGTTGATTGAACGTTCAATCAAAACAAAATAGACTGGCCCTCAAGCCGACGGACGTTTATCGCCCATCGGCAGGCCTAAGGAGAGGTGCTACATGCCCAAGGTCGGTATGCAACCCATACGCCGCCAGCAGTTGATCGAAGCCACCTTGACGGCCATCGATCAGGTCGGAATGGGGGATGCCAGCATTGCGCTGATCGCCCGTTTGGCCGGCGTTTCGAACGGCATCATCAGTCACTACTTTCAGGACAAGAACGGCCTGATCGCCGCGACGATGCGGTACTTGATGAATGTGCTGATCGAGAACGTCCACGAACGCAGGCTTGCGCTTACGGATGACAGCCCCCGTGCCCACCTGCAGGTGATCATCGGCGGCAACTTCGACGCCAGCCAGGTCAACGGCCCGGCAATGAAAACCTGGTTGGCCTTCTGGGCCACCAGCATGCACCACCCGTCTTTGCACAGGTTGCAGCGGATCAACGATCACCGTCTGTATTCCAACCTGTGCTGCCAGTTCCGCCGTGTGCTGCCGCTGGAAGATGCACGCAGCGCAGCCCGGGGCCTGGCGGCGTTGATCGACGGTTTGTGGTTGCGCGGCGCCCTGTCGGGAGACGCTTTCGACACGGAGCAGGCGCAACGGATCGCTTACGAATACATGGATTTCCAATTGGCCAAGCAGGTGAGTTAGAGCACACATAACCGCTCAGCCCCTGAACTGCTGTCGCTCAGTGTTGCCAGACCCTTATGGCCCCACTTTTCGGCGGTTAACGCCAACCACTTATGCACTTGCGAGGACTTTATGGCCCGTTTCGAACTGCAAAAACTCTACATTGACGGCGGCTACAGCGACGCTGGCAGCGATGCCACCTTCGAAGCCA
Source organism: Pseudomonas sp. B22129 (assembly GCF_044218875.1). Classification (NCBI taxonomy): domain Bacteria; kingdom Pseudomonadati; phylum Pseudomonadota; class Gammaproteobacteria; order Pseudomonadales; family Pseudomonadaceae; genus Pseudomonas; species Pseudomonas sp. B22129. The sequence continues at coordinate 1,922,244 of NZ_CP162592.1, read as the reverse complement.
TCAACCCGGCTAACGGTGAAGTTCTCGCCCAAGTGCAACGCGCTACGAAAGACGACGTTGAACGTGCCGTGGTCAGCGCCGAAAAAGGCCAGAAAATCTGGGCCGCCATGACCGCCATGGAGCGTTCGCGCATCCTGCGCCGTGCCGTCGACATCCTGCGCGAGCGCAACGATGAACTGGCCGCGCTGGAAACCCTGGACACCGGTAAAGCCTTCTCCGAAACCCAATACGTCGACATCGTGACCGGCGCTGACGTGCTGGAATACTACGCAGGCCTGGTGCCCGCCATCGAAGGCGAGCAGATCCCGCTGCGCGACACCTCCTTCGTCTACACCCGTCGCGAGCCGCTGGGCGTGGTTGCCGGTATCGGCGCGTGGAACTACCCGATCCAGATCGCCCTGTGGAAATCCGCACCGGCCCTGGCCGCCGGTAACGCGATGATCTTCAAGCCAAGCGAAGTCACCTCGCTGACCACCCTGAAACTGGCCGAGATCTACACCGAAGCCGGCGTTCCAGCGGGCGTGTTCAACGTACTGACCGGCAGCGGCCGTGAAGTCGGCACGTGGCTGACCGAGCACCCGCGCATCGAGAAAGTCTCGTTCACCGGCGGCACCGACACCGGCAAGAAAGTCATGGCCAGCGCGTCGAGCTCCTCGCTCAAGGAAGTGACCATGGAACTGGGCGGCAAGTCCCCGTTGATCATTTTCGACGACGCCGACCTCGACCGCGCCGCCGACATCGCGATGATGGCCAACTTCTACAGCTCCGGCCAGGTCTGCACCAACGGCACGCGTGTGTTTGTGCCCAAGCACCTGCAAGCGGCGTTCGAAGCCAAGATTGCCGAGCGCGTTGCACGCATCCGCGTTGGCAACCCGCAAGACGAAAACACCAACTTCGGCCCACTGGTCAGCTTTGCCCACATGGAAAGCGTGCTGGGTTACATCGCCAAAGGTAAGGAAGAAGGCGCCCGCGTCCTGTGCGGCGGCGACCGCCTGACCGACGGCGAATTCGCCAAAGGCGCGTTCGTGGCCCCGACCGTGTTCACCGACTGCACCGACGAGATGACCATCGTGCGTGAAGAAATCTTCGGCCCGGTGATGAGCATCCTCACCTATGAAACCGAAGAAGAAGTGATCCGCCGCGCCAACGACACCGACTTCGGCCTGGCCGCAGGTCTTGTGACCAAAGACCTGAACCGCGCCCACCGCGTGATTCATCAGCTGGAAGCGGGTATCTGCTGGATCAACGCCTGGGGCGAGTCCGACGCGAAGATGCCGGTCGGTGGCTACAAGCAATCCGGTGTGGGCCGTGAGAACGGCATCAGCTCGCTGAACAACTTCACCCGCATCAAATCGGTACAGGTTGAGCTGGGCGACTACGCCTCGGTGTTCTAAGACCCTGAAGTCTGGAATGGCCAATGTGGCGAGCGGGCTTGCCCCGCGTTGGGCTGCGAAGCAGCCCCACTCCAGACACCGCAAGCTTTCAGATAAATCTCGATCGCTGATTTTACGACTGCTGCGCAGTCGAACGGGGGACAAGCCCCCTCGCCACAACAGCGACCTGAGTCATCTCCAAAGAGGGTGCATTTATGTCCCAAGAATACGACTACATCATTGTGGGTGCCGGCTCCGCCGGTAACACCCTGGCGACCCGTCTGACCGAAGACGAAGGCGTCACCGTCCTGCTGCTGGAAGCCGGCGGCCCGGATTACCGCTTTGACTTCCGCACGCAAATGCCCGCCGCCCTGGCGTTCCCGCTGCAAGGCCGCCGCTACAACTGGGCCTACGAAACCGACCCTGAGCCACACATGGACGGCCGCCGCATGGAATGTGGTCGCGGCAAGGGCCTGGGTGGCTCGTCCTTGATCAACGGCATGTGCTACATCCGTGGCAACGCCATGGACTACGACAACTGGTCGAAACTGCCAGGCCTGGAAAACTGGACCTACCTGGACTGCCTGCCGTATTTCCGCAAGGCCGAAACCCGCGACATCGGCCCTAACGACTACCACGGTGGCGAAGGCCCGGTCAGCGTGACCACGCCTAAAGCCGGCAACAACCCGCTGTTCCACGCGATGGTTGAAGCGGGCGTTCAGGCCGGCTACCCGCGCACCGACGACTTGAACGGTTACCAGCAAGAAGGCTTCGGCCCGATGGACCGTACCGTCACGCCCAAAGGCCGTCGCGCCAGCACTGCGCGCGGTTATCTGGACACGGCTAAAAAGCGCTCGACACTGACCATCGTCACCCACGCCCTCACCGACAAAGTACTGTTCGAAGGCAAGCGTGCCGTTGGCGTGCGTTACCTGATCGGCGCCGCCGAAGAGCGCGTTGAAGCCCGCGCCCGCAAAGAAGTATTGGTGTGCAGCGGCGCAATCGCTTCGCCGCAACTGCTGCAACGCTCCGGCGTTGGCCCGGCCAAATTGCTGGAAAGCCTCGACATCCCGGTGGTCCACGACCTTCCGGGCGTCGGCGAAAACCTGCAGGACCACCTTGAGCTGTACCTGCAATACGCGTGCACCCAACCGGTGTCGCTGTACCCGTCGCTGCTCTGGTACAACCAGCCAGCCATCGGCGCCGAGTGGCTGTTCAACGGCACCGGCATCGGCGCGAGCAACCAGTTCGAAGCGGGCGGTTTTATCCGCACCCGCGAAGAATTCGATTGGCCGAACATCCAGTATCACTTCCTGCCGGTGGCGATTAACTACAACGGCAGCAACGGTGTGAAAGAGCACGGCTTCCAGGCGCACATGGGTTCCATGCGTTCGCCGAGCCGTGGTCGCATCCAGCTGAAGTCGAAGAACCCACGGGACTACCCGAGCATCCTCTTCAACTACATGGCCACCGAGCAGGACTGGCAGGAATTCCGCGACGGCATCCGCCTGACCCGTGAAATCATGCAACAGCCGGCACTCGACCAGTACCGTGGCCGTGAAATCAGCCCGGGCATTGACGTGCAAACCGATGAACAGTTGGACAAGTTCATCCGTGAGCACGCCGAGACTGCGTTCCACCCGTCCTGCTCGTGCAAGATGGGCACCGACGACATGGCCGTCGTGGATGGCGAAGGCCGCGTGCATGGCATGCAGGGGCTGCGCGTTGTGGATGCGTCGATCATGCCGATCATCACCACCGGCAACCTGAATGCGCCAACGATCATGATCGCCGAGAAAATCGCCGACAAGATCCGTGGCCGCCAGCCACTGCCGCGCAGCACCGCCGACTACTACGTGGCCGGCGATGCGCCGGTACGTGGCAAGCCGCTGCGTGAAATCGCGCAGTAACTGAAACACCCTGTGGCGAGCGGGCTTGCCCCGCGTTGGAGTGCGTAGCGCTCCCAAGATTTTTGGGGCCGCTGCGCAGCCCAACGCGGGGCAAGCCCGCTCGCCACAATAGTTCACCTGCCACAAATGGTTGCCTTGCCTTGATCAGCTCCCAGCCCAGGCCTACTCTGTCTGCCTGCCCGCGACGAGCCGCCCACAAGGAAGGCCCCATGTTCGACAAACACGCCACACTCAAACAGCATTTCGGTGCCCTGCGCACCGCCGCCGAATTCTTCTCGTTACGCTACGTACGCGAATCCGGCCAATACCTGTCAGTCCGTAAAAACGTCGCCGCGCCCCCCCACCTGAACCACGACGAAGGCGCCATGCTCACCGTGCGTCTCAACGGCGTGGAAGTGTACGCCGCGACCAACGACATTTCCCTGGCCGGCCTGCAAGCCGCCCTCGAACGTGCCGAAGCCCAGGCCCGGCTGATCAAGCCTCACGCGCTGCTCGACTTGCAGACGCAGCACGTGTCCAGCGACGTCGCCGACTACCTGTCGCCCGACCTCGACCAGCCCTTCCCGTCCTTGAGCGACTGCTACCAATTGCTCGGCAGCGAGTCCGCCGCCGTGCCCAAGGACGAGCGTTTGGTGAGCTGGGAAGTCAGCCTGGGGCTGACCCACGTCGAGCAGATTTACCTCAACAGTGCCGGCGCCGAATTGCGCCAGGCCCAGCGTTTTGTCTTTCCCGGCGTCAACGTCACCGCCTACGACGGCAATGACAGCCAGACCCGCACCCTGGGCGGCAGCAACTTCGGCCAGCAAGGCGGCTTTGACGTGATCAGCCGCTTCGGCCTGATCGGCGCCGCGCCGCGTATCGCCGACGAAGCCTTGCAGCTGCTGCTCGCGCCGAACACCCCCAACGGCCCGCGCGACTTGCTGTTGATGCCCGACCAGATGATCCTGCAGATCCACGAATCCATCGGCCACCCGTTGGAACTCGACCGTATCCTCGGTGACGAGCGTAATTACGCCGGCACCAGCTTTGTGAAAGCCAGCGACTTCGGCCACCTGCAATATGGCTCGCCCTTGCTCAACGTGACCTTCGACCCGGACATTCCCGAACAGTTGGCCAGCTACGGCCATGACGACGAAGGCACCCCGGCCAGCAAACAATTCCTGATTCGCGAAGGCTTGTTGCTCAAACCGCTGGGCGGCGCGCTGTCGCAATTCCGTTCGGGCATGAGCGGCGTCGCCAACAGCCGTGCCAGCAGCTGGAACCGCCCGCCGATCGATCGCATGGCCAACCTGAATATCGAAGCCGGCGATCAGAGCCTTGCGCAACTGATTGGCGGCATCGAAAACGGCATCCTGATGTCGACCAACCGTTCGTGGTCCATCGACGATGCCCGCAATAAATTCCAGTTTGGCTGCGAATGGGGCCAGTTGATCGAAAACGGTGAACTCAAGGGCGTGGTGAAAAACCCCAACTACCGGGCGATTTCCGCGCAGTTCTGGCGCAACCTCAGCGCCGTCGGGGATGCCAGCACCTTCAAGGTGCTGGGCACGCCGAACTGCGGCAAGGGCGAGCCGAACCAGGTGATCCGCGTGGGCCACGCCTCGCCGGCCTGTGTGTTCAGCCATGTCGACGTATTTGGGGGAGAGGCCTGATGAATCATTTCAAGGCACTGGTGGACTGGCTCAAAGAGGCTGTCACCGACAAGGAACAATTTCACCTGGGCTACGCCGATGAGGCGTCCGAATTCGTGCGCTTCAACCACGCGCAGGTGCGCCAGGCCGGACAAGTGCAACAGGCCAGCCTGAATCTGAAACTGATCGACGACGGCCGCCACGCCGACCTGGGCATCACCCTGTCCGGCGAGCCGGAACTGGATCGCCAACGCCTCGCCGATGGCCTGCAACAACTGCGCGAAACCTTGCCGTTGCTGCCGCAGGACCCGTATCTGCTGCTCAATCACACGGCCTGGCAAAGCAACAATGAACAGACCCGGCCCCTGCCGGAACTGGCTCAGGTGCTGGAAGACATCAGCCAAGCGGCAGAAGGCGTCGATCTCGTCGGTTTCTACGCCGCAGGTCCGATCACCCGTGGCTTTGCCAGCTCCGACGGCGCATTCGGCTGGCACCGCGCCAATAGCTTCAACTTTGATTTCAGCCTGTTCCACGCCAATGGCGAGGCCGTCAAAGCCAGCTACGCCGGGCACACCTGGAACAGCACCGAGTTCGCCGCACGCTTCCAGTTGGCCCGCGAGCAACTGGAATTCCTCGGCCGCCCGCTGCACACCCTGGCGCCGGGGCAATACCGCGCCTACCTTGCCCCGGCGGCGCTGGAAGAAATTTTCAGCATCATTACCTGGGGCGGTTTTTCCGCCCAGGCCATCGCCAGCAAAGGCAGTTCCTTGCAAAAGCTCTACGCCGATGAGCAGTCGTTAAGCCCGCTGGTCACCGTCAGCGAGCAGATCAGCGGCTCCCTCAGCCAGGCGTTTTCCACCGAGGGCTACCCGCGCGGTGATGTCACGCTGATCAAGGACGGCAAGGCCGAGGGGCAGTTGATCAACTCACGCAGCGCCGCCGAATATGGCCTGAGCACCAACGGCGCCAGCAGTGATGAATCCCCCAGCGCCTTGCAAGTGGCGGCCGGCACTTTGGCCCAGGCGGATATCCTCAAGGCACTGGGCACCGGACTGTACATCAGCAACCTGTGGTACCTGAACTACTCCGACCTGCCCGCCGCCCGCCTGACCGGCATGACACGCTTTGCCACGTTCTGGGTGGAAGACGGCGAGATCAAGGCACCGGTCAGCACCATGCGGTTTGATGACAGCGTTTACAGCCTGCTAGGTTCGCAGCTCGAAGCGTTGACGGCTGAGCGGGAGTTGTTGCTGTCGGCGAGTACGTACAGCCAGCGTAATACCGCGTCAAACTTGCTGCCGGGCGCATTGGTAAAACGCCTTACGCTAACCTTGTAACCACCTCAAATCCCCTGTGGGAGCGGGCTTGCTCGCGAAGGCGGTGTGTCAGTCAATGGATCTGTTAACTGACACACCGCCTTCGCGAGCAAGCCCGCTCCCACAGGGGTTCTCGCCGCATTCATACATCGTTGTCCCTCCCAGTCCTACCACCCTTTCTCTTCTTCTCTGCCTGCGCACACGGCCAGTTGTCGCCTGTAAAAAACCTCGTTATAAGGGTTAGTGGCATCCCGCCATACCACCCACGTGCATGCGCGTGTGCACGACCTTGCCCAGGATAGGGCAAGCTGGAGCGTTGACATGAACCATGGAAGTTTTGTCATTGAAAAGCTGTTCAAGCACTACAACGTTCACATCGAGAGGCTGGGCAACGACCCGAATAAAAAGACCGTCCTGTTGGTCAACGGGGCGCTGTCTACCACTCGCTCATTTGCCCGTACCAGCAAGTGCCTGGCCGAGCATTTCAATGTTTTGCTGTTCGACCTGCCGTTCTCCGGCTACTCGCGCGAGCACAATACCGACCTCGACCTGGTGACCAAGGACGACGAGGTACAAATCCTCCGCGCACTGGTGGAGCGCTTCCAGGTCAACCACCTGGTGTCGGCCTCCTGGGGCGGCATCTCCACCCTGCTGACCCTCGCCCACAACCCGCCTTCCATCGAAAGCTCGGTGGTGATGGCCCTGGCGCCCAACCTTAACCAAGCCATGCTCGATTACGTGGAGCGGGTACGCGTGCTGATCGAGGCCGACGACAAATCCGCCGTCGGGCACTTACTCAACGAGACGGTCGGCAAATACCTGTCGCCGCGCCTCAAGCGCAACAACCACCGCCACCTGTCGAACATGGCCACCACCGAGTACCGCCAGGCGCGTTTTCATATCCATCAGGTGCTGGGCCTGGGCGATGGCAACTACCTGCCGGCGCTCAAGCAGATCGAAACGCCGGTGCATTTCCTCAACGGCACGCTCGACGAATACACCCCCGCCGCCGACGCTCAGCGGTTCAAAGACTACGTGGGCCGCAGCACGTTTGCCGTCGCCGAACATACGGGTCACCTGCTCGATCTGGAGTCCCGCGAAGCGGCGCTGTCGGTGCACCGGGCGCTGCTGGATTTTCTGGTGGGCAAGCACGCAAAGTTGTCAGATTTAGACGAACCGCCTGTGGGAAAAGGAGCGATGGATGGCGCATAATCGCCGACACATAGCCTGCTAACAAAAAAGGTTCCTCATGCCGAATCGCGTCCCGCTCGATGCCAAGACCGCCCGCTGGCTGCCCTGGGTGGTGGCGATTGCCTTCTTCATGCAATCGCTGGATGGGACGATTCTGAACACAGCATTGCCGGCCATGGCCCGGGACCTCGCGGAAAACCCGCTGCGCATGCAAGGGGTGGTGATCGCCTACATGCTCACCGTCGCCTTGCTGATCCCGGCCTCGGGCTGGGTCGCCGACCGCTTCGGTACCAAGAAAATCTTTTTTGGCGCGATCATGCTGTTCACCATCGGCTCACTGTTATGTGCCCTGTCCAGCAGCTTGACCATGCTGGTCGGCGCGCGGGTGATCCAGGGCCTGGGCGGCGCGTTGATGCTGCCGGTCGGGCGGCTTGTCGTGCTACGGGCTTACCCGCGCTCCGAACTGGTGCGCATCATGGGCTTCATCACCATTCCCGGCCTGCTCGGCCCCCTGCTCGGCCCGACTATGGGCGGCTGGATGGTGCAATACCTGACCTGGCACTGGATCTTCCTGATCAACCTGCCCGTGGGCATGATCGGCTGCTACGCCGTGTGGAAACTCATCCCCGACCTGCGCGGCAGCGAGCGCACGCGTTTCGACAGCGTGGGTTTCATGCTGTTTGGCGCGGCGATGGTGCTGATCACTATCGCCATGGAAGGCCTGGGCGAACTGCACTTGCCGCACCTGCGGGTGATGTTGCTGCTCTTCGGCGGGCTAGCGTGCCTCGCCGCGTACTGGCTGCGCGCCGGGCATATCGACAACCCGCTGTTTTCGCCGGTGCTGTTCAAGACACGCACCTTTGCCGTGGGCATCCTTGGCAACCTGTTCGCTCGGCTGGGCAGCGGCGCCCTGCCGTTTCTGGTGCCCCTGCTGTTGCAGGTGGCGCTGGGCTATTCGCCGTCCGAAGCGGGGATGAGCATGTTGCCGCTGGCGGCGGCGGCGATGTTTGCCAAGTCCATCGCGCGTACGCTGATTGAGCGCTTGGGCTACCGTATCGTACTGACCGGCAACACCCTGTTCCTGGGCATCATGCTCGCCAGCATGGGCCTGGTCAGTGAACACACGCCCTACCCGCTCTTGCTGTGCATGCTAGCGATTCTGGGGGCGATCAACTCCCTGCAATTCACCGCAATGAACACCGTCACCCTGATCGACCTGGACGACGCCCAGGCCAGCAGCGGCAACAGTTTGCTCTCGGTAGTGGCGCAATTGTCCCTCAGCCTGGGCGTAGCGTGCGCCGGTGCACTGCTCGGCGGGTTTACCGCCGAGACCGGCAATGACGGTGTAGAAAGCGTGCTCGGCGCCTTCCAGCTGACCTTCCTCACCGTGGGCATCATGGCAATGCTGGCGGCGGCGATTTTCTTGCAACTGTCGCCCACCGACGGCAAACGGGTGATCAGCCGCGAGCACGATCTCGAGCATTAACCGGCTTCCCGTCTAGAACTTGCGGGGAAAATCCTGCGGGGCTGGTACACTGCGCAACATTTTGTTTTGCAGAGCCAGTCCCGTGACTACCATCGCCACCGCTTTTAATACTTTGCCCCTGTCCGCCGCCATGCTGGCTAACCTCGACTCGCTGGGTTACGTCGAGATGACGCAGATCCAGGCGCAAAGCTTGCCGGTGATCCTCAAGGGGCTGGACCTGATTGCCCAGGCCAAGACCGGCAGCGGCAAGACCGCCGCCTTCGGCATCGGCCTGTTGAACCCGATCAACCCGCGCTACTTCGGTTGCCAGGCGCTGGTGATGTGCCCGACCCGTGAGCTGGCCGACCAGGTCGCCAAGGAAATCCGCCGCCTGGCCCGTGCCGAAGACAACATCAAGGTGCTGACCCTGTGCGGCGGCGTGTCCCTCGGCCCGCAGATCGCCTCGCTGGAACACGGCGCCCACGTCATTGTTGGCACCCCCGGCCGCATCCAGCAGCACCTGCGCAAGGGTTCGCTGGTACTCGACGGCCTGAACACGCTGATCCTCGACGAAGCCGACCGCATGCTCGACATGGGCTTCTACGACGCCATCGAAGACATCATCAGCAAGACCCCGCCGCGCCGCCAGACCCTGCTGTTTTCGGCCACCTACCCGGTGAGCATCAAGCAGCTGGCGTCCAAGTTCATGCGCGCACCGCAACAGGTGAAAGCCGAAGCGTTCCACTCCGACGACCAGATCGAGCAGCGTTTCTACGAAATCTCGCCGGAAGAACGCATGGACGCCGTGACCAAGGTTCTGGCGCACTTCCGCCCGGCTTCTTGCGTGGCGTTCTGCTTCACCAAGCAGCAAGTGCAGGAAACCGTGGATCACCTGACGGCCAAGGGCATTTCCGCCGTCGGCCTGCATGGCGACCTGGAACAGCGCGACCGTGACCAGGTGCTGGCGATGTTCGCCAACCGCAGCACCTCGGTGCTGGTAGCCACTGACGTTGCGGCACGCGGCCTGGATATTGACGCGCTGGACATGGTGATCAACGTCGAACTGGCCCGCGACTCGGAAATCCACATCCACCGTGTGGGCCGTACGGGCCGCGCCGGTGAGACCGGCATCGCCATCAGCCTGGTGGCGCCGTCCGAAGCGCATCGCGCCCAAGCCATCGAGCAACTGCAGAAGTCGCCACTGAACTGGGACCAACTGGACAACCTCAAGCCGCAAAGCGGTGGCCCGCTGCTGCCGCAGATGAGCACCCTGTGCATCGCTGCCGGCCGTAAAGACAAGGTTCGCCCGGGCGACATCCTCGGCGCGCTGACCGGTGACGCCGGCATTCCAGGGGCCCAGGTGGGCAAGATTGCGATCTTCGATTTCCAGGCGTTTGTGGCCGTGGAACGCGGGATCGCCAAGCAGGCGTTGCAGCGCTTGAACGACGGCAAGATCAAGGGCCGTTCGTTGCGCGTTCGCATCCTGTAACAACCCCACCGCTCCCCTGTAGGAGCCGGGCTTTTTGTGGCGAGCGAGCTTGCTCGCGCTGGAGTGCGGAGCGCTCCCAGGATTTTTGGGGCCGCTACGCAGCCCAGCGGGAGCAAGCTCCCTCGCCACAACAAGCCAGCTCCCACATTTGATTGCATTTCATATTAAGTTTTTGTGAGGACTTTGCTGTGCGCTCGACCGAAGTTGTGATCATTGGCGCCGGCGCCGCAGGCTTGATGTGCGCACTGACCGCCGCCGGGCGTGGGCGCAAGGTGATGTTGATCGACCACGCCAACAAGGCCGGCAAGAAGATCCTGATGTCGGGCGGTGGCCGCTGCAATTTCACCAATATGTACACCGAACCCGCCAACTTCCTCTCGCACAACGCGCACTTCTGCAAATCTGCGTTGGCGCGCTACACCCAGTGGGACTTTATCGCGCTGGTGGCCAAGCACGGCGTGCCCTACCACGAGAAGAAGCTCGGCCAGCTGTTCTGCGACAACAAGTCCAGCGACATCCTCGGCATGCTACTCGACGAGTGCATCCAGACCGGCGTAAGCCTTCACCTGGATACTTCAATCGAAGCAATCGCCAAGGTCGACGGTGGCTATCAGCTGCAAACCACCTTGGGTGAGCTTCGCTGCGAATCCCTGGTGATCGCCACCGGCGGCCTGTCGATCCCGACCCTGGGCGCCACGGGTTTTGGTTATCAAGTGGCCAGGCAGTTCGGTCATGAACTGCTGCCGACCCGCGCAGGATTGGTGCCGTTTACCATCACTGACCAGCTCAAGGATATGTGCGGTGAGTTGTCCGGCACCTCCGTGGATAGCCTGGTCAGCTGCAACGACCAGAGCTTTCGCGAGAACATTCTGTTTACTCACCGAGGCCTCAGCGGCCCGGCGATCCTGCAGATTTCCTCGTACTGGGAAACCGGCGACACCGTGGAAATCAACCTGCTGCCCGACCACGACGCCCACACCTGGCTGCAACAGCAGCAGGCCGAGCGCCCGAACAGTGAGCTGAAAACCCTGCTGGGCGAGATCTTCACCAAGAAGATGGCCAACCTGCTGGCCGACACCTGGTTCGCGTCCAAGCCGATGAAGCAGTACACCCACGCTGAAATCGCCGACATCGCGCAGAAACTGGGCAGTTGGCAGTTGGTGCCTGCGGGCACTGAAGGCTATCGCACCGCCGAAGTGACGCTGGGTGGCGTGGATACGCGGGAAGTGTCGTCCAAGACCATGGAATCGCTGAAAAGCCCGGGGTTGTACTTCATCGGCGAAGTGCTGGATGTGACCGGTCACCTAGGCGGGTTCAACTTTCAGTGGGCGTGGGCTTCGGGCTACGCGGCGGCGCAATACGCCTGACAAAAGGCTGTACTCGGTCAAAATGTGGGAGCTGGCTTGCCTGCGATAGCCGTGGTGAATTCACCGCCGCTATCGCAGGCAAGCCAGCTCCCACATTCGTTTTAGGGTGACGCTTAAAAATATCCAATGAGATGTGATCGCCACGCTTGCCGCAGCGTCCTTGATAGCTCAATTTAGCGGCATCGTCCCGGAAGACTCCAGACTTCATGTCATCGACCTCGTTCAAGCAGTCCATGCGGCGCCTGTGGGCGCTGGATAAATTCAGTTACAGCGTACGGGTATTCATCGCCCTCACCGGCAGCATGGCGCTGTGCTGGTATCAGGATGAAATGACGCTGCTGATCCCGTTGTTCCTGGGGATTATCGCCAGCGCCCTGGCCGAAACCGATGACAGCTGGCAAGGCCGTCTCAATGCCTTGGCGGTGACGCTGGTGTGTTTCAGCGTTGCCGCGCTGTCGGTGGAGCTGCTGTTCCCTTACCCGTGGATTTTCGCGATTGCCCTGGCCCTGGCCAGTTTCTGCCTGACCATGCTCGGCGCGCTGGGCGAGCGCTATGGCGCAATTGCGTCAGCGACGCTGATCCTGTCGGTGTACACCATGATCGGCGTGGACCAGCGCGGTGGCGCCGTCACCGATTTCTGGCATGAACCGCTGCTGCTGGTCGCCGGGGCCGCCTGGTACGGCGTGCTGTCGGTGCTGTGGCAGGCGCTGTTTTCCAACCAGCCGGTGCAACAGAGCCTGGCGCGGTTGTTTCGCGAGCTGGGGCGTTACCTCAAGCTCAAATCGTCGCTGTTCGAACCGATCCGTCAGCTGGATGTGGAAGCACGCCGCCTGGAGCTGGCCCAGCAAAATGGCCGCGTCGTCGCAGCGCTCAACGCGGCGAAGGAAATCATCCTGCACCGCGTGGGTAATGGCCGGCCGGGCTCGAAGGTCAGCCGCTACCTGAAGCTGTACTTCCTCGCCCAGGACATCCACGAACGCGCCAGCTCGTCGCACTATCCGTATAACGCCCTGGCCGAAGCCTTCTTCCACAGCGACGTGCTGTTCCGCTGCCAGCGCCTGTTGCGCCAGCAAGGCAAGGCCTGTCAGGCACTGGCCGAGTCGATCCAGCTGCGCCAGCCGTTCATCTATGACGACAGCTTCGCCGAAGCCCTGGGCGACCTGAATGCCTCGCTGGAACACCTGCGCATCCAGAGCAACCCGGCGTGGCGCGGTTTGCTGCGTTCGTTGCGCGCCTTGGCGGCCAACCTGTCCACCCTCGACCGCCTGCTGGGCGACGCGAGCAACCCCGACTCCCTCGCCGATGCCACCGACAGCAGCCTGCTGGACCGCGCACCGCGCAACCTCAGCGAGATGTGGACGCGCCTGCGCACACAACTGACGCCGACCTCCTTGTTGTTCCGCCACGCCCTGCGCCTGCCGCTGGCACTGATGATCGGCTATTGGATGGTGCACCTGATTCACCCGTCCCAAGGCTACTGGATCATCCTCACCACCCTGTTCGTCTGCCAGCCGAACTACGGCGCCACCCGGCGCAAGCTCGGCCAGCGGATCATCGGCACGGCCATCGGCCTGACTATCGCCTGGGCGTTGTTCGACCTGTTCCCCAACCCGCTGGTCCAATCGATGTTCGCCATCGCTGCCGGCCTGGTGTTCTTTATCAACCGCACCACGCGCTACACCCTGGCTACGGCCGCGATCACGTTGATGGTGTTGTTCTGCTTCAACCAGGTGGGCGACGGTTACGGGCTGTTTCTGCCCCGCCTGCTCGATACCTTGCTTGGCAGTTTGATTGCGGGCCTGGCGGTGTTCCTGTTCCTGCCGGACTGGCAAGGTCGCCGGCTGAACAAGGTGCTGGCCAACACGCTGACCTGCAACAGCATCTACCTGCGGCAAATCATGCAGCAATACGCCGCCGGCAAGAGCGACGACCTGGCCTACCGCCTGGCCCGGCGCAACGCGCACAACGCGGATGCGGCGCTGTCGACCACCCTGGCGAACATGCTGATGGAGCCGGGGCATTTCCGTAAGGAAGCCGACGTGGGCTTCCGCTTCCTGGTGCTGTCGCACACCTTGCTCAGTTATTTGTCAGGGCTGGGCGCGCACCGTGAGACGCAGCTGCCGGCCGAAGTGCGTGAGCATTTGATTGATGGCGCCGGTAACTCCCTGGCGGTGAGCATTGATGAAATCGCCACGGGGCTGGCGAACAAGCAGCCGATTGCGATCCAAAGTGATGCCGAGGAAGCCCTGGCGGCGGACCTTGAGCAGATGCCGGATGAGATCGACGAAGGGCAGCGGCTGGTGCAGACGCAGTTGGCGTTGATTTGCCGGCAGTTGGGGCCGTTGCGTACGTTGGCGGCACATTTGATCAAAGATACCAGCGCGGCTTAGGCCGCCATCGCAGGCAAGCCAGCTCCCACACTTTTGATTTGTGAACACTTTCAAGTGTGGGAGCTGGCTTGCCTGCGATAGGGCCCTGAAGCGCCCTACATCCCATGCGCCTTCATCAACCGCGCATAACTGCCATCCGCCTTCATCCTGGCAATCTCCCGATCAAAGCTGGCGACAATCTGCGCATGCTCGGGGTTCTTCAGGCTGACCAAAATATGCAGGCTGTTTTCACTCAACGGCTTATCCAGAAACTCCACCGCATTGCGCACCCGGGGCGACTCGCGCGCCAGGTAATAGCGGGCGACATACTCATCTTCCAGGGTCAGCCGCACACGCTGCGCCGCCAGCATGCGCACGGCCATGGCGAAGTTATGCACCGGCACTTTTTTCAACTGGCTGTCCTGGTCGAAGGGTGCCGAATAGGCATAACCGCGCACCACAGCGATGGACTCGTTGTGCAGCTGTTCCAGGTTCAGATAGTCGATGGTGTCGTCGCGGCGCTTGATAAAGCGCACGCGGTTGAGCAGGTATTCGCCGGAAAACTGGCCCAGTTGAGTACGGGCGTCGTCGTACCAGGCATTGACCAGCACGTCATAGCGCCCATCCCCGACCCCCATCAACGCACGCGCCCAAGGTACTTGCTCAAAATCGCTGGCATAGCCCGCGCGGCTCAGGGCCGTGGTGACGATATCGGTGGCCAAACCGCCATTGACCAAGGTGGAGTCGGTAAAAGGTGGCCAGGCATCCGCGACCAGGCGCAGGCGTTGTGCCAGCGCGGGTTGCGCCAGCAACAACACGGCGATCAAAGCAACGGCACGAGAAAATCGCGGCATGCTCAAGGTCCTTGGCGGGCAGGCGATGGCCTGATAACAGTAGCTCATCAATGAGCCTGTATTGCAGATTACACAAACAAGACAGCGGTGCCCGCACTGAATGATGGCTAATTGACGCCATTCACAAAAATGCTCAATTTAGACAGCGCCGCCTGCCGCGCTTACTATCCGGCACAGACATTGAACAAGAGAAAAACACCATGACGGTCGATTGGGTCTGCAAACATCACGATGACTTGGGCAAAGAGCAGCTCTACGCCATTTTGCGCCTGCGCAACGAGGTCTTCGTCGTCGAGCAAAAATGCGTTTATCAGGACCTCGACGGGCAGGACCTCTCGAGCGACACCCACCACCTGATGGCTTGGCACAATGATGAACTGGTGGCTTACCTGCGTCTGCTGGACCCGGAAACCCAGGGCGGCGACGTGGTGATTGGCCGGGTCATCGTAGCGCCGGTGGCGCGCGGTACCGGGTTGGGGCATCAGATGATGGAAGAGGCGCTCAAGCAGATTGGCGATATCTGGCCCGAGACGCCGATTTTCCTGTCAGCCCAGGCGCATTTGCAGGGGTATTACGGGCGGTATGGATTTGTGGTCGCGGGTGAGGAATACCTGGAGGAAGATATTCCACATATTGGTATGCGGCGGGTTTGAGGGCCTCATCGCAGGCAAGCCAGCTCCCACATGGTGACCGTGTGAACCCGATCCAATGTGGGAGCTGGCTTGCCTGCGATAGCGTCAGCCCGGCCACCCCAAGAATTACGGATACCCCAGCACCTGCTTGATCACCGCCAGATTCGCCTCAATCCAGGCCTTATCGATCGCCCCCCAACTGCGAATCCGATAGCGCCCCGCGTGGTTACGAGCGCCATCTTCCTGCTCGAACTCACACACAATATCCAGATCAGCCAACGCCGCAATCGTGTCCTGCGCCGTGCGTCGTGGCATGCCGGTGACGTCGGTCAACGCCGGAACGCTGCTGGCTTGCTGGCTGTCGATCAAATACGCCACATACAGGCGGCGGTAAAAGCTGCTTTTGGTCTTGCTCACGTCCATGGTGGGTTGCCTGCTGAGGTTAGGGCTTGCCCTGCAAGTCGCGATACGTGAGGTATACCCGCAGGTCGAATTCCACCTGATGGTAGCCCGGCATCATGTATTCGCAGAGTTTGTAGAAGGCCTTGTTGTGGTCCGATTCCTTGAAGTGCGCCAGTTCGTGAACCACGATCATGCGCAGAAACTCCGGCGCCGCCTCCTTGAACAGCGAGGCGATGCGAATCTCTTTCTTGGACTTGAGGTTGCCGCCCTGCACCCGGGAAATCGTGGTGTGCAGGCCAAGGGCGCGGTGGGTGAGGTCCAGGCGGTTATCGAACAGCACTTTGTCGATGGCCGGCGCGTTGCGCAGGTGTTCCTGCTTCAACGCCAGGGCGTAGCTGTATAACGCCTTGTCGCTCTGCACCCCATGGCGCTCGGGGTAACGTTGTTCCAGGTAGGCGGCCAACTGGTCCTTGGCGATCAGTTGACGCACTTGCTCCTGAAGCGCAGCGGGATAAGCCTGGAGGTATTTCAGCGTGGTCATGGGGCCTGCAACAGGGTTCGATTGGCCGCCAGTGTAGCGAATTCAAAGCAGACGGGGGTGCGACCAGGCGAGCATTTCCTCTGCCATCAACGGCTGCGCCGCCCACGCCCCCTGGATAAATGAACAACCATTGGCCTTGAGCCAGCGCGCTTGTTCCTGGGTTTCCACGCCCTCGGCGATCACCAGCACATCAAAATGCCCGCATAACTGAATGATGCTGCACGCCATCGCGGCGTCCCGCGTCGAGCCTGGCAGGCGCGCCACCAATTGCGGGTCCAGCTTGAGCGTGTCGAACTCCAGGTCACGCAAATGGGCCAGGGAACACTGGCCGCAACCGAAGTCGTCCAGAGCAATGCGTACACCGATCTGACGCAGCAGCTTGAGCTGCTTGGCCGACTCTTCAAGGTTACTCATCAGGCAGTCTTCACCGATTTCCACCTCCAATTGCCGCCCGTGCAGCCCATGTCGCTCAAGGACCTGCTGCAGTTGAGTCGCCAGGTTGGGCATATTGAACTGGCTGCTGCTCAGGCTCACGCTCAGCACCAGGTCTTCATCGAAGGTGGCCTGCCAAGCTTGGCGCTGCGCCGCGACCTGCTGGTAGATCCACGTGCTCAACTGGCTGATCAGCCGCGCCTCTTCCAACAGGGGTAAAAACAACCCCGGCGGCACATCGCCGACGCTCGGGTGCTGCCAGCGCAACAAGGCCTCGACTCCGCGCAAGCGCCCGTCTTCAAGGGAAACCTGAGGCTGATAAACCAGCGTGAAATCCTTGTTCTGGATGGCGGTGCGCACGCTGTCTTCAAGCATCAGCCGCGAACGGGCACGGCCGTTCATTTCCTGATCGTAATAGCGATACTGCTGACGCCCCGCGCGCTTGGCTTCGTACATGGCGATGTCCGCGGCGCGCAGCAGGCCATTGAGGTCCGAGCCGCAGTCCGGGAACGTCGCAATGCCAATGCTGACACCGAGCATCACATCCAGGCCGTCGACTTGCTGGCACACCGACACGCGTTCGATCAGTTTTTCCGAAATCTTCGCCGCCTGCTCCGGGAACTCCAGCTCCAGCAACGCGGTGAATTCGTCGCCGCCCATGCGCCCCAGAATGTCGTAGGAGCGCAAACACGCCTGCATTTGCTCCGACACCCAGCGCAGCACCCGGTCACCCGCATCATGGCCCAGCGAGTCGTTAACCCGTTTGAAGCCGTCGAGGTCCAGGTACAGCAGCACCAGCGATTGCTCGTTTCGCTCGCTGCGCAACAAGGTATTTTCCACCGCCTGATGGAAGCCGCGCCGGTTCAGCAGGCCGGTCAACGGATCGGTGACTGCCTGGAATTCCAGCTGCTGGTGCAGATGACGCACCTCGGACATGTCCAGCACCGTCACGACCATGGCCTTCTGCTCGGCGGGCAACGGCGCGCTGGACAAGGCCACCGGCACTTGCTGGCCACGGCCGGTGCGCAAAATGGCGTCGTGCTGGCGCCACGTCTCGCCTTTGCGATAGGCCTCGTACATCGGGAAACTCAGCCACGCCGGCACATGGGGTTTTTGCAGGAAGCTCAAGAAGCTCTCGCCTTGCAATTCGGCCATCGTGGCGTTGAGCAGCCGCGAAATAGCCGGGTTGGCGTACTCGATCACACTGCCCTCACCCACCACCAGGATGCCTTCGGCGGCGTTGTCCAGCACGGAGGCATTGAAGGCCCGCGCAGACTCCAGGTCATGGCTCAGGCGCTGCAGGGCGCGACGATTGCGCTGGTGTTCCAGCAGCGCCTGCACCTTGGGCTTGAGAATGTTGGGGTCAAAGGGTTTGAACAGGTAATCGACGGCGCCACTGGCATAACCTTCCAGCACCGCAGCGGGTGATTGAGCATTGGCCGTGAGGAAAATAATCGGGGTCATACGCGTGCGCTGGCTGCCGCGCATCAGGCGTGCGACTTCAAAGCCGTCCATGCCGGGCATACGCACGTCCAGCAATACCAGGTCAACTTCATGGGCCAGTAGTAATTCCAGGGCTTCCAGCCCGGAAGCGGCGGTGATCACCCGCCAGTCTTCCCGCTGCAGAAGCGCGCGCATGCTGATGAGGTTTTCCGGGTAGTCATCGACCACCAAAAGAACCGAGCTGCCATCGCCGTGGTGTGGAGCGCAATCCATGCTACGTCTCTTCCTTAAGAAACTGCACCGGTCACTTCTGATAAAAAGACCGGACAAACACTGAGGCCTCACTCTAGCCCCGGTTCCAAAAAAGCAGAAGTGACGTGGGTGCCATCATTGCGCCAAAGCCGAGGAAGCCGACTAACGGTCAGGCCCTACAGGCCACGTACCATGGGAAACATGGCTTTTTGGCATTCCTCTGACGCCAATAAATTGCCAGCCATTGTTTAACAACCGGACGAGCACGGCCTATAAAGAACCTGTAGGCCCCCGGGCTAAAGCTTTCACCCTCTGTAAAAGGCCAACGCCATGATCGACCTTTCCACCTGGAACCTGAGCATTCCCGTCGGCTCGCCGCCCGCGACCATCAACACGCCAAAGCTGATGAGCGGCTTCAAGGACCAGTACTTCCAGGCCGAAGGCAGCAACGTGCAATTCTGGACCCCCGTCACCGGCACCCGCACAGAAAACGCCATCTACCCACGCAGCGAGTTGCGTGAAACCTACGCCGACGGGCGCCTGCGCAACTGGGCCTACCCCGACGCCGACAACTTTTTGCGTGCGACCCTTACCGTCAACCAAGTGCCCTCCAGCGGCAAGGTGGTGATCGGGCAGATTCATGCCTACGACAGCCAGAAGCCGCTGATCAAACTCGAATATCAGTTCAAAGAGAAAACCCAGACCGGCAACATCGTCGCTAAAGTGCGCATGCGCCCGGATGACGGCGAAGGCCGTGTGATCACCGTGGCGTCCAATGTGCCGCTGGAAAAAAGCTTTACCTACGTAATCAACCTCAACAAGGCCGGGCTGCTCAGCGTGTATGCCGCCGATGGCGAGTGGAACGAGCGCATTGGCGCGGCGTGGGGCGCCAAGCAGCTGTATTTCAAGGCGGGGGTGTATGTGCAGGACAACAGCGGCAACAGCAAGGAAGGCGCGAGGGTGACGTTTGCCAAGCTCGATATTGATCATGAGTAAGCGGCTCGCCCAAACGACACTGTAACCTGTGGGAGCCGGGCTTGCCCGCGATGGCGGACTGTCAGTCAATACATTCGGTGACTGATACACCGTCATCGCGGGCAGGCCCGGCTCCCACAGAGGTTTGGCGTGTTCGAGGCATCGCCCACAAAAAAGCCCGCATCGCTGCGGGCTTCTTTTTAAACGCTGAGGCTTAGTTCACCTTGGCGTTCAACTCACCTTTCAGGTAACGCTGGTACATCGCTTCCAGCGAGATCGGCTTGATCTTCGAAGCGTTGCCGGCGGTGCCGAAGGCTTCGTAACGGGCGATACATACATCGCGCATCGCCGTTACGGTGGCGCCGAAGAATTTACGTGGGTCGAATTCGCTCGGGTTGGTGGCCATCAGGCGACGCATCGCACCGGTGGATGCCAGGCGCAGGTCAGTGTCGATGTTGACCTTGCGCACGCCGTATTTGATGCCTTCAACGATTTCTTCAACCGGCACGCCGTAGGTTTCTTTGATGTCGCCGCCGTACTGGTTGATGATCGCCAGCCACTCTTGCGGCACCGAGGAAGAACCGTGCATCACCAGGTGGGTGTTGGGGATGCGTTTGTGGATTTCCTTGATACGGTCGATGGCCAGCACGTCGCCGGTAGGTGGCTTGGTGAACTTGTAGGCGCCGTGGCTGGTGCCGATGGCGATGGCCAGGGCATCAACCTGGGTCTTCTTCACGAAGTCAGCGGCTTCTTCCGGGTCGGTCAGCATTTGGCTGTGATCCAGCACGCCTTCAGCGCCGATGCCGTCTTCTTCACCGGCCATGCCGGTTTCCAGGGAACCCAGGCAGCCCAGCTCGCCTTCCACCGATACGCCACAGGCGTGAGCCATGGCCACGGTTTGTTGGGTCACGCGTACGTTGTACTCGTAATCGGTCGGGGTCTTGCCGTCTTCGCCGAGGGAGCCGTCCATCATCACCGAGCTGAAGCCCAGCTGGATGGAACGCTGGCACACGTCAGGGCTGGTGCCGTGGTCCTGGTGCATGCACACCGGGATGTGCGGGAATTCTTCGATGGCCGCGAGGATCAGGTGACGCAGGAACGGGGCACCGGCGTATTTGCGGGCACCGGCCGAAGCCTGGACGATCACTGGGGAGTCGGTCTTGTCAGCGGCTTCCATGATGGCGCGCATCTGCTCAAGGTTGTTGACGTTAAAGGCTGGGACGCCGTAGCCGAACTCGGCTGCGTGGTCCAGCATTTGACGCATGCTGATAAGTGCCATTGTGTTGTCTCTCCCGGTCGAGGGTCGTTAATCGTGCAAGCCTGCCGTAGCGGCGGCTGCTATTCAAGTTATTGCAGATCAAGGGGTTAAGGCTTGGCCTGCTGAATCGTTATTGCTGATTCAGATCCCTGTTTGGAACCGAATCATGTGGAAGCTGGCTTACTGTGGCGAGGGAGCTTGCTCCCGCTGGAGTGCGAAGCGCTCCCAAGATTTTAGGGCCGCTGCGCAGCCCAGCGGGAGCAAGCTCCCTCGCCACACAAGCTCGTTCCCACACTTGACCTTCATTGGGCTCACTATTGAGCCTTGCAGCCACGCCCGATCAAATCATCAGTGGCGACCCAGTAAACCAGGCCTTCCTCACCTTTTGTGTGAAACGCCAACTGGCCGTCGCTGTACAGCACGCCCGAGGCGGCAACCTCCTGTTTAAGGCGGTAAACCTGGTCGGAACCGCCGAGGCGTACATCCACCTCATTGCGGGCCGCATTGGCAAAGCGCCAGTTGACCTCGGCCTTGCTGTCGCAGGTCCAGGTGGTCCATTTGTCGGCGGACGGCTCTGCCTTGTTGAACATGTTCATGCTGCTGCAACCGGCCAATAGAGCCAGAGCTGCCAGGGCGAAAACGCCTTTCATTGCCAATCCTCGAACGACGACCCAAGGGCCGCCACTGCTGTCGGTTAGTTGATCAGACCCGTCAGGGGCAACCCTGTTCCTGACCGTTGGGCGCGGCGTCGTATTTCTCCAGGCGCTCGTTGCCGATACGCTTGTTGATCACCGGCATGGTCTCGGCTTGCCAGTCAGCCTGGTAGCAGCCTTTTTTCTGCGCAGGCCCAGGCTTTTCAGCCTCAGGCACAGCGCTTGGCGTGCTGCCGCAGCCGGCCAACAGGCCCGCTGCGATCACCAGTGCCAACGACTTGATCATGGGAATGCTCCTTTTCCTGATCGCGAGCCTCAGCCCTTGGCCCGGCTTTCCAGGACTTCAACGGCTGGCAGGACTTTACCTTCGACGAATTCCAGGAATGCGCCGCCACCGGTAGAAATGTAGGAGATCTGGTCAGCAACGCCATATTTATCGATAGCGGCCAGGGTGTCGCCGCCGCCGGCGATGGAAAATGCCGAGCTTTCTGCAATGGCCTTGGCCAATACTTTGGTGCCGTTGCCGAACTGGTCGAATTCGAACACACCGACCGGGCCGTTCCACAGGATGGTCCGGGAGGCCTTCAGCAGTTCGGCGAAATTGGCTGCGGTTTGCGGGCCGATGTCCAGAATCATGTCGTCGGCCGCCACGTCAGCGATCAGCTTGACGGTGGCTTCGGCGCTTTCGGCAAATTCCTTGGCAACCACCACGTCGACCGGCAGCGGCACGCTGACTTTGGCAGCGATGGCGCGAGCGGTGTCGAGCAGGTCCGGTTCGTAGAGGGACTTGCCCACCGGGTGGCCGGCTGCGGCCAGGAAGGTGTTGGCAATGCCGCCGCCGACGATCAACTGGTTGCAGATCTGGCTCAGGCTGTTGAGCACGTCCAGCTTGGTGGAGACTTTGGAGCCGGCCACGATGGCGGCCATCGGTTGGGCCGGAGCGCCCAGCGCCTTGCCGAGAGCATCCAGTTCAGCCGCCAGCAACGGGCCAGCCGCTGCAACCTTGGCGAACTTGGCCACGCCGTGGGTCGAACCTTCGGCGCGGTGCGCGGTGCCGAAGGCGTCCATCACGAATACGTCGCACAGCGCCGCGTATTGCTGGGCCAGTTCGTCGCTGTTCTTTTTCTCGCCTTTGTTGAAGCGCACGTTTTCGAACAGCACGATGTCGCCGGCTTTCACGTCAACGCCGCCCAGGTAGTCAGCCACCAGCGGCACGTCGCGGCCCAGGGCTTTGCTCAGGTAGTCGGCGACAGGCTTGAGGCTGTTTTCAGCGGAGAACTCACCTTCGGTCGGGCGACCCAGGTGGGAGCAGACCATCACGGCCGCACCTTTTTCCAGGGCCAGCTTGATGGTCGGCAGCGAGGCCAGGATTCGCGCATCGCTGGTGACAACACCGTCCTTGACTGGGACGTTGAGGTCTTCGCGGATCAGTACGCGCTTACCTTGCAGATCGAGGTCGGTCATCTTCAACACGGTCATGGGTCGCAGTTCCTGAATTACTGTTGAGGTTGTTTGGAGGCGATGTGCAGATAATGTTCCGCAACATCCAGCATGCGGTTGGCAAAACCCCATTCGTTGTCGAACCAGGCCAGGATGTTCACCAACCGGGGGCCGGAAACGCGGGTCTGGCTGGCATCGACAATCGCCGAATGCGGGTCGTGGTTGAAATCACAACTGGCGTGGGGCAACTCGGTGTAGGCCAAAAGGCCTTTGAGCGGGCCGCTGGTGGCGGCGTCACGCAGAATCCGGTTGACCTCCGCCGCATCAGTGTCGCTGACGGTCTGCATGGTGATATCCAGGCAAGACACGTTCACCGTCGGCACCCGTACGGCTTTGGCCTGGATTCGCCCGGCAAGTTCCGGCAAAAGCCGTTCGATGCCGCGCGCCAGGCCGGTGGACACCGGAATCACTGACTGAAACGCCGAACGCGTACGGCGCAGGTCTTCGTGATGATAAGCATCGATCACCGGCTGGTCGTTCATGGCCGAGTGGATCGTGGTGATCGACACATAGTCGAGGCCAATCGCCTGATCCAGCAGGCGCAACAACGGCACGCTGCAGTTGGTGGTGCAGGAAGCGTTGGACACCAGCAGTTCGTCACCAGTCAGGCAATCCTGGTTGATGCCGTAGACGATGGTGGCGTCGACATCCGCTTCGCTGGCCATCGGCTGGGAAAACAGCACGCGCGGCGCACCGGCGTCGAGAAAACGCTGGCCATCGGCACGGGTGTGGTAGACACCGGAACATTCCAGCACCAGGTCGACGCCCAGTGCCTTCCAGTCGATGCCTTCGGGGGTGGCACTGCGCAAGATCTGCACGCAGTTGCCATTAATATGCAGACTATCGCCCTCGACCCGCACTTCGCCGGGAAAGCGGCCGTGGGTGGAGTCAAAGCGTGTCAGGTATTCGATGCTGGCCATGTCAGCCAGATCGTTGATTGCAACAATTTCAAACCCGGCCGCCGCCCCTCGCTCGAACAGAGCACGCAAGACGCAACGACCAATGCGGCCGTAGCCGTTGAGTGCAACTTTGTAGGGACGCGGTTGAGGCATGGGGTTCTCGATCAAGGTTAGTTCGGTGTTGAATGTTCTGACGCTATCGCGGGCAAGCCCGCTCCCACATTAGACCGCGATCCAAATGTGGGAGCGGGCTTGCCCGCGATAGCGCCAGTACAAACAACGCAGACTGACTTAGTCTTCCAGCAGCTCTTCAGCCTGACCCAGGATGTTTTCCAGGGTGAAACCGAATTCTTCGAACAAGGCTGGTGCGGGCGCCGACTCACCGTAGGTGGTCATGCCGATCACACGGCCTTCCAGGCCCACGTACTTGTACCAGTAGTCGGCGTGAGCCGCTTCGATGGCAATGCGCGCGCTGACCTGCAACGGCAGAACCGATTGCTTGTAGCCGGCGTCCTGGGCTTCGAACACGCTGGTGCACGGCATGGACACAACGCGCACGTTGCGGCCCTGGGCGGTCAGCTTGTCGTACGCCTGAACAGTCAGGCCCACTTCGGAACCAGTGGAGATCAGGATCAACTCCGGCTCGCCGATGCAATCTTTCAGCACGTAACCACCACGGCTGATATCAGCGATCTGCGCGTCGGTACGCACCTGGTGTTGCAGGTTCTGACGCGAGAAGATCAGCGCCGAAGGGCCGTCCTTGCGCTCAATGGCGTGCTTCCAGGCCACCGCGGATTCCACCGCGTCGGCTGGGCGCCAGCAATCCAGGTTCGGCGTGGTACGCAGGCTGGTCAATTGCTCGACCGGCTGGTGCGTCGGGCCGTCTTCGCCCAGGCCGATGGAGTCGTGGGTGTACACATGGATCACACGCTTCTTCATCAGCGCGGCCATGCGCACGGCGTTACGGGCGTATTCCATGAACATCAGGAAGGTCGCGCCGTAAGGCACCAGGCCGCCATGCAGGGACACGCCGTTCATGATGGCGCTCATGCCGAATTCACGTACGCCGTAGTACATGTAATTGCCGCTGGCGTCTTCAGCCGATACGCCTTTGCAGCCTTTCCACAGGGTCAGGTTGGAACCGGCCAGGTCAGCCGAACCGCCAAGGATTTCCGGCAGCAAAGGGCCAAAAGCGTTCAGGGTGTTCTGGCTGGCTTTACGGCTGGCGATGGTCTCGCCCTTGGCCGCGACTTCGGCGATGTAGGCCGAGGCTTTTTCCGAGAAGTCAGCAGGCAGGTCACCGGCGAGGCGGCGTACCAGCTCATTGGCCAACTCAGGGAATTCGGCGGAGTAGGCAGCAAAACGCTGGTCCCACTCGGCTTCGGTCGCCAGGCCTTTTTCCTTGGCATCCCATTCGGCTGCAATATCAGCCGGAATTTCGAACGGGCCGTAGTTCCACTTCAACGCTTCGCGGGTCAGGGCGATTTCCGCGTCACCCAATGGGGCGCCGTGGCAGTCTTCTTTACCTTGCTTGTTCGGCGAACCGAAACCGATGGTGGTCTTGCAGCAGATCAGGGTCGGCTGCTCGCTTTTGCGCGCGGTGTCGATGGCGGTCTTGATTTCTTCCGGATCGTGGCCGTCGACGTTGCGGATCACCTGCCAGTTGTAGGCTTCGAAACGCTTCGGGGTGTCGTCGGTGAACCAGCCTTCGACTTCGCCGTCGATGGAGATGCCGTTATCGTCATAGAAAGCAATCAGCTTGCCCAGGCCCAAGGTACCGGCCAGGGACGCAACTTCGTGGGAAATGCCTTCCATCATGCAGCCATCACCCAGGAACACATAGGTGTGGTGGTCGACGATGTCGTGGCCAGGGCGGTTGAACTGCGCGCCCAGGACTTTTTCAGCCAGCGCGAAGCCAACGGCGTTGGCCAGGCCTTGGCCCAGGGGCCCGGTGGTGGTCTCGACGCCTGGGGTGTAGCCGAATTCCGGGTGACCCGGGGTGCGGCTGTGCAGCTGACGGAAGCTTTTCAGGTCGTCGATGGTGACGTCGTAGCCGGTCAGGTGCAGCAGCGAGTAGATGAGCATCGAGCCGTGGCCGTTGGACAGCACGAAGCGGTCACGGTCGGCGAACGACGGGTTGCTCGGGTTGTGTTTCAGGTAGTCACGCCAAAGTACCTCGGCGATATCCGCCATGCCCATCGGGGCACCGGGATGGCCGCTGTTGGCTTTTTGCACGGCATCCATGCTGAGGGCACGAATGGCGTTGGCACGCTCACGACGGCTGGGCATCGCTGATCTCCTGGAGGTTGAATAAAAGAAACGGAAAAAAGGACCGGCATTTTCCCTCAGCCACCGCCTGCGGGCAATGACAGATAGTCACTTGAGGGCGTTTTTCCTGCCGTTTGCACAGCAATCCCTTGCAGAAAGGGCTGACCGCTTCGTCTAAAGGTTATAGCGACGGCTTATAACCGCCACTTATCGATCAATATCAAAACTTTTTGATATTGGCCTTGCAGGGATTTCCCCCCGTCACTAGACTGCTGGCCTTATGAACCTACCCGTGCCCTCCCTGCGTCCCGACGACGGCGATGAACTGGCAGCCTTGTGCAAGGCCGCTGGTGATCCGTTGCGCTTGAACGTGTTGCGCGCACTGGCCAACGACTCGTTTGGCGTACTGGAACTGGCGCAGATCTTCGCCATTGGCCAGTCCGGCATGAGCCACCACTTGAAGGTCTTGGCCCAGGCCGACCTGGTGGCCACCCGCCGCGAAGGCAATGCGATTTTTTACCGCCGCGCCCTGCCCCACACGGAGCTGCTCGGCGGCAAGTTGCACGCTGCCCTGCTTGAAGAAGTGGACAGCCTGAGCCTGCCGAGTGACGTGCAATCGCGCATCGCACAGGTTCACGGGCAACGCGCTGCCGCCAGCCAGGACTTTTTCTCACGGGTCGCCGAGAAGTTTCGCGCCCAGCAGGACCTGATCGCCGGCCTGGCCCAATACCGCGAAAGCGTACTGGCACTGTTGGACAAGCTGAGCTTCAGTGATGAAGCGACCGCACTGGAAGTCGGCCCCGGCGACGGCGGGTTCCTGCCGGAACTGGCGCGCCGCTTTCAGCAAGTCACCGCGCTGGACAACAGCCCCGCCATGCTCGAACTGGCGCGCCAGCTGTGCGAGCGCGAAGCACTGGGCAACGTCAGCCTGCAGCTGGCCGACGCCCTGAATGACACCAGCCTGCGGGCCGATTGCGTGGTGCTGAACATGGTCTTGCACCATTTTGCCGCCCCCGCCGACGCCCTCAAGCAAATGGCCGGGTTGCTGCACCCCGGCGGTAGCCTGCTGGTTACGGATTTATGCAGCCACAACCAGAATTGGGCCAAGGAGGCCTGCGGTGATCTCTGGTTGGGTTTTGAACAGGACGATCTGGCCCGTTGGGCCACCGCTGCGGGACTCGTTCCCGGGGAAAGCCTCTATGTAGGTTTACGTAATGGTTTCCAGATTCAGGTCCGCCACTTTCAGCGACCGGCTGGCGACACTCACCATCGGTAAATATCAGGAAAACATCGAGATGAGCGAATACTCCCTTTTCACCTCCGAGTCCGTGTCTGAAGGGCATCCGGACAAAATCGCCGACCAGATTTCCGACGCGGTGCTGGACGCCATCATTGCTCAAGACAAGTTCGCCCGTGTGGCGTGCGAGACTCTGGTGAAAACCGGTGTAGCGATCATCGCTGGCGAAGTGACCACTTCGGCCTGGGTCGACCTGGAGCAGATCGTCCGTGATGTGATCACCGACATCGGCTACAACAGCTCCGACGTGGGCTTCGACGGCGCGACCTGCGGCGTGATGAACATCATCGGCAAGCAGTCCCCCGACATCAACCAGGGTGTGGACCGCGCCAAGCCTGAAGATCAGGGCGCCGGCGACCAGGGCCTGATGTTCGGCTACGCCAGCAACGAAACCGACGTGCTGATGCCGGCACCGATCACCTTCTCGCACCAGCTTGTGCAACGGCAAGCCGAAGCCCGCAAAACCGGCCTGCTGCCATGGCTGCGCCCGGACGCCAAGTCCCAGGTGACCTGCCGTTACGAAGGCGGCAAAGTTGTGGGCATCGACGCCGTTGTACTGTCGACCCAGCACAACCCGGACGTTTCCTACGCCGACCTGCGTGAAGGTGTGATGGAGTTGATCGTCAAGCACGTGCTGCCTGCCGAACTGCTGACCAAAGACACCCAGTTCCACATCAACCCGACCGGCCAGTTCATCATTGGCGGCCCGGTGGGCGACTGCGGCCTGACCGGTCGCAAGATCATCGTCGACAGCTACGGCGGCATGGCCCGTCACGGCGGCGGCGCGTTCTCGGGTAAAGACCCGTCCAAGGTTGACCGTTCGGCGGCTTATGCCGGTCGTTACGTGGCCAAGAACATCGTGGCTGCCGGCCTGGCCGAGCGTTGCGAGATTCAGGTTTCCTACGCCATCGGCGTGGCTCAGCCGACATCGATCTCGCTGAACACCTTCGGCACCGGCAAGATCAGCGACGACAAGATCGTCAAGCTGGTGCGTGAGATCTTCGACCTGCGCCCGTACGCCATCACCACCATGCTCGACCTGCTGCACCCGATGTACCAGGAAACCGCAGCCTACGGCCACTTCGGCCGTACCCCTGCGCAGAAGACCGTCGGCGACGACACCTTCACCACATTCACCTGGGAAAAAACCGACCGCGCCAACGACCTGCGCACTGCCGCCGGCCTGTAAACGCACACGGTATACAAAGCCCCGCCCGGCTCGCCTGGCGGGGCTTTTTTCATGGCCAGTTACAGAAACCCGCTAACAAATTCGCCGGGCCACCAGACTGTTTTGTGAGGGCCTGGATCACTTAGGCTGAACGCCCCTTTCGAGCAAGGATGCTCATGATGCGTTTATTGGTGGTTCTTTTACTCAGTGCACTGCCGTTGCTGGCATGGGCGCAGGAATGTCCCGAAGCCGAACGGTCTCAAGTGGCCAGCCTGGCAGAACAGATCAGTCGGTGGGATGACAGCTATCACCGGCTCGGCCAATCCCCCGTCAGCGACGAACTCTACGACCAGGCTCGCCAGCAGCTCGCCCGCTGGCGCAAGTGTTTTCCTCTCGCGGCCCGCGCGGCAGACAAGCCACTGGCGAGTTCACGGGGCACGCTGGCGCATCCGGTCGCGCACACGGGCCTGGAAAAACTCCTGGACGAATCGGCCGTTGCCGGCTGGCTTGGCACACGGCAAGACGTATGGGTGCAGCCCAAAGTCGACGGGGTTGCGGTGACCTTGATCTATCGCCAGGGCCGGTTGAGTCAGGTTGTCAGCCGGGGCGACGGAATGCTCGGCCAGGACTGGTCTGACGCAGCGCGCAAGATCCCCGGCATCGTTCAGCAACTGCCAGAGCCCATCGACCTGACGCTGCAGGGCGAACTCTATTGGCGTCTCAATGAACATGTGCAATCTGAAAGTGGTGGGCTCAATGCCCGCAGCAAGGTTGCCGGGCTGATGAACCGACGGCAGTTGAGCGACGCCGAGGCTGCCGGGATTGGCTTGTTCGTCTGGGCCTGGCCCAACGGCCCTGGCGACTTCACCGAGCGCCTCGCCGCCCTCTCGCGCCTGGGCTTCACTGACAGCCAACGCTACAGTCGCTCCATCCAGAACATCAGCGAAGCCGCACACTGGCGAACTTACTGGTACAACCACCCCCTGCCTTTCGCCAGCGATGGCGTGGTACTGCATCAGGCCAAGCGGGCACCCGCCAAGCGCTGGCAAGTCAGTGCGCCTTACTGGGCGGTCGCCTGGAAGTACCCGGCCGCCAAAGCACTGGCGCTGGTGCGCAAGGTAAATTTCAAGATCGGCCGCACCGGACGCATCACCCCGATTCTGGAGCTGGAGCCGGTGCAGCTGGACGACCGGCAGATCAGCCGCGTCAGCGTCGGCTCGCTCAAACGCTGGCAGGCGCTGGATATCCGCCCCGGCGACCAAGTGTCCATCAGCCTTGCCGGGCAGGTGATTCCAAGGCTGGATCAGGTCATCCTGCGCAACCCCACACGGGTTGAGGTGCAAGAGCCCGACGCCCACGCCTATCACGCCCTGAGCTGCTGGCAACTGGACCCGGGCTGCGAAGAACAAATGCTGTCGCGCCTGACCTGGCTCAGCGGAAACCAAGGCCTGGCCTTGCCGCATATGGGGCGCGAGACCTGGAACGTATTGATCCAGGCCGGCCTGATCGCAGGCTTTCTCGATTGGTTAACCCTGGATGCGGCAGAGCTTGCTAACATTGATGGCTTCGGCGAACGCAGCCGCACCCGATTGCTCGACAGCATTCAAAGCGCGCGACAACGTCCCTTTGCACAATGGCTCAAAGCCCTGGGCGTACCGCCCGTGGCCCGCAACAACCTGGAAGGCGACTGGCAGACGCTGGTCGCCAAAGACACCCAAGCCTGGCTGGCCACTGACGGCATCGGCCCGGGTCGCGCAGCGCAACTGAGCGCTTTTTTTCGCGACCCACACGTACAGGCCTTGGCTGAAACATTACGCGTGGCCGGTATAGACGGCTTTCAAGCCCGGCCTGATGAACAGTAAACCCTTGGCAGAATTCACCCTGCTTTTCGATTTCGACTTTGGAGCCCCACATGAAATTTCTCGCCCCGCTTGCCTTGTTGACCGTCGCAAGCTTCATGGCCACGCCGTTGCTGGCGGCCGAAGAAGCCCCTCAACTCACCGGCTGCGCCGCCAAGCGCCAGGCCATCAGCACCCAGATCGAACAAGCCAAGGCCCACGGCAACAGCGAGCAGCAAGCTGGCCTGGAAAAAGCCCTGAGCGAAGTCACCGCCAACTGCACCGACGCCTCCTTGCGCAAAGAGCGCGAAAACAAGGTGCTGGACGCCAAGCATGAAGTCAGCCGCCGTCAGGCCGACCTCGACAAGGCGATGAAAAAAGGCGACGCGGACAAGATCAACAAGCGTAAAGACAAACTCGCGCAGTCCCGTAAAGAACTGCAAGACGCCGTCGAAGAACTCGACCAGTAAAACCGGTCAGTGGTCGCGAAACTGTTTGTGGCAGGCAGTACAGGCATCTTCTACTTTCTGCACGGCAGGCCCCAGGTTGCTGGCCTTGTAAGGCTGGACCTGGCTGGCGATCACCAATTCACCGGTGGCCGCTTCAAGGTTGCGCGCCAGTTCCTGGAAGCGTGCCTGCTGCTGCCATACGTTGTCTTTGGCGCTGGTATGGTCTTCTTCACGCACGCTCGGGAAATGTTTCCATGGTTCATGGGACAACGCATCGAGCTTGACCGCGCCTTCGGCGAACCTGGCGCCGTCGAACGCAATGCGCCCACGCAACATGCCACCCAGGTCTTCGCCGGTCTTGAGCATCTGCTTGAAGATCGCCTTGCGCTGGCCCAGAGGCGAATTCGGATCGACGCCGCCACAGGCGGACAGTGTCAGGCAGGCCAGCAATACAGCGGTCAGTCTTTTAAAAGTCATGGTGGCTTCAAGGTCACGGGAAACGGCGGCCAGTATCCTCGCCCCGCCCGCAAAGACCAATAGCCCTATTAATAATAAGGGTTGCCCGAGAGCGTCAGCACACGGGCAATCGCTTCAGGAATGGTTTGTATGAAAGTCACGTTGAAACCCTGGAGCCGCCGCCTGGCGTGGGCTCTGCCGATGTTCGCGCTGCTGGCCGGCTGCGATGGCGGCAAAGACGCCGGCAAAGATGAAACGGTAAAACCCCATGCTGTCGCCACCTATGTGAGTGCGCCTTGGGAAGCGTTGCCAGCGGTCTCCGACAGCGATTTGCTGGCCGGTTTTGAATCCTGGCGCAGCGCCTGCCAACGCCTCAAGGCCGACCCGGTATGGGGTGCGACGTGTGCCGCAGCCGCCACCGTGCCGAGCAACGCCGCAGCGGTGCGCGGTTTTCTCAAGGAGCGCCTCGACGTATTCGGCCTGCGCTCGGCCGACAACACGCCAAACGGCCTGATCACCGGCTATTACGAGCCGGTCTACCCCGGCAGCCTGACCGAAACCGCCACTGCCCATGTGCCGGTGTACGGCGTGCCGGATGACCTGATCATCGTCAACCTGGAAAGCATCTACCCCGAACTCAAGGGCAAGCGCCTGCGTGGCCGCCTGGAAGGCCGCGTGCTTAAACCCTACGACGACGCCAGCACCATCAACGGCCAGGGCTCCAGCGCCAAACCGATTGCCTGGCTGACCGACCCGATGGACCTGCAGTTTCTGCAGATCCAGGGTTCGGGCCGGATTCAACTGGCAGGCGGTCGCCAACTGCGAATCGGGTATGGCGACCAGAACGGCTATCCCTATCGCCCGATTGGCCGCTGGCTGGTCGAACAAGGTGCGTTGAAGAAAGAAGACGTGACCATGGGTGCCATCAGCGCCTGGGCCAAGGCCAACCCGCAACGCATTCCTGAACTGTTGGCGAGCAACCCCAGCTATGTATTTTTCAGCGCCCGCCCGGACAGCAACGAAGGCCCGCGTGGTTCGCTGAATGTGCCGCTGACTGCCGGCTACAGTGTGGCGGTGGATCGCAAAGTGATTCCGCTGGGCAGCCTGTTGTGGTTGTCGACGACCAAGCCGGACGGTTCGCCGATCGCTAGACCTGTCGCCGCGCAAGACACCGGCGGCGCGATCACCGGTGAAGTGCGTGCGGACTTGTTCTGGGGCACCGGCCAAGCGGCCGGGGAACTGGCGGGGAATATGAAGCAGCAGGGGCAAATCTGGATGTTGTGGCCCAAAGGCGCGGCGTTGCCGCACGTGCCGGATGCACCCACCGGGTCCTGAGAAACGCTGAAGCTCAAAATGTGGGAGCTGGCTTGCCTGCGATGCAGACACCTAGGTATTTCTGATGTACCGAGGTGATTCTATCGCAGGCAAGCCAGCTCCCACACGAGCCAGTTCCCACAGGGGACCTGTGTCTACTGTCAGATCGAGACAAAAAAGAAGCTCGCAATCAGCGCCATTCCCACCGCCCACACCAGCGAGCGGAACATCGCCCAGTCCGCCAGGTAGCAAATGATGTACAGCAGGCGGCTGGTGATAAACAGCACCGCCAGCACATTGATGGTCACCAGCGAAGCCGTACCGGCGAGGTGCGCAATGATCACCGCCGCTGCAAACGCCGGCGTCACTTCAAAGCTGTTGAGTTGCGCGTTGTGGGCGCGTTTGGCGACGCCTTCGACGGTATCGAGGAACGCCCGCGGGTCGTGGTTCTGCCGTGGCCCGAACTTGCCGCCGCTGAACTTGGCCACCCCTGTGCACAGATAAGGCAGAAAAATTGCGATCAACACACACCAGAAAGCGACCGTCATCACTGATTCCTTTTGTCGTTTTAGTCAGAAGTTAGAGTTTTAGCACTAATAACGTCACGCCGCACTCAACCGCTATGAGCGACGGCATACCGAAAGGTTCTATCAGGCTTTTGCGCAAACCTTGCAACATCAGGCCGCTATTGCGGTCCATCCCCCAATATTGACCGTTTCACCCCAACTTCCAAGGACCCCGGATGCTTGAACTTGTCGCCGCCTTCATTTGCCTCACCACCCTGCTCACCTATGTGAACTTCCGTTTCATCGGCCTGCCGCCGACCATCGGCGTGATGGTCACCGCCCTGCTGTTTTCGCTGATCCTGCAAGGCCTGAGCTTTATCGGCTACCCGGGCCTGGAAGAGCGCATCCAGCAACTGATCGGCCAGATCGACTTCGGCGACTTGCTGATGAACTGGATGCTCTCGTTCCTGCTGTTCGCCGGCGCCTTGCACGTCAACCTCAGCGACCTGCGCAGTTATCGCTGGCCCATCGGTTTGCTGGCGACCTTCGGCGTATTGATCGCCACCGTGGTGATCGGCAGCCTGGCGTACTACATCTTTGCCTTGTTTGGCTGGCACGTAAGCTTCCTCTACTGCCTGCTGTTCGGTG
Organism: Pseudomonas sp. B22129; assembly: GCF_044218875.1. Lineage (NCBI taxonomy): Bacteria > Pseudomonadati > Pseudomonadota > Gammaproteobacteria > Pseudomonadales > Pseudomonadaceae > Pseudomonas > Pseudomonas sp. B22129. The sequence continues at coordinate 1,888,348 of NZ_CP162592.1, read as the reverse complement.
CGCTGATTTCGCCCACTGACCCGATTGCCGTACTCGGTGTGCTGCGCACCGCCAATGCCTCGAAACCGTTGAAAACCACCATCGTCGGTGAATCGCTGTTCAACGACGGCACCGCCGTGGTGGTGTTTACCGTGTTGCTCGGCATCGCGCAGCTGGGCGAGACGCCGACCGTGGGTGCCACCGCGATGCTGTTCGTTCACGAGGCGGTGGGCGGCGTGGTGTTCGGCGGCCTGATCGGCTACCTGGTGTACCTGATGATCAAGAGCATCGAGCAGCATCAGATCGAAGTGATGCTGACCCTCGCACTGGTGATCGGCGGCTCGGCGATGGCCACCGAACTCCACGTTTCTGCACCGATTGCGATGGTGGTCGCCGGGCTGATCATCGGCAACCTGGGCCGCAAGCTGGCGATGAACGACATGACGCGGCGCTACCTGGACGGTTTCTGGGAGCTGCTCGATGACATGCTCAACGCCCTGCTGTTTGCGCTGATCGGCATGGAGCTGCTGCTGTTGCCATTCAACTGGCTGCACGTGTTTGCCGCCAGCTTGCTCGCCGTGGCGATCCTGCTGTCACGCCTGCTCACGGTGGCGCCTGCGATCTTGCTGTTGCGTCGCTGGCGCACGGTGCCGCGCGGCACTATCCGTATTCTCACCTGGGGCGGTTTGCGCGGCGGTGTGTCGGTGGCATTGGCGCTGGCCCTGCCATTGGGCCCGGAACGCGACTTGCTGCTGAGCATCACCTACATCGTGGTGTTGTCGTCGATCCTGTTGCAGGGGTTGAGCATCGGCAAGCTGGTCAAGCGCGTGACCCGCGATGAGCCCACCCCCGCGCAGGGCACCTCGGCTCACTGAGCCGAGGGCAACTCATTGTTGAAGAACAGCGCCAGAGCAGCCTTCCGTTCGATGATGGTGCGGTAGATGCTCAGTACTTGCTCATTGTTCCCCTGCGCTGCACGCAGTTGCTGCTCAAAATTGGCGAGAGGCCCGCGAACGGCCTTGAGATGAGCAAAGTAGAAACCCAATGCCCCTCTAGTATGTCCGGGGGGGTAATGAAAGTGGGCAAACCACAGTATTTCAGCTGGTCCCTGGCTCGGCGCAACCTTCTGTACGTAAAAACTGCGAAACACCGGTGACAAATCAGTCCCGCGGTTTGGCCTGGATTCTCCCACCGCCTTGATTTCTATCACGCCCTCAGCCAGCAAATCTGCGATCCCGGCCGTCGTCGGTTCGCGGCTCAGCACCATGCGCTGATAGGATTCTCGGCCAGCCCTGATCAATTCATTGGCTTTATTGGTCAGCGTTTTATCCAGCAACGCTTGCGCCGGGTCACGTTGCTGGTTCTGATTACGACGCTCACTGGTGCGCTGTACTTCCAAAAGCAGTTCTTCAGCCAGCAACTCCAGGTTTGCCCGCACCGCACGCGGTGCAACCAGCATGTTCTGCTCCTGGGAGGCCAACGCCTCAATTGCGTCCGAGCCACGGCGGGTCAGCAACAAGCTGCCGAAATAGCCCTGAGGCTCTTTCTTGATGGATTGAACATCGCTGACGGGACGCAACACCCAATCGGTATCACCGTTCGTTTCAACTTTTTTGGCGAAGCTCGCATAAACAATACGGGTATAGGGATCGATAAAATCCATCGCGTCGCCAATGCCTGAAGGCGGTTGCGGGGCGGCGATCAGCCTGCCGTAATGACGACTCTGGATAACTCGCTCCAACGGTCCCTCCTCAAACAGCGGCAGCACGGCTTGGCTGTCGTAGTAGTCCTCGTAGATACCCAGCAGGTCCCGCACCATTTCCTCACGGATAGCACGGATGTAATTGCGATAGTCGCCCAGTGCCCCGGGTTCGATAAAACTGTTGCTGATGTCGCCAACCCGTGCCAACCGATCGTCCAGCCACGCCAGCTCATCGACGGCGTCATTCACCAACAGCCTGCGTTGCGCCAAGCTGTAACTAGGCTCTAAACAAAGCTGCCGGTAGCTGGACAGCTTCAGCCGGCATCGCAGGTTGACTTCCTCCAGCAGGTTAAATGCCTCCATCCCGGGTGATTCGACCTTTGCTTTCAAGCAACGCAACACCAATGGGCGCAACCCGGCTTCCCACCAGGCCAGAATCGGCGCTTTGTCATTCCATTCAGCGATATCCAATGTGCTGACCTGCGTATCTGCCGGACTGACGGTATCGAGAATGCGCTCATAGGCAATACGCTGCTCGCGACACAGCGCCACTGTCTGCTCATGGAGCTTTACAAGCAGGTCAAGGCCGATGCGCATCGATTCAGGGGGAGTCCGCTTGGCCACCTCACGCAGCGTGAGCGGCTTGAAGCCCGTATCGTTGGTTAATTGCTCATACAGCGTGAGGCGTCGTATATCCATCAACCCAATCTGAAAACGCAGGCAACGCACCTGAGCCTCGAGAAACTGATGAAGTAACCGTGAGTAATTCTGCACGACGCCCGCCAGGCGGCGTTGCTGCAGGAGTTCCACCAGCAGCTTTGCTCGCTGCTGCATTAAGGCAACACTGTCATTTCTGCGCTCGATTGCCTGTAGGCGCCTGTTCAGGTCCCCTTCAGTACGCAGTACCTCCACCACCGTGCGCTCGGGGATCCGGGCCCCGGAAAACTCCCCATACAGGGTGTTGAACTGCGTCATCAGCTCCGCATTTGAGGGGGCGGCATTTGCCTCTTCACCGCCGGCACCGCCCTGCAACCGCAAGCGCAGGTCCAGGACCCAACGCCCGTTGCCTGCCGACTTGAGCCATGGCCCGCGACGCCCGTTGGCGGCTACTACCCGCACGTTGTCGCGCTCAACGCTGACCTTGAAACAGTAGGTATCAACATCTGCGTACCACTGACCTTCGCTGAGCCAAAGCCCGGATGTCACACCACTGCCTGCCTGAGTCGCCCCTGCTGGCTTGGTCATGCTGAAGGTCTGCAAATCCATCACCTGAGAAGGCGTCAACCGGCCAAGCGTCGGCAGCCAGCCATATTCGATCGGGCCGCGCGCGGCGCTGACATCCTGCCCGGCATCCATATCAGGTAACTGGACTGGCGGGGCCTCTGCCTTCGGCGTGTAGGTTTCAGCCTCACCTACCCGCTCCGAAAGGGGGTCGCTGAGGCGCTCCTCTTGCACCTCATCTTCACGCCTGACGGTGGCGGATACATCGCTGGAGTAATGCATGAGCACCAACGCCATGCTCAGAAAAAAACCGACCAGAGTACTACCCTGATCATCCGTGTCACTCTGGCTCACTTGGGCAATTTGCTCATGCACCGCCCAGGCAACCTGCAACCATCCAACCACTGCCAACGGACCGGAGACCAGCGGCATAACACTGTTCAAGCCCAGCGACAGCCCCTCCATACGGCGAGCCCACGAGTTTTCGCTGTTGGACACCGACTGCTTATCCGCTTGTTCAAGAACCGCCCGCACCTGGCTGTCATACAGATGCCGCCCGTAATCACCTTGCACTTCATCAGCGGCCAGCATCACCGGCTTGCTGGCCAATGCATCGATCAGCAGCGCCAGACCATCCATAGTGTTGAAATGCGGAGCCACAAAACCATCGTCCCGGTAGATGGCTCGAGCATCGGCACTCATCCAGCCCAGCACCTGTTGCTGTAAGACGCCGGGTTGCTCAATCGCACTGAGCAAATCCTGCCGGCTGACAAACTCCATCAGCTTGGGCTGCCCCATAGAGTGAAGCAGTACCACCGGGCCGACATCGAGCGACCGCGGCCCTATGACAAACATGTTCGTCGCCACATCCGCCTCGGCAGACGCACTGACCTTGAACGCCAAAGGCCTCAGGACGATGACCTGGTCGTCCACGTACCGATCGACGGCCTGTTCCTGCATGACCGCCGCCACCATTTCATAGCCTTTGCGACTGAACCCGGACTGGCCACGACTGTAGAACTCCAGCGCCAGCATCGGCAGTTCAAGGCGCAGTTGCGCGATAAAGCTGCGGCTGCGCCACAGCACCTCAGCCGGCGAATCCCTGAGCACCAGCGCCACCTGCCTGGGATAGTTTTCGCCAATGTCGACCTGGCTCACCATGCGCTTGATTGCGCTTGGTGTCAGCCAATTGGGAGGTGCGCTGCCGTTGCGCAACGAGACCTGGATAGCGTCCCCAGGCAGGCCGGCCAGGTTTTCCAGCGCGACCTTGAGCAGCGTGGTGATGATCTTGACGGGAAAACCGCCGGCAGCGGATACGCCCCTGACCGTATGGATCGTAATGATCACGTCGTCCGGCTCAATCCTGGAAGACTGGGGGTAAGCCGCCATAAGTTTTTGCCGGGTAAAATCCAACAGCGACGGCACACCATCGTCGAAAAACCGCCAGTTGGGTTGCTTGAACAGCCTGCTCAGGCTGTGCATTTTTTGCGAAAACACACCACGCAGTTCACGTCTGAGCCTTTTCATCCAAGGTGGCAGAGCACCATACAGACGGCTCAGGGCGGGGTTGTTGGCGAGGCTCAAACTATCGAAGTCACCCGTGGCGATCCAATGCACACTGTCCAGCAAGGCGCCGTCCCAGTATGAGGAGCGACGTGCCAGTGCAACGCCCCATTGAAGGTCACTCAATTGCTTGACGAGGAAGCTCAGGGCAAAACCATCGAAAATATTGCAACGCGGCTCATACAACCGCCATTGCATCGCACGCCCCGGCGCCAGCCCGCCGAGGCGCGTACGCAACGCTTTTCCAAGCGCGTCACGCGAAGCGAAGGCTTCAATCCCGGCACTCAAGGTAAAGAGCAGCAGCGTCTCGTCGGTGCCCGTCTGGCGGACGATCAGCATGCCCCGCAATAACTCCAGTTGCTCGCTGCCGAACTCGCCCCACTGGTCCACCAGATAAGCCCGGGTCGTACCGCTGCGCAAGTTGTTGTCGGGCGTTTTCAGGACATCATTGATCATCTGGCGATGGGTGGCGTCGGCTATCAGCGTGGGCGCGCTGAGGTGCCGCAAGGTATCTTTCAGCAACAGTGACAGCGTCTCGAAACGACTGCGCGCCTCGATGGACAATTCAGTCCAGTCATCAATCAATGCCTGTTGGCAACGCTTGAGCAGCAGGGGGGCGCGCCGGTTGACAGCATCTTGAGCATCCAGGTTTTTCAACGGGGAAATTTTGAGTGGCGCGCTGTCCGGCTCCGCAGTCAACTGCTGTCCCTGGGTGTAATCAACCCAAATACCATCGACAAAACGGTTGACCAACGCCTCCACCAATGTGCAGCGCGCGGGCTGCTCAGCCTCGATTGTTGTGCCACTGTAGCGATAACGCGGTGTCAGGATGACCGGTATTTCATCGGTGATGGCGACCGAGGGGAACGAGGCCCGCAAGGTACGCTGCAGGTCTTGCGCTGCGATCACGGGCAGCGGGGATCGGCTTGAGAACAACGCCTGAATGTCCTGGGCAGTTCGCCGCAGAAGCGTCAGGTGATAAAACGGGTGAAGTGTGCTGGCCATGAATACGCCCTTAAGAAGACGCGGACCCTGAACTCAGCCCGCCCCCGCAGCATGCCAACCCGTCACGCCCCCCGGGCGCCAAGCAGATACCACCCTCAAAGGCCTATGGGTTTTTATCGGCGGCAGCGGCCTCGGGGCTACCGTTTTTTTTACCGGCCGGGCGGCTTTCACTGCGGATCTGTGCATGGCTGATCAGCGCGAAGATAAAGCTGCCACCGATGATATTGCCCGCCAGCGTGGGCCCGGCGAACACCAGCCAGAAATCCTTCCACGGCAGTTCACCGGCAAATACCAGGTAAGACACTTCCGCCGAGCCGACGACGATGTGGGTAAAGTCTCCCAGCGCCATCAGGTAGGTGATCAGGATGATGATGAACATCTTGGCGCTTTCCATGGACGGGATCATCCACACCATGGTCGCGATCATCCAGCCGGAAATAATGCCCTTGGCGAACATCTGGCCGGGGTCGTTTTCCATGACCTTGCGGCCGATTTCGAGGAAGGCCATGTCGGTCTTGGTGTCGAAAATCGGCAGGTGCAGCATCACGTAAGCCACCAGCAAAGTGCCGCACAGGTTGCCCACCAGCACCACCGTCCACAGCCGTAGCAGGCGCCCGGCATTGGTCAGCGTCGGTTTGCTCATCACCGGCAACACAGCGGTCAGGGTGTTTTCGGTGAACAGTTGCTGGCGCGCCAGGATCACCGCGAGAAACCCCGCGCAGTAGCCGAAGCTGGCGATCACCTTGAACCCTTCGCCATCGGGCAAGCGTGAGTTGAGCAACCCCATGCCCATCAGCGAAAGGCCCATGGTCAGCCCGGCAGCCAGCGCCGACCACCACAGCGCCGCCACGTTGCGCTCCAGCTCCTGGTCGCCCTGGGTGCGGATGATTTCATGCAGTACAGCCGCACGGGGCGGCTGATTTTTGTCCACGTCCTGTTGCTCTTCCTGCGACAGGTTGGGGGTTTTGCCGTCTTGTTGGGTGGCCATGGTCTTACCTGAACGGAGGCTGTGTTCAGGTACGACCTATCGCCCGTCAAGAGCGTTCACTGGCCGGCCACAGGATTATTCGCTGATGCCGTCACCGGTGAACTGATCTTTCACGTACTTGATTTCTGTACGGCCGTGCGGGGCTGGCAAACCGTCTTCGCCGAGGTTGACGAAGACCATTTTTTCCACGGTCAGGATGCTTTTGCGGGTGATCTTGTTGCGCACTTCGCACGTCAGGGTGATGGAAGTACGGCCAAACTCGGTGGCGGTGATGCCCAGTTCGATGATGTCGCCCTGGCGCGAAGCGCTGACAAAGTTTATTTCGGAGATGTACTTGGTCACCACGCGCTGGTTGCCCAACTGGACAATCGCGTAGATGGCCGCTTCTTCGTCGATCCAGCGCAGCAGGCTGCCGCCGAACAGGGTGCCGTTGGGGTTGAGGTCTTCGGGTTTTACCCATTTGCGGGTGTGGAAGTTCATGGTCACTCCAAAGCGTCTTGCGAAATGATGGGAGACATCATGGCAGAGCCCGCGCCCGACCTCTATGCGCCATTGCCTATCAAGGCCATGAGCGATCTTGATTTGGCCGACAGAAAGGCTTGGGAAGTACCGCGCACACGGCTATAATCGCCCCGCTTCAAAACGGTCATCTTCAGTTGATACCGTTCTCCCGCCACCTGTCCGAGGGGCGCTGCAGCAGGTTCAACCTGTCAGGCTCGGATGGGGCGTTGTCCGGCCTGGTTAGCCAGCTGGATACTAAACGCACAACGGCGCCCATTCGCACACTACGAATGGAGGCTCTTCATGAGCACTGTCAACACGCCTGCAGAATTCAACGACTACAAAGTCGCCGACATGTCCCTCGCTGCCTGGGGCCGTCGCGAAACCTTTATCGCCGAATCCGAAATGCCTGCCCTGATGGGCCTGCGCCGCAAGTACGCCGCTGAGCAGCCGCTCAAGGGCGCCAAGATCCTCGGCTGCATCCACATGACCATCCAGACTGCCGTGCTGATCGAAACCCTGGTTGCCCTGGGTGCCGAAGTGCGTTGGTCGTCCTGCAACATTTTCTCGACTCAAGACCAGGCCGCTGCCGCTATCGCCGCCGCCGGTATCGCGGTTTATGCCTGGAAAGGCGAGACCGAAGAAGAGTACGAGTGGTGCCTGGAGCAAACCATCCTGAAAGATGGCGCGCCATGGGATGCCAACATGATCCTCGACGACGGCGGCGACCTGACCGAGCTGCTGCACAAGAAATACCCGCAGATCCTCGACCGCGTCCACGGCGTGACCGAAGAAACCACCACCGGCGTACACCGCCTGCTGGACATGCTGGCCAAGGGCGAGCTGAAAATCCCGGCCATCAACGTCAACGACTCGGTGACCAAGAGCAAGAACGACAACAAGTACGGCTGCCGTCACAGCCTGAACGATGCCATCAAGCGTGGCACCGACCACCTGCTGTCGGGCAAGCAAGCCCTGGTGATCGGCTACGGTGACGTGGGCAAGGGTTCGTCCCAGTCCCTGCGTCAGGAAGGCATGATCGTTAAAGTTTCCGAAGTTGACCCGATCTGCGCCATGCAAGCCTGCATGGACGGTTTCGAAGTGGTTTCGCCGTTCATCAACGGCCAGAACGACGGCACCGAAGCGAGCATCGACAAAGCGCTGCTGGGCAAGATCGACCTGATCGTGACCACCACCGGCAACGTGAATGTGTGCGACGCAAACATGCTCAAGGCCCTGAAAAAGCGCGCTGTTGTCTGCAACATCGGCCACTTTGACAACGAAATCGACACGGCTTTCATGCGCAAGAACTGGGCATGGGAAGAAGTGAAGCCACAGGTACACAAGGTTCACCGTACCGGCGCTGGCGATTTCGACCCGCAGAACGACGACTACCTGATCCTGCTGGCTGAAGGCCGCTTGGTTAACCTGGGTAACGCCACTGGCCACCCAAGCCGCATCATGGATGGCTCGTTCGCCAACCAGGTACTGGCGCAGATCTTCCTGTTCGGCCAGAAGTACGCCGACCTGTCGCCTGCCCAGAAAGCCGAGCGCCTGACCGTGGAAGTACTGCCGAAGAAACTCGACGAAGAAGTGGCCCTGGAAATGGTCCGCGGCTTCGGCGGCGTGGTGACTCAACTGACCAAGACCCAGGCCGACTACATCGGCGTGACCGTTGAAGGTCCGTTCAAGCCGCACGCTTACCGCTACTAAGTAACCGCCCCCTGCTTGCTGGGGACGGGCTTGTTGTGGCGAGGGAGCTTGCTCCCGCTGGGCTGCGCAGCGGCCCCAAGATTTTGGGAGCGCTGCGCACTCCAGCGGGAGCAAGCTCCCTCGCCACATTAAGCTCGTCTCTACAGGGGAGCACCGTCGGTATTCTGAGTTTCAAAGGGTATTACCATGTCCCAAGACCGTCGCTACAGCTTCGAGTTCTTCCCGACCAAGACCGATGCTGGGCATGAAAAACTGATGGCCACGGCCACACAGCTGGCCAGCTACAACCCCGACTTCTTTTCCTGCACCTACGGCGCCGGCGGCTCGACCCGTGACCGCACGATCAACACCGTGCTGCAGCTGGAAAGCCAGGTCAAAGTTCCCGCCGCCCCGCACTTGTCGTGCGTGGGCGACAGCAAGGCCGACCTGCGCGGCCTGCTGACCCAATACAAGCAAGCCGGCATCAAGCGCATCGTCGCCCTGCGCGGCGACCTGCCGTCCGGCATGGGCATGGCCAGCGGCGAGCTACGCCACGCCAATGATCTGGTGAGCTTCATCCGTGAAGAAACCGGCGATCACTTCCACATCGAAGTGGCGGCTTATCCGGAGATGCACCCCCAGGCACATAGCTTCGAAGACGACCTGCAGAACTTCGTGCGCAAGGCCAACGCCGGCACCGACAGCGCGATCACCCAGTACTTCTTCAACGCCGACAGCTACTTCTACTTCGTCGAGCGTGTACGGGCCATGGGTGTGAACATCCCGATCGTGCCGGGCATCATGCCGATCACCAACTACAGCAAGCTGGCGCGTTTCTCCGACGCCTGCGGCGCTGAAATCCCGCGCTGGGTGCGCAAGCAACTGGAAGCTTATGGCGACGACGTCAAGAGCATCCAGGCGTTCGGTGAGCAGGTCATCAGCGAAATGTGCGAGCGCCTGCTGCAAGGCGGCGCCCCAGGGTTGCACTTCTATACCCTGAACCAGGCCGAGCCGAGCCTCGCCATCTGGAACAACCTCAAGCTGCCACGCTGAGGTTTTCCCCGCAGTGCCCAAGGCCCTCGTCATGACGAGGGCCTTTCTGTTAGCGCTTGCTGCCCGCCAATGCGCATGCCAGAGCTTCTCTTTAAAGCAGGAGCATCGTAACCTCAGGGCATGCCCGTCATTCTCAAGTTGTTGACCGCCGTGCTTTTTACTCTCCTGAGCCTCAGTGCTTTCGGCGAGAAACTGCGCATTGTCACCGAGCCTTGGGCGCCTTATGTCTACGAAGACAAAGGCAGCATGCACGGGCTGGACTTTGAAACCACGGTGATCGTGTTCCAGCGCCTGGGTATAGACGTGGACTGGCAATTCCTGCCCTGGAAACGCTGCCTGGCGATGCTCGACCAGGGCCACGCCGATGGCGCGCTGGATATTTTCCACAGCCATGACCGCGACGCGCTGCTGCTGTACCCCAGCGAGCCGCTGTCGGAAGTCGAGTTTGCACTGTTTTACGCCAACGAACGCCCGCATCCCGTCGAAGCGCTTGACGACCTGCGCGGCCTGACGGTCGGCACTTCGCCGGGCTACCTGTACGGCGACGCTTTCAGCGAATCCCGGTTGTTCAACCGCGAGCCGGCGCCCAGCCACGAAGCCAACTTCGGCAAATTGTCACGGGGTCGCATCGACCTGGTGATCACGGACCGCCGCGTCGGCCAGCATGTGATCAAGACCCTTGGCCTGGAAGGCAAGGTCAGCCAGGCGCCGTGGGTGGTCAGCCGCCAGCAGCAATTTCTCGCCGTACGCCGTGGCGCCGGCATGGATTTGCTGGTGCAACGCTTCGCCGCCGAGCTCAAACGCTTCAAACAGGAACCCGCATACGCGGCCTTGAGTGCCAAATATGGTGGAATCCAAGCCATTACAGCGTCAGAACACACCGTTGAGCAGCAGGAAAGCGGCGCGCCGTGATTGCTCTGTTATACTCCGGCCTTTCCGCCAGGCTTACGCCCGGCCGCTGAGGTCTTGAAAAAGGCACCCAACCCAGCTACTGCGCAGCTTTCAGCCCGCGCGAGCCGGTGGAGTGTCCGCCAGACGCAGCAGGACCGGACGGGATTTCGCTCCCCTAAGCGCCATTCACGCCCGGCAAGATTATCCCTTTGGGCCAAGCCCTAACTAAAACAGGATTACTCATGTCCTTTGCTTCCCTCGGTCTCTCCGAGGCTTTAGTCCGCGCCATCGAGGCAGCGGGCTATACCGAGCCTACTCCGGTGCAACAGCGGGCCATTCCCGCCGTGTTGCAAGGTCGCGACCTGATGGTTGCGGCTCAGACAGGTACTGGTAAAACCGGTGGTTTCGCCCTCCCGATCCTGGAGCGGTTGTTCCCCAACGGTCACCCGGACAAATCCCAGCGTCACGGCCCGCGCCAACCGCGCGTACTGGTCCTGACCCCTACCCGCGAACTCGCAGCGCAAGTGCACGACAGCTTCAAGCTGTATGCCCGCGACCTGAAGTTCGTCAGCGCTTGCATCTTCGGCGGCGTCGGCATGAACCCGCAGGTTCAGGCCATGTCCCGTGGTGTTGACGTGCTGGTAGCCTGCCCGGGTCGTTTGCTCGACCTGTGCGGCCAAGGCAGCGTCGACTTGTCCCACGTGGAAATCCTCGTGTTGGACGAAGCCGACCGCATGCTCGACATGGGCTTTGTCCATGACGTGAAAAAGGTCCTCGCCCGCCTGCCGGCCAAACGTCAGAACCTGCTGTTCTCGGCAACGTTCTCCCAGGACATCACGGCCCTGGCCGGCAAGCTGCTGCACAACCCGGAACGCATCGAAGTCACGCCGCCGAACACCACGGTCGAGCGTATCGAGCAACGCGTCTTCCGCCTGGCCGCCAGCCACAAGCGCTCGCTGCTGGCGCACTTGATCACCGCAGGCGCGTGGGAACAGGTGCTGGTGTTCACCCGCACCAAGCACGGCGCCAACCGCCTGGCCGAGTACCTGGACAAGCACGGCCTCACCGCCGTTGCCATCCACGGCAACAAGAGCCAGAACGCACGCACCAAAGCCCTGGCCGACTTCAAGGCCGGCACCGTGCGCATTCTGGTAGCCACCGATATCGCCGCGCGCGGCCTGGACATCGACCAGTTGCCACACGTGGTCAACTTCGAGCTGCCAAACGTCGATGAAGACTACGTGCACCGTATCGGCCGTACCGGCCGTGCCGGTCGTTCGGGTGAAGCCATCTCCCTGGTTGCACCAGACGAAGAAAAACTGCTGAAAAGCATCGAGCGCATGACCAAGCAGAAAATCGCCGACGGCGACCTGATGGGCTTCGATGCCAGCGCCGTGGAGGCTGAAAAGCCTGAGGCGCGTGAACGTCCTGACGTGCGTAACCCGCGCAACCCACGCGGTCCGAAGGGCGATGGCCCGAACGGCGGCGGTGGTGGCGGTGGTCGTCGCGACAAGGGCAAAGACAAGGGCGGCAAGGAAAAAGCGCCTGCCAACAGCGGCCGTGGCGAACGCCCGGCCCGCGAGCAGAAGCCCCGTGAAGGCACGCCGGCTCGCGAACAGCGCCAGCCGAGCCAGCCACCACGCGCCGCCGCCGACCGCGCCCCGGACGAGTTCCTCGACGACGACGTGGATAACTTCGGCAACCGCGTTGACTACGTGCCACAAGCCAAACCGGCTCAAGGCCGTGGCCGCCGCCCCGGCGCTCCGGCACAAGGTGCAGGCACCGGCAGCGGCGCACCCCGTGGCGGCCAGCCACAGGGCGGTCGCCAGAACGGCCCGCGCAACAGCAGCGGCGGCACCACCGGAACGCCACCGGCCAAGCGCAGCGGCCCGCGTAACGGTGCACCCCGTGATGGTCAGGCGCGTCGTGAAGACTCGCGCAACAGCAACAACCGCCGCCCGGCCCGTGACGACCAACAACGCTCGTCCGAGCCAGCCGTGCAAAACCCGCGCGGCGGCCCGGCGCCGAAGATCATCCACAAGGAGTCGAAAGCGGACCGCTTCCCGACACCCGAGCAGTTGGACCAACTGCCAGGCCGTCCTCGTGGTGAGAAACCAGCGCTGCTAACGCGTAACCGCTGAGTTTTCAGGCTGCAAAAAAAACGCCCCGATTGTTCGGGGCGTTTTTGCATGCGGCCGCTAATTCATTGTCCGCGTACTTCATCGGCCTTGTGAAAGAGTTTGGCGAAAATCATCCAGCGCCCTTCGACTTTCATCAGATTCAAATAATCGACCATGACGTTATTGAATAAACGTAGACGCACTTTGGCGATAGCCATTTGCGGCGACATTACATCAATCATCAGCACTTCATCCAATTGTGGAAACCCGCCTTCCTGCGGCGACTGACGCCCCTGGACCATGGTTCGGTACTCGTCAAACGGTCGAACTACCACATCGGCATTCTGCGCACTGTAGAGTACGCAACCACGATGAAACACCTGGTCGAACGCTTTCAAATCCTGAGTTTGCAAAACATTAAAGTAGTTTTTCAAGAACGCTTGGATTTCATCAATCACGGCACATCACTCCCAACCTGTTCACTGCAACGTTATTTGCATAAATAACCTGTCGCTCATTATCGGTAGTGCGCTCATTTGACGTATAGCGGCTATTATTAGGCTTTTCCGTGAAAGGAATTCACCTATTGAAGCTCCCTCCCCTCGCGGCATTACGCGCGTTTGAAGCAGTGGCCCGGCTGGGAAAAGTGAACCTGGCGGCGCTCGAACTGCACGTCACCCACAGTGCCGTCAGCCATCAGATTCGCTCTCTGGAGGAGTATCTGGACATCGCGCTGGTGACGCGACACAAACGCGCTTTGGTGCTGACGGATGAAGGCCGTGTTTATGCTTACCAGATCAGGCAGGCATTGGGCGAGATTGCGGGGGTTACTGAAAAGCTACTGGCGAAAGCCAAACACCCGCAGCTGACCCTGTCGGTGCTGCCGTCCTACGCCATGCATTGGTTGCTGCCGCGCCTGCACGGGTTCATGAATACCCACCCAGGGTTTCGGCTGAAGCTGGAATCCAACATGGACTTCGTCAGCTTCGAGCAAGGCCTGATTGATTGCGCTATTCGCTTCGGCCACGGCCAGTGGGCCGACGTGCAGTGCGAGCCATTGATGGGGGATTCGTTGCTGGTGGTTGCAGCCCCTCACTTTAACGCGGGTGCGCTGCCGGACACGGCGCAGGCTATCCTTGAGCAACCGCTGCTGCACGCCAGTGAAAGCTGGCCGGTCTGGCTCAGCGCAGCAGGTGTGGAGGGGCAACGCCCGCAGGCCTCGCTGGAGTTCACCGACTCTACGTTGTTGCTGGAAGCAGTAAGACTGGGGTACGGCATTGCGCTGACCCGACGCTCCATTGCCCACTCGCTGATTCAACGCGGGGAACTGGTCAAACTGACCGATATCGAACCGTTACACTCTTCACGTTACTACCTGGTCTGGCCTGCGGGGAGTAAACGTTCAGCGCAATTGACTGTGCTGCATGATTGGCTCAAAGGCCAGGTCGAGGCGTTTCAAGCCAGCCTGCAAATCAGCGGGTGAATCCCGGACAGCAAAACGCCGACCCTGAGGTCGGCGTTTTGATTAAACAGCGAAATTTACTTCACTTTCACGCCTTCCAGCGAGATGTCCAGGTCCGCCGTCTGGGCAGCCGGGCCCGGGCCTTTGATGCCGAAGTCGTTCAGTTGCAGTGTGGTGGTGGCGTTGAAGCCAGCACGTTCACCGCCCCATGGATCCTTGCCTTCACCGTTGAACGTGGCCTTGAAGGTCACCGGCTTGGTCACGCCGTGCAACGTCAGGTCGCCGGTCACGTCAGCGGTTTTGGCGCCGGTGGATTTAACCGAGGTGGAAACGAACTTGGCGTCGGCAAACTTGGCCACGTCCAGGAAGTCTTTGCTGGCCACGTGCTTGTCGCGTTCGGCGTGGTTGGACCACAGGCTGGCGGTTTTCACGTCGACGGAAATCTTGCTGTCTTCAGGCTTGGCCGAATCCCAGCTGAAAGTACCGTCCCAGTCCTTGAAGGTACCGTGAACGAAGCTGTAGCCCAGGTGGCTGATTTTCCAATCGATGAAGGCGTGCTGGCCTTCCTTGTCGATCTTGTAGTCAGCGGCCATCGCGGTGCCTGCGGACAACAGGGCGGAACCGATGGCCAGAGCGGCGAGAGTCTTTTTCAACATGCTTTCTATTCCTTGTGAGTCGAGGTTGAACATCAGGCTTTGCGCCCCAGCATTCGCGTCAGGGTCGCGTCACGATCGATAAAGTGGTGTTTCAACGCAGCCACGCCATGCAAACCGGCGAAGACCACCAGCACCCAGGCAAGGTACAAATGCACCAGGCCGGCGTTGTCTGCCTGATCCGGTAGACCGGAAATCACGGCAGGAATTTCAAACAGGCCAAACACCGAAATACCGACACCGTCTGCGGTGGAAATCAGGTAACCGGCAATCATCACGGCAAACAGCGCCAGATAAAGGAATGCATGGCCAAATGCAGCGCCGATACGGGTCAAGCGACTGTAACTGGCCAGCGGTGGCGGCGGCGGGCTGACCAGGCGCCAGACAATGCGCACCAGCATGACGGCGAACAACGTGATGCCAATGCTTCTGTGCAGGTCGGGTGCATCTTTGCGCCAGACGTCGTAGTAGTCGAGGCCGACCATCCACAAGCCCAGCGCGAACAAACCAAACACCACCAGGGCAACGCCCCAGTGCAACACCATGCTGACCCAACCATAGCGGGCCTTTGAATTACGTAGCTGCATGTCCCAATCCCGTAAGAGCTGTGCCCAAGACTAGCGATTTAACTATCGAATTAAAGCTGAAAATTTTGCTTTGAAATATCGAGAAATACGATCTTGAGAGTAGGCACAGTACGTTAACAATCGATTAAGGACTATTCCTGGTAAACGTGACAGATCGTCCTGCGTTTACTGCCAATTCATCCTTCAGGGTCGCAATGGGTTGTGGCACAGCCTGGCATTGCATAGGCTTGCGCGATTGTTTCGCCTGCGCTGCACGCCAGGACCGCTTCGAGGAGATAAGACGATGGGCTTGAATAACCAGTGGATGCAACGCGACCTCGCGGTGCTGTGGCATCCCTGCACCCAGATGAAAGACCACCAGCAACTGCCGTTGATTCCGATCAAGCGCGGTGAAGGCATCTGGCTGGAAGACTTCGAAGGCAAGCGCTACCTCGACGCCGTCAGTTCCTGGTGGGTCAACGTCTTCGGCCACGCCAACCCGCGCATCAACCAGCGCATCAAGGACCAGGTCGACCAGCTGGAACACGTGATTCTCGCCGGCTTCAGCCACCAGCCGGTGATCGAGTTGTCCGAGCGCCTGGTCAAGATGACCCCGGAAGGCCTGACCCGCTGCTTCTACGCCGATAATGGTTCATCGTGCATTGAAGTCGCGCTGAAAATGAGCTTTCACTACTGGCTCAACCGCGGCCTGCCGAACAAAAAGCGTTTCGTCACGCTGACCAACAGCTACCACGGCGAAACCATCGCCGCGATGTCGGTGGGCGATGTGCCGCTGTTTACCGAGACTTACAAGGCGCTGCTGCTCGATACCATTAAAGTACCGAGCCCGGACTGCTACCTGCGCCCCGAAGGCATGAGCTGGGAAGAACACTCGCGCAATATGTTCCTGGCCATGGAACAGACCCTGGCGGAAAACCACGACACGGTGGCCGCCGTGATCATCGAGCCGCTGATTCAGGGCGCCGGTGGCATGCGCATGTACCACCCGGTGTACCTGAAGTTGCTGCGCGAGGCCTGCGACCGCTACGGCGTGCACCTGATCCACGACGAAATCGCCGTAGGCTTCGGCCGCACCGGCACGATGTTCGCGTGCGAACAGGCCGGCATTCGCCCGGACTTCCTGTGCCTGTCCAAGGCCCTGACCGGTGGCTACCTGCCACTGGCCGCCGCGGTCACCACCGACGACGTGTACGACGCCTTCTACGACGACTACCCGACCCTGCGCGCCTTCCTGCATTCCCACAGCTACACCGGTAACCCGCTGGCGTGCGCGGCAGCATTGGCGACATTGGATATCTTCGAAGAAGACAACGTCATCGAAAACAACAAGGCCCTGGCCCAGCGCATGGCCAGCGCCACCGCACACCTGGTCGACCACCCCCACGTGTCGGAGGTGCGCCAGACCGGCATGGTGCTGGCCATTGAGATGGTGCAGGACAAGGCCACTAAAACCGCCTACCCGTGGCAGGAGCGCCGAGGTTTGAAGGTGTTCGAACACGCGCTTGAACGCGGTGCGTTGTTGCGGCCGTTGGGCAGCGTGGTGTATTTCCTGCCACCTTATGTGATCACGCCAGAGCAGATCGACTTCCTGGCTGAGGTGGCCAGCGAAGGCATCGATATCGCGACCAACAGCAAGGTCAGCGTGGCAGTCCCGGAAAACTTCCACCCCGACTTCCGCGATCCGGGTTAAACAAACCGCGCCACAGTCAGCTTTGCACCCACAGATTGTGTATTTTCCAGAGAACAGAAATGAGACTGTCCCGCTTCTTCACCGACACCCCGCTGAGCATCGGCGACCATGAATTGCCCGAAGCCCAGGCGCACTACATCAGCCGTGTACTGCGCATGACCGAAGGCGACGCGGTGCAACTGTTCGACGGTTCCGGCCAGGAATTTCTGGGCAGCTTGCTGGAAGTCGGCAAGAAGCGTGTCACCGTGCAACTGACCGAAAGCTTCGCCGGGCAAACCGAATCACCGCTGCACATCCACCTCGGCCAGGGCTTGTCCCGGGGCGAGCGCATGGACTGGGCGATTCAGAAAGCCACCGAGCTTGGGGTCAACGCGATCACGCCGATTTTCAGCGACCGCTGCGAAGTGCGCCTCAAGGACGAACGTGCCGACAAACGCCTGCTGCACTGGCGCCAGGTGGCGATCAGCGCCTGCGAGCAATGCGGTCGCTCCACGGTGCCGGTGATTCACCCGCCACTGCTGCTCGCCGACTGGCTGAAGCAAACCGAAGCGGATTTGAAACTGGTTCTGCACCCGGTGGCCGAACCGATGATCAGCCACGCCAAACCGTCGAGCCTGGCATTTCTGATCGGGCCTGAAGGCGGGCTGACTGACGCAGAAGTCGAAACCGCCCAAGCCGCCGGCTACCACGCCGCCCGACTCGGCCCGCGTGTACTGCGCACCGAAACGGCGCCGGTGGTGGCGTTAGCCGTGGCCCAACAACTCTGGGGCGATTTCTAAACATATCCCTTTGCAAACCCAATCAAAAATGTGGGAGCGGGCTTGCTCGCGAATGCGGTGTATCAGCTTGCATATGCATCGACTGAACCACCGCTTTCGCGAGCAAGCCCGCTCCCACATTTGGATGTGTGTTGGCAGCTAGAGCACGTAATGCATGATCGCCACAAAGTGCAGCAAGCTGCCGCCGATCACAAACAAGTGCCAGATCCCGTGGGAATGCCGCAGCCGATCTTCCAGGGCGAAAAAGATGATGCCCACGGTGTACAACACTCCGCCCGACGCCAGCCACACAAACCCCGCCGTGCCCAGCGCCGCGAGCAGCGGCTTGACCGCCACCAGCACGATCCAGCCCATCACCGCGTAGATCACGATGGACAGAATCCGCGCCTCGGAGCGTGGCTTGATCTCTTGCAAAATGCCAATCACCGCCAGCCCCCACACGATGCCAAACAACGTCCAGCCCCAGGGCCCGCGCAGCGTCACCAGGCAAAACGGCGTATAGCTACCGGCAATCAGCAGGTAGATCGAAAAGTGATCGACCTTCTGCATGATCGCTTTTCGCCGCCCACGCACGCTGTGGTACACGGTGGACGCGCTGTACAGCACCATCAACGTAAAACCATAAATAGCTACGCTGACGATCTTCCAGGGGCTGCCATCCAGGCTCGCCACCACCAGCATCCATACAGCCCCGATACAGGCCGCAACCGCCCCGAGCAAATGGCTCCAGGCGTTGAATCGTTCCCCGTGATACATGTGTCACTCACCTCGAATAACCGTTATCACCTGGAGCATTCTGACGCTACTCACTCGCTATCAGGTAACACCCTTTCTTCATTTGCCCAAATACACGCGTCCGTAGATCATTCGCCTCATCCTGTGGGAGCAGGCAAGCCAGCTCCCACATAAAAGCACCTCATCGGTACCCTCCATGCCCGAACTCGAACCTGACCAGCCTCAACCCACTCTGTGGCAGTTGTTTTACAACTTCGCCATGGTCGGCCTGTTCGGCTTCGGCGGCGTCATGCCCTGGGCGCGGCAGATGATGGTTGACCGCAGGCGCTGGGTCACCGAGCAAGGCTTCAATGAACTGCTGACCACCGGCCAGTTTTTCCCCGGGCCGAATATCGGCAACGTCGGCATCATCTTCGGCCGGCGCCTGCATGGCTTGCCGGGTGCGGTTGTGACCGTCTGCGGGCTGTACCTGTTCCCCTCGATCATCACCGTGCTGGCCGGCTTCGCCTACGCCAAGTGGTGGAGCCATGACGTGGTGCAGCAGATTTTCGGCGCGGTGATGCCGATTGCCACCGGTTTGATGCTCGGCACCACGTTGCGTCTGCTCAAGGCCATGCCGCGAAACGTGGCGAACTACAGCGCCTTTGTACTGACCTTTGTGCTGATGGCAGTGCTGGTGTTGCCACTGTGGATGGTGTTGCTGATCAGCATCCCAAGTTCCCTGGCCCTGAGTTTCATCGCCCCGAAAAAGGTGGCCGGCTGATGCAAACCGTCCTCCTGCACCTGATGATCCAATGCGCGCTGTGGTCGTTGATGGCGATTGGCGGCAACACCGTGGCCATTGGCGACATTCACCGCTACACCGTCGTGGATATGCACTGGATCACCGACGCCCAATTCGTCGCGTTCTTCGCCCTGTCCCAGGCATTGCCGGGGCCCAATGGCATGTTCCTGGTATTTATCGGCCAGCAGGCGGCGGGCCTGCCGGGCGCGCTGGTGGCCTTGCTGGCCAAACTGGTGCCCTGCTCGGTGCTGGCTTACCTAGGCGCGGGCTGGCTGGAAAAGCACACCCAAACGCCGTGGGTGCAGCGCGTCAAACGCAGCCTGCTGCCGATTTCCATCGGCCTGATCCTCGCCTCCACCTACATCCTGATGAACAGCCTGGAAAACAACACCACCAGCCTGGTGCTGACGCTGGCCAGCGCCGCCGTGGTGTATTACACGCGGCTGAACGCGATCTGGCTGATCATCTTCGGCGTGCTACTGGGCCTGGGCAGTGCATGGCTGGGAGTGAACTGGTTTTAGGGGCACAATCGACAGCATTCGAACCAGAGCCACGGCCATGCTGATCGACGAAGAATTCACCCTCAAGAAACTGGAAATCTTCCTGGCGTTCATGCGCACCGGCAACCTGGCCCGCGCCGCCGCCGAGTTGCAAACCAGCAACGTCAGCGTGCACCGCGCCATCCACTCCCTGGAAAACGCCCTGCGCTGCCCGCTGTTCAAGCACGAGGGTCGCAACCTCACCCCATTGGAAAGCGCTTATGTGCTGGAAGAGCGCGCGCAGAAACTGGTGGCCGATGTGGTCGACAGTGTACGCCTGACCCGCGAAGCCGCCGGTTTCTCAGCCGAGCGCTTCAAGCTGGGCTCGCTGTACTCGCTCACGGTCAAGACCGTGCCGCAACTGATCATGGGCCTGAAGATCCGCCGCAGCGAACTCAATATCGACCTGATCCTGGGCTCCAACTTCGACCTGCTCTACAAGCTCAAGAACATGGAAGTCGACGCGATCCTCATCTCCCTCGACGAACGCGCCAACGATCCGGACTGTGAGCAGATCGCGCTGTTCACCGATGACATCTTCCTTGCCACGCCGGCAGACTCACCCTTCGACCGCGAACAGCAAATCGACCTCGCCGACGTGCGCGACGCCACGTTCATCACCCTCACCCAGGGCTTCGCCACCCATCAGGACGGCAACCGTGTGTTCAAGCAAGCGGGGTTCGAGCCGAAGGTGGCGATGCAGGTCAATGACATCTTCACCTTGTTGAGCATGGTCAGCTCGGGTGTCGGTTATGCCCTGCTGCCGGGAAGGATTGCGGCGGTGTATGAGAACCGCGTGAAGCTGATACCGCTGCAACCCCGTTACCGGTTGCAGCAGCAGATTGGCGTGGTGTTTTTGAAGGCCAAGGAACGCGACCCGAACCTGTTGGCGTTGTTGGCGGAGTGTCGGATGTATGCCAACCGCCAGGCTTGAGACCGCCATCGCAGGCAAGCCAGCTCCCACACTTGAAGCATTCACAAATCAACATGTGGGAGCGGGCTTGCCCGCGATGAGGCCCTCAAGAACAACAATCAGCCGACCAACCCACGCACAATGAAATACAACACCGAAGGCCCCAGCAAACACCCAAGCCCGGTGTGAAACGTCGCGGTCAACGCGCCATACGGCACCAACCGCCGATCCGTCGCCGCCAAGCCTGCCGTCACGCCGCTGACAGTGCCCGCCAACCCACCAAACACCATCGCCGAACGCGGGTTATCCAGCCCCATCCAGCGCGCCGCCACCGGCGTGCCGACCATCACCAGAATCGCCTTGATCAACCCGGTGGCAATCGACAGCGCCATCACATCCGATGTCGCCCCAATCGCCGCACCGGTCACCGGGCCGACGATGTAGGTCACAGCACCGGCGCCGATGGTGGTCATGCTGATCGCATCGCGATAACCAAAGGCCCAGGCCATGCTCGCACCCACAATAAACGGCAGCACCGTGCCCAGCAGCAGCGCCACCACCCCAATCAACCCGGCCTTGCGCGCCTCGGTGGCTTGCACTTCAAACGCGGTGGCGACGATAGCGAAGTCACGCAGCATCGCGCCGCCCATCAAGCCAATACCGGAGAACAGTGCCATGTCCGCCAGGCCTTTTTGCCCGCCGGTGAGCGTGCCGCCCACCCAGGCCAGCACCAGCCCGATGACGATAGCGATGGCCGAGCCATGAATGCGCCCGAACGTCAGGCGCTTGGACAGCACCACAGAAATCCACATCACCACGCCGACAAAAGCAAAGGCGGTGACCAGGCTGTTATTTTCCAGCCCCTTATCAATGAGCGCCCACATATCAGCGCCCTCCCGCTGCAGCAATCAGCGGTTCTTCGGCGGGTAACGGCTCGCCCTTGTGCGTTCGGCTGATCAGGGCAATCGTGCAACCGCACACCACCACCGAGCCGATCGCTGCCAGCACCGCAACCGGGCCGCCGTGCAGCGCAGTCACCACGTTTTGTTGCGCGGCCATCGCCACCACCACGGGGATGTACATGGCGCCCCAAAAGCCCACGCCCATTTCGCAATCCTTGGTCATGCCGCCGCGCTTTTGCATCCACAAGCGTGCGCAGATCAGCAGGATCATCGCGATCCCCACCCCGCCCACATTGGATTTCACACCGAGCAAAACGCCGAGCATGTCGCCCAGGATCACGCCCGCCAACATGCAGATCGCCAGCAATGCCACACCGTAAATAATCATGGTTGTTGTCCTCAAAGTGCTCGTTCGAAATTGTTGTTTTTGTGCTTCGAAAGCCTTGGGTGATGCTTTATCGGTGGCGGCGCTCCTCCTCTTGCAGCAGGGCCTGCAAGGTGTCCAGGCGCGCGCCTTCGCAGGCGATCACGGTGCCTTGTTCAAACACCCGGCGTGACAGGCCGGTGAGCACCGCGCCCGGCGGCAGTTCGATTTGCAGGCGCACGCCGCGCTCGTAGGCGCTTTGCACGGTGCCGCGCCAGTCGACGACGCGGCACATATTGAAGGCCAGGTCGTCACGCAACTGTTCAGGGTTGTGGATCGGCCGCGCGCGGGTGCTGCTCAGGTAGGTGATACGCGGCGGCTTGAGCGTGACAAAGGCTTGTGCCAATGCCTGCGCCGGTTGCTCCAGCAGCGCGCAATGGGACGGCACACTCACGGCCAGCCGCTTGGCGACGCCATTGCCTTTGATGCGGTCCGCGACGTGCTGCATGGCCTCGTCACTGCCAGCGATAACGGTCTGGTTGTCGGCGTTGATATTGGCCAGGTACACCGGGGTTTCGGGGCTGTGGACTTCAGTCAGGAGTTTTTCGACTGTGGATAACTCCGGGCCGATCAGCGCGGTCATTCCATAGCCTTGTGGATAAGCGTTTTGCATCAGTTCGCCGCGCAGGCTGACCAGTCTCACCGCATCCGCAAAGTCCAGCGCGCCCGCGATCACTGCCGCCGGATAAGCCCCGATGGACAGGCCCGCGACATAATCCGGCGTGTGTTGCAGCAGGCGGGCGTGGGCCACACCGGTGATCAACAGGCAAAGCTGAACCGCGCGGGTATTTGTCAGCGCCTGTGAAGAATCCAGTGTGCGGACGTCTTCACCCAAGGCATCACTGGCTTCCTCCAGCACATCAGCGGGCAACTGCTGGAGCATGCCCGGCCGTTGCGCGCCCTGCCCCGGAAACACCAAAAGGCTGCTCATGCCACGGCCTGCCACGGGTCGAGTACCAAATGCGCGCCGCTGGCGGTTTTCAGCAGCACCCGCCGCGAGCCACCGGCCCATTCACGCAAGGCGACGGCGCCGAAAGGCGTTTGCACTTGCAGGTCCACGGCGCAGGGCGCGGTGTCGAGAATGGCCAGCAGATTCTGCGCATCGGCGCGCGTCAGCGGCTCGGGGGTGCGCAGGATCAAATCCAGGTCGCTCTGCTCATGCAAAGCTTCGATGCCCGTCGCCAGTTCAAACCCCGCGCTGCCCGCCACGCCCCAGCTTTTGTTCGCCAGCACGGGCCGCAACACGGCAAGCGCGCGCACGGCAGGCAAATCCCGGAACGAAACAATGTCGCGCAAAGCTTCCGGCGTGACGCGGCGCAGCACACTCGCCTGCGGCATCACGGCGGCGAAGCGCTGATCAC
The DNA here is from genome assembly GCF_044218875.1 of Pseudomonas sp. B22129. Lineage (NCBI taxonomy): Bacteria > Pseudomonadati > Pseudomonadota > Gammaproteobacteria > Pseudomonadales > Pseudomonadaceae > Pseudomonas > Pseudomonas sp. B22129. The sequence goes on along the minus strand of NZ_CP162592.1, from coordinate 1,864,804 downwards.
GCGAGCGCCCGCGCACGCCAACCGCCACACAGCCCGGCTCGGCGATGGCGCGACGCACCACCACCGGCTGACCGGCGCTGATCGCCTCCACCGCCCAGGCCGGCGCCTCGGCAGGCAGGTGCGCCGGGGTCATGCCCCAGAGCAAGTCGTGGGCGTTCACCACTGCTCCCGCAGCAGCTGGCGCACATGGCTGGACGCCGCGCGGTTGGCAGCGCCGAGGCGGCTGCTCAAGTCGCGGCCATCGATATCCTTGATCGCGTTCAATAGGCAATCACTGACCCGCGCCACGTCGTCCGGCGTGGGCTGCTCAATCCTGCTGACCGACAAGGTTTCCCACAGCAAGCCGAGGCTGGCGTAGCTGTCGATGTCATAGGCCATGGGCGGCACGCTGGCAGCCAGTGCATCAAGCGCTTCGACGCTGCGCAAGGTCACCCGCGCGGCCGAGGCCTTGCCCATGGCGTGCACCATCACGCCGGGGTCACGCAGCGCGATCAGCCGGTTGGCCTGGTAACCGTGGGCGAGGAACGCACCGGACATGGCCTTGCCCACCAGCAACGCAATCACCGGGTGCCCGGCGAGACGCGCGCGGGCGTAGCTGTCGGCGGCTGCGGCCAGGGCCTGATGGATGCCGAGGGCTTCTTCGCGACGCCCATAAGCTTGGCTCGGCACATCGACGATGGCGATGATCGGGCGCTTGTCGCCACGGGCGATGGCCTCGTCCACGGCTTTGGCCAGGCCCCAGCCTTCAAGCAAGCCGACCTCGCCATTGCGGGCGCGGGGGAAGCGGTTTTGCGGGTCGGCGACCACGGCGATGAAGCGCACCGTCTGTTCACCCAATACGCCATCGGCGACTTTCAGGGAGGCCGGCAAACCTTCAACGGGCGTTGCACCGGCGCTCAATGCGTTGAACCACTGCAACCCTCTCATGAGCGTTCTCCTTGATACAGCTCGCGCACCGTGGCCGGGTCGATCTGTGGCGTGGCGTCGAGCTCGGCCAAACGTGCGAGGTAGAAATCGGCCTCGCGGCTGCGCTGTTGAGTCGGCAAACCTTGTTGCAGCAATTCGGTGACGGTCTGTTGAATCTGCGCCACATCGTCTGCCACATAGCGGTCGGCCAGGCCACTGTTGAAGCGTTGCTCGCCGCCGGTAAGGCTCCAGATGAAGGGCCGGTCGCGGGAGTCGTACTCGTCCAGCCCGGCTTCCTGCTCGATCACTTGCGGGCCGTTCAGGCCCAAGCGCGCTTCGCGGGTAACCACCAGATAGCTGCACAAGCCCGCCGCGATGGACATCCCGCCAAAGCAACCGACACTGCCCGCCACCACGCCGATCACCGGCTGGTATTGGCGCAGGTCGACAATCGCCGCGTGAATATCGGCAATCGCCGCCAGGCCGAGGTTGGCTTCCTGCAGGCGTACGCCGCCGGTTTCCAGCAGCAATACGGCGCGAGTGGGGATGCCTTTGCGGTTGTCTTCAGCCGCCAACTCCAGTGCGCCAGCGATTTTTGCGCCGCCCACTTCACCGAGGCTGCCGCCTTGAAAATTGCCTTCGATGGCGGCGATCACCACAGGTTTTGCGTCGATGCTGCCCTTGGCGATCACTACACCGTCATCTGCCTGCGGCACCACGCCCTGGCGGCTGAGCCACGGCGACATGACGCGTTGGAACGGGTCGATCAATTCGCGATAAGAGCCGGCGTCCAGCAGCGCCTTGGCCCGTTGCCGCGCGCCGAGTTCGACGAAGCTGTGTTTGCTGAGCAAGTCAGTCATGGCCGATCTCCTCGAAACCCTGCTCCAGGCGCAAACGCACCACGCCGGGGGTGGCGCCGAAATCGTGAATATCAATGTTCAGGGCGGGCGGTGTCTGCTCCAGGAACATGCGTTCGAACAGGTGCTGCCAGCGTTGCTCGGCGCCATTGACTGAAGTCTGCACCTGGATGGTCAGCGTGCCGGGCGTGCCGGGCTCCAGCAGTACTTCAAGGTCGCCCGAGCCGACGCAACCCACCAGCGCACGGCCTTTGGGCGGCTGCCCGGCGGGGAATTCAAAGGATAAGGTTTCCATCAAAACGCTCCGTCGAGGCGGTCGATAAACAGGCAGGCGGCCAACAGGTCGGCGGCGCCGCCGGGGGAGGCATTCAGGGCCAGTAATTGCTGGTCGAGTTCGTGCAATTGGCGGCGCCCGGCGAGGGTGGCGCTGCCGCCGGCGTCGAGGACAGCTTGGGCGCCCTGTTGCATCGCGCTGATGCCTTCAGGGCCTGCACGATAGAGCACGCAGGTGTCGGCCAGCTCGGTCATGATCGCGAGCAGTGCATCCAGCCGGGCGTTCTGTTCGCCGCTGTTTTGCAGACGGCTTTTGCGCAATTGCGGCAGGCCGCGTTGCACCACCGACGGAAAACCGAGCTGGGCTTCTTCACGGGCACCGCGTGCACCGTAGCGTTGCGCGACCTGCGCACCGTGGCTCATTGGCTTGGGCGCGTAACGGTCGTTGAGCAAGGCCAGCTTTGCCGCATTCAGCGTGACCGCGCGAGGTTCCAGGGCCGCAGCTGCGGTGAGCAAACCGAGGGCCCAAATGGCGCCGCGATGGGTGTTCACGCCGTGGGTGGTGGCGAGCATTGCCTGTTCACCTTCGCGACCAATCCGCCCGAGAGCTTCGCGCAGGGGCAAGCCGATCTCACCGAATTCAATCGCCGCTTCGGCCATTTCCTTGAACATCGGCCACAGCGACAGCGCTGAGGCGTGCATCAGGCCCAGGTGCAAATCGCTGTGGGCGCCGCTGCCACGACGGTCCACCAGGGCGGGTTTGGGCGACAGGTCCGCCTCATCGATCAACGCATCGACGGCCAAGTCGGCGAGGCGATCCGCGAGGCTGAGTTCATGCAGTTTGAGAGCGCGCATTTACCAGCTCCTGAACTTGGCGGGCGGGTTGTACAGGCCACCGGACCAGTCCACCAGATCGGCCACGCTCTTGGCGGCCAGCAGCTCGCGGGTGGCGTCGGTGCGGCGGATGCCGAGGTCTTCGGGCAAGGCGATCAAGCCTTCACGGCGCATGCGCGCGGTGTCCTTGGGGTTGTGGCGCAGGCCGATGGCAGTCACGCCGGCGACGGCGGCGATCATCGCCTGGCGCTCTTCCAGCGAGCGCGCCTTGTAGAGGTAGGCGATGCCTTCTTCGGTGAGCAGGTGGGTCACGTCGTCGCCGTAGATCATGATCGGCGCCAGCGGCATGCCGCTTTTGCGCGCGACTTCCACCGCGTCGAGGGTCTCAACGAATGTCGGTTTGCCGCCCTCTTGGAAGGTTTCGACCATCTGCACCACGAGTTTTTTGCCGCGTTCGAGCAGGGCTTGCGGCGCGTCGTCGTGGCGCATGTCCAGCCACGCCGGGGTGCCATGGCGACGGCCGCGCGGGTCGTGGCCCATGTTCGGCGCACCGCCAAAACCGGCGAGGCGGCCACGGGTGACAGTGGAGGAATGACCATCACCGTCCACTTGCAGGGTGGCGCCGATAAACAGGTCCACCGCGTACTGGCCGGCGAGTTGGCAGAACATCCGGTTGGAGCGCATCGAGCCGTCGCGGCCAGTGAAAAACACGTCCGGTCGCGCGGCGATGTAGTTTTCCATGCCCAGTTCGGTGCCGAAGCAATGCACGCTTTCCACCCAGCCGCTTTCGATGGCGGGGATCAGGGTTGGATGCGGGTTGAGGGTCCAGTTGCGGCAGATCTTGCCCTTCAGGCCAAGGGACTCGCCGTAGGTCGGCAGGATCAATTCAATGGCGGCGGTGTTGAAACCAATGCCGTGGTTAAGCGACTGCACATTGTGTTTTTCGTAGATGCCACGGATCGCCATCATCGCCATCAGCACGTGCACCGGCTTGATATGGCGCGGGTCGCGGGTAAACAGCGGCTCGATGTAGAACGGCTTGTCGGCCACCACCACAAAGTCCACCCAGCTCGCCGGGATATCGACGCGGGGCAAGTCGGATACGTCATCCACCAACTGGTTGACCTGCACGATCACGATGCCATCGCTGAAGGCCGCGGGCTCGATCAGCGCCGGGGTGTCCTCGGTGCTCGCGCCGGTGTAGATGTTACCGGCGCGGTCGGCCATGAAACCGGCGGACAGCACGACGTTGGGGATCAGGTCCACCACCAGCCGCGCATAGAGTTCGATGTAGGTGTGGATTGCGCCGATTTCCAGCAGGCCATCTTCCAGCAACTGGCTGATGCGCAGGGATTGGGTGCCGGCGAAGGAGAAATCCAGCTTGCGGGCGATGCCCTTTTCAAACAGGTCCAGGTGCTCCGAACGGCCGACGCTGGGCATGATCATGTGCAAATCGTGGAGCTTGGCCGGGTCGGCCTTGGCGAGGGAGCGCGAGAGGAAATCGGCCTGTTTCTGGTTGTTGCCTTCGAGCACCACGCGGTCGCCCGGGAGGATCAGGGCCTCCAGCGCCTCGACTATTTTATCGGCCGGCAGCACAGCCCCGTCTGCGAAGTGTTTGACCCGCCCGAGCCGCCGCTGCTTCTCGTCGCGCCGCCGCGTCCAGCGCGAGTCGGGGGTGATGGGTGTTGTCATGGTGGCTCCACGGGGTTGGTGTCGTGGGCTTACCTTAGGAGTGAATCAGGGGGGCATCAATCAAGCACGGCGGTGGATCGTTACGGTTGCAGTAACGGACCATCAGAAAACACGGACTTTTGCCGAACGAAGATTAAAAATGTGGGAGCGGGCTTGCTCGCGAAAGCGGTGGTTCAGTTGCAGATGTACCGACTGACACACTGCATTCGCGAGCAAGCCCGCTCCCACATTTGTTCGGTGGCGCCTGATAACTATCAGTCCCAAAAAGGGAACGATAAGTCCCTATTCGGGACCGATTTGGGGTTCAGGTGAAGGGCTGACTTGCTCCAGCGCTCTGTCCACCAGCAACTGCCCCAAGGCTGCCATTTGCTGAATAGCCAATAACATCGCGCGTTGGGAGTGTTCCAGGTCGAAAGCGAGGTTGCAGGTCATGGCGTTCAGCGAAGAAAAGGTTTCGCTGGCGTTGACGAGCAGGGTTTCAGTGTCTTGGTGGGGGTTTACGGTGAAAAGGTCGGTAGGCGGGTTTGGAGTAGGTTTGATCATGCTGAAGCTCCTAAACAGTCAGTAAGGAGCGCCACCGTTCGCTTGCACGCGAATGAGGGTGGCGACCGTGCGCAGGTGTGCAAGACCGGGCCTGTTTAGGACACCCAGCAGGTCCGAAGACCTCCTGCGCGCAGCCGCCATAAAGCAGCGAGCACAAAAAACGCCCGTGGTTGGCTGGGCGTTTGTACGCCTAAACAGTTTCGTCGGACTTGCACGTCCGTGTCACCGTTTTTCGATGACGAGACGAAGACTAGTCGCCCCGCCCACCCACAACAAGTTCATGCACAGCGCGGAATCTTGCGGGAAAAATCCGACGCTCCCCACCAGGATCGTTTCCAAGCAGAAAGTGGAATCGATCAGCAAATCCAATGTGGGAGCTGGCTTGCCTGCGATGGCGGTGGGTCAGCCAGGGAAGCTTCAACTGACAGATCGCTATCGCAGGCAAGCCAGCTCCCACATGAGATTTCCACAAGGCTTAGCGTCAGGCCAGGCCGGATTCGACCAGCAGGGCTTCAAGCCCCATCAAATCTGGCACTTTCGCCACATGCTCGCCCACCTGCACCGCCGCAAGCTCCAGCGGGCACAGCGGCACGTCGACATAACTCAGTTGGCTATCGAGTTTGTACGACCGCGGAATCCCCTGAATCACCAGCGCAATGAACTTCAACGTCGGCCGTCCACCCAGCGCGTTCAGCACCACGATCCGCGAGTGCTCACCCGTCACAATCGCCTCGCCACACACCGCTTCAAAGCTGATCAGCGGCAACTGCCGATCCCGCCAGGTCACTTGCCGCAAGTACCAGGGCGGCGCGTCGCTGGCCGGTTCGCCGCGTTGGTAGTCGATCAGTTCGGCCACGGCAACGTTGGGCAGCACCAGGTGGCGGTCGGCCAATGGCAGCAGCAGGCCGGTGAGCTGACGGGTGCGGTGGTCAAGCATGGGACTTGCTCCAGTAGGCGATGCTTTCCAGCAGCACCGACTCTTGATACGGCTTGCCAAGGTAGTCGTTGACGCCGATGGCCATGGCGCGGTCGCGGTGTTTCTGGCCGGTGCGTGAGGTGATCATGATGATCGGCAGGCGCATCAGCCGTGGGTCGTTGCGCACCTGGATCGCCACTTCGAAGCCGTCCATGCGCGGCATTTCGATGTCGAGCAGCATCAAGTCCGGGGTGTGTTCTTCGAGCAGGGCGATGGCGTCGATGCCGTCTTTGGCGGTGAGCACGTTCATGCCGTTGCGCTCCAGCAGGCGGCTGGTGACTTTGCGCACGGTGACCGAATCATCTACCACCAGCACCAGCAGCGGGCGCTTTTTCAGCGGGTCGTTGAGGATCAGCGGCGCATCGACCGTTGCCGCCGGCAGCACCGGTTGGCGGGCGCGGATGTGCGCCAGCAGGTCGATGATCAGCACCACGCGGCCATCGCCCAGAATGGTCGCGCCGGACAAGCCTTGAACCGCCGCAAACTGCGGCCCCAGGCCCTTGACCACAATCTCCCGCGTGCCGGCCATGGCGTCCACATGCACCGCCACGCGCCGCTCGTTGCACTGCACCAGCAACACCGGCACGGGCTGGTATTGGCCGAGCAATTTCGGGCGGCTGACGGTGTGCAGCAAGTCGCCGAGATAGAACAGTTCATAGCGCTGGCCGGCGTACTCATAACGCGGCGGGTCTTGCTGATAGTGCCCCGCCAGCTCATGGGGCAGCACACGCACCAGGCCTTCAATGGTATTGAGCGGGATCGCGTATTGATCGTCCGCGCACTGCACCATCAGCGCACGGTTGACCGACACGGTAAACGGCAGCCGAATGCGAAAGTGCACACCGGCGCCGGGCGTGGAATCAATCACCATCGAGCCGCCGAGCTGGCGCACTTCTTCGTGCACCACGTCCATGCCGACGCCGCGCCCGGAAATCTGGGTGATTTTCTCGGCGGTCGAGAAGCCCGGTTGCAGGATGAACTGCAACACATCGCGGTCGCTGATTTCCTGATTGGGGTCGAGCAAACCGCGCTTGATCGCCTTGCGCCGCACGGCTTCCAGCGGCACCCCGGCGCCGTCGTCGCGCATGTCGAAAATGATGTCGCCGCCTTCGTGGGTCAGGTCCAGCGTGACCCGCCCCTTCTCCGGCTTGCCGGCCAACAAACGCGCCTCGCGCGATTCCAGGCCGTGGTCGACGGCATTGCGCAGCATGTGTTCCAGCGGCGCCACCATGCGCTCCAGCACGTTGCGGTCCATCTCGCCTTCGGCGTTGCCGACGATAAATTCAACGTCCTTGCCCAACTCTTGCGCCACCTGGCGCACGATGCGTTTGAGGCGCGGCAACATGCGCTCGAACGGCACCATGCGCGTGCGCATCAGGCCTTCCTGCAACTCGGTGTTGATCCGCGCCTGCTGCTGCAACAGGTTGTGCGCATCGCTATTGCGCCGGTCGAGGGTTTCCTTGAGGTCGAGCAAGTCGGAGGCCGATTCGGACAGCGCGCGGGACAGCTGCTGCAATTGCGAATGGCGGTCCATTTCCAGCGGGTCGAATTCTTCATACCCCAACCGCTCGGCCTCGGCCTGTTGACGGCTGAGAATGCGGCCCTGGGTTTCGGTGTCGAGGCGCCGCAGTTGGTCGCGCATGCGCTCGATGGTGGTTTCCACCTCGTTGAGGGCAATGCGCGCGTCGTTGACCTGCTGTTCGATGCGGCCACGGAAAATCGAGGTTTCGCCCGCCAGGTTGACCAGATCATCCAGCAGATCGGCGGAGATTTTCACCATGTCGGCGCCGGGGTCAACCGCCGCCTCGGCCTTGTTCGCAGGTAATGCAACGGGCGTTACCGGCTCATCGCCCGGATGCACCAGGCTTTTGATGCGTTCGATGAGCTTGTCCACCGAGCCTACCGGCAAGCCGTCCGCCACCGCGTCGATCATCTGCGCGAGGCGGTCATGGCAGCCCTGCAGCAACGCGAATAGCTCGGGCGACGGCGCGAGCAAGCCGGCGGACAGCCCTTCGTAGAGAAATTCAAGCTCATGGGCCAGGTCGCCAATCGGCCCGATTTCGACCATGCGCGCGCCACCTTTGAGGGTGTGCAAGTCGCGCAGCAGGGTTTCGACCTCCTGGCGGTTGTTCGGCTCGGCCTGCCAGCGCTGCAAGGCGCTGCTGGAGCTGTCCAGGATATCGGCGGCTTCTTCGAGGAAGATATCCAGCAACTCAGGGTCGGCCCCTTGGGTCTCGGGCGCCGCAATCGGTGTTGTCGGGGTGCCGCTTTGGCGCAATGCGCGCACCTTGGCGACCCATTCGGTGCTGTCGCTCAAAGGCTGGTGATTCTGCAACTCATCCAACTGCAAGGCCAGGTGTTCATGGCTGGCCATCAGCACTTGGGACAACTCGACGGAGTAGCTGTAGCGCCGGTCCACCAAGCCTTCGTACAGGCACTCCAGCTCGTGGGCGAGGTCGGCAACCGGGCCGATTTCGGCCATGCGCGCGCCGCCCTTGAGGGTGTGCAAATCCCGGTGCAACGATGACAGCGGCGCCGGGTTATCGGGGTCCAGCAACCAGCGTTTGAGCGACTGCCCGGCGCTGTCGAGGATATCGACGGCCTCTTCGAGAAAGATCTCGACGATCTCGTCATCCATCGCCGTTTCATGGCCCAGCTGTGCCGTGGCGGCACCCAGCTCAGCGATGCTCAACGCGCGGCTGCCATCGCTTTTGATCAGGCCGGTCGCGGACGGGTCCAACGCTTCATCCAACAGTTCACGCAAGGCTTCAACCCGCGCCGGCGCCGGGCTGATCTCCTGCCCGGCAGCCAACTGGTCGAGCATGCTGATCAGCGCTTCATGGGCCTGTTCGGCCTCATGGAAGAAGCGCTCGCTGACCGCCAGGCTGCTTTCTTCCACGGCGCCATACAGGTCGAGCAAGGCTTCGCACAGTTCGTCAATGGCGTGCAGGTCGGCGACGTGCGCGCCCTCCCCCAGTGTGGTCAGCTCATCCAGCAGCGCAGTCAGTTCCTGGCGCTCGCCGGGGTGTTGCTGCCAGCGGCGTAACAGGCTTTCGGCGTCGAGCAGAATGTCCATGCCCTGGGCGAGGAAGTTGGCGATCAACTGCGGGTCGCGCTTGATGCGCAAGCCCGTGTTGGGGGCGTCGAGCAACGCCTGCAGCTGGCTGTCGAGCAGGCCTTGGGTACGCAGGATCAAGTCCTCGGTGCCTTTGATCGGCGCCAGGGGATCGCTGTCCAAATCCCGCAGCCCGCTCTGGAACAGGCTTTCGGCTTCCAGCAGCAACTCCACTTCGTCCAGGTCCAGCGGCAGGCGGTGGGCCTTGTACTCACGGGTCAAGTGGTCCAGCGGCCGCGCCAGCTCGGCGATGGGCAGCACGCCCGCCATGTAGGCGCTGCCCTTGAGCGTGTGCAGGGCGCGTTGCAGTTCATCGCTGACTTGCAGCGGCACGTGTTCGGCGGCCTGTTGCAGGAAGTGGTTAAGGCTTTCCAGGTGGCTCTGGGCTTCGTTGCGGAAAATTTCCAGCAACATCGGGTCGTGGGGTTCGTCAGCCGAGGCATAAGTGCCGCTGGCCAAGGCGTGGGCGCGGGCGGCCAGGGCGTCGACTTCATCGCGCTGGCGCTGGTCGTCGATGGCGAAGTCGGCAATCAATTCCGGCAGCAAGGCCACGGCTTCGTCCAGCACCTGCTGCACTTCGGCGCCGAGGGCCACACTGCGCTCCAACACACGGTTCAGCAGGTTTTCCACGGCCCAGGCCAGTTCGGCCAGCACCAGCGCACGCACCATGCGGCCACTGCCTTTGAGGGTGTGAAAGGCGCGGCGCATTTCGCCCTGGGCGGTCTTGTCAGCGCTGTTGGGCAGGTTGCGATGCAGCACGTCGAGGACTTCATCGGTTTCTTCGAGGAAGACTTCGCGCAGTTCGTCGTCGATGGGTTCTTCACCGGTCGGTGGCGGCAGCAGGCTGCCGGGACGGACCAACGCCGGTGGGTTGAGGCGCGAGGTGGGGCTGGCCAATGCGTCGAACTGCGACTGATTGGGGGCCAGATCGGTGGACAATACGCCCTCCGGTGCCACCAACGCCTGGCGCCAAGGTTTCTCGGCCGGCAGATACCCCAGCGCGGCGAGACCCTGAGTGGCGAGTTCCAGGACTTTTTCACCCGCAGCGTCGGGGTCTTGAAGCATGCGCTCCAGATAATATTCCAGGCTGCTGATCACATCGGCAAAGTGGCCCAGTTGCACCTGCGATGGCGCAACTTCGCTGGCCATCAGCTGTTCATCGACGTAATCGGTGCAACCGCGCATCAGGCTCGCCGCCCGTGGCAGCGGAATCATCGCCAGGGCGCCGCGTACCTGGCTGAGCAGTTCCGGCAGGGATTCCAGGCGCTGGCGGTCCCAATCGGCTTCAACGCAATCGATGACCAGTTCCTTGGCTTGCCGCAGGCATTGGCAGGATTCGCGGATCACCAGTTGGTGAATCTGGGTCAGGTCAGTGGTAGGCAGGCGGCTTTCTTCGCGGCTCTCCGGCTCGACGGTACCGACCATTCCGGCCAGCGTGGCCTCGACGTAAAGCAAGGCACCGGCGACGTCCATCAACACCGCATCGTTGGGTTCGCGCTGCCCCTGCACCAGGCTCAACACCACGGCAAGTTGATCGATGATCACTTTGCGCGGTTGGCCAAAACCCAGCACCGCCAAGGTATCGGCGATCTGCCGCAGCGGCGCGAGCAAGGCGTCGAGGTCGTGAGTGTGCTGACGGTCGCTGCGCACGAACAGGTCGAGGCGCTCTTTGACCCGCACCAGTTCTTCGCACAAGGCACCGAGTACCGAGCCCATGGCGTTACGGTCCGGCCCGGCCAGGCGCGCGCGTTCGGCGTCGACCACGGCACTGTCGGGCAAGGCTTCATCCAGGCCGTAACGTTCTTTCAAACTTTGCATGCGCGGCGTCGGCCGGGTGACTTTGGCGACGTAGAACAGCAAGCTTTTGAGCAATTCATCCGGCGCAGGCTGGTTGATGCCGCCAATGCCTTGGGCGAGCAAGCGCTTGAGCTGCTTGTCGCTGGCCTTGAGCAGGCTGCGCAACGCCGGGCTGTTGGCGATTACGCCGGTGAGCATGCCTTCGACCAGCGCCGAGGTGACCTGCCACAACGGCAGCAACGGCGCGCCCTGGCACAGCGCCTCGAGGCGCGCGAACACCCGCGCCATGTCTTCCAGGTTGCTCGGGCCATGGTCTTCGCGCAGTAAACCGGCCAAGGCTTGTTGCAGCAACTGGTGCCACTGGCGCAATTGTTCGTGCAGGCCAGGAGACCCGCGTTGCGCCAGCACCTCATCGGGCAACGGCTCAATCGACAGCAGTTGCGGGCTGAACAGGCTGGTCTCGGACAACAGGCTTTCACCGCGTGCGCTGCGCAGGTCGTTGAGCAGCGGCAACACCACCAGCGGCAGGTCGCGGCGAGCGCTGTGTACGCGGTCGAGGTACAACGGCAGTTGGCTGAGGGCTTGTTGCAGCAGGCGAATGCCTTCGTCGCGCTGGCTGACGCGCCCGGCTTGCAGGGCCAGCGCCAGTTCTTCGATTTCTTCGGCGAGCAGGGCCGCACCGTAGAATTCGACCATCAACAGCGCGCCATGTACTTGGTGCACACCGGCCAGGCACTCGCTGATGGCGTCGCCGTCACTTGTTTCGACATAGGCGTCGAGCGCCGAACGGGCCTGTTTCAGGGTTTCGGCAATGTCGCCCTTGACCCATTCGAGGGCCACGTAGTCGTGCCGATCAACCATAACTGCTCCGCTTAAAATTCGTGGGTTGCTGGTGTTGCATGGATCTCGAACTGAATGGAGATCTAATGTGGGAGCTGGCTTGCCTGCGATAGCGGTGGGTCAGCTATACATGTGCCAGCTGGGAGATCGCTATCGCAGGCAAGCCAGCTCCCACAGTTGCATTGCATTTCAATCATCGACTTGCTTGGGCGGCGGCAAGGTGAAACCCGACACCGACCTGCGCAACTGACTGGCCATTTTCGCCAGGTTGCCGATGCTCTCGGCAGTCGCCGTCGAGCCAGAAGACGTCTGCGTGGTGATCTGCTGAATCACGTTCATGGTCAAGGAAATCTGCCCCGCCGATGACGTTTGCTGCTGCGCCGCATTCGAAATGCTTTGAATCAACGCCGCCAGGGTTTTCGAGACGCCTTCAATTTCTTCCAGCGCCACCCCCGCATCCTGAGCCAGCCGCGCGCCGCGCACCACTTCGGTGGTGGTCTGCTCCATGGAAATCACGGCTTCATTGGTGTCGGTCTGGATCGCCCGCACCAGGGTTTCAATCTGCCGCGTGGCCGCCGATGAGCGCTCGGCCAGCCGCTGCACTTCGTCCGCCACCACGGCAAAACCGCGCCCGGCATCCCCGGCCATGCTGGCCTGGATCGCGGCGTTGAGGGCGAGGATGTTGGTCTGGTCGGCAATGTCGTCGATCAGGCTGACGATATCGCCAATTTCCTGGGATGACTCGCCCAGGCGTTTGATGCGCTTGGCGGTGTCCTGGATCTGCTCGCGAATGTTGTCCATGCCGTGGATGGTGTTGTGCACCACCTCGTTGCCCTTGTTGGCGATTTCCACCGAGCGCTCCGCTACCGCCGAGGATTCCGCCGCGTTAGCCGACACTTGATCGATGGACTGGGCCATCTGGTTGATCGCGGTGGACGCCTCGGCAATCTGCTGGGCCTGATGCTCCGAAGCCTGGGCCAGGTGCATGGCGGTGGCCTGGGTGTCCTGTACCGCACCGGCGACTTGCCCGGCGGTGAGGTTGATGGTGGCCACCAGGTCGCGCAGCTGATCCACGGAATAATTGATGGAATCGGCGATGGTGCCGGTGAAGTCTTCGGTCACCGAAGCCGTCACCGTGAGGTCGCCGTCGGCCAGGTCTTCGATTTCATCGAGCAGGCGCATGATCGCGTTCTGGTTGCGCTCATTCTTCTCGGCGGTTTCATGCAGTTGGCGGTTGGTCTCGCGCACCATCACCAGGCCGATCAGGATGATTGAGGTCAACGCCAGCAGGCCCAGCACGTAGCCGCCGATGGTGTCGAAACTGCGACCGCTGGCGAGGTTTTCAAAGCCGGTGGCGAGGTGCGAGGCTTCATCGAGCAGGGTTTGCGACAGGTTGAAAATGTTGCTCGCCGAGGCACGTACTTGAAACAGCTGCGGCGAGGTTTCGAGAATTTCATCCACGGAGCCTGAGACAAACTCGAACAGCTCGGCAATTTCCGCCAGCCGCGCGCGCGCGTCGTGGTCTTCGACTTGGCTGATGCGCAGGCCGGGGTTGCCCTGGAGCATGCCGTTAAGCACCTGGCCGAAGCGGTTGGCGTCGCGACCAAAGGCGTCGGCGGCCTGCACGGCGGTTTCGTCGCCGGCCAACACAGTGTTCACCGCGCCGAGGATCCGCTCGGCCAGCAGTGATTGGCGCTGGGCCAGTGCCACCTGGCTGGCCGGGGCGCCGCGTTGCAGCAGGATGTCGACGACCTTCTCCGACTCCACCTGCAGTTGCGGCACGGTTTCGGCGAGGGTTGCGGCCACTTGGTGCAACGACAGCACGGTCTGTTCGCTGGCGAGAATCGCGTCAGTGTTTTTCAGCAGCGCCTCCCAGTCGGTCTGCACCGCGCGCATTTCGGCGCGCACTGCATTGGGCGCAGCGGGCAGGCCCGTTTCGACGTCGCCTTTTTTCAGGTAACCCCAACGCTGGGCGAAGTCGTTGCGCGCATCGCCCAGCAGCTTGAACGCGGCAGCCTTGCCGGCGGCAGCTTCAGTGGCGTTTTTGGCGATGCGCTGGGACAGCACGCGCAATTCACCGGCATGGCCGATGTACTGCTTGTCGTAGGTGGACTGGGTGTTGAGGTAGGCGAAGTTGGCGAACAGCAGCATGATGAACACGATCAACGCGATAAACAGCACGATGATCTGCGAACGGCTGCGCGACGCGGCCTGGGGTTTGGTCGGGGTGACGGTGGTCATGCGGCAACGTCCATGAAGCCTGGGGCCTGGGCCAGAGCGAAGGGGCTGAAGACCTGCCACAGCGGGTCGCCGTCGAAGCGCCCCTGAATAAACGGCGTGCCGGGGGCGGCGGTCGTCAACAGTGCGTCTTGTGCGAAATGCTGCATACCCACCACCTCGTCCACCAACAGCCCGACAAACAGGTCATCGAACTCCACCACCAGCACCCGTCGCTGTTTGCGCGCGCGGGACAGTTCCAGGCCAAGAAAACCACCCAGATCCATCACCGGCAGCAAGCGCCCACGCAGGTTGGCCACGCCTTTGACCCAGGGTTTGACGCCCGGCATCAACGTGCAACGCGGCTCGTGCAACACCTCGGCAACTTCGCCCATGGGCGCCACATACAGATGCGGCCCCAGGCGGAAGCCAATGCCGCTCCAGCGTTGCAGGCGGGTTTCCTGGGACGGCAGGTCGGCGGCCAGCAGGCGGCAGCGGCGGTCGATGTCCAGCAGCAGCTCGAAGGCGGTTTGCGACTCGGTCATGATGGCGTGCCGTCAGCCGGCCAGCACCTTGTTCAGGGTGGCGATCAGGGTTTCTTCGTCCACCGGCTTGGTCAGGTAATCCTTGGCGCCCTGGCGCGCGCCCCAGATCTTGTCGGTTTCCTGGTCTTTGGTGGTGATGATGATGATCGGGATACCGTTGGTTTCCGGCTCCTTGGACAACTGGCGGGTGGCCTGGAAGCCGTTGAGGCCGGGCATCACGATGTCCATCAGCACGGCGTCGGGTTTTTCCTGACGGGCCAGGGCCACGCCGTCCGCGCCGTTTTCGGCTTTCAGAACCTGATGGCCGTGCTTTTCCAGCATGCCGGTCAGTTTGTACATTTCGGTCGGCGAATCGTCGACGATCAGAACACGTGCCATGGTTTTCCCCACTACATTGGTCGGCGCCAGCCCTTGTGAGGCAGCGTCAGTGTGCTTGTTCTACTGCGGCGAAGGCAGGCACGTAGGCCTTGATCGCGCCCAGCAGTTCTTCCTTGCTGAAAGGCTTGGTCAAAAACTGATCGACACCCACGATACGCCCCTTGGCCTTGTCGAACAGGCCATCCTTGGAGGACAGCATGATCACCGGGATCGATTTGAACGCCGGGTTGTTCTTCACCAGCGCGCAGGTCTGATAGCCATCCAGGCGCGGCATCATAATGTCGACAAAGATAATGTGCGGGTGATGATCAACAATCCGGGCCAGCGCATCGAAACCGTCGATGGCGGTGATGACGTCGCACCCCATGTTCTTCAACAGTGTCTCGGCGGTGCGACGGATCGTTTTCGAGTCGTCGATCACCATCACTCTCAAGGCGTTGGAATGCTGTTCCATATCTGCTCTACCATCGCCACAGCGAATCGGTTTTCGGTGTGTACTGCCTGATGTCTCACAGGATGAACGCCGCAAGCCTTGGAATTCAAGGGCTGCTGCGCTGTGGCAGTCTTTTTAGCACAGTCTCCGGGCGCAATCTATCGAGCAACCGGCCCGGTGGTTTTTCCTTGACCCGCAACAGCCGCAGCGCCACTCTGACGCCACTTTTATGCGCCCTTATTTGCTAGAGGAAATCCCCCATGAGCGTTCGCGTCGGCATTGTCATGGACCCTATCGCCAGCATTTCCTATAAAAAGGACAGCTCGCTGGCCATGCTCCTGGCCGCTCAGGCTCGCGGCTGGACCCTGTTCTATATGGAGCAGCGCGACCTTTACCAGGGCGACGGCGAGGCCCGTGCCCGCATGCGCCCGCTGCAGGTGTTCGCCAACCCTGAAAAGTGGTTCGAACTTGCAGATGAGATCGACAGCCCGCTGGCCGACCTCGATGTGATCCTGATGCGCAAGGATCCGCCGTTCGACATGGAGTTCGTCTATTCCACCTACCTGCTGGAGCAGGCCGAACGCGCTGGCGTGCTGATCGTCAACAAGCCGCAGAGCCTGCGCGACTGCAATGAAAAGCTGTTCGCCACCCTGTTCCCGCAGTGCACGCCACCGACCGTAGTCAGCCGCCGCGCCGACGTGCTGCGTGAATTCGCCGCCAAACACGGCGACGTGATCCTCAAGCCGCTGGACGGCATGGGCGGCACCTCGATCTTCCGTCACCGCGCCGGCGACCCGAACCTCTCGGTGATCCTGGAAACCCTGACGGCGCTGGGCACCCAGCAGATCATGGGCCAGGCGTACATTCCGGCGATCAAGGACGGCGACAAGCGCATTTTGATGATCGACGGCGAGCCGGTGGATTACTGCCTGGCACGCATTCCGGCAGCGGGCGAGACGCGCGGTAACCTGGCGGCCGGTGGCCGGGGTGAAGCCCGCCCGCTGACAGACAAGGATCGCTGGATCGCAGCCCAGGTCGGCCCGACCCTGCGGGAAAAAGGCCTGCTATTTGTAGGATTGGACGTAATCGGTGAGAACCTCACTGAAATCAACGTCACCAGCCCGACCTGTATCCGCGAGATCGACAACGCATTTGGCACGAACATCGGCGAAATGCTGATGGCGGCCATTGAGCGCAAGCTACAAGCCAAGTGACATAGAACAGCCGGACACGCACCAACATTGCGTTATCATGCGCCACCTGTGAAACGCGCGATGTTGGTTTTTTTGTCATGACACTCCCGTCCGAACTGCCCCCCGAACTCTCCCACAGCGGCGTGCGCCCGGCTGATCGGCTCGGATTTACCCTGTTTCTCGCCGCGTTGATCCACCTTGCCTTGATCCTCGGCCTGGGTTTCACCTTTGCCGAACCCAAGCAGATCACCAAAACCCTGGAAATCACCCTCGCCACGTTCAAGAGCGAAAAAAAGCCCGAAAAAGCTGACTTTCTCGCCCAGGACAATCAGCAGGGCAGCGGCACGCTGGACAAAAAGGCGGTGCCCAAGACCACCGAAGTGGCGCCCTTCCAGGACAACAAGGTCAATAAAGTCACGCCGCCACCGGCGCCCAAGCCCGAAGTGAAGCAGGCCGCGCCCAAGGCTGCGGTGACAACCGTCGCGCCCAAACCACAAAAAGCCCCGACCCAGCGCGAGAAAACCAAGACCGAGCCGACGCCCGAGCCCGTCAAGCCGGCGCCGACCTTCGACAGCTCGCAGCTGTCCGACCAGATTTCCAGCCTTGAAGCCGAACTGGCCAACGAACAACAGCTGTACGCCAAGCGCCCGCGCATCTACCGCCTGAACGCGGCCTCGACCATGCGTGACAAAGGCGCCTGGTATAAGGACGAGTGGCGCAAGAAGGTTGAGCGCATCGGCAACCTCAACTACCCGGACGAGGCGCGGCGCCAGCAGATTTACGGCAATTTGCGCCTTTTGGTGTCGATCAACCGCGACGGTTCGCTCTATGAAGTGCAGGTGCTCGAGTCATCCGGCCAGCCGTTGCTGGACCAGGCCGCCCAGCGCATCGTACGCCTGGCTGCGCCTTTCGCACCCTTCACCGGCGACCTGAACGACATCGATCGCCTGGAAATCATCCGCACCTGGAAGTTTGCCCGGGGGGATCGGCTGTCCAGCAACTGAGGCCTCAAGAGCTGCTTTACCTGTGGCGAGGGAGCTTGCTCCCGTTGGGGCGCGTAGCGGCCCCAAAAACTGGGCCTGCTGCGCAGTCCAGCGGGAGCAAGCTCCCTCGCCACAGACGGCTGCCTACAGATGATCAGGCTTGTCAGTTCGCCCCTCCACCGCCACACTAGTGGACATGAAAAATGTCAGCCCGACCTACCTCAAGCACCAATTCCTGATCGCCATGCCCCATATGGCCGACCCGAACTTTGCGCAAACCTTGACCTATATCGTCGAGCACACGGCCAATGGTGCAATGGGATTGGTGGTCAACCGCCCGCAGGAGCTGAACCTGGCGGATATCCTTGAGCAGTTGCGACCGGAGATCGATCCGCCCGCCCGTTGCCAAAGCGTGCCGATCTACATCGGCGGGCCGGTGCAGACCGATCGCGGTTTTGTGCTGCACCCCACCGGGCCGAAATTTCAGGCCACGGTCGACCTTGAAGGCGTATCGCTGTCCACCTCGCAGGACGTGCTGTTCGCGATTGCCGACGGCGTGGGGCCCGAGCAAAGCGTGATCACCCTCGGCTATGCCGGCTGGGAAGCCGGGCAACTGGAAGCTGAACTGGCGAGTAACGCCTGGCTGACCTGCCCGTTCGACGCGGCCATCCTGTTCAACACCCCCAGTGAACTGCGCCTGGAAGCGGCCGCCGCCAAGCTGCGCGTCAACCTCAGCCTGCTGACCAGCCAGGCGGGGCACGCCTGATGGCCTTGCGCTTGATCCTGGGTTTTGACTACGGCACCAAACAGATCGGCGTCGCCGTCGGCCAGGTCATCACCGGCCAGGCCCGCGAGCTGTGCACCTTGAAAGCCCAGAACGGCGTGCCGGACTGGAACCAGGTCGAAGCCCTGATTAAAGAGTGGAAGCCTGACGCCGTCGTCGTCGGCCTGCCGTTGAACATGGACGGCACGCCCAGCGACATGTGCCTGCGCGCCGAGAAATTCGCCCGCCGCCTCAATGGCCGCTACAACCTGCCCTTCTATACCCACGATGAACGCCTGACCACCTTTGAAGCCAAGGGTGAGCGCCGTGACCGTGGCGGGCAGAAAGGCAGCTACCGCGACAACCCCGTGGACGCCATCGCCGCCGCTCTGCTGTTGCAGGGTTGGCTGGATGAAAACACGGCTTTATTTGAATCCTGACTGACGCGGCTTGCCGCGTCTTTTTACGTTTGAGCCCGGACCTTGCCTGCGCCAAGGTCCTGAAGGAGCCTGCATGAGCCTGCCGAACCCCGCCGAACTGATCAGCCAGATGGCCACAAGCCTCACGGCCCATCTGCAACAACGTGCCATCAGCGAGCCGCGCTTCATCGGCATTCGCACCGGCGGCGTGTGGGTGGCCCAGGCCCTGTTGGACGAACTGGGGAGCGACTCGCCGCTGGGCACGCTGGATGTGTCCTTCTACCGTGACGACTTCAGCCAGAACGGCCTGCACCCGCAAGTGCGCCCGTCGGCCCTGCCGTTCGAGATCGAAGGCCAGCACCTGGTGCTGATCGACGACGTACTGATGAGCGGCCGTACCATCCGCGCCGCCCTGAACGAACTGTTCGACTACGGCCGCCCCGCCAGCGTGACCCTGGTGTGCCTGCTGGATCTGGACGCCGGTGAATTGCCGATCAGCCCGGACGTGGTTGGCGCCACACTGTCGCTGGAAGCCCATCAGCGGGTAAAATTGTCCGGTCCTACGCCGCTCGAACTCGAACTGCAAGACCTTGCCCTTTAAACCGCCTTGTACAGAGTCCCCGCGATGACGCCTCTAGATGCCAAGCGCCCGCTGCAGCTCAATGCTCAGGGCCAGTTGCAACACTTCTTGTCCCTCGACGGTTTGCCCCGCGAACTGCTCACTGAAATCCTCGACACCGCCGACTCGTTCCTCGAAGTCGGTGGCCGCGCGGTGAAGAAGGTCCCGCTGCTGCGCGGCAAGACCATCTGCAATGTGTTCTTCGAGAACTCGACCCGCACCCGCACCACCTTTGAACTGGCCGCCCAGCGGTTGTCGGCTGACGTGATCACGCTGAACGTGTCCACTTCATCCGCGAGCAAGGGCGAAACCCTGCTCGACACCCTGCGCAATCTGGAAGCCATGGCCGCCGACATGTTCGTGGTACGCCACGGCGACTCCGGCGCCGCGCATTTCATCGCCGAGCACGTGTGCCCGCAGGTAGCGATCATCAACGGCGGCGATGGCCGCCACGCCCACCCGACCCAGGGCATGCTCGACATGCTCACCATCCGTCGGCACAAGGGCAGCTTTGAAAACCTTTCGGTGGCCATCGTCGGCGATATCCTGCACTCACGGGTCGCCCGTTCGAACATGTTGGCCCTTAAAGCCCTGGGTTGCCCGGACATCCGTGTGATCGCACCCAAAACCCTGCTGCCGATCGGCATCGAGCAATACGGCGTCAAGGTTTACACCGACATGGCCGAAGGCCTCAAGGATGTGGACGTGGTGATCATGTTGCGCCTGCAACGCGAGCGCATGGCCGGTGGCCTGCTGCCGAGCGAGGGTGAGTTCTACCGCTTGTTCGGCCTGACCACCGCACGCCTGGCCGGCGCCAAACCGGACGCCATCGTGATGCACCCGGGCCCGATCAACCGCGGCGTTGAAATTGAGTCGGCAGTGGCCGACGGGCCGCAGTCGGTGATTCTGAATCAGGTGACCTACGGCATCGCGATCCGCATGGCGGTGATGTCCATGGCCATGAGCGGGCAAACCGCGCAACGTCAATTCGAGCAGGAGAACGCCCAGTGAAGCTCAGCATTCTCGGCGCCCGAGTCATCGATCCGGCCAGCGGCCTGGATCAAGTTACCGATCTGCACCTGGAAGCCGGCAAGATCATTGCCATCGGCGCTGCGCCCGCGGGTTTCAGCGCCAGCGAGACCATCGACGCCAAGGGTCTGGTGGCTGCGCCTGGCCTCGTCGACCTGAACGTCGCCCTGCGCGAACCGGGTTACAGCCGCAAAGGCACTATCACCAGTGAAACCCGCGCCGCCGCCGCCGGTGGCGTGACCAGCCTGTGCTGCCCGCCGCACACCAAGCCGATCCTCGACACCTCGGCCGTGACCGAGCTGATCCTCGACCGCGCCCGTGAAGCCGGCAATTGCAAAGTGTTTCCTATCGGCGCGCTGAGCAAAGGCTTGGAAGGCGAGCAACTCGCCGAACTGATCGCCTTGCGCGACGCCGGTTGCGTGGCTTTCGGCAATGGCCTGGAGAGCTTCCGCAGTACCCGCACCCTGTTGCGCGCCCTGGAATACGCGGCCACCTTCGATTTGACGGTGATTTTCCACTCCCAGGACCGTGACCTGGCCGAAGGCGGCCTGGCCCATGAAGGTGCCGTCGCCAGTTTCCTGGGTTTGCCGGGCATTCCGGAAACCGCTGAAACCGTGGCGTTGGCCCGCGACCTGTTGCTGGTCGAGCAAAGCGGCGTAAGGGCACACTTCAGCCAACTGACCAGCGCACGCGGCGTGGCCCTGATCGCCCAGGCCCAGGCTCGCGGCCTGCCGGTGACGGCGGATGTGGCGCTGTACCAGCTGATTTTGACGGATGAGGCGCTGATCGATTTCTCCAGCCTCTACCACGTGCAACCGCCACTGCGCACCCGCGCCGACCGTGACGGTTTGCGCGCGGCGGTGAAGTCCGGCGTGGTGTCGGCAATTTCCAGCCATCACCAGCCTCATGAGCGCGATGCGAAGCTGGCGCCGTTTGGTGCGACAGAACCGGGCATCAGCAGCGTCGAGCTGTTGCTGCCGTTGGCGATGACGCTGGTGGAGGACGGCTTGCTGGACTTGCCGACGCTGCTGACGCGCCTGAGCGCGGGCCCGGCCCAGGCGCTGCGCCTGCCTGCGGGCAAGTTGGCGGTGGGTTCGGCGGCGGATCTGGTGCTGTTTGACTTGGGCAGTTCAACGGTTGCCGGGGAGCAGTGGCTGTCGAAGGGTGAAAACTGCCCGTTCATCGGGCATAGCCTGCCGGCGACGGTGCGCTACACATTGGTAGATGGACGGATCAGCTACCAGGCCTAAAGCGGGCACGGTAAAAAATGTGGGAGCGGGCTTGCTCGCGAAGGCGGTGGATCAGTCGACATCTTCAGTGACTGACCCTACGCCTTCGCGAGCAAGCCCGCTCCCACATTGGGTTCTCTATAAGGTTTGAGAGACTTAGCGTCCGCCATTGCGCTCGGCATTGCGGATCGAAATCTGCGTATTCAACGTCCAGAAGTCATACAGCACCCCCACCAGGAACAAGCCGCCGGTCAGCAGATAGATCAGCCCGGTGATCCATTTGCCCTGGTACATGCGGTGCACGCCAAATACCCCGAGAAACGCCAACAGGATCCAGGCCACGTTGTATTCAATGGGGCCAGCGGTAAACCGCAGGTCCGCTTCACGGTCCATGGCCGGGATCAGGAACAAGTCGATCAGCCAGCCAATACCGAACAGACCGAAGGTGAAAAACCAGATCGTCCCGGTCACGGGTTTGCCGTAATAGAAGCGATGCGCCCCGGTAAAACCGAAAATCCAGAGCAGGTAACCGATTACCTTGCTGTGGGTGTCTTGCCCGGAATAATCCTGTCGATAGGTGTTCATGAAGGACCTCTTTTGCCTCGATAGATAAATTTTTTCATTTTCTTTGTGACTTTTTTACGGGCGCCCGACGTACGGCCAATGGTATCTTCCTTCCCGCAAAGCCTTATGCCACCTGACTTCTGTAGGACAATTGCGGCAATTAGTCGCGTTTTTCCTGAATTTGACCCCAGGGTTCAGTCGACAAACGGCCTGAAAACGCCATAAAAAGCTGTTATAAAGTTGCGCGCAAACCTAAAAGAGCCACGCCTAATGCGACCATTTTTCAAGACATGGCTAACCATCTGCCTATTAATGCCACTGGCCGCCCACGCCACCAATCGTGAGCAACGTCTTCCTAACGTTAACGGTTTCACCCCTAAAGTTCACAGCACACCCAGCACTGCCAAGTCGGTAAAGCTGACCGTCAACCGCCCGACTCAAGTGAGCAAGGCCCACGGTAAAGCACTTCACACCCAACTGGCCGTCAACACCAAGCAAAGCAGCAACGTCCTCAGCCGCGCCGTTAACGTCCTCGGTACCCCTTATCGTTGGGGCGGCAGCAGCCCAAGTAAAGGGTTCGACTGCAGCGGTTTGGTGAAATATGCGTTTAACGACGTAAAAGCCGTGGATTTGCCGCGTACCTCCAACGCCATGGCCGCCGGCCACGGCCTGAAGGTAGACCGCAAAGACCTGAAACCGGGCGACCTGTTGTTCTTCAAATTGAAGAGCCGCCAGGTCAACCACGTTGCCATCTACCTGGGCAACGACCGTTTCATCCACGCACCGCGTCGTGGCAAGGCCGTCAGCATCGACACGCTGAAAAAGCCGTTTTGGGACAAGAACTACGTGATTGCCAAGCGGGTTCTGCCGAAAGAGCAGAAC
Organism: Pseudomonas sp. B22129; assembly: GCF_044218875.1. Lineage (NCBI taxonomy): Bacteria > Pseudomonadati > Pseudomonadota > Gammaproteobacteria > Pseudomonadales > Pseudomonadaceae > Pseudomonas > Pseudomonas sp. B22129. The sequence continues at coordinate 1,841,717 of NZ_CP162592.1, read as the reverse complement.
AACAACCTGCGGGTTGTTCAGCGCTGATCCTAAAGGCGGCTGGCTCCCCCTTTGAAATGCAATCAAATGTGGGAGCTGGCTTGCCTGCGATGACGCTGTGCCAACCGACAAAGGTGTTGCCTGGCAGTCCGCTATCGCAGGCAAGCCAGCTCCCACACTGATTTCATCAGCCTTCAGATATCTGCGGGCACCCTCGCCTTATCCCGCGCATCTTCCCGGCTGATCAGCCCCTCGCCCACCAGCGCCTTCAAACTCATATCCAGCGTCTTCATCCCCAACGCCCCACCGGTCTGGATCGCCGAGACCATCTGCGCGCCCTTGTCCTCGCGGATCAAATTCCGAATCGCCGGCGTGCTCAGCATGATTTCATGGGCCGCCACGCGCCCGCCGCCAATCTTCTTCACCAATACCTGAGACACCACCGCCTCTAGCGACTCCGACAGCATCGAGCGCACCATGGCTTTTTCCCCGGCCGGGAAGACGTCCACCAGCCTGTCTACAGTCTTTGCGGCCGACGAGGTGTGCAGGGTGCCAAATACCAGGTGCCCGGTCTCAGCCGCCGTCAGCGCCAGGCGGATGGTTTCCAGGTCGCGCAACTCACCCACCAGGATTACATCCGGATCTTCACGCAAGGCCGAACGCAGAGCCGCTGAAAAACTGTGGGTATCCCGATGCACCTGGCGCTGGTTGATCAGCGCCGTTTTGGGCCTGTGGATAAACTCGATGGGGTCTTCCAGTGTGAGGATGTGATAACGCCGATGCCGATTGAGAAAATCGATCATCGCCGCCAGCGTCGTGGACTTGCCGGAGCCGGTAGGCCCGGTGACCAATACCAGCCCGCGCGGCAACTGGGCGATCCGTTGGAAAACCTCGCCCAGCCCGAGGCTTTCCAGGCTCTGCACTTGCGCCGGTATGGTGCGAAACACCGCTCCCATGCCACGATCCTGCTGAAACACATTGGCGCGAAACCGCCCCACTCCGGGCAGCTCGAAGGCAAAATCCGTTTCAAGAGATGTTTCGAAATCCTTTTGCTGGTGCAGATTGAGCAATGGGCTCAATAAATCCGCAACTTGCGTAGGTGAAAGTATCGGGCCGTCCAGTGGCCAGACCTCGCCATCGACTCTCAGCATCGGTACCAGGCCAGCCGACAAATGCAGGTCGGACGCGCCACGGCGCACGCCTGTCGTCAGCAATTCAGTGATATCCATAGGGCTTTCCATTTCCAGTAGAATGCCGCGGACTCCATATCCACGGGTGCAACTTGAATGTCGACGATAGCAGACAACATTGGCCTGGTTAGCCAGCGGATCCGCGCCGCAGCCCACGCCGTGCAGCGCGACGAAAGCAGCATCCACCTGCTGGCCGTGAGCAAGACCAAACCCGCCCAGGCCGTGCGCGAAGCCTATGCCGCCGGGATGCGCGATTTTGGCGAGAATTACCTGCAGGAAGCCTTGGGCAAACAGGCCGAATTAACTGACCTGCCCTTGAGTTGGCACTTCATCGGCCCCATTCAATCGAACAAGACGCGCGCTATCGCCGAGAACTTCGCTTGGGTGCATTCCGTGGAACGCCTGAAAATTGCACAACGCCTCTCCGAGCAACGCCCGGCCGACCTGCCGCCGCTGAATATCTGCATCCAGGTCAACGTCAGTGGTGAAGCCAGCAAGTCCGGCTGTACGCCCGCCGACTTGCCGGCCCTGGCAGACGCGATCAGCGCCCTGCCGCGCTTGAAGCTGCGTGGCTTGATGGCCATTCCCGAGCCGACCGAAGATCGCGCTGCGCAAGACGCAGCCTTCGCCACCGTTCGCGAGCTGCAAGCCCGTTTAAACCTGCCGCTGGACACACTTTCCATGGGCATGAGCCACGACCTTGAGTCGGCCATCGCCCAAGGCGCCACCTGGGTGCGGATCGGTACCGCGCTGTTTGGCGCCCGCGACTACGGCCAGCCGTGAAATGGCTGACTTCCATCTGAGTAAGGACCTGTCATGAGCGACACGCGTATTGCCTTTATCGGCGCCGGTAACATGGCCGCCAGCTTGATCGGCGGCCTGCGGGCCAAAGGCCTGGAAGCCGCGCAAATCCGCGCCAGCGACCCGGGCGCCGACACCCGCACCCGCGTCAGCGCCGAGCACGGTATCGAAACCTTTGCCGACAACGCCGAAGCCATTCAGGGCGTGGACGTGATCGTGCTGGCGGTCAAGCCGCAAGCCATGAAGGCCGTGTGCGAAAGCCTGCGCCCGAGCCTGCAACCGCACCAACTGGTGGTGTCGATCGCCGCCGGTATCACCTGCGCCAGCATGACCCACTGGCTCGGCGCCCAACCCATCGTGCGCTGCATGCCCAACACCCCGTCGCTGCTGCGCCAAGGTGTGAGTGGCTTGTATGCAACATCTGAAGTCACCACTGAACAGCGTGACCAGGCCCAGGAGTTGCTGTCCGCCGTGGGCATCGCCCTGTGGCTGGAACAGGAACAGCAACTGGATGCGGTCACCGCCGTCTCCGGCAGTGGCCCTGCGTACTTCTTCCTGCTGATCGAAGCCATGACCGCCGCCGGCGTGAAACTGGGCCTGCCGCAGGCAATCGCCAAGCAACTGGCCGAACAAACCGCGCTGGGCGCCGCAAAAATGGCCGTGACCAGCGATGTGGACGCCTCTGAACTGCGCCGCCGTGTGACCTCCCCTGGCGGCACCACACAAGCAGCCATCGAATCGTTCCAGGCCGGGGGCTTTGAAGCCCTGGTGGAAAAAGCACTGGGTGCCGCGGCGCATCGTTCGGCTGAAATGGCCGAACAGCTGGGCAAATAGTCGCCCCCCTACAAGGAAACAAACATGCTCGGAATCAATGACGCTGCCATTTTCATCATCCAGACCCTCGGCAGCCTGTACCTGCTGATCGTGCTGATGCGCTTTATCCTGCAATTGGTGCGGGCGAACTTCTACAACCCGCTGTGCCAGTTCGTGGTCAAGGCTACTCAACCGTTGCTCAAACCCCTGCGCCGGGTGATCCCGAGCATGTTCGGGCTCGACATGTCGTCCCTGGTGCTGGCGCTGCTGCTGCAAATCCTGCTGTTTGCGGTGATCCTGCTGCTCAACGGCTACCAGGCCAACACGGTGTTGCTGTTGCCATGGGGCCTGATCGGTATTTTCTCGCTGTTTTTGAAGATCATCTTCTGGTCGATGATCATCAGCGTGATCCTCTCGTGGGTCGCTCCGGGCAGCCGTAGCCCGGGCGCCGAACTGGTGGCGCAAATCACCGAGCCGGTACTCGCCCCCTTCCGTCGGCTGATCCCAAACCTGGGCGGCCTGGATATCTCGCCGATCTTCGCGTTTATCGCGATCCAGTTGCTGCAAAGCTGGGTGATTCCGCGGCTGGCGTACTTTGCCTACATGCCTAAAGAGCTGTTCGGCCTGATCTGACACGGCCCCAGTGGGACTTGGCTTGTGTGGGAGCTGGCTTGCCTGCGATTGCATCGCTGCGGTGTGACTGACACACCGAGGTGTCTGTATCGCAGGCAAGCCAGCTCCCACACAGGCCAACTGCCACATTTTGTATCTGCGCCTTTGCTTGCCGCTACGCCCCCCGCTCTTTAGACTTACGCCTCATTTAAACGAGAGCAGGGTCGATGCCAGCTGCCTTTCCCCCCGATTCTGTTGGACTGGTCGTGCCCCAAATGGCGCACTTCAGCGAACCGCTGGCCCTGGCCTGCGGTCGTTCGCTGCCAGCCTACGACCTGATCTATGAAACCTACGGCCAACTGAACGCCACGGCGAGCAATGCCGTGCTGATCTGCCATGCCTTGTCCGGCCATCACCATGCCGCCGGTTTCCACTCCGTCGACGACCGCAAGCCCGGCTGGTGGGACAGCTGTATCGGCCCCGGCAAGCCCATCGACACCGACAAGTTCTTTGTGGTCAGCCTGAACAACCTTGGCGGCTGCAACGGTTCTACCGGCCCGAGCAGTATCAACCCGGAAACCGGCAAGCCCTTCGGCGCCGACTTCCCGGTACTGACCGTGGAAGACTGGGTGCACAGCCAGGCGCACCTCGCTGACATGCTGGGCATTCATAAGTGGGCGGCAGTGATCGGCGGCAGCCTGGGCGGCATGCAGGCGCTGCAATGGACCATCACTTATCCGGATCGCGTGCGCCATTGCCTGGCCATCGCCTCGGCGCCAAAACTGTCGGCACAGAACATCGCCTTCAACGAAGTGGCGCGCCAGGCCATCCTCACCGACCCCGAATTCCACGGTGGTTCGTTCCAGGAAGCCGGCGTGATTCCCAAGCGCGGCCTGATGCTGGCGCGGATGGTCGGGCACATCACCTACCTGTCCGATGATTCCATGGGCGAGAAATTCGGCCGTGGACTCAAGAGCGAAAAGCTCAACTACGACTTCCACAGCGTCGAGTTCCAGGTGGAAAGCTATCTGCGTTATCAGGGCGAGGAGTTCTCCGGGCGTTTCGACGCCAACACCTACCTGCTGATGACCAAGGCGCTGGACTATTTCGACCCGGCCGCCAACCACGACGATGACCTGGCGAAAACCTTCGAGCACGCCACGGCCAAGTTCTGCGTGATGTCGTTCACCACTGACTGGCGTTTTTCGCCGGCGCGCTCGCGCGAGCTGGTGGACGCGTTGATGGCCGCGCGCAAAGACGTCTGCTACCTGGAGATCGACGCGCCGCAAGGCCACGACGCTTTCCTGATTCCGATCCCGCGTTACTTGCAGGCGTTCGGCAATTACATGAACCGAATCGTATTGTGAGAAAGCCATGAGAGCCGACCTGGAAATCATCCAAGACTGGATCCCCGCCGGCAGCCGCGTGCTCGACCTTGGCTGCGGTGATGGCGAACTGCTGAGCTGGCTGCGCGACAACAAGCAAGTCACCGGCTACGGCCTGGAAAACGACCCGGACAATATCGCCCAGTGCGTGGCCAAGGGCATCAACGTGATCGAGCAGGACCTGGACAAGGGCCTGGGCAACTTTGCCAGCAACAGCTTCGACATCGTAGTCATGACCCAGGCCCTGCAAGCCGTGCACTACCCGGACCGTATCCTCGACGAAATGCTGCGCGTGGGCCGCCAGTGCATCATCACCTTCCCCAACTTCGGCCATTGGCGCTGCCGCTGGTACCTGGCCACCAAGGGCCGCATGCCGGTGTCGGATTTCCTGCCGTACACCTGGTACAACACGCCCAATATTCACTTCTGCACCTTCGAAGACTTCGAAGCCCTGTGCGGCGAGCGTGAAGCCAAAGTCATCAACCGCCTTGCCGTCGATCAACAGCACCGCCACGGCTGGGCGAGTAAGCTATGGCCCAACCTGTTGGGCGAAATCGGGATTTACCGGGTCAGCAGCCCTGGCCTGACCGACCACAAGATTGCCGTCTAATCATTTTCAAGAGGGACGCTCATGAGTCGTTTGGCTGTTTTTTTATTGACCGCACTGCTTGGCACCAACGCCATGGCCGCCGACGTTATCGACCCTAACCGCACGAAAGAATTTGGCGACATCACCGTGCGCTACAACACGTTCACTTCCAGCTTCCTGCAGCCGGAAACCGCCCAGGCCGCAGGCGTGGTGCGCAGCAAGAACAAAGGCCTGATCAACGTTTCCGTCTTCAAGGGCGTGACGCCCGTGGTGGCGCAAGTGACCGGCACCATCAAGGACTCGCTCGGCAAAAGCGAAGTGCTGACCTTCAAGCAGATCACCGAAAAAGGCGTGACCAACTACCTCGCGCCCTACTCCGTGCCGCAGCAGGAATTCAAGACCTTCACCATCAACGTTGAAACCGGCGGCAAGGCCCACGGTTTCAGTTTTGTCCAAGAACTTTTCCCGGCCGAATGATGAACCTTACTCAACTCGTACTGGCCAGCCACAACGCCGGCAAACTCAAAGAACTGCAGGCCATGCTCGGCGAATCTGTTCAACTGCGCTCGATTGGCGAGTTCAGCCAGGTGGAGCCGGAAGAAACCGGCCTGTCGTTCGTCGAGAACGCCATCCTCAAGGCGCGCAATGCGGCGCGCATCTCCGGCCTGCCGGCGCTGGCGGATGATTCGGGCCTGGCGGTGGATTTCCTCGGCGGTGCACCAGGCATCTACTCGGCGCGTTATGCAGACGGCAAAGGCGACGCGGCCAACAACGCCAAGCTGCTGGACGCCCTCAAGGACGTGCCGGATGCCGAGCGCGGCGCGCAGTTCGTCTGTGTGCTGGCGCTGGTTCGCCATGCCGACGACCCTCTGCCGATTCTCTGCGAAGGCCTGTGGCACGGGCGCATTCTTCACGCGGCCAGCGGCGAGCACGGCTTTGGCTATGACCCGCTGTTTTGGGTGCCGGAGCGTACTGTCTCCAGCGCCGAGCTGAGCCCGGTCGACAAAAACCAGATCAGCCATCGCGCCCGTGCCATGGCTCTGTTGCGCCAGCGTCTGGGCCTGAAATGACCCAGAACACTTCTGCGCAGCCGCTGATCCACGGCGGCGCGCAAACACCTCGGGCGGCCTTGCCGGTGCTACCGCCCCTGGCGCTGTACATCCACATTCCGTGGTGCGTGCGCAAATGCCCTTATTGCGACTTCAATTCCCACACCGCCAGCAAAGTGCTGCCGGAAGAAGAGTATGTGGACGCATTGCTGGCCGACCTTGATCAAGACCTGCACGCGGTTTACGGCCGTGAACTGAGCTCGATTTTCTTCGGTGGCGGCACGCCCAGCCTGTTCAGCGCCGCCGCGCTGGGGCGCCTGCTCAAGGGCGTGCAAGCTCGTATCCCGTTTGCCGACGACATCGAAATCACCCTGGAAGCCAACCCCGGGACGTTCGAGCAAGAGAAGTTCGTGGCGTACCGCAAGCTGGGGATCAATCGCCTGTCCATCGGCATTCAGAGCTTCCAGCAGCAAAAGCTTGAGGCGCTGGGCCGCATCCATAATGGTGATGAAGCCGTGCGCGCCGCCGGCATGGCACGCCAGGCCGGGTTCGATAACTTCAACCTTGACCTGATGCACGGCTTGCCCGATCAGTCGCTGGACGATGCCCTGAGCGACTTGCGCCAGGCCATCGCACTCAAGCCTACGCACCTGTCCTGGTATCAGCTGACGCTGGAACCCAACACCGTATTCTGGAACCAGCCGCCCGCGCTGCCGGAAGACGACACGCTGTGGGACATTCAGGAAGCCGGCCAGGCGCTGCTGGCCGAACACGGTTACGCGCAATATGAAGTATCGGCCTATGCCCAACCGGGCCGCCCGGCGCGGCATAACCTGAATTACTGGAGCTTTGGCGACTTTATCGGCATTGGCGCCGGTGCCCACGGCAAGCTCAGCCACCCGGACGGGCGCATCGTGCGCACCTGGAAGACTCGCGCACCCAAGGACTACCTCAACCCAGCCAAAAGCTTCCAGGCCGGTGCGAAAGAGCTGACTAATGAAGAGCTGCCATTCGAGTTCCTGATGAACGCTTTGCGGCTCACCGAAGGCGTTGAATCCAGGCTGTACGCCGAGCGCACCGGCCTCGACCTGGCCAGCCTCGACGAAGGCCGCCGTGAGGCAGAACAAAGTGGCTTAATGCAGGTCGAACCGTCACGCCTGGCGGCCACCGACCGTGGGCAACTCTTTCTCAATGACCTGTTGCAGAAGTTTTTGAGCTGATCGCTCTAAGGAAATCACATGGATTTGGTACTCGACCTGCTCGCCACCGTGTCCCGCTGGAGCCGTAGCAACCTGTCGGAAATCTCCCTGGCCCTTGTCGGCTGTTTGCTGGTGCTGTTTGGCGCCGATATCAAAGGCTGGGTCGAAGGCCGCTTGGGCAGCATCGCTGGCGCATTGCGCGTACCGTTGATGGCGCTGGTGTGCATGATCGGCAGCGGTGCAGCGTTGATCTACGCCACGCCGTGGATTGTGCGAGGGCTGAGCCAGTTCAATAACTACAGCCTGGCGCCGGTGTTGGTGGTGGTGCTGGTGTTGATTGGCGTAGTCGCGGATCGCCGATAATCCTGAGCACACTGCATAACAAATGTGGGAGCGGGCTTGCTCGCGAAGGCGTAGTGTCAGTCACCGAAGATGTCGACTGAACCATCGCATTCGCGAGCAAGCCCGCTCCCACATTTTTGATCGCATTTCAAGCCAGTGGCTTGTCAATCGACCTTCTCGAACTTCAAATCCCAAACCCCATGCCCGAGTCGCTCGCCGCGGCGTTCGAACTTGGTGATCGGGCGCTCGGCCGGGCGTGGCACGCATTTGCCGTCTTCGGCCAGGTTGCGGTAGCCAGGCGCTACGTCCATCACTTCCAGCATGTACTCCGCATACGGTTCCCAGTCGGTGGCCATGTGCAGGATACCGCCCACTTTCAGCTTGCTGCGTACCAGTTCCGCGAAGGAGGCCTGGACGATGCGACGCTTGTGGTGACGGGATTTGTGCCATGGGTCCGGGAAGAACAACATCAGGCGGTCGAGGCTGTTGTCGGCGATGCAGCGGTTGAGCACTTCAATCGCGTCGCAGTCGTAGACGCGCAGGTTGGTCAGGCCTTGAGTCAGCACGCCGTTGAGCAGCGCGCCGACACCCGGGCGGTGCACTTCAACGCCGATGAAATCCTGTTCCGGCGAGGCTGCAGCCATTTCCAGCAGGGAATGGCCCATGCCGAAACCGATTTCCAGGGAACGCGGGGCCGAACGGCAGAACACCTGGTCGTAGTCCACCGGCGCGTCGGCCAATGGCAACACGAACAGCGGTGTACCTTGCTCCAGGCCCTTTTGCTGGCCTTCGGTCATACGACCGGCGCGCATCACAAAACTCTTGATGCGGCGGTGCTTGGACTCGTCACCTTCTTCCACGGTGTTCGGCGTTTCGTTTGATTCAGTCATCAATGGCTCTTACTTGATCAGACCATCCAGCGGCGAGGAGGCGCTGGCGTAGAGTTTTTTCGGCATGCGCCCGGCGAGGTAGGCCAGGCGGCCTGCGACGATGGCGTGGTTCATGGCTTCGGCCATCATGATCGGTTGCTGGGCGTGGGCGATGGCCGAGTTCATCAGCACCGCATCGCAGCCCAGTTCCATGGCGATGGTCGCGTCGGAGGCTGTGCCCACGCCCGCATCCACCAGCACCGGGATTTTCGCTTCTTCGAGGATGATCTGCAGGTTGTACGGATTGCAGATGCCCAGACCGGAACCGATCAGACCGGCCAGCGGCATCACGGCGATACAGCCGATTTCCGCCAGTTGGCGCGCGATGATCGGGTCATCGCTGGTGTAGACCATCACGTCAAAACCTTCCTTGACCAGCGTTTCGGCGGCCTTAAGGGTTTCGATCACGTTGGGAAACAGGGTTTTCTGGTCGGCCAGCACTTCCAGCTTCACCAGATTGTGGCCGTCGAGCAGCTCACGGGCCAGGCGGCAGGTGCGCACGGCTTCGATGGCGTCGTAGCAACCGGCGGTGTTCGGCAGGAAGGTGTAGCGATCCGGCGACAGCACTTCGAGCAGGTTCGGCTCGCCTTCGATCTGGCCCAGGTTGGTGCGGCGCACGGCGAAGGTGACGATCTCGGCGCCCGAGGCCTCGATGGCCTGGCGGGTTTCTTCCATATCGCGGTACTTGCCGGTGCCGACCAGCAGACGGGACTGGAAGGTACGACCGGCCAGGACGAAGGGCTTGTCGCTACGAACGATGCTCATGGGAAATCCTCGAAATGGAGTGAGGTTCTGCAGAATTCAGAAAGCTGTGCGACTAGCCGCCGCCGATGGCGTGGACCACTTCAACCTGATCACCTTCGGTGAGCGCGGTCTCGGCGTGTTGGCTACGCGGGACGATATCCAGGTTGAGTTCCACTGCGACGCGACGCCCGGTCAGGTCGAGGCGGGTCAGCAGGGCCGCAACGGTTTCACCGTCGGGCAGTTCAAAGGATTCGCCGTTCAACAGAATGCGCATGCCGCGGGCCGCCATCGTTTTTAGGGGCCCGCATTCTAGCCCGATTGCCGCAGCAGGCCCAAGCCCCTCGGTCAGATGGCCTGCAAACGCCACGCCGCCAAACCGAGGAAGAACCAGCCCAGCAGAAAGGCCAAACCGCCAAAGGGCGTGATGATGCCCAGCTTGCTGAAACCTGTCAGCGTCAACACATACAGGCTGCCGGAGAACAGCAGGATACCGACGGTAAACGAGATACCCGCCCAGTTGACCAATCGGCCAGGAATATGTGCAGCCAACAGTGCTACGCCGAATAACGCCAGGGCGTGTATCAATTGGTAGGTGACGCCGGTATGGAAGATTGCCAGGTACTCGGCGCTCAGGCGGTTTTTCAGGCCATGGGCGGCGAAGGCACCGAGCGCGACGCCGGTAAAGCCAAAAAAGGCGGCCAGCATCAGAAAGCTACGCAGCATGAGGAACTCCAGTCAGACGCAAGGGGCAGGGTCTGTATAATGGCCCGCTCAACGGGTTCGGCCAAGCCATCTCTATGCTGCGTCTCCTCTTCAAGCGTTTTCTCAAAGTCGTGAAATGGTTTGCCATCGGCAGTGTGTTGCTGGTGCTGCTGTTTCGCGTCGTGCCGCCGCCGTTCACTGCGTTGATGGTCGAGCGCAAGATCGAGTCGTGGGTCGACGGCGAACCGATTGACCTGCAGCGCACGTGGGTGGCGTGGGACGAGATCTCCGATGACCTCAAGGTGGCGGTGATGGCCGGTGAAGACCAGCGTTTTCCGCAGCATTGGGGCTTTGATTTCGGCGCGATCCAGGCGGCAATCCTGCACAACGAGCGCGGCGGCTCGATTCGCGGCGCCAGCACCTTGAGCCAGCAAGTGTCGAAAAACCTGTTTCTGTGGACCGGCCGCAGCTATTTGCGCAAAGGGCTGGAAGCGTGGTTTACCGGGCTGATCGAAGTGTTGTGGCCCAAGCAGCGCATTCTTGAGGTCTACCTCAACAGCGTGGAATGGGATGAAGGCGTGTTTGGCGCAGAGGCGGCGGCGCGGCATCACTTTGGGGTGAGTGCCAAGGGGCTTTCGCGGCAGCAGGCGAGTTATCTGGCGGCTGTTTTGCCGAACCCGCGGGTGTGGAGTGCCAGCCATCCGACGGCGTATGTGGCCAGACGGGCGGCGTGGATTCGGCAGCAGATGAGTCAGTTGGGTGGGGATGGTTACCTGGTAGAGCTGAACAATTCCCGAAAAGCGCCCTGGTCCGACTGACACAGCACAAAAACAACTGTGGGAGCGGGCTTGCTCGCGAATGCGGTGGTTCAGTCAACATATCGGTGACTGACACTCCGCTTTCGCGAGCAAGCCCGCTCCCACATTCGATCGCGTTGTTTTCGGAACCGCGTATCAGGCAGCGATCGACAACTTCAGCTTGTTCATCGCGCTTTTCTCAAGCTGACGAATCCGCTCGGCCGACACGTTGTACTTCTGCGCCAGGTCGTGCAGCGTGGCTTTGTCTTCTGCCAGCCAGCGCTGGTAAAGAATGTCACGGCTGCGGTCGTCCAGCACTTCCAGCGCTTCGTGCAGGTTGTGATTGGAGTTGTCGCTCCAATCGGCGTCTTCCAGTTGACGCGCCGGGTCGTACCGGTGGTCTTCCAGGTAGTTGGCCGGCGATTGGAAGGCGCTGTCGTCGTCCGCTTCGGCGGCCGGGTCGAAGGCCATGTCATGGCCGGTCAGGCGGCTTTCCATCTCGCGCACTTCACGGGGCTCTACACCGAGGCTTTCGGCCACGCGGTGGACTTCCTCGTTGTTCAGCCACGCCAGGCGTTTCTTCTGGCTGCGCAGGTTGAAGAACAGCTTGCGCTGGGCCTTGGTGGTTGCCACTTTCACGATGCGCCAGTTGCGCAGGATGAACTCGTGGATTTCCGCCTTGATCCAGTGCACGGCAAACGACACCAAACGCACACCCATCTCAGGGTTGAAGCGCTTTACAGCCTTCATCAAACCGACGTTGCCTTCCTGGATCAGGTCAGCTTGGGCCAGACCGTAGCCGCTATAGCTACGGGCGATATGTACAACAAAACGCAGGTGGGCGAGCACCATCTGCCGAGCCGCCCCCAAATCCTGCTCATAGTAGAGACTCTCGGCCAGTTCACGCTCCTGCTCGGGCGTCAGCAAGGGAATGCTGTTGACCGTGTGCACATAGGCCTCCAGGTTCGCACCCGGGACCAGAGCATAAGCAGGTTGCAAAGAAGTGGTCATACGAAAAAACCTCCGACTCACATAACTCGTGCAGTTCAGCACTGCGAAAATTGACCGGGAACCGTAGGACAAGTTCCCTAAACCACTGATACGGTCAATACAAACGAAACCACATTAATCTGACATTAACTACTTCGGTGCCAACTCACGTAAGTGACGAGCAACCGCAATCCAAGCACCGATATACCCCAACAATACAGCGCCAAGCAAGAGGCTAAGACCGTCGGCGACCGGCACCCCGGCCAGGGCAAAATCGCTGCCATAGAGTCCGGCAAGCCCGACTACCGCGTCGTTCAGCCAGTTCAGGCCAAATGCCAGCACGCCCCAGGACAAAATCCCGGCACCAAAGCCATAAAGCGCGCCCATGTACAGAAAAGGACGACGCACATAGCTGTCCGTGCCGCCGACCAGTTTAATCACTTCTATCTCGGTGCGACGGTTTTCAATATGAAGACGAATGGTATTACCTATCACCAAAAGTAATGCAGACACCAACAACACCGTCAGGCCGAACACGAAGCGGTCACCCAGCTTGAGGATCGCCGCCAGGCGCTCTACCCAGACTAGATCAAGTTGTGCCTGTTGCACCTTGGGCATTTCTGCGAGTTTTTGTCGCAGGGCCTCAAGCGCAGGCTTGTCGACCTCATTCGGCGTCACCAGCACCACGCCCGGCAGCGGGTTCTGCGGCAGCTCTTTAAGGGCTTCGCCCAGGCCGGATTGTTGCTGGAACTCTTCAAGAGCCTGGTCGCGGCTGATGTACTCGGCATCCGCCACGCCCGGCAGGTTCTTGATGTCATCACGCAAGGACTCGCCGTCTTTGGCACTGGCGTCGATGTTCAAATACAGGGAGATCTGCGCCGCACGCTGCCAGGAACCGCCGAGGCGCTCCACATTATTCAGCAGCAATGACAAACCCATCGGCAGGCTCAAGGCAACCGCCATCACCAGGCAGGTAAAAAAGCTGCCGATCGGCTGCTTGCCCAGGCGGCGCAGGCTGTCGAGCAAACTGGCGCGATGGCTTTCGATCCAGGCGCGCAGCAGCGTGCCGAAATCCGGGCCATCGTCATCGTCGTGTTTTTTCTTTTTCTGCGGTTGCGGGTCGGCGGCTTTCGGCGCCACGCGCTCGGACACTTTAGGGCTGCGGGTGGCACTCATACACCGGCCTCCCCGTCACCGATCAGGCGGCCGCGCTGCAGCGTCAGCATGCGGTGGCGCATGCGCGCGATCAGCGCCAGGTCGTGGCTGGCGATCAACACACTGGTGCCCAGGCGATTGATGTCTTCGAACACGCCCATGATTTCGGCCGCCAGGCGCGGGTCGAGGTTACCGGTAGGTTCGTCCGCCAGCAACAAAGCCGGGCGGTGAACGATGGCGCGGGCAATGCCGACGCGTTGCTGCTGGCCGGTGGACAGGTCGCCGGGGTACAGGTCGGTCTTGTCCGACAGCGCCACACGCTCCAGGGCCGAATCCACGCGCTTGACGATTTCGGCCTTGGACAGACCAAGGATTTGCAGCGGCAAGGCAATATTGTTGAACACCGTGCGATCAAACAGTAACTGGTGATTCTGGAACACCACGCCGATCTGGCGGCGCAGGAATGGAATCTGCGCGTTGCTGATGGTGGCCAGGTCCTGGCCCGCCAGCAGCAGCTTGCCGGTGGTCGGACGCTCCATGGCCAGCAGCAGACGCAGCAGCGTACTTTTGCCCGCGCCCGAGTGACCGGTCACAAACAGGAATTCGCCGCGGCGCACGCGAAAACTCAGCTCGTGCAAGCCCACATGCCCGTTGGCGTAGCGTTTACCGACCTGCTCGAATCGAATCATGAACGCTCCCGCTCGGCGAAAAGTGCCTGTACAAAGGGTTCGGCCTCAAAGGTGCGCAGGTCGTCAATGCCTTCACCGACGCCGATATAACGAATCGGCAACCCGAACTGTTTGGCCAGGGCGAAAATCACGCCGCCTTTGGCCGTGCCGTCGAGCTTAGTCAATGCCAGGCCAGTCAGTTGCACCGTCTGGTTGAATTGTTTGGCCTGGCTGATAGCGTTCTGCCCGGTACCGGCGTCGAGCACCAGCAACACCTCATGGGGGGCGTCTGCGTCAAGCTTGCCGATCACGCGGCGCACCTTCTTCAGCTCTTCCATCAAATTGTCTTTGGTGTGCAGGCGGCCGGCAGTGTCGGCGATCAACACATCGATGTTACGAGCCTTGGCGGCCTGCACAGCGTCGAAGATCACCGAAGCCGAATCCGCGCCCGTGTGCTGCGCGATGACCGGGATCTTGTTGCGCTCGCCCCAGACTTGCAGCTGTTCGACAGCGGCGGCACGGAAGGTATCGCCGGCGGCGAGCATGACTTTCTTGCCTTCCGACTGCAGCTTCTTGGCCAACTTGCCGATGGTGGTGGTCTTGCCGGCGCCGTTGACGCCCACCACCAGAATCACGAACGGCTTGTTCGGCGTGATCACCAGCGGGGCTTCCACAGGCTTGAGCATCGCGGCCAGTTCGGCCTGCAAGGATTTGTACAGAGCATCGGCGTCGGTCAGTTGCTTGCGCGCGACCTTCTGGGTCAGGCTCTGGATGATCACGGCCGTGGCTTCAACGCCCACGTCAGCCGTCAGCAGGCGGGTTTCAATATCTTCCAGCAGCTCGTCATCGATGACTTTCTTGCCGAGAAACAGGCTGGCCATGCCCTCGCCAATGCTGGCGCTGGTTTTGCTCAGGCCTTGCTTGAGGCGGGCGAAAAATCCGGTTTTGCTGGTTTCGACGGCAACGGCAACGGGCTCCGGCTCGGCCACGGCGGGCACTGCAACCACAGCGGGAGCAGGCGATGGCTCAACCGGCGCAGGGGTTTCAACACTCCGCGCAGCTTCAACGACCACGGCAACCGGCTCAACCACTGCCGGAATCGGCGGCACTACGTGCTCGGCCTGAACATCTTCAACGAGTGCTACCGGCTCCTCGGCCACCGGCAGCTCCAGCCACGGTTTGTGCTCAGGCTCAACCTCAGCCACCGGCTGCAACACCGGCTCAGCCATCGGCAACACGATAGGCGCCGGGGTTTCAACAACCGGTGCGGCTTCCACTAAAGGTTCAGGAATGGGTTCAGGTTGAACCTGCGGCTGTTCGACGACGGCTTCCTGCGGCTTTTTGCGCAGCCATCCGAACAGGCCTTTTTTCTCGCCAGCCGCGGCTGGGTTCTTCTTGTCGTCGTTGGAACCAAACATGGAGGACGGCTATCTCAAAGTAGCGATGCGCCAGGGCGCCTCGGTAAATAAATTCGATGCAGAACAGACTGCTTTAAGGCTCGCTTGTTCATGCGCAACATTTGGTAAGGCGTAAATAAAGGCCTTAACGAATCGTTTCAATATAGGACTGAAGCGATAAATTCGTCGAAAAGTGGAACATCGTCGGGGAAACCCTGCGCCAAATCCTACATTCCTACGATTGGATCCGGTACAAGATGACCGCCGCAGTGGCCGTGTCCAAATCGGATCAGTATCCTAGCACCCTCTCGCCCGCCGACGCTAAGACCAAGCGGGCAGCCCAACAGGTTAAAAAACGAATGAATGCTCTAGCCCGCCGTGCCGCAGGCCTGCTGCTCAGCACAGTTTGTCTGCCCCTTTCAGCTTTGGCTGCCGACCCACAACCCACCCATGAATTCACCCTCGATAACGGCCTCAAAGTGGTCGTGCGCGAAGACCATCGCGCGCCAGTGGTGGTTTCCCAGGTCTGGTACAAGGTCGGTTCGAGCTACGAAACCCCGGGCCAGACCGGTTTGTCCCACGCGCTTGAACACATGATGTTCAAGGGCAGCGCCAAAGTCGGCCCCGGCGAGGCCTCGCTGATCCTGCGCGATCTGGGCGCCGAGGAAAACGCGTTCACCAGTGACGACTACACCGCCTATTACCAGGTACTGGCCCGCGACCGCCTGGGCGTTGCCTTCGAGCTGGAAGCCGACCGCATGGCCAGCCTGCGCCTGCCGGCCGACGAGTTCAGCCGGGAAATCGAGGTCATCAAGGAAGAGCGCCGCCTGCGCACCGACGACAACCCGATGTCCAAGGCCTTTGAGCGCTTCAAGGCCATGGCCTACCCGGCCAGCGGCTACCACACGCCGACTATCGGTTGGATGGCCGACCTTGAACGCATGAAGGTAGAGGAGCTGCGCCACTGGTACCAATCCTGGTATGTGCCGAACAACGCCACGCTGGTAGTTGTCGGCGACGTGACCCCTGACGAGGTGAAAAACCTCGCCCAGCGTTACTTCGGCCCGATCCCGAAACGTGACGTACCACCGGCCAAGATTCCGCTGGAGCTGGCCGAACCCGGCGAGCGTTTGCTGACCCTGCATGTGCAAACCCAGCTGCCGAGCGTGATCCTCGGCTTTAACGTACCCGGCCTGGCCACCGCCGAAGACAAGCGCTCGGTACAGGCTCTGCGCCTGATCTCGGCCCTGTTGGACGGCGGCTACAGCGCGCGCATCTCCGAGCAGCTGGAGCGTGGTGAGGAGCTGGTGTCCGCCGCTTCCACCAGCTATGACGCCTACACCCGTGGCGACAGCCTGTTCACCCTGAGCGCCACGCCGAACCAGCAAAAGAAAAAGACCGTTGCCCAAGCCGAAGCCGGCCTGTGGCGCCTGCTGGACGAATTGAAAGCCAAACCGCCAACCACTGAAGAGCTGGAACGCATCCGCGCCCAGGTGATTGCCGGCCTCGTCTACCAGCGTGACTCCATCACCAGCCAGGCCACGGCCATCGGCTCGCTGGAAACCGTCGGCCTGTCCTGGAAGCTGATGGACACCGAGCTGGCCGACCTGCAAAGCGTGACCCCGGAAGATATCCAGAAAGCCGCCCGTACCTATTTCACCCGCGAACGTCTGAGCGTCGCCCATGTTTTGCCTGAGGAGACCGCTCATGAGTGATCGCAAAAGCAGCCGCCTGATCTTCCCCGGCCTGATCGTCGTCACCCTGATTGCCGCCAGCGCGGTGTATTTCCTGCGCCCGAGTGATTCCGTGGCCAGCCCGGCGCTGGAAAAAGCCCAATCGGCCAACAAGCTGCAATCGCTGGCAGAGCTGGACGGCAAAGCGCCGACCAACCGCAAGCTCGACGTGCAAACCTGGACCACCGCCGAAGGTGCCAAGGTGTTGTTTGTCGAAGCCCACGAACTGCCGATGTTCGACATGCGCATCCTGTTCGCCGCCGGCAGCAGCCAGGACGGCAACACGCCGGGCGTGGCGCTGCTGACCAACGCCATGCTCAACGAAGGCGTGCCAGGCAAAGACGTCAGCCAGATCGCCAGCGGTTTTGAAGGCCTGGGCGCAGACTTTGGCAATGGCGCTTTCCGCGACATGGCGCTGGTATCCCTGCGCAGCCTGAGCGACAGCGACAAGCGCGAAGCCGCCCTGGCATTGTTCGACGAGGTGATCGGCAAGCCGACTTTCCCCGCTGACTCACTGGCGCGCATCAAGAACCAGATCCTCGCCGGTTTTGAGTACCAGAAACAGAACCCGGCCAAGCTGGCCAGCCTTGAACTGTTCAAGCGCCTGTATGGCAACCACCCCTACGCTCACTCGAGTGAGGGCACACCTGAAAGTGTTCCGGCGATTACCCTGGCACAGCTGCAGGCGTTCCATGCCAAGGCCTATGCGGCAGGCAATGCGGTGATTGCAGTGGTGGGCGACCTGACCCGCGCCGAAGCCGAAGCCATGACTGCCAAGGTGTCCGCATCGCTGCCCAAAGGCCCGGCGCTGGCGAAGATCGCCCAACCGACCGAGCCGAAGGCCGGCTTGAGCCATATCGAGTTCCCGTCCAAACAGACGCACTTGCTGTTCGCGCAATTGGGCATCGACCGTGCCGACCCGGACTACGCAGCGTTGTCTCTGGGTAACCAGATTCTGGGTGGCGGTGGTTTCGGCACGCGCCTGATGAGTGAAGTGCGCGAGAAACGCGGCCTGACCTATGGCGTGTACTCCGGTTTCTCACCGATGCAGGTGCGCGGCCCGTTCATGATCCAGCTTCAGACCCGCGCCGAAATGAGCGGCGGCACCCTGCGCCTGGTCGAGGACGTGCTGGCCGACTACCTCAAGACCGGCCCGACGCAAAAGGAGCTGGATGACGCCAAGCGCGAGCTGGCCGGCAGCTTCCCGCTGTCCACCGCCAGCAATGCCGATATCGTCGGGCAACTGGGCGCCATGGGTTTCTATAACCTGCCGCTGAGCTATCTTGAGGATTTCATGAAACAATCCCAGGCCCTGACCGTAGATCAGGTCAAGGCTGCAATGAATAAACACTTGAGCGCCGACAAGATGGTCATCGTGACCGCCGGCCCGACGATTGCGCAAAAGCCACTACCGCCCCCCACTGATAAACCCGCCGAGCAGCCGCTCGGGGTTCCGGAGCATTAATGGCCAGTTCATCTCGCCCGAAAAAACCTGTCCACAACGTCCATAACGGTGTGGGCCAGCTGCGCATCATTGGCGGCGAATGGGGCAGCCGCAAGCTGAGCTTCCCCGACGTGGTGGGCCTGCGCCCGACACCCGACCGCGTACGTGAAACCCTGTTCAACTGGCTTGCGCCGTACATCGGCGGCGCCAAGGTGCTGGACCCGTTCGCGGGCAGCGGCGCGCTGTTCCTGGAGGCGCTGTCCCGTGGCGCGGCCCAGGGCCAGGCGCTGGATGCGAGCAATATCGCGGTTTCAAGCCTGAAGGAACACTTGGGCACCTTGCGCTGCACCACCGGCCAGGTACAAACCGCCGACGCGTTGCGCTACCTGGAAACCCAGCCGGCCAGCGAATACGACGTGGTGTTCCTCGACCCGCCGTTCAACCAGAACCTGCTACCCACCGTGTGTACGCTGCTGGAAGAACGCCAATGGCTGGCGCCGGATGCGTGGATCTACACTGAAAGCGAGACTGCACCGTCTACCCTCGGCTTGCCGGGCGCGTGGCGCCTGCACCGGGAGCAGAAGTCCGGACGGGTGTATTACGCGTTGTGGCACCGCTTTGTTGAAAGCGCCGCTTAACTTTGGGCTCGTTGTGCAAAGCAGGTTTTCTGTGGCAAGCGGGCTTATTGTGGCGAGCAGGCTTGCCCTGCGTTGGGCTGCGAAGCAGCCCCAAAACCTGCGACCGTGTTCTGAATGACCCAACGCGGTGCTTTTGATGGGGCTGCTGCGCAGCCCAACGCAGGGCAAGCCTGCTCGCCACATGAAGCCTTGCTCGTTACAGAGATGTCCATGAAGCCTTCCACCGAGCTGTTCACCCCCGCCTTCGGCCTCGGCAACCCCCACCTGCAAACACTGTGGGGGCCGCTGTGGCGCCCCACCACTCACATCGAGCGCCAACGCGAGCGCCTGTGGCTGGATGATGGCGACTTTCTCGATCTCGACTGGCACGGCCCCCACGACGCGCAAGCGCCGTTGGTGCTGGTGCTGCACGGGCTGACCGGCTCTTCCAACTCGCCCTACGTGGCCGGCCTGCAAAAAGCCCTCGCCAGTCACGGCTGGGCCAGCGCTGCGCTGAATTGGCGGGGTTGCTCCGGCGAACCCAACCTCTTGGCGCGCAGCTACCACTCGGGCGCCAGCGAAGACCTCGCCGCGGCAATCGCTCATCTGCGGGCCAAGCGCCCACTGGCGCCGCTGTATGCGGTGGGTTATTCGCTGGGCGGCAATGTACTGCTCAAGCACTTGGGAGAAACCGGCGAGGCGTCCGGGCTGCACGGCGCGGCGGCGGTGTCGGTGCCGTTTCGTCTGGACCAGTGTGCGGACCGCATCGGGCTGGGTTTCTCGCGGGTTTATCAAAAGCACTTCATGCGCGAGATGCTCGCGTATATCCGTGTCAAACAAAGCCGTTTTCTACAGGATGGCAAGGCTGAGGGGCTGAAAACCCTGGAGGACTTGGGCTCGCTGGAAAAGATGCGCACGTTTTGGGATTTTGACGGCAGGGTGACCGCGCCGCTGCATGGTTTTCTCAGCGCCGAAGACTATTACCGCCGCGCGTCGAGCCGTTATTACCTGGGCGACATTCGCACGCCCACCCTGATTATCCAGGCGGCCGATGACCCGTTTGTGTTTGCGCACAGCTTGCCTGAGGCCTGCGAGCTGTCGGCTGGCACCGAGTTTGAGTTGCTGGCAAAAGGTGGGCATGTGGGGTTTGTGGACGGTTCGCTGAAGCGGCCGGGTTACTACCTTGAGCGGCGCATCCCCCAGTGGCTATTGGCACAACACAGGTAAAAATGTGGGAGCTGGCTTGCCTGCGATGAGGCCGTGCCAGTTAGTCGATTTTCTAGCTGACACACCGCTATCGCAGGCAAGCCAGCTCCCACATTTGATAGGGTTTACATAGCCGACAACTCAGTCACCCGTCGCAATCTGCCGACCGGGGTCGGTAATCCACTCACTCCACGACCCCGCATACAACTTGCCCAACGGGTAACCCGCCAGGCTCAACGCGAACAGGTTATGACACGCCGTCACGCCGGAGCCGCAATACGCCACCAGTTCGTCCGGCGACCGGCCCTGCAATTGCGCGGCAAAGCGCTGCTTGAGCTGCTCGGCCGGCAGGAACCGCCCGTCGCTGCCGAGGTTTTCGTTAAACGCCGCACACTGCGCGCCGGGAATATGCCCGGCGATCGGGTCGATAGGCTCCACGTCGCCGCGAAAGCGCGCTTGGGCACGAGCATCGATCAGCGTGAGGCCCGGTTGGCCGAGGCGTTTTTGCAGGTGTTCGGCGTCCAGCAGCAGGTGATTGTCGGGGGTCCCCGTGAAGGTACCCGGCTCGATCACCGGCGCGTCCAGGCTCAACGGGAAACCTGCGGCGTGCCACGCCTTGAGACCACCGTCGAGGATAAACACACCATCACGCTTGCCCAGCCAGGCCAGCAGCCACCACGCCCGGGCAGCATAGGCGCCGGGGCCGTCGTCATACAGCACGATATCGGTGTCGGCATTAACGCCCCATGCACGCAACTGTCGAACCAACGTGTCTGCCGTCGGCAACGGGTGACGGCCCGTCACGCCCTTGGTCACCGGGCCACTGAGGTGGCGCTCCAAATCGGCGTATTGTGCACCTTCCACATGCCCCTCTTCGTAGCTGCAACGCCCGTAATCCGGGTCTTCCAGGGCAAAACGGCAATCCAGGATCACCAGCCCTCCGGCCTTCTGGCGCTCGGCCAGTTGCTGGGGGCTGATCAGTTGGGCAAGCGGCATGACGGACTCCTGTGAACAGATTCGGGAAAGGCCCTACTTCACTTCTTCCAGTGCCTGATTCAGCGGCACATAAAACTCTTTGAACAACGCATCCACCGCCTCTTTCGCCTGGGGCGTGACAAACCCCGCCTCCAGCACCAGCACCTGATACACCCCGCGCTTGATCGCTTCGGCGCTCAGGTGGGCGGAGTTTTCATTGGTGGTGCACAAAAAGCGCACCCACGAGGTGAGGATGATCCAGGCATTGAGGGTCAGGGCCTCGGTTTGCACCGGGTCCATGTTGAGGATGCCAGCGTCGACAAACCCTTGGTAAATGGCGCCGCCCTGAGTCAGGCAGCGCTGGGAAAAGCGCCGGTAGCCGGTGGCCAATTCCGGATCACTTTCCAGCAAATGCTCAAGGTCGCGATGCAGGAAGCGGTAGCGCCACATCCCGGCCAGCACGGCTTGCAGGTAGAAACGCTTGTCTTCGACGGTAACGGCGCGGCCTTGGGGTGGGCGCAGGAAACTGTCGACCAGGGCTTCGTACTCACGAAACAGCACGGCGATGATCGCCTGCTTGTTAGGGAAGTGGTAGTACAGGTTGCCCGGGGATATTTCCATGTGGGCGGCAATATGGTTGGTGCTGACACTGCGCTCGCCCTGCTGGTTAAACAGCTCCAGGCTGATTTGCACAATGCGTTCGCTGGTCTTTACTCGTGGTGCCATAGGGGATCAGCTTCTATACACGTGATGGGGCATCTTACGGGCTATCCTCAACGGGATAAATCCGCTTGTTACTGCAATGACATTTGACAATTTAGAGCAATGACTCTAAAAATCCAGGCAGACCTATAACAATCGGGAACTGCGCCATGTCTGCCAACATTGCTTACCTGCAAGATTCCCAGGCGCTGGATCAGCTCCAGGACCTGTTCGACGCCCAACGCCGCGCCTACGCCGCCAACCCGATGCCGCCGGCCGCGCAACGCCAGCAATGGCTCAAGGCCTTGCGCGACCTGCTCAGCGACGAACGCCAGGCATTGATAAGCGCGATCAGCCAGGATTTCAGCCATCGCAGTGCAGATGAAACCCTGTTCGCCGAACTTATGCCCAGTTTGCATGGCATTCACTATGCCAGCAAACACCTCAAAGGCTGGATGAAACCTTCCCGCCGCGCTGTCGGTATTGCCTTCCAGCCCGCGTCGGCCAAAGTCATCTACCAACCGCTGGGCGTGGTCGGCGTGATTGTGCCCTGGAACTACCCGCTCTATCTGGCCATTGGCCCACTGGTCGGCGCGCTCGCTGCCGGTAACCGGGTGATGCTCAAACTCAGCGAATCCACGCCTGCAACCGGTGAGCTGCTCAAGGTGCTGCTGGCGAAGATCTTTCCTGAAGACCTGGTGTGCGTGGTGCTGGGCGAAGCCGAAGTGGGCATGGCGTTTTCCAAATTGCGCTTCGACCACCTGCTGTTTACCGGCGCTACCAGCATCGGCAAGCACGTGATGCGCGCCGCCGCAGAACACCTCACGCCGGTGACATTGGAACTGGGCGGTAAATCGCCCGCCATTGTGTCCGCCGACGTGCCGCTCAAGGATGCCGCCGAGCGTATCGCCTTCGGTAAAGCCTTGAACGCCGGGCAAACCTGCGTCGCCCCGGACTACGTGCTGGTGCCGGAAGACCGCGTTGAAGGCTTCGTCGAAGCCTACACCCAAGCGGTTCGAGGCTTTTATCCGACGCTGGCGGACAACCCGGACTACACCGCCATCATCAACGAACGGCAACTGGCGCGGCTCAATAGCTACGCCAAGGACGCCGTCGACAAAGGCGCAACCCTGCTCCCTCTTTACGACAAGGGCCAGGACCGGCGCATGGCCCACACGCTGGTGCTGAACGTCAGTGACGAGATGACCGTGATGCAGGACGAAATCTTTGGCCCGCTGCTGCCGATCGTGCCGTATCGCGGCCTGGACCAAGCGTTTGCCTACATCAACCAGCGCCCGCGCCCACTGGCCCTGTACTACTTCGGCTACAACAAGGGCGAGCAAAACCGCGTACTCCACGAAACCCATTCCGGCGGCGTGTGCCTGAACGACACGCTGCTGCACGTGGCTCAAGACGACATGCCCTTCGGCGGCATCGGGCCGTCGGGCATGGGCCATTACCACGGGCACGAGGGGTTCCTCACCTTCAGCAAAGCCAAGGGTGTACTGATCAAGCAGCGCCTGAACGCGGCGAAGTTGATTTACCCGCCTTACGGCAAATCCATCCAGAAGTTGATCCAGAAGCTGTTTATCCGCTGATAGCGCTATTCACGGGACAATAAAAACAATGAACCCAAGCCTGACTGATTCACCTGCGCTGTCGCGGCGTGGCGTCTTGAAAATCGGCCTGTGCGCCAGCGCTTTCCTGGCCACCGCCGGGCTGGGCGCCAGCCTCAGCGGTTGCTCCAGCAGCACCCCGGCCAGCGGCTTTGCCATGCTGCGCAGCAGCGACCTGCCGTTTCTACGCGCCGTCATCCCGGTGCTGCTCGAAGGCGCGGCCAGTGCCCAGGAGGTGGTTGCAGGCATCGAAGACACCCTGAAAAAACTCGACTACAGCCTGCAGCACCTGTCGCCGGAGATGTTCAAGCTCACCCAACAATTGTTTGATGTGTTGGGCATGGGCATTACCCGAGGCCCGTTGACCAGCATCTGGGGCAGTTGGGAACACGCCAGCGCCGAGCAAATCCGCAACTTCCTGCACCGCTGGGAAAACAGTTACCTCAACCTGCTGCGCATGGGCCAGGGCTCGCTGCTCAAGCTGGTGATCATGGCCTGGTACTTCCGGCCTGCGTCGTGGGCGCACTGCGGCTATCCCGGCCCACCCAAAATCTGACCCTGACAACCCAGCTCCCACATTGATTGCAACTTCAGTACAGAACAACAAGAGAGCAACCCCATGCCCGTACCCGATCTGTTCCGCGACGGCCTGGCCCGTGGCTGGAAAACCCACAATGGCGCCGCCTTGAGCAGCGACCTGACGCTGGAAGCCGACGTGGCAATCATCGGCAGCGGTGCCGGGGGCGGCACCACGGCCGAAATCCTCAGCGCTGCCGGCTACAAGGTTTTGCTGATCGAAGAAGGCCCGCTCAAGACCAGCAGCGACTTCAAACTACTCGAGGACGAGGCCTACGCCAGCCTGTATCAGGAAGGCATCGGCCGCATGAGCAAGGACGGCGCGATCACCATCCTGCAGGGCCGGGCGGTGGGCGGCACCACGCTGATCAACTGGACATCGAGCTTTCGCACACCCGACGCCACCCTCGCCCACTGGGCCAGCGAGTACGCGGTGAAGGGCCACAGCAGCGCAGAGATGGCGCCGTGGTTCGAAAAGATGGAACAACGCCTGGGCATCGCGCCGTGGGCCATACCGCCGAACGCCAACAATGATGTGATCCGCAAAGGCTGCGAAAAGCTTGGCTACAGCTGGCATGTGATCCCGCGCAATGTGCGCGGCTGCTTCAACCTGGGGTATTGCGGCATGGGGTGCCCGGTCAATGCCAAGCAGTCGATGTTGGTGACCACCATCCCGTCCACTCTGGAAAAAGGCGGCGAACTGCTCTATCTCGCACGCGCCGAACACCTTAAATACAGCGGCGATACGATCAGCAGCCTCGAATGCGTGGCGATGGATGAACGCTGCGTGGCACCGACCGAGCACAAGATCACGGTGAAGGCCAAGCATTACGTGCTGTCGGGCGGCGGCATCAACAGCCCGGCGCTGCTGATGCGCTCCGACGCACCCGACCCGCATTCACGGCTGGGCAAGCGCACCTTTTTGCACTTGGTGAATTTCTCTGCCGGGCTGTTCGACGAAGTGATCAACCCGTTCTACGGCGCGCCGCAGTCGATCTATTCCGACCATTTCCAATGGCAGGACGGCACCACCGGCAAAATGTCCTACAAGCTGGAGGCTCCGCCTTTGCATCCGGGTTTGGCCAGCACTCTGTTCGGCGGCTACGGCACGCAAAACGCCCTGGAGATGAGCCAACTGCCCCACACCCACGCCATGCTCGCCTTGCTGCGTGACGGGTTTCACCCCGACAGCCCCGGCGGCACCGTGGAGTTGCGCGGTGACGGCACGCCCGTGCTCGATTATCAGGTTTCGGATTACGCCTGGGACGGCCTGCGCCGGGCGTTCCACACCATGGCCGAGATTCAGTTCGCGGCGGGCGCCAAGTCGGTCAAGCCGCTGCACCACGATGCGCGCTACGTCACCACCTTGGCCGAGGCCAAAAGCCTGATTGACGGCCTGAGCCTGGAATTGCACCGGACCACCCTGGGCAGCGCCCATGTGATGGGCGGTTGCGCCATGGGCGAAGACCCGAAAAATGCCGTCACTGACAGCCTGGGTCGCCACCACCAACTGCGCAATTTGTCGATCCACGATGGCTCGTTATTCCCCACCAGCATTGGGGCTAACCCGCAATTGTCGGTGTACGGCTTAACCGCCCAACTCGCCACGGCATTGGCCGAACGTCTGAAAACAGCGTGAAAAAACACGGGATTCGCAGTGTCTATACGGCTTTCTTATGCATAAGTTGACTTGGCCGACCGGGAAGGCTGCGATACCATCCGGTTCCCCAACGGACTCCGCCAGGACGACGCGATGAACCGAGTGTTGTACCCAGGTACCTTCGACCCGATTACCAAAGGCCATGGCGATCTGGTCGAACGTGCCTCTCGCCTGTTCGACCATGTGATCATCGCGGTCGCCGCCAGCCCCAAGAAAAACCCGCTGTTTCCCCTGGAACAGCGCGTGGAGCTGGCGCGTGAGGTCACCAAGCACCTGCCCAATGTGGAAGTGGTCGGCTTTTCGACGCTGCTGGCACATTTCGCCAAAGAGCAGAACGCCAACGTGTTCCTGCGCGGCCTGCGCGCGGTGTCGGACTTCGAATACGAATTCCAGCTGGCCAACATGAACCGCCAACTGGCGCCGGACGTGGAAAGCCTGTTTCTTACGCCGTCGGAACGCTATTCGTTTATTTCCTCGACGTTGGTCCGTGAAATCGCCGCCTTGGGCGGGGATATCACCAAGTTCGTGCACCCGGCTGTCGCGGATGCCCTGACGCTGCGCTTCAAGAAGTAAGGCTCACTGTGGCGAGGGAGCTTGCTCCCGCTGGACTGCGCAGCAGTCCCAATCTTGGGCCGCTTCGCGCTGGAGCGCCAGCCCGGCCCAGCGGGAGCAAGCTCCCTCGCCACAGAGACTGCGATCGTCGCCAGGGTTTGCCACACACTCGCACTGCGGGCGCCAATGCGGCACAATTGCGCGCATTAGTTTTCAGATGCCTTGGCTGACGGCCCTGGCAGGAGTTTCCATGTCCCTGATCATCACCGACGATTGCATCAATTGCGACGTCTGCGAACCCGAGTGCCCGAACGCCGCGATTTCCCAAGGCGAAGAGATCTACGTGATCGACCCCAACCTGTGCACCCAGTGCGTTGGCCACTACGACGAGCCGCAGTGCCAGCAGGTTTGCCCGGTGGATTGCATTCCGCTGGATGAGGCTCATCCGGAGACGGAAGAGCAGTTGATGGCCAAGTACCGGTTGATTACCGGTAAAGCCTGAGGCCTTGTGGTGGCTGGGCGGGCCTCATCGCAGGCAAGCCAGCTCCCACATTTTGACCGTGTGAACCCGATCAAGTGTGGGAGCGGGCTTGCCCGCGATGTCGGCCTCAGCCTTCACACAGCAATCAGCGCTGGCACCTTGGGCAAAACACACTCGCCCGCTGCCCCAGCACCACATTGCGCAGTTCAGTCCCGCACACCTTGCACGCCTCGCCACCCCGGCCGTAGACGAACAGCTCCTGCTGGAAATACCCCGGCTGCCCGTCGCCACCGATAAAGTCCCGCAACGTCGTACCGCCACGCTCGATGGCAGCAGCCAGCACGCGCTTGATCTCGATCGCCAATTTCAAATAACGCGCCCGGGAAATACCGCCCGCCTCGCGACGTGGATCGATCCCCGCCGCAAACAACGCTTCCGTCGCGTAAATATTGCCCACGCCCACCACCACCGCGTTGTCCATGATGAACGGCTTCACCGCCATCGACCGCCCACGGGACAGTTGGAACAACCGATCACCGTCAAACAGGTCGGTCAACGGTTCCGGCCCGAGGCGAATCAGCAGCTCGTGGTTGTGCGGGTCCTGGCTCCAGAGCATCGCGCCAAAACGCCGTGGGTCGGTGTAGCGCAGGGCCAAGCCGGATTCGAGTTCGATATCCACATGCTCATGCTTGAGCGCCGGCAAACCGACCTCCACCAGCCGCAAATTCCCCGACATGCCCAAATGGCTGATCAAGGTTCCCACTTCGGCATTGATCAACAGGTACTTGGCCCGCCGCTCCACCCGCACGATGCGCTGCCCCGACAGGCGCACATCCAGGTCTTCCGGAATCGGCCAGCGCAGCCGGCGCTCACGCACCACCACGCGGCTGACACGTTGGCCTTCCAGGTGCGGCGCAATCCCGCGTCTTGTGGTTTCGACTTCTGGTAACTCGGGCATGCATACCTCGTGAAAACAGGTTTAGTGGGCGCCCAGCTCGCGGATCGACAGCTTCATGCTTTCAAAGTCGTAGTCCGACAGGCCCACGTAATCCAGCACCAGATGGCCGATGGCATTCCACTCATGGTCCACCGACTGGTTGCCCAGCACGCGGTACGAGGAGCAGATATGCTCGGCCATCTTCAGGATCGCCAGCAGGTTTTTAAGCTGCGGGTTGCGCGACGACTCATCGCTGAATATCGCCAGGGCATTGTGGTGGTTGGCGATGGCGTCGGTCACGTGCTCCGGCAGGCGCCAGGATTTGGCGGTGTAGTAGCCGACCACGGCATGATTGGTGTTGAACGCATTGTTCTCAGTGTCGACCACGCGGCAATCCGGGCCGGCGTTGGCGTAGGCCTGTTCCAGCACGGCCATGTAATTGGGGAACCGCTTGAGCATCAGCGGCACGCCGCAATCGTGGAACAGGCCCAGGGCATAGGCCTCGTCCACGGCTTGCGAACCGGTACGCTTGGCCAGGGTCAGGCACGTCATGGCCACGTCCTGGGCGGTGTCCCAGAAACGGTTGAGGGTGACAATGGTGTCATCGCTCATCTCGCCCTTGATCGACAGCGCGTTGATCAGGTTGATGATCGAACGGCTGCCCAGCAGGTTCACTGCGCGCTGGATCGAGGCAATCTTGTTGCTCAGGCCGAAATACGACGAGTTGACGATCTTCAGCAAGGCACCCGACAGGCCCGGGTCTTGGGCGATCAACCGCGCGATCACTTCCAGGTCCGGGTCGGGCATGTATTGCTCCATCTGCAAATCCACCATGATTTGCGGTTGGGGCGGCACGCTGATGCCTTGCAGGGCCTGCTGGATCTGTTCGGGAGAAAGCTCTTGGGACATAAGTACACACTCTGGGCTAGGCGGCGATTCTAACCGCTATGGGAAGCGGACTGACACCTCAAAAAACGGAACTGAAACTGGATCAAATGTGGGAGCGGGCTTGCTCGCGAAGGCGCTGTGTCAGGCACCAGATATATTGACTGATCCACCACCTTCGCGAGCAAGCCCGCTCCCACATGTCCGGCGGCGTCACAGAGACCTATACAAAAAGGTATACTCCCGCTCTTTTTTCCGGAGCGACGTCATGTCCCTGCCAAGCCTGCGTCTCAAAGCCAACGCCGATCGTCGTTTGCGCAACGGCCACCTGTGGGTCTACAGCAACGAAATCGACGTGGCCGCCACCCCACTTCACGGCTTTCAGGCAGGCGACCAAGCCATTCTGGAAGCGGCCGGCGGCAAGACCCTGGGCATCGTGGCCATGAGCCCGAACAACCTGATCTGCGCCCGCCTGCTGTCGCGCGACATCAAATTGCCGCTGGACAAGTCGCTGCTGGTGCACCGCATCAATGTGGCCCTGTCCCTGCGCGATCGCCTGTTCGACAAGCCGTTCTACCGCCTGGTCTACGGCGACTCCGACCTGCTTCCAGGCCTGGTGGTCGACCGTTTCGGCGACATCCTCGTGGTGCAGATCGCCTCGGCGACCATGGAAGCGCACAAAGAAGACGTGATTGCTGCACTGACCCAAGTGCTCAAGCCGAGCGGCATTCTGTTCAAGAACGACTCCGCCGCGCGTGACGCCGAAGGCCTCAACCGCTACGTCGAAACCGTGTTCGGCCTGGTGCCGGAGTGGGTCGCGCTGGAAGAAAACGGCGTGAAATTCGAAGCCCCGGTGATCCAGGGCCAGAAGACCGGCTGGTTCTACGACCACCGCATGAACCGCGCCCGCCTGGCCCCGTATGCCAAAGGCAAACGCGTGCTCGACCTGTACAGCTACATCGGCGGCTGGGGCGTGCAAGCAGCGGCCTTCGGCGCCAGTGAAGTGTTCTGCGTCGACGCCTCCGCCTTCGCCCTTGACGGCGTGGAGCGCAACGCGGCGCTGAACGGCGTTGCCGAGAAGATGACCTGCATCGAAGGCGACGTCTTCGAAGCCCTGAAAGAACTGAAAGCCAGCGAAGAACGTTTCGACGTGATCGTCGCCGACCCACCGGCCTTCATCAAACGCAAAAAAGACATGAAAAACGGCGAAGGCGCCTACCGCCGCCTGAACGAGCAAGCCATGCGCCTGCTCAGCAAAGACGGCATCCTCGTCAGCGCCTCGTGCTCCATGCACTTGCCGGAAGACGACCTGCAAAACATCCTGCTGACCAGTGCCCGCCACCTGGACCGCAATATCCAGATGCTCGAACGCGGCGGCCAGGGCCCGGACCACCCGGTGCACCCAGCGATTGCCGAGACGCGTTACATCAAGAGCATTACGTGCCGGTTGTTGCCCAATAGCTGATGCCGTTGGCCTGTAGGCGCTTTAGGGCTCCTACAGGCTTTTAAGAAGCTTCGTACCTCTCCAGTCTTTGACTTTCCCTTACATAAACTTGATCCTCGACCGCCTCACGGAATAGAGGCTCGCTCATGTCGACGGCAATCACGCACGCTGAAAAACCCTTCATTGTTTTCTGGCTGATGACCATGACGCTGCTGGGCGTCTTTCCGCTTGACGTCGTGCTGCCTTCCTTTCCCGCCCTGGCGGAACACTTCTCCACCTCGACCACCCAGATCGCCCGCTCAGTCAGCCTGTTCGCTATTGGCTTTTCCTGCTCCATGCTGTTGATCGGCCCGCTGTCCGACCGGATCGGCCGCAAGAAGCTGCTACTGGCGAGCATGTTCGTTGCAATCATTGGCGCGGCCGGGTGCCTGGCGGCCAGCAACACGCCGCAATTCCTGTTCTTCCGTGTTGTCCAGGCCATGGGCTGCGGCGGTTTCATATTGTCCCAAGCGTTGGTGCAGGACCTGTTCTTCGGCAGAGAACAGGAGCGGTTGCGGATCGCAATGGTCACGGCCGGGGGGATTTTCATTTCAATTTCCCCGCTGCTGGGCGCGTGGCTACAACTGCACTGGGGATGGCAAGCCAGCTTCTATGTGTTTATCGCGCTTTGTGCCGCAACCTTGATCATGGCGCATCGGCTGCTCCACGGCGGCTTGCCTCAAGCAGCACCGAGCCACCAGAGCATGATCAAGGCCTATGCCAAGGTGTTCGCCAACCGCCACTTCGTCAGCTATGCCACGATCTCCGCGATAACCTTCGCCTGCCACTTCTCGTTCATCGTGGTGTCACCGCTGATTTTCATGGACCAGTTGCAGCTGTCTCCCAATGAATACTCCTTGACCTTGCTTCTCTACGGCGCTGCTTACGTATTGGGCGGGATCTGTGCCGGCTTCCTGCACAAACGGCTACCGGCTGCGACCCAGATGGCCATCGGGCTGGTGCTGATCGCAACCTCGGGCGTGGTCATGTTGTTCCTGGCCTATCAGTTCGGCTTATCAATCCCGACCGTGCTGGTGCCCATGTTGCTCTGCACCGCAGGCACCACCATCACCCGGCCCATTTCCAACTCCAAGGCCATGAGCTTGTTTCCAGACAATGCAGGTACGGCGGCATCAGCCGTTGCAGCGGTGTTATTCATTGCCGGTGGGCTTATCAGTGCCTTTATCAGCACCTTTACCCACCACCTGAGCAGTGCGCTGGGTCTGTGCTTTCTGATCCTGAGCATTGCCGCCCTGGCACTGAACGCATGGGCGCGGCACCACCCGCACGTCCCGTAGCCGTTATCTTCACGGTTTCGGCCATTCCCTCCCGCCGCCAGCGGTGTAGAATCGGCCTATTCATCGCCAGTCATCCCCCGGCGGGTTTATGAGCTCGAGGCCCAAGCAAGCGGCGATCCCGCGACGCGAGTGGCAACTTCCGGACACACGGCCATTTCTGAGTGTTCCAGACGTCAATAGAAGCTCACTCACCTTTAGTACCTGATTAGCCGCCCGGAGTGCTCCATGCCAGATTACCGCTCGAAAACATCCACCCACGGCCGCAACATGGCCGGCGCGCGCGCACTGTGGCGTGCCACGGGGATGAAAGATGACGACTTCAAAAAGCCGATCATCGCGATTGCCAACTCGTTCACCCAGTTCGTACCGGGCCACGTCCACCTCAAGGACCTGGGCCAGTTGGTCGCCCGCGAGATCGAACGCGCCGGCGGCGTCGCCAAAGAATTCAACACCATTGCCGTGGATGACGGCATCGCCATGGGCCATGACGGCATGCTGTATTCCCTGCCGAGCCGCGAGATCATCGCCGACTCCGTGGAGTACATGGTCAACGCCCACTGCGCCGACGCCATCGTGTGCATTTCCAACTGCGACAAGATCACCCCCGGCATGCTGATGGCCGCCCTGCGCCTGAACGTCCCGGTGATCTTCGTCTCCGGCGGCCCGATGGAAGCCGGCAAGACCAAGCTCGCCTCCCACGGCCTCGACCTGGTCGACGCCATGGTCATCGCCGCCGATTCCAGCGCTTCTGACGAGAAGGTTGCGGAATACGAGCGCAGCGCCTGCCCGACCTGCGGTTCGTGCTCCGGCATGTTCACCGCCAACTCGATGAACTGCCTGGTCGAAGCCCTGGGCCTGGCCTTGCCGGGCAACGGTTCCACCCTGGCCACCCACAGCGACCGCGAGCAGCTGTTCCTGCAGGCCGGCCGCGCCATCGTCGAGCTGTGCAAACGCTACTACCACGACAACGATGAGTCGGTGCTGCCGCGCAACATCGCCAACTTCAAGGCGTTCGAAAACGCCATGACCCTGGACATCGCCATGGGCGGTTCCACCAACACCATCCTGCACTTGCTGGCCGCAGCGCAAGAAGCCGAGATCGACTTCGACCTGCGCGACATCGACCGCCTGTCCCGTCACGTGCCGCAACTGTGCAAAGTTGCGCCGAACATCCAGAAGTACCACATGGAAGACGTGCACCGCGCCGGCGGGATCTTCTCGATCCTGGGTTCTTTGGCCCGTGGCGGCCTGTTGCACACCGACCTGCCGACCGTGCACAGCAAGACCGTCGCCGAAGGCATCGCCAAGTGGGACATCACCCAGACTGACGACGAAGCCGTGCACACTTTCTTCAAGGCCGGCCCGGCGGGCATTCCGACGCAAACCGCGTTCAGCCAGTCGACCCGCTATCCAACACTGGATGACGACCGTGAAAACGGCTGCATCCGCAGCGTCGAACACGCCTACTCCCAAGAAGGCGGCCTGGCCGTGCTGTACGGCAACATCGCCCTCGACGGCTGCGTGGTGAAAACTGCTGGCGTGGATGAGTCCATCCATGTGTTCGAAGGCAACGCCAAGATCTTCGAAAGCCAGGACAGCGCCGTACGCGGCATCCTCGCCGACGAAGTGAAAGAAGGCGACATCGTGATCATCCGCTACGAAGGCCCGAAAGGCGGCCCGGGTATGCAGGAGATGCTCTACCCCACGTCCTACCTGAAGTCCAAAGGCCTGGGCAAAGCCTGCGCCTTGCTGACTGATGGCCGTTTCTCCGGCGGTACCTCGGGCCTATCCATTGGCCACGCTTCGCCAGAAGCCGCTGCCGGCGGCGCGATTGGCCTGGTGCAGGATGGCGACAAGGTACTGATCGACATTCCGAACCGCTCGATCAACCTGTTGATCAGCGACGAAGAACTGGCGGCACGCCGGGTCGAGCAGGACAAGAAAGGCTGGAAACCGGTGGAGAAGCGTCCACGCAAAGTCACCACCGCGCTGAAAGCCTACGCCCTGCTGGCCACCAGTGCCGACAAGGGCGCTGTGCGTAACAAGGCGATGCTCGACGGCCTGTAAGCCTCGCCCATAAAAATGCCCCGCCAAGTGCGGGGCTTTTTTATGCCTGGAGAAAATCCCCAAGACACTGAAGATCAACTGTGGGAGCTGCGGTGCGACTTAAAACTCTTTACTGAATCTCGTCAGGCTTGACGATCACCCAGTTCTTGTCCGCCGTCACCGGCAACCCTTCCTTGGCCTGCGCCGCAGCATGCTTGGCCATCATGCCGTTCAGCTGGGTCATGTATTTGTCTTTGCGGTTGACCCACAAGTGAATGCCGCCCTTGGCCACGTCCACATCGTGGAACAGCATGTAGCCGTCGCTGCTTGGGGTGTCACCACCCACGATCACCGGTTTTTTCCATTCGTCGATGTAGGTCAGGATCGCCGCGTGTTTGCCGGCCATCCAGGTCGCCGGGGTCCACAGGTAAGGGGTCAGTTCCAGGCCGAGGTTGGCCTTCTCGTCATATTTGCCGGCCGCGATCTGTTTACGCGCGGTGGTCAACTCGCCGGTCTTGCGATCCTTGAGCAGCGTGCTTACGCCGATGACATTCTCGGGTTTGACGTTGTAACCGTACTTCGGATCCGCCGCGACCATGCGCACCAGTTCCTCGGATGCGGCGGTCATCACGTACACCTCGATACCGTTTTCCATCAGCTTGTTGTACAGCTCGGCCTGGCCGGTGAAGACTTTCGGTGGCTGCACCTCAGAGGTTTTCACCACGTCGCCTTCGTAATAGGTCACGGGCACCGGCTTGCCGGACGCCATCAGCTCATCCACGTAACCCTTGAGTTCCTTGAGGGTGAAGCCGGAAAAAATCTGCGCCACCCATGGGTAGCAAACCATGTCGTCGACTTCGCAAAGGCGGTAGTAATAGCTGAACAGGCTTTCCTTGTGGTCGGCCGTGTCTTTGAACGGGATCAGCTTGAGCGAAGGGTCCATGGTGTCGCGGGTGATCAGGCCCTTGTTTTCCAGGTAGGGCAGCAAGGACTCTTCAAGGTCGTAGCGGTAGCTGGTGTTGTCCATGTCGAAGACCGCGAAGTTACCCTTGTTGGCATTGGCGGCGATCATTTCGTTCAGTTGCTTGGCGGCAGGCGCCGGCCAGTGCTTCAACTCGGTGGCGGCAAAGGCTTGGCTGACGAGGCCAAGGCAGAAGGCGGCGGCAAGCAATTTCGGCGCGAGCTTCATAAGCGATTTCTCCCTGAGTGAAAGACATCGACGCTAACAAATCCGTATGACAGTTATCACCCGAGCGCGACCGCCTGCGTCGTGATTGCGCCAACGCCATGCGCGTGAGCGTCAACGGCTTATTCCAAAAACGACAGTCACCATTCCATATCGGTATTAAATCAATATATTTCAAGCTGTTAGGCTTTCCGGTTCGCAATCGCAGGCTCACGCGGTTGGCTGCACTCTCAACGGAGCTTCAATGAATCTGCCTCTGATTCTCAACGTACTGGTATTCGTGGCCCTGTTGCTGGGCCTGGCACAAACCCGCCGCACAAACTGGAGCCTCGCCAAGAAGGTCCTGTTCGCTCTCGTCCTCGGCGTGGTGTTCGGCACCGTGCTGCACACGATCTACGGCGACGGCAACCCGGTGCTCAAGGCCTCCATCGGCTGGTTTGATCTGGTGGGCAACGGCTATGTGCAACTGCTGCAAATGATCGTGATCCCGCTGGTGTTCGCCTCGATCCTCAGCGCCGTGGCGCGTCTGCACAACGCTTCGTCCCTGGGCAAGATCAGCTTCCTGACCATCGGTACGCTGCTGTTCACCACCGCGATTGCGGCGTTGATCGGCATCGGCCTGACCAACCTGTTCGGCCTGACTGCCGAAGGCCTGGTCGCCGGCACCCAGGAAATGGCGCGCCTGCAAGTGATCCAGAGTGATTACGCGGGCAAGGTCGCCGACCTGAATATCCCGCAATTGCTGTTGTCGTTCGTGCCGGCCAACCCGTTTGCCGACCTGGCGCGTGCCAAGCCAACGTCGATCATCAGCGTGGTGATTTTCGCCGCCTTCCTCGGGGTTGCCGCGCTGCAACTGCTCAAGGACGACGTGGAAAAAGGCCAGAAAGTGCTCAACGCCATCGACACCCTGCAAGCCTGGGTGATGTGCCTGGTGCGCCTGGTGATGAAGCTGACCCCTTACGGCGTTTTGGCGCTGATGACCAAGGTAGTCGCCGGCTCCAACCTGCAAGACATCATCAAGCTCGGCAGTTTTGTGGTGGTGTCGTACCTGGCGCTGGGCCTGATGTTTGTGGTGCATGGCCTGCTGCTGTCACTGGCCGGGATCAACCCGCTGCGTTTTTTCCGCAAAGTGTGGCCGGTGCTGACCTTTGCCTTCACCAGCCGCTCCAGCGCGGCGGCGATCCCGCTGAGCATAGAGGCGCAGACCCGCCGCCTGGGCATCCCGCAATCCATCGCCGGTTTCGCCGCCTCGTTTGGCGCGACGATTGGCCAGAACGGTTGCGCCGGTCTCTACCCGGCGATGTTGGCGGTGATGGTTGCGCCGACGGTGGGCATCAACCCGCTGGACCCGCTGTGGATCGCGACGCTGGTGGCGATTGTGACCTTGAGTTCGGCGGGTGTGGCCGGCGTGGGCGGCGGCGCAACGTTCGCCGCGCTGATCGTGCTGCCGGCCATGGGCTTGCCGGTGTCACTGGTGGCACTGCTGATTTCCGTGGAGCCGCTGATCGACATGGGCCGTACGGCGTTGAACGTGAATGGTTCGATGACGGCGGGGGCGATTACCAGCCAGGTGATGGGGCAGACAGACAAAGAGCTGTTGAATGCCGATGAGCATGCCGAGTTGGCGCAGGCCTGATAGACCGCTATCGCGGGCAAGCCCGCTCCCACATTTTGATGTGTGAATACATTCAAGTGTGGGAGCTGGCTTGCCTGCGATGCTCTTAGGCCTTTTCCCAAACCTCAAAGTTGTACGCTGGCTTGTCGCCTTCCGCCGCATTCTCCAGGTTCGACACCAGCTTCCACTGGCCCAAATCAAACTCCGGAAACCACGCATCCCCTTCCGGGCTCAACGCCACCCGCGTCAAATACAGGCGATCCGCCTGTTCCAGCCCCTGCGCATACAACTGCGCGCCGCCGATCAGCATCAGTTCATCCACGCCTTGCGCCAGCGCCCACTCTTCGGCGCGCTCAACGGCAGCCTCCAGCGACGGAAAAACTTCAGCACCTTCAAGCGCCAAACCGGTCTGACGGCTAACCACCAGGTTCAAGCGCCCCGGCAACGGTCGGCCCAGGGAGTCCCAGGTCTTGCGCCCCATGATGATCGGCTTGCCGAGCGTGGTGGCCTTGAAATATTTGAAATCCCCCGGCAAATGCCAGGGCATGCTGTTGTCGACGCCGATCACACGGTTTTCACCGAGGGCTGCGATCAGGCTTAAAGGGAGAGTTTTTTTCATGGCGACGAGAATACCAGAGCCGCGAGTCAGCGGTTATGCTCAGACCTCACTTGCTCAACAGGATGGCGCGTGACTGCACTGAACCCGCTGCAAAAGCTTTGGCTGACCGAAACCGTGCGCCTGCGTGAAGAGCACGCTGGCAACTTGGAAGACCTGGAAGCCAACCGCCTGGCCCGCACGGCCGGTGGCGACTTGCCGACGCGCATCCAGCACCGCGCCCTGCACCTGGCCGAGCGCGACGGCCTGAGCGCCGCCCTCACCCGCTGGCTGCAAGGCGCGCGCCTGGCACTGGTGTTGCTGGCGATAGTCGCCGTCATCAGCGGCGCCGGGCTGGCGTTTGCCGCCTTGGGCAACGGCCTGGCGCCAGTCAACGTGTTCTGGGCGCTGGGCAGCCTGCTGGGCTTGAACCTGATCCTGCTGATCAGTTGGGCGCTGGGCCTACTGTTTGCCGGGGAACACAGCGCCAGCCTCGGGCGACTGTGGCTGTGGCTCAGCGAAAAGTTCGCCCGTGACGCCAAGGCCGCGCAGTTGGCGCCCGCGCTGTTGCTGTTGTTGCAGCGTCAGAAACTCAACCGCTGGGCCGTCGGCGTGCTGGTCAACAGCCTGTGGCTGCTGGCCTTGCTCAGCGCCATGGTGATTTTGCTTACGCTGCTCGCCACCCGCCGCTACGGTTTTGTGTGGGAAACCACCATCCTCGGCGCCGACACGTTCGTCGCTGTGACTCAGGCGCTGGGCACGCTGCCCGCCTTGCTGGGCTTCAATGTGCCGACGGTCGACATGATCCGCGCCAGCGGCGATTCCGCCCTGAATATCGAAAGCGCCCGCCAGGCCTGGGCCGCCTGGCTGGTGGGCGTGCTGCTGGTCTACGGCCTGCTGCCACGGTTGATCCTCGCCCTGCTGTGCCTGTGGCGCTGGAAACGCGGGCGCGCGGCGCTGCATCTGGACCTGAACTTGCCCGGCTAC
Organism: Pseudomonas sp. B22129; assembly: GCF_044218875.1. Lineage (NCBI taxonomy): Bacteria > Pseudomonadati > Pseudomonadota > Gammaproteobacteria > Pseudomonadales > Pseudomonadaceae > Pseudomonas > Pseudomonas sp. B22129. The sequence goes on along the minus strand of NZ_CP162592.1, from coordinate 1,803,782 downwards.
AGTCAACTGCGCGAGCGTTTGATGCCAAGCAGCGAGCGCCTTGGCGTCAACGATGCCGCGCCCGAACAGCTGCACCCCGTGACCGGCGGCGTCAGCGAACTGGAAAGTGACGGCGCCCTGCTGGTCGCCATCGAACTGGACGACCAGCACCCATGGCCGCCCAAACTGCCGGCCAGCGTCAAAAACGCCGGCGTCCTCGACAGCCGCGAATCGCGCAACAAACTGCTGGAACAACTCACGCGCTTTCCACCCGCACGCCTGGCCATCGCCTGCGACCCACGCCGCTCGCCGGACCGTGGCAGCCTGGCGCTGATCGCCGAGCTGGCGCGCAGCGCCACCGCCACCCGCGTGTGGCTGCTGCAAGCGCCGCCCGGCCAGGCGCTCGATGCCGAACGCCTGGGCGACTGGCACACTGCACTGCAACAGCTGGAGCTGCCGTTCGCCGACTGCGCGCCGCTGAACTGGCTGGAGACCGGTCATGACTAAACCGCTGAAACTCGCCGTGGTCGGCCACACCAACGTCGGCAAAACCTCGCTGTTGCGCACGCTCACCCGCGACGTGGGCTTCGGCGAAGTTTCCCATCGCCCCAGCACCACGCGGCACGTGGAAGGCGCGCGGTTATCGGTGGACGGCGAAGCCTTGCTGGAGCTGTACGACACGCCCGGCCTGGAAGATGCCATCGCCCTGCTCGACTACCTTGAGCGTCTGGATCGCCCCGGCGAACGCCTCGACGGCCCCGCACGGCTCGCACGTTTTCTGGAAGGCAGCGAAGCGCGTCAGCGTTTCGAGCAAGAAGCCAAAGTCCTGCGCCAACTGCTGGCCTCCGATGCCGGCCTGTATGTCATCGACGCCCGCGAGCCGGTACTGGCCAAGTACCGCGACGAACTGCAAGTCCTCGCCAGTTGCGGCAAGCCGTTGCTGCCAGTGCTCAATTTCGTCAGCAGCAACGACCACCGCGAACCGGACTGGCGTGAAGCCCTGGCACGCCTCGGCCTGCACGCGCTGGTGCGCTTCGACAGCGTCGCCCCGCCGGAAGACGGCGAACGGCGCCTATATGAAAGCCTCGCCCTGCTGCTGGAAAACGCGCGCCCGCAGTTGGAACGGTTGATCCTCGATCAGGAAGCCCAGCGCCAGGCCCGCCAGCAAAGCGCCGCGCGGTTGATCGCCGAACTGCTGCTCGACTGCGCCGCCTGTCGCCGCAGCGTGGTCACCGAAGACGAGCAACAAGCCATCGGCGACCTGCGCAAAGCCGTACGCCAGCGCGAGCAGAAATGCGTGGAGGCGTTGCTCAAACTCTTCGGCTTCCGCCCACAGGACGCCGCCGCCAGCGACTTGCCGTTGCTCGACGGGCGCTGGGGCGATGACCTGTTCAACCCCGAAACCCTCAAACAACTTGGCGTGCGCGTCGGTGGCGGGATCGCCGCAGGTGCGGCCGCCGGGGCCGGTGTGGACCTGCTGGTCGGAGGCCTGACCTTGGGCGCGGCTGCCATCGCTGGTGCAATCGCCGGCGGCGCACTGCAAACCGCCCGCAGTTACGGCAGCCGCCTGCTGGGCAAGATCAAGGGCCAGCGCGAGCTGACGGTGGACGACAGCGTGCTGCGCCTGCTCGCACTGCGCCAGCGCCAACTGCTCAAGGCCTTGAACCTGCGTGGCCACGCGGCGCTGCACAGCATCAAGGTCGACACGCCTCAGGACAAAACCTGGCGCGAAGGCAAATTGCCGGACGCGCTGCACAAAGCCCGCGCCCATCCGCAGTGGTCGTCTCTCAATCCTCACGCCAAGCTGAGTCAAGCCGAACGTCAGGAACAGGTCGAAGCCCTGGCTGCCCGCCTGGACGACACATAACGCCGTTATTGCTCATACCACGCCAGGGCCAGAAAGGCCGTACAGAGCGAACGAATCAATTCCTTATCAGTCGAGTTGGCCACCCCGTTGCGGTCGACATCGCTGTTGGTGAACGACTCCAATACGCCATCGCGGTCACCGTCGTAGGCGGCGGCCTTGTAAATCAGTGACGCTTTGCCCCCCGGCGCACTGCTTTCAAAAAAGTCGAGTTTGACCGCGTTCGGTCGCCCGGTTTTTCCGAAATGATCGACATAGAGGACCAATGAACGCTGCGAATGCACCGCTGAGTTAAACCAGTTGAGTTTAAGGAAGCTGTTGGCGAAAGCCCCAAGCTGGCGCTTATCCAGATCCGGGGCTTCAAGGTGGGCATCGGGATCCAGGTCTCCCGGCCGCAGAAAATCAACCTCTCCGTCCGCTGTCGTGTCCTCACTGATGAACGCATGAATCATTTCATCCGGGCAGTCGGCGTGATGCTGAAAAAACTGCAGAGTCACCGTATCTGCGCGCCCATGGCAACTCCTGCCTTGGGCGGTCGCTTTCAAATAGCGCATCCGTGTTGCTCCTTTGATTGAAGAAGCAAGCACCTTAGTCGCGCCGCAATCTTGGCTCTAGGCGGCGCGTCTGCGTTTCGCGTAAGGCCTGTCTACGCCGCCAGTAGCCGTGCAGCCTTGGCCTTGAGCATTTGCAAATCCAGCACCGGCACGTGCATTTCCTTGGCCTGCTCGTCCCAGTGGCGCATGCGCAAACTCACGGCGCACAGCGGGTCCTGTTCAAACGCGCGGGCCTCCTCGGCACTCATCACGCCGCCCTGATAACCCAAGGTACGGCGGCTGGCTTCGCTCAGGCGCGCGTAGTAGTCGGGTTGGCTGAAGGTCAGATAGCGTTTGGCTTGCACGTGATATTCCACCAGCTTGGCCATGCGCTCGCTGAAGCCTGCGCGGCGCAGGTAATCGGCGCCCAGCCGCTCGTGGCTGACCACGCCATAACCGCCCATGTTCTCGCCGCCCTGGCCGCAGATGTGCCCGATGTCGTGGAAAAACGCTGCCAACACCACTTCATCATCAAAGCCTTCAGCCATTGCCAACTGCGCGGCCTGGGACATGTGCTCGATCTGCGACACCGGCTCGCCAATGTAGTCGGCCTTGCCGTGCTGTTCATACAAGCCGAAGACGTCGGCGACTGCCTGTTCCGGGTTCATCGCGCCTCTCCCCACAGTGTTGTGATATTTCGCTCGGCCATCGCCGGCCCCACGCTCATGCCGACGCCGGTGTGCATCAACGCCGCACTCACGCCGGGCGCAGCGCGCAGGAACGAAAACGACCCCGGCCCGCGCGAGCCGTAAATGCCCTGCCAGCGTTCCACTACTTGAATTTTGCAGCCCAAGGTCTGCTCGGCCAGTTCGATCATCCAGTCATCAACCTGCTCGGCATTGAAGGGCGAGGCATCGCTGCCGTAGTCGTGGGAATCGCCGATGATCAGTTCGCCATGGGGCGTGGGGCTGATCAGCAAATGAATGCCGTGTTCGTGCAGGTGCGGCGCTTCGCGCAGGATCTGCGCCTGCACCGGCGCGGCTTCCGGCAGGTCGGCGAAGGCGCCGTAATGCACGCAACTGAGGCCCGTGAGCAACGCGTGTTGCAGGTTCAGATTCACCGCTGGCCGCGCACGCAACATTTGCAGGCGGCAGATGCTCGGGTTGAGCTCGGCCATCGCGCCCGCCAGCAAGGTTTGGTAGTCGTGGCCGGAGCAGACGATGATCTGCTCGCCGCGAAAGCTGCCGGCCGTGCTGTGCAATTGGCCCGGTTCGACGTCGCGCACCAGCGTGGAGAAGTAAAACTCCACGTTCAATGTTTGCGCCAGGTAGTTGATCAACGCCGGGATCGCCTCGCGCGAATACAGCTGCTGATCGTCCTTGCCATGCAGCGCCGCACGGTGATGACGGAACTGGCCGCCATACAGATCCTTCATGGCCGCGCCTTGCAGCAGTTCGACGTTGTAGCCGTGTTCCTGCGCGCGACCAGCGCAGAAGGCTTCCAGCAAGTGTTCTTCAGCTTCGGTGCGGGCAAACAGATACGAGCCATTGCGCTTGAGTTGCAGACCCGCGGCGTGGCCCCAATGACCCCAGATCTCGCGGCTTTCCCGGGCCAGATCGAGCATCGGCCCCGGCGGTTGGCCGGTGACCAGCGCCTGGCCGAAGTTGCGCACCGAAGCGCCGAGCGGCGTGGCGCTGCGTTCGAAGACCTTGACCTTGAGGCCGCGTTTGGCGGCCGCAAAAGCGTGCGAGAGGCCGAGGATGCCGGCGCCTACGATCAGCAGATCGCTGTGGTGTGTCATGTCGTGATGTCCTGAATTCGAGGCCGCTATCGCAGGCAAGCCAGCTCCCACATTTGGAATGCATTCCCCTTTGGAAACTGGCTTACATGCTTGGAATGCATTCCCTTGTGGGAGCTGGCTTGCCTGCGATGAGGCCATCAACCCTGATAAAAACCTTACTGACCGGCCACCTTCTCCGACTTGCCGTCATAGCGCTTGCGCCACTCGGTCAGGATGCTGTCGCGGTTCTTCGACGCCCAGGCAAAGTCGTTCTTGATCAGGCGCTGCTCGTAGTCAGCCGGCAATTCGGTCTGCGGCTTGGCAATACCCGGCTGGGCGAGGACGGCGAAGTTGTCTTTGTACAGCTCCATTGCAGCGGGGCTGGCGGAGAAGTCAGCGAGCTTTTTCGCCGCGTCAGCGTGGGCGGTGCCCTTGATCACAGCGGTCGCTTCGATGTCCCAACCCAGGCCTTCTTTCGGCAGGATGATGTCCAGCGGCGCGCCCTGGCGCTTCAACTGCACGGCCGGGTATTCGAAGGAAATGCCGATCGGGAATTCACCCGACGCCGCCAGCTTGCACGGCTTGGAGCCGGAGTGAACGTACTGGCCGATGTTCTGGTGCAGGTCGTCCATGTACTGCCAGCCCTGCTTCTCGCCGAAGGTTTGCAGCCAGGCGCTCACATCAAGGAAACCGGTGCCGGACGAGGCCGGGTTCGGCATTACGATCTTGCCCTTGTATTCAGGCTTGGTCAGGTCTTGCCAGCTCACCGGCTTGGTCAGGCCTTGTTTCTCTGCCTCGACGGTGTTGAAGCAGATGGTCGCGGCCCACACGTCCATGCCAACCCAGGCTGGCGGGTTGGCGGCGTCGCGGTAGTTCTTGCCGATCTTGTCCAGGTCCTTTGGTGCGTAGTTGTCGAGCATGCCTTGCTGGTCGAGGATCGCCAGGCTCGAGGCGGCGAGGCCCCAGACCACGTCGGCTTGCGGGCGATCTTTTTCGGCCAACAGCTTGGCAGTGATGATGCCGGTGGAGTCGCGCACCCACTTGATCTCGACGTCAGGGTTGGCCTTTTCGAAAGCCTGTTTGTAGGTTTTCAACTGCTCGGCTTCGAGGGCCGTGTACACGGTCAGCTCGGTCTTGGCGAAGGCATTCAGGCTGAATGCAGTGAGTACCGCAGCGACCAGCGCCAGGGGCTTGAACATGGAACACCTCCTACAGGGACGATTATTGGCCGGGCGCGGTCTGGCGCCAGGCTTGGGAGCGGCGCAACGCGCCACGTGAGGCCCACGCCAGCAGCAGCGAAACGCCGGCCGAGGTGAACAGAATCAGGGTGGACATGGCCGCCGCGCCGCCCACATTGCCGGCGTCGTCCATGTTCAACACGGCGACGGCGGCGAGGATGGTGTCGGGGCTGTAGAGGAAGATCGCGGCGGACACGGTGGTCATCGCCGAGACGAACAGGTAGCGCACGATGTCCAGCAACGCCGGCAGGCAGATCGGCACCGTGACCTTCAAGTAATGGCGGTACAGCGGCGCCTTGAGGGACAGCGCGGCGGCTTCAAATTCACTGTCCAGCTGGCGCAACGCCGTGGTGGCGGTCATCTGCGCGGTGGTCAGGTAGTGCGCAATGGTGCACACCACCAGCAGGGTCATGGTTCCGTAGAACACATGCAGCGGGTTGCCGTTGAGGTTGAAAAAGAACACGTAGCCCAGACCCAGCACCAAGCCGGGAACGGCCATCGGCACAAAGCTGAGCATGCGCAGCGCCAGGTTGAGGCCTTTCTGGCCCTTGGTTTTTTCCATCAGGTACGCGCCGGTGAAGATCAGCACGCTGCCGACCAGCGCCGTGCACAGGGCCATGGTCAGGCTGTTGCGGTAGGCCAGCCAACCGCCGCCCGCCGTGTCTTCGAACTGGTAATGGCTGAGGGACAGCGACAGGTTGTACGGCCAAAATTTGACCAGCGACGAATACACCGCCATGCCGAACACCAGCAGCAACACGGCGCAGATCAGCAACACGATCGCCAGGTAGCAACCGTCGCGCAGCCGCGACGGCGCAGGCTGGAACACTTGGGCACGGCCACTCATGGAGTCGCCATGACGACGGCGCAACCACGCATCCACGCCGAAGCTGAACAGCGCCGGTAACAACAGCACCATGCCGATCAAGGCGCCGCGACCAAATTGTTGCTGGCCAACAACCGCCTTGTAGGCCTCCAGCGCCAGTACCTGATAGTCCCCGCCGACGACAACGGGCACACCGAAATCGGTGATGGTCAGGGTGAACACCAGGCAGAACGCCGCGAACACCGCCTGACGCGTGGCCGGCCAAGTAATGCTGCGAAACGCCCGGGCCGGGCTGGCGCCCATGCTCGACGCCGCATCAAACAGTCGCGCATCCGCCAGAGAAAGCGCCGACAGCAGAATCATCAGCGCGTGTGGGAAGGTGTAGATCACCTCACCCAGCACTATCCCCCAGAAGCCGTAGATATTGTCCGAGAGCAGGCCGCGCAACAGGCCCTGGTTGCCGAACAGGTACACCAACGCAATGCCCGGCAACATCGACGGCGCCATTAACGGCAGCAGCGACATACCGCGCCAGATCGCCTTGCCGGGAATCAACGTGCGTTGCAGGGCGTAGGCAAACAGGTAGGCCAGCGGTACGACAATCGCCGCTACGCTGAGGGAGACTTTCAGGCTATTGCCCAGCAACCAGTGGAAGTTGTCGCTGGTGACCAGTTCCCGCGCGGCGACCAGGCCACCGCCCTGCCCGGCTTCACTGCTGAAACCGCGCCAGAAGATCGCCAGCAACGGCAGCAACACGGCGACGCCCAGCAACAACAGCCACAGCAGCTTGCCGCCGACCACGAAAATACGGTCACCGGTTTCGGCACGGGACACCTGTCGTGGCAGCGTCATGACAGTGACCATCTCAGGCAAACACCTGCAGGCTGCGCGGCGGCAAGGCCACCCAGATGTCCTGCGCACCCAGGCGCGGCATGGCTTCCGGGGCCAGTTCAGCCAGCAGTGGATGGCCCGGCAGTTGTTCCAGCTCAAAGCTCATGCGGCAGCGGTTGCCGAGGAAGGTGATCTCGCGAACCTTGGCCGGGAACAGGTTCTCTTCATGCACCGGCGGGTTGACGCTGATGGCTTCCGGGCGGCAGAACAGGCGCCCGGACTTGGCCACACCAGCATCCTCGGCCAGTCGCATATTCATCCCGCCGACCTGGGCATGGCTGGCGCTGTTACGGCTGAAGGGCAGCCAGTTGCCCTGGCCGACAAACTCCGCCACAAACGGCGTGGCCGGGCGGTCGTAGATTTCCTGCGGTGTGGCGTACTGCTCAACCTTGCCGTTGTTCATCACGGCAATGCGGTCGGCCATCAACATGGCCTCGTCCTGGTTGTGGGTGACCATCAGCGTGGTGATGCCCAGGCGGCGCTGCAATTGACGCAGCTCGGTACACAAATGCTCACGCACGCGGGCGTCGAGGGCCGACATCGGCTCGTCCAGCAGCAACAATGAAGGCGCCGGCGCCAAGGCTCGGGCCAGGGCGACACGCTGTTGCTGACCGCCCGAGAGCTGGCCGGGGTATTTCTTTTCACTGCCCACCAGCCCCACCAGCTCGAGCATCTGCCCGACACGCTTGCGCACTTCATCGCGGCCGCTGCCGGTGAGGCCGTAGCCGATATTCGCTTCGACGGTGAGGTTGGGAAACAGCGCGTAGGACTGAAACAAAATGCCGTAGTCCCGCGCCTGCGGCGGCAGCAGGGACACGTCGCGGTTGCCCAGGCGCAGCTCGCCGCTGTCCTGGCGCTCCAGGCCAGCGATGCAACGCAGCAAGGTGGTCTTGCCACAGCCGGACGGGCCAAGCAGGCACACCAGTTCGCCGGCGGCGACGTCCAGGGACACGTTGTCCAACGCGGAGAAGGCGCCGAAGCGCTTCTGGATACCGCGCACCGTCATCGGCGCGCCGGGGTGGGTCAGGGCTGTGTTCATGCTAGGCACCTCATCAAACTGATGAAGGCCATGCTAGGCGGGCAATGCGTCCCTGATGTGGCAGGAAGGCAAAATGGGGCGATAGTGGTATTGGTGGATTTGTGTAGGAATCAGGGAGATGGGTTGCCTGGTCTGCCGCATTCGCGAGCAAGCCCGCTCCCACACTTGACCGAGCTCCAACATGAGAGTGCAGTCAAAATGTGGGAGCGGGCTTGCTCGCGAAGAGGCCCTCAAAGCCACTATCAACCTCAGATCGGCGACATTTCCTGCGCCAACCCCAGAAACGCCGCCGGCAACCGTGCGCCTTTGCGCTCCTTCAGGCAGTACAAATACTCCGGAATCTGCGGCGCATTCTCGATAGTCAGTACCCGCAGCTGCGGGTCATGGGGAACTTCCTGCCGGGCAATGATGCTGATGCCGATATTGCGCAGCACCGCCTCGCGGATCGATTCGCGGCTGCCGATTTCCAGCAGCGGGCCGTAGCTGACGCCCGCGCCCTGCAGCATGTCTTCGGTCAGCCGCCGTGTGGTAGAGCCGGCTTCGCGCATCAATAACGTATGCCCGGCCAGGGCACTTAACGGCACATGGTCGAGCTTGGCCAGCGGGTGATTACGATGCACCGCCAGCACCAGCGGATCAGTGCCGAGCACGCGGCGGATCAAGCGCGGGTCTTCAAGCAGTTGCGAGGACGCGGCGACGTCTACGCGGTAATCATCCAGCGCTTCAAGCACTTGCTGGGAGTTGCCGATTTCTACCGACACTTCCACCTGCGGCAAGCGCTCGCGAAAGGCTTTGACCAGATCGAGGATGTAATAAGGCGCCGTCGCGGCAATCCGCAATGCGCCCTGGACTTGACCGGTGTTGCGCAGGAAAAATTCGATATCCGCTTCCTGCTGCAACAACGCCTTGACCATCGGCAGCAGCCGCGCGCCGTCGTCACTGACGGTGAGGCGGCGCCCGCCCCGATAGAACAGCTCGACGCCGTATTGGCTTTCCAGATTGCGAATCTGGGTGGTGACCGTGGGCTGGCTCAGGCCGAGTTTTTTCGCCGCCTGGGTGATGCTGCCCAGGCGGGCGACCATGAAAAAAGCCTTCAGCTCGGCACTCAGCACACCACCCTCTCATCGTTTATTTGCGCAACAGGCGCAGGCCATTGAACACCACCAGCAGGCTCACGCCCATGTCGGCGAACACCGCCATCCACATGGTCGCCATGCCCAGGAACGTGACCGCGAGGAAGATCGCCTTGATCACCAGCGCCAGGGCGATGTTCTGCTTGAGGATACTCGACGTTTGCCTGGAGAGCCGAATGAAAGCCGGAATCTTGCGCAAATCATCGTCCATCAACGCCACGTCGGCGGTCTCGATGGCGGTGTCGGTGCCCGCTGCGGCCATGGCAAAACCGATTTCAGCGCGGGCCAGGGCCGGGGCGTCGTTGATGCCGTCGCCGACCATGCCCACGCGGCGGCCTTTGCCGTAGAGGCTTTCGATGGCTTGCAGTTTGTCGGTGGGCAGCAGGTCGCCCTGGGCCTGGTCGATGCCAACCTGAGCCGCAATCGCCTGGGCGGTGTGGGTATTGTCGCCGGTGAGCATCAGGGTTTTGATGCCCAGCTCGTGCAGTTGCTGGATGGCTTCGCGGCTGCTGTCCTTGACGGTGTCGGCCACGGCGAACAGCGCCAGCGGGCCGGACTTGTCGAGCAACAGCACCACGGACTTGCCTTGTTTTTCCAGGGCGAAGAGTTTTTCTTCCAGGGCCGGCGAGCACAGGCCGAGGTCTTCCACCAGCCGGTGGTTGCCCAAGTGGTAGGTTTCGCCGTTGATGTCGCCGCGCACACCGCGACCGGCCAGGGCCTCGAAGTTATCCACAACGTGGGCGGGCAGGTTTTTATCCACAGCCGCGTTGGCGATGGCGAGAGAAACCGGGTGATCGGAACGCCCGGCCAAACTCGCAGCCAAGGCAGGTGCGCTGTCTTCGATGTTCGGGAACAGCGCCAGGTAATCGGTTTGCACCGGTTTGCCATGGGTGATGGTGCCGGTCTTGTCGAGGGCCAGGTAGTCGAGCTTGTAACCGCCCTCCAGGTATACGCCACCCTTGATCAGGATGCCTTTGCGCGCCGCCGCCGCGAGGCCGCTGACGATGGTCACCGGGGTGGAAATCACCAGTGCGCAAGGGCACGCGACCACCAGCAGCACCAGCGCGCGGTAGATCCAGTCAAACCACGCGCCAGCCATGAACAGCGGCGGAATCACCGCCACGCCGAGGGCAAACAGGAACACCGCCGGGGTATAGATCTTCGAAAAGCTGTCGACAAAGCGCTGGGTCGGGGCCCGCGCGCCCTGGGCTTGTTCCACAGCGTGGATGATCCGCGCCAGTGTCGAGTTGTTGGCCGCTGCGGTGACTTTATATTCCAGCGAACCCGCCTGGTTGATGGTGCCCGCAAAGACTTTATCGCCCACGGTCTTTTCAATCGGCAGGCTTTCGCCGGTAATCGGCGCCTGGTCGATGGTGGACTGGCCGGCGGTGACTTCACCGTCCAGGCCGATGCGTTCGCCAGGTTTTACCCGCACGATAGCGCCAAGATCGATGCTTTTGGCTTCCTGTTCAGCCCACGAACCGTCGGCTTGCTGCACCGTGGCCTGTTCGGGCGTCATCTGCATCAAGCCGCTGATGGCGTTGCGCGCACGGTCCAGGGACTTGGCTTCGATCAGCTCGGCCACGGTAAACAGGAACATCACCATGGCTGCTTCCGGCCACTGGCCGATCAACACCGCACCAGTGACGGCGATGCTCATCAAGGCATTGATGTTCAGGTTGAGGTTTTTCAGGGCAATCCAGCCCTTTTTGTAGGTGGTGAGGCCGCCGCTGAGGATCGAGACCAGCGCAACCAATGCAATCACCCAAGTCGGTGCGGCACTGGTGAAGTGCAGCACTTCGGCGCCCAACGCGCCCACGCCGGACACCGCCAGCGGCCACCAGTGTTTCTTGGCCGGTGGTTCAGCGGCGGGCGTGCCGTCTTCGATGGGGTCGGCTTGCATGCCGAGGGATTTGATCGCGTCAACGATCGGCGCGGTGCTCGGCAGGTCGTGGGTGACGCCGAGGATGCGGTTGATCAGGTTGAATTCCAACTGCTGCACGCCAGCGAGCTTGCCCAGCTTGTTCTGGATCAGCGTCTGCTCGGTGGGGCAGTCCATGGCTTCGATGCGGAAGGTGCTCAGGCGCGAGCCGGCGGTGGGCGCCTCGCTCAGCGTCACTACGGCAGGTGCCACCTTGCTGGAGCAGCAAGAACCGCCGTGACCGTGGTCATGCACAGGCGTGAGTTTCTTCGGGGCATGATCGTGATCATGATCGTGCTTATGCGGGGTGTGGAGGGAATCGCTCATTCTGTCGCGTCCGTAAAGGTGCCTGTTGCCAAGTAAAGACCCTGTAGCCACTATAGGGTCAAGCACCCATTTGGAGATTGCTGCGATGAAGATCGGCGAATTGGCCAAACTGACCGACTGTCAGGTGGAAACCATCCGGTATTACGAGAAAGAAGGCCTGCTGCCACCCCCGGCCCGCACGGACGCCAACTACCGCGTGTACACCCAGGCGCACACCGAGCGGCTGATCTTTATCCGCAACTGCCGCAGCCTGGACATGACCCTCGAAGAAATTCGCAGCCTGCTGGGCCTGCGCGACAGCCCGCAGGACCAGTGCGAAAGCGTGAATGCGTTGATCGACGAGCACATCCACCATGTCAAGGCGCGGATCGACGGGTTGCTGGCCTTGCAGGAACAGTTACTCGACCTGCGCCAGCGTTGCGGCGGCGGGGAGCAGTGCGGGATTTTGCAGCGGCTGGAAGTCAGTGGTGGAGTACAGGCCAGCGAGGCCGAACACTCCCATGTGGGCCGCAGTCATGGGCACTAAGCCAGATTGATGGCGCCCCGCAGTCCGCCTTCGCAGCCTCGCTAAAGCTCGACAGCTCCCACAGGAGACTTGCTGTGTTGGGAAGATCTCTATCAGCAGGGCCAGCTTGCCGGGCGCTTTCTCGCCAGCAATGAAGAACCAATGTGGGAGCTGGCTTGCCTGCGAAAACGGCGGCACAGGCGATAGAGGGGCTGCCTGCCCTACTGCCATCGCAGGCAAGCCAGCTCCCACAGGAGACTTGCTGTGTTGGGAAGATCTCTATCAGCAGGGCCAGCTTGCCGGGCGCTTTATCGCCAGCGATGAAGAACCAATGTGGGAGCTGGCTTGCCTGCGAAGACGGCAGCACAGTCGATAGAGGGTTGCCTGGGCCCACCGCCATCGCAGGCAAGCCAGCTCCCACAGTCATTTACTGTTGTTGCAGGTCCTCGGGTAACAACGCCTCGGGGATGTTCTGGTAGCTCACCGGCCGCAGGAACCGGCGGATGGCCATGGTGCCCACCGAGGTAGCGCCGAAGTTGGTCGACGCCGGATACGGCCCGCCGTGCACCATCGCCTCACTCACTTCCACACCGGTCGGGAAGCCATTGGCGAGGATACGCCCGGCCTTGCGCTCCAGAATCGGCAGCAGGCGGCTGACCTCGGCGCTGTCCTCCTTATCCATATGAACCGTGCATGTCAGTTGCCCTTCCAGCGACCGCGCGACCTCCAGCAATTCGTCGCCATCCTTCACTGTCACCACCAACCCCAAAGGCCCGAACACTTCATGGCCCAACGAAGCATTGGCCAGCCATTCGCGGCCCGTGGTGGCGAACAGATACGGCATGGCCTGGCGCAACTCACAGCTTGTGGATAACACTTCACGCACGCCTACCGCATTCGCCACGCGGTCACGGCCATCACGATAAGCAGCGGCAATGCCTTCGGTCAGCATCACCTGGGCGCCAACCGGTGCCAGCGCGCTGACCGCCGCCTCGATAAACGCATTGGCCGCTTCGCCTTCAACCAGCACGGCCACGCCGGGGTTGGTGCAGAACTGGCCAGCGCCCATCGTCAATGAACCCGCCCAGCCCTTGGCAATGTCCAAACCGCGCGCGGCCACCGCGTGGGGCATCAGGAACATGGGGTTGACCGAACCCAGCTCGCCAAAAAACGGAATCGGCTCAAACCGCTTGGCGCACAGATCAAACAGCGCCCTGCCCGCGCCCAACGAACCGGTAAAGCCCACCGCCTTGATCAGCGGATGCTGCACCAGCCGTTGCCCCACTGCCCGCGAGCCGCCGTGCACCAGGCTGAAGACGCCGGGGTGCACATCGCATTTCTTGATCGCCGCATGAATCGCCTCAGCCACGATTTCGCTGGTGCCGGGATGCGCCTCATGCCCCTTCACCACCACCGGGCAACCCGCAGCCAGTGCCGACGCCACGTCACCGCCGGCCGTGGAAAACGCCAGCGGAAAGTTCGACGCACCAAACACCGCCACTGGCCCGATCGGGCGCTGGATCAAGCGAATGTCCGGGCGCGGCAGCGGCTGGCGATCCGGCAATGGCACATCGTGACGACGGTCGAGGTAGTCCCCCGCGAGGATATGCGAGGCGAACAAACGCAACTGCCCCACAGTGCGCCCCCGTTCACCCTGCAGGCGCCCTTCCGGCAGGCCGGTTTCCAGCGAACCAACGGTGGTGATGATCGCCGCACGCGCTTCGATCTCATCGGCGATGGCGTTCAACAATTCGGCACGCGCCTCGCGGCTCGAATAACCGAAGCTCCAGAACGCCGCTTCCGCCGCCTCACAGGCGCGGTTCACCAGCTCGATGCTGCCTGCCGAAAATGATTGGGCCGGGCCTTGAGTCGGAGCATTGGAAAAGGTGCTGTCGCCGGCGACCCAAACGCCTGCGATCAGGTGCTTGCCGTGGGGTGTAAAAGACATGGGCGTTTCCCGAAGTTGAAATGGTTTAACCGAAATAGCGCACGCGAATGGCGTCGATGGCCACGGCGATAAAGATCATCACGCCGCCGATCATGCCGACATAAAACGACGGCACATTCACAATCGCCAGGCCGACCTGGATCACTGTCAGCAACAATACGCCGCCCAGTACACCTTTCACGTTACCGCGCCCGCCGAACACACTGACGCCCCCGATGATCGGCGCCGCAATCGCATACAAGAGGTAGCTGGAACCCTGGCTGGAGGTAATCGCCATCTGCCAGGACGCCAGCAGAAAGCCCGCCGCCGCCGCGAGAAAACCCGAAATGGTATAGGTGATGATCTTCACCCGGTCCACGCGGATGCCCGCCGAGTTCGACGCAATCGGGTTGCCGCCCACCGCATAGATCGAGCGGCCCAGCACCGTGCGGCGCAGCACCACGCCCATCACCACCAGCGCGAGCAGAAACACCACGGGCATCAGCGGCCAGCCATCAATCGTCACCTGGCCGATCCAGATATAACCGTCCGCCATGTTGGTCAGCGTGGTGCCCTGGGTCAGCGCCAGCAGCGCGCCTTGCAGGATGATCATCATCGCCAGGGTTTCGATCAGCGAGACCATTTTCAGCCGGGTGATGCACAGCCCGTTGAAAAAGCCGATCGCGGTGCCCACCAGCAAGCCGATGATCACCGCCAGGTACCACGGCAAACCCCAGCTGGAGTAGGCCAGTGCGCCCACCGCCGAGGAGAACCCGGCGTTGGCCGGGATCGACAAATCGATCTCCGCCACGAGCAACGGCAGCGCCACCGCCAGCCCCAACATGCCGAGCACCGTGGCTTGCACCATCACGTTCTGCAGGTTGAACAGGGTGAAGAAGAATTCGTTGAACAGGCCGAAGCCCGCCACCAGCGCGATCAGCCAGATCCACACCACGTTGTGCAGCACCCAGCCCAGCACGGCCGGGCCGTTGATTTTGGTTGCGGCAGGCGCTACCCCGTTGCCGGGTTTCACTAAAGTACTCATACCCGTGTCTCCACTCTTTTTCTTATTCAACGGCTGGATCCTTGTACGGATGCGCGGATGCGCTCGACGCAGATGTCCTCTCCGGTCAATGTTTCCTTGATCGTGCCCTGATCGAAGATGCACACCCGGTCCACCGCACGCACCAGTTCATCGGTGTCGCTGGACACGATGATCACCGCCACGCCGGCATCACTGAGTTCGTCGATGATGCGCAACACGTCCTGCTTCACGCCCATGTCGATGCCACGGGTCGGCTCGTCCACCATCAACAGGCGTGGCTGGGTCGCGAGCACCCGGCCCAGGCAGACCTTTTGCTGGTTGCCGCCGCTGAGGGTGTTCACCGAGTAATCCGGATTGGGCGATTTGACGCCCATCGCCGCAAAGTAGTGATTGATCACCGACGCCTCGGCATCGGCGTCGATAAAGCCCAATCGGCTGCGCGTGGCGAGGGACGACATGGCGATGTTGCTGCCAATCGACATCTGCCCCACGGCGCCGTCCTTGCGGCGGTCGTCGGAGAGGTAGGCAATGCCCGCCTCGAACGCCGCATTGGGGGAGCGTGGCAGTGGGCGCACGTCTTCGCCGTTCATTGCCAGCGTGCCGATGGCCGGGTGCAGGCCGAAGATCGCCCGGGCCATTTCCTTCGCACCTGCACCGGGCAACCCGGTAAAACCGACCACCTCGCCGGGCGCGATGTCCAGGCTGTCGAGCGCCAGCCACTTGCCACGCACACCGCGCAGGGAAATCGCCGGCGCCTTGCCGCTGTGGTCGCGGCGCTTGCGCTGGAACAGCTGCACGCCGTGGCCGATCACCAGCTCGGTGAGCTGCTCGGAGGTCAGCCCGGTGATGTCCGAACGCGTACCCGCCAGGGCGCCGTCGCGCAGCACGGTGACCGCGTCGCAGATTTCGAGGATTTCGTCGTTGTAGTGGGAAATGAAGATGAAGGTCACGCCCTCGCCTTTCAGGCGCAGCATGAAGTCGAACAACTGGCGCCGGTCGACCACAGTCAGTGACGCGGTCGGCTCATCGAGGATGATGACCTTGCCCCCGGAAAACATCGCCCGCAGGATGTTCAGCTTGCGCCGCGCCACGGCGTCGAGTTGCCCGGCGAGCGCTTTGGGGTCGATGCCGGAACCGTCGAGCATGCGCGCCGCGTCCGCGTTCAACTGTTTCCAGTCGACCAGCCCATTGCGCGTCGGCCAGATGCCGAGCATCAGGTTTTCCGCGGCGGTGAGGTTGCCAATGATCATCGGCTCCTGGGTCACCAGGAATACCCCGGCCTGCTCCATCACCTTGACGTCCACCTGCTTGAGCGGCTGCCCGTTCATGAGGATCTGCCCGGACGTCGGAATGACCTGCCCGGAAATAATCCCCACCAGCGTGGATTTGCCCGCGCCGTTTTCCCCCAGCAGCCCGTGGATCGAACCGCGACGGATTTGCGTGCTCACCCCGCGCAAGGCGCGGACCGGGCCATAGCTTTTGGCGACATTCTCGATGCTCAGGATCGTGTCGTCGGGCGTTGGGTGTAAGGTCATTTTGTTGTTCTCACCATCACCTTGTCGGATAAACATCGCGCCAGCCGTTGCTCACGCCGCGCGACGGCCCATCACTTGGAAGCCACGCCCCATACCTTCTCCGCGACGTAGCCCCAGTGGCGTTTATCGTCGGCGTTTTCAGGGGTGATCATGAACGCCGGAATCACCAGCGCCGGGCCGGTTTTGCCCTGCACGATCTCGCCGGTTTCCCAGAAGTAATCCTTGTTCTGGTAAGTGCCCAGCGGCACGGCCTGGCCGTTGAGGGCGTACTTGGTGATCATTTCCACGGCGATCTGGCCGTAGGCAACCGGGTCCTGGGACACGCAGCCGTCCATGTAGCCGTCCTTGATCCAGTCCAACGCCACCGGCTCGCCGTCGATGTTGATAAAGATGACGTGGCCTTTTTCGCCGACTTTTTTCCAGCGGTCTTTCTGCTTCAGCGCGGCGGCGATACCGCGTGACGGCGAATCCGACGGCGCGTGCACGGCGTCCAGGTCAGGGAATTCCGAGAGGGTGGAGAGCGTGACCGACTGCATCTTGTCCAACTGACCTTCGGTGGGCCGTGCGAGGTATTTGATCTCGGGGTATTTGGCGAATACCGAGTCCATGCCCTCTTTGCGCAGGCGCCATGCCACCGACGCCAGGGCGCCGAAGCAGTTGAGCACGGTGCCTTTGGGGCTGCCGTATTTGGCCACCAGGCGTTTGACGATTTCTTCAGCGGCCATCACGCCGCCCTTGAAGTTGTCGAAGCTTACGGTGATCGCCACGTCGCCGCCGTCGGCCGGGGTGTCGATGATGCCCACCGGGATCTTGCGTTGGTTGTAGCGCTTGATCGCCGAAACGATGGCCTGGCTGTCGATGGGGTCGGAGATGATCGCCGACGGCTGGGACAGCATCAGGCTCTGCCATTGGCCGAGCTGGGTGGTGGTGTCGAAGCTGGCGTTGGTCGCCTGGAACTTGCCGGCCTGCGCCTGCACCGCGCGCTTGACCGACTCTTCCTGGATCACGAAGAAGTAGTAATCCAGGCTCTTGTTGGAATAGGCCACCGACAGCGGGGCCTGCGCCATGGCCGTGCGCCCCAGCATCGAACCCAACCCCAGTACCACACCGCCTGCCAGGACACTGCGGCGGCTCACGCTCGAAAAATCGACTTTTTTCATGGAAGTGACTCCGACTTATTATTGTTGGTTGAGTACGTCTTTCCTTTCTTCACGCGTCGTGCGGTATAGCTCCAGACAAATCGGGAAATCAGCGCATCTGTACGTAGGACGTGCCGTCAAAACAGCCCACTACCATGCCCACCGCCTCGCGGGTGAACAGGCCGTTTTCCACCACGCCAGGGATTCGGTTCAGCTCGATTTCCAGGGGCGCCGGGTCGGTGATCACCGGGCCGCAATGGCAGTCGAGGATGAAGTTGCCGCTGTCAGTCACCACGGTCTCGCCATTGCGTTCGCGGCGGATGATCTGCACGTCGCGGATGCCGTGTTCGGCCAGCACGCGCTGGACCAGGCGCTCGGTCTGCTTCCAGCCGAATTGCACCACTTCCACCGGCAGCGGGAAGGCGCCCAGGTTATCGACGATCTTGGTTTCGTCGGTCACGCAGATCATGCGTTTGGAGGCGTGGGCGATGATCTTTTCCCACAGCAGGCAGGCGCCGCCGCCCTTGATCATGTTGAACTGGCGGTCGATTTCGTCAGGGCCGTCGACGGTCAGGTCCAGCTCGCCGATGTCGTTGGGGTCGGTAATTTCGATGCCGACTTCCCGCGCCACGTCATTAGTGGATCGCGAGGTGGTGGTGCAGGTCAGTTTCAAGCCGTTGGCCACGTGCTTGCCCAGCTCGCGAACGAAGAAATGCGAGGTGGTCCCGGAGCCCAGGCCCAGCTTCATGCCATCGCGCACAAATTCCTCGATCACCCGGCGGGCGGCGACCTTCTTGGCTTCGTTCTGTTGATTGCTCATTACCTGCTCCACGGATCGGGGTTTAAATTTTGTCGGTACGCCAGGAATCGAGGGCGGTCAGTTGATCGGGGAACTGACTGCCGCTGGCGATGGCAATGGCCGCCACCAACATGTTGGTGACCAAATGGTGGTTGAGCCGTGATGCCAAGGGCGTCATCAGTTCGGTGTGTTCGTAGGGTTTCACGGCGATCAGCACGTCAGAGACTTTCGCCAGCGGGCTGTCATCGGCGGCAATCGACACCACTTTGGCCCCGGCCTTGCGCGCGGCAATGGCCATGTCGACCATCTGCCGGGTGTGCCCCGATTGCGAAAAGATCAGCGCGACTTCACCGCTGCGCGCGCCTTCGGCGTGCATTTCCTGGCGCTTGCCACCCAGCAAGGCCTGGCAGCGCATGCCCAGGCGCTGGAACTTGTGCTCGGCGTCCAGCGCGTTGACCACCGAAATGCCGGTGGCGTAGATGCCTACCCAGCTCGCGGCTTGCAACAACTGCGCGGCTTCGGCGACCTTTTCCGGCTCCAGGTCTTCTTCCAGACGCTGGATCGCGTTCAGCGAATTGCGGCAGGTCTTGCGCACAATGTTGTCGATGCTGTCATCCGGGATGATCTGCTCGTAGGCAAACGGCGCCGACGGCACCAGGCTCTGCACCAGGTGCAGCTTCAAGGCCTGATAGCTCTCGAAACCGAAACGCCGGCAGAACCGCATCACGGTCGGGTCGCTGACCGAACAGGTTTCCGACAATTTGGCCATGCTCATCTGCAGCACTTTGGACGGCGAGGTGGAGACGAAATTGGCCACCCGGCGCTCGGCGCGGTGCATGTTCTTGCTTTCATCAATGATGCGTTGCAGCAAACTGTCGCTCATATGCGCTCCTTGGCGATGGGTGGGCTGCGTTGTAACAGATCAGCCAAACGGTTCAAGCGCTGCGCCGCAGAAATCTCCACCAGCGGGCCACCGCCCCACGGCACCACAAAAAAGGCGACACCGGCAGCGCGCGCGGTTTGTTGGTCGACGCGGGTGTCACCCACATAAGCCCACGTGCCATCGGCCAGCGCCATGGCGTCGGCGACCGCGAGCAAGTGGCCGGGGTCGGGTTTGCAGGCGGGCACGGCGTCGGCACCGATCGCCGCGTCGAACAAATCCGCCAGGCCCAGTTGCTGCAGGACCTTGCCGGTGACGGCGTGGTTTTTGTTGGTGCAAATGCCCAGGCGAATCCCGGCTTCGCGCAGCGCCATCAGGTCTTCGCGCACATGGGGATAGAACCGCGTGCGCCCGGCCGGGTCGTCCATATAGGCCTGCAAGTAGCCTTCAAACGCGCGCTGCACCTGGGCCTCGGTGTAGGGAATATCCAGGTCTTCGAGGATGTCGACGATCAAGCGCCGCGGGCCGTTGCCGAGGAAGGCTTCCACGTGATCCGGGTCCAGTTCCGGCCAGCCGTTCAGCATGAAGCCGACATTCAGGGCCTTCGCGATATCGCAGGCACTGTCGATCAGCGTCCCGTCGAGATCAAAAATCAGCGCGTTATAGACGGCCATGAAAAAGACTCCTAATCGAAAAGAGGGGCGCCGAGCTCAACAAAGGTTTCCCTGAGCGTCGGGTACAAATGGCGATAGATGCGGTGGGCCTGAGCGTGAACCTCGGCCGTGGCGCCATTGGGCGCCTGGCGGGTCATCGCACGGCAACTGGCGGCGGCACTTGCCGCGTCGGGCCATACATTCACTGCCAGCCCGGCCACCAGCGCCGCGCCGAACGCAGCGCCCTCGGCCGCACCCTCGGTGGTCACCACGTCGCAGCCGAAAATGTCCGCCTGCAACTGGCGCCACAGCACCGAACGCGCACCGCCACCGGACGCCTTGATCACCTGCCCGGCAATGCCCAGCGGGCGCATCAGCGCGTACATGTCGGCAAGGGCGTAGACCGAGCCTTCCATCACGGCGCGGGCCATATCACCGCGTTGATGGCGGCCAGTGAGGCCGATAAAGGCGGCCCGCAGAACCGGGTCGGGATAGGGGCAGCGCTCGCCATTGAGGTAAGGCAAAAACAGCAGGCCATGGGCGCCGGGCGGGCTGTCGGCAGCTTCGGCAGCGATCTGCTCGAAAGGCACGCCAGCGCAGAAGGTGTCGCGAAACCAGTTCATCGAACCGCCAGCGTTCAGCGACACGCCCATGCAATGCCACTTGTCGGCGGCGACGTTGCAGAAGATCTGCAGGCGGCCGTCGGGGTTGTCCTGGGGGGTGTCCAGCGCAGCGGCGAGTATGCCGGCAGTGCCGATGGTGGTTTGCAATTCGCCCGGCGCGATCACACCGGAGCCGAGGGTCTGGATCACTGAATCGCCGCCGCCACCGGCCACTGGCGTGCCCACCGGCAGGCCAAACAGCTGGGCGCCTTGGGCGCTGACCCGGCCGGAAATCACTTGGGATTCAAACACCGGTGGCAGCAACGCGGGATCAATCCCCAACGTCTCCACCAGCCCCGTCGCCCACTGCCGCGAACGTACATTGAACAGGCCGGTGCCCGATGCATCCGACACTTCACTGGCGATTTCACCGGTCAGGCGCAGGCGCAAATAATCCTTGGGGTTGAGCACCGTGGTCAGCCGCGCGAACAACTCGGGTTCATGACGTTGCATCCACACAATCTTGCCGCCGGTGTAGCCCACCAGCATGCGGTTGTCGGTGGCGGCCAGCAGGCCTTCAAGGCCACCGGCCGTCTGGGTGATCCACTCGCATTCGGCGGCATTGCGCTGGTCGTTCCACAGGATCGCCGGGCGCAGGACTTGTTGCGCGGCGTCGAGCGGCACCAGCCCGTGCATCTGGCCGGACAAACCCACCGCCAGCAACTCCACACCGGGCGCCTTGGCCAGTACCCCGGCAATCGCACGGCGGGCGCCGTCGATCCACAGTTCAGGGTCTTGCTCGGTCCAGCCGGGCCGGGGTTGGGACAGCGGATAGGTCGCCGTGTCAGCGGCAATCACCGCGCCATGGGCGTCCAGCAGCAACGCCTTGCACCCGGAGGTGCCGATGTCGATACCAATAAGGGCCTGCATGGCTCAATTCCCGACGCCGTGGTGCAGGCGAACATGCTTGAAGTTGAAGTACTCCAGCAGCCCTTCGCGCCCGTGTTCGTAACCCACGCCACTTTGTTTGCGGCCACCGTAGGGCGCATTCATGATCCCGGCGTCGACGTTATTGATCGCCACGTTGCCGTAATCGAGCTGCGCCGACAGGGTGTGGATGTCCACCAGGTCACGGGCGTACACATAGGAGGCCAGCCCATAAGGCGTGTCGTTGGCCAGGTGCACGGCTTCGGCGAGGTCATCGAACGGCGCGACACCCACCAGCGGGCCGAAGGTTTCTTCGCTCATCACCAGCATCTCGTGAGTGCAATCGGCGACGACTGTAGGACGGAAGAAATGCCCGTGGGCGAACTCCTCACCTTCAGGTGCCTTGCCGCCAGTGACCAGGCGCGCGCCTTTGGCCAGCGCGTCTTCGAGGTGGGCGCGGGTTTTGTTCAAGGGTTCAGCGGAGGCCATTGCGCCCAAATCGGCGCCGGGGTTTTCCAGACCGTTGCGCACGGTCAGCGCCTCGGCGGCGGCGCCCAGTTGGGTGACGAAATCTTCGTAAATTGAACGGTGCACATAAATGCGGTTGATCGCGATGCAGATCTGCCCGCAATTGCGGAAGCTGCGGCGGGTGGCACCTTTGACGGCGGCGGCGACATCGGCGCTGGCGGTGACCACCATCGGGCAGTTGCCGCCCAGTTCCAGGGACAGGCGCTTGACCTGCGGGCAACTGCGCTGGATGTGCAGGCCCACGGCACTGGAGCCGGTGAACGCGACTTTGCTGACATCCGGGTGTTCGACCAGCGCCTGGCCGACCACCGAGCCCTTGCCGGTCAGCACATTGACCACGCCTGCGGGAATCCCGGCGTCGATGCATTTTTGCGCAATGGCCAGCGCGGTGAACGGGGTCAGTTCGGCGGGTTTGATGACGATGGTGCAACCGGCGGCCAGGCTCGCGCAGAGCTTCCAGCCGACCAGCTCTGCCGGGTAGTTCCATGGCGTAATCGCAGCGACTACCCCAATCGGCTCGCGCACCACCAGGCTTTGGAAACCCGGTTGGTCGTTGGGTACGATCTCGCCGTGCACGCGGGTGGCTTCTTCTGCATAGAAGTGGCAAGCCTCGGCGAGCTTGAGCACTTCGCCACGGGCTTCATTGACGGGCTTGCCCTGCTCGGCGGTCATCACCTGTGCCAGGGTCTGCGCATCGGCGGCGATCAGGTCGCCCAAACGATGCAAGGCACTGGCGCGGGTTTTGGGCAGTTCGCGGGACCACAGTAGAAAGGCACGGCGTGCAGCCGCCACGGTCTCGTTGATCTCTTGCGGCGTGGCAGCAGCGATATGCCCCAGCACCTCACCCGTTGCGGGGTTCTCGACCGGCAACTGGGCGCCAGCGCCTTTGCGCAGCTGACCATCGATAAACAAGGCGCCTTGCAGCGCGGCAATCGTGTCACCGTGAATCTTATTGTTATGCATCGAACTGCTCCGTCACCTGTCTGGGCGGTTGAACCACTCGCTTAATTCGAAAATATAGTATTGCTAGCTTTTTGCAATAGTCCGGTGAAAATTCATCCACACAGCTTTTGCACCATAAATGTGCGCCAGCGCCTGAAACACTTAATATTCGCCTTATTTTTCAGCAAATTAGTCTTAAAACGTGGTTTTTATCGCGAAAAATGCAGTTTCTTTCATGCAGGATCGCTTGACCGCTCTCAAAATCGAAACGTAGCATTACTAGATATCAAACAATAAAGGACCACCCTCATGCTGCCCATCTCACTTAAACACGCCAAATTGGTCGGTCGGGTCTGGCTTCCCGGCAAGGGGCCTTGTGTGGTGATCCTGCGCGAAAACGTGCTGATCGACGTCACGCCGTCGGTGGTGTCCATGGCCGATTTCCTCGACAACAACCCTGCCGAACGCTTCGACACCCTGGCCGGTGAGCCGGTGGGCGACCTCGCAGACTTGATCCTTGAACCCTCCGAGATGGGCTATCACTCGGACCGCCCTTGCCTGCTCGCGCCCTGCGACTTCCAGGCGCTGAAGGCCTGCGGCGTGACCTTTGCCAGAAGTATGGTCGAACGCGTAATCGATGAACGCACGGCGGGCGACCCTGGCCGCGCCAATGAACTGCGCGCGCTGATCGGCTCGTTGATCGGCGACAGCCTGTCGAATGTGCAGGCCGGTTCCGCCAAGGCGGCCGAGATCAAGGCCGCGCTGATTGCCGAAGGCTTGTGGTCGCAGTATCTGGAAGTGGGTATCGGCCCGGACGCCGAGGTGTTCACCAAATCCCAGCCCATGGCGGCGGTCGGTTACGGCGCGCAGGTGGGCATCAACCGTATTTCCGAGTGGAACAACCCCGAGCCCGAAGTGGTGCTGGCGGTCGACAGCCAAGGCAACATTCGCGGCGCCACCCTCGGCAATGACGTGAACCTGCGGGACGTGGAAGGCCGTTCCGCGCTGCTGCTGGGCAAGGCCAAGGACAACAATGCCTCGTGCTCCATCGGACCGTTTATTCGCCTGTTCGATGAGCACTTCACCCTGACCGACATTGAAAACGCCACCCTGACCCTGTCGGTCAGCGGCCTCGACGGCTTTGAAATGTCCGGCGGTTCGAACATGGCCGAGATCAGCCGCAAGCCGGCGAACCTGGTCGAGCAGACCCGCAACAAATCCCACCAATACCCGGACGGTTTCATGCTGTTTCTGGGCACCATGTTTGCGCCGACCCAGGACCGCGAGAAAAAGGGTTCGGGCTTTACCCACAAGGCCGGTGATCTGGTGGAAATTTCCTCGCCACTGCTGGGCACCTTGCGCAATACCGTCGTGTACTCCGACGAAGCCGCGCCCTGGACCTACGGCACCCGCGCGTTGATGCGCAACCTGGCAAAACGGGGGCTGCTATGAGCCAGAAGTTTGTAGTGACCGACCAGGCGTTCGGCAACACGCGCCATGAACAGGCCGCCGCTGCACTCGTCGGCGCACAGTTCTTCGAGCACCAGTGCCGCAGCGAAGACGAGACCCTGGAAGCCGTGCGCGGCGCCCATGCGGTGATCAACAACTTCGCGCCAATGACCCATCGCGTGATGGCGGCCATGGCTCCGGGTGCGGTGGTGGTGCGCTATGGCGTCGGCGTGGATAACGTCGACCTCGCGGCGGCCAAAGAGCTGGGGATTCGGGTGTGCAACGTGCCGGATTATGGCGTTGAAGAGGTGGCCGACCACGCCGCCGCGATGACCCTGGCGCTGGCGCGCAAGCTCGATCATTACGGCAGCGGCATTCGCAATGGCGAGTGGAAGATCGCGCAGATGGTCGATGGCGTGCGCTCCCTGCGCGACACCACCGTCGGCCTGATCGGCCTGGGCCGTATTGCCCGTGCGTTTGCGTCACGCATGGCGGCATTTGGTTGCACGATTGTGGGTTACGACCCTTACGTCACCAACCAGCAGGCGCGAGAATCCGGAATTGAGCCAATGTCGCGGGCCGAAGTGATTGCCTGCGCCAACGTGCTGTCGCTGCATGTGCCGCTCACGCCGGAAACGCGCCACGTGATTGATGCCGAGGCCATCGCGCGGATGCCCAGGGGCGCTATTCTCATCAACTGTTCCCGGGGTGGTTTGATCGACGAGACGGCGCTGGCTCAGGCACTGGTCAGCGGGCAGTTGTCGGGGGCGGGGCTGGATGTGTTCGAGAAAGAGCCATTGCCGGCGGATTCGCCGTTGCGTAAGGCCCCGCATTTGTTGGTGTCACCCCATGCAGCGTTTTTTTCCGATGCGTCGGTGGATGCGTTGCAGCGGTTGGCCAGTGAGGAAGCCTTGCGCGGGCTGCGCGGTGAGGCATTGCGCTGTGCGCTGACCTGAACATAGGCCTCTGTGGCGAGCGGGCTTGCCCCGCGTTGGACTGCGCAGCAGTCCCATTTTTGGGGTCGCTGCGCAACCCAACGCGGGGCAAGCCCGCTCGCCACAAGGGCAGTGCGCGCAACTGCTTTTCCATTTGTGTGTTGAGGGACGATCAATGAATTATTCGGAAAAACAGGCGCTGAACGGCAAGCTGGCGCTGGTGACCGGCGCCGGTCAGGGCATTGGGGCGGCGATTGCTGAAGCGCTGGCGGCGACCGGGGCTGAGGTGATCTGCACCGATATCCTGCACGCCCGGGCGATGACTACCGCACAGCAGTTGATCGAGAAAGGCTATGCCGCCCGCGCCGAAGCCTTGGATGTGACGAACAGCGCCGCGATCAACGCCCTGGCGACGTCGCTGCCGCCGCTGGATATTCTGGTGTGCAACGCCGGTATCGTCACCAACACCCCGGCTGAGGAAATGACCGACGAGGAATGGGACAAGGTCATCACCGTCAACCTCACCGGCGTGTTCCGCACCTGCCGGGGGTTTGGCCGGCGCATGCTGGAAGCCGGGCGCGGGTCGGTGATCAATATCGGGTCGATGTCGGGGCAGGTGGTGAATGTGCCGCAGCCGCAATGCCACTACAACGCGTCAAAGGCGGGCGTGCACCAATTGACCAAGTCATTGGCGGTGGAGTGGGCAAAACGTGGGGTGCGGGTGAATGCAGTGGCGCCGACCTATATCGAAACGCCCTTGCTGCATGGCCTGGAAAGCCAGCCGGGGTTGATTCAGCGCTGGCTGGACATGACCCCCGCCGGGCGCATGGGCCAGCCCCATGAAGTGGCGTCGCTGGTGCAGTTTCTCGCTTCCGATGCGTCGAGCCTGCTCACAGGCTCGATCATCAATGCGGATGCGGGCTACACCTGCATCTAGGCGTCAGATGGCGACGTCGGCCTTGATGCTGGGGTCGGCGTCGTAGCCGACGATTTCGAAGTCTTCGAACTTGTAGTCGTAGATCGACGCCGGTTTGCGCTTGATCACCAGTTCCGGCAACTTTTTCGGCGTGCGCGCCAGTTGGGTGCGGATCTGTTCCATGTGGTTGCTGTAGGCGTGGGTGTCGCCGGTGGTGACGATGATCTCGTGAGGGATCAGGTCGCACTGTTGGGCCAGCATATGGGTCAGCAGCGCCAGGGCGGCGGTGTTGTACGGCAGGCCGAGGAACACGTCGGAGCTGCGGATATACAGCTGCATCGACAGGTGGCCGTCGTGCACGAACGCCTGGTACAGCAGGTGGCATGGCGGCAGGGCTTGCTTGCCGTCGCGCGCGTTTTGCTGCGGGCTCTTGGTTTCGTCCGGCAGGTATTCGACGTTCCAGCCGTGGAACAGGATGCGGCGGCTGTTGGGGTTGTTCTTCAACGTGTCGACCATGTAGTCGATCTGGTTGATCGTGCCGCCGTCCTTGGTCGGCCAGGCGGTCCATTGCTCGCCGTAGACCGGGCCCAGGTCGCCGTCTTCGGTGGCCCATTCGTCCCAGATTTTCACGCCGTTTTCATTGAGCCACTTGATGTTGGTATTGCCGCTCAACATCCAGATCAATTCATTGGCGATGCTTTTGAAATGAAGCTTTTTCGTGGTCAGCAGCGGGAAGCCGTCGGCCAGGTTATGCCGATACTGACGGGCAAACACGGCTTTGGTGCCGGTGCCGGTGCGATCGCCCTTGGTCAATCCATTGGTCACGACGTCGTTCAGTAGTTCGAGATATTGCTTCATGTGTGTACCTGTATCAAAGAAGCCGGGGCTCGCAAGCCCCGGCGTTCGAGTTTAAAGCGCGGCGTTCTTGATCGGCTGCGGACGATTGTAAGCCCACCACAGCAGGCCCAGGCCAGCGATGATCATCGGCAGGCTGAGAATCTGACCCATGGTCACCCAGCCCCACGCCAGGTAGCCCAGCTGTGCATCGGGCACGCGGACGAACTCGACGATAAAGCGGAAGATCCCGTAGAACAGCGCGAACATGCCGGACACGGCCATGGTCGGGCGCGGCTTGCGCGAGAAGATATAGAGGATCAGGAACAGCGCCACGCCTTCCAACGCGAACTGGTAGAGCTGCGACGGGTGGCGCGACAGTTGCGCGGGGTCACTGAATGGCGGGAACACCATGGCCCACGGCACGTCACTCGGTTTGCCCCACAATTCGGCATTGATGAAGTTACCGATACGCCCCGCGCCCAGCCCGATCGGCACGAACGGTGCCACAAAGTCCATCAACTGGAAGAACGACTTGCCGTTACGGCGGCCGAACCACCAAGCGGCGATCATCACGCCGACGAAACCGCCGTGGAACGCCATGCCGCCCTTCCACACTTCAAAGATCAGCGTCGGGTTGGCGATGTAGGCCGGCAGATCATAAAACAGCACATACCCCAGGCGCCCGCCGACGATGACACCCATCGACATCCAGAACACCATGTCGGAGAGCTTCTCCTTGGTCCAGGTCGGGTCGAAGCGGTTCAGGCGCCGGGAAGCCAGCAGCCAGGCACCGCCGATGCCGATCAGGTACATCAACCCGTACCAGTGGATTTGCAGCGGACCGATGGCCACGGCCACCGGGTTGATCTGCGGGTAAGGCAGCATTGCGACTCCTCGTTAAATCATTAGTCATGGCGCACCGGACCATGCCGGTGTGCGATTAAGCCTGCGTTACAGCCGCTATATCAAATTAAGAAGTTCGCACACGCCAAATAGGCTGGCATGTTAACGGATGGAAGGCGTGCGGCCCAACTTCGATACGATGGAACGCCTGCCGTTGTGTCGGTAGAGTGAGGAAAAACACAAAAGGGATCACCTGATGTGCCTGATTGTTTTCGCCTGGCGGCCGGGCCATGCCCAACCGCTGATCGTCGCGGCCAACCGTGATGAGTTCTACGCCCGCCCCAGCCTGGCGCTGGCCCAGTGGCCCGATGCGCCGCATATCTACGCCGGGCGCGATCAGGAAGCCGGCGGCACTTGGCTTGGGGTCAACGCCGACGGGCGTTTTGCTGCGCTGACCAATATTCGAGACCCGCACCAGCCGCCGGCACGCAAGTCCCGTGGGGAATTGGTGGCGCGGTTTCTTGCGGGTTCTCAGCCGATTGAAGAGTATTTGGCCGACGTTAACGGCCGTTCGATTGAATATTCCGGGTTTAACCTGCTGGTGGGCACGCGGGAAGAGCTGTGGCATTACAACGCCAATGACACCGAGCCGACACGGTTAGAGGCCGGGGTGTACGGATTATCCAATGCCGGGCTGAATACGCCGTGGCCGAAGTTGCTCAAGGCCAGGGCGGCGCTGGGCGGGCTGCTGGAGAATCCACAGCCCGAGGCCTTGCTGGACATTTTGAGCGACCCGCAGACCGCGCCGTTTGCGGATTTGCCGGATACCGGCGTGGGGTTGGCGACGGAGAGCCTGCTGTCCAGCGTGTTTATTGCCAGCCCGAGTTACGGGACGCGGGCGAGCACCGTGTTGATTGTGAATGCCGATGGGTCGCGGCGGATGGTGGAGCGCAGTTTTGGGCCGCACGGTGGGCGCTTGGGTGAGATCGAGCTCAATATCTAGCACGCCACAAAACCAATGTGGGAGCGGGCTTGCTCGCTCCCACATTTTGATCTTTGTCGGCTACAAGGTTTTGGCCGAAGCCGGGTTGATCATCCGCGTCAGCCCCAGGTTCTTCAGCGCCAACTGCAGCGAACTGTGGATAACTTGCGGGTTGTCGATAGTCATCAGCTCGGCCAGCAGTTCCTTGGCCATGCTCAGCTCAACCTGGCGCAGCATCCACTTCACCTTCGGCAAGTTGGTGGCGTTCATCGACAGGCTGTCAAAGCCCATCGCCATCAACAGCACCGCCGCCGCCGGGTCGCCAGCCATTTCACCGCAGATGCTCACCGGTTTGCCTTCGGCATGGGCGTCGCGCACCACGTGTTGCAGGGCTTGCAGCACTGCCGGGTGCAGGTAGTCGTAGAGGTCGGCGACCCGTGGGTTATTACGGTCCACGGCCAGCAGGTATTGGGTCAGGTCGTTGGAGCCCACCGACAGGAAGTCCACCTGCCGCGCCAGCTCTTTGGCCTGGTAGACCGCTGCCGGAATTTCAATCATCACGCCAATCGGCGGCATCGGCACGTCGGCGCCTTCGTCGCGCACCTCGCCCCAGGCGCGGTGGATCAAATGCAACGCTTCTTCCAGCTCATGGGTGCCGGAAATCATCGGCAGCAGGATGCGCAGGTTGTTCAGGCCTTCGCTGGCCTTGAGCATGGCGCGGGTCTGCACCAGGAAAATTTCCGGATGGTCGAGGGTCACGCGGATACCGCGCCAGCCGAGGAAGGGGTTGTCTTCCTTGATCGGGAAATACGACAGCGACTTGTCGCCGCCGATGTCCAGGCTGCGCATGGTCACCGGCAACGGGTGGAAGGCTTGCAGTTGCTCGCGATAAATCGCCAGCTGCTCCTTCTCGCTCGGGAAACGCTGGTTGATCATGAACGGCACTTCGGTGCGGTACAGCCCTACCCCTTCGGCGCCGCGCTGTTGCGCACGGGCCACATCGGCGAGCAGGCCGGTGTTCACCAGCAGCGGCACGCGGTGGCCGTCGGTGGTCACGCACGGCAACTCGCGCAACGAATCGAGGCCCAGCGCCAGTTGTTTCTCTTCTTCAACCACTTCAGCGTATTGCTTGCGCAGCACTTCGCTGGGGTTGGTGAACACTTCACCACGATGGCCATCGACGATCATGTCGATGCCGTCGACCTTGGAATACGGCAGGTCCACCAGGCCCATCACCGTCGGAATGCCCATGGCCCTGGCCAGGATCGCGACGTGGGAGTTACCCGAACCGAGTACCGACACCAACCCCACCAGCTTGCCTTCCGGCACTTCGCCGAGCTGGGTGGCAGTCAGCTCTTCACTGACCAGAATGGTGTTGTCGGGGAAAACCATGTTGGTGCTACGGTCTTCCTGCAGGTAGGCCAGCAGACGGCGACCGAGGTCGCGCACATCCGAGGCCCGCTCGCGCAGGTAAGCGTCGTCCATCATTTCAAAACGGTTGACGTGATCGGTGACCACCTGGCGCAATGCGCCCTGGGCCCATTGGCCAGTCTTGATCACGGTTTTGACTTCGTTCCCGAGGGACGCGTCGTCGAGCATCATCTGGTACACGTCGAACAGCGCGCGCTCTTCCGGGCGCAGCTGGGTGGCCAGCTTGTTCGACAGGTTGCGCATGTCGGCGCGCACGCCTTCCAGGGCGGTCTTGAACAGTTTGATTTCGGCGTCGATGTCTTTGACGGTCTTGTCCGGCACTACATCCAGATCCGCCGGCGGCAGCATGACCACCGCCGTACCGACCGCCGCGCCCGGCGAACCCGGCACGCCGACGAACTTGGCTTCCTGGATGCCCTTGCCTTCACGGCCCAGGCCGCGAATCGAGCCCGTGGCTTCGGCGTGGGCAATTACGCCTGCGAGCTGCGCGCTCATGGTCACAAGGAAGGCTTCTTCACCTTCGTCGAACTGGCGGCGCTCTTTTTGCTGGATGACCAACACGCCGACGACGCGGCGGTGGTGAATGATCGGTGCGCCGAGGAACGAGGCGTAGCGCTCTTCACCGGTTTCGGCAAAGTAGCGGTAACGCGGGTGATCGGCCGCGTTTTCGAGGTTCAGGGGTTCTTCACGCGTCCCCACCAGGCCCACCAGACCTTCATTGGGCGCCATGCTGACCTTGCCGATGGAGCGCTTGTTCAGGCCCTCGGTGGCCATCAGCACAAAACGGTTGGTCTCGGGGTCCAGCAGGTAAACCGAGCAGACCTGGCTGCCCATGGCTTCCTTGACGCGCAACACAATAATCCCCAACGCCGCCTTGAGATCCTTGGCGGAGTTAACTTCCTGGACGATCTTGCGCAGCGTATTGAGCATGGCTCGGGGTCGAACTCCGTCGTCAGTCGCGCGCTAAAAGGCGCGGGGCAAGCTCTTTGAGAGCGCGACGATAAACTTCGCGCTTGAATGTCACCACCTGGCCCAACGGGTACCAATAGCTGACCCAGCGCCAGCCATCGAACTCCGGTTTACCGGTCAAATCCATCCGCACCCGCTGCTCGTTGGAGATCAGGCGCAGGAGAAACCATTTCTGCTTCTGGCCGATGCACAGCGGTTGGCTGTGGGTACGCACCAGGCGTTGCGGCAAACGATAGCGCAACCAGCCACGGGTACAGGCCAGAATTTGCACATCTTCGCGCTCAAGGCCGACTTCTTCATTCAACTCACGGTACAAGGCGTCTTCAGGGGTTTCGTCGGGGTTGATTCCGCCTTGAGGAAACTGCCAGGCATCTTGGTTGATTCGGCGAGCCCATAGCACCTGTCCGGCATCATTCGTAAGAATAATCCCGACATTAGGACGGAAACCATCGGGGTCGATCACGGCAACAACCTCGCAAACGCATGTCGCCGCATTGTTCCACAAAGGTTCATCAAGCGGCAACGAGGCTTCTTACCTTATGTGCACTCTTGTGAAAAGACCGTATTCTGGACGCCTTTTTACAGACTTTTCAGCGAGTAACTGCAATGCGCCTGGCTTTATTCGACTTGGACAACACCCTTCTCGGCGGTGACAGCGATCACGCGTGGGGCGATTACCTCTGTGAACGCAGGATTCTCGACCCTATCGCCTACAAGGCCCGCAACGATGAGTTTTACCAGGATTACCTGGCCGGCAAGCTCGACAACGCCGCCTACCTGAACTTCAGCCTGGAAATCCTCGGCCGCACCGAGATGGCCCAGTTGGACGAATGGCACAACGACTTCATGCGCGACTGCATTGAACCGCTGATGCTGCCGCTGGCCGTAGAACTGCTGGCCAAACACCGCGCCGCCGGCGACAAACTGGTGATCATCACCGCCACCAACCGTTTCGTCACCGCGCCAATCGCAGCACGCTTGGGCGTTGAAACCCTGATCGCCACCGAGTGCGAGATGGAAAATGGCCGCTACACCGGGCGCAGCACTGACGTGCCGTGCTTCCGTGAAGGCAAGGTGACGCGCTTGAATCGCTGGCTGGAAGAGACCGGCTATAGCCTGCAAGACAGCTACTTCTATAGCGATTCGATGAATGACTTGCCGCTGCTGGAGCAGGTGACGCATGCGGTGGCGGTGGATCCGGACCCGAATTTACGGGCTGAGGCTGAGAAGCGTGGGTGGCCGGTGATTTCGCTGCGCGGCTGATGACCAGTGGCGAGCGGGCTTGCCCCGCGTTGGGTTGCGAAGCAGCCCCAATACAGCCACTGCGCTTATCCTGATAAAACTGATTCGCCGGTCTAAGGGCTGCTTCGCAGCCCAACGCGGGGCAAGCCCGCTCGCCACAACAGCCCTAAACCGGCTTGGCCCCCATCAACCCCGCAATCGCCACAAACCCCACCAGGCTGACCACCGCCAGCACCAGCGTGAAATTCAGGCTGCCGCCCTCCCCCTTGCGCAGGCGGTTAAGCCGCGCCACCAGCCAAAACCAGGCCAGCGCCGCCACGGTGTAGAGGATGCTGGAGCCCAAAATCCAGGTTTGCCCCAGCGGCCAGCCGATCAGATGCGCCAGCCACCAGCCGGTAAACGGCATGCTGACCACGCAAACTCCCATCAGCAGCCACACAAACGCCCACGGGCGTTGCACGGTCACTGCCGGGCCGGCGCTGCGTTTGCGCCAGGCCAGCACCGCCAGGCCAAGGCCGCTGAGCAGCAGCAACACGGTGGCAGTGATGTGGATAACCTTGAGGGTGGTCAGCGTTTCCATGGTCTCTATTCCTTAAGGGCCGCTCAGTCAGCGTAGTCGCTCAACCGAGGAACAGTTGGTAGGCCGGGTTTTCGCTTTCATCCCAATACGGGTAGCCGATTTCCGCCAGGGCGGCCGGCACCAGGTGACGCTCGTCCGCCGGCACTTGCAGGCCGGCGACTACACGGCCGTCGGCCGCGCCGTGGTTGCGATAGTGGAACATCGAGATGTTCCAGCGCCCGCCTAATTTGTTAAGAAAGTTGAACAGTGCGCCCGGACGCTCCGGGAATTCGAAGCGGAACACCAACTCGTCGCTGACTTTCGCTGCGTGCCCACCCACCATATGCCGGATGTGCAACTTGGCCAGTTCGTTCTCGGTCAGGTCCAGCACCGGGAAACCCTGGCTCGTCAGGCTGGCGATCAGCGCGCTGCGCGGGTCGTTTTCGGGGTGAGTCTGCACGCCAACGAAGATGTGCGCCTCGCGGCCGGTGTGGTAACGGTAGTTGAATTCGGTGATCTGGCGCTTGCCCACGGCCTCGCAGAATGCCTTGAAGCTGCCCGGTTTTTCCGGAATGGTCACGGCGATGATGGCTTCGCGGCCTTCTCCCAGCTCGGCGCGCTCGGCCACATGACGCAGGCGGTCGAAGTTGACGTTGGCGCCGGAGTCGATGGCGACCAGGGTTTGCCCGGTGACGCCGCGGGTTTCCACGTACTTCTTGATGCCCGCCACACCCAGAGCGCCCGCAGGCTCGGTGATGGAACGGGTGTCGTCGTAGATGTCCTTGATGGCCGCACAGATTTCGTCGGTGCTGACGGTGATCACTTCATCCACATAGTCTTTGCAGATGTCAAAGGTATGCTGGCCGATCTGCGCCACCGCCACGCCGTCGGCAAAGATCCCGACGGTCGGCAGCACCACGCGCTCACCCGCAGCCATGGCGGCTTGCAGGCAGTTGGAGTCGTCCGGCTCGACGCCGATGATCTTGATGTCGGGGCGCAGGTATTTCACGTAGGCCGCAATACCGGCGATCAGCCCGCCGCCGCCCACCGGTACGAAAATCGCGTCCAGCGGCCCAGGGTGCTGACGCAGAATCTCCATTGCCACGGTGCCCTGCCCGGCAATGGTGTGCGGATCATCGTAGGGATGAATGTAGACGTAGCCTTTTTCGTCGACCAGTTTCAGCGAGTACGCCAGGGCCTCCGGGAAGGAATCGCCGTGCAGCACCACTTTGCCACCACGGGAGCGCACGCCTTCGACCTTGATTTCGGGGGTGGTCTTGGGCATCACGATAGTGGCCTTGACCCCCAGCACCTTGGCCGCCAGGGCCAGGCCCTGGGCGTGGTTGCCGGCAGACGCGGTGACCACGCCGCGCGCACGCTCTTCGGCGGTCAGCTGAGTCAGCTTGTTATAGGCGCCGCGAATCTTGAACGAGAACACCGGCTGCAAGTCTTCACGCTTGAGCCAGACCGTGTTGCCCAGGCGCTCGGAGAGCTGGCGGGCGGTCTGCAGCGGGGTTTCTACGGCAACGTCGTAAACGCGCGAGGTGAGGATCTTTTTGACGTACTGTTCAAGCATCGGCGGGCTTCTACTTTCACGGTTTGGCAGGGCCAAGGAGTCTAACCCGGCTTTTGGCCGGGCGACCACACGAATCCCGAGGTTTTGTTGGGTTATACTCGCGCCCCTCTTTAGTCCCCGCCCGTTCCGGAGCCCGCATGACCCAGGATCAACTCAAACAGGCAGTGGCCCAGGCCGCCGTCGATTTAATCCTTCCCAAACTCGACGACAAGAGCGTCGTCGGTGTCGGCACCGGCTCCACCGCCAACTGCTTTATTGATGCACTGGCCCAGCACAAGGGCGCATTCGACGGCGCCGTGGCCAGCTCCGAAGCCACCGCCGCGCGCCTGAAAGGCTACGGCATTCCGGTGTACGAGCTCAACACCGTGAGCGATTTGGAGTTCTACGTCGACGGCGCCGATGAAAGCGACGCGCACCTGAACCTGATCAAGGGCGGCGGCGCAGCCCTGACCCGCGAGAAGATCGTCGCGGCCGTGGCCAAGACCTTCATCTGCATCGCTGACGGCAGCAAGCTGGTGCCGGTACTCGGCGCGTTCCCGCTGCCGGTGGAAGTGATCCCGATGGCCCGCAGCCATGTGGCCCGTGAGCTGGTGAAGCTGGGCGGCGACCCGGTGTACCGCGAAGGCGTGTTGACTGACAACGGCAACATCATCCTTGACGTATTCAATATGCAGATCACAGACCCGGTGGAGCTTGAGACGCAAATCAACGCCATCGTCGGCGTGGTGACCAATGGTTTGTTTGCGGCGCGCCCGGCGGATGTGTTGCTGCTTGGCACCCCTGAAGGCGTGAAAACCCTCAAGGCCTGACACAAAATCTAATGTGGGAACGGGCCCGCTCCCACAGGGTGATTCAGCGTTTTCAGGGGCTGGGTTTCTTGAACACGTAGAACAGGTTCGGCTCGCTGACCAGGTACAAGCTGCCTTCGTCATCCATGGCGATCCCTTCGGCCTGGGGCACCCGTTTTTTCAGGCCATGGCGCCCGTTGAGCAAAGACAGACTGCTCAACGGCCGACCGTCGATATCCAGCTCCAACACCAGAAACGACTCATCCGACAGCGCCAGCAAATGGCCGCTGCGCTCGTCGTATTGCAAACTCGACAGGTCACGTACAAACAGCCCGGCATCGCGCTTGGGGTTGTTGATCACGTGCACCGAGTAGGTTTTTTCCGGTTTGAAGTGGGGAAACCCGTGGACCTCGTAGATCAGCATCGGGTCGCGCTCCTTGGCCACGAACAGGCGCTTGCCCACCGAGTCGTAGGCCAGGCCTTCAAAGCCCTTGTTGCCACCGATGTGCACGCCGAGGGTCATTTGCTCCGCGTCGGCAGCGTCGAGAAATTGGGTGTCGTCGTTCACATGCACCTTGATCAGCCGCTGCTGGGCTTCATCGCTGATCACGTAGATATTGTCGCTGATGAATTCCACGGCCTCGGCATCACCAAAGCCCACCAGGGGAATGCGCCGCAGGATCTTGCCCTCCAGGGACAGCTCGATCAGCTCGGCGTTTTTGTTGGTGACGGTAAACAGGCTTTTGCGTACCGGGTCGTAGGTCAGTGCCGAGACGTCATCGTTGAGGCCTTCAATCACTTGGCCCTCGACCACCACCCGGTAATCGGCCAGGCCGATGGAGCGCTCATCCGCAGGTTGGTGCCAGGCCTGCCAGTTGAACCACGCGCGTTCGAACAAACGAAACTGCTGCGCGACCACCCCGGCCGTAGCCAGGGCGATCAACAACAGAATGAGAAACGCGGGTTTGGGGCGTGCAAATCGGCGCATCGGCAGGGCTCAAGATCAAAAGTGGCGAATGAATATCACGCCCGTCTGAATTTAAACTTAAACGCTGCCCGATGTCTGGCGAATGCCGTTCCTGGAGCAATATCCGACGTAATCGTGGGTTATTTTTGCTTTTCGAAACGGTAGAACAGGTTTGGCTCACTGACCATGTACAGCGTGCCGTTCTCGTCCATGGTCACGCCTTCGGCCCGGGGAATGGTGTGCTTGAGGCCGTTGAAACCGCCGAGCAAGGTCATGAAGCTGACTTGCTTGCCCTTCTCATCCAGCTCCAGCAACAGGTGGGAGTCGGCCGACAGTACCAGCAAGTGCCCGGTGCGCGGGTCAACGGCCAGGGCCGAGAGGTTGCGCATGTCCAACTCTTTGCTGGCAACTTTTTGCTTGTCGCCGGTCAGCGTGGCGCCGTCGCTTTTCCAGGTGAACAATGCAGGCGGGCGCTCTTCGCCGAGTACGATCTGCCCGTTGCGCTTGTCCCAGGTGATGCCCTCAAAGGCTTTGTTCTGGTCTTTGGACGGGCCCAGGTCGTAGGTCTTGAAGTCGGCGATGTTCAGTTGCTGAGTGCTGGCATCGACCTTGACCACGGTCAGGGTGTGCATGCGTTCATCGACGATGGCCATCAGGCCGTTCTCCATCACGGTCACGCCTTCCGGGTTGTTCCATCCATTGAGCGGCATTTTGCGCAGCACGTCGCCTTGCAGGCTCAACTCCGCAAGGAAAGGGTTTTTGCCCATGACGGAAAACAGGGTTTTGGTCTGCGGGTTATAGGAAACGTCCGAAGCCTCGTCCTTTTCCATACCCGGCAGCAACTTGCCGTCGATGACGGCGTGATAGTCCGGCAGCCAGACACTGGCCTGCTGTTCAGCCGGCGTTTCAAAGCGCTCAGCGACCCATAACGCGCCGCGATCATCCCAGTGCATGGCCCACGAAACGCCGTACACCACCACGCCGGCCAGGAACAGCCAGGAATACCAGCGCAGGGCAAAACGGGAGCGGGGCTTGGAGCTAATCGTGGGCAGGGGCACGGCCATGGGGCGCTTTTCCGGGGAGTCAGCTTTAGGTGATAGCACAGGAGCAAACGGCCCGCGCGCAGGAAGCTGGGAATTATCCGGATGCGGTGTGAAAAAAATGCAAAATGTTCGATTTCAAAGCAGTACACAAATCAAATGTGGGAGCGGGCTTGCTCGCGAATGCGGTGGATCAGTCAGCATATTTGTGACTGACATACCGCATTCGCGAGCAAGCCCGCTCCCACATTTTTGACCGCGTTTTGCCAGGGCTTTAGCGAACGCTGCTTTCGAAGCGGCTGGCGCCCACCAGCTCCAGCACCAGCTCATCGCCCACATTCAGCGGGCCCACGCCCACCGGGGTACCGGTGAGGATTACATCGCCCGCCTGCAGCGAGAAGCAGCCGGCCATGTGCTGGATCATAGGGATGATCGGGTTGAGCATCTGCGAACTGTTGCCGTCCTGGCGCACTTGGCCATTGATGGTCAGGCGAATGCCGATGTCGGTCACGTCCGGGAAGGTGCTGCCAACCACGAACGGCGCAATCACGGCCGCGCCGTCGAAGGACTTGGCGATTTCCCAGGGCAGGCCCTTGGCCTTCAGTTCGGCCTGCTTGTCGCGCAAGGTCAGGTCCAGCGCCGGGGCGAAGCCGGAGATAGCGTCCAGCACTTCTTCGCGGCTGGGCTTGGTCGACAAGGGTTTGCCGATCAACACGGCGATTTCCGCCTCGTAATGCACCGAACCGCGCTCGGTCGGAATGGCGAAACCGCCTTCCAGCGCGACCACACAGCTGCCAGGCTTGATGAACAGCAGCGGCTCGGTCGGGACCGGGTTGTCCAGTTCCTTGGCATGTTCGGCGTAGTTACGCCCGATGCACACCACCTTGCCCAGAGGGAAGTGGATGTTGGTGCCGTCGACATACTTGTGCTGGTAGCTCATGGAACGACTCCTTCAGGGGCGGTTAAACAGCGAAGATCTTGCCAGGGTTCATGATCCCGTTCGGGTCGAACACCGCTTTCACTGCTTTCATGTATTCGATTTCAACCGGGGAACGGCTGTAGGTCAGGTAATCGCGCTTGGTCATGCCCACGCCGTGTTCGGCGGAGATCGAACCGTTGTACTTCTCGACGGTTTCAAATACCCACTTGTTCACGGTGGCGCACTTGGCGAAAAACTCGTCTTTGCTCAGGTTTTCCGGCTTGAGGATGTTCAGGTGCAGGTTGCCGTCGCCGATGTGGCCGAACCAGACGATTTCGAAGTCAGGATAGTGTTCGCCGACGATCGCGTCGATTTCCTTCAAGAACGCCGGCACTTTGGAGACAGTCACCGAAATATCGTTCTTGTACGGGGTCCAGTGGGAAATGGTCTCGGAGATGTACTCGCGCAGTTTCCACAGGTTGTGCAGTTGGGTTTCGCTCTGGCTCATCACGCCGTCCAGCACCCAGCCCTGCTCCACGCAGTGTTCGAAGGTTTCCAGCGCGTGGTTGGCAACTTCTTCGGTGGTGGCTTCGAATTCCAGCAGCGCGTAGAACGGGCACTCGGTTTCGAACGGCGCCGGCACGTCACCACGGCCCATGACCTTGGCCAGGGCCTTGTCGGAGAAGAATTCGAAGGCAGTCAGGTCGAGTTTGCTCTGGAACGCGTGCAATACCGGCATGATCGAGTCGAAGTCGGTGGTGCCGAGCACCATGGCGGTGAGGTTTTTCGGCGCACGGTCCAGGCGCATGGTGGCTTCAACCACAAAGCCCAGGGTGCCTTCGGCGCCGATGAACAGTTGACGCATGTCGTAGCCGGTGGCGTTCTTGATCAGGTCACGGTTCAGTTCCAGCACATCGCCTTTGCCGGTGACGACTTTCATGCCGGCGACCCAGTTGCGGGTCATGCCGTAGCGAATCACCTTGATCCCGCCGGCATTGGTGCCGATGTTGCCGCCAATCTGGCTCGAACCCGACGAGGCGAAGTCCACCGGGTAGTACAGGCCTTTTTCTTCGGCGACGTTCTGCAATTGCTTGGTGACCACACCCGGCTGGCACACGGCGGTGCGGTCGGTGAGGTTCACGTCGAGAATCTGGTTCATGTAGTCGAACGACACCACCACTTCGCCATTCGCCGCGACCGCCGCTGCCGACAGGCCGGTACGCCCGCCCGATGGCACCAGCGCCACCTTGTGTTCATTGGCCCAACGCACAATGGCTTGCACCTGCTCGGTGGTCTTGGGGAACACGATGGCGACCGGTGCGGGTGCGAAGTGCTTGGTCCAATCCTTGCCGTAAGCCTCCAGGGAGTCTGCATCGGTCAGCACTTTACCGGGCTCAACCAGGGTCTTTAGCTCATCAATCAGGGCAGGATGGGTCATCGACAGAACTCTCGAACAATTCATGGTCATCCTGAGAACGCTTCACGTCGCAGGAATAGGTGTTTAGCGGGGCGCGTATGCTAGCATACCGCCCCCGCAGGACAGAGCCCAAGGGCGTTTCTGCGGTGACGGCTTTCCTGCCGTCCGGGTCAGCTTACGTGATCCGATTCCCTGCCATTTTTCTCCGGGATACAGGTTTACGCAGATGAGCAAGACTTCTCTCGATAAGAGCAAGATCAAGTTCCTTCTTCTGGAAGGCGTCCACCCATCGGCCGTCGACGTCCTGAAGGCCGCCGGGTACACCAGCATTGAGTACATCACCAGTTCTCTGCCGGAAGCCCAGCTAAAGGAAAAGATCGCCGACGCGCACTTTATCGGCATTCGCTCCCGCACTCAGTTGACCGAAGAGATCTTCGATCACGCCAAGAAACTCGTGGCGGTCGGCTGTTTCTGCATCGGCACCAACCAGGTTGACCTCAACGCAGCGCGCGAGCGCGGCATCGCGGTGTTCAACGCACCGTACTCCAACACCCGTTCCGTTGCGGAGCTGGTGCTGGCCGAGGCCATCCTGCTGCTGCGCGGCATCCCTGAGAAAAACGCTTCCTGCCACCGTGGCGGCTGGATCAAGAGCGCGGCCAATTCCTTCGAAATCCGTGGCAAGAAGCTGGGTATCGTCGGTTACGGCTCGATCGGCACTCAGTTGTCGGTACTGGCTGAAGGCTTGGGCATGCAGGTGTTCTTCTATGACACCCTGACCAAACTGCCATTGGGCAACGCCACTCAAGTGGCGAGCCTGACCGAGCTGCTGGGCATGTCCGATATCGTGACCCTGCACGTGCCGGAAACCGCTGAGACCCAGTGGATGATCGGCGAGAAGGAAATCCGCGCCATCAAGAAAGGCGGCATCCTGATCAACGCTGCCCGTGGCACCGTGGTCGAGCTGGACGCCCTGGCCGACGCAATCAAGGACAAGCACCTGATCGGCGCCGCGATCGACGTGTTCCCGGTGGAGCCACGCTCCAACGACGACATCTTCGAAAGCCCGCTGCGTGGCCTGGACAACGTGATCCTGACCCCGCACATCGGCGGCTCCACCGCTGAAGCCCAAGCCAACATCGGCCTGGAAGTGTCGGAAAAACTGGTCAAGTACAGCGACAACGGTACCTCGGTATCGTCCGTGAACTTCCCGGAAGTGGCCCTGCCGGCTCACCCTGGCAAGCACCGTCTGCTGCACATCCACCAGAACATCCCTGGCGTGATGATGGAGATCAACAAGGTCTTCGCGGAAAACGGCATCAACATCTCCGGCCAGTTCCTGCAGACCAACGAGAAGGTCGGCTACGTGGTGATCGACGTCGACGCCGAGTACTCGGACCTGGCGCAAGAGAAGCTGCAGCACATCAACGGCACGATTCGTAGCCGCGTGTTGTTCTAAGGTTTCACCTGCACCACAAAAAAGGGAGCCCCGAAGGGCTCCCTTTTTTTCATCTGAACAAATCTTACTTAACGTTAACCGTGATCACTTTGGACGCTACAGTCGGGTTGAACTGCATGTGCAGCTTGTCGCCGGCCACCAGCTGCAAGGTGTGCTTGCCCGGGGTAAGGGTCAGCTCGGTCTCGGTTTGCGCCTTGCCGTAGTGAATCACAGTGTCGGTAGCCGGGATCGGTACGCTGGCGTCCGGCAGTTCTTTCTGGTCGACCAGCAGGTGGTGGTGGCCGGTGCCTGGGGTCTGGTCTGTGGCCGGGGCCAGTTTCAAGCCTTCCATGCCGAATTTGACGGTGAAGGTCTTGTCGACGGTGGCACCGTCTTTGGGCGACACGATGAAGACTTTGGCGCCTTCAGGCGGCGCGCTGCGCGGGATGCCGTCGGCGGCAGTGGCCAACATAGAGGCGCCCAGCAGCAGGCTGGCAATCGTTGCACGGGCAAATAGAGCGTTCATTCACTTCTCCAGTTTCTGCATGAAATCTGTTGGGTTATGACAACTTCGCGACAAATTGCTGTCCAAGGCACTCATCACCATAGCAAAGCGATGCTGACTGGCGCCTCGCACAGCTGAATTCCTTAGGAGCGACCATGCGCTTTTCGCCTGGCCTTGTACTTTTACTGCCCCTCTTGAGCCCCTTGGCTCACGCTGAACTGATCGACGATGTGTTCGACCGTGGCGAACTGCGTATCGCCCTCGAAGCCAACACCCCGCCTTTCAACTTCAAGGACGGCGATAAACTCACCGGCTTTGAAGTAGAGCTGGGCGAACAACTGGCCAAGGAAATGGACGTACGCCCCTCGTTCATCACCACCGATGACACCGACCTGCTGCCGGGCGTTGAAACCGGCAAATACGACGTGGCCATCAACCATATCGCTATGACTGCCGAGCTGCAGGATCGGTTCGATTTCAGCGAGGTCTACAAGGAAACACCTGAGCTGGCCATTCCATTCCAAAAAGGTAATCCGGCCTTCAAAAGCAGCCTGGACAAGGCGTTGCAGCACATCAAGGCCGATGGGCGCTTGAAGGCGATGACGCAGAAGTGGTTTGAGGGCGATGGGGATACGCCGATAGCAAAGGCGCAATAAATTAAATGAGGGAGCGGGCTTGCTCGCGAATCCGGTCTGTCAGCCACCTTATACATCGACTGATCCACCGCTTTCGCGAGCAAGCCCGCTCCCACATTTGGATCTAGGCAAGACTTGATATTTGGGCCAAGGCGGCAGCTGCTTCGGGCAACTGGAGCTCACTGAACACCAGCACCCCATGACGCTTGAGCAGCGCCGCCGTCACGCCCTCACCGCTGACCTTCACACCACTGAAGGTGCCGTCATAGGTCAGCAGGTTGCCACACGACGGGCTGTTGGCCTTGAGAATGGCGATACGGATGTTGTGCTGCTGCACCAGCGCCAACGCCTGGCGGGCGCCGTCGAGGAAGGCGGCGGTGAAGTCTTCACCCTCAGCCGTCAGCACTTGGGCACGGCCTTCCCACACATCAATGCCCTGCCCGCCGGGAATCTCGGCAGGCGGCCTGGGCGTCGGCAAACCGCCCGACACTTCCGGGCAAATCGCCACCACGCGACCTTCGGCCTGCCACACCGCCAATTGATCAAACGGCCCGCTGCCTGCGCCGTCGTAGCGCACCTTGTGCCCGAGCAGGCAGCGGCTGACCAGAATCTTTTCCATGCTTAAAACGGCTCGTTGCCGCGGCGGCGAAACCAGCCGGTGAGGGACAGGCGTTCACGCGTGGCGGGAAGGACTTCGTGGGGCACCTCGCCCGACAGGAACACCACCAGGCAACCGCCGGTGGGCACCACATCGTGTTCGAGGCCGTCCTTGAGGTACATGCGCAGCTGGCCGCCATGGGCGGGCAGCCATTCGTCATTCAAGTAAACCACCGCCGAGACCATGCGCCGGTCGTCGTCGCGAAAACGGTCCACATGCTTGAGGTAAAACGCGCCGGGCGGGTACATCGCAAAATGGCTTTCGAAATCTTCCAGGCCCATGAACAGCCCGCGATTCATCGCCTGGCGCAGGCCATCCATCACGCCCATGTAAGCCTCGCAGACAGCCGCATCACCCTCTTCCAGCCACTGGATACGATCACCGCGAATGCCCTCGCGGATCTCCTGGGCCGGCCCACGCCCCACCGCCGCCGGGGCCAGCTCACCCTCGGCCGCACGTTTACGGCACTCAGCCGCCAGTTCCAGGGTCAGAGCCTGGGGCAGGAAGCCGTTCTGCTGCGACCAGCCTTTCTCGGCCAGGTCGTCGACGATGCGTTGCAGCAGTGGGTGTTCAAGGGGTGTTTGCATGGCGCGCATAGTATCCATACGCCTGTGAATCCGACAGAGCCGCCGAGCGTCTGAACACACTTTAGTCATGTAGCCGATAGGATTTCTCGACAAATCCTACGCCCGACACGGACAATAGTGGCCGACTGACAGGAGTCCCTATGCGTCGTTTGTTTTTTTCCCTTCTAATGTTCTGCGTTTTGCCCGCTTGGGCAGACGGCCACGACCAGTTGTACAAGGTCGCCGGCTGGGCCGAACAACGTGCGCATTTCAACGACGCCCTCAGTGCGGCCCAGCAACGCTACCGCAACAGCCTGCCGCCGGCGGTGTACCAGGCGCTGGTGGACAACAGTAATAAACGCTTTGCCGCCCAGGCGGTGGACCAGCGCGCCGAAGCGCAACTGCGCAAAAACCTCACCGACCCGAAACCCGCCCTCGCGTTTTTCCAGTCGCCGCTGGGCCGCAAAATCGTCGCCGCCGAGCTGCTCGCCACCCGCCGCGACCAATTGGCCAAAAACGCCCAAGGCTTGCCGCATATGCAAGCCGACGCCACCCGCAGCCTGATCATCGGCCACCTCGCTCAGGCCCTGCCGGCGCGTGAGGCGGGGGCGGAAGTCAGCCTGGCGATTGCCGGCGTGGCCGCCGACAGTTTGAGCCAGATGATCCCCGGCCTGTTG
Organism: Pseudomonas sp. B22129; assembly: GCF_044218875.1. Classification (NCBI taxonomy): domain Bacteria; kingdom Pseudomonadati; phylum Pseudomonadota; class Gammaproteobacteria; order Pseudomonadales; family Pseudomonadaceae; genus Pseudomonas; species Pseudomonas sp. B22129. Next base: position 1,759,423 of record NZ_CP162592.1, on the reverse strand, counting down.
GGCGGTGGTCAGGCGCAAGGCATGTTGAATGGTCAGCGTGAGCGCTTGATGCAGCAGATCGGCAATGATTTGAACAACACGTTGCTCTACGTTTACCGGGATTTGTCTGACCCGGAGCTGGAAGAATTCGCGACGTTTGCGGAGTCGCCGGAGGGCAAGGCGTATTACCAGGCGGCGCTGGCGGCGATTCGTGCAGGCCTGGCGGTCGGCCAAAGCACCTCAAGCCTGTCGCAGTAACCCATGTGGAAACAGGCTTGTGTGGGAGCTGGCTTGCCTGCGATGGGATCAACCCGGTGTACCTGATGCACCGAGGTGTCTGCATCGCAGGCAAGCCAGCTCCCACATGTCGACCGGGTTACTTCAGGTGGTTCGTGAGGTACTTGAAGTACTCATCACGAATCTCTGGAATCTCATTCGCCAGGTGATGCCGACCACGGGCAATCATCAACACCTCGGGCCTGTCGAACTTGCCCTGCAGCACCTGCAAGTTGTGCTGCCAGTCCACCGTCATATCTTCCTCACCTTGCACAATCACCGGCCGCCTCAGGCTGCGCGGTGCGGCTTCGATGCGTTTGATCCAGCGCGCCAAAGCGCCGACCCAGGCGGTCGGCAGTTGGCGCGGCTGCAAGGGGTCGGCTTCGAGGAAGGGTTTGAATTTCGGGTCGTTGGTGTTCTCGCTGAACCGCCGTGCAATGCCTTTGACGAAGGGCCGCAACAAGTAATAGCTGACCTGCGACCAGCCCCAGGCACGCGGCCGCACCAAGGGTGACAACAGGAACGTCTTGCCCTGGGCCGGGCTGCCCGCGCCATGATTGAGCAAATGGTCCACCACCACCGCGCCGCCGGTGCTTTGCCCGAACAGGTGCCAGGGTTGCGGCAATTGCAGCATGTGCGCTTGGGCGAACAGCGCCTGCACCACGTCCTGGTAGACCGAAAAGTCATCAATGCTGGCACGCGCGCCGCTGGACAGCCCATGGCCCGGCAAATCACAGGCAATCACCACAAAACCCTGGTCCAGCGCCCAGTCCACCACATGGCGGTACAGCCCCATGTGATCGTAGAAACCGTGAAACATGAACATCGTCGCCACCGGCACCGCCGGCCACCACACCTGCGCCACCACTTGATACCCACCCACCTCAAAGCGCCCCAGGCGGCTCACCACAGGCTCTTTGCGCGCCGGCAGGTCCAGCCCGTAGAAGCGCTGGTAAACCCGCGCTTCGGCGCTGAGCGGTTGCGCATCCACCAGGGGTCGCAAGCTTTCGCGCAGATGATCGGGGTCAAAGCTGACAGGCATAAAGGGTTCCAGACTCGCGGTGAAGATGAATATCGAGCTGCGATATTCATCTGTCAGGGCAAGCATGGCAAGCTACGCGACCTTCGAGGATTGATCTGAATGCGACAGCCCTACCGTTCCGCCTTGTTCGCCAGCCTGCTCCTGGTTATCTGCGCCGGAGTGCTGTGGGCGGCGTATGACTGGTTTCAGGGGCGCTACCTGCGCGCGTTCAGCGAACACACGGCGGTCTTCTCCGGCGACACCTTGCGCCTGCCCGCCGAGCTGTCAGGCCCCGGCCCGATCCGCCTCGTGCACTTCTGGGACCCGGCGTGCCCGTGCAATGTCGGCAACCAGCAACATTTGGGCGAGCTGATCGAGCACTACGCACCTCAAGGCGTTGAGTTCTATGCCCTGCAAAAAGCCGGCAGCCACGGCAAACTGCCCGACAACCTGCGCAAAATGAAAACCCTCACGGCCCTCTCCGGTGCTGACCAGGTACCGGCCACACCTGCCGTGGGCATTTGGGATCGCACCGGTAAACTGGCGTATTTCGGCCCCTACAGCGAAGGGCTGACGTGTAATTCCAGCAACAGTTTTATCGAGCCGATCCTCAAGGCCCTGGACGCCGGGCGCGAAGTCGATGCCACTCACACCCTGGCGGTGGGCTGCTATTGCCAATGGGGCAATGCGTCAAACTGAACACAAGCTGTTTGACCGGCAAACTCCAATCCCCCCTCCGGCAGCCTGCTGTATCGTACGGTCTCAGCGCGATTGTAAGCAGACGACGGAAATACATGAGCCAGTTAACCATCATCCTCTGGATACTCAACGTCATCGTTGATACATCCGGCCAACTGGCATTCAAAGCCGCCGCCTCAGCCAGCGCCGAACACGACGGCCTCGCCCACTGGAAGCACATGCTCAAGCGCCCGTGGATCTGGCTCGGCGTGATCTGCTATGTCTTCGAATTCGTATTGTGGCTGGCGTTCCTGTCGCTGGTGCCGCTGTCGGTGGGCGTGATGCTCGGCTCGATCAATATCGTGGTGATCATGATTGCCGGGCGTTTCCTGTTCAAGGAGAGCCTGAGCAAGTGGCGGTTGATCGGCATCATGCTGATCGCCTGTGGCGTGACCGTTGTAGGGTTTGAATGATGAAACGCTTCTATATCCTGGGTTTTCTCGCGCTGATCATTTTCGACACCTTGGCGCAGGTCAGCTTCAAGTTCGCCTCGGTGCACGCCGAGCCCTTGGCGATGGACGCCGCCTGGCTGATTCGCGTGTTTGGGGCGCCCTGGATCTACGGCGCGTTTGTGGGTTACATCGGCGCCTTCTTCACCTGGATGACCTTGCTCAAGTACGCGCCTGTGGGCCCTGCATTTGCGGCTTCGCACCTGGAGTTGATCAGCGTCACGCTGATTTCCGTCTGGTTGTTCGATGACAGCCTGACCTGGCCCAAAATCATCGGCGGCGCGCTGATTATCGCGGGCATTCTGTGCCTGGCGCGCAGTGAAGACGAAGCCGAAAAGGCCGTCGACACCGAGCGTTCGGACGCGCTCGCGTAATGATGCCCCGGGAAATTCCGCCCACCGCAGGGCTGCCTCTGCGTTGGCGGGATTTGCTCGGCCTCTCGGGCGAGCTGGCGCCCGCGCTGGCCCGCCAACTCTCGATTCCACTGCCCGCACTGCCCTGCTCCGGCACAGCCGCGCTGATCATCGCCCTGCGCGTGTTGCAGCGGCGCATGCCTGGCCGCACCCGGCTTATCGTGCCCGCCTACACCTGCCCCTTGGTAGCGTTGGCAGCCCACCACTGCCCGCCGCTGCAAGTGGTGCCCTGTGATTTGCAACCGGGCAGCATCGACCTGGACGAAGCGCAGCTGACGCAGTTGTGCGACGAAAGCACGCTGGCGGTGGTGGTCACCCATTTGGCCGGGCGCGTGGCCGATGTGGACGCCGCCAAACGTATTGCCAGCCGCGTCGGCGCTGCGGTCATCGAAGACGCCGCCCAAGCCATGGGCGCGCTGGACGATGGCCAATCTGTCGGGCTCAAAGGCGACGTGGGCTTTTTCAGCATGGCGCTGGGCAAAGGCCTGACGACCGCAGAAGGCGGCGTGTTGTTCAGCCGCGATCCTGTGCTGCACCAGGCTTTGCACCGCCAATGCCGCAACGACCTGCCCTTCAGCCTGCGCTGGGAACTGCAACGCAGCGCAGAGCTGTGGGGGTATGCGCTGGTTTATCAGCCGCGTGGTTTGTACTACGCGTACGGCAAGGGCCTGCGCGCCGCGCTGGCACAGGGTGATGAAGTGGCCGCGGTGGGCGACGACTTCTCGGTCGACGACATCCCGCTGCATCGCCTCGGCAGTTATCGGCGCAAGGTCGGCGCCGCCGCGTTGGTGCGTTTGCCCGGCTACTTGCAGCAAGGCCGCCATCGGGCCCTGCATCGCGCAGCACGCCTGAATGCCTTGCCCGGCGTCTCGGTGGTCATGGACCGCCCGGGGCAGCAAGGCACCTGGCCCTTTCTGATGGTGGTGATGCCGTCAGCGCGCACCCGCGATGCGGCGATGGCGCAGCTGTGGACCTCGGGGCTCGGCGTGACGCGCCTGTTTATCCACACCTTGCCCGGCTACCCGGCCGTGGCCCCGCTGTTGCAGCCCGGCGGCCAAATCGCCCAAGCCGAGGCCTTCGCCCGCCGCACGCTGTCGATCAGCAACAGCCATTGGCTCACCGACGACCACTTCGAACAGATCCTCAGCCAGCTCAAGGCGATTGTCGCCAGCCCTGATTGATGCGCGCCACCAAGCGGCTGTTCAGTGCATTCTGCTGCGCTTGCCAGATCTGCACTTGCGCCGCCGGCAATTCCTCCTGGCCATCGGACGCACTCAGCCAGCGCTTGAACTTGCTTTCATAGCTGTAGGCCGACACATCACCGGTGATGTCCGCGCCGATGATCTGGCCCTCGCAGGCGCTGATCAAGTCATTCAAATGCTGCTCCAGGAACTCGCCCTGGTCCCAGTTGGTGTTCACCACCTCCGGGCTCAGCACGTCTTTGTCGATGGACAGGTAAACCGGCAACGAGCGATCAAACTGCGCCAGAAACGCGCGCATCAACTCATCGGGGTTGCTGAAAGCACGGTTGCCGCGCCCGGCGCCGACCCAGTTCATCCAGCGCGTATCAACGTTGACGTTCCAGTAGGTCAGCTTGCCCTTGAGCAACGGCGACCAGTGATTCTCCCAGGCGTGGCCCAGGCCAATGTCCTGGGAGCCGATGCCCAACACATGTACATGCTCGACCTGCGGCAACCGGCTGGCCCAGTAAACCCACGAACCGCAGTGAATGCCGAAGGGGTAACGCATGTTGTCAGGGTGGTTGTCGCAAATGATCAGTTGGTATTTCTGTTGCGCAGGCAGGCGGTTCAGCAACAGTTGGCTGAGGTGGTGGTAGTCGCCGCTGCCGGTGAACACGCAGCCGTAATCACTGGGCATCTGCGTATGCAGGGCCGTTTCCAGTTCTTTGAACTGCGCCCAGCGGCAGCCGAAGCGGATTTTTTCCTGCCAGGCTTGCAGGGGCAAGGTGACCGCGCCGGGGATGTCCGTCACGGCGCCGTCGAAATCCAGGATCAGGGGCGTGCGGGTCAAGCTCATGCGGTCTGCTCCTGGTGCCACTGGTTGTCGCTTTCAAAGTGGTGGCGAAAACGGTTGCCCAGCTTGCGCAGCAACGGGTTGCGGATCCACACCAGGTGCCGCGTAAAGGTGAAGTCGGCGCCCAGGCTGGCCTTGACCTGCGGGTCGGTCCAGCCTGCCACGTAAAACTTCAGGCCGCTGGCCACTGCGTACTCAAGGTTCACAAACCAGCTGACGAAGTACAGGTTGAACTCCAGCGCCAGCGGGTAATTCAGGCCGATGTACTTGTCGAGCAGCTTGTCGCCCTGCACGTAGCACAGGTTGAAACCGATCAGTTCGTCGCAGTGCCAGTAACAGAACACGCGGCCGTTACTGCCTGCGTCCCTGAGCAAGCCGCTGAAAAACGCCGGGGTCAGCAGGTCGAAGTGAATTTCGCTCTGGTCGTACACCGCCTTGTAGAGCCCATACAACTGCGTCAGCCACGCGTCATCGTTGAAACGCGCGTCGCCGGTTTCGAGGATTTCCACGCGCATGGCCTCGCGGCTGCGCAATTTGCGTCGGATATTGCGACGGCGGCTGTGGGACAAGCGCGCCAAATACTCATCAATCGTGGTGAAGTCTATCGGCACATATGCCAGCGCCTGACCTTCCAGGCTGATAAAGCCGCGCCGGCTGCACTCTTCGATCAAGGTTCGGGCGTAGCGGTTGTCCGCATCGCTGAGCAGCGGCGAGTCGCACGGCACGTCCTTGATCACGGTGAGCTTGCGCTGCGGCGCGCACGCCTCTTGCAGCCACTGCGCGAGGTCCTGGGGCGAGACAGCCTGGGGGAACGGCGCGTATTCGCTGACCGTGGTGCCGACGAAACAGCTGTCGATACGCAGCCACGCACTCCACAGGCCATACCCCGGCCAGCCGCGCACCCGCGCGATGAACTCATCGTCGGCGGTGGTCAGCAAATCGAACGGCGTAAAGAAATACGGCAGGCCCTGTTCGGACAGCCGCGCATCAAAACCCACCGGCGGGTGCTGCAAAAAGCGGCCGATCAGCGACGGCGCTTCCAGGCAGCACGCATAGGCGGGCTCGGGGCGGTTAGAGTCTGAAGGGGGTTGCTGGGCGCAGGTCATGGCAAAAAGCTCAAAGATGACAGGTGGAATAATAGCCGCTTCGGGGTGTTCTCCACTTGAACCTCGGCTGTCACAGCAGCAATTCCCCAAGCCTTCGCCAAACCCATTAGACTCCGTTGACCTTCAAGGTGACTGACTCAAGGACCGTCCATGAAACGCAGCCTGACCGTGCTCGCCCTGCTGATTGCCGCCTTGATGGCCGGTGCCGGCTGGTATGTCTACAGCAAGCAACCGACCCGCCAGGGCACTGAAACCCTGGCAGGCCTGCAAGGTGCGGTCACGGTGCGTTATGACGACCGTGGCGTGCCGCACATCCGTGCCGAGAACGAGACCGACCTGTACCGCGCACTCGGCTACGTGCACGCCCAGGATCGGCTGTTCCAGATGGAGATCATGCGCCGCCTGGCCCGTGGCGAACTCGCCGAAGTGCTGGGGCCCAAGGTGCTGGAGACCGACAAGCTGTTTCGCAGCCTGCGCATTCGCGAGCGCGCCTTGAGTTACGTGGAACACATGGAACACGACTCGCCGGCGTGGAAGGCGCTGCAAGCCTACCTGGACGGGATCAACCAGTATCAGGACAGCCACGCCAGCCCGATGGAATTCGACGTGCTGGGCATTCCCAAGCGCCGCTTTACCGCCGAAGACACCATCAGCGTCGCCGGTTACCTGGCCTACAGCTTTGCCGCCGCGTTTCGTACAGAACCCTTGCTGACCTACATCCGCGACCAGTTGGGTGGCGACTACCTGAAAGTCTTCGACCTCGACTGGCAACCCAAAGGCGCGCTGAACCTGGCCGCCAGCGACTGGAGCAGCCTCGGCGCCCTCGCCGCCTTGAGCGATCAGGCCCTGGCCGACAACGGCTTGCCGCAGTTCGAAGGCAGCAACGCCTGGGCGATCAGCGGCAGCCGCACCAAGAGCGGCAAGCCGTTACTGGCGGGTGACCCGCATATCCGTTTCTCGGTGCCGTCGGTGTGGTACGAGGCGCAGCTGTCGGCGCCAGGCTTTGAGCTGTATGGCTATCACAACGCGCTGGTGCCCGTGGCGTTCCTGGGGCACAACCTGGATTTCGGCTGGAGCCTGACCATGTTCCAGAACGACGACCTCGACCTGATCGCCGAAAAGGTCAACCCGGACAATCCCAACCAGGTCTGGTACCACGATCAATGGGTCGACATGACCCTCAGCGAGCAACAGATTGCGGTGAAGGGCCAGGCACCGGTGACGCTCACCCTGCGCCAGTCACCCCACGGCCCGATCATCAATGACGTGCTCGGCGAAAACGCCGGCCAGACGCCGATTGCCATGTGGTGGGCATTTCTCGACACGCAAAACCCGATTCTCGAAGGGTTCTACCAGCTCAACCGTGCCGACACCCTGGCCAAGGCCCGCGCGGCAGCGGCCAAGGTCTCGGCGCCGGGGCTGAACATCGTGTGGGCAAATGCCAAGGGCGATATCGGCTGGTGGGCGGCGGCGCAGTTGCCGATCCGCCCGGCCGGAGTCAACCCGGGTTTTATCCTCGACGGCAGCTCCGCCCAGGCCGACAAGCTGGGTTTCTACCCTTTCAGCGCCAACCCCCAGGAAGAAAACCCGGCGCGGGGTTACGTGGTGTCCGCCAATGCCCAGCCAGTGTCGCCCACCGGCATGGAGATTCCGGGCTATTACAACCTCGCCGACCGTGGCCAGCAGCTGAATGCGCAGTTGAGCGACAAAAGCGTGAAATGGGACGTGAACAACAGCCAGGCCTTGCAACTGGGCACCACCACCGCCTATGGCCCACGCTTGCTCGCGCCGTTACTGCCGGTGCTGCGTGAAGTGGTCAAGGATCCGGCGCAGTTGAAGCTGGTCGATCAGTTGGCGGCATGGAAAGGTGACTACCCGCTGGATTCCACAGCCGCCACGCTGTTCAACCAGTTCCTGTTCAACCTCACCGACGCGGCCTTCCACCCCAAGCTGGGCGACAATATGTTCAAAACCCTGCTCGGCACCCGCGTGATCGACGCCGCGCTGCCGCGCCTGGCCGCTTCGCCGGACTCACCCTGGTGGGACGGCAAGCGCGCCGAGACCGTGAAGCTCGCCTGGGACAACAGCCTGGCCCACCTCAAGGCCACCTTCGGCGATGACCCGAGCCAATGGCAGTGGGGTAAGGCCCACACCCTGACCCACGGCCACCCGCTGGGCATGCAAAAGCCGTTGGACGTGATCTTCAACGTCGGCCCCTTCCCCGCCCCCGGCAGCCACGAGGTGCCGAACAACCAATCCGCCGCGATTGGCCCCGCGCCCTGGCCGGTGACCTATGGCCCATCAACACGCCGCCTGATCGACTTTGCCGACCCGGCCCACGCCCTGACCATCAACCCGGTGGGGCAAAGCGGTGTGCCGTTTGATTCGCACTATGGCGACCAGGCGGAAACCTACATTGAGGGCGGCTATGAGCAGGCGCATTTCAGTGATGAGGAAGTGACGGCGAATACGCGCGGAACACTGAAGCTGCTGCCAGCACGGTAGCCGACTGTAAACCCGATTAATGTGGGAGCTGGCTTGCTGTGGCGAGGGAGCTTGCTCCCGCTGGAGTGCGAAGCGCTCCCATGATTTTGGGGCCGCTGCGCGACCCAGCGGGAGCAAGCTCCCTCGCCACAGCAAGCCCGCTCCCACATTTGATTTGTGTTGTAGCGACTATCGTGCGCGGAATCGCCCCGGCGCCTCGCCATAGGTCTCCTTGAACTTCTTGCTGAACGCCGCCTGGGACTGGTAACCCACCTGAGCGGCGATATCCAGCAAGCTCAACCGCGACTGGCGCAGCAGGTTAAACGCCAGCTCCATGCGCAACTGGGTCAGCAACACCCACGGCGACACCCCCGCCACCTTCACAAACGCCCGCATAAAGGTCGCCCGTGACATGCTCGCGGCGCCCGCCAGCGTGTCGATGGTCCATTCATGCCCCGGCTCGGCCAGCATCGCCTGCCAGGCTTTGCTCAGGCGCTTGTCGGCGAGCAACGCGAAGGTGCCCGCCACCGGCGCCTGGCGGCTCAACCAGGCCCGCAAAATCAGGGTGAACAGCGCTGAGGACAGTGCGTCGATAAAGGTCCGTGCGCCCAGCTGTTGGCCATCCGCTTCGCTGCGCAGCAAGGCGATCAGCGCTGCCAACTGCCCATCGGCCTGCCACTGGCGGCTGGACACCACCAGAAATTCCGGCAACGCACCGAACAGCAACGACTGGCGGTTGTAGTGAAAGCTGCCGCAGAGCATGTCCAGTTCCGGCTGGTCGCCACCCAGGCGATGCACCGGGAGCAAGCCGCCGTCGATCACCTTCGGCTGCATCGGCCGGATGCGCGCGCCCTGGCTGCGCAGCAGATGAGTGGCGCCGCCGGGCATCAGCAGAATGTCGCCCTCCTTCAGCGTCACGTGCTGCCCGCCCGTGAGTTCGGCGCGGCAGGTGCCGCTGAGCACGATGTGATACGGCGCCACGCCGAGGTTCTCGGGGGCATGATCAAGGGCCCAGTCGCCCTGGAACTGGCAACGTAGATCCAGACTGCCGCGCAGGTTGGCCAGCGCGATAAGCGTGTCGATCGAATTCATTTGCGAGCATCGGTCAAAAAGATGAGCGGATTGAACAATACCGCCACCCCCGAACGGAAGAGACTGGCTCCACACCCAACCTGTTCAGGAGTTACCGCAATGTTCAATAACTGGTCCGACTTGCTGCCTACCGTGAAGAAAGCCTTTGGCGCGCTGGGCAAGAGCAACCCGAAAATGGTCAAAGCCTACATGGCGCTGGGCGAAGCTGCCGAGGAAAACAACGTCCTGGATGCCAAGACCCGTGAACTGATTTCCATCGCCGTAGCCATCACCACCCGTTGCGACGGTTGCATCGGCGTGCATGCCGACGCGGCGATCAAGGCCGGCGCCACCCGCGAAGAAGTCGCCGCGACCCTGGCCACCGCGATCTCGCTGAATGCCGGCGCTGCGTACATCTACTCGCTGCGCGCGCTGGAAGCCTACGACACGCTCAAACCGGCGCCGCAAAGTTAAGCCGGAACTGTTGCGGCGTGACGCCCAACCGGCGGTTGAACACACCGCGCATGTGCTGGGCGTCGCGAAAACCGCATTGGTAGGCCACGGTTTTCAGGGGCGCGGGGCTGCTTTCGAGCATCACCCGCGCCGCGTCCACCCTCGCCCGCTCGACGAACTCGGCCGGGGTTATCCGCGCTTCCCGGGCGAACACCCGGGAGAAGTTGCGCGCGCTCATATTGGCCGCCTTGGCCAGGTCGGCAATGGTCAGATCGCCGGTCAGGTTCGCCAGCACATAGAGTTGCACCAGCGCCACCGCCGAGGTGGTTTCGGCGTGGGGCGTGAGAAACGGGCTGAACTGCGACTGCCCGCCCGAACGCTGGGTGAACACCACCAGGCGTTTGGCCACGCTCAGCGCGACTTCCGGCCCGTGGTCCTGGGCCAGCAAATACAGCGACAAATCGATACCCGCCGTGACCCCCGCCGAGGTGTAGAGGTTGCCGTCCTGCACATAAAGGCGGTCGGCCTCGACCTGGGCCGTGGGGCACAGGCGCGCCAGGTCAGCGGCGTCGTTCCAGTGGGTGGTGACGGTTTTGCCGTCCAACAACCCGGCGCGCGCGAGCATGAAGGCGCCGTTGCAGATGGAGCCGAAGCGTTGCGCTCTTTGAGTGGCACCGCGCAGCCAGTCATCGAACTCGGCACCGAAATCCTCGAAGGGCAATTGCGGGCCGCCGGCCACCAGCAGCAGGTCGTAAGCTTGCAGGGCTTCGCGGTAATGCCGGTGGGCTTGCAATGACAGGCCGTTGGAGGCGGCCATGCTGCCGTGGCCCAGGCCAAGCACTTCAAGCTGGTAATGATCTTCGGGCGGCAGGAAACGGTTGGCCTCGCAGAACACATCCATGGGGCCGGTCACGTCCAGTGACTGGACGCCGGGGAAGATCAGGATGGCAACGGTTTTGCCCATGAACAACACACCTTATCTAGCTGGATAAACACAAATCCCCTGTGGGAGCTGGCTTGCCTGCGATTGCATCACCTCAGTCTAACTGACTGACCGAGTTGCCTGCATCGCAGGCAAGCCAGCTCCCACATTTGATTGAGTGCATCCAGAAACACCCATGGCGCGATATGAAGGCAGGTTGGCCGACATCGCGCCCTCGTGCCGATAGCCCCTTCACGGGCGCGCGACCAGACTGAACTCATCGGCGCCACCCCCGGCGCTTTGTTGAGGAGAACGACCATGAGCACCACCATCGCCGGCATCCAGATCCCGGACAGCGCCCTGGCCAAGGCCACCACCGAATACATCCGTGACGTCGAATCCGACCTGCTGTACCACCACTCCCGCCGTGTTTTCCTGTTCGGCGCGTTGAGCGGCGAGCGCAAGCAACTGGCCTACAACCCGGAGCTGCTGTACGTCGGCGCGATGTTCCATGACCTGGGCCTGGTGGAAGGTCATCGCAGTGACGACGAGCGCTTTGAAGTCGACGGTGCCAACGCAGCCGCGGCCTTCCTCAAGCCTTACGGCCTGAGCGATGACGATATCGAGCAAGTATGGCTGTCCATCGCCCTGCACACCACGCCGGGCGTGCCGCAGCATTTGCGCCCCACCGTGGCCTTGGTCACCGCGGGTGTGGAAATGGATGTTTTGGGCATGGACTACGCGGCGTTTTCCACCGTGCAGCGCGAAGCCGTGGTGCATGCGCACCCACGCGGTGAAGGGTTCAAGGAGTGCATCATCTGCGCGTTTGCCGACGGCTTGCGCCATCGTCCGCAGACCACGTTTGGCAACGTGAAGACGGATGTGCTGGTGGATCAGGAGCCAGGGTTCAAGCCGATGAATTTTGTGGAAGTCATTCGCAAATCGCCGTGGACTGCGTAATCGACCTGAAATGCAATCCAATGTGGGAGCGGGCTTGCTCGCGAATGCTGAGTGTCAGTCACCAGATGTCTCGACTGGTCCACCGCATTCGCGAGCAAGCCCGCTCCCACATTTTGAGCCGGTTTGTTCAGATAAACCCAATCAGGCCGGTGCAGGCGCGCGGCGCTTGTCGGGCTGTTGCCAGCCATCCGCCGCCGCTTCTTCGATGGCTTGCTGGATGGCCTTCTTGCGCATCTCTTCGGCACGCCGGCTGAAGAACCACACCAGGAAGGTCACCAACGACACCGCCAACAGAATCAAACTGGCCACGGCGTTGATCTCGGGTTTAACCCCAAGGCGCACGGCCGAGAACACTTCCATCGGCAAAGTGGTTGAACCCGGGCCCGACACGAAGCTGGCCAGTACCAGGTCATCCAGCGACAGCGCGAACGACATCATGCCGCCCGCCGCCAACGATGGCGCGATCATCGGGATGGTGATCAGGAAGAACACCTTCCACGGCCGCGCGCCCAGGTCCATTGCCGCTTCTTCGATCGACAGGTCCAGCTCACGCAAGCGCGCCGACACCACCACCGCCACGTATGCCGCGCAGAAGGTGGTGTGGGCAATCCAGATGGTCACGATGCCACGTTCCTGCGGCCAGCCGATCATCTGCGCCATGGCCACGAACAGCAGCAACAGCGACAGACCGGTGATCACTTCGGGCATGACCAACGGCGCCGTCACCAGGCCGCCGAACAGCGTGCGGCCCTTGAAGTGGCTGATGCGCGTCAGCACGAAGGCTGCCAGGGTGCCTAGCGCCACGGCCGCAACGGCGGTGTAGCAGGCAATTTCCAGCGAGCGCGCCACCGAGCCCATCAACTGGGTGTTGTCCAACAGGCCCACGTACCACTTCACCGACCAACCGCCCCACACCGTCACCAGTTTGGATTCGTTGAACGAGTAGATCACCAGGATCAGCATCGGCAGGTAGATGAACAACAAGCCCGCTACCAGCATGAAGCTTGAGAAACTGAAACGCTTCATATCTTGCCCTCCATCTCTTTGGCTTGGCTGCGGTTGAACAGGATGATCGGCACGATCAGGATCGCCAGCATCACCACTGCCAGGGCAGACGCCACAGGCCAGTCACGGTTGTTGAAGAATTCTTGCCACAGCACTTTACCGATCATCAGGGTTTCCGGGCCGCCGAGCAGTTCCGGAATCACGAACTCGCCCACCACCGGGATAAACACCAGCATGCAGCCGGCGATGATGCCGTTCTTGGACAGCGGCACGGTGATTTTCCAGAAGCTGTTGAAGGTGCTCGACCCCAGGTCGGATGCAGCTTCCAGCAGGCTCTGGTCGTGTTTGACCAGGTTGGCGTACAGCGGCAGGATCATGAACGGCAGGTACGAATAGACCACGCCGATATACACCGCGATGTTGGTGTTGAGGATCTGCAGCGGTTCGTTGATCAGCCCCATGGACATCAGGAAGCCGTTGAGCAACCCGTTGTTGCTGAGAATGCCCATCCACGCATACACACGGATCAGGATCGCGGTCCAGGTCGGCATCATGATCAGCAGCACCAGCACGGTCTGCATCTCTTTGCGTGCGCTGGCGATGGCGTAGGCCATCGGGTAGCCGATCAGCAGGCACAGCAGCGTGCTGAAAAACGCCATCTTCAGCGAGCCCAGGTACGCGGCGATGTAGAGCTCATCGTCGCCGAGCATCGCGTAGTTGCCCAGGTTCAGCACCAGTTGCAGCTTCTGCTCAACGAAGGTGTAGATCTCGGTGTACGGCGGGATCGCCACGTCGGCTTCGGCAAAGCTGATTTTCAATACGATGAAAAACGGCAGGGCAAAAAACAGGAACAGCCAGAGAAACGGGATTCCGATGACCACATGCCGGCCACCGGGCGTTATTCGTTGCAGGCGACGTTTGAGCTTCTTCATGTTCATGAGCGAAGTACCACGCCGCTGTCGTCTTCCCACCACACGTAAACCTGGTCACCCCAGGTTGGCCGCTGGCCACGGCGCTCGGCGTTGGCCACAAAGGACTGCACCAGCTTGCCGCTCGGCAGTTCCACGTAGAACACCGAATGCCCGCCGAGGTAGGCGATGTCGTGCACCTTGCCGCTGGACCAGTTGTGCTCGCAGGTCGGCATTTCGGTGGTGACCAACAGTTTTTCCGGGCGAATGGCGTAGGTCACCGACTTGTCTTCCACCGAGGTGGCGATGCCGTAGCCCACGTAGATGTCGCGGTCCAGGTCGGCGCACTTGAGCACTGCGTGGCCTTCGGCGTCATCCACCACCTGGGTGTCGAAGATGTTCACGTTGCCGATGAACTCGCACACCAGGCGGCTGGTCGGGGTTTCGTAGATGTCGATCGGGCTGCCGATCTGGGCGATCCAGCCCAGGTGCATGATCGCGATGCGCTCGGCCATGGTCATGGCCTCTTCCTGGTCGTGGGTCACCATCACGCAGGTCACGCCGACGCGCTCGATGATCTCGACAAGTTCAAGCTGCATTTGCGAACGCAGCTTCTTGTCGAGTGCGCCCATCGGCTCATCGAGCAGCAGCAGTTTCGGGCGCTTGGCCAGGGAACGAGCCAATGCCACACGCTGACGCTGGCCGCCGGACAACTGGTGCGGCTTGCGCTTGGCGTACTGGCTCATCTGCACCAGCTTGAGCATTTCGGCCACGCGGGCGTCGATCTCGGCCTTGGGGATCTTGTCCTGTTGCAGGCCGAAGGCGATGTTCTGCGCTACGGTCATGTGCGGAAACAAGGCGTAGGACTGGAACATCATGTTGATCGGCCGCTCGTAGGGCGGCATGTCGGTGATGTCTTCGCCGTCGAGGTAGATGCGGCCCTCGGTCGGACGCTCGAAGCCTGCGAGCATGCGCAGCAAGGTGGATTTGCCCGAACCCGAACCGCCGAGCAAGGCGAAAATCTCGCCTTTCTTGATTTCCAGGGACACGTCGTCCACGGCAATCGTCTCGTCGAACTTCTTCGTGACCCGGTCGATTTTGACCAACACCTTTTTCGGTGTCTGGTCGCCCTCGAGGGCTTTCTTATAGGCGCCGGAGGCAACTGCCATTTACGAAACTCCCAGAAAAAAACAGTACAGTTCGCCCCAAACGGGCGAACCCTGGATAAGTTGAGCCTTACTTGCCCGTCTTGACTTTGGTCCAGCTACGGGTCATTAAACGTTGCACTTTCGGGGGTAGCTCGAAGTTGACGAATGTCCGGTCGAGAACCGCCTGCGGTGGGTAAACCGCTGCGTCGGTGCGTATCGATTGCTCCATCAGTTTGTCCGCCCCTGGGTTAGGGTTGGCGTAACCGACTTGATCACTGACCTGAGCGATCACCTCAGGCTTCAGCAAATAGTTGATGAAGGCGTGGGCCTCTTTGACGTTCGCGGCGTCCGCCGGGATCGCCAGCACGTCAAACCACAGGTTGCCGCCTTCTTTCGGAATCGTGTAGGCGATGTTCACGCCTTTGCCCGCTTCAGCCGCACGGGCCTTGGCCTGGAACACATCGCCGGAGAAACCTGCCGCCACGCAGATGTTGCCGTTGGCCAGGTCCGAGATGTATTTGGACGAATGGAAGTAGGTCACGTAGGGCCGCACTTTGAGCAGCTTCTCTTCGGCCTTCTTGTAATCCTCAGGGTTGGTGCTGTTGGGGTTCAGGCCCATGTAGTTGAGCACCGCCGGCAGCATTTCATCCGCCGAGTCCATGAACGACACGCCGCAACTGGCCAGCTTCTTCATGTTCTCCGGCTCGAACAGCACGGCCCAGGAGTCGATATGGTCGACGCCCAGCACTTCCTTCACTTTATCGACGTTGTAACCAATGCCATTGGTGCCCCACAGGTACGGCACGGAATACTGGTTACCCGGGTCGTTCTTTTCCAGGCGCTTGAGCAGCACCGGGTCGAGGTTGGAATAGTTAGTCAGCAATGATTTGTCGAGCTTTTGAAACGCCCCGGCCTTGATCTGCTTGCCGAGGAAGTGGTTGGACGGCACGACCACGTCATAACCGGTACGCCCGGCCAGCAACTTGCCTTCCAGGGTTTCGTTGGAGTCAAACACGTCATATACAGGCTTGATGCCGGTGGCCTTTTCGAAGTTGGCCAGGGTGTCCGGGCCAATGTAGTCCGACCAGTTATAAATATGCACAGTCGGCGCAGCCTGCACGCTCAACGCCAGCGTGATACCAGCACCCACCAGCATGGCTTGGCGGAAAAAAGAAATTGGCAAGTGGAGGTCCTCTTAACTAGTTGGGCCTTAAGTTGTTGCCCGGCAACAAAACCGGCGCGCAACTTACCCTCGATAAACCGATCCGGCAAAACTTTCTGTCATTTAATGTGTAAGAAGGGCAGTCAACCTGCCCCTCCTACTGTTTTAAGGCTTACTTGCCCGATTTGATCTTGGTCCAGCTGCGTGTCATTTCACGCTGGGTTGCAGCCGGCAAGTCGGCAATCGCGTAGAGCTTGGCTTGCACGTCCGCTGGCGGGTAGATGCCCGGGTCGCTGGTGATGTCTTTGTCGACCAGTGCGGTGGCTTTCTCGTTACCGTTCGGGAAACGCACGCTGTTGGTGATCGAGGCCATGACTTCCGGCTTGAGCAGGTAGTTCATGAACTTGTAGGCCGCGTCGACGTTTTCGGCATCTTTAGGGATGGCGACCATGTCGAAGAAGCTGCCGGCGCCCTCTTTCGGAATGTCGTAGGCCACTTTCACCTTGCCGCCGGCCTCAGCCGCACGGGACTTGGCCTGCTGGATGTCACCCGAATAACCCACGGCTACGCAGATGTTGCCGTTGGCCAGGTCCGAGATGTACTTGGACGAGTGGAAGTAGCCAATCGAAGGGCGCAGTTTGAGGAACAGGTCTTCGGCCTGTTTCAGGTCGGCTTTTTTCTGGGTATCGGTGGGCAGGCCCAGGTAATGCAGCGCCACCGGCAGCATTTCGGTCGGCGAGTCCAGGAAGCTCACGCCGCAGCTTTTCAGCTTGGCAATGTTTTCAGGCTTGAGCAGCACGTCCCACGAATCGATCTTGTCCACGCCCAGCGCAGCCTTGACCTTCTCCGGGTTGTAGCCGATGCCGATCGAGCCCCACATGTACGGGAAAGCGTGCTTGTTGTCCGGGTCGCTGACCGACACGGCTTTAAGCAGGGATTTGTTCAGGTTGTCGTAGTTGGACAGCTTGGACTTGTCCAGCTCCTGGTAAACGCCGGCCTTGATCTGCTTGGCGAGGAAGTTGTTCGACGGTACGACGATGTCGTAACCGGACTTGCCTGCCAGCAACTTGGCTTCCAGGGTTTCGTTGCTGTCGAAAACGTCGTACACCACTTTGATGCCCGACTCTTTTTCAAAGTTGGCGATGGTGTCCGGTGCAATGTAGTCGGACCAGTTGTAGACGTGCAGCACTTTATCGTCTGCCTGGGCCGCGCCCGCCATTGCGCCCATCAGGGACAAGGCGAGGAGGGTCTTGCCAGCGTTCTTCAAACCTAATGCCTTCATTTGGTGATGCTCCAATTTTTCTTTTTTGGGCCACGTTCTTCATCGTTAAGCGGCCCGTCTAAGGGCAACAAAACAGGGCGACAGTCTGGCAAGTTCAGAGGCCGGCTTTCAACCAAAGCCTCATTTAAAACTGCTCAGCACGCAGCACCCGAAAGCCGCTGCGCACTGAGCCTAGCACTTAGCCCTGCAATGCCGCCAAAGTCAGGTCCAGGCAGTGGCGAGCCTTGGTCACCAGCTCGTCGATTTCAGCTTTGCTGATCACCAGCGACGGCGAAATGATCATGGTGTCGCCCACGGCGCGCATGATCAGGCCGTTCTCGAAGCAGAACGTGCGGCAGATCATGCCCACACCTTTGCCTTCGTAACGTTTGCGCGTGGCCTTGTCCTGCACCAGCTCAATCGCCCCGAGCATGCCCACACCGCGCACTTCACCCACCAGCGGGTGATCAGCCAGTTCCCTCAGACGTTTCTGCAAATACGGTGCCGTTTCTTCGTGAACCCGGCTGATGATTTTTTCATCGCGCATGATGCGGATGTTTTCCAGCGCCACCGCCGCCGCCACCGGGTGCCCGGAATAGGTGAAGCCGTGGTTGAAATCACCGCCTTCATTGAGCACGGCCACCACGTCGTCGTGCACGATCAGGCCACCCATCGGGATGTAGCCGGAAGTCAGGCCCTTGGCGATGGTCATCATGTGCGGCTTGAGGCCGTAGAAGTCGCTGCCGAACCACTCACCGGTACGGCCGAAACCGCAGATCACTTCGTCGGCGACAAACAGAATGTCGTACTTGGCGAGGATTTCCTTGATGCGCGGCCAGTAGGTGTCTGGCGGCACGATCACGCCACCGGCGCCCTGGATCGGCTCGGCAATGAAGGCACCGACGTTGTCCACGCCGACTTCCAGAATTTTCTCTTCCAGCTGGTTGGCGGCCCAAATCCCGAACTCTTCCGGGCTCATGTCGCCGCCTTCGCCGTACCAGTACGGCTGGGCGATGTGGGTGATGCCCGGGATCGGCAAGTCGCCCTGTTCATGCATATAGGTCATGCCGCCGAGGCTGGCGCCGGCCACGGTGGAGCCGTGGTAGCCATTCTTGCGGCTGATGATGGTTTTCTTGTTTGGCTGGCCCTTGATCGCCCAGTAGTGGCGGACCATACGCAACATGGTGTCGTTGCCTTCGGAGCCGGAACCGGTGAAGAACACGTGGTTCATGCCCGCTGGCGCTACGTCGGAAATCACTTTTGCCAACTCCAGCACCGGCGGGTGTGCGGTCTGGAAGAACAGGTTGTAGTACGGCAGTTCTTTCATCTGCTTGGCGGCGGCATCAGCCAGTTCATCGCGACCGTAACCGATCGCCACGCACCACAGGCCAGCCATGCCATCGAGGATCTTGTTGCCTTCGCTGTCCCACAGGTAAACGCCGTGGGCTTTGGTGATGATCCGTGGGCCCTTCTCTTTCAATTGCTTGAAATCGCTGAACGGCGCCAAGTGATGATCGCTGCTCAAGGCTTGCCATTCACGGGTTTGCGGGTTGTTGCTGGACATACCAATCTCCTAGATGTTTCAGGTGAGGGCGCGCCTTTTCCTCGGCGCGCCCGGCGCATCAGACGGCGAAAAGCAGGAATTCCCGCTCCCACGAACTGATCACACGCTTGAAGTTTTCATGCTCGGCCCGCTTGACCGCGACGTAGCCGGTGATGAATTTCTGACCCAGGTACTTCTCGATGGTCTTGCTGTTTTCCATGCGCTCCAGGGCGTCTTCGATGGTCAACGGCAGGCGCAGGTTACGGCGCTCGTAGCCACGGCCGACCACCGGCGCGCTCGGGTTATGGCCTTCGACCATGCCGATATAGCCGCACAGTAGGCTGGCGGCAATCGCCAGGTACGGGTTGGCGTCGGCGCCCGGCAGGCGGTTTTCCACGCGACGGTTCTGCGGGCCGGCATCCGGTACGCGCAGGCCGACGGTGCGGTTTTCTTCGCCCCACTCCACGTTCACCGGCGCCGAGGTGTCTGGCAGGAAGCGGCGGAACGAGTTCACGTTGGGGGCAAACAGCGGCAGCAATTCAGGGATGAATTTCTGCAGGCCGCCAATGTGGTTGAGGAACAGCTGGCTCATGGTCCCGTCTTCATTGGAGAAGACGTTCTTGCCGGTGGCGATGTCGATGATGCTCTGGTGCAGGTGCATCGCGCTGCCAGGCTCGCCGGTCATTGGCTTGGCCATGAAGGTGGCGGCCACGTTGTGCTTGAGCGCGGCCTCACGCATGGTGCGCTTGAACACCAGGATCTGGTCAGCCAGGGACAAGGCATCGCCGTGACGGAAGTTGATTTCCATCTGCGCGGTGCCGTCCTCGTGGATCAACGTGTCGAGGTCCAGTTCCTGCAGCTCGCACCAGTCGTAGACGTCTTCGAACAACGGGTCGAATTCGTTGGCCGCTTCTATAGAGAAGGACTGACGACCGGTCTCCGGGCGCCCGGAACGGCCGATTGGCGGTTGCAGCGGGAAGTCCGGGTCTTCGCAGCGCTTGGTCAGGTAGAACTCCATCTCTGGCGCCACGATCGGCTGCCAGCCTCTGTCGGCGTAGAGCTTGAGGACTTTCTTGAGCACGTTACGCGGCGACAGCTCGATCGGGTTGCCTTGCTTGTCGTAGGTGTCGTGGATCACCTGGGCGGTCGGCTCGATGGCCCAGGGCACCAGGTACACGGCATTCTGGTCGGGGCGGCAGATCATGTCGATGTCGGCCGGGTCGAGCAGTTCGTAATAGATGTCGTCTTCGACATAGTCGCCGGTCACGGTCTGCAACAGAACGCTCTCGGGCAGGCGCATGCCTTTTTCGGCGATGAACTTGTTGGTCGGCGAGATCTTGCCCCGGGTGATGCCCGTTAGGTCGCCAATCATGCATTCGACTTCTGTGATCTTGTGGTCTTTCAACCAATCGGTGAGCTGGTCGAGGTTGTTACTCATAAATGCCTCTGGGCTGTGTTTCCTGACATCCATTAAAGGTCAGGCGTAAGTTGACGCAGCATCCGCGTCGCGTTGCATCGCCCGCTTTCGACAAGCCGTGCCAAAGGCCTGGAAGATCGCGAGGTAGTGCGGGTTAGAGCTTACCTGCCATTCGGGGTGCCATTGCACTCCTAAAGCAAAAGCCTTGCCCGACGTGTAAGAAAAAGCTTCGATCAACCCATCGGTAGCGGTCGCTTCAACCTGCAAACCCGGCGCGAGGCGGTCAACGCCCTGGCCGTGGATCGAGTTGACCTGAATCGTCTGCGGCAACCCCAGGCTTGCCAATACCCCATTCGGGGAGATCGCCACGGCGTGGGCCGGGCCGTACTGGACGTCCAGCGGCTGGGTGTCGTCTTCGCGGTGATCCATCATGCCCGGCACTTCATGAACCTTCTGGTGCAGGCTGCCGCCAAACGCCACGTTCATTTCCTGAAAGCCACGGCAGATACCCAGCACCGGAACGCCTGCCGCAATGGCGGCACGCAGCAATGGCAGGGTGGTCTGGTCGCGTGCAGAATCATGAGCAGTCCCGGGCGCGCTGGCCGGACCGTCGTAGTGAAAGGGTTCGATATTGGAAGGAGAGCCGGTAAACAGGATGCCGTCCAGGCCGTCAAGAATATTGGCCGGGTCGAGCAGATCGCCAAGGGACGGAATGATCAATGGCAGGCCCTTGGCAGCGGTAGCCACTGCACGGACGTATTTGTCGCCACTGATGTGATAAGCATGCAGACCGACCTGTTTGGAGCAGGCGGTGACGCCGATTAACGGCAGGCGAGACATGAAGCACCCCGGTATTATTGCTGTTATGGGTTTGAATCGAGCTTAGCCTTGTTCATTTTTTTACACAACACCCCCGTAAAAAATACAACACGGCCCGCTCAAGCCTGCTAGTCCCAAGCCGCCCAAACCCAAAAAACCGCCCCAAAAAGCCCCAAAAAAGCCTTCAAGGCGCTTTTTTAGGGCAAAAAAGGCCTCGCTTGACTTCGGCAAGCCGTTCGGGTTGACTGAAACCAGAAAAGATCAATGATTGATATTTTTAACAACAAAGGTGTTGCATCATGTCGGTACCCCCGCGTGCCGTTCAGCTTAACGAAGCGAACGCGTTCCTTAAGGATCATCCTGAGGTTCTGTACGTAGACCTTCTAATTGCGGATATGAATGGTGTGGTGCGCGGCAAGCGCATCGAACGCACCAGCCTCCACAAGGTTTACGAGAAGGGCATTAACCTGCCTGCCTCTTTATTTGCCCTGGATATCAACGGCTCGACGGTGGAAAGCACCGGCCTGGGTCTGGACATCGGTGATGCTGACCGAATCTGTTATCCGATCCCCGATACCCTGTGCAATGAACCCTGGCAAAAGCGCCCTACCGCGCAACTGCTGATGACCATGCACGAACTGGAAGGTGAACCTTTCTTCGCCGATCCTCGCGAAGTGCTCCGCCAAGTTGTAAGCAAATTTGACGACCTCGGTCTGACCATCTGCGCCGCCTTCGAGCTTGAGTTCTACCTGATCGACCAGGAGAACGTGAACGGCCGCCCACAACCGCCCCGCTCGCCGATCTCCGGCAAACGCCCGCACTCGACACAGGTCTACCTGATCGACGACCTCGACGAATACGTCGACTGCCTCCAGGACATTCTGGAAGGTGCCAAAGAGCAAGGCATCCCGGCCGACGCCATCGTCAAGGAAAGTGCCCCGGCGCAGTTCGAAGTGAACCTGCACCACGTGGCCGACCCGATCAAGGCGTGCGACTACGCGGTACTGCTCAAGCGCCTGATCAAGAACATCGCCTACGACCATGAGATGGACACCACCTTCATGGCCAAGCCTTACCCAGGCCAGGCAGGCAATGGTTTGCACGTACACATCTCCATTCTGGACAAGGACGGCAAAAACATTTTTGCCAGCGAGGATCCCGAGCAGAACGCCGCATTGCGTCACGCAATCGGCGGTGTGCTGGAGACCCTGCCCGCCCAAATGGCGTTCCTGTGCCCCAACGTCAACTCCTACCGTCGTTTCGGCGCACAGTTCTACGTGCCGAACTCGCCGTGCTGGGGCCTGGACAACCGCACCGTGGCGATTCGCGTACCGACCGGCTCGTCCGACGCCGTACGTATCGAACACCGCGTAGCCGGCGCCGACGCCAACCCTTACCTGCTGATGGCTTCGGTACTGGCAGGCGTGCACCACGGCCTGACCAACAAGATCGAGCCTGGCGCACCGGTGGAAGGCAACAGCTACGAGCAGAACGAACAGAGCCTGCCGAACAACCTGCGTGATGCATTGCGCGAGTTGGACGACAGCGAGGTGATGGCCAAGTACATCGATCCTAAATACATCGATATCTTCGTTGCCTGTAAGGAAAGTGAGCTGGAAGAGTTTGAACACTCCATCTCCGACCTTGAGTACAACTGGTACCTGCATACCGTCTAAGCGGCGGCTGCAATAAAAAACGCCACAGGCTTTTGGTCTGTGGCGTTTTTTATGGGTTTCTTCTGGGAGACCGAAGTGGCCTCATCGCAGGCAAGCCAGCTCCCACATCTGACTGCATCCACAGACCAAAATGTGGGAGCGGGCTTGCCCGCGATGGCGGCCTGGCAGACAACACACCTTCCTGCTCATACAATGCCCGCTGCCTTGTAGGAGACTTCCATGACCACCCGCCCCGCCGCCCCTCGCAAACCCCGCGCCCGCAGCCAGGCCCGGATCGACGCGATCCTCGACGCTGCCCGCACCTTGCTGGCCGCCGAAGGCGTGGCGAGTTTGTCGATCTACAGCGTGGCCGAACGTGCGCAGATTCCACCGTCATCGGTGTATCACTTTTTCGCCAGCGTACCGGCGTTGCTGGAGGCGTTGACGGCGGATGTGCACGCAGCGTTTCGCGCGGCGATTCAGGCGCCCATCGACCATGACTCACTCAAGCACTGGCGTGACCTGTCGTGCATCGTCGAACAGCGCATGCTCGCGATCTACGAACACGACGCGGCCGCGCGGCAGTTGATCCTGGCGCAACATGGCCTGACCGAAGTAACCCAGGCGGACCGTCAGCATGACTTGGAATTGGGCGAGTTGATGTTGGCGGTGTTCAGCCACCACTTTGAAGTGCCGACGTTGCCAAGTGATGTGGATGTGTTTGCCCTGGCGCTGGAACTGAGCGACCGCGTATATGCGCGCTCGATACACCAGCACGGGCAGATCACAGCGCGCATGGCTGAAGAAGGCATGCGGGTGTTTGATGCGTATGTGGGGCTCTACTTGCCGGCGTATTTGCCCAAGCGTTGAGTATTGTGGTGGCTGGGCAGGCCTCTTCGCGAGCAAGCCCGCTCCCACATTCGACCGAGTTCCAACGTTGGAATGCATTCAAGTGTGGGAGCGGGCTTGCTCGCGAAGGCGGCATCAAAACCACCGCAGACTTTGATCACAACTTGGCGATCGACACCTCAGTGGACTTCACAAACGCAATCACTTCACTGCCAATTACCAGCTCCAGCTCTTTCACCGAACGGGTGGTGATCACCGAAGTCACGATGCCGGACGCCGTCTGCACGTCGATTTCCGACAACACGTCGCCTTCGACGATTTCCTTGATGGTGCCTTTGAACTGGTTACGCACGTTGATGGCTTTAATAGTCATGGTCTTCTTCCTTCAGGGGACAAGTGAGTTATTGAGCCCAACGCAATTGCGTAGGCAGCGGTGAAACAGGTTCGGGTTCCGGCGGCGAGCCGGGTAACGACAGCACACGGTTGAGCACTTCAGCTTCCAGCGCAGCCAGGCGATGTGAGCCTCGGGCGCGTGGGCGCGGCAGGTCAACGATCAGGTCCAGGCCGATTTCACCGTCTTCGATCAGGATCACCCGGTCGGCAATTGCTACGGCTTCGCTGACGTCGTGGGTGACCAGCAACACGGTGAAACCGTGCTTCTGCCAGAGGTTTTCGATCAGTTGCTGCATCTCGATGCGGGTCAGGGCATCCAGTGCGCCCAACGGCTCGTCGAGCAACAGCAGGCGTGGCTGGTGAATCAACGCACGTGCCAGGGCCACGCGTTGCTTCTGGCCACCGGACAAGGCCGCCGGCCACTCATTGGCGCGCTCGGCCAGGCCGACCGCTTCTAGGGCCTCCAGCGCCTTGGGGCGCCAGTTGCCTTTGAGGCCAAGGCCCACGTTGTCGATGATCTTTTTCCACGGCAGCAAGCGCGCTTCCTGGAACATCAACCGCGTGTCTTCAATCGCCTCGCTCAGCGGTGCAGAGCCGGCCAGCAGCTCGCCGCCGCTGGCTTTATCCAGACCGGCGAGCAGGCGCAGCAAAGTACTTTTGCCGCAACCACTGCGACCGACCACGGCCACGAACTGGCCCGCCGGAATATGCAGATCAATCTCTTTGAGCACTTCCCGCGCACCAAAGGCCTTGCGCAGTTTGCGCACCGCCAGCGGGATGCCTTTAAGCAGGCGCGGAGGTTGTTGAGCGGTCATGCCGCACCTCCTTTATTCACTTGGTAAGCCGGGTGCCAGCGCAGCCACACACGCTCCAGGCCACGGGCGGCCAGGTCGGCGAGTTTGCCGAGGATCGCGTACATGACGATGGCCAATACCACCACGTCGGTTTGCAAAAACTCGCGGGCGTTCATCGCCAGGTAGCCGATACCGGAACTGGCCGAGATGGTTTCCGCCACGATCAGCGTCAGCCACATAAAGCCCAGCGCAAAGCGCACGCCGACCAGAATCGATGGCAGCGCGCCCGGCAGGATCACCTGACGGAACAGGCTGAACCCGGACAAGCCATAACTGCGCGACATTTCCACCAGCGCCGGGTCGACGTTGCGGATGCCGTGGTAGGTGTTCAGGTAAATCGGGAACAGCGTGCCGAGGGCGACCAGAAAAATCTTCGCGGTCTCGTCGATGCCGAACCACAGGATCACCAGCGGAATCAGCGCCAGATGGGGCACGTTGCGGATCATCTGCACCGAACTGTCCAGCAGGCGCTCGCCCCACTTCGACAGGCCAGTGATAAAGCCCAGAATCAGGCCGATACTGCCGCCGATTACGAAGCCCAGCCCGGCACGCCAGCCACTGATGGCCAGGTGTTTCCAGATCTCGCCGGTGCGCACCAGGTTGACCCCGGCTTCGATCACCGCGCTGGGCGCCGGCAGAATGCGCGTCGACAACCAACCCGCCGACACGGACAACTGCCACACCGCCAGCAATAGAATCGGCAGCACCCAGGGCGCCACGCGATGGCTCAGTTTTTCAAGGTTCATGGCGGCGCCTCAGCTCTGTGACGCAGCTTTGGGAAGGATGTCGTTGGCGACCATTTCGCCGAACGGGCTGACGTAGCCGGCGCCTTTGGGCAGCTCGGGACGTTCGATATCCAGGTGCGGGAACAACAGTTCGGCAACCCGATACGACTCTTCCAGGTGTGGATAACCGGAGAAGATAAAGGTATCGATGCCCAGCGCCGCGTATTCATTGACCCGCGCCGCAACGGTTGGGCCATCGCCCACCAGCGCAGTACCGGCACCGCCGCGCACCAGGCCGACACCGGCCCACAGGTTGGGGCTGACTTCCAGGTTGTCGCGGCTGCCGCCATGCAACGCGGCCATGCGTTGCTGGCCCACCGAGTCAAAGCGCGACAGCGACGCCTGGGCGCGGGCGATGGTTTCATCGTCCACGTGGGAGATCAGTTTGTCGGCGGCCTGCCAGGCTTCGGCGTTGGTTTCACGCACGATCACATGCAGGCGGATGCCGAAACGCACAGTGCGCCCAAGTTTCGCGGCCTTGGCACGCACCTGCGCGATTTTTTCCGCGACGGCTGCTGGCGGCTCGCCCCAGGTCAGCACCATTTCCACCTGTTCGGCTGCCAGGTCCTGGGCCGCTTCGGAAGAACCGCCGAAGTACAGCGGCGGACGCGGCTGCTGGATCGGCGGGTAAAGCAGCTTGGCGCCTTTGACGCTGATGTGCTGGCCGTCGTAATCCACAGTTTCGCCTTCCAGCACGCGGCGCCAGATACGGGTGAATTCCACGGAGGCCTGATAGCGCTCCTCGTGGGTGAGGAACAAGCCATCGCCGGCCAATTCATCCGGATCACCGCCGGTGACCAGGTTGAACAGCGCGCGGCCACCGGACAAGCGGTCGAGGGTCGCGGCCTGACGCGCGGCCACCGTCGGGGAAATGATCCCGGGGCGCAATGCGACGAGGAATTTCAGACGCTGGGTCACCGGGATCAGCGAGGCGGCCACCAGCCACGAGTCTTCGCAGGAGCGGCCGGTGGGGATCAGCACCCCGCCGAAACCCAGGCGGTCAGCCGCCTGGGCCACTTGCTGCAAATAACCGTGGTCGACGGCGCGAGCGCCTTCGGCGGTGCCAAGGTAATGGCCGTCGCCGTGGGTAGGCAGGAACCAGAAAATATTGAGGCTCATGGAGTTGTCTCCTGAAGAAGTCGGATTACGGCGCTTTGGCGACGGCGGCGGGTGGCGTCCAGATCACGTCCTTGATGTTCAAGGGCTTGGGGATCAATTTGAGTTGGTAAAAGCTGTCAGCGATTTTCTGTTGGGCGGCGACCACTTCCGGGGTCAGGAACAGCGCGCCGTAGCCTTGGCGTTTCACCGAGGTCAGGGTGATATCAGCCGGCAGGCCGAGCAGCGGTGCGACTTGTTCGGTCACCTCCTGCGGGTTGGCCTTGGACCATTCGCCCACCGCGCGCACTTCTTCCACCAACGCCTTGATCACTTCAGGGTGCTGCGTGGCGTAAGGCTTGGTGGCCAGGTAGAACTGGTGGTTGTCGGCGATGCCGGTACCGTCACGCAGGGTGCGCGCTTGCAGTTGTTTCTCGGCGGCAGCCTGGTACGGGTCCCAGATCACCCAGGCGTCCACGCTGCCACGCTCGAAGGCGGCACGGGCGTCGGCAGGCGGCAGGAACACGGTTTGCACGTCGGTGTATTTGAGGCCGGCATCTTCCAGGGCGCGCACCAGCAAGTAGTGCACGTTAGAGCCTTTGTTCAGGACGATTTTCTTGCCCTTGAGCTCGGCGACGGATTTGATCGTGGAATCTTTCGGCACCAGGATCGCTTCACTGGTCGGCGCGGGCGGTTCGTAGGCAACGTAAAGCAGGTCGGCGCCGGCAGCCTGAGCGAAGACCGGTGGGGTCTCGCCGGTGACGCCGAAGTCGATGGAGCCGACGTTCAGGCCTTCGAGCAATTGCGGGCCGCCAGGGAATTCAGTCCACTGCACCTGCACGCCTTGGGCGGCCAGGCGCTTTTCCAGCGAGCCCTTGGCCTTGAGCAGCACCAGCGTGCCGTATTTCTGATAGCCGATCCACAGGGTTTCAGCGGCTTGGGCTTGAACAATGGCGCCGAAGGACACAGCCGCAGCAAACAGTGCGACCAGACCACGACGCAAGATGACAGTGCGCATGGCGCTCTCTCCAAATAATGCGATGAGGGGGTTGGCTGCACCTGCTTGGCCGTTGGCGGCTGAGTAAGGTGAGTACTACAAAAAACCGGTGAGGCTTAAATGCTCCAGCGAGCACTCAACAAACGTTCATTCAACACATGGGGGTCAAGCGGTTTGGGGCGACGGGCCATGGCGCTGTAGAAGGTCTCCAGGGCCTCGTGCAAACGGTGTTCGAGCACCGGCACCAGTTGCGCCTGGGCACTGCCTTCGCCGTAAGCGATCTGGCTGTCTTCGGCAAAAATGCCGTGGAGCAATTCCTGAGCTTTCAAGGCCGACAGCACGGGCTTCAAGGCGTAGTCCACCGCCAGCATGTGGGCGATGCTGCCGCCGGTGGCCATCGGCAAGACGATCTTGTGGGCCAGGGCGCGTTCGGGCAGCAGGTCGAGCACGGTTTTCAGTGCGCCGGAAAAAGAAGCCTTGTATACCGGCGTGGCGATGACCAAACCATCGGCGTTGGCCACTTGTTGCAGCAGGTCGATGACCTTGGGGCTGTCGAAGCGGGCGTGCAGCAAGTCTTCGGCCGGGAAGTCCCGTATCTGATAACTCACCACTTCCACGCCTTTTTGCTGCAGCCACTGACGGGTTTTATCCAGCAAGACCCCGGAGCGGGAACGCTGGCTGGGGCTGCCTCCAAGTGTTACGACCAGCATGCAGGTATTCCTTGAGCAAGTGTCGGCGGTTCGCTGTGTGGCGATGTCGCCAAGATGGAGAGACCCTATCAGCATATTTATATATCTATAAATCTCATTTTTTCATTTGTTTATTCTTAAAATGAATATGAGCCCTATAAAGCTTCGGGCGAAAAAAAAGGCCGTCGAAACGGCCTGAAAACCCCTGCTATGTGATTCGGTTTCAATTCGGAACTTGTGTTGCATGTTCCGCCGCCATCGCGGGCAAGCCCGGCTCCCACAGGGGAATGCGGTCACCTGTGGGAGCCGGGCTTGCCCGCGATAACGATTTCAGCTTCAGCGATTCGGTTGTGGGGTAAGACGCAGGTACGGCTTCACCGCGCGATACCCCTTCGGAAAGCGCTTCTTGATCTCCTCCTCATCCTTGAGCGACGGCACGATCACCACTTCATCACCGTCCTGCCAGTTGGCGGGGGTGGCGACTTTGTGGTTGTCGGTCAGCTGCAACGAATCAATGACCCGCAGGATTTCGTGGAAGTTGCGGCCGGTGCTGGCCGGGTAGGTGATGGTCAGGCGAATCTTCTTGTTCGGGTCGATCACGAACAAGGAGCGCACGGTGAGGGTGTCACTGGCGTTCGGGTGGATCAGGTCGTAGAGGTCCGACACTTTGCGGTCGGCATCCGCCAGGATCGGGAAGTTGACGACGGTGTTCTGGGTTTCGTTGATGTCTTCGATCCACTTGTGGTGCGAGTCCACCGGGTCGACCGACAGCGCGATGGCCTTGACGCCACGCTTGGCGAATTCATCTTTGAGCTTGGCGGTGAAGCCCAGCTCGGTGGTGCACACCGGGGTGAAGTCAGCCGGATGGGAAAACAACACGCCCCAGCTGTCGCCCAGCCATTCGTGGAAACGAATCTTGCCGGCGCTGGAATCCTGCTCGAAGTCGGGGGCGATGTCGCCCAGTCTTAGGCTCATGGTGTGGCTCCTGATGGGTGCTTATGGAGCCCACTGTGCATGGGTTAGGGATTATTTAAAAAGAATAAATATCGATTTATTTAGATCATAAAGGAATATTAAAAATCTGTTCATTGGACGCCGCAACGGCCGAGGAGCACCATTGATTCCAAGGTTCGAGAAGGCCTTGAGACGCTGTACAAAGAGGGGATTCAGGAAGGGCTTGCGGGGGTTGAGCCCGACTTGAAAGCAACATACCTTGCCCGGCGTTGCGCCGGGCAAGGCTTTAAGCAGTTACTTGAATGCGTACGAGTAGCTGACGATTACACGGTTTTCGTCTTGATCGCGCGCGGAAGCAACATCGTTGCGCCACATAGCGTTTTTCCAGGCGACACCAAGATTTTTCAGTGGGCCTTCTGGAATCACGTAAGCAACGGTGATGTCACGTTCCCACTCGGACTGACCGGTGAACTCGGCACGAGCGGCGTTGACGGTGTCGATGTTTGTACCCTTGAGGTACACAACACCAGCAGTCAGGCCAGGAACGCCAACTTTGGCGAAGTCGAATGCGTAGCGAGCTTGCCAGGTACGTTCGCCAGCGCGGGCAAACTTGGCGATCTGCATGTCAGTGGTGATGTAAGCAGACGAACCGTCGCCCTGGTTCAACCAAGGGAAGTCACTGCTGCCATTGCTGACCTGGTAACCACCACCAAAGGTGTGACCGGCAACGGTGTACAGGAACAGGCCGCTATACAGGTTGTTGTCGACCTTGCCACGACCCGAAGCGAAACCGTTGTAGTTGCCCGAAGAGTAGTAAGCAGATTCGTGGCTGTTTTTACCGTCATCAGAGCTGTTGAAGTAACGCAGATCGGATTTCAGAACGCCCGGGCCAATAGCCCAGTTGTGGGTCAGACCCAGGAAGTGCTGCTTGTAGAAGTCTTCCAGGTTGCCGTAGTAGTACTGGGCAGTCAGGTCCTTGGTGATCTTGTAGTCACCACCGGCGAAGTAGAACTTGTTGCTGTCACGCCAGTTGACGCCACGGCTGTTGGCACCCGCGATCGACAGGTTGTCGACGTTGCTGGAGTTACGGCCCTTGGCCTTTTCAATCTGGCCGGCAACCAGTGTCAAGTCCTTGATATCGTTGGACGTGATCTGGCCACCCTGGAAGGTTTGCGGCAGCAGGCGGCCATCGTTGGACACGATAACCGGCAGCTTAGGCATCAGCGTACCCAGCTTCAGTTCGGTCTGAGAGATCTTGGCTTTAGCCGTCAGGCCCAGGCTCGAGAAGTTATCAACGGCTTCGCCATTGGACTTGCTCGGAAACACGGTGCCGCCGTAGGAAGAAGCAGTAGCGCCGTTGGTGCCGCCACCGGAGTCCAGGCGAACGCCCAACAGGCCGATAGCATCAAGACCGAAGCCTACGGTGCCTTGGGTGAAACCGGAGATGAAGCGCAGATCGAAGCCTTGGCCCCATTCTTCGTTCTTGCTCTGAACACCGGCGCGCTTGTTGGCTGCAGTGCCAGCGGCCGAGTCACGGTTGTCGGTATTGATGTAAAAGTTACGCAGACCCAGTGTTACTTTGCTGTCATCGATGAAACCGGCAGCGCCTGCTTGCTGAGCGATTGCGCCCAGGGTCACAGCCAACGCCAATGTTGACTTCTTCATGTACCGCTCCTCTCATTTCTAATTTTTGTATTTCTAAGGTCTCGGGTCTGACGCCCTCGATCCACAGATGCGCGATTAGCGCCGGATAGTGACTACCAAGTCAATCGTAACTTTGTGTGTCTACTACCTTCGTCTAACCGCAGTTGATTTGGTCCCTGCAGGGTAATGAGTTTTTCATACACCCAAAAAGAATGTTTTCATTCTTTTTCATACGATTCAGGCATAAGGGTTGTTATAAAACGAGCCCGTCAGCGTAGACCAGCCGCTCCATAAGCTAATGCCAAAATGGTATTTACCAGCGCTTTTTTAGATCGATTAGTGTGGCCGTACTGTTGCATACGTCACCCACGATCAAAAAGGCGACGCCATCATGGCCAAACGCACATCCTCCCGTCAATTTGTTACAGTTTTTGTGTCACTAATACTTTCTTTTGGTGTCCAAGCGGCCGACTTAACCATCGGCTACCAAACCGGTATCGATCCCAGCAAAGTCCCCCAGGCCGACGGCCTCTACGAAAAAGCCATTGGCGAAAAGATCGCCTGGCGCCGCTTCAACAGCGGGCCGGAAGTCGTCACGGCCATCGCGTCCGGCGACGTGCAAATCGGCAATCTGGGCTCCA
The DNA here is from genome assembly GCF_044218875.1 of Pseudomonas sp. B22129. NCBI lineage: Bacteria > Pseudomonadati > Pseudomonadota > Gammaproteobacteria > Pseudomonadales > Pseudomonadaceae > Pseudomonas > Pseudomonas sp. B22129. The sequence goes on along the minus strand of NZ_CP162592.1, from coordinate 1,727,698 downwards.
GCCCCCTTGCAGCAGCGGCTTCACGCAACCTACCCATTGTGGCGTTTATCGTATCGGCGCAGATCAATGCTTCTGAAGCCCTGGTGGTGCGCAACGGCAGCGGCATCGACAAACCGCAGGACCTGGTGGGCAAAACCATCGCCACGCCTTTCGTCTCAACCTCTCATTACAGCCTGCTCGGCGCGCTCAAGCACTGGGGGCTGGACACCAAACAAGTCAAAGTGGTGAACCTGCAACCCGCCGAAATTGCTGCCGCGTGGAAACGTGGCGATATAGACGGTGCATTTGTGTGGTCGCCAGCCCTCGGAGAGATCCGTAAAACCGGAAAAACCCTGACAGACGCGGCCCAGGTGGGTCAGTGGGGCGCGCCGACCTTTGAGGTGTGGGTAGCACGCAAGGATTTTGCGGAAAAACATCCTGACGTAGTGGCCAGGTTTGCCAAGGTCACCCTCGACTCCTTCGCCGACTACGCCGCCCATAAAGACGGTTGGACGGTAGATTCCGAGCCGGTGCAAAAAATCGCAAAATTGACAGGATCAAATGCGACCGACATTCCTGAACTATTGGCCGGCACTACTTTTCCCGACGCCAAGGCACAGCAAACCGAGGCGCTGCTCAAAGGCGGTACGGCGAAGGCGATTGGGGAAACGGCGAAGTTCTTGAAGGAACAAGGGAAGGTTGAAACGGTGCTGCCGGACTATTCGGCCTTCGTGACCGACAGATTCATTAAGGATTGAACACAGTCCAATGTGGGAGCGGCGGTGCGACGATTCGACTTGCCCGCGAATGCGGTGGGTCAGTTAAAGATGTATTGACTGGCACTCCGCTTTCGCGAGCAAGCTCGCTCCCACATTTTGACCTGCTTCGTTTTCAAAATATGGCTTATAGCGCCTTCTCGAAAATCTTCGAATTACGCTGATAGTTGTACAGCGACGCCCGCGCCGACGGCAGGCGGTCCACGCTGCTCGGTTCAAAACCGCGCTCGCGGAACCAGTGAGCCGTACGGGTCGTCAGCACGAACAACGTCTTCAACCCCTGCGCGCGAGCGCGGGTTTCGATGCGCTCCAACAACTCATCACCGCGCCCGCCATGGCGGTATTCCGGGTTCACTGCCAGGCACGCCAGCTCACCCGCATCCGAGTCGGCGATCTGATACAACGCCGCACAGGCGATGATCATGCCTTCACGTTCGACCACGCTGAATTGCTCGATCTCACGCTCCAGCACCTCCCGCGAACGCCGCACCAGAATGCCCTGCTCTTCCAGCGGGCTGATCAGGTCGAGCAAACCGCCGACGTCTTCAATCGCCGCTTCGCGCACCAGTTCGAATTGCTCCTGGGCCACCAGCGTACCGCCACCGTCCCGGGTGAACAGCTCGGTGAGCAAGGCGCCGTCTTCGGCGTAGCTGACGATATGGCTGCGCCCTACCCCACCACGGCAAGCCTCGGCGGCAGCATCGAGCAGTTCGGCCTGGTAGTTGCTGCCCAGGCGCTGCAAGTGCGCGGGTACTTGTTGCGGGCGCAATTCGCGCACCAGACGACCGTGTTCATCGATCAGGCCGAGGTCGGCACCAAACAACAGCAGTTTGTCGGCACCCAGGTCGATGGCCGCGCGGGTCGCGACGTCTTCGCAAGCCAGGTTGAAGATTTCACCGGTCGGCGAATAGCCCAGCGGCGACAGCAGCACGATGGAGCGCTCGTCGAGCAGGCGGTTAATGCCCTTGCGGTCAACGCGGCGCACCTCGCCGGTGTGGTGATAGTCCACGCCTTCGAGCACGCCGATCGGCCGCGCGGTCACCAGGTTGCCGCTGGCCACACGCAGGCGCGAGCCCTGCATCGGTGAGGACGCCATGTCCATCGACAGGCGCGCTTCAATGGCGATACGCAAGTGGCCAACCGCGTCGATCACACACTCCAGCGTCGCGGCATCGGTGATGCGCAAGCCTTCGTGGTAAGCCGGGGTCAGGCCGCGTGCTTCAAGGCGGGTTTCGATCTGTGGCCGCGAACCGTGAACCAGCACCAGCCGCACGCCGAGGCTGTGCAGCAGCACCAGGTCGTGGACGATATTGCCGAAGTTCGGGTGTTCCACACCGTCGCCGGGCAGCATGACCACAAAGGTGCAGTCCCGGTGAGCATTGATGTAGGGCGAAGCGTGACGAAGCCAATTAACGTATTCGGGCATAAAACCTGGGCCTGTAATAAAAAGCAGCCGAAAAAGGATGAATCGTGAAAGCGCACAACGGGCTGATGGTTATCGTCGGAACAGGCTTGGCGACACGCTCGCTCTCCTTCTATGTACGAATGGGCAGGGGTTAATTTATGCAGGTTTCAGGCAGTAGTGCTCGATCAGTTCACGCAATAGACGCACTGTAGGCGCCAAGCGTGACATTTCAAGGTACTCGCCCGGCTGATGGGCGCAGGCGATGTCGCCAGGGCCCAATACCAGGGTTTCGCAACCAAGGCGCTGAAGATAAGGCGCTTCAGTGCCAAACGCCACTGCTTCGGCACGATGACCGGTCAAACGTTCCGCAACTAGCACCAGCTCGGCGTCTTCGGGCTGTTCGAACGGCGGCACTTCGGGGAACAGCGGCGCGTAATCAATCCTCACTTTATGCCGTTCGGCCAGGGGCTCGAGCTTCTGGCGAATGGCGTCGCGCAGTACCTGCGGGTCCATGCCCGGCAGCGGGCGCAGGTCGAACTCCAGGGAACACTGGCCGCAGATACGGTTGGGGTTATCGCCGCCATGGATGCAGCCGAAGTTCATGGTCGGCTGCGGCACGCTGAATTGCGGGTTGCGGTATTCGCGCTGCCAGGCCAGGCGCAGGCCGCGCAGCTCGCCGATAGCATCGTGCATGGCTTCGAGGGCACTGTGCCCCAGGCTTGGATCCGACGAATGGCCGCTTTGGCCGAGAATGTCGATGCGCTCCATCATCACGCCTTTGTGCAGGCGAATCGGCTTCAGGCCGGTCGGCTCACCAATCACCGCAGCGCGGCCCAATGGGCGACCTGCCTCGGCGAGCGCGCGCGCGCCGGACATCGAGCTTTCTTCATCGCAAGTGGCAAGAATCAGCAAGGGCTGCTTGAACGGTTGATCCAGCAGCGGCAATACCGCCTCAATCGCCAGGGCGAAAAAACCTTTCATGTCACAGCTGCCCAATCCTACCCAGCGGCCGTCGACTTCCGTCAACTTGAGCGGATCGGTCTTCCACAACGCGGCGTCATACGGAACGGTATCGCTATGGCCCGCCAGCACCAGCCCGCCGGGGCCGCTGCCGAAACTCGCCAGCAAGTTGAATTTGCCGGGGCTGACTTGCTGAATGTCGATGGCAAAACCCAAATCACCCAGCCAACTGGCGAGCAGATCGATCACCGGGCGGTTGGTCTGGTCGAGAGACGCTTGGGTGCAACTGACCGAAGGCGCGGCAATCAGCGCGGCGAACTGCTCTTTCATGGACGGTAACGGCATGCGCGGTCTCTCAACTTCCCGGATGAGCCCCACTATAGAGCCATCTGCACGACACAATAAACCGTTGCGGCACGTTGCCGGGCTCAGTCCTGTACACTGCACGACCTTGGCAGCCACTCTTTTCCCCGGCTGCACTCCCGATCCTGGATGTTCCGGCCATGCAAAAAGAAACCGAAATCAAGCTCCGCGTCAGCCGCGAGACCCTCGCCGCGCTGCGTGAGCACCCGCTCCTGAAAAAACGCAACAAAAGTGGCTGGGAACGCCGTGAGTTGATGAACCAGTATTTCGACACCCCCGAGCGCGACCTGGCCCAGGCCAAAGTTGCCCTGCGCCTGCGCAAGGACGGTGACGACATCATCCAGACCCTCAAGACCCGTGGCCAAAGCGTCGCCGGCTTGTCGGAACGCAACGAATACAACTGGGACCTGCCCAAAGCCAAGCTCGACGTGAAGAAACTCGACGGCGAATGCTGGCCCGAGCAACTGGCCGAACTGGACAAAAAGACCCTGAAGCCGATTTTCACCACCGACTTCGTGCGTGAACGCGCCGAAATCGCCTGGGGCCGTGGCAAAGCCAAAGTGGTCATCGAAGCCGCGCTGGACCTGGGCCATGTGGTGGTCGGCAAGCAGAAAGAAGAAATCTGCGAGCTGGAACTGGAACTGCGCGAAGGCGAACCGGCGGCTCTGCTGGAACTGGCTGCCGAACTGGCCGCGACCCTCGCGCTGATGCCGTGCGATATCAGCAAGGCCGAGCGCGGCTACCGCCTGTATGACGCCAGCAGCTACTCGCTGAGCCTGCCGGCACCGCAGATTCACGCCGAAATGCCGCTGGACGACGCCTTCGCCGCGATCATGTGGCACCTGCTCGGCAGCAGCCAGCGCCTGGCCGAACAGTACCGGTTCAATGGCCACTGGCGCCTGCTGCAGGACTGGGTCGACAACCTCGGCGAATTGCGCGCCCTGATCGGCAGCCTCGGCCAGGCCGCACCGCGTCAATCCACCAGCGAACTGCGCAGCGCTCTGGATGCCCTGCTGGAAGACTGGCGCCCGCTGGTGCAGGCCGGTGATGACGATGAAGACATCCGCAAAGCGGCGCCGGAGCAGTTCATCGAAGAATTGGACGACGTGCGTTGGGGCCTGTTCTCACTGAACGCTTCGCGTTGGTTGTTGGCCCGCAGCTGGACTGCCGAGCGCAATGTGCGCGGCAACCGCCAGGGCGCCGCCCAGATCACCAACTGGCTGCCACGCCTGCTGGCCGACGATGCCGTCGCCTTGCAACTGCCGCGCTACCAGCAACAGCCGGAAGATCTGGCTGAGCAACTGCCGCGCATTGAGCGCATTCAGGCTTGGCTGCACCATGCCCGCCACGTCGTGGACATTGCGGAGATGGACCGTTTGTACGGCGAGCTGAACAAGTTGGCGCAATTGGCCAACCAACTGATCACCGATGAGTCGCTGGATGCGCGCATGCATCAGGCGATTGCGGTGTACCAGAACCGCGCGTGGAAGACTTTGCTGCGTCTGTAAGGACGCTATCGCGGCGGTGCGACGATTCGACAAGCCCGCTCCCACTTTGACCGAGTTCCAACTCTGGAATGCAGTCAAATGTGGGGGCCGGGCTTGTCGAATCGTCGCACCGCCGCGATGAGGCCATCCCTGTCAGCGCAACACCGGCAGGCTGGTGGTGGACTTGATCTCCGACAAGGCCACAATCGAGTTCACTTCCTGAATCCCCGGCACCATCGACAACTTCTCAAAGAAAAACCGCTCGTACGCCTCGATATCCGAAGTCACGATACGCAGCAAAAAGTCCACCGCGCCCATCAGCACATAACATTCCAGCACTTCCGGAAAACCGCGAATCGCGTCGGTGAACTCGGTGAAGTTGGAACGCCCGTGGGCGTTGAGTTTCACCTCGGCGAAAATCTGCGTGTTGAGGCCGATCTTTTTGCGATCCAGCAAGGTGACCTGCCCGCGGATCACACCCTCCTCCTTGAGCCGCTGGATACGCCGCCAGCAGGGCGACTGTGACAGGCCAACCTGCTCTGCGATCTGTGCGCTGGAGAGCGAAGCGTCTTCCTGCAACAAGGCCAGGATTCGGCGATCATAAGTGTCCAACTCGCCGTGCATAGAATTACCTTTTAGAGTGATTATCTTGAATTGATTTTCTAAATTACTGGCCAGTTAACGTCAATTCAGAAAAGAAATCTCCCATGCAAGATGTAAAAATTTCTCCAGTCAAATCTGGAGAGCCCGCATGCACGCCGTCGAAACCACCTTGCCCGTCACCCGCGTCGATGCGTGGGCCGTCACCAGCGCCCATTGCCAGGCGCATTACCGGATCGTCGCCGAAGCGGAGCCGGACGTGCTGTGCCGGGTGCTCAACTTTTTCGCATTGCAGTTTTTGACGCCACAGCAGGTCAGTGTGATGCGCGACGATGACCTGCTGACCATCGAAATCGTGATGGCCGGCCTGAGCTGGCATCGCGCCCAAGTGATCGGTGAAAAGATTCGAAACCTGATCAGCGTCTGCTCGCTGGACCTGTGGCCGGCTGAATCTGCGCGGCCTGAGCCGGTGATGGCGGCCTCTCGGTAAAAGCCTGCAATACACGCCGGGAGGAAGAATCTGAAGGGCTGGCTAGCTTGGGGTTACGCCCTATTTTTTCCCGGAAAACAGTCATGTCCGCCGCCTTGAAAGATCATCCATTGAACCTGCAGCAATTGCTGCCCACGCTCGTCACGCAAGGGCTGATTCCGGCAGGTGTGGCGCAAAGGTTATCGGCGGCTCCCTCCACTCAACATCCTCTGGAATGCATTGCGGCTGAAGGTGTTTGCCTGGAAACGCTGACTCAATGGCTCGCCCGGCATGCGGGGCAACCTTATTTGCGGATCGACCCTTTGAAGATCGACGTGGCGACGGTTGTGCCCCTTATGTCCCACGCGTTCGCACATCGCCACGCCATCCTGGCGGTCGCCGTGGATTCACAGACCGTCACCATCGCCAGTGCGCAGCCCTACGTCACAGGCTGGGAGGCGGGCCTGGCGCAGGTGCTCAAGCGCTCTATCAAACGGGTCGTCGCCAACCCACTGGACATCCGGCGCTGTATCGATGAGTTCTACCGGCTGGCCAAGTCAGTCAGCGGCGCAGACCAGAAGGGTGCCGCGCCCGGCCATTCCGATCTGCTCAACCTCGGCTCCGGCGACAAGGAGCCGGATGCCGATGACGCTCACATCATCAACATCGTTGATTGGTTGCTGCAGTACGCCTTCGACCAACGGGCCAGCGATATCCATATCGAACCCTGTCGCGATCAAGGCCGAGTGCGTTTTCGCATCGACGGGCTGCTGCACGATGTCTACCAGTTTCCGCCTCAGGTTACGCTGGCAGTGGTCAGCCGCCTGAAAAGCCTCGGCCGCATGAACGTGGCGGAAAAACGCAAACCCCAGGACGGCCGGGTGAAGACCAAAAGCCCTGCGGGCGCCGAAGTGGAGCTACGCCTTTCAACCCTGCCGACGGCGTTTGGCGAGAAACTGGTGATGCGGATTTTCGACCCGCAGGTGCTGCTCAAGGATTTCGAGCAGCTTGGTTTGTCCCCCGACGACCAGCAACGCTGGCAAGCCATGACCCGTCAGGCCAACGGCATCATTCTTGTCACCGGCCCTACCGGCTCCGGCAAAACCAGCACCCTTTACACCACGCTCAAGCAACTGGCGACCCGGGAGGTGAACCTGTGCACAGTCGAAGACCCCATCGAAATGGTCGAGCCTGCGTTCAACCAGATGCAAGTGCAGCACAACATCGACCTGACCTTCGCAAGCGGCATCCGCGCATTGCTGCGCCAGGACCCGGACATCATCATGATCGGCGAGATCCGCGACCAGCAAACCGCAGAAATGGCGATCCAGGCCGCGCTGACCGGGCACCTGGTGCTGTCGACCTTGCACACAAACGACGCCCCCGGGGCGATCAGCCGCTTGCAGGAGTTTGGGATTGCTCATTATTTGATCAAAGCTACGCTGATAGGGGTGATGGCTCAGCGCTTGGTACGCCTGTTGTGCCCCCACTGCAAACGTGCAACGGGTGAGCACGTGAACGTGTACGAAGCCGCTGGCTGTATTGAATGTCGCGACAGTGGCTACCGAGGCCGCGCAGGGCTCTACGAAATCATGGTGATGGACGAGGCGCTCAAGGCTCTGATCATTCCCGGCACAGATATCCAGCCGCTGCGTCGGGCTGCGCTGAATCAAGGCATGTGCAGCCTGAGAATGGCCGGTATGCACAAAGTGAACGCCGGGCTGACGACCCTGACAGAGGTATTACGGATGACTCCCGGGGATTCAGAAACAAATCCTTTGATTGTTGGGCCATGAAACCGTTCTTATCGGTGACCAGGCCGCTACAATCGGCCGAACGTCGTTTCACTGACATCATCAGATAGGGAATCGCAATGCAGATCGGAACCGTACTGCTTCTTTTCGTGGGCTTGGCCGTGGCCATCCTGTTCATGGGCTTCAAGGTGGTGCCGCAGGGCTACCAGTGGACTGTCGAGCGTTTCGGCCGCTACACCAACACCCTCAAGCCCGGCCTCAATATCATCATTCCGGTCATGGACCGCATCGGTCGCAAGATCAACGTGATGGAAAGCGTTCTGGATATTCCGCCCCAGGAAGTGATCACCGCCGACAACGCGACCGTGCAGATCGACGCCGTGTGCTTTTTCCAGGTGGTCAACACGGCCCAGGCGGCCTATGAGGTGAACAACCTCGAGCACGCCATCCGCAACCTGCTGCAAACCAATATTCGTACCGTGCTGGGCTCGATGGAGCTGGATGCCATGTTGAGCCAGCGCGACGGCATCAATGAAAAACTGTTGAAGACCGTGGATGAAGCCACGGCGCCGTGGGGCATCAAGATCACCCGTATCGAGATCAAGGACATCAGCCCGCCCGCCGACCTGATGGCGGCCATGTCCGGCCAGATGAAGGCCGAGCGGATCAAGCGTGCACAAATCCTTGAAGCCGAAGGCCTGCGGGCGTCGGCAATCCTGACCGCCGAAGGCAAGAAGCAGGCACAGATTCTTGAAGCCGAAGGCAGCCGTCAGGCGGCTTTCCTCGAATCGGAAGCCCGTGAGCGTCAAGCTGAAGCAGAAGCGCGCGCCACGCAGGTGGTTTCCGAGGCGATTGCGTCGGGTAACGTACAGGCGGTGAATTACTTCGTCGCACAAAAATACATTGATGCCCTGGGCAAGCTGGCGTCGGCCAACAACAGCAAAGTCATCCTGATGCCGCTGGAAGCCAGCCAGGTGATTGGTGCCGTCGGCGGGATCGGTGAGATCGTCAAGGCAACCTTCGACAGCAAGAAAGGCTGAGGCAGTCGCCATGTGGGAATTCCTGCAGCATCTGTCGTTCTGGGACTGGCTGGCACTGGGTACGGTGCTGCTGATTCTTGAGGTATTTGGCGCCGGTGGTTATCTGTTGTGGATGGGGATCGCCGCAGCCGCCGTGGGCGTCATCAAGTTTCTGGTACCCCCGCTCGGGCTGGAATGGCAACTGCTGCTGTTCGCGGTGTTGTCGATCCTGACGGCGGTGTACTGGTGGAAGCGCCAGCGCAGCAGCGCGAAGGTCAGCGACCAGCCCGGGCTGAACATGCGTGGCTCAGAGCTGATCGGGCGCACCTTTGTGGTGCATCAGGCCATTGTCGAAGGTCGAGGGAAAATAAAGGTCGGTGATGGCGTATGGATGGTGACCGGCCCGGAGAGCCCCGTAGGCGCTCAAGTGCGGGTAATTGGGCAAAACGGGGTGATTTTGCAGGTTGAAACTGTTTAGTCAGGATTGAACTCGATTGGGGTAACTACAATCATAAAGTACAGATAACCCACCCGGAGTCACCCATCATGCGTCTCAAATATGCTGTCGCAACCCTCGCTGTGCTTTCCCTACCTGTCGGTTCAGCCATGGCCGACAGCTTCTGGCGCAATGTCATCTCGTCGGGCGCCACTACCGGCTCGACGTACCTGACTTTCAAGGACCATAAGCTTGTGGTCGCCGCACAAGACGACGCCGGCAGCTTTGTTGCCAGCGACGGCGGCATCCGCGGCCCTTACCTGGAAGCTGCCATGCAGAAAGTCCGCGCCGACAACCCTGGCCTGCAAGCCACGGACATGGAGCTGGCCAACGCAATCCTCGCGAAAAATGCTGTTGCTGAATAACAACAGCATGAAAAGCCGCTTTTACAGCGGCTTTTTTACGCCTTTCCTACAACCCTCGTCGACATTCGCTTGATCAATTTCCCGCTTTATCCAGCCGTTTGCGGATAAGTCCTGTCGAGCACCCCAAGTACCAGGCCACAAGCTAAAGATTCCTTTTTCATAAAGCGAATCAGCCCTCATGCAAAAGCTTGCATACACGCTGTTCCTCTCGGCCTTCACCATTTCCAGTGCCCAGGCAGAAGGCTGGTACGGGTCGGCGAAACTCAACAGCGCTCGCCAAAATCTGTCCAGCGCCTTGCTGACCAGCCCTCGTGTCACCCAGCAAGTGGAGGCTCCTGACAGCAGCAAAACCTTCACGGGTTCATTTGCCTTGGGGTACGCCTTTACCGATGGCTGGCGCCTGGAGGGTGAATACACCACGCGCAGCAGCTCGACGTTCGACTCTCGCTGGGCACCCTTCAATGCCAACGTCAATCGCCTTGAAGTCGACAGCCAGCGCTTGATGCTCAACGGTTACAAAAATATCCCGATCAACGATTGGTTGTCGTTTTACGGCATGGCCGGGCTGGGCGTAGCGAAAATTGATGCCGAGGGTTATCAGGGCAATCCTGCTCGCCAGTTCGCCGGCAATACCCAGTACAACTTCGCCTACAGCGTTGGCTTGGGGCTGGATGCCAAAGTCAGCGAGAAACTCACACTGGGGACCGGCTGGCGCTATGTGGACATGGGCAAAGTCGAAACCGGCTATAACACTTTCGCCAACCGGATAAACGCCCGTGACGAGCAGCTCAAAGGCAAACTCAAGGAGCAGAACGTATTTCTTGAAGCACGCCTTGCCTTCTGACACACCGCAAACAGTGCCGCTGATAAAGCGGCATTTTTTTGCCAGCAACACGACGATTCGTTCACGCATGACAGGCTATATTCAGTCGAACCGTGCAACCATGCGGTACTGATACATTTAACACTCATCGCCTATCTGAAACGGATGCCTTCGTCGTCATGAGCCAACTGCCCTTTCTGCCGTTTTCCAAACCTACCATTGATGAGGCCACCATCTCGGCGGTCGGCGATGTATTGCGCTCGGGCTGGATCACCAGCGGGCCGAAAGTGCAGGCATTTGAAGCACAGTTGTCGGAGTACTTTGGCGGCCGTCCGGTGCGTACCTTCAACTCCGGCACCTGCACCATGGAGATCGCACTGCGCATCGCCGGTATCGGGCCTGGCGATGAAGTCATCACCACGCCGATTTCCTGGGTCGCCACGGCCAACGTAATTCTGGAAGTGGGCGCCACTCCGGTGTTTGCCGATATCGACCCTGTCACCCGCAATATCGACCTGGCCCAGGTGGAAGCTGCCATCACGCCACGCACCAAGGCGATCATCCCGGTTTACCTGGCAGGCCTGCCTCTGGATATGCCGATGCTGTACGCACTGGCCAACAAGTACAACCTGCGCATCGTCGAGGACGCCGCCCAGGCACTGGGCTCCAGCTGGGACGGCGAGCGCATTGGCGCTACCGGTGACTTCGTGTCGTTCAGCTTCCAGGCCAACAAGAACATTACATCGTCCGAGGGCGGTTGCCTGGTGTTGAACAACGCCGAAGAAGCACGCCTGGCCGAAAAATATCGCCTGCAGGGCGTTACCCGCACCGGTTTCGACGGGCTGGATGTGGATGTGTTGGGCGGCAAGTTCAACATGACCGATATCGCCGCAGCCATAGGTTTGGGCCAGTTCGCTCATATCGAGAAGATCACCGCACACCGTCAGAACCTGGCACGCCACTACTTCAAATGCTTCGGCAGTGACTTTGAAGAGCAATACGGTGCACAACTACCACCGGCGGACTTCGAAAACAGCAACTGGCACCTGTTCCAGCTGGTGCTGCCGGAGCGTCAGGATGGTCTGCAGGCTCGCGCCACGTTCATGGAGCAGATGCAAGCCCACGGCGTGGGCATTGGCTATCACTACCCCCCAATCCACCTGCTGAGCCTGTATAAGGCGCAAGGGTTCAAGGAAGGCATGTTCCCGGTGGCGGAGAAAGTTGGGCGTTTGATCGTGTCTTTGCCGATGTTCACGGCGATGACGGAGGCCGATGTGGAGCGGTCGGTAGCAGCCGTAAAAGCCGTGCTGAAACCGGAGTAAACCCCAATCAATTGTGGGAGCTGGCTTGCCTGCTCCCACATTGGTTTGTGCTGTTTCAGCTATCTGCGCTTATTCGCCGATGGCGGCTTTGTAGCCGGCGGCATCCAGCAGTTTTTCCAGGTCAGCCGGGTTGCTTGGCTTGAGCTTGAAGATCCAGGCGCCGTACGGGTCGGAGTTCAACAGCTCAGGCTCGCCGCTCAGGGCCTCGTTCACCGCGATCACTTCGCCAGCAATCGGCGAGTAGATATCCGACGCAGCTTTCACCGACTCAACCACACCCGCCTGATCGGCAGCAGCAAACACGTTACCGACTTCAGTCAACTCAACAAACACCACATCACCCAAGGCTTCCTGGGCATGGTCGGAGATACCGACGGTCACGGTGCCGTCAGCTTCCAGACGGGCCCATTCGTGACTCTCGGCAAAACGCAGGTCGGCAGGGATATCGCTCATAGTCTGTGTCCTCAAGAAAAAATGTCAGCGGCCTTTGGCCTGCCGGAAATAGGTTAGATCAACGTTTTGCCATGGCGCACGAAGGTCGGTTTGACCACTCGAACCGGGTACCACTTGCCGCGAATTTCCACTTCGGCCCGATCGGCGGTGGCCGTCGGTACGCGTGCCAGGGCAATGGATTTGCTCAGCGTAGGAGAGAAACTACCACTGGTGATCTCCCCTTCGCCAACATTGGCGATACGAACCACCTGGTGAGCGCGTAAAACCCCACGTTCCTCCAGTACCAGCCCGACCAGTTTGAACTGCACACCCGCGGCTTTTTCCGCTTCCAGCGCGGTGCGGCCGATGAAATTGCGCTCTGCGGGCTCCCAGGCAATGCTCCAGGCCATATTGGCCGCGAGCGGCGAAACATCCTGATGGATGTCCTGGCCATAGAGGTTCATGCCGGCTTCGAGACGCAAGGTATCGCGGGCACCGAGGCCGATAGGTGAAATACCGGCACCCACCAGGTCGTTGAAAAAGCCCGGCGCCTGATCGGCAGGCAGCACGATTTCCAGGCCGTCTTCACCGGTGTAACCCGTGCGGGCGATAAACCAGTCGCCGTCGGCCTGGCCCTCGAAGGGCTTGAGCTGATGGATCAGGGTGCCGCGCGATTGCGTGACCAGTTCGGCGATTTTTTGCCGGGCGTGGGGGCCCTGAATGGCAAGCATGGCCAACTCGGGCCGCTCATGCAGCTGCACCGAGTAACTGCCGAGTTGCGCCTGCATCCAAGCCATATCCTGGTCACGGGTAGAGGCGTTAACCACCAACCGGTAACCGCTTTCTGTGCGGTAGACGATCATGTCGTCCACCACGCCGCCCTGCTCGTTGAGCATGGCGCTGTAAAGCGCACGGCCGCAGCCGTGCAAACGATCCACATCATTGGCCAGCAGGTGCTGGAGCCATTCCTTGGCCTGAAGGCCTGTGACATCGATCACGGTCATATGGGATACATCAAACACCCCGCAGTCGCGTCGCACCTGATGGTGCTCTTCAACTTGCGAGCCGTAGTGCAGAGGCATATCCCAACCGCCAAAATCGACCATTTTCGCGCCTAGGGCGAGATGCAGGTCATACAGAGGCGTACGCTGTCCCATGGGTTTCTCCTTCCGGGCTTGGCGAAGGTGCGCGGAGCTGCTGTTCGCGCTCAAGCCTTGAATTACAAGGCTTGCAGCCACGTTTAGCGACCCGCTCCGAAAGACGAAGCGCACCGAATGCCGCGCATTGTAGCCGCAAGCCGTAGGACTGGCACCTAACCGATTTGCCGTGCAGAGCGCCGGATCAGGCCGATCACCGGCAGCAGGCCGACCAGCACGAGGGTCAGAGCCGGCAACGAGGCCCGCGCCCATTCACCCTCACTGGTCATTTCGAAGATGCGTACCGCCAGGGTGTCCCAGCCAAACGGGCGCATCAGCAGGGTTGCGGGCATTTCCTTGAGCACATCAACGAACACCAGCAACGCCGCGCTCAGCGTTCCGGGCAACAATAGTGGCAGATACACTTTGCAAAACAGTCGCGGCCCGCTCACCCCGAGGCTGCGCGCCGCTTCCGGTAATGAAGGCCGGATTCGCGCCAGGCTGTTTTCCAACGGCCCGTAGGCGACCGCCAGAAAACGCACCAGATAGGCCAGCACCAACGCCGACAAGCTGCCCAGCAACAGTGGCTTGCCCGCGCCTCCCAGCCAGCCCGACAGAGGCACCACCAGTTCACGGTCCAGATAGCTGAACGCCAACATGATCGACACCGCCAACACCGAGCCCGGTAGCGCGTAGCCCACATTGGCCAGGCTGATACCGGAGCGGATTACCCGGGTCGGGGCCAAGCGATTGGCAAAGGCCAATATCAGCGCCACGCTGACCGTGATCAGCGCCGCAATGCCGCCCAGGTAGAGGGTATGGACGATCAGGCCTGAATAACGCTCATCCCAGTCGAAACGACCTCGCTGCCAGAACCACGCGACCAGTTGCAACATTGGAATGACAAAGGCGCAGGCGAACACCAAGCCACACCAACTACTGGCTGCCGCTGCTTTAAACCCACGTAAGTGATACAGCGCTTTGCCCCGTGGACGCTCGTTGCTCGGCCGGCTGGCTCCCCGGGCGCGTCGTTCGCCGTACAGCACCAGCATCACCACCAGCAGCAACAGGCTGGCCAACTGCGCCGCACTCGACAAGCTGAAAAAACCGTACCAGGTCTTGTAGATCGCGGTGGTAAAGGTGTCGAAGTTGAACACCGAGACCGCGCCGAAATCTGCCAGCGTCTCCATCAAGGCCAAGGCCACCCCGGCGCCAATCGCAGGCCGTGCCATCGGCAGCGCCACGCGCCAGAACGCTTGCCAGGGCGATTGACCCAGCACGCGAGCCGCCTCCATCAAGCCTTTGCCTTGGGCCAGAAACGCAGTGCGCGCCAGCAAGTAAACGTAGGGATAGAACACCAACACCAACACGATGATCACGCCGCTGGTGGAGCGCACACGCGGCAAGCGCAACCCCGTGCCGAACCATTCACGCAGCAGGGTTTGCGCGGGGCCGGAGAAGTCCAGCAAGCCGACAAATACAAAGGCCAGTACGTAGGCCGGGATGGCGAAGGGCAGCATCAGTGCCCAATCGAGCCAGCGCCTGCCGGGGAATTCGCAGAGGCTGGTAAGCCAGGCCAGGCTGACGCCCAACACGGTCACACCCACGCCAACGCCCAGCACCAAGGTCAGGGTGTTCCCCAGCAAGCGCGGCATCTGGGTTTCCCAGAGGTGGGACCAGATTTGTGCATCAATGCTTTGCCACGACAGCAACAGCACGCTCAGCGGCAGCAGCACCAGGGCGGCGACGGTGAACACCGGCAGGTACCAGCGGCGTTGGGCGGGGTGGGCCAAGGGAGTGTTCTCGTGAAAGGTTATCTTGAAGTCACCACAAACCAATGTGGGAGCTGGCTTGTCGGGTCGCCGCACCGCTGCGATGCAGACACCTCGGAGTATCAGTGATACTCAGGTGATGCTATCGCAGGCAAGCCAGCTCCCACACAAGCCAGTTCACATATTTGGAACTGTGGCGTTTTCAGTTCCAGCCAGCGCGATCCATCAACCGAATCGCCTCAGCCTGGCGCTTGCCCGCCACTTCCACCGGCAAGGTATCGGCCACGAACTTGCCCCAAGTCGCCACTTCCGCCGACGGTGGAACCGCCGGGTTGGCCGGGAATTCCTGGTTCACATCGGCAAAGATCTTCTGCGCCTCAGGCGTGGTCATCCACTCCACCAGGGCCTTGGCGGCTTGCGGGTGCGGCGCGTTTTTGGTCAGGCCGATGCCCGAAAGGTTCACGTGCACACCACGGTCGCCCTGGTTCGGCCAGAACAGCTTCACTGCCAGGTCCGGCTTCTGCTTGTGCAGGCGGCCGTAGTAGTACGTGTTGACGATGCCCACGTCGCACTGCCCGGCGTTGATGGCTTCAAGCACGGCCACGTCATCGGAGAACACGTCAGTGGACAGGTTGTTGACCCAACCCTTGACGATTTCTTCGGTCTTGGCCGCGCCATGGGTTTCGATCAGGGTGGCGGTCAACGACTGGTTGTAGACCTTTTTCGCCGTGCGCAGGCACAGGCGGCCTTCCCACTGCTTGTCGGCCAGGGCTTCATAGGTGGTCAGGTCGCCCGGTTTTACCCGCGCGGTGGAATAGGCGATGGTTCGTGCGCGCAGGCTCAGGCCCGTCCAGGCGTGCTTTGAGGAGCGGTATTGCAGGGGAATGTTCTTGTCGATCACGTCAGAGGTGAACGGTTGCAGGATGCCCATCTGCTCAGCCTGCCAGAGGTTGCCGGCGTCGACGGTCAGCAACAGGTCGGCAGTAGCATTTTCGCCCTCGGCCTTGATGCGTTGCATCAGCGGGGCTTCCTTGTCGGTGATGAACTTCACCTGCACGCCGGTCTTTTGAGTGTAGGCGTCGAACACCGGCTTGATCAGTTCGTCGATGCGCGAGGAGTAGACCACCACTTCGTCGGCTGCCTGTGCGGTGGTGCTGCCGATGAGGGTGAGTGCCAGGGCAGTCAGAAGGCGCTTGGGTGCCGACATGGGTGCGGTCTCTCGTGAACGAAGGAGCGCAAATGATAAGGACTCACATTTGGTGGCGCTTGGTGGAGGCGTTACGAGATGTTGCACATCAGCGTGTCAGGCAAAAAATTTCCCCTGTGGGAGCGGGCTTGCTCGCGAAAGCGATCTATCAGTCACTCATGTATTGACTGACACTCCGCCTTCGCGAGCAAGCCCGCTCCCACAGTTCAGGGTTTGGCGAGGTCCGGGAGGTCGCCGGTCAGGCCGAGGGCTTGGCGTACGAATACAGCCTTGGCTTCGGGCATCTGGTCGACGATCTTCAAGCCGGCGTTGCGTAGCCAGCGCAGCGGCAGTTGGTCGGCCTGGAACAAGCGCTCAAACCCTTCCATGGCCGCCATCAAGGCGAGGTTGTGCGGCATGCGGCGACGCTCGTAGCGGCTCAGCACTTTCACATCCGCCAGGCGTTCGCCGCGTTCAGTGGCCGCCAACAGCACTTCAGCCAATGTCGCCGCGTCGAGAAAACCCAGGTTCACGCCCTGCCCCGCCAGCGGGTGGATCACATGCGCCGCATCGCCGATCAACGCCAGGCCTTCGGCCACGTAGCGTTTGGCGTGGCGCTGGCGCAGAGGCACGCAGACGCGCGGGTCAGCACTCACCAGCTTACCCAGCCGCCCTTCAAAGGCGCGCTCCAGCTCACGGCAGAAGTTTTCATCGTCCAGCGCCATCAAGCGTTCAGATTCAGCCGGCGTGGTTGACCATACGATCGAACACCAATCCTCTTGCCCGTCCCGCGCCAGCGGCAAAAACGCCAGCGGGCCGGTGTCGGTAAAGCGCTGCCACGCTGTGCGCTGGTGCGCTTGGCTGCTGCGCACGCTGGTGACGATGGCGTTGTGCAGGTAATCCCATTCGCGGGTCGCGGTGCCGGTCAGGCGGCGCACGGCGGAGTTGGCGCCATCGGCAGCCACCACCAACGGCGCGCGCAATGTGCGGCCATCCGCAAGCGTCAGCAGCCAGTCATCGCCGGAGCGGCGCATCTGTTCCAGCCGCGCATTGGCCAACAAGCCCAAATCACAGTCGTGCAGGCGGTCGAGCAAGGCGTCCTGAACCACGCGGTTCTCGACGATATGCCCAAGCACTTCGGCATGCACGCTGGCGGCCGAGAAGTGAATCTGCCCGGTGCCGCTGCCGTCCCACACCTGCATTTCGCCGTAAGGGCTGGCGCGCCGTTCGATGATGCCGTCCCACACGCCAAGGCGTTCAAGGATGCGCTGGCTGGCGGCCGACAAGGCACTCACGCGGGGCTCGAAAGCCGAGTCACGGTCGAACGGTTTGACGCTCAACGGGCTGCCGTCCAGCAACACTACTTGCAGGCCACTGCCCTGCAACGCCAGCGCCAGGGCGCTTCCGACCATTCCGGCCCCGACAATCAGCACATCTGCGCGCATGTCCATGCTTTAAGCCTGCTTTGCTGGCGGCTTGCGCCGCACGTAAAGGGTTTTGTCGACGCGCGCCACCAAAGTGCCGGAGCCGTCATGAATCTCAACCTTGAGGTGAGGCAGATACTTCTCGCCGCCTGCGGTTTGCCTGCGGACCTCGTCCAGCAAGGCCTCGTCAATGGAAAACTCGGCGTACACCGGGCCTTTGCCCGGCGAGATGAAGTCGATGCTCGCGGCCTTGTCCCACACGATGTAGTCGCGCCCCAGGTTTTCCATCAACAGCAGCATGTAGAACGGGTCGACCATCGAATAAAGGCTGCCGCCAAACTGGGTGCCGACGTAGTTGCGGTTGTACCAGCCCAGGCCCATACGCACTTTGACGTGGCGAAAATCCGCGCTCAGTGCCTGCACGCGCACACCCGCGCCGAGATAGGGCGGGTAGAGGTTCAGAAACCAGCGCAACAATCGCGCCTTGCCCAGGCGCCGGGTCAGCCAGTTACGCATCGGGGCGCGTGCCCAGGCCCATGGCCTGACGGGCGAACCAGCGTTTGGCTGGCGGCAAAAGGTCCAGACCCAGCAGGCCCATGTTGCGGCCCAGCGCGACCAAGGGTTGAGCGCTGCCAAACAGGCGCGTCACTTGGTCGGAGAAACCCACGGTGAGTTTCTGATCCAGACGCTGACGCTCGCGATAGCTCTGCAAGGTGGCCAAATCGCCCGGCACTTGCGGCCCGGCCAGCAAGGCTTCGGCCAAAGCATTCGCGTCACGCAAAGACAGGTTGAAGCCCTGCCCGGCAATCGGGTGCAGGCTGTGGGCGGCGTTGCCGAGGACAGCCAGGTGCGAGCGCACTTGCTCTTCGGCTTCCACCAGCGTCAGCGGATACAAGTGGCGCGCGCCGACTTGTTTCAGGGTGCCCAGGCGGTAGCCGAACACGCCCTGCAATTCGCTGAGAAAGCTGCGTTCATCAAGATTGGCCAGGCGCTGAGCGTCCATGCCAATGCGTGTCCAGACCAGCGCGCAGCGGTTGTCCGGCAGCGGCAACAAAGCCATCGGGCCTTCATCGGTGAAACGCTCGAACGCCTCGCCGTTGTGGGATTCACTCGGGGTGATGTTGGCGATCAGCGCACTCTGGTTGTACGGCCGGGTTTTCACACCGATGCCCAGCTGCTCGCGCAAACCCGAGCGGCCGCCGTCGGCCAATACCGCCAGATCGCATTCCAGCACGGTTTCATCATTGAGCGTCAGGCGGTAACCGTCAGGCAGCGGTTCCATGCGCGTGACTTCAGCCGGGCAGCGCCAACTGACCACGTCTTTATCCAGGCCTTTCCACAGGCACTGGCCAAGCCAGGCGTTTTCCACCACATAACCCAGCGCGGGCACGCCCTCTTCCATCGCCGACAACCGCGCGGTGGAGAAACGCCCACGGTCCGACACGTGAATCTGCTTGATCGGTTCGGCGCGGCGGGAAATTTCCTGCCACAGGCCCAAACGCTGGTAAATCTGGCGTGCGCCAAACGACAGCGCCGAAGAGCGCGCGTCATAACTCGGCTGATAGCTGTCACCCGGCGCGAACGGCTCGATCAGCACGATTTTCCAGCCACGGGCCTTGGCCCCGGCTTGCAAGGCCAGCGCAAGGCTGGCACCCACGAGGCCACCGCCGATAATCGCCAGGTTGACCCGGCTCATCGGGCGGCCGCCATCAACGCTTCGATGTCGGCAACGGTCTTGGGCACGCCGCCGGTCAGGATTTCACAGCCTTTCTTGGTCACTACCACGTCGTCCTCGATGCGTACGCCAATGCCACGCCATTTCTTTGCCACATTCTGGTTGTCGGGCGAAATGTAGATGCCCGGTTCCACGGTCAATGCCATGCCGACCTCCAGCACCCGCCACTCACCGCCGACTTTGTATTCGCCCACATCGTGCACGTCCATGCCCAGCCAGTGGCCGGCGCGGTGCATGTAAAAGGCGCGGTAGGCTTCGCTGGCAATCAACTCGTCGACGTCACCTTGCAACAGCCCCAGCTTGACCAGCCCGGCGGTGATGACTTGCACGGTGGCCTCGTGGGCCTGGTTCCAATGCTTGTCCGGTGCGATCTGGGCAAAGGCGGCTTCCTGGGAGGCCAGCACAATTTCGTAGATCGCCTTTTGTTCAGGCGAAAACTTGCCGTTGACCGGCCAGGTGCGGGTGATGTCGCTGGCGTAGCAGTCGATCTCGCAACCGGCGTCGATCAGCACCAAATCGCCATCCTTCAGCACGGCGTCATTCTGCTGGTAATGCAGGATGCAGCTGTTGCGCCCGGCGGCGACGATGGAACCATAGGCCGGCATCTTCGCGCCGCCCTTGCGGAATTCGTAATCCAGCTCGGCTTCCAGGCTGAATTCATGCAGCCCGGCGCGGCTGGCCTGCATCGCCTTGACGTGGGCGGCGCAGGAAATTCGCGCGGCCTCACGCATCACCTTCACTTCTGCCGCCGATTTATACAGGCGCATGTCGTGCAGCAGATGATCCAGGGCAACAAATTCGTTCGGGGGCTGGGCGCCGAGGTGTGCTTTGGAGCGGATCACATTGATCCACTCCATCACGTGGCGGTCGAATTCCGCATTGCTGCCCATGGCCGAATACACCCGGTCGCGGCCTTCGATCAGGCCGGGCAGGATGTCGTCGATATCGGTGATGGGAAATGCGTCATCCGCGCCAAAGTCGCGAATGGCGCCTTCGGTGCCGGCGCGCAGGCCGTCCCAGAGTTCGCGTTCGGCGTTGCGTTCGCGGCAGAACAGCACGTACTCGCCATGCTGGCGACCGGGCATCAGCACGATCACCGCTTCCGGTTCGGGGAAGCCACTGAGGTACTGGAAGTCACTGTCCTGGCGGTAGACATGTTCCACATCACGGTTGCGGATCGCCACGGCGGCGGCCGGCAAAATCGCGATGCTGTTGGGTTCCATCTGCGCCATGAGCGCCTTGCGGCGCCGCGTGTATTCCGCTTTGGGGATATGGATCATGGGCAGATGGGCTTCCCTTCTTAGTGCAGTGACGGCTTGGGCGAAGCAGGTTCAGCAGACTTCTTGGTCTCGGTGAACAGCAGCAGCGGCGCGACGCGCAGGTATTCCATCACTTCCATGTAATCGCCTTCGCCATCTTCGGACTCTTCCAGGGCATCTTGCACCTGAGAGATGGCTGCCAAATCCTGCAACACTTCCTTCGCGTCAGTGCTCAGCTCCAGGCCGCCGGCATTGACGCCGAACCCGTGGAGGAAACCCTGGCACCATTGGCCCAACGCGGCGGCGCGTTCGGTCAACGGTGCGTCGTCGGTCGGCAGCAGCAGAACCACGGTGACGTCATCACCGGTGAGCTCGCCCTTGACCATTTCCTGCAGGCCGATCAGCGCATTTCGCACATTTTCGGTCGGTTCGGTTTCCAGCAGCTCGGCCACGTCGGCCAGCCAGTTGTCGGCATCAAAGCCAACGCCGGTGCAACTGCGGCCCAGCAACACGCCGTGCAGTTCAGCGGGCGAGCAAGGGTGACCGCTGGTGCTCAGCAGTTTCGAAAAAGCGTCGTACGGGGAGTTCTGAATAGGCATGGTGAGCTAGGCGCCAGACGGCGCAATGTCTAGAATGGAGCGCTGTATCCTAGCACCGGCAGACGTACCAAGACTATCAAGGGCGTCAGATCGTTTATCCTGAAGTTGCCATTCATCAGACAAATCCAGTGGAACCCAATGGAAGACACCGACCTGCAAGCGCTGATGGCCAGACTCGAACTGCTAATTGATCGGGTCGAGCAACTTAAGAGTCAAAACGGACTCCTATTAGCTCAGGAAAAGACCTGGCGCGAGGAACGCGCTCACCTCATTGAAAAAAACGAAATCGCCCGGCGTAAGGTCGAATCGATGATTTCGCGCCTGAAGGCCCTGGAGCAAGACTCATGAGTTCAAGCAATAGCGTAACCGTGCAGATCCTCGACAAAGAATATTCGATCATCTGCCCCCAGGAAGAGCGCAACAACCTGGTGAGCGCCGCCCGTTACCTGGATGGCAAGATGCGTGAAATCCGCAGCAGCGGCAAAGTCATCGGCGCCGACCGTATCGCGGTGATGGCCGCGCTGAACATTACCCACGATTTGCTGCATAAGCAGGAACGGCCTGACGTGCAGGCCAGCGGCTCGACGCGCGAGCAAGTGCGTGACCTGCTGGAGCGCGTGGATCTGGTACTTTCTACCGATCCAGAGCCACCCAAGGGCTGATTGCCGTGACTGTTTAAGGTATACTCGCCCCACTCCCTGGCGTGTTTGCCAGTCGGCGATGTCCCTGAGCCGATTCGCACTACCCTGGAAGTTGCACGTTGGGCTGGTGTGCATGTCCGCTAGACGGAAAGCCTTAAAGCCTACTGCATCTTCCACCTTGAACTTTCGGGTTCAAGGGCTAAGTCGACAGCGGCTCTGTCGGGGAGCCTGAATTTCCAAACTCAATGCCAGTCCTCGGACTGGCATTGTTTTATGAGCCGAACACCATGACCGAACCTGCGCCGCTTTCCCGTCCGCAACTTCGACGCATGTTGCGTAAAGCCCGCCGCGAACTGTCGCCGAGCGAGCAGCGCAAGGCCGCGCAAGGCCTGTATCGGCAACTGGCACAGCACCCGCTGTTTCGCCGGGCCAGGCACCTCTCTTTATATCTACCGACGGACGGTGAAATCGATCCGCGCTTGCTGCTGCGTGCCGCTCAGCGCAGGGGCAAGGCCACCTATCTGCCGGTGCTCAGTGCCTGGCCACGAACCAAAATGGTATTTCAGCGCGTGCGGCCTGGGGATAAGTTGTTGCCCAACCGCTTTCGAATTCTCGAGCCACAGGTAAATGCCAGTCGCCAGCGCCACGTCTGGGCACTGGACCTGGTGCTGCTGCCACTGGTGGGGTTCGATGAAGGTGGCGGACGCCTTGGCATGGGCGGCGGCTTTTATGATCGCAGCCTCGCTTATCTGTCACGACGCAAAAGCTGGCGTAAACCGACGCTGCTGGGCCTGGCCCATGAATGTCAGAAGGTTGAACGATTGGCGCAGGCCAGCTGGGACGTACCGTTGGCGGGCACTGTCACTGATAAACGCTGGTATGTTGCAAAAACGCCGCTGGAAACAGCGGCGCCTTGAAGAAGGGTGTTAACGCTTGAACGGTTGCGGCTGCTGCTGAGCCAGCTCAACGGGCGCATCGGCCTTGTTCGACCACTTGCTCTGCGCATACCCGGTGGTCACGACGCCCAGACCAAACAAAATAACCAAAATCCATAGTAAATCCGGTTTACGTTGCATCGATTGCCCCCCTGCAGGCACCTCGTACACGATGACAACAACGTTCCAAAGTAGTCCGTTGCAGCTGCGTCAAGCTTAAAAGCGGGCATTCTGCGGTAACGTGAACCAACACGCAAACCTTGGCGCCAACCGACTGTCGGTTTGTCATGGAATTGCCTGACAACTTGCCCAATGCCTTTTTCAGGAGCCCAAAAATGGCCTACTGGCTGATGAAATCCGAGCCCGACGAACTCTCGATCAAAGGCCTGGAAAAGCTCGGCGAAGCCCGCTGGGACGGGGTTCGAAACTACCAGGCGCGTAACTTCCTGCGAGCCATGGCGGTGGGTGACGAGTTTTTCTTCTACCACTCCAGTTGCCCCGAGCCGGGCATTGCCGGGATCGGCAAGATTGTCGAGGCGGCGTACCCGGACCCGACTGCGCTGGAGCCGCAAAGCCACTACTTCGACGCCAAAGCCACGCCCGAGAAAAACCCGTGGAGTGCCATCAATGTGGCCCACGTCAAAACTTTTCCAAAGGTGCTGGGCCTTGGCTACCTGAAACAGCAAACCGCCCTCGCCGAACTGCCGCTGGTACAGAAAGGCAGCCGGCTTTCCGTGATGCCGGTGACCGCCGAGCAATGGGCGGCCATTATCGCGTTGCGCTGAACGGTTACTGGATGATCAGGTTGTTAAACAACAGGTCTTCCACCACCGGCTTGCCGGTCTCGTCGTTCATCACCTGCTGGGTCTGCTTCAGCGCTTCCTGGCGCAGCTTTTCCTTGCCCTCCACCGTGCTCATCGCTTCGTTGGTTTGCTGGGTGAACAGCGCCACCAACTGGTTGCGGATCAGCGGGTCGTTGGCTTTGACGGCGGCGGCGGCTTCAGGGCCGGTGACACGCAGGGCGATGTCGGCCTTGAACACCTTGAGCTTGGCCGTACCGTCCAGGCCATAGTTGCCCACGAACGGTGGGGTCAGGCTGATATAGCTGACCTTCGGCGCCTCGCCCTCTTTGGCTTCTTCGGCCTGGGCTGCCATCGGCAAGGTCAGGGCCAGCATCAACAGGATCCACGCTTTCACAGTTCATTCCTCGAATTCGGTTGCCGGGTAGCATAACGCTAGCAAGGCTGAGCACAAGCTTATGGCGGCTTATCAGGCCAGGGCATGCTCGTTGACCCACGGGCGTACCCTCCTACACTTATCGGCCACGATGCCAAAAGGAATAGTCCGATGAAAGCTGTGCTGTGCAAAGCCTTCGGCCCCGCCGAAACCCTGGTGCTGGAAGAGATCGAAAGCCCTGCGATCAAAAAGAACGAAATCCTGCTGGACGTGCACGCGGCCGGGGTCAACTTCCCGGACACCTTGATCATCGAGGGCAAATACCAGTTCAAGCCGCCCTTCCCGTTTTCACCGGGCGGCGAAGCGGCGGGTGTGGTCAGTGAAGTGGGCGAAAAGGTCAGCCACCTGAAAGTCGGCGACCGCGTCATGGCGCTGACCGGCTGGGGCAGTTTTGCCGAGCAGGTCGCGGTACCGGGCTACAACGTGCTGCCGATCCCGCCGAGCATGGACTTCAACACCGCCGCCGCCTTCAGCATGACCTACGGCACGTCGATGCACGCGCTGAAACAACGCGCCAACCTGCAACCCGGCGAAACCCTGCTGGTGCTCGGCGCCTCCGGTGGCGTGGGGCTGGCCGCGGTGGAAATCGGCAAAGCCATGGGCGCCCGGGTGATTGCCGCCGCCAGCAGTGCCGACAAACTCGCCGTGGCCAAGGCGGCGGGCGCCGATGAGCTGATCAATTACAGCGAGACCAGCCTCAAGGACGAAATCAAACGCCTCACCGACGGCAACGGTGTAGATGTGATCTACGACCCGGTGGGCGGTGACCTGTTTGACCTGGCCGTGCGCTCCATCGCCTGGAATGGCCGCCTGTTGGTGGTGGGTTTTGCCAGTGGGCGCATTCCCGAACTGCCGGTGAACCTGGCGCTGCTCAAGGGCGCGTCCGTGGTCGGCGTGTTCTGGGGCTCATTTGCCCAGCGCCAGCCGCAGGATAATGCGGCGAACTTCCAGCAACTGTTTGCCTGGTACGCCGAGGGCAAGTTGAAGCCGCTGGTGTCGCAAGTGTATCCACTGGAGCAGGCCGCTCAGGCGATCAATGACTTGGGGCAGCGCAAGGCTGTGGGCAAGGTCGTGGTCCAGACCCGCTAATTGATTTGAAATACAACCCATGTGGGAGCTGGCTTGCCTGCGATAGCGCTCTTTCAGTTACAGATGTGTTAACTGACAGACCGCTATCGCAGGCAAGCCAGCTCCCACATGGGGCCTTCAGTGTCCTTGAGTACCCATCACGACCCACACTTATCCATTTGCGACATGTTCATAAAAGAACATGCAATTGCTCCCATTTCCTGTGTTTGCAGATAAGTGGCGATGCTATTTTCGGTAACGAAACTGTAACATTCGCATCCGCAGTCAAAACAAGAAATTTGGAGCTCTTGAATGTTTGCTTTCTTTCGACCTGCCGCACACCAGGCACGCCTGCCTGAAGAAAAAATAGACAGTACCTACCGACGGCTGCGCTGGCAGATCTTCGCCGGTATTTTCTTCGGTTACGCCGGGTACTACCTGCTGCGCAAAAACTTCTCCCTGGCCATGCCCTACCTGATCGACGAGGGTTATACCCGTGGTGAACTGGGCCTGGCGATGTCGGCGATCGCGATTGCCTACGGCTTGTCCAAGTTTTTGATGGGCCTGGTGTCCGACCGCTCCAACCCGCGTTACTTCCTGACCTTCGGCCTGCTGGTATCGGCTGGGGTGATGTTCATTTTCGGTTTCGCACCTTGGGCGACGTCCAGCGTAACCATGATGTTCATTTTGCTGTTCATCAACGGTTGGGCCCAAGGCATGGGCTGGCCGCCAAGTGGGCGGACGATGGTGCACTGGTGGTCGCAGAAAGAACGCGGCGGTGTGGTGTCGGTGTGGAACGTGGCGCATAACGTCGGCGGCGGCCTGATCGGCCCGCTGTTCCTGCTTGGCATGGCCTGGTTCAACGACTGGCACGCGGCGTTCTACGTGCCGGCGACCGTGGCGCTGCTGGTGGCGGCGTTTGCCTTCATCACCATGCGCGACACCCCGCAATCGGTGGGCCTGCCGCCGATTGAGGAATACAAGAACGATTACCCGGAAGGCTATAACGCCAGCCACGAAGAAGAATTCAGCGCCAAGGAAATCTTCGTCAAATACGTGCTGCGCAACAAAATGCTCTGGTACATCGCCTTCGCCAACGTCTTCGTCTACCTGCTGCGCTACGGCGTACTGGACTGGGCGCCGACCTACCTCAAGGAAGCCAAGCACTTCGACGTGGATAAAACCTCGTGGGCGTACTTCTTCTACGAGTGGGCGGGCATTCCCGGCACGCTGCTGTGTGGCTGGATGTCGGACAAGATCTTCCGTGGCAACCGCGGCCTGACCGGCGTGGTATTCATGGCCCTGGTGACCGTGGCGACCCTGGTTTACTGGCTCAACCCGCCGGGCAACCCGATGGTCGACATGATTGCGCTGTTCTCCATCGGCTTCCTGATCTACGGCCCGGTGATGCTGATCGGCCTGCAGGCGCTGGAACTGGCACCGAAGAAAGCCGCCGGCACTGCTGCGGGCTTCACTGGCTTGTTCGGTTACCTGGGCGGTTCAGTCGCGGCCAGTGCGGCCATGGGCTACACGGTTGACCATTTCGGCTGGGACGGTGGTTTTGTCCTGCTGGTGGGCGCGTGCCTGTTGGCGATTGCGTTCCTGATTCCAACGCTGTGGCACACCAACAGCGTCAGCTCTACGCGTTAATCGCCTGAGCAACCCTTTGCACAACGCTTGAGCCGCGCCTCCAGGTTTTTATCCGGCATGGCGTGGCTACGCAGGGCGTTGACGGTCTGCTCGACATAATCGCGAGTCGTGCCGTAACGCCCGCAAGCGCTTTGCAGCACGTGGTTGAGCACGATGTCAGGCAAGTTGCCGGCATAGCTTGGCAAGTGCCGCTCCAATACAAACCCCAGCGCCTGTACCTGGCTGCCATCCTCAAGACGGCAGTTGAGCCAGTGCGGCCGGTAGGAGGGGTAAGGCATCTCGCGCTGCCACAAGGCGTAAAGCGAGGCTTCCAACTGATCTTCCGGCAAGCGGTAGGCAAACCCGCTGCAAGAGCCACCACGATCCAGCCCGAACACCAGCCCCGGCAACTCCGGCGTGCCCCGATGCTCATGCGACCACAAATACAGGCCCCGGTGATAACCGTGGACCCGTGCCCGCACGCGCTCGGTTGATGAGCATTCAGGACGCCAGATCAGCGAACCGTAAGCGAATAACCAGACCGGCCCACCCTTATGCCGGGCCATGGTGGCCTGCATTGAGCTCATCAACTGTTCGTGAGTGAGTTGCGGCCCCAGATCGAGCCGCGGAGGGTAAGCCAATTGCATAAGATCGGATTCAATAACGGTCATGGCGAATCGCTTAGGTCTCCTGCGTATTACCAGTTATAGGCAACTTTACCGTAATAGAACGCGCCGCTGTAACCGTACGGCGAAAAAGTGCTGTAGGCGAGGTTGCCGCCGCTGCTGGCGAACGCATTGACCTTCTCCGGGTATTTGTCGGTGATGTTGTCGCCGCCCAGGGTGAAGGTCCAGTTCTTCAGCTTATAGTCGGCCGACAGATCAAGTATCCAGGTCGCGTTGAAAGTCTGATCGTTGACCTTGTCCGTCTGGTAACTGGTGAACTCACCATAGCGCACCAGGTTGCTGTGCAGCGCCCAGTTGCCGTAGGTGAAATCGTTGCCCAGGGTCAGTTTGTGCTGGGGTGTGGTGTCGCCCAACAAACCGATCTGCTCGCGGCGGTCTACCCGTAGCAGGTTGGCGCCCAGGCTGCCGAGGACGGCCGGGTTGGGCTTCACGTCGGTCACTTTGGTGTGGTTGTAGTTGTAACCCACGGTGCTGTTCCAGCGAATGCCGTTATCGAACTGGTAGCGGTAGTTGGCCACCAGATCGACGCCGTCGGTGCTGGTGTCCGTGGCGTTGGTGAAGTAGCGGGCCGTGGTGTAGTTGATATTGCCGACGCCGTTGGCTTGCAGGTAGGCAATGGTCGCCGGGTTGAGATTGAGGTTGGACGACAGGCTGATGCGGTCGCGAATGTCGATGCGGTAGACATCGAGGGTCACGGTCAGGTCATCCGCCGGTTCCAGCACCAGGCCGAGGCTGTAGTTGCGCGACTTCTCGGCTTTCAGGTCTTCGGCGCCCAGCAGGCGCGCCACCTGGCTGTTGGCTGGGAAGGTACCGGCTTCCTGGATGGTGCTGCCGATCAACTGCGAGGAGGTGTAGGCAAAGTTCTGCTGAGCCAGGGACGGCGCGCGGAAACCGTTGGAAATACTGCCACGCAAGGCCACTTGCGGGGTGAAGTCATAACGGGCCGACAGCGAACCGCTGACGTTGGAGCCGAAGTCACTGTAGTCCTCGTGGCGCACGGCAGCCGAGGCACTGAGTTTTTCAGTGAAGTTGGTTTCCAGGTCCAGGTACTGAGCCCAATTGTGCCGCGAGCTGCTGCCGGCGTCGGCATCCCGGAAGCCGCCAAGGCCCGAGCTGCCGGTCTGGTAGTAGGACGCCGGGTCACCCGCCTCGATTTCATAGCCCTGATGCAGGTATTCGCCGCCGAAGGCCACCGACACCGGATACGGAAGGAAGCCCACATCGAATTCGCGGGACAGATCCAGGCTGACCTGTTTCTGGTCATTGCTCAGCGTACCGTTGTTGAATTTGCGCGGTGTCGCCAGACCCAGGGATGTGTTGATGGTTTCGGTGCTCAACTCGTACTGGTTCTTGCCGTAGTTGGCCGACAGGTCGTAGTGCCAGTCGTAGGCCAGCAAGCCGCGCAGCCCTACCACCAGCGAGGTGTCTTCGAGGTTGCCCTTGATCAGCGGCAAGTAACCGTTGGGGTTGAGTGCGGGAATGTTGTTGGACGCATTGCTCGCCCGGTAAAACGCTGCCGTCTCGCCGCGCCGCTTGCTGTAGCCGCCGAAAGAGTAGAACTCGGCCGCATCATTGAAGGAATATTCAGAGTTGAACTGGAACTTGCCTTCATTGGTGGCCGGCTCGCCCTGGCGGAAAACACGCTGGCCGTAGGTGGTAGACCCTACGCTGCCCGGCCGGAAATCGTCCCCGGCGCGGTTGGTGTAATCGTTGTCGGCGCCTTCGCCGGAAACGTTGATGAAACCGTTATCGCCCAACGCAAAGCCGGTATTCCCGCTGACATTGCGCTGAATGCCGTCGCCCTTTTTATACTCGCCGAACTTGCTGGATACCGAGCCGCCGTGATCGTCGTGCTTGAGGATCACGTTGATCACCCCGGCAATCGCGTCGGAGCCGTAACGGGCAGACGCGCCATCACGCAGCACTTCGATATGGTCCACCGCCGACAGCGGGATCGCATTCAAATCCGCAGGTGCCGAACCCCGGCCCACGGCGCCCCCCAGATTGACGAAAGCACTGGTGTGGCGGCGCTTGCCGTTGACCAGCACCAGCACTTGGTCCGGCGACAGGCCGCGCAGCTGCGCAGGCCGCACCAGCTCGGCGCCGTCCACCAGGCTTGGGCGCGGGAAGTTGATCGACGGAATCAGGCGTGCCAACACGGCCCCCAGCTCATCGGAGCCGGTGCTGCGCAGCGTGTCGCCGGAAATCACATCGATAGGCGACAGCGAAGCACTGGCGGTGCGCTCTTGGGCGCGGGTACCGGTGACGATAACGGTGTCGAGTTTGGGTGCATCGGCGGTGGCTGTTTCTGCAGCCGATACCGGGTTGAAGCCCACAGCGGTCAGCAAATTGGCCGACAAAACTGCTGAGTACAGCGCGTGTTTCTTGTAACTCCCCATACCGCTCCCCTTTGAATCAAAAATCAGAACGTCAATGCTCTGAGTTCGTACGATCGATCCGGCTGGCGGGCGGTGGCGGTCAGTTATCTGTTATTGGAAGAATTCGGTAGTCCGTTGGGATATAGCTTAAAGATATTTCTGTAACAAATTAAATACCTTTAAGGAATATGCGAATGCATAAGCCCTGCGGCCCTTTCATCAGGATTAGGCCCCGCAATCCCGGTACTTTCAGCCCCGGTTCAGCCTGGGCGCGTGCAGAGCCGTCAAAATAGCGCGCACATCACGACCCACCTAGCCGCCCATCAAACCGACTACCGAGGTCGCACCCATGAAGAAATTTCGACTGCCGGGTCTGCTGTTCCTGGCCCAGGCCACCACGGCACTGGCCGCTGAAGTGCCGCCGGCCGATGACGACAAAGGCTTCTGGTACGCGCAAACCAGTGTGTACACCCGGCACTTTTCACCCGACCCCAAGCACAACAACAACCAGGATTTGATCAACCTGGAGCGCAATGAAGCTTCAGGCTTTGTGTATGGCGGGGCGACGTTTCGCAATTCGTTCAGCCAACGCTCGTACTACGCCTACGCGGGAAAACGCTACGACATCACCGACTATCCGGTGTATTTGAAACTGACGGGCGGGGTGATCCAGGGCTATCGCGGCAAATACCGCGACAAGATTCCGTTGAATCGATTCGGCGTTGCGCCGGTGATCATTCCGTCGGTGGGCACGCATTTCGGGCCGGTGGCGGCGGAAGTGGTGTTACTGGGGTTCAATGCGGCGATGATCACGACGGGCGTGCGGTTCTGACACTGGCAAACACTGATCAAAAATGTGGGAGCGGGCTTGCTCGCGAAAGCGGTGTGTCAGTTTGCAAATATGTCTACTGACAGACCGTCTTCGCGAGCAAGCCCGCTCCCACATTTTTGATCGGCGTATGCCGTTAAGGGTGTGATCAAGTCACGGCCGTGGAGCGTAAGCAAACACATCCGCGCGCATCTGGTGCGCATCCATGCCGGCTTCGACCAGCGCATCCAGCGTGCCGTAAATCATCGCCGGCGAACCACTGGCATAAACGTGCACGGCCTTGAGGTCGCTGATGTCTTCACACACCGCCTCATGCAGCAGCCCGCAGCGCCCTTCCCAACCGCACAGGTCGCTGACGACTTTGTGCAGGTGAAGGTTGGGCAGTTGCAGCCATTGGTCCCAGTGTTCGATTTCGTAGAAATCTTCCGGGCGGCGCACGCCCCAGTACAGGTGCACCGGGTGCTTGAAGCCTGAAGCGCGGCAATGCTCGATCAAGCTGTGCATCTGCGCCATGCCGGTGCCGGCGGCGATCAACACCAGCGGCCCGTCAGGCAATTCAGCCAGGTGCGTGTCGCCAAAGGGCAGCTCAACCCGCGCTATCTGATTACGCTGCAACTGTTCGAGCAGGGAACGGGCGCTGTCCTCACGGACGAGCACGTGCAACTCCAGCTCCCGCCCGGCATGGGGCGCTGAAGCCAGGGAAAACGCGGATTTCTCGCCATTTTCCCGCTCAATCATCAGGTATTGCCCGGCGTGGTAGCGCACCGCTTTACCCGCCGGTGCACGCAGGCGCACGCGCCATACATCGCCACCGACTTCCACGCACTCACTCAATTGGCACGACAACTTGCGCAACGGCAACTCTCCCGGCGCCAGCACGCCATCCCACAACACAATGCAATCTTCCAGCGGCTCGGCAATGCAGGTGTAGAACTCACCATGATCACGCACCTCGCTGGCCTGCTGCACCCGGCCTTCCACCAGCAGTGCGGCGCACACATGGCATACGCCGTTGCGACACGCTTGCGGGCAGTCGTAGCCCAGGCGGCGCGCGCCCTCAAGGATTCGCTCGCCGGGGACCAGCTCCAATATGGCGCCGGAAGGTTGCAGGGTTACACGCATCAATCTATTCCCAATTCTTTCCACATTGCATCGACGCGCGCAGTCACCGCTTCATCCTTGACGATCACCCGGCCCCACTCGCGGGTGGTTTCACCCGGCCACTTGTGGGTGGCATCCAGGCCCATTTTCGAGCCCAGGCCCGATACCGGCGAAGCGAAATCGAGGTAGTCGATCGGCGTGTTGTCGATCATCACCGTATCGCGCTTGGGGTCCATGCGCGTGGTGATGGCCCAGATCACGTCGTTCCAGTCGCGAGCATTGATGTCGTCGTCGGT
The DNA here is from genome assembly GCF_044218875.1 of Pseudomonas sp. B22129. NCBI lineage: Bacteria > Pseudomonadati > Pseudomonadota > Gammaproteobacteria > Pseudomonadales > Pseudomonadaceae > Pseudomonas > Pseudomonas sp. B22129. The sequence continues at coordinate 1,695,538 of NZ_CP162592.1, read as the reverse complement.
GACAATAACGAACTTGGTGTACATGAACTGTCGCAAAAACGACCACACACCAAGCATTACCCGCTTGGCGTGGCCCGGGTACGACTTCTTCATGGTCACGATGGCCATGCGGTACGAGCAGCCTTCGGGCGGCAGGTAGAAGTCGGTGATCTCCGGGAACTGCTTCTGCAGGATCGGCACGAACACTTCGTTCAGCGCCACGCCGAGAATGGCCGGTTCATCCGGCGGCCGGCCGGTGTAGGTGCTGTGGTAGATCGGCTTGATGCGGTGGGTGATGCGCTCCACGGTGAACACCGGGAAACTGTCGACTTCGTTGTAGTAGCCGGTGTGGTCGCCGTAGGGGCCTTCATCGGCCATTTCGCCTGGATGAATGACGCCTTCGAGAATGATTTCGGCGGTGGCCGGCACTTGCAGGTCGTTGCCGCGGCACTTCACCAGCTCGGTGCGGTTGCCACGCAGCAGGCCGGCGAAAGCGTATTCGGAGAGGCTGTCAGGCACAGGGGTGACAGCGCCGAGAATGGTCGCCGGGTCAGCGCCCAGGGCCACCGAAACCGGGAACGGCTTGCCCGGATGTTTTTCGCACCACTCACGGAAGTCCAGTGCGCCACCACGGTGGCTCAGCCAACGCATGATCACTTTGTTACGGCCGATCACTTGCTGGCGATAAATGCCGAGGTTCTGGCGGTCCTTGTTCGGGCCTTTGGTGACGGTCAGCCCCCAGGTGATCAAGGGGCCGACGTCGCCGGGCCAGCAGGTTTGCACCGGGAGCATACCCAGGTCGACGTCATCACCCTCGATGACCACTTCCTGGCACACCGCGTCCTTGACCACTTTGGGGGCCATGGCAATGATCTTGCGGAAGATCGGCAGCTTCGACCACGCGTCCTTCAACCCCTTCGGCGGCTCAGGCTCCTTGAGGAACGCCAGCAGCTTGCCGATCTCGCGCAGCTCGCTGACCGACTCGGCGCCCATACCGAAGGCCACGCGCTCGGGCGTACCGAACAGGTTGCCGAGCACCGGAATGTCAAAGCCGGTCGGGTTCTCGAACAGCAGCGCCGGCCCCTTGTTACGCAGGGTGCGGTCGCAAATCTCAGTCATTTCCAGCACCGGGGAAATCGGCATCTGGATACGTTTCAACTCTCCGCGCTGCTCAAGTTGCTGCACGAAATCCCGAAGATCCTTGAATTTCATTAACCATGCCACCCGTAAAATAGGCGTACATCCTACCTGCTCTTCAGATCGCTGGCAGCTTATTGCGCGTCATTACGACTCACACCCGACTCAAGGGTTACCTGGCGCAAGGTGTTGAAGAAGGGATCAAGGAAGCCTTCCACGTAGCGCGTGCCGACCTTGGAAAGATGGTTGTCATCGGTATACAGCGACTGCCCGCCAAGCTCGGCGCGGCACCAACCGTTTGCATCACACAGCTTCGGCGCCGGATCCAACATTTGAACCCCCGGGTCAGCCGCCGTAATCCGGGCAAAAACGGCGCTTATATACGCCTGGCGTTCAAGGTGTTCAGCCAGCGGCAGGCCTTCCTGGTCAGTAGGGCGCCCCTGCATTGCCAGGCGGCTTAGCCGATAAGGTACGTTGAACGCCTGCAACGGCACTTCCTTGACCAGCCATACCCGATGGCCGCTGGCGCGCAGTTGCTGTACGAGCGCAGCCACGCCCTCGGCAAACAGGTGCTCAGCGGTGCCACGGTCATATTTCCCCGTTACCGGGTCATGAATGGCGGCGCCAGTGTCACCGTTTCGCTCGCCGTAGACATACAGGCTCCAGCGCGCGACCAGCATCACGTCACTGAATGAATCGCGGTTCAGCAGCTGTGTGACACGTTCGTTGTATGCGTTGCAGCCGGGCGTATTTTCTTTTCGGGAAAAGGGTACACAACCGGAATAACCGGCCTGCGTAATACTGAAACCATACTTGCCGGCAGCATCTTTCATCGCCGGGATCAACGCCGAAGCGTGACTGTCGCCCCAAACCAGCGCGCGCGACGCTCCGGCTTGCGGGCCAAAATGGCAGAGCTCACGGTGATTGTTTTTCTTGTCATCCGACAGACAGTTCATCAGGTCAGGCGCCCAAGTGTAGGCTTTGGCAAATTGCAGCGCCTGGGGCGACAAGCGCCAGGTAAAGCCATCCGACCAAACCAGACCTTTGCCGATCAACCCCAGACCGGCGAGCCCAATCAAACCTGCCGCCAGAACGGCACGGTTGCCCGCCAACAAGCGGCGCTCGCGGAAGGGCCCCTCGACAAACCGCCAAGACACATAGCCCAGCAAAAGGCTCAACAGGAACAGCGCGGCCACTTCCCATGGCGCCAGGCCAAAAATACTCGCGTACTTGCCAAACACCAGTACCGGCCAGTGCCACAGGTACCACGAATAGGAAATCAGCCCGATGCCCACCAGCAGCCGGCTGCCGAGCAACCGCCCCACCAGCGTGGTTTGCTGGCCGTTGGCCCAGATCAGTCCCACCACGCCCAACACCGGCAACAGCGCCGCAGCCCCCGGGAAAGCGGTACTGGCGTCATAGCCGACCACCGCCACCAGGATCAAACCGAGGCTGGCAGCGCTGACGAGTTGCGCCCACAACGGGCTTATACGTTGAGCCCTTGCCGGCATGACGGCCAGCATGGAGCCTGCCAGCAGCTCCCATGCGCGCATCGGTAACAGGAAAAAGGCTTTTTCGGGCGCACTGGACACCGCCCACACGCTGGCGGCAAATGACGCCAGCATCAATATAAACAAAGCGCCCCGCCACTGCTTCAGGCGGCTCGACAACACCACCAATACCAGCGGAAACGCGATATAGAACTGCTCTTCAACCGACAGCGACCAGGTATGCAGCATGGGCTTCATGTCGGAGGCTGTCTCGAAATAGCCGTCCTGACGCATGAAGAACAGGTTGGAGATGAAGATAACCTGGTTGTGAATCGAGCGGCCCAGCTCCGAATAGTCCTTGGGCGCCATCAAAAACCAGCCGGCCACCAACGACACAAACATCATCACGAGCAATGCCGGAAGGATCCGCCTGGCACGTCGCGCCCAGAAATTCAGAAAGCTGAAGTGCCCTGCCTCACGCTCGCGCCAGATGATCGAGGTGATCAGGAAACCCGAGATAACGAAGAATACGTCTACGCCAACAAAGCCCCCAGTGAGCCCGGGAACCCCAAAATGGAACAAAACCACAGCGAGGACAGCAATGGCACGCAAGCCATCAATGTCTCTTCGGTAAGCAAGTGCTGTCATAAATCTTAATCAGCCTGATACAAATGGAAGAGAGCGTAGGCGTACTCGCCTTTTTTGTTTCTGTACTGACACTCTCTGCACACAAACCTCCCTGTTTTGCGCAAAAAAAATGGCACCCACAAGGGCACCATTTTCTCAGATTTGAAACGTCGTATTATTTACGCTTCATCGACAGGAAGAACTCGTCGTTGGTCTTGGTGGTTTTCAGCTTGTCTATCAGGAACTCGATGGCGGCAACTTCGTCCATCGGGTGCAGCAGCTTGCGCAGAATCCACATGCGCTGCAGTTCGTCGTCAGCCGTCAGCAACTCTTCGCGGCGAGTGCCGGAACGGTTGATGTTGATGGCCGGGAACACGCGTTTTTCCGCGATACGACGGTCCAGAGGCAGCTCCATGTTGCCGGTACCCTTGAACTCTTCGTAGATCACTTCGTCCATTTTCGAGCCGGTTTCAACCAGCGCGGTGGCGATAATGGTCAGCGAGCCGCCTTCTTCGATGTTTCGCGCGGCGCCGAAGAAACGTTTCGGCTTCTCCAGGGCGTGGGCATCGACACCACCGGTCAGCACCTTGCCGGAGCTCGGGATCACGGTGTTGTAGGCACGGGCCAGACGGGTGATGGAGTCAAGCAGGATCACCACGTCCTTTTTGTGTTCGACCAGGCGCTTGGCCTTCTCGATCACCATTTCGGCAACCTGCACGTGGCGGGTTGGCGGTTCATCGAACGTCGAGGCAACCACTTCGCCGCGCACGGTGCGCTGCATTTCGGTCACTTCTTCCGGGCGCTCATCGATCAGCAGAACGATCAGATGAACTTCAGGATTGTTACGTGCGATGTTCGCTGCAATGTTCTGCAGCATGATGGTTTTACCGGCTTTCGGCGGTGCAACGATCAGGCCGCGCTGGCCTTTGCCGATCGGAGCGCACAGGTCGATCACACGACCGGTCAAGTCTTCAGTGGAACCGTTACCGGCTTCCATCTTCATGCGCACGGTCGGGAACAGCGGGGTCAGGTTCTCGAAGAGAATCTTGTTTTTCGCGTTCTCGGGACGATCGAAGTTGATCGTATCGACCTTGAGCAGGGCGAAATAACGCTCGCCTTCCTTCGGAGGGCGGATCTTGCCAACGATGGTGTCACCGGTGCGCAAGTTGAAGCGACGGATCTGGCTCGGCGAGACGTAGATATCGTCTGGGCCGGCAAGATAGGAAGCGTCTGCAGAGCGGAGGAAGCCGAAGCCGTCCTGGAGAATCTCCAGCACGCCATCACCGGAGATTTCCTCGCCGCTTTTCGCGTGCTTTTTGAGCAGGGAGAAAATCACGTCCTGCTTGCGCGAACGGGCCATATTTTCTATGCCCATTTCTTCGGCCAATTGAAGCAGGTCGGTAATCGGCTTTTGCTTGAGTTCAGTCAGATTCATATAGGAATGACGTAATCATTTATGGAGGGGGGAAATTAAGCTTTTGGCTTAATGAGGCCGCGCCGCAGAGAAGGCGACAGGATCGCGTACTAATCGAAAAGGAATGCGTCGGCGACGGCTTGCAGGGGGCAGTGGAGAAACCAGTGCGGGGCCGAATGTAACACCTGAATTTCGGAGCGTCTAGCCCTGTTTCACGAAAAAGCCCCGCGATTTGCGGGGCTTTTTTGACGACGCTTAGATGTTCGCGTCGAGGAAAGCTTGCAGCTGAGACTTCGACAGCGCGCCCACTTTAGTGGCTTCGACGTTGCCGTTCTTGAACAGCATCAGCGTCGGGATACCACGCACGCCATGCTTGGCCGGGGTTTCCTGGTTGTCGTCGATGTTCAGCTTGGCAATGGTCAGTTTGCCTTCGTAGGTGGTCGCAATATCGTCCAGAACAGGGGCGATCATTTTGCAAGGGCCACACCATTCAGCCCAGTAGTCAACCAGTACCGGGCCAGCAGCCTTGAGTACTTCGGCCTCAAAGGTCGCGTCGGTGACGTGCTTGATAAGATCGTTGCTCATGGATGTCTCCGGATTGTAAGCAAAAAAAACGTGGCCCATCATAGCCGCCCTTCCCCCGTTCAGGAAGCCGCCTCTGATTGAGTCTTGCTATGGTGCCGCATGAGTTTGGGTATCGCCCGGCTCACGGCGTCACGGGGGTCACGAAGGCAATGCCGGTGCGCAATGCCGCGTTGCGCACGTGTTCCTGCATGGTTTTCTGCGCGGGCGCACTGGCGCGCCGGGCCAGGGCACGCAGGATCTTGCGGTGCTCCTGCCAGGTCTCCATCGCCCGCTCCGGCCTGATGAACGGTAGTTTCTGGCTCTCCAGAAAGACCTCGGCACTCGCGCTCAGAATACTCACCATGGCCTGATTACCACTGGCCAGCAGGATGCGCTGGTGGAATTCGAAGTCCAGCCGGGCGGCGGCTTCGAAGTCGCCGGCCTTGAGCACTTTGCGCATTGCCTCGACGTTATCCTCCAGGCTGTCCAGCTCATCGATCGTCAACGTCACCGCCGCCAGCCCCGCCGCAAAACCTTCAAGGGCATAGCGTAACTGGAAGATATCCAGCGGCGTAGCCTGCGCCGCAAAGGGCCAGGCGAACCCCGGCGACTCCTCGACCGCCTGCACGAATACGCCCTTGCCCGGCTGCACACTGACCACTCCCAGGGCACTCAGGGACGACAACGCTTCGCGCAACGACGCACGGCTGACGCCCAATTGCACCGCCAGGTCGCGCTGGGACGGCAACGCATCACCCGCGCAAAACCCCTGTTCCTTGATCAGTTTGCGGATGGCTTGCAGGGCCGCTTCCGGTACGGCTTGGGCGATGGAATTCATAGAAAACTCAGGGTTCCAGTCAACTGAGCGGCTAGTTGTAAAGCTATTCTCGGCTGGCGGCAAGCCGCGCCCCAAAGGGGCTCGCGGGGTTTTGGCGGCGCTCGAAAAAGGTGCGAAAAGCCCGAGCACTGTTCAGACCAGTAAGACCACCTGACCTCAACAAACACCGGCGTTACAGGCGATCCGCACGGTGATGGCATGGGCTGTGCACTGCCCCAACACAGAAAATCCCTTCGCCCTTCCCGGAGAGTTGCCATGACCAAGCGCTACAGCGCCCTGCTCACTGCCGTGTTCGCCAGCCTGATGCTGAGCCACGCACCCGCCCAGGCCAACGGTCTGGACGATATCGTTGCCCGTGGCACCCTCAAGGTCGCCGTGCCCCAGGACTTCCCGCCGTTCGGCTCGGTCGGCCCGGACATGAAACCCCGTGGCCTGGACATCGACACCGCCAAGCTGTTGGCCGACCAGCTCAAGGTCAAGCTGGAGCTGACACCGGTCAACAGCACCAACCGTATTCCGTTCCTCACCACCGGCAAGGTTGATCTGGTGATCTCCAGCCTGGGCAAAAACGCCGAGCGCGAAAAGGTCATCGACTTCTCCAAGGCCTACGCCCCCTTCTACCTGGCCGTGTTCGGCCCGCCTGACGCGCCGATCAGCACCACCGACGACCTCAAGGGCAAAACCATCAGCGTGACCCGTGGCGCCATCGAAGACATCGAGCTGACCGCCGTGGCGCCGAAGGAAGCCACCATCAAGCGCTTCGAAGACAACAACTCGACCATTGCCGCCTACCTGGCCGGCCAGGTTGACCTGATTGCCAGCGGCAACGTGGTGATGGTGGCGATCAGCGAGCGCAACCCCAAGCGCGTACCGGCGCTGAAAGTAAAACTCAAGGACTCGCCGGTGTACGTGGGCGTGAACAAGAACGAGCCGGCACTGCTGGAGAAGGTCAACCAGATCCTGGTCGCGGCCAAGGCCGACGGCAGCCTGGAAAAGAATGCAATGCAATGGCTCAAAGAGCCGTTGCCCGCTGACCTGTGAAGCGACGGAGCTGATTGATGGCGTATCAATTTGACTTTATGCCGGTGCTGGCCAATACCGACCTGCTGTTGCGCGGCGCCTTGTTCACGCTTGAGCTGACGGCTATCGGCGCGATCCTCGGCGTGGCCTTGGGTACCGTCGGCGCCGTGGTCCGGGCTTGGAAGATCCAGCCATTCGCCTGGTTCTTCGGTGTGTATGTCGAGTTGATCCGCAACACGCCGTTTCTGGTGCAGTTGTTTTTCATATTCTTCGGCCTGCCGTCCCTGGGGCTGAAGATCACCGAATGGCAAGCCGCCGTACTGGCGATGGTGATCAACCTGGGCGCCTACTCCACCGAAATCATCCGCGCCGGCATCCAGGCCATCCCTCGAGGTCAGCTGGAGGCCGCAGCCGCGCTGGCGATGACGCGTTTCGAAGCGTTCCGCCACGTGGTGCTGCTGCCCGCGCTGGGCAAGGTGTGGCCGGCCCTGAGCAGCCAAATCATCATCGTGATGCTCGGCTCGGCGGTCTGTTCACAGATCGCCACCGAAGAACTGAGCTTTGCCGCCAACTTTATCCAGTCGCGCAACTTCCGCGCCTTTGAAACCTACGCACTGACCACCCTGGTGTACCTGTGCATGGCATTGATGATTCGCCAGCTGCTCAACTGGATCGGCCGTCGTTACGTGATGAGGAACAGCCGATGAGTGATTTTTCCTTCTGGGACATCGTGCGCAACCTGGCCACCGGCCTGCAGTGGACGCTTTTGCTGTCGCTGGTGGCGTTTGTCGGCGGCGGTGTGATCGGCTTGCTGGTGATGACGATGCGCATCAGCCGCAAGGCCTTCCCGCGCAACATTGCCCGCACCTATATCGAACTGTTTCAAGGCACGCCGCTGCTGATGCAGTTGTTCCTGGTGTTTTTCGGCATTGCCCTGCTCGGCATCGACATTTCGCCTTGGCTGGCGGCGGCGATTGCCCTGACCTTGTTTACCAGCGCCTACCTCGCCGAAATCTGGCGTGGCTGCGTCGAGTCCATCGCCCATGGGCAGTGGGAAGCCTCGGCCAGCCTGGCGCTCAACCCGCTTGAACAACTGCGCTACGTAATCCTGCCCCAAGCGCTGCGCATTGCCGTGGCGCCCACCGTGGGCTTCTCGGTGCAAGTGGTCAAAGGCACCGCGGTCACCTCGATCATCGGCTTTACCGAACTGACCAAAACCGGCGGCATGCTCGCCAACGCCACCTTCGAGCCCTTCATGGTCTACGGCCTGGTGGCGCTTGGTTACTTTTTACTCTGCTACCCCTTGTCCCTCAGTGCGCGCTACCTGGAAAGGAGACTGCATGCCTCTGCTTAGAATTTCCGCCCTGCATAAGTATTACGGCGATCACCACGTACTCAAAGGCATCGACCTGACGGTGGAAGAAGGCCAGGTGGTGGCGATTATCGGCCGTAGCGGCTCGGGAAAATCCACCTTGCTGCGTACCCTCAACGGCCTGGAATCGATCAACGACGGCGTGATCGAAGTCGATGGCGAATACCTCGACGCCGCCCGCGCCGACCTGCGCACCCTGCGGCAGAAAGTCGGCATGGTGTTCCAGCAATTCAACCTGTTCCCGCACCTGACGGTGGGCGAGAACGTGATGCTCGCGCCGCAGGTGGTGCAAAAAGTGCCCAAGGCCAAGGCTGCTCAGTTGGCAAAGCAAATGCTGGAACGGGTCGGGCTGGGTGAGAAATTCGATGCCTTCCCTGATCGCTTGTCTGGCGGCCAGCAACAGCGCGTGGCCATTGCCCGCGCCCTGGCCATGTCGCCCAAAGTGTTGCTGTGCGACGAAATCACCTCGGCCCTGGACCCGGAACTGGTCAATGAAGTGCTCAGCGTGGTGCGCCAACTCGCCAAAGACGGCATGACGTTGATCATGGTGACCCACGAAATGCGCTTCGCCCGGGAGGTCGGCGACAAGCTGGTGTTCATGCACCAAGGCAAAGTGCATGAAGTGGGCGACCCCAAAACCTTGTTCGCCAACCCCAGAACGCCGGAATTCGCCAACTTCATTGGCTCGGTGGAACAACCGGACTGATCCGCTCGGAACCGCCCAGCCCTTCAGGTGCGCTTGGTCGCGCGCCTGAAGGGCTGGGCGGTTGAGACGCCCTACAACATCAACCAACTTTTTCAATGCGTGCGTGCAACTCGCCCTACATTTCCCGCAAGAATCTCCCACAGACAGCATCAAAAAAATTACTGAAGCACAACGCGTTGGCGTCAGCGGTCGATCGTGGCACGATGGCTGGGTTATCGACCGAGACCCCCAAACCATGCCGCAATCCCAAGCCAAGAATCTGTCCCTGATCGCCGCCATCGACCTGGGCTCCAACAGCTTTCACATGGTCGTGGCCAAGGCCCAGAACGGCGAAATCCGCATCCTTGAGCGGCTCGGCGAAAAAGTACAGTTGGCTGCCGGGATCGACGATGAGCGCCAGCTCAATGAAGAATCCATGCAGCGCGGGCTCGATTGCCTCAAGCGCTTTGCCCAACTGATCAACGGCATGCCCCTGGGCGCCGTGCGAATCGTCGGCACCAACGCCCTGCGTGAAGCGCGCAACCGTGGCGAATTCATCCGCCGCGCCGAGGAGATCCTCGGGCACCCGGTGGAAGTCATCTCCGGTCGTGAAGAAGCCCGTCTTATTTATCTAGGCGTATCCCACACCCTGGCCGATACACCCGGCAAACGCCTGGTGGCCGACATCGGTGGCGGCAGTACCGAATTCATCATCGGCCAACGCTTTGAACCGCTGCTGCGCGAAAGCCTGCAAATGGGCTGCGTCAGCTACACCCAGCGTTATTTCAAGGACGGCAAGATCACCCCGGCGCGCTACGCCCAGGCCTACACGGCAGCGCGCCTGGAAATCATGAGCATCGAACACGCCCTGCACCGCCTCACCTGGGATGAAGCCATCGGCTCGTCCGGCACCATTCGCGCCATCGGCCTGGCGCTCAAAGCTGGCGGCCATGGCACTGGCGAGGTCAACGCCGAAGGCCTGGCGTGGCTCAAGCGCAAGCTGTTCAAGCTGGGCGATGCAGAGAAAATCGACTTCGACGGCATCAAGCCCGACCGTCGCACCATTTTCCCGGCAGGCCTGGCGATTCTCGAAGCGATTTTCGACGCCCTTGAGCTGCAACGCATGGACCACTGCGACGGCGCCCTGCGCGAAGGCGTGCTCTACGACCTGCTGGGTCGCCATCATCACGAAGACGTGCGTGAGCGTACCCTCACCTCGTTGATGGAGCGTTACCACGTCGACCTGGAACAAGCCGCCCGCGTGGAGCGCAAAGCCCTGCACGCCTTCGACCAAGTGGCCGAGGATTGGGACCTGGAAGATGGTGTCTGGCGCGAACTGCTGGGTTGGGCGGCCAAGGTGCATGAAGTGGGCCTGGACATCGCCCACTACCATTACCACAAGCACGGCGCCTACCTGATCGAGCACTCCGACCTCGCCGGTTTCTCCCGCGAAGACCAACAGATGCTGGCATTGCTGGTGCGCGGCCATCGCCGCAACATTCCCAAAGACAAATTTGCCGAATTCGGCGACGAAGGCATCAAGCTGATTCGCCTGTGCGTGCTGCTGCGCTTCGCGATCCTGTTCCACCACATCCGTGGCACCCAGGAAATGCCCCAGGTCACCCTGCGCGCCAATGGCGACAGCCTCGACGTGGTCTTCCCCAAAGGCTGGCTGGATGAAAACCAGCTGACCCAGGCCGACTTCGCCCAGGAAGCGGAGTGGCTGACGCGGGTGGGGTTCAGCCTGAACCTGCGCTGACCGGTTCTAGAGCACACAGACAAACAAATGTGGGAGCGGCGGTGCGACGATTCGACTTGCCCGCGATGGCGGAGTATCAGTCAATGCATCGCTGACTGAGCTACCGCTATCGCGGGCAAGTCGAATCGTCGCACCGCCGCTCCCACATTAGGTTTGTGTCGGGTTTTAATTCACCGCAAGAATCGGGCTACCCAGCTTCTCCAGCAACGTCGCCTGTGCGCTGCGCGGGTTCTGGTTGCCGGTTGGCGTGTTGCGCACGTAGCGGCCATCCGACTGCAGGCTCCAGCTGTGGGTGTTGTCGGTGAGGTAGCTTTCCAGCTCCTTCTTGACCCGCATGATCAGTTTCTTGCCTTCCACCGGGAAGCAGGTCTCCACACGCTTGTCGAGGTTGCGCTCCATCCAGTCGGCGCTGGAGAGGAACATCTGCTCTTCGCCGCCGTTGAGGAAGTAGAACACTCGGGTGTGTTCCAGGAAGCGGCCGATGATCGAGCGCACGTGAATGTTGTGCGAAACCCCGACAATGCCCGGGCGCAGGCAACACATGCCACGCACCACCAGGTCGATGCGCACGCCGGACTGGCTGGCCTTGTACAGCGCGCGGATGATCTTCGGATCGGTCAGCGAGTTGAACTTGGCGATGATGTGCGCCGGCTTGCCGTCGAGAGCGAACTGGGTTTCGCGGGCAATCATGTCGAGCATGCCCTTCTTGAGCGTGAACGGCGCGTGCAGCAGCTTCTTCATGCGCAAGGTCTTGCCCATGCCGATCAACTGGCTGAACAACTTGCCGACGTCTTCACACAAGGCGTCGTCAGAGGTCAGCAGGCTGTAGTCGGTGTAAAGCTTGGCGTTGCCGGCGTGGTAGTTACCGGTACCCAAGTGGGCGTAACGCACGATCTCACCGGCTTCACGGCGCAGGATCAGCATCATCTTGGCGTGGGTCTTGAAGCCGACCACGCCGTAGATCACCACCGCGCCCGCCGCTTGCAGGCGGCTGGCCAGTTGCAGGTTCGACTCTTCATCGAAGCGCGCACGCAATTCGATGACGGCGGTGACTTCCTTGCCGTTGCGCGCGGCGTCTACCAGGGCATCGACGATTTCCGAGTTGGCGCCGGAACGGTACAGGGTCTGGCGTACGGCCAACACATGCGGGTCCTTTGCCGCTTGACGCAGCAGGTCGACCACCGGCGTGAACGACTCGAACGGGTGCAGCAGCAGGATGTCCTGCTTGCTGATCACGCTGAAAATGTTCTCGCTGTTTTGCAGCAGCTTTGGAATTTGCGGGGTGAACGGCTTGTATTGCAGCTCCGGGTGGCTGTCCAGGCCGGTGATGCTGAACAGGCGCGTCAGGTTCACCGGGCCGTTGACCTGGTACAACTCGGACTCCGCCAGGTTGAACTGCTTGAGCAGGTAGTCCGACAGGTGTTTCGGGCAGGTGTCGGCTACCTCCAGGCGCACCGCATCGCCGTAGCGCCGCGAGAACAGCTCGCCGCGCAGGGCACGGGCCAAGTCTTCGACGTCTTCGGAGTCCAGCGCCAAGTCGGCGTTACGGGTCAGGCGGAACTGGTAGCAGCCCTTGACCTTCATGCCCTGGAACAGGTCATCGGCGTGCGCGTGGATCATCGACGAGAGGAATACATAGTTATCGCCAGCCCCCCCCACCTCTTCCGGTACCTTGATGATGCGTGGCAACAGGCGCGGTGCCGGAATGATCGCCAGGCCCGAGTCGCGGCCAAAGGCGTCGATACCTTCCAGCTCAACGATGAAGTTGAGGCTCTTGTTCACCAGCAACGGGAACGGGTGCGTCGGGTCGAGGCCGATCGGGGTGATGATCGGCGAAATCTCGTCACGAAAATAACGGCGCACCCAGGTTTTGATCTTGGTGGTCCAGTGACGGCGACGGATGAAGCGGACTTGGTGTTTTTCCAGTTCCGGCAACAGGATGTCGTTGAGGATCGCGTATTGGCGGTCCACATGGCCGTGCACCAACTCACTGATGCGTGCCAGGGCCTGATGCGGTTGCAAACCGTCGGCACCGGCTTGCTCGCGGGCGAAGGTGATTTGCTTCTTGAGGCCGGCGACGCGGATTTCGAAGAACTCGTCCAGGTTGCTGGAGAAAATCAGCAGGAATTTCAGCCGCTCAAGCAACGGGTAAGACTCATCCAGCGCCTGCTCCAGCACGCGGATGTTGAATTGCAGTTGTGACAGCTCGCGGTGGATGTACAGGCTGCTGTCATCCAGGTTGGTCACCGCCGCCACCGGGGCCTGCACGGGCGGTTCGGCCACCACGGCAGGCGCGGCTGGCTCCAGCTCCGGCGGGGTCTCGGTGACTTGTTCCACCACCGGGTGAGCGTCTTTTACGGCAACTTCGGAGAGTCCTTCGGTATTCATCGAGTGTTCCTGTGAGGGCTATTGTTGCTCTCTAAGCAATTGGGCAGCGCGGGCGGCAAAGTAGGTCAGAATGCCATCAGCCCCCGCACGTTTAAAGGCAGTCAGGGATTCGAGGATCACCCCTTCACTCAACCATCCGTTCTGGATCGCGGCCATGTGCATGGCGTATTCACCGCTGACCTGATAGACAAAGGTCGGCACCTTGAATTCCTCTTTGACCCGGTAAAGGATGTCCAGGTACGGCATCCCGGGCTTGACCATCACCATGTCGGCGCCTTCGGCCAGGTCGGCCGCCACTTCGTGCAGGGCTTCCTGGCTGTTGGCCGGGTCCATCTGGTACGAGGCCTTGTTGGCCTTGCCCAGGTTCAGGGCCGAGCCCACCGCATCGCGGAACGGGCCGTAATAGGCGCTGGCGTATTTGGCCGAGTAGGCCATGATCCGCACATTGACGTGGCCGGCCAGTTCCAGGGCTTCGCGAATCGCCTGGATGCGGCCGTCCATCATGTCCGACGGCGCGACCACCTGGGCGCCAGCCGCTGCGTGGGACAAGGCTTGCTTGACCAGCGCATCGACGGTGATGTCGTTTTCAACATAGCCGTCTTCATCGAGAATGCCATCCTGGCCGTGGGTGGTGAACGGGTCCAGCGCCACGTCAGTGATCACGCCCAACTCCGGGAAACGCTCGCGCAGGGCACGGGTGGCGCGCTGGGCGATACCTTCAGGGTTCCAGGCTTCGGCGGCATCCAGGGTTTTGAGTTCAGTTGGCGTGACAGGGAACAGCGCCAACGCTGGAATCCCCAGCTCAACCCAATTCGCCGCCTCGATCAGCAACTGATCAATGGTCAGACGCTCCACACCCGGCATCGACGCCACGGCTTCCCGACGATTTTCGCCGTCCAGCACAAACACCGGCAGGATCAGATCATTCGTTGTCAGTACGTTTTCACGAACCAGACGGCGAGAAAAATCATCACGGCGATTACGGCGCAGACGGGTGGCGGGGAACAGGCGATTGGCAGGGGTAAAGCTCACGACAGACTCCTGAGCCCGCGTTTACGGGCGAGCGTTGCAGTTATAAGCGGCCATTATGACGAAGGAATGACAGTTGTGCTTAACGATGCGACCTGTAGTCGCATTCGCTATTTACGTAGGAATTGTTCACTTCATGACACATCTCGATACTTTCATGAATCTTCACGAAGGCGTAGGCTGCGCGTTCATTTCGCCAGCACCCTAGACCATGCTTCAACAATTTCTGCATGACTTCGGCTACTTTGCCCTCTTCCTCGGCACCTTCTTCGAAGGCGAGACCATCTTGGTGCTCGCAGGCTTCCTGGCGTTCCGTGGTTACATGGATATCAACCTGGTGGTCATCGTTGCCTTCTGTGGCAGCTACGCCGGCGACCAGTTGTGGTACTTCCTGGGGCGCAAGCACGGCCGCAAGCTGTTGGCACGCAAGCCGCGCTGGCAATTGATGGGTGACAAGGCGCTGGAACATATCCGCAAACATCCGGACATCTGGGTGCTGAGCTTTCGCTTCGTGTACGGCTTGCGCACGGTCATGCCGGTGGCGATCGGTTTGTCGGGCTACCCGCCGGTGCGCTACCTGATTCTCAACGGGATCGGCGCGGCCATATGGGCAGCGGCGCTGGGTGCTGCGGCCTACCACTTCGGCGCGGTGCTGGAAGGCATGCTGGGCAGCGTCAAGAAATACGAACTGTGGGTATTGGGGGCCTTGCTGTTGTTGGGCTTCGGCTTGTGGCTGCGCCGGCGCTTCAAGAACGCCCGCATCGCCCGCCAGGCCTGTGCAGACGCCAAGGCCCGGCTCGCCGCCGAGCCGGCGCCGGTGCAGACGCCTAAGACGCCAGTCGAGTAAGCCGGCCTCTGCAACAGTAGAGACCAATCACACTGAGCAGGCTGTAACTCACCAGGCCCAGCCAGCCCAGGTTGCTGGCAGGCCACAACCCCGCTAGCGGCGCCAGCCATACCAGCGGCACATTCAGCCCCAGCCGTGTCAGTTCGGCCTTGAGCGCCCAGGGGCGATTCTCCAGGGCCACGCCCAGCGTAAACAGCCCCAGCGCCATCGCGCCCCAGCCCAGCACCAGCGCCGCCGTGGGCAGCCCTTCGCCGAAATTCATCAAATAACTGCCAAACCCCACGTACGCCGCAAATTGCAGGGCGATGTAGAGTTGCTGGCGCGCGTCCAATGGCACTTCGAATTTGCGGAACTGGCTCAGGTCGTGTTTGGCCAGCGGGTACTTTGCCTTCACGTCCGCCGGGCGCCAGCCGGTGCGCATGAACCAGATGCGCAGCTTGTCCCACCAGCGCTCGGTGCGTCGCGCATCACTCCACAGCTGTGCATAAAACTGCAGGTTGGCCCACAGCGGGTTCCAACTGGCTAACGGCGTGGTCACGCCAAAGATCACCGGTTCGTTTTCGTCTTCTTCCTGGAAGGAACCGAACAGCCGGTCCCAAATAATGAACACACCGCCGTAGTTGCGATCCATGTAGAGAGCGTTCTGTGCGTGGTGCGCCCGATGATTGGACGGCGTGACGAAAAACCACTCGAACCAGCCGAGCTTGGGCACATGGCGCGTGTGCACCCAGAATTGGTACAGCAGGTTGAGCGAGGCCACACTGATAAACACCACCAGCGGCACGCCGAGCACGGCCAGGGGCAGGTAGAAAACCCAGCTCAGCAGAAAGCCGGTGCTGGTCTGGCGCAGGGCGGTGGTGAGGTTGTAGTCCTCGCTTTGGTGGTGCACTGAGTGCGCGGCCCAGAGGATGTTGCGCTCATGGCCCATGCGATGCAGCCAGTAATAGCAGAAGTCGTAGAACACGAAAGCGAACACCCAGGTCCACAGGCTTTGGGCGGACAGCTCGATCAACGCCAGGTGTTTGAGGGCGAACGCGTAGGTCAGCAACCCTACGCCTTTGGTCAGCAAGCCGGTTGTCGTCGACAACACGCCCGTGCTGAGGCTGTTGATGGCATCCGCCACCCGGTAGTTGCTCGCGCCACGCCAGCGGTCGGCGAGCAGCTCCACCACGATGAGGGCGATGAAAAACGGTACCGCGTAAGGCACGAAGTCCATGGGCTAGTCCGGCTTGTTTTTGTTACATCAAGATTAGGTGTAGCGGCGCCGGAGCCCATTGGCAACAGGTGACAAATTAGTAGACATTTAACGCCAAGACCCCAGGAGAAATGCCCATGAGCAAAAAAATTGCAGTGATCCTTTCCGGCTGTGGCGTGTACGACGGCGCAGAAATCCACGAAAGCGTGATCACCTTGCTGCGCCTGGACCAGCGCGGCGCTCAGGTCCAGTGTTTTGCCCCCGACATTGGGCAACTGCATGTGATCAACCACCTCACCGGCGAAGAAATGCCCGAGTCACGCAATGTACTGGTGGAATCGGCGCGTATCGCCCGGGGTGAGGTCAAAGACATTCGTGAAGCCAATGCCGACGAGTTCGACGCGCTGATCGTGCCCGGCGGGTTTGGCGCGGCGAAGAACCTGTCGAACTTTGCCGTGAAAGGCGCCGGCTGTACGGTTAACCCGCAGGTTCTGGAACTGGCCGAAGCCTTTGCCGAAGCGGGCAAGCCAGTCGGGCTGATCTGCATCTCGCCGGCGCTGGCCGCGAAGATCTATGGCCCGGGCGTGACCTGCACCATCGGCAACTGCCCCGACACGGCGGCAGCCCTGGACAAGATGGGCGCCACCCACCATGAATGCACGGTGGAAGAGATCGTCGAGGACAAGGCACGCAAGCTGGTGAGCACACCTGCCTACATGGTGGGCAAGCGCATCAGCGAGGTGGCGTCAGGCATCAACAAGCTGGTGGATCGTGTGCTGGAGCTGACCCACGAAAACGACCTGTAGTGAGCGGGCACGGGTCAGGCTTGGCGCATCAACCGGGTGAGGATCCGGTCCAGGGCATTGGCAAACGCCTGCTTGTCCTTTTCCCCATGGGGCGGCGGGCCGCCGCCCATCTGGCCTTGCTCGCGCAGATCCGTGAACAGGTTACGCACCGCCAGCCGCTCGCTCATGTTCGCCGGGCTGAACTCTTTGCCGCGCGGGTCCAGGGCCGTCACGCCCTTCTTCACCAGCCGGTCGGCCAAGGGTACGTCGCTGCAGATCACCAACTCACCGGGTACGGCATGCTCGACCAGATAATCATCGGCCGCGTCCGGGCCGCTGGGTACCACGATCAGCTTTACGCAGGCGAAGCTCGGCTTGATCTGGCTTTGGCCGGCTACCAGCACCACCTCGAACTGGCGCTTGAGCGCGAACTTCACCACCTGATCCTTGGCCGCCCGCGGGCAGGCGTCGGCATCAATCCACACGCGCATACATCCACCCTCTCATCAACAACATAGATCCAATGTGGGAGCGGGCTTGCTCGCGAAAGCGGTCTATCAGTTGATGAATGCATCGACTGACACTCCGTATTCGCGAGCAAGCCCGCTCCCACACTTTCTGACCGCGTTCGTTCAAGCGGCAATGCGGCGCTTCTCGGCCAGCCGGCTGCGGCCATACAGCACCACAATCGCCAGGATCGCCACGGCCTGCGCACTCAGCGAGTAGGCATCGGCGTGGATGCCCAGCCAGTCAAAGTCAAAGAACGCCACCGGCCGTGTGCCGAAAATACCGGCTTCCTGCAGTGCTTTCACACCATGCCCGGCGAACACCACCGACAGCGCGCACAGCAGCGCCGCGTTGATACCGAAGAACAACGCCAGCGGCAGTTTCGCCGAACCGCGCAGAATCACCCAGGCCAACCCCACCAGCAGCACCAGCGCCGTGGCGCCCCCTGCCAGCACCGCGTTGTGCCCGGCCGGGCCGGCTTGCAGCCACAGGGTTTCGTAAAACAGGATTACCTCGAACAGCTCGCGGTAGACCGAGAAGAACGCCAGCATCGCAAAACCGAACCGCCCGCCGCCGCCCACCAGGCTGCTCTTGATGTAATCCTGCCAGGCTGCCGCGTGGCGGCGGTCATGCATCCACACGCCCAGCCACAGCACCATCACGCTGGCGAACAGCGCCGTGCAGCCTTCCAGCAATTCACGCTGGGCGCCGCTGACGTCAATCACATAGGCCGCCAAGGCCCACGTACCCAAGCCGGCCAGCAGTGCCAGGCCCCAGCCGACGTTCACGCTGCGCACCGCCGATTGTTGGCCGGTGTTACGCAGGAAAGCGAGGATCGCCGCCAGTACCAGAATGGCTTCCAGGCCTTCGCGCAGCAGAATCAGCAAACCCGAGATATAGCTCAGCGACCAGCTCAAGCCGTCGCTGCCCAGCAAGCCGGCGGATTCGGTGAGCTTGCCCTTGGCCACGTCCAGGCGTTGCTGTACCTGCTCGATCGGCAAACCATCCTGCAACGACTGCCGGTACGCCATCAGGGCTTTTTCGGTGTCTTTGCGCACGTTGGCGTCGACGTTATCCAGGGAGCTTTCCACCAACTCGAAGCCTTCCAGGTACGCGGCCACCGACAGGTCATAGGCCTGTTCGTGGTCGCCGTTGCGGAAGGCGGCCAAGCTCTTGTCCAGCGTGGTGGCGGTGTAGTCGAGCAACTGCGCCGGGCCGCGCTTGACCTGCGGCGGCTGCGCGCGTTGAGCGCGGAACGTGGCAGCCGCCGCCGGGCCGCTGGCGGCCAGTACTTCATTCGGGGTTTGGCGCGCCAGATCGGCGAGGTTGAACGGCTGCT
Organism: Pseudomonas sp. B22129; assembly: GCF_044218875.1. Lineage (NCBI taxonomy): Bacteria > Pseudomonadati > Pseudomonadota > Gammaproteobacteria > Pseudomonadales > Pseudomonadaceae > Pseudomonas > Pseudomonas sp. B22129. The sequence goes on along the minus strand of NZ_CP162592.1, from coordinate 1,676,563 downwards.
CGCTTTTGGCGGCAGCGGGGTCGGCAGTGAAACCGGCAATGTAGGTCGCCAGGTCCCAGCGCTGGCGGTCGTCCAGTTGGTCGGCAAAGGACGGCATGTCGGTGCCTTCAACGCCCAGACCGAGGGTGTTGTAGATCGCGTAGAGGCTCAGGCGGTCAAGCCGCGTGGCGTCGCGCAGGTTGGCCGGCGGCGGCGTCATGCCCACACTCGCCGGGCCATCGCCGGCACCGGTGGCGCCGTGGCACACCGAGCACTGCTGGACGTAAAGCGGCGCGCCGCGGGTGGGGTCAGGCGTGATCGTCGGGGCTTGGCTGACCTCATACGCCACCGCCAGCTTGGCGCCCAACTGCCGCGCCTGACGGGCGACGGCGGTGCCGTCCTGACGCGCGTTTACGGCGGCTGACAATTCGTCGACGCCCTTGACCAACTCGGCGTGCTCCGCCCTTTGCGGCAGGTCTGCCACCAAGCCGCGCAATACCCCGAGAAACTCCACTTGTTCGCGGTATTCGGACTCGTCGACAACCGCGCCCGCTTCCACTGTGGAAGGGTAGTCAGCACCAATGTAGTCCAGCAAATGCAGGGCCTGGGGGGCGCCCTCGGCCGTCGCGGCCAGCAGATTGAAACTGCACGACATCAGCGCCGGCAACATCAGCCAAGCGAGAAAACGGAAAGGCGCAATCATGAATGAATCTCAAAGGGAAATACGAAGTAACACATTGTCAAACCTTAAAGGGTTTGACTCAAGGCGTTAGTGATTTGGTGTTCAGCAGATGAGGGCATTTTTACAAGCGGGGTGATGGCGCTTTTGTCGACTACGTCGAGGCACAAAGCCATTGTTTTGCCAGCAATGGCGCTTATAATGCCGCGCCCTGTTAGTGCGAAAGGGAATTTAAATCCTCGTTTTTATGAGGATTAAACACATCAGTTGGATACTTTCAGGGAAGAAGTCTGCATGGCATTTAACGCCTTACCTCCGCTCGCGCTCGTGGCGGTTACCTTGCTTTCCGGTTGCTCGATGTTTCGCAGCTACGACACCGAGTTGCAGGCCACCAACCAGCAGCTGGCAACCGGCAATGTCGACGGCGCCCTGACGCTGCTGGAAAAGAACAACACCGGCGAAGACAAAGACCTGCTGTATTTCTTCGAAAAAGGTGAATTGCTGCGCGCCAAAGGTGACCTCACCGGCAGCCAGACCGCGTGGCGCAGCGCCGACCTGCAAGTGTTCAAGTGGGAGGAATCGGTCAAGTTCGACAGCGAAAAGTACCTCTCCCAATTCGGCAGCTTCCTGGTCAACGACAAAGTGCGTCGCTACGAAGGCTATGACTACGAAAAAGTCATGCTGACCACCCAAATGGCCTTGAACCTGCTGGCCCTGAATGACTTCGACGGCGCGCGCACCGAGATCAAAAAGACCCACGAACGCGAAGCGGTGATCGCCGACCTGCGCGACAAGGAATACCTCAAGCGCGAGAACGAAGCCGAGCGCCAAGGCGTCACCACCCAGATCAAAGACCTGCGCGGCTATCCGATAGAAGCGTTGGATGCGCCGGAAGTGGTCGGCCTGAAAAACAGCTACCAGAGTGCGTTCAGCCATTACCTGGCAGGCTTCGTCTACGAGGCCCTGGGTGAAAAAGACCTGGCAGCACCTGGCTACCGCAAGGCTGCCGAGTTACGCCCCAACACGCCGCTGCTGGAACAAGCCCTGCTGGACCTGGACAAATCCCGGGTCGGCGCCGATGAAACCGACGTGCTGATCGTGGTGCAAAGTGGCCTGGCGCCGGCGCGCGATTCGATTCGCCTGCCGCTGCCGATTCCGATCGACGGGCACCTGGTGATCACCCCGCTGTCGTTCCCGGTGATTAAAGCCGACAACTCTACCGCGCCTTTCGCGCAGATCGGCGTCGACGGGAAGCAGCAGAACCTCACCGCGCTCAACAGCACCACCGCCATGTCCCGGCGCGCCCTGCGTGACGACATGCCAGGGATCATCCTGCGCACTACCGTACGTGCCGTCAGCCGTGGCATCACGCAAAACAACCTGAACAAGACCAACCCCATGGCCGGCCTAGTGCTGGGCATCGCTTCGGCCGTGACTGAAGGCGCCGACACTCGCACCTGGCGCACCCTGCCGGACATGACCCAAGTGACTCGTCTGCGCCTCAAGCATGGGGACCATCAGGTCAGCCTGCCCAACGCACTGGGCGGCACGCTGGTGACGGTCAAGGCCGACCAGCGCTACCAAGTGATCACGCTGCGCGTGGTCGGCAACCAGGTCTTCGCCGGCGGCCTTGCCGCCCATGTGGCGCCGAGCGCCGCGAGCCAGGCCATCGCCCTCAAACAACCTTAAGGAGCACGCTATGCGTCATTTCATCTTCGGCGCCCTGGCGCTCGTCCTGCTCGCCGGTTGCGCCACCCCGCCACCGCCGGAGCCTGGCAGCGCGGCCAGCAAAATCGTGGTGATGGGCAAGTTCAAGGGCATTGCCGTCGGCGCCATTCGCGTTGCCCGGGAGAATGGCTTCCTCACCGCCAAGGTGCAATTGAGCAACATCACCAGCAGCAACCAGACGATGTACTACCGCTTCGCCTGGCTGGGCGCCGATGGCTTCCCAGTGGGCGATGAAGACACCTGGAAAGTGCTGAACCTGTATGCCAACCAGGCGACGTTCCTGCCTGCCATCGCCAACCTGCCCCAGGCTGCCGACTTCCGCCTTGAAGTTAAGACCCCTTAAGCCGTTCACCCTTTTTGCTGCTGAGAGATTTCCCCATGTTTGCACGCTTCTCGATTCTCGCCGTCGTGGCCCTGCTGGCCAGCGGCTGCTCCAACACCTCGCCCGTACTGGGCAGCAAGAACATCAGCTACGGCGATACCAAGGCCGTGGAAACGGTGACCAACGAGTTCGGTTCCACCGACCTGCAGATGATTGCCGAAAGCATGACCCGCTCCCTGGCCCAGTCCGGCATCTTGCAGGGCCGCCCGGTGGTGCAGGTGTATGACGTGAAGAACAAGACCAGCGAGTACATCGACACCCGTGAGATCACCACGTCGATCAAGACTCAGCTGATGAAGACCGGTACCGCGCGCTTTGCCAGCGACAACACCGACATGCAAAGCCAGGTCGACCAGCTCAAACTGCAGAACCAGAGCGGCCTGTACAAGAAATCCACCGTGAGCAAGACCGGCAACATGGTCGCCGCCAAGTACCGCCTGGAAGGCTCCATCAGCTCCATCGTCAAGCGCAGCTCGGACTACAAGGACGTGTTCTACAAATTCAGCCTGCAACTGATCGACGTCGAAAGCGGCGTGGCCGAATGGATGGACGAAAAAGAAATCCGCAAGACCACGGAGCGCTGAACAATGCGTGCATGGATCGGCATGATCGGCCTGCTGTGCGCCTTTGGCGCCTCGGCCGCCCCGAAAATCGCGGTGACCGACCTCGCCTATGAGGCGCGGGTCGAGGAATACATCCACGCGGTGTCGGCCAGCAATAGCTTCCAGGCCAGTGCTTATCAGGCCAGCGGTGCGTCGAGCTACAGCGAGTACGAGAGCCGCACCAGCTACATCGAACAGACCGAGCTGCGTAAATTCAGCGGTGATATCAAAGGCGAGATCCTCAAGTCGCACCAGTTCCAGTTGGTGCAGGGCACGCCTTACACCGCCGACGCCAAGGGTGACGTCTACGACGTGATCAAACGCATCAAGGCCGGTAACTTCAAGGGTGCGGACTATGTGCTGTTCGGCACGCTGTCGGACATCGACTTCACCCAGGACGTCAACGCCCTGGACCACACCAACAGCTACTCGGCCGTGCTGGGCCTGACGCTGGTGGCGGATTTCAGCCTGATCAACACCCGCACCTTCGAAATCACCTCGGCATTTACCGCGATGGGTGAAGGCCAGGACACCAAACTGGTGAACAACCGCGATGTACGCGTGAGCCTGAACCGGCCGCGTGTGGTGAAGGAAGTGTCGAAAGCCTTGGGTGAAGATGTGGCCCGGCAGTTGGCGGAACAGTTGGGTGGCGGGTATCAAGACCCAGGCAAGCCTGCGTTGCGCAATAACTTGCCAAGAGATGAAGCGCCGAAGATCTTGCGCTGAGCTTACTTCTCACACACAACACAAAACCAATGTGGGAGCTGGCTTGCCTGCGATAGCGGTGTACCTGATACACCGCTATCGCAGGCAAGCCAGCTCCCACATTTTTAGCCCGGTTTATCCAGTTACGCCGTCGCGCGGTGCAGGCTGGCAAGGAAGCCGGCGGCCCCGACGAACAACCCGGCAAACGTGCGGTTCATACGTTTCTGCTGTTTCGGCGTACGCAACAAACGCAACACCTTCGACGCCAGCCCCGTATACCCCGCCATCACGATCATATCCACACTGATCATTGTCGCACCCAGAATCAGATACTGAGCCAGCAACGGCGCGTGCGGGTCCACGAACTGCGGCAACACCGCGAGCATGAACACCAACGCCTTGGGGTTGCTGGCGTTGACCAGAAAGCCGCGGAACATCATCGCCAGCGGTTTGCCGATCGGGCGCACCGCCGCGTCATCGGCCATGTCCATCGGCAAGGCCCGCCATTGCTTGATGGCCAGGTACACCAGGTAGGCCACGCCGAACCATTTGATCGCATAAAACGCGGTAGACGACGCCGCCAGAATGGCACCCAGCCCGCCCGCCACCACGGCAATCTGCATCGCCAGGCCTAGTTGCAGGCCAATGGCGTTCCAGTAACCGCGCAGGAAACCGTATTGCAGGCCGCTGGACATCGAAGCGATGGCGCCGGCGCCGGGGGAAAGGGAGATGATCCAACTGGCCACGAAAAAGGCCAGCCACGTATCGAGTGCCATTACACACCTCAGGGGAAAGTTAGCGGTTGTGGCTAAAGCTAACTCCGCCGGCTAAAGGCTGGCTACAGATTTTTACGCGAGGTGGATGCTAGCGGTCGCCCGGGAAGACGTGAGTACCCGGCCAACGCCGCACCGAGCGCTGGAAGAACAGACTGTTGGGCACCTGCACCATGGCGCTGTCAGTGCCGGCTTCTGCCACTTCGATCAGCGTGGTGTACAGCAAGTTGATCGCAACAACCCGCCCTTTCACACCCGGTTTGTCGACGGTATCCACCAATTCAACGATGTCACCCAGGCGAAACGGCCCGACCGTAAAGATCAAAATCGCACACAGCAGGTTCGACAGCACTGACCACATGGCAAAGAACGCCACGGCGGCCACGGCGACAAACCCCGACAGCGCCGTCCACAACACGGTGGCGGACACGCCCAGGCGGCCAAGCACGAAGATCAATGCACTGCCCATGATCAGCCAGCGCAGGCCACCGCGCAGCGGCATCAGCAGTTGCGGCGGAAACGGGTAGCGTTCGCCCAGGCGGGTCAGCCCTTTGGCGACGAAGCGCTGGGCGAGGTAGCCGGCCAGCAGGATCAGCAGGATTTGCACGCCGATCCACACAGGCTCAATCCATTGCGCCGGCAGCGGCAGTTGCAGCGCTTCCATCAGGACAGCGCCTCCAGCTCCGCTTGCAGGGTTTCGAGCAGTTCGAGGGCCTCCATCCAGGTTTCCTCCAACTGCCCTTCACGCACCTTGAGTTTGGCCTGTTCGGCCAGCAGGTCGCGTAGCTCATCCTTGCGCGCCGCCTCATACACCGCGCTGTCACCCAGGCTGGCTTCGATCTTGGCCAGGCGCTCGTGCACCTTGCCCAGCTCGGCTTCCAGCTTGTCGGCTTCGCGTTTATGCGGCGCCAACTGTTGGCGCAGCGCGGCAGCGGCCTGACGCTGGGCCTTCTTGTCGGTCTTGTCCGGGTTGAGCGGCGTGTTGCTGGCCGGCGCATTGCGCAGGCGGTATTCGGTCAGCCAGCGCGCGTAGTCGTCGAGGTCGCCGTCGAACTCTTCGACTTTGCCGTCGGCCACCAGCAGGAAGTTGTCGGTGGTGCTTTTGAGCAAGTGGCGATCGTGAGACACCACCAACACCGCGCCGCTGAACTCCTGCAGCGCCATGGTCAGCGCCAGGCGCATTTCCAGGTCCAGGTGGTTGGTCGGTTCGTCGAGCAGCAACAGGTTCGGGCGGTCCCAGGCGATCAACGCCAGGGCCAGGCGGGCTTTTTCGCCACCGGAGAAGTTCAACACCGGCTCATCAATGCGCGCACCACGGAAGTCAAAACCACCCAGGAAATCGCGCAAGGTCTGCTCGCGCTCGGTCGGCGCAAGGCGTTGCAGGTGCAGCAACGGGCTGGCCTTGGCGTCGAGCGAGTCCAACTGATGCTGGGCAAAGTAGCCCACCACCAGGTTCTCGCCACGGGTCAGGCGGCCGGCCAATGGTTGCAATTCACCCGACAGGTTCTTGATCAGCGTCGACTTGCCCGCACCATTGGGGCCGAGCAAACCGATACGCGCGCCCGGCGTGAGTTGCAGCTTGACCTTCTCCAGGATGGTTTTCTCGCCATAACCCAGGCGGGCATCCGAGAGGTCGAGCAACGGGCTGGAAATCTTCACCGACTCGCGGAACACAAAATCGAACGGCGAATCGACGTGGGCCGCCGACAACTCTTCCATGCGCTCCAGCGCCTTGATCCGGCTCTGGGCCTGGCGGGCCTTGGTGGCCTGGGCCTTGAAGCGGGCGATGTAGCTTTCCATGTGCGCACGCTGCGCCTGCTGCTTCTCGAACGCCTGTTGCTGTTGGGCCAACCGCTCGGCGCGGGCGCGTTCGAACGCGGTGTAGCCGCCACGGTAGAGCGTGATTTTTTTCTGTTCGACGTGGGCAATGTTGTCGACCACGGCGTCGAGGAAATCCCGGTCGTGGGAGATCAGCAGCAAAGTGCCCGGGTAGCTCTTGAGGAAATCTTCCAGCCACAGGATCGCATCGAGGTCCAGGTGGTTGGTCGGTTCGTCGAGCAGCAACAGGTCCGACGGGCACATCAGCGCCTGGGCCAGGTTCAGGCGCATGCGCCAGCCGCCGGAGAAGTCGGCGACCGGGCGGTCCATCTGCTCGTTGGTGAAGCCAAGGCCGGCGAGCATCTTGCGGGCGCGGGCGTCGGCGGTGTAGCCGTCGGCACTGTCGAGTTCCGAGTGCAGGCGGGCCTGGGCGGCGCCATCCTGGGCTTTCTCGGCCTCGGCAAGGTCGTGTTGCACCTGGCGCAGGCGCAGGTCGCCATCGAGCACGTAGTCGATCGCAATGCGGTCCAGGGTGTCGATCTCCTGGCGCATATGGGCGATGCGCCAGTCGGCCGGCAGCAAGCAGTCCCCGGAATCCGGAGTCAGCTCACCCAGCAACAAGGCGAACAACGTGGATTTGCCGGCGCCATTGGCACCGATCAGGCCGGCTTTGTGACCGGCGTGCAGGGTCAGCTCGGCGTCTTCAAGAAGACGTTGCGGGCCACGCTGTAATGTTAGGCTTTGAAGTCGGATCATAATGGCGGCGGAGTCTACCAGCTTCGTTGGCCGCTGGCTTGGGTGTGAATATGTGCGCTGACCTGTGGAGCTTTGCCCTTTCGACTTACGCCCGCCCGGGCGTTGAAGCCGCTTGCTTGCACTTGCAGGAACAAGGCGCGGATGTGTGCCTGTTGCTCTGCGGGGCCTGGCTGGAACAGCGTGGCGTGGCGCTGACAGACGAGCGAGTGCAGGCGCTCAAGCAAATTGCCGAGCCGTGGCAAGCACAGGTGATCGAACCCTTGCGGCAAGTGCGCGTGCAATGGCGGGGCATGGCGAAACAGGATGAGCAATTGGCAGGGTTACGCGAGCGCGTCAAAGCCCTGGAGCTGGAAGCCGAGCGAGCCTTGCTGAAGCGTCTGGAGACGCTGGCACAGGCCTGGCCGACGCAGGCGGGTCAACACAGATGGCTTGAAGGCTTGGCGGCCGGAGCCGCCAACCTCGACCACGACACGCTGCAACTGCTGCGCGTCGTGGCCACCGGCACTTAGGAAGCGCTGGTTGGGGTGGTGCTTGGCGCTACCGGTGCAGGCGTGCTGCTTGCCGATGCGGTTGGAGCGGTGGACGCTGCCGGGGTAGCGGCCGGTGCTGCCGGGGTGGCTGGCTTGGCAGCAGCTGGTTTAGCGGCTGGCTTGGCAGCTGGCTTCGCAGCAGCAGGTTTAGCGGCCGGCTTGGCAGCTGGCTTCGCAGCAGCAGGTTTAGCGGCCGGCTTGGCAGCGGGTTTCGCAGCAGCAGGTTTAGCGGCTGGCTTGGCAGCGGGTTTCGCAGCAGCAGGTTTGGCGGCTGGCTTGGCAGCGGGTTTCGCAGCAGCAGGTTTGGCAGCTGGCTTGGCAGCTGGTTTCGCAGCAGCAGTTTTGGCAGCTGGCTTCGCGGCAGGTTTTGCAGCAGCGGTTTTAGCGGCTGGCTTGGCAGCTGGTTTCGCAGCAGCAGGTTTGGCAGCTGGCTTCGCGGCTGGTTTCGCAGCAACAGCTTTAGCGGCTGGCTTGGCAGCTGGTTTCGCAGCAGCAGTTTTAGCGGCTGGCTTGGCGGCTGGCTTGGCGGCTGGTTTTGCAGCAGCGGTTTTAGCGGCTGGCTTTGCGGCTGGTTTCACAGCAGCAGTTTTAGCGGCTGGTTTGGCAGCTGGTTTTGCAGCAGCGGTTTTAGCGGCTGGCTTCGCAGCCGGTTTTGCAGCAGCAGTTTTGGCAGCTGGCTTCGCGGCTGGTTTTGCAGCAGCGGTTTTAGCGGCTGGCTTGGCAGCAGCTTTAGCAGGTGCCTTGGCAGCAACAGCTTTGCTCGCCGGCTTTTTCGCCGCGCTCGCTGCAGCCGCTTTTGCCGGAGCACGAGTGCCCAGCACTTTAGCGACGGCTTCCTTCACACGACCAACGCCCTGGGCCAGTTTCAGGCTTTCTTGAGCATCTTTTTTGAGTTGGGAAATGTAGGTGCGAGTTTCAGCTTGGCGATCCTTGAGGGCGTCCAGCAGGTCCTCAAGTTCTTTGACTGCGTCTTTGGCTTTGGCTTGAGCCTTGGCCTTGCCGGCAGTGGCGGCGTCTTGCAGTTTGGTGCGGGATTTGTGCAGCTTTTCTTGCGCTTTACCGCGCTGTTTTTCCAGCTTGGCGAGCAGCTTTTCTGCATCGGCCAGGGCTTGGGAACAAGCGCTTTCCAGATGTTCGAGCAAGCTGCCCGAAAGTTGTTGGAGTAAATGCAACGGGGTATTAACAGGCTTCTGTTTGGCCGACATGGTTTACCTCCTGGCTGACGTGGGTGCGGCTCATACTAGCCCTCTGCTCTTACCGCCGCTAGGGCATGTTGACAGTATCGTTTGCCTTGCGTTGCACCGTGAGAAAATTCTTATCGATATAACGAAAAACCATGCCACTTTTTCAGCACTCACGCTGGCATAATCCGTCGCACTTTCGCCGGGAGAATGTCCATGTCGCGTTATCTTTTTTTTGTGCTTGGCCTGGCAATTTCAGTGGCCAATGCGGACGAGCAAGCGCCCTCCAAAACCACTGAGCAAGAGCAGCACGACCTCGCCTACAGCCTGGGGGCAAGCCTGGGTGAACGCTTGCATCAGGAAGTCCCCGACCTGCAGATCCAGGCGCTGCTCGACGGCCTCAAGCAAGCCTATCAAGGCAAGCCACTGGCACTGGACAACGCGCGCATCGAGCAAATTCTTGCACAGCATGAAGCACAGAGCGCGTCGGACGCCCAAGCCCCGCGAAGCGAAAAAGCATTGGCTGCCGAACAGCAGTTCTTGAACAAGGAAAAAGCCACGAGCGGCGTGCGCGAATTAGCCGATGGCATCCTGCTCACCGAGCTGTCGCCCGGCACTGGCAGCAAGCCGTTGGCCAGTGACGAAGTGCAGGTCAAATACGTGGGGCGCTTGCCCGACGGGACCGTCTTCGACAAAAGCACCCAACCGCAGTGGTTTCGCCTCGACAGCGTGATCAGTGGCTGGAGCAGCGCACTGCAACAAATGCCGACAGGCGCGAAATGGCGCTTGGTGATTCCATCGGCCCAAGCCTATGGCGCTGACGGCGCGGGCGAACTGATCCCGCCGTATACGCCGCTGGTCTTCGAGATCGAATTGCTCGGTGTTCGCCAATAAGCCAATAAAAAACGGTGCGCCATGCGCACCGTTTTTTTATCTCACAGGCAAGCGTCACGCCTGGGTGGCGGACTCTTCCTTGTGGGCGTTGTGCAGCACTTCGATCAAGCAGTCTTCCAGTTCGAAGCGTTCGTGAAGCAGTGCACCCAATTCCTTGAATTTTTCTGCAACACAGTTTCCGGCATCACACAGGTCAGTGAACGCCAGCAGCTTTTCAGTGATGACATCAATGCGCGGGTAAATGGTTTCGGCCAAGTCCAGACCACGCTGATCGTCAAAGGCTTGCGCCTCTTTGGTCAACTGCTCGTAGACACCGAAATGGCCGGCAGACAGGTAGTCCACCAACACGCCACAGAAGTCCTGCAACGGTTCGCGATTCTGAGCCAATGCCTCGGGCTTGGCGCCGAGAGCATCAAAGGCCCGAACCAGTTCGTGACGTGCTTTGAGCCAGCTGTCTATCAGCTTGTGCACCCCACCCCAGCGTTCCTGAGCATTCTGACAACTTTCCAGCATGATGATCTCTCTTCCCTATAGGGGCGCTGCCGCCCTGTGCCCGCTTGATACTTCAGGGGTAAAACGGCAGGCGGACAAAGCCGCATCTGGCAAACGGTTTCAATAACGCGTGCGGGCCAGATTATGCCCGCATGACTATGGCTTCAAGGTACGCAGGAGAGAAAGTTCATACAAGTGTTTAATCCCGTCCTACAAACCATGACGTGTTTTCAGCGCTCCACGAGCTGGAATCGGTGGCGCGATAATGACTGTGAAAACTGCATGATGCCCAGGATCAACATCCCCAGAAAGAACAGCAGGCTCCACTCTGGAAGGCTCAAATCAAATAGGGTCCAGTTGATTTCAACGCAATCGACGGTGCCTTTGACGGTCGATTGCAGCGCTTGCCAAAGCGACAGGTTTTCAACCATGTACTGCAGGCTTGGCCAGCAGTTCGTGGCCTGTTCCGGCGTGGCATTTTGTAGCAGCACCTGGCGCACTGCAGTGATGGCGCCGAGCAATGCACACCCCATGCTCGCCAACCCGTAGACGTAGGCCACGGCGCGCTTCGTGCCATGAATCGCCGCGATCAGGTTGATCAACGAGAACACCGTCAAATAGACGCGTTGTACCTGGCACAGAAAACAGGGGCGCAGCAGCGCCGCATATTCAAGATAAAAAGAGGCACCCAACGTCAGCGCACCAGCCATGAACGCCAGGAGAAACAGGGAACGTGAAGGGGCCAAAGACATTTTTATCCGTACCGCAAGAGACAGGCCGTTACGGTAGAGGAAAGGGCCGACCCCTTTCAATACGCACCGACGCGGACAATTCCGCGAGAGCATAGAGATATACCGTCAGAACCTGGATGACTTAGAGCATCCAAGGGTAGGAATTTGCTGCCTGGCGCTTTAGACCCCGGCATTCAGTGCGTGATGAAGGGTTGGCCCTCAGAAATGCCCGGGCCAACTTGCTTCTTTTTCCTACATCAAACCCGCGCAGGCACGGGTAACGGCGAAGCCAGCAAGCGGCTGTCCAGCAGGCCCAGACCTTCCTGGAACAACTGATTGCTGCGCTCGGTGTCACCCAACTGGGCCAGCAGGCGCGCCAACTCGGCACAGGCCTCAGGGTTGCGCTGTACCTGCAGGCTGCTTTCCAGGTAATCCCGCGCTTTACCCCACAAACTGTTTTGCAGGCAAAGGCGGCCAAGGGTCAGCAGCAGGCTGGCGTCAGCCGAATGCTCCTTGAGCCAGCCTTCGGCAAATTTCAACTGCCGGGCTGGGTCGCTACCGCGCAACAAACCATAAAGCCGGATCAGATGGCTGTCGTAGCCACGTTTGATAGCGCCACGCAGCACTTCCTCTGCCTTGGCATCCGCGCCCAACCGGCGCAACTGCTCCGCATACGCCAACACCAGTTGTGGCTCCTGACGCTGCGCGGAAGTCAGTTGCTCCCACGCTCGCTCAAGAGACTGCAACCCCGCTTCGCCCTGCTCTTCGCGTTGAGCGGCCAGGCCCAGGTTTTCGCCCCATGCACGGCGCTCCAGCTCGGCAAGCTCCGTAGCAGGAAGCACCTTGTCTTTACGCAACTCAGGCAACAGGCGAATCACCGACGGCCAATCACCGCGCTGCTGGTGCAGGCGCTGCAACTGGCGCAAGACCTGCGGATTATGCGGATGACGCTCGTGCATGGCCTGCAAGGTAACCAGGGCACCTTCTGTGTCGCCCCGGTCCGTCTGCAGTTGCGCGTGACTCAAAGCGACGGCAAGTTCCGCCTGGGGCTGGCGCTCCAAAGCGCGCTCCAACAGACCGTCCGACTCTTCATAGCGGCCTTGCTCGTTGGCTGCGCGGGCCGCGCCAAGGTAGTACAGCAAGGGCTGGCGCTCCGCCTCAGCGGCGCGATGCAAGTGGCGCTCGGCACTGGCCCAGCGACCTTCGGCGAGGTCCATCTGGCCCTGCTCAATAGCAATTTGCACACGACGGCTGCGGTTGCGTCGCGACCACGGGTTGACCACGCCACCGGACGTGGTGACCAGGCTCAGCAGCACACGAATCAGGTAGACCGACAGGCCAACGGCAAATATCGCCACCAGCGTGGCCCACAGGCTCGACTCGTAATGCAGCAGGTGAGGATAAGTAATCAGCACGTAGCCGGTATGTTTGGAAACACCCACGGCCAGCGCCAGGGCGATTGCAATTGCCAGCACCAGGATCACATAGAAACGCTTCATCAGCTCTACTCCTGGGCTGCCGGCTTGCTCGCCGACGCCTTGGCTTCATCGGCAGACAGATGACGGCGCTCAAGGTAGGCCTGCACCGCCGCCAGGCTGGCGGCGAGGTCTGGCGTGACCACAGAAACCGCCTTGGGCTCAAGCTCGGCGATACGCGCCAGCATGGCCTTGCTCTGCGGGTTGTCCCCGTTGAAGTTGTCTTGCAACACGCTGCGCGCTTCACCCAGTGAGCGGCTGTATACCGCCGTTTCACCATTGAGCGCCGCCCATTGTGCCTGCTCCAGGGCCAGGCTGAGGGCCAGGCGCACCTGGTTCAGGCCTTGCCCGGCGAGCAACGGACGAATGTTGTCGTCAGGGTTGAAGTCGATGCGGAAGTAGCGGGAAATCTGCTCCCACCACTGGCTCCAGCGGCTTTCCGTGTCGGTGGTCGGGCGCCCTTGGGAACCCGGCTCGGTGAGCTGGTATTCCGGCGCAATGGCGGCAAGCTGCACGACCTGGTCACGCAAGGCCGCCAATTGCAGATACAGCCCGGTACGGTCCGGTTGCTCGGTGCTACGCAGCGCGGCGAGGCTCTTGGCCAATTGTTCGCGGGCGGCGTAGGCACCTGGATCACTTTGCTCGCGAAGAATTTCATCGGCGCCCTGGACCAGTGACTGCGCGCTGTTGATGTCCTGCAAGGCAGACAACCGCAAGCTGGCCAGGCGGATCAAATGTTCAGCCTCAGCCAGGCGCCAATCCTGGCGGCTGGCGCCCAACACCGTTTCCAGGCGCTGGCTCAGGCGTTGCTGATCGCCCTGCAACTGGGCAACCAAACGGCGACGCTCCTCCAGCTCATCAGCTGCGGGCAACTGCGCCAGGCGCGCCGCCAACTGTTGCTGGCTCTGCTTGAGGGCTTGAGATTGGTCATCGAGGGTCTGCACCTGCCCCAGCTGCTGCTGGCTGCTGGCTTGCAGGGCGCGGACCTGCCAAATCCCCCAGCCGCCGGCAGCAACGCCTGCGGCGCCGAGCAACAGGGCGACGATTGCCAGGCCATTGCCACGACGTGGCGCTGCTACCTGTGACTCAACCGGCGCATCAAGTGCGGGTTGGGTTTCATCTTTAGGCAAGGCTGTTTCGCTCACGTATCCGTCCTTTGCGTATCAGAGAGTGGGGGCGGCCTGCCTTACACGGCAGAACTGCGCAACGCCACTAACAAAGCCGCGGCACTCGCGCCGCGACAATCCACAACTTTTTCTGCGCCAGCAGCGCGTGCCATTTCATACACGCGCGGGCTGGGCACGAACAACGGCAGCTGCGCCACTTGCGGCCAATCGGCACCCGCCAGGGCCTGCAGGTTTAAAAAACCCTGCCCACTGCTGACCACCAGGCCATTCAAGCGTTCCAACTGGATGCGCGCCATCAGCACCCCGGCGGCGTAAGCCGGCAGGAAACGGCGATACAACTCCAGATAGTCGACACTAGCACCTTGTTCACGCAAGCGCTCCGCCAGCAGTTCCCGACCGCCCTCGCCACGCAGGATCAATACCCGGGCATCCGGGCGGGCGATAGCCTCGCGCAACGCAGGCAATTGAAGCAAGGCCTCGCTGTCGTCGCCAGTAGGGGGATTCTTAACCTTCAGGCCATGTTCGGCCAGCACCTGCGCAGTGGCTGCGCCGACACTGAACCACGACAACTGCGGCCATGCTCGCTCGAGCTGCGCCACGGCAAGGCGCGCCGCAGGTTTGCTGACGACGATCACCGCACAGTAACGGCCCAGGTCATGAAAGATGGCCTGCTGTTCAGGCGTAACGGGAAGCGGCTCGATGTCCAGCAAAGGCAGGCTGCTGCTGAAGATCCCCGCCTCGGCCAACGACGCCGCCAGGGCCATCGACTCCTCGGCAGGCCGCGTCAGCAGCACGCGCCATGGGGTCACTGCGGCCCCGTCTCGCCATAGACTTTCTGCAGGATGGCACCGGCGCCTTTTTCCAGCAGTTCTTCCGCTACCTGTATGCCCAGGGCCGTGGCGTCACGCTGTGGCCCGCGAACCTCGGCAGTGAGCAACGTGCCGCCTTCAGGATCACCCACCAGGCCACGCAGCCAAAGGTTTTCGCCTTCGAGCACGGCATAGCAGGCAATCGGCACCTGGCAGCCACCGTTGAGGTGTTTGTTCAGGGCACGCTCGGCCGTGACGCGGACTTCGGTGTCGGCATGGTCCAGAGGCTTGAGCAAGGCGTGGATTTCGCTGTCGGCGGTGCGGCATTCAATGCCGACTGCGCCCTGCCCGCCTGCGGGCAAGCTATCTTCGACGCTGATCGCCGAGGTGATACGGCCTTCAAAGCCCAGGCGAATCAAGCCAGCCGCCGCGAGAATGATCGCGTCATATTCGCCGGCATCCAGCTTGGCCAGACGGGTATTGACGTTGCCGCGCAGAAAACGAATCTGCAGGTCCGGGCGTCGAGTCAGCAGCTGCGCCTGGCGGCGCAGGCTGGACGTGCCGACGATGCTGCCCAGAGGCAATTCATCCAGGGATGCAAAGGTGTTGGAAACAAAGGCGTCGCGCGGGTCTTCGCGCTCACAGATGCAATACAGGCCCAGGCCCTGCGGGAAGTCCATTGGCACGTCTTTCATCGAATGCACGGCGATGTCGGCTTCGTTTTCCAGCAGCGCGGTTTCCAGTTCCTTGACGAACAAACCCTTGCCGCCGATCTTCGACAGTGGCGAGTCGAGCAGCTTGTCGCCGCGACTGACCATGGGCACCAGGGAAACCTTGAGGCCCGGATGGGCCTGCTCGAGGCGTGCTTTGACGTATTCGGCCTGCCACAAGGCCAGGGCGCTTTTACGGGTGGCGATGCGGATTTCGCGAGAGGACATGGATCAATCCGTACTGAATAGATACGGCAGATAATAACAGCTCAGGCAAACACGCTTTGATTTGAATCAGCAAGTGCGGGGCCTCCCTGGCCACGTCGCACCGGGATTGGGATACACGCCACGCCACAGCCCTCGGGCTAAAGCTGCTGCATCATCTTGCGCACGCCGGCGACATGACGCCGGCTGACGATCAATGCGTCGCCGTTAAGCCCTTTCAAAAATAGCTGAAAGTGCCCCAGGGGCGTGCGTTGCAGGCGTTCTATTCGCTCACGGGCCACCAGCGCGTTGCGGTGGATCCGCACGAAACGGTCACCAAACTCATCTTCCAGAGCCTTGAGCGGCTCATCGAGCAGCACTTCGCCGGCCTCGTGGCGCAGGGTCACGTATTTGTGGTCGGCAATAAAGTAGACCACCTGGCTCAGCGGGATCAGCTCAATGCCTTTGCGGGTTCGCGCGCTGATATGGCTGCGCGGCCCGTTGCCACTTTGGGCGGCGGGCTGGGTCAGGGCGGCGAGTTGGACGCGGTTGGGGCGTTCGGCCTTTTTCAGGGCCTTGAGCAATGCCTCACCCGTCGCGGGCTTGAGCAGGTAGGCAACGCCGCTGTCTTGCAGCGTCTGCTCGGGAAACTCATCCGTTGCGGCGCATAACACCACGGCAGGTGGTGATTCGCGCTCGCTCAGGCGGGCAGCAACTTGCAGGCCATCCAGGCCCGGCAGGCGAATATCAAGCAACACCACATCCGGCTTGAGGCTGTCGATCAGCGTCAACGCCTCTTCGCCCGTGGTGGCGCTCGGTTCAAGGACTTTGTAGCCCTCAAGCTCACTGACCAAACGGCTCAGTCGCTCGCGGGCTTGGGGTTCGTCATCAACGATCAGGACATTCATATTGCGCTGGATTCCTGCGTGAGTCTCGCACAAGGATAGCGTAGACAGGTGCGGTGACTTACGTCACAGCGATCCACGCTAAGACTAGCGCGAGCGGCAAAAAGTGCCCCGAGAGCGGCACCCAAATTTACCCGGACCTGTTCAATAACGCCCAAGACCTGCAGCCTTCGCGCATCGTCGTAGGGTTTGCTGATACACAATCCGAATACCCCCCTTTTTTAATGGATAGTCTGGGCTATGACCGCATCACCCGACTTTGGTGCATTCACACACTATCAGTCCAACTGTAGACGCTCGGCGAGACGATATTGCTCATTCGTAAAATATCGCATCAATAAGCCTCTGATTGCAGTCTCGTCCCGGACGCGGTCGGCGGCAAGGCACTTAGCCATCCTTTGCGCAAATAAAAATGCCGACCACCCGCAGCACCGCCTCCACGGGCAACCCTGTTATTATCGGCGGCACACCTCCACGCCTCTTTTAAGCAGATCACGAGCGAATCCATGAGCACCGACAAGACCAACCAGTCCTGGGGCGGCCGCTTCAGTGAACCCGTCGACGCCTTCGTCGCCCGCTTCACCGCCTCCGTCACCTTCGACCAGCGCCTGTACCGCCACGACATCATGGGCTCCATCGCCCACGCCACGATGCTGGCGAAAGTCGGCGTACTGACTGACGCCGAGCGCGACAGCATCATCGACGGTCTGACCACCATCCGTGGCGAGATCGAAGCCGGCACCTTCGACTGGCGCGTCGATCTGGAAGACGTGCACATGAATATCGAGGCTCGTCTCACCGACCGTATCGGCGTGACCGGTAAGAAGCTGCACACCGGCCGCAGCCGTAACGACCAGGTGGCCACCGATATCCGCCTGTGGCTGCGCGATGAAATCGACCTGATCCTGGGCGAAATCACCCGCCTGCAAAAAGGCCTGCTGGAACAGGCAGAGCGTGAGTCCGGCACGATCATGCCCGGCTTCACCCACCTGCAAACCGCGCAGCCTGTGACGTTTGGCCACCACCTGCTGGCCTGGTTCGAAATGCTCAGCCGTGACTACGAGCGCCTGGTGGATTGCCGCAAGCGCGCCAACCGCATGCCGCTGGGCAGTGCCGCGCTGGCCGGCACCACCTACCCGATCGACCGCGAATACACCGCGCAATTGCTGGGCTTTGACGCCGTGGGCGGCAACTCCCTGGACGGCGTGTCGGACCGTGACTTCGCCATCGAATTCTGCGCCGCCGCCAGCATCGCGATGATGCACCTGTCGCGCTTCTCCGAAGAGCTGGTGCTGTGGACCAGCGCGCAATTCCAGTTCATCGACCTGCCGGACCGCTTCTGCACCGGCAGCTCAATCATGCCGCAAAAGAAAAATCCCGACGTACCGGAACTGGTTCGTGGCAAAAGCGGCCGTGTATTCGGCGCGCTGATGGGCCTGCTGACCCTGATGAAAGGCCAGCCTCTGGCCTACAACAAGGACAACCAGGAAGACAAGGAGCCGCTGTTCGACGCCGCCGACACCCTGCGCGACTCGCTGCGCGCGTTTGCCGACATGATCCCGGCGATCAAGCCCAAGCACGCGATCATGCGTGAAGCGGCGCTGCGCGGGTTCTCCACCGCGACTGACCTGGCGGACTACCTGGTGCGCCGTGGCTTGCCGTTCCGTGACTGCCACGAGATCGTTGGCCACGCGGTGAAATACGGCGTGGACACCGGCAAAGACCTGGCGGAAATGAGCTTGGAAGAACTGCGCCAGTTCAGCGACCAGATCGAGCAGGACGTGTTTGCCGTGCTGACCCTGGAAGGTTCGGTGAATGCCCGTAACCACATCGGCGGGACTGCGCCGGCGCAGGTGAAGGCAGCCGTTGTACGCGGCCAGGCATTGCTCGCCAGCCGTTAACCCGAGCTCCCCGTCACAACTCGGTCAAAAATGTGGGAGCGGGCTTGCTCGCGAAAGCGGTCTATCAGTCACCAATGTGTCGACTGATTCAACGCCTTCGCGAGCAAGCCCGCTCCCACATTTGATTTGTGTACGACTGACTACTTCTTCGCCGCTATCATCGCCATAAACGCCGGCATCGCCACCTCCCTGTCTGCCGCTACCTTCTGCGCGTTGGGCATGGCCTGCAATTTTTCCAGCAAGGCCTTCGCCGCCGGCAGCTCTGCCAGCAAATCCAGCCCAAACAGCTTCTCGCCCACCGCACAGGCCAGGTTCACGCTGTACATAAAGTACACATCCGCAATCGTGAAGCTCTCTCCCGCCACATAGGGCGCGAACTTGCCGTGCCTGCCTAAAGAACCGACCCCCAGCAGCAACTCCGCTCTGGATTTCTCCTTGATCGCCTCCGGCACCGGCATGCCGAAAAACGCCTCGGCGAAACACGCGCGGGCAGGCAGTTCGATGTACAGCTCAATTTCCCTGCACAACGCCAGCACCTGGGCGCGCTGGAACGGCTCGGCCGGCAGCAACGCAGGACCTTCCTGGGTTTGCTCAAGGTATTCGAGGATCACGCTGGTTTCGTTGATAAACCCCTGTTTCACACCCAACACCGGCACCTTGCCCCGAGGGCTCACGGCAAGCGCTTCAGGGGTTTGGCCTGCATAAAACGGCACTTCTTCAAACGGCAGCCCTTTCTCCAGCAGCGCCAGTTTGACCATGTTGTAGTAGTTGCTGACCGAAAATCCGTAAAGCTTGAGCATGGCAAATGCCTCCAGGCCGGGTGTGGGGTTGGCTGCAAGGGTTATAGACCCGAAGGCCCTGCCTGACCAGCAGCATCACCCGCCTGAATGGGCGTAGACTGGCGCCCTTTCCTTGAGGAGCCTGCCATGAGCGAGCCAACCGATATCGACAACGACGAAGAAGAATTCACCGAAAGCACGCTGACCCAAGCTATCGAAAACCAGATCGAAAGCGACAATCCGCCAGCGGCCAAGGCCACGTTCAACAAGCTGACCCTGGTGGGCTACGAGCGCGAAGACATCCTGAACCTCATGGCGCATGTATTAGCCGTCGAAATCGACAAAATGCTCGAAGAAGACCGCGCATTCGATACCCAATGGTACGAAACAGCGCTGCGGGCCCTGCCCGAATTGCCACCAGAGAATCAATAACACCCAAAATTCCAGGCGGGTGCTGATCCCTGTGGGAGCTGGCTTGCCTGCGATGGCATCACCTTTGTGCATCCGTTAAACCGAGTCGCCAGCATCGCAGGCAAGTCAGCGCCCACAACCGGCTGGACAGTTCGGCAAAGTGCGTTCACCTTATGCCCTGCTAGCCTCTAATAAATTCTTAGAAAGTCTGGAGTCCTTATGTCGTATACCCCTGAGTTGGTTGCCGAACTGGAAATCCTTGTACTCTTCCCCTTGGACAGCACCAAAGAAGGTCTGAAAGTCCACCAGACCGCCGCTCCTACTGCCATCGCCGCCGCCAAACGCCTCCACGCGAAAGGACTTATCGACCAGCCGGACGGAGGCTATCTGACCAGCCTCGGTCGTGACGCTGCAGAGCAGGCCCAAACCCTGCTGACCATCTTGACCACTGCCACCACCAAAGAAGCTGCCTGAGATCTGATACCGCCCATGGAGTCCGCCTCTTGCGGATTCCGAGGGCGTTGCTGTGCATTGCCCAAAATTCTGACGCCAAAAACCATTTCCCTCTAAACCTCCTACGCTAGTGTCTGTAAACTCCTACACGGCCGCCCACGTCGGGCCCTGCGAGCCACCGAGTTCGACATGACCCGCACCCATGAAATCCGCCCCGACCTGGACGAAGGCATCGACCGCAAGGTGCTGGCCCAGCTGCGCGCGCGCTTCATGGCCCTCAACGAGGGGCGCATGGCTCGGGCTGTCGAGGGGCTTACGCCGCGCCAGCAAAGCGTGTTGACCCTGTTGCCGCTGTTTTTTCACGTCAACCATCCGCTGTTGCCTGGCTATGTATCGGGCAGCACACCGGCCGGGCTATCGAATTTCGAACCCGACGTCCAAGCCCTGACCGAAGCTCAGCGCCTGACCCGTTCGTTTTCCTACAAGCCGCGTCATGGCAACCCGCCCCGGCCGATCCATGGCCTGTTTTTGATGGGTAGCCTCGGCACCCTCGCCCAGGCGGACCAAAGCGACATGGACGTATGGGTGTGCCACGCGCCGGACCTGAGCGAGACAGAACTGGCCGAGCTGCGCAAGAAATGCCAGTTGCTGGAAGTCTGGGCCCAGACCATGGGCGCCGAGGCGCACTTTTTCCTGATCGAGCCAACGCGCTTTGTGTTGGGCGAACGCGACACACAACTAAGCTCCGACGATTGCGGCACCACTCAGCACTACCTGTTGCTGGACGAGTTCTACCGCACCGCCATCTGGCTGGCCGGGCGCACGCCGATCTGGTGGCTGGTGCCGGTCTATGAAGAGACCCGCTACGCCGAGTTCACCCACGCGCTGATCTCCAAGCGTTTTATCCGCGCCGATGAAACCCTCGACCTTGGCCACTTGGCCCATATCCCGCCGGGGGAATTCATAGGCGCCGGGCTGTGGCAGTTGTTCAAAGGCATTGAATCGCCCTACAAATCCGTGCTCAAGCTGCTGCTGACCGAGGTCTACGCCAGCGAGCACCCGAACGTGCATTGCCTGAGCCTGCGCTTCAAGCGCGCGGTGTTCGCCAATCAGATGGACCTGGATGAGTTGGACCCGTACATCGTGGTCTACCGCCGAATCGAGGAATACCTCAAGGCACGCAACGAGCCGGAACGCCTGGAACTGGTGCGCCGCAGCCTGTATTTGAAGGTCAACCGCAAGCTCAGTGCAGGCCAGCGCACCACCAGTTGGCAGCGGTTGCTGCTCGAACGCCTGGCCCATGAGTGGGGCTGGGACCAGCGCCAACTGGCCTTGCTGGACAGTCGCAGCCAGTGGAAAGTGCGCCAGGTCGCCTCCGAGCGCCGCGCGCTGGTCAATGAGCTGAACTACAGCTATCGGTTTTTGACCCAGTTCGCCCGCACCGAGCAGACCGTCAGCCTGATCAACAAGCGCGACCTGAATGTATTGGGCCGTCGCCTGTATGCAGCCTTCGAACGCAAGGCCGGCAAGGTCGAGTTCATCAACCCCGGCATCGCGCCTGATTTGGCCGAAGACACCCTGACCCTGGTGCAATCGCCCAACCGCAAGGAGCCAGGCCAGCACCACTGGGGCCTGTACAACGGCAGCCTAACGGCGTTGGAGTGGGAGCACTTCGCGCCAATAAAACGCAGCCGCGACCTGCTGGAAATGCTCACCTGGTGCCACCGCAACGGCGTGATCGACAGCAGCACGCGCCTGGCGCTGCACCCGGGCGTCAGCGACATGACCGAATTCGAGCTGTTCAACCTGCTGGGCAGCTTGCAACAGACCATCACCCTGCCCCTGGCCAGTGTCGATGAAGACCGCCTGCTGCGCTCGGCGGTACCGGAAGAGGTGTTGTTGCTGATCAACGTCGGCGTCGACCCGCTCAAGCATCATCGCGATCTGAATATCCTGATGACCACCGAGCGCACCGACTCCCTGAGTTATGCCGGGGTGCGCGATAACCTGGTGCTGACGCTGGATCAGGTCACGCTCAACAGCTGGAACGAGGTGATGGTCAGCCGCTACGACGGCCCCCACGCGCTGCTCGATTGCCTGCGCGACTACCTCAACCAACTGCCGTCGGATCATTTGCCCCGGCTGCGAGTGCGCTGCTTCTGTCACAACCGTGCGCAGTTCATTGCACAACGCGTGGAGGAAGTTTTCGATACCGCGCAAAACCTGCTCATCGGCCAGAGTAATCATCGCTATCTGCTCCAGGTTCAGCAGCATTACCACGTGATGGAACTGATACCGGGCCAGGCCAACCACGTGTCATTGCCGACCCAGGACGCGCTGATCGCCTACCTCAGCGAGGAATTGGCGGCCTATAGCCCGCTGCACCTGGATGCCAGGGCGCTGGAAGACCACGACCTGGCGCTGCTGTTGCCCATGGGCCTGGCCGACTGTGTGCAGGTGTTCTATCGGGTCAACGAAGGCGTCGCCGAACTCTACGTGCTGGATGAGTTCAACGCACTCTGGCAACAGCGCTTGCCTTTCCATGATGAGCAGAGCCTGCTTGCCCCCCTGCAGCGCTTCCTGCAGTCGATCCTCTACCGCCGGGAAGCGTTGTCGCCTCTGGATTCACAGCAACCTTTGGGCGAAGTGCAAATTCTGTATTACCAACTGTTGCCGTCAGGCAGCTTGCGCGCGCGCGGCATCGAACCGCGGCCAGCACCGCAGAACCCCGCCAACAAGGCGTTTTATGATGTGCAGGCGATTATCGGCAAGGCCGCACCGGGCCAGGTGGGCATTACCCTGTACTGCAATCAGCGAGAGTTTTCCGAGCTGGAGTTTGGCGACCAGCTGTTTGCCGTGGTCGCCCGGGAAATCGTCGGGCAACGCCGGGAAACCGAGCGCTACCGCTGCTACATCACCGACCTGGACCTGTCCGGCCTGCTCGGTGATGTGCAAAGCCCGAGCAATCTGTATTTGCGCTACAAGGCTGAACTGGAACTTTCGCTCAATGAAGCGCTGAGCCAGATTTAGAGCGGCGCTTTTTACAAGAAAAATGCACCACCGTCTTTGGGCTGCCCTTCAACACTGAGCAATTCCAGCTTGAGCGTCTTGCCGCCCGGTGCCGGCCAGTCAATGTGCTGGCCCACTTGCAGGCCAAGCAAGGCGCTGCCTACCGGTGCCAGAATTGAAATCCTGCCTTCGTCGGCGTTCGCGTCTTTCGGGTAGACCAGGGTCAGGTGGTAGTCCTTGCCACTGCCTTGTTCACGGCAGTGCACGCTGGAGTTCATGGTCACGACACCCCCGGGCACTTCATCGTGGCCGACCACGTCTTCAGCACGGTCGAGTTCGGCTTGCAACGCTTCGACGCCAGGAAACTCGTCGCCCAAACGGTCGATCAGTTGCTCCAGGCGTTGCACGTCAAGACGGGTGAGGATGATGGAAGGTGCGGTGCTCATGATCCAGGCAGACTCCTTTTTTCTGCACAAAAAAGCAAAACCCCGCCAGAAAAAGGCGGGGTTCTCACGGGCCTCGATGAGTTGAGGCGTCACCGGACACTACCACAGCGTCACAAATAAACAAGACGACCTCAGGCGCGCTCCCTGCGCTGCTCGGCCTCGGCACAGATCACCCGGCGCCGGGCATCGTCGGCAGAGCGCCACTCACGGATGTCTTCCACGTGACGGAAACAGCCGAGGCAGACTTTTTGCTCGTCCAGGCGACACAAACTGATACAAGGTGACGGCACCGCCGGGCTGACATTGCTGAACAACGGCTTGGGCGGGCGTACCGGGGCGGGCTGGGTCACGGTCAAATCTCGTCGAAGTCCAGCTCGGCGTCGGCTTGTTCCTTGACGAGGCGCGCAAGGATTTCACCCAACAACTCTTCGCTCTTGTCGCATTGCCATTTGCTGCTTTCTTCGTCGAAATCGAAGTGAATGCCACCGGAACGTGCAGCCAGCCACAGCTGACGCAAAGGCTCCTGGCGACTGAAGATCAATTGGGTGCCGTTGTCGAACTTGACGGTCAGTACGCCGGCCGAGTTTTCCAGGTCCACGTCCAGGCCGCTGTCATCGAAAATATCTTCCAGTGCCTGCTGGGTCGAATCCACCAGGTCGTGAAAACGGGCTTCGGTCAAACTCATTGTGGCAACCTCAAAAGTGTCTGGTTTTGCTCAAGCGCCGCACGATACGGACGCGCTTCGCCGATTGCAAAGGATACCGATTTCATCTGCACGGGCTGCATGAAAATTCCTCAGCCATCGTAGCCTGCTTCCCTACTATCTCGGCAAACCCCCGCCGGACGGGTATTCCAGCGCATAGGCAAGCTGGCGGGTGGTCGGTATACTCGGGCGCAATTAATGCATATTCAAGGATTTCGCCATGAAGCGCCTGATCTCTTCCCTTGCTGCGCTCGTCGCGGTCGCTTGCCTCGTTAGTGCCTGTGGTCAAAAAGGCCCGCTGTACCTGCCAGATGACAGCAAAGATCCGAATGACCAGGCGCAATCGTCGCAAAAGCCATCCAAAGCGCATAAGCACGACACCTACTAAGGGAAAACCATGGACGCTTTTAACTACCGGGACGGCGAGCTGTTCGCGGAAGGCGTGGCGTTGTCCGCGATTGCCGAGCGCTTTGGCACCCCGACCTATGTGTACTCCCGTGCGCATATCGAAGCCCAATACCGTTCTTTCACCGACTCGCTGGACGGCGTGCCGCACTTGGTGTGCTATGCGGTCAAGGCCAACTCCAACCTGGGTGTACTGAGTGTCCTGGCGCGCCTGGGCGCCGGTTTCGACATCGTCTCCCGTGGCGAGCTGGAGCGTGTACTGGCTGCTGGCGGCAAGGCTGACAAGATCGTGTTCTCCGGCGTCGGCAAGACCCGCGAAGACATGCGCCGTGCCCTGGAAGTCGGCGTGCATTGCTTCAACATCGAATCCACCGACGAGCTGGAGCGCCTGCAGGTTGTGGCCGCCGAGATGGGCGTTCGCGCGCCGATTTCCCTGCGCGTCAACCCGGACGTCGATGCCGGTACGCACCCCTACATCTCCACCGGTCTCAAAGAGAACAAGTTCGGCATCGCCATTGCCGACGCCGAGGACGTGTACATCCGCGCCGCCCAACTGCCGAACCTGGAAGTGCTGGGCGTGGACTGCCATATCGGCTCGCAACTGACGACGTTGCCACCGTTCCTCGACGCCCTCGACCGCCTGTTGGCGTTGATCGATCGCCTCGGCGAATGCGGCATCTACCTGCACCACATCGACCTCGGTGGCGGTGTGGGCGTGCGCTATCGCGACGAAGAGCCGCCGCTGATCGCCGACTACATCAAGGCCGTACGCGAGCGCATTGAAGGCCGCGACCTGACCCTGATGTTCGAGCCAGGCCGTTACATCGTTGCCAACGGCGGCGTGCTGCTGACCCAGGTCGAGTACCTCAAGCACACCGAGCACAAGGATTTCGCCATCGTCGACGCGGCGATGAACGACCTGATCCGCCCGGCGCTGTACCAAGCCTGGATGAATGTCACCGCCGTGACGCCTCGCAACAGCGAAGCGCGCGCTTATGACATCGTCGGCCCGATCTGCGAGACCGGCGACTTCCTGGCCAAGGACCGTCAGTTGGCCCTGGAAGAAGGCGACCTGCTGGCCATTCACTCGGCCGGTGCCTACGGGTTTGTCATGAGTTCCAACTACAACACCCGCGGCCGTGCCGCCGAGGTGTTGGTGGACGGTGATAAAGCATTTGAAGTGCGTCGCCGCGAGACGGTAGCCGAGTTGTATGCTGGCGAAAGCCTGCTGCCGGAGTAAGCCATGCTGCTGCGTTTTACCAAGATGCACGGGCTGGGCAATGACTTTATGGTCCTGGACCTTGTCAGCCAGCACGCGCATATCCTGCCCAAACACGCTAAACAATGGGGCGACCGCCATACCGGTATTGGTTTTGACCAACTGCTGATCGTCGAGGCGCCGAGCAACCCGGAGGTGGATTTCCGTTACCGGATCTTCAATTCCGACGGCTCCGAAGTGGAACAGTGCGGCAACGGCGCGCGCTGCTTCGCCCGCTTTGTGCTGGACAAGCGCCTGACCGCCAAGCGGCAGATTCGCGTCGAGACCAAGAGCGGTGTGATCGAGCTGGACATCCGCAGCGACGGCCAGATCAGCGTCAATATGGGCGCGCCACGCCTGGTGCCGGCGGACATTCCGTTTCAGGCCACCGAGCAGGCTGTGAGCTATCCGCTGGAGGTTGATGGCAAGACCGTCGACATCGCGGCCGTCTCGATGGGCAACCCCCATGCAGTACTGCGGGTCAACGACATCAACAACGCCCCGGTGCATGAACTGGGGCCGAAGATCGAGCATCACCCGCGCTTTCCGGCACGGGTGAACGTGGGCTTCCTGCAGGTGATCGACCGTTCCCGTGCACAATTGCGTGTGTGGGAACGCGGCGCCGGCGAAACCCAGGCCTGCGGCACCGGTGCTTGCGCCGCTGCCGTGGCCGCGATCAGCCAGGGGTGGATGGATTCGCCCCTGTTGATCGACCTGCCTGGTGGGCGCTTGTCCATCGAATGGGCAGGCCCTGGCCACCCGGTGTTGATGACCGGGCCGGCCTCGCGTGTATACGAAGGACAGGTCCGTCTATGAGTGAGCCAAGCCAATGACCGATAAGCCTCAAGTACCCGCCCAAGCAACCCCAAGCGACAGTCTGGAGGCCGCAGCAGTCGCGGCGTACCTTGAGGCTAATCCGGATTTCTTCGTCGAACACGAAGAGCTGCTGCCGGCCTTGCGCATTCCCCACCAGCGCGGTGACACCGTGTCGCTGGTGGAGCGGCAGATGAAGATCCTGCGCGAGCGCAATATCGAAATGCGCCACAAGCTCTCGCACTTGATGGACGTCGCCCGCGACAACGACCGTCTGTTCGAGAAAACCCGCCGCCTGATCCTTACCCTGATGGACGCCACCAGCCTGGAAGAAACGGTGATCGCCGTGGAAGACAGCCTGCGCCAGGACTTCCAGGTGCCCTTTGTCAGCCTGATCCTGTTCAGCGACAACCCGATGCCGGTGGGTCGCTGGGTCAGCGGTGGCGAAGCGCAAACCGCGATTGGCGGGCTGCTATCCGAAGGCAAGACCATCAGCGGCACCTTGCGCGAGCACGAGCTGGACTTCCTGTTTGGCGCCGAGCAGCGCGTGCAGATCGGCTCCACCGCCGTGGTCGCCCTCAGCCATCAAGGGCTGCACGGGGTACTGGCCATCGCCAGCCGCGATCCAGCGCACTATAAAAGCTCGGTGGGCACGCTGTTTTTGACCTATATCGCGCAAGTGCTGGGCCGCGTGCTGCCGCGCTTTACCACCGCCCTGCGCGCGGTGCGCTAGCCATGGAACGGCAACTGGACGCTTACTGCGCTCACCTGCGCAACGAGCGCCAGGTGTCGCCCCACACGCTGGAAGCCTACCGGCGCGACTTGAACAAAGTCCTGGCGTACTGCGAGAAACAACAGATCAGCAGCTGGAAGGCCCTGGATATCCAAAGCCTGCGCAGCCTGATCGCGCGCTTGCACCAGGCCGGTCAGTCGTCCCGCAGCCTGTCACGCCTGCTCTCGGCGGTGCGCGGGCTCTACCACTATCTCAATCGTGAAGGTTTGTGCGACCACGACCCGGCCAACGGCCTGTCCCCGCCCAAGGGCGAACGGCGCCTGCCCAAGACGCTGGATACAGACCGCGCCTTGCAACTGCTCGACGGCGCGGTCGAGGACGACTTCCTCGCCCATCGTGATCAAGCGATTCTTGAACTGTTTTATTCCTCAGGCCTGCGCCTGTCAGAGCTGACCGGCCTGAACCTGGATCAACTGGACCTGGCGGACGGCCTGGTGCAGGTGCTCGGCAAGGGCAGCAAGACCCGCGTGCTGCCAGTGGGCCGCAAGGCCCGGGAAGCCTTGCAGCTGTGGCTGCCACTGCGCCTGCTGACCAACCCGGCAGATGACGCGGTATTTGTCAGCCAACAAGGCCGACGCCTCGGGCCGCGGGCGATTCAAGTGCGGGTAAAAGCCGCCGGTGAGCGCGAGCTGGGGCAGAACCTGCATCCACACATGCTGCGGCACTCGTTTGCCAGCCATATGCTGGAATCGTCACAGGACCTGCGCGCGGTTCAAGAGTTACTCGGCCATTCCGACATCAAGACCACACAGATTTACACCCACCTCGACTTCCAACACCTGGCAACGGTGTACGACAGCGCCCACCCACGGGCCAAACGCATCAAGGGCAGCGACTCATGAGTATCAAGCTGATCACCTTCGACCTGGACGACACGCTCTGGGATAACGTACCCGTCATCATCAGCGCCGAAGCTTCAATGCGTGAATGGCTGGCGGTGAACGCCTCCAAAGTGGGCGACTTGCCGCTGGAGCATTTTGCCAAGCTGCGCCAGACCGTGCTGGAGCGCCATCCCGAGCTGAAATACCGCATCAGCATCCTGCGCCACCGCGTGTTGATGCACGCCTTTGAAGAAGCCGGTTATCCACAGCCGCAGGCCACGGAAATGGCAGATGTGTGCTACGAGGCGTTCATTCACGCGCGGCACCAGCTCACGCCGTTCCCGGAAGCCGAGCCGATGCTGCAAGCCCTGCGCCAGCACTTCCTGCTGGGCGTGATCACCAATGGCAACGCTGACGTGCAACGCGTGGGCCTGGCGGACTATTTCCACTTCGCCTTGCGCGCCGAAGACATCGGCATCGCCAAGCCGGATGCGCGGTTGTTTCAGGAAGCGTTGCAGCGCGGTGGCGTGGATGCGAGCCAAACGGTGCATATTGGTGATCATCCGGGCGATGACATTGCCGGGGCGCAGCAGGCGGGGCTGCGAGCGGTGTGGTTCAACCCGACGGGCAAGGCCTGGGAAGCGGACAAGAAGCCGGATGCGCAGATTCGCAGCCTGACCGAGTTGCCGCCGTTGCTGCGCAGCTGGAATCAGCACTAAACCCTGTGGGAGCCGGCTTGCCTGCGATGGCGGTCTATCAGTTAACCCTGTGATGCCTGGCCCACCGCTATCGCAGGCAAGCCAGCTCCCACAGGGTATTTCAGCAGACCTGCAATTTTCCCCAGGCATGAAAAAGCCCGCAGCGACGGCGGGCTTTTTCTTACAAGCGATAACTGACCTCAGATAGGTCGGCTGCCGTACTTGTTATCAGGCTTCTTCGGTGGATCAGCCACCACGTTGGCCTCGACTTCCTGCACTTTGCCGCCTTTAGCGAGGAACTCTTCCATCGCGCGGGCCAGCGCATCGCGCTCTTTGTTCTTGGCTTCAACACTCGGCAACTCGTCTACCGAAACAGCGGCCTTGGCTTTGCCTTTGGCTGCTTTGGCAGGTGCGTCATCGCCGCCGTCATCGCCCTCGTCAGCAACGTCTTCGACGGCCGCTTCAAGACCTTCCTCGGTCTCGTCGTCGTCACCTACTTCGAGTTCGTCGTTTTCCAGATCATCGTCGCTCATGTTCTACCTCATGACTTGCGAAAAGCAGATTAGTTATAGCCCAGCTTCACCCCCTGTCGAGGGCGCCGGAAAAAAATCAACATCCACTGGTTAACCAGTGGCTTATGCCTCATCACCATGCAACGTGGCGAGGACTTTACGAGCACCGCCATGATCACGGTGCTCGCCCAGATAAACACCTTGCCAGGTTCCTATCGCCAAGCGGCCGGCCTTGACCGGCAAACTCAGCTGGCAGCCCAGGAGACTGGCCTTGAAGTGCGCCGGCAGATCATCCGGACCTTCGTCGTCATGTTCGAACCCTGCACGCCCTTGCGGCACCAGCGAGTTGAAAAAACGCTCGAAGTCACGGCGAACCGCCGGGTCGGCATTCTCGTTGACCGTCAACGAGGCCGAAGTGTGCTGCAGCCACAGATGCAACAGGCCCACGCGACACGCCTTCAGTTCAGGCAGGCCGGCGAGCAACTCATCCGTCACCAAATGAAAGCCCCGGGGCTTGGCCCGCAGGGTTATCAGGGTCTGTTGCCACATACAGTTCTCCGCCCATCGGCGCGCATTCTAGCGCGCTCTGGGAAAAAACAAAGTGTCGAATACGCCTACATGCCTGTAAGACATCCGCACCCTCAAAAGTGCCGTGTGGATCCCATCACAAAGTCGATAAAAAACCCATACACCTTTAGCCAAAGACAAACGCCAGACAAAAAAATGCCCGGCAAGCCGGGCATCTTTTTTACACGTACTTACAAGTTGTAGCCGCGTTCGTTGTGTTGCGCCAGGTCGAGGCCCACGGCCTCTTCTTCGTCGGTAACCCGCAGGCCCATGACCGCATCCAGCACCTTGAGGATGATGAAGGTCACGATGGCCGTGTAGATCACGGTGAAGCCGACGCCTTTGCACTGGACCCAGACTTGCGCCGCGATGTCAGTAGTGGTGGCGTTGAAGCCGCCCATCGCCGGTGCAGCAAACACGCCGGTCAGGATCGCGCCGAGGATACCGCCGATACCGTGTACGCCGAAGGCGTCCAGGGAGTCGTCGTAGCCCAGTTTGCGTTTCAGAGTGGTCGCACAGAAGAAGCACACCACGCCAGCCGCCAGGCCGATGACCAGGGCGCCCATCGGGCCCACTGTGCCGGCAGCCGGGGTGATTGCCACCAGGCCCGCAACCACACCCGAGGCGATGCCCAGAGCGCTTGGCTTACCGTGGGTGACCCACTCGGCGAACATCCAGCCCAGCGCCGCAGCAGCGGTAGCGATCTGGGTAACCAGCATTGCCATGCCGGCAGTGCCGTTGGCCGCAGCGGCGGAGCCGGCGTTGAAGCCAAACCAGCCAACCCACAGCATCGCCGCGCCGACCAGGGTGTAACCCAGGTTGTGCGGGGCCATCGGGGTGGTCGGGAAGCCTTTGCGCTTGCCGAGTACCAGGCACGCCACCAGGCCAGCCACACCGGCGTTGATGTGCACCACGGTGCCGCCTGCGAAATCCAGCACGCCCCAGTCGCCCAGCAAAGAACCCGGACCGCCCCACACCATGTGAGCAATCGGCGCGTAAACCAGGGTGAACCAGATGCCCATGAAGATCAGCATCGCAGAGAACTTCATACGCTCGGCGAAAGCACCCACGATCAGCGCAGGCGTAATGATGGCAAACGTCATCTGGAAGGTGACGAACACCGACTCAGGGAACAACGCCGCCGGGCCGGTGATGCTGGCCGGGGTCACGCCCGAGAGAAACAGTTTGGACAGGCCACCCACAAACGAGTTGAGGTTGACCACGCCTGCTTCCATACCCGTGGTGTCGAACGCCAGGCTGTAGCCGTACACGAACCACAAGATGGAGATCAGGCCAGTGATGGCGAAGCACTGCATCATCACCGACAGAATGTTTTTGGAGCGAACCATGCCGCCGTAGAACAGCGCCAGGCCCGGAATGGTCATGAACAGTACCAGCGCGGTGGATGTGAGCATCCACGCCGTGTCGCCGGAATTGAGGACTGGAGCGGGGGCTGGGTCCGCCGCCAATGCCAGGGCCGGCATTACGAGGGACAACAGGGCTCCTAGCCCTGCGAATTTACGCAGAGTCATATTGTTTTCTCCTGGGGCGTTGGGGGTTTGGCGGCTTAGATTGCGTCGGTATCGGTTTCGCCGGTACGGATGCGAATAGCCTGTTCCAGATTGACCACGAAGATCTTGCCGTCACCGATCTTGCCGGTGTTGGCCGCCTTGGTTATCGCCTCGATAACCCGGTCAAGATCCTTGTCGTCAATGGCGACATCAATCTTCACCTTTGGCAGGAAATCGACCACGTATTCCGCGCCGCGATACAGCTCGGTGTGACCCTTCTGCCGACCGAAGCCTTTGACCTCAGTAACGGTAATGCCCTGCACGCCGATCTCGGACAACGACTCGCGTACATCGTCCAACTTGAACGGCTTGATGATGGCAGTGACTAGCTTCATGAAAACTCTCTCCCGAATTGGTGGACTTGCCCCAGGAAAACAAACCCGTCTCAAGTCTAAGCGCAGTGCCTGGCTTTGTAACGCGTCGTCGCCTCGGCATTTACCGTTGCGACGCCAGCGAACCACTGGTGACGAAACCTGTACCCCTGATCCGTCGGCGCACTGCATTCGTCACAGCGACTGCATCAGTGCATGGGTCATGATCGTCTAAGCAGAAACCTTGCCAGCTCCGTAAAAATCACTGAAATCAGTCCTTTGCCCACTTATGCCCACCTGCGGGGCTTTTTGGAGGCGCCATTGCGCACTTAAACGGTGC
Source organism: Pseudomonas sp. B22129 (assembly GCF_044218875.1). Lineage (NCBI taxonomy): Bacteria > Pseudomonadati > Pseudomonadota > Gammaproteobacteria > Pseudomonadales > Pseudomonadaceae > Pseudomonas > Pseudomonas sp. B22129. Next base: position 1,644,292 of record NZ_CP162592.1, on the reverse strand, counting down.
GCGAGCGCCCGGCCCACTGCGCGAAAAGCGTGCGCCCAGGCCTGCGAAAAAGACTATAGACGCTGCGTGATACACTGCCGGCCAACAGTTTTCCGGAATATTTCCCATGCTCGCGCCCAAAGACCTCCTCGACGCCCTGAGCGGCCACGCCTCTCGCTTGTTCAGCGGCGACACCCCGCTGCCCCGCAACGAAATCGAAAGCCAATTCAAGGCATTGCTGCAAAGTGGCTTCAGCAAACTCGACCTGGTGAGCCGGGAGGAATTTGATAGCCAGATGGTGGTGCTGGCGCGCACGCGGGCGCGGCTGGAGAGCCTGGAAGCGAAGGTGGCCGAGCTGGAAGCCAAGTTAACGCCGCCCTCCGCTGAATAAACTCGGACTCTGTGGGAGCTGGCTTGCCTGCAATAGCGGTGGGCCAGGTATCTCAGGGCTAACTGATAGACCGCCATCGCAGGCAAGCCAGCTCCCACCTAAAGCGCTGCGGGCTGCTTTGGATACGTTCTGTAAAACCTCCCCCGCCTCCCCCTTCCCCACCTCGTCTACCCTTGAAAAACCCGCAGGAAGCGGCCTCCCTTTCAAGGAACGAGCATGTCCCTCGCCATCGTCCACAGCCGCGCCCAAATCGGCGTCGAAGCCCCCGCCGTCACCGTCGAAGTGCACATGGCCAATGGGCTGCCATCCCTGACGCTGGTCGGCCTGCCGGAAACCGCCGTGAAGGAAAGCAAGGACCGCGTGCGCAGCGCCATCCTCAACTGCGCGCTGCAATACCCTGCGCGGCGCATTACCCTCAACCTCGCGCCCGCCGACCTGCCCAAGGACGGCGGGCGTTTTGATTTGGCGATTGCCCTGGGGATTCTGGCAGCCAGTGTGCAAGTGCCGTCATTGATGCTCGACGACGTGGAATGCTTGGGGGAATTGGCGTTGTCCGGCGAGGTGCGTGCGGTGAAAGGCGTGTTGCCGGCAGCACTGGCGGCACGCAAGGCCGGGCGCACCGTGATAGTGCCGCGGGCGAATGCCGAGGAAGCGTGCCTGGCGTCAGGGTTGAAAGTGATTGCTGTGGACCACCTGCTGCAGGTGGTCGCGCACCTGAATGGGCAGGTGCCGATTGAGCCCTACAAGTCCGACGGCTTGCTGTACTTGAACAAACCCTACCCGGACTTGAGTGAGGTGCAAGGCCAATTGGCGGCCAAACGCGCTTTGCTGATTGCCGCAGCAGGCGCGCATAACCTGCTGTTCAGCGGGCCACCCGGCACAGGCAAGACATTACTCGCCAGCCGCCTTCCCGGCCTGCTGCCACCACTGAGTGAGCAGGAAGCCCTGGAGGTCGCTGCGATTCAGTCAGTTGTCAGCCTCGCACCCTTGAGCCACTGGCCGCACAGGCCTTTTCGCCAGCCGCACCATTCTGCGTCAGGGCCCGCATTGGTAGGCGGTGGGTCGAAGCCGCAGCCTGGAGAAATCACCCTCGCCCATCACGGCGTGCTGTTTCTGGATGAACTGCCCGAGTTTGATCGCAAGGTGCTGGAAGTACTGCGCGAGCCATTGGAGTCGGGGCATATCGTGATTTCCCGCGCCCGTGACCGCGTGAGTTTCCCGGCCCGTTTCCAACTGGTGGCGGCCATGAACCCCTGCCCCTGCGGCTATATGAGCGAACCCAGCGGGCGTTGCCGTTGCACGCCGGAGCAAATTCAGCGCTACCGCAACAAGCTCTCCGGGCCGTTGCTGGACCGGATCGACTTGCACCTCACCGTCGCCCGGGAAACCACCGCGCTCAATCCGACCCAACAGCCCGGCGACAGCACGGCAAAAGCCTCAGCAGAAGTCGCCGAAGCCCGGGAGCGCCAACAAAAGCGCCAGGGCTGTGCCAATGCGTTTCTTGATCTGCCGGGATTACGCGCGCACTGCCAGCTGGCGAAAGCCGACGAGGGCTGGCTGGAAAGCGCCTGCGAGCGGCTGACGTTATCGCTGCGCGCGGCCCATCGACTGCTCAAGGTCGCGCGCACCCTGGCTGACCTTGAACAGGTGGAGAACATTGCCCGGCATCATTTGGCCGAGGCGCTGCAATATCGCCCAGCGGCATTGAACTAGCCCTCTGTGCGGCAGCCCTTCGCGGTGAACCCCAGCAGCAACCGCGCCACTTCCATCACCTCATCCAGCGCCGCCTCGGCAGATTCGCTGGAGGGCTTGAGCATCAGGTCATCGGCATACCCCATGGCCACGGCAAAAATCTGCCGGGCGGCGCGCGTTGGCGAATCACAGCGAAATACTTCGGCAACCACGCCTTGCTCAATCACCTCGGCGAGCATGCCTTGCCACTGGGCGTTGATCACCAGATAGGCCTCGGCCATTTGCGGGTCATGCATCGCCTCATCCCAGGCATCCAGCCACAGCGCCCAGCCGGCGTCAGCTGTACACGGCAGGCAATCACGCAGGAACCTCATCAACGCCTCCTGCGGCGGCAAGCCGACCAGCGGCGCGCGGACTTCGTCCAGTTGCTCATTGGCAAACCGCACAAAGGCTTCGCGGCGCAGCTCATTCCAGTCGCTGAAGTAGTGATAGACATGGCTGCGAGACAGCCCGGCATGTTCGGCCAGATCACGGGTGGACACATCGGCGAACCCCTTGCTGCGAAACAGCTCCAGGGCAGCGGCGATGATCTGGTCTTTACGGTCGGTACGCGACATGGGCAATTCCTTCAGGCACCGGTAGATGAGCGGCGCTTGCTTTTTGAGCGGTCGCTCAAGGATACTTGAGCAGTCGCTCAATAATAGCGTCTAACACTCCTTTGGTGCACCCATGTCATCCGTCACACCGCAAATTCTTATCGAAGAAAGCAAGAAAATCGGCCAACAGTCCGCCAGCCAAACCCTCAAGGCGATCGCCAGGGCCTACCCCGGCAAGTTGTTTTGCACGCTGTCGCTGGTTGCGCTGGAGAACGCGCTTCTACTGGCATACCCGCTGTTTGCCGGGTTCGCGGTGGACTCGATTATCCGGGGCGACGCGGGTAGCGCACTGTTTTACGCCGCCGTGGTTCTGGCGTTCTGGGTCGTCGGGGCGGCACGCCGTGCGCTGGACACGCGCACCTTTACGCGCATCTACGCCGACCTCGCGGTGCCGGTAATCCTCAATCAACGCCTGCAAAACCACAGCACTTCGCGCGCGGCGGCGCGGGTGGTGCTGGCGCGGGACTTTGTGGATTTCTTCGAAAAACATGTGCCGATCATCGCCACGGCACTGGTGTCCATCGTCGGCGCGGCCGTGATGCTGCTGGTGATCGAGCCGTGGATCGGCCTCGCCTGCCTGAGCGCCTTGCTGCTGTGCACCACGTTGCTGCCACGCTTTGCGCGGCGCAACCAGCAGTTGCACGAGCGCTTGAACGACCGCCTGGAAAAAGAAATCGGCCTAGTGGAAAAGGTCGGCGCCCAGACCTTGCAGCGTCATTACCAGGTGCTGTCACGCCTGCGCATCTGGCTGTCAGACCGCGAGGCCGCCGCGTTCCTGTTTATCGGTACGCTGGCAGCCCTGCTGTTTGTGGTCGCGATCAGCCAGTTGGCACTGTCGCCCGCCGTGAAAGCCGGCCACGTTTACGCGGTCATGACGTACCTGTGGACCTTCGTCAGCAGCCTCGACGAAGCGCCAGGCATGGTGGATCAACTGGCGCGTCTCAAAGATATCGGCAAGCGCGTGGACCCCGGCCTGGGCGACGCCAAGCCTTAGCGGAAGCGGTCCACTTCATGGCGCAGGCCCGCCGCCAGGGTTTCCAGTTCCTTGGCGGTGATCGCCAGGTTCGAGACCACTTCGCGCTGCTCGCTGTTGGCCAGCGCAATGCTTTGCAGGTTGCTGCTGAGTACGTTCGCCGTGCTGCTCTGCTCCTGCGTGGCGGTGGTAATCGCGGCAAACTGCTGGCCGGCGGAGCGGCTTTGCTCGTCGATGCGCGCCAGGGCCGAGGCCACGTCGGCGTTGCGCGACAGGCCTTCCTGCATCAGCACGTTACCGTGTTCCATGGTGCTGATGGCGTTGCCGGTTTCCTGCTGGATGCTCTGGATCATCACTGAAATTTCATCGGTGGCCTGACGGGTGCGTGATGCCAGGTTGCGCACTTCGTCGGCCACCACGGCAAACCCACGCCCCTGCTCACCGGCGCGGGCAGCCTCGATGGCGGCGTTGAGCGCCAACAGGTTGGTCTGCTCGGCAATCGAGGTGATCACCCCGACAATCCCGCCGATTTCCTGGGAACGCTGACCCAGGGTGTTGATCACTGTAGCCGTGCTGTTCAGCGCAGTGGCGATATGCTCCAGGGACGACGACGCCTCTTGCATCGAGGTGCGGCCGATGCGCGTCTGCTGCGCATTTTCCTGTGCAAGCCGTTCGGTGTTGCCCATGTTGTCGGCGATGTTCAGCGACGTGGCGCTGAACTCTTCCACTGCGCCCGCCATGCTGGTGATCTCGCCGGACTGCTGCTCCATGCCTTCATAGGCGCCCCCGGATAAACCGGACAGCGCCTGCGCGCGGCTGTTGACCTCTTCGGCCGCCTTGCGAATGTGCGAAACCATGGTCGACAGCGCTTCGCCCATCTGGTTGAAGCTGCCCGCCAACTGGCCGATTTCGTCGTGGCTGGACACGTTCAAGCGCGCGCTCAAATCCCCCGCGCCCAAGGCTTCGGCCTGACGCACCAGATCACTCAGGGGCTGCAATTTACTGCGCAGTAGCCAGACCGCTGCGCCCACTGCCAATAACATCGCCAGCACGCTGCCAATCACCAGGCGAATACCGACGGCCCAGGTCACGGCGCGGATTTCCGATTTCGGCATGCTCGCCACCACTGCCCACGGGCCACCTTCAAACGGCACCGAGACGCTGTAGAAATCTTCGTTCTTGTCGCTCCAGAAGCGGCCTTCGCCCGGCTTTTTCGCGAGGTCGAGCATCACCGGAACCGCCTGATCCAGCGCCTGCACGCCCGCCGGTGGCACCAGCCAGTGCTTCTGTTCATCCAGCAACGCCAGGGAGCCGGTCTGGCCGATACGGAAGCGCTTGAGGTTATCGAACTGGGCCTTCTGCTCGTCGGTGTAATCAAAACCGATAAACAACACGGCAATGACTTTGCCGCCGGCATCGCGCACCGGGCTGTATTGGGTCATGTAGGAACGGTCGAACAATACCGCGCGGCCCACATAACTCTGGCCGGCCAGCAAGCGCTGGTAGGCCGGGTGCTGGTGGTCGAGCACGGTGCCGATAGCGCGGTTGCCGTCTTGCTTGGTCAGCGAGGTGCTGATGCGGATGAAATCTTCGCCGCTGCGCACGAACACCGTGGCCACGCCGCCGGACATTTGCTTGAACTCGTCCACTTCATCGAAGTTGTTGTTCAGCACCTGCTCGCCCAGGTAAAGGCTCGGGGTCTGTACACCGGCCACGGTCACTGGCTGGTCCGCGTGCACGCTCAAGCCGGCGCCGAAGCGCTTTTCAAACAGCCCGCTCAAACGCTGGGTACTTTCGCGCAAGGTGCTGTGGAAGGTGTTGAGTTGGTCGGCGAGCAGGCGTGCTTCGCTGGCCAGGTGCTCCTCGCGGGTGTCGAGGTTGGCGGAGTCGAGAGAACGCAGGGCGAAGACAGTGCTGCCGCTGATGACGACAGCCAGAATCACGGCCAAGGCAAGGCCTAACTGGGACGCGATCCGAGCGCGAGGTTGAGACATAGAAGCTCCTGGCCGAGGCCAGGATCATCCTGATCTCTTAGCGTTGCTCGGCAAATTATCGGGTTGGAAACGTTGAAACGCGGGGGGTTCCAACACACCTTCTTCGGCGGGCACGGCCAATACTTGAGCGATTCACAGGGGTATCGCGCAAACGATTGCACGAGCGATCAATCCAGGCGTTCAACCCGAGGCAGTTCCATGGCGTTGACTTCACCCTGAAGAAACTCCGCCAGGCGGCGCAAGCGCTCGCCGCCGGGGCGGGTTTTCGGCCACACCAGGTAGTAGTTTTCCCGGCTCGCCACTGCCGTCGGCCAAGGCAGGCTCAACCGCCCCTGGGCGACGTCTTCGGCCACCATCAGCAGGTCCCCCATCGACACACCATACCCCCGCGCGGCGGCGATCATGCCCAACTCCAGCGTGTCGAACACCTGCCCGCCCTTGAGGGAAACCTGGGACGACAGCCCCATGCGCTCCAGCCAGTTGCGCCAGTCGCGGCGGTCGGGCGTGGGGTGCAGCAGCTCGGCAGCCGCCAGACGGTTCACGTCCCACGGGCCATCATTGAGCAGGTTCGGCGCGCCCACCGGAATCAGCAGCTCGGGGAATAGGTAGCACGCCTCCCAATCTGCCGGAAAATGCCCGTAGCTCAACAGCACCGCGCAGTCGAAAGGTTCCTGGTTGAAGTCGACTTCATCCACGCTCATCCACGCGCTGGTCAGTTGCACCTCATTACCCGGCTGCAAGGCGCGGAAGCGGCTGATCCGCGCCAGCAGCCAGCGCATGGTCAGGGTGGACGGTGCCTTCATGCGCAAGATGTCGTCTTCGGCATTCAGGGTATGACAGGCGCGTTCCAACGCCGCGAAACCTTCGCGCACGCCGGGCAATAGCAGACGCGCCGCTTCAGTGAGTTGCAGGCTGCGCCCGCTGCGCTGGAACAGGCGGCAGGCAAAATGTTCTTCAAGGGTGCGGATATGCCGGCTGACGGCACTTTGAGTGATCGACAACTCGTCCGCCGCCCGAGTGAATGAGTTGTGGCGGGAGGCTGCCTCAAAGGCGCGCAGGGCATAAAGCGGGGGAAGACGACGGGTCATAAGGAAAGATCCTACAGCGCAATGCCTCACCCTACCAGAATCGCTATACATGAGTTTTAGTCATGCGGATGATCGCTTTTATCCTTTTGTGGAAGGCGCCCGAAGCGCCGAGAATCAACCCTCCCTCAACCCTCTGACTTTCCGAGCGTGATGATCATGCAACATCCGGCACGTACCGAACTCTGGGCCATTCTGCGGCTGTCGGGGCCGTTGATTGCCTCACAGTTGGCGCACATGCTGATGGTGCTGACTGACACCCTGATGATGGCTCGTCTGAGCCCCGAGGCCTTGGCCGGCGGCGGGCTGGGCGCAGCGAGCTATTCGTTTGTGGCGATTTTCTGCATCGGGGTGATTGCGGCGGTGGGCACCCTTGTGGCCATCCGCCACGGCGCGGGCGATATCGAAGGCGCAACCCGCCTGACCCAGGCCGGGCTTTGGCTGGCGTGGTTGATGGCGCTGGCGGCGGCGTTGCTGATGTGGAACCTCAAGCCAGTACTGCTGATGTTCGGCCAGACCGAAACCAACGTGCACGCGGCGGGGCAATTTCTGACAATCCTGCCCTTCGCCCTCCCCGGCTACCTGAGCTTCATGGCCTTGCGCGGCTTTACCAGCGCCATCGGCAAAGCGACCCCGGTGATGGTGATCAGCCTGTGCGGCACGGTGCTCAACTACCTGCTCAACCATGCGTTGATCGAGGGCATGTTCGGCCTGCCGAAACTGGGGCTGATGGGCATCGGCCTGGTGACCGCCATTGTCGCCAACTGCATGGCACTGGCGCTGTGGTGGTACATCCGCATTCACCGGGCTTACGCAGCCTACCCGCTCGGCAAGGGTCTGCTGCACCTCAACACCCAGTATTTGCGCGAGCTGTGGCGCCTGGGCCTGCCGATTGGCGGCACCTACGCGGTGGAAGTCGGGCTGTTTGCCTTCGCGGCGCTGTGCATGGGCACCATGGGCAGCACGCAGTTGGCGGCGCATCAGATTGCCCTGCAGATCGTCTCGGTGGCCTTCATGGTGCCGGCGGGGATGTCCTACGCGATCACCATGCGCATCGGCCAGCATTACGGCGCCGGGCAGTTGGTGCATGCACGTCTGGCCGGGCGTGTCGGCATCGGCTTTGGTGCGGCGGTGATGTTGGGGTTCGCCGCTGTGCTGTGGCTGTTTTCCGACCCGTTAATAGGACTGTTCCTGGACCATAACGACCCCGCCTTCCATGACGTCATCGTATTGGCCGTCAGCTTGCTGGCTGTCGCGGCCTGGTTTGAACTGTTCGACGGCGTGCAGACCATTGCCATGGGCTGCATTCGCGGGCTGAAGGACGCCAAGACGACGTTTCTGGTGGGTTTGGGTTGTTACTGGCTGATCGGCGCGCCGTCCGCATGGTTGATGGCATTCACCCTGGGCTGGGGGCCGACGGGCGTGTGGTGGGGCCTGGCGTTGGGCCTGGCGTGCGCGGCAGTGAGCTTGACCTGGGCGTTTGAGGTGAAGATGAAGCGGATGATTCGGCGGGAGCCTGAAGTTCGCGCTGAATTCCAGGCCATGCAACCCGACTGATGGGATGTACTCAGTCAATAATGTGGGAGCGGGCTTGCTCGCGAATGCGGTGGATCAGCCAACAAATTTGGCGACTGACACTGCGCATTCGCGAGCAAGCCCGCTCCCACAGTTTTGATTGGGTTCACAAAGCGCAATCGCCTAGCCCAGTAGCGCCTGCTGGCTCTTGCCGAACGTCAAATACTCCACCAGTTCCTGCAACGGCAGTGGCTTGCTGATCAAGTAACCCTGAGCCTGGTCGCAACCAAACAAACGCAGCAACGCCAACTGCTCAGGCGTTTCCACACCTTCCGCCACCACTTCCAGATTCAGGTTGTGAGCCAGGTTGATCATCGCGTGCACCAGCTTGCGGTTCTCTTCGCGCTCTTCCATGCCGCCGACGAAGCTCTTGTCGATCTTCAACAGGGCAATCGGCAGGCTGTTGAGGTGCACGAATGACGAGAAGCCCGTGCCGAAGTCATCCAGGGAAAACCGCACACCCAGGCGGCCGAGGGCGTCCATGGTCTGCTTGACCAGATCGCTGCGGCGCATCACGGCGGTTTCAGTCAGTTCGAATTCCAGCCACTGAGCTTCAACACCACGCTCGGCAATCAACCGGCTCAAGGTCGACAGCAACTGGCTGTCTTGAAACTGGCGGAACGACAGGTTCACCGCCATGTGCAGCGGCGGCAGGCCGCGCTCGCGCAGGTCTTGCATGTCACGCAGTGCACGGGAAATCACCCAGTAGCCCAGCGGCACGATCAGCCCGCTTTGCTCGGCCAAGGGCACGAATTCGCTCGGCGGCAACAGCCCGCGCTCGCCATGACGCCAGCGCACCAACGCTTCCAGGCCGACGATATGCCCGTCGTCCAGATCCAGGCGCGGCTGGTAATGCAGCTCCAGTTCGTCGCGGCGCAGGGCGCGGCGCAGTTCGCTTTCCAAGTCGGCCAGGCTGCGCGCGTTGCGGTTGATACGTTCGTTGAAGATATGAAAGGTGCAGCCCTGGGTGCTTTTGGCCTGTTGCATGGCGATGTGCGCGTGCCACATCAAGGGGTCGGCGCCGGCACGCGCACGGGCGTGGGCCACACCCAGGCTGCAGCCGATCAACAGGCTTTCGCCATCCACCCAGTAGGGCTCGGCCATGACTTCGGTGATGCGTTCGGCCATCCACTCGGCGCGCTGGGGCGCGCGACGGGTGTCAATCAGCAACGCAAATTCGTCACTGCCCAAACGAGCCAACTGGTCCCCGGCCTCGAGCTGGCTCTTGAGGCGCGACACCACTTGCAGGATCAACCGGTCACCGGCCTGATGACCGAGGGCATCGTTGGCATGGCGAAAATTGTCGAGGTCCAGATGGCCGAGGGCCAGGCCGCGGCCTTCGTTTTCCGCCAGGCGCGCCGCCAGCAGGGTCTGGAAACCCTGGCGATTGGCGATGCCGGTGAGCGGGTCCTGTTCGGCCAGGCGTTGCAGGGTATTTTCCAGTACGCCGCGCTCGCGGACGTGGCGCAGGCAGCGGCGCAATGTATCAGCATCCAATACATCACGGATCAGCCAGTCACTGACGCCCAGCGGCGAAACCAGCGGCTCCTGTTCCAGCAGCAACACACACGGCAAGCTGCATCGGCCCGGGCCGGGTTGCAGGCCTGGCGTAGTCAATAGCACAGCACCGTGGTCGTCATCGAACAGACGACTCACCGAGTCCCAGTTGGGTGCACTGATCAGCACAGCCCCATCGCCCATCGGCACCAGGCACTCGCGCAACAACGCTGCCCACGCTGGCTCATCGGCCAGTAGCAGCAAACGCAAGGGTTCGACAGGCGTAGACAAGCTAGCTCCCTAGACTCTGCAAGATTTCGTTGGCGGCGGGCATTATGACGTGCGGCCTGACAATCACCAATGATAGGAATTATCAAATACGCAGACTACAGACGTTAATCGCAACCTTAGCCGAAAAAAGCCCACCACATCCTGCGGCAAAGTATCAAAACCGGCAAATTTAGATCGAGTGGTACGTCACACTGTCGTTCTGTGAGAGCAGAATCCTGCGAGCCTGTTAAAATGCCCGCCCTTTTGTTCAACGACTCCCTGAATTCTGTATGTCCCGACTCAATCCCCGGCAGCAAGAAGCCGTGAACTACGTCGGCGGCCCTCTATTGGTGCTCGCCGGTGCCGGTTCCGGCAAGACCAGCGTGATCACCCGCAAGATCGCGCACCTGATCCAGCAGTGCGGCATCCGCGCTCAGTACATCGTCGCCATGACCTTTACCAACAAGGCCGCGCGGGAAATGAAGGAGCGTGTCGGCACCTTGCTCAAGGGTGGCGAAGGCCGTGGCCTTACGGTGTGTACCTTCCACAACCTGGGCCTGAACATCATCCGCAAGGAGCACGCGCGGCTGGGCTACAAGCCGGGCTTCTCGATCTTTGACGAGACCGACGTGAAGTCGCTGATGACCGACATCATGCAGAAGGAATACGCAGGCGACGACGGCGTGGATGAGATCAAGAACATGATCGGCGCCTGGAAAAACGACCTGGTCCTGCCCGCCCAGGCCCTGGAAAACGCGCGCAACCCCAAGGAACAGACCGCCGCCATCGTTTACACCCACTACCAGCGCACGCTCAAGGCGTTCAACGCGGTGGACTTCGACGACCTGATCCTGCAGCCCGTGAAGCTGTTCGAAGAACACGCCGACGTCCTCGAAAAATGGCAGAACAAGGTGCGCTACCTGCTGGTGGACGAATACCAGGACACCAACGCCAGCCAGTATTTGCTGGTGAAGATGCTGATCGGCAAGCGTAACCAGTTCACCGTGGTGGGCGACGACGACCAGTCGATCTACGCCTGGCGCGGCGCCCGCCCGGAAAACCTGATGCTGCTCAAGGACGACTACCCGTCCCTGAAAGTGGTGATGCTGGAGCAGAACTACCGCTCCACCAGCCGCATTCTGCGTTGCGCCAACGTGCTGATCTCGAACAACCCCCACGAGTTCGAAAAACAGCTGTGGAGCGAGATGGGCCACGGCGATGAAATCCGCGTGATCCGTTGCCGCAACGAAGACGCCGAAGCCGAGCGCGTGGCCGTCGAACTGCTGACCTTGCACCTGCGCACCGACCGGCCTTACAGCGATTTCGCAATCCTCTATCGCGGCAACTACCAGGCCAAGCTGATCGAGCTGAAGCTGCAGCACCACCAGATTCCGTATCGTCTGTCGGGCGGCAACAGCTTTTTCGGACGCCAGGAAGTGAAAGACCTGATGGCCTACTTCCGGCTGATCGTGAACCCAGACGACGACAACGCCTTCCTGCGCGTGATCAACGTACCGCGCCGGGAAATCGGTTCCACCACCCTGGAAAAGCTCGGCAACTACGCCACCGAACGCAAGATCTCGATGTACGCCGCCACCGACGAAATCGGCCTGGGCGAGCACCTGGACACCCGTTTCACCGACCGCCTGGCGCGCTTCAAGCGCTTCATGGACAAGGTGCGCGAGCAGTGCGCCGGCGAAGACCCGATCAGCGCGTTGCGCAGCATGGTCATGGACATCGACTATGAAAACTGGCTGCGCACCAACAGCTCCAGCGACAAGGCCGCGGACTACCGCATGGGCAACGTCTGGTTCCTGATCGAAGCGTTGAAAAACACGCTGGAGAAGGACGAAGAAGGCGAGATGACCGTCGAAGACGCCATCGGCAAGCTGGTGCTGCGCGACATGCTCGAGCGTCAGCAGGAAGAGGAAGACGGCGCCGAAGGTGTGCAAATGATGACCTTGCACGCCTCCAAGGGCCTGGAGTTTCCCTACGTGTTCATCATGGGCATGGAAGAGGAAATCCTCCCGCACCGCTCCAGCATCGAAGCCGACACCATCGAGGAAGAACGCCGGCTGGCCTACGTGGGCATTACCCGCGCGCGTCAGACGTTGGCCTTCACCTTTGCCGCCAAGCGCAAGCAATACGGCGAAATCATCGATTGTGCCCCCAGTCGGTTCCTGGATGAACTGCCGCCGGACGACCTCGCCTGGGAAGGCAACGACGACACACCGACCGAAGTGAAAGCCGTTCGCGGCAACACCGCCCTGGCGGATATACGCGCGATGTTAAAGCGCTAGAATCGACTACTTTTCAATCTACTTTCGGCGCACACCGCGCCATTAGAGGAAGCTTTCCGTGGAAGCACTGCACAAGAAAATTCGCGAAGAAGGCATCGTGCTTTCCGATCAGGTACTCAAGGTCGACGCCTTTCTGAACCACCAGATCGACCCGGCGCTGATGAAACTGATCGGCGACGAATTCGCCGCGCTGTTCAAGGACTCGGGCATCACCAAGATCGTCACCATCGAAGCCTCGGGCATCGCCCCGGCGATCATGACCGGGCTGAACCTCGGCGTGCCAGTGATCTTCGCCCGCAAGCAACAGTCCCTGACCCTGACCGAAAACCTGCTGTCGGCGACGGTGTATTCCTTCACCAAGAAAGTCGAAAGCACCGTGGCGATTTCCCCGCGCCACCTGACCAGCAGCGACCGTGTGCTGGTGATCGATGACTTTTTGGCCAACGGCAAAGCGTCCCAGGCGCTGATTTCCATCATCAAGCAAGCCGGTGCGACTGTCGCGGGCTTGGGGATTGTGATCGAGAAGTCGTTCCAGGGCGGCCGTGCGGAGCTGGATGCGCAGGGTTACCGGGTGGAATCACTGGCGCGGGTCAAGTCGCTGGCGGGTGGCGTCGTCACCTTCATCGAGTAATTTGCCACACAGCAAATGTCCGGTGAACACGGATCAAAATGTGGGAGCGGGCTTGCTCGCGAATGCGGTGGGTCAGCCAATAAATTCAGAGGCTGACACTCCGCTTTCGCGAGCAAGCCCGCTCCCACATTTGATTTGCATTGTTTGTTAGTGCGCGGTGGCCTGTAGGCCGGCGAGTAGCAGGCGCTGGTAGAGGTCTTCTTTCAGTCCTTCGGGCTGATCCAACCGCATCCGCTTCAAATGCTCGGGAAACGCCTCCGGCTCCGGCGCATCCAGCGCTGCCTTGCCGAGTTCCAGAATCTCCGTCAGCTTGAATTTACTCTTGAGCCAATTCAGCGCCCGCAACAAATCCCGCTCTTCGTCGGTGAAATCACTGCCCAACGGATACTCCGGGAACAGCCGCCGATGTTTGCCCTGAATGGCTTTCAAGCGCTCCGGTGTGTTGTCGGCAAAGCGTGGATCCAGCTGGAAATCCTCTGCCAACTTGCCAGCCTTCTGCGCCTGCTCGATCAGCTCATCCTGGAAGCGTGAGTCGGTGATGTTGAGCAAAGCCTCGATCACCTTGGCATCCGTCTGACCTCGCAAGTCCGCAATTCCGTACTCGGTAATCACGATATCGCGCAGATGCCGGGGAATCGTGCAGTGGCCGTATTCCCACACGATATTGGAACTGACCTCCCCCGCCGACTCGCGCCAGCTGCGCAAAATCAGGATCGAGCGCGCGCCTTCCAGTGCATGGCCTTGCGCAACAAAGTTGTACTGCCCACCGACGCCGCTGAGCACGCGGCCATCTTCCAACTGGTCGGCCACACCCGCGCCGAGCAAGGTCACCATGATCGCGCTGTTGATAAACCGTGCATCCAGGCGCTGCAGGCGTTTGAGTTGTTCCTCGCCGTACAGCTCGTTGATGTAGCTGATGCGGGTCATGTTGAATTCGAGGCGCTTGGCGTGGGTCATTTCCTGCAGGCGCTGGTAAAAACTGCGTGGTCCGAGGAAGAAACCTCCGTGGACCGACACGCCGTCAGGCTGGGCGGCATCATCCAGTGTGCCCGCGTTGGCTTGTTCCTGGGTCGCCACATCCGGGTAGACCTTGCGCCGGATAATCCCGGCATCTGCCAGCACCAGCAGGCCGTTGACGAACATTTCGCTACAGCCATAGAGGCCACGGGCGAAGGGATCAACGCCGCCTTCGCGGCTGATCAACGGCGCCCACTGGTACACGTCCAAGTCAGTCAACAACAGCCGGTAGGCCTCGTTATCGGCCTGGCGCGCCAGCAGGGCGGCAGTCAGCGCGTCACCCATGGAGCCAATCCCGATCTGCAGGGTGCCGCCATCGCGCACGAGGGTGCTGGCATGCAGGCCGATAAAGTGGTCCTGAAACCCCACCGGCATGTTCGGCGTGGAGAACAGCGTGGTGCTGTCCTTGGCGTCGATCAGGTAGTCGAAGGCGTCCATGCCCAGCTCAGAGTCGCCGGGCATGTAGGGCAAATCGCTGTGAACCTGGCCGACCACCAGAATGGTTTCGCCCGCGTCACGGCGTTTTTCAATCATCGGCAGCAGGTCGAGGGTGATGTCCGGGTTGCAGCTCAGGCTCAGGCGGTCGGGGTGTTCGTTACTGCTGGCCACCAATTGCGCCACCAGGTTCAGGCCGGCGGCGTTGATGTCGCGGGCGGCATGGCTGTAGTTGCTGCTGACGTAGTCCTGCTGGGCCGATGCGCTGTGAAGCAGGCTGCCGGGTTGCATGAAAAACTGCTGCACGCGGATGTTGGCCGGCAGCTTGTCCTTGTGCAGGTCGGCGAGGAAGTCCAGTTCGGGGTAATCGCCAAACACGCGCTCGATGAAGGGTTCGAGAAAGCGCTTCTGCAACCCATCGCCGAAGGGCGGGCGGCCCAGGCTCAGCGCGGTGTAGATCGTCAGCGCCCGCTCGGGCAACTTGGCAATACGCCGGTACAGCGCGTTGACGAACAGGTTGGGCTTGCCCAGCCCAAGGGGCATGCCCATGTGGATATGCGCCGGCAAGCGTGCCAGTACGTCGTCAACTGCTTGCTCGATTGAACACAACTGCACCATCCGACCCTCCTGAACATTCCATGATTAGGGGTTGGACCGAGCTTGCCGGGTCTTTGCTGCAATGAACAGCACCGAAACACAAATGGCAGGCACAAAAAAGCCGCTCGAAAGCGGCTTTTTGGCGAAGATCGGTTTACTTCAAGCCCGACATCTTCTCGATCGCACCCTTGAGCTCGTCATCCGAGCAATCGCTGCAGGTGCCTTTGGGCGGCATGGCGTTGATGCCCGTAATCGCCTTGGCGAGCAGACCGTCTACCCCGCCTTGCTCCTTCGCGCGCTTGCCCCAGTCGGCAGCGTCACCGATTTTCGGCGCGCCCAGCAGGCCAGTGCCGTGGCACGCGTTGCAATGCTTGGCGATCACGTCATCCGGTGTCTTTGCACCACCGCCGCCACCGGCTGCCACCGCCACTTCCATCCCTTTACATTCCTGGCCCTGGACACAGACTTGGCCGACAGGCTCCAGGCGCTTGGCAATTTCATCATTGGTCGCAGCTTGAGCGCTGACAGCCCATAGGGCCAGTACGGTTGCTGGTGCAGCCAGCATTTTCATAATTAGGTTCACGCGTTCACCCTCAATGGTGGCTATTCACGCCTGCGGCCACGGTTTCGCAGGCGGCGAAAGTATAACGGTTAGCCCGCCAGGCCGAAACAACCCTATTAAATAAAGGGAGATTCAGCCGAGCGGTTACAGCGACGGGCGTGTCTGCAACGCTGGCAGCACGCCTCTTGTGTCAAAAGTTCGCGGGTGTGGCTGCGCTGATTAGTCGCGCCGGCACGTCGAACGGGTTACGAAAACGATGGGGCTTGGTGCTTTCAAAGTAGTAGCTATCGCCGGCTTCGAGCACAAAAGTTTCAAGACCGACCACCAATTCCAGACGACCTTCCACCAGAATCCCGGTTTCCTCGCCTTCGTGGGTGAGCATTTCTTCGCCCGTGTCGGCGCCCGGTGGGTAGATTTCGTTAAGAAACGCAATCGCCCGTGTCGGGTGCGCCCGGCCCACCAGTTTCATGGTGACGGCGCCGTCAGAGATGTCGATCAGCTCATTGGCTTTATAGACGATCTGCGTCGGTATTTCCTGGAGGATCTCCTCGGAAAAGAACTCGACCATGGACATGGGGATGCCGCCCAGCACCTTGCGCAAGGAGCTGATCGAGGGGCTGACACTGTTTTTTTCGATCATCGAAATGGTGCTGTTGGTGACACCCGCGCGCTTGGCGAGCTCACGCTGGGAAAGACCTTTGAGTTTACGGATGGATTGCAGTCGTTCGCCGACGTCCAATGCAGGAGCCTCCTAGGATTCAGGCGTTGTTGTAATTGAGCGTTATCATGGCGACAGCGTTCAGTATTTACAACACTTGGACCTAAATCCCGGGCGACCTGGCTCGTCGTCTTACCTCAAGCGCCGGAATAGAGCCTTGGCACGCGGCGCAGGTTGCAGAAAATCTGGTAGGGAATGGTCTCGGCCGCCGCCGCAACGTCGCTGGCGAGGATGTTTTTGCCCCACAGCTCCACGGTGGAGCCAAGGCCAGCCTGTGGCACGTCGGTGAGGTCGATGCACAGCATGTCCATCGATACGCGCCCCAGCAACTGGCTGCGTTGCCCCGCCACCAACACCGGCGTGCCGGTGGGCGCGTGGCGCGGGTACCCATCGGCATACCCCATGGCGACCACGCCGATACGCATCGGCTTGGGCGTAATGAACTTGGCACCGTAGCCCACCGGCTCTCCGGCCGGCAGTTCGCGCACGCTGATGACTTTCGATTCGAGGGTCATTACCGGCTGCAAGCGCGCAGCGATGGCCTGGTCCTCGCCGAAGGGCGTGGCGCCGTAGAGCATGATGCCCGGGCGCACCCAGTCGCTGGCCACACTCGGCCAGCCCATCACCGACGGCGAATTGCGCAGGCTCACTTCAGCCGACAACCCCTGGCGCGCCGCCTCGAAAACGGCCACTTGTTCAGTGCTGCGCACGCAATCCAGCTCATCAGCGCGGGCGAAGTGGCTCATCAAGACTATCTTCGCGACCTTGCCACTGGCCAAAAGGCGCTGATACGCCTCGTGGTAATCCTTGGGGTGCAGGCCCACGCGGTGCATGCCCGAGTCCAGCTTGAGCCACACGGTGAGCGGCTTGCTCAGCCTGGCTTGCTCGATCGCCTCCAGCTGCCACAGCGAATGCACCACGCACCAGAAATCATGTTCGATGATCAGCGGCAGCTCGTCGGCTTCAAAAAAACCTTCCAGCAGCAACACTGGCGCACGAATGCCCGCCGCGCGCAGCTCCAAGGCTTCCTCGATGCACGCCACCGCAAACCCGTCCGCCTCGGCCTCCAACGCTTGGGCCACACGCACGGCACCGTGGCCGTAGGCATCCGCCTTGACCACGGCAAGCGCTTTGGCCCCCGTGACTTCGCGGGCCAATTGGTAGTTGTGACGCAGGGCTTGGAGATCGATCAGGGCACGGGCAGGACGCATGGCGGCAGGCTTCTAGGCAGCGGTAAAAAAACCGGTACCGACCGATAACGCCGGCACCGGGAGAGGGATGTTGCGTTAAGGCAGCGCGGCCACCACGGACAGCTCTACCAGAATGTCCGGCTCGCACAGCTTGGCTTCAACCGTGGCACGGGCCGGCGCGACGCCTTTGGGCAGCCACTTGTCCCACACCGCGTTCATGCCGGCGAAATCGGCGTCGATGTCCTTCAGGTAGATCGTCACCGAGAGCAATTTGCTCTTGTCGGTGCCTGCCAGATCCAGCAATCGCTCGATATTGGCCAGGGTTTCACGGGTCTGCTTTTCAATCCCGGCACTCATGTCGTCGCCGACTTGCCCTGCCAGATACACGGTACCGCTGTGGACAACGATCTGGCTCATGCGCTCATTGGTGAGCTGGCGCTGGATTGACATGTTGTGCGGACTCCTGGTGGTTACCGTAACGGGAAATATCGAGGCCTGCGGCGCTGATCTGTGGGGTTTTCTTCGCCATCAGGTCAGCCAGCAAACGGCCGGAACCACAGGCCATGGTCCAGCCGAGCGTGCCGTGGCCGGTATTCAGGAACAGGTTCTTGAACGGGGTGGCACCGACAATCGGCGTGCCGTCGGGTGTGGTCGGGCGCAGGCCGGTCCAGAAACTGGCCTCGCTCAAATCGCCGCCCTGAGGATAAAGGTCGTTGACGATCATCTCCAGGGTTTCACGCCGACGCGGGTTAAGCGACAGGTCAAAACCGGCTATTTCAGCCATGCCACCGACGCGAATGCGGTTGTCGAAACGGGTGATCGCGACCTTGTAGGTCTCGTCGAGAATGGTCGAGGTCGGGGCCATCGCCGGGTTGGTGATCGGCACGGTCAGCGAGTAGCCCTTGAGCGGGTACACCGGCGCCTTGATACCCAGCGGCTTGAGCAGTTTTGGCGAGTAGCTGCCGAGGGCCAGCACGTAGCGGTCGGCGGTTTCCAGCTTGCCGTCGATCAACACGCCGTTGATGCGGTCACCGGCGTAGTCGAGGCGCTGAATGTCTTGTTCGAAACGAAACTCCACGCCCAGCTGTTTGCACATCTCGACCAGGCGCGTAGTGAACATCTGGCAGTCGCCGGTCTGGTCGTTCGGCAGGCGCAAGGCGCCGGCGAGGATGTCGGTGACGCTGGCCAGCGCAGGCTCAACGCGTGCAATACCGGCGCGGTCCAGCAGCTCAAACGGCACGCCGGACTCTTTCAGTACGGCGATGTCTTTGGCGGCGCCATCAAGTTGGGCCTGGGTGCGAAACAGTTGGGTAGTACCCAGGCTACGGCCTTCGTAGGAGATGCCGGTTTCGGCGCGCAGTTCGTCGAGGCAGTCACGGCTGTACTCGGACAGACGCACCATGCGCTCCTTGTTCACCGCATAACGGCTGGCGGTGCAGTTGCGCAGCATCTGCGCCATCCACAGGTATTGGTCGATATCGGCGGTGGCCTTGATCGCCAGCGGCGCATGGCGTTGCAGCAGCCATTTGATGGCCTTGAGCGGTACGCCCGGCGCGGCCCAAGGCGACGCATAGCCTGGAGACACCTGGCCGGCGTTGGCGAAACTGGTTTCCATGGCAGCGGCAGGCTGGCGGTCGACAACCACGACTTCAAAGCCGGCCCGCGCCAAATAGTAGGCACTGGTCACCCCAATGACGCCGCTACCCAAGACCAGAACGCGCATTTTTATATCCTCATCACGGGCTTAGCCGCTGACGTGTGTTATTCGAGCAATGATGAGCGCAGTGTAAAAAACTATTGCCAGTGCATTTCACTATATAAGCACCTATATTTGGCGACAATTCTCGGCAAAAACCCTTTTCACAGAGGCGTATCCCCTATGCGTACCAACACCCAGACCAAGCGGGAGCTGGACAAGATCGACCGCAATATCCTGCGCATCCTGCAAACCGACGGGCGAATTTCGTTCACCGAGCTTGGGGAAAAGGTCGGGTTGTCGACCACACCGTGCACTGAGCGGGTACGCCGACTGGAGCGCGAAGGCATCATCATGGGCTACAACGCGCGGCTCAACCCGCAGCATTTGAAAGGGAGTTTGCTGGTATTTGTCGAGATCAGCCTGGATTACAAGTCCGGCGACACCTTTGAAGAGTTCCGCCGCGCCGTGCTCAAACTGCCCCACGTGCTGGAGTGTCACTTGGTTTCAGGCGACTTCGACTACCTGGTGAAGGCGCGGATTTCCGAGATGGCCTCGTACCGCAAATTGCTCGGCGATATCTTGCTCAAGCTGCCGCATGTTCGCGAGTCCAAGAGCTATATCGTGATGGAAGAGGTGAAAGAGAGCCTGAACCTGCCGATCCCCGACTGACCGGACCAACTCGGTCAAAAAATGTGGGAGCTGGCTTGCCTGCGATGGCGGTCTGTCAGGCGAAATATGTACTGACTGATCCACCGCTATCGCAGGCAAGCCAGCTCCCACATTGACCGAGTTAGACCAGCACTTGCCGGGTGCTCGCCATGTATTCGTGGATCTGCTTTTCCACCCGCGGATGAATCAGCTCCACCGGCCGCCGCCCATTCGGGCATGGCAGGGTCTTGGTGGTGCCGAACAGCCGACAAATCAGCGGCCGCTCGTCATACACCGTGCAACCGTTGGGCCCAAGGTGCACGCAGTTCAGCTCGTCCATGGCAGCGTCCTGCTCGGCAGCAGTCTTGCGGGGCAGGCGCGACATTTCCTCCGGCGAAGTCGTCACCGGCCCACAGCAATCGTGGCAACCGGGGACGCACTCGAACGAAGGAATCTGACGGCGCAGCGCGCTGATTTTCTGACTGTTACAACTCATCAAAACACTTACCGAACCGCGAATAGGTGTGAATTCTGCCGCAAAAAGCCTCGCGCAGACAGCTTCGTCCGACCGCTGTATCCTGCGTCAAATTTTCCAAACAGGGATGCTCCCCATGACCGCCAGCGCCCGGCACACCGCTTCCTACTACGCCGCCAGCAGCGTCCCACAGCCTGATTACCCCGCGCTGGCCGGCGAAGTGCGGGCCGACGTGTGCGTGATTGGCGGCGGTTATTCGGGGCTGAACACCGCGCTGGAACTGGCCAAGCGCGGTTTCAGCGTGGTGTTGCTGGAAGCGCGCAAGATCGGCTGGGGCGCCAGCGGACGCAACGGCGGCCAGTTGATTCGCGGGGTCGGCCACGGCCTTGATCAGTTCACCAACGTGATCGGCGCCGACGGCGTGCGCCAGATGAAACTGATGGGGCTGGAGGCCGTGGAAATCGTGCGCGAGCGCGTCGAGCGCTACCAAATCCCCTGCGACCTGACTTGGGGTTACTGCGACCTCGCCAACAAGCCCCGTGACCTCGAAGGCCTGGCCGAAGACGCCGAAGAGTTGCGTGGTCTGGGCTATCGCCATGAAGTGCGTTTGCTGCAAGCCCATGAAATGAGCGGCGTGATCGGCTCCGAGCGCTACGTGGGTGGCATGATCGACATGGGCTCCGGCCACTTGCACCCGTTGAACCTGGCACTCGGCGAAGCTGCCGTCGCCCAACAACTGGGCGTGAAGCTGTTCGAGCAGTCTGAAGTGACGCGCATTGACTACGGCCCCGAAGTCAACGTGCACACCGCCCTTGGCAATGTGCGCGCCAAGACCCTCGTGCTGGCTTGCAATGCCTACCTGAACGGCCTCAATGCCCAACTGAGTGGCAAAGTACTGCCGGCGGGCAGCTACATCATCGCCACCGAGCCGTTGAGTGAAGCCCAGGCTGCCAACCTGCTGCCGCAAAATATGGCCGTGTGTGATCAGCGCGTAGCGGTGGACTATTTCCGGCTGTCAGCCGACCGCCGCTTGCTGTTTGGCGGGGCTTGCCACTATTCGGGGCGTGATCCCCAGGATATCGGCGCCTATATGCGCCCCAAAATGCTCAAGGTGTTTCCTCAGCTGGCCGACGTGAAAATCGACTACCAATGGGGCGGCATGATCGGCATCGGCGCCAACCGCTTGCCGCAGATCGGACGGCTGGCGGACCAGCCCAACGTGTATTACGCCCAGGCCTATGCGGGCCACGGCCTCAACGCCACGCACCTGGCCGGCAAACTGTTGGCCGAAGCCATCAGTGGCCAGCAACAGGGGCGCTTCGATCTGTTTGCCCAGGTGCCACACATCACCTTCCCCGGCGGTAAGCACCTGCGCTCGCCACTCTTGGCCCTGGGCATGCTGTGGCACCGCCTTAAAGAGCTGGTGTGAATCAACTGCGCCAGAAGGGTTTCAGGCCTTCCTGGCGCGCCTGCTCAGCGCTCAGCCCGACATCGCGCAACTGTTCGCCGGTCAAATGCAGCAAGGCCTTGCGGGTATGGCGGCGCTGCCAGAAAAGACGCCAGCGGTTGATATTACGTGGCGCTGTCGCACGCTCCTGCTCCGCTTCCAATTCCTGACCGTGTAACGCCAACCGCACATCGCTCATGCCGCTCATTTTGTTGCCCCTCATTTGCTTGTTGCCATGAGTGACTAGCGTGCGCGCGTGAGGAAAACCATTACAGATTCAACCTGAACTTATTAAATCCATACAGACACTGCCTATAGACGGCTGAATCCTGTATTTTCCGCCTATCTGTATTGGTCCTGCAGGAGCGACCGCCATGACCCTCTACGTCAACCTCGCCGAATTGCTCGGCACGCGCATCGAGCAGGGCTTCTACCGCCCCGGTGATCGCTTGCCATCCGTACGGGCGTTGAGTGTGGAACACGGGGTCAGCCTGAGTACCGTGCAACAGGCCTACCGCTTGCTGGAAGACAATGGCTTGGCGATGCCCAAGCCCAAATCCGGCTATTTTGTACCCGTGGGCCGTGAGCTGCCGGCCCTGCCGGAAGTGGGCCGCCCGGCTCAGCGCCCGGTGGAAATTTCGCAGTGGGACCAGGTGCTGGAGCTGATTCGCGCGGTGCCGCGCAAAGGCGTCATACAGATGGGCCGCGGCATGCCGGATGTATTGTCGCCGACCATGAAACCCTTGCTGCGCAGCCTGGCGCGCGTGAGCCGCCGCCAGGACCTGCCCGGGCTGTATTACGACAATATCCTCGGCTGTATGGAATTGCGTGAGCAAATCGCCCGACTATCGCTGGACTCCGGCTGCCAGCTCACCGCCGAAGACATTGTGATCACCACCGGCTGCCATGAGGCGCTGTCCGCCAGCATCCACGCCATTTGTGAGCCTGGGGATATCGTCGCGGTCGACTCGCCGAGCTTCCACGGCGCCATGCAAACCCTTAAAGGCCTGGGCATGAAGGCCTTGGAAATCCCCACCGACCCCATCACCGGCATCAGCCTGGAAGCCCTGGAACTGGCGCTGGAACAGTGGCCGATCAAGGTCATCCAGCTGACCCCCAACTGCAACAACCCGTTGGGCTACATCATGCCGGAGGCACGCAAAAAGGCGCTGCTGACCCTGGCCCAGCGCTTTGACGTGGCGATCATCGAAGACGATGTGTATGGCGAATTGGCCTACAGCTACCCGCGCCCGCGCACGATCAAATCCTTCGACGAAGATGGCCGAGTACTGCTGTGCAGCTCCTTCTCGAAAACCCTGGCGCCGGGGCTGCGCATTGGTTGGGTTGCACCGGGCCGCTATCTGGAGCGGGTGCTGCACATGAAATACATCAGCACCGGCTCCACGGCGACGCAGCCGCAGATTGCCATCGCCGAATTCCTCAAAGGCGGCCACTTCGAACCGCATTTGCGGCGGATGCGCACCCAATACCAGCGTAATCGCGACTTGATGCTCGACTGGGTCAGCCGCTATTTTCCGGCCGGCACCCGCGCGAGCCGGCCGCAGGGCAGCTTTATGCTGTGGGTGGAGCTGCCGGAAGGCTTCGACACCCTCAAGCTCAATCGCCAGTTGGTGGAGCAAGGCGTACAAGTCGCCGTCGGCAGCATCTTTTCTGCTTCGGGCAAATACCGGAATTGCCTGCGCATGAACTACGCTGCCAAGCCGACCCCGCAGATTGAAGAAGCCGTGCGTAAAGTCGGCGCCGCTGCCATCAAAATGCTGGCCGAAGCGCAGGACTGACCTTTCACCGGAAATAGTCGTCATATGCCCACAACCGCCCTGACCTGGAAGCAGCGCCTTTGATGATTCGACGGCTTTTACCGTTTTTCCTGCTGGGCACCCTGACCCTGGGCGGCTGCGCGACCGTCGATACGCCGCGCATTCCTAGCGATGCCCTGCCCGCCGCGCAATCTTCCTTCGGCCGCTCGATCCAGGCTCAGGCCGCGCCACATCAAGGCCGCTCCGGCTTTCGCTTGCTGCCCAACAGCAGCGAAGCCTTCATGGCTCGCGCCGAGCTGATCCGCAACGCACAGACCAGCCTCGACCTGCAGTACTACATCGTCCACGATGGCATCAGCACTCGTATGTTGGTGGATGAGCTGCTCAAGGCCGCCGACCGTGGCGTGCGCATCCGCATCCTGCTGGACGACACCACCAGCGACGGCCTCGACCAAGTCATCGCGACCCTCGCCGCCCACCCGAAAATCGAGATTCGCCTGTTCAACCCGCTGCATCTGGGGCGCAGCACGGGCGTGACGCGGGCCATGGGCCGCCTGTTCAACCTGTCGCTGCAACACCGGCGCATGCACAACAAGCTGTGGCTGGCGGATAACAGCGTGGCCATCGTCGGCGGGCGCAATTTGGGCGACGAGTATTTCGACGCCGAGCCCAACCTGAATTTCACCGATATCGACATGCTCAGTGTCGGCCCGGTGGCCGAGCAACTGGGCCACAGTTTCGACCAGTACTGGAACAGCGCGCTGAGCAAACCCATTGATGATTTCGTCTCCAGCACTCCGTCCAAGGGCGACCTGGCCGCCGCCCGAGTCCGCCTGGAAGCCTCGCTGGCCGAGTCGCGCCAGCAGAACCACGCGCTGTACAACCGCTTGCGCACCTATAAAACCCAACCGCGCATGGACATCTGGCGCCGCGAACTGATCTGGGCCTGGAACCAGGCGCTATGGGATGCGCCGAGCAAAGTACTGGCCACGGCCGAACCCGACCCTCGCCTGCTGCTGACCACGCAACTGGCGCCGGAGCTGGAAGGCGTCAACCACGAACTGATGATGATCTCGGCGTACTTTGTGCCGGGCCAGCCGGGGCTGGTATACCTGACCGGCCGCGCCGACGCGGGCGTGACGGTGAGCCTGCTGACCAACTCGCTTGAGGCCACTGACGTACCCGCGGTACACGGTGGCTACGCACCCTATCGCAAGGCGCTGCTGGAGCACGGCGTGAAACTCTACGAGCTGCGCCGCCAACCGGGCGACCCGAGTGGCGGCAGTGGCCCGCACCTGTTTCGCCGGGGCAGCTTCCATGGCTCGGATTCCAGCCTGCACAGCAAGGCAATGATCTTTGACCGGGAAAAGTCGTTTATCGGCTCGTTTAACTTCGATCCGCGCTCGGTGCTGTGGAACACCGAAGTCGGCGTGCTGGTGGACAGCCCGGAGCTGGCCGAACACGTACGCAACCTGGCGCTGCAGGGCATGGCGCCTGCGTTGAGCTATGAGGCGAAATTGCAGGACGGTAAGGTGGTGTGGGTGACTGAAGACAACGGCCAAATACACACACTGACCCGTGAGCCGGGCAGTTGGTGGCGGCGGATCAATGCCTGGTTCGCTACCTCAGTCGGCCTGGAACGCATGCTCTAAAACTAGAGGAGATCAACTGTGGGAGCCGGGCTTGCCCGCGATAGCGGAGTGTCAGTCAATAAATGTGTGACTGATACAACGCTATCGCAGGCAAGCCAGCTCCCACAGGTGAATGTATTTCAAGGTCAGGCCGGTTGCGCGGCGCCGAATGCGCCTTGGCGCAGCAGGAGCATCACTAATCCCAGCGCACCCGCTGCCATCAACAACGGCAACGCATGCCCGCTGATCCACTGGCTGCCCGCCCCCGCCACCAACGGCCCGATCAGGCAGCCGATGCCCCACAGTTGCGCCACATGGGCATTGGCGCGCACCAGCGCATCGTCGCGATAGCGCTCACCGATCAAAATCAACGACAGCGTAAACAACCCGCCGGCGCTGGCCCCGAACAACACCCACACCGGCCAGATCAACAGCGTGTGCATCAACAGCGGAATGGCCAGGCTCGACGCCAGCAACAAGACCGCACACCCCATGAACAGCGTGCGCCGTGGCAGGTAGTCCGCCAGTGCGCCAATGGGCAGTTGCAGCAACGCATCGCCGACTACCACCGTGCTGACCATCGCCAGAGCAATCTCGGCGGTGAAGCCCTGTTGCAGGCAATACACCGGCAGCAGCGTCAGAATCATTGCTTCGAAGGCGGCGAACAGCGCCACGGCCCAGGCGATCGCCGGCAGGCTCAGGCAGAAGCGCCACAGGTCGCCGAAGGTGACACTGAAGGATTCGGCCGTTGGCGCACCGGAGCGCCCCAGCAACAGCAGCGGCGCGACCATCAACAAGCCCACGCCGACCCAGAAGCCATAGTCGTGATCAGTGCCCAGCACACCCAAAAGCAGCGGCCCCGACAACTGGCTCAAGGCATAACTGCAGCCATACAGCGCCACCAGCCGACCGCGCCATTGCTCTACCACCAACTGGTTGATCCAGCTTTCGCCGAGGATAAACACGATGGTCAGAATCACGCCGATCATCAACCGCAGCACCAGCCATACCGGATAGCTAGGCAGGATTGCGAGCAAGCCGATGGAGACGGCACCCGCCCACAAGCACAGGCGCATCAGGTTGGCGGTACCCAGCCAAGAGGCCAACCGGCTGGACACTTTGGCCCCCAGCAACACGCCAAACGCCGGCATCGCCGCCATCACGCCGATGGCGAAACTGCCGTAGCCCCACCCCTCGAGGCGCAGGGACACCAATGGCATGCTGACGCCCAGCGCCAGGCCGACACTGAGTACCGAGGCCAGGACGGCGAAGTAAGTCGCCCAACGCATTTCCACGCTCCTGTGGATATCTTTTGAGAACACACAAACCAGTGTGGGAGCGGGCTTGCTGTGGCGAGCAAGCTTGCTTGCGCTGGGGTGCGAAGCGCCCCTAACGGCAGGCGACTGCTGCGCAGTCGAGCGGGAGCAAGCTCCCTCGCCACAGCAAGCCCGCTCCCACATTTTTTGAACTGCGGTGAACCCTGGAAGTTACAACTTGATCCAGGTTGCCTTCAGCTCGGTGTACTTGTCGAACGCGTGCAGCGACTTGTCGCGGCCGTTACCCGACTGCTTGAAGCCACCAAACGGTGCGGTCATGTCGCCGCCATCGTATTGGTTGACCCACACGCTGCCGGCACGCAGGGCCTTGGCGGTCAGGTGCGCCTTGGAGATATCGGCTGTCCACACGGCTGCGGCCAGGCCGTAGACAGTGTCGTTGGCGATCTTGACCGCTTCTTCGGCGCTGTCGAACGTGATCACCGACAGTACCGGGCCAAAGATTTCTTCCTGGGCGATCTTCATGGCATTGGTCACGCCGTCGAAAATCGTCGGTTCCACATAAGTGCCACCAGTTTCTTCCAGCGTACGCTTGCCGCCAGCGACCAGCTTGGCGCCATCGGCGTGACCGGCTTCGATGTACGACAGCACAGTGTTCATCTGCTGAGTGTCCACCAGTGCGCCAACATTGGTCGCCGGGTCCAGAGGATTGCCTGGCTTCCAGCCTTTGAGGGCCTCGATCACCAGTGGCAGGAATGTGTCTTTGATCGAACGCTCGACCAGCAGGCGCGAACCGGCGGTGCACACTTCGCCCTGGTTAAAGGCGATGGCGCCCGCAGCGGATTCAGCCGCGGCCTGCAGGTCCGGAGCATCGGCGAACACGATGTTCGGGCTCTTGCCGCCCGCTTCCAGCCACACGCGCTTCATGTTCGACTCGCCGGAGCGGATCAACAGTTGCTTGGCGATTTTGGTAGAGCCGGTGAACACCAGCGTGTCGACATCCATGTGCACCGCCAGCGCGTTGCCCACGGTGTGGCCATAGCCCGGCAGCACGTTCAGCACGCCTTTTGGAATGCCGGCTTCAACGGCCAGCGCAGCGATACGGATGGCGGTCAGTGGGGATTTTTCAGACGGTTTGAGGATCACCGAGTTACCGGTGGACAGCGCCGGACCCAGTTTCCAGCAGGCCATCATCAGCGGGAAGTTCCACGGCACGATGGCGCCCACGACACCGACCGGCTCGCGGGTCACCAGACCCAACTGGTTGTGCGGGGTGGCGGCCACTTCGTCGTAAATCTTGTCGATGGCCTCGCCGCTCCAGCTCAGGGCTTGCGCGGCGCCAGGTACGTCAATTTCCAGGGAGTCGGTGATCGGCTTGCCCATGTCCAGGGTTTCAAGCAGGGCCAGCTCTTCGGCGTTGGCGTTGAGCAGCGCGGCGAAACGGAGCATGGCGGACTTGCGCTTGGCCGGCGCCAGGCGCGACCACACACCGGAGTTGAAGGTGGCGCGGGCGTTTTCCACAGCGCGCTGGGCGTCGGCGACGTCACAACTGGCAACCGTGGCCAGCAAGCGCCCGTCGACCGGGCTGATGCATTCAAAGGTGTCGCCGGAAGCTGCGGCGGTGTATTCGCCATTGATGTAAGCGCGGCCCTCGATCTTCAGATCCTTGGCGCGTTGCTCCCAATCGGCACGGGTCAGGGTGGTCATGCGAGTGTCCTCCTCTTATTGAATACAAGGGCCAGGTGATGTCCCCCGGCAGCCTCAAAGAATTCTTGCCCGGCCAGCCTGCTGTTCGGCTCAAGGCAGCTGCCACCCTAAACCAGCCGCCGGGGGTGTTTCAATATATTTGACATAACAGCGGCAAACGCCCTTGCGATGTTCATTTTAATAAACATAGACTTTGGGCTCTCCAACCGCAGGCCAGACGGGACACGCACATGAGCATCCAGGACATCGTCGACTTCAGCCAAGCCAACACCGCCCCAGACCGCTACCGCCCCGCCGCCGAAAAAATCCTCAAGGGCGACCCCGAGCAAACCCTTTACAACCACTACAACAGCCCGTGCGGCCAGATGAGCGCCGGCGTGTGGGAAGGTGAAGTCGGGCAATGGAAGGTCAGCTATACCGAGCACGAGTACTGCGAGATTGTGCAGGGGGTGTCCGTTCTGCGTGATGCCGATGGCAACGCCAAGACCTTGCGCGCCGGCGACCGCTTTGTGATTCCGGCGGGTTTCAGCGGCACCTGGGAAGTGCTGGAGGCGTGCCGCAAGATCTACGTGGTGTTCGAGCAGAAAGCCTGATCAGCAAATCACAGGCAAAAAAAAGCCCGACTCGTGAGAGACGGGCTTTTTTTCACAAGGAGGAAAATCAATTACTTGATTTTGCCTTCTTTGTAGATCACGTGCTTACGAACGCGCGGGTCGAACATTTTCTTTTCGAGCTTGTCCGGGGTAGTACGCTTGTTCTTGTCGGTAGTGTAGAAGTGACCAGTACCGGCGCTAGAGATCATTCGAATCAATTCACGCATGATAGAGCTCCTTAGATCTTGCCAGCGGCACGGATTTCGGCCAGCACGACAGTGATGCCACGCTTGTCGATGATGCGCATGCCTTTGGCAGATACGCGCAGACGAACAAAACGTTTCTCTTCTTCAACCCAGAAGCGGTGATGCTGCAGGTTTGGCAGGAAACGACGACGGGTTTTGTTATTTGCGTGGGAAATGTTATTCCCAGTCACCGGACCCTTACCGGTAACTTGACATACTCTCGACATGCCTCAGCCCTCTAAAACCACATGCCCAACCCGGCATGGGTTGGCCGCTTAATCTCTCAGTCATTTGGCGCCAGGCGCCGCGTTTCTTTAGGGTCTTACCGGCTACACCTACAAGCGAAGGAACCGGGCCCCTAGAAAAGAGCGCTGCTTTATACCAGAAAGACCCCGGTGCAACAACAACCCGTGAGTTTTTACCGAAGTAAATCCTGGCGCCAGACGCCTGAACCGTTGCTGTAAGGGGCCGCTGCTACAGCCGACCACTCGTCGCACAGAATGATTTACAGCGCCCGCACGCACTGGGAAGTGCGCGACGAAACGCGCCGAGGCGCCATCAAAACAGCATTTTCGGCAAAAGCACAGGCAAAAATGGGCTAGTCATTTATCAATCAGACCACTACGGTAGGACTTTTCCAGACTGCACTCGCAGATGGGCCTTCGATCTGCAAAGGAAACCGACTATGCGCCTCGCTGCCCTACCGCTCTTGCTTGCCCCTCTATTTTTCGCTCCGGCGGCCTTTGCCGCCACCAACTTGAGCGTCTGCACCGAGGCCAGCCCTGAAGGGTTTGATGTGGTGCAATACAACTCGCTGACCACCACCAACGCCTCGGCCGACGTGCTGATGAACCGCCTGGTGGATTACGACGCCAACAGCGGCAAGCTGGTGCCGAGCCTGGCGGACAGCTGGGAAGTCTCGCCGGACGGCCTGACCTACACCTTCAAGCTGCACCCGGACGTGAAATTCCACCGTACCGAATACTTCACCCCAAGCCGCACCCTGACCGCCGAAGACGTGCGCTTCAGCTTCGAGCGCATGCTCGACCCGGCGAACCCTTGGCACAAGATCGCCCAGAGCGGCTTCCCACACGCGCAATCCCTGCAATTGCCGAC
Organism: Pseudomonas sp. B22129; assembly: GCF_044218875.1. Lineage (NCBI taxonomy): Bacteria > Pseudomonadati > Pseudomonadota > Gammaproteobacteria > Pseudomonadales > Pseudomonadaceae > Pseudomonas > Pseudomonas sp. B22129. The sequence goes on along the minus strand of NZ_CP162592.1, from coordinate 1,614,117 downwards.
GCTGGTCAAGAAGATCGACGCCCTCGACCCGTTGACCGTGCGCTTCACCCTGGACCACGCCGACTCAACCTTCCTCGCCGCCCTGAGCATGGGCTTCGCCTCGATCTATCCGGCCGAATATGCCGACAAACTGCTCAAGGCCGGCACCCCGGAGAAACTCAACAGCCAGCCAATCGGCACCGGGCCCTTCGTGTTCGTGCGTTTCCAGAAAGATGCCGTGGTGCGCTACAAAGCCAACCCGGATTACTTCGCCGGCAAACCAGCTGTGGATAACCTGATCTTCGCCATCACCCCGGACGCCAATGTGCGCCTGCAGAAACTGCATCGTGATGAATGCCAGATCGCTCTGTCGCCCAAGCCCCTGGATGTTGGCGAAGCCGAAAAAGACCCAGCGCTCAAGGTCGAAAAAACGGCCGCCTTCATGACCGCGTTTGTCGCCATTAACAGCCAGCATCCGCCGCTGGACAAGCCGGAAGTGCGCCAGGCGATCAACCTCGCGTTCGACAAGGCCAGCTACCTCAAGGCCGTGTTTGAAGGCACCGCCGAAGCCGCCAACGGGATTTACCCGCCCAATACCTGGAGCTACGCCAAGGACTTGCCGGGTTATCCACAGGACCTCGCCAAGGCCAAAACCCTGCTGGACCGCGCCGGGCTCAAGGACGGCTTCAAAACCACAATCTGGACCCGCCCGACGGGCAGCTTGCTGAACCCCAACCCAAACCTCGGCGCCCAATTGTTGCAGGCTGACCTGGCCAAAGTGGGCATCCAGGCCGAGATCCGCGTGATTGAGTGGGGCGAGCTGATCCGCCGCGCCAAGGCCGGTGAGCATGACCTGCTGTTCATGGGCTGGGCCGGTGACAACGGCGACCCGGATAACTTCCTGACGCCGCAGTTCTCCTGCGCAGCCGTCAAGTCCGGTACTAACTTCGCCCGCTACTGCGACCCGGCCCTGGACAAGCTGATCAGCGCCGGCAAGACCACCAGCGAGCAAGGCGTGCGCAGCAAGCTGTATCAGCAGGCTCAGGCACAAATCCAGCAACAGGCCCTGTGGTTGCCGCTGGCACACCCGACCGCCTTTGCCCTGGCACGCAAGAGCGTCGAGGGGTATCAGGTCAGCCCGTTCGGGCGCCAGGATTTCTCGAAAGTCAGCGTCAAGCCCTGAGCCTTAACCCCGCCCTTGCCGGGCGGGGTTATATCCACCCGTATTCCGCCATCGACAGCGGGTCGCCATCACCCACGATGATGTGATCCAGCACCCGCACATCCACCGACTCCAAAGCCTTTTGCAGTATTTTGGTTAACTTTCGATCAGCCGCACTCGGCTCAACGCTTCCGGAAGGGTGGTTGTGACACAGGATCAATGCCGCCGCGTTGTAAGCGAGGGCACGCTTGACCACTTGCCGGGGGTAAACGATGGCCGTGTCGACGGTGCCCTGAAACAAAGCCTCAAAGCCCAGCACCCGGTGCTTTGAGTCAAGAAACAGGCAGCCAAAAATCTCGTGGGGCTCATGACGCAACAGCGCCTTGAGGTACTCGCGCACCGCCAACGGGCTCTCCAGCACCGAGTCCGCACGCAAACGTTCAGCCATATGCCGCCGCGACATTTCCAGCACGGCCTGCAACTGCGCAAACTTCGCCGGGCCCAAGCCCAAATGCTGACTGAATAGCGTCTGGCTGGCCTCCAGCAGCGGGCGAAGGCCACCAAATTGCGCCAACAGATGGCGTGCCAAATCGACCGCACTTCTGCCCGAAACCCCTGTGCGCAGGAAGATCGCCAACAACTCGGCGTCAGACAGACTCGCCGCGCCCCACTCCAAAAGCTTCTCTCGTGGCCGCTCCGCCACAGGCCAATCGCGAATACTCATCCCACCTCCATGCGCACGTACGCCGCTGTTGCCTTGCGGTCGCTGTGTTATCGTAAGCCCTCTTTTTTGCGTGCGATTTCCCCTGGGGAGGGGGCATCGCAGGCGTCACTGAACTGGCATCACTGAACTGGAAAGGCAAACCAATGCAGCGTCTGTATCGGAAACGCATCGTTCTCGGCGTCGGCGGCGGCATTGCCGCCTACAAGAGCGCAGAGCTGGTTCGCAGGCTCCTGGACCAAGGCGCCGAAGTGCGCGTGGTCATGACCCGCGGTGGCAGTGAATTCATCACACCACTGACCATGCAGGCCTTGTCCGGCCACCCGGTTCATCTGGACCTGCTGGACCCGGCGGCCGAAGCCGCCATGGGCCATATCGAGCTGGCCAAATGGGCCGACCTGGTACTGATCGCCCCGGCCACCGCCGACCTGATCGCCCGCCTCGCCCAAGGCATTGCCGATGACCTGCTGACCACCCTGGTACTGGCCACCGACGCCACCGTCGCCATCGCCCCGGCCATGAACCAGGCCATGTGGCGCGACCCGGCCACCCAGGCCAACACCCAACTCCTGCAAAGCCGTGGCCTCAAGGTGTTTGGCCCGGCATCCGGCAGCCAGGCCTGCGGCGACGTCGGTATGGGCCGCATGCTCGAAGCCACCGATCTCGCACAATGCGCCGCAGATTGCTTCCAGCACCTGGCCCTGACCGGCAAACACGTGCTGATTACCGCCGGCCCAACCCAGGAAAACATCGACCCGGTGCGCTACATCACCAACCATAGCTCAGGAAAAATGGGCTTTGCCTTGGCGGAAGCAGCGGTCGAGGCAGGCGCACGTGTCACTCTGATCACCGGGCCGGTGCACTTGCCGACCCCTGATCGCGTCACCCGAATCGACGTAGTCAGCGCCCGCGACATGCTGGCGGCCTGTGAGGCAGCCATTCCCTGCGACCTGTTTATCGCTTCGGCAGCGGTTGCGGATTACCGCCCGGAAGTCGTAGCCCCGCAAAAACTGAAGAAAGACCCTACGAGCGGCGACGGCCTGCTCCTGCAAATGGTGCGCAACCCGGACATTCTGGCGACCATCGCCACCCGTCCGGACCGCCCGTTCAGTGTCGGCTTTGCTGCCGAAACCGAGCATTTGCTGGACTACGCCGCGCGCAAATTGAAAGACAAAAACCTCGACTTGATCGTTGCCAATGATGTCGCCAACCCGAGCATCGGCTTCAACAGCGAGGAAAACGCCTGCAGCGTGATCGACCGCGACCTGCACGCCACCCTTTTCGCCCAGACCAGCAAGGGCAAGATTGCCCGCCAACTGATCTCTTTTATCGCCCAACGGCTGAACCAGGTTTAATGTCCATGCACGCTTTGCAAGCCAAGATCCTCGACCCCCGCATCGGTACCGATTTCCCGCTGCCGGCCTACGCCACTCCGGGCTCCGCAGGCCTGGACCTGCGCGCCATGCTCAAGCAAGACACCGTCCTTGAGCCGGGCCAGACCCTTCTGATTCCGACCGGCCTGTCGATCTACGTGGGCGACCCGGGCCTGGCGGCGCTGATCCTGCCGCGCTCCGGCCTGGGCCACAAACACGGCATCGTGCTGGGCAACCTCGTTGGCCTGATCGACTCCGATTACCAGGGCGAACTGATGGTGTCGTGCTGGAACCGTGGCCAGACCGCGTTCAACATCGTCGTCGGCGAGCGCATCGCCCAGCTGGTGCTGGTACCGGTGGTGCAGGCGCACTTCGAGCTGGTTGAGGAATTTGTTGAAACACAACGCGGCGCAGGCGGTTTTGGCCATTCCGGCAGCCACTGACTAAGCTGAAATTGGCCGGGCGCCCTTGTCCGGCCAGATGCCACCGCATGGCTTTTCAGGATGAAGAATGCGCGGACTTAATCAGCGAGATTTCCCCATTGAAATCAATGCATTACGCAATCTCAAAGACAAAGCCACCACGCCGATGGCCTTTTTGCACCACGAACTCTCTGCCGAAAACGCCGTCATACCCTTCAGTTTGAGCCCGCCGGTCAGCCACATTCAGGCCAGCTTTGCCCCTTTCAGATGGAGTTTCCCCCCGCGATGAGTACCGCAGCCCGAGTCGCCCCGACATTTCCCGACAGCATCTTCCGCGCCTACGACATCCGCGGCGTAGTGCCCAAGACCCTGACCGCCGAAACCGCCTACTGGATTGGCCGCGCCATCGGCGCCCAAAGCCTGGCCCAGGGCGAGCCGAACGTATCGGTAGGCCGTGACGGTCGCCTGTCCGGCCCGGAGTTGGTGGAGCAACTGATCCAGGGCCTGGCCGACAGCGGCTGCCATGTCAGTGATGTTGGCCTGGTGCCAACGCCTGCGCTCTACTACGCCGCCAACGTGCTGGCTGGCAAATCCGGGGTGATGTTGACCGGCAGCCACAACCCGTCGGACTACAACGGCTTCAAGATCGTCATCGCCGGTGACACGCTGGCCAACGAACAGATCCAGGCCCTGCACACACGCCTGAAGACCAACGACCTGACCAGCGGTGAAGGCAGCATCACCAAGGTCGACATTCTTCAGCGCTACTCGGATCAAATCACCGGCGACGTCAAACTCGCGCGCCGCCTGAAAGTGGTGGTGGACTGTGGCAACGGTGCGGCCGGCGTGATCGCCCCACAATTGCTCGAAGCGCTGAACTGCGAAGTGATCCCGTTGTTCTGCGACGTCGACGGCAACTTCCCCAATCACCACCCGGACCCGGGCAAGCCTGAAAACCTGGTGGACCTGATCGCCAAGGTCAAGGAAACCGGGGCGGACGTCGGCCTGGCCTTCGATGGTGATGGTGACCGCGTCGGCGTGGTGACAGACACCGGCGAAAACGTGTTTGCTGACCGCCTGCTGATGCTTTTCGCCCGTGACGTGGTGGCGCGCAACCCCAATGCCGAAATCATCTTCGACGTGAAGTGCACCCGCCGCCTCACCCCCCTGATCAAGGAATACGGCGGCCGCCCGCTAATGTGGAAGACCGGCCACTCGTTGATCAAAAAGAAAATGAAGGAAACCGGCGCACTGTTGGCCGGCGAAATGAGCGGCCACGTGTTCTTCAAGGAACGCTGGTTCGGCTTTGACGACGGCATTTACAGCGCCGCTCGTCTGCTGGAGATCCTCAGCAAGGAAAAATCGACCGCTCAGGAGCTGTTTCAGACGTTCCCGAATGATATTTCTACGCCAGAGATCAATATCCATGTGACCGAAGAGAGCAAATTCAGCATCATTGACGCACTGCACGATGCGCAATGGGGTGAAGGCGCCAACCTGACCTCCATTGATGGTGTGCGAGTCGATTACGCCAAAGGCTGGGGCCTGGTTCGCGCGTCCAACACCACACCGGTGCTGGTCCTGCGTTTCGAGGCGGATACCGAGGCTGAGTTGCAGCGCATCAAGGACGTGTTCCACGCCCAGTTGAAACGTGTTGCCCCTGATCTCCAATTACCGTTCTGATTTTTTACCGGAGCCCTGAATGACCCTCGAACGCGAAGCCGCTGCCAACACTGCCAAGGTCCTTTCCGAAGCGTTGCCGTACATCCGACGCTACGTCGGCAAGACGCTGGTGATCAAGTACGGTGGCAATGCCATGGAAAGCGACGAGCTGAAAACCGGCTTTGCCCGCGACATCGTGCTGATGAAAGCCGTGGGGATCAACCCGGTGGTAGTGCACGGTGGTGGCCCGCAAATCGGTGATCTGCTCAAGCGCTTGTCGATCGAGAGTCACTTCATCGACGGCATGCGCGTCACTGACGCGCAAACCATGGACGTGGTGGAAATGGTCCTCGGCGGCCAGGTCAACAAGGACATCGTCAACCTGATCAACCGTCATGGCGGCAGCGCCATCGGCCTGACCGGCAAGGACGCAGAGCTGATCCGTGCGAAAAAACTGACCGTAACCCGTCAGACGCCGGAAATGACTCAGCCGGAAATCATCGACATCGGCCAGGTGGGCGAAGTAGTCGGCGTGAACACCGACCTGCTGAACCTGCTGGTCAAAGGTGATTTCATCCCGGTAATCGCGCCAATCGGCGTAGGCGCCAATGGTGAGTCCTACAACATCAACGCCGACCTGGTGGCCGGCAAAGTCGCCGAGGCGCTGAAGGCTGAAAAGCTGATGTTGCTGACCAACATCGCCGGCCTGATGGACAAGGAAGGCAAGGTACTGACCGGCTTGACCACTCAACAAGTGGACGAGTTGATCGCTGACGGCACCATTTACGGCGGCATGCTGCCGAAGATCCGTTGCGCACTGGAAGCAGTGCAGGGCGGCGTGGGCAGTTCGTTGATCATCGACGGCCGCGTACCGAATGCGGTGCTGCTGGAGATCTTTACCGATACCGGCATGGGCACGCTGATCAGTAACCGCAAGCGCTCTTAATCGCTGAAAACCAAAAAGCCCCCGCTCAATTGAATTGAGCGGGGGCTTTTTTATTTGCGATCTGATTCTGCAGTACAGTGGAGATCCCCTGTGGGAGCGGGCTTGCCCGCGAAAGCGGCGTGTCAGTCACCGGATATGTTTCTGAAACACCGTATTCGCGAGCAAGCCCGCTCCCACACAAACCCACTTCACAGGACTTACTGCGTCAGACGCCAAATTGCTCGCGGTATGCGCGAACAGCCGGCAAGTGCTGCTTGAGCTGCGCATCATCTTCCAGGAACTGCAACACCTGGTTCAACGACACAATGCTCACTACCGGAATACCGAAATCGCGCTCCACTTCCTGGATCGCCGACAACTCACCGTTGCCGCGCTCCTGGCGGTTCAGCGCGATCAGCACGCCGGCCGCCTTGGCGCCGTCCTGGGAAGCGATGATCTGCATCACTTCGCGGATAGCGGTGCCAGCGGTGATTACGTCGTCGATGATCAGCACGTCGCCTTTGAGCGGAGCCCCAACCAGGCTGCCGCCTTCGCCATGCGCCTTGGCTTCTTTGCGGTTGAAGCACCATGGCAGGTCCTGCCCGTGATGTTCAGCCAGCGCTACGGCGGTCGCCGCTGCCAAAGGAATACCTTTGTAGGCCGGACCAAACAGCACGTCGAAGGAAATACCGCTTTCAACGATGGCCGCCGCATAGAAACGACCCAGCTGAGCCAGGGCCGAACCCGAGTTGAACAGGCCCGCATTGAAGAAGTACGGGCTGGTGCGCCCGGACTTCAAAGTGAACTCACCGAAGCGCAAAACGCCGCGATCGATGGCAAAACGAATGAAATCGCGTTGATACGCCTGCATGAAAAAAGCCTCAGATACCACGGATTTAGCTAATTAGGTAGACGGCGTGTATCATACACGCACGCGATTTTTGGGGCCATTTATGCGGATCATCAGTGTGAACGTCAATGGTATTCAGGCTGCAGTCGAGCGTGGTTTGCTCAGTTGGCTGCAAGCACAGAATGCCGACGTCATCTGCCTGCAGGACACCCGCGCCTCCGCCTTTGAACTGGACGACCCAGCCTTCCAACTGGATGGCTACTTCCTTTATGCCTGCGATGCCGAAGTGCCCACCCAAGGTGGCGTGGCTTTGTATTCGCGGTTGCAACCCAAGGCGGTCATCAGCGGCCTCGGCTTCGAGACAGCCGACCGCTACGGGCGCTACCTGCAAGCCGATTTCGACAAGGTCAGCATCGCGACCTTGCTGCTCCCTTCGGGGCAGAACGGCGATGAAGACTTGAACCAGAAGTTCAAGCTAATGGACGATTTCGCCCGTTACCTGGATAAACAGCGGCGTAAACGTCGCGAGTACATTTACTGTGGCTCGCTGTACGTGGCGCAACAGAAGCTGGATATCAAGAACTGGCGCGACAGCCAGCAATCCCCGGGCTTCTTGGCACCGGAACGTGCCTGGATGGACGAGATTGTCGGCAACATGGGCTATGTGGATGCCCTGCGCGAAGTCAGCCGTGAAGGCGACCAGTACAGCTGGTGGCCGGATAACGAACAGGCCGAGATGCTTAACCTGGGTTGGCGTTTCGACTACCAGTTGCTGACTCCGGGCCTGCGCCGCTTCGTGCGCAGTGCACGCTTGCCGCGCCAGCCACGCTTCTCGCAGCACGCGCCGCTGATCGTGGACTACGACTGGACACTGACCATCTGAAGTCTTTTTCCAGGCACAAAAAAACCGACATCGCTGTCGGTTTTTTTGTGGGCGTTCATTATTTGACCAGTCGCCAGGTCAAGGGGTAGCGATAGGCGATCCCCTTATTGGCCTTGATCGACCCAATAATCGTCAGCACCACGCTGGCGATGGCCAGGGCCGTCATCAGGAAGAACCCGATGACCGCAAAGGCCAGCACGATGCACACGATCCAGGCGATGGCCACGGTGATCTGGAAATTCAGCGCTTCCTTGCCCTGATCATCGATGAACGGGCTGACTTCCTTCTTCATCTGCCACAGGATCAGCGGCCCCACGACACTGCCGAAGGGGAACACAAACCCCAGAAACGCCGCGAGATGACACAACATTGCACTTTGACGCACTTCGTAGGAAAGCGTGGGTTCCGGCAGTTGACTGTCATTCATGGCGTTTCTCCTTGAGGTCGACCGGCTCAGTCAGCGAGCGCGGCGTTTTGCAGTTCGAAGATCTCGGTCATGCCTTTCTGAGCCAGCGCGAGCATGGCATTCAGGTCAGCAGGCTGGAACGGCGCGCCTTCGGCGGTGCCCTGTACTTCAATGAAACCGCCGGTGCTGGTCATCACCACGTTCAGGTCGGTTTCGGCGGCCGAGTCTTCCAGGTAGTCCAGGTCCAGTACAGGCTCGCCCTGGTACATGCCCACCGACACGGCAGCAATCATTTGCTTGAGCGGGTCGCCGCCTTTCAGGCCGCCGCGCTTCTTGATCACTTTCAGTGCGTCGACCAGGGCCACCATGGCACCGGTGATGGACGCGGTGCGGGTGCCGCCGTCGGCCTGGATCACGTCGCAGTCGACGTACAACGTCACGTCGCCCAGCTTGGACATGTCCAGGGCTGCGCGCAGGGAACGACCGATCAAACGCTGGATTTCCAGGGTGCGGCCGCCTTGCTTGCCACGGCTGGCTTCACGCTGGTTACGCTCGCCGGTGGCGCGCGGCAGCATGCCGTATTCGGCGGTCAACCAGCCCTGGCCCTGACCTTTGAGGAAACGCGGAACGCCGTTTTCGACGCTGACGGTGCAGATCACCTTGGTATCGCCAAACTCGACCAGTACAGATCCCTCGGCGTGTTTGGTGTAGTTGCGGGTGATGCGGATCGAGCGGAGCTGATCGGCAGCGCGACCACTTGGACGTTTCATAGGGGGTACCTGTACGGAGGACGAAAAACTGCCGACATTATAGAGCCGCGAACCGTTTCGGGGCACTTCTAAAAATTCGGTTACGAAAGGCCTGCCCATCGCCCATTGTTTGGGCGCGCCCGCCCCACTGCGCTACACTCCTGCGCCTTCGCAGCCTGTCGGCTTCAATTTAACCACCCACCCGTATTTGCGGGACTGCATCGCGAGGTACTTCCATGGTGCACAGCATGACCGCCTTCGCCCGCGTCGAAAAAGCCGGCGTCCAGGGCACCCTGAGCTGGGAACTGCGCTCGGTCAACAGCCGCTACCTGGAGCCGCACCTGCGCCTGCCGGAATCCTTTCGCGACCTCGAAGGCGCCGTGCGTGAAGCGCTGCGCCAGGGCATTTCCCGAGGCAAGCTGGAATGCACCCTGCGCTTTACCGAAGAAACCACCGGCAAACCGCTGCAGGTTGACCGTGACCGCGCCGCGCAACTGGTCGCAGCCGCCGAAACCATCGCCGGCCTGATCAAGCAGCCCGCCGCGCTGAACCCGTTGGAAGTGCTGGCCTGGCCCGGCGTACTGGTCGCCGACGCCACTGACCCGCAAGCCCTCAACGCCGAAGCCCTTGCCCTGTTCAACCAGGGCTTGAAGGAGCTCAAGGCCGGCCGCGAACGTGAAGGCGCCGAGCTGGCCCGCCTGATCAGCGAGCGCCTGACCTCGATTGAAGAGGACGTGGTCACCCTGCGTGAACTGGTGCCCCAGATGCTCGCCACCCAGCGCCAGAAGGTCCTCGACCGCTTCGCCGACATGAAGGCCGACCTCGACCCGACGCGCCTGGAGCAGGAAATGGTCCTGCTCGCCCAGAAAAGCGACGTGGCCGAAGAGCTCGACCGCCTGAGCACCCACATTCTTGAAGTGCGCCGGGTGCTCAAATCCGCCGGTGCCGCCGGTCGGCGCCTGGACTTCCTGATGCAGGAACTCAACCGCGAAGCCAATACACTGGGCTCCAAGGCGTTTGACCCGCGCAGCACCCAGGCTGCGGTCAACCTCAAAGTGTTGATTGAGCAGATGCGCGAACAAGTACAGAATATTGAGTAAGGCAACCTCCATGACCCACAGCACCGGCACCCTTTACATCATTTCCGCCCCCTCGGGCGCGGGCAAGAGCAGCCTGGTCAAGGCCTTGACCGACGCTGACGAGCAGATCCGCATCTCGGTCTCCCACACCACACGCGCCATGCGCCCGGGCGAGGTGAACGGCGTGCACTATCACTTCGTCGAGCGCACCGAGTTCGTCAAGATGATCGAGCACGGTGACTTCCTGGAGCGCGCCGAAGTGTTCGGCAACCTTTACGGCACCTCGCAGAGCCACTTGCAGCAGACCCTGGACGAAGGCCACGACTTGATCCTGGAAATCGACTGGCAGGGCGCCGAGCAAGTGCGCCAGTTGATGCCAAAGGCGCGTTCGATCTTCATCCTGCCGCCGTCGCTGCAAGCCTTGCACCAGCGCCTGACCAACCGTGGCCAGGACAGTGACGAGATCATCGAAGGCCGCATGCGTGAGGCCGTCAGCGAAATGAGCCACTACGTCGACTACGACTACCTGATCATCAACGACGATTTTGCCCACGCACTGGATGATTTGAAGGCGATTTTCCGCACCAATCAGCTCCAGCAAAAGCGTCAACAGCAGCGTTTCGGCAAATTGCTCGCTGAATTGCTCGGCTGATTGGCGCTTCCCAAAACCGCTGCAAGGGCTTTACATTGGCACGTGCAGCGGTTTTACGAAGGCTTGCGAAAAATCAGCGCTTCCCTAAACGCTGGTGATTTTTTAAACTGTTCAGTCCGCTCGCCCAACCGGGCAGCGCGCATCTTGCATTCGCTCCGAGGAATACCATGGCCCGCGTAACCGTTGAAGACTGCCTAGAACACGTGGATAACCGCTTTGAGCTGGTCATGCTCTCTACCAAGCGTGCCCGTCAACTGGCCACTGGCGGCAAAGAGCCCCTGGTCCAGTGGGAAAACGACAAGCCTACCGTAGTGGCCCTGCGTGAAATCGCTGAAGGCCTGATGAGCTACGAGTTCATCGCCAACGCCGAAATCGTTGAAGACGAACCGCTGTTTGCAGCGTTCGAGGACGAGTCCAACGAGGCCGTCTAAGCCTATGCCTGGTCGACGTAGCACGGCGCGGGGTCACAGCCAACGGCAGGAGTTCACACTTTGCCGAGCATAGACGCCCTCGCCGATCGCTTATCGGCCTACCTCGGCCCAGACCAGGTCAACCTGGTCCGCCGAGCGTATTTCTACGCCGAACAAGCCCACGACGGCCAACGCCGCCGCAGTGGCGAGGCGTATGTCACGCACCCTCTTGCCGTGGCAAACATTCTGGCCGACATGCACATGGACCATCAGAGCCTGATGGCCGCGATGCTGCATGACGTGATCGAAGACACCGGCATCGCCAAGGAAGCGCTCAGCGCGCAATTTGGCGAAACCGTGGCCGAACTGGTCGACGGGGTCAGCAAACTGACCCAGATGAACTTCGAAACCAAGGCCGAAGCCCAGGCGGAAAACTTCCAGAAGATGGCCATGGCCATGGCCCGCGACATCCGGGTGATCCTGGTCAAGCTGGCCGACCGGCTGCACAACATGCGCACGCTGGAAGTGCTGTCCGGCGAAAAACGCCGGCGCATCGCCAAGGAAACCCTGGAAATCTACGCGCCCATCGCCAACCGGCTGGGCATGCACGCCATTCGTATCGAGTTCGAAGACCTTGGCTTCAAGGCCATGCACCCGATGCGTTCGGCGCGCATCTATCAGGCGGTCAAGCGTGCCCGGGGCAACCGCAAGGAAATCGTCAACAAGATCGAAGAGTCGCTGAGCCATTGCCTGGCGATCGACGAGATTGAAGGCGAAGTCAGCGGTCGGCAAAAGCATATCTACGGCATCTATAAAAAGATGCGCGGCAAGCGCCGGGCTTTCAACGAGATCATGGACGTGTACGCGTTCCGGATCATCGTCGACAAGGTCGACACCTGCTACCGCGTGCTGGGCGCTGTACATAATTTGTACAAACCCCTGCCAGGCCGTTTCAAGGATTACATCGCGATTCCCAAGGCCAACGGCTACCAGTCACTGCACACCACGTTATTTGGTATGCATGGCGTGCCGATCGAAATCCAGATTCGCACCCGTGAAATGGAAGAGATGGCCAACAACGGCATCGCCGCCCATTGGCTGTACAAATCCAGCGGCGACGAGCAGCCCAAAGGCACCCATGCCCGCGCCCGCCAGTGGGTCAAGGGCGTGCTGGAAATGCAGCAACGTGCCGGCAACTCCCTGGAATTTATCGAAAGCGTGAAGATCGACCTGTTCCCGGACGAGGTCTACGTGTTCACGCCCAAAGGCCGGATCATGGAGCTGCCCAAAGGCTCCACGGCGGTCGACTTTGCTTACGCGGTACACACCGACGTGGGCAACAGCTGCATCGCCTGCCGGATCAATCGTCGCCTCGCGCCGCTGTCCGAACCGCTGCAAAGCGGCTCCACGGTCGAAATCGTCAGCGCACCGGGCGCGCGCCCGAACCCGGCCTGGCTCAATTTTGTGGTCACCGGCAAGGCGCGCACACACATTCGTCACGCCTTGAAACTGCAACGCCGTTCCGAGTCCATCAGCCTGGGCGAACGCCTGCTGAACAAGGTACTCAACGGCTTCGACAGCGCCCTCGACAAAATCCCGGCCGAGCGCGTGCAAGCGATGCTCCACGAGTACCGCCAGGAAACCATCGAAGACCTGCTGGAAGATATCGGCCTGGGCAACCGCATGGCCTACGTGGTCGCCCGCCGTCTGCTCGGCGAAGGCGAACAGTTGCCAAGCCCCGAAGGCCCGCTGGCCATCCGCGGCACCGAGGGTCTGGTGCTCAGCTACGCCAAGTGCTGCACGCCAATCCCGGGCGACCCGATTGTCGGCCATCTGTCGGCAGGCAAAGGCATGGTCGTGCACCTGGACAACTGCCGCAACATCACCGAAATCCGCCACAACCCGGAAAAATGCATCCAGCTCTCGTGGGCCAAGGATGTCACCGGCGAGTTCAACGTCGAGTTGCGCGTCGAGCTGGAGCACCAGCGCGGCCTGATCGCCCTGCTGGCCAGCAGCGTCAACGCCGCCGACGGCAATATCGAAAAAATCAGCATGGACGAGCGCGATGGTCGCATCAGCGTGGTCCAACTGGTGGTCAGCGTGCACGACCGCGTGCACCTGGCCCGCGTGATCAAGAAACTGCGCGCCTTGACCGGGGTCATCCGCATCACCCGTATGCGTGCCTAATAAACCTCTTACAAGGAGTCACACATGACCAAGACCGTTATCACCAGCGACAAAGCCCCGGCCGCCATCGGTACTTACTCCCAGGCGATCAAGGCGGGCAACACCGTCTACATGTCCGGCCAGATTCCACTGGACCCAAAAACCATGGAACTGGTTGAAGGTTTCGAAGCACAGACCGTACAGGTCTTCGAAAACCTCAAGTCGGTGGCCGAAGCGGCCGGTGGTTCGTTCAAGGACATCGTCAAACTGAACATCTTCCTCACCGACCTGAGCCACTTCGCCAAGGTCAACGAGATCATGGGCAAGTACTTCGAGCAGCCGTACCCAGCCCGTGCCGCCATTGGCGTTGCCGCCCTGCCAAAGGGCTCGCAGGTTGAGATGGACGCGATTCTGGTCATCGAGTAAAAACATCCGGCGCAACCTTTTCAGGTTGCGCCGACTTCGTTTCAGAAGGATTTCGTAATGCGCAAAGCGCTTCTAGCTTCTTCGTTGCTCGCCCTGTTGCTCGGCGGCTGTGCCAGCAACCCCGCCGACCTGGATGTAAGCGGCACCTGGATCAACCAGGCCGCCATCAACGCGGCAGCCAAGGGCGGCCCTTTGCGTGAAGCCCTGCAAACTTTTGGCCCGAACCTCGAGTGGGAGGTCAACCCCAAGGCTTCGCAGGCCCGCTACTACAACGGTTTTGAAGTAGCTGAAGGCAAATTGCTCGGTGAGAAATCCGGCGCCTGGAGCGTCGAGTTCTACGGCAGCTCCGCTACCGAACTCAAGCGCAAAGGCAAACAATTGCTGCAAGTTGCCAACGACAACGAGCCCGAGCAACTGTTCGCCCGCGCCAAAGACCCGGCCCCGGAAGGCGCGCCATTGGGCGCCAACTTCGAGCGTGCGCTGTATGCGGCCTATCTGGGCGGTGACTGGAAGATCAAGGACGGCAATGGTGACGGTGCCACCGTTCAATTCCAGGCCAACGGCAAAGTCGCCGGCCTGCCTGGGGTTGATCAGTATTCGCTGTGCCTGGCCGGCGATTGCGCCTCCATGAGTGGCGGCTATGACAGCATCTGGCTGCAGCTGAACGGCCAGGGCAACCCGTGGATCTTCATGCGCAAGGGCAAGAAGCTGGAAATCTTCCAGGCGGTGAATACGGCGCTGGCGGATGAAGTGCCTTCGTTTACGCCCGGCCCACGGCAGTGGCTGCTGGAAAAACAGTAAACCGCGTCACCTGGATCCAAATATGGGAGCGGGCTTGTGTGGGAGCGGGCTTGCTCGCGAATGCATCACCTCGGTACAACTGATACACCGAGGCGCCCGCATCGCAGGCAAGCCAGCTCCCACATGCCTAACCGCGTTTCAGCCTTTGAGAATCGCCGCGTAGCCTTCGCGGTAACTCGGATACGTCGGCACCCAGCCCAGCGCTTTGGCCCGCGCATTACTGCACTGCTTACTCCCCGCCCTACGCACACTCGCATCGTCCGCCCATTCGGTCACACCGAGATACTCGCGCAACCAGCCCACCACTTCCGCCAACGGCGCAGGCACGTCGTCCACGCCGATATAAACCTTGTCCAACGCACCGCCCTGCTCCACATGACGCAGCAAAAAGGCCAACAGGCCCGCCGCGTCATCCGCGTGAATCCGGTTGCCATATAAAGGTGGGTCGATCGCTACTCGGTAGCCTTGGCGCACTTGGGTCAACAACCATTCACGGCCAGGGCCGTAGATGCCGGTCAAACGCACGATGCTCGCTGGGATACCGCTGTTGAGCGCCACTTGCTCGGCTTCCAGCATCACTTTGCCGGAGTAGCCCTGCGCCTGGGTGTCAGACGTTTCGTCGACCCACTCGCCATTCTGCTGCCCGTACACACTGCTGCTGGACACAAACAACAGGTGCTTGGGCTCCTGGCCGTAGTCGCCCAGCCACTCCAGTACATGCTGCAAACCTTGCACGTAAGCGGCGCGGTAACCCGCCTCGTCGTGGTCGGTCGCAGCCGCGCAATACACCAGGTAATCCACCCCGCCGATCGGCCAAGTGTCGGGGCAGTCTTTCTTGAACAGGTCGCCGGCAATGCCGATCACACCCTCGGGAAGCTTCGAAATATCACGGCGCAGGCCATGTACCTCCCATTCCGAGGCCAGCAATTGGCTGGCTAGCCGACTACCCACATCGCCGCAACCGGCAATCACAACAGAAGGCGCAGACATCCGAAAACTCCATTCTTAAAGGCGCAGATTAGCCGCCGGAGATGACCAGCGGCCAGCAAAAGGACAAATAAAGTAACTGTATTACTTCTGTTAACAAGAATTACTTGCAATAATGACTACCCATTTGTCCTCGACCCTCTTGGGTCTGGCAGGACGATCACTCATTTTTTCTCTCAGGTCCGGCCAGCATGACACGTAATACAAACCCCGCTTCGCCAACCAAGCCTCACAGCCCATCCCGCGCCTGGCGTGCGCTGGCTGCGATGCTGTTCAGCGTACTGCTGGCGCCGACCGCCGCATTCGCTGATGCCACCGCACCCGCCGCTCCGGCCGCTGCCGAACACAATGCAGCGACACCGGCCGCACCTGCTGCGGCACCTGCGGCCACCGACCCGGCCCAGGCTGCGGCTCCCGCGCCTGCCGATGATGGCGGTGTTGTACTGGAAGAAGACAACTCGCTGGGCATGGCTCACGACCTGTCGCCGTGGGGCATGTACCAGAATGCTGACGTCGTGGTGAAAGCCGTGATGATCGGCCTGGCCATCGCCTCGATCATTACCTGGACCATCTGGATCGCCAAGGGCTTCGAGCTGCTCGGCGCCAAGCGTCGCCTGCGCACTGAAATCGTCCACCTGAAAAAAGCCACCACCCTCAAGGAAGCCAGCGACACCGCGACCAAGAAGGGCACGCTGGCCAACCTGCTGGTACACGACGCGCTGGAAGAAATGCGCCTGTCGGCCAACACCCGCGAGAAGGAAGGCATCAAGGAACGCGTCAGCTTCCGCCTGGAGCGCCTGGTTGCAGCCTGTGGCCGTAACATGAGCAGCGGCACCGGCGTATTGGCGACCATCGGTTCCACCGCGCCATTCGTGGGCCTGTTCGGTACCGTGTGGGGCATCATGAACAGCTTCATCGGCATCGCCAAAACCCAGACCACCAACCTCGCCGTCGTTGCCCCCGGCATCGCCGAAGCCCTGCTGGCCACGGCCCTGGGCCTGGTTGCCGCGATTCCTGCGGTGGTGATCTACAACGTCTTCGCCCGTTCGATTGCCGGCTACAAGGCCCAGGTGTCGGACGCGTCGGCAGAAGTCCTGCTGCTGGTCAGCCGCGACCTCGATCACCTGCCTACCGAGCGCAGCTCGCAACCGCACATGGTGAAAGTGGGGTAATCGGCCATGGGCCTGCATTTGAATCAAGGCGACGATGAACTCGTCGAGAACCACGAAATCAACGTCACGCCGTTTATCGACGTGATGCTGGTGCTGCTGATCATCTTCATGGTGGCCGCACCGTTGGCCACCGTGGACATCAAGGTTGACCTGCCCGCGTCCAGCGCCAAGCCTGCGCCGCGGCCGGAGAAACCGATTTTCCTCAGCGTCAAGGCGGACCAACGCCTGTACCTGGGCGAAGAAGAAGTCAAAGCTGAAACCCTGGGCCCGGTGCTCGACGCCAAGACCCAAGGCAAGAAAGACACGACGATCTTCTTCCAGGCCGACAAGGGCGTGGACTACGGCGACCTGATGAGCGTGATGGATGCCCTGCGGGCAGCCGGCTACCTCAAGGTGGGCCTGGTCGGACTTGAGACGGCAGCCAAGAAATGATCACGACGCGCCACAAACTGACGCGGTATGGCACCAGCCTCGCCGTCGTGCTGGGCGTGCATGCCGTCGCGATCATCATCGCGCTCCAATGGTCCGCGCCGCATCCGGTGACGCTGCCACCGGCGGCCATGGTCATCGACCTGGCGCCGATGCCCGCACCGCCGCCGCCGGCTCCGCCCAAGGTGATCACGCCGCCGCAGCCGCCTGCACCGGTGGAAGAGCTGCCCCTGCCGAAACTGGCCGAGGCACCCAAGCCAACGATTCAGGTGCCCAAGCCGGTCAAGCCCAAGCCCAAACCTCAGCCGCCAAAGCCTGTGGAGAAGAAGCCCGAGCCGCCCAAGGAAAAACCTTCCGAAGAGCCGCCGAGCGAGAGCCCGCAGAACAATGCACCGACTGAAAAATCGGCCCAGCCAACGCCAGGCCCGTCGCCTCAACAGGTCGCGGCCAAAGCGTCCTGGGAAGGCACCCTGCTGGCGCACCTGCAAAAGTACAAGAAGTACCCGCCGGGCGCGCAACAACGTGGCAAGGAAGGCTTGAACCGCCTGCGTTTCGTGGTCGATGCAGAAGGCAACGTGCTGTCCTATGAATTGGTGGGCCGCTCCGGCAACGCCGACCTGGACCGCGCGACCCTGGACATGATTCGTCGTGCCCAGCCACTGCCCAAGCCACCGGCGGATATGTTGAAAGGCGGCAGCGTCGAAATCGTCGCGCCGTTCGTTTACAACATTGAAAAGCGCCGCCGCTGAGCCACTCCCAATGGGCACCTGCGGGTGCCCATTTCCCTTCTTGGGCACCCCGCCCGCTTACTGCTGAACCGCAGCTGAATGCATGACCGATGTCATGCGTCTTCACTTGTAACATTCCAATACAAAGCCAAGCATGCGCGAACAGTTCTCATTTGAGAGGTTTTCGCGATGCCCCGCATTCTGCGCACCCCCGCCCTTCTGCTCGCGCTCACTGGCGCGTCTTGCGCAGCCCATGCCGATCAGGTCATCACCCTGGCCGTCCAGAACCATACCTTTTCGCCCTCGACCTTCACGGTTCCGGCCGGCGAACGCTTTCGCATCCAGCTCACCAATAACGATGACAGCGTCGACGAGTTCGAAAGCTACGACATGAAGTTCGAAAAAATCGTCGTGCCCGGCAACACCATCACCGTGTTCGCCGGGCCGATGCACCCTGGCACCTACAGCTTTTTCGACGACTACCACCCGGACCAGGCCAAAGGCACCGTCACTGCCGTCGCGGCCAAGGAGTAAGCCATGCTCGCCTGCCTGTTGATTGTGTTTCGAGAAGTGCTGGAAGCCGGGATCGTGATCGGTATTGTCATGGCCGCTACCCAGGGCCTGGCCCGGCGCGGACTGTTCATCGCCGGCGGGATCGTCGCGGGCGTTTGCGGGGCCGGCATCCTGGCGTTGTTCACCGGCGCCATCACCCAAGCGCTGGATGGCTTCGGCCAGGAAATTTTCAACGCGGCCATTCTGATCGTCGCCGTGTTCATGCTGGGCTGGCACAACCTGTGGATGGCCAGCCATGGCCGCGAGCTGGCGAACGAGCTGCGCAGCACCGGCCTGGCCGTGCAAAAAGGCGACAAATCCCTGCTGGCCCTGGCTGTGGTCATTACCGTCGCGGTGCTGCGTGAAGGCTCGGAGATTGTGTTGTTTCTCTACGGCATCGCCGCCTCCACCCACACCGAACCACTGACCATGCTGATCGGCGGCCTGCTCGGCATTGCGGCTGGCGGCGCCTTGTCGTGGTTGCTGTATCGCGGCCTGCTGGTCATCAGCCTCAAGCGTCTGTTCTCGGTGACCAGCTGGATGATCGCCGTGCTCGCCGCCGGCATGGCCGGTCGCGCCGCGGCCATTCTGGCGGGCATCAACCTGATTCCCGCCTGGGGCTATCAGCTCTGGGACACCTCATGGCTGGTCTCCGACGCCAGCCTCGGCGGCCGCGCCCTGCAAGCCATGACCGGCTACACCGACCGCCCCTTGGGCGTTCAGCTGTTTGCCTGGCTGCTCACCCTCGCCGTCCTTGTGGTGGGCAGCCGCCTGATTCACTCGCGCCCCTCTCAATCCTGACCACCCACCCTGGAGCATCACCCATGAAGCACCTGTGCAAACCCGTCGCCGCAGCACTGGCACTCGCCACCACGCTGGCGTTTTCCGCTTACAGCCAAGCGCGCGAGTATCCTATTGGCGGGCCCGTGCAGGCCCACGACATGGAGATCGCCTCGTCCTACCTGACCGGCATCGAGATGGCGCCGATGCCGCCAGGCATGGTGATGGACAAAGACTCGGTGCACCTGGAAACCGATGTGCACGCCACCGCCGACAACAAATACGGGTTCGCCAACGGTGAGTGGATACCGTACCTGAGCATCAGCTATTCGCTGGTCAAGCAGGGCTCGCCGAACTACAAGGAAATCGGCACGCTGTTGCCCATGGTCGCCAAAGACGGCGCCCATTACGCCAACAACGTGAAGATGGACGGCCCTGGCACCTACACCGTGGTGCTGCGCTATGAGAGCCCGCAGATCAACGGCTTCTTCCACCATATCGACAAAGAAACCGGTGTGCCGGAATGGTGGGGCCCGTTCACCGAAACCTTCACGTTCAAGTACCCACAAAATTGAGTCATGCTTCACGACACCCGATTACCGGGTGTCGTAAGTACCACTGTCTCTGATAACGTGCGTCTATCGATTGCAGCCGGTATGCTTGGCCCGCAACCTCATGGACGCTCGCTATGACTCTTACAGAATTACGCTACATCGTGACCCTCGCCCAAGAGCAGCATTTCGGCCACGCGGCCGAGCGTTGCCATGTCAGCCAGCCGACGCTGTCGGTGGGTGTGAAAAAGCTTGAAGACGAACTCGGTGTGCTGATTTTCGAGCGCAGCAAGAGCGCCGTGCGCCTGACTCCGGTCGGCGAAGGCATCGTTGCCCAGGCCCAGAAGGTACTGGAGCAAGCCCAAAGCATTCGCGAACTGGCCCAGGCCGGCAAGAACCAATTGACGGCCCCGCTGAAAGTCGGCGCCATCTACACCGTCGGCCCTTACCTGTTCCCGCACCTGATTCCGCAACTGCACCGCGTCGCGCCGCAGATGCCGCTGTATATCGAAGAAAACTTCACCCACGTGCTGCGCGACAAACTGCGCAACGGCGAGCTGGACGCAATCATCATCGCCCTGCCGTTCAACGAAGCCGACGTGCTGACGTTGCCGCTCTACGACGAGCCGTTCTACGTGCTGATGCCGGCTTCGCACCCGTGGACGCAGAAAGACACCATCGACGCCGGCCTGCTCAATGACAAGAGCCTGCTGCTGCTCGGCGAAGGCCACTGCTTCCGCGACCAGGTGCTGGAAGCCTGCCCGACCCTGACCAAGGGCAACGACGGCGCCAAACACACCACCGTGGAATCCAGCTCCCTGGAAACCATACGCCACATGGTTGCTTCCGGCCTGGGCATTTCGATCCTGCCGTTGTCGGCCGTGGACAGCCATCACTACGCCCCCGGCGTGATCGCTGTGCGCCCGCTCACGCCGCCAGTGCCGTTCCGCACCGTGGCAATTGCCTGGCGTGCCAGCTTCCCGCGCCCGAAAGCCATTGAGATCCTCGCCGACTCGATCCGCCTGTGTTCGGTGGCCAAGCCGCCTGCTGCGAGCTAAACAGACGTATGACTGAGCTGTCACAGGTGTCGGTGACGGCACTCAAGGGTGTCGGTGAAGCCATGGCCGAGAAACTGGCCAAGGTCGGCCTGGAAAATCTCCAGGACGTGCTGTTTCACCTGCCCCTGCGCTATCAGGACCGCACCCGAGTGGTGCCCATCGGCCAGTTGCGCCCCGGGCAGGACGCGGTGGTCGAAGGCACCGTCAGCGGCGCCGACGTGGTGATGGGCAAGCGCCGCAGCCTGGTGGTGCGCCTGCAGGACGGCACCGGTGGCCTGAGCCTGCGCTTCTATCATTTCAGCAATGCGCAGAAAGAAGGTCTCAAGCGTGGCACGCGCGTGCGCTGTTACGGCGAAGCGCGCCCCGGAGCATCGGGCCTGGAAATCTACCACCCGGAATACCGCGCCATCACCGGCGACGAGCCACCGCCGGTCGACACCACCCTCACACCGATCTACCCGCTCACCGAAGGCCTGACCCAACAGCGCCTGCGCCAACTGTGCATGCAAACCCTGACGATGCTCGGTCCGAAAAGCCTGCCCGACTGGCTGCCGCTCGAACTGGCGCGCGACTACCAACTGGCGTCGCTGGACGATGCGATTCGTTACCTGCATCACCCGCCCGCTGACGCCGATGTCGACGAGTTGGCCCTGGGTCACCATTGGGCCCAGCACCGCCTGGCCTTCGAAGAGCTGCTGACCCACCAACTGTCCCAGCAGCGCCTGCGCGAAAGCATGCGTTCCTTGCGCGCACCCGCGATGCCGAAAGCTACACGCCTGCCTGCACAATACCTGGCCAACCTCGGCTTCGCGCCGACCGGTGCCCAACAGCGCGTGGGCAATGAAATCGCTTACGACCTCAGCCAGCACGAACCCATGCTGCGCCTGATTCAGGGGGACGTGGGCGCGGGCAAAACCGTGGTCGCCGCCCTCGCCGCCTTGCAGGCGTTAGAGGCCGGTTACCAGGTTGCGCTGATGGCACCGACCGAGATTCTCGCCGAACAACACTTCATCACTTTCAAGCGCTGGCTTGAACCCCTGGGCCTGGAAGTCGCCTGGCTGGCGGGCAAGCTCAAGGGCAAAGTGCGTGCCGCCGCCCTGGAGCAAATCGCCAACGGCGCGCCGATGGTGGTGGGGACCCACGCGCTGTTCCAGGACGAAGTGCAGTTCAAGAACCTCGCGCTGGTGATCATCGACGAACAGCATCGTTTCGGCGTGCAACAGCGCCTGGCCCTGCGCCAGAAAGGCGTGGGCGGGCGCATGAACCCGCACCAGTTGATCATGACGGCCACCCCCATCCCGCGCACCCTGGCCATGAGCGCCTACGCCGACCTCGACACCTCGATCCTCGACGAACTGCCGCCCGGTCGTACCCCAGTCAACACCGTGCTGGTCACCGACACCCGCCGCGTCGAAGTGATCGAGCGCGTGCGCGGCGCCTGCGCCGAAGGTCGTCAGGCTTACTGGGTGTGCACGCTGATTGAAGAATCCGAAGAACTGACCTGCCAGGCCGCCGAAACCACCTTTGAAGACCTCACCAGCGCCTTGGGCGAGCTCAAGGTCGGCTTGATTCACGGGCGCATGAAGCCTGCGGAAAAAGCGGCGGTCATGGCCGAATTCAAGGCCGGCAACCTGCAGTTACTGGTGGCCACTACGGTGATCGAGGTCGGAGTGGACGTACCCAACGCCAGCCTGATGATCATCGAAAACCCCGAGCGCCTGGGCCTCGCGCAACTGCACCAATTGCGCGGGCGTGTCGGCCGGGGCAGCGCCGCGAGCCATTGCGTGCTGCTCTATCATCCGCCGCTGTCGCAGATCGGCCGCCAGCGCCTGGGCATCATGCGCGAAACCAACGACGGGTTTGTGATAGCCGAAAAAGACCTCGAACTGCGCGGCCCCGGCGAAATGCTCGGCACCCGCCAGACGGGCCTTTTGCAATTTAAGGTCGCCGACCTGATGCGCGATGCCGACCTGTTGCCTGCCGTGCGTGACGCCGCGCAAGCGTTGTTGGAGCGATGGCCGGATCACGTCAGCCCGTTGCTCGACCGCTGGCTGCGGCATGGGCAGCAATATGGCCAAGTGTGACGCCTGACTCACTTAGTCGACCAACAGTTGTATCAAGCTGGTTATACTTCGGTGACTGTACGAATTTGGATCAGGCCATGTCAGAAGTTGCCCTCGCCACAGCCCCACTGACCGCCCCGCCGGTCATTCGGGCTCTGCTCGCAAAGCTCGCTATTCCGTTCACGGAGGTTGCAGAGCAACCTGGCCTGAATCCCGCGCGAAAGGTCCAGGCCGTTCTGCTGGAAGATGCCGTTGGCGCACTCATGGTGCTGTTCCCCCAGAACCAACTGCTGGACCTCAACCGCCTCGCCGAACTGACCGGGCGCCGCCTCACGGCCGTGTCGCCGGATCGCGTCGAGCGCATGCTGGGCAAACACAGCCTGAGCCTGCTGCCGGGCCTGCCGGCGCTCACCACCTCGCCTTGCCTGTACGAAGGCAGCCTGCTCGATCAACCGAGCTTGCTGGTGCACTCGGGTGAAGCCGGCTTGCTGCTGGAAATCGCCAGCGGCGACTTCAAGACCATGCTCACCAAAGCCACTGCCGGGCACTTCGGCGAGCCGTTGAGCAACATCCGCCCCAACCTCGACCGCCCGAATGATGACCGCGAGGAAATCACCCAGGCCATGCAGGCGTTCACCGCCCGCCGCATCCAGCAGCGCCTGGAAGCGACTCTCGAGATTCCGCCGCTGGCCGACACCGCGCAGAAGATCATCAAGCTGCGCGTCGACCCCAACGCCACCATCGATGACATCACCGGCGTTGTCGAAACCGACCCGGCCCTGGCCGCCCAAGTGGTGAGCTGGGCCGCGTCGCCGTACTACGCGTCGCCGGGCAAAATTCGTTCGGTGGAAGACGCCATCGTGCGCGTGCTGGGTTTCGATCTGGTGATCAACCTGGCGCTGGGCCTGGCCTTGGGTAAAACCCTGAGCTTGCCCAAAGACCACCCGCACCAGTCCACGCCGTACTGGCATCAGTCGATCTACACCGCCGCCGTGATTGAAGGCCTGACCCGTGCCATGCCCCGCGCCCAGCGCCCGGAAGCCGGCCTGACTTACCTGGCCGGCCTGCTGCACAACTTCGGTTATCTGCTGTTGGCTCACGTGTTTCCGCCACACTTCTCGCTGATCTGCCGGCACCTGGAGGTCAACCCGCACCTGTGCCACAGCTATGTCGAGCAACACTTGCTGGGCATCAGCCGCGAGCAGATCGGCGCCTGGCTGATGCGCTACTGGGACATGCCGGACGAGTTGTCCACCGCCTTGCGCTTCCAGCACGACCCGAGCTACGACGGCCAGTACGCCGAATACCCGAACCTGGTCTGCCTGGCGGTGCGCTTGTTGCGCAGCCGGGGCATTGGGTCCGGGCCGGATGAGGCCATTCCGGATGCACTGCTTGAGCGTCTGGGCTTGAGCCGCGACAAGGCGGAGGAAGTGGTGGGCAAGGTGCTGGATGCCGAGGTGCTGTTGCGCGAATTGGCGTCCCAGTTCAGCCAGGGTTAAACATGTAGCCTGTTGGACCGCATTCGCGAGCAAGCCCGCTCCCACAGTTGACCGAGTTCCAACATGAGAATGCGGTCGAATGTGGGAGCGGGCTTGCTCGCGAAGAATCCACCTCGGTCTAACTGAAAGCCTTACTTCTTTTTCTTCGGCTTCAAATACTTGGTCAACCCCTGGAACCAGATCACCAGCGCCGGGTTGCCCTTGATCTGAATCGACTTGTCCTGAATCCCCGTCATGAACGCCAGTTGCTTGTTCTTCGCCTGCATCGTGGCGAAACCGTAGGCGGCATCCTTGAACGCGATGGCAAACGCCGGCGCCGGGTGAACACCCGAGCGGCTGGTGATGCGCTGGTCTTTGACGATGAAGTGACGGGCAACCTTGCCGTCGAGGGTCTGCAACTGGAACGCCAGGTCTTTGTCACCCAACTGTTGCTGGAAGGCAGGATTGGTGCGGCTGGCTTTGCCCATCATCAGGCCCAGCACCCACAACAAAAGACGAAATTTCATGCACACGGCCTCGGTGTAATTATTGAGTGGCCGCAGCAGTTTAACGATTTGCAAAAAGAACGCCACCGATCTTGCGCATTAGCGGAAGATCGGCTGGCGTTTGACGCTTATAGCAGCATGTTACTTAAACGTTAGGGCACGGCACCGGCGCCCAGTCGGCGAGGTTCGGATCGCGGCACGTGCCTTCGATCTGCGCTTTACCGGCGCTGGCAACCTGCTTGCTTTCAGCTTGCTTGGCCTGCACGGTCTGGATGCTCTTCTCGGTGGTCACCGCTTCTTTCGGCACGGTGGGCAGCGCGGCTTTTTTCGCCGGTTTCACGGCTTTTTTGCCTTTGGCCGCAGCCACAGGCGGCGTGGTGTCGGCGGTCGCCACGGTCACTACGTCGGCACGCTGGACACCCACTTGTTGCAGGTCTTGCTCGTAGGCCTGGGTGTAGTTGTTCAGGTCTTCGCTGGCCTTGCCGTTGACCGCAACGATCAGGTCGTTCGACTCTTTGAGGCCCGAGACAATTTCCGCCAGGCGCTTGCGGCCTTCGGTATCGTTGACGGTCTTGGCCTTGCGATCATTCACCAGCTTGGTGAACGCGCTCTGGTAGCACTGCTGGGACGCCTTGGCGTAGGCAGTGCTGCGGTCGATGTCGGAGGCACTTTTGTTGAAGTCGGTGGAGTACGACGCGATGCGCTGGTTGTCATCGGTGATCTGCTTCTGGCGCTCGGTGTAGTAACCCGCCGCGCCGCCGGCCAGGGCGCCGCCCGCTGCGCCGATCGCCGCGTTACGCCCGCGCTTGTCGGAGTCGCCGGTCAGGGCGCCCAGCAGTGCACCGCCCGCTGCGCCGATGGCCGCGCCGGTCACGACCGACTTGGTCATGTTCGAATCAGTCGCACGCAAGTGCTGCACCGGCTCGTAGCAGTTCGGGTAGTACTCGACCTTGGTGCTCGACGCGACCTTGGAGGCCGGCGACGTGGCGCAACCGGTCAACACGGTGCTGAAACCGGCTGCGATCAGCAGCAGGTGACGCTTGGAAACCGCCTTACGGGAAAAAAGCATAGGTGTGTTCTCTGTTAAGTTTGACTTGCCCAGCACGGCCCACCGCCGCCTGAGTCCCTTCCAAGCTCGCTTTACAGCCACCGGTCAAGACCGCTGACCGCTCGCTGCGAGCAATTCCTTCAAGATCGTCGCCGGGTCGGCCCGCTGTTGCTTGCGGTAGTTGCCGACATGACGAACGAACAGTGTCGCGCGCGTCACCAGGCTCTTGCCGAGCACTGGCTTGCGATCCAACTCTTCCTTGATCCGTTGAAACTGGGCCTGGATCACCGCATCGGTGTAGCGCGTGCCGGTGGCCAGGTTGTCGATATAAATCGCCACGGCGCCGTCGAGGGCGCTGCGGCCATTGGTGATGGCCATGTCAAACAACTGCGCGCTGGCCTCGTCCTTGTTGTCTTTGGCTTGCTGGCGGCTTTTCTGCAGGTTGGCCAGGCGGATGTTGTAATTGCTGATGGTCTCGGCCACCAACGCGGCGGACTGAATCAGGTTGCCCGCCGCCTCTTCGCGTTGCTGGGCGATCAACGAAACGTTGCGCTTGAGCTCTTCGTTGACCAGCCCGAGTTCGGCTTGCAGCTTGGGGTCGACGCTGCCGGCGATGATGCTGTCCAGACGCTTGGTCGGGTCCTGGGCGTCGTCGATGGCGTCGGTCAGCGACGCCAAGCGGCCTTCTTTTTTCCACTGCTCGAACAATTCCTTGTAGCGCGAACGCGGCGCCGACAGCGCGCCAATCGCTACGCGAAAGCCCGTGGTTTCGTTGCTCTGTTCGGTGCCGTCGGCGGCGAACAACGGGTACTCGCGGCGCATGCCGGTAAAGAGCGTGCCCTCGCCTTCCAGGTAGTTGCCGCCCTTGACCACAAAGCCGCCGTAAGTGCCCTGGCGCCGCCCGGCGTGCACCAGTTGGAAGGATTCCTGGACCATTTCGGCGGCGTTGCCAATCACGTCGAACAGGCCGATCGGATTGGGCAGTTTGGTGCCGATGGGCATCAGCCGCGCGGCCTGACCGGTGCCGCCGGCGACCTGGTTGAATACCGCGTAGTCGCCCAGCGGGCCGTCGCTTTCACTGCCTTCGACACGCCGTGGAAACAGGCGGCCTTCCAAGTCTTGGCGGCTCACCGCCTGGCCACCGCGCGCGGCGAATTCCCACTCCACTTCAGTCGGCAGGCGCACAAAGCCCAGGCCACCGTCTTCGGCAGAAGAACCACGGCCACTCACCGGCAGCAGGTCGCGGTGGTATTTCATCAGCCACGCGCTGTACACCGCCGAGAAACGCTCGGCCTCAAATCGCGACAGCTTCACCTTTGGCAAGCGCGCGGCCATGCCGGTGGGAAGGTCGCAGGCTGGCGCGGGTTCGCCGCTGGCCAGGGATTGCGCCTGAGCCATCACGGCGGCGTACTGGCGTGCGGTTACTTCGTACTTGCCGATGAAATACAGCATCGGTTTGAGCGGCGTCTTGGCGTCGGTCTTCGGCATCAGTGGCGCGATGACCTTGTTCCAGTCTTTGGGCAAATCCTTGAGGGTGAACTGGCCGTTGATGAAGTCGCGGCGGTAGCCGGAAATAAACGATTGCTGATAACCCGCCTCGCCCTCGGCGAAGGGGTAGCCGAGGCTGATTTCACGGTCATCCAGCGTGCCTTGGGCCAACACGTAGGCGTAACGAAACACCATGTTGCCCTCGCAGGGCAGCGGCAGGCTCACGTCATCCGCCAGCGGTTTGGGGTTGTCGAGCTTGTCGCTCGCCTCATCGGCCCAGGCCATCGAGGCCAGGCTCAGCGCCACGGCGGCGCCCAGTAACTTAAACATCTCTGATTCCTTCAGAAGCCTGGATACGCGCCACCCGCCAACCACCGCAGGCCGCTGCCACGGCACTGACGCCGAGGATTGCAACCAGGGCCAGGCCGTAATGACGCGCCAACAGATGGCTGGCGTATTCGCCCGGTACCTGCCCGAACAATTTGTTTAAAGCCGCCTCAGCCAGGCCGTACAGGCCGGCACTGAGCACGGTTGCAAACCCTGCGCTGTACAGCGCTTGCAGCACCACAAACAACAACAGCCCGCCGGTGGAAAACCCCAACAGGCGCAGCACCGACAATTCGCGACGCTTGCGCGCCACCGCCGCCAGGGCCCCCGCAAAGATCGCTGCAAATGCCCCGGCCAGCGCCAGCCCGGCAATGATCCAGAACACAATCGACAGGTTGCGGCTCAACGACTGCACCTGCGCGATGGTGTTCGCCTGGGTCGACACCAGCAGGTTCTGCGCGGCGAAATACACCCGCAGCGCTTCCACATCCGCGAGGTTGCGCGCGTACAGGCGAAACGCCGGGTAAACGCGCTGCTCATTCACACCGACCGCTTCACCGTCCCAGCCCAACGCTGGCACTGCACGACCATCGCGGTAATCTTCTGCGGCTTGCAACACACTCAAATCAGCAAAAAAACCATCCCGGGCAAAAGCTTCCAGCGGCAATACCGCCAGCACCTGCAGCCGCGTATGCTGAGCTTCAACTCGCCCTGCCACTTGCCGTGCAAAGCCGGTTTCCAGCCAGTCGCCAGGCCGCGCCGCGAGCTTCTCGGCGGCGGTGTGGCTCAACGCAATCTGGTCCAGCCCCCTGGGCACCGGCAAACCGCTCAGCAAAGGATCACCCGGCGCGGTCGGCAGCATTTCCAGAGTCAACGTACCCACCTGCGCCGTCGCCGCAATCTGCCGTGTCCGCGCAATGGCAAACGCCACATCACCGCGCCCCCCAAGCTGCTCGATGAATGCATGGCTGAATCGACCGCCGCCCAACGGGATAATTTCACGGGTGGCGGGGTCGGTCTCCAAGCGTTCGGTCAAACTGCTAACCAGTCCAAATTTCAGGCCGAATAACACGAGTAACGGCGCAATGACGGCGACCAACGCCAGCACTGAACACGCTGACAGCCACGCGTCGTTGCGGTAATCCTGCCAAGCCAGCGACGCCACCAGACCGATGCGCATCAGCATGCCTCCCCGAGGGTGGCGGTGACGCCGCCATCGCTGTCGCGACGGCAACTGATGCGCCGCACCTGCAAGCCACTGGCGCGGGCCAGGGGTTCGTCATGGGTGGCGATCACACAGGCCGCGCGGTGCTCGCGGGCCTGGGCCAGCAGGGCCTGCATCACACGCTCGGCGTTCAGCGGGTCGAGGGAAGCGGTGGGCTCGTCCGCCAGCACCAGTTGCGGCGCATGGGCCAGGGCGCGGGCGCAACTGACGCGCTGGCGCTGGCCGACTGAGAGCGCGGCCGGTTTTTTGGCCAACTGATCGCTGATTTCCAACTGCTCAGCCAGCCGCGCCACGCTGCCGTCATCCTTCAAACCCAGCAGTTGCCGGGACAACGCAATATTGCCGCGCACATCGAGAAAGCCCAGCAACCCGCCGGTTTGCAGCACATAGCCCAGATGCTGGCTGCGCAGCGCGGCCAACCTGGACTGCTGATCCGCCCGCCACAGCCCACCGATATCCTGCTGATTGAACTCAAACTGCCCCACCTGATCCGGCGCCAGCACCAACGCCAGCAGATCGAGCAAGGTGCTTTTGCCGCAACCGCTCGGCCCGACAATCGCTAATTGCTCGCCCGCGCGCAGGCTCAGCCCCGGAATCACCAGGCTGTAGCGTTGGCTACCGCTGCCCCGGCTCTTGTGCACCGCGCTCAGGTTCAGCATCACGGCAGCGTCGACAACGGCACGCGGTACAACGCGTCGCCCGGCTCGGCATCGCCGAAACGGACCCAATTGGCCAGGTCATTGTGGAAGGTTTCATAGAGGCGGATTTTCGAATCCAGTTCGTCGATAAAGTCTTCCTGTTCGGCCACGCTCAGCGACAGCCACAAATCCTGCGTCATGTTCAGCGACTTGCTGCGGTACGGCAGGCCTTCCAGGTATTCACCGAGAATGCCGCCGTCGGCGAGGTTGCCGCCCTTGCGCAGGGCCTGCGGGTCGCGGCTCATGTAAGCCGAGGCGCTGGCGATTTCCTGGAAGAAATCCTTGGGTGAGGTCTGGGTTTTGCGCGCCGCGTCCACGATCAGTTTCAGCGATTGCTGCAGGTCGTTGAGCTGCAACTTGGTCAGCATCACGCACACCTGGAACGCCGGCAGTGCCGGGTTGGTGAGGTCGCGGTCGGCCGTCCAGGCGCTGACCAGTTGCGGCGCCTGGCTCGCGGTTTTGCGGCCGAGGAAATCCATGTGCATCGCGTAGCCGACGGCGGCGGACTTGTCCGCCAGGCTCGGCGCCGAGCTCAACAACGGCACCGGTTGCGGCGTGTTACTGCGCACCTGGTGCACAAGGTTGGCAAACACGCTGCCGATCTCGTCAACACGCTCGCCCAGTTTGTGTACATCGCCGCCCGGCACTGGCGTGTAGAGGTCGCCGATTTGCGGGTTGGCATCGGCCGTCAGGACGCGGTACTGGCTTTCAGCACCCGCGTGGGTTTTCTTGCCGGCGTCGGTGCGCAGGTGCAGCGCGTAAATCTTGATCTGCTTGCCCAACGCGGCCTGGCGCACTTCGGCCTCGTTCATCTGCGTGGTGGCGAACGGGTCATTCTTGCGCAGGGCACCGGCATCGGTGACCAGCAAAATAATGCGCCCGCCGTAGCCGGACCAATCCATGCCGTCTACTGCCTGCATCACCCCGGCAAACGCATCTTCGTTGAACGAATGGCTGGACACCGTGGACGCTTTGACCTGGCGCGCCATGTCGAGAAAGCGTTGCGGGTCGCGCCCCTGATCCAGGGTGATCAGGGTTTTGGCCACGTATTCCAGGCCCGGGGTTTTCTTGATGCTGTTGCGAAAGCCCACCAGCCCGAAGCTCACGCTGTCGAGTTCGCCCCGTTCGCCAATGCGGGTTTGCAACGCGTGCACCACGTCGCGAACCTGGTCGATGTAGGGTTGCATCGACACGGTGGTGTCCACCACCAGCACCACGGCGGTACGGAAGGCGTCGGCATTGGCGCTGACCGCCCGGGCGGCGGGCTTGGCCGCCACGCTGCCGGGATCAATGGACGCCACATTGAGCAACTGCACCGGTTGGCCGTTTTCGTCGAAGCTCTCTTTGGAATCAAAGATCGGCAACAGGTAGAACTGGTTCTGCGGCACGGCGCTGGCGGTCGGTTCCAGCGCCAACACTTGCTGATTGTCTTCGCTGTTTGTCTGCGCCTTGGCCAGCACTTTTTTGGCGGCGGCAGGGTCAGCCAACAGCTTTTCAACTTCAGCGGATTGGCGCAGGAACATCACCGGCGCCCGCCCCGAACGCTCGGTGAACTTGAGCACCAGGCTCTGCTTCCAATCGCTGACTTGCGAGGCAGGCAGCCAGCCGTCGCTGCGCCCGTCAGTGGCCGTGCCCACACGTAACCACGGGCTGCCATCGACGTCCTTGCGCTGGTAAACGTAGAGCACGGAAAACGCCGCCAGCCCTTCGCTTGATGCGCCGCCAGCGTCATGGGAGAGTTTCGCGCCGGGCTTGCTGAGCACACGCTGGAACAGAGTCCGTTTGCCGGCCATCAGCAAAGGTCGCTGGCCACCATCGACTTCAGCCACCACGGGTTTCAACGCCGGCGGCGGCGTTTTCGGGATCACGGCGGCTGGCGGCTTGGCCGGCGCCTCGCTGGCGCTTAACCACCAATAACTTGCACCGCCAATGGCCAGCGCCACCGCAACGGCCACGGCAGCCAACGCCACCACCGGGCCACGGCGTTGCTCGGACACGGCGCGGTGCTGCGTCGGCGTCACCACCGGTTGGCGCACGGACTGAGGCTTGTCGGTCGGGATTTCGATGGACTCGGGCGTGATACCGCCCAAATCAAAACTCAGTGGAATCGGCAGCGGCCGCACCAGCGTGGCTTCCGGCGAGTCCGTCGGCAGTTGATCAAGTGCCCGCAAAAGCGCCGCCGCATCCGGGAAACGTTCGGCCGGGTCCTTGGCCAATAACTTGCGCAACACATCCTGATAACGCCCGTGGTGCACCGGCAATTCCGGCAAGGGTTCGGTCAGATGTGCCAGCGCTGTCGACAGCGCGTCGGTGCCGTTGTACGGCAGCTTGCCGACGAGGATTTCATAGAGCACCACGCCCAGCGCATACAGGTCGGCGCGGCCATCGATCTCCTGGCCC
The DNA here is from genome assembly GCF_044218875.1 of Pseudomonas sp. B22129. Lineage (NCBI taxonomy): Bacteria > Pseudomonadati > Pseudomonadota > Gammaproteobacteria > Pseudomonadales > Pseudomonadaceae > Pseudomonas > Pseudomonas sp. B22129. The sequence continues at coordinate 1,581,961 of NZ_CP162592.1, read as the reverse complement.
CGGGCCTGTTCCGGGCTCATGTAGCTCGGCGTACCCACGGCAAAACCGGCCTGGGTGAATTGGGTGCGATCATCCAGCGACTTGGCGATACCGAAGTCCGACAACACTGCCGTGCCGTCGGCGCGGAACAGAATGTTGGCGGGTTTGACGTCGCGGTGCACCAGCCCCTGGGCGTGGGCGTAACCCAGCGCCGAGGCAATCTGGCGGATGTACGTGAGCCCCTGCTCCGGCGTCAGCCCGGCGGCGATGCGTTCTTTGAGCGTGCCATTGGGCAGGTATTCCATGGCCATGTAATACAGCTCACCGACATTGCCGATGTCATGGATCGTCACCGTGTGCGGGTGCGACAGGCGCGCCAGGGTCTTGCCCTCGCGCAAAAAACGCTCGCAGAAACTCGGGTCGGCCGCCAGCGCCGCCGCCATCACCTTCAACGCCACCTTGCGCTCAAGGGAGCGCTGAGTCGCCAGGTACACGCTGGCCATGGCGCCTTCACCGATCTCGCCTTCGATGTCATAGCCTGGAATCAGAATGGTCATGACGACACCTTCACAACAATGGCGGTGATGTTGTCCGGTGCGCCCCGGTTCAGGCCCAGGTGCACCAGGCTGCGCACGATTTCATCCGGCGTGTCGTGGCCGAGGACTTCACGAATCTCATGGTCTTCCACGGTTTTGTTCAGGCCGTCGCTGCACAGCAGGTAGCTGTCCCCGGGGGCGATCAGCAAGTCGGCCACCGCCAGTTCCAGCTGGGCTTCCACGCCCACCGCGCGGGTCACGATATTGGCGCGCGGGTGCACGCGGGCGTCGGCTTCACTGAGCAGGCCGCTGTCTTGCAAGTCCTGCACATAACTGTGGTCGCGGGAAATGCTTTCCAGCACACCGTCGCGCAGGCGGTACAGGCGGCTGTCACCGGCCCACAGGCACACACCGCGCAACCCGCGTGCGGCCAACAGCACGACGGTGCTGCCCATCATGGTCACGCCACGGTTGGCGGTTTCTTCGCGCACGGTGGCGTTGATGCGGATCAGGTCATTGCGCAGCGCCGCCGAGTATTCATCGAGGGAGCGGCCCACCGGCACCGTGCGCAGGCTGTCGACAATCAGGCTGCTGACGTAGTCGCCCGCCGCATGCCCGCCCATGCCGTCGGCCACCACCCACAGGCGGTTTTCCGGCAGGTCCAGGCACGCGTCTTCGTTGACCTGGCGAACCATGCCCACATGGCTTTTGCTTGCGGATTTGAACGTCGAGCCCATCTACACCACACCTTCTTGGCCAAGCAAAAACTGCGCAAAATCGCCGGCGGCAGGCAAACCCTGGCACCGCAATAAACCGGGGGAAATACGTTCCGAGCCTCGGCCCCACCACAAGCTCGCGCCTTCGCAGGCCAATTCTGCGAGGGCGCTCATTCGAGTGTGAGGCACTGTGGCGGCCACCCGCTGCAGGCCGGCAAAGCGGCTGTCTGCTGCTCGCGGCTCGCTGGCTGGAGTGCCAAGGTTGTCGACGCCATCGCTGAAGCGTTCAAAGGTGGCACCGGCATCCAGAGTGCTGAGCAACAGCTCCTCGGCCTGCTCGAACCAGGTGTCCGGGCCGCCGACCAAGGAAGCGGGGTTGGTGTCGTGATCCAGCATCGCCACCACCGCCAACGGGAAATAGCGCCCGACCCGGTCAATGCTCGGCATCACCACGCCCGCCGCCGCGTCCGGCCCGCACACGCCCGGCGCCAGCACAAAACGCCACAGCGGGCTGACCAGGTAAACGTTTAGCCAGTCGCCGCCGAGGCTGTTCTGGCTGGCGAGCAAACCCGCCGCCAGCCAGCTGTCCCACGGGCCGATAAAACGCTGGGGCAAGGCGCGGCTGACAAAGTCCCCGCGGCTGGCCAACTTGCCGTAGAAACCGGGCGCCGTCATAACCGCTCCGGCAGGCTGAAGCCGCTGAGCACACGGCTCTTGAACGGGTTGAAGGCACTGTTCGCACGCAGTTCATAGGCGATGCTCGCGCCATCGACCCGCAGGCGCAGGTTGAAGCGGTCCGGTGAGTTACCAGCCGTGAGGTCCGATTGTTCCAGCAGGCGGAACCAGGCCCACGGCCCGTCGAGGGTCACGCCCGAACGCCCGCTGGCAGATGGCGGCATGATGGAAATGCGCACCACGCCAATGCTGCCGGGGTTCGGCCATTGCATCGCGACCGGGCGACTGGGGCCGTGGTCATAGCTCAATTGCTGGCCGTCGAGGTCGAGCAGGAACTGGGTGATGGTGGGGTCCATCGAGACCGGCTTGAGTTCAAAACGCACAATTGGCTGAGTGCCACCGGCGCGGAAGAACGCGTCACGAATCGTCGCCGCCCGCTGGAAGGTTTGCAGCACGCCCGGCGCAATCCCGAGTTTTTGCGCCGCGCCCGGCTGCCAGCGCCAGGTCTGGGTGGAGGTGTCCACGTAAGGCTGCAGGTATTTGCGGAAGTAGTTATCCATCACCCCGCCTACCCCGAAGAACTGGCCGAAGTCATCCAGCGTGGCATCGCGGGCGCTGCCCGGCGCCATCGGATAACGCCCGGCCAGGGACTGGCGATACACATTCACCACTTCGCTGACCCAGGCTGCGTTCAGCTGGTTACGCACCCCGCCCATCATGCTGTTGGTGGTGGAATTGACCACGGACTTGACCATGCCTTGCACCAACGGCGGCTGGCGCTCGGCATTCAGGCTGACCCGCGTGGCCGCCGCCGCAGCCTGGTTCTTCGCCTCACCGAGCAACGCGTCGCCACTGGCGCCAACCATAGCGCTGACCTGCACATACAGCGCGTTCATATCGGCCAGCAGGCCGTCGATGGCCGCGGGTTCGCCTTCGTTTTTGCTGACGATACCGTTGAGTTCGGCAAAGTGCGCGGTCACCGGATCATCTGCCGCTTCGGGTTTGCTGGCCGCCTGTTGCTCCTGGCCAAGCAGGCTGCCGAGGCGCTCCTTGAGCTTGTCCACGCCACCTTCCACCGGCACGCCTTTGGCAGCCAGCTGGCGTTCTTCGGCTTGCAGGTCAGTTTCTTTGGCCACGGCCACCAGCAGCTTTTTCAGCGGCGAGGTCGGGCCGGAAATCACTCGCAGCACGTCGGCAGCCTGGGCCACGCTGGTGATCGGCACGAAGTCGATGTCGGCGAGCAAGGCGTCCCACTGGCGCTGATAGTCCTGGAAATACAGGCGGCGGACATCACCGGCCAGGCTCACCACGTTTTGCTGATTGGCCTGCTCATGGCCGAGCACCCATTGCTCTTCGGCGAGGGTGCCGGTCTGGTTCAGGCTGCTCAGCAAGAAGGCCTGGCGATAACCCTTGGCAGTGAAGAAACCACTCAACGGCTCGCCCAATGGCTTGCCGCTTTTGCGGCTGAACACCAGCGCGGCATCACGGCCGGCGGCTTCGTTGAGGCGAAAATCCGGGATGCCTTCGGGCAGTTTCTGGCGTTTGACCCGGTCATAGACGCGCTGGGCCACCGGCAACTGTTGCAACTGCCGACGCAGGTCGTCGATCAGCCGAGGGTCGAGGCGCGCGCTCGGCGGATGGCGGTCGAACAAGGCCTGCAAATGCGTGGTCAATGCCTGGCGCTGATCGGCGGGCAGGTCGCGCGGCAGGCTGCGGTCCCAGTCCAGCGCAATCCACGCCTTGATGAAGTCCGGGTCGTAATGCTCGCTGTCGGCCAGCATCAGATAGGCCTTGAGGCCTTCGTAGAGGAAGTCGGAATTGCCACCGCCGTGCAGTTGCTCTTCGATGCGCGTCACCAGGCGTGGCGCGAACACGGCGATCAACAGCTTGCGGTAGACGCTGCCCGACTCGGCTTCAAGCATATCGCCCTGATACAGGCCCAGGCCCTCGGCCCAGCTCGGCGAATCGCCCGCGAGGCTTTTCACTGCATTCAGAAGAGGCAACACGGCCAGTACGTCGCGCTGCGCCGGGCTGAGGGTTTGCACCGCTTGGCCCAGCGGCGCGACCTTCTGGTCAACCTGCGCGATATACGCCTGGTTGGCGCGGTAGCTGACCCACCACAAGCCGCTGACGACGACGACCAGCGCCACGGTGGCCGCGAGTACGCCGCGTGCGATCCACTTGCGCCGGCGCTCGACCTTCGGATTGACACCGACCAGGCCACGTTCGGCAAACGCCACGGCGGTGAAGAGTTTTTCGATGAAGTAACTGCGCCCGGTGCTGCTCTGGCGCGCCAGGTGCTGGCGGTCCAGGTTCATGCTCTGGGCCATGGCGCCGATCAGGCGGTCAATCGGGCTGCCTTCCTGGGTGCCGCTGGTGAAATACACGCCGCGCAGCAGCACGCGCTCTTCATAGGCGTTGGGTTTGAACACGCCTTCGAGGAAGCTCTGCAGGCAATCTTTCAAGGCGCCGAATTGCTGTGGGAAGCCATAGATCAGGTCACGCCGCGCCGGGTCGCGTTCCTGTTGCAAGCGCTCGACCAAGCGTTCGTTGAGGCGTTGCTCCAAACCGGCGAATTCGCTTTGCAGATGGGCCAGCGGGCTCTCGCTGTTTTTGCCATCGTCCAGCGCAAAGGTCATGCCCCACACCTGGGCGCGGTCTTCCTTGCTCAGGTTGTCGAAAAACTCCATGAAGCCCGGCACCAGGTCGAGCTTGGTGAGCATCAGGTAGATCGGGAAACGCACACCCAATTGGGTGTACAGCTCCTGGATACGCAGGCGGATCGCAGCGGCGTGGGCAGCGCGCTCAGCGTCGGTGCCCAGCAGCAGGTCCGACAAACTGATGGCGATGAAAGCACCGTCGATGGGGCGTCGCGAGCGCTGTTTTTTCAGCAGGTCGAGAAAGCCCAGCCACGCCGCTTTATCCACCGTGGAGTTGCTGTCTTGTGTGGTGTAGCGGCCCGCCGTGTCGAGCAAAACGGCCTGGTCGGTAAACCACCAATCGCAGTTGCGCGTGCCGCCCACGCCACGCACCGCTCCGGCGCCCAGCTGCGCAGCCAATGGAAAATGCAGCCCGGAATTGACCAGCGCCGTGGTCTTGCCCGAACCCGGCGGGCCAATGATCACGTACCACGGCAGCTCGTAGAGGTTACGGCGCTCATCACCGCCCAGCTTGGCCTTTTTCAGCAGCGCCAGGGCTTCGTCCATGCGCTGGCGCAGGGTGGTGAGTTCTTCGGCGGTGGCCACACTGTTGGGGTCCGCCGGGGTTTCTGCTGCCAGGCTGCGCAGCACTTCGGCGGCCTGACGGCGCGCCTGGATGATGCGGAACACGCGGTAGGCAATCCACACCGCGAACACCAGGATAATCAGCGCCCAGCGGCGCCCTTCGGGCACCAGCACGTCGAGCAGCGGCCCGACAAACCAGATAATCAGGCTCAGGGCGATCAGGCCCAGCACGGGGATCACCCAGCGAATCATGAAACTGAAAAACGCCTTCACTCGACGCCCTCCGCCAATACGGTGATTTCAACCCGCCGGTTGCGGGCACGGCCTTCTGCGGTGGCGTTGGTCGCCACAGGCTCGGTGTCGCTGCGGCCTTCGGCGCTGAAGCGGTCTGCCTGGCCGGTCTTGGCCGCGAGGATTTCCAATACAGATTTGGCCCGTGCTTCGGACAAGGCCCAATTGGACGGGAAACGCAGCGTGGCTATCGGGCGGTTGTCGCTGTGCCCGGTCACGCGCACCTGGCCCTTGACCTTGCGGATGGCGTCGGCGATGCGCAGCATCAGCGGCTGGTAGTCATCGACGATGCTGGAGCTGGCGGAGGCGAACAATTCATCGCCACGAATAGTTACGACAGAGCGGTCGACTTTATCTTCGACGGCGACGCGGCCGGCCTTGATGTCTTCCGCCAGAAAACCTGCCAGGCGCGGCCGTTCAACCACTTTTGGCTGCGCCACCGGGCGATCGATGGCCTGCACCGGAATCTCGCCCAGAGCATGGATATTCTTGAACACCGGCTCCGCATCCGACGCCAGCTTCATGCGCAGCCCGAACAGCAACGCCAACAGCAGCGCCAGGCCGATGGCCACGGCGATCCACGGCGGCATGAATTGCGCCAGGCGGTCCCGCGCCACGGTCACGCCCCGCCAGTGCGGCGACAGCTCACGTTCGTGTTCGCCGCGCGCACTGCGAATCGCGGCGGCGGTGCGTTCGCGCAACGCTTCCAGGTGGCTGCGGCCGTCGTTCATCACCCGGTAGCGGCCCTCGAAACCCAGGCACATGCACAGGTACAACAGCTCCAGCAAGTACAAGCGTTCGCGCGGGCTCTGCAGGCAGTGGTCGAGCAGTTGGAAAACCTTTTCGCCGCCCCAGGCTTCGTTGTGCACGGTGATCAACAGGCTCTGCTTGCCCCAGTCACTGGTGCTGCCCCACGGCGTGCTCAGCACGGCTTCGTCGAGCGCGGTGCACAGCGCGTAACGCGCCAGCAGCACTTCGTTGCGCGCCACACCGGCAGCTTCAGCACGTTCTTCGAACTGACGCAGGTAGGCCAGCAACTGTGCGCGCAAACTGGCCGGCGCCGGATGGGCGATGGTGTTGCGCAGGCGCGTCAGCAAGGCCAATAGCGGGCCGGCGGCGCTTTCCAGCGGGTTCAGGCCATGGCTCTTGCCGGTGAGCATCGGCGCGGCGGGCATGGACAAAGGGGCCGGTTCCGCACGTGCGGGCTCAGGCGAGCGGCCACCCGGACGCGGCATGAACTGGGTGCGTTCATCATCATTGGGATGCATCGCGGTTTATCCTCGGATCGCCCAGAAGGCCAGGTTCAAGCCCGGGAACTGCCCGGCGATATGGAAGGCAAAGCCACCGGAGTTGCTCAGTTGCTGCCAATGCTCGCTGCCACGGTCCAGCTCGTAGTAGGTGGAGCCTGCGTGGTAGGGCAACTGGCGTGGCGCCACCGGCAACGGCAGCAGGCTGATGCCCGGCAATTGCAGGTTGACCAAATCACGGATGTGCTCCACCGAGCCGACCTTGCTCTGCTGGCCGAAGCGCGCGCGCAGGGTTTCACCGGGCACATCGGCGCGCACCACGAGGATGAAACTGGCGTTGTCGATCAGGGTTTTGTCGGCCAGCATCGCCACGTGAATGCCATAGGCTTTTTCCACAATCGGGATCGGCGTGGCCTTGCTGTCGATCAGCATCGACAGTGCTTCACGCAAGGCCTGCATCACCGGGGTAAAGCTCAGTGCCAGGTCGTCATGCTGGTATTGCGGATACTCCTGCGGGCGTCGGCCAGAGGTGGCGAAGGTCGAAAATTCACCCGCCAGGCTCACCAGCTCGCTGAAAAAACGCTCCGGGTGCAGCGGAGTCAGCTGGCTCAAATGCTGGATCAACGGCTGGGCGCGGTTGACCAGTTGCAGCAGCATGAAGTCGGCAATTTCCGACGCACCACCGGCGCCCGACGCCACCACGCGGCCCGCCAGCGCTTCACCACGCTGATGCAGCAAGCCGAGCAGTTCACTGCGAAATGCGGTCAGTGGTTTGCTTGCAGCGACGTCCAGTACCGGCGGGATGTAAGTGTCATCAAGCACCAGCGCGCGGTCGGCACGTTTTTCCTTGATGCGCACCAGGCCGATGGCGGCGTAATCGCTGATGCCATCCTGCGCGGTCAGCAAACGCAAGGCGCGCGAGCCGACGGCCACGGGCGCGCGGTTTTCGAACGGCGCGTTATCGTCGCGCACTTCACGCACCTGGCTGACAAAACGCGCCGCTTCCAGCGCTTCGCCTTCATCCACGGTGTCACGGGCGCCCGCGCGCTTGAGCGGCAGCGCCAGATAGACCAGCCCGTCGCGCAGGCTGTCGTCAATGCTCAATGGGCTCGGCGCCACATCATCCTGGGGAATATTGAACGGCGTGCCATCCGGCAGCAGGCCCCGCGCCGACACAATCGCCAGCTTGCCCTGGGCGAGCAGGCCCTGATCGATCAGCAACTCGGAAAAGCCCCAGGCCCCTGCGGACAACGGGCGGCTGCGCGCGTCGATCAGGTTTTCCAGGTAACGGTCATGCTGCTGGAAGTGCTGCGTTCCGATGAACATGCCTTCCGACCAGACCACGCGATTGTTCCAGGACATGGGGGCTCCGATCTCTTGTTATTGGGCAGGGCTTGCGGGGGGAACCACGACGTCGGCACGCACCGCGTGCACATCGAGGCTGATCTGGTATTCGGTGTATTGGCGCGCCGGCACCTCTAACACCGTGCGCCATTGCGCACGGTCGAGTTCGCGATAGCCCACCAGCAAGCCGATCTGGCGGGTGGACGGGTCGAGGTCGCGTTTAATGCTCAGCTGCTGGCCGGGCTGGACCATCACTTCGTCCTGGTCAAGCAAGTCCAGGCCGAGGGTGGATTGCGCGCGATCCGCCAGGGCGAAGTAATCGGAGCGGCCGAAGGTGGCGGCGTTTTTCAGTTCGAAAATGCGCACCCGCACCGGGGCGGCGTGGCCGTTGGCGCCGGGGTTGAGCCCGGCAATGGCGTGGAAGTGCAATTCGACGGCGGCCGTGTCGGCATCCGCCTGGGCGGCGGCTTCGGGTTTGGCGGCATCCTTGGCACACGCCGTCAACAGCAACGCGGTGGCAACTGCGAGTAAAAACCTGGGAATCATCCTGCGTCCTCAATGACGTACTTAGCTATCCGTTTTATCCATGGTTGCGACGCGTTTTAGCGTCGCTGTCGTGCGCTGTGTTCTTCGTAGGCCCGGCTGAATTCGCGGCCGAACAGGTCCTGGAAATCTTCCTGGGCTTCGCGGGAAATATTGCTGTAAAGCTCGGTGAACTGCTGCCAGTACTGGGCCTGGCGCGAGCCGTTGAAAAGGCTCGACAGCCCGCCCGGCTTGCCCATCCGCTCTTCCAGTTGCCCCGGTTCGAAGCGCGCCAGCAGGTGCTTGATCGCGGCTTCCACACCGGCCATCACCGCCAATTGATGGGCGCGCAGGTCGTCGAAACTGTCGCGCACGGCGATGTCAGGCGCCATAAACGCCTGGTTACCGTGGCGAAGCAAAAGCAGTAACGCTTCGTCGGCATTCGGGGCGAATTTCAACGGGTTGTTTTCGGCGGGCCGGATCATGGTTTGCTGCATGCGAAACTCGCCCTTGAGGCTGGCGCGGGCACGCAAGACGTCGATCAGGCCTTCGACCATCAGGCGGTAGCTGCGCCCGATGCTTTCCATTTGGGCCTCTGCCTGGGCTTTGTCGAGGCGCAATTGGTCGAGGCCGGCGCCACGCAGAAAGGCTTGCAGCAGATCGGGTTGTTGGCTGCTGTCTGCCACGGGGAGCACGGGCTCGACCACGGGTGGCGGCTGGATGACGGCGGCGGGCGGCGACGCGACGGGTGTTGGCGGCGTATCGGCAAACAGGTCCCAGTCGTCGGGAATCACAGAGCCCGATACCACCGGTTTCTCGACGACAACCGGCGTCGGCGGACGGAAATCGTGCTGCTCGGAGGGCACATGATCCGGCACGGTCGGTGGCGGTACGGCGGTGGGGCTGAGAAAGTCGAACAGGTCTGGCAGGGTGTCCATCGACGAGGCGCCCTGAAACTGCGGCGCGATCACCGGCACAGGCGCGGGCGTGTTCACCACGGCGCCCATCAACGCTTCAAAGCTGTTCGGTGATTCATTGGCAAAGGGTTGGCTATCAACGGCTTGCACGTTGAAGTCGATGCGCGCCAGAATTTCGTAATCGCCGATACGGATCAGTTCGCCATCTTGCAACAGTTCGCTGTTACCCCGACGCAAACGAATACCGGCGTTAACCAACTCCACGCCATTGGTACTGTTATCGGTTAAATAATAACGACCCTCTTTGTATTGAATAACACAGTGTTGCGAAGAGACCAGACGCTCTGGATCAGGCAATACCCAGTCATTATCCGAACTGCGGCCGATCGCCATCGAGCCCTGGTTCAAGGACTTTTCGGGGCACTGCCCAGGGGTAATCTTGTGATAACTAGTAATAGTCAAACACAGCGACATCTTGCCTCCTTGCTGATACTTCGCGCGCAGTCGACGCCCGGGGCAACACTTCCCGGGCAATCCCTACCAGATCGTGCAAACGACCCTTGCAACCGGCTTTTACCAGCATGATCGCTGATCTTAACCGGCCTCCATGACAGAAATCCTGTTCCGGTGCGTCACCCGACCCACCAGTCGCGCAGGTTGTTAAGCACCGCACATCTGTCACAGAGGGCGAATAGCTTACCTTGACAAGGCCCAACTACTACACCAAAAATGCACAACTTCTTGAACATCATTGATGGCACATTAGTGGCACTCTGACTATATGATCAGGAAAACATGCAAAGTTCATTACGCAACTAAGGCATGAACTGCCCGCCATCTAACGGGCTGATAGGGAGATCGAATCAAGTGGATGTGCCGTTGCTGCTCGCCGCCGTTTCCGCGACTTCGCCATGTGGCGAAGACATGGAATATGACGCGCAATTTCTTCAGCTGGAACGTGACGCCAAGGGCCAGCCCGAGCGCAGCATGGGCGACTCCATCCTGCCCGCCGAACCGCCGGAATGGCGCAGCATCCAGCAGCAAAGCCTCGACTTGCTCGCGCGCAGCAAAGACCTGCGCATCACCCATTTTTTGCTGCAAAGCACCCTCGCCCTCCAGGGTGTGGCGGGGCTGGCCGAAGCCCTCACGCTGATCAACGCGTTGCTGCGCGAATACTGGGCCGACCTGCACCCACGCCTGGACGCCGACGACGATAACGACCCAACAGTACGCGTCAATGCGCTGTCCGGCCTGACGAGCGACACCACCATTCGTCTGCTGCGCGAGAGCATCCTCACACGCTCGCGCACCTTCGGGCCCGTCAGCCTGCGTGCGGCGCTCAACGCCAGCGGCCTGCAGATTTTTGCCGATGAACAACTCGGCGCCCAGCAGCTCAATGCGGCGTTCCTCGACAGTGACCCCGAACAATTGCAAGCCACCCGCGAGGCCCTGAGCGCGGCGCGTGCGGCGTGCGAAGCCATCGAACAACAGGTCAACGACCAGGTCGGTTCCGCCCAAGGCGTGGACTTGAGCATCTTGAAGCAACCGCTCAAGCAGGCCCTGAACCTACTCAATCAAGCGGTGCCCGGCACCGAAAGCAGCGGCGAACCCGAGGTTGTCAGTGACGACAATGCCCCCTCGGCCGATTACGCCGCCGCCCCCGCAGCCCCTCGCCCCGCTGGCGACATCGCCACCCGCGACGACGTGCTGCGCAGCCTCGACAAGATTCTCGCGTACTACACCCGGCACGAGCCTTCGAGCCCGCTGCCGGTGTTGTTGAACCGGGCCAAGCATCTGGTGCACGCCGACTTCGCGGCCATCGTGCGCAATCTGATTCCCGACGGCATGTCCCAATTTGAAAACCTGCGCGGCCCGGACAGCGAATAAGCCGCCGGACCGTGCAGTAACAACACTGTCGCTCAAGCGACCAGGAGCAGCATCGTGGCGAAGCAAAGTTCTCAGAAATTCATTGCGCGCAACCGCGCGCCTCGAGTGCAGATCGAGTACGACGTCGAGCTTTACGGCGCCGAGAAAAAGGTCCAGCTGCCCTTCGTGATGGGCGTGATGGCTGATCTCGCCGGCAAGCCCGCCGAGCCGCTCGCCGCTGTCGCCGACCGCAAGTTTCTTGAAGTGGATGTCGATAATTTCGACTCGCGCCTCAAGGCCATGCAGCCACGCGTAGCCTTCCACGTACCGAATGAGCTGACCGGTGAAGGCAACCTGAGCCTGGACATCACCTTCGAAAGCATGGACGACTTCAGCCCGGCCGCTGTGGCGCGCAAAGTCGACTCGCTGAACCAGTTGCTTGAGGCCCGCACCCAGTTGGCCAACCTGCTGACCTACATGGACGGCAAGACCGGTGCTGAAGAAATCATCATGAAAGCGATCAAGGACCCGGCATTGCTGCAGGCCCTTGCGAGCGCGCCGAAGCCGGCAGGGGACCAGTAATCATGACCGACAATACCGCCCGCGAAGGCAGCCAGATTCTGGGTGCCACCGAAGAAGCCAGCGAGTTCGCCAACCTGCTGCTGCAAGAATTCAAACCCAAAACCGAGCGTGCCCGCGAAGCTGTGGAAACCGCCGTGCGCACCCTGGCCGAACAGGCTCTGGCGCAAACCGACCTGGTGTCCAACGACGCGATCAAGTCGATTGAATCGATCATCGCCGCCATCGACGCCAAGCTGACTGCCCAGGTCAACCAGATCATCCATCACCAGGATTTCCAACAGCTGGAAAGCGCCTGGCGTGGCCTGCACTACCTGGTCAACAACACCGAGAGCGATGAGCAGCTGAAAATTCGCGTGCTCAACATCTCCAAGCCCGAACTGCACAAGACCCTGAAGAAATTCAAGGGCACCGCGTGGGACCAGAGCCCGATCTTCAAGAAGATGTACGAAGAAGAATACGGCCAGTTCGGCGGCGAACCGTACGGCTGCCTGGTGGGCGACTACTACTTCGACCAGTCGCCTCCCGATGTGGAGTTGCTGGGCGAGCTGTCGAAAGTCTGCGCCGCCATGCACTCCCCGTTCATCGCTGCGGCCTCGCCGACCGTGATGGGTATGGGCTCGTGGCAGGAACTGTCGAACCCACGCGACCTGACCAAGATCTTCACCACCCCGGAATACGCCGGCTGGCGCTCGCTGCGTGAATCGGAAGATTCGCGCTACATCGGCCTGACCATGCCGCGTTTCCTGGCGCGCCTGCCGTACGGCGCCAAAACCGATCCGGTGGAAGCCTTCGCCTTTGAAGAAAACACCGACGGCGCCGACAGCTCCAAGTACACCTGGGCCAACGCCGCCTACGCGATGGCGGTGAACATCAACCGTTCGTTCAAACACTACGGCTGGTGCTCGCGCATCCGTGGCATCGAGTCCGGCGGCGAAGTGGAAAACCTGCCGGCGCACACGTTCCCGACCGATGACGGCGGCGTGGACATGAAGTGCCCGACCGAAATCGCCATCAGCGACCGCCGTGAAGCAGAGCTGGCGAAGAACGGTTTCATGCCGCTGCTGCACAAGAAAAATACCGACTTCGCTGCGTTCATCGGCGCCCAGTCGTTGCAGAAACCGGCCGAATACGACGACCCGGACGCCACCGCCAACGCCAACCTGGCCGCGCGCCTGCCGTACCTGTTTGCTACCTGCCGTTTCGCCCACTACTTGAAGTGCATCGTGCGCGACAAGATCGGTTCCTTCAAAGAGAAGGACGAAATGCAGCGCTGGTTGCAGGACTGGATCCTCAACTACGTAGACGGTGACCCTGCGCACTCCACCGAAACCACCAAGGCCCAGCACCCGTTGGCTGCGGCCGAAGTGATCGTGGAAGAAGTCGAAGGTAACCCGGGGTACTACAACTCCAAGTTCTACCTGCGCCCGCACTACCAGCTTGAAGGGCTGACGGTGTCGTTGCGTCTGGTATCGAAGCTGCCTTCGGCGAAATCCGCCTAAACCACAGAAGAGCTAGCTCTTCTGTGGGAGCCGGGCTTGCCCGCGATGCAGGCACCGCGGTCTGCCAGCCACACCGCGGTGATGCAATCGCAGGCAAGCCAGCTCCCACAGAAAAGCGCTGCCCCATTGGCGGTAACCAAATACTGTGGCTGAGACCACACAGGGAGAAAACATGGCTGTTGATATTTTCATCAAGATCGGCGACATCAAGGGCGAGTCCATGGACAAGGCCCACAAGGACGAAATCGACGTGCTGAACTGGAGCTGGGGCATGGCCCAGTCCGGCAACATGCATGTGGGCGGTGGCGGCGGCGCGGGCAAGGTGAATATCCAGGACCTGTCGCTGACCAAATACGTCGACAAGGCCTCCCCCAACCTGATGATGCACTGCGCCAGCGGCAAGCACATCGACAAGGTCAAGCTGACCGTGCGCAAGGCCGGTGGCGAAAGCCAGGTCGAGTACATGGTGATCAACCTGGAAGAAGTGCTGGTCACGTCCTTGAGCACCGGCGGTTCGGGCACTGATGATCGCCTGACCGAAAACGTCACCCTGAACTTTGCCCAAGTGATGGTCGACTACCAGCCGCAGAAAGCCGATGGCACCAAAGACGGCGGCGCGATCAAGTTTGGCTGGAACATCCGTTCCAACACCAAGCGCTGATAGCCCTTGTGGCCGCGGCTTCACGCCGCGGCCCAAGGTTTTTTGTCCCTCTCGCAACCCGTCCGTGGAGCTGCTTTGGTGGTAACTGAAATCGCTTCCCGCGACCGTCTGCAACCGTCCCTGCTGGACCGGCTGACCGACGACGACCCGACCAACCCCAAGGAAAGCGCCGACAAACGCGTGCTGTCCCTGACCCAATTGAAAGCCTCGGTGCTGCGCGACCTGGCGTGGCTGCTCAACACCACCTCGTTGCTCGATGCCGATGCCACGCTGCACACCCCGGCCGGCACCTCGGTGGTCAATTACGGCTTGCCGGCACTCGCGGGCAACAGCGTGTCCAGCGTCGACATCAAAGCCCTGGAAGCCCTGATCTACCAGGCCATCGCCACCTTTGAGCCGCGCATTCTGCGCCACAGCCTGCGCGTCAAAGCCCGTGTCGGCCATGGCGAGATGAACCACAACGCGCTGAGCTTCGAGATCGAAGGCGACTTGTGGGCGCAGCCGGTACCGTTGCGCCTGCTGCTGCAAACCGACCTGGACCTGGAGTCCGGCCACGTGCGCGTGGTCAATGCCGACCAGCGGAGGCGCCCATGAACCCGCGCCTGCTGGAGCTGTACAACAGGGAACTGCATCACGTGCGCGAAAGCGCCGCCGAGTTCGCCAAGGAATACCCGAAGATCGCCAGTCGGCTGACCCTGTCCGGTATGGACTGCGCCGACCCGTACGTCGAACGCTTGCTCGAAGGCTTTGCCTACCTCACGGCCCGCGTGCAGCTCAAGCTCGACGCCGAGTACCCGACCTTCACCCACAACCTGCTGGAAATCGCCTACCCGCACTACCTGGCGCCGACGCCGTCGATGACCGTGGTGCAGTTGCAGACCGACCCGGACGAGGGCTCGCTGGCCAGCGGTTTCCCCCTGCCCCGCGACACCGTGTTGCGTGCCGCATTGGGCCGCGAAACCCAAACCTGCTGCGATTACCGCACCGCGCACCCGGTGACGTTGTGGCCGTTGCAAGTCGCGAATGCCGAGTACTTCGGCAACCCCGCCGCCGTGCTCGGGCGTTTGGCCGCCAGCGAGCCGAAAGCCAAGGCCGGCTTGCGCCTGACCCTACGCACTGGCGCCGAATTGCCGTTCAACAGCCTCGACCTCGACAGCCTGCCGCTGTACCTCAGCGGCGCCGACGAGCAGCCGTTCCGCCTCTACGAACAACTGCTGGGCAATGCCTGCGCGGTGTTCGCACGCAAGCCAGGCGGCGATTGGGTCGAGCGCCTGCCCCAGGACGCCTTGCGCTCCCGTGGATTCGACGATGCAGACGCCGCCATGCCGGTGGTGGCGCGAGCGTTCCAGGGCTATCGCCTGCTGCAGGAATACTTCGCCCTGCCCCACCGCTTCCTGTTCGTCGAGTTCGCCGAACTGAGCCGTGCGGCCAAACGTTGCGACGGCCAGGAACTGGAACTGATCGTGCTGTTTGACCGCCATGAGCCGAGCCTGGAAGGCAGCGTCGGCCCGGCGCAGTTCCTGCCGTTCTGCACACCGGCGATCAACCTGTTCCCCAAACGTGTGGACCGTATCCACTTGTCCGACCGGGTCAACGAGCACCACGTGATCGCCGACCGCACGCGGCCGATGGATTTCGAAATTCATTCCCTGAGCGGCCTCACCGGCCATGGCACCGGGCCGGAGCAGCCGTTCTTGCCGTTTTATGCGGTGCGTGACCCGTCGCGTTATGGCCGCGACTTCGCGTATTACACCGTGCGCCGCGAGCCACGGGTGTTGTCCAGCGACCAGCGCCGCAATGGCCCGCGCTCGACTTACGTGGGCAGCGAAACCTTCGTCAGCCTGGTGGACAGTCAACAAGCGCCGTACAGCCACGACCTGCGCCAACTCGGCGTGACGGCGCTGTGCACCAACCGCGACTTGCCGCTGTTCATGAGCGTGGGTAACGGCAAGACCGACTTCACCCTCGCCGACAGCGCCCCGGTGTTGTCCGTGCGCTGTGTGGCCGGCCCAAGCCGCCCGCGCGCCAGCCACGCCCATGACGCCAAGGCCTGGCGCCTGATCAGCCAACTCTCACTCAACTATTTGTCCTTGAGCGAACAAGGCCAGGGCGCCGGCGCCTTGCGCGAACTGCTGCGCCTGTATGGCGACAGCAACGACGCCGCCCTGCAATTGCAGATCGAAGGCCTGCGCGAGGTCAGCAGCAAAGCCGTGACCCGGCGCCTGCCGATGCCCGGCCCGATCGTGTTTGGTCGTGGCCTGGAAATCACCCTGGAATTTGATGAAAACGCGTTTCGCGGCACCGGTGTGTTCCTGCTCGGTGCCGTGCTGGAACGCTTCCTGGCACGTTACGTGTCGATCAACAGTTTTACCGAGACGGTGATCCGTACCACCGAACGCGGCGAGATCATGCGATGGAAAGCCAAGCCCGGACGTCGTCCGACCCTGTGAGTACCCTGGATGCAATGCATCAGGAGCCCTGGGAATACGATTTCTTCCAGGCGCTGCGGCGTATCGAGTGCGAATCGCCAGAGCTGCCGCGCCTGGGCCATTCCCTGCGGCTGGCGGATGATCCGTTGCGCCTCGGGCAGCAGGCCGATTGCACGTTCGCACCTGCGACCCTGGCCTCGGTCGACCCCGGCGGCGACGGCAAACCCGCGCGGCTGGAGCAATTCTTTTTTGGCCTCGGCGGCCCCAACGGCCCGCTGCCGCTGCACATCACCGAGTATGTGCGCGAGCGCCAGCGCAACAATGCCGACAGCACCAGCAAACAGTTCCTTGACGTTTTTCACCATCGTCTGCTCAGCCTGTTTTACCGGGCGTGGGCCGAGGCGCGGCCGACGGTCAGCCACGACCGCCCGGACGATGACTACTGGTCCGCACGCCTCGCCGCCCTGAGTGGCCGGGGCATGCCGAGCCTGCTCAATCAGGGGCTGATTCCCGACACGGCGAAGCTGCATTACAGCGGGCACCTGTCGGCGCAAACCCGCTACCCGGACGGTTTGAAGGCCATCCTAAGCGAATACTTCGGCCTGCCGGTGGCGATTGAAGAGTACGTCGGCCAATGGCTCGAATTACCCGAACGCAGCCGCGTCAGCGTGAGCGCCAACCAACTGGGCGTGGACTTTTGCCTGGGCAGTTTCGTGTGGGACCGGCAGCATAAATTCCGTATCCGCCTGGGGCCGCTCACGCTGAATGACTACATGGGCATGCTGCCCGGCAGCCAGCCGTTCAACGAGCTGGTGGCGTGGGTGGCCGAGTACCTGGGCCATGAACTGGACTGGGACTTGAACCTGGTTTTGCAACAACCCGAAGTCCCAAAGCTGCAACTTAATGGCCAGTTCCGCCTGGGCTTCAACACTTGGCTTGGCCAACCCAAGCATGACGCCAACGACCTAATCCTGGCCCGGCATTACGCCGATCAGGCCACCACCTCAAGGAATCCAGAGCATGGGTGAAATCAGTCGCGCCGCCTTGTTCGGCAAACTCAACAGCGTGGCCTACAAGGCCATCGAAGCCGCCACCGTGTTCTGCAAACTGCGGGGCAACCCGTATGTGGAACTGGCCCACTGGTTTCACCAGTTGCTGCAATTGCAGGACTCGGACCTGCACCGCATCATCCGCCAGTTCAACGTGGAACCGGCGCGCCTGGCCCGTGACCTGACCGAAGCGCTGGACCGCCTGCCGCGCGGCTCGACCTCGATCACCGACCTGTCGTCCCATGTGGAAGAAGCCGTGGAGCGCGGCTGGGTGTATGGCAGCCTGATGTTCGGTGAAAGCCAGGTGCGCACCGGTTATCTGGTTCTGGGCATCTTGAAGACGCCAAGCCTGCGCCACGCCTTGCTGGGCCTGTCGTCGGAGTTCGACAAGATCAAGGCCGAGGCCCTGAGCGAGCGCTTTGACGAATACGTCGGCGACTCGCCGGAAAATGCCCTGAGTGCCAGCGACGGTTTCAACGCCGGCGCCGTACCCGGCGAAGCCAGCGGCGCGATGGCACCGAGCGCAATGGGCAAACAGGAAGCCCTCAACCGCTTCACGGTGGACCTGACCGAACAAGCGCGCAGCGGCAAGCTCGACCCGATTGTTGGCCGTGATGAAGAGATCCGCCAATTGGTGGATATCCTCATGCGCCGTCGCCAGAACAACCCCATTCTGACCGGCGAAGCGGGCGTGGGTAAAACCGCCGTCGTCGAAGGTTTCGCCCTGCGTATCGTCGCCGGTGACGTACCGCCGGCACTCAAAGACGTGGAGCTGCGCAGCCTCGATGTGGGCCTGCTGCAAGCGGGCGCCAGCATGAAAGGCGAGTTCGAACAGCGCCTGCGCCAGGTCATCGAAGACGTGCAGGCATCGCCCAAGCCAATCATCCTGTTCATTGACGAAGCCCACACGCTGGTCGGTGCCGGTGGCGCCGCCGGGACCGGTGACGCCGCCAACCTGCTCAAGCCAGCCCTCGCCCGTGGCACCTTGCGTACCGTGGCCGCCACGACCTGGGCCGAGTACAAAAAACACATCGAAAAAGACCCGGCCCTGACCCGCCGCTTCCAGGTCGTACAAGTCGCCGAGCCGTCGGAAGACAAGGCGCTGCTGATGATGCGCGGCGTGGCCTCGACCATGGAAAAACACCATCAGGTGCAGATCCTCGATGAAGCCCTGGAGGCTTCGGTGAAGCTGTCGCACCGCTACATTCCGGCGCGCCAACTGCCGGATAAATCCGTGAGCTTGCTGGACACCGCCTGCGCCCGCGTCGCCATCAGCCTGCACGCCGTGCCCGTCGAAGTGGACGACAGCCGCCGTCGCATCGAAGCGCTGGAAACCGAGCTGCAAATCATCGCTCGCGAGCATGCCATCGGCATTGCCATTGGCGCGCGCCAGACGAACAGCGAAGCCTTGCTGACGGCCGAGCGTGAGCGTCTGGCAACACTGGAAAGCCGCTGGGCTGAAGAAAAAACACTGGTGGATGAATTGCTCGCCACCCGCGCCACCTTGCGCGAAAAAGCCGGCGTAGTGGACAGCGGCAACGATGAATTGCGCGCGCAATTGGTCGACCTGCAACAGCGTCTGAGCGCCCTGCAAGGCGAAACCCCGCTGATCCTGCCAACCGTGGATTACCAGGCCGTGGCCTCGGTGGTCGCCGACTGGACCGGCATTCCGGTAGGCCGCATGGCGCGCAACGAGCTGGAGACGGTGCTCAACCTCGACCAGCACCTGAAAAAACGCATCATCGGCCAGGACCACGCCTTGCAGATGATCGCCAAGCGCATCCAGACCTCCCGCGCCGGGCTCGATAACCCGAGCAAGCCGATTGGCGTGTTCATGCTCGCCGGCACTTCGGGTGTGGGCAAGACCGAAACCGCCCTGGCCCTGGCCGAAGCCATGTACGGCGGCGAGCAGAACGTGATCACCATCAACATGAGCGAGTTCCAGGAGGCCCACACGGTATCGACGCTCAAGGGCGCGCCACCGGGCTACATCGGCTACGGCGAAGGCGGCGTGCTGACCGAAGCGGTGCGGCGCAAACCCTACAGCGTGGTGCTGCTGGACGAGGTCGAAAAAGCCCACCCGGACGTGCATGAGATCTTTTTCCAGGTGTTCGACAAGGGCGTGATGGAAGACGGCGAAGGCCGGGTGATCGACTTCAAGAACACCCTGATCCTGCTGACCACCAACGCCGGTACCGAGTTGATTGCCCGTGTGTGCAAAGACCCGGCGAACGTGCCGGAGCCGGAAGAAATCGCCAAGGCCTTGCGCCAGCCGCTGCTGGAGATCTTCCCACCCGCCCTGCTCGGCCGTCTGGTGACGATTCCTTACTACCCGCTGAGCGACGAGATGCTCAAGGCGATCACCCGCCTGCAACTGAACCGCATCAAGAAGCGTGTGGAGACCACCCACAAAGTGGCGTTCGACTACGACGATGCAGTGGTCGACCTGATCGTCTCGCGCTGCACCGAAACCGAAAGCGGCGGGCGCATGATTGACACGATCCTGACCAACAGTTTGCTGCCGGACATGAGCCGTGAATTCCTCACACGCATGCTCGAAGGCAAGGCGCTGGCGGGGGTGCGGATCAGCAGCCGGGATAACGAGTTGCACTACCAGTTCAACGATTGACCTGACGGAATGCGATTAAAACTGTGGGAGCGGGCTTGCTCGCGAAGGCGGTGTGTCAGTTAACGCATCCGGTGGCTGATTCACCGCATTCGCGAGCAAGCCCGCTCCCACATTTGGAGCCGGTTCCTCCAGTTATTAAGCAATTTACGGGTTAACCGATGCTATTCAACCAAGCCTCACGCCTGGCCAAGATCACCAGCCCCCTCGGGCCGGATGTGCTGTTGCTCAATGAAATGGGCGGCGGCGAGGAGTTGGGCAGGCTGTTCAACTATGAGCTGCAACTGACTTCGCTCGACGCCAACATCGACCTTAACCAGTTGCTCGGCAAGCCGATGAGCGTCGGCGTGCAACTGGCGGATGGCGGTGAACGCCACTTCCACGGCATCGTTGCGCGCTGCAGCCAGAACATCGATCAGGGCCAGTTCGCCAGTTACCAAGTCACGCTGCGCCCGTGGTTGTGGCTGCTGAGCCGCACGTCGGATTGCCGGATTTTCCAGAACCTGAGCATCCCGCAGATCATCAAGCAGGTGTTTCGCGACCTGGGTTTTTCCGACTTCGAAGACGCCCTGAGCCGGCCGTACCGCGAGTGGGAATACTGCGTGCAGTACCGCGAGACCAGCTTCGATTTCGTCAGCCGCTTGATGGAACAGGAAGGCATTTACTACTTCTTCCGCCACGAGCAGGACCGCCATGTGCTGGTGTTGGCCGACGCCTACGGCGCCCACACCACGGTACCGGGCTACGCGTCGATTCCGTATTACCCCAAGGACGAGCAGCAGCGCGAACGCGACCACATGCACAACTGGCACCTGGCGCAGGAGGTACAACCTGGCTCGCTGGAGCTCAACGACTACGACTTTCAGCGCCCCAGCGCCAGCATCGACGTACGTTCAGCCATGCCGCGCCCGCACACCGCCGGCGACTATCCGCTGTACGACTACCCCGGCACCTACGTGCAAAGCGCCGACGGCGAACACTACGCGCGCACCCGCATCGAAGCCCTGCAAACCCTGCATGAACAGATCGAATTCGCCGGCAACGCGCGCGGCCTGGGCTCGGGGCATCTGTTCAGCCTCACCGGCTTCAGCCGCCAGGATCAGAACCGCGAATACCTGATCGTCGGCTGCCGCTATTACATCGTTCAGGAAAGCCTGGAAAGTGGCGGCGGCTCGGGGTCGGCGCAATTCGAAAGCAGCCTGACCTGCATCGACGCACAGCAAAGCTTCCGCCCCTTGGCCAGCACCCACCGCCCCATCGTCAAAGGCCCGCAGACCGCGTTGGTGGTCGGCCCCAAAGGCGAGGAAATCTGGACCGACCAGTACGGCCGCGTGAAGGTGCACTTCTATTGGGACCGCCACGACCAGTCCAACGAAAACAGCTCGTGCTGGATTCGTGTGTCGCAATCCTGGGCCGGGAAGAACTGGGGCTCGATGCAGATTCCACGCATCGGCCAGGAAGTGATTGTGAGCTTTCTGGAAGGTGACCCGGACCGGCCGATCATCACCGGGCGCGTCTATAACGCCGAGCAGACCGTGCCTTACGACCTGCCGGAAAACGCGACCCAGAGCGGCATGAAAAGCCGTTCGAGCAAAGGCGGCACGCCGGCCAACTTCAATGAAATCCGCATGGAGGACAAGAAGGGCCTGGAGCAGTTGTACATCCATGCCGAGCGTAATCAGGACATCGTGGTGGAAGTGGACGAAAGCCACTCGGTGGGGCATGACCGCAACAAGAGCATTGGGCATAACGAGACGGTGACGATTGGCAATAACCGGCTGCGCATCGTCAAGCAGGAAGACATCCTTTCGGTGGGTCAGCGCAAGACTGACAGCATCAGCCAGAGCTACGTCATCGAAGTAGGTGAAAACCTGCGACTGGTGTGTGGCGAAAGCATTCTGGAATTGAACGCCAGCGGCCAGATCAACCTCACCGGCGTGCAGATCAGCTTCTACGCCAGCGGTGATGCCGAGTTCAACACCGGTGGCGTGCTGCACCTGAACAACGGCGGCGGCCCCGGCGCGACACCCGATGGACAGGGCGTGAAAGCCGGCATCGACGCCAATATCAAAGCCGCGTTTCCAGCGCCCAAAAGCTCCTGACGAGACCTGTTTGCCATGACGTACCGAATCAACGAATTCCAGTTCCAACTGCCTGCCGCCGAGCTGCAGGACGCGTCGATCAATATCCTCAAGTTCCCCGAGCTGGGCACGTCGCTGATCATCAGCCGCAGCCTGCTCAACGAGGGCGAAACCCTGCACAGCAACTTCAACGACCAGCTCCAGCGCCTGGAAAAACAGGTGCAGGATTTGCGCTGCCAACCGAGTGTGGAGGTGCGTTTGGGCGCGGCTCAAGAGGTGGAAGGCATTGAGTTGCGCAGCCAGTTCAACAAGGGCAATGACAAAGTGTTCCAGTTCCAGTTGGCGCTGGTGCTTCCGGGCACGCGCAAGATGCTCGCGCTGAGTTACGTGAAGGCGGAAAAACTCGGCGATGCCGAGGCTGCGCACTGGGCCTTGATCAAAAACTCGCTGTCGTTCGACGCCATTTCCTGATGAGCCGCCTGCATGTCTGACGCGCTATGGGCAGCCCGCATGGGCGACGCGCTCGACCATACCTCAATGATGGCCGACATCCTCGGCGGTGTGCTGGAGGTGGCGGCCAATATTGCGATCACGGCTGTGGCGACAGCTGCCGTGGTGGCCGCCACTGGCATCACCGTGGCCACCGGTGGGCTCGGCTGTTTCCTGCTCGGCGCGGTGGTGGGCACGATAGTCGGCCTGGCGATGAGCAAGACCGGCGCGGACAAAGGCCTGACGAATTTATGTGACAGTTTCAGCAATGCCCTCTTTCCGCCCACGGTGCAGGCCAACATTCTCACCGGCTCTACCGATACCCTCACCAACAACATCCCGGCGGCCCGCGCCGCCGGGGCGATCAGTTCCCACGTAGCGCCCGCCGGCACCGAGCTGGAAGCGCCCGAGCCCGAGCCTGAAGCCAGCTACCTGGACATGGCCCAGAGTTTTTTCTCACAGATGTGGCGCCCCACCGTCGCAACACCTGCGCCTGGCGCCGTGCCCAAGCCGCTGGACCTGGTGGTGTGCATGAAACACCCGCCGATGCCCCCGCAGTTTCTGGCAGAGGGCTCGGCCAAGGTGACGATCAACGGCCAACCGGCGGTGCGCAGCGGTGACCGCAGTACCTGCGATGCGACGGTGGTGTCGTCCGGCTTGATCTCATCGAACGTGACCATTGGCGGA
The DNA here is from genome assembly GCF_044218875.1 of Pseudomonas sp. B22129. Lineage (NCBI taxonomy): Bacteria > Pseudomonadati > Pseudomonadota > Gammaproteobacteria > Pseudomonadales > Pseudomonadaceae > Pseudomonas > Pseudomonas sp. B22129. The sequence continues at coordinate 1,558,541 of NZ_CP162592.1, read as the reverse complement.
GGCTCGGTGGTGGTGCGGGAGATTCGCAGCGGCAAGACACCGGGGGTCGGGCTAGCCGTTTCGGCGATATTGATGCTCAAGGGCGGCAAGGGCAAATTCTTCAGCAAGCTGCCGTGCATGATTCTCGGCGGGGTGACCTCAATGGCCATCAGCAGCGCGATGGGCGCTGCGGCCAACGCCGCCATGGGCTCGTCGAACCCGGTCCATGCCGCGACGGGGGCAAAGGTGCTGGGCGATACCGGGGAGCTGGATTTCGCGTTACCGGGCATCTTGCCGATCGACTGGCAACGCTTTTACAACAGCCGCGACGAGCGCGCGGGCAGCCTGCTGGGTACCGGCTGGAGCGTGCCCTATGAAGTGTGCGTCGAGATGCAACCCCATCCCGAAGGCGGCGAAACACTGGTCTACACCGACGAGCAAGGGCGGCCCATCGACATGGGCTGGGTTCCCCTCGGCGGCGCGGTGTTCAGTGCCGGTGAGGGGCTCGCCGTGCGGCGACACCTCAACGGGCAATTGCTGATTGAAAGCGATGACGGCCTTTACCGATTGTTCGAAGCCACGGCGGCGAACCCGTCACATTTGCGCTTGAGCCAGCTGGGGGATCGTAACGACAACCGCATCCATGTCGACTATGACGAGGCCGGGCGCCTTGTGCGGCTGCGCGACACCTTCGATCTGGTGCAGGTTGAGTTGATACACGATCAGGGTCATTTGGCGCGAATCGAACGGCTCTATCCCGATCAACGTCGTGAAGTGCTGGTCAGCTACGGCTACGACACGGCGGGCAACCTGGCGCAAGTGCGTGACGCAACCGGCCAAGTGCAGCGGCGTTTTGCCTACGACGCGGGGCGGCGAATGGTGGAACACCAACTGCCTGCCGGTTTGCGCTGCTTTTATGACTGGGCGCTGGTTGAAGGTGTGGAATGGCGCGTGGTCCGGCACTGGACCGACGAAGGCGACGCCTACCAGTTCGACTATGACTTGCAGGCGGGCATCACGCGGATTACCGATGGCTTGCAGCGCGTCAGCATCCGGCACTGGAACACTCAGCATCAGATCATCCGGTACAGCGACAACCTCGATCAAACCTGGCTGTTCGAGTGGAATGACGAGCGCCAACTGCTCAGCGCCACCGACCCGCAGGGTGGGCGCTATGCCTACAGCTACGACGACGCCGGCAACCTGATCGGCGAAACCGACCCTCTGGGCCGCAGCGACTCGACCTTATGGCTTGAGCACTGGGCACTGCCGCTGGTGGAGACCGATGCCGCCGACAATAGCTGGGCGTATCGCTACGACCCGCGCGGCAACTGCATCGCCGAGACCGATCCGCTGGGCTATGTCACCCGCTACCGCTATGACGATCACGGCCAGCCTGTAGAAATCATCGACGCCACCGGCAAAAGCAAGAAGCTGCGCTGGAACCCGTTCGGGCAGTTGGTCGAGCACGTGGATTGCTCAGGCTACCCAACGCGCTTCAGCTACGACGAACGCGGCAATTTGCAGGTCATCACCGACGCCCTCGGCGAGCGCACCCTATTCGGCTATGACGCTCAAGGACGACTGCTCACCAGCCAATTACCGGATGGACGCACCGAGCAGTATCAGCGCGACGCCAGCGGGCAGTTGGTGGGCTACACCGACCCTGCCGGGCACACCACACTCTATCAGCACAACCGGCGAGGCCAAGTACGCCAGCGCACCGATGCCCACGGTCGGCAGGTGCAGTTTGGCTACGACGGCTATGGGCGGTTGCAAGCGCTGGTCAACGAGAACGGTGAAAGCTATCGGTTCGCATGGGACGCCGGGGATCGGCTGACCGAGCAGCAAGACCTCGACGGCAGTGCCAAGCGCTACGACTACGACTTGCTCGACAACATCACCGCGGTGACTGCGCATCCTGCGCCTTATGGCAATGGACTGGCGGTGGTGCCCGAGACACCACCCGCGCCCATCGTTCATCGGCTGGAGCGTGATGCGGTCGGGCGACTGGTGGCCAAAACCACCGACGATGGCCGCACCGACTACCGCTACGATGCAGTGGATCAGCTCACGGCTGTGACCTTCACCGATCTGCAAGGCAACGCCCAGGCCCTGGGCTTTGCCTACGACGCCCTCGGCCAGTTACTCGCCGAACAGAGTGCCGACGGCAAACTGCAACACCATTACGACGAACTCGGCAACCTGATCCAGACCCAGCTACCAGACGGCCGCTGGCTCAACCGCCTCTACTACGGCAGCGGCCACCTGCACCAGATCAACCTCGACGGCCAGGTCATCAGCGACTTCGAACGCGACCGCCTGCACCGCGAAGTGCTGCGCACCCAAGGCCAACTCAGCACCCGTAGCGAATACGACCGCAGCGGCCGCCTGCGCTCACGCCAGCGCCGCCTTAACAGTCAGCCCTCGCTGATGCCTGCAGCGGTGCAAAAGCAGTTCGAATACGACCCCGCCGACAACCTGATCGGCAAACTCGACCAACAACCCGCCGCGCAACATCGCCAACTGCTGCACTACGACGCCACCGGCCGCATCATCGCCAGCCAGGACAGCCTGCACGGCCAGCGCGAAACCTTCGCCTACGACGCCGCCGCCAACTTGCTGGATGGCCCGCAAGCGGGTGCCGGGCTGGTGGTGCATAACAAGCTGCTGACCTATCAGGACAAGCGTTATCGCTATGACGCGTTTGGCCGGATGATTGAAAAGCGCAGTGCCAAACGTGGCGTGCAGCGGTTTGCGTATGACGCGGAAAGTCGGTTGGTTGAAGTGCGTAATGACAACGGCAGCGTGGTCAGGATGGCCTACGACCCGTTAGGTCGCAGGATTGAAAAGACCGAACATGGCAGCGATGGGTATCCGCTGGGCGAGACGCGCTTTGTGTGGGACGGGCTGCGGTTATTGCAGGAGCACAAGCACAGCCAGACCAGCCTCTATGTTTACGAAGAGGATGGCTACGAACCCCTTGCCCGCGTCGACGGCGTTGGTGCATTGCAGAAGATTCGTTACTACCACAACGACCTGAACGGGTTGCCGGAACAGCTGACCGAAGCTGACGGGCACAACATCTGGCAGGCAACTTATCGGGTGTGGGGCAACACGCTGGAGGAGGTGCGCGAACCTTATTACATTGAAGAGCAGAACCTGAGGTTTCAGGGGCAGTATCTGGACCGGGAAACGGGGCTGCATTTCAATACGTTCAGGTTTTATGATCCGGAGGTGGGGCGGTTTACGACGCCGGATCCGATTGGCCTAAGCGGGGGGATTAACCTCTATGCCTATGCAAAAAACCCAATCGAGTGGATAGATCCTCTTGGACTGACTTGCACCAAGGCCTTTAACAAAAGACAAACTATTTCCAAAAGATGGGTAAGCAAGCTTTCCAGTAAAACGCCTGATCAAGTTGAAGCGGCGCTGCTGAAAAAAGGCTTTACCAAAAGCATCACAAACTTGAACACCAACAAGACTCAACACACTCAATTTACCAGGGTGACGAAGTCTGGAAAGAACAAGGATGTCTTGGATTACCATCCGGGTGGCGGTGTCCACCAAGCCGGCTACTGGAAGGTTTACCGAAATGGAGAGGTCCAAGGGCGTATTGCTCCCAAAGATTTTGTGAAATACGAAAAAATTGTCGACAGCCCAGTTTATGTAGACGGCGCATTGATGAACGCGCCGAAATAGAGGTAGCTATGGAATTGACCCACGTAATAGTGCCAAAAACTTCTATCGGTGGAGTAACCATCGGAGAAAACATTAGTAAGGTACAAGCACGTTTATCAGGCAGATATAAAACCGAAAATGGCGCTCACTCACTCACGATAGAAAACGGGTTAATTACGGCTTATCACGATGCTAATGGCGTTATTTCTGCCCTCTCGTGCAATGTGGATTTCAAGGGTAATTTTGACAACAGGCTATGGCCGGGAATGACGGTAGCCGATGTCCTGAAGCACTCCAGGGAGCAAGTGGCTTGGTCAGGTTTTGTACAAATAGATAATATCAGCGGCGTAGGTCTCTCATTGCCTGAGGAATGCGATGATTTTGATGCCTTGACCGATCATCTCGATCTCGACTTTGTATTCAACGAGCTCTGGGTCTACGTCTTTTAAAATTCTGCTCAACTGATAGCCACAAAAAATGGGCACCCAACCCAGTCGGCGTGCCCATTTTCTTTACCATCCCGCCTCCCTTCAGACGGTCCTGCTCTTACGGGTTGACGCTGTCTTTGAGCGACTTGCCCGGCTTGAACGCAACGGTGTTGCTGGCCTTGATTTTCACCGGCTCACCGGTTTGCGGGTTTTTGCCGGTGCGGGCGCCGCGGTGGCGTTGCAGGAAGGTGCCGAAGCCAACCAGGGTGACGCTATCCTTGCGGTGCAGGGCGCCGGTGATTTCTTCGAGAACGGCGTTGAGTACGCGATTGGCCTGTTCTTTGGTGAGATCCGCTTTTTCAGCGATGGCGGCTGCGAGTTCTGGTTTACGCATATATGAAGCCTCTTTGACGGTTTTTTGTTGTTATGTCCGTGCTGCTCTCTGGTGGAGCAGCGCCCAAGGCGCCGCAGGCTCTACTCTGCGGCAGACGGGAGTGAGGATGGCATGCCCCAAGGCGCTGCGCCAGTCTCGCGGCGACCTTTCTGGGGGTAGGAACGTGCTGATTCCGACAGAACGACCGGTATTTACGCCAGCAACGGCGGAAGTTCTTTGTTCAGCGCCAGTTTTTCCATCACGGCGCTGCCGGTCAGCGCATACCCCAGCAGGCGGCCGCTGGCGTCGCGGCACACAGCCTTGATGTCGGCACCCTGCCCTTCGACGCTCCACACGCCTTCGGTGCCGCGTGGCGGTGGCGATACCACCAGCGGGCAAATCGGGGTTTTCACGGTGATGGGCATGGGGCCGTAGCTGACGGCGGTGGCATTGCCGGCCAGGGTTTGGGCCAGGGCGCGGGCGCAGGTCATTAGCGGCATTACGTACAGCAGGTTCAAACCGTCGACCTCGGCGCAGTCGCCCAGGGCGTAGATGTTGGCGTGGGAGGTCTTGAGGTGGCGGTCCACCATGATCCCACGGTTGATTTGCAGGCCGGCGGCGGCGGCGAGGTCCACTCGCGGGCGCAGGCCAATGGCCGAAACCACCAGGTCGCAGGGAATGACTTCGCCGTCCGACAAATGCGCTTCCAGCCCGTCAGCCGTGCGTTGCAGGCGGTTGAGCACCGGCCCCAGGTGGAAACGCGCACCCAGGCCTTCCAGCCCGGCTTGCACGGCAGCGGCCGCCGCCGGGTGCAACAGGGTCGGCATGACTTGCTCGCACGGCGCCACCAGGTCGATTTCATAGCCGCCGAGGATCAGGTCATTGGCAAACTCACAGCCGATCAGACCGGCGCCGAGCAACAGCACACGGCGTTTGCCGGCCGCAGCCGTGCGAAAGCGTGCGTAGTCTTCGAGGTCGTTGATCGGGAAGATCAGGTCAGCCGCGTCACCTTCCACCGGAACACGCACGGTTTCTGCGCCCCAGGCCAGGATCAGGTCGCGATAAGCCACCGCTTCCTCGCCGATCCACAGGCGCTTATGGCCCGGGTCAATGCCGCTGATGCGCGTATGAGTGCGCACTTCGGCCTTGAGTTGCTCGGCCATGGCGCCCGGCTCAGCCATGCTCAGGCCATCGGCTTCCTTGTTCTTGCCAAAACCGGTGGAGAGCATGGGCTTGGAGTAGGAGCGCCCGTCATCCGCGGTGATCAGCAGCAATGGGGTCTCGCTGTCGAGCTTGCGAAACTCCCGGGCCACGTTGTAGCCGGCCAATCCGGTGCCGATGATCACGACAGGTGCGTTCATTCCGTTCTCCTTGTAAACCATTTCTTAAAATCAGATCAGCCGATTTCGATCATTTCGAAATCCATTTTGCCCACGCCGCAATCCGGGCACAGCCAGTCTTCCGGGACGTCCTGCCACAGGGTGCCTGGCGCGATGCCGTCATCCGGCCAGCCGTCTTTTTCGTCATAGATCAGGCCGCACACTACACATTGCCACTTCTTCATCACTTGCTTCCTCAGGGTCCAGGCATCTTGGCCGACGGTCGATAGACCAACGTTGCCGCGCGGCTCAGGGCGTTTTGTACTGATCGGGGCCGCCAGATGCAAGCGGGATCGACGCGTGGGGCCGGTTCAGCCCGGCAAAAGTGCCGGGCACCATGGTAAGCTCGCCGCCTCTTTTGCTGCCAATATTGACTCACTGTGCCGCACTCAACCGCCCTGCCCGATGCTTGCCAATGGCTGACCCAGAGCCTTCTGACGCCATTGCCTGCGCCCTTGACCCTCAATTGGCTGTTCAATGAAGACTCGCTGACGCGCCGGTTGACGTGGCTGTCCCACGGCGGCTTCAGCGTGACGCCGCTGTTCGAAGGCTGGCAGCCGCTGCGCGATGACGAATGTGCCACGCTGGGCCTGGCCCCGGCCACTGTCGGCTGGGTACGCGAGGTGTATCTGCGCGGGCACGGGCAACCGTGGGTATTTGCACGCAGTGTGGCGGCGCGCAGCGCTTTGCAGGGTGACGGTTTGCACATGGATGAGCTCGGCAGCCGTTCATTGGGTGAACTGCTGTTCTGCGACCGGGCGTTCACCCGCCAGGCTATCGAAGTGTGCCATTACCCTCGGCAATGGCTGCCCACCGCCGACCAGGTTGAGGGGCTTTGGGGCCGCCGTTCGCGTTTCGACCGCGGGCCGCTGAGCGTGCTGGTGGCAGAAATATTCCTGCCAAGCTTCTGGCACGCGCTGCACGACCACCCGGAGAACTGCTGATGTACCAACGTCTGCTCAAATCCTTGAACCACTTGAACCCCAGGGCCTGGGATTTCATTCAGCTGACCCGCATGGACAAGCCCATCGGCATTTACCTGCTGCTGTGGCCAACGCTGTGGGCACTGTGGATCGCCGGCAAGGGCTCGCCTTCCTTTACCAATGTCGTGATTTTCGTACTGGGCGTGGTGCTGACCCGCGCCGGCGGCTGCGTGATCAATGACTGGGCCGACCGCAAGGTCGACGGCCACGTGAAACGCACCGAGCAACGCCCGCTGGTGAGCGGCAAGATCAGCTCAAAAGAGGCGCTGGTGTTTTTTGCAGTGCTGATGGGGATCAGTTTCCTGTTGGTGCTGCTGACCAACGCCAGCACTATCCTGCTGTCCCTCGGCGGCCTGGCGCTGGCGGCGAGCTACCCGTTCATGAAGCGCTACACCTATTACCCGCAGGTGGTATTGGGCGCGGCGTTTTCCTGGGGCATGCCGATGGCGTTTACCGCCGAGACCGGTCACCTGCCCGCCACGGCCTGGCTGCTGTACATCGCCAACCTGCTGTGGACGGTGGGCTACGACACGTATTACGCGATGACGGACCGCGATGACGACTTGAGGATCGGCGTGAAGTCCACCGCCATCCTGTTCGGCGACGCCGACCGCGTCATCATTTTGAGCCTGCAGGGTTTGTCGCTGGTCTGCTTGTTCCTGGCGGGCCTGCGGTTTGAGCTGGGCGGCTGGTTTCACCTGGGGTTGCTGGCGGCGGCGGGGTGTTTCGCCTGGGAGTTCTGGTACACCCGCGACAAGGACCGGATGAAGTGCTTCAAGGCGTTCCTGCATAACCATTGGGCGGGGTTGGCGATTTTTGTGGGGATCGTGCTGGACTATGCCTTTCGGTAACCAGAGATGACGCCATCGCGGGCAAGCCCGCTCCCACATATGGAACGCGTTCCAAGTGTGGGAGCGGGCTTGCCCGCGATGATTTCAGCAGCGCCGCAGGTTCAGGGCTTGATGACGTGCCACGCACCGCCCTTTCCATCACCGGTCTTGTCACCCGCCTTCTTGTCATCCTTGTAGGTGTAGACCGGCTTGCCTTTGTAGGCCCACTGGCTGGTCTGGTCATCGCGTGTGATCACCGTCCAATCGCCCACTTTCGTATCGGTAGACTCAGCTTTGAGCGGTGGCCAGTTGGTCGCGCACTGGTCTTTGCACACTGATTTGCCGTCTGCGTCCTTGTCGAAGGTATAGAGGGTCAGGCCCTTGTGATCCACCAACAGACCGTCTTTGGTCATCGCCGGCTCTGCGGCGAACGCCAGGGTCGGCAGCGTCAACGCAGCCGTAACCAACAGGGCTTTCCAGGAAATCGTGCTGTAAGTCATCGGAACCTTCCTTTTTTGGTTGTCAGGATTCGGACCCAAAGGGTAGTCCAGAGTGCCGTTATTTGCCTGAGCGACTAAATTACTGTCACACGACTGCAATAATTCCGTTATCTAATGCGGCGCAAGACAGTTAAATGACAAGAGGATTTAGGCATGGTTGGCAGGAGCATTCTGATCGTTGACGACGAAGCGCCCATTCGCGAAATGATCGCCGTTGCGTTGGAAATGGCCGGCTATGACTGCCTGGAGGCGGAGAACTCCCAGCAGGCCCATGCCATTATCGTCGACCGCAAGCCGGACCTGATCCTGCTGGACTGGATGCTGCCCGGCACCTCCGGCATCGAGCTGGCCCGCCGCCTCAAGCGTGATGAGCTGACCGGGGATATCCCGATCATCATGCTCACCGCCAAGGGCGAAGAGGACAACAAGATCCAGGGCCTGGAAGTGGGGGCTGACGACTACATCACCAAGCCGTTTTCCCCACGCGAGCTGGTTGCTCGCCTGAAGGCCGTACTGCGCCGCGCCGGCCCGACCGATGGCGAAGCGCCGATTGAAGTCGACGGACTGATCCTGGACCCGATCAGCCACCGCGTGACCATCGATGGCAAACCAGCCGAGATGGGCCCGACCGAATACCGCCTGCTGCAATTTTTCATGACCCACCAGGAACGCGCCTACACCCGCGGCCAGTTGCTCGACCAGGTCTGGGGCGGCAACGTGTATGTGGAAGAGCGCACCGTGGACGTGCATATTCGCCGCCTGCGCAAAGCCTTGGGCGATGCCTACGAGAATCTGGTACAAACCGTGCGCGGCACTGGCTATCGCTTTTCCACCAAAGGCTGAGCGGGCCCCTTTCTTTCCTTAAACAGCCGACAAGGACGCATGTTCAAGTGAATCAAAACTGGCATGGCACCCTGATCCGCCACATGCTTCTGTTGATCACCGGCTGTCTGGTGGTAGGCCTGGTCACTGGCCAATATGGCTGGGCCCTGGCCGTGGGTATCGGCCTGTACCTGGGCTGGACCCTCAAGCAACTGCTGCGCCTGCATGAATGGCTGCGCCAGCACAAACCCGACGAAGCGCCACCCGACGGCTACGGCTTGTGGGGCGAGGTGTTTGACAGCATCTACCACCTGCAACGTCGCGACCAACGGGTACGCGGGCGCCTGCAAGCGGTGATCGACCGGGTGCAGGAGTCCACCGCCGCGCTCAAAGACGCGGTGATCATGCTCGACAGCGACGGCAACCTGGAATGGTGGAACCGCGCCGCCGAGACCCTGCTGGGCCTCAAGACGCCCCAGGACAGCGGCCAGCCGGTGACCAACCTGGTGCGCCACCCGCGCTTCAAGGAGTACTTCGAACAGGAGAACTATGAAGAAGCGCTGGAAATCCCCTCGCCCACCAATGACCGCGTGCGCATCCAGCTGTACCTGACGCGCTACGGCAACAACGAACATTTGATGCTGGTACGCGACGTGACCCGCATTCACCAGCTTGAACAGATGCGCAAAGACTTCGTCGCCAACGTCTCCCACGAACTGCGTACGCCGCTGACCGTGATTTGCGGCTACCTGGAGACGCTGCTGGACAACGTCGACGAAATCAACCCGCGCTGGAGCCGCGCCCTGCAGCAAATGCAGCAGCAAGGTTCACGCATGCAGACGCTGCTCAACGACCTGCTGTTGCTGGCCAAGCTGGAAGCCACGGATTACCCGTCGGACAACCACCCGGTCACCGTGCAAAGCCTGTTGCAGACCATCAAGAACGACGCCCAGGCCCTCTCCGGCCAGCGCGGGCAGCAAATCACCCTGGAAGCCGACCCGCAGGTGCTGCTCAAAGGCAGCGAGGGCGAGTTGCGCAGTGCGTTTTCCAACCTGGTGTTCAACGCCGTGAAGTACACCCAGGACAAGGGCAATATCCGCATCCGCTGGTGGGCCGATGAATACGGCGCGCACCTCAGCGTGCAAGACTCCGGCATCGGCATCGACGCCAAGCACCTGCCGCGCCTGACCGAGCGTTTCTACCGGGTCGATTCCAGCCGCAACTCCAACACCGGGGGCACCGGGCTGGGTTTGGCGATCGTCAAACACGTGTTGCTGCGCCACCGCGCACGCCTGGAAATCAGCAGTGTGCTGGGGCATGGCAGCACGTTTACCTGCCATTTTCCGCCGATGCAGGTGACGCGTTCGCGGCTGGTCGGGAATGATGAATAACCCGAAAACAACTCAAATCTAAGTGTGGGAGCTGGCTTGCCTGCGATGGCGGCTAGTCAGCTGAAAATATGCCAACTGACACACCGCTATCGCAGGCAAGCCAGCTCCCACATTGGATTTGTATTGTTTCTGCAGGTCCCGCCCGGCAGCGGGCACTAGGCAAGCGCCCCGTCAGCCGCTACATTGGCCGACTTGCGCCTGCCTTTCAGGCCCTTCTGTCACCCCTTATTGAACATACGGAACCTGCAAAACCCCATCATGGACCCTTCCCCTGGTATCACCCTCGCGACACTCTTCGCCGACTTCGGCATGATTCTTTTTGCACTGATCCTGGTACTGCTCAACGGTTTCTTCGTTGCGGCCGAATTTGCCATGGTCAAACTGCGCGCCACCCGGGTCGAGGCCATCGCCCACAAGAACGGCTGGCGCGGGCAGATCCTGCGCACCGTGCACAGCCAGCTCGACGCCTACTTGTCGGCCTGCCAGCTGGGTATCACCCTCGCCTCCCTGGGCCTGGGCTGGGTCGGTGAGCCAGCGTTTGCGCACATTCTTGAGCCGCTGCTCGGCGCCGTGGGCGTGCAGTCCCCTGAGGTGATCAAGGGCGTGTCGTTCTTTGCCGCCTTCTTCGTGATTTCCTACCTGCACATCGTGGTCGGTGAGCTGGCGCCCAAGTCCTGGGCCATCCGCAAACCCGAGCTGCTGTCGCTGTGGACGGCGGTGCCGCTGTACCTGTTCTATTGGGCCATGTACCCGGCGATCTACCTGCTCAACGCCAGCGCCAACGCCATCCTGCGTATCGCCGGCCAAGGCGAGCCCGGCCCGCACCATGAGCACCATTACAGCCGCGAAGAACTCAAGCTGATCCTGCACTCCAGCCGTGGCCAGGACCCGAGCGACCAAGGCATGCGCGTACTGGCCTCCGCTGTGGAAATGGGCGAGCTGGAAGTGGTGGACTGGGCCAACTCCCGGGAAGACCTGGTCACCCTGGACTTCAATGCCCCGCTCAAGGAAATCCTCGCGCTGTTCCGTCGCCACAAATTCAGCCGCTACCCGGTGTATGACGCCGATCGCAATGAATTTGTCGGCCTGCTGCACATCAAGGACTTGCTGCTGGAGCTGGCGGCGCTGGACCACATTCCCGAATCGTTCAACCTGGCCGAGCTGACCCGCCCGCTGGAGCGCGTGTCGCGGCATATGCCGTTGTCGCAGTTGCTGGAGCAGTTCCGCAAAGGCGGCGCACACTTCGCCCTGGTGGAAGAAGCCGACGGCAAGATCATCGGCTACCTGACCATGGAAGACGTGCTCGAAGTGCTGGTCGGCGATATCCAGGACGAACACCGCAAGGCCGAGCGCGGCATCCTCGCCTACCAGCCGGGCAAGTTGCTGGTACGCGGCGACACGCCGCTGTTCAAGGTGGAACGCCTGCTGGGCGTGGACCTGGACCACATCGAAGCCGAAACCCTGGCCGGCCTGATCTACGACACCTTGAAACGGGTGCCCGAAGAGGAAGAAGTGCTGGAGGTCGAAGGCCTGCGCATCATCATCAAAAAGATGAAAGGGCCGAAGATCGTGCTGGCCAAAGTCCTGCTGCTGGACTGACGATTAATTGCCCAACGCAAAGTTGGGCAATGTGCCGACGGGGCTGCTGAACTCATACGGGATCGACACCAGCCCCGCTTCAGTGGCGCGCTGCACCACGAAATGCAGATGTGGCCCGCTGCTGTTGCCGGTATTGCCCGACAGCGCCAGCGGGCTTCCCACCGCCACACGCTGCCCTGCCGTCACACTGACCGAGCCTTTCTTGAGGTGCAGGTACACCCCTTCGGTGCCGTCATCGTGGCGCACCCGCACAAAATTCCCCGACGCATCATTGCCGCGCCCCACCTGCTCACTCTCGGTCTTCACCACTACGCCGCTGCGCGCCGCAATGATCGGCGTGCCTTCGGGCATGGCGATGTCCATGGCGTAGCGGCTTTTGGCATCGGTGTGGCTGAAGCTGCCATTGGGGCCTTGGGTCAAGCGGAACGGGCCGCCGCGCCAGGGCAGCGGGTAGCGGTAGGCTTGCGGTGGATAGGCGCGTTGCGGCCTTTCGGGCGCCGGGCGCAGGACCTTGCGCTCATAGATCTCGAACGCTTGGGCACCAGGCGTTTGCCGGTCACTGAAAAACACCTCGCCATTGGCGTCGGTGGAGCGGTAGAGGGTCATGGCCAAGGTTGGAGTGCACACCGTGGCCAGCCCGCAAAGCAACAATAAACGCATGAACATGGCGTGAACCTGCCGGGATGACTGAGCGGCAGGTTAGCGAGGTTTGATGACAACCCTGTGTGGGCAGCGCTGAAGATCAAATGTGGGAGCGGGCTTGCTGTGGCGAGCAAGCTTGCTTGCGCTGGGGTGCGGAGCGCCCCAAAAAGCGGGCGACTGCTGCGCAGCCGAGCGGGAGCAAGCTCCCTCGCCACAGCCCGCTCCCACAGGGTTATGTGGCGTTGCGAAGCTTACGCCCCCGGCACGAAGTGCTTCTGCGCCGTGCCGCGTGCGATCAGGCGGGAGATGTAGTCGAGTTTCTGCGCGTCCTGGTCGATAAACCGGAAGGTCAGTTGCAGCCAGTCGCTGTCGGGTTTGGGTTCATAGGCGACGATGGCGTGCAGGTAACCGTTGAGACGGGCGACTTCGGCGTTGTCGCCTTGCTCCAGGTCGAGCACAGCGCTTTCCAGTACTTGGGGCAGCACTTCACCGCGACGCACCACCAGCAGCGCCTCCTTGATGCTCAGCGCCTTGATCACGCATTGCTGGTTGCCGCTGGAAAGGCGCAATTGGCCCTGACCCCTGCCGCTCGCCGGCGAGGTAGCCGCAGGCGCCTGTACAGGCGGGCTGTTGAGCAGGCCTTTGCTGGGGGCGGCGACCGGCGCCGGGCGGGTGGCTTCCGGCTTGCCGCCGGTCAGGGCATTCAGGGAATCGTTGCCGAAGGCCGAGTTCATCTTGGTCGGCGCGCTGGCGATCAGCGCGTCGAGGCGGCCAATCTTGTGCAAGGCCTGCTTGACCTTGTTCAGCAACTGCTCGTTGGTGAACGGCTTGCTGACGTAGCCGGAAACGCCGGCCTGGATCGCCTGCACCACGTTTTCCTTGTCGCCACGGCTGGTCACCATGATGAAGGGCATGGCCTTGAGGTGGGATTGCTCGCGGCACCAGGTCAGCAGTTCAAGGCCTGACATTTCGGGCATTTCCCAGTCACACAGCACCAGGTCGAAGGTCTCGCGCATCAGGATGGATTGCGCCTTTTTGCCGTTCACCGCGTCTTCGATCTTGATCCCCGGGAAGTAATTGCGCAGGCACTTCTTCACCAGGTCGCGGATAAACGAGGCGTCATCCACCACCAATACACTGACTTTACTCATCGACCCTTCATCCTATAAAAACTTCGGCACGCAAAACGCCTGACTGATGGCAGTTTGCCAAAACTCGCGGGTCACAGAAGGACTTTATGTCGCCTGCTGTGCAAAAAATTCAGAAGCCACAAACGAAAACGCCCGGCCAAGGGCCGGGCGTTAAGTTCTCGGGCAACCTTACTTATCGTCAGTTTCGCCCGGAACATTAGGGGTTTGGTCGGCAGTGCCTTCAACTTCGGCCTTCATGCGCTTGAGGCCCATGTGCCGCACGTCGGTGCCACGCACCAGGTAGATGACCAGCTCGGAGATATTGCGCGCGTGGTCGCCGATGCGCTCCAGCGAACGCAGCACCCAGATAATGTTCAAGACCCGCGAGATAGAGCGCGGGTCTTCCATCATGTAGGTGGCCAGTTCGCGCAGCGCGGTTTTGTATTCACGGTCGATGGTCTTGTCGTACTGCGCCACCGAAAGTGCCAGCTCGGCGTCGAAGCGGGCAAACGCGTCCAGCGCATCGCGGACCATGTTGCGCACCTGGTCGCCAATGTGGCGCACTTCCACGTAACCGCGCGGCGCTTCGCCTTCTTCGCACAGCTGGATGGCACGGCGCGCAATTTTGGTGGCTTCGTCGCCGATGCGCTCCAGGTCGATCACCGACTTGGAGATGCTGATGATCAAACGCAGGTCGGACGCCGCCGGCTGGCGACGCGCCAGAATGCGCAGGCATTCTTCGTCGATGTTGCGTTCCATCTGGTTGATCTGGTCGTCGATCTCGCGCACTTGCTGGGCCAGGCCCGAGTCGGCCTCGATCAGCGCGGTGACGGCGTCGTTGACTTGCTTCTCCACCAGCCCGCCCATCGCCAGGAGGTGGCTGCGCACTTCCTCAAGCTCGGCGTTGAACTGCGCGGAGATGTGATGGGTAAGGCCTTCTTTGCTGATCATGTGGGTGTCCTTGGAGCGTCCGGTAAGGTGCGGGAGGCCGCAGCATTCAGTGCAATCAGAACCGCCGAGGACTAGCCGTAACGACCGGTAATGTAGTCTTCGGTCTGTTTTTTGGCCGGGTTGGTGAACAGGGTGTCGGTGTCCCCGAACTCCACCAGTTTGCCCATGTACATGAACGCGGTGTAGTCGGAAACCCGCGCCGCCTGTTGCATGTTGTGGGTCACGATAACGATGGTGAACTTGGACTTGAGCTCGTAGATCAGCTCCTCGACTTTCAGCGTCGAAATCGGGTCGAGTGCCGAGCAGGGTTCGTCGAGCAGCAACACTTCAGGTTCCACGGCGATGGTGCGTGCAATCACCAGACGCTGCTGCTGGCCGCCGGACAGGCCGAGTGCCGAGTCGTGCAGGCGGTCTTTGACTTCGTCCCACAGGGCCGCGCCTTTCAAGGCCCACTCAACGGCTTCGTCGAGGATGCGTTTTTTGTTGATGCCCTGGATGCGCAGGCCATAGACCACGTTTTCGTAGATGGTCTTGGGGAACGGGTTCGGCTTCTGGAACACCATGCCCACACGGCGACGCAACTCGGCCACGTCTTCGCCCTTGCGGTAGATGTTGGTGCCGTAGAGGTTGATCGCGCCTTCTACGCGGCAGCCGTCCACCAGGTCGTTCATGCGGTTGAACGTACGCAGCAGCGTGGACTTGCCGCAGCCGGACGGGCCGATAAAGGCGGTCACGCGCTGCTTGGGGATGTTCATGCTGACATCGAACAGCGCCTGCTTTTCACCGTAGTACAGGCTCAGGCCCGGCACTTCGATGGCCACGGTTTCCTGGGCCAGGCTCAGGCTCTGCTTGTCGCGACCCAGGGCCGACATGTTGATGCCGTGGGTGTGGGTTTCATGTTGCATGGGATGCTCCCTGTGCTACCAATTTGTGTGGGAGCGGGCTTGCTCGCGAAGGCGTCGGGTCAGTCGACCCAGGTGTTACTGAGACACCGCTTTCGCGAGCAAGCCCGCTCCCACATTTAGTCCGCGTTCACTTTAATTAACTGTCCAGCGCTTTGTATTTCTCGCGCAGGTGGTTACGAATCCACACCGCCGACAGGTTAAGCGTGGCAATCACCAGCACCAGCAGCAACGCGGTGGCGTACACCAGCGGTCGTGCCGCTTCAACGTTCGGGCTCTGGAAGCCCACATCATAAATATGGAAGCCCAGGTGCATGATCTTCTGGTCCAGGTGCAGATACGGGTAGTTGCCATCCAGCGGCAGCGACGGCGCCAGCTTCACTACACCCACCAGCATCAGCGGCGCCACTTCGCCAGCGGCGCGGGCCACGGCGAGGATCATGCCGGTCATCATCGCCGGGCTGGCCATCGGCAGCACGATCTTCCACAGCGTTTCCGCCTTGGTCGCGCCGAGGGCCAAAGACCCCTCACGCACAGTGCGAGGAATCCGCGCCAGGCCTTCTTCGGTGGCCACGATCACCACCGGCACCGCCAGCAGCGCCAGGGTCAGCGAGGCCCAGAGCAGGCCCGGTGTACCGAAAGTCGGGGCCGGCAGGGCTTCGGCGAAGAACAGGCGGTCAACCGAGCCACCCAGTACATACACGAAGAAGCCCAGGCCGAACACGCCGTAGACGATGGCCGGTACGCCCGCCAGGTTGTTCACGGCAATACGGATCACGCGGGTCAAGGTGTTCTGCTTGGCGTATTCACGCAGGTACACCGCCGCCAGCACGCCGAACGGGGTCACGATCATCGCCATGATCAGGGTCATCATCACGGTGCCGAAGATGGCCGGGAAAATCCCGCCTTCGGTGTTCGCTTCCCGTGGGTCATCGCTGAGGAATTCCCAGACCTTGCTGAAGTAGAAGCCGACCTTGGTCATGTAGCCCATGGCGTTCGGCTGGTAGGCGTGCACCACTTTGCCGATGCCGATTTCAATTTCTTTGCCGTTGGCATCGCGGGCGGTCAGGCTGTCGCGGTTGAACTGGGTGTGCAGGTCAGCCAGGCGCGCTTCGATGTCCTTGTAACGGTTGTTCAGCTCGGCACGGCCGGAGTCCATATCCGCTTGCGCGGTGGCGTCCAGCTTGCCTTCCAGCTCCAGCTTGCGACCGTGCAGGCGGATGCGTTCCAGCCCGGCGTTGATCGCGCCGATGTCGGTTTTTTCCAGGCTCTTGAGCTGGGCAGCCAGCTTGTTCACGCGGTCGACTCGGGCTTGCAGCTCAGGCCATGCGGCCTCACCCTCGGCGATGACCTTGCCGTCCTGCTTGACGTTGACCAGGGTGCCGTAGAAGTTACCCCACTCGCGACGCTCGACCGCCATCAGCTCGACCGGCTTGGTCTGGTCCTTCAACCACTCGCCGACGATCCAGGTGAAGTCGTTGCCATTCAGGTCGCGGTTGCCGACTTTGATCAGCTCACGGGTCATGAATTCCGGGCCTTGGTCCGGCACCGGCAACCCGGCGCTTTTCAAGCGCTCGCGGGGCACTTCTTCTTTCTGCACCACTTCGCCGATGACGATATGGTTTTCCTGGCCCGGCACATTGTAGTTGGCCTGGATCAAGTCGGCCGGCCAGAAGTGGCCCAGGCCACGCACGGCAATTACCGCCAGCAAACCAATGGTCATGATGACGGCGATGGACACCGCGCCACCGCTGATCCAGACGCCTGGGGCGCCGCTCTTGAACCATCCATTCAGGGAGTTCTGTTTCACAGACTTCTACCTTTCTTAAAGCGACGAGTATTTCTTGCGCAGACGCTGACGGATCAGCTCGGCGAGGGTGTTCATGATGAAGGTGAACAGCAGCAGCACGAGTGCCGAGAGGAACAGCACGCGGTAATGACTACCGCCCACTTCCGACTCCGGCATCTCGACCGCCACGTTGGCCGCCAGGGTGCGCAGGCCTTCGAACAGGTTCATCTCCATCACCGGGGTGTTACCGGTGGCCATCAACACGATCATGGTTTCGCCGACAGCGCGGCCCATGCCGATCATCAGCGCCGAGAAAATACCTGGGCTGGCGGTCAGGATGACCACACGGGTCATGGTCTGCCACGGCGTGGCCCCCAGGGCCAGCGAGCCCAGGGTCAGGCCGCGTGGCACGCTGAACACGGCGTCTTCGGCGATGGAGTAGATGTTCGGGATCACCGCAAAACCCATGGCCAGGCCGACGACCAGAGCGTTGCGCTGGTCGTAGGTGATGCCCAGATCGTGAGAGATCCACATGCGCATGTCGCCGCCGAAGAACCAGGTTTCCAGGTACGGGCTCATGTACAGCGAGAGCCAGCCCACGAACAGGATCACCGGGATCAGAATCGCGCTTTCCCAACCATCGGGAACCCGCAGGCGCAGCGACTCAGGCAAGCGGCTGAACACAAAACCGGCGACCAGGATGCCAATCGGCAACAGCATCAACAGGCTGAAAATGCCCGGTAGGTGCCCTTCTACATACGGTGCCAGGAACAGGCCGGCGAAGAAGCCGAGGATCACCGTCGGCATCGCTTCCATCAACTCGATCACCGGCTTGACCTTGCGGCGCAGGCTCGGGGCCATGAAGTAAGCGGTGTAGATCGCAGCGGCAACCGCCAGTGGCGCCGCCAGCAGCATGGCGTAGAACGCGGCCTTCAAGGTACCGAAGGTCAGCGGGGCCAGGCTCATTTTCGGTTCGAAGTCGGTGTTGGCCGCGGTCGATTGCCAGACGTATTTAGGCTCGTCGTAGTTCTCGTACCAGACCTTGCTCCACAACGCGCTCCACGACACTTCCGGGTGCGGGTTGTCCAGCGCCAGCGGTTGCAGCTTGCCGCCGGCTTCCACGATCACGCGGTTGGCGCGTGGCGACAGGCCGAACAGGCCTTGGCCTTCAACCACCGGGTCCACCAGAAGGGTGCGGTGCGCGGTGCTGTGGAACACGCCGAACTTGCCGGAAGCGTCGAGGGCGGTGAAGCCTTTGCGACGTTCTTCAGCGGTGATTTCCACGATGGGCGCCGTGCCCATCTGGAAGGTGCGGATCTGTTTCAGGCGTTGTTCGCCATCCGGGTCGCGGGCCATGAACCACTGGGCCAGGCCGCCTTTGGAGTTGCCGACGATCAGCGAGATGCCGCCCACCAGTTGGGTGCTGGCCGTGATTTCAGACGTGCCGTCTTCGAGCAGCTTGTAGCGACCGTTAAGGCTCTTGTCGCGCAGGCTGAACACGTCGGCCAGTGCACGACCGTTGATCACGTAAAGCCACTGCTGGCGCGGGTCGATGAAGATCGCCTTCACCGGCTCGGTCATTTGCGGCAGCTCGATACGCTTCTGCTCGCTGGTGACTTCGCCGGTCATCATGTTTTCTTCGCGGCTCAGGCTCAGCACGTTCAAGTAGGAACCGGCGGAACCGGCCACCACCAGCGAGGAGTCGGTGGCGTTGAGCGCGACGTGTTCCAGCGGGCGGCCCTGATCGTCGAGGACGATCGGCGTTTCACCGTAAGGGTATTCAACCGCCGGCGTAATGGTTTTCTTGCCGTCCGGGTAGGACACTTTATAAGTGTGGCGGAACACCAGGGACTGGCCATTCGACAAACCCAGGATCACCAGCGGGCTGCCCGGCTGGTCTTTACCAATAGAGGCAACGCTGGCGCCCGCCGGAAGCGGCAGGTCGACACGCTTGAGCTCGGCGCCGGTGTCCACATTGAAGAACAGCGCCTGGCCCTTGTCGGAAACCCGCATGGCGACCTGGTTCTGTTCTTCGAGGGAGATCATCAACGGCTTGCCGGCGTCCTGGATCCACGCTGGGGTCAGGGCTTCTTCCTTGGTCAACGAGGCACCCTGGAACAGGGGCGCGACGACATAAGCCAGGAAGAAGAAGATCAGGGTGATGGCGCCGAGGACGGCGAGGCCGCCGACCAGCACGTACCAGCGGGTCAGGCGATCTTTGAGCGCGCGAATGCGGCGCTTGCGTTGCAGCTCAGGCGTATTGAAATCAATACGCTTGGGAGGGGAAGTCGTCGTCATGGTGGAATTGGCCAGATCATTCATGCGCACACCCTAGCGGTCCTGTATGACAGAAAGATGACAGTGCAGTGACGCAACAAAGCCGCCGCGTAGCAGAGCTGGCAGCGGACTGAAAATTAGGAGGTGTAGACGGCTAGTGTGGGAGCGGGCTTGCCCGCGATGGCATCAATACGGTTTCAGCTCTACACCGTGTCGCCAGCATCGCGGGCAAGCCCGCTCCCACAGAACAGCATTCGTCTACACCAGGTATTGCAGGCTTAGTTGCCTTCTTTCAAACCCAGGTCAGCCAGTGCCTTGGCGGCAACTTTGGCTGGCAGCGGGATGTAGCCGTCTTTCACGACAACTTCCTGGCCCTGTTTGGACAGAACCAACTTCACGAACTCGGCTTCCAGCGGGGCCAGAGGCTTGTTCGGGGCTTTGTTCACGTACACGTACAGGAAGCGGGACAGTGGGTACTTGCCGTTCAGGGCGTTTTCTTCGCTGTCTTCGATGAAGTCAGTGCTGCCCTTCTTGGCCAGAGCAACGGTCTTCACGCTAGCGGTTTTGTAGCCGATGCCCGAGTAACCGATGCCGTTCAGCGAGGAGCTGATCGACTGCACGACCGAAGCCGAGCCTGGTTGTTCGTTCACGTTTGGCTTGTAGTCGCCTTTGCACAGGGCTTCTTCTTTGAAGTAGCCGTAGGTGCCGGATACCGAGTTACGACCGAACAGTTGAACCGGCTTGTTGGCCAGGTCGCCGGTCACGCCCAGGTCACCCCAGGTTTTCACGTCGGCTTTGGCGCCGCACAGACGCGTCGAGGAGAAGATCGCGTCGACTTGTTCCATGGTCAGGTGCTGGATCGGGTTGTCTTTGTGTACGAAGACAGCCAGGGCATCCACGGCAACCGGGATAGCGGTTGGCTTGTAGCCGTACTTCTGCTCGAAGGCAGCCAGTTCGGTGTCCTTCATCTTGCGGCTCATCGGGCCCAGGTTGGAGGTGCCTTCAGTCAGCGCAGGTGGCGCAGTGGCAGAACCGGCGGCTTGAATCTGGATGTTGACGTTCGGGTATTCCTTTTTGTAACCCTCAGCCCACAGGGTCATCAGGTTAGCCAGGGTATCGGAACCGACGCTGGACAGGTTGCCCGACACACCAGTGGTCTTAACGTAAGCCGGGATTGCCGGATCAACACCAGCGGCCACCGCGTTGGCGGTCGCAACGCCAGCAGCGACAAAAGTCATTGCCGCCATCAAACGTTTCAGTTTCATGCCTTGCTCCTAGCAGATAGGGATAGTTGGATCGGGGCCAAGTATCGGTAGGCCGTGTGAACACTCTATGTCTGGAATATGACAATTAGATGAAAGGCCAGTATTTGTGAAAAACCTGTCAGGAAGGGGGAAACGCAATAAAACCGCGGGTTGCGGGGAGGTTTAGGGGATATTTCAGAAACACTCTGTAATCGTTGGCACAACACAATACCTGTGGCGAGCGAGCTTGCTCGCGCTGGACCGGGCTGGCGCTCCAGTGCGTAGCGCTCCCGCTTTTTCTGGGGCCGCTGCGCAGCCCAGCGGGAGCAAGCTCCCTCGCCACAAGGTTATCGGTGAATCAGCGGCCGCGTTTCCACAGGTAGGCGCCCACCAACATCCCCATCACACACAGCACGGCGACATAGTAAGAGGGCCCCATCGGGCTTTCCTTCATCAGCAGCGATACCGCCAGCGGCGTCAGGCCACCGAACACGGCATAAGCGACGTTGTAGGAGAACGACAACCCGCTGAAACGCACCACTGGCGGGAAAGCTTTGACCATCACATACGGCACCACGCCGATCACGCCCACAAACAGGCCGGTCAGGGTGTACAGCGGGAAGAGCCAGTTGGGGTGGTCGATGAGGCTGTGGTAGAGGGTCCATGAGGTCGCCAGCAGCAGCAGGCAACCGACGACCAGCACGCGGCCAGCGCCAAAGCGGTCAGCCAATGCGCCGGAGGCGATACAACCCAGGCTGAGGGTAACAATGGCCAGGCTGTTGGCTTGCAGCGCAACCGTCGGGCTGAAGTGGTAGACGGTTTGCAGAACGGTCGGGGTCATCAGGATGACCACCACAACACCCGCCGACAGCAGCCAGGTCAGCAGCATCGACAACACGATGGCACCGCGGTGGTCGCGCAGTACCGCGCGCAATGGCAACTCGGCCGCCAGGGTTTTGCGTTGCTGCATCTCGGCGAAGATCGGCGTTTCATGCAGCCAGCGGCGCAGGTACACCGACAGCAGGCCGAACACGCCGCCGAGCAGGAACGGGATCCGCCAGGCGTAATCCGACACCTGCTCCGGGCTGTACACGGTGTTGATGGCGGTGGCCACCAGCGAGCCCAGCAGAATGCCGGCGGTAAGGCCGCTGGTCAGGGTGCCGCAGGCGTAGCCGATATGGCGCGGCGGCACGTGCTCGGAAACGAATACCCACGCCCCCGGCACTTCGCCGCCAATCGCCGCGCCCTGGATGATGCGCATCAGCAGCAACAGCACCGGTGCCCACAGGCCGATCTGCGCATAGGTCGGCAGCAGGCCCATGATGAGGGTCGGTACGGCCATCATGAAGATGCTCAGGGTGAACATTTTCTTGCGGCCCAGCAGGTCGCCGAAGTGCGCCATGATGATGCCGCCCAACGGGCGTGCCAGGTAGCCGGCGGCGAAGATGCCGAAGGTCTGCATCATGCGCAGCCATTCGGGCATGTCCACAGGGAAGAACAGTTTTCCGACCACGGTGGCGAAAAACACGAAAATGATGAAGTCGTAGAATTCCAGCGCCCCGCCCAAGGCAGACAGCGACAGGGTTTTGTAGTCGTTGCGGGTCAGCGGGCGCGAAGGTTGCGCACTGCTTGCGGGCACAGAGGACATGGCAAGGCTTCTCTTATTGTCAGGACGGCGAACGCGAGACCCCGGCACGTGCCGGGGTCGGTTTGGCACGATAGCAAATCGCCCGCAAAAGCACAGCGTTGCTTAACGCCCGTGTTTCCAAAGGTAAACGCCGACCGCCATGCCCATCACGCACACCAGCGCCACATAGTAAGCCGGGCCCATCGGGCTCTCTTTGAGCAGCAATGACACGAATACCGGGCTCAGGCCGCCGAGCACGGCGTACGCCAGGTTGTAGGAAAACGACAAGCCGCTGAAACGCACGGCTGCCGGGAAACCGGTGACCATCACAAACGGCGCGGCCGTCACCGTGCCCACAAACAGCCCGGTCAACATGTACAGCGGGAACAGCCATTGCGGGTGGCTGGCCAGGCTGGCATACAGCGCCCAGCACGTCAGCATCAAGCCCAGGCAGCCAAACACCAGCACCCGGCCGGCCCCCACGCGGTCGCAGAGCTTGCCGGCGATGACCAAGCCCAGCGCCATCGTGACAACCGCCAGGCTGTTGGCCTGCAAGGCGACTTTGGGCGCGAAGTGGTAAACCCCTTGCAGCAGCGCGGGCGTCATCAGGATGACCACCACAACACCTGCGGACAGAAACCAGGTCATCAACACCGACAGCACAATCGACTCACGGCTCTCACGCAGTACCGTGCGCAACGGCACTTCCCGGGACAACGCCTTGCGCTGCTGCAACTCGGCGAAGACCGGCGTTTCATGCAACCAGCGGCGCAGGTACACCGACAACAAACCGAATACCCCGCCCAGCACAAATGGAATTCGCCATGCGTAATCCGCCACCTGCTCCGGGCTATAGGCGCCATTGACGCCCGTGGCAACCAGCGAACCGAGCAAAATCCCCAGGTTCAGGCCTACCGACAAGACGCCCACCGCATAACCGATACGCTTGGCCGGTACGTGTTCGGCGACAAAGATCCACGCCCCCGGTACTTCACCGCCAATCGCCGCGCCTTGAATCATGCGCATCAACAGCAGCAGCACCGGCGCCAGCAAACCGACCTGCGCATAAGTCGGCAACAACCCGATGGCCAGGGTCGGCAGGGCCATCAGGAAGATGCTCAGGGTGAACATCTTCTTGCGCCCCAACAGGTCGCCAAAGTGTGCCATTACGATGCCGCCCAGCGGGCGAATCAGGTAGCCGGCCGCGAAAATGCCGAAGGTTTGCACCAGGCGCATCCACTCGGGCATGTCGGGCGGGAAAAACAGCTTGCCCACCACCGCCGCGAAAAACACGAAGATGATGAAGTCGTAGAACTCCAGGGCACTGCCCAGGGCGGACAACGACAGGGTTTTGTAATCGCTGCGGGTCAGCGGGCGCATCAGCGGCGCGGTAGTCATGGGGGCATCTCATTAAGGCCGGTACTGACCGGAACAACACCCCAGCTGCGGCGAATATTCCACGCCATGAGCACAGTTAACGGAAAAAGCCCCGATACAGCCGCGATTTGCCGACCAAATGAGCCCCGGGAGGTCGTCGCGGCGCCAGCGTCTCGATATACTCGGCCCTTGCCAGCGCCAAACCCGCTGTCTTGAGGGGCTGCTGTGCCAAAACGCCGTTGGGTGCCATCCAGCCGATTTGGCAGAGTTTCCCTTTAGTACGCCTTACGAGAAACGCATCACGCGGTGTATGTTGGTGCTGAAACGTTTTTCCAGAAGACGGCTATCCACTTGAAATACCCATGAAGCGTTACGGGTCAGAGGCACCCTCGGCATGATCGAACTCGAACAAGAAGATCCTATCCCGCAAGGCGATCTCGCCCTGCAAATCACTGCGCTCCCGCGTGAAACCAACGGTTTTGGCGACATCTTCGGCGGCTGGCTGGTCGCACAGATGGACCTGGCCGGCACCGCCATGGCCAGTAAGGTCGCAGGTGGCCGCGTGGCTACGGTTGCGATTGATCGCATGGCGTTCCTGGTGCCGGTGGCAGTCGGTGCACAGCTTTCCTTCTACACCCAGGCCCTGGAAATCGGCCGCAGCTCGATCCAGATGATGGTTGAAGTGTGGAGCGACGACCCGCTGTCCAGCGAATGGCGCAAGGTCACCGAGGCGGTGTTTGTGTTTGTCGCCATCGACGGCAGCGGCCGTACGCGTTCGGTACCGTCGCGCGCGCGTTAAACCTCGCGGGGTTTTGACGGTCAACTGCCCCATTGCCTGCCATAAAGAGTGCTTTGTATGCCTGTGCCCCACGTTGAAACCGTGAAAATCGACGAGCTGGACTGCTGGCGCATCCGCCATAACGGCGCCGAACTGATGGTCGCCCAACAAGGCGCGCATATTTTCAGTTACGGCCGCGACGGCGAGCAGCCGCTGATCTGGCCGAACCCCGAGGCGGTGTTCAAGAGAGGCAAAGGCATTCGCACCGGCGTGCCAGTGTGCTGGCCTTGGTTTGGTGTGTTCGACCGCAACCCGCAGAGCGTCAAGGCGATGCGCCACAGCGACCAGCCTGCCGGGGCCCACGGTTTTGTGCGCACGGCGATCTGGGAATTGACTGGAACCGAGCTTGAAGGCGAGGCACTGCGGGTAGATCTGGCCTTGCCGGTGCCTGCGGACGGCTTTCCGGGCTGGCCCCATCAGGTCCAATTGAAGCTGAGCCTGCTGCTGGACGACCAACTGCATATCCGCCTGACCAGCCATAACCGTGGCACTGACACCGTGACCCTGAGCCAGGCGCTGCACACCTATTTCGCCGTGAGCGATGTGCGCAACGTGCAGGTCGAAGGGCTGGACGGATTGGCGTATATCGACACAGCAGACGGCTGGGCCGAGAAAAACCAATCCGGCCTGCTGCACTTCACCGCCGAGACCGACCGCATCTACCTCGACACCCCGGCGCAACTGAACATCGTCGACAAGGCCTGGCAGCGCCGCATCCAGCTCACAGCCGAGGGCTCGAACTCGACGGTGATCTGGAACCCGTGGACCGAGCGTGCCAAGGCATTCGACGATATGGCTGACGACGGTTGGACGGGCATGCTGTGCATCGAGACGGCGAATGTGCTGGATGATGTGGTGAATTTGGCGCCAGGCGAAAGCCACACGCTGGGCGTGAGCATCACCGGCGTCGCCTTGTAAACCCAATCAAAAATGTGGGAGCTGGCTTGCCTGCGAAAGCATCACCCGGGTATCACTGATACACTGAGGTGCCCGCATCGCAGGCAAGCCAGCTCCCACAGGGGTTATGTGCCGGGTTTTAGAGGTCGGACTCCTTCACGACCCGCACCTTCCCCGCATCCAGCGCATACGCCGCATCGGCCAGGTCATTGTTGACCTTCTCCACCTTCAACGTGCCCGTCACCCATAGCGGCGTGTAGATATCATCCAGCTTCAACCCCTTGGGATAGCGCACCAGCACCAGTTGGTTCGGCGGCGGTGGCGGCACGTGGATGCAGGCGCCTGGGTACGGCACCAGGAAGAACAGCGTACTGCGGCCCTTGGCGTCAGTCTCAAGCGGCACCGGATAGCCGCCGATGCGGATGTTCTTGCCATTCATGGCCGCCACGGTTTTGGTCGAATACATCACCGCCGGCAAGCCTTTGCTTTGCTTCAAGCCACCTTTGTCGGTGAAGGTGCCTTGGGCTTCGGGGGAGTTGTGGTCGATCTCGGGCATGGCTTCGAGGGCTTTCTGGTCGGAAAGCGGCATCAGGTCGAGCCAGTCGGTTTCCGGCAGTTCGCCAGCGTGTGCAAGGCCTGAGCCCAGCAAGAGAAGAGTCAACAGAAGACGGCGCATGAAGAAGCTCGGCAAGTACAGGTGGCGAGCATTCTAGCCCTCTGCGCCTGCGCAGCGCAGAGGGCTTTGTCGCTTAGATCATTTCTTTTTGATCAGGCCGTAGATCACCAGCAGCACGATGGCGCCGATCAGCGCACCGATAAAACCTGCGCCCTGGCCCGCTTGGTAGATGCCCAGCGCCTGACCACCGTAGGTGGCGACCAGGGAACCGGCGATACCCAACAGGATGGTCATGATCCAGCCCATGCTGTCGTCGCCAGGCTTGAGGAAACGCGCGAGCAGACCGACGATCAGGCCGATAAAGATGGTTCCGATGATACCCATGGCATTTCCCTCTGAATGAAGTGAACTACACGAAAGCCTAGTCAGACTTTGGCGTCCTGCAATCAGAGGACGGCGGTCACCGAATGGTTCCCGCCGGTCTCAGGCTTATTGCTCGGCGATCAGCGCTTCAACCTTGAGGATCTGCGCTTGCAGCGTCGCGCGGTCCTTGCAGCGCAGGTTGGCGTGGCCGACCTTGCGCCCGGCCTTGAAGGCCTTGCCGTAATGGTGCAGATGGCAGTCGTCGATGGCGATGACTTTTTCCACCGCCGGCACGGTGCCGATGAAGTTGAGCATGGCGCTTTCGCCAACCTTGGCCGTCGAACCCAGCGGCAAGCCCGCCACCGCCCGCAGGTGGTTTTCGAACTGGCTGCACTCGGCGCCTTCGGTGGTCCAGTGCCCGGAGTTGTGCACGCGCGGGGCGATTTCGTTGGCCTTGAGGCCGCCGTCGACTTCAAAGAACTCGAACGCCATCACGCCGACGTAATCCAGCTGCTTGAGCACACGGCTGGAATAGTCTTCGGCCAGAGCCTGCAGCGGGTGGTCAGTGCTGGCCACGGACAGCTTGAGGATGCCGCTGTCGTGGGTGTTGTGCACCAACGGGTAGAAACGGGTTTCACCATCACGGGCACGCACGGCGATCAACGACACTTCGCCGGTGAACGGCACGAAGCCTTCCAGCAGGCAGGCAACGCTGCCCAGTTCGGCGAAGGTGCCGACCACGTCCGCTGCTGTACGCAGGACTTTCTGGCCCTTGCCGTCGTAACCCAGGGTGCGGGTTTTCAGCACGGCCGGCAGGCCGATGCTGGCGACGGCGGCGTCCAGGTCCGCCTGGGACTGGATGTCGGCGAAGGCCGGGGTCGGAATGCCCAGGTCCTTGAACATGCTTTTCTCGAACCAGCGGTCACGGGCGATGCGCAGGGCTTCGGCGCTCGGGTACACCGGCACGAATTGCGACAGGAACGCCACGGTTTCAGCCGGGACGCTTTCGAATTCGAAGGTCACCAGGTCGACTTCGTCGGCCAGTTGGCGCAGGTGGTCCGGATCGCTGTAGTCAGCACGCAGGTGTTCACCCAGGGCGGCCGCACAGGCGTCCGGCGCCGGGTCCAGGAAAGCGAAGTTCATCCCCAGTGGGGTGCCCGCCAGGGCCAGCATGCGACCCAGTTGGCCGCCACCGATTACACCGATTTTCATCGTAAAAAACCTCAGGCGATACGTGGGTCTGGATTGTCCAGCACGCTGTCTGTCTGCTCGGCACGGAATTTTTTCAGCACCGCGTGGAACTGCGGGTGCTTGGCGCCCAGGATACTGGCGGACAGCAGGGCTGCGTTGATCGCGCCGGCCTTGCCGATTGCCAGGGTGGCCACCGGAATACCGGCCGGCATCTGCACGATGGACAACAGCGAGTCCACGCCCGAGAGCATTGCCGATTGCACCGGCACGCCGAGCACCGGCAGGTGGGTCTTGGCCGCACACATGCCTGGCAGGTGCGCCGCACCACCGGCACCGGCGATGATCACCTCGATGCCACGGGATTCTGCTTCATCGGCATACTGGAACAGCAAATCCGGAGTGCGGTGGGCGGAAACCACTTTCACTTCGTAGGGAATGCCGAGTTTTTCCAGCATATCGGCGGTGTGGCTAAGGGTGGACCAATCGGACTTGGAGCCCATGATCACGCCAACCAATGCACTCATCGTCGTGCCTCTTCTCTCTGGGCGCCCGCAGGCGCGTCAAAAAACAACAAGCCACGCGGGAAATCCGGCGTGGCTTGTTGTACGAATTAAGGCCGGTTGGACCGGCCGAAGGCCGCGCAGTATACCGTAATAATCGAGATAAACAGCCCCTTGGATGACCATCTGTCTAGCGGGGCAAAGTGGCGGTTTTATTGACTTTTGAGTCAGTCCCAGACACCGCAAAATCCTGTGGGAGCGGGCTTGCTCGCGAATGCGGTGTATCAGCCACAGATGGGTTGCCTGGCCCACCGCATTCGCGAGCAAGCCCGCTCCCACATTTGATCTTCACCGCCCTCAGGTGCCTTGTGCAGCCCCACCTTCCAGCTTGCGCCACAACAACCGCACGTTCGCCTTGCGCACCAATGCGCAGCGGTACAGACGAATCTCCAGCGGCACGTGCCATTGCGGGCCGCCGCACACCACCAATTCGCCGCGAGCCAATTCGGCACGCACGCTCAGTTGCGGCACCCAGGCGATGCCCAACCCCTCCAAAGCCATGCTCTTGAGGCTGTCGGCCATGGCGGTTTCGTACACGGTGGTGAAGCGCAACGCACGCTGGCGCAGCAGCAAATGCACCGAACGCCCAAGAAACGCGCCGGCGCTGTAGGCCAACAACGGCACGCTACCCTCGCCTTCCAGGTCGAACAACGGCTTGCCCTCGGCATCGGCCGCGCACACTGGAAGCATTTCAGTGTTGCCCAGGTGCAGCGACGGGAAGATTTCGGCGTCCATCTGCATCGCAGCATCCGGGTCGTAGAACGCCAGCATCAGGTCACAACCACCTTCGCGCAGGGCATGCACCGCATCACCCACGTTAGTGGCGACCAGCCGTGTGGCAATGTTCAAACCTTCGTTGCGCAACTGCGCAATCCAGCGCGGGAAAAAACCCAGCGCCAGCGAGTGAGCCGCCGCCACCTGCATGACTTCGCCCTGCCCGCCTTCCAGATGATGCAAATGGCGCAGCACTTCACCGAGCTGTTCGACCACGGTACGCGCCGTCACCAGGAACAACTGCCCCGCCGCCGTCAGTTCGACCGGGGTGCGCGAACGGTTGACCAGTGTCAGGCCCAGCGCGGCTTCCAGGCTGCGAATACGCCGGCTAAACGCCGGCTGGGTCACAAAGCGTCGTTCTGCCGCCTGGGAAAAACTGCGGGTCGCCGCCAGCGCGCTGAAGTCTTCCAGCCATTTGCTCTCAAGGTTCATCACTTCCTCCCACGGGTACGCACCATTTTGGCACACACGCCCGCCATGATAACCGGGTCACAGCTACATTATGCCGTTTGTGCATAGGCCAGTGCTGAACAGCATTGGCTCAAAAACTTCTACAAGCCTAGCATTCGCAGCGTTCCGGCCAGTTCCGGGTCCCTATCGAGATGATTTCCGTCATGTCCTCTGCTGCATCATTCCGTACCGAAAAAGACCTGCTTGGCGTACTTGAAGTACCGGCTCAAGCGTATTACGGCATCCAGACCCTGCGAGCGGTGAACAACTTCCGCCTCTCGGGCGTTCCGATTTCGCATTACCCGAAATTGGTGGTCGGTCTGGCAATGGTCAAGCAAGCGGCGGCTGACGCCAACCGTGAGCTGGGTCAGCTCAGCGAAGCCAAGCACGCTGCCATCAGCGAAGCCTGTGCCCGTCTGATCCGCGGCGATTTCCACGAAGAGTTCGTGGTGGACATGATTCAAGGCGGCGCCGGCACTTCAACCAACATGAATGCCAACGAAGTCATCGCCAACATCGCGTTGGAGGCCATGGGCCACAACAAGGGCGAATACCAGTACCTGCACCCCAACAACGACGTGAACATGGCGCAGTCGACCAACGACGCCTACCCCACCGCGATCCGTCTGGGTCTGCTGCTGGGCCACGACGCGCTGCTGGCCAGCCTCGACAGCCTGATCCAGGCGTTCGCCGCCAAAGGCGTCGAATTCAGCCACGTGCTGAAAATGGGCCGCACCCAACTGCAAGACGCCGTGCCGATGACCCTCGGCCAGGAATTCCGCGCCTTCGCCACCACCCTCGGTGAAGACCTGGCCCGCCTGAAAACCCTGGCGCCAGAGCTGCTGACCGAAGTGAACCTGGGCGGCACCGCCATCGGCACCGGCATCAACGCCGACCCGCGTTACCAGGCCCTGGCCGTTCAGCGCCTGGCCCTGATCAGCGGCCAGCCGCTGGTTCCGGCTGCCGACCTGATTGAAGCCACCTCCGACATGGGCGCCTTCGTGCTGTTCTCCGGCATGCTCAAGCGTACCGCCGTGAAGCTGTCGAAGATCTGCAACGACTTGCGCCTGCTGTCCAGCGGCCCACGTACCGGCATCAACGAGATCAACCTGCCGGCACGCCAGCCAGGCAGCTCGATCATGCCCGGCAAGGTCAACCCGGTGATCCCGGAAGCCGTGAACCAGGTTGCGTTCCAGGTCATCGGCAACGATTTGGCCCTGACCATGGCAGCCGAAGGCGGCCAACTGCAGCTGAACGTGATGGAGCCCCTGATCGCCTTCAAGATCTTCGACTCGATCCGCCTGCTGCAACGCGCCATGGACATGCTGCGCGAGCACTGCATCGTCGGCATCACCGCCAACGAAGCGCGCTGCCGCGAGCTGGTGGAGCACTCCATCGGCCTGGTCACCGCGCTGAACCCGTACATCGGCTATGAAAACGCCACCCGCATCGCCCGTATCGCCCTTGAAAGCGGCCGTGGCGTGCTGGAACTGGTGCGCGAAGAAGGCTTGCTCGACGACGCCATGCTCGACGACATCCTGCGCCCGGAAAACATGATTGCCCCACGTCTGGTTCCGCTGAAGGCCTGACGTTTGTTGCACCGCTCACCAGGTTGAGGGACTAGACACCTCTCACCTTTTGAGGGCCTGAAGGCTCGTTCTTCAGGCCCTTTTTTTTGCCTGAAACACGCTCGACCGAACACCGCAAACCCTGTGGGAGCCGGGCTTGCCCGCGATGGCGCAGGGTCAGTTGGCAGCACTGTCGCCTGACACACCGCCATCGCGGGCAAGCCCGGCTCCCACAGTAAACGGGTGCAACCAGAAAGATCTTGGTGAAACCTTTAATCAGCCCAAGCAGACGAATCACGCTTGCCTAGGTATAGTGCCGCCCCTCTTCGCGTGTGCGGCCGTCGGTAACGAGGCCCGCAAACAGCGCGAAACCGCATGAATAACAACCCGCAAAAGGATTGGGGCCGAACTGTCGCGCACTGCCTGGTGCTATGCGACGGCGTTGGACCGTCCTGCGTTTGCCATTAGAAAAATCAGCGAGGAACACTCCATGCTCGAAGTCATCAACGACTTCCTATCAGGGAAAGTCCTGATCGTGCTCATTGTCGGGCTCGGCGGTTATTTCACGATCCGTTCGCGTTTCGTTCAACTGCGTCACTTTTTCCACATGTTTTCGGTGTTTAAAGACAGCCTGAAAAGCAGCTCCGGCCAACTCAGCTCCTTCCAGGCGCTGATGCTCAGCCTGGCCGGTCGCGTGGGTGCCGGCAACATCGCCGGTGTCGGCATTGCCGTGACCCTGGGTGGCCCGGGCGCCGTGTTCTGGATGTGGGTCACCGCGTTGGTGGGCATGTCTTCGAGCTTTATCGAGTGCTCCCTCGGTCAGCTGTACAAACGCACTGACGTCGACGGCACTTACCGTGGCGGCCCGGCTTACTACATCCAGCACGGCCTGCAAAAACGCTGGCTGGGCATGGTCGTCGCGTTCCTGTTGCTGGTGACCTTCGGTTTCGCCTTCAACGGCCTGCAAGCCCACGCCGTGACCCACTCGCTGAACAGCGCCTTTGGCCTGGACACCACCTACACCGGCCTGGCGCTGGCGGTATTGCTGGGCATGGTGTTCATCGGCGGGATCAAGCGCATCGCTTCGATTGCCGACCTGCTGGTGCCGGTCAAGACCCTGATCTACATCGCCGTGACCCTGTACGTGATCGTGCTGCAATTCGACCACGTCCCGGCCATGCTCGCGACCATCGTCAAGAGCGCCTTCGGTCTGGACCAAGCCTTCGGTGGCCTGGTCGGCAGCGCGATCATCATGGGTGTGAAACGTGGCGTGTTCGCCAACGAAGCCGGCTTGGGCAGTGCGCCTAACGTGGCCGCCGTCGCTTCCGTGGAACACCCGATTGCTCAGGGCGTAGTCCAGGCGTTCAGCGTGTTCCTCGACACCTTCGTGATCTGCACCTGCACCGCGTTGCTGATCCTGCTCTCCGGCTTCTACACCCCAGGCTTTGAAGGCGACGGCATTGCCCTGACCCAGAACTCCCTGGCCGCAGTAGTCGGCGACTGGGGCCGCATGTTCATCTCCGTGGCGCTGGCGTTGTTCGTGTTCACCTCGATCATGTACAACTACTACCTGGGCGAGAGCAACCTGCGCTTCCTGGTCGGCAACAACCGCAAGATGCTGATGGCCTATCGCGCCGTGGTACTGGCGCTGATTTTCTGGGGCTCGATCGAAAACCTGAGCACTGTGTTCGCCTTCGCCGACATCACCATGACCATGCTCGCGTTCGTCAACCTGTTCGCCCTGGCGTTCCTGTTCAAGATCGCCATGCGCATCCTGAACGACTACGACAACCAGCGCGCGGCAGGCATCAAGACGCCGGTGTTCGACTCCAGCCAGTTCCCTGACCTGGACCTGGACCGCAAGGCCTGGCCGGCAAATCCGGCACAACCGCACGTGGCTCCATCGGCTGAACTGAACGCTCAAGCGCAACGCTAAAACGATCAGCAGTGACACGCCGCCCGGCCTTGGGCATGCTCTGGGCCCGGCGGCGTTTTTCGTTCAGGAGAATCTCAATGTCAGCATCCAATAACGTCATGGTGCTCTACACCGGCGGCACCATCGGCATGCAAGCCAGCGCCAACGGCCTGGCCCCTGCCTCCGGTTTCGAAGCGCGCATGCGCGAGCAGCTCGCCAACCAGCCGCTGCCCGCCTGGCGCTTTCAGGAAATGGCCCCGCTGATCGACAGCGCCAACATGACGCCCGCTTACTGGCAGCGCCTGCACACCGCCGTAATCGACGCCGTGGACCAGGGCTGCGATGGCGTGCTGATTCTGCACGGCACCGACACCCTGGCCTACAGCGCAGCCGCCATGAGCTTCCAGCTGCTGGGCCTGCCGGCGCCGGTGGTATTCACAGGTTCCATGCTGCCGGCTGGCGTGCCAGACAGTGATGCCTGGGAAAACGTCAGCGGTGCCTTGCAGGCT
Organism: Pseudomonas sp. B22129; assembly: GCF_044218875.1. Classification (NCBI taxonomy): domain Bacteria; kingdom Pseudomonadati; phylum Pseudomonadota; class Gammaproteobacteria; order Pseudomonadales; family Pseudomonadaceae; genus Pseudomonas; species Pseudomonas sp. B22129. The sequence continues at coordinate 1,524,956 of NZ_CP162592.1, read as the reverse complement.
TTGGGCAAAGGCCTGACGCCGGGCGTGCACCTGCATTTCCACGGCGCAATGATCGCTCCGACCCGCTGTGCGAAAATCCGCAGTTTCGGCCGCAACCCGTTTGCGGCGCTGAACCGTCAGGGCGGCGTTGCCCGCGCCGAGTCCATCCCCCAGGCCTTGGACTATCGCCAGCCTAAAACCCTGGCTAACGTCGGTGTGTTGCCATTGGTACCGGGCATCGCGGCGGTGCAACTGGACGCGCTGATCGACAGCGGTATCCAGGCGTTGATTCTCGAATGCTTCGGCAGCGGCACCGGGCCAAGCGACAACCCCGCCTTCCTGGCCAGCCTGCAACGGGCACAGGACAAAGGGGTTGTAGTCGTAGCGATCACCCAATGCCATGAAGGCGGCGTGGAGCTGGATGTTTACGAGGCCGGCAGCCGCCTGCGCGGCGTCGGCGTGCTGTCCGGCGGCGGCATGACCCGTGAAGCGGCGTTCGGCAAGCTCAACGCGCTGATCGGCGCCGGGCTCGACACCCAGGAAGTGCGCCGCCTGGTGGAACTGGACCTGTGCGGCGAGTTGCGCTGAGCACCCTGCCTATATAAGCACCACCGTACCTGACACGACGCTTCCTAGCATGGCAATGCCCCAGGTTTTCCCTGGGGTCGTTGCCATTCTTTAGTTTGTCAGGACGTGTCATGACTTCCACCGATTCCACCCCCTCCCATCAAAGCCTCACCGCCGCGCTGATCACACAAATGTCCACCGGCCCTGCGTTTCGCGAAGTCGCCGCCACGATGCTGCGGGAGCAATTGCAAGCGCTGTACCCCACCCTGGGCATTGACCCGAACGTGGCCATGGTTGGCACCCCGATCTGGGGCATTGACGACGGCCATGTCGTACCCACCGGCCGCGATTACATGGCGCTCACCGACATCCTCGCCATCCAGGCCGTGCTGGCGAAGCCTGTGTTGTATATCGAAGGCGAACACTTTCTGACCCAACTGCCGATCATTGAACCGGCGGTACACCTACCGGTGCGCATTCTCGACATCGCCTCCCTCATCAACACACTGGCACCCGTGATGTTGCACGGTTATCAACAGGCCCAGATGGAGTACTGGAACGACTCGGAAGCCGACAGTGGCCCGCGCTGGCACGCACTGTCCAGGACGCTGCGCGACTTCTGGAACGTACAGCAGGTCACCGGCTTAAACGTCGATGACTGCGAAATGGCACGCCAGTTGTATCGCACGCCGGACTTCGCCGTGCGCAGCGTCAGTGACCCGCAGGCCGTCAGGGCCTACGTAATTGATATCGATCAGATCGACGATGCCGGAAAGGTCACTCACCTTGACGAACACCTGATCAGCGTCTTGATCGGCCGCAAACATGGCAACGAGGTGATCCTCAGCCATTCACTGCTCGGCGGATTCGCGAAATACGCCAGCCTGGAACAACTCGCCCAGGACCTGCCAGAGCTTCTGGGCAGCACACTGGCGGGCATAAAAGTGCAGTGGCGCCTGGTGGAGCCCAATGGCAACTTTTTCGACTACCTGGCCTGCGCGTTTATAGACCTGCAAATCATGGCGATCGGGAATATCAGTTTTTCCGATTTGCGCGAGCCCGGCGCATCCCAGCAAAGCCTGATACAGCCCCCAACCCCTCAAGCGTCACTCAGTAGTTCCGACTTGCAGCAGTATGTAGATGCCCTGCCCGATTGGCTGACCAACGCCTCAGCCCCGGATCAAGACGCCTTCTCGCGCCACCTCAAAGACCTCGCGACCCTGCACGGTTTGAATCAGGGCAAAACCTATCAAGAGGGCATAAACCCTATCCAGCAATACGCCCTGGAGCAGTTGAATGCCGAGATGCTCAAAGATCATCCCGAGGCTTCCACGCAGTGGCTGGGCAACCTCGACATCACTGTGCGCAGCCCGGTGGTCTGGGGCTTGTTCCCTGTGCCCGGGCAGATCGACACCTCAATATTCAGCCTGCCCGAGCTGGCCCTGCAAAACCTGATCGCCCTGCCCCTGGGTATCAAAACGCTGCGCCAGCGCAACCCACAGAACATGCCGGACTGGCTGACGATCGAGTACCTGGAAGGCTTGATCCAACGCGTGGACATCGGCAATACCTACCCGGCACTGGTCAAGAAAACACTGCTGGATGACGCGCTGGAGTCCGCTCGCCGCCAGCTGCTCTACACCAAGCACCTGCGCATCCAACTGCCATTGCTGGCACTGCAATGCAAGATCCGCGACGAGGGCGGGATCGATGAGCAGGGCTATCGCTACATCACCGCACTGATGCAGGCCGCTCCCGCCGACCGCCAAGTGGAGGGCCAGTTGATCGTCATTCGCCCGCTGGCCTTTGTACCGACCCACCGGCTGGACACCAGCCCGGATGTGGTCGCCAATATGTTCGTGATCGGCCCCCAGGACATGGGCGCCGGACCTTGCTTGCTGTATCGGCCACTGCTCGACAAACCGCTGTCGCAATTCCCGTCACCGAATAATCTGCTGTACGCCCTGCAACAGTCCGACAGCCTGCGCGATTCTGTCTTGGCCTGGCTCCCCGACGGCACCCGCGATGACTACGCCAAATTCGTGTTCCCTGGCGACCTGCCCTCGCCTTGGGCGGTACTCACGTTCGTGTTGGACCCACTCGAAGCCTGGGCAATGAGCGGGCCGGTGAAACTGGGCCAGGACACGCTGACCGGCGATCTGTTCGCCACACTGTACAACGCCAATGCCAACGCCCTCGTGACGCTGGCCGAGCGCCAATCGGTGTCCAACGCCGAAGCGCGCTGGGCCACCTTCAAACGCGCCGGCTGGGCACTCTTCAATGCGGTCCTGCCCTTTGTCGGGCGCACCGTAAACACGGCGGCCTGGATCTGGCAAATCATGGATCAACTGCAGGATGTGGTCGACGCTCAGGCTCACCCCGAGCACGAGTCGCCCTGGTCCGCTCTTGCTGATCTGCTGCTGAACATCGGCATGGCAATTACCTTGCATTGCGTCACCCACCGCTCGCCAGGCGCGGCACAGAGAAACACGCCCTTGCCACCGCCCCGCCCGCCCGCCCGCCCAGCCAAAGCCACAGATCGTCAGAAAACTTGCGACGGTCAGCTCCGACACTTTGGGGCGAGACGGCCGCCTCCTGCATATCAGCGGCGCGGTCAACCGCACGCCAGTGCGACTGGCCACCGTCCTGGACAGTTTCAAGGTGACCAGGCCCGCCACCCTCGGCGAGGTCAACGGCGAGGCAGGGCCCCATCAGCATCTGTATCGCGGCGGCGAGCACTGGTACGCCCCCGTGGGCGAGCGCTGGTTCCTGGTACTGGTGGAAGAAAACGATACCGTCTTGATCAGCGACCCCGCCCGCCCCGAACGCACCGGCCCACCGTTGATCCACAACAACAAGGGCCAGTGGTTTGTCGATACGCGCCTGCGTCTGCGTGGCGGCGGCCCCAAACTCCTGACCCAGAAAGCCCGAGAGCTGGCAAAGAAGAAAGCCGATGAGTTGCGAAAGAAACTTGAGGACTTCGAAAGCCGGAAAAAGACCGCACAAGGTGAGTTGCAACAGGCTCGCAGCGCGCTGGACGAAGGCCCCTCTACATCGGCCGACGCGCTTCGGCGAGCCTATATCCAGACCCTGGAAACCCAGCGTTCGGAATACGAGTCGGCGCTGCAAATGCTCAAAGAGATGAATGTTCACCAACCCAGCGCGGATTACGCCCCCAAGGCCCTCAGCTACATCAAAGCCCAAGCCAATATGACCCAAGCCGCGCTTCGCGAACTCCTCGCCCGCTTCACCCCAAAATGGCGCAACATTCACGAGCAACTGCAATTGCAGGCCGAAACACCGCACGTACGTCAAATTGAAGACTTTCGCGAAATGCGCGAGCTGGCGGGCAGGCTGCTTATTCAATTGGAATACATGAATGGCCGTTTTGAAGAGCTCAGAGGCCTGGCCAGAGACGGCGCGCTGCTCTTGAATACGCTGAAAGGATCAATGCCGGTCTACACCCTTGATGACCTCAAAGCGATCCGCGTAACACTCAACCGCAACCTGTGCCTGCCGCAGCACACCCTTGTCACACAACCAGAGGCCTGGGCGCAGATCGACCGGATCATCGACACCGCCGACGTCGCCATCCAATGCCTGCGAGACACGCTGGAGGAGCGGAGCGACCGGCGCCTCGACGAGCGCATAGATACCTTGAGCAACCTGATCGAGCAGTTTCAATTGATTGACGAGCGCCTGCAGGATTTTCCCGTGGAGTTCTCCGAACACGCCATCAACGATCAGTTACTCGAATTGCGCCAGGAGCTGACTGACTTCCAGCGACGTGCCATCACTAACCTGCGCGCGCTGAGCGCCGAAAGAAGCGTGTTCAGAAGCCGCCCCACTCCGCCTTCGACCCCACCGCGCCCGCGCAGGCAGTTTATCCACACCCGCTACAACGGCCTGCTGATTGGTGAGCCGCGCTTGACCAGCGTTGGCCTGGAGACGGGCTTAGTGGACATTCGCTCGCCACTGACCAATCAGGTATTGGCCACCTACCATGAAAAAACCAAGGGCGTCTGGGTGCTGCGCGACCGAACCCCGCCCACCTCCGGCGAGCCGGTCAACGTGGACCTGCAGTTAAGCATCAATCAAGGCCAGGCCCTGCTGGATGGGTTACCTGCATTTCGCACGCGGGCCAGAACCCACGCCAACCTCGCCGACCGCGCACCTTTTGGCATCGAATACCTGTATCACCAGCATGCCCGGTGGCTGGAGCAAGCCATCAGCGCCATCGAGCAGGCCCTGACACAACGTAACCTCACCGAAAGCGACGCCTTGTCGACCTCTGCCAGTGCGATGATCAAAACCCTCGACACGAACTTGGCCGATCTCTATCAACAGAGCAACCAACTGGTGCAGAGAACGCTCAAGGCCTACCCACCCACCGTGCCCGGTATTGAATGGCTCAAGCGCCACAACGTAATCACAATCAAAAAGACCGAGGCTCGCCGCCGAATCAAAGGCGTCAAGCCGGACTACCTGGATGAGTACACCATCATCGACCGTGGCAATGACAAGGTGCTTTGGTACGCGCACTTTCACTACAGCGCCCACTGGACGCCGGACAAAGCCTACCAGGCTGCCCGTCTGAAAACTCCGGCCGAGCATGCCTTGGGCGCCGCTGCCGATTCGCCTCAAGGGCTCTCCCCCACGCAAATGATCGCGTTCTACCGCAGCGAGATCAGCCTGGAACAGGCCCGTGAGCTATTTTTTGATCGGCCAAAATCTACATCCGGTACCTGATCGACAGCACGGGTACGGCATGTAACTTGCTGCGCCACTGCCACTCTCACTGGCACCGGTTTTCCCATGTTGCATTCACACCTGACCACTCTCAACGCCGTGTCCCTGGTCCTGACCACCTTCAAGGATCAGGGGCTGGCGAGCGACGTACTGCTGGCCGGCAGCGGTATTGGCGTGGCCGATCTAAACCGCGCCGACACGCGCATCACCACCTGTCAGGAGATGCGCGTGTGCGCCAATGCCGTGGCCCTGCGCCAGGACATCGGCCTGGAACTGGGCCAGCGCATGCACGTGTCCTGCTACGGTTTGCTCGGTTATGCGCTGCTGACCAGTGCCACCTTAGGTGACGCTTTGCGCCTGGCGCTGCGCTACCCGGCGCTGTTGGGAACACTTTTCGAGCTCAGCCTAGTGGAAGACGGCGGGCAGATCTGGCTGACCGCCGGCGACTACCGGGAAAACCCCGAGCTCGCAGCGTTCAATGTGGAGTTTTGCCTGGTGTCGATGAAAGTCATCTGCGATGACTTGCTTGGCCGCGCGCTACCGCTGCGTGAGGCGCGCTTCGATTATCCCGCGCCGGATTACCACGCCCGTTACGCCGAGCGCTTTGACTGCCCGCTGCAATTTGATGCGCTGACCAGCGGGTTTGCCTTCGACTCACAGTGGCTGCAACAACCCCTGCCGCTAGCGGATGCCATCACCCATCAGGCCATGACCGAGCGCTGCCGCAAACAGAACTCCGAATTCACCGGGCGCCAGGCCTGGCTCAACCGTGTGCGCCAATTGCTCGCCGACCAACTGCATGCCGCCCCCGGCCTTGAGGGCTTGGCGGCGCAAATGAACTGCTCGCCGCGCACCTTGCGCAGGCACTTGCAGGCGTTGGGGTGCAGCTACCAGCAATTGCTCGACGAGCTACGCTTTGAGCGGGCCAAACACTGGTTGGCACACGACCAGATACCCATTCATCAGATCGCCGAACAGCTAGGCTTCAGTGAGACGGCGAGTTTTCGCCATGCGTTTGTGCGCTGGAGTGGCGTGGCGCCTAGCCTGATGCGCCATTAAAGGGCGAATTACGGTCATTTACTTTGGCCATATTTATCCCCTTCTGGCCGCTCCTGCCATTCTCTTGAGTTCCTCGCCCCGCAACACTGCAAGGCACAACAACAGGCCTGCGGGGAGTACCCATGCTGACGATCTACTCCGACGATCACCATTTGCACCACGGACGCTGTGAACTGATGGACGGGCAACTGATGCCCTGCTTTGAAATGCCATCGCGTGCCGACCATGTACTGCAACGGGTCAAGGACCGCGAACTGGGCCCGGTACAGGCGCCGCAGGATTTCGGGCTGGCCCCGCTGGAACGTGTCCACAGCCGCGACTACCTCGACTTTTTCAAAGGTGCCTGGGCGCGCTGGACCGAGTTTGGCGAGGACGGCGACTTGCTGCCCTACACCTGGCCAGCCCGCACCCTGCGCCGGGTTTTACCCACCAGCCTGCACGGCCAACTCGGCTATTACAGTTTCGACGGCGGCGCCCCGATTACCGCCGGCACCTGGCAAGCGGCCTATAGCGCGGCGCAAGTGGCGCTCACCGCACAACTTGCGATCCAGCAAGGCGCCCGCAGTGCTTTCGCATTGTGCCGGCCGCCCGGGCACCACGCTGCCGGCGACTTGATGGGCGGCTATTGCTACCTCAACAACGCCGCCATCGCCGCCCAGGCCTTTCTCGACCAAGGCCGTAAAAAGGTCGCGATCATCGACGTGGATTACCACCACGGCAACGGTACCCAGTCGATTTTCTATGAGCGCAACGATGTGCTGTTCACCTCGATCCACGGCCACCCGGAGGCGGAGTTTCCGTTCTTCCTCGGCTATGCCGACGAGCTGGGCGAAGGTGCAGGAGAAGGTTTCAACTTCAACTACCCGCTGCCCGCAGGCTCGGGCTGGGACCAATGGAGCGCAGCACTCGAAGAGGCCTGCGCAGAGGTCGAACGCTACGGCGCTGACGTCATCGTGGTGTCTCTGGGTGTGGACACCTTCAAGGACGACCCCATTTCCCAATTCAAGCTCGACAGCCCGGATTACCTGGCCATGGGTCGGCGCCTAGCGCACCTGGGCAAGCCCACCCTGTTTGTGATGGAAGGCGGCTACGCCGTCGAAGAAATCGGCATCAATGCCGTCAACGTCCTCGAAGGTTTCGAACAAGCAGGAGCCGCCCGATGAAAATGCTCACCTCCCTCGCCCTGTGCGCCGCCGTGTTGAGCGGCGCGGTGCAGGCCGAAGAAAAAACCCTCAAGGTCTACAACTGGTTCGACTACATCACCCCCAAGGCGCTGGACGATTTCAAGGCGCAGAACCCGCAGATCAAACTGGTGTACGACATCTTCGACACCAACGAAGCCCTGGAAGCCAAGCTGCTCACCGGTAACTCCGGCTATGACGTGGTGGTGCCGTCCAACGTGTTCCTCGCCAAGCAGATTGAAGCCGGCGTGTTCCAGCCGCTGGACCGCAGCCAGTTGCCGAACTGGAACCACCTTGACCCCAAGCTGATGAAGCTGATCGAAGCCAACGACCCCGGCAACAAATTCGCCGTGCCCTACATGTACGGCACCATCCTGATTGGCTTCAACCCGGACAAGGTCAAGGCGGTGCTGGGGCCGAACGCGCCGGTGGACAGCTGGGACTTGATCTTCAAAGAAGAGAACATCAGCAAACTCAAACAATGCGGCGTGGCCTTGCTCGATTCACCCTCGGAAATCCTGCCGCTGGCGCTGCAACACCTGGGCCTGGACCCCAACAGCAGCAACCCCAAGGATTACGTCAAGGCTGAAGCGCTGTTGATGAAAATCCGCCCCTACATCACCTACTTCCACTCGTCCAAATACATGGCCGATATTGCCAATGGCGACATCTGCGTGGCCGTGGGTTATTCGGGCAGTTTTTCCCAGGCGGCTAACCGCGCCAAGGAAGCCAAAAACGGCGTGGTCGTGGACATGCGCCTGCCTAAAGAAGGCGCACCGATCTGGTTCGACATGCTCGCCATCCCCAAGGGCGCGCAAAACCCACAGGACGCCTACACCTTTATCAACTACCTGCTGCAACCCCAGGTGATTGCGCCGATCAGCGACTTTGTCGGCTACCCCAACCCGAACAAGGACGCCACCGGGCTGGTCGACCCATCGATCCGCAACAACCCCAACCTGTACCCGACCGAGGCCGCGATGGCCACGCTCTACACCCTCAAACCCTTGGGGCGTGACGCGGAGCGCGCCCGGACGCGGGCCTGGACCAAGATCAAGTCGGGCACCTGAGCCCGGCTCAATGGGCCAGGAAGATCTGGCGGCCTGAAGCATTGGTGATCGGGCCGCGATACACCTTGTGCCCGGTTTCACGCTCGTACTCGCGGCCCAGCCTGCGCTGGGCCGCGGTTTTAAGGTGCGCCGCCTTTGGCTGTTCGTCTGCAGCCTCGGCACTGGAATAGTGAAAGTGGGCGTACCACAGCGGCCTTTCACCTTCGGTCAAATCCAGCACCTCATACTCCTGCAAGTAATCCACGACACCATCGATGGTTTCCGGCACGCGGCCGGCCACCCGACGGATGCAAATCACTTGTTGCTCCAGCAGATACTGCACGTCGCCCAGTGTCGGCGTGAGTGTGTGCCGGACCATTTCAATACGCAGGTAGCGGCCATGGGCACGCAGTTGCCCGGCCTCACCCCGTAACAGGCTGATCAAGGGCGAATGGGCACTGGCGCGCTGAATCGCTCGTGCCGCATCGTCAAAAAGACGGGCATTGCGCTCAAGGTCTTCTTCCACTTCCACCGCCAGAGTGCCGGGCACCCGAGATAACCGGGTTGCTTCGCCGAGCAGCACGGGCAACGTGGCACGGAGGGCGGCGCCCGCGTTGATGGCCCGGCGCGCCGCCGGGCTCGGTTGATTGATGTCCCGTCGCAGCCTGGGTGCCCGCTGAAGCTTCCAGCGACCCCGCGTGTCCGGTGCGATGCCGGGGCCGTATGCTGTCGGCTGATCGTGGTTGTCGACGATCTGATGCTCAACGAGGGTGACGTTGACGACGGGCGCAATCCGTATGTTCGACAGGACATTGAAGCGGTTCTCGTCCTTGTTATAGATCAGCGCGCCCCCCAACCTGTGCAGCCCTTTATGCACGCCCTCTCCAATCAGTTCGCCGAGTGCCGACGATGGCGGGCGTTGCAACGCGGCCAGCCCCTTGCCTTGTGCCTCTGACAAGGCCTTGCGGGCACCTGCCCAGGCGCTGTCCATCCGTTTGACCCTGGCATGCGCACCCGGCACGTCGCCGGGGTGTTGCGTGCCCGGGTACACCAGCAACAGCGCCAGATTACGCAGCAGGCTGACCTCACAACGCCAGCTCCCCCCGGCTTCGCAAGTGCCCTGAAGGTTGCCGCCGACTTGCTTGAGGCGCGCCAGGGTATGCAGGGGATGTTCGAAAAGCACCCGCCAACGCGCGACACCGGCGTGATAAAGCACGCTGAACGGGTCCTCCAGCGGCGGGCCGGCATTCGGCGCGAGCGTCACCTGTTCGACCATTGGCTGCGCCTCCGGGCGCACCACCAGCCAAGGACCTTGGCTGTTCGTCGGCGGGCCGAGCAGATAGCCGCTGCCATCCAGCAACGGCATAAACCCCATGGGCACGCCACGCAAACGACGGTGCAAGGCGAAGGTGTTCACCGCAGCGCGCATCGTTCGATACCCCTCATGCGTGACATGGCTCTCGTTTCGCAAGCTGCATTCCAGGGTCAGCCGACGCAGTTGCAAAGCCAGCTGACGGGCGAACAGCGCTTGCCCTGCTTGCACGTCGTCATCCACGTCACTGACGCCTCTGGATTTCTCATGAAACCGTGCCAGCGCTTCAAGCCATTGGCTGTAAGCCAGCCGGCCTGAGGGCGCCGCGTTTTTCAGCCACGGCGGCAGCTGTTGCTCCAGCTCAAAGCGCAGAGTGTCTTGCTCCACGCTTGGCTCAAGAAAGTCCACGAAACCCGAGGCCCAGGCCAATTGCCGATCCAATGCCGCCAGCGTGGGAAACGCCCCCGGATCGACCCAGGCGATACGCTGCAATGCGCCCTCCAGCGCACCCAGGGCCCATTCTTCAAAGACATTGTGCTCAAGTCGCTCGGCACTGGCCGGCAGCGCGGTAGCGCGATCTTCCGTTTCCAGGCCCCGAGCCAGGGTGAACACCAGAGGGATATCGTTGCCGCGGCTGATTGCCAGCGCCAGGCAGCCGTACCGCGCGGTGAGGTATACCTGCGGCGAGCGCTCTCCGAGCTGCTGCTCTCGCTCGCCACTGTCGGGGTAGTCCAGAACCGCCTTGACCATCTCCCGCGCAGACGCTGTGTTCAGAGCCCTGCGGGCGGTCCGCATACGCCGTTCCAACTGCTGCGCCAGATGCCGCCAACGGCTGGACGTACGGGTATCGGCGCCGGTGAAAAAGTCGATCAGGTGCTCGCAATAGTGTTCGAGCACACCTTGGTAGTGTTGGTCGAGCAGGGTCTGAGTAATGCCCAGCGATTGAAGGGAGGGACGTAACGCGAACAACTGGCAGAGCTGCAGCATGAAAGGGTCGAACATGATCATTACCTTGGCAGACACAGGGAACGCCGGGCGCACAATGCCGCCGGCTTGGTGTTTACAAGGTAGGGACCCTCGCCCTGAAGGTGTCTGTAGTTAGTTGACGCAACCCCAGGCCTTGCGCAATCGCGCCAGCGCCAGGGCAATGCCCGCTTCCGGCACGGCGGCAAACCCCAGTACCAGCCCGGCGCGCTGATCCGCGGGCGTGGTCGACTCTGCCAGCCAGTAGCTGCTCAAGCCGTTGATCTCGACATCCACTGCGTGGGCCTGCTCAAGCAACTGCTGCTCACGGGCGAGGCTGCCCACCCGCACGGTCATGTGCAGCCCCGCCGCGACGCTGGGCAACTCCCCCATGCCCGGCAACCCGGCGGGCCAGCCAGCGAGCATGGCATTGCGCCGGCTCAAGGCGGCGCGGCGCATACGGCGAATGTGCCGCTGAAAATGCCCGGCGGCCATGAACTCGGCCATCACTGCCTGAGTGCTGACTTCGGAGTGGCGCATGTCCACAGCGCGGCGCCGGGAGAAGGCGTCCACCAGCCCCGCCGGTAACACCAGATAACCCAGACGCAACGCGGGAAATGCCACCTTGCCGAACGTACCGACATAGAGCACTCGCCCACTGCGATCCAAAGCGGCCAAAGGCGACAACGGCGCGCCGCTGTATCGGTACTCGCCGTCATAGTCGTCCTCGATGATCCAGCCGCCCGTGCGCTCGGCCCAGGCCAGCAATTCAAGGCGCCGCGCCAGGCTCATCACCACGCCCAGCGGATATTGATGGGACGGCGTGACATACGCCACGCGGCAGTCCCGCAGGGTGTTGAGCACCTGGCAATCAATGCCCTCGCCATCGACCGGCACGCCATGCAATTTCCCGCCAGCCAGGGCAAACGCATGCCCGGCCGCGCGATACCCGGGGTTCTCCACCGCCACCCCATCGCCAGGCTCCACCAGCAGCTGTGCACAAAGGCTGATTGCCTGCTGCGCGCCACTGGTGATCACTATTTGCTCAGCCGTGCACTGCATGCCGCGCGAGCTGCGTAAATAAGCGGCGATCAAACCGCGTAACCGCGCGTCACCCGCGGGGTCACCGTAGCAGAGCAGTTCCAGGTCCGGATTGCGCCAGAACGCCCCGTTCAGCTTGGCCCACACATCAAACGGGAACAGATCGAACGCCGGCACGCCCACGCGAAATGCCCGTGGCGGCCCCGCTGGCGGCAGTGACAAGTGGTTGGTTTTTATCCGGGCCAAGCCGCCGCTGTGGATAACTTCGTTGTCGAGATCTTCCGGTAAATTGGCCCATTTTGTGGATAAGGCTGGGGATAAGCCTGTTGATAACCCTGTGGATGGTTTTGTGGATAATTTTTTTGCCGTGGGCAGTTGCGCCACATAAGTGCCATCACCGACCCGGCTTTCGGTAAACCCTTCGGCATACAGCTGGTCGTAGGCACGCACCACGCTGTTGCGCGAGATCGACAACGCCGCCGCCAAGTCACGGCTGGCGGGCAATCGGGTGCCGCTGACAAGCCGTCCGTCCAGCACGCGCTGGCGTAAGGCTTCGTACAGTTGGCGCGTCAGCCCTTGACGGCGATCCAGTTCGATTCCTGCAGGGTTGAACGACAGCGGTGGCGTGATGGGCGGCATATTGGACCTATGAAATGGGTGCCAGATGGCTCTTTCAACGAACCATTAGCCTGCCTAGGATGCAGGCATTCGCCAAGGAATATTTCCATGTACACACCGCGCGCCTTTGCTCTCGACGACTTGCCCGAACTGCACCAATTGATCCTGCACACCCGTTTGGCACAGTTGGTGACCTTTGGTGAGCAAGGGCTGATGGCCAGCCACTTGCCGCTGCTGCTCAACCCCGACGAAGGCCCCAACGGCACGTTGTACGGCCACCTGGCCAAAGCCAACCCGCAGTGCAAAGACCTGCAAAATGGAAGCGAAGCCCTAGTGATTTTCGCCGGCGCCGAGGCCTACATCAGCCCGGCGTTTTACCCGGCCAAGGCCGAGCACGGCAAAGTGGTACCGACCTGGAACTACATCGCCGTGCATGCCTACGGCAAGGCCGAGGTATTCAGCGACGCCGAGCGCTTGCTCAGCGTGGTCACGGCGCTGACCGACCGCCACGAAGGTGGCCGCGCCCAGCCGTGGAAAGTCAGCGACGCCCCCGCCGACTACATTGAGGGCATGCTCAAAGCCATCGTCGGCTTCGCCCTGCCGGTCGAGCGCCTGATTGGCAAACGCAAACTCAGCCAGAACCGCAGCCCGGCGGACATCGCTGGCGTACGCGACGGCCTGGCCGCCAGCCTCGACGTGCGTGACCAGACCCTCGCGCGCTTTATTCCCCAAGGAGTTTCAGAATGAGTCAGATCGACATCCGCCAGGTCACCGCCGCCGACCACGCCGCCTGGTTGCCGCTGTGGCACGCGTATTTGAAGTTCTACAACACCGAACTGCCGGACGCCGTCAGCCAAAGCACCTGGCAGCGCCTGATCGACGCCAGCGAGCCGACCCATTCAGCGCTGGCCTGGCAGGACGGCAAGGCGGTGGGCATGGTCAACTTCATTTACCACCGCTCCAACTGGAGCATCGAAAACTCCTGTTACCTGCAGGATTTGCTGGTGGACCCGGCCCAACGCGGCACCGGCGTCGGCCGCAAACTGATCGAATTCGTCTACGCCACCGCCAAGGCCGATGGGTGCGCCAAGGTGCACTGGCTGACCCACGAAACCAATGCCACGGCGATCCAACTGTACGAACGCATCGCCGAACGCCCGGGTTTCATCCAATTTCGCAAAGGTCTTTAAGGAGCGCAGCATGTCCATTTCCCTCGCCGACTGGAAAGGCGCCCCCGCGCCGACCGTGAAAGTGCTCGAAGGGCGCTTTATCCGCCTGGAAAAACTCGACCCCGCGCGCCATGGCGACGACTTGTTCCAGGCCCTGCAAGGCCCGGGCGCCGACCCGAAACTGTGGGATTATTTGCCGTATGGCCCGTTCCCCGAGCGTGCCGCTTTTGATGCTTGGCTGAACAATCACGCGGCTCACAACGATCCGTACTTTTTCAGCGTGATCGACCGCGCAAACGGCCAGGTGCAAGGCATCCTGAGCTTGATGTCCATCGTGCCTGCCCAGGGCCGCATTGAAATCGGCCACGTGACCTTCGGCGCCCCGATGCAGCGCTCGCCGAAAAGCACCGAGGCCGTTTATCTGCTGGCCAAGCACGCGTTCGACCAGGGTTATCGTCGCCTGGAGTGGAAGTGCAACAACGGCAACGGCCGCTCCAAATACGCGGCCGAGCGCCTGGGCTTCAGTTTTGAAGGCGTGTTCCGCCAGCACATGGTGGTCAAGGGTCAGAACCGCGATACCGCGTGGTATTCGATTCTCGATTCGGAGTGGCCGAAAGTTGGCGCGGGGTTTGAAGAGTGGTTGTCGCAGGCGAATCAGAGCGGTGACGGGCAACTGAAGTCGCTGGCGCAGTGCCGGGCCTGAATTCCCCAAACACCTTAAATCACTGTGGGAGCGGGCTTGCCCGCGATAGCGATTCTTCAGCCAACTTCTGTATCGCTGACACACCGCTATCGCGGGCAAGCCCGCTCCCACATTGGATCTTCACTCACTTCGGACTTTGCGTCCGGCCACCCTGTCATGTTCCCGACACATTCCTGCAACCCTCCTTCGTTATACAGGTCGCCTCGTTTCTTATAACAAGGTCGCCTGCCATGCCCCCGTCTCCCCATCGCCTCGCGCTCGCCATTACCTTATTGGCCAGCAGCGGCTTCGTCGAAGCGGCCACTGCCCCGCCGAAAAACCTGCAAATCAACACACCCACCACCACCGGGCAAACCCTGGGTGGCAGTGATGCGTTGACCACCTCCGCGGCGGGCAGCATCACCACGCCGGGCGTGGCGGTGACCTTGAAGGACGGCACCAGCGGCGCGGGCGTGGTGATCACCAACGCAGGCAAGCTGGTTTCCAGCGGCGGGCGTGGCATCGACAGCTCGGGCTCCCTGACCGGGGCGCGCAACTACAGCATCTACAACCTCGCCGGCGGCGTGATCCAGGGCGCCAATGACGCGTTGCGCATCAACAGCAACTTTGCCAGCGGCAGCTTGTTGATCGACAACAGCGGCACTATTCGCTCTGCCACCGGCCAAGGGCTGGACCTGGATGCGATCCGCAGCAGCAACGTCACCACCACCATCATCAACCGCGCAGGCGGCCTGATTCGCGGCGATGCCAGCGACGGCATGAAGACCGGCGGCAACGCCAGCATCACCAACTATGGCGAGATCTCCACGGGCGATACCTTCTCCCGCGATGACAAATTCGACGGCGTGGACATCGACTCCGCCACCGGCGTGACGGTGACCAACTACGGCCTGATTTCCGGCGGCCGCCACGGCATCACCACTGACCTTGGCGCCACGCTGACCAACTACGGCACCGTGATCGGCCGCAATGGTTCGGGCTTCGGCTCCGATGGCGACGGCACGGTGATCAACCACGGCACCATCACCGGCGCCTTCTCCGGCCTGCAACCGGATGGCGACGGCGACGGCGTAGACATCGACAAAATCGCCCACATCGAGAACTACGGAATCATTCAGGGCGTCGGCGCAGGCGGCGTGGACAAAAACGGCTTTGCCAACGGCAGCGAAGGCATCGCCCTCGGCGGCGGCTATGTGTACAACGCCAGCGGCGCCCTGGTCAGCGGCGCCAACAACGCGGTGCTGGTGGACGACGGCAGCGACGGCCCGGGCGTTGCGGCAACCACCCTGGAAAACCACGGCACCATTCAGGGCCTGAACGGCTTTGGCGTGAAGTTCGTCGGCAACTTTGCCGACACCGTGATCAACGGCGGCACCATCAGCGGCAGCAACGGCCTGGCGCTGGATTTGGGCGGCGGCGATGACAAACTGGTGCTGCTCGGTGGCAGCCGCTTTGTCGGCCTGGTGGACGGCGGCGCAGGCTATGACCGCGTGACCATGGACGACCCGGCCGGCGGCAGTTTCGGCAACAGCCGCAACTTCGAATGGCTGGACGTGAAACAAGGCACCTGGACCCTCACCAGCCAGGGTGACTTCAGCGACGGCGGCGAGATTTTCAGCGGCGCCAAACTGATCAACCAGGGCGGCATCGTGGGTAACGTGACAGTCGACGCGGGCGGTATTTATGCCGGCGGCGGCTCGGTGGGCAGCCTGCTGGTCAACGGCACCTTGCAGACCAACACCGCTTTGGGCACCGCGAGCATCACTCGCGACCTGACCTTCGGCAGCGGCGCTACCCTGGCCTACGGCGTCAACGCCGACGGCAGCAGCGCGCCGGTTCAGGTCGGCGGCACGGCGTATCTCAATGGCGCCACGTTGGCCGTCAATCCCGGAACCGGCACCTACCCATGGCAGAGCCATTACACCGTGCTGCAAGCCGGCAGCATCAACGGCACATTCGGCAACGTCACCAGTGACTACGCGTTCCTCACACCGACCCTGGATTACAGCCCAACGCAGGTTGGCCTGACGTACACACGCAACGACGTCAACTTCAATCAGTTCGCCAGCACCGGCAACGGCAGTAACGCCGCCAACAGCCTGGCAAGCCTGGGCAAAAACAGCACGTTGTACAACGCCCTGCTCAACACCACCAACGCCACCGCAGGCGCAGCCATCGAGCAATTGGCGGGCAGCAGCACCGCTAACCTCACCAGCGCCACCCTCGGCGCCAGTGCCCAGGTGGGCAACAGCATGCTGGCGGCGATGCATCAACTGGGCGGCGGCGCAGGCTTGCTGGTCGGGCTCGATCAAAAAGACACGCCTGTACTGGCTGCCACCGGCGTACCGAGCGATGCGCGTAACCTCAACGACCCCAACGCACGCGGCCGCCTGTGGCTGCAAGGCATCGGCAGCTACGGCAAGCTGGACGGTGAGCACGGCAGCAATGGCCTGACCCAGCGCACCAAGGGCACAGTGCTCGGCGCCGATTGGGCGCTGGACAGCGAATGGCGTGTCGGCGTGCTGGGCGGTTACTCCAAAACCGATCTGGACACCACCGGCGTCGACGGCAGCGTCGACAGCTGGCACGCCGGCATTTACGCGATGCGCCAAAGCGGGCCATTGGCCCTGCGCCTCGGCGCGGCTTACAGCGGCCACCAAGGCGACAGCAAACGCACCGTGGCCTTCAAAGGTTTCAACGACCGTCCCAAAGGCGACTACGACGCCAACAGCCAACAAGCCTTCGCCGAACTGGGTTACGCCTTGGGTAGCGGTCGCCTGAGTGCCGAGCCGTTCGCCAGCCTCGGCTACCAGCGCTATCAGCGCGACAGCTACAACGAGAAAGGCGGCTCCGCTGCGCTGCACGTGGACGGCCAGACCCAGGACAACTTCAGCAGCACATTCGGCCTGCGCCTGGCGCACTTGAGCCAGTTGGACAATGGCATCAGCCTCACCCCACGGGTCAGCGCCGGCTGGAAACACACTTACGGCGACGTCGACAGCAATACTCGCCAGGCTTTCCTCGCGGGCGGTACAGCGTTCAACGTCGAGGGCAGCGCGTTGGACCGCGACAGCCTCTTACTCGAAGCCGGGCTGGATGTGGGCTTGTCAGCTCGTCATAGCCTGGGCTTGGGCTATACCGGAGAGATCGGCAGCAACAGCCGCAACCACGCCTTGGTCGGCCAATGGCAGATGAGTTTTTAACAGGGCTGAACTGGACGCCAGGGAAAGAAAGCCTCTGAGATAAGGATTCAGCGGCATTGTCGAAGGCTTGACCAGCCTTCGACCTGGATCAAAATTTGGCCGAAATTAATTAATATGTGCTTAATCTTCTGAACATCGATAAACAGCCACCCAATACTGAGTCCGGCCCACTGTATTGTCATTCTTTGTCGGTTTAATCCCACGCCATTTAACACATCAGCACCCCCTATTCATTTGTCAATAAGACCCTTTTTAAAACAATGATAAAAACGCTTATAGGCTCGGCAGCCGTTCCTGTACGGAACTAATAAACTATTCATCCCACACAGTATTTGTACATCTATCGAGCGCGCTATACGTGTAGATAGATGTAAAGATCGGGCAGCATAACTTAATAAAAACAGTGCACCGCCAACGATAAAATACTGACTAAAGGTGAAACATTATGAATGCAGTTTCTTCAAACCCAGCCTATCAGCCTCACGCCCCGCAACCGCAAGATCCAATAAATAATCAAACGCCTTATTCGCCGCTCGCACCCTATACAGCGAACGTTCCAGGCGGGAAAGCGACATTTCAACCCCTGCCGACACTCACGTTTATCCCTAGAACGAATGTCTTTATTTCTGCAGGCCTCACACCGATTCCCGGCGTCAATGTCGGGGTAACCAAAACGGTACGATTTGACCCCGCTATCACCTTGAGTGTCACAGAAAGCGGCGACCTGCGTGCCAGCGTCAGGCCGAATATGCAGTTCGAATTGAGCGGTACGGGCAGCATAGGGATTCCAAACATCTTGGGAACGGGCGTGGGTGTTAACGCAGGGGCCGGCGTAATAAAAAGGATCACTGTCAGCGCTCCGGAGTTCAGTACTACCTTAAAGCTAAATGGCGAAGTCAAATTTAACGCAAACTTCTCCCCCACGTTAACGACCACTCAAATTGCTAACGTGAACGGTGGGGCACAGGCAAGTGTGGGCGACATCGGTGGCGGCATAAGCCAGAGCTTTTCCCATGAAACAGCGCAAACAATAAGAGCAGGAGGTCCCGGTCTCGACTACACCGTGACACCCAACAAAGACCCACAAGTATCATTTAATAACGATAAAACGGTAACCGTTACCAATAGTTATACTTTCGTCTCAAGAAGCAGTGCCACCGCAAACGTCCAGGCCGGTCCGGTACAAGTGAATGGCGGGGCAAGTATAGCCCCTACTTTTAACATTCAACATTCCGTCACATTTAGCACTGACACTTCAAAATACACCGCGCCGAAACATAGTATTTCCGCAGGGCCGGGCGTACGTGCTGACGCCTTCGTGGGTGTCAGGGTATCGCTGCTACCTCCTGGGCTGCCGGTAAGCCTTAACGTGGGAGCCAACTTCAATCCTTACTTCACGGGGTCGGCGGGCAGGCTTGGGTATGCAAGTTAAAAAAAAGGGGGGCACCTGCCCCCCCGAGGATTAAACGGTAGTGTCGAAGGCTGAATCAGCCTTCGATTTCAATCAGGATTTCGCCAGGGTTGACCCGGTCGCCCTTGGCCACGTGAACAACGGTCACCTTGCCGGCAATCGCTGCCTGCACTTCGGTTTCCATCTTCATGGCTTCGGTGATCAACACGGCCTGGCCGGCCTTGACCACGTCGCCTTCCTTGACCAGCACGTCAACGATGTTGCCCGGCATTGCCGTGCTGACATGGCCAGGCGCAGTGGCGTGCTTGCGCTTGCTGCCGCCGCTGCTGACGAATTCGTTGAGCGGTTCGAACACCACTTCTTCCGGCATGCCGTCGATGGACAGGTAGAAGTGGCGCTTGCCTTCAGCCTTCACGCCGACACCGGTGATGTCCACGCGGTAGCTTTCGCCGTGCACGTCGATGACGAACTCGGTCGGCACGCCTTCGCCGCCTGCACGGGCCACGCCGCCAGCCTCTGGAATCGGCAACAGCACTTCCGGCGCCAGGGTGCCGGCGTCGCGCTCTTCGAGAAACTTGCGGCCGATGTCCGGGAACATGGCGTAAGTCAGCACGTCTTCTTCGGACTTGGCCAACGCGCCGATTTCGCCGCGCAGCTTGGTCATTTCCGGCTTGAGCAAATCGGCCGGGCGCACATCGATCACTTCTTCGCTGCCGATGGCTTGGCGGCGCAGTTTCTCGTTCACCGTGCCCGGCGCTTTGCCGTAGCCGCCTTGCAGGTAGAGCTTCACTTCGTTGGTGATGGTCTTGTAGCGCTCGCCGGCCAGCACGTTGAAGAACGCCTGGGTGCCGACGATCTGCGACGTCGGCGTCACCAGCGGCGGGAAGCCGAGGTCTTCACGCACACGCGGGATTTCGGCCAGCACTTCGCTCATGCGGTTCAGTGCGCCCTGCTCTTTGAGCTGGTTGGCCAGGTTGGAGATCATGCCGCCCGGCACCTGGTTGACTTGCACTCGGGTGTCGACCGCAGTGAATTCGCTTTCGAACTGGTGGTACTTCTTGCGCACGGCGTAGAAGTACAGGCCAATCTCTTGCAGCAGTTCCAGGCTCAGGCCGGTGTCGAATTCGCTGCCTTTAAGGGCGGCAACCATCGACTCGGTACCCGGGTGGCTGGTGCCCCAGGCAAAGCTGGAGATGGCGGTGTCGATGTGGTCGGCACCGTTTTCGATGGCCTTGAGCTGGCACATCGCGGCCAAACCCGCCGTGTCATGCGAGTGGATGAAAATCGGCAGGGTCTGCTCGGCTTTCAGCGCCTTGACCAGCTCGCCCGTGGCGTACGGCGTCAGCAGGCCCGCCATGTCCTTGATCGCGATGGAGTCGCAACCCATGGATTCCAGCTGCTTGGCCTGGGCAACGAAAGCTTCGACGGTGTGCACCGGGCTGGTGGTATAGGCGATGGTGCCCTGAGCATGTTTGCCGGCGGCTTTCACCGCTTCGATGGCCACGCGCAAGTTACGCACGTCGTTCATGGCGTCGAAAATACGGAAGACGTCGATGCCATTCACGGCAGCCTTGGCGACGAAGGCTTTAACCACATCGTCGCTGTAATGGCGGTAGCCCAGCAGGTTCTGGCCACGCAGCAGCATTTGCAGGCGCGTATTAGGCAACGCGGCACGCAGTTTGCGCAGGCGCTCCCACGGGTCTTCTTTCAAAAAGCGCACGCAGGCGTCGAAGGTCGCGCCGCCCCAGACTTCCAGGGACCAGTAGCCGACTTTGTCGAGCTTGTCGCAGATCGGCAGCATGTCGTCGGTGCGCATGCGGGTCGCGAGCAACGATTGGTGGGCGTCGCGCAGGATGGTGTCAGTGACAAAGATTTTCTTGGACATTGTTGTATTCCTCACAGGCCTGCGTGGGCGGCGATGGCGGCGGCGATGGCCAGGGCCAGCTCTTCGGGTTTGCGCTTGATCGAGTAGTTGGTCAGCTCAGGGTGGGCTTCAACGAAGCTGGTATTGAACTGGCCGCTGCGGAATTCCGGGTTGCGCAGGATTTCCTGGTAGTAGGCGGCGGTGGTCTTCACGCCTTGCAGGCGCATGTCGTCCAGGGCACGCAGGCCGCGGTCCATGGCTTCTTCCCAGGTCAACGCCCACACCACCAGTTTCAGGCACATGGAGTCGTAGAACGGCGGGATGGTGTAGCCGGTGTAGATCGCCGTGTCGGTGCGCACGCCGGGGCCGCCGGGCGCGTAATAACGGGTGATCTTGCCGAAGCTCGGCAGGAAGTTGTTCTTCGGGTCTTCGGCGTTGATACGGAACTGCAACGCGAAACCACGGTGCTGAATGTCCTCCTGCTTGACCGACAGCGGCAGGCCCGACGCGATGCGGATCTGCTCACGCACGATGTCGATGCCGGTGATTTCCTCGGTGATGGTGTGCTCCACCTGCACCCGGGTGTTCATCTCCATGAAGTACACCTCGCCCTCGGCGAGCAGGAACTCCACGGTGCCGGCGTTCTCGTAGCCCACGGCCTTGGCCGCGCGCACCGACAGGTCGCCGATGTAGGCGCGCTGTTCCGGCGTCAGTTGCGGGCTTGGAGCGATTTCGATGAGCTTCTGGTTACGGCGCTGGATCGAGCAATCGCGCTCGAACAGATGCACCACATTGCCAAAGCTGTCGCCGAGGATCTGCGCCTCGATGTGCTTGGGGTTGACGATGCATTTTTCCAGGAACACTTCCGCCGAACCGAACGCCTTGGTGGCCTCGGAAATGACACGGGGGAAGGCTTGTTCGAGTTCTTCACGGCTGTTGCAACGGCGGATACCACGACCGCCACCACCGGAAGTGGCCTTGAGCATTACCGGGTAGCCAATGCGGTCGCCTTCGGTGAGTGCTTCATGGATATCGGCGACGTTGCCTTCGGTGCCGGGGGTGACCGGCACGCCGGCCTTGATCATGCTGCGGCGCGCTTCGGTCTTGTCGCCCATGCGGCGAATCACTTCCGCCGAAGGGCCGATGAATTTGATACCACGTTCGGCGCAGATGTCTGCCAGCTCGGCGTTTTCCGACAGGAAACCGTAACCGGGGTGCAGCGCGTCACAGCCGGTTTCCACGGCCAGGTTCACCAGCTTGCGCGGGTTCAGGTAGCCGGCCAACGGCTCGGCGCCAATGCTGTGGGCTTCGTCGGCACGTTTGACGTGCAGCGCGTGGCGGTCGGCGTCGGAAAAGACCGCGACCGAGCGAATGCCCATCTCGGCGCAGGCACGCACGATTCGTACGGCAATTTCACCACGGTTGGCGATCAGGATCTTTTTTATCACTTGGAAATTCCCTTGAGCCGATTGCTGCGTTCTACGACCCCCTGGATCCGGGTCGGCGCGTGACCAAATGTTTCATGACAGTCGCGAGACACACACTATGCGCACCGAAGGATTAACAAAAATCAATAATTATTGGGTCGTGTATAAGTAAAGACTTATAGTTGATACCACGGTGTCTGGCAGAAGGGTTTTGATAATGCGTAAGTCATTGATGCGTATGACATTGCGTCAATTGCAGATTTTCAATGAAGTCTGTGATTTGCGCTCCTACAGTCGCGCGGCTGAGGAAATGTCTCTCACACAACCGGCCGTCAGCCTACAAATTCGCCAGCTGGAAGAGCTGATCGGGCAACCGCTGTTCGATTACGTCGGCAAAAAGCTCTACATGACCGAGGCCGCCGAAGCCTTGCAACGGGCCAGCCGCGACATCTTCGGGCGCCTGGAAAACCTCGATATGCAGCTCTCGGACATGCAAGGTTCATTGCAAGGCCAGCTGAAACTGGCGGTGGAATCCAGCGCCAAATACTTCGTGCCGCACCTGTTTGCCGCTTTCAAGCGCCAGCACCCCGAGGTGCAATTGCACCTGACGGTGGTCAACCGCGCGCAGGTGATTCGCCGGCTTTCCGACAACCGCGACGACCTGGTGATCATGTCGATGGTCCCCCAGGACATGGGGCTGGAATTCCTGCCGTTCCTCAACAACCCGATCATCGCCGTGGCGCCGCCGGATCATCCCTTGAGCCTGCAAGGGCCGCTGCGCCTGCAGGATCTGGAACCCTACACGCTACTGCTGCGCGAACCGGGTTCCGGCACGCGGCTGGCCTGCGAGGAGTATTTCAAGGAGAAACGCGTGCACTTCACCCAGACGGTGGAAGTGGCCTCAGCCGAGGCGCAGCGTGAGTGTGTGAGCGCAGGGTTGGGCGTGGCGTTGCTGACGCGCCACGCGGTCAACCTGGAGCTGGCCACCGGCGGGCTCAAGGAGCTGCCGGTGGAAGAATTGCCGCTGTACCGCAGTTGGTGCCTGGTGCAAGCCAAAGCCAAGCGCCTGTCACCGGTGGCCCATGCGTTCCTGGGCTTTATCCGCAGCGAACGGGTGCAGATCAGCGCGCTGGCTGAGCGTTTCGCTGGGCAGCCGCGGGTGCCTGCCAATGGAGTTCCGGGTAGTCACTGATGCTCTGGAGCAATTGGCGCTCTTCGCAACGGTCTTCGATGGCGCGACGAAACGCCATGCGGCGCTGGTCTTCCTGCTGACGGCGGGTTTTTACGGCGCTGTTGCTGTCTTCGTAGGGACGGGTCATTTCGAGTCTCCCAATGCGAGTACGGGGAGTACAGGATGGGCTTGGGGAGTTACGGTTTAGCGGCGCGGGGATGACAGGACGATGAATCTTCTGGAAATACAGGAGATCAAAATGTGGGAGCGGGCTTGCTCGCGAATGCGGTGGTTCAGTTACAACATCCTTGACTGGCACGCCGCCTTCGCGAGCAAGCCCGCTCCCACACAAGCCCTACCCCACATTGCTGTGCGTGCGACCTATCAGTCGTCCAGGGCTTTAACGGATTTGGGTGACAACCGCAGGCTGCGCAAGCTGCGCTTCACGCTCTTGAGGTGGTTGACCAGGCTCGGCCCGCGCGCCATGGCCACGCCCATCGCCAGCACATCGATCACCACCAGATGCGCGATGCGCGAAGTCAGCGGCGTATAAATTTCAGTGTCTTCATGCACATCAATCGCCAGGTTGACCGTGGACAGCTCCGCCAACGGCGTCTGGCTCGGGCACAACGTGATCAGCGACGCGCCGCTTTCACGCACCAGGTTGGCGGTGATCAACAGGTCTTTGGAGCGGCCGGACTGGGATATGCAGATGGCCACGTCGGTTGGCTTCAAGGTCACCGCCGACATCGCCTGCATGTGCGGGTCGCTGTACGCCGCGGCGGTGAGCAGCAGGCGGAAGAATTTGTGCTGGGCATCCGCCGCAACGGCACCGGAGGCACCGAAACCGTAGAACTCGACGCGCTGGGCCTGGGACATCGCTGTCACGGCCTTTTGCAGTTCCACCGGGTCGAGCTTCTCGCGCACTTCCATCAGCGTGTGCAAGGTGGTGTCGAAGATTTTCAGGCTGTAATCGGCGACGGAATCGTCTTCATGAATCGCAAACTGCCCGAAGCTCGCACCCGCGGCCAGGCTCTGGGCCAGCTTGAGTTTCAAATCCTGGAACCCCGAGCAACCAATGGCGCGGCAGAAGCGCACGATGGTCGGCTCACTGATACCCACGCTGTGGGCCAGGTCGGCCATGGAACTGTGCATCACGGCCGCAGGGTCAAGCAGCACGTGATCGGCAACCTTGAGTTCCGATTTGCGTAACAGGTGGCGCGACTGGGCGATATGTTGCAACAGGTTCAAAGGGCAGGACTCTTGTTATTGGCAGACGCCAGGGATGTAGCAAGCTTGTAGTTATACTACAAGAATTGTCGTTTTGCCCGTCCGATGCATCACTAAATCGCCCTGATGCCCTCTGATTCAGCGGGCAGGCGCCATGTAGCCATAAAGGCGCCCCGGCCAACCTCAGGGAAAATCTGCATTTTTCCGTAACAATTCTGCCAACCCTTCGGCCTGCATCGGTCGGCTGATCAGGTAACCCTGCACCTCGTCGCAGCGCTCACCACGCAGGAAGTCCAACTGCTGCTGATCCTCCACGCCTTCGGCCACCACTTTGAGCGCCAGACCGTGGGCCATGGCAATGATTGCGCGGGTGATGGCGGCGTCTTCACGCCCCTGCCCCAGACCACGGATGAACGTCTGGTCGATTTTTACGTAGTCCACCGGGATACGTTTGAGGTAGCTGAGGGATGAATAGCCGGTGCCGAAATCGTCGATGGCCAGCTTCACGCCCAGGTCGCGCAATTGCTGGAAGGTGGCGATGATGTGCTCCACGCTGTCGAGCAATTGGCTTTCGGTCAGCTCAAGCTCCAGGTATTGCGGGGCCAGGCCGGTTTCTTCGAGCACCTGGCGCACCAGGCTGACCAACTTGCCCTGGCGCAACTGATGCACCGAGAGGTTCACCGACACCCGAATCGGCGCCAGCCCCTGGCGCTGCCACTCGCACGCCTGCCAGCAGGCTTGGCGCAGTACAAATTCGCCCAGCGGCACGATCAGGCCGGTCTCTTCGGCCAGGCCGATAAAGTCCCCCGGAGGCACCATGCCCCATTGCGGGTGCTCCCAGCGAATCAACGCTTCGGCAGCGTTCAGCTTGCCGGTGGCCAGGCACAGTTTCGGCTGGTAGAACACGGTGAGCTGGCGCTCGTCGATGGCCTTGCGCAGGTGGTTTTCCAGCTGCAGCCTCTCCAGGGTGCTGGCTTGCAGGCTGTCGGTGAAGAACTGGAAGTTATTGCCCCCCAAATGCTTGGCGTGCTGCATGGCCATGTTTGATTGGCTCACCAGCGCGGAAATTTCCCGCGCGTTGTCTGGCAACAGGCTGACGCCCATCGAGGCGCTGACCACCAGCTCATGCCCCTCCACCGTCACCGGCACGCGCAGTTTGGCGAGCAACCGCGTGGCCACTCGCGCAAGGCTGGAAAGGCTACCGTAAGCATCGAACAGCACCGCGAATTCATCCCCGGACATCCGCGCAATCGTGTCGGCCTCGGGCAAGGCATTGATCAAACGACGTGCCATTTTCTGCAACAGCTGATCAGCCACTTCGTGGCCCAGGCTGTCATTGAGCAGCTTGAAACGATCAAGGTTGATGTGCAGCAGCGCCAGGCTACGCCCGCCCTGGCGTACTCGCGTATGGGCCTCGCGCAGGCGTTCGCGGAACAACGAGCGGTTGGCCAGCCCGGTCAGTTCGTCGTAGTGCGTAAGGTAGCGCATGCGTTCTTCGGATTCACGCCGCGCAGACAGATCGGCGAAGAAGCCCACAATATGGCTGACTTTTCCCCGGACATCGCGCACGACATTCAACTGCAGCCATTGCGGGTACAGCTCGCCGTTCTTACGGGTTTCCACCAACTCGCCCTGCCAGGTGCCGTGGCTGAGGAGCGCTTGGCGGATCACCGGGAAATGGCGGCGGGCGTCGCGGCTGCTGGGCAGCTCAACGACGTTGCGACCGATCATGTCACCAATTTCAAAGCCGGTGACGCGGCTGAAAGCCTGGTTTACGGCAATCAGCACGTAATCAGGGTCGAGGATCACGATGCCCTCGCTGGCGGCCTCAAACACGGTCGACGCGAGCCGCTGCTGTTCTTCCAACGCCTTGCCGGCGCTGATGTCACGACGTGTGCCGAGCATACGCGTGACCCGCCCGCTCGGCGTGCGCTCCACGGCGCGGCCACGGTCTTCAATCCAGACCCAGTGCCCATCGCCATGGCGTACGCGGTACTCCACCTGGTAATCCTCGCTGCGACCTTTCAGGTGTTCCACCAGTGCGCGCTTGAGCAGCGGCAAGTCTTCGGGATGCAGGCGCGGTTTGAGGTGGCTGAGCATCGCCGTGACGTATTCAGGCTCCAGGCCGAACAGCTCCTTGAGTTGGGTGTGATGGACTTCGTCGGTTTGCAGGTTCCAATCCCAAAGCCCCAATTCACTGGCTTGCAGGGCCATGGCCAGGCGCGCTTCGCTTTTGTTCAGGGCCAGGCTGGCGGCGTCCAGCTCCTGGCTGCGTTGCGCCACGCGGTCCTGCAGGCCGATTTGTGCATCGCGCAGGTCCTGCTCGACGTGGCGGCGCTGTTCGACTTCGCGCACCAGCTCCTGATTCAACTGCTCGCTGCGCTGCTGCGCCTGCTGCAGATGCTCGATCAAGGCCTGGTTCTGGAAACGCCTCAGCAGCCCGCGCTGTATCAGGCGGTTGACCTGCCACGCCACCAGGCTCAACGAAGCCAGCAAAATCAGGCCCAGCACACCCCAACCTTGCTGCTGCGGGGTGCCGTCCCAGAATAAATAGACAATAGCCGGCACCAGGCACGGCAGCGCAAAGGACAGGAACGCCGGCAGGCTCACGGCATAGGCCACGCTGGCCGACAGCGTCGCTGCGCCGATCAGGCCAAACACCCAGGCCTGCTGCATAAAGCTGTCCGCCGGCACCAGCGCGATGGCGGCGGTTGCCAGCGTCAGGCCGCTGACCGCCGACCCGAGCATGAACATGCGCCCCCACACCGGCAGAGCCTGGCGGCTGGGCATCGCCGAATCAAAGGCGGCCACCTGGATCACGCGCATCGCCACCAGGGCCAGCAGCCAGACCAGCCAGATGCTGTCCAGCAGGTATTGCTTGGGGTTCCACAGCAACCAGGCGCAGACCAGGCCGTTGACCAACATCAATAACGTCGGCAGCAAGGAGCCTTGGTACAACAGCCGAGTGCGTTCGACCGCCATCTCGGTTGCGTAGTGTTTACGAATGACCTGTGCGGGCGCGGTCGAGGCGCCGAACAGGTCGGTACTGAGGGTCATAGGCAGTGTTCTTATAATGGTGAGCCCGAAACGTGCACGGAGCATACACAAGCAAGCGCTTGGGCCAAACTGCCCCAGGTCATAAAACCTGTAGGACTTTTAACCGCAAACGGTTGGGCCAGACAGCTTGAGCGAGACGCGGCGCGGGCTGCGGAGCATGACCGACCAGTCATCCCTCACGGCAGAATCTTTGCCCGCTGCGGGCGCCGTTGAAGTTTTCCGCCGACCACCCGGCATTGGTATTTGCCCCACTCCCCCGGGCACCCTAGAATGCGCCGATGCGCGATGATCTCTCCCTTTTGCTGAACTCCCTCAACGATGCCCAACGCCAGGCCGTAGCGGCCCCCGTTGGCCGTCAGTTGGTCCTGGCCGGTGCTGGCTCCGGTAAAACCCGAGTGCTGGTGCACCGTATCGCCTGGTTGATCCAGGTCGAAAACGCCTCCCCGCACTCCATCCTGTCGGTGACCTTCACCAACAAGGCCGCTGCCGAGATGCGCCACCGCATCGAGCAGCTGATGGGCATCAGCCCGGCCGGCATGTGGGTCGGCACCTTCCACGGCCTGGCACACCGCCTGTTGCGGGCCCATTGGCAAGAAGCGGGCTTGAGCCAGACCTTCCAGATTCTCGACAGCGATGACCAGCAACGCCTGGTCAAGCGGGTGATCCGCGAGTTGGGCCTGGACGAACAACGCTGGCCGGCACGCCAGGCGCAATGGTTCATCAACGGCCAGAAAGACGAAGGCCTGCGCCCGCAGCATATTCAGGCCAGCGGTGATTTGTTCCTGGCCACCATGCGCAGCATTTATGAAGCCTACGAGGCCGCCTGCCTGCGCGCCGGGGTCATCGACTTCTCCGAGTTGCTGCTGCGCGCCCTCGACCTGTGGCGCGACAACCCGGGTTTGCTGGCGCACTACCAGAAACGCTTCCGCCACATCCTGGTGGACGAGTTCCAGGACACCAACGCCGTGCAGTACGCCTGGTTGCGCCTGCTGGCCAAGGGCGGCGACAGCCTGATGGTGGTGGGTGACGACGACCAGTCGATCTACGGCTGGCGCGGCGCGAAAATCGAGAACATCTACCAATATTCCGAAGACTTCCCGGACGCGGAGACTATCCGCCTGGAGCAGAACTACCGCTCCACCGCCGGGATTCTGAAGGCCGCCAACGCCTTGATCGCCAACAACACCGGGCGCCTGGGCAAAGAGCTGTGGACCGACGGCGGCGAAGGCGAAGCGATCAACCTGTACGCGGCGTTCAACGAGCACGATGAAGCGCGCTACGTGGTGGAAACCATCGAAAGCGCGCTGAAAACCGGCCTGGCGCGCAGCGATATCGCGATTCTGTACCGCTCCAACGCCCAATCGCGGGTACTGGAAGAAGCCTTGCTGCGCGAACGTATCCCGTACCGTATCTATGGTGGCCAGCGCTTCTTCGAGCGTGCGGAAATCAAGAACGCCATGGCTTACCTGCGCTTGCTGGAAGGCCGTGGCAACGATGCGGCGCTGGAGCGCGTGATCAATATCCCGGCGCGCGGCATTGGCGAGAAAACCGTTGAAGCAATTCGCGACCACGCGCGCCACGCCGATGTATCAATGTGGGAAGCCATGCGCCTGCTGGTCGCCAATAAAGGCCTGACTGGCCGTGCGGCCGGGGCGTTGGGTGTGTTTGTCGAGCTGATCGAGAACCTCGCGGCCAAGTGCGCGGAAATGCCCCTGCACTTGATGACCCAGACCGTGATCGAGCAGTCCGGGCTGATTGCCTACCACGAAGCGGAAAAAGGCGAGAAAGGCCAGGCTCGGGTAGAAAACCTTGAGGAACTGGTCAGCGCAGCGCGCGCGTTCGAAAACGCCGAAAGCGAAGAAGACCTCACGCCACTTGCCGCCTTCCTCGGCCATGCGTCGCTGGAAGCCGGCGATACACAAGCTGACGAGCATGAAGACAGCATCCAGCTGATGACGCTGCACAGCGCCAAGGGCCTGGAGTTCCCGTACGTGTTTCTGGTGGGCATGGAAGAAGGCCTGTTCCCGCACAAGATGAGCCTGGAAGAGCCCGGCCGCCTTGAGGAAGAACGCCGCCTGGCCTATGTGGGCATCACCCGTGCCATGCAGAACCTGGTGATGACCTACGCCGAAACCCGACGCCTGTACGGCAGCGAGACCTACAACAAGGTTTCGCGTTTCGTACGTGAAGTACCGAAGGGCCTGATTCAGGAAGTGCGCTTGTCCAACAGCGTCAGCCGCCCGTTTGGCGGTGGCCAGCAACAGAGCGCCAGCAGCCTGTTCGCCGGCTCCGAAATTCCTGAAACCCAGTTCAGCCTTGGCCAACAGGTCAGGCATTCGGTGTTTGGCGAAGGCGTGATCCTCAACTTCGAAGGCGCCGGCGCCCAGGCACGGGTGCAGGTGAATTTCGCTGAAGGCAGCAAGTGGCTGATGATGGGCTACGCGAAGCTCGAAGCAATCTGATACATCTTCCCTGTATGAAGGTTACTGGCCCGCCCTTGTTTTTACAGGTGGCGGGCCAATATCTGTAACTAGTCCTACAGACCCTTCGGAATCGGTCTTACGCAAAAGCCCGAAACACTCTGCCGCTAGCCACTGTCACGACACCTGTGCAACATGGCGCGCGTGCAATCCACAAATGGGAATTCCCTTTATGAAACGTTTTCTTAGCATCGCCATGGCGTTGTGCATCGGCCTGACGATGAGCCTTGACGCCAACGCCAAACGCTTCGGTGGCGGTAAAAGCTCCGGCGCAGCGCCGAGCCACCAGACCAGCCAAATGGCCCCAGCCGCCGGTGGCATGGGCGGCGCAGCCGCGACCGCTGGTGCAGCCGGTGCCGCTGGCGCTGCTGCCAAGGCCGGCGGTGCTTCGCGCTGGTTGGGCCCTCTGGCCGGCATCGCCGCCGGTGGCCTGCTCGCGTCCATGTTCATGGGCGGCGGCTTCCAGGGCATGCAAATCTTTGACATGTTGATCCTGGCGGTCATTGCCTTCGTGATCTTCCGCTTTATCGCCGCCCGTCGCCGCAAGCAGCAGGAGCACCTGGCGCCCGCCGGCGCGCCGATGCAGCGTGAAGTGTTCGAGCAAAAACCTGCCATGGGTTCGATCTTCGGTGGTTCGGCTGCACCGGCTGCTGCCCGCCCGGTGATCAACGCACCGGCCTGGTTTAACGAAGAGCGTTTTGTCGAAGCGGCCCGCAGCCACTTCCAGTCCCTGCAACAACACTGGGACGCCAACGAAATGGACAAGATTTCCGAGTTCGTGACCCCGCAATTGCTGGAGTTCCTCAAGCGCGAACGCGCCGAGATCGGTGATGCCTTCCAGTCGACTTACATCGACGACCTGCGCGTACAGCTGGACGGAGTGGATGACCGCGCCGACAAGACCATCGCCACCCTGACCTTCAGCGGCGTGTCGAAGACCTCGCGTTTCGACCAGGGCGAAGTGTTCAGCGAAAGCTGGAACATGGAACGTCCGCAAGGCGAGAACCAGCCATGGCTGGTCGCCGGTATCCGTCAGAACGGCTGATACCCGCGCGTTTGAGCCACCTGTGATAAAAACCCCGGACATGTTCCGGGGTTTTCTATTTCACGGTTGCACTTATAGCGAGCTACTGTATAAAACGCCCCTGTTAACCGCGCCATCAGCAAGAGGATCCCGGCCGTGGAAGAAATCATCGAACAATTGCGTGAAGCCAACGAACCGGTTCCGGTTCCTCTGGAACTGCCTGATGAAGATCAGATCGTGGAAATCGAGGAACAACTGTTCATCGACATTCCCTTTGTGTTCCGTGAGTTTCTGCTGACCGTCAGCGACGTAGTGTATGGCAGCCTGGAGCCGGTGACCGTTACCGACCCGCAGTCCCACACGTACCTGCCGGACGTTGCGGCCAATGCCTGGGACGCCGGCGTTGATCGCAGCATGATCCCGATCTGCCAGGACGGCGATGACTACTACTGCGTAGAAGAAGACGGCACTGTGGTGCTGTGGTCCGGCGAAGAAGAACTGGTGACCGAAGAAACCTGGGAATCGGTGTGGCACTGGGCGCGAGACGTCTGGCTGGAAAGCTGATTTGAATGTGTGAAGGCTAACCCTGTGGCGAGGGAGCTTGCTCCCGCTGGGCTGCGAAGCAGCCCCAAACAGGGCAACGCGTCTTTCCAGGTGGGGCGAGGCGGTTGTTTAAGGGCTGCTGCGCAGCCCAGCGCGAGCAAGCTCGCTCACTACAGTGAAGGCGCCTTAGTGCTCCGGCGTGTCTTTGTGGTTATCCAGCGTCTCCAGCAAGGCGACCTGCATCCGCGTATGCACGCGGATGAACCAGCGCCAGAGCACGGCTGCCACCGCAGCCGTGACCACGGCGATCAGCACCAGTAACTTGTTGGTCGGCAGAATACTGGCCGACAAGGCTGCCAACAGCAGGAAGATGACCAACAGCGACAGAATGGGGATCAACTCCGCAATCACACGCCGCACCCGCTGGGTATGCCGCCCGGCCATCTCCGGCTTCACGCTCATCTCCGCCAGCAACATCGACAACGCTTTGAGCTTGCGGTACGCCGCAATCAAAAACGGCAGCGACAACAGCAGTGCCCCGCCCCAGATCAACGCCTTCTGCCAACTCGGATCGCTGATCCATCCCTCCAGATAGCCGCCAATGCGCGCCGCAAAGAAACTGCCGGCGAAGAAGATCGCTACCACCAGCGCCAGGTTAACCCCCACTTGCAGGATGATCTTGCGGATCATCGACGCCAGCATCGCGCCCTCGCCTTGCGGCTGGATGCTGCGCAGCCATTCTCCGTACATACCGAACACCCGGCTCATGCGCTTGGGCATCACGGCGGCAATCTTCAACGACAAGGGGTCGGCGCCGCGAATCAAATACGGCGTGAGCAAGGTGGTGATCGCCGACACGGCCACCGCCACCGGATAGAGGAAGTCGCTGGTCACCTGCAACGTCATCCCAAGCGCCGCGATGATGAAGGAAAACTCGCCAATCTGTGACAGCCCCATACCCACACGCAGTGAAGTACGGCCATCGTTACCGGCGATAAACGCACCCAGGCCGCAGGACAACATCTTGCCCAGCACCACCGCCACGGTGATCACCGCAATGGGCCAGGCGTATTGCAACAGGATCTGAGGGTCGATCATCAAACCAATCGCCACAAAGAAAATAGCGCTGAACATGTCGCGAACGGGTTCGATCAGGCGCTCGATCTTAATCAATTGCCGCGACTCGGCCATGATCGCGCCGATCAGGAAGGCGCCCAGCACCATGCTGTATTCCAGCTTCACCACCAGCAGGCAGAACCCAAAACACAGGCCCAACACGGTGATCAGCAGCATCTCGTTGCTTTCGAATTTCGCCACGTAGGCCAGCAACCGCGGCACCAGCAAAATGCCGATGACCAGCGCGACGATCATGAACAGCGAGAGCTTGCCGACCGTGGAAAACACCTCGCCGGAGCTGACCGTGCCGCTGACGGCGATGCTCGACAGCAAGGCGATAATGCCGATGCCGAGAATGTCTTCCACGATCAGCACGCCGAAAATCAATTGGGCGAAACGCTGGTTCTTCATCTTCAAGTCATTGAGCGCCTTGACGATGATGGTGGTCGAGGAGATTGCCAGGATTGCGCCAAGGAACAGCGAGTCCATGGTGTTCCAGTCGAACCAGCGGCCGATTTCATAACCGATCCAGATCATCAGGATGATTTCGAGGAACGCCGCGATAAACGCAGTGGCGCCGACTTTGAACAGCTTGCGCAGGCTGAATTCCAGGCCCAGGCAGAACATCAGGAAGATCACCCCCAGCTCGGCGAGCGTCTTGATGGTGTCTTCATCGTGGATCAGGCCGAACGGCGGGGTGTGGGGGCCGATGATGAACCCGGCGACGATGTAACCCAGCACCACCGGCTGCTTGAGGCGGTGGAACAGGATGGTGACCACCCCTGCCACCAGCATGATCACGGCCAAATCCTGGATAAAACTGATGGCGTGCATGGCGAGGGGCTCCTTGAGGGTACTGGCGCTTTTCCCACTTCCGCGCACGCCGTTGAACAGTCGCAACGCGCGGAAGGAAAAGTCGGCCTAAATCGTAAGAAATGCCCTGACACGGGCTTTTGAAGGTTAACACCGCGACTTCCGGCATAAAGCCGGTGCAATATATGGAAACAGATCGGTGCAGGCGTGACGGCAAGCCGCCCACCGGCGTCCCGTTAGGGATAGCTGCAAAGATTTCAGCACCCGCAGAGGTGCCCTCCCCAACAGATGCCTACAACCGTGAGTGTGCTATGGAACCCGGAAACGCCCAGCTGTCGATGACGGTATTGATGACCCCAGACATGGCCAACTTCTCAGGCAATGTCCACGGCGGCACCCTGCTCAAGTACCTCGACGAAGTGGCCTACGCCTGCGCGAGCCGTTATGCAGGCCGTTATGTGGTCACGTTGTCGGTAGACCAGGTGATTTTTCGTGAGCCGATCCATGTCGGCGAGTTGGTGACCTTCCTCGCGTCAGTCAACTACACCGGCAATACCTCGATGGAAGTCGGCATCAAGGTCGTCACCGAGAACATCCGTGAGCGCTCGGTGCGCCACACCAACAGCTGCTTCTTCACCATGGTGGCCGTGGACGACCAGCGCAAACCTGCCGCCGTGCCGCCGCTGCAACCGCAGAACAGCGAAGACAAGCGCCGCTTCGTGCAGGCCCAGCAGCGCCGGCAGATTCGCCAGGAGCTGGAAAAGCGCTACCAGGAAATCAAGGCGGACGGTCCGTAAGCCCCGGTCTGTAAACCAGATCAAAAAATGTGGGAGCGGGCTTGCCCGCGATGGCGGCAGATCAGTCAATACATCGGTAACTGACAGATAGCTATCGCAGGCAAGCCAGCT
This sequence comes from Pseudomonas sp. B22129, assembly GCF_044218875.1. Taxonomy (NCBI): domain Bacteria; kingdom Pseudomonadati; phylum Pseudomonadota; class Gammaproteobacteria; order Pseudomonadales; family Pseudomonadaceae; genus Pseudomonas; species Pseudomonas sp. B22129. Next base: position 1,490,319 of record NZ_CP162592.1, on the reverse strand, counting down.
CCCACATTGGGTTTTGCGTGACTACAAACCGATTGGCGTGGCCTCAAAGCGCACACGCGGATGGGCAATACGGTCCTGAGCGCGCACCAGTTCCAACTCGTAACTGCCGCAGGCCTGGGTTTCCAGCAGCACTTCATGTACGGCAGCGGCGGTGAATTCGAAGGCTGCCAGCAGGCTGTCGCCCAACAATACGCGCGCCAGGAACAGCCCCGAGGTCAGGTCGCCCACACCCACCGGCTGGCGAGGAAACGCCAGCAGCGGCCGGCGCAGGTGCCAACTACCGTCGGCGGTCACCAGCAGCATCTCGAAACCCTCCGGCAGTTTGCCCGGGTAATCCAGATGCTTGACCAATACGGCCTTCGGCCCGCGCGCCAACAATGCCTTGGCCATGCCCAGGCAATCGAACAGCGATTGCGGTTTGCGCCCGGCGAAGCTGTCCAGCTCCAGCTGGTTCGGGCAGAGGAAGTCAGCCATGGCAGCGGCTTCATCCAGCAGGAAATCACTGACCTCCTGGGGCACGATGCAACCCTTTTCCGGATGGCCCATCACCGGGTCACACAAGTACAGCGCCTTGGGGTTGATCGCCTTGATCCGCGCAACGCCCGTCAAGATTGCGCGGCCCTGGTCGGCGCTACCGAGGTAGCCGGACAGCACCGCATCGCAATTGCCCAGTTCGCCAATCGCGGCAATGCCTTCCACCAACGCCGGAATTTGCTGCGGTGCCAACACTTCACCCGCCCACTGGCCATACTGGGTGTGGTTGGAGAACTGCACCGTGTTGAGCGGCCAGACATTCACCCCGACCCGCTGCATGGGGAACACGGCGGCGCTGTTTCCGGCGTGGCCAAAGACCACATGAGACTGGATCGCAAGCAGATGAGGTGTGCGTTTCATGCGGGAGATTTCCGTAAAGCCGTTTGAATTCTGGCCGCGCAGTATGCGACTAAACGCAGCCTGTACGACAGACCGGCGACACAGTTAAGCTGCTCTCACTTTGTTGGAGTTCATCGCATGCTCACCCTGGGAAACATCTTCGTATTGATGCTGCTGGCGACGGGCGCGGCATGGGTGTGGCACAACCACGGCCTGCGCGAACGGGCGCTGGAGCGGGTCAAGCAGCATTGCGCCAAGCTCGATATCGAGTTGCTGGACGGCGCGGTGGCGCTCAAACGCATTGGTTTTGTGAAGGATGCCAATGGTCGGCGGCGTCTGGCGCGCATCTACAACTTCGAGTTCACCGTAACCGGCGAAACCCGTCACCCCGGGACGATCACCCAATTCGGTGCGCACAGCGCGCAAATCGAACTGGCGCCCTACCCGTTCGAGATCAAGACCCCGCTGCCCAGCGCCGAGGTGATTGAGCTGAGCCAGTGGCGCCAGGACCACGCCAGCAAAAACCGTCACTGACGGCAGGCTGCCAGAGCAGCCTGTAACGCAGCCACGTCCTGTGGCGCACTGAAGATCAATTCAATACGTGAGTCTCGGCGCCATTCGCTGGCTTGCCAGCTGAGTGGGCTGTTATCCACAGCGTTGGCGCTTACCCAGCCTTCAGCGCTGTGGATAACCAGTTTGGCGCGGCGCCAATCGAGGTTTGTCAGCCAACCCTCCAGGCACTGGGTGTCGAATGCCTGGCTCGGATGCCAGCGCCAGCCGATGCTCCAGCCGCCCTCTTGAGCTTGGCTCAAGCAAATCGGCAATTGCGGATCGCTCCATATCGCTGGCATTTGCGCCAAGCCCGTGGGCACCGCGAAGTTATCCACAGCCGCAGCGGCTATTGCATTCAGCCCGGGCAGCCGCACCAGCGGCAATTGCGCCTGGCGGGTCCAATAAAGCGGGCAATCCGGTAGTTGCTGTTCGATAGCCTGGTGCTGCGCGGCATCCAGCGCCTCATCCTTGTTCAATACCAGCAGCCCGGCGCTGGCCAACGCCTCACGTTGCGCATCAGGCAAGGGTTTACCCGCCGCCAGCGCCTGGGCATCCAGCACCAACACGCACGGCTGAACCGCCAGCACGCCCTGCCATGGCGCTTCGCGCAACTGCCTGAGCAACTGCGCCGGGTGGCCCAGACCCGAGGGCTCGATGAACAGCCGGTGCGGCTTCGCCTTACGCAGCAAACGGCCCAAGCCGACCTGGAACGGTGCACCATTCACACAGCACAAACAGCCACCGGCCACCTCGCCCAAGGCAATGCCATCGTCATCTTGGGTGAGCAACGCCGCGTCCAGGCCGATCTGCCCGAACTCGTTGATCAGCACCGCCCAGCGCTCGTCGGCCGGGCGTTGGGCGAGCAGGTGCTTGATCAGGCTGGTCTTGCCGGCGCCCAAGGGCCCGGCAATCACATGGGTGGGAATATTCTGCAGCATGGAGGGCTTCATTTCAGACCGTGTAGAGCGTTTGATCCTACGCGGTTATGCCAGCCAATCCAGCGTCAGGATCAACCGCCGCTCATCGGCCTTGGGCGCGGGCGAACGGTGAATCAGGCCGTGAGCCTCGTTGCCATGCCATTTGGTGCCCTTGAGCAACGCGACTTCGCCACAGTGAATTTGCTCGATGCGGTCCGTGGGCTCTGCGTCTGGCTGGCCCAGCTTGCGTCGGTCCATCACGCCTTCGCGCAGCCATTGGCTGCCGATACCGGCGTACGTGGTGATCAACCGCACGGGCACGTGGTCAACGTGAAAGCGCGGGCACATGGCTTTGTCCAGTAACCGCAGACGCACGCCAATGCGTCTGGCGCCGAGCAGGCAAGCAAACGCGCTGACCAGCCACGACACATCGGCGATAAAGCCTTCGTAGCCTTCAAGATCGCTGCAACTGGATGCCAAACCTTGCAGGTTCGGCGCCGAGTCATCATCTTTCAGCTCAATCACCATGGAATCCGCAAGCGGCTCGTTGAGCGCCACCAGCAAGGCGCCGAATTCGGCGATATGCAGAGGTAACTGGCGCTGCCACAGCGCCAGGTTGACGCCATCGTTGAGAATGTCGGACAGCGCCAGCGGGGTTTCACCGCGGGTCTGACGGATCACGGGGCGCAGGGGAATCACCGGGGCCAGCATCAGGCAGCCGCCTCCTCATACCAAGGGCCAAAGGGGTCGGCCAACAGGCGCCAGCCTTCGACGCCCAGGGCCATTTCTTCATCGTTGAGCAGGCACGCGTCCAACTCGGCGCGCATCTGGTTGAAATCAATGTTTTGCCCGATAAACACCAGCTCCTGGCGGCAATCGCCGGTGCTCAACTGCCAGTTGCCCATGATCGCGGCCACACTTTCCTCGTCCTGCGGCCATTGGCTTTTCGGCACAAAACGCCACCAGCGCCCGGCGAAACCATGGCGCATCAGGCCACCGGCCTGAGACCAACTGCCCGCGTCCTGATGCTTGCTGGCCAGCCAGAAAAACCCTTTGGAGCGCAGTAGCTTGCCGTTCACCCAAGGGCGGTCGATAAAGTCGAAGAAGCGCTGCGGATGAAACGGGCGCCGTGCACGGTAAGCCGTGGAGGCGATGCCGTACTCTTCGGTTTCCGGGATGTGTTCACCGCGCAGCTCCTGCAACCAGCCCGGCGCTTGGGCGGCGCGTTCGAAGTCAAAACGGCCGGTGTTGAGAATTTTGTTCAGCGGCACTTCACCCATGACCATCGGGATGATTTCGGCCTGGGCGTTGAGGCGCTCGAGGATAGCAATCAACTCTTCGCGCTCGCGGCTGCTGATCAGATCGATCTTGCTGATCAGGATCACGTCGGCGAACTCGATCTGCTCGATCAGCAAATCGGTGATGGAACGCTCGTCCTCCTCGCCCAGAGTCTCGCCGCGTGAGGCCAGGCTTTCGGCAGCCTGATAGTCGAGCAGGAAATTCATGCCATCGACCACGGTGACCATGGTGTCCAGCCGCGCGATATCAGCCAAGCTTTGCTCGTTTTCATCACGAAAGGTGAACGTTTCGGCCACGGGCAATGGCTCGGAGATGCCGGTGGACTCGATCAGCAAGTAATCGAACCGACCTTCCTTAGCGAGTTTTCCGACTTCTTCGAGCAAGTCTTCACGCAAGGTGCAGCAAATGCAGCCGTTGCTCATCTCCACCAGTTTTTCTTCGGCGCGGTTGAGGGTGACGTCGCGCTGGACTTCACTGCCATCAATGTTGATTTCGCTCATGTCGTTGACGATCACCGCCACGCGCAGATTTTCGCGGTTACGCAGGACGTAATTGAGCAGCGTACTTTTACCGGCGCCGAGGAAGCCGGACAACACGGTAACGGGGAGACGATTGGTCATCAGGTAATCCTCATCAGGGGTGGCCGGTCAAATCGCCCGTTTATGGCGTTCGCGCAGCTCTTCACGTTCTTTGGCTTCGATACTCAAGGTTGCTGTGGGGCGCAGCAGCAGGCGTTTCAGACCAATGGGCTCGCCGGTTTCACGGCACCAGCCGTACTCGCCGCGGGCCAGCAATTCCAGGGTGTCGTCGATCTTGTCCAACAGCTTTTTTTCCCGCTCCAACAGGCGCAGTTGCCATTGACGCTGTTCTTCGGCGCTGCCCACATCGGCGGGGTCGCTGTTGGTTTCCTGCTCGCGCAGCAGCAGGAATTCAGTCTCGATGCGCGCTTGCAGTTCGTAGCGCTGGGTCAGCAGCAACTCGCGGAAGAAACCTTGCTGGGCTTCATTCATGTAGTCGGCAGGCGGTTGGGCCAGGAGGTCTTGTTCAGTCATGGAAAGCAGTTCACGGGTCAGGCTGTTTTTTAATGTTATAGTATAACAATACAAATAAGCCAATCCCCCCTTGCTCGTCACGACGAAGGGCGCAATGCTTGAACACTTCCCGGCCCCGAGAAACCCTATGAAATATCTGGTGTGCGCCCTGTTATTGGCAGCCGCAGGACCGGCCTGCGCGCAAACGCCGAGCCCGCTGGCCAATTGCACGCGCAGCGCCAACTTGCTGGCCTGTGTGGACCCGCTGGGGAATGCCTACAGCGTGGCAACAGCAGGCAGCACTACGTATTTGCGCGGTTTTGAGGTGATCGGCAAACGCTACTGGGCACAGACCAGCAGCCGCTACGGGCAGCTGACGTTCTTTACCGGGTTGGCGTCCGATGGGGAGGCGTGGGTCGGCTACACACGCCGCGTGGGCTGGACCACCATTAACCGGTTTTCCAGTTCCGGTGGCGCCAGCGCCAAGTTCACGTGTAGCCGAATGACCGGCTGCTAGACCTGACCGTTCTGCTGTTCTTGTACCCAGGCCATGTAGCTGTTCATCGGCGGGTTCTTCTGGAAATACTTTTTCAGGCCTTCGAACAGGCCATCGGCTACAGCCTGTTGATGACGCGCGGTCACCAGCCGCTGGGCGTCCTGGGTGTTGGAGATGAACCCGGTTTCCACCAGGATCGACGGCACATCCGGTGATTTGAGCACCGCAAAACCGGCCTGTTCCACGCGTTTCTGGTGCAGCGTGGTGATGTTTTGCAGGCTGCCCAGCACCGAGCTGCCCAGTTGCAGGCTGGAGGCGATGGTGGCGTTCATCGACATGTCGAGAATCACCCCGGCCAGCATCGGGTCCTTGTCCTTGAGATTGAGCAGCGTGGTGGCTCCCAGCAGGTCGGCGCCGTTTTCGCGTTGCGCCATGAACCGTGCGGTGGCGGACGTTGCGCCGCCTTCCGACAAGGCATACACCGAAGCCCCTGAGGCGGTGAGGCGTGGCGCGGCATCGGCGTGCACCGAGATAAACATGTCGGCCTTGTGCTGACGCGCAATGTCCACACGCTTGCGCAATGGCACGAAGAAGTCGTCGTTGCGTACCAGTTTCACGTCAAAGCCCTTCTCGCGCTTCAAGCGTTTGGCCAACAGCTGGGCGATCGACAACACCACATCTTTTTCGCGCTGGCCCTTGGAGCCGACCGCGCCCGGGTCTTTGCCGCCATGGCCGGGGTCGACCACCACAATGATGTCGCGCTTGGGGTGCGCCTTGTCCACGGGCGCCACCAATGGCGCAGGTTCAGCCGCGATTTGGCGGGGCGCGTGGGTGGCGCTGGTAAGGTCGAGTACCAGGCGGTGGCCCTGGCCATCCTGCGGCGGCAGCAAGAAGCTGTTGAGCTGCATCGGCGCGGCGAGGTCGAGCACGATGCGCGTGTCGCCCTTGCCGAAATGCCCCGAGCGGATCGAGGTAATGCCGCTGTTTTTCAGCACCAGTTGCGAGAAATCACCGCTGAGCCCGGCGCCGCTCAGGTCGATGATCAAACGCTCAGGCGAAGTCAGGGAAAAGGTCTTGTATTGCACCGGGCCGCTGAGATCGAGCACCAGCCGCAGTTTATCGTCCGAGCGCCACAGGCGCGCATTGCGAATCTGCGTGGCGTAGGCCCCCAACGGCAAAGTGAAGAGGGGGCTGACCAGCAGCAGGTTAAGGAGCTGACGTCTGTGCATGACAAATACCGCAAATAAAGGAGCGTCCCTGCTCGACATGACTGAAGAAAGGCTGAAGCAGAAAAATCATCGTCGACTCAATAGTTATAATATAACATGTCTTTTTATTTCCAACGATGGACCTGCCCATGAATGCGCTGACTCTGCCGGATATCGCCGCGCAGGCTTCACGCCAAGCCTTGCCACTCGATTGGGTGGGCATGTGCGGCATCGCCTTGCCTATCCTCATTGACGGCCAACGCCTGACCGCCACTGCCGATGCCGGCGTGAGCCTGGACGACGGCGAAGCCCGTGGCATTCATATGTCACGCCTGTACCTGGCCCTGGAAATGCTTGACCAACAACCGCTGACGCCTGCGCTTCTGCGTACTCTACTTGAGCGCTTTCTGGAGAGTCATGAAGGTTTATCTAAGAACGCCTACCTGCGTATCCACACCGATTTGCTGCTCAAACGCGCGGCATTAGTCAGCCCGCTGGCCGGCTGGAAAGGCTACCCGGTGTGCATCGAAGCGCGTCTGGAAAACCGAATGTTCCACGTGGAACTAAAAATTGACGTTACCTACTCTTCAACCTGCCCATGCTCAGCCGCGCTCGCCAGGCAGTTGATTCAGCAGCAATTTCTGGATGATTTCGCCAACACGCCGTTGCAGCATGAAGACGTGCTGACCTGGCTCGGCAGCGCCAACGGCATCGTCGCCACGCCCCACAGCCAGCGCAGTAGCGCGCAAATTTCCCTGCAACTGGACGAAATGCTGCCGTCGCTGCCGCTCACCGACCTGATCGACGATGTCGAAGCCGCCCTCGGCACCGCCGTACAAACCGCCGTAAAACGCGCGGACGAACAAGCCTTCGCCTTGGCCAACGGGCAGAACCTGATGTTCTGCGAAGACGCTGCCCGCCGCCTGAACCTCGCCTTGAAACGCTCGGATGCAGTCAAAGCTTTTCACCTGAAAGTGATCCACGCCGAAAGCCTGCACGCGCACGATGCCGTGGCTGAAAGCCGCTGGACGAGAAACCCTGCATGATCACCTGTAACGCTTTGCGCTGGGGTGCCCCCGGCCAACCGCTGACACCCGCCCTGGATCTCACGCTGGAAAAAGGCAGCCTCACCGGCATCATCGGCGCCAACGGCACCGGTAAAAGCAGCCTGTTGAAAGTCATCGCCGGCCTGCAAAAGCCGCTGGCGGGCAAAGTCAGCGTGGAGGTTCCACGCCGTGGCGGCCTGTCGTTTCTGCCCCAGCAACAACACCTGGATCGACAATTCCCGATCAGCCTTCAAGAGCTGGTCGCCGCCGGTTTCTGGGGCACCAAACTCACGCCCGAGCAACGCAGCCAACGCCTGCACGCCGTGCTGGAAGACTGGTGCTTGAGCGGCCTGGAGCATCGCCCGCTGATGGCGTTGTCCGGCGGCGAATTGCAACGCGCCCTGCTCGCCCGCATGAGCCTGGCCGAAGCGCCCGTGTTGTTGCTCGACGAACCCCACGCCGCCCTCGATGAAGAAGGCCAGGCCCTGTGCTGGAAACACGTGCACGCCTGGCACGATGAAGGCCGCACAGTAGTCATCGTTTGCCACGACCTCGCCTCCGTGCGCCATCACACCCAACAAGTGGTGCAAATCAAAAGCAGCGGCTGCGTGTTTGGCCCCAGTAAAGAACTGATCCGCCCGCAACCCCAAATGCAGGTGGCCTGATGCACTTCGCCGCCCACCTGTGGATGCCCTTTAACGACTTCGTTTTCATGCGCCGCGCCCTTATCGGCGGGCTGGTACTGGCGTGCAGCACCGCGCCACTGGGTGTGTTCCTGATCCTGCGGCGCATGAGCCTGATCGGTGACGCGGTGGCCCACGGCATCTTGCCCGGCGCTGCGCTAGGGTTCTGGTTCGCAGGCATCAGCCTGCCCGCCCTGACCATCGGCGGCCTCGGCGCCGGCCTGGGCATGGCTGGCTTGTCGGCCTGGATCACCCGCCGTACCGGCCTGCGTGAGGACGCCAGCCTCGCCGCCATTTACCCGATCTCCCTCGCCGCCGGCGTGCTGATCCTCGGCATCGCCGGCAAGCGCCTGGACCTGCTGCACCTGCTGTTCGGCTCCGCCCTGGCCGTGGACGAAACCACCCTCACCGGCATGCTGTGGGTGTCGAGTTTCAGCCTGATCGCCATGGCGGTGATCTACAAACCGCTGCTGCTCGACACCCTCGACCCGCTGTTCCTGCAAACCGTCAGCCGCCTTGGCCCACTCGCCCACGGGTTGTTCCTGACCCTGGTGGTGCTGAATCTGGTGATCGGTTTCCAGGCGATCGGCGCGTTGATGGTGGTGGGTTTGATGATGTTGCCGGCCATTGCTTCACGCTTCTGGAGCCGGCGCCTGCCGGTGTTGATCGCGGTATCGGCGGTGCTGGGATGCCTGTCGGTGTGGTTCGGTTTGTTGCTGTCGTTCTACTACTCACTGCCCAGCGGCCCGGCCATCGTGCTGGTGGCTGGCGCAGGGTATTTGCTGTCCGTGGTTTTCGGCCCGGTGCACGGTTTGCTGCGCCGCCCGCCCTCTCTTACATCCCAATGAGGTGTTTCCCGATGCGCGCTTTACTCGTGCTGTTCAGTCTCCTGCTGCCGTTGTCGATGGCACAGGCCGCCGACAAACTCCAGGTAGTCACCAGCTTCAGTATTCTCGATGACATCACCCACCAGATCGGTGGCGATCACATCCAGATCAGCAATATGGTCGGCCCCGACTCCGATGCCCACACCTACGAGCCGACACCGGATGACGCCAAGGCGCTGCTCAAGGCCAAGGTCATCATCAAGAACGGCCTGGGCTTTGAGCCATGGCTTGACCGCCTGGTGACCAGCACCGAAACCAAGGCCACCGTAGTCACCGCCAGTAAAGGCGTGATCTCCCACACCATGGAAGAAGACGGCGAAACCATCCCGGACCCGCACGCCTGGCACAACCTGGCCAACGCCGAAATCTATGTGAACAACATCACCAAGGCACTGGTCGCCGCCGACCCGGCCAACAAGGCTGATTACCTGCGCAACAGCCAAGCCTACCTGAAAGAAATCTACCGCTTGCTGGCCGAAGCCAAAGCCAAATTCGGCGCACTGCCAGCGGGTAACCGTCGCATCGTGACCTCCCATGACGCGTTCGGTTACCTGGGCCAGGCCTATGGCATTCAGTTCCTCGCGCCACAGGGTTTGTCGACTGAGCGTGAGCCGTCGGCCGCCGAAGTCGCCGCGCTGATCACCCAGATCCGCAAAGACAAGGTCAAGGCCGTGTTCATGGAAAACATCAAGGACTCGCGCCTGCTCAAGCAGATCGCTGACGAAAGCGGCGCGCAGATCGGCGGCACGCTGTACTCCGACGCCCTCGCCGCTGAAGGCCCGGCCAGCACCTTCACCGGGCTGTTCGAATACAACCTCAACACCCTGTGCGCGGCCCTGAGCAAGCCATGACCTTGAGCATGCTCGACCTGGAAGAGGCTGCCCTGGGCAGCCGCTTTCCGCTTGAAGCCGTGCTCGACGCCCTGCCGTGGAACAGCGATGGCCTGATTGCCGCCATCGCCCAGCAACACGGCAGCGGCGAGGTGTTGATGCTGGCCTGGATGAACCGCCAGGCCCTCAACGAAACCCTGGCCACCGGGCAAGTCTGCTACTGGTCAAGATCGCGCCAGCAGCTATGGCACAAAGGCGAAAGCTCCGGCCATTGGCAACAGTTGGTAGAAGCACGGCTGGATTGCGACGGCGACGCGGTACTGCTGATCGTCAACCAACAAGGCCCTGCCTGCCACACCGGCCGGCCAACCTGCTTTTACAACGCCATTGACGGCGACCACGTTCACATCATCACGGAGCCTGTTGCATGATCCGCAAGAACCCTTCCGGCGACCTGCCGGTGATTGCCGAATCGGCCTACGTCGACAAGACCGCGATCATCTGCGGCAAAGTCATCATCGGCGAAAACGTGTTCGTCGGCCCCTACGCGGTAATCCGCGCCGACGAAGTTGACGCCAGCGGCGCCATGGACCCGATCACCATCGGCGCCAACTCGAACATCCAGGACGGCGTAGTCATCCACTCCAAGTCCGGCGCGGCGGTGACCATCGGCGAATTTACTTCGATTGCGCACCGCTCCATCGTCCACGGCCCCTGCGTCGTCGGCGACCGCGTGTTTATCGGCTTCAACAGCGTGCTATTCAACTGCGCCGTGGGCGATGGCTGCGTGGTGCGTCACAACTCGGTGGTCGATGGCCGCGACTTGCCCGCCGCGTTCTACGTGCCCTCCACCACCCGCATCGGGCCCAATACCGACCTGTCGCAATTCCCGCCGGTCAGCGTCAGCGCCTCGGAGTTTTCCGAAGACGTGGCGCGCACCAACGTCGATTTGGTGCGCGGCTACAAAGCCCTGCAAAACGAGTTCTGAACCATGAGCCGCCTGCTGATTCGCAATGCCCGCCTGGTCAACGAAGGCCAGGAATTCGACGCCGACGTGCTGGTCGCCAATGGCCGTATCGAGAAGATCGCCACCAGCCTGGAAGGCTACAACGAGCCGGTTGAAATCGATGCCAAGGGCCAGTGGCTGCTGCCAGGGATGATCGACGACCAGGTGCATTTTCGCGAGCCCGGTGCGCCGGACAAAGGCAGTTTCTACAGCGAGTCCCGTGCGGCAGTGGCCGGTGGCATCACCAGCTTCATGGACATGCCCAACACCAACCCGGCCACGTTGAACCTGGAAGCCCTCGCCGATAAAAAGCGCCGCGCCGCGCTGCACTCGGTGGCCAACTACGGTTTTCACTTTGGCGTGAGCAACGACAACCTCGACACCGTCGCCGCCCTCGACCCGCGCGAAGTCGCCGGGGTCAAAGTATTCATGGGCGCGTCCACCGGCAACATGCTGGTGGACGACCCACGGATTCTGGAGCGCTTGTTTGCCGAAGTGCCAACCATCTTGCTGGCACACTGCGAACACACGCCGAGCATCCTCGCCAATGAGCAACGCCTGCGCGAGCGGTTCGGCGACCAGATTCCCGCCGTTGCCCACCCGCTGATCCGCGATGCCGAAGCCTGCTATCGTTCGTCATCCTTTGCAGTGGAATTGGCCAAGCGCCACAACACGCGCCTGCACGTGCTACACCTGACCAGCGCCCGCGAACTGGACCTGTTCGAAAACAAACCCTTGGCGGAAAAACGCATCACCGCCGAGGTCTGCCTGCACCATTTGTTGTTCGACGACCGCGACTATCACCGCCTTGGCCATCAGATTAAATGCAACCCGGCGATCAAAACCCGCGCCGACCGCGATGCTCTGCGCCTGGCCTTGCTGAGTGATCGGCTGGACGTGATTGGCAGTGACCACGCGCCGCACACCTGGGCGCAAAAACAGTTGGGCTATCGCGAGGCGCCCTCCGGGCTGCCGCTGGTGCAGCACGCATTGCCGGCGTTGCTGGAGTTGGTGGCTGACGGGCACCTGCCGCTGACCACACTCGTGGCGAAGACCAGCCACCGCGTGGCCGACCTGTTCGCCATTCCCGACCGTGGTTACTTGCGTGAGGGTTATTGGGCCGACCTGGTGTTGATCCAGCCCGAGGCCGAAGGTAAACCGGTGAGCGGCCAGCCGATCCTCGCGCGCTGCGGCTGGACCCCGTTTGCCGAGCGCAGCTTTCGCCACAGCGTCAGCACCACGCTGGTGTCAGGCCACTTGGCGTGGCACAACGGCCAAGTGGTCGACAGCTGCCAGGGCTTGCCCCTGCACTTTCTGCGTTAAGCGCGAGGTTTGACGGTACCGCAATCGCTGCCCAGCCATTGGGCGTGGCTGTCGAGGCTGCCCTTCTGTTGGATGCCGGTGGCATTGAAGGTGCCGTTGACCGTGGTGGTGAACTCCTGCTGGCTCTTGAAGGTGGCCACGCCAGTACCTTGGGCTTTCGGGCAACTGAAGCGGAATTTCCATTGGTTACCGGTCTTGTCGGTCACTTCCTGTTTGCAGCCCGATTGCGGGTCGGTCAGGGGAATAGAGTCCGAGGCCACCTGTGCCGGCGTCAGGCACACCTGAACACCTTTACCGGCCATGGTGATGCCCTGTTTTTCCAGCATCGCGCGCTGTTCAGGGGTCATCTGTTGCTTGAGTTGGCCGAGGATCAGCGACAGGTCCGGCAGGTCCTGGTTATCAACTTTCATATTGCTGGTGGTCAATTCCCACAAGCCCGGCGCCAGCATCTGCGCCTGAGCCGCCACGGGCAGCAACAAACCAACGACTATGGCCAAAACTGGCAGACGAGCATTCATCGAGTAACTCCTGGGTAATTGTGGGCGTTAGACGCCGCAAAGCCGCCAGTGTTGCACGGCAAATAAAATAGCGACATTCGCCGCCGTTCATGGTCTGTTAGGCACTTGGATCGCCTGGAGAGATGTCGTTCATGGATTTTTTTGGCCCGCACCTGCTCGCCTATTTCATCGCTACGCTGCATTTTCTCGGGACCCTCGCCGCCATCCACGCGGTGCTGACCGTCAGAACCGCCCAAGGCTCGATCGCCTGGGCCTTGTCGCTGATGTTCATGCCTTACCTCACGCTGATCCCCTACCTGATTTTTGGCCGCAGCACGTTCGATGCTTACATCCAGGCGCGGCGCCAGGCCAACCAGGAAATGCACACAGCGATCACCGAGCTGAACTGGCGCCCGTGGGTCGAAGAGGCCCTGGCCGCGCGCAACTCCAGTGCCTATGCGTCGTTGCGCGCCATGCCCAAGCTGGGACGCATGCCCTGCCTGGCCAACAATGAAGTGCGCTTGCTGATCAATGGCGATGCCACTTTCAGCGCGATCTTCGACGCGATTCGCAACGCCAAAACTGCCGTGCTGTTCCAGTTTTTCATCATTCATGACGACGAGCTTGGCAGGCAATTGCATGCCTTGCTGAAGGAAAAAGCTGCCGAAGGTGTAGACATTCACGTGCTCTACGACCGCATCGGCAGCCACGCCCTGCCGCACCGTTATGTGCAATCGCTGCGCGATGCCGGAGTCAAAGTCAAAGCGTTCGCCACCCGCAGCGGCTGGCTCAATCGTTTTCAGGTCAACTTTCGCAACCATCGCAAAATCGTAGTCGTGGACGGCATCACCGGGTTTGTCGGCGGGCATAACGTCGGCGATGAATACCTCGGTAAAAAACCGCCTTTGGCGCCGTGGCGCGACACCCACGTGCAAGTCACCGGCCCGGTGGTGGCGTGCCTGCAGGAATCGTTCGCCGAAGACTGGTTCTGGGCCGCGCGCGAACTTCCGCCATTGATTCTGCCGGACGCCTACCCCGAAGACGGCGTGCTCTGCCAACTGCTCGCCAGCGGCCCGGCCGACCCGTACGAAACCTGCTCGCTGTTTTTCGTCGAAGCCATTCACGCCGCCACCGAGCGCGTGTGGATCACCAGCCCATATTTCATTCCCGATGAGGCCGTTTTTTCCGCCCTGCGCCTGGCCGTGCTGCGCGGGGTAGACGTGCGCGTGCTGCTGCCGTCACGCCCTGACCATCGCATCGTGTACGCCGCCTCCAGCCTTTATGCGATCGAAGCCGTACGCGCCGGCGTGCGGGTATTCCGTTACAAACCGGGGTTTCTGCATCAGAAGGTGGTGTTGGTGGACAGCGAAATCAGCGCCATCGGCAGTGCGAACATGGACAACCGTTCGTTCCGGCTGAATTTCGAGGTGATGTTGCTGACGGTAGACGAGGCCTTCGCCAGCGAAGTGGAGCAGATGCTGCTGGATGACTTTGCCCTGGCCCATGAGGTCAGCCAGGAAGAAAACCGCGAGACCCGCCGCCTGCAACAGCTGGGCATGCGGGTGGCGCGTTTGATCTCGCCGATTCTCTAATAAACGACACCGAACAAATGTGGGAGCGGGCTTGCTCGCGAATGCGGTGTGCCAGTCAATAAATTCATTGGCTGACACACCGCATTCGCGAGCAAGCCCGCTCCCACATGTAGATCTTCATCGTTTGCATCACCGCGTTTCAGCGGTAGATATCCTCCCGCGTCCACGGCAGTTCATGGCTGCCATCGGCATGCGGTTTCACCGCCAGAATCTGATGCAGGTTGATCCAGCCCCGCGCAAACGCATACGCGCAGCCGGCCAGGTACAGGCGCCAGATACGCAGCGCCTGCTCCGGCACCATCTTCGCAGCAGCTTCCAGGTTGTCTTCCAGACGCTCACTCCAATGGTCCAGCGTGCGCGCGTAGTGCAGGCGCAGGCTTTCAACGTCGACGACTTCCAACCCGACTTCGCTGATTTCAGCCGTCATCATCGCCAAATGCGGCAACTCGCCATTGGGAAACACGTAACGTTCGATGAAATCCCCGGCGCCACGGCCCACAGGGCGACCATCAGTGTGCTTGGCGGTGATGCCATGGTTCATCACCAGGCCCCCTTCACGCACCGCGCCGAACAGGACTTTGCAATATTCCGCCAGGTTGGCGTGGCCGACGTGTTCAAACATGCCCACGCTGACCACTTTGTCGAAACGGCCGTCCTGCGGCAGGTCGCGGTAGTCGAGCAGTTGCAGGTCAACCTGATCTTCCAGGCCTTCGGCTTTGACCCGCTCACGGGCCAGCGCCAATTGCTCCTTGCTCAGGGTGATACCAAACACCTTGACCCCGAACTCGCGCGCCGCGAACCGCGCCAGCCCGCCCCAACCGCAGCCGACATCGAGCAAATACTCACCCGGCTGCAGCCGCAATTTGCGGCACAGGTGGCGGAATTTGTCTTGTTGGGCTTGGTCGATGGATTCGCTGCCGGTTTCGAAATAACCGCAGGAGTAGGCCATGTCCTGGTCCAGCCATAGCTGGTAGAACTCGTTTGACAGGTCGTAGTGATAGGAAATGGCCGCTGCATCAGTGGCCTTGTCGTGGATCGAGCGCACCGGACGACTCCCCTCGTCGTCTTCGATCAGGGCGTGACTCAATTCGTCACATACCCGAATGACCTCGGAGATGGAGCCTTCCAGCTCCAGTTTGCCCTGGACGAAGGCTTCGCCCAATGAGTCGAGCGTTGGATGGGTCAGCTTGGTCACGACCGTGGGGTCCTTCACCACGATAGTCACACTGGGCTCAGGGCCCAAGTTGAATTCATGGCCATCCCAGAGTCGGAGCCGCAGCGGTAGCTTGAGATTCTGTAAGGCCGGTGGAAGTTGCGCGAGCATGAGTAGTCCCCCCTTGTTTCAGACGTCTGGAGTGAGGGTAGACCATCCGGAGACAAAGTAGGAGGCTATCGATTTGATAGCACTTTTCTATGGGGCTCGGCGCTCGAGCAAACCGTCCTGGATCCATTGTTTCAGCCATGTAACGGCCTGCAACGGGGCACCCTCTCCATAAGTGACTGCAAGCTCCGCGCACAGTTCTGAAAAATTCCAGCCGGTGGTCACCATGCCCGCCAGTGCACAGGCTTCTGCAGGTTCCAGGCTGCGGTAATGGCATACGTTTTGATGGCGCCATACCAGGCAAATCTGCGCCAGCTCAAGTGCATGGCTGTCGGGGAAATCCGACTCATCCTTGCTCGCTCGCCAGATCGCTACCGTGTTGAAATGACACAGCTGCTGCTGCACAGAAGGCGCCAGCGTCACCTGCAAACCCGGCCACTCTTCAGGCGGCAGTGTGGCCATGTCATTCAGGCTCAACGGCTCGCCTTCAGGGGCATCGAACGCCAGCGTGAACGCCCACTCCAGCCGCGCCAGTTCAGCCAGCGGCGGGCTTTGTTCAGCCACCAGATGTTCGACGATAAAATCCGGAAAACGCTCACCCAGCCAGCGCAGGCTGTAATGGGCCGAGGGGTAACGGCGCACATAGGCTTCTGTCAGTAACGCGAATTCATCATCGCCCAGCCAATACCAGATCGCGCCGAAGTCATGGCGCAATACTTCCTGCAGTCGCGACACATAGGCGTTGTGATAAATCGCCAGGCCCGTGTCCACATCCAGCGTCGGGCCACCCAGCAAGGTGGCGGCAAAGTGGCTGTTGGCGGTGGAGGTGTCGGATAACAAATGCTGTTCAAAGGCCAACTGCCAATCGGTCAAGCGCATAGCGATCTCCTGGCCAAGGCAGTCGCACCCAGCTCCCGGGCTTTGCTCAACTCGGTGAGCAATTCTTCGAACGGCGGAAAATGGTCATCACGCTCAAGTAGCGTCGACACCGGCCCCAAGTGCTCAAGCGTCTGTTGATACAACGCCCACACCGGGTCACACACCGGGTGGTCGTGGGTATCGACCACATAATCGCCGTAGTCCATATGCCCGGCCAAATGCAGTTGGCGGATGCTTTGCGGCGGCAGGTTGCGAATGAACGTCCACGCGTCGAACCCGTGGTTGCGCGAGCTGACGTACACGTTGTTCACGTCCAGCAACAGTTGGCAGCCGGTGAGGTGGGCCAACGCGTTGAGAAATTCCCACTCGGTAAATTCATCCGCCTTGGAGCGCACATAGCTGGAGACGTTTTCCAGCACCAACGGGCGCTGCAGCACGTCCTGCACTTGGCGAACACGGGCCGCCACGTGGTAAAGACTTTCTTCGGTGTAGGGCAGCGGCAGCAAATCGTGCAACTGGTGCGCACTGCCACGGCTCCAGCACAGGTGATCGGAAATCCACGCGGGCTGAATGCGCTCGGCGAGCTGTTTGATGTTGTTCAGGTAATCGGTATCGAGGGCATGGGGCCCACCGATGGACAGGGACACGCCATGCATCACCAAGGGATAGCGCTCGGCTATCGCGTCCAGGTAGTACAAGGCTTTACCGCCCTGAACCAGATAATTCTCGGAGATCACTTCGAACCAATCCACAGCGGGCGACTGTTCAAGGATCTGCTGGTAGTACTCACTGCGTAAACCCAGGCCGTAACCCAGACTCGGAAGGGAAGCGGACATCACTCACTCCTGGGCAAAGTGTCCGCAGCGGTGGGGGGCATCCGCTGCGGGAGCACTCGGTGCCGGTTATTCGCCGACTTTGCCGCCAGCCTTGGTGCAGGCATCAGCACTGGCTTGAACTTTGAAGCCCTGGCCTTTGCAAGAACCCTGACCTTTGCAGGCGTGGTCCTTGGTTTTGCAGTCGTTCTGGCCTTTGCAGGCGTTGATGCCGTAGCAGTGCACGGAGGTGTCAGCGGCTTGAGCCTGAGTGACAACACCAGCAAACATGGTAGCGGCGGCCATTGCGAGGGCGGCACCAGCAGCAGCGGATTTGAAGTTCATTTTTGTATTCCTCATGATCGGTAGTGGAGTCGGTCTGAACGGATTGTTCAGTCTCGACATAGCACTAGAGTGAGGTCCCTCATCAGCGTTACAGCTCGCCGCAAATATTTCTAAATATTTTTTATCGGGCCTCTGAATCACTTATTCATCCAGCTTCAACAGCGGCTCCTGAAAGCGTAGCAAACGCCCGGCGTTACCCAGCACCAGCAAGGTGCTGAGGTTGTGCAACACCGCCGCAATCATGGCGCCCGCCGCACCCAACCAGCCGAAGGCCGCGAACACCACGATGGCCAGCGTCCAGCCCAAACCGATGATCACGTTGACCTGCAGCGTTTGCCGGCACTGACGGCTCAAGCGCACGCAAGTACCCAACCGGCGCAAATCGCTGCCGATCAACACCACATCCGCCGACGCCAGGGCGATGTCGGCCCCGCCCGCCCCCATCGCCACGCCGACCACACCCGCCTTGAGCGCCAGAGAGTCGTTAATCCCGTCACCCACCACCATCGGTCGGAAGCCACTGCTGATCTCCCCCAGCACGCGGTTGAGTTTGTCTTCCGGCAGTGCCTG
This sequence comes from Pseudomonas sp. B22129, assembly GCF_044218875.1. Classification (NCBI taxonomy): domain Bacteria; kingdom Pseudomonadati; phylum Pseudomonadota; class Gammaproteobacteria; order Pseudomonadales; family Pseudomonadaceae; genus Pseudomonas; species Pseudomonas sp. B22129. The sequence continues at coordinate 1,472,152 of NZ_CP162592.1, read as the reverse complement.
GGCTTCAACGTCGCTGATGCCGACGTCCAGCGCCAGGCTGTCGGCGACGCTCTGGCGGTCGCCCGTCAGCAGCAGTTGGCGGCCCAGGCCCAGGTCGCGCAATTCTTGCAGGGCCTGGCGTGCTTCCGGCTTGACGCTGTCAGCCAGCAACAACCATGCGAGGAACTGCCCGTTCAGCGCCAGCCCGGCAATCGGGCCATCATGGTTGGGAACAGCCGTGGTGACGATGCCCAGTTGCTCAAACAATTCCGGCCGCCCCAACGCTGCCTCGCCCTGCTCGGTCTGCGCCACCACCCCAAGGCCCTGACGCTCACGAATATCCGTCAACACGAGCAGTTGCTCCTGCGTTGCCAACCCCGCCAGCGCGCGGCTGACCGGGTGGCTGCTGGCCGAGCCGAGGCTGGCGGCGAGGTTCAACAGCACCTGCCGATCCGGTGCGCTGGTTTCAATCGATTGCAGGCGCAACGTGCCAAAGGTCAGCGTGCCGGTCTTGTCGACCACCAACGAGGTCAGGTCTGCCAACTCTTCGAGAAACGCCGAGCTGCGAATCAAAATCCCGTGCCGCGCCGCTACGGCAATCCCGGCGATCGCCGTCGCCGGCGCTGACAGCACCAGTGCGCACGGGCACGCCGCTACCAACACGGCGAGCATCGCCTGGGCGTCGTTGGTCACAAACCAGGTCACCGCCGCCAGCAACAGCACCAGCACCATATAACTGCCGGCATAACGCTCCAGCAGCCGCGTGATCGGCGGCTTGGAGCGCTCAGCGTTCTGCATCAGCGCGATGACCTTGCCCAAGGTCGACTCATCGCCGGTACGCGTCACCTGCAAACGCAGCAAACCATCCAGGTTGATCGCGCCGCCAAACACTTGCACACCCTCACTGGCTTCCAGCGGCACCGACTCTCCGGTGATCGGCGCCGTGTCCAGGCTGGCCTGGCCCGACAGCACCACGCCATCGGCCGGCACGCGGTCGCCGGCGCGCACTTCGACGATATCGCCGGCGTTCAGCGTGCCGTTATCCACTTCCACAATGCTGCCGTCCACCTGCACCAACCGCGCATGGCTGCGAGTCAGTTTGCCCAGGGCGTGAATCGCCTCCTGAGAGCCAATCACGCTGCGCTCTTCCAGCACATGGCCGAAAATCATGATGATCGGCAACAGCGCAGCGGTCAGCAAATCACCCGTGGCCCACGCGCCAATCATTGCCAGCGCGATCAATTGGTCAGTGATGCCATGCAGGCTCGGGAAACGCAGGCTGTACCAGGCCGAACGCATCACCGGCACGGCCACCAGCAAGGAAGCCACGCCCAGCAATAACTGGCTGACCCCATTCTGATCCGGCGCCAGCCAGCGCCACACCAGGCCCAATATCAATAACCCCAAAGCCAGCATGGCCAGGGTCAGTTGCCGGGCAGCACTGCGCTGCTCGGCGGATGTCAGCATGGGTGCGCTCATTGTTCGGCTCCCTGAATGATCAAACGGGAGTCGTCTTTGGGGTCGACAGTGGTCACGGAGCCGGCCTGGCCAAGAATCTTCGGCAAACGCTCGCGGTACAGACGCGGCAGCAAGCCCGGGTCTTTGACTTGAGCAAGGCTGGCGACGGTTGCGGTTTGCGCCTGCGCATTGGCCAGGCGCTCACTGGCCTGAGCGTGGGCGACTTGCACCAAACGATCCGCTTGCTGAGTCGCGGTCTGAGTGAGTTTTTCTGCATCAGTGCGCGCGTTCGCCACCGCTTTATCGGCTTGCTGGCTGGCTGTCAGCACCGCGTTGAACGCATTCACCGCCGGGCCGGGCAAGCTCGATTGCACGTCCACGCGCGTCGCTTCGATGCCCAGGCCCAAACCGGTCGACGCCAATTCGGCCAAGCGTTTGTTGATGCCTTGCACCAGATCACCGCGCAGCCGTTCACGGCGCTCGGCGGCGCCGTTATCGGTACCGATCAGTTCAGGGCGCGCCACCAGAATCGTGTCCAGATCGCGCGCCGCCGCCAGCGCCACAGCGCTACGGGTCACCAAGCGGTCCAGCGCGGGCAATACATGTTCGCCCTGCAACACAAAGGCATAGGGCTCAGTGACCTTATAGAACACCCGCACATCCAGCTGCACCACGCCGGCATCGCCGGTCAGCAGGTAACCGGAACCGGCCAGGGCATCGCTCAGTGGCGTGGCAAAACTGGCCACGCGGTCGGCCTGAATCGCGGTGTCTGAACGCAACAGGTTCTCCACGCGGCGCTCGATCACGCGGTCGGCGGCGGGCAGCAACACCACCTGCTCGAACGGCTGCGGCCACGCCAATAAAAGCCCGGCATTCTGAATGCGGTCGAGCGCGCCGAAGTGCAACACCACGGCACGATTCTGCGGGTCAATCTGGCGCACATTGGAAAACGCCCAGGCCAACGCCGCCAACACCGTCACTGCGTACAGCGCCAGAAAGGTCAGGCGCCCGGCCTGGATCCACGGGCTGTCCGGGCCGTCACGCTCGATCATGGCTGGACGTCCTTCGGCCCGTCCACCAATGCGCGGAACGGCGCCGCATCCGTGCGCAAGATGATCTTGGTGCCGGGCGTGACCACCGTGCCCAAGGTATCGAGGGAGCGCAGCAGGTTATACAGCTGAGGATTGCCCGCGTAGGCGCGGCCATAAATCTGCGCCGCTTCCACCCGTGATTGCGCTTCGATATCGGCGGCCTTCACAGTAGCGTCGGCCTGCAAAATGCGCGCATCGCGTTCGGCAGCGGAGCGGATCTGCGCCGCTTCGCGTTTGCCCACGGCAGTACGCTCGGTGGCGATGGTTTCACGCTCGGCACGCATGCGGTCGACGGTGGCGGTGAGTGTCACCGACGGCAACGTCAGCCGCTCGACGCCGACTTGCGCCACGCGCACGCCATAGGTGGTGAGCAATTGTTGATCAATCTGTTGGCGCAACTGCGCTTCGAAATCGGCGATGCGCACCTGGCTGGCATCGGTATTGATCAGGCTGGACAGATCAAAGCTGGCCGCCGTGGTTTCCAGCGCCGAGCCGACAAACGTGCGAATCTGCCGCGCCGCCTCATCCGGCTGGTTCTGCACCGCGCGCATAAAGCGTTGCACATTGTCGGCGTCGCCCTGCACCTGCCACGCCACATAGGCCTGCACAATGATGCGCAGGCCATCACGGGTGCCCACGTCCTGCAACCCGCTGGAGGTGGTGCGCAGGCGCAGGTCCACCGGGATCGCCGCCTCGAAAGGCGCCGGCCAGCGCCAGCCCAGACCTGGCTCCAGCAGCACCCGCGACGGGTTGCCGAAACGGGTAATCACCGTGGCTTCGCCGGACCGCACTTGCACCAGGCTTGCGGCGGCTACCGCAAACAGTACCAGCAACACCGCCCAGGCCATGCGTCGCCAAGGGAACGGGCCGCCAGCCTGCTCATCACCGTGATGATGATGGTGGTGGCCATGATGATGACCGTGATCGTGAGAATGAGCGCTCAACAGACAGACTCCTTATTGAACGGCTTTGCGCGGCGCCGAAGGGTCGGCCGGCAACGTAAAAGAACGCAGATCGATCGTCGGCGCGCCGTCGGCACCCAGGCGATGATCCAGAATAAGCAGCTTGGCGTGGGCCAGGCCCAGGCTCAGTTGACCGAGGTACTGTTCCAGCACGAACGCCTGGCCAGCGGTGGCGTAGGCCTTTTGTTCGGCGGCAAAGCGCAGGTCGGCCGCCTGGGCACCGGCATTGACTTCGCGCGCGGTGGCCAAGGCCTGATCGCGGGCGGTGCTGGCTTGCAGCAAGGCTTGGTTGGTCTGCTCGCTGGCCGCGCCGCGCTCGCGGGAGATCAGCGCCTGGGCACCGATCTGCGCGGCTTGCACGGCGTGGTAAGCGTTGGCCGCGCCCGCCGGAGGGTGAATGGCTTCCACCACCGTGGCGAGGATTTCCACGCCGCTGTCGAGTTTTTGCAGGTCAGCCTGTACCGCGCGGCCGACTTCATCGGCCAGGCGGGTGCGTTGTTCACCGAGCAGCTCGTCGAGGGTGCGCGAGGCGAAATCGTGGACCAGAATGCGGCTGGCCGTGCTGCGAATCAGCGTCGGTACGTCGGCCGTGTTATAGGTGGCGGCGAGTGCGGCCTGATCGGTCAGGCCGATACGGTAGACGAAACGCACATCCATATTGACGATCTGGAAGCCCTGCTTGTCGCCGCTGCTGCTGGCGATCACTTGGGATTTGTCATTCACATGGCTGGCGTCCCACAGCCGGTTGGCGATGGTTGGCGCCGGGCCCTCGGCGGGCGCCAATTCAGGCGCCGCGGCTTCACTGACGCTGGTGGCCAGTTCATGCACCACGCCGTTTTCCACATTCAGTACGCGGCCCAACGGCCACGGCAGCCCGGCATGCAAACCGGGGCCGAACACTTCGACCGGCTTGCCAAAACGCTCGTAAATCCCACGGCCCTGCAGCGGCACTTCGTGCACGCCGGTCAGCGCCCAGCCGACAGCCAACACCACCAGCAACACCGGTAAAAATGCCCGGCGCATGTAGGTGAATGCCCAGATCTGGCGCAGGTCGATGCCAAAGCGGTTGTGCAATTCATGCTGCAGCGCCTGCAAAGGTTGCGGCGGCCAGCGCAGCAACCCGGCGATAAAACTGTGCGCCATCAGGCGTGGTTCGACACGCGGCTGGCGCGGGCTGAACAATGACAGCACGGCCCTGAGCAAAAATTCGACAGCGACCAGGCCTGGCATTAAGCCGATCAACACCGCCAGGCGTAACGGCCAGACCGAGTCCGCACTGGCGAACAGCAGGCAAATCGCACTGGCCACCAGGCTCACAATCGCTACCCGGCTCAATTGCGCCAGTTGCGAGGCTTCCGGCCATTGCGCGGCGGTTTCCTGCGCCAGGCGGCGCTCGAACACCAGCAAACCAAACGCCAGGGCCAAGGCCAGCGCGGCGCCGATGCTGGCGGACTGCCCGACAGCGGCTGCGGGCAACGCCAGGTTCCAGAATTCGAGGATGCTGACCAGCGCCAGCAACGACCAGCCGACCAGCCAGAGCACCGGCGCGCCGATCTGCGCGATCAAGCCGCTGCCGAAACGCCCTACAAGACGCGCGTATAGGCCTGACTCTTCCACCGGCAGTTCGACGACTTCAGTCGTCGGCTCTTCCAGGGCCTGGGCGCGCCAATCGGCGACCCACCACGCGGACTGCAATCCGGCCACCAGCACCAGCAAGGCGGATGCACAGTTGATCAACACCACCGGCCAAATCGACAACGGCGCAAACAACGCGACAAACAGCGCCAGCACCCAGCCGCACACCGCCAGGGCCGTCAGGCCAATACCGGCTTGCCGGAGCCTGCGGGCGTGAAACAACCCCTGTTGAAAACGCGCAAGGCCCTCGACCGAGGCGCCGTCCGCTTCTAGATCCACTTGCATCCACTCAACGCCCACATGTACACAATTCGTTACGATATAACACGGGGCGTGAAATTTTTGTTCGCAAACCTCACAAAACCCCTGTGGGAGCGGGCTTGCCCGCGATGGCGCTGGGTCAGTTATAGAGGTTTTGCCTGATAGGTCGCCATCGCGGGCAAGCCCGCTCCCACATTTGTAGTGCGGTGTGTAGCAGACCGTGATTAAACCCCCAGAAACACGAGCCATCACTGGTGCAGGCCACGATTAATCGGCACACTCCAAAACAGTTTTCGCGGGTTCACGGACAAGGAAGCGCCACCCCCCATGATTTCGATCTATCAGCTCAAGCCGCGTTTTCAAAACCTGCTGCGCCCCCTCGTGCAGCGCCTCTACGACAACGGCACCACCGCCAACCAGATCACCGTGCTGGCCGGCGTGGTTTCCCTGCTGGTCGGCCTGTTGATCGCCAGCTTCGCCCAGCACCTCTGGCTGTTCGCGCTGATTCCGCTGTGGATGATCCTGCGTATGGCCCTCAACGCCATCGACGGCATGCTCGCCCGTGAATTCGGCCAGCAGTCGCGCCTGGGCGCCTACCTCAATGAACTGTGCGACGTGATCGCCGACAGTGCGCTGATCCTGCCCTTTGCGCTGATCCCCGGCGTGAACCTGGCGCCGGTGCTGTTGGTGGCGCTGCTCGCCGTGTTCAGCGAATACGCCGGGGTACTTGGGCCGATGGTCGGTGCTTCACGGCGCTACGACGGGCCGATGGGCAAAAGTGATCGCGCCTTCGTGCTCGGCGTGCTGGCCACCGGTGTGGCGCTGGGCTGGCTCGGCGCGGGTTGGGTCGACACCGTCATGTGGCTGGTCGCCGCCCTGCTCGCCTACACCCTGGTCAACCGCGTGCGCCAAGGCCTCAAAGAAGTACCCACCCCTCCGATTGCATAAGGATTTTTGCGATGCGTGAACAGCAAGAGCACACCTTCAGTACCCATGATGGCGTTGAGCTTTTCTACCGGCACTGGCCGGCCACCGCCCCACAGGGTGATGAGCCGCGAAAGGCGATCCTGCTGTTCCATCGCGGCCACGAGCACTCGGGGCGCATCGCCCACCTGGTGGATGAACTCGACCTGGCGCAATTCGACTTCTTCGCCTGGGACGCCCGCGGCCACGGCCAATCCCCTGGCGAACGCGGTGACAGCCCCAGCTTCGCCACCAGCGCCCGCGACGTTCAAACCTTTTGCGACCACATCGGCACCACGTACAGCATCGAAGAAGAAAACATCGCCGTCATCGCTCAAAGCGTCGGTGCCGTGATTGCGGCGACCTGGGTGCACGACTACGCGCCGAAGATTCGCGCGCTGGTGTTGGCCTCCCCGGCGTTCAAGGTCAAGCTCTACGTGCCCTTCGCCCGCCCCGGCCTGGCGTTGATGCGCAGGTTTCGCGGCAATTTTTTCGTCAACAGTTACGTCAAGGCCAAGTTCCTCAGCCATGACCCGCAGCGCGTGGCGTCCTACGACAGCGACCCGCTGATTACCAAGGCCATTTCGGTGAATGTGCTGCTCGGCCTGTACGAAGCCGCCGACCGGGTGGTAGCCGACGCCCAAGCGATTCAGGTACCGACTCAGCTGCTGATTTCCGGCTCGGACTTCGTGGTCCATCGCAAGCCCCAGCAGCAGTTTTTCGACCGCCTCGGCAGCCTGAAAAAAGAGCTGCACATTCTTCCCGGGTTCTTCCACGACACCCTCGGCGAACGCGACCGCGCGGTGGCCGTGAGCAGCGCCAAGCGCTTTATCCTGCAGAACTTCACGCAGCCGCTGGACCGCGCGTCTTTGCTGGACGCCGACAAACTGGGCGCCACCTGCGCCGAGTCCGAAGCCCTCGCCGCGCCGCTGCCGCGCAACTCCTTGCGCGACCTGTACTGGCGCATGACCCGCGCCAGCATGGGCCTGGGCAAGAACCTGTCGGACGGGGTCAAGCTAGGCTTCGACACGGGCTTCGACTCCGGCAGCACCCTGGACTATGTGTACCGCAACAAACCCACCGGCAAGGGCGGACTGGGGCGGATGATCGATACCAACTACCTCAACTCCATCGGCTGGCGCGGGATTCGTCAGCGCAAACTGAATGTCGAAGAATTGCTGCGCCTGGCCATGGCCAGGTTGCGTGGGGATGACCGTGAAGTGCGCATTGTCGACATCGCCGCCGGCCACGGCCGCTATATTCTCGAAGCCTTGCAGGGCATGTCGCCGCTGCCGGAATCGATCCTCCTGCGCGACTACAGCGACATCAACGTGTGCGACGGTGGCGCCTTGATCCGCGAAAAAGGCCTGGGGGATATCGCACAGTTCGTCAAAGGCGATGCGTTTGACCGCCTGGATTTGGCAGCGCTGGACCCCAAGCCGACGTTGGCAGTGGTGTCCGGCTTGTATGAGTTATTCGCCGATAACGCCATGGTCGGCGGCTCGTTGGCAGGTCTTGCCGAAGCCGTAGAGCCCGGCGGTTATCTGGTCTACACCGGCCAGCCGTGGCACCCGCAACTGGAGTTGATCGCCCGTGCATTGACCAGCCACCGCCAGGGCCAGGCCTGGGTAATGCGCCGCCGTAGCCAGGCGGAAATGGATCAATTGGTCGAAGCGGCGGGTTTTCGCAAGATCACCCAGCGTGTGGATGAGTGGGGCATTTTCAGCGTGTCCCTGGCGCAGAAGATCTGAACATGCGCGAACCCGGCCTATTGAAACCGGCGGTCCTCTGGCTGCTGCTGTTGGCGCCGCTGTTTTTCAGCACCTACGGTTTCGCTACGTGGGTCACCAGCCAGCGCAGCGACGTCGGCACGCTGGTGTTCGGCTGGGAAACCCATATGCCGTTCTGGGCCTGGACCATCGTGCCGTACTGGTCCATCGACCTGCTCTACGGGTTTTCCCTGCTGCTGCCCAATACCCGGCATGAGCTGAAACAACACGCGCTGCGCCTGCTCAGTGCGCAAGTCATTGCGGTGAGTTGCTTCCTGATCTGGCCGCTGCGCTTTACCTTCGAACGGCCGGAGCTGGATGGCGTATTTGGCTGGCTGTTTGCGGTGCTGGCGGGGTTCGACAAACCCTTCAATCAGGCGCCGTCGCTGCATATCGCGCTGCTGGTGATCCTGTGGGTGATGTACCAGCGCCACACCCAGGGCTTCTGGCGCCTGCTGGTGCATGGCTGGTTCGCATTGATCGGCCTTTCAGTGCTGACCACTTATCAACATCACTTTATCGACTTACCCACAGGCGCCCTCGCCGGCTGGCTTTGCGTGTGGTTGTGGCCGATCGAGCACCGGAGCCCGCTGCTGAATGGCCGGTTGACGCGCGATCCCCAGCGTTGGCGGCTCGGCGCGCGCTATGGGCTGGGCGCGCTGGTGCTGGTGGTTCTTGCCTTCGTATTACGCGGCGGGTGGTTATGGTTGCTTTGGCCGGCGGTTTCCCTCGGCTTGATCAAGGCCAATTACTTTGTGCTCGGAGCATCCGGCTTTCAGAAGCGTGCCGATGGCCAACTGACCCCCGCCGCACGCTGGCTGTACGCGCCCTATCTGGCAGGCGCGTGGCTAAATTCACGCCTGTGGACCCGTAAGCATCCACAACCCGACTTGATTGTGGATAACGTTTGGCTCGGGCGAATTCCTGCGGCGAATGAACAGGGTTCGTTCAAGGCAATCGTCGATCTCTGCGCCGAACTGCCGATTGATCCACAGGGCCGCGCTTATCAGTCCATCCTCGTGCTGGACCTTGTCGCCCCGACCCCGGACGAATGCCTGCAAGCCGCTCAAGCCATCGAACGCCTGCGCGCCAACGGCCCGCTGCTGGTGTGCTGCGCCCTTGGTTACTCGCGCAGCGCCACCGCCGTCGCCGCCTGGCTGCTGCACAGCGGGCGCGTGGCAACCATCGACGAGGCGCTGGCTATTATTCGTAAAGCACGGGCCCGTGTGGTCCTGCACCCCGCTCACCGTAAAGCTTTGGAGGGTTTGCCCCATGCCCGCTGATATGGAACTGCAGGTCGTCGCCAGCCTGCTGCGTCGTGGCCGCTCGCTGGATCAGTTATCCACAGGCCTGACGCTGCTCGGCTTTCTGTTCGGCCTGACGCAGCTGTTGATGGCCAGCATTTCCACCATCTGCCTGCTGCTCGCGCTGTGGATGATTGTCCTCGGGCTGCTGCAAAAGTACTGGGCATTGCGCGTGGCCTTCGATGCTGACCTGTTCACGCTGCTGGCCCGGGACACCGAGCGAACCCCGGACCTCGACCAGGCCCTGCAAACCCTCGGCCTGCAATCGGCCAAGCGCGTTGGCCGGCCCTGGACCGAACGTCGCCGCGGCGCGCTCAAACTACTGCGCAAACAGGCCTGGCTGCTGGGCGCGCAAGCGTTGCTGACCCTGGCCGTGATCCTCGCCAGCCCTTGGCTGCCTTTCGCCGGATAAGGAATTCCCATGTTCGAACCCGTGGTCGCCACGCTTATCACTTCGATGGCCCGCACCGTCACCGGTGCCCGCAGCCTGTGGCTCGGTTGTGCGCCCGTGCCGGTGCAGCGCATCTACTTCGCCAACCACAGCAGCCACGGCGACTTCGTGTTGCTGTGGGCGTCGTTGCCGCAGAACCTGCGCAAATTCACGCGCCCGGTGGCCGGCAGCGATTACTGGAACAAAAGCGCGCTGCGCCGCTACATCATCAACCGCGTATTCAATGGCGTGTTGATCGACCGCGAGCGCAAAGACCCTGTGGATAACCCATTGCAGCCGATGCTGGCCGCACTTGAAGGCGGCGACTCACTGATCATCTTCCCCGAAGGCACGCGCAATCTGGAAGACGGCCTGCTGCCGTTCAAAAGCGGCCTGTATCACTTGGCGAAAAGTTACCCACAGGCCGAACTGATTCCGGTGTGGATCGCTAACCTCAACCGCGTCATGCCTAAAGGCCGCGTGCTACCGCTGCCTTTGCTGTGCACCACCAGCTTCGGCGCGCCGCTGCAATTGGAGGAAGGCGAAGACAAAACCGCCTTCCTCGCCCGTACCCGCGACGCCTTGCTCGCCCTCGCCCCGGAGCACGTCTGACATGGATAGCCAAACCCTGATGTTATTCGGCGGCATCGGCGCGATCCTGGTGCTCGCCTCGCTGATCGGCCTGATCCTCAAATTGCGCACACGCGGCACGCCCAACGCGGTGATCGATAACCTCAATGCGCGCATCAACGCCTGGTGGGTGATGGTGGTGGTCATCGGCATCGCCTTCTGGCTCGGCACCGGCGCGGTGATCCTGCTGTTCTACGCCGTGTCGTTCTACGCCCTGCGCGAATTCCTCACCCTCACCCCCACCCGCCGCAGCGACTACCCGGCGCTGGTGGCCGCGTTTTACCTGGCGCTGCCCGTGCAATACCTGCTGATTTATTCGGACTGGTACGGGCTGTTCTCGATCTTCATTCCGGTCTACGTGTTCCTGCTGCTGCCGATCCTCGCGTCCCTCGGTGGCGACAGCACGCACTTCCTGGAACGCGCGTCGAAAGTGCAATGGGGGCTGATGATCGCGGTGTTCTGCGTGTCCTTCGTGCCCGCGCTGCTGACCCTCGACATCCCCGGCTACGAAGGCCGCAACCTGTTGCTGATCGCTTATCTGGTGATCGTGGTGCAACTGTCGGACGTGCTGCAGTACGTGTGCGGCAAGCTGTTCGGCAAACACAAGATCGCGCCCAACCTGTCGCCGTCCAAAACCGTCGAAGGCTTTGTTGGCGGGATCCTGCTGTCATCCCTGATCGGCGCGGCGCTGTGGTGGACCACGCCGTTCAACCCGTGGCAGTCGTTTCTGATTGCGCTGCTGATCAACCTGCTGGGCTTTGCCGGCGGCATCGTGATGTCGGCGATCAAGCGCGACCGGGGCGTGAAGGATTGGGGGCATATGATAGAGGGCCACGGCGGCATGCTGGACCGGCTGGACTCGGTGTGTTTTGCCGCACCGATTTTCTTCCACCTCGTGCGCTACTGGTGGACCTGATTAACACGGCCCTCAACCCCACGTAAATTAATTGTGGGAGCTGGCTTGCCTGCGATGACGGAGTGTCAGCCGGCATCAATGTTGACTGTGCCGACGCCTTCGCAGGCAAGCCAGCTCCCACAGGGTTCGGGGTGGTTTCAAGTAGGTCATCAGCCCGGCAAATGCCCCAGCGGCAATGCGCCTGGGGTTTTCACCGTTTGAATCGCGAAATTGCTGCGAATATCCCTCACCCCCGGCAGCTTCAACAGGCTGCCGGTGACAAACCGTTCATAGCCGCGCAAATCCGGCACCACCACCTGCAACAGGAAATCCGATTCCCCCGACACCAGAAACGCCGAGATCACCTCGGGCAGCGCCGTCACCGCTTCGCGAAAGGCGTTGGCCTCGGTGTCGTTATGCCGCTCCACTTTCACGCCCACAAACACCATCATCCCCAGGCCCACTTCGTCGCGATCCAACGTGGCCTGATAGCCGCGAATCACCCCGGCCTCTTCGAGCAGGCGCACGCGGCGCAGGCAAGGTGAAGCAGACAGGCCGATCTCATCCGCCAGCTGCACATTGCTCAAGCGGCCATCCCGTTGCAGGGCTTCAAGAATCTTGCGGTCAAAGGCATCAAGCTTAAGATTTGGCATAAGTGAATGGCCGTTATGGTAATGATTGGCAGATAGTGCCAAGACTAGACGCTTTTCTGGCTGACTACGCAAGCACCTGCCCCGCCCTTCAACCCTAGAATTAGCCAACATTTGAAGGGGGTGAAACATGGCAGAACTCTGGTTATTTCTAGTGGCGCTTTCGGTGGTGTACCTGCTGCCGGGGCCCGACATGATCCTGCTGCTGCAAACCGGCGCGCGTCAGGGCAAGGCACTGGCACTGACCACAGCGATAGGCCTGGGGCTGGCCCGGGCGTGCCATGTCATGTTGGCCGGCATGGGTTTAGCGACGCTGTTCAAGGTCGCACCGTGGACATTTGATGTGGTGCGCCTGGGCGGCGCGGCCTATTTGTTGTGGCTGGGCGTGCAGTGCCTGCGGGCCAACATGCTGCCCGACCTCGACTCGACGAATACCACCGCAACGGCCCACGCCTGGCGCGCAGCATTCCAGCGTGGCTTGCTCACAAACCTGCTCAACCCCAAGGCGCTGCTGTTCTGCTCGGTACTGTTGCCGCAGTTCATCAACCCGCAGTCCGGACCGGTCGCGGCGCAGTTCGCACTGCTCGGCGCGGTGCTGGTGACGTTCGGCTTTATGTTCGATTGCTGCTACGCCCTGGCCGGCGCACGCATCGGCCAGTGGCTGGCGCGCAATCGCTCGGCGCAACGGGTGCAGCAGTGGTTGTTCGGCAGCCTTTTGATCGGTTTTGCAGTACGCCTCACCTTTGTGCAGCACGCCTGATCGGGTCGGTGTATCCACGTCATCTTTTGTATCAAAGACGCGTGTAAGATACGCCGCACTTAGCCAGGGATGCTCACCATGTTCGATTCGTTGAAAGCGATCAGCCGCCGTGTTGCCGGTGCGTTATTGACTGTGGTGAGGGCCGTCTTCGGCCAATGGCAGCCGCCGTCCTGGCTGCGTGCCATCGGCCATGGCCTGGCGAACCTGGGGCGCAAAGCTCGCGCTTATCCACGCCAGGCGGGCGCCGGTGTATTGGGCCTGGTGCTGCTGGCCGCTGCCGGATTCTACGGCTGGCAGTGGTATTCCCACCTGCCGCAACCCCACACCGTGGGCTATTCGCTGCACAAACCGAACCTGACCGACTACACCCAACAACCCCCGGTTGTGGATAACCTGCAGGTGCGCTTCGCCGAATCCGTGGCCCCGCTGGCCGCGATTGGCAAGCCGGTGACCGAAGGCATTACGCTCAAACCGAGCGTAGCCGGAACCTGGCGCTGGTCTGATGACCGCACCTTGCAGTTCGTGCCGGAAAAAGACTGGCCCATCGACGCCCATTACACCCTCGACCTCGCCAAGAAAAACCTGCTGGCCGACGGCGTGTTGCTCGGCCAGTACACCAGCCAGTTTTCCACACAGCCGTTCCGCGCCACCCTGGCGCAAAACGAGCTGTATCAGGACCCATCCAACCCGACGCTGAAACAGCTGGTGGCGACCTTCCACTTTTCCCACCCGGTGGATGAAGAAAACCTGCGCAAACGCGTCACCGTAACCCTCGGCAAAGGCCTGGCTTACCGCGACGCGCAACTGCCAAACCGCCCCGAAATCACCTTCGACGAGAAAAAACTCAACGCCTACGTGCGCTCCGCTGCCCTGGCCACGCCGCTGGAAAGCACGCCGGTCAGCGCCAAACTCGACGAAGGCATCAAGGCCCGCGACGGCGGCAACGCCAGCACCGCGCCGCTGGTGTCGGAAGTCACCGTGCCCGGCCGTTATCGCCTGACCTTCACCGCCGCCGAAGTGAGTTTTGCCGACAACGAACGTGGCGAGCCGGAGCCGGTGCTGTTGTTCAGCAGCTCCAGCGCTGTAGCCGATGAGACCATCGCCGGTAAGGTCCAGGCCTGGCTGCTGCCGGAAAAAGCCCAGGACGACACGCGCCCCTACACCAGCAACGACATCGACGACGCCCTGCTCGCCCGCAGCACCAAGGTCACACTGACCCACGTGCCCAGCGTCGAACCGCTGAACACCCAGCACGCCTTCAAATTCAAGGCCCCGGCAGGCCGTGCGCTGTACGTGCGCGTGCCGGCTAACCTGGAAGCCATTGGCGGCTACCTGGCGAAGAATCCTACGGCGTCGTTGATCAGCATGCCGGCCTACCCGCGCACCTTGCAGTTCCTGTCTGACGGCGCCTTGCTCAGCCTTAACGGCGAAAAACGCCTGGGTTTCATGGCCCGTGGCGTGCCGGGTGCCCATGTGGAAATTGCCCGTTTGCTGCCCAACCAGTTGCAACATCTGGTGGACCAAAGCAGCGGCAGCTTTGCCCGGCCCAACTTCGGCAATGAATATTTCGACCGCATGGTTGAGCGCCAGTCTCTGGATATTCCGCTGTCGTCGAATGACCCGGCGAAAACCGTCTACGACAACGTTGACCTGAGCCACTACCTCACCGCCAACGGCGGACGACGCGGCATTTTCGTGCTCAAGCTCAGCCCCCAGGATGACCCGGCCGAGCGTACTTTCGAGTACGACCGCAGCAGCACCAGCGACCTGCGTTTCATTGTGGTGACGGACCTGGGCATCATCGCCAAGCGCTCCAGCGATGGCAGCCATGATGTGTATGTGCAGTCCATCGGCAACGGTTCACCGGTATCCGACGCCCAGGTCGACATCATTGGCCGTAATGGCTTGCCGGTCAGCAGCGGCCGCACCGACGCCGAGGGCCACGCGCATTTCGCCAAGCTGGACGAACTGCGCCGTGAGAAAACGCCGCTGATGTACGTAGTCACGCGCGGCAATGACCAGTCGTTCCTGCCCATTGCCCGCCGCTCCCAGCAGCTGGATTTTTCGCGCTTTGATGTAGGCGGTTTGGAAGAAGACGGCGCGATTGATCGCCTCAGCGCGTATCTGTTCACCGACCGCGGGCTATACCGCCCTGGCGAGACCGCGCACTTGGGCATGATCGTGCGCAGCGGCAACTGGAAAGGCGCCCTGCAAGGCCTGCCGGTGGAGCTGCAAATCACCGACCCGCGTGGTCTGGAAGTGATTCGTCAGCCGCTGAAGCTGTCCGCCAGCGGTTTTGAAACCTTTGATTTCCCCAGCAGCGAAGTCGCCCCCGCCGGGGATTACACCGCGACCTTGCAGTTGATCGGCGAGAAACAAACCCGCACCGATCTGGGCAGCGTCAGCTTCAAGGTCCGCGACTTTGAGCCGGACCGCATGAAAGTCAGCCTGAGCCTGCACGACACCCCTGTGCAGGGCTGGATTCCACCGGATCAGGTGGTGGCGAAAGTCACCGCCATGCACTTGTTCGGCGCCCCGGCGTCGGGCCGGCGCGTCACCGCGAAAATGTCCCTGAGCCCGACGCTCGCGGCATTCGAGCGTTACCCGGACTACCGTTTCCGCCTCGCCGATACCCTGGAAGAAGCCAGCACCGAAGACCTGGCCGAAACCACGGTGGACGACAACGGCCAGGCCGTGCTCGACCTCAACCTGCAGCGCTTCGCCAACAGCACCTACCGCCTGCAAGTGATGACCCAGGTGTTCGAAGCCGAAGGCGGGCGCAACGTGGCGGCGCAAAGTGCCTTGCTGGTGTCGTCCGCACCTTACCTCGTCGGGGTGAAAAGCCAGGATTCGCTGTCATACGTCGCCAAAGATGCGCCGCGCCAGGTGCAATGGCTGGCCGTCGCGCCGGACCTTTCGCCATTGGCAGTCGACGGCCTGACCACGGAGGTGGTTGAACATCGTTATGTGTCGGTGCTGGTGAAACAGTCCAACGGCACCTACAAATACGAGTCGCGCATCAAGAACATCAGTCAGCCCGCCTCACCGTTGGCGATGACCAAAGAAGGCGCCAAGCAGGCCCTGAACACCGGCACGCCGGGGGATTTCACCCTGCAACTGAAAGACGCCAACGGCAACCTGCTCAACCAGATCGACTACAGCGTGGCCGGCCGTGGCAACACCTCGCGCTCGCTGGAGCGCAACGCCGAGCTGCAACTGCGCCTGGATAAACGCAGCTACGCCACGGGCGACGACATTGCGATCAGCATCCGCGCGCCGTACACCGGCGCGGGCTTGATCACCATCGAGCGTGACAAGGTCTACACCCAGCAGTGGTTCAAGGCCGACAGCACCAACAGCGTGCAACACATTCGCGTACCGGCCGGGCTTGAGGGCAATGCCTACGTCAACGTGCAGTTTGTGCGCGATATGGGCTCGGCCGAGGTGTACATGAGCCCGCTGTCTTACGGTGTGGTGCCGTTCAGTATCAACCTGGACGCGCGGCGCATGGCGTTGAAGGTTGAAGGCCCGGCGAAGATCGAGCCGGGGCAGACACTGGACATCAAGGTCACCGCCGACCGCCCGGGCCGCGCGGTGGTGTACGCAGTGGACGAAGGCATCCTGCAAGTGGCGCGCTACCAGGCGCCGGACCCGTTGGGCTTCTTCTTCCAGAAGCGTGCGCTGGAGGTCGGCACCAGTCAGATTCTTGACCTGATCCTGCCGGAATTCAGCCGCCTGCTCAGTGGGGCAGCACCCGGTGGTGATACGGAAGGCGCCCTGGCCAACCACCTGAACCCGTTCAAGCGTAAGCACCAGCCGCCCGTGGCGTGGTGGTCGGGCCTGGTCGACCTGCCCGCCGGTGAAACCGTGCTGCATTACCAGGTGCCGGACAGCTTCAACGGCAAGCTGCACCTGTTTGCGGTGGCGGTGGATGCCGACAGCGTCGGCGTGAGCGAAGCCAACACCGAGGTGCGCGGGCCGATTGTGATCACGCCAAACGTGCCGGCCTTTGTGGCGCCGGGGGATGTGTTCAGCGTCAGCGCCGGGGTGTTCAGCAACCTCGATGCCGCGGCCGACGTGAAATTTGAACTGCAGACCAGCGCCGGGCTGGTCGTGCAGGGCGACAAGGGCAGCACCCTGTCGCTGCAACCGCGCAAGGAAGGCACCGCCGAGTTCAAGATCAAGGTGGGTGACACCCTCGGCTCGGCGGACCTGCGCTTTGTCGCGGTGCTGGCGGACGGCAAGCGCATCCAGGTGGCGGAAACCACCTCGATCCGCCCGCTGAGCGAGCACCGCGTGGCCCTGAGCCTGGGCCGTTTCGACAGCGCCAGCAAAGAGCTCAAACCCACTCGCGAGCTGTTCAGCCAACTGCGCGACGTGCAATTGGGCGTCGCCGCCTCGCCGCTGGTGTGGGCCAACGGTCTCAAGCATTACCTGGATGACTACGGCTACGCCTGCACCGAGCAATTGGTGTCCAAGGCCATGCCGGCGTTGATCTGGGGCGGCAATGCACCCGAAGCCGAGCAGGCGTTCAGCAGTGCAGTACGCATGCTGCGCCAGCGTCAGAACGGGGCCGGCGGCTTTGGCTTGTGGGCGGCCAACCCGGATGTGGCGCCGTACGCAAGCCTGTACGCCACCGACTTCCTGATCGAAGCCAAGGAGCGCGGGCTGCCGGTGCCGGAAGACCTTTTGGTGCGCTCGAATGCTTATCTGACGGACCTGGCCAACGGCCCGAGCGAAGGCCTGTCGGAATTGCGCAACCGCGCGTACGCCAGCTACCTGCTCAGCCGTCAGGGGATTCTGGTGAGCGGCGCCTTGAGCGATATCCGCGAGCGCTACGAGAGCTACTTCAAAGACACATGGCAGAACGATCTGGGCGCCGCGTACCTGGCGGCCAGCTACAAGCTGCTCAAGCAGGATCGCCAAGCGGATGCACTGTTCCGCAAAATCCCGTGGCGCTCGCTTGTGGATAAGTGGGACAGCGACGGTCTGTATTACGACCCGCTGGTGCACGATGCCGAGCACTTGCACCTGCTCGCGCGTCACTTCCCCGAGCTGCTGGACGATGTGCCGACGGCACTGCTGGATAAACTCGGCAAGCGCCTTAACGAGCAGCGTTACAACTCGCTGTCGGCGGCCCTGTTGCTGCGCGCCCTCGACAACTATGGCCAGCGCGCACAAAGCGACATGACCCTCAAGGCCACCGCCTGGCTGGGCGACAAACAACAGCAATTGCTGGAAATGGCCGGTCAGCCACCGCGCGCCGCCGTACCGGGCGCCACGCAGAAGCTGGTAATGGAGAAAACCGACGGCCCGGCCGCCTTCTACATGCTCAGCGAAGCCGGTTTCGACAAGGGCGCCAAGCTTAAGCCGATCACCAATGGCCTGGAGATCATCCACGAGTACCTTGACCTCAAGGGCGACCCAGTGAGCAAAGTCGCGGTGGGCGATGAGTTTCTGGTGCGTCTGCGCCTGCGCGCCACCGACCGTGACCAGGTGCAGCAAGTGGCCGTGGTCGACTTGCTGCCGGGCGGCGTCGAGCCTGTGTATAACTTGCCGCCCGAGCCGGAAGCCGCCAGCACCGAGGAAAGTGAAGGCGAGGATTCCGAGTACGTGGAAACCGCAGACGGCGAAGAGGCCGACGCCTGGCAGGCACCGATCGGCGAAACCGAGCTGAGCAATTGGCAGCCGGACTATGTGGACGTACGCGATGACCGGGTGGTGTTGTACGGCACCGCACTGCGTGACGTAGGCACTTTCGTTTACCGCGTGCGCGCCACCAACGCAGGTACCTTCAACACGCCACCGGCCTACGCCGAAGGCATGTACGAAACCACCCTGCAAGGGCGCGGCAAAGTAGGCCAGCTTGAAATTACCAAGCCGTAAACGCCTGACGCCGCTGCTGGCTGCGGCGGTGCTGTTGGCGGGGCTGCGGCTTTGGCCGCATGCCCCGCTGGAGCAAGCGGTGACCTCGTCGCGGGTGGTACTGGCTGACGACGGTTCGCTGTTGCGCATGACGCTGGCGGACGACGGCCAATACCGGCTTTGGCTACCGCTGGAGCGTATGTCACCGTCATTGGTCGAGGCCTTGATGCTCAAGGAAGACCGCAATTTCTACTGGCACCCGGGGATCAATCCCCCGGCGTTGCTGCGCGCGGCCATGGCCACTTACAGTGGCGGCCAGCGCCAGGGTGGCTCGACCTTGAGCATGCAACTGGCGCGGCGCCTGTGGGATCTGAACACCCGCCAAGTGCCGGGCAAGTTGCAGCAGATGGCCTTGGCGCTGTGGCTGGAAGCGCGTTACAGCAAGCACGACATCCTTGAGGCCTACCTGAACCTGGCGCCCATGGGCGGCAATATCGAAGGCGCCGAGGCCGCCAGCCGCATCTACTTTGGCAAGTCGGCGGCGCAACTGTCATTGTCCGAAGCGCTGGCGCTGGCGGTGATTCCGCAGCAGCCGGGGCGGCGCGCGCGTTTCGGGCCATCGCTGCAACACGCGCGGCTGCGCTTGATGGCGGACTGGCGCGAAACTTATCCACAAGACCCGCGTAACGACAGCTTGTTGGACTTGCCCCTCGAAGCCCGCAACCGCCAGCAAATCCCGTTTCTGGCACCGCACCTGAGCGAACAACTGCTGGCGTCGCTGGACGGCAATGAAATCAACAGCACGCTGAATCTGCCGTTGCAGCAATTGCTCGAGCGCCTGATCAGCGGCTTTATCGCCGAACGGCGCAGTACCGGCGTGGAAAATGCCACGGCCATTCTGATCGACAGCCGCGACCAGAGCGTGAAAGCACTGGTGGGCTCGGCGGACTACTTATCCACAAGCATCCACGGCCAGGTCAACGGCGTGCTGTCGCGGCGCTCGCCGGGCTCGACGCTCAAGCCGTTCCTGTATGGGCTGGCGCTGGACCAGGGCGTGATTCACCCGATGAGCATCCTCAAGGATTTGCCGAGTAACTTCGGCTACTTCCAGCCGGAAAATTTCGACGGCAGTTTTGTCGGGCCACTGACGGCGCGGGACGCGTTGATCCGTAGTCGCAATATCCCGGCGGTGTGGCTGGCCAGCCAGGTGAAATCGCCTTCTTTGTATGGCCTGCTGCAGCGCGCCGGCATCAAGGGCCTGCGCGATGAAAGCCATTACGGCCTGGCCCTGGCCCTCGGTGGCGGCGAAATGACGCCGGAGGAACTGGCGCGGCTGTACGTGATGCTGGCCGGTGATGGGCATTTGCGGCCGTTGCGCTATGTGCAGGAACAGCCGCAGGCCACTGGCGCGCAACTGCTCACACCGCAAGCCGCTTTTATGGTGCGCGACATGCTGCGGCGCAATCCACGCCCGGACGGTTTACCCGGCCGACACTGGCGCACGGCATGGAAAACCGGCACCTCGTGGGGTTTTCACGATGCGTGGAGCGCAGGCTTGGTCGGCCCGTATGTGCTGGTGGTGTGGGTGGGTAACTTCGATGGCCGGCCAAACCCGGCGTTCATCGGCGCCAAGACCGCCGCGCCGCTGTTTTTCCGTATCGCCGACGCCCTGCCCCTGGCCCTGCCCAACGTGGTGATCAAGCCCGACAAACCGCCCGCCGGGCTGGTGCGCATCGACGTTTGCGCCGCCTCCGGTGAGTTGCCCAACCGCTGGTGCCCGCAAACCCGCAAGACCTGGTACATCCCCGGCGTGTCGCCGATTCGCGTGTCCAACCTGCACCGCCCGGTGCTGATCGACACCCGCACGGGCAAGGCAGCGTGCCCGCCGTTCGAGGCGCAATACACCCGTGAAGAGGTCTTCGAGTTCTGGCCCAGTGATGTGCAACGGCTGTATCGCGCCGCGGGCCTGCCGCGACGCACGCCGCCCACTGTGATGAAAAACTGCCAGCCCAATCGCATCAGCGACACAAGCGAAGCGCCGCAAATCCGTTCGCCATTGACGCAAGTGAGTTATCAGTTGCGTCTGTCCCAACCCCAGGAAAGCATCCCGCTGAATGCCAACGCGGCCAGCGATACCGCAACGCTGTACTGGTTTGCCGACCAGACCCTGATCGGCCAGGGCCCGCCACAAACCACGCTGAACTGGCGGCCGGGCAAGTCGGGAGAATACCGGCTGCGGGTCAGCGATGATCAGGGGCGCAGCGCCAGCCGTGGGTTGAAAGTGGAGTTTGTGCCCTGATCAGGCGTCTTCGTCGCTGAAACTGCCTTTGCCCACCCGTTTGGCAAAATGTTGATAGGCCACGCCCATCTTGCGTTGCTCAAACAGCGAGAACACCAGGGTGCCGAGCAGGATCAACATCCACACCAGAAACAGCTTCATGACATCCACATGGGCGACGAACAACAGCAGCGTCACCACGCCGCCGATGACCATGCCCAACCCGGTCCACGCTCCCAACACCCGCGCCACGGCGATGCGCATGCCCTTGGGCAGTACGAGCCGGGTCGCCATGATCACCACGATCAGCGTCAGGAAAAACCCGAACGCGGCCATGAAGGGAATCGGGAAGCCGCCTTCGCGGTACAGCCAGGCGAGCAATTGATACAGCGGGCCCTGCCCCGCCATCTGTTGATACGTCTCGGGGCCGGGCAAATGCAGTTGGGCGAAGTGCGCGGGGGTCATGGCCATGATGCCAACCCCCAGCAGGCCCACCACCGCGCCATAGAAGCCACCGGCGCGCCACAACGGCGCCAGCACTCGACGGTTTTCCACGTCCTCGGTCAACGCCACGCCGAACACGGCCTTCGGGTGCTTGCTTTGGGCGATCACTGTTTGGCCAGCCTGCTCGCAGGCATCGCCGATCAGCATCACGTCCAGGTCTTGGACGAGCAGGATTTCGCCCTGGCGTCGGGAACTGCCCATCAGCTCGTATTCGTCAGGTGATTTGTTGCCAAACAGGTCGATGCCCTCGGCAATCACACCGACCTCACCGCTCGCATCGCGCAGCCGGAAGTCGTTGCAGCGCGCCTCGCCCGACACCCGGCTCCAGCTCCAGTCGCCGTCCTTGTCTTTCGTGCCTTGCTCGACAATCCACACGTAACCCACGCACGGCTTACCCAGCACCGGCGACAGCATCGTCTTGTCGGCAATGACCTTGCCGCGCACTTCCACCAGCCCCATGGCCAGCGAGCGAATCTGGCTGGTAGCAAGGCGCTGCTCGGTTTTGTAGAAGTTGGGACCGAAGCTGACCAGCAGGCCGATCAGAATAAACATCGGGAAAAACAGCGCGATCAGGATGTTCGGCGCGTACACCGTCAAGGCGATGAAACCGGCGAGAAACACCAGCCCCAGCAGGGTTTTCCACTTGGGCTTTTTCACCACAACGCCCGCCTGGGTGGTTTTCATGCGCCCGGCACCTCAAGCTTCACGCCGTCGTAGCGGGTTTCGTCGGCGCTGATCGCCAACAACGGGATGCGCTGATAGCTGAGCATCCGCGCGAAAAACAGGTCGGGAAACACCGCAATGGCGATGTTGTAGAGGTTTACCGACTCATTGAAGAACTCACGCCGGTCAGCAATGCGCTCCTCCACTGCCGAGATGGCGTGCTGCAACTCGACCATGTTTGGCCCCGAAATCAGAGTGGGGTAATTCTCCGCCACTGCAATCACCGACTTGAGCGCCGCATTGAGCTGGTTGGACGCCTCAACCTTATCGTTGAGGCTGCTGGCGTTGAGGTACTGCGTGCGCGCGTCACTCAGGCGAGTGAACAGCGCGTTTTCATGGTTCATCGCGGTTTGCACCACGCGCATCAGGTCGGGGATTTGATCAGCGCGTTGTTTGAGCAGCACATCGATGTTGGCGAAGGCTTTATCCACATCGTTACGCCGCATGACCAGCCCGTTGTAGACGCCAACCATCCAGCCCACCAGGCCAACGACGATGATGACCACGACGATACCGGCAATAAGCAGTTCTATGTTCATGGTGAAGGCGTCCCTGGCTGAAGTTATCCACAGGGAGGCATTCTAGGGGTAAAGCCGGGCTCCGCGCCCGGCAGTGGCCCACAGTTTCGACAAGAGGTCGTTAATTCAGCGATACGATTCGCACCACCTCATTGCGGTCTACTTTGCCCAGCGCGTTGCGCGGGATGACATCGCTCAGCACGATCTGCTGCGGCAGCTTGAACGGCGCCAGGCGTTCGCCCAGCCAGGCGAGAATCTCATCCGCCGTAGCCGTTGCATCAGGCGCCCGCTTGACCAGCACCACCACGCGCTGCCCCGCTGCGCAATCCGGCGCGCCTGCTACGGCGGCATCGGCGACGGCCGGGTGCAGGATCAATTGGTTTTCCACTTCCACCGGGGAGATTTTGTCGGTGAAGCTGACGATCTGGTCTTTGCAGCGGCCGACGAAGCGGTATTCGCCATTGGGCTCCTGCACCATCAGGTCGCCGGAAGAAAACCAGCCTTCGCGGCTGTGGCTGATGATGTCGCCGGGGCCGGTCCAGTAGCCGAGGCTGAGGTTCGGGCCGCACATCTGCAGTTCACCCACTTCGCCTTGCCTGACGATTACGCCATCGGCGTCCACCAGGCGTGCGCGCCCGGGCACGGCGGTGAGGGTGTCCCAGGTCGAACCGAACGCCATGCTGCCCAGGCATTCTGTCAGGCCGTAAGTGTTGTTCAGCCGGAACGCGAAGGTGCTTTGGAAGGTTTCAGCCACTGGCGGCCGGCAGGCGTCGCCGCCGATCCCACAGACTTGCAGCGAGCTGAGGTCGCGCGGGCGTTTACGTTGAGCGTCCACCAAGGGCTGGCAGATGAAGGGCGCGACAAACAGCATGCTGCCGCCCTCCTGCTCGATGGCGTCGAGCAGCTTGTCGGCGTCGAACCGGCTGAACATGACTTCACGGCAGCCTTTGATAATCGTCGCGAGCAGCACGAAAGAGCCGGAGACATGGGCCACCGGCGTACTGCCAAGGGTGCAGGAGCCCGAGTCGAGCTTCCACGCCTCCAGGGCACCGGCCACGTGGGAAATCGCGCGCTGGTTGTAGGCCACCAATTTGGGCATGCCGGTGGTGCCGGACGTCGCCAGCAACAGGCAGGTTGAATCGATGTCGACGGGTACTTTCGCGGTCTGACGGCCGCCGTCGCCCAGCAGAGCGTCCCAGCCTGTGCGGGTGAAGGTGCGTGTACGCGCGAGAACATCGGCGTCCATCTGTGAAATCACCGTCTGCAAATCCGCCTCGTGGATAAACAGCTTCGGCCGCAACCAGCTGAGGAATTCATCCAGTTCACGGGCAGTGAATTCAGTCTTGAGCGGCACCATGATCGCCCCGCTCATCATCGCAGCGAACAGAAACACTGCGTACAACGGCGACGTGCGCACCAGCATGACAATGCGATCACCCGGCTCGACGCCCGCGTGTTTGAAGCCATTGCTCAGCCGCACCACTTCATTGGCCAAGCGGTGATAGGACCAGACGTCACCGTCGGCAATCAGCGCGATGGCATTGGGCCGTTCGGCGGCGTGCTGAAACAGCGCGTGCAGCGGTGTTTGCGAGGGGGATGGGGCTTGAACGGGCTCGAAACAGGTCAGCATGATCGTCTTCCAGGGGGCTAGAACTACCCGCGCAGTTGCGCGCTGTCCCAAGGGAACACCTGGAAGGGCCGATTTATTTCGTGAAGCTTCGTTTACGCAAAATTGTGGCGAGGGAGCTTGCTCCCTCACCACAGGTATTGCGCGAGCCTGGCCGGGCTAATTACATCAATCAGGCAACGGCTTCATCGAGGAAGCTGTAATCGATATAGCCTTCGCCACGGCCGCCGTAGAACGTGTTGCGGTCGTAATCATTGAGGGGCGCGCCCGTGCGCAGGCGCTCCGGCAGGTCTGGGTTGGAGATGAAAAGCCGGCCGAACGCGACCATGTCTGCATCACCCGCCGTGATGATTTCTTCAGCGGTTTCCCGGGTGAACCCGCCGGCGGCCAGGATCGGCCCCTTGAAGATGCCACGCAGGCTTTTGGACGCCACGGCCGGGACGTTCAGCTCGATGTCCTCGTAACCGCGGATGCGCGGCTCGATGACGTGCAAGTAAGCCAGGCCAAAGCGGTTCAGCTCTTTGGCCAGATAGCCGAAGGTCGCGGCCGGGTTGCTGTCCGACATGGTGCCGAACTGGCCACTGGGTGAAATGCGCACCGCCACACGATTGCCGCCCCACACCGAGACCAACGCCTCGACGGCTTCGAGCATGAACCGCGCGCGGTTCTCGACCGGGCCGCCGTAAGCGTCGTCGCGATGGTTGGAGCCGTCTTGCAGGAACTGGTCAGGCAGGTAGCCGTTGGCGCCATGCAGTTCTACACCGTCAAAACCGGCAGCCTTGGCGCGCTCTGCCCCGCGCCGGAATTCTTCGATGATGCCCGGAATTTCTTCGATTTTCAGGGCACGCGGCACCACTTGGTCAACCTCTGCGATGCTGTCGCCGTCGCGGACGACCGATTTTTCTTCGCCGCGAATGGCCGAAGGTGCGACCGGTAATGCACCGTCCAGGTTGCCCGGGTGCGCCTGGCGGCCGCCGTGCCAGACTTGCAGATAAATGCTGCCGCCCTTGGCGTGCACGGCGTCGGTCACACGCTTCCAGCCGGCCACCTGCGCGTCGGTGTAGATGCCGGGCGCGAGTGCATAGGCGATGCCCATCGGCGACACGCTGGTGGCTTCGGCGATCAGCAATCCGCCTTTGGTGGCGCGCTGGGTGTAGTACTCGACCATTAAATCGCCGGGCACGTCGCCGGCTTCGGTGCGCAGGCGGGTGAGCGGTGCGAGCACGACGCGGTGCGCCAGGTTGAGGGTGCCGACTTGGGTAGAACTGAATAGTTTGGTCATGATGGGTTCCGTGTGTGTGAGGTGCGGTGTCTAGACTTGAGCAATGCCGCCGTCGACGAACAGGTCGACGCCAGCCACAAAACTGCTGTCCTCTGAGGCGAGGAACAGCGCCACCGAGGCCACTTCTTCCGGCTGGCCGAGGCGGCCGAGCGGGGTGACTTGTGCGAATTGAATACGCAGCGCGTCAGCCTCTTCGGGGGTTGAGACCTGGCTGTCCATGATCGGCGTGTCGATGGCCCCCGGGCTGATGGTATTGACCCGAATGCCACGGTCCTTCAGTTCCATCGTCCAAGTGCGCGCGAAGGAACGCACCGCCGCCTTGCTGGCACTGTAGGTGCCATAGGTTGGGTAGCCTTTAACGCCGGCAATCGAGCCGGTGAGGATGACGCTCGCGCCATCGCGCAACAGCGGCAACGCTTTTTGCACGGTGAGGGCGAGGCCGCGCACGTTCACATCGAAGGTTTTGTCGAAATGCTCGATGGAAAATTCATCCAGAGGACGAAGCTCCACCACGCCAGCGTTGGCGAAAAGTACGTCGAGCTTGCCCTTGGCTTGCTCGACCGTGGCGTAGAGCCGGTCGAGGTCGCGCGGGTCTGAGGCGTCGCCCTGGACCGCAGTGATATCACCGCCGATCAATGCAACGGCTTTGTCCAATTCGGTTTGACGGCGACCGAAGATGAAAACGCTGGCGCCTTCATCAACGAAACGTTTGGCCGTCGCCAGCCCGATACCGCTGTTGCCGCCCGTAATGACGGCGACTTTGCCTTTTAGCCTGGCCATGCAGTGCTCCACCCGTTGAGTGCCCGTGAGTGACGGGCCAAGGACTCAAAGGTACTGAGGGAGGCGCATGCCTTGTAGAGAGTGGCCAAGCATTAAGGTTATTCCACACGGGAATAGCCTGGGCTGGAGAGAGGGATTAAACCTGGCGGGATGTTTGCACCATTCGCGACTCAACGAACGCCACAAAAGCCCGCGCCTTGGCGCTGGCCTGGCGACCGGTGGGGAACACGGCCCACAAGTCGATAGGTGGCAGCGTCCAGTCTTGCAACACGGATTTCACGGCTCCGGCCTGGAGCTCGGGTGCAAACATCCATTCCGAAGAGATGGTCAGGCCCAGGCCCGCCAGGACAGCCTCGCGAATGCCCTCGGCAGCGCTGATGCGCAGGCGTCCACGGACGGTCACGTTGGTTTTCACCGAATCTTGCTGGAATGCCCACACCGCGCCACCACCCCGTTGGTCGTAGACCACGGTTTGATGGGAAGTGAGGTCAGCGGGTGTTTGCGGTTCGCCGGCCGATTCGAAATAAGCCGGTGTACCCAGCACAAGGCGGCGGCCCTGAGCGATTTTTCTGGCGGTCAGGCTGGAGTCGACCAGGTCGCCCATCCGAAGCGCCACGTCGATGCCCGCTTCGATGAGGTCGACGTTGCGATCATCCAGTACCACTTCAACGTCCAGCGACGGGTGCTCCGCAAGGAACTGCCCGAGGTGAGGAACGATGTGCAGCCTTGCAAAGGTCACAGCGGCGCAGATCCGCAGGCGCCCGGATAATGTAGCCCCAGCCCCGCGAGCCGCCATGTCCGCCTCGTCAGCTTCATCAATCGAACGCTTGGCGTGTTCGTAGAAGCTCTGCCCCGCTTCGGTGGGCGTCAGGCCATGGGTGGAGCGCAGAAGCAGCCGCACACCCAGCCGTTCCTCGAGCTGGGCGATGGATTTTGAAATCGCTGGCTGGCCCACGTGAAGCTGTCGCGCCGCGCCGGAAAACGAACCGGTTTCGATGACGCGCACCAAGGCTTCCATGGCAGCCAGCCGATTCATCGCGGTTTACTCCACCGTTACCGACTTCGCCAGGTTGCGCGGCTGGTCGACGTCAGTACCCTTGAGCACGGCGACGTAGTACGACAGCAACTGCAGCGGGATGGTGTAGAGGATCGGCGACAGGGTGTCGTGGATGTGCGGCATGTTGATGACGTGGGTGCCTTCACCATTGGTCATGTCGGCCTTTTCGTCAGCGAACACGATCAGTTGGCCACCACGGGCGCGCACTTCCTGCAGGTTGGACTTGAGCTTCTCCAGCAGTTCGTTGTTCGGTGCAACGGTCACTACGGGCATGTCGTCATCCACCAACGCCAATGGGCCGTGCTTCAGCTCGCCGGCCGGGTAGGCTTCGGCGTGGATATACGAGATTTCCTTGAGTTTGAGCGAGCCTTCCATCGCCACCGGGTATTGCGCGCCACGGCCGAGGAACAGGGTGTGGTTTTTGTCGGCGAACAGTTCGGCGACTTTTTCCACGGTGCTGTCCATGGCCAACGCTTCGCCCAGGCGGGTTGGCAGGCGGCGCAGTTCTTCCACCAGCGTGGCTTCCACGCCTTCGGCGAGAGTGCCGCGCACTTGGCCCAGGGACAGGGTCAGCAGGAGCAGGCTGACCAGCTGGGTAGTGAAGGCTTTGGTGGAAGCAACGCCGATTTCACGACCCGCCTGGGTGAGCAGAGTCAGGTCGGACTCACGCACCAGCGAGCTGATGCTGACGTTGCAGATGGCCAGGCTGCCGAGGAAGCCCAGCTCCTTGGCGTTACGCAGGGCAGCCAGGGTGTCGGCAGTTTCGCCGGACTGGGAGATGGTCACAAACAGGGTGTCGGGCTGCACCACCACCTTGCGGTAGCGGAATTCGCTGGCGACTTCGACCTGGCACGGAATACCGGCCAGTTCTTCCAGCCAGTAACGGGCAACCATACCGGCGTGGTAGCTGGTGCCGCAGGCGACGATCTGCACGTTGCGCACTTTGGCGAACAACTCGGCAGCTTGCGGGCCGAAGGCGTTGACCAGCACTTGGTTCTGGCTCAGGCGGCCTTCCAGGGTGCGTTGCACGACGGTGGGTTGCTCGTGGATTTCCTTGAGCATGAAGTGGCGGAATTCGCCTTTGTCGGCGGCTTCGGCACCGTCGCGGTATTGCACGGCTTCGCGCTCCACGGAGTTGCCGTTGACGTCCCAGATTTGCACGCTTTCACGGCGGATGTCGGCGATATCGCCTTCTTCCAGGTACATGAAGCGGTCAGTGACCTGACGCAGGGCCAACTGGTCAGAGGCGAGGAAGTTTTCGCCCAGGCCCAGGCCAATCACCAGCGGGCTGCCACTGCGGGCGGCCACGACGCGGTCGGGCTGGCTGGCGCTGACCACGGCCAGGCCGTAGGCGCCGTGCAGCTCCTTGACGGTGGCCTTCAGAGCGACGGTCAGGTCGCCCAGGTCCTTGAGCTTGTGGTTCAGCAGGTGAGCGATGACTTCGGTGTCGGTGTCCGAGGTGAACACGTAACCCAGGCCTTTGAGCTGTTCGCGCAGCACTTCGTGGTTTTCGATGATGCCGTTATGCACCACGGCCAGGTCACCGGAGAAATGCGGGTGGGCGTTACGCTCGCACGGCGCACCGTGGGTCGCCCAACGGGTGTGGGCGATGCCGAGGCGGCCAACCAGTGGCTCACCGAGCAGGGCTTGCTCCAGCTCGGCAACTTTGCCCGGGCGGCGCATGCGCTCAAGCTTGCCGGCGTTGGAGAAAACCGCCACACCTGCGCTGTCATAGCCACGGTATTCCAGGCGCTTGAGGCCTTCGAGCAAAATGGCGGTGACGTTACGTTCAGCGACTGCGCCAACAATTCCACACATGGTGTTTCTCCTAGATGATTGCCGCGCATATCAGCGTAATGCCGCGGGCTTGGATCTGGTCGCGGGCCTCAAGCGGCAGGCGATCATCGGTGATAAGGGTATGGACGCTGCTCCAGGGCAGTTCCAGGTTGGGAATCTTGCGGCCGATCTTGTCGGATTCGACCATCACCACGACTTCACGGGCGACATCGGCCATTACCCGGCTCAGGCCGAGCAATTCGTTGAAGGTGGTGGTGCCACGTTCCAGATCGATGCCATCGGCGCCGATAAACAACTGGTCGAAGTCGTAGGAACGCAGCACTTGCTCGGCGACCTGGCCCTGGAACGAGTCCGAGTGGGGGTCCCAGGTGCCGCCGGTCATCAACAGCACAGGCTCGTGTTCCAGTTCGCTCAAGGCACGGGCAACGTGCAGGGAGTTGGTCATCACCACCAGGCCGGGCTGGTGGCCCAGCTCGGGAATCATCGCGGCGGTGGTGCTGCCGCTGTCGATGATGATCCGGGCGTGTTCGCGCAAGCGCATCACGGCGGCACGGGCGATAGCGCGCTTGTAGGCCGAGACGGGTTGAGCGGCGTCGCCGACCAATTCCTGCGGCATGGTGATTGCGCCGCCGTAGCGACGCAACAACAGCCCGTTACTTTCGAGGGCGGCCAGGTCCTTGCGGATGGTCACTTCCGAGGTTTCGAAACGCTTGGCCAATTCGTCCACGCTGACTTCGCCCTGTTCGGTGAGCAAGGTCAGAATGTTGTGGCGCCGCTGGGGTGTATTTCGTTTCGGCATGGTGATGATAAGTTTCGTTTCGAAAGATAACGAAGGCAATCAAAACCTATTGGCGAAAGATCGTCAAGCGGGGCGTGCTAAATTTTTTGATAATCACCAACCAAATGTGGGAGCTGGCTTGCCTGCGATTGCGGCCTGACATTCAACATTGATGTCGTCTGACACTCCGCTATCGCAGGCAAGCCAGCTCCCACAGGGGAACCGCGCCTGCCGATCGAACTGTGGATAACTCAGGGCTTTTTGATTTTGACCGGGCGTTTCCAGCCGTCGATGTTGCGCTGGCGGGCGCGGGCCACTGCCAGCTGCGACTTATCCACATCCTGGTTGATGGTCGAGCCTGCTGCTGTGTTCGAACCATCACCAATAGTGACGGGCGCGATCAGCGAGTTATTGGAGCCAATGAATACGTCTTCACCGATAGTCGTCTGGTACTTATTGGCGCCATCGTAATTACAGGTGATGGCACCGGCGCCAATGTTGCTGCGAGCCCCGATTGTTGCGTCACCGAGATAGGCCAAATGGCCGGCCTTGGCTTCGTCACCCATTACGGCATTCTTCAGCTCGACAAAGTTACCCACATGGGCCCTGGCCCCCAGCACGCTCCCCGGACGCAACCGCGCAAACGGACCAGCATCGCTGCCCTCGCCCATCACCGCGCCGTCCAGGTGGCTGTTGGCCTTGACCACCACGCCTTTGCGCAGGGTGCTGTCCTTGATCACACAGTTCGGGCCAATCACCACGTCGTCTTCGATGATCACGCGGCCTTCGAGAATCACGTTGATATCGATCAGCACGTCGCGGCCTACGGTCACCTCGCCACGCACATCGAAACGCGCCGGGTCGCGCAAGGTCACGCCTTGCGCCATCAGGCGGCGGCCTTCGCGCAATTGGTAGTGACGCTCCAGTTCGGCGAGTTGCTTGCGGTCGTTGGCGCCCTGCACTTCCATCGGGTCGTGAGGTTGTTCGGTGGCGACCCGCAGGCCATCGCTTACCGCCATCTCGATGACGTCGGTGAGGTAGTACTCGCCCTGGACGTTGTTGTTTGACAGACGACTCATCCAATCGCCGAGCTTATCGGCGGGGACCGCCAGGATCCCGGTGTTGCCTTCGGTAATAGCGCGCTGGGCTTCGCTGGCATCTTTGTGCTCAACGATAGCGGCAACCTTGCCATCGGCGTCGCGCACGATGCGCCCGTAACCGGTGGGATCATCCAGTTCAACCGTCAGCAGGCCCATCTGTCCAGGCACGACGTGCTTGAGCAGGCGCTGCAAAGTTTCAACTTCAATCAGCGGCACGTCGCCATAGAGGATCAGTACGGTATCGGCGCTGATGAACGGCACGGCTTGCGCGGTGGCATGACCGGTACCCAGTTGCTTGTCTTGCAATACGAAATTCAGGTCATCTGCCGCCAGGCGCTCACGTACCACATCGGCGCCGTGGCCAATCACCACGTGAATGCGCTGTGGATCAAGTTGCCGAGCGCTGTGGATAACATGGCCGAGCATGGAGTTGCCCGCGACCGGGTGCAGCACCTTGGGCAAGGCCGAACGCATGCGAGTACCCTGGCCAGCGGCGAGAATGACGATTTCGAGAGACATGAATGGCTACCAATCCTGGGCGGTCCGACTTCAGACCAAAGAAGTGTTTTGCAAAAAAAGAAAAAGGGTAGCCGAGGCTACCCTTTTTAATCAATCGCGCATGAAGCGTGACGGCATGGCCGCTTACTTCTTGCGGATCTGCTGGAGCGTGCGCAGCTGGGCTGCAGCCTCGGCCAGACGTACAGCAGCAGCGCTGTAGTCGAAGTCCGCACCCTTTTCGTTCAGGGCCTTCTCGGCAGCCTTGACGGCTTCCTGAGCGGAGGCTTCATCCAGGTCGCCAGCACGTTGCACGGTGTCGGCAAGTACCTTGACCATGTTCGGCTGAACCTCGAGGAAACCACCGGAGATGTAAAACACCTCCTTGTCCCCGCCTTGCTTGGTCAGAGTGATCGGACCTGGCTTCAAGCTGGTGATCAGCGGTGCGTGGCCCATGGCAATACCAAGGTCACCCAATTCGCCGTGTGCAATCACCATCTCTACCAGACCGGAGAAGATTTCCCCTTCCGCGCTGACGATATCGCAATGGACTGTCATAGCCATCTGATTGCCTCAACCTGATGAGCGCCCGTTGCCGGGCGCCGGGATTACAGTTTCTTGGCTTTCTCGATCGCTTCTTCGATGCCGCCGACCATGTAGAACGCTTGTTCTGGCAGGTGGTCGTAGTCACCGTTGAGGATGCCTTTGAAGCCAGCAATGGTGTCTTTCAGGGAAACGTATTTACCCGAAGCACCGGTGAAGACTTCAGCCACGAAGAACGGCTGCGACAAGAAGCGCTGGATCTTACGAGCACGGTTTACCAACTGCTTGTCGGCTTCCGACAGCTCGTCCATACCCAGGATCGCAATGATGTCCTTCAGTTCTTTGTAACGCTGCAGCACGTACTGAACGCCGCGAGCGGTGTCGTAGTGCTCCTGGCCGATCACGTTCGGGTCCAGCTGGCGCGAAGTCGAGTCGAGTGGATCGACCGCTGGGTAGATACCCAGGGAAGCGATGTCACGGGACAGAACGACGGTAGCGTCCAAGTGGGCGAAGGTGGTCGCAGGCGACGGGTCAGTCAAGTCATCCGCAGGTACGTATACCGCTTGGATCGAGGTGATCGAACCTTCTTTGGTCGAAGTGATACGTTCTTGCAGAACGCCCATCTCTTCAGCCAGGGTCGGCTGGTAACCTACTGCCGAAGGCATACGGCCCAGCAGTGCGGATACTTCAGTACCGGCCAGGGTGTAACGGTAGATGTTGTCGACGAACAGCAGAACGTCGTTACCTTCGTCACGGAACTTCTCGGCCATGGTCAGGCCAGTCAGTGCTACGCGCAGACGGTTACCCGGCGGCTCGTTCATCTGACCGTAAACCAGTGCCACTTTGTCCAGAACGTTGGAGTCCTTCATCTCGTGGTAGAAGTCGTTACCCTCACGGGTACGCTCGCCCACACCGGCGAACACGGAATAACCGCTGTGCTCGATGGCGATGTTACGGATCAGTTCCATCATGTTTACGGTTTTGCCTACACCGGCACCACCGAACAGACCGACTTTACCGCCCTTGGCGAACGGGCAAACCAGGTCGATAACCTTGATGCCGGTTTCCAGCAGGTCGTTGCCGCCCGCTTGTTCGGCGAACGAAGGTGCTGGACGGTGAATGCCCCAGCGCTCTTCGGTGTCGATCGGGCCAGCTTCGTCAATCGGGTTGCCCAGTACGTCCATGATCCGGCCCAGGGTCGCTTTACCGACCGGTACGGAAATGGCAGCGCCAGAGTCGATAACGTCCAGACCGCGCTTCAAGCCTTCGGTGGAACCCATCGCAATGGTACGAACTACGCCGTCGCCCAGCTGTTGCTGAACCTCCAGAGTAGTTTCCGCGCCTTGTACTTTCAGCGCGTTGTAGATGCTCGGTACGCTGTCGCGTGGAAATTCCACGTCGATAACGGCGCCGATGATTTGAACGATACGTCCGCTACTCATAGCTGGATCCTCTGAATATTTGAACCGTTAAACCGCGGCAGCGCCGCCGACGATTTCCGAGATCTCTTGGGTGATCGCAGCCTGACGCGCCTTGTTGTAGATCAGCTGCAAATCGCTGATCAGATCACCGGCGTTATCGGTAGCGTTTTTCATCGCGATCATCCGCGCCGCTTGTTCAGCTGCGTTGTTCTCGACCACCGCCTGGTACACCTGCGACTCCACGTAGCGCACCATCAAGCCGTCAAGCAGCTCTTTGGCGTCTGGTTCGTAGAGGTAGTCCCAGTGGTGCTTGAGTTCCTGATCCGGAGTCGCCACCAGTGGAATCAATTGCTCCACGGTTGGCTGCTGGGTCATGGTGTTGATGAACTTGTTGGATACCACGGAGAGGCGGTCAATCCGGCCTTCCAGGTACGCATCCAGCATCACCTTCACACTGCCGATCAAATCATTGATCGACGGCTCTTCACCCAGGTGGCTGATAGCAGCTACGACGTTACCGCCGAAGTTACGGAAAAAGGCCGCACCCTTGCTACCAACAACACACAGATCGATCTCGACGCCCTTTTCGCGGTTTACCGCCATGTCCTTGACCAGGGCCTTGAACAGGTTGGTATTCAAACCACCGCACAAACCACGGTCACTGCTCACTACCACATAACCCACGCGCTTAACTTCGCGGTCGATCATGAAGGGGTGGCGGTATTCCGGGTTGGCGTTGGCCAAATGCCCAATTACCTGGCGGATACGCTCCGCATAAGGACGGCTAGCAGCCATGCGCATTTGTGCCTTGCGCATTTTGCTGACCGCCACTTTTTCCATGGCGCTGGTAATCTTTTGCGTGCTTTTGATGCTCGCAATCTTACTGCGAATCTCTTTTGCGCCTGCCATGTAACACCTATCAGGTTAGCAAGCGGGAGCCTTGCGGCTCCCGCTGCGGCTTACCAGGTTTGGGTGGCCTTGAACTTCTCGATACCGGCTTTCATGCCAGCGTCGATTTCGTCATTGAAGTCACCCTTCACGTTGATCTTGGCCAACAAGTCGGCGTGATCGCGGTTGAAGTAAGCAATCAGCGCTTGTTCAAAGCTGCCGACCTTGGTGATTTCGACGTCAGTCAGGAACCCACGCTCAGCGGCATACAGCGACAACGCCATGTCAGCGATCGACATTGGGGCGTATTGCTTCTGCTTCATCAGCTCGGTAACGCGCTGACCATGTTCAAGTTGCTTACGGGTCGCTTCGTCCAGGTCGGACGCGAACTGGGCGAATGCCGCCAGTTCACGGTACTGAGCCAGAGCGGTACGGATACCACCGGAGAGCTTCTTGATGATCTTGGTCTGAGCGGCACCACCCACACGGGATACCGAAACACCGGCGTTCACTGCAGGGCGGATGCCCGAGTTGAACATGGCCGATTCCAGGAAGATCTGACCGTCGGTGATGGAAATCACGTTGGTCGGAACGAACGCGGAAACGTCGCCAGCCTGGGTTTCGATGATCGGCAGTGCGGTCAGGGAACCGGTTTTGCCGGTCACTGCGCCGTTGGTGAACTTCTCTACGTACTCTTCCGAAACACGGGATGCGCGCTCCAGCAGACGGGAGTGGAGATAGAACACGTCGCCTGGGTAAGCTTCACGGCCTGGTGGACGGCGCAGCAGCAGGGAAATCTGGCGGTAAGCCACTGCTTGCTTGGACAGATCGTCATAAACGATCAGCGCGTCTTCACCGCGGTCGCGGAAGTATTCGCCCATGGTGCAACCGGAGTACGGTGCCAGGAATTGCAGCGCAGGAGATTCCGAAGCACTGGCAGCCACGATGATCGTGTTGGCCAAGGCGCCGTTTTCTTCCAGCTTGCGAACCACGTTGGCGATGGTCGATTGTTTCTGACCGATGGCTACGTAGACGCAGAAAATGCCGCTGTCTTTCTGGTTGATGATCGCGTCGATGGCCAGAGCGGTTTTACCGATCTGACGGTCACCGATGATCAGCTCACGCTGGCCACGGCCGACAGGGATCATGGCGTCGACAGCCTTGTAGCCAGTCTGTACAGGCTGGTCTACCGACTTACGCCAGATCACGCCTGGAGCAACTTTCTCGACCGCGTCGGTCTCGGTGTTGCCCAGTGGACCTTTGCCGTCAACAGGGTTACCCAGTGCGTCGACTACGCGACCCAGCAGTTCCTTACCAACCGGAACTTCCAGGATGCGGCCTGTGCACTTGGCGCTCATGCCTTCGGCCAGAGACTGGTAGGAGCCCAATACAACGGCACCTACGGAGTCTTGCTCCAGGTTGAGGGCCATACCGTAGACGCCGCCCGGAAACTCGATCATCTCGCCGTACATAACGTCGGCCAGACCGTGAATCCGCACGATGCCGTCAGATACGCTGACGACAGTGCCTTCGTTACGGGCTTGGGAGGTCACATCGAGCTTGTCGATGCGGCCCTTGATAATTTCACTTATTTCGGAAGGATTGAGTTGCTGCATTGCTCTGCTGCCCCTTCAAACTCAAGATTTCAATGCTTCGGCAAGTTTCGCGATTTTGCCGCGAATCGAGCCATCGATAACCAGGTCGCCGGCACGGATAACAACACCACCAATCAGGGATGCGTCCTCCGAAGCTTGCAGGCGCACTTCCCGATTGAGTCGTGCACTGAGAACCTTGGCGAGTTTGTCTTGCTGTTCTTGGTTCAATGCAAAAGCACTGGTCACTTCAACGTCTACCGACTTCTCTTCTTCGGCCTTGTACAGGTCGAACAGAGCGGCGATCTCCGGCAACAGCGGGAGACGGTCGTTTTCGGCAACGACGTGGATGAAGTTCTGCACTTTCACATCAAACTTGTCGCCGCACACTTCAATAAAAGTGGCGGCCTTGTCTGCGCTCGTCAGGCGCGGGGCCTTGAGCACGCGCTGCATGGTGTCGTCTTGCGACACTGCTGCAGCCAGGCCGAGCATGGCTGACCAAGAGGCCAGTTGCTGGTGGGCCTGGGCGTGCTCGAAGGCTGCCTTAGCGTAAGGTCGAGCCAACGTGGTCAGTTCTGCCATGATCGCCCTCGCTTAAATTTCAGCAGCCAGTTTGTTAACCAGCTCCGCGTGCGCGTTTTGATCGATTGTGGCACCCAGGATCTTCTCAGCACCGCCAACCGCCAGAGCACCCAGTTGGGCACGCAGCGCGTCTTTGACGCCGTTCAGTTCCTGTTCGATCTCGGCATGAGCCGAAGCCTTCACACGGTCAGCTTCGACGCGGGCTTTATCAACAGCCTCTTCGACGATCTGGTTACCGCGTTTCTTGGCTTGCTCAATGATTTCAGCTGCCTGTGCCTTAGCGTCGCGCAGTTGATGACCCGCTTTCTCTTGGGCCAACTCCAGGTCGCGAGCTGCTCGGGCTGCAGCGTCCAGCCCATCCGCAATCTTCTTCTGACGTTCGTGCAGAGCTGCGATGACCGGAGGCCATACGAACTTCATGCAGAAAACGACAAAAATCAAGAACGCTAAGGACTGACCAATAATGGTTGCATTAATGTTCACGCCAATACCTCGCTCATTCGTTGCACAACACACCAATCACTCGAAAAAACGAGTGATTAACCGGCGAGTTGACCAACGAAAGGGTTCGCGAAGGTGAAGAACAGAGCGATACCAACACCGATCATGGTCACGGCGTCGAGCAGGCCGGCGACGATGAACATTTTAACTTGCAGCATTGGAACCATTTCTGGCTGACGCGCTGCGCCTTCCAGGAACTTGCCGCCCAGCAGGCCGAAACCAATGGCAGTACCCAGGGCGCCCAGGCCGATCAACAGTGCAACAGCGATAGCGGTTAGACCAACTACAGTTTCCATCTTTCCTCCCGACTTTTACGTCGTATGGTTTAGGTTTTTTAGATTTTAAAGCGGTAAAACAAATCGTTTCATAGCCCTGTTGGGCCACCTTCCCGTTTCACCGGGAAGGACATCAGACTAGTCGAGACTGGTCTTAATGGTTCTCTTCGTGCGCCATCGACAAGTAAACGATGGTCAGCATCATGAAGATGAAGGCCTGCAGGGTAATGATCAGGATGTGGAACACAGCCCACGCCCACTGCAGAACAATGCCCAGGCCGCTAAGCCAGAGCAGGCCGCTGCCGAACATCACAGCGATCAGAATGAACACCAGCTCGCCGGCATACATGTTGCCGAACAGTCGCAGGGCCAGGGAAATCGGCTTGGCGATCAGGGTCACGAATTCCAGCAGGAAGTTCACCGGGATCAGCAGGGCTTGAACGAAGATGTTCTTGCTGCCGAACGGGTGCAGGGTCAGTTCGCCGATGAAGCCGCCGATGCCCTTGATCTTGATGCTGTAGAAAATGATCAACGCAAAGACCGACAGGGCCATGCCCAGGGTAGCGTTAGGGTCAGTGGTCGATACGGCACGGAATGGAATGTGCGGGTCGCCGCTGATTGCCATGGCGAGCTGAGGAATCCAGTCAACCGGGATCAGGTCGACGGCGTTCATCAGGAACACCCAGACGAAGATGGTCAGTGCCAGCGGTGCAATCACCGGGCTACGGCCATGGAAGCTGTCTTTCACGCTGCCATCGACGAATTCGACCAATACTTCAACGAAGTTCTGCAAAGCACCAGGTTGACCGGAAGTCGCCTTCTTTGCCGCCAGGCGGAAAATCAGGACGAAGATCAGACCCAATGCGACCGACCAGCCCAGAGTATCCAGGTGGAAAGCCCAGAAGCCCATTTCTTTGGCCTCTGCTGCGGAGTGGGCAAAGCCCCAGCCGCCATTAGGAAGCTGGCCGAAGGTCAGGTTCTGCAAGTGGTGCTGGATATAGCCCGAAGCGGTTGTTTCTGCCATGGTTGCCTCAAACGCCCTAAGGTTTCGAAAGTCTTGTTTTCATTAGCAGGGGAGCGAACCAGCTGACCAGTTGGGTCAACACGAAGACGCCGAATACAGCCAGCGGCGCCAATGGCTTCACACCTGCAAAGGTCAGTGCAAACAGCACTGCCGTCAAAATCAGTTTCCCTGCTTCGCCGGCATAAAAAGACCGGACGATAGCCTGGGCTGCTCGGGCGCCGGAAAACCGAAAGGCCCTGTGAGCAAAATACATATTGGGCAGCAAGGCTATCAGGCCTCCGCAGAGTCCTGAATATCCGGCAACGACTCCATGCCAATACCAAAGCGCCAATGCGGCGATCAGCAAAATGACAAATTGAGCCAATAAAACCGGGAAAACGGCCAAGCGATGGAACGGCAACGTGTTTGGCGTGCGGGTTTCCATCACTCTTGCTCCTCA
The DNA here is from genome assembly GCF_044218875.1 of Pseudomonas sp. B22129. Lineage (NCBI taxonomy): Bacteria > Pseudomonadati > Pseudomonadota > Gammaproteobacteria > Pseudomonadales > Pseudomonadaceae > Pseudomonas > Pseudomonas sp. B22129. Next base: position 1,433,296 of record NZ_CP162592.1, on the reverse strand, counting down.
ATGGTCGGCTGCCGGAAATCAATAACTTGGCATAATTTGTGCCGACAAAATGCGCGCAGAGTATAGGGGCGGTTCAGCCCCTATTCAACTGTCGGGTAGTGTTTTCCGATCGCGCGCTACATAAGCAAATGTTTCAGCGGATGTGGGCAAGGACGCCCTGAAGCTCATCAAGCGAGTTATATCCGATGACCAATTGCCCTTTGCCTTTCTTGCCGTGACGAATTTGCACCGCAGAGCCCAGCCGCTCGGCCAGGCGCTGCTCAAGACGTGCGATATCCGGATCAGGTTTGGCCGTTTCGACCGGTGCAGGTTTGCCGCTGAGCCATTGGCGAACCAAGGCTTCCGTCTGACGGACAGTGAGACCCCGTGCGACAACGTGTCGCGCCCCTTCAACCTGTTGATTTTCCGGCAAACCGAGCAAAGCACGGGCGTGGCCCATTTCCAGGTCGCCGTGGGACAACATGGTCTTGATGACTTCCGGCAACGCGATCAAGCGCAGCAAGTTGGATACAGTCACGCGGGATTTGCCCACCGCCTCGGCCACTTGTTGCTGGGTCAGCTGGAATTCCTGCTGTAAACGCTGCAACGCGATCGCTTCCTCGATCGGATTGAGGTCTTCACGCTGGATGTTTTCGATCAACGCCATGGCAATGGCCGTTTCATCTGGCACATCGCGCACCATCGCCGGGATGGTTTCCTTGCCGGCCTGCTGGCTCGCGCGCCAGCGGCGTTCACCGGCGATGATTTCAAAGCGCCCGCCACCAATGGGGCGAACCACGATCGGCTGCATCACGCCCTGGGCCTTGATCGAATTAGCCAGTTCTTCCAGCGCCTGGGGATCCATGTCCCGGCGTGGCTGGTATTTGCCGCGCTGGATCAGGTCCAGCGGCAGGTGCTGCAGCTCGCGCTCGTCGGCCTGCACCGCTTGCTCTTCAAGCGATGTGACGGTCGGACCACTCAACAGTGCATCCAGTCCACGTCCGAGACCTCGTTTCTTGACGGCCATGGGGATTCCTTAAGTTGGCTGGGCTGCAGCGGTGCGAGAGTTGCGGCGTTGACGGCGAACCATCTCGCCGGCCAGCGCCAGATAGGCAATGGCACCACGGGATGACTTGTCGTACGCCAGCGCGGGCATGCCGTAGCTTGGCGCTTCTGCCAGACGGATGTTGCGCGGTATCACCGTGTCGTACAGTTGTTCGCCAAAGTGTTCCTTGAGCTGCGCCGACACATCGTTCATCAGGCTCAGGCGCGGATCGAACATGGTCCGCAGCAGGCCTTCGATCTGCAGGTTCGGGTTGAGCAGTTCAGCGATACGCTTGATGTTATCCACAAGGTCGCTCAAGCCTTCCAGGGCGTAGTACTCGCACTGCATGGGGATAATCACCCCGTCGGCGGCCACCAACGCATTCAGCGTGAGCATCGACAGCGACGGCGGGCAGTCGATCAAAATGTAGTCGTAATTCTCGCGGATCGGCGCCAGGGCGCTGCGCAGACGGCTTTCTTTCATCTGCATTTCCAGCAGCACCACTTCCGCCGCAGTCAAATCGCGGTTCGCCGGCAGCAGTTGATAACCGCCGTGCTCGGAGTAGTGCATGGCCTGAGCCAGGTCGCACTCGCCAATCAGCAAGTCGTAGACCGAGTTTTCCAGGCCGTGTTTATCCACACCGCTACCCATGGTGGCGTTGCCCTGTGGATCGAGATCGATCAACAGCACCCGGCGCTTGGTAGCCACCAGGGATGCTGCGAGGTTGATGCAGGTGGTGGTTTTGCCCACGCCACCTTTCTGGTTCGCTATCGCGAATACCTTAGCCATTCTTGCTTGTGTTCCCAATCATGCCGTGCGGCGCAGTATCAGCAGATGGCGTTGGCCTTGGCAACCGGGTACGGCCAAGGCGTGTTCGCTATCGAGGTGGAAGTCTGCCGGCAATGCTAACAGCTCATCGCTTGGATGGACGCCCTTCATTGCCAGCCAGCGGGTGTCGCGGTCGCCCAGGTGGCGAGTCCAGTTGCTGAAGTTCTCCATGCTGCTGAACGCCCGGGAAACAATTCCGTTGAAAGGACGTTCAGGCGTGAATTCTTCAACGCGACTGTGGATAACTTGCAGGTTATCCAGCTTGAGTTCGAGTTTGACCTGGGTCAGGAAGCGGGTTTTCTTGCCGTTGCTGTCCAGGCAAGTGACCTGGGACTCGGGAAACAGGATGGCCAACGGGATGCCGGGCATGCCGCCACCACTGCCAACGTCGAGCCAGCGGCCATTTTCGATAAATGGCATCACGCTCAGGCTGTCGAGCAAGTGACGGGAAACCATTTCGTCCGGATCGCGCACAGCCGTCAGGTTGTAAGCCTTGTTCCACTTGATCAACAGGGCGAGGTAGCCCAGCAGCAATTCGTGCTGGGCCGGGGTCAGGTCGACGCCCAACTGGCGTGCACCTGTGGATAACTCTTCGGCATGTTGCGAGGTAACAGACGAACTCAAGCGCTTTGCTCCAACTGACGGCCCGCGCCGCGTTTTTTCAAATGAATCATCAACAGCGAAATGGCTGCCGGAGTAACACCGGGGATACGTGAAGCTTGGCCCAACGTTTCCGGGCGAGTTATACCCAGCTTGCTTTGAATTTCTTTCGACAGCCCGGAAATCCCGGTGTAATCGATATCCACAGGCAGCTTGGTGTCTTCACTGGCGCGCAGGCGAGCGATCTCATCCTGCTGGCGGTCAATGTAACCAGCGTATTTGGTCTTGATTTCGACCTGCTCGGCAACCTGTGGATCTTCTGCGCCGCCGCCTGTCACTTCGACCAGACCAGCGTAGTCGATTTCTGGACGGGACAGCAGGTTGAGCAAATTGTATTCGTGGGTCAGTGGCGTACCGAACTTTTCAGCAATCGCGTCGCCCTGCTCGGTCCCCGGACGAACCCAAGTACTTTTCAGTCGCTGCTCTTCCAGCGTGATGCTTTCGCGTTTTTTGCAGAACGCTTCCCAACGCGCGTCATCGACCAGGCCCAGCTCGCGGCCTTTTTCGGTCAGGCGCAGGTCGGCGTTGTCTTCACGCAGAATCAGACGGTATTCCGCCCGGGAAGTGAACATCCGGTACGGTTCCTGGGTACCCAGGGTAATCAGGTCGTCGACCAACACGCCGATATACGCCTCATCGCGACGCGGGCACCAGCTGTCTTTGCCTTGGGCGCGCAGTGCGGCGTTGGTTCCGGCCAGCAAACCCTGGGCGCCGGCTTCTTCGTAACCGGTGGTGCCGTTGATTTGCCCGGCGAAGAACAAACCGCCGATCACTTTGGTTTCCAGGCTGTATTTCAGGTCCCGCGGGTCGAAGTAGTCGTACTCGATGGCATAACCCGGGCGCACGATGTGTGCGTTTTCCATGCCGCGAATTGATTGCACGATCTGAATTTGTACGTCGAACGGGAGTGAAGTGGAAATCCCGTTCGGGTACAGCTCGTGGGTGGTCAAGCCTTCGGGCTCGATGAAGACCTGATGGCTTTCCTTGTCGGCAAAGCGATGGATCTTGTCCTCGATCGATGGGCAATAACGCGGGCCAATGCCCTCGATCACCCCGGAATACATCGGCGAACGGTCGAGGTTCGCAGCGATGATTTCGTGGGTACGCGCGTTGGTGTGGGTAATCCAGCAACTGACCTGTTTCGGGTGCTGTTCTTTGGACCCCATGAACGACATCACCGGAATCGGTGTATCACCGGCTTGTTCGGTCATCACTGAAAAATCCACAGAACGCCCGTCGATACGCGGCGGGGTCCCGGTTTTCAGGCGGCCGACACGCAGCGGCAATTCACGCAGGCGTTTTGCCAGGGCAATCGACGGCGGATCACCGGCACGACCGCCGGAGTAGTTCTGCATACCGATGTGGATAAGTCCGCCGAGGAACGTACCGGTGGTCAACACCACGGATTCTGCGAAAAAACGCAGGCCCATCTGAGTGACAACACCACGTACTTGGTCTTGCTCGACGATCAGGTCATCCGCTGCCTGTTGAAATATCCACAGGTTCGGTTGGTTTTCCAGGGTTTCGCGTACGGCCGCCTTGTACAGAATGCGGTCGGCTTGAGCCCGAGTGGCACGCACGGCTGGGCCTTTACGGCTATTTAGCACGCGAAATTGAATACCACCCTTGTCGGTAGCCATGGCCATGACGCCGCCAAGGGCGTCGATTTCTTTGACCAGATGGCTTTTGCCGATCCCACCAATCGCGGGGTTGCAACTCATTGCACCGAGGGTTTCCACGTTGTGCGTCAGCAACAGGGTTTTTACGCCCATGCGTGCTGACGCCAGTGCTGCCTCGGTACCGGCATGACCGCCGCCGATGACGATCACTTCAAAACGGGAAGGGAAATCCACCACGCACCTCGTGCCTGCTTATGTAGGTAATCAGGAATTGTCTGTTGAAAGGGTTTTGGAGCTTTGGCGGCAAGTATAGGGACTTAGCCCCTCCTAAAGAACCCTTTGCACAAAATTTAACCAGCTGTGGATGAATCACAGACAATAGAAATTAAAAGAGAAGAAATTTATAAGATCTTTGTTTTTATGTTTATTTCTACTGAGCCTGTTTTCTGTGGATAGATCTATACAGCCATTTATTTACGTGGTGTACAGAGGTTCAAAAGTCTGTGGTCATGTGCCAATGAGGCCCTTGGATAAGTGGTTTAAGCCTGTGGATTAAAGCAGTGGTTATCCACAGCGGGGTTTTTACTCAGGTTTCACGCCCTGTTATCAACTGAGCACAAGGTGGGTTATTCACAGGGCTTAATCCACAGAAAATGGTCACATCGTCAAATGGCGCCCGCGCAGAAGCCGCCATTCTTTTGGGCAGTGAGTCAAAATTGGATTTGGAATGCCCTGACGCGGGCGAAACAGGCAGGCACGAACGGCCTGCCTGTGAACAACGATGGGTTATTTACCGATGCAAAAGCTCGAGAAGATCCTTCCCAGCAGGTCATCGGAGCTGAATGCGCCGGTGATTTCACCCAACAGCTGCTGTGCTTGGCGCAGATCCTCAGCCAGCAGCTCTCCAGCCCCTGCCAGGGTCAACTGGGCGCGACCATGCTCCAACGCTGCGCTGGCGTGACGCAGTGCCTCCAGGTGCCGGCGGCGTGCGCTGAAGCTGCTTTCCGACGTCTGTTCGTAGCCCATGCAGGCCTTGAGGTGATCGCGCAGCAATTCCAACCCGTCGCCAGCTGACTTTGCACTCAGGCTGATCGTGACGTGACCGTCCTGGCTGGTTTCCATAGCAATGGCTTCGCCGGTCAGGTCCGCCTTGTTGCGGATCAAGGTTACTTTGGCCGGATCCGGCCGTTGCTCGAGGAATTCTGGCCACAAGGCAAAAGGATCCACAGCTTCGGGTGCAGTCGCATCCACCACCAACAACACCCGGTCTGCTTCGCCGATCGCCTTGAGCGCGCGCTCCACGCCGATCTTTTCGACCTGGTCATCGGTATCGCGCAGGCCAGCGGTGTCGACCACGTGCAGGGGCATGCCATCAATGTGGATATGTTCGCGCAAGATATCCCGCGTGGTACCCGCAATCTCGGTGACGATGGCGGCTTCGCGACCCGCCAGGGCATTGAGCAGGCTTGATTTGCCGGCATTCGGCCGCCCGGCGATCACCACCGTCATACCATCACGCAGCAAGGCTCCCTGGCCTGCTTCACGCAGCACGGTGGATAACTCATCGCGAACCTTATCCAGCATCGTCAGGACGTGGCCATCGGCGAGAAAGTCGATCTCCTCCTCGGGGAAATCGATGGCAGCCTCAACATAGATACGCAAACTGATCAGCTGCTCGGTCAAGTTATGCACACGCAGGGAAAATGCCCCCTGCAGCGAACGCAATGCATTGCGTGCAGCCTGTGCAGAACTGGCTTCGATCAAATCGGCGATCGCCTCAGCTTGGGCCAAGTCGAGTTTGTCGTTGAGGAATGCCCGCTCGCTGAATTCGCCCGGGCGTGCCAGGCGGCAACCCAGTTGCAGGCAACGCTGAAGCAACATATCCAACACAACCGGACCACCATGGCCCTGCAGTTCCAGAACGTCTTCACCGGTGAAGGAGTTGGGTCCTGGAAAATAGAGCGCCAGGCCCTCGTCCAAAACACTCTGGTCAGCATCCAGGAAAGGACCGTAATGGGCGTAACGCGGCTTCAGCTCCCGGCCGCTGATTGCGTTGGCTGCCACGCTCGCCAGCGGCCCGGAAATTCGAACGATACCGACACCGCCGCGACCTTGAGCGGTAGCGACAGCAGCGATGGTTTCACGAGGAGCGCTCATCAGCAGGTTCCAGAACAAAGTGACGGAATGCAAAACGCCCCACTAGGGGGCGTCTTGAGTGGTTATCCACAGAGTAAGTTACGCCGCAGCTTTTTTGGTAGCCGCTTCGATTTTACGAGTGATGTACCACTGTTGGGAGATCGACAACACGTTGTTGACTACCCAGTACAGCACCAGACCAGCTGGGAACCACAGGAAGAAGAAGGTGAAGATGATTGGCATCATTTTCATGACCTTGGCTTGCATTGGGTCCGGCGGTGTAGGGTTCAGACGCTGCTGGATAAACATGGTAGCGCCCATGATGATCGGCAGGATAAAGAACGGGTCTTTGATCGACAGGTCAGTTATCCACAGAATGAACGGTGCCTGACGCATTTCCACGCTTTCCAGGAGTACCCAGTACAGCGAGAGGAACACCGGCATCTGCACCAGAATCGGCAAGCATCCACCCAGCGGGTTGATCTTCTCTTTCTTGTACAGCTCCATCATGGCCTGCGACATTTTCTGCCGGTCGTCACCATGTTGCTCTTTCAGAGCCGCCAGTTTCGGAGCAACGGCACGCATGCGCGCCATCGACTTGTAGCTGGCTGCCGACAGAGGGAAGAAGATCCCTTTGATCAGCATGGTCAGGAAGATGATCGAGAAGCCCCAGTTACCGACGATGCTGTGGATATGTTGCAGCAGCCAGAAGATAGGCTGGGCAATAAACCACAGAATGCCGTAATCCACAGTCAGTTCCAGACCTGGGGACAACTCTTTGAGCACGGCCTGGCTTTTCGGGCCTGCGTACAGAGTGGCGCTGGTTTCAGCCTTGGCACCGGGTGCGACGGTCAACGCCGGGCCAGTAAAACCAATAATGTAGTTGCCTTGGCTGTCTTTGCGGGTTTGAACCAGGTTGGCTTCACCCTTGTTCGGGATCCATGCGGTCACGAAGTAGTGTTGCAACCAGGCAACCCAACCGCCCTGGACCGTTTCTTTGAGCGCGCCCTTGTCGATATCTTTCATCGACACTTTTTTGTACGGCTCGCTACTTGTCCACAGGGCGGCGCCCAGGTAAGTCGCGGTGCCGGTGGCGGTGCTGGAAGAAGGATCAGCGCTGTTGTCACGCTTGAGCTGGGCAAACAGGTTGCCGCTCCACGGTTTGTCGCTTTCGTTGTCGATCAGGTAAGTGACCTTCAAGTCGTACAAACCACGGGTGAAGCTGAAACGCTTGATGTAGTTGACGCCGTCGAGGCTGAATTTCAGGTCAACGTTCAACTGGTTCTGGCCATCAGCCAGTTGATAAGTCTTCTGTTCGGTCGAATAAACCGGACGGCCGGTAGCACGTGCGTCCGGACCATTGGTACCGGTCAGGCCACTTTGTGCCAGATAAGTACGTTCGCCACCGTTATCGAACAGCTGGAATGGTACATCCGGATGGTCTTGGCGACGTGGATACAGGGGCAGCTTCAGCTGCGCGATATCACCACCTTGTGGGTCGATCGCCAGGTCGAGCACATCCGTTTTCACATGGATGAGGTCTTTATTGGTAACAACTGGCGTTTCTAAAGGGGCAGTTGTCTCGCCATTCGCGCTGGGAACATCGGCACTCGCGGACGCATTGTTACCCAACGGGGTGTCCGGAATAGCCGGCGCAGCCTGGTTGGCAGCAACATTCTGAGTCGGCAGGGCAGCCTGACCATAGTCCTGGTTCCACTTGAGAACCATAGAATAGGACACGATTGCCAGGGCGACGATCAGGATTGTGCGTTTAATATCCATGATTACTCGGCCATCGAAGAAGAACGGGAGGTAGGGATAGGTGGAACCGGGTCAAAACCACCGGGATTCCACGGATGACAGCGACCTAAACGACGAAAGGCCAACCAGCCACCGCGCAGAAGACCATGATTTTCAATGGCCTCTAACGCGTAGCAGGAACAACTGGGGTAGAAACGACAGTGGTTGGCCATCAGAGGACTAATGGCATAGCGGTAAAACTGGATCGGAACGATTGCCAGTTTACGCATCAAGGCTGTCTACCCCTACAGTTTCGGTGCTGACTGCTGGTGCTGGCTTGTTGGTACGCGCCAAACGTTTCCAGAGCTTGCCGAAATGCTGAATCAATTCGGGGTTTTCTACGTCCCCCAAGCCTTTGCGCGCGACGATAACAATATCCCAACCAACCAGAGTGTCCTGGTGGAGGCGAAACGATTCGCGCATCAGACGCTTGAGGCGATTGCGCTCAACGGAGAGCTTTACGCTCTTCTTGCCAATCACCAACCCGAGACGGGGGTGATCAAGATCGTTGTTACGCGCAAGGAGCAGGAGATTTTTCCCCGGAACCTTGCCGGTGGGGGAGTCAAAGACTGCCTTGAAATGCCGGGGGGTCAGCAAACGCTTTTCCCGACTGAAGTCCTGACTCACCACCAGTACCGGATTATCAAACTGCCAGACGCGCACGACCTTTGGCGCGGCGACGCGACAGGACAGCACGGCCGTTCTTGGTGGCCATGCGAGCACGGAAGCCGTGGGTACGGGCGCGTTTGATGGTGCTTGGTTGGAAAGTACGTTTCATGGCGTTGTTACCTGGTTCGTCCACAACGGGCCGGAATGGCCCCCGTTTTAAGAGACCGGCGATTCTAGAGAAAGCAAGCCTCTAGGTCAATTTCCAACCAGCTTTTCCTTTAATTAGATCTCAGCAGGTCTCTAGGTGTTTTTCTGAGCCAGGGGATTACATGGGCAATGCCATAGATATAAAAATAAAGAAGGAAGTTATTTAAAGCTTTTCTGTAAAGCTTATAAAAGCTAGGCACACGATCATCTGTGGATAACTGCCTCGACACCTTGTTTCACGTGATGTACAGAGAATGACAACTACGGGGGAAAACGGTGCTCTGCCTGTGCTGCGCTGTCGGATAAGCTGTGTGTGAAACAGGTTGTTATCCACAGGCCAGTTACCCACAGACTTTCGACCCCACTTGTACAACGAGCTCAGGCACGCTTATCCACAGAGCTTATGCACAGACCATTGGTCGCCTTTATTGTGCCTAAAGCGTTGATTTTGGCTGCCCTGTGAGCAACCTACATGTGGATAAGTGGGCGGCTGGCCGCTACAATGGCGGCTGTTTTTGCCTCACCGGCTTTCAACTTAGGGGATATCCGTGTCAGTGGAACTTTGGCAGCAGTGCGTGGAGCTTTTGCGCGATGAGCTGCCTGCCCAGCAATTCAACACCTGGATCCGTCCGCTACAGGTCGAAGCCGAAGGCGACGAGTTGCGCGTCTATGCGCCCAACCGTTTCGTTCTCGACTGGGTCAACGAGAAATACCTGAGCCGCGTTCTCGAATTGCTCGATGAACACGGCAATGGCATCGCCCCTGTGCTTTCTCTATTAATAGGCAGCAAACGCAGCTCCGCGCCTCGCGCTGCGCCGAATGCTCCGCTGGCAGCCAGTGCCTCGCAGGCGCAGGCCGCAGCGGCGCCGGTTAATAACGTGCCGCCGTCGGTTGCCCAGGCGCCAGCGAAGTCGTCGTCGCAGAAAAACGCTCCTGCAAATGAAGAGCCGTCCCGCGACAGCTTTGATCCGATGGCGGGCGCCAGCTCCCAACAAGCGCCGGTCCGCGCCGAACAGCGCACCGTGCAGGTGGAAGGCGCGCTCAAGCACACCAGCTACCTGAATCGCACTTTTACCTTCGAAAACTTCGTTGAGGGTAAATCCAACCAGCTGGCTCGCGCCGCGGCCTGGCAAGTCGCCGATAACCCCAAGCATGGTTACAACCCACTCTTCCTTTATGGTGGTGTTGGCTTGGGTAAGACTCACTTGATGCATGCTGTGGGTAACCACCTATTAAAGAAGAACCCGAATGCCAAGGTTGTGTACCTGCACTCGGAGCGCTTCGTGGCTGACATGGTCAAGGCCTTGCAGCTCAATGCCATCAACGAGTTCAAGCGTTTCTACCGTTCGGTGGATGCGTTGCTGATCGATGACATTCAATTCTTCGCGCGCAAAGAGCGTTCCCAGGAAGAGTTTTTCCACACCTTCAACGCCTTGCTCGAAGGTGGCCAACAGGTCATCTTGACCAGTGACCGTTACCCGAAGGAAATCGAAGGCCTGGAAGAACGCTTGAAGTCGCGTTTCGGCTGGGGCTTGACCGTAGCGGTGGAGCCGCCGGAACTGGAAACCCGCGTCGCGATCCTGATGAAAAAGGCCGACCAGGCCAAAGTCGATCTGCCCCACGACGCTGCCTTCTTTATTGCTCAACGCATTCGTTCCAACGTGCGTGAGCTGGAAGGTGCGCTCAAGCGCGTCATCGCTCACTCGCACTTCATGGGGCGCGATATCACCATCGAGTTGATTCGCGAATCCCTGAAGGACTTGCTGGCACTGCAGGACAAGCTGGTCAGTGTGGATAACATTCAGCGCACTGTGGCCGAGTACTACAAGATCAAGATTTCCGACCTGCTGTCCAAGCGCCGTTCACGCTCGGTAGCTCGTCCGCGCCAAGTCGCCATGGCCCTCTCCAAAGAGTTGACCAACCACAGCCTGCCGGAAATTGGTGATGTGTTTGGTGGTCGCGATCACACCACGGTCTTGCACGCATGCCGCAAGATCAATGAACTTAAGGAATCCGACGCGGATATTCGCGAGGACTACAAGAACCTGCTGCGTACACTGACAACTTGATGACACCAGCGCAGCTTATTAAGGCAAGGGACTAGACCATGCATTTCACCATTCAACGCGAAGCCCTGTTGAAACCCCTGCAACTGGTCGCAGGCGTCGTCGAGCGCCGACAGACCTTGCCGGTGCTCTCCAACGTATTGCTGGTGGTTGAAGGCCAGCAGTTGTCTTTGACCGGTACCGACCTGGAAGTCGAGTTGGTGGGTCGCGTACAGCTGGAAGAACCCGCAGAGCCGGGCGAGATCACTGTGCCGGCGCGCAAGCTGATGGACATCTGCAAGAGCTTGCCCAATGACGCTCTGATCGATATCAAGGTCGACGAACAGAACAAGCTGTTGGTAAAGGCTGGCCGCAGTAAATTCACCCTGTCGACTTTGCCGGCCAATGATTTCCCGACCGTTGAAGAAGGCCCGGGCTCGCTGACGTGCAGCCTGGAACAGAGCCGACTGCGGCGCTTGATCGAGCGCACCAGCTTCGCCATGGCCCAGCAGGACGTGCGTTACTACCTCAACGGCATGCTGCTGGAAGTGTCGGAAGGCATTATTCGCGCGGTGGCAACCGACGGTCACCGTCTGGCCATGTGCTCGATGAAAGCCGATATCGGCCAGCCGGATCGTCATCAGGTCATCGTACCGCGCAAGGGTATCCTTGAGCTGGCACGCCTGCTTACTGAGCCAGATGGCAACGTCAGCATCGTGTTGGGGCAGCACCACATCCGCGCCACTACTGGCGAGTTCACCTTTACTTCCAAGCTGGTAGACGGCAAGTTCCCGGACTACGAGCGAGTACTGCCTAAAGGCGGTGACAAGCTCGTGCTGGGTGATCGTCAGGCTTTGCGTGAAGCGTTCAGCCGCACAGCAATTCTGTCGAACGAAAAGTACCGCGGCATCCGTCTGCAACTCGCCAATGGTCAGCTGAAAATCCAGGCCAACAACCCGGAACAGGAAGAAGCGGAAGAAGAAGTGGGCGTCGACTACAACGGCGGTTCGCTGGAAATTGGTTTCAACGTGAGCTACCTGCTGGACGTACTGGGTGTGATGACGACTGAGCAGGTCCGCTTGATTCTGTCTGACTCCAACAGCAGCGCCCTGGTGCAGGAATCCGACAACGACGACTCGGCTTACGTTGTTATGCCGATGCGCCTGTAATCATGCTCAGCAGAAGCTAGATGTCCCTCAGTCGTGTCTCTGTCACCGCGGTGCGCAATCTGCACCCGGTGACCTTCTCTCCCTCCCCCCGCATCAATATCCTCCATGGCGCCAATGGCAGTGGCAAAACCAGCGTGCTGGAAGCCATTCATCTGCTTGGGCTTGCCCGTTCCTTTCGCAGTGCTCGGTTGCTACCGGTCATCCAGTACGAACAATTGGCGTGCACCGTGTTTGGCCAAGTCGAACTGGCGGAAGGCGGCCATAGCAGCCTGGGGATATCCCGTGATCGCGGTGGGGAGTTTCAAATTCGCATCGATGGGCAAAATGCTCGGAGCGCTGCGCAGCTTGCAGAAATTCTGCCGTTGCAGTTGATTAACCCTGACAGCTTCCGCTTGCTGGAAGGTGCACCCAAAATTCGCAGGCAGTTCCTCGATTGGGGTGTGTTCCACGTGGAACCACGTTTTATGGCCACGTGGCAGCGCCTGCAGAAGGCCCTGCGGCAGCGGAACTCATGGCTGCGGCATGGTACACTTGACGCCGCTTCACAAGCGGCCTGGGATCGGGAATTGTGCCTGGCCAGCGACGAAATAGATGAATACCGCCGTGCCTACATCAAAGCCTTGAAACCAGTCTTTGAGCAGACTTTGAGTGAGTTGTTGGATCTCGAAGGGCTGACGTTGAGTTACTACCGTGGTTGGGACAAAGAGCGTGAACTGAGTGCAGTACTCGCCACCTCCTTGCAGCGGGATCAGCAAATTGGCCATACCCAAGCCGGACCCCAACGGGCTGATTTGCGCCTTAGATTAGGCGCTCACAATGCTGCGGATATCTTGTCCCGTGGCCAGCAGAAGTTGGTGGTGTGTGCGTTGCGTATCGCGCAGGGCCATCTGGTTAGCCAGGCCCGACGCGGTCAGTGTATTTATCTGGTGGATGACCTGCCGTCTGAACTCGACGAGCAACACCGCCGCGCGTTATGCCGCTTGTTGGAAGACTTACGCTGCCAGGTGTTTATCACCTGTGTAGACCACGAATTATTGAGGGAAGGCTGGCAGACGGAAACGCCAGTCGCTTTGTTCCACGTGGAACAAGGCCGTATCACCCAGACCCACGACCATCGGGAGTGAAGGCATGAGCGAAGAAAACACGTACGACTCGACCAGCATTAAAGTGCTGAAAGGTTTGGATGCCGTACGCAAACGTCCTGGTATGTACATCGGCGACACCGATGATGGTAGCGGTCTGCACCACATGGTGTTCGAGGTGGTCGACAACTCCATCGACGAAGCTTTGGCCGGTCACTGCGACGACATCAGCATCATCATCCACCCGGATGAGTCCATCACCGTGCGCGACAACGGTCGCGGTATCCCGGTCGATGTGCACAAAGAAGAAGGCGTATCGGCGGCAGAGGTCATCATGACCGTGCTCCACGCCGGCGGTAAGTTCGACGACAACTCCTATAAAGTCTCCGGCGGTTTGCACGGTGTGGGTGTGTCGGTGGTGAATGCCCTGTCCGAAGAGCTGATCCTGACCGTACGCCGCAGTGGCAAGATCTGGGAACAGACTTACGTCCACGGTGTTCCACAAGAACCGATGAAAATCGTCGGCGACAGTGAATCGACCGGCACCCAGATTCATTTCAAGCCATCGGCAGAAACCTTCAAGAATATCCATTTCAGCTGGGACATCCTGGCCAAGCGTATTCGCGAACTGTCTTTCCTCAACTCCGGTGTGGGTATCGTCCTCAAAGACGAACGCAGCGGTAAAGAAGAGTTGTTCAAATACGAAGGCGGCCTGCGTGCATTCGTTGAATACCTGAACACCAACAAGACTGCGGTCAACCAGGTGTTCCACTTCAACATCCAGCGTGAAGACGGCATTGGCGTGGAAATCGCCCTGCAATGGAACGACAGCTTCAACGAGAACCTGTTGTGCTTCACCAACAACATTCCGCAGCGCGATGGCGGTACTCACTTGGTGGGTTTCCGTTCGGCGTTGACGCGTAACCTGAACACCTACATTGAAGCCGAAGGCCTGGCCAAGAAGCACAAGGTTGCCACCACCGGTGACGATGCGCGCGAAGGCCTGACCGCGATTATTTCGGTGAAAGTGCCGGATCCAAAGTTCAGCTCGCAGACCAAAGACAAACTGGTGTCTTCCGAAGTGAAGACGGCGGTCGAGCAGGAAATGGGCAAGTACTTCTCTGACTTCCTGCTCGAGAATCCGAACGAAGCCAAGCTGGTCGTCGGCAAGATGATCGATGCTGCACGTGCCCGTGAAGCGGCGCGTAAGGCCCGTGAAATGACTCGCCGTAAAGGCGCGTTGGACATCGCCGGCCTGCCGGGCAAACTGGCGGACTGCCAGGAGAAGGACCCTGCCCTCTCCGAACTGTACCTAGTGGAAGGTGACTCTGCTGGCGGCTCCGCCAAGCAGGGTCGTAACCGCCGCACCCAAGCCATCCTGCCGCTGAAGGGCAAGATCCTCAACGTCGAAAAAGCGCGTTTCGACAAGATGATTTCCTCGCAGGAAGTCGGCACCTTGATCACGGCGTTGGGCTGCGGTATCGGCCGTGACGAGTACAACATCGACAAACTGCGTTATCACAACATCATCATCATGACCGATGCTGACGTCGACGGTTCGCACATCCGTACCCTGCTGCTGACCTTCTTCTTCCGTCAGTTGCCGGAGCTGATCGAGCGTGGCTATATCTACATCGCTCAGCCGCCGTTGTACAAAGTGAAAAAGGGCAAGCAAGAGCAGTACATCAAAGACGACGACGCCATGGAAGAGTACATGACACAGTCGGCCCTGGAAGATGCCAGCCTGCACTTGAACGATGAAGCCCCTGGCATCTCCGGTGAGTCGCTGGAGCGCCTGGTTAACGACTTCCGCATGGTGATGAAGACCCTCAAGCGTCTGTCGCGCTTGTACCCTCAGGAACTGACCGAGCACTTCATCTACCTGCCGGCCGTCAGCCTGGAACAGCTGGGCGATCACGCAGCGATGCAGGATTGGCTGGCCCAGTACGAAGTACGCCTGCGCACCGTCGAAAAGTCTGGCCTGGTGTACAAAGCCAGCCTGCGTGAAGACCGTGAACGTAACGTGTGGCTACCAGAGGTCGAACTGATTTCCCACGGCCTGTCGAACTACGTCACCTTCAACCGCGACTTCTTCGGCAGCAATGACTACAAAACTGTCGTTACCCTGGGCGCGCAATTGAGCACCCTGCTGGACGATGGCGCATACATCCAGCGTGGCGAACGCAAGAAGCAGGTCAAGGAATTCAAGGAAGCCCTCGACTGGCTGATGGCGGAAAGCACCAAGCGTCACACAATCCAGCGATACAAAGGTCTGGGCGAAATGAACCCGGATCAACTGTGGGAAACCACCATGGACCCTGCTCAGCGCCGTATGCTGCGCGTGACCATCGAAGATGCGATTGGCGCGGATCAGATCTTCAACACCCTCATGGGGGATGCGGTTGAACCCCGTCGTGATTTCATCGAGAGCAATGCTTTGGCCGTGTCCAACCTGGATTTCTGATCAGGTCAACGTGCTAAAACAAAAAGGCCAACGCTTAGCGTTGGCCTTTTTTATTGGATGATGATTAAGCGAATACTAAATGCTCCACGTGGAACATCTGCAGTTTTAACCTGGGGTCGCAGCCGCGACGCTCTCTAGACGATAGCCATAACCGTAGATGGTCAGCAGTTGCCAGCCTCGGTCCGCAGTCAGCCCAAGCTTGTTACGCAGGCGGTAGATATGTGTATCCAAAGGACGAGAGGACACCATTTCTTCATGGGTCCAGAACCGTTCGTAAAGATACTCACGGGATAACGGGCGCGCTAGATTGGCAAACAGGCAACTGGCGAGACGATACTCTCGCTCGGTCAAGTTGATCGGTTTGCCTGCGCGGGTTACGGTCAGTTCGGCATCATCGAAGGTGAGGTCATTGAAGCTCTGCACTTCCTGTGAGGCCGTTTTTTGCAGGCCATGACGGCGCAGCACAGCACTGACCCGAGCTTTTAATTCATTAGGCCGGAAGGGTTTGCTGACGTAGTCGTCGGCCCCGCTGTTCAACGCCGCCACGATATCGCTCTCGGCGTCTCGGCTCGTGAGCATGATCACGGCAGGTGGCGACTCCATGTGTTCACGGGTCCAGCGCAATAATGCGATACCGCTGATATCGGGCAGTTGCCAATCGAGTATGAGCAGGTCGAACGTTTCCCGGCGCAGTTGACGCAGCAGGTCCTCACCGCGCTCGAAGCAATGTAAAGACCAGGGTTGTTCCGAGGTGCCGGGGATTTGTCGCAGTGTCTGCTCAACCCGGCGCAATTCAACGGGCTCGTCATCCAGTATTGCGACACGCATGGGTGGGTCCTTTCTACTAAAAAATACGGCAGCCGATGGCCTGGTTCAAAGCGGGCACATACTGCACAGATGCCGGCCTATGAATCTGAAGAATTGTGGTCAGATTCAAAGACCCTCGGTTCTCTGGGTACGCTGATATCAAAGCGCCTTTAACCCTATAAAAGACCATGAGACCTAAAGGGAAGATACCGGCTCCTGCCGGTAAGGAAAAGGATCGCGGCCGATGGCCCTTCAGGCACAGTCGCCAGGTTCCCCAGCGAAACATTCAGGAAAGGCTTTCCCTCAGACAGGAATGAGCTTCAATGGGTTCCAGGACATCACATTCCAAAAACATCGCCTGGAAGGAGAAGCCGGGGCCATGACATCAACAACCACCCACTATTGCTATGCGGCGGCAGCTTCGTGATGTGGTGGCGCAAGGCCGAAAAACGCCAACCCACTCAGGCCCAGTTGCTGTTTCATGGCCTTGTGCGCGAGTGGCTGTGGATTGGCCTGGTGCTTCTGCCCTTCACCGTCTACCTGTCGTTGAGCGCCGGCCTGGCGCTCAATAACCCGCTGTATGACAGCCTTCGGCGCCTCACTCCCCTGCCGGTCGACCCGCGAATCTTATTGGTGACCATTGATGATCAGAGCTTGCAGCAACTCGGCCAATGGCCATGGCCGCGCAGCCTGCACGCTGATCTGATTGATCGTCTTGGTGCTGCACGACCTGTAGGCATTTTGTTTGATGTGATCTTCAGTGAACCGGGCGAAGCTTCCGAAGACCAGCGGTTGGCTGACGCGGTCTGCAACGCCGGCAACGTGCTCCTGCCGCTGGTGACGGAGGGTTCGGTGAGCGCCCACCCGCCGGACGAGCGTTTGATGCCCTTGTTCAAATGCGCGAAGGGCGTGGGGCATGTCAACGTAGAAGCGGACAATGACGGCGTGGTACGCAGCCTGTATCTGCGCGAAGGTCCGCCCGGCAACACGCTCCCGCAGTTGGCGTGGCTGGCGTATACCCTCACGGGTGAACCCGAGCCAATGCCTGGATTTACCCAAAAAGCGACGGGCCCGCATTGGCATCGGGAGCATGCGGTTCGTGTTCCGTTCACCGCTGACGGTCATTTCCCCAGCGTCTCTTATGTCAGTGTGTTGCGCGGTGAAGTTTCGCCAGAGTTGCTGCGTGGCCGTCTGATTCTGGTGGGGGCCACCGCCTATGGTATGGGCGATCGTTTTATCACGCCGCTTTCCTCTTCCTTTGGCACTACCGCCGGCGTGGAGATCGAGGCCAATATCCTCAATGGCTTGCTGCAAGGGCGCAGTATCGTCGACCTCCCTGGCTGGCTTTCAGCGCTGATGGCAACCTCTTTGGTGGCATTGCTGCTGGGCCTTCTGTTGTACCGCCCACGCTATGCCCTGTGGATGACGTTGGGTTGTATGGCTGGCGCCTTGCTCGGCTCATGGGCGCTCTTGCGTTTGGGGCATTGGTGGTCACCCGCCGCGTGTTTGATCGGCTTGCTGCTCAGCTACCTGATCTGGAATTGGCGCCGCCTCAGCGTGATCCTCGCTTACTTTGGCTGGGAATTGGCGCGTTTGGACAATGAGCCCAAAGTATTACCCGAACGTCGCCGTGCACCTGCCAGCAAAGGTGATGTGCTTCAGGGTCGGATCTTTGCCCTGGAGCAAGCGGTCAGCCGCACCCGGGACACCCGACGCTTCATGGCCGATGGCTTGGAATGCCTGCCGGTCGCAACCCTGATCACCGATCCCAAAGGCATCGTGTTGTTGGCAAACCGTGTCGCGCGTGACGTGTTTGGCAATGATCTGGTCAACGGTAACTTGCTCGAACAACTCGCCGACCTGGGTTACCCGCCACTGCACAATGGCGTGCGCCCTGCCCTGTCGGCGATGGAGCTTGTCGAGTTTCGTGACATTCACCAACGCAGCCTGCGCATGGAACTCGCGCCCTTGCTTCCAGCAGAAGGTGACGTGGCCCTTGGCTGGCTGTTGAGCCTGACCGACCTGAGCAAAGAGCGTGAAGCCCAGCAACACCGTGAGACGATGCTGCGCTTTCTGTCCCATGACTTGCGTGCGCCCCATTCAGCGATCCTGGCACTGCTGGACGTGCACAACGGGGAGTCACCGGTATTTGCCCAGATCGAGCAGCAAGTGCGACGAGCCCTGAGCCTCACCGAGTCTTTCGTACAGTTGGCCAAGGCTGAAGCTGATGGCTATCACTTCCAACCCACACTGTTCGCGATGCTGGTGATGGACGCCTTTGATCAGGTGGCAGTGATCGCCCAGCTCAAGGGTATTCATCTGGTTCACGATTTGGATGAGGCGGATGAAGGCATGGTTTGCGCCGACCAGTCGCTGCTCACCCGGGCACTGTTCAACGTACTGGAGAACGCGATCAAGTATTCGCCGTCCGGTACTACTGTTACGTTGAGCCATGGCAGTGCGCAGGGCTTGTTGGAGTGCCGTATTCGTGACCAGGGGCCCGGCATCGCGCCGCAAGACCTTCCTGAACTGTTCAACCAATATCGACGTTTCGACTCAGCGCAAGGGAGTGAGGGATTGGGGCTGGGCCTGACCATGGTCAAGGCGGTGGTCGAGCGCCACGGCGGCCGGATTTTGTGTGACAGCGCACTGGGACAAGGCTCCACCTTCACCCTGCAGTTGCCCTTGCTCGACGATTGAAAAACGTACTTTTCTGCTGTGCATAAAAAACTGGTCACAAGGACCGGTTTTTTTATTCTGAAAAAACTTATGCACGTTTTCAGTGAATTTATGAGTTCAAGAAATATGTAATTAAATCAGCTTCTTATGAATCAAAAACAACCATTCGCCAACAAACCGTACACAGGTTATCCACAGATCCTCAGATCGCCGGTGTATCGACCACAACGGGCTCTGGCGGCAGTGAACCCATGGCGCGTTGCTGAGCTTCGTTCCATGCTGCAGCGCGGTCATTCAAGGCCGCGATGGCACGTGGCCCTTCGCCTTCGGCGTACATCGGCTCGCCAATCACCACGGTGATGGTGCCTTCACGTTTGGCCCAACCGGTCTTCGGCCAGAACTTCCCGGCGTTATGAGCAATCGGCAGCACTGGCAGGTTGGCGTTGACCGCCAGTGCGGTGCCGCCCCGTGAGAACTTGCCTACCGTGCCGTAGGGCACGCGAGTACCTTCCGGAAAGATCAGCACCCAAACACCGTCCTTGAGTAGCTCGTCGCCCTTCTTGGCAACGTGCTTGAGGGCGGCCTTGGGGTTGTCACGGTCAATTGCGATCGGGCGCAACATCGCCATGGCCCAGCCGAAGAACGGCACGTACAGCAACTCACGCTTGAGCACTTGGCTCAGGGGCGAGAAATAGGCCGAGAGGAAGAACGTCTCCCAGGTGCTCTGGTGGTTCGACAGAATCACGCAAGGCTGGTCCGGGACGTTTTCAGCACCTTTGACCTCGAAGCGGATGCCAAGGAATACCTTGGTCAGCCACAACGCGCAGCGGCACCAATAGACGTTGATAAAGCGATAGCGCGCCTTGAAGGGCAGGAAAGGCGCAATAAAAAAGCTCAGGGTGCACCAGAGAAACGAACTGGTGCCCAGCAGCAGGTAAAAGAAAAAGGTTCTGATGGCCTGCAAGATCGACATGGCAGCATTTACCGTTGCGGGGCACGGCCCGCCTGCTAAAAGCGCACTCCCGAGCAATCCTTGTTCAGGAAGCCGAGGGTGGCTAGTTGTTAATAAGTTCTGCGGCAACCGCCGCCAGATCGTCAAAAATCAAAGTGCCTACCGGCAGGTTTTTCGCCTGGGTCTTTTCGCCTTTCCCGGTTTTCACCAAAACGGGCTGAGAGTCGACGGCTTTGGCCGCCTCCAGGTCACCGAGGCTGTCCCCGACGAACCATAGCCCAGCCAGGGGCACCTTGTAATGTTCTGCAATGGTTTTCAACATGCCAGGCTTGGGTTTGCGGCAATCGCAGCCCTCATCCGGCCCGTGGGGGCAGTACACCACCAGCCCCACCTCGCCGCCCTGCTCGGCCACTAACGTGCGCAAGCGCGCGTGCATGGCGTCCAACGTGGCAATATCGTAATAACCGCGGGCGATGCCGGACTGGTTAGTGGCGATGGCCACTGTCCAGCCGGCTTTGCTCAACTGCGCGATGGCCTCGATCGACCCGGGCAGTGGAATCCATTCCGCCACCGACTTGATGTAAGCGTCGGAGTCGTAATTGATCACTCCGTCCCGATCGAGAATCAGCAGTTTCAACATGATCAGCCCAGTACGGAAATGTCAGCGATATTGATGAACAGGCCGCGCAGACGCGCCAGCATGGCGTAGCGGTTTTTCCGCACGCCAGCATCTTCGGCATTGATCATCACCGCTTCGAAGAACGCATCCACCGGCTCACGCAAGCTGGCCAGGCGCGCCAACGCTTCGGCGTAGTTGCGTTCGGCAATCAACGGCTTCACGGCGTTTTCTGCCTTGGCGATGGCCGAGTTCAGCGAGAACTCCTTGGCATCGGCAAACAGGCCAGGGTCGACTTCGGCATTGCCGAGGTTGTCGGCCTTGCTCAGCAGGTTCGACACACGCTTGTTCACGGCGGCCAGGGCATCGGCTTCCGGCAGTTTGCGGAAGGCCTGAACGGCTTGTACGCGCTGGTCAAAATCCAGTGCCGAACCCGGTTGCAGGGCACGTACCGACAGGTAGGTGGCCACGTCCACGCCCTCGTCTTCATAACGCGCACGCAGGCGGTCGAACACGAACTCCAGCACTTGCTCGGCCAGGCCGGCTTGCTTGACCTTGCCGCCGAACTGGCCGACCGCGAACACCACGGCTTGGGTCAGGTCGAGGTCGAGCTTCTTGTCGATCAGGATACGCAGCACACCCAAGGCCGCACGGCGCAGGGCATACGGGTCTTTACTGCCGGTTGGCAACATGCCGATACCGAAGATACCCACAAGGGTGTCCAGCTTGTCAGCGATCGCCACGGCCGCACCGGTGAGGGTGGTCGGCAGCTCAGCACCGGCACCGCGCGGCATGTACTGCTCGTTCAGGGCCAGGGCCACATCGTCCGGCTCGCCGTCGTTGAGGGCGTAGTAGTAGCCGGCAACGCCTTGCATCTCCGGGAACTCGCCGACCATTTCAGTGGCCAGGTCACACTTGGAGAGCAGGCCCGCACGCGCAGCCCACGCCGCGTCACCGCCAATGCGTGGCGCAATGTAGGCCGCCAGCTTGGAAACCCGCACGGCCTTGTCGTAGACGCTGCCGAGCTTTTCCTGGAACACCACGTTCTGCAGGCGCAGGTTGAAGTCTTCCAGCTTCTGCTTCTTGTCTTGCTTGAAGAAGAACTCGGCGTCGGTCAGGCGCGGGCGAACGACTTTCTCGTTACCGGCGATGATCTGCTGCGGGTCCTTGCTCTCGATGTTGGCCACCGTGATGAAGCGCGGCAGCAACTTGCCGTCCACGTCCAGCAGGCAGAAATACTTCTGGTTGTCCTGCATGGTGGTGATCAGCGCTTCTTGCGGCACGTCGAGGAAACGTTCTTCGAACGAGCACACCAGCGGCACCGGCCATTCAACCAGCGCGGTCACTTCGTCGAGCAGGCTCGGCGGCACGATGGCAGTGCCTTCCTGCAGGCGGGCCAGTTCTTCGGTGCGCTTGCTGATCAGCTCGCGCCGCTCGTTGGCATCGGCCAGCACGTAGGCAGCACGCAGGTCGGCGGCGTAGTTGGCCGGCGAGGTGATGCGTACAGCCTCAGGATGGTGGAAGCGGTGACCACGGGAATCACGGCCGGCCTTTTGAGCGAGGATGGTGCAATCGATGACCTGGTCACCGAGCAGCATCACCAGCCATTGGGTTGGGCGAACGAATTCTTCCTTGCGTGCACCCCAGCGCATGCGCTTGGGGATCGGCAGGTCGTTCAGGGAGTCTTCGACGATGGTCGGCAGCAGGCTCGCGGTCGGCTTGCCGGTGATGACCTGGCTGAACCGCAGTTTCGGGCCGCTCTGGTCAATCTCGCTCAGTTCAACGCCGCACTTCTTGGCGAAGCCCAGGGCCGCTTGAGTCGGGTTGCCTTCGGCGTCAAACGCGGCCTGGCGTGGCGGGCCGTCGAGGTTGATGCTGCGGTCCGGCTGCTGGGTTTCCAGCGCGGTCAGCAACACGGCCAGGCGGCGTGGCGCGGCGTAGACTTTTTTCGCGGCGAATTTCAGGCCGGCGCTTTGCAGGCCTTTTTCGATACCGGCCAGGAATGCGTCGGCCAGGGTGTTCAGTGCCTTGGGTGGCAGCTCTTCGGTGCCCAGTTCAACCAGGAAATCTTGAGCACTCATTGTGCAGCCTCCAGCTTGGCCAGTACTTCATCACGCAGATCCGGGGTTGCCATCGGGAAGCCCAGCTTGGCGCGCGCCAGCAGGTAGGCTTGGGCGACGGAACGCGCCAGGGTGCGCACACGCAGGATGTATTGCTGGCGCGCAGTGACCGAGATGGCACGGCGGGCATCCAGCAGGTTGAAGGTGTGGGAGGCCTTCAACACCATTTCATAGCTTGGCAACGGCAGCGGCTGGTCGAGTTCGATCAGGCGCTTGGCTTCGCTTTCATAGAAGTCGAACAGTTCGAACAGCTTGTCGACGTTGGCGTGTTCGAAGTTGTAGGTGGACTGCTCCACTTCGTTCTGGTGGAACACGTCGCCGTAGGTCACTTTGCCGAACGGGCCGTCAGCCCACACCAGGTCGTAGACCGAGTCCACGCCTTGCAGGTACATGGCCAAGCGCTCAAGGCCGTAAGTGATTTCGCCGGTCACCGGGTAGCATTCGATGCCGCCCGCTTGCTGGAAGTAAGTGAACTGCGTCACTTCCATGCCGTTGAGCCAGACTTCCCAGCCCAGGCCCCAGGCGCCCAAGGTTGGAGATTCCCAGTTGTCTTCGACGAAGCGGATGTCGTGCACCAATGGGTCCAGGCCGACATGCTTGAGCGAGCCCAGGTACAGCTCCTGGAAGTTGTCCGGGTTCGGCTTCAACACCACCTGGAACTGGTAGTAATGCTGCAGACGGTTCGGGTTTTCGCCGTAGCGGCCGTCAGTCGGGCGACGACTGGGCTGCACATAAGCGGCGTTCCAGGTTTCCGGGCCGATGGCCCGCAGGAATGTTGCGGTGTGGAAAGTGCCGGCGCCTACTTCCATATCGTAGGGCTGAAGTACCACACAACCTTGCTCGGCCCAGTATTGCTGGAGGGCGAGGATCAAGTCTTGGAAGGTACGCACGGCTGGCGTAGGCTGGCTCACGAAATTCACCTGTTACTTGGGCTGCGATTTAAAGAGCGGGAGTATACCCGATTCGGCCCCGCCACCACTCCCTGGAGCCTTATGCCACGCTGCTTTTGGTGTTCTGAAGATCCGCTGTACATGGCTTATCACGATCAGGAGTGGGGAACGCCGCTGCGCGATGCGCAGGGACTGTTCGAGTTGCTTTTGCTCGAAGGGTTCCAGGCGGGCCTGTCCTGGATCACTGTTTTACGCAAACGCGAGCATTATCGAAAGGTCCTGTTCGGGTTTGATGCGCAGCGCCTGGCACGGCTCACCGATGACGAAATCGAAGCGTTGATGCTCGACCCGGGCATCGTGCGCAATCGCCTCAAACTCAACGCCACCCGCCGCAATGCTGCGGCCTGGCTGGCGCTGGAAGATCCGGTGGGGTTGCTTTGGTCGTTCGTCGGCGGCAAGCCCAAGGTCAATCACTTCAAGGATCGCAGCGAAGTCCCGGCAATCACCGCCGAAGCCGAAGCCATGAGCAAAGCGCTGAAAAAGGCCGGTTTCACCTTCGTCGGCCCGACCATTTGCTACGCGTTCATGCAGGCCTCGGGCATGGTCATGGACCACACTCAAGATTGCGACCGTTACGCGGACCTGGCCAACGCCGGTTAGAATGCCGGCTTTGCGCACCACACACGATCAGGAGTGACCTGTGGAAAAGTTTAAAGGCGCCTTGCTGGTAGGCGCTCTTCGGTTATTTGCCCTGTTGCCCTGGCGCGCCGTTCAGGCCGTGGGCACGGCAATTGGCTGGATCATGTGGAAAACCCCCAACCGCTCCCGCGACACGGTGCGGATCAACCTGTCCAAGTGTTTTCCGGACATGGACCCGGCTGCCCGCGAGCGCCTCGTCGGCCAGAGCCTGATGGACATCGGCAAGTCCCTGACCGAAAGCGCCTGTGCCTGGATCTGGCCGGCCCAGCGCTCCATCGATCTGGTACGCGAAGTCGAAGGCCTGGAAGTGCTGCACGAAGCCCTGGCCTCGGGCAAAGGCGTGGTCGGCATCACCAGCCACCTGGGCAACTGGGAAGTGCTCAATCACTTCTATTGCAACCAATGCAAACCGATCATTTTCTACCGCCCGCCCAAGCTCAAGGCGGTGGACGAGCTGCTGCAAAAACAGCGCGTGCAATTGGGCAATCGCGTGGCGGCGTCGACCAAGGAAGGCATTCTCAGCGTGATCAAGGAAGTGCGCAAAGGTGGCCAGGTGGGCATCCCGGCTGATCCTGAGCCGGCGGAATCGGCGGGAATTTTTGTGCCGTTCTTCGCCACCCAGGCGCTGACCAGCAAATTCGTGCCGAACATGCTCGCGGGCCACAAGGCGGTTGGCGTGTTCCTGCACGCGCTGCGGCTGCCGGACGGTTCGGGTTACAAAGTGATTCTGGAAGCTGCGCCGCAAGACATGTACAGCACCGACACTGCCACGTCCTGCGCGGCAATGAGCAAGGTGGTGGAGCGTTATGTCGGCGCCTACCCGAGCCAGTACATGTGGAGCATGAAACGCTTCAAGAAACGCCCGCCGGGTGAAGAGCGGTGGTATTGATTCACCGCTGACCTCCAGACCGATGGAGGTCATAGGTGGGAGCTGGCTTGCCTGCGATGGCATCGCCTCGGTGTAACTGAAACACCGAGTTGCCTGCATCGCAGGCAAGCCAGCTCCCACAGGGGACCACCTCAGGCCTGGCGGTCGAGTTTTTTCAGGAATACCGTCATTTCTTTTTCGGCCTGTTTGTCGCCATGGGCCTGGGCCGCTGCAATCCCCTTTTCCCACGCCTGCCGTGCGGCGGCGCTGTCACCCAGCGCTTGCTGAGCCTTGCCCAACAACTTCCACGCGGCTGAATATTTCGGATCAAACTCCACGCATTTGTGCAAATGCTCCGCCGCCTTGGCATTCTCCTTCAAGTCCAGATAACCCTTGCCCAAGCCAAAGCGCAGCAGTGAATTATCCACACCCTTGGCGAGCATTTTTTCCAGGGATTCGAGCATTTATTGGCTCCTTGAGTGAAAGAAGGCTGTTGTGGCGAGGGAGCTTGCTCCCGCTGGACTGCGCAGCAGTCCCAAAGATTTTGCGAGCGCTTCGCACTGGTGCGCCAGCCCGGTCCAGCGGGAGCAAGCTCCCTCGCCACAATGGAATTAAAAGAAGCTCAGCCCCACGTGGAACAACTTCTCCACATCGCGGATATGTTTTTTATCCACCAGAAACAGGATCACATGGTCACCGGTGGCGATCATCGTATCGTCGTGGGCAATGATCACTTCTTCATCACGAATGATGGCGCCAATGGTGGTGCCCGGCGGCAAACCGATATCGCGGATGGCCTTGCCGATCACCTTGCTCGACTTGGAATCACCGTGCGCAATCGCCTCGATGGCTTCTGCCGCACCCCGGCGCAGGGAGTGCACACTCACGATATCGCCACGGCGCACGTGGGCGAGCAAAGTGCCGATGGTGGCCAGTTGCGGGCTGATGGCGATGTCTATGTCGCCGCCCTGGATCAGGTCCACATAGGCCGGGTTGTTGATGATGGTCATCACCTTCTTCGCCCCCAGCCGTTTGGCCAGCAACGAGGACATGATATTGGCTTCGTCATCATTGGTCAGGGCCAGGAAGATATCCGCATCGGCGATGTTTTCTTCCAGCAGCAGGTCGCGGTCCGAGGCACTGCCCTGGAGTACGACGGTGCTGTCCAGGGTGTCGGACAAATGCCGGCAACGTGCCGGGTTCATCTCGATGATCTTCACCTGGTAGCGGCTCTCGATGGCCTCGGCCAAACGCTCGCCGATTTGCCCACCGCCCGCGATAACGATCCGTTTATAGGTCTCGTCGAGCCGGCGCATTTCGCTCATCACTGCGCGAATATTCGCTTTGGCGGCGATGAAAAATACCTCGTCATCGGCCTCGATCACCGTGTCGCCCTGCGGCAGGATCGGCCGGTCGCGACGGAAAATCGCGGCCACGCGGGTTTCCACATTCGGCATGTGTTCGCGCAGCTGACGCAGTTGCTGGCCCACCAACGGCCCGCCGTAGTAAGCCTTCACGGCCACCAGTTGCGCCTTGCCTTCGGCAAAGTCGATGACCTGCAAGGCGCCGGGAATTTCGATCAGGCGCTTGATGTAGTGAGTGACCACTTGCTCCGGGCTGATCAACACGTCGACGGGAATCGCGTCGTTGTCGAAAAGCCCTGCACGGGTCAGGTACGCCGCCTCACGGACCCGGGCGATTTTGGTCGGGGTGTGGAACAGGGTATGGGCGACCTGGCAGGCCACCATATTGGTCTCGTCGCTGTTCGTCACCGCTACGAGCATGTCGGCATCGTCGGCACCGGCCTGGCGCAGCACCGTCGGGAACGACGCGCGACCGTGTACGGTGCGGATATCCAGGCGGTCGCCGAGGTTGCGCAGGCGCTCGCTGTCGGTGTCGACCACCGTGATGTCATTGGCTTCGCTGGCCAAATGTTCGGCCAGCGTGCCGCCGACCTGCCCTGCCCCAAGGATGATGATTTTCATCCGGTCACTCCCTTAAAACCGTTCAGCCGCGCGCGGCGGCGATCTTGATCAGTTTGGCGTAGTAGAAGCCATCATGGCCGCCTTCCTGTGCAAGTAATTGGCGACCGTGGGGCTGCTTGATGCCGGCCGCTGTAGCGAGGTCCAGCTCCCGCGCACCACTGGTGCGGGCCAGGAAGGCTGCGATCACTTCGGTGTTCTCGGTCGGCAGCGTGGAGCAGGTGGCGTAGAGCAGAATGCCGCCGACTTCCAGGGTCGGCCACAGGGCGTCGAGCAGCTCGCCTTGCAGCACGGCGAGGGCGGCGATGTCGTCCGGTTGGCGGGTCAGCTTGATATCCGGGTGGCGGCGGATCACACCGGTGGCGGAACACGGCGCGTCGAGCAGAATGCGCTGGAACGGTTTGCCGTCCCACCAAGTGGCGGTATCGCGGCCATCGGCGGCAATCAAGTCGGCGCTCAGGCCCAAGCGCGCGAGGTTCTCGCGCACGCGCACCAGGCGCTTGGCTTCCAGGTCAACCGCGACGACACCGGCCAGGTCTTTTTCCACTTCAAGGATGTGACACGTCTTGCCGCCGGGTGCGCAGCAGGCGTCGAGCACGCGTTGGCCGGGCGCCAGGTCGAGCAGGTCGGCGGCCAGTTGCGCTGCTTCGTCCTGCACGCTGATCCAGCCTTCGGCAAAGCCCGGCAGGCTGCGCACATCGCTGGCGGCTTCGAGCACGATGCCGTCGACGCTGTACACGCACGGCGTTGCATTGATACCGGCATCGGTGAGCAATTGCAGGTAGGCGTCACGGCTGTGATGGCGGCGGTTGACCCGCAGGATCATCGGCGGGTGCGCATTGTTGGCGGCGCAAATGGCTTCCCATTGTTCAGGCCAGAAGGCCTTGAGGGATTTCTGCAGCCAGCGCGGGTGAGCGGTGCGCACCACCGGATCGTGCTCCAGCTCGGCCAGCAGCGCTTCGCTCTCACGTTGGGCGCGGCGCAGCACGGCGTTGAGCAGGGCTTTGGCCCAAGGCTTTTTCAGCTTGTCGGCGCAACCGACCGTCTCACCGATGGCGGCGTGGGCGGGCACACGGGTGTAGAGCAACTGATAGAGGCCGACCAGCATCAGCGCCTCAACATCGGCGTCCGCTGCCTTGAACGGCTTTTGCAGCAGCTTGGCCGCGAGTGCCGACAAACGTGGCTGCCAGCGCGCGGTGCCGAATGCCAGGTCCTGGGTGAAACCTCGGTCGCGGTCTTCAACCTTGTCCAACTGCGTGGGCAGTGAACTGTTCAGCGACGCCTTGCCGTTGAGTACGGCGGCGAGAGCCTTGGCGGCGGCCAGACGCGGGTTCATTGAGCAACCGCCCCGAGAACCGTGCCCAAGGCAAATTTCTCACGACGGCTGTTGAACAAATCGCTGAAATTAAGCGCCTTGCCACCGGGCAATTGCAGACGGGTCAGGCACAGCGCTTGTTCACCGCACGCGACCAGCAGGCCGTCCTTGCTGGCGCCGATGATTTCACCGGGGGCGCCTTTGCCGTCGGCCAATGTGGCGGCCAATACTTTCAACGCTTCGCCGTTGAGGGTGCTGTGGCAGATCGGCCACGGGTTGAAGGCGCGTACCAGACGCTCCAGCTCTACCGCCGGGCGGCTCCAGTCGATGCGCGCTTCGTCTTTGTTCAGTTTGTGGGCGTAGGTGGCCAGGCTGTCGTCCTGCACCTCGCCTTGCAGTGTGCCTGCAGCCAAGCCGGCGATGGCCTGGATCACGGCGGGCGGGCCCAGCTCGGCAAGGCGATCATGCAGGCTGCCGCCGGTGTCTTCGACCGTGATCGGCGTAGTGACTTTGAGCAGCATCGGGCCGGTATCCAAACCCGCTTCCATGCGCATCACCGTTACACCGCTTGCGTTGTCGCCCGCTTCCACGGCGCGTTGGATCGGCGCCGCACCGCGCCAGCGTGGCAGCAGCGAGGCGTGGCTGTTGATGCAACCCAGGCGCGGGATATCCAGCACGGCTTGAGGCAGGATCAAGCCGTAAGCCACTACCACCAGCAGGTCGGGTTTCAGTGCAGCCAGTTCAGCCTGAGCCTCGGCATTGCGCAGGGTCGGCGGTTGCACCACAGGAATGTTGTGCTCCAGCGCCAGCTGCTTGACCGGGCTCGGCATCAGTTTTTGCCCGCGACCGGCCGGGCGATCCGGCTGCGTGTACACCGCGACGATGTCATAAGGGCTGGCAAGCAAGGCCTTCAGATGTTCGGCGGCAAATTCAGGAGTGCCGGCAAAAACAATGCGCAGTGGCTCGGTCATGGGAGGTCTCGGTTAAAAACAGTCACAAAAGAAAAAGGCTTGCCGTAGCAAGCCTTTGGAAGAAGGGCATCAAGCTTGCTGGCGATGCTTTTTTTCCAGCTTCTTCTTGATCCGGTCGCGTTTAAGCGTGGACAGGTAATCAACAAACAGCTTGCCGTTAAGGTGGTCGCACTCGTGCTGGATGCACACGGCCAGCAGGCCGTCGGCGATCAGCTCGTAGGGTTTGCCATCACGGTCCAGGGCCTTGATCTTCACGCGCAGCGGGCGTTCGACGTTCTCGTAGAACTCCGGCACCGACAGGCAGCCTTCCTGGTATTCACCCATCTCTTCGGTCAGCGGTTCGAACTCGGGGTTGATAAACACCCGGGGCTCGCTGCGATCTTCCGACAGGTCCATGACCACGACGCGCTGATGCACGTTGACCTGAGTGGCGGCGAGGCCAATGCCCGGCGCTTCATACATTGTTTCAAACATGTCATCGACCAACTGACGAACCTTGTCGTCCACTACGGCCACCGGTTTGGCGATCGTGCGCAGGCGCGAGTCGGGAAATTCGAGGATGTTCAAAATAGCCATAAGCGTAATTGCTGCACATGTGAGGTAGAGGCAAATCGGCGTTGGGATGGACCCACACGACCGGTGTGAAACGTCCAAAGGCCGCGAAGGCTCTGGCATTTCACGCGAACGCACATAATAAAGGAGATTCACCCCATGAGGAAATCGCTACTCGTCTTGCTGCTGTGGGGCCCGTCTGCCATGGCCCTGCTGCCACAGCCCGCGCAGCGTCTGGATCAACCGACACAGCAGGCCATCCAGCGCTTTCTACTGCATAACCGCATTCTGGATAGTCCGCAGGAACTGGACCGCGCGCCTTACATTGTTTCGGCCGGTTCGGGGCGCGTGCTGGGCGCTGAGGGGGATCGGGTACATGCCCGGGGCAACCTGGACCCGGCTCAGCCTGTTTATGGGATATTCCGGCGCGGCAAGGCCTACACCGACCCGCAAACCCGGGAGCTGCTGGGTATCAACGCCGATGATATCGGCACGGCGCGCTTTGTCACCGCGGGTGACCTCACCACCCTGGCGGTGCAGCGAATCACCCAAGAGGTGCGCCCCGGTGACCGCTTATTGCGTGCCGAACAGCCTATCCAGCTTTCCAGCCTTGCGAGGTCGGCGCCTGGGCCTCTTGTCGAAGGGCACATCATCGACATCCCCAGAGGCGTTGCCCACATCGGTGTGCTGGACGCCGTGACCCTGAACAAAGGCCGCCGCGATGGCCTGGTTGAAGGCCAATTGCTGAGCGTCATCAAAACCGGCGTCACCGTGCGCGACCCTTTTACCCATGCTCAAACCCAACTCCCCGACGAACGCGCCGGCACCCTGCTGGTGTTTCGGACCTATGAAAAGCTCAGTTACGGGCTGGTGCTCAGCGCCTCGCGTGCCCTGGCGGTGAAAGACCGATTCAAGACTGTCCGTCAAACGCAATAAGTAGCCTGCTAAATAAGTTACCAACAGAGTTATCCACAGCTTGTTCCGGTCAAGGACGATCAGATGTATCCGACAAACTGCAGTGAAATTTCCCCGTCAGAACTGGAAGCTCGACTACGCTTGCACAGGCTTCCGGAACTGGGTCCGAAGCGGTTTCACACATTGATCGAAGCGTTCGGTAGCGCGTCAAAGGCCATCAGTGCACCCGCCAGTGCCTGGCGTTCCCTAGGGTTGCCCGCTGTCAGTGCCGAGGCCCGGCGCAGCCCGCAAATTCGTGATGGTGCCAGCGAGGCATTGGCATGGCTGGAGCGTCCGGCCCAGCATTTGCTGATGTGGGACAGCCCCGACTACCCGGCATTGCTTGCGCAGATAGAGGATGCGCCGCCGTTATTATTCGTTGCTGGCGACCCCACTATTCTGGAAAAACCACAGTTGGCGATGGTCGGCAGCCGCCGCGCTTCCCGCCCCGGCATGGACACCGCGGCTGCCTTTTCCCGCAGCCTGGCGAGCGCTGGTTTTGTTATCACCAGCGGGCTTGCACTGGGCATCGACGGCGCTGCGCATCAGGCGGCATTGGATGTGGGTGGGCATACAATCGGCGTGCTCGGCACCGGGCTGGAAAATTTTTATCCACAGCGCCATCGAAAGCTCGCCGCCGCGATGATTGCCAGAGGCAGTGCCGTGGTTTCCGAGTACCCGCTGGACACGGCGCCCCAGCCCGCCAACTTTCCTCGACGCAATCGAATCATCAGCGGCCTGTCCCTGGGTGTGCTGGTGGTGGAGGCCGGCGTGGCCAGCGGCTCACTGATCACCGCGCGGCTGGCGGCTGAACAAGGTCGTGAGGTGTACGCGATTCCGGGCTCCATTCATCACCCCGGCGCCAAGGGTTGTCACCAGTTGATCCGCGACGGTGCGATGCTGGTGGAAACCATCGACCATATCCTGGAAGGGTTGCGCGGCTGGCAGGCGCTGTCGTGCCCGGTGCCGCTGCCGGTGACCCATCCGCTGGTAACCTTGCTGCACGCGGCGCCCCATACCAGTGAAGCGTTGGCCATTGCCAGCGGGCGGGCTCTGTCCCAGGTACTGGCAACCCTGACTGAGCTGGAACTTGAAGGCTTGGTGGTCTGTGAAAGCGGGCGCTGGCATGCGCGCAGCCAGGTTTTGTAATTAGGTTTTGTAAAGAAGATCGGTAAACTGCGTAGAGCTTTAGTCCGGAGAACAAGCAATGGTCAACAGGTGGCGTGTGCTGGAAGCCGCACGAGAAATTCGCGCAGGCGCGGTGATTGCCTATCCGACCGAGGCGGTCTGGGGCCTGGGCTGCGACCCGTGGAATGAAGAGGCGGTGGACCGGCTGCTGGCAATCAAGAATCGCTCGGTGGATAAGGGCCTGATTCTGGTGGCGGACAATATCCGCCAGTTCGACTTCCTGTTCGAAGACTTCCCGGACACCTGGATTGAACGCATGGCCAGCACCTGGCCGGGGCCGAACACTTGGTTGGTGCCCCATCAGGACTTGCTGCCGGAATGGGTGACGGGTGTGCACGATACGGTGGCCTTGCGGGTCAGCGATCACCCGCTGGTGCGGGATTTGTGTTCGCTGGTTGGGCCGTTGATTTCAACGTCGGCGAACCCACAGGGGCGCCCTTCAGCGCGTACACGGATTCGAGTGGAGCAGTATTTCCGAGGCCAGGTTGACCTGGTGTTGGGCGGTGCTTTGGGTGGGCGCAAGAACCCGAGCCTGATTCGTGATTTGGCCACGGGTGAGGTGGTGCGGCCTTCCTGAGACCGAGGTGCGGCCATCGCGGGCAAGCCCGCTCCTACAGGGAAACGCATTCCAACTGTGGGAGCGGGCTTGCCCGCGAAGAGGCCATCACTGACCCTGAAAATCCATTGCCTTACGGCAACAGAATGGTCGACCCCGTCGTACGCCGCCCCGACAACTCCGTCTGCGCCTTCGCCGCCTCAGCCAGCGAGTACCGCTGGTTGATATCAATGCGCACCTTGCCGCTCTTGATCATCGAGAACAGATCGTCGGCCATCGCCTGCAGGTTTTCCGGGTTGTTGGCGTAGGTCGCCAGTGTTGGCCGGGTGACGTACAGCGAGCCTTTAGCTGCCAAAATCCCCAGGTTCACCCCATCCACGGCGCCCGACGCGTTACCAAAACTGACCACCAGTCCACGCGGTGCCACGCTATCGAGCGAAGTCAGCCAAGTATCTTTGCCGACGCCGTCGTACACCACCGGGACTTTCTTGCCGTCAGTCAACTCCAGCACGCGCTGTGCGACGTTTTCCTTGCTGTAGTCGATGGTTTCCCACGCACCGAGGGATTTGGCCAGCGCGGCCTTTTCCGGCGAGCTGACAGTGCCGATCAGCTTGACGCCCAACGCCTTGGCCCACTGGCAGGCCAGGGAACCCACGCCACCGGCGGCTGCGTGGAACAGAATGGTTTCGCCGCCTTTCAATTCATAGGTTTGGCGCAGCAGGTACTGCACAGTCAGACCTTTCAGCATGGCGCCGGCGGCTTGTTCGAAGCTGATGCCCTCTGGCAGGTGCACCAGGTTGGCGGCGGGCAGCACATGCAGCTCGCTGTAGGCACCGAGCGGGCCGCTGCCATAGGCAACGCGGTCGCCGACTTTGAATTGGGTGACTTCGCTGCCCACGGCGTCGACCACCCCGGCACCTTCGGCGCCCAACCCCGATGGCAAGGACGGCGGCGCATACAGGCCGCTGCGAAAATAGGTGTCGATGAAGTTCAGGCCAATGGCCTCGTTGCGCACGCGAACCTGCTGTGGGCCAGGCTCCGCTGGCGTGTAGTCCACATACTCAAGTACTTCGGGGCCGCCATGGGCACTGAACTGGATACGTTTGGCCATCTGCACTTCTCCTGAGGTCGAATCGCGTAGCCCCCTATCGGACTCCTAAGCTTGATCTTCGTCAACTGCGGCGGCAGGGGGTGCAGTGGTATCCTGTGCGCCCATTTGCCGCCGACGCCCAATGGCCTCGCGTAGCTTTGCCCGATTCAAGGTGATGCCATGACTACCCGCACCGAGGCTGTAAAGGCCTACCTGCTCGACCTGCAAGACCGCATTTGCAGCGCCCTGGAAACCTTCGAGACGGACACTCGCTTTATCGAAGACGCTTGGACCCGGCCTGCCGGCGGCGGCGGTCGCACCCGTGTGATCGAAAACGGTTCGGTGATCGAAAAAGGCGGCGTCAACTTTTCCCACGTGTTTGGCAGCGGTCTCCCACCCTCCGCCAGCGCGCACCGCCCGGAATTGGCTGGCCGCGGCTTCGAAGCGCTCGGCGTGTCGCTGGTGATCCACCCGCATAACCCGCATGTACCAACGTCCCACGCCAATGTGCGTTTTTTCATCGCCGAAAAAGAAGGCGAAGAGCCGGTGTGGTGGTTCGGCGGTGGCTTCGATCTCACGCCCTACTACGGCAACGAAGACGACTGCATCCACTGGCACCGTGTGGCCGAGCAGGCCTGCGCGCCCTTTGGCCCGGACGTGTATTCACGCTACAAGGCCTGGTGCGACACCTATTTCCACATCAAGCACCGCAATGAACCGCGCGGTATCGGCGGTTTGTTCTTCGATGATTTGAACGAGTGGGATTTCGACACCTGCTTCGCCTTCATCCGCGCCATTGGCGATGCGTACATCGACGCCTACCTGCCGATCGTGCAGCGCCGCAAGGCCATGGCTTACACCGAGCAACAGCGCCAGTTCCAGGAATTCCGTCGCGGGCGCTACGTTGAATTCAACCTGGTTTACGACCGCGGCACCTTGTTTGGCCTGCAGTCGGGCGGGCGTACCGAGTCCATCCTCATGTCGCTGCCGCCCCAAGTGCGCTGGAGCTATGACTGGAAAGCCGAGGCCGGCAGCGAAGAAGCACGCCTCACTGACTACTTCCTGCAAGACCGTGACTGGCTGGGCGTGGCCGCGCCAAAGGCGGTGGTGTAATGGACCGTTATGTCGTGTTCGGCAACCCCATCGGCCACAGCAAATCGCCGCTGATTCATCGCATGTTTGCTGAGCAGACCGGTGAGCAGTTGGACTACAGCACTTTGCTCGCGCCATTGGAGGATTTCACCGGTTGTGCCCGTGAGTTCTTTCAGCAAGGCCGTGGCGCCAACGTCACCGTGCCGTTCAAGGAAGAGGCCTATCGGTTGGCAAGCTCCCTCACCCAACGCGCCGAGCGCGCGGGTGCGGTGAACACACTGAGCAAACTGGCCGATGGCAGCCTGCTCGGCGACAACACCGACGGCGCGGGCCTGGTGCGTGATCTGACGGTCAACGCCGGGTTGAGCCTGCAAGGTAAACGCATTCTGCTGCTGGGCGCTGGCGGCGCGGTGCGTGGGGCTTTGGAGCCTTTGCTGGCGCAAAAGCCCGCCTCGCTGATTATCGCCAACCGCACCGTGGAAAAGGCCGAACGGCTTGCCGAGCTGTTTGATGATTTGGGCCCCGTGTCTGCCAGCGGTTTCGACTGGTTGCGTGAGCCGGTGGACCTGATTATCAACGCCACGTCCGCCAGCCTGTCAGGCGATGTACCGCCGATTGCCGGAAGCTTGATCGAACCGGGCAAGACGTTTTGCTACGACATGATGTATGCCAAGGAGCCGACAGCATTTTGCCGCTGGGCTTCTGAGCAAG
The DNA here is from genome assembly GCF_044218875.1 of Pseudomonas sp. B22129. Lineage (NCBI taxonomy): Bacteria > Pseudomonadati > Pseudomonadota > Gammaproteobacteria > Pseudomonadales > Pseudomonadaceae > Pseudomonas > Pseudomonas sp. B22129. The sequence continues at coordinate 1,397,611 of NZ_CP162592.1, read as the reverse complement.
GCGCCGCAGTGGCGATGGACGGCCTCGGCATGCTGGTTGAGCAGGCGGCGGAAGCGTTCTTCCTGTGGCGTGGAGTGCGCCCGGCGTCGGCGCCGGTGTTGGCTGAACTGCGCCGGCAGTTGGCCTAGCCCCAATCCAAAGTGGGCACAGTCAATGTGGGAGCTGGCTTGCCTGCGATAGCGGTCTGTCAGAGACAGGTTTGTTGGCTGACCCACCGCTACCGCAGGCAAGCCAGCTCCCACATTTTTGATTCCGTTCAGTCTTCGAAATGGAGGGGGCAGTTGTCGGCACCCTCGAGCTTTTTCAGTTCTTCCACCACCTGCGGCCGCGCCCGGCGCAACGTCAGACTACGCCCCAAACCGCGCAACCTGCGCGCCTCCTGGTGCAGCATCTCCACCCCCGAATAGTCGATAAAGTTGATCTGCTGCGCCTCGATCACCACCCGCTCGCCCTGCAAGCTTTGCAGGCGCACTTGCAGGTAATGGCTGGCGCCGAAAAAGATCGAACCGCCCACTCGCAGCACATCCTCATCCCCGTCGCGCCATTGCTGAACGCGGGGCTGCGAGGTGCGTTTCAAGTAGAAAAACAGCGAGGCCAACACGCCCGCGTAAATCGCGGTTTGCAGCTCCAGCAACAAGGTTGCAACGCAGGTCAGGCCCATTACCACAAACTCGGCACGGCTCACGCGAAACAAGGCGCGAATGCCTTTGTGGTCCACCAACCCCCAGCAAATCAGCAGGATGCTCGCGGCCATGCTCGGGATCGGAATGTGGGCGATCAACGCCGCGCCAAACAGCGCAAACAGCGCCACCCACAGGGCTGAAAACACCCCCGCCAGCGGCGAACACGCGCCGGCCTCATAGCTGAGCCCTGAGCGTGTAAAGGAGCCGGCTGACAGGTACCCGGAGAAAAAACCGCCAACGATATTGGATAACCCCTGCGCGCGGACTTCTTGATTGGCATCGAGCAATTGCTGCGACCGGGCCGACAGTGAGCGGGCAATCGACAGGCTGGTCACCAGCCCCAGCATGCCCACGGCCACGGCGCTGGGCAGCAGGCGCAGAATCATGTCCAGGTCCATCGGCAACGGGCTGAAGGGCGGCAGCTTGCCCACAAACGAACTCACCAGCGCCACATGCCCGAACATGGCCGGCCACAGCCACGCGACCAGGCTGCCCAGGGCCAGGGCGATCAGCAGCGTCGGCCAGCGCGGTACCCAACACTTGAGCAGTGCGCCTGCCAGCAAGGTGCCTGCCCCGAGCGCGAGGGAGGCGTGATCCCACTCCCCGCCGTGGTCCACAAGTGCCAGCAAACTTTTGATCGCCGTGGCCTGGCTGGGCAGATCCAGCCCCAGCAGGTTGGGCAGTTGCCCCAAGGCAATCACCACGGCCGCACCCAACGTGAAACCCAGCACCACCGAATGAGAGACGAAATTCACCAGCGCGCCAAAGCGCAGCATGCCGAGCAACCACTGGAAAACCCCGGCGAGGAATGTCAGCAACAGGATCAGCGTGATGTAGTCCTGTGACCCCGGCACGGCAAGCGGGCTGACACTGGCGTAGAGCACGATGGAAATGGCCGCTGTCGGGCCGCAAATCAGGTGCCATGACGAGCCCCACAGGCACGCGATCAACACCGGGATGATGGCCGCGTATAGACCGTACTCGGGTGGGAGGCCAGCGATCAGCGCGTAGGCAATTGATTGTGGAAGGGCGAGCACGGCCCCACTGAGGCCGACAATCGCGTCCCGGCCGACGTTGGCGCGGGTTTGGCGCGGGAGCCAGGCGAGGAAAGGGAAAAGGGTGTGGCGGTTGGGCCGGGGCATGAAAGGCTCGGGTTGAAAGGTTTGCATCAGGGTATCAGCACACACCGGCCCCTGTGGAAGCAGGCTTGTGTGGGAGCTGGCTTGCCTTCGATGCAGACGACGCGGTCTGTCAGTAAAACCGAGGTGATCCTATCGCAGGCAAGCCAGCTCCCACACAAACCAGTTTGCACAGTAGCCGCTTTCCACAGGGTTTGGCGGAGGTTTAGAGCTTGGCTTTTACAGCCGCCAACGCATCCTTGCCATCCACGGTCTTCACGCCATCGAGCCATTTATCCAGCACCGCCGGATTAGCCTTGATCCACGCCTTTGCCGCGTCGGCATTGCTGACCTTGTTGTTGGCCACTTCGGCCATGATGCTGTTCTCCATCTCCTGGGTAAAACTCAGGTTGGTCAGCAGTTTTCCTACGTTCGGGCAGGACTGTGCGTAGCCCTTGCGGGTCAAGGTATACACACTTCCTGTGTCACCAAAATATTTCTCGCCACCTTTGAGGTAGTGCATTTTCAGCTGCACGTTCATCGGGTGTGGCGTCCAGCCGAGGAAGGTGACGAATTTCTGCTTCTTCACCGCCCGCGACACTTCGGCAAGCATCGCCTGTTCGCTGGATTCCACCAGTTTCCACTGGCCGAGCTCGAAGTCGTTCTTCTTGATGATTTCCTGCAACGAGATATTCGCCGGCGCGCCGGAGCCGATGCCGTAGATCTTCTTGTCGAACTTGTCGGCAAATTTGTTCAAGTCGGCAAAGTCATGCACACCGGCGTCCCACACATAGTCGGGCACAGCGAGGGTGAACTCGGTGCCGTCGAGGTTTTTCGCCAGTTGCACCACATCGCCATTGGCCACGAACTTGTCGTAGAAGCCCTGCTGCGCCGGCATCCAGTTGCCCAGGAACACATCCACCTGGCCGTCCTTGAGCCCGCCAAATGTAATCGGCACCGCGAGGGTATCGACCTTGGCCTTGTAGCCCATGCCGTTCAACAGAAAACCGGTGATGGCATTGGTGGCGGCGATATCGCTCCAGCCCGGATCAGCCATCTTCACCGTGTCACAACTGGCGTCCGCGTACACATTGGCGCTGCTCAACGCCAGCATGCCCAACACTACAGTCAACTTTCGCATGGCCTTCCCTCTGTCTATTTATTGGTTTTGGCAGGGTTGTGGATAACGTGCCTTGCGCTCCAGGTCGTCGAGGTCGATATGGTTGCGCATGTATTGCTGACTGGCGTCCACCAGGGGCTGGTGATCCCAGCTCTTCAGCTTGCCTTCGGTCAGTGCGTCAAACACCAGACGGCGGCGGCGTTGGCTGGCGAGCACCTGCTGGTGGATCGCCGGGATGTCCCATTTGGCCCGCGCCTCACTCAAAAACGCCTCGAACAGTGGCCGGTGTTCCGGTGACTGGCTGAGGTCTTCCCGCTCGTGCGGGTCGTTGTGCACATCGAACAGTAGACAAGGGTCGTCTTCGCTGTAGATGAATTTGTAGGCGCCACGGCGAATCATCATCAGCGGGCTGATGGTGCCTTCGGCCATGTATTCGCCAAACACTTCGTCGTGCCCGCCCTGCCCCCGCAAGTGCGGGAGCAGCGAGCGGCCGTCCAGTGGCAGGCGCGGGTCCAGCTCGCCGCCGGCCAGTTCTACCAGGGTCGGCAACAAATCGGCGGTGGACACGGCTTTACTCACCCGGCCCGCCGCAAATTGCCCCGGCGCACTCACCAGCAGCGGCACACGTGCCGCCATTTCAAACCAGTGCATTTTGTACCAGAGGCCGCGCTCGCCCAGCATGTCGCCGTGGTCGCCGGAGAAGATGATGATCGTATCGTCAGCCAGGCCTGTGTCTTCCAGGGTTTGCAGCAGTTTGCCGACATTGCTGTCGATGTAGCTGCACGCGCCAAAATAGGCACGCCGTGCATCACGGATCTTGTTTACTGGCAACGGCTTGCCCCACAGGTCGTAGACTTTGAGCAGGCGCTGGGAGTGCGGGTCGAGATCAGCTTGCGCAGGCGTTGTGGGCAAAGGGATATCGCCATCGTCGTACAGGTCCCAGAACGGCTTGGGAATGGTGTACGGGTCGTGGGGGTGCGTCATCGACACGGTCAGGCAGAACGGCTGGTCGCCGTCTTCGCGGATGTGGTCGAACAGGTATTGCTGCGCCTTGAACACCACTTCTTCATCGAAATCCAGCTGGTTGGTGCGCACGCAGGGCCCGGCTTGCAGCACCGAGGACATGTTGTGGTACCAGGTGGGTCGCACGTCCGGCTCGTCCCAGTTCACCGCCCAACCGTAGTCGGCGGGGTAGATGTCGCTGGTCAGGCGTTCTTCATAACCATGCAACTGGTCGGGGCCGCAGAAGTGCATCTTGCCGGACAGCGCGGTGCGGTAGCCGAGGCGACGCAGGTAGTGAGCATAAGTCGGTACGTCGGCGGGGAAATCGGCGGCGTTGTCGTAGGCGCCGATCTTGCTCGGCAACTGGCCGCTGACCAGGGTAAAACGCGATGGCGCGCACAGCGGGCTGTTGCAATAGGCGGCATCGAACACCACGCCCTGCTCCGCTAAACGGCTCAGATTAGGCAGCTTGATCGGCGAAGAACCGTAGAACGGAAGCAACGGGGCGGCCATTTGATCGGCCATGATGAAAAGAATGTTCTTGCGCTTCATGGGTTCTCGGCATTCCATAGGCGGTGTTTATGCGAATGAGCATGCAGCCCATGGAAAATGGGGTAAAGCCCATGAAAAGCAATGTCTAGGATAAGCACAGCTTATGTATGAAGCCCTCGGTGACGTCTCCCTCGATTTGCTGCGCGCCTTTGAAGCGGCGGCGCGCCACCGCAGCTTTACCGCCGCCGCCATGGAGCTTGGCACCACACAGCCGGCCATCAGCCAGCAGATCAAGCGCCTGGAAGAACAACTCGCGATCAGGCTGTTTGACCGCATCTACCGGGGCATTGAGCTGACCGACGCCGGCGCCTTGCTGTTCGAGCACGTGCAAGCCGGCTTGCAGACGATCAACCACGGCCTCAGCGCCATTACTCAACAAGACCAGCACGAAGTGCTGCAAGTGGCCACCGACTTTGCCTTCGCCGCCTACTGGCTGATGCCGCGCCTGCACCGCTTCCACGCGGCCAACCCGCAGGTCGACGTCAGCCTGGTGACCAGCGAACGCAACCACGCCACCTTGCGCAGCGATATCGACGTGGCAGTGTTGTTTGGCGACGGCCGTTTCAAACAGGGCGACAGCCTCTGGCTGTTCAACGAGGAAGTGTTCCCGGTGTGCAGCCCGCAATGGCTCAAGGAACAAGCCACGCCGCTGACTGTGCAAAATTTGCACGATTTTCCCTTGTTGCATTTGCGGCAGGAAAACAACAGCCAGTGGTTCGACTGGAGCGGTGTGTTTCGCGAACTGGGGATCAGCGCCGCGCCCACCCCCGGCCAACTGCGTTTCGACAACTACACCTTGCTGATTCAAGCGGCGATTGCCGGCCAGGGCGTGGCCATCGGCTGGCGCCACCTGGTGGATAACCTGCTGGAGCAGAACTGGCTGTGCCGCCCGGTCAGCGATACGGTGATTTCGCGTTTCGGTTATTACGTGGTGCAACCCCAGCGCAAACGCCGCGGGCAGCTGGTCGAGCGCTTTGTCGACTGGCTGGTGGCCGAGCAAGCCAGCAGCGCGCAGTCGCTGACCGGGCTGGCCCTGCCGTCCATTGCGGTCTAGGATTTGGCGTATATCGGATTCGGATTTTGCCATGCAACGTATCAAGGGCTATCACGCCCACATCTATTTCGACGCCAGCACCATTGGCCAAGCGCGCAAGTTGTGTGAAGACGCTGCGCAACTGTTTCCCCTGCGCATGGGCCGTGTACACGAACGCCCAGTGGGCCCGCACCCGGACTGGAGCTGTCAATTGGCGTTTGAGCCCGAATACATCGGCGTTGTGTTGCCGTGGCTGGCGTTGCATCGCGAGGGGCTGGTGGTGTTCCTGCACCCCGATACCGGCAATGATTTGAAAGACCACACCGACTACGCGATCTGGATGGGCGCCATGCGTGAGTTGGACCTGTCTATTTTTTAACCGGCGCTGATTCCAATCCCGTCACCCTTCAACCGGGTGACGGGATTTTTTATGGATTGGCCCAATATATGGGACTGTTATTTATATATTGAGATATCGCCGGCCATAGGTTTATATTCGCCCATCTGCTTTTTTCAGCACCCACTCATTTCAGGTGAAGCGATGCAGGCGCAATTGATCGCGCTCGACTGGGGGACCAGCTCCCTTCGTGCTTACAAACTCGGCCCGGCGGGCGTGGTGCTCGAACAGCGCGCGCTGGCGTTCGGGATCATGCACCTGCCCAGCGAGCCCCGGAACATCGGCGGCGTGCTGTGCAGCGATGGTTTCGAGTTGGCCTTCGACGCCGCCTGCGGCGACTGGCTCGACGCGCAACCCGGCCTGCCGGTGATTGCCTGCGGCATGGTCGGCAGCGCTCAGGGCTGGAGTGAGGCGGCGTATCGCAATACCCCCGTGGACGTCGCCAGCCTGGGCCAGGCATTGCACCGCGTGCGCAGCCTGAGCGGCGTGGAGGTGCATATCGTGCCTGGCGTGATGGAGAGGGCCGGTTTGCCCAATGTGATGCGCGGCGAAGAAACCCAGGTGCTGGGCGTGCTGCAAAACAGGGGGCCCGACGTGCTGATCGGCCTGCCCGGCAGTCATTCCAAATGGGTCGAAATGGTCGATGGCTGCATCACCCACTTCGACACCTTCATGACCGGGGAAGTGTTCGCGGTGCTGAGCAAGCACAGCATCCTCGGTCGTACCCAACAGTCTTGCGAGCACTTCCAGGGCGAAGCCTTTGACCGTGGCGTGCGAGTGGCGCTTTCAACAGACGGCGAGCGCGGCGTGCTGTCCACGTTGTTCAGCGCCCGGACCCTCGGGTTGACCGGCGATCTCGCCCCTGACCAGCAACCTGATTACCTGTCCGGCCTGTTGATCGGCCATGAACTCACGGGCCTGCCGGGCAGCGCCAAACACACACCGATCATCCTGGTCGGCGCGCCCGCCCTCTGCGCCCGCTATCAACGCGCCCTCGCCCTCTGCGGTTTTGCTCACGTCAGCCTGGCGCAGGAAGCCACCGAGCGCGGCCTGTGGCAATTGGCCGTGGCGGCCGGGCTTACCCAACCTGCAACGGAGGCCAGACATGCTTAAAGAAGCACTCTCGCAAAACGGTTTGATCGCGATCCTGCGCGGCGTGCGACCGGACGAAGCCCAGGCCGTCGGCCAAGTGCTGTATGAGGCCGGTTTTCGCGTCATCGAAGTGCCGCTGAATTCGCCTGACCCGTACGCCAGCATCCGCACCCTGCGCGACAGCCTGCCCGCCGATTGCCTGATCGGCGCGGGCACGGTGCTGACGCCGGAGCAGGTCGAGCAGGTGAAAGCGGCGGGTGGCCAAGTGATCGTCATGCCCCACAGCGATCCCAAGGTGTTGCGCGCGGCCAAAGCGGCGGGTTTGTTCCTGTCGCCGGGGGTCGCTACGCCGACCGAAGCCTTCGCCGCCCTGGCCGAAGGCGCTGACGTGTTGAAGCTGTTCCCGGCCGAGCAGATGGGCCCGGCGGTGATCAAGGCGTGGCTCGCAGTATTGCCCACCGGGACGTTGCTGTTGCCGGTGGGCGGCATCACCCCGGACAACATGCAGGTGTTTATCGACGCCGGCGCCAAAGGGTTCGGGCTGGGTTCCGGGTTGTTCAAGCCGGGCATGACCGTGGACCAAGTGGCGAGCCGGGCCCAGGCGTATGTCGCCGCCTGGAAAGCCCTGGGCTGATTTCAAGTTCCGCGCCCACAGGCGCCGCATCTATAAGAGAGATAACAGATGAAAATCACCAAACTGACGACCTTCATCGTCCCGCCGCGCTGGTGCTTCCTCAAGGTCGAAACCGACCAGGGTGTGACCGGCTGGGGCGAGCCCGTGGTTGAAGGCCGCGCTCACACAGTCGCCGCTGCCGTCGAAGAGTTATCCGACTACCTGATCGGCAAAGACCCACGCAACATCGAAGACATCTGGACCGTGCTCTATCGCGGCGGTTTTTACCGGGGCGGCGCCGTGCACATGAGCGCCCTCGCCGGCATTGACCAGGCGCTCTGGGACATCAAGGGCAAGGCCCTCGGTGTGTCCGTCAGCGACCTGCTCGGTGGCCAAGTGCGTGACAAGATCCGTGTGTATTCGTGGATCGGTGGCGACCGCCCCGCCGACACCGCCCGCGCCGCAAAAGAGGCTGTTGCCCGTGGCTTTACTGCGGTGAAAATGAACGGCACTGAAGAACTGCAGTTCGTCGACAGCTTCGAAAAAGTCGACCTGGCCCTGGCCAACGTTGCCGCCGTGCGCGATGCGGTGGGCCCCAATGTGGGCATTGGCGTCGACTTCCATGGCCGCGTGCACAAGCCCATGGCCAAGGTGCTGATGAAGGAACTGGACCCGTACAAACTGATGTTTATCGAAGAGCCCGTGCTCAGCGAAAACTACGAAGCGCTCAAAGAGCTGGCGCCGCTGACCAGCACGCCGATTGCCCTGGGCGAGCGGCTGTTCTCGCGTTGGGACTTCAAGCGCGTGCTCAGCGAAGGCTACGTCGACATCATCCAGCCGGACGCTTCCCACGCCGGTGGCATCACCGAAACCCGCAAGATCGCCAACATGGCCGAGGCCTACGACGTGGCCCTGGCCCTGCACTGCCCGCTGGGCCCGATTGCCTTGGCCGCGTGCCTGCAACTGGACGCGGTTTGCTACAACGCGTTCATTCAGGAGCAAAGCCTGGGCATTCACTACAACGAGAGCAATGACCTCCTCGATTACGTGCGCGATCCGGGCGTGTTCGACTATGACAAAGGCTTCGTGAAGATCCCCAACGGGCCGGGCCTGGGGATCGAGATCAACGAGGAATACGTGATCGAGCGGGCGGCCATCGGCCACCGCTGGCGCAACCCGATCTGGCGGCATGCTGATGGCAGCTTTGCCGAGTGGTGATTTCTGACTGACGAAATGCAATTAAAACTGTGGGAGCTGGCTTGCCTGCGATAGCGGTGTGTCAGTTCCAGAGATGCAAGCTGATCCACCGCTATCGCAGGCAAGCCAGCTCTCACATTGACCGCGACCTGTCCTCAATAAACATAAGAAGAGGCAACCCCCATGCACCCTGAATCCTTCACCGGGCAGGCTTCTTTAGTCACGCCCAGCAGAAAGCGCTTCTTCATCATGGTGCTGCTGTTTATCACCGTGGTAATCAACTACCTCGACCGCAGCAACCTGTCGATCGCCGCCCCGGCGCTGACCAGCGAACTGGGCATCGACCCGGTGCACGTCGGGCTGATCTTCTCGGCCTTCGGCTGGACCTACGCGGCCATGCAGATCCCCGGGGGCTGGCTGGTGGACCGCGTGCCGCCGCGCATTCTCTACACGGTGGCGTTGTTGTTGTGGTCCATCGCCACTGTGATGCTGGGCTTTGCCGCCAGCTTTATCGCATTGTTCGTGCTGCGCATGGCCGTCGGCGCCCTCGAGGCGCCGGCCTACCCGATCAACAGCCGTGTGGTCACCACCTGGTTTCCCGAGCGTGAGCGCGCCACGGCGATTGGCGTCTACACCTCCGGGCAGTTTGTGGGGCTGGCGTTTCTCACGCCGGTGCTGGCCTGGCTGCAACACGCGTTTGGCTGGCACATGGTGTTCGTCGCCACCGGTGGCGTGGGCATTTTGTGGGCGCTGATCTGGTTCGCCGTGTACCGCGAGCCCAAGGATTTCAAGGGCGCCAACGCGGCGGAAATCGAGCTGATCCGTGAGGGCGGCGGGCTGGTGGATATCCAGGCACAGGCCACCAAGGCGCCGTTCAGTTGGGTGGATTTGGGCATCGTGCTGAGCAAGCGCAAACTCTGGGGCATCTACCTTGGGCAGTTCTGCCTGAACTCCACGCTGTGGTTTTTCCTGACGTGGTTCCCTACCTACCTGGTGAAATATCGCGGCATGGACTTTATCAAGTCCGGCCTGCTGGCATCGCTGCCCTTCCTTGCTGCGTTTGTGGGCGTGCTGTGTTCGGGGCTTTTTTCCGACTGGCTGATTCGCCGAGGCGCATCGGTGGGTTTTGCGCGCAAGTTGCCGATCATCGGCGGCTTGCTGATTTCCACGGCGATCATTGGCGCCAACTATGTGGATTCGACGGCGTGGGTCATCGCGTTTCTGGCGGTGGCGTTTTTCGGCAATGGCCTGGCGTCGATTACCTGGTCACTGGTCTCAACGCTCGCGCCTGCTCGGCTGTTGGGGCTGACGGGAGGCGTGTTCAACTTCATCGGTAACTTGTCGGCGATCACCACACCCATCGTGATTGGCTTTCTGGCCAGTGGCGATTCGTTTGCGCCAGCGATCACGTATATCGCGGTGCTGGCATTGCTGGGCGCGCTGTCCTACGTGTTGCTGGTGGGTAAGGTCGAGCGCATCGAACTCTGACTGACGCCCGCTCTGTGGCGAGCGGGCTTGCCCCGCGTTGGGGTGCGCAGCGCCCCCAAAAACCAGATCGCTCGGTTTATCTGAAAATACGCATTCGCCTTGATGGGGCTGCTGCGCACCCCAACGCGGGGCAAGCCCGCTCACCACAAAAGCTAGTTCGGCAATCAGTGCGCAGGGTTTAGTTGAGTACCCCGTCAAGGATTTCGTAGACGATACCGGTGCCCACAGCAATCAGCACGACATCCGGGCCGGAACGGCGCCATTCATAACCCTGGTACACCGGCAGGCGAGACAGGGCGCGATTGTCCAGGCGCTCGCCGTAGTAGCCACGAGGCAGGGGCTGGCCGCGCACCAGGCGCACGTTGGGCGGTGGCGGTGCGCCACGGGAGAACTGGCCGTGGTTGTCGTGGATGATTTGCCGTACCGGGCCGAAGTCCTGGGGTGGGCCGCGACGGTTGTCCTGAGGGCCACGGTGATCATCGCCACGTTGTTCGTGCTGGCCTTGCGGGCCGCCACGGTCAGGGCCGCCTTGATCGTAAGGCGCGGCCTGCGCCAGGGCGCTCGCACCCAGCATCAGCACACCGAGACCGGCTATCAAGCGTTTAGGCATTTTCATGGGGGTTTCCTCAGTCCTGCACGAACAAAAAAGGGATTTCGAACGAGGTTCGAAATCCCTGGGTCTTGTCACTTTAGGTACTGATGCGGCGGATTGATTCCTCTGTATCAGGAACTTTACCTACCGCTACACGGCCTTTACGTACGGGCGTTGCGGACACCTTCCGACAGCGCCGCGCACAGGCTCAACACGCCATCAATCGCTTGCTGATCATTTTTCGCATTGGCGATGTGATCGATCAATGCCGAACCCACCACCACACCGTCTGCCAGGCGTGCGATAGCCGCTGCCTGTTCCGGCGTACGGATACCAAAACCGATGCTGATCGGCAGGTCGGTGTGGCGGCGCAGGCGAGTCACGGCTTCTTCGACGTGTTCCAGGGTGGCGGCGCCAGCGCCGGTCACACCGGCCACCGACACGTAATACACAAAGCCGGAGCTGCCATTGAGCACAGTCGGCAAGCGAACGTCGTCAGTGGTCGGCGTGGTCAGGCGGATAAAGTCGATGCCCGCGGCCTGGGCCGGGTCGCACAGTTCGCCGTTATGCTCAGGCGGCATGTCGACGACGATCAGCCCGTCTACGCCGGCTTCCTTGGCGTCAGTGATGAACTGCGGCACGCCGTATTTGTGGATCGGGTTGAAGTAGCCCATCAACACCAGCGGGGTGTCGCTGTTGTCTTTGCGGAACTCGCGGACCATCTGCAGGGTTTTCGCCAGGTTCTGCTTGGCGGTCAGCGCGCGGATGTTGGCCAGTTGAATGGCCGGGCCGTCAGCCATCGGATCGGTGAAGGGCATGCCCAACTCGATCACGTCGGCACCGGCGGCAGGCAAGCCTTTGAGGATTGCCAGTGAGGTGTCATAGCCCGGGTCGCCGGCGGTGACGAAGGTCACCAGGGCGGCGCGGTTCTGTTCTTTAAGCTGAGCGAAGCGGGTTTGCAGGCGGCTCATCAGTGTTTCTCCTGCGAAGAGTGTTCTTTTTCAGAGTGTTCCATGTGGAACATCACGGTTTGCATGTCTTTGTCACCACGGCCCGACAGGTTGACCACCATCAGATGATCCTTCGGCAGGTTCGGTGCACGCTTGAACACCTCGGCCAGGGCGTGGGCGCTTTCCAGGGCTGGAATGATCCCTTCCAGGCGGCAGCATTTGTGGAAGGCGTCGAGGGCTTCGTCATCAGTCACCGAGGTGTACTGAACGCGGCCGATGTCATGCAACCAGGCGTGTTCAGGGCCGATACCCGGGTAGTCGAGGCCCGCTGAGATCGAGTGGGCGTCGATGATCTGGCCGTCGTCGTCCTGCAGCAGGAAGGTGCGGTTGCCATGCAGTACGCCGGGTACACCGCCGTTCAGGCTGGCGGCGTGTTTGCCGGTTTCGATACCGTGGCCGGCGGCTTCAACGCCAATGATTTCTACGCCTGTGTCATCCAGGAACGGGTGGAACAGGCCCATGGCGTTGGAACCGCCGCCGATGCACGCCACCAGGCTGTCCGGCAGGCGGCCTTCCTGGGCTTGCAACTGGTCGCGGGTTTCCTTGCCGATCACGGCCTGGAAGTCGCGCACCATCGCCGGGTACGGATGTGGGCCGGCCACGGTACCGATCAGGTAGAAGGTGCTGTCGACGTTGGTCACCCAGTCACGCAGGGCTTCGTTCATCGCGTCTTTCAGGGTGCCGGTACCGGCGACGACCGGGATCACTTCCGCGCCCAGCAGCTTCATGCGGAATACGTTGGCCTGTTGGCGCTCGATGTCGGTGGTGCCCATGTAGATCACGCATTGCAGGCCAAAACGCGCGGCAACGGTGGCGGTGGCCACCCCGTGCATGCCGGCGCCGGTCTCGGCGATGATGCGTTTTTTGCCCATGCGCCGTGCCAGCAGAATCTGGCCGATGCAGTTGTTGATCTTGTGCGCGCCGGTGTGGTTCAGCTCTTCGCGCTTGAGGTAGATCTTGGCGCCGCCGCAGAACTCGGTCAGGCGTTCAGCGAAATACAGTGGGCTTGGGCGTCCGACGTAGTCGCGCTGGAAGTAGGCCAATTCTTCGTTGAAGGCCGGATCGATCTTGGCCGCTTCGTATTCACGGGCCAGGTCAAGGATCAACGGCATCAGGGTTTCAGCGACGTAACGGCCGCCGAAGGCGCCGAAGAGGCCGTTGGCATCCGGGCCGTTGCGTAGATCGGTCTGGGACTGAGTCATGGGACGCTCCAGGAGAGAATGGGGATGGGAAACAATGAGGGCCACTCTACCCCTGACGTTCTACGCTGAAAACCGATAAGATCGCCACAACCTGTCAGGAAAACTCACAGATGAGCCGAGACCTTCCGCCCCTCAATGCCTTACGCGCGTTTGAAGCCACCGCCCGACTCAACAGTGTGAGCCAGGCTGCCGAACAATTGCATGTAACGCACGGCGCGGTCAGCCGCCAATTGAAAGTGTTGGAGGAACACTTGGGTGTCAGCCTGTTCGCCAAGGATGGGCGTGGCCTTAAACTCACAGATGCCGGTATCCGTTTGCGCGACGCGAGCAGCGAGGCCTTTGAGCGTTTAAGGGATGTATGCGCCGAACTCACCCAAAGCAGCGCAGACGCGCCCTTCGTGCTCGGCTGCTCGGGCAGTTTGCTGGCGCGCTGGCTGATCCCGCGCTTGGGCCGTTTGAATGCCGACCTGCCGGATCTGCGCCTGCATCTGTCGGCGGGTGACGGTGATCTAGATCCAAGACGTCCTGGTCTCGACGCGCTGTTGGTGTTCGCAGAGCCGCCGTGGCCAGTGGATATGCAGGTGTATGAGCTGGCCAGCGAGCGCATCGGCCCGGTCATGAGCCCGCGTTTTGCCGGTTATGAACGCCTGTGCCGGGCGCCTGCCTCGGCCTTGCGTGGCGAAGCGCTGCTGCACACCACGTCGCGCCCGCAAGCCTGGCCCAGTTGGGCACAGCAACACGGCATTGAACCGGGCGCGTTGAAACACGGCCAGGGGTTTGAGCATTTGTATTATTTGCTGGAGGCAGCGGTGGCGGGATTGGGCGTGGCGATTGCGCCCGAACCGCTGGTGGCAGAGGACTTGCGAGCGGGCCGCCTGGTGGCGCCATGGGGTTTCAGTGAAACCCCGGCGCACCTGGCGCTGTGGCTACCCAAGCGCGCCGCAGACGGGCGCGCTCGGCAATTGGCGCAGTGGCTCAAGGCTGAGCTGTTGCGCCAACCGCTTTAATCGCCGCGTTTGCACAGCAGGTAAGCGGCCAGCAGGCCCAAAGCGCCTACGGCGACACCGGCTGTAGTCCACGGGTGCTCTTGAGCGTAGTCCCGGGTTGCAGCACCGGTTTCGCGGATTTTGACTTTGCTTTCTTCATAGGCGTCGCTGATCAGGTGGCGGGAGTGCTTGAGTGCATTCTCGGCATTGCTTTTCAGGGCCTTCAAGGTTTTGCGCGACTCGTCGGATGCATCGTCCTTGAGGCTTTCCAGAGATTTGAGCAGGCTCGAAATCTCGGCTTCCATGCTTTCCAGCGACGCTTTGCGTAAAGAAGTGTTGGCCATTGGGACTCTCCTGAAGTGATTGAGTGGCATGTGTAGATACCGACTCCAGCGTTTTCAGAAAGTGCAGTAAATCTGAACTTTCGAGTAGGAACGGTCGCCAGAAGCAGTACGAACATTGACTGCTACGCTCACTAAAGCCCTCAGGAGAAACGCCATGTCTGATCATCACACGTACAAGAAAGTTGAACTGGTCGGCTCCTCGACCACCAGTATCGAAGACGCCATCAACAACGCGATTGCCGAAGCCAACAAAAGCATCAAGCACCTGGAATGGTTTGAAGTGACCGAAACCCGTGGCCACATCAAGGACGGCAAGGCTGCGCATTTTCAGGTCACGCTGAAGGTGGGGTTCCGAATTGCCAGTAGTTAACGCCGCGAGTTGAACTTGCTGACTGGCCGATTGCCATAACCTGCGCTACAACGTTGGGGTGCCGATGCGACAGCGTCGGCACGTTCTTTTCGATCAGCGTAAGGAAGTAACGGATGAAGAAGTTCCTGTTAGCAGTCGGTCTGTTGAGCATTGCGGGTACAGCCCTGGCGGCGGGCAAGCCTTGCGAAGAGCTGAAAAGCGAACTCGCGGCGAAGCTTGACGCTAAAGGCGTTCAGCATTATTCGCTGGATGTTGTCGAGAAAGGCGCAGCCGCTGATGGCAAAGTGATTGGCAGTTGCGAAGGCGGCACCAAGGAAATCGTCTACAAGCGCGGTTGATCCCGTGTTGCAGACAGCATAAAGACGACGCACCTGTGGCGAGGGAGCTTGCTCCCGCTGGAGTGCGCAGCGCTCCCAAGATTCTTGGGGCCGCTACGCAGCCCAGCGGGAGCAAGCTCCCTCGCCACAGGTGCGTCGTTTTTTTCGTTTGGGGTTTAGCCTTTCATTGCCTGTGCCAGCAGCTCGTAGGAATGAATCCGGTCGGCGTGCTCGTACAGGTCGCTGGTGAAGATCAGCTCATCGGCGCCGGTTTGTTCGATCAACACTTCCAGTTTGCCGCGAATTTTCGCCGGGCTGCCGACCATGGCCAGGCCGAGGAAACTGCCCACGGCGTCTTTTTCATGGGGCAGCCACAGGCCGTCCATGGTTTTGACCGGCGGGCGCTGCACCAGGCTTTGGCCGCGCATCAGCGCGAGGATGCGCTGGTACACGGAGGTGGCCAGGTAATCGGCCTGCTCGTCGGTGTCGGCGGCCACCAACGGAATGCCGAGCATCACGTAGGGTTTATCCAAAACGGCTGAAGGTTTGAAGTGGTTGCGGTAGACGCGAATCGCCTCGTGCATCAGGCGCGGTGCGAAATGGGAGGCGAAGGCGTAGGGCAAACCGCGCTCGCCGGCCAACTGTGCGCTGAACAGGCTGGAACCGAGCAACCACACGGGTACGTTGGTGCCGGTGCCCGGTACGGCGATGATGCGTTGGTCGGGCGTGCGCGGGCCGAGGTAGGCCACCAGTTCAGCCACATCGTCGGGGAAATCGTCGGCGCTGCCGGAGCGTTCACGGCGCAGGGCGCGGGCGGTCATCTGATCGGAACCGGGCGCGCGGCCCAGGCCCAGGTCGATACGGCCCGGGTAGAGGCTTTCCAGGGTGCCGAACTGTTCGGCAATCACCAGCGGCGCGTGGTTGGGCAGCATCACGCCGCCGGAGCCGACGCGGATAGTCGAGGTGCCGCCGGCCAGATAGCCCAGCAATACCGAGGTGGCTGAGCTGGCGATGCCATCCATATTGTGGTGCTCAGCCACCCAGAAACGGTGGTAGCCGAACTTTTCCACGTGCTGCGCCAGGTCCAGAGAGTTGCGCAACGACTGCGCGATGCTGCCGTTGGCGCGCACGGGCACGAGGTCTAGGGTCGAAAACTTCACGTCGGACAGCGATTTCATAAGCCTGCTTCTCCATTAGGTGCGCAGGCTTATAGACGAACCAAAACCTGCCGCTTCATGTGCATGGTCTATGCAATGAGGGCATATACCCGAGATTCAATAGCTAATCGAGAAATTTCCTACTGCTTTACTAGGTTTATCCGACAAGATGAACTTTGTCCCGCCGTCTATCCTCAGAACCTTACCGACGCAAAACCACCGTTCGAGGAGACCGCTATGAGTATCGTTAAAAAAGCATCCGCGCATTGGGAAGGTGATCTGAAGACTGGCCTGGGTTCGATTTCCACGGAAACCGGTGTATTGCGCGAAGCGCCCTACGGCTTCAAGGCGCGTTTCGAGGGTGGCAAGGGTACCAACCCTGAAGAACTGATTGGCGCGGCCCACGCGGGCTGTTTCTCCATGGCGTTTTCCATGATTCTGGGCGATGCAGGGCTTAAGGCTGACAGCATCGACACCCAGGCCGAAGTCACTCTGGACCAGGTTGACGGCGGTTTTGCGATCACTGCCGTGCATTTGATCCTCAAAGCCAAAATCCCCGGTGCCAGCCAGGCGCAGTTCGATGAACTGAGCAAAAAGGCCAAGGAAGGGTGCCCGGTGTCCAAGGTGCTGAATGCGAAAGTCAGCCTGGATGCGACCCTGGTCGGCTGACACAGCAAGATCCAATGTGGAGCTTTTGTGGGAGCTGGCTTGCCTGCGATGGGTTCACCTCGGTTTTCAGTTAGACCGAGGCGATTCCATCGCAGGCAAGCCAGCTCCCACATTTTGTTCTGCGTTAAATCAGAACTCGTGTTTCTGTGATGTGGTCCTATACGCTATGCAGTCTTGGCCGCACACCCGTGCGCAGTGCATTCAGGGAGCTTCACACATGAAACGTTTTGCCTTGGCGATCATCTGCGGTGTATTGGCCACATCGGCTGTGGCCGCGCCTAAAGATTGTGAAGAGCTCAAGAAAGAGATCGAAGTGAAGATTCAGGCCAAGGCGATTCCGTCTTATACCCTGGAAATCATCACCGCCGAGGAAGCCAAAAATCATGACAGTGCCATGATCGTTGGCTCCTGCGAGAACGGTACCAAACGCATCATCTACCAGAAGAACAACGACTGATCAGAGGCAGTTCACGCTGTGTTCTTCGGCCAGCAATTGGCGCGCCGAGTTATACAGCCGAATGTTGGGCGTGAACGCCAGCGAGCGCCCTTCCAGCACATAATGCTGGCCCGCCTGGAAGTTGTTGTATTGCAAGGACATGAAACAGGTGCGGTCGCGCGTCTGGTCCAACCCGCCGATCCCCGTGCCGGTGTTCACCTCGAAATCAAAGCGCACCATCAGGTCATGGCTGCCGGGCGGCACCTGGAAGAAACGCCCGTCGTAGAGGTTTTTGCCATCCAGGCGCTGGGCCATCACCAACTTGGCGCCGGGTGTCGGCGTAGCGAAATCGACCCAGGCTTGTTGCGGGTCAGCCGGGGGAATTGGCGTCGACGCACAGGCGCTGAGAAACAGGGCGGTGACAGGTAGCAAGAGCTGGCGCATGGCAGGTACTCGGGCGCAAGGAAAGAATTGAGCCCGGCGCCGATGGCAGCAGACTCCCTATGAGTATAAACACGCTGTGCCATGGAAAAATTCCGTGAGGGCAGGATAGTCTGGCGAGCCAATTACCCACGGGGTGTTCAAGGCATGGTGAGGCGTTTTCTTCCAGGGTTGCTGGTGTTGCTGCTCAGCGGCTGCTCCAGCATCAGTTATTACAGCCAGTTGGCGAGCGGCCAATGGCACCTGCTGCGGGCCCGTGAGCCGGTTTCCGAGGTCATTGCCGACCCTGCACGCCCCCAGGCGTTGCGTGACCATTTGGTGCAGTCGCAGAAGGCGCGCACCTTCGCCAGCGAACACCTGCACTTGCCTGACAACCAAAGTTACAGGCTGTATGCCGACATTGGCCGGCCTTACGTGGTCTGGAATGTCTTCGCCACGCAGGAATTTTCCCTCTCGCCTGAGACCCATTGTTTCCCCATCGCCGGTTGCGTGGCCTATCACGGTTATTACAACCAGGGCGCTGCCCGGGGTGAGGCGGCGCTGTTGAAGCAGCAGGGCCTGGACGTCTCGATTGGCGGCGTGGAGGCCTATTCCACGCTGGGCTGGTTCAACGACCCGATCATGAGTTCGATGATGAGCTGGGGCGATGAGCGCCTGGCCACGTTGATCTTCCATGAACTGGCGCATCAGCGTTTTTATGTGAAGGACGACACCGAATTCAACGAGTCGTATGCCAACTTCGTCGAACAGGAAGGCACGCGCCAATGGCGCGCAGCGCGGGGTTTGCCGCCGATCAACGATGCGGCATTGCAGCAGCGTGACCAGTTCATCCGCTTGATTCTTGATACCCGCAAACGCCTGGAAGCGTTGTACGCCCAGCCGTTGGCGGCGGATGTGATGCGCCAAGCCAAGGCGGCCGAGTTTGAGCGCCTGCGCAGCGAATACCGGCAGATGCGCGACCGCCAATGGGGCGGGGACAAGCGTTTTGACGTGTGGATCAACCAGCCGATGAACAACGCGCGGCTGTTGCCGTTCGGGCTGTATGACCAATGGGTGCCGGCGTTTGCAGCGTTGTTTGCGCAGGTAGATGGGGATTGGGTGAGGTTTTTTGCGGCAGTGGAGAAGATGGGTGGGTTGCCGGTGGCGCAGCGCAAGGCGGCGTTGAAACAGCTGGAGGGGGGTGGGCTTTAGGGCCTCATCGCAGGCAAGCCAGCTCCCACAGTTGACCGAGTTCTACCTTTGAAATGCGGTCGAATGTGGGAGCGGGCTTGCTCGCGAAGGCTGCCTCAGCCGTGCTGCAAAAACATCTGATGCATCTCATCCAACGTTTCAAAATGCCAAGTCGGTGCCTCAGCATTCAACTCTTCAAAACTGCCAAACCCATACCCCACCGCCGCCGAGTCCAGCCCATTGCTGCGCGCGCCGATCAGGTCGTGCTTGCGGTCACCAATCATCAGTGTGGTCGCCGGGTCCAGCCCCTCCTCGCTCATCAAATGCGCGATCAGCTCGACCTTGTTGGTGCGCGTGCCGTCCAGCTCACTGCCGTAAATCACCTTGAAATGCTTGGCAAAATCGAAATGCCGGGCGATCTCGCGGGCAAATACCCAAGGTTTGGACGTGGCTACATACAACTGGCGGCCCTGGCCATTCAGCGCTTCGAGCAGCGGCATCACGCCGTCGAACACACGGTTTTCATACAGGCCGGTGACCTTGAAGCGTTCGCGGTAGAAATTCACCGCCTCCCACGCCTTGGCCTCGTCGAAGCCGTAGAACTGCATGAAGGCTTGCAGCAACGGCGGGCCGATAAAGTGTTCCAGCCTGGTGAGGTCCGGCTCATCAATGCCGAGTTTGCCGAGGGCGTACTGGATTGAACGGGTGATGCCCTCGCGCGGATCGGTCAGGGTGCCGTCCAGGTCGAACAGTACGGTTGAATATTTCAGGGTCATTGATCGAATCCTTCGGCCAGGTGCAGGTCTTTGAGCTTCACGTAGTTCGCCGCGCTGTAGGTGAAAAAGGCGCGTTCCTTGTCAGTCAGTTCGCGGATTTGTTTAACCGGGCTGCCTACATACAAATAACCGCTTTCAAGTTTCTTGCCCGGCGGTACCAGGCTGCCGGCGCCGATGATCACGTCGTCTCCCACCACGGCGCCGTCCATCACGATACTGCCCATGCCGATCAAAATGCGATTGCCGACTGTGCAGCCATGCAACATGACTTTGTGGGCGATGGTCACGTCATCGCCGATCAGCAGCGGGAAGCCGTCCGGGTTGAACGGCCCCGCGTGGGTGATGTGCAGCACACAGCCGTCTTGCACGCTGGTGCGCGCGCCGATGCGGATGCGGTGCATGTCGCCGCGAATCACGGTCAGCGGCCAGACCGAGCTGTCGGTGCCGATTTCGACATCGCCGATCACCACCGCCGAAATATCGACAAAAGCCCCGGCGCCCAGGGTTGGCGTGTGGTTCTGATAGGTGCGAAGGGTCACGATAGCCTCTCTCTCTTTTGCTGATAGCTGCGGTGGGAGTTGATTGTAATTAAGATGGCCCCATCTTTGTTCTTACATGTTTCTTCAGCCAAGGTACCCACCGTGAGCGCGAACAACCCGCTTCTGCAGTCCTACGACCTGCCGCCGTTCTCGGCGATCCGTGCCGAGCACGTGCAACCGGCCATCGAACAGATCCTCGCCGACAACCGCGTCGCCATCGAAGGCATCCTGCAAAGCCAGGGTAAAAACCCTACGTGGGCCGGGTTGGTGCTGGCGATGGACGAGCTCAATGACCGCCTCGGCGCAGCCTGGAGCCCGGTCAGCCATCTCAATGCCGTGTGCAACAGCGCCGAACTGCGCGAAGCCTACGAAGGCTGCCTGCCCGCGTTGAGCGCCTACTCCACCGAGATGGGCCAGAACCGCGCGCTGTTCCAGGCGTTTGAAGCCTTGGCCAACAGCCCCGAAGCCGCCGGTTTCGACGTGGCGCAAAAAACCATCCTGGAACACTCTCTGCGTGATTTCCGCCTGTCGGGTATCGATTTGCCGCCGGAGCAGCAAAAGCGTTACGCCGAAGTGCAGAGCAAACTCTCCGAGCTGGGCAGCAAGTTCTCCAACCAACTGCTGGACGCCACCCAGGCCTGGACCAAACACGTCACCGACGAAGCCACCCTCGCCGGCCTGACCGATTCGGCCAAGGCGCAAATGGCGGCCGCCGCCCAGGCCAAAGGCCTCGACGGCTGGCTGATCACCCTGGAATTCCCGAGCTACTACGCGGTGATGACCTACGCCCAGGACCGTGCATTGCGCGAAGAGCTTTACGCCGCTTACTGCACGCGTGCGTCGGACCAAGGCCCGAATGCCGGTCAGAACGATAACGGCCCGGTGATGGAACAGATCCTCGACCTGCGTCAGGAACTGGCCAAGCTGCTGGGTTACGCATCCTTCTCCGAACTGAGCCTGGCCACCAAAATGGCCGAGTCCAGCGATCAAGTGCTGAGTTTCCTGCGTGACTTGGCCAAGCGCAGCAAACCGTTTGCCGCCCAGGACCTGCAGCAGCTCAAGGCTTACGCCGCCGAACAAGGTTGCGCTGACCTGCAAAGCTGGGACAGTGGTTTCTACGGCGAAAAACTCCGCGAGCAGCGCTACAGCGTGTCCCAGGAAGCCCTGCGCGCCTACTTCCCGATCGACAAAGTGTTGGGCGGCCTTTTCGCCATCGTGCAGCGCCTGTACGGCATCGAGATCGCCGAGCTGAAGGGTTTCGACACCTGGCACCCGGATGTGCGCCTGTTTGAAATCAAGGAAAACGGCCAGCATGTCGGCCGTTTCTTCTTCGACCTGTACGCCCGCGCCAACAAGCGCGGAGGTGCCTGGATGGACGGCGCCCGCGACCGTCGCCGCACCCTCGATGGCGTGCTGCAAAGCCCGGTGGCCAACCTGGTGTGCAACTTCACCCCGGCCGACAGCGGCAAGCCTGCCTTGTTGACCCACGATGAAGTGACCACGCTGTTCCACGAATTCGGCCACGGTCTGCATCACCTGCTGACGCGTGTTGAACACGCCGGTGTCTCCGGCATCAACGGCGTGGCCTGGGATGCGGTGGAATTGCCGAGCCAGTTCATGGAGAACTGGTGCTGGGAGCCGGAAGGCCTGACGCTGATTTCCGGTCACTATGAAAGCGGCGAGCCGTTGCCTCAGGACTTGCTGGAGAAAATGCTTGCGGCGAAGAATTTCCAGTCTGGCCTGATGATGGTCCGCCAGCTTGAATTTTCGTTGTTCGACTTCGAGCTGCACGCCACTCACGGCGATGGCCGCAGCGTTGCCCAAGTGCTGGAAGGCGTTCGCGATGAAGTCTCGGTGATGCGCCCACCCGCCTATAACCGCTTCCCGAACAGCTTCGCGCATATCTTCGCCGGCGGTTACGCGGCGGGTTACTACAGCTACAAGTGGGCTGAAGTGTTGTCGGCCGATGCGTTCTCCAAGTTTGAAGAAGACGGCGTGTTGAATGCCGAAACCGGTCGCGCCTTCCGCGAGGCAATCCTGGCGCGCGGCGGTTCTCAGGCGCCGATGGTGTTGTTCGTCGATTTCCGCGGACGTGCACCGTCGATTGACGCACTCTTGCGCCACAGCGGCCTGAGTGAGGACGCGGCAGCATGAGTGAAGGGCCTGTGATAACCAAAAAGCAATTTATCGCCGGGGCGGTTTGCCCGGCGTGCAGTGAGCCGGACAAGTTGAAGATGTGGACCGAAGACAACGTGCCGCACCGTGAGTGCGTGGCCTGCGGTTATACCGATACGCTGAATGACCAGGGGTTGTCGGTGCCCAAGGAGTTGGGCACGCGGGTGAATACGTCGGCGTTGAAAGCGCCAGCGGACCCGAAGGTGCAGGCGGTGCAGTTTTTCCCCAATCCGAAGCTGAAAAAAGACTAGGGCCCGTAACCGGCTCTATGTGGGAGCCGGGCTTGCCCGCGATGCAGGCGCTGCGGTGTGTCAGTTACACCGCATGGGGCCTATCGCAGGCAAGCCAGCTCCCACACAAGCCAGCTCCGAGAGAAGAGCGTGTTACAGGGCCTTCTCATCTTTGGCGGTAGTCGTGATCCAATCTTTCATCGAGCACAGCGCAAACGCGCTGGTGCTGCAATCGCCATTCGCCAAGGCTGTACGCAACTTGTCGATATCGGCTTTCATCATGTAGCGAACACCGTCCTTGAAGCCATTACTGGTGCCAAAGCCGCCCAAGGTCATTTCGTTCAGCGCATCTTCCTTGCTCCAGCCCTGGATCACTACGCGATACATCGCCGCCATCAGGCCGGTGCGGTCGGAGCCGTGTTTGCAATGCATCAACACCGGGCCATTGGCTTCGGCTGCCTGAATCGCCCGGAGCGCCGCCAGCACGTCGGAATCGTCGACATGGTTGGTGCGATAGGTCAACTGCACCTGTTTGATATCAGATGTTTTCAGCCAGGGCGCATCAGACTCCGGCAGGAAGTTGATCACCGTGCCGATCTTCAACTGCTGCAAAACCGGCAGCGCATTGCTGTCCGGTAGCGCGCTGCGATACAGCGTCGACGTCATTTGATGCAGGTTGAATTGGTCGCCCACCGGCTGCGCCCATTCGGGTGAGCGGATGGAGGCAGCCTCGTCTGCACGGGTGTTGAAGGTTGCAAGCAGTGCCAGGAACGCTAGACCGAAGGCAGGCAGCAATCGAAGGGTGAACATGCGTGACACGACCGAATAGGGTGAGGTTGATGGCTCACAGAATGGTCATGTGGGGGTGAATGGGGCGTGAGTGGCCCGTCAAAGAATCGTGAATCGAGGCAGCTGATACGGTGTTTTTGTCGCTGAAACGATTCTCTCGATGGTTAGGCTGCTATCATTTGTAACTATTGATTGCAGGTGTGTTCTATCCCATTGGATCCCATTCCCTGGCAAGCCTTCACGCTGCTCCCAGAAGCGGCGGACAAACCCGTGACCACATGATGAGGTGCACCCATGTCTGATCAAGATCAAGACAACCCCCGGCGTGACTTTTTACGCAAATCCTTGACCTTGATCCCAGTGGTCACGGTTGCCAGCACCGGCCTTGGCGGCTCGATGCTGATGGCGACACCCGAACCGGCCCAGGCTGCGCCTGCCAAGCCGCCGGTGAGCGACAAGGCCTATGAGCCGAGCTACTTCACTGCCGAAGAGTGGGCGTTTATCAACGCCGCCGTGGCGCAGCTCATTCCCGCTGATGCCCAAGGCCCTGGTGCCCTGGAAGCCGGCGCGCCGGAATACATCGACCGCCAGATGAACACGCCTTACGCCAGTGGCGCGCTGTGGTTCATGCAGGGGCCGTTCAACGCCGATGCTGCGCCGGAAATGGGCTGGCAGAGCAAATTGGTGCCCAAAGAGATCTATCGCTTGGGTATTGCCGCGACGGATGCCTGGTCGAAGGCGTTTAACGGTAAGGTTTTTGCTGCTCAAGACAGCGCTACCCGAGACGATATGTTGCGCCGTCTAGAGGCTGGCGGCAGTGAAGTGAGCGCGCATTTCGCTTCGGTGCCACCGAAGATGTTTTTCAATTTGCTGCTGCAAAACACCAAGGAAGGGTTCTTTTGCGACCCCATCCACGGCGGCAATAAAGGCATGGTCGGCTGGACCATGATCGGCTTCCCCGGCGCCCGCGCCGACTTCATGGACTGGGTTGAACGCAACGAACAATACCCCTTCCCGGCAGTTTCCATTCGCGGCGAGAGGGCATAAACGTGGCGACCATCATGAAGAAAGTCGATGCGGTGATCGTAGGTTTCGGCTGGACCGGCGCGATCATGGCCAAGGAGCTGACGGAAGCGGGCCTCAACGTGGTAGCGCTGGAGCGCGGCCCGATGCAGGACACTTACCCGGACGGCAACTATCCCCAGGTCATCGACGAATTGACCTACAGCGTGCGTAAAAAACTCTTTCAGGACATCTCCAAGGAGACGGTGACTATTCGCCATAGCGTGAATGACGTCGCCCTGCCCAACCGGCAGCTGGGCGCATTCTTGCCGGGCAATGGCGTGGGCGGCGCGGGCCTGCATTGGTCGGGCGTGCACTTTCGTGTCGACCCGATTGAGCTGCGCATGCGCAGCCATTATGAAGAGCGCTACGGCAAAAACTTCATTCCCAAGGAAATGACTATCCAGGATTTCGGCGTCAGCTATGAAGAGCTGGAGCCGTTTTTTGACTACGCGGAAAAAGTCTTCGGCACCTCGGGCCAGGCGTGGACGGTGAAAGGTCAGTTGGTGGGCGAAGGCCGTGGCGGCAACCCTTACGCGCCGGATCGTTCCAATCCGTTCCCGTTGGAGTCGCAAAAAAATACCGTCTCTGCACAACTGTTTCAGAAAGCGGCTGCCGATGTCGGCTACAAACCCTACAACCTGCCGTCGGCCAATACTTCAGGGCCGTACACCAACCCCTACGGCGCGCAGATGGGCCCGTGTAACTTCTGCGGCTTCTGCAGCGGATACGTGTGCTACATGTACTCCAAGGCCTCGCCGAACGTGAACATTCTGCCGGCGTTGCGCCAGGTGCCGAACTTCGAGTTGCGGGCCAATTCGCATGTGCTCAAGGTCAACCTCGACAGCACCAAGAGCAAGGCTACCGGCGTGACGTATATCGACGGCCAGGGGCGCGAGTGCGAGCAACCGGCGGATCTGGTGATCATCGGCTCGTTCCAGTTCAACAATGTGCGGTTGATGCTGCTGTCGGGAATCGGCAAACCCTATGACCCGATTACCAACGAAGGTGTGGTTGGCAGGAACTTCGCCTACCAGAACATGGCCACCATCAAAGCCTTTTTCGACAAGGACACCCACACCAACAATTTCATCGGTGCGGGTGGCAATGGCGTGGCCATTGATGACTTCAACGCCGACAACTTCGACCACGGGCCCCACGGGTTTGTGGGCGGTTCGCCGATGTGGGTCAACCAGGCGGGCAGCCGGCCGATTGCCGGTACCTCCAACCCGCCGGGCACCCCGGCCTGGGGCAGCGCGTGGAAGCGCGCCACCGCCGATTACTACACCCACCAGGTGTCGATGGACGCCCACGGCGCGCATCAATCCTACCGGGGCAACTACCTGGATCTGGACCCGGTTTACCGCGATGCCTACGGCCTGCCTTTGCTGCGGATGACGTTCGACTGGCAGGAGAACGACATCAAGATGAACCGCTTCATGGTCGACAAGATGAGCAAGGTCGCCGAGGCGATGAACCCCAAGGCAATTGCCCTGCTCGGCAAGAAGGTCGGTGAGCATTTCAACACGGCGTCCTACCAGACCACCCACCTCAATGGTGGTGCAATCATGGGCACTGACCCGAAAACCAGTGCGTTGAACCGTTATTTGCAAAGCTGGGATGTACACAACGTGTTTGTCCCGGGCGCGTCCGCTTTCCCACAAGGTTTGGGCTATAACCCTACCGGCCTGGTGGCGGCGTTGACCTATTGGTCGGCGCGGGCGATCCGCGAGCAGTACCTGAAAAACCCCGGCCCGCTGGTTCAGGCATAAGGAGCGATGACCATGAAAGCACTTGTTATTGCCTCTCTTGCCCTGTTCAGCAGTTGCTCGGTCAGCGCGGCTGAAACCGACCTGATCAAACAGGGCGAATACCTCGCCCGCGCCGGTGACTGCGTGGCTTGCCACACCGCCAAGGGTGGCAAACCCTTTGCTGGCGGCCTGCCGATGGAGACCCCGATCGGCGTGATCTATTCCACCAACATCACCCCGGACAAGACCGGCCTGGGCGACTACAGCTTTGAGGACTTCGACAAGGCCGTCCGCCATGGCGTCGCCAAAAACGGTAGTACGCTTTACCCGGCGATGCCCTACCCGTCCTATGCGCGCGTCAGCGATAGCGATATGCAGGCGTTGTATGCGTACTTCATGAAGGGCGTTGAACCTGTCGCCCAGGAGAACAAGGACAGCGACATTCCGTGGCCCTTGAGCATGCGCTGGCCGTTGGCGGCCTGGCGCTGGATGTTTGCGCCGGCTGTCGAGGAGCATCAGGCCCAAGCGGCTGCGGACCCGGTGATCAGCCGGGGCGCGTACCTGGTGGAAGGGCTCGGCCACTGCGGCGCCTGCCATACGCCGCGCGCCCTGACCATGCAGGAAAAAGCCCTGAGTGCCACAGACGGCAACGCGTTTCTGTCGGGCAGTGCGCCGCTGGAAGGCTGGATCGCGAAAAGCCTGCGCGGCGACCACAAGGACGGCCTCGGCAACTGGAGCGAGGAGCAACTGGTGCAATTCCTCAAGACCGGTCGCAGTGATCGCAGCGCGGTGTTTGGCGGTATGAGTGATGTGGTCGTCCACAGCATGCAATACATGTCGCAAGACGACCTGACCGCTATCGCCCGTTACCTCAAGAGCCTGCCGGCGGTGGATCCCAAGGATCAGCCGCATCAGTACGACAAGCAGGTGGCCGAGGCACTGTGGAAAGGCGATGACAGCAAGCCCGGAGCTTCGGTGTACATCGACAACTGCGCGGCCTGCCACCGCACCGACGGCCATGGCTACACGCGGGTGTTCCCGGCGCTGGCGGGCAACCCGGTGTTGCAGACGGCGGATGCCACATCACTGATCAACATCGTGTTGAACGGCGGTACCTTGCCGGCCACTCACACGGCGCCGTCGACCTTCACCATGCCGGCGTTTGCGTGGCGTTTGTCGGACCAGGAAGTGGCGGATGTGGTCAGTTTCATACGTGGCAGCTGGGGCAATAAGGGTGCACCTGTTAAGGCCAGTGATGTGGCCGACCTGCGCAAGAGTGACATGCGCACTACCTCGGGCGATGACCTGGGCCAAGTGACGCAAAAGCACTGATTCACTCCTGACCGCCAAACGGCACTGGTCAGAAACTTCGCGCCTCTATACTGTATATAAAAACAGTATCGAGGCGCTTTCATGTCTACTCCGTTGCCGCCCCGTGGCCGGGGCACGGCCACCAATCTGCATAACCGCTTTGCCCCGACCGTCAGCGTGGCCGAGGACGACGGCTGGTTTCAGGAAGTGCCGCCGACCCAGGGCACCGAAGTGCGCATTGAAACGGCCAAGAGCATCATCACCCGCAACAACTCGCCGGACTTGCCGTTCGACCGCTCGATCAACCCGTATCGCGGTTGCGAACACGGCTGCATCTACTGTTACGCGCGGCCCAGCCATGCCTATTGGGACCTGTCGCCGGGGCTGGATTTCGAAACCAAACTGATCGCCAAGACCAACGCTGCCGATGTGCTGGAACAGCAACTGTCGAAGCCGGGCTATGTGTGCGCGCCGATCAACCTGGGCTCCAATACCGACCCGTATCAGCCGATCGAGCGCGAATACACAATCACCCGGCAGACCCTTGAGGTACTGCTGCGTTACCGGCACCCGGTGACCATCATCACCAAGGGCTCGCTGATTTTGCGCGATTTGGACCTGCTGACCGAGCTGGCCCGGCAACGGCTGGTGGCGGTGATGATCAGCCTTACCAGCCTCGATGATGAGCTCAAGCGCATCCTGGAACCCCGCACGGCGGCGCCCAAGGCGCGGTTGCGGGCGATTCGGGTGATGCGTGAGGCGGGTATTCCGGTGGGCGTGTTGTGTTCACCGATGATTCCGATGATCAACGACAGCGAGCTGGAAAACCTGCTGGCCGAAGCCCACGCCGCCGGTGCGCAAAGTGCGGCGTACATGATGTTGCGCCTGCCGCTCGAAGTGGCGCCGCTGTTCGAGGAATGGCTGGCCGCGCATTATCCACAGCGTGCGGCCCATGTGATGAGCCTGGTCAGGCAGGTGCGTGGCGGTGAGGTGTATGACAGCCGGTTCGGTGTGCGCATGCGTGGCGAGGGGCCGTTTGCCGATTTGCTGGCGCAGCGTTTCAGCAAGGCTATCAAGCGGTTGGGTCTGAATCGGCGGGAGGGATTCAATCTGGATTGCACTGCGTTCTGCCCACCGGGCAGACAGATGGCGTTGCTGTAAACTTAAGGGGAATTATCCTACGCTCGCGTGGGAATGGTCGCGCTTTGACATCATCTAAACCCGCGTTCTAGAGCGTTTCATTCAGTTTGAGTTAAGTTTCGGTGGCTACCTTGTTCAGCGAGTGACTGATGAGTCAACGCGTTGTTTGTGTGATGCTTTACAACTATTGCACAGGCCAAGCGTCGAACTGAGCTGAACCACTCCCCTGCATTAATCAAGAGGATGAATCATGAGTGATAAGGATAAACAGCCGTTGGCTGCGTCGGCTTCAGCCCCTCAGGTGGCGGAAACCGCCGATGCAGCGCTAAAGCATATCGTTGACGGCTTTTTGCATTTCCATCACGACGTCTTCCCGCAGCAGGAAGAACTGTTCAAGAAACTCGCCACGGCCCAGAGCCCACGGGCGATGTTCATTACCTGTGCCGATTCGCGCATCGTGCCCGAACTGATCACCCAAAGCTCCCCGGGTGATTTGTTCGTGACCCGTAACGTCGGCAACGTGGTGCCGCCTTACGGCCAGATGAACGGGGGTGTTTCCACCGCCATCGAGTACGCGGTACTGGCGCTGGGCGTGCAGCACATCATTGTCTGCGGGCACTCCGATTGCGGTGCCATGCGCGCGGTGCTCAACCCCGCCAGCCTGGAAAAAATGCCGACAGTGCGGGCCTGGCTGCGGCACGCTGAAGTGGCCAAGTCGATGGTTGAAGACAACTGCGACTGCGCCAATGAAAGCGAGAGCATGAAGGTGTTGACCGAAGAAAACGTCATCGCCCAGTTGCAACATTTGCGCACCCACCCTTCCGTGGCTTCGCGCATGGCCAATGGTCATTTGTTTATCCATGGCTGGATCTACAACATCGAGACCAGTGAGATCCGCGCCTACGATGCGGATCAGGCGGCGTTCCGCTCGTTGAGCGGTGACGGGCCGATCCCTAGCGCGACGCCTAAAGCGCGCTTCTAAAACACTTCCCTGCCGGGTAAAGCGGTGGCTGCCATGGATGCAGCCAGGCTTTGCCGCGCCCGGCGAATGCCTCGGGAGAGCCATTATGCGTGCTGCTCAATTGAAAGCTGTGCTGCCACGGGAGCTGCTCGCCTCCGTGGTTGTGTTTCTGGTCGCCCTGCCCTTGTGCATGGGCATTGCGATTGCGTCCGGGATGCCGCCGGCCAAGGGGTTGATCACCGGCATCATCGGCGGCCTGGTGGTGGGTTGGCTAGCGGGTTCGCCGCTGCAGGTCAGTGGGCCGGCGGCAGGTCTGGCGGTGTTGGTGTTCGAGCTGGTGCGCCAGCACGGCATGCTGATGCTGGGGCCGATTCTGTTGCTGGCAGGCTTTCTGCAACTGGTCGCCGGGCGTTTGCGCCTGGGCTGCTGGTTCCGCGTGACCGCACCGGCCGTGGTGTACGGGATGCTGGCGGGGATTGGTGTGCTGATTGTGCTGTCGCAGGTGCATGTGATGCTTGATGGCGCGCCTAAACCTTCCGGGCTGGATAACCTGGCGGGCTTCCCGGCGGCACTGGTCGAAGCGATTCCCACCCTTGGCGGCGGCCTCGGCTGGCAGGCGGGTTTGCTCGGTTTGTCGACGATGCTGGTGATGTATCTGTGGGATAAATTTCGCCCGCAAAAACTGCGCTTCGTGCCCGGCGCCCTGCTGGGTGTGGGTTTGGCGACGGTGACCAGCCTGGTGCTGGCGTTGCAGGTCAAGCGTGTGGAAGTCCCGGAAAACCTCGCAGATGCTATCGACTGGCTACGTCCGAGCGACTTGCTGAACCTGGCTGATCCTCAATTGTTGATCGCGGCATTCGCCGTGGCGTTTATCGCCAGTGCCGAGACCCTGCTTTCTGCCGCAGCGGTAGATCGCATGCACAACGGCCAACGCTCGGATTTCGACAAGGAATTGTCCGCACAAGGTGTCGGTAACATGCTCTGCGGTCTGGTCGGTGCCCTGCCGATGACCGGCGTGATCGTACGCAGTTCGGCCAACGTGCAGGCGGGCGCCACCACGCGTTTGTCGGCGATGTTCCATGGCCTTTGGCTGTTGGGTTTCGTGCTGTTGCTGTCGAGCGTGCTGCAAAGCATCCCGGTGGCGAGCCTGGCAGGTGTGTTGGTGTACACCGGGATCAAACTGGTGGATATCAAGGCGTTTAAAGGCTTGGGTCGCTACGGGCGGATGCCGATGTTTACCTATTCGGCAACCGCGTTGGCGATCGTCTTTACCGACCTCCTGACGGGTGTACTGATCGGCTTCGGGCTGACACTCGTCACGTTGGCGTTCAAGGCTTCGCGACTGAAAGTCAGCCTGGTCGACCTGCCGCAGGACGGCGAGATGGAGTTGCGATTGATCGGCGCTGCGACCTTTCTGAAAGTGCCGGCACTGACTCAGGTGCTGTCAACGGTGCCTGCCGCGACGACCGTGCATGTGCCCTTGAATAACCTGAGTTACATCGACCATTCCTGCCTGGAGTTGCTGGAGGAATGGGGCCGGGCGAATGCAGCGAAGGGCTCGAAGCTGGTGATCGAGGCCCGCGGGTTGAAGCGCCGGCTGGAAGGCCGTGAGCGCACGACGGCCGGGTTGGGGTCAGCGGCGGCCTGACCCGGAACACCACAAAACAATGTGGGAGCCGGGCTTGCCCGGCTCCCACAGTTGAACGTTTGCGGGTCAGGAAATCAGGCAGGCTGATCCAGCGCCAACTCAACCCCCAACTGGCGCGACAAACATGGCCAGCGCTTCCACGCCGCTTCCGTGTCCGGGCTTTTCAGCGTCTCGCGGTAGGCTTCGACCGACTCCAGCGCAAAGCTGTCTTCGTTCAGCATCTCATCCACGGCCAAATGCACCGCCTCATCCAGCTGGTTGGCAAACTGCTCGCCGATCAATTGGTGGGCGATCAGGTTGGCCACGGTGGTGTCCGCCGGAATCAACGGCTGGCCGAAATGCTTGATGTACAGGTCGTTGACCTCTTCGACCAGTCGATGCGCCAGGTAAGCCTCGTCCAGCAAGCCGTTGAGCCCTTCATGGCCCGCCAGGATCGCCGGCGGTTGCAGAAAGAAATGCTCGGCGATTTTCAGTACTGGCTTGATCTGGCTTTCGATTCCCGCTTCGCGGGCGACGTCATTGGCAGCGTCCAGCAGGTCGGGCACTTGATCGATGTAGGCCGTGACAAAGCGGGTCATTACTTGGGTGCGATCACCGTCAGCCAGGGAGATGGCCGAATGCAGGTGCGGCAATTGGTTTTCCAGTTGCTGGGCAAGCTGGCCCGTGGTGGCTTCGTGTTGATGGGCACGGGAAATCTGCTCGCGCAATGCGGCGGTGTTCATGAGGGCTCCAGTGAAACAGGCGTAGGAAAAGGGAGAGGATAAGGTAGCTCGTTTATACGAGCGCCTAAGACGCATTTGTCATAATTATTTCATGGTTATGCGCCCGCGTTATATCGAATTGCCATCGTTCGTCGGATAAACGATTCCGCCCCCGATTTTATTGGCTCCGCCCGTCTGTTTTTGCTCATTTGCCCGTACACATTGCGGGGTTTCAGGTGCTGTCTATACTCGGGTTTGTACGCAATTAGCTGATGACGCCCAACTGCATGACGCAGGCAAGGCTTGGCGGTTGTAAGCAGTATGGAAGCCGCTCCCTTCGCCGCAGGTGCAAACCGGCGGGATAACAAGAAACATAAAGGGGAACCCGCAATGACGCGACATCCACACGTTTGGATGAGCCTACTGTTGTGGTCGGTATTCGGCCAGGCGCATGCCGCCTGGACAACGAATATGGCGCCAGGGGCTACTGAAGTCAGTCACGCCGTGTTTGACCTGCACATGACCATTTTCTGGATTTGTGTGGTGATCGGCATTGTCGTGTTTGGCGCGATGTTCTGGTCGATGATCCTGCACCGCCGGTCCACGGGCCAGGTGGCGGCCAAGTTCCACGAGAGCACGACCGTGGAAATTCTCTGGACCGTGGTGCCCTTGCTGATTCTGGTGGCGATGGCGATTCCGGCCACTAAAACCCTGATCAACATCTACGACAGCAGTGAATCGGATATCGATATCCAGGTCACCGGCTATCAGTGGAAGTGGCATTACAAATACCTGGGTCAGGATGTGGAGTTCTTCAGCAACCTGGCCACGCCCGCCGAGCAGATCCATAACCAGGCCGTCAAAGGCGAGCATTACCTGCTGGAAGTCGACCAGCCCCTGGTGCTGCCGGTGGGCGCCAAGGTGCGCTTTCTGGTGACCGCTGCCGACGTGATCCACTCCTGGTGGGTGCCGGCCTTTGCGGTCAAGCGCGACGCCATCCCCGGCTTCGTCAACGAGGCCTGGACCCGCGTCGAGAAGCCCGGCATCTACCGTGGCCAGTGCGCCGAACTGTGCGGTAAGGACCACGGCTTCATGCCGATTGTGGTCGAAGTCAAATCCAGGGCCGACTACGACACTTGGCTCGGCGAGCGCAAAGAAGAAGCCGCCAAGCTCAAGGAACTGACCTCCAAAGAGTGGACGCTGGATGAACTGGTGGCCCGTGGCGACAAGGTCTACCACACCACCTGCGTGGCCTGTCACCAGGCCGAAGGCCAGGGCCTGCCGCCGATGTTCCCGGCGCTCAAAGGCTCGCCGATCGCCACCGGCACAAAGGAAGACCACCTGCACCGCGTCTACTTCGGCAAACCCGGCACCGCCATGGCCGCGTTCGGCAAGCAACTGTCGGAAGTGGACATCGCCGCCGTCGTCACCTACGAACGCAACGCGTGGGGCAACAACAAAGGCGACATGGTCACGCCCAAAGACGTGCTGGCCCTGAAACAGGCGGAAAGCAAATGACAACCCTCACAGCGTATGCCCTGAACCGCCCCGCCCACTCGCTTGCAGGAGAACGGCCATGAGCACTGTGATCGATCATGGTCATGCCGACCATGCCCACGGCCCCGCCAAAGGCTTGATGCGCTGGGTGCTGACCACCAACCATAAAGACATCGGCACGATGTACCTGTGGTTTGCCTTCACCATGTTCCTGCTTGGTGGCTCGTTCGCCATGGTGATCCGTGCCGAGCTGTTCCAGCCCGGTCTGCAGATCGTTGAGCCGGCGTTTTTCAACCAGATGACCACCATGCACGGCCTGATCATGGTGTTTGGCGCGGTGATGCCGGCGTTTGTCGGCCTGGCCAACTGGATGATCCCGCTGATGATCGGCGCGCCCGACATGGCCCTGCCGCGCATGAACAACTTCAGTTTCTGGCTGCTCCCGGCAGCATTTCTGCTGTTGGTCTCGACGCTGTTTACCCCGGGCGGCGGGCCGAATTTCGGCTGGACCTTCTACGCCCCGCTCTCTACCACCTACGCGCCGGAAAGCGTGACCTTTTTCATTTTCGCCATCCATCTGATGGGCATCAGTTCGATCATGGGGGCGATCAACGTGGTTGCCACCATCCTCAACCTGCGCGCGCCGGGCATGACCTTGATGAAAATGCCGCTGTTCGTGTGGACCTGGCTGATTACCGCGTTCCTGTTGATCGCGGTGATGCCGGTGCTGGCGGGCTGCGTGACCATGATGCTGATGGACATCCACTTCGGCACCAGCTTCTTCAGTGCAGCCGGCGGCGGTGACCCTGTGCTGTTCCAGCATGTGTTCTGGTTCTTCGGCCACCCCGAGGTGTACATCATGATCCTGCCGGCGTTTGGCGCCGTCAGCTCGATCATCCCGACCTTCTCGCGCAAGCCGCTGTTCGGCTACACCTCGATGGTCTACGCCACGGCGAGCATCGCGTTCCTGTCGTTCATCGTGTGGGCACACCACATGTTCGTGGTCGGCATTCCGTTGGTGGGCGAGTTGTTCTTCATGTACGCCACGCTGCTGATCGCCGTGCCCACGGGGGTGAAGGTGTTCAACTGGGTCAGCACCATGTGGCAAGGCTCGCTGACCTTCGAGACGCCGATGCTGTTCGCGGTGGCCTTCGTGATTCTGTTCACCATCGGTGGCTTCTCCGGGCTGATGCTGGCGATTGCCCCGGCGGACTTCCAGTACCACGACACCTACTTTGTGGTCGCGCACTTCCATTACGTACTGGTGCCCGGCGCGATCTTCGGCATCTTCGCCTCGGCCTACTACTGGCTGCCGAAATGGACCGGCCACATGTACGACGAAACCCTCGGCAAGCTGCATTTCTGGCTGTCTTTCGTGGGCATGAACATGGCGTTCTTCCCGATGCACTTCGTGGGGTTGGCCGGCATGCCACGCCGGGTGCCGGACTACAACCTGCAGTTCGCCGACTTCAATATGGTGTCGTCGATTGGCGCGTTCATGTTCGGCGCCACGCAAATCTTCTTCCTGTTTATCGTAATCAAGTGCATCCGTGGCGGCCCGCCCGCACCGGCCAAGCCGTGGGATGGGGCTGAAGGTCTGGAGTGGAGCATTCCCTCACCTGCGCCGTACCACACGTTTACTACGCCGCCGGAGGTCAAGTGAACACCTTGGTGCAGGCCACCTCGGTCTCCTGTGGGAGCTGGCTTGCCTGCGATGAGGGCCTGTCAGTGTGTGGGTTCGGTGCCTGGCACACCGCTATCGCAGGCAAGCCAGCTCCCACAGAAAATCACAAGCGGGGTGATCGCCATGGCTGACTCCGTACCCCTCAAACGCTTGGTCACCCGCCTGCTGATCCTGGTGGTGGCCATGTTCGCCTTCGGTTTCGCTCTCGTGCCGATCTACGACGTGATGTGCAAAGCCTTCGGCATCAACGGCAAGACCGCCGGGCAGTACGAAGGCGAGCAAATCGTCGACCCGACCCGCCAGGTGCGTGTGCAGTTTCTGTCGACCAATGCCATCGATATGGTCTGGGAATTCCATTCCAAGGCAGACGAGGTAGTGGTCAACCCCGGCGCCGTCACCGAGATGCTGTTCGTGGCCTACAACCCCACCGACAAAGCCATGACGGCCCAAGCCGTACCGAGTATTTCCCCGGCTGAAGCGGCGATGTATTTCCACAAGACCGAATGCTTTTGCTTCACCCAGCAAGTGCTGCAGCCAGGTCAGCGCATCGAAATGCCGGTGCGTTTTATTGTCGACCGCGACATGCCCAAGGATGTGAAGCATTTGACCCTGGCGTACACGCTGTTCGATATCACTGCGCGCCAACCGCCGGTGGCTGTCCACACCGGGGGCTAGCTACTGTTTGCCCCCTCAATCAGGAGAGCGAATACATGTCGTCTCATGATACGTACTACGTACCAGCGCAAAGCAAATGGCCAATAATTGCGACGTTTGGCATGTTGATCACCGTGTACGGCCTGGCCGTATGGTTCAACGACTTGAAGGCGGCGCGCCCGGAATCCCACGGCCCGTGGATCTTTTTCGTCGGCGGGCTGCTGCTGGCCTACATGCTGTTCGGCTGGTTCGGCGCGGTGATCAAGGAAAGTCGTGCCGGTTTGTACAGCCCGCAGATGGATCGCTCGTTCCGTTGGGGCATGACCTGGTTCATATTTTCCGAGGTGATGTTCTTCATCGCGTTTTTCGGCGCGCTGTTTTATGTGCGGCATATGTCTGCGCCGTGGCTGGCGGGTGAGGGCTCTAAAGGCATCGCGCACATGCTGTGGCCGAATTTCGAGTTTGCCTGGCCGCTGCTGAATAACCCCGACCCAAAACTCTATCCCGCGCCGGAAGGCACTATCAGCCCGTGGGGCCTGCCGCTGATCAACACGATCCTGCTGGTCAGTTCCAGCGTGACCATCACCATCGCCCACCATGCCTTGCGCAAAGGTCATCGCGGCGCGTTGAAAATCTGGTTGGCAATCACCGTGCTGCTGGGTTGGGCGTTCCTGGCTTTCCAGGCTGAGGAGTACATCCACGCCTATAAAGAATTGGGGCTGACTCTTGGCTCCGGCGTTTACGGCGCGACCTTCTTCATGCTCACCGGCTTTCACGGTGCTCACGTGACCATCGGCACCATCATTCTGTTTGTGATGTTGATGCGCATCCTGAAAGGGCATTTCAACAACGAGCACCAGTTCGGTTTCGAGGCGGCCAGTTGGTATTGGCACTTCGTGGACGTGGTGTGGATCGGGCTGTTTTTCTTTGTTTACGTGCTGTGAGGCTTCCTACCAAGGTGCATGAGATACCAACTGGCCCGAAAAAAAGCCCCAGGCGATCAACGCCACGGTGATCACGGCCAGCACCACACGCACGGTTAAGGCAGTGACGAGGCGCTTGGAGTTGCCCTCGTCCTTGACCAGAAAGAACAAGCCACTGAACAGGCTCACGACAGTCGCGATCAGCATCAGGGCAATGGCTGCTTTGAGCATGGTCAGGTTCCGGGCGTCAGGAATTGAGAGGGATGGGCGGGCAATGAAAACAAGTATAGCCAGCGCCATGAAACGCTTTCGCCCAGGCATCGCACCGACAGTGGTGGTGATGTTGCTGCTGCCGTTGATGGTGGGGCTGGGCTTCTGGCAGCTGTCGCGCGGCCATGAAAAACAACGGCTGGTGGACAGCTACGCCGAACGCCGCGTGGCCGAGCCCATCAGCAGTGCGCAACTCAACGACATGACCGACCCCGCCTTTCGCCGCATTCGCTTGCGCGGCCAATTCGACGCCGAACACAGCGTATTGCTCGACAACCGCATGCGTGACGGCAAGGCCGGCGTAGAGCTGTTGCAACCCTTCCACGATCAGGCCAGCGGCCAATGGCTGTTGCTCAACCGCGGCTGGCTGCCCTGGCCCGACCGGCGCACGCCACCCGCCTTCACCACCCCCGATCAGCCGGTGAACCTCGACGCCTGGGTGTACGTCGCGCCCGGCGAAACCTTCCAGCTGCACCCCGACCCCGCGACCGCGCAATGGCCGCGTCTGCTCACCGCCCTGCACCCTGCCGCACTGTGGACAGAGTTGGACCGCAGCGGCTTTGCCTATGAACTGCGCGCCGAAGCCGGCCCCGGCACGTACGACACCACGTGGGCGGTGGTCGCCATGGGCCCGGAAA
This sequence comes from Pseudomonas sp. B22129, assembly GCF_044218875.1. Taxonomy (NCBI): domain Bacteria; kingdom Pseudomonadati; phylum Pseudomonadota; class Gammaproteobacteria; order Pseudomonadales; family Pseudomonadaceae; genus Pseudomonas; species Pseudomonas sp. B22129. Next base: position 1,359,873 of record NZ_CP162592.1, on the reverse strand, counting down.
AACACTTGGGCTACGCCGTGCAGTGGTTCGCCATGTCGCTGGCGTTGCTCGCGCTGTACCTCTACCTCGGCTGGCATAACAAAAAGGAGACGCACCATGGGCGCGGCCACGAATCCACTCAACATGTCTGAGGTGCCGGACCGCCGCAAAGGCCGCTGGCAACTGATCCTGATCCTGATGATGGTGATCGGCCCGATGGCGCTGGCCACCTTCATGTACAAGTTGCAGTTCTGGGTGCCGGACAGCCGCAGTTACCACGGCGAGATGATCGGCAATGGCCAGACCCGCGCCGACATTGGCGTGCAGGCAGATGAGGTCCGCTGGCAATTGCTGGTCACCGCGCCGGCAACGTGCCTCGCCGAGTGCCAGCAACTGGTGTACCTCGCGCGCCAGTTACAGATCAGCTTGGGCCGTGACGCTTCGCGCGCGAGCCACGCCTTGGCCAGCGCACAACCGGTCAGCACCGAATACGAGGCCAAACTCAAGGCCGAATACCCGCAATTGCAGCGCTACCCGCTGGACCTCTCAACGTTCAACAAAGACGCCGCCGCCCCTGGCGATGCGCAACTGTGGATCGTGGACCCGCACGGCAACCTGGTGCTGCGTTACGACGCCAAGGTCAAGGGCAAGGACTTGCTCAACGACCTGCGCATGCTGCTGAAACTGTCGAACATCGGATAAGGGCATCGTCATGGCCAAACCTGGATTTCGCCTCGCGTTGTTTGCCACCTTGCTGGCGCTGATCGTCGTGCTGCTCGGCGCCTACACGCGCCTGACCCATGCAGGCCTCGGCTGCCCGGACTGGCCAGGGTGCTACGGCTTTATCAGCGTGCCGCAAAGCGAAGCCCAGTTGGCGCATGCCGAGTTGCATTTCCCGGACACACCGGTGGAGGCCGACAAGGGCTGGGCCGAGATGACGCATCGCTATTTCGCCGGCACTTTGGGCTTGCTGATCGTGCTGCTGGCGGCACGTTCGTGGAGCCATCGGCGCGATCCGGGCCAGCCGGTGAAATTGCCGCTGTTTATCCTGGCGGTGGTCTTCGCCCAGGCGGCCTTCGGCATGTGGACGGTGACGCTGAAGCTCTGGCCGCAAGTGGTGACGAGCCATCTATTGGGCGGTTTTGCGACGTTGAGCCTGCTGTTTCTGCTGACGCTGCGTCTGTCCGGCGTGCTGCCCGCGCTGATCGTGCCCAAGCGCCTGCAATATTGGGCCACGGCCGGGTTGGTGTTGGTGATCGGGCAGATTGCGCTGGGCGGCTGGGTCAGTTCCAACTACGCGGCGGTGGCGTGTATCGACCTGCCGACCTGTCACGGCGAATGGTGGCCGGCGGCGGACTTTGCCAACGGTTTTCACCTGACTCAGCACATCGGCCCGAATTACCTCGGCGGCCAGCTCGACAGCGATGCACGCACGGCGATTCATCTTACCCATCGCATCGGTGCGGTGATTGTTACGCTCGTGCTGCTGGGGCTGGCGTGGCAGCTCAAGTTGGTCGGTATGACGCGTCTGGCGGGCCTGCTGTTGATCGCCCTGGCCGCGCAAATCTGCCTGGGCCTGAGCAACGTGTATTTCCATCTGCCTCTGCCTGTCGCGGTGGCGCATAACGCAGGCGGCGCCGCGTTGTTGCTGAGCCTGGTGCTGGTTAATTACCACGCGCGCACCAGCCTGGTTCGGGTGCGCAATCAGTCGCGCTTCGGCTGGCGCTTTATCCCGCGCAAACATGTGTCGGGCCTCATCACCCTTAAAGGAGAGATGCCATGGCGACCTTGATCGGCGCGCGTCACCGCCAGGCGATCTGGCGTGACTATCTGGAGCTGGCCAAGCCGAAAGTGGTGGTGCTGATGCTCATCACCTCGTTGGTGGGCATGTTCCTCGCCACCCGCGCCGGGGTGCCGTGGACGGTGCTGGTGTTTGGCAATTTGGGCATTGCCCTGTGTGCGGGCGGCGCGGCGGCGGTCAACCACGTGGTGGACCGGCGTATCGATGCGGTGATGGCGCGAACCCATAAGCGGCCGATGGCAGAAGGGCGCGTATCGCCGGCTGCTGCGCTGGCGTTTGCATTGTTTCTGGCTGTTGCCGGTTTGGCGTTGCTGCTGGCGTTTACCAACCCGTTGGCGGCCTGGCTGACGTTGGCCTCTCTGCTCGGCTATGCGGTGATCTACACCGGTTTTCTCAAGCGCGCGACGCCGCAGAACATCGTCATCGGCGGCCTCGCCGGTGCCGCGCCGCCGCTGCTCGGTTGGGTTGCCGTAACCGGCCATGTCAGCGCCGAGCCCTTGCTGCTGGTGCTGATCATCTTCGCCTGGACCCCGCCGCACTTCTGGGCCCTGGCCATTCATCGCAAGGAGGAATACGCCAAAGCCGACATTCCGATGCTGCCGGTCACCCACGGCGAGCACTACACCAAGGTGCACATCCTGCTCTACACCTTCGCCCTGCTGGCGGTGAGCCTGATGCCTTACGTAATCCACATGAGCGGCCTGCTCTACCTGGTGTGCGCACTGGGATTGGGCGCACGCTTTCTGCAATGGGCCTGTGTGCTGTACCGTGGCACCCAGCCGCATGCGGCGATCAACACCTTCAAGTACTCTATTTGGTACCTGTTTTTGCTGTTTATCGCCCTGCTCGTAGACCACTACTTACTGTTGAACCTATGACTCGAACTCAAAAAACCGTCTTTATCCTGGTGGCCATCGTCGCGTTGATCATGGGCCTGACTGTCAACAAAGTGCTCTCGGGCAAAGGCCAGGGCGACCCCACCGCGCTGATCGATGCCGGCATCATCCTGCTGCCGCAAAGCCGCCAGTTGCCGCCCGTGACCATGACCAATCAAGACGGCCAGCCGGTGGTGGTCAACGAGTTGAAAGGCAAATGGAGCCTGCTGTTCTTCGGCTACACCTTCTGCCCGGACATCTGCCCGACCACCCTCGCCCAACTGCGCCAGATCAAGAGCGAGTTGCCCAAAGAGGCTGTGGATAACCTGCAGGTGATCCTGGTCAGCGTCGACCCGAACCGCGACACACCGGCCCAGCTCAAGCAGTACCTGGGCTACTTCGACCCACAGTTTGAAGGCCTGACCGGCGCAAACGTAGAGGATGTGCAGAAGGTTTCGAATGCGGTGAGCATCCCGTTCATTCCGGCCGATACCAGCAAGCCGAATTACACCGTGGACCACAGCGGCAACCTGGCGGTGATCGGGCCGGACGGCACGCAGCGCGGGTTTATTCGTGCGCCGTTGAACAACCAGAAGCTAATCGCGCAACTGCCTGGCCTGGTGCAGCGCAAGTAACTAGCAACGCAAAACAAATGTGGGAGCGGGCTTGCTCGCGAATGCGGTGTATCAGTTACGAATCTATCGACTGATACTCAGCTTTCGCGAGCAAGCCCGCTCCCACATTTTTTTGATCTCCGGTGTGTGGGAGATCGAATCGCGTTAGAACGCCGGCTTGATCGCGCCTTTGTACTTCTCTTCGATGAATTTTTTCACCTCAGGCGTGTGCAGGGCAGCAACCAGCTTCTTCACGGCGTCCGAGTCTTTGTTGTCTTCGCGGGTGACCAGGATGTTCACGTAAGGCGAGTCGCTGCCTTCAATGACCAGGGCGTCCTTGGACGGGTCCAGTTTGGCTTCCAGCGCGTAGTTGGTGTTGATCAGCGCCAGGTCAACCTGGGTCAGCACGCGTGGCAGCGTGGCGGCTTCCAGTTCGCGGAATTTCAGGTTTTTCGGGTTGCCGGTGATGTCCTTGATGGTCGACAGGATGTTGGTCGGATCCTTCAGGGTGATCAGGCCATTCTTGGCCAGCAGCAACAGCGCGCGGCCGCCGTTGGTGGCGTCGTTCGGGATCACGACGTTGGCACCGCTTGGCAGCTCGTCCAGCTTCTTGTACTTGCTGGAGTAGGCGCCCAGGGGCTCCAGGTGCACCGCGCCGACGCTCACCAGGTGAGTGCCCTTGGCCTTGTTGAACTCATCCAGGTACGGCTGGTGCTGGAAGAAGTTGGCGTCCAGGCGCTTTTCAGCCACCTGTACGTTTGGCTGCACGTAGTCGGTGAAGACTTTGACCTGCAAGTCCACGCCTTCTTTGGCCAGCGCAGGCTTCACGAATTCGAGGATTTCCGCGTGCGGCACCGGCGACGCGGCGACCGTGATGGTCTCGGCGTGGGCGGAAAACGCGGCAACGGCGGCGAAAGCAACCAGTAGTTTTTTCATCCAACAAGCTCCTTGTTCGGGCATGGGCCGACGGGGGCCGGCCATGGCCGTTATTTTCGAGAAAAGTGCACCACCAGCTTGTCGCCGACGGTTTGCAGAATTTGCACCAGGATCAACAGCATCACCACCGTGACCACCATCACATCGGTCTGGAAGCGTTGGTAACCGAAACGGATCGCCAAGTCACCCAGGCCACCGGCACCGACGACACCGGCCATGGCGGTGTAGGAAACCAGTGTAATCGCCGTCACCGTAATCGCCGCGAAAATGCCGGGGCGGGCTTCGGGCAACAGGGCGTTGACGATGATCTGACGCGTGCTGGCGCCCATCGACTGAGTGGCTTCGATGATGCCGCGGTCGACCTCACGCAAGGCGGTTTCCACCAGCCGCGCAAAGAATGGCGTGGCGCCCACGACCAGTGGCGGAATCGCACCGGCCACGCCCAGCGAAGTGCCGGTGAGCAATACGGTGAACGGAATCATCACGATCAACAGAATGATGAACGGCAGCGAACGCAGGATGTTCACGATCAGCGACAGTAGGGCGTACAGGCCCTTTTGTTCGAACAGTTGGCGCGGGCTGGTCAGGAACAGCAGCACGCCCAGCGGCAGGCCGAGCACCACGGTGAAGAACAGCGAGCCGAACAGCATGGTCATGGTGTCGCCAGTGGCGAGCCAGATTTCCGACCAGTCGATATTGGCGAAGAAACTCAACAAAACATCCATTAGCGCAGAACCTCCATGTGGACGTCTGCCGCAGTAAAGCGAGCGAAAGCGGCTTCCATGTCCCCGCCGGTCACGGCGAGGGTCAGTTGGCCGTAGGGCGTATCTTTGATGTGGTCGATGCGACCGGCGAGGATGCTGTAGTCCACCCCCGTTTCACGGGCGACGGTACCCAGCAATGGCGCGTAGGTCGCTTCGCCCTGGAACGTCAGGCGCACGATGCGGCCCGGTACATGGGCGAACACATCGCGTTGCTCACCTTCATCGACCTGCTCGGCTTCTTGCACGAAGCGCTTGGTGGTCGGGTGTTGCGGATGCAGGAACACGTCGGCCACCGAGCCTTGCTCGACGATCACGCCGGCGTCCATCACGGCCACCTGGTCGCACACGCGGCGGATCACGTCCATTTCGTGGGTGATCAGCACGATGGTCAGCTTCAGCTCGCGGTTGATCTCGGCCAGCAATTTCAGCACCGAGGCGGTGGTCTGCGGGTCGAGGGCGCTGGTGGCTTCGTCGCACAGCAGGATTTTTGGCTTGGTCGCCAGGGCGCGGGCGATACCGACGCGCTGTTTCTGGCCGCCCGACAGCTGCGCCGGGTACTTTTTGGCGTGGTCCGACAGGCCGACACGGGCGAGCAACTCAGCCACGCGCAGGTCGATTTCCTTGCGCGACAACTCGCCGGCCAGGGTCAGCGGCAGTGCCACGTTGTCGGCGACGGTCTTGGAAGCCAGCAGGTTGAAGTGCTGGAAGATCATCCCGACCTGCTGACGGAAACGGCGCAGGCCGTTGGCGTCCAGTGTGGTGACTTCTTCGCCATCAACCGTAATCTGGCCGCCGCTCGGTTCTTCGAGGCGGTTGATCAGGCGCAGCAGGGTGCTTTTACCCGCACCCGAATGGCCGATCAAGCCAAACACCTGGCCGTTTTCAACGCGCAGGCTGGTGGGGTGCAGGGCGGGGATATCCTTACCGGCGACGCGGTAGGTTTTATGGACGTTTTGAAACTCGATCACGTAGCGAACCTTGTGGGGCGCATGGAAAAGGGATCAGCGGTTAGCCGGGCGCGCATTTTAGCCTGTCCGTATAGCGTTTCTTAGCATTTATTTCGCATTCATCCAGCGATTTGGCAATAACGCGATCAAAGGTCATAAAAAAGGAACGGCCCAAAACCCCGTCAGTCACTACTTAAGCAACTCAATTTCCCGGGTGCCGTGCCTGGGCCTGAATAAGGAGTTTTGACTGATGAGTACGAAAAAGCCAAAGAGCGAACTCGCCGGAACCGACACCCTGGACCGCAAGAACACCAACGCCAAGTTGCAGGCCCTGGAAGAGTTCCGTTCCGACGCTACCGGCCAAGCCTTGCGCACTAACCAGGGCGTAAAGATTTCCGACAACCAGAACAGCTTGAAGGTCGGTGCGCGCGGGCCTTCGCTGCTTGAAGATTTCATCATGCGTGAAAAAATCACGCACTTTGACCATGAGCGCATCCCGGAGCGCATCGTGCATGCGCGGGGTACAGGCGCCCATGGCTATTTCCAGACGTATGAAAACCATTCTGCTCTGACCAAGGCGGGCTTCCTGCGCGACCCGGGTCACAAAACCCCGGTGTTTACGCGCTTTTCCACTGTGCAGGGCCCGCGTGGTTCGGGCGACACGGTGCGTGACGTGCGCGGTTTTGCCGTGAAGTTCTTCACTGAAGAAGGCAACTTCGACCTGGTCGGCAACAACATGCCGGTCTTTTTCATTCAGGACGCGATCAAGTTTCCTGACTTCGTGCACGCGGTAAAGCCCGAGCCGCACAACGAAATTCCTACGGGCGGCTCGGCGCACGACACGTTCTGGGATTTTGTCTCGCTGCAGCCTGAATCAGCGCACATGGTCATTTGGGCCATGTCTGACCGTGCCATTCCAAAAAGCCTACGCAGCATGCAGGGTTTTGGCGTGCACACCTTCCGCCTGATAAACGCTGAAGGTAAATCCAACTTCGTCAAATTCCACTGGCGCCCTACTGCGGGTACCTGCTCGCTGGTGTGGGACGAGGCGCAGAAACTTGCGGGTAAAGACACCGATTTCCATCGTCGCGATCTGTGGGACGCCATCGAGATGGGCGACTACCCGGAGTGGGAACTGGGTGTGCAGGTGATTCCAGAGGACAAGGAGCATGCCTTCGACTTCGACATCCTCGACCCCACCAAGCTGATCCCTGAAGAGCTGGTACCGATCACGCCGCTGGGCAAAATGGTGCTTAACCGCAACCCGGACAACTTCTTCGCTGAGGTCGAGCAGGTAGCCTTCTGCCCCGGCCATATCGTGCCGGGTATCGACTTCTCCAATGACCCGTTGCTGCAAGGTCGGCTGTTTTCCTACACCGATACGCAGATCAGCCGACTGGGGGGGCCGAATTTTCACGAGTTGCCGATCAACCGGCCGGTCGCGCCGTTTCACAACGGCCAGCGCGACGCCATGCACCGCACCACCATCGACAAGGGGCGCGCGGCCTACGAGCCCAACTCCATTGATGGCGGCTGGCCCAAAGAAACGCCGCCTGCGGCGCAGGATGGTGGTTTTGAGTCCTATCACGAGCGCATCGATGCTCACAAAGTGCGCGAGCGCAGTGAGTCGTTCGGCGACCACTTCTCCCAGGCGCGCCTGTTTTTCCGCAGCATGAGCAAGCACGAGCAAGAGCACATCATCGCGGCGTACAGTTTTGAGTTGGGCAAGGTGGAGCGTGAGTTTATTCGTGCGCGTCAGGTCAACGAGATTCTGGCCAACATTGACCTTGAGCTGGCCAAGCGCGTGGCGCAGAACCTTGGGTTGCCAGTGCCGAAGAAAGGCACGGTGCCAGAGCGCGAGACGTCATTGGCCCGCTCGCCGGCGTTGAGCCAGGCGAACTTGCTCCCGGGCAATATCAAGACACGCAAGGTGGCGATCCTCGCGGCGAATGGCGTGGACGGCGCAGCCATTGCGGCGTTGAAGAAAGCGCTTGAAGCAGAAGGTGCGCACGCTAAATTGCTGGGGCCGACTTCTGCGCCGGTGACCACTGCCGATGGCAAGAGCCTGCCAGTGGACGCGTCGATGGAGGGTTTGCCTTCGGTGGCATTCGACGCGGTGTTCATTCCGGGTGGCAAAGAGTCGGTGAAGGCCCTGAGTGGCGACGGCGTGGCGTTGCATTACGTGCTGGAGGCTTACAAGCACCTGAAGGCGATTGCGGTGGCCAGTGATGTGAAGCCGTTGCTGGAGCTGTTGAAGCTGGAGGCGGATGCGGGCTTGATCGTGGGGGCGGATGCCAAGGCGTTCAAGGCGTTCTTTGCTGCGATTGCCCAGCATCGGGTTTGGGATCGGGAGGCTAAGACCAAGGCGATTCCGGCTTGAGTTAGTGGTTGTTTGTTGGATCGCTATCGCAGGCAAGCCAGCTCCCACATTTGAATGTATTCACCGTTCAAATGTGGGAGCTGGCTTGCCTGCGATGCTTTTTGCTTTATCAGGCCTTGCGCGGAATCAGCACAACCTGCGCCGGAATCCTCTTCAAGATCTGCCGGTGAATCTTCAGGTCATACCCCGAATCAATCCGTTTAACCCGTTTGGTCAGCAAGGTGGCCAGCCACGGGTAATCCTCGGTGCGCGGTGCCTGAATACTTACATCACACTGGTAATTCACCACATCGGTGGCGATCGCATCCAGTTGGTGGCGAAGTTCCTCAATATCGGTGAGGTTCAACGCAACCGTGGTGCTTTCAGCCGCCGGGTCGATGACCTTGGCCACCGGCTTGGCTTCGGCAGCCTTCAAGGCAGCTTCGGCCTGGTCCAGCTCGGCTTTGCGGGCGTGGCTGATGGCGCTGTTGACGCCGCCGGTCAGCGCTGGCGCCTTGGGCATCAGCGCACGGGCGCGGCTCAGGGCAGTGGCGGCGGCGTTGACGTCACCTTTTTGCAGCACGATCTGGCTGCGCTGCAGGTAGGCTTCGGCCAATTGGCGCTGGTAGGTTTCCAGCGCGGGGTCGTTAGGCGATTGCGCCTGCAGCGCGGCCAATTCGTCTTCAGCGGTGGCCAGCTCACTGCTGGCCAGGTTTTGCTCCAGCTGCGCGATGGCCGCAGCGCGAGCGTCCGGCACCTCGGGGGCGGCGGGCGGTGTGCTTTGACAGGCGCCCAGCAGCAGTGAAAATGCGGCAAGGAGCAGATAACGGGAGGTGAACAGCTTCATTCCTGCGACTCTCTAATTGCGCAAAAAGCGAGCAAGTCTACACCCCTCGACGGGGCAGAACAAAACTCAGCAGAAACAGGGCGGCCGCCGTAACCACAATCGATGGCCCCGCTGGCGTGTCCTTGAACCAGGACAGCGCCAGGCCCCCGCACACGGCGAGCATCCCCAGCAGGCTGGCGCCGATGGCCATCTGCTCCGGTGAACGGGCGTGGCGCTGGGCGGCGGCGGCGGGAATGATCAGCAGCGACGTGATCAACAATACGCCGACAATCTTCATCGCGACAGCAATCACCACCGCGATCAACAGCATCAAGGTCATGCGCAGCGCCGGCACGGGCAGGCCTTCCACGGTGGCGAGTTCCTCGTGCACGGTGATCGCCAGCAAGGGGCGCCACAGGGTCACGAGCAGCACCAGCACGGCTGCGCTGCCGCCGAGGATCCACGCCAGGTCGGTCGGGCTGATCGCCAGCAGGTCGCCGAACAGGTAGGCCATCAGGTCGATGCGCACTTCGTGCATGAAGCTCAGGACGACGAGGCCCAGCGACAATGTGCTCGGCGCCAGGATGCCCAACAAAGTGTCCGAGGCCAGTGGCTGGCGCTGTTGCAGGGTCACCAGCAGCACTGCCAGCAACAGGCAGCCGACAGTCACGGCGATGGTTGGGCTTACGTCCAGCAAAAAGCCCATGGCCACGCCCAGCAGCGCGGCGTGCGACAACGTGTCGCCGAAATAGGCCATGCGCCGCCACACCACAAACGAGCCCAAGGGGCCCGCCACCAACGCCAAAGCCAAGCCTGCCAGCAGGGCGTAGAGCAGAAAATCAGCCATGCTTGCAGCTATCTCCATGAACGTGAGCGTGAGGTGTGGCGGGGTCGTCGACCACGGCGCCGTGCAAATCGTGGGCGTGATCGTGATGGTGATGGTAGATCGCCAGGCTTTGCGCGTTCTTGCCGAACAGCTCGACGAACGCCGGGTCGCCGCTGACCTGTTCCGGGTGGCCGGAGCAGCACACGTGGCGGTTGAGGCACACCACCTGGTCGGTGGTGCTCATGACCAGATGCAGGTCGTGGGAGACCATCAGCACGCCGCAGCCATGGCGGTCGCGCAGGCGGGTGATCAGGCTGTACAGCTCGGCCTGGCCGGCGACGTCGACGCCCTGAACGGGTTCATCCAGCACCAGCAGTTCAGGCTCGCGCAGCAGGGCGCGGGCGAGCAGTACGCGCTGCATCTCGCCGCCGGAGATGCTCTGCACCGGGCTGTCGATCACCTGTTCGGCGCCGACTTCCTTGAGCGCAGCCTGGGCGCGGGCACGGTCTACACCGGGCACCAGGCGCAGAAAACGCAGTACAGACAGGGGCAGCGTTGGGTCGACATGCAGCTTTTGCGGCATGTAACCGACGCGCAGCTTGGGCTTACGCCATACGGTGCCGCTGTCGGGCTTGAGCAGGCCGAGCACGGCGCGAACCAAGGTTGTCTTGCCGGCGCCGTTAGGGCCGATCAACGTGACGATCTGCCCCGGCTCCACGCTCAGCGCGATGTTATCCAGCACGTTTTGCCCGGCGAACGTGACCCCGACCTGCTCCAGGCGGATTAGCGCATTGCTCATCAGGCCCCCTGGCAGCCCGAGCACAGGCCGACGACTTCGACCGTTTGCCCTTCGACCTTGAAGCCGACGTCCGTCGAGCTTTTGATAATGGCGTCGCTGATGCTTTTTTGTTCAAGTTCGATGGCGGCGTGGCACTCGCGGCAAATCAGGAACTGGCCCTGGTGCGCGTGCTCCGGGTGGCTGCAACCGACGAAGGCGTTCAGCGAGGCGATGCGGTGCACCAGGCCGTTTTCCAGCAGGAAATCCAGCGCGCGGTACACGGTCGGCGGCGCGGCGCGGCGGCCGTCTTGCTCGCTGAGCACGCCGAGAATGTCGTAGGCGCCCAGTGGCTTATGGCTCTGCCACACCAGCTCCAGCACGCGCCGACGCAGGGCAGTCAGCCGCAGGCCTTGGCGCAGGCACAGCGCTTCGGCTTCCGACAGCGCGGCGTGCACGCAGTGAGAGTGGTCGTGGGGACGGCTGGCAAGCGGTGTTTTAGGCATGAGCGGCGACAGACATTTGATAGAGACGTTATTATGTTACCCGTTCCTACGCCATTGAGTGGTCATCGTGTCCCGACTTTTTCCCGTTTTTGTCGTATTTGTCACCAGTTTGTTTATTGCGGGCGCCGCTCAGGCCGAGGTCAAGGTGCTGACCAGCATCAAGCCATTGCAGCTGATTGCCGCCGCTGTGCAGGACGGCGTGGCGATTCCAGAGGTGCTGTTGCCGCCGGGCGCGTCGCCGCATAACTACGCCTTGCGACCATCCGACGTACGGCGCGTGCAGTCGGTAGACCTGCTGTATTGGATCGGCCCGGACATGGAAAGCTTCCTGCCGCGCGTGTTGAAAGGCCGCAGCTTGCCGACAGTCGCCGTGCAGGACTTGCCGGGCATGAAGCTGCGTCGTTTCGCCGAGGATAGCCACTCTCATGCCGATGATGCCGACGAGCATGACCACGACCACCGTCCGGGCAGCCTGGATGCGCATTTGTGGTTGTCGACGGTCAATGCACGGGTGATCGCGGCGCGCATGGCGGCGGATCTCAGCGCTGTCGACCCGACCAATGCGGCGCGTTATCAAAGCAACGTGAAGGCGTTCGATGAGCGGCTGGATGCGCTGGATGCGCGTTTGAAAGCGCGCTTGGCGGCGGTGGGCGACAAGCCTTACTTCGTGTTCCACGAGGCATTTGATTACTTCGAAGACGCCTACGGGCTCAAGCACACCGGCGTGTTCAGTGTGGCCGCCGAAGTGCAGCCCGGTGCCCAGCATGTGGCGGCGATGCGCACGCGGTTGCAGGAAGTCGGCAAGACCTGTGTGTTCAGCGAGCCGCCGTTGCGTCCGCGTTTGGCCGAGACGCTGGTGGCGGGGTTGCCGGTGAAGCTGGCGGAGCTGGATGCGTTGGGGGGTTACACACCGGCGACGGCTCAGGGGTATGAGCAGGTACTGGAAAAGCTGGGGAATGACTTGGCCGGGTGCCTGGAGTCGCTGTAATACCTGTGGGAGCTGGCTTGCCTGCGATAGCGGTGTGTCAGTCGCCATCGCTATCGCAGGCAAGCCAGCTGCCACATTGACCGAGCAGGTCTTTAAAGCGCAAACGGCAGGTGAATCGTGACCTGCTGACGCTGCGCCAACCGGTGCTCAAACTCCGCCGGGTCATGAATCAACACATCCTGCCCGGCAAACGACTCCGCCGCGATCAGGCGTGACAGCCAAAACCGCACACACGCCACGCGCAGCATGGTCGGCCATAGCTCGGCTTCCTTCGCGGTAAACGGTCGCAGGCCTGCATAAGCCCCCAGCAGCGCACGAGCGCGCTGCCCGTCAAGCACGCCGTCGGCGTCCGAGCACCAGTCATTCAGGGCGATGGCCACGTCGTACAGCATCGGGCCGGAGCAGGCGTTGTAGAAGTCGATCAGGCCTGTGAGGTGCGTGCCTTCGAACATCGCGTTGTCACGGAACAGGTCGGCGTGCACGTTGGCGCGCGGCAGGGCGAGGATCTGAGCCTTGTGCGCTTCGATCTCGGTCAGTGCGTCTTGCAGCAGGCGTTGCTGCGCGTCGTTCAAGTGCGAAATCAGCTGCGCGCCTTCACTGAGCATCCAGTCCAGCCCGCGATCGGTCTTGCGCTCCAGCACTTTCTCGCCCTGGGTTGCCAGGTGCAGATGGCCGAGCAGGTCGCCGACCTGGGCGCAGTGTTGTGCGTTGGCGTCTTTGATGTGCTTGCCGGCCAGGCGCGGTTGCAGCAGTGCCGGTTTGCCTTTCAGTTCGCGCAGCGCCACGCCGTCGGTGGTGCGCAGGGCGTAAGGCACAGGCAGGTCGGCATCGTGGAGCACGTCAAGCAGTTCGATGAAGAACGGCATTTCGGCGACCGGGCCGCGCTCAACCAGGGTCAGGACGAACTCGCCCTGTTCCAGGCTGATGAAAAAGTTGGTGTTTTCGCTACCGGCGGCAATCCCCTGGAAATCAAGCAGGCGGCCAAGCCCGTAAGGGGCGAGAAAGGTTTCCAGCTCGGGCCGAGCCAGGGGGGTGAACACAGACATGGTTAAAACTGCCAGTACGGGCGCCGCAGCGTGCGGCGCCAATTTAAGTTAAGAAATCATTTCCATTCGAAGATCTTCCATGACGGGATCAGCATATCCGGCTGGTCAGAGCGGATGAAGTTTGCGTCGGTTCCGTCGGCGCGCACCAGAAAATACGGGGGTGCGCCCTTTACCGTGACCTTGATCGCGTACAGGAAGCCGTTTTGGCGGTACTCCTGGATGGTTCTGTTGCCTTCCGTGCGAATGGTCACTTCCGGATCGCCCGAAGGGGCACTGTCTGCCGCCATGGCAGCCATCGGGGCGAATGCAATCAAGCCAGTGAACAGCAGGCGATTGAATGTACGCATGATAACCTTGTCCCTTTGTCGTCATTGGTCCGGCTATTCTAGCGCCTGACCCGCCGAAAAGGTTGATTCTGCTCATGAGCCAAGCACCCCTCGTCCTGGTGGACGGTTCGTCCTATCTGTACCGCGCGTTCCACGCGCTGCCACCGCTGACCACTTCCAAAGGCCTGCCGACCGGCGCGGTCAAGGGCGTGTTGAACATGCTCAAGAGCCTGCGCAAGCAGTATCCCGACAGCCCGTTTGCCGTCGTTTTCGACGCCAAGGGTGGGACTTTTCGCGATGACATGTACGCCGAGTACAAGGCCAACCGCCCGAGCATGCCCGATGACATGCGTCTGCAGATCGAACCACTGCACCAAAGCGTGATTGCCCTGGGCTTCCCGTTGTTGTGCGTGACAGGCGTGGAGGCTGATGACGTGATCGGCACCCTGGCCCGCAGCAGCGCAGCGGCCAGCCGCCCGGTGGTGATTTCCACCGGCGATAAAGACATGGCGCAACTGGTGGACGGGCACATTACCTTGGTCAACACCATGACCGGTAGTTCGATGGACATCGAGGGCGTTAAGGAGAAATTCGGCGTCGCTCCCGAGCAGATCATCGATTATCTGGCGTTGATGGGCGATTCGTCCGACAACATTCCGGGCGTTCCAGGTATTGGTCCCAAGACGGCTTCCGGCCTGCTGATGGGCGTGAATGGCGGGATCAAAGAGCTGTATGAGCAGTTGGACATAGTGCCGACCCTGCCAATCCGTGGCGCCAAGACGCTGCCGGCCAAGCTGGAAGAGCACAAGGAATCGGCGTTTTTGTCCTACCAGTTGGCGACGATCAAATGCGACGTGCCTCTGGACGTGGGCCTGGACGACCTGCACCTGATTGAACCGGACCGTGAAAAGCTGCTGGAGCTGTACCAGTTGCTGGAGTTCAAGAGCTGGATCGACGAGATTCAGCGCGATGCCAAGCGTGTGGAGCTCAGCACGGCTCCTGCCGCCGAAGCGGTTGTTGAAGAAGTGGCTGCGGCGCCTGTCGAGACGAGCTATACCACGATCCTCGATCAAGCGACTTTTGAGCTCTGGCTGAAGAAACTCAACAACGCCAAATTGTTTGCGTTTGATACCGAAACCACCGGCATCGACGCCCAGCAGGCACAGTTGGTTGGGGTTTCCTTAGCCGTGCAGCCTTATGAAGCGGCCTACATTCCGCTGACCCACTCCTACATCGGCGCGCCGGAGCAACTGGACCGCGATACGGTGCTGCTCGCGCTGAAACCGCTGCTGGAAGACCCGACCAAACTCAAGGTCGGCCAGCACGCCAAGTTTGACATGAACATCCTGGCCAATTGCGCCATCGGCGGTGACCCGGCCCAAGGCATCACCGTGCGCGGCATCGCGTTCGATACCATGCTTGAATCCTATGTGCTGAACTCCACCGCGACCCGGCACGACATGGACAGCCTGGCGAAGAAGTACCTGGACTACGACACCGTCAGTTTCCAGGACATCGCCGGCAAAGGCGCCAAACAACTGACCTTCGACCAGATTGCCCTTGAGCAGGCTGGCCCTTACGCCGCCGAAGATGCCGACGTGACACTGCGCCTGCATCAAGCGTTGCATGCACAACTGGCCGCTATTCCGACCCTGGCCAGCGTGCTGACCGACATCGAAATCCCCTTGGTTCCGGTGCTGGCGCGGATTGAGCGCCAGGGCGCGCTGGTGGACTCGAAGTTGCTGGGCGTGCAGAGCATCGAGCTGGGCGACAAGATGGTCGAGCTGGAGCGCCAGGCGTTCGAGATCGCCGGCGAGGAATTTAACCTCGGCTCGCCCAAGCAGCTCGGTGCCATTCTTTACGAAAAACTCGGGCTACCGGTGCTGAAGAAGACGGGCAAGGGCCAGGCGTCTACCGCAGAAGAAGTGCTGGCCAAGCTGGCTGAAGATGACTTTTTGCTGCCAAAAGTGCTGATGGAATACCGCAGCATGAGCAAGCTGAAAAGCACCTACACCGACCGCCTGCCGGAGCAGATCAACCCGCGTACCGGGCGTATTCATACGTCTTATCATCAGGCGGTGGCGGCGACCGGGCGCTTGTCTTCCAGTGATCCGAACCTGCAGAACATCCCTGTGCGTACCGCTGAAGGGCGGCGGATCCGTCAGGCGTTTGTCGCGCCAAAAGGTTACAAGCTGCTGGCGGCGGACTATTCGCAGATCGAGCTGCGGATCATGGCGCACCTGTCCAAGGACGAAGGGTTGATGAATGCCTTTCGCAACGACCTGGACGTGCACACGGCCACGGCGGCCGAAGTGTTCAAGGTTGAACTGGCCGAGGTCACGTCCAATCAGCGTCGCAGCGCCAAGGCGATCAACTTTGGCCTGATCTACGGCATGGGGGCGCAGAAGCTCGGCAAGGATATTGGCGTCGATACCAAGACCGCCAAGGCGTACATCGACGTGTACTTCGCCCGCTATCCCGGGGTTCGCGAGTACATGGAGCGCACTCGCGCGCAGGCCGCGGATCAGGGTTTTGTCGAAACCATCTTCGGTCGGCGCCTGTATGTGCCGGACATCAACTCCAATAAGCCTCAGGACCGTGCAGCTGCAGAGCGCACGGCGATCAACGCGCCGATGCAGGGTACGGCGGCAGACATCATCAAGAAGGCCATGGTGCGCGTCGACAACTGGCTGACCGAGTCCGGCCTGGATGCCAAAGTGATCCTGCAGGTGCACGATGAACTGGTGGTGGAGGTGCGTGAGGACCTGGTGGCTGAAGTCAGCGAGAAGATTCGCGAGCACATGAGTGCTGCGGCGCGGTTGGACGTACCATTGGTGGTCGACGTAGGTGTGGGCGATAACTGGGATGAAGCACACTGATTCAGGGGGGTTGCCACCACCGAGCGTGGTGGCAGAGTGCTTTAGATCGGATATCGCCTTCAGTTATTTCCAATAGTTTTTTGAGCGTGCCGGAACTTAACCCGTGAACTGCTACTCAGAGTTACTGAATGGGTGGTGAAGCCCTTCAATGCTCCTATGTTGTGTTAAGTGTTGGCAGATATCTGGACCCCGCCCTAGCGGTCCAGAGCTTGAACCCCGAACTTCCCCTCCCCATACGAAGTCCGGGGTTTTTTTTGCCCGCCGAAAAGTTATTCCGCGATTTCAGCGCCTTTGTCTGCCAATTCCATCCAGCCAGCCAAGACCGTGTAGGCCTCTTCCAGGCCCATGCGTTTTGGTGCCGAGAACAGCTGGATGGTGATCGCATCACCCCAACCTTTACGAATTTCAGACTGCACTTTGAGCAAGGTGTTCTTGGCGGCGCCGTAAGTGAGCTTGTCGGCTTTGGTCAGCAAGATGTGCATCGGCATACCGCTGGCGACGGCCCAGTCGAGCATCAGCAGGTCGAAGTCGGTCATTGGATGACGGATGTCCATCATCAGGATCAGACCCTTCAAACTCTCGCGGCCACCCAGGTAAGCCTCCAGGTGACGCTGCCAGTGCAGCTTCAACGGGATAGGTACTTTTGCGTAACCGTAGCCCGGCAGGTCGACCAGACGCCGATCATCGTCTAGCTTGAAGAAATTGAGAAGTTGCGTGCGACCCGGGGTTTTCGAGGTGCGCGCCAGGCTGGCGTGAGTCAGGGTGTTCAGCGCGCTGGATTTACCGGCGTTGGAACGACCGGCAAAGGCGACTTCAAAGCCTTCGTCATCGGGGCATTGGTCAACTTTGGCGGCGCTGAGCATGAACGTGGACTGTTGGCACAGACCGAGGGTGGGATTCTTGAGTTGCATGAGATTTCCGATGTGGGCGGTGCCGAGAAAGGGTGCGGCAAGCGGTGTCGTTTCCGTTTCAGTAGCGCCAGTATATAATGCCGCAGATTTTGTGTGTGCTTTGTCCCAGCGAAGGATGAAGTTCACGGGAGCGAAAGACCTTCATTGCGCATTAGAACGCAAAACGCTCTCAAACCCTGAAAAGGTCGATGTATGACCCGTTGGTTGCTCGCTTTTGGTGTCCTGATTCCGCTTTATGGCGCTCAGGCTACACAGGATCCGGAAGCGGTGTACAACCGAGTTTGCGTGGCTTGCCATGCCGGCCAGCTGCCCAACGCCCCCAAACGGGGTGATCAGGCAGCCTGGCAGCCAAGACTGGCCAAGGGCATGGACACGTTGGTGCAACACGTGACCCAGGGTTTCAAGGCAATGCCGCCGCGTGGTTTGTGCATGGACTGCAGTACTGAGGATTACCAGGCCATCATTGAAATGATGGTGAGTAAACCCGGTAGATAACTCTTAAACCCCTTAGCCGTAGTTGGATTAGCTGATGAACAAACTGATCGTGAGTCTGCTGTTGACCTTGGGCATCACCGGTGTTGCCCATGCTGCAGGCGACGCTACAGCCGGCCAGGCGAAAGCCGCCGTGTGTGGTGCTTGCCATGGACCGGACGGCAACAGCCCGGCGCCGAACTTTCCCAAACTGGCGGGTCAGGGCGAACGCTACCTGATCAAACAGATGCACGACATCAAGGACGGCAAGCGCACGGTGCTGGAAATGACCGGCCTGCTGACCAACCTCAGCGATCAGGACCTGGCGGATATCGCGGCGTATTTTGCCAGCCAGCACGGCAGTGTGGGAGCTGCCGATCCTAAAACGGTCGCTCACGGCGAAGAGTTGTTCCGTGGTGGCAACCTGGAAAAAGGCATGCCTTCCTGCCTCGGTTGCCACTCGCCTAACGGCGCAGGCCTTGCCGCTGCAGGCTTCCCGCACTTGAGCGGCCAGCATGCGCAGTACATTGCCAAGCAGCTGACGGACTTCCGTGAAGGTAATCGGACCAACGATGGCGATACCAAAATCATGCAGACGATCGCCAACAAATTGAGCAACAAGGATATCGAAGCGGTTTCCCAGTACATCCAGGGTCTGCATTGATCGTAACAGTACGTTAACGCTCGATTAATCCATCGATGCAAGCATAAAAAGGGTGGCTTAGGCCGCCCTTTTTTGTGGCCGGTGCCGTTACACTAACGAACTCATGTCCGCGTAGACCTGTCACAACAAAGGTCGCGTGAGGCGACTTTATTTGTCCAGGAGTAAAGCATGCGTAATCTGATCCTCAGCGCCGCTCTCGTCACTGCCAGCCTCTTCGGCATGACCGCACAAGCTGCCGACGTGCCGCTTGAAGCCGGTAAAACCTACGTTGAATTGGCTAACCCGGTACCGGTTTCGGTGCCCGGCAAGATCGAAGTGGTGGAGCTGTTCTGGTACGGCTGCCCGCATTGCTACGCATTCGAGCCAACCATCAACCCATGGGTTGAGAAATTGCCTTCCGACGTGAACTTCAAACGTATTCCAGCCATGTTCGGCGGCCCATGGGATGCCCACGGCCAATTGTTCCTGACCCTGGAAGCCATGGGTGTCGAGCATAAGGTCCACAACGCCGTATTCGACGCGATCCAGAAACAAGGCAAGCGCCTGACCAAGCCTGACGAAATGGCTGACTTTGTCGCCACCCAGGGCGTCGACAAAGATAAATTCCTGGCCACCTTCAACTCCTTCGCTATCCAGGGTCAGATCAAACAGGCCAAGGAACTCGCGCAGAAGTATGGCGTGCAAGGCGTACCGACCATGATCGTCAACGGCAAATATCGCTTTGACCTGGGCACCACGGGTGGTCCTGAGCAAACCCTGAACGTTGCCGACCAGCTGATCGCCAAAGAACGCGCAGCCAAATAAGGGAGCCACCATGCGCCGCTGGGGTACCGAACGCGTCGTTGGCCTGCATGACCCGCAGGTCAACGAACATCACCTGGAATCCACGGGCTTGCCGGCAGACAGTCGCCTGCGCCTGCTGAGCTTTAACATCCAGGTGGGCATCAGTACCGAGAAGTACCGGCACTACCTCACCCGTGGCTGGCAGCATCTGCTGCCCCACAATGGGCGTGCCGTGAACCTGCAAAAGATTGGCAACCTGCTGAACGACTTCGATTTGGTCGCCCTGCAGGAAGCCGACGGCGGCAGCATACGCTCTGGCTACATCAACCAAGTGGAACACCTGGCCCAGCTGGGCGCTTTTCCTTACTGGTATCAGCAACTCAATCGCAACCTTGGGCGCTTGGGCCAGCACAGCAATGGTGTGCTCAGCCGCTTGAAGCCCTGGGCTATCGAAGATCACCCGTTGCCGGGCCCCAAGGGCCGGGGCGCGATCCTTGTGCGCTTTGGCGAAGGCCCTGAAGCCTTGGTCGTGGTCATGATGCACCTGTCGCTCGGTTCACGTACGCGCATGATGCAACTGGCTTACATCCGCGAGCTGATCGGTAATTACAAACACCAGGTGCTGATGGGTGACATGAACACCCATGCCAGCGACCTGTTGCAAAATTCCCCGCTGCGGGACCTCGGGTTACTGGCGCCGCAAGTCGAAGCCACGTTTCCCAGCTGGCGCCCGCAGCGCTGTCTGGACCATATTCTGCTCAGCCCGACCCTCACGCTTGAAAGCGTACAGGTCCTGGCGCAGCCCATCTCCGATCACCTGCCGGTCGCGGTAGAGATTCGTCTGCCGGGTTCGCTCACGGCTGATGCATACCCCGCGTTGAGCCCAGGCCCTCGCGGACCCCTTGCATGAGCGACGACGCCCAGCGCTGGAAAGAGAAATACCTCAAAAGCATCGAGCGCCAGGACAAACTTGAGCGCCGCTGGGCTGCGCGCCTCGACCTGTTGCGCCGAGGGCTTGTGCGCAGCACGCTGGCCGCCGAAGGGACCGACCGTGCGGTCGACCAATGCATGAAGGAGATGCGCGACGTGGTGCGCACCGATGACATGGATGCCGCCCTCGCCGCCTTGTTGCCGCGCCTGGAAAAGGCCGTGCTTGACTCCGAGCAACGCCGCGAAACCCGGGTGGATCAGATCAGTACCGCGCTGACATCGCTCGTCGCGCAACTGCAAAAACTGCCCCTGCCCCGCGAGGTGGCGCGCCCGCTGAAAACCTTCGCCAAGCAGTTGGACGGCCGCGTCAGCCAGGCACGAGAGATCCCGCTTTTACTCAGTGAGCTGAGCAGCCTGCAAGGGCAGGCACTGAATAACCTGGAGCCGGAAGGCGAAGCCGCGCGCCCTGGGCCGGGTTTGCTGCAGCGCCTGTTTGGCGCCAAAGAGGTTTCGAGCGAAGCGCAGGTGGTCGAAGTCGTACCACCGCCTGCGCCTAAAACCGTAGCCCCCAAACCCGAGCCTCAAGTGCCCGCGCAATCCGAGGAGTTGACACAGGCCCTGCGCGCGTTCGCGCCTTTGCAACAGCCCCCGGCCGCCACGCAGCCTGAGCCCGTGGCACCCGCCAATGGGGTGGAGGTGGCCAGCGAAACATTTGTCTTTGAGGCGCCTGCCCCCGTAGCGGCCTCGGCGCAGCCTGTCGAAGCCCTCGAACCCGAAAAGCGTGAGCCTGAACCGGAAGAGTTGGCGCCCGAAAGTGCCCTGGCGGCTTTTATCGAGACGCCGCAGATTCAGGTCGACACGCCGGATGAAACCGCCATCGGCAGCCTGTCCCTTCCGCCCGTGCTGGAGGCCGTCGAGGCGGACCCCGATGTGCTTCAGCCGGAGGGTATCTACGCCCTGCCCGACTCGCCCGAGCCGTCCTACAGCTCAGTCGCCAAACATATCGAAGATACCTTGCTCGGCTTGCTGGAAGACCTGTCTCTACCCGAACGTTACCGGCCCCAGGCAGAAGCCATGCGCGAGCGTCTGGCCCACGGTTTGAACTGGTACGAGTTGTTGCCGATCCTCGACGATCTGGCCGTGCTGATGCTGGCGATCACCGACAGCGGCCAGCATGAGTTCGAGGCTTATCTCAAGCAGCTCAACGAGCGCCTGGAGACATTCCAGGGCCATCTGCAAGTCGCCAGTGATGGCCACGCCGACAATCGCTCGGCGGCGCGCGAGCTGGACACGCAAATTCGTGAGCAGGTCGACGGCTTGCAAAGCAGTGTGCAGGAAGCGGCCGACCTGGACAGCCTCAAGCACGTTCTGGAAAGCCACCTTGAAGGCCTGCTCGGCACCATGGACGAACACCAGCAGCAGCGTGACCAGCGCGAGCAAGAGGTTGCGGCGCGCCTCAAAGGCTTGGCCGAGCGTGTTGCGAACATGGAGCAGGAAGCCCAAGGCTATCGTGAACATCTTGAAGTCCAGCGCCAGAAGGCCTTGATTGACCCGCTCACCGGCTTGCCCAACCGCGCAGCCTGGAGTGAACGCCTGGACCATGAGGTCAACACCTGGCACCAGCGTGGCAATAGCCTGGCACTGGCCATGCTGGACCTGGACCATTTCAAGCGCATCAACGACAGCTATGGTCACTTGGCGGGCGACAAGGTGTTGAAGATCATTGCCAATGTGTTGCGCAAGCGCCTGCGCCCGGCTGACTTTATCGCGCGCTTCGGTGGGGAAGAGTTTGTGTTGCTGATGCCCGACTCATCCTTGGCGGACGCGCTGGCTGTAGGCGAAGTACTGCGTGCGGCGATTGAAGCGTGCCCGTTCCACTTCAAGGGCGAGCCGGTCACCATTACCGTGTCGATGGGGGTCGCACAGTTCCAGCCGGGCGAGCGCAGTGACCTGGCGCTCAAGCGCGCCGACGAAGCACTTTACCGGGCCAAGGCGGCCGGGCGTAATCAGGTATTGCCGGCGTAAAAGATGTTCCATTTTGTGATTTGACCGTCAGGCCGCAAGTCATACGTTACACTGTTGCATTATCGTCTTCAGCGTAACGTGATCCGCCATGAAATCCTTGTACTTTGCCTTTTTGTTTCTGCTGCTCGCCGGCTGCGCCAGTGGCCCGCGCCTGAACACCAGCCACCCTTCGGTAAACCACGACAACCGCGTGCAATTCGTCGTCGTGCATTACACCTCCACCAACCTTGAACGCTCCCTGGCCTTATTGACCCACGGCCAGGTCAGCAGCCATTACCTGATCGGCGACGACGCCTCGGGCACCATCTACAAGCTGGTGGACGAGAGCCAGCGCGCCTGGCACGCGGGCGAAAGCGAGTGGATGGGCCGCACTTGGCTCAACTCCAGCTCCATCGGCATCGAAATTGTGAACCCGGGCTATCAGGACACGCCGAAGGGCCGCGTGTGGTTCCCCTACTCCGAGCCGCAAGTGCAGTCGCTGATTGTGCTGCTCAAGGACATCAGCAAGCGCAACGGCATCGACCCCAAGAACATCATCGGCCACAGCGATATAGCGCCGCTGCGCAAGCTCGACCCGGGGCCTTTGTTCCCTTGGAAACGCTTGGCGGCTGAGGGGCTGGGGGTTTGGCCGGATGCTCAAGCTGTCGCGCGGTTTCAGGTGCAGTACGCCACGCAGTTGCCAAGCATCCTCTGGTTCCAGGAAGAGTTGGCTCGCTTGGGTTACCAGACGCCACAGACCGGCGAGCTGGATGTCGCCACGCGCCATGTGATTGCTGCCTTCCAGATGCATTTCCGCCCATCGTTGTTCGATGGCACGCCGGATGCTGAAAGTGCCGCAATCCTGCGCGCCTTGAACCGCACCTGAAGATAAAAATCAATCCAGTGTGGGAGCGGGCTTGCCCGCGATTCCGGAGTGTCAGCCAATACATTCTTGGCTGAACCACCGCAATCGCGGGCAAGCCCGCTCCCACATTATTTTGCAACCTGTCAGATTACAGAGGCAGCGCCATATAGAACTGCGTCCCCTGCCCCGGGCGCGAATACACACCCATGCGGCCGCCGTGTAGTTGCACGATCTCCTTGCACAGTGCCAAACCCAGGCCGGCGCCGCCTTTCTTGCGGCCCACCTGCACAAAGGGTTCAAAGATCCGACCCTGCTGGCCGTACGCAATACCCTCGCCGTTATCCTCGACGCTGATAATCACCCGCTCACCGTGGCGGCGCGCCTGCAGTCGAATCTGCCCGCCTTCAGCGGTGTGGCGCAGGGCATTGGCCAGCAGGTTGTCGAGCACGCGCTCCAGTTGGGCCTGGTCGGCATACAGCCGCGGCAAGTCCGATTGCGCTTCCACCAGCAGTTCGATGTGCTGCGCGTTGGCCAGTTCTGCAAAACGGGCGCGTGCGTGTTCCAGCAGATCGGTGACATCACACGGGCCCAGCGTGAGCTTCTGCAGGCCGTTCTGGTAGCGCGAAAAATTAAGCAAGTCGTTGATCAACTGCATCAGACGCTGCATTTCTTCATTGACCGTATCCAGCAAGTCCGCTTCACGGGACTCTGCGGGAAATTTCGCGCGCTCACGGAACAAGCCAAAAGCCATGTGCATGCCGGTCACCGGCGTGCGCAATTCGTGGGAGGCCCGCAACACAAACTCGCTGCGCACACGTTCAAACGCGCGCTGTTCGGTCACGTCATGCAGCACCATCACCGCGCCCAGAATATGCCCTTGGGTATGGCTGACGGGGGTCAGGCTATAGGTCAGCAGGCGCAATTCGCCGTCAACTTCCACTTCCAGGTCTTCCGGGGCCCGCTCCAGGTTGCCGCCGCGAAGCACCAAATGCAGCTGCTCATCCAGTTCCGGGCGTACCAGGGCCTCGCCCAGTCCTTGGCCCAGGCGTGCTTCGTCCCAACCGAGTTGGCGCTGCGCCACGGGGTTGAGGTGCTCCAGGCGGCCTTGGCGGTCAATCATCAACAGACCGTCGTCGATACTGTCGAGCACGGCTTGCAGGCGCTGTTGACCTGCCAGCAGCTCATCGATATTGGTTGCCTGATGTTGGCGCAACGCCTCGGCCATAATGCCGAAGCGGCGAGTCAGCTGGTTCATTTCTGCCGCTGAGGAGATGGGCAGCGTTACTTCAAAATCACCTTGGCCGATCTTGTCCGCCGCTTTGGCCAATGCTTCGATCGGCCCGCCAAATCGCCGGGCGATGCCGTGGGCTGTAACAAAGCCGATGATCAGAACTGCAAGCCCCACAAGGCCGAGCAGGCCGGCGATCAACAGTGCGCGTTCGCGGGATTTATGTTCGCTGTTGCTGATGTTTTCCAAGGCCATCTTGTGCTCGGCGATCAAGCCGTTGCGCAGTATGTTGAAGGTCTCGGTGAGCTTTTCCTTGCTGCCGGGCGGCGGCGACGCCTGCTGGGATTCGTCGAACGCTTCCAACAGGTTCTGGTAGTCAGTGTGAGCCTGGCTGAAACCGTGACCGTTGCCGTCACGTTGTTCGTGGGCGATGCCTTGGTCCAGCAGGTCGAAATAACGTTGTTTCGATGCTTGCAGCGCGTCCGGGTCGGGGCGCTTCTCCAGCATCATGATCAGCTGGTCGCCCAGGCTCTGGCGCAGTTTGAGCCCCAGGTCCAGGGTGACGAAGTTGCTGCGAATCAGCGATTCCTGGGTCTTGGCCATCTGCATCACACTGACCAGGCCCAGGATCAACCCCAGCAGGGCAACGGTGATCAGCGCTGAGATACTCAGGAACAGCCGAGTGCGCAGTTTCATCGCAAGCTTCATAGGGTACAGCTCACAGGTTGTACTGTTTGCGTTTGCGGTACAGGGTCGAGGCATCAATGCCCAGGGTGCGGGCCGCCTGGTCGAGGGTATCGCTGGTGGCAAGTACCGCGCCGATGTGGGCTTTCTCCAGCTCGTCCAGGCTCAGCGCCGCGCCGATACGCGGGGCATTGTTGGTCGGTTGCTCGGCCATCCCCAGGTGGCTGATTTCGACTTTCTCCTGCGGGCAAATAATGCTGGCGCGCTCGACCACGTTGCGTAGCTCACGGATGTTGCCCGGCCAACGATAGTTGAGAAGTGCTTCCCGCGCCTCGTCGCTGAAACCGCGCGCGGGCCGGGCGTATTCCTTGACGAAGCGTGCCAGGAAGCGGTCCGCCAGGGTCAGGATGTCTTCGCTGCGTTCGCGCAGCGGCGGCAGGTGCAGCGTGATGACATTGAGGCGGTACAGCAAGTCTTCACGGAAGCGGCCGTCGCGCACCATGTCTTCCAGGTTCAGGTTGGTGGCTGCGAGGATGCGCACGTCGGCGCGGCGGGTAACCGGGTCGCCGACGCGTTCGTATTCCTTGTCCTGAATAAAGCGCAGCAACTTGGGTTGCAATGTGAGTGGAAAGTCGCCGATCTCGTCGAGAAAAAGAGTACCGCCGTCCGCCTGGTTGACTCGGCCCAAGGTGCTTTCGCTCGCCCCGGTAAACGCGCCGCGACTGTGGCCGAACAGCTCGCTTTCCATCAATTCCGCCGTCAGCGACGGGCAGTTGATGGTCACGCAGGATTTCTTCGAGCGCTTGCTCCAGCCGTGGATGGCGCGGGCCAGTTCACCCTTACCGGTGCCGGACTCGCCGAGAATCAGAATGTTGGCGTCCGTCCCGGCCACCTGCCGCGCGGTCTCCAGCACCACCATCATCGCCGGGCTGTGGGAGTCGAGGCCGTCCTTGGGTTGGCGCACTTCGCCTTCGAGGGCTTCCAGGCGCGCCGAAAGTTGGCGCACTTCCAATTGCTTGGCAGTGGCCAAGCGCAATTGGTCCGGGCTGCAGGGTTTCACCAGGTAATCGGCTGCGCCGGCCTGGATCGCGTCGACGGCGGTGTCCACTGCGGAGTGCGCGGTGACGATCACCACACGCATCCACGGCGCCTGCACGCGCATTTGGGCCAGCACATCCAAGCCATTGTCTTCACCCAGGCGCAAGTCGAGGAAGCACAGGTCGAAGACTTGACGCTGCATCAGGGCATCGGCCTGGGCGGCGCTGTTGGCAGTGGCGACGGTGTAGCCTTCATCTTCCAGGCAATAACGGAAGGTGCGGAGGATCGCGGATTCGTCATCCACTAAAAGAATGCGGCCTTGAAGTTCCTTGGCTGATTCCATCTGTCCCGCGCTCCTTAACTATGAATGATGGTGATTAGTCCCGGAATAATCGGGCAAGTTGCATGGTTTATTCTGATTGATAAAAGGCTTCTACGCGCAGCTATCTGCGCGCCTTCCTGCAAACACGCTAGCTGATGGCGTTTTCATGCCTTCTTGCCACTTCGGCAACGCGAGATCCGCTTTCGATCCCTCGACCCGACCACTGACCATCGTGCATTTCGCACGGCCAGGATAGGGCCATCGTGCAGGATGCTAGGCGAAGTAACGTTGATTCATTCATAACGTACTGATTTTATTGAGATTTATTTTGTAAAAAAAACTGGCATGCACTCTGCAATATCTCTCCTAACGAACAAATAATCAGAATGCGGGAGAAATACAGCATGACTCGCCAAAGCCTCAGCCAACTTCGTGTGTCGCCACTGCGCTTGCAGCAGGGCCTGTTCGCCAGCCTGGCGTTGATGGTCACGTTGATTGCCGGTCAGCAGATGCAACATTGGCAGCAGAGTCAGCAACAAACTCCGCAATTTGAACGTCCCGTCACCACACAAACCCATTTCCGTTCCGTTGGCAGTGCAACTGCGGCCAATGTAACTGCCCCGCAATTGAGAGTGGCTGACCAGGATTCGACCCTGGGTGAGCTGCCTGCTCAAGAGCGTTGGGTGTTCTAGGCAATAAAAGGTCGCTTGTGTTGAGCGGCTGCACGGCACTACCGCTGTTACCTCTATAAGAGCTAAGGAGAATCACCATGTTGAGTTGGGCAATCACATTTCTGATCATCGCCATTGTGGCTGCAGTCCTGGGCTTCGGTGGTATCGCGGGCACCGCCACGGGGATCGCCAAGATCCTGTTTGTCGTCTTCCTGGTGATGTTCATCGCTTCGTTCTTCTTTGGTCGTCGCGGCCGAGGCTGAATATGACCACCCTGACCCTCAAAGCCATCGCTGCCGCCCTGCTTCTGGGCGGCAGCGGCCTGGTAATGGCCGCCAATGACGGCCAGACCCGGGCCAATGAATTGCTTGGCTCGGACCCGCAGTTTCGCGAGACCTGGCAAGGCGTGGTGAAGAAAGAAGAGCGCCTGCCGGAATGGGTGATGAACCTGTCGGGCACCGCTGAACAAATGAATGCCGTGGAAGAAGATGGCGACAAGTACTTGGTCGGCCCGCTTTGCGAAACCGCAGACACCTGCCTGAACAAGCGCTTGATCGTTGCTTTCAGCTACGACAAGAAAGATGCCTACGCCATGTTGGTGCAAGTCCCGGCCGGTTTGCCGTCGGATAAATCACCCACCCGGCACGCGGATTACCGTTTCCTCGGCAAGCCGAATGAAGGCATGCAGAAGCTGCTGATGGAGCAGCTGAAGAAAGACCCGAATTGGTACTAGGTTCCGTCGGGCGCACACTGCGTCCACGAGGCTTTCGTCCATAGAAAGAAGCCCTGCGCTTCTTTCTGTCTGCATCGTTCGCCAAGGGCGGTGCATGACCAGGGGGCCGGGTTGCTCTGATCGAATGGGATCGGCGTGACCTACGGGTACAGGGAGTGCCTGCGCAAGGGCCGGGTCAGGTGAAAAGCTGCGACGCAAGTTCACAAGTCCTCACGCTTGCTGAACTTGCGGCGGGCTCGTGACTCATAGCCCTCTCTCATACAGCCCATAGCCGATATTTTCTTTTTTGCTTGTGACCAACCATTACTTGGTGTGTCCAAGCGACCATCTATCGATAAAGTTTCGCTCGCGCTATAGGACATTTCTGACGCCAATCCTGTGAATTCTCAGGCATTTCCGCCAATCGCATCAGGTCGTTCAACATCTCTGAGCGAGCCGGTATTGGCAGGTCCACGGCATATTCACCCGCTTTATTGGCGGAATTGAACTGACCGTTCGGACAGTTAATTTCAAAAAAAGTCATGCCGATTCGGCATAGGGTAGGCGTTTACGGCATTAGACGTCGCTCCCTTGCATGGGAATAGTTGCGCCTTTTTTCGCCTGCCAGTAAGCCATTTCGGCCATGCTGCGGTGACCTTCCATGGAGGCAGATGCACACACTTTTTCGCTTTCGGGCGTTCCAGCTGGCGCATTTGCCTTAAGTCCACTTGAAGTAAGGGTAATGACATGAAGAAGGCAAAGCTAAGCCTCGCCTGGCAGATCCTCATCGGTTTGGTGCTGGGGATCGCAATCGGTGCAGTGCTCAACCATTTCAGTGCTGAAAAGGCCTGGTGGATCAGCAATGTGTTGCAGCCAGCGGGCGATATCTTTATCCGCCTGATCAAGATGATCGTGATCCCGATTGTGATTTCCTCGCTGATCGTCGGCATTGCCGGTGTCGGTGACGCGAAAAAGCTCGGGCGTATCGGCGTCAAAACCATCCTTTACTTCGAAATCGTCACCACCATCGCCATCGTGGTCGGCCTGCTGTTGGCCAACCTGTTCCACCCCGGCGCGGGCATCGACATGAGTACCCTGGGTACCGTCGACATCTCCAAATACACCGCCACCGCCGCCGAAGTGCAGCATGAGCATGCGTTCATCGAGACCATTCTCAACCTGATCCCGTCGAACATCTTCGCCGCCGTGGCCCGTGGCGACATGCTGCCGATCATCTTCTTCTCGGTGCTGTTCGGCCTTGGCTTGTCGAGCCTCAAGCCTGAACTGCGCGAGCCGCTGGTGACGATGTTCCAGGGCGTGTCGGAGAGCATGTTCAAAGTCACCCACATGATCATGAAGTACGCCCCGATCGGCGTATTCGCACTGATCGCCGTGACCGTCGCCAACTTCGGCTTCGCCTCCTTGCTGCCGCTGGCCAAGCTGGTCATCCTGGTTTACGTCGCCATCCTGTTCTTCGCCTTTGTGGTACTGGGCCTGATCGCTCGCCTGTTTGGCTTCTCGGTGATCAAGCTGATGCGCATCTTCAAGGATGAGCTGGTGCTGGCTTACTCCACCGCCAGTTCCGAAACCGTGCTGCCGCGCGTGATCGAGAAGATGGAAGCCTACGGCGCGCCGAAGGCCATTTGCAGCTTCGTGGTGCCGACCGGCTACTCGTTCAACCTCGACGGTTCGACCCTGTACCAAAGCATCGCGGCGATCTTCATCGCCCAGCTGTACGGCATCGACCTGTCGATCGGCCAGCAACTGATGCTGGTGTTGACCCTGATGGTCACCTCCAAAGGCATCGCCGGCGTGCCGGGCGTGTCGTTCGTGGTGCTGCTGGCCACCCTGGGCAGCGTGGGCATTCCGCTGGAAGGCCTGGCGTTCATCGCCGGTGTCGACCGTGTGATGGACATGGCGCGTACCGCCCTCAACGTGATCGGCAACGCCCTGGCCGTGTTGGTCATCTCGCGCTGGGAAGGCATGTACGACGACGCCAAGGGCGAGCGCTACTGGAACTCGCTGCCGCACTGGCGCAGCAAAGAAGCCGCGCCGACAGCCCAAGCCACTCGCGGCTGATAGCACGACGGCTTAAAGACAAACCCCGGAAAATTCCGGGGTTTGTCGTTTCTGCCAGCCCCGCTATCATTCGCCCCATCTTTCGGGGGATTTAACTGATGCTCAATGGCCTGTGGCTTGGCTTCTTTGTCGTGGCAATGGTGTCAGCACTGGCGCAATGGCTGATCGGCGGCAACGCCGGGATTTTCGCTGCGATGGTCGAAAGCATTTTCGCCATGGCCAAATTGTCGGTGGAAGTGATGGTGCTGCTGTTCGGCACCCTGACCTTGTGGCTGGGCTTTTTGCGTATCGCCGAAAAAGCCGGGATCGTCGACTGGCTGGCCAAGGCCCTCGGTCCGCTGTTTCGTCGCTTGATGCCGGAAGTGCCTGCCGGCCACCCCGCCATCGGTTTGATCACCCTGAACTTCGCCGCCAATGGCCTGGGCCTCGACAACGCGGCCACCCCGATCGGCCTGAAGGCCATGAAGGCGCTGCAAGAACTCAACCCCATCCCCAACACGGCGAGCAACGCGCAGATCCTGTTCCTGGTACTCAACGCGTCTTCGCTGACGCTGTTGCCGGTGACCATCTTCATGTACCGCGCCCAGCAAGGCGCAGCCGACCCGACGCTGGTGTTCCTGCCGATCCTGCTCGCCACCAGCGCCTCGACTCTGGTGGGGCTGCTGTCGGTGGCGATCATGCAGCGCCTGCGCTTGTGGGACCCGGTGGTGCTGGCGTACCTGATCCCCGGGGCGCTGATTCTCGGTGGTTTCATGGCGTTGCTGGCGACCTTGTCGGCCACGGCACTGGCGGGCTTGTCTTCGATCCTCGGCAACCTGACGCTGTTTGGCCTGATCATGCTGTTTTTGGTGATCGGCGCACTGCGCAAAGTGAAGGTGTACGAGGCTTTTGTCGAAGGTGCCAAAGAGGGTTTCGACGTTGCCAAGAACCTGCTGCCGTATCTGGTGGCGATGCTGTGTGCCGTGGGTGTGTTGCGTGCCTCGGGGGCTTTGGATTTCGGCCTGGAGGGGATTCGCCATCTCGTGGCCTGGACCGGCATGGACACACGCTTTGTTGACGCGCTGCCCACGGCGATGGTCAAGCCGTTCTCCGGTAGCGCGGCGCGGGCGTTGTTGATCGAGACCATGCAGACCAAGGGCGTGGACAGCTTCCCGGCGCTGGTGGCGGCAACGATCCAGGGCAGTACCGAAACCACCTTTTATGTGTTGGCGGTGTACTTTGGGTCGGTGGGGATTCAGCGGGCCAGGCATGCGGTCGGGTGTGCGTTGCTGGCCGAGTTTGCCGGTGTCGTGGCGGCTATTGCGGTGTGCTACTGGTTTTTTGGCTGAGGCTTACACCGCTTTCGCGAGCAAGCCCGCTCCCACAGTTGACCGCGTTTCGTCAGAATAAATGCGGTCAACTGTGGGAGCGGGCTTGCTCGCGAAGAGGCCCTTAGCGTTTCGCAGCCGTATTGCCCTGCTGCACCACCCACTCCACCACCTGCCTGTTCAACTGATCCCCCGCCTGCCCAAAGCCTGCCACCACCGCTGGCACCTTGGTATCCGTCACCGGCTGGCGCACCTCAAACCGCCGGCTGGCAATAATCCGCTGATCACTCCCCCGCACCAGCCGCGCGTCCAGGCGGATCACCACTTCCACTGTGCTGCCTCGGTACTCGCTCTGAAACGCCTGCAACTGCCCACCCAGCTCATAGTCGGCCTGCAGGTTGGTCTCGTCGGTGCTCAGCAGCGTCACCCGGCCATCGCGCTGGAAACCGTCCATAAACCGATTGCGCAGCAGCACCGGTGCCGGATCGCTCCAGCGTGAGTTGGCGTAACTGCTGATCAGATCGCCATTGGGCACCACCGCAATGCGCGGGCTGTCGAGAAATTCGCTGGTCTGCGGCTTGCTCACGCGCAGTGACCAGCTCACCGGAGCGCCTTGGCTTGTCGTTTGCGCTGAAGCCAGGCGATACACGTCGAACGGGTCTGCCTTGGGCAAAATCGAGCAGGCGCTGATCAGGGCCAGGGCCATCGGGGCGATGAGTTGGTAAGCACGCTTCATGGCGTGAACTCCTTGTTCTTGTCGCTGCCCAGCAAGTAACCGCTGGGGTTGGCTTCGAGGCGGCGGGAGATGGCGCGTAGCGAACCGAGGGTTTCGCGCAGTTCGCGCACGGCCGGCGCCAGTTCGTTGAGGCCTTGCATGCCGCTGTTCACCGAATCCTTGTTGTTTGTCAGCAAGGTGTTGATGGTCGCGGTGCTTTGCTCGAGGGACTTCATCGCCTGCTCGGCGCTGCCGAAGGCCTGCTTGCCCTGATCGTTGAGCAGGCCATTGGCGCTGCGCATCAGCGTAGTGGTTTGCTCCAGCGCCGCGCCGGCCTGTTTGCTCACTTGCAGCAACTGCTGCATCACGATCTTGATATCGCCGCGCTGGTCGGCAATGGCACCCGTGGTTTGTTGCAGGTTGTCGAGAGTGTTACTCAGGCGCTCAACGTTCTCGCGGGAGAACATGTGGTTGGCGTTGTGCAGCAGCAGGTTGATGCTGGTCATCAGGTCGTTGCTGTTATTGAGCAGGCGCGCGATGGGCGACGGCGAGGCAATGATTTCCGGCAGGTTGCCGTCCTTACCCTGCAGTTCCGGGCTTTGTGGCGTACCGCCGCTGAGCTGGATGATCGAGGTGCCGGTGATGCCGGTCAGTGCGAGCTTGGCCTGGGTGTCTTCCTTGATCGGCGTCTGCCCGGCGAGGCGGATGCGCGCCAAGACGCGGCGTGGGTCTTTCGGGTCCAGGCGCAGGCTGGTCACGTCGCCGACCTTGATCCCGCTGTACTGCACCGAACTGCCCTGGGACAGGCCACTGACCGCCTCGTTGAACACCACTTCATAGTCCTGGAAGGCGCTGTCGACGCTGGACTTGGCCAGCCACAGGCCGAACAGCATCGCGCCGACCACCACGATCACGCTGAACAGACCGATCATCACATGATGGGCTCGGGTTTCCATGTCATACCTCGTCTAGCGATTGAGCGGCATCCAATGCCGCGCGGCCACGGGGGCCGTGGAAATATTCGTGGATCCACGTGTCGTCCGTTTCCGAGACAACATCGATGGCATCGGCCACCAGCACTTTCTTCTGCGCCAGCACCGCCACGCGGTCGGTGATGGTGTACAGCGTGTCGAGGTCATGGGTCACCAGGAACACGCTCAAACCCAGCGCGTCGCGCAGGGTCAGGATCAGTTGGTCGAATTGCGCCGCGCCAATCGGGTCGAGGCCGGCGGTGGGTTCGTCGAGAAACAGGATGTCCGGGTCCAGCGCCAGGGCCCGCGCCAACGCGGCACGCTTGATCATGCCGCCGGACAGCGACGCCGGGTATTTATCCGCCGCCGACAACGGCAGCCCGGCCAGTGCCAGCTTGACCGCTGCCAGGTGTTCGGCGTCGCGGCGGCTGAGCCCGGCATGTTCGATCAACGGCAGCGCAACGTTCTCGGTGACGGTCAGCGAGGAAAACAGCGCGCCCTTCTGGAACAGCACGCCAAAGCGCCGCTCAACCAGCGAGCGTTCATGCTCCGAGAGGTTGGGCAGGTTCTTGCCGAACACCCGCACTTCGCCTTCACTCGGGCGGCGCAGGCCGACGATGCTGCGCAGCAACACCGACTTGCCGCTGCCGGAGCCGCCGACCACGGCGAGGATCTCGCCTTTGTACAAATCCAGATCGAGGTGCTCGTGCACGCTCTGGCTGCCAAAGCGGTTGCACAGGCCGCGCACTTCGATCACCGCCTCGGTGGGCGCTCGGTGTAGACGACTCACCAGCCCATCTCCATAAAGAACATCGCCGCGACCGCATCCAGCACGATCACTACAAAAATTGACTGCACCACACTGGAGGTGGTGTGGGCGCCGACCGACTCGGCGCTGCCGCTGACCTTGAAGCCCTCGAGGCAGCCAATCGCGGCAATCAGGAAGGCGAAGATCGGCGCTTTCACCATGCCCACCAGGAAATGCTGCACGCCGATGTCCGATTGCAGCAGCGAGAGAAACATGGCCGGTGAAATATCCAGCGCCACGGCGCAGACCACACCCCCGCCGACGATGCCCGAGAGCATCGCCAGAAACGTCAGCATCGGCAGCGACACCAGCAACGCCAGCACGCGTGGCAATACCAGCAACTCCATCGGGTCGAGGCCCAGGGTGCGGATCGCGTCGATTTCTTCGTTGGCCTTCATCGAGCCGATTTGCGCGGTAAACGCGCTGGCGGTACGGCCGGCGATCAAGATGGCGGTGAGCAGCACGCCGAATTCGCGCAGAAAGGAAAACGCTACTAGATCGACGGTAAAAATCGTCGCGCCAAAGCTTTTCAACACCGTGGCGCCGAGAAACGCCACCACGGCGCCGACCAGAAAGGTCAGCAAGGCCACGATGGGGGCGGCGTCGAGGCCGGTTTGTTCGATGTGCGCGACCATCGGCGTGATGCGCCAACGCTTGGGCCGGAAAATGCCCCGGGCGAAGGTCTCCAGGATCAGGCCGATAAAGCCGAGCAGTTTCTTGCTGTCTTGCCAGACCGTATCCACCGCGCGGCCGATGCGTGCCAACACCTGAATGCCGGCGGCTTCTTCCGGGGCTTTGTCGGGCACGCAAAAATCATTGAGGGAGCGGTAGACGGTCTTGAGCAATGCGCGGTCGGCGATGGACAGGCTGCAATCGGTTTGCTCGGCGGACTGTTCGATACGGGTCGGGCCCAGCAGCTCCACCAGCAGCGAGGCACCGGCAGTGTCCAGAGTGCCGAGGCCATTGAGGTCAATGCGAGCGCCTGCGTCGTACTTGCCGTCGAGGGTGTGCGACAGCTTTTTCAGGTTGGCGTAGTGGGCAAGCGTCCAGTCCCCCGTAATCCTCAGTAATGGCGGAGTGGTCGAGGTGTCGAGGTGGGCGGCGCCGGCCGTCGTGCTGGTGGTCATAAGCTCCGAGCTTGTTTGGCTATCCACAAATGCTACGTAATAGCACGATACAGCCTACTGTGGGTTGTCCGTTTGTGCTGTGTCAGTCACTTTGAAGCGCAGCACGCCGATCACCTGCCCGTCTTCGGTCAATACCCGCACTTGCCAGCGGCCGACGGCATCGGCGGGGAAGTTCTGTTTGTGGGTCCAGGCGCGGTAGCCTTCCTTGCGCCCGCCGTGGATATCCAGGGCGATGCGGTCGACTTCCTGGCCGTTGAATTTCCACACGTGGTAAATCCGCTCATCCAGCCCGCGCGGCGCGTTGATCGCGGTGTAGGCATACAGCCCGCCGCTGCGCAGTTGGGCGGCGGTGACTTCCTTGAGGTCATCACCCGGTGTGCGGTCTTGCAACTGGGTGCTGATGGCTACTTCGGTCATCCACAGTGTTGCCGGCGGTACCCAACTGCGCAGGAACCAACCGGCGCAGCCAATGGCGGCCGTGACCCCCAGCAGCATCGCCCAACCTTTGATGCTGCGCAGCGGCAGGCTGGTGGCCAGGCTCGGGATCGACAGCGCCATGGCCACGCCCAGGGCCAATTTGTAACTTTCGGCGGTGGTCAGGTGCAAGATGATCGGCAACGCGGTGAGCAGCGCGGCGAACAGGGTCAGGGTGTGCAGCGCCAGGAACAGCGAGCGCCTGGGCGCCAGCCACTTGTAATACAGCGGGTCGGTGATCGAGACCAGCGCCGCCGCGCCGAGCAGGCCGGTGAACACCGACTGGCCGCTGTTCCACGCCGTGGTGACGAAAAAGAACGGCAACACGAAGAACAGGCTTTCCTGGTGAATCATTTGAGTGGCGTAGCGCAGTAGCGGCTCGGGGATTTCCCGTTTGAACACTTTGGCGAACAGCTGGGTAAAGCTGTTTTCCAGCATCAGCCATAGCCAGCTCACCAGCATGATGACGGCGATCCAGCTGGCCATGCCTTGCTGGCGGTCTACCAGGATGAAGCTGCACACACCTGAAATGAAACCGCCGAGCGCGATCACCCCTGGGTAGCGCTTGATCAGGACGAGAATGCGCTGGATAAGGGGCGGCAGGCTTGGCATTGGCGGTTCACATTTGGTGTAGGAAAAAACCCAGACAGAATAACGTCTTAGCCCCGTGTTCGGTGCCTCATTACGCGACGCGTTTGCGATAAAACCGCACGCAGCCCAACACAATGGCGATCAGCGCGAGCACGCCGGCGCCGATCCAGCTCAGGCTGTCGTAACTCAGCAGCGGTTTTTCAATGCGCCAGTAACCGGGCTGGTTAAACACTTGACGCATGGCTTGGTCGGTTTGTTCCAGGCTCACCGCCTTGATCCGTTTGACCGGGTCGCTGAAGTGGTCGCCGTTGTAGTCGCCGGAGGCGCTCCAGTAGTAGTCGGCCAGCGCGCTATTACCTTGAACGGCCCAGGCCTGGCGTGCGATGGCGGCGCGTTGCAGGCGGGTAAAGGTGGCTGGGTCCAGGCCGTCCTTGAGCAACTGCGCCTTGAGGTCTTGCAGCACTTTTTCGGCCTCGGGGAGGTTGTCGCGCTCAAGGTCGGCATTCAGGCTCAGGAACCCGACGCCACCCAGCACTTCGCGTTCGCTCCACGGCCCGTAGGACAAACCATGCTGCAAGCGCAGTTGGCGATACAGGGCCCAATCGAGGTAGTCCTTGAGCAGGTCGTAGGTTTCGTCATGCCCATCGTCCAGCACCGGCTCGGGGAACAGCCAATGCAATTTGGCGCTGTCGCCGACCCAACCGTGGATCAGGTCGCGATGGCTGGCGGCGGTGTGCTGGATTTCCGGCAACGGCAGATGCTCGCTCGGTTCCACCGGGTCCAGTTGGCCATAAGTCCGTTCCAGGTAGGCAGGGAGCAGCTTGTCGAGGTCGCCGACGATGATCAGGGTCATGTTGTTGGGCGCGTACCAGTTTTTGCGCAACGTCTCTAACTGGTCACGAGTAATGTGGCCGACCTCGGCGCGTTCGGCACATTTGAGCCCCAACTCCACGGCCAGTTGATTGCTGGCCGTGTGGCCCAGGTCCTGGCGGTCAAGCAGGCGTTGCAGGTGCGAGTAATGGCCGCCGTCTTCGCGCTCGACCACTTGCTTGGCGGCATTGATATTGGCATCGGTCAGTTGGGTGCGGGTGATGATTGCCAGCAACAGGTCGAGCACCTTGCGCTGGTTTTGCGCGGGTGCTTCGATCACGAAGGTGGTGTCGGCATTGCTGGTGTAGGCGTTCCACTCGCCGCCCAGCGCTTGCATGCGGTCTTCAAGGTCGCCTTCGCCGCCGCCGTCGATACCGCTGAACAGCAAATGTTCGAGCAGGTGCGGCAGCTCCTTTTCCTCGCAGGTGAAGTCATCCAGCCCTACACCCACCACCAGGCGAATGGCCACGTGCCCGCGCTCGGTGCCCGGTTTGAGCAGCAATTGCAGGCCGTTGGGCAAGGTGTAGCCCTCGACTTGCAGGCGGTCAAAGGCAAAGGATTGAGCAGAGCCCATGAGCAGGCAGGCCAATAACAGGCGACGCATAACAAGCTTCCTGGCGAGTGAGGTCAGTTTTAACTGACTTCACGGGCCATCGTACGTTCAGGGCGAATGGGTGATGTCGGCAATGTCTTCGGCGGAGAGTGCGCCGGTGTCGGAGGTTTCCAGCACCACATAGGCGCTGCTGCAGAACAGCGAGTTTAGGCGTTTCATGTCGGCAATCAACTCCAGGTGCAGGGAGCTGGTTTCCAGGCTCTGGACGATTTTGCGCTGCAAGCGGCTGACGTGGGCGTGGGCCAGGCGGCGTTCCTGGGCGCGGAAGCGGCGCTTCTCGCGCAGCAACTGGCGCGCGCTTTCCGGGTCGGCACTGAGGAATACCGACAGGCCCAGGCGCAGGTTGGCGATCAACTGGCTGTGCAGGCCGGCGAGTTCTTCCAGGCCGACTTCCGAAAACTGG
Source organism: Pseudomonas sp. B22129 (assembly GCF_044218875.1). Taxonomy (NCBI): domain Bacteria; kingdom Pseudomonadati; phylum Pseudomonadota; class Gammaproteobacteria; order Pseudomonadales; family Pseudomonadaceae; genus Pseudomonas; species Pseudomonas sp. B22129. Next base: position 1,322,185 of record NZ_CP162592.1, on the reverse strand, counting down.
CGACGTTGCGAAGTTTTCTGCTGCTGAACTTTGCGCAGCATGCGCTCGATCAGGTCGCCGGCCAGTTTGAGATTAATCGACAGTTCGATAATCTCGGCCCAGCGCCGGCTGTCCTGTTCACTGAGGTCCTCGCGGGGCATTTGCGCGAGGTAGAGCTTGATCGCGCTGTACAGGGCTTCGACGTCATCGCTGAGGCTGCGTATCTCTTGGGTGATGGCGGTTTGTTTGCCACGCAGCACTTCGAGCATGGCGGTGAGCATGTTGTCGATCAGGTCACCCAGGCGCAGGGTTTCCCGGGCGGCGTTGGCCAGGGCCAGGCTTGGGGTGGCGAGTGAAGCCAGGTCCAGGTGGCGCGGCTTGGCTTTGCCGTTGAGCTCCGGCTGTTCCGGCAACAACCAGGCACACAGGCGGGCCATCGGGCCGATGGTCGGCAGCAGGATCAGGCAGCGGCTGGTGTTGTAGAGTACGTGGAAGGTGATGACCATGCCTTGGGCGCTGTAGTCCAGGCCGTCCATCCAGCGCACGAGAGGGTCGAGTACCGGGATGATCAGCAGCAAGCCGATCAGTTTGTACAGCAGGCTGCCCAAGGCCACTTGGCGGCCTGCGGCGTTTTGCATGTTGGTGCTGAGGAAGGCCAGCACGCCGCTGCCGATGTTGGCGCCGATCACCAGGCCGATGGCCACGTGCAGGCCGATGACACCGGCGCCGGCCAGTGTGGCCGTCAACAGCACGGCGGCCAGGCTGGAGTAGGACACCATTGCGAACAGAGCGCCGACCAAGGCGTCGAGCAAGATATCGCCGGTCAGCGAGGCGAAGATGACTTTCACGCCTTGGGCGTGGGTAATCGGCCCGGCGGCTTCGACGATCAATTGCAGTGCCAGAATGATCAGGCCCAGGCCGATTCCGACGCGACCCATCTGCCCTGCCCGCGTCTGTTTGCGCGACAGAAAGAAAATCACCCCGAGAAAAATCAGCAGTGGCGACAGCCAGGACAGGTCGAACGTCAGCACCCGCGCCATCAGCGCGGTACCGACGTCGGCGCCGAGCATGGTTGCCAGTGCGGGCATCAGCCCCATCAGACCTTGGCCGACGAAGGATGTCACCAGCATTGCCGTGGCGTTACTGCTCTGCACCATGGCGGTCACCAGGATACCGGCGATAAACGCCAGCCAGCGCTTGGACATGTTCTGCCCGATGACTTGGCGCAAGTTGGAGCCGTAGACCCGCAAGATGCCGGTACGGACGATGTGCGTGCCCCAGATAAGCAGGGTCACGGCGGAAAGCAGATTGAGCAAGGTCAGCATGCTCGGCCCCCCGTGTGGGTGCACTCCAAAAAGGAGCGAAGGAAAGTTGCCGCGTGCCGTTCTACGTCTTGTACTTAAGCTGTAGTTGGCGAATGGGCTGTGCGCCAGCATCGCATAGCTAAAGTCGGGATTGAAACAAAACTGTCATGAAATCAGCTTTTTGCAGATGAAAAAAAGGGGCTCGAAAGCCCCTTTTCAGCAGCGGATCATTTTTATTGACCCGGAATGTCCTTGCGCAGTTTCACTGGATCCTGCTGTTTCTTCTTTTTCGCGATCGCGGTGCGCATCTTGATGTTCACCGCTTCCACCGCCAGCGAGAACGCCATGGCGAAGTAGACGTAGCCTTTTGGCACGTGCACGTCGAACGATTCGGCGATCAGCACGGTACCCACCACCAGCAGGAACGACAGCGCGAGCATTTTCAGCGACGGGTGCTTGTCGATGAATTCGCTGATGGTGCCGGCAGCCAGCATCATCACCAGCACCGCGACGACAATTGCCGCCACCATGACCGGCACATGGGAGACCATGCCGACGGCGGTGATCACCGAGTCCAGGGAGAACACGATGTCGATGATTGCGATCTGGATGATGGTGTAGATGAATTTGCCGCCCGCGCCTTTCGGCTCGTCGTGGGTTTCGTCTTCACCTTCCAGTGCGTGGTACATCTCCTGGGAGCTTTTCCACAGCAGGAACAGGCCACCGAAGAACAGGATCAGGTCGCGGCCGGAAATGCCCTGGCCAAACACCACGAACAAGTCGGCGGTGAGTTGCATCACCCAAGTGATCGACAGCAGCAAAAGGATTCGCGTGACCATGGCCAGCGCCAGGCCGAAGATCCGGGTGCGCGCTTGCATATGCTTGGGCATGCGGCTGACCAGGATCGAAATCATGATGATGTTATCGATGCCCAGGACGATCTCGAGGGCCGTCAGGGTGAAGAAGGCAATCCAGATCTCCGGATTGGTCAGCCATTCCATGTGTATTCCTTTGAGCAAATGTTAAACCGCGCAAGCTGCAGCGCCGCGCGGTTGGGTGTGTAGGATTATAGAGTGCTGAACAGCGGAATAATCCCCATCAGCAAAGCGGCGACCATTATGCACAGGCACACCAGCACTGCCCACTTGAGGGTAAAGCGCTGGTGATCGCCAAATTCGATACCGGCCAAGGCCACCAGCAGGTAGGTCGAGGGTACCAGCGGGCTCAGCAGGTGCACGGGTTGGCCGACGATGGAGGCGCGGCCCATTTCCGCGGCAGTGATGCCGTAGTGGCTGGCGGCTTCGGCGAGTACGGGCAACACGCCATAGTAGAACGCATCGTTGGACATGAAGAACGTAAACGGCATGCTCACCAGCGCGGTGATCACGGCCAGGTACGGGCCCAGCGCATCCGGGATGACGGCCAGCAGGCTCTTGGACATGGCATCGACCATGCCGGTGCCCGACAGAATGCCGGTGAAGATACCGGCCGCGAAGATCAGCCCCACCACCGCCAATACGCTGCCGGAGTGGGCGGCGACGCGGTCTTTCTGCATTTGCAGGCACGGGTAGTTGACGATCATGGCGATACTGAACGCCACCATGAACAGCACCGGCAGCGGCAACAGGCCGGCGATCAGGGTGCACATCAGTGCGAAGGTCAGGGCGCCGTTGAACCAGATCAGTTTTGGACGGCGGGCATCCGGGTACTGCGAGACACTGATCTCGCTGTGGTCGATCTCATCGCCCTGCAGGTGCAGTTCGCCCAAGCGTGCGCGCTCGCGCTTGCCGTACATGTAAGCAATCACCAGGATCGCCACCACGCCAGCGGCCATGGCCGGAATCATCGGTACGAAAATATCCGACGGGTCCACATGCAGCGCACTGGCGGCGCGGGCGGTCGGGCCACCCCAGGGGGTCATGTTCATCACGCCGCCGGCGAGGATGATCAGGCCGGCCATGATCCGTGGGCTCATGCCGATACGCTGGTACAGCGGCAACATGGCCGCCACGCAGATCATGTAGGTGGTGGCGCCGTCACCGTCGAGAGAAACGACCAATGCCAGTACGGCGGTGCCGACCGACACTTTCAGCGGGTCGCCCTTGACCATCTTGAGGATCTTGCGCACGGCCGGGTCGAACAGGCCGGAGTCGATCATCAGGGCAAAGTAGAGGATGGCAAACATCAGCATCACGCCGGTCGGCGCAAGCTTGGTGATGCCCGCAAGCATCATCGGGCCGATCTGCGGGGCGAAACCGCCGAACAGCGCGAACAGGATGGGCACAATGATCAGAGCGATCAGCGCAGACAGGCGCTTGGTCATGATCAGGAACATGAACGTGATGACCATGGCAAAGCCAAGGAAAGTCAGCATAGGAATACTCCAGGCGTAGCGCGGCTAGGGAATGGCGAACCGGGTGGGGTCAGCGCAGAGCGAAAGGCACGAGGCGTACGGGCGGAGTTGGGGCAAGCAGGTGGGTCGGAACGGACATCGGGAATCACCATTGTTGTTGTTAACAGCCGGTCTGTTGCCGGCAGTGGGGGCGATCCTAGACGGGGAAGCTTTCAGCCAGCTTTCGCTGGGAAAACCGGGGACACACGGTCGTTCTGCATACGCAGATAAAATGTGGGAGCTGGCTTGCCTGCGATGGCGTCGGCACATTCAGCATTTGAGGTGTCTGGCCTACCGCTATCGCAGGCAAGCCAGCGCCCACATTAGATGAGTGTTTGCCGCCCGTTGATCAGGGCAGTTCGAGGCCGCCGGCTGCTTTGTGCAAGGCGCGCAGATGCTCGCCCATCTGCTTGAGGTTGGCCTCGCAAGCGGCGATTTCGTCGGCGCGGGAAGGGTCGAGCAGCGCCCTCACCTCTTTATCCAGATCGCCAGTCAGCGACTGCAGCTGTTTCTGACGCTGGGCGCTTTCCGATTCCAGGCGTTTGGATTCCGACGGTTGCGGCAGGCCGTAGCCGCCACTGCCGAGCAGCTCGGCCGGGCGGCTGAGGAAGCCGCTGTTGGCGAGAATTTGTTGCAGCGTGTTGTTGGCCTTCTCCATCCCGCCGTTTTTCAGCTCACGGGCACTGAGGTAGCGTTGTTTGACTTCATCCTGGGCCAACATCAGTTGCTTGCGATAGCTGGCCTGTTCCAGCAGCAACAGCGCGGCACTGGTGCGCAGGTCGGCCTGGCTGAACCACTGGCGGCGTTCAGCGGCGCTGAGGGACAGCCAGTCTTCAACACGGCTCTGTTTGATCGGCAGGTGTTTGCGCAGCACGTCGAACATCGCCTGGTAGCGCTCACGGAACGAGTCGAAGTGATAGCCCAGGCGCAGCGCTTCGCGCTTGTCGTTCAACACGCTGGTATCCGCCAGGCCGCGTGCAGCGAGGACTTCCAGCAAACCGTTGGGAGTGATGTTGTCCAGGCCGGTCAATTGCGGGTTGGCGCTGCCACTGCGCAGCAGCTTCAGGCTTTCCACTGCGCAGTTGTTGGAAATGAAGAAGTAATTACCGTCGTAGCTCCAGTGCATTTCGGCGGCGTGCTCGACGGTATCGTTGATTTCCTGGCGTGAGAGCTTCAGCGGCACGGAGGCGAGACCCCGCAACTCGGTCTTGGTGTATTCGTCGATCACTTGGGCCAAAGGCAATACAAACAGGCGTGAGGGGTATTTGCCGACCAGGCCATCCCAGCTCGACAGTTGTACGTCGCCGACAAAGGCGCGATAGGACAGCACCAAGTGCTGGTCCAGATCCAGCCGGCAATCCGGACCACGTGGGCGACCGGGTGCGCAGATCACCAGGCGCAACATGCTGTGGCCCCAGCGGCTGACCAGGTTTTCATTGGCTTCGGCCAGCAGGTAGTCGATCTCGTAGACGCGCTCCGGGTCGATCTGGCCCAGCGGGGTTTTGGCAAAATCATTGCCCGCGTTCAGGAAGGCGTAGGTCTTGGCGCAGGTGTCTTGCTCGGGCGGCGCCCAGCCGAAGTGTTCCTTGTAATAGCGAAACAGCGAGGGGCGACGGCAGGCGTAGCTGGGGTCGAGGAGGAAATACTCCATGTTGACCGCCACGAACTCCAGCGGGCTGGTGGTTTCGTAGATGTCCGGGCTGCGGGCCACCTGGTGGTTGTTTTGCTCGCGTTCACCGCGACGGCCCACGTATTGGGGCCAGCCGGCGAGGTCGAGCAGGCGCGGGTCGTCGCTGAGGGTGAAGCGGCGATCGTTCTGGCCACGGCATTGATCGGGCAAGCCGATCAGGCCGGTGAGTTTGTTCTGGCGACTGCAGCGGTTGATCAGCGTGCGGTCTTCTTTGGTCCACAGGCGCGCGCGGTCATAGATGTGGGTCAGTTCATGCAGCACGGTGGCGAGCATTTCGCGGCGCACGGTGCCGTGGGGGCGATTGGTCTTCTGGGTGGCGGCACTGCCGTCGGTCAGGCTGGCGAGCAGGTTCTGATTCAGGTCCAGCTCGGATACCAAGGAAGCTTGGCCGTAGGCGTTTTCGGGCATCTTGTCGGTCCAGCCGACATCGATGGTGCGGTCCAGTTGCTCGATAAAGCGCGGCGGTAACGAGCGCATCGCTTCATCGAGCAAGGCCTGGCTGGCCTGCTGTTCAGCCGGGCTCAAGCCATCGGTCTTGAGCCGCAGGTGCAGGCTGGCCTGGGCTGCGCCTGCACAGAGCAGCACAGTCCCGGCCAGGAGCCAGGCCGCCAGGCGCCTCACAGAGCGAGGATAGCTTCGGCGAGCGTCTGGTCACTGGCATCGCGGGCTTCCGGCACGCGGGTGCGCAGGGTGTCGAAGGCGGCTTCCAGTTGCGCGCCACGGATTTCGCCATTGGAGGCGACGAAGCTGGCGGCGTCATCGTGGGCTTCGCGCACGATTTTGGAGTCGCGGATCGAGGTCGTGGTGTCCGAGGTGAAATCAATGGTGCGCGCGGAAGCACGCACGATGATGTTGCTGGTGGCTTTCAGGGTTTGCGCGTGGGCAACATCGGCCAACAACAGCAGGCCGAGAGCGGCGGCGATCAGCGGGCTACGCATGGAATGACTCCAGAATACAAAGATGATTATTGGACGAGAATTGCTTGCGCCAGTTCAAGGTCGCTGGCGTTAAGTTTTGGCTGGGTGCGGCGCAGGTAATCCAGTGCGGATTCCAGCCGTGCGCCCCGCCATTGGCCATCGGTGGCGATAAACGCGGCAGCGTCATCCTGGGCGGCCATGACTAACTTTTTGTCAAAGGGTGCGGAGGTCACCTTGCTGGTGGCGTACGCACTGATGACGGTGTTCTGGGTCGTCATATCAAAGGCCGAAACCAAGGGCGACCAGCAGGCAGAAATCAATACGGGAACAATCAACAGGCGGTAAGAAAAAGCCATGGGACTCGACAACTGAAAGCGAGCGCCAAGGCTAGCCTAATGCCCCGGCGAGGGCCAGCGTTGACACATTTGGAAGCGGCTGGCGCCTCCAAATTTCATCTGCCGTTAAATCGCCAGAATGGCTTGGGCCAGTTGCGTGTCAGTTGCGCTGCTGAGCTGTGGCGCTTGTTGGCGGATCTGTGCCAGGGCGCTTTCCAGCTTCACGCCACGGATGGCGCCTTCGCTGGCGACGAAACTGGCGGCGTCATCGCGGGCGGCCTGCACGACTTTGTTGTCACGCAGGGAGGACGTGGCGTCGGAGCTGGCATCGGAAGTGGCTTTCAATGCGCCGACGATCGAATCGGTGGTCACGATGAGGCTGGAGGCGCTGGCATTGGCGGCAACGGCCAACAGGGCGGCAACACTCAGCAGGCGAAGACGGGACATGAAATGACTCCTGTAGAAGAACAATTAAAGCGGCGCCAAACGGCCACTGTGAAACGGACATTGTTGCTTTGAGCATCAGACGCCCGCTCTACAAGGTTCGCCACGTGGGATATGGATCTTAAGCTGCCGTTTATCCGTTGGGGAAGTGATATAGATGCGTTGAGTTTAAATTGTACTGCTTAATTTCTATGTTTTTTAAACTGTACCTATTCTCGGTTTTCGCCTTTGGTTCTCCCTTTCAAACCCAAACGTCAGAAACAACAAAGCCCGCCTCCGGTTTCCCGGGGCGGGCTTTGTTTTGACAAATCAGGTTGCTGGCAGTGGACCCGGCAGGTCAGGGCCAGCGAGCGCTAAATCAGCGCCAGAACGGCTTGCTCAGCTCTTCGTAGCGTTGAGCTTCGCTGATACCGGCGTCAGCCAGCAGGCGCGAATCCAGACGAGCCAGTTGGTGGCGGCTGGAGATGCGGCGCTGCCACAACATCAGGTTGGCGAGAACGCGCAGAGGCATGGAAGCCTGGGTGTTTACAGCTTTTTCTTCGAAGAACAGATCGGAACTGAGTGTACGTTCCATGATGACATCCTTCCGCTTGTGGCGGGATTAGGTAGTGGTTTAACTGATGCCAATGATCCTCTTCCTGCGCAAGACTCTCCAGATACAGTTCACCTGTATTGTGAGGGCCCAGTTAACTGTTTATAGGGGCTGTACTGTACAGAAATTGGGCAACTGTACCTGTCTGCACTGAAGTAGTGCGAAATGGGCATTTTCAATGATGCGGGTAGGATATTTCGGTAAGAAAAGACCGGTACAGCAGTACAGTTTTTTACGAAATGGCTCGCTAGAGTATCGAGCTGATGAAACTGTGTTTGCATCAGCCCGCATCTGTATCAATCACGCCTTGAGCATGTGCCCGGTTTCTTCCAGGTTGATGTGCCAACTCAGTGCTTCACGCAGGATGTGCGGGGTGTGGCCGCCGATGGCGCAGGCGGCGTTGAAATAACTGTTCAGCGCATCGCGGTACGCGGGGTGCACACAGTTTTCGATGATCACTCGCGCACGCTCGCGTGGCGCCAGGCCGCGCAGGTCGGCCAGGCCGACCTCGGTCACGAGGATGTCCACGTCGTGTTCGGTGTGATCCACATGGCTGACCATCGGCACCACGCTGGAAATCGCACCGCCCTTGGCAATTGACTTGGTAACGAAGATCGCCAGGTGCGCATTGCGCGCGAAATCCCCGGAGCCGCCAATGCCGTTCATCATCCGCGTGCCGCAGACGTGGGTGGAGTTGACGTTGCCATAGATGTCGAACTCCAACGCCGTGTTGATACCAATAATGCCCAGGCGACGCACCACTTCCGGGTGGTTGGAGATTTCCTGCGGGCGCAGCACCAGCTTGTCTTTATAGTGCTCCAGGTTGCCGAACACGTCGGCATTGCGGCGTTCCGACAAGGTGATCGAGCTGCCGGACGCAAAGCTCAGCTTGCCGGCGTCGATCAGGTCAAATGTTGAGTCCTGCAACACTTCGGAATACATGGTCAGGTCTTCGAACGGTGATTCGATCAGGCCACACATCACGGCATTGGCGATGTTGCCGATCCCGGCCTGCAGCGGGCCGAGCTTGTTGGTCATGCGCCCTGCGTCCACTTCCTGCTTGAGGAAGTTGATCAGGTGGTTGGCGATGCCTTGGGTATCGGCGTCGGGCGGCGTCACGGTGGAGGCGGAGTCGGCCTGGTTGGTGATGACGATGGCGACGATCTTTTCCGGCGGGATCGGAATCGCGGTGCTGCCAATACGGTCGTCGACTTTCACCAGCGGGATCGGCGTGCGAGTTGGCCGGTAGGTCGGGATATAGATGTCGTGCAGCCCTTCCAGGTTCGGGTTGTGCGCGAGGTTGATCTCGACGATCACCTGCTTGGCAAAAATCGCGAAACTGGCTGAGTTGCCCACGGAGGTGGTCGGCACGATATGCCCTTGTTCGGTGATGGCAACCGCTTCGATCACGGCGATGTCCGGCAGCTTGAGCTGATTGTTGCGCAGTTGCTCGACGGTTTCGGACAAATGTTGGTCGATAAACATCACTTCGCCGGCGTTGATTGCGCGGCGCAACGTGCTGTCGACCTGGAACGGCATGCGGCGCGACAGCACGCCGGCTTCGGTCAGTTGCTTGTCCAGGTCATTGCCCAGGCTGGCGCCGGTCATCAAAGTGATTTTCAGCGGGGAAGTCTTGGCGCGTTCGGCCAGGGCGTGGGGGACGGCCTTGGCTTCACCGGCACGGGTGAAGCCGCTCATGCCGACGGTCATGCCGTCCTCGATCAGTGCGGCGGCGTCTGCCGCGCTCATGACCTTGTTCAACAACGAAGGCAAGCGGATACGATCACGGTACATGGATTGTTATCTCAGGCTACGGAAGCAAGGTGCGCAGTTTAGTGATTTCAAAAAAATTCGGCCCGCTACCATGGTCGAATGCCAGGCGGCGATTTAGAGCCTTTGGTCGGTTTCATGCGGCAATAAAAAACCCCAGCCTACGGGAGGCCAGGGTTTTTTGTATTGCGCTGGCGCAGTGTTATTCGACGGCCTTGACCATGTCTTCGATGACCTTTTTGGCATCTCCGAAGACCATCATGGTCTTGTCGAGGTAGAACAACTCGTTATCCAGGCCGGCATAACCGCTGGCCATGGAGCGCTTGTTGACGATGATGGTCTTGGCCTTGAACGCTTCGAGGATCGGCATGCCGGCAATCGGCGAGTTCGGATCATTCTTGGCGGCCGGGTTGACCACGTCGTTTGCGCCGAGTACCAGCACCACGTCGGCCTGGCCGAACTCGGAGTTGATGTCTTCCATCTCGAACACTTGGTCGTAAGGCACTTCCGCCTCGGCCAGCAGGACGTTCATGTGGCCCGGCATGCGACCCGCCACCGGGTGGATCGCATACTTGACGGTGACGCCACGGTGGGTCAGTTTTTCGGTCAGTTCTTTAAGCGCATGCTGCGCCCGCGCCACCGCGAGGCCGTAGCCCGGCACGATGATCACGGTGTCGGCGTTGGTCAGCAGGAAGGTCGCATCATCAGCCGAGCCGGACTTCACCGGGCGCGCCTCTTTCGAACCCGCCGCTGCACCGGCGTCTGCCGTGTTGCCGAACCCGCCCAGCAGTACATTAAAGAAGGAACGGTTCATCGCCTTGCACATGATGTAAGACAGGATCGCGCCGCTGGAGCCCACCAGGGAGCCCGCGATGATCAGCATCGAGTTGTTCAGCGAGAAGCCGATACCCGCCGCTGCCCAGCCGGAGTAGCTGTTGAGCATCGACACCACCACCGGCATGTCGGCGCCGCCGATCGGAATGATGATCAGCACGCCAAGCACGAAGGCCAGGGCCAGCATCAGCGCGAAGGCGGTGAGGTTGCCGGTGAACATGAACGCCAAGCCCAGGCCGAGTGTTGCCAGGCCCAGTACCAGGTTCAGTTTGTGTTGGCCGCCGAACTGTACCGGTGCGCCCTGGAACAGGCGGAACTTGTACTTGCCCGACAGCTTGCCGAAGGCAATCACCGAACCGGAGAAGGTGATGGCACCGATGGCTGCGCCGAGGAACAGCTCCAGACGGTTGCCCGCAGGGATCGAGTCGCCCAAGTGTTTGACGATGCCCAACGATTGCGGCTCGACCACCGCGGCAATCGCGATGAACACCGCCGCCAGGCCGATCATGCTGTGCATGAACGCCACCAGCTCCGGCATCTTGGTCATTTCAACGCGCTTGGCCATGATCGAGCCGGCGGTACCGCCGATCAGCAAGCCGACAATCACATAGCCGATGCCGGCGGTCGCCAGCTCAGCGCCGAGCTTATAGATGAGGCCGATGGTGGTGAGCACCGCCAGCGCCATGCCGAGCATGCCGAACAGGTTGCCGCGCCGCGAAGTTGTTGGGTGTGAAAGGCCTTTGAGAGCCTGGATAAAGCAGATCGACGCGATCAAGTAGAGCGTCGTGACCAGATTCATGCTCATTACTTAGGCGCCTCTTCTTTTGCTTTCGGGGCTTTCTTCTTGAACATCTCAAGCATCCTGCGGGTGACCAGGAAGCCGCCGAACACGTTGACCGCCGCCAGGGCCACGGCCAGGGTGCCCATGGTCTTGCCCAATGGGGTCACGGTGAGGGCGGCGGCCAGCATGGCGCCGACAATCACGATCGCGGAAATCGCGTTAGTCACCGCCATCAGCGGCGTGTGGAGCGCGGGGGTCACGTTCCAGACCACGTGGTAACCGACATAAATCGCCAGCACAAAGATGATCAGGTTGTAGATACCGGGGGAGATAAGCTCTTCCATCGTCTGAATCCCTGCTTAGGCGTTTTTGCGGATGACTTGGCCGTCGCGGCACATCAGGCACGCGGCGACGATGTCGTCTTCGAGGTTGATTTCAAACTGCCCTTCCTTGGTGAAGACCAGCTTCAGGAAGTCCAGCAGGTTGCGCGCGTACAAGGCCGAGGCGTCGGCAGCGACAGCGCCGGCGAGGTTGGTCGGGCCGCAAATGATCACGCCGTTCTCCACCACCACTTGGTCGGCAACCGTCAGCGGGCAGTTGCCGCCTTGGGCGGCGGCGAGGTCGATGACCACCGAGCCGGGCTTCATCTGCGCGACAGTTTCGGCGCTCAGCAGGGTGGGTGCCTTGCGGCCCGGGATCAGCGCGGTGGTGATCACGATATCGGCAAGCTTTGCGCGCTCATGCACGGCCACGGCCTGGCGCTGCATCCAGCTGCTTGGCATAGGGCGGGCGTAACCGCCGACGCCGACAGCGCATTCGCGTTCTTCATCGGTTTCGTAGGGCACGTCGACGAACTTGGCGCCGAGGGATTCGATCTGTTCCTTAACGGCCGGGCGTACGTCAGACGCTTCGATGACTGCACCCAGACGTTTCGCTGTCGCAATCGCCTGCAGGCCTGCGACGCCGGCTCCGAGGATCAGCACGCGTGCTGCCTTAACCGTGCCGGCCGCCGTCATCAGCATCGGCATGAAGCGCGGGTAGTGATGCGCGGCGAGCAGCACGGCCTTGTAACCGGCGATATTGGCCTGGGAAGACAGCACGTCGAGGCTTTGGGCTCGTGAGGTACGCGGCGCGGCTTCAAGGGCGAAAGCGGTAATGCCGCGTTCGGCCAGCCTGGCGATGGTTTCGTTGCTGAACGGATTGAGCATGCCCACCAACACGGTGCCGCTTTTGATCAGCGCCAGTTCGCTGTCGCTGGGGGCAACCACCTTGAGAATCAGCTCTGCGCCAAACGCATCGTTGGCACTGCCAATGGTTGCGCCTGCCGTTTCATAGGCACTGTCGACGATGCTGGCGTTGATGCCTGCACCGCTTTGTACAGTGACCTTATGGCCCTGGCCGATCAGCTTCTTGATGGTTTCCGGGGTGGCAGCCACCCGCGTTTCACCGGTCTGGGTTTCGAGAGGAACACCAATGTGCACGTCAAATCTCCTGCATGATCTTTTTGCTTTTGATCTTTTTGTAAAAAGGCCAGTGCACCGTGAGTGGCGCATCTGGGGCGGCCGATCAGCACGATCCCGCTGAAATGACAGCGGGGCGCGGCATTTTGCAGGCGAACTTTACGGCCATCAAGGGATTATGACGGGTGACGAAAAATTAACTACAAGTCACCCTGTGACTGATTGTCGCAACACCCTGAAATAACCTCTTTAAATACAGGTGTTTAAAGGGCTTCAGGTGTTTATAGCGTGTTTTTGCATGGTTGGCGTGAATGGTCGTGCATTAGCAGGTAATAGTCGCTGGAGGCCATGATAATCATGGCGTTGAGCGAGATTTTTGATTGACAGGTACAGTCTGTTTAAATGCGACATATATGTATATCTGTAGTATTTAAAAATAACTGACTACAAGGTCAAGTAGACGGCCTCCCCTTTAAATCCGAGGGCTGTAGCGTTGCGATTGGTCAATCAGCCAGTCTCGGAACGCGTGGAGTGACGCCGACTCGACCTTTCTTTCGGGGATCATCAGGTAATACGCCTTCGAACTGGTCAGCTTCTCGGGGTTCGCGATCACCAATTGCTTCTCGTCCAGCTCGCGCTGAATGAGGAACGGAGGAATCAGCGCGATCCCCATGTCATGCATGGCGGCCTGGGACAACATCGAGAATAGCTCGTAACGGGGGCCTGTCATGTCGCGAGGTATGTTCAGTTGCTTGGCGTTGAACCATTGGCGCCAGGCGTAGGGCCGGGTGGTTTGTTGCAGCAGTGGTAGCTCCGCGATTTCCTGGGGGCTGAAGCGGCTGCGAGAGCCGAGCAGCCGAGGGCTGCACACAGGGACAGGGTTTTCTCCCATCAGGCGGTGGGATTCGGTGCCTGACCAGTCGGCATCGCCAAAGTAGATTGCCGCGTCGAACTCGGTATCGGCGAACAGGAACGGGCGCGTGCGGTTGGTGAGGTTGACCGTGACCTCCGGGTGTTTGCTTTGAAAGTCCTTAAGGCGGGGAATCAGCCATTGGGTGCCGAAAGTGGGCACCACCGCCAACTCGATAACATTGGTGCCCTGTTGGCCCATCACGGACAAGGTGTCGCGCTCCACCGCGTCCAATTGCATGGCCACGCGACGGCTATAAGACAGCCCAGCCTCGGTCAGCTTGACCCCGCGCCGTGAGCGTCGAAACAGCTCGACACTCAAAAACTCCTCGAGGCTCGCGATTTGTCGGCAAATCGCGCCCTGAGTGATGGAAAGCTCATGCGCCGCCTTGGTAAAGCTCTCGTGGCGGGCTGCGGCTTCAAAACTGACGAGCGCTGTGGTGCTGGGAATTTTTCTGCGCATGTACGTTGTGCTCACTTATAAAACGCATATATGGCATTTACGGCGATTTCGAAGTGAGAAACTAGCACAACCCTATGCTGAAACCTCGTTTGCCCTCCTCGCCTGCCCGGCCTAGTCTGCTTCTACGACTTCTGATTTCTTCTCGAGGGCTTATTCATGGCTGGCAAGGCAAGCTTCAACTGGATTGATCCACTGCTGCTGGATCAACAACTCACAGCAGAAGAGCGCATGGTGCGTGACAGTGCTGAGCAGTTCGCCCAGGACAAACTGGCGCCGCGTGTGCTGGAGGCTTTCCGCCATGAACAGACCGACCCTGCGATCTTCCGGGAGATGGGTGAAATCGGCTTGTTGGGTGCGATGATTCCGGAGCAATACGGTGGCAGTGGCTTGAATTACGTCAGCTATGGATTGATAGCCCGTGAAGTCGAGCGTGTCGACTCCGGTTATCGCTCGATGATGAGTGTGCAGTCTTCACTGGTCATGGTGCCTATCAATGAATTCGGCACCGAGGCGCAGAAGCAGAAGTACCTGCCGAAATTGGCTTCTGGTGAGTGGATCGGCTGCTTTGGTCTGACTGAGCCAGATCACGGTTCTGACCCGGGCGCGATGATTACCCGCGCACGCAAGGTGGACGGCGGCTACAGCCTCACGGGCGCCAAAATGTGGATCACCAACAGCCCTATCGCAGATGTGTTTGTGGTGTGGGGCAAGGACGACGCCGGCGATATTCGTGGGTTTGTCCTGGAGAAAGGCTGGAAGGGGCTGAGTGCTCCGGCGATTCACGGCAAGGTTGGCTTGCGGGCCTCCATTACCGGCGAGATCGTCATGGATAACGTGTTTGTGCCGCAGGAGAACATTTTCCCGGACGTGCGTGGCTTGAAAGGCCCTTTCACCTGCCTTAATTCGGCGCGCTACGGTATCTCCTGGGGCGCTTTGGGTGCTGCGGAGTTCTGCTGGCATACCGCTCGCCAGTACACCCTTGATCGTCAGCAGTTCGGTCGTCCACTGGCGGCTACTCAGTTGATCCAGAAAAAGCTGGCCGATATGCAGACCGAAATCACCCTTGCGCTGCAAGGATGCCTGCGTTTGGGGCGCATGAAGGACGAAGGCACGGCGGCGGTCGAGATCACCTCGATCATGAAGCGCAATTCGTGCGGCAAGTCGCTGGATATTGCACGCATGGCGCGGGACATGCTGGGGGGGAACGGCATCTCCGACGAATTCGGGGTGGCGCGTCACCTGGTCAATCTGGAGGTGGTGAATACCTATGAGGGTACCCATGACGTGCACGCCTTGATTCTCGGACGCGCTCAAACCGGTCTTCAGGCTTTCTATTAATAGGGGCACGGCATGGGCGCGCTTTCACATCTGCGGGTACTGGATTTATCGCGAGTGCTGGCGGGCCCCTGGTCCGGGCAGATTCTTGCGGACCTTGGGGCTGAAGTCATCAAGGTCGAGCGACCGGGTAATGGTGACGACACGCGTGCGTGGGGGCCGCCCTTCCTTAAGGATGCCTATGGTGAAAATACCAGCGAGGCGGCGTATTACCTGTCGGCCAACCGCAACAAGGAGTCGGTGACCATCGACTTCACGCGGCCGGAGGGGCAGAAGTTGGTGCGTGACCTGGCAGCCAAGTCCGACATTCTCATCGAGAACTTCAAGGTAGGCGGCCTTGCCGCATACGGGTTGGATTATGAATCGCTGAAGGAGATCAATCCGGAGTTGATCTACTGCTCGATCACCGGTTTTGGCCAGACGGGGCCTTACGCCGCGCGCGCGGGATATGACTTTATGATTCAGGGTCTGGGTGGGCTTATGAGCCTCACTGGCCGGCCTGAGGGGGATGACGGTGCCGGTCCGGTCAAGGTTGGTGTTGCGTTGACCGACATTCTGACAGGCCTGTATTCAACGGTAGCGATTCTCGCGGCGCTCGCTCATCGAGACCATGATGGCGGTGGGCAGCATATCGATATGGCATTGCTGGATGTGCAGGTGGCTTGTCTGGCTAACCAGGCTATGAATTATCTGACAACGGGTGTGTCGCCGAAACGGTTGGGTAATGCACATCCGAATATCGTGCCTTATCAGGACTTTCCCACTGCTGACGGTGACTTCATTCTGACGGTGGGTAATGACGGGCAGTTTCGCAAGTTTGCCGAGGTGGCCGGGCAGCCGCAGTGGGCGGACGATCCGCGCTTCGCTACTAATAAGGTGCGGGTCGCCAACCGGGCGGAGCTGATTCCGCTGATTCGCCAGGCGACTGTCTTCAAGACGACGGCTGAGTGGGTGTCGCAGTTAGAGCAAGTGGGTGTGCCGTGTGGGCCGATCAATGATCTGGCGCAGGTGTTTGCCGACCCCCAGGTGAAGGCGCGTGGGTTGGCGATGGCGATGCCGCATGCGCTGGCGGGCATGGTGCCCCAGGTGGCCAGCCCGATACGGTTGTCCAAGACGCCCGTTGAGTACCGTAGTGCGCCTCCTCTATTGGGAGAGCACACCGCGCAAGTGCTGCAGGAGGTATTGGGGCTGGGGGCTGCAACCGTGGCTGAGTTAAGGCTGTTGGGGGTTGTCTGAATGCTCTCTTCTATATAGAGGGAATTTACGAGGCGTCTGGTGGTTTTTTAATCAATCCTAACTAATTGATAGAAAAGCAAAATTAAGGGTTGACGGCAGATTCTGGAAGTCTATAATTCGCCCCACTTCCGGCGCAGTCGAAACGGAAAACTCCTTGGTAAACAAAGAGTTATGCGAGATTCGACAGCGAGTTGCTTCAGTTCATCGAAGCCCAGAAGGAGTTGATAGAGCGGTGTTGTTTGGCTCTATTAACGTTTCGATCTTCTCGGTCGAAAGCGGAGAAAAAGAGGTGTTGACAGCAGCGTGTAACGCTGTAGAATTCGCCTCCCGCTAACGAGAGATCGGAAGCGCAAGTGGTTGAAGTTGTTGAAGAAATCTTCGAAAACTTCTGAAAATAATCACTTGACAGCAAATGAGGCTGCTGTAGAATGCGCGCCTCGGTTGAGACGAAAGATCTTAACCAACCGCTCTTTAACAACTGAATCAAGCAATTCGTGTGGGTGCTTGTGGAGTCAGACTGATAGTCAACAAGATTATCAGCATCACAAGTTACTCCGCGAGAAATCAAAGATGTAACCAACGATTGCTGAGCCAAGTTTAGGGTTTCTTAAAAACCCAAAGATGTTTGAACTGAAGAGTTTGATCATGGCTCAGATTGAACGCTGGCGGCAGGCCTAACACATGCAAGTCGAGCGGTAGAGAGAAGCTTGCTTCTCTTGAGAGCGGCGGACGGGTGAGTAATGCCTAGGAATCTGCCTGGTAGTGGGGGATAACGTTCGGAAACGGACGCTAATACCGCATACGTCCTACGGGAGAAAGCAGGGGACCTTCGGGCCTTGCGCTATCAGATGAGCCTAGGTCGGATTAGCTAGTTGGTGAGGTAATGGCTCACCAAGGCGACGATCCGTAACTGGTCTGAGAGGATGATCAGTCACACTGGAACTGAGACACGGTCCAGACTCCTACGGGAGGCAGCAGTGGGGAATATTGGACAATGGGCGAAAGCCTGATCCAGCCATGCCGCGTGTGTGAAGAAGGTCTTCGGATTGTAAAGCACTTTAAGTTGGGAGGAAGGGCAGTAAATTAATACTTTGCTGCTTTGACGTTACCGACAGAATAAGCACCGGCTAACTCTGTGCCAGCAGCCGCGGTAATACAGAGGGTGCAAGCGTTAATCGGAATTACTGGGCGTAAAGCGCGCGTAGGTGGTTTGTTAAGTTGGATGTGAAATCCCCGGGCTCAACCTGGGAACTGCATTCAAAACTGACTGACTAGAGTATGGTAGAGGGTGGTGGAATTTCCTGTGTAGCGGTGAAATGCGTAGATATAGGAAGGAACACCAGTGGCGAAGGCGACCACCTGGACTAATACTGACACTGAGGTGCGAAAGCGTGGGGAGCAAACAGGATTAGATACCCTGGTAGTCCACGCCGTAAACGATGTCAACTAGCCGTTGGAAGCCTTGAGCTTTTAGTGGCGCAGCTAACGCATTAAGTTGACCGCCTGGGGAGTACGGCCGCAAGGTTAAAACTCAAATGAATTGACGGGGGCCCGCACAAGCGGTGGAGCATGTGGTTTAATTCGAAGCAACGCGAAGAACCTTACCAGGCCTTGACAT
Source organism: Pseudomonas sp. B22129 (assembly GCF_044218875.1). NCBI lineage: Bacteria > Pseudomonadati > Pseudomonadota > Gammaproteobacteria > Pseudomonadales > Pseudomonadaceae > Pseudomonas > Pseudomonas sp. B22129. The sequence goes on along the minus strand of NZ_CP162592.1, from coordinate 1,304,126 downwards.
CCAATGAACTTTCTAGAGATAGATTGGTGCCTTCGGGAACATTGAGACAGGTGCTGCATGGCTGTCGTCAGCTCGTGTCGTGAGATGTTGGGTTAAGTCCCGTAACGAGCGCAACCCTTGTCCTTAGTTACCAGCACATAATGGTGGGCACTCTAAGGAGACTGCCGGTGACAAACCGGAGGAAGGTGGGGATGACGTCAAGTCATCATGGCCCTTACGGCCTGGGCTACACACGTGCTACAATGGTCGGTACAGAGGGTTGCCAAGCCGCGAGGTGGAGCTAATCCCATAAAACCGATCGTAGTCCGGATCGCAGTCTGCAACTCGACTGCGTGAAGTCGGAATCGCTAGTAATCGCGAATCAGAATGTCGCGGTGAATACGTTCCCGGGCCTTGTACACACCGCCCGTCACACCATGGGAGTGGGTTGCACCAGAAGTAGCTAGTCTAACCTTCGGGAGGACGGTTACCACGGTGTGATTCATGACTGGGGTGAAGTCGTAACAAGGTAGCCGTAGGGGAACCTGCGGCTGGATCACCTCCTTAATCGACGACATCAGCTGCTCCATAAGTTCCCACACGAATTGCTTGATTCATTGAAGAAGACGATAAGAAGCAGCCCGAAATTGGGTCTGTAGCTCAGTTGGTTAGAGCGCACCCCTGATAAGGGTGAGGTCGGCAGTTCGAATCTGCCCAGACCCACCAATTTTGTGTGGGAAACGCCTGTAGAAATACGGGGCCATAGCTCAGCTGGGAGAGCGCCTGCCTTGCACGCAGGAGGTCAACGGTTCGATCCCGTTTGGCTCCACCACTACTGCTTCTACGTTATGAAAGCTTAGAAATGAGCATTCCATCAGGTTGATGGTGAATGTTGATTTCTAGTCTTTGATTAGATCGTTCTTTAAAAATTTGGGTATGTGATAGAAAGATAGACTGAACGTTACTTTCACTGGTAACGGATCAGGCTAAGGTAAAATTTGTGAGTTCTCTTAGTTGAGAAATTCGAATTTTCGGCGAATGTTGTCTTCACAGTATAACCAGATTGCTTGGGGTTATATGGTCAAGTGAAGAAGCGCATACGGTGGATGCCTTGGCAGTCAGAGGCGATGAAAGACGTGGTAGCCTGCGAAAAGCTTCGGGGAGTCGGCAAACAGACTTTGATCCGGAGATGTCTGAATGGGGGAACCCAGCCATCATAAGATGGTTATCTTACGCTGAATACATAGGCGTAAGAGGCGAACCAGGGGAACTGAAACATCTAAGTACCCTGAGGAAAAGAAATCAACCGAGATTCCCTTAGTAGTGGCGAGCGAACGGGGACTAGCCCTTAAGTGGCTTTGAGATTAGCGGAACGCTCTGGAAAGTGCGGCCATAGTGGGTGATAGCCCTGTACGCGAAAATCTCTTAGTCATGAAATCGAGTAGGACGGAGCACGAGAAACTTTGTCTGAATATGGGGGGACCATCCTCCAAGGCTAAATACTACTGACTGACCGATAGTGAACTAGTACCGTGAGGGAAAGGCGAAAAGAACCCCGGAGAGGGGAGTGAAATAGATCCTGAAACCGTATGCGTACAAGCAGTGGGAGCAGACTTTGTTCTGTGACTGCGTACCTTTTGTATAATGGGTCAGCGACTTATTTTCAGTGGCGAGCTTAACCGAATAGGGGAGGCGTAGCGAAAGCGAGTCTTAATAGGGCGTCTAGTCGCTGGGAATAGACCCGAAACCGGGCGATCTATCCATGGGCAGGTTGAAGGTTGGGTAACACTAACTGGAGGACCGAACCGACTACCGTTGAAAAGTTAGCGGATGACCTGTGGATCGGAGTGAAAGGCTAATCAAGCTCGGAGATAGCTGGTTCTCCTCGAAAGCTATTTAGGTAGCGCCTCATGTATCACTGTAGGGGGTAGAGCACTGTTTCGGCTAGGGGGTCATCCCGACTTACCAAACCGATGCAAACTCCGAATACCTACAAGTGCCGAGCATGGGAGACACACGGCGGGTGCTAACGTCCGTCGTGAAAAGGGAAACAACCCAGACCGTCAGCTAAGGTCCCAAAGTTATGGTTAAGTGGGAAACGATGTGGGAAGGCTTAGACAGCTAGGAGGTTGGCTTAGAAGCAGCCACCCTTTAAAGAAAGCGTAATAGCTCACTAGTCGAGTCGGCCTGCGCGGAAGATGTAACGGGGCTCAAACCATACACCGAAGCTACGGGTATCACGTAAGTGATGCGGTAGAGGAGCGTTCTGTAAGCCTGTGAAGGTGAGTTGAGAAGCTTGCTGGAGGTATCAGAAGTGCGAATGCTGACATGAGTAACGACAATGGGTGTGAAAAACACCCACGCCGAAAGACCAAGGTTTCCTGCGCAACGTTAATCGACGCAGGGTTAGTCGGTCCCTAAGGCGAGGCTGAAAAGCGTAGTCGATGGAAAACAGGTTAATATTCCTGTACTTCTGGTTATTGCGATGGAGGGACGGAGAAGGCTAGGCCAGCTTGGCGTTGGTTGTCCAAGTTTAAGGTGGTAGGCTGAGATCTTAGGTAAATCCGGGATCTTAAGGCCGAGAGCTGATGACGAGTTAACTTTTAGTTAACGAAGTGGTTGATGCCATGCTTCCAAGAAAAGCTTCTAAGCTTCAGGTAACCAGGAACCGTACCCCAAACCGACACAGGTGGTTGGGTAGAGAATACCAAGGCGCTTGAGAGAACTCGGGTGAAGGAACTAGGCAAAATGGCACCGTAACTTCGGGAGAAGGTGCGCCGGTGAGGGTGAAGGACTTGCTCCGTAAGCTCATGCCGGTCGAAGATACCAGGCCGCTGCGACTGTTTATTAAAAACACAGCACTCTGCAAACACGAAAGTGGACGTATAGGGTGTGACGCCTGCCCGGTGCCGGAAGGTTAATTGATGGGGTTAGCTAACGCGAAGCTCTTGATCGAAGCCCCGGTAAACGGCGGCCGTAACTATAACGGTCCTAAGGTAGCGAAATTCCTTGTCGGGTAAGTTCCGACCTGCACGAATGGCGTAACGATGGCGGCGCTGTCTCCACCCGAGACTCAGTGAAATTGAAATCGCTGTGAAGATGCAGTGTATCCGCGGCTAGACGGAAAGACCCCGTGAACCTTTACTATAGCTTTGCACTGGACTTTGAATTTGCTTGTGTAGGATAGGTGGGAGGCTTTGAAGCGTGGACGCCAGTCTGCGTGGAGCCATCCTTGAAATACCACCCTGGCAACTTTGAGGTTCTAACTCAGGTCCGTTATCCGGATCGAGGACAGTGTATGGTGGGTAGTTTGACTGGGGCGGTCTCCTCCTAAAGAGTAACGGAGGAGTACGAAGGTGCGCTCAGACCGGTCGGAAATCGGTCGTAGAGTATAAAGGCAAAAGCGCGCTTGACTGCGAGACAGACACGTCGAGCAGGTACGAAAGTAGGTCTTAGTGATCCGGTGGTTCTGTATGGAAGGGCCATCGCTCAACGGATAAAAGGTACTCCGGGGATAACAGGCTGATACCGCCCAAGAGTTCATATCGACGGCGGTGTTTGGCACCTCGATGTCGGCTCATCACATCCTGGGGCTGAAGCCGGTCCCAAGGGTATGGCTGTTCGCCATTTAAAGTGGTACGCGAGCTGGGTTTAGAACGTCGTGAGACAGTTCGGTCCCTATCTGCCGTGGACGTTTGAGATTTGAGAGGGGCTGCTCCTAGTACGAGAGGACCGGAGTGGACGAACCTCTGGTGTTCCGGTTGTCACGCCAGTGGCATTGCCGGGTAGCTATGTTCGGAATAGATAACCGCTGAAAGCATCTAAGCGGGAAACTAGCCTCAAGATGAGATCTCACTGGAACCTTGAGTTCCCTGAAGGGCCGTCGAAGACTACGACGTTGATAGGTTGGGTGTGTAAGCGCTGTGAGGCGTTGAGCTAACCAATACTAATTGCCCGTGAGGCTTGACCATATAACACCCAAGCAATTTGACTACTCGAAAGAGCATCAGATTGCGGTGTGTGAAGACGAGATGAACCGAAAGTTCGACGTTCACAAAACACTGAAAGCTGTCACATACCCAATTTGCTGAAGCGAGGCATAAGCCACGACTCAGTACCCGAATTTCTTGACGACCATAGAGCATTGGAACCACCTGATCCCATCCCGAACTCAGTAGTGAAACGATGCATCGCCGATGGTAGTGTGGGGTTTCCCCATGTGAGAGTAGGTCATCGTCAAGATTAAATTCCAGAACCCCTGTTTGCTAACGCAAACAGGGGTTTTGTTTATGTAGAAGTCCATGAATTTCACCGGTGCGTTGCTGACGCGACGAACTGGTACACAGAATTTCTTGACGACCATAGAGCATTGGAACCACCTGATCCCATCCCGAACTCAGCAGTGAAACGATGCATCGCCGATGGTAGTGTGGGGTTTCCCCATGTGAGAGTAGGTCATTGTCAAGATTAAATTCCGAAACCCCTGTCTGCTCACGCAGACAGGGGTTTTGTCGTTCAGGGGCCGTAAAAATCGAAACGACTTCGTTAGCCCCCTTCGATGCACACGCAAAAAAACCAGCGCTCCGAGACAGGCGCTGGCTTGGTTTGAACGATAGCGAAATCAGAACTGGTAGCTTACCGTCGCACTAACGTTACGCTCTTCACCCAGGTAGCAGAAGTTCAGGCTGGCACAGGACGCCACATACGTCTCGTTGGTCAGGTTGTTGGCGTTCAAACGTACGTCCACGCCTTTGAACCCGACTTTACCCAAGTCATATCCGACCGAAGCGTCAAACAAGGTATAGGCCGGTACCTTCATCGTGTTCTCGGCGTCTGCCCAGCTATAACCGACGTACCGCACTCCGCCTCCAAACCGCAAACCATCCAGCGCACCGCTATTGAATTTGTAGTCTGCCCACGCCGACGCCATATGACGAGGCGCCTGCGTTGGAGAGTTGCCTTTGTTCTCGATCAGGTTATCCGCAGAGCTCAATGTACTCACCATCGACTTGGAGTATTTGATGTCGGTAAAGGTGTAGCTGCCCAGCAACTTGAGGTTGTCGGTGAGTTGCAGATGCGCCTCCAGCTCAAGGCCTTGTGAGCGAACAGCGCCTACAGCCCGATAGAAGTTTTCCTGAGGCAATTTAGTCGCCAGGTTTTCCTGATCAATGCGAAACCAGGAAGCTGTAAACAGGTTGTCCGTTTCCGGCGGTTGATACTTCAAGCCCGCTTCCCACTGCGTTCCATTGGTCGGCGCAAGAGGATTGCCGGCGCTGTCGGAGTAGGAGTTCGGATTGAAAGACTCTGAATAACTGACATACGGCGCCAGGCCGTTATCAAATAGATACAGCGCCCCCGCACGCCCCGTCAGCTTGGTACGTTTATCGCTGATTTCGGTACCCAAGGGGCGACCCGCTTCAGCAATGCGGTTTTCATCCGACGTCTCTACCCAATCCTGACGCAGCCCGAGTGAGAACCGCCACTTATCCATCTCAATCAGGTCTTGCAGATAAACGCCGGTTTGCTCTAGCCGCCGCAGGTAGCTGGTCGGGTTGTAATAGGAGATAGCAGAATTGCCGTAAACAGGGTTGAACGCATTGATTGGCTGCAACGAACCGCTGCTCCAATCCACCACTGTTTTACGCCGCTGATAGTCTGCCCCCATCAGTACAGTATGTTTAGTCGACCCGGTGAAAAACTCCGCCTGCAGCATGTTGTCGAGGATAAACGCATGCAGCTTCTCATCGCCTCCCGAGTAATAACGGTTCAGTTCATTGTTGGTGGGCGTGGTCCAGCCATAGGCGTACACCTGGTCCAGTTGCACCTTGGAGTCCAGATAGCGGAAGTTTTGCCGTGCGGTAAACACATCATCGAACCGGTGCTCAAACTGATAGCCAAACGACTGCTGGTCACGTTTGTAACCATCAACGCTTGGTTCTCCTTCGAAAAAGTGGCTGGAGATTCGGTTGCCGTTTCGCTGATGCAACGCGCCATCCGCCGGCATACCACCGTGATAGCCGCCGTCAGGGTCATGCTGAAGATAAGCCTGAAGTGTCAGCGAGGTATCCTCGGTAAAGTCGATACTCAGCGTGGGTGCCAGTGCGTAGCGCTTTTCTTTGGTGTGGTCGAATTGAGTGTCGGACTTGTCCGCTAACCCAGTCAGCCGATAGGCGATGCGCTTGTCATCGTCCACCGGCCCGGTGAGGTCAAAACCCATGCCCTGCTGGCCGTGGCTGCCGGCGCTTACCTGAACCTGGTGATATGGCTCGAACAGCGGTTTCTTGCTGGTCAACGCAACCAGGCCGCCGGGTGAGCTGCGTCCATACAGGACGGAAGACGGCCCTTTCAGAATGTCCACGCGCTCGAGAAAATACGGGTCCACCTGCATCGTGCTGTAAGTGCCGCTATCCCCCATGGACTTCAACCCATCAAGGTAGATGTTATCCACAGAGCCATCGTTGAAACCGCGCATGGCTACGTAGTCATAGCGATGGGTCGCACCATAGGGGTTGGTCAGCACGCCAGGGGTGTAGCGCATGGCTTGGGCAACCGTCTGGGAGCCCTGATCGTCCATCTGCTCGCGCGTTACCACGGACACGGTTTGCGACGTCTCCAGCAGGGCGGTGCTGGTTTTGGTGGCGATCTGGCTGTGGGTCGCGTTGTAGCCTTCCGTGCTTCCCAAGGCATTGCCCAGTGCGAAGCCTTTGATATCGGTGGCGGGCAGCGTCAATGTGCTGCTTTCCTGCTGCGCTCGCAGAATAAAACTGACACTGTCCTGCGAATCAGCCCGCAACCCCGAGCCGGTGAGTACATGATCCAAACCCTGTTCGGTCGAGTATTCGCCATGAAGCCCGGCGGATGTGCGGCCCTGAGTCTGCGCAGGTGTGCTGGAAAGGGTAATGCCCGCCTTACGGGCGAACTGATTGAGTACATCACTCAGTGGGCCGGCAGGAATGTCGTAGCGTTGGTTGACCCGCTCAATACCTGCTTGCGCAGCCATAACAGCGATTGGAGCAACGCCAATACCGATGGCACTCGATAACACTGCCGCGCGCACGGCTATGGCCAAAAGAGGATGGGAAGCGTCTGAAGATTCGCGAAGAAAACACACAGTCATGATCAGGGTCCGTTGAGGCCGGTGAAGGCAGATTGAAGGCTTACTGTCTAAGCCGGGCTCACGGAAAAAAGCCGCCAAAAAAAGTCAGGCCAAGTGCTCCAGGCTCACCCACCATCGTGTTCGGTAGCGCACTTGAACGGGCAGTGTTTGAGCGAGCACTGCCAATAGCTTGTCTGTGTCCTCCAGGCGGAAAACACCGGACAACCGCAAGCCGGCGATATCTGCCGAACAGCCCAGGTAGCCATGCCGGTAACGCCCGACCTCAGCAAGGAACTCATCGAGACGTATACCCCGTGTCACGATCAGTCCATCGGCCCAGGCCCCCATATCCATGTCTGGGGAGGGCGTGAGAATGGCCCGACGCTCTTGCACCCGGTAACTTTCACCGGTGTGAACTTGCGTCGACAGCCCATCTGCCCTGTGCGGCGAATGAATAGCCACGTTGCCGCTGACCACGGTTAGCCGCGTGCAGTCTCTGTCCTGACGCACCGCAAAACGCCCGTCGATCCCTTCGAGCACGCTGTGCCGAGTGTTGACTAGCAGTGGCACTGGCGACACAGCACCGCAGGTCACCAGGATTTCGCCGCGAACCAGCGTGATCAGGCGTTCTTGCGAACTGAAGTTCAGATCCACCGCAGTGTCGGTATTGAGCTGCAGGCGAGTGCCGTCCGGCAGTTGAACGCTCCGTCGCTCGCCCGTTGCGGTCGCCAGGTCGGACGTCCAGCGTGGCCAACCGGTAAGGTCTCGACCCATCCAGGCCGCCGATCCCATCAGCACTGCGCCCGACAACACCTTCAGTGCCTGGCGTCGGCCCAAGCCTTGTGCGCTGTTTTCCAGCGCCGCCTGCGCTCCGGGAATCGTCGTCAACTGGCTGCTCAACTCCTGTTGCAGAGCCTGCACCCGTTGCCAGGCCAGCTCATGTTCACCGTGAGCTGCGCGCCAGTGTTCGCACTGCGCCTGCAGGCGCACGTTGGCACGGTTATTACGCAAGCGCAGTGCCCAACTGATGGCCTGCCTGACCACCAAAGGGTCAGGTTTCATAACGCACGATGTAGCAGTGATAGAGCGCGTCTGCGACGTACCTTTCTACGGAGCGCAGCGAAACACCCATCTGTTGCGCAATCTGTTTGTAGGTAAGCCCGTCACACTGAGCCAATAGAAACGCCTTGCGTACTTTCGGCCTCAACCCGTCCAACAGGCGGGAGATTTCCTCCAGAAGCTCCAGCACCAACGCACGCGCTTCCGGGCTGGGGGCTAACGCTTCAGGCAGGTGGGCGATTGACTCGAGATAAGCGCGTTCGATTTCCTCGCGCCGCCAATGATCAATCACCAAGCCTCGGGCGATGGTACGCAGGAAGGCGCGAGGTGCCTTCAACTCAAAGCGTTCGGTCTTCTGCAGGAGGCGTACAAAGGTGTCCTGCGCAAGGTCTGCGGCATCGGCGGCGTTGCCCAGGCGGCTGCGCAGCCACGTGTGGAGCCAGTTGTGATGGGTGCTGTAAAGCGTCTGCACAACACTTTCACACGAAATGTACTCAGAAGACGGCATTCAAACAGGCCTGGCTAAACGCCACAAATGATAATTAGTCGCATTGTCTGAAAGGCCGAAGGATTTTGCAACTCTGAGCCGCAGAGTGCGACCGTTGGTCGGTATCCCACGTAAAAAATAGATGCTTCTCACAATTTTCTAAGATTTGCCGAGATGTGGCCGAAAGCCTGATGAGCCATGCGCGCACCGAAATAGAGCAGCCGACAGAGCTTGCCTATCCCGTTACATGGAATGTTCCACTCGGCACGCTCATCCCCCTTTGGCAAAAGAAGTCGATGAAATGAATCTCAAGTTCAGTCATAAAATTCTGTTGGCCGCGTCAGGCGTTGTGGTTTTGGCCTTCGCGTTATTCACGCTCTACAACGACTACCTGCAACGCAGCACCATCAAGCAAAACCTGGAGTCGTCCATTCAGCAATCCGGTGAGCTCACCGCCAGCAGTGTGCAGAACTGGCTCAGTGGCCGAATCCTGGTGCTGGAAAGCCTGGCGCAGAACGTTGCTCATCAAGGCAGTGGTGCCGACCTTCCAGGGTTGGTTGACCAGCCTGCTTTCACTTCGAACTTCCAGTTCACCTATGTCGGCCAAACCAACGGCGTGTTCACGCAACGCCCGGATGCCAAGATGCCTGACGGTTATGACCCACGTCAGCGGCCTTGGTACAAACAAGCCGTCGCCGCCGATAAAACCATGCTGACGCCGCCTTACATGGCAGCAGTGGGTGGGCAGATCGTAACCATCGCCTTGCCGGTCAAGAAAAACGGTGAGCTGTTGGGTGTCGTAGGCGGTGACCTGAGCTTGCAAACCCTGGTGAAGATCATCAACTCGGTCGACTTCGGCGGCATCGGCCACGCGTTTCTGGTCAGTGCAGATGGGCAGGTCATCGTCAGCCCTGACCAGGATCAGGTGATGAAAAACCTGAAGGACATCTACCCGGGTTCTAGCGTGCGCATTGAGAAGGTCAATCAGGATGTTGTCCTCAATGGCAAGGATCGTATTCTTTCGTTTACCCCGGTCAGCGGTCTGCCGGGTGCAGATTGGTACATCGGTCTGTCGATCGACAAAGACAAAGCCTACGCGCCACTCGGTAAATTCCGCACCTCGGCATTGATCGCCATGTTGATCGCGGTGGTCGCGATTGCCGTGTTGTTGAGCTTGTTGATTCAAGTACTGCTGCGCCCGCTCACCACCATGGGCGTCGCCATGCAGGACATTGCCCAGGGCGAAGGCGATTTGACTCGCCGCCTGGATGTCACCAGCAAGGATGAGTTTGGAGAAGTAGGCAGTGCCTTCAACCAGTTCGTCGAGCGTATCCACGCCTCCATTTCCGAAGTGTCTTCGGCAACACGTCAGGTACACGAACTGTCCCAGCGCGTGATGGCGTCCTCCAACGCCTCGATCATCGGCTCGGACGAGCAAAGTGCGCGCACCAACAGTGTCGCAGCGGCGATCAACGAGCTCGGCGCCGCCACGCAGGAAATCGCGCGTAACGCCGCAGACGCTTCGCAGCACGCCAGCGGTGCCAGCGAGCAGGCTGATGATGGGCGCAAGGTGGTGGAGCAAACCATCCTGGCGATGTCGCAGCTGTCGCAAAAAATCAGCTTGTCCTGTACCCAGATCGAAACGCTCAACGCGAGCACCGACAACATTGGCCACATCCTCGATGTGATCAAAGGTATCTCCCAGCAAACCAACCTGTTGGCGCTCAACGCCGCGATCGAAGCCGCGCGTGCCGGGGAGGCCGGGCGTGGCTTCGCCGTGGTGGCCGATGAAGTGCGCAACCTGGCCCACCGCACCCAGGAGTCCGCTGAAGAAATTCACAAGATGATCACGTCGCTGCAAGTGGGCTCGCGTGAAGCCGTGACCACGATGAACGCAAGCCAGACCTCCAGCGAAGAAAGCGTTGAAGTGGCCAACCAGGCGGGTGAGCGCCTGGTCAGCGTGACGCAGCGAATCGTCGAGATCGACGGTATGAACCAGTCGGTCGCTGCCGCCACCGAAGAGCAGACCGCCGTAGTGGAAACCCTTAACGTCGATATTAATCAGATCAACCTGCTGAACCAGCAGGGTGTCGCCAACCTCAATGAAACGCTCAAGGACTGTGATGCGCTTTCCCAGCAAGCCAGCCGATTGAAGCAATTGGTCGACAGTTTCAAGATCTGACCAGGGTTGTGCAGGGGCGAGGTCTCTCGCTCCTGCTGATCAGCCGAGTATCTGGCGAACGCTCTCCAACGCAGTGTCGATGAAGCCCTGCGCAAACCTTTCAAACTCGGCTTGCGTCATATCGACGGGCTCTCCGATAAGGGTCCAGGTCGCCTTCGAGCGCCTTGGTTCCAACGCTTCCACACGCATGGCAGCCCACAGCCGGGCGATACCCAAGGTGTTGTAGAGCGTGGTCCATGTCATGCACATGGCCTCTTCATCTCGGCTGTTGAGTTGCTCTACAACGCAATGGCCATCGCGGAAGTTTTTTTTGCGCAGTGCTCCTATACCCACACCGGTCATTTCGATGTGCGAAAGGGCAGGAATGAAGGCATCGAACCCCGCGAAATTGCCTACCAAATGCCAAAGGCCCGCGGCCTCGCAGGCCACTTCAATAGAGGCCACCACCGGTGTGCCTTGTGGGTTACGAATTAATGTATCGGGTTGCAACGGTTTCATGAGCGGGTCCTGGAGGCGGGCCGGAGAAAGCCAATGGCCTTGAGGTGTTCGCAGCCTTTGAGCAGCAGCGCCGGGCTTTGTTGCGGGTACTGCTCGCCCATCGCTTCCACAGCCCGGCGTGCGTTTTCGTGGCAAATCATGGCGGTGTCGCCGATATCTTCGGCGAGGTCATTCAGGTAGAAACCGACCACGCCAAACATCGCGTTATCGGGCCCTACCGTTCGCAGGGCTTTCTGCCAATGTTCGACGCTCACCCGCTGGAAGCAGTGGCCGGCCTGATGGAATGCATCGAGGTAGTCATCCCAGCTCAAGGGGTGTGGGTTGTGCAGGTTGAATATGTTTCGCCCCACGGCAAAGTGGCTGCATTGAAACGCAACGAAACGGGCAAAGAAGTCCACCGGCATCAAATCGAAGTTGGCCTTCAGGCTGGGAACCATGCCGAGTTGCAGCGAACCTTTAAGCATCAGCATCAAGCGGTTGTTGTGCGGCTGGCAGACCCCGCTGTCACTGTTGAAGGCGATGTTCCCCGGGCGATGAATGTTTACCCAGGCCCCTTGTTCGGTCGCTCGCCCCAACAACCGCTCGGCAACCCATTTGGAGAGGTTGTAGCCATTCTTGAGATAAAGCGGATGGGTCGCGACGGCTGGCGCTTCAAGGATGTTGCCGCAGGCATCGATATGGCTGCAGGCCGATAGTGTCGAGATGAAGTTGAAGACTTTTTTGCAATGGGTTTCACACAGGCGCAGGCACTCAAGCACCGGATCGACGTTGTCCCTGGCCAGCGACGCGTAGTCCAGCACATGGTTCACCCGCGCCGCGTTATGCACCAACACGCCGTGGCTTCGCGCGAGATGGTCATATACATCCTCGGTCAGGCCCAGGCGGGGCAGGCTGATGTCGGCGGCGTAGACTTGCACCCGCGCGAGGTCCAGATGTTCCAGGCGGTTCTCATGCAACGCCTGAGTAAAACGAGCCATCGCCGAGCAGCCCGGTCGCTCTCGCACCAGGCAGGTGACTTGTTGCGCGCCGGCCGCCAACAACGCCTGGACGATATGCACCCCGACAAAGCTGTTGGCGCCCGTGACAATCACTTTGCAGGGGTCGCCTGCGTGCGCTTCATCCAGCATTTCGAGGCTCAATGGCTGCGCCGCATCCTTTTCCATCTGGCCTGACGGCACGTTGGGCAGCGCTCCATCTTCGATCAAGGCGCTGAGCGTACGAATCGTCGGCGCTTCAAAGAAACGGCTCAACGAGATACTGCGGCCAAATTGCTCGCGCAATCGCAGCAACAGGGTCGACAGCAAGATGGAGTGGCCGCCCAGATTGAAAAAGCTGTCATCGATGCCAATATCTGCGTCAGGCACGCTCAACAACTCGCCCCACAACGCCACCAGCCGCGCTTGCATCGGTGTCAGCGCCGAGTGGCGCGCAGCGACAGGCGAGGCGTGTACCGGCATGGCCAGCAATGCCTGGCGGTCGATCTTGCCGTTGTGAGAGCAAGGCATCGCGGGCAGTTCGGTCCACACATGAGGGTACATATAAACCGGCAGCCGCTCCCGGGCATGCTGCTGCAGACTCGCCAGCGTGGCACCCGGCTCGGGCTGGGCAACAAAGCTGAAAATCCTGCGGTCCGCATCGATCACCACGACGACTTGGCGAAACAATCGGCTGCCGCGCAGGCATTGCTCGATCTCTCGGGGTTCGACCCGAAAGCCATGGATCTTCACCTGATCATCTCGCCGCCCGCCCAACTCGATCCCTTGCGTTGTCCACATCGCCTGATCGCCACTGCGGTACGCCGATAGCAAACTGCCGTCTGGCAGCGTTAGCCTGATGAAAGGATTGTCGGCTTGCTGCACAACGTTCACATATCCCAGGCTGACCCCAGGGCCGACGATGTACAGATCCCCCATGACCTCTTCATCCACCGGCTGCAGGTCATCATCGAGAATCAGCACCTGGCTGTTGGCGATGGGGCGGCCCAGGTTGCGGTTGCTGTCACCGGGCCGGAACCTTCGGTGAGTGACCAGCACCGTGGCTTCCGTGGGCCCGTAGAGGTTGTGCAATTGGCACTGGCTCGCCAACCGTTCGATCACCAGCGGCTCGCAGGTGTCTCCGCCCGTCAACAGGTGGGTCAGGCCCAACGGTTGATCCATTGGCAAAATGCCCAGCAGTGCCGGCGGCAGAAATCCGTGGCTCACACGTTGCTGGCGAATCAGGTCGATCAGTTGCCGAGGATCGTGCCGCTGATCTTCGCTTGGCACGATCAATTCGGCACCGGCGATCAAGGCCGGGAAAATATCGATCAGCGAGGAGTCGAAACTCAATGGCGAAAACTGCAGGACCCGGCTTTGTTCGTCCAACGCCATACAGCCACCCGCCCACGCGGTGAAGTGTGCAAGGTTGGCTTGGCTGAGCAGCACACCTTTGGGCTGCCCGGTAGTACCCGAGGTGAATAGCGCCATGCAGGGTGCGTCGAGATCAGGGCGGTTGAGCATCAGCGGTAACGCAGTGCTGGCCATTTCCCCCTTTCGGACATCCAGGGCTTTGAAGTTATTGCGCAAGGGGTGGTGCCCATCGTCCAGCAATACCCTGGCCCCGGTGCTTTCCATCATGGCCTGCTGGCGCAGTGGCGGGTGGTCAGGTGCAAGCGGCAGGTACACCGCACCGCAGCCCAGCACTGCGAGAATGCTGGCGTACAAATCAACGGATTTTTCCAGGCACACACCCACCACTGGAGGCGACTCGACGCCCTCGAGCAGGGGCCGCAGGCGTTGCTGGATCGACAGCGCCCGAACCTGCAATTGGTGATAGGTCAGCCTGCTGCCTGCGATGTTCAGCGCCGGCCGCTCGGCAAAGCGTTGAAGGCTGGCCTCCAGCCGTTCGATCATGGGCACTTGGGCCGCTTGTAACAGTGCTGGCTGTGCAGTGCGGTTGAACCGGTGCGCAAATGCCAGTGCGTCGAGGCCCAGCAAGCCGTGCTCGGGCCAAGTGTTTACCGTGGTGGTTGTGGCAAAGAAGCCCGGGTCCCTGGAGAAGCCGCTGATGAGCGAGGCCACCCACTCCACTAATGCGCTCGTCGCGCGCCGACACAGGCGCTGGCCATTACCGCTGGGCTCCCCGGGAATGGCTTGCACTGCCACAATGCGTTGGTCCTGGTCATAGCAGCGCAACTGTAAAAGAGGCAACCCACACTCGGACACGGGGCCGATACCCAGGCGCAGGTTGAGTCTTTGAGTCCCGCCGTTATGGGAGAGCGGTTCCTGGCTGCCATCGTCAATGAGCACGTCAGGGGCCTCGGTGACGTGGAGATGCCCGTAGGGTTCCAACCCTTTCTTGATGGCTCCCAAAGCCCGGCTGGTACCGCTCCATCCGATCGCAAGCTGCCTCATGCCAACCTCCACGATTCGGGAAGGTAGTCATCCAGTGAGCGAGCGACACTTGCCGTCTGCAGCACGCCACTGTGGCGCAGAAAACCCATGATGTTGCCAAGCAACGGGTGATGACGGGTGATGGGGAAATCCAGCGCCATGACGTCGTCCTGCAACGCTTGGCGAAGGGGGGCGCCGATGTCCAGGTGTTCGATCAGCTGCAGGTCGAACCGTTGTTGCAATTCGTTGGTCAGGTAATGCTGCAAAAAGACCGGCAATATTTCAGCGATGCTATCGCGGTCGGCCGGGCTTGCCGCCTGCCAGTAAATGCGCACCAGGTTTGTCCAGAATTGTGCGTGACGTCCTTCATCAAACAAGTGATCGGCCATCAGGCCGCGGATGGAAGACTTGATGCTGTCGTCCTTGGAAAACGCCGCTACGTCGTGGGTGACGGTGTTTTCGGCGATGCCGACGGCAATCAGTTCCACGGCATCGCGCAAGTGCGTCGGGGCCAAGGCCCGTGCGGCCTGCAAGGCGCGGCTGAGTTCGATTTCTGCGGGTAGAGCGAGCGGTTGTATACCGGTCATTGCTGCGGTTTGTTGCAGGAAGTCCAGCGCGACCAGCGCGTGGTAATCCTCATCCACCACGACGGTCATCGCGTCATAGCGGCAGGCGAGGGGGAAGGGGGGGGAGAAACGGTTCTTGGCAATGCTGCGGGCGGTCTTGTCGACGATCTCTGTTTCAAAGATCACAACGTCATTCAGGAATTTGTAAAAGCTTTGCGTTAATACAAAATCGCGCTGTTGCGAGCAGTGTTCAAGAAAGGTTGCGCTGAGCACCAAGGGTTGGCGACACACAGGAAAGATCAACTTGTCGTCGTCTTCCAGCTGACGCCGGGGGCGTGTGCGGATGGTGGCCCGACGCTCCCAATCGTCGGCAAAAGAGCGATAGTCGGCGGTGTTCATGGCTGTACCTCTTGCAGGGCGGCGCGCACGTCATCCCAGAAACTGATGCGGCTGCGTACTGCAACGAGCGCACTTTCGTTGGCCTCGGCTTGACGGGCCGGGTCGGTGCCGACCAGACGTTGAAGCAACTGCACGGCACCCGGCCCATGGTCTTGAGCATCCAGCTGGATATGGCGGGTGAGGTAATGGCAAAAGATCGGTGCCTGGCGGGCGATGCATGCGTTGCTGTGCAGCAGGCGTTCGAACATCGGCGCAATGACGCTTTCGCGGCCGTGCAGGAACGCGGCTGCCACGCAATGGGTGGGGGCGTTCAGAGCGATCTGCAATGTGCTGTCGACAAAACGTGCCACGCCTGGCGGCACATCGATCGTTTGCAAGGCCGCATCGGCTGCCATGCTCTGGCATTGCAGTTCAATGAAGCGCTTGATGGCGCCCGTGTCAGCGCCGACCTCGGCCATCGCGTCAAGATACAGCTCGAAGTGGCTGCAATAGCCTTTCGCCGGATGTTCATCTGACTCTTCGCCAAGCACAATTTCATTGATAAGACGTGCAGCGTGGGGGTCCGAGGGCGGCAGCCACGGGAGCTGCGTGCAGGTCAAATCCTGCTGCAGGCGTTTGGTCAGGGTCATGAAGTCCCATACCGCGAACACATGGTGCTCCATGAAAAGTTGTAACTTGTTAATTGAAGTTATTTCCATAAATAACGGATGGCTGCACAACTGCAGTTTTTTTTGTTCAAGTAAGTGTAGGTACATGGTTGATGCCTATAAGTTGTTGCGACAGCTCGGAAACAGTGAGGTGTTTTGTGGTTTTATATCGATGATTAATGTTCGCCCGCGCCGCCCGTGGCGCTCACCGGACGCAGGATTGCCCCGCCGGATGAAGTGCCTGATTTTAGGGGGGCGATAATAATCTGATTAAACGCTTTGAAGAGCCGATGAATGTATTAGATATTTTTTCGGAAAGGTTTTTATTGTAAGTAGATGGTTTTACTGGAAGTGTGAAGTTTCTTTAGTGCAGGTAAGACCGTTTAAATAAATGAAATGGGTTCAGGTGAATTAACGTGGGGCCCTCTCTGAACGGAGGCGGGCCCACATCGTAGAGGGACAGGCAACGGCTTAGTGCGCGCCCTTTTTTGCAGTGGCTTCAAGTCCGTTCAAGTAGGTAGTGATTACTTCCATCCCGCGCATCAAGTGATTGCGCAAGGTCAGGATGCTTTCATCGACTTTCTTTTGCGCCACCAGGTTCAGCAGTTCACGGTGATCTTCTTGGGACGTCTCGCCCAGCCCCATCGCCTCAAGGTTGAACCGCAGGAAGCGTTCCTCCTCATTCAAGCCGTGCTCGACCAGCTTGAGCAACCGCTGGTTGGGTGCCTTGCCGTAAAGGGACATGTGAAAAAGGCGGTTGAGGCGGCCAATTTCGGCGTAGTCTCGTTCACGCTCCAGCGCATTGATGAACGCGTCAGCTTCGGCGATGTCGGTGTCGGTGAGAAACGGGATCGACAGGCGCAACGCTTCGGATTCCAGCAACATGCGCAGGCCATAAGTCTCGGCGGAGTTATCTTCGATCAACGGTGCGACCACCGCGCCCTTGTGGGTGACCACATGCAGCAACGATTGCGCTTCCAGCTGGCGCAACGCTTCGCGCACCGGCATGCGGCTGACGCCGAACAGGCTGGCGAGTTCTTGCTGGCGCATTGCGGTACCACAGGGCAAGCGGCCATCGAGAATGGCATTACGCAAGGTTTCTTCAATTACGGCGCGAGCAAGATGGGCGGGAATAGGCCCACTGATTTTGATGCTGCTTAAAGGGTTCGGCTTCTGCGTCACGGTTACGCTATCCTCCTTTCTTGAATACAGTGTGTTTAATTGGATCCAATGCACACTAGAGAGGGTCCACACGCTTGTCAAACAACCAGAGTTTCCGTTTGTAAGGGCTTACAGGGCGCACTTTAAGCATCCCACAATGGGTAGTTATAAACTTCCTCCCATTGATGAATGATTGCACTGTGCCATTGTTTTTTGTTGATCGACGCTGCACCATTCCTTGAATTTCCGTCTCTCTTCACGGACTGAACGCCTTGGCGGTAAGTTTTATTCCCTCTCGATGCCCAAGCTGGCTACTTTCAGCGATTCTGTTGGCCGGCTTGATGCCTGGCGGGCTGCACGCCGATTGGGATTTCTCCCAGATCAGCCGCAAGGCCACCGCCTTGTACGGGCCGCTGGGGGAGGGCCAGCGGCGCATTGATGACTGGCAACGGCTGCTGGCGACTCAAAAGCAGGTCAGCGAGCAAGAACAGCTCAAGGTCGTGAACCTGTTTTTCAACAAGCAAATGACCTACGTGGAAGACATCGACCTCTGGCATGTGGTCGACTACTGGGAGACCCCCATCGAAGCCCTCTGGAAAGGTGCCGGTGACTGTGAGGACTACGCCATCGCAAAGTATTTCAGCTTGCGTCACCTGGGCGTCTCCAGCGACAAATTGCGCATTACCTACGTCAAGGCCTTGCGTCAGAATCGCGCCCATATGGTCCTGACTTATTATTCGACGCCCGACGCGATCCCGCTGGTGCTCGACAGCCTGATGGATGAAATTCTGCCAGCCACCCGTCGTACGGACCTGGTGCCGGTGTATTCATTCAACGCCGAGGGTTTGTACTTGCCCGGCGCCACCGGCAACAAGAAAGTCGGTGACACTAAACGCTTGTCGCGCTGGCAGGATGTACTGAGAAAAATGCGTGCGGAAGGCTTCCCGGCCGAGCCTGCCAACTAGGAGTAACTGATCGGTGTCTTTGTTCAAACAACTATTGATCGCAATCTGTCTGTTCCTGGTGATCGCTTTCAGCGGCAGCTTCATGGTCAGCCTGGAAAGCTCGCGCACGCAATACGTCAACCAGCTGCGCTCCCATGCACAGGACGCGGCGACGGCGCTGGCGCTGTCGCTGACACCCAATATCGACGACCCGGCCATGGTGGAGTTGCTGGTCAGTTCGATTTTCGACAGTGGCTACTACGCAAGCATCCGTGTGGTGGACCTGGCGACCGATAAAACCATCGTTGAGCGCAGCGGTATCCCCGACAACAACGGTGTGCCCAACTGGTTCGTCAAATTGATCGGCCTGGAACCGGCCGGTGGCGATGCACTGGTCAATCGCGGCTGGGAGCAGGCGGCGCGAGTGGAGGTGGTCAGCCACCCGATGTTCGCCCTGGCCAAACTCTGGCAAAGCGCGTTGGGCAGCCTCGGTTGGTTGTTGTTGTGTGGCGCGGTGAGCGCGGTGTTGGGCGCGCTGTTGCTGCGTCGGCAATTGAAGCCGCTGGACTACATGGTCAAGCAATCCCATGCCATTGCCCGCCGCGAATTCCTCAGCTTGCCTGACTTGCCGCGCACGCCGGAGCTGCGCCGCGTGGTGCAGGCGATGAACCAGATGGTGGAAAAGCTCAAGGCACTGTTCCAGGAGCAGGCGGAGCGCAGTGAAAAATTGCGCACCGAATCCTACCAAGACAACCTTACGGGCCTGGCCAATCGCCGTTACTTCGAGATGCAACTCAACGCCCGCGTCAGCAACCCCGAAGAAACCAACTCCGGCTATTTGCTGGTGTTGCGCGTGAAAGACCTGGCGGGGCTCAATCAACGCCTGGGCGGCCAGCGCACCGACCAGTTGCTGCAGGCGGTGGGCACACAGTTGTTGCGCCAGTGTGAGCCTTACCCGGAAACCCACAACCTCGTCACCCGTATTCGCGGGGGTGAGTTCGCCGTGCTGGCGCCGGGGCTGGTGCGTGAAGAGGCGCTGCAATTGGCGCAGAACCTTGAAAGCACCTTGCAAAGCCTGCAAGCCACCGGTGCCAGTGATGTCACGCCGGTCGCCTACATCGGCCTGGCGCCGTTCAACCATGGCGATGCACCGCAGGCGTTGTTGACGCTGGCTGACCAAGCCTTGGCCCAGGCCGAAGGGCAGGGTGACAGCAGTTGGGTGTGCCTCGACCACAGTGCGGCTGCCAGCGTCGGCGACGATCACCATGCCTGGCATAACCTGCTCGACCAGGCCCTGACCCAGCAACGCTTCCAGCTGTACTTCCAGCCGGTGGTCGCCAGCCAGGATCCGCAGTTGGTGCTGCATTACAAAGTGCTGTCGCGGTTGCAGGATGAAGACGGCCACACCATTCCTGCCGGGCGCTTCCTGCCGTGGCTGGAGCGCTTCGGCTGGTCGGCCCGTCTGGATCGCCTGATCCTGGAGCAAGTGCTCAAGCAGATGGCTGGCCACAACCAAAGCCTGGCGCTGAACCTCTCGGCGGCGACCCTGCAGGACCCTCAGGCGTTGAACAAAATCGTCGAGCTGCTGCGCCAGCACAGCAACCTGGGCCCGCGCCTGACTCTGGAAATCGGTGAAGAGCAATTGCCCGAACAGGCCCTGCTGGAACAGTTGACCCAGCGCCTGCGTGAGCTGGGCTTCTCCCTCAGCCTGCAGCGTTTCGGCGGGCGTTTCAGCATGATCGGCAACCTGGCGCGCCTGGGCCTGGCGTACCTGAAGATCGACGGCAGTTACATCCGTGCCATCGACCAGGAAAGCGACAAGCGCCTGTTCATCGAGGCGATCCAGCGCGCCGCACACAGCATCGACTTGCCGCTGATTGCCGAGCGCGTGGAAACCGAGGGTGAGCTGAAGGTGATTCGCGAGATGGGGATTTTTGGCGTGCAGGGGCAGTTGTTTGGTGAACCGGCGCCGTGGAAATAGCTCACTGACACCACGATCAAATGTGGGAGCGGGCTTGCTCGCGAAGGCGGTGTATCAGCAATACCTCCAGTGACTGACACTCCGCTTTCGCGAGCAAGTCGAATCGTCGCACCGCCGCTCCCACATTTAGATCGGGTTCGTCTGTAAAAATCAGATCAACCCGGTCTCTTCATCATTGATCAAATGGCTCAACCCACCCAGCGCTTCCCGCGCGTGGGTACGGTCCATCAGCTTGGCCTGGGCTGCGGGCGGCAGGTCCGTCACGCTGATAACCCCTTTGCGGGTCAGTACCTGGATCAAGTCGTCCAGCACCCGGATCATCTCCAGGTCGCTCTGCTTGAGCTGAGCCAGGCTGGTTTCCACCACTTCGTTGGCGTACCAGGCCTGAATCTCATGGTGATCGGCCGGCAGGGTTTCGGTCGACTCGGCAAAGGCGGCAGCCTCCACGCGACTCAATGCGCCCTGTGCATCACGTTGCACGTAAAACATAAGAACCCCTCGAAAATAAGCCACACGCCGCTACCAGCATAGGTCAACGGTGTGTTTATAGGCGCGAGTATGCGATGCAACCCTGCGCCAGGGCCAGCAACCTGTGGCCCAAATAAATCGGCCGCCCCTGGGGGCGGCCGGTTAATCGCGTCTTAGGCGGTGTGGTCGATCTTGATGGTCGGGTCGGCGCCAGTGATCAACGAGTTGATGCTGGTGTGGGACCAATCGTTGCCTTCCAGCTTGATTGTCACATCGGCATTGGCCAGGCCGCCCGCAGCATTGAGCTTGCCTTCACTGCTCACTTGCAGGGTCGACACGCCGTCTACGGTGGTGATCTTGAGGAAGTTGTCGATGGTGCTGTCCGTCTCACCTTTCAACAGGTCCCGCAGATCGATCCGGTCACCTTCCGATGCCTTGAAGTCCTTGATCACGTCATTGCCGACGTCACCCGCTTTCCAGACGAAGGTGTCGGCACCCGAGCCGCCGATCAGGATGTCGTTGCCCGGGCCACCGATCAAGGTGTCGTTACCGGTGCCGCCCAGCAGGATGTCGTTGCCCTTGCCGCCGTCCAGGACGTCGTTGCCGCCCTGGCCGAACAGGATGTCATCGCCCGCGCCGCCCAGCAGTGTGTCGTTGCCGTCTTTGGCGCCGGACACGTCGAAGTCGGCGTAGTGCTCGGTGACGTACTGGTGCACGTTAGAGGCGGTCACGGCCGTAACGGCCACCCCGGTTTTCTGGGCCACAAAGGCCTGCAGTGCGTTGTAGCCTTCACCGGTAATGCCGCTGAAGCTCACCAGATCGCCGAAGATGATGTCGTTGCCGTCGCCACCGCTGATGGTGTCTGCGCCTGGCAGTGTCGCCTCGGTGTGGCCGAGGATGGCGTTGGCCAGGTCCTTCGGATCGATGTTGGATTGCGGCTTGCCATCGCTGTCGTACGGTTTGAGGTCGTTGAGGCTGACGTCGCCGTTGATACCGATGGCTTCCACTTGCGACAACCCGCCCAGCAGCGCAAAGGCGCTTTTGGCGTTGCTCAGGGTCGCCGAGTCGGTGCTGTTGCCGGTGCCGTTCAGGCTGGACAACTCATAGGTACCGTCACCCTGGGCGTGCACATAACCAAGGTTGCTGCTGGACCACTTGCCGCCACTCAAGGTCTGCAGGACGGCGTAACCCGAGGTGTCGATAGTGAAGTAGTGGGTGCTGTCCAGGTACTTGGCCACCGAGGTGCCCGGTGTGTAGTTGGACGTCGTCACCACATCGTCGAACTTGACGTTGCCGTACAGCGTCGGGTTGGTCTGCTCGCCGCTCTGGTAGTAGGTCGGCTGCCCGTCGGTGATGAAGTAGGTCAGGTTGGTGGCACCGGTGTTACCGGTCGCCAGGCCGCTCTGGAAGAAGTTGGCCGTGGTCTTGAACACGTCTTCGTAGTTGGTGCCGCCACCCGACGTCATCGAGTCCAGTACCGCCTTGAGCAAGGTCAGCGCGTTTGGATCGTTGAGGTTGATGGCCACCGACTTGTTCACCTGGGTGTCGAAGTCCGCCAGGAAGATATTCACCGTCCCTGACGTGTTGGTGCCCAGGCTGTCTTTGAGCGAGCTGAACACCGAGGTCAGCGACGCCTTCGCCGCGTTGATCGAGGCGGTGCTCATACTGCCGGAGCTGTCCACCATGAACGCGATGTTGTAGTTCTTGCCCTGCACCACGTTCAGGCCGCCGATGTCGGCCACGACGATGTCGTTGCCGTCAGTGCCGGTGATCGCGTCGCTGCCCGAAGTGCCCGTCACCGCGTTGTAAGTCGCCGGGTAAACGGTGACTGGCAATTGCGCGGTGGTCACGGCCGAACCGCCGAGGCTTTCGGTGGAGGTCGAGGTGACGGTCAGGTTGAACTGGCCGCTGTAGTAGGTCGGCGGCTTGATGGTCAGGGTGCTCAGGTCCCAGCCGTTTACGTTGACTTCGCCCACACCTTTGGTCGCGGTGAAGGTATGGCCGGATGCATCAGACAGCACCGAACCTGCCGGTATGCCGCTGATTTTCACACTCAGGGTTTCCGAACCGTCGGTGTCGGTCAGCGCGGTGGTGACCTTGGACAGTTTGACGGTGCCGTTTTCCTGGCCTTCGTTGAGCTTGTAGCCCACGTAGTAGCCGTCACCGTTGCTGCCATGCAGGTCAGACACGGTCACGCCAGCGTTGGTCAGGTCGGTGATGCCGGTGTACAGCGGCACGCCGCTCGTGCTCAGGTCCGTGGCCGGCGCGCCGTTGACCGACAGGTTGACGTCATAGCTGCCCGGGCCGGACTGGTTGGCGTGGTAGATCTCAATGCTGTAGTAGCCGCTCACAGTCGGAGTGATCGAGCCGCTGAACTTGCCGCTGTTGGTGCCCCACTGCGCACTGGCCACATCTTTGCCGCCGATGTTCACCACCAGGCTGTCATCGCCGGTACCGCTGAAGGTATAGGTTTTGCCGGCTTCCATGTACATCAGGCCGGAGATCTTCGAGCCGGAACCCGCTGCGACGTTGGCCGTGGATTCGACATTGGTGACGATGGCGCTGCTGTTCGGCGTGCCGGCGTTATCAATGGCGTTCTTTAGGTCGGCCGGTGCCGCGCCGTTACCGTTGGTGCCGATACCCGCGATGCTGTTCCAGCTTTGCTTGATCAAGCCCACCGAGTTGACGTTGTTGTCGGCCACATTTAGGGTCGGTGCGTCGGCCACCGGCGTGATATCGACTTTCACCGTAGCGCTGGTGCCCAAGTCCTTGCCGTCAGTAGGCTGGAACTTGAACTGCGCGTAATCCGCCTGCTTGTTGCCGATGCCGGTGCCGCCATAACCGTCAGCGCCGGATTCGTTGGCGTTCGGCATGAAGCGCAGTTGGCCGCCATCGATTTGGGCTTTGGTGAAGGTCTGGCCAGCGGTCACGTTGGTCCAGGTGGTGCCATCGGCTGCCAGGAACTGAAGCTTGCCGGCCACCGGCAGGTCGGTGATTTTCACACCCAGGCTGCTTTGCGGCGAGTCCACGTCGGTCACGCCGAAGTTGGCCCAGGTCAAGGCCAGCGGCGTGTCTTCGGTGCCGGTCACGGCGCTGCCGGTAGCGACCGGCGCATCGTTGACGGCCACCACGTTAATGGTGGTCGTGGCGACGTTGGAGTAGTTGCCGCCATCGGTCACGGTCACGGTAATGGTCCGCGGCGTGGTGCTCGGATCGTGGCTGTTGTTGGTGAACGTGATGTTCTGGATGCGCTGCATGTAGTCAGCCAGTGTCGCGCTGCCCGACAACGTCAGGGTGATCGTGCCCGTCTGGTTGTTGGTGCTGACCGTGATGCCATTCACGCTGTTGCCCAGGTTCAGTGCGTCACCGGCCTGCGCGTTGGTCAGGGTGATCGTTGCGCCGGTCAGTTTGGTGCTGTCCGGGTCGGTGATCTTGATATCGGTGTCGGCAATCGACACACCCGGGCCAGCCGTACCTTCGGTGAAGGTCGTCTTGTAGTCGGCACCCGTGGCACCGCTGGAATTGTTGGCATCCAGGTCGATGACTGGCGGCGCATCGTTGTCGATGATGTTGGTGCTGACGCTGCCGTTGCCAACCACCAGGTTCTCGAAGTTGCCACCAGTGGTCTTGTCGATGGTGATAACGATGGTTTCGGTCGGCTCGGTGATCTTGTCGTCGATCGTGCCGATGGTGAACGGCACGCTGCTGGCGCCAGCCGGGATCTTCACGGTGTACACACCCGTGAAGTCCGAACCGTCGGTGGCGGTACCGCTGTATTTGAGTGTCACGGTCACATCGGTTTGCGCCGGGTTGCTCAAGGTCAGGGTGTAGTTCGCCGTGCCGCCTTCAGTCACCGACGCGTCGCCAGTGATGCTGATGGTGGTGGTGGTGACCACATCCGTCACCTTGGTGGTCACGGTGCTGCCGTCGACGATCAGGTGCTCGTACTTGTCGCCGCCGCTGACCACGTTGGTGATCTTGGCCGTGACATCGTTCGCGCCGACATATGCATCGTTAGGCGCGGTGGCGGTGGTGGTGTTGCTGGACTGGCCGTTGCCGATGGTAATGGTCGAGCCGTTATCCAGCTTCACCACCAGGTCGGAACCGACGTTCTTCACCGCGTTGCCGTTTTTGTCCACCAGAGAAGCGGTGTAGGTGATCTGGCCGCCTTCGCTGACCGAACCGGTGGCTTTGAGCGACACAGTCACGTCATCAATGGTGTCGTTAACGGTGGTGGTGGCGCCGCCCGGGGTGATGGTTACACCTTCGAAATTACCGCCGGTGGTACCGGTGATCTTGACGGTCTGGGTGCTCTTGTCGATGAACACGTCATCGCCTGGTGCATTGACGGTCACCGTGCCCACGGTCGCGCCTTGCTTGATGGTGATGGTCGAACCGTTATCCAGCGTGACCACCATGTCGGTGCCGGCCTTGTTGCTCAAGGTGGCGGTGTAGGTGATGGTGCCACCTTCGTTGACGGCCGTCGGAGCAGTCAACGTGACGCTGGTGAGGTCGGTGGTGGCCGGGGTATCCGTGACCGTGGTCGTTACCGGTGTCTTGCCGGGCACCAGGTTCTCGTAATGCGCGCCGCCGGTGACGTTGGTAATGGCGGTGGTGACGGTTTGGTCGCCTTTGTAGACATCGTTTGGTGCTACAGCGGTGACGGTGCCGCTGGATTGATTCACGCCGATGGTGATGGTTTTACCGTTATCCAGGGTGACAGTCAGCGGGTTGGTGATGTTGGTCACCGGGGCGCCATTTTTGTCCACGAGGGTGGCGGTGTAGACGATATTGCCGCCTTCGCCAACAGTTGTTGTAGCGGTCAGAACGACGTCGACCTTATCGATAGTGTCGTTGATCGTAGTGGTTGCGCCGTTGCCTGCAACGACCAGGTTCTCGAAATTGCCGCCAGTGGTGTCAGTGATCTTGACGGTCTGCGTGCTCTTATCGATGAACACGTCATCGCTAGGCGCCGGGACGGTCACAGTGCCGACGGTGTCGCCGGCTTTGATGGTAATCGTCGAGCCGTTATCCAGCTTCAGAGTCACGTCAGTACCGGCCTTGTTGCTCAAGGTCGCGGTGTAGGTGATCTGGCCGCCTTCGTTCACTGCGCTTGGCGCAGTCAGCGTAACGGTGGTGGTATCGGCAGTGCCCGGAGTATCCGTAACAGTGGTGTTAACCGGAGTAGTGCCCGGCACCAGGTTTTCAAAATGCTCGCCACCGGTGACACCTTTGATAGCGGTGGTGACGGTTTGGTCGCCCTTATAAACATCGTTTGGTGCAACGGTGGTGACGGTGCCGCTGGATTGGTTCACACCGATGGTGATGGTTTTACCGTTATCCAGGGTGACGGTCAGCGGGTTGGTGATGTTAGTCACCGGGGCGCCGTTTTTGTCCACGAGGGTGGCGGTGTAGACGATATTGCCGCCTTCGCCAACGGTGCCCGTCGCGGTCAAGACCACATCAACCTTGTCGATGGTGTCGTTGATCGTGGTGGTTGCGCCGTTGCCTGCAACGACCAAGTTCTCGAAGTTGCCGCCAGTGGTGTCAGTGATCTTGACGGTCTGCGTGCTCTTATCGATGAACACGTCATCGCTTGGGGCCGGGACGGTCACAGTGCCAACGGTGTCGCCGGCTTTGATGGTGATCGTCGAGCCGTTGTCCAGCTTCAGAGTGACGTCAGTGCCCGCTTTATTAGAAAGCGTAGCGGTGTAGGTGATCTGACCACCTTCATTCACTGCGCTTGGAGCGGTCAGCGTAACGGTGGTGGTATCGGATGTGCCCGGTGTGTCGGTAACTGTGGTGTTAACCGGCGTAGTACCAGGAACCAGGTTTTCAAAGTGCTCGCCACCGGTGACACCTTTGATAGCGGTGGTGACGGTTTGGTCGCCCTTATAAACATCGTTTGGTGCAACGGTGGTGACGGTGCCGCTGGATTGGTTCACACCGATGGTGATGGTTTTACCGTTATCCAGGGTGACGGTCAGCGGGTTGGTGATGTTAGTCACCGGGGCGCCGTTTTTGTCCACGAGGGTGGCGGTGTAGACGATATTGCCGCCTTCGCCAACGGTGCCCGTCGCGGTCAAGACCACATCAACCTTGTCGATGGTGTCGTTGATCGTGGTGGTTGCGCCGTTGCCTGCAACGACCAAGTTCTCGAAGTTGCCGCCAGCGGTGTCAGTGATCTTGACGGTCTGCGTGCTCTTATCGATGAACACGTCATCGCTTGGGGCCGGGACGGTCACAGTGCCAACGGTGTCGCCGGCTTTGATGGTAATCGTCGAGCCGTTGTCCAGCTTCAGAGTAACGTCGGTACCGGCCTTGTTGCTCAAGGTCGCGGTGTACGTAATCTGACCGCCTTCGTTCACTGCGCTTGGGGCGGTCAGCGTAACGGTGGTGGTGTTGTCAGTGCCTGGGGTGTCAGTGACAGTCGTAGTGACTTTATCTGCGCCTGGCACAAGATTTTCGAAATGCTCACCGCCAGTCACGCCTTTAATGGCGTTGGTGACAGTTTGATCGCCTTTGTACACGTCATCAGGAGCAACAGCAGTAACAGAGCCGCTCGACTGATTTACGCCGATGGTGATGGTTTGGCCATTGTCCAAAGTCACGGTCAGCGGGTTGGTAATGTTAGTTACCGGCGCGCCGTTTTTATCCACAAGGCTGGCGGTGTAGACGATGTTGCCGCCTTCACCAACAGTTGTTGTGGCGGTCAGAACAACGTCGACCTTGTCGATAGTGTCGTTGATCGTAGTGGTTGCGCCGTTGCCTGCAACGACCAGGTTCTCGAAATTGCCGCCAGTGGTGTCAGTGATCTTGACGGTCTGGGTGCTCTTGTCGATGAACACGTCATCGCTTGGGGCAGGGACGGTCACGGTGCCGACGGTGTCGCCAGCTTTGATGGTGATCGTCGAGCCGTTGTCCAGCTTTAGAGTCACGTCAGTGCCCGCTTTATTAGAAAGCGTGGCGGTGTACGTAATCTGACCACCTTCGTTCACTGCGCTTGGAGCGGTCAGCGTGACGGTGGTGGTGTTATCAGTACCCGGTGTGTCGGTGACGGTGGTGTTAACCGGAGTAGTACCCGGCACCAGATTTTCGAAGTGCTCACCACCAGTCACGCCCTTGATAGCGTTGGTGACAGTTTGATCGCCTTTATAGACGTCATCAGGAGCAACAGCAGTAACAGACCCGCTCGACTGATTCACGCCAATGGTGATGGTCTGGCCGTTATCCAGGGTGACAGTCAGCGGGTTGGTGATGTTGGTCACCGCATTACCCGACTTATCCACAAGGCTGGCGGTGTAAACGATGTTGCCGCCTTCGCCAACAGTTGTTGTGGCGGTCAAAACGACGTCGACCTTATCGATAGTGTCGTTGATCGTAGTGGTCGCACCATCACCCGCAACTTCCAGCTTCTCGAAGTTACCGCCAGTGGTGTCAGTGATCTTGACGGTCTGTGTGCTCTTGTCGATGAACACGTCATCGCTAGGCGCCGGGACAGTCACAGTGCCAACGGTATCGCCGGCTTTGATGGTGATCGTCGAGCCGTTGTCCAGCTTCAGAGTGACGTCAGTGCCCGCTTTATTAGAAAGCGTAGCGGTGTAGGTGATCTGACCACCTTCATTCACTGCGCTTGGAGCGGTCAGCGTAACGGTGGTGGTGTTATCAGTGCCCGGTGTGTCAGTGACAGTCGTAGTGACTTTATCTGCGCCTGGCACGAGATTTTCGAAGTGCTCACCGCCAGTCACGCCCTTGATAGCGTTGGTGACAGTTTGATCGCCTTTGTACACGTCATCAGGAGCAACAGCAGTAACAGAACCGCTCGACTGATTTACGCCAATGGTGATGGTCTGACCATTGTCCAAAGTCACGGTCAGCGGGTTGGTAATGTTGGTTACCGGCGCGCCGTTTTTATCCACAAGGCTGGCGGTGTAAACGATATTGCCGCCTTCGCCAACAGTACCCGTCGCGGTCAGAACGACGTCGACCTTGTCGATAGTGTCGTTGATCGTAGTGGTCGCACCATCACCCGCAACTTCCAGTTTCTCGAAGTTACCGCCAGTGGTATCGGTGATCTTGACGGTCTGGGTGCTCTTATCGATGAACACGTCATCGCTTGGGGCAGGGACGGTCACGGTGCCGACGGTGTCGCCAGCCTTGATGGTAATCGTCGAGCCGTTGTCCAGCTTCAGAGTCACATCGGTACCGGCCTTGTTGCTCAAGGTCGCGGTGTACGTAATCTGACCGCCTTCGTTCACTGCGCTTGGCGCAGTCAGCGTAACGGTCGTGGTGTTATCGGTACCCGGTGTGTCGGTGACGGTGGTGTTAACCGGAGTAGTACCTGGAACCAGATTTTCGAAATGCTCGCCACCGGTCACGCCTTTAATGGCGTTGGTGACAGTTTGATCACCTTTGTACACGTCATCAGGAGCAACAGCAGTAACAGAGCCGCTCGACTGATTTACGCCGATGGTGATGGTTTGGCCATTATCCAAAGTAACGGTCAGCGGGTTGGTGATGTTAGTCACCGGCGCGCCGTTTTTATCCACAAGGCTGGCGGTGTAAACGATATTGCCGCCTTCGCCAACGGTGCCAGTCGCGGTCAGGACTACATCAACTTTGTCGATGGTGTCGTTGATCGTAGTGGTCGCACCATCACCCGCAACTTCCAGCTTCTCGAAGTTACCGCCAGTGGTGTCAGTGATCTTGACGGTCTGCGTGCTCTTGTCGATGAACACGTCATCGCTTGGCGCAGGGACGGTCACGGTGCCAACGGTGTCGCCAGCTTTGATGGTGATCGTCGAGCCGTTATCCAGCTTCAGAGTGATGTCAGTGCCAGCTTTATTAGAAAGCGTGGCGGTGTAGGTGATCTGACCACCTTCGTTCACTGCGCTTGGCGCAGTCAGCGTAACGGTCGTGGTGTTATCGGTACCCGGTGTGTCGGTGACGGTGGTGTTAACCGGAGTAGTACCTGGAACCAGATTTTCGAAATGCTCGCCACCGGTCACGCCTTTAATGGCGTTGGTGACAGTCTGGTCGCCTTTGTACACGTCATCAGGAGCAACAGCAGTAACAGAACCGCTCGACTGATTCACGCCAATGGTGATGGTCTGGCCATTGTCCAAAGTGACGGTCAGCGGATTGGTGATGTTGGTCACCGGCGCGCCGTTTTTATCCACAAGGCTGGCGGTGTAAACGATATTGCCGCCTTCACCAACAGTGCCCGTCGCAGTCAAGACCACATCAACTTTATCGATGGTGTCGTTGATGGTTGTGGTCGCGCCGTTGCCTGCAACGACCAAGTTCTCGAAGTTGCCCCCAGCAGTGTCAGTGATCTTGACGGTCTGGGTGCTCTTGTCGATGAACACGTCATCACTTGGGGCAGGGACGGTCACGGTGCCGACGGTGTCACCGGCTTTGATGGTAATCGTCGAGCCGTTGTCCAGCTTCAGAGTCACATCGGTACCGGCCTTGTTGCTCAAGGTCGCGGTGTACGTAATCTGACCGCCTTCGTTCACTGCGCTTGGAGCGGTCAGCGTAACGGTCGTGGTGTTATCAGTGCCTGGGGTGTCCGTAACAGTGGTGTTAACCGGCGTGGTGCCCGGCACCAGGTTCTCAAAATGCTCGCCACCAGTCACGCCTTTGATAGCGTTGGTGACAGTTTGATCGCCTTTGTACACGTCATCAGGAGCAACAGCAGTAACAGAGCCGCTCGACTGATTTACGCCGATGGTGATGGTCTGGCCATTGTCCAGGGTCACGGTCAGCGGGTTGGTAATGTTAGTTACCGGCGCGCCGTTTTTATCCACAAGGCTGGCGGTGTAGACGATGTTGCCGCCTTCACCAACAGTTGTTGTGGCGGTCAGAACAACGTCGACCTTGTCGATAGTGTCGTTGATCGTAGTGGTTGCGCCGTTGCCTGCAACGACCAGGTTCTCGAAATTGCCGCCAGTGGTGTCAGTGATCTTGACGGTCTGGGTGCTCTTGTCGATGAACACGTCATCGCTTGGGGCAGGGACGGTCACGGTGCCGACGGTGTCGCCAGCTTTGATGGTAATCGTCGAGCCGTTGTCCAGCTTCAGAGTAACGTCGGTACCGGCCTTGTTGCTCAAGGTCGCGGTGTACGTAATCTGACCGCCTTCGTTCACTGCGCTTGGGGCGGTCAGCGTAACGGTGGTGGTGTTGTCAGTGCCTGGGGTGTCCGTAACAGTGGTGTTAACCGGCGTGGTGCCCGGCACCAGGTTCTCAAAATGCTCGCCACCAGTCACGCCTTTGATAGCGTTGGTGACAGTTTGATCACCTTTGTACACGTCATCAGGAGCGATAGCAGTAACAGACCCGCTCGACTGATTTACACCGATGGTGATGGTTTGGCCATTGTCCAGGGTCACGGTCAGCGGGTTGGTGATGTTAGTCACCGGCGCGCCATTTTTATCCACAAGGCTAGCGGTGTAGACGATATTGCCGCCTTCGCCAACGGTGCCCGTCGCGGTCAGGACCACATCAACTTTATCGATGGTGTCGTTGATCGTGGTGGTCGCACCATCACCCGCAACTTCCAGCTTCTCGAAGTTACCGCCAGTGGTGTCAGTGATCTTGACGGTCTGGGTGCTCTTGTCGATGAACACGTCATCGCTTGGGGCAGGGACGGTCACGGTGCCGACGGTGTCACCGGCTTTGATGGTAATCGTCGAGCCGTTATCCAGCTTCAGAGTAACGTCGGTACCGGCCTTGTTGCTCAAGGTCGCGGTGTACGTAATCTGACCACCTTCGTTAACTGCGCTTGGGGCAGTCAGAGTGACGGTCGTGGTGTTATCGGTACCCGGTGTGTCGGTGACGGTGGTGTTAACCGGAGTAGTACCCGGCACCAGATTTTCGAAGTGCTCACCGCCAGTCACGCCCTTGATAGCGTTGGTGACAGTTTGATCACCTTTATAGACGTCATCAGGAGCAACAGCAGTAACAGAACCGCTGGACTGATTTACGCCAATGGTGATGGTCTGACCATTGTCCAAAGTCACGGTCAGCGGGTTGGTAATGTTGGTTACCGGCGCGCCGTTTTTATCCACAAGGCTGGCGGTGTATACGATATTGCCGCCTTCGCCCACAGTGCCCGTCGCGGTCAGGACTACATCAACTTTGTCGATGGTGTCGTTGATCGTGGTGGTCGCACCATCACCCGCAACTTCCAGCTTCTCAAAGTTACCGCCAGTGGTGTCGGTGATCTTGACGGTCTGGGTGCTCTTGTCGATGAACACGTCATCGCTTGGGGCAGGCACGGTCACGGTGCCGACGGTGTCGCCAGCTTTGATGGTGATCGTCGAGCCGTTATCCAACTTCAGAGTGACGTCAGTGCCAGCTTTATTAGAAAGCGTGGCGGTGTACGTAATCTGACCACCTTCGTTCACTGCGCTTGGAGCCGTCAGCGTAACGGTCGTGGTGTTATCAGTGCCTGGGGTGTCAGTGACAGTCGTAGTGACTTTATCTGCGCCTGGCACGAGATTTTCGAAGTGCTCACCGCCAGTCACGCCCTTGATAGCGTTGGTGACAGTTTGATCACCTTTGTACACGTCATCAGGAGCAACAGCAGTAACAGAACCGCTCGACTGATTCACGCCAATGGTGATGGTCTGGCCATTGTCCAAAGTGACGGTCAGCGGATTGGTGATGTTGGTCACCGGCGCGCCGTTTTTATCCACAAGGCTGGCGGTGTAAACGATATTGCCGCCTTCGCCAACGGTGCCAGTCGCGGTCAGGACCACATCAACTTTGTCGATGGTGTCGTTGATCGTAGTGGTCGCACCATCACCCGCAACTTCCAGTTTCTCGAAGTTGCCACCAGTGGTATCGGTGATCTTGACGGTCTGGGTGCTCTTGTCGATGAACACGTCATCACTTGGGGCAGGGACGGTCACGGTGCCGACGGTGTCGCCAGCCTTGATGGTGATCGTCGAGCCGTTATCCAGCTTCAGAGTAACGTCAGTGCCCGCTTTATTGGAAAGCGTGGCGGTGTACGTAATCTGACCGCCTTCGTTCGCCTCGGTCGGAGCCGTAAGGGTTACGGTGGTGGTGTCGATCGAGTCAGTAATCGTGGTGACCGCAGGCGTAGTGCTCGGCACCAGGTTCTCGAAATTACCGCCGGTTGCGCCGGTAATCGTGGTGCTGACGGTCGAGCCATTGTTGTAGACGTCGTTAGGCGCAGTATCAACAACGACAGTGCCAACCGACTCACCGGCCTTGATGGTGATCACCGAGCCGTTGCTCAAGGTGACGGTCACCGGCGTCTGCGCAGGATTGGTCAAGGTAGCGGTGTAAGTAATCTGCCCACCTTCAACCACAGTCTGGCCAGCCGTCAGTGTGACAGTGGTGGTGTCGATCGAGTCAGTAATAGTGGTTACCGCAGGCGTAGTACTCGGCACCAGGTTTTCGAAATTACCGCCAGTCGCACCGGTAATCGTGGTGCTGACGGTCGAGCCATTGTTGTAGACGTCGTTAGGCGCAGTATCAACAACGACAGTGCCAACCGACTCACCGGCCTTGATGGTGATCACCGAGCCGTTGCTCAAGGTGACCGTTACCGGCGTCTGCGCAGGATTGGTCAAGGTAGCGGTGTAAGTAATCTGCCCACCTTCAACCACAGTCTGACCAGCCGTCAGCGTGACAGTGGTGGTGTCGATCGAATCAGTAATCGTGGTAACCGCAGGCGTAGTGCTCGGCACCAGGCTCTCAAAGTTGCCGCCAGTCGCACCAGTAATCGTGGTGCTGACGGTCGAACCGTTGTTGTAAACGTCGTTGGCCGGAGTATCGACAACGACAGTGCCAACCGACTCACCGGCCTTGATGGTGATCACCGAGCCGTTGCTCAAGGTGACCGTTACCGGCGTCTGCGCAGGATTGGTCAAGGTAGCGGTGTAAGTAATCTGCCCACCTTCAACCACAGTCTGACCAGCCGTCAGCGTGACAGTGGTGGTGTCGATCGAATCAGTAATCGTGGTAACCGCAGGCGTAGTGCTCGGCACCAGGCTCTCAAAGTTGCCGCCAGTCGCACCGGTAATCGTGGTGCTGACGGTCGAGCCATTGTTGTAGACGTCGTTAGGCGCAGTATCAACAACGACAGTGCCAACCGATTCACCGGCTTTGATGGTGATCACCGAGCCATTGCTCAAGGTGACGGTCACCGGGGTCTGCGCAGGGTTGGTCAAGGTGGCGGTGTAGGTGATCTGCCCACCTTCAACCACGTTCTGGCCAGCGGTCAGCGTGACAGTGGTAGTGTCGATCGAGTCAGTAATCGTGGTGACCGCAGGCGTAGTGCTCGGCACCAGGTTCTCGAAATTACCGCCGGTTGCGCCGGTAATCGTGGTGCTGACGGTCGAGCCATTGTTGTAGACGTCGTTAGGCGCAGTATCAACAACGACAGTGCCAACCGACTCACCGGCTTTGATGGTGATCACCGAGCCGTTGCTCAAGGTGACCGTTACCGGCGTTTGAGCCGGGTTAGTCAAAGTGGCGGTGTAGGTAATCTGTCCGCCTTCGGTCACGGTCTGGCCAGCAGTCAGCGTGACAGTGGTGGTGTCGATCGAATCAGTAATCGTGGTGACCGCAGGCGTAGTGCTCGGCACCAGGCTCTCGAAATTACCGCCAGTCGCACCAGTAATAGTGGTGCTGACAGTCGAGCCATTGTTGTAAACGTCGTTTGCCGGAGTATCGACAACCACAGTGCCAACCGATTCACCGGCCTTGATAGTGATCACCGAGCCGTTGCTCAAGGTGACAGTCACCGGTGTCTGCGCCGGGTTAGTCAGGGTAGCGGTGTAGGTAATCTGTCCGCCTTCGGTCACGGTCTGACCAGCGGTCAGCGTGATAGTAGTGGTGTCGACCGAATCAGTAATAGTGGTGACCGCAGGCGTAGTGCTCGGCACCAGGTTCTCGAAATTACCGCCAGTCGCACCGGTAATCGTTGTGCTGACGGTCGAACCGTTGTTGTAAACGTCGTTGGCCGGAGTATCGACAACCACAGTGCCAACCGATTCACCGGCCTTGATAGTGATCACCGAGCCATTGCTCAAAGTGACGGTCACCGGCGTCTGCGCCGGATTGGTCAAGGTAGCGG
Source organism: Pseudomonas sp. B22129 (assembly GCF_044218875.1). NCBI lineage: Bacteria > Pseudomonadati > Pseudomonadota > Gammaproteobacteria > Pseudomonadales > Pseudomonadaceae > Pseudomonas > Pseudomonas sp. B22129. Next base: position 1,269,178 of record NZ_CP162592.1, on the reverse strand, counting down.
TGTAAGTAATCTGCCCACCTTCAACCACAGTCTGGCCAGCCGTCAGCGTGACAGTGGTGGTGTCGATGGTGTCGGTGATCTGGGTGACAGCCGGCGCCGGGTCAATGGTCAGCACCAGGTTGTTGCCGCCGGTAGTGCCGGTGACGTTGACGTTGATCTGGCTCGGGTCGATGTACGGGCTGTCATTCGGCGCCAGCGGTACGTTGACCGTACCGGTCAATTGGCCAGCGGTGATGGTGATCACTGCGCCATTGGACAGGGTGATGGTCAGGTCATTGACCGGCGGCTGCGTGACGGTAGCGGTGTAGGTCAACACGCCGCCGGCTTCGGTAATGGTCGGGGTCGCGCTCAGGGTCAGGGTCGAAGTCTGCAGCAACAGATTGCCGTTATCGGCAGAACCCTGGGCGCCGGTGAGCTGAGTTTGCGTCGAGCCGGCTTGGCCAATAGGAGCGGTTGGGAAGCCGATCGTCGGATCAACGCGGCCCGCCGTTGCGTCCAGCACTACAAAACTGTGGCCGCCGCCTGCCGCGCCATTACCGGCAGCGGTCGGGCCTGCAGCAGTGGCTTCCAGGTCGGTGGTCGGGTCGGCGCCCGCAGCGATCGCTTGCTGCAATTCGGCAACCGACGGCGCGGCTTGCGCAGTGGCTGCGGCCAGGTCCAGCGTGGAGTCGGGCGTGTCAGCGCTCCATTGAGTGTCGCGACCCAGGTCCAGCGTGCGGCCGTCGGCCAGCTCCAGGCTGACCGCGCCAGACAGGCCGGTGTCGATCTGGTCGCCCGCGAAGAGGCGGTCGCCTTCAACGAGGACGCGGCGCGCCCCTTCCGGAGAAATAACGAAAACTTGACCAACAATGCTTTTGACGATGGCAACAACACTGCTCATTAAAGATTTCTCCGGCGATCCGTTTCTGATGAATTCCATGTGGCCGCTCGCGGGGGGAGGGCCAGACTGGAGGGGCGTAGTCTGCAAACTTAATGGCGTCAAATAATTGGCTAGATTTATTAGCTATCTAGTTTATGCCAAACTATTGACCTTATGGTCGCCATCCTAAACAATCGGCCCCGTAATGTCACATTGATATTTATGCGGCGAACCGTCCTACATGTGTGAAGCAGTTCCGCTTTTTGAACTTTCCGACGTACGGTCATTACGGTAGCCATTTTCCGACGCAGCCACGTTAAATGCTGTGATTTGAGACAAGAAGTCCTGGGGAATTTTTAAATGCGTTTACACCTGTTTATGGCAGCACCGTTCGTTCTCGCCGCCAGTTTTGTACAAGCTCAAACATTGCCCCAGGCCATGCAGCAGGCATTGGATGTGCACCCGGAGATCCAAGCCGGTGTGAACAGCCGTATCGCCGCTGATTACCAATTGCGCGCGGCACAAGGCGGTTACCTGCCTCGCGTCGATCTGAATGCCGGTTACGGTCGTGAAGGCACCGATGACTCCAACACCCGCGCCGCCGCTGGCGTGAACGGCAACCAGTGGGATACGCACAACCGCGGCGAATCCAGCCTGCGGCTGCAGCAGATGATCTTTGACGGTTTTGCCACCTCCAGTGAAGTCGGGCGCCAACAAGCCAACGTCAACTCGCGCGCCTACTCTTTGCTGGGGACTTCAGAGCGCACGGGTTTGACCGTCGCTCAGGTATACCTGGACGTGCTGACCCGTCGCGAATTCGTGCGCCTGGCGGAAGAAAACCTGCGCAACCACGAACGTATCTACGACCAGATCAAATTGCGCACCCAGCGCGGCGTCGGCAACGGTGCCGACCAAGACCAGGCCGAAGCGCGTCTGGCCCAGGCCCGTAACAACCTGATCACTGAGCAGACCAACCTGGCCGACTCCCAGGTCAACTACCTCAGCGCCGTTGGCCAGATGCCCGACCAGCTTGAGCGCCCGGCCCCGTTCATGGCCATGTTGCCCGCCGACTTGAATGAAGCGCGCCGCCAGATGCTCGACAACAGCCCGATCCTGCGTTCGGCCGAGTCGGATATCTCGGCTGCCGAGAGCCAGTACGAAGCGGCCAAGTCGACCTTCTACCCACGCTTTGATGCTGAACTTGGCACCAATGCCGACAACAACGTCGGCGGCGATGCCGGTCACAGCAACGGTTGGGAAGCCATGGTGCGCATGCGTTTCAACCTGTTCGCCGGTGGCAGCAACAAGGCTGACCTGCAGTCCAAGTCGTACCAGACCAGCCAGGCCCTGGACATTCGCAACAACGCCCTGCGCCAACTCAATGAAGAACTGGGCCTGGCCTGGAACGCCTTGAACAACGCCAACGCGCAGTTGCCGGTCGCCCAGCAATACGTGGACCACAGCACCCGCGTGCGCACCTCGTACCAGCAACAGTTCAGCCTGGGCCAGCGTACCCTGCTCGATTTGCTCGACAGCGAAAATGAATTGTTCACCGCTTCCCGTCGTCTGGAAGAGATCAAGAACATTCAGTTATTTACTCAATATCGAATCAAGGCGACCATGGGCGAATTGCTCAAAAGCCAGGGAGTGGTCGCACCGATGGCCTCCGTCGTGCAGAACGACGTGAAGCCTAAAGTCCAACTGCCCGGGATGAATTGAGTCACCCCAATAGCCCCAACTGTTAGTCGAGAGTGCACCGCGTGGAATCCGAAGTCAGTCGAGTTCATCTCAGTCATGATCCACGCACGCTGCACGACGACCCGTTACTCGACGGGTTGCTTGCACTCTGTGCCCTGCATCAAAAGCCGGCCAGCGCGGCCATGCTCACCACCGGCCTGCCGCTGCCTTCGCAGCGGCTGAGTGCCGAGCTGTTGCCACGTGCAGCGGCGCGTGCCGGGCTGCAGGGGCGGTTGTTGCAGCGCAAGCTCGAACAGATTCCGACCATTGCGCTACCGGCGCTGCTGTTGCTCAAAGACGGGCGCAGTACCGTCCTGGTGGGCTGGCAGGGCGAGGATGAAGCGCGGATCCTGCTCAGCGAAAGCGACGGCGGTGAAGTGCTGATCAAGCGCGAGCAGCTCGCCGACGACTATATCGGCAAAGTCTTCTTCGCTCAGCCGCAGCACAAATTCGACGTCAACCACGGCACCCTCATTCCGCGTGCGCGTTCGTGGTTTCGCGACACCCTCAAGCGTTCGCGCTGGCTCTACACCGACGCCATCGCCGCCAGCTTCCTGATCAACATCATCGCAATGGCAGCACCGCTGTTTGTGATGAACGTCTACGACCGCGTGGTGCCGAACCAGGCCACCGCCACCTTGTGGGTGCTGGCCGTGGGTATCGGCGGCGCTTACCTGTTCGACCTGATCCTCAAAAGCCTGCGCAGCCTGTGCCTGGACCTGGCCGGCAAAAAGACCGACCTGATCATCTCGGCCACGCTGTTCGAGCGCATCGTCGGCATGTCCATGAAGTACCGCCCGGCACGGGTCGGCAGCTTTGCCCAGAACATCCACGAGTTTCAGAGCCTGCGCGATTTTCTCGCGTCGCTGACGCTCACCAGCCTGATCGACTTGCCGTTCACCCTGCTGATATTCCTGGTGATCGCCATCCTCGGTGGGCACCTTGTATGGATCCCCGTGCTGGCCTTCCCGCTGGCCCTGGGTATCGGCTACGCCCTGCAAAAACCGCTGGTGGCGACCATGGAGAAAACCATGGCCCTGGCGGCCGAGCGCCAGTCGAGCCTGATCGAAACCCTCGCCGGGCTGGACGCGGTCAAGGTCAACAACGCCGAGAGCGAGCGCCAGTACGGCTGGGAACAGACCATCGGCACCTTGAGCCGCCTTGAGCTGCGCGTGAAGTTGCTGTCGGGCCTGTCGATGAACATGACCCTGCTCATCCAGCAACTCGCCGGCGTGGTCATGATCGTGTTCGGCGTGTACCAGATCATCGACGGCAACCTCAGCATGGGCGGCCTGATTGCCTGCTACATGCTCAGTGGTCGCGCGTTGAGCCCGCTGGCTTCGCTGTCGGGCCTGTTGACCCGTTACCAGCAAGCCAAGGTCACCATGACCTCGGTGGACCAGATGATGGAACTGCCCCAGGAGCGCAATTTCGAAGAGCGCCCCATGAGCCGCCGCACCCTGCAAGGTGCCATCGAGTGCCGGGGCCTGAACTTCACCTACCCGAACCAGCAGAACGCGGCGCTGAAAAACATCAACCTGGTGATCAAACCCGGGGAAAAAATCGGCATCATCGGCCGTAGCGGCTCAGGTAAAAGCTCCCTCGCCAAACTGATCGTCGGCCTGTATCAGCCAGACTCCGGTGCCTTGCTGGTGGACGGCGTGGATGTGCGCCAGATCGACGTGAGCGAGTTGCGCCACAACATCGGCTACGTCGCCCAGGATATCCAGCTGCTGGCCGGCACCTTGCGCGACAACCTCGTTTCCGGTGCGCGTTATGTCGAAGACGAAATGGTCCTGCAAGCCGCCGAGCTGGCCGGCGTGCACGAGTTTGCGCGCCTGCACCCCCAGGGCTACGAACTGCAAGTGGGCGAACGTGGGCAGAACCTGTCGGGTGGCCAGCGCCAGAACGTCGCCCTGGCCCGCGCGCTGTTGCTCAACCCGCCCATCCTGTTGCTGGACGAACCCACCAGCGCCATGGACAACACCGGTGAAGAACGCTTGAAACAACGCCTGCAAGCCGTGGTGCAAAACAAGACCGTGGTGCTGGTGACTCACCGTGCCTCACTGCTCTCGCTGGTGGACCGCCTGCTGGTGGTCGACCGTGGGCAGATCCTCGCGGACGGCCCGAAAGCCGTGGTTATGGAAGCGTTGAAAAAGGGGCAGATCAGTGTTGCTTAAGTCCATCAAAGGCGCGGTCGGCCGCTATTTCAAAGGCTCCGAATCGCTGCAGGGCCAACCCCTGCCAGAGGTCAACAAGGCGCTGATCGAAGATGCTCCGCGGGTGATCCGCTTGACCATCTGGGCGATCATCGCGTTCTTCGTGTTCCTGGTGACGTGGGCCGGTTTCTCCAGCATCGACGAAGTCACCCGTGGCGACGGCAAGGCGATTCCGTCGTCCAAGCTGCAGAAAATCCAGAACCTGGAAGGCGGTATCGTCTCCGAGCTGTACGTCAAGGAAGGCCAGATCGTTGAAGCCGGTGCGCCGCTGATTCGCCTCGACGACACCCGCTTCGTGTCCAACGCCGGGGAAACCGAAGCCCTGCGCCTGGCCATGCAACTGCGCGTCGAGCGCCTGAGTGCGCAGGTAGATGACCGCCCGCTGAACATTCCCGACGACGTGCTCAAGGCCGCGCCCAGCCAGGCCGCCAACGAGCGCTCCTTGTATGAAAGCCGCCGCCAGCAGTTGAAAGACGAAGTGGGCGGCTTGCAGGAGCAACTGGTGCAGCGTCAGCAGGAACTGCGCGAGTTCACCTCCAAGCAAGGCCAGTACCGCAGCCAGTTGTCCCTGCAGCGCCAGGAAATCAACATGTCCGAGCCGCTGGTGGCTCAAGGCGCGGTATCCCCGGTGGAAGTGCTGCGCCTCAAGCGCGCCGAGATGGAAACCCGTGGCCAGTTGGACGCCACGACGCTGGCGATTCCCCGTGCCGAGTCGGCGATCAAGGAAGTGCAGCGCAAAATCGACGAAACCCGTGGCAAGTTCCGCAGCGAAGCGCTGACACAGCTCAACGAAGCCCGCACCGAACTGAACAAGGCTGAGTCAACTGGCCGTGCCCTTGAAGACCGCGTCAGCCGCACGCTGGTCACCTCGCCGGTGCGCGGGATCGTCAAACAGCTGCTGGTCAACACCGTCGGCGGCGTGATCCAGCCGGGCAGCGACATGGTTGAAATCGTGCCGCTCAACGACACCCTGCTGGTGGAAGCCAAGATCCGTCCGCAAGACATCGCCTTCCTGCACCCGGGGCAAGAAGCGATCGTCAAATTCACCGCCTATGACTACACCATCTACGGCGGCCTGAAGGCCAAGCTTGAACGCATCGGTGCTGACACCATCACCGATGAAGACAAGAAAACCACCTACTACATGATTACCTTGCGCACCGATCGCAGTCATTTGGGCACCGATGAGAAGCCGTTGCTGATCATCCCGGGCATGGTGGCGTCGGTGGACATCATCACCGGCAAGAAGAGCATCCTGAGCTACCTGCTCAAGCCGATCATCAAGGCGCGGGCCGAGGCTCTGCACGAGCGTTGATCTTCAGCGCCGGTACGGGCCTCATCGCGGGCAAGCCCGGCTCCCACATTTGAATGTGTACACCCATCAAATGTGGGAGCTGGCTTGCCTGCGATGGCGCCCTCAGCCCCACCACCCAACCCAACCCTTAAGCATATCGATATTCACTAACGGTATTTAAGCGCCCCTTCTTATATCTATAAAGTCACTCCCCTGTCCGACCGGGAGTGCCCCTCATGTCCGCCACCTCTACTGTTCCAACAGCGACCGCAACCACCCAACGTTTCGAGATTCGCCCACTCCCCGGCAGCGTCGGCGCCGAGGTCATCGGCCTGGACCTGTCCCGCCCGGTCAGCGACGACGACTTCACGCGCATCCACCGCGCGCACCTGGACTACCACGTCGTGGTCTTCCGCGACCAACGCATCACCCCTGAACAGCAGATCGCCTTCAGCCGCCGTTTCGGTGTGTTGCAGATCCACGTGCTCAAACAGTTCCTGCTGGCCAACCACCCGGAAATTCTGATCGTCTCCAACATCATCGAAAACGGCCAATCCATCGGTCTGGGTGACGCAGGCAAGTTCTGGCACTCCGACCTGTCGTACAAAGAATTGCCGAGCCTGGGTTCGATGCTGCACGCCCAGGAGCTGCCTTCAGAAGGCGGCGACACCCTGTTCGCCGACATGCACAAAGCCTGGGACCAACTGCCCGAGCACCTGCGCAAAGCCGTGGAAGGCCGCAGCGCCGCGCATTCCTACACCGCGCGCTACAGCGAAACCAAATTCGAAGGCAACTGGCGCCCGACCCTGACGCCTGAACAGCTGGCGCAAGTGGCCGAAGTGGTACACCCCATCGTGCGCACCCACCCGGAAAACGGCCGCAAGGCGCTGTTCGTCAGCGAAGGTTTCACCACCCGCGTCGTCGGCCTGCCGGAAGACGAGAGCCGCGACCTGCTGGCCCAGCTCTACGCCCACAGCGTGCTGCCGGAAAACATCTACCGCCACCAGTGGCAGCCCCACGACATGGTGTTCTGGGACAACCGCTCGCTGATCCACCTGGCCGCCGGTTGCCCAAGCCACCTGCGCCGCAAGCTGTTTCGCACCACCATCCAGGGCGATGCGCCTTTCTGATTCCCCGGCAAGAGAGATGAAATGAACGCGCCCCTGCAAGGCCACGCGGCCAGCAACCCGATCACCGCCGAGCCGTTGCTGGCGGTGGATAACGTCAGTCTTGAATACCGCACCCCCGAGCGCGTGGTGCGGGCCACGCACCAGGTCAGCTTCGAAATCGACCCGGCCGACCGCTATGTGTTGCTCGGTCCTTCGGGTTGCGGCAAATCCACCTTGCTCAAGTCCATCGCCGGCTTTATCAAACCCTGCGAGGGCGAGATCCGCTTGCTGGGGCAAAAGGTCGAACAGCCTGGCCCCGACCGCATCGTAGTGTTCCAGGAATTTGACCAACTGCCGCCGTGGAAAACCGTCAAACAGAACGTGATGTTCCCGCTGCTGGCGTCGAAAACCTTGAAGCGCCGCGAAGCCGAAGAGCGCGCGCTGCATTACCTGGAAAAAGTCGGCCTCAGTGCCTTCGCCGACGCCTACCCGCACACCCTGTCCGGCGGCATGAAAGCCCGCGTGGCCATTGCCCGTGCCCTGGCCATGCAGCCGAAAATCCTGCTGATGGACGAGCCCTTCGCCGCCCTCGATGCCCTGACCCGCCGCAAGATGCAGGAAGAGTTGCTGCTGCTGTGGGAGGAAGTGCGCTTCACCTTGCTGTTCGTGACTCACTCCATCGAAGAAGCGCTGGTGGTGGGCAATCGCATCCTGTTGCTGTCGCCGCACCCGGGGCGGGTTCGCGCAGAAATCCACAGCCATCAATACGACCTGCACAGCCTCGGCGGTGTGGAATTCCAGGCGTCGGCGCGGCGGATCCATCGCCTGCTGTTCGATGAAGCGCCCGAAGCCGAGCAAGAGCTGGGCTTCGCCGATATCCGCATTGCTTACTAAGGGGCCGACGTATGCGCCAGGAATTTGAAGTCAACCTCGAACCGTTGCTCACCGTCCCCGTGGAACGCGAGCTGCCGTTGCGTCAACGTTTGTGGCAACAGGGCTGGCTGCGCAAAGGGCTGATCCTGATCGTGCTGGCGATTCTTTGGGAAGCCGTCGCGCGTTATCAGAACAACGATTTGCTGCTGCCAAGCTTCCTGCAAACCTCGCAGGCACTGTTCGACGGCCTGCTCAGTGGCGAGTTACTCAGCAAAGTGAGCATTTCCCTCGCGGTGCTGATCAAGGGCTACCTGATCGGCATCGTGCTCGCGTTCGCCCTGACCACGCTGGCGGTGTCCACGCAGTTGGGTCGTGACCTGCTCAGCACCCTGACCTCGATGTTCAACCCGTTGCCGGCGATCGCATTGCTGCCGCTGGCACTGCTGTGGTTTGGTCTGGGGCAGAACAGCCTGATTTTTGTGCTGGTGCATTCGGTGTTGTGGGCCTTGGCCTTGAACACCTATTCGGGGTTTCTCGGCGTGTCCGAAACCCTGCGCATGGCCGGCCGCAACTATGGCCTCAAGGGCATGCGCTTTGTGCTGTTCATCCTGATCCCGGCGGCACTGCCGTCGATCCTCGCGGGCCTGAAAATCGGCTGGGCGTTTGCCTGGCGCACGCTGATCGCCGCCGAGCTGGTGTTCGGTGCCACCAGCGGTAAAGGCGGGCTGGGCTGGTACATCTTCCAGAACCGCAATGAGTTGTACACCGACAAGGTTTTTGCCGGGCTGGCCGTGGTGATTCTCATCGGCTTGCTGGTGGAAAACCTCGTGTTCGACACCTTCGAGCGGCTCACCGTAAAGCGTTGGGGCATGCAGCGCTAAACAGGAATGATTGCTATGTGCCGGGTGTGCGCCCGATAATACCGGCCGAACCTGACGCCGCCCTGACGTCAGGCATTCCCGATAGAAGGATTTGCGGCGATGCGGTTTTTTGTCCTGGCGGTGGCTTTGTTTTTATCGTCTTCGGTGTTTGCCCAGTTCACCCCGCAATCGGTGTCCATGCCCAAGCCGGCCTATCCCGCAAGCCAGGCAGGCACGCAAGGGCACGCACGCATCAGCCTGAAGATTCACAACGACGGCACGGTCAGCGATGTCAAGGCACTCAACGCGACACAGCCTGTATTTGGTGACGCGGCCGTCGCCGCAGCCCAACAATGGCGCTTCAAACCCTGGGACGTGAGTGCCGACCAGCCAGCAGTGGTCGAGGCGCAAAACGACATGATCTTTACGCCGACGCAGCCCAGTAAAGAAAGCGTCCAACTGACCTTCACGCAAACCACCTATCAGTCCTGCAGCGCGTTGAACGAGGAAGTGAGCCAGTTCCGGCGCGACCATCCCACGCGTCCGTTGATCGACATGAAGAGCTTTGCCATTACCCGAGTCGCGGTAATGTTCCCGGCGTTGAGCGGTAAAAAGGACTACACCGAAGGCTTGTCCAAAGCGGATGAGCTCGAAAAAGCCCTGCCGGAAATCGTGCAAAAGTGTCAGGCCAACCCCAAAGCGGCTTACGCGGATTACCTGCCGCGCAGCACAAAGCTCTACCTGTAAAGCCTGTTAGGATTGCGTGCACTGTACTTTTCACTGACCACGAGTGCTTGGCATGCAACTACCGGACATGAACCTGCTGGTCGCCCTCGACGCCTTGCTCGACGAGGGCAGCGTGGTCGGTGCTGCACGGCGGATGAACCTGAGCCCGGCGGCCATGAGCCGTACGCTGACGCGTATTCGCGAAGCGGTGGGCGATCCGATCCTGGTGCGCGCCGGTCGCGGCCTGGTGCCGACGCCCAAGGCGCTGGAGTTGCAGAGCCAGGTGCGCAACGTAGTGGAGCAGGCGGCGTTGCTGTTTCGCTCCGCCGATCAAGTCGACCTGAAAACCCTGCGCCGCCGCTTCAGCGTGCGGGCCAATGACTTTTTTATCGGCGTCTATGGCGGTCGGCTGTTCGACACCATGGAGCGCATGGCGCCGCTGTGCGAGCTGTGCTTCGTGCCCGAAGCCGACACTGACGACGATGCCCTGCGTGAAGGCCGGCTCGACTTGCGGGTCAGCAACACCATGCCGCCCAGCCCGGAAGTGAAGGTGCAGACGCTGTTCTCCACCACCTTCGTCGGTCTGGCACGTGAAGATCACCCGCTGTTCGATGAAGAGATCACCGCCGCACGTTTCGCCAGCTACTCGCACATCAGCATTTCCCGGCGCGGCAAAGCCCGTGGGCCCATCGACACGGCGCTCAATGAGCTGGGCCTGGAACGCCGCGTGGCAATGATTGCCCCGGGCTTCCACGGCGCCATGTTCATGCTGCCCGACTCCGACCTGCTGTTGCCGGTGCCCAAGGAAGCGCTGCTGAGCGCCACCCGCCTGAAACTGCCACTGCGCGCCTTCGCGCTGCCCATCTCCTTGCCGACGCTGGTGCTGGCGCAATCCTGGCACCCGCGTTTCGACAAAGACCCGGCCCATAAATGGCTGCGCGAAACCATGCGCGAGAGTTGCCACGCCACCTGGCTGGAAGCCCAACCCACCTAATTAGTGAACTCGATCAAAGTGTGGGAGCGGGCTTGCTCGCGAATGCGGTGGCTCAGTTGGAACATCTTTGACTGGCACTCCGCTTTCGCGAGCAAGCCCGCTCCCACAGGGTTTTGTGGTGAATTTTAGAATTGCGTCTGGCGCACTTATAAGCTTCCAACAAGTAACTTTTTGTCATGGATGTGCCTGATTAAACTGCTCGGGTATTGATCATTCCGAGTTACCTGTTCATGACTTCCCTTGCTGCCCCCACCCTTGCGGCTGCAGCGCAACCCACTGCCCTGAACCCGCCCGTGTTCGGCCCGCGCATCATCATTGGCCTGGTTGGCGTATTGCTCGCGGTGCTGGTGTCCGGCCTCAACGAGATGGTCACCAAGGTCGCCCTCGCCGATATTCGCGGTGCGCTGTACATCGGTTTCGATGAAGGCACCTGGCTGGTCGCCGCCTACACCGCCACCTCGGTCGCGGCGATGGCCTTTGCGCCCTGGTGTTCGGTGACGTTTTCCTTGCGCCGCTTCACGTTGTACGCCATTGGTTTGTTCACGGTGCTGGGCATCCTGTGCCCGTTTGCGCCGAACTACGAAAGCTTGCTGGTGCTGCGTACCGTGCAAGGCCTGGCCGGAGGTGCGTTGCCGCCGATGCTGATGACCGTGGCGCTGCGTTTCTTGCCCGCCAACGTGAAACTGTATGGTTTGGCCGGTTACGCGCTCACCGCCACTTTCGGCCCGAGCCTGGGCACGCCGCTGGCGGCGCTGTGGACCGAATACGTCGGCTGGCAATGGGCGTTCTGGCAAATAGTCGCGCCGTGTCTTCTGGCCATGGCCGCCGTGGCCTATGGCCTGCCCCAAGACCCCGTGCGCCTGGAGCGTTTCAAACAGTTCAACTGGCGCGGCCTGCTGCTGGGGTTTCCGGCGATCTGCATGCTGGTGATCGGCCTGTTGCAGGGCAATCGCCTGGACTGGTTCGAGTCTGGCCTGATCACCTTCCTGCTGGGGGGCGGCACGCTGTTGTTGGTGCTGTTCATGCTCAATGAGTGGTCGCAGCCCATTCCTTTTTTCAAGCTGCAGATGCTCGGCCTGCGCAACTTGTCGTTTGCATTGATCGTGTTGGCAGGCGTGTTGATGGTGCTGACTTCGGTGATCCTCATCCCGTCGAGTTTCCTCGCCCAGGTTCAGGGTTATCGCCCGCTGCAAACCGCGCCGGTAATGCTGCTGATGGCGCTGCCGCAACTCATCGCACTGCCCTTGGTCGCGGCGCTGTGCAACCTGCGCTGGGTGGATTGCCGCTGGGTGCTGGGCACTGGCTTGAGCATGCTGGTGCTGTGCTGCGTGGGCAGTTCGCACCTGACCTCGGAATGGATTCGCGACGATTTCTATGGCCTGTACCTGCTGCAAATCTTCGGTCAGCCCATGGCCGTGTTGCCACTGCTGATGCTTTCTACCGGCAGCATCCAGCCGATGGACGGGCCGTTCGCCTCGGCCTGGTTCAACACCGTCAAAGGCCTCGCCGCCGTGATCGCCACCGCCGTGCTGGACACGCTGACCACGCAGCGCCTGCACTTTCACTCGACGATGTTGGTGGACAGCCTGGGCAATTCGCCCCTGGCCGACGGCGATGCGCCCGGCCTGGCTCACCGCCTGCACGGGCAGGCCGTGGTGCTGACCTCTTCGGATCTTTATTACGTCATGGCCGCCGTCGCGGTGGCGTTGATTCTGCTGATTTTCTGGATGCCGACGCGGATTTTTCCACCGCGCGCACCGACCTAGCCAAAAGGATTTCCCATGAAACGCAAAGACAAAATAGCCGTCTCCGTTATCGCCGTGTTTGCTGTCGGCGTGCTGGTGTACCTGGTTGCGCCGGACCTTTTGGGCAGCAAACGCCAGACCACCAACGACGCTTTCATCGCCGCCGACTTCACCCTCGTGGCGCCGCGCGTGGCGGGCTTTATCAAGGAAGTGCTGGTGGAAGACAACCAGCGCGTCAAGGCCGGGCAACTGCTGGCGCTGATCGACGACCGGGATTTTCGCGCCGCCGCCCAGGCCGCCGACGCCGACACTTTGGTCGCCCAGGCCCAGCTGAAAAATGCCACCGCGACCCTGGAACGGCAAAGCTCGGTGATCGCCCAGGCCCAGGCCACCGTGGCGGCAGACCGCGCCGAAGTGGCGTTCGCCGAGCATGAACTGAACCGCTACAACCACCTCGCCGGTGTTGGCGCGGGCACGGTGCAGAACGCCCAGCAAGCCAAAACCCGCATCGACCAGGCCAACGCGCGCCTGGCCAATGCCACGGCGGTGCTGGCGGCTGAACGCAAGCAAGTGGAAATTCTCACCGCCCAGCGTGATGCGGCCGAAGGTGGGCTCAAACGTGCCCAGGCCGCGCTGGAAATGGCCAGCTATCAGCTGTCTTACACCCGCATCGTCGCGCCGGTGGACGGCATGGTCGGCGAACGCGCGGTGCGGGTCGGCGCTTATGTGACGCCAGGCAGCAAGATCCTTGCCGTCGTCCCCTTGGCCGAGGCCTTTGTGGTGGCCAATTTCCAGGAGACTCAGCTCTCGCACATGCACGCCGGCCAAGCCGTGCAAGTGCGCGTCGACAGCCTCGATGGCGAACTGCTCAATGGCCATCTGGAAAGCCTGGCGCCGGCCACCGGCGTGACCTTTGCCTCGGTCAAACCCGACAACGCCACCGGCAACTTCACCAAGGTGGTGCAGCGCATTCCGGTGAAAATCGTACTGGAGCCGAACCAGCCGCTGACCGAGCGCTTGCGCGTCGGTATGTCGGTGGAAGCCAGCGTCGACACCCAACAGGTCGCGCAGCAGCGTGAGGTGGCCCAGCAATGAAACACCTCGCCTGGCTCACCTTGAGCCTGATCAGCCTGAGCGCTTGCACCGTCGGCCCGGACTTCCAGAAACCTCAGGGCCCGCAGGTCACGCAGTGGGCCGAGCCCCAAGGCCGTCAAGCCGCCAGCCGTGCCGTGACGGATCCATTGCAGGAGCGCTGGTGGGACGTGTTCCACGACGAACAACTCTCGGCCCTCACGCGCCGCGCGCTCACCGATAACCTCGACCTGAAACTGGCCAGCAGCCGCCTGCAACAAAGCCGCGCTGTGCGCCAGGTGACCACCGCCGAGCGTTATCCCAACGTCAATGCCACGGGCGATTACCTGCGCCAGCGCGTCAGCGCCAAAGGCTTGAGCGATGCGTCGGGCAACAATGGCCAGTCCGCCTATAACCAATGGGACATGGGTTTCTCCGCCGCCTGGGAGCTGGATTTCTGGGGCCGGGTCAAGCGCGAAACCGAGGCCGCCGACGCCACTCTGGAAGTCGCCGAAAACGACCGCCGCGCCGTGTTGCTGTCGGTGCTTGCCGAAACGGCCCAGGACTACATCCAACTGCGGGGCGTGCAGAACACCCGCGCGGTCACCGAGCAAAACCTTGACGTGGCGCGTCACAGCCTCAAGCTCTCGCAACTGCGCCTGGCCGACGGCGTGGCCACTGATTTGGACGTGGCCGAAGCCGCCGCGCAAGTCGCCGCCATCGAAGCGCGCTTGCCGGATTTGCAGCAACGCCAGGACCAGTTGATCAACGCCCTGAGCCTGTTGATGGGCGAGCCGCCGCAAGCCTTGCACGCGCAACTGTCCAAGGATGGCGCCGTGCCGCAAAGCCAACGTCAGGTCGCGATCGGCCTGCCGTCGGAACTCGCCGAGCGTCGCCCGGATATCCGCCAGGCCGAAGCGCGCCTGCACGCCGCGACCGCTAATATCGGCGTGGCCAAAGGCGATTTTTACCCGCGTATCACGCTGTCCGGCAGCCTCGGCTCACAAGCGTTGCAACTCTCCGATTTCGGTTCCTGGGGCTCACGCGCGTTTGCCTTCGGCCCGCAATTTAGCTTGCCGCTGTTCAACGGCGGGCGCCTGCAAGGCGTGGTGAATTTGCGCGAAGCCCAGCAACAGGAAGCGGCGCTGGCGTACCAGCAAACCGTGCTGCGCGCCTGGCATGAAATCGACGACCAACTGACCCGCTACAACGCCAGCCAGCTGCGCCGCGACAGCCTCGCCGAAGCTGTGCGCCAAAACCAGATCGCCCTGGCCACGGCGCAACACCAGTACGTGGAAGGCGTGGTGGATTTCGTCAACGTACTCACCGTGCAAAGCGCGTTGCTGGCGACGCAAGAGCAGTGGGTGGAAAGCTCCTCCGGCGTGTCGCTGGCCATGGTCGGCCTTTACAAGGCACTGGGCGGCGGTTGGCAATCCGTCTACCCCGAAACTGCCTCCATTCCGACAGACTGAACACCCATCCAATGTGGGAGCGGGCTTGCTCGCGAATGCGGTGTTTCAGTAACAGATTCATGACTGACCCACCGCATTCGCGAGCAAGCCCGCTCCCACAAGGGGTATCGCGTGATTACTGATTTTGCAAAAACACCACATACCCCCGAAACCACTCACTCCCCTTCAAATACCCCGGTTCTTCCCACACCCCGCCCTGAATCAACCCCACCTTGAACGGCAGCCCCAGCCGGTTCATGCGCGGCAAATACGCCGCGTAATCGGGAATGCTGTGGCGCCCCTGATACGTCTGCACCACCACTTCATCCACCACGCCTTTGAGCTGTGCGATGGCGGTGGGGTCGGCATTGCTGCTCCAGTCCATCAGGCCGGTGATGCTCAGTTTCAGGTCAGCCGGCAGGCGCTGGCGCAGGTCGCGC
Source organism: Pseudomonas sp. B22129 (assembly GCF_044218875.1). Classification (NCBI taxonomy): domain Bacteria; kingdom Pseudomonadati; phylum Pseudomonadota; class Gammaproteobacteria; order Pseudomonadales; family Pseudomonadaceae; genus Pseudomonas; species Pseudomonas sp. B22129. The sequence goes on along the minus strand of NZ_CP162592.1, from coordinate 1,253,800 downwards.
AGGAAGCCGGCGTATTCGTGCAGGTATTGGGTGCGGGCGTCGAAGTCGATCTGGATGCCGACCACCGGGTTGCCCGCCTCACGCCAGCGTTGCACCTGGCCGAGCAATTGGGTGTAGACCTGTTCCGGCCAGTGCAGGGTGTGGGCGCGGTAGACCACCCAGATTTCACCACGGGTCAAGCGTGGCACGCTCATGCCTTGGGCGATCAGTTGCACGCCGCGCTCGGGTGCGCGGCGGGTGGAGTTGATCTGGCCCTGGAGGACGTACAGGGTTTTCGCCTGCCTGAGCACAGGCTGGGGCTTGACGCCGCTCCACAGCCAGAAGGCGTCATAGTCGCGGGCGTCAACGGCGCCGAAAGCCGGGCTTGCCAGCAACAGCAAGCCAAGCCACAGCGGCTTCACCAGTAGTACTGCAGCGATTGGCCCCACTGGGTGTCGGCAAAGCTGCTTTTCAACTGGCGGAACCACGCCTTGCGCACCTTCGGTTCCACGTCTGCGCCACCGCAGCTGTTATAGCCGGACGGCGCGTAGCAGTTGATAGCGCGAAACAGTGCGTAAGCCTTGTCAGTCTTCGGTGACTTGGCATTGGCGATCACCTGCTTGTAGCCGTCGAGCCGAGAGAACGTTTCCCCCGGGAACTGCGACGCGGTGCTGCCCAGGCTGCCCGCCGCCCGCGCTTGCTCAAGCGGCATGCCGTCCAGGCCATTGCGCAGGATGAATTCGCCGAAGCAGTTCAGGGCTTGCGGGTTTTTCCCGTCGTTTTGCAAGGTCGCGGCCGTGTGCGCGATGCTTGGGCAGGCGTAGCCGGACTCGGCTTTGTCACCGTTCCACTGGAACAGCTTCAGGCTCTGGCCCGCGGTATAGACGTAGCCCAGGCTGGTGCCGAGTTTGTCTTGCGGCGCCGTCGCCGGCAGTTGTTTGAGGTCGTCGGCGAAGGTCGCGAACTGGCCGCGCAGCAGGTCTTTATAAAGCAGCACGAACTGCGCGGTCTGACGTTCTACCGGGTCGCTGGCCTTGGTGATTTGCTGGCGCAGCAAGTCGGGGCCGGCCACGTTGCGCAGCAGGATGTAGCGCACCTGTTTGGCCGCTATCGGCGAATCGGCGGCGAAGACCTCTGCCAACTGGCCACTGCGCTCGTAGTTCATCGCCAGCGCCAGTTCCAGCTGGTCGCGTTGCAGCGCCAGTTTGGCCAGCGGCAGCAGTTGCAGCCACAGCGCTTGCGCGCCTTTCCAGTCGTTTTTGGCTTCCAGGGCGAGGGCGCGCAGGGTTTGTTGGCTGAAGGCGAAGTAGTTCAGGCTCGCCGGCACGCTCTGCGGCAGGTGCTTCAAGGCGGTATCCGGTTCATGCTCGGTATACAGCGCGTTCACGGCGAGCAAGTAGTCATACAGTTCGGGCGCGTCGGCAAACGCGGCTTTCTGCTTTTCCAGGTCGCTGCGGGCGAGGGCGGGCTGACCGCCGCCGCGCATCACCATCAGGTCGCTGACAAACTGGAGCATCGGCGTCTTGACGGTCTCGCTGTTGACCATCAGGAATTTGAGGTCGGTTTCTTCCACCAACGCGTCGAGGCTCAGGTTGCGTTGCTCGTCCGTTGCCTGGGTCAACTGCCAGGCGTAGGCGTCGGCGAGCTTGTCGTTGTCATTTGCCAGCCAGTACACCCGGCGCAGCAAGCCGCGCGCGGAGGCGCTGTATTCACCCTGTGGATACGTTTTCAGGTAGGCACCGAAGCCCTCTTCGGCGGCGGCCAATGCAGGTTTATCCACACGGTCAAGCTGGGGCACGCCCTCGTTGTCGTAGACATGCTCCTGAGCCAGGTTCAGCGCATTGCGCGCGACCATGTACGCTGCCGCTTCTTTGAGCCACGGCGAAGACGCGTTTTGCAGGCTGGCGAAACCAGCGCCAGCCTCGGCAAAGCGCCCGGTATAGAAATCGGCAGCCGCTTGCAGGTAGGTGCCAAACCGTTGGCCTTGCGGCGACTGGATTGCTTGCGCGGGTTCTATCACCGGCCCGGTCCATTCGCACGCGGTGAGCAATTGCAGGCGTGCTTTTATCAACAGATCGCGCTCGGCCGTCGGCAGGTCGGCCTTGACCACCTGGCTGACAAACGCATTCGCGCTGGCGTCGTCGTTGCTGCGGCAGCGGCTGCCCTCGCCATTGAGGAAAGCATCGCCAGCGGCTTTTTTATCGGCACGCTGGATGCCCAGCGGTTCGATCAGCGCATCCAGTGTCAGGGCCTTGGGATCGTCCGGGGTGCTGGCGGTTTCGGCGGCGTCGCGTGGGGCGAGGCGGTACACCGGAAACGGTACCGGGCCAAAACCCTGGGACAAATCGTCTTCGCTCAGGGCGTTGGGGGCCAGCGGCGTGTTCTTTTTGTCGGCCAGCAGCAGGCGCAGGTTGACCCGGCTGTCATTGCCGGGGCTCAGGAACGGCAGGTTGCTGCACGTATCCAGTGTGTCCCGCGACACACGCCAGTCCGGGTAGCACGAGTCGTCCGAACTTGCCTGGGCCTGTAGGGAGATGCCGGCTAGCAGGGCCACTGCCAGGGGTGACAAAAAACCGATGCGCATGACGTGTCCTTGATCCTGAGTCCTTGGAGGGGGCCAATCATAGCTTGATCCGACAACTGCATCGGTGAAGGCCCACACAAATTGCTGATTTGTCCGATTATGGGTAGTGGCAATCTGGCCTCCCTGCCCTAGACTGCGCTCATCGTCAGGGAGGATCGTATGAAGCAATTGCGACTAGGGATATTGGGTTTTACCTGCCTGGTGGGTATGGCGTCTGTGGCCTTGGCGGACGACCCGCTGCTGGATCACCCGCCTGCGGCGGCCGCCGGCGCTGATGAGGCACGCGGCGTGTTGCGTGCCCGCGACCAGGCGGTGCTGGCCAGTGAGCTGTCAGGGCGTATCGTCGAACTGCCGTTCAGCGAAGGCGAGGCGTTCAAGAAGGGCGACACCCTGGCGCGTTTCGACTGCTCGGCCTATCAGGCCCAGTTGAATGCTTCCCAGGCGGCCAGCCGTGGCGCCGGTGAGGAGCTGGCCCACAATAAACAATTGGCGGCGCTCAATTCCGTCGGGCGTTTTGAAGTGGCCCGCGCTGAAGCCAAGCTCAGCGAAACCCAGGCCCAGTCCCAGGTGTATCAGGTTCAGGTGAAACGCTGCAGTGTGCTGGCGCCGTATGACGGCCAGGTGGTCGAGCGCAAGGTCCAGCGCTATGAAAGCGTGTCGGCCGGGGCGCCGCTGCTGGAAATCGTCGATAACCGCAGCCTGGAAATCCACCTGCTGGTGCCGTCGCGCTGGATGGGCAAACTCAAGCCCGGCCAGACTTTCAATTTCATCCCTGACGAAACCGGCCAGGCGTTCAGCGCCACGGTTAAACGCCTTGGCGCGCGCATTGACGAAGGCAGCCAGACGCTGCTGCTGGTCGCTACGTTGCCCAATGCCAGTGGCTTGATGGCCGGCATGAGCGGCACCGCCCACTTTGCGCAACTGCAATGAACGCGCCCCTGCCGGGCAACACTGAGCGGGTATTCGCGCAGTTCCTGGACCTTGAGCGCCAGACCCGCGCCGCGCGCACCCCCGAGCAGCTGGCCTACAGCCTGGTCAACGACAGCCAGCCGCTGTTCGGCTATCGGCATGCCGCGTTGCTGATCGCGGGCAAGGTGCAGGCGGTGACGGCGGTGAGCAGCGTCGATCCGAATGCGCCGTTCGTGGCGTTTGTCGAGCAGGCGGTGGCGCAGTTGCACAAGCAGGGGCTGGGCCAGGCCGCCCGCGTGGTGCCGGCCGAGCAACTGAGCGAAGCGGTGCAGGCCGACTGGCAGAGCTTATCGGCGGGCCAGGTGTTCTGGCTGCCGCTGATTGATCCGCAAGGCCGCGTATTCGGCGGGCTGTGGCTGGCGCGGGATATCCCGTGGAACCCGGCCGAACAAATATTGCTGGCGCAACTGGGCGACACCTACAGCCATGCCTGGCACGCGCTGCAACCCCGCCAGCCGTGGCGGTTGCGCCTGACCCGCAAGCGCCAGGCGGTCGTGGTGGTCGCGCTGCTGCTGTTGCTGCTGATTCCGGTGCGCCAGTCGGTGCTGGCGCCCGCCGAAGTGGTGCCGCTGGCCGGGCAAGTGGTGGCCGCGCCGCTGGATGGGGTGATTGCCGAGTTTCTGGTCAAGCCCAACCAGTCGGTCAAAACCGGCGACCTGTTGCTGCGTTTTGAAAGCACCACCCTCACCGCCCAGGCCGATGTCGCGGCGCGAGCCTTGGGCGTGGCCGAGGCGGAACTCAAAGCCAATGCCCAGCGCGCGTTTGCCGATGCCGAATCGAGTTCGCGCATTGACCTGCTGGCGGCCCGGGTCGAGCAAAAACGCGCCGAACGCGACTACGCCCGTGAGCTGCTCAAACGCAGCGAAGTGCGTGCCGAACGCGACGGCATCGCCGTGTTCGCCGATGCTGACCGCTGGACCGGCAAACCGGTGCAAACCGGCGAGCGCCTGTTGCAGATCGCCGACCCTGGCCAAGCCGAATTACGCATCGAGCTGGCCGTGGGCGATGCGATTGCGTTGGCGCCTGACGCTCAGGTTGCCTTGTTCCTCGACAGTGACCCGCTGCAACGCCACCTCGCCACCCTGCAACGCGCGGCTTACGAAGCGCAGCCCACGCCGGGCGGGCAATTGGCCTATCGGCTGGATGCGCAGTTCGACGACGCGCCACCGCGTATCGGCCTGCGCGGTACCGCGAAGATCTTTGGCGACCGCGCGCCGCTGGCCCTCTATCTATTGCGTCGGCCGCTGGCGGGCCTGCGCCAGAGCGTTGGCCTCTGATGAAGCTGCCCCAACTGCGCGAAGACCTGCAACTCTCCAGCGCCGGCGCGGCGCTGGACGGCTCGCCGCGCTGGACCCTGGCCGACCCGGTGCGCGGGCGTTATTTCAAACTCGGCGCCACAGCCATTCGCCTGCTGCGCCACTGGTCGTTGGGTGATCCGGAAAAAGTCCTGCAAGCCGCCAACCGCGAGCCGGGTTTACCGCTGGGTGGCAGCGAAGTGGAAGAGTTGCTGACTTTTCTGCGCGCCCATGACCTGATCGCCGCCCTCGACCCGGACCAGCGCGCCAGCTACCTCTACAAATCCGCCGCCCAGAAACAGAGCCTGGGCAAAGTGCTGCTGCATCAATACCTGTTTTTCCGTATTCCGCTGTGGCGCCCGGATGCGTTTCTCAACCGCGCGTGGCCCTGGCTGGCGCGCTTCGGCCCGGGATTGCTGCGCTACGGTCTGCCGATCATTCTTGGGCTTGGCCTCTTTCTGGTGGCGCGGGATTGGCAGCGCTTCCTGGCGACTTTCCCGCACCTGTTCAGCCTTGGCGGTGCGCTGGCGTTTGGTGTGGCGCTGTTCTTTGCCAAGCTGTGCCATGAGTTCGGCCATGCCTTTATGGCCAAGCGCGCCGGGTGCCGGGTTCAGAGCATGGGCGTTGCGTTCATGGTATTGCTGCCGATGTTTTATACCGACGTGAGTGACGCCTGGCGGGTCAATGACCGCCGCGCGCGGCTGATGATCGGTGCCGGCGGGGTGATGGCTGAGCTGCTGTTGGCGTGCATCGCCTTGCTGGCGTGGTCGCTGCTGCCGGATGGCCCGGCGCGCACGGCGGCATTCATGTTGGCGAGCGCGACGTGGCTGACCACGTTGGCGATCAACCTGAACCCGTTCATGCGTTTTGATGGCTACTTCTTGATCAGTGATCTGTGGGGTGTGGATAACTTGCAAGGTCGCGCTTTTGCGCTGTGCCGCTGGCGCCTGCGAGAGCTGCTGTTTGGCTATGGCGAGCCGGCGCCGGAACCCTGGTCGCCGAGCATGCAACGGCGTTTGCTGGGGTGGGGCTATCTGGCGTGGTTGTGGCGTGCGGCGCTGTTCCTGGGGATCGCGCTGGCGGTGTATCACCTGTTCTTCAAGATGCTCGGGATCTTCCTGATGCTGGTGGAGCTGGTGTGGTTCATCTTTCTGCCGATCTTCAAGGAGTGGCGCGAGTGGTGGAGCCGCCGCAGCCAGGCCCATGCACCCCGGGTGCTGCTGAGCAGCCTGGCATTGGTGTTGATCGTGTTGGCGCTGGTGGTGCCGTGGCGCAGCGCGGTGGAGTTGCCGACCATGCTCCAGGCTGGACGTGCCAGCGCGCTGCATGCGCCGGTGGCGGCGCGGGTCAAGCAACTGCGCGTGGTGGATGGGCAGGTGGTGACCCAGGGCCAGGTGCTGATTGAACTGGAGTCGCCGGACCTGGATGCGCGACAACGCATCGTGCGCCGTGAAGTGGACATTTTGCAGCTACAGATGCGCCGCCAGGCGGGGCGCAGTGAAACGGCGGCGGATGCCGGCATCAACGATCAGCGCCTGGCCCAGGCCTTGGCCGAATACCGTGGCCTGGCGGCCCAGCGCGAGCGCCTGCTGTTGCGCGCACCCCATGCCGGCACGGTGCGCGATGTGCTGCCGCAATTGAGCGTGGGCCGCTGGCTGTCGCCCAAAGATCCGCTGGCGCAAGTGGTGGAAGACGGCGCACGCCTGCGCGGTTACCTCGCCGAGGCCGAGCTGTGGCGGGTGGCGCCGGGGGCGACCGGGCGGTTTATCGCCGATGACCCGATGCACGCAGCCATCGCGGTGGAGCTGACCGATATTGACGCCAACGGCGTGGCCTATCTGGATCAAGAGGCGCTGACCTCCGACCACCACGGCCCGATTGCCGTGCGCCGCGACGAAAACCAGCGCCCGGAGCCGGTGCAGGCGCAGTACGGCGCGCGGATGAAAAGCCTGCAAGCCATTGCGACGCCCCATCAGCCGCTGCGCGGTGTGGTGGTGCTGCAAGGGCGCGGCGAGTCGGTGCTGGGGGTGGCCTGGCGGCGCGCGGCGGCGCTGGGTGTGAGGGAAAGCGGGTTCTGACAGGAGTTGAACGCGATGTTGAAAGAACAGGGCGCTTTGGCGCTGGGCCTGGAGGTACGCCCGTCACGCAGCAGCGACGGGCCGTTTTTGCAGGGCCTTTATCGCTCGGCCCGTGCGGATTTGCAGTGGATCGACGGCGAGCAAGCGCTGGTGGAGGAGGTGATTGCCCAGCAGTTTCAGGTTCAGGAAAAAGGCCTGGACGAGCATTTTCCCGGCGCACTGCACTACGTCATCGAAAAACTGGGCACGCCGATTGGCGCCTTGAGTGCCGACTTCGGGCCCAATGAAATCCGTGTGCTGTACCTGGCGTTTATCCCGGCAGCACGCGGCCAAGGTTTTGGCCGCGCGGTGCTGCAAGGCGTGCAGCGGGCCGCCACTCAGGTGCTGTGCCCGGTGACCACGGTGGTGTGGGCGAGCAACCCCCACGCGCGCCAGCATTACCTGGCGCTGGGGTTTCGGGTGGAAGAACAGACGCACGCCGCACAGCGCTTGGCGTGGTACCCGGCTCAGTTGAACACGATGCAGAAGTAACCGCGCCCGCTGTCACGGCCCATGGCGGGCTCGCGCGACACAAACACGTCTTCGAGGCAGGCGTTTGTCAGTGGCAAACGGCACAAGCCGTCAACGAAGTCCGTGGGCGCAAGGCTTTCCAGCAACACACGGAAAGCCCCGCGCGGGCTACCGGGAACAGTGGCTTTGGGTGCGTCCGTGAGGCTTTGGACCTGGATCGGCAGCGCCGAGCCGTCGGGCAGGTACAGCACGCTGGTGCGATCCAGCAAAGGCCGGAAGTGTTCCGGGGTGACCAGGTTCAGCATTGGGCGGCTCCGTTTCACAAGTGCCGGGGCCCGCAGGCCCCGGCCAGAGGTTAGCTGCGTGACGGAAAGATTCCGTTCAAGGCAATGCTGAAGTTGATGGCCAGGAACGGATTCATGGTGCCCATGGGCTGGCCTTGGCCGGTGGGCGTGATCGCGCCTCCGCTCGTGGTGTTGCTGACCCCTTTGAGGGGGACCGGAGTGGCGCCCTGCTGGTCGGAATAGATCGAAGCACTGCCCGGGCCGGCACCGGAAGTACCGATATAGGCATTGGTCGCAGTGGGTAACGTCACCGGGTTGCTGGCGGGGACGGCCAGTTGCACCGAGGTGGTGACGGTGATCGGTGTAATGGCGTGCGTGTGGTTAGGCAGGTTGAGCAGGGTAGCGGTCACGGATTCCGTTCCGGAGACCTCCCCGATGACGCGGGTTGACAGGCCTGCACCGGAGCCTTGGCCGATGGGCATCCGGCCTTGCAGGTTGGGCAGCAGAAAGGTTGTGGTGCCATTGCCGCCGTAATTCACGCCCAACAGTGCAAACAATGCCTGGTACTGGGCGATGGGCATGGTTTGGCCGGCGCACAGGGCCCAGTCCCGGGGGGCGAAATCAAATGCAAAGGGTTGGATGGTGCCGATGAATACTTCCATGGTTCGTTCATCCTTGTGGTTGGCTATACGGTGTGTGACGCCAAGTGATCTGGCGTCATCGCAGAGCGTAGTCGCCACTTTTGCGCGCCGCCTGGCGGTTGCGAAACAGCGAGCGAAACCGGGGCTTTTGTCCTAGAGTGGCGCTTGTTTGCGCAGGTGCAAGGTTTGCCCGGAAAAACGGGCAGGGTCAGGGGAATTGAGGTGCGACGGTCTGTGGTAGAACAAGACGACAAAGTGGCGGCATTTCCCGCAGTCAATCGCCTCTCGGACGCCTGGGAAGGCGCCGGATGGCTCAGCCGTTTGTGGTGGGTGCCGATACTGGCGCTGGCCATGGCGGTGCGTTTTTATGGCCTGACGGCGGCGGCGATCTGGGGCGACGAAGGCTCCAGCCTGCTGCTCAGTGAATACGCCATGGACGACCTGTGGTTTCACGCCGCCCATGATGTGCACCCGCCGCTGTACTTTTTCATGCTGCGCGGCTGGATCGAGCTGTTCGGCGACGGCATCTGGTCAATTCGCGGCATGAGTGCCATTCCCGGCGTGGTCGCGGTGGGCCTGGGCGTGTGGCTGACGCGGCAATTGTCCACCCGGCGCGCTGCGGTGCTGGCGGGTGTGCTGCTGGCGTTGTTTCCCTCTGCCGTGCGCTACAGTCAGGAAGTGCGCATGTACTCGCTGCTGGCCGTGTGGTTGCTGGGTGCCACGCTGGCGCTGGTGTACTGGGTGCGCCAACCGGCGCGTACGCGTTATCTGGCGGTGTATGTGCTGTTGATGGCGGCCGGCTTCTATACCCACTATTTCACCGCCCTGTGCGTGTTGGTGCATTGGGCTTATCTGGGGCTGTTGTGCCCGGCCCAGGGCCCCCGCCAGCGCCTGATCCTGCGCCCGTCGTGGTGGTGCGCCAATGCACTGATTGTGGCGTTGTATTTGCCCTGGCTGCCGAACCTGCTGGACCTGGTGCAGCACGTCGAACAGCTCAAGGTCGGCGGTGATATCGGTTGGGAAGACCCGGTCACGTTGACGTCCGTACCGTCGATGATCTGGCAGTTCACGCTTCAGGACGAAGGCGTGGGCTTCTGGCGGCCACTGTTCTGGCTGTTCCCGCTGCTGTTGATTGCCGTGGTGATCGTCACCGCCTGGCAGGACCGAGAGCGCCATCACCCGGCCCGCTTGCTGGCACTGTTCTTCCTGCTGCCGTTGCTGCTGGTGTATGCGGTGTCGTTTCTTTCGCCGGTCTTTATCGAGCGCTACCTCACGGTTTACGCCCTGGGTTTGCCGATCCTCGTGGCCCTGGCCATTGATCGCCTGCCGGCGCGCCTGTCGTGGCTGGCGGCTGCGCTGTTCGTGCTGTTCGGTGGCGTGGAGCTGCTGGGGCTCAAGAACAACGCCACGGTGGACGTGCATGACCAATTCAATACGCCGGTGGAGTTCGTCAACCGCAACTATCAGGAAGACGATCGCATCGTGCTCAGTGACATGATGTGGTACCTCAGCTACGTGTACTACGACCAGACCGACGCTCAATTGCAGCTTTACACCCCGCCCAAACCCGACGGCACGCCGACCCGGCCGAACGCCTACGGTTTCGGCACGCTGGTGGACCAGGATGGCGGGCGCATTTACCTTGACCGTCTGTCGGCATTGCCGGCGGATACGCGCCGCGTCTGGCTGATCAGCAGCAATGAAATGCCGGATGATTTCGCGCCGATTCCCGATGGCTGGAAACAACTTTTGCAGCAGGACGGCGGCGGCGCGCGGGCACGTTTGTTTGTGCTGTGTCGCGGGCCAGAGCCCTCGCAGCCAGAGGGCTGCCGCTAATTTCGAATCGGCATTAAGCGCATGCCAAAATAGTGGCAAATGACCACTAGTGAACTCTGCAATCCTCAGCTACGCTTCGGCCACAAATGGATTTTTGTCCTACAAGGTGGTGAACGGATTGCAGTATCACTTTATCTCGGGTCTGCCGCGTTCCGGCTCGACCCTGCTCTCTGCCATTTTGTTGCAGAACCCGCGTTTTCATGCGGGCATGAGCAGCCCCGTCGGTACCTTGTTCAATGGCGTGCTGGCGCAGTGCAGCGCCGGCAGCGAGTTTGGCGCGGTCATTGATGCCAACACCCGTCGCCGTCTGTTGCGCGGCCTGTTTGATTCCTACTACGCCGACAAACCCTCCACCCCGGTGGTGTTCGACACCAACCGCCAGTGGTGCGCGCGCATGCCCGCGCTGCATGACCTGTTCCCCCAGTCCAAAGTCATCGCCTGTGTGCGCAACGTCGCCTGGATCATGGACAGCCTGGAGCGCCTGTACCGCGCCAACCCTTTCGAAAACACCAAGCTGTTTGGCGACGATGTAGAGCGCAACACGGTGTACAGCCGGTGTGAAACCCTGGCGCAGCGCAACCGTTTAGTGGGGTTTTCATGGGCGGCGCTCAAGGAAGCCTATTACGGCGAACATGCCGACTCGCTGTTGATCGTCGATTACGACCTGCTCAGCCAGGCCCCGGAGCGCGTGCTGCGGTTGGTGTACGACTTTATTGGCGAACCGTGGTTCGAGCATGACTTCAACAACCTCGTCTACGACGCACCCGAGTTCGACCAGGCGCTGGGCGTCTCCGGCCTGCACAAGGTCCAGCCCAAGGTACGCCTGCAAGCGCGGCGCACCATCCTGCCGCCGGACCTGTTCCAGCAGTACACCGAGTTGTCGTTTTGGCAGGACGGCTCAGCCAGTGCCGCCAATGTGATTCGTATGAAGGCCAACGCCGCGATCAATTGATCGCGGCGTTTTCATTTTTCTCAAAGAACGTTCGACGCCGGGTGAGCAGCATGTGGTGGAGCAAACGCAAGTCGCAGGTCAGCGAAGCGGTAAAGGCACGGGTCTCGCCGATGATCATGCACCTGGAGCCGCGCATGCTGTTTGACGGCGCCGTCGCGGCCACCGTGGCCGATGCGGCGCAGCCCGACAGCCACCCCACCGCGGACGCCGCCAAACCGCCGAGCGCCGATCACCCGGCCGCCAGCAAAGACACCCACGGCCAGGCTGACGCGCCGGCCGCTGCACCCGTGGCGGTGCCGGGGCAGACCGTGGTGTTTGTCGATGCACGGGTCAAGGACTCCGCGAGCCTGTTGCAAGGCGTGGCGCCCGGCACCCAAGTGGTTCAGCTGGACGCGAGCAAGGACGGCCTGCAACAGATTGCCGACTACCTGGACACCCACCAGGGCGTCAGCTCGGTGCAGATTATTGCCCATGGCAATGCGGGCGATCTGTGGTTGGGCACCACCTATCTGTCCGCCGATAACGTGGCCGCCCGCAGTGCGGTGCTGGGGCAGATCGGCAAAGACATGAACGTGGGCGGCGACATTTTGATCTACGGCTGCTACACCGCCGAAGGCGAACGCGGGTTGAATTTTGTCGACTCCCTGGCGCAGTTGACCGGCCGCGATGTCGCCGCTTCGACCAACCGCACTGGCGTGGGCGGTGACTGGGACCTGGAAATCGCCACCGGCACCATCGAAAGCGCCAACGTGCTGTCGACCAAAGCCATGAGCGAATACCAGTGGGGCCTGGCCACGTGGACCGCGACCAACAACGCGAACACCGGCGTGGGTTCGCTGCGTGCGGCTCTGGCTTCGGCGCAGAACGGCGATATCGTGACCTTTGGCACGAGCATGACGGTGCAGTTGACCTCGGAATTGCTGATCAACAAAAACATCACCGTGGACGGTGACCTGAACAACGATGGCGTTGCTGACGTCACCCTCGATGGTCAATACAGGACCCGGGTGGTGGAAATCACTTCCGGCAGTACGGTGACGCTGGACGGCCTGGTGATCACCCGCGGTCTGGTTTCCGGCAACGGCGGCAATGGCGGCTACGGGGCGACCGGCGCCATGGGCGGCGGGATTTTCAACGCCGGTATCCTGACCCTGAATAACGTTTCGGTTACCGGCAATGCCGCTGCGGGCGGTGGTGGCGGCGGTGGTGTCACGGGCGCCAACTACGGCGGCGGCGGTGGCGGTGGTGGCGGCCTGGGCGGTCAGGGTGGCGGCCACGGCGGGACTGCCGGGCCGGGCACCGGTACGCTGGGCGGGCAGGCCGGCAGCGGTGGCGCAGGCGGCTACGGCGGCGGCTATGACGCGACGCACATGGGTGGGCGCGGCGGTTCCACCACCGGCGGGGCCGGCGGTGTGGGGGTGTCCTATTACAGCAACGGCGGCAATGGCGGCACGGCCAGCAACGGCACTATTTCCATTGGCGGCGGCGGTGGCGGGTCCGGTTGGGACAAGGTTGGCGGTGTCGGCGGCAACGCAGCCGGCGGCATTTACAACGCCTCGACGGGCACCTTGAAAGTTGTCGGCACCTCGGTTATCAGCAATAACATCGGCGCGGGCGGCGGCGGTGGTGGTGGCAGCGGCCAGGGCAGCAACAACCTGAACGGCGGCGATGGCGGGCGCGGCGTGGGTGCCATCTGGAACCAGGGCGGTACGGTATTGATCACCGCCGCCAACTTCAGTGCCATCAGCGGCAACGCGGCCGGCAGCGGCGGTGGCGGCGTAGAGTTGGGCGGCGGCGTGACGGGGAGTGTCCCGTTGGCGTTCGCGGCGATCTACAACAACGGCGGCACGCTCAATACCGCTTATGTGGAGCCGCCGACCGCAACCATCGTGATGGCCGACACGGCCCTGAAAATCGGCGAAACCTCGCTGGTAACCTTCACCTTCAGCCGAGCGGTGACCGGCTTCACCAACGCCGACCTGACGGTTGCCAATGGCACGCTGACGGCGGTCAGCAGCAGCAACGGTGGCCTGACCTGGACGGCGACCTTCACGCCGACCAACAACATTACCGACAGTACCAACCTGATTACCCTCGACAACACCGGGGTCACTGCGATCAGCGACGGCGTGGCGGGGGTTGGGACGACCAGTTCCATCAACTATGCGATCGATACGGCACGGCCGACCGTCACCATCGTGATGTCCGATACGGCGTTGAAGATCGGCGATACGTCACTGGTGACCTTCACCTTCAGCGAGGCGGTGACCGGTTTCACCAACGCCGACGTGACCATCGCCAACGGCACGCTGACGGCAGTGAGCAGCGCCGATGGCGGCATCACCTGGACCGGAACGTTCACCCCGAGCGCCAGCATCACCGACACCACCAACCTGATCACCCTGGATAACACCGGTATCGCCGACCTGGCCGGCAACGCCGGCAGCGGCACCACCGACTCGGCCAATTACGTGGTCGATACCGTACGGCCGACCGCGACCGTTGTCGTGGCCGACACCAACCTGGCGGCGGGTGAAACCTCGCTGGTGACCATTACCTTCAGCGAAGCGGTCAGTGGCTTTACCACCGCCGACCTGACGGTGGCCAACGGCACCCTGAGCGGTCTGAGCAGCAGTGACGGCGGCATCACCTGGACCGCCACGCTCACGCCGACCAGCAGCATCACGGACACCACCAACCTGGTCACCCTGGATAACACCGGGGTCGTCGATCTGGCCGGCAACGCCGGCAGTGGCACCACCAACTCCAACAACTACGCCATCGACACCGCGCGCCCGACCGCGACCATCGTGGTGGCCGACAACGCGCTGAAACTCGGTGAAACCTCGCTCGTCACCATCACCTTCAGCGAGGCGATCACCGGTTTCACCAACGCCGACCTGACCATTGCCAACGGCACGTTGAGCGCGGTGAGCAGCAGCGACGGCGGCATTACCTGGACGGCGACGTTCACGCCGACCGCCAGCATCACCGACGCCACCAACCTGATCACGCTGAACAATACCGGCATCGCAGACCTGAACGGCAACGCCGGCAGTGGTACCACCGATTCGAACAACTACGCCATCGATACCGTGCGTCCGACCGCAACGGTTGTGGTGGCCGACAATAACCTGCGGATCGGTGAAACCTCGCTGGTGACCATCACCTTCAGCGAAGCCGTCAGCGGCCTGACCAACACCGATTTGACTATCGCCAATGGCACGTTGAGCGCAATCAGCAGCAGCGACGGCGGCATCACCTGGACGGCGACGTTCACGCCGAGCGCCAGCATCACTGACACCACCAACCTGATCACCCTGGACAACACCGGCATCGCCGACCTGGCCGGCAACGCCGGCAGCGGTACGACCGATTCGAATAATTACGCGATCGATACCGTGCGCCCGACCGCCACCATCGTGGTCGCCGACAGCAACCTCACGGCCGGCGAAACCTCGCTGGTGACCGTCACCTTCAGCGAGGCGGTGACCGGTTTCACCAACGCCGACCTGACGATTGCCAACGGTACGTTGACGGCGGTGAGCAGCAGTGACGGAGGCATCACCTGGACGGCGACCTTCACCCCGACTGTGGGCATCAACGACGCGACCAACCTCATTTCGCTGGCCAATACCGGCATCGCCGACCTGGCGGGCAACGCCGGCAGCGGCACGACCAACTCCAACAACTACACCATCGACACCGTGGTGCCGACCGCGACCATCATCATTGCCGACAACGCGCTGAAAATCGGCGAGACCTCGCTGGTCACCATCACTTTCAGCGAGGCGGTCACCGGCTTTACCAATGCCGACCTGACCATCGCCAATGGCACGCTGAGCGCGGTGAGCAGCAGCGACGGCGGCATTACCTGGACGGCGACCTTTACGCCGACCACCAGCATCACTGACGCCACCAACCTGATCACGCTGGACAATACCGGCGTGCAGAACCTGAGCGGCAACATCGGCAGCGGCACCACCGATTCGAACAATTACGCCATCGATACCGTGCGCCCGACGGCCACCATCGTGGTTGCCGATTCTGCGCTCGCCATCGGCCAGACCAGCCTGGTGACGATCACCTTCAGTGAAGCGGTGACCGGTTTTACCAACGCCGACCTGACCATCGCCAACGGCACGCTGAGCGCGGTGAGCAGCAGTGATGGCGGGATTACGTGGACGGCGACGTTTACGCCGGCAGCGGGTATCACCGATACCACCAACCTGATCACCCTGGACAACACCGGCGTCGCTGACCTCGCGGGCAATGCCGGCAGCGGTTCGACCGACTCCAACAACTACGCGGTCGACAGCCAGCGCCCTACGGCCACCATCGTGCTCGCCGACAGCCACCTCAGTGCCGGTGAAACCTCGCTGGTGACCATCACCTTCAGCGAGGCGGTGACGGGTTTCAACAATGCCGACCTGAGCGTCGCCAACGGCACATTGAGTAACGTCACCTCCAGTGATGGCGGTATCACCTGGACGGCGACCTTTACCCCTAATGTGGGGGTCAACGATGCCACCAACCTGATTGTGCTGAACAATACCGGTGTCACCGACCTGGCCGGAAACGTCGGTACGGGTACCACCAGCTCACCCAACTACACCCTCGACACCGTGCTGCCGACCGCCACCATCATCGTGGCCGACCCCAGCCTGAAGATCGGCGAAACCTCGCTGGTGACCATCACTTTCAGCGAAGCGGTCACCGGTTTCACCAACGCCGACCTGACCATTGCCAACGGCACGCTGAGCGCGGTGAGCAGCAGCGACGGCGGCATCACCTGGACGGCGACCTTCACGCCAACCACCAGCATCACCGACGCTACCAACCTGATCACGCTGGACAACAGTGGCGTGCAGAACCTGAGCGGCAATGCCGGCAGCGGTACCACCGACTCGAACAATTATTCGATCGACACCCAGCGCCCGACCGCCACCATCGTGGTCGCGGACACTGCCCTCGCCGTTGGCCAGACCTCACTGGTCACCGTGACGTTCTCCGAAGCCGTCACGGGCTTCACCAATGCCGACCTGACGATTGCCAACGGCACGTTGAGCGCGGTGAGCAGCAGCGATGGCGGGATTACCTGGACGGCGACCTTCACGCCGGCTGCGGGCATCACCGATACCACCAACCTGATTACGCTGGACAACACCGGCATCGCCGACCTGGCGGGCAACGCCGGCAGCGGCACCACCGACTCCAACAACTACGCCGTAGACAGCCAGCGCCCTACGGCCACCATCGTGGTCGCCGACCCGACCGTGGCTGCGGGTGAAACGTCCCTGGTGACCATCACGTTCAGCGAGGCGGTTTCAGGCTTCGACAACAGCGACCTTAGCGTGCCCAACGGCACGCTCACGGCGGTGAGCAGTGCGGACGGTGGCATCACCTGGACGGCGATATTTACCCCGACGGTCAATGTTCGCGACACCACCAACCTGATCAGCCTGAACAACATCGGGGTCAGCGACCTGGCCGGCAACACCGGCACGGGCATCACCAACTCTGGCAACTTCACCATCGATACGATGCGGCCGACGGCAACCGTCGTGGTGGCGGATACCGCACTGAAAGCCGGTGAAACGTCTACAGTCACCATCACCTTCAGTGAAGCGGTCACCGGTTTCACCAACACCGATCTGACCATCGCCAACGGCACGTTGACGGCGGTCAGCAGCAGCGACGGCGGCGTCACCTGGACAGCCACGTTCACGCCGACCAGCGACGTCACCGACGCCACTAACCTGATTACCCTCGACAATAGCGGTGTGCAGAACGTTTCCGGTAACAGCGGCGTCGGCACCACCGATTCGAACAACTACGCCATTGATACTCAGCTGCCTACGGCCATTATTTCCGTGGCCGACAACGTTTTGAGCATCGGGCAAACCAGCACTGTCACCATCACGTTCAGTGAAACCGTCAGCGGTTTTGACCTGTCGGACCTGAGTGTGGCCAATGGCGTGCTGTCCGGCCTGGCCAGCGCAGACGGCGGCAAGACCTGGACCGCCACCCTGACGCCGACGGCAAACATTACCGATGCCACCAACCTGATCGTGCTGGCCACCAGCGGGGTCAGCGATGCCGCTGGCAACGCCGGCAGCAGCCTTGCGATCTCCAACAATTACGCGATCGATGGCCAGCGGCCTACGGCGACTATCAACATTGCCAGCCCAAGCCTGGCCATCGGCCAAACCACTGTGGTCACCATCACCTTCAGTGAAGCGGTGGCCGGTTTCGATAACAGCGACCTCAGTGTGCCCAACGGTACGCTGTCGGCGGTGACCAGCGCGGACGGCGGCATCACGTGGACGGCGACCTTTACCCCGGCCACCAACCTTCACGACACCACCAACCTGATCTCGCTGAATAACGCGGGCGTCAGCGACCTCGCGGGTAACGCCGGCAGCGGCGTCACCGACTCGGGTAATTTCAGTATCGACACGCAGCGGCCAACCGCGACGGTGGTCATCGACCATGGCGCCCTGAAAATCGGCGAAACCGCCCAAGTCACCATCACCTTCTCCGAGGCCGTCAGCGGTTTCACCACCGACGACCTCAGCGTGGCCAACGGCAGCTTGAGCAACCTGGCCTCCAGCGACGGCGGTGTGACCTGGACCGCGACCCTCACGCCCACGGCCAACATCACCGACACCAGCAACCTGATCACGCTGGACAACAGCGGTGTGCAGGACGCGGCCGGCAATACGGGCAGCGGCACCACCGACTCAAACCATTACGCCGTCGACACCCAGCGGCCTACCGCGACCATTTCCGTGGCCAACGGCACGCTGGGCATCGGGCAGACCACCACCGTGACCATCGCGTTCAGCGAAGCGGTGAGCGGTTTTGACCTGTCGGACCTGAGTGTGGCCAACGGCGTGTTGTCCAATCTGGCCAGTGCGGACGGCGGCAAAACCTGGACCGCCACCTTGACCCCGACGGCGGCCATTACCGACGCGACCAACCTGATCGTGCTGGATGCCGGCCAGGTCAATGACACCGCCGGGAACGCTGGCAGCGGCATTGCAATCTCCAACAACTACGCCATTGATGGTGAACGCCCGAGTGCAACGATCAGCATCGCCAACCCGAACCTGACCGTCGGCCAGACCACCACGGTCACCTTCACGTTCAGTGAGAAAGTCAGCGGGTTCGACCTGGATGACCTGAGCGTGGCCAACGGCAGTCTGTCTAACCTGGCCACAACAGATGGCGGCAAGACCTGGACCGCCACCCTGACGCCTGCGGCCAACCTCAATGACCCGAGCAACTTCATCACCCTCGATACGTCTCTTGTGAATGACCTGTCGGGCAATACGGGCAGTGGTTACGCCAACTCCAACAACTTCTCGATCAATACGGTTTCGCTGACCGGCGACCCGCTGTTCCGCGTCACGGACCCGGTGGCGCCGCAGGTTTCGGCGAACCTGCCGCTGCAGCCAATCATCTTTGGCCAGCCCACGGGTAACCTCGGCTCACCGATCGGCTTCCCGCCGCTGTTCCCGCTGCGTGAGGTGGGGGCAGATTTGCCGCCGGTCGGCAGCATCTTTATTCACAACGGTGCATCGGCGCCCAGTTTTATCGCCCAGGTGTTCAGCACTGATGGCAGTGGCGATGGCAGCGGCAAAGGCTTCCTGGGCTTTGGCGGCGGTGATGGCGGAGTGTTTGGCTCAAGCACCCTGTCGGGCCTGTTCAACCGCGAAAACGGTGGCGAAGACAGCGGCCTCAAGGCGTTCGACACTAAATCGATCAAAGGCCAGGGCGACCCGGCCCACGGGCTGCGTGGCGTCTTTGGCGCGCCGACCCTGGGCCAGCAATTGCAGCACATCAAAGACACCGAACAACGCCAGGTGATTGACCTGGCGCACGCACTGCAACAGGTCGGCATCAGCGAAATGCAGGCTTGAATACACACAACTCAAGGCGCAGGAACAGGGGCAGTCCAAGGATGAAAACAAGTCAGAAGTTGTTCGGCGCCAGCTTGCTGGCGCTGGCGATCAGTGGTTGTGCGGTCACCAGCGAGCCGATTGAGCGCAGTGTCAGTGAGCAGCGAGCCCGCAGCGATCTGCAAGGCATGTACAAGGACCAGGAGCCGCTGAGCGGCCCGTTGACACTGCACCAGGCCATGGCCCGCGCGGTGAAATACAACCTCGAAGGCCGTTTGAAGGTGATGGAAGAGGCGTTGGCCAAGCGCCAGTCCGACCTCTCAAGCTTTGACATGCTGCCGCGCATGGCGCTGTCGGCAGGTTACGCCGGGCGCAACAACACCAACGCCTCCAGCAGCCAGAGCGTGCTCAGTGGCAACCAGTCCCTGGAACCGTCGACCTCCCAGGACCGTGACCGCCGGGTGGCGGACCTGACCATGGTGTGGAACGTGCTCGATTTTGGCGTGAGCTACATCAGCGCCAAGCAGCAGGGCGACCAGCGCCTGATCATTCAGGAGCGCCGGCGCAAGGTGATCAACACCATCGTGCAGGACGTGCGCTCGGCCTATTGGCGTGCCGTGGCGGCCGAACGCTTGCTGACCCAGATCGACAGCCTGATGGCGCGCGTTGACCAGGCCCAGACCAACAGCCAAAGCATGAGTGAGCAGCGCATCGGTGACCCGGTGCAGGCCCTCGGTTACCAGCGCTCGCTGATCGAAGCCACACGCCAATTGCAGGAGCAGCGCCGCGCGTTGTCCCTGGCCAAGACCGAGCTGGCGACCCTGATCAACCTGCCCATGGGCACCGACGTCAAGCTGGCGACGCCTGACGACTACAGCGTGCCGCAATTGAAGGTCAACCTGGCCAGCCTGGAACAGGAAGCCCTGGCCAACCGCCCGGAGCTGCGTGAGCAGGATTACCAGACCCGCATCAGCGCCGCCGAAACCCGCAAAGCCATGCTGCGCCTGCTACCGGGCCTGGAGTTTTCGGCCGGTGGGCATTACGATAGCAACTCCTTCCTGGTGGACAACCGCTGGGCCGACTACGGCGCCAAGGTCACCTGGAACCTGTTCAACGTGATCTCCGCACCTGCGGCCATCGACGTGGCCAAGGCCGGTGAAGAAGTCGCCACCGCGCGCCGTCAGGCGATGTCGATTGCGGTGCTGGCGCAGATCTACGTGGCCAACGCCAACTATCAGGACGCCGTGCGCCAGTTCAAGACCAACGAGCAACTGGCCAACATCGACGGGCAAATCCTCACCCAATTGCGCAACCGCCATGAAGCGGCCGGCCTGGGCGAGCTCGACCTGATCCAGGGCGAACTCAACACCCTGCAAGCCGACCTGCGCCGTGACTTGGCCTACGCCGACCTGCGTAACGCTTACGGCCAGATCTTCGCCAGCGCCGGGCTCGACCCGCTGCCCGAACAGCTGGATTCCGACCGCGTGCAATCGATTGCCACGGCGCTCGCCAGCCGTGAATCGGCGTGGGCAGCGGGCAACATCACCGCGCCGGTGCCCCGTGCCGTCGCCAAGTAACCTGGTAGCACCGACGGCGAGCATCACTCGCCGTCAGCGCGAAGCGCGCAATGGGCATCGCGGCGTGGCGATTTTGCTCACGGGCTTGCCTGCCTCGGGCAAATCCACCTTGGCTCAAGGGCTGCAGGCGGCGCTGTTCGAACAAGGCCGGCAAAGCCTGGTGCTCGACGGCGACGCCTTGCGCGGTGGCCTCAACAAAGACTTGGGCTTCGCCGACAGCGACCGCCTGGAAAACATCCGCCGCGCCAGCGAACTGGCGGCGTTATTGGTGGAAAACGGCCAAATCGTGATCCTGGCGATGATCGCGCCGCTGGTTGAACTGCGCGCACTATTTGCCGAGCGCCTGGGCGGTGACTATCGGGAGGTCTGGTGCAGCGCCTCACTGGCGGTGTGCGAGCGGCGCGACCCCAAAGGGCATTACGCCCGCGCGCGCCGGGGCGAGTTGCCGGGGTTCACCGGCATCGGCTCGCCCTACGAGCCACCGCCGCACGCCTCATTGGTGCTGGATACCGGCGTGCTGTCGGCGCAGCAGTGCGTCGAGCGGTTGTTGGCGTGGCTGGCGCCTGGGCTAGACTCGGGAGAACCATCCTTTTAGGAGCCCGCCATGGAATCGCCTGTGCACAGCTTGCCGTCCCTCTTCAAACAGCTTGGGCTGCCGGATGATCCGGTGAGTATTGAGAAGTTTGTGGCGGTGCATTCGCCGCTTAAGCCGGAGTTGCATCTGGCTGATGCGTTTTTCTGGACCGAGAACCAGAAGAAGTTCTTACGCAGTGAAATACTCGAGGACGCGGATTGGGCCGAGGTGGTGGATGAGTTGAATCTTCTTCTACACAGTGGCAGAGGGGTGCAAAAAACTTAGCAGAAATATTAAAAATTGAAAAAATCGGGTGTTGGTTGAAAAAAACTGGGCTTTAATCGCGTAAGTGAGTTTTTTCTGAGGCTACGCGATGTCTCTGGTTGGTTATGCCCATCTTCACCAATGCCTTGGGCTAAAGGCGATTGCCCCCCTTCGTACTGCGATGGTCAAGCCCGTTACGCGGGTCTCGATAATCGGTGACTGCCTGGCTGTTCCCCACACGGTTGCGCCTTCAGCCGATTCAGTGCTCGACCACATTCTTTTTGCCCTCAAACATGAAGGTATCAACCTTGGCATTCTGGCTCAGGCACTTGAATCGGTCAGTGCAGACCAATTGCTGCAAGCGCTGGCAAGAGCCCCCAACGGTGTATTCATCCGCAAGGCTTGTTATCTGTGGGAGGGCTTGACCCTTCAACGGCTGGATTACAACAAGCCGATCAACAGCCGCGTGTCACCTCTGTTTGATCCTCAACGCTACGTGACAGGGCCTTCTACGCGTAATTCCCGTTGGCGTATCGACTTCAACGGCCTTGGCACTTTGGCTTATTGCGCGACTGTTGAGCGAACACCTGAAATCGAAGCCCTGCTGAGCCTGGACATTTTGGGCCGCGCCAGGACCTTCATGGCGACCCTTGCACCTGAAATGATGGACCGGGCCATACAATGGGCCTATCTCCATGAAACCCGTGATTCGTTCGCCATCGAAAAAGAGCAACCCAGCGAAGAAAAGTCCCGTCGTTTCGTCCAACTGTTACGCCAAGCCCATGAAGGGCGGCTGCTGACCGAGGACTATCTGGTAGAGCTGCAAAACAGCACTGTCTCCAATCCTTTTGACAAAGCCGTCGCATTCCGCCACGAACAAAACTATTTGCACAACGGCCTGCGCGGAGCCGCGGGCGTCAGTTATGTGCCGCCAGCGCCTGAGCTGTGCCAGGAGCTGATGGAAGAGCTGATGGCTTTCGCCAATGTGCCCGAGCGCGAGGTTGACCCGCTCGTTGCCGCCGCTGTCACTGCCTTCGGTTTCGTATTCCTGCACCCCTTCATGGATGGCAACGGGCGCTTGTCACGCTTTCTGATCCACCAGACCCTCTGTCATTACGGTGCATTGGAAAACGGTTTGTTGCTGCCGGTTTCTGTCGCGATGAAACACGAAGAACAAACCTATCTGGATGCTCTTAAAACTTTCTCCCGGCCGATACGGGACTTCTGGAACGTCACGTGGCTGGACGGTGACCAAATGACCTTCGAATTCTTCGGCCACCCGTCGATCTACCGTTACTGGGACGCCACTCGCTGCGTCGAATTCACCCTGCAAATGGCCCGCCACGCGCTGGAGGTGGAACTGCGTGAAGAAACCGAATTTCTCGGCCGCTACGACCGTGTGATCAAGGCCGTGAACCAGCGCTACGACGTGCGGGGCAGTGATTTGTCGAAGCTGGTGATGATGTGTCTGGACAATGAAGGCCAGCTCTCCAAGCACCGGCGCAAACAGTTTCAGTACAGCGTGCCGGAGGAGGTGTTTGGGTTTATTGAGGAGGAGGCGGCGCGGGCGATGAGCGAATAAAGGTGGCTTGATCCGACGCTCACGCTCAAACCCGCTTTACTTATCCACACCGTCCCACCACCCATCACAAATTTGTATCAAAACTTGACGACATTGGATCCATCCACCATATTGATAGTTAGCAAACTAACTGTATGCGAACTATCCAGTGCCTCAGACCCTCGAACAACTCCAGATGAACCTCAGCAGCAGCATGGTGGTGGGCGCCCGTAACTGGCGCAAAATCTGCCAGACCACGCTGGTGAGCTATGGCATCTCCGAAGCCTGCGCCGTGCCGTTGTTGATGATCGGCCGTTTGGGCGATGGCGTGCATCAGGTGAAAGTGGCCCAGGCTTCAGGGATGGAAAGCCCGTCGCTGGTGCGCCTGCTCGACCAGTTGTGCGCCGGCGGTTATGTGTGCCGTACCGAAGACATCCACGACCGCCGCGCCAAGGCCTTGAGCCTCACCGAGCGTGGCCGCGAGTTGGTGCAAGCGGTGGAAGTGCAACTGGTGCGCCTGCGCCAGGAAGTGCTGGCCGATATCGCCCACAGCGACCTGGAAGCCGCGTTGCGCGTACTGCGCGCCTTCGAAGCGGCCGAGGTGATGACCTCTTGAACGGCTTCTTCACCGGCATGCCGCCTGCAAAAGACTGGTTTTACGGCGTGCGTACTTTCGCAGCGTCGATGATCGCTTTGTACATCGCCATGCTCATGCAAATGCCACGTCCGTATTGGGCGATGGCCACCGTGTATATCGTTTCCAGCCCGTTTGTCGGCCCCACCAGTTCCAAGGCGTTGTACCGCGCCATCGGCACCTTCATGGGCGCGGCGGCGGCTGTGTTTTTTGTGCCGATGTTCATCCAGACGCCTTATGTGCTGGTTGTGATCATTGCGCTGTGGACCGGCACGCTGTTGTTTTTGTCGCTGCACCTGCGTACCGCCAACAGCTATGCGCTGATGCTGGCCGGTTACACCTTGCCGCTGATCGCCCTGCCGGTTGTGGATAACCCGTTGGCGGTGTGGGACGTGGCCGAAGCGCGCACCGAAGAAATCTTCCTTGGCATCGCCGTGGCGGCGGTGGTGGGCGCGATGTTCTGGCCGCGCCGCCTGATGCCGGTGTTCGACGGCTCGGTGGCCAAGTGGTTTGCCGACGCCCAGGTCTACAGCCAGCGCTTTTTGACGCGCAACGTGGACACCGAAGAAATCAGTACCCTGCGCGGCGGCATGGTCGCGACCTTCAACACCCTCGAATTGATGATCGGCCAGTTGCCCCACGAAGGCGCGCGGCCGCAGACCGTGCGTAATACCAAGGAACTGCGCGGGCGCATGATTCACCTGCTGCCGGTGGTGGATGCGCTCGACGATGCGCTGTATGCCATCGAGCACCGTGCGCCGGAGTTTCTTGAGCACATGGAGCCGATTTTGCTGGCCACTGCCCAATGGCTGGATAACACCCAGGACAGCGCGCCAATGGACAGCTGGCGCGCCTTGCGTGACCAAGTCGATGCCCTGCAACCCCAGGGCGAAGCGCTGGATGACCGCCACACGCTGCTGTTCTCCAACGCGCTGTATCGCCTCGGCGAGTGGATCGATCTGTGGCAGGACTGCCGCAGCCTGCAAGCCGCCATTCAGTGCGAAAGCCAGGACACCTGGCGCGCCGTTTACCGCCACTGGCGTTTGGGCCGGCTCACGCCATTCCTCGACCGTGGCCTGATGTTCTACTCGGCGTTTTCCACGGTGACCGCGATCATCGTCGCTTCAGTGCTGTGGATTCTGCTGGGCTGGACCGACGGCGGCAGCGCGGTCATTTTGGCCGCCGTGGCCTGCAGCTTTTTTGCCTCGATGGACGACCCGGCGCCGCAGATTTACCGGTTCTTTTTCTGGACCGCCATGTCGGTGTTGCTCGCCAGCCTCTATCTGTTTCTGGTGCTGCCCAACCTGCACGATTTCCCGATGCTGGTGCTGGCGTTTGCCGTGCCGTTTATCTGCATCGGCACCCTCACCGTGCAGCCGCGCTTTTACCTCGGCATGCTGCTGACACTGGTGAACACCTCGTCGTTCATCAGCATCCAGGGCGCCTACGACGCGGACTTTCTGAACTTCGCCAACGTTAACCTGGCCGGGCCCGTGGGCTTGCTGTTTGCCTTTATCTGGACGTTGATCGCGCGGCCCTTCGGCGCTGAATTGGCCGCCAAGCGCCTGACCCGTTTCAGCTGGCGCGACATCGTCAGCCTGACCGAGCCTGCGACATTGGCCGAACACCGGCACATGGCCGTGCAAATGCTCGACCGCCTGATGCAGCACCTGCCGCGCCTGGCCTTGATCAACCAGGACACCGGCACCGCCCTGCGCGATTTGCGTGTGGCGCTGAACCTGCTCGACCTGCTGGCTTACGCGCCACGCATCTACGGCGTGCCGCGTGTGTTGCTCAACCAGGTCGTGGAAGGCGTGGGCGGTTACTTCAAGGCCTGCCTCAAGGCAGGTGAACGCTTGCCCGCGCCGAGCGGTCTGCTGATGACCCTGGACCGCACGCGCCGCGCCCTCAACGGCCAGGGCCTGCAAAACGAAGACGAAACCCGCCTGCATCTGTTGCACGCATTGGCCGGCTTGCGCCTGTCGTTGTTGCCCGGCGTGGAATTTATTGGCGGCCCCGAGCTGGAAGCGCCGCTGCCTGATGGAGCGCCTTTATGATCGGTGATCTGGATATCAGCGGGGTGTTCCTGCCCACGCTGCTGGTGCTGATGGGCATTACGTATGTGTTGTTTCTGGTGGTGCACGGGCTGTTGACGCGCATTCACTTCTATCGCCTGGTCTGGCACCGGGCATTGTTCAATGTGGGGCTCTACGCGCTGTTGCTCGGCGCGGTGGACTCACTCAGTCGATACCTGATGACATGAAAAAACCTTTTTTGACCATCGGCCGTGTTGTCCTCACGTTGTTGATCGTGACGTTTGCGGTTGTCGTTGTGTGGCGCATGGTCATGTACTACATGTTTGCGCCCTGGACCCGCGACGGGCACATCCGTGCCGACATCGTGCAGATCGCCCCGGACGTGTCCGGGTTGATCCAGCAGGTGGACGTGCGCGACAACCAGCTCGTGACCAAAGGCCAGGTGCTGTTCGCCGTCGACCAGGACCGCTTCAAGCTGGCCCTGCGCCAGGCCCAGGCCGCGGTGGCCGACCGCCAGGAAACCCTGGCCCAGGCCAGCCGCGAGTACAAGCGTAACCGTGGCCTGGGCAACCTGGTGCCGAGCGAGCAGCTGGAAGAAAGCCAGTCCCGCGTGGCCCGCGCCCAATCGGCCCTGGCCGAAGCGCAGGTGACCGTGGATTCGGCCCAGCTCAACCTCGACCGTTCGGTGGTCCGCAGCCCGGTGGACGGCTACGTCAACGACCGCGCGCCGCGTGCCCAGGAATTCGTCACGGCCGGGCGGCCGGTGCTGTCGGTGGTGGACAGCAACTCTTTCCACATCGACGGTTATTTCGAAGAGACCAAGCTCGACGGCATTCACGTCGGCATGGGCGTGGACATCCGCGTGATCGGCGACAATGCGCGCTTGCGCGGCCATGTGCAGAGCATCGTCGCCGGTATTGAAGACCGCGACCGCAGCAGCGGTTCCAACCTGCTGCCCAACGTCAACCCGGCGTTCAGCTGGGTGCGGCTGGCCCAGCGGATTCCGGTGCGCATCGCCTTTGATGAGGTGCCGGCGGACTTCCGCATGATTGCCGGGCGCACGGCCACTGTGTCGATCATCGCCGATAAGGTTAAAGACGGAGACAAGCCATGAAGCGGCTTCTGGCGACTGCCGCGCTGGGGTTGTTGCTGTCGGCCTGCCAGGTGGTGGGCCCGGATTACAAGCTGCCGCAAAAGTCGGCGGTGAACCGTAGCGACTTACAGGGGCAGATCGCCACTGACGGTCAAAACGTTGTGTCAGCGCCGGTGCCCGCCGACTGGTGGAAGCTCTACAAAGACCCGCGCCTGGATGAGCTGGTGCGCCAGGCCATGGCCTCCAACACCGACCTGCGTGTGGCGGCCGCCAACCTGCAACGTGCGCGCTACCAGGTGCAGCAAGCCGAATCCGCCGGTGGCTGGAATGCCGGGGCCAAGGCGGAAGTACAGCGCCTGCAGGAGTCCGGTGAAGCGTTTCTGCTGACGGAAAAAGTGCCGGTCGCCAACATTGGCAGTGCCGGCATCACCACGTCCTACCAGTTCGATTTGTTCGGCACCTTGCAGCGCGGCATCGAGAGCGCCCAGGCCAGTGCCGACGCCACTCAGGCCGCGGCCGATACCGCGCGCATCACCCTGGTGGCCGATGTGGTGCGTTCCTACACCCAGGTGTGCGCGGCCAACGAAGAAAAAGCCATCGCCCAGCATTCCCTCGACCTGCAAGCCGAAGGCACGCGCCTGACCCAACGCCTGCGTGACGCTGGGCGTGGCGACGAAACCCAGGTGACGCGTTCGCAGACCCAATTCAAATCCTTGCGCGCCGACATGCCGCGCTATGACGCTGCACGCCAGGCCGCGCTGTTCCGCCTGTCGATGTTGCTGGCCAAACCGGTGGATCAACTGCCGGCAGGCACGGGCAGTTGCGCCGAGTTGCCGCACATCGCCCAGTTGCTGCCGGTGGGTGATGGCGCCGCGTTGCTCAAGCGTCGCCCTGACGTGCGCCAGGCCGAACGCCAGCTGGCGGCCGCCACCGCGCGAATTGGTGTAGCCACCGGCGCGCTGTACCCGGACATCAGCATCGGCGCGACGGTGGGCACCGTGGGTATTCTCGACCATCTGGGCGAACCGCAAACCAACCGTTGGGGCTTTGGCCCGCTGATCAGTTGGAGCGTGCCGACCAACGGCGCCCGCGCTCGCATCCACGAAGCCGAAGCCGCTACCCAGGGCGCCCTGGCGCATTTCGACGGGGTGGTGCTCAATGCCATCCGCGAGACTCAGACCGGCCTGGCGCAGTACGCCGCGTTGTTGCAGCGCCGCGACGCGCTGGCCGAAGCTGAAGCCTCGTCGGAAGAAGCCGCTGACCAGACGCACCGCTTCTATCAGGCCGGGCGCGCCTCGTTCCTGGCCGACCTGCAAGCCACCGGCACCCACACCAGCATGCGCGCGCAATTGGCGCAGGCGAACACTCAGGTAGCCATGAGCCAGATCGATCTGTTCCTGGCATTGGGCGGCGGCTGGGAAAGCGGACGAACGCAAGCGTCACAGCCCGGCAAACCCTGAGCGAAACGCTATGCTTTGTCAGGTGAGGCGCCGTGACGCTTCACCTGACACTGCTCGCGTTTGCTCATGGGGATTCCAATAATGAAAAACCCTTATGCTCCCGCTTTCTGGTGCGTGTTCTTCGCACTGGTGTTGTTATCGGCTGCCTATTTCTACGGCGTCATGCTCGCTCACCAAATCGACAAGGCCATGGTGTTTCTCGACAGCGCTTGCCTGGTGATCGGCACCTTGTCCATCGGCGTGGTGGCCTGGGCGTCCTATCAAAACCAACGGGTGAAAAAGCGTTTGCTCGAACAAGGCAAGACGCGCCTGGCGATCTGGGACACCAAGGTTGCACTGCGCCGCGTTGAAACCGTGTTCGACCGTTATTTCTGGGGCAGTTACTGGCAGCCCGGGCGAACGTTTCAGGAAGTCATGGGCGAACTCACCGGCACGCCGCTGGAGAAAAGCCTCGAAGCGTTGAAAAAACAGTGTGTGTTGCTCGACAAGCAGGTTGCGGATGGCAGGCATTGGCTGAATAACGCGCGGGAATTATCCGACGTGGCCAACCAGATGGCCCGTGAGCGCTATCAACTGGACTTCTGCAATCCCAAAGCCGACACACCGGGCAACGCGGTGATCCACCGCGAGTTTGAGGTGCTGGTGTACACCTGGACGGCGCGTTTGAAGAGTTTTGATCATCAACTCGATGAGATTGAAACCGAGTATTCGTGAACGAAGTGCGGCGTGACCACTCTGAGAAAACTGGGCCGTCAGCGGCCGCCAGTGCTAATCTTCCCCCGTTTTCGGCGGGCTTGAGCCAACCCCCTCAGGGTTCAAGGAAGACAGCCCACTTCTCACAGGATTTGATCAGGTCACTTCATGAATAAGCCAGCCGTTGTTTTCTTGGGTTTTGTTGTCGCCATCGGCGCCGTCAGTGCGGGCGGTGCCTGGTACACCGGCAAGCAGCTGGAACCGGTCCTGCAGACCGCGATCCAGAATGCCAACAAAGAACTGCAGACCTCCATGGCCGGTGTCGATGGCACCGCAAGCCTTGAGCTGGTGTCCCTGGACCGTGGCCTGTTCAGCAGTACTGCCCATTACCGCCTCAAAGGGCAGGGCAGTGTGTTCGGTGAAGGCAACCCGAACCCCGAGTTGCTGTTTGTTGACCATATCGAACACGGCCCGCTGCCGTTCTCGCGCCTGGTGTCGCTGAAATGGCTGCCGGTGATGGCCACCAGTCACTACGCGCTGGAAAAGAACGCCACCACTGAAAAATGGTTCGCCGCCAGCAAAGACGTGTCGCCGCTCAAGGGCGTGGCCAACATCGGTTACAACCGTTCGGTCAACGGCAACGTCGAACTGCTGCCCCTGGAGATCAAGGATGACAAGGCTGCGGTGAGCTTCAGCGGTGCCAACCTGGACTTCGACAGCACGGCCGAAGGCCAGAAGGTCAAGGCTGAGGGCTTCATGAACAGCCTCAAGGTGTCGGCAGTCGATGCCGACGGTGCGGCGTTCGAAGCTGAGCTGGCAGGCCTGACCATTGCCAGCAACCTGGAAAAATCCACCTTTGGTTTCTACACCGGGCAGAACACCGTTGAGCTGACTGACACCAAGGTCACCTTCGGTCCGCAGAAATCCGTGCTGACGTTCAAGGGCTTTGAACAGAAAGACACCAGCGAGACCAAAGACAACAACCTGGCCGGCCGCGTCGACTACAAGATCGACGAAATTGGTTACCAGGGTAAGCCGGTGGGCTCTGCGGCCATGGCCGTGAGCATGAAGAACGTCGACATCCCGTCGATGCTGGTGCTGACCAAGCTTTATCAGGAAAAAATGCAGCCGGTGCAAGCCGCCGCCGCTGCCGGCCAACCGGTGCCTGAGCTGCAACTGACCGAAGCCGAGCAGGCCCTGGCCGAAGCCAACGTGAACCAGGCGCTGGCCGCCAAGCCGCAAGTGGCTTTGGAAAACCTGTCGCTGAAAACCACCCATGGCGAAAGCAAGTTCAGCCTGATCCTGGACCTGGCCAAGCCAGCCTCCATGGAGCTGCCGCCGGTTGAATTGGGCAAGCAAATGGTTGCGCTGCTGGATGCCAACCTGACCCTGTCCAAGCCAATGATTGGCGACGTAGCCGGCCTGCAAGCGCAGATGGGCGGCGTGACCGACCCTAAAGCCATCGAGCAGCAATCCCAGATGGCGGCCGAAATGGTCAGCGGCATGGCGGTTGGCACTCAGCTGGCGACGCTGGTCGGCACGGACGTGGTGTCCAAGTTGCACTACGCCAACAATGAAGTGACGTTCAACGGCCAGAAAATGACCGTCGAGCAGTTCCTCAGCTTCATCATGGCCAAAGCCGGTGCAGTCAGCGGCGCGCACTAAGCACCAGTGGGAGCGGGCTTGCTGTTGTGGTGAGGGAGCAAGCTCCCTCACCACAACAGCAAGCCAGCTCCCACATTTGTTTGTGTTTAATCCCTCCAGCCAATTCTGAACAATTGTTCCGAATTGCGCATTCCCCTACTTTCCTAAGGGATAGTTCCTACAAGGAAAGCTAGGCCGGGTCACTAGACGCCGGCACCCTGAAGCAAATTGCTCAGGACCACCTATCGTTACAGCTTTCCGTGTGTAAGGAAGCTCACGATATGTTGCGAACCCTACCCATCAGTGCTTCAGGTCGGTTGCGACTGCTCATCGGGGCAGCTTTGTGCACCCAACTGCTGATGCCCGCTTTTGCCCTGGCCGATCCTGCTTACGACGCTCTGATCATCCAGGCGCGTAATGGCAATTTCACGCCAGCCCTTACCCAACTGCGCCAACTGCCTGCGGAACGCCAGACACCGGGGCAGATCAGCGATCACTTGGTGATTGCCGGCTGGGCCGGGCAAGACGCCGAAGTGCTGAAGGTGTATGAGGCCCAAGGCAAAAATCGCAACCTGACCACCCAAGCGCTCGCCACCGTGGCGCGTACCTATCGCAATCAAAAGCAGTGGCCCCAGGCGCTGGCGGTTTACCGGCAGGCGCTGTTGCGTGAGCCGAATAATATCGACCTGCAATTGGGCCAGGCCCTGACCCAGGCCGACGGCGGCCAGACCAACGAAGCGGTGCAACGCACCCGCGCGCTGGTGGCCGCCAACCCCAACGACCCGAACCGCCGCATGGCCCTCGGTTATGCGCTGACCCGTGCCGGCCTGAATTACGACGCGCTCTTCGAATTCGACCAAGCGTTTATCCGCGCGGGCGACAAACCCGAAGTGGTGCGTGAATACATCGTCGCGCTGCAAAAGGCGCGCTTGCCGGAACCGGCGTTGCGCCTGTCGGCCAAGCATCCCGGCGTACTCGATGCCGTGACCCAGCGCCGCCTGGAAGGCGACCTCGCTGCCGAGCGCGTGCGCATGGCCGAGTTCGCCACGCGAACCGAAAAAGAGCGCTACGTGGTCGCCGACCGCGCCCTCGCCGACTACGACACACTGCTCGCCCGCTGGACCCCGGACGCCAGTGCCCACGACGACGTGGTGCGCTGGCGCATCGACCGTCTGGGTGCGCTCAAAGCCCGGGCGCGCACCGCTGACGTGATTCGCGAATACCAGACCCTCAACGGCGAAGGTGTGCAATTGCCCACCTACGCGCTGCGCTGGGTCGCCGCCTCTTACCTCGACCAGCGCCAGCCGGAACAGGCCGAGCCGCTGTATCGCCAGGTACTGGCCGCGCCGGATGCCGACGCCAGCTACCGCGTCGATGACAGCACCGCACTGTTCTACGCCTTGCTCGAAAGCGACAAAGTCGACGAGGCCCGCACCGTGGCCAACGACTTGGCGAAAAGCCAGAACCCGCGGGTTGAGCTCAAGGGCCTGCCGATCGGCAACCCCAACGACAATTGGATGGACGCCCAGCAGCTGTCGGCCCAGGCCGGCACCTACGGCGGCGATCTGCCGGGCAGCGAAACCGGCCTGGAAGCCTTGGTGGCCAAGGCGCCGGGCAATGTCGGCCTGCGCCTGGCCCAGGCCGATATGTACCGCGCCCGCGACCTGCCACGGCGCGCCGAAGGCACCCTCAAGGAAACCGAAGCCCAGGCCCCGCGCGACATTGGCCTGGAAGTGTCCCAGGCCTACACCGCCATGGACCTTCAGGAATGGCGCCAGATGGACGCCCTGACCGACGACGTGCTCGCACGCAACCCGGACAACCGCCAAGTGCAACGCCTCAGCCGCCTGCGGGATGTGCACGACATGGCTGAATTGCGCGTCGAGGCCCACACCGGCAAAAGCTACGGCGGCGGTAATAACAACGACGCCGGTGCGGTTGCCGGCAGCCGTGACTGGGGCATTGAAAGCGTGCTCTATACGCCGCCTATCGATGAAGACTGGCGCCTGTTCGCCGGTGCCGGTTACGCCACCGCAGACTTCACCGAAGGCACCGGCCAGCATCGCTGGCAGCGTGTCGGTGTGGAGCGGCGCACCCGCGACATGACCCTTGAAGCCGAAGTCTCCAACCATTCCTACGGCTATGGCTCCAAGCAAGGCGCGTCGGTGTCGATTGCCCGCGACATCAATGACAACTGGCAGTACGGCGGCAGCCTCGGCTACCTGCTGACCACTACGCCCTTGCGCGCGCTGAATGCCGACGTCACCGCCAACGGCGGCAGCGGTTTTATCCGCTGGCGCCAGAATGAAAGCCGCGAGTGGAAGCTGTCGTTGAGCCCGTCGCATTTCAGCGACGGCAACAACCGGCTCGAAGCCTTGCTCACCGGCCGCCAGGGCATCTACAGCTCGCCCCACGTGCAAGTGGACCTCGGCCTTGAAGTCGGCGCCAGCCGCAACACCAAAGAAGACACGGTGTACTTCAACCCCAAGTCTGACCTCAGCGTGTTGCCCACCGTCACGGTCAACCATGTGCTTTATCGCCGCTACGAAACCCAGTGGAGTCAGCAGTTCCAGCTCGGTGCGGGTACGTATAGCCAGAAGGATTACTCCACCGGAGGCGTCGGCTTGATCGGTTACGGCCAACGTTTTCGCTGGAACGACGTACTGGACGTCGGCGCCAACCTGAGCCTGATCAGCCGCCCTTATGACGGCGACCGCGAGCGCGATCTGCGCCTGCTCGTCGACCTCACTTACCGTTTCTAGAAGAGCCTGACCATGACTGTTCTCAGCCGTTTTTTATTGGTCCTGGGTGTATTGCTCGCCGGCGCTTGCGCCCAGCAGCCCGCGCCTTACACGCCTCCCGCCGAACGCCCGGTACCTGTGCGTGAAGCGCCGTGGCCGAAAAACCACTTCCTGGGGATTGCTTACCACGATGTCGAGGATCGCGACCCCGACCAGGCCGTGGTGGCGGTGCGCACCGAGCGTTTGATCGAACAGCTGGCCTGGCTGCGCGAGAACGGCTACCAACCGGTCAGCGTCGACCAGATCCTGGCTGCGCGCAGCGGCGGGCGTGAGCTGCCGCCCAAAGCGGTGATGCTTAGCTTCGACGATGGCTATTCGAGCTTTTACACCCGTGTACTGCCGATTCTGCGCGCCTACAACTGGCCGGCGATCCTCGCCCCGGTCGGCTACTGGATCGACACGCCGCTGAACAAACCGGTGGACTTCGCCGGCACGCCGCGTGCCCGTTCCGACTTCCTGACGTGGGAACAGGTGCGCGAAATTTCCAAGTCGAACCTGGTGGAAATCGCCGCCCACACCGACGCCAGCCACACCGGCATCCTGGCCAACCCCCAAGGCAACCTCGAGCCGGCTGCCGCGACGCGTCGCTATGACGCCGCCACCGGCAAATACGAAACCGAAGCTCAGTTCCAGGCGCGCATGCGGGCCGACGTCACCGCCATTACCAATAAACTGCGTGCGGTCACCGGCAAAGCTCCGCGCGTGTGGGTGTGGCCGTACGGCGCCGCTGACGGCACTTCGCTGGCGGTGGTGGGCGAAAACGGCTACCAGATGGCCCTGACCCTGGACGACGGCCTCGACGACCTCGCCAACCTCAAGAGCAGCCCGCGCTTTTTGGTGGCTTCCGACCCGGACGGCGAGCACTACGCCAACGCCATCGTCGGCACCCAGTCGCGAACCTCCATGCGCGTGCTGCACGTGGACCTGGACAACGTCTACGACCCTGACCCGGCCCAAGAGGCACGCAACCTCGACCAGTTGATCCAGCGCGTGGTCGACATGGGCGCCAGCACCGTGTTCCTGCAAGCCTTCGCCGACCCCAAGGGCGACGGCCTGGTGCACTCGCTGTACTTCCCCAACC
Source organism: Pseudomonas sp. B22129 (assembly GCF_044218875.1). Lineage (NCBI taxonomy): Bacteria > Pseudomonadati > Pseudomonadota > Gammaproteobacteria > Pseudomonadales > Pseudomonadaceae > Pseudomonas > Pseudomonas sp. B22129. The sequence goes on along the minus strand of NZ_CP162592.1, from coordinate 1,219,350 downwards.
GCCACCTGCCGGTGCGTCAGGATCTGTTCAACCGTGTGACCTGGCAACTGCGCACCCGTGGCCATGTGGCGATTTACGCGTGGATGCCGGTGCTCAGCTTTGCGCTGGACCCGACGTTGCCACGCGTCACCCGTTGGGACCCGAAAACCGGCCAGGTCGGTATCGACCCCGACCAGTACAAACGCCTGTCGCCGTTTGATCCGAAAGTGCGCCAGCAAATCGGCGAGATCTACGAGGACCTGGCGCGCAACACCTCGATTGACGGCGTGCTGTTCCACGACGACGCGCTGTTCTCCGACTTCGAAGACGCCAGCCCCGCCGCGCTCAAGGCCTATGCCGCCAACGGCCTGCCGAACACTATCGCCGCACTGCGCGATGACCCGGCCGTGATGCAACGCTGGACCCGCTTCAAGAGCCGTTACCTGATCGATTTCACCCAGGAACTGATCGGCAAGGTCCGCGCCATCCGTGGGCCGCAGGTGCAGACCGCGCGCAATATCTTCGCCGAGCCGATGCTCAACCCGGCCAGCGAAGCGTGGTTTGCGCAGAACCTCGATGATTTCCTCCAGACCTACGACTGGACCGCGCCGATGGCCATGCCGTTGATGGAAGGCGAGACGCTGAAAAACTCCAATGCCTGGCTGGAAAAACTGGTGGCCACCGTCAAGGCCCGCCCAGACGCGCTGTATCGCACCGTCTTTGAGCTGCAAGCCAAAGACTGGCGTACCAAGGATGCGCCGAATATCGACGGCGCGCAGATGGCCGAATGGATGGGTGTGCTCAAACGCCAGGGGGTCAGGAGTTTTGGTTACTACCCGGACAACTTCCTGGAAAACTCGCCGGACCTGAAGACGGTACGTCCGGCCCTTTCCAACCAATGGAACCCTTGACCATGTTCGACAGAATCCTGGCTTTATTCGTGTTGGCGCTGGTGCTGGGGGTGCCCCTTGGCTTGATCTTCCTGGTCACCGGGCAGTTCCTGATGGACTTCGTGTTCTTCTACCCGCTCTTCATGTCGGCGTTGTGGATCGCCGGCGGCCTGTACTTCTGGCTGCACTGGGAGCGCCACTGGCCGTGGAAGGAAGACACCCCGGCGCCAACGCTGGCCGGCAACCCGCTGATTTCGATCATCATCCCTTGCTACAACGAGGGCGATAACGTTGCCGACACCATCCACGCAGCACTGGACCAGCTGTACCCGAACATCGAAGTGATCGCGGTGAACGACGGTTCCAAAGACAACACCGCCGCCGTGCTGGATGCCCTGGCCCTGGAATATCCGCGCTTGCGCGTGCTGCACCTGGCGCAGAACCAGGGCAAGGCCGTGGCCCTGCGCATGGGCGCCGTAGCGGCACGCAGCGAATACCTGGTGTGCATTGACGGCGATGCCTTGCTCGATAAAAACGCGGCGGCCTATATGGTTGCGCCGATGCTCGACAACCCGCGCCTGGGCGCCGTGACCGGCAACCCGCGTATCCGCACGCGTTCCACATTGATTGGCCGGGTGCAGGTGGGCGAATTCTCTTCGATCATCGGTTTGATCAAACGCACCCAGCGTGTGTTCGGGCGGATCTTCACCGTGTCGGGTGTGGTGGTGGCGTTTCGCAAGAAGGCGCTGGACCGTATCGACTACTGGTCCACTGACATGATCACCGAAGATATCGACGTGAGCTGGAAGCTGCAACTTGATCACTGGGCGATCTTCTACGAGCCCCGCGCCCTGTGCTGGATCCTGATGCCTGAAACCGTCGGCGGCCTGTGGAAACAGCGCCTGCGCTGGGCCCAGGGCGGCGCCGAAGTACTGTTCAAGAACATCCGGGGCATTTGGCAATGGCGCCATCGCTACCTGTGGCCGCTGCTGTTCGAATACTGCCTGTCCACCGGCTGGGCCTTCACTTTCCTGCTCTCGGTAATTTTCTGGGGCCTGGGTAAATTCATGGTGCTGCCACAGGCGATTGCCGTGGACTCTTTGGTGCCACCGGCGTTCACCGGCCTGGTGCTGGCGATGGTGTGCCTGTTGCAGTTTGCGGTGAGCATCCTGATTGACCGGCGCTACGAGAAGGACCTGTGGAAAACCCTGTTCTGGACCGTGTGGTACCCGATGGTGTTCTGGCTGGTCAGCTTGTTCACCACCCTGGTCAGCTTCCCCAAAGTGCTGTTTAACCAGCATCAGAAACGCGCGCGCTGGGTCAGCCCGGACCGCGGCATCAAACCCCGCGAAGAGGAGGCGTGATCATGAAACTGGTCAGAACTCGCCAGAACACCGTGATGTGGATTGTCGACGTATTGCTGACATTGCTCGCGTGGGCCGGGCTTATCTGGCTGCTGGTGCGCGGGATGAGCGCAATGCTCGAAACCCATGGCGGCCCGCGCCTGGAAGCGCCGATTTTTGCCGCGCTGAATACCCTGCAGATTTACCTGTGGATTGCCCTGTTCAACGCGGTGATCCTGATCAGCTGGGCACGTTACCAGCAACGCCGGGGGCGCAAGTTCGCCCAGCGTCGCGCCGAGGCCAATGCGCTCAGTGACAAGCACCTGAGTGAAAGTTTCAACCTGGGAGACGGCCACCTCGAGCAGTTTCGCAAGCCAGGTGTGCTGGTGATCCACAACGACGAGGAGGGCGGTGTGGAAGCTGTTAAATCGCACGTATCCCGTGATGTGGAGCGCCCGGGGCTGACGCTGGTGCCGGGGCAGGAAAAAGACAAAGGCGCCGGTTGAGAACCGCAAAGGCATAGAGATTCAAATGTGGGAGCTGGCTTGCCTGCGATGCGGGCGGCTCGGTCTGTCAGTCAGATTCGGGTGATGCAATCGCAGGCAAGCCAGCTCCCACATGAGCCAGCACACACATTTGATCCGCGTTGTCTTGAATACCGACAAATGGGATCCAATTCACAAAACGCCCGCGAACTTTTCCGGGATCTCCGGTACTAACCTATCTCGACACGAACTTGATGGCCAACTAATGGCAATTATCCGTTCTTAGTCGAAATGCCATCAAAACAGTAGCCGCCTGTCGGAATAATAATTCCCGTAAGACCGTTCCTGTCTTTTTGATGATTATTTATTGTTATTAATCAAAGGCTTGCAGAGTTAACGAGTACGAAAGTCCAACTAGCCCAGTTTCTTGGATCAGTGGAAGTTCGATGTTAGTTTGCCGCCCCTTGATTTTCGATGGATCGAACATGTCTTCGTTATTGCCACGGACTCGGTATTTGCTGTGCACTTTCCTGCTCGTTTGCCTGGGCCTGAACAGCGCCATCGCTGCCCCCACGCCTGGGGATCAAGACCTGATCCGCGACCGGCAGAACCGCCTGCTCGAAGAACAGCAGCGTCGCCTCGAAGAACTCAAGGACCTGCCGGGCAAAGAAGCCAAGCCCCAGGCCCCGGCCACGCCTGCGGACACGCGCTGCTTCCCCATCAAAGACATTCAACTGCAAGGCGCCGACAGCCTGCCGGCGCCGGACCGCGAGCGCCTGCTCAAGCCCTATGTTGGCCAATGCCTGGGTGTGTCGCAGCTCAATGACCTGCTCAAGACCATCACCGATTACTACATCGCCAAAGGCCGCGTCACCAGCCGTGCCTACCTGCCCCAACAAGACCTTTCCACCGGCCACCTGCAAGTGCTGGTGGTCGAAGGCAAACTCGAAGCCCTGAAAAGCGCCGAAGGCAGCAGCGTGACTGACCGCGAACTGGCCATGGCCTTTCCGGGCAAGGTCGGTGAGGCGCTCAACCTGCGTGAGGTCGAGCAACTGGTGGACCAGTTGAACCGCCTGCCCTCCAAACAGGCGCAAATGGAGCTCACGCCCGGCAGCCAGATCGGCGGCAGTGACGTGGTGGTCAAAAATACCCCGCAAAAACCCTGGCGCGCCAGCCTGTCGCGCAACAACGACGGCCAGAAAAGCACCGGTGAACAACAGTGGGGCGCGGGCCTTGAGTGGGACAGCCCGCTGGGCCTGGCCGACCAACTGGTGTTGCGCGGCGGCCACGATGGCGTCAGCGACCACCAGAAAACTTCGAAAAACAGCATGCTCTATTACAACGTGCCGTGGGGCTGGTGGAACTTCAGTTACACCTACAGCGAGAGTGATTACCGCGCTCTGGGCTATGCCGACACGTTCAAGTTCAAGCAGTCGGGCGACAACCAAAACCACCAGTTCCGCGCCGAACGGGTGATCCACCGTGACGACGTGAGCAAGACCTCGCTCAACGCCGGCGTTGCGCATCTGCGCACCAACAACTACATCAACGATGAGCGGCTCGGCGTCAGCAGCCAGCGCCTGAGTGAGTTGCAGCTGGGCATTAACCACGGGCGGCGGATCGGTAATTCATTCGTCAACATCGACCTGGGCATGCAAAACGGCATCGGCGCCTTCGACGCGCAAAGCAATCATCAAGAGCGCGACCCCCAGGGCAACCTCACGCCCAATGCGCGCTACCGCAAGTACACCGCCACCGTCAGCTATTTGCAGCCGTTCACGCTGTGGGGCGAGTCGTTCAGCTTCTCCAGCCTGGCGACCGGCCAACGCAGCGAAGACGTACTGTACAGCCCCCAGCGCATGAGCCTCGGCGGCTCGGCTTCGGTGCGCGGTTTCAAGGACCAGCAGCTCACCGGCGACAGCGGCGGCTACTGGCGCAACGACGTGCGCTGGGCGCGCCCGGTGACCTGGGCCTGGATGCGCCCGGCCTTTGCCGAATACGGCGCCAGCGTCGGTTACGACCAAGGCGTGATCAGCAACGGCCGCTACAACGGCGAAGTGCACGGCCGGGTTTCCAGCAATTCGCTGGAACTGTTCGCCCGTGGCAAATACGTCAGCAGCAGCGTGACCTTTGCCCATTCTCTGGAACGCCCGGCAGTGATGAGCGAGCGCGAAGCGCCGATCTACTTCCGCATGGACTTCTTCCTGTAATTCAACGCCCCGCCGCAACGAGAATCTGAAAATGGATGTTCGCCACTTTGCCTTCCTGGCCCGCCAACCTTCTGCTGCGCTGAAGCCGCGAGACACGTTCTTCGGCCTGCCCAAGCGCGGCCTGGTGCTGATCCTGGCCAACGCGCTGTTCTGGCAGCCGTTGCTGGCCCAGGCCGAAGGCATCGTGGTGAGCAACCCGGCCACCAGCCTGGGCCAGGCCGGCAATGGCGTGCCGGTGGTGAACATCGCCACGCCCAATGGCAGTGGCTTGTCCCATAACCAGTTCAAGGACTACAACGTCGGCCCCAACGGCGTGATCCTCAACAACGCCACGGGCGCGGTGACCAACACCCAGCTCGGCGGTTATATCGTCGGCAACCCCAACCTCAAGGGCGGCGCCGCCAGCGTCATCCTCAACGAAGTCAACGGCGGCAGCCCCAGCCAGTTGCGCGGCTACACCGAAGTGGCGGGGCAGTCGGCCAAGGTCATCGTGGCCAACCCTTACGGCATCACCTGCAGCGGTTGCGGCTTTATCAACACGCCCAACGTGACCCTGACCACCGGCAAACCGGTGCTCGACGCCAACGGCCAACTGCAGCGCTACCAAGTCGATGGCGGCGCCGTGACCATCGACGGCGAAGGCTTGAACGCCAGCAACGTCGACCGCTTCGAAATCATCACCCGCTCGGCCAAGATCAACGCGCAGATCAACGCACGCGAACTGGCGGTGATCGCCGGGCGCAATGACGTCGATGCCAAGACCCTCAACGCGACCCCGCGCGCCAACGACGGCAGTGCCAAACCGGAGCTGGCGATTGACTCGTCTGCCCTGGGCGGCATGTACGCTGGTGCGATCAAACTGGTGGGCACCGAAGCCGGTGTGGGCGTGAAGCTCGACGGCACGCTGGCCGCCAGTGGCGGCGACATCCAGCTGGATGCCAACGGCCACCTGAGCATGGCGCAAACCGCCGCCACGGGTAACGTGCGGGTCAACGCGCAGAGCGTCAACCTGACCGACAAGGTCTACGCCACCGGCAATGTGCAGGTCACCAGCGCCGAAGCATTGGTCAACCAGAAGAGCATCGCGGCCGGCCAACGCATCGAGCTCAACGCGGCCAACCTCACCAACGCTGGCATCATCGAAGCCGGTGTGGCCCCGGACAACAGCCGCAACGCCACTGGCGACCTGGTGGTGAACGCGCAGACCGTCAACACCACCGGCAACCTGCTGGCCAGCCGGGCATTGGCGATCACCGCCGCACAGGCGCTGACCAACCAGGGCAGCATCATCCAGGGCAAAACCGTCAGCGTCAGCACGGCCAGCCTGACCAATCAGGGCGCCACGGCGCGGCTGTTTGGCGAGCAAACGCTGGCGATCAGTGCGCCGGCCATCGTCAACCTTGGCGGCTTGATTCGCTTCGGTGAAGGCCAGGCGGCAACGCTGAACAGCGCCTCGCTGGACAACCGCCAGGGCCGCATTGAAATGGCCGGTGGCAGCCTTGTAGTCAACAGTGCTGCGCTGAACAACAGCGGCGGGCAAGTCGTTGCCAACGCCCTGACGGTCAACGCCGGCAGCCTGAATAATCAGAACGGCGTACTGGTTGCCGGTGCGCTGACGGTGAATGCCAGCGACCTCGACAACAGCCTCAAGGGCCTGATCCAGGCTGACAACGGCGCGCTGAATCTCACCGTCGCCAATGCCTTCAACAACCATCAGGGCTTTGCCCAGGCCAGCACCGACCTCAGCCTCAACGCCGGCAGCCTGAGCAGCAACGCCAACGGCGTGCTGAGCGCCAGCACCGGCAAGCTGAACCTCGTCACCGCCCAACAGCTCAACAACGCCCAAGGCCACCTGCAGGCCGGGCTGGGCAATGTCGAGCTGCACGCGGCGAGCCTGGGCAACCAAAGCGGCGTGATCGTCGGCAAGCAATTGCTGCTCGACGTGACCGGCGGCGGTATCGACAACCGCGCCGGCCGCGTGCTCGGCGACCAACTCGATGTACGCGCTGCAAGCCTGGACAACCGCGACGCAGGCCTGCTGGGCGGTGGCGCGCAAGGTGTGAGCCTGTTGCTCCAGGGGCCGGGCCAATTGCTCAATGCTCAAGGCCGCATTCAGAGCGAAGGCCTGTTGCAGCTGCACGGCGAGCGCTTTGATAACAGCGCGGGCATTCTGCTTGGCCAGTCGGTGGAAGTGACCGCGCAGTCCTTCACCAACAGCAACAAAGGCGCGCTGGTCAGCGATGGCGGCGACATCACCTTCAACGTCAGCGACCTGCTGACCAACGCCGGCGGCACCCTCGATGCCGGTGAACGCAGCATTCTGGTCAAAGCCCTGACCACCCTCGACAACAGCGGCGGCACCCTGCGCGGCAAGCGCCTGGACATCACCGCGCAACACCTGAACAACGACGGCGGCCAATTGCTCGCCGGCAACCAGGGCGTGAGCTACAGCGGCCAGGACCTGTCCAACCGCAAAGGCCTGATCCTCAGCGGCGGTGCGCACACCCAGCTGGACACCGGCAGCCTGGATAACACCGGCGGCACCGTGCAAGGCGACACCCTGACCGTCACCGCCAACTCGGCAGATAACGGCGCCGGCGGCCTGATGGCGAGTCTGGTCGGCAACCTGCAATTGACCGTCGAAGCCCTGGCCAACCGTGGTGGCAAGCTGTTCGGCAAAGAACAAGTGACCGTCAGCGGCAACACCCTCGACAACAGCGCAGGTGGCCAGATCAGCGGCAAACAGCTCGCCCTGACCTCACGCGACACCCTGACCAACAAAGGCGGCCTGATCGAAGCCAATGAAGGCCTGACCCTCAACGGTGGCAACCTCGACAACAGCGCGGGCGGCCAACTGCGCGCACTGACCGGTGCCAGCAGCCGCATCACCCTCAGCGGCCAGGTGAACAACCAGAACGGCACCCTCGAATTCGGCACCACCGCGTTCAGCCTCGACGCTGCCAGCCTGAATAACCAATCCGGCCAGTTGCAGCATGCCGGTGCAGGCCTGTTCCACCTCAACACCGCCAGCCTCACCGGCAGCCAGGGCAACATCAATGGCATGGGCACGGCGGATTGGGCCTTCGGCAACGTCGACGGCCTGGGCCGCGTGCAACTCAATGAAGTGCTCACCTACAAAAGTGCCCAGGGCCTGACCCTCAAGGCGGGCGACCGCATGGCCAGCGGCAAGGGCTTGATCCTTGACGTGGCCAGCCTGAACAACGGCGGCGAGTTGCTCAGCGACGGTGACCTGAGCATCACCACCCCCGGCGACATGACCAACACTGGCCGCGTGTCGGCCCTGCAAACCCTGACCGTCGCGGCCAATAACCTCAGCCAGAATGGCGGGCGCCTGGCGGCCACCAACACCCGGGTCAAACTGGCCGGTACCCTCGACAGCCTCGGCTTCCTCACCGCGCGCCAGCAACTGGATATCGCCGCCGCCCAGATCACCAACCGCGGCACCCTCGGCGCCCAGGGCGCGGTGAACCTCACGGCCGTCAACGGCATCAACAACGGTGCGGATTCGCTGCTGTTCAGCGGCGGCGACCTGACGCTGCGCGGCAACGGTTTCAGCAACGCCTATGGCGACGTGTACAGCAAGGGCAACCTGAGCTTTGCCGGTGTGGACGGCGGCAAGGCGGTGTTGTTCAGCAACCGCTCCGGCACCGTTGAAAGCGAAGGCTCCATCGGCATCAATGCGGGCTTTATCGAGAACGCCAAAGACCAGTTCGAATTGGCCCAAACCCTGACCACCGGCAGCTTGAGCTGGGTGTGCGGCCAGCACTGCGGCGAGAAAGACAGCTGGCGGCGCGGCACGATCACTCAAAACGAAACCTACCTTGAAGCGGCGGTCAAGGACTCGGCAGCGGCGCGCCTGGTGGCGGGCAAAGACATGGTGCTGCAAGGCGACAACGTGCAGAACCGCTACAGCCTGCTGGCCGCCAACGGCGACCTGAGCATCACCGCCGGTGACCTGCTGAACCAGGGCGCGGGCACCCGCACCGGGCAGCGCCAAGTGGTGATCGGCACACCGGGGCACGTCGACAAGCACCTGTGGGAACGCATGGAGTACATCGACGTGCCCGCGTTCAACAACGCCACGGCGGCCGGCAACTTCGACAAGGCGCGTTTTGAGGCCTTGAAAAGCCTCTCACCCAACAGCGAACCGTTCCGCCAACTGAGCGACGTCACCACCTGGACCGACAATGGCGGCCCAGGCTACGCCGCCACACTGCAAGCTGGTGGCACCGTCAACCTCAACGTCGCGCGCACCCTGCAAAACGGCACGCTGCACGAAAACACCCTGGCGCAACTCACCGGCACCCTCGGCGATGACCAGACCGGCATCCCCGTCGGCGGCATCAACATCAGCCTGAGCAAACACGCCAACGACCCGAGCGCCCAGGCCGCAGGCAGCGTGCTGCCGGTCGCCAGCGTCGCCCCCGGCGGCGGCTTCGTGCCCGTGGACTACACCGGCACGCCGTTCGCCGCCGTCGACCCGACCACCGCGCCCAACTTCCAGCTGCCCAAGGGTGAGTACGGCCTGTTCGTCAAAAATCCGGACCCGACCAGCCACTACCTGATCGAGACCAACCCCGAGTTCACCACCGCGTCGGGCTTTTTCAGCTCCGATTACATGCTCGGCAAACTCGGCTTCAACAGCGACAACGCCTGGCGCCGCCTAGGCGATGGCCAATACGAGACGCGCCTGATCCGCGACGCCGTGCTCGCGCAAACCGGCCAGCGCTTCCTGGCGGGCGGCCTGTACAGCGACGCCGACCAGTTCCGCTACCTGATGGACAACGGCCTCGCCAGCAAAGACGCCCTGCGCCTGAGCCTTGGCGTGGCGCTCACCGGCCAGCAAGTCAGTGCGCTGACCCACGACATCGTGTGGATGGAAAACCGCGTGGTCGACGGCCAGACCGTCCTCGTACCCGTGCTGTATCTCGCCCAGGCGGACTCACGCAACGTGCGCGGCAACAGCCTGATCCAGGGCCGCGACCTCAACCTGGTCACCGGCGGCGACCTGATCAACGTCGGCACCCTGCGCGCCAGCAACAACCTCTCCGCCGTCAGCAGCGGCAGCATCTACACCGGCGGCCTGGTGGAAGCCGGCAACAACCTGAGCCTGCTGGCCCAGGACAGCATCCGCAATGCCATGGCCGGCGAAATTCGCGGCAACCAGGTCAGCCTCGCCGCCCTCAAAGGCGACATCACCAACGACAACACCGCCATCCAGGTACGTGACGGCGCCGGCATGCGCACCCTCACCGACACCAGCGCCGGCACCATCGTCGCCCGCGAAAACCTTGCCATGGATGCCGGCCGTGACCTCACCAACCGCGGTGCACTCACCGCCGGCAAAGATGCCAACCTCACCGCCGGCCGCGACCTCAACCTGATCGCCGCCAGCGGCACCCGCGTCAAGCACGAGACCCGCGACGGCGGCGAAAAATACACCGTCACCACCGACGTCAAAAACCTCGCCGCCAGCGTCACGGCAGGTGGCGATATCAACCTGAAGGCCGGGCAGGACGTCAACATCATCGGCAGCAAGGCCACGACCGGTAAAGACCTGAACATCCAGGCCGGGCGCGACTTCAACGTGGCGTCGGTCAGCGACGTGCACAACGTCGAAGGCAAGGAAAAGGACGGCAAGAAACGCATCAAGACGGCGGATGAGCAGACCACCCAAGTGGCCAGCGTGCTGACGGCGGGCGGGGATTTTGTGAGCCAGGCCGGGCGTGACACCACGATTGTTGCGAGCAAGATCAGTGTGGGGAATGAGGCTTATCTGTATAGCGGGGATAAGTTGAGTTTGTTGGCGGCGCAGGACAGCACCTACACCCTCTACGACATGAAAAAGAAGGGCGGCTGGGGCGCGAAGGAGACCAAGCGCGATGAGGTGACTCGCGTTACCAACGTTGGCACTGAGATCAAGACGGGGGGTGACTTATCGCTTGTCAGTGGCGGCGACCAGTTGTATCAGCGCGCCAAACTCGACAGCGGTAATGACCTGACGATAGCCAGCGGCGGCGCGGTGACGTTTGAAGCGGTTAAAGACCTGCATCAAGAGAGCCACGAGAAGAGTAAGAGCGACCTGGCTTGGACGAGCGCCAAGGGTAAGGGTAATACCGACGAGACGTTGCGCCAGAGTGAGCTGAAGGCGCAGGGCGAATTGGCGATCAAGGCTGTTGATGGGCTGAAGATCGATATCAAGCAGATTGATCAGAACACGGTTAGCCAAACGATTGATGTGATGGTCAAGGCAGATCCGCAGTTGGCTTGGTTGAAAGAGGCCGAGAAGCGTGGGGATGTGGATTGGCGGCATGTGCAGGAGCTGCATGACTCGTTCAAGTACAGCCACTCGAGCCTGGGTCAAGGGGCGATGCTGGCGATCATCATAATAGTTACGGCGCTGACTGCGGGAGCCGCGAGTGGAGCGTTGGGAACCGCATTTGCAGGTGCCGGAACCGCTGGTACCGGAACGGCCATGGCTGCCGGAGGTATTTCGGCCACGACGGGCACCTTCGTAGCTGCGGGATGGGGCAATGTGATGGCCTCTGCTGCGCTGACTTCGGTAGCCAGTAACAGCGCAGTCAGCTTCATCAACAACGGGGGCAATCTGGGTGCAACCCTGAAGGACGTGACCTCCTCAGACAATCTGAAGAGCTATGCCGTATCAAGTGTTACAGCTGGCCTGACCTCCTCATATTTCGACGGATGGACCGGTACCACTACCGATACGGTGACCGGCAAAGTTACGGGCCCTGCACTCAATACGTGGTCGGGTGTGGGACAGTTTGCAGGAAACCAGGTCCTGCAAGGCGGCACGTCGACCTTACTCAATAAGGCATTGGGTCAAGGCGGCAGCGCGGGAGATGCGTTGAAAAACGCGCTGTTCAATACCCTTGCAGCTGCCAGTTTCAATGCAGTTGGTGACTATACGAAGGATGTATACGCCACCGGTACACCACAGAAAATCGCTATTCACGCGATGGTGGGTGGGCTTCTTGCCGAGATTACTGGAGGCGACTTCAAAACGGGCGCTTTGGCAGCAGGGGCCAATGAAGCCCTAGTTGGACATCTGAATGATTTGGTTAAAGGCGATCAGAACCTTCTAAGCATGAGCTCCCAACTGGTGGGCCTGCTCGCGGCTGCGTCTCAAGCGGACGGTGATGCCAGTAAGCTAGAGAAGGGCGTGTGGGTGGCGAAAAACGCCACGCAATATAATTTTTTGAATCATCTGGATGTTGTTGAATTAGAGGCAGCAGAGAAAGACTGTCATCCTCGTGGTACCTGCGATCAAGTCAAGAAAGAGTTCGACGCTCGCAGTGCAGCTAATTTGGCTCGTTTAGATAACTGCGAAGCAACACGTAATTGTGCGCAGATTCGAGCCGAGTTGGATGAGGGTTCTAAAGCGATCGTTGCGTCCATTGAACGGACTGAACCACTTGACCCAGGTGGCTCAGGTAACGATCTGGTTGCTAGTTACAGAGCAGTCAATGAGCAGGAGTGGACTAAGGCCGGTCAGCTTCACCTTAATCAAATCGCCAACTTGTGGTTGAACGGTGATCCTGAGTGGATGAAAGAAGGAGGGGCATACCTCGACCAAACTGGATTCAATCCATTTGGGATAAATGTGGTGCCTGGAATGCTTCCCGGCGGCGGCGCTGGAAGCATGGGAGCGGCGGGAACGAAGCCGGGCAGTCTTCCAAAAGAATCTATCGCCGAGACGAATACTCCAAAATGGGACACGCCTCAATCGCGAGTAGATGGTGAGTTCGGAGGTACTAATGGCGGTTCAGTTATCAGCAAGACGCCGGTGCAGACGGTGCCCAATCTCACTGAGCGTGGGACGCTTACTAACGTCTTTCCTACGGATCCTGCGATTGCACAGAGACCGGTAAGAACTCTTATTCAAGACGAGTCGGGGCGGTATTGGCTACAGGGACAAGGTGGGGGAAAAATTACCCCCTCAGGATCCTACGACTTTGTTACATTACCTGACGGAACTATTAAAGTTAGCAGGCCGAATACTAATGAGCATTTTTCAACGCATCTTGGGCTTAGCGGTGGAGGCGAAGTGAATTACGCTGGATCGATTCGCTTTGGGAATAATGATGGCCCGCAGCGAGGAAAAATAACTGGTTGGGATAATAGTTCAGGCCACTATCAGCCGCCGGCTACCTTAAAAGGTAACTCAGGCCTGCCGGACCAATCATTCAATCCAAGAAAATAGGTTAGATATGGACGCTCGGTTAACGTCACTTTGCAAAGAAATGTTGAAGATGAGCTCTGAACAGGCCGCAGCTTGGTTGATGAGTGAGTATCCTATCGATTCTGGAAATTGGAGTGAGGCCATGGTACTTCTACCTCACCGATCTTGGAAGAAGCCCGAACAGAAACGGCTAGCTGATTACTATTTTAAGAATGTCCCTTTTTCAAGCGGTAAGGGATATGAGGCGTTTGCCTCAATCATGTCGATTAAACTAATGATTTTATGTATCAAGAGCGCTGTGCCAAAGGATCCAGCCAGAAGTAATTTGATGCTCTATTACCTGATTCCGGTACTAGAGCGGTTTGCGAAAAATGAATCTGATCGAATAGCTATAAATGACTTTGTTTACAATGTTTCAGTAAAGTAAAAACAAAATAAGAGGCGGTTACGAGTAGTGCTATTTTTTTGCGCAAAAAAGAAAGGAGAGATGTTTAAGAGGAAAAAGGGGCAGATTTATTTAATGGAAGTGTTTTGTTTAATTTAAATAAGTCTGTCCCGGTTTTTTAATTTAGCGGCGGTAGGAAAATCACAGCAGCAGAAAAAAGGGAAAAGGGGACAGATTTATTTGATCGAGGTGTTTTGTGATTTTAATAAATCTGTCCCCTTTTTTGCTGTATTATTGAGAAGTAAGTGCTGACGGAAAAGTGATCGGGCCTTGGATTTTAGATAAATAGGTATCAGCATGTCGAATGATGTATGTGGGTATGTTTTTCCGCCGCCCAGCCCGGACGCTTGGACGGCTTTAGATAAATATATTTCAGAAAGCGATCTTGGGATATTTAAAATTAGCAGTTCTGAGTTGTTTAATTATCCACCTTACTTATTGCCAAGTGAAAAAACCTTTGTTTTTTTAATTGGAGATAGACCTGGGTATCCCAATGCCACGTATTTGACGGATTATAATCAGTATGATCCGCTGTATTCGGATATTGGGTTCCCTAGTGATCCGATAGAAAGAGTTGAAATTCTATTGGCGGCAATTTTTGAAATTATTTCGATTTGCAATTCTAAAAAAATTGTATTTTCAATTTCAGACAGTAGTCAAATAGAAACAATTAAGCAGGTTGATATTTCCGATGTTGCTGATGTTGTTTTATCAGACTTTAAGCGGGTCCAGGCACCTCCGGACACCTTGTACGAAGTTTTTATAGGAGTAACGTGAGTTGGACAGGGAGAAATAGGGGGAGCAGACCTCGATTAATGCAAAAGCGTATATTGATGGTCTGACCCCTTTTTTCCACTATTTTCAGGCTTGCCGGATCATTCATTCAATTCAATAAAATAGGTTTGATATGGACGCTCGGTTAACGTCACTTTGCAATGAGAAGGGGACAAATTTATTTAGTTAAAGTGTTTTTAATTTAAATAAATCTGTCCTTTTTTTGATTTTTCTCTTTTGCAAGATTTGCCAAGAGGAGGGAAATAATGTCATCCCTTTTAGATAATTGGTGTGCTTTCTGTGAAGGGCAGACTTATGTTGATAAGTCGCATTTTTTGGCTTTGTTCAAAATTCATGCTTCCTTGCCTGAGATTACTAAAACGACGCATTATTTTCCTCATGCCGAGAGTCTAGCGCTGCGCATAAGCGAAGTGATTCAGGTGGGGACACTAAAAGACAGGTTGTACCTGTTCCCAACCACTGATTCGACCGACTTTGAGTTGATGCGCAAAGGGAAGGCCTGGTTGCAAGATCAGGCAGATTTTTGTAAATCGCTTGGCGACAGTGAAATGTACGAAATATGCAGTCATGCAAAACTGGTTTACGGCGACAAGGATGATTTTAAGTCTTTTGACAAATTGGATACTCCAAGTAGTTGGATACTTGAGCTGGTGGGGGATCGGGTAAGGGATTCAAGGTTGCTCAAGACAGAGCAAGAATATGCATTGTTTGAGGCGCTTTATGGCGTTGCTGCTGACTATTATTTGGCGTGGTATATGGGGCAACCTTTGATAACGCTGGGATTCGATTTTCGCTCATATTTCGAATTCTGGCGCGCGGGGGGCGTTGGGTATCTCAGTGAAGATCGATTTTTGATATGCCGGAGATAACGTGGAAATAGGGGTCAGACCACGGTTTATATTAGTGATGGTCTGACCCCTATTTTCACTGGACCAGCTATAGGATAAACGCACAGGGCGAGTCACCAGGTTTTATAAGCCCGCATGCAGTTTACAAGGAGTTGGGTAGCGGCGCCGCACAAAGAGTCGAAGCGTACCGGTCTATATTCAAGGATCGGCTTTCACCTGAGTTGATAGAACAAATTCGATTTTCTACAAACGGCAATTACGTTTTGGGCGATCAAAAGTTTGCATCCGCGATCACGCAGGCATTAGGCAAAAGAGTTTCACAGGGTGTGTCAGGACGCCCAAAAAATGTGAGTTAAAAGACTAGAAAGAATGGTGGCCTGACCCCTATTTTCCTCAATTGATGGTAAGCGTCAAACTGTTCGCTTTGAAAATGAAGCTCGCAAGATTCCGGAGCATAAAGAATGATTAATGAAGATATAGAAATTGTAAAAAATATGTTTGCGCTGATTCAGTCGAGAATTGTTGAGGATTATGATGCCTTCAGATACGAAACTGAGGTGTGTGAAGGCTATATGGTGGAGGAAATTTCTATAGAGAAAAATGGGGCCGTAAATGATCATCCAGAAACGGATTTTAATGGGGCAATATTGTATCGTCTCGTCAAGGAATTGAAAGCTAGTGTTGCATCGCGCGGTGAGAACTGGCGTTCATTTGTGATGAGTTACAACGTCGGTGGTCAGGTGAAGACGAGCTTTGTCTATCCGTGAGTGCAAAATGGGGGGCAGACCACGGTTTTGCGTTTTTTTTTAGTTCCAAGAAAAGGGGACAGATTTATTCAATTGAAGTGTTTTGTTTAATTTAAATAAATCTGTCCCCTTTTTTAGTTAAGGATGGCGACCCGTGAACTACGAACGCAGATAGATAGTGGAGCCGTTCCAAGTTCCGCATTCACGGACGTACAGCTAAAAGCAATTCGAAAAGCAGTGAAAAATAGGGGTCAGACCACGCTTTATATTAATAGTGGTCTGACCCCTATTTTCCTCCATCAGGATACCGGTAGGATGCAACTGGTTCCCGAGGTTCTCCATAATGGTGCGCGCCACGTCGGGTGGGAATCGATGAGCAAGGGGCAATAAAATGATCGCAGGCGTAAGTTTTGATTCGTATTATGGTCAAGGTGATGCTGCTGAAATAGCAGCTTTTGAAAAATTGGCAGGCGTAGTTTTTCCTGAAAAATACAAAGAGGTTTCAATAGGGTTTAATGGTGCGTTTATTTTGAACAAGCCCGTTTTTAAGTTTTATAATCGTCTCCTCGGAGAAGATGTCACGAGCAGCGTCGGTATGTTTTTGCCTTTCGGTGAAATCGAGGGCTCATTTGAAACAATGGAGATGAAATATCAACATCCACCCGAGGATTTTGTTCAAGGTTTAATTATTTTTTCTGTGTTGGGTAATGGCGATGCGCTTTGTTTTGATTATCGTGAGAACCGTCAGTCTGAAGATCCAGGTGTCGTGATGTGGCATCATGAAGCATCCCCCGGTAGCGATGCCGAACTATCTTTTGTTGCTTCTTCTTTTTCAGCGTTTTTAGATATGCTTTTTGAGCGGTCTCCCGAATAGGAAAAATAGGGGTCAGACCACGGTTTTCTAAAAATGTAATTCCGGCTGGAACAAAGGTCTATTTCGGTAAAGTAGGTCGTCCAAAAAATGTGAGTTAAAAGACTAGAGGGAATTGGTGGTCTGACCCCTATTTTCCTACATCAGGACAGCGGGCGAATGCAATTGGTCCCCGAGTTGGTACATAAAAAACGGGTCACATAGGTGGCGAAGCGATGGGGGGTGGGATGTGATGATGAATTTTAAAGTGGTTGGTTATTATAGTGATGAGTTATTCGCTTTTGTATTAACTTGTCTTTTTTGCGGAGCTATAGAAAAGCAAGAGTTCAATGCGTGGTGTGCTCAGGCTGTTTCATTGAGTGAGGCGCCGGATTTCTTGTTTGATTTGATGAACTTCAATGATGAGATCTTCAAAATATATAAGGTGATTGGGTATGTGCCGCACTGGGAGCATTCTGACGCCTATGAATATGCACTATACGGCATTGCGGTCCGTCGAGGATTTGAACCTTATGATATGCCGGTATCCCCAGATGAAGCGCTTGCCAATCTTGATGCGTTGCCAGAGGTTAAAAGCATATTTGTTGAGGTATTTGACTTTATTAGTATTTGATTGAGAGAGAAGTGGTGTTGATGAAGGCGCAGGAAAAAAAGGTAGAAAAGGGGGCAGATTTATTTAATTTAGACCGAAAAATAGGATGGATTTATTTAATTGAAGTGTTTTGTTTGATTTAAATAAAGCTGTTCACTTTTTTGTGAAAGATAATATGGGGCTGGGGCATGTATAGGGAATGCTTGCCGAGGTCTGTCAGACGGAGAAAAAGTCAGAATTAAGGTGGTGGACTGATGGCTAAATTTGAAGAAAGTATCTATTTGTCGTATTCACAATTGTGCGTATTTTTGAGCTCTCTTGATGAACCGTATAACGACTGGAGTGATCAGAGTTTCAGGCAAGGTTTTTCTTGGCGGATAGGAAGTGTCTCCTTTAGAGCTTTAGTTGATGAAGGTGATCATAAAATGAATTTGTTTGTCAACGAAGAAGTTTCAGAGTTGAGCGCAGATGTGGTGAGAGCTTTTAAAGTTCCATTTGCCGTGAAAGAAAAAAATATTGAAATTGGTAGTGTCTCGGATGTTATCCCCTTAGAAATCCCTGATGGAGATTATACTCTTCAAGTCGAATTTATAAGCCCTCCCTCAAATGGAGTTCACGAAATTAATATCCGTTTGAATAGAGGTGTGTGTGGGTTTGAGGTGCTGAAGGCAGATGGTGAGGTAAGTGATGATAATTGTTTTGATGTCGGCGCGTTACCTGCAACATAGCTGCTGGGGATTCTCATTTTTCCCGGGTTTCTCAAATTTCTGAAGTCTGAGGAAAAGGGGGCAGATTTATTTAATTGAAGTATTTTGTTTAATTTAAATAAATCTGTCCCCTTTTTTGACAGCATCGCTCCAAAGTTGTAGCAAGAGAGATCTCCTCGAATAAGAAATAGGAGGAATAATGCAAGACTTCCAAGTATTCATTGGAAACAAAAAAACGGAAGGGGTGTTAAGTGGCTTGGCTGTTGTAGATGATCTTACTCTGCAAGCCTTAAGGAAAGGCCAGGAAAAACTGCCCGAAGATTATATTTGGTTTTTGAAGCATGTAGGATGCGGGGAATTAGAAGCGGCAGGCTTTATGCTTTACAACGGTATCTTAGGCGCTGAGGATGTATTCGATGCGGATACAGCAGATTCTCTTAAGGGGATTTTGATCTTTGGAGACGATATGCAGGGGTCGTGTATTGGATTCGATATAATCAACGATTGGATAGTAGTTAAAATAGACTCCTCAGATATGAGCCGCGAAGCGTCATATGACACATTTTCTTCTTTCATGTGTCACTTGTTAGGAAAGGGGGGCTAGGAAAAGGGCGGAAAAGGGGGCAGATTTATTCAATTGAAGTGTTTTGCTTAATTTAAATAAGTCTGTCCCCTTTTTTGGGCGAATACTTGGGCAAAATGGTGGTTTGACTCCTATTTTTCTTGAAATGAGGCAAACGCGATGAGTATCGAGCAGCAAGTACAAATTTTGAACAGTCTCACGCAAATTATGCATCGTTCGGCGCGTGGCCCGTATGAAGCGTTGAACTGCGAATTTGACTATGAGGCTTACGTCGGCGGATGGTCGGTAGGCTCTAAATATTCATTCGTCAGAGAGGGTTTATTTGTTAGCGAACTCTTGGATGACCCTGATGACGAGGCTTCTGACTGGGTTCATGCGCTGCATGAACTCATGAGGCAGCATACGGGTGGGGATTGGAAAAAACTGATCGTGGTTGTTGATTGTGATGGAAAGGCGAGCACGAAGTTTGCTTACTGATAAGTCGGACTCAGCAGCGGAGTAAGGGTCAGCCCCCAATTTTGAAAGCCTGGTGGTCTGACCCTTTAGTTACTCAGATTGGATCGGCGTTGAGCCTGCGACTGATGACGTCCAGCAAATCACACCCATCGCGCAGCGGAATGGCCAGCAAATGGGCGAAGTCTTGAAGCACTACGGCATCGCTGCTGAGCTGTTCGCGAAAGGCGAGGTTTTCCAGCAGTTGGGTGACGGCGCGAATGCGGAACACGGCGGCGTCGTGGAGGACGTCAAGGGGCGCCTGGGTGTCGATGAGCAAAGCGGAGACGGTGCAGTCGTGGCCCGTGAGGGGCATGTATTGGTTCATTTGAAACCTCGTTTTGATGGTTTGAGCCATCACCTGATCGTCGCCAAACGAATAGGTGGCAGCTGTACGCAGGTTGGCGAACCGGAAACGAGTAACCGGCAGACCCGAAGGTCTCCCGCGCACAGCCGCCATAACAGCGACTCTGCAGGTGCAAAAAAGCCTGCAAAAAAACGCAGAACGTTTTTGCACTCGTTATCGGGTCGCCAAACCCGATCGCCCTGTTTGGGCGACGGGCGGGACTATAAGCCCCCCACCCAAACCCACGCAAGGCGTTAAAGTAGTGGCACAATAATATCGCCTCATGTCATCGCCACCTTTGCCGACACATTAGCGATGACTCAACGCATCAACGCTCCCGCGCCTGGCAGTGGCCGGCGCTCCCAACTCCGTTTTGCCGTTACCTACAAGGAAGAAGTACATGATCAAGCTGTTCTGCAAAGCTGCTGTCGTATTGTCCCTGGCCACCCTGTTCGGCTGCTCCTCGACTCCGTCGGTGGAGAAGATGCAGGCCGACGTGGCCAACTATTCGTTGCCCAAGGCTGCCGTCGCCGACAAAGGTTTGGTGTACGTTGTGCGCCCGAGCAACGTCGGGATGATGGTGCGCTTCAACGTGTTCCTCGATGACAAGGAAGCCGACTCGGAGATGGGTTACAACCGCGGTAACCAGTACATCTATTTCTTCGTGACGCCGGGCCAGCACGTGATCAGCTCCAAGGCTGAAAACTGGGCCGACATGCCGATCAACGTCAAGGCCGGTGAGGTGGTTTACCTCAAGCAGGAAGTCGAAATGGGCTTCGCTGTGGCGCGCAACAGCCTTAAAGTGCTGAGCGATGTCGAAGGCCGTTATCTGGTCAAGGATGCGTCCCTGGGCACCGTGGCCAAAGAAAGCAAGTGATCTGAAAACACTTGGCACGGCCGGGCCCGGTGCTCGGCCGTTGTCGTGGTTGACTCCTCAAACATTAAAGGACTGATGTGAAAAACATTCTCTTCATACTCTTCACCACCCTCATCCTCGGCGGCTGCGTCAGCCAGCCTCTGACCCCCGAGCACCGCGCGCAGGTCAAAACCGTCAAGGTGTTGCCCGTGAAGTGGGAGTCGCAACAGATGGTCTACATGGGCCGCGAGCAAGCCTGGGGCGCGGCGGTCGGTGCCGGGCTCGGCGCGGGCGTCGGCATGGCGGCCGGGGCTTCGAAGGTTGGCACGGCGGCGCTGTCGGGCGCGGGTTTTGCGGCGGGCATGAAGGCCGGCGAATTGGCCGCGTTGCCGACGCCCACGGCGATTGTCGCGCTGGTCAACGCCGAGCAGATTGATGTGGGCGTGTTGCTCAAACAGCATTTTATCGAGGCGCTGAGCAAGACCTCGTCGCTCAAGGTGGTGGGCGACGATGAGCCTGCCGATGCGCAAATCCAGATGACCGTGACGGAGTGGGGCTTTCGCCTGACCCAGGGCTTCAGCAGCGTGGTCTACCCGACCCTCACCGTGCTGGCGCGCATGGACCGTGGCAGCGAGATGCTCTGGCAAACGGTCGAAACGGTTACGCCGTTCAATGGTCAGAACGTCTACGGCTATACGCCGGACACCTATCGCACCGACCCTGAAGCCTTGCGCCGTGCGCTTACGGGTATTACGCAAATCTCCAGCGGGTACTTGGTGAAAGAACTCAAGTAAGCGTGTTTCACCGGCTCCCGCGTGAGTCCCGTTGAAGCGGTCAGAGGATGACGCAAGATGGAAACATTCGACGAGACACCCCAAGCCTTGCTGGCGCGCAGGCTGGCCGAATTTGAGCGGTTCAGGTTCGAGCGCCTGCCGGTCTTGCATGAGTTTTGTGAGGCCCTTGGTTTCGAGGAGCCTCATGAGGTGTTGAATACACCCAAAAAATTTCTGGCCCGGCTGGACAGCGGTTTCCGCGACGCGGTCATCAGCGAAGAAAACAGGGCCTGGTTCATTACGCGGATTGGGTACTACATCGGCGAGTGCCTGGTGGTGGGTTACCACGGATATTGGTTGGTCGACGAAGACCCGGCGTCACCCGCGTTTGCCCGGTATGTCGTGGGTGGCTTTGCGTTTGAAGGCGTGGAGGCGCCCACCGTGGACCCTTTCAGCGTGGCGCAGCGCTACGCAGACACGCCCGCACCGAGGTTTCTGGCCGAGGAGATCAACAAAATTGCAGCGCTATGACTTTATCGAAGGCCGGTTGAATGCCCCGGCCGATGCCGGCTTTGTCGACGGCCTCGCCGCCACTTTGGGCGTCGCGCTGCCGCAGGACTATCTCGATTTCCTGAAGCATCACAATGGCGGCGAAGGTTTTATCGGCGAGGACTACTTCGTCTTCTGGCAGGCGCAGGAACTGGCGCCATTCAATCGTGATTATCAAGTTGAAACCTATGCGCCGGGCATTTTCCTGTTCGGCGCGGATGGCGGGGGCGAGGGGTATGGTTTCGACACTGAGGACGCTGCAATGCCGATTGTGCGTGTCCCGTTAATCGGCATGGAGCGCCAATATGCCGAGCCGGTTGCACAAAGCCTGAGCGAACTGTTCGCGCGGTCAGCCCCGTGAGCCTGCCTGCCATGCTCGCCGCGTGCGCCGACGGCAGCATTCCAGTGCCCATTTGCACCCTGGAAGCGCCCGCTTACTGGTACGTCTACCCGCCGGCGCTGAGCCCGGTGTGGAGCGATGGCAGCGGGCCCACTTACATCGGTTACTGGAAGCACTGGTTCGTGGAGCGCGAGCCGTGTTTCGTGGAGATGTTTGTCGATGGCGGCTGTATGGCCCGGGAAATTGCCCGGACCCCGGCGCAGTTATTCGCTGTGATCGCCATGCGCACCATCAGCCTTGATGACGGCGTGACCCCGGCGCTCGAGCAGTTCGCCAGCGCGGTGGGCCTGGATTGCCTGGCCGAGCTGGAGGCGCTGTCGCTGGAAGCAGGCGATGACCTGGCGGCGTTTGCCGCTGCCGAGGTGTTCAAAACCAGTACGCCGCTTGAAAGCATGCCGAGCAGCGCCCTGCCGTACACCGGCGATTTTCCCGACGCCTCGAACCCCGCGCCGGGCTGGTGGCAACGCAGTTGTTCCTTTGAAACCGCCTTGCAGGAAATGCCCGCTCCGCCGGGTGTCGAATTGCCGGGCTGGTTTGATCGGCAACAAAACAAGCAAGCACTATTTGAAGGCTTCCTGGCGTCGGGGCGGCTGGATTGCGCCTGGTTGACGCTGAACTCCACGGGCTGGTCGATTGCCGATGCGCGACGCGCGATTGTGCAGTTGCAGGCTCAGGCGCATGACGAAGCGTTCGATCTCTGGGTGGCTGCCTGGTTGGCGGCTGCCAGCGACGGTTTCTATTAATCGGGCCTAGCGGCAGCGCCTGAAAATGATTGCTCATGTGTATCCACCGCCTGACCCTGTGGGAGCGGGCTTGAACGCGATAGCCATAGGTATCTACACAACTTTAACTCTACGCATAAACCCGAGCAGATAGGGGTGTTGTGGTGAGCGGGCTTGTCCCGCGTTGGGCTGCGTAGCAGCCCCAAAGAGAAGAATGCGGTGGGTCAGGTACTCCAGCGCGTCCGGTTTTAGGGCCGCTTCGCAGCCCAACGCGGGACAAGCCCGCTCACCACAGGAAAATTCGGCAGCCCCTGAAAGTTGTGTAGATACCTATGCCGCGATAGCTGTGTGTCAGCTGCTGGAAATAGTGGCTGGTTTGCCACCTTCGCGGGCAAGCCCGCTCCCACATTTGGAGCCGTGTGTATCAGTAGAATATTCGCAGCACCGCCGAACCCTGTGGAAGCGGGCTTGCCCGCGATAGCGGTGTGTCAGCCGCTGGAAATAGTGGCTGGTTTGCCGTCTTCGCGGGTAAACCCGCTCCCACATTTGAGGCGGCGTGTGTCAGTAAAAAATGCTTATCCGAGCGTGCTATACAATTCGCGCCCGGGGCGCCACCGCCGTTGGGCGGCGATATTCCTGTGGGGACCGAAACCGCTTGAGTCCGACGGGCAACCCCGTAAAATGCCGCGGCACTAGCAACATGCCTCTTTTCATGGATGAATCAAGAAATGCGCCTCTCTGCTTTTCCCCCGGCTTGCCGCTTCACAGCGAACTGCCCCGCGCCGGTCATCCTTCCCAAGACATTTGCCTGTTGGCTCGACACGTTCGATGTTGATGCTGTGGGCCTTTGCGCACGCATTTTCAGCAAGGTCTGACAGCCGCGGCATCGGTGGTGGCGTAAATAACCTCCATCTCTCTGACCGACCTGCTGCAACTGCTGATTTCTCACCTTAGGAGCACCCTGTGAAAACACTCTCCAAAATCCTGCTGTCGGGCCTCACCGCCGCAGCGTTGCTGACCGTGGCCGGTTGCGCCACCGAGAGCAACCGCGCGATGCCGGTGGAACAAGTCGCCAGCGCCCACGTTGCCTACTCGGGCGTACGCGTACCGATTGCGGTAGGCAAGTTCGACAACCGCTCCAGCTACATGCGCGGCATCTTCTCCGACGGCGTTGACCGCCTGGGCGGCCAGGCCAAGACCATCCTCATCACCCACCTGCAGCAGACCAACCGCTTCAGCGTGCTGGACCGCGACAACATGGGCGAAATCTCCCAGGAAGCCGCGATCAAAGGCACCGTGCAAAAGCTCAAGGGTGCTGACTACGTGGTGACTGGCGACGTCACCGAGTTCGGCCGCAAAGAGACCGGCGACCGCCAACTGTTCGGCATTCTTGGCCGTGGCAAAACCCAGGTGGCTTACGCCAAAGTCGCGTTGAACATCGTCAACATCAGTACTTCCGAAGTGGTGTATTCCACCCAGGGCGCCGGTGAATACGCCCTGTCCAACCGTGAAGTCATCGGCTTCGGCGGCACCGCCAGCTACGACTCCACCCTCAATGGCAAAGTGCTCGACCTGGCCATGCGCGAAGCGATCAACCGCCTGGTAGACGGCATCAATGCCGGCGCCTGGAACCCGCGCAACTGATCGGCCACCCCCAAAGGAGCAGTACACGGATGAACAAGGCAGTGAAGTTGGCACTGGTGCTGACAGCAATCGCAACGGTCGCCGGGTGCCACACGGCGCCCCAACCCCTGTATCAGTGGGAAAGCTACCAGCCGCAGGTTTACGAGTATTTCAAGGGCGAGCCGAAGGAAGCGCAGGTGGAAGCACTGGAGCGTGATCTGCAAAAGATCAACGCCAGTGGCCGCAAAGCCCCGCCGGGTTACCACGCCCATTTGGGCCTGCTGTACATGGGCATGGGCAAGGATGACCAGATGGTGCAGGAGTTGCGCACCGAGAAGGCCTTGTTTCCTGAGTCCGCTGCGTACATGGACTTTCTGCTGAAAAACGCCAAGACCGGAGTCGCCACCAAATGAACCTGTTGAAACTCACCGGCGCCTTGCTGGCCCTGGCTTTGCTCGGCGGTTGCGCGGCGCCCAAGACCATCGACTACACGGCGTACAAGCAAGCGCGTCCGAAGTCGATCCTGGTGCTGCCGCCAGTCAATGAGTCGCCGGAAGTTCAGGCGTCCTACAGCTTGGTTTCACAGGTGACTTACCCGTTGGCCGAAGCCGGTTACTACGTGTTGCCGATTGCCCTGGTGGATGAAACCTTCCGCCAGAACGGCCTGACCACCGCCAACGACATCCAGGCTGTGGCGCCGGGCAAGCTGCATGACATCTTTGGCGCAGACGCGGCGTTGTACATCACGGTCAGCGAGTACGGCACCAAATACATGCTCATCTCCAGCGACACCTCCGTGACCGCCTCGGCCAAACTGGTTGACCTGCGCACCGGCACCACCTTGTGGACAGGTACCGCGCGTGCTTCCAGCGAGGAGGGCAACAACAACGGTGGCGGCCTGGTGGGCATGCTGATCACCGCGGCGGTCAAGCAAGTGATCAACAGCTCCACGGATGCGGCGCACCCGATTGCCGGTATCACCAGTGCGCGCCTGCTGTCGGCGGGGCAGCGCACCGGGATTCTGTATGGCCCGCGCAATCCGAAGTACGGCACTGACTGACTGGCCGTAAAAACAGTTGTTGATCGCCCCGGTCAACAACTGCTTCTTGCGCAGTCAGCCTGCAATCACGTCGCTGGGTTTGATCAGCTGCGTGCTTTTCACCACGAAGTCCGCCTTGCGGTTGCCAGTCAGGTCCACAGCGATGTAGTAGCGGTGACTCTTGGGGTCGAACTTCACCATTGTTTCTCCAACTCGCCCGGTAAATGCCTGCACGAGGGTGAGGCGCGTGTTGGCTTCGTGTTGCACCCCGCGTAGATCGATCTTGTCGGTGCCGCTGGTAAAGTCCGTCAGTAACCGGGCATTGGAAGCGCTTGAGTCACTGGCCTTGTTGAAGATGAAGTGCGGTCTTATGCCGGTTGTATTGAAGCGTGGCGCCGGGGTGTTGGTGACAGGTTTTTTTTGCGCCGCTGCCGGCGCGGGGATGATGTCGCCAGGCTTTACTTGCCCACGGGTCTTGATCAACAGGTTGGCTTTACCGTCTCCGGTCAGGTCAATCTCCACTGAGCCTGTGCCGGTTTTTTCGTCATAGGAAAGGCGTGTTTCACCGGCCTTGCCGCTCCAGGCGTTGACGACAGACAGTGAGGTCAAACCGGCATTTCGCAAGGCGCCCGCCACGTCGATTTTGTCGATGCCGCTGGTGAAATCCATGATTTCATCCGGGTTTTCAGGCGTGGACTCAGCAGCGTGGTAATAGACAAAAACGTCGGGGCCCCCGCCGCCTCGCATCTGATCGCCGCCAGGGCCACCAATCAGCCGGTTACCGGCTTCGTTGCCGATCAGTACATCGTCACCTGAGCCGCCAATGGCATTTTCGATGGTGCAACCCCTGGCAATAGAGACGTTGCCTTTATAGCCACCCACATCGGAGAACGAGCCCGCCCTGAGATTGATGACCTGGTTATTGCCGTAGCCGGAGAAGTCCATTGTGTCGTTGCCGGCACCGTCCCACACGCAAAAAGTGACGTCATCACGCCAGCTTTTGAGTGAGTAGTAGTCCCGCCCGCTGTTGGAATTGAATCCGTAGGTGGTGTTTCCATTGCGGGTCTGATAATTGGCGCCGTATTGGTGCTGGATGGCGTCGATGTCATCCATCATCGGAGCCTTTGGCCCGTGCGTGGATTTACCGCTGTACTCTTCAGGCAAGTAGCTCATGAGGGTATGAGCCTTGGAGTCCTGAGCATAGATCCGCAGTTTTGCGTAGTCAGCGGGCGTGCGCTTGTCATCGATGCCGTTGAATCGGTAATCACCCGGGTGGCTCAAACCGAGGGCGTGACCGATTTCGTGGGTCAGCGTGCCAGGCGTCACGTACGCCGGGTTGTAGTGGCTATCGCCAGCTTGCGGGTAGTTGCCGGGATAGTAGGCTGCGGCGGTTGGCTCTTTGTCGGAAATCCGGAAGGACATTCGCCCCTCCCTGGTGACGCCATTCTCGGTGAAGGTGAGATTGCTCACATCACTCCAGGATTGCATTGAAAGCCGGGCTTTTTGCTTCTGGGCCTCGTTGAAACTGTCCTTGCCTTTATTGAAGGTGTAGGCAATTTCGGTTTTGCCATTCTGGTTCGAGTCCTGCCATTTTCTTTGCTTTTGCGTGAGTTGCCCGATGATCCGCTGCCTGTCAAAAGGCTGCTTGTTGATCTTGGCGATATGCGGGTCGTCCGCGCGCAGGGTGGCGTCATGACTCTCCTGTTTGTAGGTATGAGCAGCTGCAGCAGGATGAGGTTGGGCAGACTGGCCGGGCACAGGGCCAGCTGGCACTTTGATTTGCGGGGCTATGCCCTCGAATGCAGGTTGTAAGGGGGCTATTGAATCCAGTCTCAATGTCATAACTTCCAGTTGGTGTTTGTATCAGTCCCTTTTGGGTCAAGCAGGCAAAACTCCGTTTTGCGAAGTGCAAAACTGCCAGCGTGAGAGGGGATATCCAAAAGGAGATACGTATCCAAGTAAGACGTATGTAGGACATTTTCAAAGGGCCGACGCCTTTGTTTATCAGCCTGCACACGGTTTGATCTCAAACGTTGCGTCCGCCCTGGCGGGATGCTCTGCGTCGAGCCGATTTACCTGATGTGGCCCGCGCCATTTTCCTCCCGCAGCACCTATCTTTAACCCGATTACCCGAGCGCTCGCGTCTGACGTGCTGGGCGGATCATTCACACGCGAGGTTAAGCCAGCGTTCTGTCTTCTTGCGCGCCTGCGTTCTGCCGCCCAGTCAGCAAAGACCCAAGCGCCCTCAGTTCACCAGAACATCTTTGGGTTTGATCACGTGCGTGCTTTTCACCAGGAAGTCTGTGCGGCGGTTGCCGGTCAAGTCTATGGCGATAAAGTAGCGATAGGTTCGCGGGTTGTAACTCACGATCGTTTCCCCTGCGTGCCCGGTGAATTCATTCACAGGGAAGAGGCGTGTTTTGGCTTCACGCTCTACCCCGCGCAGGTCGATTTGGTCTATGCCCGTGGTGAAATCCGTCAACAACCTGGCATTTGAAGCGCTTGAGTCGCTCGCCTTGTTGAAGATGAACTGCGGCCTGGCTGCAACGGTATCCACGCGTCGCGTGATCGACGGTGCAATGCTGGGCGGTGCTCGATTCGGTGCGGGTTTAGTGTTGTGAAAGGGCACGATGTCCTGGGGTTTGACTCGGCCATGCGTCTTGATCAGCAGGTCAGCCTTGCCGGCTCCCGTCAGGTCGATGGACACAAAACCGGTACCGCTGTTTTCATCATAGGTCAGTCGCGCTTCGCCGGCTTTGCCGCTCCAGGTGCTGACAAACGACAGCGCGGCCACGTGTGCATTTCTCAAGGCGCCCGACACGTCAATTTTGTCGCTGCCGCTGGTGAAATCCATGATTTCATCCGGGTTTTGCGGTGTGGAATCGCTGGCGTGGTTGTAGACAAAAACATCGGGGCCACCGCCCCCTTGCAGCTGATCGCCGCCCGCCCCGCCAATGAGTCGGTTACTGACTTCGTTACCGATAAGCACATCGTTGCCCGAGCCGCCAACGGCATTTTCGATGGTGACACCCCGTGCGATAGAAACGTTGCCCAGCCCGTGGCCCACATCAGAGAACGAGCCCGCATTGAGGTTGATGACTTGGTTGTTGCCGTAGCCTGAGAAATCCAGCGTGTCGTTGCCAGCGCCGTCCCAGACGCAAAAGGTGGCGGCGTCGCGATAATCTCTCAACGAGTAGTAGTCTCTCCGGCTGTTGGAATTGAAGCCGTAAGTGTTGTCTTCGCGGCGGGTCTGGTAGTTGGCGCCGTACTTGTGCTGGATGGCACTGATGTCATCCATCATCGGGGCTTTTGACCATTCAGCGATACGTTTGCCACTGTTCTCAGCGCCGAAATAGCTCATGATCGAATGGGCTTTGGAGTCTTGGGCGTAGATTCGTTTGTTGTCATCAGGCCTGCCGTTGTAGTCACCGGGGTGTTTCAGGCCGAGGGTGTGACCGACTTCGTGGGTTATATGGTGGCGTTGTACATACTGTGGGTTGTAGCGGGTATCACCGCCGACACTCTCGCTGTTGTATTCGTAAGGCGGCATGGCATCGGCAGCCCCAGGAAGGTTGTCGTGTATGCGAAACGTTAACCGGCCCTCGGTCTGAGGGCCGTTTTCCGTGAAGGTCAGATTGGCTACATCGCTCCAGGACTCGATGGAGCGTCGGGCCTCCTGTTTCTGCTCGGCGTTGAACTCTCTCCCTCGGTAATAGTTGAAGGTGTAGGAAATTTCGGTTTTGTTGTTTCGGTTCGAGTCCTGCCACGTCGTTGTGCCTCGTGTGAGTTGCTCGACGGCCCGTTGCTTATCAAAGGATTGTCGGTTTGCCCTGCTTATATGCGGGTCGTTGGGGCGCAAGGTGGCGTCATGGGGGCCTCTGTTTGCGTATTGAGCGTTCGTAACCGGGGCCTCTGCGCGGCGATGTTGCTGCAAATGCGGGTATTGAGCCGGGCGCACAAAGCGGTGTGGCGTGAGAGGTTGAATAAACGACCGCAAGAGTGGCCGCCAGCCGGGTGGTTGAGTGGGGCGCTGAGCCTGTTCGGCGGGCTGTGCTTGGAATGGAAAGGCGGGTGTTCTGAAATTTATTCTCAAGGTAACTATTCTCGATCGGCAGTTTCGCTTCCCTTACTTGATCACGTTCATAAACTCCCTTTCGTTGAGCCCAAAACTGCCAGTGAGAGGGTAAATTTCCAAAAGTTGTTATGTATCCAGTTAAGTCTTCTACGGATGGTTTACACGTTGTTGAGGCGGGCGTTTGTCTGTTCACCCAACGTTTGGTTTTGGTGCTGATGCCCGCCCCGACGGGGGGGCACAGCGGCACATGGATTTGCCTTGATGGTCGGCCTGGATTTTTCCTCAACCCTGGGTCTTTAACCCGAATGCGCGAAGCCTTGCGTCTGACCTTGTGAGTGCATCATTCACACGCGAGGTTAAGCCGATGTCCCGTCCATTTCTGTACCTGCGTCCTGCAGCCCAAGGTTTCACCATTACTCTGCTGGTTGCGTTGGCAGGTTGTGGCTTGTCTTCGTCACGTGATGTGCCCAAACCGGTCGAAGAAGCGCCGGTCTCCGAGCTGCAAAGCGAAACTGTCCAGGGCGCACTGAGCAAGCGCATGGCCTCTCCTGCACCTATGGCAGCACGGCTGGTCATGCGGGATTCGGCCGTAATGCCGTACCGTAGCGAGCCTCGCGAGCAGTATGAAAACCTGCCGGAAAACCCCGTGCATCGCGTTAACGAAACCCCTGTCTCGACCTTTAGTGTCGACGTCGACACCGGCAGTTACGCGAACGTACGACGCTTCCTCAATCAAGGCCGCCTGCCGCCCGAGGGTGCTGTGAGGCTGGAGGAAATGGTCAATTACTTTCCCTACAGCTACGCCTTGCCCACCGACAGTTCACCGTTTGGCGTGACCACTGAAGTCGCCGCCACGCCGTGGAACCCGCACACCCGACTCCTGCGGGTTGGCATCAAGGCCTCTGACCGTGCCGTGGCCGACCTCGCACCGGCCAACCTGGTATTTTTGGTGGACGTGTCCGGCTCCATGGACCGCCGCGAAGGCTTGCCGCTGGTCAAAAGCACCCTGAAATTGCTGGTAGACCAACTGCGGGACCAGGACCGCGTGTCGCTGGTGGTTTACGCCGGTGAATCCCGTGTGGTGCTCGAACCCACCTCCGGGCACGACAAAACCAAAATCCGCAATGCCATCGACCAGCTCACGGCCGGCGGCTCAACGGCGGGTGCGTCCGGCATCGAGCTGGCCTATCAGATGGCCCGTTCAGGCTTTATCGACAAGGGCATCAACCGCATCCTGCTGGCCACCGACGGAGACTTCAATGTTGGCATCAGCGACTTCGACGGCCTCAAGCAGATGGCTGCCGAGCAGCGTAAAAGCGGTATTTCCCTGACCACCCTCGGTTTTGGTGTGGATAACTACAACGAACACCTGATGGAACAGCTGGCTGACGCCGGAGACGGCAACTATGCCTACATCGACAATGTGCGCGAAGCCCGCAAGGTGCTGGTCGACCAGCTCAGCTCGACCCTGGCGGTGGTGGCGCGGGACGTGAAATTGCAGGTGGAATTCAACCCGGCGCGCGTCAGCGAATATCGTTTGCTCGGCTATGAAAACCGTGCCTTGAAGCGTGAGGATTTCAACAATGACAAGGTCGATGCCGGCGAGATTGGCGCAGGGCACACGGTGACTGCGCTGTACGAAATTGTGCCGACGGGCGAGAAGGGCTGGCTGGAGCCGTTGCGCTACGCTACTGAACCCAAGGTTGAAAATAAGTCCGGTGAACTGGCAATGCTGCGTGTGCGTTACAAACCTGCTGCGGGTGGCGCGAGCCAACTGATCGAGCGGCCCATCAGCACTCAATCCGCGCGGCCCAGCGACGACCTGCGCTTCTCGGCGGCGGTGGCCGCCTTTGCCCAACAACTGAAGAACGATGGCCGCTACACTGGCAGCATGAGCTTGCAGGACACCGCCGCACTGGCACGCTCGGCCCGTGGCGATGACCCGTTCGGGTTGCGCAATGAGTTCGTGCAACTGGTGGAATTGGCGCAGAGTCTCAAGCATTAACCCTGATCAAATGTGGGAGCGGGCTTGCTCGCGAATGCGGTGGGTCAGTCAGTTAATGCGTTAACTGACACTGCGCATTCGCGAGCAAGCCCGCTCCCACATTTAGAGTGGTTTCGACTGTCAAAAAGGAGTACGCCACTTAATATGGCCGTTCCAGATGATTCACCCAGTGACGAAGCGCTGCTGGCCCGCTACCGAGCTGGAGATGCCGCCGCGTTCGAGGTGTTGTACGCACGGCATCGCCAAGGCCTGTACCGGTTTCTGGTGTCCCTGAGCAACAAGGCCGAACTGGCCGAAGAGGTTTATCAGGAGACCTGGCTCAGCCTCATCCGCAGCACCACCCAGCCACAGGGGCGGGCGAGTTTTCGCACGTGGTTGTTCCAGATTGCCCGCAACCGCCTGATCGATCACTGGCGCAAGCACGGCATTCATAACCCGCTGCACGACAGCTACGACGAACAACTGCACGCACAGGCCGACGACAGCGCCGGGCCCGAACAGCAACTCGCCCTGAGCCGCGACCAGGCACGCCTTGACGCCGCGCTGCAAGACCTGCCCGAAGACCAGCGCGAAGTATTCCTGCTGCGCCTGCACGGTGAACTCGACGTGCCGCAAATTGCCGCCCTCACCGGCAGCCCGCTGGAAACCGTGAAAAGCCGCCTGCGTTACGCCCAGCAGAAACTGCGCCGCCTGCTGGCCGAGGAGATACTTGTATGACCGACTCCCGACACACCCCGGGTTCCGACGACGTATTGCTGCAACATTTTCGTCAACACAGCACCGGCGAGCCGCCTGCGGCCCTCGACACCCTCATCCTCAACGCCGCCCGCCGCGAAGCCCCGGCGCCGCAGCCGAGCCTTTGGCAACGCTGGCTGCAAGCTTGCATGCGCCCACGCTGGCAGATGGCATTCGCCACCGTCGCGGGTGTGGCGCTGTTGGCCGGTGTGGTCTTGCGTTCACCCGTGCCGCAGCCGGAAATCTCCACCGCGACGTTCTCCGCGCTCCATCAAGAAGCTGCGCGCCCGGCGCCGCAAGCGTATTCCGCGCCTGCGCCGATGGCTCGCATGGCCGCAGCGCCCAAGGTGGAGAGCGCGCCGGCTCACGCTGAAATCGCAGGCGCCTTGGCGGATGCGCCAGCGGCAAAGCTGAGCAAGCGCGCAGCGGCAGTGTTGCCTTCTTTGGACGACGGGTTGCAGGAAATTATGAACCTGCGCGAGGCGGGGCAGGCCAGGTTGGCGGATGAGAAGCTGCTGGCGCTGTTCAAGCGCTTTCCCCAGGAAGACCTGCCGGCGCGCCTGGAGGCACTGCAAAAGCCCTGAGTCAGCGCCCACAAAAAAGCCCCGGGTCTTTCGACCTGGGGCTTTTTTGTGTGTATCTGGTGCACCCGGCGGGATTCGAACCCACGACCCCTGCCTTCGGAGGGCAGTACTCTATCCAGCTGAGCTACGGATGCTTGTGCGGGCGACATCATACCCATGTCGACCTTGGGCGTCCATGCCGGTCTTTGGCTGCTTACAGGTAGGAATTTGCCTCGCAAAGGCCCTGCGCCGGGAACCTGTGATCGGTTTGTTTGAACCCGGTTGAATCACGCTGATCAGAAAGATTCGGCAAATGCGCCGTTTTCGTTCTTTTTTTCGAACAGACTATTGCCCTGACCCCCCATTGATCCTAGGATTCGTTTGAGATTTCAAACGCTCTGTCTCCCGTGCGCTATTTCACGTATCCCGCGCGCTGGGGCTGATTTCCCTGACGGCAGCCCACAAGGCGCCTTTCAACAACTCTAATTCGCTCCGCGCGCGCGCGGTGCTGTTAAGGAAAGCCGACATGCAGCTTAAAGATGCCCAGTTGTTCCGCCAGCAAGCCTTTATCGATGGCGCTTGGGTCGATGCGGACAACGGTCAGACCATCAAGGTCAACAACCCTGCCACGGGCGAAATTCTCGGCACTGTGCCGAAGATGGGCGCCGCAGAAACTCGCCGCGCCATCGAAGCTGCCGACAAGGCGCTGCCGGCCTGGCGTGCACTGACCGCCAAGGACCGCGCGAACAAACTGCGTCGCTGGTTCGAGCTGATCATCGAGAACCAGGAAGACCTGGCGCGTCTGATGACCCTGGAGCAAGGCAAGCCACTAGCCGAAGCCAAGGGTGAAATCGTCTACGCCGCCTCGTTTATCGAGTGGTTCGCCGAAGAAGCCAAGCGCGTCTACGGTGACGTGATTCCGGGCCACCAGCCGGACAAGCGCCTGATCGTGATCAAGCAGCCGATTGGCGTGACCGCAGCCATTACGCCGTGGAACTTCCCGGCCGCGATGATCACTCGTAAAGCCGGCCCTGCACTGGCTGCCGGTTGCACCATGGTGCTCAAGCCTGCCTCGCAAACGCCGTTTTCCGCCTTCGCCCTGGCGGAACTGGCGCAGCGTGCCGGTATTCCCAACGGTGTGTTCAGCGTGGTGTCCGGCAGTGCCGGTGACATCGGCAGTGAGCTGACCAGTAACCCGATCGTGCGTAAGTTGTCCTTCACCGGCTCGACCGAAATCGGTCGCCAGTTGATGGCCGAATGCGCCAAGGACATCAAGAAAGTCTCCCTGGAACTGGGCGGCAACGCGCCATTCATCGTGTTCGACGACGCCGACCTGGATAAGGCCGTCGAAGGCGCGATCATCTCCAAATACCGCAACAACGGCCAGACCTGCGTCTGCGCCAACCGCCTGTACATCCAGGATTCGGTGTACGACGCGTTCGCCGAAAAACTCAAAGTCGCTGTGGCCAAGCTCAAGATCGGCAACGGTCTGGAAGACGGCACCACCACCGGCCCGCTGATCGACGAGAAAGCCGTGGCCAAGGTGCAGGAACACATCGCCGACGCCCTGAAAAAAGGCGCCAAGCTGCTGACGGGCGGCAAGGTCATCGACGGTAACTTCTTCGAGCCGACCATCCTGGTGGACGTGCCGAAAGACGCCGCTGTCGCCAAGGAAGAAACCTTCGGCCCGTTGGCGCCACTGTTCCGCTTCAAAGACGAAGCCGAAGTGATCGCGATGTCCAACGACACCGAGTTCGGCCTGGCTTCCTACTTCTATGCCCGCGACCTGGGCCGTGTGTTCCGTGTGGCCGAGGCGCTGGAATACGGCATGGTCGGCGTCAACACCGGGTTGATCTCCAACGAAGTGGCGCCGTTCGGCGGCATCAAGGCCTCGGGCCTGGGCCGCGAAGGCTCCAAGTACGGGATCGAGGACTACCTGGAAATCAAATACCTCTGCCTGGGCATCTAAACCGCTCGGCAAGCGTTTGCAGTAGACGCAGAGGGCACGAGAGCGCTGACCCTTTGCGTGTTTCAAGACGTTATTCGCAGTGGCCGGGAAAGCTGTGGCAGTCGATCATCGCATGCTGCCGCAGTTTCCTCCCGCCACGTATTCCTTGAGCAACGCCACCCGATGAGTGGCGAATGAGGACTTTATGAGCAAGACCAACGCATCCCTGATGAAACGCCGCGAAGCCGCTGTACCTCGTGGTGTTGGCCAGATTCACCCGATCTTCGCCGAGTCGGCAAAGAACGCGACTGTGACCGACGTTGAAGGTCGCGAGTTCATCGACTTCGCCGGTGGTATTGCCGTGCTGAACACCGGCCACGTGCACCCGAAAATCATCGCGGCCGTGACCGAGCAACTGAACAAGCTGACTCACACCTGCTTCCAGGTACTGGCCTACGAGCCTTACGTTGAGCTGTGCGAAAAAGTTAACGCCAAGGTCCCGGGTGATTTCGCCAAGAAAACCCTGCTGGTCACCACCGGTTCCGAAGCCGTCGAAAACGCCGTGAAAATCGCTCGCGCCGCCACTGGCCGTGCTGGCGTGATCGCCTTCACCGGTGCTTACCACGGCCGCACCATGATGACCCTGGGCCTGACCGGTAAAGTCGTGCCTTACTCGGCCGGCATGGGCCTGATGCCAGGCGGCGTGTTCCGCGCGCTGTTCCCGAACGAACTGCACGGTGTGAGCGATGACGACTCCATCGCCAGCATCGAACGCATCTTCAAGAACGATGCTGAGCCGCGTGATATCGCTGCCATCATCATCGAACCGGTGCAGGGCGAGGGCGGTTTCTACGTCGCGCCTAAATCCTTCATGAAGCGCCTGCGTGAGCTGTGCGACAAGCACGGCATCCTGCTGATCGCCGACGAAGTGCAAACCGGTGCCGGCCGTACGGGCACCTTCTTCGCCATGGAACAGATGGGCGTTGCCGCCGACCTGACCACCTTCGCCAAATCCATTGCCGGCGGCTTCCCGCTGGCCGGTGTGTGCGGCAAGGCCGAATACATGGACGCCATCGCGCCAGGCGGCCTGGGCGGCACCTACGCCGGTAGCCCGATCGCTTGCGCTGCGGCCCTGGCCGTGATGGAAGTGTTCGAAGAAGAGCACCTGCTGGACCGCTGCAAGGCTGTCGGCGAGCGTCTGGTCACCGGCCTGAAAGCTATCCAGGCCAAATACCCGGTGATCGGTGAAGTGCGTGCCCTGGGCGCGATGATCGCGGTCGAGCTGTTCG
Organism: Pseudomonas sp. B22129; assembly: GCF_044218875.1. Taxonomy (NCBI): domain Bacteria; kingdom Pseudomonadati; phylum Pseudomonadota; class Gammaproteobacteria; order Pseudomonadales; family Pseudomonadaceae; genus Pseudomonas; species Pseudomonas sp. B22129. The sequence continues at coordinate 1,183,217 of NZ_CP162592.1, read as the reverse complement.
AAGGTGGCGACAAGCACAAGCCAAACGCTGCAGCCGTTGCCTCCGTGGTGGCCAAGGCGCGTGACAAGGGCCTGATCCTGCTGAGCTGCGGTACCTACGGCAACGTGTTGCGCGTGCTGGTTCCGCTGACCTCGCCGGACGAGCAACTGGACAAAGGCCTGGCGATCATCGAAGAGTGCTTCTCCGAGCTGTAAGCGGAGGCTGACCTGATCGACAGAAAAAACCCGCTTCGGCGGGTTTTTTTATGCCCATTGCCGCACATTCAGGCCCTGTTCATTGTACGTAGGAGGCTCGATTGACTAAGGTTGCAGCATTGCCGATGGAGCGTGCTGGATGACTGCTGTTGATTTACCCGCTGTACCCCGTGTGTTGATTGCCGAGGCGGACCCTTGGTCACGGGACCTGCTCAAGCAAGTGTTGTTGAACGTGCGCTGTGACGCTCGGCTGGATGTGTGTGCCGATGGCCAGCAAGCAGCGACGCTGCTGCGAGAAAAAACCTACGACCTGATCCTGGCGGATTGGGAGCTGCCGGGCGTCGATGGCCTGAGCCTGCTGCGCAGTGTGCGCCAGCAGCATCGCTCGCCCGCGCTGCCATTCATTTTGCTGAGCAGCCGCAATGACAGCGCCAGCGTGCGTGAAGCCTTGCCCCTGGCCCCTACGGCGTACCTGACCAAGCCTCTGAACATGGAAGGCCTGACCCAGCGTCTGCAAGACCTGCTGCTCAATGAAGGCGAAACCGTTTATTGCGAAATTCCGCCGCTGGCGCCAGGCATGACCTTGCCGGTGTTTCTGGAGCGCCGCCGCGAAGCGTCGGACGGCGCGCCGCTGCGGGTGGATGTGAAGGCCGCCGTGCAGTTCAGCCTCGGCCCTGAGGGCCTGGATCTCAAACGTCTCGAAGACCGGGTGCGCATGGACCCGCAAATCACCGCCGTGCTGATCGCTGCCGCCAACAGCGCCGGGCATCACGGCACGCCGGTGCAGACCCTGCCGGCCGCGCTGCGCAAACTGGTGGCCGGGCAGAGCATGAACCTGATTCTTGGCCTTGCGCTCAAGCACAACGTAGTGCTGGGCGATCCGGCGCTGGTGGCCTACGCCGAGCGCCATTGGCAGTTGTCCCAAGACACTGCCGACTACGCCCGCCGGTTGGCGCGCATGCTGGAACTGGATCACGAGCGTTGCTACAGCGCCGGTATCCTTCACCGGCTGGGCGACCTGGCGCTTTTGCGCTGCCTGGAAGACTGGCGCCAGGGCGGTGGCGCGCTGGATGACGAATTGATTGGCGAGTCCCTGTTCACCTTTGGCGCCGCCTACGGGTCGGCGTTGCGAACGCGTTGGCGCTTGCCGCTTGAGTTGCGCCAGTTGATTGCGGCGACCTATTCCCTTGAGGGCGGGGTGTATTCGCGGGATGCGTTGGTGGTGAACCTGGCGGCGCAGATGGCCCGACTGACCGAGCATGAGGGGCTGGAAGAACTGGCCAAGGGCAAGACTGCGCGGTTGCTGAAAGTCGGGTTGTCGGAGTTGATGCGGGTGCGCAAATCCTAGAACACAAAGAGCACCCACTGTAGGAACTGGCTTGTGTGGGAGCGGGCTTGCTCGCGAATGCGGTAGGTCAGTCACTGATGTGTTGGCTATTACGCCGCCTTCGCGAGCAAGCCCGCTCCCACAGTTGACCTCAGTTGCTGGGGCTATTGGTGATCTGCCTCAGTCCGCAACCACGCGGTTCTTGCCCAGGCGCTTGGCCTCATACATCGCCGCATCAGCCCGTGCGAACAGGCTGTCCAGGGTTGAATCGTCCTCGCGTAAGCTGGCCAGGCCCTGGCTGACGGTCACGGTAAAATCCCGCCCTTCGTAGCTGAATTTCAGCGCCTGGATTTCCTTGCCCAGCCGTTCAGCCACCTGCAGCGCCATTTCCGGTGCGCAACCGGGCAGCACGGCGGCGAATTCTTCGCCGCCAATGCGCCCGAACAGGTCGCCACGGCGTAATACGCTTCGCCCACTCTCGGCGATACGCCGCAACACCTGATCGCCCTCCAGGTGGCCGTAGGAGTCGTTGACGTCCTTGAAGTCATCGATATCCAGCAACAGGAACGCCAGCGGCGCACCTTGGGCGCAGGCGCTGTCGAAGGCCTGGTTGGCGCACTCGAAAAAGTGCCGACGGTTGCTGCTCTGGGTCAGCACGTCGGTGGTGGCCAGGCGGTGCAACTCCAGTTCCATCTGTTTCTTTTCGGTGATGTCTTCGGCCATGCCGACCACGATCACCGGCTCACCGGGCTCCACCTGCTGGTTGATGTAGCACTTGTCGCTCAGCCAGCGGATCTGCCCGTCGGCGGTGATGATGCGGTACTCACGATCCTCCACGGCACCCTGTTCCAGCACGCGGGCCAGGCTGTGCTCGGCGTAGTCGAGGTCTTCGGGGTGAATGCTGTTGCGCCATTCCCGATGGTCGGCCAGCAGCAATGCTGCCGAACGGCCAAATACCCGTTCGTAAGCCGGGCTCACGTACAGTACGCGGCGCGTTTCCCAATCAATGGCCCACAGCACGGCGTTCACGCTGACCAGCAGTGAACTGAGCAGTTGTTCGCGTTCACTCAGCCGCTCGACTTCACCCTGGGCGTGCACCAGCGCCAGCAAGGTCGCCGCTGCGGCTGGGCGAGAAGGCTCGGCCGTGGGCGTGTCGGGTGGAAAGGGGTTTTCGAGAACCATCGGTACAACTCTCTCTGGGCGCGCCGCAGGATGGAGCCGCGGTCACTACAAGGGGCCACCATGATGGCGAAGTGTTCATTGAGAGAGGGGAATTGCGGTGAAGTTCCGTGATACGGCTGACTAAGAAATGACGTCAGAAACCGGTTGTAGCCCGATTTTCGTGATGAACAGGCTGGTTTTGGTGAGTGGTTTTGCGCTGGCGAACGTGCTTGTGGCGATCGGACTTTCTGTGGCGAGCGGGGCAAGCCCGCTCGCCACAGAAGCCCGCTTGCCACGGGCGGGCGGTGAGTGCCTGTTCAGACCGCCGCAGGGCGCAGCGAATAGGTCTTCAATTGGTGGGCAAAATCACGCAGTGACTGGATGCCGCTGGCCTCGGCTTCATGCACCCATTCCTTGATCGCGGCGAGCATGTCGTGGCCGTTGGAGCTGGTCTTGAGCCAGATTTGCTGCAAAGCCAGGCGCTTCTCGTAGATCACCGTCAGGGCATGGCTGTGTTCCAGCATGCTCTGGATGCGCACGTGGTGGCGGTCATCCAGCAGGCTGGTTTCACGGGACAGCAGGCGCTTGGCGCGGTGGAACTGGTGGCGCACCGAATGATCGACCTTCTCCAGCTCCTGCTTGACCAACGGGCCGATCACCAATTTGCGGTACTGGGCCATGATCTGAAAGCGGTTGTTGAGGATCGCCATGGCGGTGTCCATGTCCAGATGGCCCTTGCCTTCAACGCGGTGCGCGATCGGCGCCACGCGCTGCACCTTGGCCAGGCGCAGGAAGCTGAACACCTTGATCCATGCCCAGCCCAGGTCGAACTCCCATTTCTTCACCGACAATTTGGCGGAGTTGGGGTAGGTGTGGTGGTTGTTGTGCAGTTCTTCGCCGCCCACAATGATGCCCCATGGCACCAGGTTGGTCGCCGCGTCACGGCATTCGAAGTTGCGATAGCCCACCGCGTGGCCCAGGCCGTTGATCACGCCGGCGGCCCAGAACGGAATCCACATCATCTGGATGGCCCAGATGGTGATGCCGATGGTGCCGAACAGCAGCAGGTCGATGACCGCCATGATCGCCACACCGAGCAAAGGGTAGGGCGTGTAGATTTTGCGTTCGATCCAGTCTTCCGGGCAGTTCTTGCCGTAGATACGCAGGGTCTCGGGGTTTTCGGCTTCGGCGCGGTACAGCTCGGCGCCTTTGCGCATCACGGTAGACAGGCCTTTGATGACCGGGCTGTGCGGGTCATCGACGGTTTCGCACTTGGCGTGGTGCTTGCGGTGGATGGCGGTCCACTCGCGGGTGTTCTGCGCCGTGGTCAGCCACAGCCAGAAGCGGAAGAAGTGTTTCAGGCCACCATTGAGCTCCAGGGAGCGATGGGCTGAATAACGGTGCAGATAGACGGTGACCCCAACAATGGTCACGTGGGTCATCAACAGCGTGACTGCCACCAGTTGCCAGGCTGACAGGTCAAGAAAACCGTTGTACCACATAGGCTGTATGGCCCTCAGATAAAGAAAAAAACAGCTCACGCATTATCACTAAGCTCACAGATAAAACCAGCCGCCCTTTCAGATAGGAGTGACTGGATGTTTCTTATTCTATAATCCGCAGCCTTTGTGGGGCGATTATGTTTTTTGGGTAAGGATTACTGACTCTATGCTGTTTTCATACCGAGGTGCCCTGCGTGTGGGGCTGGTATACCTGCTGGCTTCCATCGTCTGGTTCCAGCTCAGCAGCCCTCTATTAATCAACTTTCTCGATGACCCGAAGGCGTTGGACCACTGGCTGAAGGTGCGCGGCTACGTGTGGATTGCCCTTAGCACCGTGGCGATCTACCTGATTTGCCTGCGCTTTGCTCTTACCCACCGGCAGCAGCAGCCCCTCAAAGAAAACCGCGAGCGCCTGCAACAGGCCGCCGCCGTGTTCGACTGCACCCGCGAAGGCGTGCTGGTCACCGACGCTCAGGGCCTGATCGTGCACGTCAACCGGGCGTTCATGGCGATCACCGGCTACCGCCGCGAAGACGTCATGGGTGAGCGCCCGAACCTGTTCAAATCAGGGCGCCATTCGTCGAATTTCTATCAACAGATGTTCCAGACGCTGGAACGCACCGGCGAATGGAGTGGTGAAATCTGGAACCGGCGCAAAAGCGGCGAGATTTACCCACAATGGCAAACCATTCGTGTGATCCATGACGACCGAGGCCAGGTCAGCCATTACGTCGCCGTGTTCTCCGATATCAGCGCCATCAAGGATTCCGAGCACGAACTGGCGCACCTCGCCCACCACGACCCGCTGACCGATTTGCCCAACCGCCTGCTGTTCACCGACCGCGCCGAGCAGGCGCTGGCGTCGGCACAGGTGCATAAACGCGGCTGCGCACTGCTGATGCTGGACCTGGATCACTTCAAGATCATCAACGACAGCCTCGGCCACACTGTCGGTGACCAGTTGCTCAAGGCCGTCGGTGAGCGCCTCAAAGGCTTGTTCGGTCCTGGCGTGACCCTGGCGCGGCTGGGCGGGGACGAGTTCGCGGTGCTGGCGGAAAGTTGTCCACAGGCAGGCCAGGCCGCGGCATTGGCCCAGCGCATGCTCGATGCAATGAAACAGCCGTTCATTTTTGACGGGCACCAACTGTTTATCAGCGCCAGCATCGGCATCAGCCTGTTTCCCAGCGATGCCCTGAGTGCCGAACAGTTGTTGCGCAACGCCGATTCTGCGCTGTTCAAGGCCAAGGGTGCGGGCCGCGAAGGTTATGCCTTGTACACCGAAGAGCTGACTGCCCACGCCCAACACCGCGTGGAAATCGCCAACGAACTGCGCCGGGCCCTTGATCAGCACGAGTTGCGCGTCTATTACCAACCCGTGCACGAATTGCAAGGCAGCCGCCTGATCGGCGTCGAAGCCTTGGTGCGCTGGCAGCACCCGGAACGTGGCCTGGTGCCGCCGGGGGATTTTATCCCCATCGCTGAACGGACGGGGTTGATCGCCGACATCGATGCCTGGGTCATGGATCAAGCCTGCCGCCAAATGGGCCAGTGGCTGGCCGATGGCGCACCATTGAGCTTTATCGCCGTCAACGTCTCCAGCCGTTTGTTTGCCCGGCGTGAGCTGTACGAGCAAGTCGCCCAGGTGCTGCACGCTACGGGGCTTGATCCGGCGTTTCTCGAGCTGGAAGTCACCGAAAGCGCGGTGATGGATGATCCCGAAGTGGCCCTCGAGCAGTTGCACCGCCTGCGCGAACTGGGCCTGCGCCTGGCGATCGACGACTTTGGTACCGGCTATTCCTCGCTGCTGCGCCTCAAGCGCTTGCCGGTGCAGAAGCTCAAGATCGACCAGGGTTTTGTCGCCGGCCTGCCGTGGGATGAGGACGACGCGGCGATTGTGCGGGTGGTGATCGCCCTGGCGAAAAGCATGGGCATGCAGGTGCACGCCGAAGGCATCGAGCAAGTGGAGCAGGCGCGGTTTCTGCTGGCGCAGGAATGCGATATGGGGCAGGGGTACTGGTTTGGTCGGCCGGTGCCGGCAGGGGAGATTGATTGGGACCGGGCCCCCGCAATTCAGATTTGAAATACAGTCCAAGTGTGGGAGCGGGCTTGCTCGCGAATGCGGTGGGTCATTGATAAATGTGGTGGCTGGCACACTGCATTCGCGAGCAAGCCCGCTCCCACATTTAGATCTGTCCACGGCTTAATTTCGGCGTTGTCCGCAAAAATCCGCGCGCAACCCCACGTCTCTCCAGAAAATTCTTTCTAGTTATATAAACATTCTTAAATAGTATTTTTAAGAATATCCGCGCTTATCTACTATCGCCCTCACGCCGCAAGCAGTGCCGCCACTGCGAGGCACTATTCATTTCAGGAGCGAGACCATGAGCGCATCTCTACGTAGCGTCGACGGCCAGGACGAAGCAGCCATTTTGCGTGAGATCCAGAGCGCCCTGCGCGATCTGCGGTTTGGCGCGGTGGAAATCACTGTGCACAACGCCCAAGTGGTACAGATCGAACGCAAAGAAAAATTCCGTTTGCAGAACCCGGGCAACAAACCGGCTTAAGCACTGACGGCGATTCGCATGCTAGACCCGCAACTATAAGAAAAAGCCAACACCCCAGAATTTCAGGAGCCTTCTATGTCGTCGATTCGCCGTTACGCCCTGGCCGCACTGGCCAGTGCCGTGTTTGCAGGTTCTGCCGTTGCCAAGGACTACGAGTTGCTCAACGTCTCGTACGACCCTACCCGTGAGCTGTACCAGGATTACAACGCTGAGTTCACCAACTTCTGGAAACAGTCCCACCCGGGCGACAACGTCAAGATCCAGCAATCCCACGGCGGCTCGGGCAAGCAAGGCCGCGCCGTAATCGATGGCCTGCGCGCCGACGTGGTGACCCTGGCCCTGGCCGGTGACATCGACGAAATCGCCAAATTGGGCAAGACCCTGCCGGAAAACTGGCAAACCCGCCTGCCGGATGCGAGCACCCCGTACACCTCGACCATCGTGTTCCTGGTGCGCAAGGGCAACCCTAAAGGCATCAAGGACTGGGGCGACCTGATCAAGAAAGACGTTTCGGTCATCACCCCGAACCCGAAAACCTCCGGCGGTGCGCGCTGGAACTTCCTCGCCGCCTGGGCCTACGGCCTGAAATCCGGTGGCAGCGAAGCCAAGGCCCAGGAATACGTGAAAGAGCTGTTCAAGCACGTGCCGGTGCTGGACACAGGCGCTCGCGGTTCAACCATCACCTTCGTCAACAACGGTCAGGGTGACGTGTTGCTGGCCTGGGAAAACGAAGCCTTCCTGGCCCTGAAAGAAGACGGCGGTGCCGACAAGTTCGACATCGTCGTGCCTTCCCTGTCGATCCTGGCCGAACCACCGGTTGCCGTGGTCGACAAGAATGCCGAGAAAAAGGGCAACACCGAAATTGCCACCGAATACCTGAAACACCTGTACAGCCCGGCTGGCCAGGAGATTGCGGCAAAGAACTTCTACCGCCCACGCGATGCAGCGGTTGCCGCCAAATACGCTCAACAGTTCCCGAAACTGGACCTGGTGACTATCGACAAAGACTTCGGCGGCTGGAAAACTGCCCAACCGAAATTCTTTAACGACGGCGGCGTGTTCGACCAGATTTACACCGCGCAGTAAGCCAAAGTACCTGTAGGAGCCTGATTTTCTGTGGGAGCTGGCTTGCCTGCGATAGCATCACCCCGGTGTGACTGATATACCGAGGTGTCTGCATCGCAGGCAAGCCAGCTCCCACAGGACGTGTGTGCCTTCAGTGGTTTTCCCCTAACCAAGGACTCTTATGTCGCGTCGTATCTCCCCCGTCATACCCGGCTTCGGGCTGACGCTGGGCTACACCGTGGTGTACCTCAGCCTGATCGTACTCATCCCCCTGGCGGCGATGTTTGTACACGCCGCTCAACTTACCTGGGATCAGTTCTGGAACATCATTTCCGCACCCCGTGTGCTGGCGGCCTTGACGCTGAGCTTCAGCACGGCGCTGTACGCCGCGCTGATCAACGGCGTGATCGGTACGCTCCTTGCCTGGGTGCTGGTGCGCTACACCTTCCCCGGCCGCAAGATCATCGACGCGATGATCGACCTGCCGTTTGCCTTGCCCACCGCCGTAGCCGGTATCGCGCTGACCGCGCTGTATACGCCTAACGGGCTGGTTGGCCAGTTCGCCGCCGACCTGGGCTTCAAGATCGCCTACACCCCGTTGGGTATCACCCTGGCGCTGACCTTTGTCACGCTGCCATTTGTGGTGCGCACGGTGCAGCCGGTACTGGCCGATATCCCCCGGGAAATCGAAGAAGCCGCCGCCTGCCTGGGTGCCAAGCCGTTGCAGGTGTTCCGCTACATCCTCGTGCCTGCCTTGCTGCCCGCCTGGCTGACCGGCTTCGCCCTGGCCTTTGCCCGTGGCGTCGGCGAGTACGGTTCGGTGATTTTCATTGCCGGCAACATGCCGATGAAGACCGAGATCCTGCCGTTGCTGATCATGGTCAAACTCGACCAATACGACTACCGCGGTGCTACGTCCATCGGCGTGCTGATGCTGGTGGTTTCCTTTGTTTTGCTGCTGCTGATCAACTTGTTGCAGCGGCGCATCGAACGTCCATAAGGAGGCGCGGAACATGTCCCAATCGTCTATTTCCGCCGCGTCCTCGGCCAACGCTGCCCGCCGTGGCAGCGCGGCGTCGCGACGCATCCTGATCAGCCTTGGCTGGCTGGTGTTCGCGTTGTTCTTGCTGTTGCCATTGCTGATCGTGGTGACCCAAGGCTTGAAGAACGGCCTCGGCGCGTTTTTCACCGCGATCCTGGAGCCCGACGCGCTGTCGGCGCTGAAGCTCACGGTAATCGCCGTGGTAATTTCGGTGCCGCTCAACCTGGTGTTCGGCGTCAGCGCCGCCTGGTGCGTGAGCAAGTACTCGTTCCGTGGCAAAAGTATCCTGGTCACGCTGATTGACCTGCCGTTCTCGGTGTCGCCGGTGATCGCAGGTTTGGTCTATGTGCTGATGTTCGGCGCCCAGGGCTTCTTCGGCCCGTGGCTGGCCGACCACGACATCCAGATCGTGTTCGCCTTGCCCGGCATTGTGCTGGCGACCATCTTCGTCACCGTGCCCTTCGTGGCCCGTGAACTGATCCCGCTGATGCAGGAACAGGGCACCCAGGAAGAAGAGGCCGCACGCTTGCTCGGCGCCAATGGCTGGCAGATGTTCTGGCACGTGACCGTGCCGAACATCAAATGGGGTTTGATCTACGGCGTGGTGCTGTGTACCGCACGGGCCATGGGTGAGTTCGGCGCGGTGTCGGTGGTGTCCGGCCACATTCGCGGCGTGACCAACACCTTGCCGCTGCATGTCGAGATTCTCTACAACGAATACAACCACGTTGCCGCGTTTGCGGTGGCGAGTCTGCTGCTGATCCTGGCGCTCTTCATCCTGCTGCTCAAGCAGTGGAGCGAGAACCGTATTAACCGCCTGCGCGCCGGTGCGGCTGAGGAATAAGTCATGTCGATCGAAGTCCGTAATGTCAGCAAGAACTTCAACGCCTTCAAGGCCCTGAACAGCATCAACCTGGACATCCAGAGTGGCGAGCTGGTGGCGTTGCTCGGTCCGTCCGGCTGCGGCAAGACCACCTTGCTGCGCATCATCGCAGGCCTGGAAACCCCGGATGACGGCAACATCGTGTTCCACGGTGAAGACGTGTCCGGCCATGACGTGCGTGATCGCAACGTCGGGTTTGTGTTCCAGCACTATGCGTTGTTCCGCCACATGACCGTGTTCGACAACGTGGCTTTCGGCCTGCGCATGAAGCCGAAAAACCAGCGCCCGACTGAAAGCCAAATCGCGGTGAAGGTCCACGAACTGCTGAACATGGTGCAACTCGATTGGCTGTCCGACCGCTACCCGGAACAGCTCTCCGGTGGCCAGCGCCAGCGTATCGCCCTGGCCCGGGCCCTGGCGGTCGAGCCCAAAGTGCTGTTGCTTGACGAACCCTTCGGCGCCCTTGATGCCAAGGTGCGTAAAGAGCTGCGCCGCTGGCTGGCGCGCCTGCACGAAGACATCAACCTGACTTCCGTCTTCGTGACCCACGACCAGGAAGAGGCCATGGAAGTGGCTGACCGCATCGTGGTGATGAACAAGGGCGTGATCGAGCAGATCGGCTCACCGGGAGAAGTCTACGAAAACCCGGCGAGCGATTTTGTTTACCACTTCCTCGGTGATTCGAACCGCCTGCACCTGGGTGAAGACAACCACGTGCTGTTCCGTCCGCACGAAGTGTCGCTGTCGCGCCATGAGCTGGAAGATCACCACGCGGCTGAAGTGCGTGATATTCGCCCGCTGGGTGCGACCACTCGCGTGACGTTGAAAGTGGAAGGCCAGAGCGAGCTGATCGAAGCCGAAGTGGTGAAAGACCACGACAGCCTGACCGGTCTGGCCCGTGGCGAGACCTTGTTCTTCAAACCCAAGGTCTGGCAAAAAGCGTAATAACACCGCAAGACCCATGTGGGAGCGGGCTTGCTCGCGAAGACGGCGTGTCAGTCGATGCATTCATCAACTGATAGACCGCATTCGCGAGCAAGCCCGCTCCCACATTTAGACCTCTCTCGGCTCTAGACTGCGGCGCATTACAGGCCCCGAGCGCTGCTCGATCTGCTGCTTCAAATCCCCCCGCAACCCGATCAGAAACGCCAGCTCCGCCACCACAAACAACGGCCCCACGATCAGCCCTGACACATCATCCACAAACGCGGGCTTGCGGCCTTCGTAGTAATGCCCGACAAACTGAATCACCCAACCCACCACAAACATTCCGATACCGCTGCCGAGCCACACCGGCGTGCTTTGCGCCGCCAGTCCATGCCCGGCCCACACCGACAAGCCCATCAGCAGCGTCATCAGCACGCCCAGCGCCAGTTCCAGACGCAGGTAAAACCACGCCGAAAACAGCGCGACAATCACCGCCGGGGAGATCCACAGCCCACCCACTGCCCATTCGGGGCGCGAGAGCAGCACGGCCACGGCCACGACAATCAGCGGAATGCCGATAAAGTGGCTGGCGATATTGCGCGGGTCGCGGTGGTACGCGGCGTATTGGCTGAGGTGATCGACGAGGCTTTTCATTTTTGTTCCTCCTGTAGGATGTTTGATCATGCCCTGTCAGCCTGCGCCTGACTGTCAGCTGGGCGACAATCTTCGGAGTTCTCATGGACACAGAGAAATGGCATTCACGACTGGCCACCGGTCACTGGTTCAGCCACCTGCCCGAGTCCTTTCAGCATAGCCTGCTGGCCCACGCGCGGCTGCGGCAGCTGACGGCGGGGCAATACCTGTTCAAACGCGGCGACCCGCCGTGCGGCCTGTATGCGGTGCTCGACGGCACCCTGCGCATCAGTGCGGTGAATGAACAGGGCAAGGAAGCTGTGTTGAGCCTGGTGGAGTTGCCATACTGGTTCGGCGAAATCTGCCTGTTCGACGGCTTGCCGCGCACCCACGACGCCTGCGCAATGGGGCCTTGCACCTTGTTGCAGGTGCCGCAGCAAGCACTGCTGGCTGTCCTTGATGAAACGCCGCACTACTGGCGCAACCTGGCGTTGCTGATGAGCCAGAAGCTGCGCCTGAGTTTTATCGGCCTGGAACAGCTCAGCCTGATGCCGGCACCGGTTCGTCTGGCGCATCGCTTGTTGATGATCGCTGAAGGCTATGGCGACATAGCGCATTCACGCCGTGTGCTGCAACTGCCCCAGGAAGACCTGGCGGCGATGCTGAGCCTGTCGCGCCAGACGACCAACGCCCTGCTCAAGGACCTGCAAGCCCAAGGCGTGGTGCGCCTGGGTTATGGCGAAATCGAGATTCTCGACGTTCAGCGCCTGCGTGAGGCGACGCACACCTGAGGGTGGTAGCCTGCACGTCTGATTAATCGAGGTGTGTTATGCGCGTGCTGTTAGTGGAACATGAATCCGACGAGGCACAGCGAATGGCCCAGGGCCTGAACGAGGCCGGTTACACCGTGGAGGTCGCGGCCAATGGCATGGCGGCGCTGCGTTTTGTGGAAAGCACCGAGTACGACCTGGTGATCCTGGATGTGATGTTGCCGGGGCTGAATGCCTGGAAGCTGCAGCAGGCGATTCGCTTGAAGGGGCAGACACCGATGTTGTTCCTGACCACGCCGGGCGGGATTGAAGACCGGCTGCGCGGGTTGGAGCTGCACGAGGATGATTATTTGCTCAAGCCGTTTGAGGCCAAGGCGTTGGTGGCGCGGGTGAGGAAGTTGCTGCGGCGCGACCGGGGGCGGTGATTCATTCGGCATTTGTAGTGCCTGAGCTGGCCCCTTCGCGAGCAAGCCCGCTCCCACATTTGACCGAGTTCCAACTTTGGAATGCAGTCAAATGTGGGAGCGGGCTTGCTCGCGAAGAGGCCCTAAAAATCACCACAAATCCACCTACCGCAACCCATCCCGAAACTGCCCCGGCGTCAGCCCCGTCCACCGCTTGAACGCCCGGTTGAAACTGCTGGTATCGGCAAACCCCAACAAATGACTGATCTCGGCCAATGAACACTGCGGGTCCCGCAAGTGCAGCAGCGCCAGGTTCTCCCGGCATTCATTGAGCAACGCATCAAACCGACACCCCTCATCCGCCAGATGCCGCTGCAAACTGCGCAGGCTCAGGTGCAGCGCCTGGGCAACCCGCTCGGCGCTCGGCTCGCCATCCGGCAGTTGCGCTTCTATCACCCGTCGCACCTTGCGCTCCCAGGTCAGCGGTTGCAGCTGGGCGAGGGTGCGCTTGAGCACGGTTTCATTGTGTTCGGCCAGCTCCGGGTTGGCGTCGTCCAGGTGGCTGTCGAAATCCCGGGCGGCGAACTCCAGCCGATCCTCCTTGGCACCAAAAAACACCGGCGCGCGAAACACCGTGTGCCACGGCTTGGGGTCTGCCGGTTCGGGCCTGCGCAGGTGCACCGCCAACGGCGCGTACTCGCGGCCCAGCCGGTTGCGGCACGTGCGCACATAAATCGCCGCAAACGCATCAATCGCTTCGAGCGCCGGCGCCGGGCTGCCCGGTGGTTGCAGCAATCGAAAATGGTAGCGCTCGCCATCCCGGCTAAGCTCCAGCGTCAGGGCATCGCTGACCACCTGGTGATAGCGCACGATGCGTTCGAACACCTCGCGCAAGCTGCCGCTGGCCACCAGCGCGTAACCCAGCGCATGAAAGGTGGTGGGGCTGACAAACCGCGACACCCGCAAGCCAATCGCCGGGTCGCCGCTGGCCTGCACCGCCAACGCCCACAGGCGCGTGGTGGCCGACAGCGGGTAGCGCGCGTTGGGGTCGTCCATTTGCTGCGGGTCGAGCCCGGCTTGCGCGCACAGCCCGGTGCTGTCCAGGCCCAAGGCGTCGAGCTGCTTGCGCAGGGCTCGGGTCCAGCTGGCGAGCGAGGTGGGTTCGGTCATGGCGATTGGCGCTTGCGGTCAACAGGTTGGCGTCCGGGGCTAGCGTCCTGCGCGATCGCTTGGGGCAGGATGGACGCATCAGTAAACAAGAGGATGGAAGCATGGACGGTACTTCTGCAAGTCCCCAGCAGATGAACGCGCAACAGCGGTCGGCGAAAATTCGTGAAGTGGTGCTCGCCGAAGGCGTGCGCCTGCGCCAGCAACACCCTTGGTTGCTGCATCAAGACGCACTGGGCGCGGGCATCCTGGCGTTTGCGCTGGTGGGCATGCTCGGCTCGGCTGCGCTCTACATCAGCGGCCATATGGTCTGGTGGGTCTGCCTGTTGCTCAACGCTTTCCTCGCCTCGCTGACCCACGAGCTGGAACACGACCTGATCCACAGCATGTACTTTCGCAAACAGCGCCTGCCCCACAACCTGATGATGGGCCTGGTGTGGCTGGCGCGACCCAGCACCATCAACCCGTGGATACGCCGCCACCTGCACCTCAACCACCACAAGGTCTCCGGCACCGAGACCGACATGGAAGAGCGCGCCATCACCAACGGCGAGCCCTGGGGCTTTGCGCGGTTGCTGATGGTCGGCGATAACGTGATGTCGGCATTCATCCGCATGCTGCGCGCGAAAACCTGGAGCCACAAACTCAAGATCCTCAAGCGCTCGCTGCTGGTGTACGCGCCCTTGGCGCTGCTGCACTGGGGCGCGTGGTATGTGTTCCTGGCCTTTCATGCGGCCAACGGCATCGCCAGCCTGCTGGGCGCGCCCATCGACTGGTCGGCCAGCACCTTGCAGGTGATGCAGGTGATCGACATCGCCGCCGTGGTGATCATCGGCCCCAACGTGCTGCGCACCTTTTGCCTGCACTTTGTCAGCTCCAACATGCACTACTACGGTGATGTGGAACCGGGCAACGTGATCCAGCAAACCCAGGTACTCAACCCGTGGTGGATGTGGCCGTTGCAGGCGTTCTGCTTCAACTTCGGCAGCACCCACGGCATCCATCACTTTGTGGTGAAGGAGCCGTTTTACATCCGCCAGATGACCGCCAACGTGGCGCATAAAGTGATGGCCGAGATGGGCGTGCGCTTCAATGACTTCGGCACCTTTGCGCGAGCCAACCGCCTGGAACCGCAGGCCCGCGCAAACACCGGGCTCAATCCGGCTGAAACGGCGATGCGCTGAGGATGACGCCGGTTTCGTCCACGTAGCGCTGCCAGTGGTCGATCAAGGTGGCGAGCTTGCCAGGGTGGCTCACGGCCAGGTCATGGATTTCTCCGGGGTCTTGGCCCAGGTCATACAGCTGCCACCTCGCCGGACCGACGGGGCCGGGGATGTACACAGCTTTCCACTGGCCCTGGCGAATGGCGCGGCGGCCAAACAGCTCCCAGCCGGTCACGGTGTGTTCATCGTGCACCTGCGCCGTTTCGCCAGCCAAAAAGCCCAGCCATGACTTGCCGCGCAACGGCGCCACCGGCTTGCCCCGCCATTGCTTGCCGGGGTGGCGCACACCGGCCAGGTCCAGAAGGGTCGGCGTGATGTCCATCACCGTGCCAAACCCATGGCTGATGCGCCCTTTGAGTGGCAGCTGCGGGTAATGCACCAGCGCCGGCACGCGGATCCCGCCCTCGGTGGTAAATGCCTTGAACAGCCGCGACGGTGCGGTTGCCACTTGGGCCCAGGACGGGCCGTACCAGACGTAGGAATTGGCGCGGCCGATGTTTTCCAGGCGGTTGTCGTAATGCTGGTTGAGGTATGTCAGCAACTCAGGCCCAAACTTGGGGAAGGCCTCCAGCAACGCCCCTTCGGCACCGTTATCGGACATGAACACGATAAAGGTGTTATCCAGCTGCCCCTGCTGGCGCAAGTACTCCACCACCCGGCCGATGTTCCAGTCCATGCGTTCGACCATCGCCGCATACACTTCCATCGCCCGCGCCGAGACCTGGCGTTGTTCGTCGGTCAAGGCGGCCCATTGGGTGTTCAGCTCGATCAGCGGATGGGGCTCAACGCCGGCCTCGATCAACCCCAAAGCCTTGAGTTTTTCCAGGCGCTCCAGGCGCAGCACCTCGGGGCCGGCGTCATAGCGGCCGCGGTATTTGTCGACGATCTCGGCGGGCGCCTGCAACGGCCAGTGTGGCGCAGAAAACGGCAGGTAAGCGAAGAACGGCCGTGCCTGATCGCGTTCCTTTAGGTACTGCAGCAACTTGTCGCCAAAGGCGTCGGAGGAGTAGAAACCCTCGGGCAGGCGCTCGACGAACCTGTCGTCCTCGATGTACAGCGCCGGGGTGGATTTGAGCAGGCCGGGCGTGGTGTCGTCGTAGGTCGGCTCAAAACCATAGTGGTTGGCCGCCCCCGGCAACAGCGAGAACGACCGCTCGAAACCCCGCGCATGGGGCGCCAGTTCGGCGGTCAGGCCCAGGTGCCATTTGCCGCTCATCAAGGTCTGGTAACCGGCTTCGCGCAGCAGCTCCGGCAGGGCCACGACTTTATCGTTGAGGTAACCCTCGTAACCGGGCTTGCCGATCAGCTCCGGCGTCAGCGCCTCGGCCATGGTGCCGATGCCGGCGATATGGTGGTCGGTGCCGGTCAGCAGCATCGAACGGGTCGGCGAGCAGGTGGGCGCGGTGTGGAAGTCGGTCAGGCGCAGGCCGTTCAGTGCCAGGGCGTCGAGGTGTGGGGTGGAGATCTCCCCGCCAAACGCGCCGAGGTCGGAGAAACCCATGTCATCGGCCAGAATCACCAGGAAATTGGGACGTTGCGGCATCAAGATGTTCCTCAGTCAGCAGGCAATAAACGCCAATGGCAGGTCGCGGATTTGCTCACGCACGGGCGGCTGGTAGTGGCCGTCGCTGATCAATTCGTGCAGCAACTCTTCGCGCAGTTGGTGGAATTCGAAACTGCTGCGCTGGCGCGGATGGGGCAGGGTGATGTCCACCACCTGCTTGATCCGCCCAGGCCGAGGCTCCATCACCACCACGCGGTCGGCGAGGAAAATCGCTTCTTCCACATCGTGTGTGACCAGCACGGTGGTGATTTTCGCGCGGGCGCGTATCGCCAACAGCTCGTCCTGCATCTGCTGGCGGGTCAGCGCGTCGAGGGCGCCGAACGGTTCATCCAGCAACAAAATGCGCGGGCTGGCCACCAGCCCACGGGCGATGGCCACGCGTTGCGCCATGCCGCCGGAGAGTTGATGGGGATAGGCGCGGGTGAAGTCAGTGAGGCCCACCAGCTCGATGAAATCGCTGATGCGCCGGTTGCGTTCGGCTTCACTCAGCGGCTCGTTGACCAGACCCAAACCGATGTTCTGCGCCACGGTCAGCCACGGGAACAAACGGTGTTCCTGGAACACGATGCCGCGCTCGCCGCCGATGCCGCTCACAGCTTTACCATCCACCCGAATCTCACCGCGAAACTGCGTATCCAGTCCCACCAGCAAGCGCAACAAGGTGGATTTGCCGCAGCCGCTGGAGCCGACAATGGCGACGAACTCACCCTCGGCAATCTCCAGGTTGAATTCGCGGATGGCTTCCAGCTCGAAGCCGTCGACATCGAAGCTTTTGCCCACATGGTTGAAGCTGACGATAGGTGCGTTCATGCGTGTCTCCAGCGGATCGCGCGGGTTTCGATGCGTTGGCCGATCAGGTTGAGTGTGGCGCCGGTGAGGCCGACCAGGAGCATGCCGCTCATGATCAAATCCATGCGCAGCAGCTGTTGGGCGCCGATCATCAGGCTGCCGATGCCGCCGTTGGACGGCATGAAGTATTCCGCGCCAATGGTGCCCAGCCAGGCGTAGATCAGGCTCAGGCGCAGGCCGGCGAAAATCCCGGCGGCGGCGCCCGGCAAAATCAGCCGGCGCAGCCGTTGAAACAGGTTCAGGCGCAGCACTTGCGCGGCTTCGCGCAGCTGCGGTGACAGGTTCAACACACTGCGTTGGGTGGCGATAAACAGCGGAAAGAACGCAGCGAGGGCGATGAACACCCATTTGGCCAATTCACCCAGGCCAAACCACGCGGTGAGCAACGGCACCCAAGCGAAAATGGCGATCTGGCGCAGCGCGGCCAGTGTCGGGCCGAGCACGCGTTCACTACGTCGTGACAAACCCAGCCACAGGCCCACAACAAAGCCCAAACCGCCGCCCAGCATCAAACCGCCCAAGGTGCGGCCCAGGCTTTTGCCGAGGGCGCCGGACAGGCTGCCGTCGACCACACCCGCGACGGTGGTGTGCAGCACCGTCCATGGGCTGACCAGAATATTCGGGTCCACCCAGCCGTGATGCGTCGCCACCTGCCACAGCGCCAGCAACAGCAGCGGCAACAACAGGGGTTGCAAGCGCTGCCAGCCTTCATGGCGCGGCCCGCGCCGAATCTGCGCCGTGGCCGGGTGTGGCCAGTGCACCCACTTGCGGTCGAGCCAGCCGATACCGCGATCCATCACCACGCCCAGCACGCCGATGACAGCGATGCACACAAAGACGATATCGAGCATGAACAATTGCCGCGCCCACACCATCAGGTAGCCGATGCCTTCGCTGGAGGCCAGCAGCTCCACAGCCAGCAACGAAGTCCAGCCAGCCGCCAGCGCCAGGCGCACACCGGCCATAAAGGCAGGCAGGGCGGCGGGCAGGATCAGGCGGCGAATCAGCAGGTGCGTGGGCAAGCGCAGCACGCGTGCGGCTTCACGCAGGTTGGGTTGAGCATCACGCACGCCGACCAGGGTGTGCAGGGTGACGGGCACCACGATGGCTTTCACCAGCACCACCAGCTTCAGGGTTTCACCAATGCCGAAAAACACCATGAACAGGGGGATCCAGGCCAGCGTGGGGACTTGCGACAGCGCGCTGAATGTCGGAAATACCAGCCGCTCGGCCCGCGCGCTGAAGCCCAGCGCTGCACCGAGCACGGCGCCGCTGGCAATACCTGCCAACAAACCCCAGAACAGCCGCTGCAAACTGATCGCCAAGTGGCTCCACAACTCGCCGCCAGCCAGTTCTACCGCACTGCTCCACACCAGTGAAGGCGGCGGCAGGATTTGTTCGCTCATCCAGTGATTGCGGCTTGCCAGCCACCACAGGCCGACCAACGCGACCGGCACCAGCCACGGCAACAGCCGCTCGCCCAGCTTCGGCCAGCGCGCAGCTGCACTTTGTGCGGGGGCAGCCAGAGGCAGGCTCAAAAGTGAAATTCGGGCCATGGAGGACCTCCGTTGTCGCCTGGGGCGTTATGTGATTTAGATCTTATAAAGCCGTAATCAAGATGATTGAGGGATAAGAAAAATCATTTAAAGCCCCTGCTTGTGGCGCATCCAATGCATTCGGAGAATATTTTCGATGCTGTTTATGCATAACCCTCTGGAGCCAGCGTTTTAGCTTGCATAGAGCTAAAAGATATTAAATTGTGAATTTATAGTATTTAAAGTTTTGATCCGCCTATGCCTACTTTCTGCTCCCCAGGCGACCTTCGCCCACCAGGAGCTGCGCTTATGAAATTGCCCTTCAAACGTCTGATCACCCTGTTCGCGGGCACCGCGCTGGCCGGCCTGGTGCACGCCGCCGACCTTAAGGAAATCCGCATTGCCGTGCCGGATCTCAGTGCCGGCAGCCAGCACAGCGGAGGCGGCATCACCGACGTGCTGCGCGAACAGCAAATCTTCGAAAAAGCCTTCGCCGGCCAGGGCATCAAGATTCAGTGGAATTACTTCAAAGGGGCTGGTCCCGTGATCAATGAAGCCTTTGCCAACGGCCAGGTGGACCTGGCTTATCTCGGCGACCTGGCGGCGATCATTGGCCGCTCCAATGGCCTCGACACCCGCTTGCTCAGCGCCACCGCCCGTGACATCAAACAGTACCTCGGCGTAGTGCCCGGTTCGGGCATCAAGACCTTGCAGGACCTCAAGGGCAAGCGCGTGGCGGTGTTCCGTGGCACTGCCACCCAGTTGTCGCTCGACAGCGCCTTGGCCAGCCAGGGCTTGAGCGAGAAAGACCTGAAAATCATCAACCTGGACTTCAACGCCGCCGGCGCCGCACTGGCCGCCAAGCAGATTGACGCGACGTGGGGCGGGGCGAACCTGGCGGCGTTGCAAGCCAAGGGCCTGGCCGAACTGCCGCTGACCACCAAGGACCTGGGTGGCGCGGGCAGTGTTCAGGCGGTGCTGGTGGGCAGCGGCAAGTTTGTCGACGAACACCCCGAGGTCATCACCCAGTTGCTCAAGGCTCAACAACAGGCTGTGCAGTGGCTGACCGATGACAACAACAAGCAGGCCTATATCGATCTGGTGTCGGGCCGGGCGAGTTATCCACCGGTGATTCTGGGTAATGACCTCAAAAACGAAAAACTCAGCGAGATTTTCCCCTCGACCCTGGACCCGGTGTTCCTTGGGAAACTGCAGGATGCGGTGGATCTGGCATCCAAAGAGAAGCTGATTCGCAAGCCGTTTCAGGTGAGTGATTGGGTGGCGCCGAATCTGGCGGCGGCGGGGCTCTAAGGGTTTTGGTGATTGGACTATTGCTATCGCAGGCAAGCCAGCTCCCACACTTGAAGGTATACACAGTTCAACATGTGGGAGCTGGCTTGCCTGCGATGAGGCCCTTCAGACCGCCACACTCACCTGCGCCCTGTCCACCTCCACCAGCGTCTCGATCATCGCCTTCGCCGCCGGCGACAACCTTGACCCGGTGCGGCTGACAATCCCGCAGCGCGCACTCATGGTCTCCAGGTTCTGCGGCAGATTGCGCCAGTGCAGCAGCACCAACGTGCCCCGGGCGATGTCTTCGGCAAACGCTTCCTCAGTGCCCACGCCGATGGCGTTGGACTGCAACACAATCTTCACCAGCGCCGGGAAGTGCTCGGTCTGAATGCTCGGCGAAAAATCCATGCGCCCGCTCAGGTTCGCCAACAGTTTGCGAATGCCCTGGGAGATCAGCGGCGAGGCCAGCGGGTAGTCGAACATGTCGTTGGTCGACAGGCTGTCCTTGGCCAGCAGCGGGTGCCCCGGGCGGCAGAAAAACACACCGCGCTTTGGGGTGAGTGCGCGGGTCTGGAAATTCGGATCGTTTTCAAACTGGCGGATGTCGGCGATAAAAAATTCAATCTCCTCACGGCTCAATGCGCGGCTGAGTTTCTCCCAGTTATCCACCTGGAAACTCGTGCGGATTTTCGGGTGCGCGCTGATAAACCGCGCCACCGCATCCGGCACCAGCTTCACCGCCGGTGCCGGGCCCGTGCCGAAGCGCAGGTCGCCGGCGTCGAGCTTGGTCATGCGCGTGACTTCACTGCTCAGCAACGCGGCGCCGTGCACCAGGCTCAGGGCGTGTTGCAGCACCACTTGGCCCTCGGGCGTGGGGCGTAAATCCTTGTTGCCCCGGTCGACCAGCACGCAGCCGAACTCCTGTTCCAGCCCCTGGATGCTACGGCTGAACGCGGGTTGAGTGATGCCCATGGCGTCTGCTGCGCGCACGAAACTGCGGTGTTCGTTGAGGGCGATGAAGTAGCGCAGTTGGCGAAGATCCATATGCTTTCCCGGCATCTGAAAAATAGGTCGAAGGCATTTGCGACCAGGGGAGCTGAGGTTTTAAATGCAAGCTCTTATTCCGTCAACGAAGCATCTATTCATCTGCTAGATCTAAATTGCATATCAATAGAGCGTTGCCGGAAAGCGTCCCCACCATCAGGCACTTGAGGGTCTTCACAATGAGCAACGCCGCATTAGCTGTTCAACCCATCGCCCAGGCGCTGGACATTCACCCGGTGGCCGGGCGCATTGGTGCTGAAATTCGAGGCGTCAAGCTGGCTGGCGACCTGGATGCCGCCACCGTCGAGGCCATCCAGCAGGCGCTGGTGCAGTACAAAGTGATCTTCTTTCGCGAGCAGACCCACCTTGATGACCAAGGCCAGGAAGCCTTCGCCCACCTGCTCGGCGAGCCGATTGCTCACCCGACGGTGCCCGTGCGTGACGGCACGCGCTTCCTGATGGAACTGGACGGCGGCCGTGGCCAGCGCGCCAATTCGTGGCACACCGACGTGACCTTCGTCGACGCTTATCCCAAAGCCTCCATCCTGCGTTCGGTGCTGGCGCCCAAATCCGGTGGCGACACGGTGTGGGCCAACACCGCCAGCGCCTATAACGACCTCAGCGCCGAGCTGCGGGTGCTGGCGGACAACCTGTGGGCGGTGCACAGCAACGAATACGACTACGCCGCGCGCAAACCGGACGTGTCGGTGGAAAAGCTTGAGGAATACCGCAAGATCTTCACCTCCACCGTGTACGAAACCGAGCACCCGGTGGTGCGCGTGCACCCGGTCAGCGGCGAAAAAACCTTGTTGCTCGGGCACTTCGTCAAACGCTTGAAAGGCTACTCCCAGGCGGATTCGGCGCAGCTGTTCAACTTGCTGCAAAGCCACGTCACCCGCCTGGAAAACACCGTGCGCTGGCGCTGGAACACTGGCGACGTAGCCATCTGGGACAACCGCGCGACCCAGCATTATGCGGTGGATGATTACGGCACCCAGGAGCGCATCGTGCGCCGGGTAACGCTCAAGGGCGATGTGCCGGTGGGTGTACAAGGGCAGGCCAGCAAAACCACCAAAGGTCTATAAGCCAACACACATCCAAAGGTAAGAGTTGGCTTGTGTGGGACCCGACAAGCCAGCTCCTAAATTGGGTTTGTGGTGCTTACCAGACGCCGATTTGCACGACCTTTTCCGCCTCCGGCTCGCCATAGCGAAACCGTTGCCCACGCAGGGCGATCTCCGAGTGGCTGATGGTCGTGCGCCGCTTCAACCCGCGCAGCCATTCGAACAGATAGCCCGAATGGGTCTCGCGCACCTCGGCATACGCGGGGTCATCCCCCAGATCGCGCAACTCCTGCGGGTCGTTTTCGAGGTCAAACAGCTGTGCACGAAAACCGTCGTAGGCCAGATATTTCCAGCGCTCGCTGCGCACCATGGTCATGCGGCAGCGGTCGATCGGCTGCTCCAGACGTTCGCGCGCCGGGGCCTGGAAGGCGTAGTCGTACTCAGCGATGGCGTAGTGGCGCCAGACGGTTTCTTGACCGTGCAGCAGCGGAATTAATGAGCGGCCTTCCAGTCGGTGCTCGGCCGAGGGCAGGCCCAATGCATCGAGGAAGGTTGGCAGCGCATCAATGGTTTCCACCAAGCGCTGATCCACCGAGCCACGGCTGATGTCGGCACTGGCGCGCGGGTCGCGAACGATCAACGGAACGCCCACTGCCGGCTCCAGCAAAAACTCTTTTTCACCCAGAAAATGATCGCCAAGAAAGTCGCCATGGTCGCTGGTGAACACGATCAATGTGTCGTTCCAGCGGCCATTGCTTTGCAGGAAATCGAACAGCCGGCCGAGTTGATCGTCGATCTGTTTGATCAAGCCCATGTAGGTCGGAATCACCGTGAGCCGCACCTCGTCACGGGAGAAATTCAGGCTTTCCTGGTGCTGTCTGAATGCCTGGTATACCGGGTGATCGCTGGGCTGCTCAGGCTGAACGGGTGCCTGAATGTGCTCGGCACCGTATAGCGCGTGATAGGGCGCCGGCGCGAGGTAGGGCCAGTGCGGCTTGATATAGGACAAGTGCAGGCACCACGGCCGCTCGCCTTGCTCGCCAATAAAGTCGATGGCGCGGTCAGTGGTGTAGACCGTTTCCGAATGCGCTTCGGCCACTCGCGCGGGCAAGCCGGCATTGCGCATGTGCCAGCCGCTGAGCACTTCGCCGTTGTCGCCCGCAGCGGAATTGGCCCATTCATGCCAGGGGTTGGCGCCGCCGTAGCCTTTCTCGCGCAGGTAATGGGTGTAAGGCGCGGACTCGCGTTTATCGTCGAACAACGGGCTGTCGGGGTAGATGCCGTCGTGGCGCAAATACGCGTCAAAGCCGACCTCATTCAGCGGCTCGGCCTGCGTACTGTCGGGGTCGATGTTCAGGCGCTGCAAGGCATCCAGGTTGGGCGTGGCGTGGGTCTTGCCCACCAGCGCGGTGCGAATGCCGTGGGGGCGCAGGTAGTCACCAATGGTCAGTTCTTCCAATGGCAGCGGCACGGCGTTCCAGGCCACCTGATGGCTGCTGACATAGCGCCCGGTGTACGCCGACATCCGCGACGGTCCGCAAATGGTGCCCTGGGTGTAAGCGCGGCTGAAGCGCACGCCGGCGGCGGCGAGCCGGTCGATATTCGGCGTGTGCAAATGCGCGTGGCCGTAGCACGACAGGTAATCGCGGCGCAGTTGGTCGCACATGATGTAGAGCACGTTGCGTACGGAGTTGGGTTGGGACATGAGGGCTTTACCGAACGGGGAACAGGCCTCTGTTTTCGCCGTTATGCCGGTGGGCGGGCAAGTGCATTTGAGGACTGGGTTTCATGCAAGGAATGCATGGGTGCTGCTACTGGCGCTATCGCAGGCAAGCCAGCTCCCACAGGGGAATGCATTTCAAGTGTGGGAGCGGGCTTGCTCGCGAAAGCGCCCGCTCAGACAGCGAGATTCTCCAGCGCACACACGTCCTCATCCCGCTCATCAATCTCCTTGATCTGCTCGATCATCGCCTCTGCCAAAGGCGACAACCGATACCCCGCGCGGCTGACAATCCCGTAGCGCGTATAGCGCTCCTCCAGATCCTCCGCCAGGCCATCAATCTTCAAACACACCAGCTCACCCCGGGCCATGTGCAGCACGTCGCTGTTGGCACTGACGATGCCGATAGCGTCGGAACGCAGCACCACACCCATCAGGCTGTAGCCGTTTTCACACTCCACATTGGGCAGGTAATCCGGCCGGCCGCTGAGGTCGACAATCACCTTGCGCAAGTTCGGCGGGCGGATGGTCACGGCCAGTGGGTAACTCATCAGCTCGGCGGCGCTCACGCTGTCGCGCCCGGCCAGCGGGTGCCCGGCGCGGCAGCAGAAATACCAGCGCCGCGGGCGCAGGCGGTGGGTGTGGTAGTCCGGGTTGGCTTCGAAGTGGCGGGTGTCGGCGACGAAAAATTCAAACTCCTCGCTGAGCAGGCGTTTGCTCAGGCTTTGCCAGTCATCCACCTGAAACTGCACGCGGGCCTTGGGGTAACGCCCGATAAAACTGCCGATGGCACGCGGGATCAACCCCGCAGCGGGCGCCGGGCCGCAGCCGAAGCGCAGCTCACCGGCCTCCAGGCCATTGAACTGGCTGATCTCGTTGGCCAACTGCTGCGCGCCGCTGACCAGCCGCCGCGCATGTTCGAGCAGCACCTGGCCTTGTTTGGTCGGCGCCAGGTCCTTGCGACCACGGTCCACCAACTGGCAACCGGCGCTGTGCTCCAGCGCCTGGATGCTGCGGCTGAACGCCGACTGCGACAGGTTCACGGCCTGTGCCGCCGCGACAAAACTGCGTTGTTCGGCGAGGGCAATGAAGTGGCGTAACTGACGCAAATCGATATGCATTTTTCACATCAAAAATATCGGGGAAATGCATTGGCTATGCATTAGGTCGACTCCTTATAAAGGCTATCTCTTATGCAGTAAATGTTCGTAAAAACATAAATAAATAACTTAAGGGAATATCGGTAGATGGATATTTCCGGGTTCCGGAGCCGCTTATGAGTCTGTTGAAGTCCTTGCCCCTGGCCATGTTGGTGGCCGGTAGTACCAGTTGGTCGCCGACCCAGGCCGCCGAAACGCCAGCACCTGCCAGCAAGGGCGAAAACGCCAGCGGCCAGCTTGAGACGGTCACTGTGACGGCGCGGCGGCGCACCGAAAGCGCCCAGGAAGTGCCGACGCCGATGAGCGTCATAGGCGGCCAGGCGCTTGAGAGCCAGCGGGTGTACCGGATTCAGGATTTGCAGCAGCTGGTGCCCAGCGTCAACGTCGCCTACATGCACGCGCGCCAGTCCAGCGTGTCGATTCGCGGCCTGGGCAATAACCCGGCGAGCGATGGCCTGGAAGGCAGCGTGGGGCTGTATATCGACAACGTCTATCTGGGCCGGCCAGGCATGGCGGTGTTCGATTTGATGGACATCGAGCAGCTCGAAGTCTTGCGCGGCCCGCAAGGCACCTTGTTCGGCAAGAACACCACCGCCGGGGTGATCAACATCAGCACCCGCGCGCCAAGTTTTACCCCGGAACGCAGCATCGAAACCTCGTTGGGCGAGGACGGGTACTTCCAGACCAAAGGAACGATTTCCGGGCCGCTCACCGATGATCTGGCCGGGCGTTTTTCGGCCTATCGCACCCGCAGCGACGGCGACATCAAAAACGAATACAACGGCCATGACCTCAACGGCGGCTCACGCCAGGGCTTTCGCGGGCAGCTGCTGTACAAGCCCAGCGAAACCTTCAATGCGCGCTGGATCGGCGATTACAACGAAGAGGATTCCAGCGCCGGCACCCGCGTGCTGTACAGCACCGGGCCGACCATCAATGGCACCAACCTGTACCAATCGCGCGCCAATGCGGCGGGCGCCACGCTGGTGGACGGCACTCACCGCAAGGTCAACCTGGACAGCGACCAGCATGTCACTGTGTTCCAGGGCGGCACGTCGCTGGAGGCCAACTGGACCTTGCCGAGCGACTTCACCCTGACGTCTGTCAGCTCCTACCGCTTCTGGAGTTTCACCCCGCGCAACGACGATGGCCTCAACGTGCCGGCGACGTATAACGCGGGCGTGTCGGTGGAGGATAAGCAGTGGTCCCAGGAATTCCGCCTGGCTTCGCCTACCGGTGGTTTCTTTGATTACGTGCTTGGCGCCTACTACTTCGGCAACTCGCTGGATAACAAATCCTTCGCCTATTACGGGCCCAAGGCGGATATCTGGAATGGCACGCCGACCGGCGCGCTGAATAACGTGAGCAGTGTGGGCAACGGGCATATTCGCACCGACAGTTTTGCGCTGTTTGCCCAAGGCACCTGGCACCTTACCGAGCGCCTGGATTTCACCGCCGGCGTGCGCGGCACCTATGAAGAGAAAAGCGCCTGGGTCAGCCGCAACGCGCCGCTGGGTGGCGCCGCAGTCACCGGTGCCGCGGCCACCGCGCGGCGCGGGCGAGCGGGTATTTATGACTCCGGCGATCTCAGCCAGTACAGCACCAGCCCATCCGGCCTGCTGAACCTCAGCTATCACTTCAATGAAAACCTGTTGGGTTACGCCACCCTGTCCCACGGCGAGAAGTCCGGCGGGGTCAACCTGGTGGTAGGCTCCGCGCCGACAGCCGGGGCGGACTCATTGCTGGTCGGTACCGAACGCGCCAACAACGCCGAGCTGGGCTTTAAAAGCACGCTGTGGGACCGCCGCCTGCAGCTCAATGCCAACCTGTTCTGGACCCAGGTCAACGGTTACCAGACCAACGCCTACGACGACAGCAACCGCGTGCAATACCTGACCAACGCAGGCTCTGTGCGCTCGCGCGGCGTTGAAGTGGAAAGCACGCTGGTGCCGATCAAGGGCCTGACGCTGAACCTCAACGGCTCGTTCAATGATGTGAGTTACCTGTCTTACAAGGATGCGCCGTGCCCGCCGGAAGTCAGCTTGCGCCCGGGCGCGCCAGCCTCCTGTGATTTGAGCGGCCACCAGGTGGTCGGTGCGTCGAAGTGGATCGCCAACGCCAACGGCGAGTACAAGTGGAACCTGGAGAACGGCTTCGAGCCTTACGTCACGGCCAGCTATGCGTTCCGCTCCAAGGCGGTGGGCACGGTGGAAGACTCCGACTACGGGCAGATTCCGGCGTATGCGGTGGTCAACCTGTCCACCGGCCTGCGCGGCAACTATCAGCAAGGTCAGTGGGACCTGTCCTTGTGGCTGAAAAACGCCTTCGACAAAACCTACTACACCACCCTCTGGACCGGCGGCAATGGCGGCTACGAAGGCCTGTTGGGCACGCCGCGCACCTTAGGCGTGACCGGTCGCTACGACTTCTGACGGCGTGCGGTAGGTGGCCGGGCTAAACACCCGCGTCACCACCAACATGGCCACCACGGTTACCGTCAGCACCCACCACGCACTGATGAAGTGGCCGGTGAGTTCGCGCAGCCAACCGGTCAGCCATGGCGACAGCGCATTGATCAAAAAGCCTACGCCTTGCACAAACGCCGCCAGTTGCCCGGCCTGGCGTGGGTCGCGGTGGTGGTCCAGGGTCAGCAGCAGGCTCAGGGCGAAACACGCGCCCAGGCCGAAGCCGCACAAGGCGACCCACAGATGCGGGAATTGCAGCGGCGCCATGATCAGGCCGAGGTAGCCCACGGTCTGCGCCAACAGGCTGATGCCGAGCAGCGGGCGGCGGTCGATGCCGCGTTGTGCCAGTACCGGCATCAACAGCGCGGCGAGCACTTGGAAGATCGTCATGAATGCCAGCAGCGAACCGCTGGGCAGTACGCCCCAACCCAATTGCTGATAGTACGCAGGCAGCCACGCCACCATGCTCATATAGCCGCAATTGACCAGGCCGAAATACAGCGCCAACAGCCAGGCACGACGATTACGCAGCCCCTTGAACGCGGGAATCAGCTTGGCGCTTTTGGCCGCGCCCAGCGGCACACATGCCCACAGCAGCAGCGCGGCCAGCGCCGGCAGCAGCCACACGCCCAAGCCTGCCTGCCATTGCTGGAAGTGAGTGGCCACCAACGGGCTGAGCAAGGCAGCGAGCCCGCCGCCCGCCATCAATGAGGCGGAATACACACCCATCGCCACCGGCACGCGGTGATTGAATTCGCGCTTGATCATCGCCGGCACCAGCGCCTGGATCAGCGCTACACCGGCACCGCCGAGCAATGCGGTGACCAGCAGCGCCGAGGCCTGGCCCATCAGCCAGCGCGCCAGGCACGCCAGCAGAATCATCATCAAGCCCAACGCAATGCCGCGCCGTTCACCCAAGCGTGCTTCCACGCGCACACCAATCAACGCGACCAACCCCATGCACACCACCGGCAGGCTGGTCAGCAGGGCACTGCTTTGAAAGCTCAAGCCGGTGGCTTGGCGGATCTCACCGAGCAAGGGGCTGATGGAGCTGAGGATCGGCCGCAGGTTGAGGCCGAGTACCACCAGCAGGCCCCAGCCGGCGAGTTTGCCGGCGATAGAGTGATTCAGCGTCATGCAGCGCCTGTGCGGGTCGGTAAATGAGGGGGTGAGTATGGGCAGCGGCGCGGGTATTCTGAAATTAAATATAACCATGCCAACCAGTGGCAAACGCAATGGTGATGTCGATGTTCGATCCCGTGTTGTTGCGCAGTTTTGTGGCCGTGGTGGACTGCGGCAATTTCACCCGCGCCGCCGAGCGCCTGCACTTGACTCAATCCACCGTCAGCCAGCAGATCCGTCGCCTGGAAGAGGCCGTGGCGTGCCAGTTGCTCGACCGCGAACAGCGTCGCGTAGTGGCCACCGCTGAGGGTGAGCGCTTGTTGGCGTATGCGCGGCGCATCCTCGCGCTGCACGAAGAGGCCGCCGACGTGCTGACCAATCAGCAAAGCGAAGGTGTGCTGCGCC
Organism: Pseudomonas sp. B22129; assembly: GCF_044218875.1. Taxonomy (NCBI): domain Bacteria; kingdom Pseudomonadati; phylum Pseudomonadota; class Gammaproteobacteria; order Pseudomonadales; family Pseudomonadaceae; genus Pseudomonas; species Pseudomonas sp. B22129. Next base: position 1,154,134 of record NZ_CP162592.1, on the reverse strand, counting down.
TTGGTGTGCCGGAGGATTTCGCCGCCGAGCGCCTAATGCCCTTGCTGTCGGCATTTGTGGGGGCTCACCCGCGCGTGCGCCTTGAAGTCACCAGCGGCCTCGGCCCGGAACTCCAACGCCAATACCGGGGCGGCGAATTCGATGTGCTGCTGGTCAAGCAGATGGGCGACAGCGACGACTGCCTGGCCTCCTGGCCGGAACCGCTGTGCTGGGTCGACAGCCTTGGCATGCCGTCGCTGGGTCGCGACCCGCTGCCGTTGGTGGCGTTTCCGGTAGGCGGTTTGTACCGCAATGAAATGCTGCAACACCTGGAAGTCGGTGGCTGGCGCTGGCGCATCGGCTATTCCAGCGCGAGCCTGGCCAGCGTGTGTTCAGCCGTGGCGGCGGGGTTGGGCATCAGTTTGCTGCCCAGGCGAGTGGTGCAAGCTGGGCACGTGATTCTGGATGAAGACAGTGGTTTGCCATCGGTGCAAGGCGTGCGCCTGGCCCTGTATGGCCGCAGTGGCTTGGGTGCAGCGGGGCAGACATTGCAGCGCCAATTGCTGGCTTTGTGTGCAAACAGCCCTGAGTAGATTTTTGCCCCTGGTGCTCTTGTGGCGAGCGGGCTTGCCCCGCGTTGGGCTGCGAAGCGGCCCCAGAAAGCCCCCCCGAAGTGTGTCAGGCATAAGACGTGTGCTCCTTTTAGGGCGGCTTCGCCACCCAACGCGGGGCAAGCCCGCTCGCCACAATCGATGCTTTACAGGAATATTTTGTATGCCTTTAAAGCATCGAAAAAACGCTGCATCGCGCTAGCCCGCGCAGCTCGTGGCTTTGACGTTTCTGGATATTTCGTTTATTCAATTTTGATCTATGTATAACTTCAAAGATTACTTTAAGAGATAAGCGTCTAGCCCCGATGATTCAGCCCTCGACGGCCGCCCAGGCAGGCCTGTCGGTTTTTTGTTTCAAAACCGTAGGGGAGTGAATCAATGGGCAATGTCCAGACCGCCGCCAGTGCACACGAGGCGCAGTGGCGCCAGGCACCGGGTGGTGAGTTGGTCGACCTTGGCCGGCCGCACCGCGCGCCGTTGGGGCAGCAGCGTCTGCAGCAAGCCCCGAAACGCTTTTCGAGTCGCCGCGAAGGGATTCTGCTGGGGTTGCTGGTCTTGGCCCTGCACGGTGCGGTGATCTATTGGGTGAGCCAGAAGCCAACGCCGGTGCTGCCTGTTGTGCCGCCGGAAATTCCACCGATGACCATCGAATTTTCCCAGCCGGCGCCGCCCGTGGTTGAACCGCCACCGCCCGTGCCGCCGCCACCACCGCCGCCCGTGGTCGAGCCACCGCCGCCGGTGGTGGATGAGTTGGCTGCCAAACCAGCGCCGCCAAAACCGATTCCAAAACCCAAGCCGAAGCCAGTGCCAAAACCTGAGCCAAAGCCCGCGCCGAAACCGGTTGAGCAACCGCCTGCGCCGCCGACACCGGCACCGCCCGCGCCACCGGCTCCGCCGTCGCCGGCCCCGGTGACACCGGCTTCGGCCAACGCCGCGTACTTGAAGAACCCGGCGCCCGAATACCCGTCACTGGCCCAGCGCCGGGGTTGGGAAGGCACGGTGTTGCTCAGGGTGCATGTGTTGGCCAGCGGCAAGCCCGGTGAGATCCAGGTCCAGAAGAGCAGCGGTCGCCAGCAACTCGACGACGCCGCACTAGCCGCCGTGAAGCGTTGGAGCTTTGTGCCGGCCAAGCAGGGCGAAGTGGCCCAGGACGGCTGGGTCAGCGTACCGATCGATTTCAAGATTCACTAACTATTCGGCTGCGGTGTGTTGGACACACCGCGACCTGCACAGAGGGAAAACATCATGGCATTAGCATCTCCACTTGAATCCATCGAAAGCGCGGTGATCTGGCTGCTGGTGGTCTTTTCGGTTGCCACCTGGGGCTTTGCCCTGCTCAAGGGCGTGCAGTTCGGCCGCCTGAAAGCGCAGGATCGCAAATTTCATAAACAGTTTTGGGCCGCGTCCAGTCTGGACTCAGCGGCAGAACTGGCCCAAACCCAGCCCGGCGCGGCGGCTCGCGTGGCCCTGGCCGGTTACGCCGCCATCCAGGTCGGCGAGGCACCGCACGCGGCCGATTTGAGCCAGGCGATCAATCACCAGGACCGCCTCGAGCGCGCCCTGCGCCAGCAGATCGTACGTGAGCGCCGCTCGCTGGAAACCGGCCTGGCTGTGGTCGCGAGTATCGGCAGCACCTCGCCGTTTATCGGCCTGTTCGGCACCGTGTGGGGGATCATGGAAGCGCTGAAGGGGATCAGCGCCGCCGGTTCTGCCAGCCTCGAAACCGTGGCCGGGCCGATTGGTGCCGCACTGGTTGCCACTGGCGTGGGGATCGCCGTCGCGGTGCCGGCGGTGCTGGTCTACAACTACTTCCTGCGCCGTTTGAAGCTGACGGCCGCCGACCTGGACGACTTTGCCCACGACTTCTACAGCCTGGCGCAGAAAAATTCGTTCCGCGTGCTGCTGCACCCAGCGCTGAACAAGGCCGCTGCCGGCAACCCGCAAAAAGTGAAGGAGGCGTCCTGAAATGGCCTTCTCCACGCAAGACAGTGATGAGGTGCTGAGCGAGATCAACGTCACGCCGTTGGTGGACGTGATGCTGGTGCTGCTGGTGGTGTTTATCGTCACCGCGCCGCTGTTGACCAATGCGATTCCGATCAACCTGCCCAAGACCCAGGCCGTGGCCCCGGTGGAGCAGAAAGACCCGCTGGTGGTGAGCATCGACGGTGCCGGCAAACTGTTTATCAACAAGGACGAAATCCAGCCGGACCTGCTGGAATTCAACCTGCAGGCGGCCAAGGCCAAGGACCCCGATGTGCGGGTGCAACTGCAGGCTGACGATGGCGTGAACTACGGCGAAGTGGCGCGAGCCATGGCGTCTATCGAACGCGCGGGCATCACCAAACTGTCGGTGATTACCGCTCGTTGAGTTGCAAAAGCCTCGACAATTTTTTGGCCGTCTCCTTGGCAGGGTGCGGCCTTTTTTTTTGCCTGCGATTTGAGGTTGAACACAGACCCCTGTGGGAGCGGGCTTGCTCGCGAATGCGGTGCGTCAGTTGATGAATGTGCTAGCTGACCCACCGCATTCGCGAGCAAGCCCGCTCCCACATTTTGATCTTCATGGGTTTTGATGTTTTGGTTATTAATAAATAGCTTCTTATTCCTTAACGAATATAAACCCCGTCCCTATACTGGTCAGCAACGTTAAACGCTGCAGGAGGGCACACCCATGCACAGCGAGTCGATTCGTTACCTGATCGTGCCGGGCTGGCAAGGATCGCCAGAAGATCATTGGCAAAGCCATTGGCAGAACAGCCTGCCCAACAGTGCGCGGGTGGAACAGGCCGACTGGCTGACGCCGCGCCGCGAAGACTGGGTGGCAGCGCTGGCCGAGGCCATCGCGGCGGACAGCACGCCGGTCATCCTGATCGCTCACAGCTTGGGTTGCATCACCGTCGCCCACTGGGCCGCGACAGCGCCGGTGCAGTTTCTGCGGCAGGTGCGCGGCGCCTTGCTGGTGGCCCCGGCCGATGTGGAACGCCCGGCCTGTGCCCCCGCCTTGCGCAATTTCGCCCCCATTCCGACCCACCTGTTGCCGTTTCCGAGCCAGGTGGTCAGCTCCGACAACGACAGCGCCGTCAGTGCCCCTCGGGCGCTGGAACTGGCGCGCAACTGGGGCGCCGAAGCCGGGATTCTGTCCGGTGCCGGCCATATCAATGTGAAGTCCGGCCACCAGCGCTGGGAGCAGGGTTTTGCCTATCTTTATCGCCTGCAAAACCGCCTTGAGCACCACGCCCGGCGTAGTGCCTGACATTTTTTCAACGCCCCGTCCCTGAAGTGGATTGGGGGCGGGAGCCTGCCATGAGCCTGCATGAAACCTACGGCCAGCCTTTGCTGACCTTTCCCGACGCCGACAAAAGCCCGCTGAGCATCCGTGCCAAGGCGCTGGTGTTCGTCGACCCACGCTCGCGCCAGTTACGTGAAGAGTTGGAGAGCCTCGCGCCACGCGCCTTGCCCGTGTTGATTCGCGGCGAAACCGGCAGCGGCAAGGAGCTGCTGGCGCGGCACATCCACCGTGGCAGCGACCGTACCGGTTTGTTTGTATCGGTTAATTGCGGCGCCATCAGCCCGACTTACGCCGATGCCGAATTGTTCGGCTACGCCGCCGGCGCTCACAGTGGCGCGGCCAGCAGCCGGGCGGGCTGGTTTGGCTCGGCCAATGGCGGCACCCTGTACCTGGACGAGATCGGCGACTTGCCGTTGCCGATCCAGGTCAAGTTGCTCGCTGCGCTGGAGAATCACGAAGTCACCCGTGTCGGTGCCCATCAGCCGAGCCCGGTGGATGTGCGGCTGGTGGCGGCTACCAGCATTGATCTGGCCCAGGCGGTGGCGGCGGGCAAGTTCAATGAGCGCTTGTTCCATTACCTGAGCGAAGGCCAGCTGGATTTGCCGGCATTGCGCGAGCGCGTCGGCGATATTTTGTCCCTGGCGGAATACTTCCTCGGCATCTACAGCCAGCGCCTGGACCTGCCGGTGCCGCTGATCAGCGATGCGGCGCAGCGCGTGCTGGAACACCACAGCTGGCCGGGCAACACCCGCGAGCTGGAAAACGTCATTCATTTTGCGTTGCTGGTCAGCAGTGGCGACGAGATTTTGCCCGAGCATTTGAACCTGCCGGCGGTGGGTTCGCCGCTGGAGCAGGTGCGGCAGATTTTCCAACGGGCCAGCCCCGCCGAGCAGGAAGTGCTGCGTCAATTCCTGTATGAGCAAAATGGAATATCAACGTGAATAAAAGATATTGTTCGGGAATAAAAAATCTAGGTATTGTCCGTTCCACGCCGCGATAGCACTTCGCTGGCACACCACAAAAAACGGTCGTCAGAGACGCCCCGGAATTTCGATAAGGACACTGCATGAAAAAGGTTCTGTTGTTTACCGCACTGGCGGCTGCCCTGACTGCTAGCTTCGCCCAGGCCAACGAGAAACTGGTGGTTGCCGCCACCCCGATCCCGCACGCCGAGATCCTTGAGCTGGTCAAACCGACCCTGGCCAAAGAAGGCGTGGACCTGGAAATCAAAGTCTTCACCGACTACGTGCAGCCAAACGTGCAGGTGGCCGAGAAGCGCCTGGACGCCAACTACTTCCAGACCCTGCCGTACCTGGAAAACTTCAACAAGGGCAAGGGCACCAACCTGGTCACCGTGGTGGGCGTGCACGTTGAACCCTTCGGCGGCTACTCGAAAAAGATCAAGAACATCTCCGAGCTCAAAGATGGCGCCACCGTGGCCATCCCGAACGAAGGCTCCAACAGCGGCCGCGCCCTGTTGCTGCTGCAGAAAGCCGGTGTGATCACCCTGAAAGATCCAAGCAATGCCCTGGCCACACCAAAAGACATCGCCAGCAACCCGAAAAATCTGAAATTCAAAGAGCTGGAATCCGCTCTGCTGCCGCGCGTGCTGGACCAGGTTGACCTGGACCTGATCAACACCAACTACGCGCTGGAAGCGGGCCTGAACCCGGCCAAAGACGCGCTGATCATCGAGGACGCGAAGTCGCCGTACGTGAACTTCCTGGTGGCCCGCCCGGACAACAAGGACAGCGACGCGATCCAGAAACTGGCCAAAGCGCTGACCAGCCCGGAAGTCAAAGCCTTCATCGAGAAGAAGTACAACGGCGCGGTCGTGCCTGCGTTCTGATGTAAACCAAACCCCCTTCAAGGTTTGAACGCCGACGGCTTTTATCGCGTCGGCGTTTTTTTATGGCCGCTTGGAACACAGTCAAAAATGTGGGAGCGGGCTTGCTCGCGAAAGCGGTCTGTCAGTAACAGATACTCTGACTGATACACCGCTTTCGCGAGCAAGCCCGCTCCCACATTTGGATTTGCATCTGTTCAGAGATCGCGGCTATTGATCGCCCGGCGCAACGCCACCAACCACTTCACCAGCTCCTGCGGATCCATCGGTTTCGCTTCGTTCATTGCTCAGTCCCTCGAATCTTTCGACCCACAGACCATAGCCCGCACCTGTCAAACCCGCGAATACGGGGGTTATCTTTTTGGGTGATATCAATATGCTATTTGGGTATTTAAATTTTATTTTTTATACCTTTAAAGTTCGCGCTACCCGGCGTTACCCACGGCGGATTGAACTGCGCTCGCTGCATTACCCTTGCGGCGTCATGGACTGCAAATGACTTTCGATTTCGCATTTATCCTCAGCACCTTGCCGGCGTTTCTCAAAGCCGTGGGGGTGACGCTGCAAGTGGGCCTGATCGCCATTGCCACCTCGTTGCTGGTGGCGCTGATCAACGCCGCCTTGCTGGTGTTTCGCACGCCTTACCTGTCGCGCCTGGTGGCGTTGTATGTGGAGCTGGCGCGCAACACGCCGCTGCTGATCCAGCTGTTTTTCGTCTACTTCGCGCTGCCGGCCCTGGGCTTCAATATTTCCGGGTTCTGGGCGGCGATCATCACCATGACCTTCCTCGGCGGCGCTTACCTCACCGAAGTGCTGCGTGCGGGTGTGGAAGCGGTGCCGCTGGCGCAGATCGAGTCGGGCAAGTCCATTGGCCTGTCGGACTGGCAGTTGCTGCGCCACGTGATCCTGCCCCAGGCCGGCATCCTCAGCCTGCCCGCGCTGTTCGCCAATTTCATCTTCCTGCTCAAGGAGACGACCGTGGTGTCTGCCGTGGCGGTGCCGGAGATTCTCTACACCACTAAAAGCTACATCGCCCTTTACTACAAAACCTACGAAATGCTCGCCGTGCTGACACTGATTTGCGTGTTGCTGTTTTTGCCGCTGTCGCTGTTGCTCAGCCGCCTGGAAAGGAGGCTCCAGCATGGCCAGTTCGGGTCTTGAATTGCTCTGGGTGTCGTTGCCGCAACTGGGCAAGGGCGCTGCGCAAACCCTGTCGATTTCGTTTCTGAGCATCGCATTCAGCACGGTTGGCGGTGTGTTGTACGGCGTGCTGCGGACCTTGAACAACCGGCTGATCAACGCGGTGTTGCGGGTTTACCTGGAGCTGTTCCGGGCAATCCCGGTGCTGGTGTGGTTGTACCTGCTGTTTTTTGGCCTGCCGATTTTCTTCGGTCTGAGCATTCCGAGCTTCTGGTGCGCGGTGCTGGTGCTGTCGTTGTGGGGCGCCAGTGAGGTGGGCGAAGTGGTGCGTGGCGCCTTGCATTCGCTGCCCCGTGGCCAGCGTGAGGCAGGCTTGTCGATTGGCTTATCCGACCCGCAACTCTACGGCTACGTGTTGCTGCCTCAGGCGCTCAAACGCATGACCCCGCCAACCATCAACGTCTACACGCGCATCATCAAGACCAGTTCGCTCGCCGTGCTGATCGGCGTGGTGGATGTGATCAAGGTCGGCCAGCAAATCATCGAACGCACCTATGAATCGGTTCTGATCTACGGCGTGCTCTTCCTGTTTTTCTTCTTTATCTGCTACCCGTTGTCGGCCGCCTCCAAGGTGCTGGAACGGCGCTGGGCCCAAGCATGAGCGCATTGATCGAGTTTCAGGGTTTCAACAAGTACTTCGGCGAAGCGCAGGTGCTCAAGGGCATCGACCTGAGCGTGCAAAGCGGCGAAGTGGTGGTGATCCTCGGCCCCAGCGGCTGCGGCAAAAGCACGTTGCTGCGCTGCCTGAACGGGCTGGAAGTGGCCCACAGCGGCAGCCTGCGTTTTGCCGGTAACGAGCTGTTGGATAAAAAAACCGATTGGCGCCAGGTGCGCCAGGACGTGGGCATGGTGTTCCAGAGCTACCACCTGTTCCCGCACATGAGCGTGCTCGACAACCTCCTGCTCGGCCCGCTGAAAGTGCAAAAACGCGAGCCCCGTGAAGCCCGCGCCCAGGCCGAGAAATTGCTCGAGCGCGTAGGCCTGGCCGACAAGCGTGACGCATTCCCGCGTCAGCTCTCCGGCGGCCAGCAGCAACGCATCGCCATCGTCCGTTCGCTGTGCATGAACCCTCAGGTCATGCTGTTTGATGAAGTCACCGCCGCGCTCGACCCGGAAATGGTCAAGGAAGTGCTGGAGGTGATCCAGGGCCTGGCCCGCGATGGCATGACCTTGCTGATCGTTACCCATGAAATGGCCTTCGCCCGCGCCGTCGCTGACCGCGTGGTGTTCATGGAGGCCGGTCGCATCCTCGAACAGAACACCCCCGAGGCATTCTTTACGAACCCGCAAACCGCACGCGCGCAGCAGTTCCTGGAGAAGTTCTCCTTTGTTTCAACACTGCCCAAGAAAACCAAGGAACTGGAGTTGCTATGAAAAAGTTACTGCTGCCACTGTTTGCCGTCGCCTTGCTGGCCGGCTGCGATAAAAAGGCCGAAGAGCCTGCCAAACCTGTCGCTGCTGCCGCGAGTTACATCGACAAGATCAAGGCGCGCGACAAGTTGATCGTCGGCGTGTTCACTGACAAACCGCCGTTCGGCTTTGTAAACGAAGCGGGCCGCTACGTGGGGTTTGATACCGACATCGGCCGCCAATTCGCCAAGGATTTGTTGGGCGATGAAAACAAAGTCGAGTTCGTCGCGGTTGAACCCGCCAGCCGTATTCCGTTTCTGCAAAGCGACAAGGTCGACCTGATCCTCGCCAACATGACCGTGACGCCTGAGCGCAAGGAAGCGGTGGACTTCACCAACCCCAACCTGAAAGTCGCGGTGCAGGCCCTGGTGCCGAACGGCAGCGCGGTGAAAAACCTGGATGACCTGGCCACCCGCACCACCATCGTCACCACCGGCACCACGGCCGATATCTGGCTGACCAAGAACCACCCGGACTGGAAACTGCTCAAGTTCGAGAAAAACTCCGAGTCGCTGCAAGCGCTGTCGGCTGGCCGTGGCGATGCCTACGCGCAAGACAACCTGGTGTTGTTCAGTTGGGCCAAGCAGAACCCGGGCTATCGCGTGCTGGAAGAGAAGCTCGGTGATGAAGCGCCGATTGCACCGGCGGTGAAGAAAGGCAACATCGAGCTGCGTGACTGGGTGAATGCCGAGTTGGCGAAGTTGGGTGAAGAGAAATTCCTGCTCAAGCTGTATGACCAGTACGTGCGTAAAGAGCTGAGCGATGACACCAAGCCTGAAAGCGTGATTGTTGAAGGCGGGAAGTGGCAGGGCTGATTTTGCGCTGACTGTTCTACCGCTATCGCAGGCAAGCCAGCTCCCACAGTTGTCCGCATTCCAAAGGTGGAACTCGGTCGAATGTGGGAGCGGGCTTGCCCGCGAAGAGGCCGGCTCAGGCGCCACCTATTCCGGCCAATGCCACGCCGGCGCATCCAGAATCCCCTGCCCGACGATTTGGGTCTCGCCCAACACCTTCTCCAACACAATCGAATTACACCCTTCATCCTGCTGCAACGCCGCAATCAACCGGCTCGCATGGGACACCACCCACACCTGGCAATGCATGGACGCCTGGATAATCAAGCGCGCCAACGCCGGCAGCAAATCCGGGTGCAGGCTGGTTTCCGGCTCGTTCAGCACCATCATGGTCGGTGGCCTTGGCGTCAGCAGCGCGGCGATCAGCAACAAATAGCGTAACGTCCCGTCCGACAACTCCGCCGCCGACAGTGGCCGCAGCAAGCCTTCCTGATAAAACTCAATCGCGAAGCGCCCACCCTGCAAGGGCTCGATGTTCAACCGTGCACCGGGGAACGCATCGCTCACCGCCCGCTGCAACGCCTCGGGGTCGCCGATTTCACGGATGGTTTGTAACGCTGCCGCCAGATCCCGCCCGTCGTGATGCAACACCGGCGTGCGAGTACCCAGTTGTGGCTGGCGCACCGGCGCGTCCACGTCGCTGCGAAAGTGATCATAAAAGCGCCAGCCGCGAATGCTTTCACGTAGCAACAGCACCTCGGGTGAGCCGCGCAGGCTGCCGACCTGATCGAACAGGCTGTTGTAATTTGGCGTGTGTTGGGCGAGCACGTCCCAGGCGCGGCCTTCGCGCGCGCGCACCATCGGGCCGGAACGCTGCACCAACAGGCTGGCCGGGCGATAGCTGTGGCCGGCCCAGATGCATTCTTTTTTCACTTCGGGGTCGAGGGAGAAGAACGACTTGCTGGGTTCGGGCAACCCGAGGGAGATGGCGTAGCTGAAATCTTCCCCGGCAAACCCCAGGCGCAAGCGTTTGACGCCCTGGCGCACGCTGGACTCAATCGGCACTTCGCCCGTGCGCATGCGCCGGGTGATGGTTTCCGGCCCGGCCCAGAACGTCGAGTCCAGCCCGCCCTCACGGGCCAGCGCGTTGATCACCCCGCCTTGGGCGGTTTCGGCCAGCAGGCGCAGCGCCCGGTACAAGTTGGACTTGCCGCTGCCATTGGGGCCGGTGATCAGGTTCAACCGGTCCAGTGGCACTACCAATTTGTTGATCGAGCGGTAATTGGCCACCGCGAGGGTTTTGAGCATGGGAATCGTCGCGATTGGAGGGGGGATTGCATATTACCTGCGCCGGAACCGGGGGTGAGCGTCGGAAATATCTTTAGTCTTTACCACTTGCCCCCTATAACGTGGAACCCTGATCTAAGCTCACAGTCGCATAGACACTGGCACGTCGGCATCACGCAAAAGGAGCCTGCATGGGCGGTCGTACTTTCACACTTATCATCGGAATCGGCCTACTGACGCTGCTAAGCGGCTGTGGTGAGAAAAAGGCTGAGCCCAAGGAACATTCGCGCGTGTTTGTGCAGACCGTGCAGTCGGCGGACTTTGCCGCAGCCGTCACGTTGACGGGCGATATTCAAGCCCGCGTACAAACCGATTTGTCCTTTCGCGTGGGCGGCAAGATCATCCAGCGCATGGTCGACGTGGGCGACCGCGTCAGCGCCAAACAAGTGCTGGCCAAGCTTGACCCCAAGGACTTGCAGACCAACGTCGACTCCGCCCAGGCCCAGGTCGTGGCTGAGCAGGCGCGGGTCAAGCAAACCGCCGCCGCCTTTGTGCGTCAGGAAAAGCTGCTGCCCAAGGGCTACACCAGCCGCAGCGAGTACGATTCCGCCCAGGCTGCCTTGCGCAGCAGCCAAAGCGCGTTGGCCGCCGCCCAGGCCCAATTGGCCAACGCCCGTGAGCAGCTCGGCTACACCTCGTTGATTGCCGACGCACCGGGGATTATTACCGCGCGACAGGCCGAAGTCGGCCAGGTCGTACAAGCCACGGTGCCGATTTTCAGCCTGGCCCGCGATGGTGAGCGCGATGCAGTGTTCAACGTCTATGAATCACTGCTGGTCGAGCCGCCGCCGGATGCGCCGATCACCGTGAGCCTGTTGGATAACCCAAGCATCAAGGCCGTGGGCAAGGTCCGCGAAGTGACCCCGGCCGTCGCCGCCAATACCGGTACTGTCCAGGTCAAAATCGCCCTGCAAAGCCTGCCCAAGGGTATGGAACTGGGTTCGGTGGTGAGTGCCACCGCCAATGGCCCGGCCAAGGCGAGTATCGAGCTGCCATGGGCGGCGCTGACCAAAGACCTGAACGAGCCCGCCGTGTGGCTGATCGACGGTGACGGCAAGGCGCAACTGCATAAGGTCACCGTGGCGCGCTACCTGACCGGCAAAGTAATCATTGGCGACGGCCTCAAAGGCGGCGAAAAAGTCGTGGTGGCCGGTGGGCAATTGCTGCACCCGGGGATGATTGTCGAAATCGCCGACAGAGGAGCCCAGCCATGAAGCGCCTGACGGCATTACTGGCCGCCAGCCTGTTGCTGGCCGCGTGCTCCAAGGAAGAGCCGCCACCGGAGCCCGTGCGCCCGGTGCTGTCGATGCAAGTGAAGTCCGAAGACCAGGAAAACCTCGGCCGCTTCGCCGGCACCATTCAGGCCCGCTACGAAAGCAACCTGGGTTTCCGTGTGCCTGGCCGTATCGCCCGCCGCGCGGTGGACGTGGGCGCGGAGGTCGAGAAGGGCGCGTTGCTCGCGGTCCTCGATCCGACCGACCAGCAAAACCAGCTGCGTTCGGCCCAAGGTGATCTTGCCCGCGTGCAGGCGCAGTTCATCAATGCCCAGGCCAACGCCCGCCGTCAGCAGGAGCTGTTCAACCGTGGCGTGGGTGCCCAGGCTCAGCTGGACATTGCCCAGACCGACCTGAAAACCACCCAGGCCACACTCGATCAGGCCAAAGCGTCGGTCAACCAGGCTAAAGATCAACTCAACTACGCCGAACTGCGCACCGACCACGCGGGCATCGTCACCGCCTGGAATGCCGAGGCCGGCCAGGTGGTCAGCGCCGGGCAACAAGTGGTGACCCTCGCGCGCCCGGACATCAAGGAAGCGGTGATCGACCTGCCCGCCGGCCTCGCCGAACGCCTGCCGCCGGATGTTGTATTTCTCGTGGCCGGGCAACTCGACCCGAGCGTCAACACCACCGCCATCGTGCGTGAAATCGAACCTCAAGCCCAAAGCGCCACACGTACCCGCCGTGCCCGCCTGACCCTGGCCGAGACACCGCCGGCCTTCCGCCTCGGCACGGCGATCAGCGTGACGTTGAGCAGCGCCATCGCGCCGCGCATCGAATTGCCGCTGACTGCGTTGCAGGAAGCCGATGGCAAAACCCGCATCTGGATCCTCGACACCCAAAGCCAGACCGTGCAACCGCGTGACGTCAGCGTGATCAGCCGTGACGCCGACAGCGCCTTGCTCAATGGCGGCGTCAAACCCGGCGAGCGCATCGTCACCGCTGGGGTGAACAGCCTGAAACCCGGGCAAAAAGTCAAAATCGACGAGGACAGCCCGCGATGAAAGGGAGCTTCAACTTATCCGACTGGGCCCTCAAGCATCAGTCCTTCGTCTGGTACCTGATGTTCGTTGCGCTGCTGATGGGCGTGTTTTCGTACATGAACCTGGGCCGCGAGGAAGACCCTTCGTTCACCATCAAGACCATGGTGATCCAGACCCGCTGGCCGGGCGCGACCCAGGAAGAAACCCTCAAGCAGGTCACCGACCGCATCGAGAAAAAACTCGAAGAGCTGGACTCCCTCGATTATGTGAAGAGCTACACCCGCCCGGGTGAGTCCACGGTGTTTGTGTTCCTCAAGGACACCACCGGCGCCAAGGACATTCCGGAAATCTGGTACCAGGTGCGCAAGAAGATCGACGATATTCGCGGTACCTTCCCCCAGGGGTTGCAGGGGCCGTCGTTCAACGATGAATTTGGTGACGTGTTCGGCTCGGTCTACGCCTTTACCGGCGACGGCCTGTCGATGCGCCAGCTGCGCGACTATGTGGAACAGGTTCGCGCCGAAATCCGTTCGGTGCCGGGCCTGGGCAAGGTCGAGATGATCGGCCAGCAGGATGAAGTGATTTACCTGAATTTCTCCACGCGCAAACTGGCGGCATTGGGGATTGATCAGCGCCAGGTCGTGCAAAGCCTGCAATCGCAGAATGCGGTGACCCCGGCCGGCGTGATCGAGGCTGGGCCGGAGCGGATTTCGGTGCGCACCTCGGGGCAGTTCGCTTCCGAGAAAGACCTGGCAGACGTCAACTTGCGCCTCAATGACCGGTTCTATCGGTTGGCGGACATTGCCGACATCAGCCGTGGCTACGTCGACCCGGCGCGGCCCATGTTCCGCTTCAACGGCAAACCGGCGATTGGTTTGGCGATTGCCATGCAGAAGGGCGGCAATATCCAGTCCTTCGGCAAGGCCCTGCACACCCGCATGGACGAGCTGACTGCCGACCTGCCGGTAGGCGTTGGCGTGCACAAGGTGTCCGACCAGGCAGAAGTGGTGGAAGAGGCTGTCGGCGGCTTCACCAGCGCGCTGTTTGAGGCGGTGATCATCGTGCTGGTGGTGAGCTTTATCAGCCTCGGCATGCGCGCGGGATTGGTCGTGGCATGCTCGATCCCGCTGGTGCTGGCGCTGGTGTTTGTGTTCATGGAGTACAGCGGCATCACCATGCAGCGCGTGTCTCTGGGCGCCTTGATCATCGCCCTTGGGTTGTTGGTGGACGACGCGATGATCACGGTGGAGATGATGATCACGCGCCTGGAAAAGGGCGAAACCAAAGAGCAGGCGGCGACCTACGCCTATACCTCGACGGCCTTCCCGATGCTCACCGGCACCCTGGTGACCGTGGCGGGCTTCGTGCCGATTGGCCTCAACGCCAGTTCGGCAGGTGAATACACCTTCACCCTGTTCGCGGTCATCGCCGTGGCAATGCTGGTGTCGTGGGTCGTGGCGGTGCTGTTTGCGCCGGTGATCGGCGTGCATATTCTCAGCGCCAACGTGAAACCCCACGGTGGCGAGCCCGGGCGCATTGGCCGCGCCTTCAATGGCGGCATGTTGTGGGCCATGCGCAACCGCTGGTGGGCGATTGGTATCACCGTGGCGCTGTTTGTGGCGTCGGTGTTCTCGATGCAGTTTGTGCAGAACCAGTTCTTCCCGTCGTCGGACCGCCCGGAAATCCTCGTCGACCTCAACCTGCCGCAAAACGCCTCGATCAACGAGACCCGCAAGGCCGTCGACCGCCTCGAAGCGATCATCAAGGATGACCCGGACATCGCGCGCTGGAGCACTTATATCGGCCAGGGTGCGATCCGTTTCTACCTGCCCCTCGACCAGCAACTGGAAAACCCGTATTACGCGCAGTTGGTGATCGTCAGCAAAGGCCTGGAAGAGCGCGGCGCGCTGATTGCGCGCCTGCAAAAACGCCTGCGGGATGATTTTGTCGGCATCGGCAGCTTTGTGCAGCCTTTGGAAATGGGCCCGCCGGTGGGGCGTCCGATTCAGTATCGCGTGTCGGGTAAAGACATCGACCAGGTGCGCAAGCACGCCATCGAACTGGCGACTTTGCTGGACCAGAACACTCACCTGGGCGAGATCATCTACGACTGGAACGAGCCGGGCAAAGTGCTGCGCGTGGACATCGCCCAGGACAAGGCGCGGCAACTGGGGCTGTCGTCCGAAGACGTAGCGCAGTTGATGAACAGCGTGGTCAGCGGCGCCTCGGTGACCCAGGTGCACGACGACATTTACCTGATCAACGTGGTCGGCCGCGCCGAAGACGCCGAGCGGGGTACGCCGGAAACCCTGCAAAACCTGCAGATCGTCACGCCCAACGGCACCTCGATTCCGCTGCTGGCCTTCGCCACGGTTCGCTATGAGCTGGAGCAGCCGCTGGTGTGGCGTCGCGACCGCAAGCCGACCATCACCATCAAGGCCTCGGTGCGCGATGAAATGCAGCCTACGGACTTGGTGAAACAACTGGCGCCGACCATCGAGAAATTCAGCGCCGGCTTGCCGGTGGGCTACAAGGTCGCCACTGGCGGCACCGTGGAAGAAAGCGGCAAGGCCCAGGGCCCGATTGCCAAAGTGGTGCCGCTGATGCTGTTCCTGATGGCGACCTTCCTGATGATCCAGCTGCACAGCGTGCAGAAGATGTTCCTGGTGGCCAGTGTCGCCCCGCTGGGGTTGATCGGCGTGGTGCTGGCGCTGATTCCCACGGGCACGCCGATGGGCTTTGTGGCGATCCTGGGGATTCTGGCGCTGATCGGCATCATCATCCGCAACTCGGTGATTCTGGTGACGCAGATTCATGAGTACGAAGTGGCGGGCTATACGCCGTGGGATGCGGTGGTGGAAGCCACCGAGCACCGGCGCCGGCCGATCCTGCTCACGGCGGCAGCCGCCAGCCTGGGCATGATCCCGATTGCCCGGGAAGTGTTCTGGGGGCCGATGGCGTACGCGATGATCGGCGGGATCATCATCGCGACCTTGCTGACGCTGCTGTTCCTGCCTGCGCTGTACGTGGCCTGGTACAAGATTCGCGAGCCGAAGCAGGAGCATCAGGAAAAACGCGGTTAAAAAATGTGGGAGCGGGCTTGCTCGCGAATGCGGTGTATCAGTGACGAATGTATCAACTGACACACCGCATTCGCGAGCAAGCCCGCTCCCACATTTGGATCTCCACAAGGCCTCGGGGGATGTAGGAGACTTCCGGAAATAACTGATGCTCCTCCGACAAGCCATCGAGTGCTTTACCCTCGACCCCCTTGCACAAAGGTCGAACCCCATGAACTTCCTGCGTTACGTTTTGCTGGTCTGCGGTGTGTTTCTTTCGCCGATTACCTCAGCAGCCTTACTCGAAAACCCCCTGTGGCGCGTTGATCTCGACCCCGCCACGCTGGCCCTGCGCGTCACGCCCAGCGGCGAAGCCCCGGTGCAGGCCTCCAGTGGCGTCACCCCACATGCCGTCAGCGATCTGCAAGCCAGCGCCGAACAGGCCGCCTGGCAATGGGACAACGGCGCCTATCGCCTGACCGCGCGCCTTGAGCAACGCGACCTGTCGCTGACCATCACCGCCCGCGAGCCAGGCGAGTTGCCGCTGTTGCGCCAGCCCGCCGAGGCCATGGGCAAAGGCGTGATCTGGCCCTTGGCCGAGGGGCATTACGTACCCGCTGGCAACCCTGTCTGGAAAGCGTTTTTGCTGGAACAGGGCGAACTCAACACCACCCAGGACCTCAGCCTGCCGCTGTGGGGCGTGGATCATGGCGGCTTCACGTTGAACTGGTTGCTGACCAACCCCTACAACAATCGCTTGCAGTGGCAAGCCGAGGGCGGGGGGCTGGCGCTGTCCGTGGCTCACGACTTTACCCGTCTCGACCCCTCGGCACCCATGACGCTGCGCCTGCACCTGGGCGGTGCCGACCCTTTGGCGGGCGCCAAACGTTATCGTCAATGGCTGGTGGACCAGAGGCGTTATGAACCCTTGTCGGACAAGCTGCGGCAGACGCCAGAGGCTGAGAAATTGCTGGGGGCCAGCCACGTTTATCTATGGGGCAATGACTTGCTGGCGCTGGAGGATGTGCGGGACTGGTCCAGGCTGGTGACGTTGCTGCGCGCCAATGAACTCAAGGGGCTGCTGGACAAGGAGTCCACGCAGGTCCTGAAACAGACCTCTGTGCTCAATCGTTATGAACAGACCGTGTTGCTGCGCGGCCTCAATGCGGCCATCAACAAGCAGGCCCGGCAGGCGTGGCAGGTTGAGGAGCCCGACGCAGCCCGGCTTGCGGCCCGTTATGGCGAGTTGCGGGGTGAACTGGCTGTCACCTTTGCCGGCGCCCTGAGCGACACCCCTGAAAACTGGGGCAACAAGGTCATTGCATCCCTGAAAGCCGCTGGGCTCCAACGCTTGCTGGTGACCTTGGGCGAAGGCTGGGAAGGCGGCCTGTGGCACCCGGAAGCGATCCGCACCGGTGTCGGTGCCGGTTATCTGATGGCGCCGTACGACTCCTATGAAACGGCGTTATCCGCCACCGAAAACCCGGATTGGACCACCGCCCACCTGGGCAGCAACGCCTACCGCAACTGCGCCATCATGCTCAAGGACGGCAAGCTGAAAACCGGCTTCCAGCAGTCCGGCCACTACACCGACCCGCGCTGCGTACGGCCTTTGCTGGAAGCGCGGGTGAAAGCCGTGCAGGCCAAGACTGGTTTCAACGCCTGGTTCCTCGACGCCTACGCCACCGCCATGGTCTTTGACAGCTACCGCGACGGCGCGCCCATGACCCAGGCGCAAAACGCCGAGGGCAATATCGACGCATCACGCTGGTTGAATACTGCGCTCAAGCTGCCGGCCGGTTCCGAAGACGGCAACGCGATTACCGCCCTGGGCATTCTGTTCGCCCACGGCATGCAGACGCCGGTGCTGGGGTGGGGGGATCGGGAGATGACAAAGGACAAGCAGTCGCCATATTACGTCGGCAACTGGTTCCCACCGGAGCAGCCAGCGGTATTCTTCAAATCCGTGCCGCTGAAAGAACCTTTTCGTACGGTGTATTTTGACCCGGCCATGCGTTTGCCGCTGTATCAGGCCGTGTTCCACGGCTCGGTGATCACCACCCATCACTGGCTGTTCGACAGCCTCAAATTGAGCAATGTACAGGCCGAAAACGAGTTGACCCAACTGCTCTATAACGTGCCGCCGTTGTACCACCTCAGTGCTGCGACGGTTAAGCAACGGCTGCCGATGATCCAGCGCCAGGACCTGTTTTTCCGGCCGCTGCATCAGCGTCTGGCGACTCAGGAAATGACCGGGTTTCGTTGGTTGACGACGGATCGGCAGGCGCAGGAGACCACGTTTGCCGACGGCACGCGGTTGGTGGCGAACTTTGCCGCCGGGGAAAAAGCGGGATACGCCGGGCGTAGTGTGACGGCGTTCGTGGCGGGTGAAAAACCTGTGGTGTATCAGGTCGATCAGTAGCGCCGCGCAGGCCGCAATCGCAGGCAAGCCAGCTCCCACTTTTGGAATGCATTTCGCTGTGGGAGCTGGCTTGCCTGCGATGGGGCCGGTTCAGGCAATACAGTTCTACAGCTTGCGCCACACACTCGCCAACCAAGGCTGCTGCTCCCGCGGCAAACCAGCAGGCCGGTAGTAATGCTCCAGCTCCACAAACCCGGCCTCGCTCAGCAGTGCCTGCCACGCCGCCAGATCGTGATAAGACCCATACCTTGGCCCATTCCAGCCTTCCTGGTTTTCCCCCCGGGGATTGGAACTGAACAACACCCCACCCGGCTTCAACGCCCCATGCAATTGCTTGAGCACACGCGGCAGCTCCTGCTTGGGGATATGAAACAGCACGGCATTGGCAAACACCCCGTCAAAGCGCCCGGCAGGCAAGTCCAGCTTCAGAAAGTCCTGCTGCAATACCTCGCAGCCACTGTCTTCGCGCGCCATCTGTGCAAACCGCTCCGAGCCATCGAGCCCAACCGCGATGTGGCCCATACGCGTAAACGTCTGCAAATCCCTCCCCGGCCCGCAACCGAAATCCAGCACGGTAAACGGCGCTGAACCCTGGATATGCCGCAGCAGGGCGTCGATGTTCTGGCTCACATCGTGATCGCGGGTGCCTTCGCGAAAGTCTTCGGCCACCTTGTTGTAGTGGCCGAGGGTGGTGGAGGTGATCTGGTTGAGGTCGTCGGGCTTGAGGGTCATGGCGGGTGATACCAGGCTTGTTCGGTGGCCCGACTATACCTCACCGCTTGTTGAGTACCCGCGCCAACCGGTCACCACCCAGCTGAATCACCGCCACCAGCACCACCAGCAGCACGATCACGGTCAGCATGATTTGCGTATCAAAGCGCTGATAGCCGTAGCGGTAGGCGATATCCCCAAGGCCGCCCGCGCCAATCGCCCCGGCCATGGCCGACGAATTGATCATGGTCACCAGGGTGATGGTAAACCCGCCGACAATCCCCGGCAGCGCTTCCGGCAGCAACACATGCCAGATGATGTGCCAGCGGCGGCAGCCCATGGCCTGGGCGGCTTCGATCAGACCATGGTCGACCTCGCGCAGGCTCACTTCGGCGATGCGCGCAAAGAACGGCGTGGCGGCGATGGTCAACGGCACCACCGCTGCCCACACGCCATAAGTGGTGCCGACGATCAGCCGGGTAAACGGGATCAGCGCCACCATCAGGATCAGGAATGGAATGGAGCGGAACAGGTTCACGAAAGCGCCCAGCACGCGGTTCAGCGCCGGTGCCTGGTAGATCCCGCCCTTGTCGCTCGTCACCAGAAACACCGCCAGCGGAATCCCTGCCAGCAGCGCGATCAATGACGACACGCCCACCATCAGCAGCGTGTCGATGGCGCCCTGCAACAAACGATCAAACCACATAGCCCAGCACCTCCACGTTGTGTGCCCAGCGCGCGGCACGCTTGCACAGGTCTTCGGCGTCGTGAGGCGAGCCATTGACCGCCAGCAACAGTTGCCCCAGGGCATGCCCCTGAATCCGCTCCACCCCGCCTTGCAGCAAGCGCACGCGGCCGCCAAGGGCGCTGAACAGTGCGGCCAGGTCCGGCTCGTCGGTGTTGCTGCCGGTGAATTGCAAACGCAGTACCGTCGCGGCATCAGCCGAGGCTGGCAGCGCCTGCAAACGGCTTTGCAGTTCTTCCGGCAAACCGTGCTGCAACGGCGCCAACAGGGTTTTGCTGACCTCGTGCTGCGGGTTGCCAAACACTTGCCACACCGGGCCTTGTTCGACGATGCGCCCGTGCTCCAGCACCACCACGCGGTCGCAGATTTCGCGGATCACCGCCATTTCATGGGTGATCAACACGATGGTCAGGCCCAGGCGCGTGTTGATCTCGCGCAGCAGGCCGAGGATCGATTGCGTGGTCTCCGGGTCGAGGGCCGAGGTGGCCTCGTCGCACAGCAGAATCTCGGGGTCGTGCACCAGCGAACGAGCGATGCCCACGCGCTGTTTCTGCCCACCGGACAGTTGCGCCGGGTAAGCCTTGTGCTTGTCCTGCAAACCCACCAGTTCCAACAGCTCACGCACCTTTTGCTCGCGCTGCGGCTTGGGCACACCAGCGACTTTGAGCGGCAACTCGACGTTCTGCCACACGGTCTTGGCCGACATCAAATTGAAGTGCTGGAAGATCATGCCGGTGCGGCGGCGCAGCGCTACCAGGCGGTCTTCGTCGAAACCGCCGATGTCGACCTGATCAATCAGCACGCGCCCGCTGCTCGGTTGCTCCAGGCGGTTGATGGTGCGGATCAGCGAGGATTTACCCGCGCCGCTGCGGCCGATGATGCCGAACACTTCACCGCGCTGGATCGCCAGGTCAATGCCTTGCAAGGCGTGCACGTTGCCGTCGTAGGTCTTGCCCAGGTTGATAAAGCGCACGTGGGCGCGGTTCAAGTCAGGGTGCAGCTCGGTCTGCTCGGCGTCCCTGGGCGGCAAGCCCAGGTCGCGCAGTTGGGCATTCGCGGCGGTCATTTTTTGTCTTCCCAGCCGACTTGGTAGAGCTTGCCAAGGGATTTATCCAGCGCCGCACGCACTACGGGCGAATGCTGGTAGATGTCGACGAACTTGATCACGCGCGGGTCGGTTTTGCTCTTCGGTTGAATCACAAACTGGATCACGTATTCCGGGTGGTCAAGGCCGTCGAACAGCAGCGCGGATTCGGCATCGAAGGTCTTGGACAGGCGGATATACGCCGGGTAGCCCTGCACCAGGTCGGCGTCGTCATAGGCGCGCACCAGTTGCACGGCTTCCACTTGCAGGATCTTGATCTTCTTCGGGTTGCTGACGATGTCTTCTTCGGTGGCCTTGTAGCCCACGCCCGGTTTGAGGGTGATCAAGCCCGCCTTGGCCAGCAATTGCAGGCCACGGCCGCTGTTGATCGGATCATTGGCAATCGCCACGCTGGCGCCTTGTGGCAGATCGTTGATGCTTTTGTATTTCTTGGAGTACAGCCCAACGTTGTTGATGATGCCCGGCGCGTACGGCACCAGGTCAAACCCGGCGGCGGCCTTGGCGTTTTCCAGGAAAGGGATGTGCTGGAAGTAGTTCACGTCAATGTCGCCGGCAGCCAAGCTGACGTTGGGGGCGATCCAGTCGGTGAATTCCACCAACTGGACCTTGAGGCCCTGCTTGTCGGCCTCGGCCACAGCGGCTTCCAGCGGAATGGCGAAAGCGGCGGTGGTGCCGATTTTCAACGGGGCATCGGCGGCGAACACCGCCGAGCTGAATAAGCCGAAAGCCAGGGCCAGTGCTTTGACTGGGTGGGTGAGCAGTGTTTTTTTCATAGTGGTTTTCCAGTCATAAGGTGTTGGTGAAAACAATGAAGATCCAAATGTGGGAGCAGGCTTGCTCGCGAAAGCGTTGGGTCAGCTGGCGAATGTGCCGACTGACACACCGCATTCGCGAGCAAGCCCGCTCCCACATTTTGTTCAGTGGCGATATTGGGAACCGGTGTGTTGTTCGGGAAGGCGAGCGCCAGCGTGGAAGACTTTTTCTCTCAGCGTTCCCTGCTCATAAGCGGTCTTGTACGACCCCCGCTTCTGCAACTCCGGCACCACCAGATCAATAAAATCCACATAGCTTTCCGGCGTCACAATGCGCGTCAGGTTGAAGCCATCCAGCCCCGTTTCGCTGATCCAGGATTCCAGCTCATCCGCCACCTGCCCGGGCGAGCCGACCAGGGTGATATAGCGGCCCCCCAGCGCGTGCTGTTCAAGCAATTTGCGCCGGGTCCAGTCGTTGTTCTGCAGGTTCTTGGTTGCCGACTGAATGGCATTGCTCTTCACGTACTGGATCGGTTCGTCCAGTTCGTACTGGGCAAAATCAATCGCCGTGGACGCTGAAAAATGCGCCACACCCGCCTCCGGGCTGGCGTAGCTCAGGTACTCGGCGTGCTTGGCCCAGGCCAGCTCTTCAGTGGCGCCGACGATCACATTGAGGCCCATGAACACCTTGATGTCCTGCGGGTTGCGCCCGGCTGCCACGGCGCTGGCGCGCACCTTGTCCACCTGGATTTTGGTCGCCGCCTTGTTCTGCCCGCTGATGAATACGCACTCGGCATGCCGCCCGGCGAACAGCAAACCCCGGTCCGAACTGCCGGCCTGGAACAGCACCGGTGTACGTTGTGGTGACGGCTCGCACAGGTGATAACCCGCCACCTGATAGAACTCGCCGCTGTGCTCGACCTTGTGCACTTTGCCCGGCTGCGCATACACCCGCGCTTGCGGGTCATTGAGCACCGCGTCGTCTTCCCAACTGCCTTCCCAGAGTTTGTACAGCACCTCCAGGTACTCGTCGGCCTGGTCGTAGCGGCGGTCATGCTCGACCTGTTCGGTCAGGCCCATGGCCTTGGCAGCGCTGTCGAGGTAGCCGGTGACGATGTTCCAGCCCACTCGGCCACGGCTCAGGTGGTCGAGGGTGGACATGCGCCGGGCGAACAGATACGGCGGCTCATAGGTGAGGTTGGCGGTGAGGCCGAAGCCGAGGTTTTTGGTCACGGCAGCCATGGCCGACACCAGCAGCAGCGGGTCGTTGACCGGCAACTGGATCGATTCTTTCAACGGCACGTCGATGGCGTTTTGATAGACGTCGTACACGCCAACAATGTCGGCGATGAACAGCCCGTCAAACAGCCCGCGTTCCAGGGTTTGCGCCAGCTCGGTCCAGTACTCGACGGTTTTGTACTGGGTCGAGTTGTCCCGTGGGTGGGTCCACAAGCCGTGGTTGATATGCCCGATGCAGTTCATGTTGAAGGCATTGAGCAGGATCTTTTTCTTGGCCATCAGATAGTCCCCCGCAGTGGCGGGTTTTCATCATTGAGGTAGTAATTGCCCACGGCGTGGTACTTCCAGCGCACCGGGTCATGCAGCGTATGCACGCGGGCGTTGCGCCAGTGGCGGTCGAGGCCATGCTCGGCCAGGGTCGCCTGGCTGCCGGCCAGTTCGAACAAGGTGCTGCCGGCGGCCAAGGAAATCTCGGTGCTCAGGGCGCGCACTTCCGCGACGGCGATTGAAGCGGCAGCGACGGTTTCGGCAGTGCTGTCGGCCTGGGCGCGGTCGAGGTATTCACCCGAGCGTTCCAGCAACGCCTCGGCGGCATGCAGGCGGATGCTCAGGTGGCCGAAGCTTTTCAGGGTCAAAGGGTCTTCAGTGGCCTTGTCGTTGCCCGAATCGATCCACGGGCGGGTTTTGGTGCGCACAAAGTGCAGTGCGTCTTCAAAGGCGGCGCGGGCAATGCCGGTGTCGATGGCGGCGTGGAGAATCTGCGCCAGCGGGCCGACGGTGGTCGGGCGTTCGAAGGCGCTCTGGAACGGGATCACGTCTTGTGCGGCCACCCATACGTTGTCGAACACTACCGAACCGCTGCCGGTGGTGCGCTGGCCGAAGCCGCTCCAGTCGTCGATCACGCTCAGGCCTTCGCTGTCGCGCGGCACGAAGGCCAGTTGCTGCACGCCGTGTTCATCCACCACCGAGGTGGGGATGCGCTGCGCATAGATCGCGCCGGTGGAGTAGAACTTGCGGCCGCTGATGCGAAAACCGTCGCCGTCGCGGGTGAGGGACGTCACGCGGTCGTGGGCGGTCTTGGTGCCCAGTTCCGCCAGGGCATTGCCGAACCGCTGGCCGGCGAGGACTTCGGTGTACAGGCGTTGCTGCTGGGCCGGGCTGCCGTTCACGCGCAGCACTTCCAGCGCGTAGAAATGGTTTTGCGGGATTTGGCCCAGCGAAGCATCCGCCTGGGCGATCAACGCGATCACCTTGGCCAGGGTGACGTTGGACACGCCAGCGCCGCCGTATTCCTTCGGCACGCTGATGCCCCACAGGCCGGAGCGTGAGAACACATCCAGTTCGGGCAAGGGCAGGCGGCGCTCGCGGTCACGCTGGGCGCTGTCGCGGCGGAAGTCTTCGGCCAGGTCGCTGGCGACAATAAGGGCTTGTTCGTCGCTGGTTATGACCGCGACGTGGTGAGAAAGGGTCATGCGTATTTCTCCAGAGGTCTGGTCGGTCAAATCCAGGAATGGCGGGCCGGAAGGGTGCCGTTGAGTCGAAAGGCGCCAATGGCGTGATACTTCCAGCGCACCGGGTCATGCAGCGTATGCACGCGGGCGTTGCGCCAGTGGCGGTCGAGGTTGAATTCGGCGAGGGTGGCGCGGCTGCCGGCCAGCTCGAAGAGCTTTTCGCTGACCAGCAGCGACACTTCGGTGGTCAGCACTTTCGCCTCGGCCACGGCGATCGACGCCCGGGCAGCAGATTGCGCGGTGATCGGCGCTGCGTTGACCTGATCCAGCACCTGGCCGGCCTTGCGCAGCAGGGCTTCGGCGGCGTGCAACTCGATCTTCAACTTGCCGATATCGGCGATCACATACAGGTCATCGCTGGCGCGTTCGACCTTGGCGTCGATCCACGGGCGCGAGCGTTCACGGACGAAGGTGATGGTGTCGTCCAGCGCACCGCGAGCGATACCGGCGTCAATGGCGGCCTGGATCAGTTGCGAGACGGCGCCCTGGATATTCGGGGTTTCGCCGATGCGCCAGTTTTCGATCACCAGCTCGGCATCCACCGGCACCTGGTCCAGCAACACTGTGCCGCTGGCGGTGGTGCGTTGGCCGAAGCCCGACCAGTCATCCACGATGCGCAGGCCTTCGGTGCCACGGCGCACAAACGCCATGACTTGCTTGCCGTCATCATTCAGCGCCTTTACCGCCACCCAGTGCGCAAACAGCGCGCCGGTGGAGTAGAACTTCTGGCCGCTGATCACATAGCCATCACCCTCGGCGGTGATGCGTGCTTTCAGTTCAAGGGTGTTTTTGGTGCCACGTTCCGGGCCGCCGTTGCCGATGCGCCAGCCATCGAGGACGCTCTGGAACAGCTGCTTTTTCTGGCGCTCGGTGGCCGCACCCTGCAACAGGTGCAGGATGCCGAAATGGTTTTGCGGAATTTGGCCCAGAGCCGGGTCTGCCGCGCTGATGATCGCGAACACCTCGGCCAGGGTTACAAACGAAACCTCTGGGCCGCCGAATTCGCGGGGAATGGAAATGCTGCCCAACCCGCTGCGGGTGAACTGCTCGATCTGGGCCCACGGCAGCTTGCGTTGCTGGTCGCGTTTGCCGGCTTGCAGGCGCGCAGCCTGGGCCAGTGTGTGGGCTGCGTCCAGTGCCTGGGCGTCATTGCGCAGTACGGCGGCCGGCAACAGCAGAGGGGCTACATCCAGTTCACTCTGGGGGGGTGTTAGAGCCAAGTTAGACATCAGCGCCGCTCCTTGGCTGCACGTAATGCCCTGGCGTTATGCACCGGGGTAATTCTGACCATACCGACCTCGCATTCAATGAAATAAAAACAGAAAAATCAGAGATGTCCGGTGGTCCGGTGCATATACCCTAAGCGTGTTAAATCTTTAAATAAACTAACTTATGGGAATAAGCATAGAAGGGCCTTCACCCAGGCTCACAGGGGGAGCCAAGGTGACGCGGTTGATAGATCGACAGGGCACTGGCTGGGCGGGCTGGCGCCTGGGGCGAGCAGGCGGCGATGGCCAGGGTGCGGGGCGGTGCCCAGCGTGAATTATTGCCCACGCGATCAAGAATGCAGTACGTGACCTCCAGGCGGCAGTCGTCACCGGCTTCGATAATCACCGACGATGGCACCCACACTTGAGTCGGCAAGCCTACGCTTTTGCCCTGGATTTTTGGCAGGTCAAGGCGCACGTCACCCCAGCGCAGGGTGATGGCGTCACCGATGGCCATGTTCAGGTAGGGCTCGATGGTAAGCGGAACGCCACGCCGCACTTGGCTCCTGTTGACGCCGTAGCGCCGAATGGTTTCTGGCAGGCTGACCGGGGCAAGGTTCTGGTTTTCATCAGCGTACAGATTCGAAGGCTGGCCGCCCGGGAAGTGGGTCTTCACCCGCACGGTCGTCACCGCCGAGCGCGCAGGGCCGTGGCCGATCTGCATGATTTGGTAATGAACCCGGGCCAGGCCGTCCTGCACGAAGCTCTCGGGGACTCGTAGAAGCGTAGGCATGCCGACCTTGCAGGCGGTTACCCGTCGTGCGGCAGCGAAGCAGTTGTTCCAGAACAGCTCGATCAGATCCCCCTCATCCATGCCGGTGTACGGGGCGATGTCGACCTGCAGGTGGGCGGCGGCCAGGGCGTTGATGCCGTTGCGAACGGCCTGGGGCAAAGTCGGGGCGGTGAGCATGCGCGTCATAAGTAATCTCCTTGGTGCAGCCAGCAGCAATCGTTCCGGCGCCTGTGGCGCGGGTGCGCAGGGTGCCGAAAGGAACGATTTGATGAATTGCCGGGATAGGATCCAATCCTCTGAGCGCTAGATAAGAGGGTTGGTCGTGAAGCGTCAATGGCTGCAAAGGGCTAAACGGCGGGTTCGCAGATATTCAGAAGGGGCTGACTGGCGGGGGTATTTTTAGACAAGGGCAGCGAGGTGTTTTACAGGCTGGTACGAGGTTTCTCTGTAGGACCCGAACCCGGTGGGAGCTGGCTTGCCTGCGATGCAAGCGCCTCGGTTTATCAGGCAAACCGGGGTGATGCTATCGCGGGCAAGCCCGCTCCCACACAAGGCCATTGCGCAGCTCAGTGGGCGAGAAACTTGCTCAGGAATTGCTTGGTCCGTTCTTCCTTCGGGTTGGCAAACAGCGCCTTGGCTTCGCCCTGTTCCACAATCACACCCTTGTCGAAGAAGATCACCCGGTTAGCCACATCACGGGCAAAGCTCATTTCGTGGGTGACGATGACCATGGTGCGGTTTTCTTCGGCCAGGCTGCGGATCGTCGCCAGCACTTCGCCGACCAACTCCGGGTCCAGCGCCGAGGTGGGTTCATCGAACAGAATCACTTCCGGCTCCATGGCCAATGCACGGGCAATCGCCACGCGCTGTTGCTGGCCGCCCGACAACCGCCGCGGGTAAGCCGCTTCCTTGCCCGACAGGCCCACGCGGGCCAGCAGCTTGAGGCCCAGGGCGGTGGCCGCCTCGCGTGGCATCTTCTTGACCACGATCGGGCCTTCGATGACGTTTTCCAGCGCGGTGCGGTGGGGGAACAGGTTGAAGTTCTGAAACACAAAACCCACATGCTGGCGCAGGCGCCGCACCAGGCCTTGCTGCTGGTTGAGCGGCTTGCTGCTGTCGATCTCGATGTCACCGACCTTGATGCGGCCGCTGGTGGGTTCTTCGAGGAAATTCAGGCAGCGCAGCAAGGTGGTCTTGCCGGAACCGCTGGGGCCGATGATGGCAACGACTTCGCCTTCCTTGACCTCAAGGTCGATGCCGTTGAGTACCACCTGACCCTTGAATTGTTTGGTCAGTTTTTCAACCACGATCATGCTTCAAGACTCCAGGTCATGCCGGTTGACCCGGTCTTCCAGGCGGTTTTGGAAGTGCGCCAGGATGCTCGCCAAAATCCAGTAGATCAGGGCGGCGGAGAGATACATGGTGAAGATTTCGAAGGTCCGCGCAGACACCAGCTGGGCCTGACGGAACAGCTCGGGCACCTGGATGGTGGCGGCCAGCGCCGTATCCTTGACCAGCGAAATAAAGCTGTTGCCCAGTGGCGGCAAGGCCGTGCGCATGGCCTGCGGCAGGATGGCCCGGCGCAGGGTCTGCGCGCGGGTCATGCCGATACTGGCTGCCGCTTCCCACTGGCCGCGCTCGATGGAGCTGATCGCGGCACGCAGGATTTCACAGGCGTAGGCGGCCATGTTCAGCGAAAAGCCGATCAGGGCCGCCGGAATTGGATCCAGCTCGATGCCCACTTGTGGCAAGCCGTAGTAGATCAAAAACAGCTGCACCAGCAAGGGCGTGCCGCGAAAGAACGACACGTAGACCCGGGCGGTCCAGCTCGCCAGCTTGAAGCGCGAGAGGCGCATCAAGGCCAGGCCGAAGCCCAACAGCAAGCCGAAAAACATCCCGCCGAGGCTAAGAATCACCGTGTAATACGCGCCCTTGAGCAGAAAGGGCGCGGAATCCAGCGCGAGTTGGAAACCTGCTTCCATTATTCAGTAACGTCAGCGTTGAAGTATTTCTCGGACAGCTTTTTCAAGGTGCCGTCGGCGCGCAGCTTGTCGAGGGCCTTGTTCACAGCGTCAAGCAGTTCAGGCTCGCCTTTGCGCAGCGCAATACCGGCTTCCTGACGGGAGAAGGCATCACCGGCAGCCGCGGTGTCCGGGGCTTTCTTGGCATATTCCAGCGCGGCCAGACGGTCGATCAGGATGGCGTCGATACGGCCGATGCGCAGGTCCTGGAACTTGGTCGGGTCATCGTTGTAGGTCTTGATGATCGCTTTAGGCTGGTTGTCTTTGAGCCATTGTTCGTAGTTGGTGCCCAGGCCTACGCCGACTTTCTTGCCGGCCAGGTCGTTGGCCGTCTTGATGCTGTCGACGTTCTTCTTCAACACCAGCGCCTGGATACCGGAAACGGTGTACGGCGTGGAGAAGTCATACTTCTTTTTGCGTTCTTCGGAGATGGTGACCTGGTTGACCACCGCGTCCAGACGCTTGGACTCCAGGGCCGCGAGGATGCCATCCCATGGGGTCGCTTGCAGCTTGACCTTCACGCCCAGCTCTTTGGCCAGCGCTTCGGACAGCTCCACTTCGAAACCACTGAGCTTGCCGCTTTCATCGACGAAGCTGAACGGCGGGTAGGTGCCTTCCAGGCCGATTTTGATTTCGCCGGCCTTTTTGATGTTGCCCAACTGCTCGCCGGCGATTGCCTGGCCCATCAGGCTCGCGCCGAGCGCCAAGCCCAAAGTGCCAACCAACAACGTGCGACGGAATACAGAAATAGTCATGAAGAGCCCCTGTGTTTTTTATGTTGAGCGAAGCAGGTGACGCAGTAGTCGTATCCTGCCTTAAAGCGCGTAGCGCGTCTTCGCCTACGGCGCGACTATAAAGCCAGTTTTTAAGACTTGAAAATAATATAAAATTAATTTGATATTCGATTTAAGAATATGCAATTCATTTCATGTGGGAGCTGGCTTGCCTGCGATGGCGGTGTATCAGCTAACAGATGTGTTGCTGACCCACCGCTATCGCAGGCAAGCCAGCTCCCACATTGGGTCCGTGTTCAGCCCGTTAGAACAGCGTCGTAAGCAAACAACGCCGGCGCGCCACCGGTGTGCAGGAAAATGATTGGCCCATCTTCAAACCGCTGGCGCCCAATGCCATCCAGCAAGCCGGCCATGGCCTTGCCAGTGTAGACCGGGTCCAGCAGCAACCCTTCCTGGCTGGCCAGCAGCTTGACCGCAGCCAGGGTGCCGGCGTTCGGTTCGCCGTAGCGTGGGCCGAAATACTCGTCCCACAGAATGACTTTGAAGGCTTCGGGAATATCCACGCCCAGCAACTCGGCGGTGCGCTCGGCCAGACCTTGCACTTTCGGACGCTGGGCTTCGTCGGTGCGCGACACGGTCACGCCGATCACCGGCAAGTTTGGCAGCACTTCACTCAGGGCCAACGCCAGGCCGCTGTGCGTCCCGGCACTGCCGGAGGCCAGCACCACGGCGGCAAATTGGATGCCGCTGTCTTGAATTTGCCCGGCAAGCTCCAGCCCGGCGCGCACGTAACCCAGGGCGCCGAGCGCGTTCGAGCCACCAATCGGCACCAGGTACGGTTTTTTGCCGTTGCTGCGCAGGCGGTCTGCGAGGGCGTTGAGCTGGGCGTCGACATTGTCGAGGTTCTCGACCAATTCCACCTTGGCGTCGAACAGGTCCAGCAACAGGCGGTTGCCGTTGCCGAGGTAATTCGGGTCTTCAGTACCCGTAGGGTTTTCCAGCAGTGCGACGCAGCCCAGGCCCAGCTTGGCGGCCAGCGCGGCGGTCTGGCGAACGTGGTTGGACTGGATCGCACCCGCCGTCACCAGCGTATCGGCGCCTTGGGCGATGGCGTCGGCCGCAAGGTATTCGAGTTTGCGCAGCTTGTTGCCACCCATGGCCAGTGGCGTGGTGTCGTCGCGTTTGACGTAGACGTCCCGGCCCAGCCAGGCCGACAGCCGCTCGAGTTTTTCCAGGGCGGTGGCGCCGCCCAGCAGTTCCAGGCGGTTAAAACGGTCGAGCTGTCTTTTGATCATGACGACGCACAGTGGCTAAGTGATGGGGCGACTATAGGCAGGCACTTTTCATCGGGCAACCTGCAATCGCTTATGACGGAAAGTTCTTGGCATCACACCATTGGTTCTTAAGGGCGATCAGGGTGCATACCGTAAAGTGACGGCCATTACGTCAGGAGTGAATACCGTGAGTGAGCGTTCCAGTCATTGGCAATTGCAGACCATCGTCAGCCAGCTGCGCAGCGCCCGGGACCAGTGGCGCACGCGCAATGGCCGCCTGAGTGGCGAGCACGGCGGTCGCGAGCTGCCGTCCCGCGAGGCCGTGGCACAGATTCTTGAAGCGCTGTGCGGCGCGCTGTTTCCGATGCGCCTGGGGCCGGTGGACCTGCGTGAAGAAAGTGAAGATTTCTATGTTGGCCACACCCTTGATGTCGCCTTGAATGCCTTGCTCGGCCAGGCTCGCCTGGAGCTGCGTTACGCCGCTCGCCAGGGCGCCAAGGATGACAGTGAAGTCGACGCGCTCGCCATTCGCCTGATCCAGGACTTTGCCCTGGCGTTGCCGTCCTTGCGCAGCTTGCTGGACACCGACGTGCTGGCCGCTTACCACGGTGACCCGGCGGCGCGCAGCGTGGATGAAGTGCTGCTGTGCTACCCGGGGATTCTGGCGGTGATTCACCATCGCCTGGCCCATCACCTGTACCGCGCCGGGTTGCCGTTGCTGGCGCGGATCAGCGCAGAAATTGCTCACTCGGCCACCGGTATCGATATCCACCCGGGCGCGCAGATCGGCCCGAGTTTCTTTATCGACCACGGGACCGGTGTGGTGATTGGCGAAACGGCGATCATCGGCGAGCGCGTGCGCATCTATCAGGCGGTGACCCTGGGCGCCAAGCGTTTCCCGGCGGATGAAGACGGGCAGTTGCAGAAGGGCCACCCACGCCACCCGATTGTCGAGGACGATGTGGTGATCTACGCCGGGGCGACCATTTTGGGGCGCATCACCATTGGCAAAGGCTCGACCATCGGCGGCAACGTGTGGCTGACCCGCAGCGTGCCGGCGGGGGCGAATATCACCCAGGCGAACTTGCAGCATGAGGATGGTGCGCAAAAGTAAGCCACACCCCCGTCCCTGTGGGAGCTGGCTTGCCTGCGATAGCGGTATATCAGCCACCAGCTGTGTTGCTGACCCACCGCCATCGCAGGCAAGCCAGCTCCCACATTTATCTGCATTTCAATTTCAAGTTGCTGAACGATTTGCCATCCCCGCCCGTCATACCTTTCCTTGAGCTAGTGTAGGAATTACCTACCACTCAGCCCTGCAATTAGTCCCAGACCGCCTATCCATGTTTAACTTGAATGCTCGTTCAAGTTAAACCCGGTGGTTCGCTGCCCGCTCACAACAGGAGGCTTACCTTTGCTGAGTCCGTTATTTACAGCCACATCCCACACCCTCGGGGTGCATCGTTCATGAGTGCATCGTCCACCCCTGCCAGCGGCCAAGTGCGCATGAATGCGCCGGTTTTCTACTTCGCCGCCACCTTCATCCTGCTGTTCGGCATCACGGTCATCGCTATCCCGGAACAGGCCGGTGCCTGGCTCCTGGCGGCGCAAAATTGGGCGGCCAATACGGTCGGCTGGTACTACATGCTGGCGATGACGCTGTATCTGGTCTTCGTGGTGGTCACCGCGCTATCGGGCTACGGCAAGATAAAACTCGGTGCCGACCACGACGAGCCCGAATTCAGTTACCTGTCCTGGGCCGGCATGCTGTTCGCCGCCGGGATCAGCATCACGCTGTTCTTCTTCTGCGTCTCCGAGCCGCTGACGCACCTGGTGCAACCGCCGCAAGGCGCGCCAATGAACGCCGACGCCGCGCGCCAGGCCATGCAGATCCTGTTTCTGCACTGGGGCCTGCACGGCTGGGGCGTGTTCGCCTTTGTCGGCATGGCCCTGGCGTACTTCGCCTACCGGCATAACCTGCCGCTGGCGCTGCGTTCAGCGCTGTACCCGCTGATCGGCAAGCGCATCAATGGGCCGATTGGCTACGCGGTGGACGGCTTCGGCATCATCGCCACGGTCTTTGGCCTTGGTGCCGACATGGGCTTTGGTGTGTTGCACCTCAACTCCGGGCTGGATTATTTGTTCGGCATCGCCCACACCCAATGGATTCAGGTCGGCCTGATCACCTTGATGATGGGCGCCGCGATCCTGGTCGCCGTGGCCGGCGTCGACAAGGGTGTGCGGGTGATGTCGGACATCAACATGCTGCTGGCATGTGCGCTGCTGCTGTTTGTGTTGTTCGCCGGGCCCACCCAGCATTTGCTCAACACCTTGATCCAGAACATCGGCGACTACCTTGGCGCCTTGCCGACCAAGAGTTTCGACGTCTACGCCTACGACAAACCCAGCGACTGGCTGGGCGGCTGGACGGTGTTCTACTGGGCCTGGTGGATTGCATGGTCGCCGTTTGTGGGCCTGTTCATCGCGCGCATTTCCCGTGGCCGTACCATCCGCGAATTCGTGTTCGGCGTGCTGCTGATCCCGCTGGGGTTCACCCTGGCGTGGATGTCGATCTTCGGCAACAGCGCCATCGACCAAGTGCTCAACCACGGTTTGACCGCGCTCGGCCAGTCGGCCATCGATGATCCGTCGATGAGCCTCTACCTGCTGCTGGAAACCTACCCGTGGAGCAAAACGGTGATCGCGGTCACGGTGTTTATCAGCTTCGTGTTCTTCGTCACCTCGGCCGACTCCGGCACCGTCGTGCTCTCGACCCTGTCGTCCAAAGGCGGCAACGCCGATGAGGACGGCCCGAAATGGCTGCGCGTGTTCTGGGGCGCGATGACCGCGCTGGTCACCAGCGCGTTGCTGTTTGCCGGCAGTATCGACTCGCTCAAATCAGCCGTGGTGCTGACCTCGCTGCCGTTCTCGATGATCCTGCTGTTGATGATGTGGGGCCTGCACAAGGCGTTCTACCTGGAGTCCCAGAAACAGATCGCCCAGTTGCATTCCCTGGCGCCTATCTCCACGGCGCGCAAGGGCCGGGGCGGCTGGCGACAGCGCTTGAGCCAGGCCGTGCATTTCCCTTCGCGGGACGAGGTGTACCGTTTCCTCGACACCACGGTGCGCCCGGCAATCGAAGAAGTGACCGCCGTGTTTGTCGAGAAAGGCCTGAATGTTGTCACCCAGCCTGACCCGGCCAACGACAGCGTCAGCCTGGAAATCGGCCATGGCGAGGAACATCCGTTCGTTTACCAAGTGCAGATGCGTGGCTACTTCACGCCGTCTTTCGCCCGTGGCGGCATGGGTTCCAAGGAGCTCAACAACCGTCGCTATTATCGCGCTGAAGTGCACTTGAGCGAGGGCAGTCAGGACTACGATTTGGTCGGTTACACCAAAGAGCAGATCATCAACGACATCCTCGACCAGTACGAACGGCACTTGCAGTTCCTGCACCTGGTGCGCTGAGGTTCAGGCCCTGAGGTACAGGGCCAGTGCCACCAACGGCGCGCCGAACACCCCACTGCCGATCACCAGCTCCGACACCAGGGGCTGGCCGGCGGTGATGACGCCGATAGCGCCGTTGGCCACTGCAGCGATCAGCCAGATGCCGACAAAACTGTAGGCCAGCACCGTGCGGCTGATGCCGAGTTTTTGCCCGATGAAGAGCGTCAGTGCTAGCAGAATCAAGCCGCAGCTGATGACGATAAAGGTGTGCATTACGGTGATCTCCTGTGGGAGCGGGCTTGCTCGCGAAAGCGGAGTGTCAGCCACTGAATATGTTTCTGATGAACCGCTTTCGCGAGCAAGCCCGCTCCCACATGAGGCACTGCATTCCTACTGAAGAGGTGTAGTGGGTTTGAGCAAGTCCTGCAAACCGACTTTCCAAAACAACTCCGCCCGCACCCGATCGGCCACGCCATTGACGATTTCACAGCCATCCTCGGACGGGTCGATATGCCGACGGAACGGGCGTGTGCCGAACGGTAAATCAACAATCTCGACGATGGCTTTGGCCACCTCGCCCACATCCGCGTCCGCAGGCTCCAGCGCCGCCAAACCGTGCAACGCGGCATCCGCCACACCGGCATAAGGGCCATCGTTGTACAGCGCAACGCGCGCCAGATCCGCCGGTTTACCTGAGTGCGCAAAGTGGTTGGTGCCCTTGGTAAATGCCCCCGGCACGATGATCGAGGTTTCGATGCCCCAGCGCGTCAGCTCGCTGGCATAGGACACCGCCAGTGAGTCCATCGCCGCCTTCGCCGCAAAATACGGCGCCAGAAACGGCGGGGTACCGCCCCGTGCGCTGCTGGACGACACCCACACCACCAAGCCTTTGCCTTGCTTGCGCAAGTACGGCAGCGCCGCGCGGTTGACCCGCTGGGTGCTCAGCACGTTGATGTCGTACAGCTGCGCAAACTGCTCCGGCGTGAAGGCTTCGGCAGGGCCGAACGACATATGCCCGGCGTTGTGGATGATCACATCCAGGCGCCCGCAGTCGGCGACGATCTTGGCGACGCCAGCCTCTACCGAATCGCTGGAGGCCACGTCCAGTTCGACGCTGCGCAAATCCACGCTGTGTTGGTCGGCATAGCGCTGCACCTCGGCCACCTGCGCTGCGTTGCGCCCCAGGGTTTCGCGCATGCTCGCGTAGACCGTGTGGCCGGCGTCGGCCAGCGCGCGGGCGGTGAGGGCGCCAAAACCACTGGAGGCGCCGGTAATCAGGATGATCGATTTCATGCTGTTCTCCTCGAGTGGATTCAGACCAGCCCGCCATTGGCGCGCAGGATTTGGCCGTTGACCCAGGCACCCGCCGGGCTCACCAGAAACGACACCACGCGGGCGATATCTTCCGGTTGGCCAAGGCGTTCCAGCGGCGCCATCTTGGCCAGGCCCTGGATCTGCTCTTCGCTCTTGCCGTGCAGGAACAGCTCGGTGGCCACCGGGCCGGGGGCGACGGCATTCACGGTAATACCGCGGCCGCGCATCTCCTTGGCAAACACTTGGGTCAGGGATTCCACCGCTGCCTTGCTGGCGATGTACACCGCGTAGCCGGGGAAGTTGAGGCCCACGGTGCTGCTGGAAAAGTTGACGATGCGCCCGCCGTCATTCAGGCGCGTGGCTGCTTCGCGCAAGGCGTTGAAGGTGCCACGGGTGTGGATGTCGAAATTCTGGTTGTAGAGCTCGTCGCTGTGCTGGGCCAGGGGCAGTGCCTTGAGGATGCCGGCGTTGTTGATCAGCACATCGACCTTGCCCAACTGCGCTTCGGTTTCGTCGAACAGGCGCTTGATGTCGGCGGGCTTTGACACGTCGCCTTGAATCGCTATGGCTCTGTGGCCGGCCTGGCGCAGTTCCACCACCAGCTTCGACGCCTCAGTGGCGCTGCTGGCGTAGTTGATGGCCACGGCATACCCGTCGGCGGCGAGTTGTTGGGCGACAACAGCGCCGATACCACGGGAAGCGCCGGTGATGATTGCTACTTGAGTTGTCATGGTGTGAATGCCTTGAAGTGGGTGTGAGCGCAGATTCACATGTTTACCCTGGGCGATAAATGCGCCAGAGTTGCCTTGACTGTTCAATAATCGCCAACAATCAACCCGAGGATTCCCGTGTGGATCAAGTCAAAGCGATGAAGGTGTTCGTGCGCATATACGAGCGCTCAAGCTTCACGCTGGCGGCCGAAGATTTGAACCTGCCGCGCGCCACGCTGACTCACACCCTCAATCAATTCGAAGCCTGGCTCGGCACCCGCCTGCTGGAACGCAGCACCCGCCGCGTGCGCCCGACCCTCGACGGCGAGGCGTATTACCTGCGTTGCGTACAACTGCTGGCCGAACTGGAAGAGGCTGAATTGGCGTTTCGCAGCGTGGCGCCCAAGGGCCGTTTGCGCGTGGATTTGCACGGCACCCTGGCCAAGTATTTTGTGGTCCCGGCGCTGCCGCAATTCATGGCGCGTTACCCCGAAATCGAACTGTCGATCAGTGAGGCGGACCGCTTTGTCGACCTGATCGCCGAAGGGGTGGACTGCGTGCTGCGCGCCGGCACTTTGGGTGACTCGGCGCTGATCGGCCGGCGCGTGGCGACCTTGCGCCAGGTGACCTGCGCGAGCCCCGCCTACCTGCGTAAATACGGCGAGCCGAAGAATCTGGCGGACCTCAACCGGCACCGTGCGGTGAACTACGTTTCACGCACCACGGCCAAGTTGTTCCCGTTCGAATTCATGGTCGGTGGCGAACTTGAAGAGGTGGAAATCGAGAGCGCGCTTTCGGTGTTCGGCGCGGAAATTTACTCCGCCAGTGCGGTGGCCGGTTTGGGCATTATCCAGTGCCCGCATTACCGCATGGCCGAGCTGATCGAGCAGGGTGTGATGCGTGAAATCCTGGCCGAAACACCGCCGCCGTTGATGCCGGTTTCGGTGTTGTATCCGCATAACCGACACATGTCGCCGAGGGTGCGAGTGTTCGTCGATTGGCTGGCCGAAATCTTCGAAAATGCCCGCTAACCCGCGTCGTTAAAGGGTTGCTTAAATTTAATTTCATTCGTGAACTAACCGTTTTGACTCCGAACTGTCATCTGGCCACTGCGTAATTGTGTGAAGCGTTTGACGCTTTCATTTCAGAACAGTGACGGAGATTGGTAACAATGAAGACGTTAATAAGCCCTATGGTGGGTGCCGCCATGGCGAGCTTTATGCTGTCCGCCCACGCCGACTTTATTGATGACAGCCACGCCGATGTGACCCTGCTCAACCGCTACCTCAACCAGCAGGGGCGTGATGTGGTGGGCAGCAACGCGAAGGCGCACAGCGTGCGTGATTGGGGCCAGGGTTTCGAGTTCAACTTCAAGTCCGGCTACACCGAGGGGCCGGTGGGTTTTGGTCTCGATTTGCAGGCGTTCTACGGCCTGAAACTCGACTCCGGCGGCGACCTCAACGACAAGGATCACCAGGGCCGCTACCCCGGCAGCATGTTCCCGCTGGACAACGGCAAATCCGCCGACCAGTTCGGTGTGCTGAGCCCGACGTTCAAGATGCGTTTTGCCAAGGATGAGCTGCGCGTCGGTACGTTGTTCGGCAACAACCCGGTGCTGGCCAACACTGACGGGCGCCTGTACCAGCAGACCAACACCGGTGTGCAGTTGGTGTCCAAAGACCTCACGGATTTCACCTTCACCGGCGGCGATATCTTCAAAACCAAGATTCGTAACGAGACCGGCGACCAGGGCATGATCACCGCCGGCGGCACCAAAGAAAGCGACCGCTTCCTGTTCGGTGGCGCGGATTACACCGGGATTCAGAACACCACCGTCAGCCTGTGGTATTCCAACCTTGAGGATTACTACCAACAGTTCTTCCTCGGTGCCAAGCGGCATGACGCCTTGTCGGTCGGTGCAATCGACACCGACATCCGCGTATTCCGCAGCCTGGGTGTGGGCGAAAACGCCGACGGCGACAAAGATTTTGCCGGTGCCGGCCTCTACGGTGACGGCACCTCCAAAGGCCGCATCAACCAAACCACCGCGAGCCTGCTTGAGAGCTACAGCCTGGACGGCCACACCGTTGGTCTGGGCATCCAGAAAAACAGCGGCGACAGCGATTTCCCGTACCTGGATTCTGGCCTGAACAGCGGCGACAACCGCCAGGGCCCGGGCTCGGGCGCCGACACCCCGGCGCTGACCAACATGCAGTTGAATAAATTTCAACACGCCGGTGAGCGCACTTGGCTTGCACAGTACAAGTATGACTTCGGTAAGCTGGGCCTTACGGGCCTGTCGTTCTCGGCGGCCTATGCCCACGGTGATGACATCCGTACCGTGCAAGGCACCACCAGTGAGTGGGAACGCAACATTGCCGTGGCTTATCAGGTACCGACCGGCACCCTCAAAGGCCTGGGCGTGACCTGGAAAAATGCCCACGCCAGCCCGGATATCACCGGCGCAACCGTGCAGGATGAAAACCGCTTCTATGTCAGCTATGTCGTTCCCCTCTGGTAGGAAATTGCTGTAGAACGGAACGGCAGACTTAAGCGATTCAGCTGCTTAAAAGGCCTGGGAATATCGTTGTTCCCGGGCCTTATTTGTCCCAAGTTCAAGAGAGGATTCGATGACTTACATTGCTGCCGAAAACCGCTATGAATCTATTCCGTATCGCCGCGTAGGCCGCAGCGGATTGGTGCTGCCGGCACTGTCCCTGGGCCTGTGGCACAACTTTGGCGACAGCACCCCCATCGACACCCAGCGCGCCCTGCTGCGCACGGCGTTCGACCTGGGGATCAACCACTTCGACCTGGCCAACAACTACGGCCCGCCTTACGGCAGCGCCGAGATCAACTTCGGCCGTTTGCTGCGCGAAGACTTCAAGCACTACCGCGACGAACTGATCATCTCCAGCAAGGCTGGCTGGGACATGTGGCCAGGCCCTTACGGCCAGGGCGGCGGTTCGCGCAAATACGTGTTGGCGAGCCTGGACCAGAGCCTGCAACGCCTGGGCGTCGACTACGTGGATATTTTCTATTCCCACCGTTTTGACGCCGACACCCCGCTGGAAGAAACCGCCAGTGCCCTCGCCACTGCCGTGCAACAGGGCAAGGCGTTGTACATCGGCATCTCATCGTATTCGGGCGTGAAAACCCGCGAAATGGCCGCCCTGCTCAAAGAGTGGAAAGTGCCGCTGCTGATCCACCAACCGGCTTACAACCTGCTGAACCGCTGGGTGGAAAAAGACCTGCTGGACACCACCGAAGAACTCGGTGCCGGGGTGATTGCATTCACACCGTTGGCGCAAGGTCTGCTGACCGACAAGTACCTCAACGGCGTGCCGGCCGATGCGCGGGTCAACCGCCCGGGTGGCGGTTCGCTGCAGGCCAAACACCTGTCCGACGCCAACATTGCCCACGTGCGTGCGCTGAATGAGATTGCCAAGCGCCGTGGTCAAAGCCTGGCGCAACTGGCCCTGGCCTGGACCCTGCGCGACCCGCGCGTGACCAGCGCACTGATCGGTGCGAGCCGGCCGGAGCAGATCATTGAAAACGTCGGTGCGTTGAAGAACCTGAGCTTCAGCGCGGAAGAACTGGCGGAGATCGACCGGTTTGCGCAGGAAGGCGGGATTAACCTGTGGGAAAAGCCATCCACCGCTGAATGACCTGACACCCATGGGTCAAATTGTGGGAGCGGGCTTGCTCGCGAAGCCGGTGTATCAGTCAAACATGTATCGACTGACACTCCGCTTTCGCGAGCAAGCCCGCTCCCACATTGGTTCTCTAGCGTTGCGAGTAAAGTTGGCACAACCCGGTCAATGTCGGAGCCGGGCTTGCCCGCGATGCAGGCACCTCGGTGTGTCTGTTAGACCGCGGTGATGCTATCGCAGGCAAGCCAGCTCCCACACAAGGCAGCTCCCTCATTGGATCTGCGCCAGGCTTTAGAACGGCACGTCACCCAAAATCGTCGCCCGGTGCATCACCCGCCGCTGCGGCCGGTAATCATCCACCGCGTAGTGCTGGGTCACGCGGTTGTCCCAGAATGCCACGTCGTTTTCCTGCCAGCGCCAGCGAATGGTGAATTCCGGGCGGGTGGCGTGGGCGAACAGCAGCTTCAGAATCGCTTCGCTTTCCGCCGGTTCCAGCTCGTTGATTTTGGTCGTGAACCCATCACTGACAAACAACGATTTGCGCCCACTCACCGGGTGCGTGCGCACCACCGGGTGCGACAGTGGCGGGTTCTTCTTGCGGGTCTCTTCCCAGCGCGCCAGGTCTTCGGCAGTGTTGCCAAAGCGCTCAAGCGGAAAGGATTTGGTGAAGTCGTGGGTGGCCGTCAAACCGTCGAGCAAGCGCTTCAACGGCTCGGACAGGGCCTCATACGCCGCAATCCCGCTGGCCCACAACGTATCACCACCAAACGCCGGCAGCAGCTTGGCGCTGAGCACTGCGCCGAGCGCCGGAGTGGGCAGAAAGGTCACGTCGGTGTGCCACACAGCGTTGTCACGCACGTCGGTCACGGCGGTGTCGAGGATCAGCACTTCGGGCTGTTCCGGCACGTTGGGGTAGATCGGGTGAATGTGCAGGTCGCCGAAGTTCGCCGCGAACCGCGCTTGTTGTTGCGGGTTGATGGCTTGGCCGCGAAAGAACAGCACCGAGTGTGCGAGCAACGCCTGTTCAATGGCGTCGTGCTCTTCAATGTTCAACGGCTGGGTGATATCGACGCCACTGATCAAGGCGCCCAGGGCGGTGCTGATGGGTGTAACGGTCAGGCTGCTCATGCGGTTCTCACTCAGTGTGCCTGGCCATGCCAGGGCACCAATTTACGCTGCAGGGCACGCAGGCCCATTTCCATGGCGAAGGCGATCAGGGCGATCACCAGAATCCCCAGCACCACTACATCGGTGACCAGAAATTGTGCTGCCGACTGCACCATGAAACCCAGGCCGCTGGTGGCCGCGATCAACTCGGCGGCCACCAGGGTGGACCAGCCCACGCCCAGGCCGATGCGCACACCGGTGAGGATGTCGGGCAGGGCGCTTGGCAGGATCACATGACGAATCAGTTGCGCGCGGGTGGCGCCCAGCGACTGCGCCGCGCGCAATTTGGCCGGGTCGACGGTGCGCACACCGGTCGCGGTAGCGATGGCAATCGGCGCAAAAATCGCCAGGTAAATCAGCAGCACCTTGGACAGCTCGCCAATGCCGCACCAGATCACGATCAACGGCAGATAGGCCAGCGGAGGGATCGGCCGGTAGAACTCGATCAGCGGGTCGAGAATGCCGCGCGCGATGCGGTTGGAACCGATGGCAATCCCCACGGGCACGGCGGTCAACACGGCAAAACCCAGGCCCAGGCCGATACGGCTGAGGCTTGCGCCCAAGTGCTGCCAAAGGGTGGAATCCATATAGCCGGTGGTCGCCAGCAGCCAGCCTTTTTGCAGCACGGCGGACGGTGGTGGCAGGAACAGCGGCTCGATCAAACCGGTGGCCGTGACGGCCCACCAAATGGCCAGCAAGGCGAGCAAGGTGAGTACGCTGATCCAGCGTGTACTCACACTGCGGCGCACAGGGATTACGGCGTGCGCTACCGGTTTGGCGGCGGTGGCCGGAAGTTCGTAGCTGCTCATGCGGACACCTGCCGTTGGGAGAACACTTTGCCCAGCACGTGTTCGCGGGTTTCGATAAAACGCGGGTCGGACTTGATCGCCCGTGCCGATTCCCCGGCAGCGTAGCGCTGGCCGAAATCCAGGCTCAGGCGTTCGACGATCTGGCCGGGGTTGGGGGCCAGCAGAATCAAATCGGTGGCCAGAAATACCGCTTCTTCGATGTCGTGGGTAATCAGGAACACCGGCTTGGCCGTGCGCCGCCAGACTTGCAGCAGCAGCTCTTGCATCTGTTCGCGGGTAAAGGCATCGAGGGCGCCGAAGGGTTCGTCCATCAGCAACACGCGAGGGTCAGCCGCCAGCGCGCGGGCGAGGCCGACACGTTGCTTCTGGCCACCGGAGAGTTGCCAGATGCGGCGGCTGTCGAAACCGGCCAGGTCCACCAATGCGAGCATTTCCCGGGCGCGCACTTCCCGTTGCGCCTTGGGCACACCCGCCAACTCCAGGCCGAATCCGACGTTGGCCAGCACGTCCTGCCAAGGCAGCAGCGCGTCGTCCTGGAACACCACGCCGCGTTCGGCGCTGGGGCCTTTGACCGGCACGCCATCAAGAGTGATGCGCCCGGAAGAGGGTTCGACAAAGCCGGCAATCAGGTTCAACAGCGAAGTCTTGCCACTGCCGGACGGGCCGAGGGCCACCAGCAATTGCTGGGGCCCCAGGTCGATTGAAATGTCAGACAGTACCGGTTCTGTGGCGCCTGGGTACTGTGCGCTGATGCGCTCCAGCTGTAGCAAGGCCATCGCAATGAACTCCTGAATCAGTTAGTGATGAACTTGGCGCTGACAAACGGGGCGTAGTCCGGCAGTACGGCGTCAACCTTGCCCTGCTCCTTGAGGAACGCGGCGGTATCGGTGACAGCCTTGGTGGTCGGTGCGCCCAGCAGGGTCACTTGGTCAGCGGCCAGTGGGTAAACGTTGCCTTGCAGCAGCAACGGGATGTCACTGGCTTTGGCGCCGGAGAGTTTCACCAGCTTGTCGACATTGGTTTTGTCGGCGATCCAGGCTTGTGGGTCTTTGCGGTAGGCGGCGTAGGCATCCAGGGTCACTTTGGCGAAAGCCGTGACAATTTCCGGGTGCTTCTCGGCAAAATCCTTACGCACGATCCACGCATCGAAGGTCGGTGCGCCTACTTTCGCCAGTTCGCCGGAAGTGATCAGCACCTTGCCGTTTTCCTTGGCGACGCCCAGGGCCGGGTCCCACACGTAGGTCCCGTCGATATCACCGCGCTTCCAGGCGGCGATGATCGCCGGTGGTGCGAGGTTGAGGATGGTCACTTTCGAGGGGTCGATGTTCCAGTGTTTCAGTGCGGCCAGCAGGCTGTAGTGGCCGGTGGAAACGAAGGGCACGGCGATTTTTTTGCCGATCAGGTCCTGCGGGTTGTTGATCCCCGAACCATTGCGCACGACCAAGGCTTCTGCGCCGCCGATCTGGGTGGCGACAAGGAAAGTTTCTACCGGCACTTTGCGGGTAATCGCGGCGGTCAGCGGGCTTGAGCCGAGGTAGCCGATCTGCACGTCGCCCGAGGCGATGGCGGCGATGATGTCGGCACCATTGTCGAATTTGCGCCAGTTGATCTTGGCGTTGATGGCTTTTTCATACGCGCCGTCGGCCTGGGCGACTTTGGCCGGGTCCACGGTGGTCTGGTAAGCGATGGTCACATCCGCCGCCTGGGCAAACAGGCTGGCACCGGCCAGGGACAATGCAGCCAAGAGGCGCAGAGGGGTAAGCAGTTTCAAGGGGAAGCTCCTCAATCAGGCGGCCGAGGGTCGGCGTGTGAGGAGACTAAATGATCTAAGAACTCGAAAATAAATAACATTTTCGAATTAGCTTATGAGGAGAAGTGAACGTGGATCCTGAGGCGCATAGGTCAAATGTGGGAGCGGGCTTGCTCGCGAAAGCGGTGTATCAGTCAGCACATTAGTAACTGACAGACCGCATTCGCGAGCAAGCCCGCTCCCACAGGGTTTTGTGCAACGTTCTTAATTGCTGATGGCCAGAATACTGGCTTGGTACGACCCGACAAACACATCAAAATCGCCCACTTCGTTCTGCTCCAGCTCCGCCTGCTGCGCCAGCGAATTGCGCGCCAGCTCTTCGAAGCGGGCCTGCTCTTCGGCTGCCAGCGGTTCCTTGCGGAAGTACTCGGCATGCACTTGGCTCTGGTGCAACGAGAACTGCGCAAAGCTTTCCTTGCGCTCGGCCATCGCCGCCAACACCTGGGCCGACGGGGTCAGGGATGAATCCTTGACCTTCGCCAGCTGGGCATCCAGCGCCAGGCTGTGCTCGGTGATCCCTTGGCTTTCGTCAAGCAAGGCGGCCAGCGGTGCGATCTGTTCCAGCAACTCGGTGGCCCATTCCTTCATGTCCACCGCCTGGCCCTGACGCTGCAATTGCAGGCCCGGACGGCGACCTTCCTTGACCACGCTGAGGAAGTTGGAGGTGGCATTGCCGCACTCGTTGGCGGCGAACAGCGGGCTGTCGTTCAATGCGCAGAACAACAGGAAGGCGTCGAGGAAACGCGATTCCGGCAGGTCGATGCCCATCGGCAGGAATGGGTTGATGTCCAGGCAACGCACTTCGATGTACTGAATGCCACGGGCCATCAGCGCCTGGATCGGCCGCTCGCCGGTATAGGTCACACGCTTGGGGCGGATGT
Organism: Pseudomonas sp. B22129; assembly: GCF_044218875.1. NCBI lineage: Bacteria > Pseudomonadati > Pseudomonadota > Gammaproteobacteria > Pseudomonadales > Pseudomonadaceae > Pseudomonas > Pseudomonas sp. B22129. The sequence goes on along the minus strand of NZ_CP162592.1, from coordinate 1,110,036 downwards.
TGGAGTAGTACTCGTTTTCGATCTGCAGGATGTTGGTGTTGAGCTGAACCCACTCACCGTCCTTGTGGGTGCCGACTTCGACGTAGGGGGCGTAGGGTGTTGCCACCGCTTCGCGCAGGCTGTCGGTGTAGCTGTTCAAGTCGTTGTAGCACGGTGTAAGGCCGGCCTGGGCGTTGCTCTGGTAACCCAGGTCGCTCATGCGCAGGCTGGTGGCGTACGGCAGGTACAGGGTGTCGGCATCCAGCACTTCAAGCTGGTGCGAACGACCGCGCAGGAAGCCGGCGTCCAGGGCTGGTGAGGCACCAAACAGGTACATCAGCAGCCAGCTGTAGCGGCGGAAGTTGCGGATCAGTGCGATATAGGCAGTGGACTGATAGTCGCGGTCAGTGCCGACAAACCCTTCAGCTTCTTTAAGCAGCGGCCACAACGCTTCGGGCAACGAGAAGTTGTAGTGAATGCCGGCGATGCACTGCATGGTCTTGCCGTACCGCAGGGCCAGGCCCTTGCGATACACGTACTTGAGCTGCCCGATATTGGACGTGCCGTAGTAGGCAATCGGAATGTCTTCCTCGGCCGGCAACGGGCACGGCATCGAGGGGCTCCACAGGTATTCGCTGCCGAGCTTGGTGTAGGCAAACCGATGGATCTTGTCCAGGCTGCTCAGGGTATCGGCCGGGTTCGGCAGGGCCGGAGTGATGAACTCCAGCAGCGATTCCGAGTAGTCGGTGGTGATCAATTCGTTGGTCAACGCAGCGCCCAGGGCTTCAGGGTGCGGCGTTTGCGCCAGGCGACCTTCACCGGTAACGCGCAGGCATTCACGCTCGATGCCGTGCAAGCACTGCTCTAGCAGGGAGAGGTGTTCGCGCTTGCCGAGCAGGGCCAGGCGGCGGTTGAGAAGTTCGCTCAAGTTGGATTCCTTCACGCGTCAGTCGCCCCAATATGGGGGTGGGCAGGACGGTCTACAAGGGTGAAGTTAAAACTGGCGTGATCGCCTGGTTTTGAGTCGATTTGACTCGCTCTGAAAAAGCCGACTTCACTCCTTGAATATGGCTATGGCGCGGCAAGAAAATTCCGACGCTGGTATCGCAGCGCCGAAATTAACTCAAATCGAGGGCGGGGAGCTATAGGACAGCGAAGGTGCCTTGTGCTTTTGCGACCAGTTTTTCGTCCTGGTACACATCGGCTTCCACCACCAGCGTGCGCCTACCGGCGTGAATCACCCGGCTGGTGCACAGCACGTCGCCGTTTTCCACGGCGCGGATGTAGTTGATTTTGCACTCGATGGTCGCGCTCTGCTGGTCGAAACCATGGGAGCTGGAACAGGCCAGCCCCATCGTGATGTCCACCAGGCTGAAAATCGCCCCGCCATGGAGCTTGCCCGCGCGGTTGCGCAGCTGCGGCTCTAGCGTCAGGGCCACCTCCGCAACGCCCTCTTCAAGGCGTTGCAGGCGGCAGCCGATCAGCTCGCTGAACGCGCTCTGGGTTAACCCGGCCGGGATTTCCATCAGCGTTTCTTCAACTGTTTGGCGTTGGCGAACAGCGAGGCCATGGCGTTGTTGCTCGGCGCGGCGGTTGCGGTCTCTTTGCGCGGCGCGTTGTTCTGCGATGGGCGCGGTGCCGAGCCTGGACGTGCGCCACGGGCGCCGTCGATTTTCTCGCCAGGGGTATCGCTCATGCGCATCGACAGGCCCACGCGTTTGCGTGGGATGTCGACTTCCATGACCTTGACCTTGACCACGTCACCGGCTTTCACCGCTTCGCGCGGGTCTTTGATGAATTTCTCCGAAAGCGCAGAGATATGCACCAAACCGTCCTGATGCACGCCGATATCCACAAAGGCGCCGAAGTTGGTCACGTTGGTGACTACGCCTTCGAGGATCATGCCCGGTTGCAGGTCCTTGAGCTCTTCGACGCCTTCCTGGAACTCGGCAGTCTTGAACTCGGGACGCGGGTCGCGACCCGGTTTTTCCAGCTCTTGCAGGATGTCGGTGATGGTCGGTACGCCGAAGGTCTCGTCGGTGTACTTCTTCGGGTCCAGGCGCTTGAGGAACGCGGCGTCGCCGATCAGCGAGCGGATGTCGCGGTCGGTCTCGGCTGCAATTCGCTGCACCAGCGGGTAGGCTTCCGGGTGAACGGCGGACGCGTCCAGCGGGTTATCGCCGTTCATTACACGCAGGAAACCGGCGGCCTGTTCGAAGGTTTTTTCGCCCAGGCGTGCGACTTTTTTCAGTGCTGCGCGGGTTTTGAATGCGCCGTTCTCGTCACGGTGGGCGACGATGTTTTGCGCTAGGGTGCTGTTGAGGCCGGAGATGCGGGCCAGCAGCGCCACCGAAGCGGTGTTTACGTCCACGCCTACGGCGTTTACGCAGTCTTCCACCACTGCATCCAGACCGCGCGCCAGCTTCAGCTGCGACACGTCGTGCTGGTACTGGCCGACGCCAATGGATTTAGGGTCGATCTTCACCAGTTCGGCCAGCGGATCCTGCAAGCGACGGGCGATGGACACCGCGCCACGGATCGATACGTCGAGGTCCGGGAATTCCTTGGACGCCAGTTCCGACGCCGAGTACACCGAAGCGCCCGCCTCGGAGACCATGACCTTGGTCATTTTCATGGCTGGGTATTTTTTGATCAGTTCGGCGGCCAGCTTGTCGGTTTCGCGGCTGGCAGTGCCGTTGCCGATGGCGATCAGGTCTACGGCGTGCTTGGCGCACAGGGCAGCCAGGATGGCGAGGGTCTGGTCCCACTTGTTGTGCGGCACGTGCGGGTACACGGTGGCGTGGTCCAGCAGCTTGCCGGTGGCGTCAACCACGGCAACCTTGCAGCCGGTGCGCAGGCCCGGGTCGAGGCCCAGGGTGGCGCGCGGGCCCGCCGGGGCCGAAAGCAGCAGGTCGTGCAGGTTGTGGGCGAACACGTTGATCGCCTCGGTTTCGGCGCCGTCGCGCAGCTCGCCGAGCAGGTCGGTTTCAAGGTGGGTGTAGAGCTTGACCTTCCAGGTCCAGCGCACCACTTCACCGAGCCACTTGTCCGCAGGACGGTTCTGATTCTGGATGCCGAATTGTTGGCCGATCATGCCTTCACACGGGTGCATGGTGCCCGGCAGCTCGTCGCCGACCTTCAGCGCGGAGCTGAGAATACCTTCGTTGCGGCCACGGAAAATCGCGAGTGCACGGTGGGACGGCATGCTTTTGAGGGGTTCGTCGTGTTCGAAATAGTCGCGGAACTTGGCGCCTTCTTCCTCTTTGCCGGCGATGACGCGGGCGCTGAGGGTGGCTTCCTGCTTGAGGTAAGTACGCAGTTTTTCCAGGAGGCTGGCGTTTTCGGCGAAGCGCTCCATGAGGATGTACTTGGCGCCTTCGAGGGCAGCCTTGACGTCGGCGACGCCTTTTTCAGCATCGATGAAGCGTGCGGCTTCGGTGTCCGGGGTCAGCGACGGGTCGTTGAACAGGCCGTCGGCCAGTTCGCCAAGGCCGGCTTCCAGGGCGATCTGGCCCTTGGTGCGGCGCTTCTGCTTGTACGGCAGGTACAAGTCTTCAAGGCGGGTCTTGGTGTCGGCGAGCTTGATGTCGCGCTCCAGTTGCGGCGTCAACTTGCCCTGTTCCTCGATGCTGGCGAGGATGCTGATGCGCCGTTCGTCGAGTTCTCGCAGGTAGCGCAGGCGCTCTTCCAGGTGACGCAGTTGGATGTCGTCGAGGCTGCCGGTCACTTCTTTACGGTAACGGGCGATGAAGGGCACCGTGGAGCCTTCATCCAGTAGAGCGACGGCCGCTTCGACCTGTTGCGGGCGTACACCGAGTTCCTCGGCGATGCGGCTGTTGATGCTGTCCATAAAACCACCTGAAATTCTGAAAGCAGCTCGCAGGCCCGGAAAACAAGGCCTTGCAAGGCTGGTTGAGCGGCCCGACTGGCGCCGCTGCCTGGGTCAAGAGGCAGCCTATTGACCCTCGAAATCGAAAAAGTCACAGGGAACGGGTGAAAAAAAGCCGTGCGGTGAACGGGAAATATCTGATGTCGCCCAGCACAAAGGCGCCGCATTATAACCAGCGTTCTGCCGTTGGGGGCACCTTGCCGATGGTTGTAGGGCGCGGGTTCAGTGGCGCTGGAGGAAAAATCTGCTAACAATGCACACGGTGCGTATAACGGCAGCTACGCCATAATGCGCGCCGAGATAAGAGGAGCATCTAATGAGCAGCACTGCACAAACTGCTGAAGGCGAAAAAATTCTCATCGTTGACGACGACCCGGGGCTGAGCAGCCTGCTGGAGCGTTTCTTCAACTCCAAGGGCTACCGCGCCCGCGCGGTGCCGAACACCGAGCAGATGGACCGCCTGCTGGGACGCGAAGTGTTCAACCTGGTCGTGCTCGACCTGATGCTGCCCGGCGAAGACGGCCTGACCGCCTGCAAACGCCTGCGTGGCGCGAACAACCAGATTCCAATCATCATGCTCACCGCCAAGGGCGATGAGCTGAGCCGCATCAAGGGCCTCGAACTGGGCGCTGATGACTACCTCGCCAAGCCATTCAACCCTGACGAGTTGATGGCGCGGGTCAAGGCCGTGTTGCGCCGCCAGGCGCCAGCGGTTCCTGGCGCACCGGGCAGCGAAGACGAAAGTGTCACGTTTGGCGACTACGAACTGTCGCTGGCGACCCGCGAGCTCAAGCGTGGCGAAGAAGTCCACATGCTGACCACTGGCGAGTTCGCGGTGCTCAAGGCCCTGGTGATGAACGCTCGCCAGCCGCTGACGCGCGACAAGCTGATGAACCTGGCCCGTGGCCGTGAGTGGGATGCACTGGAGCGCTCCATCGACGTGCAGATTTCCCGTCTGCGCCGGATGATCGAGCCCGACCCGTCCAAGCCGCGGTACATCCAGACGGTGTGGGGCGTTGGTTATGTGTTTGTGCCGGACGGCACCGCTACCAAGTGACCGATGATTTGCAGGGGCGGGCATCCTGGCGTTTGACTCCGTGAGGGTCGATGGGATGCCCGGTCTCCGCAATTCTGCGAGCGCCGCTCGTTTCTGCAAGGTGTCCAGCTGTCTCCTATGAAAACCCCGCTGTGGTTCCCGCAAAGTTTCTTCTCCCGCACCCTTTGGCTGGTGCTGATCGTCGTTCTGTTCTCAAAGGCGCTGACGCTGGTTTATCTGTTGATGAACGAGGACGTGCTGGTAGACCGGCAATACAGCCACGGTGTAGCCCTCACGCTGCGCGCTTATTGGGCGGCGGACCCCGAGAACCGCGAGAAGATCGCCAAAGCCGCTACTCTGGTTCGCGTGGCGGGCGCGGGCGTACCCGAAGGCGAGCAACATTGGCCCTACAGTGAGATTTACCAGCGCCAGATGCAGGCCGAACTGGGTGAAGACACCGAGGTGCGGCTGCGTATGCATGTTTCGCCCGCACTGTGGGTGCGCGCGCCGAGCCTGGGCCAGGACTGGCTGAAAGTGCCGCTGTACCCGCATCCGTTGCGGGGGCAGAAGATCTGGAACGTATTGGGCTGGTTCCTGGCCATCGGCTTGCTTTCCACGGCATCCGCGTGGATTTTTGTCCGTCAGCTCAACCAACCGCTTAAACGACTGGTGTTCGCTGCACGTCAATTGGGGCAGGGGCGCAGTGTGCGCCTGCCAGTCAGCGATACGCCGAGCGAGATGACTGAGGTGTACGGTGCGTTCAATCAGATGGCGGAGGATGTTGAACAGGCCGGGCGCGAGCGCGAGCTGATGCTGGCGGGAGTGTCCCATGATTTGCGCACGCCTCTGACACGTTTGCGGCTGTCTCTGGAACTGATGGGGAACCATAGCGACCTGACGGATGACATGGTTCGCGATATCGAGGACATGGATGCGATTCTCGACCAGTTCCTGGCGTTTATCCGCGACGGCCGCGACGAAGTTGTGGAGGAGGTCGATCTTACTGACCTGGTGCGCGAAGTGGTGGCGCCTTACAACCAGAATGGTGAACAGGTGCGTATGCGTCTGGAGCCTATACAGCCGTTTGCCTTGCGTCGGGTGTCGATGAAACGCCTGCTGAACAACCTGATCGGCAATGCCTTGCATCACGCAGGTTCGGATGTGGAAGTAGCGGCTTATGTGTCCGGTGACAGCGCTGCGCCTTATGTGGTGCTGAGCGTGATGGACCGTGGGGCAGGGATCGACCCGGAAGAATTGGAAGGGATCTTCAACCCTTTCACCCGTGGCGACCGCGCCCGGGGTGGCAAGGGCACTGGCCTGGGGCTGGCGATTGTGCGTCGAATTGCCTCGATGCATGGCGGCAACGTTGAGTTGCGCAACCGGGAAGAGGGCGGTCTGGAAGCGCGGGTGCGGTTGCCGCTTGGCTTGATGCTGCCCAGAGACGCGGTTTAATCTTCTACAGGGATCTAAATGTGGGAGCGGGCTTGCTCGCGAATGCAGAGTGTCAGTCACCAGAAATTTCGACTGATCTACCGTATTCGCGAGCAAGCCCGCTCCCACATTGGTTCTATATTGTGCCAAAGGCTGATGTGTGTCAGCCCTTGCCCTTGGTCCGCGTCATATTCGGCCCACCATTCTTCTCCAGATGCTGAATGATGATCCCCGCCACGTCTTTCCCCGTGGTGGTTTCAATCCCCTCCAGACCCGGTGACGAATTCACCTCCATCACCAACGGCCCGTGGTTGGAGCGCAAGATATCCACACCCGCTACGGCCAGCCCCATTACTTTGGCGGCGCGCAACGCGGTCATGCGTTCTTCCGGGGTGATCTTGATCAGGCTGGCGCTGCCGCCACGGTGCAGGTTGGAGCGAAATTCCCCCGGCTTGGCCTGGCGTTTCATCGCCGCAATCACTTTGTCGCCCACCACGAAGCAGCGGATATCCGCACCTCCCGCTTCCTTGATGTATTCCTGCACCATGATGTTTTGCTTGAGGCCCATGAATGCCTCAATCACCGACTCGGCTGCGGTCGCGGTTTCACACAGCACCACACCGATGCCCTGAGTGCCTTCGAGTACCTTGATCACCAGCGGCGCGCCGTTGACCATTTCGATCAGGTCGGGAATGTCATCCGGGGAGTGGGCGAAGCCGGTGACCGGCAGGCCGATGCCTCGGCGCGACAGCAGTTGCAACGAGCGCAGCTTGTCGCGTGAGCGTGCAATGGCCACGGATTCATTCAGGGGGAACACGCCCATCATTTCAAACTGGCGCAACACGGCGCAGCCGTAAAATGTCACGGAAGCGCCGATACGCGGGATCACCGCATCAAAGCCTTCCAGCGGTTTGCCCCGGTAGTGGATCTGCGGCTTGTGGCTGGCAATGTTCATATAGGCACGCAACGTGTCGATCACTACCATTTCATGGCCACGTTCGGTGCCGGCCTCAACCAGGCGGCGGGTGGAATACAGACGCGGGTTTCGCGACAGCACAGCAATCTTCATGCAGCACCTGGGGCAGAAATAGTAGAGACCGGGAACACCGGCTTGTCTTGAACGTACTTGACGCCCGGATTGACGACCAACTGGCCGTCAATCAACGCCTTGGAGCCCAGCAACAGGCGGTAACGCATGGCCTTGCGGCAGGCGAGGGTGAACTCTACCCGCCATACCCGATCACCCAAGGCCAGGGTAGTGCTGATCACGTAGCGCACCTGCGCATGGCCGTTGGAGCTCTTGATGGTTTTCATCGTCACCAGCGGCGCTTCGCAGCGCCGGTGACGCAGTTGCACCACGCTGCCCAGGTGCGCGGTGAAGCGCACCCACTTCTCACCGTCGCGCTCAAACGGCTCGATATCGGTGGCGTGCAGGCTGGAGGTGCTGGCCCCGGTGTCGATCTTCGCGCGCAGGCCCGCCACTCCCAAGTCGGGAAGTGCCACCCACTCACGCAGACCCACAACGGTCAAATGGTCAAATGTCTTCAATATGGATAACCGGCAATTCAGAAATGTTTCGTAGTCGTCGAGGACAGTAACGTCCAACTGCGCATGGATTGTGACAATCCCCAAACCTTCATCGAGGGTTCAGCGCCGATTTCGCGGTATTCACGCAGAATATTCGGCAAATGGCGACAGATATCTCTCAGGTCTCGGTAATCAGTCGGTGCAATGGAAAGTCACGCAAAACCAGAGGTGTCTGGCGTATCTTAGGTGAGCCTTGAGGTTTATGCGTCGAAGGGTTTCAACGGTAAAGTTGCGACATTTTTCAGAGCGAGGAATTCAAGTGGCTCAAAAGCAGGAAGAGGAAGAAAAGGTCCGTTTGGACAAGTGGTTGTGGGCGGCGCGTTTCTATAAAACCCGTGCCCTGGCCAAAGCCGCCATCGAGAGCGGCAAGGTGCACCATCGCGGCGAACGCTGCAAGCCTGGCAAGGAGCCGCGCGTCGGCGACGAGTTTCAAATTCGTGCAGGGTTTGATGAAAAGACGGTCGTGGTACAGGCACTTTCCATCGTGCGCCGCGGTGCGCCTGAAGCACAGACGTTATACGCCGAGACCGAAGCCAGCATTGCCAAACGCGAAAATGCGGCGGCGATGCGCAAGGCCGGTGCTACGGGCCTGACCACTGATGGCAAACCGAGCAAGAAGCAGCGCCGTGATCTGTTCAAGTTTCGCGGCAGTGGCAATGACGATTAATGACGCCAATCTTCCACCAAAAGGAGATCAAAATGTGGGAGCGGGCTTGCTCGCGAAAGCGGAGTGTCAGCCAACGAGTTCATTCACTGACCCACCGTATTCGCGAGCAAGCCCGCTCCCACATTAAGACCGAGGTGTTACGCCGTTGTGCGCATCACGCTTAATCGCCCCAGAACCGGCAACCTGCCAAGCCACTCGAACAGCGGCGCCGTCACTCGAATCAACCCACCCGACACCTTCGCCGCAAACGGCGTGTAATACCCCCACCCCAACGCCAGCAACGCCAGCAATACCCCGCCGATGTAGTCGTCCTGTCCCCAATGCGCACCGGCCACCAACCTCGGCATCATGAACAGCAGCGCCAGCCCCCAGATCACCAGCACCTGGCCGATGCGTTTGGCAAACACCGTCATGAACATCCCCCAGATCAACAACACCGAGGCATGATCCCCGGGAAAGCTCTGGCTCGAACGGTCCTTCAACTCCCACGTCTTTTCCAGCCCGGGGAAATACTCACTCATATGAATCGCCCCGCTGATCACCATCGACGGGCTGCTGTGCTGCCAGTCCATCTGCGCCGCGAGTTTGGAAAACAACAGGCGGATAAACAGCAGCAACAACAGAATGCCGAAGAATCCAAAAAACGCCTGGCGCACCTGCACGGCCTTGAACACCCAATCGCCGCGAATCAGCAGCATGAGCAGAATCACGCCCACCACGGCATCAAACGGCCGCAAACTGGCGACGGCCCACACATGCAGCCATGTGGAATGGCTCGCCAGCGGATCATTAAGCAGGTGAAACAGCCACTCGTCGAAAAGCACACACAGCATCTGGCCCGTGGGCCACAGCCAAAAACACAGCAGTCCGATTGCGAGTAGATTGCAAATGGCCCATCGCCCGAGGTTCCACTTGGCTTGGAACAAACTCGGATTGTTCATAAACTGTCCCCCACGACTTTAGAAAACCGCACCAAAATGGTGCTAAAGCGTTTAATTCTATAAACCTTGTCACCAATTTGTCATCAATTCAGATACCCAGACCTATGACTGATCTACCGGATACCGACTTCACCCAACGCTTCATCTTCGACGAGAACGACGCCCGCGGCGAACTGGTCTCGCTGGAGCGCAGCTATGCCGAAGTCCTCGCCAAGCACCCCTATCCGGAGCCGGTTGCGCAACTGCTCGGTGAGCTGATGGCGGCGGCAGCGCTGCTGGTGGGTACCATGAAGTTCGACGGTTTGCTGATTCTGCAGGCCCGTTCCGAGGGCCCGGTGCCGATGCTGATGATCGAGTGCTCCAGTGAGCGTGAAATCCGTGGCCTGGCCCGTTACGAGGCCGACCGGATCGCGCCGGACGCGACCCTGTCCGACCTGATGGCCAACGGCGTGCTGGCAATCACCGTCGACCCGACTGAAGGCCAGCGCTACCAGGGCATTGTCGACCTCGACGGCGAAACCCTGTCGGACTGCTTCACCAACTATTTCGTGATGTCCCAGCAAGTCGGCACCAAGTTCTGGCTCAACGCCGACGGCAAGCGCGCCCGGGGCCTGCTGCTGCAACAACTGCCGGCGGACCGCATCAAGGACGATGACGAGCGCACTGACAGCTGGCGCAAGCTGACTGCCCTGGCTGGCACCCTGACCGCTGAAGAGCTGTTGGGTCTGGACAACGAAACCATCCTGCACCGCCTCTACCACGAAGAAGCCGTGCGTCTGTTCGACGAACAGGGTCTGCGCTTCCGTTGCAGTTGCTCGCGTGAGCGTTCGGCCAATGCCTTGGTCAGCCTGGGCCTGGAAGATGCGCAGAATTTGGTAGTGGAGCACGGCGGCAATATCGAGATCGACTGCCAGTTCTGCAACCAGCGTTACCTGTTCGATGCGGCTGATGTAGCCCAATTGTTCGCCGGCGCAGGCATCGACACCCCTTCCGACACCCGCCACTAAAACGTTTAAGCACAGGTAAATCACCTGACGAATGCCGGATTAGCGCAGTTCTGACGGGAGGGCCCTACTCTTTTTGGGCTTTTCTGGCATAATCCGGCCCACTTTTTTCGCGGTAGTAGTGCGCAACTTTCTACTACAAAACGTTTGGAGCACTCGGCCATAGGCCGACGGGGAACCTCATGACGCAAGCCAACAACGCCGTATACACCGATCTGAGTGTTGATGATCTGGTTAAAGAAGCCCTGCAGCGTGGTGAAGGCGTGCTCGCCGATACTGGCGCGCTGGTCGTCGAAACCGGTCACCGTACCGGCCGTTCGCCGGTCGACCGTTTCATCGTTGAAGAGCCTTCCACCCAGGGCGCAATCGCCTGGGGCCCGATCAACCGCAAGTTCCCGGCCGACAAGTTCGACGCGCTGTGGGCTCGTGTAGAGGCATTCAACAACGCGCAAGAGCACTTCGTTTCCCATGTTCACGTAGGGGCTGCCGAAGACCACTACCTGGCCGTGAAAATGACCACCCAGACCGCCTGGCAGAACCTGTTCGGTCGTTGCCTGTTCATCAACCCGGCCCAGTACAACCCGGCCGGTCGTGAAGAATGGCAAGTGCTCAACGTGGCCAACTTCGAATGCGTGCCAGAGCGTGACGGCACCAACTCCGACGGTTGCGTGATCCTCAACTTCGCACAGAAAAAAGTGCTGATCGCCGGCATGCGTTACGCCGGTGAAATGAAAAAAGCCATGTTCTCGGTGCAGAACTTCCTGCTGCCGGCTTCCGACGTGCTGCCGATGCACTGCGCTGCCAACATTGGCGAAGCAGGCGACGTGACCCTGTTCTTCGGTCTGTCGGGCACCGGTAAAACCACCCTGTCCGCTGACGAAAGCCGTTACCTGATCGGTGACGACGAACACGGCTGGGGCGAAGGCGTGGTGTTCAACATCGAAGGCGGTTGCTATGCCAAGTGCATCGACCTCTCCGAGAAGAACGAGCCGGTTATCTGGAAAGCCATCAAGCACGGTACCGTGCTCGAAAACGTGGTGATCGACGATGCCAAGCACGCCGACTACACCAACGTCAGCCTGACCCAGAACAGCCGCGCCGCCTACCCGCTGGAGCACGTTGCCAAGCGTTCCGAGCAGAACCTGGGCGGCGAGCCAAACGCGGTAATCTTCCTGACCTGCGACCTGACCGGCGTACTGCCGCCCGTCTCGATCCTCAGCGAAGAACAAGCGGCCTACCACTTCCTGTCCGGCTACACCGCACTGGTGGGCTCGACCGAAATGGGTTCCGGCGGCGGCATCAAGTCGACGTTCTCCACCTGCTTCGGCGCGCCGTTCTTCCCGCGCCCGGCCGGTGAATACGCCGAGCTGCTGATCAAGCGCGTGCGCGGTTTTGGCTCCAAGGTCTACCTGGTCAACACCGGCTGGACCGGCGGTGGCTACGGCGTCGGCAAACGCTTCAACATCCCGACCACGCGCGGTGTGATCGCAGCGATCCAGAGCGGCGCGTTGATCGGTGCCGAAACCGAGCACCTGGACACCATCAACCTCGACGTGCCACTGGCCGTGCCGGGCGTTGAGACTGGCCTGTTGAACCCACGTAACACCTGGGCTGACAAGGCTGCTTACGATGAGGCGGCGAAGGCGTTGGCTGGTCTGTTCATCGAGAACTTCAAGAAGTTTGAAGTGAGCGATGCGATCAAGGCTGCCGGTCCTAAGTTGTAAGAATCGGTTGTTGTGAAAAAGCCGCCCTCAGGGGCGGCTTTTTTGTGCGTGAAAGGTCAGTTGGCGAGGTGCAAAACCATTGCGCCGACCAGCACCAACACCACGCCCAGCACTTGTACGGCGGATAGCCGCTCCTTGAAAAATATGAACCCTAAAATCGCGGCGATCCCGCCTGACAACGTGCTGATCACCGTCACCACGGAAACCGACCCCGCCATCGCGCCCCACGAAAATGCCGAGAAGCCGCCCAGGTTCATCACGCTCGCCCCGGTCAACGTCGCGCAGTTTTTCAGTGGCGGTATTTTCAGGCCATCCTTGATCTTCAGCACCATCACCACCAAAACGCACAGGCCTACCAGATAACCCAGCCACAGCATGGTGATCGGCCCTAACGCCGGCAATGTGTAGCGGCCTTGCAGCCAAAAGCTGGTGCCGTACAGCAATGCGGCGAGCATGGCGTAGGCGATGGACTGCCGCGGGTTGTTGTGGGGCGTGCCGTTGTCCTTATGAATGCTGGAGAGGGCCACGCCGATGACGCACACGGCGATGCAACCGAGTTGGACCCGACTGATGTCTTCACCACCGGCCCACGACAGCAAGGTGGTGACCACGCCGTAGGACGTCACCAGCGGGGCGACGATGGCGGCTTTGCCCAGCGCGAAGGCCTTGGACAGCGCGAGGGCGCCGGAGACGGTGAGCAGGGCGGCGGCGATGCCCAGGAGCCAGACGCTCAGCGGAGCATCGAGGGATTTGAACAGGAAGGCCGGGAAAATGACCAGCAGCAGGGTCATGATCAAAAAGCCGAGGGCTTGGCCAAAGTACACCGCGCGTTTAACGCCGACGGCGCGGGCGTTGAGGCCCACCAGAAAGTCCGTGCCGCCCCAGAGCAGGGCGGCGAGCAGGCCCATTGTTACGTCCATGTAAGGTCCTTTTTGTGTAGTCGAATCGCCAGATTAACGTAGATCCCATGTGGGAGCCGGGCTTGCCCGCGATGCAGGCGCCTCGGTGGGTCAGGCCAACCGTGGTGATGCTATCGCAGGCAAGCCAGCTCCCACATTTGGATCTCAGCGTTTTTGCGTCAGCTGAGGTTTTCCAGTGTCTGCGTGTCCCAGCTGTGGGTTTTGATCGCCAGATACAACATGCCAATCGTCAGCGGAACCTTATCGCCACGGCCCTTGGCTCGACGCTTCAGAAAGACATCGAATACCGGCGGCTTGAAGTAGCGATACGCATCGTAATCGCCCAAGTCGACTGCAAATTCCTGTTCCAGCGCATCCATGAACTGCTTGGCCTCGGCGCCGTCGCAGGCGAGGTCGAAGTTGAGCGAGGTTTCCAGGCGAATGGTCTTGTGTTTCGGCAGGCCGATTTCTTCGTGCAGCAATTGCAGTAGCTGCTGCATCACGGGGTCTTCGGGAAAGTTGGGGGCCAGGTTCATGGTCGGGGCACGCAGGAGTGGGTGAGGGTTGCGATGTCGGCGGTATTTGTTGCGGGTGATCAAGAGTGCCAAGCCTATCAAGAATATGAAGACAGGCAATAAAGGCATTCTGAGGGTGACTGCCGCATTGGGCAGCAGGCAAGTCATCGTAAGCGCCGTGGCGAGACAGGTAATTGCGATGCGCAGTCTGAACAGGGGGGCTTTGACTTGAGAATGCAGCATCAAATACATCATGAGAAAAAGGGCGGCTTGAAGATACAGGGCCATATGACTAAGTTTCGTCCGTGTAGACAGGCATTAAGAAAGTGCTAGTTTCAGTCAGGCGAAGGGGAGTTATGTAGAGGGGCGAGCGAGTATTTAAAGCAGTTTGGGAAGGGTATTACGCCGTAGTTGATAGTTTCCTACGGATACTTCCCGAAATTTAAGGTCGGCGGGGATTTGTTGGAGAAAACCGGGCAAATGTGGGAGCGAGCTTGCCCGCGATTGCAGTGAGTCATCTACGGCAGTACAGGCTGAAAGGACGCCATCGCAGGCAAGCCAGCTCCTACAGTTTTAATTGTGCGGCCACAGTCATTCGGTAGCTGTTCGATCAAGCGGTCACTGGCTTGCTGACACACCGCTCGAAAATTGCCTCCAGCCCCCGGTAATCGCATGCCGCCGCGTCAATGTTCGCCGGAACCCATGCGGCATCTTTCACCAGCCACCAGTCCACCGAAAACCCCGCATTAACTATGATCTGCTCAAACAAAATCCGTTGTGCACGGCCGTTACCTTCACGGAAGGGGTGGATGACGTTGAGGTCGCCATAAGCTTCGGCAATCTGCACTACCAACTCATCCTGGGTCGCACCGACATACCAGTGGGCCTGTTCCATATGCCGAATAATTTTTACCGCTTCCGGCGGAATGCGTTCCGGGGTGCAGAACAGCGTTTCGCCTTTCTGGATGTTAACGCTGCGCAACTCTCCGGCCCACTCGTAGATGTCGCCGAACAGGGTGCGGTGAATGTGTTGCAGTCGTGTGAGGTCGTAGGGCGGCGGATAGAGTGGGAGGCTGCCTACAGCGATTTCGGATAGTTCGCGCTCGGCTTGATGTAGAAGTATTTCGTCGCGCAAATCGAGGCGGTTGCGCAGGACGCTGCTATCTGGATAGCAGTATGGGTCCTGACCCACGCCGTATTTATCGAGCATCAGTGTTGGGTTTTGCGGTACTTGGCAAGGACGGCTTCGCGAGTCGGCAACGGTTTGTCGACGTCAGCCGGTTGGGTGTCGAACCCTTCCAGGCGCAGGCTGGCCAAGTAATTGGAGCGGCGGATCTTGCGGTAATGATCCTTCTTTTGCTCAAACGTCGGTTCGCTCATTGCAGCGTACTCCTGGGTCGCAAGGCTTGATTGTAGCGCAATGCTTCGGCTTGCAGGCGGGATAAAAATCGAACGCAGAGCCGATAGTTTAGCAGTGACGCAGAACTAAAAATGTGGGAGCTAGCTCCCACAATTGGATTGCATTCCTCTCACGAAATCGTCTGAACAATCCTGCATCGGCCCTCGGCCATGCCCCAGCCTGTGTATCATCCTGTCTCTTTTTTCCTTGCGACCTTTCTCGATTCGCTGAGTTTTTGCGGCTATGTTTTTGAGCCAACTCGGCGGTCAATGGAGTGACAGCTTATGCACGACACCCTCCAGCAGGTCTTTGGTTATTCACAGTTTCGTTTGGGCCAGGAAGAAGCGGTCAGCGCCGTGCTGGCCGGTCGCTCGGCGGCGGCCATCTTTCCGACCGGTTCGGGCAAGTCCCTGTGTTATCAGCTATCGGCGGTGTTGCTGCCGCACCTGACGCTGGTGGTTTCGCCATTGTTGGCGTTGATGCAGGACCAACTCGGCTTTTTGAAACGCCATGGTATTTCAGCGGGCAGTATCGATTCGGCACAGAGCCGCGAGGACGCCAACGATGTCATGGCGCGTGCACGTTCAGGCGAGCTGAAAATCCTGATGATTTCCGTGGAGCGTTTAAAAAACGAACGCTTCCGTAACTTCCTGCAAAGCGTGCAGATCTCGCTGTTGGTGGTGGACGAGGCGCACTGTATTTCCGAGTGGGGCCACAACTTCCGTCCGGACTATTTGAAGCTGCCGGACTACCAGCGCCAGTTCAATATCCCACAAGCCTTGCTGCTGACGGCTACAGCCACGCCGAAGGTAATTGCCGACATGCAGGCCAAGTTTGCCATTGCGCCGACCGATGTGATCACCACAGGCTTCTACCGGGCTAATCTCAACTTGCTGGTTGAGCCGGTAGTCGGTGTGGACAAGCGCCGGCGTCTGGTCGAGTGGATGCGCGAGCGTGCCAATCAGCCGAGCATCGTCTACGTCACTTTGCAGAAAACCGCCGAGCAGATTGCCGAGCACCTGAACCGAAACGGCATCCAGGCCGAGGCGTATCACGCCGGTTTGCCCCACGATAAACGCGAAGGCATCCAGCAGCGCTTCATGGGCGGGCGCTCCACTTGCATCGTTGCGACCATCGCATTTGGCATGGGCATCGACAAAAGTGATATCCGCAATGTGGTGCACTTTGATCTGCCCAAATCCATCGAGAACTACAGCCAGGAAATCGGCCGCGCCGGGCGAGACGGGCAGCCGTCCGACTGCCTGGTGTTGGCCAACCGCGACAGCCTCAATGTGCTGGAAAACTTTGTGTACGGCGACACACCTGAACAGGAAGGCATTCGCCGTGTGCTGGAGGAGTTGCAGGCGGCGCGTGCCGAGGGGCAGTGGGAGTTTTTACTGCGGTCACTGTCGGACCACAGCAACATCCGCGAGCTACCGCTGAAAACGCTGCTGGTGCAGCTGGAGCTCAAGGGCGTGATTGCGCCGCGTTATGCGTTCTATGCCGAGTATCGTTTTAAATACCTGGTTGAACCTGACGCGCTGCTGGCGCGGTTTTCCGGCGAGCGGCAACAGTTCGTCGCGGCGATTATCCAGGTGTGCACGCGCGCAAGAACCTGGGCGACGGTGGATTTCGACGCGTTGTACCAGCAGCACAATGCCGAGCGCAGCCGGGTGGTGAAGGCGCTGGATTATTTCCAGGAGCAGGGGTTGATCGAGCTGGAAAGCAAGCAGATGACCGAGGTCTACAGCCTGCACAACACTGACTTCGACCCGCAGGTGTTGAGCGCTGAGTTATACACAGGCTTCAAGGCGCACGAAGTGGGAGAGGTGGCGCGAATTCACGCGATGCTCGATCTTTTTGCCACCGAACATTGCCTGGGGCAGCGTCTGGCGGGTTATTTCGGGGATGAAAATGCGCCTCAGCGTTGCGGGCATTGCTCGGTATGTCACGGTCACGTTGCGCATCTGCCACCACCGCCGGAATTGCCGGCGCTTGTGGATAAAAACTTCATGGGGCTGTGCGGTGATTTTATCCACAGGCATCATGAAGCTACCGGGGATTTGCCGGGTGCTGAGCGCCTGACGCGGTTCCTCGGTGGCATCAGCGTACCGTTGTTTACCAAGCTGAAAGCGCGGGGTATTCCCGGTTTTGCTGCGCTGGAAGAGTACCCGTACGCCGAGGTGCGCCAGTGGGCCGAGGCCCATTTGAATGACTTCTGAATCCACTTCTCACGAGACCTGCCCATGCCTGACTCAATGCCCCGGCGCGCCGATTACCGCCACTTCCAGCCGATCATCACGCGTTGGCACGACAATGATGTGTATGGCCATGTGAACAACGTGACTTACTACAGCTTCTTCGACACGGCGGTGAATACCTACCTGATTGAAGAGGGCGCGCTGGATATTCATGACGGTGAGGTGGTGGGATTTGTGGTGAGTTCGGCGTGTGATTATTTCGCGTCGATTGCCTTTCCGGATCGCATCGAAATCGGCTTGCGGGTGGGCAAGTTGGGCAACAGCTCGGTGCAGTATGAGCTGGCGGTGTTCAAGGAAGGCGAGGAAGACGCCTGTGCGGCGGGGCGTTTTGTGCATGTGTTTGTGGATCGGGCGTCGAACCAGCCGGTGACGATTCCGGGGCCGTTGCGCGATGCGTTGGAGCGATTGGTGGTCTGACCCCGATTTTGTGAACCCTGAAGATCAACTGTGGGAGCTGGCTTGCCTGCGATAGCGCAGTGTCAGGCTACATTTGCCAACCTGACCCACCGCTATCGCGGGCAAGCCCGGCTCCCACAGGATTTATGGTGTTCTGTAGAACTTACCGGTGGTGCCGGTGATGCTTGTTCTTGCGGTGCCCATAAGCATGCCCGCGCCCACGATGGTCATCACGGTCATAACGGCGGTTATCACGCCCACGGTAGCGACGGTCGTCATCATCGCTCTTGTTGCCCATGTAGTTGCCCAATGCTCCACCTGCGCCACCGCCGGCGGCTGCGCCGATCAGGCTGCCGGTGCTGCCGCCGACGCTTCGGCCCACTACGTTGCCGCCAGCGGCGCCCAGTGCGCCGCCGATAGCGGCTTCGCCACGGCTGCGCTTGTCGGCGCCCACTGCACTACCGCCCGCGCCGCCCAGTGCCGCGCCGATGGCCGAGCCGGTGTTGCCGCCAATTTGTTGGCCAACAACCGACCCTAGAACCCCGCCCAATGCGCCGCCCACACCGGCTTCGGTGGTGCCACCGGCCATGGCTGCGCCACTGACCAGGCCAAGGGACAACAAGAGAATCGAGGAGAACTTCATAGGGAGACCTCAAGAGGATGACGGCGCGATCCTGAGGTTGTATCGAGACGCTGACAATCGAAATCCGACCGGTGGCAGCAGTTGTATACAATTCGCTAAGTTGCTGTTTTGTATGGGGAACTTAAGTGGTTTTTGCGAGTCTTTAACTACTTCGGAACGGCCGCTTTTATGCAAAAGCGGCCTTTTTTTCTGCCTGAAAAATAGAGGGCGACTGTGCCGGCCTCTTCGCGAGCAAGCCCGCTCCCACATTTGGAACGCATTTCAAGTGTGGGAGCGGGCTTGCTCGCGAAAGCGGTAGTTCAAGCAAAGCAGAGCCCGGATCAAGTCAGGCAGAGCGGGCCATGATCAAGCCACTGTCACTTGCCGCTTCCAGGCGAATCGCCACGAACTTCGACGTCGGTGTATGGCTGCCATCACCGGTGCTTTCCAGCGGTACCAGCGGGTTCACTTCCGGGTAGTAAGCTGCGGCCTGGCCCGCCGGAATATCAAACGCCAGCAACGTAAAACCCTTCACGCGGCGCTCGCGGCCGTCTTCCCATAGCGACACGATGTCGGCTTTCTGACCTGGCTTGAAGCCCAGGCGGATGATGTCGGCTTCGTTGACGAACAGCACGTCCCGTTGGCCCTTCACGCCCCGGTAACGGTCGTCGAGGCCATAAATGGTGGTGTTGTACTGGTCGTGGGAACGCATGGATTGCATGATCAGGTCCGGCACGCGGCCGGTGGCGTGGGTGCGTTCGTGGATCAGGTCTTTGGGCAGGATGTTCGGGCGGAAGTTGGCGCGGCCCGACGGGGTGTTCCAACGGCGAGCACCGGCCGAGTTGCCCAGGTAGAAACCGCCCGGGTTTTTGATCTTCTCGTTGAAGTCCTTGAAGCCGGGGATGGTGTCGGCGATCAGGTCGCGGATACGCCCGTAGTCGGCCACCAGCCAGTTCCAGTCCACCGGTTTGCTGCCCAGGGTGGCGGCGGCAATGCCGGCCAGAATTGCGGGTTCGGATTTCATCAGTTTCGACAATGGCTGCAGTTGGCCATTGGAGCCGTGAACCATGCTGAACGAGTCTTCTACCGTCACCGCTTGCGGGCCGTCGGCCTGGATGTCGATGTCGGTGCGGCCCAGGCATGGCAGGATCAGCGCGTCTTTGCCATGCATCAGGTGGCTACGGTTGAGCTTGGTGCTGATCTGTACCGTCAGGTCGCAATTGCGCAGGGCTTCGAAGGTGCGCGGGCTGTCCGGTGTAGCTTGGGCGAAGTTGCCGCCCAGGCCGATAAACACCTTGGAGCGGCCTTCGAGCATGGCGTGAATGGCTTCGACCACGTTGTGGCCGTTGTCGCGCGGTACCTGGAACTGGAAGCGACGCTCCAGCGAATCCAGGAACGCTACCGGTGGGCGTTCATTGATGCCCATGGTGCGGTCGCCCTGCACGTTGCTGTGGCCACGCACCGGGCACAGGCCAGCGCCCGGGCGGCCGATGTTGCCGCGCAGCAGCATCAGGTTGGCGATTTCCTGGATGGTCGGCACCGAGTGACGGTGCTGGGTGATGCCCATCGCCCAGCACATAATCACGTTCTTGCCTTTGGCGTACATGCGTGCCGCTTGCTCGATCTCAACCAGCGTCAGGCCCGACTGCTCGACAATCTCGTCCCACGAGGTGTCGTCGATCTTGCCCAGGTAATCCAGCACGTTGGCCGTATGTTCGTTGAGGAAGTCGTGGTCGAACACTGCTTCCTTGCCTTCAGCCTGGGCCTGGCGCTCCCACAGCAACAGGAACTTGGCCATGCCGCGCAGGATGGCCATGTCGCCACCCAGTGCCGGGCGGAAGTAGGCAGTGTTGGTCGGTTTGTCGCCGTTGGTGAGCATTTCCAGCGGGTGTTGCGGATGCTGGAAGCGTTCCAGGCCGCGCTCTTTGAGCGGGTTGATGCACACCACCTGGGCGCCTCGTTTAACCGCTTCGCGCAGCGGTTCGAGCATGCGCGGGTGGTTGGTGCCGGGGTTTTGGCCCCACACGAAAATTGCATCGGCGTGTTCGAAATCATCAAAGGTCACGGTGCCTTTGCCGACGCCGACGCTTTGCGCCAGGGCGACGCCGCTGGCTTCGTGGCACATGTTCGAGCAGTCCGGGAAGTTGTTGGTGCCGTAGGCGCGTACGAACAGCTGATACAGATACGCGGCTTCGTTGCTGGCACGGCCCGAGGTGTAGAACTCGGCCATGTCCGGGTTTGGCAAGGCGTTGAGATGTTTGCCCACCAGGTCGAACGCCGCTTCCCAGCTGATAGGTTTGTAGCGGTCGGTTTCGGCGTCATAACGCATCGGCTCGGTCAGGCGGCCTTGATACTCCAGCCAGTAATCGCTCTGCTCCAGCAATGCGGTGACGCTGTGCTTGGCGAAGAAGGCAGCGTCCACCCGGCGTTTGGTGGCTTCCCAGTTCACCGCCTTGGCGCCGTTTTCGCAGAACTTGACCATGCCACTTTCCGGCGAGTCGCCCCAGGCGCAACCCGGGCAGTCGAAGCCGCCGTTCTGGTTGGTCTTGAGCATCATGCGCAGGTTTTTCAGCGCGTTGTCGCTGGTCAGCCAGGCCTGCGCCACGCTGATCAGTGCGCCCCAGCCGCCGGCCGGGCCTTTGTAAGGCTTGTAGCGCGGGGTCGGGGTTTGGTCGGCTTGGTGATGTTGGCTCATGGCTGGTTCTCCATCGCAGGGCTATAGACCCGCGGCGCACTTTTCTGCGGCAGGTGGATGAGATTGAGGTTGTGCCGGCGGGCCCATTGCAGGGCGAGGCCGGTGGGCGACGACAGGCTGACCAGGGTCTGGATGCCGGCGCGCAATACTTTCTGGATCAGTTCGAGGCTGCAGCGGCTGGTGACAATCGCCAGGCCGCCGTTGGTCGGAATCTTTTGGCGGATCAGGGCGCCGATCAATTTGTCCAGCGCGTTATGCCGGCCGATGTCTTCGCGGCCCAGCAATAATTCACCCTGACCGTTCATGAACACCGCCGCATGCACCGCGCCGCTGTATTGGCCCAGGGGTTGGAATGCGCTGATACGTTGGCGCAGGCCATCGAGCCATTCGGCGGGCGGCAACGGCGCGCCGGGCAACACTTGCAGGTCCGGCAAGGCTTGTTCGACGGCTTCGACTCCGCACAAACCGCAGCCGCTGGTACCGGCCAGTTGGCGGCGCTGCTGCTTGAGGTTCCAGAAGGCGCGGCTGGAAATCTGCACCTGCGCGTATTGGGCCGAGCCCGAACCGCTGAGTTTCAGGTCATAGATGTCGCTAACGTCGGCGATAATGCCGCTGCCGATACTGAAACCCACAATGAAATCTTCAAGGTCCGTCGGCGTCACCAGCATCACCGCTTGGCTGATGTCGTTGTAGGCAATCGCCAACGCCACTTCTTCCGCCAAGGCTGTAGTGGCGACTTCGGTGTGTTCGAGGTTGCAATACTGGTAGGTCTGGCTGGCGGCTGGCGCGGGCACTTCAGGGGCGGGCGCCGCGCAGGCAGGGCGCTTGGCGTTCATGGGGCAGTACCACCGACGGATTGATCAGTGTTTAGACTAGGCGCGACAAAGGGTCGCGTCTAATTGCCAGTACTGATCTACCGATAGATGGCGTCGATCAAGGCTCCTGCTGCGATTTTTGAAACAGTGCAAAACAGGCCTCTGCCAATGCCGAGCGTGGCGCACTGCGACGCATGATCAGACCGAGGCGCGCGAGTGTGTGGGCTTCCTCGATCGGTTGCAGGCGCAAATGCTCGGTGAGCGCATCCAGGCCGCCTTCCAACGGCATCACCGCACAACACAGGCCACCGTGCACGGCTTGTAACAATTGATGCACCGCATCAGTTTGCAGCAAGGGTTGCGGGTTGAGCCCTCGGCTGTGGAAGTTGTGGTCGATGGACTGGCGAAAGTGCATGCCGCTGGTGAGCATGCCCAGCGGCAGTTCGATCAGCGCTTCCCAGCTCAGGGGCGTGTCGCCGAAGCTGAAAAACCGTTGGTCGTAAAGCAGGCCCATACGGGTTTCGCCCAAGGCCAGCGAGTCAAAGCGTTCATTGTCCAGGCGCTCCAGGTAGGACACGCCGAGGTCCAGCCGGTTGCTCGCCAGTTGTTCAAGAATCTGCTCCGAGCTCAATGCCGACAGCTCGAAGCGCAGGCTCGGGTGCTCTTTATGCAACTGCTGCATTAATGCCAAAGGGTCGAAGCTCGACAGCGGCACCACGCCCAAGCGCAAGGTGCCCACCAGGTTGCCGCGGCAGGCTGCCGCCTCGGCCTGCAAGCCGTCATAGGCCGCCAGCACCGTGCGCGCCCACGCCAGCACCCGTTCGCCAGGTGCGGTAAACCCTTCGAAGCGCTGGCCGCGATTGACCAATGGAAGATCAAGTTCTTCTTCGAGGTTGCGCAGGCGCATCGACAGCGTCGGCTGGGTGATATGGCAGCGCGCCGCCGCCTGGCCGAAGTGGCGGGTTTCGTCGAGGGCGATGAGGAATTTCAGCTGCTTGATGTCCATCTTCGCTCCAGGCTTATTCCAATGGCGCAGGATTCTAGCGCGTTTGAGTCTTTGGTCGGGCCGGAACCCGGTTCTGTAGGACTGGTCTAGTCTTGGGTATCTGGAATTTAAACCCCCAAGGAGAGTGCACCATGAGCCTATTTAGTTTTGTGAAGGAAGCTGGCGAAAAGCTGATCGATTTGCTGACGCCGGGCAATGCGAACGCGGGTGAGCAGTTGAAGGACCACATCTCCAAGGTCGGTCTGGGTAACCCCAATGTGCAAGCCACCGTGGAGGGCGACAAAGTCATCCTGACGGGTGAAGTGGCGACCCAGGAAGAAAAGGAAAAAGTCATTTTGGCGGCCGGTAACATTGCAGGTGTCGGCAGTGTTGAAGACAAGATCACCGTGACTGGCCCAGCCACCGCTGCTGCTCGTTTTGTAACGGTGAAGAAAGGAGACACGCTTAGCGCCATCTCCAAGGCTGAATATGGCGACGCCAACAAGTACAACAAAATCTTTGAGGCCAATAAGCCGCTGCTGTCGCACCCCGACAAAATTTACCCAGGGCAGGTGCTGCGCATTCCTGAGTAATACGCGGAACGAAATGTGGGAGCGGGCTTGCTCGCGAATGCGGTAGATCAGTCACCCAATGTATTGACTGGCACACCGTCTTCGCGAGCAAGCCCGCTCCCACATTGGGTTAGAGCCCAGCAATAAGGTCGCGATAATCATCAACTGCCGCGAACTCTGCGGTGTCCTTTGGCCCTTTGCGGCTATCGGGCTCTTTCACCGCCAACAAATGCCCCACACCAAAATCCCGCGCGCTGCGCAGAATCGGCAAGGTGTCGTCAATGAACAGGCTACGCGCCGGGTCGAAGTGGATGTCGGCTTGCAGGGCGTCCCAAAATTGCGGGCTTTCCTTGGGGAAACCGTAATCGTGGGAACTGATCAGCCGCTCGAAATACGGCGCCAACTCGATGCGCTCCAGCTTCAGAGACAGCGCGTCGCGATGAGCGTTGGTGATCATGATCACGCGCTTGCCGGCTTTTTTGATGGCCGCCAGAAAGGTATCCGCGTCCGGGCGCAAGGCGATCAAGTGAGCGGTTTCCAGCTTGAGTTCGCGCACCGGAATCTTCAATTCCGTGCTCCAGAAATCCAGGCAATACCATTGCAACTGTCCGGCGTTACGCTCGAACAGCGGCTGCAACTCCATCTCGGCCATGGCCCGGCTTACCCCGTGCAGCTCGGCGTAACGCTGCGGCAGGTGCTCCATCCAGAAGTGGTTGTCGAAATGCAGGTCGAGCAAGGTGCCGTCCATGTCCAGCAGGATGGTGTCGATGGCGTGCCAGGGCAAAGAGGGCATGGGGCGTTCTCATGTAAGTAAAGATATCCGACACAGACAATCGGAAAAGCCACGGTATAGTAACCCGATCACGCCAAGGAGCCGCTTATGCGCCAGAAACCCACCGTCCTCGCCCGCGAAATTGTCGCCAGTAGCCGTTTGTTCCGCGTTGAAGAAGTGCAATTGCGCTTTTCCAATGGCGTTGAACGCACCTACGAACGCCTGGTGGGCCGTGGCGCCGGTTATGGTGCGGTGATGATCGTGGCGATGATCGACGCCGAGCATGCATTGCTGGTCGAAGAGTACTGTGGCGGGACCGACGAATATGAGCTTTCCTTACCCAAGGGGCTGATCGAGCCCGGCGAGGATGTGCTGGCAGCGGCGGACCGCGAGCTCAAGGAAGAGGCTGGCTACGGTGCCCGGCAGTTGGAGCACATCACCGAGCTGTCACTGTCGCCTGGCTATATGAGCCAGAAAATCCAGGTGGTATTGGCCACCGAGCTTTATGAAGAACGCCTTGAAGGCGATGAACCCGAGCCGATGCGTGTAGACAGGGTGAACCTGCGCGAGCTGTCGCAACTGGCGCAAAATGAGCAGTTCAGCGAGGGCCGTGCATTGGCCGCGCTGTACCTGGTACGAGACCTGTTGACCCAGCGTGGAGCGTTTATCGCATGAGCGAACTGTTTTTAGGCCACCCTTTCATTGCCCCCGTGATTGAGCTGGCCCGGCAGGCGGGCGAGGTGATTCTGCCGTACTGGCGCGCTGATGTGGCTGTGACGTCCAAGTCCGATGACTCGCCCGTAACGGCTGCCGACCTGGCTGCTCACCATTTGATTCTGGCCGGTCTCACCGCGCTGGATCCAAGCATTCCCGTGTTGTCCGAAGAAGACGCCGATATTGACCAGAGCGTGCGCGCCGGCTGGCAGCGTTGGTGGCTGGTTGACCCGTTGGATGGCACCAAGGAGTTCATTTCCGGCAGCGAAGAGTTCACCGTCAATATTGCCCTGATCGAAAACGGCCGCGTGGTGTTTGGTGTGGTGTCGATACCGACCAGCGGCCGCTGCTACTTCGGTGGCGCGGGGCTGGGAGCGTGGCGTTCGGATGTGAGGGAAGCGCCCAAGCAGATTCAGGTACGCCAAACGCCTGCTGCGGGTGAAGCATTTACCGTGGTTGCCAGCCGTCGTCACACCAGCCCTGAGCAGGAGCGTTTGCTGGATGGTTTGAGCGAAGGTTTGGGTGAGCTGAAACTGGCGAATATCGGCAGCTCGCTGAAATTTTGCCTGCTGGCCGAGGGCAGCGCCGACTGTTATCCCCGCCTGGCGCCCACTTCGCAGTGGGACACCGCTGCAGCTCAGGGCGTGCTGGAAGGCGCCGGTGGCGAGGTGCTGGAATTGAGCGGCGAGCGGTTCAGCTATCCGGCGCGGGCTTCGTTGTTGAACCCGTTCTTTTTGGCGCTGCCGGCGAAAGCGGCATGGCGTGAGCGGTTGCTGAGCCTGGCCCGGTCCTGAATCGGGTGGTGATTTAATGTGGGAGCTGGCTTGCCTGCGATGGCGGTGGTGAATTCACTACCGCCATCGCAGGCAAGCCAGCTCCCACATTTGGTTTTGCGTTGGGGCTTTCAGCGGTGCAGGACGTACTGGCCGGTGAACGTCACTGCGGGGTCTTCACTGCCTTCGTTCACCACCCGTGTTTCCAGCGTCAGCCGCGCGCGGCCATAACGCTTGTAGGTCGCCACAAACCGCTTCCACACCTTGTCTTCCGGGGCAGCACAGATCGCGGTCGCATCCTGGGTGACAGGCAGCGGATAACTGATCTGCCCTTCCTGAATCACGATATGCCCATCTTCAACCCCTTCCTCGCGCAACTTCAAATGCAACCAGCCCCAGCCGGCCAGCACCGCGCCGCAGTAGAGGCTGCCGCCAAACATGGTGCTCTTGTGGTTGATGTTGGCCTGCAAGGGCAGGTGCAGTTGCAGTTGGCCGTGTTGCCAGTCGAGCACTTTGAGGCCCATTTCCCGGGTGAGGGGGATGTCGTGGTGAAGGATGGATTCCAGGTAACGGCTGTCGCGGTTCATGGGGGCCTCTTGGCGGGTGGGCTGGGTCATTCGTCGTCAGCGCCATGGCTGGCGCTGTCGGCGAAGTTCAGGCCGTGCTTGCGCAGTTTGTCGTGCAGGGTTTTGCGCGGTATGCCGAGGGCTTCGGCGAGGCTGCGCACGGAGCTGTGCGGGCGGGTCAGCTCGGCGGCAATCAGGCTTTTTTCGAACTGCTCGACTTGTTCGCTCAAGCCCCCGGAGGTGGACGTCAGCACGCCGGCCGCCGGGTTGTCCGGCGAGTTGTCCAATGCCAGCTCCAAACCCAGAGCAAAGCGTTCGGCAGCGTTCTGCAGTTCGCGTACATTGCCCGGCCAGCTGTGGCGCAACAGCAACGCGCGCTGCCCCGGCTGCAGTTCGTGCAACGGCAGGCCGTGGCGGCTACTGGCCTCGTCGGCGAAGTGCTGGAACAGCATCAACGCATCCTCGCCGCGCTCGCGCAGCGGCGGAATGCGCAGTGGCGCGACGTTGAGGCGGTAGTACAAGTCGGCACGAAAGCGTCCCTGGTCAGCGGACTGGCGCAAGTCTTCCTTGGTGGCCGCGATGATGCGGATGTCCAGCGGGATCAGTTGGTTGCCGCCCAGGCGCTCCACCACTCGCTCCTGCAACAGGCGTAGCAGTTTGACCTGCACGTCCAGGCTCATGCTTTCGATTTCATCGAGAAACAGCGTGCCGCCGTTGGCGAATTCGAACTTGCCGATGCGGCGTTTCTGCGCGCCGGTAAACGCGCCCGGCTCATGGCCGAACAGCTCGCTTTCCACCACCGATTCTGCCAGGGCGCCTGCGTTGATCGCCACAAACGGCCCGCTGCGGCGGCTTGACAGGTCGTGCAGTGCGCGAGCGACGACCTCTTTGCCGGCACCGGTTTCGCCCAGAATCAGCACATCGGCGCGGGTCGCGGCCAGGGCGCCGATTTGCTCGCGCAGGCGCAGCATTTGCGGTGAGTGGCCAACCAAGCGGGTGCTCAGTTGCTGGCGGTCACTGAGGGCCAGGCGCAGGCTGCGGTTGTCCAGTACCAGGCGGCGCAGGGCCAGGGCGCGACGTACGCTGTCGAGCAAGGCGTCGCTGGCGAAGGGCTTTTCGAGGAAGTCATAGGCGCCGGCGCGCATGGCTTGCACGGCGAGTGGCACGTCGCCATGGCCGGTGATCAGAAGCACCGGTAGCTCCGGGTCCTGGCCGTGCAATTCGGCAAGCAGCTCCAGGCCGTCCATGCCGGGCATGCGGATGTCACTCACCACCACGCCCGGCCAGTCCCGCGACAGGCGCGCAGTGAGGCCGGTGGCTTCGCCCAGGGTCAGGACTTTCAGCCCGGCCAGGTCCAGGGTCTGGCACAAGGCCTGACGCAAGTGTGGATCGTCGTCGATCAACACCACCTGAATCCCGTTATCGATACTCATACACTGCGGTCCTCGGACGGTTGCAGACTGACGCCCGGCGAGCCGGCACGCAATTTCAGGGTTAACAACGCGCCGCCTTCCTTGTGGTTGGCGAACAGCAGTTCGCCGCCAAAGGCACGCATCAAGGTGTCACAGATTGCCAGGCCCAGCCCGAGGCCCTGGGTGCGGGTCTTGGTGGTGTAGAACGGCTCGCTGGCGCGGCCCAACGCTTCCATGCAAAAGCCCGGGCCGTTGTCGCGAATGTAGAGGTTGACGCCTTGCTCGGTGGTTTCGGCACTCAGCCAGAGTTTGCGCGGCGGGCCCTTTTCGGTGAGCGCGTCGAGGGCGTTGGCCAACAGGTTGCCGAGCACCTGACGCAGGCGCGTTTCGCCGGCTTGCACCCACAGCGTGGCTTCCGGCAAGTCGCGAATCAGTTCGACTTCCATCGAGCGTCGCCGCTTGGCCAGCAGCGCCAAGGCATCGTCCAGTGCCGGCTGCAACGCCACGCTTTCCGGGGCATGACGGTCGCGGCGGGCGAAGGCACGCAGGTGCGCGATGATCGAGGCCATACGCCCGGTCAGTTCGCTGATCAGTTTGAGGTTGCCGCGGGCATCGTTGGTGCGCTCATGGTCGAGCAGGATTTCGGCGTTTTCCGCGTAGCTGCGAATCGCCGCCAGCGGCTGGTTGAGTTCGTGGCTGATACTCGCCGACATGGTGCCCAGCGCCGACAGTTTGCCCGCCTGTACCAGGTCATCCTGGGCGCGTACCAGTTCCTGCTGGGCGTGTTCACGCTCCAGCACTTCCTGTTTCAGGCGCCGGTTGAGGCCTTCCAGGTCACTGGTCCGCTCGACCACACGGGCTTCCAGTTCGCGGCGGGCCTTGGCTTCGAAGGCGATGCGTTCCAGATAGTGGCGGCGGCGTTGCATCATCAGCCCCAACAACAGCATCAACACCAGCAAGGTGGCGCCGCCGACGGCTACCACGGTACGCACGGGGCGGCTGATCAGGGAGCGCGGCGCAAGGATCTCCACCGTCCAGCCGGTTTCGGCGATGGCGGTGGACTGGCGCAACCAGGCGGTGGAGCTGAGGGCCAGCGGCTGCGGGTCACGGGTCGGGTAGGGCTGGATCGCGATGATCGCCTGGCGCTCTTCAGCGGTCAGCGGCCGGGTGGCACGGAATCGCCATTGCGGGCGTGAGGTGAGGATCACCACGCCGTTGTGGTCGGTCACCAGCAATTGTTCGGGCGTATTGCCCCACAGGCTTTCGGTGTGGTCCAGGTCGACCTTGACCACCAGCACGCCAATGATCGTGTCGCCATCACGCACGGCGGCGGCGAAGAAGTAACCGCGCTTGGCTGACGTGGTACCCAGGCCGAAGAACCGTCCCAGGCGCCCGGCCATGGCTTCGCTGAAATACGGACGGAACGAGAAGTTGCGGCCTACAAAACTGTCCTGCTTGTCCCAGTTGGACGCGGCAAGGGTCTTGCCGGTGGTGTCCATCAGGTACATCACTTCCACGCCGGCCTGGGCGGCGACGTCCTTGAGCAGCAGGTTAGCGTTGGTCAGGTTGGTGCTGACGTGCGGCGCGTCCAGTGCGGTGCGCAGGGCAGGCAGGTCGCCGAGGATCTGCGGCAACACTTCATAACGGTGCAGGGTGCCCAACAAGTTGGCGACGTACAGGTCGAGGGTCTGGCGGTTTTGCCCGGCCAGCTCGCTGCGGTAATAGCGCTCGGCCAAATGCTCCAGCGGCCACAGCAGCGGTGCCAGGCACAACGCCAGCAGGGCAAGGCTGCGCCAGCGGGGTCTTCGCGGGAGGGGTGGAGTCATGGGAGTCATGCGCCTGTGGGTACAGGCGCATTATGCCTAGTGCTGCTGTGCAAGACACTCGCGCAATGCGTCTTGCCATTGCGGCTGGCTGACCTGCCATTGCTGTTGCAGACGGTTGCAATCCAGGCGTGAGTTCAGCGGGCGCTTGGCAGGAGTCGGGTAGGCGCTGGACGGGATGGCTTCCAGCTCGGCGCAGGCGTGGCCGCTGGCGCGCAGGTGTTCGCCAATCGCCTCGGCAAAACCGAACCAGGAGGTTTCCCCTCTGGCGGTGAGGTGATAAACACCCCAATCACCGGCAAGGCCGGCCTGCCAGCGTTCGATCAGCGCGCGGGTGCTGTTGGCGATGGTACCGGCCCACGTCGGCGCGCCAATCTGGTCGGCGACGATGCGCATGTGCGGTTTTTCCTGGAGCAAACGTTGCATGGTCAGCAGGAAATTCTTGCCGTGGCTGGAATAGACCCAACTGGTGCGCAGAATCAGGTGTTCGCCACCCACTGCCGCAATGGCCTGCTCGCCTGCCAGTTTGCTCTGGCCGTAGACACCCAACGGGTTGGGAGCGTCGGCTTCGGTGTACGGCGCAGGCTTGTTGCCGTCGAACACGTAGTCGGTGGAGTAGTGGATCAGCGGGATGCCCAAGGCCTTGGCCTCTTCGGCCAGGATGCCAGGGGCAATGGCGTTGATGGCAAACGCGGCGTCGGGTTCGCTTTCTGCCAGGTCAACCGCCGTGTGGGCTGCGGCGTTGATGATCAGGCCCGGGCGGTGTGCCCGTACTTGTTGGCGAATCTGTTCGGCGTTGGCCAGATCAAGTTGATCACGGCCCAATACGACAAGCTCGCCCAAACCCTGGAGCCGCTGTTGCAGCTCCCGGGAGACTTGGCCGTGCTGGCCGGTGATGAGGATTTTCAGCTCAGTGCTCATGGAAACAAATCCGCTTCTTTCAGGCTTTTGCCGCTCTGATCCTTGGCGGACAGCGTGGGAGTGCTGTCCAGTTGCCAATCAATCTTGAGTTCGGGGTCGTCCCAGCGAATGCATCGCTCGGCTGTGGGCGTGTAGTAGTCCGTGGTTTTGTAGAGGAACTCCGCGGAGTCGCTGAGCACTACAAAACCATGGGCAAACCCTGGTGGAATCCACAGTTGGCGGTTGTTCTCGGCAGACAGGCGCACACTGGCCCATTTGCCGAAATTGGGCGAGCTGCGGCGGATATCCACCGCAACGTCCACTACTTCACCCGCCGTCACACGCACCAGCTTTCCCTGTGCATGTTCGATCTGATAGTGCAGGCCGCGAAGCACGCCTTTTTGCGAGCGTGAATGGTTGTCCTGCACAAACTCCAACTGCATTCCGGTCGCCTGGGCAAACGCCCGGGCGTTGAAACTCTCATAGAAAAAGCCACGATCGTCGCCAAAAAGCTTGGGCTCGATGATCAATACACCGGGCAGATCAGTGGCCGTTACCTTCATTGAGCGTCTCCCGCGAGTGTGTACAGGTATTGACCATAGCCGGTTTTGCCGAAGTATTTGGCGCGCTCCAGCAGGTAATCACGGTCGATCCAGCCGTTCTCGTAAGCGATCTCTTCAAGGCAAGCCACTTTCAGGCCCTGACGGTGCTCGATGGTCTGCACGTACGTCGAGGCTTCCAGCAGGCTGTCGTGAGTGCCGGTGTCGAGCCAGGCGAAACCACGGCCGAAGCGTTCAACGTGCAGGTCGCCGCGCTGGAGGTAGGCATTGTTGATGTCGGTGATCTCAAGCTCGCCGCGTGGCGAAGGCTTGACCGCCTTGGCGATCTTGATCACATCGTTGTCGTAGAAATACAGGCCGGTTACGGCATAGCTCGACTTTGGCTTCGCCGGTTTTTCTTCGATCGACAGGGCGCGGCCTTCTTTGTCGAAGTCGATCACGCCGAAACGCTCCGGGTCCTTGACCCAGTAGCCGAACACCGTGGCGCCGGAGGGACGCTGGGCGGCGTTGCGCAGTTGGTCGCCGAAATGCTGGCCGTGGAAGATGTTGTCGCCCAGGATCAGGCACACCGGGTCATTCCCGATGAACTCTTCACCGATGATGAACGCTTGGGCCAGGCCGTCCGGGGACGGCTGTTCGGCATAGCTGAAACGCACGCCAAACTGGCTGCCATCGCCGAGCAGGTTGCGGTACTGCGGCAAGTCCACAGGCGTGGAGATCACCAGGATGTCTTTGATCCCCGCCAACATCAGCACGGAGATCGGGTAATAGATCATCGGTTTGTCATACACCGGCAACAGTTGCTTGGACACGCCCAGGGTGATGGGGTGCAAACGGGTGCCGGAGCCGCCGGCCAATACGATTCCCTTCATCATGCAATCAAATCCTTACTGTCAGTGTTGCCGAGTCGTTCACCTTGATAACTGCCGTCCTGGACCCTGCGGCACCATTCGAGGTTATCGAGGTACCACTGCACGGTTTTGCGCAGGCCTGTTTCGAAAGTTTCCTGCGGGACCCAGCCCAATTCTCGTTCGATCTTGCTGGCGTCGATCGCGTAGCGTTGATCGTGGCCCGGGCGGTCCTTGACGAAGGTGATCAGGTCGGTGAATTTTTCCACACCGGCCGGGCGCTGCGGCGCCAGTTCTTCCAGCAGGCCGCAAATGCCGCGCACCACGTCGATGTTTTTCTGTTCGTTGTGGCCGCCGATGTTGTAGGTCTCGCCGACCACGCCTTCGGTCACGACCTTGAGCAGTGCGCGCGCGTGATCTTCGACGAACAGCCAGTCGCGGACCTGCAGGCCATCGCCGTAGACCGGCAGCGGCTTGCCCGCGAGGGCATTGAGAATCACCAGCGGAATCAACTTCTCAGGGAAGTGGAACGGCCCGTAGTTGTTCGAGCAGTTGGTCAGTAGCACCGGCAGGCCATAGGTGCGTTGCCACGCGCGGACCAAGTGGTCGGAAGCCGCCTTGCTGGCGGAATAGGGCGAGCTGGGTGCATAAGGCGTGGTTTCGGTGAACAGGTCGTCCACGCCGTGCAGGTCGCCATAGACCTCATCTGTGGAGATGTGGTGGAAGCGAAACGCGCTTTTGGCCGGCTCTGCCAGCGTTTGCCAGTAGGCGCGGGTGGCCTCCAGCAGGCTGTAGGTGCCGACGATGTTGGTCTGGATAAAATCCGACGGGCCGTCAATCGAACGGTCGACATGGGATTCGGCAGCCAGGTGCATGATGGCCTGGGGCTCAAAGCGTGCCAGCACCGCGCTGACGGTCGCTTGGTCGATGATATCGGCCTGGACGAACTCATAACGGCTATTGGACGCGATGCTGGTCAGCGATTCCAAGTTGCCGGCGTAGGTGAGTTTGTCCAGGTTGAGCACTTCATGCTCAGTGTTTTGGATCAGGTGGCGGATCAGGGCGGAGCCGATGAATCCGGCACCGCCGGTGATGAGAATGCGCATGTCGGGAGCCTTTTCCTTAGACGGACACTGGGCGAAAGATGCATAGCTTGAGTTGTGAATCGAGCCGGTGCAAGTGCGGTGAGCATGAGGGGTTGATTAACGGGGCCGAACAATGGCGATATAGACGCCTAAAAAAGCCGAGGTCGTCACAATGTTGCTTGCCACGCTGATCCATCGTGCCAGTTTGCCGTGCCCCCAAGTGAGCCCCGCTCAGGCAGCCCAATGGCTGGAACAGCATTATGGCGTTACTGGCACTTTGCAGTCGCTGGGCAGCCAACAAGACCTTAACTACAGAGTCGACAGCGAGCGTGGGCGGTTTGTTCTGAAGATTTGCCGGGGTGACTACGCCGCCGTTGAATTGCAGGCCCAGCATGCCGCGCTGCATGAGCTGGGCGATAAGGTGCGGGTGCCAAAGGTCATTCCCGCCCGCACGGGTGAAGAACTGTTGAGCGTGGTTGTCGACGGGCAAAGCCTGCACCTGCGGTTGCTGGACTATATCGAGGGCCAGCCGCTGACCCACTTGCCGCACCTTGGCCGCGACGTGATCGCAGGTTTTGGCGAGTTGTGCGGGCAGATGAGCCAGGCACTCGCTCACTTCCAGCACCCGGGCCTGGACCGCACCCTGCAATGGGACCCGCGCCACGCCCAAGCCTTGATCAAGCACTTGCTGGGCGCCCTTGAAAACCTGCCCCATCGCACCGCGCTGGAGCGAGTCGCCGAGCAAGTCGGGGCGCGCCTGCAGCCGTTGGCACAGCACCTGCCGTGGCAGGCGGTGCACATGGACATCACCGACGACAACGTGGTCTGGCAGCGCGATGCCAAGCGGCACTGGCAACTACAGGGCGTGATCGATTTCGGCGACCTGGTGCACACCTGGCGCATTGCTGACCTGTCGGTGACCTGCGCCGCCCTGTTGCATCATGCCGACGGCGACCCGTTTACCATCCTGCCGGCGATCCAGGCCTGTCACGCGGTTACGCCATTGAGCCGCGAAGAGCTGCAGGCACTGTGGCCGTTGATCGTCGCCCGCGCTGCAGTGCTGGTATTGAGCAGCGAGCAGCAGCAACGGCTGGACCAGGACAACTCTTATTTGTTGAAAAACGCCGAGCACGAGTGGGAAATCTTCCATGTGGCGGCTTCGGTGCCGTTCGAGTTGATGGAGGCTGCTATTTTGCGGTGCGTGGGGGAAACGCTGCCGCCGTTGGCCAGCCAGGATTTCGCGCCCCTGCTGCCGGGCCTGGTGGGGCGCGAATTCGCGCTGATCGATCTGGGTGTGCTCAGCCCGCATTTCGACGCCGGCAATTGGGAGCAACCCGGTATCGACCGGCGCTTGCTGGATGAAGCGGCGGCGGTGCATGGGCTGGCGGCCAGCCGGTATGGGCAATACCGGTTGTCACGCACTGTCCCGGACAGTGCCGCCGAGCCGCAGACGTTCCCCCTTCATGTGGCATTGCATCTACCCCATGGCACGGTGATGGAAGCACCGTTTGCCGGGACATTGCGCCACGGCGCCGATGGCCAACTGTGCCTGCAGGGCAGCGAGTTGAGCGTGCTTTTATGGGGGGTGACAACCCTGTTGGCACCTGACTCGGCGCTGGTGAAAGGGCAAGTGCTTGGCGAAGTCCACGCACCACTGACCGTACAGTTATGCCGCGCCGACCTTGAGCCGCCGTTGTTTTGCACACCGTCCAGGGCGCCAGCCTGGCAGGCGCTGTGCCCGTCGCCCGCGCAATTGCTGGGGTTGGCCTGCGATGCCGAGCCCGAACTGGACCCCGAGGCTCTTTTGGCTCGGCGTGATGCCAGTTTTGCCCGTTCACAGAAACACTATTACGTCGACCCGCCACGCATCGAGCGCGGCTGGCGCAACCACCTGATCGATATGCAGGGCCGTTCCTACCTGGACATGCTCAACAACGTGGCAGTGCTGGGCCACGGCCACCCGCGCATGGCGGCGGTGGCGGCGCGGCAGTGGTCGTTGCTCAACACCAACTCGCGCTTTCATTACGCGGCCATCGCGGAGTTTTCCGAGCGCTTGCTGGCGCTGGCGCCCCTAGGCATGGACCGCGTATTTCTGGTCAACAGCGGCACCGAGGCCAATGACCTGGCGATTCGCCTGGCGTGGGCCTACAGCGGCGGGCGCGACATGCTCAGCGTGCTCGAGGCCTACCACGGTTGGTCGGTGGCGGCGGATGCAGTATCCACTTCGATTGCCGACAACCCGCACGCGCTGAGCAGCCGCCCCGACTGGGTCCACCCGGTCACGGCACCCAATACCTATCGCGGTGAGTTTCGTGGGCAGGACAGCGCCCCGGACTACGTACGAAGCGTGGAACATAACCTGGCGAAAGTCGCCGCCAGCAAGCGCCAACTGGCCGGTTTCATCTGCGAGCCGGTGTACGGCAATGCCGGGGGGATTTCACTGCCACCCGGCTACTTGCAACAGGTGTATGGGTTGGTGCGCGCCCAAGGTGGCGTGTGCATTGCCGATGAAGTCCAGGTCGGTTATGGCCGTATGGGGCATTTCTTCTGGGGCTTTGAAGAGCAGGGCGTGGTGCCCGACATCATTACCATGGCCAAGGGCATGGGTAACGGCCAGCCACTGGGCGCGGTGATCACCCGGCGTGAAATTGCCGAAGCGCTGGAGGCCGAGGGTTACTTTTTCTCGTCGTCCGGCGGCAGCCCGGTCAGTTGCAAGATCGGCATGGCGGTGCTGGATGTGATGGAGGAAGAAAAGCTGTGGGAAAACGCTCAGGTGGTGGGCGGGCATTTCAAGGCGCGCTTGGAAGCGCTGATCGACCGTCACCCGTTGGTGGGCGCCGTTCACGGTTCCGGCTTCTATTTGGGGCTGGAGCTGGTTCGCGACCCGCGCACCCTGGAACCTGCCACCGAGGAAACCATGCTGCTGTGCGATCGCCTGCGCGAGCTGGGTGTTTTCATGCAACCGACCGGCGATTACCTCAACATTCTCAAGATCAAGCCGCCAATGGTCACCTCGAAACGCAGCGTGGATTTCTTTGTCGACATGCTGTCGAAGGTGCTGGACGAACAACTCTAGTTAGTCGATTGTTATCGGCTAATTATTGTCATATTCATTGCTTATGATCTTTTATCGCTTTTAAAGCCGATTTTTATCCGCTATAAAGTTGGCTTTCACCCCCCATTCGGAGCCCCGCCTGCCATGACCACCCTGCACAGCACACCTCGCGCCGATGGCTTTTACATGCCCGCCGAATGGGCACCACAGACTCAAACCTGGATGATCTGGCCCGAACGCCCGGACAACTGGCGCCTGGGGGGCAAGCCGGCGCAGGCCGCGCACGTGGCGGTAGCAAAGGCGATTGCGCGCTTTGAGCCGGTGACGGTCGCGGTTTCCGCCGGCCAGTACGAAAACGCCCGTGCGCGTTTGGATGTGCCCAATATCCGCGTGGTGGAAATGTCCAACGACGACGCCTGGGTGCGCGACACCGGCCCGACGTTCGTGATCAACAACAGCGGCGAAGTGCGCGGCGTGAACTGGGACTTCAACGCCTGGGGCGGCTTTGACGGCGGCCTGTACGCGCCGTGGAACCGCGACGCGCAGGTGGGCGGCAAGATCCTCGAGATCGAACGCGCGCCGCGCTATCGCACCGCAGGCTTTGTGCTCGAGGGTGGTTCAATCCACGTTGACGGCGAAGGTACGGTGATCACCACCGAAGAATGCTTGCTGAACCGCAACCGCAACCCGCACCTGGATCGCGCAGCTATCGAAGCCATCCTCGGCGACAACCTGGCGGTGGATAAGGTTATCTGGCTGCCGGACGGCCTGTTCAACGACGAAACCGACGGCCATGTGGATAACTTCTGCTGCTACGTGCGCCCGGGCGAAGTGTTGCTGGCCTGGACCGATGACCCGCAAGACCCGAACTACGTGCGCTGCCACGCGGCCATGGACGTGCTGCAAAGCAGCACCGATGCGAAAGGTCGCCCGTTCACAGTGCACAAGATGCCGATTCCAGGCCCGTTGTATGCCACTGAAGAGGAATGTGCCGGTGTCGACCCGGTTGACGGTTCGCAGGAACGGAACCCGACCGTGCGGTTGGCCGGCTCCTACGTCAACTTCCTGATCGTCAATGGCGGCATCATCGCGCCAAGTTTCGACGACCCACTGGACAGTAGGGCCAAGGAAATCCTGCAGAGTCTGTTCCCGCAGCATGAAGTGGTGATGGTGCCGGGTCGCGAACTGTTACTGGGTGGGGGCAATATCCATTGCCTGACTCAACAGCAGCCAGCCCCGCACAAAAACTGAGTGCAGTTGTAACAGCGTTTTCGGTAGTGGCTTAAAGCCACCCGTTTATGGCGCTCACAGCAAGCCCGCGGCCCAGCAAGGTCGCGGGTTTTTTTGTGTCCGAATACCTATAAACACGGGACATTGGCATAGCTCTTGTATCGCTGTTGCCACAGTAACCCAAGGTCATGACTGCGCAGTTCTGTCACAAACCTTGAGTAAGTTAGCCGCTCACGCAGTAGGAGAGAGCGCTGAAATGAATGCCGATATCAACCTGATCTACACGCGCCCGTTCCACCCGATGCGGGTCAACGGTGATGCTATCCAGGCGCTGGCGCAGTGGTTGAAGGCAAACGGCTCGCGACAGGTCAGGCAAACCGACCTGCGCAGTGTGATGAGTGAACGTTACCCGGCGGGGTTGTTCAGTGAGGATGAAGTAAAAGCGTTGTGTGAGCTGATGCACAACTGAAGAACACCGGAATCTGAAAATGTGGGAGCTGGCTTGCCTGCGATAGCGGAGTGTCAGCTAAATATTTCCAGCTGACACCCCGCTATCGCAGGCAAGCCAGCTCCCACATTGACGGTGCAGAACCTAGAAGCTGTAGGTGCCTGTAACGACCAGGCTGCGCGGCTCGCCCGGCTGGATCTGTGCTGCGCTGGTGGCCGATTCGTAGTAGTGCTTGTCAGCGATATTGTTCAGCGCCGCCCGTACATCCCATTCCTTTTGGCGGAACCCGGCCAGCGCATCCCATCGGCCATAACCCGGTAGCATCACGGTGTTGAGGTTGTCGGCATAGCGGTCGCCCACCAGCGTCAAACCGGTTTCCGCGTACCAGCCCATCTCCGGTTTCCAGGTGATGAACACGCTGCCATTGCGCTTGGCTACGTCGCTGACGCGCTTGCCTTCAAAGCCGTTATTGTCCTTCTCGACCTTGGCGTCCTGCAGGCCGATGCCGCCGCGCACATACCAGTTCCCGACGATTTTGCCGGTGGCGGTCAACTCGACGCCGCGTGAACGCTGCATGCCGGTGAGCAGGGTGATGGTGCGGTCCAGCGGGTCGCTGGTGCGGCGGTTATACAGTTCCAGCTCGTACACGGCGAGGGTGGTGCTGAGGCGGTCGTCGAGCCAGTCGCTTTTTACGCCGACTTCCTTTTGCCGGGTCAGCTCGGGGCTCAGATCGTTGACGCTGCCTGCGGCGTTCGGGGTGATGCCGATCAAGCCGCCGCCTGCCGGCGAGAAGGTTTTGCTCCACGACGCGTAAAACGAGTGATGCTCCAGTGGCGTCCACACCAGGCCTACGCGCGGGCTGGCGCTGCGGCTTTCGACGTTTTGCCGGGTGTTGAGCAGCTTGTTGGTGGTGTCCACTTCAAAGTGGTCGTAACGCAGACCTGCCAGCAGTTGCCATTGATCGTTCAGGCGCAGTTGGTCCTGCACATACAAGGCGCGGCTCTCGACTTCGGTGTGGTTGTTGCTCGAGGCACTCATCCGCCCGGTGTGGCTCAAATGGCGATTGGGGGTGTTGAGGTCCAGGCTCGGCACGGCCTGGCCGCCACGGTTGACGGCGGTGGCGGTGTACAGCTTTGGATCGCGACGCTGGCTGCCCAGCTCAAAGCCGGTGAGCAGGCGATGTTCCAGGCCGAAGGTGTCGAAGCCGCCTTCCAGCTCAAGGTTGTTGAACACGTTGCGGGTGGTCAGGTCCTGTTGCCAGCGCTGGCGGGTGACCTTGTTGGTCTTCGAGTCATAGCCGGTCTGGTAGGTGTTGTCGAAATCACTGTCGAGTTTGAACACGCCGAGGGTGTGGCGCAGTTGCCAGTTGGCGTTGAGCTCATAGGCCAGCTTGGAGCGCAGGGATTGGGATTTGTCGTCGATGTAGTCGCGGTTGTCGAAGTAGGTGGTGCCGCGGCTCACGTCCGCCGGGCGCCCGTTGACACTCGGGATGCCGCGATCCGGCGTGCGGTTGTAGCGGCTGTATTCGTATTGCACCAGCCAGTTGAGGTCGGGGGTGAGCTGCCAGCTCATGGCGGGCGCGAACAGCTTGCGGTTGCCACTGACGCCATCGCGAAAGCTGTTGTTGTCCTGGTTGCCCAGGTTCAGGCGCAGGCTGATGTTGTCTGACGGATCGGTGTTGAGGTCGGCGTACAGGCTGCGCAAATCCTCGCTGCCGCCTTGGGCTTCGATGCTGGATTTAAGCCCGGCTTGGGGCAGTTTGCTCACGCGGTTGACAATGCCGCCCTGGCCGCCGCGCCCGTAAAGCACAGCCGCCGGGCCTTTGAGTACTTCGATGCGTTCGATGTTGTGCAGGTCGCGCACGTATTGGCTGTCGTCGCGGATGCCGTCGAGGTAGAAGTCGTTACTCGCGTCGAAACCACGAATGCGCAAGCTGTCGAAGCGCGTGTCGGCGCCGCTACTGACGTTGGGAATGCCGCTCAATGCCTTGCCCAGGTCGTTGGTGCCGTAAGCACGCAGGCTTTCGGTTTTTACCGAGTCGATGGCCTGGGGTACGTAACGTACCGAGGTCGCGGTGCGCGTGGCGGTGTTGGTTTCCCTGACGCGTGGGTCATCTTCATCGGCTTCGGCGCTCACCGAGGTTTCGGGCAGCACCGTGGCCGCGCAGGCAAAACCGGCAGACAGCAGAACAGAAAGCCCAAAAGTGATGGGCGTCAGGCGAGGGGCAGGCATGGGGAATGTATCCGGAAAGGGTGGGAATAAATTTGCGCGCGAATGGTAATGCTTTGCATTTGCGTGCGTTATCTATTACCAAACATCCCTGATGCCAGAAGTGTTACCTAATGTGTTTTGTTGACGAATCGGACGGTTTTTCAGGCTCTCGGGAAGGCTCTGGAACACACCGCTTAGACTTTTTTCGCCTAAATACAGACGATTCACGAAATTGACACATAGTTCAACCCGCGCATAGGATTGCGCCCAACGCCTGTGGCTAACCGCCATGACTCATCCAATAAAAAAGGCCTGCGGCAGTTCAGTCGTCCGCGGGCCTTCTTTTTTCTGGAAAAAGTCGACACCAAAAAAGCGACACGGAGCTTGGTGTCACAGCGCGTAATCAACCAGTAATAAGGAATATAAAAAAATGTTGAAACAACGGATGAGTCTGATCGCTCTGGGGATTTTGAGCGCATCGACAGTCATGGCCAACGACCAGGAGCAATCCAAGGGTTTCGTTGACGACAGCCACCTGAACATCGCAGCACGCAACGCTTACATCAGCCGCGACTACAAAAACGGCAAGCAAGACAAAGCCGAATGGGGCCAGGGCTTCATCGGCAAGTTCGAATCCGGCTTCACCCAAGGCACCGTCGGTGTGGGTGTTGACGTGATCGGCCAATACGCTATCCGTCTGGACGGTGGTAAAGGCCGCAGCGGCGCAGGCGGTATCGACTTCTTCAAGCAAGGCGATAGCGGCGAAGCCGCCAATGACCTGGCCAAAGGCGGCGCAGCCGTCAAGGCGCGCATCTCCAACACCGTGATCAAATACGGTCAGCAGATGCCAGCCGTTCCGGTCCTGGAGTACGACAACTCCCGCCTGCTCTCGGAAACCTTCGAGGGTACTTCGATCGTTTCCAAAGAAATCGCCGGCCTGCAGCTGGACGCTGGTCACTTCACCAAAGAAGCTCGCAAGAGCGCCGAAGGTAGCGACAGCGGCCGTCTGAAAAGCATCGACTACATCGGCGGTAGCTACAAATTCACCGAAAGCCTGTCGGCGGCGCTGTATGCCTCCAACATGCAAGACGTGTTGAAGAAGCAATACGTCAACGTCAACTACGTGCTGGCCCTGCCAGAGAAGCAGTCGCTGACCTTTGACTTCAACGGCTACAAGACCAAGCTGGACAAGAGCTTCGCCCTGGAAAACCAAGGTGACGCCGACGCCCGCGACAACAAAATCTGGAGCCTGGGCGCTACCTGGGCTGTTGGCCCGCACAGCTTCACCCTCGCTCACCAGCGCAGCACCGGCGACACCGGCTACCTGTACGGCGGCTACCGCAACGCTGGCGGCATCGGCGACGGCGGCAATACCATCTTGCTGGCCAATTCCTACTGGTCCGACTTCAACGGCAAGGACGAGCGCTCCTGGCAAGCGGGTTATGGCATCGATTTCGCCACCTTCGGCGTACCGGGCCTGACCTACAACATTGCCTACGTGCGCGGTACCAACATCGACGACGGCAGCGGCCGTGGCGATGGCACCGAGCGTGAAATCTGGAACCAGTTCAAGTACGTGGTACAGAGCGGCCCAGCCAAAGACCTGAGCCTGCGTGCTCGTGCGTCCTGGTTGCGCGTTTCCAACAACGCCAGCAACTACAACGTAGGCGGTAACGAAATCCGCCTGTTCGCCGACTACCCGATCAACGTTTTCTGATTGATCCGGCGTCGCGCCTGATTCCAGGCGATAAAAAGCCCCGACCTGTTCGGGGTTTTTTTATGCCTGGCAATCGCGCACTGGCTTGTTACACCGCATCACTAATGAAGTACCCGGCCCCCCATTTATCCGCTCGCGGCGCACGCCTAAATTAGCCCCACTGCCGGCCCGTCACCCCTCGATGGCCGACCACTGGAGTTAACGCCATGCCCTTTATCAGCCTGCGCATCACCCGTGATGGAGTGACCCCGGAGCAAAAAGCCCAGGTCATTGCCGAGTTCACCGAAACCCTCGAACGCGTGCTCAACAAACGCCCGGAGCTGACCCACATCGTCATCGAAGAAATCGACACCGATAACTGGGGCTATGCCGGCATCACCACCACCGAATACCGCAAATCCCAAGCCCCTACCGGAGAAGCATCATGAGCAAAGTCGTCATCATCACTGGCGCGTCCCAAGGCATCGGTGCCGCCGTGGTCCAGGCCTACCGCGCGCTGGACTATCGCGTGGTTGCCACTTCGCGTTCGATCCAGCCGTCAGACGACCCGAACATTCACACCGTGGCGGGTGACATCGGCGACCCGGCCACCGCTCAACGGGTGGTTCGCGAAGCATTGGCCACCTTCGGGCGTATCGACAGCCTGATCAACAATGCCGGCATTTTCATCGCCAAACCCTTCACCGCCTATACCCAGGAGGATTACGCGAACGTGCTGGCGGTGAACCTCAACGGCTTTTTCTACATCACTCAACTTGCCCTCGCCGAGATGGAAAAGAACCGCACCGGCCACATCGTCAACGTCACCACCAGCCTGGCCGACCACGCCATTGACGGCGTGCCCTCGGTGCTCGCCAACCTCACAAAAGGTGGGCTCAATTCGGCGACCAAATCCCTGGCAATCGAGTACGCCAAGCGCGGTATTCGCGTGAACGCGGTGAGCCCGGGGATCATCAAGACGCCGATGCACGGCGAAGAAACCCACGCGGCGCTCGGGCAACTGCACCCGGTCGGGCACATGGGGGAGGTGAGTGATATCGCCCAGGCGATCATCTACCTGGAAAACGCCGGGTTCGTCACCGGCGAAATTCTTCACGTAGACGGCGGGCAAAGCGCCGGGCATTGACCGGAACACGCCCTGGCCTTAACGGCTCGGGGCGTTGTCCTCGCGGGGCGAGCGGCCGAAAAACGCTTTGTAGGCGCGACTGAACGCCGCCTCGGATTCATAGCCAATCGCAAAGCCGATTTCACCGATGCGGCTGTCGTGTCTGGCCAACATCGTTTTGGCCAACCTCAACCGCCATTCATTTTGGTAACGCAGCGGCGAACGCCCCACCAACACGCTGAAACGGTCGCAAAAATTGGACCGTGACATGCCGGAAATTTCCGCCAGCGCAGCTATGTTCCACTGTTGCCCGGGTGTTTCATGGATAGCTTTCAATGCCCGCGCAATACGCGCGTCCGACAACCC
This sequence comes from Pseudomonas sp. B22129, assembly GCF_044218875.1. Taxonomy (NCBI): domain Bacteria; kingdom Pseudomonadati; phylum Pseudomonadota; class Gammaproteobacteria; order Pseudomonadales; family Pseudomonadaceae; genus Pseudomonas; species Pseudomonas sp. B22129. Next base: position 1,067,034 of record NZ_CP162592.1, on the reverse strand, counting down.
GCCCAGCCACCCGGACGCCGCGTTCAGGTGCACCCAGGTGCGCAGGATACGAATCACCGTAAGGTCGATCAGCCGCGAAATCATCAACGCCCCGCCTGGCTGCGAGTCGTTGGCTTCGAGCAACATGAAATGCAGGATGCCTTGCGCCCAATCCGCCGCCTCGGCTTTGCGAATGTGGATCAGCCAAGGCAAAGCAAACAGCATGGCCTGGAAACTGTTCCCGTCGAACCAGAAGCGGCAGATCACCACCGACGCAGGCCCATCGCAGGCGGTGATGCTGATGCCGGTGGGGTCGTGAGGCAGCAGGATGATATCGCCTTGCGCCAGCGTCGCGGCCGGCTGCCCGGCACCTTCAAGGTGGAGTTGACCTTGCTGAACCACGCAGATGTGCGCGCTCTGCTGGTCGAGGTCGAGGCATTGCGCACTCTCCAGTGCGGCAGAGTAAACACGGTCGCCGGTCAGGCGAATCTGTGCCAGCACCTGGGACAGCAGATCACCCTTGGCCAGCCCTTCCAGTTTCATTTCCGGATGAATGATCAAGTTTTCAAGGGGATTCATCATGTCGGCTTGCCCACGCACTCACTAAGCTGAGGCCCGGATCATAACGCGCTGGCGCCAGTCTCACGAACCCGTTGGGACGGTGATCGTTGATGCGCACCATCCAATCACCTGGAGCACCTCACATGTTCGGAATCTCCGCCCTTGGCTGGGTACACACCCTCGGCAGCCTGCCTGCGATTCCCCTGGCGGCTTATATGTTTATCCGGCACGGCCGCATTGTTCCCCGCTCAACGCCGGGCAGGTTCTACCTTGCGTCGATGCTGATCGGGGCACTCAGCGTGTTCCTGGTGGCGAAGCAGCCGGTCAGCAACATCATTGGCGTTATCACCCTTGCTCTGCTGCTCGCTGGATATGGCGTGGGGCACGTGACCTGGCTGGGGCGAGCGCGGGCTTATCTGGAAACCATTTTTCTGAGCCTGACCGCGTTCTTTCTGATGGTGCCCACCGTGTCCGAGACACTGCGCCGCGTGCCCGATGGCCACCCCTTTGTCACTGACCTGCAATCCCCTGTACTGCTAGGTGCGCAGGGCAGCATCGCGGTTGCGCTGGTCATTGGGCTGACTGCGCAGATGGTTTACCTGCGCAGAAAAAACGGTGCGTACGCCTGAGAGTCAGAATCGGCCACTGATACCCAGCAGAGGGCCTTTCTGAACGATGTCGTAAACAAAACCATCATTGCGATAGTTCACACCCATGGCGCGGTAACCGGCCACCGCTGAAAAGCCGGGGTAAAACTCCCAGCCCGCCAGCGCCGCCAGGTCCCAGTCCTCCCGGGATTGCCCGGCACCGGCCATGCCCCAGGAGGACAACCAGAACCGCTCATTCAGCGCATAGTGCCCGCGCAGCCCCGCCATGGCGTCTGCCCAGGTGGCCTTGTCTGACCCGGATTCGCCGCTGACAGACCCTCCATGCAAGGTGAGGGTGGTGCTGCTGTACCAGACCCGCACGCCGCCGGCGACATCCAGCCGGCGGTTTTCATCGCCCAACACGGTGTACCCGCCGCCCAGGAAACCGGAGGCGGTTTTGCTTTCCAACTCCAGCTTGGACGCCCGGGCGCCGGCCGGAAGGCGGTTGCGGGTATCGGTGTCGATGTACATCAGATCAGCGAGCACGCTGTAAGGGCCACGCCGTGCCTCGCCCATCAACATCACCGACATATCCACCGTGCGCGCGATGTCGGAGAAATCGGACTTGATAAACTGCGTGCCGGTGCTGCTGTGGCCCACGTGCCCACGGATACCGGCGCCCCATACGTAAGGCCCGCCGTTGAACGTCCAGCCATCGTTGTCTGCCGCCATGGCCGGTGTCGGCAGGCCGGCCCCGCTGGCGGCAAACGTACCCAACAGCAGGGCCAGGCGCGCGTTGTGACGGTGCATCATGGTGTTTCTCCGATCAGTGCTGGGTCAGCGAGAGCGCAACGCTTTCGGCCGCACAGTCCTGTGTTGGCTTCAGCCCGGCTTTTTGAGCAGCCTTGACCTCCTCTTTCGCCGCCGCCAGGTCCGCCAGGAACGCAGGGTTGTTGTGCAGGCTCGCCACCGTTGCGGCGCCCATGATGCGGCCGGCGTCAACGTCGCTCTGCCAGTGCGCGTCGCAGATGACCCGGCTCTGGCCGAACGCCAACCCGCGGGTCATCAGTTCGGTGGCGCGCGCAGGCTGGATTTCAGCCAGTAACAGGCCCCAGGCCCAACCGGCAGCCGAGTGCCCGGACGGTCAGGAGCCATCCGTGCGCAACAACGGTTCCATGTCTTTGCGGCAGGTGCCTTCGTTATGCGCCACGAACGGGCGAGTGCGGTTGTAGGCATTTTTCCCGGCATAGGTGGAACCGCCCGCATCCGTCAGCGTGCGCTGCATCAAGGTGTAGAGATGCGGGGTATTTTTCTCGGTGATCGGTGTGCCCATCGCACAGGAAAAGGCTTGCGCCGGGCCTGGGAATGCCAGCTCCGCATCCGCTGCCGCGAGCTTTTCCCGGGCCGTGCCACGCAGCGACAGTGCCGTGCGCCGAGCTTCCTCATCCCGCGCAAACGCTGCAGAGTCAGGCTTGGGTGGGGCGCCGAGCAAGGCCAGACGCAAGGGTAAATCCGCTGAATCGAGGTAGCCGGGAGCCAGTTTGAAATGAGGGTCGGTGACTTGGGTGGCGGCCTCGTCAGCCAGTGCCAACCCTGACCAGAGCAGGCCGGCCAGCGCCACGTGCTTATGCAGGTTATTCATCGCGTGTTCTCTTATTGAATACTGGCTGATCAAAACCGGTACAGGGCATTCAGATAGGCGCCTGCGCCTACCTTCTCGCCCGTCAGCGGGCTGTTGCGCGCGTCGGAAACCAGTGCGTAGCTCTTGATGCCGCCTTCCAGTGCCAGCTGTGGCTGCCATTGCCAGGTCAGACCCAGTTTCAAGGTCACGTCACGCATGCCGCCGCCTGGGTGGTATTCGTCGAAGCGGGTGCGCGCCGCCTGCTCGGCGGTAACGCCGAAGCGCGCCATCATGTCGTTTTCATTGCTCCAGGTACCGTACAACGTCGAATCCAGGGTCAAGGTGGAAGACAGTGCGTACGCGGTGGCGACCCCGGCTTCCAGGTAGGCCGTACGCCCCAGGCTCTCGCCGCCGTAATTGCGATTTTGAGTGGATTGCAGGCCGCGAACGAACAGGCGACCGGCCGGCAGAATCCAATACGCTTCAGCCCCGACCAGCGCCGTACTGTCCAGGTTGCCCATGCCCCTCAAGTCATCATCGCGACCGCCCAGGGTGTGGATTTTTTCCTTGCGGCCCTGGTCGTAACCGATCAACAACGCCACCCCGAAGGGCGCCAGGCCGGGCAGGTCCCAGCGCAGCCCATCCGGGAACGCGGCGGTGAATGTGCCCCAGTGTTCGGTGGGCATTTTCGCCTTGAGTTTCAGCGACGGGAAGGCGGCGTAATGCGAAGAACCCTCGTACAAAGGGCCGACGGCAATGCCGCCGCCGACGGTCACAGAAGGCGAATCGTCTGCCAATGCAGGCAACGCCGTCGCCAGGGCGAGGGTCGCGCCGGTCATGAGCATCATGGGGCGTTTAAAAAAAGGTGAATCACCGATAGTTGGCATGGTTACTGTCCTTGGGTGCAAAACTCAGTCGTTCAGAGAGGCGCATGCGCCGGTTAGCGTGCAACGGGCTGCGGTTTTGGAAAGCGCCATTGGCCATTCAGAATCGGGTCGCTCGGCTGGTAAAGCCGGACCGTGTAGTTCCAGCCGGGTGGGGTTGGCAGGCAATTGGCGACCTTCGCGTCGCAACCGCCAAACTGGATAACAATCGAACCGTCTTGGCTTTTTTTGGCCGTGAGGTTGTTCAACGAGTAGGCGTCGTAGGGGTTTTTCTGGAAGTAACCGTCGGCGTTGTAAACGCTGACAGACCAGAAGCCGTTGACCGGAACGTCCCCGATCTTGAGCCGGTAGAGGGTTTTTCCGTCGTTCTCGGGCATCACGCCGCCGAGGTAGATGGCGTCCTTGGCCGGGTTGCCGCCCCAGCCGGTCGCGGTGCCAATCAGGTGGTGGATCGGGTTGACCTTGCCCTTGGGGCCAAACGACTGGTTGTAGTCAGGAAGCGTCGCACCCAGCACGGCGAGTGCATCACGAACCTTTGCCTGGCTCGCCGCGTCCCACTTCGGCACGATGAATTCGCCTGGCTTGGCCTGGCTGACCTGGATGGCGTTCTGCAGGGCATGCACCTTTTCAAGGTCCTTGGGGTCTGCGGGGTCGAAGAACGTGCGCACCGCCACAAAGACATAGCGTGTGCCGACAGCCTCTTTCGATAACGTGCGGCGGCCGGCGCCGTAAAAGACGGCGGGCACGTAGTGATCTTCATTGACCACCTGCGCCGACATGAAGCGCCCGCCAGCCTCCGGCAGCGTGAGCACGACCGGGCCGGCGTCCAGGTCGAACACCGCCGAGGAGTACAGGGTGTCGCGGTTCATCCGGATCACATTCTGTGCGTCGATGGGCACCGGTTCACGGCTATGAACAAAGCGGCCCAAACCGCCCTGCGCGACGATCTTGCCCATGTAGAGGTCGGACTCGGCACGTGCAAAATTATCCACGCCAACCGCGACTGTCGACGTCTGGGACGATTGAGCGTATGCACTTCCAAAAGCAGTCAGCGCCATGGTGAGAACGCAGGCCGTGGATGAAAGAGACATTGAAACCTCGTGGTTTGTAAGGGGGTATTTCCTCGCAAAACTGTATAAGAAGGTGTTTTTGGAAACTTGCCATTTGGTGCCAAAAGCGTGACGGGCGGGCACGCGAAAGCCGCACCGCAAAGGTGCCCAAGCGTCAGGCGAGGAGGTTAGAGGGTGGCGCGGTAACGCGACGGCGGGCTGCCGGTCCAGCGCTTGAAGGCTCGCGTGAAGTGCGCCGGGTCGCTGTAGCCGACCATGTAGGCGATTTCAGTCGCGCTGTATTTTCCGCTGGCGAGTAACTGAAAGGCTTCGTTGCGGCGGGTCTCGTCACGCAAGGCATCGAAGTCCACACCGCAGTGCTCCAGGCGCCTTTGCAAGGTGCGCACAGACAACCCGAGCGTCCGGGAGATAGTGAGCAGCCTGGACTGTTCCTGATCCGAAATCTGCCGCGCGAGCACATCCGCTGCGTCAGACGTCGACTTCAAGGCTTGGGTGGTTTTCCAGGCAATGTCCCGAACCGGCTGCAGAGGGATTTCGAGCAACTCACGATCAAATTCGATCATGTTGTACTCGGCATTCATTTCGAGGTTCGGGCCGAGGAATTCTTCAAGGGCCTCGTCGCCTTTCTCTCTCGCATTTTTCAGATGCACACGGATGGCACCGGGCGCGCCAGACAACAGCGGCACTTTGCGAAGCACCGCCAACGTGCCGAAAATCACCTGCTTCGGATCTGCTCCGTGGTGGCCGGTGAACTGCTGGATCAGCCTTGTCGTACGGCCTTCGGTGAGAATGGTCACTTCGCTGCCCTGGTGCAGCAAATCGGTATGCACCGCTGCCGACGCGCACGCTTGAGCGAGGTTGGTGGAGCCCAAAATCAAATCGCCCCACACACCGGTGGAACGCACCTCCGTCAAGTGCCCCACCACCGCACCGCCGAAGGGGTCCTGCGCCGCTGCCGCCATCTCATTGGCGATATGAAAACACGCCGCGCGCGGCACCCACGCCTCGGGGTTTTGAAACACCTGGGGTGAAATACCAAAACGCCGAAAAAACTCCAGCGGCGCCACCCCGCGCATACTCAAATAGGGGGCTATTTGCCGAAGCGTACTGAGCTTGATGGCAGGAGCGGTATTGGTCATGGGCGGCGTCTCAGCCAATGCTCAAAGCAGGCTAGCAGATGATGGCTCGGTTGATGGCGAAGTAAACACTATGGCCGGGCCCGCATCAAACCGGATCCCCGGCCAGTATCGAGTAGATAGCGTATGTCTCGATTCTGTCGTAGGCCCGGCCAGCCAACAGAATGCCAACGAGCCCGGCAAAACGGCTGATGAAGTCTATCGAGCCGTACCAACTGCCAATGATTTCCTTGGGCACGGTGAACTGGATGGCACTGGCTGTCGTCTTGAAAAGTCAGGCGCTGCCACGCCATGGAACATCAGGGATACGCAGGAAGCGCAGACGTCAGGCGTCTGAGGAGGGCCTGGCAACAGCGAAGATAGGGCGAAAAAGATGCGGGTGCTTTGTAGGCACTCCATCCCGAACCCCGGAAACAACAAAGCCCTCACATTTCTGCGAGGGCTTTGTTTTGTATGGTGCCGGCACCAGGAGTCGAACCCGGGACCTACTGATTACAAGTCAGCCACCCAACACAATAAACACAACGCGCTCAGCCGTAATATTGTACGCGTAGGCCACGGCTTAGGGTCATACTTTACGGATTCTCTCGCCTTTTTGTACGCGTAAAAGACTGGAGGAATGTCCAGCATTCTCTACCGTCTTCCTGTGGATAAGACTGTGAGCTGCTTCGGCTTTAATCAGTTGCTCAGTCGGCTGATGGGTTCACGGTCGGCACGCTCAAGTCGTAAACATCCATCATGGATTCATCCTTATGACCGGACGCCTGTTGCTTGTCTGCCCGGGTGCCCACCGTGTCGGTGATGCCCTTGCGCTTGAAGTCATGCATTCCGAAGCGCTGCTCCTCGGTGAGGATTCCTTTGTCGATCGCCTGGACGATCAGCCGCTGAAAGGCTGTGTCGAGCCCTGACTTCGACAACTGCCTGCCGGTGGCCGAGATGATCAGGAAGCGCTGGTCCGCACGGATCGGTACCGGCACACGCTTTCTCTCCCAGGTCTCAGACCTGACGGCTTTGGCCGCATCCCATGCGGCACGCAGCCGAGGTGTCCACCGAACGATATTGTCCCGACTTCCCTTGCGGCGGTTGGTCAGCACGCCTTCGGCGAGTTCGTTCTCGTCGGTGAGTGTGATCGTCTCGATACCGCGTAGGCGGCAGAGGTAGCCGATCTCCATCACGTACCACAGATAAGGCGAACACGCGCCAGGCTGGCCGCTCTTGAGCTGGCCCTGCTGCTTCGCGAACCTTATCAAGTTGACCATGACCGTATCGTCGGGCAGCCGGCGTTGCTTGCGCTCTTTGGGCGACTCGATGCCCTTTGCCGGGTTTTCCTTCACGAACCCACGGTTGCGGCCCCACTGCATTACGCGGCGCAGGTAGCGCAGGGCGTGTGCGGCCTTCGATGGCTTGCCTTCCTGGGCGATCTTGTCGATTACCCGCTGGATCAGCGCCGGGGTGAACTTGAGCACCGCCAGCTCGCCCAGCGGCTTGCCGAGCTTTGTCGGAAACGCCAGGATCACGTCGCGGGAGTAGACGTAGTCGTCGTGGGTGTTATCGCTGAGGCCCTTGTACTGGTCGCTCTTGTGGAACTCGTCACAGAGGTACTGCAAGCTGTCTCGGTCTACGCCGTTGCGCTCCTCGATCAGTCGGTGAAGCTCAGAAAGCGTCACATTGCCCGCGCACAGGTTCTGTCGCTGGCGCCGGCCGGCTTCGTTGAAATACAGGATGTACCAGCACCCCGCCCCGCGGTGGTCGAAATACACCGAGCGTGGCAGGGCCGCCTGGTCAATATGCCCAGGGATGTTCGGGTTGTGCTGGCGCTTCCTTCCTCGCTTCATACAATGTCCGCGTCATACTTTTCTTGATCGATTGGCTTGAGGCCGCCCGCCTGGTTTACCAGGTCGACGGTTGTCCAAGGCCCCTTTCTCCCGAGGAATATCCGTATTCCTTCCCCGCGCAACGCCTTCTCCACATCAGCACGCCGCGTATAGCCGGTGATCCGCTGCAACTCCTCAAACTCTATAACTCTAGCCGCGCTCATGTCTGCCCGCCTTCGTGTCGCGACACGTCTTCGGTGTCCGTGGATTGTGTCGCGACACTGATCATCGCGGAGTCGATAGAGCTGTCCACGTCCTCCTTGCGAAAGCGAACACCGGTAAACCATATCGGGGTGCTCAGGTAAAACGGATGCATCGACTCGCTCTTGTCGCGCAGCCACTGATACCGAGCGACATCCTTTCGCAGCGCCTCGTTCTCAGCGATCAAGGCCATCCTCTGTTCGTACTGCTTGCGCAGGATATCGTCCGGCACCAGCGTATGCCCCTGGACCTCGCCGCCCAGATATGCCAGCAGCGCCTCGGCTTCGTCGTGGTACATGTGGCGCTCGGATTGGTTCTCGCCCTGGTCGTGCTCACCGTCAACGAAGCGCTTTAGCAGGAAGGCCAGCGAGTTGCGTTCGGTTCGCAGGGTAACGAATGCAGACGCCGCTTCTGGCGTTTGGCAGCCGCCATGCGGGGAGCACATTCCAGGCGCCTGGCAGCGGGTCATTGATTTACGACAGATCAGGTCATTCATGGCTCTCGCCTCGCTGAAAATGGTCAGCCAGCACCCGGCGAGCGTCGATCCCGCACGATGCCGACATTGCGTATATCTGCCCGAACGTGGTTTCCCGGCGCTGCAGGGCGTTGAACAGTTCGATCAGGCGCTGCCCCTTGGTGCCGTTGATGCGACTCATAGCTGGAACCCTTTTTCATGTGGGAGCAGGCCGGGGCTCAATTGCTCGTTTTGGCACATGGAAGTTGCCAGAGAAGCCCGCGCCGCTTGTCTTTCGTCGGTGGTGCTGCTGGTGGGCGTCTGTAGGAGCGAACTGTCCGGCAGGCAGCTGATACCGGTGTTGTTCAATATCCAGCAGGTGACGCCGCGCACGCTGTCGTGCTGCACGTCGATCACCTGTTCACCGGCCGAGGCCTGGCCAACGATCAGCAGCAGGATCATGGTGATGATGGTTTTCATGGTCGAGACTCCCAGTCCCAGTTCAATTTCGGGTTCACCGGCGGGTAGCACTGCAGTGTGGTCAGGTCGATCAGCGTGAAGTGGCCACCCATCCAGGCGCCGGTGTCAATGTGGTAGACGTTTCCAAGGATCGCCGGCTGGCGCACTGGGGTGTGCCCGACGATGACAGCCCGAACGCCTATGACGTTGGTGCGAACCTCTCCAGTGATCCGGCCACGCGACCATTGAGCAACTGCCTGGACGTGTTGAGATTCGGCAGGTCCAGATTTTTCGATCGCCCAGGTAAACTCAGGCCAGTTGCCGTAAGGGCAGTCCGCGTGCACGACCCCCACAAGGCCCTCTGCCGTGACAACTTCAATTGCTACCGGTAGGTCAGCCAGCAGGGCGGCGTAGCAATCACGCTCTACGGATGGCAGCCCGAGCATCCAGGCGCCACCGTTTGCGATGTGCATTTCGCTTGCACGTCCGTCCGGATCGAAGTGGTGGGCATCTACGACCATCGCCTCGTGGTTTCCCTGGACGGAGAAGAACCACGGCTTGGCCAGCCAGGTATCCACCTCGGCAGACTCTGGCCCGCGGTCAACCAGATCTCCCACGCTGAACAGGCGATCCACGGCAGGATTGAACCCGACAGCATCCAGCGCGGCCTGCAGCTTGGTGAAGTAGCCATGAATATCCCCGACGGCGAAGTCTCGGCCGGCGGTGTTGAGCTCGAATCGCTGAAGCTTGTTCATGCGCGAGCCTCCACGGCGATCATAGCCAGCTGGGCCAGCAGGTCATCGGTGCGGCCATAGAAACGTCCGGTGTCCTCGTTGATGAACTGGCCCAGCACCTCTGCCACGGCCGGGCTGGCGGTCAATCCGCCTAGGTCGCAAACTGCTACGCTCGTAGCAATATCGGTCGATGGCTCATGCACAAAGGCGTCAGCCTTGATCTGCAACACCTTCACCGGACGTATGCCGTTGCAGCCGCTGACCCAGTTGGTGTCTGGCACCGCCCACGGGTACATGCCCATCAGCCAGGCCGTCGCCGCGTTTTCTTTTTGGGTGCTGGACCAATACTGATGAGAGCCACGGAACGCCTGCGGCGCGGCCTCACACATGCGGTGATTCCAATCCGGCAGCTGGAGCAGATTGCTCCGCATCAGGTTCAGCTCCTCAATGCTCGGGATATGCCAGCCCCAGGTGCCACGGATGTTCATGCCCAGAACCTTGGTGGCAATGGTGCAGCCTTCCGCGCTCATGGCGAGGGTGTTGGCCATACCGTCAGAGCGATGGGTTGCCCCACGGATGCGTGGTCGCGGGCCTTCGTGGTCCCACCAGTGCGCGGCAGTCTCGAACTCTTGACCCGCATCGATCAGCGCGTACTCGGCGCCGTCGAAGTAGATCCTGCCCGCGTAGAAGCCGCCGGCGAACGGCTGGCCGATGGCGGGCAGGGCAGGGCAGCGGGGGATATCTGTCGGCGTTTCATCGCGCTATCTCCAGTGCGGCCGAAGCCGCGAAAGCAATTGAAGGAATGAATTACTGAAGGACTCTGCGGACAGGGCGCGCGAGCCGCTCGTAGTGCTTGGCGCTGGAGTCGAGCCAGCCACCTTCAAAGACCATGATGTAGGCGTAGTAGGCGGAGCGCTGCGTGCTGCTGATGTACCAGTCCTTCTCGAAAGATTCAGGCAGGTACAGGTAGCCGTGATGAAGTTCGCCAGAGGAGGGCAGATAGAAGTCGTCGTGCCCGTCGCAGGTGTAGGCGTATGCAGCGTCGGCGGCCGGGTGCGAGCCGTCGCGATTGACCAGGATGGCGGTGTTCTTGCGCCCATCGATGTTGCTGGTGTTCTCGACGTTGGTGCCGTACTCGCCGTAGGCGTGCCTGCCCACGTCCACACTGGCAAAGATGATGTGGCACAAACCTTCGGGGTAGTGGCGCAGGCCGCCGTAGATCCCACCCTGTCCAGGCCAGTATTCGCCGATAGCTGGCGTAGTCATGCCCACCAATGAATCGACGCGATCGCGAGCATCTGTATAAGGTCGGATCGGGGTGGTGACAGTGTTGGCCAGCGCGTCGAGCAGGATTTGCTGGCGGTTCTGCCCATCCAGGTACTGGCGCACGGCCTGGATGAAAACGCTATTCATGCTGCGGTCGCCGGCGTTCGCTGCGGCTTCAATGTCGGCGCGCAGGCCGTCGGGCAGGCGCACCACAAACTTATCGGCGGTGCGGGAATCGTAATTTGTGGCGCTCATAGGGATACTCCCGGCTCATCCTTGGTTGCATTGATGGCAGCGATCACCATGAAGAACGACACCAGGAAGCTCGATGCCGCAAGAACTGGGTGACCGCTTACTATCAGCGCATATACCTGCAGCCCTGTTGATAGGACGCTAATCCACGCGTGGCTCAGCAGCTTCTTTGCGACGTCACCCTTGATCAGGCCGGACAGAACGCCGATCCAGGCGAGCGCTGTCATCACCATCAGCACGTAGAACACAAAGTCCTGCGCTGGAGCAGGGCCCAGTAGAAGGCAAAGGCTAAGCACAAGGCTGATCCATGCCGATATCAGTTTCTGTTTCATGCGGATCTCCTGGCCGATGGCGCACATTTGCGCCACCTGCCGTTGGTGGTCGGTTACTTGCCGATGCCAATGAATGGGGTGGCGGTGCCACTGGTCATGTACACGGGCAGTTTCCCGTCCCATTTCTCAATAGCGTTGAGCTCAACCACACCCGGGTTCTTCCGCAGCGCCTCGCCGCGAATGTTCAGCGACTCAGCTTCCCCCTGGGCTTTGAGGATGGCGGCGTCTTTGTCGCCCTGGGCGGCGGCGCGCACCTTGGCGGCTTCTGCCTCGGTCTGGCGCAACTCGTTCTCACGCTGCTGGGCCTTCTGGGTGGCGGTGATGCTGGCGTTGAGCGCCTCGACCACCTGGGGCGGCAGGACAATTTCGCCGTTCAGGTAAAGCGACTCGACCACGATGCCCTTGCTGTCAAAGTGTTGCTGAACCTGGGTCTCGATGGCTTTCAGGAAAGCTTCTTTGCCCGGGCCATAAACCTCAGACGCCTTGACCTTCGATCCGGCGTTGTTGAAGGCATTGCGCACCACCTGCGGCACGTTCACCTCAATGATTTCATCCATCGACTTGCGGTAGGTCTGGAACAGCAACGGGGCGGCGCCCTGCTTGGCGCGCAGCGTGATCCCGATCGGGGCGCTGATCGTCATGCCGTCCCGGTCCTGGAACTTGACCTGCTGCAGGTTGAAGTTCTGGTTGAAGGTGGGGAACAGGAACAGTTCCTCGTTCGGCGTGAGCCACTTGTAGCCGACAGTGGCCTCAGAGGGCGCTACCCCCTTGTCGCTGCCCATCAGGTTGACGATGACGCCGGTATAGCCGGCGGGCACCTTTGAGCACCCCGCCGTGATGGCGAGCAGGCACAGCATTGCAATGGCGGCAATCCGCTTCATTGGTCTTTCTCCGTGGTTTTGGCCGGTTGGCCGGGTTTTGGTGTGGTGATGTGCAGGAACAGGCAGGCGCTGGCGATCAGCCAGACGGCGGTTCCAAAGAAGGCGCCGACAACGTCCAGGTCGGAGGAGCTGCTGATAAGGTCGCGGGCAGCAAAAAGTAGCCAGCCCAGGGACACGCTGATGTAGATCAGGATCGCCATCAACAACTTGAAAAGCTGGAACGGGGTAAGGGGTTTACGTGACATTCACTTTCTCCAGGGCGAACAAAGGCCCGCCGCGTTGTTGGCTTTCGCAAAAAATCAGGTTGGGTTAGGCGCTCAGCATTCGCTGATCCACTGGACTACGCCCGGCAGAAGGCGCACGCCGCTGGATCAGGCGACGAACACTCCTTGCTCGGCTTGGTGATCTTCTGGGGCGGGCTCTGGATTGGGCGAGGAATTGACGCAGAATGAGATTATTCCCAAACGCATTGCCTCAGCGACTGCTGCTGACTCAGAAACAGCGTTGAGTTTGAAGCGAACGGACTTCATGCGCTGGACGATAGTGTGATGGGAGCGATCGAGGTCGCGGGCAACCTGTTTGGCGGTCTTGCCGGAAGCCTTGCCCATTAAGGACATAAGTTCCATGACTGCCAGGCCCTTGTCGGTAAAGGCCTTCCAGTTGCCATAGGTGAGTGCGTTCATGCTGTCCATCTCCAAAAGTTCGTGGAATGGACTTTAGCATAATGCTTAATCATGTAAATAGCTTTTTGCTTAATTTTTTTACGCGAACATCGCCCACCAGAATACTCGGCCGATTATCATCAGTTCCTGAGTTTCAATCTGCTCCCAGGTGTATTCCTCATCCGGGAACTCATCCCGGTTGAAGCTGCGAACTCTGATGCCGGAAGGGGTTCTGTAGAGCTGCTTGACCCTGAGCTGCCCGGAATGACTTATCGCGTAGAGATCACCGTCTGTGATCGTCCGATTTCCACGGTCAACCCCAACGGTTGCTCCATTTTTTAGGATGGGTTCCATGCTGTTGCCCTTGATTGGCACGCAGACAGCATTTGCTGGGTCAACGTTGTGTCGCTTGAGGCTATGTTTTCCAAACCGCAGCTTTGCATGACTACTTTCTTCAATCACGGTGCGACCGCTCCCTGCAGAAAGCTCTACTTCCTTCAGGAAGGGGATGTATACCTCGTCGTAGTCCAATGGGGTTTCGTCGTCCCACGTCGATATCTGTACCAGTTCAGCGTGATCGGCCTCCTGGGTATCAGTTAGAGCGTCACCCAGAACCCGGCCAATTCTCTCGAGTTTCGCCCGCATTGCCTTGGTAGAAATCATCCCCTCAGCGTACTGCTCTGCTGTTTCCCCTTTGGCGGGGAAGCCAGGGCTAAGCTCTCGAAGATTGCGGACCTCTTCCTCGGTATGAGGTGTATCCATCCATCCTCTTCGCAGGTAGAGCATCTCCTCAATCTTACGGGCCAATTTGTCGCCGATTTCCCGCTTGGGGGTCGCCGACAATAACTGGCTGAGCATTGCCGGACTTACCTCAAGCGCGACGGCCAGCATCTTTCGGGACACGAAATGCTTCTGAATGTGTTCAAGATTTTGGCGGCGTATCTGCTTTGAATCCAGCATCAGTTCCTCGCTTGCTTAAATAATGGTTGCCAAAATTAAGCGTTTTGCTAATCTTCGCAGCATCGCTCAAAAGAGGTTTCCCATGGACAACCACACATTGGCGGCCTGGATGAAAGGTCGTAGTGCAGGCGAGCAATCTGAGCTGGCCAAGGCCTGCGACACCAGCGTTGCTTACCTCAAACAGATTTCCTGCGGCATGCGACGGCCTTCTGAGGCGTTGGCGGAAGCAATCCACCTTGCCACCAAAGGTGAGGTTGCTGCTATCAGCTTCTTTCCACGGCTGCTTCGCCTCACCCTGAACCACGGTGTGATTATCACCTGAAAACAAGCATTTTGCTAACAGCCTACAAATAGCCTGTTTAGGCATCCAGTATCGGAGTTTCACAATGGCAGCATCGATCCACCTTTTATTTTCTGGCTAGCCCGAACGGCAGGCAATAAAAAACCCGCTGTGGAGGCGGGTTCTTAGTCGCTACCAGTGTGGAGCTGGTGGCTTTGGTACTTCTTCGTTCTGGAGAACGATATGACGCACGCAAAAAATAGCACCGCCCAACAAACAGTGCAACTCCCAAAGCTCAAGCCTTGCACTTTTGGGGAGGAGTACACCGATCTTTTCAGCATCAACCCTGACGCAAACTTAATCGAAGCGCTTTCGGTTGCATCCGATCTGTCGGACGGAATCAGCCAGTTGTGCAGCCGTCTTGCCTACGCAATCAACGATGGAGAGATCGCTTTTCTCTCCGAGGTTCGCACCCTGGGCTTTATTGGCGATGTTGTCTCTGCGCTGACTCGCTCGGCCGAGCGCGGGCTCAAGGCGGCATACGAAGCGGAGGACGCACAATGAAACCTCCAATGTGGAACCAGTTACTGGTCAACGTTGAACGCGAGTTCCCATCTACCTTCGCGAAGGGGGCAAAGCTCACGCCTGCCCAGGTCGAACAGCTCCAGTGCGTAGAGAACGCCAGCGACGAGTTCCAGATCAGCACACTGAGCGGAGTTGCCGCTATCGGTGAGCTCATCGCGCATGCGGCAAATCAAGGCGAACTGTCTGATGAAGTCGCCATGAATGCTGGCTGGCTTATCAATTCGCTGGCGCTCCTGTCCATGTCCATGGCCGAGGCCGGCGCTGCCGCCGCCTACAAGCTCCAGAACATCCCTCACCAGGGAGCCGCCAAATGAACGAGCCACTACCTACCATGCAAGAGGCTTCGCAAGAAGCGGAGTTTCAGCTGTGTGCGGCCAAGGATGTGCTCGAGTGGCAGCACGCACTGATCAAGGCCATGCACCTAGATCACCTGCACGACGGCGGAAAAGGGATTGGTGACTTGTTCCAGGTGGCGAAATACTTCAACGACACCGGATTCGGCGGGGTTTATAGCGCTATCGACCAGTTCAGGGTTCTCGGCGAATCCGCGCCACAAAATACGCAACCCGAAAACGTGGCGCGGATCCCGGTGGGGCTTGAGGTTTCACTTGCCGACCGCGTCCTCCTGGCGCGGGAGTCTGCTGGCCTCAGTCAGGCCGATCTCGCGAAGTTGGTCGGCACTCGCCAGACCTCAATCAGCCAAATCGAAAGTGGCAAAACAAAACGCACCTCCTATCTCGCAGAAATAGCTCGCGCCTGTCTAGTGGATATTCACTGGCTCGCCTTCGGATTGGAGGGTGACCAATGAACACGATCACCATCCACCAGACCCAGCTGCCCATCGTTGAGTATCGCGGCCAGCGTGTTGTCACGCTCGCCATGATCGATCAGGTACATCAGCGTGTCGATGGTACAGCGGCTCGCAATTTCCGCGAGAACCGCCAGCGGTTCATTGATGGTGCTGACTACTCTTTGCTCGCCAAATCGCAAAACCTTGAAATCCAAGGTTTAGATGCCGAGATCCCAAACAGAGGGCTGATCGTGCTCACAGAGCAGGGCTATCTGATGATCGTCAAATCCTTGACCGATGACCTGGCCTGGGACGTTCAGCGGCAGTTGGTAAATCGATACTTCCGTGCTGCGCCAAAACTGGCACCTGCACTGCCCGGCGACTACATCAGCGCCCTGGAGCATCTGCTGGCATCGAAACGCTCAGAGCGGTTGGCGATCGATGAGCGCGACAAGGCCATCGAAACCAAGGCCGAGATCGGTTCGCGCCGAGAGGCAACGGCGATGGCCACAGCGTCAGCAGCTGTTCGCCAGGCCAACCAGTTGAAGGAAGAGCTCGGGCGCGGCCTACGGCAGGCCACGGTCGCCGCCGTGGAGAAGGTCTGCAAGCGCAAGTTCGGCAAGCAGGGTTTCCGCCCACTGAAGAACTGGTGCGCTGAGAAAGGAGTGCAAGCCCCGAAAGTCCACGACCCGCGTTACGGCTGGGTTCGCTCCTGGCCCGCAGCTGCCTGGGCAGACGTTTACCAAATTGACCTGGCTGACCTGTTTGGCGCCGACGGAGATTCCCAATGATCAAAAACAGTCCTGTTGTCGCCAGTCTCACCATGGAGATCGCCGCGATCATCCGACAGCACCTCAGCGTGCCAGAACCAACAGCAAAGGGCGGCGACCTGGTATCGCTCGTCCAATCCTACTGGCGCATCCATAACCTGATTGATGCCCCGGAAGACAAGCCTCGCACAAAGCGTCACCCGTTGAACCAAGGGCAATTGATCGACTTGGAGCGCGTCTCGCTGACCATCTACCGACAAATCATGGCGTTGACCGGGCTGAGCTTCTATCCGGCATGGCAAGTCTGCGTGGCTGCCGTCCGCATTGAGGCGGCAGGGGGGCTACTTGATTCCGAGATTGGCGTGTCCGAGGTAGATCGGCTCAAGAAATGGGTGGATGAACTTGGCTTCAAAGCCCAGATCATTGCCGAGCGCTGGATGGTGGAAGAGGGGGCAACAGCATGAACAACGTTATCGATTTCCCAAAGACTACCGCCGCTGAAACCATCGACCAGGCCTTCTTCGAGAAATTCGCCGATGCCGCGCTCCTGCTGAAGTGCTTCGAGTGCGTCAAGGACGCGACGGAGTTCGTTGAGGATGGCGGCGCTATCGAAGTGCGTGATGACGTGTACGTCGGGCTGATCGAAGCGTACTGGGCGCTGAAGGTCCTGTTTGAACGCAAGACTGGCGGCGACGCCAAGAAGATATCCGACGAGCACTGGGATATCGCCAGCAAGTGCTTGCTGGCCGGCCAGGAGCCGCCGGACATGCATATCCCGATCGCCGAAGCATTCGTCCGGCCCACGCCGCCCGAGCAATACAACCAGCTCAGCAACTTGGCGCTGGCTTGCGCAGCTTTCAATGCTGGGGACAAGGTCCGCATGGGGTCACATGGAACGTTGGCGGCACTAAACGCCCAGATCACTGCCACGGTTGCCGTGGAGGCGATCAACGTCACTACTGCGCTGGGCATCCTGGTGCGCCGTCTTTCCGGCGGCACGCTGACGGATATGGCTCAAATCGTCAGCAGGATCAACGGCACCGGCTCGGAGACACTGCAATGACTACTCCCCTGGAATCAACTACCGGAATCCCGGTAGTTACCCCCACCACCGCCGAGGTGGTCGCCGGCCCCTGGCCCTGCTATTCCAACTGCCGCCATCTTCCTGAGCGCGAACGTTGGGAGATCTACGCCATGGCGAAGGCGTCACGCGGCGCCCTGGAGGACCGTGGCGTCGTCATGGCCGAGACTTATGACGCGTTCATCGCCCGGGTAACGCGGGAGTTGGGCCTATGAGTATGGAAAC
Source organism: Pseudomonas sp. B22129 (assembly GCF_044218875.1). NCBI lineage: Bacteria > Pseudomonadati > Pseudomonadota > Gammaproteobacteria > Pseudomonadales > Pseudomonadaceae > Pseudomonas > Pseudomonas sp. B22129. The sequence continues at coordinate 1,049,390 of NZ_CP162592.1, read as the reverse complement.
AATGATTTGGGCGCTGGCGCAGCATAGCCTCGAGCCTGTCGATAAGTTCGTCTTGCTGTGCATGTGTGACGGTGCGCAAGACAACCGCGCTACGGTCGCTGACGCGAGCATTGCTCGTTACACCAACCTTCCTGAGTGTGAAGTACAGCATGTCATTGACCGTCTCGTGCGCCTGGGATTCGTGCTCAGGCACTCCCTTGGTAAGTACATCCTGACGATGCCCGTCGACGCACCGATTGCGCGGACCTACCGCAAGAAGGTCATAGGTTCGAGGTTGCGGCTTACGGTTTTCGAGCGCGACGGGTATGAATGCCTGCGCTGCAAGAGCCAGAAAAACCTGAGGGCGGATCACGTACTCCCGGAAAGTGAGGGCGGCGAGACTGCGCTGGAAAATCTCCAAACTCTATGCGCCACCTGCAATAGCTGGAAGGGCACCAAAACAATTGACTTCCGTGAATTGCCGAGGGTTTCCGCATGAGCATCATTCGCGCCCCTCGCCCCGAGGGAAATTTCTACCTGCTCAACAAGACGATCAGCGAGGACCAGCGCCTGAGCTGGGGCGCTCGCGGGATGTTGGTGTTCCTGCTGGGTAAGCCCGACCACTGGAAGGTCTCCCCGGCGCACCTGCGCGGCGAAACTGCAAGCTCTGCAAAACCAACTGGTCGGGACGGTATTTATGGCCTTCTGGATGAGCTTATCAACGCTGGCTACGTGCGCCGAGAGCAGCCGCGTACCGAGGCTGGCGTGCTTGGTGAGGTCACCTATCTGGTGTCTGAATCACCGCTTCCGGATTTACCGTATCCGGCTGAACCGCTTCCGGCTCGACCGCATACGGCAAATCCGACACTAGTAAGTATTGAAGGTAAGCAAGGACTGAGAAAAGCAGTAAGTACTGAAAACCCTTCGGGTGGGGATAAGGGAAAGACTGGGAAGTTCGATCCACTGACTGCCAAACCGGCAAACGCATCGGAACAAGCCTGGGCTGACTTCTGTGAAATGCGGAAGGCCAAGCGCGCACCACTGACCCTGCGAGCCTGTGAGTTGATCGCCAAGAAGCTGGCCAACCACCCAGAACCCGACGCGGTGCTGGATAAGTCCACCACCAGCAGCTGGTCGGATATCTACCCAGACTCGGTACTTCCTGGAGCGGGCGCCAAGGCCGGCAATCACCAGAGCGCCGTCCTCAGCGTGCCAACCCATACCCAGGAGATGTATCCCAATGACCGTTTCTAAATTCATCATGACGCCGGAACTGGCTGAAACCCGTGAAAAGTTGTGCGGCATCCCTGGGCACTTAGCGTTCAAACAGTCGCTGGTCGAGCAGTTCGACGGATCGTGGACGCTCAGCACCTGCCCGGCCTGCCGCTGGCAAGCGCTGTACAACACACCGAAGGACCGCGATGAGCATCTGCGAGCGGTAAAGGAGGTCGCTGAAGAGCGCTTGAATCAGGACCTCATCGCCACGGGCATCACGCCACGCTTTCGCAAGTGCAGCCTGAGCAGCTACGTCACTGGCGACGACAAGGCCAAGCAGCGTGCGCTGAGCATCTGCCGCAAGTATGCCGAAGGCTTCGAGGGCCACTTGGAGGCTGGGCGCGCCCTGATGCTGATGGGCGAGATCGGGACCGGTAAGACGCACCTGGCCTGCGCAATCTTGCAATGCATTGTCCGCAACCATGGCTTTTCCGGTCTGATCGTCACCGCCGAGTCGATCACCCAGGCTGTGACCGACAGCTTCCGCAACAACTCGGGGCCGACCAAGACGGACCTGATCAACGAACTGGCCTCTGTCGACCTGCTGGTGATCGATGAGGTCGGCGTGCATAGCGTCCGCGCTGGCAAGGACTTCACGCCCAGTCTGCTGCATGAGGTGATCGATCGCCGGTATCAACTGATCAAGCCGACGATCCTGGTGAGCAATCAGAAGCCGGATGATCTGCACAACTTCATCGGCCCACGCGCCGCTGATCGCCTCCGCGAAAACGAGGGCCTGCTGGCGCCGTTCACCTGGAAGTCGGCGCGGTCGGGAGGCTTGGCATGATGGATTACCCTGAAATTGACGACTCTTCATCGTCCTACCAGCAGGTTCCCGACTCGGCGCTCTACAGCCATGAGGCGGAATACGCCCTCATTGGCAGCATGATTCAGCACCCCGATCTGATCGACGATGCTGGCGGAAAGCTGTCAGTTGGGGATTTCCATCACCCTGCCTGCGCGGAGTTGTTCGAGGTCGTCTCGGGACTTCGCTCCAAGGGTCGCGCAGTCGACGTTGTGACGATTTGCGAGGCGCGACCACACCTGGCTGATGGGCAGAGCTCACTGGCGGTCGCAGGGCTTCTTGTGCAGAACACCCCCAGTGCGGCGAACTTTGATGAGTACGGCAGGATCATCAAGCAGCGCTCGGTTGCCCGCCGGGTTATCGCCGCAGCGAGAATCATGAGTCAGCGGTTGATTGATGGCGAGCCACTTGACGAGGTGATGAGCCAGGGCCAGCAGGCTTGGGTTTCGCTTGAAGCGGAAGGGCTCGACTCGCGCCGCCGGTATCGCTTCATCAAGGACGTTCTTCCCGAGGCAATCGATGGCGTAGATCGCCGATTCAACCGAACGGAAAGTCTTGGGTTCGATACCGGCCTGCCGTCTCTGGACGAATTCATCCCCGGCATTTGCCCTGGCCATGTGGTCGTGGTGGCCGGAACACCTGGTAGCGGCAAGACAACTCTGGGGCTTGGTATTGCTGAGCGTGTCGCGCTAGTCAAAAAGGAACCGGCGCTGGTGTTCTCACTGGAAATGACCGACGTGGAGCTGACGAACAGGTCTCTAGCCTCGGTCGGCAGTGTCCAGCTGAAGCACATCAGCGAAGGCCATTCGATGACCGACGCTGATTGGCCGGGCCTAACCTCGGCGGTGAACAAGCTTATGGACGCCCCGCTGATCATGTGTGATGACTCGTCGCTTACCCTGCGGGACATTCGCCAGATCTGCCGGACAGTGAAGCGCGAGCATGGGCTGGCGTTCGTCGCCCTGGATTACATCGGCCTGGTCAACGGCGAAAGCAAGTCGTCCAGCCGATACGAAACGGTCACCGAGATCAGCAAGGGCCTGAAGCGTCTGGCCAAAGAGCTGGCGGTGCCCGTCGTGGTGCTGGCCCAGCTCAACCGAGGCCCGAGCAATCGCCCCAACAAGCGCCCGACCAAAAGCGACCTGCGCGACTCCGGGCAGATCGAGGCCGACGCCGACGTGGTGATCCTGGTGCATCGCGACGGTGAATCCGATGCCGGTAAGGCCGGCGTCACAGAACTTATCGTCGACAAAAACCGCCACGGGCCGACGGGTTCCTGTCGTGTTCAGCACCAGGGCGCCTATCACCGGTTTGTTGAGCTTATCGGCAACCCGTATCCATCAGAGGAAGAGGTCGAGATGGGGCGCCCACTCGCCAGCAAGTACAAGGGGAGGAGGACTGATGAGAAGTTCTGATCTGTTAGACGGAATCGCCCAAGGCCCGGATGCCGCGCAGACAGGCGTTAGATTCCAATATTCACGTTTTCCGCTACAGGCCATGTATTGCGGGGCCTGCGCCCCGCATCCACAAATTGTGACTGTGGAGGTTTGTAAAGGCCTCGGGAGTGCCGCAAATGAGTAACGTAACGGCGGCATTGCCGCGCAAGATGCTGGCGGACTTCAGCCCAGGGGTGTATCGATCCGTTATGTCGGCAATTGTTCGGGTTCTGGCTGCTGACAACATCGATAACTCGACCAAGCAGAGCTGGCAAAAGCTGATCGACTCCGGTCCTCGGACTGGCGGGTTCAGGGCATTGCTCTCCGCCCGCGACCAGTTTGATTACGACTGCTGCCTGCATGCGCTACTGCACCGCGAGCTGAGCACCGCCCACTGGGACATCCTGGTTGGGCGGTACTCGACCAGCAAAGGAAACCGCGTGGGGGCGATCTCCCGGACTATCCCGCGCATCGCTTCGCCGGCGCCCGCCCTATTCATCTACAAGGCAACCACGGTCTGGTTTATCCCGAAGATGAAAGGCAAGCAGGGCAAACGCTCCACCGACGTAGCGATCCTTCCTGACGAGTTCTACGACATCAACACCTGGGACGTAGAGGCCCGCCCTGACTCGACCCGTGGGCGGTGGAGGCTTGGCATCCACAAACGACTGGATGCGATGGAGGAGGGTGCCGTAATTCATGTCACGGAAATGCTGGAGCGCGAACAGCTTCTTGAAAATTATGCCTAGGCCCAAATTGTAAATACTAGTTGCCCCCCTCTTGCCGCGCTGAGTCAGGGGGGTGTACCTTCTTTAAAAGGGGCTTGTCATGGCTGTTTTTTGCTTTAGAATGCGGCGCCCCTAAAAAACCATCTAACCGAATGCAAAGGAGAGACGAATGACCTCAGCTATCGCTGTTGCACAAGCTTTCCTTGATCTGGCAGCCAAGGAAGGACGATCCCTGACGAACATGCAGCTTCAGAAGCTGGTGTTTTTCTCCCATGGGATTCATTTAGCCGCTTTCGGTGAAGCTCTCATTCACGATCCCGTGAAAGCTTGGGACTTTGGGCCGGTTATCCCGCCGCTATACGAAAAGCTCCAAAGATTCGGTCGCGGAAACGTGGCTAGAGAGCTTGCCCCTGAGACTCGCGATACGCTTGATCCTGCTGGTAAAGAGTTTCAAGCCATTCGAGCGGTGTGGAAGGCGTACGGTGAAAAAGACGGGTGGTCCCTTTCGGAAATATCCCATCTTGACGGATCTCCGTGGGACGAAATCTGGAACAAGCGGCGGATGAGGTATTGCGAGATACCGAACGATCTTATCCGGGGCTACTACTCGGACCGAGTCAAGCACACAGGAACCTCCCAGGTTGCCTGAAGAAGATCAGACTCCTACAGCAGAAACGATAATAGCGGCAGGCTTGGAAGGCCTGCCGCCGTTAGAAATTGAAGTTGTGCCAGAAGATGTTCGACCTTCCAAAAGAAGCACGCCTCCTCAAGCAGAAGATCCAGACCCAGGGAGAAGCCTTGATGACTATAAATTCAAGCGCCTTGAGACTGAGATTGACGACCTATCGCAGCAGTTGAGCGAGAGGAAAGATCTTCACTCCATTCGAACCAAGCATGCGTGGTTGCTGTTTGGACTGACTATTGGCTGGGTCGGAGTAATCTGGCTGGTCGTGCTGCTTCAAGGTTTTGGGCAGTGGTTTTTGCCTTTCCCTGCCCCCTCATCAGATGAGAGCTACCTGAAGTTCAGTCTGTCCAACACAGTGATCGTTGCGTTTATGACGTCGACGACAGCTACGGTCCTCGGGCTTTACGGCATTGCCGCTTACTGGCTGTATGGCAAAAAACCTCCGGTTAGATCCGAAAAGTCTGACACAGACAAAAAAGATGGCAAGGACACAGATCGAGATTGACAGTAGTGAGCAAATGAGCGAAATTGCCATCCATCATCTGATCCCTGCGCGTAACGGGGATTGAAAAAAAGCCCGGCCATTGAGTCGGGTTTTTTTATGACCAAAATTCAGAGCCCAGCCATTGTGTTGGGCTTTTTCGTTTCTGGAGTATCGGATGGATCCAAACGACCTCGGCCCTGGCGCCTTTGCTTGGCTGGGCGGCAGCGGCACCATCCTGCTCGGCGTCTTTCTCTGGCTGAGGAAGTTTCTCTCCAGGGATGCCACAGAGCGCGTCATGGACAATGCCGACATTGGCACCGTGCGGCGCCTGAACGAGCTGCTTGATTCGGAGCGTGTCGCTCGCAAAGAGGCCGAGGCCCGAGCCGATCAGTTCGCCAAAGAACGCAATGAACTGGCCGCAGCTGTAGGTCGGATGGAAGGGCGCATTGATGCGCTGACCAGTCAGGTCGCTCAACTCACTGACAAGGTGACATCGCAGAGCCAGGAGATCTCCCGGTTGCGCACTCAGCTTGGAGGTAACAACTGATGGAAAGATGCGCAATCAACTTCATCGCCCGCCATTGGTGGAGGCGCTTCGAGGTCTGGGTCATCGCGCTAGCTCTCGTTGGTGGCGGCGCCATCTTTGGCTACCAGGCCGCGTACTGGTCTCTTGCCGAGAAGCAGAGCAACCAGGTCACCGACATCCGCAAGGCCTACGACACTGCCATGGAAGAGCGAGACAAGCGTCTTGAAGAGCTGACCCGAAAGACCGGCACTGCCGCTGACAAGGCGTCGAGGGCAGCAACTACAGCTGCTCAGGCTGCGGACAAAGCGGACGAAGCACTCAGCCGAGTGGGTCAGTGATGGCTTGCAGTGGATGCGCCTCCCGGCGCGAATGGCTCAATAAGATGAAGAGGCTGGCCTATGAGCGAGCAACCGAACTGCTTACAGGCCGAGATGCTGGCCGAGATGAAGAAGCAAACCGCACTGCTGGAGCGGATGGAGACGCATCAAGCGATGCTGATCCAGGCCCTGGAAGAGGATCAGGGCGAGCAAGACCCTGATGCCCGCCCGCTAACGTACATGGACGGCACCCCGTGCCGCTGAGACCGCAGAAGCCATGCAATGCCCAGGGCTGCAACAAGCTGACGCGCAACCCTCGGTACTGCGATGAACATGCCCACCTACTTAAGAGTTCGACCTGGGCCAAGCCTCGAGAGAGCAGCACCAAGCGTCACTACAACTACAAGTGGCAGCAGGCAAGGGCAGGCTGGCTGGCAAAGCATCCGCTGTGCAGGTGTTGCGAGCAGGCAGGCAAGGTGGTTGCCGCGACCGATGTTGATCACGTCATCCCACACAAGGGCGACATGGTTCTGTTCTGGGACCGGAACAACTGGCAGAGCCTCTGTGGTCCGTGTCACTCCAGCAAGACGGCCTCCGAGGATGGTGGTTTCGGCAATTCCCGGCGCTGAAAGCAAAAAAAACCAGAAAAACCAGTGAAAAACGATCAAATGAGAACGATTCGCGCAGAAAGGGAGGGGGAGGGTCGAAAGTCTGGGCCTTTTCGCTTCTAGACCGCGCCCTCAATCGTTTTTTCACACCCGCGAAATTAAAAATTCAGGAGTTGCGCGATGGGAGGCACCGCCACGGTCGCCGGCCGTGGTCGCAAACCCAAGCCAACGGCCAAAAAAGCACTCGCCGGAAACCCCGGCAAGCGCGCGCTGAATACAGCCGAGCCGCAGTTTTCCAAGATCACCCAGATCGACCCACCGGATTGGTTCAGCCCTCGGGCAGCCACTATGTGGAACATGATTGTTCCAGAACTACTGCGCGAGAACGTGGTTGCGATCACGGACCTGCACAACGTCGAGGCCTTCTGTAGCGCCTACGACAACTGGCGGCTTGCGCAGGAATCGATCACGCAGCATGGCATCGTCGTCACCGGTGCCACGGGGGGGCCGATGAAGAATCCCGCGCTTACCGCCGCGAATGAAACGATGCGCCAGATGGTGACCTTTGGTTCGATGCTGGGCCTGGACCCGGCCAGCCGCACCCGACTGATTGGCGGCAACAAGGAGAAAGAAACCAACGAATTTGCCAACCTACTGAGAACCTGATGACCAAATCTACCCACCCCAATGTCGACAAGGCAACGGCGTGGGCTCGGTCATTGCTCCGCGGTAAGGTGCCGGCGTGCCGTTATATCCACCAGGCAGTGCAGCGCCACTTCGATGATCTGGCGGCCAGCCGCAAGCGCGGTTTCCGTTTCAAGTTCGATCCGGCGAAGGCAGAGAAAAAGCTCAAGCTGATGCAGTTGCTCCCGCATACCAAGGGCGAGTGGGCATTCAAGCGTCAGCTGATCACGCTGGAGCCTTGGCAGCTTTTCGGCCTGGCCGTTACATTCGGCTGGGTCAAGAAGAAGGGCGGCCACCGCCGGTTCCGTGAAAGCTACTGGGAAGTGCCCAGGAAGAACGGAAAATCAGTGGTTGCCGGTGGTGTTGGCATCAGCATGTTCGTTGCCGATGGCGAATTCGGTGCCGAGGTGTACGCCGGTGCGACCACAGAGAAGCAAGCGTGGGAGGTTTTCCGGCCCGCCAAGCTGATGGTCAGCAAGTCGCCGATGCTGATTCAGGCCGCCGGCATCGAGGTGAACGCCTCGAACATGAACATTCCGTCCGACTTCAGCCGGTTCGAGCCATTGATCGGTAACCCGGGCGACGGTGCATCGCCGAGCTGCGCCATCGTCGACGAATACCACGAACACCCAACCTCGGCCCAGTACGACACCATGCTCACAGGCATGGGCGCCCGGCGTCAGCCGCTGATGTTCATCATCACCACGGCCGGTGCCGACATTGAAGGCCCGTGCTACGACAAGCGCCGTCAGGTCGTTGAGATGCTGGCCGGTACCGTGCCGGACGAAGAGTTGTTCGGCTGGATCTGGACGCTCGACGAGGGCGACGACTGGACCGATCCGAAGATGCTGGCCAAGGCCAACCCGAACCACGGCGTCTCGGTGTTTCAGGAGTACCTGGAGAGTCAGCAGGCGCGAGCCATTCGCTCTGCCCGCTTTGCCAACACCTTCAAAACGAAGCACCTCAACCTCTGGGTAAGTGCCAAGTCCGGCTTCTACAACATGGAAAGCTGGAAGGCATGCGAAGACACGTCGCTGACCCTGGAACAGTTCGAGGGGCAGGAGTGGATTGCCGGTTTCGACTTGGCGCGAAAGCTCGATATGAACTCGAGAGCCCGGTTGTTCTGGCGCGTCATCGATGGGAAGAATCACTACTACAGCATCGCGCCGAAATTCTGGGTTCCTTACGACACAGCGTTCAACACCGATAACAAGCGGATGGCCGAGCGATTCCAGGCTTGGATTCACACCAAGCATTTGGAGGTGACCGACGGTGCCGAGGTCGACTACCGCGAGATCCTTGAAGACACCAAAGAGGCAAATCATCACGCGCCGGTGCGTGAATGCCCGATTGACCCCCACGGTGCTACGGGGCTAAGCCACGATCTGGATGACCAAGGTTTCAATCCGGTCACGATCACGCAGAACTACACCAACATGTCCGATCCGATGAAAGAACTGGAGGCCGCGATAGAGGCCGGCCGTTTCCATCATGACGGCAACCCGATCATGACCTGGTGTATAGGCAACGTTATCGGCAAGAACTTGCCAGGCAACGATGACGTCGTACGCCCGATCAAGCAGGGTGATGACAACAAGATCGACGGCGCCGTTGCGCTGATCATGACGATAGGCCGCATCCTAGCGAACGCTGAGGTGCAAGGCTCTGTCGACGACTTCCTCTCCAGACCGATGAGCATGTAATGGCAGATACCGACTACAGCATCGACCTGCGCACGCGCAGTCCCTTCTGGGCGCGTATGGCGAGCTTCTTCACCGGTGGGCGCCTAGTCACTCCTAACAAGGGGTCGCAGACGGGGCCGGTATCGGCGACCGGGCAAGTTGGCGACTCTACGCTGACCGACGAAAGATCCCTGCAAATCGCTACCGTGTTTGCCTGTGTTCGCCTCATATCAACCGTCACGGCCGGCCTGCCTCTTGCGGTGTTCGAAACTAAGGGCGATAGCCGAAATAAGGTTGGCCTCGACAACCCGCTGGCCAGGCTTCTCTGCTACAGCCCGAATCAGTACATGACGGCCGTAGAGTTCCGTGAAGCAATGACCATGCAGCTTTGCTTCTATGGCAATGCCTATGCGCTCGTCGAGCGCAATAGCGCAGGCGACGTCATCAGCTTGATGCCGCTTCTATCCGCCCAAATGGATGTCAGGCTGGATAACAAAAAGGTTGTTTACCGGTATAGGCGTGACACCGAGTTCGCCGATTTCAAACAAGCGGAGATCTTCCACCTCAAGGGTTTCGGCTTCAATGGTCTGGTCGGTCTTTCGCCAATTGCATTCGCATCGAAGACGGCAAGTGTTGCCGTGGCGATGGAGGATCAGCAGCGGGACTTCTACGCCAACGGCGCCAAGTCTCCTCAGTTGCTTATGACCGGCGACGGCAAGGTGCTGAATAAGGAACAGCGTGCGCAAGTCGAAGAGAACTTCAAGGAGATATCCGGCGGGCCGGTCAAGAAGCGGCTGTGGATTCTCGAGGGCGGCTTCACTACCCAGGCCATCGGCGTGAGCCCTCAGGATGCCGAGACAATGGCGGCGCGCAAGTTCCAGGTGAGTGAAGTGGCGCGCTTCTTTGGCGTTCCACCCCATCTTGTTGGTGATGTGGAGAAGTCCACAAGCTGGGGCTCTGGTATCGAGCAGCAGAACCTTGGATTCCTGCAGTACACCCTTTCGCCTTACATCAATCGGTGGGAGTACGCGATTGAGCGCTGGCTTCTAAAACCGTCCGATCTGGGAAGGCTGCACGCCGAACATAACCTGGAAGGGCTGCTGCGAGGCGACTCCACTGCGCGCGCCAACTATCTTAAGACTCAAGTTGATACAGGCTTGCTCACCGTGAATGAGGGGCGCCGCCTGGATAACCGACCTGCGCTGCCTGGTGGCGATGTCGCAACGCGCCAATCGCAAAACATACCACTTACCCAACTTGGCCAAACAAACCCCGCACCTAGCGGGGTTTAGTTTTTCTGGAGCTGCCAAATGTCAAACATCCAAAAGACCCTGGCCTTCGCTGAGGCGGAAATCAAATTCGACTCCGGTGGAAAAGTTGGGGTCTTCGAGGGGTATGCCAGCGTTTTTGACGTGATTGATTCAGATGGCGACATCATCCTGCCAGGGGCTTTTAAGAAAGCCCTGAGCACGCAGAGTCGACAGGTTGGCATGTTCTTCAACCACCAGACCTACGGCTTGCCTGTTGGCAAATGGCAGTCGCTTGAAGAGGACAGCAAAGGGCTGATTGTCCGCGGCGAGCTGACGCCAGGTCTGTCTGTTTCTAACGATCTTCGCGCCGCGATGGAACACAAGACTGTCGAGGGCATGTCTGTCGGCTTCACCGTCATGAAAGACGATTTCGACATGATCGCGACCGGCCGCGCGTTCAAGAGCGTGGCGGCCCTTCGCGAGATCAGCATCTGCACGTTTCCAGCCAATGAACTTGCAACAATCGAGTCCATGAAATCCATGGAGTCGATCACAACTATTCGCGACGTTGAGCACTGGCTGAGGGATTCGGTCGGACTGTCGAAGTCGCAAGCTCTGGGCCTCGTGGCCCGGATTAAGTCCGCAGTTCGGAGCGATTCCGAAGGTGGCGAAATCACCGCGATCCTGGATCGCCTCAAGTCCTTCCCATCTGTAGGAAAATAAACCATGTCCGAATTGGCCCAGATCCAAAAGGCTATTGAAGAATCGCAAAAGAACATGACTGAACTGTTCGATGCGCAGAAAAAAGAAATCACCGAGACCGGTGCGGTCAGTAAAAAGCTGCAGTCCGATCTCCAAACCGTCCAGGAAGAGCTGACCAAATCCGGCACTCGCCTGTTCGACCTGGAGCAAAAGCTTGCCGCCGGTAACCTGGACAATCCGGAAACGAAGAAGTCCTTCGCAGAACAAACGGCAATCGATCTTCAAAAGTCGTGGGATGGCAAGTCCTCGGGCAAGGTCGACGTCAAGAGCTTCAACAAGCAGCTCGGCAGTACGGCAGGTTCCGCCGGCGCATTGATCGAGCCACAGCGTAATGCCGGCATTTTGATGCCAGGCCTGCGCCGCTTCACCATTCGGGACCTGCTCGCCCAGGGCCGTATCAGCTCGAACTCGCTGGAATATGTTCGCGAGAACATCTTTACCAACAGCGCTGCACCGGTCGCCGAGGGCACGCTGAAGCCAGAGTCCAACCTGACGTTCACCAAGGAAACGGCGAACGTCAAAACCATCGCTCACTGGATTCAGGCCTCGCGCCAGGTCATGGACGATGCTCCGATGCTCGAGTCGTACGTGAACAACCGACTGCTGTTCGGCCTGGCCCTGGTTGAGGAGGGGCAGTTGCTGAACGGTGACGGTACCGGCGACAACCTGACCGGGCTGAACAAGGTTGCCACGGCCTACGACGCAGCGCTGAACGTGACCGGTGACACCCGTGCTGACAAGATTGCCCACGCGATCTTCCAGACCAGTGAGTCTGAGTTTGAAGCCTCCGGCATCATCCTCAACCCGCGCGACTGGCACGCAATCGCGCTGCTGAAAGACGCTGATGGTCGCTACATCTTCGGCGGACCAGCTGCGTTCGCTGCCAAGGTCATGTGGGGACTGCCGGTGGTTGCCACTAAAGCTCAAGCCCTGGGCACGTTCACCGTCGGCGGCTTTGATCTGGCATCCCAGGTCTGGGACCGCATGGACGCAACCGTCGAAGTCAGCCGCGAAGATCGCGACAACTTCGTCAAGAACATGCTGACCATCCTCTGTGAAGAGCGCCTGGCCCTGGCCCACTACCGGCCAACCGCGATCATCACCGGTCCTTTCGCAACCGCACCATAACCGAGGCCGGGGCAGGTAACTGCCCCGATTGCGTCATGATCAGGATTCGCGCGTTGCGCCAGTTTTCGCACTACCACGCCGGCAACTTCAGCCAGTTCGAGGTTCGTGAAGTCAAGGACGAATATGCCGAGGCTTTGATCGGATTGGACTTGGCAGAAGAGGTTGAGGCCGATCCAATCCAGGAGCAGGAGCAGGAGCAGGAGCAGGAGCAGGAGCAGGAGCAGGAGCAGGAGCAGGAGCAGGAAGCACCAGCAACCAACTCGCCCAAGAAAGCAGGTTCTAAAAAATGAGCATCCCCGTCACCGATCTGCTGCCGATAGCCTTGATGCGAAAGCATCTGCGCGTCGACCATGAAGACGATGACGACCTGATCGAGCTCTACGCTGAATCCGCTCTGGCTTGGGCGCTGTGGTATTGCGATAACCCGGCACTCAAGTTGGTGGCTGACTTCCCTGCGTCCTTCAAAGCAGCGCTTTTGCTGCTGCTAGGGCACTCGTACGCGACTCGTGAAGCGGTCGTGATCGGCACCATTACTGCCGAACTGCCCCTGGCGGTGGATTCGCTCCTTTGGGCTTCCAGAAATTGGCGCGGTGTTGTCGATCCTGAGCCGGAGGATGTGCCATGAGGGCCGGCGACCTGCGGCACCGTATTCAATTTCAGAAGCTGGTTCCGGGCGTTGATCCTGAAACCCAAGAGCCTATAGCGGGCGAGTGGGTCGACGTTGCAAAGGTCTATGCCTCTATCGAGCCTTTGAGTGGTAGGGAATTCATCGCTGCCCAGGCGGTTCAGTCTGAGGTCGTGGGGCGCATCGTGATTCGCCGCCGTACCGACATCAAGGCGCAGATGCGTGGGGTTTACCGCGGCCGGATCTACAACATTCAAGGCGTCCTGCCTGACCCCAAGTCCGGCTTGGACTACCTGACGCTACCCTATTCCGAGGGGGTGAATGATGGCTGATGACATCCAGTTCAGCCTTGTCGGCATTGACGGCCTGCTTTCAAAACTGGCCACGGTGAACGATGAGGTCAAGCGCAAGACTGGGCGCACCGCGCTTCGGCGCGCTGCTGAGATGGTGGCCAAAAACTTTAAAGAGGGCGCCCGGCGCTGGGATGACGCGGACACGGGGCGCTCCATTGCCGACAACATCGTGCTGCGCTGGAACGGCCGGTTGTTTCGCCGTACTGGTGACCTGGGTTTTCGCGTTGGTGTTCTGCACGGCGCGGTGCTGGTCAAGAATGGCAGCACTGAGAAAAGCGCGCCGACACCGCATTGGCGTCTGCTTGAGTTCGGTACCGAGCATATCGCTGCTGACCCTGTGGCCCGCCCAGCCCTGGAAGATCATATCGGCGAAGTCACCAATGAGTTCGCCACTCAGTTCGAGAAAGGCCTCGACAGGGCAATACGTCGGGCCGAGAAGGCCAGGAGCAGCTGATGTTCGCACCAATCAACGCCGTGTGCGCCCTGGACGCTGGGGTCATCGCAGTCCTGGGCTCAACCCCGCAGCGCCTTTATCCATTCGGCGACGCACCACAGGATGGGCAAAAGCCTTACGCGGTATGGCAGACCATCGGTGGTGACCCCGAGAACTACCTGGCTGGGCGCCCAGACACCGACGGCTACACGTTGCAGGTAGATGTGTACGCCACGACGGGGAAGGACGCCAGGGCCGTTGCCAGGGCCATCAGGGACGCTATCGAGCTGAAGGCCTACATCATCCGCTGGGGTGGTGAAAGCCGCGACCCGTCCACAAAGAATTACCGGTACAGCTTCGATGTGAGCTGGCTCGTCCCTCGATAACGCTGCAACCCAAACCAACCCCGCCGAGTGCGGGTTTTTTTATGCCCGACATTTGGAGAACGCCATGTCGATCCTTTCCCAAGGAACCCAGATCTACGCACTGGTCCCGCCGCTTTCCGGCACCGGGCCTATGACCGTCATGGAAGTTGAGTGCGCCACCAGCTTCGACCCGGGCGGCTCGCCGGCGGAGCAGATTGAAGACACCTGCCTCAGCGCCGATGAGCGCAGCTACAAGAAAGGCTTGCGCACTCCCGGCCAGGCCTCGCTTGGCCTGAACGCTGACCCGAACAACGCGAGCCACATTCGCCTGCATAAGCTCTCAGAAGCCAACGGCGATACCACTATCAAGTGGGTGGTGGGCTGGTCTGACGGCAAAGACATCGTGCCGACCATTGCAGCAGGCGGAAGCCTGGGCGTGGCTACGGTCACTGCTGGCGGCACCGGTTACACAACTGCCCCGACTGTTGCCTTTACCGGTGGCGGTGGTTCTGGCGCAGCTGGCACGGCTACGGTGGCCGGCGGTGTGGTCACTGGTGTGACAATCACCAACAAGGGCACTGGTTACACATCGCCCCCGACTGTTGCCTTTACCGGTGGCGCCGGCTCTGGCGCGGCGGCAACGGTTTCACTGGCCGCCGGCGATGACTTCGATCTGCCGCCCACTCGTACCTGGTTCGCTTTCCAGGGCTACGTGGCCGACTTCCCATTCACCTTCGCGCAGAACGCCGTGGTTGCATCGACAGTGTCGATCCAGCGCTCGGGTGGTTCCGCCTGGATTCGTAAGGCATCGGCATAATGGAACTCAACGTCGCAAACCTGAAGAAGTCCAAGGCTTTCACTGCTCGCCCTGTCGAGAAGGAAATCGTCTGGGGTAAGTCCACGTTCACCTGCTTTGTCCGCCCGCTGTCTTACCAGACAGCTATCGGTGATATCGCTGCTCACCGCGGCGCCGATCCGCTGGCCTGCCGGATTGCCTCCAGCATCTGTGATGCCGAAGGCAAGGCAGTGTTTACAGTCGCCGATATCACCGGCGAGGCCGACCCTGAGAAGGGCGCACTCGACCCTGATCTGACCAACCTTCTGTTGATCGCCATTGGCGAGGTGCAGAACGTGGGAAAGACGAAGCCATAGATCCAAGCGACGAGCTCTGGTGCGAACTGGTCATGAATGGAATCGGCGGCTGCACCATCGCCGAAGCGCAGGAGCGCATGACCTACTCCGAGTTTGTGGTCTGGATGAAGTTTCGCACCAAGCGTGGATCGCTGCACCAGGGCATGCGTGTCGAGATGGCCCTGGCGCAGTTCCAGGCGTTCTACGTCAATTCGAAGACCGGCAAGGATGCCCCTCGGCTTTACCAGCAGGACTTCGCGCCGCATATGGATCCGCGTGTCGAGAGTCTGGAGGAGGCTGTGGCGGCTTGGGCCTGATCGGTACTGAAATGAAATGCGTTAACGACAGTGCCCGCCTTGAGCGGGCTGTTCCTGGAGGAAGCTATGGCTGGATCACTTGGCACTCTGACTCTTGACCTGATTGCCAAGATTGGTGGATTCACTGGGCCAATGGATCAGGCTGGTAGAGCTGCAAAGAAAACATCTAAGGAGATGACTGAAGCAGCGCGCGAGGCTTCCCTTGCCTGGAACGCTCTCGCTGGCGCTGCAGCAGGTGTTGTTGGTGCTTTTTCGGTAGCCAGCATTTTCGGTAGGTTCGTGACGGAGACGAAAAACGCGGAGCAGGAGCAGGCCCAGCTAGGCGCCGTGCTGAAATCAACTGGTGAATCTGCGGGTTTTAATCGAGATCAATTGAACTCGATGGCTGACGCGCTGGAAAAGGCAACGACCTTTTCTGGTGGTGATATTAACCAGGCGCAAACCACGCTATTGGCGTTCACCGGTATCGTCGGAAATCAATTTAACCGCGCACTACAGTCAGCCGCTGATATGGCTGCGCGGACCGGAACAACCGTTAAAGATGCAGCTGAAACGATTGGACGGGCTCTGGATATTCCTTCCCAGGGATTGACCGCGCTCAGCAAGCAGGGCTTCCGATTCACTGACGAACAGAAGAGGCTTGCAACTGCACTAGAGTCGACAGGCGATGTAGCCGGCGCTCAGCAGATCATTCTTAAATCGTTGGAGGAGACCTACGGCGGTGCCGCCGGCGCAGCGCGTGATACGTTTGGCGGGTCGCTTGATGCCTTGCAGAACACTATTTCCGGCCTACTTACTGGTGAGGGCAGTCTTGATTCGGCTAAGGCCGCGGTCGAAGGTTTAAATAAGGCGCTCAGCTCTCCCACCGCGAAAGCAGCGATTGAGGGGCTAGGAACTGCCGTTACTGTACTCGCCACTGTGATGACAGCGCGCTTGGCGGCTTCCGCAGTTTCTACGTCAGCCAGCTTCGTTTTGCTGCAAGCGCAAGCAATAGGCGCCTCTCTTGCGGCTGCGCGCTTGTCCGGGACATCAATTGCAGCCACTGCTGGGATAGCTGCAATGGGGGTTGCAGCAAGAGCGGCGTCCGCCGCTATGGCTTTGCTTGGTGGACCTGTTGGTATTGCGATTACAGCAGGTGCGGCGCTCGCGTACTTTATGACGCGCAGTGACGATGCAAAGGAAAGTGCTGGCAATTTGGCGGAAAAAGTTGATTGGCTCAGCAAGTCTTTTGACGGTCTTACAAAGAACCAAGCTCGCTCAGCGCTACAAGACATTAACGCTCATCTGCTCGATGCTCAGCTCGCTGCGATCGATGCCGAGACGGCGGTCAGTCAATACCAAAGGCTTTTACGGGATTACCCTGACGATAAGCGTCAGCAGGAATGGAATGCTTCGCTGGTTACGGCCCAAGGCGAACTTGATACGGCAAGGCAAAAAGTTGCTGGGCTGGGCGACCAAATTCAGCAGTTGAACGGGATCCTGGCTAACCCAGTAGATGTGCCAGTTTCTAAAGTCTACAAGGATATGGCCAAGGCTCTGGATGAGCAGATCGCAACAGTTGGGAAAAGAACCGAGGCGGAGAAACTTGCCGCCCGAATCAGCGGCGGGTTCGTAGAGGGATTAAAAGCTGGCGAAGGCGATTTGCTCGTAGCCAAGCAGAAAAGCGTTGATGCGATAAAGAAAGCGGCGGAGGAGTCAAAAAAGGCTGACGAGCGCACTACGAGCTCCGCAAAAGCTGCCTCTGCGGCGCTGGCGAAGCGCGGTACGGACGCCGAACAGAACTACCGCCGCCAGATCGACCTGATTGATGAAACCACCGGCAAGAATCGCAAGGCCAGCGAAGTTGCAAAGCTCGCCTTCGAACTGGAGACCGGGAAGCTCAAGGGTGTGAGCGAAGAGCGGCAGAAGGTTCTTCAGGATTTGGCTGCTGAGTTGGATTCGAAGATAAAGCTCAAAAAGCAGAACGAGGAAGATCTGAAGCTTGCCACGCTGCAGGCCAACCTTAAAGACAGCAACACAGTTGTTCGCCAAGGCTTTGAGATGGAGTTGGCGGGGGCCGGTACTGGCGAAAAGCTCAGAGGACGTCTCAAGGAAGATCTGGCCATCCAGCAGGACTATGCCAAACAGCGCGCCGAGATGTTCAAGCAGTATAAGGAGGCCGAGGTGCTTGGCGATCCAGACGCCAAAATCCGATACGACAACGAGACTGCTCTTCTCGAGGAGGCCCTTGCCGAGCGCATGGTCATCCAGCAAGACTTCTACAACCAGCAGGATGAAGCCCAATCCAACTGGATGACAGGTGTCAGCGATGCGTGGCAAAACTACGTAGACACAGCGACGAACTATACGGCGCAGGCAGCAGAAACAACGGCCTCCCTCTTAGGGGATGCAACCAGCGGCCTTAGCCAGTTCTTCACCGATGTGGCTACCGGTTCAGAAACCGCCGGTGAGGCGTTAACCAACCTTGTCACAGGCTTTGCAAAGTCAACCATCAAGGCTCTTTCCGATATGGCCGCTCAGTGGCTGGTGTATCAGGCTATTCAGCTGATTGTTGGGAAAACCACGCAAGCCTCGGCAGCACCAGCACTTATAGCAAATGCCCAGGCGACGGCTTTCCAGGCGACCCTGGCAGCTTATGCTTCGACTGCTGCTATTCCGATTGTGGGCCCAGCGCTGGCGCCTGCTGCAGCAACTCTCGCTGCATCCACTACGGCTCCCATGGTGGCCGGCGTGGCCAGTGCTGCACTGGCTGGTATGGCGCATGACGGTATCGACTCTATTCCAGAGACCGGCACCTGGCTGCTTGAAAAGGGCGAGCGGGTAACCACGGCTGAGACAAGCGCAAAGCTTGACTCCACACTCGAGAGTATCAAATCCGGAAATAGCTCTGCTGGCGCACCGGTTGTAAATGTGATTGAGGACGCGAGCAGGGCCGGGCAGAGCCGGTCAAGGCAGATGGACGGGCGATGGGTGATTGATCAGTTCGTTTCCGACATTCGTGATAACGGAAAGTCGGCGAAAGAAATTCAGCAGATGCTGGGAATGGGGAGGGCGGCGCGATGATTCAGTTTCCAGCGGAGTTGCCGTGCGGCCTGAGAGATGGATACGGATTTAAGCCCGTCAGCCCCATGATGGGCACCGAGATGCAAACCGGCCGTACCAGGTATCGGCGCAAGTATTCATCCACTCCCACAGAAACAACGGTCAACTGGATTTTCAGTGACATGGAGGCTCAGCTCTTCGAGTCTTGGTTCGAAGAGGTTTTGATATCTGGAAGCCAGTGGTTCGAGTGTCCTCTTAAAACACCTCAAGGGCTCAAACACTACAAGGCCCACTTTAAGGATATTTACGAGGGGCCAACGCTTGAAGGGATCAGCTTTTGGAAGTTTCGCGCAGTTCTCGTCTTGTGGGAGCGCCCAATCCTTACTGGTGGCTGGGCTCTGTATGCACCCGATTACATCGCTGCCATGAACATTATTGATCTGGCAATTAATAGAGATTGGCCGTCATGACGAGCTTTGTACTTAACCGGCTTTACTCTAGCGGCGGCACAGAAATCCTTCATGGAACCCTTGAGATCACTGACGGTTCTGCTCACCATTTTCTCACTGATGGATTTGAGGATCTGGAAGTCGGGCTCGAGACTGGCGGGCTTGCGATGTTTAAAGCCTGCGGTATATCGATTGCGCTTCCAAAGCGCGGTAGCGATGGTAAGCAAGACCTTAAGTTCGCGCTGTGCAATATCGACGGCAGCGTCTCCGGGTTCCTGCGCGCCGCACTGAAGGATCGCCGGGAAATCAACATGGTGTACAGGGAGTACATCAGCACCGACCTGGTACATCCATCGAAGATCCTGCGCTACAAGGTGAAAAACGGATCTGTGACGGCAACAGAAGCGCAGATCGTGGCCGGCTACTTCAACCTGCTGGAAACCCTCTGGCTTCGCTACAACTACATCGGCACCCTTTTCCCTGGCATGCGGTACCAATAATGATCGATCACGACAAATACCTTCAGGGCCGGTACCTCGAGGGCGGGAGAGTGTGGCCGCTGGTTGACTGCTACGGCCTGGTGTTGGAGGTCCGTCGTGACCTCAACCTGCCGGATTGGCCGGAGTGGGCAGACATCCGCGCAGGCGACGGCTCAATGGTAGAGGTGGCGGGGAAGTGGTTCCCGACGCTCACGCCGTGCGAGCCGGAGGAGGGCGCATTGATCGCGCTCTACCAAGGCAGCGAGATGCGTCACGTCGGCGTTGTGGTTCGTTGTGGTGCATCACTTGAGGCAATGGAAATCACCGAAAAGCAACGGACAATCTGCCTGCCTTTGCACAGGCTTAAGCGCCGCTTCGTGCGGGTGGAGTATTACAAGTGATAGAAATTTACTCATCCCGAATTGGCGTCAAAGCGGGTGATTGCTTGCCGCTGGAGTCGCACCAGGTTAATGAGCCAATTTCCTTAGCGAATTGGTTATCGGCGAACGCCAAGGGCTTCGACCTCAATGCAGTGCACCCGATTTGCATTGAGATCGAAGGGGCTGCGGTGCCTGTTTATAAGTGGTCAGAGCTCACGATTGACCACGCCACTGACGTGAAGATTTTCCCCGAAGCCCGGGCCAGTGCCGCGGTAGTTGCAGCCTGGGCCGCGGTCGCGCTGGCGGCTATATCGATCGTCATGGTGCTGACCATGCCAAAGGCGAAGACCTCGAAACAGCAGCAGGGCGATGACCTTGATGCGGCTACCGCCACAGGAAACCACGCAAAGCTGAACTCTCCCATCCGTGAAGTGCTGGGCATGGCAAAGGTCTATCCTGACCTGCTGGTGCCGCCTGTGTCGCGGTTCGTGAACAAAAGGGAGATGGTCACCACTCTCGCCATGTCCGTTGGCCGGGGGCGGCATGCCATCCCTCCAAGCACTTGGAAGGTCGGGGACACGCCATTCGCGGCGTTTGGTTCTGACTTGAATTACTCCATCTACGAGCCCGGCGCATCGCTTGTGGGTGATGCGCGCGCCAGAAATTGGTACCCGGTTACAGAGGTTGGCGGAACAAATGCGGGCACCGCCGGGCTCGACCTTTCCAGTACCGCGCCAGCCGAGTCTGCTGCACTTGCGGATTCAATGCTGATCAGCGGCAATACCATATCCCTGCTGGGTAACAGTCCTCGCTTCCCTGAGTCATGGGACGCCGGAACCGTAGTTCGGCTTGTAACCCCAGACACCTTCACGGTAACAACCGCAGGGTCGTACAGCCGAATCGCCGGTGCACTGTCAGACCTTGCACCGTTCGCAGGCATGAAGGTGACGCTGGGAAGTGACTCTGAAATCGACCTGACGGTGGCCAGCGTGCTGCCTTACGTCGCACCGGTTCCGGGTATTGGCGGCTCGCCATCGATGGTTACCGGTAGCGCCTCACCGACCGCCTATGACTTCACTTCGGGCGCGGTGGTGTGGTCTGTGACCTTCCAGGGGGTAACCAAGACAATATCCCTGAACACCAACTATGTGAACATGAGCGGTCTTGTATCGACGATCACCTCCCAGTTGTCCGGCACCGGTCTTGTTGCACAAGACAGCTCCGGGAGGATTCGCCTGATTGAGCCGCTCAGCCCTTACAAAGGCGGCACGATCTCTCAAACCAGTGCGCCGGTACCTATCTTCGGCTCGGGGCCGACCTACACCGTCGGCACTGCCTCTACCGGCGGGACGCCGGAACAGCTTGCGAGCATCACGCTGAGCTTTGACAACGGCACGCCTTTCACTGGTGTCGCTGCTGGCCAGCAAAGGCTCTCCATTGCCTACCGAGGATCCAGGTTTCAAATCGTCTCTGTTTCAGGACTCACCGCAACCGTCAAGCGACTTACTGACGCCGGCGTAGTCGACAACACCTGGGCTGGATTCACAGCCAGAACCCTGCTTGATTTCTCAATGTCGGGCAGCGGTGGGGCTGGGAATTGGATCGGCTCATTCATGGGCTGCCCAGAGTACGAGCTGGCCACCATGGCTGAATATGATGTTTTCTTCAGCCAAGGGCTTTGCTACTACAGCAAGTCCGGCAACATAAAAATGCTCACCAAATCCATCGAGGTGCGGTGGAGGGATTCGGCCGTAGGTGGTGCCTGGACAACCATCACCCACACTTACACCGATGCGACCCCTGACCAGATCGGATTCACCCACGAAATCGTTTTCCCTTACCCGCTGCGCCCTGAGTTTCAAATGCGGCGAGTTCAGCCGGTCGAGGGTGGTCAGGTGCGTGACGCTATTCAGTGGTATGGCCTGCGCACCCTGCTGCCTGATCCAGGCTCTTACGAGGGGATCACCGTCATCACCATGGACATCCGTGGTGGCGACCGCCTCAGCGCTCAGTCTGAACGGCAGATCAACTGTGTGCCGACTCGCATCTACGACAACGCGCCGGCGCGCTCAATCAAAGGGGCTGCATTGCATGTCTGCCAGGGTCTCGGGATCGATGAGTCGCTGATCGATATGGAAGCTCTCAATTCGGTCGATCAGGACTATTGGACGCCGCGCAGCGAGCTCTACGATATGTCGCATGAGAAGCCCGCGGCGGTAAGGGAGGTCTTACAGGGCATCTTCACCGCTGGAATGTCGCACCTTTCCAGCGGGAACGGACTGCTAAGCGTCAAACGCGAAGGCCTACAACCGCCACGCGGAGTAATCACACCGCACGAAATGACCAGCGAGCTGACGTCCAGCTTCACGGCACCAAGCCCTGACGACTTCGACGGGGTGGACGTTGAATATGTCGACCAGTACACCAACCGCAAGGAGACGGTGAAATGCCGGCTCCCTGGAAGCCTTGGGTTGAAGGTGGACAAGATTCAACTCGACGGAGTGTCAGACAGAACGCGCGCCTGGCGTATCGGCATGAGACAGCTGCGCAAGTACCAGTTCTCGCGCTGGGGGTACAGCGTCGACACGGAGATGGATGCTTTGGTGTTTGACGATATCGACCACATCACCCTGGCCGATGACATCCCGAACACCACCAGTAGTGCGCTGATCACCGCAGTGGAGCAGCTGAGCGGTCAATACCTGCTCACGCTAAGCGAAGAGATGGACTGGTCGATGGTAGCGCCGCGCGCTGTTATACGGCGGCACGACGGTACGGTCACAAGCCTGTTTGAGCCTATGGATGCTGGCTTTCACCAAGTGCTGGTGCCGCTCAGCGCAATCGACTTCGATATCGTCACCGATCTGAGCATTGAGACCGCAAGGTTCCTGTTCGGTCCGAGTGAACAGGTCGGCTACCCGGCAATGATTACCGAGATAACCCCAAACCAAGACGGCTCCTGTGCTGTCACGGCAACTGAGTACTCGCCCGTGTTCTATGCGGACGATGACAACTATCCGCCCGCATCGGCGTAAGCACCAAACCTTCCAAGGCCCGCCGTTGAGCGGGCTTTTTTTTGCCTCGGGGAAAACCATGGCCTATAGCACCGGAAACCCTGTTGAACCGAGCGGTTCGACTGATCCGCGCGACCTTCGCGACAACGCCCAAATCCTCGACCAGCTCGTTAACGGTAGCGCCTTGACGTGGCCGGGCAGGCTTGGGAAAGCGTTAAAAACATGGACTGGGATGCAGTTCGAATTCTCGAACCAATTGCAAAACATTGGTTGGGAGGCGATCTACGTTCAGTACGCCGCCGGAGGTGTGGTGGAGCGAGCAAACCAGCTGGTCCAATACCCTGCAAATACTGGTGATCTGTACAAGGTCAAAAACCCAAGTTCACTACCGCTGACCCTAACCGGTACCTGGGCCACGGACGCGCCAAAACTGGTGTCCGTTGGCGATGCCTCGGTGCGCCAGTATGTTCAGCCGTTCCTGAATGCCGGCTTCTTCCAGCCCACAGACCTCGACCTCACGGGTACTACTGATCAATCCGCAAAAATTGTCGGATACCTGAATCAATACAAAAGGGTTCGTCTGCCGGCTGGCATCATCAAGGCGCTTGAAATCATCGTGCCGACCGGCTGCACACTTGTCGGTGCCGGCTCAACACTCATGAACCGCACGACTAAGCAATGGTCCTCGGGCGGCACAACCGTAGTCGGAACGATTGGTTTCACCGGTTCCAATAGCTGCGTTCTTGGCAACATGAACATCGATGCTTTCGCTACTGGCAATAATGCCCTGTTCGGCGTTAGCGAAACCACGCGCGATATTTACGTGAAGTCCGTAAACACCCGGGCGAACAACCACAACCATCTGTGGGAGCAGAACGGTAGCGACCCGGCAGGCCGTTACGGTGGAAACATTCTTGTAGAGGACTGCATCGCATACGGCGGGCCAAATGGCTTTGTCACGAAAATGAACAGCGTAACGTTCCGTCGCTGCCTGGCCTATGACACCACCGTTCAGGCTTTCGTGGTCGTTTCTGACAACATCAACGGCGCCGGCGTTTACAGCCGAGCCACAAAGACAAAGATCCAACAGTGTGGCGGCGACGGAAACCATCAAGGCGTTACTGTGTACAGTCGAGATGCGTTCAGCGAGAACAACGCAAACGGCGTGGCAGGAACCCAAGATACCGAGATTGACGTTAGTTTCACCGGGATAGGCAACTGCTCCGTTCATGTCGGCTTCTATAAAGACGGTACCGCTGGCTTCACTCCGCTGTACAACGACAACGTGACCATTACTGGCGGGAATTATTCTGCTCCTACACCGGGGTTTCACATTCGCCTGGATAATGCTGCACGCCCAAGAATCAATGCAGGATACTTCGTTGGTGCCAGCGCGATAGTGCTGGGTGATTTCTGCGTAGATCCGGTTGTTTCTCCAGCAGTTAGCACCTATGGACCGATGACAGGGATTCTTGCGTCTGAAATCGTTTACTCGAGTAACGATTCTGCCGTAAACGTTGATATTGCAAGAAAGCGCGTTGTATTCAGGAACACGTTTAACGTAACAGTCAACAGCATTGTTACAAGCAACCCCCAGAAAGAGCTCGACATATTCATTGACGATCCTTATACGACCGTCGCGATAGGTGGTGTTCTGTTGGCTGGAAAGGGAGCCTCAGCAAGGGTTTCTTACGATGAGTCGGTAGCCGCTTTTCAGGGCTGGAAGGTCGTCAGTTCTGGTTCAACCCTTCCGCGTGGTGAAGTGTTAACTGCATATGATTTTGACAAAAACTTTTCATGGCAGTCGATGGCTGTACGAATTCCGCTTTCTGGAAACATCAACAGCATGTCTCTGCATGGCGATATGTTGGCGGCAGGTGATCGGGTCTCGATGCGTATTTACAATACTGAAACCGGCCCGCGGTCTATTTTCAATTGGAACTATGTTTTGTTTGGGGCTATTCCAGTGGTAACAACAATCCCCAACGGGAAAACGGCATTGATCCAAATGCAGTGGGATGGATCTAATCACATCGTTACATCTGTCAATACGTATTGAATGATCTGAATTATTTGGTCATGGCGCCGTGCTACAATCGCACCTCAAATAAAGGAGCGGTTTGATGCACGGCAAGCTTTTACTGGCAGCGTTTTTTTTCTCAAGCGCTGTCATGGCGGAACAATCTCAGCTCGACCAGCACGTTAAATGTCCGGCCTCTTCTGATAAGGCCTACCGGGTTTTGTTCGTCGGAGACAGCATCACGCGGCACGCCTTCAACAAGGACACGATCCGCGAGCTTGGCTGGTCTCACACATCGGGCATGGGCGCCTCCAGCTCCAAGACAGATTATTCCAACCTGCTCACAGCGATGATCGCCAAGGACAGAAACCAGTATGTGGTCAAGTGCTACCACACCTATGGTGGCAGCGGCTCGGTTGCCGACCGTGTTGCCGGCCTACCGATGGTGGCAGATACCAAGCCCAATTTGGTGGTTCTGCAACTGGGCGAGCATGACAACGCCACCAAGGACCCGGTCCTATTTCACCGTCAGTACGCAACGCTTGTCCGGCAGGCTCGGGCCATGTCCAGCAAGCCAAAGGTAATCGCCTTGGGCCCGTGGTCAATGGCACCGCTCGACGCAAACGGCAAGTACACCGACGAGACCGCAGCTGTAGATCATGAAATGTACATCGTTGCCCTGGAGGAATCGCTCCAGTACATGTCGGTGATGGACTTCGCGGCTATCCCGGAGGCGAGCGGGTGGGGCACCTCTGCGGGTGTTAAATGGCACCCAAACGATCTTGGGCACGCAATGTACGCAGCGAGACTGTTCAGACTGTACAAAGCGGTTGAGCAGTAAATAAGACAAAAACAGAGCCCGGCCATTGCGCCGGGCTTTTTTTCGCCTGGAGAAAAGTATGCTGATCACCGAGCAGCAGTTGCTGCAGATCCTCCCGAACGCCGGCCGACAAGCCGGCGTTTTCGTTTCTGCGTTAAACACGGCGATGAACCGCTATGCCATTGTTGGCGCGTTGCGGGCTGCCGCTTTCATCGCCCAAGTCGGACATGAGTCGGGCCAGTTGCGATGGGTGCGCGAGATCTGGGGGCCGACGTCGCAACAGCTCGGCTACGAGGGCCGCGCCGACCTGGGCAACACGCTGTCGGGTGACGGCTCCAAATACCGTGGCCGGGGCTTGATCCAGATTACCGGCCGGGCGAATTACAAATCCTGTGGTGAAGCCTTGGGCGTTGATCTGATCAATAAGCCTGAGCTGCTGGAGCAGCCGCAGTACGCCACGATGTCGGCTGCCTGGTTCTGGTCCACCCGTGGCCTGAACACTTTGGCGGATCAGAAGGACTTCACGAAGATCACACGGCGCATCAATGGCGGGCTCAATGGCCAGGCTGACCGCCAGGGGCTGTATGACAAAGCGCTGCAGGTGCTGGCATGACGCCGGCGCAAAAGCTGCTCGTTCTGCTTCTGGCGATGGCCATTGCTTGTTTTTCCACATTGAAAGTGGACGCCTGGCGCTATGGGAAACAGATTGCAGATCGTGACATTGCCCAGGCTCTTGCGATTGCCAGGGCTGTGAGCGAGGCTCGTGAAGAAGATCAACGCCGCCAGTCGGCCGTAAATAAGGCGGGAAGTGATGCGCGAGAACAAAACAAAGCTGCAGATGTTGATGGCAGCATTGCTGCTACTGCTGGTGACCGCCTGTACGTCGAAGCCAGTAAGTTTGCCGCCGCTTCCTGCAGCGATCCCGGATCTGCCCAGCGAGGCGCGTCAGCCACCCGCGCCGCCATGGTGCTCTCCGACTTGCTCCAGCGGGCTGACAAAAGAGCGGGAGAGCTGGCAGCGGCTTATGACCACTCCCGAATAGCTGGTTTGACGTGTGAGCGGAGTTATGACGGGCTGAGGCCAGGTTCAAAATGAGAAGCCCGAAGCTTAGCCGGGCTCTGCGAGTTAACGTTGCTGTAAATGTGCACTGACCTGACGAAGAATTTTAAGAATTTTTTCGCGGTTACCAGTTGCGTTATTTACGTATAGCGGGCTCGGGTGGGCGCAAATGAACAGCTTCAGATCGGGCCGGACTGAGGCAATGGTTGCTGCGGCCTTCTCTGCCTTTCTCCCCAGTAAAACGACAGTCCGTAGCTTTGGTAGCAGTGCCAGCAATCGAGGCAGCGGTTGAAGCCCTGCCTCGAGA
Source organism: Pseudomonas sp. B22129 (assembly GCF_044218875.1). Classification (NCBI taxonomy): domain Bacteria; kingdom Pseudomonadati; phylum Pseudomonadota; class Gammaproteobacteria; order Pseudomonadales; family Pseudomonadaceae; genus Pseudomonas; species Pseudomonas sp. B22129. The sequence continues at coordinate 1,022,247 of NZ_CP162592.1, read as the reverse complement.
TCTAGAGGGGTGGCTGCTCGTATTTTCGTGCCAGTCCCGATGTACCAAGGTACGACATTCCAAAGCACTGTGTGTTTGCGATCAATGCCAGCCTCGACCCCAAGCTCGAACATATTCTTCGCAGTTTCGTCAGGATTGTTCCGTGAAATAAAGCCCGAAGCAACCGCTTTTGCCCCTGGCGCCTCCAGCAGGAACAACGCTTCAGCGTCAACGCCGCCATCCCAAGGGTCAAAGTAGGGGATCCCCACACCTGGTCCGGCACTCTCGCGAAGCTGGTCAACAAAAGTGGTCAAAGAGTGAATATGGGGTTCGCCGAGCTGCAACATGCGTTTGGCCTTCGCCTCTGGGCTTTGAAGCATCTTGGGAAGATCTGCGAGCATATTGACATCTCGAATAGAGCAGTTGGGTAGGGAAGGGCAGAAACAAGAAGCCCTGCTTGGGGCCCTATTGAGGATTCTTAATCAGATAGATAACCGTAACTGCAATCGCCAATACGCTAACCGCGACAGCAACCTTCCCTATGGTTCTTAACTTTTTCCGATGCCTGGCAAGTCCACGATCCTGAATGCCATATGTGTAGCGGCTCTCAAGGGAAAATGCAGCAATCGCTATCATCGGTGGTATTGCAAGGGCTGTGTACCAGATTACATTTTTCATAACCCGAACCTCCGTAGCGAATTCCCATGGCATTATGCCGCTACGTTGATGATGTGAGTCAATCCAGGTCAAGAAGATGAGCGGCGAGTGAACTGAGAACCATCAGAAACAAGAAGCCCGGCGCTGGGCCGGGCTTTTGATTTAATTGGTTTCGGCGAACCTGAAGCTTTGCTTCAAGTCGTTCATCCAGGACACTTCTATCAACCCATCGTGCTGAAGTCGACCCACGACAATTCCCGGATGAACTCCGAGCTGGCGTGCAAAGGTCTGTACCGCATCTCTGGTCTTCAGCCCAGCCAAAGCGTGCGAATACTGCTTTGGAATCATAAAGTTTCCTGCCCAATCGTTTGCCTCTATCTCCTTCGGATCTTCGTTGTTCCGCTTGCTTGGATCGTCGAGGTAAACAGACTTCTTTTCGTTAGCATGAAGCAAAATATGCGCTGACTCATGGAACAGGGTGAACCAAAACTTATCGTTAGTTTTTCCATAAAGGGACATCTGGATTAGCGGCCTATGAGGGTTAAGCCACCTGGCAACGCCGCTTACATGGGATCTCGGAATGGCAGGTACGAGTACGAACGCTACACCAGCATCAGTGAAAAGCGACCTCATTCGAGGCTCAAAGTCTTTGGGGCTCTTTGTGGTTAGTGAGCGAATTTCAATCAAGGCTTTTTCAAATTTATCTCGATCGTATTTCGGTCCAGAGAACTGTTCAGCCTCAATCTCACCCATTCGAAGCCAGGAGGAAATAGCTGCAATATCGCTTTGGTCCTCTCGGCTACGCCGGAACGCTACCTGCATTCCAGAATAGTGATCCGTCCACTCGTCAGGAGATGCAACGCCGAAAAACTTCAGACATTGCTCTACTAGTCCGGGCTTGTTTTTTTCAACAATTCGGCATTTTTCAATAGCCCCTGAAGACATCAGCTCCTTTAAAGGGAGGCAGTCAAGCCAAGACGTCCACTGACCAAGCTTCGCCTTGGACTCTGCACGAGATAGCTGCTCCCTATAGAGAGCCTCTCGTGAAATCCAAAATGCAGCAGTACTGCCTAGTACGCGCTCCAGCTTGAGGGCTGTATCCTGACTTAAGGCTGCCTTGCCTTTGATTAACTGGTTTACAAGCTTTGCCGACACCCCGAGCCTTGTAGCGAGCTCATCCTGAGTCCATTCCTTCTCCTCGATGAGGTCGAGGATGGTGTCGCCAGGCGGGGACACCCAATCTGGCGCAAACGAAACGGCCAAATCATTCATGGTAATCTCCGATAAAAATAACTTTCACATCAAATACTTGAGACCAGTCCAAAGACTGATCATCGCGCAGCGGGAGTGGGTCGTGATCGGGCTCGAATACAATCCTGCATCCGCCGGCCAAACTGACTGAGAACTGATTTTTCCTGTCGCCCTTAAGGGGGTGAGGGGCGCCAGCAACGAGATCGAGAACTGTGGTCGCGGCTTCAATATCAGAAAGCCTAGATCTCAATTTACGGGCCGAATCAGCTCCTAGCTTTTTCTCCGCAACACGGCTTTGCTCACATAGATCGCGAAGCTTTTTGTCTTTGAAGTCCAGTTTCAAGCTTCACTCCTAAAGGCTACCCTTCTTTACCTATTAGGTAAAGATTAGATGCTATAAAGCGACGAGAAGTCACAGAAAGGCAATTTTATACATCACTGAGCCTTCCCCCGCACAATCCTTCCCGTCTTCACCTCATCCGCATACCCAGCCAGCCGATCCTCGTCCGCATGAAACACAGTGCACATCCTCAGCACCGCCTGGGCGTCCGCCTCATTGCCTGCCAGGCTCAGGCGCTCGGCAATCCTCATCAGCTCCACGGCTGACCACTTGAGATCGGAGGCGATACCTTGCAGGTCGCGTTTAAGGTCTTGGTTGGGCTTGGTCAGGGTCATGTCTATTCCTCCATGATCTTTCTCAAATGGCCAATTGCGCGCGTGAGCTGAGAAGCTTGTTCGAGTGTTGAGCCCGACAGCTCTTCCAGGCCGCCCTCACGGAATTTCTTGCTCTGATCAAAAAGGTTTTGGGCCATCCGCTCAAGCTGCTTGATGTACAGCTCGGTTTGATACTCAGCAGAATGACCCATTGTCAGCCTCCTGGAGAGTTCCTGCTTTTAGCGTTAAGCCTATTTGCGCCAGGTCGCGGCGCAGCTGCTGGTTGGGTTTGGTGAGGGCCATGATGGGTTTTCGGTTGACAGTTGACGGGGGAGTATGGACAGAAACAACAGTTGAACTCAAGAATGCAGAGGGTTCAACAAATCCTTGCCATCACCGGCGATAGGCATCAAGGACTGATCGCGCTGCGAACGTGCCAGGCGTACGTCAGGGCGATTGCGAATTGACATACATTCGTGGTCGTGAAAATTAGCATGCACCTCAATCCACGTAGGAAAAGCGGAGCAGGCGCACCATTCGGACCGAATCCCGTTATCTGGATTTCGCCACGGAAAATCCCGTTATGGCGAATTCGGGGTTCTGTCAACCAGGGTTTGGAGCGATTTGCCCGATCTGTCAACCAGCTCAAATGATTGAAACTAAATGAGTGGGATCGCTGGCGGATAACTAAGCGTGCATGCTGTCTTGCTGCCCGTCAGCGTCCCGCCTTGATTAAACGTGTGAGTCGGTGCGGAAGTAAAGCCAGAAAAAAGGGATTGTGTTCGGTCGGCAGTGCGCCAGGGGATGCGGTATTTCAGATAGGCAGCATGGTTCGATTCTGTGGATAATTCAGGCGCGGCGAAAAAGGACGCGCGTCAGCCTCCTGCGCCACCATGGTGCTCTCCGACCTGCTCAGCGGGTAGGTTGGAGAGCGGGAGAGTTGGCAGCGGCTTATGATCGAGCCAAAATAGCAGGGCGCTTATGTGAGCGTGCATCAAATTTAGTCACAAGCGCCATCATTGGGTCTCCGACTGGGCAAGAGGGCCTTGCAAGTTGGGTGTAGCGGTATGGTTTTAAGGCTTGCAGATATACAGGTTAACATGCAAAAAGATATTGAAAGGATCACAATTCTAATTGATGCTCAGACCAAACAGAGATTGGTAAAAGCTGCGATTTTTGAGGACAGAACTGTTTCACAAGTTATACGAGGGCTAGTCAAATCACACCTGCAGCAGGTTGAAAAAAAATCTAGCATGTTGGAAACCGATTTGACCCAGCCATGCTCAACGAATTCTCGCCATTACTGACGATGGGGATGGTGCCGTGATCGCGCTGCGGGATTGACTGGCGTATGCGCGCGCGGTTTTACGCTAAGCTGATTTGAAAGGAGGATTTAGGTATAAGGAAGTGACGATGGATTATTACCACCCATGCATGGGGGTTTTGCTGACCTCAGCCTGGGTTTTAGCTGTGTCGATCGTCATCTACTCAATAGTAGAGTGACGATGCCCCGAATTCGCCATACCTCCAGCACCTCTATTGCCACCACCATCCCTCAATACCGATGAGCGTGAGCGGACGGTACCAAATGTTGTTATGACAGCCAATTACGCGGATATCCTCCTGGAAAAGCAAAGCCCCGGAGGTTCGCGGCTCCAGAGCTTCTATTTTCGCCTCCATCCCTAAATGTCTGGCGAACGTGGCCGGAAGATTACCAGCGGCCTTTGAATTTTTCACTACAGTTTTAGGAGATTGTATTCGGTTGGCTGGACGCCGGGGGAGGGCTGGCTTTTCAGATAAACGGCACCGCTCGATTCTGTGGATAACTCAGGCGCAATGGAAAACAATGTACGTCTATTTGTACGTTTGGCAGAAACAACAAGGCCCCGCATCGCTGCGAGGCCTTGTTTTATATGGTGCCGGCACCAGGAGTCGAACCCGGGACCTACTGATTACAAGTCAGTTGCTCTACCAACTGAGCTATACCGGCGTGTTAGGGCGACGATTATAGCGATTGGCAAGCATCTGTAAACCCCTGAATTCTGACTATTTTTGCAGATGCAGAGGTTTTTTTGCGATCGCAGCTTTTTCGCCGCTCCGAGGGCGCTTTATCGGACAACTCAGCGGCTCAGTTTCCATCCCCACAATTATCGGTGAATTTCATGTAGTCCAGCACTTGGGTCTGGCCTTTGGAGTCGAGGTAAGTCAGGTGGGCGTTGACCACGCCGCAGCCGGAGCGGGTGTCTTCGGTGGTGGCGAGTACGCGCTGGATGTCGGGCTTGTGGCTGACGCCTGCGTGGGCGGTGAAGCTGGCGGCAAACAGGCTGGCGGCGATGAGGGTTTTCCAGTTGTTCGGGTTCATGGTGGTGGCCTCTTGGGTCAATGGTTGGGGTGAGGCCATTGAATGCCTGGGAGGTATCCGGGCTGTGTCTGCAGTCGCGGGTTTTGTCTCGTTGTGTATTGGCTGGGGATTTATGTACGTGCTGATACGAAGACGAATCAGGGTTGGCGTAAATGGGGGAGTACCGATCAAAAATCGTACATAAATTCAGTAGTTCATTGATTTAGAAACAGAAATTTAAAATGCCGTGCTGAGCCATAAAAATGGCGCCATGCCACTCATCTGAAAGCATTTCGTTACAAACAGCAAAATACTGACACCATCAGTGTGATATCACACAATGCGCGCCTTACTTAACCAGCGGTTTGCGAGAGGAGGAGGCAGTCAGTGGGGCGTACAGATCACATTTCAAAACTATATACCGCGCTGGGTATGCACTCTTTTAGCCAGCCCGATGCAACCCCGGAATCGGCCCCGGCGCCTTTACAGCATCTGCTGGATCAGTTGAACCAAGGCGCTGCGAATCACTTGCGCCCGTCAGAGTTGGTCGAAGGCCCGCGTGGCGAGGTGTATTCGGACCCGCTGGCGCCGAAAGTCGTGGTGGTGGTGTCTGCCACCGGCGGTGTAGGGCGCAGTACATTGGCGGCGGCGATTGCCAGTGGTTTGCAACGCCAAGGCCACCCGGCGCTGGCGTTGGACCTGGACCCGCAAAATTCACTGCGCCACCACTTGTGCCCCGGCGCTGAGCTGCCCGGCATCGGTGCGACCAGCCTGCTCAATCAAACCTGGCAGGCATTGCCCGAGCGTGGGTTTGCCGGGTGTCGTCTGGTGGCGTTCGGTGATACTGACCTGGTGCAGCAACAAAGCCTGACGCGCTGGCTGGGCCAGGACCTCGATTTTCTCGGCAAGCGCTTGGGCGGTTTGGGCCTGAACGGCCAGGACACAGTGGTGATCGACGTGCCGGCGGGCAACACGGTTTACCTTAATCAGGCGATGTCGATGGCCGATGTGGTGCTGGTGGTGGTCAAGCCTGACGCGGCTTCATTTCGCCGTTTGGCCAAGATGGATGAAGTGCTCGCGCCTTACCTTGAGGGTGAGGCGTCCCCGGAGCGCTTTTATGTGATCAACCAGGTCGACGGCGCTCACGCGTTCAGCCAGGACATGGCCACTGTGTTCAAGCTGCACCTTGGCGACGCGGTGTTGGGCGCGGTCCACCGGGACCCGGCGTTCCGTGAGGCGCAGGCCTACGGAAACGATCCGCTTGACCCGCTGCTCAACAGCATCGGCTGCCAGGATGTGAATGCGTTATGCCGCGCCCTCACGGTGCGTTTGCATTAAGGAATGGCTTGGTCATTAATTTGACCATTTACCACTTGTCTAAAAAACAACCAGTTAAAACATCAAAATAATGACACTTTGCCGTGTCTGTCACAGAATGCTTCAACTGGGACGCCTATAAAAAGACCTGCGGTGAGTACCTGCTTGCCGACCCTTCACGTCTTTAAGCTGCGTCGTGAGGAGCAGGCCATGAGCCTTAGTGAAGAACTGCTGGCATTGTTCGGCAAAAACGTGACCCACGATGCCCACGGCATTGATGCGCGCATGCACTTCTTCGGCAGCGTGCCTGCCGACGAAGGCAGCCACCCCCGACCGCCTGAAACCGCTGCGCTGCGCCCGAAAGTGGTGGCGTTAGTGTCGATCAATGGCGGCGTCGGTCGAAGTACATTGGCCACGGCCTTGAGCAGCGGTTTGCAGCGCCATGGCGAATCGGTGGTGGCGCTGGACCTGGACCCGCAAAATGCGTTGCACCATCATTTCGGCGTCAGTGCATCACTGCCCGGGCTCGGCCGTACCAGCCTGGAACATGGGCAGTGGGCGCAATTGCAGCAGCTTGGTTTCGCCGGTTGCCAGGTGATTACCTTTGGCGATATCGACATCGAGCAGCAGGAAAACCTCGAACGCTGGCTTAAACACGAACCTTCCTGGCTCGCACAGCGCCTCGCTTCCCTGGGCTTGAGCGAGCGGCAGACGGTGATCATCGATACCCCAGCCGGTAATAACGTTTACTTTCATCAAGCGCTCAACGTCGCGGACGTGGTGCTGGTGATTGTGCAAGCCGATGCCGCGTGTCTGGGCACCCTGGACCATCTTGATGTATTGCTTGCGCCACACCTTGAGGGTGAGCGGCCACCGGCTGTGCATGTGGTGGTCAACCAGGTGGACGAGAGCAATGCCTTCAGCCTGGATATGCTTGAGGCCTTCAAGCAGCGGCTTGGCAAAGCGCCGCTGGAGGTTCATCGCGACATGAAAATCAACGAGGCGCTGGCGTTTGCCTCCGACCCGTTGGACAACGTGGCGAAACGGCTGGCCAGTGATGATTTCAACGAGATTTGCCAACTGCTGAAGGCGCCGAAAAGGCGCGCCTAAAGTGTGCTTTATGCGCTTATCGCCAGATGCTTATGCACAATCGGTTGGTTGGAGCTGTCACGAAACAGCCATTTTGTGGAGCCGTTCTCAACACGCTGCAACTGCCTGTTTTGTGTGCGTTTTATTTTATGAACAAAAAATGACCAGCATGCCTTTTGGCCCGTAACGCAGATGGCTACAGCTTCTGTAAAGATTCCATCAACAGAGTTATCCACAGGGCGCGTGTAGGAAATTTTGCGCCTTAATCGCGCTCCGCCAGCACCATCAAGTTGCGCGGGGTGAGCGTGGATTCACAGAAGGTGCCTATCTCAACCTTGTAGCCCTGTTCCGAGAGGAAAAGTGCCCGGTCCAGCACCAGCCACATTTCCAGTGGGCGTCGGAATAAGCCCCGTACCAATTCCAGGTTTCGCACTTCGGCCAAACGGCGCCAGCCGTGTGCCTCCAGCTCGGCCCAATTTTCTTCCCCTGTGGATAAACCCTTGAGGCTTGCCAGCGCCTGGCAGTAGTCGGCGAAGGGTTTGTCCAGCCAGCTCGCGGGCAGGGACGGCGTGGGCAGGTAGTCGTCGCAGCCGCGCAGTTGCCGTTGCAGGCGGTCAAAGCCCAGGCGGCGGGCCATGGAAGTGTCGCGCTGCTGGCGTACACGATTGCCGGCGGTGACGGTTTCGCTCAGGGGCAGGCCCAAGTCTTCAATCGATAACTGCAACTGCGATGCGCGGCCAGCAGCCGACAGTGCCAGGTAGTTCTCAGCGTTGATGCGGTTATAGCAGCACGGCGCCAGCGCCAGGCTTTTGCAACCGGCCGCAGTGGCGAGTTGCAGCAGGCGTACGTGCAGGTCTCCGCAGGCATGCAGGGCAACGGGTGTGTGTTCGGGGTTGATCGCCACATCGGCCATCACGTCTTGCAGTTGATGGCGGGCGGACAAGCCATGGTGATCGCTCAGCGCCTGGCCTGCGGCGATCAAGGCCGGATCGTATTCCAGGCACGTCAGTTGCTGGCCGGGTTGCAGCAGGCGGCGGCCGAGGTGGCCTTTGCCGGCGCACCAGTCCAACCAATGTGTGGGTGTTTGCGCAAATTGCAGCGCGGCGCCGAAGGCTTCGATCTGCTGCCATTTGCGACCGGGCACCTCCACGTTCAGGCGATGGAGCGCAGGCTTCAAGGGTTGCAACGGTAACTTATCCACAGCACTCAAGCGCTGCGCTTGTTCGGCGAGCTGTGGAAAAGGCGCTGGCGCCTGTAACGCGTGGGGCTGGTTATGGCTGGCTTCCGCCTCGGCCAACGAACGCTGGCGCAGCCACTGCGCCAACTGCGGGTGCGCTGTTTCCCAGGGCAAGTGCAGATGCGTAAAGGGCCGTGGTTTCCACAGCCCTTGATGCTCGATCAGGAATGCATCCAGCGCGTTAAAGCGCGCTTCAACGTCCCTGGCAGGCATCGACGCGCAGCCAGCGTTCCAGCAACTTGAAGCCGCGCACCAGGATGTAGGCCATCAACAGGTAGAACAGCCCGGCGGCGAAGAAGATCTCTACCGGCAAATAAGTGCGCGCAATGATCGTGCGCGCCATGCCGGTCAGTTCCAGCAAGGTCACAGTACTGGCCAGGGCGCTGGCCTTGAGCATCAGGATCACTTCGTTGCTATAGGCCGGCAGGCCGATGCGCGAGGCGCGCGGCAGGATGATGTAGAACAGCGTTTTGGGCCTGGACATGCCCAAGGCACGCGCCGCTTCGATTTCACCCGGCGGAATGGCCTGGATCGCGCCGCGCAGAATCTCGGCGATATAGGCCGCAGTGTGCAGGGTCATGGTGGCCGTGGCGCACCAGAACGGGTCGCGCAGGTAGGGCCACATGAAGCTCTCGCGCACGGCGTCGAACTGCGCCAGGCCGTAATACACCAGAAACAACTGCACCAGCAGCGGCGTACCACGGAAGAAGAAGATGTAGGCGTAGGGCAGGGCGCTCACGTACCAGCGGCGCGAGGAGCGGGCGATACCCAGCGGAATCGCCAGCAGCAAACCGGCGATCACGGCGATGGCCACCAGCTCAAGCGTCAGGGTCGCGCCTTGGGCCAGTTTGGGCAGCCACTTGATGATCACGGCCCAATTCAGGCCCAGGTCAAAATGCGACAGCCAACTGTAGTCACCGCTCATTGGGTGCTCCTTGCAAAGCCGCGGGCGGCGCGTTTTTCCAGGAAGTGCATGCTGATCATTGCCAGTACGGTGAGGCCCAGGTACATGAAGGCTGCGACCATAAAGAAGGTGAATGGCTGTTTAGTCACGGTCACGCCGATCTGCGCGTGGCGCATGATTTCTTCCAGGCCGATCACCGACACCAGCGCGGTGTCCTTCATCAGAATCATGAACAGATTACCCAGGCCCGGCAGGGCGATACGCCACATCTGCGGCATGATCAACCGGGTAAAAATCCGCAACTTCGACAGGCCCAACGCCACACCGGCTTCGCGGTGGCCCTTGGGAATGGCGAGAATCGCACCACGAAACACTTCCGTGGCATAGGCGCCAAAGCACAGGCCCAGGGCGATCACCCCGGCGGCAAAGGCACTCAGGGAAAGGTCGGGGTTACCAAAAAACTCCCCCAGGGCGCGCATCAAATTGACCGTGCCGAAATAAATCAGCAGCACCCACAGCAGTTCGGGAATACCGCGAACGATGGTCGAGTAAGCGCCGCCAAGCCATTGCAGCGGCTTGTACGGGGACGTCTTGGCCAGGGCGCCGGCAAGGCCGAGCACCAGCCCCAGGCACAGGGCCGTGAGCGCCAGTTTGACGGTCATCAGCGCGCCGGCGGCAAGCGCCGGGCCGAATCCGTAGAGATCGAAATTCATGGTGTTTTCATATCGCGGCAGGCATTGCTAAAAGCCGGCGCGCTCGACGGAGCGCGCCGGGCAAGTCGCTCAGCATCATTCGATGCTGAACGGGAAGTACTTGTCGTTGATCTTCTTGTAGGTGCCGTCTGCCTTGATCTCTGCCAGGGCTTTGTTCAGGCGCTCGCGCAGCGGGTCGCCCTTGCGTACGGCGATACCGATCTTGTCGCTTTCTACCACCGGGTCGCCTTTGAACTCATAGGCCGAACCGTCTTTGCTCTTGAGCCATTCGTACTGCACGTATTTGTCGGCGAGGATGCCATCCAGGCGGCCGGACGTCAGGTCGAGGTAGGCGTTTTCCTGGGTGTCGTACAGCTTGGCGGTGGTGTCCGGCAGCTTGTCTTCCAGGTAAGTACCGGCCAGCGTCGCGCGTTGGGCGCCGATGATCTTGCCCTTCAGGTAACCGGCGTCGGTTTTGAAGTCCGCTGTGGCTTTAGGTGCGATGAATTGCAGCTTGTTGGAGTAGTACGGGTCGGTGAAGTCGACAGCCTGCTTGCGCTCATCGGTGATCGAGAGCGAGGACACCAGGAAGTCGAACTTCTTGGCGTTCAGGGCCGGGATGATGCCGTCCCAGTCGGACACATACACTTCGCACTTCTCGACTTTCATCTTGGCGCACAGGGCATCGCCGATGTCTTTGTCAAAACCTACCACGTTGCCGCTGGCGTCTTTGTTGTTGAAGGGCGGGTAGGCCGCTTCGATCCCCATTTTCAAGGTTTCTGCCATGGCCGTGGCGCTGAACGCCATCGAGACGGCCGCAGCCAGAAGGAATTTTTTATAGTTCTGCATGCATGTTGCTCCGTTAGCGGTTGCTGGACATGAATTGTTTGCAGCGCGCCGAAAGCGGGTTTTCAAACACCTGCTGTGGCGATCCTTGCTCTTCGACCAGGCCCTGGTGCAGGAACACCACTTCACTGGACACCTGACGGGCGAAGCCCATTTCATGGGTGACCAGCAGCATGGTGCGGCCTTCTTCGGCCAGTGCGCGGATCACATTAAGTACTTCCTGAACCATTTCCGGGTCAAGGGCCGAGGTTGGCTCGTCGAACAGGATGACCTTGGGCTGCATCGCCAGGGTGCGCGCGATGGCCGCACGTTGTTGCTGGCCGCCCGACAGTTGCGCCGGGTAAGCGTGACGCTTGTCGCTGATGCCGACCTTGGCCAGCAAGGCTTCGGCCACTTCGATGGCCTCGGCTTTGCTCTGGCCGAGCACACGGCGGGGCGCCTCGATGATGTTGTCGAGGATGCTCATGTGCGGCCACAGGTTAAAGTTTTGAAACACAAAACCGATTTCACTGCGCAGGCGGTTGATCTGTTTGCCGTCGGCGGCCATCAGCTCGCCGTTTTTTGCGGCCTTGAGCTTGAGCTCTTCGCCGGCCACCAGAATCTGGCCCTGGTGCGGGTTTTCCAGCAGGTTGATGCAGCGCAAAAAGGTGGACTTGCCGGAACCGGAGGAACCCAGGATCGAGATCACGTCGCCGTCGCGGGCGGTCAGCGAGATACCTTTAAGTACCTCCAGCTCACCGTAGCGTTTATGCAAGTTGCGGATTTCAAGCGCGGGCGCGGCCTCGGCCATGTGCGGTCCTCATTGTGTTCATTGCGTGCCTGCTGTTGGGCTGCCTTCCTGGCGAGGCGCCAAGCTAGCATAGCGTTTGGATGACAGCCAACAGCCCGGCGGGCGGTAAACGGGTGGTCTGCGGCAGGGTGTCGCATCAGCGCAGCAGCGTGTCGCGCTATCAACAACCAACAGACGTTTGAACCCGATAAATCCACAGGCTTCGCGTAAAAAAGGGCGCGATGGTGCCAGCTTTGGCCGGGTGTTGGAAGGGTTAACCGGGCAAACGGCGCTTATCAGCCCTTTAATGGAGCGTCACGCACTTTTTGTGTGTGTTTTTGGTGCGTTTATACGTCTTGAAAGTGAGTCGCCCGGTAACGCTATAGCGGAATGCCATTATTCTCAATGACTTGCGTGCATATTTGGAATGCGCTGCAGGCCGCGTCAAACAAGGCTGTGAAACATTTTGGCGCAAATCTTGCGTAAAAAATAAAGAACGCCCCGTTGGTTTCTTTTCACGAGAAAGATCGCAGGCCGGGCGGACTGTTTTCGCAATTCCTCGCAAAGGTGTGTCAATGAGTAGTACGCAAAGCTCCAATGACCTCGAACAGGGGCTCAAACCGCGTCACGTCACCATGCTGTCGATTGCCGGCGTTATTGGTGCCGGTTTGTTTGTCGGCTCCGGCCACGCGATTGCTGCCGCCGGGCCCGCCGTACTGCTGGCGTATGCCGCAGCAGGCACCTTGGTGGTGTTGGTGATGCGCATGCTGGCCGAAATGGCCGTGGCCTCGCCTGACACCGGTTCGTTCTCCACCTACGCCGACCGCGCGATCGGGCACTGGGCCGGCTTCACCATCGGTTGGCTGTACTGGTGGTTCTGGGTGCTGGTGATTCCATTGGAAGCCAACGCCGCTGCGACCATCCTCCACGCCTGGTTCCCCGACGTGGCTATCTGGGCGTTTACCCTGATCATCACGTTGCTGCTGACCGCGACCAACCTGTTCAGCGTGAAGAACTACGGTGAGTTCGAGTTCTGGTTTGCGCTGATCAAAGTCGTGGCGATTGTGGGCTTTGTGATCCTCGGCCTGGCGGCGATTTTCGGCTTCCTGCCGACCAGCCAGGTCAGTGGTGTGTCGCACCTGTTCGATACCCAGGGCTTTATGCCAAACGGCATGGGCGCGGTATTGGCGGCGATCCTGACCACCATGTTCTCTTTCATGGGCACCGAGATCGTCACCATCGCGGCTGCCGAATCGAAGAACCCTGGCCAGCAAATCACCAAGGCCACCAACTCGGTGATCTGGCGGATTGGTTTGTTCTACCTGCTGTCGATCTTCATCGTGGTGTCGCTGGTGCCATGGAACGATCCGACCCTGGCGGCGGTAGGTTCCTACCAGACCGTGCTGGAACGCATGGGCATTCCTAACGCCAAGCTGATCGTTGACCTGGTGGTGTTGGTTGCCGTGACCAGCTGCTTGAACTCGGCGTTGTACACTGCCTCGCGCATGTTGTTCTCCCTGGGCCGTCGCGGTGACGCACCGGCCGTGGCCAAACGCACCAACAAGAGCGGCACGCCTTACTGGGCGGTGTTGCTGTCTACCGGCGCGGCGTTCCTGGCGGTATTCGCCAACTATGTGGCCCCTGCAGCGGTGTTCGAATTCCTGCTGGCAAGTTCCGGCGCTATCGCGCTGCTGGTGTATCTGGTGATCGCGGTGTCGCAACTGCGCATGCGCCAGAAGCGCACGGCAGCCGGCGAGAAAATCGTGTTCAAGATGTGGCTGTTTCCGGGCCTGACTTACGCGGTGATGGTATTCATCGTCGGTACATTGACCATCATGCTGTTCCAGGAAGCGCACCGGGTCGAGATTATTGCGACCGGGATTCTGAGCTTGCTGGTGGTGGTGGCGGGGCTGGTTGTGGCGAGCCGTCGCAAGGCGCAGAGGGTGGGCGCTGCTGTACTCAATTGAAGTGATGGAATGCAGTGCTTAATGCGCCGCAGTTCAAATGTGGGAGCGGGCTTGCTCGCGAAAGCGCAGTGTCAGTCACCAGATGTGCTGACTGATCCAATGCATTCGCGAGCAAGCCCGCTCCCACATTTTGTTTTGCGTCAGTCTGCTGGGTTGGCGAGAGCCTGGGAGGCCGCAACGTAGTCCGCCTGAAACTGCGGCGATTCAATCCACGCCAACGCGGCCGCTTCATCATCGTTGTCCGTGGCCCACTGGCGATACTCGATCAGTGCCGCGAAGATAAAGTCGGTGGCTTCCTCTTCGCCTTCCTGCTCCAGCACCAGCGCCAACAGCGGGTGCGCCAGGAATGCCGCGCACAACGCCTGCTGGCTGGTCTCGCCTGCGGTGCGCATCTCGACAAACAACTCGGTTAAATCCACCGACTCCAGGTCAATACGGCTGTCATCGCCGGCGAACGCATCCGGCTTGGTCGCGACGGCGCGCTGGGTACGGTTTTGCTTGGCCTTGGCCTTGGCCCGGTGGGCACGTTTTTGCTGCTTGTTCGGCGAGGCCATGGGCTCAACGTCCTTGGGGTGTGGATTCAGGTGGAGTATTGAAGCGCAGGTTGGGGCAAATCCCAAGGGAATCTAGGTGCGGCCCGTCACCTGGCGCCCTGGTGTGTCTTGTGCCAGTGCGCCCTGTTGCAGCCACGCCAGCGCAATCGGCCACAACCTGTCCTGATATTCACTGCGAAAGAACGCGAAATGCCCGACGTGTTTTTCGCCGATGTCCTCGGGGGCGATTCGCAGGTGGGTGCGCTCGCTGGCGTTGAAATAACCCAGCAACCGCTCGATCGCCGCGACCGTGCCGAAGGGATCGTCGGTGATGCTGATGGCCAGTACCTGCGCCTTTACGCGGCCAAAGGGCGGCTCGCCCAGAGCTTTCCCGCTGGGGCGTGTTTCGTATCGAGGTGTGGGGGTTGCCCAGTCGTGCACCACGCCAGCCGGGGTGTCCTCCAGCCAGCCCATACGTTTGCCGGGGAAGTAACCGCACAGTGTTGTCAGCAGGGGCATCACCACGTGCCATTTGCCAAACATCCGCCAACGGGTGCTCGCCGCGTAATCGCGCCAGTAGGCGAATTGGGCGCCGACCGTCACGATCCTGCGGATTGCTGCGCCCGAGGCTGCCAGCCCGGCTGCACAGCCGCCAAAGCTGTGCGCAACCACATCAATCGGCTGCCCCGGAAATTCGCGTTGCGCCCGTTGCAGCATCGCCTCGAAATCCAGCACGCCCCAGTCCGACCAGGACGCCTTGAAGCCTTTCAGCGAGCCGCTGCGCGATTCGCCGATGCCGCGATAGTCATAGGTGATGACGTCGAAACCCTGGGCGAACAAATAGTCTGCAAAGCGCGAGTAGTGGCGGCAACGCACGGAGGTGGCGGCGTTGATGATGACCACGGGGCGCGCCGGGTCGGTGCGGATGTGGCGCCAGGTGAAGCCGCCGATCGCATAACCGTCGGCAGCAGGTTCGTGAAAGGCTTCTGGGGCGGGGCGGGTGGGCAGGTTCATGGGGCGGCTCGATCCTCGCGCTTTGGGGGTATTGGGGCCACGCGCTTTTATTGGAAACCGAAACTAACAAATTTATCGTGGTCTTGGCGTAGGAAATGTCGCGGCGCTCGACCTTATCTTCCCGGGTGCTTAGGCTTGCAATCCATTGATCAGCCAGAGCCAGCCCATGACCCGTGACACCCTCGAGCACAACCAAATCCCGATTTACTTCGCCGCCGTCCTCCTGGCGGCGGCGTTTGGCGTGCTCGCGCCCGTGTCGGCTCAAAGTCTGGGCGCATGGGTCACGCCCGCCATTGCCGTGTTGATGTACGCCATGTTCCTGCAAATTCCCTTTCTCGATCTGCACGAGGGCCTTGGCAACAAGCGCTTCATCTGCGCGTTGCTGCTCGCCAATTTCATCCTGGTGCCCTTGCTGGTCTGGGCGTTGACCCGAGGGTTGATGGATCGCCCGGCGTTATTGGTCGGAGCGCTGTTGGTGTTGCTCACGCCGTGCATCGATTACGTGGTGGTGTTCACTCATATCGGCAAGGGTGACTCGCGGCTGATGCTGGCCGCGACGCCAGTTCTGTTACTGCTGCAACTGGTGCTGCTGCCGGTGTACCTGGGGTTCATGCTGGGGGCGCATTCTGAAGTCGTGGTGGCGGTCGGGCCTTTTGTAGAAGCGTTCGTGTTGTTGATTGTGCTGCCGATGGTGCTGGCCGTGCTGACGGCATCTCTGGCCCGACGCTCAAGCGTTATCAATGCCTGGAACACGGCCTGGGCGTGGCTGCCGGTGCCGGCAATGGCACTGGTGTTGTTTGTGGTGATCGGCTCTCAGCTAACTTCGGTGGTGCGGGATATCGGTTTGCTGTTGCCGGTGGTTCCGGTTTACGTGGGTTTCCTGCTGCTGGCCCCGTTGACGGGCGCGCTGGCGGCCCGGCTGTTTGCGTTACCGGCGAAGACGGCGCGGGCAGTCACCTTTAGTGCGTCTACCCGTAACTCGCTGGTGGTGCTGCCCCTGGCGCTGGCGTTGCCCGAGGACGTGCGCGGGCTGGCCGCGACGACGGTGATTCTGCAAACACTGGTGGAGCTGGTGGGCGAGCTGCTCTACATCCGGCTGATCCCGGCTCTGGTGTGGCGCGCTCGTCGATAAACCCGAAAATCTTTCGGTCTGTTCAGGCGCTATTCAGGGGGTGAGTCGGCAACATGGCGTCGGCGCACCTTACCTGGAAGGAATACTGATGGATCATCGCAGCCGGTTTCGCCTGGAATCCCTGGGCATTTTCCTGATCGCTCTTTTGCTGTTCACCGTGGGGATCTGGGATCAGCAACCCCAAGGGTTTGACGGGCGCTGGGCGCTCTTCATGCAGGAAATGTTTCGCAACGGCGCGAGCCTTTTTCCTACCACTTATGGTCAGCCCTACGCGGACTATCCCGGTACTGCCACCTTCTTCAGCTATGTATTTGCCCGTTTGTTTGGTGCGCCGAACCACTTGGCAAACGTGCTGCCGACCGCGCTGGCGTCGGCGGGTGTCATCGCACTGATCTATCGCTTACTCGTGCCGTCCGGCCGGCCTTGGGCGTTGTTGACGGTATTGCTGACGCTGCTCACCACGCAGTTGCTCGATAAATCGCGCTCGGTGTGCCTGGATCAGATGGTCGCGCTGTTGTGCGTGGGCAGCTTCTACCTGCTGCACAGCGGCGAGCGTCTGGGGTCGCGCGCAAGGCAGCTGGCAGTGTTTCCGTTGTTTATCCTGGCGTTTGCGATTCGCGGGCCGCTGGGGCTGATCGAAGTGTGTGGCGTGGTCTGTGTGTACTGGGCGTTGGGTCGTCCCGGGGTGCGGGTCAAGCAGGTGCTGATTCACGGTTTCGTCGGGTTGTTATTGCTTGGGGCATGCTGGTGGGTGCTGATGAAGCTCGCGCGGTTCAGCGGGGGCGATGCTTTTGCCGACGAAGTGTTCAAGATGCAGGTTGGCGGGCGCCTTGATGAGTCGGGCGAGCCGTTTTACTTCTACTTCAAATTGAGCCTGTACCGGTATTTCCCGGTGGTGCCATTGGCGCTGGCAACGTTGATCGCGCTGCGCCATCGCTGGGGCGAGCGCTGGGTCAATAACGATGTGCAATTGGTGGTTCGGCTCGCGGCCTGCGGGTTGATGATTCTGCTCGGGCTTTCGGTGCCGCATTTCAAACGTGCCTATTACATCCTGCCGATGGTGCCGATGTTTGCGGCTGTCGCCGCCTATGGCTTGCTTCAGGCGCAAAGCTGGCTAGTGGGGGTGCGCCGCTGCTATGAAGGGCTTGTCGTCGCGCTACCGGCCTTGTGCGTGGTGGTGCTGTTTGTGTGTCGGCATGCGTGGCAAAAGCACGGCTACTGGCCTGATGTGTCGCTGCCGTTGCTGATCGGCCTATTGGTGGTGCTGCAAGTGGCGGCGCTGGTTGCCTGGCGCCGCGACTTGCGTCTGATTTCACTCAGTGTGATCGCCCTGGCGGCGCAATGGCTGCTGCTGGTGGTGGTGATTGATCCCGCAAAAGACCTGCAATTCGATACTCGCAAGTTTGTCAGCCAGGTGGAGGCGTTACGCGCTTCGCAGCCTGGTCCTTTGGTCTTTGTTGATCTGGGGCGCGACACCTGGGCGGTGCGCTACATGATGAACCTGGATCATGAGGAGCAACCGCTGTTTGTCGGTGGCAATGAGCCGGAAAAGTTGAAAACCTTGCCGCGGCCTTCATGGGTATTGGTGCCGCGCAAAGAGGCGGCTCTGCTCAAGGGGACGTCCATGGAGCAGCAGGCGCCGGCCTTCGAAGGGCGGCTGAATGACAACCCGCTGATGGTGTTTTTACTCAACTAGGCCGGTGCAGCTTATTTGCACTGGTAGCCCTCAGGCATCGTGACGGTGTAGTTGCGATGCACGCGGTCCTGAAAATTCAGGTTCTGCAGGCCCTGTTCCACCAGAAAGGCCTCGATCTTGGTCGCGTCGCAATCTTCGTTGTAAGACATCACCCGCAGCAGGTACACCGCGCGCCTGCTCGCTTCATCTCGCGCAGTGGCGGTGAAGGTGGTGAGCGTGGTGTAACCGGTTCGCTCCGAGGTGCCCACCGGGCCATAGGTGGTGTTCGGTTTGCTGGTGCAGGTCAACTGGTCGTCTTTTTTCTTGTTCTTCTTGCACTGCGTGGTGGTGCTGGTGGGTACCTGGCCGTATTCGGTCGCGGTGTACCGGTAGGTAACCTGGCGGCTGTCGACATCAAGCAGGACGGTCATTTTGATTGGCGCGTGTTGCTTGGGCAGGGTGGCGTCGGTGTACACCTCGCGAAAGCCCTGGTCCTTCATCGCGCTGACCATGTCCCGCAGGTAGTAACGGGCATTCAGTGTGCTTTGCGCGTTGCCGCCCACCGAGGTGGTCACCAGTACCGGGGCCTGTCGATCAAAGTGATAGTCCGGATCCGGTGTTGCGTCGATCGAGACATCCATTTTTGTGGCGCAGCCACTGAGCAGCGCCGTGAGCAGCAACAGCGCGCAGAACAAGTACCGGGTCATTCAATAACTACCTTGAAACAGAAAATTCAGTAACAGCTAAACGATTGAGCCACGCGATAAATAACCCTCAAGGTTGGCTGCCGCTTGGCGGCCACTAAATCGCAGGCAATAAAAAACCCCAAGGAATCATCTTCGCTTGGGGTTTTTCGGTATTAGTGGTGCCCAGAGACGGAATCGAACCGCCGACACGGGGATTTTCAATCCCCTGCTCTACCGACTGAGCTATCTGGGCAACGGGGCGCATTAAACGGGTTTTTCAGGGGGTCGTCAAGCAAGTTTTCAAAAAATATTTAATTATTACCGTCGCTTACGTGCCGACCCCGGTTTTTGATCAATTATTGAGCAGGCGGCACGTAGCCGTCGGCCTTGGCGTAATCTTCGCCGGAAAAGAACTTGTCCATCTCGCCCGCCAGGTATTTGCGATCTTCGGCGTTCATCATGTTCAGGCGTTTTTCGTTGATCAGCAGGGTCTGGTGTTTCAACCAGTCGCCCCAGGCTTTGGCGGAGACGTGATCGAAGATGTCCTGGCCCTTGGCGCCCGGGTACGGAGGGCGCTCCAGGGCTGGCAATTCTTCTTTGTACTTGCGGCACATGATGGTGCGGGTCATGACGGAACTCCTGCGTTCAATACGTCGGCCGCGCGCTTCAGCAGTTTCTTTACCGGGGCGGCAAGGCCCAGGCGCGGCGGGGTGGCGAGGTTATACCAGAGCCAGTCGGCCTCGGCCACGTGATGGGCGGTTTCCTCGACCTGCACCAGCCACGGCTCGATGGCCAGCTGGAAGTGGCTGAAGGTGTGGACCAGCCCCGGCAATTCCTGCTGCTCTCCCAAATGGAGCGCATGTTGGTTGGCGAGGTGTTCGAGGTCTTGCAGGTCATCCAGCTCCGGCAAGCTCCACAGGCCGCCCCACAGACCGGTTGAAGGGCGGCGATAAAGCAGAATCGCGCCTTCGGCGTTCGCCAGCAGCGGCATCAGCGTGCGCTTTTGCGGGATGGTCTTGCGCGGCTTGGGGATCGGGTAACGCGTCTCCAGGCCAAGCATGTGGGCTTCGCAGCCTTTTTCCAGCGGGCACAGCAGGCAGCTGGGCTTGCTGCGCGTGCAGAGGGTGGCGCCCATGTCCATCATCGCCTGGGTGTAGGCGTTGACGCGGTCGTGCGGCGTGAAGCGCTCTGCGGTGGCCCACAGTTGCTTGGCCACCTTCGGCTCGCCCGGGTAGCCTTCTTGCGCAGTAAAGCGCGCGAGCACGCGTTTGACGTTGCCGTCGAGGATCGGTGCGCGCAGGCCCATGCTCAGGCTGGCGATTGCGCCGGCGGTGGACAGGCCGATGCCGGGCAGCTCGGTGAGCTTCTCGACATCCTTGGGAAACTCGCCGCCATAGTCGGCGACAACAATTTTGGCGGTCTTCTGCAGGTTGCGTGCGCGGGTGTAGTAACCCAGGCCGGTCCACAGGTGCAGCACTTCATCTTCGGGTGCGGCGGCCAGCGCTTCGACCGTTGGCAGGGACGCCATGAACCGGTCGAAGTAATTCAGCACTGTGCTGACCTGTGTCTGTTGCAACATGATCTCCGAAACCCACACCCGGTAAGGCGTGATGCCCTGTTGCCAGGGCAGGTCATGGCGGCCGTGGCGGTCGTACCAGTCGAGCACCGCCGTCGAAAACTGCTCGTTTCTCATCGTTTGAACAGGCCTTTCAAAGCGTCTTTGAGCTGTGGGTTGACCTTGTCGAGTTTCTCTTCCAGCTTCTCGCTGAGCTTGTTGCCGGCGGCTTTGACGGCGACCTGGGTCAAGCCGTCCTTGTCCAGGCGGCAGGCCTTGGCGCCCAGTTCCAGCGGGCCACGGCAGCGCAGCGGTACTTCGATGCCCTGGAAGTTGGTGCCGACCTGGCAGGCCGGGTCCGGCGTTTCGCGCTGGTCACCTTCGACGATGATGCCCACACGGTAATCCATGCCCAGCACGCGCAGGTCGACGTCACCGTTGCCGTTGACCGTCAGCCCCGGGATACGCACTTTCAGGTCGGGGTTGCTCGCCACGCCATTACGGAAGGTCAGGTTGCCGCGCAGTTCCTGGAACGGCGTGTCCTTGCCTTGTGGCGTGGTGCTCAGGGTTTTACGGTTGAGCAGGGCGATGCCGGTGCACAGTTGCTGTTCCAGGTTGGCGTTGAGCAGCATGCCGTTGTTGATCACGAAGCTCGCGGTGCCGTTGAGGCTGTCGATCAGCGCTTTCTGGCTGTTGCCACGGCCGGTGAGGTTGCTGTCGAGTGTGATCTGGCCTTTCACCGGCGGGTTTTGCCCCTGGGCTTGCAGGATGCGCTCAACCGGCACTTGCTTGATGTGGGTTTGCAGGGCCAGCACCGGGATGTCCTGGCGCACATCCAGTGTGCCGTTGGCCTGGAAGGTGCCGTTGTAGAGGCCGCCGCTCAGTGTGTCGAGCTTGAGCTGGCCGTCGATGCCGGAGGCTTTGAGAGCCGCGTTCTGGATCGGCAGCTTGCTCAGGGTCAGTTGGCCGAACGCCAGGTCAGCGTCTACATCGAGGGTGCGCAGGCGGGTCAGCGGCAACAGTTTGTCGGTGCTCCACGCGCCTTTGGTCGGTGCGTCCGGCAGCGGTGTGGTACCGCCGGCGGCCATGGCGCCCATCTCGCTGTTTTGCACTTCGGCCTGGCGGGCAGCGGCGGCGCCTTTGGCGGACTCGGACTTGGCCGGCAGGTAATTGTCGGCGTTGAACGTGTCGGCCTTGAGCTGTACGCGCAAGGACTGCTTGGCGAAATCATCCACGGCAATGCGCCCGGTCAAGGTGCTGCCATCGAGCTTCAGGTTCAGGTCTTCCAGGGCGGCGCTGGTCGGCGTGCCCTTGAGGCGGCTGACCAGTTCAATCTTGCTCAGGCTGCCCTCGGCCATCGGCGGCAACGGGTGGCCGACGCTGTCGAGGAACTTGGCCAGATCAAACTGGGCGATGGATAGCGCGCCGTTCAGTTGCGGGGTTTTGCTCAGGTCGTTGACCTTCAGTTCGCCCAAGGCGCGCAGTTGGTTGGCGGACAGCTTGATGTTGGTCCATTCGGCAATGTTCGCCGCCAGGTCCACCAGCAATTGGCCCTGGGTGGAGAAGGTCACGGTTTTGCCTTGCAGCGGCTCGCCGGTGGCTTCGCCGCTGAGCTTCATGTCTTCGAACTGGTAGCGCTGCAACGCCCGCTGGATACGCAAATTACCGTTCAGCTCGGTCTTGATGCGCATCAGTGGCTGGTTGCTGCCCAGGAATGCAGTGAGCTTGAGTGGGACGCTGGCGCCTTCTTGCACCGCGCCGGCGCTCAACTGGATGCTTTCAGCGCTGAACTGCTTGCCGGTCTGCTCGTCGTTGTATTCAACGCGGGCGTTGTTGATGGTCAGGCTGTCGATGTCCAGGCGGATCGGTTTTGGCGGTTTTTCCGGTTCGGGTTCAGCCGGGGTTTGCGTCGGAGCTGGCACTGGCGTATTGGCAGTCGCTTCGGTCACGTTCTTGCCGATGTCTTCCCAATTGCCGTGGCCTTGCTTGTCGCGGATCAGGCGCAGGTTCAGGCCTTCCACGCGAACGTCGCTCATCTGCACTTCGCGGCGCAGCAGCGGCAGCACGCGCACCGACAGGCCGATCATCTGCAGGTCGGCGAACGGTTGGGTCGGGTTGGTCATGGTCGCCACGCTGGCTTCATGCAACTCCAGGCCCAGCCACGGGAACAGGCTCCAGCCGATGTCGCCATTGAGCGTCAGCTCGATGTGGGCCTTGTCGCGGGCAATCTGGCGAATCTCGTCTTTGTAATCGTTGGGATCGAAGAGGTGGGTCAGGGCAAAGCCCAGGGCCACAATGATCAGCAACAGCCCGAGAAGTACCAGACCCAGGATTTTGCCGAACGCTTTCATGGGCGAGTCCTTGTATGTCGATTTCAAAATTTAGCCGCAGAGTATAACGCCAGGCGGCGTGCGTCAGTTCACGGATCGTTACATTGTATCTGCGGGGTGCGAAACAGGATTTTGGCGTCAAACAAACCAGATAACGCGAAAAAGGTGATATCAGTTTGGTTTTTCTGTCATCGGCAGGTGCTAATCTGCGCAGGTTCGTCTGTCGTCTGCGACACAACGTCGCGCTTAAATGGAGCTTTACTCAACAACAACGGCCAACGCTCTGCGTGCAAGGCCGAGGGAGAGAGCGCCTGACGGACACATACTAATAACTGGGGGAAACACCAATGAGCACTAGCACTGTGGCAGGTTCAACTGCCGCACAGCCTGCGTTCCTGTCCAAGGAGCGCATCATCGCCAAGCCCGGCTTCAACCGCTGGCTGGTTCCGCCGGCCGCCCTGGCCATTCACCTGTGCATCGGCATGGCCTACGGTTTCTCGGTGTTTTGGCTGCCACTGTCCAAAGCCCTGGGTATCACCGCACCGGTCGCCTGCGCGCCGGACATGAGCTTCATCGCGCAAATCTTTTCGTCCCAGTGCGACTGGCCCATCTCCATGCTGGGCTGGATCTACACCCTGTTCTTCATCTTCCTGGGCTGCTCGGCAGCGATCTGGGGCGGCTGGCTGGAACATGCCGGGCCACGCAAGGCCGGCGTTGTATCGGCGCTGTGCTGGTGTGGCGGCCTGTTGATCTCGGCGCTGGGTATCTATACCCACCAGATCTGGCTGATGTGGATCGGCTCCGGCGTGATCGGCGGTATTGGCCTGGGCCTGGGCTACATCTCGCCCGTCTCGACCCTGATCAAGTGGTTCCCGGACAAGCGCGGCATGGCCACTGGCATGGCGATCATGGGCTTCGGCGGCGGCGCGATGGTTGGCGCCCCACTCGCTGCAGCCTTGATGGGCCACTTTGCTTCGCCGACCAGCGTGGGCGTGTGGCAGAGCTTCGTGGTCATGGCTGTGATCTATTTCGTGTTCATGATCGGTGGCGCACTGTCGTACCGCGTTCCGCCGACCGGCTGGAAGCCTGAGGGCTGGACCGCGCCGGCGAAAAAGGCCAGCAACGCGATGATCACCCACCGCCACGTCCACGTGAACGTGGCCTGGAAAACCCCGCAATTCCGCCTGGTCTGGCTGGTGTTGTGCCTGAACGTATCCGCCGGTATCGGCATCCTCGGCATGGCTTCGCCGCTGTTGCAGGAAGTGTTTGGTGGCAAGTTGCTGGGTAACGGCCTGACGTTTGGTCAGCTGGACGCGGGTCAACTGGCCTCCATCGCGGCCATCGCTGCAGGTTTCACCGGTCTGTTGAGCCTGTTCAACATCGGTGGCCGTTTCTTCTGGGCATCGTTCTCTGACTATCTGGGCCGCAAAAACACCTACTTCGTGTTCTTTGCACTGGGCTTTGCCCTGTATGCGCTGATCCCGAACCTGGGGCACCTGGGTAACGTGGCGCTGTTCGTGGCGGCGTTCTGCATCATCCTGTCGATGTACGGCGGTGGTTTTGCGACGGTTCCGGCTTACCTGGCCGACCTGTTCGGTACACAAATGGTCGGCGCGATCCATGGTCGCCTGCTGACCGCCTGGGCCGCGGCCGGCGTGCTGGGCCCGGTGTTGGTGAACTACCTGCGTGAGTATCAGCTGAGCATCGGCGTTGAACGCGCGGCGGCCTACGACATCACCTTGTACATCCTCGCCGGCCTGCTGGTGTTGGGCTTCATCTGCAACCTGCTGGTACGCCCGGTGGCGGACAAGTACTTCATGACCGACGCCGAACTGGCTGCCGAGCAGGCGCTGGGCCACGACAAAGGTGCTGATGCTTCCACCTCGCTTGAGTGGAAAGCGGCTTCCGGCACTGTGCCGTTGGCGATCGCAGCCTGGCTGGTGGTGGGTATTCCGTTGGCGTGGGGCGTGTGGGTAACTCTGCAGAAAACCGCAGTACTGTTCCACTAACCCTGTGGGAGCGGGCTTGCTCGCGAAGGCGATTGATCAGTCAGCACATGTATTGGCTGACCCACCGCCTTCGCGAGCAAGCCCGCTCCCACACAAAGCTGCTCCCACACTTGTACTGACATGTCTATCCCCGACACTCCATCAGTCTTATCCCCTCCGATGTTTCTGTTTGGCGCCCGCGCCCCTATAATGGCTGCCTTTTTCGCCCAATGATTTTGCGGAGCTGGTGATGGCCGAACGTAAGGTATCCGTCGAGCGCGACACTCTGGAAACCCAGATTAAAGTCTCGATCAACCTGGATGGCACCGGAAAGGCCCGATTTGATATCGGTGTACCTTTTCTTGAGCACATGCTGGACCAGATCGCCCGCCACGGGCTGATCGACCTGGATATCGTCAGCAAGGGCGACCTGCATATCGACGACCACCACACGGTGGAAGACGTTGGCATCACCCTCGGCCAGGCGTTTGCCAAGGCGATCGGCGACAAGAAAGGCATCCGCCGCTACGGCCACGCCTATGTCCCGCTGGACGAAGCGCTGTCGCGCGTGGTCATCGACTTCTCCGGCCGCCCAGGCTTGCAGATGCACGTGCCTTTTACCCGCGCCACTGTGGGCGGCTTTGACGTTGACCTGTTCCAGGAGTTTTTCCAGGGTTTCGTCAACCACGCACTCGTCAGCCTGCACATCGACAACCTGCGCGGCACCAACACTCACCACCAGATCGAAACCGTGTTCAAGGCTTTCGGCCGCGCGCTGCGCATGGCCGTGGAGCTCGATGACCGCATGGCCGGGCAAATGCCGTCGACCAAGGGCGTCCTGTAATGCAGACGGTCGCGGTTATCGACTACGGCATGGGTAACCTGCACTCGGTGGCCAAGGCCCTCGAACACGTGGGGGCCGGCAAGGTGCTGATCACCAGCGATGCAGAGGTGATTCGCGAGGCCGACCGGGTGGTATTTCCCGGTGTTGGCGCGATTCGCGATTGCATGGCTGAGATCCGCCGCCTGGGCTTTGACAGCCTGGTGCGTGAAGTCAGCCAGGATCGCCCGTTCCTCGGCATCTGCGTGGGCATGCAAGCCTTGCTTGAGCACAGTGAAGAGAACGACGGCGTGGACTGCATCGGCCTGTTTCCCGGCCAGGTGAAGTTCTTCGGCAAAGATCTGCACGAAGACGGCGCCCACCTGAAAGTCCCGCACATGGGTTGGAATGAAGTCAGCCAGGCGGTGGATCACCCGCTGTGGCACAACATTCCGGACCTGGCGCGTTTCTACTTTGTGCACAGCTACTACATCACCGCCGGTAACCCGCGCCAGGTGGTGGGTGGCGGGCATTACGGCGTCGACTTCGCCGCAGCGCTGGCCGAAGGTTCGCGCTTTGCGGTGCAGTTCCACCCGGAGAAGAGCCATACCCATGGCCTGCAATTGCTGCAGAACTTCGCCGCGTGGGATGGCCGCTGGTAATGGCCAAGAAGCCGAAGCTGCCGGTCTTGAGCCTCACGCCTGAACAGGAGAGTGAGGCTACCCTCAAGATCAAGCGCTTCATGGAGGACCGTTTCGAGCTCAAGCTGGGCTCGTTCGAGGTCGCCGAGATTCTTGAGCTGTTTACCACCGAAGTTGCGCCGCACTATTACAACAAGGCGATTTTCGACACGCAGACGCTCCTTAAAGAAAGGTTCGAAAGCATCGAAAGCGACTTGTGGTCGCTTGAGAAACCCTGATTTCCCAAGCATTGCTGACTATCGAATAAGGTTTGCCAGATGCTGATTATCCCCGCTATCGATCTCAAGGACGGCGCGTGTGTACGCCTGCGCCAAGGCCGCATGGAAGATTCCACCGTGTTCTCCGATGACCCGGTCAGCATGGCTGCCAAATGGGTGGAAGGGGGCTGCCGTCGTCTGCATCTGGTGGACTTGAACGGCGCCTTCGAAGGCCAGCCGGTCAACGGTGAAGTGGTCACCGCCATCGCCAAGCGCTACCCCAACCTGCCAATCCAGATCGGCGGCGGTATCCGCTCCCTGGAAACCATCGAGCACTACGTCAAGGCTGGCGTGAGCTACGTGATCATCGGCACCAAGGCCGTGAAGGACCCTGCGTTCGTTGCCGAAGCCTGCCGCGCGTTCCCTGGCAAGGTGATCGTGGGCCTGGACGCCAAAGACGGTTTCGTCGCCACCGACGGCTGGGCCGAAATCAGCACCGTGCAGGTCATCGACCTGGCCAAGCAGTTCGAAGCCGACGGCGTCTCCGCCATCGTTTATACCGACATCGCCAAAGACGGCATGATGCAGGGCTGCAACGTGCCGTTCACCGCTGCGCTGGCCGCTGCGACCAAAATCCCAGTGATTGCATCCGGCGGCATCCATAACCTGGGCGACATCAAGTCGCTGCTGGACGCGAAAGCACCCGGCATCATCGGCGCCATCACCGGCCGTGCAATCTACGAAGGTACCCTGGACGTCGCCGAAGCCCAGGCTTACTGCGACGCCTACAACGGCTGAGGACTGACCATGGCGCTGGCCAAACGCATCATCCCTTGCCTGGACGTCGACAACGGTCGCGTGGTCAAGGGCGTCAAGTTCGAGAACATCCGCGACGCCGGTGACCCGGTGGAAATCGCCCGTCGCTACGATGAGCAAGGTGCCGACGAGATTACCTTTCTCGACATCACCGCCAGCGTCGACGGCCGCGACACCACGCTGCACACCGTGGAGCGCATGGCCAGCCAGGTGTTTATTCCGCTGACCGTGGGCGGTGGCGTGCGCACCGTGCAAGATATCCGCAACCTGCTCAATGCCGGCGCAGACAAGGTTTCGATCAACACGGCCGCCGTGTTCAACCCGGAGTTCGTCGGCGAAGCCGCGCAGCACTTTGGCTCGCAGTGCATCGTGGTTGCCATCGACGCCAAGAAAGTCTCCGGCCCGGGCGAAACCCCGCGCTGGGAGATCTTCACCCACGGCGGGCGCAAACCGACCGGGCTGGACGCGGTGGAGTGGGCGATGAAAATGGAAGGCCTGGGCGCCGGTGAAATCCTGCTGACCAGCATGGACCAGGACGGCATGAAAAACGGCTTCGACCTGGGCGTAACCCGCGCCATCAGCGATGCGCTGGGCATTCCGGTGATCGCCTCCGGCGGCGTCGGCAACCTGCAGCATCTGGCTGACGGCGTGACCGAAGGCCATGCCAGCGCAGTGCTGGCGGCGAGCATTTTCCACTTTGGCGAATACACCGTTCCAGAGGCCAAGGCCTACATGGCGGCGCGCGGTATCGTCGTTCGCTAAACGCTGCTGGACACCCTGGCAGGCGCGGGGCACTCTCTGCGCTTGCCATGGATTTCGGTAACCTTCATGTTCAAACACCTGCTGCTCGCCTTCGCCAGTACTTCCATCCTGTTGGCAGGTTCCGCGCGTGCCGAAGCGCCGTCTGATGCCTCCCTAGTGCTACTGACGGAAAACTTCCCGCCCTACAACATGGCGAAAAACGGCAAGAACTTCGCCAAGGAAGACAACATTGAAGGCATCGCGGTGGACATCGTCCGCGAGACCTTCAAGCGTGCCGGCATTTCCTATAACCTGACCCTGCGTTTTCCCTGGGAGCGAATCTACAAACTCGCCCTGGAAAAGCCCGGTTATGGCGTATTCGTGATGGCGCGCCTGCCGGATCGTGAAGCCTTGTTCAAATGGGTCGGCCCCATCGGCCCGGATGATTGGGTGATGTTGGCCAAGGCCGACAGCAAGATTGAACTGGCGGACCTTGAGCATGCGCGCCGTTACAGGATCGGCGCTTACAAAGGCGACGCCATTGCCGAGACACTCGAAAAGCAAGGGCTTAACCCCGTCGTTGCGCTGCGCGATCAGGATAACGCGCAAAAGCTGATGGAGGGTCAGATCGACCTGTGGGCCACTGGCGACCCGGCGGGCCGTTATCTGGCCCGCCAGGTCGGGGTAACCCAGCTCAAAACCGTCTTGCGTTTCAACAGCGCCCAGCTGTACCTGGCGCTGAACAAAGAGGTGCCGGATGACGTAGTTGCCAAGCTCCAGGCGGCACTTGATCAACTACGGGGTGAGGGTGTCGTCGAACAGATCGTAGCCCGTTACCTCTGACTCAGGTTCCGCCGTTTCAGGGGTGTTCAAGGGCGCAGGCGTCTCTTCGGGTTGCGGCTCGGCCTCCCGCGACTCACTCAAGTACACGTGATCGCCATTAACGTAGCTCACTGTGCCTGACACTTGGCTGCCATCCTGGCGCAGCAGGCGGTATTCACTGTGCAGCAGGTAGGCCGCAACGGCCTTGTTCGGCGCAACGTAAGTGATGACTTCC
Source organism: Pseudomonas sp. B22129 (assembly GCF_044218875.1). Classification (NCBI taxonomy): domain Bacteria; kingdom Pseudomonadati; phylum Pseudomonadota; class Gammaproteobacteria; order Pseudomonadales; family Pseudomonadaceae; genus Pseudomonas; species Pseudomonas sp. B22129. Next base: position 993,299 of record NZ_CP162592.1, on the reverse strand, counting down.
AGCTGCGAAGGGTGACCCCAGCCTTTCGCTGAACGTTGGGTATGGGTGAAGTTTCGATCCAGATGTGCCGAGAACGCCAGCTCAAAGGCATGCGCGTACACCGGCCATTCTTTGCTCAGATCCACATTGGCGTTGAATGCCAGGGCCTTGGCATGCCCTCCCAGCTCGCCTTTGGTGACGGTCCACATGAACGGCTGGTTGGTTGTTTCGGTGTTGTGCCCGAAGCCCGCCAGCAGGTGGTGATCAGTGCGCTCCAGCCGGTAAACCGACGAGGATTGAAACTGTTCAAATGCCGTCAATTCCGGGTCTTTTACACAGAACCAGGGCAGCTCGCACACCTGAAGTGTGGGGCCGGTTTCATCAAGGGCAGGGCTTTCATGCCCGACAAGAGCTGGCGGCGGCGGCAGTTCGTTGAGCTGCGCGCTCAGAGCCAGGCGCAGCGAATAGGTCACAAGGGCTGGCCTTGCATAGCTGTTATTGGCAATGAACGTGCCCGGGGCCAAGTAGATTTCCCCCGCAGGTGCATCGAGAGGCGCGATCGACCAGGTACTCAAGTCGTTGGTGGAACCGCTGCCTTTGTCGTTCCAGATCAGCTCGCCCACTTTGGACGGCACCACCAGGTCTTCACGGACACAGCGCACGGCGTGGCGCGAGGGCTTGTCGTAGTTCACGCCGTACACCAGCCCCATCGCCACGTAACCCTCTGGCGGTATTGGGCGCCAGATAGACGCGTTGCTGAGTGCGCCGGTTCCTTCATCGTGCCACATCAATTGGTAATCGACCGGTGGGCGCAGGGCCGTGCCATCGACCTTGTTGGCGTCGCTGACCACAGCGACGACTTTGCCTTGGTTGATATTGCGATAGTGACCCACCGCAATATCGCCCAAGGAGAAAAACGAGCTCAGTGCATCGGGTGCCGTGCTGGGCCGCCACAGGCTGACGGCTTTGTGCGCGCCGGATCCCTTGTCGTTCCAAAGTGGCAGGAACTCACTGGTAAAGCTGATGAGCAGGTCGTTGTATTGCAAGGGGTCCATAGAAGAACTCTCAAGTTGATTGGAGAGTTCACTATTGATCAGCTCTGATATCGCCGAGTGGTAGCTATATAGATTAATGCTCGATCGGTCAGCGCGGTTTGAGCAGATCGATCCGCAGGGTCGAGGGTTGATCGGCCTGATCGAATGCGTAGGTGCAGATCTTGATTGGCGTATTGCGCACGCTGATCAGTTGGGCGAATTTTTGCTGTGGCATGCCCGCAGAGTCATTGAGTGGATACACCAGATCGATCGGTGGGTCTTCATCCTCCCCATCGAGTTCGGGCTTCCCGGGGATCGACAGGTAGTTGGAGGTGCTCGCGCAATCGGTGGTGGCAGCGGGTCCGTACTTATAGAGGTAGCGGCGCATGAACGGCGGGTCCAGATTCCATATGACGGTGTAGGCCAACAACCCCAGCCTGTCGAGGTTGATGGTAAGGCTGGGCGCGCGGGTTGGGCCCGGTTCGGCCAGTTCAACGGCCAGGGTCAGGGCATTTCTCATCATGTTGTTCGTGACCGTCTGCTCGGCTGAGGTTACTCCGACGATACACAGCATGTGCAGGCCGGCCTGCGCGTCGATGGCATCGTTGATCCAGGCATTGTCCGCCTTGATCGGCGAGCTGTAGTGCACGGGGTTTTCGCAGTCGATGGCGCGCCGGGTGGTCTTGTAGCGGTAAAACGGGGTGTTGGTGGCGAACGTCAGGTTCCAGCGCGGTACGATGTCATTGCCTTTGCCGTCAGGTTGATGAGTGAAGTACTGCTGGATCGGCTCAGGGTTTTTGAAGGCGATGGATACGATCGGATAGAGGTCGCAGTGCTTGCTGTTGGCCTGCAATACGCCTTTTACAAAACATTGATTGAGAAAGGTGATCGGGCTGCCGTAGTTGGTTTCGGGCTGCCAGGCGGGCATGCCGTCGATCACTTCACAGGGGGCGTCACGCTGGCATTTGCGCTCTTGCGGTTGATCGCGCGTGCTGGTGCTCAGAATGCCGAATAACAAGTTGCTTTGCCGGTCCAGCAGTGGGCCTCCGAAGCTACCGCGTTCGGTTCCATTACACTGATTCTTCATGGTTTCGCGCCATACGAAAGGTTGCTCCACCAACTCCTGGGAAGCCTGCTGGACGCAGGCTGAGAGGTGCAGGGTGTTCCACTCTGGCGCCATCAAGGCAAGGATGTCGGTGCCGTCAGCAGGTACCTGGTCGGCAAGCTTCAAGGGGCGAATGCCTGCCTTGATCAAGTCGGCCAGTGAGCTGTGCAGTTCGATAATGGCCAAGTCGGCGCCTTGGCTATTGCCCCATTTGAGCGTTTTCAACGGGAAGGTTTTGAGCGCGTCGAGGGTGTCGTCGAAATAGTTGAAGCTGATGCTTCCCTTGATCGGCAGATCCTTTTGCACGGAGCTGTTCAGGCGATGCAAACAGTGGCTGCTGGTTACGACATAGGCTGGGCCTGATAGACCGTTTTCATCGCGTGTGTCCAGCAGGCTGGCGGTGCAAAGCGTCTGCTCGTCGTTTCTGATCCGGCCAATGCCATTCCAGTAGTCGTGTTCGCGACGGGCATTGGTCAGCATGCGTGCGGGGCCGGAGTTGGCCAGGCCTTCGCCAAAATCTTTGGGTGCTGCATTGAGCGCCCCCGAAATGCTGGCGAGCAGCAGCCCGGAAATACATAGGGTGGGGATGTTCATGGAGCGTCCTGAATAGTGAGTTTGAAGGCTCACTATTCAGGACCGGGTGGCGGTGCCAGCTGTACTTATCTAGAGGCAGGGCGATAGGTGCCGTTTTTACCGTGTGCCGCCATCGCCTGGTTGCTGCGCACGCTGATCATCAACTTGATATCAATCCAGTCGACGCCTTGGGCTTTGAGCTTGGGTAATTCGCGCTCAAGCACCGTCAGAGTTTGCGGGTAAGGGTGGCCGATCATCACTGCCGAACCCTGTTTGTGGGCCAGCTTGATTGCCGTCTGCAATTGAGTCGTGATGGCCGCCTCGGTGCGCTCGTCATCGAGGAACACATCCCGCGAGACATGGGCCAAACCGATTTTCTGAGCTTCGGCCGCCGCCACGGTTTGCGCGCTGGTGCGGCTGTCGACGAAGAACTTGTTGCGCCGCTGCAGTTCGGCCATCAACCAGGCCATGGCTTCTGGCTGCGCGGTCATGCGGCTGCCCATGTGGTTGTTGATGCCGGCGGTGTAGGGCACGGCCTTGAAGGCGGCGTCCAGGCGTTTGCCGAGTTCTTCGATGGGCAGTTCCGGGTGCCAGGCAAACGGGCCGGTGGCCGGGTCCATGGGCATGTGCAGGATCACGATCTTGCCGGCCTTGTGCGCCTCTCGGGCGAATTCAGCGGCGTGGGGCGTGTCGGGCATGATCGCCGTAGTCACCGGCCCAGGCAGGGCCAGCACGCGACGGTCCCGGGGCAGGTTTTGCCCCAGGTCGTCGATGATGAGGGTCAGGTAGGCTTTGGAAGGCTCGCTGGCCGGGGTCGCATGGGCGACGCCGGCCAGGCTGCAGAGCACAGCGATGATCAGGGCAACACGCATATCAGCGGCTGCGCGTGATGCTCAGGCCCTTGAGCAGGCTCAGCGCCTGGGCCAGTTGGTAATCATCGTCCTGTGGCATCGGCTTGGCTTTGGCGCCGCTGCCGGTTGGCTGGTCGGCGCCGCCGTTGCCATTGCCCAAGTGACCTTGCAGGTCCGCCTCTTTGTAGAACTCGCTGTCGACCTCGTTGGTGATCTTGGCCTTGCGCACTTCGATGTCCGGCACGATGCCCTGAGCCTGGATAGAGCGACCGTTCGGCGTGTAGTACAGCGCTGTGGTGATCTTCAATGCGCGGTCGTTGTTCAGCGGCAACACGGTTTGCACCGAGCCTTTGCCGAAGCTGGTAGTGCCCATCAGCACGCCGCGTTTCTGGTCTTGCAGGGCGCCGGCGACGATTTCCGAGGCCGAGGCGCTGCCGCCGTTGATCAGTACCGCCAGTGGCACGCCTTCACTGAGGTCGTTGCCGGTGGCCGAGAAGCGCAACTCGGAGTTGGCGATACGGCCCTTGGTGTAAACGATCAGGCCTTTGGTGATGAAGTGGTCGACCACTTCCACCGCCGCCTGCAACACGCCGCCGGGGTTGTTACGCAGGTCGAGCACGATGCCGTTGAGCTTCTTGCCGTTGTCTTTGCGCAGCTTGGCCAGGGCCTTGGCCACTTCGTCGCCGGTCTTGACCTGGAACTGGGTGATGCGGATGTAGCCGTAGCCGGACTCCAGCAGCTGGCTTTTCACGCTCTTGACCGTGATGGTCGCGCGGGCAAGGGTTACGTCAAACGGGTTGCCGCCGTCGCGCACCAAGGTCAGGGTGATTTTCTGGCCGAGCTTGCCGCGCATCTTGTCGACGGCTTCGGTCATGGTCTGGCCGCGGGTTGGCTGGCCGTTGATCTTGACGATGAAGTCGCCCGCCTGGATGCCGGCCTTGGACGCCGGGGTGTCATCAATCGGCGACACCACTTTGATGTTGCCGTCTTCAGAGCCCACTTCTATGCCCAGGCCACCGAATTCACCGCTGGTGCTTTCCTGCAGCTCGGCGAAGTCTTCCGGGCCCAGGTAGGCCGAGTGCGGGTCAAGGTTGCTGAGCATGCCTTTGATGGCATTTTCCAGCAGGGTCTTGTCGTCTACAGGGTCGACATAGGCTGCCTTGATCCGGTCCATGACCTCGGCAAAGGTGCGCAGCTCGTCCAGCGGCAGCGGTGCCTTGGTGGTCGCGGCTGTAGCAGCAGGCGCCGCAGGTGCGGCCTGATCGGCGAAAGCCAGGGGCGCGCCGATCACCAGGGCGATCGTCAGGGCCAGCGAAGTGAGGCGGGACAAATGCAGCATGTCGAACGAACTCCTAATGTAGATGCGGCCCTATCCTTGGGAACGGCACCATTGTGCGGGATCGCTCGGGCGACCCTGCTGACGAATAGCGAAGTACAGCGCCGGGGTGTCCTGGCCACCACTGTTACCCACAGTGGAGATGGATTCACCGGCTTTTACAACATCACCTGCCGACTTGAGTAAAGTCTGATTGTGGCCATAAAGGCTCAAATAGCCATTACCGTGGTCAAGAATTACCAATAAACCGGCACCGCGCAGCCAATCGGCAAACACCACGCGCCCGCCGTGCACGGCGTGGACCTGGCTGCCGGCGGCGGCGCTGATCATCACCCCATCCCACTTGGCCCGCGTGTCATCGCCCCGGGTTTCACCAAAGCGTGCCAGCAGTCGACCATCAACTGGCCATGGAAGTTTGCCGCGCGCTGAAGCAAACGGCCCACCGAATGACTCGCCGCTGCTGGAAACCAGCGGGCCAGGCGCTGCGTGCGCGGGCTTGCGCGGCGCTGGAGCGTCGGTAGTGGCCGCCAATTCGGCCTCACGCTGGCGCTTTTTTTCGGCTTCCTGCTGGGCGATCAGCGCTTTTTGCCGCGCTTCTTCGGCCTCACGTGCCTGGCGAGCCAGGGTTTCTTCGATGGTTTTGAGTACTTTGGCCAGGTCGGCCTGGTCCTGCTCGCGGGCCTGGAGCTTGGCGTCGCGGGCCTTTACGTCGTCATTGAGTTTGGCCAGGGCCGACTGGCGCTCCTTGCGCACTTTGTCGAGCTGGTCGCGCTGGGCGTCGAGGGCACTTTTCTGATCCGCCAGTTGTGACTGCTGATCAGTAATTTCCTGCTCGACATTGGCCAGTTGGCGCAGGGTTTCGTTAAAACCCTTCAATTGCGCCAGGCGCGCCTTGCTCAGGTAGTCGTAGTAAGTCAGGGTTCGTGCGAATTTTTCCGGGTTCTGCTGGTTGAGCAGCAGCTTGAGGTACTCCTGGCGGCCGCTCTGGTAGGCGGCGCGAGCCTGGATCGCGATCAGGCGTTGCTGTTCAACGCGTGCGCTCTGGAGTTTTTTTTTCTCACCGTCGAGTCGCTCCAGTTCCGACTCGCTCTTCTTTAATTCTTTTTGTAGCTCCTGGACCTGCTTCTCCAGCTTGCCCATTTCGGTTTCCGTGCCGCGCAGGTCTTTCTGCACGCCGGATTTTTCTTCCTGGAGCTTGCCGAGCAGTTTTTTCAGCTCGGTAATGTCCTGACGCGTAGCGTCCAACTGTTGTTGGGTTTGTGCGCGCTCATCGGCAAACGCCGGTTGGAGCAGGCAGACAAGAGCGAGGGTAATCAAGGCGCGAAGCATAGAGGCGGGCGACACCAGGGAAAGGGACGGCCTAGTATGCCCGCCAAGCGCAGCAAAAAAAACGCCCAATTCGGGCTGGAGGGCAAGATATCGCCTGGACGCCACATACCAATGTGGGAGCGGGCTTGCCCGCGATAGCGGTGTGTCAGTGAACTGTGTAGTTGACTGGCAGAATGCTATCGCGAGCAAGCCCGCTCCCACAGTGTTTTGTGGTGTATCCGGGATTTAGACCAGGATTGATGTGCCGGTCATCTCTTTCGGCTTCTCCAGCCCCATCAGTTTCAGCATGGTTGGCGCCACATCCGCCAGCACGCCGCCTTCACGGACCTTCAAGTCGCGCTTGCCAACGTAGATGAATGGTACCGGCTCGGTGGTGTGCGCAGTGTGGGCCTGGCCGGTGGATTCGTCAGACATCTGCTCGCAGTTACCGTGGTCGGCGGTGATCAGCGCTTCGCCGCCCACCTTCTCCAGCGCGTCAACGATACGGCCGACGCACGTGTCCAGGCACTCCACGGCCTTGACTGCGGCTTCCAGGTTGCCACTGTGACCCACCATGTCGCCATTAGCGTAGTTGACCACGATCACGTCATAACGCTGGTTGTCGATGGCATCGACGATCTTGTCGGTGACTTCCGGTGCGCTCATCTCCGGTTGCAGGTCGTAGGTGGCGACTTTTGGCGACGGAATCAGGATGCGTTCTTCGCCCGGGAAGGGTTCTTCACGCCCGCCGGAGAAGAAGAAGGTCACGTGGGCGTATTTTTCGGTTTCGGCGATGCGCAGTTGGGTCTTGCCGTTTTTTGCCAGGTAATCGCCCAGCACGTTGTCCAGGCTGCCCGGCGCAAAGGCCGACGGGGCCGGGATGTTGGCGGCGTATTGGGTGAGCATCACAAATTCGGTTTTCGGCTGGCGCGAGCGTTCGAAGTCCTTGAAACCGGCGTCGACGAACACATGGCTCAGCTCGCGGGCACGGTCGGCGCGGAAGTTCATGAACACCACGGCGTCGCCATCTTCAACCTTCACCGGCTCACCGATGGTGGTGGCCTTGACGAACTCATCGCTTTCGCCACGGGCGTAGGCGGCTTCGAGGCCTTGCTGGGCGGTGGCGGCGTTGAACTCGGATTCGCCGTTGACGATCAGGTTATAAGCCTGGGAAACGCGGTCCCAGCGGTTGTCACGGTCCATGGCGAAGTAGCGGCCGACCAGGCTGGCGATGCGGCCTTTGCCCAGCGCTGCGAACGTGGCGTCGAGCAGCTCGATGGACGATTGCGCGCTTTTGGGCGGGGTGTCGCGGCCGTCGAGGAAGGCGTGCAGGTAAATCTTCTCGGCGCCGCGCTTGAAGGCCAGTTCGGCCATGGCAACCAGGTGGTCCTGGTGGCTGTGTACACCGCCGTCGGACAGCAGGCCCATAAAGTGCACGGCTTTGCCGGCGGCGACCGCTTTATCTACGGCTGAGCAAATGGTCGGGTTCTCGAAAAACTCGCCATCGCGGATCGATTTGGTCACGCGTGTGAAGTCTTGGTATACCACTCGTCCGGCGCCGAGGTTCATGTGGCCGACTTCCGAGTTGCCCATCTGGCCGTCCGGCAGGCCGACGTCCATGCCTGAACCGGAGATCAAACCGTTCGGTACGGTGGCGGTCAGGCGGTCCAGTACCGGCTTGTTGGCCGAGTACACGGCGTTGTCGTGGTGGCTTTCACTGTGTCCGAAGCCATCGAGAATTATCAGGACCAAAGGTTTAGGCGTAGTAGTCATAGATCCTCTCGCGGCGTAATAAAGGAAGACAATTGAAAAGGGAGTGGCAGTTTAAAGCGAAGTTCCAACCACGTCACCGCTTTACGGGGGTTGGCCCCCCCGGACGGCTGTGTATACTTACCGCCATTTTAACGCCCTGGAACCTCCTTGATGGTTGATCACCTGATTGCATTTGCCACTGCCCACTACCTGCTCGCGGGTGCCTTCGTCATCCTGCTGGCGCTGCTGATCGCTCACGAAATGAGCCGCGGTGGCCGCAGCCTGAGCACGTCGGAGCTGACCGCACTGGTCAACAAGGATGAGGCCGTTGTCGTGGACATCCGCCCAGCCAAGGATTTCGCCGGCGGCCACATCGTTGGCGCCCTGAACATTCCACAAGACAAGCTGATCGCGCGCTTGGCCGAGCTGGAAAAACACAAAGCCAAGACCATCATTTTGGTCGACGCCCAAGGCCAGCACGCCGGCACCCACGCCCGTGAAATGCTCAAGGCCGGTTTCACTGCCGCCAAACTGTCCGGCGGTATCGGCAGCTGGAAGGCCGATAACCTGCCGCTGGTGAAGTGATATGAGTCAGGTTGTCGTGTATTCCAGCGATTGGTGCCCTTACTGCATGCGGGCCAAGGCCCTGCTTGAGAAGAAGGGCATTGCCTTCGAAGAAATCAAGGTCGACGGCAAACCCCAGGTGCGCGCCGAGATGGCCCAGAAGGCGGGGCGCACGTCCGTGCCGCAGATCTGGATCGGCGCCCGGCATATCGGTGGTTGCGACGACCTGTTCGCCCTGGAGCGCGCCGGTAAACTCGATGCGCTGCTGCTCGTCTGACTCATAAACCCTAAAAGACCCCAAGATCAAGAAGGATCTGCGATGACTGACCAACAGAACACCGAAGCAGCAGAAGCTCAAGGCCCACAGTTTTCGCTGCAGCGGATCTACGTGCGTGACCTGTCGTTCGAAGCGCCGAAAAGCCCGGCCATCTTCCGCCAGGAATGGACCCCAAGCGTTGCGCTGGACCTGAACACCCGTCAAAAAGCCCTGGAAGGTGACTTCCACGAAGTGGTGCTGACCCTCTCCGTTACCGTCAAGAACGGTGAAGAAGTGGCGTTCATTGCTGAAGTGCAACAGGCTGGTATCTTCCTGATCCAGGGCCTGGACGAAGCGTCCATGAGCCACACCCTGGGCGCGTTCTGCCCGAACATCCTGTTCCCGTATGCCCGTGAGACCCTGGACAGCCTGGTCACCCGTGGCTCGTTCCCTGCGCTGATGCTGGCTCCGGTGAACTTCGATGCCCTGTACGCTCAAGAGCTGCAGCGCATGCAACAGGAAGGTTCGTCGACTGTTCAGTAAGCGGTTCTAAACAGCGACACCGATCAAATGTGGGAGCGGGCTTGCTCGCGAATGCGGTACTTCAGTCGATATCTTCAGTGACTGACACACCGCTTTCGCGAGCAAGCCCGCTCCCACATTTTGTTTTGTGTGTTACTTGAAGCCCAGTTGGCGCCAGCCTTCGTAGACGGCAACGGCGACGGTGTTCGATAGGTTCAAGCTGCGGCACCCTTCACGCATCGGCAATCGCAAGCGATGGCCATCAGGCAGGGCATCCAGCACCTCGGCCGGCAGGCCGCGACTCTCGGGGCCAAACAGGAAGGCGTCGCCTTCGGCAAAGCTGGCATCATGAAACGGCCGCGAGCCCTTGGTGGTGAACGCGAACAGCCGTGGGTGCCCCAGGCTTTCCAGGCAACTGGCCAGGTCGGCGTGGCGTTTGAGCGTGGCGTACTCGTGGTAGTCCAGCCCGGCACGGCGCAGGCGCTTGTCGTCCATGTCGAAGCCCAACGGCTCGATCAAATGCAGGTGGCAGCCACTGTTGGCGCACAGCCTGATAACGTTGCCGGTATTCGGCGGAATTTCTGGTTGAAAAAGGATGACGTGAAACATGCACGGCTCCGAAGGCAAAGATGCGCTGCATTCTACCCCTGAAGACGACCCAAGGCCGAAGCTATTGCCGCGGGTGATGGGCTCTTTGGCGATTGTGGGGCTGATGATCGGCCTGATGATCGGCCGCCTGACCACCCCGGACCCCATTGAGCTGCAACAGGTCGAGATCACGGCAGACGGTGTGGTGGTGTGGTTTAACAGCGAACCCAAGCTGCACGGCGAGCATGTCGACGGCACCGTGGCTTTGCTGTTTGACGCCCAGGGCAAGGCGGCCAGCGGTCAACTCAAGGTGAATGACAAGGATGTGAACTGGCGCGTGCGCAAGACCGATGGCGGCCTGCTGCTGAACCTGGTGGCGGCTCGGCCGTTGCATGGAGAGTGGAAGGGGGAGAAGGTCGATGGCCGCTGGCGGCTGGAGGTCCATCTCCAAGAGCAATAAAAGAGGGAATCCCCGGCCTGCCTGTACCAAGGTTCCCAAAACGGGCTGGGGCTATGGGCGCTGTGCCGCATAAGCCCCGGGTGTAAAGAAGGGAGTTCCCGGCCTGCCTGTACCAGGGCTCCCAAAACGGGGTGAAGCCTTAAAGGCTTCGGTGTTAAAGAGGGAGTCCCCGGCCTGCCTGTACCGGGGTTCCCCAAAGCGGTGTGGAGCGCGACGCGGTTCGCATCAAGCACCCCGGGTGTAAAGAGGGGATTCTCGGCCTGCCTGTACCAAGGTCCCCGAAACTGGGTTGTACAAGGGTTATTGCAGGGCGCGTGCCAGAAGTTGCAATGTGTGCCAAAAAATTACGCCAGAAAGCGCAAAGCCCCGGAGTACGGGGCTTTGGTGTTTTTGGCTTTTAATATTTTCTTGATTGGATGGGCGTTTCCGGTGTTGGATCCGTGCCCGATGCCGGTTCGTGGTGCATTGAAGCGGTGCACAGTAGTTGTCGCGGCACAAAACAAATGTGGGAGCCGGGCTTGCCCGCGATAGCATCACTGTGGTGTGACTGACACACCGAGGTGACTGCATCGCAGGCAAGCCAGCTCCCACACAAGGCCAGCTCCCACTTGGAATTTCAGTGGATTTTGGGTCTAGCCCTCATCACCCTCATCATCATCCCCACCATCGACCTTCATCCCCAACTCCTTGATCTTGCGCGTCAAGGTGTTGCGGCCCCAGCCCAGCAGCACGGCGGCGTCGCGGCGGCGGCCGGCAGTGTGCTTCAGGGCGGTTTCGATCATGATCCGCTCGAACGCCGGCACGGCGCTGTCGAGCAGGTTCGACTGGCCGCGTGCCAGCGCCTGATCCGCCCATTGACGCAGTGCCTGCTCCCAGTTGGTCACCGGTGCTGAATCCTGCGGCAGGCTCAACAGCTCCGGCGGCAGGTCGCTGATGTGCACTTCGCGCCCGGACGCCATCACCGTGATCCAGCGGCAAGTGTTCTCCAGCTGGCGCACGTTGCCCGGCCATGGCAGGTTCTTCAGGTATTCCTCGGTCTCGCTTTTCAGCAGCTTTGGCTCAACTGCCAGTTCTTGCGCGGCGCGGCTGAGGAAGTGGCGGGCGAGTGTCGGGATGTCTTCGCGACGGTCCGACATCCGTGGAATGTGGATGCGGATCACGTTGAGGCGGTGGAACAAGTCCTCACGGAATTTGCCCGCGTGCACCAGGGTTTCGAGGTTTTGGTGGGTCGCGGCGATGATGCGTACATCGACCTTGACCGGCGTGTGGCCGCCAACGCGATAGAACTCACCGTCGGCCAGCACGCGCAGCAAGCGCGTTTGGGTGTCGGCCGGCATGTCACCGATTTCGTCGAGGAACAGCGTGCCGCCGTCAGCCTGTTCAAAGCGGCCGCGACGCAGGTTGGCTGCACCGGTGAACGCGCCTTTCTCATGGCCGAACAGCTCGGACTCCATCAGGTCCTTGGGAATCGCCGCCATGTTCAGCGCGATGAACGGCGAGGCCGCCCGTGGGCTGTGGCGGTGCAGCGCGTGGGCCACCAGCTCTTTACCGGTGCCGGACTCGCCGTTGATCAGCACGGTGATGTTGGAGTGGCTCAAACGCCCGATGGCGCGAAACACTTCCTGCATCGCCGGCGCTTCGCCGATGATTTCCGGGGTGCGGGTCAGGGCCGGTGGCGCTTCCTGATTTTGCTGCTCCTGCGCGTGCTGGTTGGCGCGCTTGACCAGTGCTACCGCCTCGTCCACATCGAATGGCTTGGGCAGGTATTCAAAGGCACCGCCCTGATAAGACGCGACAGCGCTGTCCAGGTCGGAGTGCGCGGTCATGATGATCACCGGCAAGCGCGGATGCTGCTCGCGAATCCGCGCCAGCAAGTCCAGGCCACTGGCGCCGGGCATGCGGATGTCGGAGATGATCACATCCGGCTGCTGGCGCGCCAGGCGGCTCATCACCCCATCGGCGCTGTCGAAGCTCTGGGTGGTCATGCCTTCCTGTTGCAAGGCTTTCTCGAGGACCCAGCGGATAGAACGGTCGTCATCGACGATCCAGACAGTTTCACTACGGCTCATGTCGATGGGGCTCCTTGTTCCAGTGGCAGAAAGATCGAGAACGTGGTGTGGCCGGGATGGCTTTCACACTCGATCAGACCCTGGTGCTGGCTGATGATGTTCTGGGTAATGGCCAGGCCCAGCCCGGTACCGTCCGGGCGGCCGCTGACCATGGGGAAAAAGATGGTTTCCTGCAGTTCCGCAGGAATGCCCGGGCCGTTGTCGATGATCTCGACCTTGGTCACCAGGCGATGGCGCACATGGCCAATGGTGAACTGGCGCAGGGCGCGGGTGCGCAGGCTGATGCGGCCCAGGCGCAGCTCGTTCTGGCTGCTGATGGCTTGCATGGCGTTGCGCACGATATTGAGCACGGCCTGAATCATTTGTTCACGGTCGATCAATACGTCGGGGATGCTTGGGTCGTAGTCGCGCACCAGGGTGATGCAACCCTGGCTTTCGGCTTCGACCAGTTGGCAAACACGCTCCAGCACTTCGTGCACGTTGGTCATCGCCAGCGACGGCAGCTTGTTGGAGCCAAGCATGCGGTCCACCAGGTTTCGCAGGCGGTCGGCCTCTTCGATGATGACGTTGGTGTAGTCCTTGAGATGCTCCTCCGGCAGTTCGCGCGCCAGCAGCTGCGCGGCACCGCGAATCCCGCCCAGCGGGTTCTTGATCTCGTGGGCCAGGCCGCGCACCAGCATCTTGCTGGTTTCCTGCTTCGACAGCTGCGCTTCTTCTTTGGTAATACGCAGCAGGCGGTCGCGCGGGTGCACTTCGAGCAGCAGCAGGGTGGCGCCGTTGCTCAGGATCGGGGTTACGGCGTAGTCGACGGTCAGGGTCTGGCCGGTGAGGGCGGTGAGCATCGCTTCGCGTTTGGTGAACGGGTGCGCTTGTTCCACGGCCTGGCGCAGCGAGCTCAAGGCTTCGGCCGACTCGGTGAACAATTCGCTGATGAACTGCCCATGGCTACGCTGGCCGCTGATGGCCAGGAGCATCTCCGCCGCCGGGTTCATGTACTCAAGACGCAAGTCGTCATTGAGCAGGATGGTCGCGGTGGTCAGGTTGTCGAGTAACAAACGGTGCAGTGCATCGCTGATGGTCATCGGGACCTCTTTTGGAGCAAGGCGCAGGCTTCGGGCACACGCTGATACAAGGAAAATGCAAAAACCAAACCAAGGCTCCGAAAAGAAGCGCGAAACCCCTGAAATGGGCGTTTGAGGCGCGAAACTGTGGCGTTATGCCAGCTTGCTCAGGAAGTTTCGAACCAAAATGGGCTGATGGGGTGGGAAAGGTGCAACCTACCGCACCAATATAGTGCGGTTTTGGAAGGTTTGTTCAGGAAGCTGTCTCACGGGTGGCTGAATGCACGCTGTCCAAATGTGGGAGCGGGCTTGCTCGCGAAAGCGGTGGTTCAGTCGAGATAGGTATTGGCTGACACGCCGCCTTCGCGAGCAAGCCCGCTCCCACAGTTTTTGATTGGGTTTGCAGGCTTTAACCTTTGTAGATGCACAGCTCGGCGGTGGCGCGGGTCATCGCGATTTGCTGCAGCGGGTCGTATAGCGGTTGATGCACGGCCTGCGCTACCCATTGCGGGCACTGTGGGTTGGTGCGCTCTGGGCTGAAGTCGGCCAGTTGTTGCAGCAAATGTTTTTGCAGCTCATCCAGCGCCGGGCGAATTTTACCGACCAGGTCCGGGCGCGGGGTTTCAGGTGCCTTGCCTTTGAAGTGCCAGTCGGACAGGTGGGTGTACTGCACCAGTTTATTGGCCTCGATCTGGGCCGAGAAAAACTGCTCGGCCGCCTCAGGCGTCAGTTTGTAGCCGGGGGCTTGGGTTCTCACACTGGCGAGCACGGCCTGCTCGCGGGGGCGGTCTTCCACGGCCTTGTGGCTGTCCCATTTGCTCAGGGCCACCTGGTCGGCGATGGCCAGGCGTTCGGCGATGCTGTTGAGCAGCGGTTCGAGGGTGGCGGGCGCTGCGTTTGCTGTAGCACTGAAAAATAACAGAGCGAACACAAGTCGAAACTTCAAGGGTGATCTCCTGTGGGGGCGGCGGTGCGACGATTTGCGCTGTATCAGTCATACATCAGGTGGCTGGTGGTGCGCTATCGCAGGCAAGCCAGCTCCCACAATTTTCATTCGTTTCAGGTTCCGGTCAACTAAATCCCGGGCAAAAAAAAGACCGCCCGAAGGCGGTCTTTTTTCATCACGCCACTTTACGCGGCGCTACCGGATCAGCAGCTGTAGTACAGCTCGTATTCCAGTGGGTGTACGAAGGTGCGAACCTTGATTTCTTCTTCGCTTTTCAGCTCGATGTAGGCATCGATGAAGTCGTCGCTGAATACGCCGCCTTTGGTCAAGAACGCGCGGCCCTTGTCCAGTTCTTCCAGGGCTTCTTTCAGGCTGCCGCACACTTGTGGGATCTCTTTGGCCTCTTCAGGCGGCAGGTCGTACAAGTTTTTGTCGGCAGCGTCGCCAGGGTGGATCTTGTTCTGGATACCGTCCAGGCCAGCCATTACCAGGGCAGCGAAGGCCAGGTATGGGTTGGCTGCCGGATCCGGGAAGCGGGCTTCGATACGGCGAGCGCGAGGGCTGGACACGTAAGGAATACGGATCGAGGCGGAACGGTTACGCGCCGAGTAGGCCAGCATTACCGGTGCTTCGAAACCTGGGACCAGACGCTTGTAGGAGTTGGTCGACGGGTTGGTGAAGCCGTTCAGGGCCTTACCGTGCTTGATGATACCGCCGATGAAGTACAGGGCGGTGTCGGACAGGCCGGCATAACCTTCGCCAGCGAAGGTGTTCTTGCCATCTTTGGCGATGGACAGGTGAACGTGCATACCCGAACCGTTATCGCCGTACAGTGGCTTAGGCATGAAGGTAGCGGTACGGCCGTAGGCATCAGCCACGTTGTGTACGCAGTACTTCAGGGTCTGAACTTCGTCAGCCTTGGCCACCAGGGTGTTGAACTTCACGCCGATTTCGTTCTGGCCGGCAGTGGCCACTTCGTGGTGGTGAACTTCGATGACCAGGCCCATTTCTTCCATGGCGTTGCACATGGAGGTACGGATTTCGTGGTCGTGGTCGAATGGTGGAACCGGGAAGTAGCCGC
Source organism: Pseudomonas sp. B22129 (assembly GCF_044218875.1). Lineage (NCBI taxonomy): Bacteria > Pseudomonadati > Pseudomonadota > Gammaproteobacteria > Pseudomonadales > Pseudomonadaceae > Pseudomonas > Pseudomonas sp. B22129. The sequence continues at coordinate 977,814 of NZ_CP162592.1, read as the reverse complement.
CTTTGATACCTGGGCGGTGGCCTTTGTTGCCGCCTTCCACGTCCTGGTCGGACATCCACGAACCTTGTTCGGAGAAGATTTTGAACATGGAGCCGGAGATGTCGGACTTGAACTTGACCGAATCAAAGATGAAGAATTCTGGCTCCGGGCCTACGAATACGGTGTCGCCGATACCGGTCGACTTCAGGTATTCCTCGGCACGCTTGGCGATCGCACGTGGGTCGCGGTCGTAGCCTTGCATGGTCGAAGGCTCGATCACGTCGCAGACGATGATCAGGGTTGGGTCTTCGGTGAACGGGTCGAGTACGGCAGTGCTGTCGTCCGGCATCAGGATCATGTCGGAAGCTTCGATGCCTTTCCAGCCAGCGATGGAGGAGCCGTCGAACATTTTGCCTTCTTCGAAGAAAGCATCATCCAGCGCGTCGCGAGCCGGCATGGTCACGTGGTGCTGAGTACCTTTAGTGTCCGTGAAGCGCAGATCAATCCATTTAACGTCATGATCTTTGATGAGTTGAACCGACTTCGACATGGTGTCCTCCGGGTGGCTTCGGGCTGGGGTAGTGGAGTTAGCCCTTAGAATGTGGGTGATGCCGGCGCGAATACTCGACCAAGGCAACCTGCCTCACAAGAGAGCAAATTGCATGCCAGTGCGCCAACATGGCCTTTTTGCCTCAAAATGGCCCCTATAAAGGTGCAATCCGCTGAAGCGGAATAAAAAGCGCACTGCAATGTAGCGTTTATTTGCGCAAATGACCCGTTTTGGTGCGCTCGAATGGCGTTGCATATTAACTGGTTAAACCTTGAGCGATTTCCGCTATAATCCGCGCCCCCCTTTTTCAGCAGGCCCGGCGCGCGCTGTTTCCATGAAATTAATCGTAAAAGTCTTCCCCGAGATCACCATCAAAAGCCGACCGGTACGGACGCGTTTCATCCGTCAATTGGCCAAGAATATCCGCGCCGTGCTCCGTGACCTGGACCCGGCTGTGGTGGTGAACGGCGTGTGGGACAACCTCGAGCTGGAAACCCGCATTACCGACGCCAAAGCCTTGAAGGACATGACCGAGCGCCTGAGCTGCATGCCGGGCATCGCGCATTTCCTGCAGGTGGATGAGTACCCGCTGGGCGACTTCGATGACATCACCGAGAAGTGCAAACAGCACTACGGCCATGAGATCGAAGGCAAGATTTTTTCGGTGCGCTGCAAGCGTGCCGGCAAGCACACCTTCAGCTCCATGGATGTCGAGAAATACGTCGGCAGCAAGCTGCGTCGCGAGTGCGGCGCCGCCGGAATTTCCCTGAAAGCGCCGCAAATTGAAGTGCGCATGGAAATTCGCGACCAACGGTTGTTTGTGATCCACAGCCAGCACAACAGCATCGGCGGCTACCCCTTGGGCGCCCTGGAACAGACCCTGGTGCTGATGTCCGGCGGTTTCGATTCCACGGTGGCGGCCTACCAGATCATGCGCCGCGGCCTGATGAGCCATTTCTGCTTCTTTAACCTGGGCGGGCGTGCACACGAATTGGGCGTAATGGAAGTCGCGCACTTCATCTGGAAGAAGTACGGCAGCTCCCAACGCGTGCTATTTGTCAGCGTACCCTTTGAAGAAGTGCTCGGCGAAATTCTCGGCAAAGTCGATAACAGTCATATGGGCGTAGTATTGAAGCGTATGATGTTGCGCGCCGCGTCCAGGATCGCGGATCAGTTGCAGATCGACGCGCTGGTGACCGGCGAAGCGATTTCCCAGGTCTCCAGCCAGACGCTGCCGAACCTGTCGCTGATCGACTGCGTGACCGAAAAGCTGGTGTTGCGCCCGCTGATCGCCAGCCACAAGCAGGACATCATCGACCTGGCCGAAGAAATCGGCACGGCGGATTTTGCCAAGCACATGCCTGAATATTGCGGGGTCATCTCGGTGAACCCCAAGACCCACGCCAAGCGCAATCGCGTGGAGTACGAAGAACAACAGTTCGACATGGCGATTCTGGAGCGTGCGCTCGAGAACGCCAAAATGGTGCCAATCGATCGCGTGATCGACGAATTGGGCCAGGATGTGCAAATCGAAGAAGTCAGCGAAGCCCTGGCGGGCCAGATTGTCGTCGACATCCGTCACCCGGATGCCGCTGAAGATGAACCGCTGGAAATCGCTGGCATCGACGTGCAAACGCTGCCGTTCTACGCACTGAACGCGCGTTTCAAGGAACTGGATAACAGCCGTCAGTACCTGTTGTATTGCGACAAAGGCGTGATGAGTCGCCTGCATGCCCACCATTTGCTCAGTGAGGGGCATGCCAATGTGCGCGTTTATCGACCGAGCTAAGAGCCCGGGGCTGTTTGCCTGTGGCCTGCGTCACCGGCCCCCCGACTCTGCCGTCAAGCTGTAACGGCAAGGCCTGACTCTACTGTTAATCGCTGCCACGACCTGTCAGCACACCGAATCCTCTGATCGAGATACACAAGTGATCGAAAATCTACGTAACATCGCCATCATTGCTCACGTTGACCATGGTAAAACCACCCTGGTAGACAAACTCCTGCGTCAATCCGGCACCCTGGAGCGCAACGAGCTCAACGACGAGCGCGTGATGGACTCCAACGACCAGGAAAAAGAGCGCGGTATTACCATCCTGGCTAAAAACACCGCCATCAACTGGAACGGCTACCACATCAACATCGTGGACACCCCGGGCCACGCCGACTTCGGCGGCGAAGTAGAACGCGTAATGTCGATGGTTGACTCCGTTCTGCTGCTGGTTGACGCTCAAGACGGCCCTATGCCGCAAACCCGTTTCGTGACCAAGAAGGCGTTCGAAGCCGGCCTGCGTCCGATCGTGTGCATCAACAAGGTTGACCGTCCAGGCGCGCGTCCGGACTGGGTTCTGGACCAGATCTTCGACCTGTTCGACAACCTGGGTGCTACCGAAGAACAGCTGGACTTCAAAGTCGTCTACGCCTCGGCCCTGAACGGCATTGCCGGTCTGGAACACACCGACATGGCTGAAGACATGACCCCGCTGTACCAGTCGATCGTCGACAACGTACCTGCGCCGAAAGTTGACCGTGAAGGCCCGTTCCAGATGCAAATCTCGGCACTGGACTACAACAGCTTCCTGGGTGTTATCGGTGTTGGCCGTATCGCTCGTGGCAGCGTCAAGCCGAACACTCCGGTTGTCGCCATCGGCGCCGACGGCAAGAAACGCAACGGCCGTATCCTGAAGCTGATGGGTCACCACGGTCTGCACCGTATCGACGTTGAAGAAGCGTTCGCCGGCGACATCGTATGCGTGAGCGGTATGGACTCCCTGTTCATCTCCGACACCCTGTGCCAGCCAGACAACGTCGAGGCCATGAAGCCTCTGACCGTTGACGAGCCAACCGTTTCCATGACTTTCCAGGTAAACGACTCGCCTTTCTGCGGTAAAGAAGGCAAGTTCGTGACCTCCCGTAACATCAAGGAGCGTCTGGACAAAGAGCTGCTGTACAACGTTGCTCTGCGCGTTGAAGAAGGCGACTCGGCTGACAAGTTCAAGGTTTCCGGCCGTGGTGAGCTGCACCTCTCGGTACTGATCGAAACCATGCGTCGCGAAGGCTTCGAAATGGGCGTTGGTCGCCCAGAAGTGATCATCCGTCAGGTTGACGGCGTGAAGCAGGAACCGTTCGAAAACGTCACCATCGACACCCCGGAAGAATCCCAGGGCAAGGTGATGGAAGAGATGGGTCTGCGTAAAGGCGACCTGACCAACATGGTGCCGGATGGCAAAGGCCGTGTGCGTCTGGAATACAACATCCCTGCTCGTGGTCTGATCGGTTTCCGTAACCAGTTCCTGACCCTGACCAACGGTGCTGGCATCCTGACCTCGATCTTCGATCGCTACGACACCATGAAGTCCGGCGACATGTCCGGCCGTCAGAACGGTGTTCTGGTATCGGTAGAAACCGGCAAGGCACTGACCTACTCCCTGGAAACCCTCCAGGCGCGTGGCAAGCTGTTCGTTGAACACGGTCAAGAGATCTACAACGGTCAGATCGTTGGTCTGAACAGCCGTGACAACGACATGGGCGTCAACCCAACCAAAGGCAAGAAGCTCGACAACATGCGTGCTTCGGGTAAAGACGAAACCATCGCTCTGGTTCCACCTGTTCGCTTCACCCTGGAACAGGCCCTGGAATTCATCCAGGACGACGAGCTGTGCGAAGTCACGCCTAAGTCGATCCGCCTGCGTAAGAAGATCCTGGACGAAGGCGAGCGTACCCGCGCTGCCAAGAAAGCCAAGAACTGAGTTAACTCAGGCTGAATAAAAACGCCCCCGGTCGAAAGGCCGGGGGCGTTTTTTTGTGCCTGCAGAATGTGCAGTGATTGCGCTGGCCCCTTCGCGAGCAAGCCCGCTCCCACATTTGACCGAGTTCCAACTTTGGAATGCATTCAAATGTGGGAGCGGGCTTGCTCGCGAAAGCGGTAGTCCAAGCAATAAAAAATTTGGATCAGAACTTGTCGAGGGTCTTGAACTTGGTCTCGCGCACCACTTCCTTCGGCTTGTACGCGCAATACCCCGGGCGCGGCCCGATTTTCGGGTGGTTGCGGCAGGTATCCGGGCGCTTGTCATAAATAGTGCAGAAGCGCGTCTTACGATCCAGGTACAAGCAGTCGTTGTTGCTCATGCGTTGCAGGGTAAAAATTTCGGATTTGGAATTGAAGCGCTCCACGATGCCTTCTTTCTGCAAACGCTTGGCGATGTTCTTCGGCGGGTCACCACGCTCGAATTCATCGACGATGCCAATGCGGATCAGGTCCTTGATCTTCACTTCGACCGGCAGCGTGCAGCAGCTGGACACGCAGCCGCCGCACATGTGCGCGGAGTATTTCTGCCACGTTTCAAGACGGTCGAGTTCCGCGGCGGCGATCAGTTGAGGCTTCATCAGGGTTCCAAAAGGTGGGGCTGTATCCGGGCGCGCGATCATACCGGGATTGGTGGTTTTTTGAACAATATTTTGCGGGTTTCAGCCCAAAGGTTTGGAAAATGCGTGATCGGGCACGGCCCCTGCATCTAAAACCGGTAAACGTGAATGAGTTAAAAAACTGCCGAACCAGAGCGTCTACCGTCTGTCAGACCGACTAGGCTCTAGCAACTCCTTCAATCTCGCCCGAGGTCGCATCGATGTCTCAGGAACCGCTTGCACGAGAAGCAGAGGTAGCCGCATTTCGCGAGGCTGTCTTAACCAAACTCACCTACGCGGTGGGCAAAGACCCCGACCACGCCTTCGACCACGACTGGTTCGAAGCCATTGCCCTGGCCGCGCGCGACCAGATGGTCGATCACTGGATGGACCACACGCGGCGCATTTACCGCAAAGGCCAGAAGCGGGTTTATTACCTTTCCCTGGAATTTCTCATCGGCCGCCTGCTCTACGACAGCCTGAGCAACCTCGGCATTCTGGAGATTGCCCGCGAAGCGCTGGTTGAACTGGGCGTGGATCTTGAGCGCATTCGCCTGCTGGAGCCCGACGCGGCCCTCGGCAACGGCGGCCTGGGCCGCTTGGCGGCGTGCTTTATGGAAAGCATGTCGACCTTGGGCATTGCCGGTCATGGTTATGGCATCCGTTACGAGCACGGCCTGTTTCGCCAAGCGATTGTCGATGGCTGGCAGCAGGAGCAGACCGAGCGTTGGCTGGATTTCGGTAACCCGTGGGAGTTCGAGCGGGCCGAAGTGATCTACCCGATCGGCTTTGGCGGCAGCGTCGAAACCCTCGCGGACGCCTCCGGCAAGATGATCCAGGTGTGGTCGCCCAACGAAACCGTGCGTGCGGTCGCTTACGACACCCCGGTAGTCGGCTGGCGCGGTGCCAGCGTCAACACCCTGCGCCTGTGGCGTGCCCGCGCGGTTGAGGACCTGCACCTGGAGCGTTTCAACGCCGGTGACCACTTGGGCGCCGTTGCCGAAGTCGCCCGTGCCGAAAGCATCTCCCGCGTGCTTTACCCGGCCGACAGCACCGAAGCAGGGCAGGAACTGCGCCTGCGTCAGGAGTACTTCTTCGTCTCCGCTTCGTTGCAGGATTTGCTGCGCCGCCACAAGAACATGCACGGCTCGGTGCTGAGCCTGGGCGAGCACGCCGCGATCCAGCTTAACGACACCCACCCGTCCATCGCTGTGGCCGAGCTGATGCGCCAACTGGTGGATTTGCACGACATCCCGTGGGAAGCCGCGTGGGACGTCACCGTCGAAACCCTTTCCTACACCAACCACACCTTGTTGCCCGAAGCCCTGGAAACCTGGCCTGTAGGCCTGATGGAACGCATGCTGCCCCGGCACATGCAGATCATCTACCTGATCAACGCCCAGCACATCGACTCGCTGCGCGCCAAAGGCATCCATGACTTTGACGTGCTGCGCGCCGTGTCGCTGATCGAAGAAGACAACGGCCGCCGCGTGCGCATGGGCAACCTGGCGTTTCTCGGTTCCCACAGTGTCAACGGCGTATCCGGGCTGCATACCCAGCTGATGCGCAGCACGGTGTTCTCCGAGCTGCACAAGCTCTACCCGGAGCGCATCAACAACAAAACCAACGGCATCACCTTCCGCCGCTGGCTGTACCAGGCCAACCCCAAACTCACCGAGATGCTGGTGGAAGCCCTGGGGCCGGACATTCTCGACAAGCCCGAGCAGCGTTTGGTCGAACTTGAACCCTTCGCCGAGAAGCAGGCCTTCCGCAAAAGCTTCGCCGAGCAGCGCCTGCACAGTAAGCGCGCATTGGCCGAGATCATCCACGAGCGCCTGGGTATTGCGGTCAACCCGGCGGCGATGTTCGACGTGCAGGTCAAGCGCATCCACGAGTACAAGCGCCAGTTGCTGAACCTGCTGCACACCGTGGCGCTGTACCAGGCGATCCGTGCCGAGCCGGGCACCAACTGGGTGCCGCGGGTGAAGATCTTCTCCGGCAAGGCGGCGGCCAGTTATCACCAGGCCAAATTGATCATCAAACTGACCAATGACATCGCCCGCACCGTCAACAACGACCCGACCGTGCGCGGCCTGCTCAAGGTGGTGTTCCTGCCCAACTACAACGTCAGCCTGGCGGAAAGCATCATTCCGGCGGCGGATTTGTCGGAGCAGATTTCCACCGCCGGCTTTGAAGCCTCCGGCACCAGCAACATGAAGTTCGGCCTCAACGGCGCGCTGACCATCGGCACCATGGACGGCGCCAACGTGGAAATGCACGAGCGCGTGGGCGCCGAGCACATGTTCATCTTCGGCCTCAGTGCGCAACAGGTGGAAGCCCGCAAGCACGCCGGCGAGTTCAACGCGGGGCCGGACATTGCCGCGTCCCATCGTTTGAATGACGTACTGCAAGCGATTCGTGGCGGGGTGTTCTCGCCGGATGATCCGGGCCGCTATGTGGGCCTGATCGACGGGCTGATCGACTACGACCGTTTCCTGGTGTGTGCCGACTTTGACTCCTACTGGGATGCCCAGGCACGGGTCGAAGCGCATTGGCATGATTCCAAGGCGTGGTGGCGTTCGGCAGTGCTGAATACCGCGCGAATGGGCTGGTTCAGTTCGGATCGGACCATCCGCGAATACGCGACCGAAATCTGGAAAGCCCTCGACTAAACACCGCAACACCAAATTGGTAGCGGGCTTGTGTGGGAGCTGGCTTGCCTGCGATAGCATCACCGCGGTGTGACTGAAACTCCGAGGTGTCTGCATCGCGGGCAAGCCCGGCTCCCACACAAGCCCGCTACCACATTAGGTCCGCGTCGATATACTAAGCCTCGGTTTGCCTAGGGATATCGACCATGCAATGGATTTTCATGCTGATGGGCCTGGTGCTCGGCTGGACGCTCGATGAGTCGTTCACCGATGCCGGTTTCGGCGCGCTGCTGGGGTTGGGCATCGGCCAGGCGATTCGCCTGTCACAGCTCGCCGCCCAGGCGCACAAGCAAGCGGGTCAGCTGGAAACCACGCAGAAGGCGCTGATTGCCCTGGGTGAACGCCTGCGGCAACTGGAAGCGCCTGCGCCGATAAGCCCTGTCAACGTCGAACCGCCAGCCCCCGAGCAGGCACCTGTCGCCAAGGCGCCTGAGCTGGTTTGGGAACTGCCCGCCGAACTTGAGTCGGTCGCCATGCACACCGCGCCAAGCCAGCCATTGCCCGCTGATGTTTGGGCACCTTCGCCAACGCAACGTCCCACCGAACCTGCTGCCCCGCGCGGCCCCAACCTGATCGAACGTGCCATCAATGGCGCGCGCAACTGGCTGTTCGGCGGCAACACCGTGTTGCGCGTCGGCGTGGTGCTGCTGTTCCTCGGCCTGGCCTTCCTGCTGCGCTACGCCACCGAAGGCATGGTGGTGCCGATTGAGCTGCGTTATGCCGGTGTTGCTGCCGCCGCCGTCGGCCTGCTGGGCCTGGGTTGGTGGTTGCGGCTGCGCAACAGCAATTACGGCTTGATGCTGCAAGGCACCGGCATCGCGGTGTTGTACCTCACCGTGTTCGCCGCGATGCGTTTGCACCCGCTGATCGACCCGGGTGCGGCGTTTGGCTTGCTGGTGGCGGTCACCGTGTTTTCGGCGATTCTGGCGATTACCCAGGACGCACTCGGCCTTGCTTGCGCGGCGGCCCTCGGCGGGTTCGCCGCGCCGATCCTGGCGTCCACCGGCGCCGGCAACCACGTCGCGCTGTTCAGTTACTTCGCGTTGCTCAACGCGGGCATCCTGGCGATTGCCTGGTTCAAGGCCTGGCGCCCGCTCAACCTGATCGGTTTTGTTGGCACCTTCGGCATCGGCTTCGTCTGGGGCATGCGCTCCTACACGCCGGAGTTGCTGTGGAGCACTGAGCCGTTCCTCATTGTGTTTTTCCTGATGTACCTGGCCATCGGCCTGTTGTTCGCCCGGCGCAAATTGTTGGAGAGAGGGGAGGCGCCTGAGGGCCGCGACGCGCTGCTGCGCTGGTCGGTGGCCAAGGGCGATTATGTTGATGGCAGCCTGCTGTTCGGGCCTCCGCTGGTGGGCTTTGGCCTGCAATTCGCGCTGGTGCAACACCTGGAATTCGCCGCCGCGTTCAGCGCCTTGGGGCTTGGCGTTCTCTACATGGGGCTGGCGCGGCTGCTCAGTGGCGGGCGTGCCGTGTTGCTGGCCGAAACCTGCCTGGCGTTGGGTGTGATCTTTGCCAGCCTCGCGATTCCGTTGGGGCTCGATGCGCGCTGGACGGCCGCCGCATGGGCTGTCGAGGGTGCCGGCATCTTCTGGCTCGGCATGCGTCAGCAGCGCCCCGTGGCGCGGGCGTTCGCCTTGTTGCTGCAACTGGGTTCGCTGCTCGCCTTCCTCGGTGAACTGCGCGACAGCCAGGACACTTTGCTGCAGGGGCCGCCATTGGGGGCGTTGTTGCTGGGCGCGGCGCTGTTGTTCAGCTTTTATCAACTGCACACCGCTGCGCCGGAACATACTCGGCGTTGGGAACGACTGAGTGCGCCCTGGCTCGCCGTACTTGGCCTTGGCAGCGCTTATTTGCTGGCGCCGCTGTTATTTTCGACGCAAGGCAGCATCGTCAGTTGGGCCATCGCTGGCCTGGCGATCCTGTGGGCAGGCCGGCGTATCGGTTCGCCAGTGATCGTGCGTTGTGGCGTGGTCGGGCAGGTGCTGGGTGGCGCGCTATTTGCGCTCGACCCCGTGGCCAACGCCTGGACGCCGCTGATCATTGCCTTGGCGGCGATGCTCGGCGCGTGGCGCTTGCCCCGGGGCCGCTTGTCTTCAGGTCTGCTGGCCTGGGGTGTGGCCTGGTGGGCCTTGGCGGTGATCATTGAAGTGTGGCGCCTGGCGCCTGCGGCCTTGCACGCTCCGCTGTTGGTGCTGGCGGCCGCGCTGAGCGCGGCGATTTGGGCGGCATTGGCACTGCGTTTGCGCTGGGTGGCTTTGGGTATCGCCAGCACGTTGCTGATGCCTGCGGCGGGTCTGGTGTTGTGGGGCGCGTGGACTGAGTTCTATCACCCGGCGGCGCAGTTCGGCTGGCTGGCCTGGCTGATAGTGTTCACCGTGCACTTCATCTCGCTGCGCCGTCTGGCGGCGCTGGTTCCGAATACGGTGTTGAGCGTGGCCCATGTATTGGGCTGCTGGATGCTGATTGGAGTGCTGGCGCTGGAGTTGCGTTACGGCCTGCTGTTGCTGTCGAGCGAGTACAACGCCTGGCGCTGGCTGGGTTGGGCGATTCTGCCGAGTCTGTATCTGGTGCTGGCGGCTGCGCCACGCAGTTGGCCGTGGCCGGTGTCGGCGTATCCGCATGAATACCGCGTGCTGGCGGTGTTGCCGCTGGCCGTGCTGATGCTTGGCTGGTTCTGGCTGGCGAATATGTTCAGCGACGGTACGGCCGAGCCATTGCCGTATGTGCCGCTGCTCAACCCGCTGGATCTGGGCCTGCTGTTCGCGTTGCTCGGTGTTTTCCTGTGGTCGCGCAGCGTGGCGCCGGAGCGCGGGCCACGTGTTGAACGGCTCGCCCAAGGCGTGGCAGGCATCTCGCTGTTCGCGTTTTTTACCGCGCTGGTCATGCGGGCTGCTCACCAGTGGGGCGGCGTGCCATTCCATCTGGAAGCATTGCTGGAGTCCATGCTGGTGCAGGCTGGCCTGTCGATTGTGTGGACCCTGATCGCCCTCGGCTTGATGATCGGCGGCCACCTGCGCCATCGCCGCGAAGTGTGGCTGATCGGCGCGGCGCTGATTGCAGTGGTGGTGGCCAAACTGTTCTTTGTCGAACTGAGTAACCGTGGCGGGCTGGCGCGGATCGTGTCGTTTATCGGCGTGGGCGGGCTGTTGCTGGTGGTGGGCTACTTTGCGCCGCTGCCGCCCAAGCGTGCTGAACCTGTGGTTGAAACCGAAGGAGCGTCGTCTTGATGGGCAAGCTGAGTCTCGGCGGGTTGGCGGTATGGCTGGTGTGTTCGGCGGCGGGCGCGCAGGACAATCCGGCGGATTTCACCACGCACGTGCCGCTGGCCGTGAGCGGCAATGGCCCTTGGTATCGCCTGGAATTGCCGCTGGCCGTGCAACTGAGCGCGCGTCAGGCGGATCTCAGTGACGTTCGCGTGTTCAATGCCGCAGGTGAGCAGCAGGCTTATGCATTGTCCCGTCAATCGGCACAGCGCTCCGAGAGCCGCAATGTGGCGGATGTGAAGTGGTTCCCGCTGTACGCCGCCGACACCCACGAGGCGTTGCCGGAGGTGGTGATGAAAGCCACCACCGAAGGCACGCTGCTGGAAGTGCGGCCGTCCAAAGCGGGCAAACAAGTGTTGCGCGGTTGGGTGCTGGACGCGAGTGCGATCAAGGCGCCGTTGCAGCAACTGAGCCTGGACTGGAGCCGCGAGCGCGACGGCTTCCAGCGTTTCAGCATCGAAGCCAGTGATGATCTGCAGCACTGGGAACCCTGGGGCGATGGCCAGGTGGCGCGGCTTTCATTTGCCGATGAGCGTGTCGAGCAGCATGACGTGAGTCTGCCCGGGCAAAGCGCGCGCTACCTGCGCCTGGTGTGGCAGGGCCAGGAGGCGCCGCAGCTGACTTCGGCCAGGCTGATCAGCGCGACCAGCAGCAACTTGCCGGCGCCGCTGGTGTGGTCGCCACCGTTGGCGGGCGCGCGGCTCAAGGCCGGGGAATACAGCTGGCAGTTGCCGACGGGGTTGAATGTCGAGCGTTTGCGTATCGAACTGAAGCAACCCAACACGCTGGCGCCGGTCACCTTGTCGGGTCGCCGCGAAGCCAATCAGCCCTGGCAGCCGCTGAGCAATGGTTTGTTGTACCGCCTGACTCAGAACGGCCAAGACGTGGTGCAGGATGAGTTGCAACTGCCGGGCTTGACCGTTGCCGAGCTCAAGTTGCAGGTGGATGAACGCGGCGGCGGCCTGGGCGTTGAAGCACCGGCCCTGCGTTTTGCCGTACGCGCGACGCAGTTGGTGTTCCTGGCGCGGGGTGAACCGCCGTTTACTCTGGTGCTGGGCAATGCGTCGGTGAAGGCGGCCAACTTGCCTTTGTCCACGCTGATTCCTGACTACAGCGCCGAGCGTCTCAAGACCCTTGGCAAGGCGGAAGTAGCGGGGGAGGGGGTGGTCAAACAGCCTGCCTTTGCCGCTTCGCCCGCAGTCGGCATCGATTGGAAGAAGCTTGGCTTATGGGGCGTGCTCTTGCTTGGTGTGGCGGCGCTGGGGGCGATGGCCTACAGTTTGTTGCGCAAGCCTGTGGCCAAACCGTGAACTCTATTGGGGTTAAATCCTCTGATGAGAGGAAATAACCCTCGACTCGCGTTAAACTGCGCGGGTTTTTTCAGCCCCCCCATTCTCCGGAGCCTTACATGTCCCGCGTTACCCTGAGTCGCTATTTGATCGAGCAGACCCGCAGCAACAACACGCCTGCCGATCTGCGCTTCCTTATCGAAGTGGTGGCGCGTGCTTGCAAGGAAATCAGCCATGCCGTGTCCAAAGGCGCGTTGGGTGGTGTCCTGGGCAGCATGGGCACTGAAAACGTCCAAGGTGAAGTGCAGAAGAAGCTCGATGTACTCTCCAACGAGATCCTGCTCGAAGCCAACGAATGGGGTGGCCACCTGGCTGGCATGGCGTCCGAAGAAATGGACAATGCCTACCAGATCCCGGGTAAATACCCGAAAGGCGCTTACCTGCTGGTGTTCGACCCGCTGGACGGCTCGTCCAACATCGACATCAACGCACCGGTCGGCACCATCTTCTCGGTACTGCGCTGCCCGAACGAATACCTGAGCCAGAACGAAGCCCTGAACGAGAAGGCCTTCCTGCAGCCGGGCACCGAGCAGGTCGCTGCCGGTTACGCCATCTATGGCCCGCAGACCATGCTGGTGCTGACCCTGGGCGACGGCGTCAAAGGTTTCACCCTGGACCGCGAAATGGGCAGCTTTGTGCTGACCCACGAAGACATTTCCATTCCTGCTTCCACCCAGGAATTTGCGATCAACATGTCCAACCAGCGCCACTGGGAAGAACCGGTGAAACGCTACGTCAACGAGCTGATGGAAGGCGAAGAAGGCCCGTTGAAGAAGAACTTCAACATGCGCTGGGTGGCCGCGATGGTTGCCGACGTGCACCGTATTCTGACCCGTGGCGGCCTGTTCATGTACCCACGCGACAGCCGCGAGCCGTCCAAGCCGGGCAAACTGCGTTTGATGTATGAAGCCAACCCGATGTCGTTCCTCGTTGAGCAGGCAGGCGGTGCGTCCACCGACGGCCACCAGCGCATCCTCGACATCCAGCCTGAAGGCTTGCACCAGCGTGTGGCGGTGTTCCTGGGTTCGAAGGAAGAAGTTGAGCGTGTGACGGCTTATCACAAAAAGTAAGCCTTACAGTCACTGAAGGAGCCCCGAAACGTTTCAGCGTTTCCGGGGCTTTTTTGTTTTTGCACGTCGGGAACCAGACACCCCTTTTCCCTTCTAAGCTTCTGGCAGATACCCCAACTGCTTCGTCTCTCCAGGAGTTTTTCCATGTCGTTACGCCGTCTCGCCCTGCTGGCTTTTTGCGTGCTGTTGGCCGCTTGCAGCAAGGTCAATCAAGAAAATTACGCGAAGCTGTCGGCTGGCATGGCCAAGGCCGAGGTGGAGTCGTTGCTGGGTAAGCCGACCGATTGTTCCGGCGCACTGGGCATGTCCAGTTGCACGTGGGGCGATAAAAACAGCTTTATCAGCGTGCAGTACGCCGGTGACAAAGTTCTGATGTTTTCCGGGCAAGGCCTGAAGTAAACCGGGGCGCGAGCCTGCGGGAGAAGAAGAATGATGCGTTTTGTTTTGTTCCTTTGTGCCAGCCTGTTTTTGGCAGGATGCGCCAGCCATTCTGGCGATGATCTGCAACCCAAGACCGCGAGCAACGTCAACCTCAAGCGTTACCAGGGCACCTGGTATGAGTTGGCCCGATTGCCGATGTACTTCCAGCGCAACTGCGCGCAGTCCGAAGCCCGCTACACCTTGCTGCCTGATGGCGATATGTCGGTGTTCAACCGCTGCCTGACGACTGAGTGGAAGTGGGAAGAAGCCAAGGGCAAGGCCACGCCGCAGGTGCCGGGCAAGACCGACAAGCTTTGGGTCGAATTCAATAACTGGTTCACGTCGCTGCTGCCGGGCGTCGCCAAGGGCGATTACTGGGTGCTGTACGTGAGCGATGACTACAAGACCGCCATCGTGGGCAGCCCGAGCCGGCGTTATATGTGGATTCTGTCTCGCACGCAGACGGTGAATGCCGATACCCGCGAAGACCTGCTGAGCAGGGCGCGGCAGCAGGGTTACGACACCACGCGGTTGATCTGGCGTACGTCGGACAAGCAGATGGCGAAGACCTCGCAATAAACTTGAGCCACTGCCGAGCAAACAATGTGGGAGCTGGCTTGCCTGCGATAGCATCACCAAGGTGTAACTGATACACCGAGGTGGCTGCATCGCAGGCAAGCCAGCTCCCACAGTTTTAACCGAGCAGTTCCTTCAAAACTTGCGTGAAGGCGCGGCTGCTTTCTTCTTCGCCGGCATGACGCCCATCGCGCACCACCCACTTTCCGTTCACCAGCACATCCCGTACCTGCCGATCGCCGCCCGCGAACAACCAGCGATTGAGAATCCCATCCTCAGTCGCCGTCGCCAGGTAGGGGTCATTGCCATCCAGCACTATCCAATCCGCACGCTTGCCCACTTCCAGCCGACCAATCGGCTGGCCCAATGCCTGGGCACCGCCGTCCAGCGCGGCGTCAAACAGCGTACGGCCAACCATCGGCTGATCACTGCGGTACAAACGATTACGCCGTTGGTCACGCAGGCGCTGGCCGTACTCCAGCCAACGCAACTCTTCCACCACGCTCAGCGACACATGGCTGTCGGAACCGATGCCCATGCGTCCGCCCTGGGCGAGGAAATCCACCGCCGGGAAAATCCCGTCGCCCAGGTTGGCTTCAGTGGTCAGGCACAAGCCGGCAATCGCGCGGCTCTTGGCCATGCGCGTCACCTCTTCGGCATTGGCGTGCGTCGCGTGTACCAGGCACCAACGCTCATCGACGTCGACATTGTCATACAGCCATTGCAAAGGACGCTTGCCGCTCCAGGCCAGGCAGTCGTCGACTTCCTTTTGCTGCTCGGCGATGTGGATATGCACCGGGCACGCCTTGTCGCTGGCGGCCAGAACCTCATTGATTTGTTGCGGCGTGACGGCGCGCAGGGAGTGAAAGCACAAACCCAACTGCTGTGCCGGTTGTGCAGCGAGGATCGGTTTGAGCCGCGTTTGCAGGTCCAGGTAGTGTTCAGTGCTGTTGATAAACCGCCGCTGGCCTTCATTCGGCGCCTGGCCGCCAAACCCGGAATGGGTGTAAAGCACTGGGAGCAGCGTCAGGCCAATCCCGCTGCTGGCGGCTGCCTGGCTGATCTGCTGCGACAGCTCGGTGCGGTCGGCATACGGCTGGCCGCTGACGTCGTGGTGGACGTAATGAAACTCGGCCACCGAGGTATAACCGGCCTTGAGCATTTCGATATAGAGCTGCCGCGCGATGACCTGCAATTGCTCCGGGCTGATCTTGCCGACCATGCGGTACATCAAATCGCGCCAGGTCCAGAAACTGTCATTCGGGTTGCCGGCCACTTCCGCCAAACCCGCCATGGCGCGCTGGAATGCATGGGAGTGCAAATTCGGCATGCCCGCCAGAACCGGGCCTCTGAGCCGCTCGGCGCCGTCTGCATTGGCATTGGCCTCAACCTTTGTCAGCACCCCTTCGGCGTTGACTTCAAAGCGTACATCGTTGGCCCATCCATTAGGCAGCAGCGCGCGTTCGGCAAAGAAAGCGGACATGATCAAGGCACCCCGGTCGTGTGTTTATTTGTATATACATATACAGACGTTTGCCTGCTCGGTAAACTCCGGCAATCTATGCATCTTTTCCCCCTGCAAGGATTCCCTGTGCCGACTCCGCCTGCCAAGTCTTCGCTGGCTGCCCACATGGACGAAAGTCCGGCGCCCTTGTATGCCCGCGTCAAACAGATGATCAGCCAGCAGATCCTCAACGGCAACTGGCCGCCGCATTACCGCGTGCCGTCCGAGAGCGAGCTGGTCAGCCAACTGGGCTTCAGCCGCATGACCATCAACCGCGCCCTGCGCGAGCTCACCGCCGAAGGGTTGCTGGTGCGCATGCAAGGCGTTGGTACGTTCGTCGCCGAGCCCAAGAGCCAATCGGCGCTGTTTGAAGTGCACAACATTGCCGACGAGATCGCCTCGCGCGGTCATCGGCATACCTGCCAGGTCATCCACTTATGTGAAGAGGCCGCAGGCTCCGAGCGCGCGGTCGCCCTGGAGATGCGCGAAGGCGGGCGGGTGTTCCATTCGCTGATTGTGCACTTCGAAAACGACATCCCGGTGCAAATCGAAGACCGTTTCGTCAACGCCCTGGTGGCGCCGGACTACTTGCAGCAGGATTTCACCCAGCAAACCCCGTACGCCTATTTGAACCAGGTCGCGCCGTTGACCGAAGGCGAGCATGTGGTCGAAGCGATCCTCGCCGATGCCGAGGAGTGCAAGCTGCTTCAGATCGAACCGAGTGAGCCGTGCCTGCTGATCCGTCGTCGCACCTGGTCCGGTCGCCAGCCAGTGACCGCCGCGCGTTTGATCCACCCCGGTTCCCGTCATAGCCTGGAAGGACGTTTCAGTAAATGAGTAGCGTGAAAGTCTGGCGCGCCGCCGAATACGTACGCATGCCCTGGAAAAACGGCGGCGGCAGCACCGAAGAAATCACCCGTGATGCAGGCGAAGGCCTGGAGGGTTTCGGCTGGCGCCTGTCGATTGCCGATATCGCCGAGTCGGGCGGGTTCTCCACCTTTGCCGGCTACCAGCGTGTGATCACCGTGATCAAGGGCGCGGGCATGGTGTTGACGGTGGATGGCGAGGAGCAGCGCGGGTTGTTACCGCTGCAGCCGTTTGCGTTCAGTGGGGAAAGTGAAGTGTCTTGCCGGCTGATTACCGGGCCGATTCGCGATTTCAACCTGATTTATTTGCCTGAGCGTTACCACGCACGGTTGCAGTGGGTGGATGGTGTGCAGCAGTTTTTCAGCACAGCGCATACCGTGCTGGTGTTCAGCGTGGCGGATGAGGTGAAGGTGCTGGGCGAGAAGCTGGGGCATCACGATTGCCTGCAAATCGACGGTAACACTGGGCTGTTGGACATCTCTATCACTGGCCGCAGCTGCGTCATCGAACTGACCGCACGCGGTTAAAAAATTGTGGGAGCTGGCTTGCCTGCGATGGCGGTGTATCAGTATCAGATGTGCTGACTGATACGCCGCCATCGCAGGCAAGCCAGCTCCCACATTTGTTTTGTAGTGATCATAAAATCTGTTTCCAGCCCCGCACCAATTTGTTACCGAACGCCCCAGCGTGGCGCAAAAGCACGTTATTGAGACAACCCTCCCTCGCCGTAATCCTCCTGCGAAAGAAATTTCATCAAGCCTCCAAGCCTTAATTTCCAAGGCCCGCGCACGCATTCCAAAAAAATCTCGACAGCTTCCTCAGAAAGTTGGCCGCTTGATTGCATATGCTTGTATGTACAAGTAGAGATGTGTGCGTAAGAGTCCACTTCGCACCATCAAGTATGCGCATCGATCGCCGAGGAGTCCTAGTTGTGACCAAGCCTACAAAATTCCGTGACGTTGAAATCCGCGCCGCCCGCGGTAACAAGCTCACCGCCAAAAGCTGGCTGACTGAAGCGCCGCTGCGCATGCTGATGAACAACCTCGACCCACAAGTGGCCGAGAACCCGAAAGAATTGGTGGTGTACGGCGGTATCGGCCGTGCCGCGCGTAACTGGGAGTGCTACGACCAGATCGTCGAGAGCCTGACCAACCTGAATGACGACGAGACCCTGCTGGTGCAATCCGGCAAGCCGGTCGGCGTGTTCAAGACCCACAGTAACGCCCCGCGCGTACTGATCGCCAACTCCAACCTGGTACCGCACTGGGCCAGCTGGGAACACTTCAACGAACTGGATGCCAAGGGCCTGGCCATGTACGGCCAGATGACCGCCGGCAGCTGGATCTACATCGGCAGCCAGGGCATCGTGCAAGGCACCTACGAAACTTTCGTCGAAGCCGGTCGCCAGCACTACAACAGCGACCTGACCGGCCGCTGGGTCCTCACCGCCGGCCTCGGCGGCATGGGCGGCGCCCAGCCTCTGGCCGCTACTTTGGCCGGTGCCTGCTCGCTGAACATTGAATGCCAGCAGGTCAGCATCGACTTCCGCCTGAACAGCCGCTACGTCGACGAGCAAGCCACCGACCTCGACGACGCCCTGGCCCGCATCGCCAAATACACCAAGGAAGGCAAAGCGATCTCCATCGCCCTGCTGGGTAACGCGGCCGAGATCCTGCCGGAACTGGTCAAGCGCGGCGTGCGCCCGGACATGGTCACCGACCAGACCAGCGCCCACGACCCGCTCAACGGCTACCTGCCTGCCGGCTGGACCTGGGACGAATACCGCGCCCGCGCCAAGACCGAACCGGCTGCCGTGATCAAGGCCGCCAAACAGTCGATGGCCGTGCACGTCAAAGCCATGCTCGAATTCCAGAAACAAGGCATCCCAACCTTCGACTACGGCAACAACATCCGCCAGATGGCCCAGGAAGAGGGTGTAGAAAACGCCTTCGACTTCCCCGGCTTCGTACCGGCCTACATCCGCCCACTGTTCTGCCGTGGCATCGGCCCGTTCCGTTGGGCTGCGCTGTCGGGTGACCCGCAAGATATCTACAAGACCGACGCCAAAGTCAAAGAGCTGATCCCGGACGACGCCCACTTGCACAACTGGCTGGACATGGCGCGCGAGCGCATCAGCTTCCAGGGCCTGCCGGCGCGTATCTGCTGGGTCGGCCTGGGCCAGCGCGCCAAGCTCGGTCTGGCGTTCAACGAAATGGTGCGCAGCGGCGAGCTGTCGGCGCCGGTCGTGATCGGCCGTGACCACCTCGACTCCGGCTCGGTCGCAAGCCCCAACCGCGAAACCGAAGCCATGCAGGACGGCTCCGACGCTGTGTCCGATTGGCCACTGCTCAACGCCTTGCTCAACACCGCCAGCGGAGCGACCTGGGTTTCCCTGCACCACGGTGGCGGCGTCGGCATGGGCTTCTCCCAGCACTCCGGCATGGTGATCGTCTGCGACGGTACCGACGAAGCCGCTGAGCGTATCGCCCGCGTGCTGCACAACGACCCGGCGACCGGGGTGATGCGTCACGCGGACGCCGGCTACCAGATCGCCATCGATTGCGCCAAAGAGCAGGGCCTCAACCTCCCGATGATCAAGTAACTAAATGTGAGAGCGGGCTTGCTCGCGAATACGGTGTGCCAGTCACCGCAATCGTCAGCTGACCCACCGCTTTCGCGAGCAAGCCCGCTCCCACATTTGATCTGCAGTGAACCAGAAAACAATCCATCAGAGGTTGAACAACATGGCTGCACATGACACCACCCCGTTGATCGAAAGGCGTTCGATCGACTACATCCCGGAAGCGGAAAGACATGGTCGTCTATTGAGCCAGTTCACCCTGTGGATGGGTGCCAACCTGCAAATCACTGCGATTGTCACCGGGGCCCTGGCCGTGGTGCTGGGTGGTGATGTGTTTTGGTCGTTGATTGGCTTGTTTGTCGGCCAACTGATCGGCGGCGGTGTCATGGCGTTGCATGCGGCGCAAGGGCCCAAGCTGGGCCTGCCGCAGATGATCTCCAGCCGGGTGCAGTTTGGCGTGTACGGCGCGGCCATTCCGATTGTGCTGGTGTGCCTGATGTACCTCGGTTTCACCGCCACTGGCACTGTGCTGTCCGGCCAAGCGCTGGGCCAGTTGTTCGGGGTCAGCGACAGCACCGGTATCCTGATTTTCGCCAGTGTCATCGTGCTGGTTACGGTGCTCGGTTATCGGGTGATCCATTTCATTGGCCGTGTCGCCAGCGTCATTGGCGTGATTGCCTTTGTCTATCTGTTCAGCCGCCTGATGAGCCAGACCGACGTGGGCGCGCTTCTGCAAATTCGCCACTTCAGCTGGAGCAGTTTTCTGCTGGCGGTGTCGCTTGCGGCGTCCTGGCAGATTGCCTTCGGCCCTTACGTGGCGGACTACTCGCGTTACCTGCCAAGCACCACGTCTTCGGTGAAAACCTTTTTCGCCGCCGGCGCGGGTTCGGTCGTGGGTGCACAGGTGGCGATGGTCCTCGGCGTGTTTGCCGCAGCCATGTCCAATGGTCAGTTCGCCGGGCATGAAGTGGCCTACATCGTGGGTTTGAGTGGTACGGGGGCCACGGCTGCGCTGCTGTACTTCAGCATCGCGTTCGGCAAGGTCACCATCTCCACGCTCAACTCCTACGGCAGTTTCATGTGCATCGCCACCATCATCAGCGGCTTTCGTGGCCGACTTGAAGTCACGCGCCTGCAGCGCCTGGTATTCGTGTTGGTGATTGTCGGTACCGCGACCCTGATCGCTCTGCTCGGCCAGCACTCTTTTCTCGGTGCGTTCAAGTCCTTCATCCTGTTCCTGCTGGCGTTTTTCACGCCCTGGAGCGCGATCAACCTGGTGGACTACTACTGCATCATCCGTGAGCGCTATGACGTGCCAGCTTTGGCCGATCCCAACGGTCGCTACGGCCGCTGGAACCTGCTGGGTATCAGCGTGTATGTCTTCGGTGTGCTGGTGCAGTTGCCGTTCATCTCGACCAAGTTCTACACCGGGCCCCTGGTGGCTGCGCTGGGTGATGTGGACATTTCCTGGATCATCGGTCTGGTACTGCCGGCAGCGCTGTATTACCTGTGTGCAAAAAAATGGCACGGCACGGTGCCCGAACACCTGATCCTGCCAACAGAGCAGGGCGCTACACCAACAACAACCGGGCTGGCTGCACAAGCCTGATGGGACGTGGACAGGGCAGGATGCCTACTGACTGCCGTAATCCATTTCAAGATTGGGAGCGTCACAACAATGAAAATGAATAAGACCCTGTTGGCCACTGTGTTCTCGGCGGGCGTGCTGGCAAGTGCTGGCGCCCAGGCGGCCGGCTGGTGCGAATCCGGCAAGCCGGTGAAGTTCGCCGGCCTGAATTGGGAAAGCGGCATGTTGCTTACCGACATCCTGCAAACCGTGCTGGAAAAAGGCTACGACTGCAAAACCGACAGCCTGCCGGGTAACTCCATCACCATGGAAAACGCCCTGAGCAGCAATGACATCCAGGTCTTCGCCGAGGAGTGGGTGGGCCGCAGTGAAGTGTGGAACAAGGCCGAGAAGGCCGGCAAAGTCGTCGGCGTCGGTGCCCCGGTTGTGGGTGCCGTGGAAGGCTGGTACGTGCCGCGCTATGTGATCGAAGGCGATGCCAAACGCAAGCTGGAGCCCAAGGCGCCGGACCTGAAAAACATCGCCGACCTGGCCAAATACGCCTCGGTATTCAAGGACCAGGAAGAACCGTCCAAGGGCCGTTTCTACAACTGCCCGGCTGGCTGGACCTGTGAGCTGGACAACAGCGAAATGCTGAAAAGCTACGGCCTGGAAAGCACCTACACCAACTTCCGCCCAGGCACTGGCCCGGCGCTGGATGCGGCGGTGCTGTCGAGCTACAAGCGTGGCGAACCGATCCTGTTCTACTACTGGTCGCCAACCCCGCTGATGGGCCAGGTCGACCTGGTCAAGCTGGAAGAAAAACCCGGTGTGGATAAAAGCGTGAGCATCAAGGTCGGCCTGTCCAAAACCTTCCACGAGCAAGCCCCGGAACTGGTGGCCGTGCTGGAAAAGGTCAACCTGCCGATTGATCTGCTGAACCAGAACCTCGGTCGCATGGCCAAAGAGCGAATTGAGTCGCCAAAACTGGCGAAAATTTTCCTCAAGGAACATCCTGAAGTCTGGCACGCATGGGTGAGCGACGACGCAGCCAAGAAAATCGACGCGGCCTTGTAGGTCAAGCGTGCCCGGCTACCCTCAGGGGCTGGCCGGGCACTTGGCCACAACCCACTGGATCGAGAGCACGATATGTTTCCTGAGAGTTTTACGTTTTCCATCGCCGACTGGGTCAACGGTTGGGTGGACTCGCTGGTCACCAACTACGGCGATGTGTTCCGGCACATCTCCGACACCCTGCTATGGGCCATCGTCAACCTGGAAGGGTTGCTGCGTGCAGCGCCCTGGTGGTTGATGCTGGCCATCGTCGCCGGCATTGCCTGGCACGCCACCCGCAAGGTGGTGACCACCGCAGTAATCGTCGGCCTGCTGTTCCTGGTGGGCGCGGTTGGCCTGTGGGACAAGCTGATGCAGACGCTGGCCTTGATGATGGTCGCCACGGTGATCTCGGTGCTGATCGGCATTCCGCTGGGCATTCTGTCGGCACGCAGCAATCGCCTGCGTTCGGTGTTGATGCCGTTGCTCGACATCATGCAAACCATGCCGAGCTTCGTGTACCTGATCCCGGTGTTGATGCTGTTCGGCCTGGGCAAGGTTCCGGCGATTTTCGCCACGGTGATCTACGCCGCGCCGCCGCTGATTCGCCTGACCGACCTGGGCATTCGCCAGGTCGACGGCGAAGTCATGGAAGCCATCAACGCCTTCGGTGCCAACCGCTGGCAACAACTGTTCGGCGTGCAACTGCCGCTGGCGTTGCCGAGCATCATGGCCGGTATCAACCAGACCACCATGATGGCGCTGTCGATGGTGGTGATCGCCTCGATGATCGGCGCCCGTGGCTTGGGTGAAGACGTGCTGGTCGGCATCCAGACCCTCAACGTCGGTCGCGGCCTTGAAGCCGGGCTGGCGATTGTGATTCTCGCAGTGGTCATCGACCGCATTACCCAGGCCTATGGTCGTCCACGGCATGAGGCGAGCAAATGATTACTGTCAGCAAAATTGAAGTTAAAAACGTCTTCAAGATCTTCGGCGCACGTTCCAAGGACGCGTTGGCGATGGTTGGCCAGGGCAAGACCAAGGACCAGGTGCTGGCCGAGACCGGTTGCGTGGTCGGTGTGAACGATTTGTCCCTAAGCATCGGCACCGGCGAGATCTTCGTGATCATGGGCCTGTCGGGCTCCGGCAAATCCACGTTGGTGCGTCACTTCAACCGCCTGATCGACCCCACCAGCGGCGCGATCCTGGTGGACGGCGAAGACATCCTGCAACTGGACATGGAAGCCCTGCGCCAATTCCGTCGGCACAAGATCAGCATGGTGTTCCAGAGTTTCGGCCTGCTGCCTCACAAGAGCGTGCTCGACAACGTCGCCTACGGCCTGAAAGTGCGTGGCGAAACCAAGCAGGTCTGCGCCGAGCGAGCGCTGCACTGGATCGAAACCGTGGGCCTCAAAGGCTACGAAAACAAATACCCGCACCAGCTCTCTGGTGGCATGCGCCAGCGCGTCGGCCTGGCCCGCGCCTTGGCGGCCGATACCGACATCATCCTGATGGACGAAGCGTTCAGCGCCCTCGACCCGCTGATCCGCGCCGAGATGCAGGACCAGTTGCTGGAGCTGCAAAAGACCCTGCACAAAACCATCGTGTTCATCACCCACGACCTCGACGAGGCCGTGCGTATCGGCAACCGCATTGCGATCCTCAAGGACGGCAAGCTGATCCAGGTCGGCACCCCGCGCGAGATTCTGCATTCGCCGGCGGATGAGTATGTGGACCGATTTGTTCAGCGGCGTGCGGCGGTGGTCTGATCCGGGCTTTGTGGTGAGTTGGCTGGCGCCATCGCAGGCAAGCCAGCTCCCACAAGGGAATGCATTCCAAAGGTGGGAGCTGGCTTGCCTGCGATGGCGCCAGTGAAGCTGCACAAGAATTGAAGAAGGTATGAAGATGTCCCAGGCAGCAAAAATCATCATCGCCGACGCCCCCTTGCGCTGGCAGGACGTGGTCGCCGTCGCCCGCCACGGCGCCGTCCTCGAGCTCTCGGGTCACGCCTGGGCGCGTATCGACAACGCCCAGGCCATCGTGCAGCGCATCGTCACCAGCGGCGAACGCGCCTATGGCGTGAACACTGGCCTGGGCGCGCTGTGCAATGTGTCGCTCAAAGGCGAGCAGCTCAGCCAACTGTCGCGCAATACCCTGCTGAGCCACGCCTGCGGCGTCGGCCCGGTGCTCAGCGACGAGCAGACCCGCGCGATCATCTGCGCGGCGATCATCAACTACAGCCACGGTAAATCCGGCCTGCACCCGCAGGTGGTGCATTCACTGCTGGCGCTGCTCAACCACGGCATCACACCGCAAGTGCCGTCCCAGGGTTCGGTGGGTTACCTGACGCACATGGCCCATGTTGGCGTGGCACTGTTGGGTGTCGGTAATGTGAGTTACCAGGGCAAGATCGTTTCGGCTCAAGAGGCGTTAAACGCAGAAGGTTTGCACCCGGTGGTGCTCGGCGCCAAAGACGGCCTGTGCCTGGTCAACGGCACGCCGTGCATGACCGGCCTGAGCTGCCTGGCCCTGGCCGACGCGCACCATTTGCTGCAATGGGCCGACGTGATCGGCGCCATGAGTTTCGAGGCCCAGCGCGGGCAGATCGATGCCTTCGACGAAGCCATCATCGCCCTCAAACCCCACCCGGGCATGCAGCAAGTGGGCATCAACCTGCGCGCCTTGCTCGACGGCAGTGAAGTGATCGCCAGCAGCAAAGGCATCCGCACCCAGGACGCCTTGAGCATCCGTTCGATCCCGCAGATTCACGGCGCAGCGCGTGATCAAGTTGAGCACGCCACCCGCCAGATCGAGACCGAACTCAACAGCGCCACTGACAACCCGCTGGTACTCGGCACACCCGACAACTACCGCGTGGTATCCCAGGCCAACCCGCACGGGCAGTCCGTTGCGCTGGCCGCCGACATGCTTGCCATCGCCATGTCCGAGATCGGCTCCGTGGCCGAACGCCGCCTGGACCGCCTGATCAACCCGCACGTCAGCGGCTTGCCGGCCTTCCTGGTCAGCAACCCCGGGGTCAACTCCGGGATGATGATCGTGCAGTACGTTGCCGCTTCGCTGTGCGGGCAAAACCGCCAGCTGGCGCAACCGGCGGTGCTCGACAACTTCGTCACCTCGGGCCTACAGGAAGACCACCTGAGCATGGGCACCAATGCCGCACTCAAGCTGCACCAACTGTTGGCCAACGTGACCCAGATTCTCGCCATCGAGTACCTGTTGGCCGCCCAGGCGTTCGAATTCCTCAAGGACCAGCGCTTCGGCGCCGGCACCGACAGCGCCTGGCGTTTGCTGCGCGAAAAAGTCCCGGCCTACGAGCAGGACCGCTGGCTGGCGCCGGACATCGCGACCACCGCCGCGCTGCTCAAAGACACCGCTTTGCTACGCCAGACAATCCCCCAATTGCACTGACTACTTTTTCACAAGAACACTTCAAAGGAGCATGAATGTGACTGCGCTAAATTTGATTCCAGGCCAACTGAGCCTCCCCCAACTGCGGGCCATCTACCAGCAGCCGGTAACCCTCAGTCTGGATGACAGCGCCACGGCGCAGATCGAGGCCAGTGTGGCCTGCGTGGAGCAGATTCTCGCCGAGAACCGCACCGCGTACGGCATCAACACCGGTTTCGGCCTGCTGGCCTCGACCCGCATTGCCAGCGAAGACCTGGAAAACCTCCAGCGTTCCCTGGTGCTGTCCCACGCCGCCGGCGTCGGTGAGCCGATCAGCGATGCGCTGGTGCGGCTGGTCATGGTGCTCAAGGTCAACAGCCTCAGCCGCGGCTTCTCCGGGATCCGCCGCCAGGTGATCGATGCGCTGATCGCACTGATCAACGCCGAGGTCTATCCGCACATTCCGTTGAAAGGTTCGGTCGGTGCTTCCGGTGACCTCGCGCCATTGGCGCACATGTCGCTGGTGCTGCTGGGCGAAGGCAAGGCGCGCTACAAGGGCGAATGGCTGGAAGCCACCGAAGCGCTGAAAATCGCCGGCCTGACGCCGCTGACCCTCGCCGCCAAAGAAGGCCTGGCGCTGCTCAACGGCACCCAGGTATCCACGGCCTACGCATTGCGCGGCCTGTTCGAAGGCGAAGACCTGTTCGCCGGCGCCCTGGCATGTGGCGCGCTTACCGTGGAAGCGGTGCTGGGTTCGCGCTCGCCGTTCGACGCGCGTATTCACGCCGCGCGTGGCCAGCGCGGGCAGATCGACGCCGCGGCGGCCTATCGTGACCTGCTCGGCGAAAGCAGCCAGGTGTCGCAGTCGCACCAGAACTGCGACAAGGTCCAAGACCCGTACTCCCTGCGTTGCCAGCCCCAAGTCATGGGCGCCTGCCTGACCCAGCTCCGCCAGGCTGCTGAAGTACTGGTGGTGGAAGCCAACGCCGTGTCGGATAACCCACTGGTGTTTGCCGCCGAAGGCGACGTGATCTCCGGTGGTAACTTCCACGCCGAACCCGTGGCCATGGCCGCAGACAACATGGCCCTGGCCATCGCGGAAATTGGTTCCCTCAGCGAGCGCCGTATCTCGTTGATGATGGACAAGCATATGTCGCAACTGCCGCCGTTCCTGGTGGGCAATGGCGGGGTGAACTCCGGCTTCATGATCGCCCAGGTAACGGCGGCGGCACTGGCCAGCGAGAACAAGGCCCTGGCCCACCCGCACAGCGTGGACAGCCTGCCGACCTCCGCTAACCAGGAAGACCACGTTTCCATGGCCCCGGCCGCAGGCAAGCGCCTGTGGGAAATGGCCGAGAACACCCGTGGTGTGCTGGCGGTCGAGTGGCTGGCCGCATGCCAGGGCCTGGACCTGCGCGACGGCTTGAAGACCTCGACCAAGCTTGAAAAGGCCCGCGGCATTCTGCGCGACAAAGTGGCGTTCTATGAAAAAGACCGTTTCTTCGCCCCGGACATCAACGCCGCCAGCGAACTGCTCGCCAGCCGTTGCCTGAATGAGCTGGTGCCGGCCAAGTTGCTGCCAAGCCTGTAACCGATCCAGAGGACAGCATGCTCTCTGTGGCGAGGGAGCTTGCTCCCGCTGGGTTGCGAAGCAGCCCCATAAATCTGCGAGCGCTTCGCACTCGAGCGGGAGCAAGCTCCCTCGCCACAAGAGGCAGTTGTCCTGCTCAAAATTTTCTCGGGATAAAAATAACTAGGGAAGAGAAATGCAACAGCAAGAGAAGGGTTTGAAACGCGGGCTCAACGCCCGACATATTCGCTTCATGGCACTCGGTTCCGCGATCGGCACCGGGCTGTTCTATGGCTCCGCCTCGGCCATCCAGATGGCGGGCCCCGCCGTGCTGCTCGCCTACCTGATCGGCGGCGCGGCCGTGTTCATGGTGATGCGCGCCCTCGGTGAAATGGCCGTGCACAACCCGGTGTCCGGCTCCTTTGGCCAGTACGCCAGCACCTACCTGGGCCCCATGGCTGGCTTCATCCTCGGCTGGACCTACGCCTTTGAAATGATCATCGTCTGCCTCGCCGACGTCACCGCGTTCGGCATTTACATGGGCTTCTGGTTTCCCGACGTCGCGCGCTGGGTCTGGGTACTCGGCATCGTGTTTTTGATCGGCGGCCTGAACCTGTGCAACGTCAAAGTGTTTGGCGAAATGGAATTCTGGCTGTCACTGCTCAAGGTGGGCGCCATCGTCGCGATGATCCTTGGCGGCTTTGGCATCATGCTGTTTGGCATTCACTCGGCGGGCGAGACCCAGGCCAGCGGTATCAGCAACCTGTGGGCCCACGGCGGCTTCCTGCCCAACGGCGTCGGCGGCCTGATCGCCTCGTTCGCCGTGGTGATGTTTGCCTTTGGTGGCATCGAAATCATCGGCATCACCGCCGGTGAAGCCAAAGACCCGCAACGTGTGATCCCCAAGGCGATCAACGCCGTGCCGCTGCGCATCCTGTTGTTCTACGTGCTGACCCTGTTTGTGCTGATGGCCATCTACCCGTGGCCGCAGATCGGCAGCCAGGGCAGCCCGTTCGTGCAGATCTTCAGCAACCTCGGCATCGGCTCGGCGGCGACCATCCTCAATATCGTGGTGATCTCGGCGGCGGTGTCGGCGATCAACAGTGACATCTTCGGCGCCGGCCGCATGATGTATGGCCTGGCCCAGCAAGGGCAGGCGCCCAAGGGTTTTGCGCAGTTGTCCAAACAAGGCGTGCCGTGGATGACCGTGGTGGTGATGGGCGCCGCGTTGCTCGGCGGCGTGGTGCTCAACTACCTGATCCCGGAAAACGTGTTCCTGCTGATCGCCTCGATTGCCACCTTCGCCACCGTGTGGGTGTGGTTGATGATTTTGTTCACCCAGGTTGCCATGCGCCGCTCCATGACCAAAGAGCAGGTGGCCGCGCTGAAATTCCCGGTGCCGTTCTGGCCGTATGCGCCTGCGGCGGCGATTGTCTTCATGCTGTTCGTGTTTGGCGTGCTGGGTTACTTCCCGGACACCCAGGCTGCCTTGCTGGTCGGCGCCGTGTGGATCGTGCTGCTGGTGGTTGCCTATCTGTTGTGGGTCAAACCCGCCGCCGGGCAAGCAGCCAAGGTCCATTACGATCCGGCTTTGTCTCATCGATAACTTAGGGAGGCGTTGATGAAAACGCTTTGGCAACACTGCCACGTCGCAACCATGGCCCAGGGCAAATACTCGATCATCGAGGACGCCGCCATGGTCACCGCAGGTCAGCTCATCGAGTGGATCGGGCCCTTGGCCGATCTGCCGAAGGGCGACTATGCGCAGGTTCACGACCTGCAAGGCGCGTGGGTCACCCCCGGGCTGATCGACTGCCACACGCACACGGTGTTTGGTGGCAATCGCAGTGGCGAGTTCGAGCAGCGCCTTGAAGGCGTGAGCTACGCCGAAATCGCCGTCAAAGGGGGCGGTATTGCCAGCACCGTGCGCGCCACCCGCGCCGCCACGGAAGATGAGCTGTTTGCCAGCGCTGAAAAGCGCCTGCGCAGTTTGCTGCGTGACGGCGTGACCACGGTGGAGATCAAGTCCGGCTACGGCCTGGACCTGGCCAATGAACGCAAGATGTTGCGAGTGGCCCGTCGCCTCGGCGAAGCGCTGCCGGTCAGCGTGCGCGCCACATGCCTGGCGGCCCACGCGTTGCCGCCGGAATACAAGGACCGCGCCGACGACTACATCGATCACATCTGCACCGAAATGCTGCCCGCCCTGGCGGCGGAAGGCTTGGTGGATGCGGTGGATGCCTTCTGCGAATACCTGGCATTTTCCACCGAGCAGGTGGAGCGCGTATTCAAGGTTGCCCGGCAGTTGAGCCTGCCGGTGAAACTGCACGCCGAGCAGCTGTCTTCCCTGCACGGCGCCAGCCTCGCCGCGCGCTACCACGCGCTGTCGGCGGACCACCTGGAATTCATGACCGAAGACGACGCCATTGCCATGGCCGCCTCCGGCACCGTTGCCGTGTTGCTGCCGGGCGCGTTCTATTTCTTGCGTGAAACCCAGCTGCCGCCGATGGAGGCCCTGCGCAAGCACGGCGTGAAAATCGCCATCGCCAGCGACCTCAACCCCGGCACCTCGCCGGCGTTGTCGGTGCGCCTGATGCTGAACATGGCCTGCACCCTGTTCCGTATGACCCCCGAAGAAGCCCTGGCCGGCGCCACGCAGCACGCCGCCACCGCGCTGGGCATGGGCGAGACCCATGGTTCTTTGGAAGTGGGCAAGGTGGCGGATTTTGTCGCCTGGCAGATTGATCGCCCAGCTGACCTCGCCTACTGGCTGGGCGGCGAGCTGGATAAACGCGTCGTGCGCCACGGCGTCGATGTCACCGTCTGAGGAGTGTTGTTGTGGATAAGGTTCTGACATTCAAACAAGGCCGCGTACCGCTGCTGATCAGCATGCCCCACGCTGGCTTGCGCCTGACGCCTGCGGTCGAGGCCGGGTTGATTCCCGAGGCGCAAAGCCTGCCGGACACCGATTGGCATATCCCCACGCTGTATGACTTTGCCGAAGAACTCGGCGCCAGCACACTGGCCGCCGAGTATTCGCGGTTTGTGATCGACCTGAACCGGCCGTCGGACGACACGCCTTTGTATGCAGGCGCCACCACCGGCTTGTACCCGGCGACGTTGTTCGATGGCGTGCCGTTGTTCCGCGAAGGTCAGGTGCCGTCCGAGGAAGAGCGCGCGACTTACCTGCAAAAAGTTTGGGGCCCATACCACCGCACGCTGCAGGAGGAACTGGCGCGCCTGAAAGCCGAGTTTGGCTATGCGCTGCTGTTTGACGCGCACTCGATCCGCTCGGTGATCCCGCACCTGTTTGACGGCAAGCTGCCGGACTTCAACCTCGGCACTTTCAATGGCGCGGCCTGCGATCCTGAGTTGGCCGGCCAGCTTGAAGCCATCTGCGCCAGACATCCGCAGTACACCCACGTGCTGAACGGGCGCTTCAAGGGTGGGCATATCACCCGGCATTACGGCAACCCGGCGCAGGATATTCATGCGGTGCAACTGGAGCTGTGCCAGAGCACGTATATGGAAGAGGTTGAGCCGTTCCGGTATCGGCCGGATTTGGCCGAGCCGACGCGGGTGGTGTTGAAGCAATTGCTCGAAGGGTTGTTAGCTTGGGGGCAGAAGCGTTACCGATAATTTTTTGGTGTTGCTGATATAGCTTTCGCGAGCAAGCCCGCTCCCACATTTGACCGAGATTCAGGATGAAAATGGGGTCGAAATGTGGGAGCGGGCTTGCTCGCGAAGGCGGCTTTAGGGTCGCCCCAGTGCAACTGCCGGTCGCCACAGTTCGTGTTATCAGAGGTCCCGCTGGGTAAGGTTGTGGATACGGCGCGTCAGACGCCACTCCCCACAATAAAAGCTGCCGAGTGAGCCCTCATCCATGAAAAGACTGTTGTTGACCCTCACCTGCGCTGCGCTGATCAGCGCCAACGCCATGGCCGCCGAACCGGCCTCCTGCAAAAGCATCCGCATGGGCGTGGTCAGTTGGACCGATGTGATCGCCACCTCTGGCATGGCCGACGTGCTGTTCAACGGCCTTGGCTACGACAGCAAGCAGACCAGCGCCGTGCAGCAGATTATCTTCGCCGGCATTCGCGACAAGCGCCTGGATATCTTCCTCGGTTACTGGAAACCGGCGATGGACAACAACATCGCACCGTTCCTCGCGGCGGGGCAGGTCAAAGTCCTGGAGAAACCTGGCCTCGCCGACGCCCAGGCCACCCTCGCCGTGCCGCAATATGTGGCCGATGCGGGCCTGAAAACGTTTGCCGACATTGCGCGCTTCAAGGACAAGCTGGGCGGCAAGATCTATGGCATCGAGCCCGGCAGCGGGGCAAACACCGATATTCAGAAAATGATCGACACCAACCATTTTGGCCTTGGCGGCTTCAAGTTGGTGGCCTCCGGTGAAGCCGGCATGCTCGCGGCGGTGCAGCGTGCGGTGAACCGCAAGGAGTTCGTGGTGTTTGTGGGCTGGACGCCGCACCCGATGAACATCAACATGAAAATGGCCTACCTCACCGGCAGTGAAGACGTGTTCGGCCCCGATGAAGGCCGCGCCACGGTTTCGACCGTCACCGCGCCGGATTTCGCCGAGCGCTGCCCGAATGCCAACCGCTTGCTGGAAAACCTTACCTTCACCGCCGCCCAGGAAAGCCAGTTGATGGTGCCGATCATGGAGCGCAAGTCACCGCAGGATGTGGCCAAGCAATGGCTGCGTGATCATCCCGAGGATTTGCAGCGCTGGCTGGCCGGCGTTACCGCATTTGATGGCAAGGATGGCGTGGCGGCGGTGCAGGCCAGCCTCAACCCCTGAAACAACACAGAGCAAATGTGGGAGCGGGCTTGCTCGCGAATGCGGTCTGCCAGCTACAAATAGGCTGACTGACACACCGCCTTCGCGAGCAAGCCCGCTCCCACAGTTGATCTCCATTGATAGGGATATTTGCGCATGTATCCGGTTTCTCCACAGCTTGCTGCCTTCATCACCAAAACCGAAGCCTTCACCAGCGACGATGCCTCCCTGGCCGGCCTGCGCCAGAACTACGACCGCATGTGCCAGGCCTTCACCCCGCCGAAGCCTGAAGGGCTGCAAGTCTCGGACTTTGCCTTGGGCGGCGTCGGCGTGCGCAGTTACTTGCCCACGGCGAAAACTCCGGCCGAAGGCTGGCCGTGCCTCCTTTATATGCACGGTGGCGGTTGGGCCGTCGGCGGCCTGGACTCCCACGATTTCATTTGTTTCGAATTGGCCACGGCCCTGCAAGTGCTGGTGATCGCCATCGACTACCGTCTGGCGCCTGAACATCCATTCCCGGCGGCTTTTGAGGATTGCTGCGGCGTCTGGAAGGCGATCCAGAGGGGAGAGGGGCCGCACGTCATTAACCTGCAGCGTTTGGCCGTAATGGGTGACAGCGCTGGCGGCAACCTGGCGGCGGCTTTGTGCCTTGGCCTGCGCGATGACGGGCAACCGCTGCCCCAAGCTCAGGTATTGATTTACCCAGGTCTCGGCGGCCCTGCCGATTTGCCGTCGCGTCGCGACTGCATGGACGCGCCGCTTCTCAGCACCGCCGACACCGACTGCTACCTGGCGTTGTACCTGCGCGGTACCCGCCAACCGTCAGCCTACGCAATGCCGCTGCTGGCGCAGAGTTTTGCCGGATTGCCCAAGGCGCTGATCGCCGTGGCGCAGTTCGACCCGCTGCGCGACGATGGCATGCTCTACGCCGAGCGCCTGCGTACGGCGGGCGGCGAGGCTGTGCTGTATCCGGGCAAAGGCCTGGTCCACGGCTGTTTGCGCGCCCGCGGCCAGGTGCCGGAGGTGGACAAGCTCTTTGACTACTTGCTGTATTACCTGAGGAGCGAAGGGCTGACACAGGTCTAAGCGCTCAAGGACATGCTCATTGCACAATTCGGGTTTATGATGCCAGACGGCAGAATAATAGACGTCCCCCCAGGGATGAACCCGACACCCTACGGAGCGCGCAATGCAGACTTGGTACCCGCAGATCAAACCCTACGCCCGGCACGATCTGGCAGTCGATGACACCCACACGTTGTACGTCGATGAAAGTGGCTCCCCCGAAGGCTTGCCTGTCGTCTTCATCCACGGAGGCCCCGGCGCCGGTTGCGACGCGCAGAGCCGCTGCTATTTCGACCCGAACCTGTACCGCATTGTCACGTTCGACCAGCGCGGTTGCGGGCGCTCCACCCCCCGCGCCAGCCTGGAAAACAACACCACCTGGGACCTGGTCGCCGACCTTGAACGCATCCGCGAGCACCTGGGCATCGACAAATGGGTGCTGTTCGGCGGCTCCTGGGGTTCGACCCTTTCCCTGGCCTACGCGCAAACCCACCCCGAGCGCGTGCTTGGCCTGATCCTGCGTGGCATCTTCTTGGCGCGCCCGCAGGACATTCACTGGTTCTACCAGGAAGGCGCGAGCCGCATGTTCCCGGATTACTGGCAGGACTACCTGGCGCCTGTCCCGGCGGATGAACGCCACGACATGCTCGGCGCCTACCACAAGCGCTTGACCGGCAACGACCAGATTGCCCAAATGCACGCAGCCAAGGCCTGGTCCGGCTGGGAAGGGCGCATGCTGGGGCTGTGCCCGAGCCCGCAGCACGTCGAGCGTTTTTCCGAGCCGCAACGCGCGCTGTCCATTGCCCGCATCGAGTGCCACTACTTCACCAACAACTCCTTCCTGGAGCCCGACCAGCTGATCCGCGACATGCACAAGATCGCCCATCTGCCTGGCGTAATCATCCATGGCCGCTACGATATGATCTGCCCGCTGGACAATGCCTGGGAGCTGCATCAGGCGTGGCCCAACAGCGAGCTGCAAGTGATTCGCGAAGCCGGCCATGCCGCGTCCGAGCCGGGCATCACCGATGCACTGGTGCGCGCGACGGGCGAAATGGCACGGCGCCTGCTTGATCTGCCGCCAGAAGAAGCATGAAGGGCTTGTTGCAACGGGTGCGTGGTGCCCGGGTAGAAGTGGAAGGCGAAGTGGTTGGGGCCATCGACCAGGGTTTGCTGGTGCTGGTGGCCGTCGAACCCTCGGACACGCCCGAGAGTGCCGACAAACTTTTGCACAAGCTGCTTAACTATCGGGTGTTCAGCGACGACGAGGGCAAGATGAACCTGTCGTTGAAGGACATCGGCGGCGGTTTGTTGCTGGTATCGCAGTTCACTCTGGCGGCGGATACAAAAAGCGGGCTGCGCCCAAGCTTCTCCACGGCGGCCCCTCCGGCCCTGGGAGCGGCACTTTTTGATCACTTGCTGTTACAAGCGCAACAATTGCATGGCAAGGTGGCGTCAGGGCGTTTTGGCGCGGATATGCAGGTGCATTTGGTCAATGATGGCCCTGTGACATTCCTCTTACAGACATGAATGTATTAAAAACGACTTTAATGCCTAAAAACGCAGGGTTTCGCTACAAATACTTCGTTGTCCCTGATGCGTTGTTTCGCGGGCTACTAGATAATCGCGCGCTATGGGGATCAGCGTTGTTTGGTCCATTTTTGACTTAGGTAGAGACTTGTCCGACGGCCTTTGGGGAATCATTTTGACCCAGGGGAGTCGGAACAATGCTCGCCAACCTGGCATATAGATAGCTGGCCGTTGGTTTTTTGATCTGTTTTCGGCGAGGGTTGCTCGTGATTGTTAGTCCCTGTAATGCACCAAAATTGTCTGCCAAACGGTTACGAAACGCACTGGTAACGGGCTCTGCCCTGTTTTGCCTGTTCGGCGCGGGTCAACTGTGGGCATTCAGTCTGGACGATGTGTCGGCCAAGGCAAAAGAGCTGGCCGGGCAGAAGTACGAAGCGCCGCGCAGCAATCTGCCGAACGAATTCCGCGAAATGAAATTCGCTGATTACCAGAAAATTCGTTTCCGCAACGAAAAAGCCGAGTGGGCCGATCAGAACACCCCATTCAAGCTGTCCTTCTATCACCAGGGTATGCATTTCGACACGCCGGTGAAAATCAACGAAGTGACCGCCGACAGCGTGCACGAAATCAAATACGACCCTACCCGTTTCGATTTCGGCGACGTCAAGTTTGATCCCAAAGCCACCGAACAACTGGGTTATGCCGGTTTCCGTGTGCTGTACCCGATCAACAAAGACGACAAGCAAGACGAAATCATGACCATGCTTGGCGCGAGCTACTTCCGCGTCGTGGGCAAAGGCCAGGCCTATGGCTTGTCTGCCCGTGGCATGGCGATCGACACCGCGTTGCCGTCGGGCGAAGAGTTCCCGCGCTTCACCGAGTTCTGGATCGAGCGCCCGAAACCGGGTGAAAAACAGCTGGTGATCTTCGCCCTGCTGGATTCCCCGCGTGCAACCGGCGCTTATCGCCTGACCCTGCGCCCTGGCACCGACACCATTGTCGACGTCAAATCCCAGATGTTCCTGCGCGACAAGGTCACCAAGCTGGGCGTGGCCCCGCTGACCAGCATGTACCTGTTCGGCGCGAACCAGCCGTCGAAAGTACTCAACTACCGTCGTGAGTTGCATGACTCCAGCGGCCTGTCGATCCATGCCGGCAACGGCGAGTGGATCTGGCGCCCGCTGAACAACCCGAAACACTTGTCGGTCAGCAACTTCAGCGTGGAAAACCCGCGTGGTTTCGGCCTGCTGCAACGTGGCCGCGATTTCAGCCACTATGAAGACCTCGACGACAACTACGACAAGCGCCCAAGTGCCTGGATCGAGCCTGAAGGCGACTGGGGCAAGGGTTCTGTTGACCTCGTGGAAATCCCGACCGCCGACGAAACCAACGACAACATCGTTGCGTTCTGGAGCCCGGCCGAGTTGCCGAAAGTCGGCGAGCCGCTGGACGTGTCCTACCGCCTGCACTGGACCATGGACGAGAAGGACCTGCACCCGGCCGACAGCGCCTGGGTCAAGCAGACCCTGCGTTCCACCGGTGACGTGAAGCAGTCCAACCTGATCCGTCAGCCGGATGGCAGCGTGGCCTACCTGGTCGACTTCGAGGGCCCGTCCCTGAAAGCCCTGCCGTCGGATGCTCCGGTGCGCAGCCAGGTCAGCGTCGGCGACAACGCTGAAATCGTTGAAAACAGCGTGCGCTACAACGAGCACACCAAAGGCTGGCGTTTGACCCTGCGGATGAAGATCAAGGACGCAGGCAAACCGACCGAAATGCGTGCGGCCCTGGTTCAGGACATTCCGCAGGCCGAGCCTGAGAAGGCGTCGACCCAGGTGATCAAGGCTGACAAGCTGCTGGCCAAGCAACACGAGAAGCAGGCCAAGAAAGACGCAAAAGAGGCGAAAGACGCTAAAGACGCCAAAGATGCGAAAGACAAGGAAGCCAAGCAGCCAGACGCTGCTCCCGCTGCACCACTCTCTACCCCGGAACCGGCCAAGACCGAAAAAGTCCTGACCGAGACCTGGAGCTACCAGTTGCCTGCCGATGAGTAATTCTCAAGCCACGCCCGAGACTCTGTCCGAGTACCTGGCGCATCTCCCGATGACCGCTGAGCAGCGCGCCGAACTGGCGGGCTGCTCATCCTTCAGCGAGCTGCACGAGCGCCTGTCGTCCAAGGCCTTCGACGCACCGACCGACGCTGCCCAAGCGTCGGTCGGCCGCCGGCTGACCCTCAACACGGCCGAAGAGCTGCAAGACGCCGAAATGCTGGCACTGGATGCCAGCGGCCGGGTTTGCCTGAAGGCCACGCCGCCGATCCGTCGTACCAAAGTGGTGCCCGAGCCTTGGCGCACCAACATTCTGGTACGGGGCTGGCGCCGCCTGACCGGCCGCACCAACCCGCCGAAGCCGCCGAAAGACGACCGCGTACTGCCGGCCGCGCGCTGGCGTACCGTCGGTTCGATCCGTCGCTACATTTTGCTGGTGTTGATGCTCGGCCAAACCATCGTCGCCGGCTGGTACATGAAGGGCATCATGCCGTACCAGGGCTGGTCGCTGGTTTCGTTCGACGAAATCCGCAATCAGACCCTGCTGCAAACCGCTACTCAGGTACTGCCTTACGCCCTGCAAACCAGCATCCTGATCATGTTCGGGATTTTGTTCTGCTGGGTTTCAGCCGGTTTCTGGACCGCGCTGATGGGCTTCCTGGAACTGCTGACCGGCCACGATAAATACCGCATCTCCGGTAAAAGTGCCGGTGACGAGCCGATCCCGAAAGATGCCCGCACCGCGCTGGTGATGCCGATCTGCAACGAAGACGTGCCCCGGGTATTCGCCGGCCTGCGCGCGACGTTCGAATCGGTGGCCGCCACCGGTGACCTGGACCGTTTCGACTTCTTCGTGCTCAGCGACAGTAATGACGCCGACATCTGCATCGCCGAACAGCAAGCCTGGCTCGACGTGTGCCGCGAAGCCGGTGGTTTCGGCAAGATCTTCTATCGCCGCCGCCGCCGTCGCGTGAAACGTAAAAGCGGCAACCTCGACGACTTCTGCCGTCGCTGGGGCGGTGAATACAAGTACATGGTGGTACTCGACGCCGACAGCGTGATGAGCGGTGAGTGCCTGACCAGCCTGGTGCGCTTGATGGAAGCCACGCCGGATGCCGGGATAATCCAGACCGCGCCGCGTGCCTCGGGTATGGACACTCTGTATGCGCGCATGCAGCAGTTCGCCACCCGTGTGTATGGCCCGTTGTTCACGGCTGGCCTGCACTTCTGGCAGCTGGGTGAATCCCACTACTGGGGCCACAACGCAATCATCCGTATGAAGCCTTTTATCGAGCACTGCGCCCTGGCGCCGTTGCCGGGCAAAGGTGCGTTCGCCGGTGCAATCCTTTCCCACGACTTCGTTGAAGCGGCGTTGATGCGCCGTGCCGGCTGGGGCGTGTGGATTGCCTACGATCTGCCGGGCAGCTACGAAGAACTGCCGCCAAACCTGCTGGACGAACTCAAGCGTGACCGTCGCTGGTGCCACGGTAACCTGATGAACTTCCGCCTGTTCCTGGTAAAAGGCATGCACCCGGTGCACCGCGCGGTGTTCCTGACCGGTGTGATGTCTTACCTGTCGGCGCCGTTGTGGTTCTTCTTCCTGGTGTTGTCCACAGCCCTGCTGGCGGTCAACACCTTGATGGAGCCGCAGTACTTCATGGCGCCACGCCAGTTGTACCCGCTGTGGCCGCAATGGCACCCGGACAAGGCGGTGGCGCTGTTCTCCACCACCATCGTGCTGCTGTTCCTGCCCAAACTGCTGAGCATCATCCTGATCTGGGCCAAGGGCGCGAAAGAGTTCGGCGGCAAGTTCAAGGTGACCTTGTCGATGCTGCTGGAGATGCTGTTCTCCATGCTGCTGGCGCCGGTGCGGATGATCTTCCACACCCGCTTCGTGCTTGCCGCGTTCCTCGGCTGGGCGGCGACCTGGAACTCGCCGCAGCGTGACGACGACTCCACACCGTGGAGCGAGGCGGTCAAGCGCCACGGTCCGCAAACCGTGCTGGGTTTCCTGTGGGCGCTGTTGGTGGTGTGGTTGAACCCGAGTTTCCTGTGGTGGCTGATCCCTATCGTCGGTTCGCTGATGCTGTCGATTCCGGTGTCGGTGATTTCCAGCCGGGTCAAGCTGGGCCTCAAGTCTCGCGACGAGAGCCTGTTTCTGATCCCTGAGGAATACAACCCGCCGCAAGCGCTGCTGTCGACCGAGAAGTACACCCACGAAAACCGTTGGCACGCCCTGAATGACGGGTTTGTGCGTTCGGTGGTCGACCCGCAGCAAAATGCCCTGGCCTGTGCCCTGGCGACTTCGCGTCACCGTGAAGCCGAGCCGATCGAGTACCTGCGCCTTGAGCGTGTTCGCCACGCGTTGAAAGTCGGTCCGGCCGGCCTCAACAACGGCGAGCGTCTGGCATTGCTCAGCGACCCGGTCGCCCTGGCCCGCCTGCACGAGCAGGTCTGGAGCGAAGGTCACGCCGAGTGGCTCGGCGCTTGGCGTGAGTCGATCAAAGCGGATCCGCACGCGCCTTTGCTGCCGCTGCAACCGCTGTCATCCCAGGCCCAGCCGGCCTGATTCCGACACCCCCGAGGGCTCACCTCGGGGGTGTTTGAAACGCTGGTCCTACAGCGTTTCCCGCCTCTTCCTTATTCTCATAATCCCTTGTTATTTCGAAACAAAAGACCTTCGTTCGAGGCGTATTGCCGTGCCTGTGGCTGGGGTAGCATCCCCCGCACATTCGATTGGCTGCGGGGGGATTCATGTTCAAAAAGTATTGTTCGGCCTGGCTGATCGGCGCGCTCGCTATGGTTCACACAAGCCTGCTGAGCGCCGGCGCTCTCGACGATGCTGTTCATCGCGGGGTGCTTAAAGTCGGCACCACGCCCACTTACGTCCCGTTCGAAATGACGGACAAGCAAGGCCGTATCGTTGGTTTTGAGATTGACCTGCTCAAGGCAATGAGCAGCGCCCTGGGGGTAGAGCTTGAACTCATCCCGATGCCCTACACGGACTTGCTGCCAGGGCTGATGGCCAAGAAATTTGACCTGATCGGCAGTGGTATGACGGTCACGCAGGAGCGCAACCTGAAGTTGAATTTCAGCGACTCCTTTATTGTCGTCGGCCAAACCTTGTTGCTGCACCCCCGCCTGGCCGGCAAGGTGTTTAGCATTGAAGACCTTGACGACCCCGGTTACCGGGTCGTGGCCACAGAGGGCACCACCGCAAAAGCAGCGGCACAGCGCTTTCTGGGCACGGCCCGGATAAGCAGTTTCGCTACCCCGGAAGAAGCCTTGCGGCAGGTGGTGGAGGGCAAGGCTGATGCCTTCATTCATGACGCGCCTTACAACCTGATCGCGATGACCAAGCCGCAGAACACTGCGTTGCTGGCTTTGGAGCAGCCGTTTACTTTCGAGCCTCTGGCCTTTGGTGTGAAAAAAGGCGATTACGACAGCCTCAACTGGATCAATCACTTCCTCAATCAAGTGGCCCAGGATGGGACCTACGATCGCCTTCATGACAAGTGGTTCAAGGACACTGACTGGATGGCGGACATCGACTGATCGTCATAACTGCTTACACATCAACGGATTGCTGACTATCAGACGCTGAAGCCTCTACCGCCAGCGCTCGCTGCACCGTTGTGGGGCTTTTCCGACATACGCCGACAACATTTACCCGTGAAACCTTTGTGACAGGAGGCGAGTGGGTTAGGATCGCACCCCGAATTGGTGCAGCCCTTTTGCGCGCCGACCATACAAGAATCGTT
The DNA here is from genome assembly GCF_044218875.1 of Pseudomonas sp. B22129. NCBI lineage: Bacteria > Pseudomonadati > Pseudomonadota > Gammaproteobacteria > Pseudomonadales > Pseudomonadaceae > Pseudomonas > Pseudomonas sp. B22129. The sequence continues at coordinate 937,740 of NZ_CP162592.1, read as the reverse complement.
CAGGGGACTTGATGATGAAAAAGTATCTTTCGATGCTGCTGCTCGGCGTCACGGCGCTGGTCGCCGCCACTGCGGCCCAGGCCGGTGCCATCGACGATGCGGTCAAGCGCGGCTCGTTGAAAGTCGGCATGGACCCGACTTACATGCCGTTCGAAATGACAGACAAACGCGGTGAAATCATCGGTTTTGAAGTCGATATCCTCAAGGCCCTGGCCAAGTCTATGGGCGTCAAGCTGGAGCTGGTGTCCACCGGCTATGACGGCATCATCCCGGCCTTCCTGACCGGCAAGTTCGACATGATCGGCAGCGGCATGACCCTGACCCAGGAGCGCAACCTGCGCCTGAACTTCAGCGAACCCTTCATCGTAGTCGGCCAGACCCTGCTGATCCGCAAGGACCTGGAAGGCACCATCAAGTCTTACAAAGACCTGAACGACGAGAAATACCGCCTGACGTCCAAGCTCGGCACCACCGGCGAGATGGTCGCCAAAAAGCTGATCTCCAAAGCCAAGTACCACGGCTATGACAACGAACAGGAAGGTGTGCTGGACGTGGTCAACGGCAAGGCGGATGCCTTTGTGTATGACGCGCCGTACAACGTGGTGGCCGAGAAGAAAGTCGGCAACGGCAAGCTGGTGTTCCTCGAAGAACCCTTCACCTTTGAGCCCCTGGCCTTCGGCCTGAAAAAAGGCGATTACGACAGCCTCAACTACATCAACAATTTCCTGCACCAGATCCGTAACGACGGCACCTACGATCGCATCCATGACAAGTGGTTCAAGAGCTCCGAGTGGCTCAAGGACATGGAATAAAAGCTGGCTGTTGTGGCGAGGGAGCTTGCTCCCGCTGGAGTGCGAAGCGCTCCCAACCCAGGCACTGCGGTTTATCTGCCAGTTCCTGGTCGCCAGTAATGGGGCTGCTTCGCAGCCCAGCGGGAGCAAGCTCCCTCGCCACAGAGGGGCTTGCCCCACCTTTTGGATGTTGAGTGATGAAACCGAAAAAAGCCCAATGGCCCTGGCACCTGCTGACCGTGGTCGTGCTGGTTGGCCTGGCCGGTGCGCTGTACTACGCCACATCGTTGATGGCCTACGAATGGCGCTGGAACCGCGTACCGCAATACTTCGCCTATCAGGCTGAAGAGTCCCAGCGCGCCGCTGACATCTCCACCGTGGTCGAGTTGGTACGCAAGGGCGATATTGCTGAAGTCACCCTGCGTAACGACGCGGGTGTTGAACAAAAGCTCACCGTCGCCGACAACAGCCTGCAAGTGGCGCGCGGTGACGACGTGGCTGAAGGCGATGTAGTCGGCGTCACCCGTCATTGGGCACTCGGCCCGTTGATGTGGGGCTTGTGGACCACGCTGTGGCTGTCGGTGGTATCGGGTATTTTGGGGTTGGCGATTGGTCTGGCGACGGGCTTGTGCCGTCTTTCGAGCAACCCGACTTTGCGTGATTTGTCGACGATCTACGTCGAACTGGTCCGCGGCACGCCGCTATTGGTGCAGATTTTCATCTTCTATTTTTTCATCGGTACGGTGCTCAACCTGTCCCGGGAATTTGCCGGGGTCGCAGCGTTGTCGCTGTTCACCGGCGCCTATGTGGCGGAAATCGTGCGTGCCGGGGTGCAATCGATTACCCGTGGCCAGAACGAAGCCGCGCGCTCCCTGGGCTTGAGCGCCAGCCAGTCGATGCGCCACGTGGTATTGCCGCAGGCCTTCAAGCGCGTGCTGCCGCCATTGGCCGGGCAATTTATCAGCCTGGTCAAAGACACCTCGCTGGTGTCAGTGATCGCCATCACCGAGCTGCTTAAAAGCGGCCGCGAAGTGATCACCACCTCGTTTTCGCCGTTTGAAATCCTGTTCTGTGTGGCAGGCCTGTACCTGCTGATCAACCTGCCGCTGTCGAAAATGGCCAGCCGGCTTGAGCGGAGGCTCGCGCAAAGTGATTGAAGTCCGCGATCTGGTAAAAGTCTTCGACACCCGTGGTCACGTGGTGCGCGCGGTGGACCACGTCACCACCCAGGTCGCCAAAGGCGAAGTGCTGGTGGTGATTGGCCCGTCGGGCTCCGGCAAATCCACCTTCCTGCGCTGCCTCAATGGCCTGGAAGAGTTCGATTCGGGCTCGGTCAGCATCGACGGCTTGCAATTGGCCGACCCGAAAACCGACGTGAACGCCTACCGCCGCGAAGTCGGCATGGTGTTCCAGCACTTCAACCTGTTCCCGCACATGACGGTGCTGGAAAACCTGTGCCTGGCGCAGAAAGTCGTGCGCAAGCGCGGCAAGAGAGAGCGTGAGGCCAAAGCGTTGGCACTGCTGGAAAAAGTCGGCATTGCGCAGAAGGCCAACGAGTTTCCGTCGCGCCTCTCCGGCGGCCAGCAACAGCGCGTGGCGATTGCCCGCGCGTTGGCCATGGAACCCAAGGTGATGCTGTTTGACGAACCCACCTCGGCCCTTGACCCGGAAATGGTCGGCGAAGTGCTGGACGTGATGAAGACCCTGGCCCTGGAAGGCATGACCATGGTCTGCGTCACCCACGAAATGGGTTTTGCCCGCGAAGTGGCCGACCGCGTGCTGTTCTTTGATCACGGCAAATTGCTCGAAGACGCTTCGCCCGCCGAGTTCTTCGATGCGCCGAAAGACCCGCGCGCCCAGGCCTTCCTGCGTCAGGTTCTGTAATTCTTATGGCGAGCGAGCTTGTTGTGGTGAGCCAGCTTGTTGTGGCGAGCGAGCTTGCTCGCGCTGGGGCGCGAAGCGGCCCTAAAACCTGCTACCGCGTTTTGTCTGAGAAAACGCGGTGTGCTTATTGGGGCTGCTGCGCAGCCCAGCGCGAGCAAGCTCGCTCGCCACAACCACAACAGCCTCGCTCACCACAGGTTCTGTAAGTCTCAAAGCCTGAATTTGCCGACCAGGCTCTGCAAATCCAGGCTCAGCTTCGTCAGCTGAATGCTGGCCGCCGCCGTTTCCTCACCGGCGGTCGCGGTCTGTTCAGACACATCCCGTACTTTCATGACGCTGCGGTTGATCTCCTCGGCGACCGCACTTTGTTGCTCGGCCGCAGCGGCGATCTGCGGGTTCATTTCCTGGATAATCGACACCGTACGCATAATGGCCGCCAAGGCATCGCCGGCATCGCGACTCAGGTCGACGCTGAAGTCGGTCAGGGCGCGGCTGCCGTCCATGATGTCCGCTACCTGCTGGGTACCGGCGTGCAGCCCGAGTATCAACCCCTCGATTTCTTCAGCAGATGCCTGCGTACGCAAGGCGAGGCTGCGAACTTCATCGGCGACCACGGCGAACCCTTCGCCTGCGGTGCCGGCACGCGCGGCTTCAATGGCCGCGTTCAGCGCCAACAGGTTGATTTGTTGGGACACGGATTTTATGACGTCCAGCACGCTGCCGATTTTTTGGCTTTCGCGCTGCAACGCAATCATCGCTTGGCTCGCGCGCGCCATTTCATGGGCCAGATGGCCGATCTGCTCAACGGCCTGGCCGACAACCTTGTCTCCGACGGTGGCTTGCCGATCGGCCTCACTGGCCGCCGCCGAGGCTTGCTCGGCATGCCGCGCGACTTCGTGGGCCGTCGCAAGCATTTCATTCATTGCGGTGGCCACTTGGTCGGTTTCATCTTTCTGGTCGTTGATCCCGGCGCGGGTCTGTTCGGTGACGGTTGAGAGCTGCGAGGCGGCGCTGGCGATTTGCTGGGCACTGGCGCCAATGCTGCCGATCAGGCTGCGCAGGTTGCGCGTCATCTGCCCGATGCTCTGCTGCAACTGGCCCAGTTCGTCGCGACGATCCACCTGGCAGTCATGGCTCAGGTCACCGCCGGCAACACGGTGAGCGGCGGTGAGGATGGCTTGCAGCGGTGCGGCGACCTGCCGGGCGATCCACCAGGCGGCCAGAGTGCCCAACAGCAAGGCACAGAGTGTGACGATGATCAACAGCGTACGCGTCTGGCCGGCCTCGCTGTCACGCTTCGTATTTTGGCCCTCGCTCAGCTGTTGGTTTTGCTCGCGCAAGTCATTGAGTTGCTGTTCAAAGCGGTTTTGCACGGTTTCGGTGGTGAGTTGGGCTTCCTTGAGTTTGATCAGTTGGTCGCGATAGTTGGCCAGGTCGGTTTTGAGCAACGCCGAGTCTACGGGGAGCGTAGTCACGGCGGTTTGTGCGACGGCCAACGCGTCGAGGGTCTTGCCGATGGCCTCGGCGTAAGCCTGCAGCGATTCGGCGGCCCAGGCAGGGCTTTGCGTTCGATTCTCGGCTTGTTCCATGGCTTGGCGCAGGTTCTCGATGGCATCCAGCGCTTTTTCGTCCTGTTGGTCGGGCAATTCGCTGGCCAATTGGGCGAGGGTCTCGCTGGCTTGCACAGCAGTTTTTTTGAGAGACGGGCGAATGCTCTCGCGTTGTTCGATCAATGGCGGCAGCTCCACCAGCGCGGCTCTGAAGGCTGCGACCAGGCGTTTGGCTTCCTGTAGCCGTTGCAGGTCTGCCGGGTCTTGGGAACGGTCGGAAAGGTCCGCCAGGTGCCGATCGATTTGCTCAATCTTCAGGGCCATTTTGCCCAGGCTGTCGGCGTCTGTAAGCGTGCGGTACACAATACGGTCGGCCCGCATGGACTCCGTGTCTACCGCCAATTGCCCGAGAATAGACAGGTTGTTGGAGCGGTACAGCGCTGCGTTCAAGGCTTGCCAGCCGGTGGCGGCAATCAGAAAGCTGAGCATCAGCACTTGGCCAAAACCCAGCGCGAGCTTGAGACGAACACTGGCATCGACCAGCAAACGGGTCAGCCGAGGAAACATGGTGAACCTCCGGATCAGAGAAAGCGCCTGGAAACGCTAAATCGATTCGGGGACCTGCAGGGCTGATAGTTGTGTGGGAAGTTTCACATATTGCGGCGGCACGGATTGGCCGCCGCGCTAAGCAGATCAGACGCGGAAACGCCCGACCAGGGTTTGCAGGTAGATCCCCAAACGCGCCAGTTCCGCGCTGGACGCCGCCGTTTCTTCACTGGCCGACGACGTTTGTTCTGACACATCGCGCACGTTCAGCACGCTGCGGTTGATCTCTTCGGCCACCGCGCTCTGTTGTTCGGCAGCGGTGGCGATCTGCGAGTTCATGGCCTGGATGGTCGAGACGGTGCGGGTGATATTGCCCAGTGCGTTGCCGGCGCGGCGGGTCAGCTCGACACTGCTGTCGGTGAGGCTGCGGCTGTTGTCCATAATGGTCGCCACCTGCTGGGTCCCGCTTTGCAGGCCGACGATCAGCTCTTCAATCTCCTCAGTCGACTTCTGGGTGCGCTGGGCCAGGCTGCGCACCTCGTCGGCCACCACGGCAAAGCCTCGTCCGGCCTCACCGGCACGCGCCGCTTCAATCGCCGCGTTCAGTGCCAGCAGGTTGGTTTGCTGGGCCACGGACTTGATCACGTCGAGCACGCTGCCGATCTTGTCGCTTTCGCGTTTGAGATGGCCCATGGCCTCGGTGGAGTTGCCGACCTCGGTGGCCAGGCGTTCGATTTGAGCGATGGCTTCGCCCACCACTTTGTCGCCTTCACGGGCTTGCTGGTCAGCCGCCACAGCGGCCTCGGAGGCCTCCTCGGCGTTGCGCGCGACTTCCTGCACGGTGGCGGCCATCTCGTTCATGGCGGTAGCCACCTGGTCGGTCTCGACCTTCTGGCTGTTGACCCCGGCGCTGGTCTGCTCGGTGACTGCCGACAGTTGCTCGGCAGCGCTGGCAATCTGCGTGACGCCGTCACTGATGCCACCGATCAACTCGCGCAGGCCCACGGTCATGCTTTGCATGGCGCGTTGCAGCTGGCCCAGCTCATCCTGGCGGGCGGAGTTGAGGTTATGGCTCAAGTCGCCGGAAGCGACACGCTCGGCCACTTTGAGGGTCTGGTTCAACGGGATGACGATCTGGCGGGTGATGGCCCAGGCGGCGACGATACCGAAGATCAGTGCCAGCACGGTCGCCAGCAGCAGGAGTTGTTTGGCCTGTGCCGCGTCGTGATCACGCACCACGGTCTGGGAGACGGTGAGTTTGTCGCTGTGGCCCAGCAGGATGTCGCCTTGTTCGACCGTGACTTTCAGGGCTGCCGCGGTTGCCACTTGGGAGTCGCGGTACTGGCTCACCGCCGCGCGGTAGGCTTGCAGCGAGGTGCTGGCTTCTTGCAGGTTCGCCTGGTACTGCTCTGGCAGTTGCCCCTGAAGCTCGGCGATTTTCTTCAGGGCATTGTCGATGGCGTCCAGGGCCGGCTGCTCGGCGTCTGGCTTGCCGCTGTAGGTGTAGCCGCGCACCTGGAAGCGCGCTTGCTGGATCAGCTTGCTCAGGTCGACCACGCTGTTGAACTGGGTGACGCTGTCCCCTTGCAGCAGGGCTTTTTCGATTTCGCTGGTCTTGGCCACGGCGTTGTCGGCAGTGTCGCCAAGCTTGCTGCGTGCACCTTCGCGCTTGAGGCCGGCAAAAACCATGGCGCCAAAGGCCTTTTTATATTGGTTCAAGGCGTCCAGCTGCTGCTCGACGAGCGCCTTGTCGTCGGGCTGTTCGATCAGGTTTTCGGCGGTTTTCAGGCCTGCTTCCAATTGGGTGATCAGGTTGTTGACCGCATCGGTGCCCTGCTCGCCACGGCGCATTTCAAAGTCCAGGCGCGCCAGGCGCAGGTCTTTGGTCAGGCTGTTGAGGCTGGAGATAAAACCGAGCTTGTCGCCGCGACTGGTCACATCGCCCAGGCCGGTCCAGCCGGTGAAGGTGATCAACAGCGTCAGGATCAACACCAGGCCAAAGCCAATGCCCAGCTTGCGATTGACGCTCACATTCCCCAGTTTTTCGGCTAACAGACGGTACATACAGCGATCTCCTTTGGAACAAGGCTTGGACTTATTCAGAGGTTATCGGCAGGTACGTAGAAAACTGTAACAACACAAATCCAATGTGGGAGCGGGCTTGTCGGATCGCCGCACCGCTGCGATGGCATCAGCCGGGTCTGTCTGAGATACCGAGGCGTCTGCATCGCAGCGGTGCGGCGATCCGACAAGCCAGCTCCCACACAAGCCAGCTCCCTCAGGGTTGTGTCAGAAAAGGCGGGCGAGCAGGGCGGTGACGGCGGTTTCGACGCGCAGGATGCGTGCGCCGAGTTGCACCGGCTGCAAGCCGGCTTTGGTCAGCAAATCGACTTCGTAGGGAATCCAGCCACCCTCCGGACCGATGGCCAGGGTCACAGGCTCATCCAGCCCGCGCGGGCAGGGCGGGTAATCGCCGGGGTGTCCGATCAGGCCCAGGGTGCCTTCGGCCATGGCCGGCAGGCGGTCTTCGACGAACGGTTTGAAGCGCTTTTCGATGATGATTTCAGGCAGTACCGTGTCGCGAGCCTGTTCCAGGCCGAGGATCAATTGCTCGCGAATGGCCTCAGGCTCCAGGAACGGGGTTTGCCAGAAGCTCTTTTCCACCCGGTAACTGTTGACCAATACCACCTTGGGCACACCCATGGCCGCCACGGTTTGCAGCACCCGACGCAGCATCTTCGGGCGTGGCAGCGCAAGCAACAGGGTCAGGGGCAGTTTGGCCGGGGGCGGTTGGTCGAAGCTGACTTGCAACTCGGCTTCGCGGGCTTCCAGGCGCAGCAGTTGCGCATTGCCCATCAGCCCGCCCACCCGGCCGACACGCAGGCTGTCACCGACGGCGGCGCGGTGGACTTCCTGCATATGCACCAGGCGCCGATCACGCAGCACCACGCGGTCGGCCGCGATAAAGTCGGCCTCTTCGAGCAGCAGCAGGTTCACGGCTGGGTCGCTGGCGGCTGGTCGTCGTCGGCAGGTTGGTCATCCGGATGTTCGCCGCGCTTGCTGATCAAGCCGCTGAACAGGATGCCAATCTCGAACAGCATCCACATGGGCACGGCCAACAGGGTCTGGGAGAAAATATCCGGCGGCGTGAGGATCATGCCGACCACAAAGCAGCCGATGATCACGTACGGGCGCACTTTCTTCAGGTATTTGACGTCGACCACGCCGATCCACACCAACAGCACCACGGCCACCGGGATTTCGAAGGCCACGCCAAAGGCGAAGAACAGCGTCATCACGAAGTCGAGGTAGCTGGTGATGTCGGTCATCATTTCCACACCGGCCGGGGTGGCGGCGGCGAAGAACTTGAAGATCAGCGGGAACACCAGGAAGTAGGCGAACGCCATGCCGGTGTAGAACAGCAGAATGCTCGACACCAGCAACGGCACGGCGATGCGTTTCTCATGCTTGTACAGGCCCGGCGCGATAAAGCCCCAGATCTGATGCAGGATCACCGGGATCGCCAGGAACAGCGAGACCATCATGGTCAGCTTCAGCGGCGTCAGGAACGGCGACGACACGTCGGTGGCGATCATCGTCGCGCCGGCCGGCAAATACTGGCGCAAGGGCGTGGAAACGAAGGTGTAGATCTGCTGGGTAAAGGCAAACAACCCGGCAAAGATGATGAAAATGGCCGCTACGCAACGCAGCAGGCGGGTACGCAACTCGGTGAGGTGCGAGACCAGTGGCATGTGCTGGTCGTTTTCCGGTTTATCAGCGCTCATGGGGCTCGCGGCGGCAATGTAGGGTCATGGGGCGCGGGCGACGCAACGGGCGTCGGCGCAGGCTCGGTTGGCGCGGTCGGCGCCGGCGCAACGGGTGTGGCTTCAACGGCAGGCGCGGGCGCAATGCTGTGTTCGGCCACAGGCTCGGCCGGCTTGGCCGTTTCATTCACCGGAGACAGAATCTTCCGTGCTTCCTGCTCCAACGACAGAATATGTTCGTTGTGCAGTTGCCGACGGATCTCGTCGGCGCCGATTTCCCGTTCAACTTCCTGTTTGATGGCGTTGAAACTGCGTTTCAGGCGCCCGATCCACAAGCCAGCCGTGCGCGCGGCACCGGGCAGGCGTTCCGGCCCGAGTACCAGCAGGGCAACGAGGCCGACGAGGAGCAGTTCAGAGAAGCTGATACCAAACATTAGTCAGTGCTCACGAGTCTTTGCGGGTCGGCTCTTCGACTTTCTCAGCCTGCACGTCGAAGGTACGACGTTCGGTGATCGGCTGGGTGGCCTGCGGGTGCACAGGCTGCGCTGGCGGCACTGGCGTGACGACCGGATCAGCCGGTTTTTCATCGTCGTTCATGGCTTTGCGAAAGCCCTTGATCGACTCGCCCACGTCAGTGCCCAGGTTCTTGAGCTTCTTGGTGCCGAACACCAGTACCACTACCACCAGAATGACGATCCAGTGTTTCCAGTCAAAAATGCCCATGCTGCAATTCCTCTGTGAAAGTTATTCAGGCGGACGGGCGCGAAGCCTTTTCGGCATGCCCGGACAAGCCGAAGCGACGGTCCAGTTCATCCAGCACTGCCTGCGGATGCTGCCCCAGTTGGGCGAGCATGACCAGACTGTGGAACCACAAATCAGCGGTTTCGTAGATCACATCGCTGCAGTCGCCGCTGATCTGCGCGTCCTTGGCTGCAATGATGGTCTCGACGGATTCTTCGCCGAGCTTTTCCAGAATCTTGTTCAAGCCCTTGTGGTAAAGGCTGGCGACATAGGAGCTGTCGGCGTCCGCGCCCTTGCGGTCTTCCAGCACCTGGGCCACGCGGTTCAGGGTATCGCTCATGTTCAATGTCCTGCCGAGTAGATGGCGTGCGGGTCTTTGAGCACCGGCTCGACGGTTTTCCACTCGCCGTTCTCGAACACGCGGTAGAAGCAGCTGTGGCGGCCGGTGTGGCAGGCGATGTCGCCGATCTGCTCGACCATGAGGATCACCACGTCGGCGTCGCAGTCGATGCGCATCTCGTGCAACGTCTGCACGTGCCCGGACTCTTCGCCCTTGCGCCACAGTTTGCCACGCGAGCGTGACCAGTAGATGGCGCGCTGCTCAGCGGCAGTCAGGCTCAGGGCCTCGCGGTTCATCCAGGCCATCATCAGCACGCGCCCGGTCTTGTAGTCCTGGGCAATGGCCGGCACCAGGCCGTCACTGTCCCACTTGATCTCGTCCAGCCAGTCTTTCATGTCTCGCTCCGGCAATTTGCGACAGTGTATAACCGGATTGGCTATCGACGCACGATCAGATAAACACCCACGGCGACCATGATGCCGGCCGGCCAGTGGCCCAGTTGGTTCAGCGGCCCGCCGATGGCCAGCATCACGCCGCCCACCAGGTGTGCGGCGCCCAGCAGGCGCAGGAACCAGTCGTCCTTGCGTGTGTGCCAGGGCGGCGCAGGGTCTTTGGCGTGGGGCTGGGACATGCGTTCCAGCAGGTCGCGGGTCATGTTGGCCAGGTGCGGCAGCTGTTCGAACTGGCTGTGCAGGTTGCCGATCAAGGTTTTCGGGCTGACGCGCTCACGCATCCAGCGTTCCAGGAACGGCTGGGCGGTGTTCCACAGGTCCAGGTCCGGGTACAGCTGACGGCCCAGGCCTTCGATGTTCAGCAAGGTTTTTTGCAACAGGACAAGCTGCGGTTGCACTTCCATATTGAAGCGCCGTGCGGTCTGGAACAGGCGCATCAGCACCTGGCCGAATGAAATATCTTTTAATGGTTTTTCGAAGATGGGTTCGCACACAGTGCGGATCGCCGCTTCGAATTCATTGAGTTTGGTTTCCGCCGGCACCCAGCCCGAATCGATGTGCAATTGGGCGACGCGGCGGTAGTCACGCTTGAAAAAGGCGAACAGGTTGCGCGCCAGGTAATCCTGGTCTTCCGGGGTCAGGCTGCCGACGATGCCGCAGTCGATCGCGATGTACTGCGGGCTCCACGGGTTCACGGTGCTGACGAAGATGTTGCCCGGGTGCATGTCAGCGTGAAAGAAGCTGTCGCGGAACACTTGGGTGAAGAAAATCTCCACGCCGCGCTCGGCGAGCATTTTCATGTCGGTGCGCTGGTCGGCCAACGTGGCCAGGTCCGTGACCTGCACGCCGTAGATGCGCTCCATCACCAGCACTTTGGGGCGGCACCAGTCCCAATACACTTGAGGCACGTACAACAGCTGCGAGCCTTCGAAGTTGCGCTTGAGCTGGCTGGCGTTGGCGGCTTCGCGCAACAGGTCGAGTTCGTCGTAGATGGTTTTTTCGTAGTCGGCGACCACGTCCACCGGGTGCAGCAGGCGCGCATCGGCACTGAAGCGTTCGGCAGCGCGGGCGAGGATGAACAGCCATGCCAGGTCCTGGCCGATGATCGGCTTGAGGCCCGGGCGGATCACCTTCACCACCACTTCTTCGCCGGTCTTGAGCTGCGCCGCGTGCACCTGGGCGACCGAGGCCGAGGCCAGCGGGTCGACGTCGAAACGGCTGAAGACTTCGCTGATTTTCTTGCCCAGCTGTTCTTCGATCAGCTTCATCGACTGTTGCGAGTCGAACGGTGGCACACGGTCTTGCAGCAGCATCAGCTCGTCGGCAATGTCTTCGGGCAGCAAATCGCGGCGGGTCGAGAGGATCTGCCCGAACTTGATGAAGATCGGCCCCAGGTCCTGCAAGGCCAGGCGCAGGCGCGCGCCCCTGCTGAGTTCAAGCTGTTTGCGCGGGAACCAGCGCCACGGCAGCACATAGCGCACCGCCAGCAGGAACCACGGCAGTGGCAGGGCGAACAGCAGGTCATCGAGGCGGTAGCGGATTACGACGCGCTGGATACGAAACAAACGGCGGACGGCGAGCAGCTTCATGCGTTATCGCTTGGATCAAGGGAACGGCTCAGGCGCTCGAAGCGGGCCTCAAGGCGTTCCAGGTCGATTTTGGCCTTGTCGAGTTCACGAAAGCGCGCTTGCGCTTCACGTTCTCCGACCAGGGTGCGCGATTCTTCGCTCAGGTATTCGGCGAGGTTCTGGTTAAGGCTGGCGAACCCTTGCTGGTACCAGCGCGTGCGGCTGCGCAGGTGCCCGCTGATCAGCTGGGTGGCGACGGGGCCGATCCAGCGTGACAGCTCATATTCCCAGTCCAGCTCCAGGTCTTGTAGCACGGCGGCGAGGTCCATCAGCACCGCGCTGTCGCCTTCCAGTTCCACTTCGGCGCTGTGCAGGATCGTGGTCTTGCTGCGGCTCACGGCCAGGTGCAGCAGGCTCGACGCCGGCGCACGCAAGGTGCAGTCGGCTTCGGCCGCCCAATCGGTGGCGAGCAGCAGGCCTTCGTCGCTGGGCAGGATAAACAGCTGCAAGGCAGGGCTGCGGCAGTCGACGGCGATCACCTTGCCGTTCAAGTGCGCAAGCCGCGCCAGGGCGGTGCTGTCCAGGCGCAGCACACGGTTGAGGCCGTGTTCCACGCTGGCGAGAAGACCCTTGAGCAACATCAGGGCTTGATGCCGCGGTGCAAGGCGACGATGCCGGACGTCATGTTGTGGTAGGTCACGCGGTCGAAACCGGCTTCTACCATCATCGACTTCAGGGTTTCCTGGTCGGGGTGCATGCGGATCGATTCGGCCAGGTAGCGGTAGCTCTCGGCGTCATTGGTGATCAGTTTGCCCATCAGCGGCATGAAGGCGAACGAATAAGTGTCGTAGACCTTGGACATCAGTGCGTTGGTCGGCTTGGAAAACTCCAGCACCAGCAGGCGGCCGCCCGGCTTGAGCACGCGCAACATAGAGCGGATTGCGTCCTCTTTGTGGGTCACGTTACGCAGGCCGAAAGCGATGGTCACGCAGTCGAAATGGTTGTCCGGGAATGGCAGCTTTTCAGCGTCGGCCTGGACGAATTCGATATTGCCCGCCACGCCTTTATCCAGCAGGCGATCGCGGCCGACCTTGAGCATCGAGCCGTTGATGTCCGCCAGCACGACCTGGCCGGTAGGGCCCACGAGCTTGGAGAACTTGGCCGCCAGGTCGCCCGTGCCGCCGGCGATGTCGAGTACGCGGTTGCCGGTGCGTACGCCCGACAACTCGATGGTGAAGCGCTTCCACAGGCGGTGCATACCGCCCGAGAGCACGTCGTTCATCAGGTCGTACTTGGCGGCGACGGAGTGGAACACCTCAGCGACTTTTTCCGCTTTCTGGCTTTCCGGAACGTTCTTGAAGCCGAAGTGAGTGGTGGGTTCGGCATCGCTGCCTTTGCGCTGATCAGTCATATCGCTGTCACCAAAAGAGAATGCGGGACATGATAATCCCCACGACCTGCTTTGTCTTGGCAAGGCTGAAGGTAAGATAGGTGGCCACCGAGACCTTTTGCCGCATGGCGGGTGTTCCGAGTCGTTATAAAGAGGAGTTATTGCAATGGCCCGTATTACCGTTGAACGTGCACACACCCTGGGTAAAGAAGGCGCACGGGCGAAGGCCGAGAAGTTGGCAAGCAAACTCAAGGAACAATATGGCCTGGAGCCGACGTGGTCCGGCGATACCTTGAACCTCAAGCGCTCGGGGGTTAAAGGCAGCGTCTTGGTTGCCGAAGATTCACTGCGTATTGATGTGGAACTGGGCCTGTTGATGTCGGCCATGAGCGGCACCATCAAGTCCGAAATCGAGAAAGCCCTGGATAAGGCGCTGGCTTGATTGGCCTGTTCTTAGGGTGCCGATTCTAATTTTTCACCCTACTTTGTGCCCAAGCCCTCAACTCCTGCGGGGCGTTCCTCCACCCTTTTCTGCGTGAGGTGCACCATGGCCAAAGTTATTTTGAAGAAAAAAATTGACGTTCAGACCACCGCCCTGAGTGACGTAAAAAGCTATGCCCGCAAGATCTGGCTGGCAGGGCTTGGCGCCTATGCCAAGGTCGGCAGCGAAGGCAGCGAGTACTTCAAAGAGCTGGTTAAGAGTGGTCAACATGTTGAAAGTAAAGGCAAAAAAGTTGTGGTTGAACAACTTGATGCTGCCAACAGTCAGATTGACCAAGTAAAGAGTAATGTCTCAAACGTCAAAGGTTTGGTAGAAGTTCAACTGGTTAAAGTTGAAAAAGCTTTTGACACGCGTGTTGCAAGTGCCTTGAATCGGATCGGCATTGCGTCTAAACATGACGTTGAGACACTCTCTGCTAAGCTCGAAGAGCTGACGGCATTGCTAGAACGTGTCGCGCGTAAACACTAAGGAGACATCGGGATGGCTGTTAAAAAGACTACTCAGAAAGAAGGCAGCTCGTGGGTCGGGGAAGTTGAAAAATATTCCCGTAAGATCTGGCTTGCTGGTTTAGGCGTGTACTCGAAGGCTAGCATTGGTGAAGGCAAAAAACTCTTCGAGTCTTTGGTCAAGGACGGCGAGAAAGCCGAGAAGTTGACCAAAAGCACGGTTGGTAAAACAGTTGACGCGGCCAAGGCGACTGCCGGTTCCGCCAAGTCGGGTATTTCTGATACCTGGGGCAAGTTGGAAGAAACGTTCGACAAACGCCTCAATAGCGCCATTTCGCGACTGGGCGTGCCGAGCAAGGCAGAGCTGAAAACGCTGCACAGCAAGGTCGATACCCTGACCAAGCAAATTGAAAAACTCACCGGCGCTAAAGTGGCTCCGGCTAAAACGGCAGCGGCCAAACCAGCTGCCAAGCCAGCCGCTAAAACCGCGGCTGCCAAACCGGCGGCCAAAACCGCTGCCAAGCCTCTGGTTAAAGCCGCCGCCAAACCGGCTGCCAAACCTGCGGCGAAGGCTCCGGCCAAAGCGGCTGCAAAACCTGCCGCCAAGCCAGCTGCTAAAACCGCTGCTGCCAAACCAGCTGCCAAGCCTGCCGCGAAACCCGTGGCCGCTAAAGCTGCTGCCAAGCCTGCTGCAAAACCAGCTGCCAAAGCCGCCGCAAAACCGGCAGCCAAGCCAGCCGCTAAAACCGCTGCCGCCAAACCTGCTGCCAAGCCAGCCGCTGCGAAACCAGCAGCCAAGCCGGCCGCCGCAAAACCCGCCGCCAAGCCTGCTGCGGCAAAACCTGTGGCTGCCAAGCCAGCGGCAAAACCGGCTGCAGCGAAAAAGCCTGCGGTCGCCAAGAAGCCAGCTGCTCCAAAGCCAGCTGTTGCGGCCAAGCCTGCAACCCCTGCGCCAAGTGCCTCGACAGCCAACTCGGTGTCCGCACCGACCCACGCTGCTTCCACCTCGACTGCAACGCCGGTAACTCCGACGCCCTCCAGTCAGTCCTGATTTTTTCAGGGCACAGAAAAATGCCCGGCCTGCACAGGTCGGGCATTTTTTATGGAAGTCTCATAACCACCGCACTTCCAATGTGTGCGGGCTTGTTGTGGCGAGGGAGCTTGCTCCCGTTCGACAGCGTAGCTGGAGCCGGCTTTTTGGGGGCGCTTCGCACCCCAGCGCAAGCAAGCTTGCTCGCCACAAAAGCCCTCCCACAGTTTTAATCGGTGTCATCCAGATATTTCAGCGCAAACCTCTCGGTCGCCATTCTCGCCGGCAACAACAGATGCGGCGCTACCAGCATCATGATCTGGTAAACCACTACCCGCACCTCACCTTCGCGATCCAGAACCCGCTGGTAGTCCAGCGAAAACAGCAGGGTCAGGGTGATCTGTTCCACCAGTTGCCCCAACGCCTGTGTACCGCTGACCAATTGCCCAGCCGCCTTCAAGCGTGCCAGCAGCGAAGCCAATGTACGCTTGAGCGCCGTCAGCAGGTTGCGAATGCCCTTGGCGAGCTTGGGCAAGCGCCCGGCGAGGTTCGACAGGTCCTGAAACAGAAACCGGTAATGCGCCATGCGCTCGACGATCAGGTGCAGGAATAGCCAGTAATCCTCAGGCTCCAGTTGCGCGTCGGAAGGCGGGTCGAGCAGCGGCGTCAGTTCACATTGAAAGCGCTCGAACAGCCCGAGCACCAACGGCTCCTTGCCATGGAAGTGGTAGTAAAGGTTGCCGGGGCTGATCCCCATTTCATTGGCCACCTCCATGGTCGACACGTTCGGCTCGCCCTTGTAGTTGAACAACTGCAGGGCACATTCAAGGATACGGTCGCGGGTCTTCATCCAGTCTTCTTAATGTGATCGTTGAGCTCAGCGCACCCGCACGTAAGTGCCCGGCGCTGCTTCCATCGGTGGGTAGTTCTGGTTGCCCAGGGCGGTGAGGGTTTCGCGTTGTACGCCTGAGCGTTGTTGAATCCACTCCAGCCATTGCGGCCACCAGCTGCCTTCGACGTGGTTGGCGTCGTAGTACCAGGCACGTGGGTCGCTGCTCAGCCTGGGGTTTTCGACGTAATTGGCCTTGGGGTTGCCCGGTGGGTTGAGAATGCTCTGGATATGCCCGCTGTTGGACAGCACAAAGCGCCGCTCGCCGCCCAGCAGTTGGGTGGAGCGATACACCGCATCCCACGGGGTGATGTGGTCGTTGATCCCGGCCACGCTGAAGCTGTCCACCGTGACTTTCTGCAAGTCGATTGGCGTGCCGCACACTTCGAGGCCGCCGGGATGGCTCAGCGGGTTGTGCTTGAAGAAGTCCAGCAAATCGCCATGCAGGGCGGCAGGCAGGCGTGTGTTGTCGTTGTTCCAGTACAGGATGTCGAAGGCCGGGGGTTCCTTGCCGAGCAGGTAATTGTTGATCCAGTAGTTCCAGATCAGGTCGTTGGGGCGCATCCAGGCGAAGACCTTGGCCATGTCGCGGCCATCAAGCACGCCTTGCTGGTAGGAGCGGCGCTTGGCGGCCTCCAGGGTTTGTTCGTCGGCGAACAGGGTGGCGGGGCTGTCGATCTGGCTGTCCAGCAAGCTCACCAGGTAGCTGGCGCTGGAGACGCGTCGCAGCTGACGCTTGGCTTGCAGGTGGCCTTGCAGCGCCGCGATGGTCAGCCCGCCCGCGCACGCGCCCATCAAGTTGACCTCACGGGCCCCGGTGATCGCCCGGCACACGTTGAGCGCTTCTTCCAGCGCCGCCACGTATGTAGACAAGCCCCACTCACGGTGGCGCACATCCGGGTTGCGCCAACTGACCATAAAGGTCTGCAGGCCGTTTTTCAGGGCGTACTGCACAAAGCTGTTGGCCGGGCTCAGGTCAAAGATGTAGTACTTGTTGATTTGCGGCGGCACCACCAGCAGCGGCTTGGCGTACTGCTTTTCGCTCATGGGCTTGTACTGGATCAGTTCCAGCAGCTCATTGCGAAACACCACTGAGCCGGGGGTGGTTGCCACCGTCTTGCCCACTTCGAAGGCGTGCTTGCTCACCTGGCGCGGCAGGCCGTTGTTGTGCAGCAGGTCCTCAAACAGGTTGCTCACGCCGCGCACCACGCTGTTGCCGCCGGAGTTGAGCAGCTCCTTGACCGCCAGCGGGTTGAGCAGGGTGTTGGACGGTGACACCGCATCGTTGAGCAGGGAGAAGGCAAAGTGCGCGCGGGCACGGTCATCGGCGCTCAGCGAGCTGTCGTCGATCCAGTGACGCGTCTGTTTCTGCCAACTCAAATAGGCCTGCAGGCTGCGGCGGTACAGCGGGTTAAGCTTCCAGGTCGGGTCAGTAAAGCGGCTGTCGTTGGGGTTGGGTTCATGCACGGTTTCCCCCAGCAACACGCGGCCCAACTGGCCGCCCAGCGCGAGGGCATGGCGAGCGGTGTGCACGGGGTTGCGCAGGCCGTGGGCGGCGACGCTGCGCAAGGTCGACAGCAAATCCCGGCCGCGCAGGCCGGTGATCGCGTTTTGCGCATTGATGAACGCGGCAGGGGTGGGCGCCGGGTTCGTCACGGGTCTTTCTCGCATGAGCCAACACTCCTTCGTCAAGCCATCAACAGGCACGCCAATCCAGAACCATAGTCGGTTTTGCCAGAGTTGCGCGGTAGGTCGTCCTGACCTTGAACCTCTAAATCGCGGGTCGCGGGTGTATCACGGCGCGCAGGCGCTCCTCTTCGAGAAACTTCATGATGATCGGCGCCACGGCCTCGGCCCGGGTGATCAGGAACAGGTGGCCGTCATCGATGATGTGCAGCTGTGCATTGGGGATGCGCCAGGCGAGCATGCGCATGTTGATCAGCGGGATCAGCGGGTCGTCGTCGCCCGCCAGCACCAGGGTGGGCTGGCGAATCTTGTGCAGCCAGTGAATGCTGGTCCAGCCAAGGCCTGCAAACAGTTGCCAGTAGTAGCCCAGCTTGCCGGCCGAGCGCACTTTGCTTGCGTGTTCGGCAGCGAGTTTGGCGTCGCGGCGGAACGAGCCGCCATAAATCATCGGCGCAATGCGCACCACGTGGGAGGGCTGGATATACCGGCGCGGGCTGGCCATCAGCCACAGCACTTTCGGCTTGCCCGGCACCATCACCGCCCCGGCTGCCGTAGCCGCCAGGATCAGCTTCTTGCAGCGCTCGGGGTAGTCGTAGGCAAATTGCTGCGCCAGTGCGCCGCCCCAGGACACCC
The DNA here is from genome assembly GCF_044218875.1 of Pseudomonas sp. B22129. Classification (NCBI taxonomy): domain Bacteria; kingdom Pseudomonadati; phylum Pseudomonadota; class Gammaproteobacteria; order Pseudomonadales; family Pseudomonadaceae; genus Pseudomonas; species Pseudomonas sp. B22129. The sequence goes on along the minus strand of NZ_CP162592.1, from coordinate 919,528 downwards.
CCACCGCATTCACCTGGCCGTAGTCCAGGTAATCGAGCATGCGTGCGGTGAGTTTGGCCAGGCCGGGAAAGCGATAGGGCACGCTGGGGGTCGAGGAACCGCCCACGCCCGGCACGTCGAAGGCGATCACTTCCAGGTCCGGGTCCAGTGCCTGGACGAACGGAAACACCAGCTCAAGGTTGGCGCCGATGCCGTTGAAGATCAGCAGCGGCGTCAAGTGAGGCTTGCCCGGGCGTACCGCCGTGCGGATGGTCTGGCCATCCAGGTCGATGGTACGGAAGATGAACGGTTGCGGCATGCTCAAGCCCTGTGGAGTGGCACTGCTTATCTGTAGGAACTCGGTCCATGTGGGAGCTGGCTTGCCTGCGATGGCATTCTTCCAGTCAGCCCATCAGCCAACTGATCTACCGCTATCGCAGGCAAGCCAGCTCCCACACTGACTGCATTTCAGCCATACATCTGGCTATCGTTCGTGAACGTATGTACCCGGTGCCGCCTCAGCTGCGGTATAGGTTTTATTACCCAAGCTCGTAGGTGCTTTCTTCAACTTGCCCGCCCGGTCCGCCTGCCATGCCTGCCAGTGCAACCACCACGAATCAGTATGTTTGGTTGCATTTTCCTGCCACTCCAACGGCTTCGCCGCCAGGCTGTCACTGGTCTGGTAACGCGCCTTGGGGTTGCCCGGCGGGTTGAGAATGCTTTGGATATGCCCACTGCTGGACAACACAAACTCGACCTTGCCGCCAAACAACTGCGCCGACTTGTAGCAGGACTGCCACGGCGTGATGTGGTCGTTGGTGCCGGCCAGTGAGTAGATGTCGGCGGTGACTTGCTTGAGGTCAATCGGCGTGCCGCACACTTCCAGGGCGTTGGCGCGCACCAGCGGGTTGTTCTTGAACAGTTCGATCAGGTCGCCATGGAAGGCGGCCGGCAAGCGCGTGGTATCGTTGTTCCAGAACAGGATGTCGAACACCGGCGGCTCGTTGCCGAGCAGGTAGTTATTGACCCAGTAATTCCAGATCAGGTCGTTGGGGCGCATCCAGGCAAACACCTTGGCCATGTCGCGGCCTTCCAGCACGCCGGCCTGGTAAGAGTGGCGCTTGGCAGCTTCCAGGGTCTGCTCGTCGACGAACAGCGCCACCTGGGTGTCCAGCGTCGTGTCCAGCACGCTCACCAGCAGGGTCAGGGCGTTGACCTTCTTCTCGCCCAGCGCGGCGTAGTGGCCCAGCAGCGCAGTGCAGGTGATGCCACCGGAGCAGGCGCCGAGCATGTTGACGTCCTTGCTGCCAGTGATCGCCGTGACCACATCCACCGCTTCCTTGAGCGCCTCGATGTAGGTGGACAGGCCCCACTCGCGCTGGGCCTTGGTCGGGTTGCGCCAACTGACGATAAAGGTCTGCTGGCCGTTGCGCAGGCAGAAGCGCGCCAGGCTTTTTTCCGGGCTCAAGTCGAACACATAGAATTTGTTGATCTGCGGCGGCACTACCAGCAACGGGCGTTCGTGCACCTGTTCGGTGATCGGCTTGTACTGGATCAGCTCCAGCACGTCGTTGCGAAACACCACGGCGCCTTCGGTGGTGCCCAGGGTCTTGCCGACTTCAAAGGCGCCCATGTTGACCTGGCTCGGCATGCCGCCGTTGTGGACCAGGTCCTTGGCCAGATGGGACAAACCATCGAGCAGGCTTTTACCGCCGGTTTCAAAGAAGCGTTTGACCGCCGCCGGGTTGGCCGTGCTGTTGGTGGGGGCCATGGCTTCGGTCATCAGGTTGATCACGAAGTGCCCGCGGCTGATGTCCTGTTCGGACAGGTTGCTGTCGCCGATCCAGTCGTGCAGTTCCTTGCGCCATGCCAGGTAGGTTTGCAGGTAACGTTTGTAGAGCGGGTTCTGGCTCCAGGCGGGGTCGCTGAAGCGGCGGTCGTCGCTCTCGGGGGCGAGTTGCGATTTGCCGAACATCACATTCTTCAGCTCGACGCCAAAGTGAGCGACGTGCTTGACGCTGTGCAGCGGTTGCTTGATGGCTTGGGTCAGCACCATCTTCGCCGAGGCGAGTAAATCCTTTTTGCGTAACGCGATGATCGGGTTCAGCCCCAGGGTGTTTTCCGAGGCCTGGCGTTTCAAGTCATCGTTGTTCTTGTTACTCATCTACGACGCTCCATTGTCCGAAAGACGAGTACCGGGTACCGCTGTGCACCAGGTTTCGATACACAACACAAGCCAGGTACGCGACTCGGGTGACCGTTAATACCGCATCGTCAAATGCAGGGAACTTGCCAGTTCCATTGGTTACCCGAGTTTAATTTTTTTCGCAAGCGGGCCAATCGTTGGCCACAAGAGAGGGCATTCAAGCAGATGAAATTAGAAAATGCTCTCTAAAGAGAGAGAAGCCCTGACTAGAGCATCAGCCGCACGACCGACTCGCTCGGGTCGCGGGTTTTTCCGGCCGCTTTGAGTTCGGCCAGATAGTCGGCCCACAGCGCGTCCTGACGCACGGCCAGTTGGTAGAGGTAGTCCCAGGTGAACAGCCCGCTGTCATGCCCGTCGTCGAAGGTCAATTTCAGTGCGTACTGACCGGCCGGTTCGACCTTGGTCAACCGGACGTTGAGCTTGCCGAATTGCAGGATGGGTTTGCCATGGCCCTGAACCTCGGCGGACGGCGAGTGGGTGCGCAAAAGCTCGGCGGAGAGTTGATACACCTCGTCAGGCCCGTAGGTGAGGCCGAGGGTGTTGGAGGTTTTGTGCAGGTTTACGGCAGTGGGGAATTTGGTCATAGGAGATGATCCTGAAGAAACCGGCTCAAAAATGTGGGAGCTGGCTTGCCTGCGATAGCGATGGTGAATTCACCATCGCTATCGCAGGCAAGCCAGCTCCCACATTAAAGCAAAGCGGCTCTACGTGTGGCTTACAGAATGTAGCGCGACAGATCTTCGTTCTGCGCCAATTCGCCCAAGTGGCTATTCACGTAATCCGCGTCGATCTTGATCGCCTCGCCGTTCTGGGCACCGGCCATGTCGCCGGCACTGAAGGACACTTCCTCAAGCAAACGCTCAAGCAGCGTATGCAGACGACGCGCACCAATGTTCTCGGTCTTCTCGTTCACCTGCCAGGCAATCTCCGCCAGGCGCTTGATACCGTCTGCCTGGAACTCGATCCCCAGACCTTCGGTTTTCAGCAGCTCACGGTATTGCTCGGTGAGCGAAGCGTGCGGCTCGCTGAGGATGCGTTCAAAGTCGCCCGGGGTCAGCGCTTTGAGTTCCACACGAATCGGCAGACGGCCTTGCAGCTCCGGCACCAGGTCGCTTGGCTTGCTCAGGTGGAACGCACCGGAGGCGATAAACAGGATGTGGTCGGTCTTGACCATGCCCAGCTTGGTGTTCACGGTGCAGCCTTCGATCAGCGGCAGCAGGTCGCGCTGTACGCCTTCGCGGGATACGTCGACGCCGCCGGAGTTGCCGCGCTTGGCGACCTTGTCGATTTCGTCGATAAACACAATGCCGTGCTGCTCAACGGCTTCGAGAGCCTTGGCTTTGAGTTCTTCCTCATTCACCAGGCGCCCGGCTTCTTCGTCGCGCACCAGTTTCAGTGCGTCCTTCACCTTGAGCTTGCGGCTTTTTTTCTTGCCCTTGCCCATGTTGCTGAACAGGTTCTGCAACTGGCTGGTCATTTCTTCCATGCCAGGCGGTGCGGAAATGTCGACGCTGGACACTTCGGAGACTTCGATCTCGATTTCCTTGTCGTCCAACTGGCCTTCACGCAGGCGCTTGCGGAACAGCTGGCGCGTGTTGGAATCCGAGGCCGGCGCGGCGTCTTCGTTGAAGCCCATGCGTGCCGGTGGCAGCAGGGCGTCGAGGATGCGTTCTTCGGCTGCGTCTTCGGCGCGATGGCTGACTTTGGTCACTTCCTGCTCGCGCAGCATTTTCAGGGCGGCGTCGGCCAGGTCACGAATGATCGATTCAACGTCGCGGCCCACGTAGCCCACTTCGGTGAACTTGGTGGCTTCGACCTTGATGAACGGTGCGTTGGCGAGCTTGGCCAAGCGGCGGGCGATTTCGGTTTTACCGACGCCGGTAGGGCCGATCATCAGGATGTTCTTGGGCGTTACTTCAACGCGCAGTTCTTCCGGCAGTTGCATCCGGCGCCAGCGGTTACGCAGCGCAATGGCTACGGCGCGCTTGGCATCGTCCTGGCCGATGATATGGCGATTAAGTTCATGGACGATTTCGCGGGGAGTCATGGACATAGTGTTTGGCGGCCTCAAGCGGAATAAGCCTACGGCTTACTCGGCGAGGTCCTGCTCCTCAATGGTGAAGTTGTGGTTGGTGAACACGCAGATGTCGCCGGCAATACCCAAGGCAGTCTCGACGATTTCACGGGCTGACAGGTCGGTTTTCTTCAACAGTGCGCTGGCTGCGGCTTGTGCGTAGCCACCGCCGGAACCCATGGCAATCAGGCCATGTTCAGGCTCAACCACATCGCCGTTACCGGTGATGATCAGGGATGCGTCTTTGTTGGCGACGGCCAGCATGGCTTCCAGGCGGCTGAGGGAGCGGTCGGTGCGCCATTCTTTGGCGAGCTCGACGGCAGCGCGTACGAGGTGGCCCTGGTGTTTTTCCAACTGGCCTTCGAAACGCTCGAAGAGGGTGAAGGCGTCGGCGGTAGCGCCGGCAAAGCCCGCGAGAACCTGGCCGTGGTACAGGCGGCGCACTTTCTTGGCGTTGCCTTTCATCACGGTGTTGCCCAGGGAAACCTGGCCGTCGCCGCCCATGACGACTTTGCCGTGGCGACGTACTGAAACGATGGTGGTCAAGGGGAGAGTCTCCACGCAGCGGGGCGAAAATGCCCTGATGGAAACTGATATGGGGGTGGCGGGGGGGATTTCAACCGTAGGACGGCTGTGCGGACGAGTGGTGTTTATTGGTCTGACACCTATTCAAGAACATCACAAAACCAAATGTGGGAGCTGGCTTGCCTGCGATAGCGGTGTGTCAGTCACTGAAATATTGACTGTTACACCGCTATCGCAGGCAAGCCAGCTCCCACAGTTGATCTGTGTTGACTGTAAGTCAGCGGCTCTGGCGTTGTTGTAACAACAGGTTACTAAAGCCGGCGCCGGCCAATTGCTTCTGCGCTACGGTCAGTTGCTCACGGTTGCTGAACGGCCCCACCAGCACGCGGTACCAAGTCGCGTCCTTCACCGTGCCGGACTCAACCGTCACGGCCTGGCCCAACAGAATGATCTGCGCGCGCACGCGGTCCGCGTCCGCCTGTTTCGGGAACGAGCCCGCCTGCAGGAAGAACTTGGTCACCGGCGCGGCCTTGGTGGTCGCGACCGGTGGCGGTGGCGGTGGAGTAATCCCGGCCAGCGCTGCCTGGGCGCGTGCGGTATCGATCTTCGCCGCTTCCGCAGGCGTGACCGGCGTGGTCGGCACTTGTGGCGTCGGCAGGGTTTTCTCCGGCACGGCGTCAGGCGGCACGATCACTTCCGATTCCGGCAGCAGCGTGTAGAAATCGTATTTCGGCTTCACGGGTGCCGTCGGGCTCGGCGCCGTCTTGTTGGCTTCGGCGATTTTGGTGGCCTTCTGCTGCTCCTGCTTGACGCGTTTGACGTCATCGCCCTTGCCCGGCTCCAGCTTCATCAGAATCACAACGAACGCACCGACCGCCAGGCCGATGGCCATCCACAGCCAGCCCGGAATCGGCTTCTTAGCCGGGGCCTGGTAGCGGCTCGCGCCGCGCTTGGGTGCTGGTTTTTTCTTGGCAGCCAACTTACATACGCTCCAGGGTTTCCAGGCCTAACAGTTCCAGGCCTTGCTTGAGGGTCCGTCCAGCCAATGCGGCGAGGCGCAGGCGACTTTGCTTTTGGGCTTCATCGTCGGCAGTGAGGATCGGGCAGTTCTCGTAGAAACTGGAGAACAGGCCGGCGACTTCGTACAAATAAGTGCACAGGATATGCGGCGTGCCTTTCTCGCCGACGCTGTTCAGCACTTCGCCGAATTGCGCGAGCTTGGCGGCCAGTTCCTGCTCATGGGGCGCTTCAAGGTTGATCTGGCCTTCGACTTCGCTGAAGTCCTTGCCCAGTTTGCGGAATACACCGGCCACTCGGGTGTAGGCGTACAGCAGGTACGGCGCGGTGTTGCCTTCGAAGTTGAGCATCAGCTCGAAGTTGAAGCTGTAGTCGCTGGTGCGGTGTTTGGACAGGTCGGCGTATTTCACCGCGCCAATGCCCACCACGCGGGCGATGTTGCGCAGGTCGGCTTCGGCCAGCTCCGGGTTCTTTTCCTTCACCAGGTTGTAGGCGCGTTCCTGTGCTTCGGTCAGCAGGTCGATCAGCTTCACGGTGCCGCCGTCGCGGGTCTTGAACGGGCGGCCGTCGGCGCCGTTCATGGTGCCGAAGCCCATGTGTTCCATGTGCATCGGGTGGGTGATGAAACCCGCGCGACGCGCCACTTCGAACACCTGCTGGAAGTGCAGGGCCTGGCGCTGGTCGACGAAATACAGTGCACGGTCGGCTTTCAGCACGCCGCTGCGGTAACGCACGGCCGCCAGGTCGGTGGTGGCGTAAAGGTAGCCGCCATCGGCCTTGACGATGATCACCGGCAGCGGCTCGCCGTCGGCGGTCTTGAATTCTTCGAGGAACACGCACTGCGCGCCGTTGCTCTCCACCAGCAGGCCCTTGGCCTTGAGGTCGTTGACCACGTTGATCAGGTCGTCGTTGTAGGCGCTTTCGCCCATCACATCGGCCATGGTCAATTTGACGTTGAGCAGTTCGTAGATTTCCTGGCAGTGGGACAGGGAAATTTCACGGAAGCGGTTCCACAGCGCCAGGCATTCCTCGTCGCCGGCCTGCAACTTGACCACCAGGCCACGGGCGCGGTCGGCGAATTCTTCGGATTCGTCGAAGCGCTTCTTCGCGGCGCGGTAGAAGTTTTCCAGGTCCGACAGCTCGTTGCTGGTGATCGGGTTTTCCTGCAAGTAAGCCATCAGCATGCCGAACTGGGTGCCCCAGTCGCCCACATGGTTCTGACGGATCACGGTGTCGCCGAGAAACTCCAGCACCCGCGCCACGCCGTCGCCAATGATGGTGGAGCGCAGGTGGCCTACGTGCATCTCTTTGGCCAGGTTCGGCGCCGACAGGTCGATGGCCACGCGTTGCTGCGGGCCAGCCTTGCGCACGCCGATCCTGGCGTCGGCGAGGGCCGCATCCAGGCGCGAAGCCAGGGCCTGGGTGTTCTGGAAGAAATTGATAAAGCCTGGGCCGGCGATTTCGGCCTTGGTGACGCTCTCGTCAGCCGGCAGCGCGGCGATGATTTTTTCCGCCAGGTCGCGCGGCTTCATGCCGGCCGGCTTGGACAGCATCATCGCGATGTTGCTGGCGAAGTCGCCGTGGGTCTTGTCGCGGGTGTTCTCCACCTGGATCGCCGGCGACAGGCCTTCAGGCAACACACCTTCGTTGACGAGTTGGGTGATGGCTTGTTGGATCAGCTGGCGAATGGTGTCTTTCATGGTGTTCTCTTTCGACCGCAAGCGGCGGCGCGCGATGCGCAGGTGGAAAAACTGGGCATTATCCGTGGCGAGGGCGGGCTTGCCAACCTTCGTCGGACCTCTACAGACGATTAACCTGTGGCGAGGGAGCTTGCTCCCGCTGGGCTGCGTAGCGGCCCCAAGCTTTTGGCAGCGCTGCGCACTCCAGCGGGAGCAAGCTCCCTCGCCACAGGGTTTAATTAGTACAAATCTACCGGGTCCACATCCAGCGACCATCGCACCTGCCGGCCGCCGGGCATTTGCTCCAGCGCAAGCAACCAGCTACTTAATAGCCGATGCAATGGCGCGCGGGATGTTGCCTGCAAGAGTAGCTGAGCGCGATACCGACCGGCACGGCGTTCCATGGGCGCGGGCACCGGGCCGAGCAATTCGATGCCGGCCAGCCCCAATTCGGCCAGCAAACCTTCGGCGGCGCTGCAGGCTTCATCCAGAAAGCCTTCGGCTTGCCCGGGCTTGTGGGCTTCCGCGCGCAGCAAGGCCAAATGCGAAAAGGGCGGCAGGCCGGCGGAGCGGCGTTCGCTCAAGGCTTGCTCGGCGAAGGCAAAGTAGCCCTGTTCTGTCAGTTGAATCAGCAAGGGGTGGTCGGCCAGGTGCGTTTGGATAATCACTTTGCCCGGCTCTTCGGCACGCCCGGCGCGGCCTGCGACCTGCACGATAAGCTGCGCCATGCGCTCGCTGGCGCGGAAGTCACCGGAAAACAGGCCGCCATCGGCATCCAGGATCGACACCAGCGTCACCCGTGGAAAGTGGTGCCCTTTGGCGAGCATCTGCGTGCCGATGAGGATGCACGGCTGGCCTTTCTGAATGGTGGCGAACAGTTGGTTCATCGCATCTTTGCGCGACGTGCTGTCGCGATCGACGCGCAATACCGGGTAGTCCGGGAACAGAATGCCCAAACGCTCTTCCGCTCGCTCGGTGCCCGCGCCCACGGGGCGCAAGTCGACTTTGCCGCATTGCGGGCAATGGCGCGGCGTGCGTTCTACATGGCCGCAGTGATGGCAGCGCAACTCGCCATGGCGTTGGTGCACGGTCATGCGCGCGTCGCAGCGTTCGCATTCGGACATCCAGCCGCAGTCGTGGCACAGCAGCGTCGGCGCAAAGCCTCGGCGGTTGAGAAACACCAGGACCTGCTGGCCGGCGGCAAGGGTTTGGCCGATGGCCTGCTGCATCGGCCCTGAAATACCGCTGTCCAACGGGCGGCTTTTCACATCCAGGCGCAAGAAGCGTGGCTGTTTGGCGCCGCCGGCGCGCTCATTCAGGCGCAAGAGGCCATACCGGCCGGTGTAGGCGTTGTGCAGGCTTTCCAAGGAGGGCGTGGCCGAGCCCAGCACAATCGGGATGTCTTCCTGGCGTGCGCGCACCAGTGCGAGGTCGCGTGCGTGATAGCGCAGGCCTTCCTGCTGTTTATAGGAGCCGTCGTGCTCCTCGTCGATGATGATCAACCCGGGGTTTTTCATCGGGGTGAACAGCGCCGAGCGGGTGCCGATAATAATGTCGGCCTCACCGTCCCGCGCGGCCAGCCAGGACTCCAGGCGTTCGCGGTCGTTGACCGCCGAATGCACCAGGGCGATGCGCGCATTGAAGCGCTGCTCGAAACGCGCCAGGGTTTGCGGGCCCAGGTTGATCTCGGGGATCAACACCAGCGCCTGTTTACCGGCTTGCAGGGTTTCGCGGATCAGCTGCAAATAAACTTCGGTCTTGCCGCTGCCGGTCACGCCAGCCAACAGGAACGCGTGGAAACTGTCGAAACCGGCGCGAATGGCCTCGTAGGCCGCGCGCTGCTCGGGGTTCAGCGGCAATTCCGGTTGGGCCAGCCAGTGTTGGTGGCGCGGGTCGGGGGCGTGCTTGCGGATTTCCACCTGGACCAGGCCTTTGGCGAGCAGCAGGTCGAGGCTGTCCTTGCTCAGCATCAGTTTGCTGAGTAGTTGATGAGCCACGCCGTGGGGGTGCTGCGCCAGGGTTGCCAACGCTTCACGCTGGCGCGGCGCGCGGGCGATGCGCGGGTCATCGAGGCGGGCGCCGGGCACGGTTGACCAAAAGCGTTCCTGGCGCGCCTCGGCCAATTCGCCCTGGCGTAGTAGCACCGGCAGTGCCCAGCTCAAGGTATCGCCCAGGCTGTGCTGGTAATACTGGGCCGTCCACAGGCACAGCTTGAACAGTGCAGGCGGCAGCGGCGGCGTGGCGTCGAGAATGGCCAGTGCGGGCTTGAGCTTTTCGGCCGGGACTTCGCTGTGGTCGGCGACTTCTACCAGAATGCCGATCATCTCCCGGCGCCCGAACGGCACCCGTACGCGCATGCCCGGCTGCAACTGCGCCCGCAGTACACCGGCCGGGGCCCGGTAATCGAACAGGCGGCGCAGGGGCGAGGGCAGGGCTAGGCGCAAAATGGCGTCGGGCACGCGGGGGGTCTCATCTATAAAGGCAGGCGATGGTGCAGGGGCGGGAGCCTAGCAGACCTGCGGTGGGGGTGTCCTGTCTGTGGTGTTGGAGTTGGAGTTGGATTTTCAGAGTAATGCTATCCCCTGTGGGAGCGGGCTTGCTCGCGAATGCGGTCGATCAGTCACTATTTTTGGCGTCTGACACACTGCTTTCGCGAGTAAGCCCGCTCCCACAGGGGATATGTGGTGTGCCAGAGGTTTTTTCTGATGAAAGGGGCTTATATGCAGGGAATCGGCAGGAACCGCCGCTTGCGCGTTTAAAAAGGTCTGGTAGAATCCGCGGCCTAATTACGTGCGGTATTCGACAATAGTGTCGAGTGGCGGCACGCTAGCCCGAGGAAGTCACCATGAAAGCCGATATCCATCCAGCGTACGAAACCATCGAAGTTACCTGCAGCTGCGGCAACAAGTTCGAAACCCGTTCGAACCTGTGCAAGCCACTGGGTACTGACGTATGCAACGAGTGCCACCCGTTCTACACCGGTAAGCAGAAAACTCTGGACACCGGCGGCCGTGTACAGCGCTTTGCTGACCGTTTCGGTGCTTTCGGTGCCAAAAAGGCCTAAGGCCGATCAACCTGGAAAGCTGCGGTTTTCCATGCTGATAAAAAAGGCGTCCCTTGTGGGCGCCTTTTTTGTACCCGGAATTTGATCGGCAGCTCAATAAGTCGGCTTTGAAGAAAAAATTGTAGACATTTTTTAAGTCGATTGTGAACAGTTGAGCCCTTGTATCCCGTGGCTCTTGGCCAAAAGTCGTAGCGCAGGGCCCTTGACACCTGTGACTGCCCAGTCTTGTAGGGACTTTGCGACACGCGTATCCTCGGCGGTCCGTCGACCAACAGTAAAAGCGGAATGCCGATATGTCTGATTTGAAAACTGCCGCTCTCGAATATCATGCCCATCCTCGTCCAGGAAAGCTGAGTGTAGAGCTCACCAAAGCCACTGCCACCGCTCGCGACCTGTCGCTGGCCTACAGCCCTGGTGTTGCCGAGCCCGTACGTGAAATCGCCCGCGACCCTGAACTGGCGTACAAGTACACCGGCAAAGGCAACCTGGTTGCAGTGATTTCCGATGGCACCGCGATCCTCGGCCTGGGCAACCTCGGCCCACTGGCTTCCAAGCCAGTCATGGAAGGTAAAGGCGTGCTGTTCAAGCGCTTTGCCGGCATCGACGTTTTCGACATCGAAGTCGATTCCGAAAGCCCGCAGGCTTTCATCGACACCGTCAAGCGCATCTCCATCACCTTCGGTGGCATCAACCTGGAAGACATCAAGGCACCTGAGTGCTTCGAGATCGAAAAGGCTCTGATCGAACAGTGCGACATTCCGGTATTCCACGATGACCAGCACGGCACCGCGATCGTTACTGCGGCCGGCATGATCAACGCCCTGGAAATCGCTGGCAAAACCCTGGCTGACGCCAAGATCGTCTGCCTGGGCGCCGGCGCTGCGGCCATCTCCTGCATGAAGTTGCTGGTGAGCATGGGCGCCAAGCTGGAAAACATCTTCATGGTCGACAGCAAGGGCGTAGTCCAGTCCGAGCGTACCGACCTGAACCAGTACAAGGCGATGTTCGCCCACGCGACCGACAAGCGCAGCCTGGCTGACGCTCTCGACGGTGCAGACGTGTTCGTTGGCCTGTCCGGCCCGAACCTGCTGAGCGCCGAAGGCCTGAAATCCATGGCGGCCAACCCGATCGTGTTCGCCTGCTCCAACCCGGACCCGGAAATCTCGCCTGAGCTGGCTCACGCCACCCGCAGCGACGTGATCATGGCCACCGGCCGTTCGGACTACCCGAACCAGGTCAACAACGTGCTGGGCTTCCCGTTCATCTTCCGTGGCGCCCTGGACGTTCGCGCCAAGCGCATCAACGAAGAGATGAAAGTGGCTGCCGCCAACGCCCTGCGTGAACTGGCCAAGCTGCCGGTACCTCAGGAAGTGTGCGACGCCTACGGTGGTATCAAGCTGGAATTCGGCCGTGAGTACATCATTCCGAAACCAATGGATAAGCGCCTGATCACCCTGATCTCCGATGCCGTGGCCAAAGCCGCCATCGAGACCGGCGTGGCCACCCTGCCGTATCCGAAGCACTACCCGCTCAAGAGCGTGGATGATGTGTTCAACGGCTAAGCCGTTGTAGCGCACCAACAAAAAGCCCCGGCTCTCGCGAGTCGGGGCTTTTTTTGTGGCTGGTGTCCACGGTCATAGGGCGCCGGATAAACCCTGTGGGAGTCGGGCTTGCCCGCGATGGCGGTGTATCAGGTAGACCGCTATCGCAGGCAAGCCAGCTCCCACATTGGATCTGCGTTTTCCCGCAGATCGGGTTAGAACAGGTCGATCGGCGCCGCCTCATCTGCCGGCAGCGGGCTGCCCGGTGCCACGCCGTTACCCAGCTCATTGACCGACGGTGGCGTGTCTTCGCTCTTGAACAGCTCAAAGTACGCGTTCGGCGTGCTTGGCGAGGCCGCACGGCCACTCACCGGGTCGATCCGCAGGCTGAGGATGCCTTCCGGCTCGGCTTGGGTGTGCAGCGGCTTGTCCTTCAAGGCCGCGCCCATGTAGCTCATCCAGATCGGCAGCGCGACGGTGCCGCCGAACTCGCGACGGCCCAGGCTTTCCGGCTGGTCATAACCGGTCCACACGGTGGTCACGTAATCGCCGTTGTAGCCCGAGAACCAGGCGTCCTTGGAATCGTTGGTGGTACCGGTCTTGCCCGCAATATCGGCACGACCCAGGGCCAGTGCACGGCGGCCGGTACCTTTCTTGATCACGTCTTCCAGGATGCTGTTGAGAATGTAAGTGGTGCGGCCATCCACGACACGCTCTGCGACTGCCGGCGCTTGCGGCTCGGCGGGGGCGGTGGCGTTTGCGGCAGGCACTGTGCCTGGGGTCGGGTTGATGGTGATGCCGCCGTTGGTGGGTGCCGCGATGCCGTCGGGAGCCGCTACGCCGTTGACCACATCACCCGGCACGCGTGGCGGGTTGGCGGTGAACAGGGTGTCGCCATTGCGGCTTTCGATCTTGTCGATCAGATACGGCGCAATTTTGTAACCGCCGTTGGCGAAGGTGCTCCAGCCGGTGGCGATTTCCATCGGCGTAAGGGTCGCGGTACCCAGGGCCAGGGACAAGTTTGGCGGAAGGTCCGATTTATTGAAGCCGAAGCGCGTCATGTAATCGATGGTCTTGCCCACGCCCATCGCTTGCAGCAAGCGGATCGACACCAGGTTGCGCGACTTGTACAACGCCTCGCGGATACGAATCGGGCCGAGGAAGGTGTTGGTGTCGTTCTTCGGGCGCCAGACCTTGTCCAGGTATTCGTCGACGAACACGATCGGCGCATCGTTGACCAGGCTGGCGGCGGTGTAGCCGTTGTCCAGCGCAGCGCTGTACACGAATGGCTTGAAGCTTGAGCCCGGCTGGCGCTTGGCCTGGGTGGCACGGTTGTAGTTGCTTTGCTCAAAGGCAAAACCGCCGACCAGGGCACGAATGGCGCCGTTCTGCGGGTCGAGGGAAACGAGTGCGCCTTGGGCGAGTGGCACCTGGCTGAATTTCAGGCTGTCGTCTTTCTGGCGTTGCACGCGAATCAAATCACCCACCTGTGCCACGTCCGAGGGCTGCTTGGGCATCGGGCCCATGCTGTTGGTGTTCAGGAAGGGGCGTGCCCACTTCATGCTGTCCCAGCTCACATGCGCTTCACCGGTGCGGGTCAGCACTTGCACACCATCTTTCTTCACCTGGGTGACGATGGCCGGCTCCAGGCCGCTGATCGGGCGTTGCTTGCCCAGCTCGGTGGTCCAGGCGCTCATGGTTTTGCCCGGCAGGCGCGATTCAGGGCCACGGTAGCCGTGGCGCTGGTCGTAGGTGACCAGGCCTGAGTGCACCGAGGTATTGGCGATTTCCTGCAAGTCGCTCGGCACCGTCGTGGTCACACGGAAACCTTCGGTGTAAGCCTCGCTGCCATAACGGCCGACCATCTCGGCACGGGCCATTTCGGCGATGTAAGGCGCATTCACTTCCGGTGTCGGCACGTGGTAGCTGGCGTTCAGCGGTTCGGCCACAGCGCTTTCGTAAGCGGCCTGGTCGATCTTGCCCAGCTTGTACATGCGGCCCAGGATCCAGTCGCGGCGCTCCTTGCTGCGCGCCGGGTTGGCCAGCGGGTTGAAGCGCGAAGGGGCTTTGGGCAAGCCGGCAATCATTGCCATCTGCGCCAGGCTGGCGTCACGAATCGACTTGCCGTAGTAGACCTGGGATGCCGCCTCGATCCCGTAGGCACGGTTGCCCAGGTAAATCTTGTTCACGTACAGCTCAAGGATTTCGTCCTTGGTCAGCTGACGTTCGATTTGCAGTGCCAGCAGAATTTCGGTGGCCTTGCGCGAAAAGCTGCGCTCGCTGGTAAGGAAGAAGTTCTTCGCCACCTGCATGGTGATGGTGCTGCCGCCGGATTGAATGTGTCCGCTTTTTACCAACTGAGTGGCCGCACGCACCAGGCTGCTGGGGTCTACGCCGTAGTGATTGGCGAAATTGTCGTCTTCCGCCGACAGCAGGGCGTTGATGAAATTGGGTGGAATATCGGCGAAACGGATCGGTGTGCGGCGCATTTCGCCGAACTCCGCGATCAGTTTTTCATCGCTGCTGTAGACCCGCAAAGGAATCTGCAACTGGATACTTCTGAGCGCCTCTACGGAGGGCAAACCCGGACTAAGGTAGAGGTATGCACCGCTGAGTACGAGCAGCAACCCGCAAACGATGGCGACAATGGAGTACCCGAAAAACTTCAGCAGACGAATCAAGGCTTTTGGATTTCCAGAGAAAAGAATGAGTTAGGCGTCGGGGCATGCATGGCAAACGATGGATCGACCCGAGCAGCAGATAAAAAGCGGGAAAAAACGCTGGGCATTAAAGCATTTTCGGCCTGAGGCGTCATTCGCGGGGCTCAAACAAGTCGACCGAATGCACCTCGCCCGGCGGCAATCAGGCGGTATGACAGGCAAAGTTTTGGGGAGTTTTATGGTAAAGGGATTTTTCAGGCGAAAAGCCGACACTGTTCTGGGTGTCGACATCAATGACACGGGTATCAAGCTGATCGAGCTGGGCGGTTCAGCCGGTGGGTACACCGTCGAAGGCTATGCCACGCAGCCGCTTCCTGCGCATGCGGTAGTCGATGGCACGTTACTGGACCTGCAAGGTATCGGTCAGGCGTTGCTTCAGGCGTTGTCGCGCCTGCACACATCCGCCCGGCAAGCGGCGATTGCGGTCGCGGGGCCTTCCGTCATCACGCGGGTGATCGAAATGGAGGCAGGCTTGAGTGACGAAGAAATGGCTTGGATGATACAGATGGAAGCTGACCAATATATTCCGTACCCATTGGAGGAAGTTGCCATCGATTTTCAGGTGTGCGGCCCTTCGGCCCGGGATTCGGCGCGGGTCGAGGTCATGCTGGCAGCGTGCTTGAAGGCGCAGGTCGAGTCCCGCGAGGCGGTTTTGGCGCTGGCGGGGCTTGTCGCGCGGGTGGTGGATGTAGAAGGGTTTGCATTGGAGCGCGCTTGCAGTCAGGATTTCGCCAGCTTCACGCCGGGCTATCGAGTCGATGGCACACAATGGGCCGTGGATGCCCAAGGGATGGGAATTGCTTGCGGGTTGGCCCTGAGGAGTTTCGCGCAATGACACGAATCAATCTTTTGCCTTGGCGCCAGGCCCAGGCGGAACGGCGACGCAAATACTTCCTGATATTTCTGCTGGCGTTCGGCGGTGTTGCGCTCGCGGCGGTGTGGCTGGCCGATCAAGTGATTGATCGAGCGATCGACCGGCAAGTGACGCGCAATAGCCATGTGGGCAAGGACATCGGCGTTCAGGATTCACGCATCAAGACCATCGACGATATTCAAGAGCAGAGCCAGCAATTGGCCGAGCGTATGAAAGTCGTGCAGGACCTGCACGATGCGCGTTCTTCCAGCGCCAAAATGTTTGATCAGTTGGCCCGCGCGGTGCCCGAGGGCGTTCATCTGCATGAGGTAGTGGCGAAGGGCGATACGATCAGCGTCACTGGCAGTGCGCAATCCAGCCAGGATATCGCCCAACTGATGCGCCGCCTCGAAGCCACCCAAGGCACTCATGCAACACAGTTACAGCATGTGCGGGCGGATGCCGAGCAGGGCGCCAACGAATTTCAATTGATGGTGCGCCAGGGGGAATCCACCGAGGCGCAGCCATGAGCCTGCCCAGGCTCGACTTCTACTCGCTCTCTCACAACGCTGCAAAATGGCCCCTGCCGGGCAAGGCCCTGTTGGGTTGTGCGTTGGCGGGTTTCGTGTGGGGGGTGGGCAATGGTTTGCTCCTGAACCCGTCACGAGAGCGGTTGCAAGCATTGGAGGCGCAGGAAGCGGTGCTGCAACAGCAATTCATGGAAAAAACCGGGTTGTCTGCTGGCCTGGAAGCGCGCACCAGCCAATTCGAGTTGGCTCAGGCAAAAGCGGCGCAGCTTTCATTGCAACTGTCGGGTGAGGGCCAGATACCTGGTTTGCTGGAGGATCTTGCACGGCTGGCAATTGCCAATGGCCTGGTGGTTCAAAGCATCACCGTGATGGATGAACTGCCTCAGCCGTTTTATGTTGAACAGCCCCTGCAGATTGGCGCCAGCGGTACTTTTCACGATCTGGCGGCGTTCGTGAAGGCTTTGGGCGAGCTCTCGCGAATGGTCACCGTGCACGATGTTGCACTTCGGTCGGATGGGGCGGTGCTGCGTCTTGAGATGCTGGCGAAGGCTTATCGGGGTGCGTCGCAGGGTGGCGGGGTTGTCGAGCCGGCCCCCCGCATTGCCTACGCCCCCTCCTCTTTGCGCGACCCGTTTCGGCCGCCCGAAATACAGGCCGAGCCTGTGTCGGGCCGGCCCGCCCCGGCGCCGGACCTCACTCGGCAGCGCAGCGCTCTTGAGGGCTTGGCCGTCGATCAATTCGAAATGGTCGGCACACTGTCCCGTGGGGTGCAGCGTTTTGCACTGCTGCGGGCCGTTTCAACAGTGCACCGGCTCGCCGTCGGCGACTACCTGGGGCCGAACCACGGTCGGGTCACGGCTATTCACGATGGTCATGTCGAATTGGCTGAACTGTTTCCCGATGAACAGGGCGCATGGCTGGAGCGCTCGCGAACCCTCGTGCTGAACGTCAACTCATAACGGAATAAGACAAATGAAAAGGACTTTCTCGTCCTTCGGTGTGGCGCTATGGATAGCGTTCACGGCACCGATGGCCTTTGCTGTGCCCAATCGCGTGGACCTGATTCAGCTGCCGCCTCCTGGCAAGGCAGTTTCGGGCGCGTATACCGGCGACACACTCACCCTCAACTTCCAGAACATCGAGCTGCGCGCGGTGCTGCAGCAAATCGCTGATGTGGCGGGCCTCAACCTGGTGGCCAGTGATGAGGTGCAGGGCTCGATCACTCTGCGGCTCAAGGAGGTGCCGTGGGACCAGGCGCTGGACCTGGTGTTGCAAACCAAGGGGCTGGATAAACGTGTAAAAGCGGGTGTTCTGTTGGTGGCGCCGGCTGATGAGCTGGCCGCTCGTGAGTTGCTGACACTGGAGGCAAACAAGCAGATGGCCGAGCTTGCGCCTCTGCGTCGCGAGCTGTTGCAGGTCAATTACGCCAAGGCGGCAGACCTGGCCAAGTTGTTCCAGTCGGTGACGGGCCTTGAAGGTGTTACCGATGAGCGCGGCTCGGTGGCGGTGGATGAGCGGACCAATAACATCATCGCCTACCAGACCGGCGAGCGGCTTGAAGAGCTGCGGCGGATTGTGGCGCAACTGGATATTCCGGTGCGCCAGGTGATGATCGAGGCGCGGATCGTGGAAGCCAACGTGGATTACGACAAAAACCTGGGCGTGCGCTGGGGAGGGCGGCTCAACCGTGGCAACTGGGGCGCCGGGGGGATCGGCAAGCCCTTGGCTCAAGGTGTCGAGCCGCCGGAAAGCCCGGCCAGCTCGCCATTTGTCGATTTGGGTTCGCTGACCGGTACTTCCGGGCTGGGCCTGGCCTTTATCACCGACAACCTGCTGCTGGATCTGGAGCTGACCGCCATGGAGAAGTCCGGTAACGGCGAAATCGTCTCGCAGCCCAAAGTGGTCACGTCCGACAAGGAAACCGCGCGCATCCTCAAAGGCACCGAGATTCCGTATCAGGAATCCACCTCCCAGGGCGCTACGTCGGTGTCGTTCAAAGAGGCCTCGCTGTCATTGGAGGTCACGCCGCAAATCACCCCCGATGACCACGTCATCATGGAGGTCCGGGTAACCAAGGATGAGCCCGACTACCTGAATAAACTCAACGACGTGCCGCCGATCAAGAAAAACGAGGTCAACGCCAAGGTATTGGTCAAGGATGGCGAGACTATCGTGATCGGCGGAGTTTTCTCCGATACCCAAAGCAAAGTGGTAGATAAAGTGCCATTTTTGGGCGATGTGCCGTATCTTGGCCGCCTTTTCCGGCGTGATGTTGTGGCGCAGAGAAAATCCGAGCTGCTGGTGTTCCTCACTCCGCGTATTATGAATAACCAGGCGATTGCTGTGAGTCGTTGATTCTGTGCGAAATTTGATTCTTGTAGGACCGATGGGGGCTGGAAAAAGCACCATCGGCCGTTTGCTGGCCAAAGAGCTGCGCCTGCCGTTCAAAGATTCCGACAAGGAAATTGAATTGCGCACGGGCGCCAATATCCCATGGATCTTCGATAAGGAAGGCGAGCTGGGCTTTCGCGACCGCGAGCAGGCGATGATTGCCGAGCTGTGCGGCTGCGACGGCGTGGTATTGGCCACCGGTGGTGGCGCAGTGATGCGCGATGAAAACCGCCGGGCGCTGTATGCCGGAGGTCGTGTGGTTTATCTGCATGCGTCGGTCGAGCAGCAAGTGGGCCGCACCGCTCGCGACCGCAACCGCCCGCTGCTGCGCACCGCAGACCCGGCAAAGACCCTGCGGGATTTGCTGACGCTGCGTGACCCGCTGTATCGGGAAATCGCCGATCTGGTGGTGGAAACCGATGAGCGGCCGCCTCGAATGGTCGTTCTCGACATTCTTGAACGCTTGCAGCAGTTGCCACCCCGTTAAAGCCCGGCTCGAAATGCGCTATTCTCGGCGGCGCGCCATTGCTCTGCCGAGTGTGGCGCAGAGCCATCAGGCGACGTCACATCCGAGTTGCCGATCGTCAATACATCTTCACGCGGGGACACATGCAGACACTTAAGGTCGATCTAGGCGAGCGCAGCTACCCAATCCATATTGGCGAAGGTCTATTGGACCAGCCCGAGTTGCTCGCACCGCACATTGCCGGCCGGCAAGTGGCGATCATCTCCAATGAAACGGTCGCGCCACTGTATCTTGAGCGTCTGAGCCGCAGCCTCGCGGCCTACTCGGTGATTTCGGTGATCCTGCCCGACGGCGAGGCCCACAAGAATTGGGAAACCCTGCAACTGATCTTTGATGGCCTGCTCACTGCGCGCCATGACCGCCGCACCACCGTGATCGCCCTGGGCGGCGGTGTGATCGGCGACATGGCCGGCTTTGCAGCCGCCTGCTACCAGCGCGGCGTGGACTTTATCCAGGTACCGACCACCTTGTTGTCCCAGGTTGATTCGTCGGTGGGCGGCAAAACCGGCATCAACCATCCGCTGGGCAAGAACATGGTTGGCGCGTTCTACCAGCCCCAGGCCGTATTGATCGACACCGCGACCCTTAACACCTTGCCGCCGCGCGAGCTGTCGGCGGGGCTGGCGGAAGTGATCAAGTACGGGCTGATCTGCGACGAGCCGTTCCTGAGCTGGCTGGAAGAGCATGTGGACGCCTTGCGCAATCTGGACCAGGCAGCCCTCACCGAAGCGATTTCCCGCTCCTGCGCCGCCAAGGCGCTGGTGGTGAATGCCGACGAGCGGGAGTCCGGCGTGCGGGCCACCCTGAACCTGGGCCACACCTTCGGCCATGCGATCGAAACGCACATGGGCTATGGTGTGTGGTTGCATGGGGAAGCCGTGGCGGCTGGCACTGTGATGGCATTGGACATGTCGCAGCGCCTGGGCTGGATCAGCGCCCAGGAGCGGGATCGCGGTATCCGCCTGTTCCAGCGCGCCGGCTTGCCGGTGATTCCGCCTGAGGAGATGACCGAGGCGGATTTCCTCGAACATATGGCAATAGACAAGAAAGTGATCGACGGTCGCCTGCGACTGGTGCTGCTGCGCCACATCGGCGAAGCGGTAGTGACCGACGATTATCCGAAAGAGATTTTACAGGCCACGCTGGGAGCGGATTACCGCGCCCTGGCCCAGCTTAAAGGTTAATAAGATCCCGATGACTAGTTTGCATGCCGACGAGGCGTTCCTCGGCCATTACCAGTTAAGCCACGACCCTTTCGCTCCACGGGTGCCGGGCTTCAAATTTTTCCCCGCCCAGCGCAAACCGGTGCTCGGCCAATTGCACCATCTGGCGCGCTACAGCCAACTGCTGCTGGTGGTGACGGGCCCGTTGGGCAGCGGCAAGACCTTGCTGCGCCAGGCGCTCGTCGCCAGCACCAACAAGCAGTCGGTGCAGAGCGTGGTGGTCTCGGCCCGTGGCGCCGGTGATGCGGCAGGCGTGTTGCGCCAGGTTGCCCAGGCCCTGAGCGTAGCCACCGCCGAGCCGAATGCGATCCTCAAGCAAGTGGTACAGCTGGGCTTGACCGGCCAGGAAGTCTACCTGCTGGTGGATGACGCCGAGCAGCTTGACGAATCCGCTCTGGAAGCCCTGCTGGCGCTGGCGGCGGGTACGCCCGAAGGCCGCCCGCACGTGTTCCTGTTTGGTGAGTCGTCGTTGATTGCCGATCTGGAGCAGATCAGCGGCGAACAAGAGCTGTTCCACGTCATCGAATTGCAGCCGTACGAAGAAGAAGAAACTCGCGAATACCTGGCTCAACGCCTCGAAGGTGCGGGCGCGGGTATCGAACTTTTCACTGCAAATCAGATCTCTGATATTCACGAAAGCGCAGGCGGCTGGCCTGGCACCATCAACCAGGTTGCCCGCGATGCCTTGATCGAAGCCATGATCGCCAGCCGCTCTGCGGTGAAGCGTCCAAAGATGGGGTTCACTATGCCTAAGAAGCACGTATTGGCGATTTCCGCCGTTGTCGTGGTCGCTGTCGCCGCCGCCTGGTTGATCCCGGGGCGCAGCAAGGCACCGACGACTGCCGGCGCGCCAACCGAACAGGCGCAGTTGCCACTGGGCAAGCCCACGCCAAACGTCGAATTCGCCAACTCCGGCCAGCCGACCAACCTGCCGATGGTCGGCCAGCCTGTGATGCGTGGCCCGCTCGCCGAAGAAGCCGGTGGCATCTCCGAAGGCGACGACGGCGTGCCGGTGGAAGGCTCCAGCGCTACACCGCCGACCGTGACCACCACTGCGCCGCCTGCGGGCGTGCCAGCCGGTCAGCCGGCTCCGGTTGCCAAACCGACCCCGGCGCCGACCGTCGCTACGGCCAAGCCAGCGCCCGTCGCCAAGCCCGTTGCACCTGCGCCCGTCGCCAAGCCGGCTCCAGCGGCCAAGCCTGCTGAAAAGCCTGCCGTTGTCGCCAAAGCTGCCGCGCCTGCCGCCGCTGGCAGCAGCTGGTACACCAGCCAGCCTGCCGGCCACTTCGTGGTGCAGATTCTTGGCACCAGCTCCGAAGCCAACGCTCAAGCGTTCGTGAAAGAGCAGGGCGGCGAGTACCGTTATTTCAAGAAGGTGCTCAACGGCAAGCCTCTCTACGTGATCACCTACGGCAGCTTCCCAAGCCGTGCCGCAGCCGATTCCGCGATCAAAGCCTTGCCAGCGAAGGTTCAGGCTGGTAAACCTTGGCCTCGCACTGTTGCCAGCGTTCAACAAGAACTCGCAACAACTCGCTGAAGATTCGGCGGCCTTACCCAGGCCGCCTCTCCCGGCACCTCAAAAAATATCCGCAACAGCGTGCAGCCCTGAAGGCCGCGCGCTTTGTGGTGTCTGCGTCACGGTAGCTTTTGAGTCGTAGCGGTCAGAATTAAAAAAGTTTTGACTAGCACAGCATATCGCTTTAAACCTTTCATAAATGCGACATAGATTTGCGACATTTCGTCGCTAAATTTGTGAGCGTCTGTGTCGGTGTGTACAATGACCTCCCTTTTGCCCCCGCTAAGCCGGCGTACGTTCGGCGTGGAAGGTAACCGGTTGAATTGAAAAGAAATTTGCCTCGTCATAAGAGGCAGCCTGGTGAGAAAGTGTCTATGAAAGCAGGTCTGTACCAACCCGATGAATTCAAGGATAACTGCGGTTTCGGCCTGATAGCCCACATGCAGGGCGAGCCCAGTCATACCCTTTTGCAAACGGCCATCGAGGCCCTGACCTGCATGACCCACCGCGGTGGGATCAACGCCGACGGCAAGACCGGTGACGGTTGTGGCTTGCTGATTCAAAAGCCCGACCAGTTCCTGCGCGCTGTCGCAAAAGAGCAATTTGCAGTCGACCTGCCCAAGCAATACGCCGTGGGCATGGTGTTTTTCAACCAGGACCCGGTCAAAGCCGAAGCCGCTCGCGAGAACATGAACCGCGAGATTCTGGCTGCCGGCCTGCAACTGGTCGGCTGGCGCAAAGTGCCAATCGACACCAGCGTACTCGGCCGCCTGGCCCTGGAGCGTCTGCCGCAGATCGAACAAGTGTTCATCGCAGGCGATGGCCTGAGCGATCAGGACATGGCGATCAAACTGTTCACCTCCCGTCGTCGCTCGTCGGTGTCCAACGCCGCCGACACTGACCACTACATCTGCAGCTTTTCGCACAAGACCATCATTTATAAAGGCCTGATGATGCCGGCGGACCTCACCGCCTTCTATCCGGACCTGAGCGATGAGCGCCTGCAAACCGCAATCTGCGTGTTCCACCAGCGCTTCTCCACCAACACCCTGCCGAAATGGCCGCTGGCCCAGCCTTTCCGCTTCCTCGCCCACAACGGCGAGATCAACACCATCACCGGCAACCGCAACTGGGCCGTGGCCCGTCGCACCAAGTTCGCCAACGACTTGATGGACCTCGAAGAGCTCGGCCCGCTGGTCAACCGCGTGGGCTCCGACTCCTCCAGCATGGACAACATGCTCGAACTGATGGTCACCGGCGGCATCGACCTGTTCCGTGGCGTGCGCATGATCATTCCGCCAGCGTGGCAGAACGTCGAAACCATGGACCCGGACCTGCGTGCATTCTACGAGTACAACTCGATGCACATGGAACCGTGGGACGGCCCGGCCGGCGTGGTCATGACTGACGGCCGCTACGCGGTGTGCCTGCTTGACCGTAACGGTCTGCGCCCGGCGCGTTGGGTCACCACCACCAACGGCTTCATCACCCTGGCGTCGGAAATCGGCGTGTGGGACTACAAGCCTGAAGACGTTATCGCCAAAGGCCGCGTGGGCCCTGGCCAGATTTTGGCCGTGGACACCGAAACCGGTCAGATCCTCGACACCGACGCCATCGACAACCGCCTGAAGTCGCGTCACCCGTACAAGCAATGGCTGCGCAAGAACGCCCTGCGCATCCAGGCGACCATGGAAGACAACGACCACGGTTCGGCTTTCTACGATGTCGACCAGCTCAAGCAGTACATGAAGATGTACCAGGTCACGTTTGAAGAGCGCGACCAGGTGCTGCGTCCGCTCGGCGAGCAAGGCTACGAGGCGGTCGGTTCCATGGGCGATGACACGCCGATGGCCGTGCTGTCCCAGCGCGTGCGCACGCCGTACGACTACTTCCGCCAGCAGTTCGCCCAGGTGACCAACCCACCGATCGACCCGCTGCGCGAAGCCATCGTGATGTCCCTGGAAGTGTGCCTCGGTGCCGAGCGCAACATTTTCCAGGAATCGCCTGAACACGCTTCCCGCGTAATCCTCAGCTCGCCTGTGGTGTCCCCGGCCAAGTGGCGCTCGCTGATGACCCTGGACCGTCCAGGCTTCGACCGCCAGATCATCGACCTGAACTACGACGAGAGTCTGGGCCTTGAAGCCGCGGTGCGCAACGTTGCCGACCAGGCCGAAGAAGCCGTGCGCGCCGGTCGTACCCAGATCGTGCTGACCGACCGTCACATTGCCCCAGGCAAGCTGCCGATCCACGCCTCCCTGGCCACCGGCGCGGTACACCACCGCCTGACCGAAAAAGGCCTGCGTTGCGACTCCAACATCCTCGTGGAAACGGCTACTGCCCGCGACCCGCACCACTTTGCGGTGCTGATCGGTTTCGGCGCTTCGGCGGTGTACCCGTTCCTCGCGTACGAAGTGCTGGGCGACCTGATCCGTACCGGTGAAGTGCTGGGCGACCTCTACGAGGTGTTCAAGAACTACCGCAAAGGCATCACCAAGGGCTTGCTGAAGATCCTGTCGAAGATGGGCATCTCCACTGTCACGTCCTATCGCGGCGCTCAACTGTTCGAAGCCATCGGCCTGTCCGAAGAAGTGTGTGAGCTGAGCTTCCGTGGCGTACCAAGCCGCATCAAGGGCGCGCGTTTCGTCGACATCGAAGCCGAACAGAAAGCCCTGGCAGCCGAAGCCTGGAGCGCACGCAAGCCGATCCAGCAAGGCGGCCTGCTGAAGTTCGTGCACGGTGGCGAATACCACGCGTACAACCCGGACGTGGTCAACACCCTGCAAGCCGCTGTGCAGCAGGGTGACTACGCCAAGTTCAAGGAATACACCTCGCTGGTGGATAACCGCCCGGTGTCGATGATCCGTGACCTGTTCAAGGTGAAGACCCTGGACACCGCGATGGACATCAACGAAGTCGAGCCGCTGGAATCGATCCTCAAGCGCTTCGACTCCGCCGGTATTTCCCTGGGCGCCTTGTCGCCTGAGGCTCACGAAGCCCTGGCCGAAGCCATGAACCGCCTGGGTGCGCGTTCCAACTCCGGCGAAGGCGGTGAAGACCCGGCGCGCTACGGCACCATCAAAAGCTCGAAAATCAAACAGGTGGCGACTGGCCGTTTCGGTGTAACCCCGGAATACCTGGTCAACGCCGAAGTGCTGCAGATCAAAGTCGCCCAGGGCGCCAAGCCCGGCGAAGGTGGTCAACTGCCAGGCGGCAAGGTCAACGGTTTGATCGCCAAGCTGCGTTACGCAGTGCCGGGCGTGACCCTGATTTCGCCACCGCCGCACCACGACATCTACTCGATTGAAGATTTGTCGCAGCTGATTTTCGACTTGAAACAAGTCAACCCGCAGGCGCTGGTCTCGGTGAAACTGGTAGCGGAAGCCGGCGTGGGCACCATCGCCGCTGGCGTGGCCAAGGCCTATGCCGACCTGATCACCATCTCCGGCTACGACGGCGGCACCGGCGCTTCGCCGCTGACTTCGATCAAGTACGCCGGTGCACCTTGGGAACTCGGCCTGGCCGAAACCCACCAGACCCTGCGCGGCAACGACCTGCGCGGCAAAGTCCGGGTGCAAACCGACGGTGGCTTGAAAACCGGCCTCGACGTGATCAAGGCCGCAATCCTCGGCGCCGAAAGCTTCGGCTTCGGCACTGCGCCAATGATCGCCCTGGGCTGCAAATACCTGCGCATCTGCCACCTGAACAATTGCGCCACCGGTGTAGCGACTCAGAACGAGAAGCTGCGCAAGGATCACTACATCGGCACCGTCGACATGGTGGTGAATTTCTTCACCTACGTCGCCGAAGAAACCCGTGAGTGGCTGGCCAAACTGGGCGTGCGTTCGCTGGAAGAGTTGATCGGCCGTACTGACCTGCTGGAAATCTTGCAGGGTCAGACTGCCAAGCAACAGCACTTGGACTTGACGCCGCTGTTGGGCAGCGATCACATCCCGGCTGACAAACCTCAGTTCTGCGGTGTTGAGCGCAACCCGCCATTCGACAAAGGCCTGCTGGCCGAGAAGATGGTCGAAATGGCCGCTTCGTCGATCAACGACGCCAGCGGTGGCGAGTTCGCTTTGGATATCTGCAACTGCGACCGCTCCATTGGCGCACGCATCTCCGGCGAAATCGCGCGCAAGCACGGCAACCAGGGCATGGCGAAAGCGCCGATCACCTTCCGTTTCAAAGGCACGGCAGGCCAGAGCTTCGGCGTGTGGAACGCCGGTGGCCTGCACATGTACCTGGAAGGCGACGCCAACGACTACGTGGGCAAGGGCATGACCGGCGGCAAGCTGGTGATCGTTCCGCCCAAAGGCAGCGTCTACAAGACCCAGGACAGCGCCATCATCGGCAACACCTGCTTGTACGGCGCCACCGGTGGCAAGCTGTTCGCCGCAGGGACTGCCGGTGAGCGTTTCGCCGTGCGTAACTCCGGTGCTCACACCGTGGTGGAAGGCACTGGCGATCACTGCTGCGAGTATATGACCGGGGGCTTTGTCGCGGTACTGGGCAAGACCGGTTACAACTTCGGTTCGGGCATGACCGGCGGTTTCGCCTACGTGCTCGACCAGGACAACACCTTCGTCGACAAGGTCAACCACGAGTTGGTCGAGATCCAGCGGATCAGCGGCGAAGCCATGGAATCCTACCGGAACCACTTGCAGCACGTGCTGGACGAGTACGTCGAGGAGACCGGCAGCGAATGGGGCCGCAACCTCGCCGAAAACCTCGATGATTACCTGCGTCGTTTCTGGCTGGTCAAGCCCAAGGCTGCCAACCTGAAATCGTTGCTTTCCAGCATCCGTGCCAACCCGCAGTGATATGCGCCTGAAGAGTTTGATGAGGTTTTAACATGGCTGAACGTCTGAATAACGACTTCCAGTTCATCGATGTCGGGCGCAAAGATCCGAAGAAGAAACTGTTGCGTCAACGCAAGAAAGAGTTCGTGGAAATCTACGAACCCTTCAAACCCCAGCACTCGGCCGACCAGGCCCACCGCTGCCTGGGGTGCGGTAACCCGTATTGCGAATGGAAGTGCCCGGTGCACAACTTCATTCCCAACTGGCTCAAATTGGTGGCCGAGGGCAACATCCTCGCCGCCGCCGAGCTGTCGCACCAGACCAACACCCTGCCGGAAGTCTGCGGCCGGGTGTGCCCGCAAGACCGTCTTTGTGAAGGTGCCTGCACCCTCAACGACGGCTTCGGCGCGGTGACCATCGGTTCGGTGGAGAAGTACATCACCGACACCGCGTTCGCCATGGGCTGGCGCCCGGACATGTCCAAGGTCAAACCGACCGGCAAGCGCGTGGCGATCATCGGCGCGGGCCCGGCGGGCCTGGGCTGTGCCGACGTGCTGGTACGTGGCGGCGTGACTCCGGTGGTGTTCGACAAGAACCCGGAAATCGGCGGCCTGCTGACCTTCGGCATTCCCGAGTTCAAGCTGGAAAAAACCGTACTGAGCAACCGTCGTGAAGTGTTCACCGGCATGGGTATCGAGTTCCGTCTCAATACCGAAATCGGCAAAGACATCACCATGGAACAACTGCTCGCCGAATACGATGCCGTGTTCATGGGCATGGGCACCTACACCTACATGAAGGGCGGCTTTGCCGGTGAGGATTTGCCGGGCGTTTACGACGCTTTGGACTTCCTGATCGCCAACGTGAATCGCAACCTGGGCTTTGAAAAGTCGCCGGAAGATTTCGTCGACATGAAGGGCAAGAAGGTCGTGGTGCTCGGCGGTGGTGACACCGCGATGGACTGCAACCGCACCTCGATCCGCCAGGGCGCCAAGTCGGTGACCTGTGCGTATCGTCGTGACGAAGCCAACATGCCCGGCTCACGCAAAGAGGTGAAGAACGCCAAGGAAGAAGGCGTGAAGTTCCTCTACAACCGCCAGCCGATCGCCATTGTCGGCGAAGACCGCGTTGAGGGCGTGAAGGTGGTCGAGACCCGTCTCGGCGAACCGGACGCCCGTGGCCGTCGCAGCCCTGAGCCGATCCCGGGTTCTGAAGAAATCATCCCGGCTGATGCTGTGGTGATCGCCTTCGGTTTCCGCCCAAGCCCGGCGCCGTGGTTCGAGCAGTTCCAGATCCAGACCGACAGCCAGGGCCGCGTTGTGGCCCCGGAACAGGGCCAGTACAAGCACCAGACCAGCAACCCGAAAATCTTCGCCGGTGGCGACATGGTGCGCGGTTCTGACCTGGTGGTGACGGCAATCTTCGAAGGCCGCAACGCCGCCGAAGGGATCCTGGATTACCTGCAGGTTTGATTTGAAACACAGTCAAATGTGGGAGCTGGCTTGCCTGCGATGACGGTGGTGAATTCAACATCGCTATCGCAGGCAAGCTGAACTGGCCTAATGATTTTGGACACTTCAATCGGGCGCTATGATAGCGCCCAAATCTGAGGTGTTTGGATATGCGTAAATCTTATTCGAGTGAGTTCAAGCTCAAGGCTGCCAGCATGGTGCTGGATGAAGGTCAGCCGGTTACCGAGGTCTGTGCCAGCCTGGATATTGGCCCTACTGCTCTGCGCCGTTGGGTCGATCAAGTGCAAAAAGAACGCTTGGGCTCGACTCCGGTGGGAGCCAAAGCAATTACGGCTGATCAACGAGAGATCCAGAGACTCAAAGCCCTGCTCAGGGAGAAAGACCTGGACATTGAAATCTTAAAAAAGGCCAGTGCTCTCCTGCTTTTGGACGCCAAAGATCATTCACGCTGATCGATGAGCTGGACGAGCAGTACGGCGTTAAAAGGTGTTGCCGGGCGTTCGGGGTTAACCGCAGCAGCTTCTATGCCTGGCGCCAGCGCCAAGGCAGAGCAAATCCTGAGCGGGAAAAGCTCAAAGCCGCGCTGGTCAGGTACCACAAGGCGTCGAGAGAGTCGGCGGGCGCACGTACCTTGTCCAAGGAGCTGCAAGCCAAAGGACATCGTGTCGGACGTTATATGGCTCGCAACTTGATGCGCGAAGCTGGCATCGCTAGTCGTCAGCGCAGGCGCCATAAGTACAAGTCGCCGGGCGTGGAGGCCTTGGTGGCGCCGCATATGCTCAAGCGAAAGTTTGATGTGACGGCGGTTAATCAGGTGTGGTGTGGCGACGTAACGTACATCAAGGTCGGCAAGCGTTGGATGTACTTCGCCGCCGTTCTGGATCTGTACGCTCGCAGGATCGTAGGCTGGTCGTTCTCGATGATTTCTGATGCCAACCTGACCTGCGAAGCACTACGCATGGCGGTGGAGTTGCGTGGCCATCCCCAGGATGTGCTGTTTCATTCTGACCAAGGTTGCCAGTACACCAGCCATAAATTCAGAAACGCGCTTGTGAAACATGGATTTAGGCAAAGCATGAGCCGTAAAGGCGAGTGCTGGGACAACGCCCCGATGGAGCGTTTCTTTGGTAGTTTGAAATCCGAGTGGGTTCCTGAAACGGGCTACAAACTGGAACATGAGGCCCGGGCAGACGTGCAGCGCTATGTCTCGCGCTACAACATCAGCAGGCCTCACAGCTATAACGACTACAGGTCGCCGGTCGTGAAGGAAAGGGTGGCGGCGTGAACCGTAATCAGTGTCCAAGATTACTTGACCAGTTCAAGCCAGCTCCCACACAAACCCCATTCCACATTGGGGTTTGCGGCGCCACTCATTGCGACAAATTGACCCGATAGACAAAAGGCACGGCTCACTCCGTGCCTTTTGCGTCTGGCTCTGAGAAAATGCCCGCACTTTTTTTGCGGATGCCGACATGACTGCCCTCAAGAACGACCGTTTCCTTCGTGCCCTGCTCAAGCAACCTGTGGACGTCACCCCTGTGTGGATGATGCGCCAGGCCGGTCGCTACCTGCCGGAATACCGCGCCAGTCGCGCCAACGCCGGCGACTTCATGAGCCTGTGCATGAACCCGGAGTTCGCCTGCGAAGTCACGATGCAGCCGCTGGACCGCTACCCGCAACTGGACGCGGCCATCCTATTTTCCGACATCCTCACCATCCCTGACGCCATGGGCCAAGGCCTGTACTTCGAAACCGGCGAAGGCCCGCGCTTCAAGAAAGTCGTCAGCACCTTGGCCGACATCGAAGCCTTGCCGATCCCGGATCCGCACAAAGACCTCGGTTACGTGATGGACGCCGTGAGCACCATCCGCCGCGAGCTGAACGGCCGTGTGCCATTGATCGGCTTCTCCGGCAGCCCATGGACCCTGGCCACCTACATGGTCGAAGGCGGCTCGTCGAAAGACTTCCGCAAGACCAAGGCCATGCTCTACGACAACCCGCAAGCCATGCACCTGCTGCTCGACAAGCTGGCGCAGTCGGTCACCTCTTACCTCAATGGCCAGATCATGGCCGGCGCGCAAGCCGTGCAGATCTTCGACACCTGGGGTGGCAACCTGTCGGCGGCGGCGTATCAGGAATTCTCCCTGGCTTACATGCGCAAAATCGTCAGCGGCCTGATCCGTGAGCACGAAGGCCGCAAGGTCCCAGTGATCATGTTCACCAAAGGCGGTGGCCTGTGGCTGGAAAGCATCGCCGATGCCGGTGCCGACGCCCTGGGCCTGGACTGGACCTGCGACCTCGGTGAAGCCCGCCAGCGCGTGGGCAACCGCGTCGCGCTGCAAGGCAACATGGACCCGACCGTGCTGTACGCTAAACCGGAAGCGATCCGCACCGAAGTCGGCCGCATCCTCGCCAGCTATGGCAAGGGCACTGGCCACGTGTTTAACCTCGGCCATGGCATCACCCCGGAAGTGAACCCGGAGCATGCGGGGGCATTCCTGCAAGCGGTGCATGAGCTGTCCGCGCAGTATCACGAGTAAATAAAAAAGCCCGGCAGACGCCGGGCTTTTTCATGGTTAGACACAAGACAAATGTGGGAGCTGGCTTGCCTGCGATGGCGATGGTGAATTCACTACCGCTATCGCAGGCAAGTCAGCTCCCACATTAAAAGCGAGAAAGGTTCAGGCCTTCACTTCTCCCAGCGGCGCCAGCTTCGCCAGCCTCAACGCCACCAGCAACGCGCCGATCAGCAGCGCGATGATGAACCCGCCAATCCCGTTCCACCCGGCAAAGTGCCAGAAGAAACCGCCCGCCGTCCCCGCAATGCTCGAGCCCACGTAATAGCAGAACAGATACAGCGACGACGCCTGCCCCTTGGCCTTCACCGCGCGCCGGCCGATCCAGCTGCTGGCCACTGAGTGGGCGCCGAAGAAGCCGAAGGTGAAGATCAGCATGCCCGGCACCACCAGCCACAGCGGTGTAAACAGGGTCAGCGCCATACCGGCGAGCATCAGCACGATGGTGCCCCACAACACCCGGCGGCGACCGAGGCGGTCGGCCAGAGAGCCGATTTTCGCCGAGCTGTAGATGCCGGTCAGATACACCAGCGAGAGCAGCCCGACCACCGCCTGGCTTAACCCGTAGGGTTCTGCCAACAGGCGATAGCCGATGTAGTTGAACATCGTGACAAAAGCGCCCATCAGCAGGAAGCCTTCAAGGAACAACCACGGCAGGCCCGCATCCTTGAAATGCATGACGAACCCGTTCAGCAGATTGCGCGGATTGAGGCTGCTGGTGCGGAAGTTGCGCGATTCGGGGAGGACTTTCCAGAATACCGTGGCCGCGATCAGCGCCAGGGCGCCGATGATCAGCATTGCGGTGTGCCAGCTCACAAAGTCGATCAGTACGCCGATGATCAGACGCCCGCTCATACCGCCAATTGCGTTGCCGCCAATGTACAAGCCCATGGCCAGGCCGATGTGTTGCGGATGGATCTCTTCGCTCAGGTAAGTCATCGCCACCGCGGCCAGCCCGCTTAACGACAGGCCCACCAGCGCGCGCATCAGCAAAATGCCCTCCCACGTCGGCATCAAGCCGCTGGCGATGGTAGCCAGCGCTGCACAGAACAGCGCGGCGACCATCACCGGCTTGCGCCCCAGCCGGTCGGAAATCGGCCCGGTGACCAACAAACCCAATGCCAGCATAGCCGTGGCCACCGACAGGATCAGGCTACTTTGCGCCGCATTGATGGAAAACTCGTGGGACAGCGCCGGCATCATTGGCTGCACGCAATACAGCAACGCAAAGGTGGCAAAACCGCCGGAGAACAACGCCAGCACCGTGCGCATGAACATCGGTGTGCCTTTTTCGATGTACTCGTCATTGAGTTGAGCGACCACTTCATCCAAAGCGGTGGGCGGGACTTCTTGAGCGAATGGCGCGACAGCAGATTTCACGGGGACCTCGGGGAGGAAAAGCCGGCCAGGACTGGCACTGCAAAAAAGAATATAGCTGCCTAATGATTCTTTCCAATATATTGTTCGACCTGTTTGATAGGTTTTACGACCTAATGAGGCTTGCATGGAATTACGACACTTGCGGTACTTCATCGCCGTTGCCGAAGAACTGCATTTTGGCCGCGCCGCGCAGGTGTTGGGCATCTCGCAACCGCCGCTGAGCCAGCAGATTCAGGCGCTGGAGCAGGAAGTAGGCGCGCGGTTATTTGAACGGACCAATCGTCGGGTTGAGCTGAGTGAGGCGGGACGGCTGTTCCTCAATGAGGCGCGATTGGTATTGGCTCAGGTCGACAAGGCGGCAGATGTCGCGCGGCGGGCGCAATTGGGAGAGTTGGGCGAGTTGAAGATCGGCTTCACGTCCTCGGCGCCGTTCAATGCGAGCATTCCCAAAGCGATCTTTGCCTTTCGCCAGGCCTTCCCGGCAGTGCACCTGAATTTGCAGGAAATGAGCAGCACCGAAGTGGCGGAGTCGCTGGTGAATGAGTCGATCCAGGTGGGGTTGATTCGCCCCTTACCCTTGCCGGATTCGCTGAGTGTCATTGAGCTGATGCGCGAACCCTTGGTTGCCGTATTGAACGCAGGGCACCCTTTGGTCGAGGGCACCGAACGCGGTCTGCACCTGGCGCAACTGGCTGATGAGCCGTTTGTATTTTTCCCGCGCACCTACGGCAGTGGCCTCTATGCCCAATTGATCAACCTGGCCCGCGACGCCGGCTTCAGCCCGCGCTTCGCCCAGGAAGCGGGGGAGGCGATGACCATCATCGGTTTGGTGGCGGCGGGCTTGGGTGTTTCGGTGCTGCCGGCGTCATACCAGCGCATCCGCATCGACGGTGTTGTGTACCGCACCTTGCTCGATCAGGACGCGGTGACATCGGTGTGGCTGGTGCAGCGCAAGGGCGCACAAACGCCGATGGCAGAGGCGTTTGTGGAGTTGTTGGTAGCGAGCGGGCTTGTTGTGGCGAGCGGGCTTGCCCCGCGTTGGGCTGCGCAGCAGCCCTAACAGGATCTCTGCGCTCTTCCAGACCGGGGCTGCTTCGCAGCCCAGCGCGGGGCAAGCCCGCTCGCCACAGAGGGCGCGCTTCAGTTCTGCGCCGCCGAGCCATTACTGCGCAGTGCCGCCAAAATATCCCGATCCAGCATGCTCACCCAACGGTTGTAATTACGATGGATCTTGCCGTCCTTGTAGCCCAGGTCGCGGCTGTCGCGGTAGGTGATGGCGTAGCTGTTGCGGGTGTAGCGGATATCGATGGCCGCGTAGAACTGGCCGCGCACGGTGATTTCGGCCTGCACCAGCTGCGGGCTCAGGCGTTGCACGGTCCATTCACGTTTTTGCAGGGCAGTGACGATCACCTGCTTCATGGTTTCTTCGCTGGCCTGGGGGTTGGCCGCCAGCTCGTGCTGGGTGTTGAGCACCGGTTTGTTGGTGCAACCGGCGGTGGTCAGCAGGGCCAGGGTGATCAGGGTGGCGCGTAGCAGGGAAGACATTCCGTTTTCTCCAATCGATTAAAAAATTCAGGACCAGCGGCGAAAGATCAGCGAGGTGTTCACGCCGCCAAACGCGAAGTTGTTGTTCATCACGTAGTCGTGGTGCATCTCGCGGAACTCGCCTCTCAGGTAATCCAGCTCGCCGCACTGCGGGTCGACTGAATCGAGGTTGAAGGTGTGCACGTACTGGTCGCGGTTCATCATTTCGATGCTGAACCACGACTCCAGTGCGCCGCATGCACCGAGGGTGTGGCCGAGGAAGCTTTTCTGCGAGCTGATCGGCATATGGCTGCCGAACAGGCTGCTGGTCGCCAGCGTCTCGGCGATATCGCCCTGGTCAGTGGCGGTGCCGTGGCCGTTCACGTAGCCGATGGCCGATGGCTCGAGCCCGGCATCTTCCAGCGCCAACTCCATCGCGCGGCGCATGGTTTTCTGCTCCGGGCGGGTGGTGTGCTGGCCGTCGGCGTTGCTGCCGAAACCGACCAGCTCGGCGTGGATGTGTGCACCACGCGCCAAGGCGTGTTCCAACTCTTCCAGCACCAGCATGCCGCCGCCTTCGCCGATCACCAGGCCATCGCGGCCGCTGTCGTAGGGGCGCGGGCTGGTTTGCGGCGCGTCGTTTTTCAGGCTGGTGGCGTAGAGCGCGTCGAACACCATGGCTTCGGTGGGGCACAGCTCTTCCGCGCCGCCGGCAAGCATCAGCGGCAAGCGGCCGAACTTGATCGCCTCGTAGGCGTAGCCGATGCCCTGGCTGCCGCTGGTGCAGGCGCTGGACGTCGGGATCAGCCGCCCGGTGAGGCCAAAAAAGATGCTGATATTTGCCGCCGTAGTGTGCGGCATCATGCGCACATAGGAGTTGGCATTCAGCCCCTCGGCCACCGAGTTCAGCAGCATATTGCCGAATGCCTTGATCTCGTCGGTGCTGCCGGTGGATGAACCGCAGGCCACGCCCATGCGCCCGTCCTTGATCGATTCATCGCCCAGCAAACCGGCGTCTTTCAGTGCTTGCTCCGCCGCCCACACGGCCAGGCGCGAGACGCGGCCCATGCTGCGCAGTTGCTTGCGTGTCCAGTGCGCGGGCACAACGAAATCGTCGATGGGCCCGGCCAAACGCGTGTTCAATTCGGTAAAACGGTCCCACTCGTCCATGCGCCGAATGCCGCTGCGGTTGGCGCGGAAGTTGGCCGAGATGGTCGCCCAATCGCTGCCCAGGGAGGTCATGCCGGCCATGCCGGTGACGACGACGCGTTTCATCAGCACAGGCCCCCATTCACAGCCAACACCTGGCGGGTGATATAGCCCGCCTCAGCCGACATCAGGAAATTCACCGCCCCCGCGACTTCTTCCGGCGTGCCCATGCGCTGCGCGGGGATCATCTTCATCAGCTCTTCCACCGGCACGTTTTCATCGAGCATGGCGGTGTCGATCAAGCCCGGCGCGACGCAGTTG
Source organism: Pseudomonas sp. B22129 (assembly GCF_044218875.1). Taxonomy (NCBI): domain Bacteria; kingdom Pseudomonadati; phylum Pseudomonadota; class Gammaproteobacteria; order Pseudomonadales; family Pseudomonadaceae; genus Pseudomonas; species Pseudomonas sp. B22129. Next base: position 884,463 of record NZ_CP162592.1, on the reverse strand, counting down.
ACGGTGATCTTGCGCTTGCCCAGCTCAATGGCCAGCGCCTTGGCGGCACCAATCAAGCCGGCTTTGGACGCGCTGTAATTGACTTGGCCACGGTTGCCGATCAGCCCGGAAACCGACGTGATGCACACGATGCGCCCGGCCGCGCGGCGACGAATCATCGGCATCATCACCGGGTGCAGCACGTTGTAGAAACCGTCGAGGTTGGTGCGCATCACCACGTCCCAATCGTCTTCCGACAAGGCCGGGAACGCGCCGTCGCGGGTCAGGCCAGCGTTGAGCACCACGCCGTAATAGGCACCATGCTGCTCCACATCGGCCTCCAGGATTTCTTTGCACACTGCGCGATCTGCCACGTCGAATTGCAGCACCCGCGCCTTGCAGCCCAAGGCTTCAACCTCGGCCCGCACCGCGTCCGCGTCGCTGCGCCCATTGCGGCAATGCAGCACGATGTCATGCCCGGCCTGAGCCAGGCGCAAGGCAATGGCGCGGCCGATGCCACGGCTGGAGCCGGTGACCAGTACGGATTCAGTCATGGCGTTTCGTCCTTCGATTCATCTAAATAGTTGGCCGCCTGGGGCGGTCGAAATACGTTCAAGCGCGCGCTGGCCTGGATACCGTCGCCGGTGAGGTGGCATTCGAACACACCCATGCCGTTGTCGTCTTCCAGGGAACGCAGGCCGTGGATAGTCAGCTCGGCGCCTGCCGGAAAGTGCTCCACGTTGCATTCGAACTTGCGTGTACCCAGCAGAAAACCCAGCTCCACCGCTTCGCCTTTCTGGCGCGCGCGGCAACCGGCGTAGGCGGCAACGCTTTGCGCCATCAGCTCGATGCCGACCCAGGCGGGCAGGCTGCCGTCGGCACGGTTGAACAGGCCGCCGGGCTTGACGAGGGTACGGGTGTGAACCTGCTCTTCATCGAAGGACAGCACCTGGTCGATCAGGATCATGTCGCCCGCGTGGGGCAGCAGTTCGGCGAGTGGCCAAGGGATCATGGGGCCTCTCCAATAATCAGGCTGACGTTATTGCCGCCGAAGGCAAACGAGTTGCTCATCAGGCAGGTCTTTTTCAAGGTGTCGCCGGCGCCTGCCCATTGCAAGGTGGGTAGCATCGGGTCGGCCTGGCCGTCCCACACATGGGGTGGCAGCACGCCGTGGGTCAGGCTCAGCCAGCAAAACGCGGCTTCCAGGGCTCCCGCAGCGCCGAGGGTGTGGCCGCTCATGGGCTTGGTTGACGAGCAAGCCACGCCATCAGGGAACAAACTGGCGACGGCCAGGCTTTCCATGGCGTCGTTGTGCTGGGTCGCGGTGCCGTGCAGGTTCAGGTAACCGATCTGTTCGGGTGCAAGCTTTGCACTGGCCAGGGCCTTGCGCATCGCCTGCAACGCGCCTTTGCCCGTGGGTTCTGGCGCAGAGATATGGTGCGCATCGCAGCTCGCGCCGCTGCCCAGCAGGGCAATCGGCGCAGGTGTACGGGTCATCAGGAACAGCACCGCCGCTTCACCGATGTTGATGCCGTTGCGGTTCACCGAAAACGGGTTGCAGCGCTCGCTCGACACCGCTTCCAGCGAAGTGAACCCGTTGAGGGTCAGCTTGCACAGGCTGTCCACGCCGCCGCAGATCACCGCATCGCACACGCCCAGGTCCAACAGGCGCTGGGCACTCATCAGCGCACGGGCACTGGAGGTGCAGGCGGTGGAAATCACATAGGCCGGGCCGCTGAGTTGCAGCCAGTCGGCGAGGAAGTTCGCCGGGGCGCTCAGCTCCTGTTGCTGGTAGTCGTAGTCGCCGGGGAACTGCCGGTCGCGCAGGTAGTGCGCGATACCACGGCTGGCTTCGTCGATGCCCGACGTGCTGGTGCCCAGCACAACGCCGACCCGTGACGCGCCGTAGGTGGCGATCGCCTGGCGCAGCTCACCCTCGATCTGCAACGCAGCCTCCAGCAGCAACTGATTGTTGCGGCTGCTTTGCTGGTTCAGTGCCGGTGGAATCGCCGCCAGCTCGCCGTGCACGCCGGCCACCGGCAACACGCGCTCCGGTACCCAGCCGCTTTCGGCGCGCATGCCCGAGCAGTCGCCGGCAAACAGGCTGCGGCTGACGTCGGCCTGGCCACGGCCCAGTGCGCAAATCACACCGAGGGCATTCAGGTAAGCCGTCATCGTGCAGCCCCAAGCGGCGTGATGCGGTAGCTCAATGGTTGGCCCGCCATGTTCACGCTGAACACTTGCGAGGACTGATACACGATCTGCCAATGCCCCGGCAGCGTGCGGGTGAGGTCCATGGCCTGAGCTTGAGGGTAGAGCGCTGGCACGTCGTCAGCGGAGGTGAGGGCGAACAACAGCGCGGCAAACAGCTCTCGCGCCTGGGGGTTGGGTGGCAGCAAACCGTCGGCCTGCCACTGGCCATTGACCAGCTTTTGCCGCGCCTGGGGAATGCCCAGCGGGTCCATCATTGACCAGCGAATCCCACCGCCTTCGCGCTGGATCACCAACAGCCAGTCCTGGCTCTGGCCGTCCGCGCGGCGCTGTACATGCAGTTGCATCGGCAGGTCCAGGGCCGGGGTTTTCTCGGGCAGCGGTGGCCCGCTGGCGCAGGCGCTCAGCAGCAACAGGCAGCCGATCAGCAGCAGGCGGATCATGGCGCGGCGCTCGTCAAAGGTTTGCGAGCCACGCAGTTCACCAGGGTTTCTTCGCGCTGGCCCACCGGCGGCGGGTTGCGCAGGCCCCAGCGCTCCAGCAGGCCGAAATCGCTGGAACGGCTCCACCACAAATACGGGTACGAGACATTCTGCGGGCCGAACTCAAAGCCCTGTTCGCGAAGCATCTCCAGATACTCCTCAGCGCTTTTCTGCACGTGCATCGGGTGGCGGAACAGCCAGCGAATCACCCAAGTGTCGATATAGGCTTCGGTGGATTCGGCAAACAGCAAATAGCCGCCCGGCTTGAGCACGCGGTAGAACTCCTTGAGCGCGCGATGCTGTTCAACCAAGTGGTGGAAGGTCTGGTGGCAGAACAGGATATCGACGCTTTCGTCCGGCACGTCGAGGGTGGCGCAGTCGCTGCCAATCAACTCAATGGCCAGGTTCTGGCGCGCGGCCTCGGCCTTGCTCAGTGCCAGGCTGTGAGGGTCGGCATCCAGGCCGATCAAGCGTTCGGGGGCAAACACCTGCTGCAAATACTGGAACGACTTGCCCTGGCCGCAGCCGGCATCCAGCAGTACCGGCGCCGCCGGCAGCGGGTCGGTAAACAAGCTGCGCAGGTCGTTGATCGCCACGCGCAGCACGTGGTGCTGCCAGGTGTGGCTGCGCAGGAACCAGAAGCCGAATTTGGTCTCTTCGACGTAATTTTTACTCAGGTACTGACTGCTCATACTGGCTCACCCGCACAAATTTCCGACAACATCCGCAACCGCCGCTTGGGCTCGCTGACAAACGGGTTGCGCTCGTCCCACGCGTAACCGGCGAGGATCGAACTGATCATGCGGCGAATCTCCGGCGAGCTGCCCGGGTGGAAAATCACATCCTGGAACGTGCCGGCGTACCAGCCCTCGACGTAGCAGCGGAAGGTGTCGACGCCACGTTTGAGCGGCTCGGCAAACTCGGTTTGCCAGTCCACGGTTTCGCCCTTGAGCTGACGATGCAGCACAGCGGCCGCCATGCTGGCCGAACGCATGGCGATGGTCACGCCGGAGGAAAACACCGGGTCGAGAAACTCCGCTGCGTTGCCCAGCAGCGCAAAGCCCGGGCCGTGCAGGGTTTTGACGTTGGCCGCGTAGCCGCCGATGGTTCGCGCTGGTGTGTCCCACACGGTGTTGTGCAGCACGCGTGACAGGCTTGGGGTTTCAGCGATAAAACCGCGCAGGCAGGCGTCGAGGTCTTCGTCGCGGCCAGCGAAATGTTCTTTCGCCGCGACCACACCCACCGAGCAGCGCCCGTTGCTGAATGGGATGGTCCAGAACCAGATATCACGCTTCGTCGGGTGGGTGGTGATGAGAATTTTGGTGCGGTCGAACCCCGGGTCTTCGATGCGATCTTCAATGTGGGTGAACACCGCCTGGCGCACCGGGAAGTTTGACGGCACATCCAGGTTCAGCAGGCGCGGCAGCACCCGGCCGTAGCCGCTGGCATCGAGCACGAACTTGGCCTTGAGGTGGTATTCGCTGCCATTCTCGCGGCGCACGTGCAGGTAGCGGCTTTCTCCGCTGAAATCCACGCCGACGATGGTTTCGCCGTAGCGAATATCCACGCCCTGCAAGTGGGCCTGGTCGGCCAGCAATTTGTCGAATTCGCCGCGCTGCACCTGGAAGGTGGTCGGCTTGCCATTGCTGAACGTATCACTGAAATCAAACGCGCTGTAGCGCTCGCCCCAGGCAAACGCTGCGCCGGTTTTCACCTGAAAGCCTGCGGCCTGCACGGCGTCGAGCATGCCGGCTTCTTCGATAAAGTCGATGCAATGCGACAGCAAGCTTTCGCCGATGGAGAAACGCGGAAAATGCTGGCGCTCGATAATCAACACATCATGCCCGTTGCGCTTTAACAGCGCGGCGGCGATGGCACCGGATGGCCCGGCGCCGATCACGACGACCTGGCGACGTTCCATTTCAACTGTGGGCACGAGGGCTCCTTGCCACTTTGGCGATAATCACATTCATGAGGCGTGCTTCTGATGGCCGGCCCAGGGCGCCAGCATAAAGCTGAAGGCCAGGCCCAGGCTGACCGACAGGCCGAAATTACTCACAGCCGGTGTACTCGACACCGCCAGCAGGCCAAACGACAACCAGGTCGTCAGCGCCGCCAGCAGCGTGCCTAAAAGGCTGACGGCCGGGCCGCCGATTTGTTCGCGCATCACGATCGCGTAATCCACGCTGATCGCCGTGACCAGCAGCAGGCCGAACAGGCTGAACAGCGTCAACGGCTGCCCCAGCCAACCGAGGCTCGCCAGGCTGCACAGTGCAGCGAGCAGCGGCAGGGCGACGATGCGTAACGCGCCGCCAAAACCGAACGGCAGGATCAGCAACAACACGATCAGCACGCAGGACATCAACTTCAGTTCCGCCGCGCTGATCTGCGTGTCGGCAAACACCCGGTTCAGGTCGCCGAGGCGATCCACCAGTTGCACGCCGGGCAAATCCAGCGCCTGCACCCGCAGCAGCGCCGGGTTGTTCAAGCCTTGCAGGCTGACCATGGCTGCCACGCCGCCGTCCACCGGGCCCAGCCACAGCGTGCGCCAGGGTTCGGCGAGCGGGCCGACCAGCGCGGCGTCGATGTCCTCGGTGGGCAGCGCTTGCAAGTGTGTGACTTCGGCCTGCAAGGCGCTGGCGGGCACGCCAAGGTCCAGCAGCGGCTGCCAGTGTTGCGGCAGTTGGTTTAGCGCATCGCGCAGTTGCTGTTGCTCGGCGGGCAGGCTGACCAATTGGTTGAGTGCCAAATAGCCCTGGAGTTTATTCATGTTCACCAGTTGATCCAGACGCTGGCCCAGCGCCGCCTGACGCTCCAGCAACTGCTGCTGGTTATCGGCGCGCACCAGAAAGAACTGGCTGGTGGGCTGGAACCCGGTGATACGCGCCACGGCCTGGGCTTCTTGCAGCAGTTGTGGCGGGGCGCCGATCCATTGGCGGATGTCGTTTTTGCTGTTCAGGTGCCACAGGCCGCCGGCGCAAAACAGCAGCAGCAACGCCAGCAGCACCGGGCTTGGCACGCGCTTGAGCAAGGCGGTGCGTGCCAGCCACAGGCACTCGGCGATACGCAGCGGCCACTGCGCCGGGCGCAGTTCAACACCCTTGAGCAGCGCGGGCAGCAGGCACACGGCGGACAGGTAAGCACCGACCAAGCCGGCGGCGGAGAACACCGCGATTTGTGTGAGCGCCGGGAACGGTGTCCAGGCCAGCGCCAGGTAGCCGATGCAACTGGTCGCCAGGCTCAGGCTCAGCCCGGGCAGGGTGATGCGCAAGGCCGGCCAGCTGCGCCACGGTTGCAGGCTCCAGCTTTTCGACAGGTAGTGCAGCGGGTAGTCCACGGCCACGCCGATCAGGCTGGAGCCCAGCACCAGGGTCATCACATGCATATGGCCGAACAGCGCCACGCAGGCCACCGCGCCAAACAGCATGCCCACCAACACCGGTACAAAGGCCAGCAATACGCGCCAACGGCGGAATGCGAGCAACAGCAATAACAGGATGCCCAGCGTGGCGCCGCCGCCGACCCAGGTCATTTCCCGCGTGGCTTGCTGCTGACCGTTGGCGGCGTAGAGCAAACCGCTGGCGGCGAGCAGTTGCGCGCCTTGCCCGCTTGCCTGTTCACGGCTGGCCTTGAGCAATTCCGCCACTTGCACGGGCAGTTTCATGTCGAAGGCATTGCCCGTGGTGCGCGCGCGCAGCAGCACCCAGCTTTTGCCGTCGGCGTCGGCGATCAACGCGCCGCTGCCGATATCCAGCTGCACCGAGCCGTGCTGCGGCTGGCTGTTCTGGATGCGCCCGGTGAGGCCCAGCCAGTCGTCCTGGCTTGGCACCAGGCTGAACCCGGTGAAGGGGTCGAACAAGGATTGCACGCGCTGCTGGATGAAGGCGTCAGGGTGGTCGATCAGTTGCTCGCGGTCTTTGGCCGAGAGCATTGCCAGCCGCCCGCGCAGCAGTTGTTCACGCAACGCGGGCAAGTCGGCTTGCAGGTTCCACTGCACTTTTTCAAACAGCCCGCTGGCCTGCCAGCGCTCGCCCAATTGCTGCGCCACGGCTACCGCTTGCTCGCGGTCGGTATGCCCGACCAGCACCAGCATTTCGCGGTTCAGCGGTTCCTGCATGCGCTGTTCGGCGCGTTGTTCCAGCGCGTCCGGCGTACTACCCGGCACCAGCTCCATCAGGTTCGCCGACAATGGCGCACCGTGGCGCCACTGCCAGCCCGCCAGGGCCAGCACGGCCACCAGCAGGCTCAGGAACAGGCGCGGCAGCAGGCGCTCACTGGGCAAAGTCATGCTGCTCCGCTTCGGTCAACGGTTGGCTGGCCGTGCTGTCCTGCATGCGCAAAACGGTGCTGTCGCCCTGGGTTTCCAACAGTTCGATTTTTTGCACCAACTCGCCGCCGTCGATATTGATCTGGGTGAAGACTTGCTTGAGCAACAGCGAGCGTGGGACCAGCGTCAGTTTCCAGCCGTTGGCTTCGCCCTGCAGTTGCAGTTCGAAGTCACGTTGCAAGCCGCTGCTGTCGCCCTGGAGCACGGCGAGGAACAAACGATTCTGCTCGGCACCGGCGCTTTTGTTGGGCAGCAGTTGCCAGCCGTTGGCGTCGCGGCGGGCAATGCCCTGGGCGCTGATGCGGTAGTCCTGTTGCAGCGGGGTCTTGAGCAGCCAGAGCAGACCGTGGTCCTTGGCCAGCACGAAAGTGCCTTTGCTGACCAAGGGGTGGGGCAGGGCGCGCAAGTGTTTTTCCTGGGTGAAGCTGCCGTGGATGACGGAGGGTTTGGCGAGTTGATCGCTGAGTTGTTGTAAATCGAAAGCCTGAGCACTGAAACTCAAAAGCAACCCGATCAAGGTGGGAGCGGGCTTGCCCGCGATGAACCTGAGGACGCTGCGGAGTGCCAGGCGGATTGCATTATCGTTGACGACCATCGCGGGCAAGCCCGCTCCCACAGGGGATCTCATTTCAGGGCTCTCTCTACGGCGTCTGTGAATATTTTCGGGGAGGCCAGTTGCATCTCGCGGCTGGCGATTTCCACGGCGACTTGCACAGTGCTTGCGCGGGTCAGGCGTTCGCCGCTGGCAAGATCCGTGATCAGGTAGTTGACCTTCAAACGGTTCTCCCATTCCACCAGGCTGGCGCGCACGTTGATCGTCTGGCCGAACACGGCGCCGCGCACGTAACGCAGTTGCAGGTCGATCACCGGCCACGCGTAGCCGGATTCAAGCATCGCCGTGTAGTTGTGGCCGAGCTTGTCCAGCAGCGCGCAGCGCGCCACTTCCAGGTACTTCACGTAATGCCCGTGCCACACGACGTTCATGGTGTCGACGTCGAAAAACGGCACGAGAATTTCAGTGTCGCAATGCAGCACGCCCTGGCTACGCATGCAGCCTCCAGTGTTGCTCGGCGATGCGTTTCAGGCACAGGCGCAGTTCGCCTTCAAGGGCGCGGTCCTCGATAACCGGCGGGAAGTCTTTGGCGAGCTCTTCATGCATGGCGGCCAAGGCCGGTGGCAATGGGCGCGCATCTTCAGCCTGCGCGCGCAGCCACACGCCTTGGTTGGCGGCGAGCAAGGTGGCGGCGGCGACCTGTTCGGTCAGCTCCAGCACGCGGATCGCGTCGCGGGCGGCGATGGTGCCCATGCTCACCTTGTCCTGGTTGTGGCATTCGGTTGAGCGCGAGAACACGCTGGCCGGCATGGTGTTTTTCAGCGCTTCGGCGGTCCAGGCGCTGGTGCCGATCTGCACGGCTTTGAAGCCGTGGTTGATCATCGCGCGATCCGCTGGTGCGCCCGACAGGTTGCTTGGCAGGCCGTGGTTGTAACGTACATCCACCAGCAGCGCGAGCTGGCGGTCGAGCAGGTCGGCGACGTTGGCCACCAACGTTTTAAGGCTGTCCATGGCGAAGGCAATGTGCCCGCCGTAGAAGTGGCCGCCGTGCAGCACGCGTTCTTCTTCGGCGTCGATGATCGGGTTGTCGTTGGCGCTGTTCAGTTCGATCTCGATGAACGAACGCAGCCAGTTCAGGCTGTCGGCCAGCACGCCCAGCACGTGGGGCGCGCAGCGCAGCGAATAGCGGTCCTGCAAACGATGCAGCGGCGCGGTGGGTGCATCAATCGCCAGGTCTTTACGCAGCCACGCGGCGACTTGCATCTGCCCGGGGTGCGGTTTGGCGGCGAACAGGCGCTCGTCGAAGTGTTCCGGGTTGCCTTGCAGCGCCACCACGTTCAGCGCGGTGATGCGCGTGGCCAGTTGCAGCAGGTAGTCGGCGCGGGCGAAGGCCAGGCACGCGAGGCCGGTCATCACGGCGGTGCCGTTCATCAGTGCCAGCGCCTCTTTCGGGCGCAACACCAGTGGGTCCCAGCCCAGCTCGCGGTGCACATCGGCGGCCTGGCGACGTTCGCCACGGAACATCACTTCGCGCTCGCCGGACAGGGTCGCAGCCACGTAGGACAACGGCGTCAAATCACCGCTGGCGCCCACCGAGCCTTCTTCCGGAATCAGCGGCAGCACGTCGTGTTCCAGGAACGCATGCAGGCGCTCCAGCAACTCCACACGCACGCCGGACACGCCATGGCACAGCGACTGCAATCGCGCCGCCAGCACCGCGCGGGTGGACTGCGCGTCGAGCAGCTTGCCCAGGCCGCAGCCGTGGAAGGTGTAGAGGTGACGCGGCAGCGCCTCGACGTGTTGCAACGGTACCGCCACCACGCACGAGTCGCCATAGCCGGTGGTCACGCCGTAGATCACGCCTTCCTTGTCCAGCAGCGAGTCGAGGAACTGCGCGCCTTTGGCAATGCGCTGGCGGTACGCGGCGTCGTTTTGCAGCTGCGTGGGCGCCTGACGGTTGGCCAGGGCCAGCACGTCTTCAATGCGCAAGGGGCGTTCGCCAAAGGTTACCGGCTCAAGATGCGTCGTCATCGGTCTTCCAGAAAGGGTAAAAGTTGAACCACTGTTGGGGCGCTTCCAGGCAGAACTGGCCCAAGCGCGCGGCGTAGCGCCCGGCCCAGTGGGCGATCACCTGCTCGCGGGTGCTGCGCTTCCATTCGATCAAGTCGGCGAACGGCTCGATGGTCAGGCGGTAGCGGCCGTTGTGTTTGAGGCACATCAACACATTAACCGGGCATTTCAGCAGACCGGCCAGCAACCACGGGCCTTGTGGGAATGCGGCATCGACGCCGAGAAAATCCACGCGAACCTTGCGCCCGCCATGCAGCGGCACGCGGTCGCCCGCGATGGCCAGCCACTCGCCTTCGTCCAGGCGCTGGCTGAGCAGCAGCATGGTGGCCGGGTCCAGTTCGCTGACCTGAATCAGGCGCAAATGCGTGGCTCCGGCTTCGCCCAGCAGGCGGTTGAATTGCTCGGCGTGCTTGGTGTGTACCAGCACGTTCATGGTGACTTGCTCACCGATCTCGGCGAGGGCGCGGCACACTTCGAGGTTGCCCAGGTGTGCGCCCACCAGCATCTGCCCGCGTTCGCCACGCAGTTGGCCGCGCAGTTGCGCCGGGTCGTTGATTTCAATCTGGTCGATACGCAGCTTGCCGTTCCACACGTCGAGCTTGTCGAGCAAGGAGTCGGCGAAGGCCATGAACTGGCTGAAGACGGATTTAAGGGTAGGGCGCAGCTCATCGCGGCCACTCCAGTCAGCCAGGCGCTGCTGGTATTCCCAAGCGCTCTGGCGCGCGGTGCGGCCGAACAGGAAAAAGTACAAGACGATGCCGTACAGCACCGGGCTCAGCAGGCGACGGCCCAGCACTTTGGCGGCGCCGGCGGTGAGTTTCATCAGCCAGAAGCTGCCGCGCTCCTCGCGGTCGGCCCAGTGCTTGGTGCTGTCGTTCATGCTTGCCACCGCCGCCACAGGATCATCGGCGCGCGTACCAACATGCCGAAGAACAGCCGGGTGTGCATGGCCGAGATGCGCACGTTGTCGCGGAACAAACGAAAATGCGACAGGCCGTCGGTGGGGTAGTGCACTTGGGTCGCCAGCCAGCGCATCGGCTGGTTACGCCAGGCCAGGCGCACGAGGATGTCGGAGTCGAAATCCATGCGTGTGCCGATGTAGGCCGAGTTCATCAACGCCAGGGTCGGCGCCAGCGGGTACACGCGAAAGCCGCACATCGAGTCGCGGATTTGCAGCGAAAGCGTGTTGATCCACACCCACACGTGGGTCAGGTAGCGCGCATACAGGCGGCCTTTGGGCACGCTGTCGTCGTATTCGGGGTAGCCGCAGATCACCGCCTCGGGGTGCCTGCGCGAGGTGTCGATAAACGTCTCGACTTCGCGCAGGTCGTGCTGGCCATCGGCGTCGACTTGCAGCGCATGGCTATAGCCCAGGCGCGCAGCTTCGCGAAAGCCCGCAATGACCGCGCCACCTTTGCCTTGGTTGGAGGGCAAGGTCAGCAGGGTGACGTTTTCCAGGGTGGCCAGTTGTGCGAGTACGGCGGCGCACGCCGGGCTGCTGCCGTCGTCCACCAGCAAGCACGGCAGGCCGCTGTGCAACAGGCTGTGAACCACAGCGGGCACGGCGGCTTCATGGTTGTAGACCGGGATCAGGGCGCAGGGGTTATGCATGGAGTTGATCTCCAGGATTGCTGCAAGCCCTGTGGCGAGGGAGCTTGCTCCCGCTGGGCTGCGAAGCGGTCCCAATACTGTCGACCGAGATCCCCCTGGCAGATTGCAGTGCCTGGGTTGGGAGTGCTTCGCACTCCAGCGGGAGCAAGCTCCCTCGCCACAGAAGCCTACTCATTTCGCATCTCTAGCACTATGCGGCCACTGGAACAGGCTGCAACGCCGTTGCGGTAGGCGAAGTACAGCTTGCTGCGTTCTGCGTCGAAGCGCAGGTGCAGTTCGAGGGTGTCGCCGGGGCGCACCAGTTGCTGGAACTTGAGTACTTCCATCCCGGAGAACGTGGCTGGCAGATCGAGCAATTGCTGGCCCAGGTTGAACGCCCATTCCACCTGCACCACACCCGGCAGCACCGGGGTGGCCGGGAAGTGGCCGCTGAAATAGGCCAGGTCCGGCGGGATGCTCAGTTGCAGGGTCCATTCGCCATCGGTCTCGACTTGCTCCAGCACTTCGGGCGCTTTTGGCCGAGGGGCCACCAGCAATGCTTCGACGTGCGCCTGAGGCAGTTTGCCTTGGCTGTTCAGAGGAAGCTGGCGCAGCAAACGCCAGCGGCGCGGCAAGGCCAACGCTTCGCAGTGTTCGCTCAGGTGTTCGCGCAAGGCCTGCGTCACGCTGCGGCGACCCTGGTTGCGCAGAGCGTGCAGGCCGTCGGCACTCAACACCACCAGCGCGCCAAGGGATGCACGGTTTTCCTGCACCACGCCCAACCGGGTTTCGGCGACCCAGGCGTGGCTCATCAGCGCCTGTTCGAGCATGGGCAGGGAGATGCGTTTTTCTTCCAGTTTGACGATACGGTCCAGGCGCCCAAGCAGCTCGAAACGGCCATCGGAGTGGATGCGCGCCGCATCGGCTGTCTGTTCGATATGGCCTTGCGGCAAATACGGCGAGGCAATGCGCAGGGCGCCGTCGGCGTCCTGGCTCAGCATCACGTCGGCAAACGGCTGCCAGGGTTGCGCACCCTGGCGCCAGGCGATGCCGCCGGTTTCGGAGCTGCCGAGGATTTCCGTCGGCCATTGCTGCAGGCGGTCATACAGCTCGCCAGCGGCCTCGACGGGCAACGCACCGCCCGACGAAAATACCCGTGAAACCTGGCTCAGCGCGGGCCAGTCGAGGTTGTCGCCCATGCGCTTGAGCAGCGCGGGGCTGGCGACCCAGGCAAATTGTGGGTGTTGGCGGCTGGCGCGCTGCATATCTTCGGGGAACGCCAGTTGCTGGCGCACAAAGGTGCGACCGGCGCACAGCGGCCACAGCACGCGAAACAGCAGGCCGTAGATATGCTGCGTGGCCACGCTGCCGATGATGCAGGCGCCCTTCAGGTCTGCGCCCCACAGGGTTTCCAGTGCTTGCACTTCGTTGGCCAGCTGGCGCAGGGATTTGTCGATGCGCTTGGGCTCGCCGCTGGAGCCGGAGGTGCACAGGCTCAATTGGCAGGTGTCCAGGTCCAACGCTGCGGGTTCCAGGGGCGCTTGATACAGCGCGTCGAGGTCTGCGGCGTCGACCAGCCAGGTATCAACACAGTCGCTCCAGCGCTGGCGGGTCTGGGGTTGCAGGTCGGCGGGCAATAACACGCAGACCCCGGCTCGCCACGCGCCCAACAGCGCAATCGCCAGCAGGCCGGCGTCTTCCAGGTGCACCGCGGCCCGCTGGACGCCGCGCGCTTGCAGCCCTGCCGCAAGGCTCAGGGATTGTTCCCACAGCTGGGCATGATTCATCGCAGGTTCGGTAGTCACCGGACGCTGTTGCAGCGGCTCAAGCAGCAGGTGCTCAAGTTTCAACCCTTTCATACGCGGCCTCGAACCCTTTGTCGTACCAGCCATTCCACGGCAAACAACAGCCCCATCAGCCCGTAGGCGATGAGGCCGTTGTACAACGTCCACCAGCTCAGTGGCGCCCACAGGGTGAGGGCGGCGGCGAGCAGGCCATTACACAAAAAAAACACGCTCCACACCACGGTCACCTGGCGGGTATACACAATTGCCTTTGGCGGCAGGTCGGGCTCGGTCATGCGCGCAAGGCGCTCGACCATCGGCGGGCCGTAGTGCAGGCTCAAACCGAACAGCGCCAGCATGAATGCACTGACCAGGCTCGGGTACCAGCGCAGGAGCTGCGGGCTATCGAACCAGGCCAGGGCCAGGCAAAACACGATCACGGCCAAGGCCATCCAGCGGCTGCCGGGGCGCCGCGCGCCTGTAAGTGCGCGCAACAGCCACAGGCTGCCGAGCAGTAAGCCGAATTGCCAGGGTGCAAAGTGCTCGGTGCCGTAATACACCGCAAAGGGGTACAGCAGCCCCGCCAGCAACAGACCAAGGCCGATCAAGCGGCTCATGCGGCTGGCTGGACCAGACGGTACACCGCCTCTACTACGTCGTTGACCGTGCGCACGGCCTTGAACTCTTCGGCGGCGATTTTCTTGCCGGTCTGGCGCTTGATGTGGTCGATCAGGTCCACGGCATCGATGCTGTCGATTTCCAGGTCCTGGTACAGGTTGGCGTCGAGGGTGACGCGTTCCGGCGGCAGTTCGAACAGTTCCACCAAGGCATCGCGCAGGGTGTTGAAAATATCGTCACGAGTTTGCATGGTACGGTCTCAAGCTGCCTGTCGGGCCGTGACGAACGCCGCGAGGCTGGCCACGTTGATGAAGTGATTGCGGGTGTCCTTGGCGTCGGCATCGATCTTGATGCCGTACTTTTTCTGGATCGCCAGGCCCAATTCCAGGGCGTCGACCGAATCCAGGCCCAGGCCTTCGCCGAACAGGGTTTGTTCGCTGCCGATGTCGTCGACGCTGATATCTTCAAGGCCCAGGGCCTCGATGATCAGCGTCTTTATGTCGTGCTCAAGGCTGTGTCTGTCGCTCATCTTCGGCGAGCTCCTTAATGAAATAGTGATGCAGGTAATCGTTGAGCTTGCGTGAAGCCTGGGGCGCGGGCCCGAGTGCTGCGAACGCCTGTGGTTCTATATCGGCGCCTACGCGCAAACTAAAATGAAATCGGCGTTTGGGGATGCGATACCAGGGCTCGGCCTTGGTCAGGGTGGTGGGGCTGACCTTGATCACCACCGGGGTGATGATTGTCGCACCGCGCAGGGCGATGGCTGCACCGCCGCGATGAAAGGCAGGCGCCGCGTCGGGAGTGGTACGGGTGCCTTCGGGAAAGATGATCAGGGTTTGGCCTTCGCGCAGGGCATCGGCTGCCGCGTCGAGCATCTCGGCGCTGCCATCGTTGCTGATATAGCCTGCGTCACGCACCGGCCCGCGCATGAACGGGTTTTGAAACAGGCTTTGCTTGACCACGCAATTGGTCTGGCGCATCAGCCCGATCAGGAACACTACGTCGATCAGCGACGGGTGGTTGGCGATGATCATCTGACCCGGGCGGCCAAGTTTTTCGGCGCCCTCGACGCTGTAGGTCAGCACCCCGGCGCGTTGCATCATGCGGATAAACAGCCAGAACAGCCGGCTGATGGTGTGGCGGGCGCGCTGGCGATGCTTTTCAGCGCTGCCCGGCAGGCAACTGAGCAGCGGGAATACCAGCAGGCGCAGGCACAGCCCGCCCACGCCGAACAGAAAGAAGCTGGTGGCGGTGGCGAACAGGCGCCAGTAATAGGCGTGCTGTGGTTTGTCGGTCAGGGCTTGCGTTGCCAGTTCCATACACGGTTCTTCCAGGCATGTTGGCAAGTGGCCTGCTCGGTGAGCAGGGTGCGCAGCAGGTTCAGGGCGTGGGGCCACTGTGTGTGACTGAGTTGGACAGCGCCGCTGTTTAGTTCCAACTGCCACTCGTCGCCGGGTGTCAGCAGCAACCCGAGGGCGTAAGGGAACGGCACGTCGTGAATCCAGCCGGCATAGGCTTCGGGCGGCTGTTCTTCGGTGATCACCAGCAATACGGCCGGGGCGCCCTCGTTGAGCAGCGCGGCGGCTTCGAGCATGCCGTGTTCCAGGCCATCGCCGGCAGCGGCGAGGGCTGTCATTTCGCTGGTTTCATTGCGCAGGATCGACCACAGGCCAATCACTGCGTTGTGCACCGACAGGCTGAACTGGGTCGGCGACAGTGGCTCGTCGTTGGCCAGGTCACTGAGAATGTCGAGGGTGCGCGGGGTTTCGCCGTGGCGTGAAATAAACACCAGCGGCAGGTCTTGCAGACCCTCGGCCAGCGGCCAGCCCACGCTGAACGCCATGCGAGCCATGCGGCTGAGGCGGCGGCGTTGCATGGCCGGCAAAAATGACACGTCGGGAGATGCATCGCTGGCAGGCAGCAACACCGGTGCCTGGCACCAGGCGTGCCAGTCGTCCGCGCTCTGCAGGCCGGGAGCCCAGGCGCGCCATTGGGCGATGTTGAAAGTGATCACTGAGAAGTTATCCCGCCCCTGCGGGCTTCCATGTGCGGCCATTGGCCCCGAATACCGGGACAGGGAGCAATCGCCGAGTGGCGCGCATTATCCCGGTGCTGCGGGGTTCTAGCAAACTTTGGTAAAGAATTGTTCACGGCCGATTACAATTTGGTTGGAAAGATTTACAGATTGTCCTTTAGCAAGGGGCTGATTGGATTGTCGGCCTTGTCCTGTTCTTGCGTAGGGAGTGGATGACAGTCAGCGCGCAAAAGGCTTGCGATGCAGCAGTGCATGGATGAACGAGGTAGCTAACAGGCGCTTTTGCCCTCTACACTCGGGCATTCATTGATACACGGAGGTTTTTCCATGCGGCGTGTGGTGTTCAATCAGAAAGGCGGCGTTGGCAAGTCCAGCATTGCCTGCAACCTGGCGGCGGTCAGCGCCAGTGAAGGTTATCGAACCCTGTTGGTGGACCTCGATGCACAGGCCAACTCAACCCAGTACCTCACTGGGCTGACCGGCGACGATATCCCTATGGGGATCGCGGATTTTTTCAAGCAAACCCTGTCTTCCGGGCCGTTTTCCAAGAAGAACAAGGTGGATATCTACGAAACGCCTTTCGACAACCTGCACGTCATCACCGCGACCCCGGAACTGGCCGACCTGCAGCCCAAGCTTGAGGCCAAGCACAAGATCAACAAGCTGCGAAAGCTGCTGGATGAGCTGAGCGAGGATTACGACCGGATTTACCTGGATACGCCGCCGGCACTGAATTTCTACGCGGTTTCGGCGCTGATTGCGGCGGATCGGGTGTTGATCCCGTTCGACTGTGACAGCTTCTCGCGCCAGGCGCTGTATGGCTTGCTGGCGGAAATCGAAGAATTGAAGGAAGACCATAACGAAGGCCTTGAGGTGGAAGGTATTGTGGTCAACCAGTTCCAGGCTCGGGCGAGCCTGCCGCAGCAGATGCTCGATGAGTTGATTGCCGAGGGTTTGCCGGTGCTGCCGGTGTACCTGGCCAGCTCGGTGCGCATGCGCGAGTCGCACCAGGAGAGCAAACCGCTGATTCACCTCGACCCACGGCACAAGCTGACGCAGCAGTTTGTGGCGTTGCATAACTTGCTGGAAAACGCCTGAACCCTTGCGAGCACTGCATGATCCTGTGGGAGCTGGCTTGCCTGCGATAGCATCACCTCGGTCTACCAGTTAGACCGAGGTGATGCTATCGCAGGCAAGCCAGCTCCCACATTTGTTTTGCATGTCTTCAGGGGGATTTGGATTTGTCCCACAAAGGCTGTAGGAAGGCTCTGGCAAACAGGGTTGTGCCTTGTCTCGTTACCTACAGATAAGCCAGAATCGCCCGGCTTGTGCGTCTGGGTGGGCGTCTCTAAGGTTCTTCGGTCGCTGAATGTTCAGTGATCGGGTTTAGTAGCCCGTGGTGAGACGTCGCCTATTCGGAGACGATCCATGGTTAACCTTTATACCGTTGCCCCCAACCTCCCCACCGAAACCCTCGTACTCAACAGCTACGAAACCTTCTCGTCCGTTCGCACCTTATTGCTCAACCTGTCCAACGACCTCACCGGCGAACACCGTGACGTAGCCCTCGCCATCCATCAACTAAGCGAGCTCGGCGTAATGCTGGTCGGCCAGATGATGGACCGCGAAGCCCCGCTGTCTTCAAGTTAAAACGCGGTCCAAATGTGGGAGCGGGCTTGCTCGCGAAGGCGGTGTGTCAGCTACACATGTATTGGCTGGCGCACCGCCTTCGCGAGCAAGCCCGCTCCCACATTGGCTTGCAGTGTTCTTGAAATCCGAGTTACACGCCTTGGCTGCGTAACCACGCCATCAACTGCGGCAACGGAAACGCCCCGCTCTGACGCGCCACTTCACGGCCGTTCCTGAACAGAATCAAGCTCGGAATCGAGCGAATCCCCAACTGCGCCGACAACTGCTGATTCGCCTCGCTGTCCAGCTTGGCCAACCGGCATTTACCCTCCAACTGCCCAGCCGCTTGCTCAAACACCGGCGCAAAGGATTTGCACGGCCCGCACCAGTCCGCCCAAACATCCACCAGCAATGGCAAATCGCCCTTGATCTGGCTGGCGTAGTCGCCCTGTTTCAACTCAAAAGGCTTGTTCAACAACACCGGCTGTTTGCAGCGCCCGCACTTCGGCGCATCGCCCAGGCGTTCGTTGGGGATGCGGTTGAGGCCGTTGCAGTGGGGGCAGGGGATTACAAGTGGTTCGGACATGGTGGGCTTCTCTGATAGGGCCAATGGACTCTATTTGGAGCCGGACTCAGGGTTTATCAAGGCGACTCATCCGCTCACAGTTTCGCTCGTGCTGATCCCGGGGCGCGGATCTAGGCTGTTTGAGTCTGCTCTGTTTTGAGCCATTGGTCTGTTTGCGGGTATAGCAAATTGCGATATTCAGAATTCGGGTTTAACCTTCATAGCAAGCTGCGATAAGGATGTTGCATGCGAGTGATCAGTGAAAAAAGAATCTGGGAAGCCAAGCAAAAGTGGCCACGTTCAGCCTCAGCGTTGGATCAGTGGTATCGGGTCATGAAGCGAAACGCCCCGAAAGACTTCGCGGCGATGAAAACCATGTTTCCTGCCACGGATAAGGTCGGGGTGTTTCATGTATTCGATATTGGCGGCAACAAGTTGAGGTTGATTGCGGGCGTGGAGTATCGAGCGCAGCGCGTTTACATCAAGCACCTGCTTGATCACCGCGATTATGAGAAAGACAAATGGAAGGAAAAAATAAGATGAGCGCGCTTATGCGGGTAGCGGCGGAACACTGGCAATTCGTTTCGCCAGTCATGCGCAAGCCGGAAAACGAGGCGGATTACGACGCGCTGGTGTGCGGTCTGGACGAGTTGTTGAGCCTGATCGGCGAAAACGAAGACAGCCCGCTGATGAGCCTAGTGGATATTCTCAGTGACTGGATCGAAGCTTACGATCATGAGCATCGCCCCATGCCCGTCGCCAGCGGTGTCGACGTGCTGCGCTACATGATGCGTGAACACAACCTCACCCAGAGCGACCTGCCGGGCGTTGGCGCTCAATCCGTCGTCTCTGAGATATTGAGCGGCAAGCGCCAGCTCAACGTACGGCAAATTCGTTGGCTGGCGGAGCGTTTTGGGGTTTCAGTGGAAACCTTTATCTAGGTATGGCGCCTGTGAACACATACACACAGGTGTCATCCACCACCCTGGCCTTATCGATCCGGGTATTGGAAAGCACGGCCTCGCGGATGAACCCGCAGCGTTCGGCCACTTTGATGCTGCGTGTGTTGCGCCCGGCGGTGGTGAGTTCGATGCGCTTGGCGTTGAAGTGCTCCAGGGCGATGTCCCGCACCAGGGCGCAGGCTTCGCTGGCGTAGCCTTTGCCCATGCTCTGGCTGCCGATCCAGTAGCCGATTTCCAGGTAGGGTATGCGCAGGTCGTGAATCATCAGGCTGATGCAGCCAACCAACGCGCCCGAGTCGTTCTCGATAATCAGGAACCGGTATTCGTTCCTGTCGGCGTTGAAGTCATCCAGCGCCGTTTGCATGTTGGCGCGGGCGTTTTCCAGGGTGGAGCTGCCGTCGGCCCAGACCAGGAAATCGGTGTGGGGCTGGCTGAAATCGTTGATCAGGCCATGCATGGCCTCGGCTCTTTCGAGCGCGGGCGCGGCGAGGTGCAGGCGGGTGCTGCGTAATAACCCGGCCGGTATGTCAGAAAGCCTCATGGGTGCGTCTCCTTACGACGAACAGCTGATTTCCAAATGCTTGCCCCAATCCGGCGGCCTTTGTGCGTATTGCTCCATCCCCGGCTGTTCTTCAAACGGTTTGGACAGCACTTCATGCAGCCGCCGCACTTCGCTGTAATCTCCGGACTCGGCGGCGGCGATGGCGTTTTGTGCCTGATAGTTACGCAGA
Source organism: Pseudomonas sp. B22129 (assembly GCF_044218875.1). Taxonomy (NCBI): domain Bacteria; kingdom Pseudomonadati; phylum Pseudomonadota; class Gammaproteobacteria; order Pseudomonadales; family Pseudomonadaceae; genus Pseudomonas; species Pseudomonas sp. B22129. Next base: position 864,927 of record NZ_CP162592.1, on the reverse strand, counting down.
ATGTACAGCGGGTTCACCGCGTGCATCCGCTCGCGGCGCTGCTCCTCGCTGTATTCCCCGTCCCGTGAAACGCGGGATTTGTACTGCTCGGCCCAGGCATCAAACCCGGCCAGGTCGACAAAGTCATCACGCAACCGCGCCACAGCCAGGGCCGCTGACTCATCGCCCAGGCGACGGAAGAACAGCGTGTAATCCACGCCGCTGTTCTGCATCAGCTTCAACAATTGTTCGACCAGCTTCTGGTCCTCGTCTTCAGCGGTTGTCAGCCCCAAGCGCCGACGCATCAGGTCGAGGTAATGCGCCTGATACAGCGGCAGGTACAGTCCCAGCGCTTCTTTCAACGCATCCACGCTGATAAACGGCGTCAACGCCTGCGCCAGCGCGCTGAGGTTCCACTGCCCGATCGGCACCTGATTGCTGAAGGAGTAACGCCCTTCATGGTCGGAATGGTTGCAGATGAAGTGCGCGTCAAAGTCATCGAGAAACGCAAACGGCCCGAAGTCGAAGGTGATGCCCAGGATCGACATGTTGTCGGTGTTCATCACGCCGTGGCAGAAGCCGTAAGCCTGCCATTTGGCGATCATCTCGGCATTGCGCTCGACGATTTCGCGGAACATCGCCAGGTAGGGCTCAGGCTGTTCGCGGCATTCGGGGTAGTGCAGGTTCAATACGTGCTCGGCCAAAAGCGCCTGCTGCTCGGGCTTTTTGGTGTAGTAGAAGTATTCGAAATGCCCAAAGCGGATATGGCTGGGCGCCAGGCGCAGCACCATCGCGCCGCGCTCCTGTTTCTCGCGCCACACCGGGGTGCTGGAGCCGATCACGCACAAGGCGCGGCTGCTGGGGATGCCCAGCGCGTGCAGGGCTTCGGAGGCGAGGAATTCACGAATCGAAGAGCGCAGCACCGCGCGGCCATCGCCCATGCGCGAGTAGGGCGTCATTCCGGCGCCCTTGAGGTGCAGGTCCCAATGTTCGCCGGCCTCGTTATACACCTCGCCAAGCAACAAGCCCCGGCCATCACCCAGTTGCGGGGTATAGCCGCCAAACTGGTGCCCGGAATAGACCATCGCCCGTGGCTCTGCTTCGGCCCACAGCTTGTGCCCGCCGAACAGCTCGGCAAACACCGGCGTTTCGGCCACAGCCGGGTCGAGGTCGAGCAGCGCCATGGCGGCATCGCTCGCCACCACAAGGCGCGGCTCGTCGAGGGGTTCAGGCAGTACGTGGGTCGAGAACGCGTCGCCAAGGCGTGCGAAGCGGTTGTCGAAGGTCAGTTCGTCGAGGGCTTTCACCGGCCATCTCCAGCAGAATGTCCGAGCATTCTGCTGGGGATAGGCGCGTTAGTCGAGTTTGCTCGGCGGTGGTTCCTGCACGCCGCCGTCGTTGGCGGGCTTGGCCGGGGTGTCGACTTCCACCAGTTTGTATTCCTGGCCGTGGAGGTTCTTGAGGTAGACCTCCATCTGGCGGAACGAGATGTTGATGTGGTGGTTCTTGAACTCGCGGTTGATAAAGCGGTTCACCTCGTCGATCACCGGGTTGCGGTCGCCCAGGTCGCGCACGTGCATGCGCAGTTCGTGGTCGAGGGTGCTTTCACCGAAGTTGAGGAAGTACACGTGGGGTTCTGGTTCTTTGAGCACCCGTGGGTTTTCCCTGGCGGCCTTGAGTAACAGTTCCTTCACCAGGTCCAGATCAGAGCCGTAGTCCACGCCCAGCTTCAGGGTGACCCGGGTGATGGTGTCGGTCAGCGACCAGTTGATCAACTGCCCGGTAATGAAGGTCTTGTTCGGAACGATGATGTCCTTGCGGTCAAAGTCAGTGATGGTGGTGGCGCGGATGCGGATCTTGCTCACCGTGCCCGACAGGTTGCCGATGGTGATGGTGTCACCGATGCGCACCGGGCGTTCGAACAGGATCATGATGCCGGAGATGAAGTTCGCGAAGATCTCCTGCATCCCGAAGCCCAACCCCACCGACAGCGCCGCCACCAGCCATTGCAACTTGTCCCAGCTCACGCCGAGCGTTGAGAGCGTCGAGACAAAACCCACACCGGCGATCACGTAAGACAGCAAGGTGGTGGTCGCGTAGGCGCTGCCCTGGGCCAGGTCCAGCTTGGACAACACCAGCACTTCCAGCAAACCGGGCAGGTTGCGCGCCAGGGCGAAGGTGATGCCGACGATGATCGAGGCGCCGAGCAAGTCGCCGATGCTGATCGGCACCATGCTGATATTGGCGCCGGTGCCGCTGGTGTATTCGTACAGCGTCACGTTGTCGAGGTAGGAGAACACGGTGATCAGGTCTTTCCACACCCAGTACAGCGCGGCGATAAAGCCGCCGAGCAAGGCCAGGCGGATCAGGCGCATCGACTGTTCGTTGACCTGTTCGATGTCCAGCGTCGGCTCTTCGATGACCGCTTCGCCGTCGCCGGCTTCCTTGGCGGCCTGGCGTTTTGCCAGGGCTCGCGCATAGGCCAGGCGCCGTGCGGCAACGCCCAGGCCACGCACGAAGGTGGCTTCGATGACCAGCCAGAACATCAACAGGTACAGGGTGTTGATCAAGCGGTCGCTGAGTTTGAGCGCGGTGTAGTAGTAGCCAAAGCACACGGCGATAAACAGCGCGACGGGCAGGGCGGTAAATACCAGCCCCACGAACTTGCGGAACAGCGAGGCTTTTTCGTGGGTCGGGCTGTTCAGCAGCAGGCGGCCGAGCAGCCAGGCCATCAGTGCGTAACAGGTCAGCACCACGCCGATGCCCAACACATCGTCGGCCAGCGCCGCCGGTTGGTGCTCGGCGATGGCTACCACCGCCACCAGTGCGAGTACGACGAGGCCCAGTTTGCGGATCCAGCCCTGCAAAAAGGCCACCTGCGGCCGTTCCCAGCGGAAATGCAGTTCAGCCACGCCACCCGGCGCGAGAATCCGGTAGGCGGTGTAGAACACCAGCCACGCCTGAGCAATCAGCAGCAGCGCCGCGCCCAGGTTGGCGTTTTGCCCGCGGGCGTCGATTTGCAGGGCGTAGCCGCAGAGTGCCAGGCCCAGGGACACCGGCATCGCCAGCAGAATGTTGATCAGAATCGCCTGGGGTGTATGCCACTGGCTGTCGCGCTTGAAGTGGCCGATGTCCAGGTGGACTTTGTTGAGGCGCTGGTACAGGGCTTTGCGTCGCCACAGCAACGCGCCAATCAGCAGCAACAACGGCAGGAACAGCAGCGGGCGCTGGGTCAGGCCGTCATACAGTTCGCTGACGCTGGAGGCCCAGGGCAGGGTGGTGACTTGTTTGCTCAGATGATCCGGGACGGTTTCCAGCCATTCGGTGTCCAGCGGCTTGTTGCTCGGAATCCAGAACATCTGTTCATCCAGCGTCGCGCGCAGGGTGGTCGCGGTGCTGAGCAATTGTTTCTGGTTCAGTTGCAGCGTGATGGACTCGTTCAGCAGTGCGCTCAGTTCACGGCTCAGGCGCTCCAGCAGGTCGCTGCGGGTGATCGCCAGTTCCAGCAGGGTGCGGCGCAGTTGCGGGGTGACGTCTTCCGGCGGCTGGTTGGCCAGCAGGCTGTCCACATAGGTGCTGGGGGTGCTGATCAGCTCGCGTTGCTGGTTGACCTCGAACTGGTACAAACGAATGTTGGCGATATCGTCCGCCAGGTTGCGGTCGACCGTCAGGCGCGGCAGCGCTTGCTTCTGTTTGTAGAGGATCTTGGAGAGCAGCAGGCTGCCCTTGAGCACGTTGATTTGCTCGTCCAGCGCAGAGTCGCTCTGGGTGACGGTATCGAGTTGCTGCTTGGTCTGCAGGTTTTTCTGGGTCAGGTCGTTGAGACGGTCAGTGCTTTTGAGCAGGTAGTCGGACAGCTTCAGGTTGGCCGCGCTTTCCGTGGCGAGCAGGCTGCTGCCCCCGGCTTTCTGTGCTTCGATGGACTGTTGCGTCACCGTCTGCTGGGACTGGGCCAGGCGTTTCTGGTTGATCAGGGTTTGCAGGTCCTGGATCTCTTGTTCCAGGCGCGAGGTTTTCTCCAGCACCAGGTCATGCTGGCTGTTGCCCAGGTCTTGCAATTGGCTGTTGCCGGCCAGTTCCTGGCGGCGCAGCGGGATCAGTGCATTCAGGGCGGCGAGTTCGGCGTTCAACTGGTTGCGCTGGTCGCCGCTGATCGCCTTGCCGTTGTCTTTACCGGCCTTGAGGATCGAATTGATCTGCTGGATGCGCGTCTGGCTGCTGCTGATTTCGGTCTGGGCGCGTTCCGGGCGGGTTTGCGCGGCGATGGTCAGGCTGTTGGCATCGGCCAATTCCTTTTGCAGGTCGCCTTGCTGGGTGGTGCGTTGCACCAGCAATTGCTCAAGCTGCGGCACCGGCAATGTGGCATAGCGCTGGGCAACCGGGATGACTTTGGTGGCCTTGAGCCGTACCAGCTCGCGCTGGTTGTCAGTGGTCTGGCGCGGCGCGTCTTCCAGCTGGCGCTTGAGGTCGGCGAGGCGTTGTTCGTAATCCTGCTTGTTGCCCAGATACGTCAGGGTCTGTTGCAGGATTGATTGCAGTGCCTTCATGTCGGCGTCGGGCAGCTTGCGGTCAGGCAGCTTGTCCAGGGTTTGCTGGATGGCATCGGCACTGGGCGGGTCGGCCGCGTGAACGCTGCCGACACAAAGGGTCAGGCCTAGCAGGGCAGTGGCTAAAAAGGTGCGCAGAGTCGTCATGGATACCGGTCGAGCAAGGTCAAGAAGGTGGGGGGCGTGGCGCCATAGCCCCGCAGTTTAGAGGAAGAGCCCGGGGCCCGGACGACTTCCTTCGGGGAATTTGACGCCGACTTTTCCGATTCTGTTCCCGTCCATGACCGCGACGGTCCACAGGGTGTTGTTCCATTCCACCTGGTCGCCCACAACCGGGGCGCCGCCGACCTTCTGGGTGATGAAGCGGCTGAGCGGCATGTCCGGGTCGATACCCTCGAGTTTGAGCCCGTAGAGGGCCGACACCGCGCCCAGCTGGGCGTCGCCTTCAAGCACGAAGTCGCCGAAGAAACGCAGGTCGAGGCCGCGTTGCGGCGCCTGGCTGAACAGTTTGCCCAGGGCCGGCAGGTTGTGCTCATGGCCGATCACGCAGAGCAGATCGTCGACTTCGAGCACCGTACTACCCGACGGATGGAGCAGTTGCTGGCCGCGAAACAGGGCGGCGATCCGGGTGCCCTCGGGCATTTTCAGCTCGCGCAGGGCAGCGCCGATGCACCATTTCTCGGCGCCCAGGCGGTAGACAAACAGCTCCCACTCGCTGGTGACGTGCACTTCCAGGGCTGCGCGAGAGATGGGCGCAGGGTCCGGCGGTACGGTCACTTTGAGCAACTTGGCCACCCACGGCAGGCTGGTGCCCTGTACCAGCAACGAGACCAGCACGATAAAGAACGCCAGGTTGAAGTACAGCTGCGCGTGGGGCAGGCCGGCCATCAGCGGGAACACCGCCAGAATGATCGGCACCGCGCCGCGCAGGCCGACCCAGGCGATAAAGGCTTTTTCGCGCCCGTGGAACGCCTTGAACGGCAGCAGGCCGACCATCACCGACAGCGGCCGCGCAAACAGGATCATCCACAGCGCCAGGGCGAGGGCGGGCAACGCGATCGGCAGTAAGTCATGAGGTGTGACCAGCAGGCCCAGCACCAGGAACATGCCGATCTGCGCCAGCCAGGCCATGCCATCGAGCATATGCAAAATGCCATGGCGGCTGCGCACGGGGCGGTTGCCGATCACCAGGCCGCACAGGTACACGGCGAGGAAGCCGCTGCCGTGCAAGGCGTTGGTCAGGGCGAAGACGAACAGGCCGCCGGCAATGACCAGGATTGGGTACAGGCCGGTGGCCAGGTTGATGCGGTTGACCAGTTGCAGCATCAGCCAGCCCCCGCCCAGGCCGACGATACCGCCGATGCCAAACTCGCGGATCAGGTGCGTGAGCAGGCTCCAGTGCAGGCCGGTCTGGCCGCTGGCGAGCATGTCGATCAGAGTGACGGTGAGGAACACCGCCATCGGGTCGTTGCTGCCGGACTCGATTTCCAGGCTGGCGGTCACCCGTTCGTTCAGGCCCTTGCCGCCGAGTAAGGAGAACACCGCTGCGGCGTCGGTGGAGCCGACAATGGCGCCGATCAGCAAGCCTTGAATGATATTGAGGTTGAACAGCCAGGCCGCGGCCATGCCGGTGAGGCCGGTGGTAATCAGCACCCCCACCGTGGCCAGCGACAACGCCGGCCAGAGCGCCACGCGAAAACTCGCCACCCGTGTGCGCAAGCCGCCGTCGAGCAGGATCACGGCCAGGGCAAGGTTGCCCACCAGGTAGGCGGTTGGGTAGTTATCGAAGATGATGCCGCCGCCATCGACGCCGGCAACCATGCCCACCGCGAGGATAATCACCAGAATCGGGATCCCCAGGCGGGACGAAAGAGAACTGACCAGAATGCTCGCACTTACCAGCAACGCGCCGATCAAGAACAGGCTGTTGATGGTCGTCGCATTCAAAGGCAGTACTCCAGAACCGGGTAGACGAGGCGCAAACTGACCATGCAGTCTGCGTGCCAGCGATTCTAACCTGTTGAATTGCTGCGCTGTCAAAAAGCTTTTAGGGCACGGCGCTGGCTTGTGTGGGAGCCGGGCTTGCCCGCGATGCAGGCGCCTCGGTCTTCAGGTGGATCGAGGTGATGCCATCGCAGGCAAGCCAGCTCCCACAGAGGATAGGCGTTGGCAGTTAGAGACGGAAACGACCGACCATCCCGTTCAAGTCCACCGCCAGGCGCGACAATTCACTGCTCGCCGCGCTGGTCTGGCTGGCGCCGGTCGCCGATTGCACCGACAGGTCGCGGATATTCACCAGGTTGCGGTCCACTTCCCGCGCCACCTGCGCCTGTTCTTCCGCCGCGCTGGCGATGACCAGGTTGCGTTCGTTGATCTCCACGATGGCCGTATTGATCGTATCCAGCGACATCCCCGCGCCTTTGGCGATGTTCAGCGTCGATTCCGCGCGCTCGGTGCTGTTGCGCATCGAATCGACCGCGTGCTCGGTGCCGGCCTGGATGCTGCCGATCATCCGCTCGATCTCGCTGGTCGATTGCTGGGTGCGGTGGGCCAGCGCCCGTACTTCATCGGCCACCACCGCGAAGCCACGACCTGCTTCACCGGCGCGGGCGGCTTCGATGGCGGCGTTCAGCGCCAGCAAGTTGGTCTGGTCGGCCAGGCCGCGAATCACGTCCAGCACTTTGCCGATATCACGGGACTCATTCGCCAGGTCGCCAATCAATGTCGCGGTGGCTTGTACATCACCGCTCATGCGTTCGATGGCACTGACGGTTTCCTGCACCAGGTCGCGGCCGTCGCCGGCAGAGGTGGTGGCGTTGCGCGAAGCCTCGGAGGTACTGACGGCGTTGCGCGCGACTTCTTCAACGGCGCTGGTCATCTCGTTGACGGCGGTGGCGGCTTGTTCGATTTCGTTGTTTTGCTGGGTCAGGCCACGGGCGCTTTCGTCGGTCACGGCGTTCAGCTCTTCCGCCGCAGACGCCAGCTGGGTGGCAGAGCCGGCGATGCGTTGCAGGGTGTCGCGCAGCTTGTCCTGCATCTTGGCCATGGCCGCGAGCAGGCGCCCGGCCTCGTCGTTGCCCTCAACCTTGATCGGGCGCGTGAGGTTGCCTTCGGCGACTTCTTCAGCCGCTTCCAGTGCCTGGGAAATTGGCACGGTGATGCTGCGGGTCAGCAGCCAGGCGAACAGCACGGTCAATGCTGTGGTGAGGACCAACAGGCCCACCACCAGGCTGAAGGCGCTGTCGTACTGGGCTTTAGCGGCCTGATTGGTCGCCAGCGCCATCTTGCTGTTGATCTCGACCAGGCGGTCCATCGTGGCGTTGATCTTGTCGGAGTTGGCCAGCAATTCGGTGTTGAGCAGCGTGCGCAGCTCATCGAGCTGGTTGGCGCTGGACAACGTCATCATGCGCGCTTCGATCTGGCGGTACTGGCTCAGCAACTGCAGGTATTCGTTATAGGCGGCGCGCTCTTCAGGGCTTTCGATCAGTTTTTCGTACACCCCTTGGGCGGCGCGAATCTGCTGGTTGCGGGTTTCAAACGATTGCAGGGTCTTTTGCTGCACTTCCGGCTCGCGGTTGGTCAGCAGGCGGTAGGACAGCACGCGCAGGCGCAGGGTCAGTTGGGTGAACTCGTCCAGCGCGCGAATGCTCGGCACGCTGCTCAGGGTGATGTCGTCGGTGGCTGCGCGAATCTTGCTCATCTGGTTCAAGGCAAACACACCGAGAAACAGCATCAGTGCGCCAATAAACGCAAAGCCGAGGAACGCCCGCGGAGCGATATTCATATTTCGTAGGGACATGCTGAGATCCTGGAAGGACCGCGATCCGTGCGGGCTTGAGACGAGAGTGTGTAAGGCCTATCGGCCATACGACTAAAGTCTTAAATGGGTGCGCGCTTTTGTCGCATCTGACGACGGGTTCAGGCGATTCAGGAACCAGATCGGGTAATTGCAGTCACTAAGGCTCGAAAGTGCGGCCCGGCCCTTAAAAAACGGGCTGTACGCCGGGGATAACCCTGGCATCCGAGGTGAATTTTCTTTATCGTCACCGCCCTTTGAAAAAGCCCGAGAAATCAAAATGTTAGAAGCATCCCTCAGCCAGCTGGAACAACTGGTCAGCGACCTCGTACAACAGAATCAGGACCTGTTGGGCAGCAACGAATCCCTTAAGGCAGAACTGGCCCGTGCCAAGGATGAAAACGACAGCCTGCAATTGAACCTGATGGAGCAGGAAGAAAAGAACGGCGCTACCGCTGCGCGCATCCAGGCGTTGGTTGAGCGTGTGAGCGCAGGGCCTGTCAGCGCATGAATGAAGGGATAAAGGTCGTTTCGATTCTCGGTGAGGATTACTCGATCAAGGCGCCGCAAGGGGAAGACCAAACCCTGCTGCACGCCGTGACCATGCTCAAGGCTTCCCTGGCCACCACCAAGAAAAAGTACCCGACCCTGATCGGTGACAAATTATTGGTACTGGCCGCGCTGAACCTGTGCGCCGAGCAGATCGAAATGCAAAAGCATCATCAGCAGGAACTCGACCGTTACCAAGAGCAAGTCAGCGCCACGGTCGATGTAATCTCCAAGGCTATCGGACAGCCTTAGCGGTTAGAACCACTCATCCTGCATCCCCAGGCACGTGTCATCGCGTGCCTCCAGAATCGCCAGTTCATGATGGCAGCCCGGCACTTCCCAGGTCAGGAAGTACCGGGCAGCCTGGAGCTTGCCTTTATAGAAGGCCACGTCGGCCGCATTGCCTTTGGCCAAGCCTTCTTCGGCGCGAATCGCTTGCTCCAGCCAGCGCCAGCCAATCACCGTGTGCCCGAACACTTTCAGGTACAGCGCCGAGTTTGCGAGGCTGCTGTTGACCTTTCCCTGGGCGAGATCCGTCAGCAGGCCTATCGTCACGCTTTGCAGGCGGTTCACTAACTGCTCCAGGGGTTCTCTTAATGCAGTCAGGCCAGGGTACTCCTGGGCCCGCGCGCCGGTTTCGGCGATCAGGCGAATCAGCTGTTTGAGCCCCGCGCCACCATTTTGCGCGAGTTTGCGCCCCAGCAGATCCAGGGACTGAATGCCGTGGGTGCCTTCATGGATCGGGTTCAGGCGGTTGTCGCGGTAGTATTGTTCCACCGGGTATTCGCGGGTGTAGCCGTGGCCGCCCAGGATCTGGATCGCCAGTTCGTTGGCCTTGAGGCAAAACTCCGACGGCCAGGATTTGACGATGGGTGTGAGCAGGTCCAGCAGTTCGTGGGCCTGTTTGCGCTCGGCTTCGGTGTCCAGGGTCGTGGTGTCGTCGAACAGGCGCGCGGCGTACAGGCCCAGGTCGAAAGAACCTTCCACGTAGGCTTTCTGGGTCAGCAACATGCGTTTGATGTCCGCGTGCTGGATGATCGACACCGGCGCGGTGGTTGGGTCTTTGCTGTCGGGCAGGCGACCTTGCGGGCGTTCGCGGGCGTACTCCAGCGAGTACAGGTAGCCGGCATAACCGAGCATCACCGCGCCCATGCCGACGCCGATGCGCGCCTCGTTCATCATCTGGAACATGCAGCTCAGGCCCTGGTGGGGCTTACCCACCAGATAGCCGACACAGTTGCCGTTATCGCCGAAATTAAGGGCTGTGGACGTAGTGCCGCGCCAGCCCATCTTGTGAAACAGACCCGCCAGCAGCACGTCGTTGCGCTCGCCCAGGCTGCCGTCATCGTTGACCAGGAATTTGGGCACGATAAACAGCGAAATGCCCTTCACCCCGGGCGGCGCGTCCGGCAGTTTGGCCAGCACCATGTGCACGATGTTTTCCGACAGCGGGTGGTCGCCGCCGGAGATGAAGATCTTGTTGCCCTTGAGGCGATAAGTGCCGCCAGCCGCAGGTTCTGCGCGCGTACGAATATCCGACAACGATGAACCCGCGTGAGGTTCGGTCAGGGCCATGGTGCCGAAGAAGCGGCCATCGATCATCGGTTGCAGGAAGCGTTGTTTTTGCTCCTCGGTGCCGAAGCTTTCGATCAGGTTGGCAGCGCCCATAGTCAGGAACGGGTAGGACGTGGAGGCAGCGTTGGCGGACTGGAAATGTGCGAAGCAGGCCTGGGACAGCAGGGTCGGCAACTGCATGCCACCGGCTTCGAAGCTGCGGGCGGCGTTGAGGAAGCCGGCTTCGAGGAAGGCATCCACGGCGGGTTTCACTTCCGGGATCAGAATCGCCTTGCCGTCCTCAAAGCGCGGTTCGTGTTCGTCGTTTTTGCGGTTGTGCGGCGCAAAGTACTTTTCGGCGATGCTGCGCGCAGTGCTGATCGCGGCGTCGAAGGTTTCGCGGTTGTGTTCGGCAAACCGCTCGCGCTGGGTCAGGCCCTCGGCATCGAGGACTTCGTACAGCTCGAAAGCCAGATTGCGGGAACTGAGCAGCGTCTCGGACATGGCGGCTTACCTGTGTGGGGATAGGCCGGAGTCTAAGTGCGCAAATAGAGGCTGGATAGCAAGATTGATTTGCGTGATGCAAGTGCAAAACGCGGGCATAAGAATTGAAATGCGGTGAAATGTGGGAGCGGGCTTGCTCGCGAATGCGGTGGATCAGTCAGCACATCTGTGACTGACACTCAGCATTCGCGAGCAAGCCCGCCCCACATGTGTTAACCGATGGTCATCAGGCTGGCGTTGCCGCCCGCAGCTGCGGTGTTAACACTCAACGCCCGCTCGATCACCAGGCGCTCCAGCGCAATCGCCGTCTCACCCTGCGACAAACCATGCACCCCGACAATGGCCCCGCCACGCTGCGCCACTTGCTGGCACACCGCACGCAATTGGTCGGAATCGCCGTGGTGCAGAACCGCGTCAAACACCACCTCGTCCTTGGTCCAGTCAGCCACACGCTTGATCTTCGCCTGAATCTCCTTCGGCAAGCGTGGGAACAAGGCTTTGGTCAGGTCTGTTTCCGGCCACACCGCCGAACCACCCACGGCCAATACCGCCGCCAACTGAGCCAGCAAATCACCTTCCACTTCAGCCAGGCACAGCACGTGCTCGCGCGGCAGGATCGCGTAGCTGTTGCGCTCGCCGGTCGGGCCAGCCAGTTGGCGGGTGATACCGCTTTGCGATTGCGTGGCGAACCTGCTGCACAGGGCACTCAGGTCGCTGAACTGGTTACTGTCGGCCCAGTTTTTCAGGGTGGTCAGCGGCTGGCTCATGGCATCGCGCAGGCGCACGTCCGGTGCGGCGAGTGCGTCGCCACGAACGAAGGATTGTTCGATTGCATCCGTAGGGCGAGTCGACAGCAGGCGATACAAGTACAACGGGCCACCCGCCTTCGGACCAGTGCCCGACAGGCCTTCGCCGCCAAACGGCTGCACGCCGACCACAGCGCCGACGATGTTGCGGTTCACGTAGACGTTGCCGGCATTGACGTTGTCGATCACCTTGGCGATGGTCTCGTCGATACGGGTGTGCACGCCCAGGGTCAGGCCGTAGCCCGACGCATTGATCTGCGCAATCAGTTGGTCGATCTCTTTGCGCTTGTAGCGCACCACGTGCAGCACCGGGCCGAAGATCTCCCGTTGCAGTTCGTCGAAGCTTTCCAACTCGATCAGCGTTGGCATCACGAACGTGCCGCGCTTGATCTCTTCGCCGTCGGCAATCGCCACCTGGTACACGGTGCGGCCTTTGTCGCGCATGGCCTGGATGTGTTTCTCGATGCCGGCCTTGGCTTCGGCGTCGATCACCGGGCCGATGTCGACGGACAGGCGCTCAGGGTTGCCCAAGCGACATTCCGCCATGGCGCCCTTGAGCATTTCGATCACGCGGTCTGCCGAATCTTCCTGCAGGCACAGTACACGCAGGGCCGAGCAGCGTTGGCCGGCACTGTCGAAGGCCGAGGACACCACGTCGATCACCACTTGTTCGGTCAGTGCCGAAGAGTCGACGATCATTGCGTTCTGGCCACCGGTTTCGGCGATCAGCGGGATCGGACGGCCCTGGGCATCCAGGCGGCCGGCGACGTTGCGTTGCAGCAGGCGCGCAACTTCGGTGGAGCCGGTGAACATCACGCCTTTGACGCGATCATCGCCGACCAGGCGCGCGCCCACGGTTTCACCCTGGCCCGGCAGCAATTGCAGCACGCCTTCCGGAATGCCGGCTTCGAGCAGGATGCGTACCGCTTGAGCGGCGACCAGCGGGGTTTGCTCGGCGGGCTTGGCCAATACCGGGTTGCCCGCTGCCAATGCAGCAGCGACCTGGCCGCTGAAAATCGCCAGCGGGAAGTTCCACGGGCTGATGCACACCACCGGGCCCAACGGGCGGTGGGCGTCGTTGGTGAAATCGTTGCGTGCCTGCACCGCGTAATAGCGCAGGAAATCCACGGCTTCACGCACTTCGGCGATGGCGTTGGCGAAGGTCTTGCCGGCTTCGCGGGCCAGCAGGCCCATCAGCGGCTGGATTTCGCCTTCCATCAAATCGGCGGCGCGTTCCAGGATCGCGGCGCGCTCGGCGGGCGGGGTAGCCTGCCAGATCGGGCCGGAGCTGATGGCGCACTGGATGGCGTTGTCGACATCGGCGACGGTGGCCTCTTGCACGTGGCCGACCACGTCACGCAGGTCGGACGGGTTCAGTACTGGTGAAGCGGCTTCATTGCTGGAGGCGCAACCGAGCATCGGCGCGGCTTTCCAACTGTTGTGCGCGGTGGCCAACAGGGCGCAGGACAGCGACGCCAAGCGGTGTTCGTTGGCCAGGTCGATGCCCGCCGAGTTGGCGCGGTCGCTGCCATACAGGTCACGCGGCAAAGGGATACGCGGGTGTGGCAGGCCGAAGCCGCCTTCCAGCGTCGCCATTTGCTCGATGCTGGCTACCGGGTCGGCTACCAATTCCTGAATCGAGATGGATTGGTCGGCAATCCGATTGACGAACGAGGTGTTGGCGCCGTTTTCCAGCAAGCGACGCACCAGATACGCCAACAGTGTTTCGTGGGTGCCGACCGGTGCGTACACGCGGCACGGACGGTTCAGCTTGCCTTCGGAAACCTTGCCTACAACCTGCTCGTACAGTGGCTCGCCCATGCCGTGCAGGCATTGGAACTCGTACTGGCCGGGGTAATAGTTCTGACCGGCGATATGGTAAATCGCCGACAAGGTGTGGGCGTTGTGCGTGGCGAATTGCGGGTAAATAACTTCCGGCACCGACAGCAGTTTGCGTGCGCAGGCAATGTAGGAAACGTCGGTGTACACCTTGCGGGTGTAGACCGGGTAGCCTTCCAGGCCTTCGACCTGGGCGCGCTTGATTTCGCTGTCCCAGTACGCGCCTTTGACCAGGCGGATCATCAGGCGGTGGCGGCTGCGGCGCGCCAGGTCGATGACGTAGTCGATCACATACGGGCAACGCTTCTGGTACGCCTGGATCACGAAACCGATGCCGTTCCAGCCTGTCAGTTGTGGCTCGAAGCACAGGCGTTCCAGCAAGTCGAGCGACAGCTCCAGGCGGTCGGCTTCTTCGGCGTCGATGTTCAGGCCAATATCGTATTGCTTGGCCAGCAGCGTCAGGGACAGCAGGCGCGGGTACAACTCATCCATCACGCGCTCGTACTGCGCACGGCTGTAGCGCGGGTGCAGGGCCGACAGCTTGATGGAGATGCCCGGGCCTTCATAAATCCCACGGCCGTGAGAGGCTTTGCCGATGGAGTGAATGGCTTGTTCATACGAGGCCAGGTACTTCTGGGCGTCGTGTTCAGTCAGTGCGGCTTCACCGAGCATGTCGTAGGAATAACGGAAGCCCTTGGCTTCGAACTTGCTCGCGTTGGCCAGGGCTTCGGCGATGGTTTCGCCGGTGACGAACTGCTCGCCCATCAGGCGCATGGCCATGTCGACGCCCTTGCGGATCATCGGCTCGCCGCTTTTGCCGATGATGCGGCTCAAGGACGAGGTCAGGCCGGTTTCGTTGTGGGTGGCCACCAGTTTGCCGGTCAGCAGCAGGCCCCAAGTGGCGGCGTTGACGAACAGCGACGGGCTGTTGCCCAGGTGCGGCTGCCAGTTGCCGGTGCTGATCTTGTCGCGGATCAGTGCGTCACGGGTGCCTTTGTCCGGGATGCGCAGCAGCGCTTCGGCCAGGCACATCAGCGCTACGCCTTCCTGAGACGACAGGGAGAATTCCTGCAACAAACCCTGAACGATGCCTGCACGGCCGCCGGCGCTTTTCTGATTGCGCAGCTTCTCGGCGATTGAAGAGGCGAGCTTGTTGGTCGCTTCGGCCATTGCGGCAGGCAGGCGCGCCTGCTCGATCAGCATCGGCACCACTTCCGGCTCCGGACGGCGGTAAGCGGCGGTGATCGAAGCGCGCAATACGGATTGCGGCAGGATGCTCTCGGCGAACTCCAGGAAGCACTGGTGGGCGTGGTCATTCGGGACCTCGCCTGCGTCTTCAGCGTCCTTGGTGCTCAAGCCATTGAGCTCGGTCAGGGTTGCACCCCCCTCCAGTTTCTCCAGGTAATTGAAAATCGCCTGCTTGATCAGCCAGTGCGGCGTGCGATCAATGGAGGTCGCGGCGGCCTTCAGGCGTTCGCGGGTCGGGTCGTCGAGTTTGACCCCAAGGGTGGTCGTTGCCATCTTTTTATCCTCATGGGTGCCACTACCGAGTGGCATCTGCTGGCGGCAAGATTAGCTTTGCGCAGAAAGAGGTGCAACCGGGTGCAACCCTTTTTATCCATGAAATTTTTGATGGTGATCAGGCGAAATGATCGGTCTGGCCAAATCGGTTGCATAACGGTGCAATCGGTTCTGAAATTTTCTGCGCTTGCTCCGAAAAGGAGCAAAAAACCGGTGTTTTGCCTGAAATAGACCTAGGTGCAACTTATTCTCAAGAAACTGGTTGCACCTTATTTGCTTTGTTGAATAGCATTCACGCCCAAGGTGCAACCACCACAGCGGTTCGGTTCATCGGCTGGCGGCTTTCCTGGGGAAACGCCAGTCATAAATGCGCGGCACGCAGTTTCGTCTACCCGGTTAGCAATGGGTGGCCGTCTGACAGACCGTCGCTACATAAAAACAAAGCCAGGGCGTCACTCTTATGAGCGTTAGTAATCCAACCCTGATCACGTTTGTGATCTACATCGCAGCAATGGTGCTGATCGGCTTCATGGCCTATCGCTCCACCAACAACCTTTCCGATTACATCCTGGGCGGCCGCAGCCTCGGTAGCGTGGTGACGGCTCTGTCGGCCGGTGCTTCCGATATGAGCGGCTGGTTGCTGATGGGGTTGCCGGGCGCGATCTACATGTCGGGCCTGTCGGAAAGCTGGATCGCCATCGGCCTGATCGTCGGCGCTTACCTGAACTGGTTGTTCGTGGCCGGCCGCCTGCGGGTGCAGACCGAGCACAATGGCGACGCCCTGACCCTGCCGGATTACTTCTCCAGCCGCTTCGAAGATAAAAGCGGCCTGCTGCGGATCATCTCTGCGGTGGTGATCCTGGTGTTCTTCACCATCTATTGCGCTTCCGGCATCGTCGCCGGTGCCCGCCTGTTTGAAAGCACCTTCGGCATGTCCTACGAGACTGCGCTGTGGGCCGGTGCTGCGGCGACTATTGCCTACACCTTCGTCGGTGGTTTCCTGGCCGTGAGCTGGACAGATACCGTACAAGCCACCTTAATGATCTTCGCGTTGATCCTTACGCCGATCATCGTGTTGCTGGCCACCGGTGGCGTTGACACTACCTTCCTGGCCATCGAAGCCAAGAACCCCGACAACTTCAACATGCTGAAAAACACCACCTTCATCGGCATCATTTCGTTGATGGGCTGGGGCTTGGGTTACTTCGGCCAGCCGCACATCCTCGCGCGTTTCATGGCGGCGGACTCGGTGAAGTCGATTGCCAATGCGCGTCGTATCTCCATGACCTGGATGATCCTGTGCCTGGGCGGCACCGTGGCGGTAGGCTTCTTCGGTATCGCCTACTTCTCGGCGCACCCGGAAGTGGCCGGCCCTGTCACCGAGAACCACGAGCGTGTGTTCATCGAGCTGGCCAAACTGCTGTTCAACCCATGGATTGCCGGTGTGCTGCTGTCGGCCATTCTTGCTGCCGTGATGAGCACCCTGAGCTGCCAGTTGCTGGTGTGCTCCAGCGCCCTGACCGAAGACTTCTACAAAACCTTCCTGCGCAAAAACGCCTCCCAGCTTGAGCTGGTGTGGGTCGGCCGCGCGATGGTGCTGGTGGTTGCCTTGATCGCTATTGCCATGGCCGCCAACCCGGACAACCGCGTGCTCGGCCTGGTGAGCTATGCCTGGGCCGGTTTCGGCGCAGCCTTCGGCCCAGTGGTGCTGATCTCGGTGATGTGGAAAGGCATGACCCGCAACGGCGCCCTGGCCGGTATCCTGGTCGGCGCGATCACTGTGATCGTGTGGAAGCACTTCAGCCTGTTGGGCCTGTACGAAATCATTCCGGGCTTCATCTTCGCCAGCCTTGCGATCTACTTCGTGAGCAAGCTGGGCGCACCGACCGCAGGTATGGTTGAGCGTTTTGATGCGGCGGAAAAAGACTACAACCTCAACAAGTAACCTCTTCGGGTGCTGAGCACTCGTTGAGTTGAAAAAAAGGCCCGCGTCCTACGGATGGCGGGCCTTTTTTTGTGGCTTGATTCAGTCAGAATCCGGCAGGTTCAAGAAGATCAGCACACCCACAATCGCCATGTAGAACTTGAACGCGGCATCCTGGCCATTCCACTGATGGGATTGCCACATCAGGAACCATTCGCCGCCCACCACCATAAAGCCGAAAAACCACACCACGAAGCCAAGGGCGAGACCGAGGGTGGCGCAGGCTTTGGCGCGGTTGAAATCGGCGCTGCCGGCGTGCCGCGCGCGCCACAGCTTCAATGCGCCCAGCACTAGCAGCAAACCGGTGAGTGCTTCGCCAAAGATGATCAGCGCGTAGGCGGCATGCCACAACCACGGTGTGGTGATGGCGCGGTACATGGCGGCGTTGCCCGGGAAGGTGGTGTCCATGCTCAACACGTGTTTGACGAAGGCGAAGTTGGAGCCGTAGTCCGTGATGTTGTTGAACGCGACCAAGCAGGCGAAGGCGGCGAGTGAGAGGGTCAGGGCGATTTTTGCGTAGCGGCTGGTCATGCTTTTTCCAGTGATCCGGCGAGGAAGGGGCAAATACGCTAGCACGGCTGCGGGGCGTCTTTGACGCCGGATAGATGAAGAATTCGGAATCGATTGTGTAGGAGCTTACTGATTTGCGCAGAGGGGGCTCAGGTGGGCAAAAAGCTGGTGCAGAATCGACCGCCCACCCCTCGCAGAGAAACACCGGATGTTCGCTCCTGCCAATCAAAGTGCGTTTAACCTGACCCTCGATGGGCAGCCCAGCGATTTAAAGGTCCATGGGTTTTCGGGCGATGAATTTATAAGCCTGCCATTCCGTTTTGACCTCGAACTGGTCAGTGATCAAGCCGATCTGGATCTCGAAAGCCTGCTACATCGCCAGGCGTTCCTGGGATTTGACTCCGAGGGGCATGGTATTCACGGCCAGGTGTATCGGGTGGCGCAAGGTGATGCGGGCAGGCGCTTGACCCGTTACCAAATCACCCTGGTGCCGCAGTTGGCCTATCTGGAGCACAGCACTCACCAGAGGATTTTCCAGAAGAAATCCGTGCCCCAGATCATTGCGCTGGTGCTGCAAGCCCAGGCTATTCAGCCAGATGCCTTTACATTTCAACTGAGTGGGAAATACCCCGAGCGTGAGTACTGCGTTCAGTTCGGCGAAACCGACTTGGAGTTCATTCAGCGCTTGTGTGTCGAGTCGGGTATTCATTACCACTTCCAGCACAGTCCCGAGCGCCACCTGCTGGTGTTCGGCGATGATCAGAGCGTTTTCGTGCAGCCGGACCAGGCCACGCCTTACTCCCCAGGCTCCGGGCTGGTGGCTGACACGCCGGTGATCAAGCGCTTTATTTTGCGGCTCAAAACCCGTAGCACCGGCGTTAACCTGCGCGACTATGATTTCAAGAAGCCGCGCCTGACACTGGAAAGCACGGCTGCCACCCGGCTCTCCCCGGCGCTGGATGATCATGGCTACCCCGGTCACTTTTCAGACCGTAATCATGGCAAATACCTGGCGCAACGGCTGTTGGAGCGCCATCGCAGCGATTATCGGCAAGCCCGGGGAATGAGTGACCAGCCGGCCCTGGTCACCGGGCAATTCCTGAGGATGGCCGGCCACCCTCGTCAGGAATGGAATGATTTATGGTTGGTCACCCAATTGCGTCACGAGGGCCGCCAACCGCAAGTGCTGGAGGAGGTTGTCCCTGACGGTGATGGCAATGATTTGTCTCAGGGCTACAGCAACGAGTTTGTTGTAACCCCTTGGGACGTGCCATTTCGAACGCCTCTGGTCATGGCTCGGCCGCAAATTTCAGGCTATCAGAACGCGGTAGTCACCGGCCCTGCCAACAGCGAAATCCATTGCGATGAATACGGCCGGGTCAAAGTGCAAATGGCCTGGGATCGTCACGGCAAGCACGACGACCACTCCAGCTGCTGGCTGCGCGTAGCCAGCGGCTGGGCCCATGACCGTTATGGTGCGGTGCTGATTCCACGGGTGGGCATGGAAGTGCTGGTGGGCTTCGTCAATGGCGATCTGGACATGCCGTTGGTCATGGGTTGCCTGCCCAACGCGGCGACCCCCGTGCCACTCGACTTGCCAGCCGACATGACCCGCAGCATTTTCCGCAGCCAAAGCAGCCCGGGTGGTGGTGGCTACAACGAGCTACGCATCGAAGACCGCAAGGGCGCCGAAGAAATCTACCTGCGCGCCCAACGCGACTGGACCCAACATGTGCTGCATGACCAACAGGTACAGGTCGACAACGCGCGTCGGGTGAAGGTTGGGGGTGAGTCGCACCATGAACTGCAGGGCGAAGAACAGCGCATCACCCATGGCAACCGACTGACTGAGCTGAAGCAGGATGATCATCTGGTGGTCGGCGGCTCGCAGCAGATGCGCGCCGGGCGAACGATTCAGATTGGCGCGGGGCAAAGCGTAGTTATCGATGCAGGCGCCAGCGTCACGATTCAGGCGGGCGGGCAGTCCATCACGCTTTCAGCGGGTGGGATTTTCAGCAGCGTTCCGATCCAGATTGGCGGTGCGCCTGCTCCGGCGGCTTCACCGTTGACACCCGGAATCAAGGAAAAACTGTTGGCGGTACTGCCTGCACCGCTAAGCCCGGTGCAAGTGGCGAGCTTGAAGCGAAGTGCGCCGTTTTGTGAAGAGTGTGAGCGTTGCAGGAATGGGCAGTGCGACGTCGCATGATCCCAAAATCACCCACGAGCCTTAAAAGGAATTTGCCCCCATGCCTCAACCCATGACACCCACTGCGTGGCTGGCTGAAACCCCTCTGCATACCGGCGAGCAACTCTTCGCAGTGCTGGGGAACGCCAGTGATGCCAAGCCGCTGGTTGCGTGGCAATCCTCGGCGGCCGGGGCGCTCCCTCGATCACTCTGGGCCGGCACGGCTTATGCCGAGTGGAGTGAAGTGATGCCCTATGTCGGTATCATCGAACCCGACAGCCCCTTTCTCGATTGGATAGCAGCGACCGAGTCGACAGACTGGGGCTGGCTGGCGGTGTCGTCGAGCCCACTGGAAGCAGTGGTGGCGCACCTGCAAAGCCTGACCAAGGTGTATTTGCCGGATGACCAGCAGGTGTTTCTACGTTTTTGGGATGGCGCGCAGTTTCTGCCGGTTTTGCAACAGCTGGGCGATGAGGCGGGAAAGGTGTTGCCGGTGTTCCAGCGTTACCTGATCAATGGCCGACCGCTGTCGGTGGCGACCGGCGCGGTTACGGCTGCCAAAACCAGCCCATGGTGGCGAGTCCCTGCGCCGTTACTGGCGCATTTGGCCGAGCAGTCACCGCAAACCCTGATCGACAATTTGCTGCAATGGCTCGAAGAACAGCGCCCCGACTTGTACACAGCCTTCACGCCAACCACCTTGCAGCACAAGGTCGCTTATTTCGCACGCACCTCGAATGTCAGTCATGAAGCACTGGCCAATTACCTGGCTGTGGAATTGAGCTGAACTCAGGGGCTGTATCGACGGCATGGGCTCCGCCCGACATGCAGCCCTGCACCTTTGCCCGCGTAGCAGGTAAACTTCGCCCCCTGCGCAGGAGCAACCATGAATTATCGTCACGCCTTTCACGCCGGCAACCATGCCGATGTCTTCAAACACCTGACCTTGACCCGCCTCATCGCCCTGATGTCGCGCAAGGAGCAGCCGTTCGCCTACCTCGACACCCACGCAGGCATCGGCTTGTACGACCTGCAGGGCGACCAGGCCAACCGCACCGGTGAATACCTGGAAGGCATCGCGCGCCTGTGGGGCCAGAGCGACCTGCCGCCGCTGACCGCCGACTACATGCTCGTGCTGCACGAGATGAACCCGGATGGCCAGTTGCGCTATTACCCGGGCTCGCCGGAGCTGGCGCGTCGTCTGACGCGGCCTCAGGACCGTGTGCTGCTCAACGAGAAACACCCGGAAGACGGCGTTTTGCTCAAGGACAACATGAAGGGTGATCGCCGGGTCAAAGTCCACCTGGGCGAAGGCTGGCATGTGCCGCGTGCTTTGCTGCCGGTGCCGGAAAAACGCGCGCTGATGCTGATCGACCCGCCGTTTGAAAAACTTGATGAAATGCAGCGCTGCGCGGCGTCCCTCAAGGAAGCGGTCAGCCGTATGCGTCAGACTGTAGCGGCGATCTGGTACCCGGTGAAGGACCAGCGCATGCTGCGTCGTTTCTATCAGGACCTGGCCGGCACTGGCGCGCCGAAGCTGCTGCGTGTGGAGTTGCTGGTGCATCCGCTGGACACCCCAAACACCCTGACGGGTTCGGGCCTGGCGATTGCCAACCCGCCGTGGGGTTTGGAGGAGGAGTTGCGTGAGCTGCTGCCGTGGCTGTCCAAGCAGCTGGGCCAGACCCAGGGTGGGTGGCAGATGGATTGGTTGATTGCCGAATAACTGTACCGCTTGAAATGAAGCTATCGCGGGCAAGCCCGCTCCCACAGTTGATCGCGTATCAAGGTGGGAGCGGGCTTGCCCGCGATGCTTTTGGCGTCAGATCGGGCAGGTCACGCCCGTACCGCCGATCCCGCAATAGCCCTGCGGGTTCTTCGCCAGATACTGCTGGTGATACGCCTCGGCGAAGTACACCGTCGGCGCCTCTTCGATTTCCGTGGTAATCACGCCTAGCCCCGCCTTGGTCAATTCACCCTGATACGCCTCGGCACTCGCCTGCGCTGCCGCGAGTTGTTCCGGCGTGGTCGCGTAGATCACCGAACGGTACTGGCTACCGATGTCATTGCCCTGGCGCATGCCCTGGGTCGGGTTGTGCAGTTCCCAGAACATCTTCAGCAGGTCTTCGTATTTCACTTTGGCCTGGTCGTACACCACCAGCACCACTTCGCTGTGGCCGGTCAGGCCCGAGCAGACTTCTTCGTATGTCGGGTTCGGCGTGTAGCCACCGGCGTAACCGACCACGGTGCTGACCACGCCGTCGCGCTGCCAGAACCGGCGCTCGGCGCCCCAGAAGCAACCGAGGCCGAAAATCGCAAAGCCAACGTCGTCCAGGAACGGGCCCAGCAGGGGGTTGCCGTTGACGAAATGCGTTTCCGGCAGGTTCATCGGGGTTTCACGGCCAGGCAAAGCTTGTTCTTGAGTAGGCAACACGTTTTTGTTCACCAGAATTTCCGAGCGCAAGACCATGATCAGTCCTCTCAGTCAGATTGAGTTGGGTAAGTAATGAGTCAGACAGCCAGTGTGCCCGAGTGTTACAGCGCTGTCAGGCGATTGGCCCGCGTGGGTAGCGCTTAAGCTTCTCCAGCAGCTCTGCGCCGGGAATCGGCCGGTCGAACAAGTAGCCCTGGCCGACGTCGCAGCGATGCCGGCGCAGGAACGCCAACTGTTCGGCTGTCTCGATGCCTTCGGCCACCACCTTGAGCTTAAGGTTGTGGGCCATGGCGATCACCGCCGAGGTGATTTCCATGTCGTCCTGGTTGTCCGGGATTTCGTGGATAAAACTGCGGTCGATCTTGATGATGTCGATGGGGAATTTTTTCAGGTAGCTCAGCGACGAATAGCCGGTGCCGAAGTCGTCCATGGCCAGGGTCAAGCCGAAGCTTTTCAACTGGTCGAGTTGCTGGCGCGTGTCTTCGGTGGCTTCCAGCAGCAGGCCTTCGGTCAGTTCCAGCTCCAGCAGGTTGGCCGGCAGTTGTTCTTCCTTGAGGATGGTGGCGATGGAGGCCACCAGGTCCGGGTCGGAAAACTGCTTGGGCGACAGGTTGATCGCCACCTGCAGGTTGCCCATGCCATTGGCGCTCAACTGCTTGCTCATGCGGCAGGCCTGGCGCGCGATCCATTTGCCGATGGGTATGATCAGCCCGGTTTCTTCAGCGACGCTGATGAACTGGTCGGGGCGGATCATGCCCTTTTCCGGGTGGTTCCAGCGCAGCAGCGCTTCCATGCCGAGCAAACGGCCGCTGCGCAGGCACAGCTTGGGCTGGTAGAACACGTCCAGCTCGTTCTGGGTCAGGGCGCGGCGCAGGTTGTTTTCCACGAATAGTTTGTAACTCGCCTCAGCGTTCAACGCTTCGGTGAATACCTGCACCTGGTGTTTGCCGTTGGCCTTGGCCTTGTGCAGGGCAAGGCCTGCGTTGCGCATCAGGGTTTGCGGGTCGCGGCCATGCAGCGGCGCGCAGGCCAGGCCCACGGAGCCGGTGACGCTGATCAATTGGTTGTCGACGAACATCGGCTTGTCGAGGGTGGTCAGCAACTGGCTGGCGACTTGCTGGCCCGTCTCAAGGTCGGTGTCATCCAGCAGCACCGCAAATTCGTTGCTGGCAAAGCGCGCCAGGCTGCCGCCGGCACTCAGGCTGTTGCGCAGGCGCCGGGCCAGGCTGATCAGCAGTTTGTCGCCGGTCTGGTGGCCGAGGCTGTCGTTGATCCGCTTGAAGTTGTCGATGTCCACCAGCAGCAGGCTGATCGGGCTGTCGCTGTCGCGGGCAAAGCGTTCATCGAGGTTGCGGATGAACGCGGGGCGGTTGCCCAAATTGGTCAGGTTGTCGGTGTAGGCCAAGCGTTCGATGCGCTGTTGCGCGAGCTTGGTCTGGGTGATGTCTTCGTAGATGCCGATGTAGTGGGTCAACTCACGGTTGTCGCCATACACCTTGGAAATCGACAGCTGGCCCCAGTAGGGCTCCAGGTTCTTGCGCCGGCTCTTGAACTCGCCCTGCCAACTGTTGCTTTTAGCCAGTGAAGACGGCGCGTCGAACAGCAGCTCGCTGAGGTTCTCCAACGCCGGCAGCTGTGCCAGGCGGTGGCCGTGGACTTCCTCGGCGCTGTATTGGGTGATCGCGGTGAAGCTTGGGTTGACGTACTCCACCACACCGTCGCAATTGACCAGCAAAAACGCGTTGGCACTCTGCTCCACGGCGCGCTGGAACAGGTGCAAGGCACTGGTGGCGGTGCGGCGGTTGTGGTTGTTGATGACTTGCGCGAACTGGTCCGCCAGCTCACCGGCAAAGGCGATCTCGTCGGATTGCCACGCGCGCGAGCTGCCACCCTGTTCAAGGCACAGCACGCCGACGACCTGGCCATCCACGCGGATGCTGGCGTCGAGCATCGCGTGCACGTCCTTGGCGCGCAGGCTCTCGGCCATTTCACGGGTGCGCGGGTCGCGCATCGCGTGGGTGGCGTCGATGGCGCGGCTGGAGTGCAAGGCTTCCAGGTAATCGGGGAAACTGCTCGCGTCGATGGCTTCGGGCAAGTGGTGCTGTTGGTCGGCGCGGTGGTACGCCGAGATCGGCACCAGGCGCTGGCCTTCGAGGTTCCAGATGCTTGCGCAATCGATCTGGTAGATGTCGCAGGCGCTGCGGGTGATCAGCTCGGCAGCTTCCAGCAGAGAATTGGGCGTGGTGTAGCGCTGGCGCGCCAGCAGCAGGATCAGCTCTTGTTGGGCGCGTACCCGCTCAAGATGTTGCAGTTGTTCTTGCTGGGCGCGCTGGTTGAGTTCCAGGGCGATCTGCAGGCGACTGTTCTGGTTTTCCAGGTCAGCGGTCGGGGCTGCCGTGGGGATTTCGCTGAACAGCCCGTCGACGACCATCAGGTAGCCGCGCAGCAGGTGGCGATTGTGTTGTTTGTAGGCTTCGCCCATTTCCAGCAAGCTCAGCGGGCCATCATTGGTGTGCAGGGTGTAGCGCACCAGATAGTGCGGGCTCTGGGCCAGTTGCTGCTGGATGGCGTCGTGTAGCTGATAGCGCGCCTGGGGCTCCATCAGGCTGGCGTAGGGGGTGCCAAGCAACGCACACAATTCAACTGCCGGCAGGCCGAATTGGCGCTCGCAATTGGGGTCGAGGTACAGCAAGGCCCAGCTTGCCTCATTAAGCCGCTCGAAACGCAGCATACCGAGGCGCGAAGGCACCGGTAATTGCGTCACTACCTCGGCCGCCATTCGGGCGACATCGGGTTGGCTTTTCATGGGGGAAACTCGCTTGGGAAGACGCGCACGGCGCCGGGCTCACGCCCTCTTTACTGTCGCCTGCGGCAAGGTTGCATCATGCAGCACGTACTGACAAGAGAGGATGAAGGCTAAGTGCTATATGTGTGTTATCGGCCGCGCGAGGGATTTCTGCAATCGGGGTGATGGGTGGTGTACAACGCCATTTCCGGTGCCCAACAAACGCCCAAAAAAAAGCCCCGCCAGAGCGGGGTTGAGGTACGAGCGTGGCGCTCGGAAATCGGTGTAGCCAGGCCTCCCCCCGGTGAAGGGGAGGCCCGTTGAGGCTTACAGCAGGATGGTGCGGATGTCGTTCAGCAACTGGCTCAGGCGCTGGGTGAAGCGAGCCGCAGCAGCGCCGTTGATCACGCGGTGATCGTAGGACAGCGACAGTGGCAGCATCAGCTTCGGCTGGAACGCTTTACCGTCCCACACAGGCTGGATGGTTGCCTTGGAAACGCCCAGGATCGCCACTTCAGGCGCGTTGACGATTGGCGTGAAGCCAGTGCCGCCAATGTGACCGAGGCTGGAGATGGTGAAGCAAGCGCCCTGCATGTCGTCCGGGGTGAGCTTCTTGTCGCGGGCCTTGGCAGCCAGTGCAGCGGCTTCAGCGGCAAGTTGCAGCAGGCTCTTCTGGTCGACGTTCTTGATGACCGGTACCAGCAGGCCATCCGGGGTGTCGACGGCAAAGCCGATGTGCACGTATTTCTTGCGGATGATCGCCTTGCCGCTTGGCGCCAGCGAGGCGTTGAAGTCCGGCAGCTCCTTGAGCAGGTGTGCACAGGCCTTGAGCAGCAGTGGCAGCACGGTCAGTTTCACACCGGCTTTTTCGGCCACGGCTTTCTGCGCAACGCGGAAAGCTTCCAGGTCGGTGATGTCGGCCTGGTCGAACTGAGTCACGTGCGGGATGTTCAACCAGCTGGCGTGCAGGCCGGCCGCGCCAATTTGCATCAGGCGGGTCATCGGCACTTCTTCGATTTCGCCGAAGCGGCTGAAATCGACGGTGCGGATCGGCGGAATGCCCGAACCACCGGTAGCACCGCCGGCAGCCGGCGCTTCCTTGGCTTTCTGCATCATGGTTTTGACGTAAACCTGCACGTCTTCCTTCAGCACGCGGCCGTGAGGGCCGCTGGCCGCGACAGCGCTCAGCTCAACGCCGAACTCACGGGCCAACTGACGCACGGCAGGGCCGGCATGAACCTTGGCACCGCTTGGTGCTGGTGCAGCCGCAGGGGCCGGAGCAGCCTCGGCTTTTGCAGCAGGCGCAGGGGTAGCAGCGGCTGGTGCAGCTTCAGCCTTGGCAGCGGGAGCGGCGGCCGGTGCTGGGGCAGCAGCCGGTGCAGCGCCTTGTACTTTGAGCTTGAGGATGAAGTCGCCAGTGCCGACTTCGTCTTCCAGCTTGACCGCGATGCTTTCCACCACGCCGGCAGCCGGCGACGGGATTTCCATGGAGGCCTTGTCGGACTCCAGGGTGATCAGCGACTGGTCGGCTTCGACGGTGTCGCCGACCTTGACCAGCAGCTCGATG
This sequence comes from Pseudomonas sp. B22129, assembly GCF_044218875.1. Taxonomy (NCBI): domain Bacteria; kingdom Pseudomonadati; phylum Pseudomonadota; class Gammaproteobacteria; order Pseudomonadales; family Pseudomonadaceae; genus Pseudomonas; species Pseudomonas sp. B22129. The sequence goes on along the minus strand of NZ_CP162592.1, from coordinate 838,370 downwards.
ATCTTGGCCTTGCCCGACGAGCCGATGTCCGGGACGTGAATGTCCTGAACAGAGGCTGCGGCCGGAGCAGCAGCCGGGGCCGCTGGGGCCTCGGCAGCAGCAGGCTTTTCAGCAGGCGCGGGTGCAGCAGCGGCAGCAGGAGCTGGCGCAGGGGCCGCATCAGCGGCACCTTCGATTTCCAGTTCCAGCAGTTCGTCGCCTTCTTTCAGGCGGTCGCCCAGCTTCACTTTCAGGCTCTTGACCACGCCGGCCTTGGGAGCAGGAATTTCCATGCTCGCCTTGTCCGACTCCAGGGTCAGGATGCTCTGGTCGGCTTCGACTTTGTCGCCGACCTTCACAAACAGCTCGATTACTTCACCTTCACCGCTGCCGATGTCAGGTACGCGAATGAGTTCGCTCACAAAAAATCTCCTCAGCAGTCCAGTGGGTTGCGTTTTTCCGGGTTGATCCCGAACTTGACGATAGCGTCTGCTACCACCTTAGGTTCGATCTCACCACGGTCAGCCAAGGCTTCCAGGGCTGCCAACACCACGAAGTGACGGTCAACTTCGAAGAAGTGACGCAGCTTCTTGCGGCTGTCACTGCGGCCGAAACCGTCGGTGCCCAGGACTTTGAATTCCTTGGACGGGACCCACTGGCGAATTTGTTCAGCAAACAGTTTCATGTAGTCGGTCGATGCGATCACCGGACCTTTACGGCCATTCAGGCACTCTTCAACGAAGGTGAGCTGTGGCTTCTGGCCAGGGTGCAGGCGGTTGTGACGCTCTACGGCCAGGCCATCGCGACGCAGTTCGTTGAAGCTGGTAACGCTCCACACGTCAGCGCCGACGTTGAACTCTTCACGCAGGATCTTCGCCGCTTCACGCACTTCGCGCAGGATGGTGCCGGAGCCCATCAGCTGTACGTGGTGCGCCGCTTCCTTGGTGTCTTCTTCGAGCAGGTACATGCCTTTGATGATGCCTTCCTCAACACCGGCCGGCATGGCTGGCTGCTGGTAGGACTCGTTCATCACGGTGATGTAGTAGAAAACGTCCTGCTGCTCTTCGGTCATCTTCTTCATGCCGTCCTGGATGATCACCGCCAGCTCATAGCCGTAGGTTGGATCAAAGGTGCGGCAGTTCGGGATGGTGGCCGCCAGGATGTGGCTGTGACCGTCTTCGTGTTGCAGGCCTTCGCCGTTCAGCGTGGTACGACCGGCGGTGCCGCCGATCAGGAAGCCACGGGTACGGCTGTCGCCTGCTGCCCACGCCAGGTCGCCAATGCGCTGGAAGCCGAACATCGAGTAGAAGATGTAGAACGGCAGCATCGGCTGGTTGTGGCTGGAGTACGAAGTACCGGCAGCGATGAAGGAGCTCATGGCGCCCGCTTCGTTGATGCCTTCTTCGAGGATCTGGCCCTTCTTGTCTTCCTTGTAGAACATCACCTGGTCTTTATCGACTGGCTCGTAGAGCTGGCCGACGGAGGAGTAGATGCCCAACTGACGGAACATGCCTTCCATACCGAAGGTACGGGCTTCGTCCGGGATGATCGGAACGATGCGCGGGCCGATGTCCTTGTCCTTGACCAGTTGCGCCAGGATGCGCACGAAAGCCATGGTGGTGGAAATTTCACGGTCGCCCGAGCCGTCAAGGATCGCCTTGAGGGTGCTCAGGTCCGGCGTCGGTACGCTGAAGCTGTTGGCGCGGCGCTGTGGCACGAAACCACCCAGTGCGGCGCGGCGCTCGGCCAGGTAACGGGCTTCGGCGCTGTTCGGCTCAGGCTTGAAGAACGGCAGGTTCTCCAGCTCTTCGTCCTTGACCGGGATGTCGAAGCGGTCGCGGAACAACTTCAGGCTGTCGACATCGACTTTCTTGGTGTTGTGCGCAGTGTTCTTCGCTTCGCCGGCACCGGTGCCATAACCCTTGATGGTCTTGGCCAGGATGACGGTCGGTTGTTCTTTGTGGTTCACCGCTTCGTGGTACGCCGCGTAGACCTTGTACGGGTCGTGGCCGCCACGGTTGAGTTTCCAGATCTCGTCGTCGGACAGGTCTGCAACCATCGCCTTGAGTTCAGGCGTGTTGAAGAAGTGTTCGCGTACGAACGCGCCGTCTTTGGCTTTGTAGTTCTGGTACTCGCCGTCGATGACTTCGTCCATGCGACGTTGCAGGATGCCGTCGACGTCTTTGGCCAGCAGTGGGTCCCAGAAACGGCCCCAGATGACTTTGGTCACGTTCCATTGAGCACCGCGGAACACGCCTTCGAGTTCCTGGATGATCTTGCCGTTGCCGCGAACCGGGCCGTCGAGGCGCTGCAGGTTGCAGTTGATGACGAAGATCAGGTTGTCGAGCTTCTCGCGGCCGGCCAGGGAGATGGCGCCCAGGGATTCCGGCTCGTCACACTCGCCGTCACCCAGGAAGCACCAGACTTTCTGCTTGCCTTCAGGGATGAAGCCACGGGCTTCCAGGTACTTCATGAAGCGAGCCTGGTAGATCGCCTGGATCGGGCCCAGGCCCATGGATACAGTCGGGAACTGCCAGAAATCAGGCATCAGCCAAGGGTGCGGGTACGACGACAAGCCGTTACCGTCCACTTCCTGGCGGAAGTTGTTCATGTGTTCTTCGGTGATGCGGCCTTCCATGAACGCACGGGCGTAAACGCCTGGGGAGGTGTGGCCCTGGAAGTAGATCAGGTCGCCGCCGTGTTCGTCGGTCGGGGCCTGGAAGAAGTAGTTGAAGCCGATGTCATACAGGGTTGCGCTGGAAGCGAAGCTGGAGATGTGACCGCCCAGGTCCGAATCTTTCAAGTTCGTGCGCATTACCATCGCCATGGCGTTCCAGCGTACCAGCGAGCGAATGCGGCGTTCCATGAACAGGTCGCCAGGCATGCGTGCTTCGTGGGTAACAGGGATGGTGTTGCGGTATGGCGTAGTGATGGCGTAAGGCAATTGCGAGCCGCTGCGGGTCGCGAGTTCGCCCATACGGGTCATCAGGTAGTGAGCACGGTCTTCGCCTTCTTTGTCGAGAACCGATTCCAGGGCGTCCAGCCATTCCTGGGTTTCGACGGGATCGAGGTCTTGCATGGCTTGCTCCAGGGCGGAAAGGCTACCAGAATCGGTTGCCTGAGTTTGCGACTGGCCTTGTGGGCAGACGACATAAATTCTTGGATGGCCGAAGGTTGCTTCGGCGTCCTGTAGTTTTACTACAAATCGTCGGCCATTTCAGCCTTTCGAATGTATATACGAGTAGTAAAACTACACAAGACTGAGCGTATGGCTCGGTCTGGCTGGTGAGCATAATCGTTATTGTTGATCTTTTGCGAACAAGAAAAGGTGAAAGTTTGATGCTGGCTGCCAAAATGAAATTAATTTCAGCTATTTCTAACCTTTGTTCGACAGTCCTTCACCAAGCGTGGTTCTTGCCTTCACAGCAACACGCCCTTTACGCGCCGATCAAGGATAGACCATGAGCCTTCCAACGCTGGCCGAATTACCGGCCATTCTCTTGCCTTTTGCCCAGCGGGCCGAGCAGTCATTTCGTGACGCAGTGGCCGCGCTGGACGACGATCATGGACTTTCCGAGTGGCCGCCGCAACGGTGGGCCGACTTCGTGCGCGTGTGCGCCGCCAGTGATTTCGTCATTGAACAGAGCGTTCGTGACCCTTTGATGTTGCTCGAACTGGTGGCCTGGGGCGAGCTGGACCGCGGCTTTGCGCCCGGCGAGCTGTGCAGCCAGATCGCGGGTGCCGTGCAACAGGCCGAAACAGAAGATGAGCTCGGCCGCGTTTTGCGCCGCCAGCGCACGCGCCAACAAGTGCGCATCATCTGGCGCGACCTCACCCGCCAGGCCGACCTGGTGCAAACCTGCCGTGACCTCTCCGACATGGCCGATGCCAGCATCGACCAGGCTTATCAATGGCTGTACCAGCGCCACTGCGTGCAATTCGGCACGCCCACTGGCCGGCGCAGCGGCGAAGCCCAGCACATGGTCATCCTTGGCATGGGCAAGCTTGGCGCGGTGGAGCTGAACCTGTCGTCCGACATCGACCTGATCTTCGCCTACCCCGAAGGCGGCGAGACGGTGGGCGTCAAGCGCGCCCTGGATAACCAGGAGTTTTTCATCCGGCTGGGTCAAAAACTGATCAAGGCCCTCGACCCGATGACCGTCGACGGCTTCGTGTTCCGCGTCGACATGCGCCTGCGCCCTTACGGCTCGGCCGGCGCGTTAGTGCTCAGCTTCAACGCGCTGGAGCAGTACTATCAGGACCAGGGTCGCGACTGGGAACGCTACGCCATGATCAAGGCGCGGGTAGTGGCCGGTGACCAGGTGGCCGGCGCGCAGCTGCTCGACATGCTGCGGCCGTTCGTCTACCGGCGTTACCTGGACTTTTCCGCCATCGAAGCGCTGCGCACCATGAAGCAGCTGATTCAGCAGGAAGTGCGGCGCAAAGGCATGGCCGAGAACATCAAGCTGGGCTCGGGCGGTATTCGCGAGGTGGAATTTATCGCCCAGGCGTTCCAGCTGATCCACGGTGGCCGTGACCTCAGCCTGCAACAGCGCCCGCTGCTCAAAGTGCTGGGCACTCTGGAAGGCCAAGGCTATCTGCCGCCAGCGGTGATCGCGGAACTGCGTAATGGCTACGAATTCTTGCGCTACACCGAACACGCGATCCAGGCGATTGCCGACCGGCAGACGCAAATGCTCCCCGACAGCCCTGAAGATCAGGCGCGCATCGCCTTTATGTTGGGTTTCGCCGATTGGGCTGCGTTCCACGAACGCCTGATGTACTGGCGTGGCCGCGTCGATTGGCATTTCCGCCAAGTCATCGCTGACCCCGATGAAGAGGAAGGCGAAGAGAGCGAGTTAGTTGTAGGCGGTGAATGGTTGCCGTTGTGGGAAGAGTCCCAAGACGAAGACGCCGCCTGCCGGCAATTGGCTGAAGGCGGTTTCACCGACGCGCCCAAGGCACTCAAAGCCCTGGCCAGCCTGCGCGGTAGCCCGCAGCTGCGCGCCATGCAGCGCCTGGGACGTGAGCGTCTGGATGCGTTTATCCCGCGCCTGCTGGCCCAGGCCGTGGAGCACGCCAACCCGGATCTGGTGCTGGAGCGCGTGCTGCCGTTGGTGGAAGCCGTCGCCCGGCGCTCTGCTTATCTGGTGCTGCTCACGGAAAACCCTGACGCCCTGCGTCGCCTGTTGACCCTGTGCGCCGCCAGCCCGTGGATAGCCGAACAGATCACGCGTTTCCCGCTGTTGCTCGACGAATTGCTCAACGAAGGCCGCCTGTTCAAGCCGCCATTGGCGCCGGAGTTGGCCGCCGAACTGCGCGAGCGGCTGACGCGCATTCCCGAGGATGACCTTGAGCAACAAATGGAAGCCTTGCGCCACTTCAAACTGGCCCACCGCCTGCGCGTGGCCGCTTCGGAAATCGCCGGCAGCCTGCCCTTGATGAAAGTCAGCGACTACCTGACCTGGCTTGCCGAAGCCATCCTCGAACAAGTGCTGGCCCTGGCCTGGCGCCAAACCGTGGCGCGCCATGGCTCGCCGCAACGGGTGGACGGCACGCTGTGCGACCCCGGCTTCATCATTGTCGGTTACGGCAAGGTCGGCGGCATCGAACTGGGGCATGGATCGGACCTGGATCTGGTGTTCATTCACGACGGTGACCCGCAGGCTGAAACCGACGGTGCCAAGCCCATCGACGGCGCGCAGTTCTTCACGCGCCTGGGCCAGCGCATCATTCACCTGCTGACCACCCAGACCAACTCCGGCCAGCTCTACGAAGTGGACATGCGCCTGCGGCCCTCGGGCGCTTCCGGCCTGCTGGTGAGTTCGCTCGGCGCGTTTGAGCGCTATCAACAAAATGAAGCCTGGACCTGGGAGCATCAGGCCCTGATCCGCGCACGGGTGCTGGTGGGCAGCCAGGATGTGGGCCAGGCGTTTGAGCAGGTACGGGCTAAAGTGTTGGGGCAGGAACGCGACCTGGCGAAGCTGCGCCAGGAGGTCAGCGAGATGCGCGCCAAGATGCGTGACAACCTGGGCACCAAGTCCACAGCAGCCGGAACCGGCACCAATGCCTTCGAACCCACGGCAGCGTTCGACCTCAAGCAGGACGCCGGAGGTATCGTCGATATTGAATTTATGGTGCAATACGCGGCTTTGGCGTGGTCTGCGCAACATCCATCGTTGCTGCGCTACACCGACAATATTCGCATCCTGGAAGGGCTCGAGCAGGTGGGGTTGATGCCCGCCGCCGAGGCTCACCTGCTGCGCGAGGTATATAAGGCTTACCGTTCCGCCGCCCACCGCCAGGCCTTGCAAAACGAGGCAGGTACGGTGGCCGGAGACCAGTTTGCCGACGAACGGCGCCAGGTGATGCGAATCTGGAAAGAGCTGGGGTTAAGCTGATTAATTGAGTGACGCCAATCTAATGTGGAAATCGGCTTTATGTGGGAGCGGGCTTGCTCGCGAAGCAGGCGCTGCGGTCTGTCTGGCAGACCGCGGTGATGCTTTCGCGAGCAAGCCCGCTCCCACACAAAGCGCGATCTGCAGTCATTATCGAGGCGGGGAGGCATAAGCCTCCCCGTATCGTTTGTGGAAACTACATGAATATTCTGATCGTTGGGCCCAGTTGGGTCGGTGACATGGTAATGGCGCAGACACTGTTTCAGTGCCTGCGTATGCGCCATCCAGACTGCCAGATCGACGTGCTCGCCCCCGAGTGGAGCCGGCCGATTCTTGAGCGCATGCCCGAAGTGCGCCAGGCCTTGAGCTTTCCGCTCGGCCACGGCGCGCTGGAGCTGGCGACCCGCCGTCGTATCGGCAAATCCCTGGCGGGCCAGTACGACCAGGCGATCCTGTTGCCCAACTCGCTCAAATCCGCGTTGGTGCCGTACTTCGCCGGCATCCCCAAGCGCACGGGCTGGCGCGGCGAGTTTCGTTACATCTTGCTCAACGACGTGCGCACGCTGGACAAGGCGCGCTACCCGCTGATGATCGAACGCTTCATGGCCCTGGCCTTTGAGCCGGGCGCCGAATTGCCCACGCCGTACCCGCGCCCCAGCCTGCAAATTGACCCGGTGAGCCGCGACGCCGCGCTGGCCAAGTTCGGCCTCACACTGGATCGCCCGGTGTTGGCCTTGTGCCCCGGCGCCGAGTTTGGCGAGTCCAAGCGCTGGCCGTCGGAACATTACGCCAAGGTCGCCGAGGCCAAGATCCGCGAAGGCTGGCAGGTGTGGCTGTTTGGTTCGAAGAAGGACCACCCGGTGGGCGAAGACATCCGTCAGCGCCTGATTCCCGGCCTGCGTGAAGAGGCGGTGAACCTCAGCGGCGATACGTCGCTGGCCGAGGCGATTGATCTGCTGTCTTGCGCAGATTCTGTGGTGTCCAACGACTCCGGCCTGATGCACGTGGCGGCTGCACTGAACCGCCCACTGGTGGCGGTGTACGGCTCCACTTCCCCGGGTTTCACCCCGCCTTTGGCCGACCAGGTCGAAGTGGTGCGCCTGGGCCTGGATTGCAGCCCGTGTTTTGAGCGCACCTGCCGTTTCGGCCACTACAACTGCATGCGCCAGTTGCTGCCGCAGCCGGTGAACGAAGCCCTGCAGCGGTTGCAGGGCACTGCGGTCGAGGTCCGATAGTTTGCGCGTACTGGTAATCAAGACCTCATCCCTGGGCGACGTGATCCACGCCTTGCCGGCCCTGACCGACGCGGCGCGGGCCATTCCCGGCATTCGCTTTGACTGGGTGGTGGAGGAAGGCTTTGCCGAAATTCCCACCTGGCACCCGGCAGTGGACAAGGTGATCCCGGTGGCCATCCGCCGCTGGCGCAAAAATATCTGGCAAACCATCAAGAGTGGCGAATGGCGGCGCTTCAAGCAGCGCATCCAGTCGACCAAATACGACCTGGTGATCGACGCCCAGGGCCTGCTTAAAAGCGCCTGGCTGACGCGCTACGTGCGTGCTCCGGTAGCCGGTTTTGATAAAGACTCGGCCCGTGAGCCTATCGCCGCACGCTTTTATTCCCGGCGCCTGGCTGTGGCCCGTGGGCAGCACGCGGTGGAGCGTTTGCGCCAGCTGTTCGCCGTGGCCTTGGGTTATGACTTGCCCAAAGCGTTGGGCGACTACGGGCTGAGCGTCGAAAAACTGCTCGGCCTGCCGCCGAAAAAACCCTTCGTATTGCTGCTGCACGGCACCACCTGGGACACCAAGCACTGGCCCGAAGCCTACTGGCGCGAGTTGGCCGAGCGCATGGGCCGCCTGGGTGTGGACGTGAAGTTGCCGTGGGGCAATGCCGCCGAAAAAGCCCGCGCCGAGCGCCTGGCCCAAGGCCTGCCCAACGCCGAAGTGCTGCCCAAGTTGAACCTGGCCGGCGTTGCCCGTGTATTGGCCGGCGCCCGCGCCTGCGTGGCGGTGGACACGGGCCTGGGGCATTTGGCCGCCGCGCTGGATGTGCCGACGATTTCGCTGTTCGGCCCTACCAACCCGGGCCTTACCGGCGCCTACGGCAAGGGCCAGATTCACCTGGCCAGCGATTTTCCCTGCGCGCCGTGCCTGCAAAAAACCTGTACCTATCAACCGACGGCCGACGATCTTCGTCGGTTCGACATCAAGCGCGAATCGCCCCTGTGCTTCACGCGCCTGAACCCTGAGCGTGTGGCCAGCCGACTGAGCACGTTGTTATTGGCTGAGGAGCTGCACTGATGCAACTGGCTTTTGTTCTGTACAAATATTTCCCCTTCGGCGGCCTGCAGCGCGACTTCATGCGTATCGCCCTGGAGTGCCAGAAGCGCGGCCACCAGATTCGTGTGTACACACTGATCTGGGAAGGCGACGTCCCGCCCGGTTTTGAAGTATTGGTGGCGCCGGTCAAGGCGTTCTTCAACCATCGGCGCAATGAAAAACTCAGCGCCTGGATGGAAGCTGACCTGGCCAAGCGCCCGGTGGACCGACTGATTGGCTTCAACAAAATGCCCGGCCTGGACGTGTACTACGCCGCCGACGGCTGCTTTGAAGACAAGGCGCAAAACCTGCGCCACTCGCTGTACCGCTACTTTGGCCGTTACAAACACTTTGCCGAGTACGAGCGTGCGGTGTTTGCCAAAGACGCCAAGACCGAAGTGTTGATGATCTCCGAAGTGCAGCAGCCGCTGTTCATCAAGCACTACGACACGCCGCTTGAGCGCTTCCATCTGTTGCCCCCGGGCATCGCCCAGGACCGCCGTGCGCCGCCGAATGCGGCTGAAATCCGCGAAGGGTTCCGCAAGGAATTCAACCTGAGCGAAGACGAACTGCTGCTGGTGCAAATCGGCTCGGGCTTCAAGACCAAGGGCGTCGACCGCAGCCTCAAGGCCGTGGCCGCGCTGCCGGCGGAACTGAAAAAACGCACGCGCCTGTTTGTAATTGGCCAGGACGACCCCAAAGTATTCCAACTGCAGAGCGCCACCCTGGGCTTGGGCGATAACGTGCAGTTCCTCAAGGGGCGCAGCGATATTCCGCGTTTCCTGTTGGGCGCCGACCTGTTGATCCACCCGGCGTACAACGAAAACACCGGCACGGTGTTGCTCGAAGCCCTGGTGGCCGGGTTGCCGGTGCTGGTCTCGGCGGTGTGCGGTTACGCGCACTACATCGCAGAGGCCGACAGCGGCCTGGTGCTGGATGAGCCGTTTGAACAAGCGCAGCTCAACAGGTACCTGACCCAAATGCTCACCGACACCTCACAGCGCGCGGCCTGGGGCCGCAATGGGTTGGCCTTCGCCGAGACGGCCGACCTCTACAGCATGCCGCAGCACGCTGCGGATGTGATTCTGGCGGAGCCAAAACGATGAAGTTGATTCTTGCCGAACCGTTCAAGACGTTATGGGCCGGGCGTGACGCCTTCGCTGAAGTCGAAAAACTGCAAGGCCAGGTGTTTCGTGAACTGGCGGCGCGCCGTACCTTGCGCACCGAGGTCGACGGCCGCCCGTATTTCGTAAAAATCCACCGGGGCATCGGCTGGGGCGAAATCTTCAAGAACCTGATCACTGCCAAGTTGCCGGTGCTCGGCGCGGGCCTTGAGTGGGCGGCGATCCATCGCCTGCAGGAACTCGGCGTGCCGACCATGACCGGCGTGGCCTTTGGCGAAAAGGGCAGCAACCCGGCCGACCAGCACTCGTTCATCATCACCGAAGAGCTGGCGCCGACCATCAGCCTGGAAGACCTGACTGTCAACTGGGTCGCCGAGCCGCCTGCGCCCGCGTTGCGCCATGCACTTACGGACGAGCTGGCGCGCATGGTCGGCGATATGCACCGGGGCGGCGTGAACCACCGCGACTGTTACCTGTGCCACTTCCTGTTGGACACCGCGCAACCGGTCGACGCGAACAACATCAAGTTGTCGGTGATCGACCTGCACCGCGCCCAGCTGCGTGCCCATTTACCGCTGCGCTGGCGTGACAAAGATCTGTCGGCGCTGTACTACTCGGCGCTGGAAATCGGCCTGACCCGACGCGACAAGCTCCGCTTCCTGAAGGGCTATTTCCGCCAGCCACTGCGCCAGATTCTCGCCGAGCAATCGGCGTCCCTGAGCCTGTTGCAGCGCAAGGCCGACAAGCTTTACGCACGCAAGCAACGCCTGGGGGATGCGATCTGATGGCGGGTTGGAACCTGGAACCTGCTTACGCCGCCCTTGCGGATGAGTTTGGCAGCCTTGAGGCGGTGTTCGCCCTGCAGGGTGAGCAACTGACCCGTGACCCGCTGTCGGAAGTGATTCGGGTGGAGCGTGGCGGGGTCAATTATTACGTCAAGCGCTATGTGGGCGCCGGCAAGGGCCTGCGCCGTTATCTGGGCAAGCCGCGGGTCAAGTCCGAGTGGCAGAACCTCAAGCGTTTCGCCAAGTGGGGCATCCCCACGGCGGACGTGGTGGCCTGGGGCCTGGAGCGCAAGGGCCTGGCCTACGACCGTGGCGCGATGATCACCCGCGAGCTGCCGAAAACCGAAGACCTTTCGGTACTGGCCGACCGCAATGATGCCCGCCTGAAAGACCCCAAGTGGGTCAACGCCATCAGCCGCCAGCTCGCCGAATACACGCGCACGATGCACGAGCATCGCTTCACCCATAACGACTTGAAGTGGCGCAACCTGCTGGTCGACGACCACCAGACCCTGTACCTGATCGATTGCCCCAACGGTGATTTCTGGCGCGGTTTCTGGCTCAAGTACCGGATCACCAAGGACCTGGCCTGCCTGGACAAGGTCGCCAAGTATCACTTGTCGGCCACCCAGCGGCTGCGGTTCTACCTGCAATATCGCCAGCGCCCACACCTGTCGGCGTCGGACAAACAGCGAATTCGCCACGTGGTGAAGTTTTTCGAGGGGCGCGAATGAGTGATTTCCTGGCGGCCGAAGACCGCGCTCTGCTTGAGCGCCACGGCCTCGCAACGTTCGATTCCCTGTGGGCCCGGCAACTCGACGCGGTGGACGAACCCAATACCAGCCAAGGCGGCTGGAGCAGCGTGTTTCGTCTTGAGCTTGAAGGGCAGGGGTATTACCTCAAGCGTCAGAGCAACTACCTGACACGCACCCTGCACAAGCCGTTTGGCGAGCCCACGTTCGCTCGCGAATTTCGCAATATCAGCCGTTACCAGAAGCTCGGTATTCCTGCGTTGCAGGCTGCGTTTTTCGGTGAGCGCAAGGTCGGTGGCGAGCATCGCGCGATGCTGCTGACTCGTGCCCTCGACGGCTGGAATGACCTGGATTCGCTGCTGGAGCAGTGGCCGCAACTGACGGACGCCCAACACCGCGCGATCCTGCTGGCCTGCGGCAAGTTGGCCCGCCACCTGCACAGCGTGGGGCAGGTGCATGGCTGCTTCTACCCCAAGCATATTTTCCTGCAGGCACGCGGCGAGGCTTATGCCGCGCAGTTGATCGACTTGGAGAAAACCCGCCCGTTGTTGTTCGGCCAGCGTGACCGGGTCAAGGACCTTGAGCCGCTGCTGCGCCGGGCACCTCAATGGTCGGATGCACAAATCCGCCAACTGCTGGCGGCTTACCTCGAGCAGCCGCAAGACAGTTCGCTGGTGGGCGCGTGGTACCAGCGCCTGACGGCCCGTCGCAGCCACAAGGAGAAGCGCTGATGCGTTTGTCTGCGCTCAAAGACGCGGGGCGTGCCCCCGACCTGCCGCTGACCCTGGAGCTGGCGGACGCGGCAGGCCCCGGGCAATTGCAATTGCTCAGCCTGCTGCGTGTGTTGCCGGGCGAGCGCTACGTCGGCGCCGCCGTCTGGCGCGGGCGCCCGGTGCTGGCCAAATTGTTGGTGGGCGGCAAGGCTGCGCGGCATTTTCAGCGTGAGCTTGCGGGTGTACGCCTGTTGGCCGAGCAAGGCCTGACTACGCCATTGCTGCTGGCCGATGGCTTGCAGGAAGGCGAGGGCGGCTGGCTGCTGTTTGAGTTCATCGAAGGCGCCGAAAGCCTCGGCGATGCCTGGCAGGCGGTCGAAGGCTTGCCGCCGCTGGCCGACGAACAAACCGCTGTACTCGCCGAGGCGTTGGGCGCGATTGCCCAGATGCACACTAAAGGCCTGTGGCAGGAAGACCTGCACCTGGACAACCTGCTGCGCCAGGACGGCAAGCTGTACCTGATCGACGGCGCCGGGATTCGCGTCGAAGAGGCCGGCAAACCCTTGTCGCGCCAGCGGGTGCTGGAAAACCTCGGGGTGTTTTTCGCCCAGTTGCCGAAGAACCTTGAGCCGTTCACCGAAGAACTGCTGGTGTATTACCTGTTGGGCAATGGCGAACACGCCTTGCCGCTGCAAGCCCTGGAAAAGCAGGTGCGCAAAGTCAGTGCCTGGCGTTTGAAGGACTTCCTGAGCAAGGTTGGCCGCGAGTGCACGTTGTTCAGCGTGGTGCGTGGCGCCTTTGGCTTGCGCGCGATTCGTCGTGAAGAAGAGCCCGTGATGTTGCCGGTATTGGCGCAGGCGGATGCGTTGCTGGACCAAGGCCACCTGTACAAGACCGGTGGTGCGGCGACGGTGGCCAAGGTCGAGGTGGCGGGGCGGCCGTTAGTGATCAAGCGCTACAACATCAAGAATTTTGCCCATTGGCTCAAGCGCTTCTGGCGGCCGAGCCGGGCCTGGCATTCGTGGCGCGAGGGCAATCGGCTGGCGTTTCTGGGCATTGCTACACCCAAGCCGCTGGCGGTGCTGGAGAAGCGGTTTTTGTGGCTGCGCAGCCGGGCCTATCTGGTGACCGAGTACTTGCCGGGGCCGGACATTATCGAGCGGTTTGCCCCCTACGTTGAACAGGGCAACGCGCCGCAAGCCGAGCTGGCGGCGCTGGATCAGCTGTTTGCGCAACTGATTCGCGAACGGATCAGCCATGGCGATTTCAAGGGCCATAACCTGTTCTGGGCGGGGGATCGCTGGTCGTTGATTGATCTGGACGCCATGTGTCAGCACGGGTCTGATGCGAGTTTTGCCGCGGCGTTTGCCAAAGACCGGGCGCGGTTCATGCGCAATTGGCCGCAGGCGAGTGCGCTGTATCAGGTGATTGATCAGCGGTTGCCGATGGGTACTGACTAAACTCCAGTCTGCTTTTGTGTGGGAGCTGGCTTGCCTGCGATGGCATCACCGCGGTTTCACTGAGAGACCGAGGTGTCTGCATCGCAGGCAAGCCAGCTCCCACACAAAGCCTCCCGCACAAGCTGGCTCCCACACAGGCAAGTGTTGCCTGAGCAACAGCGATCAGGCACTTGGCAGCCGATAACGACAATCCGCCTACTACTGAAAAATCTATCCAATTGATTTAGCTGAATAAAATTTCTTGCACGCGCGCTGCAATACCCCTGGCTGAACTCTTTCATCGGTCGCCCAGCGGAGCCGCAGCATGCCATCCACCCTTACCTCAATTTCCCGCCTGCTCTGCCTGGGCGCTGCCCTGCTACTCACCCAGGTCGCCCAAGCCGCCAGCGAAGACGACGCCAGCGTCCCCTCCCTGGCCGGCAAGCGCATCGCGGTCAGCATGACCGGCACCAGTCACTACTTCGATATCAAGGCCTTCCAGGCCCAGGTCGATGAAATCAAACGCCTGGGCGGCACCCCCATCACCCTCGACGCCGGGCGTAACGACAAAAACCTCGTCACCCAACTGCAAACCGTCGTCACCCAAAAGCCCGACGCGGTGATCCAGACCCTCGGCACCCTCAGCGTGATCGACCCCTGGCTCAAGCGCATCAGCAAAGCCGGCATCCCGCTGTTCACCATCGACGCGCCGTCGCAATACAGCCTCAACAACACCACCTCCGATAACGTCGCCACCGGCAAGGCCCTGGCCGATCAACTGATCAAAGACGCCGGTGGCAAAGGCAAGATTCTGGTGTTCAACGGCTTTTACGGCGTGCCCGTTTGCGCGATCCGCTACGACCAGTTGAAGCTCGCGCTCAAGGACTACCCGCAACTTGAGATCATCCAGCCCGAGCTGCGCGATGTGATCCCCAATACCGTGCAGGACGCCTATTCCCAGGTCTCGGCCCTGCTCAACAAATATCCCAAAGGCAGCGTCTCGGCGATCTGGTCGGCGTGGGACATTCCGCAACTGGGCGCGAGCAAGGCGTTGATCGACGCCAAACGCACCGAGATCAAAACCTATGGCGTCGATGGCACGCCGGAAGTGCTGGCGCTGATCGGCCAGGCGGACTCGCCGGTGGGCGCGGTGGTGGCGCAGCAGCCGGCGCTGATCGGCAAGACCGCCGTGCAGAACGTCGCGCGCTACCTTGCCGGGCAGCGTGATCTGCCCAAGGAAACCCACGTGGCCACGTTGCTGACCACCGCCGCCAACCTGGCGCAGGTTCAGCAACTGCGGGGTGACTGATGACCGCGTTGCACTTGCAGCACTTGCACAAACGCTTCGGTGCCACCGTGGCGCTGGATAACGCGAGCCTCAAGGTTGAGCGCGGCACCATTCACGGGTTGGTCGGCGAGAACGGCGCGGGCAAGTCGACCTTGATCAAGATCCTTGCCGGTATTCACCGGGCTGATGCGGGGCAGGTGAGTATCGACGGTCAGGCGTACACCTCGCTGTCGCCGCGCCAAGTGGATGGGCTGGGCGTGCAATTCATCCATCAGGAGCGCCTGCTACCCGCCAGTTTCACCGTGGGCGAGGCGTTGTTTTTCGGGCATGAATTGCGCCGTGGGCCGTTTGTGGATCGGCGTAAACAGCAGCGTGAAGCCGAGCGTTTGCTGGCGGAATATTTCGACCTGCAATTACCTCCCGGTGCGTTGGTGAGCGAGCTGAACAGCGCCGAACGCCAGGTGCTGCAAATCACCCGGGCGCTGATCCGCAAACCCAAGATCCTGGTGTTCGACGAGCCCAGCGTCGCGCTGGTCAAGCGTGAGGTCGACCAACTGTTGCGTATCGTCAAACGCTTGCGCGGCGAGGGGCTGTCGATCCTTTACATCTCCCATTACCTGCAGGAAATCGACAGCCTGTGCGATGAGGTCACGGTGCTGCGCAATGGCCGCGACGTGGCGGTGGTGGCGCCTCGGCACACGTCCAGCGCCGAGATTGCGCGGCTGATGGTCAACCGCGAGGTGCAGGAGATGTACCCCAAAGCCAAGGTCGAACTGGGCGAGTCGCTGCTGCAGGTGCGCGGGCTGAGCCTGGCGCGGCGCTACCGGGATATTGAGCTGGACGTGCGGCGCGGCGAAATCGTCGGCCTCACAGGGCTGGTCGGTTCGGGCGCAAAAGAACTGTTCAAAACGCTGTTTGGCGTCGAGAAAGCCGACAGCGGCAGTATTCATCTGGAGGGGCGTTTGCTGCGCCTGCGTTCGCCCGGCCAGGCGATCGCGGCGGGCATTGCGTTGGTGCCCGAGGAGCGCCGCACACAAGGGGTCTCGCCGGTGTTGTCAGTGCTGGAAAACCTCACGCTGGCAGGGCTTGCGCGGTTCTCGCGCTGGGGCCTGTTGAGTCGGCATCGGGAGCAGGCAGAAAGCCTGCGGCTGATCGACGAGTTGGCGATCAAGGCCCCCGGGCCACACGCAGCAGTCAGCCAGCTCAGTGGTGGCAACCAGCAGAAGGTCGCCCTGGGCAAATGGCTCAGCCGCCGTTCGGCGGTGTACCTGCTGGATGAGCCCTGCGTGGGCGTGGATGTCGGCGCCAAGGTGGAGATCTATCGCCTGATCGGGCGGCTGGTAGAAGAGGGCGCGGCAGTGTTGGTGTTGTCGTCTGACCTGCCGGAACTGCTGGGGATCAGCGACCGGATTCTAGTGCTGCATCGCGGCGAGATTGCCGGTGAATTCCGGGCGGGCGAGGCCGACAGCGATCAATTGCTGGCGTGTGCCACGGGTGCGGTCCCCGTTACGGCGGCGTCAGTGCGGGAGGTTGAACATGCTTGAAGTCGTGACGCCGGGGTTTTCGCAGCGCCTGTGGGTGCTGGTGCTGCGCCGAGGCTCAGTAGGCGTATTCCTTGCGATTCTGTTGGGGTTCGCCGTGGCGGCGCCGAACTTTCTGTCAGTGGGCAACCTGGCCAATGTGTTCAGCCAATCGGCGATCCTCGGCGTACTGGCCTTCGGGCTGACCTGCGTGATTATCGGCGGCGGCTCGAATGTGGTGGCGGGTGGGCTGGACCTTTCACTCGCCGCCAATCTGGGGCTGTGTGCGGCCGTGTTCAGCCGCCTTAACAATGCTGGCCTGGAGCTTTGGTTAACCTTGCTGCTGACGCTCGGTTGCGGCCTGGCGGTGGGGTTGGTCAATGGCCTGGCCGTGGTGGTGCTGCGTTTGCCGCCGCTGCTGGCGACGCTGGCGAGCATGAATGTGCTGGCCGGGCTGGAGCTGGTGCTGACGGAAAATACCGTGGTGTCCACCGACTCGCCGCTGCTGGATCTGCTCAGCGGCGGGGCCTGGCTGGGCGTACCGGCGCTGGCCTGGGTGCTGTTGGTGACGGCGGGTTTGCTGACCTTGCTTATCCAGCACTCGGTCTATGGCTTGCGCCTGCATGCAGTGGGCGAATATCCCCAGGCTGCCGAGGCGGCGGCCTTGCGGGTACCGATCTATGTGCTGTCGAGTTATCTGCTGTCGGGCCTTTGTGCCGCCGTGGCCGCGCTCTGTTCGGCGGCGTTTTTCAGTGGCAGCACCACCGGTTCCGGCGACATGTTGCTGTCAGTGGTGGCCATCGCCTTTCTCGGCGTGGTGTTTTCGAGGCGGCTGGTGGCGAGTATCCCGGGCACTTTGCTGGCGGCGTTGTTGATCGGTTTTCTGATCAATGGCTTTCAGTTGCTCAACGTGTCGAGCTTCTGGGTCAACGGCGTGCAGGGTGTGTTGATTCTGTTAGTGGTCGCGGCGTCCAGTGCACTGAATAAAGGGGCCGGCGTATGAAGCTGCGTGCTGTGCTGCCGCTGACATTGCCTGTGGTATTTGCGGCCATCGTGCTGGTGTTTGCTCTACAGGCGCCCGGTTTTTTGAGTGGCGGCAACCTCAAAAGCCTGCTGCTGAACAACTTCGTGTTGCTGGCGATTGTCGCCATCGGCATGACCTACGCGGTGGCCGCCGGCGGCATCGATCTGTCGGTGGGCACGGCGCTGGATTTCGCCAGCTTCAGCTTTGTGGTGTTGCTCAATGGCGGGCATGGCTGGGCCTTTGCTGCCACCGGCGCACTCGCCGCCGCGCTGCTGGTGGGAGTGATGAATGCAGGCTTGATTGCAGGGCTGCGCATCAGCCCGTTTCTGGCCACGCTGGGCGCCTTGTTTATCGGCACCAGCGCCCAGCAATTGCTCTCCGATGGCGGTCAGCCGATCTATATCGCCCAAGGCTTGAAGCCGGAACTGACCGGGCTCATACCTTTGTTGATCGTATTGGGCCTGGCCTTGTTTTATGGCCTGGCCTTGGCGCGCGGGCGCCTGGGTCGCGAACTGCTGGCCCAGGGCACCCAGCCTTTGCTGGCGTACTACTCGGGGCTGTCGGTGCGGCGCATTGTCACCGTGGTTTCGCTGGCCACAGCCCTGGCGTGCGGTGTGGCGGGCGTGTTGCTCAGTTCGACAGTCAGCGCTTACGTGCCGTTGTCCGGCAACGCGTTTTTGCTCAATGCGATTGGCGCGGTATTTATCGGCACCACCTTGAGCCGGCAGGGCCGGGCGAATATCCCCGGCACCTTGCTCGGCGTGCTGTTTATCAACGTGATCGCCAACGGCTTGCTGCTGATCGGCTGGAATTTCTACTGGCAACAGGTGGCGACCGGCGTGTTGATTTTTGCGGTGCTGACCTTCAGTTTTGCCAGTCGGCGGGTGTTGGAAAGCCATTGATCAGAACTGATACTCCGCGCCTGCCCCGGCGTACCACGAGCGGCCCGGCGCGGCTTCGTAATAGCGGAAGTTGCTGTCGCCGACGATCACCGAACCGACGTACTGGCGGTCGAGCAGGTTGTCCAGGCGCAGGGTCTGGTGGAAGGTCCAGTGTTCGACCTTCTGTTCGAAGCGGGCGCGCCAGTTGAATACGCTGTAGCCGGGCGCGGCGTGTTGGGTGTTGGTGTCTTCAACGTAGACCTTGCTGCGGTACATGCCTTCCAGCGCAGTGCTGACCCAGTCGCGGGGCTTCCAGTTGAGTTCGGCGAACAGCGTGGTTTGCGGAACGCCGGGGAGGTAGTTGCCCTTGTCGATGGTTTTCCCACCGTTGGTAAAGTCGCTGTCGTAGGTGGCTTGCAGGCGGGTGTAGGCGAGGTTGGTGCTCCACTGTTCGCTGAGCTGGCTTTCGATGCCCAACTCAAAGCCACGGCGCAACGTGCGGCCGGCGTTTTGGTAGCTGGTACGCCCGTCTTTGGATTGGGCTATTACCAATTCATCGTTTGTGGTGATCTGGAACACGGCGGCATTGATCCGGGTATTTTTCACCTGAGCCTTTAGTCCTGCTTCGTACTGGGTGCTTTCTGACGGTTTTAGCCCGAAGTTGAACCCTTCCGTATTACCCGGCGCGTAGGCCAATTCGGCTTGGGTCGGTGTTTCGAAGCCTTTGCCGGCACTGACGTAGCCATGCAGTTCAGGCGTGAAGGCGTACATCACGCTCATCGATGGCGTATTTTTCTGATAGGTCTTGTTGCCGCTGGCATCGCCGTTGCTCAGGAACTGGTCGTCAACGTCCATCTCCATGGTGCTGTGCCGGACGCCTGCTTGCAGGGTCCAGCGGTCGAGTGCCCAGTTGGCCTGGATGTATGGATCAAGGCTGCGGGCGGTGTCGATTTCATCGCGGCGTAGCTGTCCTTTAACGCCGAGAGTGTTTCCACTGTAGTTTTTGTAGCCGTGTCGGCTGTCTTCGCTTTGGTCAAAGTCCAGGCCGGTGATGATCATCAGTTCGCCCGGTGCACTCTCGATAGGCTGCATCCAGCGCGCGCTGCCACCGTAGAACTTGCGGTCAAATTGCACCACACCACCGCCGCCAAGTTCGTTGGTGGGTGTGCCTTTGGGAATCGACAAATACTGAATCACACTGCGCCGACCGGTGTAGGCATTCACCTGCAGCGTCGCATCGCCGAAGTAGCGCTCATAATTCATGCCTACTTGCTGATGGTCGATACTTTTTCGTGTGTTGTATTCCAGTGCCTCAGGCGCCACCGAGCGCGGGTCGGCCTTATACGCGTCCCACTTTTGCCCCAGCGGGTCCTGCGTGCCGTTCTGCTCCAGGCTGCTGTAAATCAGCGCCAGCTTGCTGTCGTCATCCGGCTGGAAGTTGAGCTTGGCGAAGGTCTGGTCACGGCGTGCGCTGCTGTGGTCGCGGTAGCCGTCGGTGTCCATGCGTGAGGCGTCGAGCACAAACCCCGCGCCATTGGCCGAGCCCTCGGCAGTGAGGTGGTTCTTGTTCAGGCCGTCGCTGCCCACCAGCGTCTCGGCGCCAATGCGCGGCGGGCCTTCGCCGTCGCGGGAAAACATCTGGATCACGCCACCGGCGTTGCTGCCATACAGCGTGGCGGCCGGGCCGCGCAGTACTTCGATGCGCTCGGCGGTATCGAGGTTGAAGGTGGCGGCCTGGCCCTGGCCGTCCGGTGTGCTGGCGGGGATGCCATCGGCAATCAATTTGATGCCGCGCACGCCGAAGGCCGAGCGGGCGCCGAAACCACGGGACGAGATTTGCAGGTCTTGGGCGTAGTTCTGGCGGTTCTGCACCACCAGGCCCGGCACGCGGGACAGGGCTTCAGAGGCGTTGATGCCGAGCTGGCCGTCGCTGATTTGTTCATGGCTGATGCTGTCGACCGAGTAGGGCAGGTCGAACGTCGGGCTGGCGCTGCGCGAGCCGGTGACCACGCTGGGGTCGAGCACCAGGGCGGTGTCGTCGGCGCGGGCGGCGTCGCACAGGGCAATCAGGCCGGGCAGCAGCAGGGTGAAGCGGGTGAGGGTGTTCATCAGTCAGCCGGAATCCGTGGCGTTACTCAAGGTGTAAACGCGCAAAAGGGCGCGAGTTTAGTGGCTCGGGCGATTTTTATCATTTGGGAATGATCCTACGCTGCCTATGGTCTGCCCGCGTTGGGCCTTCACTGGCTTCGATGTTAGCGTGAGCGGCATTGTTGAGGGATCAAAGGGAGCGAGGTGTGAAGAATCTGTCGAACATCATTTGGGGGGCCGTGTGTTTGTCGCTGGCAGGCTGCGGCACGATCAATACTGTTTTTCGCCCTGACGCCGTGGCTAGCCAGAATCTCAAGGATTCGCGCAGCCATTGCGAAAATGTGCCGCGAATCTACAGTGGCGTTATTTACAACTTTTGTAAGCTCAATGGTGAGCCTGCACCCGACAAAAGCCTGAAAGATATAAGCCTTGGGGATCATGCTGGCATGGCCTTACCGTTCGTCGCTTTCGACGCGGTAGCCTCTGGAGTCGTGGACACCCTGGTTCTGCCCTATACGATTTACCGTCAGAACAACGACGGCAGCATAGAGATCTACCGCTAGCCCTCGCTGCTAACAGCTTCCCCCTGCTTTTAAGTTATAATCCCGCCCTTTAGCTGTTTCCTGCCCAGACGGGAAGCACACTTTTTTCAGGCGCGACCCGCCTGCATGCAGACTAAAAGAGGCTAGACCCCTGTGGCATTGACGATTCTTGGCCTGTCCGGCGCCCTTAGCCATGATCCTTCCGCAGCCCTGTATATCGACGGCAAGCTGATTGCGGCCGCCGAAGAAGAGCGCTTCGTACGCGACAAACATGCAAAGAACCGCATGCCTTACGAGTCGGCGAAGTTCTGCCTGGAACAGGCCGGCATCAAGCCTTCCGACGTTGACGTAGTGGCGATCCCGTTCGCCCCGATCAGCCTGTTCGGCGAGGCGCGCTGGCACTATGCCAAGCGTTACTGGTACGCCCCGGACCGCGCCCTTGACGCGATCCTGATGGGCAACCGTCGCTACAAGCGCTATCGCAACAAGATTGTCTGGTGCCTGGAACAACTGGGCTTCGATCCGAAGAAAATCAAGATCGAACCGGTTGAACACCACCTGGCCCACGCCTCCAGCGCTTACCACTGCTCCGGCTTCCAGGAAAAAACCGCGATCTTGGGCATCGACGGCAAGGGCGAGTACGCCACCACGTTCTTTGGCTACGGCGAAAACGGCAAGATCCACAAGATCAAGGAATTCTACGATCCGGACTCCCTCGGCGGCCTGTATGGCGCGATCACCGAGTTCCTCGGTTTCGAGATGCTCGACGGCGAGTTCAAGGTCATGGGCATGGCGCCGTACGGCGACGCCAGCAAATACGACTTCTCGCGTCTGGCGTCCTTTGAAAATGGCGAGTTGGTGATCAACACCGACTACGCCAACGTCATCGGCCTGCGCCGTTATAAAGAGAAGGGCAAAGGTTTCTACTTCTCGCCAAAACTGATCGAGTGGCTGGGGCCAAAGCGTGAAGGCGATATAGCCGACGAGCCGTACATCCACTACGCCGCCAGCATGCAGGCGCTGTTCGAGAAGTTGGCCCTGCAGATGATCGACCACTACCTGGGCGACATCCTCAAAGACACCGGCAAGCTGGCCTTCGCCGGCGGTTGCGCGCTGAACGTGAAGCTGAACCAGAAAATCATCGCCCGTGACGACGTGAAAGAGCTGTTCGTACAGCCGGCGTCCGGCGATGCCGGTACTGCCGTCGGCGCGGCAGCCTACGTGTCCCACGCCCGTGGCGTGCCGGTGGAGAAGATGGAACACGTCTACCTCGGCCCGTCCTATAGCAACGAAGACGTGATCGCCGCCTGCGCCAAGCACGCGAGCAAGCCCAAGTGGCGCCAGATCGAAAACATGCCGCAGCGCATCGCCAAAATCATGGTCGACGGCAACCCGGTGGCCTGGTTCCAGGGCCGCATGGAGTTTGGCCCGCGTGCATTGGGCGGTCGTTCGATCATCGGTTGCCCAAGCGCCACCGGCGTGGCAGACCGGATCAACCACCAGATCAAGTTCCGCGAGCGCTGGAGGCCTTTCTGCCCGTCGATGCTCGACACCGTGGCCCCGCAGATGATCAAGGTCGACCACCCGGCGCCGTTCATGACCTTCACCTTTGAAGTGGCTGAAGAGTGGAAAACCCGCGTGCCGGAAGTGGTCCATGAAGACGGCACCTCCCGCGCCCAGGTGCTCAAGCGCGAATACAACCCGCGCTACTACGACATGATGAAAGAGCTGGAAGTGCTGACCGGCAACGGCGTGTCGCTGAACACCTCGCTCAACCGTCGTGGCGAAGCGATGATCTGTTCGCCGACCGACGCGCTGAACATGTTCTTCGGCTCCGACCTTGAGTACCTGATCATGGAAGACATCCTGGTCGTCAAAGACGGCGTGGATCCTTATGACACGGTCGGCTGAGCGTCACGTCCTGCAGTTCTGCCACGGCTATGACGGGCCGTTCCTGGATTGCGCGCGACAGTACGCGAGCCTGTTCGCAGGCTCCGGCTACAAGGTGACCACGGTGTTTCTCACCGGGGTCGCCGACCCCGACGTTGCCGCCGGGTGTGCCAGTGACGAAGTGTTGTTCATGGAGTTCAGCTCAAAGGCCATTCGTGGCCTGAAGCTGGGCGCCATCGGCGAGCTGCGCAAGATTGCCGCCTCGCGCAATTTCAGTTTCTGCATCGCCCACCGCTTCAAACCGATCTACATCGCCCTGCTGGCCACGCGCCTGCCGGTGATCGGCGTGCACCACGCGTTTGGTGACTACAAACGCGGTACGCGCAAGCTGTTCGCGTCGATTTTCCGCAAGCGCCTGAGCCTGCTGGGCGTGTCCGATGCGGTGCGTGATGACATGCGCCGCTGTCTGCCCGCCTGGCCTGCGGCGCGCATCCAGACCTTGTATAACCGCATCGGTATCGAGGCCATGCAGGCCTTGCAAGTGCCGGCCGATGCCGCGCGCGATGCCCTGGGGTTGTCGCCGGATGAGTGGGTGGTCGGCAACGTCGGCCGTCTGCATCCCGACAAGGATCAGGCGACATTGATCAAGGGCTTTGCCCAGGCATTGCCGTATTTGCCCGCGCAGAGTCGCCTGGCGATCCTCGGCAGCGGGCGTCTGGAAAAAGACCTGAAGGCTTTGGCCCGCGAGCTGGATATTGCTGACCGCGTGTCGTTTCTCGGCCAAGTGCCGGATGCGCGCCGTTATTTCCGTGCGTTCGACGCCTTTGCCCTGAGTTCCGACAATGAGCCTTTCGGCATGGTGCTGCTCGAAGCCATGGCCGCTGGCGTGCCGCTGCTGGCCACCTCCTGTGGTGGCGCCCGTGAAGTGGTTGAAGGTGTAGGCATACTGTTTCCGTTTGGCGACGCCGAACACTTGGGGCAAGGGTTGCGTCACTTGGCGGCCATGGACCGTCAGCAGCACCAGCAATGTGCCGAAATGATGCTGGAGCGCCTGCACGAGCGGTTCTCGGATCAGGCTGTGCGCGCTGTGTTCTGGCAGTTGCCTCACGTAATCGAACTGACCGCGAGGGCTTGATGCTCAATCGATTCCAAGGCTGGCGCGAGCGTGGCTGGTCCGTCGTTGATGCGTCCACCTACAGCGATGCCTGGCAGCGTTTTGGCGGCAGTGTGGCGACCCACCCGCAAGTGGTTGAGCGGCTGGCCGGGCTGGCTGAAATCCCTGTGCGTTATCTGGCGTGGGAGCAAGGTGGCGAGCTCAAGGCGTGCATTGCCACCTGGGGCCAGGACTTGGCCTTGTCCAAGGATGTACTCAAGCGCCAGGGCAAGAAGGGGTTGTTCGATTTGGGGAATGCCGAGTTGATCCTGCCTGCGGCTGCCGATGCCCAAGCGCCCTTGCGTCATCGCGGGCGGTACCTGTCGGCGCTGAATGAGGGGCGCTTTGTCGCCCTCAAGCCTCAGGCCGAGCAGTTGGCCATGGCGCGCAGCCCTGAAGAACTGTCGAAAAAGTTTCGTTATAACCAGCGCCGCGAATTGCGCCTGCTTGAAGAGGCGGGCGGTGTGATGCGTGCGGTCCATGAGTTTTCCAGCGCGGAGCTGGCAGCGATTTATTGCGATTTGTTCCAGCGCCGCTGGGGCTTTCCCGCCACCGGTGCCGAGCACATGGCGCAGGTGATCGAACTGTTGCGTGAGTGGCTGATCGGCTCGGTGATTTTCCTCAACGATGCGCCGATCGCGATTCAACTGGTGTACCGCGTTGAAGCACCGCAGTGGGTCAGCGTCGAGTACATCAACGGCGGTGTCGACCCTGAAACCCGTGCGTTCAGCCCGGGCAGCGTCTTGAGTTTCCTGAATACACAAAGCGCCTGGGAACAGGCGCGGGAAGCCGGCAAGCCGTTGCGTTTTTCATTTGGCCGGGCTGACCGTGAGTACAAGGACCGTTGGTGCAACCCCGTGCCGGTATTCAAAACATGAGTGAGTCCGTGAGCCGCAAGCAGGCGTTGCTCAAGCGCCATCGTCGCAACAAGCGCGTCAGCCTGCTGGTCGGGTTGCTGCTGTTGATTGGCGTGGGCGTGGTGGTGGCCTGGTGGTTGCCGCTGGTGCTGGCGGTGCTGGCGTGGGTCGCTCACGAGGCCTGGTTTGCCGACCACCTTTTCTACTCGCCCAAGGACGACTATCAGTATCAGTTTGCGGCGGATACCGAGCAGCCGAAGGTCAGCCTGAAGCAGGGCTGCCTGGTGCTGGATCAGGCATTGGCACTGGCTGGCGATGAAACGCTGATCCTGGCGTTGCGCCTCAAAAGCAGTGCGCTGGGCCGTTTTATCGATCCCTATGTCGCCTTGCCCGGAGGTGATCGTCAGGTGTTCGAGCGCGGTGTGGATGGTTTGCGCTATCTGAACCTTACCGGTCAGGCGCAGGCGCTTCTTGGCGGTCAGTTGCTGTTGCGCAGCCGGTTTTGTCGTGTGCAGGGTGAGCCGGTTCTGTCGGTATTCCGCCAGCCTGACGTGCTTCAACAGCGGGTGATGGTCATCGCGCCCCACGCCGACGACGCCGAACTTGCGGCCTTCGGCCTGTACAGCCAGGCGACGCAGCCCTGGATCGTGACATTGACGGCCGGCGAGATCGAGGCCGAGCACTATCAGCAGATGGGGTTGGGCAAGCCTGAAGCCGCGCGGCTCAAGGGCCGCCTGCGTGCCTGGGACAGCATCGCCGTGCCGCGTTGGGCCGGTGTCTCCCAGGAGCATTGCGTGCAGCTGGGCTATTTCTGCCTGCAGCTGGCGGCGATGAAGGCCGAGCCCGACCGTGCGGTGGCCTCGCGGGAGGCCGGGCTGGAGGATATTCGCCTGTTTCGCCAGTTCAACCCCTTCACCTTGCCGGCCGACGCCGATGGCCGACCGACCTGGAACAACCTGTTGTCCGATCTGCGCGCCGTACTGTTGATGGCGCGCCCGGAAGTCATCGTGCTGCCCCATGCGGTGCTGGATCCGCACCCCGACCATATCTGCGCCCAACAGGCTGTTCTGGAGGCCTTGCAAGGGCTGGAGTGGCAGCCGACCACGTTGCTCGGTTACGCCAACCATCTGCATGACAACGACCGTTGGCCGATGGGGGATTCGGGCGCTGGTATCGCTTTGCCACCATGCTTTGATTCAACGTACACTTTGCAGCCTTACTGCCTGCCGGTATCTGAGGAACGGCAGTGCGACAAGGCAATGTCGCTTGGCATGATGCATGACTTGCAGCCGAGGATGCCGTTCAAACGGCGTGTGCGGCGCGTCATTCAGCGCCTGCTGGCTGGAAGAGCTGTCTCGCCCTGGGGAGAGAACGAGTTTTTCCGCAAAGCCATCCGGCGCCATGAACTCTTTTGGTTCATCAAGCACAAGTAATGTAATGCAACGTGATGGAGCGTCGTGCGCTCCCGAATCAATGACAGTGAGTCCCCCAGAGTGATCAATCAGCGCCCCCGCATTCTCTTTCTTATTCCGTACTTTGGTCGCTGGCCATTCTGGATGCCGTTTTTCCTCGAGAGCTGTGGGCGCAACCCGGATATTGACTGGCTGCTATTCAGCGATTGCCCGATGCCTGAAAACGTGCCCGCCAATGTCAGGATTGAAACCGTCACGTTTGCCGATTACTGCGCGCTGGTTTCGCAGCGGCTGTACATCAACTTTGCGCCTCAAGCGCCTTACAAGTTATGCGACATCAAGCCAGCGCTCGGGCATATCCATGCGGATCGCCTCGCGGGTTACGATTTCTGGGCGTTTGGCGACCTGGACCTTATCTACGGCAACCTGCGCAATTACTTTACCGGCGAGCGCCTGGCCGGCTATGACCTGTTTTCAACCCATGAGCGGCGGGTCGCCGGCCATTTGTGCCTGATGCGTAATACCGCCAAAAAGCGGCATGCGTTCATGCAGATCAAGGATTGGGAGGCGCGCTTCACCGATCAGGCGCATCATGCGCTGGATGAAGGCGCGTTCAGCCGTATTTTCCTGTGGCGCAAAAACTTTCCGAAGCCATTGTTCAATCTGGTGGGTAAATTCAACCCCTGGCGTCGACGCAGTGAGTTCACCGAGGCATTCAGTACGCCGGGTGGCGTCATCAAATGGCATGACGGCAGTGATCGCTTCCCTCATCAATGGTTCTGGAATGACGGCCGTCTGACCAATGACAGGGATGGTGGGCGGGAATTTCCATACTTCCATTTTGTCTGCTGGAAGCGCAATCAGTGGCCGCTGCAGCCCGAGCCTCCCGTCGAGTACGTCGAGGCGCTGGCTGCTGAAAAATCCTGGGTTATTGATGCCACAGGTTTCCATCGAGGAGAGTTATGAGTCGGCGTTTCAAGGTCCTGCAACTGCAGCCTGACTACAATGTTAAATCCCATGACTTCGCCGACCTGGCCGAACAGATCGTCAAGGCATTGCCGGCGGACCGCTACGAAGTCACGGCCGCGTTCCTGCGTGGCCGCCCGGGGCCGGGGGAGCCTGTCAGCCGTGCGGCTTCTTCCGTCTATTTCGAGTTTTCCGACAAGTCCCTCAAAGGCTTGAGGCTGCGCGCCATGTGGCAGCTGTATAAGTTCTGCCGTGAGGAAAAGTTCGACGTCGTAGTGTGCAACCGCTTCAAACCGGTCAACATGATGTTGCAGTTGAACCGCTGGTTGAAGATCCCGTTGTGTATCGGCATCTCCCACGGTTTTGGCGAATATGACCGTGTCTACCGGCGCAAGCAGGCGCAGCGCTGGATCGACAGGCACTGGCGGTTTGTCGGCGTGTCGCCTGCTGTTAAGCAATACCTGCTGGACTGCCAGTGCGGCTTCACCTATAGCAATACCTACGCCATCACCAATGCCATCGATATCGAACAGGCCGAAGGCCTGCAGCATTCCCGTGAGCGTGCGCGTGAATTGTTGGGCATCGACCCTTCGGTGCGCCTGATCGGCGCCCTGGGCCGGCTGGTGCCGGTCAAGGGGCATACGTTTCTATTGCAGGCTTTTGCCGCGCTCAAGGACAAATACCCCACCGCCCAACTCGCCATCATTGGGGCGGGGCGTGAAGAATCCAGCCTGACGGCGCAGATCCAGAGCCTTGGCTTGAGTGGGCGCGTGCACCTGCTGGGCTTCAAGGAAAATGCCCTGCAGTACGTTCGCGCCTTTGATATTTGGGCCATGCCGTCGCTGGCGGAAGGCCTGGGCCTGGCCTTGCTGGAAGGCATGAGCGGTCGCTTGCCGGTGATCGCCTCAAGCGTGCCCGCCATGCTCCCGCTGATTGAAGGGGCGGGCGGCCTTGCGGTGGAGCCAGCCAACGTGTCGCAGCTGACTCAGGCGCTGGATACCTACTTGGCGTTGCCCGACGAAGCGCTGGCGCAAAAGGGTGAGCAAGCTTACCAGTACCTCCAGGCGCAGCACGACATTGAGGTATTCCGCCAGGAGTACCTGGAACTGATTGATTCAGGATTGGCTCAAGCACACAGGAATAATGTATGAACCAGAGTCAGCCTTTGGTCACCGTGATCATCGCGTCTTACAACCATGGGCCCTACATTGAGGCCAGCATTCTCAGTGTTCTAAACCAGACCTACCCCAACATCGAATTGCTGGTAATTGACGATGGCTCGACAGACGACAGCGTCGAGCGCATTCGCCGTTTACAGGAACAGCACACGTTTGATTTTCGCGTCCAGCAGAATCAAGGGTTGACCAACACGCTCAATGGCGCCATCGCACGGTCCCAGGGCCCGTTGGTTGTGCCGTTCGGTTCCGATGACATCATGTTGCCCGAGCGCATCGCGACTCAGGTGGCCTATATGGATGGCAAGCCTGAGGTCGGGATCTGTGCCGGTAACATCGAACTGATCGATTCCAATGGCGAACTGTTCCCGGAGAAACGCCAGCGCCGGGACGTGCCTTTCCGGCGCCTGGACTTCGACGACATGTTCATGGAGCGCAAACCCTACCCGCCCGCGCCCACGCTGATGATTCGCCGTGAAGCGCTGGAAAAGGTCGGTGGTTTCGACCCTGAAATTCGCCTGGAAGATTTGTTGATCGAGTTGAAAATTACCCGGGCCGGCTACTTTATTGATGGTTTGAACGTGCTCATGGCGCGCTACCGCAAACACGCCACCAACTCGTACAAGAACCATCGATTCATGATCGACAATATTCTGCGTTCATACGCGTTGTTCAGTGATCACCCGCAATACGACGAAGTACGTTACAAGTTCCTCAGCTCCATGTTCCTTAAAACGTCCAACCGCAACCGTGCGTTGGCGCGAGAGCTGTTGGCGCAGATCCCGTTTCGGGCGTGGAACAAGAAAACCTGGCGCGGCTTGGTGCGGTTGTATTTTTCCCCGCTGGAAAAAGACTGATACCGCGCCGATGCGCCCCGCACAGGGGGCGCATCGGCTTCACGGCTCAGGTGGCCGGGCGAGCCAGCGTTTGCACCTGTTGGCGAATCTTTGCCATGGCTTGCGGCGATGCAACTGAGGCATAACCCTTGGTCAGCTCAGCAAAGTGAGTCTCGAACAACCAGTTGCGGTCCTGCGCATAGCGTTGCATGTGCTTCAGGTTGCGCTGGCGCAGTGTGTAACGCAGTGCCGACGGGTAAATGCGCAAGTCGGCTACGTCGATCAGGCCGAACTCGCCATCGTCCATCAGCAGTACATTGCCCAAATGAAGTGAGCGGAAATAAACACCGCGCTCATGCAACTGGGCCATGAACCGGCCAAAGCGTTCGATCAGCGATTCGCGCAGGCTGCTGTCCAGGCTTTGCAAGGCCTGGCGCAGTGTCAGCCCGGGTAGCGGCTGGTAGCGTACGGCGCTGCTGCCGTCGCGCAGGTGATACAAGTCGAGAATCAACGGTGAAGCAATACCCAGCGAGCGCAACTGCTCGCTGTTGCTGGCGAACCGCTCCGAATAGGGGTTGAAGCCGCCGGAGGTGTACCAGCGACGGGCCCGGAACAGCTTCAGGAAGCTGCCGTCTGCCAGGCGCAGGACCTTGGGGCCGAGGCCATCTTCCTCAATGATGACGGCATCCTTGTGCAAGGCTTCAAGAGCCTGCGCCCCAAGCCTCTTGACCGGTATGCGCAGCACGCTGTGCCGGCGTTGTGCGAGGCTCAGGCCCGCGATCAATGCCAGCGGGATCCACAGTAGAAACCAGTGCTCCTTGGGTCGCGACAGAATGCCACCGCCCTCGGTCAGGCCGGCGCCGATACCGTAGGCCAGCAGGGAGGAGGCGAGGATGAACAGCGGCTGGGCGCGCTCTTTCAAACCCTTGTAAAGGCCCCAGCCAAGCATGAAGGTCCACGGGATAAAGCCGATGATGCCGACGTAATAGAGAACGCCCAAAGCGAAGCTGTGGGGTTCGCGCAGCGGCAGAAACTCATGGTTCACAAGCGTTACGTAAAGTTCGGAATCGTAGCTGTGGCCTATCCACGGATAGTCAGCGATACGGTCCAGCATGATGCGCCATATCTCGATACGAAATGAGCTGCCGCGCTCGGTGATTGATCCCGGGTAAAACAGCAACAGTGCGATCGCTGTGACGGCCAGGCCCGTAACCATCAGCGCCGAACGCCGATTGCGGCTGAGCAGGCCCATCCAGAGCACTGCCATTACCAATGCAACCAAGGGTGTCCTGGAACCCGTTGCCAGTACCGCCGCGGTCATGATCGTGACGGCGGGGACGCTGAGCCACAGTGTGCGCATGTGCTTTGTATTGACGCAGACATACAGCCAGTACACACAGAAAAAACCGAACAGATGGGAGCTCAGTAACGGGTTATCGAGGGCGCCCAGGCCGCCGATCATGCGCATGCCCGGCTGGAAGCCTTTGACAAACGCCACCAGGTTGGAAAGGCAGACCGCCAGTGCAATCACGGCGGCGCTGAAAAAGATCGGTCGAAACAGGTCGTTGCGGTAATGCAGCATCAAACCGCAGCCGGCAAACAGCATGAACGTTTGCAGCGGGACCTTGTACAGGTTGGAGTCGCCGGTGGGCGCCGGGCTCCAGAGCACAGTGGTCAAAGCCCAGGCACAAAACACCAGAAAGGCAATCGCCAATGGCTCGCGCAGCAACTCTTTGAGTTCACGCGGGCGCAAGCACAGCAGGAACAGGGTCGGCACACTGAAAAAACCATAGTAGAGCCGGTGCATGACATTGCGATTGGTGACGTAGAACAGCGAACTCAACAGTAGCAGCAAACCAATGGGCAAAATCCACAGGACCAGGAAGTCGAAAACGCGATTTGAGCCATAAATGAGGCGCTTGGAGTGCATACAGTAGAAGCCATTCCAGAATTGAGAAAGCCGACCATCTTAGATTAGTGGCCATATAATGTCTCCGGTTGGATCCAACCGGGCCGAGGGTCATGCCGGGTGCAAGTACAACAGAGAAGCTGTGCTAAAGTCAGCCTCCTTTTTCAAAACGCCGCGTGATATGACCGACTCCAGTCCGAGCGCAAGCCCTTCGAGCTTGAAAATATACTTCCGCCTGCTCAGTTACGTTAAGCCCTATATGGGCTTGTTCGCGTTGAGTATTGTCGGATTTCTGATTTTCGCGTCGACCCAGCCCATGCTGGGGTACATCCTCAAGTACTTCGTCGACGGTCTTTCCAACCCTGAAGCGGTGCTGTTTCCCACTGTGCCGTTCCTGCGCGACCTGCAATTGTTGCAAGCCGTTCCTTTGCTGATCATTCTGATCGCCGCCTGGCAGGGCCTGGGTTCGTTCCTGGGCAACTACTTGCTGGCCAAGGTTTCCCTGGGCCTGGTCCACGACCTGCGGGTACAGCTGTTCAACAACCTGTTGACGCTGCCAAACCGCTACTTCGACAACCACAACTCCGGGCATTTGATCTCGCGCATCACCTTCAACGTGACCATGGTCACGGGGGCCGCGACGGATGCCATCAAGGTGGTGATCCGCGAAGGCATGACGGTGATCTTCCTGTTTGCCTCCCTGCTGTTCATGAATTGGCGCCTGACGCTGGTGATGGTTGCCATCCTGCCGTTGATTGCCGTGATGGTCAGAACTGCCAGCAAAAAATTCCGTAAGCAGAGCAAGAAGATTCAGGTGGCCATGGGCGACGTGACGCACGTCGCTTCCGAAACCATCCAGGGTTACCGCGTGGTGCGCAGCTTCGGTGGTGAAGTCTACGAGGAGAAGCGTTTCCTCAAGGCCAGCCTGAGCAACACCGACAAGCAACTGCGCATGACCCGCACCGGTGCGATCTATACGCCGGCGCTGCAGTTGGTGATCTACACCGCCATGGCGGTGCTGATGTTCCTCGTGCTTTACCTTCGCGGTGATGCGTCGGCAGGCGACATGGTGGCTTACATCACGTTGGCCGGCCTGCTGCCCAAGCCGATCCGCCAATTGTCGGAAGTCAGCTCCACCATCCAGAAAGGCGTGGCCGGTGCTGAAAGCATCTTCGAGCAGTTGGACGAAGAGCAGGAAGTCGACCGTGGCACGATCGAACGCGACAAGGTCAGCGGCCGCCTGGAAGTGCGTCAACTCAACTTCACTTATCCGGGCACGGATCGCCATGTGCTTAAGGACATCAGCTTCAGCGTCGAGCCGGGGCAGATGGTTGCACTGGTCGGTCGTTCCGGCAGCGGCAAGTCGACCCTGGCCAGCCTGATCCCGCGTTTTTACCACCATGAAAGCGGTGAGATTCTGCTCGATGGCGTAGAGGTTGAAGATTACAAGCTGCTCAACCTGCGCAAGCACATTGCCCAGGTAACCCAGCACGTGACCCTGTTCAGTGACACCGTGACCAACAACATCGCCTATGGCGACCTGGCGGGTGCGCCACGGGCGGACGTTGAAGCGGCGGCGGCGGATGCCTATGCCAAAGACTTCATCGACCAGTTGCCCAAAGGCTTCGACACCCCGGTCGGCGAGAACGGTGTGCTGTTGTCCGGCGGCCAGCGCCAGCGTCTGGCAATCGCCCGGGCGTTGCTCAAGAACGCGCCACTGCTGATTCTCGACGAGGCCACCTCGGCCCTCGACACCGAATCCGAGCGGCACATTCAGGCAGCTCTGGACAAAGTCATGCAGGGCCGCACGACCCTGGTGATCGCGCATCGCTTGTCCACCATCGAGAAGGCTGACCTGATTCTGGTGATGGACGACGGCCGGATTGTGGAGCGTGGCACCCACGGCGAGTTGCTGGCGCAGAACGGCTATTATGCCCGCCTGCACGCCATGGGCCTGGATGCACCGGTGTCGGCCGACATCACCTGAAAACACTGTGGGAGCGGACTTGCTGTGGCGAGGGAGCTTGCTCCCGCTCGATCGCGCAGCGGTCGCCAGCTTTTTGGGGGCGCTTCGCACCCCAGCGCAAGCAAGCTTGCTCGCCACAGCAAGCCCGCTCCCACATTTGTTAAGCGCTGGATTCACAGCAGTGTCCGCCATCTTCTGTCACGCCCGCCACAAGCCTCCTGTAACCCTGTGCTAATATCGCGCCCCTGTTCATTTTGTATGTGGGTTGCTCCATGAAGTTGTCCATGCCGCGATTCGATCAAGCCCCTGTCTTGGTGGTCGGCGATGTCATGCTCGACCGTTACTGGCATGGCGGTACCTCACGGATTTCCCCTGAGGCACCGGTACCGGTAGTCAAGGTCGAGCAAATCGAAGACCGTCCAGGTGGCGCTGCCAACGTTGCCCTCAATATTGCCGCCCTCGGCGCCCCGGCCTCTCTGGTCGGTGTAACCGGCGACGACGAAGCCGCCAACAGCTTGGCCAACAGCCTGCGCGGTGCCGGCGTGCGTGCACTGTTCCAGCGCATCGCCCATCAGCCGACCATCGTCAAGCTGCGGGTCATGAGCCGGCACCAGCAATTGCTGCGTATCGATTTCGAAGAACCCTTCGCCACCGATGCCCTGGCCCTGAGTGGCCAGGTCGACGCGTTGCTTGAAGGTATCAAGGTGCTGGTGCTGTCCGACTACGGCAAAGGCGCCTTGAAAAATCACCAGGAACTGATCCAGGCCGCCAAGGCCAGGGGCATTCCTGTATTGGCCGACCCCAAGGGCAAGGACTTCTCGATTTATCGGGGCGCCAGCCTGATCACGCCAAACCTGAGCGAGTTTGAAGCCATCGTCGGCGGTTGCGCCGATGAGCACGAGCTGGTCACGAAAGGCGCCACACTGATGGCCGACCTCGACCTCGGCGCGTTGCTGGTCACCCGCGGCGAACACGGCATGACGCTGTTGCGCCCGGGCCACCCGGCGATGCACCTGCCAGCGCGTGCCCGTGAAGTGTTCGATGTCACCGGCGCCGGCGACACGGTCATTTCCACCCTGGCCGCCTCCATTGCGGCCGGTGAGGAACTGCCCCACGCCGTGGCCCTGGCCAATCTGGCGGCAGGCATCGTGGTCGGCAAGTTGGGTACGGCAGCGATCAGCGCACCTGAACTGCGCCGCGCGATCCAGCGCTCCGAAGGCTCGGAACGCGGCGTGCTGGGTATCGAGCAATTGCTGCTGGCCATCGACGATGCCCGTGCCCACAACGAAAGCATTGTGTTCACCAATGGCTGCTTCGACATCCTCCATGCGGGCCACGTGACCTACCTGGAGCAGGCGCGCGCCCAAGGCGACCGCCTGATCGTTGCCGTTAACGATGATGCGTCGGTCAGCCGCCTCAAAGGCCCGGGCCGTCCGATCAACAGCGTCGACCGGCGCATGGCCGTACTGGCCGGTCTGGGCGCCGTGGACTGGGTAATCAGTTTCCCTGAAGGCACCCCGGAAAACTTGCTGGCTCAGGTCAAGCCGGACGTGCTGGTCAAAGGCGGCGATTATTCCGTCGACCAGGTCGTGGGGGCCGATATCGTCAGCGCCTACGGTGGCAAGGTCAAAGTGCTGGGCCTGGTTGAGAACAGCTCGACCACGGCCATCGTCGAGAAGATTCGCAACAATGAGTAAGGCGGCCAAGTGGGTCCTGATCACAGGCGGTGCCGGCTTTATCGGCTCGCACCTGGTTGATGCCTTGCTCGCCAAAGGGTATGGCGTGCGGGTGCTGGACAACCTGTCGACCGGCAAGCGCAGCAATTTGCCGTTGGGCAACCCGAACGTCGAGCTGATTGAAGGTGATGTGGCCGATGCCGAGTCGGTGGCGCAAGCGGCCACCGGTGCGACGGCGGTGGTGCACCTGGCTGCTGTGGCGTCGGTGCAGGCCTCCGTGGATGACCCGATCAGCACGCACCAGAGCAATTTTGTGGGCACCTTGAATGTCTGCGAGGCCATGCGCAAAGCCGGCGTCAAGCGCGTGGTGTTTGCGTCCAGCGCGGCGGTGTACGGCAACAACGGTGAAGGCGCCTCGATTGACGAAGAGACCACCAAGGCACCGTTGACGCCTTATGCTTCGGACAAGCTGGCGGGCGAGCATTACTTCGACTTCTACCGCCGCCAGCATGGCCTGGAGCCGGTGATTTTCCGTTTCTTCAATATCTTCGGGCCGCGTCAGGATCCGTCCTCGCCGTACTCCGGCGTTATCAGCATTTTCAGCGAACGCGTGCAGCAGGGCGTGCCGATTGCCGTGTTTGGCGACGGCGAGCAAACTCGCGATTTCATGTACGTGGGCGACCTGGTGGACTTGCTGGTGCAAGCCATCGAGGTGCCGGATGCGCCGCTGGGTGCGATCAACGTCGGCTGGAACCGCACGACCACGCTCAAGCAGGTGTTGCAGGCGCTGGAAGAGATTGTAGGCAAGTTGCCGACGGTGACTTACGGGCCCGCGCGCTCGGGCGATATTCGGCATTCGCGGGCGAACAACCAGCGGCTGTTGGCCAACTTTACCCTGCCCGAACCGACCCCGCTGAAAGTCGGCCTGGAGCGGCTTCTTAAAGGCTGACCACAATCAAAATGTGGGAGCGGGCTTGTGTGGGAGCGGGCTTGCTCGCGAAGGCGGTGGACCAGCCACCACATTCATGACTGACCCACCGCATTCGCGAGCAAGCCCGCTCCCACATTGATCTGCTGCGTTTTTGAGTTCAGCGACCGGCTTTTTTCTTCGGCACAATCTTGCGCAGCACCCGCTGTGCCAGGCGCTTCAATTTCGACTCTTTCTCCGGTTCTGCCAAACCCTGCTGGCGCAGCCAGTCCTTCCAGCGAATCCGCTCGTCACGCACCAGCCAGCCCTCCTGTTGTGCGAAGCTTTCGGCCAGGTACAAGCCGCGTGTGCTCGCCGGGATGAGCTGGTCTTTCTTGACGGTGTACAGCTCGGCGATGGGCTGGCCGTCCTTCAACGGCATCAGGTACAAATCCGGGCGTTGGCGATCAAGGCGCGCCACCAGCTGGTCGCCTTCGAGACGTTCATCCACATGGAACAGGCTGAGGGATTTGGCTTCCCTGGGCACTTCCAGGCGCAGGTCATAAATCAACTGCAGTGACGCCGTGGGCAGGTGCACATAGGCCCGTGGGCGCTCGATCAGTTGGGTGGTGGCGCAACGCACCGGGCGGGCGGCGCCGGACAGCGGGCTCAGGCGAAACGGCAGGGCTTCGCGGTAATGCAGGGCGGCGGAGTAGGGCGCCGGCAGCCAGGTGTCATTGAAGCGTCCGCCGAGCCAGCCTTCGGGCGTCTCGAGCAAACATTCTTCGGCAATTTCCTGGATCGCAGTGTGCAGTGGCAGGTTCAGTTCATGGGCGGGGACGTAGCCGGAGATCAGCTTGAGCACCACGTCACCACGGTCCTGGCGCCGTTGGCGCACCAGCACCCAGTAATCTTTGTTTTGCCAGTGAAGGGTCAGGCGTACCGACACCCCCAGGTTGGCCAGCTCCAGGGCGAAGCGCTCGGGGTCGGCCACGTCCACCGGCTTGCGCCGTTGCAGGGTCTGGGCGAAGTTGAGCGGCATGCCCACGCTCTGGTAACTCAGGCCTTCGGGTGTGGCTTCGACGTGCAGCGGCAGTGTTTTGAAGTTGCTGGGGTTTTTTCTTATGAGCGTTCGCGGCATGTCGGCTCCTTCTTGCGACGGGGTCGGCCGCGTGGGCGGCATCAGAGTTGACGAATGACCTGGGCAGCGGTCGCCACGTTATGGGCCAGGTGCAGCGGATTAATGGTCCCGACAATAGCACTGGCGACGCCCGTTTGCGCAAACAACAACATGAAACTGGCATGAATTGGATCCATTCCGGGTTCCAGGCACACGTGGCCACTGGCCAAAGCCTTTTTCACCAGAATTCCCTTGCCGTGCGCTGCCGCATAATCAATCACGGCTTTCTCGCCCTGTTCGTTCAGATTGTAGGTGACCATGGCGCAATCGCCCCTTTCCAGAGCCTTCACGCCGCCTTCGACGGTTTTTCCGGAGAAGCCGAAGCCGCGAATCTTGCCTTCTTTTTTCAGCGCCGCGAGGGTCTCGTAGACTTCGCAATCGTTGAGGATATGCAGGTCATTGCCGTCGGAGTGCACCAGCACCAGATCGATAAAATCCGTTTCAAGCCTTTTCAGGCTGCGCTCGATCGACATCCGTGTGTGGGCTGCACTGAAGTCGTGACGGGACTGGCCCTCTTCGAACTCTTCACCGACCTTGCTGACAATCACCCAGTCTTTGCGCTGGCCACGCAGCAGCGGACCGAGGCGTTCTTCGCTGCGCCCATAAGCCGGGGCAGTGTCGATCAAGTTGATGCCCAGTTGTTGGGCCTGGCGCAGCAACATCCGCGCTTCGTCATCGTCTGGAATCTGGAAGCCGCTGGGGTATTTCACCCCTTGGTCGCGGCCCAGCTTGACGGTGCCCAGGCCCAGCGGCGAGACCAACAGGCCGGTGCTGCCCAAGGGGCGATGCAGGTCGTGCAGGGTCGGCAGGCTCATGGCAACAGGTGCTCCCAGGCAGGTTGGCCGATGGCTGGTTTCGGCAGGTCGGGCAGGGCTTCGGTGGCGGTTGGGCGAATGCCGTCGCGCTCCAGGGCGCTGAGCACCCGGTCCGCGAAGTCCGGTGCCAGTGCCAGCTTGGTCGGCCAGCCGACGAGCAAGCGGCCCTGTTCGGCGAGGAAGGCATTGTCGGGGCGGGTGAGGCCCGATTGCAGCGGCTCGGCGCGGTCGACGCGTAGGGTTGCCCAGCGGGTTTGGCTCATGTCGATCCACGGCAGCAGTTGCGCCAACTCTTTTTGCGCGGTGGCGATCTGTTCTTCAGGCGTGCGCACCACACCCTCGGCCTCGGCAATGTCGCCGCCCATGTACCACACCCAGTTGCCATCGGCGGCCGGGTGGGTGGTGACGGTGATGCGCGGCTTGGTGCCGCCGCCCAGGCAGTGGGCGTACAAAGGTTTGAGGCCGGGGCCCTTGGCGATGATCATGTGCAGCGGGCGGGTCTGCATGGCCGGCTGGCTGAGGCCCAGGGCGCCGAGCAAATCCGCCGTGCCGCCGCCCGCGCTCAAGACGATGCGCTGGGCGCGGATTTCGCGGCCATCCACCTTCAAGCCCACCAGCGTGTCGCCTTCGCGCAGCGGTTCGATGTGCTGCCCGGCGAGCAAGCCGTCACCGGCCAGTTGCGCCAGGCGCTCGACCAGGCTCGGCACGTCGATCACCAGTTCTGCCAAGCGATAGACCTTGCCTTTGAAGCGGCGGTCTTGCAGTGCCGGGGGCAACTCCTCGCCCTTGACCTGGTCCACGCGCCCGCGCACGGCCTTGCTCGCGAAGAAGCTGGTGAGGTTGCCGGCAATCGTGCCGGGGGACCACAGGTAATGGGCTTCAGAGAGCAAGCGCACGCCGGACAGGTCCAGCTCACCGTTGCCCGCCAGCGCTTCACGCCAGCGGCGCGGCATATCGGCGATGGCCTCGGAGGCGCCGGTGAGGGCGCCGTGCAGGGCGTATTTCGCACCGCCGTGAATGATCCCCTGGGACTTCACGGTTTGCCCGCCACCCAGGGTGGCGCTTTCCACCAACACGGTGGAAAACCCCTGGCGGCGCAGGCGCGCATTCAGCCAGAGGCCGGCAACCCCGGCGCCGACAATCAGAACGTCGGTGGAAATAACGGATGGCATCGGCGACCTCAGTGTTCAAGACAAGAGGCGCAGTATACAGGCTGTTGAGGAGTGGTCAGTGCCCGGCGGTTTTCGAGAACAGCTGAATCACCACCACGCCCAGCACAATCAGGCCCATGCCCAGCATCGCCGGAACATCTAGCTTCTGCCCGTAGATAAACAGCGCGGCGACGCTGACCATCACAATCCCCAGGCCCGCCCATACCGCGTACGCCACGCCCACCGGCACGGTGCGCACCACCAGGGTGAGCATCCAGAACGCCACGCCGTAACCCACGATCATCAGCAGCAGCGGGATGGGTGTGCTCAGGCCTTTGACGGCCTTCATGGAAACGGTCGCGATCACTTCCGAGCAAATGGCAATGGCCAGGTAGACATAGGCGATATTCATGGGGGTGTCCTCGGTGTGTGGCGTGCTGGATAAGGTCGCCATTCTAACGTTTAACAAGATGGGATAAAGTCATTACCTATCCGATTTAAAGATGGGTTGAGCCATGAGTGTGCAATGGAACCTGGAGCAGATGCGCCTGTTTGTCAGCGTCGCCGAGCAGCGATCGTTTTCGGCCGTGGCGCGTCACCAGCGTAAGGCGCAGTCGGCGGTGAGCAGCGGCATTGCACTGCTCGAGGCGGACTTGGGGCTGAGCCTGTTCGAGCGCAGCAGCGGCCGTCAGCCCGTCTTGACCCAAGCTGGCAGCGTCTTGCTGGAGGAAGCGCGCGAAGTCTTGCGCCAGTGCGAGCGCCTCAATGGTCGCGCGCTGGCGCTGACACGCGGTGAAGAAGCCCTGCTGCGCCTGGCCCAGGACGAAGCCATGTTGTTCCAGCCCGTGCTCGACAGCCTTGAAGCATTGGCCGCGCAATACCCGCATCTGGAAGTGCAACTCTCCAGCGCCGCCCAGGGTGATGTGGCGCGCAAGCTGGTGGAGCGCAAGGCGGATTTGGGCCTGTTGTTCTATCACGACCAGATCCCCGAAGCCCTTGAGCGGCGGGTGGTGGGCAGTGTGGAGATGGTCACGGTGTGCGGTGTGAATCACCCGCTGGCCCAGGAAAAGTACGTGACCTGCCAGCGCCTGGCGCAGTTTCGCCAATTGCTGATGTCGACCCAGACCAGCGTCTACCCCGGCAGCGAAGCCGCCAGCCCCTTGGTGTGGCGTGCGGACAGCTTCTACGTGCTCGCCGAATGGTTGATGAGCGGCCTGGGCTGGGCCTGGTTGCCCCTGCATATCGTGCAGTACCCGACCTATCAGCAACAGATGGTCGAACTGGACAGCGAATGGACCCCGCCAGCCCTGGTCGTTGAGCTGGTCTGGCGCCGCGACGAACACCTCGGCCCCGCCGCACGCTTTTTGGCCGAACGATTTGCCGAGTGCCTGCAGGCGATTGACTGAAAAAGCCGATAAACTCCGCCGCCATGAATAGAACTCTCTACAGCTGTCTGTTTTACCTGGCGCTGCCGTTGGTGGCTTTACGTTTGTGGCTGCGCGCACGCAAGGCACCGGCCTACGCCAAACGCGTGGGCGAGCGTTTCTCGTATGGCTTGCCGGTGATGAAACCGGGGGGGATTTGGGTGCACGCCGTTTCAGTGGGCGAGAGCATTGCTGCCGCGCCGATGATTCGCGGGTTGATGGAACGTCACCCCACGCTGCCCATCACGGTCACCTGCATGACGCCCACCGGTTCCGAGCGCATCCAGGCGCTGTTCGCCCATGAGCCGCGCGTCCAGCACTGCTATCTGCCCTATGACTTGCCCTGCGCAGCCAAGCGGTTTCTTGATCGCGTTCAGCCAAAACTCGCGGTCATCATGGAAACCGAGCTGTGGCCTAACCATATCCATGCCTGCGCGCAACGCGGCATTCCAGTGGCCTTGGCCAATGCTCGGCTATCGGCGCGCTCGGCCAAAGGTTACGGGCGTTTCGCCAAGTTGACCGCGCCGATGCTGGCCGAAATGAGCCTGTTCGCCGTGCAGACGCACACCGAAGCCCAGCGTTATCTAAGCCTCGGCGCGCGCCCGGAAACGGTCGAGGTCACCGGTTCGATCAAGTTCGACCTGACCATCGACCCGCAATTGCCGGTGCGCGCCGCCGCCTTGCGCGAACAATGGGGCGCCAGCGAGCGGCCGGTGTGGATCGCCGCCAGCACCCATGAAGGCGAAGACGAGGTGGTGCTCGCCGCCCATCGTCAACTGCTCGACAGCTACCCCAACGCACTGCTGATTCTGGTGCCGCGCCATCAGGAACGTTTTGGCCCGATGTTCGAGCTGTGCACGCAGCAGGGGTTTGTCACGGTGCGCCGCTCCAGCGGCGAACCGGTGACCGCGCAGACCTCGGTCTTGCTGGGCGACACCATGGGCGAGTTGCTGTTTCTGTATGCCTTGGCCGACAGCGCCTTCGTTGGCGGCAGCCTGGTGGCCACCGGCGGCCACAACCCGCTGGAGCCGGCAGCGCTGGGCAAGCCGGTGATCATGGGGCCGCACGTGTTCAACTTCCTCGAAATCACCGCGATGATGCGTGAAGCCGGGGCGCTGCGAGCGGTGGATGACGCCGATGGGCTGGCCGAAGCTGTGCGGCAGTTGTTTGAACTGCCGCAGGATGCACGCAACATGGGCGCGGCCGGGCTGAAAGTGATGCAAGCCAACCAGGGCGCGCTCAAGCGCTTGCTGGATGGCCTGGACAGATTATTGAGTTAACACGGAACAAAATGTGGGAGCTGGCTTGCCTGCGATAGCATCACCCCGGTGTATTTGAAGGACCGAGGTGTCTGTATCGCAGGCAAGCCAGCTCCCACACAAGCCAGCTCCCACATTTTTTTGTGCTCAGGAGCCCGGGCGAGCCTTGAGCTGCTCGGCAGCCGCCTTGGCCAAATCCGGCGGCAGGAAGTCTTTGTCCGGGTTGTAGTCAGCCTTGAGGTAACGCGCCAGGTCCTGCAAATCCCCCGGGTTCAAGGTGCCGGCTGCCTGTTTCAAGCGCAGGTTGTCGAGGATGTAGTCGTAGCGGCTGTTGTTGTAGTTGCGCACCGACGAGTACAGCTGGCGCTGTGAATCCAGCACGTCGACGATGTTGCGCGTGCCCACCTGATAGCCGATTTCCGTGGCTTCCACCGCGCTCTGGTTGGAGATGATCGACTGGCGGCGCGCCTGCACCTGTTCCACATCGGTGTTCACCGCGCGGTGCAGGTTGCGGGTGTTTTCCACCACCTGACGGCGCAGGCCTTCACGTTGTTGCTCGCTCTGGTCGAGGCGTGAATAGGATTCGCGCACTTGCGAACTGGTCAGGCCGCCGCTGTAGATCGGGATGTTCAGGCGCAGGCCGATGGTGCGTTGCGACACATCGCCACCGTAAGGCACCGGCAGTTGGTTCGGGTTGCTGAAGCCGAGCGCGTCGTTGTCACCTTTTTCGTATTGCGCCACCGCGTCCAGCGTCGGCAAGTGGCCGGCTTTGCGCTGGCGCAGGGTTTCTTCGGCGGCGGTCACCGCATAGTTGCTGGCCAGCAGGTTGAGGTTCTGGCGCCCGGCGGTTTCAACCCAGGCTTTGGCGTCGTTCGGTGCTGGTGGCAACACCGGCAGCGTGTGGACGATGCCCTGAATCGAGTTGTACTGGCGGTTGGTCAGGGTGATCAGCGCTTCGAAGGCGTCGTCGACCTGGCGCTGCGCAACAATGCGGTTGGCGCGCGCGGTGTCGTAGCTGGCCTGGGATTGCAGCACGTCGGTCTTGTCGGAAAGGCCCACGTCGAAGCGCTCGTTGGACTGGTCGAGCTGGCGCTTGAACGCGTTTTCCTCGGCCTTGGTCGAGGCCAGGTTGTCCTGGGCGCGCAGCACGGCGAAGTAGTTTTCGGCGCTTTGCAGGATCAGGTTCTGCTCGGTGGCCGAGAGTTGCAGCGCGGCCTGCTCGTTGACGGCCTCGGCGGCTTGCAGTTGGAACCAGCGGTCGGCGCGGAACAGCGGCTGGCTCAAGGTCGCACGCCAGGAATGGGCGTCGCGGTTGACGGTGGCCGCCGGCTGGTCGATCTGGGTGCGCAGTTTATTGCTGTCGGCACCGGCTGACAGGTTGGGCAGCAGCCCGGCGCGGGCCTGGGGCACCACTTCTTTCTGTGCGCCATATTGAGCGCGGGCGGCGGCCAAGTCGGCGTTATTAAGGGCTGCTTCCTGGTAGACGCTGACCAGATCGGTTTGGGCGGACAAGGGCGCTTCTGCTGCCCAGACCATTCCGTTGGTCGCACAAGACACGGCGAGAGCCAGTGAGAGTTTGCGCAGCATGTGGCGATCCCTAGAGTGAATATGGCGGCGATAATTAAGCGCCCAACGCTACGCGAGCATTGGGCAACGCCCGAGTGTAGTGGCCAGATCACGGCGCAACAATCCCGCAATCACGCCATTCATCACGCTGAATGCACCGTCATTGGCAATTTGCCCTCGGCATGGTCTAGACTGGCCGCGTTCTTGTCGGGGTGCCTTGTTGGAAGGCTGAGATCGGTAAATACCGGATCCCGTTGAACCTGATCAGGTTAGCGCCTGCGTAGGGAACAAGATTTCTCGTCACCCGGCGAGTCCTCTTGTGCTTCGTCCGGGATGTTGTTCGTTTATTGAACAACCCTCGTGCACCGAGCACAGCACTGGTTTCAGTGCGTCCATCCGTCCCAGGTTCGCTCCGACAAAAATCCACCGCCTGGATAGTTGGAGAGCCCGTGATGACGACAACATTAAAAAATACCGTGCACCTGAGTGAATCGGCCAAAGTCGACTCCGGCTCCGTGCAACCGTTTACCCGCTCGCAAAAAATCTACGTACAAGGCACCCGCCCGGACATCCGCGTGCCGATGCGTGAAATCAGCCTGGACGTGACCCCCACCGATTTCGGCGGTGAAATCAACGCGCCTGTGGTCGTCTACGACACCTCCGGCCCGTACACCGACCCCAATGTGATCATCGACGTGCGCAAAGGCCTGGGCGATGTGCGCTCGCCGTGGATCGAAGTGCGCGGCGACACCGAGCGCCTGCCAGGCCTGAGCTCGCATTTCGGCCAACAGCGCCTGAGCGACGCCGAGCTGACCGCGCTGCGCTTCGCCCACGTGAAGAACCCGCGCCGCGCCAAAGCCGGGGCCAACGTCACGCAGATGCACTACGCGCGCAAAGGCATCATCACCGCCGAG
The DNA here is from genome assembly GCF_044218875.1 of Pseudomonas sp. B22129. Taxonomy (NCBI): domain Bacteria; kingdom Pseudomonadati; phylum Pseudomonadota; class Gammaproteobacteria; order Pseudomonadales; family Pseudomonadaceae; genus Pseudomonas; species Pseudomonas sp. B22129. The sequence goes on along the minus strand of NZ_CP162592.1, from coordinate 794,465 downwards.
ATGGAATACGTCGCCATCCGCGAAAACATGAAGCTTGAAGAAGCCCGCGCCGCTGGCCTGATGGAGCAGCAGCACGCCGGCCACAGCTTCGGCGCCAGCGTGCCGAAGATCATCACGCCGGAATTTGTGCGCGAAGAAATCGCCCGTGGCCGTGCGATCATCCCGGCCAACATCAACCACACCGAACTGGAACCGATGATCATCGGCCGTAACTTCCTGGTGAAGATCAACGGCAACATCGGCAACAGCGCCTTGGGTTCGTCCATCGAAGAAGAAGTGGCGAAACTGACCTGGGGCATTCGCTGGGGTTCGGACACCGTGATGGATTTGTCCACCGGCAAGCACATCCACGAAACCCGCGAGTGGATCATCCGTAACTCGCCGGTTCCGATCGGTACTGTGCCGATCTACCAGGCCCTGGAAAAAGTCGGCGGCGCCGCTGAAGACCTGACCTGGGAGCTGTTCCGCGACACGCTCATCGAGCAAGCCGAGCAAGGCGTCGACTACTTCACCATCCACGCCGGCGTGTTGCTGCGCTACGTGCCGCTGACCGCCAAACGCGTCACCGGTATCGTCTCCCGTGGCGGTTCGATCATGGCCAAGTGGTGCCTGGCGCACCACAAAGAAAACTTCACCTACACGCATTTCGACGAAATCTGCGAAATCATGAAGGCCTATGACGTCAGCTTCTCCCTCGGCGACGGCCTGCGCCCGGGTTCCATCGCCGACGCCAACGACGCCGCGCAATTCGGCGAGCTGGAAACCCTCGGCGAGCTGACCAAGACCGCCTGGAAGCACGACGTACAAACCATGATCGAAGGCCCGGGCCACGTTCCGATGCAGTTGATCAAGGAGAACATGGACAAGCAGCTCGAATGCTGCGACGAAGCGCCGTTCTACACCCTCGGCCCGCTGACCACCGACATTGCGCCGGGTTACGACCACATCACTTCCGGCATTGGCGCGGCGATGATCGGCTGGTTCGGTTGCGCCATGCTCTGCTACGTCACGCCTAAAGAGCACTTGGGCTTGCCGAACAAGGATGACGTGAAGACCGGGATCATCACCTACAAGATCGCGGCGCATGCGGCGGACTTGGCCAAGGGGCACCCGGGCGCGCAGATTCGCGACAACGCTTTGAGCAAGGCACGCTTCGAGTTCCGCTGGGAAGACCAGTTCAACCTCGGCCTGGACCCGGACACCGCGCGCTCGTACCACGACGAAACCTTGCCGAAAGACTCGGCCAAGGTCGCGCACTTCTGCTCGATGTGCGGGCCGAAGTTCTGCTCGATGAAGATCACCCAGGAGGTGCGTGAGTACGCGGCCAACCAGCGCATTGAAGCGGTGGATGTGGACGTGGCCAAAGGCCTGGCCGAGCAGGCGGAGCGGTTCAAGCAGGAAGGCAGTCAGCTGTACAAGAAAGTCTGATCCCATCCCTGTGGCGAGGGAGCTTGCTCCCGCTGGAGTGCGCAGCACTCCCAAAACTGCAACGGTGTTTCAACTGGCATATTTCAATTGCAGATTTTGGGGCGGCTTCGCCGCCCAGCGGGAGCAAGCTCCCTCGCCACAGGAGCTACCCATCAGCTCCTCAGAGATAACACCCTTGAGCATTCAACCCAGCACCTATTCGCCGGACATCGCGGTGCCTGCTGACAAAAGAGTCTTCGGCGCCCGCGACCTGTTCTCCCTGTGGTTCTCCCTCGGCATCGGCCTGATGGTCCTGCAAACCGGCGCACTGCTCGCGCCGGGCCAGGGCTTGTCCGGCTCATTGCTGGCAATTTTCCTCGGCACGCTGGTGGGCGTTTTGCTGCTCGCTGCCGTCGGCGTGATCGGCAGCGACACCGGTCTGTCCGCCATGGCCGCGCTCAAGCTCAGCCTCGGCGCCAAAGGCGCGAGCCTGCCCGCATTGCTGAACCTGCTGCAACTGATCGGCTGGGGTTCGTTTGAAATCATCGTGATGCGCGACGCCGCCAGCCTGCTCGGCACGCGCGCGTTCAGCGAAGGCAGCCTGTTGGCCAGCCCAATGCTGTGGACGCTGTTTTTTGGTGGTCTGGCGACGTTACTGGCCGTCAGCGGGCCGCTGACCTTCGTGCGGCAAATCCTGCGCAAGTGGGGCATCTGGCTGCTGCTGGCCGCTTGCCTGTGGCTGACCTGGAACCTGTTCGCCAAAGCCGATCTGGCCGCGCTGTGGGCCAAACCCGGCGACGGTTCGATGCCTTTTGCGGTGGGTTTTGACATCGCCATCGCCATGCCGCTGTCGTGGCTACCGCTGATTGCCGATTATTCGCGTTTCGGCAAGCGCGCCAAAAGCGTGTTCGGCGGCACTGCGCTGGGCTTTTTTATCGGTAATTTCTGGCTGATGAGCCTGGGCGTGGCCTACACCCTGGCGTTCGCGCCCAGCGGTGAAGTGAATGCGCTGTTGCTCGCACTGGCTGGCGCAGGCCTGGGCATTCCGCTGCTGTTGATTCTGTTGGACGAGTCGGAAAACGCCTTCGCCGACATTCACTCGGCGGCGGTCTCCAGCGGGATTCTGTTGCGCTTGAAGGTCGAGCACCTGGCGTTGGCCATCGGTGTGATCTGCACCTTGATCGCCTGCTTTGCGCCGTTGGCGCAGTACCAGAACTTCCTGCTGCTGATCGGTTCGGTGTTTGCGCCGCTGTTCGGCGTGGTGTTGGTGGACCACTTCATCCTGCGCCGCCGTGGCCAGGGCAGCGTTGGCAGCCTGCATTGGCCGGCGCTGGCGGCGTGGCTGGGCGGCATCGCCACCTATCACGTGCTGGCCAATTTGTATCCGGATGTCGGTGCGACCCTGCCGGCGCTGGTGCTGGCAGGGCTGTTGCAACTGATTCTGGGCCGGGCGTTTAGTGGCGCGCGGGTATCAGTTCAGGCTTGAGAACGCCGGTGAGGCGCGCGTAGGGGATGGTCATTTCGATCAGCCCCAACGCATAAGGACCGATGGTCGCCACGTTGTACTTGAGTACCACGCCGGCGCTGGTCAGCGCCACGTTCGGGGTTTTCTGGAACGGCCAGTTCTTCACGAACTCCGGGTCGCGGTCCATCTGCGAGTTGATCAGCCAACTGTTGTGGGCGACTTTCGCGGTGTTCCAGAAGGCCTGTTCCTGGCCCGGCAGCAGCATGTCGGTCAGGCTCAGCTCTTTGTGCAGCGCGCGTGAGTAGTTAATGAAGCCACGGCCGGGCTCGCCATGGGCGGCGCCCGTATCCAGGTAGCTGGACACTTCAATGATCACCAGTCCGTCATGCTGTTCGCGTACCTTGGCTTGCAGGTACATGCTGTTGCGGTCCGGCGATTCGCGCAGGAACTTGTCACGGTAGGCATTCAACGTCGGCGGTACGCTGGCGCCCGGTGTGGTGCGGGTCATTTGCAACAGGCGTTGTTCCACCAGCGTGTCGAGTTGTGGCTCGCTCGGGAAGTGCACGGTGTCGATATTAACCAGCGGGCAGTCTGGGCTGTCGCAGCCGGGTTTGATCTGTTCCGAGGCGTCCGGTTTGGTCTCCAGCGGCTTCAGCGAGCCAGGCTGGAACAGGCTCTGGCAGGCGCCCAGAGTCAAGGCGATACAGGCCACGGAGGCGATTTTTAAAAGCGACATGGGTGTCCTTCACAAATCGATGGAAAGCGAAAAAGAGTAGCGCTTCGACTGCGAACAAAGCAGTCAGTTCGCCACTAAGCTGATTAGAGTGAGTTTGACGCCCGCCGTCTATCCCGGCAACCGGAAAGGGGCTGCACCGAGGGCGGTGGCGCGTTAGGATGGCGCCAATTGTACGGGCACAACGAAGGTGAATATGACGGACATTGCCAAATCGACGCCGAACACGATTGAAATCGTTCAGCGCGACAATGCCTACCAGGGCTTCTACAAGCTTGATCGCGTGCAACTGCGCCACGAGAAGTTCGATGGCGGCATGAGCCGGGTGATCAACCGCGAAGTCTTCGTGCGTCATGACGCCGTGTGCGTACTGCCCTATGACCCGCAACGTGACGAAGTGGTGCTGATCGAGCAGTTCCGCGTAGGTGCCATGGGCCGCACCGACAACCCGTGGCTGGTGGAGATGGTTGCCGGCCTGATCGACAAGGATGAAGAACCGGAGGAGGTTGCGCACCGCGAAGCCGAGGAGGAAGCTGGGCTGACGTTCTCCGCGCTGTGGCCCATTACCAAATATTTTCCTTCGCCCGGCGGCAGTACCGAATTTGTTCACTTGTACCTGGGCCGTTGCGACAGCTCGGGCGCCGGTGGCGTCCATGGACTGGAAGAAGAGGCAGAAGATATCCGCGTCACCCCGTGGGCGTTCGAAGATGCCCTGCAAGCGGTGCGTGACGGCAAAATTTCCAACGCAGCCAGCATTATCGCCCTGCAATGGCTTGCGCTTAATCGCGCGGAAGTGAGGGGGTTATGGCAGTAAAGGCACGGGAACGTTATCGAGTCGACCTGATCGGGTTGCAAGCCGCCTGCGAGGCCAACTATGCGCGGCTGATGCGCTTGCTCCCCGACATGCGCCACACCCCCGAGGCGCGGCGCATTGCCGTGACCCATGGCGACCAGATGCTCGGCGTGCTGACGCTTGAGGTGATCGTCAATTGCCCGTACACCACCACCCTGCGCGTACGCCAAGAGCACAGCCTGCCCTGGCTGCCGGTGCCGCAGCTGGAAGTGCAGGTGTATCACGACGCACGGATGGCCGAAGTGATCAGCGCCGAACATGCGCGACGCTTTCGCAGCATCTATCCTTACCCGAACGTGTTCATGCACCAGCCCGATGAGAAAGCACAGCTCAATGTGTTCCTCGGTGAGTGGTTGAGCCATTGCCTGGCCCTGGGCCACGAGTTCGAAGTTGTGCGGTAGATGTGAACTGCATCTGCTTCCTCTGGTTTCCTCTTGTGTCCTGCCCCAGCATAATCGCGCCAATGACTATTCCTGTGATTGCCTTGGGAGAGCGCCTTGCCGAGCGTATCCACCGTGAACCCTGATGCGCCGGCGTTGCTGGTGCAGTTGTCCGACAGCCACTTGTTTGCCGAGGCCGACCGTACGCTGCTGGGCATGAACACCCACGAAAGCCTGCAACGGGTGATCGAGCTGGTGCGCGAGCAACAGCCGCAGATCGATCTGGTACTGGCTACAGGGGACCTGTCCCAGGACGGCACGCTGGAGTCTTATCAGCAATTTCGCAAGATGACTCAGGTCATCAGCGCCCCGGCGCGCTGGATTCCCGGCAACCACGATGAGCCGCAGATCATGGCCCATGCCGCCGTGCACAGCGATTTGCTGGAGCCGGTGGTCGATATCGGCAACTGGCGCGTGACGCTGCTGGACTCTGCGGTGCCAGGCTCCGTGCCCGGCTATCTGCAGGATCAGCAACTGCAACTGCTTGCCCAAGCCCTGAGTGAAGCGCCGAACCGTCACCACCTGGTGTGTTTCCATCATCACCCGGTGCCGATCGGTTGTGCGTGGATGGAGCCTATTGGCTTGCGCAACCCGGAGGCGTTGTTTGCCGTGCTGGACCGCTTTCCTCAGGTCAAGGCGGTGCTGTGGGGGCATGTTCACCAGGAAATCGACCGCGAGCGTAACGGCGTGCGCTTGCTGGCCTCACCGTCCACCTGCATCCAGTTCGCACCGGGCAGTGAAGACTTCAAGGTCAGCGAGCAAGCGCCGGGGTATCGCTGGTTGCGGTTGCATGCCGACGGACGGTTGGAGACTGGCGTAGAGCGAGTCCAGAACTTCGCTTTTACCGTCGATTACGGCAGCAACGGTTATTAACCGCTGCAAACACTGATTAAAAATGTGGGAGCGGGCTTGCTCGCGAATACGGTGTATCAGTCACCAGATATATTGACTGACACCCCGTATTCGCGAGCAAGCCCGCTCCCACATGGGTTCTGCGGTGACAGAAAGATCAGGGACTCACACAGGCTCCCGATCCCTGTAAACTGCGCCTCTTTGGCACAAGCATGGAGAGCCCGGCATGTCCGCTTCGATCTTGTATATCCACGGTTTCAACAGCGCGCCGGTGTCCAACAAGGCCAGCCAGTTGATCACCGTAATGGACAGCCTCGGCCTGGCCGACAGGCTGCGTGTGCCGGCCCTGCATCACCATCCGCGTCAGGCAATTCCTCAATTGGAAGAGGCTATTGCGCAACTGGGGCGGCCGCTGCTGGTCGGCAGCTCACTCGGCGGCTACTATGCAACCCATCTTGCTGAACGCCATGGCCTCAAGGCGCTGCTGGTGAACCCGGCGGTCAGCCCCCATCGGATGTTCGACGGCTACCTGGGCACCCAGAAGAACCACTACACCGATGAAACCTGGGAACTGACCCACGACCACGTCGCGGCCCTGGCCGAGCTGGAGGTTGCGGCGCCCCAGGACGCCGGGCGTTACCAGGTGTGGTTGCAGACCGGCGATGAAACGCTGGATTATCGCCTTGCCCAGCAGTATTACCGTGCCTGCGCCTTGCGCATCCAGGCCGGCGGCGACCATGGTTATCAGGGGTTCGCCCAACAATTGCCGGCGATGTTGAGCTTTGCCGGTATTGGCGCAGATCAGTACCAATCCTTCGATTTTTCTTCATTGTAAGAATCGCAGGTCACTTTTTAATCGAATGACTCACGACGAGACCCCATGGCCACTCCCAGCGCTAGCTCTTATAACGCCGACGCCATCGAAGTCCTCTCGGGCCTCGACCCGGTGCGCAAACGCCCCGGCATGTATACCGACACCAGCCGGCCGAACCACCTTGCCCAGGAAGTCATCGACAACAGTGTCGACGAAGCCTTGGCCGGCCACGCCAAATCGGTACAGGTCATCCTTCACGCCGACCATTCCCTGGAAGTGTCCGACGATGGTCGCGGCATGCCGGTGGACATCCACCCGGAAGAGGGTGTGTCAGGTGTCGAGCTGATCCTCACCAAGCTCCACGCGGGCGGCAAGTTCTCCAACAAGAACTACCAGTTCTCTGGTGGCTTGCACGGTGTGGGTATTTCCGTGGTCAACGCCTTGTCGAACCACGTGCGGGTCAAGGTCAAGCGCGACGGCAACGAGTACGAGATGACGTTCGCCGATGGCTACAAGGCCACCGACTTGCAAGTCATCGGCACCGTTGGCAAGCGCAACACCGGCACCAGCGTGTACTTTGCGCCGGACCCGAAGTACTTCGATTCGCCCAAATTCTCCATCAGCCGCCTCAAGCACGTACTTAAGGCCAAGGCTGTGCTGTGCCCGGGCCTGCTGGTCAGTTTTGAAGACAAAGGCACCGGCGAAAAAGTCGAATGGCATTACGAAGACGGCCTGCGTTCTTACCTGGAAGATTCCGTCAGTGACTTCGAACGCCTGCCGAACGAGCCGTTCTGCGGCAGCCTGGCCGGTAATAAAGAAGCCGTCGACTGGGCGCTGCTGTGGTTGCCGGAAGGCGGCGACAGCGTGCAGGAAAGCTACGTCAACCTGATCCCGACGGCCCAGGGCGGCACCCACGTCAACGGTTTGCGCCAGGGCTTGCTGGATGCCATGCGCGAATTCTGCGAATACCGTAGCCTGCTGCCGCGCGGCGTGAAGCTGGCGCCGGAAGACGTGTGGGAGCGCATCGCGTTCGTGCTGTCGATGAAAATGCAGGAACCGCAATTTTCTGGCCAGACCAAAGAGCGCCTGTCATCCCGTGAAGCAGCGGCATTTGTCTCCGGTGTGGTCAAGGATGCGTTCAGCCTGTGGCTCAACGAGCACCCCGAACTGGGCCTGGCCCTGGCGGAGCTGGCGATCAACAATGCTGGCCGTCGCCTGAAGGCGAGCAAGAAAGTCGAACGCAAACGCATCACCCAGGGCCCGGCACTCCCGGGCAAGCTGGCCGACTGCGCCGGGCAGGACCCGATGCGTTCCGAACTGTTCCTGGTGGAAGGTGATTCCGCCGGCGGTTCCGCCAAGCAAGCGCGGGACAAAGAGTTCCAGGCGATCCTGCCGTTGCGCGGCAAGATACTCAACACCTGGGAAGTCGATGGCAGCGAAGTCCTGGCCAGCCAGGAAGTGCACAACATCGCCGTGGCCATCGGGGTCGACCCGGGCGCGGCGGACATGAGCCAACTGCGCTACGGCAAGATCTGCATCCTTGCCGACGCCGACTCCGACGGCCTGCACATTGCCACCTTGCTCTGCGCGCTGTTCGTGCAGCACTTCCGCCCATTGGTGGATGCCGGCCACGTCTACGTCGCCATGCCGCCGCTGTACCGCATTGACCTGGGCAAAGAGATTTTCTACGCCCTCGACGAAGCCGAGCGCGATGGCATCCTTGACCGCCTGGTGGCCGAGAAGAAACGCGGCAAGCCACAGGTCACGCGATTCAAAGGCCTGGGTGAGATGAACCCGCCGCAGCTGCGCGAAACCACCATGGACCCGAACACCCGGCGCCTGGTGCAGTTGACGCTCGAAGACTACGCCGCCACGTCGGAAATGATGGACATGCTGCTGGCGAAGAAGCGCGCGCCGGACCGCAAGTCCTGGCTGGAATCCAAAGGCAACCTCGCCGAGGTTCTGGGCTGATGCGTACAGGTTTCGCCCTGGCGATCCTGATATCAAGCGGGTTGGCGGCCACTCCAGTGGTTGCCGCACCCGTGGCTGAGCTCAAACTCGTATCCGAACATCCGGTGGACGGGATGCGTGGCGGTAACCTGTCGGGCCTGGCGTTGTGCGGCAAGGATTTGTGGACCGTGTCTGATCGTGATGACGATCAGATTTATCGTCTGGATATCAGCGCGCCGACCTGGCAGGCCGAAACGGTGAAAATCGACGTGCCGCCCGTGCCTGAGTCGGGGTTGCCGTGGGGGTTGCGTTCGCGTACCAAGGCCGCTTCGTTCATTCGCGGTGGCGACCTGGATTTCGAAGGCATCACCTGCGATGGCGCGGGAAACCACTACATTGTCAGCGAAGCCCATGCGGCGGTGCTGCAAGTGCCGGTGAGCGGTGCGCCGCAGTGGCTGAAAATCGCCCCGGGCATGGTGCGTGAAGCTCGCGCCAGTGGCATGTTGCTGCATTTCAATGCGTTGTTCGAAGGCCTGGCGATAAACCCGGACGGCAATCAGATTTGGCTGGCGGCCGAGCGCGAGCGGCGTGGATTAATCTCCATCAAACGTGCGCAAAGTGTGTGGGACTGCGACGGGCCCTGTGTATTGCTGAGCGAGGCTGGCCAGGAAGTGCAGCCGGCGCAGTTTACCAACGCCAAAGCGGTGTCCAAGGATTTTGCCGATCTGGCGCTGTTCAACGGCAAGCTGTTTACCCTGGAGCGCAATGCGTTCCAGATTTGCCGGCGCGATGCGGTCACCGCCAAAGTCGAGCTGTGCTGGTCGTTTGCCGACGAGACCCTGGCGCCGCACCGGCGCTATGCCCAGCCTTACGGCCTGGCCGAAGCCCTGGTGGTGGATGCCGAAGGCGCCTGGCTGGGCATCGACAACAACTTCGGCCCGCGCGCCGATGGTGAAAAACGCCCGGTGGTCTATCGTTTCGCCGCCCCTGCGGGTGGCTGGAGCGCCAAGCCTTGAGCACTCAGCCGCCCGGCAAGCGTGCCGGCCGTGTATTGATGTTTGTGGCTTGGGGCGCCGGGCTGTTTTTGGCGACACACTTTTTTGGGCAATGGGAAACGCGTCAGGAGAACCCCAATGCCGTGGTGACCTCAGAGAAACACGAGGGTTACATCGAAGTAAAACTGCTCGGCAATAACCAGGGGCATTTTGTCGCCAGCGGCCAGATCAACGGCCAGCCGGTGGCTTTTATGCTTGATACCGGGGCTACCGATGTGGCGGTTCCGGCCGGGTTGGCCGATCGCCTGGGGCTTAAGCGCGGCATGCCGGTTACCTTGAGTACCGCCAATGGCTTGAGCCAGGGGTTTCGTACCCACCTCGACCGCCTGCAACTCGGCGAAATCGTCCTGCAGGACGTACGTGCCCTGGTGGCACCGGGGTTGGACGGCGATCAGGTATTGCTGGGCATGAGTGCACTGAAACAACTTGAATTTACCCAGCGCAGCGGCACTTTGCTGCTGCGCCAGACCAAACAATGATGAGGCCCGCATGAGTGACATCCTCGCAGACAGCTTAGACGGCGTAGAACGCCGGTCGCTGGCTGACTTCACCGAAAATGCCTACCTCAACTACTCCATGTACGTGATCATGGACCGTGCTCTGCCGCATATCGGCGACGGCCTGAAGCCCGTGCAGCGGCGCATCATCTACGCCATGAGTGAGTTGGGCCTGGACGCTGATTCCAAGCACAAGAAGTCCGCGCGTACCGTCGGTGACGTACTCGGCAAGTTCCACCCCCACGGCGACTCGGCGTGCTACGAAGCCATGGTGCTGATGGCTCAGCCGTTCAGCTACCGCTACACGCTGGTGGACGGCCAGGGTAACTGGGGTGCGCCGGATGATCCCAAGTCCTTCGCCGCCATGCGTTACACCGAAGCGCGGCTATCGCGTTACTCCGAAGTGCTGCTCAGCGAATTGGGGCAGGGCACCGCTGACTGGGGCCCTAACTTCGACGGTACCCTCGACGAACCTCTGGTGCTGCCGGCACGTTTACCGAATATCCTGCTCAATGGCACCACCGGCATTGCCGTGGGCATGGCCACCGACGTGCCGCCGCATAACCTGCGCGAAGTTGCCACGGCCTGCGTACGTTTGCTCGATGAGCCCAAAGCCACGGTCGAGCAGCTCTGCGAGCACATCCAGGGTCCGGATTACCCGACCGAAGCGGAAATCATCACGCCGCGCGCCGACCTGCTGAAAATGTACGAAACCGGCAAGGGCTCGGTGCGCATGCGCGCCGTGTACCACATTGAAGACGGCGACATTATTGTCACCGCGCTGCCGCACCAGGTGTCCGGCGCCAAGGTGCTGGAGCAGATCGCCGCGTTGATGCAGGCAAAACCGTCGAAATTGCCGCAGGTCGCTGACCTGCGTGACGAATCCGACCATGAAAACCCATGCCGTATCGTGATCATCCCGACCAACAGCCGGGTCGATCACGAAGTGCTGATGCAGCACCTGTTTGCCAGCACCGACTTGGAGTCCAGCTACCGGGTCAACGTCAACATCATCGGCCTGGACGGCAAGCCGCAGCTGAAGAACCTGCGCAACCTGCTGGTGGAGTGGTTGGAGTTCCGGGTAAGCACGGTGCGCCGCCGCCTGCAATTCCGTCTGGACAAGGTCGAGCGTCGCCTGCACCTGTTGGACGGTTTGCTGATTGCCTACCTCAACCTGGATGAAGTGATCCACATCATCCGCACCGCCGAGCACCCGAAAGCCGAGCTGATCGCGCGTTTCGAACTGAGCGAAATCCAGGCGGACTACATCCTCGACACCCGTTTGCGCCAGCTTGCGCGATTGGAAGAAATGAAGCTGCGCGACGAGCAGGACGCGCTGCTCAAGGAACAAGCCAAACTGCAAGCCCTGCTGGGCAGCGAAGCCAAGCTCAAGAAGCTGGTGCGCAGCGAACTGATCAACGATGCCGAAACCTATGGTGATGACCGTCGGTCGCCCATCGTCGAGCGTGCTGAAGCGAAAGCGCTGACAGAAACCGAGCTGCTGCCAAACGAGAAAATTACCGTCGTTCTGTCGGAAAAGGGTTGGGTTCGTTCTGCCAAAGGGCATGATATCGACGCAACCGGCCTGTCGTACAAAGCTGGCGACGGTTTCAAGACCGCTGCCGCCGGGCGTTCCAACCAGTTTGCAGTGTTTATCGACTCCACCGGGCGCAGTTACTCGGTACCGGCCCACACCTTGCCGTCGGCACGGGGCCAGGGCGAGCCACTCACCGGCCGTCTGACACCGCCACCGGGGGCGAATTTCGAATGCGTGCTGCTGCCGGACGATGATTCGCTGTACGTCATCGCTTCCGACGCGGGTTACGGGTTCGTGGTCAAGGGTGAAGACCTGCAGGCCAAGAACAAGGCGGGCAAGGCGTTGTTGAGCCTGCCCAACAACGCCAAGGTGATCTTGCCGCGCACGGTGGAAGACCGCGATAGCAACTGGCTGGCGTCGGTGACCACTGAAGGGCGCTTGCTGGTGTTCAAGATCAGCGATCTGCCACAGCTGGGTAAAGGTAAAGGCAACAAGATCATTGGTATTCCAGGGGAGCGGGTGGCCAGTCGCGAAGAGTACGTGACCGACATCGCGGTGATCCCGGAAGGCTCTACCCTGGTGCTTCAAGCCGGCAAGCGCACGCTGTCGCTGCGCCCTGACGACCTTGAGCACTACAAGGGTGAGCGCGGCCGACGCGGTAACAAACTGCCGCGCGGCTTCCAGCGTGTGGATGCATTGTTGGTGGAAACACCCGTTTAAGGCGCTTTAGAGCCCCCGATCTACGATTTAACGCGTAGATCGGCACTATGACGCTGGAGTCACGGCGCATATTCACGGATGATATGGCCTTTCCAGCGCCGGCGTGGCCGAGCGCGTTTAGGTTATTTTTAGTATTACATTGTGGTTCGCCTTGTGGCAGCCACCTGGATGGGATGATGACTGCTCCACGCCTTCCTTTATTTTTGATGCTCGCTGGCCTTTTGGGGTTGGCGGGTTGCAGCACACACCAGCCGGTGTCGCTGTACCAGCTGGACAGCGGAAGTCCGGCTCAGCCAGCCCAAACGGCTGGCATGGCTGTATTGCTGGGTCCGGTCGTCGTTGCTGACTACCTGCAACGCGAAACCCTGCTGCAACGTCAGAACGACGGCAGCCTGCAAGGTTCCACCGATGGTCGTTGGGCGGGCAGTTTGTCGTCCGATATCAACCAGCTGATGTTGCGTCAGGTCGCCGGCCAGTTGGACAGCCAGCGTGTGGTGCTCGCGCCTGCGCCAACGGGTTTTACCCCGGATGTGCAAGTGTTGCTGACCATTACCCGGCTCGACTCGGGTGCTTCGCAGCCGGCGATCCTCGACGCGCAGTGGCGCTTGATCGACCGCCGTGGCCAGGTGCGCGACAACCGCATCGTGCACCTGCAGGAAGAACACACCGGCACCACCGCGTCCCAGGTCCAGGCCCAGGGCGTGTTGCTGCAGCATTTGGCACAGCAGTTGTCAGTGGCCCTCAAGCCATTGGCCAACCAGCCGCCGGTCGCCGAGGCACCGCGCAAGCAAGCGCCAGCCCAGGCCAAGCCGGCAGCGCCGGAGAAGCCCAAGATGCCGATGGCAACGCCGATTCGTACGGATATGGAAGTGTTCAGGTTCTGATCTGAATCGCGCATAAACAAAAGGCCCGCTTACTCAGCGGGCCTTTTTGTTGTCTGCGATTTGAGCCATGCCACACACACCTTGTGGGAGCGGGCTTGCCCGCGATGGCGGTGGTTCAGCCAATGATATGTCGACTGATGTTCCGCTATCGCGGGCAAGCCCGCTCCCACATGGGCCTATGTCTTGGTACGGGTCTCATGCATCCGCGCCAGCTGGCGTTCCAGCATCGACGGATAGGGCTCCATCAACCGCTCCACACAGCTCGCGCCCTCTGGGCTGGCGATCGGGCGGATGCGTGCGCGCTGGCGGATCAGTGTATCTTCACTGATCTTGCGCTCCACCAGCAGCAGGTTGCGGCTGTGTTGCGACAAGGCCAGCGCGTCCTGGGCGTTTTCGGTCAGCAGCAAGTCGATCTGGCTGATGCCAAACAGGTCGTCGCCCACGGTCAGGCCCAGCTGCAGTTGCAAAGTGATGCCGCTGTCCGCCACTTCGATCTGCAAGGCATGGCCCAGGGCGCGCAGCAACTCGCCGCAGCAGATCGCGTTGGTCAGGTAGTCTTCGCCGCTGTCTTCGCTGTGGAACAGCATCAACGTGCTGCCGTCGTTCAGGGTGTGCAGTTCGCTCTGATACAGCGAGGCAGCCTGGTCGAGACAGTCACGGTAGCGTTCGAGCAATTCCGTCAAGCGCGTGCGGGGCAGGCGGCGCAGTTGGTCCTGGGCACCCAGTTGCACGGCCAGTACGGCGCTGTGCTGGGGCTCGGCATTCTTCACGGGCGCCGGTGCCGGTTTGGGTGCGGCGGCAGGGGCGGCGGAAACGGTGTCGCGCAGGTCGGCGAACGGGTCTTCGTCGTCCAGCTCGTCCTCTTCAGCCCTGACCACCTGGCGTGGCGCCGGCTTGGCAGGTGCCGCTGGCGCCTCTTCGTCAAAGCCCGGTTCGCGCAGGTCGCGCACCTCAAACTCGGGTTCGTCGTTGTAGTCGGCGTCGTCGTACTCGGGCTCGGGCGCAGCCTCGGGAATCACCGGCTCCGGGGCGAAACTGGCATGCAGTTGGCGCGCGAGGTCGCCGATCTCATCCTGACGGTCGGTGGCCGGGGTGTGTTCATCGATATCGCGCAGCCAGATGCGCAATTGCATCAATGGCGTGGAGATATGCCGCCCCAAACGCAAGCTCAAGGCCAGGGCCAATGCCAGCAGGATCGCACTCAGGATGCCCATGCTTTGCAGGCTGATGGTCATCGGCTGCTGGAATTGCTGCATGTCGAGGCTGATGCGCAACTGGCCGGCCTTCACGTCCTGGAACGTGATATTGCTGGAGTACAGGCCTTCAGCCTCACCCAGCAGGCCGTTTTTCGGGCGCTGCCCGGCTTCGGCCATGATCCGGTTGTCCACGCTGTAGATGGCGGCATGCGCCACCAGCGGGTTCTTGGTCAGGTTGTTGAGCAGCACGTTGAGGCTGAGGATGTCGTTGGACACCAACAGCTCGGTGGCCGATGTGGCCGTCTGCGTCGTCAGGCTGGCGCCCAGCGCATCGGCTTGCTCATGCATGGCCTGCTTGAACTGCAAACCCATCACGCAGGCGTAGATCACCAGGGCCAGAGCGACCAGGATCACGTTATGGCTGGCGATGCGTAATGCGATCGGTACACGGCGATGGCGCAGTGCCCGGAAGATCAGCAGGAAGAAGTTATCGGTTTTTACTGGCGTGGGCCGGTTCACTTGCGCTCGGCTCTTGGTCCGTGAAGTTGACGCGCAGTATAGCGACAGCCCTAGGACCGGCAAAGCGCTGGCTGTGCCCGATGGTCACTGAAAGTGGGTAGAATGCGGTTTTTTTCCAGCCTGGGGGTGCGCCTTGCGCGAAATTGTCCTGATAAACATCACTGGCGAAGACCGCCCGGGTCTCACTGCCGCCATTACCGGCGTTCTGGCCCAGGGTGGTGTGAACATTCTCGACATCGGCCAGGCGGTGATCCACGACACCTTGTCGTTTGGCATCCTGGTGGAAATCCCGAGCACCGAACAGGCGTCTTCAGTCCTCAAAGACATCCTGTTTACGGCGTACAAGCTGGATCAACAGGTGCGTTTCACTCCGGTTTCCGAAGCCGACTACCAGCACTGGGTGGACGGTCAGGGCAAAAAACGCCACATCGTCACCCTGCTTACCCGCAAGGTCACCGCCGAACAATTGCAGCGCGTCAGCTCAATCACTGCGCAATACGGTTTGAATATCGACCATATTGACCGTTTGTCGGGTCGCATGCCGTTGGACACGCCGGCCGACAAAGGCAAGGGCTGCATCGAGTTCTCCGTACGCGGTGAACCGGCTGATCCACAAGCCCTGCGCGCCGAATTCCTCAGCGTGGCTCAGGAGCTGAATGTCGATATCGCCTTTCAGGAAGATTCCCTGTTCCGCCGCAATCGCCGCCTGGCGGTATTCGACATGGACTCGACGCTGATCGAAGCCGAAGTCATTGACGAACTGGCCAAGGCTGCCGGCGTAGGTGAGCAAGTGTCTGAAATCACCGAGCGTGCCATGGCCGGTGAGCTGGATTTCCGTGCCAGCTTCAAGGAGCGCCTGGCGCTGCTCAAAGGCTTGGACGTCAGTGTGCTGGACTCCATCGGCGCCTCGTTGCGCCTGACCGAAGGCGCCGAAACCCTGTTCGCCGAACTCAAGCGCCTGGGCTACAAGACGGCGATCCTGTCGGGCGGCTTCACTTACTTTGCCAAGCAATTGCAGGCGAAACTGGGCATCGACTATGTGTTCGCCAATGAGCTGGAAGTGGTGGATGGCAAGGTGACGGGTGTGGCCGTAGAGCCGATTGTCGACGCACAGCGCAAAGCGGATCTGCTGAAGGAATTGGCCCACAAGGAAGGTTTGCGTCTGGAGCAGACCATTGCGGTCGGCGACGGGGCGAATGACTTGCCGATGCTGGCGATCGCCGGGCTGGGTGTGGCGTTCCGTGCCAAGCCGCTGGTGAAGCAGTCGGCGAAGCAGGCGATTTCGACCTTGGGGCTGGATGGCGTGCTGTATCTGCTGGGCTTTCGCGACCGCGATGGTCAGCTGTAAGCCGTAATCACTGAAAGGACACGGTCAATGTGGGAGCGGGCTTGCTCGCGAATGCGGTATATCAGTCACAGATATTTTGACTGACCCACCGCATTCGCGAGCAAGCCCGCTCCCACATTTGAATCTTCAATCGGTTTTGGATCAGGCTTTTGGCAGTGCCATGCCCTGGCCCATCTGCACCGGCGTACCGGCCGCCAGCTCCTCAGCCCACTTCACCTGATCCGGCCCGAACAACACAATCGCAGTCGAACCCAGCTTGAAGCGACCCAGTTCCGCACCTTTTTCCAGATGAATCGACGCACGCGCCGCTTCGTCGTAGCGGAAGGTTTTCAGCTCGCGCTTCGGCGGCGTCACCAGCCCGGCCCACACGGTTTCAATCGACGCCACAATCATTGCACCCACCAATACCACAGCCATTGGGCCGCGTTCGGTGTCGAAAATGCAGGCAACGCGTTCGTTGCGCGCGAACAGCTCAGGTACATTTTCAGCGGTAGTCTGGTTCACCGAGAAGATGCGACCCGGGATGTAGACCATCTCACGCAGGGTGCCGGCCAGCGGCATGTGCACACGGTGGTAGTCCTTCGGTGACAGGTAAACAGTGGCGAAATCACCGCCCATGAACGGCGCGGACAGCGCGGCATCGCCACCGAGCAATTCCAGCACGCTGAAACTGTGGCCCTTGGCCTGGAACACACGGCCATGCTCGATCGGGCCAAGCTGGCTGATCGCGCCGTCGGCCGGGCTCAGCACTGCGCCCGGGGTTTGATCCAACGGGCGTGCGCCGTCTTTCAGGGCTCGGGTGAAGAAGGCGTTGAAGTGCTCGTAGGCGGTAACGTCTTCAACCAGGGCCTGGGACATGTCCACTTGATAGCGCTTGGCGAACCAGCGGGTGAACGCATTCTTGAACCAGCGCACGCGGCATTCGGCGATGCAACCGGCCAGGCGCGACAGCAAGTGGTGCGGCAGCAAATACTGGCTGAGGATAAACAACTGCTTTTTCATAACTGTCCTTAAACCTTAAATCTCAACGGGGGTGTCGGGGTGGTTGCCCCATTCGCCCCAGGAACCGGCATAACCTTTGACTCGCGGATAACCGAGCGCCTTGGCCACCAGGTAGGTGAAGCCAGAGCGGTGGTGAGTCTGGCAGTGAGTGATGATTTCTTTGCCTTTGGTCAGCCCGAGGTCTTCGAGGATCTGCGGCATGTCACGGCGGATGCGCAGGTTGCGCGCCTTGTCCATGCCGGCGGTCCATTCGAAGTTCACCGCGCCGGGAATGTGGCCACCCTTGGCTGCGAGGACTTTCTCGCCGGAGTATTCCAGCGGGCCGCGTGCGTCCCAGATGCCCAGGTCGGCGGCGCCGAGACGGCTTTGCAGGTATTCGCGGGTAGCGGTCGGGCCGTCGTGCAAGGTCAGGCTGACCGGGCCGCCGACCGGGGCGGGCACGTCGGTTGACAGCGGGTGCCGGCCTTCGAGCCACGCCAGCAGGCCGCCGTCGAGGTAGTGGTATTTCTGGTGGCCGATCACGTCGAGCATCCAGATAAAACGCCCGGCCCAGCCGCCGCCTTCGTCGTCATAGACCACGTAAGTGGCGTCCGGGGTGTGGCCCAGTTCGCCGAAGAGTTTTTCCAGGTCGGCTTTGTTGGGCAGCAAACCGGGTGCCGGCGGCTGGCCCAGTTGGGTGCGCTTGGGGTCAACGAAATGCGCGCCGGGGATATGCCCTTCGGCGTAGCGGGCGGCGCTGGTGAGGTCCACCAGAATCAGGTGTTCGGCATCAAGGCGACCTTGCAGGTCGCTGGATTCGATCACCAGCGGCAAGCCAGAGAAGTCAGGCATGTGAGGTCTCCTGGGCACAAATGTTGGCGATAAAAGAGGGCGATTGTAGCGCAAGCATCAGGCGCTGCGGTTGGTAAAGCTGTGCAGGGCCTTTTCGATGCATTGGGCGGTTTTACCAAAGGCTTGCACTGTCGTTTCCGAGAACGGCCCGCCGCCTTGATCCGCGACCATCAGCATCACCACACGGCCGTTGCAGCTCAGTGAACGCAACAGCAGGTGCTCGCCGGTGAACAGGCGGCGCAAGGTCGGAGGCAGCAACGTGAAGAACTGCGCGTGGTTGTCAGGTGTCAGGCGCACCTGGGCGGACTTCTCCAGCAGGCGTTGCAGCAATGTGCTGTTGACCACATCCAGGCTCAGGTTCGTGGCTTCCTTGGGCAAACCGTCGGCCTGGTGCACGCGCAAGGTGCTCAAGGCACGGTCTGCCATAAGCAGCAACACGCGCTGCATGCCACTGGCCACCAAGGCTTCTTTTGCGCAGGTCGTCAGGTGCATGGCGTTGGCAAAGCGGCTCGGCTCGACCAACAGCTCGGTGCAGCGTTTACGCCAGATGGCCAGTGACTCTGCGGTGGGCGGTGGTGCCGGCAGCAGGCCGCGGTGGACCTTTTGCACATGCCACGGCCAGATCAATGACAGCGCCGGGTGCCACAGGTCGGGCATCAAGGTGGTGCGGGCGCTGATGACGGCTTGCTGATGCACCTGCTGCTGCACGTCGCCCAGTGGCGCTTGCAGGTACAGCGCGGTGAGGTATTGCCAGCGCTCGGTGTGCGGGCAGGTCCAGGACTCTTGCGCCGACATCGCCAGGCCGTTGGCCAGCAGCACGGTGTTGGCCGGCTGGTTCAGCCAGCGGCGCAGATTGGGTTCTGCGTCCAGCAGTTGCTGGTGGCGCAAGGCGTCATCTTCACGGGCGATGTGCAATGCTTTGACCAGCAGACGTTGCTCTGTGAGCAGCAAGGTGTAGCCCTGGGAAACCCAGATCGGCAAGTGCCAGGCATCCGTCAGGCCCAGGCAAAGGTCCAGCAGGCGCACGCCGAACAGTTCCTGCTCAACCTGATGCGCCGACTGGCCCTTATGAATCACTCGCAGTTCCCATTCTTCCAGCAGCTTGGGATAGGCCACGGCCATCGGCCACAGCGGCGACAGAAACAGCAGGCTGCCCCAGTGAATGTCCTGCCACAACCGCGCCAGCCGGCTGGCGAACAAACCGTTGGCTTGCTGGGAGGCATGCTGGCTGATCAGCAGCAGTTGGCGCAGGGCCACGGGAATGTCTTTTTCCGGCACCGAGGGCAGGCGAACCAGCAATTCCTCCGCGCGTTTGAGGCCCAGGCGGTTCAGCGCAACTTCGAGGTTTTCTGCCGGTTCCGCCATGCTGCCATGGGTGTGGCTGTTGGCCTCGCGCATCACCGCGAGCACCAGCGCCGGGCTGTTTTGCATCAGCTCGGCAATATCGCGCAATGAACTGCGGCTGTCGCGGATGGCTTTGCACACGCGCTCATGGCTGGTTTGGGGGACGGGCAGCAGCACGTCATCCAGGCGCTTGATCCAGGCGGTGAGGGTGGTGGGTTTTGCAGTTGGGACTGTCGTTTCATTGGCCATGATTGGGGCGCGATCATCACTTGCGTTCAACACGCCCGGAACGGGCCGAATTGGCTTTTCGCCTTAACGGGCTATAGTCTGGCGCAGTTTTGCCGATAAGTAGAACAAGAGTTTTTCAGCTACACCCAATATGTCCATGAACCCGACGGCGCAAGTACAAATCCCCTATGGCTAAAATTATCGGCATCATCGTCGTCATCGCAAGCGTGCTGGGTGGGTATGTCCTTTCCCACGGTAAAATTGCCGCGCTGATCCAGCCTTTCGAAGTGCTGATTATTGGCGGTGCCGCGTTTGGTGCGTTCTTGCAGGCCAACCCCGGCTACATGACCATGCACGTGATCAAGAAGTCGCTGGGCATGTTCAGCTCGCGCTTTTCCCACACTTTCTATCTGGAAGTGCTGGGGTTGATTTACGAGATCCTCAACAAGAGCCGCCGCGAAGGCATGATGGCCATCGAAGGCGACATCGAAGACGCCGCCGCCAGCCCGATTTTCGCCAAGTACCCGGCCGTGCTCAAAGATGAGCGCATGACCGCGTATATCTGTGATTACTTGCGCATCATGTCCTCCGGCAACATGGCCCCCCACGAGCTGGAAGGTCTGTTCGACATGGAGCTGTTCAGCCTGAAAGAAGAGCTGGAGCACCCGTCTCACGCGGTCACCGGTATCGCCGATGGCATGCCCGGTTTCGGTATCGTCGCGGCGGTACTCGGTATCGTGGTGACCATGGCGTCCCTGGGCGAAGGCGACCAGAAGGCCATCGGCATGCACGTGGGTGCGGCCCTCGTGGGTACCTTCTTCGGTATTCTCGCGGCCTATGGTTTCTTCGGCCCGCTCGCCACCTCCCTGGCCCACGATGCCAAGGAAGAAATCAATCTGTACGAGGCGATCAAGGCGTGCCTGGTGGCTTCGGCATCCGGCATGCCGCCCTCGCTGGCGGTGGAGTTCGGGCGCAAGGTGCTGTACCCGAAACACCGCCCAAGTTTTGCCGAGCTGGAACAAGCGGTTCGCGGTCGCTAAGTCATGGAAAACAACCAGCCGATAATCATCAAGCGCGTCAAGCGCTTCGCTGCGGGGCACCATGGTGGCGCCTGGAAAATCGCCTTCGCCGACTTTGCGACGGCGATGATGGCGTTCTTTCTGGTGCTGTGGCTGATGTCCACCGCCACGCCGGAACAGAAGATCGCCATCGCCGGCTACTTCAAAGACCCCATTGGTTTTTCGGAAAGCGGCACGCCGTTTGTGATCGACTTGGGCGGCTCGCCGCAGTTGGCGCCTGAGCGCACCATCAACCCGGAAATCAAGACGGAATCGCCGCAGGAAAACATTCCGATCGAGCGCGAAAAAGTCGAAAGCATGGCCGAGCAGGTCGAGAAGGAGCGCCTGGAGTTGCTGTTGCAGGAGTTGCAGACCAAGGTCGAAGAAAACCCGCAACTGCTGAAATTCAAGGACCAGATTTCCTTCGAAATCACGCCCGAAGGGCTGCGCATCCAGATCACCGACGCCGCCAACCGGCCGATGTTCGATTCCGGCAGTGCGCGCCTGAAGCCGTATTTTGAAGACATCCTGTTGGCCATGGCCGACACCATCAAGGCGGTGCCGAACAAGATCAGCATCAGTGGCCACACTGACGCCAAGCCTTATGCGGGCCAGGGTGACTTCGGTAACTGGGAGCTGTCCGCCAACCGTGCCAACGCCGCCCGCCGTGCGTTAGTCGCAGGCAGCTATCCAGACCCGCAAGTGGCGCGCGTGGTGGGCTTTGCGTCCTCGCAGCTGTTTGATCCGAAAGACCCGTTCAACCCGATCAACCGTCGTATCGATATCGTGGTGCTGACCAAAAAGGCCCAGCGTGCGATTGAAGGGGACCAAGGCGCAGCGCCGGTTCCGACGTCGGGTGAGGGCGCGCCGGGTGAAGTGCCGGCGGACCCGAACGCTCTTCCGCCAGGGCAGGAGCCGTTGCCGGCCCATGAACTGCGGCAGAAGCTGAACCTGTTTGATGATGGTGGGGTGAAAGATCCTACGGCGCCAACGCCTTGATTGGTCACCGATGATTTCCGCCATAAAAAGCCCCGCACTGTCGGGGCTTTTTCATTTCTTGTTACAGCGGAAGGTAGGCTTTCACACCACGGATGACGCCATGCATATCGTCGGTGCCCAGGCGCGGTACGAAGTATTCCCGGCCCTTGGTACGAGTCTTTCTGTGTAGCTTGTCGAGGCGCTCGAAGCTGACGGTATAAATCATGTCGCACTTCACCCAGAGTTCTTTGTAACCGTCAGATTGAAGTGGGTTCGCCCGTAGCAAATGATGCCAGTCGTGCTGGATATCGGGAGCGGTAGAGGAGATAGGCACAACGCTGCACAGCTTGCGGTTATGGGTTGCAGTAGGGGATATCACGACCACCTTGCGAATCTTCAACATTTCCGGAGCCACAAAACCTCGGGTGAAGTCGCAGAGCAACACATCGCCTTGTTTCGGGTGATAGTAGAGAGCCAAATATGAATGCCCCACAAAAAGCAAAGCCGCCCGAAGGCGGCTTCATTCGACACGCAGTGGAGCTTGCTTCGCCCCTTCTGCGCCGCTGGATCAACCCCGAAAAGGATCCAGACTCCTGCCAGCTTTCGCTGGTGACGGAGCAATTATGGGCACCGAGAAATCCGAATACAAGCTGGCTTGTGCGTATGAGCCACCCAGTTGATCCGGATTCTTGATGCTTGCTCCTGTTAAATCAATGGGCTAGGGCCTTCAGCGCCCAAGCTTATATGTATCAAGACGTGGATAAATTAATAACTGCTCTCCGGCAAGCTCGCAATAATCGACCGATAACTGTTCATCCGTTGCTGCTGTACGCGGCCATCTTCCAGCGCCTTGAGCAATGCACAGCCCGGCTCGCGGTCGTGTTTGCAGTCGCGGAAGCGGCAGGTGCCGATCAGGTCGTTGAACTCGATGAAGCCCGCTTCCACGTCGCTGCGGCTGACGTGGCCGAGGCCGAACTCGCGGATGCCCGGGGAGTCGATCAACTCGCCGCCGCCCGGGAAGTGGAACAACCGCGCGGTGGTGGTGGTGTGGGTGCCCTGCCCGGACAGTTCCGACAGCGGGCCCACGCGGGTTTCGACTTCCGGCAGCAGGCTATTGACCAGCGAGGATTTACCCACGCCGGACTGGCCGACAAACACGCTGATGCGCCCGTCCAACTGCTGTTGCAGTTGTTCCATGCCATTGCCGTGATGCGCCGAGACTTCCAGCACCGGATAGCCCAGGGTGCGGTAAACCGCCAGCAACGCGTTGAGCGCCGGGGCGTTCTGATCGTCGATGAGGTCGAATTTGTTCAGCAGCAACAGCGGGCGGATGCCGGCATGTTCGGCGGCTACGAGGTAGCGGTCGATCAGGTTGGCATGGGGTTCGGGCAGCGGTGCGAACACGATCACGATCATGTCGACGTTGGCGGCCACTGGCTTGAGCTGGCCACGGCTGTCCGGGCGGCGCAGCTCGGTGGTGCGCGGCAACTGGGCGACGATCACGCCGATGCCCTGGTTGCCGGCGCGCCATACCACCTGATCACCGGTCACCAGCGCAGGCAGGTTGGCGCGCAGGTGGCAGCGGAACACCTGGCCCGCGAGTTCGCCTTCCAGCGCCTCGACTTCAACCTGCACACCAAAGTGCGCGATCACCAGGCCCGTTTGTTCGGGGCCCAGGTCACCGCCCTCAAGCGCTTCCACGGCGGAGGATTCACGTTTGGCGGCGCGAGCGGCGCGTTCACCTTGAATCTTTTCGATGCGCCAGTTTTGGCGACGATTGAGCTGGCGTTTGGCCATTGGTGTTCCGTGTCGATAATGCAAAGGTTGGGTAAAACGGTCGCGAGTCTAGCACGCCCCTGCCTGCTAAACTGCGCAGCTAAGCCAAGGTGCCAAGAGAATAGAGCCATGCAAAACCCACAGAACCTGATTTGGATCGATCTGGAAATGACCGGTCTGAACCCCGACACCGACGTCATCATCGAGATGGCGACCATTGTCACCGACAGCAACCTCAACACCTTGGCCGAAGGTCCGGTGATCGCCATCCACCACTCCGACGCTGTCCTCGCCACTATGGACGAGTGGAACACCCGCACCCACGGCAACTCCGGCCTGACCCAGCGCGTGCGCGATAGCCGCATCAGCATGGCTGAAGCCGAGGCTGAAACCATCGCTTTCCTGGAAAAGTGGGTGCCCAAGGGCAAGTCGCCAATCTGCGGCAACAGCATCTGCCAGGACCGTCGCTTCCTTTATACCCATATGAAAGGGCTGGAAAGCTACTTCCACTACCGCAACCTGGATGTATCCACCCTGAAAGAGCTGGCCGCGCGCTGGGCGCCGGAAGTCAAAGACAGCTTCCATAAAGGCAGCACGCATTTGGCGCTGGATGATATTCGTGAGTCGATTGCCGAGTTGCAGCATTACCGCAAGCATTTCATCAAGGCTTAAAGGTGTGGCGCCTGTTCTGGCGCCTTCGCGAGCAAGCCCGCTCCCACATTTAACCGAGTTCCAGCGTTGGAATGCAGTCGAATGTGGGAGCGGGCTTGCTCGCGAAGGGCGCGACGCGGTCTTTCGCCAAGCGCCCCCTTTTGGTGCCACTACCAAATGATTAGACTGCCGGCCTAATCGCAAGGATCGCCATCATGCTGTTGATGCTCTACCTCATCGCCATCACCGCCGAAGCCATGACCGGCGCGCTGTCCGCCGGTCGGCGCGGCATGGACTGGTTTGGCGTGGTGCTGATCGCCTGTGTGACGGCGTTGGGCGGCGGTTCGGTGCGTGACGTGCTGTTGGGGCATTACCCGCTGACATGGGTCAAACACCCGGAATACCTGGTGCTGACCTCCATCGCGGCGCTGGTGACGATCTTCATCGCGCCGCTGATGCGCCGCCTGCGCTCGCTGTTTCTGGCGCTGGACGCATTGGGCTTGGTGGCCTTCACTCTGATCGGCTGCATGACCGCCCTGGAAATGGGCCACGGCATGCTGGTGGCTTCGGTCAGCGGCGTGATCACGGGCGTGTTCGGTGGCATCCTGCGCGACATTTTCTGCAACGACATCCCGCTGATTTTCCGCCGCGAGCTGTACGCCAGCGTGTCGTTCCTCGCTGCCTGGTTCTACATGCTCTGCCTGTACCTGGAACTGCCCAGCGAGCAGGCGATTTTGCTGACCCTGTTCAGCGGCTTTCTATTGCGCCTGTTGGCGATCCGTTTTCACTGGGAAATGCCCAAGTTCGTCTACAACGACGACGTGCATTAACGCGAGGTGTGCTGGTTCAGCGCCCACTCGACGTGTTCGCGCACCAACTCAGACGGGTAATCCCTGCGAGCCTTCAACGCTTCGAGCACCGGAATGCTCGACGGTGCATTGCCCAGGCCTACCGCCAGGTTACGCAACCAGCGCTCATAACCGGCGCGGCGCAGCGGCGAACCCTCGGTGCTGCTGAGGAATTTATCCTCATCCCACATAAATAACTCGGCCAGCTCGGCGTTATCCAGATTATGCCGTGGCTTGAAATCGCTTTCGCCGGTGGCGCGGGCGAAACGATTCCACGGGCAAACGATCTGACAGTCATCGCAGCCAAATACACGGTTGCCGATCAAGGGGCGCAAGTCTTCCGGGATAGCGCTTTTGAGTTCGATGGTCAGGTAGGAAATGCAGCGCCGGGCGTCGAGCACGTAGGGCCCGACGAAGGCGTTGGTCGGGCAAATGTCCAGGCAGGCGGTACAGCGGCCGCAGTGTTCAGTGCTGTGAGGCGCGTCAACGGGGAGCGGCAAATCGACAAACAGCTCGCTCAGGAAGAAATAACTGCCGGCCTTGCGGTTGAGCACCAGGGTGTTCTTGCCGATCCAGCCAAGCCCGGCTTGTTCTGCGATGGCTTTTTCCAGCACGGGTGCGCTGTCGACAAATGCGCGAAAGCCGAACGGGCCGATCTGCGCCTGGATGCGATCAGCCAGTTGCTGCACGCGTTTGCGGATCAGCTTGTGGTAGTCGCGGCCCAGGGCGTAGCGCGAGATGTAGGCTTTTTCCGGCTTTGCCAGCAACTGCGCCATTTGCGTGTCGCCTGGCAGATAATCCATGCGCAGCGAGACCACGCGCAAGGTGCCCGGCACCAGTTCGTCGGGGTGCGAGCGTTTGCTGCCGTGGGCGGCCATGTACTCCATCTCGCCGTGGTAGCCCGCGTCGAGCCAGCGTTGCAGGTGCTGTTCATGCTCGGCCAGGTCCAGGCCGCTGATGCCGACTTGTTGAAAGCCCAGCTCGCGGCCCCAGTCTTTGATCGATTGGGCGAGGGCGGGCAGATCGGAGGTAATAGCAGGCATGAGACACGGGAAACCACAGGTTAGATGCGTATAATTCTGCCAGACATCGGAGCTTGAAGACGCATGCCGCAGACAAAACACCCAATTACCGACGTTCAGCCCCTGTTGCCCGGCCATTTGCCGCAACTGGCTGCGCGTTCCCCGAACGCCCATAAAGGTCAGTTCGGCCACCTGCTGGTCATCGGCGGCGACCGCGGCTTTGGCGGCGCAGCGTTGCTGAGCGCCGAAAGCGCCTTGCGCAGTGGCGCGGGCATGGTGTCGCTGGCGACCCGCCCCGACCACGTGCCTGCCGTGCTGGCGCGCCTGCCGGAGGTCATGACGGTTGGTGTGAGTTCAGCCAACCAACTGATGGGGCTGCTGGAAAAGATTTCGGTGATCGTCATCGGCCCAGGCCTGGGTCATGCCGCTTGGGGCAAAAGCCTGCTGTCGGTTGCCGCCAACGCCACGCAGCCGCAGGTCTGGGATGCTGACGCGTTGAATCAGTTGGCCACGGGTGGCCTGAGCCTGCCGGCCAACTCGGTGATCACGCCCCATCCGGGTGAAGCTGCGCGCTTGCTGGGTATCACGACAGCCGAGGTTCAGGCCGATCGCCTTAAGGTGGCGCGCGTTTTAAGTCAGAGATTCAATGCAGTGGCTATCCTCAAGGGTGCTGGCAGTTTGATTGCCAGCCCGGACGGGCGTGTTTCGCAATGTGACCAAGGCCATCCGGCGATGGCCACGGCCGGGCTTGGCGATGTATTGGCCGGCTTGGTCGGCGCATTGCTAGCGCAGGGCTTGCCCGGTTATGAGGCAAGCTGCCTGGCTGTGTGGTTGCACGCCACGGCTGGGGATCGCCAGGGCAGTTTTGGTCGCGGTTTGGCTGCCAGCGACCTGATACCCGCCATTCGACAATTGCTGGAGGAGCAGTCGCCGTGCCTGAAGTAACTCTTTTCCTGGCCGATGAAGACGCGATGGTCGCGTTCGGTCATCGCATCTCCCAGGTCACGGCCGGTGCCGGGCTGATTTTTCTCGAGGGCGACCTTGGGGCGGGCAAGACCACATTGTCACGCGGGATCATTCGCGGTCTGGGCCACACCGGGGCAGTCAAAAGCCCCACGTTCACACTGGTTGAACCCTACGAGATCGGTGCTATACGCGCTTTCCACTTCGACCTCTATCGGCTGGTCGATCCCGAAGAGCTGGAGTACATGGGCATCCGCGATTACTTCGACGAAGACGCGTTGTGCCTGATCGAGTGGCCAGATAAAGGCACAGGCTTTTTGCCAAAGCCGGACCTGACCATTACCATTACGCCGCATGAAACAGGACGTCAGCTGAAGTTGTTGCCCCAGAGCGTGCGCGGTCAGTCGTGGTGCGCCGCTTTGGCACTGGAATTCAAATAATTGGTGGGGTTAGGTATGCGCTTTCGCGCGTTGGTTGCTGTCGTGGGGGTGTTGCTTGCGGCAATGACTGTCAATGCTCTGGCTGCTTCACAGGTGAAAAGTGTTCGCCTGTGGCGAGCGCCGGATAACACGCGGCTGGTGTTTGACCTGTCTGGCCCGGTCCAGCACAGCGTTTTTACCCTGTCGTCGCCTGATCGCCTGGTGATCGATATCAACGGTGCGACCCTGGCCGCGCCGTTGAAAGTGTCCACCGCCAACACCCCGATTACCGCCATGCGCTCGGCCCAACGCACGCCGACCGATTTGCGCGTGGTGATCGACCTGAAAAAGGCCGTGACCCCGAAAAGCTTTGTGCTGGCGCCGAACGCCCAGTACGGCAACCGGTTGGTGGTCGACCTGTTTGATAACGCCGCCGATGCCAACCCGCCGCCAGCACCGCCGCCAAGCGTAGCGACCGTGCCAGCGGTGCCGGTCAACCCGTCGCAACCGCAGGTCAAGTTGCCGCCTCCGCCGCCAGCACCGGCGGGCAAACGCGACATTATCGTGGTGATCGACGCCGGCCACGGCGGCGAAGACCCGGGCGCATCCGGCTCGCGCGGCCAGCATGAGAAAGACGTGGTTCTGGCCATCGCCCGTGAATTGCAACGCCAGGTCAACGCCATGAAAGGTTATCGCGCCGAACTGACGCGTACCGGCGACTATTTCATCCCGTTGCGTGGCCGTACTGAAATCGCGCGCAAGAAAGGCGCCGACCTGTTTGTGTCGATCCACGCCGACGCCGCACCGTCGACCGCCGCGTTTGGTGCGTCGGTGTTTGCGCTGTCGGATCGCGGCGCCACGTCCGAGACCGCGCGTTGGCTGGCCGACAGTGAAAACCGCTCCGACTTGATCGGTGGGGCCGGCAACGTGTCCCTTGATGACAAGGACAAAATGCTCGCGGGCGTGCTGCTCGACCTGTCGATGACGGCCTCGTTGACGTCCAGCCTGAACGTTGGCCAGAAAGTGTTGAGCAACATCGGCCGCGTGACGTCGTTGCATAAACAGCGCGTGGAACAGGCCGGGTTCATGGTGTTGAAGTCGCCGGACATCCCGTCGATCCTGGTGGAAACCGGGTTTATCTCCAACTCCAACGAAGCCTCGAAACTGGCCAGCTCCAGCCACCAGCAGGCACTGGCCCGTTCGATCAGCGCCGGTATCCGCCAGTTCTTCCAGCAGAACCCGCCGCCGGGCACTTATATCGCCTGGCTGCGCGATTCCGGGAAAATCGCCCAGGGCCCGCGCGACCATCGCGTGCAGCCCGGCGACACGCTGGCCATGCTGGCCGTGCGTTTCCAGGTATCGCCCGCGACCTTGCGCAGCGCCAACAACCTGAAAACCGATGAACTGAAAGTCGGCCAGGTATTGACCATCCCTGGCACTGAATTGGCGGCGCAGTAATGAGCGAATCAGTCTTGAACAGCGGCTCGCGCATCGAACTGCTCAGCCCGCGCCTGGCCAACCAGATTGCCGCGGGTGAGGTGGTTGAGCGCCCGGCATCGGTGATCAAGGAGCTGCTGGAAAACAGCATCGACTCCGGCGCCAAGCGCATTGATGTGGACGTGGAACAGGGCGGCGTCAAGCTGCTGCGGGTACGCGACGACGGCAGTGGTATCTCCTCCGACGACCTGCCGCTGGCGTTGGCGCGTCATGCCACCAGCAAGATTCGTGACCTTGAAGATCTGGAACGGGTGATGAGCCTGGGCTTTCGCGGTGAGGCCCTCGCTTCGATCAGCTCCGTGGCCCGCCTGACCCTGACTTCGCGCACACGCAGTGCCGAGCAGGCCTGGCAGGTCGAAACCGAAGGTCGTGACATGGCGCCACGGGTCCAGCCCGCAGCACACCCGGTGGGCACGTCGGTGGAAGTGCGCGACCTGTTCTTCAACACCCCGGCGCGACGCAAATTTCTCAAGGCCGAGAAGACCGAGTTCGATCACCTTCAGGAAGTCATCAAGCGCCTGGCCTTGGCGCGTTTTGACGTGGCTTTCCACTTGCGCCACAACGGCAAGACCATCCTCAGCCTGCATGAAGCCCACGACGATGCCGCCCGCGCCCGGCGTGTCTCGGCGATTTGCGGCCCGGGGTTCCTGGAGCAGGCGCTGCCGATTGAAATCGAACGCAATGGCCTGCGCCTGTGGGGTTGGGTGGGCTTGCCGACCTTTTCGCGCAGCCAGGCAGATTTGCAGTATTTCTTTGTGAATGGCCGTGCGGTGCGCGACAAACTGGTAGCGCACGCGGTGCGCCAGGCCTATCGCGATGTGCTGTTCAACGGCCGGCACCCGACGTTTGTACTGTTTTTTGAAGTTGACCCGTCGGTGGTCGACGTCAACGTGCACCCGACCAAGCACGAAGTGCGCTTCCGTGACGGGCGCATGGTGCATGACTTCCTGTATGGCACCTTGCACCGCGCGCTGGGTGATGTGCGGCCGGATGACCAGCTGTCGGCGCCGATTGTAACCGCCGTGGTACGGCCAAGTGGCCCGCAGGCGGGTGAATTTGGCCCGCAGGGCGAAATGAGCCTGGCAGCCAACCTGCTGCAATCGCCGCAGCCGCAGCCTTCCTACACTGCGCCTGGTTCAGGTGCGGGGGCGGGTTATCAGTATCAATACACACCGCGCCCGCAATCGACAGTGCCGGTGGCCGAGGCCCAGGCGGCTTATCGCGAATTTTTCGCGCCGCTGCCGGGGGCCGAGCCGGGTGCCGCCGTGGCCTTGCCGGAAGGTGGCGGGGATATTCCGCCGCTGGGTTATGCCTTGGCGCAGCTCAAGGGCATCTACATCCTTGCGGAAAACGCCCATGGCCTGGTGCTGGTGGACATGCACGCCGCTCACGAGCGGATCATGTATGAACGCCTGAAGATCGCCATGGCCAGTGAAGGCCTCAGCGGGCAGCCGTTGCTGGTGCCGGAATCCCTGGCCGTCAGCCAGCGCGAAGCCGATTGCGCCGAAGAACACCACAGCGTTTTCCAGAAGCTCGGCTTTGAATTGCAGCGCTTGGGCCCGGAAACCCTGGCAATCCGCCAGATTCCTGCGCTGCTCAAGCAGGCCGAAGCCAACCGTCTGGTCGCCGATGTACTCGCCGACCTGATGGAATACGGCACCAGCGACCGCATCCAGGCGCACATCAATGAACTGCTCGGCACCATGGCCTGCCACGGTGCAATCCGCGCCAATCGCCGCCTGGCGTTGCCGGAAATGAACGGCTTGCTGCGTGACATGGAAAACACCGAGCGCAGCGGGCAATGCAACCATGGCCGACCGACCTGGACCCAAATGGGCCTGGACGATCTGGACAAACTGTTCTTGCGCGGCCGCTGATGAGTGCCTTGCCCCCCGCGATCTTCCTGATGGGCCCCACGGCGGCCGGCAAGACCGACCTGGCCATCGAGCTGACCAAAGTGCTGCCGTGCGAGCTGATCAGCGTCGACTCTGCCCTGGTTTACCGGGACATGGACATCGGCACGGCCAAACCTTCAAAAGCGCTGCTGGCCGAGCATCCGCACAAGTTGATCGACATTATTGACCCGTCGCAGAGCTATTCGGCGGCTGATTTTCGCACCGATGCCCTTGCCGCCATGGCCGATATCACCGCGCGGGGCAATATTCCGCTGCTGGTGGGCGGCACGATGCTCTACTACAAGGCTTTGCAGGAAGGCTTGGCTGACATGCCGCCGGCGGATGCCCAGGTGCGCGCCGAACTTGAAGAAGAGGCTGCACGCCTTGGCTGGCAAGCCCTGCACGACCAACTGGCGGCAGTTGACCCGGTGTCCGCTGCGCGCATTCACCCCAATGACCCCCAGCGGTTGACGCGCGCCCTGGAAGTCTGGCGGGTGAGCGGCCAGACCATGACTGAACACAGGCTGAAACAAACTGCGCAAAGTGCTGATGCAGGCGCCTCTGGTCAGTCACAATTGCCCTATAC
Source organism: Pseudomonas sp. B22129 (assembly GCF_044218875.1). Classification (NCBI taxonomy): domain Bacteria; kingdom Pseudomonadati; phylum Pseudomonadota; class Gammaproteobacteria; order Pseudomonadales; family Pseudomonadaceae; genus Pseudomonas; species Pseudomonas sp. B22129. The sequence continues at coordinate 763,097 of NZ_CP162592.1, read as the reverse complement.
TGTGGCGAATCTGGCCATCGCTCCGGCAAATCGCCAGGTGCTGCATGAACGAATTGCACAAAGATTCACAATTATGTTGGAACAGGGGTTTGTGGACGAGGTCGTAGCACTGCGTTCCAGAGGTGACCTGCATTCGGGGTTGCCTTCGATACGTGCTGTTGGCTATCGCCAAGTCTGGGATTATCTGGATGGCAAGCTGACGTCAGCCGAGATGCAGGAACGCGGCATCATTGCCACGCGCCAATTGGCGAAACGCCAGTTCACCTGGTTGCGCAGCTGGAGCGATTTGCACTGGCTGGACAGCCTGGACAGCGACAATCTGTCACGCGCCTTGAAATACCTGGGAACGGTCTCCATATTGAGCTGAGTCCTTGCAATTGCCGTCTATCCTTGGGGGTGTGACGGCCATAAGCTATCTATTTTCCGAATTTTATTATTGATCCTTAAAGGAGTGCGGCACATGTCAAAAGGGCATTCGCTACAAGACCCTTACTTGAATACTTTACGTAAAGAGAAAGTTGGGGTTTCCATCTATCTGGTCAACGGTATCAAGCTGCAAGGCACGATCGAGTCGTTCGACCAGTTCGTGATCCTGCTGAAAAATACCGTCAGCCAGATGGTTTACAAGCACGCTATCTCGACAGTCGTCCCCGTTCGTCCAATTCGTCTGCCTAGCGCAGCCGGTGATGAAGTGGGTGATGCTGAGCCAGGTAACGCCTGATAGGAGTCTCCTTTGTTCTTTGAGCGCCACGGTGGTGGTGAACGGGTAATCCTCGTTCACTTGGATGGACAGGACCCTGAGGCGCGCGAAGATCCGCAGGAGTTTCAGGAGTTGGCAAATTCGGCCGGCGCCGAGACCGTTGCGTTTTTTAACGTGCCGCGTCATCGGCCAACCGCCAAATTCTTGATTGGCAGCGGTAAGGTCGAGGAGTTGCGCGACCTGGTTCACGCCGAAGAAGCCGATCTGGTGATCTTCAATCACGTCCTCACGCCCAGTCAGGAGCGTAACCTCGAACGTGTTTTCGAGTGTCGCGTGATCGACCGCACCGGCTTGATTCTCGATATTTTCGCCCAGCGCGCCCGTACCCATGAAGGCAAGCTCCAGGTCGAACTGGCCCAGCTTGACCACATGAGCACGCGGCTGGTTCGCGGCTGGACTCACCTTGAACGTCAAGGTGGCGGTATCGGCATGCGCGGCCCCGGTGAAACCCAGCTCGAAACCGACCGCCGTCTGTTGCGGGTTCGCCTGCGCCAGATCAAGGGCCGCCTGGAAAAAGTGCGCAGCCAGCGCGAGCAATCGCGTCGCGGCCGTTCCCGTGCGGATATCCCGACCGTCTCCCTGGTGGGCTATACCAACGCCGGCAAATCCACGCTGTTCAACAACGTGACCAAATCCGACGTGTACGCGGCTGACCAGCTGTTCGCCACCCTCGACCCGACCCTGCGCCGTCTGGACCTTGACGACCTGGGGCCGATCGTTCTGGCCGATACCGTGGGTTTTATTCGTCATTTGCCCCACAAGCTGGTCGAGGCATTTCGGTCTACGCTCGAAGAGTCGAGCAATTCCGACCTGCTGTTGCACGTGATCGATGCGGCCGAACCGGATCGCATGTTGCAGATCGAGCAGGTGATGCTGGTGCTGGGCGAGATTGGCGCCCAGGACTTGCCGATCCTGGAGGTCTATAACAAACTCGATTTGCTTGAAGGGGTAGAGCCGCAAATCCAGCGCGACGAAGACGGCAAGCCCCAGCGGGTCTGGTTGTCGGCGCGTGATGGCAGCGGCCTGGAATTGCTTGAACAAGCCATTGCCGAGCTGTTGGGCAGCGATTTGTTTGTCGGCACCTTGCGCTTGCCGCAGCGTTTTGCTCGACTGCGTGCACAGTTTTTCGAGTTGGGCGCAGTACAGAAAGAAGAATATGACGAAGAAGGTGTCAGCTTGCTGGCCGTTCGATTGCCGCGCTCGGAGCTGAATCGGCTGGTCAGTCGTGAAGGTGTGGTACCGACAGAGTTCATCGAACAACACACTTTGCAATAAAAGCCTCCGAAAGCGGTTGTGCCGCAGTAGCAGGCATTCTGTAGCATTGGTCGGCGCGCCGTGGGTGCGTCTTTGCTTTATCAGATGGAGAGCGCTATGGCTTGGAATGAGCCGGGTGGCAACTCGAATAATCAGGATCCTTGGGGTGGTAAGCGCCGCAATAACGGCGACCGCAAGGGGCCACCGGATCTCGACGAGGCCTTCCGAAAGCTGCAGGAAAGCCTGAATGGGTTGTTCGGTGGTGGGAAAAAACGTGGTGGTGGTGACGACGGCGGTCGCACAAGCAAGGGCGGCGGCTATGGCCTGCTGGGCCTGGGGCTTGTCGTGCTCGCAGCGGTTTGGCTGTACAGCGCCGTGTATGTCGTGGACGAGCAGGAGCAGGCCGTGGTGCTGCGCTTCGGCAAGTACTACGAAACCGTCGGCCCGGGCCTGAACATCTACTTCCCGCCGATCGACAAGAAGTACATGGAGAACGTCACGCGTGAGCGTGCCTACACCAAGCAGGGCCAGATGCTGACCGAAGACGAGAACATCGTCGAAGTGCCGCTGACCGTGCAGTACAAGATCAGCAACCTGCAGGACTTCGTGCTGAACGTTGATCAGCCGGAAATCAGCCTGCAACACGCCACCGAAAGTGCCCTGCGCCACGTCGTCGGTTCTACCGCGATGGACCAGGTGCTGACCGAAGGCCGTGAATTGATGGCCAGCGAGATCAAGGAGCGCCTGCAACGGTTCCTCGACACTTATCGCACCGGTATCACCGTAACCCAGGTGAACGTACAGAGCGCAGCCGCACCGCGCGAAGTGCAGGAAGCCTTTGATGACGTGATCCGTGCCCGTGAAGACGAGCAGCGTTCGCGCAACCAGGCTGAAACCTACGCCAACGGCGTCGTGCCGGAAGCCCGTGGTCAGGCCCAGCGCATCCTTGAAGATGCCAACGGTTACCGCGACGAAGTGGTCTCCCGCGCCAAGGGTGAGGCGGATCGCTTTACCAAACTGGTTGCCGAGTACCGCAAGGCACCTGAAGTCACCCGCGAGCGTCTGTACCTGGACACCATGCAGGAAGTCTTCAGCAACACCAGCAAGGTTCTCGTGACCGGCAGCAAGGGTGGGCAGAACAATCTGCTGTACCTGCCGCTGGACAAGATGATCGAAGGGGGTCGTAGCGGTACCAGCGCGCCGTCCACCAGTTCGAATGCCGCTGCCAACGAAGCGAGCGCCCGTGCGGCCGCTGACTTGCTGCAACAGCAAACACGTACCAGGGAGAGTCGTTGATGAGCAATAAATCGCTGACAGCCCTGATTGTGGGTGTCGTCGTGGTCATCGCTGCCTGGAACTGCTTCTACATCGTGTCTCAGACCGAGCGCGCGGTGTTGCTGCAATTCGGTCGTGTGGTCCAGGCGGATGTCCAGCCGGGTTTGCATGTGAAAGTCCCCTACGTGAACCAGGTGCGCAAGTTCGATGGCCGCCTGATGACCCTGGATGCACCGACACAGCGCTTCCTGACCCTGGAAAAGAAAGCCGTGATGGTTGACGCCTACGCCAAGTGGCGCGTCAAGGATGCCGAGCGCTTCTACACCGCAACTTCCGGCCTCAAGCAGATTGCCGACGAGCGTTTGTCGCGCCGTCTGGAATCGGGCCTGCGTGACCAGTTTGGTAAACGCACCCTGCACGAGGTGGTTTCCGGTGAGCGTGACGCGCTGATGGCTGACATCACACGTTCGCTGAACGCCATGGCGGAAAAAGAGCTGGGCATCGAAGTGATCGATGTTCGGGTCAAGGCCATTGATCTGCCCAAAGAAGTAAACCGCAGCGTGTTCGAGCGTATGAGCACCGAGCGTGAGCGTGAAGCCCGTGAGCACCGCGCCAAAGGTAACGAGTTGGCTGAAGGTATCCGTGCGGATGCCGACCGTCAGCGCCGTGTACTGCTGGCAGAAGCCTATCGCGAGTCTGAAGAGGCACGTGGTGATGGCGACGCTCAAGCTGCGGCGATCTACGCCAAGGCTTACGGCCAGGACCAGGAGTTCTACGCGTTCTACCGTAGCCTGCGCGCCTACCGTGAAAGCTTCGCGAACAAAACCGACGTCATGGTGCTGGACCCAAGCAGCGACTTTTTCCGCTACCTGGAAAAGTCCAAGTAACAGCCTGTGACCTTAGGGCGCACTCCGTCGGGCGGCTAAAACGCCTGGCGGGGTGATCCTTTCAGAAAACGGGTGTATGATGCGGCAGCCGGGAAATTCCCGGCTTTTTTGCGTCTGCACGTTTGATTGTTGTTTTGCGCCGCAGGCGCCACAGATTTTTCGAGGAAAGTGCCCGACGAGGCCGCTGGCAGGCCATTTCGTCACGTCGTTCTTGCGCGTTGTTTATGCAGGGGCCGGGTATTTTCTGCTTCACTCAAGGCTCGGCCGAGGGCTGGCCGCCCGGATCATAGGGGAATGGCGTAATGGCAACGGTAGACCGCTGGCTGCTGCCAGATGGCATCGAAGAAGTACTGCCACCGGAAGCTGCGCGCATTGAAGTGGCGCGCCGTCAGGTGTTGGATCTGTTCCAGAGCTGGGGTTACGAGTTCGTCGTGACCCCCCATATCGAGTACCTGGAATCCCTGCTGACCGGCGCGGGCCAGGACCTGGATCTGCGCACCTTCAAGGTCATCGACCCACAATCGGGCCGGCAAATGGGCTTCCGTGCCGACATCACCCCGCAAGTGGCGCGCATCGACGCGCACACCCTGCGCCGTGAAGGCCCGAGCCGCCTGTGCTACGCCGGCAGCGTGCTGCACGCCCAGCCGCGGGCCTTGTCGTCTTCGCGCAGCCCGATCCAGTTGGGCGCCGAGTTGTACGGCGACGCGAGCCCGAGCAGCGACGTGGAAGTGATCAGCTTGATGCTGGCCATGCTGCAACTGGCTGACGTGCCGGATGTGCACATGGATCTGGGGCACGTCGGTATCTACCGTGGCCTGGCCCGCGCGGCCGGCTTGTCCGGTGAAGTGGAGCAACAGCTGTTCGATGCCCTGCAACGCAAGGCCATCGATGAAGTTATCGCCCTGACCGAGGGTGTGCCTGCGGACCTCGCCGGTATGCTGCGTGCGCTGGTGAACCTGTGCGGTGGCCGTGAAGTGCTGGTGGCTGCGCGTGAGCGCCTGGCCAATGCGCCGGCACCGGTATTGGCTGCCCTGGACGATGTGTTGGCGATTGCCGAGCAGTTGTCGGCACGGTTCCCGGAACTGCCGCTGTACTTCGACCTGGGTGAGTTGCGCGGTTACCACTACCACACGGGTGTGGTGTTCGCCGTGTTTGTACCGGGTGTTGGCCAGGCCATCGCCCAAGGCGGTCGTTATGACGATATCGGCGCTGACTTCGGTCGCGCACGTCCGGCGACCGGCTTTTCCACCGATTTGAAAACCCTGGTGACCCTGGGGCGTGCTGAGGTCGAGCTGCCGTCTGGTGGCATCTGGATGCCCGACAGTACGGACGCGGCACTCTGGCAGCAGGTTTGCCAGTTGCGCAGTGAGGGTCAGCGTGTCGTCCAGGCGTTGCCTGGGCAGCCATTGGCCGCCGCCCGTGAAGCGGACTGCGACCGGCAATTGATTCTGCAGAACGGGCTTTGGCAAGTATCGCCACTGGCTTCTTGAGTTTTCCTGCCGGCCATCGCCGGCACCAAGTTTGCGCGAATGAGGACAAGTGTTATGGGTAAGAATGTCGTAGTCCTGGGCACCCAATGGGGTGATGAGGGCAAAGGCAAGATCGTTGATCTGCTGACCGAACATGCCGCCGCCGTAGTGCGCTACCAAGGTGGCCACAACGCTGGCCACACCCTGGTTATCGATGGCGAAAAAACCGTCTTGCACCTGATCCCGTCGGGCGTGCTGCGCGAAGGCGTGCAGTGCCTGATCGGCAATGGCGTGGTGGTTGCACCTGACGCCCTGCTGCGCGAGATCATCAAGCTGGAAGAGAAAGGCGTACCGGTGCGCGAGCGCCTGCGTATCAGCCCGTCCTGCCCGCTGATCCTGTCCTTCCACGTAGCGCTGGACCAGGCCCGTGAAAAGGCCCGTGGCGAGCTGAAGATCGGTACTACCGGTCGCGGCATCGGCCCGGCGTACGAAGACAAGGTTGCACGTCGTGGCCTGCGTGTGGGCGACCTGCTCAACATGCCGCGCTTTGAAGACAAGCTGCGTGAACTGGTGGACTACCACAACTTCATGCTGGTCGGTTACTACAAAGAGCCGGCCATCGAGTTTGAAAAGACCCTGGCCGAGTGCAAGGAATACGCCGAGCTGCTCAAGCCGCTGATGCTGGACGTGACCGCCGAGCTGCACGACTTGCGTCGCGCTGGCAAGGACATCATGTTCGAAGGCGCCCAAGGCTCCCTGCTGGACATCGACCACGGCACCTACCCGTACGTGACCAGCTCGAACACCACCGCGGGTGGCGTTGCGACCGGTTCCGGCGTTGGCCCGATGTTCCTGGACTACATCCTGGGCATCACCAAGGCCTACACCACCCGTGTAGGTTCGGGCCCGTTCCCGACTGAGCTGTTCGACGAAGTCGGCGCTCACCTGGCCAAGCAAGGTCACGAGTTCGGTGCAACTACCGGTCGTGCTCGTCGTTGCGGCTGGTTCGACGCCGTTATCCTGCGTCGCGCTATCGATGTGAACAGCATCTCGGGCATCTGCCTGACCAAGCTGGACGTACTCGACGGTCTGGAAACCATCAACATCTGCGTCGGCTACAAAGATGCAGAAGGCAAAGACGTCGCTCCAACTGACGCTGACAGCTACGTAGGCCTGCAGCCGGTGTACGAAGAAGTGCCGGGCTGGACCGAATCGACCGTGGGCGCCAAGACCCTGGAAGAGCTGCCGGCGAACGCCCGTGCGTACATCAAGCGCGTTGAAGCGCTGATCGGCGCGCCAATCGACATTATTTCGACGGGCCCGGACCGTAACGAAACCATCGTTCTGCGTCATCCGTTCGCTTAATAAGTTGTTGATGTAAAAAGCAAAGGGCTCCTTCGGGGGCCCTTTGTCGTTTCTGGCTGGTAAACGGCACGACCCTTGCTATGGTTCTTTCTTTCGCGGTGCTATCAATTTAATGGCACCCGTGGTGGAGGGATTCCCAGTGTCTGCCGTTCTCTCATTGTTACAAAGCCGGCTGTTGCGGCCGGTGTTCGTTACCCTAGGTATCGCCCTTTTGGTGCAAGTGCTGGTGGCCGTCGCGCTGACGCGGAGCACCGTCACGGCGCTGGAAGCTGATTTGGGCAACCGCCTGGGCATCGACAGCCAGAAGTTGTCTGGCGAGTTGGCGCAAGCCGGCAAGGAAGTGAAATCCAGCCTGGACAGCCTGTCGTCCAGCACCCGCCAGCGTCTTACCGCAGGCTTGTCGTCGCGTTTGCAGGATGAGCAGAAGCAACTGCGTGCGACCCTGGAAAAAGACCTGCAAGACTCGGCCAATGACATGGCGCAACTGCTCGCCTCGGTGGCGCCGCGCGCGATGTGGGACAGCGACGTACCGACGTTGTCGGAGTTTGCCCGGCGTGCCCAGCGTAATCCCAACGTGTTGTTCGTGGTCTACGACGACGCAGCGGGCGAGCATTTGACCCGTTACCTGAACCGCGAAAACCCGATCAATCAGGCATTACTGGCGAAAGGGCAGGGTGATCGTGCCCTGGATAAAGTGTTGAATGCGGCGAAGGACGACCCGTCGGTGTACTACGTTGAGGCGTCCATCAGCCCTAACGGGGTGGAAATCGGCAAGGTCCGCATGGGGGTGTCGACGGCGTCGGTCGAGACTGACCTTGCAGCGCTGGATAAGCGCTTCGCCGCGCTGATCGCCAGCAGTGATCAGTTGGTCGGCGACAGCCTGCAAGGCGCCGCAGCAGACAGTGCGGCAGCCATGGGCGCGCGCCTGCAATCGGCGCAAGCCACCGCTACCCAGATGACGGCCAATACCACTGGCGCCGTGCAGGAGGCCGCTGGCACTTTGCGCTGGCGCATCGGCATGGGGCTCGCACTTGTCGGGTTGGGTGTGTTGCTGTTGATTGCCATTGTGTTGGGGCGTCGCGTGGTCAATCGTCTGAAGCTGTTGATTGCGGCCATGGATGACCTGGCGGCGGGCGAGGGCGACCTTACCAAGCGCGTGCAGATCAACAGCAAGGACGAAATCGGCGACATGGCTTCGGCGGTCAATCGCTTTGTGGATAAGTTGCAGCCCATCGTGCGTGAGGCGGGCGACGTGGCCCAGCGCACCGGCGTGGAAATTGGTGCGATGACCCTGCGTAATGCCGGTGCTGATGCGGCGGCCGGTTTGCAGCGTGATGAAGTGGCTGAGAGTCTGCGTGCACTGTCGCAAATGGCCGACGAGGCACAGGCCGAAAGCCATGCAATGCAGGCGGCGTTGCAGCAGGTGGTGGATATTCGGCAGGCCACGGATGAGAACTCGCGGACTTCTGCAGAAGTGGGCAGCTTGATCGAGGCACTGGCGGGCCAGGTGCAGGCTGGCTCCACAGTGATCGAGCGTCTGGCGCAGCAAAGCGAGCAAATTGAGGTGGTGCTGACGGTGATTCACGGTATCGCCGAACAAACTAACTTGCTGGCGCTCAACGCGGCCATTGAAGCCGCTCGGGCGGGCGAAACCGGACGCGGTTTCGCCGTGGTAGCGGACGAAGTGCGGGCGCTGGCCAGCAAAACCCAAAGTTCTACCGGCGACATCCAGGCGCATATCGTGGCGTTGCAGCAGGGCGCGCGCGAAGCGGTGGAAACCATCAGCAAGGCGGGGCGCCAAGCGAACGAAGGGCTGTTGGTGTTGCGTGACAGTGTGCGCTTGCAGCAGACGGTGCAGGCGTCGGTGGAGCAGGTGCATGCGGCTATCGGCGTGGCTACGCGTGCGGCTGAGCATCAGGCTAAAGGCGCGCATGCAGTGCGTGGGCGGGTCGAGGTGATTCATGCCCAGGCCGAGCGTGCGGCGCAGGCGGTGGTGGAGACCACGGCCAGTGGCAAGGTGCTGGATGGGTTGGCGGCGCAGTTGAAGGCGAGTCTGGGGCAGTTTCGGGCTTAGGGTCGCTTGCACTGGCCCCTTCGCGAGCAAGCCCGCTCCCACATTTGGAATGCATTGCAAAATGTGGGAGCGGGCTTGCTCGCGAAGGCGATATCAGCGGCTCAAATACATCCGAGTCGTTAGCAAATAAACCGGCAACCCCGACACTAGAATCAACAACGCCGCATAAGGCGCCGCTGCCGCAAACTCGACATTCGAGGTGTGCGCCCACACCGCTGTCGCCAAGGTGTTAAGCCCGGTCGGGCTGAGCAGCAAAGTCGCCGTCAATTCCTTCATCGCATCCAGGAACACCAGCGCAAATGCCGCGCCCAATGCCGGGAAGATAATCGGCAGGGTCACCCGGCAAAACGCGCTGAACGACGATGCGCCCAAGGTGCGCGCAGCCTCTTCCAGTTGCGGCGCAGCCTTGTTCAAGGCCGTTCGAATCGGTGCCTGGGCCAAGGGTAAAAACAACAGCGCATAAGCAATCAGCAGCAGCGCCGAGGTCTGGTACAGCGCCGGCACGTAATGCAGTGCGAAATACACCAGTGACAGCGCAATCACCAGGCCGGGCAGGGCGTGCAGCAAATACGGCAAGCGCTCGGCCCAGATCGCCAGTTGGCCTTTGTAGCGCACTACCAGCAAACCCACCGGCACCGCCAATACCAGGCAAAGCGCAGCGCCACCCAGAGACAGTGCGAGCGAGGACAGCAGCGCCTCACCTATCTCGGCCGCCGGAAATGCCGCCGACGAGCCCACCGCCAGCCAATAACCGAGCATTCCCAGTGGAATGCCGGAGCCAATGATCGCCAGCGCCAGGCAATAGAGTTGCCCCACTGGCGCCCAGTGCCCCAGCCGAACTTGTTCGGCGTGCCGCGCCGCGCCCTGGCCGATGCGCACATGCCGGCCCTTGCCGCGTACGCGCAGCTCGAGCCACAACAGGGTCAGGCACATCACCAGCAATACCGCCGACAGCATGGCGGCGTTGGCATTGCTGAATTCCAGTTCGAATTGCTGGTAGATCGCAGTGGTGAAGGTCTGCAGGCCGATGATCGACAGCGCGCCGAATTCCACCAGCATGTGCAAAGCGATCAGCAGCGCGCCGGCCAATAGCGACGGCCACAGCAGAGGCAAAGTAATGCGAAAGAACACGCCCCAGCGATTCAAGCCCAAAGTGCGGGCCGATTCTTCCAGGGAGGGGTCAAGATTGCGCAAAGTCGCTGCCACCGGCAAAAACACCAGTGGGTATTTGGACAGGCTCATCACCAAAATCGCCCCGCCCAGCCCTTCGAAATTGGCGCTCAGCGACACCCAGGTAAAGCTGCTGACAAACGCCGGTACCGCAAACGGCAGGCACAAGATCACGCCCCAGATGCGCCGCCCCGGCAGGTTGCTGCGCTCCAGCAGCCAAGCCAGCGACAAGCCGATCACGCCGCACGCCACGGTCACGCCAATCATCAGTGCCAGGGTGTTGCGCAACAGCCCGAACACATAAGGCCGCCATAGCAAATGAACCGCTTGCGACCAACCGGCCTGCCACGCTTTGGTTGCGACATACGCCAGCGGCAGCAGGCTCAGGCCAACCAGAAACAATACCGGCAGTAACAGCCAGATGGCGGGGCGTTTGCGGCGCGGACTGAAACCCCCGCGCAAGGCAGGGGCGGGGAGCGATGGGTTCATCAGTTCAAGCCAACGTCACGTTCCAGGTCCAGGGCTTCTTCGGCGTTGCCCAGGTCTGCCGGGGTGATTTTTGGCGGTTGCAGCTCGCTGAAAGGCTTGAGGCCGCGGCTGGATTCCATGCCCTTGCGCAACGGGTATTCGGCCGAAGTGTTGGTGATCACGCGCTGACCTTCTTCGCTGGCCATGAAGGCGAGCAACTGTTGTGCTTCTTTGGGGTGCTTGCTGGATTTCAGCGCCGCAGCCGAAGACACGGTGATCAGGCCGCCGGCGTCGCCGTCGGTGAAGTAGTGCAGTTGGGAATCCAGGTTGGTTTTTTCTTTCTTCAGGGCGAACCAGTAATAATTGTTCACCAGTACGGTAGCCACTTCGCCGTTTTCCACGGCTTTGAGGGCAACCATATTATTGCTGTAGACCTTGCCGAACGCGCGCAAGCCGGTCAGCCATTCTTCGGCCGCTTCGCGACCGTGCAGCTTGATGATCGCCACGGCTTGTTCCTGGAAGGCGCCGCTGGTGGGCACGAAACCGACCTTGCCTTGCCACTCGGGGCCGGCGAAATCCAGTACGGACTTGGGCAGGTCTTTTTCAGCAATCAGTTTCGGGTTGAAGGCCACGACGCGGGTACGTGCGGTCACGCCCATCCAGTCGCCGTTGGTGCCAACGTAGTCCTTGGGCAATACGTCGAGGGTGCTGGCGTCGATCCTGGCCAGCAGGCCTTGCTCGCCGAGTTTGTTCAGCGGCGGGGATTCTTCGGTGTAGATCACATCGGCAGGCGAGCGGTCGCCTTCTTCCACGACTTGGCTGGCCAGTTGGTTGCTGCTGCCTTTGCGCACGTTGACGTGGATGCCGGTCTTGGCTTCGAAGGCCTTGGCGAGTTCATCGCCAACTTCTTTGTGTTGGCCGTTGTACAGGGTCAGCGAGACCTTGTCGGCAGAATGGGCGGCGGGCGAGAGTAGAGTCAGGCCGAGCAGAGTGAGGGTCAGGCCACGCAGAAGGGATGTCTTGAGACGGGTATCGCGGATCATCATCCGGGTTGTTCCTCGCTTGTGTGCAACAAATCATTGCAAGGATAAACGATAAAACTTCTCAAGTGCGGGCGAGGGGGTGAATCGGCGGGAAGGTTTTCAAACCCCGGAAACGAAAAAACCCGCTTTCGCGGGTTTGATCTGAATTTGGTGCCCAGGAGAAGACTCGAACTTCCACGACCTTGCGATCACCAGCACCTGAAGCTGGCGTGTCTACCAATTTCACCACCTGGGCATTTATCATCAGCGCTTGCGCCGTTGATGGAGCGAACTATACGGAGGGCTTTTTGATCTGTAAACCCCTGATTCGAAAAAATAAATCGGGTTTTGCTTTAAAAATCAAAGGCCTGAAACGAAAAAACCCGCTTTCGCGGGTTTGATCTGAATTTGGTGCCCAGGAGAAGACTCGAACTTCCACGACCTTGCGATCACCAGCACCTGAAGCTGGCGTGTCTACCAATTTCACCACCTGGGCAGCATCAACAACGTTGCCGTCGTCGATGGCGCGCACTATACGGAGCGATTTTTAAGCTGTAAACCCCCGCCACGAAAAAACCCTGGAAAATTTCGCCAGTGGTCGTGCAAGGTGCTTGCCTGGGGCTGCAAAGGGCTTTTAAACGCTTGTTGATGCCTGAAATTTCCCGTTTCAATACGCGTATGCCAAACTAACCCGCATATAGACAAGGTGAAAACTCTCTAATGGCCGATTGGCAGTCCCTCGATCCCGAGGCCGCTCGTGAAGCGGAAAAATATGAAAACCCTATTCCTAGCCGCGAACTGATCCTGGCGCACCTCGCCGATCGGGGTTCGCCTGCTAGCCGTGAGCAGCTGGTTGAAGAGTTCGGTCTGACCACCGAAGACCAGCTCGAAGCCCTGCGCCGCCGTTTGCGTGCCATGGAGCGCGATGCTCAACTGATCTACACCCGCCGTGGCACTTACGCGCCTGTGGATAAGCTTGACCTGATCCTGGGCCGCATTGCCGGCCATCGTGATGGCTTCGGCTTCCTGATCCCGGACGACGGCAGCGATGACCTGTTCATGAGCCCGGCGCAAATGCGCCTGGTGTTCGATGGCGACCGTGCCTTGGCACGCGTTTCCGGCCTGGACCGTCGCGGTCGCCGTGAAGGCGTGATCGTTGAAGTGGTGTCTCGCGCCCATGAGTCCATCGTCGGCCGTTACTTCGAAGAAGGCGGTATCGGCTTTGTTGTGCCGGATAACCCGAAGGTCCAGCAGGAAGTGCTGATTACCCCGGGCCGCAATGGCGCCGCCAAGGTCGGCCAGTTCGTCGAGGTGAAAATCACTCACTGGCCAACGGCACGTTTCCAGCCGCAGGGCGATATCGTTGAAGTGGTCGGCAACTACATGGCGCCGGGCATGGAAATCGATGTTGCGCTGCGCACCTACGATATTCCCCACGTCTGGCCTGAGGCGGTGCTCAAAGAAGCCGCCAAGCTCAAGCCGCAAGTGGAAGAAAAAGACAAAGAGAAACGCATCGACCTGCGTCATCTGCCGTTCGTCACTATCGACGGCGAAGATGCCCGCGACTTCGACGATGCGGTCTACTGCGAAGCCAAGCCTGGCAAACTGCGCCTGTTCTCCGGCGGCTGGAAGTTGTTCGTCGCGATTGCCGACGTGTCCAGCTACGTGAAGATCGGTTCGGCGCTGGACAACGAAGCTCAAGTGCGCGGTAACTCGGTGTACTTCCCCGAGCGCGTGATCCCGATGCTGCCTGAGCAGCTGTCCAACGGCCTGTGCTCCCTGAACCCGAAAGTCGACCGTTTGGCCATGGTGTGCGAGATGACTATCTCGAAAACCGGCGAAATGACCGACTACCAGTTCTACGAGGCGGTGATTCACTCCCAGGCGCGCCTGACCTACAACAAGGTCAGCACCATCCTGGAAACGCCGAAAACCAGCGAAGCCAAGGCCCTGCGTACTGAATACGCGGGCGTCGTGCCGCACCTCAAGCAGCTTTACTCGCTGTACAAGGTGTTGCTGGGTGCCCGTCACGTGCGTGGCGCGATCGATTTTGAAACTCAGGAAACCCGGATCGTCTTCGGCTCCGAGCGCAAGATCGCCGCGATCACCCCGACCACCCGTAACGATGCGCACAAGCTGATCGAGGAGTGCATGCTGGCGGCCAACGTGGCCACGGCCGAGTTCCTGAAAAAACACGAAATTCCGGCGTTGTACCGGGTGCATGATGGCCCGCCGCCGGAGCGCCTGGAAAAACTGCGCGCCTTCCTCGGTGAGCTTGGCCTGTCCCTGCACAAAGGCAAGGACGGCCCGACGCCGAAGGATTACCAGGCTTTGCTGGCCAGCATCAAGGACCGTCCGGATTACCACGTGATCCAGACCGTGATGCTGCGTTCCCTGAGCCAGGCGGTGTACAGCGCTGATAACCAAGGGCACTTCGGCCTGAATTACGAGGCGTACACGCACTTCACCTCGCCGATTCGCCGTTACCCGGACCTGCTCACGCACCGCGCGATCCGCAGCGTGATTCACTCCAAGCAAAACACCCCGCACGTCCAGCGCGCCGGTGCCATGACCATTCCGAAGGCACGGATCTATCCGTACGACGAAGCGGCTCTGGAACAATTGGGCGAGCAATGCTCCATGAGCGAGCGCCGCGCCGATGAAGCCACTCGCGACGTGGTGAACTGGCTCAAGTGCGAGTTTATGAAAGACCGTGTAGGCGAGACGTTCCCAGGCGTGATCACCGCTGTGACCGGCTTTGGACTGTTTGTCGAGCTGACCGACATCTACGTCGAAGGCCTGGTGCACGTCACCGCCTTGCCGGGTGACTACTACCACTTTGACCCTGTGCATCACCGCTTGGCGGGCGAGCGCACTGGTCGCAGCTTCCGCTTGGGCGACACCGTGGAAGTGCAGGTCATGCGCGTCGACCTGGACGAGCGCAAGATCGACTTTGGCATGCCTGACAAGCCCGCGGAAGCGCCGGGCAGCCGTAAAAAGCGTGGCAGCGAGCCTGCAGCGCCAGCCAGCAAAGGCAAAGGGGCGCCCGCGAAAGCGGCAGCCGTCGAGCCTGCGCCAGCCAAGGCGGGTCGTCGCACGTCCACCAAGGAAAAGGCCCCCGAAGCCTACCGTCCAAGCGACGCAGCAGCGAAAAATGCTGAAGTGCGCAAGAGCCGCGAGTTGAAGCAGCAGTTGCTTAACGAAGCCAAAAGCGGTGGTAAAGCGGCGTCTGGGGGAAAGTCCCGCGGGGCGGAAAATCCGTCGAGCAAGCCAAGTAAACACCGTAAAGGCCCGCCTAAAGCGGGTTCGGCTCCCGCGAAAAGCGGTGGGTCGCGCAAACCTAAGGCCAAGTCATGAGTCTGGAAAAAATCTACGGCGTGCACGCCGTAGAAGCACTGCTGCGTCACCATCCTAAACGCGTCAAGCAGGTATGGTTGGCAGAAGGTCGCAGCGAGCCGCGCGTTCAAGCGCTGGTCGAACTGGCCACCCAAAACAAGGTTGCCATCGGTCAAGCCGAACGCCGTGAAATGGACGTGTGGGTGGAAGGCGTTCACCAAGGCGTAGTGGCCGACGTGAGCCCGAGCCAGGTGTGGGGCGAGGCGATGCTCGACGAGCTGCTCGATCGTACCGAAGGCGCTCCGCTGCTGCTGGTGCTGGACGGCGTGACCGACCCGCACAACCTGGGCGCCTGCCTGCGCTCGGCGGATGCCGCCGGCGCGCTGGCAGTGATTGTGCCTAAAGACAAGTCCGCCACCCTGACGCCTGTGGTGCGTAAAGTGGCGTGTGGTGCGGCAGAAGTGATTCCGCTGGTGGCCGTGACCAATCTGGCGCGCACCCTGGAGAAACTCCAGCAGCGCGGCCTGTGGGTCGTGGGCACGGCAGGCGAGGCTGAAGTAAGCATTTATGACCAGGACCTCACCGGCCCGACCATTCTGATCATGGGGGCCGAAGGCAAGGGTATGCGTCGTCTGACCCGCGAGCATTGCGACTACCTGGTGAAGCTGCCGATGGCCGGTAGCGTCAGCAGCCTCAACGTGTCGGTTGCCACCGGCGTGTGCCTGTTTGAAGCCCAGCGCCAGCGTGGTGCGAAGGCCAAGCCGAAGAAGTAGTAAGGTCTGGCGCAAGTCAAAATGTGGGAGCGGGCTTGCTCGCGAATACGGTATGTCAGTCACTGCAGTTGGGGCTGATGCACCGCTTTCGCGAGCAAGCCCGCTCCCACATTGGTTTTGTGTTTAGCATGGGAGGGTGATTGTTCAAATAATCACCAATCACCTTGCGCCGTTTCTCCCCCTTCTCTACAATTGCGCCCCTTGCCTTCCTGGCAGGCACCGATGTGCCTCCTTGCGGCAAGATCCATAAGTGTCATTCACTCCTTGTCTGACCGTTTTTGAGCGGCAGGCTACAACCCGTAAGGAGCATTCATGCGTCATTACGAAATCATCTTTTTGGTCCACCCGGATCAAAGCGAGCAAGTCGGCGGCATGGTAGAGCGTTACACCAAGCTGATCGAAGAAGACGGCGGCAAAATCCACCGTCTGGAAGATTGGGGCCGTCGTCAACTGGCCTACGCAATCAACAATGTTCACAAGGCTCACTACGTGATGCTGAACGTTGAGTGCACTGGCAAGGCCCTGGCCGAGCTGGAAGACAACTTCCGCTACAACGATGCAGTGATCCGTAACCTGGTCATCCGTCGCGAAGAAGCCGTTACCGGCCAATCCGAGATGCTCAAGGCTGAAGAAAACCGCAGTGAGCGCCGTGAGCGTCGCGACCGTCCTGAGCACGAAGGCGCTGATAGCGCTGATAGTGATGACAGCGACAACAGCGATAACGCTGACGAGTAATCCACGGACCTTTTAAGGAGCCTATCAAATGGCACGTTTCTTCCGTCGTCGTAAATTCTGCCGCTTCACCGCTGAAGACGTGAAAGAGATCGATTACAAAGATCTCAACACTCTGAAAGCCTACGTATCCGAGACCGGCAAAATCGTTCCAAGCCGTATCACCGGTACCAAAGCACGTTATCAGCGTCAGCTGGCCACCGCTATCAAGCGCGCCCGCTTCCTGGCCCTGCTGGCCTACACCGACAGCCACGGCCGCTGAGACCGGGCAGTCGACAAGTAGTAAGGGATTGAATGCATGCGCGCCTTAGCTGAGTTCATCATGCGCGGTCGCGTGCAGGCCACTCTGGTAGTGGCTGGATGTGCGGCATTGCCGTTGCTTTATTGGTTGGGTGCTGCCGCCGGTTGCCTTGTGCTCCTGCGGCGCGGTTTGAAGGACGCCCTTGGCGTTCTTGCCCTGGGATTGTTGCCGGCCTTGATCTGGTGGCTGCAATTTGGTGATCCACGAGTACTTCTGGTACTGCTGGGGTCATCGAGCCTTGCGTTGGTTTTACGCGCAAGTGAGTCCTGGGTCCGCACGCTGCTGGTCAGCGTGGCATTAGGGTTGGTGTACTCAGTGATGCTTGGCGCGGCTTTCCGCCCGCAAATCGAAGCGCTGTCGCAAGAGATCGTCAAGATCCTGCCGATGGCCCTCGGGGATCTCTACCAGCAATTGTCGGTAGATGAGCGAGCGCGGTTTGCGTCACTGATTGCCCCGGTCCTGACCGGCCTGATTGCGGCTTTGTTGCAGGTCGTCAGCGTGCTGAGCCTGATTCTTGGGCGTTATTGGCAGGCGTTGTTGTACAACCCGGGTGGTTTTGGTCGCGAATTTCGCAGTATCAGAATCCCTGCGGGGCCGGCGATGTTGCTGCTGGCGTGCATGGTTGTCGGGCCGAACTTCGGCCCACAGATGGCCTTGCTGGCGCCGATTTGCAGCGTACCGCTGGTGTTTGCCGGGCTGGCCCTGATTCATGGGCTGGTTGCGCGAAAGCGCCTGGCCAGGTTCTGGCTGGTGGGGTTGTACGTCACGCTGTTGCTGTTTATGCAGCTGATCTATCCGTTACTCGTGGTTTTGGCCATTGTCGACGGCCTGATTGATTTTCGCGGTCGTCTGGCATCGAAAGATGCCGATAACGCGAACGGTGAAGGTTAAAAGTTAGAGGATTTTCACATGCAACTGATCCTTCTGGAAAAAGTCGCCAACCTGGGCAACCTGGGCGACAAAGTGAACGTTAAGGCCGGTTACGGTCGTAACTACCTGCTGCCATACGGCAAAGCCACCGCTGCAACCGCTGCCAACCTGGCTGCGTTTGAAGAGCGTCGTGCTGAGCTGGAAAAAGCAGCAGCAGACAAAAAAGCATCGGCCGAAACTCGCGCTGCCCAACTGGCTGAGCTGGAAGTGACTATCACTGCCACCGCCGGTGACGAAGGCAAGTTGTTCGGTTCGATCGGCACCCACGACATCGCTGATGCACTGACCGCCTCCGGCGTTGAAGTGCAGAAGAGCGAAGTTCGTCTGCCGAACGGCACCATCCGCAACGTAGGCGAATTCGACGTAGCCGTGCACCTGCACGCCGAAGTTGAAGCCACCGTACGCGTTGTCGTGGTAGCAGCTTAAGCAGCACCTAACTGACTGGCACCTCGCGTGCCAGGCGGTTAACATCGGGCACGATCCTGTTTACAGGTCGTGCCTTTTGTTTTTCTACAAACCCCTAATTCCAAGTGGCCATGAACGATATTTCAGCTCCCGAGCAATACGATCTGCAAACCGCTGCCCTGAAGGTGCCGCCGCATTCCATCGAGGCCGAACAGGCCGTGCTCGGTGGTTTGATGCTGGACAACAACGCCTGGGAACGCGTGCTGGATCAAGTCTCGGACGGTGATTTCTATCGGCATGACCACCGCCTGATCTTCCGTGCCATCGCCAAGCTGGCCGACCTGAACTCACCGATCGATGTCGTGACCCTTGCCGAGCAATTGGACAAGGAAGGTCAGACCTCGCAGGTGGGCGGTCTCGGTTACCTGGGTGAACTGGCAAAAAACACCCCGTCGGTCGCCAACATCAAGGCTTATGCGCAGATCGTCCGCGCGCGGGCCACCTTGCGTCAGTTGATCGGCATTGCCACTGAAATCGCCGACAGCGCGTTTAACCCGGAAGGGCGTACCGCCGAAGAGATTCTCGACGAAGCCGAACGGCAGATCTTCCAGATCGCCGAAGCCCGCCCTAAAACCGGCGGGCCCGTCGGCGTCAACGATCTGCTGACCAAGGCCATCGACCGTATCGATACGCTGTTCAACACCGACAACGCCATCACCGGCCTGTCCACCGGCTACACCGACCTCGATGGCATGACCAGCGGCCTGCAGCCGGCCGACTTGATCATCGTCGCGGGCCGTCCGTCGATGGGTAAAACCACCTTCGCCATGAACTTGGTGGAAAACGCGGTGTTACGCAGCGAAAAAGCCGTGCTGGTGTACTCCCTCGAGATGCCAGGTGAATCGCTGATCATGCGGATGCTCTCGTCGCTCGGCCGTATCGACCAGACCAAAGTACGGGCGGGTCGCCTGGAAGACGACGATTGGCCACGCCTGACCTCGGCAGTCAACCTGCTCAACGACCGCAAGCTGTTCATTGATGACACCGCGGGTATCAGCCCTTCGGAAATGCGCGCACGCACCCGGCGCCTGGTGCGTGAACACGGTGACGTCGGCCTGATCATGATCGACTACCTGCAATTGATGCAGATCCCCGGTTCCGGTGGCGACAACCGGACCAACGAGATTTCCGAGATTTCCCGCTCGTTGAAAGCCCTGGCCAAGGAATTCAACTGCCCGGTGGTGGCGTTGTCCCAGCTCAACCGCTCCCTGGAGCAGCGGCCGAACAAGCGCCCGATCAACTCCGACTTGCGGGAATCCGGAGCAATCGAGCAGGACGCCGACGTCATCATGTTCGTGTACCGGGACGAGGTGTACCACCCGGAAACCGAGCACAAGGGCATCGCCGAGATCATCATCGGCAAGCAGCGTAACGGCCCGATCGGGACCGCGCGCCTGGCGTTTATCGGCAAATACACCCGTTTCGAAAACCTTGCGCCGGGCAGCTACAACTTCGACGACGAGTAAACGCCGCTAGGGCCTGGGGAACAGCTGCCTGATTGTGGTTTCGTCGTACTGGTAGTTCCAGCGTAATTCGGTCCCGGCAGGTATCGCTTCGCTGGCAAAAAAACCAGTGAGTATGTGTTGCTCGGCCGGGTTGCTGCCTACCTGGGTCTGGACTCTGAATTGCGCCGCTTCAACGTTGTAGCCGCTGCTGGCCTGCCGCACCGGGATGCCTGCCTCATATTCAAAAATGGTGTTTATTCTCGATAATGCGTTATCGCCTGATAGCACCGGCTGCGTATTGACCGCGTGTGGCGAGACTGGCCTGGTACTTTTGATCGGCATCAGGTACGGGTCGCGGCGCGCCCTGGCCACGAAAAACGGCAGTACCTCCCCGCCATACACCCCCAGTGCCTCACCTTTGGCAAGCGTCCGTCGAGTGATCACCGTTGCCTGACCAATCAGCGCGGATTCCGGTGCAAATTTCTGATGGGCTGCTGTGAAGGGCAAAACCTCCAGCGTGTCTTCGTACAGTTGCGCGACATTCTCATAGCCTTCCCACTGGATGTAAGGTCGAAGCAGGTTGTTTTTGAACACCATATCTGACGTCAACGATTGCCCCTGGGCCTGCAAAAGCTTGATGCGCATGGGTTGGCCTTGCTCGTTGCGCAACGGGTAGCGGCCATTGTTGGCGCGATCATAAATGCGCCGATAATTCTGGCTGTGCTGATAGCTGCGCTCAGTGCGCATGTGGCTCAGCTCCTGGGGGGTTAGCCGGGCCCTCACGGTACCTTCTTCCGTTGACATGTAGGCGCTGGATGATGAGTGTGCCGACTCAAACTCATCGCTGGATTCCATGTCGAGCGCTGACTGTGCAGAAGTGTCTTCTGCGCTTGGCCATGTGCCTTTGGTTGTATCAATTTCCCAGCCGCTGTCGGCTTTCTTGCGCAGATAGGGCTGATAGGCCCTGAAACGGCTTCGGGCATCAATCAGTCGCCACCCCGGCGGGTCAGGGCTGACTTGATAGTATCGCTGGCTGTCTTGTATGAAATAGCGATAACTGCCATCGGCAAGCGGTGGCGATTGATGGATGCCGTCGGTTCGCAGGGTGAGCCCTGCCGGCGGCACTGTCTCGGCGAAGAAAGGGTCGAGTGGCCACGCTGTCACGCTCGGTGCCGGCGGCAAGGGCGGTGCGCCTCGACAAAGTCCAGCGCCCTCGGCCAGCAGTGACTGACCGGTAGTGCGCAACGCTTGCTCAAGGGAGCTCGCGCCCGCTTGCTGGAGCAACACACTGCGCTCTGAGGGCGAAAGTGTTTGTTCAATTGCTTCAGGCAGAGAGGTGAGCCCGCCTTGTGCTCCATGCAGGGCGTACAGCTCGCCCTGGCGAATCAATGCATGGCGTACAGGCGCATCCAGCCTGCCACTGATCCCCAGAAGCGGTCCCTCCAGGCTGCCATCGTACACCTCGATTCGGTGCGACGTTGGCCAGCCTCGCACCTGTTCGAGGGTGTACAGCACCAGCTGTACGCTCTCGGGGCTGCGCAGGGCGTCGAGAAAGACGCCGCCTTTCAACAGCGTCATATGGGTGATTTTGCGGTACTCGATGGCTTCCCCATGAACCACCTTGGGCAGGCCTTCTCCTTGTTGCAGGCGCAGGCGTTCCGGTTGGGTAAGGGTGGGCTCTATCGCTTCAAGATGGCTTTTTGAGAGTTCCGGCATCAGCGCGCGAATGCTTGTTTCAACCGGTGTGACGGCCGTTTCACTGGCCGCGTTGAGCTGCGAAAACAGCCACTGCTTTTTTCGTGTTGCTTGCTCGCGCAGTCGTATGGCGAGGTTTTCGGTCTTGGTGAAATAGTCCGTAGACGAAGAGGGCAGCAGGCTGTTGAATTCAGTCTGCGGCATTTGCTCCTGCAGGGCATGTAACAGCTCGCCTTTTCTGAAACGGGCGTCGCTGACGTTGATCTCATGGGTGCCCGCCCCAAAGCTCATCAAGGGGGAGCGCTGTTCATCGACAATATTCAATACGTAAGTGTCGGGCCACTCGGGCAATGAGCTGAGCAGGTGGAACTGGATGAGCGGTGAGTGCGCGGTGACCGAGGCGCCTTCGGCGCGATCCAGGTCAAAGTCACTGATTTCCTGATCCTGGTTGAAGTGTTTGACCGTGTCGCGCAGTAATGGCGGTGGGCGCAGCATCTCCTGATGGGCCTGGCGCAAGGTGGCGCTATCCACGCCGCTGAGCAGCAGGATGGGCTCGACAGAGGGTTGGGTGATGTTGCTCGCATCGGGGCCCAGGCGCTTGATCAGCTTGAGGTTGTCCCACTCCCATGGTGTTTCGTGCAACTGGCGCCAACCGCCTGCCCCATTACTCAACACCGGGGGCAAGTACGCCTGCGGGTCGGTGGGGTGTGACAGCTCCCATTGCGCGCCATCGGGTGAGCGCTGAACCGCATGGGCCTGATCATCGAGTTTCAGATAGTGCCTCTGAGCGTATTGATACAAGCCTTGTTTGTCGGCAATCAGATGCTTGGGGAGCGCTTGCGCGTGACGGTAAGGTTCCAGGTCGGAGTGCCATAAGCGCCAGCCCTGATTGCGCACCTGCACTTTCACCAATCCCGCCGCAAAACCTCCGGCCTTGATCGCGCCGGCAGTGGCGACGGCCATGGCAACATTATCGATCACATCCAATAGGTCGTTGAGTGCTTCATGGCTATCTCCCCGGCTCCAGGCGGCAAAACCGTTGTACACCGTACCGATCAGTTGGGCGCCGGTGACGACCAGAAGTACCTCGCCCACGATAGGGACGAAGGATGCCGCGAAGAACAGCAGGGATTTACCGAGATCGAGGTAGAACTGCAGGCGTTTTTGTCGGCTGATCATGTCTGCTTGTGCGGTGGGAACCGCCACGGCGCACGCGTCGCTTTCGAGCTGGGCGAACCGTTGCAAAGCGATAGCCTGGAACAGATTGCCCGCTATTCGGGTAAGCGAAAGCGGTTCTTGCAGGCTGGCGGGCCTGATTTCTCCGGGTGAGCCAATTGGAAGCCAGTTAATCCAGGCAGGCTTTACGACCAGTAATGTTTCTCGCACGTGCACTGGGACCAGGCGTTTGAAAAAGGCCAAGTAATCCGGTTGCATGAGGCGTTCGGCCAGTTGGAGGTGCAGCTCCAGCATCGAGGTGTGTCGGCGAAGTGCTGCTACCGGGTCTTCGGGGGTGTAGAGAAGTGGTTGGGTGGCAGCCTTGGCGTCTTGGATGACCAGCACGCTGGGCAGCACTACCGTGCCTAGCGTCAGATGGCTGCAGGTCAGGTCCGAGTGATGGCCGTGTTTAGCCAGGGCCACCAGTTCCTCATACAAGCGTTGCGGGAGCTCGTTTTTGAGGTAGGCCTGATGTAGCGCCACCTCAAGTCGGTATTGTTCGTGCTCGCGAAAGTGTGAGCGAACCACTGCGCTGCCCTTGATGATCTCGCGAATGTGCCTGAGGTAACTGCCCCCCAGGTCCAGCTTGCGGCAGAAGTCCGCAAAGCCGGTTGGCGAAAATGCACTGGCGAGGCGGCCGGAGGTGACCGTAGTGAACAGCCCCGATCCTTTCGCCATACCACCGTCCTCTGCCTCCGAGGCCTCGAAATTCTGCAGTGCCGCCTCCAGAAGGGTGTGCTCGGTGGTGCGGGCATGGGTGTGTAGCAGTCCCAGCAAGTGTGAGGTTGTCCATTCGCGCACCAGGATTGATGTGGTGGCGTCCAGCAGCGTCAGGTATTCACGGCGTAGCGCGCGCTCGAGCAGGGGGAGTGCAAAAGCCTCAGGGCTCTGGATGCGTTTGAAAACCTCTTGGAGCTGGTGCCTGGTTTGGTTGCCCATGAGCAGGCTGGCACGCAGCGCCGTACGGATGTCCGCAGGGGACTCGGCGAGCCAGGCGGGAAGTTGGGTCTTGATGAAGTTTGCATGAGCGTCGGGTGTAGCGGTGCCAGTATTCATCGGCATTTCCAAGGGAGAGGGAGTCGAATGACGGCAGCCTATCCCCGGAATTTGCTGGCGAGGGCCTAATGGACTAGGCCCCGGGGGGCAGCAAACCAGGCTATGTGTTGGCGCGAAGAGGCTGTCCTGCTAAAAGCCGACCACTGCCGTCGGAATTGGTCAAAATTTGTGCTATATTCCGCGCCCGCGATTTTTCATCTCAACACCGGTCATCGTCATGCAAACAGCCAAGCCGTTATTTGACTATCCCAAGTACTGGGCCGAATGTTTCGGCCCAGCGCCATTCCTGCCGATGAGCAGGGAGGAGATGGATCAGCTTGGCTGGGATTCGTGCGACATCATCATCGTCACCGGTGATGCCTACGTTGACCATCCGTCGTTCGGCATGGCGATCATCGGCCGGCTGCTGGAGTCCCAGGGCTTTCGCGTCGGGATCATTGCGCAGCCGAACTGGCAGTCCAAAGACGACTTCATGAAGCTCGGCGAGCCGAACCTGTTCTTCGGCGTCGCGGCCGGCAACATGGACTCGATGATCAACCGCTACACCGCCGACAAGAAAATCCGCTCCGACGACGCCTACACCCCGGGCGGCATGGCCGGCAAACGCCCGGACCGTGCGAGCCTGGTGTACAGCCAGCGTTGCAAGGAAGCCTACAAGAACGTGCCGATCGTACTCGGCGGCATCGAAGCTTCCCTGCGCCGCATCGCCCACTACGACTACTGGCAGGACCGCGTGCGCAACTCGATCCTGATCGACGCCACCGCCGATATCCTGCTGTACGGCAACGCCGAGCGCGCGATTGTCGAGGTTGCCCAGCGCCTGTCGTGGGGCCACAAGATCGAAGACATCACCGACGTGCGCGGCACCGCGTTCATTCGCCGTGACACGCCGGCGGGCTGGTACGAAGTGGACTCCACGCGTATCGACCGTCCGGGCAAGATCGACAAGATCATCAACCCGTACGTGAACACCCAGGACACCCAGGCCTGCGCCATCGAGCAGGAAAAGGGGCCCGTGGACGATCCGGAAGAAGCCAAGGTCGTGCAGATCCTGGCCAGCCCGAAGATGACCCGCGACAAGACCGTGATCCGCCTGCCTTCGGTAGAAAAGGTTCGTGGTGACGCGGTGCTCTACGCTCACGCCAACCGCGTGCTGCACCTGGAAACCAACCCGGGCAACGCCCGCGCCCTGGTGCAGAAGCACGGCGAAGTGGACGTGTGGTTCAACCCGCCGCCCATCCCGATGACCACTGAAGAAATGGACTACGTGTTCGGCATGCCTTACGCGCGTATTCCGCACCCGGCGTACGGCAAGGAAAAGATCCCGGCCTACGACATGATCCGCTTCTCGGTGAACATCATGCGTGGCTGCTTTGGCGGCTGCACCTTCTGCTCGATCACCGAGCACGAAGGCCGCATCATCCAGAACCGTTCCGAAGAGTCGATCATTCGCGAAATCGAAGAGATCCGCGACAAAGTGCCGGGCTTCACCGGCGTGATCTCCGACCTCGGCGGCCCGACCGCAAACATGTACCGCATTGCCTGCAAGAGCCCGGAAATCGAATCCGCATGCCGTAAGCCGTCGTGCGTGTTCCCGGGCATCTGCCCGAACCTGAACACCGACCACTCGTCGTTGATCCAGCTATACCGCAGCGCCCGTGCATTGCCGGGTGTGAAGAAGATTCTGATCGCTTCCGGCCTGCGCTACGACCTCGCCGTCGAGTCGCCGGAATACGTGAAAGAGCTGGTCACCCACCACGTCGGTGGCTACCTGAAGATCGCCCCGGAACACACCGAGGAAGGGCCGCTCAACCAGATGATGAAGCCGGGCATTGGCAGCTATGACAAGTTCAAGCGCATGTTCGAGAAGTACACCAAGGAAGCAGGCAAGGAGCAGTACCTGATTCCGTACTTCATCGCGGCCCACCCGGGCACCACCGATGAAGACATGATGAACCTGGCCCTGTGGCTCAAGCGCAATGACTTCCGCGCCGACCAGGTGCAGGCGTTCTACCCGTCGCCGATGGCCACTGCCACCGCGATGTACCATTCGGGCAAGAACCCGCTGCGCAAAGTCACCTACAAGAGCGACGCCGTGGCCATCGTCAAAAGCGAAGACCAGCGCCGTCTGCACAAGGCGTTCCTGCGCTACCACGACCCGAAAGGCTGGCCGATCCTGCGTGAAGCGCTGACCCGCATGGGCCGCGCCGACCTGATCGGGCCGGGCAAGGAGCAGTTGATCCCGCTGCACCAGCCGTCGACCGACAGCTACCAGAGCGCGCGTCGCAAAAACTCGACGCCGGCCGGCAGCCACAAGGTTGCCAAGGAAACCACCAGGATCCTCACCCAGCACACCGGTTTGCCACCGCGCGGCAGTGACGGCAGCAACCCGTGGGACAAGCGTGAGCAAGCCAAGGCTGCGGCCCAGGCCCGCAACAAGCAGGCGGCCAAAGAGCGCAGTGATGCGGCGAAGGGCAAAGGCGGCAAGCCTGCGCGCAAGCCGGTGGTGCCGCGTTGATCGCAATCTGAATAGGCCAAACGCCAGCCTCGTGCTGGCGTTTTGCTTTCTATTCGGTGGCGAGCCTGTTTGTTAATGTGGCGTTAGTTAAATTGCCTTCGCGAGCAAGCCCGCTCCCACATTGACCGCATTCTCATGCTGGAACTCGGACAAATGTGGGAGCGGGCTTGCTCGCGAAGGCGTCAGGACAGTCACCACCTAATTCAAGGAAGAACACCCCCATGGGCAGCCCCCTGGCCGGCATCGGCATGGATTCCAACCGCTCCCAATTCATGGCGCGCCAGCGCCTCGAAAGCCAGATCAACCTGCCGCGCCTGTTCGCCGCCATCGATGCCGACCCTGCGATTGTCGGTGCCGGCGTTGTGTACATCGACGCCGACTTCAACGTCATCACCCTGCGCGAATTCCAGCCGATCTGCAGCATTGCGCCCAAACGCGTGATCCTGCGCGAAGCCCAGAAATACATCGCCCCGGCGCAGTTTGCACAGCAGGTGCAAGACAACCCCCGCGAGTCGCGACTCGTGGGCGAAGCCGTCAATACCACACTGTCCTGCGCCGGTGCGGTCATCGGCTGGATCGTGGTGCTCAGCGGCTCCGTGGCGGTGCCGTTTACAGCCGGTGCCAGCAGCGTGGTTGCCGCGATCGGCTACACGGCCGCCACGGCCAGCACGCTGCAGTGCGTCGCCAGTGGTTATCGCACGGTCAATGAAATCAGCAACCCCGCCAAAAATGACGAACTCGACAGCGCCCAGTGGTATCAGTACACGATGATCGCGCTGGATGCCGCTTCGCTGGTCGGCGTGGGCGCATCGTCATTGACCACGCTGAAACTGGTTCGCATGAACCAAGCCGCCACCGGCAAAAGCGTGCGGGAAGTCCTCAAGGGTTTGAACCGTCAGGAGCGCGCCAAGCTGACCAAGGAATTGCTCAGTATCAAAGACCCGCGCATGAGCTCGAAAATGCTCAAGTTGAAACAATTGTCCGGCGAGGCGACCAAACGTTTCACCCCGGCCCAGGTCAAGCACGCGACGGTGACCCAGATTAAGGATGCGCTCGGCGCCGCCATCGGTTTAACCGGCAGTGCCGTTTCAGGAAATGTGCGCACCATTGCCGTTGGCCTGTATGAGGAGATTGAGTAATGAACGAGATGCCCAGCATTCGCAGCTTTCTCTCGCAGTACTTCCCGGTGTTTATGGGCGCGATCTTTGCGTCAGTGTTTACGCTGGTGCTGGCTGTCCCGCTGGTGTTCGACAGCTATTTTGCGGACCTTCCACTGGCGGACAACGCCAAGTATTCCTTCTTGGGCGGCCTTGCGCTGGCCTGGGTCGTGGTGCACTGCAATTTCATGATCGCGCGGGGGCGCCCGCAATGGGTTTGGCCGCTGGCAGCCCTGTTGGGGCTGTGCATTCTGGCGGTATTGCCGACTGTCGCGTACCGGCCGCATTTCCTTTTGTATGGTTTGAGTGTGCTGCTGCCGCTTCTTGGTTTGCTGCTGCTTAACAGCAAACGTCACCGCGAAATGCGTCAGAAGCTGCTTGAGGTGCGTCACCTGCGAGACGCCGCGAAACCCCGTTGATTGGGTAGATTCACCACCCGCCTCTCACACATCCGCCACAAATATGTGCAAGCCTCGCACCACGGCCCCCGCGTTGGCGCTGTTTTGGTGCTGTACTGCACCGGGTCCCTCGATAAAGCGCAATGACGGCCGCTCTGGCATAAGTCTTGCGCGCTTTGTTTCCATGCCCTGGCTCGCAGGAGGCCGCCGTGTCGATTCATGTCGCGTTGCACCACGTTACGCATTACCGCTATGACCGCGCTGTCGAACTCGGCCCACAGATTGTGCGTTTGCGCCCGGCGGCCCACAGCCGCACGCGGATTTTGTCTTATGCCCTCAAAGTGTTGCCCGAGCAGCATTTCATCAATTGGCAGCAAGACCCTCAGGGCAATTACCTGGCGCGGTTGGTGTTCCCTGAAAAGACTGACGAGCTGCGCGTCGAAGTCGATTTGGTTGCCGAGATGGCAGTGTTCAACCCGTTCGATTTTTTCCTGGAGCCCTACGCCGAAAAAATTCCCTTCAGCTACGCCGCCGATGAGAGGCGCGAGCTGGCGCCGTACCTGGAAACCTTGCCGCTGACGCCGAAGTTTGCCGCTTACCTGGCCGGCATCGACCGCACGCCATTGCCCGCGGTGGATTTTCTGGTGGGCCTCAACCAGCGCCTCGCCGCCGATATCGGTTACCTGATCCGCATGGAACCGGGTGTGCAAACCCCGGAGTTCACCCTGGAAAACGCCTCCGGCTCGTGCCGGGATTCGGCGTGGTTGCTGGTGCAACTGCTGCGCAACCTTGGGCTGGCGGCGCGGTTTGTGTCCGGCTACTTGATCCAGCTGACCGCCGATGTCAAAGCCCTCGACGGCCCGTCCGGCACCGACGTGGATTTCACCGACCTGCACGCCTGGTGCGAGGTGTATTTGCCTGGCGCGGGCTGGATTGGGCTGGATGCCACCTCGGGCCTGTTCGCAGGTGAAGGGCATATCCCGTTGGCCTGTAGTCCCGATCCGTCGTCGGCTGCGCCGATCAGCGGCTTGGTGGAACCCTGCGAGTGCGAATTTACCCACGAAATGTCGGTGGAGCGGATTTGGGAAGCGCCGCGCGTCACCAAGCCCTGCACCGAGGAACAGTGGCTGGCGATCCAGGCCCTTGGCCGGCAGATTGACGGCGACCTGCTCAAGCACGACGTGCGCCTGACCATGGGCGGCGAGCCGACCTTCGTGTCCATCGACGACCCCGACGGCGTCGAGTGGAACACTGCGGCTTTGGGGCCGGATAAACGCCGCCTCTCTGCCGAACTGTTTCAGCGCATGCGCCAGCACTACGCGCCCCAAGGCTTGGTGCATTTC
Source organism: Pseudomonas sp. B22129 (assembly GCF_044218875.1). Classification (NCBI taxonomy): domain Bacteria; kingdom Pseudomonadati; phylum Pseudomonadota; class Gammaproteobacteria; order Pseudomonadales; family Pseudomonadaceae; genus Pseudomonas; species Pseudomonas sp. B22129. Next base: position 733,989 of record NZ_CP162592.1, on the reverse strand, counting down.
GGCCAGGGCAAGTGGTACCCCGGCGAGCAACTGCCGCGCTGGTCGCTCAACTGCTACTGGCGCCGCGACGGCGTGCCGATCTGGCACAACAGTGCGTTGATCGCCGATGAGCAGCAAGATTACGGCGCCGACGGCGTGCTGGCGGGGCGCTTTCTGGCCAGCGTTGCCGAGCGCCTCAAGTTGCCGGCGCGCTTTGTGTTCCCGGCTTTAGAAGACAACTTCTACTACCTGTGGCGCGAAGGCGCGCTGCCGCAAAACGTCACTGCGAAAGACCCGCGCCTGAGCGATGAGCTTGAGCGCGAGCGCCTGCGCAAAGTGTTCAGCCAGGGCCTGGATAAAGTCATCGGTCAAGTGCTGCCGCTGGCGCGCACTGCTGCCAATGATCGCTGGCAGAGCGGGCGCTGGTACCTGCGTGACAACCATTGTCGCTTGGTGCCGGGTGATTCTCCGCTGGGCTATCGCCTGCCATTGGCTTCTCAGCCGTGGGTAACGGCGGCGGAGTATCCGTTTGTGCATCCGGTTGATCCCAATCAGGATCAGCCCGAATTACCTTCCACGGCTGAGCTGCAACGTCATGCCGACGCCGCGCCGAGCGATGAACGAGTACCAAAGGTGGATCAATCCGCCGACTGGCTGACGCGCACGGCTTTGTGTGCCGAAGCGCGGGAAGGGCGGCTGTATCTGTTCATGCCGCCGCTGGAGCGTGTTGAGGATTACCTGGAACTGGTAGCCGCCATCGAAGCGACCGCCGAGGAACTGCATTGCCCGGTGTTGCTGGAAGGCTACGAGCCGCCAGCGGATACGCGTCTGAGCAACTTCCGTGTTACACCGGACCCGGGTGTGATCGAGGTCAACGTGCAACCGTCCTCCACCTGGGACGAGTTGGTGGAGCGCACCGAATTCCTCTACGAAGAGGCACGGCAAACGCGCCTGACCACTGAAAAATTCATGATCGACGGTCGTCATACCGGCACCGGTGGCGGTAACCATTTTGTGCTCGGCGGCGCGACGCCCAAGGATTCGCCGTTTCTGCGTCGCCCTGATTTGCTGCGCAGTTTGATCAGCTACTGGCATAACCACCCCTCCTTGTCGTACCTGTTTTCCGGCCTGTTTATCGGCCCGACGTCCCAGGCGCCACGGGTGGACGAGGCGCGCAATGATGCGCTGTACGAGCTGGAAATCGCCTTCGCACAAATGCCCGCGCCGGGCGAAGACTGCCCGCCGTGGCTGGTCGACCGGTTACTGCGCAACCTGCTGATTGACGTGACAGGCAACACCCACCGCGCCGAATTTTGCATCGACAAACTCTATTCGCCGGATGGCGCTACCGGCCGCCTTGGCCTGCTGGAACTGCGCGCTTTCGAAATGCCGCCCCATGCTCGCATGAGCCTGACCCAACAGTTGCTGTTGCGCGCGCTGGTTGCGCGCTTCTGGCGTGAGCCCTATGCGCCGTCGAAACTCGCGCGCTGGGGCACTGAGCTGCATGACCGTTTCCTGCTGCCGCATTTCATCGAGCAGGATTTTGCCGACGTGATCGTCGAACTGAACGCTGCCGGTTACCCGTTGCGCGCCGAGTGGTTTGCCGCGCACCTGGAATTCCGTTTCCCCAAGGTCGGCGACTACGCCGTCAGCGGTATCGAGCTGGAGCTGCGCCAGGCGCTGGAACCGTGGCACGTGTTGGGCGAAGAGGGCGCGGCGGGCGGTACCGTGCGCTATGTGGACTCGTCCCTTGAACGCTTGCAAGTCAAGCTCACCGGTTTGGCGCCGCAACGCTATTTGCTGACCTGCAATGGTATTGCGGTGCCGCTGCACGCCACCGGGCGCGTCGGCGAGTTTGTTGCGGGTGTGCGTTATCGCGCCTGGCAACCGGCCAACTGCCTGCAGCCGACCATCCCGGTGCATGCGCCGCTGGTGTTCGACGTGCTCGACACCTGGATGCAGCGCTCGCTGGGCGGCTGCCAGTATCACGTCGCTCACCCCGGCGGGCGCAATTACGACAGCTTGCCGGTGAATGCCAATGAAGCCGAGAGCCGGCGCATGGCGCGGTTTTTCCGATTGGGGCATAGCCCTGGCAAGCTTTCGGTGCCTGCTTTGGTGATTAACGATGAGCTGCCCATGACCCTGGATCTGCGGCGTTTTCCCCATAAGAGTGACTGAGTGCGGTTAAAATGTGGGAGCGGGCTTGCTCGCGAATGCGGTGGATCAGCCGATACATGTATTGACTGACCCACCGCATTCGCGAGCAAGCCCGCTCCCACATTAGACTGCGGTGAATTTGAATTCCTTGCCCCTGCCGAGCGTTCCATGTCCGACTTGCTCGACCGTTACCCGCTGACCGCGGGCACTTATCACGAACTGCTGGATGACAGTGGCGCGGTACGTGCCCATTGGCAGCGTTTGCTTGATCACCTGCAACGCAGCACACCGACGCAACTGGCCCAGCGCCAGGCATTGCTGACCCGCCAGATCCAGGAAAACGGCGTGACCTACAACGTCTACGCCGACCCCAAGGGCGCCGACCGCCCCTGGGAACTGGATTTGCTGCCCCACGTGCTGGCCGCCGATGAGTGGCAGCACCTGTCGGCCGGTATTGCCCAGCGCGCACGTCTGCTCAATGCCGTGCTGGCGGACTTGTATGGCCCGCAGCGGCTGATCAAGGAGGGGCTGCTGCCGGCAGAGCTGGTGTTTGGCCATAACAATTTCCTGTGGCCGTGCCAGGGCATTCAGCCGCCCGACGGTGCCTTTCTGCACCTGTACGCCGTGGACCTGGCGCGCACCCCGGATGGTCGCTGGTGGGTTACCGCCGACCGGACCCAGGCGCCTTCGGGCGCGGGTTATGCGCTGGAAAACCGCACCATCGTGTCCCGCGCGTTCCCGGATCTTTACCGGGACTTGCAGGTGCAGCACCTCACCGGTTTCTTCCGCACCTTGCAGGAAACCCTGGCGCGCCAGGCACCCGGTGATGATCAGCCGCCGCTGATCGTGCTGCTCACGCCCGGCCGATTCAACGAAAGCTATTTCGAACACCTCTACCTCGCGCGCCAGCTCGGTTACCCGCTGGTGGAAGGTGGCGACCTGACGGTACGCGACAGCACCGTGTTCCTGAAAACCCTCAGCGGCCTGCGCCGGGTGAACGCGATCATGCGTCGCCTGGACGACGACTTCTGCGACCCCCTGGAACTGCGCACCGACTCCGCCCTCGGCGTGCCCGGCCTGCTCGACGCGGTGCGCCAAGGGAATGTGCTGGTGGCCAATGCGCTGGGTAGCGGCGTGCTGGAATCCCCGGGCTTGCTCGGCTTTCTACCGAAGATCAACGAGTTCCTGTTTGGCGAAGCACTGATCCTGCCGTCCATCGCCACCTGGTGGTGCGGTGAAGCGCCGGTACTGGCCGAAGCGCTGGAGAAATTGCCGGAGCTGCTGATCAAGCCGGCATTCCCGTCGCAAAGTTTCAGCCCGGTGTTCGGCCGCGATTTGAATGACGAGCAACGTCAGGCCCTGGCCGAACGCATGCGCGCGCGACCTTACGCTTATGTCGCCCAAGAGTTGGCGCAGCTGTCTCAGGCGCCGGTGTGGCACACCGTGGACGACCACCTGCAGCACCGCGCCATCGGCATGCGCGTGTACGCCGTGGCCAGCGATGAGGGTTATCGCGTGTTGCCTGGCGGCCTGACTCGAGTCGCCGCCGAAGCCGATGCCGAAGTGGTGTCGATGCAACGTGGCGGCGCGAGCAAGGACACCTGGGTGCTCGGCGAACGTGCCATCGGCGGCGAACATTGGCGTGCACAGCGTGCAATCGGCGCCCATGACCTGGTGCGCCGCGACCCGTATCTGCCGTCGCGGGTGGTGGAAAACCTGTTCTGGTTCGGCCGCTATTGCGAGCGTTGCGATAACAGCGCGCGCTGGCTGCGCATCGTTCTGGCGCGCTATGTGGACGGCGATGATCCACTGGCGTTGCAGGCGGCGGTCGAATTGGGCGAGAACCTTCGCCTGCTGCCGGAGGAGGGCGAATTGCCCGAGCGCCTGCTCGCCGCCTTGCTCGGGGATGACTGGCCATCAAGCCTGCGGGCCAACCTGCAGCGCTTGCAGTGGGCGGCGTCCCAGGTGCGCGGCAAGTTATCCCGGGAAAACTGGCAGGCGCTGGTTGAGCTGCAGCGTGAAGCGTTGGAGCTGGAAAGCGAAACACCGGATTTTGGCGAGTTGCTGGATTTTCTCAACCGTTTGGTGATGTCGCTGGCGGCGCTGTCCGGTTTTGCCCTGGACGATATGACCCGCGATGAAGGCTGGCGCTTCTTGATGATGGGCCGACGCATCGAGCGTCTGCAGTTTCTCAGCAGCAGCCTGGCGGCGTTCCTGCGTGGCGTGGCGGTGTTTGATCAGGCCGGGCTTGAGTGGTTGCTGGAGCTGGGCAACAGCAGCATCACCTATCGCTCGCGCTACCTGGCGGTACCGCAGTTGATCCCGGTGCTCGACCTGTTGTTGCTGGATGAGCAGAACCCCCATGCGGTGTTGTTCCAGTTGAAGCTGGTCAGCCGCACCTTGCGCCGTCTCAATGATGACTTTGGCGTGCCCCGGGAAACCGGCCTGGCACCCTTGGTGGAACGCCTCTCGCGTTTCGACCTGGGTTGCCTGGAGAACCCGTTGTTTGGTGAGTCCAGCGTGCGTGCCGCGCTGGATGGCCTGGCCGACCTGCTGCAAGCGGTCGCCGATGAGAGTGGGCAAGTGTCGGATCGCCTCGCGTTGCGCCACTTTGCCCATGTGGATGATGTCAGCCAGCAAACGGTGTCGGTGTGATGAGTGCGCGCTATCAGATTTTCCACGATACCCATTACCACTACGACAGCCCGGTGTCCCTCGCCCAGCAGTTGGCGCATTTGTGGCCACGGCCTTGCGCCTGGCAGCGCTGCAGCTCGCAGCAACTGGATATCAGCCCTGAGCCGACCTCGCGTCGCGATGAGCTGGACGTGTTTGGCAACCCGATCACCCGGCTGGCGTTCGAGCGCCCCCACGACGAGTTGCTGGTGAATGCCGGCTTGACCGTGGAGGTACTGGCGCGGCCTGTGCCGGATTTTCACCAGTCACCGCCCTGGGACCAGACCGGCGCGAGCCTGAGCTACACCAGCCAGGCGCTATCGCCTGAAAGGCTGGAGGCTTGCCGCTATCGCTTCGAATCGCCCTACGTGCACCTGAAGAACACCTTCGTCGAGTTTTCCGAGAGCTGCTTTCCTCCCGGCGAGCCGTTGCTGCTTGGCGTGCAGGCCTTGATGGAGAAAATCTTCAGCGAATTTACCTTTGATGCCGAAGCCACCCAGGTCGCCACGCCGCTGGTGGAAGTGCTGGAGCGCCGGCGCGGCGTGTGCCAGGACTTTGCCCACCTGATGCTCGCCTGCCTGCGTTCGCGTGGCCTGGCGGCGCGCTACATCAGCGGCTACCTGCTGACTCAGCCACCGCCCGGCCAGCCACGGCTGATCGGTGCCGATGCGTCGCATGCGTGGGTCTCGGTGTATTGCCCGGTATCAGGCTGGGTGGATTTCGATCCGACGAACAACGTGCAGCCGGCACTGGAGCACATCACCCTGGCCTGGGGCCGGGATTTCTCGGATGTGTCGCCGTTGCGCGGGGTGATTCTGGGGGGAGGGAGCCATGACCCGGAAGTGCGGGTGACGGTGATGCCGCTAGAGTAGAGGTTTGCGGGCTGGCTTGTGTGGGAGCTGGCTTGCCTGCGATGGCCGCTACTCGATTTGGCTAATACACCGAGCCGCCTGCATCGCGGGCAAGCCCCGCTCCCACATCAGCGATCGGCTATTCAGCAGGATCTTTTGGTGTTTCGGTCTCGTCGTTCGTCTCTTCAGCATCGGTATCGGCGTTCAGCCCATTGGCCTCTTCATCTGCAGCGGCTTTCTTGCGTTGCAGTTTTTCCTCTTTCTTCTGCTCCTTGGCCAAGTCTCTCTGACGTTTGGCGAAGGAGTAATTAGGTTTGGCCATGGGCGATCCTCTAGGGTCGAAGGTGAGGGTGGCGGCGCGCGGCTGCCTTGGGTCGCTATGGTAGCAGCTTAGCACCGCGCTTGGCCTTCACTTACCGCAGGCGTACGCGGCCAACAGGCCGTTGAATAGTTGGTTGAGGTGCATGGCGCAAGCTCCGGTGGTTGATGGGCCGATCATAGGCGGGCACCGCCGCTTTGGCTGGTAGATTGTGTTGATCACGCCGATAGCCTAAAGTTGTATACAATCTGTTGACTCAGATCATAAGAATTTCTGTCTGATTGCGGCACCCTTGTCGCAATCCGCGCTTTTAAAACCCTGCCATGGAGATTCACATGTTTGCCAAACTCGTTGCTGTTTCCCTGCTGACTCTGGCAAGCGGCCAGTTGCTTGCCGCAGAGTGCAAGGTCACTGTCGACTCCACCGACCAGATGTCCTTCAACACCAAGGCCGTCGAAATCGACAAAAGCTGCAAAACTTTCACCGTAGAATTGACCCACTCCGGCAGCTTGCCGAAAAACGTGATGGGCCATAACTGGGTGCTGAGCTCCGCCGCTGACATGCCAGGCATCGCCAGCGACGGCATGGCTGCCGGTATCGACAAGAACTACCTGAAAGACGGCGACACGCGCATCATTGCCCACACCAAAATCATTGGTGCCGGCGAGAAAGATTCGGTGACCTTCGATGTGTCGAAGCTGGCGGCCGGGACGGATTACGCGTTCTTCTGCTCGTTCCCGGGCCACATCTCGATGATGAAAGGCACTGTGACCCTGAAGTAACAGGGTTCCAGCTGCAAAAAAAGCGCCTTGCGGGGCGCTTTTTTGTGGGCGGCGAAAACCTGTGGTGAGCGGGCTTGCCCCGCGTTGGGCTGCGAAGCAGTCCCAAAACCTGCAACTCGGTCCGTCTGAATGACCTCGTTTGCCTTACTGGGGCTGCTGCGCAGCCCAACGCGGGGCAAGCCCGCTCACCACAACGGCCCATTCACTAAAGTGTTCACGGCGCGAACGGCATCACCCGCTTGTGCTCGGTCTTGCGGTAGGTATCGCAGATGATCTTGAAGGCTTCCTCGCGCACCGGCTGGCCATGCAGGAAGGCGTCGATCTCGGCGTAGGTCACGCCGTGTGACGCTTCGTCCGGCTTGCCCGGCGACAGGTCTTCAAGGTCGGCCGTCGGCACCTTCTCCACCAGCGATTCCGGTGCACCAAAATGCCGGGCAATCGCACGCACCTGGTTTTTCACCAGCCCGCTCAACGGCGCAAGGTCACATGCGCCATCACCGAACTTGGTGAAAAAGCCCATCACCGCTTCCGCCGCATGGTCAGTGCCGATCACCAGGCCACCGGCCGCGCCCGCGATGGTGTACTGCGCCACCATGCGCATGCGCGCCTTGGTATTGCCCAGCACGAAATCACGGGACACCGCCGCCTTGCCTTCAAACGCGGCGACTTCATTGGCCAGGGCTTTGACCGCCGGGCCGATGTTTACGGTATGGCGCTCGTCCGGCTCGATGAAATCCACCGAGGCGGTGGCATCGATTTCATCGAACTGGGTTTCGTAGGGCAGGCGCACGGCGATGAAACGGTAAGCCTCGTCACCGCTGCGTTCGCGCAGTTCTTTCATCGCGCGCTGGGCCAGCAGGCCTGCAGTCAGGGAGTCGACACCGCCGCTGATGCCCAGCACCAGTGTCTTGAGCCCGGAATTGCGCAGGCAATCCTGGATAAACGCCACGCGGCGGGCAACTTCTGCTTCAAGGGCGGCCTGGTCATTGAACGGCGCCTGGACCTTGAGCTGCTGCGCAATCTCACGCTGTACGGCTTGCATGATTCACTCCTTGCTGGATAGGGCAGGTACTTTGAAAACGTGACGCAAATAGGCGACAAAATTCGGATCGGTGCAGTGGGTCTTGCCCGCTTCATCGGAAATCTTCGCGACGGGCTGGCCATTGCAGGCGGTCATTTTAAGCACGATGCTCATCGGCTCAACACCTGGAATGTCACAGGTCAGGTTGGTGCCGATGCCGAAGCTCACATTAATGCGACCACGCAGCGCGCGGAATATCTCCAGCGCCTTGGGCAGCGACAGGCTGTCGGAGAACACCAGGGTCTTGCTCATCGGTTCGATGCCGAGCTTGTGGTAGTGGGCGATGGCTTTCTCGGCCCACTGCACCGGGTCACCGGAGTCGTGGCGCAGGCCGTCGAACAGCTTGGCGAAGTACAAGTCGAAGTCGCCGAGGAACGCGTCGGTGGTGATGCAATCGGTCAGGGCGATGCCGAGCAGGCCACGGTATTCGCGGACCCAGCAATCGAGGGCGGCGATCTGGCTGTCGATCAGGCGCGGGCCGAGCTGTTGGTGGGCCATGATCCATTCGTGGGCCATGGTGCCGAGCGGCTTCATGCCGAATTCGCGGGCCAGGTGCACGTTGCTGGTGCCGACGAAACGCCCGGGGAAGTCGTGCTTGAGTACGCTGACCACTTCTTCCTGCACGCGGTACGAGAAGCGCCGGCGTGTTCCGAAGTCAGCGACTTGCAGCTCGGATAATTCTTCGACGCTGGCATTGGCCGTCAACCAGTCGAACTTGCGATAGAGCTGCTCGCGGGCCTGTTCGAGGATCACGGTCTGGTAGCGGTAGCGGTTACGCACTTCGCTGACGATGGCCAGCATTGGCACTTCAAACAGGATCACATGCAGCCATGGCCCGCGCAGGCGGATGAACAGCTCGCCGTTTTCGATGCCGGTTTGCACATAACGCAGGTTGAAGCGGAACAGCCCGAGGAAACGCAAAAAATCCGGCTTCATGAAGCTGATGCGCTCAAGGAAGCCAAGCTGGTCGGGGCTCAGGCTCAGTTCCGCGAGGCGCTCGATCTGGTAGCGGATCTCCGCCAGGTAGGGGCGCAAATCTTCACTGTTACGGCAACGAAACTCCCATTCAACTTCCACGTTCGGGTAGTTGTGCAGCACCGCCTGCATCATGGTCAGCTTGTAGAAGTCGGTGTCGAGCAAGTTCTGCACGATGCGATCGGCAAACACACTCTCGCTCATAACGGGAATCTCCAGACGGGTCGGCGATGGGCGCCGGCCTTTACGCACAATTAAGGAATGGCGCTAGTGGCGCATAGGCGAGGGGTGGTTTGCCAGTGATTTTTTGCGTTGTCGCCACTGACGCCTTCGCGAGCAAGCCCGCTCCCACATTTTGGAATGCATTCCAAGTGTGGGAGCGGGCTTGCTCGCGAAGGCGATATTCCTGGCGCTAAAGCACCTGCTCCATCATCCACTTCACAAACTCCCTTACCTTGGGCACCTCCGCCGAATGCTCCGGGTAGGCCAGGTAATACGCATCCTGGCTCGGCATCGCGTGCTGCCAAGGGATCACCAGCTTGCCGTCCGCCAGTTCCTCTTCCACCAGAAAACGTGGCAGCAACGCCACACCACAGCCCACCTGCGCCGCACGAATGCACATATAAAAGGTGTCGAAACGCGGCCCGTGGTAGCTGTGTTCGGTCTGGTAGCCCTGGCTGGCGAACCAGTCATGCCAGCCCTGTGGCCGCGAGGCGTTTTGCAGCAGCACCAGGTTGCTCAGTTGCGTGGGGTCGGTGAACGGCTGCGTAGGCAGGCTTTCGGGCGCACACACCGGCACCAGCTCTTCGCTGAACAGCTTCAGGCTTTCGGTGCCGGGACGTGAACCCTGGCCGAAATAGAACGCCATGTCGGCTTTGCCTTGCAGCAGTTCGTCGGGCTCCTGCTCGTTGCACAGGTCCAGGTGGATGTGCGGGTGGCGCAGCCGCCAGCCCTTGAGGCGCGGCACCAGCCAGCGCGCACCGAAGGTGTAGGGCGTGGACACGCGCAATACTTCGGTCTCGCCGCCGTAGGAGCGTAGGTAATGGGTGGACATCTCCACCTGCGTGAGGATTTTTCGCACTTCCACCAGGTACAAATCCCCCGCCGGGGTCATCTGCAAGCGGCGACGCACCCGACGAAACAACAGGTGTTGCAGCAATTCTTCCAACTGCGCAACTTGCTTGCTGACGGCGCTTTGGGTGAGGTTCAGCTCCTCGGCGGCGCGGGTGAAGCTCAGGTGGCGCGTGGCGGCCTCGAAACACTGCAGGGCGGTGATCGAGGGCAAATGTCTTTTATTCAGCACGGTGTGCCTCTTTTTATGCTTTGCATGAATAAACGGAATGATATCTCGCCTAATCGTCGTTTGTTGGCAAGTCTTGGGCCAGCTACAAATAAGGCCTGGATCGCCGTGCGTGTGGCGGCGCGAATTTTCTGTTTGAGATTGAAGGAGTGACCCATGGTTGCCGCATTGCTTGATCGTCTCGGGGTAAACCCGGCGCTGTACCAGTCGGGTAAACAACCCGTGCATTCGCCGATCGATGGCAGCCGTATCGGCAGCGTGCATTGGGAAGGTGCCGCCGAGGTGGAGCAACAGGTCAGTCGCGCCGAGCATGCATTCGAGGCATGGCGCAAAGTGCCGGCACCGCGCCGTGGCGAGCTGGTGCGCCAGTTCGGCGACGTGCTGCGCGAATACAAGGCCGACCTCGGCGAGTTGGTGTCGTGGGAAGCCGGCAAGATCACCCAAGAAGGCTTGGGTGAAGTGCAGGAAATGATCGACATCTGCGACTTCGCCGTCGGCCTGTCCCGTCAGCTCTACGGCTTGACCATCGCCTCCGAACGCCCGGGCCACCATATGCGTGAAACCTGGCATCCGCTGGGCGTGGTCGGCGTGATCAGCGCCTTCAACTTTCCGGTCGCCGTGTGGGCGTGGAACACCACGCTGGCGCTGGTGTGCGGCAACGCCGTGATCTGGAAACCGTCGGAAAAGACCCCGCTGACGGCCTTGGCCTGCCAGGCATTGTTCGAGCGTGTGCTGAAAAAATTCAGCGACGCCCCCGAGTACCTCAGCCAAGTGGTCATCGGTGGCCGCGACGCTGGCGCCGCACTGGTGGATGATCCGCGTGTGGCCCTGATCAGCGCCACCGGCAGCACCCGCATGGGCCGCGAAGTGGCGCCGAAAGTCGCTGCGCGTTTCGCCCGCAGCATCCTCGAGCTGGGTGGCAACAACGCGATGATCCTCGGCCCAAGCGCCGACCTGGACATGGCCGTGCGCGCCATTCTGTTCAGCGCCGTCGGCACCGCTGGCCAGCGTTGCACCAGCCTGCGTCGCCTGATCGCCCATGAATCGGTGAAAGAAGAAATCGTCACCCGCCTCAAGGCCGCCTATTCCAAAGTGCGCATCGGCCACCCGCTGGAAGGCAACCTGATCGGCCCGCTGATCGACAAGCACGGCTTCGACAACATGCAGGATGCGCTGGAGCAAGCCCTGAGCGAAGGCGGCAAGGTGTTTGGCGGCAAGCGCCAGCTGGAAGACAAATTCCCGAATGCCTACTACGTGTCGCCGGCCATCGTGGAAATGCCTGAGCAAAGCGACGTGGTGTGCACCGAAACCTTTGCCCCGATCCTGTACGTGATCGGCTACACCGACTTCGCCGAAGCCCTGCGCCTGAACAACGCCGTGCCTCAAGGCTTGTCGTCGTGCATCTTCACCACGGATGTGCGCGAGGCCGAGCAGTTCATGTCGGCCGTGGGCAGTGACTGCGGAATCGCCAACGTCAACATCGGCCCGAGCGGTGCAGAAATCGGCGGCGCGTTTGGCGGTGAGAAAGAAACCGGCGGCGGGCGTGAGTCGGGTTCGGATGCGTGGCGCGGGTACATGCGTCGCCAGACCAATACCGTGAACTACTCGCTGGAGTTGCCGCTGGCACAGGGTATTACCTTCGACTGATTCCCCGAGTCGAAGTGAGGCCAATGTGGGAGCGGGCTTGCTCGCGAATGCGGTGTGTCAGAAACATATTCAGTGACTGACACTCCGCATTCGCGAGCAAGCCCGCTCCCACATTTGACCGCATTAACAGTTCGGAAAAGTGGTTTGTTAGGTTTCATTCGGAGTCTGGCAATGGCATTACGCGAAGCATGTTTGTGGGAACAGCTCACCCCTGGCCGGCCGGATCGGGCCGCGCTCAAGGGCGAGGTGAAGGTGGATGTGTGCGTGATCGGCGCCGGTATCACCGGTTTATCGGCCGCCATCCATTTGCTGGAGCAGGGCAAAAGCGTCGCCGTGCTGGAAGCTCACCGCACGGGCCATGGCGGCTCGGGGCGTAACGTCGGATTGGTGAACGCCGGCATGTGGATCCCGCCGGACGAGATCGAAGCGGGTTTCGGCGAAGCGGTGGGCAGCCAGCTCAACCGCATGTTGGGCGCGGCGCCGTCACTGGTGTTCAGCCTGATCGACAAATACAACATCGATTGCCAATTGCGCCGCGAAGGCACCCTGCACATGGCGCATAACGCCCGTGGCGAGGCGGATTTGCGCAGCCGCGAAGAACAATGGAAGCGCCGTGGCGCGCCGGTGGAATTGCTCACCGGGCAAGCCTGCGAGCAAGCCACGGGCACCCAAAAGATCGCCGCCGCCTTGCTCGACCGGCGCGCCGGCACCCTGAACCCGATGGCCTACACCAGTGGTTTGGCCAATGCGGCGGTTGGGTTGGGCGGGCAGTTGTTTGACCATTCCCCGGTGACGCAACTTGAGCGCCAGGGTTCGAGCTGGTCGGTGCAGACGGCCCAGGGCTCCGTGCAGGCGGCACAGGTGGTGATCGCCTCCAACGCCTATACCGAAGGCGAATGGACTGAGCTGCGGCGCAACTTCTTCCCGGGCTACTACTACCAGGTCGCCTCGGCGCCGCTGACGGACGATGCGGCCAAGCAGATCCTGCCAGGCGGGCAGGGCTCCTGGGATACGCGCCAGGTGCTGAGCAGCATCCGTCGCGACGCAGATGGCCGTCTGTTGCTCGGCAGCCTGGGCAATGGCAATCAGAAACCGGCGTGGTTTCTCAAGGCGTGGGCCGATCGGGTGCAACAGCATTATTTCCCGTACCTGAAATCGGTGCAGTGGGAGTGCACCTGGACGGGCTGCATCGCTTTCACCCCGGACCACCTGATGCGCCTGTTCGAGCCGGCGCCCGGTCTTGTGGCAGTTACGGGCTATAACGGGCGTGGCGTGACCACCGGCAGTGTGGTCGGCAAGGCGTTTGCCGACTATTTGTGTCACCAGAATCCCCAGGCGCTGCCGATTCCGTTTGCGCCGATGCAACCATTGGCCGGGGTGGGCCTGCGCAGTTGTCTGTATGAAGCAGGATTCTCGCTGTATCACGCCGGGCAATGCCTGAGGATCGTGATCTGATCAGCGAAGTACCCCTCAAAAGCCTGCATTTTCTTAGTAGGCTACTAATCTGTATTGGTGCAAGTCGTAGCAATCACGCACTGTAAATGTGCAGTTCCGTTACGCACATTGTTACAGGTGTAGGAACTGTCGTTTATTCGCCCGGTTGCAGGTGCGACCGGCCCGGGTTGTACTTTTTGGATCCATTGGTTGCACCTCTCGATGCTAGAGGGTTGCACGTACTGGCGCGATGAGCCGAAACGCCTGTAATAACAATGACACCGTGTCTTTTTTGTTAATAAAAACGTAATGGCACGCGCCTTGCTCTGGGCTTTCCGTGAAAGTTTCAATCGGAAGTTCGCAGTGATTTCGTAGTGCCAATAAACAAAAACCTCGGAGCACCACTCATGTCCCAGACGTTTTACAAGAAAGGTTTTCTGGCCCTCGCCGTTGCAGCGGCGCTGGGTGTTTCTGCGTTTGTTCAAGCTGATGTGAAAATTGGCGTGGCCGGCCCGATGACGGGCGCCAACGCCGCTTTCGGTGAGCAGTACATGAAGGGTGCCCAAGCGGCAGCCGATGTGATCAACAAGGCCGGCGGCATCAACGGTGAGCAGATCAAACTGGTCGCCGGCGACGACGCCTGCGAACCCAAGCAGGCCGTGGCCGTGGCCAACCGCCTGGCCGACCAGGACAAAGTGATCGGTGTGGTCGGGCACTTCTGCTCGTCGAACACCATCCCGGCGTCCGAGGTGTACGACGAAGCGGGCATCATCATGATCACCCCGGGCTCCACCAACCCACAGGTCACCGAGCGTGGCCTGGGCGCCGTGTTCCGCATGTGCGGGCGTGACGACCAGCAAGGCATCGTGGCCGGCGACTACATCGTCGACGTGCTCAAGGGCAAGAAAGTCGCGGTCATCAACGACAAAGACACCTACGGCAAAGGCCTGGCCGATGCCACCGCTGCCCAGTTGACCAAACGTGGCGTCAAGCCAGTGCTGGAAGAAGGCCTGACCCGTGGCGAGAAAGACTTCAGCGCCCTGGTCACCAAAATCCGCTCCACCGGTGCTGACGTCGTGTACTTCGGCGGCCTGCACCCGGAAGCCGGCCCTCTGGTTCGCCAGATTCGTGAAGCCGGCTTGAAAGACGTCAAGTTCATGTCCGATGACGGTGTTGTGACCGACGAACTGGTGGCCACCGCTGGCGGTGCGCAGTACGTAGACGGCGTGTACATGACCTTCGGCGCCGACCCGCGTCTGCTGCCAGACAGCAAGGCCGTTGTGGAGCAATTCCGCAAAGCCGGCGTAGAACCTGAAGGCTACACCCTGTACGCCTACGCCTCGATCCAGGCCCTGGCGGCCGGTTTCAACGGTTCCAAGTCCAACAAAGGCGAAGACGCGGCCAAGTGGCTGAAAGCTCACCCGGTGAAAACCGTGATGGGTGAAAAAGCCTGGGATTCTAAGGGCGACCTGAAAATCTCCGACTACGTGGTTTACCAGTGGGATGCCAACGGCAAATACCACCAGCTGGAAAAACAGAAGTAAGGCTGACCGCCACACATCCAATGTGGGAGCGGGCTTGCTCGCGAAAGCAGTCTGTCAGTATCAGAGGTGTTGACTGACCCACCGCATTCGCGAGCAAGCCCGCTCCCACAGGGGAGTGGTGTTGTGATGGATATCTGTTTTTTCCTCCAAGAAGAGCCGCACACCGGCAACTGGCGGGTGTGCAGTCTCTCACCGCGTGAGATTGCGTTATGGATGGTATTTTCCTGCAGCAACTGGTCAACGGCCTGACCCTCGGGTCGGTCTATGGCCTGATCGCCATCGGCTACACAATGGTCTATGGCATCATTGGCATGATCAACTTCGCCCATGGCGAGGTTTATATGATTTCCGCTTACCTCGCGGCGATCAGTCTGGCACTGCTGGCTTACTTCGGCATCGAATCCTTCCCGCTGCTCATTCTCGGCACCCTGATCTTCACCGTGGTCGTCACCGGCGTTTACGGTTGGGTCATTGAGCGTGTCGCCTACAAACCACTGCGCAACTCTACCCGACTGGCACCGCTGATCAGCGCCATCGGGATCTCCCTGATCCTGCAGAACTACGCCCAGATCGCACAGGGCGCCAAGCAACAAGGTATTCCCACCCTGCTGGCCGGGGCCTGGCGTGTCGACTTCGGCACCGGTTTCGTTCAGTTGACGTACACCAAGGTCTTCATTCTGGTCGCCGCCTTCGCGGGCATGGCCTTGCTGACCTACATCATCAAATACACCAAGCTGGGCCGTATGTGCCGGGCTACGCAGCAAGACCGCAAGATGGCCTCCATCCTCGGCATCAACACCGACCGCGTGATCTCCTACGTGTTTGTCATCGGTGCCGCGATGGCCGCCCTGGCTGGCGTGTTGATTACGCTCAACTACGGCACCTTCGACTTCTATGCCGGCTTCATCATCGGCATCAAGGCATTTACCGCAGCGGTACTCGGCGGCATCGGTTCCCTGCCTGGGGCCATGCTCGGCGGGATCATCCTGGGTATCTCCGAGTCGCTGTTCTCGGGGTTGATCAACTCGGACTACAAAGACGTGTTCAGTTTCTCCCTGCTGGTGGTGATTCTGATCTTCCGTCCCCAGGGCCTGCTGGGTCGCCCACTCGTGGCTAAGGTGTAAACATGTCTGCTGCCAAACCCATCGATATCAAGAAAAGTGTGGTCGATACGGTCCTCGCCGGGCTGATTTCCCTGATCGTGTTCGGTCCGATCGTCGGCGTGGTCCTCGACGGCTACAGCTTCAACCTGGAACCGGCCCGTGTGGCCACGCTGGTCGCCATCGTAATGGCCGGCCGCTTCGCCCTGAGCCTGTTCCTGCAAACCCCCAAGGGCCTGAAGATTCTGCAGGGCTTCGAGAGCAGTGGCTCCGGCGTGCATGTGTTGCCGCCCGACTACAAATCCCGCCTGCGCTGGATCATCCCGGCACTGATCGTGATTGCCATCGTGTTCCCGATCTTCGCCAACAAGTACCTGCTGACCGTGGTGATTCTCGGGCTGATCTACGTGCTGCTCGGGCTTGGCCTGAACATCGTGGTTGGCCTGGCCGGCTTGCTCGACCTGGGTTACGTGGCGTTCTACGCCATCGGCGCCTATGGCCTGGCCTTGGGTTATCAATACCTGGGCCTGGGTTTCTGGAGTGTGCTGCCATTGGCGGCCATCGCTGCCGCATTGGCAGGCTGCATACTCGGTTTCCCGGTGCTGCGAATGCACGGTGACTACCTGGCCATCGTGACCCTGGGCTTTGGTGAAATCATCCGCTTGGTGCTGAACAACTGGCTGTCGTTCACCGGCGGCCCGAACGGCATGCCGGTGCCTTCGCCAACCTTCCTCGGCCTGGAGTTCGGGCGCAAGGCGAAGGACGGCGGGATTCCGTTCCACGAGTTCTTCGGCATCGATTACAACCCCAACATCAAGTTCATGTTTATCTACATCGTGCTGTTTCTGGTGGTGCTGGCCGTGCTGTACATCAAGCATCGCCTGACGCGCATGCCGGTCGGCCGCGCGTGGGAAGCCTTGCGCGAAGATGAAATCGCCTGCCGTTCCATGGGCCTGAACCATGTTTTGGTCAAACTCTCGGCGTTCACCATCGGCGCTTCTACCGCCGGTTTGGCGGGGGTGTTCTTTGCCAGCTATCAGGGCTTCGTCAACCCGTCGTCGTTTACCTTCTTCGAGTCGGCGCTGATCCTGGCCATCGTGGTCTTGGGCGGCATGGGTTCGACGGTCGGCGTGGTGATCGCGGCGTTCGTATTGACCGTCGCGCCTGAACTGCTGCGCAGCTTCTCCGAATACCGCGTGCTGCTGTTTGGCGTGTTGATGGTGGTGATGATGATCTGGCGCCCACGGGGCCTGATCCGGATCAGCCGTACCGGTGTGACACCACGCAAGGGGGTAGCGCCATGAGCAAGGAAGTCGTGCTGTCCGTGGAACACCTGATGATGCACTTCGGTGGCATCAAGGCCCTGAGCGATGTGAGCCTCAAGGTCGAACGCAACTCGATCTTCGCCCTGATCGGCCCCAACGGTGCCGGTAAAACGACGGTGTTCAACTGCCTCACTGGTTTCTATAAAGCCAGCGGCGGCAAGATCGAACTGAATATTCGCGGCAAGCAGACCAATGTGATCCAGTTGCTCGGCGAGCGCTTCAAAGCCGTCGACTTCGTGTCGCCGAAAAGCTTCTTCAGCCGCGTGTACTACAAGATGTTCGGCGGCACTCACTTGGTGAACCGTGCCGGTTTGGCGCGGACCTTCCAGAACATTCGCCTGTTCAAGGAAATGTCGGTGCTGGAAAACCTGCTGGTGGCCCAGCACATGTGGGTCAACCGCAACATGCTCGCGGGCATCCTCAACACCAAGGGCTACCGCAAGGCCGAGAGCGACGCCCTCGACCATGCCTTCTACTGGCTGGAAGTGGTGGACCTGGTGGACTGCGCGAACCGTCTGGCCGGTGAGCTTTCCTACGGCCAGCAGCGCCGCCTGGAAATCGCCCGCGCCATGTGCACCCGGCCGCAGATCATCTGCCTGGACGAACCGGCAGCGGGGCTCAACCCGCAGGAAACCGAAGCCCTCAGCGCGATGATTCGCCTGCTGCGCGACGAACACGACCTGACGGTGGTGCTGATCGAACACGACATGGGCATGGTGATGAGTATTTCCGACCACATCGTGGTGCTCGACCACGGCAACGTGATCGCCGAAGGCGGGCCGGACGCGATCCGCAACGACCCGAAAGTGATTGCCGCTTACCTGGGCGCAGACGAAGAGGAGCTGGTATGAGTGCACCTATCCTCGAAATGAAGGAACTGGACGTGTTTTACGGCCCGATCCAGGCCCTGAAAAAAGTCTCGCTGCACATCAACGAAGGCGAAACCGTGAGCCTGATCGGCTCCAACGGCGCGGGCAAGTCCACGCTGCTGATGTCGATCTTTGGCCAGCCGCGCGCCGAGTCGGGGCAGATTCTGTACAACGGCGTGGACATTACCCACAAGTCGTCCCACTACATCGCGTCCAATGGCATTGCGCAGTCGCCGGAAGGGCGGCGGGTGTTCCCCGACATGACCGTCGAGGAGAACCTGCTGATGGGCACGATCCCGATTGGGGATAAGTTCGCCTTTGATGACATGCAGCGCATGTTCGAGCTGTTCCCGCGGCTCAAGGAGCGGCGTACCCAGCGGGCGATGACCATGTCGGGTGGCGAGCAGCAAATGCTCGCCATCGCCCGCGCGCTGATGAGCCGGCCCAAGCTGCTGTTGCTGGACGAACCGAGCCTGGGCCTGGCGCCGATTGTGGTGAAGCAGATTTTCGCCACCCTGCGCGAGCTGGCGGCCACCGGGATGACCATCTTCCTGGTGGAGCAGAACGCTAACCACGCGCTGCGTTTGTCGGACCGGGCGTATGTGATGGTCAACGGCGAGATCCGCCTGACAGGCACCGGCAAGGAATTGTTGGTGAATGAGGAAGTGCGCAACGCCTACCTCGGCGGGCACTGATCTAAAGGCTTGATGCAACAACCCATGTGGGAACCGGCTCTCAGTGGGAGCTGGCTTGCCTGCGATGCAGGCACCTCGGTCTATCTGATGAACCGAGTTGCTGCTATCGCAGGCAAGCCAGCTCCCACATAAAGCGGTTCCCACATTTGTTTTTGGGGTGTTCACAGGCTCGCCGCCAAATTGTGGAAAACAAATCCAGCCTCTTCCCAAAGCGCGACATATAGCCGCCGCAAATCCCTGTTTTGTCACAGTTTTGACTTGTCCCCATTCGCTGTGGAACCGGCTGTGGGTAACGTGGGAGTACCTGCCTGAAAGCCAATAACCACGCGGCCTGTAGCGTGATGGTTGTTTTCTGATCAGTGGTTTTTTGGTGACCTGCCCAGGGGTTTGTCAACCTGTTTAAAGACACAGGTATATGACCGAAATATGTCCCTGCGCCCTGTGGATAAGTCTGTGATTAAACTCTGGAAAGAGTGCCGCAGAGGCCGGAATGACTGGCCTGGAGCCATCGTCCTGATTTTCCTTCTGTCGATGGGTCTACATACGGCCCGGCCAAGGTCAAGCAAAAAACTTTCTAAAACCCTCTGAAAGCCCCGCACACAGCGGCCTGAGGCGTTTTGCACTTGCCCCCAAAGACTGTGGGCCCAGCTGTGGATAAGCTGCGCGCATATGGCTGCAAGCCACGGTTTGCGTGGCTTTGCTCGGCGTGATCAAAAAATGATCAGTTGTAGATGAAGGTGGGTGCATATGGGTTGCCGCAACGGCGGTGTACGGGCATTCTGCTGGCTGATTTTTTCCCCGATGCCCGCAAGGAGAACACCATGTCCGACACGCTGTTTATTACTGGCGCAACCTCAGGCTTCGGCGAAGCCTGTGCCCGTCGTTTTGCCGAAGCAGGCTGGAAACTGGTGCTCACTGGCCGTCGTGCCGACCGCCTGAATGCGCTGGTCGAAGAGCTTTCCAGGCAAACCGAAGTACACGGCCTGGTCGTGGACGTGCGTGACCGCAAGGGCATGGAAGAGGCCATCGCCAACCTGCCACCCTCGTTTGCCAAGCTGCGCGGGCTGATCAACAACGCCGGCCTGGCCGTGGGCACCGACCCTGCGCCCAAGTGCAGCCTCGACGATTGGGAAACCATGGTCGACACCAACATCAAGGGCCTGCTGACCACCACCAGCCTGTTGTTGCCACGCTTGATCGCCCATGGCCGTGGCGCTGGCATCATCAACCTGGGTTCCATCGCCGGTAGCTATCCGTACCCGGGCAGCCATGTGTATGGCGGCTCCAAGGCCTTCGTGAAGCAGTTCTCGCTGAACCTGCGTTGCGATCTGCAGGGTACGGGCGTGCGTGTCACCAACATCGAGCCAGGCCTGTGTGAGAGCGAGTTCTCGCTGGTGCGCTTTGGTGGTGACCAGGCGCGTTACGATGCGACCTATGCCGGTGCCGAGCCGATTCAGCCGCAGGACATTGCCGACACGATCTTCTGGGTGCTGAATACGCCGGCGCACGTGAATATCAACCGGTTGGAGTTGATGCCGGTGAGCCAGACCTGGGCTGGGTTTGCGATTGAGCGTGGTGCTAAGGCTTAAGACCGCGCCGCACCGATCGCAGGCAAGCCAGCTCCCACACTTGGATTTGTGAATACATTCAAATGTGGGAGCTGGCTTGCCTGCGATGGCGTCATATCGGTCAAAAACAGGCCATAAGGTACACTCCCTTCCTGAAAACCCCTCCGCATCGTGCGGATTTAAGGTTTTAACGGGAGGAAATGTGAGTAACCGAGGTGAGCAGGCACTGCTCAAACAATCGACCATCCTGATGTTCGCGGTAGCGATCGCCGGGATTGTCACGGGTGTTATTTCTGGCGCCCAGTCCATTCTGTTCGACGGCTTTTTCTCGCTGATCGCCACCGCCATCAAGGTGTTGATGCTGATCACGGCCAAGCTGATCGCCAAGAAAAGCAACGAGCGCTTCCAGTTCGGCTACTGGCACTTGGAACCCATGGTGTTGCTGATCGAAGGCAGCTTCCTGTTATTGATCGCGATCTACGCGTTCCTCAATGGCGTGTTCGGCATCATCAATGGCGGGCGCGAGATCGAGTTGGGGCTGGTGATCATCTATGCGGCGGTGTTCACCGTTGTTGAATTCGCCTACTTCTTCTACGTGCGTTATCGCAACCGCACGCTGAAATCTTCGTTGATCCAGTTCGACAACATCAGTTGGCTGGTGGACGCGATGCTGTCGGTGGGTTTGCTGATCAGTTTTCTCGCCGCGTTGTTGCTCAAGTCCCAGGGCTATGGCGAATGGGCGGTGTATGTCGACCCGCTGATCCTGATCCTTCTGGCCCTGAGCATGCTCGCGCCAGCGTTCAAGATCCTGCGCCCGGCGTTGCGCGAGGTACTGGGAATTGCTCCGGACCAGTTGGACGACAAGGTGCGCGAGGTGATGGACGCGGCACAGGCCAAGCATGGTTTCGACGATTACGTGTCCTACGTGCAAAAGCACGGCCGGGCGCGGTTTATCGAGATTCATGTGGTGTTGCCGGCGGATTACCCGGTGGAAAACGTCGCCACCCTCGACGGGTTGCGTGAGGAGATATCCACAGGGCTGGGTAAGCCGGATGCGGCGCGGTGGTTGACGATCAGCTTTACCGGGGATCGCAAGTGGGTTGCGTGACCGTCAGGTAGACCGCTATCGCAGGCAAGCCAGCTCCCACATTTGAAGGTATTCACACATCTGAATGTGGGAGCTGGCTTGCCTGCGATGAGGCACCAAAGGTCAACCCAAATGCTGGATCAAACCCTGATAGCAAGTCGCCAAGTGATACGGCGTGGTCGACGGCATATCCCGTCGGCTCACGGCACCTTTGGCATCCAGGCATTCATTCCAACCCTTCTCATGCAAAAAGTGCTGCTGCAGCGCCAGCAATTGGCGCTGCAGCACCGCGTCGCTGTTCGGCCGCAAGGTCAGCGCCCGCAGGTATTCCGCCTGGGCCCAGATCCGTTGCGTACCGTCGCGCACACTGCCGTCCAGAGCGAGCATGCCGCTGACCGCACCGCTCGATTTATCCACACCCTTGAGCTCGGCGTAGGCGAAGGCTCGCGTCAGCGAGGCATGCAGTGGGGTGCCGCGCACTACATCCGAAGATTCCAGCAAAAAGAACCACTCGAACTGATGCCCCGGTTCAAACCAGTTATCCACAGCCCCCAGCGGTTTTTCCATCATCACGCCGGTCTGGCGGTCGATAAAGCGTTTCTGCATGGCCGTGGCCAGGTCCAGCAGCGCGTCCTGCGTGACGGCGTCTTCACGTACTGCCAGGGTCGCGAGGAAGCCTTCGGCCAGATGCATCAACGGGTTTTGCAGCGGTCCGGAACCGAGGGACGACCAGTTACGCTCCAGCACTGCTTCGTACAGGCCGTTGCCCGTAGCGAAACGTTCGGCGACCACATCCAGCGCGGCATTGAGCACCGATTCCACCAGCGGCTCACGCACTTTGGCCCAGTAATGGGCACAGGCAAAAATGATGAAGGCGTGGGTGTAGAGGTCTTTGCGCTTGTCCAGCGGCTGGCCGGCGGGGTCGATGCTGTAGAACCAACCGCCCTGCTCGGCGTCGTGGAAGTGCCGTTGCAGGGAACGGAACAGCGCGGCCGCGCGTTCTTCGGCGAAAGCCGCGTCAGGCTCGCCGATCAGGCTGGCGAACAGATACAGCTGACGGGCGCAAGCCATGGCACGGTAGCGCTGCGGGGGCAACGGCTGGTGATCAGCGTCCAGGGCTTCATAGGGCAACGCCAGCTCGGCATTCCAGCCAGGGCCTTGCCAGAGTGGCACGATCAGGCTGTGGAAGTGGGTGAGCACGGTGTTCAAGGAAGGTTGGGAAGCGCTGGGCATTGGCTGGCGTCGTCACGGCAGGGGTGTAGGCGCGCATGGTAGCAGGCTTGGGTTATCTGTTGTTTGTGCTGCCGCCTTCGCGAGCAAGCCCGCTCCCACAATTCGACCGTATTTCAAGGATGTATTCGGTCAAACTGTGGGAGCGGGCTTGCTCGCGAAGAGGCCCTGAAGTGCGCCGAAAAATCAGCCTGCCAGCAACCAAACCCCAGTCGCCGCCGAAGCCGCCCCGGCCACCCGCACCAACGGCGCAGCTGCCGCCGGCAGGAAGCGCACCACCGCATAACCAGCAGCGTGCAGCGCAGCCGTCGCGCCGACGAAACCCGCCGCATACGCCCACGGGCTGGACATGTCCGGCAACTCCAGGCCATGGGCAACCCCATGAAACAGCGCAAACAACGCCGTCGCACCCACCGCCACAAACAGCGGCGGCCGCACCGCCAATGCCACCGCCAGGCCAAGCGCCAATACCGACGCGGCAATCCCGCTTTCCAGCGCCGGCAGTTCCAGGCCTTCGAAGCCGAGCAAGCCGCCAATCAGCATGGTGCCCACAAACGCACAGGGCAGTGCCCAGCGCGCGTTGCCTTTTTGCTGCGCCGCCCACAGGCCGACGGCAACCATCGCCAATAAGTGATCGATACCGCCCAGTGGGTGGCTGATACCGGCCACCAGCCCATTATCGCCATGCCCGGGGTGAGCGAAGGCGAGGGCGGGGGCCAGCAGCAGGGCGGCGGTTGCGAGAAGTTTGTTGAGACCCATGAACAGGCTCCTTTTTCAGGGTGAGATCAGGCTGCAGTCAGCAAGCCCTGACGTTCGATAAAGGCGACGATTTCTTCCAGGCCGACGCCGGTTTTCTGGTTGCTGAACACAAAGGGTTTGCCGTTGCGCATGCGGGTGGTGTCGCTGTTCATCAACTCCAGTGAAGCGCCTACCAGGGGGGCCAGGTCGATCTTGTTGATCACCAGCAAATCGGATTTGCAAATCCCGGGCCCGCCTTTGCGCGGCAGCTTGTCGCCGGCAGACACATCGATCACGTAGATGGTCAGGTCCGACAGCTCCGGGCTGAAGGTGGCCGACAGGTTGTCGCCGCCGGACTCCACCAGGATCAGGTCCAGGCCGGGGAAGCGCCGGTTGAGCTGGTCCACCGCTTCGAGGTTGATCGAGGCATCTTCGCGAATCGCCGTGTGCGGGCAACCACCGGTCTCTACGCCGATGATGCGCTCCGGTGCGAGGGCCTGGTTGCGCACCAGGAAATCAGCATCTTCGCGGGTATAGATGTCGTTGGTGACCACCGCCAGGTTGTAGCGGTCGCGCAGTGCCAGGCACAGGGCCAGGGTCAGGGCCGTTTTGCCGGAACCTACCGGGCCGCCGATGCCGACGCGTAGGGGTTGTGTGTTCATGTGTGTTGTCTCCTAGGAACGGAACAGGCGGCTGTACTGGCGCTCGTGGGCCATGCACGCCAGGGACAGGCCGAAAGCGGCGCTGCCCAAATGGTCGGGGTCAATGCGGGCTGCGTCCTGCTGGGCGTGTTGCAGCAAGGGCAGCAGTTCACTGGTCAGGCGTTGCGCGGCTTGCTGGCCCAGGGGCAGGGTTTTCATCAGCACGGCCAATTGGTTTTCCAGCCAGCTCCACAGCCAGGCGGCGAGGGCGTCATCCGGGCTGATGGCCCAGGCGCGGGCGGCCAGGGCCCAGCCGAGGGCCAGGTGGGGTTCGGTACGCTTTTCAAGAAAGCTGCGCGCGGCGTCATCGAGTTCAGGCAAGCCGTTGAGCAGTTGCTGCAGGGAATAGCCCATTTGCCGGCTTTCCTGGTACAGCTCGCGGGTCTCGCGGCTGGCGCGATGTTCTTCGCACAGCTGCGCCAGACGCGGCCAATCCTCATCGGCTGCGGCACGGCAGTGGGCGAGCAACAGCGGTGCCTCGAAGCGGGCGAGGTTGAGTGACAGCTGGTCACTGATCCAGCGCCGGGCGCCTGCGGCATCGTTGACGCGGCCGTTTTCCACGGCCATTTCCAGGCCCTGGGAATAGCTGTAGCCGCCAATCGGCAATTGCGGACTGGCCAGACGCAACAGCGCCCAGGCTGGGTTCATAGACGTACGCCGAACTGGTGCAGCTTGGGCGGGTAGTTGAAATCTTCGTCGCCATGGCGCGAATGATGGTGGCCACCGCCATAGGCGCCGTGTTCCGGCTGGAAGGGGGCTTCGAGGGTTTGCGTGCTGGCGCCCAGTTGTTCGAGCATGGCCTTGAGTACGTAGTCATCCAGCAGGCGCAACCAGCCATCGCCGACTTGCAGGGCCACATGGCGGTTGCCCAGGTGATAGGCGGCGCGGGTCAGTTCAAACGCGTTGCTGCAGGTGACGTGCAACAACTGTTCAGGGCGGGCACACACGCGTACGACGCGTCCGTCTTCAGCCTGCAGGAATTCGCCATCGTGCAGCGGCGGCTGGCCGCGCTCCAGAAACAGGCCGACGTCTTCACCGTCAGCACTGAAACAGCGCAGACGGCTTTTGCTGCGTGCTTCGAAGTTCAGCAGCAACTCGGCGGCCCAGAGGGTTTGGGGGGCGATTCGGCGGTGGATCACCAGCATCAGAAGGCTTCCAGCTATGAGCGATAAGAGAGGTAGAGCAAGGGGCTTGCCAATCAGGCATGCAAGTAGGAAAACCCTGTAGGCAGGCGCAGCCATGCCTCCGAATAGGGCGTCAGCCCGTTCCGGGAGTGTTTCAATTTGGTGCGTTACAGGGTTTATAGCACTGGATGTGGGCGTTTTGCGTTGAGATCCGTTGCAGGCTGCATGAAATTTCTTTCATCTATTTCTCGTCAGATGTTTTTGGGAGGTTTCCTACTGAGAACGAGGATTCGTACTTCCAAAAAAAACGCGCTTTTTGATTAGGCTTTGCGCCGTGTTTAATTCGCTGCGTCGTCCATCATGCTCAAGTCATTTTTGTGTGCAGTTGTCGTCACTCTGGCAGGGGTCACGCCATTGGCTTCGGCCAACCTCCAGTACCGCCCGACCGCTATCGATCATGTCATCGACCGTGCCCATCAGTTGCTCGGCACACCTTATAAGGCGGGCGGCACTTCGACGGAGCGCGGCTTCGATTGCAGCAGCTTTCTGGTCTACCTGTTCAAGACAGAGGCCAACATCCAGTTGCCCCGTACCACCTCCGACATGCACCGCTCCAGCGCGGCAACCATCAAGCGCGATGCCCTCAGGCCGGGTGATGCCGTATTTTTTTCGGGTAACGGCAGCGGCCGGGTCAGCCATGTCGGCCTGTATATCGGCCAGGACAAGTTCATCCATTCGCCCAGTTCCGGAAAACGTGTGCGGATCGATTCGCTGAGTCAAAGGTACTGGAAGAAGAACTACACCAGCGCCAAGCGCTTTCACACTGCAGGTTGATCGGCTTACTCAGTGCTGCCCAGCCCTTGCCAGTGCTTGAGGCCGATAAAGATAAAGCGCAATTGCTGGGTGATTTTGGCCTGGGGCGTGAGGTGGGCGGGCAAGGCTGCGGCGGGCGGGTCGATGATGTCGGGCAGGGTGGCGAACACACTTTTGACGATCAAGTCAGCCATTACATGCAAACCTTCGGCGTCCAGGTGCTGGAGCTTGGGCATAAAGGTCAGGTCGGCCGCGAGGTCGCGGGTGATGTCTTCGCGCAGGGCGCCGATGGCCTGGCGCACGGCCAGGCAGCCACCGTATTGCTCGCGGGCCAGGAACAGGAATTGCGAACGGTTGGCCGACACCACATCCAGAAAGATCCGCACGGACGCATCGATGATGCCGCCCATCACGAATTCGTTGTGGCGTACCAGGCGAATCGTGGCGCGGAAGGTCTGGCCGACTTCGCTTACCAACACCAGGCCCAACTGGTCCATGTCATCAAAATGGCGATAAAACCCGGTTGGCACGATGCCAGCGGTCTTGGCCACTTCGCGCAGGCTCAGGCTACCGAACCCACGGCCACACTCCATCAGATGGCGGGCTGCGTCCATCAAGGCGAGGCGGGTCTGTTGCTTTTGTTCGGCGCGGGGCAGCATCGGCGGGTGGGCTTTGTCGGCAAGTACAGCGACGCACTCTAGCAAAACAGCTTTGCTGGCGTCGAACTTGGCAGGGGCAAGGCGTGATGCGGTCTATGAAAAAGCAAAAGCCCGATCGGCAGATCGGGCTTTTTTCTGGGCCACCACGGGGTTAGCTCTGTGCTTGATGCAGTTCTTGCAGGCGGTCCGAACCACCTTCGGCAACGCCATCGGTGTAAGCGCGTTTGTTGGCTTGTTCAGCGCCGCCTTCTACCAGGCCTTTCTGTTCCAGGCGATCACGGCCACCTTCAGCAACACCTTCGGTGTAGGCGCGTTTGTTGGCGTGTTCCGAACCATTTTCTGCAACAGCGCCTTTGGCGTAGTCACGGTTTTCATCTTCTTGCGAACCGCTGCGGGCCAGGGTCTGGCTGGATTCAACGGCTTGAGCTTTGTTCTGTGGGGTTGCTTGTTCGGCAGCTGGCAGGGCAAAGGCACTGGAAGCGAGGACGGACAGCAGGGCGACTGCGAGTACTTGGCGTTTCATGAGAGTTGCTCCTTGGGAGGGCGATAAAGTGGGTACAGGGCTAATGCTACTCTTGATAAGTCGATATAAAAGTTCATAAACACAATGGTAATAATCAACAGAATTGATTGTTCCCTTCGAAGGCTCTAAATCGCGCCTCTCAAGCCCGCGGTTTTGCACCGTGCTGGGTATTTTCGACACGAACGTGGGTAACATTGGTGCGCCGTTGATGATCAAATCTGTCCGTTCGATCAGGAAAATGGCTTTTTGCGACTAATTCACCCATCGGGTTAAACCCCCGCGCCGTTTGCCAGTCGTAGCCTTATGAGCTGTAGTTCAGCTAGTCGTGTTGAGGAGTCCTGTGCAATGACGCGCACTCGTAAAATCGTCGCCTGGAGCTGCGCCAGCTTCGTTGTGTTAATCGCCGTGGTGGTACTGGTTCTGGTGTTCTTTGACTGGAACCGCATCAAGCCGCCGCTCAATGCCAAGGTCTCTGAAGAATTGCATCGGCCCTTTGCAATCAATGGCAACCTGGCCGTGGTGTGGGCGCGTGAGCCCGATGAAGGGGGTTGGCGCGCCTGGGTGCCATGGCCCCACGTGATTGCCGAGGACCTGACCCTGGGTAACCCCGACTGGTCGAAAAAGCCGCAAATGGTCACGCTCAAGAAAGTCGAGCTGCGTATTTCGCCCTTGGCGTTGCTGGTTCAGCGCGTGGTGATTCCGCGTATCGACCTCACCGAACCGAGCGCCGACTTGCAGCGCCTGGCCGATGGCCGCGCCAACTGGACCTTCAAATTCGACCCCAAAGACCCCAACGCCGAGCCCTCCAGCTGGGTGGTGGACATTGGCGCCATCGGCTTCGACAAGGGCCACGTGACCCTTGACGACCAAACTCTCAAAACTCAGCTTGATGTGATCATCGACCCACTGGGCAAACCGATTCCCTTTGGTGAGATCGTCGGTGACGCGGATGCCAAGAAGGCCCTGGAAAAAGGCTCGGCGCCTCAGGACTACGCGTTTGCGCTCAAAGTCAAAGGCCAGTACCACGGCCAGAAGCTCGACGGCACCGGCAAGATCGGCGGCCTGTTGGCGCTGCAGGACGCGGCCAAGCCGTTTCCGTTGCAGGCCCAGGTCAAGATCGCCGACACCAGCATCGCCCTCGCGGGCACGCTCACCGACCCGCTGAACCTCGGCGCCCTGGACCTGCGCCTGAAACTTTCCGGCAGCAGCCTGGGCAATCTTTACCCGCTGACGGGCGTGACCCTGCCCGATTCCCCGGCGTACTCCACCGACGGCCACTTGATCGCCAAGCTGCATGAGGCCAGCGGCGCGTCGTTCACCTACGAGAACTTCAACGGCAAGATCGGCAACAGCGATATCCACGGTAACCTGGGCTACGTCGCCAGCCAGCCACGGCCCAAACTCACCGGCGCGCTGGTCTCCAACCAATTGCTGATGGCCGACCTCGCTCCCTTGATCGGCGCCGATTCCAACGCCAAGCAAAAAGCCCGTGGCGGTGAAAGCAAACAGCCGGCGACCAAAGTGCTGCCGGTGGAAGAGTTCCGCACCGAGCGCTGGCGCGATATGGACGCTGACGTGGAGTTCACCGGCAAACGCATCGTGCACAGCGCCGAGTTGCCGTTCACCGACCTCTACACCCACCTCGTGCTTAACGACGGCGAACTGAGCCTGGAGCCCCTGCGTTTCGGCGTGGCCGGCGGCAAGCTTGATGCGCAGATCCGCTTGAATGGCCGCACCACACCGATGGAAGGCCGCGCCAAACTGACTGCGCGCAACTTCAAGCTCAAGCAGCTGTTCCCGACCTTCGAACCGATGAAAACCAGCTTTGGTGAACTCAACGGCGATGCCGACATTGCCGGGCGTGGCAACTCCGTGGCGGCGTTGCTGGGTACGTCCAACGGTGACCTGAAAATGCTCATCAACGACGGCGCAATCAGCCGCAGCCTGATGGAAATCGCCGGCCTCAATGTGGGCAACTACGTGGTGGGCCGCCTGTTCGGCGACAAGGAAGTGAAGATCAACTGCGCAGCGGCCGACTTCGGCATCAAGACCGGCCTGGCGACCACGCGTTTGTTTGTGTTCGATACCGAGAACGCGATTATCTATATCGATGGCACCGCGAATATGGCCAGCGAGCAACTGGACCTGACCATCACGCCGGAGTCCAAGGGCTTTCGCTTGTTTTCCCTGCGCTCGCCGCTTTACGTCAACGGGCCGTTCATCAAGCCCAATGCCGGTGTGAAAGCGGTGCCATTGATGCTGCGAGGTGCGGGCATGGTGGCGCTGGGTGTGATCGCAGGCCCGGCGGCCGGGTTGCTCGCGCTGGTAGCCCCGAGTGGCGATGAGCCGAACCAGTGTGCGCCGCTGCTGCAACAGATGAAGGAAGGCAAGGCGCCGAAAACCGTAAGAGGCTAATGGAAGAAACCGAGAACCCAATGTGGGAGCGGGCTTGCTCGCGAAAGCGGTAGATCAGTCGATATCTTGGGTGACTGAAAATCCGCCTTCGCGAGCAAGCCCGCTCCCACAGGGGTATTGCGGTGTGGCTGATTACAGGTCTTGCAGAATATCCGCCATGTCGTCGGCGTGTTCTTCTTCCTGGGCCAGGATGTCTTCGAAGATGCGGCGGGTGGTCGGGTCCTTGTCGCCGATGTACTGGATGATCTCGCGGTAGCTGTCTACTGCGATCCGCTCGGCCACCAGGTCTTCGTAGACCATTTCCTTCAAGTTCTTGCCCGCGACGTATTGCGCGTGGGAGTTCTTCGACAACAGGTCGGGGTTGAATTCCGGTTCGCCGCCCAACTGCACGATACGCTCGGCCAGTTTGTCGGCGTGTTCGGCTTCCTGAGTGGCGTGCTCGAGGAACTCGTCGGCGGCCACGCTGGCTTTCAGGCCGGTGGCCATGAAGTAGTGGCGCTTGTAGCGCAACACGCAGACCAGTTCGGTGGCCAGCGACTCGTTGAGCAGGCGGATGATTTCTTTGCGGTCGGCGTCGTAGCCTTCGGTGACGGCGCCATTTTCGACGTTCTGGCGGGCGCGGCTGCGCAGGGTCGCAACGTCAGTCAAGTGTGCTTCAGTCATCTCAATCTCCTGGTGCTAATCCGGTTTTGCGCCACGCTCTGCCGGCGTGATCGCTCCAAGTTGTGAGTGTTGGCTGACGCAAAAAGTTTTATCGGATTTCAAAGTGCATGGCCGGACAGCTTCGCTTCCTCCCGGACCCATTGGAAAAACGCGCGCACCGGCGGGTGGCGTTCGCGGCCCGGTACGCACAACGCGCTGTAACCGGCGCCGTCCACGCGCACCTGCGGCCGGTAAGGCACCAGCAGGCCCGACGCCGCACTTTCCGAGACCAGAATATTGCTCGCCAGCACCAACCCTTGGCCGGCAATCGCCGCTTGCAGTGCGTAGTGCTCCTCGTCGTATTCACGCAGCAGTGAGGTGTGGGCCAGCCAGGTTTCACCGGCTTTTTCGCACCAGGCTTGCCAACCCAAGGCGTACAGGTCGGAGTTGTGCCAGCGCACGCTGATCAGCGTCGGCACCTGGGCGCCGGCCCGTGCGACCTGTTCAGGCGAGCCATACACCGCAAAGGATTCGTCGAACAGGCACTGGCCGTACAAGTGCGGGTAATCCCCCAGGCTGTAGCGAATCACCAGATCGACGCTGGCGTCCTGCTGCAGGTCGACCACTTCGCAGCGGGTGTCCAGGCGCAGGCTGATGTCGGGGTGGGCGGCGTAGAAACGCCCCAGCCGTGGTACCAGCCACAGTGCGGCAAACGCGGGCGTGGTGGACACGGTGAGCTGCCCCGCGCTGCGTTGCGGGCGCAGGGTGTCGAGGCTGTGCGCCACGTCGAGCAGGGCGCCGTGCAGGCTTTGAAACAGCCGCTCGCCCCCTTCAGTCAGGCGAACCTGGCGCGGCAGGCGTTCAAACAAGGCAATGCCCAGCCAGGTTTCCAGGCTGCGAATCTGATGGGACACCGCCGTGGGCGTCACCGACAGCTCTGCAGCGGCGGCTTTAAAGCTCAGCAGGCGCGACGCCGATTCAAACGTGCGCAGGGCGGTCAGGGGCAGCGTGGCAAACATGTGGGCTCCACAGGTGAAATGAATTCACTCCGATCAACTATTGCTCATTTGTCGGCCTCGAGGCTCGGCTCTAGATTGGCGAGCAAGAACGGCGGCCATTCAGGCCGCCTGAGTCTAACTCGCCAAGGATATACACATGAAAAAAATGCTAGTGATTCACGCCAGCCCGCGCGGTGAGCGTTCCCATTCCCGGCGCCTGGCCGAGTCGTTTCTCGACGCCTGGCAGGCCATCAACCCGGGCGCTCAGGTGACCCGCCGTGAAGTCGGCCGAGCGTTTATTCCCCATGTCACCGAAGCCTTCGTGGCCGCGAATTTCTACCCCGAGCCGCACTCCCTGCCGAAGGTGATGAAGGCCGACCTGCAACTGAGTGACGAACTGGTCGGCGAACTCATCGAGCATGAGCTGCTGGTGATCGCCATGCCGCTGTACAACTTCGGCGTGCCCAGCGGCCTCAAGGCCTGGATCGACCAGATCGTGCGCATGGGCCTGACCTTCGATATCACCCAGGACAGCAACGGCATTGCCCAGTATCAGGCGCTGTTGAAAGGCAAAAAGGCGTTGATCATCACCAGCCGCGGCGGCAGTGGGTTCGGGCCGGGCGGGGAGTTTGAATGGATGAACCACGCCGACCCGCACCTGCGCACGGTGTTGGGCTACATCGGTATCGACGACGTGAGTGTGATCGCCGCCGAAGGTGAAGAGTCGGACAAAACAGTGTTCCAGCGCTCCTGTGAAGAGGCCGAACGCCAACTGCATGACTTTGCGGGCGGCTTTTAAGGTGTCATGAGTCTGTCACGGGGTGGTCATGTCGATTTATGAAACGCTGGTCTAGGATGGCACTGTCGCTTTCCTGATCAGAGCCGCTGCCCATGCCGCAACCCCTTGCCACGCGTTACCCTCTGGTGCTGGTGCCCGGCATGCTGGGGTTCGTGCGCGTGGGGTTGTTTCCTTACTGGTACGGCATCGTTCCGGCGCTGCGGGCGGGTGGGGCGCAGGTATTTCCCGTGCAGGTGGCGCCGCTGGATTCCAGCGAAATGCGTGGCGAGCAATTGCTGGTGCACATCGAGCGGATTCGCCGCGAGACCGGCGCCGACAAGGTCAACCTGATCGGCCACAGCCAAGGCGCGCTGACCGCGCGGTATGCGGCAGCCAAGCGCCCGGACTGGGTCGCGTCGGTGACCTCGGTGGCCGGCCCCAACCATGGCTCGGAGCTGGCGGACCATATCCACGCCCATTATCCGCCAGACAGCGTGAAAGGCCGGCTCATGAGCGCACTGTTCCATGGGGTTGCGTGGGTGATGGGGCTGCTGGAAACCGGCTATCGCGGGCCACGCTTCAAGGCCGACTTGCAGGCGTCACACCATTCACTGACGAGCGCAGGCGTGGCGCTGTTCAACCGCCAATACCCTCAAGGCCTGCCGCAGACATGGGGCGGGCAGGGCGCGGAAGAGGTCAACGGCGTGCGCTATTACTCCTGGTCCGGCACCTTGCAGCCGGGTATCACCGACCGTGGGCGTAACCTGTTCGACGGCACGCACCGCAGTTGCCGCCTGTTCGCCCGCAGCTTCGTGCGGGAGAAGGGCCAGTGCGACGGCATGGTCGGGCGTTACAGTTCACACTTGGGCGTGGTGATTGGTGATGACTATGCGCTGGACCATTTCGATATCGTCAACCAGTCATTGGGGCTGGTGGGCAAGGGGGCGGAGCCGATCAGGTTGTTTGTTGAGCATGCGCAGCGGTTGAAGGCTGCCGGGGTTTAGCCGGTAGACCGCGTTATCGTTCTTCGCGAGCAAGCCCGCTCCCACACTAGACCACATTCCAAAGCAGGAACGCGGTCTAGTGTGGGAGCTGGCTTGCCTGCGATAGCGGTGTATCAGGCCACACCGAGCTCACGGCGCACCGGTGTCGTCCAGCGCTCCGACAAAATCACCCCGGCCAACGTCAGCAACCCCCCGACCAGGTGATACATCGCCAATTGTTCCTTCAACACCACCGCCGCAATCAGCGCAGTGATCAACGGCAGCAAGTTGAAAAACAGCGTGGTGCGGCTCGGCCCCAGGGTTTTGATCGAATGCATCCATGCCAATGGCGCCAGCATCGAAGCCAGCAAGCACGCGTACAGAATCAACGGGACATTCGCCCAGCCCAGCCCCGCTTTCGCCGAAAACAGGAACAGCGGAAACAGCACCACCACCGCCACCAGAATCTGCAAATACAGCAGCACCAGCGGCGGCAGGCGCAATTGCCATTTTTTCAGCAGGGTGCTGTAGACCGCGTAAGCGAGGGTCGCGACCAGCATCATGCCGTCGCCCAGGTTGACCCCATGCTGCAGCAAGGCGCCGAGGCTGCCGGCCGACACCACCACGACCACGCCGGCGAAGGACAACACCGCGCCGGTCAACGCGCCGAAAGTCAGGCGCTGGCCAAGGCTGATGATCGCCGCCGTCAGCGCCATCAAGGGCATCAGCGAGAGGATGATGCCCATGTTGGTGGCCGTGGTGAGCGTCGCGGCGTAGTAGGCCAGGCTCTGGTAAATGGCCATGCCCAGCACGCCGAGAATGAAGATCTTGCCCAGGTTCGGGCGAATCAGCGCCCAATTGGCAAGCACCGGTTTGAGCATGAACGGGGTAAAGAGCAACGCCGCCAGCAGCCAGCGGTAGAAGCCGATTTCAGCAGGGAAGATCGAGCCCACCGCGAGCTTGTTGACCACGGTGTTGCCGGCCCAGATAAAAATGGCGAGCAGGGGGTACGCGTATTGCATCGATAGAAACCAGATAGGGTAATGAAGCGCGATTATCCTCTGTCTGGATGGAAGCCTATACTGCGATCCAGACAAACGACCTCTAGAACCGGACAACATGCCCAGATACACCGTACGCCTCGCGGATTTCCCCAGCCTGCCGAGCCCTGTGTACTTTCGCTATTCCGACTTCGCCCCTGACACAGAGTGCACGCCGCACCAACACTTTTGGGGCTCGCTGGACTATTCGGCCAATGGCGTGATGCGCATGGAAGTGGCCGGTAGCCGCTTCATGTCACCGCCGCAGTACGCGGTATGGATTCCGCCGAACACCGAGCACAGCTCCTACAACGCCCAAGCGATTGTCTATCGCTCGGTGGGCCTGGCGCCGGAGCTCTGCGAGCGACTGCCGCAGGCGCCATGTACCTTGGCGATCAGCGAAATCCTCAAGGCCATCCTCAGCGACTTCGCCCGCCGAGACGTCAATATCCCGCAGACCGAGGCGGATATTCGCCTGGCCCAGGTGCTGGTGGACCAACTCAAGCAAGCGCCGATTCACGATTGCTTCCTGCCCTATGCCCGTCACCCCGGGCTGCTGGGCGTGCTGGAAGGCATGCAGGCCGAACCCGGCGACAACCGGCCGCTGGCGCAATGGGCCGAGCAGGTGCATGTCAGCGAAAGAACCCTGGCTCGCCAGTTTGTGCGGGAAGTCGGCATGAGCTTCGGCGAGTGGCGCCAGCGCTTGCGTTATCTGGCCGCCATTGAGGCGCTGGACAGCGAACGCAGCGTGCAGCACGTGGCGTTCGACCTCGGTTACAGCACCGCCTCGGCCTTCATCGCCATGTTCCAGCGCCACGCTGGCTGTACCCCGGAGCAGTACCGTCGGTCGAATATTCGCAGCCGGTGAAGATGTAACAGGCTTTGACTACACTGCCGTGTAGGCCGCGCCCTTTCGGCACGGTAACAGGGAGAAAACTCCATGAAGATGCTGCGTATTCCGCTGTTGATGATGGGTCTGCTGCTGTGTTCGCAAGGCTTTGCCGCCACCGCCCAGCAAAACAAGATGACCACCTGCAACGCCGAGGCAACCACCAAGACGCTCAAGGGCGATGACCGTAAAGCCTTTATGAAGACCTGCCTGTCGGCGCCTGCGGCCAACGACGCCAAGACCCTGACCCCGCAGCAGCAGAAGATGAAAGACTGCAATGCGTCGGCAAAAACCAAGGCGCTGGCCGGCGATGCGCGTAAAACCTTTATGAGCACCTGCCTCAAAGGTAGCTAAACACGCGAGTCCCCCCTGTGGGAGCGGGCTTGCTCGCGAAAGCGGTGGTTCAGAACCTGAAGTGTTGAATGACACACCGCTTTCGCGAGCAAGCCCGCTCCCACATTGACAGTGTTCGCAATTGAGACTCTCGCTTGATTCCCTCAAGGCTGGCAGACTGCCCATCCTTTAGCGCCGTTCGTTTTGAGGCTGTATGCCAACGTTTTCGCAGCGTCACGTGTTGTTGCTGGTCAGTTGCATCATCATTTTCGGTGGGTTATTGCTCGTCCTGCCGCTCAAGCTGCTGCCCAGCCTGCTGGCCGGTCTGTTGGTGTATGAGCTGGTAAACATGCTTACCCCGCAATTGCAGCGCCTGATCGAAGGCCGTCGCGCGCGGTGGTTGGCGGTGGCTTTGCTGGGCACTTTAATTGTCAGTGTGCTGACCCTGATTTTTGCCGGCGCCATCAGCTTCCTGCTCCACGAGGCGGAAAACCCCGGGGCTTCCCTCGACAAATTCATGGGCGTGGTCGACCGCGCTCGCGGCCAGCTGCCGCCGTTCATCGACGCCTACCTGCCGGCCAGCGCTGCCGAGTTTCGCGTGGCCATTGGCGATTGGCTGAGCAAGCACCTGAGCGAACTGCAGCTGGTTGGCAAAGATGCCGCGCACATGTTTGTGACCTTGCTCATCGGCATGGTGCTCGGCGCCATCATTGCCCTGCAGCGCGTGCCTGACCTGACCAAGCGCAAACCCTTGGCCGCTGCACTGTTCGACCGCCTGCACCTGCTGGTCCAGGCCTTTCGCAACATCGTTTTCGCCCAGATCAAGATTGCTGCGCTGAACACCGCCTTCACTGCGGTCTTCCTGGCCGTGGTGCTGCCACTGTGCGGCATTCACCTGCCACTGACCAAAACCCTGATCGTGCTGACCTTCCTGCTCGGCTTGCTGCCGGTGATCGGCAACCTCATGTCCAACACGCTGATCACCATCGTCGCGTTGTCGCTGTCGATCTGGGTGGCCGTGGCGGCGCTGGGCT
Source organism: Pseudomonas sp. B22129 (assembly GCF_044218875.1). NCBI lineage: Bacteria > Pseudomonadati > Pseudomonadota > Gammaproteobacteria > Pseudomonadales > Pseudomonadaceae > Pseudomonas > Pseudomonas sp. B22129. Next base: position 697,703 of record NZ_CP162592.1, on the reverse strand, counting down.
ACTTGATCGTGATCCACAAGGTCGAGTACTTCCTCAACGCGCGCATCGTCGGTGGGCAGATCAGTGCCAAGTCGTGGGAATTGTTGCTGGCGATGTTGGTGTTTGAAGCCGCATTCGGGCTGCCGGGGGTGGTAGCGGGGCCGATCTACTATGCGTATCTGAAGAGTGAGCTCAAGCTCGGCGGGATGGTTTAAGGCTTTATGTTGCCTGGGTTGGCCTCTTCGCGAGCAAGCCCGCTCCCACATTTGAAATGCATTCCAAGTGTGGGAGCGGGCTTGCTCGCGAAAGGGTCGCCACGGTCTTTCGGCTGAAACTCAGTAGCCGTACCGCTTGCTGGCCTCAATCGCCAGACCACTGCCGATACTGCCAAAGATATTGCCTTCCACATGCCGCGCATTCGGCAGCATCGCCGAAACACTGTGGCGCAACGCCGGAATCCCGCTGGAACCGCCGGTAAAGAACACCGTGTCCACCTGCGCGACACTCACCGAAGCGTCATTGAGCAACTGCGTGACACTGCCGCGCACGCGCTCTAGCAGGCCATCAATCGCCGACTCAAAGAGCGCCCGGCTCAGCTCCACGCTCAAACCCGGCTCAACCCGGTCAAGCAGCACGTGGCGGCTGTCTTCGTGGGTCAGCTGGATCTTGGTTTCTTCCACTTCCATTGCCAGCCAGTGGCCCGCGCGCTGTTCAATCAGCTTGAACAAACGGTCGATGCCGCCGGTGTCTTCGATGTCGTAGCGCATGCTGCCCAACGCCAGCTGGGATTTTTGCGAGTACACCGAGTTGATGGTGTGCCAGGTGGCGAGGTTCATGTGGTGGCTGGTGGGCATGTAGGCGCCGCTCTTCATGCGGCTGCCGTAGCCGAACAGCGGCATCATGCCTTGCAGGCTGAGCTGTTTGTCGAAGTCGGTTCCGCCGATGTGCACACCGCCGGTGGCGAGGATGTCGCTTTGGCGGTTGTCGTTGTGACGGCGGTCCGGCGAAAGGCGCACCAGCGAGAAGTCCGAGGTACCTCCGCCGATGTCGACGATCAGCACCAGCTCTTCTTTCTGGATGGTCGACTCGTAGTCAAACGCTGCGGCAATCGGCTCGTACTGGAACGAGATGTCCTTGAAGCCGATCTTGCGCGCCACATCCACCAGGGTGTTTTCCGCTTCCTGGTCGGCCATCGGGTCGTCATCGACGAAAAACACCGGGCGGCCCAGCACCACTTCCTCGAACTCACGGCCGGCGTTGGCTTCGGCGCGGCTCTTGAGCTGGCCGATAAACAGCGCCAGCAGGTCGGTGAACGGCATGGCCGTGCCCAGCACGCTGGTGTCGTGCTTGATCAGCTTGGAACCCAGCAAGCTCTTGAGCGAGCGCATCAGCCGGCCTTCGTAGTTTTCCAGGTATTCGTGCAGCGCCAGGCGGCCATACACCGGGCGGCGCTCCTCGAAGTTGAAGAACACCACCGACGGCAAGGTGATTTTGTCGTCCTCCAGCGCGATAAGCGTTTCCATGCCGGGGCGGATCCAGCCGACGGTGGAGTTGGACGTGCCAAAGTCGATGCCGCAGGCACGGGCTGGGGATGGGTTTTCCATGACAATCAGGTTCCGGTTGAAAAACGGCCGCGCAGTGTATGCCAGTCGAGGGCGGATGCGTAGGCCGACCATCTGTTAAATCTTCCTTGAAACCTGGTGATTCGCCCCCACATCTGCTGCATACGGCAAGCGCCGATAACACTTTGACGCACCCCCGGGCCACTTCACTCAACAAGTGCAATGCACCGCACGTTGTGCCCCGGGCTGTGCGATCTCGATTAGGGATGGTGAACCACCGATGGATTTCAAAGACTACTACAAGATATTGGGCGTAGAGCCGAGCGCCGATGACAAGGAAATCAAGGCGGCCTACCGCAAGCTCGCACGTAAATATCACCCGGATGTGAGCAAGGAAAAAGACGCCGAAGAGAAATTCAAGGACGCGTCCGAAGCCTATGAAGCGCTTAAAAGCGCCGATAAGCGCGCGGAATACGACGAGCTGCGCAAATACGGCCAACACGGCCAGCCATTCCAGGGGCCGCCGGGCTGGCAGAGCCGTGGCGGTTTCGGCGGTGGCCAGGACACGGGTGATTTCTCGGACTTCTTCAGCTCGATCTTCGGCTCGCGCGGCGACGGTTTTGGCGGCGGTCAGCGCCGCCCCACCGGGCGCAAGGGCCAGGACGTGGAAATGCAGCTGACCGTGGCGCTTGAGGACACCTTGTCCACCGAGTCCAAGCAGATCAGCTTCCAGGTGCCGCAATACGACGCCTCGGGCCGGCATGTGACCAACACCACCAAGAGCCTGAACGTGAAGATCCCCGCCGGCGTGGCCGACGGCGAGCGCATCCGCCTCAAGGGGCAGGGCGCGCCGGGTATTGGCGGCGGGGCCAATGGCGACCTGTACCTGATCATCAAGTTTGCGCCGCACTCCAAGTTCGAGGTGGATGGCGAAAACCTGATCATCAACCTGCCACTGGCGCCGTGGGAGTTGGCACTGGGCGCAGAAGTGGCCGTGCCGACCCTGACCGGCAAAATCAACCTCAAGGTGCCCGCCGGCAGCCAGAACGGCCAACGCATGCGCGCCAAGGGCCATGGCTTGCTGAACAAGGCCGGTGAGCGCGGTTTCCTGTACATCCAGCTCAAGGCCGTGATGCCCAAGCAGGCCGACGACGAGACCATTGCGCTGTGGCAGGAGCTGGCAAAAAAGGCCGCGTTCAACCCACGTGAGCAGTTCTGAAAATAGCGCCCACGCGCTAACTATCTAGCGCAGCTCGAAGGGTCGGCCATGATGTGCTGATGCTCCCTTTCACAGGAGCCACATCATGGCCGATCTGCCTTCCGCCACCCCGGCGGCAACCCACAGTATTCACCGTGAATTTCTCGAGCGCACCAGCCCGCCCTGGCTGATCAAAACAACCACGGCCCGGCGCGAGCAAGTCAAGGCCGCACCCGCGCAGCCGCCGGACTGGTACCTGAACGCCACGCCGGAGCAGCAAAAGGCGCTGAGCGACAAATACACCACCAGCTTCAGCGCGCAAACCGCGCTCGACAAGGCCTTTTCCACGCTGCAAGACATCGACAGCTTCGCTGAGCCCCTGTTGGTCAAGGCGTTGAGCGAGCAGTTCAACGTGCACCTGGATGTGAACAAAACCATCCTGCAACTGCGTACCGAAATCGAAGTCCGGCAGCCGGTTTATACCCTGCGCACTTTCGACATTGTGCGTTTGCCGCTGCTGCAGGCGGCGTTGCATAACTTTGAAGAGTGGGAGTGCAAGGCGGGGGCGTTTCACGCCTCGTCCGGGTTTGTGGTCGCAACAACGCAGGGCGATACCTATGACACGGTCAGCACTTCGCTGACCGTCGCGCAGTTCACCGGCTTGTGCCGCTCGCTGGATATTGGCGCGCAGTATCAACGCTACCTCAAGGCCTTCATGTACCCGCAGGTCTCCACCGCCGAGCAAGCGTTGCGTCACAAATTCAGCGTGGCACGCAAGGCCGACCTGGCGGCGGCGGCAGAGCAGGCGCTGTTGACGAAAGCCATCGGAGCGGACGATTACCAGATGATTACTTCGGTGATCAATGGTGAGAACCACCCCTGGATGGGCAAGCGGCAGGTGTGGTTCCGTGACCTCGGGCTGATGAAAAAACGCCTTACCGGTTGCCTGGCCTTTGTGATCTGCGAGAAATACCGCTACACCAATGACCTGATTCTTTACATTCCTCACGACCCGTACCAGCCGTTGAAACGCGTCAAATGGGATGAAGTTCCGGCCCTCTTTAAGCAGCGTTTCACGGCCCGCGACAGCTCGGCACCCGACGATGGCAACCCGACGGCCTATCAACGGTTTTTCAGCCGGTTCCTGCATTACAGTCACTTGCCGGGGTACTTTGCCGAACTCACCGACGTTACCCCCGCGCCTGGGGCTACACCCGGCCTGAAACCGTATTCGCCGCTGCTGAATGATTTTCTCACCGGGCTAAATCCGTTCTCGATATTCGCACCGGTACTCAACGTGCCGCCCGACCCCGCGCCGATCAAGCGTCTGAGGTCGGACCCGTACCTGGGGCCCAGTACAATCAATCAAAAAGGCCAGCACGGGTGGGAAGAAAACCATGACCTGTGGGAGTACCTTTTCGACCAGCACCGCGACAAGCTGCTGGCCGACGCCCGCAGCCATGCGGTGCCCACCGCTGATGTAGACGCGCGGGTGCGCTCGGAAAAGTTTGCCAAACTGCTGAGTATCGGCATGTTGGCGTTGAACGTGGTGTCCATGTTCGTGCCGGTGCTGGGTGAAGTGATGATGGTGGTGATGGCCGGCCAGTTGCTGTACGAAACCCTCGAAGGCTCCGTCGAATGGGCGGAAGGCGACCGCCGCGCGGCCAAGGCGCACCTGGTGGATGTGGCGGAAAACCTGGCGTTTATCGCGCTCATGGCGGCGGGCGGTAAAGTGCTGCCCAAGCTGATTGCAGCCAAGCCGGAACCTGTGATCGAAGCGCTGCAGCCTGTCACTCTGGACGGCGGCGACGAAAAACTCTGGCGCCCTGAGCTGAGCCCTTACAAAGCCCCCGTCAGTCTGCCTGCCGGCGCCCGGTCCAATGAACTGGGCCTGTATAGCCACGAAGGGAAAACGGTATTGCCCCTCGACGGTGACCCTTTCCAGGTGCGTCATGACCCGCTCAACAATGAGTACCGCATTGAGCACCCAACGCGCCCGCAGGCCTATGCCCCGCGCCTGACGCATAACCTGGAAGGGGCTTGGCAGCATGAGGCTGAAACCCCGCTGACCTGGGACACGCCCACACTGCTCAGCCGATTGGGGCTGCCGGCCGAAGGCATGGACACGGCGCGCCTGGAAGCGGCACTGCAAGCCAGCGACGTTGAGGTTGACACCCTGCGCGCCGGGTTTCTCGACAACAACCCGCTACCGCTGGTGCTGACGGACACACTGCAACGCTTCAGGCTGGCCGATGACTTCAATGCGTTTATCGCGCAGATGAAGGCTACCGAACCCGCCGTGTATGCCCAGGCCGACCCGGCTCTGCAAATGGACTTGCTGCAACGCAAGGGGCTGCTGGGCGATGCCCGGTTGCGGGTCATCGATGGCGAGGCGAATATCTTGTGGGAGGACGCAGCACCTTCCTCGGCGGCGCCTCGCGTGGTGGTGTTGAACGCGCAGGCGATGGCGCGCGGTGAGCTGTTGCAAGAGGTGCTGTATACCCTGCAAGGCTCGGACCCGGCCCTGAGCGAATTTCCGGGCGCGCCGAGCGATGCCTTGCCCGAGCGCGCCAGGCTGCTGCGCCTGGAACTCGGCGAGTACGCCGAGGCTAACCAAAACACGTGGGTGGAGGCGCGTTATCGCAAGCAAAACCTGAGCAATGACCCCGACGTGAATCGGCTGCAATCCATTTACCCGGCGCTGCCCACGCCGATGGCCGAGCATTTGCTGCGTAATCTGACTGACGAGCAATTACAGGTCTTTCGCACCCGTAAACGCCTGCCGGAGCACGTCAAGGCGCAAGCCCAATGGCAGGCGCAGGAAATCCGCGTCTCGCGGGCTTATGAAGGTTTGCAGGTGGGCGCCCTGGCGGGTCAGGACAGTCGGATCCTGGCCTTGCGCACCTTGGAAACCTTGCCCGGCTGGCGCCGTGGAACGCGCATTGAGTTGCGAGAGTATTCGCCCACGGGCAGGGTGCTGGATGCGATCGGCTCGCCGGACGCGGCACTTCAAAAACAGCTGGTGTTAAGGGAAGACGGCTTGTTCGAAGGCTCGCCCCCCGGCGACTTCTACGCAGCGCTCTGGCAGCAATTGTCTGCCGAGGAGCGTCAAGCCTTGGCGGCCACCGATGCCGCACAGCTGCAGGCACTTATCCAGCGTTCGCCGTTGCCGCGCGGGCCCATGCGTACGGTGCTGGTGGAGCAGCCGCTGAACAAGCCTGCCTATGACCCGTCGATGCGTTTGCTGGGCGGCGCTTTCAGCGTGCGGCGCGTTCTCAGTCGGGTCTTCAGCACACCCGCCGAGCGCACGAAAAAGCTCTTTCCGACCTATACCGAGGCCCAGACTCGCGACTTCCTTGCCGGGTTGGGCAGCGACGTGTCGGGTGAACTCACACGCCTGGAGAAGGAATACAAAAAACTGCAACAGGACCTGGCCAAATGGATCGACGAACAGCCCCGTTCAACCGCCACCCTGTTTGACCGTCAGGGCGGTGCCCGCAAGACGTTCTCCGATGCCATCGTCGCCTGCTGGCGGCGCCAGACCCGCGAGTTGAAAATCACCTGCGGGCAACGCTTGAACCTGCCGGAACTGACTGCGGATTTCAGCCATGTGCAATCGCTGGACCTGTACAACATCTCCTGGACCACGAGTGCACAAAATTTCCTCAGCCGTTTCAAGCAGCTCAAGCAGTTGACGATTCAGAACGCGGCGTTGACCGAGCTGCCTGAAGGCCTGAGCGAACTGAACTACCTGACCCACTTGAAGCTCAACGGCAACCAGATACGCCTGACCCCAAACAGTGTCGAGCAATTGGGGCGCATGCACCGGCTGGAGTCGTTGAGCCTGAGCAGCAACCCCTTGCACCTGCCACCGGATTTCAGCCACATGCCCAGGCTCAAAACGGTGGACCTGAGCCACACCGGGCTTGAGCAATGGCCCACCGGCCTGCTCGAACAGTGGAACCTTGAAGCGCTCGACCTCAGGAATAATAAACTCAGCAGCATCCCCGCCGAGCACCTTCGCCCGGCCCCTGAGCACTTCGAACAAATGATCCGCATCAACCATGCGATTGACCTGCGCTCAAACGCATTTGCCGCTGACACCTGGCTGGAGCTGGACAGTTATTGGCAGCGCGTGTCCCAAAGCTACCCCGGGATGGAGCATATGAAGTACGAAGATACCTTCGTTGTTGAATCGCCCGATATCCTGGATGTGCAAAGCGTTTTTCCAGGTTATTCACTGGGCCGGGCCAGAGTGTATTGGCTCGGTCTGGGTGAAGACGCGCCAGCCATTGTGAGTCGGCTCAAAGCCGAGCTGCAACGGCTCACTCAGCAGCTCGACGCGTGGGCGTCCACGGGCGGCGGGGGCGGGCGTCAACGTTATGTGCGCATGCGTGACAGGCTGCGCCTTGATGATGGCGGCGGTGATCGATTCGAGGCCAAAAGGCGGATCATCCAGTGTTGGCGAAAGGATGCACGCGAAGCCTACGCAAGAGACGGTGCAGCGATCGGGCAGATACTGGACCTGAGCAACCTGCGGTTGGAAAGCCTTCCGGCCCTGGAGGGGGACTTCAGCCACGTCGGTTCGCTGGTGCTCAACAACATGGGCTTGAGCGTTTCTCCCGAAGAATTTCTCACCCGTTTTCACGGCGTGCGCTGGCTGGAAATGTCCCAGAACCAGCTACACGAGCTGCCGCCGGCGCTGGGCCAGATGAGTGGCTTGACGCGGTTGCATCTGAGCCAGAACCAGATCCGCCTGACGGCCGAGACCGCCGGCATTCTGGCTGAGCGCAGTACGCTCAGGGCGTTGATGATCGAGAACAACCCGCTGGGGATCACCCCTGACTTCACCCGGATGAGCGATATGCGCTCGGTGAACCTGAGCGACACCGGCATCGACCAATGGCCGGCGGGCCTTGGGGACCAGCCATTGCTTGATGTTGTCGCGCTGAATAATAACCGGCTGACGACCTTGCCGGATTTTGTTGTTCCCCCAGCGGACGCTCCGTTGGAGGGCTCGCTGGCTCTGCGCTGCCGGGTGGTCGTCGGCAATAATCCGTTGACTGAAGCCACTGTGCAACGCATCGCGGATTACCGCACGCGGGTCGAGCAGGCGGGGCTGGGGAGCGGTCTGAGCGCCGGAGTTTTCACCCCGCCGCTTCGACCAACGCCCGGGAGCGGTGCTCGCGGCACCACGGGTGCCAATTTTACTCGCTGGAGCCAGGGTTTTTCGCCAGAGCAGACGCAAGCCCGGCAAGCCCAGTGGCTGAGCGTGCGCGAGCAGCCCAATGGCGACGGTTTTTTCACCATGCTCAACGATATGCAGGCACCCGCCGAAGGTCATGCAGACCTGCAGCAACGAGTGTGGGCGGTGCTCGATAGCATCAGCGAACACAGTGTCGAGTCCGAAGCACTGCGCGAAGAGATGTTTGCCTGGGCCGGGCGCGGGACGTGCTGTGACCGCGCTGCTTTGTCGTTCAGCAACGTGGAAATCATGACCATGGTTTACCGCGCAAAAGCGTCAGCCGCAGACGTCAATCAGGGGCCCGCGCTGATGAAACTGGCCCGTGGCTTGTTCCGCCTGGATGAAGTGGAAAAAACCGCGCTCACCGACATCGAAGCACGCACGGCGAGGATCAACAACGACCCGTCGTTGTCCGCGCAAGCCAAACTTCGGCGGATCGCACTGCTGGAAGAAGTCGAGATCCGCCTGGCGTATCGCTATGGGCTCAAGGACAAACTGGATTTGCCGGGCCAGCCGGGCAAGGTGCAATTCATTTCGTTGGGTGGCGTCACCCCCAAGATGCTTGATGACACCTTTGCCCGCATCAGCCAACTGGATGGCTCGCCCGAAGAGTTCACCGCCCTGCTGGGCAGAGACTTCTGGAAGGATTTTGTGGTGAGCAAATACAGGCCGCAGTTCGAGGGCTTGAGCGAGCCGTATTACGAGGAACTGGCGAAGTTGTCGGATTCAACGGCGGCCGATGACACGCCCGAGGGCGACTTGTTGGCACAGGCCAATGACGTGAAAACACGCCTGGCTGCGGCCGAAGAGGCGTTGATCGAAAGCCTGAGCCGTACCGAGTGGGCGGTGCCTTCCGCGTCCGCCAGCGCGTAAGGCACCCTGTTGCGAGCCGGGCGTTTCAGAACAGGAAGTAACGCTGGGCCATCGGCAACACGTCCGCTGGCTCGCACCACAGCAACACACCGTCGGCCTTGACCTGATAGGTCTGTGGGTCAACTTCGATGTCCGGCAGGTAATCGTTGTGGATCAAGTCGGTTTTCTGCACCTCGCGGCAACCCTTGACCACGGCGATCTGTTTTTTCAAACCCAGGGCTTCGGGCAAGCCGGCGTCCTGGGCAGCCTGGCTGATAAAGGTCAGGCTGGTGGCGTGCAGCGAGCTGCCGAAGCTGGCGAACATCGGGCGGTAATGCACCGGCTGCGGCGTTGGAATCGAGCCGTTGATGTCGCCCATCAGGCTTGACGCAATCGCGCCGCCCTTGAGAATCAGGGTCGGTTTGATGCCGAAAAAAGCCGGGCGCCACAACACCAGGTCAGCCCATTTGCCCACTTCGATGGACCCCACGATATGGCTCACGCCGTGGGTGATCGCCGGGTTGATGGTGTACTTGGCGATATAGCGCTTGGCGCGGAAGTTGTCGTTGCCCGGGCCGTCGCCGGGCAGCGGGCCGCGCTGTTTTTTCATCTTGTCGGCGGTTTGCCAGGTGCGTGTAATGACTTCGCCGACGCGGCCCATGGCCTGGCTGTCGGAGCTGATCATGGAGAACGCGCCGAGGTCGTGCAGGATGTCTTCAGCGGCGATGGTTTCGCGGCGGATGCGGCTTTCGGCGAAAGCCACGTCCTCGGCAATGCTCGGGTCCAGGTGGTGGCAGACCATCAGCATGTCCAGGTGTTCGTCGATGGTATTGCGGGTGAACGGCCGCGTCGGGTTGGTCGAGCTGGGCAGCACGTTGGGAAAGCCACAGGCCTTGATGATGTCCGGCGCGTGGCCGCCACCGGCACCTTCGGTGTGGTAGGTGTGAATGGTGCGGCCCTTGAGGGCGGCGAGGGTGGCTTCGACGAAGCCTGACTCGTTGAGGGTGTCGCTGTGGATCGCGACCTGCACGTCGTATTCGTCGGCCACGCTCAGGCAGTTGTCGATGCTCGCGGGCGTGGTGCCCCAGTCTTCGTGCAGCTTCAAGCCGATGGCACCAGCCTTGACCTGCTCGATCAACGGCTCCGGCAGGCTGGCGTTGCCCTTGCCGGTGAAGCCGATGTTCATCGGGAACGAATCACTGGCCTGGAGCATGCGCGCCAGGTGCCACGGGCCGGAGGTGCAGGTGGTGGCGTTGGTGCCGGTGGCCGGGCCAGTGCCGCCGCCGATCATGGTGGTCACGCCGCTGGTCAGCGCTTCTTCGATCTGCTGCGGGCAGATGAAATGCACGTGGGTGTCGATACCGCCGGCGGTGAGAATCATGCCCTCGCCGGCAATCACTTCGGTGCTGGCGCCGATGGCCATGGTCACGCCGGGTTGTACGTCCGGGTTGCCGGCCTTGCCGATGGCGTGGATGCGGCCGTTTTTCAGGCCTACGTCGGCTTTGACGATACCCCAGTGGTCGATGATCAACGCGTTGGTGATCAGGGTGTCGACCACTTCGTGGGCGAGCAATTGGCTTTGGCCCTGGCCGTCGCGGATAACTTTACCGCCACCGAATTTCACTTCTTCGCCATAGACAGTGAAGTCTTTTTCGACTTCGACGAACAGTTCGGTGTCGGCCAGGCGGACCTTGTCACCGACGGTGGGGCCGTACATGTCGGCGTAGGCTTGGCGGGTGATTTTCATGTGTGCGTGCCCTGAAAAATTTGTGTTGAATGTGAGACTGCTTTCGCGAGCAAGCCCGCTCCCACATTTGAAATGCATTCCCCTGTGGGAGCGGGCTTGCTCGCGAAGAGGCCCTAAAGGTCGCCCATGATCTTTCCGGCAAACCCAAACACCCGCCTGCCCCCACTCAAATCCACCAACTCAACCTCCCGACTCTGCCCCGGCTCAAACCGCACCGCCGTCCCGGCCGGAATATTCAAACGCATGCCCCGGCTCGCCGCGCGGTCAAACGTCAGCGCGTCATTGGTTTCAAAAAAATGGTAATGCGAGCCCACCTGAATCGGCCGGTCGCCGCTGTTGGCCACGCTCAAACTGATAGTGCGTCGGCCGACATTGAGTTCAATGTCGCCAGGCTGAATCTGATATTCACCAGGAATCATGCAAGTTGCCCCAGGGTCTTGAAGTAGATGGCGGTCGGGGTGTAACGCCCGTCCGGGCTTTGGCAATAGTCGGGCAGTTCACCGACTTTGGTGTAGCGCAGTGACTGGTAGAAGGCTTCGGCGCCGGAACCGGCCTCAGTGTCCAGGTACAGCAGCCCGCGCTTGTGCTGGCGCGCGGCGAGTTCCAGGGTGTTCATCAATTGCTGGCCGAGGCCATGGCGCCGCGCGTTGCTGTGCACCAGCAGCTTTTGCACCTCGGCGCGGTTCAGGCCGTTGGCTTTCTGGCACAGCGCCAATTGCACGCTGGCAATCACGTGTTCATCGCGTACCACGACCCACAACAGCAGGCTGGCGTCTTCGATGCTCGCCTGCACGCCGCTCAAGTAGGTGCGTGCCTGGGCCTCGTCGAAGTCCGCCATGAAACCGACCGAAGCACCGTGTTTTACCGCGTCCAGCAACAGCTCAATCAAGCCCAGGCGGTAATGGGCAAAACTTTCAGCATTGACTCGACGCAGTTGCGCGGCGTTCATCGACCTCACTCCTTGGGCGGTTCGGCGCCCGGATTCAATGTCAGTTGCATAAAGGTCAGGTCCAGCCAGCGGCCGAACTTGATGCCCACCTGCGGCATTTGCCCGGTGGTGATAAACCCCTGGCGCTCATGCAGGCGGATTGAGGCCTGGTTGCCGCTCTCGATGGCGGCGACCATTACATGCTTGCCGCAGGTGCGCGCGCGTTCAATCAGGGCTGCCATCAGGCGTGGGCCCAGGCCTTTACCGCGTTGGTCGTTGCGCACGTACACCGAGTGTTCGACGCTGTAGCGGAAACCTTCGAAGGGGCGCCAGTCGCCAAATGAGGCGTAGCCGGTGACCTGGTCATTTTCGATTGAGACAAGGATCGGATAACCCTGCGCATGCCTCGCGCTGAACCAGGCCTGGCGGTTGCCCAGGTCCACGGGTTGTTCGTTCCAGATCGCCGTGGTGTTCAGCACCGCGTCGTTGTAGATATCACGGATCGCCGGCAAATCGCTTTGGGTTGCATCACGAATCATGGCCGCGCCTCACGCAATCGGCTGGTGGACGGTGACCAGCTTGGTGCCGTCGGGGAAGGTGGCTTCTACCTGGATGTCCGGGATCATTTCCGGGATGCCTTCCATCACCTGCTCGCGGGTAAGCAGAGTGGTGCCGAAGTGCATCAGGTCGGCCACGGTGCGGCCATCGCGCGCGCCTTCCATCAGGGCGGCGGAGATGTAGGCGATGGTCTCCGGGTAGTTGAGCTTCACACCGCGCGCCAGGCGGCGCTCGGCGACCAGGCCGGCGGTGAAGATCAGCAGCTTGTCTTTTTCCCGTGGGGTCAAATCCATGGTTCAAGGTCTCTCATAAACAGCATTCTTAAAAACATCAGGGATCCAATGTGAAAGCCGCTTTATGTGGGAGCTGGCTTGCCTGCGATGGCATCAACTCAGTGTCCTGTTTAACCGAGTCGCCTGCATCGCAGGCAAGCCAGCTCCCACAGGGTCAGATTTCACATTGGGGTCTTCATGTGCTCCAGATTCGTGGTGCTACGGCTTCTCGGCCCAGCACCGCCGGGCGCAACAGCCGCCATAAATCAATCAACCATGCCCGCGCATGCAGCGCTTCACCGGCCAGGCAGCGGGCGACCAGCAAGCCCGGCAATTGGGTCAGGTCGCCACGCACCCCGTGGGGCAGGGCGCGACACTGCTCAAGCAGTTCAGGCTCGATATCACCCGTCAGCAGCAACGTGGCAAATACCGGCTGGCCGTCCAGCCCGATGGGCGAGTCGAGCAAACCGTCGGCGCCTACAATGCGCTGGCGCTCGTGCCAGAGCAACTGGCCGTCGCGGCGAATGTCCAGGTGCGATTGAAAGTGGCCGAGGTCGAAACGCTCGCCACTGGCCGGGCGGCCGAGGGCGACCACGTCCCAGTAGAACAGCCGCGCGTCGCCTTGCAACTCAATGCGCGTGGTCAGTTCGGCCTGGGCGGCGCTGAACACGATGGTTTCCTGGGGCAGCCATTCCAGCGTAGCGCCGGCTTCCACCGTCAGTTCGACTTGCTGATAGGCCGGGCCCTTGGCGCGATACCATTTGGCTGCGCCGGGGCTGGTCAGTTGGGCCCAGGCGCCCGTGCCAACATGGGCGCTGATGTCCAGGCGATCGCCGCCGGCAATGCCGCCCGGCGGGTGCACGATGATGTGCTGGCACACCTCGGGGCCTTCGGCGTACAGGTGCTTTTGCACCCGCAGCGGGCCCACATGGCGGCGCATGACCGGGCGCGTGGTGTCGCCAAAACGCGCGTAGCCGAGTTCCAGCTCGGCGTGCCAGCTGGGGGTAAACAGGGCAGGGGGGACGGGCAGGGTCATGGTGAGTGCTTATTATTGGGACGCCACAGATTAAATCGTAACGAGCCCGCGCACACCCTCGCTTTCCATATTTTCACCTCGGCCCTGCTGCACGATTTCCCCGCGGGACATCACCAGGTACTGGTCGGCCAATTCGGCGGCAAAGTCGTAGAACTGCTCCACCAGCAAAATCGCCATATCGCCGCGGGCGGCGAGTTTTTTGATCACCGCCCCGATTTCCTTGATTACCGACGGTTGGATCCCTTCGGTGGGCTCATCCAGAATCAACAGGCGCGGGCGGCTGGCCAAGGCGCGGCCAATGGCGAGCTGTTGCTGCTGGCCGCCGGACAGGTCGCCGCCGCGCCGATGTTTCATCTGCAGCAGCACCGGGAACAGCTCGTAGATGAATGCGGGCACTTCTTTGGCTTCGGAACCGGGGAAGCGCGAGAGGCCCATCAGCAGGTTTTCTTCCACGGTCAACCGCCCGAAAATCTCCCGGCCCTGTGGCACATAGGCAATGCCCGCGTGCACGCGCTGGTGCGGCTTGAACCCGGTGATGGCCTTGCCTTCCCAGTTCACCGCGCCTTCTTTGGCCGGCAGCAGGCCCATCAGGCACTTGAGCAGGGTGGTCTTGCCCACGCCGTTACGGCCGAGCAGGCAGGTGACTTCGCCGATCTTCACGTCAAATGAAAGCCCGCGCAGGATGTGGCTACCGCCGTAGTACTGGTGCAGCTTGTCGACTTGCAGCATGTTCAAATTCTCCTCAATTCCCTGATTGGAACCGGATCAACTGTGGGAGCTGGCTTGCCTGCGATGGCGGTGTATCTGATACACCGCCATCGCAGGCAAGCCAGCTCCCACATAAAGCAGCCTGTGGCAGCGTTAACGGCCGAGGTACACCTCGATCACCCGCTCGTTTTCCTGCACCTGCTCCAGCGACCCTTCGGCCAGCACGCTGCCCTGGTGCAACACGGTCACGTGGTCGGCAATCGAGCCGACAAAGCCCATGTCGTGCTCCACCACCATCAGCGAATGCTTGCCCGCCAGGCGCTTGAACAGTTCGGCGGTGAATTCGGTTTCGGCGTCGGTCATGCCCGCCACCGGCTCATCCAGCAGCAACAGTTGCGGGTCCTGCATCAGCAGCATGCCGATTTCCAGGAACTGCTTCTGGCCGTGGGACAGCAAGCCCGCCTGACGTTGCGCCGAGGCCGTCAGGCGAATGGTGTCGAGCACTTCATCGATACGGTCTTTCTGCTCGCCGCTCAGGCGGGCGCGCAGGCTGGCCCACACCGATTTATCGGTTTTCTGCGCCAGCTCGAGGTTTTCAAACACGCTCAGGGCTTCAAACACGGTCGGTTTTTGGAACTTGCGGCCGATGCCGGCTTGGGCGATCTGCACTTCGCTCATGCCGGTCAAGTCGAGGTTTTCGCCAAACCAGGCGGTGCCGTGACTGGGCCGAGTCTTGCCGGTGATCACGTCCATCAGCGTGGTCTTGCCCGCGCCGTTGGGGCCGATGATGCAGCGCAGTTCGCCGACGCCGATGTAGAGGTTCAAGTCGTTGAGCGCCTTGAAACCATCGAAGCTGACGCTGATGTCTTCCAGGGTCAGGATGGTGCCGTGGCGGGTGTTCAGGCCCTTGCCGGCCGCCTGGCCAATGCCGATGGCGTCGCGGCCGCTGCCCGCATCGAGAATAGGTTCGAGCATGACGTTCCTCATTTCTTCAGCAGGCCGATGATGCCCTTGGGCAAGTACAGGGTGACGATGATGAACAGCGCCCCGAGGAAAAACAGCCAGTATTCGGGGAAGGCCACGGTGAACCAGCTCTTCATGCCATTGACCACGCCGGCGCCGAGCAACGGGCCGATCAGGGTGCCGCGCCCGCCGAGGGCCACCCACACAGCGGCTTCAATCGAGTTGGTCGGCGACATTTCACTGGGGTTGATGATGCCCACTTGCGGCACGTACAACGCACCCGCCAAACCGCACAGCACTGCGCTCAACACCCACACGAACAGCTTGAAACCGCGCGGGTCATAGCCGCAGAACATCAGGCGGTTTTCCGCATCGCGAAGGGCGGTCAGCACCCGGCCGAACTTGCTCTGCGCCAGGCGCCAGCCGGTGTACAGGCTGACGACCAGCAACACCACCGTGGCAAAAAACAGCACTGCCCGCGTACCCGGTTCGGTGATGCCGAAGCCCAGGATGCTGCGAAAATTGGTGAAGCCGTTATTGCCGCCAAATCCGGTCTCGTTGCGAAAGAACAACAGCATTCCGGCAAAGGTCAGCGCCTGGGTCATGATCGAGAAATACACGCCCTTGATCCGCGAACGGAACGCGAAGAACCCGAACACCAGCGCCAGCAAACCGGGTGCCAACACCACCAGGCACATGGCCCAGAGGAAGTGTTCGGTGCCCATCCAGTACCAGGGCAATTCGGTCCACGACAGGAAGGTCATGAAGGCCGGCAATTCATCGCCGGAGGCCTGGCGCATGAGGTACATGCCCATGGCGTAACCGCCCAGGGCAAAGAACAAACCGTGGCCCAGCGACAACATGCCCGCGTAACCCCACACCAGGTCCAGCGCGAGGGCAACGATGGCGTAGCACAGAATCTTGCCCACCAGCGTCAGGGTATAGGCCGAGATATGAAAGGCATTATCCGGCGGCAACAGCGACAGCAACGGTAGCGCCAGCAGCACGACCAGAATCAGTGCGCCGACGGCAATCGTAACCTTGGGGCCGGCCTTTTGTGTGGCCGTGAGCATCAATGGCTGGTTCATCAGTCGATCACCCGTCCTTTCAGTGCGAAGAGTCCTTGCGGGCGTTTCTGGATGAACAGAATGATCAGCGCGAGGATCAGGATCTTGCCGAGTACGGCACCGATCTGCGGTTCGAGAATCTTGTTGGCGATGCCCAGCCCGAAGGCCGCCATCACGCTGCCGGCCAACTGGCCGACACCGCCGAGCACCACCACCAGGAACGAGTCGATGATGTAGCTTTGGCCCAGGTCCGGGCCGACGTTGCCGATCTGGCTCAGCGCCACGCCGCCCAAGCCGGCGATGCCGGAGCCGAGGCCAAAGGCGAGCATGTCCACGCGCCCGGTGGGCACGCCGCAGCACGCGGCCATGTTGCGGTTCTGGGTGACGGCGCGCACGTTCAGGCCCAGCCGTGTCTTGTTCAGCAGCAGCCAGGTCAGCACTACCACGCACAGGGCGAAGGCGATGATCACGATGCGGTTGTAGGGCAGCACCAGGTTGGGCAGCACTTGAATGCCGCCGGACAGCCACTCGGGGTTGGACACCTCGACGTTCTGCGCGCCGAACACCAGGCGCACCAACTGGATCAGCATCAGGCTGATGCCCCACGTGGCGAGCAGGGTTTCCAGCGGGCGGCCATACAAGTGACGAATCACTGTGCGCTCCAGCGCCATGCCGATGGTGGCGGTGACAAAAAATGCCACTGGCAGCGCGATCAGCGGGTAGAACTCGATGGCTGCCGGCACGTAGCGCTGCATCAGCAATTGCACCACGTAGGTGGAGTAAGCGCCGAGCATCAGCATCTCGCCGTGGGCCATGTTGATCACGCCGAGCAGGCCGAAGGTGATCGCCAGGCCGAGGGCCGCCAACAGCAGAATCGAGCCCAGGGACATGCCGCTGAAGGCTTGGCCGAGGATCTCGCCGAACATCAATTTGCGTTTGACCTGGGCCAGGCTGGTCTCGGCGGCGGTGTGCACGGCGGCGTCGGTTTCAACGCCGGGGGCGAGCAGCGCTTCAAGGCGCGTGCGGGCCAAGGGGTCGCCGGTGCCACCCAGCAAACGAACGGCGGCGAGGCGCACAACCGGGTCGGCGTCGACCAGTTGCAGGTTGGCCAGCGCGAGGCTGAGGGCGGTGTGTACGTCTTCGTTTGTTTCGGCGGCGACTTGTTGATCAAGGAATTTGAGCTGCGCAGGTTGTGCGCTTTTTTGCAGGGTTTGCGCAGCCGCCAGGCGCACCTTGGGGTCGGCGGCGAGCAGTTGCTGACTGGCTTGAACATTGTCGATCAGGCCGCGCAGGCGGTTGTTCAGGCGTACGGTTTTGGTTTCACCATTGACCGTGAGCTGGCCTTGTTGCAGGGCGTCCACCAACTCGATGCGCGCCGGATCAGGCTGGGCGGCCCAGTCCTGAAGAAGCTTGGCTTGTTGCATCGGGTTGGCGGCCAGGAAGTCTTCGGCGTCACTGGCGTGTGCGGCGAAGGGCAGCACCAGCAGGGCGGCGAGGATGAAGCGGTACAGGGCAGTGGGCATAACTAAAGTGTCCTGATCATGCGCGGTCAAAATGTGGGAGCGGGCTTGCTCGCGAATGCGCTGGGCCAGTGAGGAATGTGTCGCCTGACACACCGCTTTCGCGAGCAAGCCCGCTCCCACACAAGCCAGCTCCCACAGGGATTATCAGTTGCTCTTGACGGCGTAATCCGGCTTCTTGTCATTGCCCGGAATGTACGGGCTCCAAGGCTGGGCGCGGATGGTTTTTTCGGTCTGCCACACCACCGAGAACTGCCCGTCAGCCTGAATCTCGCCGATCATCACTGGCTTGTGCAGGTGGTGGTTGGTCTTGTCCATTTCCAGGGTGAAGCCCGACGGCGCGGCGAAGGTCTGGCCGGCCATGGCTTCGCGCACTTTGTCGACGTCGGTGGACTTGGCTTTCTCAACCGCCTGGGCCCACATATGGATGCCCACGTAAGTGGCTTCCATCGGGTCGTTGGTCACGGCTTTGTCCGCGCCCGGCAGGTTGTGCGCCTTGGCGTAGGCTTTCCAGTCTGCGACGAATTTCTTGTTCACCGGGTTCTCTACCGACTGGAAGTAGTTCCACGCGGCGAGGTTGCCTACCAGCGGCTTGGTGTCGATGCCGCGCAGTTCTTCTTCACCCACGGAGAACGCCACCACCGGCACGTCGGTGGCTTTCAAACCCTGGTTGGCCAGCTCTTTGTAGAACGGCACGTTGGAGTCGCCGTTTACGGTGGAGATCACGGCAGTCTTGCCGCCGGCCGAGAATTTTTTGATGTTGGCCACGATGGTTTGATAATCGGCGTGGCCGAACGGGGTGTAGACCTCTTCGATGTCTTTGTCCGCCACGCCTTTGGAGTGCAGGAACGAACGCAGGATCTTGTTGGTGGTGCGCGGGTACACGTAGTCGGTGCCCAGCAGGAAGAAGCGCTTGGCCGCGCCGCCTTCTTCGCTCATCAGGTATTCCACGGCGGGGATGGCTTGCTGGTTCGGCGCCGCACCGGTGTAGAACACGTTCGGCGACATCTCTTCGCCTTCGTATTGCACCGGGTAGAACAGCAGGCCGTTGAGTTCTTCAAACACCGGCAATACGGATTTGCGCGACACCGAGGTCCAGCAGCCGAACACCACGGCGACCTTGTCCTGGGTCAGCAACTGGCGGCCTTTTTCAGCGAACAGCGGCCAGTTGGACGCCGGGTCCACGACCACCGGTTCGAGCATCTTGCCGTTCACACCGCCCTTGGCGTTGATCTCGTCAATGGTCATCAGCGCCATGTCTTTAAGCGACGTTTCGGAGATGGCCATGGTCCCGGACAGCGAATGCAGGATGCCGACCTTGATGGTCTCGACGGCCTGCACCGTCCAGGTCAGGCCCATGGCGGCAATGGATGCCGAAAGAGTGAAAGCCTTGATCAAGCTGCGACGCTTCATGGTGCAATCTCCGTGACCGGTTGTTCTTGGATGGCTGATGACGAGGAGATAGCAAGGGCTGTGCCTAAGTCGCCCAACCCCGGTCTACAGGGCGTGTGCGTGGCCGGCTGGGGGTGGTGCGCACCAATGTGGCGCTTGTTGGGCAGGTGCGTGCACGCTGATGTGCTGTTGTGGTGCCTGCCTTGGCGCGGCGCACCCTCAGGGTGAGAAACCTATCTATCTACCGATTGAAAGAGCCCCGCCGCCCGAAAATGGGACTGCGGGGCGTTGTGCCTCGGCATACTTTCAAGGAGTGGTCATGGCTATCAGATTGTCACGCGAAGAGCGTGCCGCCAGTTCGAAACGCGGGGCTGGAAGGCTGCCGACGTTGAGCCCGGCGTTTATCAAGGAAACCGATGCGGCCTACTGGGCGCATCTGCACATCGGCGAGCGCCGTGATGTGGAGTACGGCGGCGTGATTGTGCGTAATGCCGCCGGCCTGTATTTCGCCAGCTACCCGTTCCAGAGTGGGGCCATGCAGTTTGACCTGCTCGATATATTGACGGTGGGGAATGATGGTTACTACCAACAGCCTGCGGGCTATACCTGTGTGGCCAGTTACCATTCCCACCCGGCGCAGCATGCGCTGATCCTTTCCAGAAACCCCAGTTTCGATGAACGCATGGCCAAGGCCTTCCTGGGCTTTTTGTCCGGTACGGACTTTTACCAGGACGTGCATGATCGCAGTTTTTTTCCTTCGTCCTACTTGTCTGGCCCGGACGGTTCCCTGATCCGCCACACGCCCAGTGGCTCGCGGGCAGAATTCAGTTTTGCGTTGTGGGTGCAGGCCGGGAAACCCGCGGGCAACCCCGTGGGGGTATATGGGCCGTTCGATGAGTTCGTCAAAAAAGTCTCCACCTTCGGCTCGCTGAGCCTGATCGTGCCGACGGCGTTGTGGGGCGGCTCGGTCGGGCGGGTGCCGGCCGACTGGGTGGTGTTCGAGCCTTTCACTTCGCCAGCCGTGACCGAGCAGCCGTTGTGCACAAGCGTTTTCGAACAGGCGCAGCAGGCGGTGATGGCGGCTATGCCTGCACAGTCGCAGGAACCGGGTGTGGGGTTTGTACTCAAGCATCTGCGTGAGGAACGTTATGTGGCGACGCTGCCGTCACCCCGGCGTGAGCCCTTGTTTGCGCTGGATGCGGTGTTCCCGAAAGGGCCTGACGGTTCATTGCAATTGCCCGCCGACTACCGCCTGGCGGGTATTTACTGTCGCGACTGGTACGCCAAGGACGAAGTGGCGGCCCGGGAGGACTGGCTGGCCAGCGCGTTTTTCTCCCCGGCACAGGTGGCGGCCGCCATTCAGCAGGGGCAAGACACTTTGGCGTTGCAGCTACCGGGCCAGGGGCTGGACCTGTACCTGCGCACCCTGGAGCGCTCGTTGCTCAAACTGAAAGTCCCGTTGGCGAGCCTCTCGACCGAACTGTTCAAGCGCGGCACTGATGGTGTGATCAACGATAACGGCGCCCAGGTGGCACTGGTTGCAGGCACCTTGAGCCCGCGTAACTACGTTCGCCGGGTGATCGATGCTACTGAACTGCAGGTGGTGCAGGCCGGGCAGTTATGGCGGGATCTCGGGCGGGTAGAGCGGCGCTCGGCACAGCTTAACGCCTTTCACGCGGCAGTCTTGAGCCGCGTGTTTTATTCGGCGCGGGATGCGGCCGTGTTTGCCCATGAGCAAGTGGGCAAGCAGCGCAGCCGGTACTACGGCGGCTATGTGCTCAAGGGGGCGGACGGCCGGTTTGTGGTCACCGAGCCTTTGGAAAGCAAGGCCAACCCGTTTGCCGGAACGCTGTTGTTTCCGGTTGAGGGTGACGGCCCGCTGATTCCTCCCGAGCATTACGAGCTGTATGCGCGTTACGGCTCCCATACCGCGCTGTCGATGGTTGCACCGGCCTGGGTGGGCCAGCGCCACTGGACGCGGGAAGACGCGTTGATCAATTTGCAGGTGTTTTCCACCGAGGAGATGTACTCGATTATCTCGGATGGGCGTGTCGCGTATTTGTCGGGGGCTGACGATTGCCTCCTGGAATACGCCCCCAGCCAGTCGCCGCAGGAGCAGTTGCTGCTGGCCAATATCAGCCCGGTCGCCGGGGAAAACCACTTGGGGCGGCAACTGGACCGTGGGCACATCAAACCCGCCGACTGGGTGCGACGGCTGGCGGTGGCCGGGGACTTCAGGATTATCCAGGGCAACCCGTTGTGGGGCCCGCGCTCGCCGGTGTACAGCGATTGGACGCCCAGTTTCACCTATGCACCGCGCACGGGCCCGCTCGACTACGTGACCTACGGCGGGCTGTTCACCAGTGCTGACGACGCGGCTCACGACCTGCACGGGCGGGTCCATGGCCGCCGAATGCCCGAGCAGGCGTGTTATGCCTTTGTGCTCAAACACAAGGACCGTGAGGAGTACATGGCCACCGAAGTGGTGGGCGTGATCTCCACGGGAGACCTGTTCATGCCGGCATTCCTGTTTGGTCGCAAGGGCCGCGATGAATACCTGCTGCCCGAGGGGTTCGAGTTGCATGCCTTGTTCCGCTCGCAACAATGGGTGCCGTCATGGCTGGCGGCTGCCTATGCCTGGTTATCGCAGTATTTTGTGGTGCCGGATGTGTTGAACGTGACGCTGTCTGAAGCGCTGCGCAAAAGAACGCGCAGCCTGGGAATTTACTTTTCCACCCTCGATGGCGCGCTGCTTCGGTATCAATCGTCATCCCTTGATGTGCAGCGCAGCGGCGAGGTGGACACGCTGTTGGGGCAGGCCACTGCCGACCTCGGCTCCGGCGCGAAGACACCGTTGGCATTCGTCCGGGAGTGGGCCGCCAAGGGCGAGCTGCGGGTGGTGCGCATCAGCCAGTGCTGGGACAAGGTTGGCCTGGTCGGGGCTGACTGGTCCGGTTATGAACATTTGCTTCCACGTCGCTTGAGCCCTGCGTTCGCTTCTGCCGACGATGCCGCGCGCCACGCCCAGGCTTCTGTGGGCAATGGGCACAAACGGGTGTACGGCGGCGTCATCCTGCGGCTGGTCAATGGGTTGTTTGTGGCGACAGAGCCCCTGGTTGTCCCGCCCCAAGGGGTCACCCTGGGGTGGATTTTTCCTGACTCCGCCACGGGAAAAGGGCTCTATCCGGGCGGCAGCACGTTGGTCGCCAACTACCGTTCCCTGATGGAGCAAGAGGCGCCGATACTGCTGTCGCCGACGCAAAAAGCCATTTACCAAAGCATGATCCCCAGTGCGCTACTCGCCGAGCTGTTGCACCGCACCACCCAAATCAAACACCAGTACGTGTTCGGGGCCACCGGTTCGATACTCAGCTACCAGGTTTCGGAGTCCGCTGACGAAACACTGCTCAAAACACGTATGAGCCCGCTTAACCTGGTTAAACGTGACTTCGTCGATAACGCCATTGAGCAGCAGCTTCAAACGGGCGAGCTGTCGCCGCAAGACTTCGTCAATTTGATGGCCAAGGCCGGGGATTTGCGTGTGGTGTCGGGGGACGCCTTGTGGGGTAACCCGCGCCGCTTGAAGCAGGGGTTTGCGCTGAACCCCTACCGGGCCAACCCGTTGGAGATTGTGCAGGTGGCTGCCGACACGCCGTGCGGCCCGATCTTCACCCGCGCGTTCGATTCCGTGCGCCATGTGCAGCGCGGCTGGAAACCCCAGGCTCAGGTTGCTCTGGGCTATGTGCTCAAATCGCAGGGCCGGGAGTTGTACATGGCGACTCTGCCGCTTTACAGAAGTGGTTTTCAGAATTTGAAGGCGGTTTTTATCGACGGTCAGTTACCCAGCGGTTTTTTGATGGCTGGCGTGTACTTGTGCGCATCGACTGAATCGATTGCTCCCGCCACCGATGACATGGCCGGGCACTTCTTCAGCCCCTCGGTGATCCTCAAGGCGCTGGCGTTCATGACCGCGGCACGCAATGGGGGGGCACTGCCGTTGTATCTGATGTGCGCCGACGGTGCATTGCTGCGTTATACCTTGCCTGAAAAAGTCCCCATGCACCGGGTGGCCGGTCAATCCATGCAACTGCGCGAAGGTTCGCTGAGCGTACGCGATTATGTTCGCGGGTTGGCCTCGATGGGGGAGCTGGACATCCGGGTCACCAGCGAAACGTGGGGGCGCAAGCAGCGCGTCGATGCGCAATAGTCGCCCAAACGGCTGCCTCATCCGTTCTCCAGCGACCCTTATTTCCACTCCTTCTGCGGGCCCCTGTTCTTTTACGCCGATGACGCCGCTCGCTATGCGCAACGGTTGGTGGCACCGTTCGAAAGCAAGGCATACCTGGGCGCATTGCTGGTGCCTGCGCGCATTTCCGGCTATGTGGCCATTGATCCCGTGGAAGACCGGCCAGGCTTCTTCGACAGCACGCTTGAGGCCTTCTTCTGGAAGGGGCGCGCCGGGTTCGATGTGCCGGCCAATCACGATCTGCATGACTACAAAATCGGAGCGGTGCACGCCTTCTATAAATCGATCGCGTCCACACCCAGCCTGAAACCACTGGATATCCGATTGTTGCCCAACTTCGTCTCCAGCCAGGATCTGAACGACTACCTGTCAGTGGTCATCAGTAACATTCCTGACGCCCAGAGCATCTACCTCTCGTGCCGTGGCGGTGCCTTGCTCAAATACGTGCCGGCGCTGACAGCGACGGAAACAGCGATGCTGGGCGCCAGACCTGCCCTTACGCCGAGTGCGCTGGTGCTTCAGTTAAAAAATCTGGGCGTGTTGTCGGTACTGGTCACCGACGCGTTCTGGAAAACCCGAGGGCCCTTGAACAACGAGTGGGATGGCAGTGGCGTAAACGCCGGGTCCAATACCTACGAGCCCTGGTATGGCCGTGAAAAAGATGAGCTCTGACCTCAGCGCTTGCGCATCAGCCCAATAAAAAACAACCCGCCAATCGCCGCGGTCGCCACGCCAATCGGCAAGTCTTCGGGGGCGATCAGCGTGCGCGCGGCCACGTCCACCCACACCAGAAACAGGCTGCCGAGCAGCGCGCACACGGGCAGTAACCGTCGATGCTCGGCGCCCACCAGGCGCCGGGCAATGTGCGGCACCATCAGCCCGACAAAGCCGATGGAGCCGCTGATGGACACCAGCACGCCGGTCATCAGAGAGGCCACCAAAAACACCTTCAAACGCACCGTGCGCGCGTTCAGGCCCAGGGTCACGGCGGTCTGTTCACCGGCCATCAATGCGTTCAACGGGCGGGCCATGCCCACCAGCACCAACAGGCCCAGCAGCACCGTGGCGGCGGGAATCGCCAGCAGCTCCCAGCGCGCCAGGCCGAGGCCGCCGAGCATCCAGAACATCACGGCGGAAGCGGCGCGATGGTCGCCCATGAACAACAACAGGTTGGCCGCCGCCATCATCACAAACGACACCGCGACGCCGCACAGCAACAGGCGATCACTCTCCAGCCGCCCGTTACGACTGGCCACCGCCAGCACCACCAGCATGCTCGCCAGCGCGCCGATAAACGCGGCGATGGGCAACGTCAGCAACCCGACAATTTCACCCACATGCAGCACCACAATCACCGCACCCAGGGTGGCGCCTGAAGTGACGCCGAGCAGGTGCGGATCCGCCAGCGGGTTGCGTGTGACGGCCTGCAACACCGCACCGATCAAGGCCAACCCGGCGCCGACCAGCGCGCCGAGCAGCATGCGCGGCACACGGATCAACCACACGATATGTTCCTGCCCGGCCGGCCAGTTCACCTCGCCCATGCCGAACGCCTTGTACAGCACAATTCGCCACACCACCTCGACCGGCACCCGTGCCGGGCCGAAGCCCAATGAGATCACGCAAGAGACCAGCAACAGCGCGCCAAGGGCGGCCAGCAGCAAGGCGTAGCGACGGGTGATCATTCGCCGTGGAACCCCTTGGCCAGGGTTTCCACCGCCAGCACGTTATCGATGCCCGGCGTGGCCTGCACATACGGAATCACGATAAAGCGCTGGTTCCTGATCGCGTCCACCGCTTGCAGCGCCGGGTTATTCAACAAAAATTGCTCTTTCTGTTCGGCGGTGATTTCGCTGTAGTCGACAATCACGATCACCTGCGGGTTGCGCTCCACCACGGTTTCCCAGTTGACGCGGGTCCAACTGGCGTCGATGTCATCGAGAATATTGCGCCCGCCTGCGGCATCGATCAGTGCCTGGGGCATGCCAAGGCGGCCGGAGGTCATGGCGCGGTCTTCGCCGCTGTCGTAAAGAAACACGCGAGGTTTGTCGGCGGGCAGGTCTTTCTGCACTTCGGCGATTTGCGCCTGCATCTGCGCGATCAGCGCGTTGGCGCGGTCCTGCACGTCGAAAATCTTGCCGAGGTTGCGCAGGTCGTTATAGGTGTCCTCCAGCGTCGCAGCCGGCCGCTTCATCACGAAAGCGCAGGATTCGGTCAACTCATACACGTTGATGCCCAGCGGTTGCAGGGTGGATGGCGTGAGGTCGCCACCCACGCGCATGCCGTAATCCCAGCCGGCGAAGAAGAAGTCCACGTTGGCGTTGAGCAGGGTTTCCACCGACGGGTATTTGCTCGCCAGCTCCGGCAGGCCGTCGAGTATCTCGGTCATTTCCGGCGTCACGGACTTCCAGCCAGTCACCCCGCTGTAGCCGGCCATGTGCGATTTGAGGCCCAGGGCAAGCATCATCTGGGTCATGTTGATGTCGTGGCTGACCGCGTGTTTCGGCGCTTCCTGAAAGGTCACGTCGCGGTTGCAGCTTTTGACGGTGACCGGGTAATGGGTCGCTTCGGCGAACGCTTGAGAGGTACCGAACAGCAAGGCAAAGGCGAGGAGGGCGCGAGGGATCATGGTTGGGTTATCCAGGTGATTCGGGGGTAGCCGGACAGGGGGTGGGTGTCGATCAGGGCGTCGACGCCAAACACATCGCGCAGCAACTCGACGGTCAGCACTTCATGGGGCGTGCCGCTGGCGATGATGCGGCCGTGGTTGATCACGTACAGGCGGTCGCAGAAGGCGGCGGCCAGGTTCAGGTCGTGGATACTCGCCAGGGTGCCGATGTTCAGGCGTTTAACCAGCCTTAGCAGTTCAAGCTGATAACGCGGGTCGAGGTGGTTGGTCGGCTCGTCGAGTATCAGCAGTTCGGGTTGCTGGGCCAGGGCGCGGGCGAGGATCACGCGTTGTTTTTCACCGCCTGAGAGGGTGGCGAAGGCGTGGTCCTCGAAACCCTGCATGCCGACGGATTCCAGCGCTTGCTGGATCAGCTGTTGATCATGTGGGGTGTCGCTGTCGAACAAACCCTTATGCGGTGTGCGGCCCATGGCGACCACTTCATCCACGCGCAGGCCGAACGCATCGGGGAATTCCTGCAGTACCACCGCGACGCGTTGCGCGCACCATTTCGCGCTCTGTTTCCACACGTTCTGGTGGGCGAGAGACACATCGCCCTGATCGGGTTTGGTGAACCGGTAGGCACAGCGCAACAGGCTGGTCTTGCCGCTGCCATTGGGCCCGATCAGCCCCACAAACTCCCCCGCGCCGACCTGCAGGCTGGCGTCACACAGGTGGAACTGGTGAAGGCAGTGGCCGTGAACCTGGGGCGTCCAGGTGAGGCGGGTGAGGGTGAGTGAGGTCATCGTGTCTCTCAAATTAAACGCTGTTCAACATGTGGGAGCTGGCTTGCCTGCGATAGCGGTGGGTCAGGCAATACACCTTTGCCGGATAGACCGCTATCGCAGGCAAGCCAGCTCCCACAGGGGTTCTGTGTAATGTTCGGTTAGAAGGTGTAGTCCGCCGTGACGAAGAACGAGCGTGGCTCGCCGAGGATCCACTGCTGGCCTTCGTTGTACTGGCTCACCGCGTAGGTGCGATCAAACAGGTTATTCAATTGCAGGCCCAGCGTGGTGTTGCGCATGGCTTTCCACGACACCGTGGCGTCGACCACGGTGTAGCTCGGTACTTCGCTGGTGTTGGCGGTGTCGGCATAACGTGAGTCCACATAACGTACACCGGCGCCAGCGCGAATATCGTCGGTCACGGCCTTGCTCAGCCACAGGTTGGCGGTGCGGCGCGGTACGTCGGTGGGGCGGTTGCCGTTGCGGGAAACGGCCTGGCCGTTGACCACTTCGGAGAAGTCGTCGTACTGCGCCCGCACGATGGCGGCATTGGCTTGCAGTTGCCAGGCGTCAGGCAGTTGCAGGTCGAGACTGGCCTCCAGGCCGTTGGAGGATTGCTGGCCGACTTGTTCCTTGAGGTCGGTGCCGGGAATGCTCACCAACAGTTTCTTTTTGACGATGTGGTAAGCCGCCAGGGTCCATTCGCCCCGCGAATCCCAGAAGGATTGCTTGAAGCCGATCTCGGTTTGCTTGGCGGTGGACAGGCCAAATTGTTGCTCGCTCGGGCTCAGGGTAATCAGGCTGCCGATGCCGTCGGTGCTGGTCGCGTACTGGCCGTAGACTGAGGTATCCGGGGTGATTGCGTACACCAAACCGGCTTTCCAGTTGTTGCCGGTGAGGGTCTTGTCGGACTCGCTGCCATCCTTGAGTGACTCACGGTCGATGTGCAGGTAATCACGGCGCGCGCCGGTGACCAGCGAGAGTTTGTCGGTCAGTTGCAGGCGGTTTTCCGCAAAGGCGGCCAGCTGTTTGGTGGTGCTGACCGACTGTGGAATGAACGGGCTGGCACTTTCAAAGGGCTGCGGCACGGGGTGCTGAATGTCGACCGGCTGGCCAGCGTCGGTCAAGTCATTAAAGGGCGAGTTGCTGGCCAGGCGAAAACGAATGCGGTTGTATTCGACGCCCGTGATGGTCTGGCTGTCGAGGCCGAAAAGCGTGTGCTTGAACGTGAACGTCTGGCGATCACCCACCTGTTCCTGGTCATGCTTGATGCCCAGGTAGCTCTGGCGCACCAGGCCGCCGTCGACGTAGTTGTAGCTCTCGGCATTCTGCCAGCGGCGCTGGTTTTTCAGGTACGAAAGCTCGTTGGTGGCGGTGACGTTATCGTTGATCTGCCACTCGCCTGTCAGGCGGGTCCACTGGTCGTTGTAGAGTTGCTTGTCGTCTCTGACGTTGTAGTTCTTGTCACGCAGGCCTTTGTGCAACTGGCCGTTGATCAGTGGCGTGCCGTAGTAGTTCTGCGGGCTCTGGTTGCCGTAGTCGTGGGCCAGGGTGAAGCTCAGGTTGTCGGCCGGTTGCCAGCGCAATGCGCCGCTCACGAAGTCGCTGGCGGAGTCGCCACGCTCGATGAAACCGTTGCTGCGCAGGCGGTTTACATTCAGCCGGTAACTCAGGGTGTCAGTCAGTGAGCCGCCGCTGTCGAGGGCTTCCTGTTGGCGGTCGTAGGAGCCATAGCCGAGGCGAATATGGTTTTCGATCTCGCCTTCAAACGGCTTTTTGGGAACCGTATTGATCACCGCTCCCGTGGCGCCCTGGCCGTAAATCACCGAAGCCGGGCCGCGCAGCACGTCCACGCGCTCGACCGACCAGGTGTCCACCGGGAAAGTGGAGGTGCCCGCGCCATCGAACATGCGTTGGCCGTCGTACAGTTGCAGCACTGAACTCTGCCCGGTAAACCCGCGCGCCTGCAACGAGGTGCCGCCGTCACCCGGGGTGCCGGTGCGGCTGATGCCGGTGGCGCGGGAGATGGCGTCCTGCACGCTGGCATCGCCACGCTCGCGGATTTTTTCGCCGGTCTGGCTTTCGACACTGCCGGGGGTTTGCCGCGCCGTGAGGTTCAGCCGCGAACCGGCGGTGGTCGGGGTGTCCAGGTCGACGCGTTCTGCATCGACGGCAGGCGCGGTGACGGGGCTGGCGGGCAGGGTCAGGGCCTGGGCACTGTTGTGCAGGGCGAGCAGGCACAGGCCAGACGCAAGGTACTTGTTCATCGGTCGATCAGTCTTCTTGAAGGGTTGCTCGCCGCAGGGCGCGGCGAGCAACGATAACGCAGAAAGTGTTATAAGTTAACACTTATTGGCTGCGGGACAAAAGTCGCGCAAGGCTACAGAAGGCCTCTGCCATGGGCATCTCGCCTGGCTCATGCCGAACCTGAGGCAGATTCATGTTGATTGAAAAAACGTGACAACACGAGGCGATCCAACGCCCACACCACGATCAATGAGGCGCCCACCAGCGGGAAAACAAGGGCCAGCGCCAGCATGATCACCATCGCGGTTTTCCACTTCGGCAGGTCATGGCGCAGCGGCGGAACCCCCAGCCCGCCCGCCGGGCGACGCTTCCACCAGATCACCACGCCGCTGACGGCGCTAAGCAGAATCATCAGGCAAATCAGCAGCACGATCAGTTGGTTGACCCAGCCGAACATCTTGCCTTCATGCAGCATCACGCCGGTCTCGGTGGCCCGCGCGACGGTGTTGTAGTGTTCCCAGCGCACATCGGCGAGGACCTTGCCGGTGTATTGGTCCACATGCAGGGTGGCGTCATTGCGCGGGTCGTTGGCGAACACCGAGACAGTGAATACACCGGTAGCGGTGGTCGGGAAAGTGATGCTGTAGCCGGGCTCGACTTTGCGCGCGCCTGCCAGGTCCACCACCTGTTGCAAGCTCACCGTCGGCGCGGCCGGGCCGGCATGCATGGCGCCGTGGTTCATGTGTTCGGCATGCTCGCCGGACATCGGCATCGGCGTGTTTTCCAGGGCCCACGGCACGGTCTGTTGGCTGGCGGTGTTGAGGCTGCGCGCCTGCTGGTCGGACTGCGGCACGTTATTCCACATCGCCGCCGGGAAGGTGTTCCACAGGTCGGCGTATTGCTTGCCCCAGAAGCCGGTCCAGGTCATGCCGCTGAGCAGCATCACCAGCAAAAAGGCCGCGCCCCAGAAGCCGGCGACCGCATGCATATCGCGCCAGAACACACGGCCCCGGGTGCTGAAACGCGGCCATAGAACGCCCGCCGAAGACTTGCCGCGCGGCCACCACAGGTACACGCCAGACACCACCAGCATCACGCCCCAACCGGCGGCGAGTTCCACCAGACGGTCGCCGACGGTGCCGATCATCAGCTCACCGTGCAGCGCGCGGGCGATGGCTTGCAGGTTGTACTTCGAGTCCTGCTCGCCGAGTACGGTGCCGCGATACGGGTCGATGAAGACGGTGACTTCACGACCGCCGTTGCGCATTACGAATTGCGCGCTGCTGGTGTTGTTGGCGGGCGGCAGGTATTTGCTGATCGCTGCTTGTGGGTAGGCCGCTTTGGCGCGTTGCAGTTGCTCGTCGGCGCTCAGCGCGTGCTCGGCGGCGGGCACGGTGAGCAGGTTGCCGTACATCAGCGGATCAAGCTGAGGTTTGAACAGGTAGATGATGCCGGTCAGGGCCAGCAGCACCATAAAAGGGGCGACGAAGAGCCCGGCGTAGAAGTGCCAGCGCCAGGCGAGGTTGTAGAAGGAAACTTTTTGGGTGGTCATCAGGGGGCTCCGCAAAGGCTTTAAAAGTTTTTTTGTCAGTTATGCCGCCATCGCAGGCAAGCCAGCTCCCACCTTTGAATGTATTCACAAATCAAATGTGGGAGCGGGCTTGCCCGCGATGCTCTTAGAAGCTCATATCGACTTTGGTCCAGAGCGTACGCCCCGGCTCCTTGATGGCCTGCGGGTCATTGGCCGGGTAGCCGAACCCGGCGTTGCCGGCCAGGTTCAAGTGCTCGGCATAGGCCTTGCCGAACAGGTTGTCGACGCCAGTGCTGACCTTGAAATGTTTATTGATGCGGTACGCCGCGTTCAGCGAGAACACGCCAAAGCCGCCGCTTTTGTCGAAGTCCTTGCCGACCACGTTGCCCTTGTTCTGATCGATGCGATTCTGCGCCGCGACCACGCGCCACAAGGCGCCGGCACTCCAGTCGTCTTCGCTGTAGGTCAGGCCGAAGCGCGCATCCAGCGGCGGCATTTGCGGCAGCGCCTTGCCGTCGCTGGTGTTCTTGCCCCAGGCGTAGGCGAGGGTGGCGTCGGCTTTCCAATGGCGGGTCAGCTTGTACGCCGCACCCAATTCGCCGCCCATGATGCGCGCGTCGACATTGCGCGCCTGGGAGGTGGTGCCCATCATGCCGGGCGTGTAGTCGAACAGGATGAAGTCCTGCACGCGGCCGATGTAACCCGAGGCCCAGGCTTCGAGGTCGGCGGTTTTGTACTGCGCGCCGAAGTCGAACTGGGTGGTTTTCTCCGGCTTCACGCCGTCGAAGGCGTTCACCGAGCCCACGGCGCCGGTGTTCGGCGAGAACAACTCCCAGTAATCCGGGAAGCGCTCCGAGTGGCCCAGGCCGGCGTAGACGGTGGTCGGGCTGTCGGCCAGGTCGTGTTCAAAGCGTACGAAGCCCGATGGCAGTGTGTCGGCGCGGGTGTCGTTGGCGGTCGGGTTAGGGCGGCTCATCATTCCCGAGCTGGTGGTCTGGCGAAAATCCTTGGCTGAGGCGCGGTCCAGGCGCGCGCCGGTGATCAGGCGGTCGCGGTCGGCGGCGTACCAGGTCAGCTCGCCGAACACGCCATAGTTGTGGAAGTTGGCGTCCTTTTCCCGGGGCAAGTCCTTGTAAGTGTCGATGCCCATGCTGCTGCGCTGGCGATGTTCATTGGTTTGCGCATCCAGGCCGCCGATCAGTTGCACATCGGCCCAGCGCCAGGTCGCCTTGATCCGCGCGCCGAGGGTACGGCGGTCGACGTTGGCCGCCATGGGCCCGGCCATCATGCCGGTGCCGGAGGGCGTGCGCAGCGTGTAGTTGTCCATCACGTGGTCGGCGTAGTTGTAGTAAACCTGGGCTTCAACTTCATCCAGCACCTCGCCGATGTTGGATATTTCGAAACGCAGCCCCAGGCTTTCACGCAGAAATTGCGAGCCGTCCATGCCACGCCCGGCATAGCGCGCTTCACCATCGCCACGGCCGGCGGTGAGCTCCAGCAGGGTGTCGGCGTCGGGTGTGAACCCCACGGCCACGTCGCCGTTCCATTTGTCGTAGCGCGAGGCCACGGTGTCGTTGTTGCCGTCCTTGTAGTCATCGGCGTGGGCCTGGTTGCCGATCACCCGCACATAGCCCAAAGGCCCGCCCGCAGCGGCATCGATCACTTTGTCAAAACGCCCGTTGGAACCGGCCAGAACGCTGGCATTCAGGCGTGTGCCCAATTCACCGAATTGCTCGGGCTCACGTTCGAACAGGATGGTGCCGGCGGAGGCGCCCGGGCCCCAGAGCACGGTTTGTGGGCCTTTGATCACGGTAAGCTTGTCGTAGGTTTCCGGGGAAATGTATGAGGTCGGCGCATCCATGCGGCCAGGGCAGGCACCGAGCATCATGCTGCCGTTGGTGAGGATATTCAGGCGCGAGCCGAACATGCCGCGCAGCACCGGGTCACCGTTGGTGCCGCCGTTGCGCACCAGCGCGAAGCCGGGAATGGTCTTGAGGTAGTCGCCGCCATCGCTGGCGGGCACCGGCTGGCGCGGGTCTTTCGGGTTGGTCACCACGGTCAGCGGCGAGCTGGGGGCGACCGCGGTGATGACCGTGGGGCTCAGTTCGTGCTCGTCGGCGTGGGCAAGTGGAGCCAAAAGGGCGCCGCACAGAACGGCGACCACGGGAGTGCTTCCCAAACGGGTGTCAGCAGAAAACCTGGACATGACAAATTCCATCAATCAATCGTAAACAACACGGCCAGCAGCCTGCGGCTGTCTGTCTAAAGTCGGCCGGGGTGAAGTAACGCTGTGGAGGGTTTACGCGTTGACGGGCGGTGCGCGGCTGCGGGCGCCGGGGAAGATGCTTTGCCGGGCGTGGCCCAGGCGTGGGGCGGGGGTAAGGGCGTTGGCCGATGGCGGGGTGGAGAGGGTGAAGCTTGAAAGGCCGCCGGGCAGGGCCGGGCAGCTATACAGCAGGTCGCAATAGCCGCACTTGGACCAGAGGGCGTGGTGTTCGTCAGGGGCTTTGGGGTGATGGGAGTCGGTGTGGTCCATCGGCATGTCCATGGACATGCTCATCGACATACCGGCGTGATGGTCCATCGGCATCGCTTGGGAAATCAGCGGACCGATAAAGATCATCAGCATGGCGAACAGGCTGATCCAACGGCCGCGTCTCACGCGGGCGTGTGGAGAAAACCTGGCGCGAGGGGCGCCCATCGAAGTTGGCCTACTGGGCGTGCTTATGCTCGTGGGTGGCCATTGGCGGCACCTTCTGCACCGAGACTTCTACTTGCACCTTGCCGGCCTTTTCGAAGGTCAGGGTCAGCGGAAATTGCTTGCCATCGGCCAGCAGGCTGCGGTCTTTGAGGCCCAGCAGCATCACGTGATAGGCCATCGGCGCGAACGTCAGATCGCCCTTGGCCGGCACCGCCACACTGGGCACCTGCTGCATTTTCATCAGGTCGCCTTGCAGGACGTGCTCGTGCAACTCGGCCTTGTCCGCCACCGGCGTCTCGACGCTGAGCAGGCGGTCCGGGGTTTCCCCCGTGTTATGAATCACAAAGTACGCCGCCACCGTCGGTGCGTTGGGCGGCAATTCCTGGGACCAGGGGTCGCTGACCAACAGGTCGCCGGCCTTGTAGTCATCGGCATTGGCAGCACTGAACACCGGCAACAGCAACGCGGCCAGAAGCAGGGAAGATTTGAGCATGGCAGTTCTCCAGAACGGTTCTAAACGCAGTTCACTTGCGAAGAAATCAGACCGTTGGAGAGGCGCGCGGGTTGAGGCTCGGCCATTGCTGGCGCGGGGTGGGGGTTTGCAGGGCGGGCCGGGACAGGCCCAGTACGGCGTCAAAACGGGTGACATACAACTGCGGCACATGCCCCGGCAGCGCCACCACCGGCGCCGAGCCCGAGCAGCACCAACAATGCTGCATGGTGGAGTGATCGTCCTGCTGCGGTGCCGGAACCTCCAGCGTGCCCAGCGCGATGGTCTTCAGGCTGGCGCCGTTGGACGAGCAGAAACTGCCCCACAACAGCTGTTTGACCGGGTCGTCCGACTGCTGCATCGCCCCGGCCATCGGCATGGCAAAGGCGTTGAACAGCACTGCAAAGCAGGCGATCCACACAATTGCAAAGCGTTGACGGGCCATGGCGGACAATCCGTAGGGTTAAACGATCAGGGGGGTATTTAGCCTGATCGGGGTGGATAAGTAAAAAGGGGCGGTGTGGTTTGGTGTCGCAGTGACAGGTTTCAGGATAGACGGGAAACGCGGATTGCCAATTTTGCACTCCACACTGTGGGTTGGCTTGAGGCTGTCGGTTGCTGGTGGAATGTGTGCAAGCAGCAACCAGAAGTTTCCGATATGGATTTAAGGTTGTCCCTAGGACACTCGATCTCTAGTCTCCGGACACCGCTGCACATTCAGCGGTCGGGCGTCGCGGCCCGCAAGCACTAAGGCGCCTCTACTTTTTCTATCGGAGCGTCACCATGACTAAATCAGCCTTCACTCCCAACTCGCCCTTTCGGGTTTTCACCGTAGCCGACGGCATCACCACCGAAGACCTGCTGGTCAACCTCAACGAGACCCTCGCCTCGGCGAATGCGCTGAGCTGTGATCTTGCATTTGATCTGGACGGCTCGAAGCGAGAGGCGTTGCTGGGTGTCGTGCAGTTGATTGAGCTGGCACAGTTGCTGGCTGCTCGTGTGCCGGAAGGCATTGGGCAGGCCTAGCTACACAAATCAAATGTGGGAGCGGGCTTGCTCGCGAAAGCGGAGTGTCAGTCAATACATCAGGTGACTGATACGCCGCCTTCGCGGGCAAGCCCGCTCCCACAGGGGATCTGTGATGTTTAGGGGGTGGTGATTGCCTGTAGCACCGCAGCCACGGCGGTGAACTCTCGGTCGAC
Source organism: Pseudomonas sp. B22129 (assembly GCF_044218875.1). NCBI lineage: Bacteria > Pseudomonadati > Pseudomonadota > Gammaproteobacteria > Pseudomonadales > Pseudomonadaceae > Pseudomonas > Pseudomonas sp. B22129. The sequence continues at coordinate 662,866 of NZ_CP162592.1, read as the reverse complement.
AGCCGCCAGCACGGGCCGTTTCAACACCAGCACTGGCACGCCGCGCTCACGTGCCACTTCCAGCTTCGGTTCGGTCGCCGTGCTGCCGCTGTTCTTGCTGATCAGCACATCGATGCCACGCCGTTCGAACAGCGCGCGTTCATCTTCGATCAAAAACGGCCCACGCGCGCCGATCACTTCACACCGCTCATTGCCCGGGTACACGTCCAGCGCGCGCAGTGTCCAGAAGTGCTCCGGCGGGATTTCATTCAGATGCTGCAACGGCTCGCGCCCCAGTGTGAACAGCGGGCGTTTGAAAGGTTTGAGCGCTTCGATCAACGAGGCCCAGTCCTCGACTTCCCGCCAATCATCTCCCGCCTGTGGCTGCCACGCCGGGCGCCGTAGCGCCCAGCACGGCACGCTACATACACGCGCAGCCTCAGCGGCATTGCGGCTGATCTGCGCCGCATACGGATGGGTGGCATCAAGAATCAGACCAATCCCTTCGTCCCGAACAAACTGCGCCAGCCCCTGCGCCCCGCCATAACCGCCGACCCGAACCTGACAATTCAGATCCGTCGGCACCCGGCCAACGCCCGCCAGGCTGTAGATGTGTTCCGGGCCGAGCGTGCGAGCAATCGCCAACGCCTCAGTCACACCGCCCAGCAACAGAATGCGCTTCATAGCGGTTTGACCACGTCCAGCAAGGTGATCGGCAATGCCTGGCGCCAGGTGTCGAATTCGCCCAACGGCTGGGCCTGGGCGACATGGATGCGCGTCAGTTCGCCGCCGTGCTCGGCGCGCCAGTTCATCAAGGCCATCTCGCTTTGCAGGGTCACGGCATTGGCGACCAAGCGGCCACCGGGCCGCAGCTGTTGCCAGCACGTATCGAGCACGCCTTCGCGCGTTACGCCGCCGCCGATGAAGATCGCGTCCGGTGCTTCCAACCCATCCAGCGCCTGAGGCGCCTTGCCGCGAATCAGTTGCAGGCCGGGCACACCCAGGGCATCGCGGTTATGTTCGATCAACCCCTGTCGGCCCTCATCCGCCTCAATCGCCAACGCGCGGCAGCTCGGATGGGCGCGCATCCATTCAATGCCGATGGAACCGCTGCCCGCGCCCACGTCCCACAGCAGTTCGCCCGGCATCGGTGCGAGGCGGGCGAGGGTCATGGCGCGTACGTCGCGTTTGGTCAGTTGGCCGTCGTGCTTGAAGGCTGAATCCGGCAGGCCTGCCAGGCGCGACAGGCGTGGTGTTTCGCTGGAGGCCACGCAATCGATGGCGACTAGATTCAAATCGGCGACGCGAGCCTGTTGCCAATCACTCGCCAAACCATCGATGCGCCGCTCATCGGCGCCGCCCAAGTGCTCAAACACACTCAGCCGGCTTGGCCCGAAACCGGATTCAGTCAGTAACGAGGCAATCAGCGCCGGGCTGCGGCCGTCATTACTCAACACCAGTAACCGCACGCCGCTGGCCAGATGCGCATTCAACGCGGCCAATGGCCGCGCCACCACGGATAACGTCACCACTTCCTGCAACGGCCAACCCAACCGCGCCGCCGCCAGGGAAACCGACGAAGGCGCCGGCAATATCAGCAACTCATCCGTCGCCACCTGCCGCGCCAGGCTGGCGCCTACGCCATAAAACATCGGGTCGCCGCTGGCCAGCACGCACACCGGCTCACCACGGCTTGCCAGCACCGGCTCCAGCGAAAACGGGCTCGGCCACAGCTGGCGTTCGCCGCGAATACACACCGGCAGCAGGTCCAACTGGCGCTGGCCGCCTATAATCCGGTTGGCGCGCAACAGGGCATGCCGGGCGTTTCTGCCCAGCCCCTTGAAGCCGTCTTCACCGATGCCTACAACCGTCAGCCAGGGCGACATATGAATTCCTTGAGCGACATCCGACGGGCAGGCTTTTCATGCCGCCGGACAAAGCAGGCATAATACCGCGCCTTTACCCGTCAACCGGTAGCCCCGTGAACCAGACGCCCGCTGCGAATACCTTACGCCCCTCGGCCTGCCCGGGGTTGCTGCGTATCGTCCAGGCGCTGGATGGCGGCATTTGCCGGATCAAATTGGCCGGTGGTTCTATCACCGCAAAGCAGGCTCACGCGGTGGCCGACGCGGCCCGGGCCTATGCGGGCGGGGTGATCGAGGCGACCAACCGTGCCAACCTGCAGATTCGCGGCATCGGCGTCCAAAGCGATGCCCTGATCGCCATGCTGCTCGCTGCGGACCTTGGCCCAAACAACGCCGCCGGTGACGACGTACGCAACCTGATGCTCAGCCCCAGCGCCGGCATCGACCCGCAGATGCTGTTCGACACCCGCCCGCTGGCCGATCAAATCCTTGCCACCCTGCAAAACCACCCGCGTTTCCATGAGCTGTCGGCCAAGTTCGCCGTGCAACTCGATGGCGGCGAAGCCCTGGCTATGCTTGAACATCACCATGACCTGTGGCTGTCGGCGTTTGAGCGAAAGGGCGAAACGTTGTTGGCGTTCGGCCTGGCCGGTTGCCCGGGGCTGGATGCGCCGTTGGCGGCCGTGTCGCTGGAGCAGGGCCATGCGCTGGTGGTGGCTGTGCTGGAAGCGTTTCTGGACCTCGCCACCCCCGACCAAACCCGCATGCGCCATTTGGCTGTGGATAAGTTACTGAGCCGTCTGCGCCTGCCATTGCGGCCTACCGACGGCTTCAAGCGCCCGGCCAGTGGGGCCCTGTTGCACTTCGGCACTTATCCACAGCACGAACAAAACCAGTTCTACGTTGCCGCCGTCGCACCCTTGGGCCGTCTGGATTCGAGGATGCTCAACGGCGTTGCGCAGCTGGCCAGCGAGTTCGGCGACGGCACCTTGCGTTTCACGCCCTGGCAGGGCGTGCTGCTGCCCAACGTAAAAAATCCTCATGCCGTGACTGACGGTTTGGAACGCCTGGGCTTCCTCTGCTCAGTCGACCAGCCCCTGGCGCGCATGGTCGCCTGCACCGGCTCCAGCGGCTGCGGCAAAGGCCTGGCCGACACCAAGGCCGATGCCGTGCAACTGGCCGCGCTGCAACCGCAGCACGAGGTGCACCTGTCTGGCTGCCCACGCTCCTGCGCCGCCGCGCACACCGCGCCAGTGACGCTGCTGGCCGTCAGCCCCGGCCACTACGACCTCTATTTTCGCGATGCAGCCCACCCGGGTTTCGGCCGGCTGCACGCGCGCACCCTTTCCATTGAAGCGGCGGGCGCCCTGTTGCGCGCTCACCCACGGAGCAACACCGATGATTGATTACATCCGCGACGGTCAGGAGATCTATCGCAACTCCTTCGCCATTATTCGCGCGGAAGCCAAGTTGGACCGCATCCCGGCCGACCTGGAAAAACTCGCGGTGCGCGTGATCCATGCCTGCGGCATGGTCGAGGCCATCGACGGCCTGCAGTTTTCCGAAGGTGCGGGCAAGGCCGGGCGCGATGCGCTGGCGGCTGGCGCGCCGATTCTGTGTGATGCGCGGATGGTCTCCGAAGGTGTAACCCGCGCACGCCTGCCGGCCAACAACGAAGTGATCTGCACCCTGCGCGACGACAGCGTGCCAGAGCTGGCGCGCGAATTGGGCAACACCCGCTCCGCCGCCGCACTGGAACTGTGGCGCCCGCACCTGGAAGGCAGTGTGGTGGTGATCGGCAATGCGCCGACCGCGTTGTTCTACCTGCTCGAAATGCTCGACGCGGGCGCGCCCAAACCGGCGTTGATCCTCGGTTTCCCGGTGGGCTTCGTCGGCGCCGCCGAATCCAAGGCGATGCTCGCGGCGGACAGCCGTGGTGTGCCCTTCGTGATCATGCAGGGCCGTCTCGGCGGTAGCGCGATGGCTGCTGCCGCAGTCAACGCCCTGGCCACGGAGGTCGAATAATGCCGGCACGCGGACGTTTGATCGGCCTGGGCGTCGGCCCCGGTGACCCGGAACTGATCACCCTCAAGGCGTTGCGCCTGCTGCGCGAGTCGCCGGTGGTGGCCTACTTTGTGGCCAAGGGCAAGAAGGGCAACGCCTTCGGCATCATCGAAGATCACTTGGTGCCACAACAAACCCTGATGCCGCTGGTGTACCCGGTGACCACCGAAGTGCTGCCGGCGCCGATGTCCTACGAGCAAGTCATCAGCGATTTCTACGATGCCGCCAGCCTGGACGTGGCAGCGCACCTGGACGCCGGCCGCGACGTGGCGGTGATCTGCGAGGGCGACCCGTTCTTCTACGGCTCCTACATGTACTTGCATGACCGCCTGGCCGAGCGGTACGAAGCCCAGGTCATCCCCGGCGTGTGCTCGATGCTCGGCGGCGCTTCGGTGCTGGGTGCGCCGTTGGTGTATCGCAACCAGAGCCTGTCGGTGCTATCCGGTGTGTTGCCCCATGACGACCTCAAGCGTCGTTTGGCCGATGCCGATGCCGCAGTGATCATGAAGCTGGGTCGCAACTTTCCGAAAGTGCGCCAGGTGCTGGAAGAACTCGGCCTGGCCGGGCGCGCGCTGTATGTGGAGCGCGCGACCATGGCCAACCAGAAGATCGTGCCGTTGGATCAGGTGGACCCGGCCTCGTCGCCGTACTTCTCGCTGATCATCGTGCCGGGCGAACGGTGGCAAGGGTGATGAATCCGGCGATTGTTATCTTGGGCCAGGGCAGCCTGGCGACTGCGCGCAAGATCCAGCAGGTCTACCCGGGCGCCCGGATTCACGGTCTGGCTGGACGGGTTGAAGGTGCCGACCAAGCCTATGCCGAGTTCGGCGCGACCCTGCGCCAACTGTATGGGCAAGGCACGCCGCTGATTGTTTTGTGCGCGGCGGGCATCGTGATCCGCACGCTGGCGCCGTTGCTGCTGGAGAAGGGCGAAGAGCCCGCCGTGCTGGCGGTGGCCGAAGACGGCAGCGCTGTGGTGCCGTTGCTCGGCGGGCTTGGCGGTGTGAATGTCATGGCGCGCGAGATTGCGACGGCACTGAATGTGGCGGCTGCGATCACCACCAGTGGCGAGTTACGCTTCGGCACTTGCCTGCTCAACCCGCCCAAGGGTTATGAGTTGGCGGACCTGGAGCTGGGCAAGCGGTTTGTCTCGGACCTGCTGGCGGGCGAAAGCGTGCGTATAGAAGGCGCTGCGCCGTGGCTGGACCACGCCAACCTGCCTCAAGACCAACAGGCACGTTTGGCGATTCATGTTGGCAGCGACGCCCGTGAACCGGCTGCCAATGAGCTGCTGATTTATCCGAAGAATGTGTGTGTCACCTGCAAGCCGGGTGAGCACCTGGCCGAGCGTGTGCGAACAGCCTTGCAGGAGGCGGGTATTGCCGTGCAATCGTTGGCCTGCTTGTTGGCCAGCGATACGCAAATGGCTGAAGCCTCGTTGCATGCCGCCGCGTCGGCCTTGGCGGTGCCGTTGCGTTTCGCCTCGGTAGAGCAAGACGCAGACATCCTGATCACTGTCGGCGAGCGACCATTGGACCTGGCGCACGTCGGCCGTGGTCGTGGCCGCCTCGCCGTGATCGGCCTGGGCCCCGGTGCCGCCGAGTTGATGGTGCCGGCGGTGAAGGCTGAACTGGCGCGCTGCACCGATGTGCTTGGCTACGAGACCTACGTGCGCATGGCCGGGCCGTTCCGTGACGACCAGATCCAGCACTGCACCGACAACCGCGAAGAAATGCAGCGCGCCCGCCACGCGTTTGAGCTGGCCGCACAGGGCCGCTCGGTGGTGGTGGTGTCGTCCGGCGACCCTGGCGTGTTTGCCATGGCGTCGGCGGTGATCGAGGCGTTGCATGAGTCCAGCGACCCGGCCTGGCATCAGGTCGACCTGGAAATCCTGCCAGGTGTTTCCGCCTCGCTCGCCACTGCGGCCCAAGCCGGGGCGCCGCTGGGGCATGACTTCTGCGTGATGTCGCTGTCGGACAACCTCAAACCCTGGTCGATCATCGAAAAGCGCCTGGACCTGGCCTCTCAGGCTGATCTGGCCCTGGCGTTTTACAACCCGATTTCGCGTTCGCGGCCGTGGCAATTGGGGCGCGCGCTGGAAATTGTGGCGCTGCACCGCACCGCTGAAACGCCCGTGGTACTGGGCCGCGACATCGGCCGCCCCGGCCAGACCCTGCGAGTCACCACGCTGGGGCAACTGACACCCGAGCAAGTCGATATGCGCACCATGGTGCTGATCGGCTCGTCCACCACTTGCGTGTTCCCGCGCGCCGGTGGCGGTGAGTGGGTGTATACGCCGCGCTGGTATGGCGAAAAACCTGCCTCCTGAAAACAGCCTGCCACACCAGAGAAAGCTCCGAATAACGTCGGGTGTTTGCCCACCGTTTTTCGGGGCTTTTTCTTTTTTTGCGGCTGAAATCCGGAAGGGTGCTGCGCGAGCCCCCGCCATTGCTGGGCAGCGCTTTTCCGAGGGGGCAGGCAAGCGATGTTTGTGGTCTGGAAAGCGCGTCGGTGCCTGAACTAGTGTGAACACACGCCCCACGTTGGGGTGCTTGTGGAGAAGTGAAAATGGAGCGATATCGCCGAAGGATCAACAGCGTAAAGCGGCGCAAGTTGATTGCCGCCTACAAGCTGCCGGGGGCGCCCGGGTTGCCCGCCGCCGTGGCGCCGGACGACGAAGATGACAGTAACGCGGCCGTGGTAAACAACGGCGTGATCTCGTTTGTGGAGGGCATGTCGGCGCTGAACCGGGAGTACATCCGCAAAAGCTACCTGCTGGCCAGCAGTTATGTGAGTGATGTGTTGAAGGTCAACCGGGGCACCGAGCGTTGGTACGACGAATTTATCCAGGTAATGATCAGCCTGGGCTGGCTGCCGGTGCGCAGCCGCTTTGAGCGGGTCTCAAGCTCCGGCAAGGGGCTGACCGTGCAACTGGCGGCGCTGGATATCATTGCGGCGATGCTGGCGACGACCTCGCTGGCGGGGCCAATCCTTGCGGGGCTGCCGAAACTCGCCGCCGATGCATTGGAAGCGCTGAAGCGGCAACCGGCCTCTTTCGAGTTGTTCAAGCGCAATTGCACGGTGCATCAGGGCGGTGATTTCGGCCTGGCGTCCTGCGCTGAAACCGATGGCGAAGTCATGATGGTGCTCGTGACCTACAGCAGTCACGGGGTGAACAAGCAGGTAGGCCTGCCTTTTCTGGAGTGGGACAGCGCCTCGCTTGAGGCCTTCAGCGGGCAAACCTGCCTGGTGCTGAATACCGCGCTGGTCAACGAAAAAACCATCCAGCTGATGCGCGAGAGCGCAGGTGACAAGGTGCAGTTGGCCATTGCCAAATACCGGATCTAGGGCACCAGGTAGCCGCGAACCCCGGTAAAGATAATTTGCGCGGCCAGGGCGCACACGAACAACCCCATCAACCGGCTGACAATCTGCAAGCCCTGGTCGCCGAGAATGCGTTCGATACGGTTGGACAAGTACAGCACCACGCCCACCGTGAGGCTGGCCAGGGCGATGCTGAGGATCGCCATGATCTTGTCGTCCCAATGCGGCTGGCTGACGCCCATCACCAGCAGTGCGCCGATGGTGCCAGGCCCGACCGTGAGGGGAATGGTCAGCGGCACGATGGTCACGTCCTGCTGCACATTGTCGGTCTGCACCGCTGATTTGCCCTGGGCCATGCCCAGGGCGGAGATGAACAGCACGCTGCCGGCGCCGATGCGGAAGGCATCCACGGTGATGCCGAACACACTGAAAATCACCCGGCCGAACAGGTAGAGCAAAACGCTCGACACCAGCGTTGCCAGCGCGACCTTCCAGGCCAGGCGTCGGCGTTCCTTGCTGGAGTAGCCGCGAGTCAGGCTGATAAAGCAGGACAGCACAAAGAACGGGCTGTAGAGCACCAGCATTTTCAGGTAGACGCTGAATAACACGTGGAGCATGGAGGCGGCTCGCGGCGAGAAGAGTGGTGAGAGTCTATCAGGCGACAAAGATCAAATGTGGGAGCTGGCTTGCCTGCGATGGCATCAACCGGGTCCTCCTGAGAGACCGAGGTGTCTGCATCGCAGGCAAGCCAGCTCCCACAGGGGAGTGTATTTCAGGTCAGGAAGGCGCGTGTTCCGGGCGCTGTTGGCGCTGGGCCACCCAGAACTCCACCAGCTCGCGCAACTGCGACAACTCCACCGGTTTGGCCATGTGCCCGTCCATCCCGGCCTGGCGTGCGCGCTCTTTGTGCTCGGAAAGAATGTGCGCCGTCAGCGCCACCACCGGCGTACGAATACGCTGGTGGCTGACCTCCCACGCCCGCAGTTGTTGGGTGGCGGAGAAACCATCGAGGATCGGCATTTCGCAGTCCATCAATACCAGGTCGTAACGCTGGGCTTTCATCGCCTCCAGCGCTTCTTCGCCGTTGCTGGCGGTGTCCGGGTTGAGGTTGAGCTTGCCGAGCATGCCGCGAATCACTTTGGTGGAGATGCTGTTGTCTTCGGCCACCAGGATGCGGAAATCACTGGGCACGGTCACGGCTGCTGGCGGGCTGATGGCCGGGCGAGGTTGTACAACACCTTTGCTGCGCTGGGTCAGTTCGTCGGCCAGGGTGGTCTTCAGCGTGTAGCCGGCCACGGGTTTGGCGAGGATGCGTTTGATCCCGCAGTTGCGCGCGATGATCTTGCTCGGCGCATTGCTGATGCCGGTGAGCATGATCAGCAGGATGTCGTGATTCAGGCTCGGGTCTTCCTTGATCTTCGCCGCCAGTTGCATGCCGGTCATGCCGGGCATGTTCTGGTCCAGCAGCACCACGTCGAAGTAATCGCGCAGGTGCGCCTTGGTGCGCAGCAACGCCAGGGCCTCTTTGCCCGACGGCACGGCGCTGACGTTCAGGCCCCAGGCCGAGCATTGCTGCACCAGCACTTTGCGGCAGGTGTCGTTGTCGTCCACCACCAATACCCGGGCGCCTTTGAGGGGGCCGTCGAGGTCGGAGGTCGGATGTTCCAGGCGTTCCGGGTCCAACGGCAGGGTCAGCCACAAGGTGCTGCCCTGATGGCTGCCGCTCTTGATGCCGAACTCGCCGTTCATCAACAGGATTAGTTGGCGGGCAATCACCAGGCCGAGGTGGCCACTCAAGCGCGTGGCCGACAGGAAGTTCTTGCTGTGCAGTTCGCTGTGCAGCAGCGCGTCACGTTCGGCGGCTTCCATCGGCAGGCCGCTGTCTTGCACGGCGATGCGCAAGCGTGGCTTGGTGCTGCGCTCGTCGAGGGCGACGACGATCAGCACTTCACCCTCATCGGTTTTTTGCAGGGCATTTTCCAGCAGGCTCAACAGCGCCTGACGCAGGCGCGTAGGGTCGCCGCTGATCACGCGGGGCACCTGGGGCTGGATAAAGCTGATCAGCTCGACATTCTGCTGTTCGGCCTTGGCCCTGAAGATGCTCAGGCAGTCCTCGATCAGCGCATTGAGGTCGAACTGCACGTCGTCCAGTTCGATCAGCCCGGACTCCAGCTTGGAGATATCCAGAATCTCGTTGATCAGTGTCAGCAGCTCATTGCCGGCGCTGTGGATGGTCTGCACGTAGTCGCGCTGTTTGACCGACAGCGGCGTGCCCAACAGCAGTTCGGTCATGCCCAGCACGCCGTTCATGGGCGTGCGGATTTCGTGGCTGATTTTTGCCAGGAACTCGGCCTTGGCGGCAATTTCGGCGTTGCTGGCGGCCAGGTCGCGGCTGAGGCTGAAACGGGCTTCGACAATGGCGCGCTGGCGTTCGCCCAGGGCCAGGCTCATCAGCAAGCCGCTGAGGCAGATAAAACTCAACAGGGTGACGATCAGGCCTTGCGGCGCCACCAGCGTCAGGCCAAGCAGCGCCGGCAGGATGATCAGCGTGCCGATGTTGAACACCACCATCGCCGCCACAAACAGGCGTGCCGGGCGGTAGCCTTTTTGCCAGTGATAGGCCGAGACAAACAGCATGCTCAACCCGGCAAGGGCCACCAAGGCATAGGTGATGATGTTCAGTGGCAAGGTGTTGACGAACAGCAGCAACAAGCCGCACAGCACGATAAACAGGATGTCGGCCATCAGCAGCTTGTTCAGCGGGTGCGGGCCCAGCGGCATGAAAAAGCGGTAGGCAAACATCAAGCCGCACGGGGCGGTCAGCAGCAGGGCGAGGTAGGCGCCAGGGGTTTGCACCGCGTGCCAGTTCGGCAACCATGGGCCCACCAGGTTGAGCAGCAGCGCCAGGCTGAGCATCAGCAGCACTTCGCAGGCGGCCAGCCACAGGCTGCTGCGTGAGCGGTGGTAAGCAAAGCGCGTGAGGTTGTGCAGGATCAGCATCAACAGCACGCCGAACAGCAGCCCGTAGATCAGCGTCTGGTTCTGGTCGGCGGCGGCCAGTACGGCCGGTTCCAGGGTGATATAGGGGCGCAGTTCATGTTCCGAGACCAGCCGCAGGTAGACCTCAAGGGGCTTCTGGCTTTGCGGCATCGGCAGCATGAAGTCACTGCTGGGCAGCGGTCGTTCCGCCTGGGGCTGGCGGGTGCCGGTGCTTTGTTGCTCGATCAGGGTGTCGCCATCCAGCACGTAGAGGCTCAGGTGAGACAGGTCCGGGGCAAATACCCGCAGCACTTGCTCGTGCTTGCCGGGTTGCAGTTTGAAGCGTACCCACAACGCACCGTCCGGCTCCGCAGCGGTAATGCGGTCGAGTTCGATGGGGCTGAATTGGTTGGTGTAGCGGGCGGAACGGATGTCGCTCAGCTGCAGGTCGGCTTGTTCATCAAGCAATACCGCCCAACCACTGCCTTGCGCGGCGGCCTGGGCCGGGAACAAGCAGAGCAGGGTCAGCAAGCTGACTGTGAAACCTATGGCGATCCTGAGCCAGCGCACGGCGAAATCCCTTCGTAGGTTGATGCACGGGTTAACTATGCGCGGGGCGACATGTGTACGGCAAGGGCCAGAGGCCCTCACCTAACCGAACGGATAGCTACTCAAGTGTAGCTGTTCAGCTGTTCTCGCCGCGTTCACGGGCAATGGCGCGGTAGCCGATGTCCGTGCGGTAGAAGCAGCCTTTCCAGTCGATTTTTGCGGCCAGTTTGTACGCTTGTTGTTGCGCGGCGTCGACACTGGCACCCATTGCGGTGGCGCACAACACGCGGCCACCTGCGGTTACAACTTTGCCGTCCTTGAGCGCGGTGCCCGCATGGAACACCTTGCCTTCCAGCGTAGCAGCCGCGTCCAGACCTTCAATCACATCGCCCTTGGCGTAATCGGCAGGGTAGCCGCCGGCCGCCAGCACAATGCCGACGCTTGGGCGTGGATCCCATTGTGCTTCAACCTTGTCCAGCGCCTGGGCCAGGGCGGCTTCCACCAGCAGCACCAGGCTCGATTGCAGACGCAGCATCACCGGTTGGGTTTCCGGGTCACCGAAACGGCAGTTGAACTCGATGACTTTCGGGTTACCGGCCTTGTCGATCATCAGGCCTGCGTACAGGAAACCGGTGTAGACATTGCCTTCGTCAGCCATGCCGCGCACGGTCGGCCAGATCACCAGGTCCATGACGCGCTTGTGCACCTCGGCGGTAACCACCGGGGCCGGGGAGTAAGCGCCCATGCCGCCCGTGTTCGGGCCGCTGTCGCCGTCGCCGACGCGTTTGTGGTCCTGGCTGGTGGCCATCGGCAGTACGTTCTTGCCGTCGACCATCACGATGAAGCTGGCTTCTTCGCCGTCGAGGAACTCCTCGATGACCACACGCGAACCGGCGTCACCAAAGGCGTTGCCGGCGAGCATGTCGCGCACGGCGTCTTCGGCTTCCTGCAGGGTCATCGCAACGATCACGCCTTTGCCGGCGGCCAGGCCATCGGCCTTGATCACGATCGGCGCGCCTTTTTCACGCAGGTAAGCCAGGGCCGGCTCGATCTCGGTGAAGTTCTGGTAGTCGGCGGTCGGGATCTTGTGGCGAGCCAGGAAGTCCTTGGTGAACGCCTTGGAACCTTCCAGCTGGGCAGCGCCAGCGGTTGGGCCAAAGCAGTCCAGGCCTCGGCTGCGGAACAGGTCCACGACGCCGGCAACCAGTGGCACTTCCGGACCGACGATGGTCAGGGACACATTCTTTTCAGCAAAATCTGCCAATTGCTCCAGGGCCAGCACGTCGATGGCGACGTTTTCGCACTTGGCTTCAATGGCGGTGCCGGCGTTGCCGGGTGCGACGAAAACCTTTTGGACGCGAGGGTCCTGGGCAACTTTCCAGGCCAGGGCGTGTTCACGGCCACCGCTGCCGATGATCAAAACATTCATTTCAAAAACCTCAAATTCTGTAGGCGCCGCTGGAGCGCTTTTAAATGTGGGAGCGGGCTTGCTCGCGAAAGCGGTGTGTCAGGCGCAAAAATATGTAGCTGATACACCGCATTCGCGAGCAAGCCCGCTCCCACATTTCGATCGAGTTGGATCAGTGACGGAAGTGGCGCATGCCGGTGAAGACCATGGCGATGCCAGCTTCGTCTGCGGCAGCAATCACTTCGGCGTCGCGCATCGAACCGCCCGGTTGGATCACGGCGGTCACGCCGGCTTTCGCCGCGTTGTCCAAACCATCACGGAACGGGAAGAACGCGTCGGAAGCCATTACCGAACCCACCACTTGCAAACCTGCGTGCTCAGCCTTGATCGCAGCGATACGCGCCGAGTTCACGCGGCTCATCTGGCCGGCGCCGACACCGATGGTCTGGCGGTTCTTGGCGTAGACGATGGCGTTGGATTTAACGTACTTGGCCACTTTCCAGGCGAAGATCAGGTCGTTGATCTCTTGCTCGGTCGGGGCGCGCTGGGTCACGACTTGAAGGTCTTGGCTGCCGATCATGCCGATGTCGCGGCTCTGTACCAGCAAGCCGCCGTTGACGCGCTTGTAGTCCCAGGCAGCGGCGCGGTCAGCCGACCACTCGCCGCAGGCCAGCAGGCGCACATTGGCCTTGGCAGCAACAATGGCACGGGCTTCTTCGCTGACGCTCGGGGCGATGATCACTTCCACGAACTGACGCTCAACGATCGCCTTGGCGGTCTCGGCGTCCAGTTCACGGTTGAAGGCGATGATGCCGCCGAAGGCCGATTCGGTGTCGGTGGCGTAGGCCAGTTCGTACGCCTGACGGATACCGCCTTCAGCGTCCGGGCTGACGGCCACGCCGCACGGGTTGGCGTGCTTGACGATCACACAGGCCGGCTTGACGAAGCTCTTCACGCATTCCAGCGCGGCATCGGTGTCGGCCACGTTGTTGTAGGACAGCTCTTTGCCTTGCAGCTGGGTCGCGGTGGCGATGCCCACTTCGGCGGGTTTGGCTTCCACGTAGAACGCCGCGCTCTGGTGCGGGTTCTCGCCGTAGCGCATTTCCTGGGCCTTGATGAACTGGCTGTTGAAGGTGCGCGGGAACTGGCTGCGGCCTTCGGTGGAGAGTGTTTCAGCCGCCTGGTTAACGGTGCCCATGTAGTTGGCGATCATGCCGTCGTAGGCAGCGGTGTGTTCGAAGGCCTTGAGCATCAGGTCGAAGCGCTGGGCGTAGGTCAGGCCGCCGGCTTTCAGGCTTTCCAGCACGTTGGCGTAGTCGCTGGCGTTGACCACGATGGCCACGTCTTTGTGGTTCTTGGCTGCCGAGCGCACCATGGTCGGGCCGCCGATATCGATGTTCTCGATGGCGGTCGGCAGGTCGCAGCCTGGCTTGTTGATGGTGGCTTCGAACGGGTACAGGTTAACGGCGACCAGGTCGATCGGCTTGATGCCGTGCTCGGTCATGATCGCGTCGTCGGTGCCGCGACGGCCGAGGATGCCGCCGTGGATTTTCGGGTGCAGGGTCTTGACCCGACCGTCCATCATTTCTGCGAAACCGGTGTAGTCCGCAACTTCCACTGCGGCCACGCCGTTGTCCTGCAGCAGTTTGAAGGTCCCGCCTGTGGAGAGGATTTCCACGCCCAGGGCTTCCAGCTCCCGGGCAAATTCGAGGATCCCGGTCTTGTCGGAAACACTGATCAAGGCACGGCGGATCGGCAGGCGGGTAGTCTGGTCGGTCATTTCAATTTCCATCAAAAGCAAAGGAGTCAGCAAAAAAGGCGACCGTTTTTTACGCGGGCGCCTTTCTGGTTTGATTGAATGCTTACAGCAAATCGTACTGCTTGAGCTTTTTGCGCAAGGTCCCACGGTTCAGGCCCAGCAGCTCACTGGCTTTGGTCTGGTTGCCCTTGACGTAGTTCATCACGCTTTCAAGCAACGGCGCCTCGACTTCGGAGAGCACCAGGTTGTACACGTCCGTGACGGAGGCGCCCTCAAGGTGGGCGAAATAATTGTGCAGCGCCTTCTCGACACTCCCGCGAAGGGTCTGGCCTTCTTCGCTCGGCGTGTTGAGGTGCTGTTTCAAATTGACGTTGTCGCTCACGGGTGTTGTTCCACTCACTAAAGTCTCGGTCATCATCGTCATGCGGCCACCCCCTCTCCGTCCCCTGTCCCCAGGCTCTTGTAACGCTCGCTGAAAAACTCACGAACGTTGGCGCACTGTGCTTCCGTATCATCCAAACGATTGAAGTGGGCGCGAAATTCCCTGGCGCCCGGCAAGGTTGCGAGATACCAGCCGACATGCTTGCGAGCAATGCGTACTCCCATCACGTCTCCATAGAAGGCGTGCAGGGCGGCCAGATGCTCTAGCAGAATACGTTCCACCTCGATCAGCTCCGGTGCCGGCAACACGTCGCCGGTACGCAGAAAGTGCTCGATCTCACGAAAAATCCACGGCCGCCCCTGGGCGGCCCGGCCAATCAACAAGCCATCGGCACCGGTTGCGTGCAGCACGCGCCGGGCTTTCTCGGCTGAGTCGATGTCGCCATTGGCAAACACCGGCATCGACACCGCCTGCTTGATGGCGGCAATGGTGTCGTACTCGGCTTCACCGGTGTAAAGGTCGGCGCGGGTGCGGCCATGCACTGCCAGCGCTGTAATGCCTGCCTGTTCGGCGATCTTCGCCACCGTCAGGCCGTTCTTGTTGTCCCGGTCCCAGCCGGTACGAATCTTCAGGGTCACCGGCACATCCACTGCGGCGACAACGGCCTGCAGGATCTCGGCGACCAACTGCTCATCTTTCAACAATGCGGAACCGGCGGCCTTGTTGCAGACCTTCTTGGCCGGGCAGCCCATGTTGATGTCGATGATCTGTGCACCCAGCTCCACATTGGCCCGGGCCGCGTCCGCCAGCATCTGTGCATCTCCACCGGCGATCTGTACCGAGCGGGGCTCGGGATCACCTTCGTGGATCATGCGCATCCGCGATTTGCGGGTGTTCCACAAGCTCATGTCGCTGGTGACCATTTCCGAGACTACTAGACCCGCGCCCAAACGCTTGCACAGCTGACGAAAGGGCTGGTCGGTGACACCCGCCATCGGGGCGAGGATCAAGCCGTTCTGCAATGTGTATGGGCCGATGCGTACCGCCGACATAGGACTTCCCTGTTGTGGGGCCGGATCATTAGAGTTCGAAAAAGGGTTGGCATGATACCCGCTCTCGATGACTGGATAAAGGCTGAATTGGATAAAATCTGAACAGTTATTTCTTTATCGCGACCGGTTTGGTTGCGCGGGGTGAAGTCAAGAATCCGCCGTCAAACCTTGGTGCATCAACCGATTCACTCAGGCGAGTGGAAGCTCAGGCTGTAATTCACCGCTTTATTGCCCGGGTCGAGGATGTCCAGGGAAATATGGATCGGTGTCTGCGATGGCATTTCGCTCACTCCGGCGAGCTCACCGCTCAGGTATTCGCCAGGCTTGAAGCGACGACTGGCAATCAGGTTGCCGTTCAAGTCGGCAAAGCGCAGTTCCAGCAGCGGGAAGGGCTGGGAGAACGTTGCACGGTTGTAAATGATCGCGTCCACTACCAGTGCTCCGGCAAACTCAGGGTTGCTGCGCACCACCAGGTTGCTGCTTTTGATGTGAGCGATGTCGACCCGCGATGGCACGGTGCAACCCAGGCTTGGGCACAGTTGCTGGAACCACGGGCGGTAGGCGTCCTGGCGGGCCAGGTCGTCGAATTGGTAGGCGATGTACTGGCCTGCGAGGCCGGCGGCGGCCAGCAGTACCAGGACGATCCAGATCAGGCGGCGGCCCCAGCCGGATGGGCGCTTCTGTGCATAAAGATGCAGTGGGTCGTCTTCCAGGTCCTGCAGCATCTCATCGTGAACACTGGCCTCCGGGCGCGAGCGTTTACGGCGCGGCTGAGGGCGCTCTTCGGGTTCCGGCTCGTGCACTTCGTCGGTGACGGGGCTGAAGGGTGGGTCCAGTTCGTCATCGTCAGGGGTTGAGCGCAGCGGCGGTTCTTCGTCGACATCATCAATATGAAACGACATGGACGGCTCGGTGCGCTGCCGGGTCGCAGGCGCTTTGGCCGGTTCAGGTTCGTCTTCGGCTGCTGGCGTGCGTTCCTCAGGCGGTTCGCTGAACAGGCTGGCGGCCCATTTCTCTTCCTCGGCCTTGACCGTGTCACGGCTGGCGCTGAGAGACTCTTCTTTTTGCCTGCGGTCTATGCCGGCCTGGCGACGTTCGCCACCTGCCGGCTGAGTGTGCTGAATCTCGCGGCGTTCCAGCTTGGCCAGTTCTTCGTCCAGGTCCAGGTTGTCCAGGTCCAGCTCTTCGGCGGTCCACTGTTTCTGGCTGATGGCGCGCGGTGCCTCGGGGGCCGGCGCTGCAGGGGTTTCAACGACCGCCGGCTGCTCAGGTTCTGGTGCAGACGCGTGGGCGCGTTGCTCCAGCAACTGGCGGGCCGCGTTGAACACTTGCAGGCACGAGCCGCAGCGAACCACGCCACGGGCCACGCTCAATTGGGCGTGGCTGACGCGAAAGCGGGCTTGGCAATGCGGGCACTGGGTGACGAAACTGTCGGTCATGCGGCCATCCGATTCAGGCAAGCGCTCATTCTAGCGCCGACGACCGCTGATGCGTACCCAGCCATCACGGTTTGCGATCGGATCCAGCTCGAAATCCTGCGCATAAGCGGCAGCCACGTCTTCGCCCTGTTCGGCGAGGATGCCCGACAGTGCCAGGCGGCCCCCCGGCTTGACCAGGCTCGACAGCTGCGGGGCCAGCGAAACCAGCGGCCCGGCGAGGATGTTTGCGACCAAAACGTCGGCTTGCACCTGGGGCAGCTGCTCCGGCAGGTACAGCGGGAATTTGCCTTCAGGGATGTTGTTGCGGCCAGCGTTATCGCGCGAGGCTTCCAGGGCCTGCACGTCGATGTCGGTACCCACGGCTTCCTTGGCGCCCAGCAGCAGCGCGGCAATGGCCAGGATCCCCGAGCCACAGCCGAAGTCCAGCACGTTGCAGTCGTTAAGGTCCTGGCCGTCCAGCCACTCCAGGCACAGCGCGGTGGTGGGGTGGGTGCCGGTGCCGAACGCCAGACCGGGGTCGAGCAGCAGGTTGACGGCGTCTGGTTCAGGCGCGGCGTGCCAGCTTGGCACGATCCACAGGCGTTGGCCGAAACGCATCGGCTGGAAGTTATCCATCCAGCTGCGCTCCCAGTCCTGGTCTTCGATCACTTCACTGTGGTGCTCGGGCAGCGGGCTGCCGGTCAGCAGTTCCATATGGGCCAGGACGGCAGCGGCATCGGTGCCATCTTCGAACAGGGCGAGCAAATGGGTGTGGGACCACAGCGGGGTGGTGTTGAGTTCCGGTTCGAAGATGGGTTGGTCTTCGGCGTCCATGAAGGTGACCGAAACGGCGCCGACTTCGAGGAAAGCGTCTTCGTAGGTTTCGGCTTGTTCTGGGCTGATGGCGAGACGGACTTGCAGCCAAGGCATGGCGGGCACCTTTGAAAAATTGAATGTGCAGCGGGGTGGGCTGCGAAAGCGCGCAAGTTTACGCGAGCGGCGGGAGGGGTGTACACATAACAAATGTGGGAGCGGGCTTGCTCGCGAAAGCGGTGTATCAGCCAACACATCCATCACTGACCCAACGCATTCGCGAGCAAGCCCGCTCCCACAGGGGAATGTATCCATCCAGCAAAACCCAGGTGCCACAAACAACAAAACCGCCCGAAGGCGGTTTTGTTGGGTGGAGCACTTACTGGTTAGCCAGCTTGTGTTCCAGGTAGTGAATGTTCACACCACCTTCGCAGAAGCCTTCATCACGAACCAGGTCCCGATGCAGCGGGATGTTGGTCTTGATGCCGTCAACCACGATCTCGTCCAGCGCGTTACGCATGCGGGCCATGGCCTCGTCACGGGTAGCGCCCCAGGTGATCAGCTTGCCGATCAGCGAGTCATAGTTGGACGGAACCTTGTAGCCGCTGTACAGGTGCGAATCCACACGTACGCCGTTGCCGCCGGGCGCATGGAAATGCTTGACCAGGCCAGGGCTTGGGATAAAGGTTTTCGGGTCTTCGGCGTTGATCCGGCACTCCAGGGAGTGGCCGTGGATCTTCACGTCGTTCTGGGTGAAGGACAGCGGGTTGCCAGCGGCGATGCTCAGCATCTCCTTGACGATGTCGATACCGGTGACCATCTCCGAAACCGGGTGCTCTACCTGCACACGAGTGTTCATCTCGATGAAGTAGAAGCGGCCGTTCTCGTAGAGGAACTCAAAGGTACCGGCGCCACGGTAGTTGATGTCGATGCACGCCTTGACGCAGCGAGCCAACACTTCTTCGCGGGCTTTTTCGTCCAGGCCCGGTGCCGGGGCTTCTTCCAGTACCTTCTGGTGGCGACGTTGCAGCGAGCAATCGCGGTCACCCAGGTGAATGGCGTGGCCCTGGCCGTCGGACAGAACCTGCACTTCCACGTGACGTGGGTTGGTCAGGTACTTTTCCAGGTAGACCATCGGGTTGTTGAACCAGGCGCCTGCTTCAGAGCGGGTCTGCTTGGCGGCTTCGATCAGGTCTTCTTCCTTGTGCACCACGCGCATGCCGCGACCACCACCGCCACCGGCGGCCTTGATGATCACCGGGTAACCGACTTCGCGACCAATGCGCAGAGCGGTTTCCTCGTCTTCAGGCAGTGGGCCGTCGGAGCCTGGAACGGTTGGCACGCCGGCCGCGATCATGGCTTCCTTGGCGGAGACCTTGTCGCCCATCAGGCGAATGGTCTCGGCTTTCGGGCCGATGAAGGTAAAGCCGGACTTTTCCACCTGGTCGACGAAGTCGGCGTTTTCCGCAAGGAAACCGTAGCCAGGGTGGATGGCGGTAGCGCCGGTCACTTCTGCCGCAGCGATGATGCTTGGGACTTTCAGGTACGAGTTCGTGGCCAGTGGCGGGCCGATGCAGATGCTTTCGTCCGCCAGTTTCACGTGCATCAGTTCCGAGTCGGCCGTCGAATAAACAGCGACGGTCTTGATGCCTTGTTCCTTACAGGCGCGCAGGATTCGCAGGGCGATCTCACCGCGGTTGGCGATCAGGACTTTTTCCAGTTTCTTCGCAGGTTTCAACATCGAAGGCACTCCGCGGTTCAAACGATGGTGAACAGCGGCTGGTCGTACTCAACCGGCTGACCGTTTTCTACCAAGATGGATTCGATGACGCCGGCTTTTTCAGCGGTGATGTGGTTCATCATCTTCATCGCTTCAACGATGCAGATGGTGTCGCCCACTTTCACGGTCTTGCCGACTTCAACGAAGGCTGGCGAGGTCGGTGCCGGGGTGCGGTAGAAGGTACCGACCATTGGCGACTTGACCACGAAGCCGTTCAGCGCCGGAGCGGCTGGGGCGGCAGGAGCAGCGGCGGCAGCAGGAGCAGCGGCCGGCGCAGCAGCGGCTGGCGCCGGTGCTTGCATCTGTGGTGCGTAGAACTGTTGAGCCGGGGTCTTGCTGTGGCGGCTGATCCGTACGGACTCTTCGCCTTCCTTGATTTCCAGCTCGTCGATACCGGATTCTTCCAGCAGTTCGATCAATTTCTTAACTTTACGGATATCCATGAATCATCAACTCCCAAGGGTCGGTCAGGGGCGCTTGGCCGGTTGTTCAATGTGTTCCAGGGCGGCCTCCAGGGCCAGTCGGTAACCGCTGGCGCCAAGGCCGCAGATCACACCTACCGCTACATCGGAGAAGTAGGAGTGATGGCGGAAAGCTTCGCGTTTGTGCACGTTCGACAAATGCACTTCGATAAATGGGATGCTCACCGCCAGCAGCGCGTCACGTAATGCAACACTTGTGTGCGTAAAAGCGGCGGGATTGATCAAAATAAAGTCCACGCCTTCGCCGCGCGCGGCATGGATGCGATCAATCAATTCGTACTCGGCATTGCTTTGCAGGTAGAGCAGATGGTGGCCGGCTTCACGCGCCCTGCGTTCAAGATCGAGGTTGATCTGGTCCAGGGTCACTGCCCCGTAGACGCCCGGTTCACGGGTGCCGAGCAGGTTCAGGTTGGGTCCGTGAAGAACCAGTAAGGTCGCCATCGGCTGTTCCTTGTTATTGATGTGGGTACGGCAGAACCCGGCGACTATGCCGCAAAGCCTTTGTGACTGTCCAGTTCTATGCAGTAGGCAGCACGATTAGCGAGGATTGCGCAAAATTTGTGACTAACCCGTCGGATCTGGTCATTGGAAACACAGTTCTGACTACACCAGAGATTAAATGTGGGAGCGGGCTTGCTCGCGAATGCGGTGGGTCAGTGATGGATGTGTTGACTGAGACACCGCATTCGCGAGCAAGCCCGCTCCCACATTTTGATCTTCACTTGGCAATGGAACGGGTCAGACGCGAAAGGCCTGCACCGCCGTATTGAGCTGCCCACCCAGCACCAACAAATGCTCACCCTGGCTGCGCCCTTGCCCGATGCGCAGCAAATTATCCTCGCCCAACTGGTGAATCCGCTCGCTGTTGTCGCGAATCTCACTGACGGCGCCACTCTGCTGCGCGGTCACATCAGCGATGCGCACGGCGGTTTCGGAGATGGTGTGGATCGCACCGACGATTTCATCCAGCGCGCCATCCGCCGCCTGGGCTTGCCGGGCGGTGGCTTCGGCATGCTCGACCTGGGCGCGCATGCCTTCAACCGACTGATGGGCGGCTGTTTGCAGGCTGGCAATCAGGCCCTGGATTTCGGCGGTGGCGCCGGCGGTGCGCTGCGCCAACGAGCGGACTTCGTCGGCCACCACGGCAAACCCGCGCCCGGCTTCACCGGCCCGCGCGGCCTCGATGGCGGCGTTAAGTGCGAGTAAATTGGTCTGGTCGGCAATCGAGCGAATCACTGTCAGTACGCCGCCGATGGTGGCGGATTCTTCGGCGAGTTTCTCGATCATCTGTGCGTTTTGCTGCACTTCGCCGACCAAAGCGTGCAAGCCCGTCAGGCTCAAGCCAATCACCCGCTGGCCTTGCTCCACCGCCTGGCCCGCGCTGCGGCTGGCGCTGGCGGCCTGGCTGGCATCGCCCGCCACTTGCTGGATCGTCGCTTCCAGCTCGCCCAGGGAGTCACGAATCTGCCCGGTATCACCGGCTTGGCGCTCGGCGCCGTCGTGCAGCCCGCTGCTCAGTTCGGCAAGGGCGCGGCTGCTGCCGGCGACTTCCTCGGCATTGCCGCGAATGGTGCCCACCAGGTCCACCAGATACGCGCGCAGGCGGTTCAACGAGGCTTCAATATCGTGCAGTTCGCGGTTGGTCTTGCCCAGGGCAATCGGCTGGCTGAAATCGCCCTCGGCCCAAGTCGACAGAGCCGGTGCGAGGTTGGTCAGCACCCGCGCCAGGCGGCGTTGCAGGGTGTCGATCAGCAACGCGATCAACAAAATCAGGCCGATCATCACGCCCTGCATCAGGCGCACTTCGCCCTGGATCTTGCCGTGTTGCGCGCGCACCACCGGCTCAAGGCCGGCGATGGCTTGCTGCACGGCGGCGATTTTCAGGTGGGTGCCGGTGGCGAGGTCGGCGCGTTGCTGGATCTGGTCGCGGGTGCGCTTGAGTTCGGCCGGGTAGCGGGTCAGCAGGCTGTTGAGCTCGCGCTTGAGGTCGACGCCGGTGTCTTGTACTTCGGTTTTTTCGCTGTTTTCCAGGCCCATCATCGCGGAAAAGTCATCGGTGCTGGATTCGCTGCTGGCCTTCACACCGAGCAATGGCAACTGCGCCAACACGTCGGCCTGGGTACGGATGCTGGCGATTTCGCGCTCTACATCGTCAGCCAATTCTGCGCGGCCGCTGCTTACCAGCTTGTCGCGGGCCAGTGACAGCTTGCCCAGGTGCTGGGCCGCTGCCAGCAGGGGTGGCAAATAACGCGCGGCATCCGGCGAATTGACGCCCATCGCGTACTGGCTCAGTTGCTCCAGGTTCGCCCCCAGTTCGCGCTCGGCTTGCAGCAACAAGGCTTGCGGGTCGCCAGCCAGTTTGCCGGCGGCCAGCAGGTCGGTTTTGCTGAAAGCATCCAGTTCGGTCAGGCTCGGGCGCAGGTTTTGCGCGAGGTCGGCAGGCAGTTCATCCAGATGCTGCAACAGGTTTTCCAGGCTCTGGCTGGCACTGCTCAAGCGCAAGGCGTCGCCGCTGCCCAAGTAGTCGTCGATATTGCGTGCGGCCTGGTTCTGGAAGGTCTGCGACAGCCCGAGGTAACGCTCCATCAGCAAATAAGGCCGTTCCAGCGCCCGTTGCGACCACCACAGCGTCGCCCCAAGTGCCAGGCACACGGCCACCAGAAGGAGGGTATTGAGATTGGTCAGCAGCTTCAGGCGCATGCGTGGTTTCAACCGACAGCAAAAGATAAGTGCCTGAAGTTATTGCGTTTCCATTACAGAGTTATGACGGAATCGCTGGATTCCGGTGAAAAGATGGCACTTTGCTTTGACGTGCGCGCCGCTTGTACGCGGTTGCGCCCGGCGTCCTTGGCGCGATACAGCGCCTCGTCGGCCTGGGCAGCCATCATCAGGCTGTCGGAACCTTCGCACAGCTCGACCAGCCCGGCGCTGAAGGTGCACCACAAATCCTGGGGTTGGGCGGGGTAGTGGATTTCGGCAAAACGCCCGCGAATTTCGTCCAGCACCTTGCAGGCCGATTCCAGGTCGGTGTCGGGCATCACGATGGCGAACTCTTCGCCGCCGTAGCGCCCGATAAAGTCGGTCTTGCGCAAACGTTGCTTGAGAAACAACGCCAGGCTCTTGATTACGCGGTCGCCCATGGGGTGGCCGTGGCTGTCGTTGACCCGCTTGAAGTGGTCGATGTCGAGCATGGCAAAGCTCAGCGGCTTGTTCTCGCGGCGCGCGCGGAAGCTGCAGTCTTCGAGCAATTGCAGGATATGGGTGTGGTTGTACAGGCCGGTCAGGCTGTCGCGGACCATGCGCGCCTTCAGGTTGCGCGCTCGTGCGGCACGGTTGCGCACGGTGGTTATCAGGTGGCGCGGCTTGATCGGCTTGGTGAGGAAGTCGTCGCCGCCTTCGCTCATGGCATCGAGCTGTTTATCCAGGTCGTCCTCGGCCGACAGGTAGATGATCGGCACGCTGACATACCGGTCGTTGTGGCGAATCACCTTGGCCAGTTCGGTACCGGTACAGGCTGGCATATACATGTCGAGGATGATCAGGTCCGGCTGGAAATCCGCCAGCTCGGCCATGGCCTGGATCGGCTCAATCAAAGTGCGGGTAACGATGCCGGCACTGTTGAGCAGGCGTTCGGTGTGCAACGCCTGAGCCCGCGAGTCGTCGATGATCAGCACTTTATAAGGTTCGTACTGGGCGACGCAGGTCAGCACTTCGATTTTTTCCAGCAGGCTGGAGGCTTCCAGTGTGCCGGTGAGGAATTCCTGGCCACCGGCGCGCACGGCGGCGAGGCGGGTGGGCGTATCGGTTTCGTGCAGGCTGAAAAACAGCAGCGGCAGCTTTTGCTCCAGACCTTCCTGGGCCTCGGCGGCGAGTTTGAGGCCCAGGCCGGTGCCGCAAAAATCCACGTCCATCACAATCGCCGACGGCAGGCGCTCGGCCATGGAGGCGCGAAACGCCGCCACGCTGTCCAGGGACTGGGCGCTCAAACCAAAGAATTCAAGTTGCTTGGCCAGGCGCTCGGCACGGTCGTGATCGGCCAGCATCACGTAGATCGGCTTGCGCATCGGCGGCAGGAAGGTCTGTTCCAACTGGTCGCCCTGGCGCAAGCCGGTGCGGGACAAGCGCTGCATCAGGCGGTTGAGCTCGGTGATCAGCTGGCTGCTCAGGCGGCCGCGATTGTCGTCCACAGCTTTGAGGGATTCGCCGATATGCCGCGCCAACTGGCCGTGCTCCGGTTGTTCGAAACGTTCGGCAAAGCGCAGCAGGCGCAGGTTGGCCTCGCTGAGTTCGGACAAATCGGCGTTCGACCATTCGCTGCGTTGCAGGCGCTGCCAGATCTCAAGAATTTGACGTGCCTGATGAATTACCCGCTGGGCAAAATGGTGCTTGAGACGCTCACGGCTGGGGTCTTCTGGCTCGGTCATATCCTGACTACTAGTGAGGGCGCATGCTGAGGTCGACTGATGGCTCTATGCTAGCACCTCTTTTCCATTACATGAGTGTCATACGTCAATTAAGTACGGGTCTTGAGCATTCAGTTACCGACCTGTTGGTCGCGCAGCGTAAAAAACGTGCATCCTTTATAGTTGAACCTCGCGCACCTGCCACTTTCGGTTAAAAGCCCCGCATCCACGGGCACGATGGGGTAGGGTTGTGGTCGGAGTGTTTGAACGCACCCGGACCATTGACGTGCATGAACTCAAGTGATTGAAAGGATATCGCCATGCTGGACTGGAAAAACCGTGCAGGCAGCGCCAAAGGCCCTGCTCCTGAGCCCAAGTCGGCCAACCGCGGCTACTTTCGCAACCTGCTGATGAGCCGCGCCGTGCTCAGCGTGCTGGGTTTGTACCTGTTGGTCACCGGCGGCCTCGGCTGGTACTGGAGCGAAGAGCCGGCATTGTTCCCGGTCCAGCAAAATGCCCAGCTTGCCGCAGAAAAGGACGGCAAGCAGATGGTGGTGGGCTTCACCACCGTCGAAACCCTCAAGACCGTGGTCGGCACTTTGCTGAACAAGCCCGGCGGCTACATTTCCAACGACCGTTTCCCGCCAGGCCTGTGGATGGACAACATGCCGAGCTGGGAATATGGCGTGCTGGTGCAGGTCCGCGACTTGACCCGTGCCCTGCGTAAAGACTTCGCCCGTTCCCAATCGCAGTCGGCTGAAGATGCTGACCTGGCCAAGGCCGAGCCGCGTTTCAACTTTGACAACAAGAGCTGGGTGCTGCCGTCCAGCGAATCGGAATACCAGGAAGGCATCAACTCCCTGAGCCGCTACGAAGCGCGCCTGTCCGACCCGAATCAACGCGGCGCGCTGTTCTATGCGCGTGCCGACAACCTGAACAACTGGCTGGGCGATGTCGCTACCCGGCTGGGTTCGCTGTCGCAACGCCTGTCGGCCAGTGTCGGCCGGGTCAAGCTGAACACCGCGCTGAAAACCGAGGCCCTGGCGCCGGGTGAAGTGCCGCAGGTCGATGAGGAAGTGGTGGAAACCCCATGGATGCAGATCGACAACGTGTTCTACGAAGCCCGTGGCCAGGCGTGGGCCTTGTCCCACTTGCTGCGCGCCATCGAAGTCGATTTTGCCGACGTGCTGGCCAAGAAAAACGCCACCGTCAGCGTGCGCCAGATCATTCGTGAGCTGGAAGCTTCGCAGGAACCGGTTTGGAGCCCTATGATTCTTAACGGCAGTGGCTTTGGCATCCTCGCCAACCACTCGCTGGTCATGGCCAATTATATTTCCCGGGCAAACGCTGCCGTTATCGATCTGCGTCAGCTCCTCAACCAGGGGTGATGATGGACGCTACTCAAAAGGAGGCCGCCCACCGAGCGGCTTCCGATGCTGAACTGATCTGCTGGGTCGACGAGCGAGACAACCTGCTCGGCGCCCTGGTCAGGTCCGACCTGCGCCAGCGCGGCCTGATTGGCCGTTGCACCTTTATCTTTCTGTTCAACTCCGCCGGCGAGCTCTGCGTGCACCGGCGCACCCTGAGCAAGGCCATGTACCCGGGTTTCTGGGACACGGCGGCGGGCGGGATGGTCGCGAAGGGTGAGTCCTACACCTTGTCGGCGGCTCGGGAGCTTGAAGAGGAGTTGGGCGTCAGCGGCGTGGAATTGGTCGAGCACGACCATTTCTACTTTGAAGACGGCGACAGCAAACTCTGGTGCAAATCCTACTCGGCCGTCTGGGACGGCCCCCTGCGGCTGCAGCCCGAAGAAGTCATGGAAGCGCGCTTTTTACCCCTTGAAATTGTCCTGCAGGAAGCTGAACAAAAGCCCTACTGCCCGGACGCGCAAGAGGGCTTGCGGCGCTATCTGGCCTCACGTCGCTAAAGCTGCATAAATTGGCGCCATTTGGCCCTTAGCAAGTCGGCTTTTTGCCGTTACACTGCGCGACTTTTCACCCGAACCACCCTGCTGTTAGGAGTCGGTTGGTTCGGTAGCGCTGCCCCTGCCTGAGTGGGGCTTCGCGGTCGGTAACCCTCATTGTGAGTACCGATCAGTCTTTGTCCTCCCAAGAGGATTGCCGGTGGCCAAAAAAGCCGCATCCTTCGCCGCCCTTGGTGGCCTGGTATTTTCCACCGACGCAGGTCGACACTGCCCGGACTGTCGTCAGCCCGTGGATTCGTGTACCTGTAAACAGACCCTGATCCCTGAAGGCGACGGTATTGCCCGCGTGCGACGCGAGAGCAAAGGCCGTGGCGGCAAGACGGTGACCACCATCACCGGCGTTCCGCTGGCCGAGGATGCCCTGAAAGAACTGGCCACCACGTTGAAAAAGCGTTGTGGCACCGGTGGCGCGTTGAAAGACGGCGTCATCGAGATTCAGGGCGATCACGTCGAGTTGCTGTTGGCCGAGCTGATCAAGCTCGGGTACAAGGCCAAGAAGTCCGGCGGCTGAAAGCCTCTTCCCGACCTGTGTCTAAACTCTGTCCTGCGCGTGGGGTCCTACCTTTCACGCAGGCAAATCGTCATTTTCATTCTTTAGACTGCGCCAGCCTCTGATAGGGGCGGTGCCTTCGACTTCATTTATAGGGGACTTCGATGTCCGTACGACGCACACGCAAAGACGATGGCAGCCAATGGACAGTTGCGGACAGCCGCAGTGTTTACGGGATTCGCCATTGGGGGGCCGGGTATTTCGCGATCAATGATGCCGGTCGCGTTGAAGTCCGTCCGAACGGCCCGAACAGCACGCCTGTCGACCTTTACGAGCAAGTCGACGAACTGCGCAAGAGCGGCCTGTCACTGCCGTTGCTGGTGCGCTTCCCCGATATTCTGCAAGACCGTGTACGCCAATTGACCGGTGCCTTCGATTCGAACATCGAGCGCCTGGAATATCAGAGCAAGTACACCGCGCTGTACCCGATCAAGGTGAACCAGCAGGAGGCGGTGATCGAGAACATCATCGCCACCCAGAACGTGTCCATCGGCCTGGAAGCCGGTTCCAAGCCTGAGCTGCTGGCCGTGCTGGCCCTCGCGCCGAAGGGTGGCACCATCGTCTGCAACGGTTACAAGGACCGTGAGTTCATCCGCCTGGCCCTGATGGGTCAGAAGCTGGGCCACAACGTGTTCATCGTGATCGAGAAAGAATCCGAAGTTGAACTGGTGATCGAAGAAGCCGCCAGCCTCAAGGTCAAGCCGCAGGTTGGCCTGCGCGTGCGCTTGTCGTCCCTGGCCTCGAGCAAGTGGGCGGACACCGGCGGCGAGAAGTCCAAATTCGGCCTCTCGGCGGCGCAACTGCTGTCCGTGGTCGAGCGTTTCCGCGCGGCGGGCCTGGATCAGGGCATCCGC
Organism: Pseudomonas sp. B22129; assembly: GCF_044218875.1. Classification (NCBI taxonomy): domain Bacteria; kingdom Pseudomonadati; phylum Pseudomonadota; class Gammaproteobacteria; order Pseudomonadales; family Pseudomonadaceae; genus Pseudomonas; species Pseudomonas sp. B22129. Next base: position 635,221 of record NZ_CP162592.1, on the reverse strand, counting down.
CTGCTGCACTTCCACATGGGTTCGCAGATCGCCAACCTGGCCGACTACCAGCACGGTTTCAAGGAAGCCATTCGTTATTACGGTGAACTGCGCAACCTCGGCCTGCCGGTGGACCACATCGACGTCGGCGGCGGCCTGGGTGTGGACTACGACGGCACGCACTCGCGTAACGCCAGTTCGATCAACTACGACATGGACGACTACGCCGGTGTGGTCGTGGGTATGCTCAAGGAATTCTGCGACGCCCAGAGCCTGCCGCACCCGAACATTTTCTCCGAAAGCGGCCGTTCCCTGACCGCCCACCACGCCATGCTGGTGGTGCAGGTGACTGACGTCGAGAAACACAACGACGAAATCCCGCTGATCGAAAACAAGGAAAGCCTGCCGGAAACCGTGCAATGGCTGGTGGACCTGCTGGGCCCGACCGACATTGAAATGGTCACCGAAACCTACTGGCGCGCCACTCACTACATGAGCGACGTGGCCACCCAGTACGCCGACGGCAAGATCACCCTGGCTGAAAAAGCCCTGGCCGAGCAGTGCTACTTCGCCGTATGCCGCCGTTTGCACGACTCGCTCAAGGCCCGCCAGCGTTCGCACCGCCAGGTGTTGGACGAGCTCAACGACAAGCTTGCCGACAAATACATCTGCAACTTCTCGGTGTTCCAGAGCCTGCCGGACACCTGGGCCATCGGCCAGGTCCTGCCGATCCTGCCGCTGCATCGCCTGGATGAAGAGCCGCTGCGCCGCGCGGTATTGCAGGATTTGACCTGCGACTCCGACGGCAAGATCAAGCAGTACGTCGATGAGCAGTCCATCGAGACCAGCCTGCCGGTGCACGCCCTGAACGAGGGCGAGGACTACTTGCTGGGTATCTTCCTGGTCGGTGCCTACCAGGAAATTCTGGGTGACATGCACAACCTGTTCGGTGACACCGATTCGGTGAACATCTACCAGCGTGAAGACGGTTCGGTATACAGCGCCGGCATCGAAACCCACGACACCATCGAAGACATGCTGCGTTACGTGCACTTGTCGCCGGAGGAGCTGATGACGCACTACCGTGACAAGTGTGCGAGCGCGAAGATCAGTGCCAGCGAGCGCACCCAGTTCCTGGATGCATTGCGCCTGGGCCTGACGCGCTCGTCTTACCTGTCCTCGTAAGTACGGTCGACAGCGATCCAAAATGTGGGAGCGGGCTTGCTCGCGCATGCGGTATATCAGTCACGTATGTGTTCACTGACCCACCGTATTCGCGAGCAAGCCCGCTCCCACATTTGTATCTGAGTTTGGTAGTCGCTTCATTGTGAGGGCTGGATAATGTCGAGCAAGTACCTTCAAGCATTTACCTTGATTGTCGCGGCGCTACTGTCGGCCTGCTCCCCGATCAAAGTACTCAACGCACTCACGCCCTCCAGCACCTTCACCAAAACCTCCGCCATCGCCTATGGCGATGACCCCCGCCAGAAACTCGACGTCTACCGCCCCGTCCCGGCCGTGTCCAACGCCCCGGTCGTGGTGTTTTTCTACGGCGGCAGCTGGAACAGCGGCTCGAGGGAAGACTACGGTTTCGTCGGCGAAGCCCTGGCCTCGCGCGGCATTGTGGTGGTGATCGCTGATTACCGGCTCTACCCCCAGGTACGTTACCCCGCTTTTCTCCAGGACGGCGCCAAAGTCGTGGCCTGGGCTCACGAGCACATCGCCGACTACGGCGCCGATCCCGTGCAGATGTATGTGATGGGCCACAGCTCCGGCGCGTATAACGCGTCGATGCTGGCACTGGATTCGCGCTGGCTGAACGCGGTGGGTTTGTCGCCGTCAATCTTCAAGGGCTGGATTGGCCTGGCCGGGCCGTATGACTTCCTGCCGATTGAAAACCGCGACGTGCGCCCGGTGTTTTTCTTCCCCGATTCGCCACCGGACTCGCAGCCGATCAACCACGTCAGCGCCAGTGCGCCGCCCAGCCTGTTGATCGCTTCGAAGGACGACAACCTGGTCAACCCCACGCGCAATACCGGGGGGCTGGCGAGCAAGTTGCGCACGGCGGGCGTGCCGGTCGAAGCGTTCTATTTCACCAGGACCAACCACGCGACGCTGGTGGCGTCTATCGCCAAGCCGCTACGTTGGCTCGCGCCTGTGCTGGACCGCGTAACCGCTTTTATCCAAGCCACTGATCCTGCCGGTTCAAGCGCCAGGCAATCGCCCACAAAGTAAGGCTGCGCAGGGCCATGAACAACAGGAAGGTCAGCCACAGCCCGTGATTGCCCAGGCCCTGCAAGGCCCAGGCAACCGGCACGGTCAGCAGCACGGTCAGCAGCATGCCGTTGCGCATTTCCCGGGCGCGGGTGGCGCCGATGAACAGGCCGTCGAGCAGGTAGCTCCACACCGCAATCAACGGGAGTACTGCCAGATAAGGCAGGTAAAGGTCGGCGGTTTCGCGCACGCTGGGGATGTCGGTTTGCATGGCGATAAACAGATGCCCGGCGACAGTGAACAGCAATGCAAAGCCAATGCTGGCGATCAGCGACCAACCGCCCGCCACCACCAACGAACGACGCAGCGACTGGCGGTCATGGGCGCCGATGGCATGGCCGCACAGGGCTTCGACGGCGTGGGCCAGACCGTCCAGCGCATGGGCGGTCAGCAGCAGGCCGTTGAGCAACAGCGCATTGGCCGCCACGGTGGCGTCGCCCAGGCGTGCGCCTTGTACCGTGATCATGAAAAACACCGATTGCAGCGCCAGGCTGCGGATAAAGATGTCGCGGTTGACCGCTAACAGCGGGCGCCAGCTTTCCCACAATTTCAACGCGGCCCAGGCGATGTGCCCGGGGTAGGCGCGCAGGGCTTTTTGCGTCAGGGCCAGGCCGAGCAGGGCGCCGGTCCATTCGGCCACGACGGAGGCGCGGGCCGAACCCACCACGCCCCAATCCAGGCCAAGCACGAACCACAGGTTCAGGGCGATATTCACAAGGTTCGTCGTCAGCAAAATCGCCAGCGGCGCGCGGGCGTTTTGCGTGCCGAGGAACCAGCCGACCAGCGCATAGCTGGCAAGTGCGGCGGGCAAGCCAAACAAGCGCGTGTGGAAAAAGTCTTGTGTCAGTTGATTCAGTTCGGGGGACGGCTGCATCCATTCCAGGGCCAGATGGCTCAAGGGGATGCCCACCGTGCCGAGCAGCATCGCCAGCCCCAGCGCGAGCAACAAGCCCTGCAACAGGATTTGCCGCAATGCCGCGCCATCGTTACGCCCGGCAGCCTGGGCGGCGAAACCGGTGGAGCCCATGCGCAGAAAACCCATGGCCCAGGCGAGGAAGGTATACAGGCTCGCGCCGACGGCCACGGCGCCCAACTGGTGGGCGTGAGGCAGGTGGCCGATGACCATGCTGTCGACCAAGGCCACCAATGGCACCGAGATATTCGACAGGATCATCGGCGCGGCCAGGGCCCAGACGCGGCGATGGGTGGAGCGGTGGCGCCAGTCGGTGAGCAGGGAAGTCATGGAGGCTCCTTGGGGGAGCGGCATTGTAACCATCCCTCAATGCCACTGCAGAACCAATGTGGGAGCTGGTGAGTGTGGGAGCCGGGCTTGCCCGCGATGGCGGTGCATCAGTGCAAAGTTTTCTGCCTGGCACACCGCGATCGCAGGCAAGCCAGCTCCCACAAGGTTCTTCATTGTGTGTGGGATTTGGCCTGGCCTTACGTCTTGTAAAGAACCAAACCACCCTCCGTCGGTCAATGTGACCAGCACCACATCGGCCCCCTTCGGGCTGATATATAGTTCACCCCTCGGACCCCTCTCCATAAGAGTGCCTCATGCTTAACAAAGGACTGTTCCTGGCTTGTGCGCTGGCCCTGCTGAGCGCCTGCGACTCCTCCGACAAACCCGCTGCGCCAACCGCGCCAGCCGCGACGACGGTTTCCCCCAAGCCTGCGAAAGCGGCAGTGGACGTGGCGGCGCTGAAGCAGCGTTACGCCAGGCGTGAGTTGAACGTGGTGGATGTGTCCGAAGTGCAACTCGACGGGGCCAGCACACTCTCCGTGAGCTTTTCCATCCCGCTGGATCCTGAGCAGAAGTTCGCCGACAAACTGCACCTGGTCGACAGCAAATCCGGCAAGGTCGATGGCGCCTGGGAAATTTCCGATAACCTGATGGAGCTGCGCCTGCGCCATCTGGAGCCGCAGCGCAAACTGGTGCTGACGGTCGATGCCGGCGTGAAGGCGGTCAACGACAACAAGCTCGCCGCCGAGTACAGCGCCCGCCTGGAAACACGCGACCTGCAAGCCACCGTCGGTTTCGCCAGCCGTGGCACCCTGTTGCCGACACGATTGGCCGAAGGCCTGCCGGTGATCGCGCTGAACGTCGACAAGATTGACGTCGAGTTCTTCCGTATCAAGCCTGAATCCTTGCCGTCGTTCCTGGCCCAATGGGGCCGCAACACCAGCCTGCAAAGCTATGAGTCCCGCGAACTGCTGCCCATGGCCGATCTGGTCTACGGCGGCCGCTTCGACCTGAACCCTGCCCGCAACACCCGTGAAACCCTGTTGCTGCCAATTGCGGGCCTCAAGCAATTGCAACAGCCGGGTGTGTACCTGGCGGTGATGCGCGCCTCGGGCACCTACAACTATTCGCAACCGGCCACGCTGTTTACCTTGAGTGATATCGGGCTGTCGGTGCACCGCTACGCCAATCGCCTGGACGTCTTTACCCAGGCACTGGAAGGCGGCAAGGCGCTGGACGGCGTCGACCTTGAGGTGCTTGACGCCGAAGGTCGCGTGCTCGGTCAGGGCAAAACCGAGAAGGGCGGACATGCCGAGTTGCCGCTGCCGAAAAAAGCCCAGGTGTTGTTGGCCAAGCAAGGCGAGCAAACCAGCCTGCTGCGTCTCGACAGTGCTGCACTGGACCTGGCCGAGTTCGACATCGGCGGCCAGCCCTCTCACCCGTTGCAGTTCTTTGTTTTCGGTCCGCGCGACCTGTATCGCCCAGGCGAAACCGTGCTGCTCAACGCCTTGCTGCGGGACAAGGACGGCCAGGCGGTCAAGCCACAGCCGGTGAGCGTCGAAGTGCGCCGCCCGGATGAACAGGTCAGCCGCAAATTTGTGTGGGACGCTGACGCGTCCGGCCTCTATCAATACCAGTTACAACTGGCCGGCGAAGCGCCGACCGGCCGCTGGCAGTTGGTGTTCGACCTCGGCGACGGCAAGCCGCAGCTGTATGAGTTCCTGGTTGAGGACTTCCTGCCCGAGCGCCTGGCGCTGGAACTCAAAGGCAGTGACACGGCGCTGAGCCCGGCGGATAACCCGGTGATTCAGGTCAACGGTCGCTATCTGTATGGCGCGCCGGCCTCGGGCAATCGGGTCAGCGGGCAAGTCTATGTGCGCCCCCTGCGCGAAGCCGTCAAATCGTTGCCCGGCTACCAGTTCGGCTCGGTCACCGAGGAAGAGTTGAGCCAGGATTTCGAGCTGGACGAGAGCGTACTCGACGCCAAGGGGCAGGAAGCGCTGACCCTGGAAAGCAAATGGGCCGATGCCAAATCGCCGCTGCAACTGATCGTACAGGCCAGTTTGCAAGAGTCGGGCGGGCGGCCGATCACCCGGCGCCTGGTGCAGCCGATCTGGCCAGCCGAGCAACTGCCGGGCCTGCGTGGCCTGTTTGATGGCAAGGAAACCAACGGTGACGGCCCGGCGGAATTCGAAGTGCTGGTGGCCAACCAGGACGGGCAAAAACTTGCCGCGCCAAACCTCAAGGTGCGCCTGGTGCGTGAGCGCCGTGACTACTATTGGAACTACTCCGAGAGCGATGGCTGGAGTTACCACTTCAACGAAAAATTCCTCAACCTCGACGAGCAGACCCTGAACATCAAGGCCGGCGACACCGCGAAGGTCAGCTTCCAGGTGGAGTGGGGCCCATACCGTGTTGAAGTCGAAGACCCGCAGACCGGTCTGGTCAGCAGCCTGCGTTTCTGGGCGGGCTACCAGACCCAGGACAACACCGAAGGCGGCGCCGTGCGCCCGGATCAGGTGAAGCTGGCGCTGGATAAACCCGCGTATGGCGACGGCGATATCGCCAACGTCACCGTGACTCCGCCTGCCGCAGGCAAAGGTTACCTGCTGGTGGAGTCCGCCGAAGGGCCGCTGTGGTGGCAGGAAATCGACGTACCGGCCGAGGGCAAAAGCTTTGCCGTGAAGCTCGACCCGAAATGGTCGCGCCATGACCTGTACGTCAGCGCCCTGGTGATTCGCCCTGGCGAACGTAAAGCCAACATCACCCCCAAACGCGCGGTCGGCCTGTTGCACCTGCCTCTGGATCGCACCCAGCGCAAACTCGGCGTGACCCTCACCGCGCCAGAAAAAATGCGCCCCAAACAGCCGCTGACGGTGAAGGTCTCGGCGAAAAATGCCGACGGCAGCGTGCCGAAACAAGTGCATGTGCTGGTGGCGGCGGTGGACGTGGGCATCCTCAATATCACCGATTACCCGACGCCCGATCCGTACTCCAGCCTGTTTGGCCGCAAGGCCTATGGGGTCGACCAGTTCGACATTTATGGCCAGTTGATCGAAGCCGGACAAGGCCGTTTGGCCAGCCTGGCCTTCGGCGGTGATGCGGCGCTGGCCAAGGGCGGCAAGCGCCCCGACACCAGCGTAACCATCGTCGCCCTGCAAAGTGCGCCGGTCACCCTGAATGAACAGGGCGAGGGCGAAGTCAGCGTCAATATTCCCGACTTCAATGGCGAGCTGCGCCTGATGGCCCAGGCCTGGAGCGATGACCGCTATGGCATGGCCGAAGCGAAGACGGTGATTGCTGCGCCGTTGATTGCCGAACTGTCGGCGCCGCGCTTCCTCGCCGGTGGCGACCAGACGACGTTGGCGCTGGACCTGTCGAACCTGTCGGGCAAGGCGCAGAAGCTCGATGTGCAACTGACTGCCGAAGGGCAGTTGGAGCTGGCCAACGCGGGTGCGCAAACCGTTGAGCTCAAGCAAGGCCAGCGCACCACGTTGCGTATTCCGGTGAGAGCCTGGGGCGGTTTGGGGCAGGGCAAGCTCAAGGTGACGGTGAACGGCCTCGATCTGCCGGGTGAAAACCTGCCGCCGTTCAGCCGTGAATGGACACTGGGCGTGCGCCCGGCTTACCCGGCGCTGCTCAAGCATTACCGCGCGGTGCTCAAGGATCAGCCATGGAACCTGCCGGCGGGCACGCTGGATCAATTCGACGCCTCTGGGCGTGAGGCGCTGCTGAGCCTGTCGAGCCGACCGCCGCTGAACCTCGGCGCGCAGATCAGTGCGCTCAAGGCTTATCCCTACGGTTGCCTGGAACAGACGGCGAGCGGTTTGTACCCGTCGCTGTATGCCGATGATGCATTGCTCAAGCGCCTGGGCGTCAAGGGCGAGTCGGACAAAGAGCGCAAACGCAAGATCGAACTGGGCATAGAGCGCCTGCTGGGCATGCAGCGCTACAACGGCAGTTTTGGTTTGTGGGGCGCCGACGGTGAAGAGGAATACTGGCTGACCGCTTACGTCACCGACTTCCTGCTGCGCGCCCGTGATCAAGGTTTTGCGGTGCCACCCGAAGCATTGAAGAAAGCCAGCGAGCGCCTGCTGCGGTATGTGCAGGAACGCAACCTGATCGAAGTGGATTACAGCGATAACGCTGACCACACCCGCTTTGCCGTACAGGCTTACGCCGGCATGGTGCTGGCGCGCAGTCAGCAGGCACCGTTGGGTGCGTTGCGCAGCCTCTTTGAACGCCGCAGCGATGCGCGTTCCGGGTTGCCGCTGGTGCAACTGTCCATCGCGCTGCAGAAAATGGGTGACCAGCCGCGCGCGGATCAAGCCTTGCTCGCCGGTTTGGCGGCGCAGCGCAACGCCAATGAATGGCTGGCCGACTACGGCAGCCCGCTACGCGATCAGGCAATGATCCTGGCGTTGCTCGAAGAAAATGACCTGGCCAAAGGCAAGCGCGAGGAGCGTTTGTTTACGCTGTCGGATCAGTTGGCGGCCAGCCCGTACTTGTCGACTCAGGAACGCAATTCGCTGTTCCTCGCCGGGCGCCTTGGCTTCTCGCAGCCCGAGACGAACTGGCAGGTGTCGCTGACCGGCAGTGGCGGGGCGCAAGCGTTGGACAATCAGCACTCAACGCTGGAACTCGAAGGCAAGTTGCTGTCCAGCGACCTGACCTTGAGCAATCAGGGCGAGGCGCCGGTGTATCAGCAACTGACGATTTCAGGTTATCCACAGGTGCCACCGGCGCCGGGTGGCGACAACCTGAGCATCCGCCGCGAATACCTGGGCATGAACGGCCAACCGCTGAACCTGCGTAACCTCAACAGTGGTGATCTGGTGCTGGTGCATTTGGCGGTAAGCGCCAAGCAGCGCGTGCCGGATGCCCTGGTGGTGGACCTGCTGCCCGCAGGCCTGGAACTGGAAAACCAGAACCTGGCACAAAGCGCGGCCAGCCTGGAAAACGCCAGCAGCCAGGTGAAGGAATGGCGTGAGTCGATGCAGAACGCGTCGCTCAAGCATCAGGAGTTTCGTGACGACCGTTATGTGGTCGCGATGAACCTGGATGGCTCGGGCACTACGCACCTGTTGTACCTGGCGCGGGCTGTGACGCCGGGGACTTACCGCGTGCCGCCGCCGCAGGTGGAGTCGATGTACCGGCCGAACTGGCAGGCGGTGGGGGAAACCCCGGCGGATCTGGTGATCAAGGGCCGCTGATAGTTTGGCTTGGAATGGGAGCTGGCTCGTCGGGTCGCTGCGATAGCTATCTGTCAGTTGATGCATCTTTGATAGATACATCGCTATCGCGGGCAAGCCCGCTCCCACAGGGGGCTGTTGAGCTTTTGGAATTAGTGAACAACCCAGCTCAGCAACCACAACCCCAGCATCAGCCAGATAATCCCGAAGATGATCGACGCTCGCATAAACGCCCGCACTGCCGAATACAGGAACAGCAAGCCAACGATCAGCGTGAGGATGCTGATAATCGAAGTGTCCATGCCCAGCGTACGCGACAAACCTTCGACAAAATTGCCGCCAGCGTGGGTCAAGGCACCGAACAGCCCGCTGAGCCCGTCGACGATAAAGCGGATGACCGAACCGAGCGCCTGGCCCAACCATTCGAAAAAGCTTTCTACCTGCATGTGTGTGTCCTGATGAGAAGGTGGGCGTGTCTGTGCCTTTGGTTGTCGATAACGCAGGCTAGTTCCCTGTAAGCATAGAGTTAAACATGGGTTTCATTATTTACGGATGTACTCGGTTAAATGTGGGAGCGGGCTTGCTCGCGAATGCGGTGTGCCAGTGCCCCATCCATTGACTGACCCGCCGCATTCGCGAGCAAGCCCGCTCCCACACATATTGCGGTGGGCCTTGGGCATTGTGGTGTTGATCATTGTCCTGCTGTGGCTCGCCGACCGCATCTGGCCCTTGCCCTTGCCTAAGGACGATCTGGCGCGGGTAGTCCTGGCTGAGGATGGCACGCCGTTGTGGCGGTTTGCCGATGCCAACGGGGTGTGGCGTTACCCCGTGCAAACGGGCGATGTGTCGCCATATTACCTCGACGCGCTGCTCACCTACGAAGACCGCTGGTTCTACCAACACCCCGGCGTGAACCCGCTGGCGCTGGTGCGGGCGACGTGGCAGAACCTCACGGGCGCGCGGGTGGTGTCGGGTGGCAGCACGTTGTCGATGCAGGTGGCGCGCTTGCTGGATCCACACTCGCGCACCCTCCACGGCAAGCTGCGTCAGCTGTGGCGTACCGCGCAGTTGGAGTGGCACCTGTCCAAGGAAGAAATACTCAATTTGTACCTCAACCGCGCGCCATTCGGCGGCACGCTGCAGGGTGTGGCGGCGGCCAGTTGGGCCTACCTGGGCAAATCCCCGGCACAGCTGACTCACGCCGAAGCTGCCTTGCTCGCAGTATTGCCCCAAGGGCCGAGCCGCTTGCGCCCGGACCGCCATCCGCAACGTGCCCAGGACGCGCGCGACAAGGTGCTGCGCCGCCTCGCCGAGTTTCAGGTGTGGCCGCAATCGGCCGTCGATGAAGCGCTGGAAGAACCGCTGTTGCTCGCGCCGCGCCTGGAGCCGAGCCTCGCGCCCTTGCTCGCCCGCCGCTTGAACCGGCCAGACAGCCCGCCCTTGATCCGTACGACCGTGGACGCCACCCTGCAACGCCGTCTCGAAGACTTGTTGCTGGGCTGGCGCGCACGCCTGCCAGAGCACACCTCCGCCGCCATTCTGGTGGTTGAGGAGGAGACCATGGCTGTACGCGCCTACCTCGGTTCGGTGGATATCAATGACGCCAAGCGCTTTGGCCATGTGGACATGATCAGCGCGCTGCGGTCACCGGGCTCTACGTTGAAACCTTTCCTCTATGGGATGGCGCTGGACGACGGGCTGATTCACTCCGAATCCCTGTTGCAGGACGTACCCCGGCGCTATGGCGATTACCGGCCGGGCAACTTCTCGATGGGTTTTACCGGCGCGGTGCCGGCGAGTACGGCGCTGTCCAGTTCGCTCAACTTGCCTGCGGTGCAGTTGCTGGAGGCTTACGGGCCGAAACGGTTTGCCGCGCAGATGCGCATCGGCGGCGTGCCCTTGGCATTGCCGGCGCTGGCCGAGCCCAACCTGGCATTGATTCTGGGCGGCGCCGGCAGCCGTCTCGAAGACTTGGTCAGCGGCTACAGCGCCTTCGATCGAGGCGGCAGGAGTGCCACGATCCGCTTGCAGCCGGACGATACGCTCAGGGAACGGCCATTGCTGTCGCCGGGATCCGCCTGGATTGTGCGGCGTATCCTCAGCGGCCAGGCCCGGCCCGACCGTGACCCGCGTGCCGAACTGGTGCAGCGCCCGGTGCTGGCCTGGAAAACCGGCACCAGTTATGGCTTTCGCGATGCCTGGGCGATTGGCGTGGGGCCGCGATATTTGATCGGCGTGTGGATTGGCCGCCCGGATGGCACGCCGGTGCCGGGGCAGTTCGGCCTGGCCTCGGCGGCGCCGCTGATGCTGCAGGTGCACGACGTGTTGACCAACCGCGACAGCCAGCGTGGTATCAGCGCGCCCGTCAAGCCGGTGCCGACCAATGTGGGCGTGGCGGCGATCTGTTGGCCGCTGGGCCAGCCCATGAACCGCAGTGATCCCAATTGCCGCCGCCAGCGCTTTGCCTGGACGCTGGATAACACCACGCCACCGACCTTGCAGGCATTGGATCAACCTTTGAGTGTGGGGTTGATGGAAAACGTGTGGGTCAATGCCAAAGGCTTGCGGGTTGACGCTCATTGCCCGGGCGCGATCTCCAGAAATATCGCCCTGTGGCCCGCGCCGCTGGAACCCTGGTTGCCAAAGATCGAGCGCCGTGAAGCACGGATCCCGCCCGCCGACCCGGACTGCCCGCCGCCCGCGTTGGCGGCGGCCTCGCCGTTATCCATTGTCGGTGTACGCGAAGGCGACCAACTTCGCCTGCCCGCTGGCAGCCAACAGATGCTGCGCCTGAAACTCTCCGCGTTGGGCGGCAGTGGCCGGCGCTGGTGGTTCCTCAACGGTGCGCCGTTGGGTGACAGCGCCAATCAGGATTTCATCAATGCCAGCTTTGAGCGGCTGGGCCGTTACCAGCTGAGTGTATTGGATGAGGCTGGTCAAACGGCACGGCTGGAGTTCAGCGTTGTTGATTAGGCCGCTATCGCAGGCAAGCCAGTTCGCACATTTGCAGGTGTTCACCCATCAAAGTGTGGGAGCGGGCTTGCCCGCGATGGCGGCCTAAAGGTTCACTTGCCTTCAAGCCTGATCCCCCCGAAGCTATACACCTTCAGGAGCCCCCGCATGAACCTCGAACACCTCACCGAACGCCTGCACCGCATCCGCGATACCAACGACTGGAAGCCGTTCCACAGCCCGAAAAACCTGGCCATGGCCGCCAGTGTGGAAATGGCCGAGCTGGTGGAAATCTTCCAATGGCTGACCGAAGACCAGTCGCGGCAGTTGCCTGCCGACAAACTGGCCCACGCCGGGCAGGAGGTGGGCGACATCGTGTTGTACCTGCTGTTGCTGTGCAGCGAGCTGGGGCTGGACATGAACGAAGTGGTGCGCGCCAAGCTGGCCGACAGCGAGCGGCGTTTCGCCCATGAGTGATCGTCATTTCGACCAGTTGGCCACGCGTTTTGCCGAGAAAATCTACGGCGGTGCCAAGGGCGCGATTCGCCTGGCCGTGCTGCAGGCCGACTTGACCGAGGCATTGCCGAAACGCCCGTTGCGCGTGCTGGATATCGGCGCGGGCCTTGGGCACATGTCGCTGTGGCTGGCCGAGCAGGGCCATCAGGTGACCCTGGCCGAGCCCGCCGAACCGATGCTCGAAGGCGCGCGCCAACGCTTTGCCGACGCCGGCCAGACGGCCACCTTTATCCATGCGCCGTGGCAAGACCTGCTCGGCCAGCTCACCGAGCCTTACGACCTGGTGCTGTGTCACGCCGTGCTGGAATGGCTGGCCGAACCCCATGCGATCCTGCCGGTGCTGCACCAGCTCACGGTGCCTGGCGGCCTGTTGTCGCTGGCGTTCTACAACCGCGATGCGCTGATTTACCGCAACTTGCTCAAAGGCCACTTCCGCAAAATGCGCAAGAACGACATGGCCGGCGAAAAGCAGAGCCTCACGCCGCAACAACCGCTCGACCCGCGTGAGCTGGCGGCGCAACTAGAGGGGCTTTGGCAGGTCGAAAGCCAAAGTGGCGTGCGGGTGTTCCACGACTATATGCCGGTGGAATTCCAGGCCCGCGCCGATTTACAGGACCTGTTGGAGATGGAACTCGCTCACCGTCGTCACCCAAGCTTTGCCGGACTTGGGCGTTATTTGCACTGGATTTGCCGTCCGGTTTAAGCGGCCCAGTCTGCGGAGGTCGAAATGCGTCGTCTCTGTTTGATCCTGTTGTCCCTGGGTTTGGGGGCTTGTTCCACCCCAAATCCTTACGTGGCCGCCTCGGCCCCGATACCGCCGGCTCCGGCCCAGGCGGCGAATACCTTTGATGCCAGCGCGTACCCGGCGCCGGTGCGTGACTATGGCGCTTATCGCAGTTGGGGCTGGCTCAACGGCCAACTGCCGGCAGGTTCGGCCTGGGCGGATTCGGCGCAAATTGCCGAAGCTGTCAGTGGCGCGCTGGACCAGCGCGGCTTGCGCCCGTTGCATGACAACCGTGCGCCCGACCTGCTGGTCAGCGCCGACGTGCGCCTGGAAAAGCGCCTGCGTCAGGTCCAGGACGACTATGGCTACGGTTATGGCGGCGGCTATAACCGCTATGGCAACGGCTACGGCATGTACAACACGGTGCCGGTGGTGCGCACCTATGAAGTGACGGTCGCCGTGGCGCGCATCAGCCTGTTCGACGGCCGCACCCGCCAGCCGGTATGGAGCACCAGCGCCGAAACCGCCAGCCAGGGCAGCCTGAGTGAAAAGGCCGACGCCTTGCGTGAGGCGATGCAGAAGGCAATGACGGCCTATCCGCCCAGTTAACAGCTATTCTCATCTAAAGAACGGTTCGTCCTTTTTGGAGAAACACCATGCTTCGTCGCATCGCTGCACTTGCTGTTGTTGTATTGCTGGGCGGCTGCCAGACCAGCCAGGTCAACCACGACTTTGACGCCAGCCGCGATTTTGGCGCCTACCGCAACTGGGCCTGGAAAGACCCGGCGCTGCAATACCGCCCGGATGACCCGCGAATCAAGAGTGACCTCACCGAGCAGCGCATCCGCCAGGCTGTGGGTGAACAGCTCGACCAGCGCGGCCTGCGCCCTGCAGCGCCAGGCGCCAAGGCTGACCTGAATGTGCAGGCCTACCTGATCGTCGAAGACCGCCAGCAACAAGTCACTACCAACTACGGCGGCGCCTGGGGCGGCCCGTGGAATGGCTACTGGGGCGCGCCGATGTACAACGAAACGCGCAATATCACCTACAAGGTGGCGACCATCCAGATCGACCTGCTTGACGGCAAGGACGGCAAACTGGTGTGGCGCGGCAGTGACGAGCAACTGATGGCCAGCTCGCCCAACCCTCAGGACCGTGACGCCGCCATTCGCACCACCGTGACCAAAATCCTCAGCAACTACCCGCCACACTAACAAGCACCCCAAAACCCCTGTGGGAGCGGGCTTGCCCGCGATAGCGGTCTGACAGTCGCTGATTGATTGACTGATTCACCGCCATCGCGGGCAAGCCCGCTCCCACATTGGTCTGTCTTCACTTTTGAATCTGCGACCTTCCCGGCCCTTGTCTACACTCTTCAATACCCAAGGAGAGTAAGCGCTCGGCAACTCGCCGGCACAGGAGTGCTCGATGTCTCCCCACTTTCACCACACGCAACGCGGTGCCATCGGCTTGATAGCCGTTGGCGTGCTGGCGTTTGTTTTGATGTGCACCTTGCTGGTGGTCGACAGCGGCCGGTTGTACCTGGAAAAACGCAAGCTGCAAGGCGTGGCAGACACGGCCGCGCTGGAGGCGGTCAGCCGCAATGGCACGTGCCTCGCCGGGTTAACGGCGGCGGCTTATGCCGGGCAGAGTGTGGCGCGCAACAGTTTTGTGGTGGGCAATGGCAATACATTGGTGACCACCTGCGGTGCGGTCACTACTGCAGCTTCGGGGCGGAGGGTATTTGCGGCGAACCCGGCGGTGTCGTCGGCGATTCAGGTGGTGGTGAACAAAACCGTGACCACCAGTTTCGCTGGCGGGGTGTGGGCGCTGGTGTCCGGCGGCAAGGTCAGTTTGAACACGGTGTTGAGTGCGACGGCGGTGGCGGCAATGCCTGCGCCCACCCTGGCCCAGCTGACGATCAACAGCACGCTGGCCAGCGTCGACAGCGCCAGTGCCAGCCTGCTGAACCCGCTGTTTTCCGGGCTGCTCGGCGGCAGTGTCAACCTCACGCTGGCCGGCTGGAACGGTTTGATCAACACCAATATCAACCTGCTCAGCTACCTCAACCAATTGGCGATCAACCTGAACGTGGCCGCCGGCAACTACACCCAATTGCTCAACACCAACGTCACCGCCTCGCAACTGATTCAGGCAGCTGTCACGGTGCTGACCGCCAACGGCGCAACGGCCGACGTACTGACTGCACTGGGCAACCTGCAAATCGCCGCGATCAACCAGGCGCCGTTGACGGTGGGCCAGATCCTGCAATTGCAGACGGGCACCACCGCTGCCGCGCTGAATGCCAATGTGCAGCTATTCCAGCTGATTCAAGGTGTGGTGCAGCTGTCCAACAGCCAGAGTGCGGCATCGGCGACGTTGCCGGTGAACTTGCTGGGGTTGGCGAATATCACCACCCAGGTCAAAGTCATCCAGCCTCCACAGCTGTCGGCCATCGGCAATCCGGTGCTGGCGGCGGCCAACCCGTTGGGGCCGAACAAGATCTACGTGCGGACCGCCCAGGTGCGCACCGAGGTGACGGTCAGTTTGCCGGTGTTAAACAGTTTGTCGGGGTTGAATACGGCAGTGAACAATCTGGTCGGCCCGTTGACGCCGGTCCTTAACGGTCTGCTGAGCCTGAACCTGGTGACCACGATCAACTCGGCGCTGTGCTTGCTCGGCGCGGGCTGCCAGCAGCTGGATCTGCTGGTGTTGCCGGGCAACTTGCCGCTCAATATCGTGCTGGATGCCGGTGGGGCCAGTAGTTATGTCACGGGCTACAGCTGCCCGACTGGCAACAGCGGGACCAAAAGCCTGACAACGACCACCACCACCTCGCTGGCTTCGCTGAATGTCGGCACCATTACCAACGCATTTTCCAGCACACAGCCGATGACTGTAGACCCGCTGCGGCTGGTCGATATCGGCACCAAACTCTGCCATATGGTCGTCGTGATCGGCTCATGCGACCCCCGGGTGCCCTTTGCCGCCGGTGGCATCGGGATCAAGGTGCAAAGCCCGATCGCCGGCAGTGTGCAAACCCAAGTGTTTTCCAGCACGTCGCCGTTTGCCACGCCGCCCAATGTCGGTCTGGCGCCGACCTATCAGGCGGCCACCCCGGCGACCAACGTGATCAGCAGTTTGTCCGGCACCCTCAATGGCGTCGGCATCACGGCTTATCAACCGGCGGGGAGCAATCCGCTGGGCAGCCTGATCACCAATACAGTGTCGCTGCTCAGTAGCGTCAGCGCCATTGTGACGCCGGTTGTGGACAACCTCCTCAGCCCGCTGCTCAACCCGATCCTCAACAACTTGCTGAACAGCCTGGGCATCAGCCTGGCGAATGTGAACGTCGGCGCCAACCTGACCTGCGGCCAGAATGGCGAAGCCTATCTGGTGATTTAAACGTCGGTGGCCCTGGGCAGTTCCACGCAAAAGCGCGCGCCATGTTCGCCGTTGCTGACGCTCAGCCGCCCGCCCATGTTTTCCACAATGCCGTAGCTCACCGACAGGCCCAGCCCGGTGCCCACGCCAATCGGCTTGGTGGTGAAGAATGGCTCGAAGATCCGCTCCAGCAAGCGCGGGTCAATACCGCCACCGTTGTCCTCGACCCAGATCCGTACGTGACGGCTGTCATGCTCGGTGTGCACGGCAATCCATGGGCGCAGCTCGGGGTTTTTCTCGCGCTGGCTCAGCAGTGCGTCGCGGGCGTTGACCATCAGGTTGATCAGCACTTGCTCAAGCTGATCGACATAGCCTTTGACCTGCACGGGGATCTCTTCTTGAGTCAGGCGCACTTCCACGCCTTTGCCGCGCAGGCCCTCGCTGAGCAGCGACAAGGTGCCCTCGACGGCCTGCGCCGGGTCGAAGGGGTGCTGTTCGACTTCCGAGCGGCGGCCGAACACGCGCATATGGTCCACTACCCGCGCCGCACGCTGGACCTGTGCGTCGATGCGCTGGAGTTTTTCGGTGAGGTACTCGACCTGCACGTCGCCATTGCCTATGCGCTTGAGCACATTGACGATGGCCATGCGCATAACGTTCAGCGGTTGATTGATTTCATGGGCCAGGCCCGTGGCCATTTCGCCGAGGGTGGCCATCTTCGCGCTTTGGGTCAGTTGCTGCTGGGAGCGACGCACTTCGGTGTTGTCGCGGCCCACGGCCTGCACTTCCAGCAAGGCGCCTTTTTCATCGAAGACGCCACGGTCCGACCACACCCACCAGGCATGTTCACGCCCCGGCAACTGCAGGCTGATTTCAGCAGTGCTGACCGGAAATTCCGGGGTCAGTTGCCCGATGCGTTGCACAAACGCCTCGCGCTGTTCGGCTGACAGCCAGTCCCCCAGGTTCACCCCGCGCAATTGTCCCGGCAGGCATTCCAGATAATTGGCCAAAGGCGTGTTGCCGAAGGTCAGGGTCAGGTCCGGCCGGTAGCGGCAGATCATCGCCGGGGAGTCTTCCACCAGGATGCGATAGCGCTCTTCGCTGTCCTTGATCTGCTGCGCCGCCTGGGTTGCGTCGGTGACATCCAGCCACAGGCCGACGGCCTCCACCGGCATGCCGAGGTCGTCGCGCAGCAGCTTGGCTTCGTCGAGCAGCCAGTGGTAATCGCCGTGTTTGTCCTGCACGCGGTAACGGCTGCGGGTGCTGCCTTCACGCAGCAACTGGCGGGTGCGCTGGAAGTACAAATCGCGGTCGTCGGGGTGCACCCATTGCACCAGGCTGTCGTGGGTGCATTCGGCGAGGGTGCGGCCGAGCAGCGGCAGCAAGCTGTCGCTGAAAAACACCGGTTGCAGGGCGCCATTGAGGTAGCGCTGCACATAGATCACCGCCGGTGAACTGGCGATCAGGTTGTCCAGGCGTGCGTGGGCGGCGGCGGCTTCCAGCTGCTGGTTTTTGATGTCGCTGATATCGAGCATGAAGCCGATGCTGCGGCGCTGCTCGCCCGCGCCCAGCACTTGGCCTTGCACGCGGTACCAGATCGGCGCCTGGGTCGTGTCACTACGGCTCAGGCGCACGCTGGCGAGCAGGGGTTTGCCGAGTGTCTGCAAATCGCGCAGGCGGCTGTGCAGCTCCTGGCGGTCGGCGGGGTGGATCAAGTGCAGCCAAGTGTCGAGCGGCTGGCGGGTCGGGCCGTCTTCCGGGTCGAGGTTGTGCATCAATTGGGGGGCGAGCTGGATTTCGCCGCTGCCGGGTAGCAACTCCCACCAGCCGGTGCCGAGCAGGCCTTGCAGGGCTTCCAGGCGTTCGAGTTGCTGGTGGTGGCGGTGTTCGCGCAAACGGCTGAGCAAGGGCGCGGCGAGCGCGGCGGCGAGGTTCAGCCAGTCGCGGTCGCGAGTGTGGGGTTGGCCGCTGTAGGCGCCGCACAACAACCACGCAGCCACGCCCTGGCCGTCGCGATAGGGCACGAGAAAGCCATCGGCATTGCCGAATACGCTGTGCAAACGCGGGTGGTCACCGCGCCCGTAAGGCGCTTTCAGGCTCAGCGGGGTGGTGCCGTCGAGGCTGTCCAGGCAAGTCCCGAGGCGCTGACCGGTGTGCCAGAACAGCGGGGCGTCGTGGTTGGCGTACTGGCTGTAGATTGACCAGCCCTGGTCTTCCTGATCCAGCAACGCGAGCGCCACACAGGGAATGCGCCAACGTTGTGCCACGCTGCTCAACTGTTCGTTGAACACCTCGGGCAGGCGGCTGAGGCTGCATACGCGCAGTTGTTCACTCACCAGGCTTGCCAGTTGCTGGTTCTGTTCGCGTTGCTCGGCCAGTTGCCGGCCGCCGAGCAGGTCGCCGATGTCCACGGCGTGCAGCAGCCAACCGTTGTCGTGTGCTTCAAGGGTGCCGCGTGTATGCAGGGTTTGCCCGGCCATGCCCTGGAAGTCCAGGTCGAGGCTGTGACGTTGCCAATCGGCAGGCACCCCTTCAACGGCGACCACGCTATGGGCGCAGAGCAATTCGTGCAGTTGAGGTGAGGGGGCGTGTTTGGCCAGTTGCGAGAGCAGCGTGCCGCTGACGTCGAGCACGCGGCCCTGGGCATCCAGTTGCACGTGCAAGCCCGCGACAGGCGGTACGACAGGCTCGATGGCCAGCGCGCCACTGCGGCCGAGCAGGCGCCCGAAGAGTTTGTCGCCGGAGGTCAAAATTGCAGGCTCGACTGGGCTTGCAGCGTTACCGGCAAGCGCGGCACGGCGCCGATGCCAGGCAAGACAATAAATGGCATCACCGCCTGGAGATTGGCTGAGGGGTAGTTGATCTGAACGGACAACAAGCCGGCGGGTGTGAATGACGTAGTGACCTGCGTCGCGGCATCGAATTTATAGGCGGCGGGAATCCAAAACAAACGCTGAACGATCGCGGCTTTGGCGGTGTTTTGTACGGCGGCATTGTAGCCGGGCATGGTGGGGTCCAGCCCCACGCTCTGGCGCACAGCTTCGGCGGTCGCTTGGGTAAACGACTGCATCAGCAGCAGCGGCAGGCTATAGCTGACCATGCCGTAGAACACGGCGAAAAAAATCACAAACACGCCAATGAACTCAATCGCTGCCGTGCCTTTTTGCTTTCCGGGGAGGCCTGTTTTCATCACCGCGTCTACCCTGACGGCTACTACTTGATATCAGCATAGAATCATTCAGCGAAAAGGGATGTTTTTTAGTGATCCACGGCGCAGTTGTTTTGGTGTGGTTGGTGGTGTGTGCAGTGCAGGACGTGCGGCAGCGGTTGCTCGCCAATCGCCTGACACTCGGCGTGCTCCTGTTGGCGTTGATTTACCTGCTGTGCACCGGCACGACTTGGCTCGGCGCGACGGCCGGTGAGGGGCTTTTGGCATTTTGTCTGTCGTTGCTGCTGACGTTACCCGGTTACGCACTCGGCCGCCTGGGCGCGGGGGATGTGAAGCTGCTTGCCGCTTTTGCACTGGTTTCGAATTCACAGTATCTACTGGGCGCATTTATTGGGGCTGCGGCTGCTAATTTACTGTGGATTTTGCTCGCGCCAAAACTGTGGCCGCTTATGAGTCAAGGACTTAAAAGTGCCATGGGTTTTTTGGCACCGGCCCCGTCAAAAAAACTGCCCTTCGCCCCGTTTTTACTGGTGGGATTTGCAGTTGTCTGGTTTTGGATCCATTAATCGTCTGAGGTGATTAACGCTATGTACATAGTCGGAAAGTAGGTCTACGTTTAATAAGAAGTTGTACAGGAATATTCGTCGTAGGGAATGGGTCAATCTTTTGGCTTTCCAGGGCATGGAGTCGCGTGTGAACAAGCTTACCTCTGCAGTAAAAGTGCTCGTTGTCGATGATCAGCCCCTGATCGTGGAAGAGCTCTGTGAGTTTCTTGAAAGCAGCGGTTTCCGTTGCGTCCCGTGTGAGTCCAGCCAGCAGGCGTTGAAGCGCTTCAGCGAAGACGCCGAGATCGGCCTGGTGCTGTGTGACCTGCACATGCCGGACATGGACGGCATTGAGTTGGTCCAGGCCCTGCAAAAGGTGGCGGGTAAAAAGCGCGCCTTCGAAGCGATCATGCTGACTGGCCGCGCTGACAAGCAGGATGTGATCAAAGCCTTGCGCGCCGGGATTGCGGACTACTACCAGAAACCGATCAATCTTGACGAGTTGCTCGAAGGCCTGCAGCGGCAGGAGGCCGCCCTGGAAGAGCGCAAGAAAGACCTGCAACTGGGGAACCTGAACCAAAAGTTGCAGTTCCTTTCCGAGTCGATCAACGACCTGTACCAGGACCTCGACAAAGTGCGCCGCAGCCCGCCCGGGCAGGACGGCGAAGAGGTGTCTGCCGAGGACGTGGGGCCGCTGGAGATCCCGGCGATCTTCAACCAGCTGTCACCCCGGCAACTGGACGTCGCGCGGTTGGTGGGCAAAGGGCAGACCAACTATCAGATTGCCTGCGAATTGGGCATTACCGAGAACACCGTGAAGCTGTATGTGTCCCAGGTGCTGCGCCTGACCCACATGCATAACCGCACGCAATTGGCGCTGGCACTGTCCCCCAACAATTCGGCGCTGCGCCAGCGCGTGACCGCGCACTGATTGCGGCCAAAAATGTGGGAGCTGGCTTGCCTGCGATGGCATCACCCCGGTGTATTTGAAGGACCGAGGTGTCTGTATCGCAGGCAAGCCAGCTCCCACACAAGCCAGCTCCCACAATAATTTCTCAGTTACTGCCCTGGGTTTTCCCGCCGACCTTCTGGTCAAAATACTCTGGAATCGGGTGCTTGAAGCTTTCCAGCCAGCGCTGGTTGGCTTGATCGCGCTCGGCGGCCGCGGCTTTCTGTTGGGTGGTTGACGACGCTTTGCCGCTGGGCTGCAGGGTCAACCAGCTTTCGGTCAGCGATTGCTGCGGCGACGAGGGGCCAGGTTCGATGGCCATGACGTTCAGTGGCAAGGCCAGCACCGCCAGGCTTGCAAGGTAAAGTGCTTTCATCATCAATTCCTCGGGGTACCGGGTGCGTCGCTGACCGTGGCGATCTGGTCTTTGGCCTTGGCGACGGGCGTGCTTGAACCTTTGAGTTTTTCCGCCCGGGCCTGGGCTTCAGTGACTTGCTCAGGGCTCAAGCCTATTTGATTCACGACTTGTGCGGCCTGTTTCCAGTTGTCCTGATAGATCAGCAGTGTCACCAGGTTGATTGCCGCCAAGGGGTCGCTCTGCTTGAGTTCCATGGCGGTCATGAATTCGAAGCGGGCATCTTCCATGCGCAGTTGATTGAGGTAGACCACGCCCAAATCATTGCGGATCTTTTCATCGGTCGGCGCCAGGCGCGCGGCGCGTTGCAGGTGGGCCATGGCCAGCCCGTTGTCGCCCTTGGCCGACGCCAACTGCCCCAGGCCGTGCTCGCCTTCGGCGGCCATGCAGGTGCCGATCAGGCTGCGGTACAACGGCTCAGCCTCGCTGCGTCCGAGCAGTCGATAGGCCTTGGCCTGGCGCAGGCGTACCTGCGGCAGATTCGATGGCAGGTTTTGCAGGTTGGCCAGGCTGGCGTGCAGCTTGCCGTCGTTGGCCATTTCGTCGGCCAGGTTCAGTGCCAGCTCCTGCTCGGAACCGGGTTTTGGGCAACTGCCGCCCGCCGTCAGGGCGCCCCACGGCGTTTGGCCATTGGTGGCGCAACCCCCGAGCAGCAACAGGCTCAAACCGGCTATCAAGGCTTTCATCGGGCATTCCTCATAGGTTACTCAGGGCCCGGGTGATGCCGATAAACGCTGGCCCCCCGAGCACGATCAACAGGGCGGGAAACAAAAACACCATCATCACCACCGACATCTTCGCCGACATCTTGGAGACGAACTCCTGGATCCGCGTCAGGCGCCGGTCATCGAGCAATTGCTTGAGCGACAGCAACGACTTCATGGCGCCGCCGCCTTGTTGAACCAGTTGCTGCAAGATGATGCAGGTGTCGGTGAACTCATCCACGGCGAGCAGCGTGGCGGTTTTGCCGAGTTCTTCGCTTAACTCCAGGCCGGAATCCACCCGCGTGAGGATCAGCCGCAATTCATGGGTCAAGGCCGGCAGCAAACGTTGCGCCTCAATGCTCAGCACGCGCAGTGCCTGTTCAACGGCCATGCCGGATTCGAACAGGATGCGCAGCAGTGGAATGAAGGTCGATACTTCGCGGGAGATCTGTTGCTGGCGTGCCTTGGCAGCACTGGCCAGGATGCGTTTGGGCAGCAGGTAGCCGACGCCCAGCGCGATCAGGGGCGCCAGCCACGGCGAGCCGGAGTTGGGAAACAGTATTTGCTGGGTCACCAGCACCACCACCATCAGCAACAAGGGGGTGCCAATCTGGAAGGCGGCAAACATGGAGCGCTGGCTGGATTTGCGCCAACCAACCCGGTTGAGCAGCAACTGGGTTTCGTTATCCAGGCTGACCGACCGTTGCGCGATCGGGCTGTTGCCCAATTGCCGCATCACCGTGCCGAACGTGTTCTCGCGGCCCATCTGGCCTTGCAGGCGCTGGGCAACCAGGCGCTGGCCGCGCCGGTGTTTCATCAGGTTGGCCACCACCAGCCCCAGGGCGGCGAGGAACAACACAGCGCTGATCAGCAGGGCGATTCCCATCTCATACGCTCCGAAACATGCGCCACAGGGTGAAACAGCCCATCACCTGCATGCCCATGGCCACGAACAGCAGAATGCGGCCCGTGCCGTCGTTCCACATGGTCATCAAATATTCGGGGTTCACCGCCAGAAAGTAGCCCACCATCGAGATTGGCAGGGCGGTCAGTACATAGGCGGTGACCCGGGTTTCCCCGGTCAACGCGCGCAACTGGCGTGCGGCCTGCTCGCGCTCGCGGATCATCTTGATGAGGTTTTCCAACAGCTCACTGGCGTTGCCGCCGTAGCGATGGTTGACCTTCAAACCCAGCGCGAACAGGCGAAACTCGTCGCGCTCGTAGAACTCGGCAAAGTCGTGAGCAGACTCCGGCAGGCTGACGCCCAGTTGCACGTTGCGCTGCACACGGCCCATGGCTTTTTTCAGCGGGTCCTCGATCACCTCGATGCCGCCCAGCACGGCATCGGCCAGGGTGCGGCCGGCCTTGAGGCTGCGCACGGTGTGGTCGAGCAACTGCGGCAGTTGTTCAATCATGCGTTTGATGCGCCGCTGATAGCGCCAAGCGATATACAGGCGCAGCAGCAACGGTGGCAGCACCAGCATCACCAGCAGGCCCACCCAGCTGGCCACCAGCAGGCCGAGCACCACGCCCAATGCCCACACCGCCAGCCACAACCCCAGGTTATCGCTGGGTTTGCCCAGGCCTGCGCGCAGGAACATGCGCTCCACGCCGCTCCACTGGCTGGCCTCTTCGGTGAGTTGCGGCTGGCCTTCGGCAAGGCGGCCCAGCACGCGCTCGGTCTGGGCGCGGCGCAGGCCATTCTGAAAGGAACGGATCGACAGCCCGATCAGGATCAGGCAGATGAGCAGCAGGATGGCCCCGGTCATGGTTGCGCTCCTTTCAAGGCTAGGCCGGTTCGCGGCGCAGTTTCTCGCCGGCGGGGTTGACCGCCTCGCGCAGAAAACCGAACCCGGTGCGCCGGTCATGGCGGAACAGGGTGTTGGTCACGTACACGTCTTCGCGGATGCCCACCACCTCGACCACTTCGCTGACGCAACGGCGGCCGTCCGGCAGGCGGGTCAGCTGGATCACCACGTCGAGGGCGGCGCAGATCATCTGGCGCAGGGTTTTTTCCGCCACCACGCGGCCGGTCAAGCCCACCAGGGTTTCCAGGCGCAGCAGGGCGTCGGCGGCGTTGTTGGCGTGCACGGTACTCATGGAACCGTCGTGGCCGGTGTTCATGGCCGTCAGTACATCGAGCACTTCCACGCCACGGATCTCGCCGAGGATGATGCGGTCGGGGCGCATCCGCAGGGCGTTGCGGATCAAGTCGCTGGCCTTGACCTCGCCGTGGCCCTCAGCATTCGGCGGGCGGGTTTCCAGGCGCACCACGTGCGGGTGGCCCAGTTGCAGTTCGGCCACGTCTTCAATGGTCACCAGGCGTTCGTGCGGGTTGATCAGTTGGCTGAGGATATTGAGCAGTGTGGTTTTACCGGTACCGGTACCGCCACTGATCAGGATGTTGCAGCGCTTGCCCACCGCTTCCTGGAAGAAATCGAAGATGTTCTGGTCGATGGTCTGCATGGCCACCAGGTCGCTGCTCTTGAGCATGTCCTTGCGAAACTTTCGAATCGACAGGCACGGCCCGTCCAGCGCAATCGGCGGGATGATCGCGTTGAC
Organism: Pseudomonas sp. B22129; assembly: GCF_044218875.1. Lineage (NCBI taxonomy): Bacteria > Pseudomonadati > Pseudomonadota > Gammaproteobacteria > Pseudomonadales > Pseudomonadaceae > Pseudomonas > Pseudomonas sp. B22129. The sequence goes on along the minus strand of NZ_CP162592.1, from coordinate 610,613 downwards.
CCGGCTGCCATCGGGCAGCCGTGCATCGACCATCGGCGACGACTCATCCAGGCGCCGCCCCAGGGGCGCGAGGATGCGTTGCATCACGCGCTCCACGTGGTGCGAATCGATAAAGCGCAGGTCACTCTGGTGCAGCAGACCGTCACGTTCGATAAAGACCCGGTGCGGGCCGTTGACCAGAATTTCCGTCACGGACGGGTCGCGCAGCAGCACTTCCAGCGGGCCGAAACCGGTCAGCTCGTCGACGATTTCTTCGGCCAGGCGCTCCATTTCATAGCGGGAAATCGCCAGGTGCATGCGGTTGATGTATTCGGCGACTTTGTCGATGACAAATTGCGCCAGCAGTTGGCGCGAACCCTCCAGCAGGTTCTTCCCCGACTCTTCGATGGCATCGATGATGTAGCGATGCAGCACCAGTTTCAGCCCGTCGTGGTCGGTGTTGCCACCGACGCCGCGGGCGGGCGCGCCGAAGAGTTTTTCGCCGTTCATTTGCCGGTTCCCAGCAGACGTTCAAACCAGGTGTGGGAGGGTTTTTTCATGCCTTCCGAACGTTTGGCCAGGCGCTCGCCGAGGGTTTTCAGACCCTGGGTCAGGCTTTCGCGTGGTGCCAGGGTGAACAGGGTCTGGCCCTGGTTTTTCGCGTTCAGGCGTACCTCCGGGCTCAGCGGCAATACCGCGATCACTTCCAGGCCAAAGCTTTTGCTCAACGCATCGGAATCGGGCGCACAGCCTTTGATGTAGCGGTCCACCAACAGCTTGGCGTGCTCCAGCTTCATGCCTTTTTCGCGCCACTGGTTCAGCACGGCGAGGTTGCGACGGCAGTCCAGCACACTCTGGTCGGTGCACCACAACAACTTGTCGCAGTGGCTGACAAAGGTGCGCAGGGCTTCGCTGTCCGGCTGGCCGGCAAGGTTCACCACGATGTGCTGGAAGTGCTGGCGCAAGGCGCTGAGCAGCATGTACAGCTCAGCGGCGCTGGTGCGTTCCAGCGGCTCGTCATTGGGGGCGTAGGCGAGGATGCGCAAGCCGTCTTCGGCCGAAGTAAATGCGCTGTTGATCAAGGTGGTGTCCAGCCGCCGCAGGTGGCGCAGGGCATCGCCGAAATTGAACGAGCTTTCCAGCCCCAGCAACGACAGGCTGTCGCCCCGGGGCAGGCCCAGGTCGAGCAGCAGGGTTTGCTGACCACTCTTCTGCACCACCAGCGCCAAGTGGCTTGCCAGCAACGCGCCATCGGCATTGCTTTGCGTGCCATACAGCACCGTGAGGCCGCCCAATTGGGTGTTGGTGGTGACCTGTGGCAAGCGTTTGCTCAGGCGGCGTACCAGCCCGGCCACTTCGCTGGAGCGCGAGCCATAGGCGACAAAATCCCGCGCGCCGGCGCGCATCGCATTGAGTACCAACTGGTTGTCCATGCCGTCGCCCAGAGCAACGATGGCCAGCATCGGCTTGGCCTCCAGCGCGCCTTCGATCAGCGCGCTTTGGGCGACCACGTGCTCGCGGTCGAGACCCACAAACACCAGGTTGGCGAAGGTCACGTCGACCAGTGCGAGCAGTTCATCAAGGGTACCGCTGCCGGCGCTGACCACCTGGCCAAGCGGCGCCAGCGCGCCTTGCAGCCATTCCAGGTCGGTGGTGTTTCGAGTGATTGCCAGGAAGGTCTGGCTCAGGCTATCGCTCATTGTGACAACCCGTTGAGTCGATCGAAGTTACCGTTCTCCAAAAAGTATAGGCGGTACCAGTTGGGGTCGTAGTTGCGGAAGTTCTCGCCCGGCAAGGACGGCAGTTGAGCGTTGGCCGCCAACGGTTGCACCAGGTGCGGCGTGACGATCATCAGCAGCTCTTTGTCCTGGCGGTTGATCGTGGAGTCGCGAAAGAACGCGCCCAGAATCGGAATGTCACCCAAGCCCGGAAACTTGCTGATGTTGGTGGTGTTGTTGCTGCTGATCAGGCCGCTGATCACGAAGCTTTCGCCATCGGCCAGGGACACGCTGGTGTCGGTACGGCGGATGGTCAGCGCAGGCACCTTGATGCTCTCAATCACCAGCGCGTTGGTGTAATCCAGCTCGCTGACTTCCGGCGCCACTTTGAGGGAGATCCGGTTGCGGTCGATCACGGTGGGTGTGAGTGTCAGGCGAATGCCGAACTCTTTGTATTCGATGGAGATGGTGTTGCTGCCGCTGCTGGGCACCGGGATGGGGATTTCGCCACCGGCCAGGAACGTCGCGCTTTGCCCACTCATGGCCACCAGGCTCGGGCGCGCCAGAGTGTAAGCAAAGCCGCTGCTTTCCAGGGCGTTGATCATGGCCGAAACACGGCCGCCGCCAAAACCAATGTTGAAGTTGTCGGCGCTCACCGGCAGCTTGAAGGTGCTGGGAGTGGGGAACAGCAGATTGGGGCTGCCGACGAAAAAGTTTTTGCCCATTCCCAGAATCTTGGTACTGGCTTCCTTGAGCTTGGTGCGGCTGACTTCCACAAAACGGATGTCGGTCTGCACCTGGCTGGGCAGCGTGGGGTCGTCCGCCGGGGCCAGTGACAGGCTGGTCAGCGCCGAGGTGGCCTTGCCCTTGACGAACACCATGCTCTGGCGTGGCGTAGGCGAGCAGGCGGTCCAGACCATCAAGCTGGTGGTGCCGGAGGCGACGCCGGTCAGCAGAAAACCTCGGTCGCCATTGAGGTGTACATCCGCCACTTTCGGATCGCCAATCGCCAGGCGGGTGATTGCGACCGGCGATTGCAGTTCCTGTTGCAAGCCTTCGCCCACTGACAACGCGGCGGGCAATTGGCCCAGGCCGGCGCAATTGCCGGGGGCGGCCAACGCCAAGCTCACAGACACGTTCGAGAGCAGCAGGGCACAGGCGATTTTCAGCGTGAACACCGGTACGAAACGTCGGCTCATGCACAGCATCCTTGTTCAGTCGGGCGTTTGTTGGGTTGCTTGATTGCCGCGTATCACCTCGACGCCAGTGCGGCGTGGGCTGCCCTGGACAATTTTTTTCGGGGCTTGGGCGAAGGCGAGTTGGGTGAACTGGTAGAGGTCGCGGTTGGCGCTTTGCACCTTGGCCGGCGCATCGCTCTCACCGGCCCAGTAATGGCTGAGTAAACGTTCATCGCTGCTGCGCACGGCCAGGCGCAAGGTGCCGGCCTGGGTGGCCAGCATCAAGCGGCTGAGCAGCGGCTCGGGCACGGCCAGCACCACGGTGCGGGAGGGCGCGCGACGCTGGGCTTTTTCTTCGGCGGTCATGGCAGGCGGGGACGCTGGTGTGCCGTCGTTGGTCAGGCCCATTTGATCGCCGACGCTGAGCAGGCGCATGGCGGGAATCACCACTTGTGCCGATTGTTCGAGGTTGGCGGTGTCCTGGCGCAGGTACAGCAGCACATCTACATAGTCGCCCGGGCTCAATTGCCCGGCTGCGCCAATGACTTCATCGACAGCGACGGCGAGGGCGCGCTCATCCGGGCGGATCATCCGGGCCAGCGGGCCACCCGGGGTGAAACTTTCTTCATTTAACCAAGTGCCGGCGTTCAGGGCCCGCCACGGTGTGCGGCCGATGGCCTGGTCAACGCTGGTCATGCTGCCTGCCGGAGCGGTGCGCAGTTTTTCCACGGTAAGGTCGGCGGCATTCAGCGCAACAAAAGGCGGTACATCATGGGCCAGCACGACCACCGGTTGGCGGGTCTGGTCTTCCACCACGGCAACGGCTTTTTCGACAGGAGCCGCCTGTGGCGGCGGTGGTGGCGCCGGCGCGGGTTCGCGGCTGAGTACCAGGCCCCAATACCCGGCAAACAGCGCGCCCACCAGTAACACCCCGGCCAATACCATGCTCAGACGCGTGTTCATGACGGCTCTCCCTTTCCTGTTGCACCTAAACCTGTCGATCCGAACAGGCTAATTCCGCAACCTGGCTGCTATGAACATTTCACTAACTATTTCGCTATTTGAAGGTAGTTCAGCTAGGACAAAATGCCATTACTGACAGAAAGATTTCTTTCCTACATAAGCAGCCGCCTTTGAAAACACGGATTTACGGCGTCAGGAAAGAGGCCACTACTTTGTGATTAATCCGTTCTTACAGTTGTGGGGGCCGGGTTTGTTGACAATGCTCAGATGGCACATCGCAATTATTGTGCGACACCGGGACCAGGACGCTGTGGCGTCTGAGGAGAAGTACGATGATCCTTGATTTCTTGATAAAACTTCACGTTCAACTTCAGCTGCTTTTTCATCGAAAAGAAGGCGCGACGGCGATTGAGTATCTGATTCTCGTAGCGATTGTAGCGCTGGTGATACTGGCCGCCGGGACGACCTTGAAGCCCCAGATCACCGCCTTTTTTACCAAGATCACGACTGCCATTACGCCTGCCCCCTGATAGATTGGCGCGAGGGTATGTTGACTGTGCAGTAGCTTGTTGACCGGGCGCCAAGTCGCCAGAGGAGCGTTATCATGATCCTTGATCTGTTGATGAAACTTCACGTTCAACTCCAGTTGCTATTCCGGCGAAAAGACGGCGCAACGGCGATTGAATATCTCATTCTTGTTGCCATTGTAGCGCTGGTGATACTGGCGGCCGGGACTACACTGTCACCACAGATCAGTGCGTTGTTTACCAAAATAACCACTGCCATTACCCCGACTTGACCCTCAACCGGCACTCTGTGAGTACTCTTGTTATTGATCGGCACCACCAGGTAGTACCCATGAATGCTGCAGCTGCACCTTTTCGCCAACAAATCCTGTTGGTGGACGACGAAGAAGATGCCCTCGTTGAACTGGCGGAATCGCTGGAGAACGAGGGCTTCGTTTGTTTTACCGCTTCCTCCGTAACCTTTGCGTTGCAGGAACTCACCCTCAACCCCGACATCGCCCTGGTCATCACTGACCTGCGCATGCCCGAGGAGAGTGGTATCTCATTGATCAAACGCCTGCGCGAACATACCGACCGCCAACACTTGCCGGTGATCGTGATGTCGGGGCATGCCGAGATGGACGATGTGAGTGACATGCTGCGCTTGCAGGTGCTGGATCTGTTTCGAAAACCCATCTATCTGGTGCGGCTGATCGACACCCTCAACAGCCTGTTTCCCCTGCGCAAAACCCCTTTGTAATACACATAAGCCAGATCAAGCACAGGGTCCAAATGTGGGAGCTGGCTTGCCTGCGATAGCGGTAGGGCAGACAACATCTGTGTTGACTGTCAGCCAGCTATCGCGGGCAAGCCCGCTCCCACATTCGATTTCTGACGTGTTTACAGCTGGTAACTGAAACTCAGCGTATACCGCGGCCGCCGGTTAAAACTGTCCAGGGCAATGTCCGACATCGGCTTGGCGGCCTCCAGTGCGATGTTGTAGTACTTGTTGTCGCCAAAGCGCAGGCCCACGGCCGCAGATGACATGTCATTACCCTTGACCGGCAGTTCGTTGAACCAGGTTTTGGCACGATCGAGCACCACGTAAGGCTGCACGACTTTCACCCAGTTGCCGGCACGGTTGAAGCTGTAGTTGACCTCATATGCCACGCCCCAGCCCTTGTCCCCCGAGCCCTGGTCATCCGGGTAGCCCCGCCCGAAGTTCTGCCCGCCAAATGTGGCGCGCTCACTGTCAGGCAGGGTGTTGTCGCTCCAGTAGAACGCGCCCGACAGCACGCCTTGCCAGTTATCAAAGAACTTGTCGCTTTGCACACCGGAGAGGCGCAGGCGGAAGAAGTCCAAGTCAGGTTCTGCGGTGCCCAGGTCGCTGTGGGTTCTGGCGCCCAAGCCATTGATGCCTTGGTAGAGACCGGCACTGAGGATGCGTAATTGGCGGGCATCAGATTTGCGCCAGTCGCCCTCGAACGCGAAGGCGCGCAGATCGGTTTCGATGTCGAACCGTGGCTGGTAGCCAACCACTTGATAGCGCGTGGTCTGGTCCACCGCATACAGGCGCGTGCCCAGGGTCAGCGACTCATTGGGTGACGCAATCAAAGGATGGGTAAAGCCAATGGTGTAGCGATCGATCGACTGATGCGGCTTGAGCTCGAAGCCGCCGTCCAGCTGGATGTTGCTTCTGGGGTCGGCACGATAACGTTCGGCGCCGACGGCCAACTGGGTGCCCTCGGCGTTGATGAACTGGCTGTAGCCCACACGGTAGTAATGCTCTTTGTCGTCGCCGGGCGGGAACAGGCCGCTGACGTTGATTTGCTCACCCATCGACGTCTGCGAGTTGCTGGTAGCGGTGAGCAAGGCTTGCAGGCCGCCACGGTTTTCGTCGACCAGGCTCATGCTTGTGGTGAACGGTTTGCGGCTCGCCTGGATGACCATGTGCGTGGCGCCGTCGGTGGTGCCCGGAGGTGGTACTTGCGCCTGCAGGGTCAAGCCCGGGATGCGACTCATCAGCGTGGTATAGCGCTCGAACGTCTTGCGCGTGAGCGGGCGTTCGCCGAGCATTTTGTTCGCCAGTTTGTCGACGTAGGCGGAGACCGAGCCGATGTCGCCGCTCTGTTGATAGTCCTTGATGTAACCCTCCACCAGTACCACGCGCACCAGACCGTTTTCGAAGGTCTGTTGCGGCAGGAACGCGTAGGACAACAGATAGCCGTCATCCTGGTAGCGTCGGGTGACGTTGCGGGTGGCTTCAATCAATTGCGCGAGGTTGGTCTCATGGCCAATCAAGGGCGCAAAGGCTTTGGCCGTCTCGTCCAGCGGGTAGACCGTTCCGCCCTCGATCTGCAGCTTGCGGATGGTGACTTTGGTGTCCATCAACAAGGGTTGGTTCTGGGTGGGCGAGGCTTCCGGTACCTGGGTTTGTGGCGTGACGGGGCGGTAGGCGTCGGCCGGAAGGTTGGGCACCGGCAGGGTGCGAATGGTGTCGTTGCTGTTGAGGAAACTGGGAAGGGTCTCGGCCTGAACGCAAGCACTGAGGGTTAGCAATAACAACGGCGTCAACACGCGCATAGGACACTCCATGGTCAAACTGCAGCAGCGTTTCGGGCCCGCCGGGTTCTGGGACTCGGTTCGGGAGGACCAAGCCTTTTTGATAAAAGCCAGCCCATAAAAAAGACGAGAGACTTATAAGGGTCTCTCGTCTCAACCAAGCGTAGGCGCTGTAGGGGAGGCCGTCTAATCGGCCAGGTGCAATTCTATTTTTTTGCGCCCAAGCCACCGAGCAGCCCGCCCAGACCAGTTGTTGGCGTTGCACTTGTACCGCCAGTTGTTGCACCACCCGTTACACCTCCGAGCAAACCGCCCAGGCCGGTGCCGCCGGTAGCGCCAGTACCGCCAGTGACCAAGGTCCCGCCGGAATGGACGGTACCACCTACTGTTGCAAGAACGTTGGCGACAGCGCCGACCACAGGGTTAGGGCTGGCTCCGTTGACAGTGCCGCCTACGGACGCGACGGTTTCACCTACGCTCTTCAACACACCGGTCACTGGGGCACCCAGGCCGGTGGTGGCGCCAATGGACTGAGTCAGGCCCGCCACGGGTGACGTCACCGGATTCAGGGCTGCGCCGACATTGGTGGTCAATCCCGCGATAGGCGAAGTGTTAGCGGTGTTGGCCAGGCCTGTACCGCCAGTCAATGCACCTACGGAGGCGACAGTGGCGCCGACCGAAGCGACCGTCATGCCGACAGTGCCCACTACGTTAGTGGTATTGCCAGCGGTCAGGCCAATACCCACGTTGGCGATCGCACCACCGACGGTTTCAGGCAGGCCTGCAACGGGGCTTCCCGAAAGAGCACCACCGAGCCCGCCACTGCCACTGGCTGCCCCGGTTGGCGCAACGTAGCCGCCTGCGGTACCCGCCACATTGCCCACGCCGGCGAGTACACCACCGACTGCTGCTGTGACAGGGTTGCCGCCACCGGCACCGGCTACCTGGCCGCCGAGGCTGGTCACAGTGCTACCGACTTTATCGAGTACGCCATTCAATGGGGTGCCCAGGCCGGTAGTTGTACCGACTTTTCCGGTTGTCCCTTCAACCAGCGAGATCACGGGTACCAGGACTTTGCTCCCGACAGTGCTTGTAAGGCTACCCAACGGCCCACTGGTACTTTCGGTGCTCAGTGTGTTGCCAATCATGGTGACGGTATTGCCGACAGTGCCTACGAGGTTGCCCGCCAGAGGCGCTACTGTGGTGCCTACCACTGGGACAGCGCCCAGCAGCGTCGTCACGTTCTGGCCGGTTGTGGAAACACCTGTACCCAGATTGGCCACCCCGGTACCCACCCCGGCGACAGTGGTACCCAGAGCATTGGGGTTGGTGCCCAGGGCGCCGACTCCACTGCTCACGCCATTGCCGATACTGGTAACGGCCGTGCCTGCGCTGCTTACCAGGCCGCCAGCCGTAGTGCCTACCACAGGCACGCCGCCGACCGTTGTGCCGATGCCACCTATGGCAGTTCCAACGCCACTCAGAGTGGAGCCCAGGTCGCCTGCAACTTGAGCGGTCACCAACGGTGTTGTGGTGCCGCCTGTTCCGCCAGTGCCGCCAGTGCCACCGCCAGTGCCACCGGTTCCGCCAGTGCCACCGCCTGTGCCGCCGGTTCCTCCAGTGCCTGCCGTGCCGCCCGTACCACCGCCCGTGCCGCCCGTGCCGCCGGTTCCGCCTGTGCCTGCCGTGCCGCCAGTACCGCCGTCCGTACCACCGGTCCCGCCTGTGCCTGCCGTACCACCACCACTGCCATCTGTTCCGCCGCCCGTACCACCAGACCCAGACCCGCTGCCTGCTGCCGCATCGGGAGACGATGCGGCGACGCTACTGTGATGACCGCCACCACCGCTACTGCAGCCAGCTAGGCTCATTGCCATGACGAGGGCCAGTGCGGTACTTGCTTTAAACAATACGATTTGAGTTTTCATGAGTGAGTTCCTTGCACCTGTACAACCTACGTTGTTTCAAACACTCGCTATTTCTTGGGATAGCGATACGTTTGTCCGTTTGGCTATAACAGACCCGCGCACTCTTTCTCACAATGCTCAACTTTGTATTAACGATTTATATACTGAAGGTTTATCAGTTCTTAAGGACTAATACCAAGGGTAGGGGGAGTGGATGTGCAAAAATAAACTTGGCATAAAAATCAATGGGTTGAACTAGATAGCGGGCTAACTAAAGCCCGCTATAACTTAGGGTGTATATATACAATTAATCAGTGTTTTTCAGGCAATGGGTTGCCACTTGCCTACCATGTGCTCAATGTTTCCTGACCCCGTCAACAGTAACTCGCCACTGGAACCGGGGGCGCTGGTTAATAAATTGACCTCACTGGGCAGGCGCACCGGCTTTTTGAATTCGACGCTGATCTCGAGATTGGCGGCAGGCAGATGTTCGCTCAACGCCGCCAAGGTATGCGCCTTGTTCCACAAACCATGGGCGATGGCCTGGGGAAAGCCGAATAACCTGGCGGTCACCGCGCTCAGGTGGATCGGGTTGTAGTCGCCGGACACCCGGGCGTAGCGACGGCCGATATCGGCGGGAGCCTTCCAGCGGGTCAGCTCGCTGACTTGGGTAGGGCTGGGCATGGCCGCATCCACCGGTTCGCCTTCGAGCTTCACGCCCCGGCAGAGCATGCGGCTCTCGGCTTCCCACAGCAGGCCGAGAGAATCCTCGACGGTGGTCACCACATCAAAGGTCGCACCCTTGGCGTGGGGCTTGAGGTTTTGTGCGTGCACCGCCACCGTCAGGTCACTGACCGCGCCCATGGGCCGATGGAGGCGAATACGGTTGCTCAGGTGAATCAACCCGAGCAGCGGGAACGGGAAGTTTTTTGCGGTCAGCAACTGCATTTGCAGGCCGAACGCCAGGATGTGCGGATAGGTCGCCGGCAGGATAGGGCTGTCGGCAAACCCGCAGACCTTCCGATAGGCCGCCACGGCCTTGGGGTTAACGCTCACTCGGCAACGTAATCCCTGGTCGGGAAGGGTGTTACCGGTGATCTTGCGTTTGAGCGCCGCACGCCAATACAGCGGCGGTAAAAACGGCGTACTGCCCAACGTTTGCCAATCCATGCTTACGCTCCCAGCAGGCTTTGCCCACACACACGCAGCGCCTGGCCGCTGACGGCACCGGTGCCGGGTTGCCCAAGCCACGCCACTGCTTCAGCGACGTCTTGCGGCAGGCCGCCTTGGCCGAGTGAGCTCATGCGTCGCCCGGCTTCACGCAAGGCGAACGGAATATGCGCGGTCATCTGGGTTTCGATAAAGCCTGGGGCCACGGCGTTAATGCTGATGCCACGCGCTTTCAACAGCGGCGCCCAGGCCTGAGCCAGTCCGATCAAGCCCGCTTTGCTCGCGGCATAGTTGGTTTGCCCACGGTTGCCCGCGATGCCGCTGATGGAGGCCAGCAACACCACGCGGGCGTTGTCGTGCAGGGTGCCGCTGTCGAGCAGGGCTTTGGTCAGCACTTGCGGCGCATTGAGGTTGACCGCCAGCACCGCATCCCAATATTCCGGGGTCATGTTGGCTAACGTTTTGTCGCGGGTGATACCGGCGTTGTGCACCAGAATGTCGAGCCCGCCCGGCAGTTGTTCGACCAACTGCGTGGCGGCGTCTTCGGCGCAGATATCCAGCACCACGGTGCGGGCACCCAGGCGCGCGGCAAGCGCTTCGAGGTCGGCCTTGGCCTGAGGCACATCGAGCAGGATGACCTCGGCGCCATCACGGGCGAGGGTTTCGGCGATGGACGCACCGATGCCGCGGGCCGCCCCGGTGACCAGTGCCTTGCGCCCGGCAAGGGGCCGCGTCCAATCCTCGACGGGCGTCGCGCAGGCTTCAAGGCGAATAACCTGGCCCGAGATATAGGCGCTTTTGGGTGACAGGAAAAACCGCAGCGCCCCTTCCAGCTGATCTTCAGCGCCGTCGCCGACGTACAGCAGTTGCAGCACGCCGCCATTGCGCAATTCTTTGGCGAGGGAGCGGCTGAAACCTTCCAGGGCACGTTGCGCACTGGCGGCAAACGGGTCGCTGAGGCTTTCCGGTGCGCGGCCGAGAATCACAAGGTGCGCGCTGTTGTCCAGGTTTTTCAGCAGTGGCTGAAAGAACTCGCGCAGTTGCTTGAGCTGGTCGGTGTGCTGCAACTCACTGGCGTCGAACACCACCGCCTTGAGCTTGGGGCCGTGGCCGGGAATCCATGTCGAATTTTCGGCGCCGTAGCTGTAGGTCGCGTCGGTGAGTTTGTGGGCAAAAGCCTGCACCTTGGCAGTCAGCGTGCCACCGCCGAGCAACAGTGCACCTTCGACCGGGCGCAGGCGCCCGGCTTGCCAGCGTTCCAGGCGTACCGGTGACGGCAGGCCAATGGCGGCGACCAGGCGATGGCCGAGGCTTGAGTTGGCGAAGTCGATATAACGGTCAGACATGGAACGCTCTCCGAAGGCTGGGGTTCAAAGGGTTGACCACCCCGGGGCGGTAGTCGTTCGATCAGCCTAGGCTAGGCTAAGAGATCCAGCCCACATCTGACAGGGAGCTTTCCATGACTCAATTGCGCCGTGTAGCGATCATTGGCGGTAACCGCATTCCTTTCGCCCGCTCCAATGGCCCTTATGCCACGGCGAGCAACCAGGCCATGCTGACCGCAGCCCTGGAGGGCCTGATCGAACGCTACAACCTGCACGGCCTGCGCCTGGGCGAAGTGGCCGCCGGCGCGGTGCTCAAGCACTCGCGCGACTTCAACCTCACCCGCGAATGCGTGCTGGGCTCGCGCCTGTCGCCGCAAACCCCGGCCTACGATATCCAGCAAGCCTGTGGCACCGGGCTTGAGACGGCATTGCTGGTGGCCAACAAGATTGCGTTGGGCCAGATTGAATGCGCGATTGCCGGCGGCGTGGACACCACGTCCGACGCGCCGATCGGTGTTAATGAAGGGCTGCGCACAATCCTGCTGCAGGCCAACCGCAGCAAATCCATGGCTGATAAATTAAAAGCCTTGTTACAACTTCGTCCCCGTCACCTCAAACCCGAGCTGCCGCGCAATGGCGAGCCGCGCACCGGTTTGTCCATGGGCGAGCATTGCGAGCTGATGGCGCAAACCTGGCAGATTCCCCGTGCCGAGCAAGACCAGCTCGCCCTGGAAAGCCATCAGAAAATGGCCGCGTCCTACGCCGAAGGCTGGCACAACGATTTGCTCACGCCGTTCCTCGGCCTGACCCGCGACAACAACCTGCGCCCCGACCTGACCCTGGAAAAGCTCGCCAGCCTCAAGCCGGTGTTCGAGCGCAGCGAAAAGGGCACGCTGACCGCCGGCAACTCCACCCCGCTCACCGATGGTGCATCCCTGGTGTTGCTGGGCAGTGAAGCGTGGGCAGAAGAGCGCGGCTTGCCGATTCTGGCTTATTTGCGTGACGGCGAAGCGGCGGCTGTAGATTTCGTCAACGGTGCCGAAGGCCTGTTAATGGCCCCGGTGTATGCCGTGCCACGTTTGTTGGCCAGAAATGGCCTGACCCTGCAGGATTTTGATTATTACGAAATTCACGAAGCCTTCGCCGCCCAAGTGTTGTGTACGCTCAAGGCCTGGGAAGACGCCGAGTACTGCAAGACGCGCCTGGGGCTGGATGCGCCGCTGGGCTCAATCGACCGCAGCCGGTTGAATGTCAAAGGCAGCTCGCTGGCGGCGGGGCACCCGTTTGCTGCCACGGGCGGGCGCATCGTCGCCAACCTGGCTAAATTGCTGGATGCGGCGGGCAAGGGCCGAGGGCTGATTTCGATCTGCGCAGCGGGTGGGCAGGGTGTTACAGCGATCATTGAACGGTGAAACTGGCATATTGGATGCATTCTGAAGTGATCAACGGTCGGCAGCCTCTCCCACCGGCGGGCTGATTGCCGTATAACGAGTGCCACACGCGTGTTTGGTAATACAGGACCCACAATAAAAGCTGATGAAGACTCCTAAACGCATTGAACCCCTGATCGAAGACGGTCTGGTCGACGAAGTGCTGCGCCCACTCATGAGTGGTAAAGAAGCAGCTGTTTATGTGGTGCGCTGCGGCAATGAATTGCGTTGCGCCAAGGTTTACAAGGAGGCAAATAAACGAAGTTTTCGTCAGGCGTCCGAGTACCAGGAAGGCCGTAAGGTCCGTAACAGCCGCCAGGCCCGTGCCATGGCCAAGGGCTCCAAGTTCGGCAAGAAAGAAACCGAAGATGCCTGGCAGAACGCCGAAGTGGCGGCTTTGTTCCGCCTGGCCGGTGCAGGTGTTCGCGTGCCTCAGCCGTTCGACTTCCTGGAAGGCGTGCTGTTGATGGAACTGGTGGCCGACGAGTACGGCGATGCGGCGCCGCGTCTGAACGACGTGGTGCTGGAGCCGGATCAGGCGCGCGAATACCACGCCTTCCTGATTTCCCAGATCGTGCTGATGCTGTGCACCGGCCTGGTACACGGTGACCTGTCCGAGTTCAACGTACTGCTGACCCCGACGGGCCCGGTGATCATCGACCTGCCACAGGCGGTGGATGCGGCGGGCAACAACCACGCGTTCAGCATGCTGGAGCGCGACGTGGGCAACATGGCTTCCTACTTCGGGCGCTTCGCCCCGGAGTTGAAGAAGACCAAGTACGCCAAGGAAATGTGGGCGCTGTACGAAGCCGGCACCTTGCACCCGGCCAGCGTATTGACCGGGGAGTTTGACGAGCCGGAAGAACTGGCGGACGTGGGCGGCGTGATTCGCGAGATCGAAGCGGCGCGGCTGGACGAAGAGCGTCGTCAGGCGATTCGGGCGGCGGATGATGCGCCACAGAGCAAAGTACCGGACGAGCCACCGCCACCGCCGTGGATGCAGTAACCTCCTGGCAAGCGGAGCTCTGACAATGTGGGGCTTGTTGTGGCGAGGGAGCTTGCTCCCGCTGGAGTGCGAAGCGCTCCCAAGATTTTTGGGGCCGCTGCGCAGCCCAGCGGGAGCAAGCTCCCTCGCCACAGATGTCAAGTTCACACAATGGGTCTGTTCAGGCGCAGCAGCTGCCGGCAGCCAATTCCTTGAGAATCGGGCAGTCCGGCCGGTGATCGCCCTGGCAATGCTCCACCAGGTCTTGCAACGTATCGCGCAATTGCCCCAGTTCCAGAATCTTCTGGTTCAGCTCATCGATATGTTGGCGCGCCAGGGCTTTCACGTCGGCACTGGCCCGTTGCCGGTCCTGCCACAAAGTCAGCAGCTTGCCGACTTCCTCCAGTGAAAACCCCAGGTCCCGCGAACGTTTGATAAACGCCAGCGTGTGCAAGTCATCGCTGCCATACACGCGGTAGCCGCTGTCGGTGCGGTGCGCGGCTTTCAGCAAGCCGATGGATTCGTAATAGCGAATCATCTTGGCGCTCAGCCCGCTCTGGCGGGCGGCTTGGCCGATGTTCATGGGCGTTGATCCTCCAAATCCTCGGGTTTCCAGGTTTTCAGCAATAAGGCATTGCTCACCACGCTGACGCTGGACAGCGCCATCGCCGCGCCCGCCAGCACCGGGTTGAGCAAGCCGAAGGCCGCCAACGGAATGCCGATCAGGTTATACACAAAGGCCCAGAACAGATTCTGGCGGATTTTTGCATAAGTCTTGCGGCTGATTTCCAGCGCTGCCGGCACCAGGCGTGGGTCGCCGCGCATCAGGGTGATGCCGGCTGCGTGCATCGCCACATCGGTACCGCCACCCATGGCGATGCCGATATCCGCTGCGGCCAGCGCCGGGGCGTCGTTGATGCCGTCGCCGACCATGGCCACCACGCCGGTTTTTTTAAGCGCGGCCACCGTGGCGGCCTTATCGGCGGGAAGTACTTCTGCGTGCACATCCTCGATGCCCAAAGCCTCGGCGACCACTCGGGCGCTGCCGCGATTGTCGCCGGTCAGCAGATGGCTGCTGATGTACTGTGCCTTGAGTTTCTCCACGGCTTTTAATGCGCCGGGCTTGAGCGTGTCGCCAAAGGCGAACAACCCCAGCACGCGGGGCTGCGCGCCCTGTTCGATCAGCCAGGACAATGTGCGGCCTTCGGCTTCCCAGTTTTTGGCCGGGCTTGCGAGGTCGCCTGCGTTCAAACCGCTTTCTTCCAGCATCCGCCGATTGCCCAGGGCCAGTTGCCGACCGTCGAGTGTGCCCGCAATGCCGCGCCCGGTCAGGGATTGGCTGGCGCTCACATCCGCGACGAGCAACCCGCGTTCGCTGCACGCATCGAGCACGGCTTTGGCCAGCGGGTGTTCGCTGCCACGTTGCAACGCGCCGGCTTGTTGCAGCAGCAGGGCTTCGTTGCCGTCCACCGCCGCCAAGTGCGCAATTTTTGGCGCGCCAGAGGTGAGGGTGCCGGTCTTGTCGAACACTACCGCACTCACTTGATGGGCGCGTTCCAGGGCTTCGGCGTCCTTGATCAGAATGCCGTAGCGCGCGGCGACGCCGGTGCCGGCCATGATTGCGGTCGGTGTGGCCAGCCCCAATGCACAGGGGCAGGCTATCACCAGCACGGCGACGGCGTTGATAATCGCAGTTTCCAACGGTGCGCCATACAACCACCAGCCCACCAGTGTGATCAATGCCAGCACGAGCACCGCCGGCACGAACACTTGGCTGACCTTATCCACCAGTTTCTGGATCGGCGCCTTGGCGGCCTGGGCGTCTTCTACCAGGCGGATGATCCGCGCCAGTACGCTTTCGGCGCCGAGGGCCTGGGTGCGCACCAGCAAACGGCCTTCGCCATTGATCGCGCCGCCGGTGACCTTGTCGCCGGGTTGTTTGGGCACTGGCAGGCTTTCGCCGCTGATCAGGGCTTCGTCGGCATGGCTCTGGCCGTCCACCACTTCGCCGTCCACCGGGAAGCGCTCGCCGGGTTTGACCAGCACAAGATCGTTGAGCTTCAACGCGGTGATGGCGACATCTTCTTCGCGGCCTTCAACCACCCGAATGGCACGCTCCGGGCGCAGCGCTTCAAGCGCGCGGATGGCGCTGGCGGTCTGGCGTTTGGCGCGGCTTTCCAGGTATTTGCCGAGCAGCACCAGCGCGATCACCACCGCAGACGCTTCGAAATACAGGTGAGGCATGCTGCCCGCTGGCGCGGTGAGCCATTCATAGATACTCAGGCCGTAGCCGGCGCTGGTGCCGATGGCGACCAGCAAGTCCATGTTGCCGGCGCCGGCGCGCACGGCTTTCCACGCGGCGATATAGAAACGCGCGCCAAAGATAAACTGCACGGGCGTGGCCAGGGCGAACTGCACCCAGGCCGGGAGCATCCAGTGCAGACCGAAGGGTTCCACCAGCATCGGTAGCACCAACGGCAAAGCCAAGGCGATTGCCAGCAGCAACGCCCAGCGCTCGCGGTGAAGGCGCTCGGTCTGGTTGGCGGCGGTGGCGGTTTCGCTTTGCGGCAAGGTGGCGGTGTAACCGGCTTTGTCGACGGCGGCGATCAGCACGCCGGGGTCCATCTGGCCCAGCACTTCGACATGGGCGCGCTCGTTGGCCAGGTTGACGCTGACGGTTTGCACCCCCGGCACTTTGCCCAGCGCACGCTCGACGCGGCCGGCACAGCTGGCGCAAGTCATGCCGCTGATGGGCAGGTCAAAAGTGGTGGATCCATTCATGGGGCAGTCCTCCAGAAGAAGTTGCCCCTAGGATCAACCTTGACCTGTGGGGAAGGTCAAGCGGCTTTACGGGTACCCCAACGCGGCCGGCTTCAGGTAGATACCGTCTTGCCCGAGGGCGATTCGAAACTTGTTCACACTGCTTGCCCTCAACTTGATGTTCTGGGCGGGTGGCGCGAGCATTCCCGGTTGGCAGCCAGGGGCTTGACCCGGCAGCAGTTTGAGGCGCACCGACACGTCTCCGGGTGGCAGGTTGAATGAGACCGACTGTTCCTGGAAGACCCGGTCTGCCAACTGGTCATTCAGGTACACGCCGATCTCGCAGGTGGTCGGCACTTCCAGGCGCTCGCGCGAGATGATCAGCACTGCATAGTCTTCAGCTGCGTTGGCCAGAGGTACAGCGGCAGACAAGCTCATCAGGCCGACAAGGCCAAAAAACGACCAGCGCATGGCGAATGCTCCGTGGTTCACATACAAGATGGACGAAGCTTGGCCGAGGCGGCCGCCGAATACCAGCCCGGCCGATATTTTCAGAACTTGACCTTGCCATGATGGCAAGGTCGACACTCGCTTTAACCCCGCTACTACACAACTTTTATTGAAGGAGCCATCCCATGCAAGTATTCAGCGTTGAAGGAATGACCTGCGGCCATTGTGTTCGCGCGGTGACCCAGGCGGTGCAGAGCCAGGACCCGGCGGCCAGTGTGAAGGTCGACTTGGCGGCGAAGGAGGTGGGCGTGGAAAGCCGCTTGTCTGCCGATCAGGTCATCAGTTTGATCAGCGAAGAAGGCTACAGCGTCAAGCTCGCGTGAAATTTCCGATAGTTAGCGAGCTATCGTAATGTTCATGGCACCCAAGCGCGGCTAGACTGTCGGGCTGCCGACTCACTTGGGTGTCTGATGAACCTCCGCATAATCCTGATCCTGGGCGCCTTGAGCGCCTTCGCGCCGTTGGCGATCGACTTTTACCTGCCGGGCTTTCCGGCCATTGCTGCGGCGTTTGCCACCGACGAAAAACATGTCCAACTGACCCTGGCCGTCTACTTCGCAGGCCTGGCCATCGGCCAGTTGATCTATGGCCCGCTGGCGGACCGTTTCGGTCGGCGCGGCCCGCTGCTCAGTGGCGTCACCCTATTTACCCTGGCGTCCTTCGCCTGCGCATATGCGCCGTCGCTGGAATGGCTGATCGGCGCGCGTTTCGTGCAGGCCCTCGGCGGTTGCGCGGGCATGGTGATTTCCCGCGCGGTGGTCAGCGACAAATGTGATGCCGTGGGCTCGGCCAAGGTGTATTCACAACTGATGCTGGTGACCGGGCTGGCGCCGATTCTTGCGCCGTTGGCGGGTGGGGTGATGGTCGGGGTGTGGGGCTGGCAGTCGATTTTCCTGGCGTTGTCGATATTCAGCGTGATGGCCGCCATTGCCGTGGCTGTCGGGCTGCCGGAAACCTTTCCTGCCGACAAGCCCCGCCAACCGCTGTCCGGGTCACTGCGCCGGTATGGCAGCCTGTTGTCGGACCGGGTCTATCTCGGTTACGCCCTGACCGGCGGTATCTCGATTGCCGGGATGTTTGCCTACATCGCCGGTTCACCGTTCGTTTTCATCAAACTCTATGGCGTGGCGCCGGAGCATTACGGCTGGCTGTTCGGCTCCAATGCCGCGGGTTTCATCCTGGTGGCGCAGCTCAATGCGCGGTTACTGTCCAAGCGTGGGCCGGCGTTCTTGTTGGCGCGCACGGTATGGGTTTATGTGGCGGCGGCTTTGGCGTTACTGGGCATTACGGCGCTGCGCACTGACGCGCTGTGGCCATTGCTGGTGCCGCTGTTTATCTGCATCGCCAGCCTGGGCTGCATTTTGCCCAACACTTCGGCCTGCGCCATGGCCGGGCAGGGCGCGCGCGCCGGTAGCGCGTCGGCGTTGCTCGGCTGCATTCAGTTCGGTGTGGCGGCGGGGGCTGCTTCGTTGGTCGGTGTGTTGCACGACGGCACGGCGATGCCGATGGCCATGGTCATCAGCTTGTGCGGTGTATTGGCGGTGACGGTGGCGGTGTCGACCCAGCGCCTGCAACGGGCAAGGGCCGCGCAAGCGCAGGTCTGAAAAAGCGGATCAGCCGGCGGCGGAACGTTGCTGGCTGAGAGGAAAGCGGTGCGGCGCCTGGATGCGCGCTTGCAGGGTGTCGGCGAAGGCGCGGGCTTCGGCTTCATTGCGAAAGGTGAAGGCATCACCGTCGAGGCTGACCTGCCATTTGTGGCCTGGGGATTTTGCTAACGCTTTTATCAGGATCTTCATTGCTGACTTCCTCACGTAAAAGAATCGTGGCAAAGGCGGCCAATATAAACCCGAATACGCTCACAAATATGACAAAGATCAACTCTCGGACTAATGGCACCCGATAGCCAGAAAAGCACTCTCTGTGGCGAGCGGGGCTGTTGTGGTGAGCGGGCTTGCCCCGCGTTGGGCTGCGCAGCAGCCCTAAAACCAAACACCGCGGTCTGCCTGGCAGAACGCGGTGTTTTTTATTGGGGCCGCTACGCAGCCCAGCGGGAGCAAGCTCCCTCGCCACAGGAGGGAGTTTGCCGGATCCAGGTCTGTTAGAACCCTTCCAGCACGATCTTGCCCTTGGCCTTGCCGCTTTCCAGCAGGGCGTGAGCGCGACGCAGGTTCTCGGCGTTGATCACACCAAAGTGCTCGCCCACCGTGGTTTTCAGCGTGCCCGCGTCGATCAGTTCTGCCACGCGGTTGAGCAGGTTGTGCTGCTCGATCATGTCCGGGGTCTCGAACATCGAGCGGGTGTACATGAACTCCCAGTGCAGCGACAGGCTCTTGCGCTTGAGTTTGCTGACGTCCAGCGTCTTCGGGTCGTCGATCAGCGCCAATTTGCCTTGAGGCTGCAGGGCTTCGACCAGTTGGTCCAGGTGATGGTCGGTCTGGGTCAGGCTGGCGACGTGGGTCACTTGGGCGTGGCCGGCAGCTTTCAGTGCTTCGCTCAATGGCTGGCTGTGGTCGATCACCAGGTCGGCGCCCAAGGCCTTGGCCCATTCCTGGGTCTCAGGGCGCGAGGCGGTGCCGATGACTTTCAGCGCGGTGAGCTGGCTGGCCAGTTGGGTCAGGATCGAACCCACGCCACCGGCGGCGCCGACGATCAGCAGGCTCTGGCCTTCATCTTTTTTGCCTTCACGCACTTGCAGGCGCTCGAACAGCAGCTCCCAGGCGGTGATTGCGGTCAGTGGCAGCGCGGCGGCTTCGGCGAACCCCAGGCTTTTCGGCATGTGGCCGACGATGCGTTCGTCCACGGTGTGCAGTTCGCTGTTGCCGCCCGGGCGAACCAGGGAACCGGCGTAGAACACCTTGTCACCGGCCTTGAACAACGTCACGTCGCTGCCGACCGCCTTGACCACACCGGCCACGTCCCAGCCCAGCACCTTGGCGGCGCCGTTTTCCGGGGCGACGTTCTGGCGCACCTTGGTGTCCACCGGGTTGACCGAGATGGCTTTGACTTCCACCAGCAGGTCGCGCGGGCCGGCGACCGGCGCTGGCAGTTCGATGTCTTGCAGGGCTTTTGGATCGTTGATCGGCAAGGAAGCGTAGTAGGCAATGGCTTTCATGGTAACTCCGGAAAAAGGGCAGTGATCAAGCGAGAAATTTCAGGCGCTTGAGTTCGAAGTGTTCAAGTACATCAGCGGCTTTGGCGCGAAAGCTCTGGATATGCGCGCTCTCGTCGTGGTCGGCCAAGGCCGCGTCGTCGCTCCAGCGCTCGAGCATGTAGAAGGTTTCGGGGTGTTGCAGGTCCTGGTGCAGGTCGTATTGCTCGCAACCGGCTTCGAGGCGGGTGGGTTCCAGCAGGCCGCGCAGCAGGGTTTCCAGGGTGGCGTGTTGGCCAGGTTTGGCGATCAGCGTGGCGATGACGTTAAAGGCGGTGGACATATTCAACTCCTGACACGTGATGAACGGGATGACCAGATGATTGGCTATTTCCCGTGAAGATAAAAGCGGCTAAAACAGAGGTCTGTTTCAACGAAATTTTGATAATGGGTGTTCAAAGTGCTGCGTTTTGACGATTTACAGCTGTTTGTGCGCGCGGCGGACCTGGGCAGTTTGTCGGCGGCTGCACGGGTGATGGACTTATCGCCCGCCGTGGCCAGCGCGGCGCTCAAGCGCATCGAACAGCAATTGGGCACGCGCTTGCTGGCGCGATCCACTCGCAGCCTGCGTTTGACCGCCGAAGGCGAAGGCTTTCTGGAATACGCCCGTGCCGCGTTGGGTTCGCTGGATGAAGGGCGGCGGCTATTGGCCAGCGGCCAGGACCATGTCAGTGGCGTATTGCAGCTCTCGGCGCCCTCGGATTTTGGCCGCAACCAACTGTTGCCGTGGCTGGATGAGTTCCAGCGTGAGCACCCGCAACTGAGCGTACGCCTGCTGCTGGGCGACCGGATTGCCGACCTGTTCCGCCAGCCGGTGGACATTGCCCTGCGTTATGGCGAGCCCGAGGATTCCAGCCTGATCGCGCTGCCCATCGCCCCGGACAACCTGCGCGTGTTATGTGCCGCCCCTGGCTACCTCGCACGGCATGGCGAGCCCCGCCACCTCGAACAACTGGCCCAGTACAATTGCTTGCTGTACATGCTCGGCAGCCGGGTGCACGACCATTGGAGTTTTCACGACGGCAAGCGTGAGGTCAGCCTGACGGTGACCGGCGACCGTTTCAGTGATGACGCCGATGTGGTGCGCCGTTGGGCGGTGGCAGGTGTGGGTATTGCCTACAAGTCCTGGCTGGATGTGAGTTCCGATGTGCTGGCGGGGCGATTGCGCGTGGTCCTGCCGGAGCTGCGTGGCGAGCGTACGCCGCTCAATCTGCTGTGCGCCCACCGTGCGCAATTGAGCAAACCGATTAACCTGCTGCGCGAAATGCTCGTGTCTCGCTGTGCGACGTTGACCGCGC
Source organism: Pseudomonas sp. B22129 (assembly GCF_044218875.1). Taxonomy (NCBI): domain Bacteria; kingdom Pseudomonadati; phylum Pseudomonadota; class Gammaproteobacteria; order Pseudomonadales; family Pseudomonadaceae; genus Pseudomonas; species Pseudomonas sp. B22129. The sequence continues at coordinate 589,174 of NZ_CP162592.1, read as the reverse complement.
TCTGGCCGGAGCGATTGAACACGCCGCAATAGCCTCCACAAAAGCCGGAAATTTCACTCAGATCCTGTCCCTATTCGCGCTGTCAGACCGCGCGGAACCGGCGGTTTGCGCCCCTATACTTTGGCGCAAACCGCTGCAGACAAATGATCAACAGGGAGTGAACCTATGGAAGAAGCACCTTGCATCAGTCAGATCGCCAGCTTGCTTGCCGAGCCCAAGCGCACCGCCATGCTCTGGGCCTTGATGGACGGTTCGGCAAAGTCATCGGAGGAGCTGGCGAGGGTGGCCGGCCTGTCTTCAGCATCGGCCAATGCGCACTTGGCGCGGCTGATCGGCAGCGGTTTGCTGCGCACCGAGGCGCGGCGTGGCCAGCGCTTGTTTCGTGTGGCGGCGACGGACGTGAGTGCCGCGATTGACGCGTTGGCGGTGACCACTGTGGCCAGCGCCGTGCGTTGTTCGCCGGATGTCTTGCCGCCCGCGCTGGTGGCCCCGCCGCCGCTGCGTCACGCCCGGTTGTGCCATGGCCACCTGGGCGGTGAGCTGGCCGCTGCGTTGTATCAAAGAATGGTGGGGGGCGGCTGGCTTGAACGCGGTGAGCAACGTACAGACATCACGCTCAGTGGTGCGCGGCAGCTTGCGAGGTTGGGCATTTTCACCCAGGCGCTGGCGTCACCGCTGGTGTGTGACTGTTTTGACTGGAGCCAGCAGCAACCGCACCTCGGCGGAGCATTGGGGGCGGGGCTGATGCAACTGTTTTTACAGTCGGGCTGGATCAACGTGATCAACGAGTCTCGGGCACTGTTGGTCACGGAACTCGGCCTCTCGGAAATCAGCCGGCTGGCCGCACACGTTGAGCCTTAGCCAGCGTTGCGTCGTTCACAGTTTCAGTCAGGTCGTATCCAGCAACAGCAGGGAAAAACGATGCCGCACACTCGCCTTGGGGTTTTTCACACAGGGGGTGCGGCATGGGTATGGCAGGCTATAGCGCGGCGGAACGGCTGGAACGGTTACCCATCAGCGGTTACCACCGGATCATCTTCATCATCATCGCCCTGGCGTTTTTCTTCGACTCCATGGACCTGGCGATGATGACCTTCCTGTTGGGCTCGATCAAAACCGAGTTTGGCCTGAGCACGGCTCAGGCCGGGTTGCTTGCCAGTTCGAGTTTTTTCGGCATGGTGGTCGGCGCGTCATTGTCGGGAATGCTGGCGGACCGCTTTGGGCGCAAGCCGGTGTTTCAGTGGAGCATTGTGTTATGGGGCGTCGCCAGCTACCTGTGCTCCACGGCGCAGACCGTGGAGACGTTGACGCTGTTTCGCATCCTGCTGGGCATTGGCATGGGCATGGAGTTTCCCATTGCGCAGTCGATGCTTTCGGAGCTGATTCCGGCCAAGGGGCGCGGGCGCTATATCGCCTTGATGGACGGTTTCTGGCCGCTGGGTTTTGTGGCGGCGGGGGTGCTGTCGTACTTCCTGTTGCCGGTGATTGGCTGGCGCGACATCTTTCTGGTGTTGGCGGTGCCGGCAGTGTTTGTCCTGGCCATCCGCTTTTTTATCCCGGAGTCGCCGCGCTGGCTGGAGCAGGCCGGACGGCATGAGGTGGCAGACAAGGTGTTGTTGGGCATTGAACAAAAAGTCCGCGACTCATTGGGGCGTGCCGACTTGCCGGAGCCGATCCGTTTGCCAAGGGTGGAGAGTGCGCCGGGGAATTTTTTCTCGGCATTTCATCAACTGTGGTCAGCGCAATACCGCCAACGCACGATGATGATCTGGAGCGTGTGGTTCTTTGCGTTGCTCGGCTTTTACGGGCTGACCTCGTGGTTGAGTGCGCTGTTGCAACAGTCGGGTTTTGCCGTGACGCAGTCGGTGTATTACACGGTGATCATCTCCCTGGGCGGGATTCCCGGTTTCTTGATGGCCGCGTGGCTGGTGGAGCGCTGGGGCCGCAAACCCGTGTGCGTCGTGACCTTGCTCGGCGGCGGGGTGATGGCGTTTCTGTATGGGCAGAGTGCGGTGTTTGGCGGCAACGTGGGGCTGTTGATCACCTCGGGCTTGTTGATGCAGTTCTTTCTGTTTGGCATGTGGGCCGTGCTGTATACCTACACGCCGGAGTTGTATCCCACCTCGGCGCGGGCGACCGGTTCCGGGTTTGCATCGGCGATTGGCCGGGTCGGGTCGTTGCTGGGGCCTTTGGTGACCGGGTTGGTGTTTCCGGTGACCGGGCAGGGCGGGGTGTTTGCCTTGGGCGCGCTGTGTTTTGCGGTGGCGGCGCTGGTGGTGTGGGTGTTCGGGATGGAGACGAAGGGCAAGACTCTGGAAGAACTGACCGAAATTTAACGACCCATACAAAACCAGTGTGGGAGCTGGCTTGCCTGCGATAGCATCACCTCGGTTTTCAGTTGCACCGAGGTGATGCTATCGCAGGCAAGCCAGCTCCCACATTTAGACCGTATTCATTCAGCCAGTTATGGCTTTACGAGCCGCGCATCCAGGCTGTTCTGCGCCAGGCGTTTGGCTTGGTCCTGGGTCATGCCCAATGCAGTGTGCAGCGCGTGGAAGTTCTCGGTCACGTAACCGCCGAAGTACGCCGGGTCATCCGAGTTTACCGTCACCTTCACGCCGCGCTCCAGCATGTCGAGGATGTTGTGCTGGGCCATGTCGTCGAACACGCACAGCTTGGTGTTGGACAGCGGGCACACGGTCAGCGGGATTTGTTCGTCGATGATGCGCTGCATCAAACGCTCATCCTCGATGGCGCGCACGCCGTGGTCGATGCGCTGGATTTTCAGCAGGTCGATGGCTTCCCAGATGTATTCCGGCGGGCCTTCTTCGCCGGCGTGGGCCACGGTGAGGAAGCCTTCGTGACGGGCACGGTCGAACACGCGCTGGAACTTGCTCGGCGGGTGGCCCATTTCCGAACTGTCCAGGCCCACGGCCACAAACGCGTCGCGGAACGGCAGCGCCTGGTCGAGGGTTTTCTGTGCTTCGTCTTCGCTCAAATGGCGCAGGAAGCTCAAGATCAAACCGCTGGTGATGCCCAGTTGCTGCTCGCCATCTTTGAGTGCAGCGGCGATGCCGTTGAGCACCACTTCGAACGGAATGCCACGGTCGGTGTGGGTTTGCGGGTCGAAGAAGGGTTCGGTGTGGATCACATTCTGTTCTTTGCAGCGCAGCAGATACGCCCAGGTCAGGTCGTAGAAATCCTGGGAGGTGCGCAGCACGTCGGCGCCCTTGTAATACAGGTCGAGAAACTCTTGCAGGTTGTTGAAGGCGTAGGCCTTGCGCAGGGTTTCGACGTCGTTCCACGGCAGCGCAATCTTGTTGCGCTCGGCCAGGGCGAACAGCAACTCAGGCTCCAGCGAGCCTTCCAGGTGCAGGTGCAATTCAGCCTTGGGCAGGGCGTTGAGCCAATCGTACATTTCTAAATTCTCATCAGGTGCAATGGCGGCATTCTACAGACCATGGCTGAAATAATCGGCAAAACCTGACCAGCAGGAAAGTATCCGTTTTGTTCGCGCAAGGGCCGCATGAACTAAGGTGTAACGAAACGTTAGCGACGTGGTGCAGTCTGTACCCCATCAATGACTGATTTGCTGCACCAAAAGGCCCGGAATGCTCACATCCCTCAAGCAAGAAAAATTCATGCTGCTGGCGCTGATTGCCGCCATCGCCGCCTACCCGCTGGAGCACTGGATGCTCAACAGCGGGCAAATGATTGCGCTGCTCGGCGGCGTGGTGCTGATCGGTTTTATCGTGGTGGCCTCGATGCGCGTGGCGCACCATGCCGAGCAACTCGCGGAAAAGGTCGGCGACCCCTACGGCACCATGATCCTGACGCTTGCCGCGGTGCTGGTGGAAGTGGTGATTCTGGCGATCATGATGAGTAACGAGCCCTCGCCGACCCTGGTGCGTGACACGATTTACTCGGCGGTGATGCTCGATATCAACGGCATCCTCGGTTTGGCGGCGCTGATGGGCGGCATCAAACATGGCGAGCAGTCCTATAACGACGACTCAGCGCGCAGTTACAGCGTGATGATCCTCACCGCCATGGGCGTGTCCATGGTGGTGCCGGAATTTATCCCCGAGGCTGACTGGAAAATTTACTCAGCCTTCACCATTGGCGCGATGGTGCTGCTCTATACCTTGTTCCTGCGCATGCAGGTGGGGCCGCACAGTTATTTTTTCAGCTACAGCTACCCGGATAAACGCCGCAAGAAACAGCCGGAAGAAGACGAGGCGCCGCCGATCAACCTGGCGTTTTCCATCGGTACCTTGGTGTTTGGGGTGATTGTGATTGGTGCGCTGGCCGAGGTGATGTCGAAGACCCTTGACCTTGGCCTGGAAGGCACAGGTGCGCCGCCGGTGATCACGGCGATTGTGGTGGCGGCCATTTCTGCGGCACCGGAAATTCTGACGGCCTTGCGTGCTGCCCTGGCCAACCGTATGCAGTCGGTGGTCAACATCGCGCTGGGCGCTTCGTTGTCGACGGTGATTTTGACTGTGCCGGTGATGGAAGCCATGGCGCTTTACACTGGCCAGCCGTTCCAGATGGCGATGACGCCGGTGCAGACCGTGATGGTGTTTATCACGCTGATTGTCAGTGCGATCAACCTCAACGATGGTGAAACCAATGCCATCGAAGGTATGACGCATTTTGTGTTGTTTGCGACGTTTATTATGTTGTCGCTGTTGGGCCTGTAACCTGTCTTTTGTGCGCCACACAACTAATGTGGGAGCGGGCTTGCTCGCGAAGACGGTGGTTCAGTCAACTTATGCATCGACTGACAGACCGCTTTCGCGAGCAAGCCCGCTCCCACATTTTTTGATCGTGTTTCTACAGTTAAATCCGGTTGATCAATTCCCGCGCCGCTTGGCTGTGATCGGCAATCAAGCCTTTCAAATCCAGCCCTTCAACTTGGCTATCAATCACTCGCCATTTACCGCCAATCATCACCCGGTCGGCCCGGTCGGCCCCGCACAACAACAGCGCCGAAATCGGGTCATGGCTGCCGGAGAAGCGCAGCTCGTCGAGCTTGAACAGCGCCAGGTCGGCCTGTTTGCCCACGGCCAACTCACCGATATCCGTACGCCCCAGCAACTGCGCCGACCCTTTGGTCGCCCAGCCCAGCACACCTTCGGGCGTGATCTTTTCTGCGCCGTAACGCAGGCGCTGGATGTACAGCGCCTGGCGGGCTTCGAGGATCATGTTTGACGCGTCGTTGGAGGCCGAGCCGTCCACGCCCAGGCCGATTGGTGCACCGGCAGCGAGCAAATCCAGCGTCGGGCAGATGCCCGAAGCCAGGCGCATATTCGAACTCGGGCAATGGCAAATACCCGTGCCAGCGGCACCCAGGCGTGCGATTTCATCCGGGTTGAAGTGAATGCCGTGGGCCAGCCATGTGCGCGGGCCGAGCCAGCCGACGCTGTCGAGATAGTCCACCGTGCGCAGGCCGAAGCGTTGCAGGCAGAAGTCTTCTTCGTCGAGGGTTTCCGCCAAGTGGGTGTGCAAGCGCACGTCGAGGCTGTTGGCCAGTTCGGCGCTGGCTTCCATGATTTCCGGGGTCACGGAAAACGGCGAGCAAGGCGCCAGGGCGATCTGGATTTGCGCCCCGTCGCCGCGTTCGTGGTACGCGCGGATCAGGCGCTGGCTGTCTTCGAGAATCACTTGGCCTTGCTGCACGGTTTGCTGCGGTGGCAGGCCGCCATCGGCTTCGCCCAGGCTCATGGATCCACGGGTGAGCATGGCGCGCATGCCCAGTTCGCGTACGCTTTCGACTTGTACGTCGATGGCGTTTTCCAGGCCTTCCGGGAACAGATAATGATGATCCGCCGCCGTGGTACAGCCCGAGAGCAGCAATTCGGCCAGGGCGACTTTGGACGCCAGCGCGAGCTTTTCCGGGGTCAACCGTGCCCACACCGGGTACAGGGTTTTCAACCACGGGAATAAAGGCTGGTTGACTACCGGCGCCCAGGCGCGGGTCAGGGTTTGGTAGAAGTGGTGATGGGTGTTGATCAGGCCCGGCAGGATCACATGTTCGCGTGCGTCGAAGACTTGCCCGCAAGGCGCGCCGGGTTCACATCCCTGGCCTAACACTTCGGTGATCACACCGTCTTGCAGCACCAGGCCGCCACGGGCATCGAGGCCATTGGCAGTGAAAATCGCGAGGGGGTTTTTTAACCAGATACGGGTCGCAGGCATTGGCCGGCTCCTCTGAATGATGGGTTCAGGTTTGCCAGCTCAGTGTTGCCCTGTCTGCTGATCCAGGGTCGCCGGTGAAGGCGAGGGGGTAGATTACGTGTAGTTCGGGATCGGGTCTAGCTGTAGGAGCGAGGTGCTCTCAAGATCATCGCGGGCAAGCCCGCTCCCACAGTGGACCGAGGATTTACCAGGCGATGGTGTCGCCTTTGTAGTCGATGAAGTGGTGACCGCCTTTGCCGGTGTAGGCATTCACTTGGTCAACCAGGCCGCGCACGCTGGTGTCGACATCGATGTGCGCGTTTTCGCCGCCCATGTCGGTCTTTACCCAGCCCGGGTGCAAAGACAGTACGGTGAGCTTGTGGTCGCCCAGTTGGGTGATGAAGCTGTTGGTCATGGAGTTGAGCGCGGCCTTGCTGGCTTTATAGAGCGCCAGGTCGGAGCCGTCGGGAATGGTCACGCTGCCCAGTACGGAACTCATGAAGGCCAGCACGCCACTGTCTTTGCGGATTTGCCCGACAAAGCGCTGGGCCAGGTTGATTGGCGCTACGGCGTTGGTGAAGAACAGTTGGCCGACTTCTGCCAGCGTGGCATGGCCCGGCTCTTGATTGGCGGGGCCTTTGACGCCGGCGTTGACGAACAGCAGGTCGAAGGTGCGCTCCTTGAGGCGCTGGCTCAGCGCGATTACCGCTTGCTGGTCGTCCATGTCCAGCTTCTCGATCTTCACCGGGCCCACGGCTTTCAGGGCATCGGCCTTGTTCGGGTCACGCACGGTGGCAGTCACGTCCCAGCCGTCCTTGAGCAGTTGCTTGACCAGGCCAAGGCCCAGCCCGCGCGAGGCGCCGATGATCAGTGCAGTTTTTGGCGTAGACATGAAGGCTTCCTTTAAGAGTCGCGGTTCAGAGAGTTCAACGTTGTAGCAGGATACGCCCACGGCTGAGGTCGGCGAGTTGAATTTGCAAGGTGTCGATATGCGCTTCGCCCAAGGCGAGCTGCAACTCGACGCCATTGGCAGTGAACGTTTCCTCCACCACCAGCCCGCCCAGTTCGGCAACGCGCAGTTTGACCAGGTTCAACTCGGAGAAACTGCAAGCGCAACTCAGCGGCACGCGGCTGATCAGCTCGATGCGTTCGGCGGTTTGCAGGCATTTGTTGGCGCCACCGCCGTAGGCACGGGCCAGGCCGCCAGTGCCGAGTTGGATGCCGCCGTACCAGCGAATCACCAATACCGCGACCTGATCAAACCCTTGGGCTTCAATCGCCGCCAGAATCGGCCGCCCAGCGGTACCGCCGGGTTCGCCGTCGTCATTGCTGCGGTATTGGTCCGCCAGCTTCCAGGCCCAGCAGTTGTGCGTGGCATTCAGGTCACTGTGTTGCTCGAAAAACGCCTGGGCGTCTTGCGGGCTGGTGATCGGCGCGGCGAGGGTGATGAAGCGGCTTTTGCGTATTTCTTCACGAAATTCGCAAAGGCCGGTGAGCGTGAAAGGCATAAGTCGCTTCGTTTAGAGGGCCGGCTTGATGCCACAGCCCTTGAGGATGATGTGGATCAGGTTATTGCCGGCGTCTTCCATGTCTTGCTTGGTCAGCTTGGTGCGCCCGGTGACGCGGCAGATTTGGGTGGCGAAGTCGGCGTAGTGCTGGGTGCTGCCCCACAGCAGGAAGATCAGGTGCACGGGGTCGACGGGGTCCATTTTGCCGGCTTCGATCCAGGCCTGGAACACTGCCGCCCGGCCGCTGAACCAGGCGCGGTAATCCTGGCTGAAATATTCGGTGAGGCATTCGCCGCCGCTGATGATCTCCATGGCGAAGATCCGCGAGGCTTGCGGGTGGCGCCGCGAGAACTCCATCTTGGTGCGGATGTAGCGGGTGAGGGCCACAGCGGGGTCATCCTCGGCAGTCAGCGCGTTGAAGGTGCTGTCCCACAGGTCGAGGATGTTGCTGAGCACCGCAATGTACAGGCCCAGTTTGTTGGTGAAGTAGTAATGCAAATTGGCCTTGGGCAGCCCGGCACTCGACGCAATGGTGTTCATGCTGGTGCCTTTGTAGCCATGGCGCGCGAACTCGTCTTCAGCAGCCTGCAGAATCGCTTGTTCGTTCTTTTGCCGAATGCGGCTGGCGGGCTTACCGGCGTGGTTGCTGTGGGCAGGAACTTCGAGGCTCATGGAGGTTTCCGTGCTGATCGATAGAGACGACGTGTGCACAGATAACCCACCCTCAAGCCTCAGACAAGTCCCGATGCAATAAAACCGTCAAAGCGGTTCCAGTGTGTCGCTTTCCAGCGCGTGGTTTGCGGCATCCTGTGTCGCTTTGGCTTCGGGCAATAACAGGCACAACACGATGGCCGTCAGCCCGCCGCTGGTGATGGCCGAGTCGAACAGGTTTTGCACCAGGCTTGGCATCAGGTGCAACAGGTCGGGTTGGGCCGCAATACCGAGGCCTACGCCAAAGGAGGTGGCGATGATCAGCATGCTGCGCCGGTCCAGCGGTGCCTGGGCGAGGATGCGCACACCGGCGGCGGCGACGCTACCGAACATCACCAATGTGGCGCCGCCCAATACCGGCTTGGGGATTTGCTGCAACACCGCGCCAATCAGCGGAAACAAACCGAGGCAAAATAGCAGCACGCCAATGTATAAGCCGACGTAACGGCTGGCCACGCCGGTGAGTTGGATTACGCCGTTGTTCTGCGCAAACGTGGTGTTGGGGAACGCGCTGAAGGTGGCGGCGATCATGCAGCTCACGCCATCGCCGAGTACGCCGCCCTTGAGTCGGCTTATATAAGAAGGGCCGCTGATGGGTTGGCGCGCAATCATGCAGTTGGCGGTGAGGTCGCCGACGGTTTCGATGCTGCTGATCAGATAAATCAGCGCGATCGGCAGGAAAGCGCTCCAATCGAAGTTGAAACCGAAGCGGAACGGGAGGGGGACGCTGATCAGCGGCAAGTCGGGCAAGGCCTGGGGCACCAGTTTGCCGCTGAACCATGCGGCGAGGCTGCCGACGGCGAGGCCGATGATGATCGCTGACAAGCGCACCCACGGGGTGTTCGAGCGGTTGAGCAGGATGATGGTCAGCACCACGAACACACCCAGCGCCAGGTTGATCGGCGCGCCGAAATCAGGGGCGTTGAAGCCGCCGCCGAGGTCAGTGATGCCGACCTTGATCAGGCTGATGCCGATCAAGGTGATCACAATGCCGGTGACCAGTGGCGTGATGACTCTGCGCAATTGCCCGATAAACCGGCTCAATACGATCTGCACCGCCGCCCCGAAAAAGCATACGCCGAAGATCATTGCCATGATGTCTTCCGGGCTGCCGCCGCGTTGTTTCACCAGAAAACCCGCCGACAGCACGGCGCCCAAAAATGCAAAACTGGTGCCTTGCAAGCAAATCATTCCGGCACCGATACCAAACGGCCTGCGTGCCTGGATGAAAGTGCCTGCGCCGGAAACCATCAACGCCATGCTGATCAGGTAGGGCAGGTGAGCGGTCAGGCCGAGCGTGGAGCCGATGATCAACGGCGGCGTGATGATGCCGACGAAGGCCGCCAGTACATGCTGCAGAGCAGCCAATACGGCAGGAACGGGTTTTGGACGGTCGTTGAGACCGTAGATCAGGTCGCTGGAGCTGGATGATTCTGGTGGCATGGTGTGCAAACCCGGGGCGGACAGTTCAAGGTGCTGGTCTCCTTGCAAAAAGCTGTCCACTTGCTCAAGTTTTAACGAAAGGCCCGAGCTAGCGCGTCGCGGCCAGACTTTCCAGAAAACTCTCCAGCACCAAATGAGGGCGACGGCCTTTGCGCGTGACCGATGCGAGGCTTAAATCGTAAAAGCGTGTAGCTGGTTTCAGCGCGCGCAGCCGGCCTTGTTGCACCCAAAGGCTGGCGTAGTGATCGGGCAGGTAGCCGATATAGCGGCCGGTGAGAATCAGGAACGCCATGCCTTCACGGTCCGAAGCGCTCGCGGTGCAGTTGAGGGCCTGGTAATGCGCCTGGATCTCGGCGGGCAGGCGGAAGGTGGGGGCGATGGCGTCCTGGCTGTCGATGCGCGGGTCGTCCAGTTGTTTGTCATCGGCATAAAACAGCGGGTGGCCGACGGCGCAATACAGCAGCGAGCGTTCGCTGTAGAGCGGTTGGTATTCCAGCCCCGACAAGGCGCTGGCTTGTGGCACAACGCCGACATGCAGGCGGCCGTCGAGTACGCCTTGTTCCACTTCGTTGGGCGCGATCATGCGGATCTGGATCTGCACGTCCGGGCCGCGCTCCTTTAATTGCGCCAGTGCGTGGGTGATACGCATGTGGGGCAGGGTCACGAGGTTATCAGTGAGGCCAATGATCAGTTCACCGCGCAAATGCTGGTGCAGGCCGTTGACCTCGGTGCGAAAGCTTTCCAGTGCACTTAATAGTTGCAGCGCTGACTGGTAGACCTCACGGCCTTCTTCGGTCAGGGAAAAACCGGCGCGGCCGCGTTGGCAGAGTCTTAACCCAAGGCGCTGCTCGAGGTCACTCATCTGCTGGCTGATGGCCGAGCGGCCTATGCCGAGCACGGTTTCTGCCGCCGAAAAGCCGCCGCATTCCACCACACTGCGGAAGATGCGCAACAGGCGGATATCGAAGTCGCTGACTTGGGCAAGCGGGTCGGGTCGGCGGCTGCTCATAGTTTAGTAAAGGCCTGACTGAAGGTTAGAAGAGTTGAATTTCACCGACTTTATCGCCGTGGCAATTTAGCTGCAATAACGCTTTTCAATCCCAACGCTGCCTTTTGCCTTGCGAGGTTTTGCTGATGAACATGCCCGAAAACGCCCCTTCGTCCCTGGCCAGCCAACTCAAGTTGGACGCTCACTGGATGCCTTACACCGCCAACCGTAACTTCCAGCGTGACCCGCGTTTGATCGTGGGGGCCGAGGGTAGCTGGTTGATCGATGACAAGGGGCGCAAGGTTTACGATTCGTTGTCGGGTCTGTGGACTTGCGGCGCCGGGCATACGCGTAAGGAAATCCAGGAGGCAGTCGCCAAGCAACTGGGCACTTTGGATTATTCGCCGGGCTTCCAATACGGCCATCCGCTGTCCTTCCAACTGGCGGAAAAGATCACCGACCTGACCCCGGGCAACCTGAACCACGTATTCTTCACCGACTCCGGCTCCGAGTGTGCCGATACTGCAGTGAAGATGGTGCGCGCGTACTGGCGCCTGAAAGGCCAGGCCACCAAAACCAAAATGATTGGCCGTGCCCGTGGTTATCACGGCGTGAACATTGCCGGCACCAGCCTCGGCGGTGTGAACGGCAACCGTAAGATTTTTGGTCAGGGACTGATGGATGTTGACCATCTGCCGCACACCTTGCTGGCGAGCAATGCCTTCTCTCGCGGTATGCCGGAGCTGGGTGGTATCGCGCTGGCTGATGAACTGCTCAAGCTGATCGAGTTGCATGACGCGTCGAACATCGCGGCGGTGTTCGTGGAGCCGATGGCCGGTTCCGCTGGCGTGCTGGTCCCGCCACAGGGTTATCTCAAGCGTCTTCGCGAAATCTGCGACCAGCACAACATCCTGCTGGTGTTCGACGAAGTCATTACCGGTTTTGGTCGCACCGGCTCCATGTTCGGCGCTGACAGCTTCGGCGTGACCCCGGACCTGATGTGCATCGCCAAACAAGTCACCAACGGCGCGATCCCGATGGGCGCGGTGATTGCCAGCAGCGAGATTTATCAAACGTTCATGAACCAGGCGACGCCTGAGTACGCGGTGGAGTTCCCTCACGGCTACACCTACTCGGCGCACCCGGTCGCGTGCGCGGCTGGCCTGGCGGCACTGGACCTGTTGCAGAAGGAAAACCTGGTGCAAAGCGTGGCTGAAGTGGCGCCACACTTTGAGAATGCGCTGCACGGTTTGAAGGGCAGCAAGAACGTGATCGACATTCGTAACTACGGCCTGGCGGGTGCGATCCAGATTGCCCCGCGTGACGGTGATGCCATTGTGCGTCCGTTCGAGGCCGGCATGGCCTTGTGGAAGGCGGGTTTCTACGTGCGCTTTGGCGGTGACACCTTGCAGTTCGGACCAACCTTCAACAGCAAGCCGCAGGACCTGGACCGTCTGTTTGACGCGGTCGGCGAAGTGCTGAACAAGATCGACTGATTTCTCCTTCTATATAGAACAACTTTTCAGGAGCCCTGCATGAGCCTTATCCAGCATTTGATCAACGGTGAGTTGGTCAATGACAGCGGCCGTAGTGCCGACGTGTACAACCCGTCCACCGGCCAAGTGATTCACCAGGTGCCGTTGGCCAGCCGTGAAACCATTCAACAGGCGATCGACTCGGCCAAGGCTGCGTTTCCGGCGTGGCGTAATACCCCGCCGGCAAAACGTGCCCAGGTGATGTTTCGTTTCAAGCAATTGCTGGAACAGAACGAAGCGCGCATTTCACAATTGATCAGCGAAGAGCACGGCAAGACGCTGGAAGATGCGGCCGGCGAGCTGAAGCGCGGGATCGAGAACGTGGAATATGCGTGCTCGGCACCGGAGATTCTCAAAGGCGAGTACAGCCGCAACGTTGGGCCGAACATTGATGCGTGGTCCGATTTTCAGCCTTTGGGCGTGGTGGCCGGTATTACGCCGTTCAACTTCCCGGCGATGGTGCCGTTGTGGATGTACCCGCTGGCGATCGTCTGCGGTAACTGTTTTATCCTGAAACCATCAGAGCGTGATCCAAGCTCGACGCTGCTGATTGCGCAATTGCTGCAAGAAGCGGGTCTGCCCAAAGGTGTGCTGAGTGTGGTCCACGGCGATAAGGGCGCAGTCGATGCGCTGATCGAAGCGCCGGAAGTGAAGGCTTTGAGTTTTGTAGGCTCGACGCCGATTGCCGAGTACATCTATTCCGAGGCGACCAAGCGCGGCAAGCGTGTGCAGGCGCTGGGCGGGGCGAAGAACCACGCGGTGCTGATGCCGGATGCAGACCTGGATAACGCGGTCAGTGCCTTGATGGGTGCAGCTTACGGTTCCTGCGGTGAGCGTTGCATGGCGATCTCGGTAGCGGTGTGCGTGGGTGATCAGGTGGCGGATGCGCTGATCGCCAAGTTGGTGCCGCAGGTCAAGGCATTGAAGATTGGTGCGGGCACATCGTGTGGCCTGGATATGGGGCCGTTGGTCACCGGCCAGGCGCGGGACAAAGTCAGCGGCTATATAGAAGACGGTGTTTCTTCGGGCGCCAAGTTGGTGGTGGATGGTCGCGGGCTGAGTGTTGCAGGCCATGAGGAGGGTTTCTTCCTGGGCGGCAGCCTGTTTGATCGCGTAACGCCTGAGATGCGTATCTATAAGGAAGAGATCTTTGGGCCGGTGCTGTGCGTGGTTCGGGTGAACAGCCTGGAAGCGGCGATGCAACTGATCAACGATCACGAGTATGGCAACGGTACCTGCATCTTTACCCGTGACGGTGAAGCCGCGCGTTTGTTCTGTGATGAGATCGAAGTGGGCATGGTTGGTGTTAACGTCCCGCTGCCAGTGCCGGTGGCGTATCACAGTTTTGGTGGCTGGAAGCGCTCGCTGTTCGGTGACTTGCATGCCTATGGGCCGGATGGGGTGCGTTTCTACACTCGTCGCAAGGCGATCACCCAGCGCTGGCCGCAGCGGGCCAGCCATGAAGCGTCGCAATTTGCGTTCCCTAGCTTGACCTAGTGAGGGTTGAAAGCCGGCCCCTTGGGGCCGGCTTTTGCGTTTCTGGGGTCTTTTTGACCGATATGACAGAAATGTGAAAAAGGGGTTGACGGCAGATTCTGGAAGTCTATAATTCGCCCCACTTCCGGCGCAGTCGAAACGGAAAACTCCTTGGTAAACAAAGAGTTATGCGAGATTCGACAGCGAGTTGCTTCAGTTCATCGAGGCCTAGAAGGAGTTGATAGAGCGGTGTTGTTTGGCTCTATTAACGTTTCGATCTTCTCGGTCGAAAGCGGAGAAAAAGAGGTGTTGACAGCAGCGTGTAACGCTGTAGAATTCGCCTCCCGCTAACGAGAGATCGGAAGCGCAAGTGGTTGAAGTTGTTGAAGAAATCTTCGAAAACTTCTGAAAATAATCACTTGACAGCAAATGAGGCTGCTGTAGAATGCGCGCCTCGGTTGAGACGAAAGATCTTAACCAACCGCTCTTTAACAACTGAATCAAGCAATTCGTGTGGGTGCTTGTGGGGTCAGACTGATAGTCAGCAAGATTATCAGCATCACAAGTTACTCCGCGAGAAATCAAAGATGTAACCAACGATTGCTGAGCCAAGTTTAGGGTTTCTTAAAAACCCAAAGATGTTTGAACTGAAGAGTTTGATCATGGCTCAGATTGAACGCTGGCGGCAGGCCTAACACATGCAAGTCGAGCGGTAGAGAGAAGCTTGCTTCTCTTGAGAGCGGCGGACGGGTGAGTAATGCCTAGGAATCTGCCTGGTAGTGGGGGATAACGTTCGGAAACGGACGCTAATACCGCATACGTCCTACGGGAGAAAGCAGGGGACCTTCGGGCCTTGCGCTATCAGATGAGCCTAGGTCGGATTAGCTAGTTGGTGAGGTAATGGCTCACCAAGGCGACGATCCGTAACTGGTCTGAGAGGATGATCAGTCACACTGGAACTGAGACACGGTCCAGACTCCTACGGGAGGCAGCAGTGGGGAATATTGGACAATGGGCGAAAGCCTGATCCAGCCATGCCGCGTGTGTGAAGAAGGTCTTCGGATTGTAAAGCACTTTAAGTTGGGAGGAAGGGCAGTAAATTAATACTTTGCTGCTTTGACGTTACCGACAGAATAAGCACCGGCTAACTCTGTGCCAGCAGCCGCGGTAATACAGAGGGTGCAAGCGTTAATCGGAATTACTGGGCGTAAAGCGCGCGTAGGTGGTTTGTTAAGTTGGATGTGAAATCCCCGGGCTCAACCTGGGAACTGCATTCAAAACTGACTGACTAGAGTATGGTAGAGGGTGGTGGAATTTCCTGTGTAGCGGTGAAATGCGTAGATATAGGAAGGAACACCAGTGGCGAAGGCGACCACCTGGACTAATACTGACACTGAGGTGCGAAAGCGTGGGGAGCAAACAGGATTAGATACCCTGGTAGTCCACGCCGTAAACGATGTCAACTAGCCGTTGGAAGCCTTGAGCTTTTAGTGGCGCAGCTAACGCATTAAGTTGACCGCCTGGGGAGTACGGCCGCAAGGTTAAAACTCAAATGAATTGACGGGGGCCCGCACAAGCGGTGGAGCATGTGGTTTAATTCGAAGCAACGCGAAGAACCTTACCAGGCCTTGACATCCAATGAACTTTCTAGAGATAGATTGGTGCCTTCGGGAACATTGAGACAGGTGCTGCATGGCTGTCGTCAGCTCGTGTCGTGAGATGTTGGGTTAAGTCCCGTAACGAGCGCAACCCTTGTCCTTAGTTACCAGCACATAATGGTGGGCACTCTAAGGAGACTGCCGGTGACAAACCGGAGGAAGGTGGGGATGACGTCAAGTCATCATGGCCCTTACGGCCTGGGCTACACACGTGCTACAATGGTCGGTACAGAGGGTTGCCAAGCCGCGAGGTGGAGCTAATCCCATAAAACCGATCGTAGTCCGGATCGCAGTCTGCAACTCGACTGCGTGAAGTCGGAATCGCTAGTAATCGCGAATCAGAATGTCGCGGTGAATACGTTCCCGGGCCTTGTACACACCGCCCGTCACACCATGGGAGTGGGTTGCACCAGAAGTAGCTAGTCTAACCTTCGGGAGGACGGTTACCACGGTGTGATTCATGACTGGGGTGAAGTCGTAACAAGGTAGCCGTAGGGGAACCTGCGGCTGGATCACCTCCTTAATCGACGACATCAGCTGCTCCATAAGTTCCCACACGAATTGCTTGATTCATTGAAGAAGACGATAAGAAGCAGCCCGAAATTGGGTCTGTAGCTCAGTTGGTTAGAGCGCACCCCTGATAAGGGTGAGGTCGGCAGTTCGAATCTGCCCAGACCCACCAATTTTGTGTGGGAAACGCCTGTAGAAATACGGGGCCATAGCTCAGCTGGGAGAGCGCCTGCCTTGCACGCAGGAGGTCAACGGTTCGATCCCGTTTGGCTCCACCACTACTGCTTCTACGTTATGAAAGCTTAGAAATGAGCATTCCATCAGGTTGATGGTGAATGTTGATTTCTAGTCTTTGATTAGATCGTTCTTTAAAAATTTGGGTATGTGATAGAAAGATAGACTGAACGTTACTTTCACTGGTAACGGATCAGGCTAAGGTAAAATTTGTGAGTTCTCTTAGTTGAGAAATTCGAATTTTCGGCGAATGTTGTCTTCACAGTATAACCAGATTGCTTGGGGTTATATGGTCAAGTGAAGAAGCGCATACGGTGGATGCCTTGGCAGTCAGAGGCGATGAAAGACGTGGTAGCCTGCGAAAAGCTTCGGGGAGTCGGCAAACAGACTTTGATCCGGAGATGTCTGAATGGGGGAACCCAGCCATCATAAGATGGTTATCTTACGCTGAATACATAGGCGTAAGAGGCGAACCAGGGGAACTGAAACATCTAAGTACCCTGAGGAAAAGAAATCAACCGAGATTCCCTTAGTAGTGGCGAGCGAACGGGGACTAGCCCTTAAGTGGCTTTGAGATTAGCGGAACGCTCTGGAAAGTGCGGCCATAGTGGGTGATAGCCCTGTACGCGAAAATCTCTTAGTCATGAAATCGAGTAGGACGGAGCACGAGAAACTTTGTCTGAATATGGGGGGACCATCCTCCAAGGCTAAATACTACTGACTGACCGATAGTGAACTAGTACCGTGAGGGAAAGGCGAAAAGAACCCCGGAGAGGGGAGTGAAATAGATCCTGAAACCGTATGCGTACAAGCAGTGGGAGCAGACTTTGTTCTGTGACTGCGTACCTTTTGTATAATGGGTCAGCGACTTATTTTCAGTGGCGAGCTTAACCGAATAGGGGAGGCGTAGCGAAAGCGAGTCTTAATAGGGCGTCTAGTCGCTGGGAATAGACCCGAAACCGGGCGATCTATCCATGGGCAGGTTGAAGGTTGGGTAACACTAACTGGAGGACCGAACCGACTACCGTTGAAAAGTTAGCGGATGACCTGTGGATCGGAGTGAAAGGCTAATCAAGCTCGGAGATAGCTGGTTCTCCTCGAAAGCTATTTAGGTAGCGCCTCATGTATCACTGTAGGGGGTAGAGCACTGTTTCGGCTAGGGGGTCATCCCGACTTACCAAACCGATGCAAACTCCGAATACCTACAAGTGCCGAGCATGGGAGACACACGGCGGGTGCTAACGTCCGTCGTGAAAAGGGAAACAACCCAGACCGTCAGCTAAGGTCCCAAAGTTATGGTTAAGTGGGAAACGATGTGGGAAGGCTTAGACAGCTAGGAGGTTGGCTTAGAAGCAGCCACCCTTTAAAGAAAGCGTAATAGCTCACTAGTCGAGTCGGCCTGCGCGGAAGATGTAACGGGGCTCAAACCATACACCGAAGCTACGGGTATCACGTAAGTGATGCGGTAGAGGAGCGTTCTGTAAGCCTGTGAAGGTGAGTTGAGAAGCTTGCTGGAGGTATCAGAAGTGCGAATGCTGACATGAGTAACGACAATGGGTGTGAAAAACACCCACGCCGAAAGACCAAGGTTTCCTGCGCAACGTTAATCGACGCAGGGTTAGTCGGTCCCTAAGGCGAGGCTGAAAAGCGTAGTCGATGGAAAACAGGTTAATATTCCTGTACTTCTGGTTATTGCGATGGAGGGACGGAGAAGGCTAGGCCAGCTTGGCGTTGGTTGTCCAAGTTTAAGGTGGTAGGCTGAGATCTTAGGTAAATCCGGGATCTTAAGGCCGAGAGCTGATGACGAGCTAACTTTTAGTTAGCGAAGTGGTTGATGCCATGCTTCCAAGAAAAGCTTCTAAGCTTCAGGTAACCAGGAACCGTACCCCAAACCGACACAGGTGGTTGGGTAGAGAATACCAAGGCGCTTGAGAGAACTCGGGTGAAGGAACTAGGCAAAATGGCACCGTAACTTCGGGAGAAGGTGCGCCGGTGAGGGTGAAGGACTTGCTCCGTAAGCTCATGCCGGTCGAAGATACCAGGCCGCTGCGACTGTTTATTAAAAACACAGCACTCTGCAAACACGAAAGTGGACGTATAGGGTGTGACGCCTGCCCGGTGCCGGAAGGTTAATTGATGGGGTTAGCTAACGCGAAGCTCTTGATCGAAGCCCCGGTAAACGGCGGCCGTAACTATAACGGTCCTAAGGTAGCGAAATTCCTTGTCGGGTAAGTTCCGACCTGCACGAATGGCGTAACGATGGCGGCGCTGTCTCCACCCGAGACTCAGTGAAATTGAAATCGCTGTGAAGATGCAGTGTATCCGCGGCTAGACGGAAAGACCCCGTGAACCTTTACTATAGCTTTGCACTGGACTTTGAATTTGCTTGTGTAGGATAGGTGGGAGGCTTTGAAGCGTGGACGCCAGTCTGCGTGGAGCCATCCTTGAAATACCACCCTGGCAACTTTGAGGTTCTAACTCAGGTCCGTTATCCGGATCGAGGACAGTGTATGGTGGGTAGTTTGACTGGGGCGGTCTCCTCCTAAAGAGTAACGGAGGAGTACGAAGGTGCGCTCAGACCGGTCGGAAATCGGTCGTAGAGTATAAAGGCAAAAGCGCGCTTGACTGCGAGACAGACACGTCGAGCAGGTACGAAAGTAGGTCTTAGTGATCCGGTGGTTCTGTATGGAAGGGCCATCGCTCAACGGATAAAAGGTACTCCGGGGATAACAGGCTGATACCGCCCAAGAGTTCATATCGACGGCGGTGTTTGGCACCTCGATGTCGGCTCATCACATCCTGGGGCTGAAGCCGGTCCCAAGGGTATGGCTGTTCGCCATTTAAAGTGGTACGCGAGCTGGGTTTAGAACGTCGTGAGACAGTTCGGTCCCTATCTGCCGTGGACGTTTGAGATTTGAGAGGGGCTGCTCCTAGTACGAGAGGACCGGAGTGGACGAACCTCTGGTGTTCCGGTTGTCACGCCAGTGGCATTGCCGGGTAGCTATGTTCGGAATAGATAACCGCTGAAAGCATCTAAGCGGGAAACTAGCCTCAAGATGAGATCTCACTGGAACCTTGAGTTCCCTGAAGGGCCGTCGAAGACTACGACGTTGATAGGTTGGGTGTGTAAGCGCTGTGAGGCGTTGAGCTAACCAATACTAATTGCCCGTGAGGCTTGACCATATAACACCCAAGCAATTTGACTACTCGAAAGAGCATCAGATTGCGGTGTGTGAAGACGAGATGAACCGAAAGTTCGACGTTCACAAAACACCGAAAGCTGTCACATACCCAATTTGCTGAAGCGAGGCATAAGCCACGAGTCAGTACCCGAATTTCTTGACGACCATAGAGCATTGGAACCACCTGATCCCATCCCGAACTCAGTAGTGAAACGATGCATCGCCGATGGTAGTGTGGGGTTTCCCCATGTGAGAGTAGGTCATCGTCAAGATTAAATTCCAGAACCCCTGTTTGCTAACGCAAACAGGGGTTTTGTTTTGGGCGGTCGGAAATATCGCCCACGTCTACCGACAAATTTGCACAGTTATTTCTGAACCAGACCACTAGAATAGGCACCTAACCTTTTTTAGAGTCAGAGCCCTATCTATGCCCGATCCGGTTGATACCCTTGAGGTGTCGGATTTACCACTGGACGAACTGGTGGCATGCCATGAGTGCGACTTGCTGATGCGCAAGCCTTCGCTCGCCCTCGGTGAAAAAGCCCAATGCCCACGCTGCGGCTACGAACTGTACGCCCATCGCCACAATGTCGTTGAGCGAAGCCTCGCCTTGGTAATAGCGGCGTTATTGCTATACATCCCGGCGAACTTTTTACCCATCATGCAGCTCAATCTACTTGGGCAGTCCTCGGAGGACACCGTGTGGAGTGGTGTCGTCGGTCTGTTCGACACTGGCATGCAAGGTGTCGCTGCCGTGGTGTTCCTGTGCAGCATGGGCGTTCCCCTGCTCAAGTTGCTCTGCCAGTTAGCCGTGCTGCTCAGCATTCGCTGGAAAGTCGGCCGCAGCTATGGCTTGCTGCTCTACCGCATTTACCACCATCTAAAAGATTGGGGGATGTTGGAGGTCTACCTGATGGGTGTGCTCGTGGCGATCGTTAAGCTCGCGGACATGGCTGCCATCACGGTCGGCTTGGGCCTGATCTGTTTCATCAGTTTATTAATGGTTCAGGTGCTGCTGGAGGTGGTGATGTCGCCCCACCAGATTTGGCAGGCGCTGTCTGGGGAGAATGATCATGCGGGCGATTGATGCAGGCATTCTGATTTGTACCGAATGCCATGAGCTCAACAAGCAAGAGCCGGACACCGAAGAGCAAATCTGCACCCGCTGTGGCGCGTTGATTCATGCACGCCGCCCTAACAGCCTCGCGCGTACCTGGGCTTTGCTGATCACTGCGGCCATTCTGTATATCCCGGCCAACCTGTTACCAATTATGACGATCAATTCCCTGGGCCAGGGCGATCCCAGTACCATCATGGCCGGCGTCATCCAGTTGGTGCAGCACGGCATGATTCCTATCGCTGCGGTTGTGTTCATCGCCAGCATCCTGGTGCCGACCTTCAAGCTGGTGGGTATAGGCCTGCTACTGTTCTCTGTGCAACGCCGCCAGCCGCTGTCCGCGCAACAACGCATTGTGATGTACCGCTTTATCGAATTCATTGGCCGCTGGTCCATGCTGGATATCTTCGTGATCGCCATCCTGGTGGCGGTTGTAAACTTTGGGCGGCTTGCCAGCGTCGAGGCCAATCTCGGCGCTGCAGCGTTCGCCAGTGTGGTGATCTTGACGATGCTTGCCGCAGTAACTTTTGATCCCCGACTGATTTGGGATAACACGGAGTCGGACGACGACCATGAGTGATTTGCCTAAGGCTAAAACCCGCCCAGCCTCCAACTGGTCGGCCATATGGGTGTTGCCTCTGATTGCCCTGATTATCGGTGGCTGGTTGGGGTGGCGTGCCTATTCCCAACAAGGCATCGAGATCCAGGTGCGCTTTGAAAGCGGCGAGGGCATCCAGGTCAACAAGACCGAAGTGGTCTACAAAGGCATGCCCGTGGGCAAGGTCAAAGCCTTGGCCCTCGACGACGAGGGTAACAATCGCGGGGTGATTGCCACCATCGAGATGAACAAGGACGTCGAGCAGTACCTCAAAACCAACACGCGCTTCTGGCTGGTCAAGCCCAGCGTCAGCCTTGCCGGCATCACCGGCCTGGAAACCCTGGTCTCCGGCAACTACATCGCCGCCAGCCCTGGCGACGGAGAGCCCTCGCGTAAATTCAAGGCGCTCTCCGAAGAACCACCGTTATCCGATGCCAAGCCCGGCCTGCACCTGACCCTCAAAGCCGATCGCCTGGGTTCCCTGAATCGTGGCAGCCCGGTGTTCTACAAGCAGATTCAAGTCGGCCAGGTGAAAAGCTATCTGCTGTCCGAAGACCAGAGCACTGTCGAGATCAAGGTCTATATCGAGCCGACCTACGCCAATCTGGTGCGCAAGCACACACGTTTCTGGAACGCCAGCGGCATCAGCATCGACGCCAACCTCTCCGGCGTGAAGGTGCGCAGCGAATCCCTCTCCAGCATCGTCGCTGGCGGCATCGCCTTTGCTACGCCGGAGAATCGCAAGGACAGCCCGCCGACCGATCCGAGCCTGCCTTTCCGTCTCTATGAAGACTTCGACGCCGCCGCCGCCGGTATCAAGGTCAAGGTCAAACTCACTGACTTCGAAGGTTTGCAGGCCGGGCGTACGCCGGTCATGTACAAGGGTATCCAGGTCGGCAGCCTGAAAACCCTGAAGATCGATCCGGACCTGTCCAGCGCGAATGCAGAGTTGACCCTCGACCCGCTGGCCGAAGATTACCTGGTGCAAGACACCCAATTCTGGGTGGTCAAGCCTTCCATCTCCCTGGCCGGTATTACTGGCCTCGAGGCCTTGGTCAAAGGTAACTACATCGCCATCCGCCCGGGTGACAAAGGCAGCGCTCCGCAACGCGAATTCGTCGCCCGTGCCAAAGCGCCACCGCTGGACCTGCGCTCCCCGGGCCTGCATATGGTGCTGTTCACCGACAACCTTGGCTCCCTGGATGTCGGTAGCCCAATCCTCTACAAACAGGTCAAAGTCGGTTCGGTGCAGAGCTACCAGTTCTCGCGCAAGAACAAGCAATTAGTGATCGGCGTTCACATCGAGAAAGAGTACGAGAACCTGGTCAACGGTTCGACCCGCTTCTGGAACGCCAGCGGCGTCACCCTGACCGGTGGCCTCACCGGCGGTATTCAGGTGAAAAGTGAATCCCTGGCCAGCCTGATGGCCGGCGGTATCGCGTTCGAAACACCGGAACCGAATGTGCCGTTGAAAAAACGCATCCCGCGTTTCCGCCTCTTCACCGACCGGGAAGCCGCCAACCAACACGGCACCCTCGTCACCATTAAAGTGGACCGCGCCGACGGCCTGCGCCCCGGCACACCGGTGCGCTTCAAGGGCCTGGACGTGGGCAAGATCGAAAGTGTCGACCTCAGCGCCGACATGCAATCGGTCCTGCTCAGTGCGCGCATTACCCAAGTCGCCGATCGCATCGCGCGCACGGGTAGCCAGTTCTGGGTGGTCAAGCCTGAGCTGGGCCTGATGAAAACCTCGAATCTGGAAACCCTGGTCACTGGCCAATACATCGAAGTGCAACCGGCCGCGAAAAACGTCGGGCCGCAAAAGAGCTTCGTCGCATTGAGCGAACCACCATCGGCTGTTCATCAGGAAGAAGGCTTGAGCCTGGTACTCAGCGCCGCACGTCGAGGCTCGCTCAAAGAAGGCGTACCGGTTACCTATCGCGAGGTCACCGTCGGCAAAGTCACCGGCTACGAGCTGGGCCAGACCGCCGACCGCGTGCTGATCCACATCCTGATCGAACCCAAGTACGCGCCCTTGGTACGTAGCGGCAGCCGTTTCTGGAACACCAGCGGGTTTGGTCTCGACTTTGGCCTGTTCAAGGGCGCGACGGTGCGTACTGAGTCTCTGGAGACATTGGTTGCCGGGGGAATTGCCTTTGCTACACCGGATGGCGAGCGGATGGGCAATGCGGCAAGGCCGCAGCAGACTTTCCCGTTGTTCGACAAGTTTGAAGATGAATGGCTGACCTGGGCGCCTAAAATCCCGCTCGGCAAATAACCGCGTCGCGGCCATCGCGGGCAAGCCCGCTCCCACATTCGACCGCGTATATCCTCTTGGAATGCGAACAACTGTGGGAGCCGGGCTTGCCCGCGATGAGGCCGGAACAGGCTACAAAAAAGGCCCCTGGATTCTCATCCAGGGGCCTTTTTGCATTTCAGCTCAGCCGATCAAACCTCATCCAGCTCCGGCTCATCCGCCTGCACATTCAGCGTTGCCTTCACTACATCGTGACGGCGGATGTACTTCCAGTCCGCCTCATCGATATAGATCCCGTTCGGCCCGCTACCGCCTTCCAGGTCGATCGCAACCTGGGCCGACACTTGCGGCTTCACACTGGCCAGGATCGGCACGAAGCCAAGCTGCAAGCTGGTTTCCAGCAGCGCGGCCTGGTTCTTCTCATCGATATCCGCCGCCTCGTCGAGGTAGTACGGCAACCGCACACGCCCGGCCTGGTCGCGGTCCATCAAGTGCAGCAACAAATACATGTTGGTCAGCGCCTTGATGGTCATGGTGGTGCCGTTGGACGCGGCGCCGTCGATGTCGGTGTGAATCACCGGCTGGCCGTGCACCTTGGTGATTTCGAACGCCAGCTCGAACAAGTCCTTGAGGCCCAACTGGTTATGGTTGGCGGCCACAAGGCGAGCCAGGTATTCCTTGGCCTCTTCGTTCTTGTTGTCCTGCTCGGCGCTCTGGCTCAGGTCAAACACCGACAGGGTTTCACCTTCTTCATACTGACCGGCACTGTGGATGATCTGGTCGATATGCTTGAGGGCTTCCTTGTTCGGCGCCAGCACGATGCGGAAGCTCTGCAAGTTGGACACCTGGCGCTTGTTGATCTCGCGGTTGAACAGCGCCAGTTGATGCTCGAGGCTGTCGTAGTCGCTGCGGATATTGCGCAAAGTCCGCGCGATATCGGTAACGGCCGCACGGCGTGCCTTGCCCAAGGTCAGGGCTTCGTCGGTACGGTGCGCATAGGCGTTGATCAACAGTTGCAGGCGGCGCTCAACGTCATCCTCGCTGTCGAACTTGGCCACGCCTTTCAGGCGCACCTGTGCATACAGCGCTTCAATCTGGCCATCGGCGCGCAGCAAACCTTGCCAGCTGTCCTGATAGTCATTGAGCAGTGGCAGCAGGTTGTCCATGGAGTCATCGACCGGGTCCATGAACGGTGTGCCGAACGGCAAGTCCGCCGGCAGCAATTGGCGACGGCGCAGCGCGTCGTCCAGCGTGCGCTGCTTGGCCTCCATATCGCCAATCTGGCGGCCCACCAGTTGCAGCTTGGCCGACAGTTGCTGGACACGCTCGGTGAACGCATCGCTGGAGCGTTTCAATTCATCCTGGGCTGCTTCCATCTGCGCCAGGTTTTCCAGTTTCTCGCCTTCTTCAGCGCTCAGGGTTTGCGCGCGGCGGAAATCTTCCAGCGCCTTTTGTGCATCCAGCACTTGCTGGTACAGCGCTTCGGTCTGGGTCTTGCTCGCGGCACGGTCAGCCGCCACGGCTTGCTGGGTTTTCAGCTGCTTGAGTTCTTTTTCCAGGCGCTCTTTCTGGTCGCGCAACGCCGCGCGATCCGCCAAGGCCTGCAATGCAGGCGGTTCGATGTGCGAGATGTCGATGGACAGCCCCGGCACTTCAAAGCGTTCGCCCTTGAAGCCATCGAGGATCTGCTCCAGGGATTTGACCCACAAGCCTTCCTCGTCCAGCGTGATGCCATGCGCACCCAACGGCAGGCTGAACAACGAACTGTTGAACAGTCGCATCAGACGCTCGACATCCGGCTGTGAGAATTCTTCGCGCAGCTTGGCGTAGCTGTTGTTGTCCGCGTGGTCGAGTTGCTGCTTGACCGACTTCAGGCGTTTCTCCAGGTCGCGCAAACGCTCGTCCAGGTCCTCGGCGCTGAATTGCCGCGACTGCGCCAACGCGCCCGCGAGTTCATCGTGGGCATCTTTGGCCGCCAGCAGTTGCTGCTCCAGCACTTTGACGTCATCCACCAACGCAAAGCGATGCTTGAGCACCGACAGCTCACCCAACCAGCGCTGAATACCACTGATTTCACGCTCCAGGCGCATCAGCTCTTGAGTGCCGCCGCGCTGATCGTTCTGCAGCGCGTCCTGCTCGTTGCGGTAATGTTCGGCCTGGATGGTCAGCTCTTCCTTGCGTGCACTGGCGTAGTCCGACCAGGTGCCCAGCAACGAATCCAGCAAGGGCGACAGGCGATGCAATTTGCCGCGCAATACATCGCGCAAGCGCACGCCATTGGCGAGCGCTTCAACCAACGGCCCGGCAGCCACCAGCGAGTTGTAGTCCTGTTCCATGCGCCTTACATCACGGAAGGCTTCTTCGCACGCGGCGATGTAGTCCACGCTGCCGGAACGCAGGCTGTGCTCGAACGCATCGAGGAACAATTGCTTGAGCTTGGCGGCCGTGATTTCGCGCATGTGCAGCAGGTTGATAAACAGTGCGCGGAAAGTCTTCAGGCTTTGCTCGCTGGTGGAGCGCAGCGGAATCAGTGTCAGGTCCAGCGGAATCGACGTGTGGCCTCCCACCAGCAAGCGGCGCAGTTCGTCCGGCTTGAGTTCGTA
Organism: Pseudomonas sp. B22129; assembly: GCF_044218875.1. Taxonomy (NCBI): domain Bacteria; kingdom Pseudomonadati; phylum Pseudomonadota; class Gammaproteobacteria; order Pseudomonadales; family Pseudomonadaceae; genus Pseudomonas; species Pseudomonas sp. B22129. The sequence continues at coordinate 563,174 of NZ_CP162592.1, read as the reverse complement.
GGCTTTGAGGCCTTCGCGTTCAAGGTTGGTGAACAGCTCTTTCTGACGCAGGCAGGTGTCGTTCTTCTGGTAGTGAGCCAAATCCAGCTTGCCGGCGTAGGCAAAGAACTGGTGACCGAAACCGCCACCCGGGCCGCGACCGACCACGCCGATCACGTGCGGGCCGTGGGGCAGGGACACTTCGACGAGGATGTAGCTGGTGTCGGTGGCGAAGTAGAAGCGTCGCGATTGTTCCAAGGTGTACTTGCCGAAGCTCATGTCCGACATGCGCGCCAGAATCGGGAACTGCAAAGCGTTGATCGACGCAGACTTACCCAAGTTGTTTGCGCCATACACCGACAACGGCTCTTCCAGCGGGAACAGGCCCAGGCTGTAACCGGCGGTGTTCAATAGGGCGAAGCGGCGGATGCCGTAGCGTTCCTTGCTCATGCATCGGTCTCCTGTTCTTCGGCAATGGCGCGGGCCAGGGCGTCTTCTTCGTTTTCTTCTTCGAAGTCACTCAGATCGAGCGGGTCATCGGTTTTCAGCAGTTTTTCATCGCTGTCTTCATCGATGATCACCGGCGCCGGCAATGGCAACACGCTGTGCACGCTGGCCGCCAGATCGCGGTCCTGCTGCACCGACAGGCACACGTCGAGGAAACGGTGCATCGGCGGCAGGAAGCGGTACACGCCGTTGTCTTCGCTGGCAAAACCCAGTTGGGTCATGCGGCGCATGATTTTTTCTTCGAGCTCTTCCTGGGTCTGCACTTCGGCCTGTATAAACAGGTCGCGGTATTTTTCCAGCAGCGACGGCAGTTCATCGCGGCCCAGGCTGCCACCGTCGAGCACGGCAATCGGATCGCGGCCCTGGTCGGCCAAGTGCTCGACAAGGATGAAGGTGAAGAGTGCCAGGCGTTGCGCGGTCTTGTTCACCTGCGCGCTGGCAATGGCGGAATCCGGCACGAAGTAATAGAAACCGCGCGTATCACACACCAGCTCGAAGCCCAGGGCCTTGAACAGCGTGCGGTACTGGTCCTGGAAGTTCGACAGTTGCGCGTACAGCTCCGGGTCGCGGCGGCTGACGTGGTAACCCTTGAACAGCTCGCGAAAGATCGGCGCCAGCTGGGACAGTTCGGATAGATCAAGATGCATGAGGGGTACTCGCAGAATTCTCGGCTATATCGCTGCTGGCCGGGAGCAGGGCGAATGAGCGCAGGCTGACCTGGTGCTCGTGTGTGTGGTAGTCGCGGCGTTCCAGGCGTTCACGCTTGAAGCGTTTTTCGCGGGACAGGCGCGAGAACCAGTACAGCAATTCGTCGGTCGCGCCGTCCGGTTCCTGCTCCAGCAGCCAGGTCATCAGGTCTGGCATCGGCAGCGCGTCTTCGCAACGTTCGAGCATTTCCTTGACCGTGCGCGGTGCACGTTGGGCTTCGCCTTTGTAGGACTTGTGCGCTTTTGGAAACTTCGCGGGTTTCGGCTCGAAGTTCGCCAGGGCGTACACATAGGCTTCCACCTGGCTGGCGCTGCCTAGGAAGGTGCTTTGCGGCCGGGTAAACATCGGCATTGCAGCCTGCGGCACCGCGTCCAAGCCTTTGCGGCGAATGGCCGACAGAGCCAGTGCCGCGCCACGGGTCACGGCGTTGTGGCGGCGTGCTTCTTCACGCAGCGGCAGTAGCAGTTCGCGGGCATGGCGCAACGTCAGTTGGGCGCTGGTCTGCATTTCGAGGATGCGCGCATGGGTGCGCAGCAGCATATCGTCGTCTACCAAGTGGCCGAGGCGCTGTTGCTCGGTGAGCATGCGCAGCAACACGTTCTCCACCTTGCGTACGCCTTGCTCGAAAGCACCGTCGGCGTTTACCAGTTGGATCATCGGTTCGACGTATTCGTCCCACGTCGCCAGCACTTCGGCATAACGCTGGCGCAACGGAATCTGCCGGTCGCTGGTCTTGGCGCGGTCGGCCACGGCAGCGAGGGCCTGTTCGTCGTTGGCGAGTTTTTTCAGCACGTCCCGCACGCGCATGTCCAGCAAGCGCAGTTGGCGGGCCAGGTCGTGGCCATCACGAATGTCGAAGGCGTCCTGGATATAACCCGCCAGGCGCTCAAGGTGGCGCAGGTAGGCTTCGATTTCCAGGCACAGGCCAAGCCGGTGCTCCTTGCGAAGATAGGCCAGGAAGTCATGGATCTGCGCATTGAGCTCGAAACGGTTCGGGCTCTTGGCGACAGGCACCAGGATATCCAGGCGAATCCACACGTCCAACAGGCTGGTAATGTCCTGTGGCGTGCTGTCCAGTTGTTGGGCCGCCAATTGTGCGCGCAGCTCGCCAAGGCTCAAGGTGCCTTGGTCGAAGTGTTCGCACAGTGGCTCAAGCAGGGCCCAGTGTTCGGCGAGGGCGCGCAAGACGCGCTTGGGTTCGATCATCGGAATGGCCGGCTGGTTGGCGATTAAAAGTCGCGATTGTACTGCATCGGGAGTGGGATTTATCCACAGCCGGTCAGTGCGCAGTGGGCGATTGTTACCGAACAGCGGTAGAATCCCCGCTCTTTAGTTATCCACAAGTGGCCGAGCTGTGCTTATCGAGTCCCGACGTCGCGCTTACTTGACCGCCATGCAGGTGGTCAACTGGCTGCCCCGCACCGAACTGCCGTTTGCCGCGCCTTCGCGGCCTGAGTTGTTGCAGGCGCTTGAGCCCTATGAGGCGTTCGAGCCGTCGGGCGAGGAGGCTGCGGCGCCGGTGGCGGTGGTCAAGCCTGCCCCGCAGACACGTCCGGTCGTCGAACGGGCGAAGATCGAAGTGCCGCGCCCGTCACCGGTGAGCAAGGCGGCCAAGGCTGTGGAAGAGGCTGCGCCGGTGGTCAAGGCGCCGGTCGTGCCGCCGCCGCGCTTCGCCCTGCAATTGCTGCGTGCCGGGCGCTGCCTGCTGCTGGTGGAGCTGCCCACGGGCGAGCGTTTCCAGACCCGCGACCCGGCCTATATGCTGCTCAAGGATATGCTGCGCGCCGCCGGCCTGCCCGACAGCCCGCAAATCATCGGTGATCCGGTGCGCTGGCCGTTGCTGGTGCGCGGCAACATGGACCAGGGCCCCGAAGCCGCGCGGGATTTTGTGCAAGGTTTTGTGTCGGCGCGCCTGGAAGACGAACCCTGCGTGTGCCTGTGGCTGATCGGCCTGCCCGCCGTGCGGTTTGCCGGTGAGGCCAATGCCGAAGCCTGGTACCGCGAGCTGCAGGTCGAAGGCCTGGGCTCGGTATGGGCCCTGCCGGGCCTGGAATTATTAATGGAAGAGCCACAGCGTAAGGCTGATGTCTGGCAAGCCATGCGCCGGCTGATGGCGCGCTGGAAAACAACCGATGAGTGAGGCTTTAACCTTCCGCCCGATGACCGAGGCTGACCTCGATGCCGTGCTGAAAATCGAATACGCGGCGTTCAGCCACCCCTGGACCCGCGGGATTTTTCTCGATGGGCTGGGCAAGTACCAGATCTGGCTGATGTTCGAAGGCGAGCAGCAGGTGGGGCATGGTGTGGTGCAAATCATCCTTGATGAAGCGCATTTGCTGAACATTACCGTCAAGCCGGAGAACCAGGGCCGTGGCCTGGGGCTGGCGTTGCTGGAGCATTTGATGTCCCGCGCGTATGCCGCCAGTGCACGCGAGTGCTTTCTGGAAGTGCGTGACAGCAATACCGGCGCCTTCCGCTTGTATGAACGCTATGGCTTCAATGAGATTGGCCGTCGCCGGGATTATTATCCCGCCGTGGGTGGTCGTGAAGATGCAGTCGTGATGGCCTGTACCTTGGTCGATTAAACACACATCCAAATGTGGGAGCGGGCTTGCTCGCGAAAGCGGTGTATCAGTCAGGATATCTGTCAACTGACACTCCGTATTCGCGAGCAAGCCCGCTCCCACATTTTGAGTCGCGTATTTTTAGCGGTTGCCGTCCACCGGATCAATATCCGCCAGCTCGGCCTCATCCAGCCCATTCCCGCCGCCAATCTCGTCTTCATCGACGATGCTCAGATCATAATCCGCCGGATTATCCTCGCCTTCCTCTCTTGCATCCCGCGCGCCATCCTCATGGATCAGCGTTTCCGGGCTCATATCGTCGTCGGTCGGCTCATGATCATCCGTCGATGCGCCGGTCAACCCCGCCTCGCGCACCCGTTCGTCGGGCATCAGGTGCTTGCGCTCGCGCGCGGGAATTTCATCGCCGATTTCCGCCGTGGGCTCTTCCTCGTCAAAATCCAGCTCGCGCATGGAACCCATGCGGTCTTCATTGTCATCAATCGGTTCGGGCTGTGTAGCGCCGAAGGGGCGTCGTGATTCAGTCATGGCCAATCCTCATACTGTGGGGCTTATAGTGTGTGGACAGGCACGGTGCTCCAAAGATTCAAGCTAATTCGCGCCGAGCGTGACCCGGACGAGGGGTTGTCAGTCACAAAACTGCGCATCATTCCTGAGGCTTTCCTGATGAACGAACTACAAGACCTGCTTGATAACAACGAACGCTGGGCGGACGCGATCAAACAGGAAGATCCCGAATTCTTCGCCAAGCTGGCCCGCCAGCAAACCCCGGAATACCTGTGGATCGGCTGCTCCGACGCCCGTGTGCCGGCCAACGAAATCGTCGGCATGCTGCCAGGTGATTTGTTCGTGCACCGTAATGTGGCCAACGTGGTGCTGCACACCGACCTCAATTGCCTGTCGGTGATCCAGTACGCGGTGGACGTGCTCAAGGTCAAACACATCCTTGTGACTGGCCACTATGGCTGCGGCGGCGTGCGCGCCTCGATGCAGGACCGCCAGTTTGGCCTGATCGACGGCTGGCTGCGCACCATTCGGGACCTCTACTACGAAAACCGTGACGTGCTGGCCCAACTGCCCACCGAAGAAGAACGCGTAGACCGCATGTGCGAGCTGAATGTAATTCAGCAAGTGGCCAACGTCGGCCACACCAGCATTGTGCAAAACGCCTGGCACCGCGGGCAGAGTCTGTCGATCCATGGGTGCATTTACGGCATCAAGGATGGCCGCTGGAAAAGCTTGAACACCACCATCAGTGGTTTCGAGCAGTTGCCGCCGCAATATCGCCTGCGCCCGTTGGGCGAGGCTTAACAGCCAACACGGTTGTGCCACTGCTCCAGAAAGCGCAGGCCCTCTGCGTTTATCTGTTCCTGGCGGCCCTTGATCCAGCCTCGGCAACGGGGCTTGCCGCAGTTGCAGGCAAATTGGTAAGGCAGGATGTCTGCTGTGACGGCGTGGTCGATGGTCAGTAGTGCACCGGCCAGGATAGGGTACAGCGACCACAATTCCAGGAAGTCGGTGTCCAGCAGCACATTGGGGTCGCACGAGTGGTTGAGCAGCCCGCAAAACCAGCAGTCAAACAGATAAATGTGTGAAGAGATCTGAAACGTGTTCGGGCGGCGCTCTCGGGTGGCATAGCCGGACACGTTGGCGATACGGGTTCTGCTGTCGAACCGTATGCGCGATTGAATGCCTGTTGCTCGTCCGTTTTGATCGTGTACCACTTGAAAATGACGGGTTGACGGGTAGCGACCTGGCGGCGTTGTAGCAAATGGGTAGATGCAGTCAGCACCAGCCCGATTAGCCTTATCCATGGCTTGAGTTTTCATAACTCTCCCTGGTTGGGCTGCATCGACCTGCGAATGTTGTTTGATTACCAGTCTTGCAGCGAATGGGCGCGGCTCAAGACTCGCTGAACATGGAACCGATGGCTACTGTCATTATTGACAGTAGTCATCGGTTTTTTATGTGCACTTTACAGTGCCGGCGCGGTGAGCGCGGGTGCCGGGGCGGCGTCCTTCAATTGCTTGAGCTGCGCCTTGGTGGTGGGCGTGGCACATTTTGCGTTGGCCTGGTCTGGGGTCAGGTTGCGCACAGAGGTATAGAACAGCTCACAGGTTTGTTCTTTGCGCGTGACTTGCCAGGTGTTCATGCAGGCCTTGAGCAGCACATTCGGGTCACTGGCTGGCTTCTGCCCCATCCCGGCTTGCCAGCAGGCTGCGCTCAAATCCTGGCCCATCACTTTCAAACCGGCTTCGTCGGCCTTCTGCTCGTTACCGTCGTAGGTGGCGGGGTCTGCCGCGTACCAGATGTAACTCGGGTGGTTGGCGCCCAGCACCGACACGGTTTTACCGGCCGCCGGGCTGATTTGCGCCAGGCTCAACACGTTCACCGTTTGGCCATACTGTTGCTTGATCCAGCTGCGCACTGGCGCGCCGAACGCCACCATCGGCAATGAGCTACTGGCGTGCAGGCTCAACTCCTTGACCATGCGTGTCTGGTAATCGGTGAAGTAGCTGTAGACGGTCTCCAGGTCCTTGCCCGCGTTGGACGGGGCGGCAATCGGTGCGATGTCGATGATGGTCTGGTAAGCCGGGGTCTCGGTCGCGGGAATGCCATTGTCGGTGAGCAGGGTGGCCCAACGGTCTGTGGTGGCCGATTCCAGGTAATCCTGGGCCTGGGTCAGTGAGTAATCCGGCGGGAAATGCAGCAATTCGATGCTTTTGCGGTTTTCCAGCGCCATGCCCAGCGGCAGGAACAGGTACCAGTTGTAGGCCCATTTGCCGTCGCTGTTGAGCTTGCTGGCGCCCTGATAGGCGAGGTCAGCAGTATTGAGCAACGTGGTCAGGGGCTGGCCGTAGCCGTCCGGTACGCCGGTAAACGTCGCCGACAGCTGACCGTCGTGGGCTTTTACGCTGACCTTGGCGCGGCTGTAGCCGTCACGCTGCAGGCTCTGGTTCAAGTAATGCTCGGCGGTCTGTTCCAGCGTCCAGGGCCGCAAGCAGATCACGTTGCAATTGTTGGGAAACGCGAACAACTGGGTGACACGTTGCGTGCTGCCCAGTGGCACTTCGACGTCGGCTTGTACGACCGCACTGGCCAGCAGTGCGGCCAGGGTAAAAGACAACCTGGTCGGTTTGAACATGCTTGATTCCTTGTCAGCAAAAGCCCGTCTGCGCGGGATGAAGGCCCACTTGCACACAGTAGCGGTTGACTAGGAAAACCGCGTGCTAAATCGCCGACCATGTCGCTATTGGATAAGAAAACCTACAGGTTGAACTGCAATGCATTGCTCAAGTCGCCCATCGGCTTCTGGCCGCGGGCGATCATCGCGTCATCGCGCTGCTTGAGGCCGTCCAGCGTCTCCAGTTGGAACACCCGTGTGATCAAGCGCAGGATGGATGCGGTGTCGTAAACCGTATGGTCCACTGTGCCTTTACGCGCAAAGGGCGAGACCACCAGCGCCGGAATCCGTGTGCCCGGGCCCCAGCGGTCGCCTTTGGGCGGTGCGACGTGGTCCCACCAGCCGCCGTTTTCATCGACAGTGACCACCACCACCATGTTTCTCCACTGCGGGCTTTCCTGCAGCACCTTCAAGGCGCGGGCGATATGGCGGTCGCCCGAGGCCACGTCGGCGTAACCGGCGTGCATGTTGAGGTTGCCCTGGGGCTTGTAGAAGGTGACGGCAGGCAGCTTGCCGGCCTGGGCATCGGCAAAGAATTTGTTGGTGCTCGACTCATCGCCCAAGCCGCCGTCACGCAGGCGCTTGTCACGCTCGGCGCGGTTTTGCGGCCCTTGTTGCTTGAAATAGTTGAACGGCTGATGGTGGTACTGAAAGTTCGGAATCTTCGGAATACCGCCCGAATCCTTGAACTGGTCCAGCGTCGCCTGCCACGCACCGGCGTACCAAGCCCAGTCGATGTTCTTTTTCGACAGCTTGTCGCCAATGTGTTCGTGGGTTTGCGGCACCAGCACGTTGGGCAGGTCGGGTTTGGAGTAATCCGGGTTTTCCGGGTCGCGAATCCAGGTCGGCCAGTAAGGTGGAGCGAGGGTGTTGACGCCGTAGCCGTCCGGGGTCAGGGCACTGGGGCCGAACTGCGGTGGGCCCGTCATGGCGCTGGCCGGGGATTTGTCCAGCGGCTTCAGGCGCGGGTCGGTCGGGTCATCGCTTTGCAGCGAGGCGATCTGTGCCTTGGCCACGGATTGCGCGGCGTTCGGGTAAAACGGTGCCGTGGCGCTGATCAGGTATTGGTGGTTGAGGAACGAACCGCCAAAGGCACCCTGGAAGAAGTTGTCGCAGAGCACAAACTCCTTGGCCACATCCCACAGGCGCAGGGCATAACGGCTCTGGGCGTAATAGCCCATCACCAGGCCGCCGGAATCCGCCCAAGCCACGAAGTTGTCGTTCTTGCCGCCGTTGATTTGCATCTGGTTCTGGTAGAACACGTGCCACAAATCACGGGTGACCAGGCTCAGCGGCAGGTCTTCGGCGTTCGGGCCCTTGAGGGCGAACGGCGCGTTGGGCAGGTTTTCCTGGTATTGCACTTCGCTGGGGTACGTCACCCCGTCCACGCTTTGCGGGCCGACTTGCAACACGCCGCCCCAAGCGGGGGGCAGTGTAGTCAACGGGCTACCGTCGCGGTCACGTTGCTGGACGTCAGCGGCAGAGAGTGCCGACAGCGGTTTCTCAACGCCTGGGAAGTCAGCAAACAGGTTGTTGAAGCTTCGGTTTTCGGCATAGATCACCACCACGGTTTTCACCTGGTCATGCAATGCCTTGTCGAGTTCCTGCGGCGTGAGTGGCCGCGTCACCGGTTTGCCCGGCGCTTCACTGGTGTTGCCGCAGGCACTCAGCGTCGCGCCGACCCCCAGCACTGCCGCGCCGCCCAGGAAGCGTCGGCGGCTGGTGTCTACCGGCGCCTGGGCTGCGGAATCGGCGGAAGGGCGGTCTTCGTGCTCATCACTCATGCTGTGAGTCCCTGCGGGGTGGTTGTTTCAAGATATTTCGCAGGACGGTAGCAATGGAATGTGACGGAACGAAGACAATTCTGCTGATGCTGCATCTCAATGTGGGAGCTGGGCTTGCCCGCGATGGCGGTGTATCAATCGACCCATATGCCGATTGATACATCGCCATCGCAGGCAAGCCAGCTCCCACATGGATCGCGTTACGGCATCACCGGCGGCAAATACTTCAACGTCGTCCCCAGCGCCCACAGCAGAAACAGCACCAGCGGCGTGTGCACCAACAACTGCACGAACGAAAACCCGATCAAATCCCGGGCCTTCAATCCCAACACGCCCAGCAACGGCAGCATATAGAACGGGTTGATCAGGTTCGGCAGCGCCTCGGCGGCGTTGTAGATCTGTACCGCCCAGCCCAAGTGGTATTGCAGGTCATTGGCCACTTGCATCACATAGGGCGCTTCGATGATCCACTTGCCGCCGCCCGACGGAATAAAGAAGCCGAGCACCGCCGAGTACACCCCCATCAACAGCGCGTAGGTGTCGTGGGAGGCGATGGAGGTGAAGAACAACGAGATGTGGTGCGCCAGGGTCTGACCGTCGCCGCCCTTGACCACCGTCATCAACGCCGCGATCGAGCCGTACAGCGGGAACTGGATCAGCACGCCGGTGGTGGTCGGCACCGCGCGGGCCACGGCATCCAGGAAGCTGCGCGGGCGCCAGTGCAGCAGAGCCCCGACCATGATGAACAGGAAGTTATAGGTGTTGAGCCCCGAGATGGCGCTGATCGCCGGCTTGGTCGAGAACTCATGGAACAGCCAGCCGGCGGCCAGCAGCGCGAGCAAAATGGTCAGCAACGGGCTGTGTTCCAGCCACTCGCCCGGGCGGGTCGGCGCTTGTGGCTTGGGCAGGTTGAAGGCCGGGTCGACGCCGCAGGCCTTGGCATCACGCGCGCTGTTCGGGCCCGGCGCGGTGGCGTAGGCGATGATCAGCGACACCACGATCAGCGCCAGCAACAGCACGCCGGATTGCCACAAAAAGATGGTCTCGGTGAACGGGATCATCCCGGTGATCGACAGGATCGACGGCGGCAAGCTGGCGGGGTTGGCCTGCAATTGCGCGGCCGACGACGACAGCCCCAGCGCCCACACCGCGCCAAGCCCTAGGTAAGCCGCAGCACCGGCCGCGCGGTAGTCCATGCGCAAATCCGTACGACGGGCCAGTGCACGCACGAGCAAACCGCCGAATACCAGGGACAAGCCCCAGTTGAGCAAGGACGCAACCATGGAAATCAACGCCACCCAGGCCACAGCCGAGCGGCCGTTTTTCGGGATGCGCGCCAAACGGTCAATCAGTTTCACCGCAGGCGGCGAACTGGCCACCACGTAACCACCGATGACCACAAAGGCCATCTGCATGGTGAACGGGATCAGGCTCCAGAAGCCGTCGCCGAACGCCTTGGCGGCTTCAGACGGCGCGGCGCCCATGCCCAGGGTCGCCACGGCGACGATGATCACGGCGAGGGCGGCAAACACCCAGGAGTCGGGAAACCATCGCTCGGCGAAGTTGGAACAGCGCAGGGCAAATCGGGCATAGCGGCTTTCTTCAATTGCATCGGCCACAGGTTCTACCTCTTGTATTTATTAGGGTGTTGGCAGTTTTCCGGCATATTCCGCTACGGCCATTGATATGGGAATGCAGTTATCTTCATCGATCCATGAGGAAAACAAATATATCTGCCGCGATTGCCATCATCTGGCTCAGCTCATAACCTGCACGCCATTTTGTTTGTCTGCCGAGCCATCCCATGACTGCCACCTTTTCCCCACAGGCGCAGCGTTTTTCCCGCTCCGACTACAAAACCCTGGGCCTGGCCGCCCTCGGCGGTGCGTTGGAAATCTACGACTTCATCATCTTCGTCTTCTTCGCGCTGACCTTGAGCCAACTGTTCTTCCCGCCGGAAATGCCCGAATGGCTGCGCCTGCTGCAAAGTTTCGGCATCTTCGTCACCGGCTACCTGGCGCGCCCGTTAGGCGGCATCCTGATGGCGCACTTCGCCGATCACCTGGGGCGCAAACGCGTGTTCAGCCTGAGCATTCTGATGATGGCCTTGCCCTGCCTGCTGATCGGGATCATGCCCACTTACGCGCAAATCGGTTATTTCGCCCCGCTGATCCTGCTGGCGCTGCGCGTGCTGCAAGGCGCGGCGGTGGGCGGTGAAGTGCCCAGCGCCTGGACCTTCGTCGCCGAACACGCACCGAAAAACCATCGTGGCTACGCCCTGGGTTTCCTGCAAGCCGGCCTGACCTTCGGCTACCTGCTCGGAGCACTCACCGCAACCTTGCTCGCGCAAGTCTTCACCCCGGCTGAAATCCTCGACTACGCCTGGCGTTTTCCTTTTCTGCTCGGCGGTGTATTCGGCGTGATTGGTGTGTGGCTGCGTCGCTGGCTCAGCGAAACCCCGGTGTTCCTGGAAATGCAGGCTCGCCGTCAAGCCGCTGCCGAGATGCCCTTGCGAACCGTATTACGCGACCATCGCGCCGTGCTGTTGCCGGCGATGATCCTCACCTGCGTGCTCACCTCCGCCGTCGTGGTGCTGGTGGTTATCACGCCGACCATGATGCAAAAAACCTTCGGCATGACCCCCAGCCATACCTTCGCATTGAGTGCGCTGGGCATCGTTTTCCTGAACATCGGTTGTGTACTGGCCGGCCTGCTGGTGGACCGCATCGGCGCCTGGCGCGCGGTGCTGGTCTATAGCCTGTTGCTGCCAGTGGGCATTGCGGTTCTGTATGCAAGCCTGATCGCCGGCGGCGTGTGGCTGGGCGCGGCGTATGCGGTGGCGGGCTTGAGTTGCGGGGTAGTCGGCGCGGTGCCGTCGGTGATGGTCGGGCTGTTCCCGGCGCAGGTGCGGGTGTCGGGTATTTCCTTTACCTACAACATTGCCTACGCATTGTGGGCGAGTACCACGCCGCTGTTGTTGATCGCGTTGATGCCGACCAGCCCGTGGATTTGCGTGGGTTATTGCGTGGTGATGGGCGCGGTGGGAGTGGCGAGTGTGGCGCTGTTTGGCAAGCGCCACACCTTGGCCGCCTGAGGGTTACGTCAAAAAGTGCCAGAGCAGCAACGTACCGATCAAACCGACGACTGAAACGATGGTCTGCAACACCGACCATACCCAGATCGTCTGCTTGAGTTGCAAGCCGAAGTACTCACGCACCATCCAGAACCCGGCGTCGTTGACGTGGCAGAAGAACACCGAGCCGGCGCCAATCGCCAGGGCCACCAACGAGCTTTGCGTTGCCGCCAGCCCGGCCATCATCGGCGCGAGAATGCCTGCCGTGGTGGTCGTGGCGACGGTGGCTGAGCCGGTCGCCTGGCGCAGCGCCACGGCGATCAACCAGGCCAGCAGCAGATACGGCATGTGCGCGCCTTCTGCGACCTTGCTGATGGTTTGGCTGACGCCAGCGTCCAGCAACGTTTGCTTGAGGCCGCCACCGGCGCCGATGGTCAGCAGCAGCACGGCGATCGGCGCGAGGGCTTTACGCAGGGTGTTGCCGACTTCCGCACGCGGCATGCCGGCGGCCCAGCCTAGGCAGACCACGGCGGCGATCACGGCCAGGCCGAGGGCGATCAGCGGTTCGCCGAGGAATTTCAAAGTCAGTGCCAGCGGGTTTTCCGGTGACATGGCGACCTTGGCCAGGGTGCTGCCGAGCATCAAAATCACCGGCAACAAAATGATCAGCAATGAGATGCCGAAGCTCGGCTGGCGCGGTGCCTTGGGCGGCGCGCTGAACAGCGCGCCGATGTCGGCCGGTTCATCCACGTGCAGGCGCTTGGACAGCCAGTTGCCGTAAATCGGGCCGGCCAGGATCACCGCCGGCACCGCCAGGCAGAAACCCAGCAACATGGTCAGGCCCAAATCGGCATGCAATGCGCCCACCGCAATCAGCGGCCCCGGGTGCGGTGGCATCAGGGCGTGCAGGGTGGTCATGCCCGCGAGCGCCGGGATGGCGATTTTCAGCAGTGGCTGGTTCGAACGTTTGGCCATGACGAAGATGATCGGCACCATCATCACCAGGCCCACTTCGAAGAACAGCGGCAAACCGATCACCATCGCCACCAGCGCCATCACCCACGGCAATGACTTGCCCTTGCCCAACCCGAGCAGGGTGGTGGCGATGCGGTCGGCCGCGCCGGATTCAGCCATCAGCGCGCCGAGCATCGAGCCCAGCGCAATGATGATCCCGGCCTCGCCAAGGATCGCCCCGGCGCCTTTGCTGAAGGCCTTGGCGACTTCTTCCGGTGGCAGGCCAGCGCCCACGCCGGCGATAAACGTACCGATCAGTATCGACAGGAACGGCGGCAGCTTGGTCGCGCTGATCAGCACGATGATGCTGGCGATGGCCAGCAATACGCAAAACATGAGGCGGGTGTCGTGAACCATCCACGCGGCAGTCGATAACTCCAAAACGGGACTCCTTATCGAACAGGTTGGCTAATTTGTTTCTTTTTGTTTCCTGCCTGAAAAGCATACCTGATAGAACCGTTCCAGCGCGCTCTTGTGCGATTTTGGTGCGATCAATTTAACAGCGCGCTGGCGGGCGGATGACAAATCTGCAACCCATGCACGGGAATTTGACCTATAGCTCTATGATCCACGCACCCCACACCTCGAGGATTTTTCATGAGCGCAGGACACAGCCACGCCCAAGTACGCGCCGGCCACGAACGCAAGTTATGGATGGCGTTGGGATTGACCGGCAGTTTCATGATTGCCGAAGTCATCGGCGCCTTCGTCACCGGCAGCCTGGCGCTGCTGTCGGACGCTGCGCACATGATGACCGACGCCCTGGCGCTGGCGATTTCTCTGGTGGCCATCCAGGTCGCGAAACGCCCGGCCGACCGCAAGCGCACATTCGGCTATGCACGGTTCGAGATTCTGGCGGCGGCGTTCAACGCACTGCTGCTGTTCGCCGTAGCGTTCTACATCCTGTACGAGGCCTGGCAACGGCTGCAGGCACCCGCCGAGATCCAGTCCACCGGCATGCTGGTGATTGCCGTGCTGGGGCTGATCGTCAACCTGATCTCCATGCGCCTGCTCAGTGCCGCCAGTGGCGAGAGCCTGAACGTGAAGGGCGCCTACCTGGAAGTCTGGAGCGACATGCTCGGTTCCATCGGCGTGATCATCGCGGCGGTGGTGATCATGTTCACCGGTTGGGGCTGGGTCGATTCTGTGGTGGCAGCCGCCATTGGTTTTTGGGTGCTGCCACGTACCTGGACGCTGCTCAAGGAAAGCATGAACGTGCTGCTGCAAGGCGTGCCGGACGGCGTTGATATCGATCAGGTCGAGCAGGCGATACGCGGTGTGCCTGGGGTCAAGGACGTGCACGACTTGCACATCTGGGCCCTTACCAGCGGCAAGAATGTGCTGAGTGCGCATCTGGTCGCGGACTCGTCCCAAGGCACCGAACCCCAAATCCTCACGCGGGTGACGGAATTGCTTCACGAACAATTCGATATTTCCCACGCGACACTTCAGGTCGAGGGTGAAGGCTTTCAACACGACGACCACGACGAGCTGCATGCCTGACGGATTTGTAATCTTCCCTCCACCGCCGCGATAAGTACCGAAAGCTACATTGCCCCCGCTGGGAAAACTCAGCGACTTCATGGGCGTGGAACTCTCGTTATGGCATTTTCCGTTAGAACACTGTTGGGGGCGACGGCATTGTGGGCAGTCGCAAGCGTCGCCCAGGCACAAACCCTTACCCTCGATTCAGCCCTGCAAGCCGCCTTCGCCAACAACCCGGACCTGGCGGCAGCGCAATGGGAAATCGACATCGCCAAGGGCGGGCGCCAACAGGCCGGGTTGATCCCCAACCCGGTGGCCTCCGTGGATGTCGAAGACACCCGGCGCGACACCCGCACCACCAGCATCAAACTCAGCCAGGCCCTGGAACTGGGCGGCAAGCGCGGCGCGCGGATCGAGGTGGCCGAGCGTGCGCAGGATGCTGCCGCGCTGACCCTGGAGCAGCGCCGGAATGCGCTTCGAGCCGAAGTGATCGACGGTTATTACGGTGCCCTTCGTGCCCAGCAGCGCCTGGAGCTGGCGCAACGCTCTCTCGCCTTGGCCGAGCGCGGGCTGGTGGTCGCCAAGGGGCGCGTCACCGCCGGCAAGGCTTCGCCTGTGGAAGCGACTCGCGCGCAGGTGCAAGTGTCGGAAATTCGCCTGGAGTTCAACCGCGCGCAAATTGGCCTGGCTGACGCCTACCGCAGCCTGGCTGCGAGCACTGGCAGCGCGGCGCCCGACTTTCAAGCCGTGGCGGTGCAAAGCCAATCGACGCCGCCCTTGCCAGCCACCGCGCAGTTGCTGGCACGCCTTGAGCAGACCGCAGACCTGCGTCTGGCCGAGCTGCAAATCCAGCAAAGTGAAGCCAGTGTGGGCCTGGAAAAAGCCCAGCGTATTCCCGACCTCGACGTGTCCATCGGCAGCCAGTACGACGCCAGCGTGCGCGAACGGGTGAACCTGGTGGGCGTGTCGATGCCGATCCCGCTGTTCAACCGCAACCAGGGCAACGTCCTTGCCGCCAGCCGCCGTGCCGATCAGGCCCGCGACCTGCGCAACGCCACCGAACTGCGCCTGCGTACCGAAACCCGCCAGGCCCTGGATTTGTGGCAAACCGCGAACACCGAGGTGCAAGCCTTCAACCAGCAAATCCTGCCCGCTGCGCAAAGCGCGGTGGACAGTGCCACCCGCGGCTTCGAGATGGGCAAGTTCAACTTTCTTGATGTGCTCGACGCCCAGCGCACCCTGATCGCGGCGCGTACCCAATACCTCGCCGCGACTGCACAGGCCACCGACGCCTGGGTGCGCATCGAGCGGATTTACGGCGACCTCGCCCGGTTTTGATTTTTCCAGGAGTTTTCTATGAACAACAAACATGGCGTGGCGCTGGCCGTCGCCCTGGGCCTGATGCTGTCCGGTTTTGTACAGGCCGATGAAGAGGAGGGCGTGCTTGAACTCACCGAACAGCAGATCCAGGCCGCCGGGATTCAACTGGCCAAGGCTGAACCTCGCGCGATCAGTACGCTGCTGACGTTGCCCGGTGAAGTGCGTTTCGACGAAGACCGCACCTCGCACCTCCTGCCGCGTGTGGCGGGCGTGGTGGAGTCGGTGAAGGTCAATCTCGGGCAGACGGTGAAAAAAGGTGACGTGCTGGCAGTGATCGCCAGCCAGCAGATCTCCGATCAGCGCAGCGAACTCGCTGCCAGCGTGCGTCGGGTCGAGCTGGCGCGTACGACCTTTGAGCGCGAGCGTCAGTTGTGGAAGGACGAAATCTCCGCCGAGCAGGATTACCTGCTGGCGCGCCAGACGTTGCAAGAAGCTGAAATCGCGCTGAACAACGCTCGCCAGAAGATGACCGCCTTGAGTGGCACGGCCGTGGCGGTCGGTGGCAACCGCTATGAATTGCGCGCGCCGTTCGCCGGCACCGTTGTGGAAAAACACCTCGGCGTCGGCGAAGTGGTCAGCGAAACCACTAACGCCTTTACCCTCTCGGACCTGTCCCAGGTGTGGGTCACCTTCGGCGTTTTCCCAAAAGACTTGAACACGGTTCGCGTGGGCAAACCGGTGAAAGTCAGCTCCACGGAAATGGGCACCGACGTGCAGGGCACTGTGGCCTACGTCGGCAGTTTGCTCGGCGAACAGACGCGCACCGCCACCGTACGTGTGAGCGTAGCCAACCCCGATGACGCCTGGCGCCCCGGCCTGTTTGTGACGGTGCAAGTCGCCACCGACACCTATCAGGCCAAGGTCACTGTGCCGCAAACCGCGATCCAGACCGTTGAGGAAAAACCCTCGGTGTTCGTACGCACCCCGGAGGGGTTCATGACCCGCCACCTTGAGCTGGGCGTGAGCGAAAACGGCTACGTCGAAGTGCGTCAGGGGCTCGACGCCGGCGCGCAGGTGGCCACCGTCGGCAGCTTCATTCTCAAGTCCGAACTGGGCAAAGGCTCGGCCGAACACGCCCATTGATCCTGCGAGTGATTTCCCATGTTTGAGCGCCTTATCCAATTTGCCATCGAGCAGCGCATTATCGTGTTGCTGGCGGTGCTGTTGATGGCCGGTGTCGGCATCGCCAGCTATCAGAAATTGCCCATCGACGCGGTGCCCGACATCACCAATGTGCAGGTCCAGATCAACTCGGCGGCGGCCGGGTTTTCGCCGCTGGAAACCGAGCAACGCATTACCTTCCCCATCGAAACCGCGATGGCCGGGCTGCCGGGTTTGCAGCAGACGCGCTCGTTGTCGCGCTCCGGTTTGTCCCAGGTCACGGTGATCTTCAAGGACGGCACCGACCTGTTCTTCGCCCGCCAATTGGTCAACGAGCGCCTGCAAAACGCACGTGAGCAATTACCCGTGGGCATCGAAACGGCGATGGGGCCGATTTCCACCGGGCTGGGGGAAATTTTCCTGTGGACGGTGGAAGCCAAGGACGGCGCGCTGAAGGATGACGGCACGGCCTACACACCGACGGATTTGCGCGTGATCCAGGACTGGATCATCAAGCCGCAACTGCGCAATGTGCCGGGCGTGGCCGAGATCAACACCATTGGTGGCTTCGCCAAGGAATACCAGATTGCCCCGGACCCCAAGCGCCTGGCGGCCTATAACCTGACGCTGGGGGATTTGGTCACGGCGCTGGAACGTAACAACGCCAACGTCGGCGCGGGGTATATCGAGCGCAGTGGCGAGCAGTTGTTGATCCGCGCACCAGGCCAGGTGGCATCGATTGATGACATTGCCAACATCGTGATCACCACCTCCGATGGCACACCGATTCGAGTGCGCAATGTGGCGCAGGTCGAAATCGGCCGGGAGTTGCGCACCGGCGCTGCCACCGAAAATGGCCGGGAAGTGGTGCTCGGCACCGTGTTCATGCTGATCGGCGAAAACAGCCGCACCGTGTCCCAGGCGGTGGCGAAAAAGCTTGAGGAAATCAACCGCTCGCTGCCCGAAGGGGTGGTGGCCATTACGGTTTACGACCGTACCAACCTCGTCGAAAAAGCCATCGCCACCGTCAAGAAAAACCTCTTCGAAGGCGCGCTGCTGGTGGTTGCGGTGCTGTTCCTGTTCCTCGGGAATATCCGCGCAGCACTGATCACGGCGATGGTGATTCCGCTGGCCATGTTGTTCACCTTTACCGGGATGTTCACCAACAAAGTCAGCGCCAACCTGATGAGCCTGGGGGCGCTGGACTTCGGCATCATTGTCGACGGCGCGGTGGTGATTGTCGAAAACGCCATTCGCCGGCTGGCCCATGCGCAGCATCGTCATGGGCGGCTGTTGACCCGCAGCGAGCGCCTGCATGAGGTGTTCGCCGCCGCCAAGGAAGCCCGGCGCGCGCTGATCTTCGGGCAGTTGATCATCATGGTGGTGTACCTGCCGATCTTCGCCCTCACGGGGGTCGCCGGGAAGATGTTCCACCCGATGGCGTTCACGGTGGTGATTGCCTTGTTGGGGGCGATGATTTTGTCGGTGACGTTCGTGCCTGCGGCGATTGCTTTGTTTGTCACCGGCAAGGTCAAGGAGGAAGAAAACCTGGTGATGCGCACCGCGCGGCGGGCCTATGCGCCGGTGCTGGTTTGGGTGATGGGGCGCCGTGTGCTGGTGTTTGGTTTGGCGGTGCTGACCATCGTTGCCTCGGGGGCGGTCGCCAGCCGCATGGGCAGTGAATTCATCCCTAGCCTGAGTGAGGGCGACTTTGCCCAGCAGGCATTGCGCGTGCCGGGTACGAGCCTCACGCAATCGGTACAGATGCAGCAGCAGCTGGAAAAAACCTTGATGGCCCAGGTGCCGGAAATCGAGCGGGTGTTCGCGCGCACCGGTACGGCGGAAATTGCCTCTGACCCGATGCCGCCGAATATTTCCGACAGCTATGTGATGTTGAAACCGAAGGACCAATGGCCAGATCCGAAGAAGTCCCGCGAAACGCTGATCGCCGATATCCAGCGCGCCAGTGCGATTGTGCCGGGCAGTGCGTATGAACTGTCGCAGCCGATCCAGTTGCGTTTCAACGAGCTGATTTCCGGGGTGCGCAGCGACGTGGCGGTGAAGGTGTTTGGTGATGACATGGCGGTGCTGAACAAGACTGCTGGAGAAATCGCCGAGACCTTGCAAAAGCTCAACGGTGCTTCGGAAGTGAAAGTGGAGCAAACCTCGGGGCTGCCGGTGCTGACCATCAATATCGATCGTGACAAGGCCGCGCGCTTTGGCCTGAATGTGGGGGATGTGCAGGACACCATTGCTGTCGCGGTGGGTGGGCGTCAGGCCGGAACGTTGTATGAAGGTGACCGCCGTTTTGACATGGTGGTGCGTTTGTCCGACGCGTTGCGCACGGATATCGACGGGCTCTCGCGGTTGTTGATTCCGGTGCCGGCCGCCGCCAGCAACACCTCCGGGCAGTTGGGCTTTATCGCGTTGTCACAGGTTGCCAGCCTGGATCTGGTACTTGGCCCGAACCAGATCAGCCGCGAGAACGGCAAGCGCCTGGTGATCGTCAGTGCCAACGTACGGGGCCGGGATATAGGCTCGTTTGTGGAGGAGGCTGAAGCTGCGATCACCTCTGAGGTGAAAGTGCCGGCCGGTTACTGGACCACGTGGGGCGGTCAGTTCGAACAGTTGAAGGAAGCCTCGGACCGTTTGCGCATCGTGGTGCCGGTGGCCCTGCTGCTGGTATTCGGGCTGTTGTTCATGATGTTCAACAACCTCAAGGACGGCTTGCTGGTGTTTACCGGTATTCCGTTCGCGCTGACCGGCGGAATCATGGCGCTGTGGCTGCGGGACATACCACTGTCGATCTCGGCAGGGGTAGGCTTTATTGCGCTGTCGGGTGTGGCGGTGCTGAACGGGCTGGTGATGATCGCGTTCATCCGCAACCTGCGTGAGGAAGGGCGCTCGCTGTCGGTCGCTGTTAACGAGGGGGCCCTGACCCGCTTGCGCCCGGTGTTGATGACAGCGCTGGTGGCCTCCCTCGGGTTTATCCCGATGGCCCTGGCCACCGGCACCGGGGCTGAAGTGCAGCGCCCGTTGGCGACGGTGGTGATCGGCGGGATTATTTCTTCTACGTTGCTGACCTTGCTGGTGTTGCCGGCGTTGTATCAGTGGGCACACCGCAAGGAAGAGTGATCCCGTTGGCGGCGACAATGCTGACAGCATCATGGATTGACTGTGGGAGTTGTTGAGCTTTAGCGAGGCGACGAAAGCGGTGGGCCAGGCGATATTTCTGTTGACCATGCCACCGCCTTCGCGGCCTCGCTGGGGCTCGACGGCTCCCACATTGGGGCGGGGGTATTTGTGAGTTCTTCATGGGGCAGTAGATCGTGAGCCGAACGCTATCGATGCAGCAATCCGGATCAACTGTGGGAGTTGTCGAGCTTTAGCGAGGCGACGAAAGCGGTGGGTCAGGCGATATTTCCATTGGCTGTACCGCCGCCTTCGCGGCCTCGCTGGGGCTCGACGGCTCCCACATTGGGCAGGGGTGTTTGTGAATTCTTCATGGGGCGATAGATCGGGAGCCGAGCTCTATCGATGCAGCAACCCGGATCAACTGTGGGAGTTGTCGAGCTTTAGCGAGGCTACGAAAGCGGTTTGTCAGGCGACATTTCCATCGGCCATGCCACCGCCTTTGCGGCCTCGCTGGGGCTCGACGGCTCCCACATTGATCTGTGTTGGGTTCAAGTTAGTGTTTCTTCACTCGGCGGTATTAAAGGAAACACCAGGCGGAATAAGGTGAAACCGCCGGGCAGGCTGCGCACCTCAGCCTGCCCCAGGTGCAGGGTCATGATTGAACGCACGATGGCCAGGCCCAGGCCGGTGCCACCCTCGGTGCGGGCGCGGCTGCTGTCGACACGGTAGAAGCGTTCGAACAGGTGCGGCAAATGTTGCGCTTCTATGCCGGGCCCTGGATTGCTGACGGATACGGACACATGGCTGCCATACGTCTCCACCAGCAGCGATACGTGTGAACCGGCCGGGGTATGACGGATAGCATTGGACAGCAAATTGGAGAGCGCGCGTTGAATCATCAGGCGATCGCCTTTCACTTGGGCATCACCGCTCAGGGTCAGGGTGAGTTGTTTGTCTTCGGCACTCAGGGCAAACAGTTCCATCACGCGATGGGCTTCATCCGCCAGGGAAACCGCTGTAAAAGACGCACGTGCCGCCGGGTGGCTGACCTGAGCCAGAAACAGCATGTCGGAAACGATGCGGCCCAGGCGTTCCAGCTCCTCCGTGTTGGATTCCAGCACGGCTTTGTATTCTTCCGGCGGCCGCTGGCGTGACAGTGTCACCTGGGCCTTGCCCATCAGGTTGGTCAGGGGCGCGCGCAACTCGTGAGCGAGGTCGTCGGAGAATTGCGACAACTGCTGCACCCCCGCGTCGAGGCGATCGAGCATCACGTTGAAGCCTTGGGCCAACTCGCCCAGTTCCCTGGGCAGATTGTCGACCGACAAACGATGGGTCAGGTCCTGGGTGGTCACTTTGGCCGTGACATGGCTGAACTGTTTCAATGGCGCGAGCCCGCGTTGCACCAGCCACCAGGCCCCCATGCCGATGAGGAGCAGCAACATTGGAAGGGCGATGATCGTGGCGCGCAGGTAGGCACTGAGCAGTGCCTGGTCGTCCATGCGGTCCAGCGATAGCAAAACGCGTACACGATCGCCGTTGCCCAGGCGCATCAGGCTGGAGGCGCTGAGGATCTGGTTGCCGAAGCTGTCGGTCCAGTTGAGGTAACCGAGGGTTTCCCGGGGCGTAAAGTCTGTCAGCAGCGGCTCCTGAGACTTGGCGCCAACGCTCAGCAGCACGGTGTTATCGGGGGCGGTGCCGATGATGGTCAGGAAGAAATTGTCATGGCCGATCACCAGGTCCATCAACGAGTGCGGTCGGGCGCGAATACGGTTGGCGTCCAGCCCCAATGCCAGGCTGTGCTGGATTTGCTCCATCTTGCTTTCCAGGTTTTTTCGCGCCAGTTTTTCCAGTTCGTGGGTGAGGGCAAGGTAAGCCAGGGTTGCCAGCAACAGCACCAGCCCGGCGCCCATCAGGCTGACCGTCAGGCCCAGGCGCATCGACAAACTGCTGGTCTTCATTGCCGAGCCTCCAGCACATAACCCACACCGCGAATCGTGTGGATCAGCTTGACCTCGCTCTGGTCATCCACCTTGGCACGCAGGCGGCTGATGGAGACCTCCACCACGTTGGTGTCGCAGTCGAAGTTCATGTCCCATACCAGGGAAATGATCTGCGTGCGTGTCAGCACTTCACCGGACTGACGCATCAGCACCTGCAGCAAGGCAAATTCCTTGGTCGTCAGGTCTATGCGCCGGTTGCCGCGATAGGCGCGATGACGGCGGGGGTCGAGTTCAAGGTCCGATATACGAAACACTTCCGGCTGCGGAATATGTTCGCTGCGCCGCAGCAGGGTGCGCACACGCGCCAGCAACTCGGGAAACTCGAAAGGCTTGACCAGGTAATCGTCGGCGCCCATGTCCAGGCCCTTGATCTTGTCGGCCAAGCGCCCGCGGGCGGTGAGCATCATCACCCGCTGGGTGCCATTGCGGCGCAATTGCTCAAGCACTTCCCAGCCATCCTTGCCCGGCAGGTTGACGTCGAGAATCACCAGTTCGTACGCGTGTTGCCCGGCAAGGTGCAGGCCATCGATACCATTGGAGGCGCAGTCGACCACGTAGCCACTTTCGCTCAGGCCTTGCTGCAGGTAGTCGGCGGTTTTTTGCTCGTCCTCAACCACAAGGATACGCATGGGGATTTACCTTTACAGATAGGAGAAGGGGTCCATTTCCCTATGGAATGATGTCCTTTGTGAGTAGGAAAATTCTGAACCGTGAAGTTACTTCAGGGTCAACTGCGACCATCGGTCGCTGCCCGGCGAACGCCCAAAAAAAACGCCCCAGTGGGGCGTTAAAAATTCATCTCTTTCCAAAGGAGCTACAAAAACAGCTTCAGAGATGAATGTTGCTCGGTGCAAATAAGTTGACGCGAGTATAGGAAGTTCAACTTAACGAGAAGCTGAGCCCAATGTTACAGTTTTGATAACTGGCTATTTGTGAACAGATGTTAGTTAACGGCAAACGAATGTAATCACTACAGTGCTACCAGTGGATATTCGGCAATCAAGCGAACTTCCTCCAAGTCTGATTCAAAAGCACTGGAGCGTACGGTCGCCTGGCGCAAGCGCAGAGACAAATCTTTCAGGCTGCCGCTTTGTACGACGTATTTGGCCTCGATATCCCGCTCCCAACGGCGCTGATCGGTCAGCGGGTTACCGGCGGCGTCGCGGCGCATGTAAACCGAGTTGGCGTTGCTGTAGTCGGCGCCGCTGCCTTTGCCGTACCGGGTCATGAACGACAGGCCGGGAATGCCGAAGGTCTGCATGTCCAGGTCGTAGCGCACCATCCACGAGCGCTCCTTGGGCGAGTTGAAGTCGCTGTACTGGATCGAGTTGTTGAGGAAAATCGAATCCGATTGGCGCAGGTAGTCGAAGTCGTCATCGCCGTTGTTACGCTGGTGCGACAGGGCCACGCTGTGAGCGCCGACCTTTACCCCGACCCGCGCACTCCAGATATTGTTGTCGAATTCGCCCAGCAGCTTTTTGCCTTCGTCCACGGCTTTGTAATAGTTGAAATCGCCAAACAGCGAGACGTCATCGTTCAGCGGGTAGCTGGCGGCGCTGGCGAAGTAGTACTGGTCCCAGGCGTCTTTCAAGCGGCTGCTGTAGAGGCTGACGCTGAAGTGTTTGTTGAGCTGGTAGTCGCCGCCGAAATAGCCGATCCAGGGCGAATCGACCTTGCCTGCATAGAAGGTGGCAAAGCCTTTGTTCATACCGCTTTCAGTAGGCTGGCTCATCCCGCTCAGGCGTCCGCCTTGCAGGCTCAGGCCCTCAAGGCTGGTGTTTTGTACGGTCACGCCGCGAAAGGTTTCGGGCAGCAGGCGTGAATCACCTGCGGCCACCACGGGCGTGGCGGGGAATACATCGCCCGCTTTGATCACGGTGTCGAACACGCGCAGTTTTGCCGCACCGCCGAATTTGCTGTAGCCACTTTCAGGGTGGTTGTCGCTGTCCACCGGGAGCACGCCAAATGAGCCTTTGCCGCCACTGCGGCCGGTGCCCGAGTCGAGTTTCAGGCCGTACATGGCAAAGGCGTCCAGGCCAAACCCCACTGTGCCGCTGGTAAAGCCGGATTCGAACTTGCCGATCAAGCCCTGCGCCCAGGCTTCGGAATAACCATTGCCGGTAGGGCTGGACTGGCCCTTGCGATCATCTCGGTTGAAGTAAAAATTGCGCGCCAGCACGTTAACGCTGCTGCCTTCGACAAAACCTTCAGGCTTTTCGTCGGCGGCAATGGCTGCCATGGGCAGTGCGGCGATCAGGGTAAAGGGAAGGGTGTAGTGACGGACATTCATGTTTCGCTCCTTGGTCGTGGCAGTTTTCAGCTTCTTATGGAGGTGGGCGTTTTTATTGATCTGGCCCGGGCTGATAGTTGCAAACGGCGAATAACAATGAAGTGGCTCAAACATTACAATTCTGGAAGCTCACGGGCATCTAACAGATAAGTAATGTTTTAGTGAACATTGCGTCAGGGTTCGTTCGTTAGTCTCGGCACTGAACTTTTCAACCGAGGAACTTGATATGAACTTTTACAAAATGGCTGTGGGCGTATTCATTGCGGTGCTGTCTTTCGGTGCTTTGGCCGAAGGCGGTGGGGATCGCACCTTTGCCCAGATGATGGAGCGCAATGAGAAAGCCATGGCGGCGTATGCCGAGAAGAAGGGCAAACCCGCCCCCGAAGTACAGGCGTACCGCTATGGCATGAAGCTGGACATTGCCAAGGTGGTCAACGTCACGCCGCCGATCCGTTCGTGCGAGGCCGTGCCGTCGCGTATGACCTATGAGGACTCCACGGGCAAGCTCAATACCCTTCAGTACCAAGTGATGGGCGTGTGCCGTAACAACGGTGGTTAATGGATCCAAAAAAAGAGTTGGCCGCAGCCCTAAAGTGCTCTTCAGAAAACGCCGGCAGCGCCGATGCAGGTCAGATCCTTCTCCCTTTATGACCATCGGTGCCCCATGTTCAACACCCGTTTGAAGCAGGAGCTGTCGGCTCTTCGCGAAGAGTTGTCCAGCTTGCAGCAGGTCAAGGAGAGCCTGGAAAGCGAAATGCTGTGCCTGACGCTGGACGCCGATGGCCGGGTGGAGTGGGCCAATGCCAACTTCTTGCAGGAATTGGTTTACCAGGCCACACACATTGTGGGGCGCCCTATTGAGGAGCTGGTGCCGTCTCATCTGCGTCAGGATGAGTTCCAGCAACGCTTCAAGAACGCTTTGGTGCGCGGTGAGCATTTCGCCGGTACCGTGCGCTTGATGCGCGGCAATGGCAACGAAGCGTGGTTGCGTTCAATCGTGCAGCCGGTGCGTAGCTCGGATGGGCGCATCAAGCGTTTTTCGATTTATGCAAGCGACCTCACCCGCACCATCGAAGCATCGCGCGAACATGAAAACCTGATCACCGCGCTGGTGCGTTCCACGGCGGTCATCGAATTCGACCTCGGCGGGCATGTGCTCACCGCGAATGATCGTTTCCTTGGCGGCATGGGCTACAGCCTGGCGCAGATCCAGGGCAAACATCACCGCATGTTCTGCGATCCGCAAGAGTACAACAGCGCCGAATACCAACAGTTCTGGAAGCGCTTGAACGCTGGTGAATTTGTTGCGGCACGCTTCAAACGGGTCGACAGCCATGGTCGCGTGGTGTGGCTGGAGGCGACCTACAACCCGGTGATGGATGCAGCAGACCGATTGTACAAAGTGGTCAAGTTCGCCACGGTGATCACTGATCAGGTCAACCAGGAACAAGCCGTGGCCGAAGCCGCCAACATTGCTTACAGCACTTCGCTGCAAACCGACAGCAGCGCCCAGCGTGGCACTACCGTGGTGACCCAGGCGGTCGATGTGATGCGTGATCTGGCCAAGCATATGCAGCAGGCTGGCGAAGGTATCGAGGCGTTGAACGAACAGTCGCAAGTGATCGGCACCATCGTCAAGACCATCAGCGGCATCGCCGAGCAGACCAACCTGCTGGCGCTCAATGCGGCCATCGAAGCGGCGCGTGCCGGTGAGCAAGGGCGCGGTTTTGCAGTGGTCGCCGATGAGGTTCGCCAATTGGCCTCGCGCACCAGCAAGGCCACCGAGGAAATCGTCGGCGTGGTGCGCCAGAACCAGGACATGGCCCGCGATGCGGTGACGCTGATGACCGATGGCCGCCTGCAAGCCGAGCAGGGCCTGGCGTTGGCGGCCGAGGCGGGCGCAGTGATTGTGGAGATCCAGGACGGTGCGCAAAAAGTGGTCAGCGCAGTCGGCCAATTCGCCAATCAGCTGTCGAGCTGAGTGCAGGGCTCAGGTATCGTAGGCACTTTCCTGCTTGAAGAGCCGACCCTCCATGAGCCCTGACCACCGTCGCCCCGTTCCGCTGTCCAAGGCCTACCGTTTGCTCAATCACGGGCCGACCGTATTGGTGAGCGCGGCGCACAATGGCCAGCGCAATATCATGGCTGCCGCCTGGGCCATGCCGCTGGATTTCGAACCGCCCAAAGTCGCGGTGGTGCTGGACAAGGCCACCTGGACCCGCCAACTGCTGGAAGGCGCCGGCACCTTTGTGCTCCAGGTGCCATGCGTGGCCCAGGTGGACTTGGTGCAAACGGTTGGCAACACCACCGGTTCCGAGACCGATAAATTCGCCGCCTATGGCTTGCAAACCTTCATCGGCGAGCACACCGAAGCACCGTTGTTGGAAGGGTGTGTGGCGTGGCTTGAATGCCGCCTGCTGCCCGAGCCTCACAACCAGCAGACCTATGATTTGTTCCTCGGTGAGGTGGTTGCGGCCTATGCCGACGAGCGTGTGTTCAGCGAAGGGCACTGGCACTTCGAAGGCCAGGATGAACTGCGCACCTTGCACCATATCGCGGGCGGGAATTTCCTGACCATCGGCGAGCCGGTCGTCGGGCGTCAGCTGTAAGCCTTACCCGTGCTGGAAGCGACCTGACATTTTCACCCAGCGCGACGGCGGCATGCCGTAGGTGCTGCGAAACTGTCGGGTCATATGGCTTTGGTCGGTGAAGCCTGCGGTCATCGCCGCGTCTACCAGCGATTGGCCCTGCGCCAGCAGGCTGCGCACCAGGTCCAGGCGCCGCATGGTCAGGTAGCGGTAAGGGCTGGTGCCGAACAACAAACGAAAATCCCGCGACAACGCCCAGCGATCACGGCCGCAGTGGTCGGAGATTTCATCCAGGGTAATGCTGCGGCCCAAGGCGCTGTGGATAAATTCCCGTGCGCGCTCGGCGGCCACATAATCGAAGGATTTGCGGCTGATGATCTCTCCTGACGTGGTGCTCAGTGCCTGCGCCAGGTCGAACATGGCGTCCTGTTCCTGCAAAGGGTCGATCGGGCAATCCAGGCTTTGCAGCAACACTTCGCTGGCGCGGAACAAACGTGGGTCGGTGGACAAGCCCTTGGGGATAAACGGCAACGGCTTGCCGCCCAGAATCTGCTGAATCAACGCCGGCTCCACATAAATCATCCGGTACTTGAAACCTTCCACGCTGCTGGCGCGACCGTCATGGGTTTCGTCGGGATGGATCACCATGGTCGTGCCGGGCAGGCTGTGGGTCATACAACCGCGATAATGAAAGCTCTGCACGCCGAACAACGTGCGCCCGATGGCGTAGGTGTCATGGCGGTGCGGGTCGAATGCGAAACCGGCGAAGTACGCCTCGATACGGTCCAGGCCGCTGGCGTGCGGGGCGCGGTGCAGCCAGTCGAGGGTGGAAGTCGGATTGCCCATGGTGGCTTGTCACATGTAGAGATGGAAACACGTTAACCCAGTCTGCGCGGGTTGTCTGGTGGGGTCTTGTACGATTGTGCAGCGGTTTGTGCGTGGGCGGACGCTTTGGGTTACATGAAAACATTATTTATCGATAAAAAATTATTGTTTTACGATAATTAATTCGATACTTTGCCTCCACATTCAACCAATGAGGCCGTCCATGAACACACAACGTCTTGCCCTGCTCAGCCAACGCATGTCGGTGGTCACGCTGTTGCTGATCATCAGCATGCTGGCCCTTAACGCTGCCGGCTGGCTGTTTCCGGTTTTCGGTTCTTCGCCCGAGGGGCTTGGGTTCAACTTCGCGTTGAGTGACCGTCTGATCCAGGGCCGCGCCGAGCAGGTTGCGTTGTTTCCTCTGTGGCAGATCCTGGGTGCCATCGTACTGTCGAGCGTGCCGTTGCTGGCGCTGGCGTCCGGTTTGAATCATCTGCGCAAGCTGTTCCAGAACTATGCGCGGGGCGAATACTTCTCCAGCAAGGCTGCCTCGCATCTGGGCAAGGTGGGCAAAGCAGTGGCAATCTGGGTCCTTCTGGATTTTTTATGTGAGCCATTGCTCAGTGTCTGGGTGACAATGAATGAACCGGTCGGCCACCGCCTGATCACCCTGAGTGTGACCACGCCCAGCTTCGTGGCGTTGTTCCTGGCGGCCTGTATCGCGGTGATCGCGCGTATCCTGTGGCAGGCCAGTGAAGTGGACTCTGAAAACCGCACCTTTGTTTGAGACTGAAATGCCCATTGTGATTGAGTTGGACGTTATGCTTGCCCGACGCAAGGTCAAATCCAAGGACCTGGCGGCGGCCATCGGGATTACCGAACAGAACCTGTCCTTGCTCAAGCAAGGCAAGGTCAAGGGAATACGGCTCGGAACACTGGATGCCATCTGTGCGTACCTGGAGTGCCAACCCGGCGACTTGCTGGTGCACACGCCGGGGTCGGGC
Source organism: Pseudomonas sp. B22129 (assembly GCF_044218875.1). Lineage (NCBI taxonomy): Bacteria > Pseudomonadati > Pseudomonadota > Gammaproteobacteria > Pseudomonadales > Pseudomonadaceae > Pseudomonas > Pseudomonas sp. B22129. The sequence continues at coordinate 534,535 of NZ_CP162592.1, read as the reverse complement.
ACCGAGCAATAACGACTAATCAGCTGTGTGAGAGGAAACCCTGCATGTCACTCCCAAACTGGGCATACGCGGCGCCATTGGTGTCCTTGGGGTTGCTGTGGATCGTTGCGGTGGTAACGCCCGGCCCCAACTTTTTCAATATCGCCCAGTTGGCCGCGAACGGCTCGCGCCGTCATGGCGTGGCGGCTTCGGCTGGTGTAGCGACGGGTACGGTTCTTTGGGGGCTGGCGGGTGGTTTGGGCATCAAGTCATTGTTCACGGCCGCGCCCATGCTCTACCTGGCGTTCAAAATCATCGGCGGTTGCTACCTGATTTACCTGGGGCTCAAACTGTTCAAGCGTTCGGCGCCCGCCGCCGGGCAAAGCCTATTGCCGGAGGAACCCCGGCGTTCGCTGTTTTCGGCCTGGCGCCTGGGGTTGCTCGGCAACGTGTCCAACCCCAAGTCGGCCCTGTTTGTGGCGACCATTTTTGCGTCCACCATGCCGCCGTCGCCGTCACCAATGCTGCTGACCCTGGCGGTGATTGTGATGTCCACCTTGTCGTTCAGTTGGTACAGCGCCGTGGCCCTGGTGTTTTCCAGCCAGCGCATGGCCAGCGCCTACAGCCGTTCACGCAAGTGGCTCGACCGCTTTGCCGGCGGTTGCTACGTGCTGTTCGGTGCACATCTGGTGGCGAACCGCTGACTGCCCGTGTTAAGAAGCCTTACTTTCAACAGTGAGGCCGGGTCATGAGCAAGGTGCGGGTAGGTATTATTTTTGGTGGGCGTTCGGCTGAGCACGAAGTCTCGCTGCAGTCGGCGCGCAATATCGTCGATGCGCTGGACCGTTCGCGCTTTGAGCCTGTGTTGATCGGCATTGATAAAGCCGGCCACTGGCACCTCAACGATACGTCGAACTTTCTGATCAACCAGGAAAACCCGGCCCTCATCGCCCTCAACAAATCCAACCGCGAGCTGGCGGTAGTGCCCGGCAAGGCCAGCCAGCAAGTGGTTGAAACCTCCGGGCAGGGCTTGCTGCAGCATATCGATGTGATCTTTCCTATTGTGCACGGTACCCTCGGCGAAGACGGCTGCCTGCAAGGTTTGCTGCGTATGGCTGACTTGCCGTTTGTCGGCTCCGACGTACTGGGCTCGGCAGTGTGCATGGACAAGGACATCAGCAAACGCCTGTTGCGCGATGCCGGTATTGCCGTCACACCCTTCATCACTCTGACCCGTGGCAATGCCGCGCGCACATCCTTCGAAACGGCGGCAAGCAAGCTTGGCCTGCCCATGTTCGTCAAACCGGCTAACCAGGGTTCCTCGGTGGGTGTGAGCAAAGTCGCCGATGAAGCCGGCTATCACGCGGCCGTTGAACTGGCCCTGGGTTTTGACGAAAAAGTGTTGGTGGAGTCCGCCGTTAAAGGCCGTGAAATCGAATGCGCCGTACTGGGCAACGAAAACCCCATTGCCAGCGGTTGCGGCGAGATTGTGGTGAGCAACGGGTTCTATTCCTACGACAGCAAATACATTGACGACCAGGCTGCCCAGGTCGTGGTGCCGGCGGATATCAGTGAAGAGGCCAGCGAGCGCATTCGCCGTCTGGCGGTCGAGGCGTTTGAAGTGCTGGGCTGCGCCGGGCTGGCGCGGGTGGATGTGTTCCTCACCGAGGACGGTGAAGTCCTGATCAACGAAATCAACTCACTGCCCGGCTTCACCCGCATCAGCATGTACCCCAAGCTGTGGCAGGCGGCGGGGATGAGCTACAGCGAACTCGTCAGCCGTTTGATTGAACTGGCGCAGGAGCGGCACGCGGGGCGCAAGGGATTGAAGGTCAGCCGCTGAAATGACCCGATGAGGAAGTGAGCTCCGTGGCGAGGGAGCTGGGCTGCGCAGCAGCCCAAATCCGGTCACAGGCGTTTTCAGGCCTTGCGAGCAACCCACGAATAAATCAACGTCTTCGGTTCCTCAGGGTGGTGCGTCCTTCTGCGGTAGCTGGCAAAGCTGGGTGACGAGCAATAAGTGCACACCTTGCTGACCTCAATCTGCGCCCGCTTGACCCCTGCTGCCAGCAACAGCATCACCCCGTACCCACTCAAATCAAACCACGCACTGCCAACTTGCCTGGCATGAGGCGGAGCAATTTGCGGCGCCAGTAATGGCGCCGGTTGTGTGTGTTGCCACAGGTGTTTTTGATCCATTGGGAACTGCGCAACAAACGCCTCGCTCACCTCATAACAGCACGGTTTGATCGACGGCCCGATGGCCACCTGCAATTGGTCAACGGTAATCCCTTCGTCGACGAATCGCTGAATCGCGTTGGCCACAATCCCGCCTTGCAGCCCCTTCCAGCCGCCATGCACGGCCGCGACTTTTTCAGCGTTTTTTGCAGCGATCAGAATCGGCAGGCAATCGGCGGTAATCACCGCAATCGGCTGATGCTCATGGGTAAACACGCCATCGGCTTCGAGGGTATTGGCCACTTGGCCCGGCTGCCATTCGATGACTGACGCGCTGTGCACCTGCTTGCAGAAAAACACATCGTCCGGGCGCATCGGGTCGTTGATCGTACAAAAGCCGTGGTCGATGCCAGGGATGGCGCCGAGGTTATCTGCCTGTTGCAAGCTGCTCTCTCCGTTGATTAAAGACTCAATCGCCCACCGCTGCGCCTTCACGCCGAGGATCGGCGCCGCCACTGAGCGACGTTTTGCCCTGGGCGTCCCGTGTGCGCACGATGGCCTGGATGCCGCTGGTCATATCGATTTCACTCAGGGCGTGGCCCTTGGCCCTCAGTGCTTGCTTCAGCGCCGGGCTGAACAAGCCCGCTTCCAATTCGGTGGCGCCATTGCGGCTGCCGAAGTTGGGCAGGCTGATGGCGGCCTGCGGGTCGAGTTTCCAGTCGAGCATCGCCACCAGGGATTTGCTCACGTATTCGATGATTTGCGAGCCGCCTGGCGAGCCCACAGTCGCCAGCAGCTCGCCGCTTTTACGGTCGAACACCAAGGTTGGCGCCATGGCTGAACGCGGGCGTTTGCCGGGCTCTACACGGTTGGCCACCGGTTGGCCGTTTTCTTCGGGTATGAACGAAAAGTCGGTCATCTGGTTGTTCAGCAAAAAGCCCTGAACCATCAGGTGAGAGCCAAACGCCGCTTCGACCGTGGTGGTCATCGACACGGCGCCGCCCAGATCATCTACGGCCACCACTTGTGAGGTGGAGATGCGCAGTGGAGAACGGTCAGGCGCGTAGGCGACCTGGATGCCTGCCGGTTGGCCCGGTTTGGCGACGCCCATGCTGCGCTCGCCGATCAGCGCGGCGCGTTTGGCCAGGTAGTCTGCGGCGACAAGACCCGCGATGGGCACCGGTACGAAATCTGCGTCAGCCACGTACAAACCGCGGTCGGCGAACGCCAGGCGGCCGGCTTCGGCGAGCAGGTGCACGGCCTCGGGCGCAGGTTCCAGGCCGGCGGGTGACGGGCTTTTCACGGGTGTCATTGGCGCAATGGCCAGTTTCGGGTCTCGGGCTTCCAGGGCTTGCAGCGTGCCCAGGATTTGCGCCACAGCAATGCCTCCCGACGACGGCGGTGGCATGCCACACACGCGGTATTGCTTGTAGTCAGTGCACAGCGGCGCGCGCTCTTTGGCGGTGTAGCCCTTGAGGTCCGCTTGTGACAGGCTGCCCGCGTTGCGATGGCCCTGGACTTTGCGCGCGATCTCATCCGCAATCCGCCCGTGGTACAACGCGTCAGGGCCTTCCTTGGCGATGCGTTTGAATACGTCTGCCAGCGCCGGGTTTTTCAGCAGCGTGCCAGTGGCTTTTGGCGTGCCGTCGGCATTCAGGAAATAAGCGGCCATGTCGGGCGACTGGGGAATGTAGCGGTCAGCGGCGATCAATGCGTGCAAGCGCGGCGAGATGGCGAAGCCTTGCTCGGCCAGACGAATCGCCGGTTCGAACAGCTTGTCCCATTGCAGGTGCCCGGTTTTCTGGTGCGCCATTTCCAGCGCCCGCAAAACCCCCGGGGTGCCGACGGAGCGCCCGCCAATCTGTGCCTCGGGAAACGCCATTGGCGTGCCGTCGGCTTTCAGAAACAGCCGCTCGGTTGCTCCGGCCGGCGCGGTTTCACGGCCGTCGTAGGCGTGTACGTTTTTCCCGTCCCACACCATGATGAACGCGCCGCCGCCGATGCCGGAGGATTGCGGTTCCACCAGTGTCAGCACAGCCTGCATCGCAATGGCCGCGTCAATGGCCGAGCCGCCCTGGCGCAACATCTCGCGCCCGGCCTCGGCCGCCAGCGGGTTGGCAGCGGCGGCCATGTGGTGTTCGGCGTGCTGGGTGGTGAGGTCGGTGCGAAAACCTGAACCCAGCTCCGGTGCCGGAGGCTGTTCGTTGATGGGGTTGTGACAGCCAGCCAGGGCGAGGGCTGCGGCAATCATCGACAGTTGACGGCGGGAAATCGAAAACACGCGCTGAACTCCGTTCATTGTGAGAATGATCTGTTGTCCTTTGGGCCGTACTTTTTACAGGTAAATCGTGCCTTGCAGATAGAGTACCGCTGCACCCGAGATGATCACGCGGTCGCCCTTGAGCTCACAGCGCAACTGCCCACGGCGCTTGCCGCCCTGTTCGGCAGTGAGGTGCAACTTGCCCAAACGCTCGGCCCAGAAGGGCGTCAGCGAGGTGTGTGCGGAGCCGGTGACCGGGTCTTCGTTGACGCCCACATTTGGCCCGAACCACCGCGTTACAAAGTCAAAGCGAGTGCTTTTAGCCGTCACTGCGATTCCGCGTTTGGGCAGGCCCTTGAGGCGAGCGAAGTCCGGCGTCAGGGCGGCGACCTGGGCTTCGTCGTCTACCAGCACGATGTAGTCGTCGGTGGCATACACTTGGGCCTTTTCGATGCCCAATGCGCTGAGCATTCCGGCTGGCGGTTCGCAACGTTCGGGCCTCTTGGCCGGGAAATCCATCGCCAGTTCGTCACCGTTGCGCGTCACCCGAAGTTCGCCGCTGCGGGTGGCAAAGCGCAACACTTGCGGTGCGCCCGGCAGTTTGTGAATCAACACCCAGGCTGCGGCCAGCGTGGCGTGGCCGCACAAGTCAACTTCGACTTCGGGGGTAAACCAGCGCAACTCGTAAATGTCGCCACGGGGTACGAAGTAAGCGGTTTCCGAGAGGTTGTTTTCTGCGGCGATGTTTTGCAATTGCTCATCGGTCAGCCATTCGGTGAGCGGGCATACTGCAGCGGGGTTGCCGCCGAAGGCGTGGCTACTGAAAGCGTCGACTTGGTAGATATCCAGTTTCACCGTGAGGCACTCCGTGTGGGGGAGGCTGGACACTAACAGCGGGTTCAGCTGAGCGTCAAAGTACAGATGGCGGCTTTTTTTGAGCGCATGGGGCGGCCCACACACCGTTGATGTTGAGATAGACGCGAGCCTCGCCCTCGCCCCGTCCCCAGGCCTGAGCACCTCACCACTTTTCTGAAGGCATAAAAAAACGGCCTACCTTTCGGTAAGCCGTTTTTAGTACTTGGTGGTACACAGACATTTGAACTGGTTAGGTAACTTGCTGTTTTGGTTGACTATTCTAGTGTTCGTATTTTTAAGGGATACACCTGGGGATACACGGTGCTGTCTGCTGGGGTGTTTTTGGCTTGTTTCACGCTGGCTGAAAAAGCCGTCTTGGTTCGTTGCTCCGTCCCCGACGAACGGTAACGCATCCTGATAAACCCGCCACAGGCGCAAAGGTATGGTCATCACCACCACTCCTTTGATGGATCGGCCCAAAAGTGGCCAGATTATCTCGTTCCTCACTTTTGAGGAGCCATCGTCACACTTTTGCGGCGATGGTGCTGGCGCCGTGTGGCAGTTCCACCACACTGAGGCGCTCTTGCCATTCCCCCCGCGCCAGCACCACCCCGAACCAGGGTAGTGGTCATTCATGGGGTGTTTCGCGAACGAGTGGTGTGCGGGACTATCCATAATTAACCTGGGCTCCCATTCCGGTATGGCAGGTGCTGGAAATACTACCGAGATCCCGGCAGTTCACACTCGCGGCTACAAGCGCATTTCCCTGATGACTCGCCTTGGCTCAGCTCCCCGCGAAAGGGCGCGCCGGGCGTCCTTGGTGAGCTGGTCAAGCGCTTGCTCCTCAAATACTGCCGCCATTGCGCTGGCCTTCCTGACGATCAGCAGCGCCAGCTCCGGCGGAAACACCACCTTGTCGGCGGGTAGATAATCACAGTCAATAATGGACACAGCTCTACCTCATGTGGATTGTTCGATTCCTAGTGTTGTAGGGATATCCGTGAGTTATCTGAAACTGAAAAGGCCTGTGATTTCAACTCCTGACAGAGGGAGGATATTGAAACAAGGAATGAGTTATTGCTCACTTCGGACCAGGAACTTCCGTGCCGGAGCGTGAGGTGTATTGAACTCACAGGGTCTCCGCTCAGCGTTGCTTCAAGCGAGTATTCCTCGCCTGTAACAAATGCTCCGTCTGTACATCCAGGAAATACCGAGTTCAAAGCAACCTCCACTATTTCTGGACGCCCGATATCAATGACGCTCTCGACGGCGGTAAGGTCGGTCGCGTTCTGGTTTATGGGTTTCAGGATGATTATGTCGATGCTCACGGTTGCACCTAGGTTGCGATTTATTGATGAGATCCTGACCCTATCATGCTGCGATTAGAACCCAGAACTTTGCCGCTACCATATGCGCAGCCTTGGAGACTTTTCCCCTTGATTGGTACTTCGGAAATACTAGACGGCGTTGGTGATGACCAAACGGCTCGGAGTGCTTTTGGCCCCTTTATTCCGGGGCCTTCAGTCCTTTTTAGTAGCACCGGTGACTGTAGATCCGTCTAGTGCCTGTCTAGTATTACCTGGCGCGCTAAGGATTTGTCTGGCCCGGTATTTCACCACCTCATCCCGCCAGCATGGGCCTGGATATTCATTGCACGGCAGTCTTGACGGCCACCTCATAAATTCTTGACGAGGCTGGTGCTGGCCAAGCTGCGAGAATTTCCGAAAAGCCTTGCCCTGCGTGGCTTTCAGCGCTTCAGCTACTGGTGGCGCCAGATAAATCCGTCAAGACCTGTCAAGAATTTCGTCAATGTTGCGTCAAGGCTGGTCAAGGATTCTGGAGGCGTTTATTTGGTTCGATCCTGGGCCACTGGTCACGCAAATGACCGTCGCGGCTCTCCCCGATTCTGGACGAGGTAGCTATCCGGTCGCCTACCGGATCTGCCGCCAGCCGGCGCAGGCGTGGGTTCCTGGGCGGACTTGGATGATCCGCGGCCTCCACATCTGTCCAGAGCCTGTCCAGAATTCGTCAGGGGTCTGTCAGGGGTATGAGACGGAAAAACCCTTAACTTTGACGGCCTCCGCACGGGGTAAGCTGATTTTCGGGTGGTCGGGATCTGGCAGCGCGTCACCGATTTGGATGTGATCCTTGAACCTCTCCCCGTTGACAATCCAGATCATCCGCTCGCCATAGAACACCTCACGGCTGTTCATCTCCTCGATGCCCATCGGAGAGTTCTGAAGCTCAATCACTGTGCCGTCTGGGCGCTTCACATCAGCGATATGCTTCTCGCCAGCACGGTCGTAGGCCACAACCTCTTGCCACTCGAACGGAAAAAGAGCTTTCCAGGCGCGATGCCAGGGGCCTTCGTTCTCCATCCATGGGTCGCAGTGCCTTCGGCCAGAGTGTGCCCAGTGCCAACGAATGATTGGCCCGCATTTCGCCTGAGCAGGTTCTCGCCTAAATGGGTGTCCGGTTTCATTAGACCACTACAGGGGATACACGGAGGGAAGGTATAGGGGGATACAAGGAGAGATAGCCAGAAACAAGAAAGCCCGCACTAGGCGGGCTTCTTGAGGTTGTTTAGAGACTCGTGGAGACATCTGTAAACAGGTACTTGGTGGCTACACAGGGACTTGAACCCCGGACCCCAGCATTATGAATGCTATGCTCTAACCAACTGAGCTATGTAGCCAAGTGGCGCGCATTATTCGCGCAGAACGGGAATGCGTCAAGCACTTTTAGTGAAATTTTTTCTACGCTTTCAACTGTTTAACCAAAATCAGGCTAAACGGTGACGAGTGGTATGGCGGGTGTGGTGTTCAGCGGCGGTGATCTGATGCGGGGGGCGTGGGGGCGGGCGTCTTTGAAACTGAAGAATTCGGTTGGGCAGATATCCCTGCCGCCCAACAGTTGCCTTTCGGCGGTCTTACGGTTGTGACGAGTTATGCGTAACGCGTTTGAGCTGTTCGCGCGCGCGTGACAAGCGCGAACGGACGGTGCCGATAGGAATGTCCAACACGTCGGCGGTGTCCTGGTAGCTGCCGTCGGTTTCCAGCGTGGCGTACAGCGTCTTGCGCATTTCCGCCGGCAGGTGGTCGATGGCGCTCAGGGTTTTCTCCAAGCGGCGGTTGATCTCGAATTCCCAGTCCAGGTTTTTGTTTTCTTCCAGGCCGTGCCACAGCGATTCGTCAAATTCGCAATGCACCGGCTTGGCGTACAGGCGCCGGAAATGGTTACGGATCAGGTTCTGCGCAATGCCGCACATCCACGTGCTGAGGGTGGCTTGGCCGCCGAACCTCTCACGGTTGCGCCAGGCTTCCAGGTAAGTCAGTTGCAGGATGTCGTCTGCATCCTCGGGGTTGAGGACGCGCTTATGAATAAAACGCCGGAGTTTTTTCTGCTGCTCGTCCGTCAGTTGGAGCATGAATTCAGGCGAGCTGCCAACGAAGTGAGCTAGAGCACCAATAGGGATATCCATGATTTTTTCCTCAGGGTAGACGCGGTCGAAATTGTTTCGACGAAACCCCTGTTAGCACCGCTTGTGCCAATTGAAAAAATCACATAACAGATTGATTTTTATAATAAATATTTTGTAATTGGTGCGGTTTTGCGCAGTTTTCGGCAGAAAGGCCCGAGATCTTGTGCCACTTCTTTCAACTGTCAGGTGGCATGGATTTCAATGGAACCGTTCAGGCGCCGTTTGCCACAGAGAGAAATACTCTTCCTGTCTCGGCATGCCCATGAAAGTTGAACTCTATCAAGATGTGCAAGTGCCCCAGAGCCCTGTGCCATCCAGGATCAGCCGTGCCCCGGTGGCGGAAACAGCCGCCGCGGCTGGTGGCCTTGCTGACATTTTTGTCCGGGAAATGGCGTTCAACACTAAAACCCTTGCTCAACGCCCGGCGGGCATCGGGCAGATGCCTACCGAGCAGTGCGCGCACCTTTGGAACCAGTTGGGCCATCCCGCGCAAGCGACGGTGGAGTCAACCGCCCGTCGGGTGCGCGCACAACTGCTGCAGGGGGCGAGTGTCGACAAAATGCTCGACCTCACCGGCAGCGATCCTGCGCGCACCTACGTCGTGCTGCAGTTTCTCTCGGCCCAGGCGCAGTCTGAGGCGCGCAAGATCGAGGCGGGCCTGGCGCGTGATGCACTGACCAAGTTAGAGCTACGTTTCGAGGGGCAAATTCAGGCTGCGCTGAACACGGCAATGGCGTTGCAAGCGGCCGCTGATGATCCGCAGGAGCGCCAGGCACTGCGGACGCTGTACTACGCCAGCGTGGTGACGCAGCAGTCCTTGAGCAAAATGATGCAAGCATTGCTGGGCGTCTACGGAGGCGAGCGTTTTGCGTCGGGGCTGAAGGTCATGCGTCGTGCCCTGGCTGACGATATTGCCGCCCAAGTGTCTTCGGTGGCGACCGCCAAGCTGCGTACGCTGCTGCTGGGCCTGCAAAGTTGTGGTCATCTGAGCGGTGTCCTGTCCAATTGCCAGGCGTTGATCCGACGCCTGAATGCCGACCTTGCGGCTGTGGACTTGCTGCAGCGCTTGTTGGGGTACACCAGCACCGGCATTGCCTCCAGAGAAGTCCAGCGCCTGGCCAACGAAATCGGTGGTGGCCCCTCGTCCGAGTCCTTGATCTCCCTGAATGCGCTTTACCCCGTAATCAAGGATCTGCCTGCGGCCCTCTGGCGCGATGCCCAGGAGCGCCAACAAGCCCTGCACAACTGTTTACTGGTCATGGACGAGCTTGCTCGTCTTGAGCGCGGCCAACAGCAGCTTGAAAACAAATGGGGAACCCAAGCGTGACGGCACTGAGGGCTATCAACGGTTTTTTGCTTAAGGTCGCACAGCGTGCCGAGGTGCTGGGGGCCGTGGTGGTCCTGGCCATCGTGTTCATCTTCATCGTCCCGCTGCCTACCTGGTTGGTGGACATTCTCATTGCATTCAACATCTGTATCGCGTGCCTGCTGATCGTGTTGGCGCTGTACCTTCCCGGGCCCCTGGCGTTCTCGTCTTTTCCGTCCATTTTGCTGTTGACGACCATGTTTCGCCTGGCGCTATCGATTGCAACCACACGTTTGATCCTGCTGGAGCAGGACGCCGGTGACATCGTCGAGGCTTTCGGCAATTTCGTCGTCGGTGGCAACTTGGCGGTGGGGTTGGTGATCTTCATGATCCTGACACTGGTCAACTTTCTGGTGATTACCAAAGGCTCGGAGCGGGTTGCCGAAGTGGCGGCGCGCTTTAGCCTGGATGCCATGCCCGGCAAACAAATGTCCATCGACAGTGACTTGCGTGCGGGTCTGATCGACGGTGGGCAGGCGCGGGACAAGCGTGATCAGTTATCCCGCGAGAGCCAATTGTTCGGCGCCATGGACGGCGCGATGAAGTTCGTAAAAGGCGATGCCATTGCCGGTTTGATTATCGTGGTGATCAACCTGTTGGGCGGTTTTGCCACCGGCATGTTTCAGCACGACATGAGCGCCGCCGAGTCCATCGCGCTGTATTCGGTGTTGACCATCGGTGATGGTTTGATCGCGCAGATACCCGCACTGCTGATCTCGCTGACGGCGGGCATGATCATCACGCGATCGGCGCCGGATGCGCGTAAAGGCGCGACCAGCATGGGCGTCGAAATTGCTCGGCAGATGACCAGTGAGCCCAAGAGCTGGATGATTGCTTCGGTGGGCATGCTCGCTTTTGCAGTGCTGCCAGGCATGCCCACGGTTGTATTTATCATCATGTCGTTGATGACGGGGGCCCTGGGCTATTACCTCGCACGCCAACGTAAACGCGAAGAAACTCCCGGAGCTGCAGTGGCCGAGGCCGTCCGCCCGGAAGACAACGGGGCAGAAGATTTGCGCGGGTTCGACCCGTCACGCCCCTATCTGCTGCAGTTCTCCCCGATGTTGCATGGCACTGCGGCGATGACGGAGCTTGTTCATAGTATCCGTCAGGCTCGCAATGCGTTGGTCGCCAACATCGGGCTGACACTGCCGCCTTTCGAAGTCGAAATTGATGCCTCGATGGCCGACGATGAAATGCGCTTCTGCGTTCACGAAGTACCCATGGTCAGGGCCTCTGTCGTACCTGAAGTCGCCGTCGACCGGGCAGCGCTGAAAGACGTGCCGGCGCATGCCGTTCCCGGCTTGGCTGAGCGCGACGAGCAGGATTGGATCTGGCTGCCGCCAGACGACCCCCTGCTGGATGATCCACAGGTTGAGCGCTTCAGCGCGGCAAGCCTGATTGTCGACCGCATGAAGCAGGCGATGATGCTCAGTGGCCCGCAATTTCTCGGGGTTCAGGAGAGCAAAGCGATCCTCAGTTGGCTTGAACACAACCAGTCGGAACTGGTGCAGGAATTACAACGGATCATGCCGCTGTCGCGCTTTTCGGCAGTGCTGCAGCGTTTGGCCAGCGAAGGTGTGCCGTTGCGTGCCGTGCGGCTGATAGTCGAATCATTGATTGAATACGGGCAGCATGAGCGCGAGCCGGATGCCTTGGCGGATTACGCGCGTATCGCCCTTAAATCGCAGATTTTCCACCAGTACAGCGAGAGTGATGGGCTGCATGCCTGGCTATTGTCGCCACAGACTGAAAACACGCTGCGCGAGGCATTGCGCCAGACCCAGACTGGGGTGTTTTTTGCTCTCGATAACGATAGCAGTGCCGCACTGGTCAGCTTGCTTAACCAGGCTTTTTCCGCCAGGCCCAAAAGCAAAAGCGTGATGCTGGTTGCGCAGGATCTGCGCAGCCCTTTGCGCACGCTATTGCTCGAAGAGTTCAACCATGTGCCGGTGATGTCCTTTGCCGAACTGAGCAGTACCGCCAAGGTGAAAGTACTGGGGCGCTTTGACCTGGGCCAGGACGAACTGATGCGTGGAGCGGCGGCATGATCTGTCGTCGCTTGGCCGCGCACCGGGGAGTTCAGTGATGTTTGAACTGCGAGTGCTTGACGGTTTGCACCAAGGGGCCGCCTTGCCGCTGTTTGGTGACGAGTGGAGTATTGGTGCCCACCGTGATGCCGACTTGGTGCTGAACGATCCAGGCATCGCCGAGCACCACGCGCGGTTGCGGCTGGCCGGTTCAAATTGGTCGGTACAGGCCGAAGCAGGATTGCTGCACGGCGCCCAGGGTCAGATGCTGGCCCAGATCGCGAGCCTGGCACTCGACGAATCATTTTCGGTGGGCGCCATCGGGCTGTGTGTCTCTTTGGCGAGTCAACCCTGGCCCCAGGTACCAAAGCCTGTCGTTGCCCCCGTTTATGTGCCGCCGCAGACGCTGAAGTTATCGTCCATTCCTCATTCACAGCAAAAACGCTTGATCAGCCTGGTGCTGGTGGTTGCGGTCATCATCATGGTGGTGAGCATAGCCTCGACGGGCGAGCGTGAGGCCAAGGCCTCCTTGATGCCGCTTGAGGTCCGCAAAAGCGAGCTGGCCTCGCCCTTCGAAGTCCGCCAACAACTGATGAAGATGCTCAACGAGCGTGAGTTGGGGCAGCGGGTCAGTGTGCAGGTGATCAATGGTCAGGTCGCACTCAACGGTGACGTCTCGCCGGATGATGTTGAACTGGTAACGCGAATGCTCAGCCGTTTTGTCGAGCAATTCGACAGTGCTGTGCCGGTGATCAGTCGAGTGCGAGCACGTGACGGAGCATTGCCGTTCAAGATTGTGCAGATCGTTGGAGGGCCTACTGGTCACGTGGTGCTGGAAGACGGCAACCGGCTGTTTGTGGGCGATGAAGTCGCAGGCCTGCGCCTGGTGCTGATCGATAACAGCAAGGTGGTCTTCGATGGTACACAGCGTTTTGAGGTGCGTTGGTGAACGAGGACACTCAAGCGCGCCTGCAGCTTTGGCAACAACGTCAAACCCAGGCGCTGGCGAATTTTACGCCGGTGACGATGCGGGGCCGAATCCAGCGCGTCAACGGCATGTTGCTGCAATGCCGGCTGCCGCAGGCGCGTATTGGCGATTTGTGCCAAGTGGAGAAAAACCCCGGTGATTACATGCTGGCCGAGATCATCGGTTTTGATCAACAGGATGCAGTCCTCAGTGCCTTGGGCAACCTGGAAGGCGTGCGTGTGGGCGCCAGTGTGGAACGCCTGGGGATATCGCACCGGGTGCAGGTCAGTGAGGCGCTGCTTGGGCAGGTGCTGGATGGTTTTGGGCGGCCGATCACCGGCGAAGGCCCGAGCGCTTTTGCCGAGGTTGACTCGCCGGATGCGAGCGCTGTGCTGTGTGAAGCGCCTTTGCCTACCGATCGACCGAGAATCAACCGTGCGTTGGCCACCGGTGTGCGTTCGATCGATGGGTTGTTGACGTTGGGCGAGGGCCAACGCGTGGGCCTGTTTGCAGGGGCTGGCTGTGGCAAAACCACCTTGCTGGCCGAGATCGCCCGTAACGTTGAGTGCGATGTGATTGTGTTCGGTTTGATCGGCGAGCGAGGCCGGGAACTGCGCGAATTTCTTGACCATGAGCTGGATGATCAACTGCGCGCCAAGGCGGTGCTGGTGTGTGCCACTTCCGACCGTTCGAGCATGGAGCGTGCGCGCGCGGCGTTTACGGCGACGGCTCTGGCCGAAGGCTTCCGGCGCCAGGGCAAGCGGGTGCTGCTGCTGATCGATTCCCTGACACGTTTCGCCAGGGCCCAGCGTGAAATCGGCCTGGCTGCCGGCGAGCCTCTGGGGCGGGGTGGTCTGCCGCCTTCGGTGTATAGCCTGCTGCCGCGTCTGGTCGAGCGCGCCGGGCTGACCCGTGACGGCGTGATTACAGCGATCTACACGGTGCTGATTGAGCAGGACTCCATGAGCGACCCGGTCGCCGATGAAGTTCGCTCGTTGCTCGACGGCCACATCGTGCTGTCTCGCAAGCTCGCCGAACGTGGCCATTATCCTGCGGTGGATGTCCTGGGCAGCCTTTCGCGGATTCTCAGCAACGTCGCTGCACCAGACGATATCCAGGCGGGCACGGCGTTAAGGCGTCTGTTATCGGCGTATCAACAGATCGAGCTGATGCTCAAGCTTGGGGAATACCAGCCCGGCAGCGATGCGCTGACCGATCTGGCAGTGGACAGTCGCCAAGCGGTCGACGCATTCCTGCGTCAGGACTTGCGTGAACCTGCATCGATGGCCGCCACTTTGGAACAACTCAAGGAGCTCACGGCCTATGTCCCATTCTGACGTTTTACTCGGTGAAATCGAGACCTTGCGACGTCTGCGACGGCACCGGGCTGACCGCGCAGAGCGTGCGTTGCGTGAAGCCACGCGTGCTCGGCAAGCCTTGGTTGTACGGGCTCGCCGGGGGCTACCCGCTCAGGCAACACCACATGCACTCGAGCGACGATCACGCCGTCTATATTCGACAAGGTCGCTTCCAGTTCCTGGGACAACGCGTAGATGTAGCGCGCGCGCTCTTCCAGTGGCGTGGAGATGACCCCTTCCTTGCGAAAGATATCGCCTAACGTCGAGCGCGCCACCTTGGGCAGTCCGGCGGCGTCCAGCGTACGAACGGCCCGGTTGATGTCACTGGCTTTGACGCGGACAGCGACGCCGTCCTTGCCTGGAATCTTCTGGGCCCGAATCTGCTTGTCGGCCAGTTCTGCAATGACTTCATTGGCTTCCTGTTCGGAAATATTGCGATGCAGCTCTACACTTTCACCGCAGCCAGTCAGCAATAGCGCCAATGAAAAAAATAAAAGGGTGCTCAGGCGGCGGTACATGCATCTACCCCATGCTTGAAATTTTGTCGCAGGCTTTTGCGATTGCGCCAATCACCTTGACGTTGGAGATGGCTTCGACATGAGCTTTAGCGAGGTATTCGGGGAATTTGTCCGCGTACTTCGTCGTCTTGCCCAGGCTGGCGTCCCGAAACCCTTTGGACAAATTTTTCGATTCCGCCGACGATCCACCCATGGCGCTGGCTGAATCGGCCGAGGCCACGGCGCGGGGGCTTCTTTTATCGGACAGGTCGGTCTTGTTCATTTCGGCCAGGAAAAAATTGAGGTCAGAAGAACGATGACTCTCGGCAGGCGTATCCGATCCCGTTGCGATTTTTGCGCTCGTTGTCAGGTCAGCAGGGGTGATGAGCATAGGTTCCTCTATCGCAAGTACGAGTGTGATGTGCCACGTAAATAAGCCTTCTCAACGGATTAAGTTGAGAAGGCTTGGTCTGCTTAGTAGCGTATTGCTTTGGTGTTGGCGATCTGCGCGTTGAATTTGGCGATTTCAGCCTCTTCTTTGGTTTTTTGCACGCCATCCCATTTTTTTTGCTCTTCGATACCTTTTGTAGCCATCTCTTGTGGGCTAGTGCCCACGCCGCCTAGTGCCATGATCCACCTCTTTAACTTTATATAAGATTCGATAGCGGTTGATTACTATCGGTCGTTTCCGAGCAATGTTGAAATTGCTCGTTGAGTACGTGGCCTGCAAGGTATGAAGCGTTCCAAGTCTCAAGAGGAGGGTTGTGTTTAATTGTTTCGCCACATTTTTTTGCTGCATGACGTAAATGGAGGTGCAAACGCTTTATGCCAGCTGTACTTCGAGCTGTTTCATTCGGTAATAAAGCGTGCGCTTGGCGACCTTCAGCTCAATTGCCACGCTATCGACACAATGGTCATTACGCCGCAGTGACTCTTCAATCAGTGCCTTTTCAATTTGCTGCAGCCGCGCCTTCAGGCTCATTTCATCGGCCTGTGAATTGATCATTGCGGCGTAAAGCGGTGGCAGGCCCAGAACGAACCGCTTGGCTGCAGAGCGCAGTTCGCGGACATTGCCTTGCCAGGTATGACACAGTAATTGTTGCAGCAACTCGCCGGGCGGCGTCGGGGCAGGGTATTTGAAGCGTTCGGCTTCTTGCTGGATCATCCCCAGGAACAATGGAATGATCCGTTCTCGCTGGTCTCGCAGGGCCGGCAGCTGGAAGCTCACGACATTCAGTCGAAAGTACAGGTCGCGGCGGAAGGAGCCTTGCTCGACCATCGCAAGCAGCGACTGTTGGGCTGACGCAATAACGCGCATATCCACAGGAATGAAACGGGTTGAGCCCAAGCGCTCCACGCCACGTGTCTCCAGTACGCGCAGCAGCTTGGCTTGCAGGCTCAACGGCATGCTGTCGATCTCATCGAGGTAAAGGGTGCCCAAGTGAGCCGCTTCGACGACGCCGGCCCGTGATTGCAGTGCGCCTGTATAGGCGCCGCTGTTGACGCCGAACAACTGGCTTTCTGCGAGACTCTCCGGGATGGCTGCGCAGTTCAAGGCAACGAAGTTACCTCGTCGCCCTGAGAGGCTATGTATTCGTTGGGCCAAGGTATCCTTGCCGGTACCGGTTTCTCCCAATAACAGAATGTCGATATTGAGAGGTGCGGTGCTCAGGAGCGTATTTTCGATATCCGGGTTTTCGATCAATGAAATATTTGTTTCATTTTCCCTGAGAGGGGCGGCCGGCATCGGATGGTTGCTCCATTATCGCTTTGCGCCAGTGATAAAACGGTCAGCGCGGTTCAGTAGAATGGAAAGCATAAGTTTTTTCTGGCTGCATTAAAGTAGGAACTTGCGTGGGCGATGTAGGACAAGTTAGACAGGCGCAGGTTTATTTATTTCGCAGGACAGTGAGTAGAGTGAATCATTGAAAAATGACAGCCACAGACAGGCGTGTGTTGGCGACATGTTTAATCGTCGCCCATAAAAAAGCCGATGCATAGCATCGGCTTTTTATTGTCGGCGTAAACCGCAGGTAACGTTTACACGTTGAAACGGAAGTGCATTACATCGCCATCTTTGACGATGTATTCCTTGCCTTCCAGGCGCCATTTACCCGCTTCCTTGGTACCGGCTTCGCCCTTGTACTGGATGAAGTCGTTGTAGGCGATCACTTCGGCGCGGATGAAGCCTTTTTCGAAGTCAGTGTGGATCACACCAGCGGCCTGTGGCGCGGTGGCGCCGACCTTAACGGTCCACGCGCGAACTTCTTCGACACCGGCGGTGAAGTAGGTCTGCAGGTGCAGCATTTCGTAGCCGGCGCGGATCACACGGTTCAAGCCAGGCTCTTCCAGGCCCAGAGCCTCAAGGAACATGTCTTTTTCTTCGCCGTCATCGAGCTCGGCGATTTCCGCTTCAATCTTGTTGCACACAGGCACAACGATCGCGCCTTCTTCATCGGCGATGGCCTTGACCACATCGAGCAAAGGGTTGTTCTCGAAGCCGTCTTCAGCGACGTTGGCGATGTACATCACCGGCTTGGTAGTCAGCAAGTGGAAGCCCTTGATCACCGCTTTTTCGTCGGTGCTCATGTTCTTCATCAGGCTGCGCGCTGGCTTGCCCTCGGTGAAGTGAGCGATCAATTGCTCCAGCAGGCCTTTCTGGACCACGGCGTCCTTGTCACCGCCTTTGGCATTGCGCGCGACTTTCTGCAGTTGCTTTTCGCAGCTGTCGAGGTCAGCGAAGATCAGTTCCAGATCGATGATTTCGATGTCGCGTTTCGGGTCGACGCTGTTGGAAACGTGAATCACGTTCTCGTCTTCAAAGCAGCGGACCACGTGGGCGATGGCATCGGTTTCGCGAATGTTCGCCAGGAACTTGTTGCCCAGGCCTTCACCTTTCGACGCACCAGCCACCAGGCCCGCGATGTCGACGAATTCCATGGTGGTCGGCAAGATGCGCTTCGGATTGACGATGGCTGCCAGTGCCGCCAGACGCGGGTCGGGCATGGCCACGATACCGCTGTTGGGTTCGATGGTGCAGAAGGGGAAGTTCTCCGCTGCAATACCGGACTTGGTCAGGGCGTTGAACAAGGTGGATTTGCCGACGTTGGGCAGGCCGACGATGCCGCAATTGAATCCCATGGTGTTTCCCCTCGGTAAGAGTCAGGCCTTCTGGCTGTGCAGGTTTTTCATCGCGCGGTTCCATTCACCGGCGAAGATATCCGGCAGCACGCCGAGGGCAAAGTCGATGCTGGCATCGAGTTTTTCCTGTTCGGCGCGTGGCGCACGACCCAGGACGAAATTTGAAACCATACTGGCAACGCCCGGATGGCCAATGCCAAGCCGCAGGCGGTAGAAATTATTCTGATTACCCAACTGCGCGATGATGTCGCGCAGGCCGTTGTGCCCACCATGCCCGCCGCCCAGCTTGAGCTTGGCAACACCGGGTGGCAGGTCCAGTTCGTCATGGGCCACCAGGATTTCTTCGGGTTTGATTCGGAAGAAGCCCGCAAGCGCCGCGACAGCCTGGCCGCTGCGGTTCATGTAGGTGGTGGGAATCAGCAGACGAACATCCTGACCCTGGTGCGAGAAGCGCCCGGTCAGGCCAAAATATTTGCGATCGGCCACAAGGTTGACACCTTGCGCGTGGGCGATGCGCTCAACAAAAAGGGCCCCCGCGTTATGCCGGGTCTGTTCGTATTCGGCGCCTGGATTTCCCAGGCCAACGATCAGTTTAATGGCAGTCACGACAGGGGCCCTTCCTTTGGAGTTGTGGATAACATCGCCTGACCTTGGTGCGGCGAAAGTGGACAACAGTAGCTCATTTACTCAAGAGTAAACGCCGCGTTATCGCCCGCTTTCTCGCTACGTTCCGGTCCGCGATGTTTCCTCAAGCTCCGGCAATACAGAGTGAATTACTCTGCAGCGCCTTCTTCAGCTTCTGGAGCAACGCGTGGAGCGTGTACGTTTGCAACAGCTTTGTCATCACCGTGAGCCAGTGCAACAAACTCAACGCCTTTAGGGGCTTTGAGGTCGGACAGGTGAACGATAGCGCCGATTTCCAGAGCCGACAGGTCGACTTCGATGAACTCAGGCAGGTCTTTCGGCAGGCAGGTCACTTCGATTTCGTTCAGGACGTGCGAGATCTCGCCGCCTTTCTTGACCGGAGCGTCTTCACCAACAAAGTGCACAGGCACGATGGCGGTCAGTTTCTGGCCAGCAACAACACGCACGAAGTCAGCGTGCATGATGAATTGCTTGGACGGGTGACGCTGCATCGCTTTAACGATTACGTTCTGCTTGGCGCCATCGACATTCAGCTCGATAACGTGGCTGTAGGCAGCTTCGTTTTCGAACAGTTTGGCGATTTCTTTGGCCAGGATGGTTACGGATTCAGCAGGCTTGTTGCCACCGTAAACAACAGCAGGGATGTTGGCGGCGTGACGCAGGCGGCGGCTCGCACCTTTCCCCAGGTCAGTACGCGCTTGGGCGTTCAGAGTAAAGTCAGTCATTTTGTATCTCCAAAATAGCCATCATCGAGCGGCGTTTGCGACCAGCGCCGGCCTCGACATGGGCAAAAAAGCCCCGCCCCAACACAATGTCGGGGCGGGGCGCTTTTCGTCAGTGGGTGTTCCGAAGGTTTGACCCTTAACGGAACATCGCGCTGATCGATTCTTCATTGCTGATGCGGCGAACCGCCTCGGCAACTACCGGTGCGATATCCAGTTGGCGGATACGCGAACAGGCTTGAGCGGCTGCGGACAACGGGATGGTGTTGGTCACCACCAGTTCGTCCAGCATGGAGTTCTCGATGTTCTCGATCGCTCGGCCCGACAGCACAGGGTGTGTGCAGTAGGCGAAGACTTTTGCAGCACCGTGCTCTTTCAAGGCTTTCGCCGCGTGGCACAGGGTGCCGGCGGTGTCGACCATGTCATCAACCAGAATACAGGTACGCCCTTCGACATCACCGATGATATGCATCACTTCAGAGTGATTGGCTTTTTCACGGCGTTTGTCGATGATCCCGAGGTCCACGCCCAAGGATTTGGCAACAGCCCGTGCACGCACGACGCCACCAATGTCCGGGGACACGATCATCAGGTTTTCAAAGCGCTGGTCTTCGATGTCATCCACCAATACTGGGGAGCCGTAGATGTTATCTACCGGAATATCGAAGAACCCCTGGATTTGGTCAGCGTGCAGGTCAACCGTGAGAACACGGTCGATGCCTACCACGGTCAGCATGTCAGCGACGACTTTCGCGCTGATAGCCACACGTGCGGAACGCGGGCGGCGATCCTGACGGGCATAACCAAAGTAAGGGATTACAGCTGTGATTCGAGTCGCTGAGGAGCGGCGGAAGGCATCAG
Source organism: Pseudomonas sp. B22129 (assembly GCF_044218875.1). Lineage (NCBI taxonomy): Bacteria > Pseudomonadati > Pseudomonadota > Gammaproteobacteria > Pseudomonadales > Pseudomonadaceae > Pseudomonas > Pseudomonas sp. B22129. Next base: position 514,195 of record NZ_CP162592.1, on the reverse strand, counting down.
CCATCACGACGAGTTCCATCAGGTTATCGTTGGTCGGAGCGCAAGTCGGCTGAATAATGAAGACGTCTTTACCGCGAACGTTTTCATTGATCTCGGCTGTAATTTCGCCGTCGGAAAATTTACCGACAGAGATGTCACCGAGAGGGATATGCAGCTGACGTACGACACGTCGAGCCAGATCGGGGTTAGCATTCCCCGTAAAGACCATCATCTTGGACACGCGCAGTACCTAGAGGCTGAGGGTAACCTGGATGAGTATTAGAAAATGGCAGGGGCGGCTGGATTCGAACCAACGCATGGCAGGATCAAAACCTGCTGCCTTACCGCTTGGCGACGCCCCTGTATCTGTTGCAACGAGTGCCTAACACCCGGTTCCTTTTAGAGCAGACTTTGCAGCTTGCGATGCAACATCGAAACGTTGCTTCCCTTTGCTACAAACCCTGTAAGGGTCTCTGTAAGAAGGGCCGAGACTTTATCAGCTTCAGCTTTGCTTGGGAAGCCCCCAAACACACAACTTCCAGTTCCGGTTAATTTTGCTTCGGTAAATTTACCTAACAAATTCAAAGCGTTACGTACCTCTGGATAACGCCTTGCTACAACCGGTAAGCAGTCATTTCGACTGTTTCCCTTGGGAACGGGGCGCACTTTAATGGGAGGAGAGTTACGTGTCAACAGCGGATCTGAAAAAATTTCTGCTGTACTTACAGATACTTGCGGAACAAGCACGACATACCACGGCTCTTCGGGGTATTCCGGGCTGAGTTTCTCACCCACACCCTCGGCAAAAGCCGCGTGCCCACGCACGAAAACCGGCACATCGGCGCCCAGCGTCAGCCCCAGTGCAGCCAGGCGATCAGGGTCCCAGCCCAGTTGCCACAAGTGATTCAAGCCGAGCAAGGTGGTCGCGGCATTCGAGCTGCCGCCGCCGATACCGCCGCCCATGGGCAGGATTTTATCGATCCAGATATCGATGCCGAGCGAACTGCCGGATTGTTCTTGAAGTTTTTTCGCCGCCTTCACGATCAGGTTGCTGTCGTGGGGCACGCCTTCGAATTCGGTGTGCAGCTGGATCACGCCATCGTCGCGCACGGCGAAGGTCAGCTCATCGCCGTAATCGAGAAATTGAAACAGCGTCTGCAACTCGTGGTAGCCGTCTGCACGGCGACCGAGAATGTGCAGCATCAAATTGAGTTTGGCGGGGGAGGGCAGGGTCAGTTTTTCTACGGACACGTTATTGCCCCAGCTTGCGCGGTTGCCAGTCCTTGATCACCAGCGTGACGTCAAGGTCGGTGCCGTGCAGCTTGATACGCTCGGGCAGCCAGTAGCTGCCCTGCTGTACGTAGCTCAGGTATTCGACCTGCCAGCCGTCCTGTTCCAAGGTGGCCAAGCGGCTGTCGCCATTGAGGCTCAGGCGACTTTTGCTGTCAGGCGCAGGCAAACCGCGCACCCACCAGACCAGATGCGAAACGGGCAGCTTCCAGCCCATCTGCTGTTCCAGCAATTCTTCCGGCGAAGCCGCTTCATAGCGGCCCTGGTTGGCCACTTCCAGGCTGACTTGCCCCGGGCGACCGGTCAGGCGTGCTGCGCCGCGCCCTAGCGGGCCCGACAGCCGAATGTCGTAATAGTCCTGGCGTTGCAGCCAGAACAGGGTGCCGCTGCCGGAATCCTTCGGCGCACGAACCCCAACCTTGCCTTCGATCTGCCAGCCATCAATGCTGCTGAGCTGGTCCTTGTGCTGTTGCCATTGGGCCGGGTTGCCCTGGCCCTCAACGGATTCACGGCTGCCAATGCCCGCGCAACCGGCGAGCAAGGCGAGGAAACTGAAAACGATAACGTGGCGCAAGAACATAAGCTTAAAGGGTCTCGGATCCGGTCAGGCGCTTGATGGTGCCGCGCAGGATGGGGCTTTCGGGTTGTTCCTTGAGGAATTTTTCCCAGATTTGACGGGCTTCGCGTTGCTTGCCATTGGCCCAGAGCACCTCGCCCAAGTGGGCGGCCACTTCTTGGTCGGGGAAGCGCTCCAGCGCCTGACGCAGCAAACGTTCGGCTTCGTCGAGGTTGCCCAGGCGGTAATTCACCCAGCCAAGACTGTCGAGAACGGCCGGGTCTTCCGGGTTCAACTTGTGGGCTTGCTCGATCAACACCTTGGCTTCGGCATAGCGTGTTGTACGGTCGGACAGTGTGTAGCCGAGGGCGTTCAGCGCCATGGCGTTGTCCGGGTCACGTTTGATGATCAGGCGCAGGTCTTTTTCCATCTGCGCCAGGTCGTTGTGTTTTTCCGCCTGCATGGCCCGGGTGTACAACAGGTTCAAATCATCCGGGTATTGCAGCAAGGCTTGTTGCAGCAGTTTCCAGGCACGCTCGCCCTGATTGTTGGCCGATAAGGTCTCGGCCTGGATCAGATAGAGCTGGATCGCGTAGTCCGGTTCGGCATCGCGCGCAGCAGCCAGGCGTTTTTCCGCCTCGTCGGTGCGGCCATTGCTCATCAGGATATCGGCCTGGCGCAGTTGGGCCGGCAGGTAATCATTGCCGGGGCCAACCTGGGCATATTCGAGCAGGGCGGCTTGCGGGTCGTTGCGCTCCTCGGCGATACGGCCAAGGTTCAAGTGCGCCGAATCCACATGGCTCTCACGCTGGATCAACTCTTCCAGGTAACCCTTGGCCTCATCCCAGGCCTTGGCTTCCAGGCATACCAATGCCAGGGAGTAGCGCAGTTCATCGTCGTCCGGGTATTGCTGGACCAGGTTGGCGAACTGCACTTTGGCGTCTTCCATACGGTCCTGCTCAACCAGCGTGCGCGCGTAAGTCAGGCGCAGGCGCTTGTCGTCCGGGTACTTCTTGATGCTTTTTTCCAGCAGCGGAATCGCTTCCTTGCCGCGATTGAGGTTTTGCAGCAAGCGGGCGCGCAGCAGGATCGGCGCGATCTCGCCGTCTTCCGGCGGGTTCTGTTCCAGCAGCTTGAGCGCTGCGTCGGCTTCGTCATCTTGTTGCAACAACAGCGCCTTGCCGAAAATCAGCTGGCTGTTCTTGGGATGCTTTTGCAGCAAACGGTCGAAACTCTTCATCAGACCGTTGCGCGTGTCCTGATCGGTGTCGGCAGCCGACAGTGCGAGGAAGTCGAAATGCGTGTCGCCCTTGCCCTGCAGGACTTTCTCCATATAGACCATGGAGTCGTCATAGCGCCCGGCGCGTGCCAGCTGAACGGCAGCGGCGCGTTGGGCCTCCAGGTCGTCCGGCGCGTTTTTCGCCCAGATCAGCGACGTGTCCAGCGCAGCCTGGTCGGCGCCCAGGTACTCGGCGATGCGAAACGCCCGCTCCGAGATGCCCGGATCCTGAGTGTTGATGGCCTGGGTCACGTAGTTATCCAGGGCAATATCGAAACGATTGCGCTGGCCGGCGAGTTCCGCGGTCAGCAGGCTGTAGATCGTTTCTTCCTTGAACGAGGAATAAACCTTGGGCTTTTCAGGTGCGGGAGTGCTGTCTTCGACCGGCGGCGTACCGTCCGGCGACACGGGGGCCAAGGCCTGGCAGCCGCTGAGGAAGACAAAAGCAAGGAGCAACGCGGAAGATCTATTCATATAGGAAGAGGACGACTAACCTGCGGTCGGATCATCATGACACAAGCCTTCGGCCAAACATAACCGAGTCTCAGTGGATGCCTTAATAGACACAAGGCATTAGGACAATAGCCTACGGTGGTTGTTCTGAATCATTCGAAGTAGGACAATTGTCGGCTTCCCGACATCATCAGCGATATTGAATGGCCTTCCTCGCACTCGGTATTAACCACAAGACTGCATCTGTAGACGTGCGCGAGCGCGTGGCGTTTACGCCGGAGCAGTTGGTTGAGGCCTTGCAGCAACTCTGCCGGATCACCGACAGCCGCGAAGCTGCGATCCTTTCGACCTGCAATCGCAGCGAGCTTTATATAGAGCAGGAACATCTTTCGGCGGATGTGGTGCTGCGCTGGCTGGCCGATTTCCACCATTTGAGCCTCGACGAGCTGCGTGCGTGCGCCTATGTGCACGAAGAGGATGCGGCAGTTCGTCACATGATGCGTGTGGCCGCCGGCCTCGATTCGCTGGTGTTGGGCGAGCCGCAGATCCTCGGCCAGATGAAATCTGCCTACGCCGTGGCGCGTGAGGCTGGCACCGTCGGGCCGTTGCTGGGCCGGCTGTTCCAGGCGACGTTCAATTCCGCCAAGCAGGTGCGCACCGACACCGCCATCGGTGAAAACCCGGTGTCGGTGGCGTTTGCCGCCGTCAGCCTGGCCAAACAGATATTCAGCGACCTGCAGCGCAGCCAGGCGTTGCTGATCGGCGCCGGCGAGACCATCACCCTGGTCGCTCGCCACCTGCACGACCTGGGCGTGAAACGTATTGTGGTCGCCAACCGTACACTCGAGCGCGCGAGCATCCTCGCCGAGCAGTTCGGCGCCCACGCGGTGCTGCTGTCAGACATTCCGGCTGAGCTGGTGCGCAGCGATATCGTGATCAGCTCCACCGCCAGCCAATTGCCTATTCTTGGCAAAGGCGCAGTAGAAAGCGCATTGAAGCTGCGCAAGCACAAACCTATTTTCATGGTGGATATCGCTGTTCCCCGCGATATCGAGCCTGAAGTCGGCGAGTTGGACGACGTTTACCTCTACAGCGTCGACGACCTGCATGAGGTGGTCGCCGAAAACCTCAAGAGCCGCCAGGGTGCCGCCCAGGCCGCCGAGGAAATGGTCAGTACCGGGGCCGAAGACTTCATGGTGCGCCTGCGTGAGCTGGCGGCGGTCGATGTGCTCAAGGCCTATCGTCAGCAAGGCGAACGCCTGCGTGACGAAGAGCTGACCAAGGCCCAGCGTTTGCTCGCCAACGGCGGCAGCGCAGAAGACGTGTTGATGCAGCTCGCCCGTGGCCTGACCAATAAATTGCTGCATGCCCCCAGCGTGCAGTTGAAAAAGCTTACTGCCGAAGGCCGCCTCGATGCGCTGGCCATGGCCCAAGAACTCTTTGCCCTCGGTGAGGGCGCGTCAGATAGCTCTTCGGATAAAAAACCGCAATGAAAGCGTCACTGCTCAATAAACTGGACGTGCTCCAGGACCGTTTCGAAGAACTGACCGCCTTGCTCGGCGATGGCGAGGTCATCTCGGATCAGACCAAATTTCGCACCTATTCCAAGGAATACGCGGAAGTTGAGCCGATTGTGGCCACCTATAGCCAATGGCTGAAAACCCAGACCGACCTCGAAGGCGCCCAGGCGCTGCTCAAGGACAGCGACCCGGACATGCGCGAAATGGCCGTGGAAGAAGTCCGCGAAGCCAAGGAAAAACTGGTGGCGCTGGAGGGCGACCTGCAACGCATGCTGCTGCCCAAAGACCCGAATGACGGGCGCAACGTGTTCCTCGAAATCCGCGCCGGCACCGGTGGCGACGAGGCGGCGATTTTTTCCGGCGACCTGTTCCGCATGTATTCGCGTTATGCCGAGCGTCGCGGCTGGCGCGTGGAAATCCTGTCTGAAAACGAAGGTGAGCACGGCGGCTATAAAGAAGTCATCGCGCGGGTCGAAGGCGACAACGTTTACGGCAAGCTGAAGTTCGAATCCGGCGCGCACCGTGTGCAGCGGGTCCCGGCGACGGAATCCCAGGGCCGCATCCACACCTCTGCGTGCACCGTGGCCGTGTTGCCCGAGCCGGACGAGCAGGAAGCCATCGAGATCAACCCGGCGGATTTGCGCGTCGACACCTACCGCTCGTCGGGGGCCGGTGGCCAGCACGTCAACAAGACCGACTCCGCGATCCGTATCACCCACTTGCCTTCCGGCATCGTGGTGGAGTGCCAGGAAGAGCGTTCCCAGCACAAGAACCGCGCGCGGGCGATGTCCTGGCTGTCGGCCAAGCTCAACGACCAGCAGACCAGCGCCGCCGCCAATGCGATTGCCAGCGAGCGTAAATTGCTGGTGGGGTCGGGCGACCGCTCCGAGCGTATTCGTACCTACAACTTTGCCCAGGGCCGGGTGACCGACCACCGGGTCAACCTCACCCTTTACTCCCTCGATGAAATTCTTGCCGGTGGCGTGGACGCAGTGATCGAGCCGTTGCTCGCTGAATATCAGGCCGATCAACTCGCGGCGATTGGTGAATAAACAGGTGAATAAATGACCATTATCGCCAGCCTGCTGCGCGCTGCCGACCTGCCGGATTCGCCCACCGCGCGCCTGGATGTGGAGCTGTTGCTGGCCGCTGCCTTGGGCAAATCGCGCAGTTACCTGCACACATGGCCGGAGAAAATCGTCAGCAGCGAAGATGCGCTGAAGTTTGCCGACTATCTGCAGCGTCGCCGTGGCGGTGAGCCGGTGGCCTATATCCTTGGCCAGCAAGGCTTCTGGAAGCTGGACCTGGAGGTCGCACCGCACACGCTGATCCCGCGCCCGGAAACCGAATTGCTGGTAGAAGCCGCACTGGAATTGTTGCCGGCTACGCCCGCCAAGGTTCTCGACCTGGGCACCGGCAGCGGCGCGATTGCCTTGGCCTTGGCCAGCGAACGCCCAGCCTGGCAAGTCACGGCGGTCGACCGCGTGCTGGAAGCCGTGGCCCTGGCCGAGCGCAATCGCCAGCGCCTGCACCTGAAAAACGCCACGGTGCTGAACAGCCATTGGTTCAGCGCCCTGCAAGGTCACACCTTTGACCTGATCATCAGCAACCCGCCGTACATCGCCGACAACGACCCGCACCTGGTCGCCGGTGACGTACGCTTTGAACCGGCCAGCGCACTGGTGGCGGGCCACGACGGCCTCGACGACTTACGCGTGATCATTGCGCAGAGCCCGGCCCACCTGAATGCCGGTGGCTGGTTGTTGCTCGAACACGGTTACGACCAGGCGGCGGCCGTGCGTGACCTGTTGTCGGGTGAGGGCTTTGAAACGGTCCACAGCCGCATCGACCTTGGCAACCACGAACGCATTACCCTGGGGCGCCGCCCGTGCTGACCGATCAGGAGCTGTTGCGCTATAGCCGACAGATTCTGTTGCAGCATGTCGACATCGACGGTCAGTTGCGCCTGAAAAATGGCCGTGCATTGATCATCGGCCTCGGTGGCCTGGGCGCACCCGTCGCGCTGTATCTGGCGGCGGCCGGTGTGGGCGAGTTGCACGTGGCCGACTTCGATACCGTCGACCTGACCAACCTGCAGCGCCAGATCATCCATGACACTGACAGCGTCGGGCAGACCAAGGTCGACTCGGCGTTGCACCGCCTGGGCGCTATCAACCCCGAGATCAAACTGATCGCCCATCGCAGTGCCCTGGACGCCGATTCGCTGGCAGCGGCAGTGGCGGCGGTGGATGTGGTGCTCGATTGCAGCGACAATTTTTCCACCCGCGAGGCGGTCAACGCCGCGTGTGTCGCCGCTGGCAAGCCATTGATCAGTGGCGCGGCCATTCGCCTGGAAGGCCAGTTGTCGGTGTTCGACCCGCGTCGCGCCGACAGCCCTTGCTACCACTGCTTATATGGGCACGGCAGCGACACCGAACTGACTTGTAGCGAAGCTGGCGTGGTCGGGCCGCTGGTGGGCGTGGTCGGCAGCCTGCAAGCGTTGGAAGCGCTGAAGTTGCTCGCCGGTTTTGGCGAGCCGCTGGTGGGCCGGCTGTTGCTGATCGATGCGTTGACCACGCGTTTTCGCGAGTTGCGCGTCAAACGCGATCCGGGCTGCAGTGTCTGCGGGATACACCATGGTTAAGGACGCGCCCATCGGTGTGTTCGACTCCGGCGTCGGCGGCTTGTCGGTGCTGGATGAAATCCAGCAACTGTTGCCCCATGAGTCGCTGCTGTATGTGGCCGATTGCGGGCATATTCCTTATGGCGAGAAAACCCCGGCGTTTATCCTGCAACGCTCGCGCATGGTCGCCGAGTTCTTTCGCGAGCGCGGCGCCAAGGCGTTTGTGATTGCGTGCAATACCGCGACGGTCGCCGCTGTTGCGGATTTGCGTCAGGACTACCCCGACTGGCCGTTGGTGGGCATGGAGCCCGCGGTCAAACCCGCTGCAGCCGCCACCCGCAGCGGCGTGGTCGGTGTACTCGCTACCACCGGCACGCTGCAAAGCGCCAAGTTCGCAGCCTTGCTTGACCGTTTTGCCACTGACGTACGGGTCATCACCCAGCCGTGCCCGGGCCTGGTGGAGCTGATTGAAACCGGCGACCTGTGCAGCCCGGCCTTGCGCCAGATGTTGCAGGGTTATGTCGAACCGCTGCTCAGCGCCGGTTGTGACACCATCATCCTGGGCTGCACCCATTACCCCTTCCTCAAGCCACTCCTGGCTCAGATGCTCCCTGCGAGCATCATCCTGATCGACACCGGCGCTGCCGTCGCACGTCAGCTCAAGCGGTTGCTGGGCGAGCGCGACCTGCTGGCGACTGCCAATCCTGAACCGGCACAGTTCTGGACCAGTGGCGATGCCGATCACCTCAGAAATATCCTACCGACTCTATGGAAATACCCAGGCGTTGTGCGAAGCTTTGGCGCGTGAAAAATTCGTGAAATACCGGCGTTAGAAGCTGGAACTTCCGTCTATGCGCCAGCTTCTATAGCGAGATAGCCTGCACAAGACCTTATAACTTCGTTCTCAAAGGATTGTTTCTTATGAAGCGCTTGTTCTGTTTGGCTGCGATTGCGGCCGCTGTGGTGGGACACTCGGTTTCAGCCCAGGCCGCCGGCCTGGAGTTGGGTGTGGGGAGCACCAGCGATTCGACCATGACCTATCGCCTGGGGCTGACATCGGACTGGGATAAAAGCTGGTGGCAGAGCAATACCGGCCGGTTGACCGGTTATTGGAGCGGTGCATACACCTACTGGGATGGCGACAAGCGCGCCAGCGTCAGCAGCTTGTCGTTCTCGCCCGTGTTTGTGTATGAGTTTGCCGGGGAAAAGGTCAAGCCGTACATCGAGGCGGGGATTGGTGTAGCGGTGTTCTCGCGCACGCGGGTTGAAGACAACAATATCGGCCAGGCCTTCCAGTTTGAAGACCGTTTGGGCTTTGGCCTGCGCTTTGCCGGTGGGCATGAAGTGGGCATTCGTGCCACGCACTACTCAAACGCGGGGCTGAGCAGCAATAACGATGGCGTAGAGAGCTACTCGCTGCACTACACCTTGCCGCTATAGATTCCAGGTCCACTACAAAACCAATGTGGGAGCGGGCTTGCTCGCGAATGCGGTGTATCAGTCAGGCATGTATCAACTGACACACTGCATTCGCAAGCAAGCCCGCTCCCACATTTGAATCTCCATGCATCCGGCAATCAGCGATACGCCGTCGCAATCCCCTGGCGTTCCTCGATGCACTCCGGTGCCCCCATCTCGAACTCCCGGCAAATCAGCGGCCGTCGTTCGTAAATCGTGCACATCATCGTGTCCCGGTCCAGCGCCGCGCACCAGCCATCGTCCAGGCGCAGCATCACTTCACCGCCCCAGTCGTCGGTATCGATGAAGCGCTGTGGAACACCCGTGTCGGTGATCAGCATCACTTCCAGCTGGCAACAGCAGGCCGCGCACGTCGAGCAGGTGACGGCGGGTTCGGGGAGTTGAGTGAGCGGGATGTCTGTCATAGGCGCGCAGTGTAAGGCAAGCGCGTCGGATGCGTATGAATGCTCTGACGGACGTCAGTGCCCCAGTTGCCGGGCGATCCAGTGCAGCGCGGGAAACAGCAGGGCCCACAACACCGCCAGGCCGATGACGGTCGGTGGCGTGCCGTAGCCAAAATGCACCCCGGCCATTTGACTGCCCGCGTAGTAAGACAATGGCCCGCCCACCGCGCCCAACAGGCTGGCGCGCCACCACGGCCGAGCGCTCCAGGCCAGGCAATGGCGCAAGGTGGTGGCGAGCAGCGCCCACAGCAGGATCAGCCAAAAAGGAATCAGCGGCCCTGGAAAGCTGAAGTGAAATACGCCAAAGGTGCGCAGCGTGGTGTCGATGACGGTGCCCAGCAGGGTCACGGCGAGGATGGCTTGCCCGTCGGCCGACCACGAACTCGTCCACAGCAGGTGAATGGCCAGTATCCCCACACCTACCAGCAACCAGCGGCTGTCGCCGCCGAGCACACAAGCAAACCAGCCGCACTGGAACAGCACGGCGTTGGCCAGCGGTTTAAGCACTGAAGCGCCCGAGCAGGGGTGGGTTGATCGCCGCCGGCTTGGCCAGCAGCAACTGCGCGGTACCGATCGTTCGCTCCATAAACCCGCCTTCGCAGTAGCACAGATAGAATTCCCACAAGCGCAGGAAGTACTCATCGTAGCCCAACTCGGCGAGACGGCCATGGGCACGGCGAAAGTTCTCGTGCCACAGGCGCAGGGTGCGCGCGTAGTGCAGGCCGAAGTCCTCCATGTGCAGCAGGTTCATGTCGGTGTCACGGCTGACTATCTGCAGCATGTTCTGCACGCAGGGCAGGGCGCCGCCAGGGAAGATGTAACGCTGAATAAAGTCGACGCTGTTTTTGGCCTGTTCGAAGCGTTGCTCGCGAATGGTGATGGCTTGCAGCAGCATCAGGCCGTCGCGCTTGAGCAACTGCGCGCACTGTTTGAAGTAGGTCGGCAGGAAGCGATGGCCCACCGCTTCAATCATCTCGATGGACACCAGCTTGTCGTACTCGCCGGTGAGGTCGCGGTAGTCCTGCAGCAGCAGGGTGACCTGGCCTTGCAGCCCGAGGGCTTCGATGCGTTTTTCGGTGTAGGCAAATTGTTCTTTGGACAAGGTTGTAGTGGTGACCTTGCAGCCATAATGCTGCGCCGCATACAGCGCCATGCTGCCCCAGCCGGTGCCGATTTCCAGCAGGTGATCCGCAGGTTTGAGTGCAAGTTTCTGGCAGATGCGCTCCAGCTTGTTCAGTTGCGCCTGTTCCAGGGTGTCGTCGGGTGTCAGGAATTGCGCCGCCGAGTACATCATGGTCGGGTCGAGGAATTCTTCGAACAGGTCGTTGCCCAGGTCGTAGTGGGCGGCGATGTTTTTTTGCGAGCCCTTGCGCGTGTTGCGGTTGAGCCAGTGCAGGCCTTGAGTGAATGGCCGGGCCAGGCGGGCGAGGCCACCTTCCAGCGCGTCCAGCACCTCCAGGTTGCTGACCATCACGCGCACCACGGCGGTCAGGTCCGGGCTGCTCCAGTAGCCGTGGATAAACGCCTCGCCCGCGCCGATGGAGCCGTTGGCCGCCACCAGGCCCCACACCGCCGAATCCAGAATCTGGATTTCCCCCAGCAAGTGCGCTTCCCGGGCGCCGAAGACTTGGCGTTCGCCCTCTTCAATCACCACCAACTGGCCGTGGCGCAGTTGGCTGAGTTGGCGCAGCACGGCCTTGCGCAACAGCGCGGTGGTCAGCCCGTTGACGTTCAGGCGGTTGGCCTTGACCGATAAGCTAGGGGTTTTCATGGCGGCGATCCTTGGTATACCCGACTGCGGTGCGAGAGGCGCCATCGGCGGCCTGATGGGGAAAAATCGGTGTGCGTTTAAGCAACAGGCGCACGGCCTGCCAGTAAATCGCGAGGCAGGTTTTGGCGGTCATCCAGGGAAAGCGCCACAGGTAGCGGTGCAGGCTGGCGCGGGTCAGCATTTCTCGTTGCAGGCTCAAGGTGGCGTCGAAGACTTTGTGCGCGCCTTGCCAGTCGGCCATGTGCACGCCGAGCTTGTCGGTGGGCGGGCTGAAGCTCATGCGGTATTCCAGGTCCCGTGGCAAAAACGGCGACACATGAAATGCCTTGGCCACAGCGAAATGCTGGTGCTGTTCGGCACCCAGCGCCTGGGCCGGCAGCACGTAGTGGTAGCGCTCGCGCCACGGGGTGTTGGTCACTTCACACAGGATCGCGGCCAGACTGCCGTCGGCCTCGAAGCAGTAGAAGAAACTCACCGGGTTAAAAGCCAGGCCCCAACTGCGGGCCTGGGTCAGTAGGCAGATAACGCCCCGGGGCTCACGCCCCAGTGCCTTGCCGACTTCCTGGCGCACGGCATCGCTCAAGCTGATGCCGTGGCGCGTCAATTCACGCAGGTAATCCTGCTGGCGAAAACCGAAGGGGGCCAAGCGGCTGGCGCCGGCCAGCGGCGATAACCCCAGCACTTCGTCCTGTTCGCTCAAATCCAGGTACAGCAGCCCGATGCGGTAGCGAAAGGCGTGAGCCTTGGGCGAAAACCGGCGATGGGCAATCCAGCCGCTGTACAGGGCGCTGTTCATAGGGTTTCCCCAAAAGCCTGGGCTACGCGCAGGGCGCTGACCACACCGTCTTCGTGAAAGCCATTGGCCCAGTACGCGCCGCAATAAAAGGTATGGCGCGTGCCGTGCAGTTCTTCCCAGCGCGCCTGCGCGGCCACGGCTGCCAGGCTGTATTGGGGATGGGCATAGGTGTAGCGCGCGAGGATCTTCAGCGGGTTGATCATCGGCGTCTGGTTGAGGCTGACGCAAAAGGTGGTGGCGCTGTCGATGCCTTGCAGAATGTTCATGTCGTAGGTGACGGCGGCCTGGCTCTGCACCTTGCCGATCAGCCGGTAATTCCAGCTGGCCCAGGCCAGTTTGCGGTCAGGCAATAAACGGGTGTCGGTGTGCAGCACCACGTCGTTGTCGGCGTAGGGCAGGGCGCCAAGGATGTGTTGTTCCGCGTCGCTCGGGTCGCCGAGCAAGGCCAGCGCCTGGTCGCTGTGGCAGGCAAACACCACCTTGTCGAAGGCCTCGGTGCCGGCCGCGCTGTGAATCACAACGCCTTCGGCGTTGCGCTCGACCCGATGCACCGGGCAATTGAGGCGGACCTGTTCGCGAAAGCTGCGGGTCAGGGGTTCGATGTAGCTGCTTGAGCCGCCTTCGATGACGCACCATTGCGGCCGGTTGTTCACTGACAGCAAGCCGTGATTCTTGAAGAACCGCACGAAAAATTGCAGCGGGAAACCGAGCATGTCCTGCAGCGACATCGACCAGATCGCCGCGCCCATCGGCACGATGTAATGCCGAATGAACCGCGGGCCATAGCCGCCGGCTTCGAGGTAGTCCCCCAGCGTCATCTCGGCGCTGATGCGCTGTTCCTGCAAGTCCAGCGGCGCCTGGCGATTGAAGCGCAAAATGTCGCGCAGCATGCCCCAGAACCCCGGTGACAGAATATTGCGGCGCTGGGCGAACAAGCTGTTGAGGTTATTGCCGTTGTACTCAAACCCTTCGTTCGCGTCGCACACCGAAAAGCTCATTTCAGTGGGTTTGAACCTCACGCCAATCTGGCCCAGCAGGCGAATGAAGTTGGGGTAGGTCCAGTCGTTGAACACGATGAAGCCGGTGTCCACCGCATAGGGTTTACCCTCGACCGTCACGTTGACCGTGTGAGTGTGCCCGCCGATGCGGTCGCCGGCCTCGAACAGGCTGATGTCGTGGCGGCGGCTGAGCAGGTAGGCACTCGTCAGGCCAGCGATGCCGCTGCCGACAATGGCGATTTTCACAGGTTGTCCTTCTGCGGCGGCGGGCTGCGCAGCATGCGTTTGCCGATGATCAATTGCGCACGGTTGGGCAGCTTCGACAGCGGCCACAGGGTGGCGATGAACAGTGCCGGGAAGGCGATTTCCAGTGGGCGTTTTTCCAGTTTGGCGAAGATATGCCGCGCCGCTTTATCGGCAGACCAGCTCAAGGGCATCGGGAAGTCATTGCGTTCGGTCAGCGGCGTGTCAACGAAGCCTGGGCTGATCACCGTGACGTCGATATTTTCCGGCGACAGGCTGATGCGCAGGGATTCAAACAGGTAGCGCAGCCCGGCCTTGGACGCGCCATAGGCCTCGGCACGCGGCATCGGCAGGTAGGTCACGGCGCTGGCCACGCCCACCAGGTGCGGGGTGTGCCCGGCGCGCAACAACGGCAATGCGGCTTCGATGCAATAACTGCTGGCCAACAGATTGGTGCGCACCACGTGCTCGACGATGGAGGCGTCAAACTGCCTGGCGTCCACATATTCGCAGGTGCCCGCGTTGAGGATCACCGTGTCTAACGAACCCCAGACCACGCCGATATGCTCGCCGATTTCACGCACGGTCTGGCTGTTGGTCAAGTCGCCGGGCACCACAAGGACTTGCCCCGGAAACCGCTGGGCGAGCGCTTCCAGCGGGCCTTTGGTGCGCGAGCTGAGCGCTACGTGGGCGCCACTTTTGAGCAACTCCACGGCCAATGAAGCACCGATGCCACTGCTGGCGCCGGTCAACCAATAACGGCGGGGCGGTGTGGTGCTCATCCCATTCTCCTTTTCAGCCAGCCAATCACGCGGCCGAGGACCGGTAAGTGTTCATAGAGCATCGCGCCGGCGTCGAAATAGTCACGATGGCGGTACACCTTGTCGCGCCACATCAAGTGCGAGCAGCCTTCGACCCGGATGACCTTGCCATTGGCCAGGCGCGGATGGCAAAAACTCATCTTCCAGCGCAAGTAGCCTTCGCCTTCGGCCACCTGGTCGAAGCCGTGGAAATCGAAACGCAACTGGCTGACGTTGCTATACAACTCAGCGAAATAGCGGTGCATCGCGGGCAGGCCGTGGACTTCGTGCAGCGGGTCGGCGAAGGCGATGTCCTTGCTGTACAAGCTGTCGAGCAGGTGCAGGTTGTGCTTGTCGAGTGTGGTGAAGGCTTGGGCGAACGTGCGTAGGAAATCACTCATGAATGCCTCCGGCGGCTTCGCGCGAGGGCAGGCTGCGGAAGGCGGCCAATGCGCGTTCGCGGGATTTTTTCAGGTCAACAATCGAGCGCGGATAGTCAGCCACGCCAAACAGTCCGCCGACTGCCTCGGGGTTGTGCACTTCCTTTTTATTCAGCGCCGCCAGCTCGGGCAGCCAGCGCTTGATAAACAAGCCTTCGCCGTCGAATTTTTCCGACTGGCTCAACGGGCTGAAAATCCGGAAATACGGCGCCGAGTCCGTGCCGGTGGAGGAGCTCCACTGCCAGCCGCCATTGTTGGCCGCCAAGTCGCCGTCAATCAGGTGGCGCATGAAGAAACGCTCACCCTCGCGCCAATCGATCAACAGGTTTTTAGTCAGGAACATCGCCACCACCATGCGCAGGCGGTTGTGCATCCAGCCGGTTTCCAGCAGTTGGCGCATGGCTGCGTCAATGATCGGCAGGCCGGTGCGTGCTTCCTGCCAGGCGGCCAGATCTTTGGGCGCATGGCGCCACGCCACGGCTTCGGTTTCGGGGCGGAAGGCGCGGTGGCGGGAAACCCTTGGGTAGCCGACCAGAATGTGTTTGTAGAACTCGCGCCACAGCAACTCGTTGATCCAGGTAATGGCGCCCAGGTCGCCACTTTCGAATTCGCCGCCGTTGGTTTGCAGCGCGGCGTGCAGGCATTGACGCGGCGAAACCACGCCGGCCGCAAGGTAGGCGGACAGCTGGCTGGTGCCGGGCTTGGCCGGGAAGTCGCGTTCGTCCTTGTAGTAGCTGATCTGCTGGTCGGCGAAGGCGTCGAGGCGGCGCCGGGCTTCGTCTTCCCCGGCGGGCCAGAGGGCGCGCAGGGTTTCGCTGGGCGTCTGGAAACCTTCGACCGTTTTTGGGACCGGATCGCTGTTGAGCTTGATCGGCGCCTGGGCTTCAGGCGCGGCCACGGTGCGCGGCAGGGCGCTGTGCAGGCGGGTGTAGCAGACTTTGCGGAACTGGCTGAACACCTGGAAGTAGGTGCCGGTTTTGGTCAACACGCTGCCGGGTTGGAAGAACAGTTGGTCGAGGTAGCTGTGGAAGGCCACGCCATCGGCTTCCAGGGCCTTGGCCACGGCTGCATCGCGACGGCTTTCGTGGATACCGTATTCCTCGTTGACGTGCACCGACGCCACCGACAGTTCCCGGCACAGTGTGCTCAGCACCTCGGGCGCCTGATCCCAGGTGGAGGCTGTGCGAATCAGCAAAGGAATATTCAGCTCGCCCAGCGCCTGGCTCAGGCTTTCCAGGTTGCGCAGCCAGAAATCGACTTTGCACGGCGCGTCATCGTGGGCCAGCCATTGTTCGGGCGTGATCAGGTAAACAGCGGCAATCGGGCCTCGCTGGCTTGCGGCGGCCAGGGCGGTGTTGTCGTGTAGGCGCAGGTCGGTGCGCAGCCAGATCAAATGCATTTAAACGATTCCACGCTGGATCAGTAGCTGGTGGGCCGACAATGGGTCTTCGGCCACGAACAATTCAGGGGTGTCACGGGTTAATACGGCCAACTCGGCTTGGTGGATGCATACCGTTGGTCCGGCAATCAGCATTGGGCAACTGACGCCACCCAAAAGTTTTGGAAGTGCCGACAAGTGGAGGGCTTTGCTCGAATACAGCAGTACGGCCCGCGGTTTCAGGTGTTCCACCGCCAGGGCCAGTTCACCGGCGGGCAGCGGCCAGTCGAATACTTCTACCGGGCAGTCCGCGCTGCTGGCCAGCCAAGCGCTGAGCCACACATGCGGTTCCAGCGGCAGGTCGGAATGGTTGACCAGCAACAGCGGTGCGCCCTGTAACTGGCGATTGTTGTGGTAGATACGTGCACCGAACTTGCTGCGCAGCCAGGACAGGAAAAACACGCGCTCCATCTGCGCGCCGAATTGGCCCTGCCAGCGTTGCTCCAGCTCCTTTAGCAGCGGCAGCAACAATTGCTCGCACAAGGTGCGCGGCGGGTACAACGCCATGGCTTGGTTGAATGTGTCGTCGACCCGGCGCTCCGCCAGTTCGCTGATGGCCGTCACCAGGTTCTGGCGTAGCGCATGCCATTCATTTTCGACACTGTCGGGAAGCTGGGCGGAATCGATCAGGTTTTTGACCTGGCTGACCGGTACGCCACGGTTGAGCCAAGTCAGGATGGCGTGGATGCGTTGCACGTGTTCGGCGCTGAACAGCCGGTGGCCCTTGGGCGTGCGCTGCGGCACGATCAGGCCATAACGGCGTTCCCAGGCGCGCAGGGTCACGGCATTGACGCCGGTTTGGCGCGCCACTTCACGAATCGGCAACCAACCGTCTTCGAGGGCTTTGGCGATGTCTTCGCCGGGTTCGTCTTGCAGGGCAGGGTTCATGGGTCAGATCGCATTCCGCAGGCTGAGGTTTTCCGGGTGCGGTTGCAGGTAGGCCTGTTGCGCGATGTAGCGGTCCGGGTGTTGGCGAAAGTGATGCTTGAGCAGCGTGAGTGGCACCACCAGCGGCACGATGCCGTGGCGGTATTGGCCGATGACGGTTTGCATTTCCTGCTTGTCGTCGGCGCTGATTGCTTGCTTGAGGTAGCCGCTGATGTGTTGCAACACATTGGTGTGAGTGCCACGGGTGGCGCACTTTTTCAGGCCGGTCATCAGTTCGCTGAAATAGCCGTGCCCCAGTTGTTCGAGGTCGGCACCCTTGTTCATGCTACCCAGCAGGTGACCGAGGCTTTTGTAGTGCGCCGGGCTGTGGGCCATCAACAGGTATTTGTAACGCGAATGGAAGGTCAGCAGGCGGTGACGGGTGAGGCCTTCGCCCAGCAACGCTTGCCAGCTGGCGTAGACGAAAACCCGGGTCAGGAAATTTTCCCGCAACACCGGGTCGTTCAGGCGGCCGTCTTCCTCCACCGGCAGATTGGGGTGGCGCGCGCAAAAGGCCTGAGCGTAGATACCGCGCCCGCCGCCATCCACCGGCGTGCCGTTTTCACGGTAGACCTTGACCCGTTCCAGGCCGCACGACGGCGACTTCTGCATGAAGATGTAGCCGCACAGGTCGGTGTGCTCGGCCGCCATCTGCTGGCCATAATCATCCAGAGGCTGGGTCACGTTGAGTTCGCGGTGCACGGTGCCGACGGCTTGAGGTCTGTCGGGGTCGCCGACCAGCCGAATCGGCTCGCGGGGGATACCCAGGCCGATTGCGACTTCGGGGCACAGCGGCACAAAGTCGAAATAATCGGCGAGGGTTTGGCTGCACAGCAGGGATTGCTTGTGGCCGCCGTTGAAGCGCACGTTTTCGCCCAACAGGCAGGCGCTGATGGCGATCTTCGGTTTGACGGTGCTGGACATGGCCGAACCTCTGCAAGATTCCTGTACAAGGATTAAAACTTGTACAACTAAACCTCATCATAGGTTTGATGCTGTACAAGTCAAATATTTTGTACAAGTATCTGCGGCGAGGCTATTTCCAGCCGATTCGCCAGTCCTCGGCGTTTTGCAGGGTTTGCCAGGCCAGGCGTTCGGCGCGGCGGGTCATGATGGCTTGCAGTTCGATTTCCAGCACCGTGCCTTCCTCATCACGGAACAGCTCGGTGACCAGAAAATGTTTTTCCTTGTTTCGAGGGTGCGCTGCTGTCCACTTCGACAGCAGCAATTTTGCCGGGTTGATGCGGTTCATTGCAGGTGTTCGATCAAGCGTCGCGCGGCTTCCTGGCCACTGAGCCATGCCCCTTCGACCCGGCCCGACAGGCACCAGTCGCCACACACATACAAACCCAGGTCAGCATCGGCCAGCACGCCGAATTCGTGGCTGCTGGAGGGCCGCGCATACAGCCAGCGGTGGGCCAGGCTGAAGGATGGCGCGGGCATGGCGCTGTGCAGCAGTTCGGCGAAGGCGCCGTGCAGGTGTTCGATCACGGCTTCCTTGGGCAGGTCCAGGTGGGCCTTGCTCCAGGTGCTGGTGGCGTGCAATACCCAGGTGTCGAGGGCAGTGTCGCGCCCGGGTTTGCTGCGGTTGCGTGCCAGCCAGTCGAGTGGGCTGTCTTGCACGAAGCAGCCTTCCATGGGCGTATCCAGCGGTTTGTCAAAGGCCAGGGCGATGGCCCAGGTCGGGTCCATTTTGACGCCGGCAGCGGCACTGGCCAACTTCGGTGCTGCGGCCAAAAGAGCGGTGGCTTGCGGCGCCGGCGTAGCGATGACCACATGGCTGAAGGGGCCGTGGTTGCCACCGTCGGCGTCCAGCAGGTTCCAGTGCTGTTTGCCCTGGAACACGTCAGTGATGCGGCACCCGAACTCCACCGGCAAGTCGTCGAGGAGCGCGCGGGTAATCGCGCTCATGCGCGGCGTGCCGACCCAGCGGATCTGTTCATCGGGGGAGGGCGTGAGTTGGCCGGACTTGAAGTTGTACAGCTGGGGCTTCCACTGCTCGGCCCAGCCGTTGCTTTGCCAGCGTTGCACTTCGTTGACGAAGCGCCGGTCGCGGGCGGTGAAGTATTGTGCGCCCAGGTCCAGTGCGCCGGCGTCGCTGCGCTTGCTGGACATGCGGCCGCCACTGCCGCGGCTTTTATCGAAGAGTTGTACAACATGCCCCGCGTCTCGTAACGCTCGGGCGGCGGAGAGACCGGCGATGCCGGTGCCGATGATCGCGATGGGAACAGTCATGGGGGGCCTCGTTTTACCGTTGGGTACAGACTACGCCGACACCAATAGCTGTACAATATTGTTTTTTGGTATAAGTTTTGGCGTACCTGTTCTAACGACGTGGCCTATGGTTAAACAACAGCCCACGCCCGATTACAAATGATCCCTGCTTATAAAATAGACTAACGGCGGGCGGCGAACGTTACATGAGGAGGATCCCATGCATATTTTGCTGACCGGCGGTACAGGTCTGATCGGCCGCAAACTTTGCCTGCACTGGCTTGCCCAGGGCCATCGCCTGACGGTGTGGAGCCGCGAGCCCGAAACTGTCGCCCAGTGGTGCGGCGCCGACGTGCTGGGCGTCGGCCGTTTGCAGGATGTGATCGGCCACGTGGATGCGGTGGTCAACCTGGCCGGTGCGCCCATCGCCGACAGGCCCTGGACCAAAAAGCGCAAGGCGTTGCTGTGGAATAGCCGCATCGGCCTCACCGAAACCCTGCTGGGGTGGATCGAGAGCCAGGAGCAAAAACCGGCCGTATTGATCTCCGGATCCGCCGTAGGCTGGTACGGCGACGGTGGCGAGCGCGAACTCACCGAAGCCAGCGGCCCGGTACAGGACGATTTCCCCAGCCAGTTGTGTATCGCCTGGGAAGAAACCGCCCTGCGCGCCGAAGCATTGGGCGTGCGTGTAGTGCTGGTGCGCACGGGGCTGGTGCTGGCGGCGAAGGGCGGCTTTTTGTCGCGGCTGTTGCTGCCGTTCAAACTCGGGCTGGGCGGGCCTATCGGCAACGGCCGGCAGTGGATGCCGTGGGTCCACATTCAGGATCAAATCGCCCTGATTGATTTTCTTCTGCACAAGCCTGACGCCAGTGGTCCTTATAATGCCTGCGCACCACACCCGGTACGTAACGGTGAGTTCGCCAAGACGCTGGGCCGGGTGTTGCACCGCCCCGCGTTCATGCCGATGCCGGCGTTTGCTTTGAAGGTCGGGTTGGGTGAGTTGTCCGGCTTGTTGTTGGGCGGGCAAAAGGCGGTGCCCGAACGGCTGCTGGCCGCCGGTTTCATTTTTCAGTTCACTGAGTTGCACGCGGCCCTGGAAGACTTGTCCAGCCGCCTCTGAAGATAGGATGTTGCATGACGGATCACGCGTTGTTACTGGTCAACCTGGGCTCACCCGCGTCCACGTCGGTGGCCGATGTGCGCAGCTACCTCAATCAGTTTCTGATGGACCCTTATGTGATCGATTTGCCATGGCCGGTGCGGCGCTTGCTGGTGTCGCTGATCCTGATCAAGCGGCCTGAGCAGTCGGCGCATGCCTACGCCTCGATCTGGTGGGATGAAGGCTCGCCGCTGGTGGTGCTCAGCCGCCGCTTGCAACAGCAGATGACCACGCAGTGGACCCAGGGCCCGGTGGAACTGGCGATGCGTTACGGCGAACCGTCCATTGAAAGCGTGCTGACCCGATTGGCCGCCCAGGGCATTCGTAATGTCACCCTGGCGCCGTTGTACCCGCAGTTTGCCGACAGCACCGTCACCACCGTGGTGGAAGAAGCCCGCCGTGTGGTGCGTGAGAAAAAGCTCGATTTGCAGTTTGCGATCCTGCAGCCCTTCTACGATCAGCCTGAATACCTCGACGCGCTGGTGGCGAGCGCCAAGCCGCATTTGCAGCAGGACTACGATCACCTGCTGTTCAGCTTCCACGGTTTGCCCGAGCGTCACCTGCAAAAGCTCAACCCCGGCCACACCTTTGATGGCGCCACCGATTGCTGCGCAAATGCCTCGGCGCAGGTGCGTGCGACGTGCTATCGCGGCCAGTGCTTCAGCGTGGCGCGGGATTTTGCCGCGCGAATGGGGCTGCCTGCGGATAAATGGTCGGTGGCTTTCCAGTCGCGGCTGGGGCGGGCGAAGTGGATCGAACCCTACACCGAAGCCCGCCTGGAAACCCTCGCTCAACAAGGCGTGAAAAAACTGCTGGTGATGTGCCCGGCGTTTGTTGCCGATTGCATCGAGACGCTGGAAGAGATCGGTGATCGCGGACTGGAACAGTTCCGTGAAGCGGGGGGCGAGGAGTTGGTGCTGGTGCCGTGTTTGAATGATGATCCGCAGTGGGCGCAGGCGCTGAACACCCTGTGCGAGCGGGCGCCGTTAGCGCTGAAATGACAGCGATCAAATGTGGGAGCTGGCTTGCCTGCGATAGCATCAACGCGGTGTAACTGATACACCACGGTGCCTGCATCGCAGGCAAGCCAGCTCCCACATTGTTTTGTGGCGTTTATTCGTGATGAGGTTCGCCCAAGAACGTCAGCGAGGTAAACAACCCCTGCGTCGCCACATCCGGGTTGTCCTTGAGCGGCACTTCCACCTGCGCTGAAATCACATTCAACCCTTCATTGCGCACCAGCACCTGGGCCCGGCCATCCTTGTCGGTCTCGGTGCTTAACGTGTTCGGCATATTGCGATAGTCGCCGACCAACTTGACCCCCGCCGCCGGCTTGCCATCGAGCAGCACCCGCACCGGCAGTGACTTGCCCGGCCCTACGGTCAGTGGATCGGCTTCCGGCAGGATGAGCAGTCTGATCTGCTTCAGCTCCGGCAGTTTGGCTCCGGGTTCGTAGATCGCCAGGCTGTACTTGAAGGTCTGGGTTGATGCTATCGCCCCTTCGACCTTGCTGCGGCCCTGGTTAATCCACTTTTTATCCGCCGTTTGCGACCACATGCCGTTGTCCAGCGCCACCGCCAATACCGCTGGTGGCTTGAGCGGCTTGAGGCGGGCGTGGTCGACCAGGCGTTCCACGGTCACCGGAATCATCTTGCCGCTGGCGTCATAGGCCCAGGCGCCGCTGATTTTCTGGGGCTTGAACGCGTTGTCTTCGGCGCCGTGGCCGTAGATCACTTCGATATTGCCGCGTCGTTGTTCGGTCCACAGGCCATGGGCGTATACGTCGGCGGCGAACAGCAGGCCGATCAGGGCCAGGGGTTTGAGAAGGTGCATGGTGGCGTCCTTTTTACAGGTTGAGGGTCAGGCTGACGGTGAAATTGCGCGGCTCGCCGGGGTTGACCCAGTAATTGCTGTAGGAGCGCTCGTAGTACTTTTCATCGAACAGGTTGTTGAGGTTCAGGCCTACGGTGACGTTTTGCGTGGCCTTGTAATGCGCCAGCAGGTCGACGGTGTGGTAGGCCGGCAGTTCAAAGCTGCTGCCGGCCTCGCCCGAGCGGTCGCCCACATAGGTGAACGCTGCGCCCAGGTCGGAGCCGCGTAACACGCCATCCTGAAATTCATACACGCCCAACAGACTGCCGCTGCGTTTGGCCACGCCGAGAATGCGGCTGCCGGCGGGAATGGCCTTGTCGCCTTTGGTGACTTCGGCATCGATGTAGGCGAAGGCGCCGATCACGCGTACAGCGTCAGTCAGTTGCCCGGTCAATTGCAGGTCAAAACCCTGGCTGCGTGCCTTGCCCATGGCGCGGTTGAGGTTGGTGGCCGGGTCGAGGGTGAGCACGTTTTCCTTTTCGATGTGGAAGGCGGCGAGGGTGGTGCTCAGGCGGTCGTCGAACAGCTCGCTCTTGATCCCCACTTCATAGCCCACGCCTTCTTCCGGCTTGAAGGATTTGCCGGCAGCGTCCAGCCCATTGTTGGGTTTGAACGAGGTGGAGGCATTGGCGAACACCCCGACTTGCGGCGTGAGCTGATAGAGCAAGCCGGCGCGCTGGGTAAGGGCGTCGTGGGTTTGCCGGCTCTTGGCGTGGTTGCGGGCGAAGTCATCGGTGCTTTGCTCGAAGTGCTCGAAGCGCGCGCCAAGCATGCCGCGCAGGCGGTCGGTGAAGATGATCTGGTCTTGCAGGTTCAGCGCGTGGCTTTTGGTCTGCTCGAAGAAGTCAGTGCCGGAGCGTGCGCCGTCGGGTTTGGGCTGGCCGTAGACCGGCTTGTAGATGTCGATGGCGTAAGGGCTGCCGGCGGTGGCGGTCACGCGTTCTTTCTTGCGGTAGTCCTCGTATTCGGTGCCGACCAGCAGTTCGTGTTGCCAGCTGCCGATATCGAACAGGCCGCGCAGTTCCAGCTGGGTAATGCTGTCATGCCAACCGGTAGAGCGCTCCCGGTAGCGGCGGTTGACGGTGTGGCCGTCGGCATTCAGCGCGCGGCTTTCCGAGGCGTCGCCCCACAGGCTGCCCTGTTTGTAGTGGCTGGCCAGGCGCAGTGTCCAGGCATCGTTGAGGTGGTGTTCCAACGTGGCCTGGAGACGGTTGTTGTGATTGCGGATGTTGCCGTCGTCGGGTTCGCCGAGGAAGGTGGAACGGGACATGCCGTGTGGCGCCACGATGCCGCGGTCGAAGGTGGAGCTGTGGCGCACGAATTCGCTTTCGACGAGCAGGCTGGTGTCCGGGTCCAGTTGCCAACTGAAAGACGGCGCGACGAATACACGCTGGGCGTCAACGTGATCGCGGAAGTTGTGCTTGTCTTCCACGGCCAGGTTCACGCGCGACAACACGCGGCCTTCACTGTCCAGCGGCGTATTCACATCCAGCGCGGTGCGGTAACGGTCCCAACTGCCGGCACTGGTTTGCAAGGTGGTGAAGGCTTCAGGCTGGGGTTTCTTGCTGACAATGTTCACGGTGCCGCCCGGGTCGCCGCGCCCGTACAGGCTGGCGGCCGGGCCCTTGAGCACTTCAATGCGCTCGATGTTGGCGGCATCCGGCGTGCTCGGGTAGCCACGGTTGGCGCTGAAGCCGTCCCGGTAGAACTCCGAGGTGGTGAAGCCGCGCACGCTGTATTCGTAAAGCGTCAGGCCGCCGAAGTTGTTTTGTTTGGACACGCCGCCGGCAAATTCCAGGGCGCGTTCCACGCTGGTGCTGCCCAGGTCTCTGAGCACGGAGGCAGGGATGACGCTGATGGCTTGCGGGATATCGCGAATGGCGGTGTCAGTTTTGGTTGCGCTGGCGGAACGTGTCGCACGGTAGCCTTTGACCGGGCCGGTGGCAGACTCATAGGCGTCGGTGGTGACGTTGATGGCGTCCAGTTCAAGCGTGTTGTCTTCGGCGTAGGCGGGGTCGAGCAGCAAACCCAAGGCCAGGCCGGCCATGGGGGCAATTTTTCGAGACGGCATGAGAGAGCGTTCCAATAGCGATATTGAAACAATATAACATGGCTAATGAGAATGAATTTCCGTTGAAACATCAAGTTACAGGAGCCTGCGAACAGGCTCCTGGCAACGTTATTCCTCTTCTTTCACCGGTGCAGGCGGTGGACGCAAACCGATTTCCGCCAGCAACTTGATCTCTTTACCGTTGCGCATCACCTGGATCGCCACCTTGTCGGTCGGCTTGATCCGCGCGACCTGGTTCATCGACTTGCGCCCGTCACCGGCCGGTTCACCGTCGATGCTTAGGATCACATCGCCCAATTGCAGGCCGGCTTTCTGTGCCGGGCCATCGCGGAAGATCCCCGCGACCACAATGCCAGGGCGCCCTGTCAGGCCAAACGACTCGGCCAGTTCCTTGGTCAGCGGCTGCACTTCGATGCCCAACCAACCGCGAATCACCTGGCCGTGCTCGATGATCGATTTCATCACTTCCATCGCCAGCTTCACCGGGATCGCAAAACCGATGCCTTGGGAGCCGCCGGACTTGGAGAAGATCGCCGTGTTGATGCCGGTCAGGTTGCCATTGGCGTCCACCAGCGCGCCGCCGGAGTTGCCCGGGTTAATCGCCGCGTCGGTCTGGATGAAGTCCTCGTAGCTGTTAAGGCCCAACTGGTTACGCCCGGTGGCGCTGATGATGCCCATGGTCACCGTCTGGCCAACGCCGAACGGGTTGCCGATGGCCAGCGCCACATCCCCAACGCGCAATGCTTCGGAGCGGCCGATGGTGATCGAGGGCAGGCTTTTCAAATCGATTTTGAGCACCGCGAGGTCGGTTTCCGGGTCGCTGCCGACCACGCGCGCCAGGGTTTCGCGGCCATCGCGCAGGGCCACTACAATTTGGTCGGCGCCGGTGGTCACGTGGTTGTTGGTGAGGATGTAACCTTCCGGGCTCATGATCACCCCGGAGCCGAGGCTGGATTCCATGCGGCGCTGCTTGGGCCCGTTGTCGCCGAAATAGCGGCGAAACTGCGGGTCTTCAAACAGCGGGTGCGCCGGTTTGTTGATGACCTTGGTGGTGTACAGGTTGACCACGGCGGGTGCGGCGATGACCACAGCGTCTGCGTAAGTCACCGGGCCTTGTACTACCGAGCTGGTCTGCGGCGCCTGTTGCAGGTTTACATCAAGGCTGGGCAGGCCCACCCACTGGGGATAACGCTGAATAATCAGCATCGCGATCAGCACGCCAGCCAACAATGGCCATCCAAAAAAACGCAGTGCCTTGAGCATCAAGTAAGTCCTGACAGGTTGCAGGGGGCGGGAGAGCGCCCATAATGTCGCGCATTATACGAGGCTGCGAGCGCCTCGGAACGGGATATTTAGGAGTCTTTTATGGCCGTCCCCCTTAGCACCCTCGTCGAGGAAGCGGACCGCTACCTCGGCAGCGCAAAAATTGCCGATTATTGCCCCAATGGCCTGCAGGTGGAGGGGCGCCCGCAGGTGATGCGCATCGTCAGCGGCGTCACCGCCAGCCAGGCGCTGCTGGATGCAGCCGTGGAAGCCCAGGCCGATCTGGTGCTGGTGCATCACGGCTATTTCTGGAAGGGCGAAAACCCGTGCATCACCGGGATGAAGCAGCGCCGCCTGAAAACCCTGCTCAAGCACGACATCAGCCTGCTGGCCTATCACCTGCCGCTGGATTTGCACGGGGAGGTGGGCAACAACGTGCAGCTCGCCCGCCAACTGGACATCACCGTCGAAGGCCCGCTGGACCCGAACAACCCGAAAATCGTCGGCCTGGTGGGCTCTCTGGTCGAGCCGCTGTCACCGCGTGACTTCGCGCGCCGTGTACAAGACGTGATGGGGCGCGAGCCGTTGCTGATCGAAGGCAGCGAAATGATCCGCCGTGTCGGCTGGTGCACCGGCGGTGGCCAGGGTTACATCGACGACGCGATTGCGGCGGGTGTCGATCTGTATTTGAGTGGTGAGGCCTCCGAGCAAACCTTCCACAGCGCGCGGGAAAACGACATCAGCTTTATCGCCGCCGGCCACCACGCCACTGAGCGCTACGGCGTGCAGGCGCTGGGTGATTACCTGGCGCGGCGCTTTGCGCTGGAGCATTTGTTCATCGATTGCCCGAACCCGATCTAAGCCCCACCGCGGAACTCATGTGGGAAGGGCTTGTGTGGGAGCGGGCTTGCTCGCGAAGGCGGAGTATCAGTCACCCATACTCTGGCTGACCCACCGTATTCGCGAGCAAGCCCGCTCCCACATTCGACCGAGGCGGGCCTAACTCTGTGGCATATTCATATACCGTTTCGATCTAGCCCGCTCCCTGAATAGAAGAAGGTGCTGTGCTAGCATGCCCCGCTCGAACACGGCCCGCTGGCCGTCCATAAGATCGTTTTTCCGTGAGTAGCCATGGTCGACAAACTGACGCATCTGAAACAGCTGGAGGCGGAAAGCATCCACATCATCCGCGAGGTCGCCGCCGAGTTCGACAACCCGGTGATGCTCTACTCGATCGGTAAAGACTCCGCCGTGATGCTGCACCTGGCGCGCAAGGCCTTCTTCCCGGGCAAACTGCCGTTCCCGGTGATGCACGTCGACACCCGCTGGAAATTCCAGGAGATGTACAAGTTCCGCGACAAAATGGTCGAAGAGCTGGGCCTGGACCTGATCACCCACATCAACCCGGATGGCGTGGCGCAGAACATCAACCCGTTCACCCACGGCAGCGCCAAGCACACCGACATCATGAAGACCGAGGGCCTCAAGCAAGCCCTGGACAAGCATGGTTTCGACGCAGCGTTCGGCGGTGCCCGTCGTGATGAAGAGAAATCCCGCGCCAAAGAGCGCGTGTACTCGTTCCGCGACAGCAAGCACCGCTGGGACCCGAAAAACCAGCGCCCGGAGCTGTGGAACGTCTACAACGGCAACGTCAACAAGGGCGAGTCGATCCGCGTGTTCCCGCTGTCCAACTGGACCGAGCTGGACATCTGGCAATACATCTACCTGGAAGGCATCCCGATCGTGCCGCTGTACTTCGCCGCCGAACGCGACGTGATCGAGAAGAACGGCACGTTGATCATGATCGACGACGACCGCATCCTCGAGCACCTGTCCGACGAAGACAAAGCCCGAATCGTCAAAAAGAAAGTCCGTTTCCGTACCCTTGGCTGCTACCCGTTGACGGGCGCGGTGGAGTCCGAAGCCGAGACGCTGACGGACATCATTCAGGAAATGCTCCTGACGCGAACTTCCGAGCGCCAGGGCCGTGTCATCGACCACGATGGTGCAGGCTCGATGGAAGATAAAAAACGTCAGGGTTATTTCTAAGGGGTTGTCATGTCGCACGTATCTGATTTGATCAGCGAGGACATCCTCGCCTACCTGGGCCAGCACGAGCGCAAGGAAATGTTGCGCTTCCTGACCTGCGGCAACGTCGACGACGGCAAGAGCACCCTGATCGGGCGCCTGCTGCACGACTCCAAGATGATCTACGAAGATCACCTGGAAGCCATCACCCGCGATTCGAAAAAATCCGGTACCACCGGCGATGACATCGACCTGGCATTGTTGGTCGACGGCCTGCAGGCCGAGCGTGAGCAGGGCATCACCATCGATGTCGCCTATCGCTACTTCTCCACCGCCAAGCGCAAATTCATCATCGCCGACACCCCCGGCCATGAGCAGTACACCCGCAATATGGCCACCGGTGCCTCCACCTGTGACCTGGCGATTATCCTGATCGACGCCCGCTACGGCGTGCAGACCCAAACCCGTCGCCACAGCTTTATCGCCTCGTTGCTGGGCATCAAGCACATCGTGGTGGCCATCAACAAGATGGACATCAACGGCTTTGACCAAAGCGTGTTCGAGTCGATCAAGGCCGACTACCTGAAGTTTGCCGACGGTATCGCGTTCAAGCCAAGCACCCTGGCCTTCGTGCCAATGTCGGCGCTCAAGGGCGACAACGTGGTGAACAAGAGCGAGCGTTCGCCCTGGTACACCGGGCAATCGCTGATGGAAATCCTCGAAACCGTCGAGATCGCCAACGACCGCAACTACACCGACCTGCGTTTCCCGGTGCAGTACGTCAACCGCCCGAACCTGAACTTCCGTGGTTTCGCCGGCACCCTGGCCAGCGGCATCGTGCACAAGGGCGACGAAGTGGTGGTGCTGCCGTCGGGCAAGAGCAGCCGTGTCAAATCCATCGTCACCTTCGAAGGTGAACTGGAACACGCAGGCCCAGGCCAGGCCGTGACCCTGACCATGGAAGACGAGATCGACATCTCCCGTGGCGACCTGTTGGTACACGCCGACAACGTGCCGCAAGTGACTGACGCCTTCGACGCCATGCTGGTGTGGATGGCCGAAGAACCGATGCTGCCCGGCAAGAAATACGACATCAAGCGCGCCACCAGCTATGTGCCGGGTTCGATCACCAGCATCGTGCACCGCGTGGACGTAAACACCCTGGCCGAAGGCCCGGCGAGCTCGCTGCAGCTGAACGAGATTGGCCGGGTCAAGGTCAGCCTCGACGCTGCCATCGCCCTGGACGGCTACGACAGCAACCGCACCACCGGCGCGTTTATCGTCATCGACCGTTTGACCAACGGCACCGTGGCGGCAGGCATGATCATCGCACCGCCGGTCAGCCATGGCGGCGCGGCGCAGCACGGCAAGTTGGCCCATGTAGCCACCGAAGAGCGTGCATTGCGCTTCGGTCAGCAGCCGGCCACCGTGTTGTTCAGCGGCCTGTCGGGCGCTGGCAAGAGCACCCTGGCGTATGCCGTTGAGCGCAAGCTCTTCGACATGGGCCGCGCAGTGTTCGTGCTGGATGGCCAGAACCTGCGTCACGACCTGAACAAGGGCTTGCCGCAGGACCGTGCCGGCCGCACCGAGAACTGGCGTCGTGCCGCGCACGTGGCGCGTCAGTTCAACGAAGCGGGCCTGCTGACCCTGGCCGCATTTGTTGCCCCGGATGCCGAAGGCCGCGAACAGGCCAAGGCGCTGATCGGCGGCGACCGTCTGCTGACCGTTTACGTGCAAGCATCGCCGCTGGTGTGCGCCGAGCGTGATCCGCAAGGTTTGTACGCCGCGGGTGGGGATAACATCCCTGGCGAGTCCTTCCCGTACGATGTGCCGTTGAATGCCGATCTGGTGATCGACACCCAGGCCCTGTCGCTGGAAGACAGCGTCAAGCAAGTGCTGGAGCTGTTGCGCAAGCGCGGCGCGATCTAAGCGCCACGCGGACTAAAAAGCCCGCCACCGATCACTCGGTGGCGGGCTTTTTTATGAGGGCATAAAAACAACTCGGTCAAATGTGGGAGCGGGCTTGCTCGCGAATGCAGTGGTTCAGCCAACATATTTGGAGACTGACACGCCGCCTTCGCGAGCAAGCCCGCTCCCACATTTTGATCACTGTTTGCCTGGGAACTGTGTGTGCAGCGTGTCCAGCAGCGCATCCTTGTCTTCCCACAGCTTATTGATCCATCCCTGAAACGCCGCCCGATACTCCCCATCCTGCTCATAATTCTTGCCAATGAACTCAGCCGGAATCTGCACCTCTTCAAACTGCACCACCACGTCCTTCACATTCCCGCACAGCAAATCCCAATAACCAGGGCGCCCGGCCGGATAGTGAATAGTCACATTGACCAGTGACTTCAACTGTTCACCCATGGCATCCAGCACAAACGCAATCCCGCCCGCCTTGGGCTTGAGCAAATATTGAAACGGCGATTTCTGCTGCGCATGCTTGCCCGGTGTAAACCGTGTGCCTTCGGCAAAGTTGAAAATGCCTACAGGGTTGTCGCGAAACTTCGCACAGGTCTTGCGCGTAGTTTCCAGATCCTTGCCTTTCTTCTCCGGGTGCTTTTCCAGATAGGCTTTGCTGTAGCGCTTCATGAACGGAAAACCCAGTGCCCACCAGGCCAGGCCAATCACCGGTACCCAGATCAGCTCCTGCTTGAGGAAGAACTTCAGCGGGCGAATCCGTCGGTTGAGCACGTATTGCAACACCATGATGTCGACCCAGCTCTGGTGGTTGCTGGTCACCAGGTACGAGTGCTCATAGTCCAACCCTTCAAGGCCAGTGATGTGCCAGCGCGTGCGCCGCACCAGGTTCATCCAGCCCTTATTGTTGGTCACCCAGGCTTCGTGGGTGTGGTTCATCAGCCATTCGCTGAAGCGCTTGGCAAACGGCAGCGCCTTGAACAGCGCGACGATGAACAGAAACGAACACAGCAGGATCGTATTCAGCGCCAGCAACAACGATGCGATCACCCCGCGCACGGCGGCAGGTAGAAAATCCAGCATTTAGATATCCATAGGTCGGTTGGCGGCTTGGATCGCAGTCAGCGCGATGGTGTACACGATGTCGTCAACTTGGGCGCCACGCGGCAAGTCATTCACCGGTTTGCGCAGGCCTTGCAGCATCGGGCCGAGGCTCACGCAGTCGGCGCTGCGTTGAACCGCCTTGTGCGTCGTGTTGCCGGTGTTCAGGTCCGGGAACACGAACACCGTGGCTTTGCCGGCGACTTGGCTGTTAGGTGCCAATTGCCGGGCCACGGTTTCATTGGCGGCGGCGTCGTACTGCAGCGGGCCGTCGATCAGCAGCGAGCTTTGCTGCTCATGGGCGAGCAGGGTGGCTTCGCGGACTTTCTCCACTTCCTCACCGCTGGCGGAGTCGCCGCTGGAATAGCTGATCATCGCCACACGCGGCGTAATGCCGAAGGCGGCGGCCGAGTCGGCACTTTGCAGGGCAATCTCCGCCAGTTCAGCGGCGCTTGGGTGCGGGTTCATCACACAGTCGCCATACACCAGCACCTGCTCGGGAAACAGCATGAAAAACACCGACGACACCAAGGTGCAGCCCGGCGCGGTTTTAATAAGCTGCAGGGCAGGGCGGATGGTGTTGGCGGTGGAGTGGATGACGCCGGAAACCAGGCCGTCCACTTCATCCAGCGCGAGCATCATGGTGGCAATCACCACCGTGTCTTCCAGCTGCTGCTCGGCCATCGGCGCGTTGAGGCTCTTGCTTTTGCGCAGCGCAACCATCGGCTCAACGTAGCGCTGACGAATCAGGTCCGGGTCGAGAATTTCAAGGCCTTCGGGCAATTCGATGCCTTGGGCGCGGGCAACGGCTTCCACGTCCGCCGGCTTGGCCAGCAGCACGCAACGCGCAATGCCCCGGGCCTGGCAGATGGCAGCGGCTTGCACGGTCAGCGGCTCGCTGCCTTCGGGCAACACGATGCGCTTGTTGGCGGCCTGGGCGCGCTGAATCAGCTGATAGCGGAACACCGCCGGCGACAGGCGCATCTCCCGTGGCGTGCCGCAGCGTTGGTGCAGCCAGCGTGCATCGAGGTGGCTGGCGACAAAATCGGTGATGATTTCCGCGCGCTCGCGGTCATCAATCGGGATTTCCTTGTTCAGGCTGTTGAGCTGGTTGGCCGTGTCGTAGGAGCCGGTGCTCACCGACAGCACCGGCAGCCCCGCCTGGAAGGCGCCACGGCACAAATCCATGATGCGCGGGTCGGGCAGGGTGTCGCTGGTCAGCAGTAGGCCGGCAAGGGGCACGCCGTTGATGGCGGCCAGGCTGACGGCGAGGATGATGTCGTCACGGTCGCCCGGGGTCACCACCAGCACGCCGGGCTTGAGCAGCTCCACGGTGTTGCGCATGGTGCGCGCGCAGATGATGATTTTGGTCATGCGCCGGCTTTCGTAGTCGCCGGCGTTGAGGATCTGCGCGCCCATCAGGTCGGCTACGTCGCGGGTGCGCGGGGCGTTGAGTTCCGGCTGGTAGGGGATGCAGCCGAGCAGGCGGAAGTCGCCACTGCGCAACAACGGTGAATGCTCTTTGAGGCGCGCCGAGAAGGCTTCCATGCTTTCGTCGGTGCGCACCTTGTTGAGGATCACGCCGAGCACTTTCGGGTCTTTCGGACCGCCGAACAGTTGGGCCTGCAACTCCACGCGGCCGGAGAGCTCGGTGAGCACTTCGTTTTCCGGCGCGGAGACCAGAATCACTTCCGCATCCAGGCTCTTGGCCAGGTGCAGGTTGACCCGCGCGGCATAGCTGGCGCTGCGGGTCGGCACCATGCCTTCAACGATCAGCACGTCCTTGCCCACGGCGGCTTGCTGGTACAGCGTGATGATTTCTTCCAGCAGTTCATCGAGCTGGCCGTCGCCGAGCATGCGCTCCACATGGGCCAGGCCCAGAGGTTGCGGCGGCTTCAAACCGTGGGTGCGCGCCACCAGTTCGGTGGAGCGTTCAGGGCCGGTGTCGCCAGGGTGCGGCTGGGCAATCGGTTTGAAGAAGCCGACTTTCAGCCCGGCTCGCTCAAGGGTACGCACCAGCCCAAGGCTGATGGAGGTCAGACCCACACCAAAATCGGTGGGCGCGATAAAAAAAGTCTGCATGCGAATTCTCTGGAGGTGCATGGCTTGGGTGGCGCCCTATGGCTGGGCGCCTACCGCGAATCAGGTGCCAAGGTTATCGTTATTCGTGCTGTTGCGCACACCAGCCGCAAGCAAAGGGTTGGCCTATTTTTTCAAGGCGTTGTGCGGCGTCGAGCACCCAGGCGCGGGACTGCCATGGCGGCTGGTGGCGCAGGTGCTGGGTGTGGCCGCAGGACAGCTCGGCGACCCAGTGCTGGTCTTCATCCTGGTGGAAGCCAATGATGAAGGATGCCGTCGATCGGCCCCGTCTGTCCGGGTTCTGTTCGCTTTCGGGCAAATCCTTGTTTAGACTTGTCCGTTCTTCATTCTTATGCAAAAGGTCTCGCCCCATGACGATCGCCGCTAACAAGGCTGTCTCCATCGACTATACCCTGACCAACGACGCTGGTGAGGTCATCGACAGCTCCGCCGGCGGCGCGCCGCTGGTCTACCTGCAAGGCGCAGGCAACATCATCCCGGGCCTGGAAAAGGCTCTGGAAGGCAAGAACGTTGGTGATGAACTGACTGTTGCCGTAGAACCTGAAGATGCCTACGGCGAGTACTCGGCCGAACTGGTCAGCACCCTGAGCCGCAGCATGTTCGAAGGCGTTGACGAGCTGGAAGTGGGCATGCAGTTCCACGCTTCCGCGCCGGACGGCCAAATGCAGATCGTCACCATCCGTGATCTGGACGGCGACGACGTGACCGTCGACGGCAACCACCCGCTGGCTGGCCAGCGCCTGAACTTCCAGGTGAAGATCGTTGCCATCCGTGACGCGTCCCAGGAAGAAGTGGCCCACGGCCACGTGCACGGTGAAGGCGGTCACCACCATTGATTGTGGTTTGATCAATCGGTAGCAAAAACGCCCCGACCTGTTCGGGGCTTTTTTTGTGCCTGAGAATGTATGCGGTCAAAAAATGTGGGAGCGGGCTTGCTCGCGAATGCGGTGGGTCAGCCACCAAATGTATCGACTGGCATACTGCATTCGCGAGCAAGCCCGCTCCCACATTTGGATCTGTACGGCCCATAAATCAGGCACAAACAAAAATGCCCCGGACCTTTCGGTCCGGGGCATTTCTTAACTGTTGCGTAACCTGGGTTACGCGGCAGTTGTTACCACTTAGGCTGCTGCAGCGACGTTCAGAGCCTTGATGTGGCCATTCAGGCGGCTCTTATGACGAGCGGCCTTGTTCTTGTGGATGATGCCTTTATCGGCCATACGGTCGATAACTGGCACAGCCAGAACGTAAGCTGCTTGAGCTTTTTCAGCGTCTTTGGTGTCGATGGCCTTAACTACATTCTTGATGTAGGTACGAACCATGGAACGCAGGCTGGCGTTGTGGCTGCGACGCTTCTCAGCCTGTTTTGCACGTTTTTTGGCGGAAGGTGTGTTGGCCACCGTCGAGCTCCTCGAAAGACTTTTTAGGAAATAGCAAACAAAATAGGCCGCGAATCATGCCGATGACTTGATGGGTTGTCAAGGGCGGCTGATGCGAACTGCTGAGTGGTCGATCTGAAGAGGCGGGTGATTTATTTCCGGCGCTTGACCTGTAAACTCGCGAGCTTTGGCTCTGTGCTGTTGCAGGCGCGCAGTATCGCATAAACAGGCGCTTTGTTCGCCTGCTCTTTATCTAAAGGCGCAAACTCTTTCAATGAATCTGCTCAAATCGTTGGCTGCCGTCAGCTCTATCACGATGATCTCCCGGGTTTTGGGGTTTGTGCGTGACACCCTGCTGGCGCGCATTTTTGGCGCCAGCATGGCCACGGATGCGTTCTTTATTGCCTTTAAATTGCCCAACCTGCTGCGGCGG
Source organism: Pseudomonas sp. B22129 (assembly GCF_044218875.1). Taxonomy (NCBI): domain Bacteria; kingdom Pseudomonadati; phylum Pseudomonadota; class Gammaproteobacteria; order Pseudomonadales; family Pseudomonadaceae; genus Pseudomonas; species Pseudomonas sp. B22129. The sequence continues at coordinate 479,617 of NZ_CP162592.1, read as the reverse complement.
ATCTTCGCCGAGGGCGCGTTTTCCCAGGCATTCGTGCCGATTCTGGCCGAATACAAGACCCAGCAAGGTGAGGAGGCGACCCGCACCTTTATTGCCTACGTCTCGGGTTTGCTGACCCTGGTGCTGATGCTCGTAACCATCGCCGGCATGCTCGCCGCGCCCTGGGTGATCTGGGCCACGGCGCCCGGGTTTGCCAATACGCCGGAAAAGTTCGCACTGACCACTGATCTGTTGCGGGTGACCTTTCCTTATATATTGCTGATTTCCCTGTCGTCGCTGGCCGGGGCGATTCTCAACACCTGGAACCGCTTCTCGGTGCCCGCCTTCGTGCCGACCCTGCTTAACGTCAGCATGATCATTTTCGCGTTGTTTCTTACGCCGTATTTCGACCCGCCGGTCATGGCCCTGGGCTGGGCGGTGTTGGCCGGTGGCTTGGCGCAGTTGCTCTACCAGCTGCCACACCTGAAAAAGATCGGCATGCTCGTGCTGCCACGCCTGAATCTCAAAGACACCGGCGTATGGCGCGTGATGCGCAATATGCTGCCTGCGATCCTCGGCGTTTCCGTGAGCCAGATTTCCCTCATTATCAACACGGCATTTGCCTCGCTGCTGGTCTCGGGCTCGGTGTCGTGGATGTACTACGCCGACCGCCTGATGGAGTTGCCGTCCGGCGTGCTCGGCGTAGCCCTCGGCACCATTTTGTTGCCAACCCTGTCGCGCACCTACGCCAGCAAGGACCGTCAGGAATACTCGCGCATCCTCGATTGGGGCCTGCGCCTGTGCTTCGTGCTGGTGCTGCCGTGTTCTCTGGCCCTGGGGATTCTGGCCGAGCCGCTGACCGTATCGCTGTTCCAATATGGCCAATTCAGCGCGTTTGACGCCTCCATGACCCAGCGTGCGCTGATCGCCTATTCCGTCGGCCTACTCGGCATCATCGTGATCAAAGTGCTGGCGCCGGGCTTCTACGCCCAGCAAAACATCCGTACGCCGGTGAAAATTGCGGTATTCACACTGATCGTCACCCAATTGCTCAATCTGGTGTTTATCGGCCCGCTGGCCCATGCCGGGCTCGCCCTGGCTATCAGCGCCGGCGCGTGCATCAACGCCGGTCTGCTGTTCTATCAACTGCGCAAGCAGCAGATGTTCCAGCCGCAGCCGGGCTGGGGGATGTTTGCCTTCAAGCTTTTGGTGGCGGTAGGGGCGATGTCCGCCGTGCTGCTGGGCTTGATGCACTTCATGCCCGCCTGGGACGAGGGGCACATGCTGGCGCGCTTCATGCGCCTTGGCACCCTGGTAGTCGCCGGTGTGGTGGTGTACTTCGGGATGTTGCTGTTGCAAGGCTTCCGCCTGCGGGATTTCAATCGCAAGTCGTTGGGATAGAGACTTTGCCGCGATAAAACGGTTGTTTTATCGATTCGATCCATTTGGCCTGTTCTGTTGCCTGTCGTCCGGGGCCGGGTGTGGTTATAATCGACCACTTTATGAGCAAGAAGCGCGTTATGCAGCTGGTTCGAGGTCTCCACAACCTGCGCCCCGAGCATCGGGGCTGCGTCGCCACTATTGGCAACTTTGACGGTGTTCACCGTGGCCACCAGGCTATCCTGGCCCGGCTGCGTGAACGTGCGGTCGAGTTGGGCGTGCCCAGCTGCGTGGTGATTTTTGAGCCGCAGCCGCGGGAATATTTCACTCCCGAAACAGCTCCGGCCCGCTTGGCCCGCCTGCGGGACAAGTTGCAATTGCTGGCCGAGGAGGGCGTGGACCGCGTCCTTTGCCTGGCCTTTAACCAGCGCCTGCAAAGCCTCAGCGCCGCCGAGTTCGTCGACCGCATCCTCGTTGACGGCCTGGGTGTACAGCACCTGGAAGTCGGCGACGACTTCCGTTTCGGTTGCGACCGCGTGGGCGATTTCGATTTCCTGCAACACGCGGGCGTCAACCAGGGTTTTACCGTCGAAGCCGCGCAAACCGTCGAACTGGACGGCCTGCGTGTGAGCAGTACCCAGGTACGTAACGCCCTGGCCGCTGCCGACTTCGCCTTGGCCGAGCGTTTGCTCGGTCGCCCGTTCCGGATTGCCGGGCGGGTACTGCACGGCCAGAAACTGGCGCGCCAACTGGGCACGCCAACCGCCAACGTGCAACTCAAGCGCCGCCGTGTGCCGCTGACCGGGGTTTACCTGGTCAGCGTCGACATCGACGGCCAACCGTGGCCGGGAGTCGCCAACATAGGCGTCAGGCCCACGGTTGCAGGTGATGGCAAGGCCCACCTGGAAGTTCACCTTTTGGATTTTGCCGGTGATCTGTATGACCGGCGTTTGACGGTGGTTTTCCACCAGAAGCTGCGTGAAGAGCAGCGTTTCGCCTCCCTTGAGGCGTTGAAAACGGCGATCAATGCGGATGTCGCCGCCGCCCGTGCACTAGCCGCACCTAGCGCCCATCGCTAACCGAAGAGCCTTAAATGACCGACTATAAAGCCACGCTAAACCTTCCGGACACCGCCTTCCCAATGAAGGCCGGCCTGCCACAGCGCGAACCGCAGATCCTGCAGCGCTGGGACAGTATTGGCCTGTACGGAAAGTTGCGCGAAATTGGCAAGGATCGTCCGAAATTCGTCCTGCACGACGGCCCTCCTTATGCCAACGGCACGATTCACATCGGTCATGCGCTGAACAAGATTCTCAAGGACATGATCCTGCGTTCGAAAACCCTTTCGGGCTTCGACGCGCCTTATGTTCCGGGCTGGGACTGCCACGGCCTGCCGATCGAACACAAAGTCGAAGTGACCTACGGCAAGAACCTGGGCGCGGATAAAACCCGCGAACTGTGCCGCGCCTACGCCACCGAGCAGATCGAAGGGCAGAAGTCCGAATTCATCCGCCTGGGCGTGTTGGGCGAGTGGGACAACCCTTACAAGACCATGAACTTCAAGAACGAGGCCGGTGAAATCCGTGCCTTGGCCGAAATCGTCAAAGGCGGTTTCGTGTTCAAGGGCCTCAAGCCTGTGAACTGGTGCTTCGACTGCGGTTCGGCCCTGGCCGAAGCGGAAGTCGAGTACGAAGACAAGAAATCCTCGACCATCGACGTGGCCTTCCCGATCGCCGACGAGGCCAAACTGGCCGAGGCTTTTGGCCTGGCAAGCTTGAGCAAACCAGCGGCCATCGTGATCTGGACCACCACCCCGTGGACCATCCCCGCCAACCAGGCGCTGAACGTGCACCCGGAGTTCACCTACGCCCTGGTGGACGTCGGTGATCGCTTGCTGGTACTGGCCGAGGAAATGGTTGAAGCCTGCCTGGCCCGTTACGAGCTGCAAGGTTCGGTCATCGCGACCACCACCGGCACTGCGCTGGAGCTGATCAACTTCCGCCACCCGTTCTATGACCGCCTGTCGCCGGTGTACCTGGCTGACTACGTCGAACTGGGTTCGGGTACTGGCATCGTTCACTGCTCGCCGGCCTATGGCGTAGACGACTTCGTGATCTGCAAGAAGTACGGCATGGTCAACGATGACATCATCAATCCGGTGCAAAGCAACGGTGTGTATGCGCCGTCGCTGGAGTTCTTCGGCGGCCAATTCATCTTCAAGGCCGACCCTGCGATCATCGAAAAGCTGAGCGAAGTCGGTGCGTTGGTGAAATCCGACACTATCAAGCACAGCTACATGCACTGCTGGCGTCACAAGACCCCGCTGATCTACCGCGCGACTGCGCAGTGGTTCATCGGCATGGACAAAGAGCCAACCAGCGGCGACACCCTGCGCGTGCGCTCGCTCAAAGCCATCGAAGACACCCAGTTCGTCCCGGCCTGGGGCCAGGCGCGCCTGCACTCGATGATCGCCAACCGCCCGGACTGGTGCATCTCCCGCCAGCGTAACTGGGGCGTACCGATCCCGTTCTTCCTGAACAAGGAAAGCGGCGAACTGCACCCGCGCACCGTCGAACTGATGGAAATCGTTGCCCAGCGCGTTGAACAAGAAGGCATCGAAGCCTGGTTCAAGATGGACGCCGCCGAACTGCTGGGCGACGAAGCGCCGCTGTACGACAAGATCAGCGACACCCTCGACGTCTGGTTCGACTCGGGTACCACCCACTGGCACGTGTTGCGCGGCTCGCACCCGATGGGCCACGAGACCGGCCCGCGTGCCGACCTGTACCTCGAAGGCTCGGACCAACACCGTGGCTGGTTCCACTCGTCGTTGCTGACAGGCTGCGCCATCGACAACCACGCGCCGTACCGCGAACTGCTGACCCACGGTTTCACCGTCGACGAGACGGGCCGCAAGATGTCCAAGTCGCTGAAGAACGTGATCGAACCGAAAAAGATCAACGACACCCTGGGCGCCGACATCATGCGTCTGTGGGTAGCGTCGACCGATTATTCGGGCGAAATCGCCGTGTCGGACCAGATCCTGGCCCGCAGCGCCGATGCCTACCGCCGCATCCGCAATACCGCACGCTTCCTGCTGTCGAACCTGACCGGTTTCAACCCGGCCACCGATATCCTGGCATCCGAGGACATGCTTGCCCTGGACCGTTGGGCCGTGGACCGTACCCTGTTGCTGCAGCGCGAGTTGCAGGAGCACTACGGCGAATACCGTTTCTGGAACGTGTACTCGAAGATCCACAACTTCTGCGTGCAGGAGCTGGGTGGTTTCTACCTCGACATCATCAAGGACCGCCAGTACACCACCGCCGCCAACAGCAAGGCGCGTCGTTCGGCGCAGACCGCGCTGTACCACATCAGTGAAGCGCTGGTGCGCTGGATCGCGCCGATCCTGGCCTTCACCGCCGACGAGTTGTGGGAGTATCTGCCGGGCGAGCGCAACGAGTCCGTGATGCTCAACACCTGGTACGAAGGCCTGACCGAGCTGCCGGCCGACTTCGAACTGGGCCGCGAGTACTGGGAAGGCGTGATGGCCGTCAAGGTCGCGGTGAACAAGGAGCTGGAAGTGCAGCGTGCGGCCAAGGCCGTCGGTGGCAACCTGCAAGCCGAAGTCACCCTGTTTGCCGAGGAAGGCCTGACCGCCGACCTGGCCAAGCTGAGCAACGAGCTGCGCTTCGTGCTGATTACGTCCACCGCGAGCCTGGCGCCATTTGCCCAAGCCCCGGCGGATGCGGTTGCCACGGAAGTTCCGGGTCTGAAGCTTAAAGTGGTCAAGTCGGCCTTCCCGAAATGCGCCCGTTGCTGGCACTGCCGTGAAGACGTCGGCGTGAACCCTGAGCACCCGGAAATCTGCGGTCGTTGCGTCGATAACATCAGCGGTGCTGGCGAGGTTCGCCACTATGCCTAATGCTTCCAGCCGTTTCGGACGTCTGGGCTGGCTCGTATTGAGTGTGCTGGTCCTGATCATTGATCAGGTCAGCAAGGCTCACTTCGAAGGCTCCCTGCAGATGTTCCAGCAAATCGTGGTGATCCCGGATTACTTCAGCTGGACCCTGGCCTACAACACGGGCGCCGCTTTCAGCTTTTTGGCTGATAGCGGCGGCTGGCAACGTTGGCTGTTTGCCCTGATCGCCGTGGTGGTCAGTGCGGTGCTGGTGGTGTGGCTCAAGCGCCTCGGCCGCGATGACACCTGGTTGGCCATTGCCCTCGCCCTGGTGCTGGGCGGTGCGCTGGGCAACCTGTACGACCGCATTGCGCTGGGCCATGTGATCGACTTCATTCTGGTGCATTGGCAGAACCGCTGGTACTTCCCGGCGTTCAACTTTGCCGACAGCGCCATCACCGTCGGTGCAATCATGCTGGCGTTGGATATGTTCAAGAGCAAGAAAACCGGAGAGACCGTCAATGACTGATCAGGTATTGGCTGAGCAACGTATTGGCCAGAACACGGAAGTCACTTTGCATTTCGCACTGCGCCTGGAGAATGGCGACACGGTCGACAGCACATTCGACAAAACCCCGGCTACCTTCAAGGTTGGCGACGGTAACCTGTTGCCGGGTTTCGAAGCGGCCCTGTTCGGTTTCAAGGCTGGCGACAAGCGCACCCTGCAAATCCTGCCGGAAAACGCCTTTGGCCAGCCCAACCCGCAAAACGTGCAGATCATTCCGCGCTCGCAATTCGAAGGCATGGACCTTTCGGAAGGCCTGCTGGTGATCTTCAATGATGCGGCGAATACCGAACTGCCCGGCGTGGTTAAAACTTTCGATGACACGCAAGTGACCATCGACTTCAACCACCCGTTGGCCGGTAAAACCTTGACCTTTGATGTTGAAATATTCGACGTTAAAGCGCTCTGACTGACAAAAACCGGTGCCTGCGGGCGCTGGCTTGTGTGGGAGCTGGCTTGCCTGCGATAGCATCATCCTGGTGTACCTGATACACCGTGGTGTCTGCATCGCAGGCAAGCCAGCTCCCACAAGATCCAATTTCTTGCGCTGCAAGACACGAGGCACAGCATGCAAATCAAACTCGCCAACCCCCGTGGCTTCTGCGCTGGCGTGGACCGGGCGATCGAAATCGTCAACCGCGCTTTGGAAGTCTTCGGGCCACCGATTTACGTGCGCCATGAAGTGGTCCACAACAAATTCGTGGTCGAAGACCTGCGCGCCCGCGGCGCCATATTTGTTGAAGAACTCGAGCAGGTGCCGGACGACGTCATCGTCATTTTCAGTGCCCACGGTGTTTCCCAGGCCGTGCGCAACGAAGCGGCTGGCCGTGGCCTGAAGGTGTTCGACGCGACTTGCCCGCTCGTGACCAAGGTGCACATCGAAGTGGCTAAATACAGCCGTGATGGCCGTGAATGCATCCTGATCGGTCACGCTGGCCATCCGGAAGTTGAAGGCACCATGGGGCAGTACGACGCCAGCAATGGCGGCGCAATCTACCTGGTGGAAGACGAGAAAGACGTCGCCAACCTGCAGGTGCGCAACCCTGACCGTTTGGCCTTCGTTACCCAGACCACCTTGTCCATGGATGACACCAGCCGCGTGATCGATGCCCTGCGCACGCGCTTCCCGGCGATTGGCGGCCCGCGCAAGGATGACATTTGCTACGCCACGCAAAATCGCCAGGATGCGGTCAAGCAATTGGCCAATGAATGTGATGTGGTCCTGGTGGTTGGCAGCCCGAACAGCTCCAACTCCAACCGTCTGCGCGAGCTGGCTGAGCGCATGGCGACACCGGCCTACCTGATCGATGGCGCCGAAGACCTGCAGCGCAACTGGTTCGATGGTGTCGAGCGCATTGGCATTACCGCAGGCGCCTCGGCCCCGGAAGTACTGGTGCGTGGTGTGATCCAGCAGTTGCAGGCCTGGGGTGCCACCGGCGCCGACGAGTTGGCCGGTCGCGAAGAGAACATCACGTTCTCCATGCCCAAAGAGTTGCGGGTTCGCTCGCTGCTCTGACCTCGCAAGGTCCCGGATCAGCCTCGGCATAAAGCCTGCTCGGTATTATCACTGCGCAGGCTGATCCTTCCGCTAGGCGCCAGTACCACTTGAAAGATGCTCTGTGCCCGCGCCGCATCGCACACGTGCAGGGTGCCGGCACGAAAGCCCCCGCGCGCAAAAACCGGTTCGCCCAGCCCGCTGAAACGCACCTGGGTCTTGACCGGCCCATTGCCTGCAATCACAGCACGCCCGCTGCCTTGACGCTCCAGAAGCAGCGGGTTGTTGTCGTCCAGATGGCCGCGCCCGCTGACATCAACGATCACTCGCCATCCTTGGCCCCAGTCGTCACCCTGCGCCTGAATAATCACGGCGCGATTGCGAGCGATGGCTTCGGCGCGCGCGAAACGCAAGCCCTCCGCCAGCGCGTTTGCCGCCAGACTTCTGTGCCGTGATTCCAGCAGCCCCTTGAAGCCGGGCACCGTCATTTGCACCAGGATGCCGCTCAGCAGCAGGGCGAACAGCAACTCGATCAGGGTAAAGCCTCGTTGTTTCATGGGCCGTCCCTCCGTGGACGCAGTGTGTGTTTGAGCCGGTAGATTCAGGTATAGCCCTGGATATGTAGCGCTGAATGATGGCCTTTATGTCCAAAGTATTTCCCTTTGTTCCGGGAGCAGCGCGGGCCAAAATCCGGCGCTAGTCTTGGGCCGCACAGCAGTTTTCTGCTGCTTCTCAGGCCTTCGACATGGACGACGACGGGAATGTCTGCACCCCTGAACACACATTTTTCCAGCCCCCGGCATCACCAGCAATCCGGCATGACGCTGGTCGAAGTGCTGGTGTCGGTGCTGATTCTCGCGGTGGGCCTGCTCGGTGCTGCGGTGATTCAGCTCAATGCCCTCAAGTACACCGACAGTTCGCGGATGACCAGCCAGGCCAGCTTCATTGCCTACGACATGCTGGACCGGGTGCGCGCCAACTCGGGCGCCGATTACACCTGGAATCAAGCCGGCAGCGCATCACCCGGTACGGCAGGTGCCAGCGTACGAGCATTGGACCTTCATGACTTTGAGGCCAACATCGCCGGGTTTGCCGGGGCGGGCGGCAAGGGCTCGGTGGCTGTCAGCGGCAGCGAAGTGACGGTCAGCATCAGTTGGGATGACGCCAGGGGCGCAAATACGCCAGCTGCGCGGGAAACGTTCAGCCTGACCAGCCGTATTGCCAGTGATTCAGAGGGGGGGCAATGAATCGTTCTGTCAGGGGGTTCAGCCTGGTGGAAATGCTGCTGGCGCTGGCGGTCGGGTTGGTACTCCTGCTCGGAATCAGCCGGGTGGTGATCAGTTCCCGGGCGACTCAGTCTGCCCAGCAAGCCGCAACGTTGCTTCAGGATGATGCCCGGTTTGTATTGGGCAAGATGATCCAGGATATCCGTCAGGCAGGCATGTTTGGCTGCCTGGAAGTGGCGGCTATCGACAATGCGCCGGCAGCGTTTGACCGGCCTGTCGGTTGGAGCGCCTCCGGGAGCGCCCGGTCTCTGACGCTGGTCACCGCCGATGTCGGCAGTGACGGCGGCGCGCCTGACTGGACCGTGCTTTCCGATTGTCGCAGCACTGCCCATGCTTATGCGGGTAATTCGCCGTCGCCGGCACCCGGCCAGATACGGTTTGCGATACGCCAACTCACCTACACCTTCGAGACCGGCCAATTGAAAGTCAGCACACTCGCGGCACCGGCCAGGACGGTGTTGGTGGATAACGTACAGGCATTCGAGATCAGTTTCGGCATGGCGGCCGACGCGGGGTCGAAGGGAATTTTGCGGTATGACGCGAGCCCGGCCGATGAGTCGCTGATACGCAGCGTACGTATCCACATGACGCTGCGTGACCCCTCCGGGCGCGTGAAAGATCAGGATTACAGCGTGGTGGCGGCACTGCGTAACCGGCTGGGGCGGGGCGACCATGACAAGCGTTGAGCGCATCTGTTTTCGGCAGAACGGCATGGTGTTGTTGATCAGCCTGTTATTTCTGCTGGTTTTATCACTGGCCGGCCTGGCGTCGATGCAGGGGGCGGTGTCCCAGCAAAAAATCGCCGGCAGCCTCTGGCATCGTAATCAGTCATTTCAATCTGCAGAAAGCGGGCTGGAGCAGGGGGCATGGGTGATCAGGAAAGCGGGGAGTGCACTGCCGTTGTGTCAATCCATCAGCACCTGTGCGCCGCCGCAAGAATCGTACTCGGTGATCAGTGCCGGGACGCATTCTGTGTCAGCGGTCACCTGGGTTGCCTTGGCGGGCGGCCTCTATGGGGTCCAGTCGTTGGGGCTGGCAGATCAGCCCGGCGGGAAGCCGACGGCGTTATACCGGGTGACGGCGGTCGGGTTCATGGGGCAGTCGCGCACGGTTCTCGAGGCGGTGTATGCGCAGGCGAATGAGGGGCCTGGCGGGAGACTTCGACGGGTTTTATGGCGGCAACTTCAGTAAGGAACTTACCAATGGGCAAGGATTGCCAGGGTTTTACTTTGATCGAGCTACTGATCGCTGTTTTGATTATTGCTTTGCTGGCCGGGATCGCTTACCCCGGCTACACCGGGCACGTAAGAAAGGCTTATCGCGCAGAAATTGTTGCGTTGCTGACGGAGCAAGCACAGTACCTAGAGCGCTTTTACACGCGCAACGGCACTTTTATTGATGCAAGCGGCGTCAGTGAGGGCAATGATCGCTATAGAATCAGCGCTGCATTGCAGCCTCAGGTATTCAGCCTGGTAGCCACGCCGGTCGTCGGCTCTGTCATGGCCGGCGACCCTTGTGGCGAATTCGGCCTGACCAGCACCGGCGGGCGCAGCAACACTGGCGCGCTACCTGAAACGTCGCACCGGGCGTGCTGGGGGCAATGATGAGAGTGTTGGATGAATGGGCGCCAGGCGCGCTTTTCCCTTTTTATCGGCTGGAACAAATGATGGCTAAGCAACAGCAAGTAGTGATTGTCGGCGGCGGCGTAATCGGGTTGTTGACGGCGTTCAACCTCGCCACCCACGGTCAGGCCGTCGTGCTGCTGGAGCGTTCCGGGCTCGGGCAGGAATCCTCATGGGCGGGTGGCGGAATTGTTTCGCCATTGTATCCGTGGCGCTATAGCCCGGCGGTCACTGCCTTGGCCCATTGGTCCCAGGATTTTTATCCGCAGTTGGCCGAGCGATTGTTCGCGGCCACGGGCGTCGACCCGCAGGTGCATACCACGGGGCTCTATTGGCTGGACCTGGATGACGAGGCCGAGGCGCTGGCTTGGGCTGCCCGCGAAGGCCGGCCATTGAGCAAAGTGGACGTGTCGGCTGCCCATGATGCGGTCCCGGTACTGGGCGGTGGTTATTCCCGGGCGATCTACATGGCCGATGTGGCCAATGTGCGCAACCCGCGGCTGGTCAAGTCCCTCAAGGCAGCGCTGCTGGCACTTCCCGGCGTGACCATTCACGAGCAGTGCGAAGTGCATGGCTTTGTTCTCGAAGGCGGCAACGTGGTGGGGGTGAACACCGCCACCGGGCAGATTTCTGGCGATCAGGTCGTGTTGGCTGCAGGCGCCTGGAGTGGGGAGTTGCTCGGCAAGCTGGGTTTGGCGCTACCGGTGGAGCCCGTCAAAGGCCAAATGATTTTGTATAAATGCGCGGCAGACTTCCTCTCGAGTATGGTTCTGGCCAAAGGGCGCTACGCGATCCCGCGGCGTGACGGGCACATTCTGATTGGCAGCACGCTGGAGCATGAGGGCTTCGACAAGACGCCGACCGAGTCGGCACTGGAAAGCCTCAAGGCCTCGGCGGTGGAATTGATTCCCGCGTTGGCGGACGCCGAAGTTGTCGGGCATTGGGCTGGCTTGCGCCCTGGTTCGCCGGAGGGCATCCCTTATATCGGCGAGGTTCCGGGCTTCAAAGGGTTGTGGCTCAATTGCGGGCATTACCGCAACGGCCTGGTACTGGCACCGGCGTCCTGCCAGTTATTTGCCGACTTGTTGCTGGGGCATGCGCCGATCATCGACCCGGCGCCTTATGCCCCGCAAGGCCGAATCAACGCTGGATAGACTTCGGCCCTTGTTCCAGGTGTGCCTGGGTGCAGTACCACTCCTGGCGTGAGCTTAATGCGCGATTTTGCGGCAAGTGCACGCCGCAGTGGGCGCAGCGCACCATCAAGGCGGCTTCAGGCTCGCCGGAGCGCTGCTGCTTGGCGGCTGGGCTTTTGAACTTGCGCCAGAACCAAACCGCGGCAGCAATGACAGCAATCCAGAACAGTAGACGAACCATGATGGGCAGTTTCTCGACAGGGAATGCGCCAGTTTAGCCAAGGACGTGGCAGGCGCACAGCGCAATAACGCTGGCCCACAAAAAAGGGAGCCCGAAGGCTCCCTTTTTCGGGTGTGTCGACAGATCAGTCGAAGATGCCGAAGGTCATGTAGCTGAACCACGAGCGGTCTTGATTGTTGCCAAGCGCCTGTGGCGCTTCTTCTTCGATCACGTCGCCGTTGGCGTCATGCGGCTTGAGCTCCGAAGGAATGGCATCCTTGGCGTCCTGGAACTGCTTCATCACGTCCTGGTTGGCGCGGGTCTCGCCCGGCGGCAACGGTGGACGGGAGCTGATCAGGCCCAGGGTGTATTTGCTCAGCCACGAACGGTTGTCGGCTTCGGCAACCCGAGGCACGAGCTGGCCGTCTTTCAGGTTTGGGGAGTCCGGGTAGTTAAGCTTCAGGGTTTCCAGGCTGGTAGCAGCCAGTGCGTCCAGGTGCAGTGCCTGGTAAGCCTGGGTCATCACCGCCAGACCGTCACCCACGGAAGGGGTTTCCTGGAAGTTCTCAACCACGTAACGGCCACGGTTTGCTGCGGCTACATAGGCCTGACGGGTCAGGTAGTAGTCGGCTACGTGAATCTCGTAGGAAGCCAGCAGGTTGCGCAGGTAGATCATGCGCTGCTTGGCGTCCGGCGCGTAGCGGCTGTTCGGGTAGCGGCTGGTCAGCTGGGCGAACTCGTTGTAGGAGTCGCGGGCAGCACCCGGGTCACGCTTGGTCATGTCCAGCGGCAGGAAACGCGCCAGCAGGCCAACATCCTGGTCGAACGAGGTCAGGCCTTTCATGTAGTAGGCGTAGTCGACGTTCGGGTGCTGCGGATGCAGGCGGATAAAGCGCTCGGCGGCGGACTTGGCGGCTTCCGGCTCGGCGTTCTTGTAGTTGGCGTAGATCAACTCAAGCTGGGCCTGGTCGGCATAGCGCCCGAACGGATAGCGCGACTCCAGGGCCTTCAGCTTCGCTGTGGCGCTGGTGTAGCTATTATTGTCCAAGTCTTTCTGAGCCAGTTGATACAACTCGACTTCGCTCAGGTTTTCGTCGACGACTTCCTTTGTTGACGAGCAAGCAGCAGTCATGGCGAGGATGGCGATCAGCAGCAGGTGTTTCACTTGCATGGCGGCTTGCGTCCCTATGACGGCCGCTGTCTTGGGCGGGGCCGTCCTGTTATGATGAGCGCCCCGTTGAAAGCCTCGGGGCAAAAGACGCCGTATTTAACCACAAGCGCGCAGCCGAAACCAAAGGCTGTGCCACGCCTAGTCTGAGCATGTCCGATAAAATTGAACTTCGCGCAGAGGTGCCGTCCGAATTGGGCGGCCAACGCCTCGATCAAGTCGCCGCACAATTATTCGCTGAGCACTCGCGCTCGCGCCTTTCCGCCTGGATCAAAGACGGCCGCCTGACTGTGGATGGAGCGGTTATCCGCCCGCGAGACATAGTCCATGGCGGTGCGATTCTTGAGCTGACTGCCGAGCAGGAAGCCCAGGGAGAATGGGTTGCCCAGGATATCGAGCTGGATATCGTCTATGAAGACGACGACATCCTGGTCATCAACAAACCCGCAGGCCTGGTGGTTCACCCGGCGGCCGGGCACGCTGATGGCACCTTGCTCAATGCCTTGTTGCACCACGTGCCGGACATCATCAATGTCCCGCGCTGCGGCATCGTGCACCGCCTGGACAAGGACACCACCGGCTTGATGGTGGTGGCCAAGACCATCCAGGCCCAGACGCAGTTGGTCACACAACTGCAAAGCCGCAGCGTCAGCCGGATCTACGAGTGCATTGTGATCGGCGTCGTGGTGGCGGGTGGCAAGATCAACGCCCCGATCGGTCGCCACGGCCAGCAGCGCCAGCGTATGGCGGTGATGGAAGGCGGCAAGCAGGCCGTCAGCCACTACCGTGTGCTGGAGCGTTTTCGCTCCCACACCCATGTGCGGGTGAAGCTGGAGACCGGTCGCACCCACCAGATTCGTGTGCACATGGCGCATATCAATTTCCCGCTGGTCGGGGATCCTGCCTACGGTGGCCGCTTCCGCATTCCGCCGGCGGCAAGTCAGACCATGGTTGAATCGCTGAAAAGCTTTCCGCGCCAGGCGTTGCATGCACGCTTCCTGGAGCTGGATCATCCGACGAGCGGTAAGCGGATGAGCTGGGAATCGCCTCTTCCAGACGACCTGGTCTGGTTGTTGTCGCTGCTCAAGCAGGATCGTGAGGCGTTTATCGGATGAGTGACTGGCTGATTCCTGACTGGCCCGCGCCGTCGGGAGTCAAAGCCTGCGTCACCACCCGTGCGGGCGGCGTCAGTGTGGCGCCGTTCGACAGCCTCAATCTGGGCGATCATGTCGAGGATGACCTTGCGGCCGTGCTCGAAAATCGCCGCCGCCTTACCGATGCCTTTGATATCCAGCCCGCCTGGTTGCGTCAGGTCCACGGGGTGACAGTGGTCGAGGCCAACCCGTCGCGCACGGTCGAAGCGGATGGCAGCTGGACCCGCACACCGGGTATCGCCTGCACTTCCATGACTGCCGATTGCCTGCCCGCGTTGTTCTGCAACCGTGCAGGCACTCGCGTAGCGGCCGCCCATGCCGGTTGGCGTGGTCTCGCGGCGGGGGTGCTTGAGGCTACTTTCGAAAGCCTGGGCGCCGAGCCGGCCGACGTGTTGGTCTGGCTGGGTCCGGCCATTGGCCCGCAAGCCTTTGAAGTCGGCCCGGAGGTACGTGAAGCCTTCATGCAGCAACTGCCGGTGACCGCTGAAGCCTTTGTGCCGAGCCGCAACCCCGGCAAATACATGGCTGACATCTACCAGCTGGCGCGCCTGCGTCTGGCAGCGCGGGGTGTCACTGCTGTTTATGGCGGCGGATTCTGCACCGTGACTGACCCTCGTTTCTTTTCCTACCGGCGCAACCCGCGCACCGGTCGGTTCGCCTCCCTTATCTGGCTGGAACGCTAGACTCTTCTGATCTGCGTCAACTATCCACAGCTTGAATCTTCCAGAATCCACCCCATCTATAAGGGTATCTGGCAGGTTTCTTCATTCAGGATGTGTATTTCTAGCTCCGGCCTGCTCAAAAGGAAGGTGACTAATGCGTATTGATCGTTTAACCAGCAAATTGCAGTTGGCTTTATCGGATTCTCAATCCCTGGCGGTGGGCCTCGACCACCCGGCCATCGAGCCTGCGCACTTGATGCAGGCGCTCCTGGAACAGCAAGGTGGTTCTATCAAGCCCTTGCTGATGCAGGTGGGCTTCGACGTCAACAGCCTGCGCAAGGAGTTGAGCAAAGAGCTCGACCAACTGCCGAAAATCCAGAACCCCACCGGCGACGTGAACATGTCGCAGGACTTGGCGCGCCTGCTCAACCAGGCTGACCGCCTCGCCCAGCAAAAAGGCGACCAGTTCATCTCCAGCGAACTGGTGTTGCTCGCCGCGATGGACGAGAACAGCAAGCTCGGCAAATTGTTGCTGGGCCAGGGTGTGAGCAAGAAAGCCCTGGAAAACGCCATCAACAACCTGCGTGGCGGCGATGCGGTGAATGACCCCAACCATGAGGAGTCGCGCCAGGCCCTGGATAAATACACCGTCGACCTGACCAAGCGTGCCGAAGAGGGCAAGCTCGACCCGGTGATCGGCCGTGACGATGAAATCCGTCGCACCATCCAGGTGCTGCAACGCCGCACCAAGAACAACCCGGTATTGATCGGTGAGCCTGGCGTGGGTAAAACCGCAATTGCCGAAGGTTTGGCCCAGCGCATCATTAATGGTGAAGTGCCGGACGGCCTTAAAGGCAAACGCCTGTTGTCGTTGGACATGGGGTCGCTGATTGCCGGTGCCAAGTTCCGTGGCGAGTTCGAAGAACGCCTGAAATCCCTGCTCAACGAGCTGTCGAAGCAGGAAGGGCAGATCATTCTGTTTATCGACGAATTGCACACCATGGTCGGCGCCGGTAAAGGCGAGGGCTCCATGGATGCCGGCAACATGCTCAAACCGGCCTTGGCGCGCGGCGAGCTGCACTGCGTCGGTGCGACCACGCTCAACGAATATCGCCAGTACATTGAAAAGGACGCGGCCCTCGAGCGGCGCTTCCAGAAAGTACTGGTGGAAGAACCGAGCGAAGAAGACACCATCGCAATCCTGCGTGGCTTGAAAGAGCGCTATGAGGTTCACCACAAGGTGGCTATCACCGACGGCGCGATCATTGCGGCGGCGAAATTGAGCCATCGCTACATCACTGACCGTCAATTGCCGGACAAGGCTATCGACCTGATCGACGAAGCGGCCAGCCGCATTCGTATGGAGATCGATTCCAAGCCGGAAGTGCTCGACCGTCTGGACCGGCGCCTGATTCAGTTGAAAGTTGAATCCCAGGCGTTGAAGAAAGAAGAAGACGACGCGGCGAAAAAGCGCCTGGAAAAACTCCAGGAAGAAATTGTCCGTCTGGAGCGCGAGTATTCCGACCTGGAAGAAATCTGGACGTCGGAAAAAGCTGAAGTGCAGGGTTCTGCGCAGATCCAGCAAAAGATCGAGCAGTCTCGTCAGGAGCTGGAAGCCGCGCGCCGTAAAGGTGACCTGAACCGCATGGCCGAACTGCAGTACGGGGTGATCCCGGACCTGGAACGCAGCCTGCAGATGGTCGACCAGCATGGCAAACCCGAGAACCAGTTGCTGCGCAGCAAGGTGACCGAGGAAGAAATTGCCGAAGTCGTCTCGAAGTGGACCGGCATTCCGGTGTCGAAAATGCTCGAAGGCGAGCGCGACAAGTTGCTGAAGATGGAAAGCCTGCTGCACCAGCGCGTCATCGGCCAGGAAGAGGCGGTGGTGGCAGTGTCCAACGCGGTGCGGCGTTCGCGGGCCGGTTTGTCCGATCCGAACCGTCCAAGCGGCTCGTTTATGTTCCTCGGCCCGACCGGCGTGGGTAAAACCGAGTTGTGCAAGGCCTTGGCCGAATTCCTCTTTGATACTGAAGAGGCCATGGTGCGGATCGATATGTCCGAATTCATGGAGAAACACTCGGTGGCCCGTCTGATTGGCGCACCACCAGGCTATGTGGGCTATGAAGAGGGCGGTTACCTGACCGAAGCCGTGCGCCGCAAGCCTTACTCGGTGATCCTGCTGGATGAGGTCGAGAAGGCGCACCCGGATGTGTTCAACATCCTGTTGCAAGTGCTGGAAGATGGCCGGTTGACCGACAGCCACGGGCGTACGGTGGACTTCCGTAATACGGTAATCGTGATGACCTCCAACCTGGGCTCGGCGCAGATCCAGGAGCTGGTAGGCGATCGTGAAGGCCAGCGCGCTGCGGTGATGGATGCGCTGACGTCGCACTTCCGCCCGGAGTTTATCAACCGGGTCGACGAAGTGGTGATCTTCGAGCCTCTGGCGCGGGATCAAATCGCAGGCATTACCGAGATCCAGTTGGGTCGCCTGCGTGGCCGTCTGGCTGAGCGCGAGTTGAACCTGGAACTGAGCGATGAGGCGTTGGACAAGCTGATCGCGGTCGGTTACGACCCGGTGTATGGCGCACGGCCGCTGAAGCGTGCGATCCAGCGCTGGATCGAAAACCCGTTGGCGCAGTTGATTCTGTCGGGCAGCTTCATGCCGGGCACCAGCGTCAAAGCGGCAGTGGAAAACGACGAAATCGTCTTCCATTGAGCCCGGCCTGTATGGCGATAAGAGGAGGCCCCGCATTGCGGGGCCTTTTTTTTCGATAGGGCGTTGAACTGTAAGGCAAAGGCTTGTAAAGTGCGCCCCGCAGCAACGTCAGCCCACGGGTTTCTTCTCCCCAAGAAGAAATCAGAAACAAGCGCAAATCATTGTCTTAAAAGCAATTTAAAGGGTTGACAGGGGTTTTTAAGATTGTAGAATAGCGCGCCTCAGACACATGAACGTAGCGATACGGGCAAGTCGAAGAGAAGGTTGGATAGCAGTAAAAGTTGTACTTTGAAATATGTAGTTCCGTGATAGCTCAGTCGGTAGAGCAAATGACTGTTAATCATTGGGTCCCAGGTTCGAGTCCTGGTCACGGAGCCAATTTCAAACCGGGGTATAGCGCAGTCCGGTAGCGCGCCTGCTTTGGGAGCAGGATGTCAGGAGTTCGAATCCCCTTACCCCGACCATATTTGGGTCGTTAGCTCAGTTGGTAGAGCAGTTGGCTTTTAACCAATTGGTCGTAGGTTCGAATCCCACACGACCCACCATTTTTGAGACCAGTTAACGCTGGAATCGAATCTTAAGATCAGAGGCCAAAAGCGCTGATCGAAGAAGGCGACTGAAAGGTCGCCTTTTTTTTACCGGGGTATAGCGCAGTCCGGTAGCGCGCCTGCTTTGGGAGCAGGATGTCAGGAGTTCGAATCCCCTTACCCCGACCATATTAAAAATCCTCGTATCGACAGATACGGGGATTTTTTTTGCCTGTTTTTTGATCTCGTTTGTGCAGTTTTCAAACATATATTGTGCTGATTGGTGCGTTGGTGCAGCGGTCGAGACCTCCTAGACTGGGCCTCGTCAGTTACTCACCTACACAGGAACCCGCATCATGACCCCTATCTTGGCCATTCAACCCGTTCGTTCGTTGCCCGCGCTGCTCAAGACCACCCTTGTTGGTCTGGGCATGCTGATGGGGCTCGGGCAGTGTGCTGTCGCCGCCGAAACCGCCGCGAACCAGCACCCCACCATTCGCGCCATGTCCGGTGCCAAGCCAACCGAGCGGCTGGCCCCGAAAACTACCGCCTTGTTGGTCATCGACTTCCAGAATGAATATTTCACCGGTCGCATGCCGATCCCGGACAGGTTGAAAGCCCTGGAAAACACCCGTCGCTTGATTGAGTTTGCCGACGCGCAACATATCCAGGTCATTCACGTGCAACACATCGCACCGGCGGGCGCCGCAGTGTTTGCCAACGATGGCAAGACTGTGGACTTTCACCCGCTGATGAAGCCACGCCCACAAGACAAGCTCGTGCAGAAAACCACCGTCAGCGTGTTCGCCAGCACCGACCTAGATGCACAACTGAAAAAGGCAGGCGTCAAAACCCTGATTATCACCGGCCTGATGACCCACGCCTGCGTCGCTGGCGCCGCCCGGGACGCTGCGCCGTTGGGCTACGACGTTGTGGTAGCATCCGACGCCACAGCCACTCGGGCGATTACCCGTGCTGATGGCCGTTCGGTTAACAAGGATGAACTGCACAATTCGGCATTGGCTGAAATCGAAGACACCTTTGGTTCGGTGCTGACCACGTCGCAAATCCTCGCTCTGCCGGTTAACTGATTCTTTGATTTGCCCGGGATAGCCTGTTTGATGAACCAGTTATCTGCCATGCGCGCCTTTCGGTGCATCGTCGAGGCCAAGGGCTTTTCTGCTGCAGCGGAACGCCTGGACACTACGCACTCGACGATTTCCCGGCAATTGCAGCAGCTGGAAGTTGAGCTGGGCGCCCAGTTGATCAACCGCAACACGCGACGGTTCAGCCTGACCTCGGCGGGAGAGCAGTACTACGCGGCGTGTGTGGATATCCTCGAACGTATCGATGCGGCGTCCCAGCTCATTGCCAGTGGCCATCAGCGACCTGAAGGCTTGCTCAGGGTCAGCGTGCCCTTAGTGGTGGGCACGCTGGACTTGCCGCACTGGCTGCCAGGTTTTCAGCGACGCTATCCAGACATAGAGCTTGAGTTGTGTTGCGATGATCAGTTCGTCGACCTGGTGGCCGCCGGGTTTGATGTGGCAATACGAATTGCCAACGCACTGGCGGATACCTCGCTGATTGCACGCACGTTGACGGTTTCCAGGCAGGTCCTGGTGGCATCACCGGGTTATATCAACCGCTATGGCTTGCCCCGCACTGCCCAGGAGCTCGACAAGCATCGCCTGTTGACCTTTGTCGGTGCCTCTTCGGATTGGGAACTGAGCACAGTGCGCGGCGGGGCGGTCAGGGTCACGCCTTCGGGGCAATTCAGAACCAATACAATCAGTGCGCTGCACGCGGCAACCCTCGCCGGCGCGGGCATCGCGTGTTTCACCCAGGCCACGGTGCGCAATGATCTGGCGCAGGGCCAGCTTGTGCCTATCCTGCCCAATTACTCATTGGGCGAGCGACATTACTACGCGCTTTATCCACAGTCCCGGCACCTTGCGCCGAAGGTGCGGGCGTTTGTCGACCACATGGCCGAGTTTTACCGCGCCCAATAAAAATCCCCCTGTCGCAAGACCGGGGGATTTTTTTACTGCCGTACAGTGCGTCAGTGCAGCTTGAGCCTTGGCTCAGTGCCGCGCCCGATCTTGCTGCCGAGCATCAACATGGCCGTGCGGAAAAAACCGTACAACGCCATCTGGTGCATGCGGTACAGCGACACATAGAACATCCGCGCCAACCAGCCCTCGAGCATCACGCTGCCGGTCAGGTTGCCCATCAGGTTGCCCACCGCCGAGAACCGCGACAGCGAAATCAACGAGCCGTAGTCGGTGTACTTGTAGGTTGGCAAGTCCTTGCCTTCAATGCGCAGCTTCAGCGATTTGGCCAGCAACGATGCCTGCTGGTGAGCCGCCTGGGCGCGTGGCGGTACATTGCGGTCGGTGCCCGGTTGCGGGCAGGCGGCGCAGTCACCAAAGGCGAAAATGTTTTCATCGCGGGTGGTTTGCAGGGTCGGCAGCACTTGCAGCTGGTTGATGCGGTTGGTTTCCAGGCCATCAATATCTTTGAGGAAACCCGGGGCGCGGATGCCGGCGGCCCAGACTTTCAGGCTGGCCGGGATGACCTGGCCACTGCTGGTGATCAGTGCGTCTGCCGTCACTTCGCTCACTGCCGAGTTAGTCAGTACCGTCACACCCAGCTTCTCGAGGGTTTTATGCACAGGCCCGCCAATGCGCTCGGGCAGGGCAGGCAATACCCGTGGGCCGGCTTCGATCAGGGTGATGTGCATGTTTTCCGGCTTGATGCGGTCCAGGCCGTAAGCCGCCAGTTCGTGAGCAGCGTTGTGCAGCTCGGCGGCCAGTTCGACGCCGGTGGCGCCGGCGCCGACGATGGCGACGCTGATGTTTTCTTCCACATCGGTTTGCCCGGCATGGGCGCGCAGGTAGTGGTTGAGCAGTTGTTGATGGAAACGCTCGGCCTGTTTGCGGGTATCGAGGAACAGGCAGTGCTGCGCCGCGCCTTCGGTGCCGAAATCATTGGTGGTGCTGCCGACCGCGATCACCAGGCTGTCGTAGCCCAGCACGCGTGCAGGCACCAGTTCACGGCCTTCTTCATCAAGGGTAGCGGCCAGCTGGATTTTCTTTTGCTCACGGTCGAGCCCGCTCATGCGCCCCAGTTGGAACTCGAAGTGGTTCCATTTGGCTTGGGCGACATAATTGAGTTCGTCTTCCGATGAGTTCAGCGAGCCTGCAGCCACTTCATGCAGCAGCGGTTTCCAGATGTGGGTCAGGTTGGCGTCCACCAGCGTGATGCTGGCGGTGCCGCGCTTGCCCAGAGTCTTACCCAGGCGGGTAGCCAACTCCAGGCCGCCGGCGCCGCCGCCGACGATAATAATACGATGGGTCATGGGGATATCTCGCAAGGCTAAAAGAAATCGGAGCAGTTACCCCCGCGAGCGCCAGGCAGCTCATAGCGTCAGGTAACTCAAAAGGCGGCTCAGCAGACCGAGCCCGATCACGGCCACCAGCACCACAACGAGGAGCAGCCACGGCCTGAAAGGCTTGCGCTCGACTCTGTTCTGGGAGAGTTGCAGGTACTCTTCGACATGCTGTTGGTCATCGGGGTTCAGGCGGCTGGTCATAAAGGCCTCGTCAGGTAGACGTTGCAAAAGAGCGCCACGTTACAGTCAGCGGCTTGGCGCGATTGCCACAAGCGTAGCCTGTGCCCGCGTCACAGGCTGATGCCCACGTCGAATACTATGCTGCGGCCCAGGTTGTTGCGCAAGAAGTCCGGTGCGTCCGGGTGGGCGAACAGCACGCGGGCGAAGGTCGGCCCGACGAGGGACAGCGAGCGCCAGCCCTGGCGCAGGTATTCGGTGGGCGGCGGGAAGTGGCTGTTGAGGTCCAGTACTTCGCGCTTGAGGCTGGTGAAGGCGATCAGGTCCAGCTCGCCCAGGTCCATCCCGCGTTCTTTGTAGTTATGCGCTTTTTTGCGCAGGGTCGGCGCCAGACGCAGCAGAAACTCATGGGCCGGGATGCGTCGCGGTTTGGCCTCGCGCCGCACCAGCTGACTCAGGGAAAACGCACTGCGCCGGCGCAACAACTCATCGCGCCACTCGTCGTTCAGGCGGCGCCCCTCATCCAGTACGAAAAACACCTCGAAACTGGCATCCCGAAACAGTACGTCGGGCGGTTCCTGGCCGGCGGCGTGAAACTCTTCGGCGCGGTAGGGCACATTCAGGCCTTGCAACAGGCGCTGGCAGACCCAACGCTCACGCTCCCATTTGCGGGCATTGGACAAAAACGCATTGGCTTGTTCGGCCGCTACGGTGAGCAGGCGCAAATAATCTGAGTCATCCATAGTGGCAGCTTAGCGTCCAAATGATGACCGCAGGAAGTCTTGCTTTAAAACACGGGTATAGACTGACGACTCAACGGCAACCGCAGGGATGAGGTGCGTGATGAGGTTTCATGCAGAGAGGCAGCATTCGTGATCAGCGCAGCGGTATTGGCACCGCAAACTCTCGTTATCGGCTGGCTGCTTTATGCGCCGCTGGTGATGTGGGCAATCCTGCGTTCGCCGTGGGTGGAGCTGTTTGCCGACCGACGGCGCCAGCATTTGTTGTTCGGCACGGTGTTCGCGCTGTTCATGCTGTGGCTGGTGCGGCGGGATTTCGATACCGGCGTCTCTTACCATTTTATCGGCATGACGGCTGTCACTTTGCTGCTCGACTGGCCTTTGGCAATCGTTGGCGGGCTCGCCGCGCAGGTGGGGCTGGTGTTGCTCGGGCGTCAGGACCTGGCGGCTGTCGGCGTCAACGGTTTATTGCTGATCGCGCTGCCGGTGCTGGTGACCGAAACGTGCGCGCTGCTGGTTGAGCGGGCGCAACCGCGAAACCCCTTTGTGTATATCTTTTGCTCCGGTTTCTTTGCCGCCGCGCTGTCAGCCTTGCTGTGTCTGTTGGTCGGGCTTGGGTTGCTGTGGTTCGACGGCCGTTTCGCAATGCCCGAGTGGCTGGAAGACTTCGTCGGTTACCTGTGGCTGATCATCTTCCCCGAAGCTTTTATCAACGGCATGGTCATCAGCGCACTGGTGGTGTTTTGCCCTGAATGGCTGGAGACCTTCAATCGCGCACGTTATCTCTCGGCGCCGTGGAAGGATGACGATTCGCAGCGTTGATCCAGATCAAATCCCGGGCAGCCCGGCAGGCCCATGCTCCGCGAAACTTTTTGAGCGAGCGGGAGCACGAACCATGAGTGTGTACGAGTGGGCACGGCAGGAGTTGCGCAGAAGCCAGGATGCGGCACAGGAAATCGGCTTCGACCCGGGTTTGACCCTTCGCGCCATGCTCAGCGCAGTGGTGCAGCAGAGCAAGGGTGTGCGCACTTTTGAAGACCTGGCCGACGAGTTGCAATACCTTGCAGAGAATCTCGACGACCAGCAGGAATACGCCTTTATGCGGCCTTAATGGCGCGGCGGCAGGTCTTCGGAAAACAACTCGTCTTCAGCATCCGGTGCCACGGGAATCTTGTGTTCCTCGGCCGCCCAGGCGCCCAGGTCGATGAGTTTGCAACGGTCCGAACAGAACGGCCGGTTGAGGTTGGTCGCTTTCCATTCCACGGGTGCGCCGCAGGTTGGGCAGTCGACGGTCAAGGGTTGGCTCATGATCGGCCTCCACGCAAAGTAAGGTAAAAGTGATGCAGTCGCTCGACCTCGCTGTGCAGCCAGGCGAGGTCTTTGTCGTTGACCAGCACATCATCGGCATGGTTCAGGCGGTCTTCGCGGCTGGACTGGGCCTTGAGAATCGCCTGCACCTGTTGCTCGCTGATGCCGTCGCGCTGCAGGGTACGTTGAATTTGCAGCGATTGCGGCACATCGATCACCAGAATGCGCTGCGTCATGCTGTATTGGCCGGACTCGATCAGCAACGGCGACACCAGGATCGCGTAAGGCGAGCGGGCGCGGGCCAGGTGGCTGCGAATTTCCTCGCCAATCAACGGGTGCAGCAGGGCTTCCAGCCAGCGGCGCTCTTCGGGTACTTCAAAGATCAGCTTGCGCAGCGCCGCGCGGTCCAGTTGGCCGTCGGGTTGCAGCACGCCGCCACCGAAATGCTCGGCGATACGCGCCAGGGCCGGCCGGCCGGGCTCGACTACCCAGCGCGCGGCATGGTCGGCGTCGACTAGGTCGATGCCCAGCTCCATAAAGTGCTGGGCGGCTGCGCTTTTGCCGCTGCCGATGCCACCGGTGAGGCCAAGAATCCAGGGTGTTGCGACAGAAGTGGTCATTTGAAACCGACAGACTGCAAATAGAAGTCGGTTATTTGACCACCCCAGAGCAATGCAATCCAGCCGGCAATTGCCAGGCACGGCCCAAAAGGCATGGGCACCGAGGCCTGGGACTTGCGCAAACGCATCAGCACAAGCCCGGCACACACCCCGAGCAGCGATGCCATCAGCAGCGTCATCGGCAAAATCTGCCAACCACCCCAGGCACCGAGCAGGGCCAGTAACTTGAAGTCGCCGTGGCCCATGCCGTCCTTGCCGGTGACCCGCTTGAACACCCAGAACACTGTCCACAGGCTCATATAACCAATGACCGCGCCCCACAGCGCATCGTGCAGCGTCGCCAGCAAGCCGAACCCGTTAGCGATCAAACCCAGCCACAGCAATGGCAGCACCAGCACGTCCGGCAACAACTGATGGTCCGTGTCGATCAGGCTCATTCCCAGCAGGCCCCAGCTCAGCAGCAGCACCGCGCCTGCTTCCCAGCCGAAGCCGAAATGCCAGGCCACTGCGCCAGAGATCAGCGCACAGGCGAGTTCCGTGAAGGGATAGCGGGCGCTGATCGGCTCGCGGCAATGAGCACAACGCGCCCTGAGCATCAGGTAGCTGAGCAGGGGAATGTTTTCCCAGGGGCGAATCGGCTGGTTGCACTGCGGGCAGCAGGAATTGGGCTGCGCAAGGTTGTAAACGGGGCCTTCGGGGTCAGCCGGCAAGCCGAGAATCTCCTGGGCCTGGGCACGCCATTCACGTTCCAGCATCTTCGGCAGGCGCCACACCAGCACATTGAGGAAGCTGCCGACGATCAGGCCCAACACCAGCGCGATCCCGACAAACAACCACGGTCGTTCAATCAGCAGCAGGCTCAAAATGCCGACCCCAACTGGAACACCGGCAGGTACATGGCGATCACCAGCGCGCCGACAATGCCACCCAATATCACCATGATCAACGGCTCCATCAGGCTCGTGAGGTTGTCGACCAGGTTATCCACATCGGCCTCGTAGTGATCGGCAACCTTCTCCAGCATGCTATCCAGAGTGCCCGACTCTTCTCCGATCGCCGTCATTTGGATGGCCATGCGGGGAAACAGACCGCTGCGGGTCATGGACTGATGCAATTGCATGCCGGTGGATACATCGTGACGCATATGTTCGATCGCCTGTTTGAACATTCCATTTCCCGTCGCGCCTGCCACGGAACCCAGAGCCTGCACCAAAGGCACGCCCGCCGCAAAGGTCGTCGAGAGGGTGCGGGCGTAACGGGCGATGGCGGATTTTTTCAGCAGTGTGCCTGCCAGAGGCACGTTCAACAAACCGGCGTCCACCTGATGACGTAAACCCTGGGAGCTTTGATAGGCCTGTCGAAACCCGATGAGTGCGCCGCCTGTGCCCAGCGCAATCATCCACCAGGCTCGCTGCAGGAACTCGGACAGGGCAATGACAGCCAATGTAAAGCTTGGCAGGTTGCCATCGACCCCGGCGAACAGGTTCTGGAACTGCGGCACCACGTGGATCAGCAGCACTGTGCTGACCCCGCACGCGACCACGATGACGGCAGCAGGGTAAGTCATGGCCTTTTTGATGCGGGCCTTGAGCTGCTGGCTTTTCTCCAGATGAATCGCCACCCGTTCCAGCAGGGTTTCCAGGGCGCCGGCCTGTTCACCGGCGGCAACCAGGTTGCAATACAGCTCATCGAAGTGGCGCGGGTGTTTGCGCAGTGCTGCCGACAGCGTGTTACCACCGGCGATTTCCTGTTTCAAGCCTTGTATCAGTGCGCGCATCTGGCGGTGGTCGAAGCCCTCGCGGATGATATCGAACGCTTGCAGCAGCGGTATGCCGGCGCGCAGCAAGGTCGCCAACTGGCGTGTGAACAGCGCAGTATCGGCGGGCCTTATCGGTGGAGCGAAGCTTGGCAAGCTCGGGGTTTTCTTGCGCACGCGGCTGGGGCAGATGCCTTGCTGGCGCAATTGTGCCTTGATCAGGGCAAGGCTTTTTCCGGCAGTTTTACCGGATACCCTGCGACCCTTGCGGTTGATGCCTTCCCAGGCGTAGATCGTTGAGGCTTCATTCATGACGCGTTTCCGCACACCGGTAGTTGAAGATTTATAGCTTAGTCAGGTGACGGATTTGGGCAGGCGGCCGGCCCGGGATAAAATGTCAGATTGTGCGTCCTGGACGCGATTGACCGCTCACGGATGAGTACACTGGCGCCGCTGCACATTGCGGGGCGCAGGAAGCGCCCTGAATCGGGTTCCATATCTGGAGAGTGAATGTGATGCGTCAGAAAGGTTTTACTTTGATCGAGTTGCTGATCGTCGTGGCGATCATCGGCATTTTGGCCACCATCGGGTTGCCCATGTACACCAAGCACCAGGCCAAGGCCAAGTTCACGGCAGGGCTGGCTGAAATTTCGGCGTTGAAAGCCGGCTACGAAGAGACGATCAACAGCGGCACGGTGCCGACCGTTGCGTTGGTCGGCGGCACCAGCCCCACCGCCAACTGCAGGATTGACGTGACCGGGGATGTCGCTACCGGTGCCGGGTCCATCAGCTGTGAAATCCTCGATGCGCCGGCGCCCGTGCTGGGCAAGACCATCACCTTGACACGCAGTGCCACTACGGGCTGGAAATGCGCCACCACCGCTGACGCGCAATACGTCGCCAAGGGTTGCGGCGCGGACGGCGCATAAGCCCCGCCGGGTGGTGGCGAGTCAGTTGCCGCATGGCCAATGCGGTGCTAGCTTTAGCCCACCGCCCGTGTAGCTCAGCCGGTAGAGCAGCGCACTCGTAACGCGAAGGTCGCAGGTTCGATTCCTGTCTCGGGCACAGGTTGATTTCTTAAGCGTTACGAGGCGTTCCCGGCAGGGCAAACAAGAAATTCGATTGTCCGGCTATGTACTAAACGCCCCTTTTTATTACAGCGATTTCAGGGGGTTCCCCTCTCGCCTGATGTATTCGTCCCCAAGCGCTGCAGCTCCAGGTGCATTGAGGTGTGATCCGTCCAGGCGGAATATGATTTTTCCGTCAATGACCGACGTGCATGCCTCGTTGCAAAGAACAACGTTAGGATCAATTAATACTATCTCCGGGAAAGCCTTTTTGATTCGGTATTCTATCCGGTCTTCATTTTTTTCAACCGGCGGTAGCATCAGCTCGGACGCATCAGCATGCCTCAACTTCATGCTGCGCAGTTTGCTGACTGCGGCTCTGCCAATTTCAGCGAATGGCTGAACCACCACCACTACCTTTACGCCCGCATCAAGATAAGCTTTCACCGTTTGCATTTGCAGGCCGTCGGCGTTGTTTGTTACATCTTCTATTTTGTCATTGTGGATTCTGAACCTGACTTGCCAGTCCGCGTAGTTGTTCCAGAAGTTTGAGAGGATCACTATTTTTTGCTTTTTCGCCAGTTCGAATCGAGCAGTGTTGTAGTTTGCGATCTTCATTGCTTCTTCTGTGGACAGCTTGTTTTGCATGTCCATCATGAACACACCGGGTATGGCCGGGGTTGAACCTGCCGTTGTGTCGTGGATCATCAGGCCGGCGTCCTTTGCAAGCTCGCCAATGAACGGTGCGTAAGCATTTGCAAAGGAATCACCCACAAGCATGCCATCCATTTTCGGTTTCTCAACGCCCAGGTAGCAGTCCTCTACGTTGCCTACCAGCATGGCGCTGATGCATTTGGGGCGCTGAATATGCGAGGTATTGGCTTCATCCAGTTCAGCCACCAAGGCTCCGGACTGTGCGCGGTAGCCGTCGTTTGCAATCACTATGTAGGCGAAGGCACCCGCAAAGGCGAGCGGTAGTATGTACATGCTGGCGAAGATGGGGGCGAAGCCTTTTTGTCGAACGTTTCGGAACCGTTCTTCCACCAGATGGAAGCTGACTACTGATGCAGCAAAGGCGATCGCCATCAGCAGTGCGGCGTTTAAATGGTTGAGTTCTATCCCTCGATACGCTGCCAGCACCAGCACCGGCCAGTGCCACAGGTAAAATGAATAGGACACTTTACCGACGTATCGAACAGGGGCGAGGCTCAACAGCCTGGTTCCGATCCCTGCTTGCGACCGGAAACCGGCGGCAATTACCAAGGCGGTACCCAGGCAGACAGGCAGCGCATTCAGACCGGGAAAAGAAAAGGACTCATCAAGTAACAGCGCACTGCCAATAATCAATGCAATTCCCGTGACCGACATGAACCCCGGCATCGTAGTGTGGCGCGCGATTCGGTGTTGGTACACGGCGAGGATGCAGCCAATCAATAATTCAAAGAAACGAAATGGCAGCAGCAGATAGGCGGCGTTTTTATGGTTAACCGCGTAATACTCGGATGCAACCAGCGAAACAACGAACAGTCCGACAATTGCAACGCGAGCGACTTTCTTGTTGTTGATCCACGCCAGCGCCAACAGGATAAAGGGCCAGACAATATAGAACTGTTCCTCTACAGCAATTGACCAGGTATGCAGTAAAGGCTCAGTACTGGCAGACCCAAAGTAGCCGGTGCCCGAAAAGAAATAGATGTTACTGACCGCTACCATCGAATAAACAGCGCTCTTGGCGAACGATATCATGTCGTCCGGCATGAGGTAGTTGTAACAGTAGGCAGCCAGGCAGATCATCATGAATACGTAGGCTGGCAACAAACGCTTGATGCGACGAACATAAAATGACTTGAACGAAAACTGACCGGCCAGTATTTCCCTGCGCAGAATGGACGTAATCAAGTAGCCGGAAATAACAAAGAACACGTCTACGCCGACGAACCCACCCAGCACAGGGAATTTTGCGTGGTAGAGAACGACCAGCAACACGGCAATGGCGCGCAGCCCATCAATGTCGGGCCTATAGACTTGTTTTTTAACTTGCATGACTTCCTTTTCTCCGGATTACCGGTGGCGAATTGATGGCGGGGGCGGATTCTACAGGCGATCGCCGGTCTTTGTCAGGGTTGATACGGCTTGCGTGGTGTGGTCTATTCTTGAGCGAGTTGGCCCGTGCTCGGTCGGCAAGTACGACCATCAGAGGGTCCAGCGAGGCGAAAAAAGTACAGTGGGCGGTACAGAGGCAATGTTTTAACCGGGCAGGCCCAGCCAATGCTGGTGATAAAGTGCCACACGCGGTTTCTGTCCAAAGCACAAATGCAACATTGTTCTACGGCAACGTTTTCAGATGATCCCAGAATGGTTCTGAAGGCCAGACGAGGCGGCATTCGTGCCCACTCTTTTGTATCTGCGCAACCTTGATGACCCAGATGCATCCCCATTCCTTGATCTAAGAGAACAACATGACCACGACTGAAAAGACCCAGGAAGCCCGGCACGAAGAAGCCCTCGAGAAATACCTCGAGGAGTCGCCGCAGCTTAAAGAAGAGATCAAGGACCTGAGCGCTGATGATCAGCGCGACCAGATCCAGTGGGCATTTGAGGATGAGGCCGAGAGCCAGGGCTATCAGCCTTGGGAACTGACCCTCAAGTACACCTCGACGCCGGAGGAGTTCGAAGCCGCACGGCTGGCCTTGCACAAAGAGGCGGCAGAGGTGCTGGGTGTCGAGTGGGAAGAATATTGCGAGATGAATGACCTGGTGGTTTGAAACCTCATTGAAAGGGCCGGCAAACCGGCCCTTTCAACGTTTTCAGATACTCAGCCGCATCGACAGATCCACCGCCTTCACATCCTTGGTCATCGCGCCAATGGAGATGTAATCCACCCCGGTCTGCGCGATGGGCAGCAGGGTGGTTTCGTTGATCCCGCCGCTGGCTTCCAGCTTGGCCTTGCCCCCGTTCAGCCGTACGGCTTCACGCATGTCGTCCAGGCTCAATTCGTCGAGCATGATGATATCGGCGCCCGCCGCCAACGCTTCGCGCAGTTCTTCCAGGCTTTCCACTTCGATTTCCACCGGCTTGCCGGGGGCGATCTTGTGGGCGGCCGAAATGGCCTGAGCGATACCGCCACACGCGGCGATATGGTTTTCCTTGATCAGGAATGCGTCATACAAGCCGATGCGATGGTTGTGGCAGCCGCCGCAGGTCACTGCATATTTCTGTGCCAGGCGCAGGCCTGGCAGGGTTTTGCGGGTGTCCAGCAACTTGACCTGAGTGCTGGCGACAAAATCCGCCAGGTACTGCGCACGGGTCGCTACGCCCGACAGCATTTGCAGAAAGTTCAGCGCACAACGTTCCCCGCTGAGCAGCGAACGGGCCGGGCCTTCGAGGTGAAACAGCACCTGGTTGGGGCTGACGCGCTCACCGTCGGCCACTTGCCAATGCACCGCGACCCGCGGGTCGAGCTGGCGGAACACCGCATCCACCCAGGCTGTACCGGCAATAACGGCCGCATCGCGGGTAATGATCGTGGCCTTGGCCAGCCGTTCGGCGGGGATCAACTGTGCGGTGATGTCGCCGCTGCCGATGTCTTCCAGCAGCGCGCGGCGCACGTTGGCTTCGATTTCGGCGGTGAGGTCGGCAAGACGGAGATTCGGCATAACGGGCTCCACAAACAAAGTGCCTCGATTATAGGGGCTGTGCGCCTTTGAACCCAGACTCGCCACCCAATTACCGCGCAATGACAGAGTTTGCTGGCGCAATGGCCCTCGTTTGCAAGATAATCTCGCGCCTTGCAATTGGCGTCATAGCTTTGACGTCTTGGTGATGACCGGTGACTTGCAGTGCCCACAGGGCCCGCCGCCGATCTTTCCCCGAACCTACACCGCCGTTTCAGGAGGCCAGGATGCACATTGACGGAAAGGTGGTGCCCATCAACAAGGCACAGACCACGCCATCGCCGCTTGCGCGCTTGCCGGTGGTGTTGCTGCAGGTACGTGACAAGGCCGCGCAGCAGTTGCAACAGGGTTTGCAGGAACTGTTCGATAACGCTGACGACACCCTGTTCGAAATGGCCGACAAGGCCCGCAGCAATGTCGACCATCACATTTTCTTCGAAGCCATGCGCGACTTGCGGCTCAAGCGCAAGAATTTCGAGCGCGTGTTCATGGAGCAGTTGTTCGCCGCGTTCGCCGGCCTGGGCCAGACCGCCCGGGGTGAGTTGCAGTTATTACCTGTGGTGTCCTATGAGGCTACGCCGGGTACTTCCAATGACGATCTGGAAAAAGCCGTGGCGCTGGAGGCCATGCTCGGTCGCGTGCGGCATCGCGATGGCTTGGCATTGGGGCAACTCACTGCTCGCTTGAGCGCGTTGCTGGGCAAGGCGCTGGATGAGCGTGATAACCCGCTGGGCCCGGCGCTGCTGTGCGAGTTCTTTTTATGCGCGGGGCGCAGCCTGGGCGTGGAGATCCGCGTCAAGCTGATCATGCTCAAACTCTTTGAAAAGTATGTGCTCAGCGATGCCGACCAGTTGTTTGGCGAAGCCAACCAGTTGTTGGTCGCCACTGGTGTGTTGCCTGAGCTCAAGGCTGTGCCGTCACGTCGTCCGGGTGGGCGTGCAGCGCGAGAACAGCAGCGCGAGGGCAGCCTGCCGAGTGCAGACCCGCCGCTCGATGAGACGGGCCAGGAAGCCTTCGCAGCCTTGCAGAAACTGCTGGCCGCTGTGCGCGGCAGCGTCGCGCCGACCCTGGAAGCCAGCGCCGAACCCCAGCCAATCAGCAGCCGCGACCTGCTGCGCCTGCTCTCCCACCTGCAGCAATACGTGCCGGAACCCGACGCTGAAGACGATTTCGACCTGCGTAATCAGCTGGAGCAGCTGTTGACCCGGGTGAGTGTGAAAAGCGGTAAATCCCGTGTCGTGGAAGATGCCGACGAAGACGCGATCAATCTGGTGGCCTTGCTGTTCGAGTTCGTGCGCAATGACCGCAGTGTGCCGGACGCCTTCAAGGCGTTGATCGGCCGCCTGCAGATTCCACTGCTGAAAGTGGCGGTGCTGGACAAGAGCTTTCTCAGCCGCCCTGGCCATCCGGCGCGGCGCCTGCTCAATGAGATCGCCGCCGCCGTTATTGGCTGGAGCCCGCGCGGCGACTATCAGCGCGACAGTCTGTACCTGCGCATCGAGCAGGTGGT
The DNA here is from genome assembly GCF_044218875.1 of Pseudomonas sp. B22129. Classification (NCBI taxonomy): domain Bacteria; kingdom Pseudomonadati; phylum Pseudomonadota; class Gammaproteobacteria; order Pseudomonadales; family Pseudomonadaceae; genus Pseudomonas; species Pseudomonas sp. B22129. The sequence goes on along the minus strand of NZ_CP162592.1, from coordinate 447,563 downwards.
GCAGCAGTTGCTCAACGAATTCGTTGAGGATCAGGCGATTTTCCCCCGGTTGCTGGCGCAATTCAGCGCGTTTGCCGCCGATGAGCGGCGCCGCAGTGAATTGCTTGAGCAGCACACCCAAGAGGCTGAAGAAGGGCGTGTGCGCACCCAGGCCGCCCGTCAGCGGGTGGCCGACGTGGTAAGCCGCAGGGTGTTGGGCAAACTCTTGCCGCTGGCGGTGGTGCATTTCCTCCAGCAGGCCTGGAGCCAGGTACTGTTGTTGGCCAGCCTCAAGCACGGCGAACAATCGGTGCAATGGCAGGCGGGGCTGCGCACCATGGACGAATTGATCTGGAGTGTGAGCCTGCAGAAAGATACCGAGGCGGGCCGGCATCTGCTGGAACAACTGCCCGGGCTGCTCAAGGCCTTGCGTGACGGTTTGGCCAGCGCCGCGTTCGACCCTTTCAGTACGCGCGAGTTTTTTGTGCGCTTGCAGGCCATGCACGCACAATCCTTCGACGCGGAACGCCTCGACACGCTGATCGAAGTGCGTGAGCCTTTTGTGGCCGATAGGGGCGCCCCAGATCCCATCGAAAACTTGCCCTCTGATGACCCGGACCTGTTGAGGGCCTACCAAATGCGCATTGGCGACTGGTTCGAACTTCAACCGGATGAAGCCACAACCTTGCGCTGCAAGCTCACCGCGATCATGGCGCCGGCCAATACCTACGTTTTTGTCAGCCGCACGGGCCTCAAGGTGCTCGATCAAAGTGCTGGCCAATTGGCCATGGCGTTCAAGCAGGGCGCGTTGCGCGTCCTGGATGATGGTTTGCTGTTCGACCGCGCCCTGGCCGCAGTGATCGCCAACCTGCGTCAACTCAATCGCGGCAAGTGATCGCAACCACAGGCCTGAACGCGGCATACTGGTAACACCTCGTCTCATTCAAGGAACCGGTATGCAGTTGGACCCCGCCAGCGGTTGGTGCCAGGGCATTGCACATTGCCCTTCACCCAACTTCAACGAGCGCCCCGCAGGCGAAATCTCACTGTTGGTGGTGCATAACATCAGCCTACCACCGGGGCAATTCGAGACCGGCAAGGTGCAGGCGTTTTTCCAGAACCGCCTGGATGTCACGGAACATGCCTACTTTGAAGGGATTGCCGACCTACGGGTATCAGCGCATTTTCTGATAGAGCGCAGCGGCAAGGTCACGCAGTTTGTATCCTGTCGGGACCGTGCCTGGCATGCCGGGGTTTCCCGCTTCGAGGGGCGCGAGGTCTGTAATGATTTTTCCCTGGGTATCGAGCTGGAGGGAACAGACGAGCTGCCGTTCACCGATGCCCAATATGCGTCACTGATCGAGCTCGCCCGCCAGTTGCTGGCGGCTTACCCGGGCATTACCCGTCAACGCATTTGTGGTCACAGTGATATCGCACCGGGGCGCAAGACCGACCCGGGCCCGGCTTTTGATTGGACGCGCTTTCGCAGCGCCCTGCAGGATGGAGGACACGCACGATGAGTTTCCTGGTGTTGGTGCTGGCGGTGTGGATCGAGAAGTTCTCGGCCCTGCGCCAGCGGCTGCAACGCGACGGCGGATGGCTGCGTGAATTGGCCAAGCTGGAAGCGAGCCCGCGGATGGGCAAGCAACCGTGGCTGATTCTCGTGTTGCTGGTGCTGTTGCCCGTTGCCGTGCTGGGGCTGTTGTTGCTGGTGCTGGAACCGGTGGCGTACGGCCTGTTGGCGTTGCCGGTGCACTTGTTGGTGGTGATTTACAGCCTGGGGCGTGGCGATCTGCTGGCCGGGCTCGGGCCGTTTCGTGATGCGTGGCGGCGTGGTGACCTGCAAGCCGCCGAACATGTGGCCGAGCGCGACCTGAAGATCGCCGCTGACAGCGGCGAGCAACTGTTGGAACGCGTCCAGGGCCACCTCTTATGGCAGGCCTACCAGAGCTTTTTCGCGGTGATTTTCTGGTACTTCCTGCTCGGCCCGGTCGCGGCATTGGCTTATCGATTGCTGGCGCTGGCCAGTGAGCACAGCCAGAACCCGCTGGTGGCGGAGCGCGCCGGGCAACTGCGTCATGCGTTTGACTGGCTGCCCGTGCGCCTGCTCGCGGCGAGTTTTGCCTTGGTGGGTAACTTTGTCGCGGTCGGCCGGGTGATGCTCCATGAGTTGCTGAGCTGGGACATCAGCGCGGCACAGTTGGTGGAAAAGGTCGGCTTGGTGGCGGCGGAAATTCCACCGCCGGCAGTCGGGGCGGATGGCATCAACAGCCTGGATCGCCTGTGGGAACTGCTGCTGCGCGCGGCGGTGCTGTGGTATGCCGGGTTTGCCATCTGGACCGTGCTGCCCTGATCGGCGCGGTCAAAAATGTGGGAGATTCTATGGTTGGGGGCAACCCTCAACCAACCTTCGGTTGGTATTCGTTTTGCCCTTTCAGCAAGGCAAATACCACCCGAGCAAGCTTGCGAGCCAACATTACCAGTACCTGAGTGGTGCTATATCCCCGTGCCCGCTGCGCCTGGTAAAACTCCTTCCATGCTGCAGTCCGGCTAGCCGCCATTGCTGCGTTATGCAGAAGGCGCCGCGCTTCTGAGTCGCCGCGCTTGCTTAAACTGCGCCGATTATCTTTCTGCCCGGACTTGGAGACGCGCAAGTCCATACCCAAGAAAGCGATAAATGCGTCCGCGTTTCTAAAGTCCCCTCGCTGGAAGCTGGTAATCAAGCGAGCCCCGGTCAAAAAACCGATACCTTCAACGCTCATGCAACGTTTGAGTTGGCCCAGTAACCCAGCCTCTTTCAGTCGATCGCTGATCATTTTTTCGATCAATCCTTCAAGTCTTTGCATCGACTTCATTTGCTCGGCAAAAGAGGCCTTCAACAGCGGTTCATTCGCCCAGCTTTGCGTCAGGCTAACGCGAGCTTGAACCAGGGCGGCACGGCGGCGGAAAAGGCTTAACAGTTGGCGATAAAGAGGGGACGGCGGTGTCCAGGGGTGAAGCTCGTCGGCTTCTTTTCGCAAATACCGTGCTAGTAATTGGGCATCCAGGGCATCAGTTTTGGCACGAACCTTCACACTTTTGCGGTAATGACTGAGTTCATAACCACCGACCATGTAGATAACGCAGCCAGCTTCATAGGCCAGATCAGCAAACTCCAAGTGGTAGGTGTTGGTGGCCTCAATGGCGATAGCAACGCTGCCTGGTAAAGCCCTCAGCCACTTTTTGATAGCGGCTTTGGTATTCGGGATTGCTTCCAAAAGATCGAGATCGGCGTGATAAATCACCAATTCATTTTTTGCGACATCAATACCAACAATCGGCTTGGAGACGGGAACTGGCATTGCCATAGTGACTTCCTCCGGGCTAAGGTTTTGAGCACTTGAAGGGCTCACCCAGAGGCGCAGGCTTGTTCCTATCGTCGGTCATAGCCAGATGCATTCTTTATCGGCGCTTGGGTGAAAGGAGGAGGGGCGAAATCTCCCACGGTCTGTACTGCGCCAACAGTCAGAATCTGGCTTTGTCCCTCCTCCTCCCTTCAAGTCCTAGCATACAAGCTGGCTTGTTGTGGTGAGCAAGCTTGCTCGCCACAACAAGCCAGCTCCAACAGGTCGTTAACCTTACGTTACAAAACTCCCTTTCGAATTGAGCTATACAGTCAGTGCGCCAAATAGTGGCCTTCTGCCGTTTCCCTGCGCCTCAATAAAAATAATAGAAAGGGAGTTCACCCGTGAAGAGCTTGCTCTATCCCGCTGTGGCGTTGATGAATCGCCTGAGTTTCGGTATGAAATTCAGCCTGATCAGCGTGCTGTTCCTGCTGCCGATGCTGGCGACCAACGCCGTTCTGGTGCGCGATTCCTGGCGTGAATTCCAGGGCACGCGCACCGAGTTGCAAAGCCTCGACCTGCTCGGCAGCAGCCTGGCCCTGCGCCGGGACCTGGAAACCCTGAACAACCAGGTGCAAATCAACGCAACTCTCGGCCAAGCCGGCAAGGCGGGCGACCTCGAAACCAAAATCAGTGCCGTGGAGCAAAGCGTGCTGAGCCGCCTGCAAGGCCTCAACGCAATGGCCACTGACCCGGAGCAAGTCGCCGCTTTTGAGGGCAAGCGCGACGAATTGATCGCCGCGTTCAAGGCCCAGCAACAAGAAACGTCGCTGCTGAGTAAAAGCGCATTGATCGGCAAGCTGCTCAACCAGGCCCAAACGCTCAGCCAGGTCATCGCCAGCCAGTCCGGCTTGAGCCGCGACCCGCAAAGTGATTTGCGCCAACTCAGCGAGTTGATCACCGGCGTCACTCCCCAAGTCACCCAAACCCTGGGCGAAGGGCGGGCGATGGGCGCGTATTCATTGGGTCAGGGCTTTCTCAATTCGTCATCCAGCACGCGTTTTGAAGAGTTGCAGCAGCAATTGGAAAAGCTGCAGGCGCAGTACGCTCTGAAATTGCAGGACGCGCTCGGTGCCAGTAGGGCCGCTCACGCTGCGCTCGACGCTTTGGCTCAGGGCAGCGCTGCCAGCCTCAAGCGCGCCAGTGAGGTGTTTGAAGAGCAGGTGGTGATGGCTGAAACCCTTGATGCGCCGTGGCAGGCGTTTTATGAGGATGTCAGTCAGTTGATGGCTCACACCTATCAGCTTAATGAAGCAACCCTGACGTTTCTCGGGCAACAGCTGGAGCAGCGCCTGGCGCAGAACCGCACGCACATGGTGCTGCTGGTGTGCGCCCTGACCGCCGTCTTTTTGTTGATCTTTTATTTGTATGCCGGTTTTTATGCTTCAACCCGCACCACCCTGCGCCGCCTGGGGGCGATGATGGACAAGGTAGCGGCCGGCGACATGACCGTCACTTTTGTGGCCCACAGCCGCGATGAGCTGGGGGAATTGGGCCTGGTGTTCAATGGCACCGTGGCGAAGATCCATGACTTGATCGAGCGCGTGGGGCACACCGTCAGCCAGGTCGAACTGCAAGCCGGCGAAGTCGAGGCGGTCTCGGCCCAAAGCAATCAGGCGGTGTCCGGCCAGCGCAACCAGATCGAACAGGTGGCGACGGCAATGAATCAGATGTCCTCCACGGCGCAGGAAGTGGCGCGCAGCGCGGCGGCGGCGGTCAGCAGTGCGCACAGCGTCAACGACGAAACCGTCAGTGGTCGTGGCCTTGTGCAATCCCAACAAGGCAGCATTGCGCGCCTGGCGTCGGAGATCGATGAGTCGGTGCGGGTCATCAACCAATTGGCGACCGACAGCCAGGCCATCAGCAGCGTGCTGGAAGTGATCAAGAGCATCGCAGAACAAACCAACCTGCTGGCACTGAATGCTGCGATTGAGGCCGCGCGTGCCGGTGAACAGGGGCGTGGTTTCGCGGTGGTGGCCGATGAAGTGCGTACGTTGGCGCGGCGCACCCAGCATTCCACCGAAGAAATCGAGCAGATGATCAGCCGCTTGCACAGTGGCGTCGGGGCGGCAGTGAAGGCGATGGGCACCAGCCATGCCATGGCGAGCGGCACCGTGGGGCAGTCGGAAAAGGTCCAGCTGGCGTTGGAAAATATCCTGGGCGCGGTGGGCATGATCGTCGACCAGAACCAGCAGATTGCCGCAGCGGTAGAGCAGCAGACTGCGGTGGCCCACGATATCGACCAGAACATCGTCGAGATCAACCGTGCAGGCGAGCATGCGGCCCGGGGGGCGAACCAGACCGAGGCGGCCAGCCGGCAGTTGTCGATGCAAGTCATTGAGTTGAAGCAACTGATCGGAGCGTTTCGAGTGTAGGAAGTGTCCTTTTTTGGCGTGGTGCTTGTCCAGATTTCACTGTGAGTCTCTTTTGGCGACGCGAATGGGCGAGACTTTGTTTCAGATCATCACCGTTCAAGGGAGGCACAGCGATGGCCGCTGCAATCGGCATCAAAGGGCACTGCGCCCACTGCGATATCACTTTTGAACTCAAGCCCTGGCAGTTGAATGCCATCGCTATCCACGAGCCTTTCGAGTGCCCTTATTGTCAAATGACCGTGCAGTTGAACTGCCCCCGTCAACAGCGCCAATTCAAGGCGCTGGACCACTGGGCCATGGTGCCTCCGGGCATGATGGCATTCACCTGCATGGTGCTCATCATTGCACTGGTGGCGGAATGGGTGGGGCTGCTCAATGTTATCGGGCAGCTCAACATTTCACTGGTGGTGGTACTGGTGCACTTTCTGGTGTTGCGTTATGTCCGTTACCGGCAACGTCTGACGGTGAACCTGCAAGCAGTCACGCGGCTACCACTGAAACACTTCGCACGCGTTGCGTGTGCTCGTCTCGGCCAGCAATGAAGGGCTGATGCCCATGCGTGCGGCCAAGGCCGTGCAGATGTCCGGCAAATGTTGCGGGCTATTGCGAACGCCTGGGTACATGACGGGCGCCATGTCCGGCGAATCGGTTTCCAGCACAACGGCCTCAAGAGGCAGTTGAGCCAGCACCTTGTGCATGCGCAATGCCTGGGGCCAGGTGGGCGCGCCGCCCAGGCCAAGTTTAAAGCCGAGTTTGATGTATTCGCGGGCCTCTTCGACGCTGCCGGCGAAGGCGTGAATGATGCCGCCGCGTGGCAGGCGAATGCGCTTGAGCGTGGCGATCACCGCCGCGTGGCTACGGCGCACGTGTAGAAGCGCCGGGAGCTGGAAATCCACAGCCAGTTTCAGTTGCGCTTCAAACAGCACTTGCTGGCGTTCGCGGTCCAGCTGTTCGAGGAAGTAATCCAGGCCGATCTCGCCGACCGCACACAGTTGCCGATGGCCACGCAGGCGCGTCAACCATTCGCCCAACTCGGTCAGGTCGGCGGGCTGATGCTCATCGAGGTACACCGGGTGCAGGCCGAAGGCGGCGAATAAGCCTTCATCCTGCTGCACCAGGTCCCACACACGTTGCCAGTTTTGCTGATAGACCCCCAACACCACCATCCGCGACACGCCACTTTGCCGGCTGTGGGCGAGGACGGCCTGGCGGTCGTGATCGAAATCCGGGAAGTCCAGGTGGGTATGGGTATCGATCAACTCCACGCTCACGCCTCGTGAATACGCTGCTTGAAGGTTCGGCCAATCGCATGCACGCCGGGCTGGTAGTGTTCTTCTTCAATCGCGGCCAGGGCCAGACGCAGGGCGGTGTCGGCGATCAACTGATGCTGTTGGGCCATGGCGTTGACCGGCAGCGGCAGGAAGTCCAGCAGTTGCGTATCGCCGAACGTCCCCAGGCGTAGCGGCCGGGACTTGAGCGGGAAGTCGTGCAATGCATCAAACACGCCCTGCAACAGCACGTAGGAGGTGGTCACCAGTGCGTCAGGCAAATGCCCCAGTTGTTGTAGAAGTTGCTCCATCAGCTGTCGGCCACAGTCACGGCTGAAGGCCTCGCCGTGTTCAATGATCACTTCACCAGTGAACCCTTGCAGCGCTTCGCGGAAACCGGCAGCGCGTTCCTGGCTGATGCTCAGCTCAGGGCGCGCGCCAATCAACACGATTTGCTTGGGCTGTGGTTGCAACAGGCTGCTGGTCAGTTGCTGGCAGGCTTGGCGGTCGTCGCTGACCACCGAGCAGAATTGCCCCGGGTCCATGACGCGGTCGATGGCAATCACCGGCAAGCCTTTGGCCTGCAGCTCGTGGTAACTGTCATCGCTGGCCGGCAGGCAACTGGCGACGAACAACGCATCACAGCGCCGCGCGCGGAACAGTTTCAGCAGTTGGCGTTCGCTATCGGCCTCATCGTCGGAGCTGGCAATCAGCAACTGATAGCCGCGTGCCCGTGCACCTTGCTCCAGGAGCTTGGCGATGCGTGCGTAACTGGGGTTTTCCAGGTCCGGGAGAATAAAGCCCAAGGTGCGCGTATGCCGACTGCGCAACCCTGCCGCCTGAGGGTTAGGTGTAAAGCCATGGGCCTCGACCACAGCACGCACCCGCTCGACGGTCGCGGTGCTGATACGTTGCTGTTCGGCCTTGCCATTGATGACATAACTGGCGGTGGTCACGGACACACCGGCCAGACGTGCGATATCACTGAGTTTCAAACCGGGATTTCCTTGTTTTTTAGAGCTTGCCCCGACATTTTGTCCAATCGTAACCGATTCCTGCACACGACCAATGTCTGAACTCAAGCGCCGAGTGGTCCTTCAAGCTTGCGCAATTAACGCGTAACCTGCCAGAAATTCTAGATTAAACGTTTCAGCAGGCGTATTTTTACGATGTTCGTCTCCGAGTGGCTACTGCCAATTGACCACTCGGTCAGCTATTTTTGAACACCCATGCGCTGAATTATTCAAAACAATACCTAGTGCGCCCATCGCACTAACTAGGAGAACGGCATGCTTGAGCTCACTGTAGAGCAGATTTCCATGGGCCAGGTGGCTGTGGACAAATCTGCTGCCTTGCACCTGCTCGCTGACACATTGGTGGCCGACGGCCTGGTCGCCGAGGGTTACCTCAGCGGCTTGCAAGCCCGTGAAGCCCAGGGTTCGACGTTTCTCGGCCAAGGCATCGCCATTCCCCACGGCACCCCTGAAACCCGTGACCAGGTGTTTTCCACCGGCGTGCGCCTGCTGCAGTTCCCCGAAGGGGTGGACTGGGGCGACGGCCAGATCGTCTACCTGGCCATCGGCATTGCCGCCAAGTCCGACGAACACCTGCGTTTACTGCAACTGCTGACCCGCGCCCTCGGTGAAACCGACCTGGGCCAGGCGCTGCGCCGTGCCGGTTCTGCCGAGGCCTTGCTGAAACTGCTGCAAGGCGCGCCGCAGGAGCTGGCGCTGGATGCGCAGATGATCGGCCTTGGCGTGTCTGCCGACGATTTTGAAGAGCTTGTGTGGAGGGGCGCGCGCCTGTTGCGCCAGGCCGATTGTGTCAGCAACGGTTTCGCCGCCGTGTTGCAGCAAGTCGATGCATTGCCGCTGGGCGATGGCCTGTGGTGGCTGCACAGCGAGCAGACCGTCAAGCGCCCGGGCCTGGCGTTCGTCACCCCGGACAAACCCATGCGGTACCTCGGCCAGCCGCTCAACGGCCTGTTCTGCCTAGCCAGTCTCGGCGAGGCGCATCAAACCTTGCTCGAACGCCTCTGTGCGTTGCTGATTGAAGGGCGCGGCCAGGAATTGGGGCGTGCCACCAGTAGCCGTGCGGTGCTGGAAGTGCTCGGCGGCGAGCTACCGCCGGATTGGCCGAGCGCACGCATTACTCTGGCCAATGCTCATGGCCTGCACGCGCGCCCGGCGAAGATCCTCGCGCAGTTGGCGAAAAGTTTTGAGGGCGATATTCGCGTACGCATCGTTGATGGCGCGGTGGGCGCGGTGTCGGTGAAAAGCCTGAGCAAGTTGCTGAGCCTCGGTGCGCGTCGCGGCCAGGTGCTGGAGTTTGTCGCCGAGCCGGCGATTGCGGGCGATGCGCTGCCTGCGTTGCTGGCGGCCGTGGAAGATGGGCTGGGCGAAGAAGTCGAGCCGTTGCCGACGGCCAGCGCTCAACCCGCAACACTCGATATTGAGCCGGTGGTCAGCGTGCCTTTGGCGGGGAGTCAAATCCAGGCCATTGCGGCCGCGCCCGGTATTGCCATCGGCCCGGCGCATATCCAGATCCAGCAGGTGTTCGATTACCCGCTGCGCGGTGAAACTCCCGTGATTGAGCGCCAGCGCCTGCACGCTGCGCTCACCGACGTACGCCGTGATATCCACGGCCTGATCGAGCGCAGCACGTCCAAAGCCATTCGCGAGATCTTTATCACCCACCAGGAAATGCTCGACGACCCGGAACTGACCGGCGAAGTCGACACCCGCCTCAAACAAGGCGAAAGCGCTGAAGCCGCGTGGATGAGCGTGATCGAAGCCGCCGCCAAACAGCAGGAGTCGCTGCAGGACGCCTTGCTCGCCGAGCGCGCCGCCGACTTGCGCGACATTGGCCGCCGCGTACTGGCGCAACTCTGTGGCGTCGAAACCGCCCAGGAGCCGAGCGAACCCTACATTCTGGTGATGGACGAAGTGGGCCCTTCTGATGTCGCGCGTCTGGATCCGGCCCGTGTGGCCGGCATCCTAACCGCCCGTGGCGGCGCCACGGCCCACAGCGCCATTGTCGCCCGGGCACTTGGCATTCCGGCGTTGGTCGGCGCAGGCGCAGCAGTGTTATTGCTGACCCCCGGCACGCCGTTGCTGCTCGACGGACAGCGCGGTCGCCTGCATGTGGCTCCCGACGCCGCCACCCTGCAACGCGCCACCGTTGAGCGCGACACCCGCGAACAACGCCTGCAAGCCGCTTCGGCGCAGCGCCATCAACCGGCCCTGACCCGTGACGGCCACGCCGTGGAAGTGTTTGCCAATATCGGCGAAAGCGCTGGCGTTGCCGGCGCGGTGGAGCAGGGGGCTGAAGGCATCGGCCTGCTGCGCACCGAACTGATTTTCATGGCCCACCCGCAAGCGCCGGATGAGGCCACGCAGGAGGCCGAATACCGCCGCGTGCTCGACGGCCTCGGCGGCCGCCCGCTGGTGGTGCGTACCCTCGACGTCGGTGGCGACAAACCGCTGCCGTATTGGCCCATCGCTCAGGAAGAAAACCCCTTCCTCGGCGTGCGCGGCATTCGGCTGACTTTGCAACGCCCGCAGATCATGGAGGCGCAATTGCGCGCGCTGCTGCGCTCGGCGGACAACCGCCCGCTGCGCATCATGTTTCCCATGGTCGGCAGTGTTGATGAGTGGCGCGCCGCCCGCGACATGACCGAGCGCCTGCGCCTGGAAATCCCGGTGGCCGACTTGCAGCTGGGCATCATGATCGAGGTGCCATCGGCGGCCTTGCTTGCGCCGGTGCTCGCCAAAGAGGTCGACTTTTTCAGCGTCGGCACCAACGACCTGACCCAGTACACCCTGGCCATCGACCGTGGTCACCCGACCTTGTCGGCCCAGGCTGATGGCCTGCACCCGGCGGTTTTGCAACTGATCGACATCACCGTGCGCGCCGCCCATGCCCATGGCAAGTGGGTGGGCGTGTGCGGCGAGCTGGCGGCGGATCCGCTCGCGGTGCCGGTGTTGGTCGGTTTGGGTGTGGATGAGTTGAGCGTGTCGGCCCGCAGCATTCCGGAAGTGAAGGCGCGGGTACGGGAATTCAATCTGAGCGAGGCTCAAAGCCTTGCGCAAAAAGCACTGGCGGTGGGTTCGCCCGCCGAAGTGCGTGCTCTTGTGGAGGCCGTGTAAATGGCAAGGATTTTATGCCTGACGCTGAACCCGGCGTTGGACCTGACCGTACGCCTGGGCCGCCTGGAGCCGGGTGAAGTCAACCGCAGCGAAACCCTGCTGACACACGCCGCCGGCAAAGGCGTGAATGTGGCGCAGGTGCTGGCGGATCTGGGTCACCTAGTGAGCGTGGGTGGTTTTCTCGGTGATGAGAACCCCCAGGCGTTCGAAGCGTTGATCGCCCGCCGCAAGTTTGGCAATGCCTTCATTCGCGTGCCGGGCGAGACGCGCAGCAATATCAAGATTGCCGAGAGGGATGGCCGAGTCACCGATATCAATGCGCCGGGGCCGCTGGTCGATAAAGAGGCGCAAGAGGAAATGCTCAAACTCATCGCCATCGTCGGCCCTGAATTCGATGCGGTGGTGGTGGCAGGCAGCCTGCCGCGGGGTGTCAGCCCTCAGTGGTTTCAGGGCTTGCTGGAAAAAATCAAAGGCCTGGGTTTGAAAGTCGCCCTGGACACCAGCGGCGAAGCCTTGCGCGCCGGTCTGCAAGCCGGCCCGTGGCTGGTCAAACCCAATACCGAAGAGCTCGCCGAGGTGCTGGGCAACTCCAAAGAGGCCATCCACCGCCTGCATCAGCAGGGTGTGGAGCATGTGGTGGTCTCCGATGGCGCTGCGGGCGTGACCTGGTACAGCCCGGGTGTTGCGCTGCAGGCCACGCCGCCAAAGGTCACGGTTGCCAGCACTGTGGGCGCAGGCGATTCACTCTTGGCCGGAATGCTTCACGGCTTGCTCGCTGGCGATACGCCCGAGCAGACCCTGCGCCGCGCCACGGCGATTGCCGCGATGGCAGTCACGCAAATCGGTTTCGGCATCAGCGATGACGCGCAACTGGCGCGCCTCGAAAGCGGCGTCCGCGTGCGCGCGCTGACAGAACAATAAGAGGGTTTGTGATGAAGTTAGCCATTGTTACCGCCTGCCCGAACGGCATGGTCACCAGTGTGCTGTGCGCCCGCTTGTTGGACGCCGCCGCGCAGCGCCAAGGCTGGAGCACCAGCGTCGAAGTGGTGGACGCGCAGCGCCCGGAGCGCCAGTTGTCCCAGGCCACACTCGAGGCTGCCGAATGGGTGTTGCTGGTCAGCAGCACGCCGGTCGACATGCTGCGCTTTGTTGGCAAGCGTGTGTTCCAGAGCACGCCGGCCCAGGCGCTGGCGGATGTCGACGCGGTGTTGCGCCGGGGCGCCGAAGAAGCCCAGGTATATGTCGCCAGTGAAGCGCCGGTGGTTGCGAAGAATGCCCCGCGTATCGTCGCGATTACCGCGTGCCCGACGGGCGTGGCGCATACCTTCATGGCCGCCGAAGCCTTGCAGCAAACCGCCAAACGCCTGGGCTACGACTTGCAGGTCGAGACCCAGGGCTCGGTGGGCGCACGTACGCCGTTGAGCGCGCAAGCCATCGCTGACGCTGATGTGGTGTTGCTGGCGGCCGATATTGAAGTGGCCACCGAGCGCTTCGCCGGCAAGAAGATCTACCGTTGCGGCACCGGCATCGCCCTCAAGCAATCCGAAGCGACCCTCAACAAGGCCCTGGCCGACGGCGCAGTGGAAAGTGCAACCGGCGCAGCGGTGGCGAAGACGTCGGAAAAAACCGGTGTGTACAAACACCTGCTCACCGGCGTGTCGTTCATGTTGCCGATGGTGGTGGCGGGCGGGCTGTTGATCGCCCTGTCATTCGTGTTCGGGATTCATGCGTTTGAGGAAAAGGGCACGCTGGCGGCGGCGCTCAAAACCGTCGGCGATCAAGCCTTCATGCTGATGGTGCCGCTGCTCGCAGGCTATATCGCTTACTCGATTGCCGACCGGCCCGGCATTGCGCCCGGCATGATCGGCGGGCTGCTGGCGGGGACGTTGGGGGCGGGCTTTATCGGCGGCATCTTCGCCGGTTTCCTCGCAGGCTACTGCGTCAAGCTGATCACCCGCGCGGTGAAGTTGCCGCAGAGCCTCGAGGCGTTGAAGCCGATCCTGATCATTCCGTTGCTGGCGAGTTTGTTCACCGGCCTTGCGATGATCTATCTGGTCGGGCCGCCGGTTGCACGCCTGCTCACCGGGCTGACGGATTTTCTCAGCACCATGGGCACCACCAATGCAGTGCTGCTGGGGATCTTGCTCGGCGGCATGATGTGTGTGGATTTGGGCGGCCCGATCAACAAGGCTGCGTATGCGTTTTCCGTCGGTTTGCTGGCCGCCTCCAGCGGTGCGCCGATGGCGGCAACCATGGCGGCGGGAATGGTGCCGCCGATCGGCATGGGCATCGCCACGTTCCTGGCCCGGCGCAAGTTTGCCCAGACCGAACGCGAGGCCGGCAAAGCGGCGATGATTCTCGGCCTGTGCTTTATCTCTGAAGGCGCCATTCCGTTTGCCGCCAAAGACCCGCTGCGGGTGATACCGGCCAGCATCGCTGGTGGCGCCTTGACCGGCGCATTGTCGATGTACTTTGGCTGCAAGCTCGCCGCGCCGCACGGTGGCTTGTTTGTGCTGATCATCCCGAATGCGATGAACCATGCGCTGCTGTACTTGCTGGCGATTGTGGCCGGCAGCCTGGTGACCGGTTTGGTGTATGCGCTGATCAAGCGCCCGGAGGCGGTGGAGCTGCCAGTCACGGCCTAACAATGTGGGAGCTGGCTTGCCTGCGATTGCATCACTGGGGTGTGACTGAAACACCGCGTTGCCTGTATCGCAGGCAAGCCAGCTCCCACATTTGATCTCCTTCTTCCTTCAGGTCGGTGTCACATGGGCTTCATCCGCCCATGCTTAAGTTTCCCTTTTGATGCTCAAGAGGGAACCTGCATGAGCCACTTCGACCTCGGCCGCCGCCGTGTGATGCAAGCTGTCGGTGCCGGCCTGTTGTTGCCGGGCCTGGCCCCGGTGGTGATCGCTTCGGTGAAGGACCGCCCGCAACTCACCGATGGCGTGCAGTCCGGCGACCTGCTCGGCGACCGCGCGATGATCTGGAGCCGCAGCGATCGCCCGGCGCGCATGGTGGTGGAGTGGGACACCCGCAGCGTGTTCAGCAACCCGCGTAAATTCATCTCGCCGCTGGCTGACAACCGCACCGACTTCACCGCCCGCGTCGAACTCACCGGGCTGCCCGCCGACCAGGCGATTTTCTACCGCGTGCATTTCGAAGACGCCCAGACCGGCGTCGCCAGCGAGCCGTGGTTCGGCCACTTGCGCAGCGTGCCGCAACAGCGCCGCGACATTCGGTTTGTATGGAGTGGCGATACCGTCGGCCAGGGCTTTGGCATCAACCCGGACATCGGCGGCATGCGCATCTACGAAGCCATGCGCCTGCGCCTGCCGGACTTTTTTATCCACAGCGGCGACACCATCTACGCCGACGGCCCGGTGCCCGCGCAGCTCACGGTCGAGGACGGGCGCGTCTGGCGCAACATCACCACCGAGGCCAAAAGCAAAGTCGCCGAAACCCTTGATGAGTATCGCGGCAACTACCGCTACAACCTGCTCGATGACAACGTGCGCCGCTTCAATGCCGAAGTGCCGCAGATCTGGCAGTGGGACGACCACGAAGTGGTGAATAACTGGTCGCCGAGCAAGCAGCTCGATGAGCGCTATCAGACCAAAGACATCAACACCCTGGTGGGCCGCGCGCGCCAGGCGTGGCTGGAGTATTCGCCGATGCGCCGGCAGGCGGCCGACGGTGGCGGGCGGATTTATCGCAAGCTCAGTTATGGCCCGTTGCTGGATGTGTTCGTGCTGGACATGCGCAGCTATCGCGGCCCCAACGACGACAACCTGGGCGGCGAAAAACCCTTTATGGGCCGTGAGCAACTGGACTGGCTCAAACGCGAACTCAAGGCCTCACAGGCCCAGTGGAAAGTGGTCGCTGCCGACATGCCTATCGGCCTCGGCGTGCCCGACGGCGAAGTCAGCCCCGGTGTGCCGCGCTGGGAGGCCATCGCCAACGGCGACCCGGGGCCGGCGCAAGGCCGTGAGCTGGAGATTGCCGAGTTGCTGGGTTTCTTGCGCGCGCAACAGGTGCGCAACCATGTGTGGCTGACGGCGGATGTGCATTACTGCGCGGCGCACCACTATCACCCGGACCGGGCGGCGTTTCAGGATTTCGAGCCGTTCTGGGAGTTTGTGGCCGGGCCATTGAATGCCGGGAGTTTCGGGCCGAACCAGTTGGACAAGACGTTCGGGCCCGAGGTGGTTTTTCAGAAGGCGCCAGCCGTGCAAAACAGCTCGCCGTTGGCCGGGTTCCAGTTTTTTGGCGAGGTGCAGATTGATGGGCGGACGGCGGAGTTGACGGTGATTTTGCGCGATCTGGATGGGGTCTCGGTGTTCGAGCAAAAGCTGCAGCCGGCCTGACGTGGAATGCAGTCAAAACGGTGGGAGCTGGCTTGCCTGCGATAGCATCACTGCGGTGTGACTGACACACCGAGGTGCCTGCATCGCAGGCAAGCCAGCTCCCACATTTGTTCCTCGGTGTTTATGGGGGCTCAGTACACATCCCGCCGATAACGGCCTTGCTCGATCAAGCGCTCCACGGCTTCGCCTCCGAGGATGTCGTGCAACGCCTGATCCACCCCCGTCGCCATCCCCTGCAAACTGCCGCACACATAGATCGCGGCGCCGTCTGCCAGCCATTTGCGCAGCACATCGGCGGACTCACGCAGGCGGTCCTGCACGTAGATTTTCTCTTCCTGGTCGCGGGAAAACGCCAGGTCCAGCAGGGCCAGGTCGCCGCTGGCCAGCCAACCTTGCAGCTCGTCCTGGCACAGGTAGTCATGGGCGATATTGCGTTCGCCAAACAGCAACCAGTTGCGCTGCTGACCGTCGGCAATGCGCGCTTTTAGCAGGCTGCGCAACCCGGCAAGGCCGGTGCCGTTGCCGAGCAGAATCAACGGTACGGGCGCCTCCGGCAGGTGGAAACCGCTGTTGCGGCGCAGGCGCAGGCTGATGCCGGTGCCGAGGGCGGCGTGTTCGGTCAGCCAGCCGGAGCCCAGGCCCAGGCTGCCGTCGGGGTGGCGTTCCTGGCGCACGATCAGCTCCAGCACGCCGTCGCTGGCAATCGAGGCGATGGAGTATTCGCGCATGCCCAACGGCACCAGCGCGCTGACCAGCGCTTGAGCATGCAAGCCCACCAGATGGGCGCGGTTGTCCGGCAGTTGGCGAGTGGCCAAGGCTTGGTTGAGGGTTTGCGGCAGGTCGTCAATCACCACGCCGTCGCTGCCTGCCAGGCCGAGGCCCGCGAGGAAATGCTCGATAGCCCACGGGCAATTGCGCGGCAGGATTTCCACCAGGTCACCCGCCAGCCAGGTCTGCGGCGAAGGCGGTGTGAGGCCCAGCAAGTAGACGTCTGCGCCGACGCTGTCGCGGTTGAGCAAACGGCGTTGGCTCAGCGTCCAGTTATCGTACTGCGCGGGCTGCCAGACAGCTGCGGGTGCGTGGCCTGTGAGTTGGCCCAGTTGCTGTTGCCAGGTCTGCAACGCCAGGGTGTCGCCGCTGTCGACCTCCACCGGGGCGAACAGCGCATTGCCGCCCTGGTGGGTCAGCCAGAAATGCAGGCGCCGGGCAAAGCCACAGAAATGTTCGTACTGGCGATCACCCAGCGCCAGCACTGAATAGTTCAGGCCTTTGAGGGGCAGGTCCTGGCCGAGCACGCTGCGTTCGAAACCACGGGCGCTGTCGGGGGCTTCGCCATCGCCGAACGTGCTGACCACGAACAGCGCGTTTTCTGACTGGCTCAAGTCACTTTGGCTGACGCTGCCCAGCGGCTGCACTTTCACCGGCAACCCTGCCGCCTGTAATTGCCCGGCCGTTTGCCATGCGAGTTGTTCGGCGAAACCACTTTGGCTGGCGAAGCCGATCAGCCAGGCGGGTGCGTTGCTCTGGGGGGGGCCGAGGCCTTTGCGGGCCTCGCGCACCTGGCGTTTTTTGCGACGACGGTCGAGGTACAACAGCCAGCCGGTGATGAAGAACAGCGGCATCATCAACGAACTGACGGTGAGGATGATCCGCCCCGGCAGGCCGAAGTAACTGCCGGTGTGCAGGGCGTAGATACTGGTGAGCAGGCGGGACGTGAAGCTCTTGCTGGCGTAGCGGTCCTGGGACTTGACCTCGCCGGTGGCCGGGTCAAGGTTGATCTGGTTTTGCGCGCGGTCGTGGGGCGATGATTTGAGCAGGTAATACACAATGGCCGGCTGCCCGGCGACGGCCGGCATGCGGATGTTGTAGGCGCTCAATTCGGGGCCGGCGTTGCTGTAGATGCTGCTCCAGATCGCATCGTAGTTGGCCACCGGCGCCGGGCCTTCGGGCGCGGGGCCACGTTTGCGCGCACGCTCGTTTTGCGGCGCGTCGGACATCAATTTGTTCAGGCCCTGGCTGTACCAGTCGTAGGACCAATACAGGCCGGTCAGCGCCGAAAAAAGGTAGAACAGCAGGCACCAGGTGCCGAACACCGAGTGCAGGTCCCAATTGAAGCTGCGGCCTTTTTTGCGCCAGTCCAGCGTCAGCCAGGCACGCCAGCTCGCCACTTGGCGCGGCCAACGCAGGTACAGGCCGCTCAGGCAGAAAAACACCAGGATCAGGGTGCAGGCACCGGTGATGTTGCGCCCCACATCACCCATGACCAGGAAACGGTGGAACTGCAGGATAAAGCCGAAGAAGTCCTGGCCGACAGCGTCGCCCATGTAGTCGCCGGTGTAGGGATCGAAGTAGCGCATCTGGCCACGACGCTCGCCGGGCGGGGCCGTGAAGAACACGCGCGCGGCGTTGCCGCTCTCGCTTTCCACCCAGAGCATGGCGACGGTCTTGCCCTCGGTGGCTTCGAGCTTGCGCACCAGTTCGGCAGGCGGCAGCACGCCGGCTTCACGTTTTTCGACGCTCAAGACGGTAGGGTTGAGCGCCCGCAGAATTTCATCCTGAAACGAGACCGTGGCCCCGGTGATCCCCATCAACGCCAGCACCAGCCCGGCGGTAATGCCGAAGAACCAGTGCAACTGGAACAGGGTTTTCTTCAACACGTCGGACCGCCTCGCTCAGCTGGATATAAAAGTCACGGCGCGCATTATGCCGTGGGTTAACGAGAAATATTCTGTTTTACACGCAAAAGCCCCACGCATCCGATGCGTGGGGCTTCTGGCCGAACCCTGGCCGTGTTTAGAAGTGGAAACTGGTGGTCAACAGGGCCGTACGACCGGCAGCCTGGTTGGCGAAATGCGCCGCGTAGGCTTTGTCGTAGTAGGTCTTGTCGGTCAGGTTTTGCACGTTCAACTGCAGGTCGACGTTCTTGGTCAACTTGTAGCTGGCCATGGCGTCGTAGCGGGTGTAGGCCGGTACGTAGACGGTGTTGGCCGGGTCGCCGTAAACCTGATCGACGTAGAACGCGCCGCCGCCGACGGTCAGTTTTGGCGTGATGTCATACGTGGTCCACAGGCTGAAGGTGTTCTTCGGCGTGTTGGGCATCTGGTTGCCTTTGTTGGAGCCGGCGATGATTGCTCCGGAACGGTTGCCGTTTTTGCCAGGGTCGACCAGCTCGCTTTTCAGGTAGCTGTAACCGGCGAACACCTGCCATTGATCAGTGAGCTTGCCGCTGGCGGACAGTTCCAGACCATCGACGCGCGACTCGCCCGCAGTGTCATAGGTGTTGGCGTCTACCAGGATTCGGGTGTTTTTCTTCTCGGTACGGAAGATCGCGCCGGTCAGGGAAAGGCGGTTGTGGAACAGATCCCACTTGGTGCCCAGCTCGTAGTTGACGGTTTCCTCCGGTTGCAGATCGCTGCTGAGCGGATTGCTCTCTGCACCTTCACCGACCAGGCCACCAGCAGGTGTTGCCGAGGTGGCATAGGAGGTGTAGATGCTGCCGTTGTCCAGCGGCTTCCAGACCAGACCCGCCTGCCAGTTGAAGAACTGGCTGTCGTCCTTGAGCTTGCTGCGCCCGGCTACGGCATTGGTGTTGGCTACTGTATCAAAGGTGTCGTAACGCAAACCGACGTTCAGCAGCCATTTCGGATCCAGCTCGATGGTGTCGAATACATAGGCGGCGCGGCTGGTGGCCTTGGTGTTGGTGCCCATGTAGTTGCGCGCGACGCTGCCGGTCCAGGCGTCGTCCGGTGTCGGGTTGCTCAGCGAGGTGCATTGGCCGCCCAGGCTGCCTTTGGCCACGGTGCAGGTCGGGTTGGCGTTCGGGCTGACGGTGTAGCCGCTGACGCGGGTTTCTTCGCCGGTGAATTCCAAGCCGGTGGAGTACGAGTGCTTCATGCCCGCCAGTTGGAAGTTGCCGAACAGGTCAGTCTGGTTGGTCGTGGTTTCGGTGGTCGAAACCCGAGTATTGGCGCGGCGCCACACCGTGCCGAAACGGTTGACGTTGCGCTGGCTGTCGTCTGGCTGGGTCAGCACATAATCCTGGCCAGTGCTGCCGTGGCGCAGGGTGTTTTTCAGCGTCATGTTGTCGTTCAGGTCGTGCTCGATCGAGAACGTGCTGATGTCGGCGCGGGTCTTGCGAAAATCGCGGTCTTTCAGGCCGTAGAAGTTATTGCTGTCGCCGCCGTCGGTGGGTTTGTCATGCACGTGTGCAGTGGCCGTCGGCGAGCTGTAGCCATACGGAATCCCCGAATCCGGCAGGTCGTTGCTTTCCACGTGGTAGTAGCTGAAGTTGACGCGGGTCGGTGTGCCCAGGCCGAAGGTCAGCGATGGCGCCACGCCCCAGCGGTCGTAGTCGATCACGTCACGGCCGGCCACGTTTTGCTCGTGGCTCATCAAGTTCAGGCGGAACGCGGCACTGTCGTCGAGGAACTGACGGTTGACGTCGAGTACGTAGCGCCGGGTCTGGTCGGAACCGTAGGTGAAACCACCGTTGGTGAAGTCGCGCGCTTGGGGCGTCTTGCTGACCAGGTTGATGCTGCCGCCGGCTGAGCCGCGACCGCCGAAGGACGAGTTCGGGCCTTTGCTGACTTCAATCGATTCAATATCGAAAATCTCGCGGCTCTGGCCGCCGGTGTCGCGCACGCCATCCAGATAGGTGTCACCCTGGGCGTCAAAACCCCGGATGAACGGGCGGTCGCCCTGGGGATTACCGCCTTCACCCGCGCCGAAGGTGATGCCCGGCACGGTGCGCAGGGCGTCCTGCAACGAGGTGGCGGCGGTGTCTTTCAACACTTGTTGCGGCACGACGGTGACCGAGCGGGGGGTGTCTACCAGCGGCGCGGTGTACTTCTGCGAAGAGGCTTTTTCGACCTGATAAGAGGTGTTGTCCTGTGCCTCACCGGTAATGCTGGTGGCGCCAAGGGAGATGCTGTTGCGCTGGCCTTTTGGTTCGGTGTCTTCGGCCGCTTGCGCCAATTGGGCGGCAGAGCTGGCACTGAGGGCAACGCCGATGGCCGAAGCCAGCATGCGAGGTGAACTGACAGGTGTTTTTTGTATGGTGCGCGACATGAGTTGTCCTTTCCCCAAGGAGGTGAGGGCGCGGAATATAGGGCGAACAAGACTTTCTATCAATTGCGATACATTGCTATTCGTGAGGAATTTACATTCTTTACACTTTTGCCTTACGGTTTTTACGAACTCATTCGTCTGCCGTGTTTTACAGGGCGGATAAGAATCAATACCATTGGCATCCCTCTGATTTCAGGTATCGCCCATGTTGCTGCACATTCCCGGCCTGTTCTCTCGCGAGGAGGTGCAGCGCATTCGCCAGGCCCTGGAAAATACCGAATGGGCCGACGGTAAAATCACCGCCGGGCACCAGTCGGCCAAGGCCAAACACAACCTGCAGTTGCCCGAAGGCCACCCGCTGGCCAAGGAAATCGGCGCGGCGATGCTGGAACGTTTGTGGAAAAACCCGCTGTTTATGTCAGCGGCGTTACCGCACAAGGTCTTCCCGCCGCTGCTGAATTGCTACACCGCCGGCGGCAGTTTCGACTTTCATATCGACAACGCCGTGCGCCAAGCCCGGGGCAGCCACGAACGGGTGCGCACTGACCTGTCGTCGACGCTGTTCTTCAGCGACCCGGAGGAATACGACGGCGGCGAGCTGGAGATCCAGGACACCTTTGGCCTGCAGCGCGTCAAGCTGCCGGCCGGCGACATGGTGTTGTACCCCGGCTCCAGCCTGCACAAAGTCAACGCCGTGACCCGAGGCGCACGCTATGCCTCGTTCTTCTGGACCCAAAGCCTGGTACGTGAAGACAGCCAGCGCACGCTGCTGTTCGAGATGGACGGCGCCATCCAGCAACTGACCCGTGACGTGCCGGACCACCCGGCGCTGATCCAACTGACGGGCACCTATCACAACCTGCTGCGCCGCTGGGTTGAGGTCTGAGATGGGCTTTTTATTGCGCCGCGAAGAAGTGCTCAACGTCGAGCAACTGCAAAGCATGCTCGACGACTCCCCGGTGCGCGCCGCCCAGGCCATCCTGATGGCGGCGAAGGAGGGCGTGCTCGACGCCCAGGCGTTGCTCGGGCAAATCCTGCTGGAAGGGCGCGGCATTGCGCGGGATGAAGCGTTGGCACTGCGTTGGTTTCAGATCGCGGCCCAAGGTGGGCATTTGATGGCGCGCAATATGGCCGGACGTTGCCTGGAGCATGGCTGGGGCTGTGCCGTCGATCAGGCAGCGGCGGCGAAGGAATATTGCCGAGCGGCGGAGGCTGGGTTGGATTGGGGCCAGTACAACTACGCGAACCTGCTGGCTACCGGCCGAGGTGTGGCTGAAGATCGCCCGCTAGCGCTGATGTTTTATCGTCTGGCGGCCGAGCAGGGGCATGCCAAATCCATGAACCTGGTGGGTCGTTATTTGGAAGACGGGCAGTTTTGTCCACGAGATCTGGAGGCCGCCGTCGACTGGTATCGCCGTTCCGCCGAGGGTGGCGATTTTCGCGGACAGTTCAGTTATGCAGCGGTGCTGGCTGATAAAGGCCAAATCGAAGAGGCACTGCAGTGGTTGCGCAAGGCGTTGACGGGCGGGAATCTCAAGTTTTTGCGTACGGCCCATAAAGCCTTGGAGGCCGCAAACGATCCGCAGATTCGCGCCATGGCTGAAGCCTACCAGCAACGCGCCGTTACCTTGTCTTGAGGCATAAAAAAACCCATGACACGTCATGGGTTTTTTATGCGCAGCGTTCTTACACGTAGTAAGACTTCAACGGCGGAAAGCCATTGAATTCAACCGCGCTGTAACTAGTGGTGTAGGCACCGGTCGACAACCAGTACAGACGATCACCAATGGCCAGATTCAGCGGCAGGCCGTATTTGTAGTTCTCGTACATGATGTCGGCGCTGTCGCAAGTCGGGCCGGCGATGACCACTTCTTCCATCTCGCCTTTCTTCTCGGTCCAGATCGGGAACTTGATGGCTTCGTCCATGGTTTCGATCAGGCCGGAGAATTTGCCCACATCCGTGTACACCCAACGCTCGACGGCGGTGCGGGATTTACGCGCGACCAAGACCACTTCGCTGACCAGGATACCGGCGTTGGCGATCAACGAACGGCCTGGCTCCAGGATGATTTCCGGCAAGTCGTCGCCGAAGTCTTCCTTGAGGAAACGGATGATTTCTTCAGCGTAGGTTTCCAGGCTGTTGGTGCGGGTGATGTAGTTGGCCGGGAAGCCACCGCCCATGTTGATCAGCTTCAGGTGAATGCCGTCTTCTTCTTTCAAACGTTCGAAGATCACTTTGACCTTGGCAATCGCTGCGTCCCACACGCTGATGTCGCGCTGTTGCGAACCGACGTGGAAGGAGATGCCGTACGGCACCAGGCCCAGGTCGCGGGCGAGGATCAGCAGGTCCATGGCCATGTCGGTCTGGCAGCCGAACTTGCGCGACAAAGGCCAGTCAGCGGTGGTCGAGCCTTCGGTGAGGATCCGTACATACACTTTCGAGCCCGGCGCGGCCTTGGCGATGTTGCGCAGGTCGGCTTCGGAGTCGGTGGAGAACAGGCGCACGCCTTTCTCGTAGAAGTAGCGGATGTCCTTGGATTTCTTGATGGTGTTGCCGTAGCTGATACGGTCGGCGCTGACGCCACGGTCCATGACCTTGTCCAGCTCGTAGATCGAGGCGATGTCGAAGCTCGAACCCTTCTCTTTGAGCAGGTCGATGATCTCGACGGCGGGGTTGGCCTTGACCGCGTAATAGACTTTGGCGAATTCGAAACCGGCGCGCAGGTCATCGTAGGCCTGGCTGATCATCGCGGTGTCGATCACCACGAACGGGGTTTCTTGCTTGTCGGCGAACGCCTTCATTTTGTCAAAAGTGGCGCGCGCGAAATAATCTTCGACGTTGATCGACATGCTGGGAACTCCTAAGGGCAAACTGTTTTAGTCAATGGGTGCAAATGAACGTCCTCCGTATCCCCACTTTGGTTCGCCTACTTCCCAAGGCATGTCGCCGAAAGCAAAAAGGCCATGGGAATAACCGCTTCCCTTGGCCTTGCTGTCTCGTCGTCAGTACTTGAGCCGGATGGATCGTTTCCAGCATGGACGTTCGGCGCGAACTTTAGGGCGTGAGGGGCTTGAGATCAACTAAAAATGTCGCGTTTTTGCACGCGTTCGTCGCGGGACCGCGTGCAGCTACTTATGTAACCGACCGGTGTGACGGATTGATGTTCCCCGGTTGGGGCAAATCAGCGGGATTTGTGGTGCCTTCATCGCAGGCAAGCCAGCTCCCACAGGGAATTGCATTCCAGCAGGGAAATGCATTTCAACTGTGGGAGCTGGCTTGCCTGCGATAGCGGTCTATCAGGCCAACGCCGTCTCGGCAGGCGAAACAATACTGGTCTTGCCCCCACGGGACTTACCGGAACTCAAGTACTCGGCAATCGACTCCTGCGTCACCTCACCCAGGAACACTCGCTCCGCATCCATCACCGGCAACCACGAGCGGTTGAACTCGTACATGCGCGACAGCAGGATGCGCAAGTGTTCGTCATACGCCGCCGTAGCGTTGAACTCGCGCAGGTACTGGCCGCAGGTACCGGCCTGACGGTGCAGGTCGCGGCGTCGCACATAACCCAGCGCCTTGTTCTCGGCGCAGGTGACCACCACATAACGGCGGTCATGCTCGTCCATCAGTTCCAGCGCCTCGGCCACGGGGGTTTCCGGGCTCACTGACGGCGCATTGTCGGCCGCATCCTCGGCCTTCACCAGCAACAGGCGCTTGAGGGTGCTGTCCTGGCCCACGAAGTTGCTGACGAACTCGTCGGCCGGGTGGGCCAGCAAGGTGTCCGGGTGATCGATCTGCAGCAGTTTGCCGGCGCGGAAGATCGCGATCTTGTCGCCCAGTTTGATGGCTTCGTCGATGTCGTGGCTGACCATAATCACGGTCTTGTTCAGCGCGCGTTGCATCTCGAAGAACTCGTTCTGGATCATCTCGCGGTTGATCGGGTCGACCGCACCGAACGGCTCGTCCATCAACAACAGCGGCGCGTCAGCTGCCAGCGCGCGGATCACACCGATCCGCTGTTGCTGGCCACCGGACAACTCACGCGGGTAGCGGTGCAAGTACTGCTTGGGCTCCAGCTTGATCATGCTCATCAACTCGCGGGCGCGGTCGTGGCATTTCTGTTTGTCCCAGCCGAGCAGCTTGGGCACGACCACGATGTTTTCCTCGATGGTCATGTTCGGGAACAGGCCGATTTGCTGGATCACATAACCGATGTTGCGACGCAGGGTCACTTCGTCGAGGTCGGTGGTGTCTTCGCCATTGATCAGAATCTTGCCCGACGTGGGCTTGATCAGGCGGTTGATCATTTTCAGCGTGGTGCTCTTGCCGCAGCCCGACGGGCCGAGGAACACGCAAATTTCGCCTTCATTGACGGTCAGGCTTACGTCGTTCACGGCAGACACTGTTTTGCCGTTGCTTTGAAAAGTCTTGGTCAGGTTTTGAAGTTCGATCATTTGAGCAGTCCTTTTGGAGTCAGCGAGCGTTGCAGCCATTGCAAAAGCAGGTCGGCGAAGATAGCCAGCAGGCTGACCAGCACGGCGCCGACGATCAGCATCGACATATCGCTGCGGCTGATGGCAGCCAGAATAAGTACACCCAAGCCACCGGCGCCGATGGTGGCGGCGATGGTCATTACACCGATGTTCATCACCACGGCGGTGCGCACACCGGCGAGGATCACCGGCACCGCGATGGGCAACTCGACCATGCGCAGGCGCTGGCCGAAGGTCATGCCGATGCCGCGTGCAGCTTCGCGAATGCCCGCGTCCACGCCCGT
Organism: Pseudomonas sp. B22129; assembly: GCF_044218875.1. NCBI lineage: Bacteria > Pseudomonadati > Pseudomonadota > Gammaproteobacteria > Pseudomonadales > Pseudomonadaceae > Pseudomonas > Pseudomonas sp. B22129. Next base: position 422,198 of record NZ_CP162592.1, on the reverse strand, counting down.
CAGGGCGAGGTAGGTGTTACGCATGATCGGCAGCAGGGAGTAGAGGAACACGGCGGTGATCGCCGGCATCGGCCCCAGGCCTTGGCCGAACTTGGAGTAAAACGGCAGAAGCAGGCCGAACAGCGCAATGGACGGCACGGTCAGCAGCACCGTGGCGCTGGCTTGCAGCGGGCCGGCGAGGGTTGGGAAGCGCGTCATCAGCACGCCCAGGGGCACGCCCACGACGATGGCCAGGACCACGGCGATGCCGACCAGGGTGATGTGCTGCCAGGTCAGGTGCAGGACCTGAGCCCAATCAAGATGGGAAAAGGCGTTTAAAAATTCCATGTCTTCTCCTCTTTTCAGTTGATCGGATGTTGGCGCAGGAAATCGGCGGCAACAGCGGATGGGCTTTCATGGTCGACGTCGACGCGCGCGTTGAGCTGGCGCATGGTTTCGTCGTCGAACAGGGCAGCCAGTGGCTTGAGGTCGGCCGCCAATTCCGGATGGGCGTCGAGATACACCTGGCGCACCACGGGCGCTGCGGTGTAGTCCGGGAAGTAATGCTTGTCGTCTGCCAGCAGCTTCAATTTGAAGGCGTTCAGGCGACCGTCGGTGGTGTAGACCAAGCCGGCAAACACCTGGCCATTACGCAGCGCGGTGTAGACCAGGCCGGCGTCCATCTGCCGGGTGTTTTTGCGGGTCAGGTTCATGTCGTACAGCTTGACCATGCCGGCCAGGCCGTCGGAGCGGTTGGCGAACTCGGTGTCCAGGGCGACCAGGCGGTTTTCCCTGGTGTTTTCGGCCATGGCTTGAGTGAGGTCGCTGATGCTGTTGATTTCAGGGTATTCCGCGGCCACCTTTTCCGGCAGGGCCAGGGCGTAAGTGTTGCTGAACTTCGACGGCGAGAGCCAGACAAGGCCTTTTTTCGCGTCGAGTTCTTTCACTCGGGCGTAGGACTGTTCGCTATCGAGCTTCTCGTCCACATGGTTGTAGGCCACCAGCGACACGCCGGTGTATTCCCAGATCAGGTCCAGTTGCCCGCTTTCCTGGGCACTGCGCGCCAGGTTGCTGCCCAGGCCGCCGGTCACGCGGGTGTCGTAGCCCTTGGTGCGCAGGTACTGGGAGGTGATTTCGGCGAGCAGGGTCTGTTCGGTGAACACCCGGGCACCGATGCGGATGACCGGTTTTTCAGCGGCTTGCGCAAACCCTGCGAACAGCAGGACGCAGCTCAGTATCAATGTCAGCTTTTTCATGTCGATTCCTTAAGACGCCCGCAGCCCGCGTTCCAGCCAGAGGCGGCTGGCCAGGGTCACCAGCCCGTCAAGCAGCAAGGCGAGCAACGCGGTACACGCGGCGCCGAGCAGCAATTGCGGCTGATTGTTCAGGGCAATACCGGGGAAAATCAGGCTGCCGAGGCTGTTGGCGCCAATCAGAAAGGCCAGCGGTGCGGTCCCCACGTTGATCGCCAAGGCCACGCGCACGCCGCCGATGATAATCGGCACGGCGTTGGGCAACTCCACGCGAAACAGCACCTGGCGCGGCGTCATGCCGATGCCGGTGGCGGCTTCTTTCAGGGAACCCTGGACGTTTTTGAGGCCTTCGTAGGTGTTGCGCACGATGGGCAGGAGGGAGGCCAGGAACAGCGCGAAGATGGCCGGGCCACTGCCGATGCCGAGGACGCCGAGGGCGATGGCCAGTACGGCCAGGGGAGGGACGGTGTTGCCGATGTTGAAGATCTGCATGAAGCGTTCTGCGCGCCCGACCATGTTCGGTCGGCTGAGCAGGATACCGGCGGGGATGCCCACAACAAGGGCGGCCAGCATGGAGACTAGAACGAGGATCAGGTGAGCTTGCAGGTAAAACAACAAATCGTCGCGGTACAATTCGATCGTGTTGATGCCGATCCAGTGGACCAGCAGGGCCAGAAGGGCGACGACAACCGCTCCTCCTATCAGCCCTTTGCCATAGCGAATAGCCACAGGCGGACTCCTTTTTTCTTTTGTCGGCGAACACATTTCCGAGCGGCAATGCCATTCCTGGCTGTCGGCGAATGTGTTCGCGAAAAGCAGCTCGCCGATACCGGCAACGCGGTATGCGATCGAGCCATGAGCGCAGCCTCGTCAGGCTAACTTGCTGATTTATCAGCCCCTGTTCCGAGTGCGGTAGCAGGGGAGTGGACGTCTCGACCTTTTAAAAGGTTCCATACTTGGCAGCATTTAGCCACCCCCAATCGGGTGAACGGTGGTCCGGCGCCCGGGGTTTGCGCTATACTCGCCGCCCTTTTTTGACTCACCTGCCAGGCGATTTCCCATGACCCACCAGGCCGCCGAAGTCGCGAAACGCCGCACTTTCGCCATTATTTCCCACCCCGATGCCGGTAAAACCACCATCACCGAAAAGCTGTTGCTGATGGGCAAGGCAATCGCTGTGGCCGGCACGGTGAAATCCCGCAAATCCGACCGCCATGCCACCTCTGACTGGATGGAAATGGAGAAACAACGGGGTATTTCCATTACCACGTCGGTCATGCAGTTCCCGTATCGCGACCACATGGTCAACCTGCTCGACACCCCGGGCCACGAAGACTTCTCCGAAGACACCTACCGCACTCTGACTGCGGTGGACTCGGCGTTGATGGTCCTCGACGGCGGTAAAGGCGTCGAGCCACGTACCATCGCGCTGATGGACGTATGCCGTCTGCGTGACACGCCGATTGTCAGCTTCATCAACAAACTCGACCGCGACATCCGCGACCCGATCGAGCTGCTCGATGAAATCGAAGCCGTCCTGAAGATCAAGGCCGCGCCGATCACCTGGCCGATTGGTTGCTACCGCGACTTCAAAGGCGTGTACCACCTGGCCGACGACTACATCATTGTCTACACCGCCGGCCACGGTCACGAGCGCACCGAAACCAAGATCATCGAGAAGCTTGATTCGGACGAAGCCCGCGCCCACCTGGGTGACGAGTACGACCGTTTCGTCGACCAGTTGGAACTGGTGCAGGGCGCCTGTCACGAGTTCAACCAGCAGGAGTTCCTCGACGGCCAGCTGACCCCGGTGTTCTTCGGTACTGCTCTGGGCAACTTCGGTGTGGACCACGTGCTCGATGCCGTGGTCGATTGGGCGCCGAAGCCTTTGGCCCGTGTTGCCAACGAGCGCACCGTGGAGCCGGTTGAAGAGAAATTCACCGGTTTCGTGTTCAAGATCCAGGCGAACATGGACCCCAAACACCGCGACCGTATCGCCTTCATGCGCATCTGCTCCGGCAAATACGAAAAAGGCATGAAGATGCGCCACGTGCGCACCGGCAAGGACGTGCGCATCGGCGATGCCCTGACGTTCTTCTCCTCCGAGCGTGAACAGCTCGAAGAAGCCTTCGCCGGTGACATCATCGGTCTGCACAACCACGGCACCATCCAGATCGGTGACACCTTCACCGAAGGCGAAGCGTTGGGCTTCACCGGCATCCCGCACTTCGCCCCGGAACTGTTCCGCCGCGTACGCCTGCGTGACCCGCTCAAGTCCAAGCAACTGCGCCAGGGCCTGCAGCAACTCGCGGAAGAGGGTGCCACCCAGGTGTTCTTCCCCGAGCGCAGCAACGACATCATTCTCGGCGCCGTCGGTGTGCTGCAGTTCGATGTGGTCGCCAGCCGCTTGAAAGAGGAATACAAGGTTGAGTGCTCCTACGAGCCGATCACCGTGTACTCCGCGCGCTGGATCGAATGCGCCGATAAGAAGAAGCTGGAAGAGTTCTCCAACAAGGCCGTGGAAAACCTCGCGGTGGACGGCGGTGGTCACCTGACTTACCTGGCGCCGACCCGGGTCAACCTGGCGTTGATGGAAGAACGCTGGCCGGATGTGAAATTCCGCGCGACCCGCGAGCATCACTAAAAAACAAGATGGGCCATACCGCTGGTATGGCCCATCTTGTAGCGCTCCCTATCCCCAATGAATACAGAGCCGGCTCCGCATTTGGTGGTGATGGCTATTTCTTTGCGGGGTAGTAACTTTTAGTAATCGCTTCTTCTACATAACGGTCGTATTCGGCGCGAGCGATAAATCCATTCTTGTCTTTGTCTGCCGTTTTAAAGGCAACACCATCAAATTCTGATTTGTCGGTATACCCCAGTTCCTGGGCTGTTTTATTACCGCGATCCTGCATGTACACGCTCCATTCCTGCCTTGAAAGTTGCCCGTCCTTATTGAGGTCGGAGTAGTTCCAGTTGTCGTTATAGATGGTGTTGTAGAGACCTGCGCAGGCCGTGAGGTTGATAACGGCGGTGGTGAGTGCGAGTGCAGCCAGTAAAGTTTTCATGCTTTAGCCTTGATGAGGAAAGGCTGGACTTTAGTGTTTGATGTTTCGCCGGAGCAATGATCCAGGCAGAGGGTTCAAGATTTTCGGAAAAGTCTGACGCGCAACTACCTCCCGGCTTTGAGCTATCAACCATGTGGGCGCTGGCTTGCCTGCAATTGCATCAACTCAGTGTCTCTGAAGCACCGAGGTGTCTGCATCGCAGGCAAGCCAGCTCCCACATTTTGATCTGCGTATAACCGGGAGTTGGCGGGAAGGCCACATCCGGTCTAGCGTTTCAACTATTGCACCCATTCACCGACGGATCAGGAGGCGATCTTGCGTATAACTCAACGCGCCATTCATCTGGTGCTGCTGGGGTGCCTGGGGCTGGCGTGCACCGCGGCGCTGGCGGATGCCGGAACACCTCAGTGGAAGGACACCGGCCCGGTCACCAAAAGGAAGCAAAGCGAGGTCAACTCCGGCAGTTGGCAGCCCCAGGCCCAACCCGCGCCGAAGGAGGATGCAGAAAACCCTTATAACGAAGGTGAGGACAGCGAAACCTACGACGACGGCGACACCTGAGGCCTGGCGTAAACCCGGCATTAGGACTAGCGTCTACCCTGGCGGCGGTAAAAGGCTGTCGTGCAGGATTCATCTACTGACTGGACGGAAATCGACCATGAGTATTTTTCAACGTGTAGTGCTGTTGATAAAAGTGTTGGTGCTGTTGTCGTTGGGGATGTCGACGGCCTGGGCGCATACCCCGGCGCAGGGCAGCCAGGCGGGCTTTTCGGCAGTGCAGACGGCGCAGGGCAAGCACTTGCAACTGGCCAAGTCGGAAGCTGAACCCGGCGATGAAGATCAGGGCGGCAGCAAGGATGATGATGACCAGCAAGCGCCGCCGGATGACGATGACACCCCTGAAGGTGACAGCGATACCTGAGGCATAAAAAAGCCCCACCGGCCGGACTGATGCGCAATCTGGCGGGCGGGGCGGTAGAACTCAAGCAATGCCCCGGGCTTTGTCAGCCGGGGCATCTTTTTACGGGTCAGGCCACGAATTGCTCCGCGTAGTGGCAAGCCACTTGGCGGTTATCCAGGGCCCGCAGTTGCGGCTCCTCGCTGCTGCAGCGCGCGGTCGCATACGGGCAGCGCTTGTGGAACGCGCAGCCAGGTGGCGGGTTCAGCGGGTTAGGCAGCTCGCCGACGATTTTGATCTTCGGCTTGTTCGGGTCCGGGTGGATGGTCGGGGTGGCCGACAGCAGTGCCTGGGTGTACGGGTGCAGCGGGCGGGCGTAGATGTCTTCCTTGGGGCCCACTTCCACCGGGCGGCCGAGGTACATCACCATCACATCGTCCGCGACGTGTTGCACCACCGCCAGGTTGTGGGAGATGAACACGTAGGCCGTGTTGAATTCCTGCTGCAGGTCCATGAACAGGTTGAGCACCTGGGCCTGGATCGACACGTCCAGTGCCGAGGTCGGCTCATCCGCCACCAGTACTTTGGGTTGCAGCATCATCGCGCGGGCCAGGGCGATCCGCTGGCGCTGGCCACCGGAGAACATGTGCGGGTAGCGTTGATAATGCTCAGGGCGCAGGCCCACTTGCTTCATCATCGCCTGCACTTTCTCGCGGCGCTCGGCGGCGGACAGGTTGGTATTGATCAACAGCGGTTCGCCGAGTTGATCACCGACTTTCTGCCGTGGGTTCAACGAGGCATACGGGCTCTGGAACACCATCTGTACGTCTTTACGCAGTTGCTTGCGCTGGGCCTTGTCGGCGCCGGCCACTTCCTGGCCGGCGATTTTCAAGGAACCCGAAGACGGCTCTTCAATCAGCGTCAGCGCACGGGCCAGGGTGGATTTGCCGCAACCCGACTCGCCGACCACGGCGAGGGTTTTGCCGGCTTCCAGCTCAAAGGACACACCATTAAGCGCACGTACCAGCGCGTGGCCCTTGAACAGGCCACGGGACACTTCGTAGTGACGGGTCAGGTCGCGGGCGGTAAGAACGACGGCCATTACGCCACCTCCTGGTTCAAGGGGTAGAAGCAGCGCGCAAGGCTGTTGGATTTAGGGTCGAGCCCCGGGCGGGTCTGACGGCAGCTTTCCTGCACATACGGGCAGCGCGGCGACAGCAGGCAACCTTGCGGGCGGTCGTAACGACCTGGAACGATGCCCGGCAGCGTGGCCAGGCGCGTGGCGCCCAGGCTGTGCTCTGGGATCGCCTTGAGCAGGGCTTCGCTGTACGGGTGCGCCGGAATGTCGAACAACTGCGGCACCTGCCCGACTTCTACAGCTTGGCCGGCGTACATCACGCATACGCGCTGGGCGGTTTCAGCCACCACCGCGAGGTCGTGAGTGATCAGCACCAGGCCCATGTTCTGTTCTTTTTGCAGGGCCAGCAGCAGTTCCATGATCTGTGCCTGGATCGTTACGTCCAACGCGGTGGTCGGTTCGTCTGCGATCAGCAGCTTCGGCTCGCCGGCAATCGCCATGGCGATGGCCACACGCTGGCTCATACCGCCGGACAGTTGGTGCGGGTAGGCATCCATACGGCTGGCAGCGCCCGGGATTTCCACTTTTTCGAGCAGTTCGATCGCACGTTTGCGCGCTTGCTTGCCGGACATTTTCAAGTGCAGGCGCAGCACTTCTTCAATCTGGAAACCCACGGTGTAGCTGGGGTTCAGCGCGGTCATCGGGTCCTGGAACACCATCGCCAGGTCTTTGCCGACGATTTGGCGACGCTGGCGGTTGCTCAGCTTGAGCATGTCCTTGCCGTCGAAGTTCAGCGCGTCGGCGGTGACGATGCCGGGGTGCTCGATCAGGCCCATCAGCGCCATCATGGTCACGGATTTACCCGAGCCCGACTCGCCAACGATCGCCAGTACTTCGCCTTTGTCGACGGAGATGTCGAGGCCGTCGACCACCGGTACGGCGGTCTTGTCGCCGAAGCGGACGTTGAGATTCTTGATTTCTAACAGTGACATGGGAATCTCCTCAGGCGGCGTTCTTGAGTTTCGGGTCCAGCGCATCGCGCAGGCCGTCACCCATCAAGTTGATTGCCAGCACGCTGAGCAAAATGGTCAAACCCGGCAAACTCACTACCCACCAGGCGCGTTCGATGTAGTCACGGGCCGAGGCCAGCATGGTGCCCCACTCAGGGGTTGGCGGTTGTACGCCAAGGCCGAGGAAGCCCAGGGCCGCGGCATCGAGAATCGCCGAGGAGAAACTCAGGGTGGCCTGAACGATCAGCGGCGCCATGCAGTTAGGCAGCACGGTGATGAACATCAGGCGCGGCAAGCCCGCGCCGGCGAGGCGGGCGGCGGTCACGTAGTCACGGTTCAGCTCGCCCATCACCGCCGCGCGGGTCAAACGGACATACGACGGCAACGAGACGATCGCGATGGCGATCACGGTGTTGATCAGGCCAGGGCCGAGGATCGCGACAATGGCGACAGCCAGCAGCAGCGACGGCAGGGCCAGCATGATGTCCATCAAGCGCATGATGGTTGGGCCAAGCAGGCGCGGGAAGAACCCGGCGAACAGACCCAGCAGGATGCCCGGGATCAGCGACATCACCACCGACGACAAGCCGATCAGCAACGACAGGCGCGAACCCTGGATCAGGCGCGACAGCAGGTCACGGCCCAGTTCGTCGGTGCCGAGCAGGAACTGCATCTGCCCGCCTTCCAGCCAAGCCGGCGGGGTCAGCAGGAAGTCACGGTATTGCTCGCTCGGGTTATGCGGTGCCACCCAAGGGGCAAACAGCGCGCAAAACACCACCAGCAACATGAACAGCAGGCCGGCAACCGCGCCTTTGTTCTTGGAGAAGGCTTGCCAGAATTCTTTGTACGGGGACGGGTACAGCAGGCTTTGATCGACTGCTGACACTTGAGTAGGTGTGGTCATGGTCATGATCTCAGCGCTGGTGACGGATGCGTGGGTTGGCGAAGCCGTAGAGGATATCCACCACGAAGTTCACCAGGATCACCAGGCAGGCGATCAACAGGATGCCGTTTTGCACCACCGGGTAGTCCCGCGCGCCAATGGCTTCGATCAGCCATTTGCCGATGCCGGGCCACGAGAAGATGGTTTCGGTCAAAACCGCACCGGCCAGCAGGGTGCCGACTTGCAGGCCGACCACGGTCAGTACCGGAATCAACGCGTTACGCAGGCCGTGCACGAACACCACGCGCGCCGGCGACAGGCCTTTGGCCTTGGCGGTACGGATGTAGTCTTCACGCAGCACTTCGAGCATCGATGAACGGGTCATCCGCGCGATCACGGCCAGCGGGATGGTGCCGAGCACGATGGCCGGCAGGATCAGGTGGTGCAGGGCGTCGAAGAACGCATCCGGCTCGTCAGCCAGCAGGGTGTCGATCAGCATGAAGCCGGTGCGCGGCTCGATGTCGTAGAGCAGGTCGATACGCCCGGAAACCGGGGTCCAGCCCAGGCTCACCGAGAAGAACATGATCAGGATCAGGCCCCACCAGAAGATCGGCATCGAATATCCCGCCAGGGAGATGCCCATCACCCCATGGTCGAACAGGGATCCTCGTTTCAGGGCCGCGATCACCCCGGCCAACAGGCCCAGGATACCGGCAAACAACAGGGCGGCCATGGACAGTTCCAGGGTCGCGGGGAAGAGGGCGGTGAATTCGGTCCACACGCTGGTGCGTGTGCGCAGCGATTCACCGAGGTCGCCATGGGCGAGCTTGCCTACATAGTCCAGGTATTGCGCATACAGCGGCTTGTTAAGGCCAAGGCGTTCCATTGCCTGTGCGTGCATCTCGGGGTCGACTCGTCGTTCGCCCATCATGACTTCAACGGGGTCGCCGGGGATCATGCGAATCAACGCAAACGTGAGCAACGTGATGCCGAAAAACGTGGGGATCAATAACCCCAATCGGCGGGCAATAAAACTAAACATCTTGTTGTGTACCTCAGTCAGCCGGTTAGGCAGGTTCGGCACCGTCAATGTCGACGGTGCCGAGCGTCTTCTCTTATTACTTCACCTGGGTAGTGGCGAAGTTATTGGTCGTCAGAGGGCTTTGGGTATAACCCTCGACGTTTTTGCGCATGGCGGTGAACATTTTCGGGTAAGCCATGGGAATCCAGGGTTGGTCCTTGTCGAAAACGTCCAGGGCTTGTTCATAGAGTGCAGCGCGCTGGGGGGGTTCAGCGATGGCGCGCGCCTTGTCGATCAAGTCTTGAAACTCTTTGTTACACCAGCGGGCGTAGTTTTCGCCGTTTTTCGCTGCATCGCAACTCAGGTTTGGGGTGAGGAAGTTATCCGGGTCGCCGTTATCACCGGCCCAACCGGCCGAAACCATGTCGTGCTCGCCGTTTTTAGCACGCTTGAGCATCTCGCCCCATTCCATAACTTTGATGTTGACCTTCAGGCCAATCTGGGCCAGATCCGCCTGCATGCGCTGGGCGCCCAGCATCGGGTTAGGGTTGGTCGGGCCACCGCCGTTACGGGTGAACAGGGTGAACTCGGTGCCTTCCGGTAAGCCGGCTTCCTTGAGCAGGGCGCGGGCCTTGTCGAGGTCGCGTGGCGGGTTTTTCAGTTTGTCGTTGAAACCCAGCAGCGTCGGCGGGTATGGGCCAGTGCCTACGACTGCGTTGCCTTTGCCGTACAGGGCGTCGGTGTAACCGGCCTTGTCGAACGCGATGTTGATTGCGTGGCGAACACGGGCATCGCTCATGTACTTGTGGGTGGTGTTCAGTGCGGTGTAGCTGGTGGTCATTGCCGCCAGTTCGTCGACTTTCAGGTTCGGGTCGGCCTTGACGCTGGGGACGTCATCGGGCTTGGGATACAGCGCGATCTGGCACTCGTTGGCCTTGAGCTTTTGCAGGCGCACGTTGTTGTCGGTGGTAATCGCCAGAATCAGCGGGTCTGCCGGTGGCTTGCCACGGAAGTACTCCGGGTTGGCCTTGAACCGCACTTGGGCGTCTTTGGCGTAGCGGGTGAAGATGAACGGGCCGGTGCCGATGGGCTTGGCGTTCAGGTCATCGGTCTTGCCGGACTTGAGCAACTGGTCGGCGTATTCGGCGGAGTGGATCGAGGAAAACGCCATGGCCAGGTCGGCCAGGAAAGGTGCTTCGGGACGGGTCAGCGTGAAGACAACGGTGTGGTCGTCGGTCTTCGTCACGCTTTTGAGCAGTTCCTTGAAGCCCATGCTTTCAAAGTACGGGTAGCCCACGTTGGACTTGTTGTGCCACGGGTGATTCGGGTCCAGCTGGCGCTGGAAGCTCCAAAGCACGTCGTCGGCGTTCAGGTTGCGCGTGGGTTTGAAGTAGTCGGTGGTGTGGAACTTGATGTCGTCACGCAGGTGGAACGTGTAGGTCAGGCCGTCCGCGCTGATGTCCGGCAGGGCCTTGGCCAGTGCGGGAATCACTTCGGTGGTCCCGGGCTTGAAGTCCACCAGGCGGTTGAACATCGTTTCAGCGGCGGCGTCAGCGGTGACCGCCGTGGTGTACAGGACCGGGTCAAAACCTTCCGGGCTGGCTTCGGTGCAGACCACCAGCGGTTTGGCCGAAACGCCGATCGCCACGCTCAACAGCGCAGCGGCCACAGCGGCTTGTAGCGGGAGCATTTTCATTCAGAGCCCTCTGCAATCGATGGAACCAGACAAGCGTAGACGGCGGGCTCGTGATGAGCCCGCCGTCTACCTGGCGCTAATTAAAGAATGTTGAACGGGATGGTGGTGACCAAGCGGAACTCACGGATGTTGCCGTCAGCCTGGTTGGCAGTGGCACGGTGAGTCACGTAGGTACCACGAATGGTGGTGGCCTTGAGTGCGCCGCTCTGAATGGCGTAGGAAGTGCCAACACCGTATTCCTGGTGTTTCTCGCCGTCCTGAGCCTGGATACCGTTGTAAGCGAAGCCGGCACGGCCGCCGTCGCCGGTGTAGTGAGTACCGTCGATGCCCCAGCCGCGAGCCGAGTAGATGTTGAACTTCAGGCCTGGTACGCCGTATTCGGCCATGTTGATGCCGTAAGCGATCTGGAACGATTTCTCGTTCGGGCCGTTGAAGTCGGACGTCAGGGAGTTGGCCAGGTAGATGCCGTTGGTTTCGTGCAGGTAGTCGAAGTACTCGTTACCGTTCACTTCCTGGTACGAGAAAGTCAGGCTGTGAGCCTGGTGAGTCAGGCCAAGCGACAGCGAGTAAGTGTCGTTGTCGATCTTGCCCATCAACTTTTTGCCTTCGTCGACGGTTTTGTAGTAGTTCAGGCCAGTGGTCAGGCTCAGTTGCTGGCTGTCACCCAGTTCGTGGGTAGCGCCGAAGTAGTACTGGTTCCAGAAGTCTTTGACTTGGGCGCCGAAGAAGCTGGTTTTCAGGCTCTTGAACGGCTGGTAGTTCACACCGGCGGTGTAGACGTGATCTGCTTCCTGGCCATTGCCGTATTCGGTACGGAATTTCGACAGGCTCTGCTCGGTACGTGGCGACACGCGGTCGAAGTAAGCGCCCTGGAACGACAGGTTGCTGAACTCCTCGCTGTTGAGCGCGAAACCTTCAAAGCTCGATGGCAGGGCACGGTTACCGATGGTGTCGATGATGCCGCTGCTGAAGTTCTGGCGACCGGCGGTCAAGGTGGTGTTCGAAACGCGGAACTTCACGTTGGCCAGGCCCAGTTTGCTCCACTGATCCACTGCATCGCCGTCGGAGTCAGCCAGGGTACGGTTGGAACCGCCCTTGATGTCACGCTTGCTGCGGTCCAGCACGATGGCGTTGTAAGCCGCCACTTCGGTTGCCACGCCCACGGTGCCCTGGGTGAAGCCCGAGCTCAGGTTCAGGATGGTGCCCTGTACCCAGTTGGTACGGTACGCATCGGTGCGCGCTTCACCGTGTTTCTGGTAGGTGAACTTGCCACCGCGGAACTTCTGTTCGTTGGAGAACCAGTTACGCGTGGTGCCGCCCAGGCTTGCGCCATCGACAAAGCCCTTGGCCTCGCTTTGGGCGCTGGTGCCGGCCAATGTGGTAGGAACGAAGTCCTGGCTTTGGGTTTCAGCGAAGGCGGTTGCCGTGATGCTGCTGATGGCCAGGGCCAGAAGCGCTTTGCTGCTCAGTTTCATGGGTGAAGCTCCTTTGGTTCTCTTTTTAATGCCGGTCTTTTTAGGTGAACCGGCTATTGGGTGTGTAACTCGTTCAAGCCATTGCAAACGTTTGCCGTAGGATAATTCCCAACAAAAGGCTGCACGTTTACTGGAGAGCAGACTTCGCTCTCCATCATCCGGTTATTTTCTTATGGGTTGAGACTGACGCCCGAGAACACGTTGCGGCCGAAGGGGCTGACTTTGAACCCTTCGACTTTGGCGCTTAACGGTTGGTTGACCGTCGAGTGGGCGACTGGCGTGATTGGCACCTGCGCTTTAAGCAGCTGCTGCGCCTGTTTGTACAGAACAGTCCTTTGTTCGCGGTCGGTGACGACCTTGGCTTGCTTGACCAATTTGTCGTACGCCGGGTCGCACCACATGGAGTAGTTGTTCCCGCCGATGGCGTCGCAGCTGTAGAGGGTGCCCATCCAGTTGTCCGGGTCACCGTTGTCGCCGGTCCAGCCGATGAGACTGATATCGTGCTCACCGTTTTTGGTGCGCTTGATGTATTCGCCCCACTCATAGCTGACGATCTTGACCTTGAGGCCGATCTTGGCCCAATCGCTTTGCAGCATCTCGGCCATCAGTTTGGCGTTGGGGTTGTACGGGCGTTGCACCGGCATGGCCCACAGGGTGATTTCGGTGCCTTCCTTCACGCCGGCGGCCTTGAGCAATTGCTTGGCCTTTTCCGGATTGTAGGGCGCGTCCTTGATAGTGTCGTCGTAAGACCACTGGGTCGGCGGCATGGCGTTGACCGCCAGTTGCCCCGCGCCCTGGTACACGGCGTTCAGGATGCTTTGCTTGTTGACTGCCATGTCCAGCGCCTGGCGCACTTCGAGTTGGTCGAAGGGTTTGTGGCGCACGTTATAGGCGATATAGCCTAGGTTGAAACCGGGCTTGGTCAGCAATTGCAGGTTCGGGTCGGCCTTGAGCGCGTCGACGTCGGCAGGGCGCGGGTGCAGGGTGATCTGGCACTCGCCGGCCTTGAGCTTCTGCACACGCACCGAGGCGTCGGTGTTGATGGCGAAGATCAATTGGTCCAGCTTGACCCGGCTCGGGTCCCAATACTGTTTGTTGCCCACAAAACGGATCTGCGAGTCTTTCTGGTAGCGCTGGAACACAAACGGGCCGGTACCGATCGGCTTCTGGTTGATGTCGCTCGGCTTGCCTTCCTTGAGCAACTGCTCGGCGTATTCGGCTGACAGGATCGAGGCAAAGCTCATGGCGATGTTTTGTACAAACGCGGCGTCAACCGTGTTCAGCGTCATCACCACGGTATGCGGGTCGGTTTTCTCGACCTTGGCAATGTTCTTGTTCAGGCTCATCCCGTTGAAGTACGGAAACTCGGTGGGGTAGGCCTTGCGAAACGGGTGTTCGGGGTCAAGCATGCGGTTGAAGGTGAACAGCACGTCGTCGGCGTTGAAGTCGCGCGTCGGCTTGAATTCCTTGTTGCTGTGGAATTTCACCCCTTCACGCAGGTGAAAGGTGTAAGTCAGGCCGTCTTCGGAAATATCCCACTTGGTTGCCAGCCCGGGCACCACGTTAGTTGCACCTTTTTCGAACTCCACGAGGCGGTTGTACAAAGGCTCCGCCGCATCGTTGTCGGTGGCGGTGGTGTACTGCGCAGTGTCAAAGCCGGCCGGGCTGCCTTCGGAGCAGAACACCAGGCTCTTCTTCTCGGCGGCTTGGCCCATCGTGGCCACAGCCAGCAGGCTGGTACCAAAAATTGCGGATAGAACGGTGGTATGGCGCATGACGATCCCGATCCTTGTTTGTAATTGTCATCAGCGAGCAATCACCCGGGCCAAAAGCTCGGGAGACATCACTGATCCCACAAACAGCAAGTACCCCTCAGTGGGCGCCTCTGCTGTCCTGCGACGTTATGGGCCGTGGACTTCGCAGTAAATGCGCCGAAACTGATTGACCTTGTAGGTAACGGAGGCACAAATCGCAGTTCGTTGCCGTAGGACGGCAACGGTTGCGGATGTGGTCTGTTTCCTGCGGTCCGGGCGGATGCAATAACGGCGACGTTATGAAACGTCGCCGTCAGTGATCCTTACTTGCCGCTGACGCTCACGCCGTAGAAGGAGTTCAAGCCAAACGGGCTGATCTTGAAGTCCTGCACGGTGTTGCGCATGGGTTGATACACCGTCGAGTGCGCGATAGGTGTCATCGGGACTGCATCTTTGAGGATATGTTGCGCCTGCTTGTACAGCTCGGTGCGTTTGGCGACATCCGATGTGGCCTTGGCTTCTTTCACGATGCCGTCGAATTTCTTGTCGCACCATTTGGAGAAGTTGTTACCGGCCAGCGAGTCGCAGCCGAACAGCACGTTCAGCCAGTTGTCCGGGTCACCATTGTCACCGCTCCAGCCAATGATCATGGCCTGGTTCTCGCCGCCTTTGGAACGTTTGATGTACTCGCCCCACTCATAGCTGACGATGTTCACTTTCAGGCCGATCTGTTTCCAGTCGTTCTGCAGCATTTCAGCCATCAGCTTGGCGTTCGGGTTGTACGGGCGTTGAACCGGCATGGCCCACAGGGTGATCTCGGTGCCTTCCTTGACGCCCGCTTCCTTGAGCAAAGCCTTGGCTTTGGTCACGTCGTAAGGGGCATCCTTGATGGTGGTGTCGTAGGACCACTGGGTCGGCGGCATGGCGTTGACGGCCAGTTGGCCTGCGCCCTGATACACGGAGTCGATGATCTGCTGCTTGTTCACCGACATGTCCAGCGCTTCACGAACGCGCAGGTCAGACAGTGGGTTGGCGGCGGTCTGGCCTTTGAGAACCGGCATGACATTGTAAGCGATGTAGCCCAGGTTGAAACCGGCCTGGTGCGGCAGTTTCAGGTCCTTGTCGTCGCCCAGTGCCTTCAAGTCGGCCGGACGCGGGAACAGGGTGATCTGGCATTCGTTTTTCTTGAGCTTCTGGATACGCACCGACGGGTCAGTGGTGATAGCGAAGATCAGGTTATCGATCTTCACGTCTTCAGGTTTCCAGTAGTCCTTGTTGCCGGTGTAACGAATGTTCGAGTCTTTCTGGTAGCTCTTGAATACGAACGGGCCAGTGCCGATTGGCTTCTGGTTGATGTCCGGCGCTTTGCCTTCCTTCAACAGTTGCGCTGCGTATTCGGCGGACTGGATCGAGGCGAAGCTCATCGCCAGGTTCTGGATGAACGCGGCGTCCACGGTGCCAAGGGTGAACTTGACGGTGTGGTCATCGACTTTCTCGATGTTCTTGATGTTGGTGTCCATCCCCATGTCCGTGAAATACGGGAACTCGGTGGGGTAGGCCTTACGGAACGGATCGTCCTTGTTGATCATGCGGTTGAACGTGAACAGCACGTCATCGGCATTGAAGGTACGAGTCGGTTTGAAGTACGAGGTGGTGTGGAATTTCACGCCATCACGCAGGTGGAAAGTGTACGTCAGGCCATCCGGGGACACGTCCCAGCTGGTGGCCAGCCCAGGAATCACAGCGGTGCCGCCGCGTTCGAACTGGGTCAGACGGTTGAACATGGTTTCGGCCGAGGCATCGAAGTCTGTTCCGGTGGTGTACTGGCCTGGGTCAAAACCGGCCGGGCTCCCTTCGGAGCAGAACACCAGGTTAGTCGCCGCTTGGGCGAAAGGAGCTGCGGCCATAAGGCCAGCGCTAACAAGTAACGGAAGGACTGCGTGTTTAAGCATGTTGGCCTCATGATTTGTTGTCATTTTTGGTGGTGAGGGCGACCTCGTGAGTCGGCCTGCGGATACTTATGCAGGCGCCATACCCATTGCAAGATGCTGAACCGTCGCGAAGGTCAAAGTGTGGTACGAACGTACAGGAATGTCGCATTTATGAAAGTTTTGACATAAATGCATATATTTAGAGGCTTTTTTCGGTGCGTGAGGCGCACCAAAAATGACCAACCGAGGCGTCTGGCGCACTCGGTTGGGGCGCGCTTGTTACTTATCTAGACTGACACCGTAGAACGGCGTGAGGCCAAACGGGCTGATCTTGAAGCCTTGCACTTCCTTGCGAAGTGGCTGGAAAACCGTCGAGTTCGCAATAGGTGTTATAGGTACTTGTTCCTTAAGGATTTTTTGTGCCTGTTGATACCACTTGATGCGCTGGTCGCGATCGTTGCTGACCTTGGCTTGTTGAACGAGTTTGTCGTAGGCAGGGTTACACCATTTGGCGTAGTTGCTGCCCTTGACTGCGGCACAACTGTAGAGCACGCCGAGCCAGTTATCCGGGTCGCCGTTGTCGCCCGTCCAGCCATAAATCATCGCGTCGTGCTCACCGTTTTTGGCGCGCTTGATGTATTCGCCCCATTCATAGCTGACGATGTTGGCTTTGATGCCGACTTTTTCCCAATCCTGCTGGATCATTTGCGCCGACATGCGTGCGTTCGGATTGGAGGCGCGCTGAACGGTCATCGCCCACAGATTGATGGTGGTACCTGGTGCAACCCCTGCTTCTTTTAGTAGCGCCCGCGCTTTGGTCGGGTCGTACGGCGCGTCCTTGATCGTCGGGTCATAAGACCACTGCGCAGGAGGCAGTGCGTTCTGCGCCAATTGCCCGGCGCTCTGGTACACGGCCTTGATGATGGCAGGCTTGTCGATGGCCATGTCCAGTGCCTGGCGCACTTTGAGCTGGTCCAGCGGTGGGTGGGTTACGTTGTAGGCCAGGAAGCCGAGGTTGAAACCGGCCTGTTGCAGCACGCGCAGGTTCGGGTCCTGCTTCATGATCTCGATGTCTGCCGGGCGCGGGTAGCCACTGACCTGGCATTCGCCCGCCTTGAGTTTTTGCAAGCGCGCGGCGGCGTCAGGCGTGATGGCGAACACCAGATTGTCGAGCTTCACGTCTTCGGGCTTCCAATACTGTTTATTGGCGACGTAGCGAATCTGCGAGTCCTTTTGGTAACGCTTGAACACAAATGGCCCGGTGCCCACCGGCTTCTGGTTGATCTCTTCTGCCTTGCCTTCCTTTAATAGCTGGGCGGCGTATTCGGCCGATTGCACCGAGGCGAAGCTCATCGCCAGGTTCTGCACAAAGGAAGCGTCGACGTTGTTCAGGTTGAAACGCACGGTGTGCTCGTCGAGTTTTTCGACGTTCTTGATCGTGGTGTTCAAGCCCATGTCGGTGAAGTAGGGCGATTCGGACGGGTAAGCCTTGCGAAACGGGCTGTCGGCATCCAGCAGGCGGTTGAAGGTGAACAGCACGTCATCCGCATTGAAATCGCGGGTTGGGGTGAAGAAATCAGTGGTGTGGAATTTGACGCCATCGCGCAGATGGAAGGTATAGGTCAGGCCGTCTTTGGACACGTCCCAGCGTGTCGCCAGCCCAGGCTCCACTTCGGTGCCGCCACGCTTGAACTGGGTCAGGCGGTTGAACACGGTTTCTGCCGAAGCATCAAAATCGGTACCGCTGGTGTACTGGCTGGGATCGAAGCCGGCAGGGCTGGCTTCCGAGCAGTAGACCAAAGTGCTGGCGGCGTGGGCCATCGGCATAAAAGCCAGCAGGCTTGCAGCGAGGAGGAGCGGTTTGACGGCGATTCTTTCCATGGAGACCCCTGAAGTGGCAGGTATATAAGGCTGCCCAAACGAAAACGGCGGTCACCGAGGTTACCGCCGTTCTGGTTGCTCAGGTAGAGACAAACACTGGAATGACAGTGTTTGAATTACGCGGGAAGGTCGGCTGGCACCGATACCTCCAGATGAGTGGGGGCGAGGTTGTCGATGAGGTAGGAGTCACCCGATATCTCATTGCTCTCGCGGATTGTGAAGGTTCGGGTCGTCGTTGCTTCGATGTCCTGGAGAGCTCTGGGGTTGTCGCCCGTCAGGTCATTGAAGTACCACTTGGCCACAACTCTGACTTGGGTTTCATTTTTGAGTGGGTCGTAGTCTACAAAGTAGGACGTGCCGCTGACCTTGGCGCCGTAGCCTTCTTTCAACGTATTGAGCAGTTCAGCATTGGCAGGGAAGACCGAGCCTTGATGAGCGACCTCTGAAATACGGGCGCGCAGGTCTGCGTCGGGAATCGCTTCCTCGAACTGTTTGATTCTGTTCTGTCTGATCATTTCGGCAGAGCTGCCTTTAGCATTCAGTGGCAGCACAAGGTCGCCTTCTTTTGATGCCTTTATGACCGAATAGTCGGCGCGGTTAAGGTCAAGAATGAAATTGGGTGAATAGTCGCTGGTGCTGTATTCCGTAGGGGCGGCCTTTTCCGAATCATAAATCTCAACACGTTCATCGGTGCGGCCCTGCCATGAAAGGTTGAGCTTTCTTTTAAGGACGCCATTGTCCTCAAATCCACTTGTGGATACGACGTAGCGGGTCGCCTCATCAACGTTCAAATACTCGTCGAGCTTTTTCGTCTGTGTGACGGCCTGCTCATCGATTTCAGCGAACAAGTCTGAAACCTGAGGGTTGAGACTGTTAGGGGGCGTTGGCGAAGACCCGCGTTGCCAAGGCCACTTGAGACCACCATCGCCCGCTACGCGGTTCCACTCGCCATTGTTCCCTGGTGTTACCACCGATATCACCCTGCCGTTTTTTGGATTAATGACCCAGGCAAATTCGCTACCCGATCGGTGCTGGGCATGTATTTCAAACACCCTGCTCGTGTTTGTTTCATCGGTAATGCGCACGAACTGACGGTAGGCTCCCGTGCTGTCGGTCATTCGATAAACCCCCATGGCATCCCGGGTGGCGTTCTTGATCAGTTCTTCTGCGTCAGGGACGGCATATTGCGCGATGGGGATGAGGGACGGGGATTGCGGCAAGGGAGCGGGCACGATCGGTTTGGTCGGCGCTGGGCCTGTGGACGGTCCAGGCTGAGGTTCTTCATTTTCAGGGGTTTCTGATTGAGGGCGTGGCTCTACCACCGGTGTCTCTTTCTCGGGAGCAATGGCGAACGGATCTTCGGGGACTGTGCTCGCCCCGACCGAGAACAACGTGTTCAGTAAACCGTCGAACGCCTTGGATGCGCCGTCCTGGCGCTCGGCTTCGGTATCGCCGGACGCTTGTTTTTCTGCCCCCAGTGTCGCCTCGGTCAAGCCTAGTACTACGGCCGCTCCCGCCACAGGCGCAGCGATAGGCGCCAGTTTGGCCAGCAGGCCTGCCGCTACAGTAATGTCGTTGAGCCAGGTATCGCGGGTGACTTCGCTGTTGGACTTGATGACCACATCGGCGTCGCTTGTCATGCGCTGTTTGCCGGTGGACGTCATTGTAGAGAAAACATCCCCTTCGATCTCCGATTCGCTGCTATTGATGACAGAGCCGCTGTGCTTGCCCGAAGCGATGTTTTTCAACACCGTGTCCAGGCCATCTTTATGTAGGTGGGAGTCTGCAATCCAGAGCAGCGGTATGAAGGTATGGGCCAGAGAATAAAGGGTTCCGGGCTTGTGGTCCTGGCGAGTGAGCAGTGGAAAGTGGGAAGCCAGGGCCGCGCGTTTTTTTTCGTCCTTGGCCTGGTCGGTGACCCATTGCTCCAGTTTCTCAAGCGAATCGAAACGCAGAAAAGCAGGCTCGGCGCCAGGGATATAAAGCACTTGGCGGCTGCCGTCAGCAGCACTGAATCGCAGAATGTCGCTGGACGCAATGCCTGCGATATTCAGCGCATGCACCCGGCCTTCTAACGTAGCCGTGCCTTTGAGTTGCTCGATGGTCAGCGCGGCATATTCATCCAGTGGAAGGTTGGGAACTGCGCCCATCACCAAGCGGTAATCTTCCCGGGTGAAGCGGTGCTCCGGGGCTTGCAGTGCGCGTTCGGCGGGCGGCATCGCCTGCGTAGCTTTTATCTGCTTACGGGCCCGGTAGGCGAATTCGCCTTTGATGGCTGTGCGGTAGTCATCAGTGTGGCTGTTCCAGAAACTGTCGATTTTTTTGGTGATTTGACCTTGAAAGTCGGTTTTCCAGCTTTCGTGCATCACTGCGGATGGCAGAATCTGGAGTTGGTTGTGAGCGCCGTAGCCCTTTTTATTGCCTTGATTGTTTGGATTGCTTTGCCCATAGCTGTCTGTGTACAGGCCGGAGTTCGCGTCAAGGTTGCCTGGAACCCAGTCGCCTTCGGAGAAGTTTTTCAGCAGCGCATCCGGTAGTCGCAGGGAGGAGACAGGCTCCACGATGACGTATTCCCAGCCGGTGACGGTCGATTTATCGTAGCTATCAGGGGTGCGCCCGCCGCCGTTGAAGCGGTTCAGGTAGATGGTGTCCGAATCGATGTGCTTTCCGGTCAGTTTGAACAGAATCGCGTCGGCCCATTTCTTGGCTTCTGCCCGGGTGTTGGGTAGGGTGGTGGCCACATCGACTGCCAATTGTTTGTAAGCCAGTGCCTGGGGGGCCGAGAGGTAGAATCGCGCCGCGTTCTGCTTCTGCGTTTCCAGCGCCTGTGCCGAACGTTTTTCGGCTGGGCGCAATGGGTCGTTGGCGGGAATGGGTTGGAACGCGCCGTCATTGTCTTCGAGTCGCCTGATTTGGGCGCTGGCCTGGGGGCGGGAGGAGGGCAGCGTCTCTCCATGAAAGTCCGCCACCAGCTTCGGCCGCACGGTGGCATCCTCGCCATTGAGGTTTACCCGCAGGCGTTGACCCGGCACGGGTGAGATGACTTTAGCGGCGTCCAGGATGGGCTCGGCGATTTGCCCCCAGCCTGAGTTGTCGGTGAGGGTGAATGTTTTTTTGTTCTCGCCTTCACCCACTGTCAGGACGCCAGTGGAGGGAACAATCGATGCGGCATCCATCTGGATACCCTGATCTTGCAGCCACTTTTTGACAGTCGGATTTTCCAAGTGCGTTCGATACAGCGCGAGCCATTGGCCCAGCTGGCTGTCGGCAGGGACTCTGATCAGGCCAGGGTCGTTGTGCAGTATCTTTTTCTGCACCGCCGCGATGTAGGCTTCGACCAGTTTTTTATCCCCGGCGGAGGTTGGCGAGGGTTCGCTCGACGCTGGGTTTACAGCGGCTTGTGTTGTACGTGTCTCGACAGGTTTGGAGGGAGTGTGGCTGCCCAGTGCGGGTAGAAAGGGATAACCGTTGCGCACGGATAGTGTCATGGTGAGGTTCTCTTATGGAGTGCGTCCGGCAAGACTCTCCCTGTGGGCCGGTGTCGTCCTTGGGTCGTGAGAACCGAAAGCTCGGTTGCATTGGGTTTGTCGCAAAGTGTGAAACTCCGGGCGGCCCGTGCAAACAAAAACGGCGCAGGCCCAGAGGCCGCGCCGTTTTGAGATCCAGGACGGATACTTATTGCAGCACTTCAATCACCCCATCGGCGCTCATGGTGACCTGGCTGGTGCCGGCTTCCACTTCCGGTGTCGGTGCTGAATCAGCCATGGCGGCCTTCATCATCATGCCGCCATTGCGCGCGTACGGCATCGGGTAGCCGTTGGTGTTGAAGTTCAGGTTGACGATCTTGTAGCCCTTGCCGCCGAGTGCGTCAGTGGCGAGTTGGGCGCGGGCCTTGAAGGCGGCGACGGCGTCTTTGAGCAGCGCATCTTCGCTGGACTTGCGCGTGGCATCGGCAATGGCGAAGTCCATGTTTTCCATTTTCAGGGTGTTCAGCAGCTCGCCGGTGAGCTTGGACAGGGCCGGGAAGTCCGCGCTTTCCAGGCGTAACTCGGCGCGTTCACGCCAGCCGGTGATTTTCTGGTTCTTGTTGTCGTAGATCGGGTAGCTGTTACGGCTGCCCTGGCGCAGGGTTACGCCTTTGACTTCGCGGGCTTCGCCGAGGGCCTTGTTCATGGTGTTGGTGATTTCAGCGGCAAGCTTGGCCGGGTCGCTGTTTTGGGACTCGGTGTAGAGGGTCACGATCATCTTGTCGCGGGCAACCTCCTGGCTGACCTCGGCGCGCAGGGAAATCTGGTTGTAGTTCAAGCCTTCGGCAGCCAATGCCGGAAGGCTGGCCAGGGTGGCGACGCCGAGGGTGATAACAGCAGCACTGCGAGTGAAACGAGACATGTAAGCTCCTTGGAGGTATTCGTGTTCGGTATGACTGTAGACGGTGGCATCGGGTTCTTCGGGTTTACACATTACCTACAAGTTGTGGCGACGCCGACGAACGGTCATCTGCCCGGCCTGCGTCAAAGAGCCACACAGGCCGTGGCGGCGGGCCTGCTTCGTTTATACTCCCGACGATCCGCCTGCAGCGCTCATCGGGAGAGCTCATGCTCGCCGCCGTAAAACTGACTTCCGCCACTCGCCAAAACCTCTGGCGCCTGACGTTCATTCGCACCTTGGTGCTGGCCGCGCAGGCCGGTTCCGTTGGGCTCGCCTACTGGTTTGACCTGCTGCCACTGCCCTGGCTGCAACTGGGTGTCACCCTCTGTTTCTCCATCGTGCTCTGCGTGTTCACCGCCATCCGGTTGCGCACCACGTGGCCGGTGACCGAGCTGGAGTACGCCCTGCAACTGGCCTGCGACCTGTTTATCCACAGTGTGTTGCTTTATTTCTCGGGTGGTTCCACCAACCCCTTCGTTTCCTATTACCTGGTGCCACTGACCATCGCCGCCGTGACCTTGCCGTGGCGCTACTCAGTGGTGTTGTCGGGTATCGCGCTGGCGCTGTACACCCTGCTGCTGGCGCAGTTCTACCCGTTGCAGACGTTTCCCATCGCCCGGGAAAATCTGCAGATTTACGGGATGTGGCTGAGCTTCGCACTGTCGGCGGCGGTGATCACCTTCTTTGCCGCGCGCATGGCTGAAGAGCTGCGCCGCCAGGAAGAGTTGCGCGCCATTCGCCGTGAAGAAGGCCTGCGCGACCAGCAACTGCTCGCCGTCGCCACCCAGGCCGCCGGTGCCGCCCATGAATTGGGTACGCCGCTGGCGACCATGAGTGTGTTGCTCAATGAGATGGTCCAGGACCACCCTGACCCCGCCCTGCAAGATGACCTCAGCGTGCTCCAGGAACAGGTCAAGCAGTGCAAGCACACCTTGCAGCAACTGGTGCGCGCCGCCGAAGCCAACCGCCGCCTCGCGGTAGAAATGCAAGACGTGACCCAGTGGCTCGACGAAGCCCTGAACCGTTGGCACCTGATGCGGCCCGAGGCCAGTTACCGCTTTCATCTATTGGGCCAGGGCAGCGTGCCGCGCATGGCACCGCCACCGGACCTGACCCAGGCGCTGCTCAACCTGTTGAACAATGCCGCCGACGCCTGCCCCGAAGGCCTGGGCGTGCAGTTGGACTGGGACGCGGAAAACGTGACCATCAGCATTCGTGACCACGGCGCAGGTGTGCCGCTGGCCATTGCCGAGCAGATCGGCAAACCCTTCTTTACCACCAAGGGCAAAGGCTTCGGCCTGGGCCTGTTTTTGAGCAAGGCCAGCGTGACCCGCGCGGGCGGCTCAGTGAAACTCTATAGTCATGAGGAAGGCGGTACGCTCACCGAGCTGCGCCTGCCACGTGTCGCACGAGGAGATATCGATGAGTGACGAGATCCAAGTCGAAGGCGAAGAACTGCCGCATTTGTTGCTGGTAGATGACGACGCTACTTTTACCCGTGTCATGGCGCGCGCCATGAGCCGCCGTGGTTTTCGCGTGAGCACCGCAGGCTCCGCCGAAGAGGGCCTGACCATCGCCCAGGCCGACCTGCCGGACTACGCTGCGCTTGACCTGAAAATGGACGGCGACTCCGGCCTGGTGCTGCTGCCCAAGCTGCTGGAACTCGACCCGGAAATGCGCGTGGTGATCCTCACCGGTTACTCGAGCATTGCCACCGCCGTCGAGGCGATCAAGCGCGGCGCCTGCAACTATCTGTGCAAACCGGCCGACGCCGACGACGTGCTGGCCGCCTTGCTGTCCGAGCATGCCGACCTCGACACCCTGGTGCCGGAAAACCCGATGTCGGTGGACCGCCTGCAGTGGGAACACATCCAGCGTGTGCTGACCGAACACGAAGGCAACATCTCCGCCACTGCCCGTGCGTTGGGCATGCACCGCCGCACCTTGCAGCGCAAGCTGCAGAAGCGCCCGGTACGGCGCTGAACACTGACTGAACAATTTGCTTCAGGCCGCACGGAGCCCCGAACCGATCGTCTATGATCGGTTCAAACGCCTGTCACATTTTCTTACAGAGCCTGAACGATGAATCAGAACGCTGAGTACTCCGCGGTCAACGACGCGGTGCGTGGGCACTTCTTTCGCCGAACCTGGGCGATGATCACGCCCTATTGGCGCAGTGAGGAGAAGGGCAAGGCCTGGTTGCTGCTGGCGGCGGTGATTGCACTGTCGCTGTTCAGCGTGGCGATTTCCGTGTGGATCAACCACTGGTACAAGGATTTCTACAACGCTCTGGAAAAAAAGGACACAGCGGCCTTCTGGCAACTGATCGGCTATTTTTGTGGCATCGCCACCGTGGCTATCCTTGGTGCTGTGTACCGCCTGTATCTGACCCAGATGCTGACCATTCGCTGGCGCGCCTGGCTGACCGAAAAACATTTCACGCGCTGGCTCGGCAACAAAAACTACTACCAGCTGGAGCAGGGCGGGTACACCGATAACCCGGACCAGCGGATTTCCGAAGACCTCAACAACTTCACCTCGACCACCTTGAGTCTGGGCCTGGGGCTGCTGCGCAACGTCGTCAGCCTGGTGTCGTTCTCGATCATTTTGTGGGGCGTGTCGGGCAGCATTGAAGTGTTTGGGATCACCATTCCCGGCTATATGTTCTGGTGCGCACTGCTGTATGCCGCGGTTGGCAGCTGGCTGACTCACCTGATTGGCCGTCGCTTGATCGGCCTGAGCAACCAACAACAACGCTTCGAAGCGGACCTGCGTTTCTCCATGGTACGTGTACGTGAGAACGCCGAGAGCATTGCCCTGTACAACGGCGAGCCGAATGAAAAGCAGCGTTTGAGCGCGCGGTTCGGCAAGGTCTGGCAGAACTACTGGGACATCATGAAAGTGTCCAAGCGCCTGACGTTCTTCACCGCCGGTTACGAACAGATTGCCATTGTCTTTGCCTTTATTGTGGCGGCTCCACGCTATTTCGCCGGCAAGATCGAGTTGGGCGAACTGATGCAAATCAACTCGGCCTTCGGCAACGTGCAAGGCAACTTCAGCTGGTTTATCAGCGCCTATTCCGACTTGGCAAGCTGGCGCGCGACCAGTGACCGTCTGCTGAGCTTCCAGCAGGCGATGAGCGAAAATGAACAGCGCCCTGCGGCGATTGATGTGCGCGGTGAAGGCGAACGCCTGGTGGTGCAGGGCCTGGGCATGGACCTGTCGGATGGTCGCCACCTGCTCACCGACGCCGACATGGCTGTCGAGCCTGGCCAGCGCGTCATGCTCAGCGGGCGCTCGGGCAGCGGTAAAAGTACGCTGCTGCGGGCGATGGGGCATCTGTGGCCCGCTGGCCACGGCAGCATTTTGTTGCCGGCCGCGCGCTACCTGTTCCTGCCGCAAAAACCTTACTTGCCGATTGGCACGTTGAAGGCTGCGCTGAGTTACCCACAGGACGAAAGCGTCTACCCGGCAGAACGTTATGCACAGGTCCTGGAAACCTGCCGCTTGCCGCACCTGGTCGCACGCCTGGACGAAGCCAACCACTGGCAGCGCATGCTCTCGCCGGGCGAGCAGCAACGCCTCGCCTTTGCGCGCGCATTGCTGTTCGCGCCGCAGTGGCTGTACATGGACGAAGCCACGTCGGCGATGGATGAAGAGGATGAGGCTTCGTTGTATCAGGCGTTGATCGATGAGCTGCCGGGGCTGAGCATCGTCAGCGTCGGCCACCGCAGCAGCCTCAAGCGCTTCCATGGACGGCATGTGCGGATTGAGGGTGGGTTGCTTCAGGAACAAGCGATTCCTTGAGGTAAAACTCGGTCAACATTGTGGGAGCGGGCTTGCTCGCGAATGCGGTGTGTCAGTTGCAATAGCTGTGACTGATCCACCGCATTCGCGAGCAAGCCCGCTCCCACATTGAGACTGCGGTGTTCCGAAGTTTGTGCGCCCAACAAAAAGCCCGGCTGATCGTCGATCAGCCGGGCTTTTTTAACGCTTGAAAATGACTTACTTCTTCAAACCGTAATGCTCATCCAGCATACCAGGGGCGTTCGGCGTTTTTGGCGCGTAGTCCCGTGGCGGTTCCTGATTTTCCCGAGGCGGGGTCAGGCGTTCCCTTGGAGCTTGCGGTGCATCGGAATGCAGCGCGGCCAGCAGGCGCTGGCGGGTGATGTCGTCGAGGGCCAGGCGGTTAGCGCCATCGGCGAGGTGATCCTGTACTTCCTGGTAGCTCTGGGTGAGCTTCTTGACCAGGGTCGCGGTGCTGTTGAAGTGGGTAACAACCTCGTTCTGATAACTGTCAAAACGTTCCTGAATGTCATCCAACTGACGCTGCGTGCGGTTAGGCGCGGCATTCGGCAGCAGGCGGGCAACCAGGAAACCAATGGCGACACCGGCAACCAGGGCAAGAGTCGGCAACAACCAAACTAAGAGCGAGTGTTCCACGAGTCCTTCCTCTATAAACGGCTTTGCTTTACGTTAACGGCTCAAACCTGCGCTGTATACCGCGATTAAGCTCGCAATGATGCCATGCACAGACTTTTAGCTAGACGAGTCGACCCATTGAGAGGTCACGGAGTTCATCTCTTGCTCATGCGTGAAACCCCCGTTTTGATCGATGGCCCGGTAGGCCAATTGGAAGCCCTGTACCTGGATCACCCCGAGCCACGTGGCCTGGCGCTGATCTGCCACCCCAACCCGGTGCAGGGTGGGACCATGCTCAATAAAGTCGTATCGACCCTGCAACGCACTGCGCGCGATGCCGGTTTGATTACTTTACGTTTCAATTACCGCGGCGTCGGTGCCAGCGCCGGCACCCACGACATGGCCACCGGTGAAGTGGACGATGCACAAGCCGCCGCCACCTGGCTGCGGGAAAAACACCCGGACCTGCCGATCACCTTGCTCGGTTTTTCCTTCGGTGGCTACGTGGCCGCCAGCCTCGGCGGTCGCCTGGAAGCCAAGGGTGAAAAACTTGCGCACCTGTTTATGGTCGCCGCCGCCGTGATGCGCCTGCGCGACATCGACGTGCTGCCTCAGGGCTGCCCGTTGACCCTGATCCAGCCGGAAACCGACGAAGTGGTCGACCCACAACTCGTCTACGACTGGTCCGCCGCCTTGAATCGCCCCCATGAGCTGCTGAAAGTGGCAGAATGCGGACACTTTTTTCATGGCAAGCTCACCGATCTCAAGGATCTGGTGCTGCCGCGTCTCTCGAATTGATAGCAGTCTGATAAGCGATTACCCATGACGACTCGTACCCGTATCCTCACCGGCATCACCACCACCGGCACGCCGCACCTGGGCAACTACGCCGGTGCGATCCGCCCGGCGATCCTCGCCAGCCAGGACGCCAATGCCGACTCCTTCTACTTCCTGGCCGACTACCACGCCCTGATCAAGTGCGATGACCCGCAGCGCATCCAGCGCTCGCGCATGGAAATTGCCGCGACCTGGCTGGCCGGTGGCCTGGATGTGAACCGGGTAACCTTCTACCGCCAGTCCGACATCCCGGAAATTCCCGAGCTGACCTGGCTGCTGACCTGCGTGGCCGCCAAGGGCCTGCTCAACCGCGCCCACGCGTACAAGGCCTCGGTGGACAAGAACGTGGAAGCCGGCGAAGACCCGGATGCGGGCATCAGCATGGGCCTGTACAGCTACCCGGTGCTGATGGCGGCGGACATTTTGATGTTCAACGCCCACAAGGTGCCGGTCGGCCGTGACCAGATCCAGCACGTGGAAATGGCCCGCGACATTGGCCAGCGTTTCAACCACCTGTTCGGCAACGGTAAAGAATTCTTCACCATGCCTGAGGCGTTGATCGAAGAAAGCGTCGCCACCTTGCCGGGCCTGGATGGCCGCAAGATGTCTAAAAGCTACGACAACACCATCCCGTTGTTCACCAGCGCCAAGGACATGAAGGACGCCATCTCGCGCATCGTCACCGACTCCCGCGCGCCGGGCGAAGCCAAGGACCCTGACAATTCGCACCTGTTCACCTTGTATCAGGCGTTCGCCAGCAAGGCTCAGGAAGAAGAGTTCCGTGCTGAATTGCTGCAAGGCCTGGGCTGGGGCGAGGCGAAGAACCGCCTGTTCCAACTGCTGGACGGCCAGCTGGGTGAGGCGCGCGAGCGTTACCATCAGTTGATGTCGCGCCCCTCGGACATGGAAGACTTGCTGCTGATCGGCGCCAAGAAAGCCCGTGCCGTGGCTGCACCGTTCCTCGCCGAGTTGCGTGAAGCCGTCGGCCTGCGTTCCTTCGTCGAGCAGGCTGCTGCTCCGGTCGCCGCCAAGAAGAAAGCTGCAAAGGCTGCACGCTTTGTGAGCTTTCGCGAAGATGACGGCAGCTTCCGCTTCCGGCTGTTGGCCGCCGATGGCGAGCAACTGCTGCTGTCGCGCAACTTTGCCGACGGTAAAGCCGCTGGCGCCGTAACCAAGCAACTGCAAAACGGTGACGCGCTGGACGTACGCACCGAAGCCTTGAGCTTCAGCGTATGGCTGGACGGTGCCGCAGTGGCCGACAGTGCCGCGTTTGCCGACGAAGCGTCGCGCGACACAGCCGTCGCCGCCTTGCGCGTTGCGTTGACTCCAACCGAGGATTAACCCGACCAAGGGTTGATTGCCATTAATCAGGGCCGTCGTTACAGTGGCGGCCCGTTTTTGTTGCCTTGCTAACGAATTATGACGCCCCTAGAACGATATCAAGCTGATCTGAAACGCCCTGAGTTCTTCCATGACGCGGCCCAGGAAAATGCAGTGCGCCATTTGCAGCGCCTGTACGACGACCTGGTCGCGGCCTCGCAAAACAAGCCAGGGATGTTCAGCAAGCTGTTTGGCAAGAAAGATCACACCCCGGTCAAAGGCCTGTACTTCTGGGGCGGCGTCGGCCGGGGCAAGACTTACCTGGTCGACACCTTCTTCGAAGCGCTGCCGTTCAAGGAAAAGGTGCGTACGCACTTTCACCGCTTCATGAAGCGTGTGCACGAAGAGATGAAGACGCTGCCGGGCGAGAAAAACCCGCTGACCCTCATCGCCAAGCGCTTTTCCGACGAAGCGCGGGTGATCTGTTTCGATGAGTTCTTCGTCTCCGACATCACCGACGCCATGATCCTCGGCACCTTGATGGAAGAACTGTTCAAGAACGGCGTGACCCTGGTTGCCACCTCGAACATCGTGCCCGACGGCTTGTACAAGGACGGCCTGCAACGCGCGCGCTTCCTGCCGGCCATTGCGCTGATCAAACAGAACACCGACATCGTCAACGTTGACAGTGGCGTCGACTACCGCCTGCGTCACCTGGAGCAAGCCGAACTGTTCCACTTCCCGCTGAACGAAGCGGCGCATGACAGCCTGAAGAAAAGCTTCCGCGCGCTGACGCCGGAATGCACGAAGGCGGTGGAAAATGACAAGCTGATGATCGAGAACCGCGAAATCATCGCGCTGCGTACCTGCGATGATGTGGCGTGGTTTGAATTCCGCCAGCTGTGCGACGGCCCGCGCAGCCAGAACGACTACATCGAGCTGGGCAAGATTTTCCATGCGGTGATCTTGAGCGGTGTGGAGCAGATGAGCGTCACCACCGACGACATCGCGCGCCGTTTCATCAACATGGTCGACGAGTTCTACGACCGTAACGTGAAGTTGATCATCTCGGCAGAAGTCGAGCTCAAGGACCTCTACACCGGCGGTCGCTTGAACTTTGAATTCCAGCGCACGCTTAGCCGCTTGCTGGAAATGCAGTCCCACGAATTCCTCTCACGTGGGCACAAACCCTAAAAGCGCTGCAAATCAAAATGTGGGAGGGCTTCTGTGGCGAGGGAGCTTGCTCCCGCTGGGCTGCGAAGCAGCCCTGAAGAGCTTGGGGCCGCTGCGCGCCCCAGCGGGAGCAAGCTCCCTCGCCACAGTCGGTGCTATGCAGCCTGCTGGAATTGCTGCCGATACTGGTTCGGCGACAGCTCCGTGTGCTGCCTGAACAGCCGCGCAAAGAAACTCGCATCGTCGTAACCCACCTCATAACTGATGGTCTTGATGCTCTTGCGGCTGCCCGAGAGCAGGCCTTTGGCCGTCTCGATACGCAGGCGTTGCAGGTAGTGCAGGGGCTTGTCGCCTGTCGCCGTCTGGAAGCGGCGCATGAAGTTACGGATGCTCATGCCGTGTTCCCGGGCGACGTCTTCGAAGCGGAACTTGTCGGCGAAGTGTTCTTCGAGCCAATGCTGGATCTGCAGGATGATCACGTCCTGGTGCAGCTTCTGCCCGCCAAACCCGATGCGCCCCGGCGCATAGCTGCGCTGCACTTCGTAGAGAATGTCGCGGGCCACGGCCTGGGCGATATTGGCGCCGCAGAAACGCTCGATCAGATAAATGTAGAGGTCGCACGCCGAGGTGGTGCCGCCGGCGCAGTAAAGGTTGTCGGCGTCGGTGAGGTGCTTGTCCTCGTTGAGCTGGACGTTGGGAAAGCGTTCGCTGAACGTGTTGAAGAAGCGCCAGTAGGTGGTCGCCTCCTTGCCATCGAGCAAGCCGGCCTCGGCCAGCCAGAACACCCCGGTGGCTTCGCCGCAGAGCACGGCGCCGCGCGCGTGTTGCTCGCGTAGCCACGGCAGCACTTGCGGGTAGCGGGCGCACAGGGCGTCGAAGTCGTCCCAGAAGGCCGGTAGCACGATGATGTCGGCATCTTCCAGGCCGCCGTCCACCGGCATGATTACATTGCTGAAGCTGCGCACCGATTGCCCGTCGGGGCTGACCAGGCGTGTTTCGAACGCTGGGGTCAGGCCCAGGCCTTGTTGCTTGCCGTAACGCAGGCTGGCGAGGTGGAAGAAATCCTTGGCTTGCATGAGGGTCGAAGCGAATACCCGATCAATGGCCAAAATGCTGACGCGCCGCAAGGGCGTGGAGATTTGGTTAGACATAATTTCATTTATTCTTATAGGGGAAAGTGGTCACCAGACGGCTGGATCGTCTTATTTTTTGTCGCATGTGTCCAGTGTCCCGTGATGCTTTCGCGGCATAGTCTCTGTGGGCTCGTCCTTGTCCGACAATCCTCGCAGGTGACCCATGATTCCCAGAACCTTGTACAGCCCGGAGCACGAACTCTTCCGCGACAGCGTGCGTACCTTCCTTGAAAAACACGCCGCGCCGTTCCACGGGCAGTGGGAAAAACAGGGCTACATCGACCGTGGGCTGTGGAGCAAGGCGGGGGAGGCGGGGATGTTGTGTTCCCATCTGCCCGAGGCGTATGGCGGCCTGGGCGCGGACTTTTTGTACAGCGCGGTGGTGATCGAGGAGGTCAGCCGCCTGGGGCTGACCGGTATCGGGTTTTCGCTGCATTCGGACATCGTTGCGCCGTACATCCTGCATTACGGCAGCGAGGCGCTTAAGCAAAAGTATTTGCCCAAATTGATCTCGGGCGAAATGGTCACGGCGATTGCGATGACCGAGCCCGGCGCCGGATCTGACCTGCAAGGCGTGAAGACTACGGCGGTGCTGGACGGCGATGAGTATGTGATCAACGGCTCCAAAACCTTTATCACCAATGGCTACCTGGCCGAATTGGTCATCGTCGTGGCCAAGACTGACCCCAAGGCCGGTGCCAAGGGCACTAGCCTGTTCTTGGTGGAGGCCGACACGCCGGGATTCGATAAGGGCAAGCGCCTGGAAAAAGTCGGCATGAAAGCCCAGGACACGTCCGAGCTGTTCTTCCAGGATGTACGCGTGCCCAAGGAAAACCTGTTGGGCCAGGCCGGTATGGGCTTCGCGTATTTGATGCAGGAACTGCCGCAGGAGCGTCTGACCGTGGCGATTGGCGCCGTGTCATCTGCGGAGGCCGCGTTGGAATGGACGCTGGAATACACCCGTGAACGCAAAGCATTCGGCAAGGCGATTGCAGATTTCCAGAATACCCGGTTCAAGCTGGCGGAGATGGCCACCGAAATTCAGATCGGTCGTGTGTTCGTCGACAAGTGCATGGCGCTGCACCTGGAGGGCAAGCTCGATGTGCCCACGGCGGCGATGGCCAAATACTGGGCCACGGACCTGCAATGCAAGGTGCTCGATGAGTGCGTGCAGTTGCACGGCGGCTACGGTTTCATGTGGGAATACCCGATTGCCCGGGCCTGGGCGGATGCGCGGGTGCAGCGGATTTATGCGGGGACCAATGAGATCATGAAGGAGATCATTGCGCGGGCGCTTTGATGATTTTGTAGCGTTGCTTATGGCCCCTTCGCGAGCAAGCCCGCTCCCACATTCAACCGCATTCCAAATGGATGTACTCGGTCAAATGTGGGAGCGGGCTTGCTCGCGAAAGCGGTCTACCGGTCAATCATGGAGCAGGGTTCGGATGATCCTTCTGAATCGCCTCAATCCCCGCCAACACCTCGGCTGACAGTTTCAGGTCGGCACTGGCAATGTTGCTGTCCAGCTGCTCAAGCGACGTCGCCCCAATGATATTGCTGGTCACAAACGGCTGTTGCGTCACAAACGCCAACGCCATCTGCGCCGGGTCCAGGCCGTGTTCGCGCGCCAGCGCCACATAACGGCTGCACGCTGCTTCCGACTGCGGGTTGAAGTAGCGGGTGAACCGGCTGTATTCGGTCAGGCGCGCCTTGGCCGGGCGTGCGCCGCCTTCGTATTTGCCGCTGAGCATGCCAAACGCCAGCGGCGAGTAGGCCAACAGGCCGCACTGTTCACGGATTGCGATTTCCGCCAAGCCCACTTCAAAGCTGCGGTTGAGCAGGTTGTAGGGGTTCTGGATCGACACCGCGCGGGTCCAGCCGCGGGCTTCGGCCAGCGCCAGGAATTTCATGGTGCCCCACGGGGTTTCGTTGGACAGGCCGATGTGGCGGATCTTGCCGGCCTTCACTTGCTCGTCCAGCACTTCGAGGGTTTCTTCCAGCGGGGTGAGGTTGTCCTCGTCCTTGTGTTTGTAGCTCAGTTGGCCGAAGAAGTTGGTGCTGCGCTCAGGCCAGTGCAACTGGTAGAGGTCGATCCAGTCGGTTTGCAGGCGTTTGAGGCTGGCGTCGAGGGCTTCCACGATGTGCTTGCGGTTGTGGCGCAGGTGGCCATCACGGATGTAGTCGATGGTGTTGCCGGGGCCGGCGATCTTGCTGGCCAAAACCCAGTCGCCGCGGTCGCCGCGGCTTTTGAAGTAGTTACCGATATAGCGCTCGGTGGTGGCGTAGGTGTCGGCCTTGGGCGGCACCGGGTACATTTCCGCCGTGTCGAGGAAGTTGATCCCTGCCGCCTTGGCCCGTTCGATCTGTGCAAAGGCCTCTGCCTCGCTGTTCTGCTCGCCCCAGGTCATGGTGCCCAAGGCTATCGCGCTCACGTTCAGATCCGTACGGCCCAGCTGTCGATAATCCATCGGGTACTCCTTCGGGTAAAACAATCATAAAAGCAGGTTGAATTTTTTTTGGCAATCTGCATAATTGCCCACCTCTTTCTGCAGTGGAAGTGATGCGCCGCCTGCCGAAGAATCTTGCCGTTGAACGGACGCGCCGACCCGAGCCCCCGATAGCGTCTGTATCCGGCTGCCTTTGACTTGTCAAAGTACGCACTATTCAGTAAGATCCGCCGTCTAATTTACAGGGCGGCCCCTGAGGCTATTAAAGAATGACAACTTTTACTGCAAAACCGGAAACAGTTCAGCGCGACTGGTTTGTCGTCGACGCCGCTGGTCAGACCCTGGGTCGTCTGGCCACTGAAGTCGCCAGCCGTCTGCGTGGCAAGCACAAGCCTGAGTACACCCCTCACGTTGACACCGGTGACTACATCGTGATCATCAACGCTGAGCAGGTACGTGTTACCGGCAACAAAGCGCAAGACAAAATGTACTACCGTCACTCCGGTTTCCCAGGCGGTATCAAGTCTTCGAACTTTGAAGGCCTGATTTCCAAGAAGCCTGAAGCCCCGATCGAAATCGCGGTCAAAGGCATGCTGCCTAAGGGCCCACTGGGTCGCGATATGTTTCGCAAGCTGAAAGTCTATGCGGGCGCTGTACACCCTCATGCTGCTCAGCAGCCCCAAGAACTGAAGTTTTAACGGAATAGTTCATTATGTCGGCGACTCAAAATTACGGCACTGGCCGTCGCAAAACCGCAACCGCACGCGTTTTCCTGCGTCCGGGCACTGGTAACATCTCGATCAACAACCGCACTCTGGATAATTTCTTCGGTCGCGAAACTGCCCGCATGGTAGTTCGTCAGCCGCTGGAACTGACCGAGACCGTTGAGAAGTTCGACATCTACGTCACCGTTATCGGTGGCGGTGTAAGTGGTCAAGCTGGCGCAATCCGCCACGGTATCACTCGCGCTCTGATGCAGTACGACGAAACCCTGCGTGGCGCTCTGCGCAAAGCTGGCTTCGTAACTCGCGATGCCCGTGAAGTTGAACGTAAGAAAGTCGGTCTGCGTAAAGCGCGTAAGCGTCCGCAGTACTCGAAGCGTTAATTCGCTTTACGTTCCACAAAAACGCCCAGCCTCCTCACGGAGCTGGGCGTTTTTTATTGCCTGCGATTTATGCACAAATTTGCGCGTGACAACTTGCCACATCCGTAGACCCCCTATACTACAAGGCCTGGGGGCGGAGGCCCGGGCAATTCCCTTGTCATACGTGGGGCTTTTCATTACCATCCGACAAAATTTTTATAAGCAAAGCTTCAATACTTAGTAGACGCCTGATTTAACAGGCCAAAAAGCTGATGGGAGAGGACTGAATGAGCAATGACGGCGTGAATGCAGGCCGGCGTCGCTTCTTGGTAGCAGCCACATCCGTGGTGGGTGCTGCAGGAGCGGTGGGGGCTGCGGTCCCGTTCGTGGGGTCATGGTTTCCCAGTGCCAAGGCGAAAGCCGCAGGTGCACCGGTGAAGGTGAATGTCAGCAAGATCGACCCAGGCCAGCAAATGATTGCTGAGTGGCGCGGTCAGCCCGTATTCATCGTTCGTCGTACCGAGGAAATCCTGGGGAATCTGAAGAAAATCGAGGGCCAGCTGTCCGACCCCGACTCGAAGAATTCCGACCAGCCCGCTTACGTCGACAAGGAAGTTCGTTCGATCAAGCCAGAGATCCTGCTGCTGATCGGTATCTGCACCCACCTGGGCTGTTCGCCTACCTTCCGCCCGGAAGTTGCTCCTGCTGACCTTGGCAAGGATTGGGTCGGTGGCTACTTCTGCCCATGCCACGGTTCCCACTACGACCTGGCCGGCCGCGTCTACAAGTCACAACCCGCACCCTTGAACCTGCCAGTTCCGCCACATCACTACGAGACTGACAGTGTCATTGTCATTGGCGTCGACGAGGGGGAGAAAGCCTGATGAGCAAGTTCATGGATTGGGTGGATGCGCGCTTCCCCGCCACCAAAATGTGGGAAGACCATCTCAGCAAATATTACGCACCAAAAAACTTCAATTTCTTCTACTTCTTCGGCTCCCTGGCGCTGCTGGTGCTGGTCAACCAGATCGTCACCGGTGTCTGGCTGACGATGAGCTACACCCCGTCGGCAGAAGAGGCGTTCGCCTCCGTCGAATACATCATGCGTGACGTCGAGTACGGCTCGATCCTGCGCCTGTTGCACTCTACCGGCGCGTCGGCGTTCTTCATTGTCGTCTACATGCACATGTTCCGTGGCTTGCTCTACGGTTCATACCAGAAGCCCCGCGAGCTGGTGTGGGTCTTTGGCATGCTGATCTACCTGGCGCTGATGGCCGAAGCCTTCATGGGTTACCTGCTGCCGTGGGGCCAGATGTCGTACTGGGGCGCCCAGGTGATCATCTCGCTGTTCGGTGCGATCCCGGTGATCGGCAACGACCTGACCCAATGGATTCGCGGTGACTACCTGATTTCCGGCATCACCCTGAACCGCTTCTTTGCGTTGCACGTAGTGGCCCTGCCGATCGTGATTCTCGGCCTGGTGGTGCTGCACATCCTGGCGCTGCACGAAGTGGGTTCGAACAACCCGGACGGTGTGGACATCAAGAAGCACAAGGACGAAAACGGCATCCCGCTGGACGGCATTCCGTTCCACCCGTACTACACCGTCAAAGACATCGTCGGCGTAGTCGTGTTCTTGTTCGTGTTCTGCTCGATCGTGTTCTTTTTCCCGGAGATGGGCGGTTATTTCCTGGAGAAACCCAACTTCGAACAGGCCAACGCCTTCAAGACACCTGAGCACATTGCCCCGGTCTGGTACTTCACGCCGTTCTACGCGATCTTGCGGGCGATCCCCGACAAGCTGATGGGCGTGATCGCCATGGGCGCTGCGATTGCGGTGCTGTTCGTGCTGCCTTGGCTCGACCGTAGCCCGGTTAAGTCCATGCGCTACAAGGGCTGGCTGAGCAAAATCTGGCTGTGGGTGTTCTGCATCGCGTTTGTGATCCTGGGCATTTTGGGCGTACTGGCGCCCACCCCTGAGCGCACGCTGCTGTCGCAGGTCTGCACCTTCCTGTACTTCGCCTACTTTATTCTGATGCCGTTCTACACCCGGCTCGAGAAGACCAAACCGGTACCGGAAAGGGTGACTGGCTGATGAAAAAATTATTCGTAGCATTGATGCTTGCGGCCCTGCCGCTACTGTCCTTCGCCGCCGAGCATGGCCCGGAACTGGAAAAAGTCGATATCGACGTCTCCGACAAAGCCGCCATGCAGGATGGCCTGCGCACGTTCACCAACTATTGCATGGGCTGCCACAGCGCCAAATTCCAGCGCTATGAGCGTGTTGCAGACGACCTGGGCATCCCCCATGACGTGATGCTCAGCCATTCGGTGTTCACCGGCGCCAAGATCGGCGACCACATGACCATCGGCATGCAACCGGCCGACGCCAAAACCTGGTTCGGTGCCGCGCCGCCGGACCTGACCCTGGTGGCCCGCGTACGTGGCACCGACTGGCTCTACGGTTACCTGAAATCCTTCTATGAAGACCCTGCGCGCCCTTATGGCGTGAACAATAAAGTCTTCCCGAACGTCGGTATGCCAAACGTTCTGGTCGGCCTGCAGGGGCGCCAAGTGGTAGGATGCAAGCAGGTTCAAGTCGTTGAAGACGGCAAGAAGCAATATGATCCGTTGACCGGTACGCCTTTGACCCATGAAGCGTGCGATCAATTGACCATCGTGCCCAAGACCGGTACGCAGAACGAAGAGCAGTTCGACCAGACGGTGAAAAATCTGGTGACCTTCCTGGCCTACTCGGCCAACCCGGTCAAACTGCAGCACCAGCGCATCGGTACGTACGTCTTGCTGTACCTGGCTTTCTTTTTCGTATTCGCCTATCTGCTCAAACGCGAATACTGGAAGGATGTGCATTGATCCAACCGTAAGCAATTGCTGTTAATCTTGCGCGCCCAGCGGCATCTCTGAACACGTAGCGGCCTGGATCGATCAGGCTCTACAGGGATGCTCACTGGGCGCGCTCGTTTTTGAGCTTTCGATAATTTCAACAAGCGAGGAGGACCGCCATGGGCGTGACCAACCGGTTGGCCTGTTACTCCGACCCCGCCGACCACTATTCCCACCGAGTACGCATCGTGCTCGCAGAGAAGGGTGTCAGCGCAGAGATCATCAGTGTGGAGGCGGGCCGTCAGCCGCCGAAACTGATCGAAGTGAACCCTTACGGCAGCTTGCCCACCCTGGTCGATCGCGACCTGGCGTTGTGGGAGTCAACCGTGGTGATGGAATACCTGGATGAGCGTTACCCGCATCCGCCTTTGCTGCCGGTGTACCCGGTGGCGCGTGCCAACAGCCGCTTGCTGATCCATCGGATCCAGCGTGACTGGTGCGGGCTGGTGGATGTGATTCTGGATTCACGCAGTAAAGAAGCGGCACGTGTGCAGGCGCGTAAGGAATTGCGCGAGAGCCTGACGGGTGTTTCGCCTTTGTTCGCCGATAAACCTTTTTTCCTCAGTGAGGAACAAAGCTTGGTGGATTGCTGCCTATTACCGATACTCTGGCGCTTGCCGATTCTCGGTATTGAACTGCCGCGGCCGGCCAAGCCGTTGCTTGATTACATGGAGCGCCAGTTTGCGCGTGAGGCTTTCCAGGCGAGTCTGTCTGGTGTCGAACGCGATATGCGCTAAGGCTTAAGGAGCCGCTGATGAACTCCAGTCGACCCTATTTGGTTCGCGCGCTCTATGAGTGGATTGTGGACAACGATTGCACCCCGCACATGCTGGTCAACTCCGAATTTCCCAAGGTTGACGTGCCTCAGGGCTTTGCCAGTGATGGGCAGATCGTGCTGAACGTATCACCCAGTGCTGTGCGCCACCTGCATATGGACAACGAAGCGGTGAGCTTCGAAGGGCGTTTTGGCGGTGTGCCACACACGCTGTTCGTGCCGATTGGCGCCATTCTCGGCATCTATGCCCGGGAGAATGGCCAAGGCATGGTGTTTGATCTGGAGTCGCCTTTCGAGGAAGACGAAGCGATTGAAGGTGAAAACGGCGATGACGTGCCGCCACCGGATTCCGAGCCTCCGCGCCCAAGCGGCCGGCCGAGCCTGAAAGTGGTGAAGTAACCGGCTTTCACCCTCGGGTGAGCCTTAAAAAATGCCTCGGCCTGTGCCGGGGCATTTTTTTGCGCACGGGATAGGGATGAAAGTCGTGTCAGAACGGTGATCGTACAACCGCCATGGGCTATGATGCCCCCTCAAGTTCGCCGAGAAAGATGATTCATCATGGAAAACGCCAGCGCCGCCCCTCGTCTTCCCCGCAAGCGCCGCAGCCTTGCCCAGGAATTGGTCACGGTGTTGTCCGAGCAAATCCGTGACGGTCAGCTCAAGCGTGGCGACAAACTGCCCACCGAGTCGGCCATCATGGATGCCCATGGGGTCAGTCGCACCGTGGTGCGTGAGGCCATTTCGCGTTTGCAGGCGGCCGGGCAGGTGGAAACCCGTCACGGCATCGGCACCTTTGTGTTGGACACGCCGAGCCCGAGTGGTTTCCGGATTGACCCGGCCACTGTGGTGACGCTGCGTGATGTGTTGGCGATTCTGGAACTGCGGATCAGCCTGGAAGTGGAGTCCGCCGGGCTTGCGGCCTTGCGTCGCAGCGATGAGCAACTGGCTGCCATGCGTGCCGCGCTCGACGCGTTGAATGAAAGTGCAGCCCACGCCGGCGATGCCGTCGCGTCAGACTTCGCGTTCCACCTGGAAATCGCGCTGTCCACCGGCAACCGCTACTTCACCGACATCATGACCCACCTGGGCACCAGCATCATCCCGCGTACACGCCTGAATTCGGCGCGCCTGGCCCATGATGACCAGCAGCACTACATGGGCCGCCTGAGCCGCGAACACGAAGAGATTTACGAGGCAATTGCCCGCCAGGACTCGGACGCGGCACGTGCGGCCATGCGCCTGCACTTGACCAACAGCCGTGAGCGGCTGCGCCATGCCCATGAAGAGGCAGAAGCACAGCGCGGTTAAAAGTAATGCCTATCTAGTGTGGGAGCGGGCTTGCGCGCGATGGCATCACCTCGGTATGGCTGATAGACCGAGGTGATGCCATCGCAGGCAAGCCAGCTCCCACAGTTGGTTATGGTTGTCTTGGGTTAGCCAGCAGGCTGGTTGGGCTTGTAGTC
Source organism: Pseudomonas sp. B22129 (assembly GCF_044218875.1). Taxonomy (NCBI): domain Bacteria; kingdom Pseudomonadati; phylum Pseudomonadota; class Gammaproteobacteria; order Pseudomonadales; family Pseudomonadaceae; genus Pseudomonas; species Pseudomonas sp. B22129. The sequence goes on along the minus strand of NZ_CP162592.1, from coordinate 382,285 downwards.
CTTGAGCAGCAAGTAAGTACTCCACCCCCACCAGTCATTGGTCCAGTGCTTGTCGTTCAGGTCATTCACGTCCTTGCGCCGCAGCACCTTGTCCCCCTCCATCTTGAACAGCGGCGAAAAGTTATTCGCCGGGTTTTGCGCCGCGTTCAAATCCGGTACATACAGCGGCGCCTTGAAGTTGGCCGGGGAGGGCGCCACGCCGCTGAGGAAGGTCTCAAAAATCTCATCCGCCGAGGCCTGCACCGCACGTTTGACCTGCACCCTGTTGTCCGCGTCGATGCTGTCGAAGTAGCGTTTATCACCATAGGCATGCCACTGGTCACCCATGGCGTTACGTACCTTGAGCCCGAACTTGCTGTCTTCGTCATGCATAAAGCGGCTGATCAACGAACCCAGTTCACCCGGAGTCACCACGGCCGCCAGTTGTTTGCGTGGCACGCGCAGGTGGCCGGCGGAAAACAGATCCGTCAAAAAGTGATCGGCGAAGCTGTTCATGGCGTAGGCCAGTTCGAGCGCCTGGTCGGTACCGGTTTGATGGGCGACAACGGCCTGTTGCAGCGCGGCCGTATGACCGGCCAGATATGCCGACAATGCCCATTCGCCGAAGTGATCAGCGTTATCCGCCGCCAGTTTCAGGTAGCGCCCCAGCGGAATCAGCGCCGATACCGCGCTGCCGCCGCCGGTGATGCGGTTCCACTCTTCCGACAACGTATCACCCAGCGCGTCATAGGCTTCGTGGGGCTGCTTGCCGTCCCTGATCGCCTGGTTGACCGCGTTGATCTCCTTTTGCATCACCGCGAGGATTTTTCCGGCTTCTTCCCGCGAGGCTGGCAGCACGGCCAGCGAATTAAACGCGGCGGTGAAGCGTTGCACACGGTCGGCAGGGGACGTGCCATCGCTGATGGGTTGGCCGGGAATGCCATAAAAGTCACCGCCCAGGGCGATGACTTGGCCATAGGTCAGCGCCAACCCGTTAGGCAGGTGCAGCTCGACTTGTCGCGCGGGAATCGCCGGGGCGCCCTTGACGAAACGCAGCAGCGTGTCGTCGCCGATGGCTGTGTGTTCACCGCCTTCAAAGCGCAGGGTAGGCGGGGTTTTCTCAGGTGTAGCGAGTTCAAGACCTGACATGTTAGCTCCTTGCTATGTCGTAGGAATCTTCCTTGTTAACTGTATGCATATACAGTTATGTCGAGCATAGAGGAATAATTTCCTGCGTCAAGAAGTCTGATTTAAACGTCGCGCCAACCATGAAGGTCGATGAATTGCAGTTGACGAATCTTTTTATAGTTGTACGATGACGTACGACATCAACAAACCAACAACAACCTTTCGACAGAAAGTCTTCGCCCAGGGTGTTCGAATAATGAATCCACAAGAACTGAAGTCCATCCTTTCCCACGGTCTGCTGTCTTTCCCGGTGACCGATTTCAATGCCCAGGGTGACTTTCACCAGGCGGGCTACATCAAGCGTCTGGAATGGCTGGCCCCTTACGGCGCCACCGCCTTGTTCGCTGCCGGCGGCACCGGTGAGTTTTTCTCCCTGGCTGCCAGCGAATACTCCCAAGTGGTAAAGACCGCGGTTGATACTTGCGCCACCAGCGTGCCGATTCTGGCCGGTGTCGGCGGTTCGACCCGCCAAGCCATCGAGTACGCCCAGGAAGCCGAGCGCCTGGGCGCCAAAGGCCTGCTGCTGCTGCCGCATTACCTGACCGAAGCCAGCCAGGACGGCGTCGCCGCCCACGTAGAGGCGGTGTGCAAGTCGGTGAAAATCGGCGTGGTGGTTTACAACCGCAACGTTTGCCGCCTGACCGCGCCATTGCTGGAGCGCCTGGCTGAACGCTGCCCGAACCTGATCGGCTACAAAGACGGCCTGGGTGATATCGAGCTGATGGTGTCGATCCGTCGTCGCCTCGGTGATCGTTTCAGCTACCTCGGCGGCCTGCCGACTGCAGAGGTTTACGCCGCTGCCTACAAGGCCCTGGGCGTGCCGGTGTACTCCTCGGCGGTGTTCAACTTCCTGCCGAAAACCGCGATGGACTTCTACCACGCAATTGCCAAGGACGATCACGCCACCGTCGGCAAGATCATCGACAACTTCTTCCTGCCTTACCTCGACATTCGTAACCGCAAGGCCGGTTATGCCGTGAGCATCGTCAAGGCGGGTGCAAAAATTGTCGGCTACGACGCAGGCCCGGTACGCACGCCGTTGACCGACCTGCTGCCGGAAGAATACGAAGCCCTGGCCGCGCTGATCGACAAGCAAGGTCCGCAGTAACTTATCAACAAGGCCGCTGATCGCTCAGCGGCCTTTTGCGTCAGGAGAAGATTTGTGTCCCAAGCCAAACGTTTTGATAACTACATCAACGGTGAGTGGGTGGCCGGTGCCGACTATTGCGTCAACATCAACCCGTCGGAGCTTTCCGATACGATCGGCGAATACGCCAAGGCTGATGTCGCCCAAGTCAACGCCGCTATCGACGCCGCACGCGCCGCTTTCCCCGCCTGGTCCACGTCCGGCATTCAGGCCCGCCATGATTCTCTGGATAAAGTCGGCACTGAAATCCTCGCCCGCCGTGAAGAACTCGGCACCCTGCTGGCTCGGGAAGAGGGCAAGACCCTGCCCGAAGCCATCGGCGAAGTGACCCGCGCCGGCAACATCTTCAAGTTCTTCGCCGGTGAATGCCTGCGGTTGTCTGGCGACTACGTGCCATCCGTACGCCCGGGCGTCAACGTTGAAGTCACCCGTGAAGCGCTGGGCGTGGTCGGCTTGATTACCCCGTGGAACTTCCCGATTGCCATCCCGGCCTGGAAAATCGCCCCGGCCCTGGCCTACGGCAACTGCGTGGTCATCAAACCCGCTGAGCTGGTACCGGGCTGTGCATGGGCCCTGGCTGAAATCATCTCCCGCGCCGGGTTCCCGGCCGGTGTGTTCAACCTGGTGATGGGCAGCGGTCGCGTGGTCGGCGATGTGCTGGTCAACAGCCCGAAAGTCGACGGCATCAGCTTCACCGGTTCGGTGGGCGTCGGTCGTCAGATCGCCGTCAGCTGTGTGTCGCGCCAGGCCAAAGTGCAGCTGGAAATGGGCGGCAAGAACCCGCAGATCATCCTTGATGACGCCGACCTCAAACAGGCCGTCGAGCTGTCGGTACAGAGCGCGTTCTACTCCACCGGCCAGCGTTGCACGGCGTCGAGCCGCTTGATCGTCACCGCCGGTATCCACGACCAATTCGTCGCGGCGATGGCTGAGCGCATGAAGTCGATCAAGGTCGGCCACGCCCTCAAGAGCGGCACCGACATCGGCCCGGTGGTTTCCCAGGCCCAGTTGGACCAAGACCTCAAGTACATCGACATCGGCCAAAGCGAAGGCGCGCGGCTGGTCAGCGGTGGTGGCCTGGTGACGTGCGATACCGAAGGCTACTACCTGGCGCCGACGCTGTTTGCCGACAGTGAAGCCGCCATGCGTATCAGCCGTGAAGAGATCTTCGGCCCGGTCGCCAACGTGGTGCGCGTGGCGGATTACGAGGCGGCGCTGGCCATGGCCAACGACACTGAGTTTGGTTTGTCGGCGGGTATTGCCACCACGTCGTTGAAGTACGCCAACCACTTCAAACGCCACTCCCAGGCCGGGATGGTGATGGTCAACTTGCCGACTGCCGGTGTGGATTATCACGTGCCGTTCGGTGGCCGTAAGGGCTCGTCCTACGGTTCGCGTGAGCAGGGTCGCTATGCGCAAGAGTTCTACACCGTGGTGAAAACCAGCTACATCGGGTCGTAACGCGTACTACCTGTAGGCACCGGCTCTTGTGGGAGCTGGCTTGCCTGCGATGCAGACACCTCGGTCTTTCAGTGGGACCGAAGTGATGCCATCGCAGGCAAGCCAGCTCCCACAGAGAGCGGGTTCAGCACTGCACAAAAAAATGATCACCCGCAAAAAAAATAATTAGTGGGAGTACATCTTCATGCAAGCGACCAAGCCGACTCACGTCCGCTATTTGATCCTGCTCATGCTGTTTCTGGTGACCACGATCAACTACGCCGACCGAGCCACTATCGCCATTGCCGGCTCCAGCCTGCAAAAAGACCTCGGCATCGACGCGGTCACCCTCGGTTTTATCTTCTCTGCATTCGGTTGGGCCTACGTGGCCGGGCAAATCCCCGGTGGCTGGCTGCTCGACCGGTTCGGCTCGAAAAAAATCTATGCCCTGAGCATCTTCACCTGGTCCCTGTTCACCGTGCTGCAAGGCTATGTCGGTGAGTTTGGTGTCTCCACCGCCATCGTCGCGCTGTTCATGCTGCGCTTTTTGGTGGGCCTGGCTGAAGCGCCATCGTTTCCCGGAAATGCCCGCATTGTTGCGGCGTGGTTTCCTACCGCCGAACGCGGCACCGCGTCGGCCATCTTCAACTCCGCGCAGTACTTCGCCACCGTATTGTTTGCGCCGCTGATGGGCTGGATCGTCTACACCTTCGGCTGGCAGCACGTGTTTATCGTGATGGGCGGCATCGGTATTTTGTTTTCGCTGATCTGGCTGAAACTTATCCACAGCCCGCGCCAGCATCCGATGATCAACGAGGCCGAGTTCAACCACATCGCCGCCAACGGCGCGATGGTCGATATGGACCAGGACAAGGCCCGCGGCCAGAAAACCGACGGGCCGAAGTGGGATTACATCCGCCAGTTGCTGACCAACCGCATGATGCTCGGCGTGTACCTGGGCCAGTACTGCATCAACGGCATCACCTACTTCTTCCTGACCTGGTTCCCGGTGTACCTGGTGCAAGAGCGTGGCATGACCATTCTCAAGGCGGGGTTCATTGCTTCGCTGCCGGCGATCTGCGGGTTTATCGGCGGCGTATTGGGCGGGATCATTTCCGACTACCTGCTGCGCAAAGGCCACTCGCTGACCTTCGCGCGCAAGGCGCCGATCATTGGCGGGCTGCTGATCTCGTGCAGCATCGTGGCGTGCAACTATGTGGATATCGAATGGATGGTGGTGGGCTTCATGGCCCTGGCCTTCTTCGGTAAAGGCGTTGGCGCACTGGGTTGGGCGGTGGTGTCCGACACCTCGCCGAAACAAATCGCCGGGCTGAGTGGTGGCCTGTTCAACATGTTTGGCAACCTGGCCTCGATCAGTACGCCCATCGTGATCGGTTACATCATCAGCACCACCGGCTCGTTCAAGTGGGCGCTGGTGTTTGTGGGCGCCAACGCGCTCCTGGCCGTGTTCAGCTACGTGGTCATCGTCGGCCCGATCAAACGCGTGGTGCTCAAAGAGCCGCCAAGCAAAGGCCCTGAGCTGACTAACCTGACCCAAGCGCATTCCTGAGGGACGATGTAATGCAGTTGATTGAACATGCCGACTCGCCGCGCTCGATCCGTTTGCACGCGCGCGACAACGTGGTGATTGTGGTCAATGACCAAGGAGTACCTGCAGGTACTGAGTTCCCGGACGGCCTGGTGACCGTGGATTTCATCCCGCAGAGCCACAAGGTGACCCTGGAAGATATCCCCGAAGGCGGTCAGATCATTCGCTACGGCCAGACCATCGGTTACGCCCTGGCGCCCATTCCGCGCGGCAGTTGGGTGCAGGAAGATCAACTGCGCATGCCCACTGCGCCGCCACTCGACAGTTTGCCGCTGTCCACCGAGGTGCCTGAAACCCAGGCGCCGCTGGAGGGGTTTACCTTCGAGGGGTATCGCAACGCCGACGGCACCGTGGGCACGCGCAACATCCTCGGCATCACCACCACGGTGCAGTGCGTTACGGGCGTGCTGGACCACGCGGTCAAGCGCATCAAGGACGAGTTGCTGCCCAAGTACCCGCACGTCGATGACGTGGTGGCGCTGACCCACAGCTACGGCTGCGGCGTGGCGATTACGGCCACAGACGCTTACATCCCGATCCGCACCGTGCGCAACCTGGCGCGCAACCCGAACTTGGGCGGCGAAGCGCTGGTGATCAGCCTCGGCTGCGAGAAATTGCAGGCCGGGCAGGTGATGCACGACAACGACAGCTCCGTCGACTTGAGTGAGCCATGGCTGTACCGGCTGCAGGATTCCAGCCACGGCTTTACCGAGATGATCGAGCAGATCATGGAACTGGCCGAGACGCGCTTGAAGAAGCTCGACCAGCGCCGCCGCGAAACCGTGCCTGCGTCCGAGCTGATCCTGGGCATGCAGTGTGGCGGCAGCGACGCGTTTTCCGGCATCACCGCCAACCCGGCGCTGGGCTATGCCTCGGACTTGCTGCTGCGCGCAGGGGCGACGGTGATGTTTTCCGAAGTGACTGAAGTGCGCGACGCGATTTACCTGCTGACCTCTCGCGCCGAGACGAAAGAAGTTGCGCAGGAGCTTGTCAGGGAAATGGACTGGTACGACCGTTACCTGGCCAAGGGCGAGGCGGACCGCAGTGCCAATACCACGCCGGGGAACAAGAAGGGCGGGTTGTCGAACATCGTCGAGAAGTCCTTGGGTTCTATCGTCAAATCCGGCAGCAGCGCGATCAACGGCGTGCTCGGCCCGGGCGAGCGCTTCAAGCGCAAAGGCCTGATCTTCTGCGCAACGCCAGCCAGTGACTTTGTGTGTGGCACCTTGCAACTGGCGGCGGGGATGAACCTGCATGTGTTCACCACCGGGCGTGGCACGCCCTATGGGCTGGCGATGGCGCCGGTGGTGAAGGTCTCGACGCGTACGGAGCTGGCGCAGCGTTGGCCGGATTTGATCGACATTGATGCCGGGCGCATTGCTACCGGGCGCGCGAGCATCGAAGAGTTGGGTTGGGATCTGTTTCACTTCTATCTGGATGTGGCCAGCGGCAAGAAGCAGACATGGGCGGAGCGGCACAAGCTGCACAACGACATCACCTTGTTCAACCCGGCGCCCATCACCTGAGACCGCGGCGCCTGCTTCGCGAGCAAGCCCGCTCCCACATTTTGACCGGTGTTCACAAATCAAATGTGGGAGCGGGCTTGCTCGCGAAAGCGTCCTTCCAGACGCCACAGGCCTGCATGGCTTATCATTAGCCACCTGACGACGCTCACCAAGGTTCTCCCCGGCATGCTGGCTATCTTCCTCACCACCCTGACCATCACCGCGCCGGTGTTTGCCATGCTGTTTCTCGGTGTGCTGCTCAAGCGCATCAACTGGATCAACGATAACTTCATCCACGTCGCGTCTTCGCTGGTGTTCAACGTCACCATGCCGGCGCTGCTGTTTCTCGGCATCCTGCACGCCGACCTGCACTCGGCGCTCAAGCCGGGCCTGCTGATCTACTTTGCCGTCGCCACGCTGTTGAGCTTTGCCCTGGCCTGGGGCTGGGCGATTTTTCGCTGCCCGCGTGAAGACCGCGGTATTTACACCCAAGGTTCATTTCGCGGCAATAACGGGGTGATCGGCCTGGCGCTGGCCGCCAGCATGTATGGCGACTACGGCATCTCCCTGGGCGCGATCCTCGCGGCGCTGGTGATCCTGTTCTACAACACCCTGTCGACCATCGTGCTGGCGGTGTACAGCCCGGTGATCAAGTCCGACCCATGGAGCATCTTCAAAAGCGTGGTGGCCAACCCGCTGATCATCAGCGTGATAGTGGCGGCGCCTTTCGCCATTTTTAAAATCGGCCTGCCCGGTTGGCTGGAGTCGTCCGGCCAGTATCTGGCGGACATGACCTTGCCACTGGCGTTGATCTGCATCGGCGGCACCCTGTCGCTGGCGGCGCTGCGCAAAAGCGGGAACATGGCGCTGAGTGCGAGCCTGGTGAAGATGGTCGGGTTGCCGGTGTTCGCGACGCTGGGTGCCTGGTTGCTGGGTTTTCGCGGGCCGGAATTGGGGATTCTGTTCCTGTACTTCGGCGCGCCGACGGCAGCGGCGAGTTTCGTGATGGCCAGGGCGGCCGAGGGCAATCATGAGTTGGCGGCGGCGATTATTGTGATCACCACCTTGATGGCGGCGGTGACCACCAATATCGGGATTTTCGTGCTGCAGGCGGGTGGCTGGATCTGAAGGTTGTGGTGCCTGTGATAGCCATTCGCGAGCAAGCCCGCTCCCACATTTGAAATGCATTCCAAGTGTGGGAGCGGGCTTGCTCGCGAAGGCTATCTGTCAGTCACTGCTGATCCGCCTGATACGCCTCAATCACTTCCTGCGCCGCCCGAAACGCATCAATCGCCGCCGGCACACCCGCGTACACCGCACAATGCAACAGCGCCTCGCGAATCTCCTCCACCGTGCAGCCATTGTTCAGCGCGCCACGCACATGGCCCTTCAGCTCCTGCGGGCACTTGAGCGCCGTGAGGGCGGCGAGGGTGATCAGGCTGCGCGTCTTCAGCGGCAAGCCTTCGCGGTTCCACACACTGCCCCAGGCATGTTCATTGACGAAATCCTGCAGCGGCTGGGTGAACTCGGTGGCATTGCCCAAGGCGCGGTCGACGAACACATCGCCCATCACCTGGCGACGCATTTCAACCCCGGGCTTTTTCTGATCGGTCATTGCGATTCCCTCTTGTGTTGGCGGCGCCAGGCTCGCAGCGAGGTGAACAGCAGGAAAGCCACCAGCGCTGGCAGGACGTAATACAGCATCAAATGTTCAAGCCTTGTGGCCAGTGGCATGCCGAAGGTAAACGACACCACGTGCAACCCATACGCCAGGTACAGGCCGAGGAACAGCAGGCCTTCGGCGCGAGTGACCCGATAGCCGGTGTAGAACACCGGCAGGCACAGCACGACCACGCCAAGCATCACCGGCAAATCGAAGTCCAGCGCATTGGGCGACACCGACAGCGGCGAGGGTGCGACCAGTGCGGTAAACCCCAAAACGCCGAGCAGGTTGAACAGGTTACTGCCGATCACGTTGCCCACCGCAATCTCGCGCTCGCCGCGCAGGGCGGCAATCAGTGAGGTGGCAAGGCCCGGCAGCGAGGTGCCGACGCCGATCAGCGTCAGGCCGATGATGCGTTCCGACAGGCCGAGGTCGCTCGCCACATCCACAGCTGCACCCAGCAGCAAATGCCCGGCCACGACCAGCACCAGCAGCCCGCCGAGCATCAGCAGTACGCTGCTCAGCCAAGGTGCGTTGGCCACGGTGTCCAGCGTTCGTGGGCGGCGGGAGTGGCGTGTCTGGTAATGCAGCAGCGCGAGATACGCCACCAATGCCACCAGCAAAACCAGCCCATCGAATGGCGTCAGCTCTTCATTGGCCGCCAGGGTGAACACCAGCAGGCCGGCGCAGATCATCACCGGGATATCCAGGCGTACCAATTGCCGTGACACCCGTAACGGAATGATCAGCGCCGACAAGCCGAGGGTGACGAGAATGTTGAAGATGCTGCTGCCAATCACACTGCCTACGGCGATATCCGTGTTGCCGGCGAGGGTGGCTTGCAGGCTGACAGTCATCTGCGGCGCGCTGCTGCCGAAGGCGACGATGCTCAAGCCGATGATCAGCGGGCGCACCTTGAGGCTGGCGGCCAGCCGCACCGCGGCGCGCACCAGGATTTCGGCGCCCAGGATCAGCAGCAGCAAGCCGCTGCCCAGCTCGAGCAGGCTCCAGGGCGAAAGGGCGGTTAATCCAAAAATGGCCGGGGCTCCCTCATTAATTGCTCATGGCTTGTATGCGCACCCGCGCGGTGCCGCTGCCCAGCATACCCAGTTGCTCGGCAGCCTTGCGTGAAAGGTCGATCAAACGCCCACGGGTGTGCGGGCCGCGATCATTGATACGCACCACCACGGTTTTATTGTTGTCGAGGTTAGTCACCTTGACCTGAGTGCCGAAAGGCAGGCGCCGATGGGCGGCGGTCAGGGCGTTCTGGTTGAAAGGTTCACCACTGGCGGTCTTGTTGCCATGGTGCTTGGCGCCGTAATAGGAGGCGGTGCCGGTTTCGTCGTAGCCGTTGGGGTCGATGAGGCCGCTGGCGCAACCGGCCAACAGAGAGAACAGGGCCAGGAGGCCGAGTAGACGCTTCATTTTTTGCTTATCCCCATAACAAATGTGGGAGCGGGCTTGCTCGCGAATACGGTGTGTCAGCTAAGCATTCCTTTACTGATGTACCGCATTCGCGAGCAAGCCCGCTCCCACAATGGATCCGGGTTGGTTGTGAAATCCCGCCCGGACCATTCACCGCTGTCAGCCTTCGAGCTTGCTTTTCAGCAGTTCGTTCACCTGTTGCGGGTTGGCTTTGCCTTTGGAGGCCTTCATCGCCTGGCCCACAAAGAAGCCGAACATCTTGCCGCGCTTGGCTTCGTCCGCCGCGCGGTATTGTTCAACTTGCTCGGCATTGGCCGCGAGCATTTCATCCAGCACGGCCGAAATCGCGCCGCTGTCGGTGACTTGCTTGAGGCCGCGCTTGTCGATGATCTCGTCCGCACTGCCTTCGCCTGCGGCCATCGCTTCAAACACGGTCTTGGCGATTTTGCCGGAGATGGTGTTGTCCTTGATGCGCAGCAACATGCCGCCCAATTGCTCAGCGGTGACCGGTGCTTCGTCGATTTCCAGGCCCTGTTTGTTCAACAGGCTGCCCAGCTCAACCATTACCCAGTTGGCGGCCAGTTTGGCGTCACCGGCAATACTCAGCACTTTTTCGAAGTAGTCTGCTTGTTCACGGCTGGAGGCCAGGACGCTCGCATCGTAGACCGACAGGCCGAACTGCGCCTGGAAGCGCTCACGTTTTTGCTGCGGCAATTCCGGCAGGGTCGCGCGCACGTCGTTGAGGAACGAGTCCTCGATGACCACCGGCAACAGGTCCGGGTCGGGGAAGTAACGGTAGTCGTTGGCTTCCTCCTTGCTGCGCATGGCGCGGGTTTCGTCTTTGTTCGGGTCGTACAGGCGGGTCTGCTGGATCACCTTGCCGCCGTCTTCGATCAGCTCGATCTGGCGGCGCACTTCACTGTTGATCGCCTTCTCGATAAAGCGGAACGAGTTGACGTTCTTGATCTCGCAGCGGGTGCCGAACTCAACCTGGCCTTTTGGACGGATCGACACGTTGCAGTCGCAACGCAGCGAGCCTTCGGCCATGTTGCCGTCGCAGATGCCCAGGTAGCGCACCAGCGCGTGGATGGTCTTGACGTAGGCCACGGCTTCCTTGGCGCTGCGCATGTCCGGCTCGGAGACGATCTCCAGCAGCGGCGTGCCGGCACGGTTCAGGTCGATACCGGTCGCGCCCGGGAATTCTTCGTGCAGGCTCTTGCCGGCGTCTTCTTCCAGGTGCGCACGGGTTACGCCGACACGTTTGATGGTGCCGTCTTCCAGCGGGATGTCCAGGTAGCCCTTGCCGACGATCGGCAATTCCATCTGGCTGATCTGGTAGCCCTTGGGCAGGTCCGGGTAGAAGTAGTTTTTGCGCGCGAACACGTTGTGCTGGCCGATCTCGGCGTCAATCGCCAGGCCGAACATCACCGCCATGCGCACCGCTTCCTGGTTCAGCACCGGCAGCACGCCGGGCATGCCCAGGTCGACCAGGCTGGCCTGAGTGTTCGGCTCGGAGCCAAACGTGGTGGCGCTACCGGAGAAAATCTTCGATTGGGTGGCGAGCTGGGTATGAATCTCCAGCCCGATCACAACTTCCCATTGCATAGTGTTCTCCTCAGAAGCCGGTAGGGGTGCGGGTGTGCCAGTCGGTGTTCAACTGGTACTGGTGCGCCACATTGAGCAGGCGGCCTTCCTGGAAATACGGGGCGAGCAATTGCACGCCGACCGGCAGGCCATCGACGAAACCGGCGGGCATGGACAAGCCCGGCAAGCCCGCGAGGTTGGCGGTGATGGTGTACAGGTCTTCCAGGTACTCGGCGATCGGGTCGCCGGTCTTGGCGCCAATCTTCCAGGCCGGGTTCGGCGTGGTTGGGCCGAGGATCACGTCAACTTCTTCAAACGCCGCCATGAAGTCGTTCTTGATCAGGCGACGGATTTTTTGCGCCTTGAGGTAATACGCGTCGTAGTAGCCGGCCGACAGGGCGTAGGCACCGACCATGATCCGGCGTTGTACTTCGGCCCCAAAGCCTTCGCCACGGGAACGTTTGTACAGGTCGGTCAGGTCTTTCGGGTTCTCGCAGCGATAGCCGAAGCGTACGCCGTCGAAACGCGACAGGTTGGAAGAGGCTTCAGCCGGGGCGATCACGTAATAGGCCGGAATCGCGTGCGCGTTGTTTGGCAGGCTGATTTCCTTGATTACCGCGCCGAGCTTTTCCAGCTCCTTGATGCTGTTGTGCACCAGTTCAGCGATACGCGGGTCGAGGCCGGCGCTGAAATACTCTTTCGGCACGCCAATGCGCAGGCCTTTGAGCGAGGTCGTGAGGCTGGCGCTGTAATCCGGCACCGGCTCATCGATGCTGGTGGAGTCCTGTTTATCGAACCCGGCCATACCTTGTAACAATATTGCGCAGTCTTCAGCGGTGCGTGCCAGCGGGCCACCCTGATCCAGGCTGGACGCGTAGGCGATCATGCCCCAGCGGGAAACGCGACCGTAGGTCGGTTTCAGGCCGGTGAGGTTGGTGAAGGCCGCAGGCTGACGGATTGAACCGCCGGTGTCAGTGGCGGTGGCCGCCGGCAGGAAACGCGCGGCAACGGCTGCAGCCGAACCGCCGGACGAGCCGCCGGGCACGTGCTCCAGGTTCCACGGGTTTTTCACCGCACCGTAGTAGCTCGATTCGTTGGCCGAACCCATGGCGAATTCGTCCATGTTGGTCTTGCCCAGGGTCACGGCCCCGGCGGCAGCCAGCTTGGACACCACGGTGGCGTCGTAGGGTGCTTTGAAGTTGTCGAGCATCCTGGAGCCGCAACTGGTGCGAATGCCCTGGGTGCAGAACAGGTCTTTGTGGGCGATCGGTGCGCCCAGCAGTGCGCCATTCTCACCGTTGGCGCGACGTACGTCGGCGGCCTTGGCCTGGCTCAGGGCCAGCTCTTCGGTGAGGCTTATGAAGCTGTTGACCTTGGGGTCCAGCGCGGCAATGCGCGCCAGCAGGGTCTGGGTCAGCTCTTCGGAAGAAAACTTTTTGTCGGCGAGACCGCGGGCGATCTCGGCCAGAGTCATGTGATGCATGAAAGGCTCTTTCCCTTTAGTCGATGACTTTCGGAACCAGGTACAGGCCGTTTTCGACCGCTGGTGCGATGGACTGGTAAGCCTCGCGATTATTGCGCTCGGTCACGACGTCAGCGCGCAGGCGCTGGCTGGCTTCCAGAGGGTGAGCCAGGGGCTCGATGCCGTCGGTATTCACGGCCTGCATTTGGTCAACCAGCCCGAGAATGCTGTTCAGGGCTGCGGTGGTCTGTGGAAGATCGGCGTCATTCAGGCCAAGCGAGGCCAGATGCGCGATTTTTTCCACGTCGGAGCGTTCAAGCGCCATGGGATTCTCCAGTGGAAAACAGAACGGAGGGCGTCCGTGTGTTAGATTGTCGGAACACTACCGCATTTCTACGGTCATATGGCCGCGATTGTGGGGGTTGGTGCACAGAAAGTCGGCCAATTTAGCACATTGGCGCCTTGCCCAAAATCCCTGTCGTTGTTAGAGTTTGCCGCACTTTTTTACCCACGCGTTGCCTAGGGTCCTTTCCCCATGTTCAAGAAACTGCGTGGCATGTTTTCCAGCGATCTTTCCATTGACCTGGGCACTGCCAACACCCTTATTTACGTGCGCGAGCGCGGTATCGTTCTGAATGAGCCATCGGTTGTGGCCATTCGGACCCATGGTAATCAGAAAAGTGTCGTTGCCGTCGGCACCGAGGCCAAGCGCATGCTCGGCCGCACACCAGGCAATATTGCTGCCATTCGTCCGATGAAAGACGGCGTGATCGCCGACTTCAGCGTCTGCGAGAAGATGCTGCAGTACTTCATCAACAAGGTTCACGAAAACAGTTTTCTGCAGCCCAGCCCTCGTGTGCTGATCTGCGTTCCATGCAAGTCCACCCAGGTGGAGCGTCGTGCCATCCGTGAATCGGCCCTTGGCGCCGGTGCCCGTGAAGTGTTCCTGATCGAAGAGCCAATGGCTGCTGCGATCGGTGCCGGCCTGCCGGTTGAAGAAGCGCGCGGTTCGATGGTGGTGGATATCGGTGGGGGTACCACTGAAATCGCCCTGATCTCCCTGAATGGTGTGGTGTATGCCGAATCCGTACGCGTGGGCGGCGACCGCTTCGACGAAGCGATCATCACCTATGTGCGTCGTAACTACGGCAGCCTGATCGGTGAATCCACCGCCGAGCGCATCAAGCAGGAAATCGGCACTGCCTATCCGGGCGGCGAAGTTCGCGAAGTTGATGTTCGCGGCCGCAACCTGGCCGAAGGCGTTCCACGTGCCTTCACCCTGAACTCCAACGAAGTGCTGGAAGCTCTGCAAGAGTCCCTGGCCACCATCGTTCAGGCGGTGAAGAGCGCCCTGGAGCAATCGCCGCCGGAACTGGCTTCCGACATCGCCGAGCGTGGTCTGGTACTGACCGGTGGTGGCGCCTTGCTGCGCGACCTCGACAAGCTGCTGGCTCAGGAAACCGGCTTGCCGGTGATTGTCGCCGAAGACCCGCTGACTTGCGTCGCCCGTGGCGGTGGTCGTGCACTGGAAATGATGGATAAACACACCATGGACCTGCTCTCCAGCGAATAAGATCGTTTGGGCGGTACATGCTTCGTCGGCAGGCAGCACTTTGCAGTGCTGCCTGTTGGCGTTTATCTTCTTCAATCTGCATCCAGGCCGGTTTGATGCCGTATGAATAAAGAGAACATTTGCCCGGGAGGAGCGGCTTATTAAACCGCTTTTCGCCAAAGGCCCCTCATTGGGCGTGCGCTTATTGGTGCTGGTCGTGCTTTCGGTCGCGCTGATGGTGGTCGATGCCCGTTTTGCACTGCTCAAGCCCGTGCGCAGCCAGATGTCGCTGGTGTTGATGCAGACCTACTGGATCACCGACCTGCCGCAACGGCTCTATCAGGGCGTGGCCAGCCAATTCGGCAGCCGCACTGAGCTTGTCGCCGAGAACGAAAAACTCAAGACTGAAAACCTGCTGTTGCAGGGGCGCATGCAAAAGCTCGCGGCCCTCACCGAGCAGAACGTTCGGCTGCGTGAGTTGCTCAATTCTTCCGCGTTGGTCAACGAGAAGGTCGAAGTGGCCGAGTTGATCGGCATGGACCCTAACCCCTTTACCCATCGCATCATCATTAACAAGGGTGAGCGCGACGGTGTGGTCCTTGGCCAGCCGGTGCTCGATGCCCGTGGCCTGATGGGGCAGGTGGTCGAGTTGATGCCCTACACCTCGCGGGTTTTATTGCTGACGGACACCACCCACAGCATCCCGGTGCAGGTCAACCGCAACGGCTTGCGCGCGATTGCCAGCGGGACCGGTAACCCGGAGCGCCTGGAACTGCGCCATGTGGCCGACACCGCCGATATCAAGGAGGGCGACCTGCTGGTCAGTTCCGGTTTGGGCCAGCGTTTCCCGGCGGGTTACCCGGTGGCAACGGTGAAGGAAGTCATCCACGATTCCGGCCAGCCGTTCGCCATTGTGCGCGCCGTACCGACCGCCGCCTTGAACCGCAGCCGTTACCTGTTGCTGGTATTCAGTGACAACCGTACCCCGGAAGAGCGCGCCAACGACGCCGCCCAGGCCCAGGAAGCGGAAGACAAGCAAAACGGCACGACGCCGATTATTCCGGCCACGGTGCCGAAACCGGCATTCGTCGGGCCGCCTGCGCCGCCCGCCACTGCGGCAGCGCCCGTGGCAACCCCGGTCAAGCCGGCTGCCCATAGCGCCCGCCCGGCCAAACCGGCGGTCAAGCCTGCAGCCACCACGCCTGCAGCCAAGCCTCCGGCCGCTGCCCCGGCAACCACGCGGCAGAGGGAGGAATAATGGCCGGTACACATTCGCGTAATGGCTGGATCGTCTGGCTGACGTTTGCCATCGGCCTGCTGCTCAGTGTTTCGCCACTGCCGCAATTCATGGAAATCCTGCGCCCGCTCTGGCTGGCGCTGTTGCTGGCATTCTGGTCGCTGACCTTGCCGCATAAGATCGGCATGGTCACGGCGATGTGCCTGGGCTTGGCGGAAGATGTGCTCTATGGCACTTTGCTCGGCCAGAACGCGCTGATCCTCACCCTGATTACGTTCCTGGTGCTGTCGTTGCAGCAGCGTTTGCGCATGTTCCCCATGTGGCAGCAGTGCCTGGTGATCCTCGTGATCTTCGGCCTGGCGCAGCTGGTGCAACTGTGGCTCAGTGCCCTGACCGGCAACCGCCAGCCAACGCTTGCATTGGTATTGCCCGCCTTGGTCAGTGCGCTGTTGTGGCCCTGGGTCAGCTTCGGTCTGCGTGGGTTACGTCGCCGCTATAAAATCAATTGAATGGATTGCGAGGCTCTGCCTGGTTATCGAATGTCACAGGGAGAGTCTCGTATGAATTCGCTTTATCTAGCCTCCGGCTCCCCAAGGCGGCGTGAATTGTTGACCCAGATCGGTGTGCCTTTCACCGTGGTCAGCGCCGCCATTGATGAAACTCCTCTTAAAAACGAATCTGCTGTTGCCTACGTCGAACGCCTCGCGCGCGGCAAGGCAACGGCGGGTTTTGCTGCGCTCGAAAACAACCTCAATGTTTGTGTGCTGGGCGCCGACACGGCCGTCATCGTTGATGGTCAGATCCTGGGCAAACCCGTGGATCAAGCCGATGCCCTGGCCATGTTGATGGCGCTCGCCGGACGTGAGCATGAAGTGCTGACTGCGATTGCCCTGACGGATGGGCAGCGCTGTGAAACGCAATGTGTAAGCAGCCGCGTACGTTTTCGCGGTATTTCTGTCGAAGAGGCTACAACCTACTGGCACAGTGGCGAACCTCAGGATAAAGCAGGCGGCTATGCTATTCAGGGGCTTGGCTCGGTGTTTGTCGCCGGGCTCAATGGCAGTTATTCCGCCGTGGTCGGCCTGCCGGTGTGCGAAACCGCGCAACTGCTCTGCCAATTCGGCATACCCTGTTGGCAACACCTTACCGCGCGCTGAACGCCGTACCCCAGCGCCCAGCCTTAAGCGATTGGTCACTATTGTGAAAACGCCTGAACGAGACCCAGCCATGAGTGAAGAGATTCTGATCAATATCACGCCGATGGAATCGCGCGTGGCGGTGGTAGAGAACGGTGTTCTGCAAGAAGTGCACGTCGAGCGCACGCAAAAGCGCGGGATCGTCGGCAACATCTATAAAGGCAAAGTGGTGCGCGTATTGCCGGGCATGCAGGCGGCTTTCGTCGACATTGGCCTGGACCGCGCTGCGTTTATCCATGCTTCGGAAATTTCACTACGTGAAGGCCCGGCGGTCGAGAGCATCAGTGCATTGGTGCACGAAGGGCAGAGCCTGGTGGTGCAAGTCACCAAGGACCCCATCGGCTCCAAAGGCGCGCGGTTGACCACTCAGTTGTCGATCCCTTCGCGCTATCTGGTGTACATGCCACGCACGGCCCATGTTGGCATTTCCCTGAAAATTGAAGATGAAGCTGAACGCGAGCGCCTGAAGAAGGTGGTCAGCGATTGCGTGGCGGCCGAAGGCATCAAGGAGGCGGGCGGTTTTATCCTGCGCACCGCAGCGGAAGGCGCGGGCGCCGATGAAATCCTCATGGACATCCGTTACCTGCGACGCTTGTGGGACCAGATCGGCGCGCAGATCAAGACCATCGGCGCCCCGAGCGTGATCTATGAAGACCTTGGCCTGGCCCTGCGCACCTTGCGCGATTTGGTCAGCCCGAAGATTGAGAAAATTCGCATCGACTCGCGGGAAACCTTCCAGCGCACCACGCAGTTTGTGGCTGAGTTGATGCCGGAAATTGCCGACCGCCTGGAGCATTACCCTGGCGAGCGGCCGATTTTCGACCTGTATGGCGTTGAAGACGAAATTCAGAAAGCCCTGGAGCGCAAAGTGCCTCTCAAGTCCGGCGGTTATCTGGTGGTAGACCCGGCCGAAGCCATGACGACCATCGACGTCAACACCGGTGCGTTCGTCGGCCATCGCAACCTTGAAGAAACCATCTTCAAGACCAACCTCGAGGCGGCCACGGCGATTGCTCGCCAACTGCGCCTGCGCAATCTGGGCGGCATCATCATCATCGACTTCATTGACATGGAAGACGAAGAGCACCAGCGCCAAGTGTTGCGCACCCTCGAGAAACAGCTGGAGCGCGATCACGCCAAGACCAATATCATCGGCATCACCGAATTGGGCCTGGTGCAGATGACCCGCAAGCGCACCCGTGAAAGCCTCGAGCAAGTGCTGTGCGAGCCTTGCAGCAGTTGCCAGGGGCGCGGCAAGTTGAAGACCCCGGAAACGGTTTGCTATGAGATTTTCCGGGAAATCTTACGGGAGGCGCGTGCCTACCAGGCTGAAGGTTATAGAGTGCTTGCCAACCAGAAAGTGGTTGATCGCTTGCTGGATGAGGAGTCCGGCAACGTCGCGGAACTGGAGGGTTTTATCGGGCGCACGATTCGCTTCCAGGTCGAAACCATGTATTCGCAGGAACAATATGACGTGGTGCTGCTCTGATCCCCAATCGCTTTCTTTCTTCGAGACCGGCCGACCTTGATCTGCCGTCCGCCCACTGCTTTGAGGGTCACCTGACATGGAGCGTCTGATACGCTTTTTTGCCGCTTTGACCCGTTGGGGCCTGGGCCTCTGTGCGTTGTTGCTGGTGCTCGCGGCGGTGTACGTGAGCCTGGGTCGCGAGTTGATCCCGCTGGTGGCTGAATACCGCGCCGAAATAGAAGCCAAGGCTCAGGCCGCGGTGGATATGCCGCTGCAAATCGGCAGCCTCGAAGGGCGCTGGAGCGGGTTTGCCCCGGTATTGCTGGCCCATGACGTGATGATGGGCGAGGGCAGCAGTGCCTTGCGCCTGGACCAGGTTGAAGTGGTACCGGACATTTGGGCCAGCTTGATGGCGCGTGAAGTGCGCATCGCGCACCTGGAAGTCAGCGGCCTGCAACTGAGCGTGAAGGAAGACAAGGACGGCCACTGGGCGCTGCAAGGCCTGCCGGTGCAGGACGATCAGCCATTGGACCCGGAGCAATTGCTCAAGCGCATGCAAATGGTCAAGCGCGTGTCGTTGCTCGACAGCCAGGTGACCTTGCAACCGTTTGACCAAGCGCCGTTGACGCTCACCTACGTGGGTTTGAGCCTGCATACCGGCGTCACCCGGCAACGCCTGGACGCCCGCCTGACGCTGCCTGACGGCCAGCCGCTCGCCTTGAGCCTGAACAGCCGTATTCGCGCCAGCCAATGGAAAGAGGGTGAAGTTCAGGCCTATCTCAGTTTGCCTCAGAGTGACTGGGCCAAATGGCTTCCGGCCAGGCTGACCCAGCAATGGAAGCTCACACAGTTCAAGGCCGGCGGCGAGTTCTGGCTGGACTGGGCCAGGGGCACCGTGCAAAGCGCCGTGGTGCGCCTTAACTCACCGCAAGTGAAAGGCAGCTACGCCGACCGCAAGCCGGTACATATCGAAAACCTGGCCCTCACCGCTTACCTGCAACGCAGTGCGACAGGCCTCAAGGTTCAACTTGATTCGCTGGCAATGAATATCGGTGATACCCGTTGGGAATCGCACCTGCAATTGCAGCAAACACTCGCGACCGACAAGGGCCAGGAAGTCTGGAAGCTGCAGGCCGATCGCCTCGACCTGACCCCTGTCACGCCGTTGTTGAATGCTTTGGCGTCGTTGCCGGAAGGCTTCGCCAAAACCATTGAGCACCTGAAAGCCACCGGCGTCCTGCGTAATGTGCTGGTGGATTTCCGGCCTCAAGACACCACCGATCAAAAAGTAAGCTTTGCCGCCAACCTTGAGCGCATCGGCTTCGACGCCTACTTCGGCGCACCGGCCGCGCGCAACGTGTCCGGCAGTATCAGCGGTGATTTGGGCAAGGGCGAGTTGCGCATGGACAGCAAGGATTTTTCCCTGCACCTGTACCCGATCTTCGCCAAGCCCTGGCAGTACATTCAGGCCAATGCGCGCCTGACATGGAAGCTGGATAAAGAAGGCTTCACGCTGATTGCACCCTACATCAAGGTGTTGGGTGAAGAAGGCAAGGTTGCTGCTGACTTCCTGATTCGCCTGCATTTCGACCATAGCCAGGAAGACTACATGGACCTGCGGGTCGGCATGGTTGATGGCGATGGTCGGTTTACCCCCAAATACCTGCCTGCGGTGTTGAGCCCGTCTTTGGACGAATGGTTGCGCACGGCCATTCTCAAGGGCGCGGTCGATCAGGGTTTCTTCCAATACCAAGGCTCGCTGAACCATGACGCGCTGCCGGCGGCACGCAATATCAGCCTGTTCTTCAAGGTGCATGACGCCGAGTTGGCATTCCAACCAGGCTGGCCGCATGTGAGCAAGGTCAATGGCGAAGTGTTCGTCGAAGAAAGCGGTGTACGCATCCTGGCGAGTAAGGGCCAATTGCTCGACACCAAGGTCAAGGACGTCTACGTCAATATTCCCCACGCGCCTGCCGGCAAAGACAGCCATTTGCTGATCACTGGCGGGTTCTCGGGCGGCTTGGGCGATGGTCTGAAGATCCTTCAAGAAGCGCCCATTGGTACGGCTTCGACATTCACCGGCTGGAAGGGCGACGGTGACCTGCAGGGCAAGCTCGATCTGGATATCCCGCTGGTCAAGGGCACCGAACCCAAGATCGTGGTGGACTTCCAAACTGACAAGTCCCGCCTGCAATTGGCCGAGCCGACTCTGGACCTGTCTCAGCTCAAGGGCGATTTTCGCTTCGACAGTGCCAAGGGGCTGAGTGGCCAGAATATTTCGGCCCAGGCATTTGATCGTCCCGTCACCGCGCAGATCATTGCCGACGGCAAGCCGGGCAATATCAGTACGCGTGTCACAGCAAAGGGCCAGGTCGCGGTCAAGCGCCTGGCGGACTGGTTGAAAATCAGCCAGCCGTTGCCAGTATCCGGCGATATCCCTTACCAGTTGCAACTCACCCTCGACGGCGCCGACAGCCAATTGATGGTCAGTTCCAACCTGAAGGGGGTTGCAGTGGACTTGCCAGCACCTTTCGGCATGCCGGCTAGCCAGGGCCGCGATAGCGTGTTCCGCATGACCTTGCAGGGTGCCGAGCGCCGTTACTGGTTTGATTACGGAGAGTTGGCGAGCTTCACCTTCGCCTCGCCTCCCGACAAGTTCAATGACGGCCGTGGGGAGCTGTTCCTTGGCGATGGTGATGCCGTGTTGCCCGCCTCCAAGGGGTTGCGCATTCGCGGTGTGCTGTCGGAGCTGGATATTGATCCATGGAAAAAACTGGTCGACCGCTATGCCGGCAACGATCCAGGCGGCAGTGCCAAGCAACTGCTCAACAGTGCCGACTTCAAGGTGGGCAAGCTGACCGGCTTCGGCACTCAGTTTGATCAGGTCAATTTGCAGCTTGATCGCAAGCCGGCGGCCTGGGGCCTGCAACTCGACAGCCAGCAAGCCAAGGGTACTGTGAACCTGCCGGACGCCAAGGGCGCACCGATTGCAATCGCCCTGCAATACGTGAAGTTGCCAGCGGTGGACCCGACAGTACAGGCCGATGAAAACGCGCCGGATCCGTTGGCGGACATTGATCCCAAGGACATTCCGGCGCTGGATATCTCAATCAACCAACTGTTCCAGGGGCCTGACCTGGTGGGCGCCTGGTCGCTGAAGATCCGGCCGACTGCCAAGGGGTTGGCCTTCAATAACCTGGACCTTGGCCTCAAGGGCATGCAGCTCAATGGTGCCGGCGGCTGGGAAGGGGCGCCGGGGTCCAGCAGCAGTTGGTACAAGGGCCGCCTGGATGGCAAGAACATCGCCGATGTGCTGAAGGGTTGGGGTTTTGCGCCGACGGTGACCAGCGAAGACTTCCACCTGGACGTGGATGGTCGTTGGCCTGGGTCGCCGGCCTGGGTCGGCCCCAAGCGCTTTTCCGGCAGCCTGGATGCCGCGTTCCGCAAAGGCCAGTTCGTTGAAGTGGAAGGTGGCGCTCAAGCCCTGCGGGTGTTTGGGTTGCTCAACTTCAATTCCATCGGTCGCCGCCTGCGCCTGGACTTCTCGGACTTGCTCGGCAAGGGCTTGAGCTATGACCGGGTCAAAGGTCTGCTGGCAGCCAGTAATGGCGTGTTCGTGACCCGCGAACCCATCACCATGACCGGGCCTTCCACCAACCTGGAGCTCAATGGCACCCTGGATCTGGTGGCCGACCGTGTCGATGCCAAGCTGCTGGTGACTTTACCGGTGACCAACAACCTGCCGATTGCCGCGCTGATTGTGGGTGCGCCCGCCATTGGTGGTGCGCTGTTCCTGATCGACAAATTGATCGGTGACCGTGTTTCACGCTTCGCCAGCGTGCAATACAAAGTGGAAGGGCCGTGGAAGGATCCCAAAATCACCTTCGACAAGCCATTTGAAAAGCCAAACTGAGAGCCTGTGGAGTAGCATGGCCGTATGCCCATTACGGAGTGTCGGCCCATGTCCTTTGCGGTAATTCAAATGGTTAGCCAGAGTGATGTGCTGGCCAATCTGGCTCAGGCCCGTCGCCTGCTGGAGCAAGCTGCAGCGGGCGGTGCGAAACTCGCGGTATTGCCGGAAAACTTCGCCGCCATGGGCCGGCGCGATGTGGCGGATATCGGCCGTACCGAAGCACTGGGCGAAGGTCCGATCCTGCCATGGTTGAAACAGACCGCCCGCGACCTCACCTTATGGATAGTGGCCGGCACATTGCCGCTGCCGCCCGAGGGGCAGCCGAACGCCAAGTCCAATGCCTGCTCATTGCTGGTCAATGACCAGGGCGAAGTCGTCGCTCGTTACGACAAGCTCCATCTCTTTGATGTCGATGTGGCTGACGCGCGAGGTCGCTATCGGGAATCCGATGACTATGCTTTCGGGAGCAAGGTGGTGGTGGCGGACACGCCTGTCGGCCGGTTGGGCTTGACCGTGTGTTACGACCTGCGTTTTCCCGAGCTGTACAGCGAGTTGCGTGCAGCCGGGGCGGAGTTGATAACCGCGCCTTCGGCCTTCACGGCGGTTACCGGTGCCGCGCATTGGGACGTGCTGATTCGTGCGCGGGCCATCGAGACCCAGTGTTATGTGCTGGCGGCGGCGCAAGGCGGTGTGCACCCGGGGCCGCGTGAAACCCACGGCCACGCGGCAATTGTCGACCCATGGGGCCGTGTACTGACACAACAGGACAAAGGCGAAGCGGTGTTGCTGGCCGAACGCGATAGCAGTGAACAGGCGTCGATACGGGCGCGCATGCCGGTGGTCAACCACCGGCGCTTTTTCTCGCAGGGCGCACAGCGGCCTGCTTCGGAACGATGAATTTAAGGCCAAACCTATGAGCGAGTTGTTGTCCTCAGTCAGTGAACACCTCCTGGCGCCCGGTGGCGTGACCATCGAAAGCTTGCAAACCGTACTTGGCGACCTGGCAGGGCCCGGCATCGATGCGGCTGACCTGTATTTTCAGGGCCAGATTTCCGAGTCCTGGGCCCTGGAAGACGGCATCGTCAAGGAAGGCAGTTTCAACCTCGACCAAGGCGTTGGCGTGCGGGCGCAATCCGGTGAAAAAACCGGTTTTGCCTACAGCAACGCTATTACGCTGGAGGCATTGGGCTTGGCTGCCCGTGCGGCGCGCTCCATTTCCCGTGCGGGCCAGAACGGCACCGTGCAGGCCTTCAGCACGCAGGACGTGGCCCAGTTGTACGCGCCGGATAACCCCCTGGAAGTCATCAGCCGCGCGGAAAAGGTCGATTTGCTCAAGCGTATCGACGCAGCAACCCGCGCCCTGGACCCACGCATCCAGCAGGTCACCGTGAGCATGGCCGGTGTGTGGGAGCGCATTCTGGTGGCATCCACTGACGGCGGCCTGGCGGCCGATGTGCGGCCTCTAGTGCGTTTCAACGTCAGTGTGATCGTAGAGCAGAACGGCCGCCGCGAGCGCGGTGGCCATGGCGGCGGCGGTCGTACCGATTACCGTTACTTCCTCGCTGAAGACCGCGCGATGGGCTATGCCCGTGAAGCGCTGCGTCAGGCGCTGGTCAACCTGGAAGCCATTCCGGCGCCGGCGGGCACTTTACCGGTGGTACTCGGTTCGGGTTGGTCCGGTGTGCTGCTCCACGAAGCGGTGGGCCATGGCCTGGAAGGCGACTTCAACCGCAAGGGCAGCTCGGCCTACAGCGGGCGGATGGGTGAAATGGTCGCGTCCAAGCTGTGCACCATTGTCGATGACGGCACCCTGGCGGGTCGCCGTGGTTCGCTGAGCGTCGACGACGAAGGCACGCCGACCGAGTGCACCACGTTGATCGAAAACGGCGTGCTCAAAGGCTATATGCAAGACAAGCTGAATGCCCGCCTGATGGGCGTTGCTCGCACGGGTAACGGGCGCCGAGAATCCTACGCGCACCTGCCGATGCCACGCATGACCAACACCTACATGCTCGGTGGCGAAAGTGACCCGGCGGAAATCATTGCCTCGGTGAAGCGCGGCATCTACTGCGCCAACCTCGGTGGCGGCCAAGTGGATATCACCAGTGGCAAGTTCGTGTTCTCCACGAGCGAGGCGTACCTGATCGAAGACGGCAAGATTACCGCGCCGGTCAAAGGGGCGACGTTGATTGGTAACGGGCCGGAGGCCATGAGCAAGGTGTCGATGGTCGGTAACGACCTGTCGCTGGACAGTGGCGTGGGCACGTGCGGCAAGGATGGGCAGTCGGTGCCGGTGGGTGTCGGCCAGCCAACGCTGAAAATTGATGCGATCACCGTGGGTGGCACGGGGTCGTAAGCGGTGGAGCTTCGGGTGGCGGGAGCCGCCACCCGGGGAAGAGGATCAGCGCAGGCCGCGTTGAGTCTCGTCCAGCTCACGGATGTACTTGAAGATTTTACGGCTGGTGGCCGGCGCCTTGTTGTGCGCCTGCTCGTGCTGGGCCTGACGGATCAGGGAGCGCAATTGCTGGCGGTCCGCGTCCGGGTAGTCCAGTACGAATTTCTCCAGCACCGCGTCATCGCCCGCGATCAGGCGGTCACGCCAACGTTCCAGGTTATGGAAGCGTTCGTTGTACTGGCGAGTGGAGGCATCGGTTTGATCAAGCAACGCCAGAATCGCGTCAGTATCCTGATCGCGCATCAGCTTGCCGATAAACATGATGTGCCGTTTACGCGCGATATTCGCGGTGTGCTTGGGTGCGTCCGCAAGTGCCCGGCGCATTTCGTCGGTCAATGGCAGTTTTGCAATCAAGTCTTTCTTGAGCGTTGTAAGGCGCTCGCCAAGGTCAACCAGAGCATGCAGCTCACGTTTGACCTGGGTTTTGCTTTTCTCCCCATCGAGGGAGTCGTCGTAAGAATCAACCATGGTGGCAGTCCGCAAAGAAACGCCGCCATGATAACCAGTCGGGGGCCGCTTGTCCGGCCCGGTCGCTCGATGGCCTTAACCGTAAGCAGAATTTGAGTGGAGAAAACCATGAGTGCAGCCCAAAGCGTCGGTCCGCAAGCGTTACCGGCACTGCAGGAACAAGTCGAGCAGATCATTGCAGAGGCCAAGCGCCAGGGGGCCAGTGCCTGTGAAGTGGCGGTTTCGCTGGAGCAGGGGCTGTCGACGTCGGTGCGCCAGCGGGAAGTGGAAACCGTCGAATTCAACCGCGACCAGGGTTTTGGTATCACCTTGTATGTGGGGCAGCGCAAAGGCTCGGCCAGCACTGCGGCCAGCGGCCCGGAAGCCATTCGCGAGACCGTTGCGGCTGCATTGGCAATTGCCAAACACACCTCTGAGGATGAAAGTTCGGGTTTGGCCGACAAGGCGTTGATGGCCAAGGAGCTGAAAGACTTCGATCTGTTCCACGCCTGGGACATCACCCCTGAGCAAGCCATTGAGCAGGCGCTGGCCTGCGAAGCGGCGGCGTTCGACGCTGATCCGCGTATCAAGAACGCTGATGGCACCACGTTGAGTACCCATCAGGGTTGCCGCGTCTACGGCAACAGCCATGGTTTTATCGGCGGTTATGCCTCAACTCGCCACAGCTTGAGTTGCGTGATGATCGCGGAGGCCAATGGCCAGATGCAGCGCGATTACTGGTACGACGTGAATCGTCAGGGTGAATTGCTGGCCGATCCGGTCAGCATTGGCCAACGGGCTGCGCAGCGCGCCGCAAGCCGTCTTGGCGCACGCCCGGTACCGACGTGCGAAGTGCCGGTACTGTTTTCGGCCGAACTGGCCGGTGGTTTGTTCGGTAGCTTCCTTGGGGCGATTTCCGGCGGCAACCTGTACCGCAAGTCTTCGTTCCTGGAGGGGGCGATTGGCCAGAAGCTGTTTCCAGAATGGCTGACCATCGATGAGCGCCCGCACCTGATGCGTGCCATGGGCAGTTCGGCGTTCGACGGTGATGGCCTGGCGACCTATGCCAAGCCGTTCGTCGAGAAGGGCGAACTGGTGTCCTACGTGCTGGGCACTTATGCCGGCCGTAAGCTCGGCCTGCCAAGTACTGCCAACTCCGGTGGCGTGCATAACCTGTTCGTGACCCATGGTGACGAAGATCAGGCGGCGTTGTTGCGTCGCATGGGCCGTGGCTTGCTGGTGACCGAGTTGATGGGGCATGGCCTGAACATGGTGACCGGAGATTACTCTCGTGGTGCGGCGGGCTTCTGGGTTGAAAACGGTGAAATTCAGTTTGCAGTCCAGGAAGTGACCATTGCCGGCAACATGCGTGACATGTTCAAGCAGATCGTTGCAGTAGGTAATGATCTGGAGCTGCGCAGTAACATTCGCACGGGCTCAGTGTTGATCGAGCGGATGACCGTCGCCGGCAGCTAATCCTCCGGTCACGCTTCAAAAAAGGCGCGCCATCATACAGATGGCGCGCTTTTTTTTGGCTGCGCCAAAAGCAGTTCAATGCGCCACTCTTGTTTTGATTCTCAATATCATTTAATAATAAATATCATTACCGAGTGAGTGTGGATCATGAGTTCTGTCCTGCATGAGGATCCGTACCTGGAAAGCTGGCGCTGGATGAGTCGTCAGATTCGCTGCGGCCTCGATCCCAATGAGCCTCGCCTGATCGAACACTACCTCAATGAGGGCCGATACCTGGCGTGTTGCACCGCGACCCATCCGTGGACGATCGCTGAAACTTCATTTCGCCTGCTGGTCGACACTGCCAGCGACGTCGCCTTGCCCTGGCACTGGCGCTCCATGTGCCTGGACCAGGCCTGGCGCCCGTTGCGTGACCTGGAACAACTTTCTCACTGTGCCTGCCGCCTCAAGCGCTGGCAGGCCTTTGCCTGGCAATTGGCGACCTGCGAATTGCTGCCTTCCCTTTCTGTTTCTGACTTGGTGCAAGGATCTAACGATGAGTAACACCCGTATCGAACGCGACAGCATGGGCGAGCTGCAAGTGCCTGCCGAAGCCTTGTATGGCGCCCAGACCCAGCGCGCGGTGAACAATTTTCCGATCAGCCACCAGCGCATGCCGGCGCAGTTCATTCGCGCCTTGATCCTGGCGAAAACTGCCGCTGCCAGGGTCAACGTCGACCTGAAGCAAATCAGCGAAGGGCAGGGCAAGGCCATCGTCGACGCCGCTCAAGGGTTGCTTGAAGGCGATTTCATGCAGCACTTCCCGGTGGACATCTTCCAGACCGGTTCAGGCACCAGCTCAAACATGAATGCCAACGAAGTGATTGCCACCCTGGCCACTCGCTTGCTGGGCGAGCCGGTCAACCCCAATGACCATGTGAACTGCGGCCAAAGCAGCAACGACATCATTCCAACCACGATTCACGTCAGCGCCGCGCTGGTCCTGCACGAGCAAACGCTGCCTGCCTTGTTGCACCTGGTGCAAGTCATTGAGCTGAAGGCCAAAGAAGTTCACCCGTTCATCAAGACCGGCCGCACGCACCTGATGGACGCCATGCCGGTACGCATGAGCCAAGTGCTCAACGGCTGGGCGCAGCAGCTCAAAGCCAATATCGGCCACCTGCAGGACTTGCTGCCAGCTTTGCAGGCGCTGGCTCAGGGCGGCACGGCGGTCGGTACCGGGATCAATGCACATCCGGAGTTTGCGGCACGTTTCAGCCAACAACTCAGTAGCCTGACCGGTGTGAAATTCACCCCGGGCAAGAATCTATTCGCGTTGATCGGCTCCCAGGACACCGCCGTGGCGGTTTCCGGACAGTTGAAATCCACTGCTGTCTCGCTGATGAAAATTGCCAATGACTTGCGCTGGATGAACTCCGGACCGCTCGCCGGCCTGGGTGAAATCGAGCTGGAAGGCCTGCAGCCCGGCTCTTCGATCATGCCGGGCAAGGTCAATCCGGTGATTCCGGAAGCCACGGCCATGGTTGCCGCGCAGGTGATCGGCAATGACACGGTGATCACCGTCGCCGGTCAGTCAGGCAATTTCGAACTGAACGTGATGTTGCCGATCATCGCCCAGAACCTGCTGGGCAGCCTTGAGCTGCTGGCCAACGCCAGCCGTTTGCTGGCCGACAAGGCCATCGCCAGCTTCAAGGTCAATGAGGCCAAGCTCAAGGAAGCGCTGTCGCGCAACCCGATCCTGGTCACGGCACTGAACCCGATCATCGGTTACCAAAAAGCCGCTGAAATCGCCAAGAAGGCCTACAAGCAAGGTCGCCCGGTAATAGACGTCGCCCTTGAAGACACCGATTTGTCACGCAGCCAGCTGGAAACCCTGCTGGATCCGGAAAAACTCACCGCCGGCGGCGTGTAATCACCGACCCTGCTTTGGAGGTTCACCGTGGAGCACTGGAAACGCACGATCGAAAGGGCTAACCGCTGCTTCATGGCGGGCGAGTTGGTGGATGCTCGCGAAGCTTATCTACAGGCCCTGGCCCTCGCCCAAGTGTTATTCGAACGCTGGGCGGACGCCGACGAGGCAGTGGCGGCTTGCGTCATTTCCCACCATAACCTGGCGGACCTGCACCTGCGTCTGAACCAGCCCGAGGAGAGCGCGGAATACCTCTGCGCCATTCACCAGCGCTTGTTGCAAACCATGCAGGACTCGCGCCTGAGCTCGCAATTGCGTGAAGCGGCGTTGCGTCAGAGCAGCAAGACCTACGTCGAACTACTGAATTTCATCAGCGATCACGGCGAGTACCCACGTACTCATCGTTTGCTGGGCGGCACTGCGGCGCAGTCGGATGCGTCGGTCCGCAACAGTCCTTATTACGGAGCTCATTGATATGACCTACACCTTGCCTGCATTGCCCTACGCCTACGACGCCCTGGAACCGCACATTGATGCGCAAACCATGGAGATCCACTACACCAAACACCACCAGACCTACATCAATAACCTTAACGCAGCGGTCGAGGGCACGGAGTTTGCCGGGTGGCCGGTAGAGAAACTGGTGTCCAGCGTCCAGCAACTGCCGGAAAAGCTGCGCGCAGCGGTGATCAACCAAGGTGGCGGCCATGCCAACCATTCCTTGTTCTGGGCGGTAATGTCGCCAAAAGGTGGCGGCAAACCCGAGGGCGCACTGGCCAAGGCCATCGATGAGCAACTGGGCGGCTACGACAGCTTCAAGGACGCCTTTACCAAGGCGGCGCTGACCCGTTTTGGCAGTGGTTGGGCCTGGCTGAGCGTCACCCCGCAGAAGACCCTGGTGGTGGAAAGCAGCGGCAACCAGGACAGCCCGTTGATGAGCGGCAACACACCCATCCTCGGCCTGGATGTCTGGGAGCACGCTTACTACCTGCTGTACCAGAACCGCCGTCCGGAATACATCAACGCCTTTTACAGCGTCATCAATTGGCCGGAAGTTGCCGCCCGCTACAAGGCCGCCTTGGCCTGATATTCCACCCCTATAACAAGATCTAAGGCCGACTATGGGCACTGAAACACTGGCGATCAGCAGCGGGCGAATGTTTCGCTACGCATTCGGCTCGCTGTTGCTATCGGCAGGAACGGCATTGCTGGTGGCTCACGGGCTGGCCTGGCTGAACCTTGAGCCACGTATTCTGCGTGCCTTGCAGGGCGGGGCGATCTGCGCGCTCGGCACGGCGTTGGGTGCGGTGCCGGTGCTGGTGATTCGCCGGATGCCGGTGGCGTTGAGCGATACCCTGCTGGGCTTTGGCGCCGGTGTGATGCTCGCGGCGACGGCTTTTTCGTTGATTGTGCCGGGTATTGCGGCCGCTGAAACCCTGGGGCTCTCGCCATGGGGGGCCAGCGGGCTGATCAGTTTCGGCATTATGCTTGGGGCTTTCGGTTTGTATCTGGTTGATCGCAAGGTCTCCGGCGCCAGCCCGGAAATGTTGGTGGGCACGCCGGATAAACCGGTGATCCTGCCGCGCATCTGGCTGTTTGTATTTGCCATCATCGCCCACAACATTCCTGAAGGCATGGCCGTCGGCGTTTCTGCCGGTGGTGGAATGCCGGATGCCGACAGCCTGGCCATGGGCATTGCCTTGCAGGACGTGCCGGAAGGCTTGGTGATTGCATTGGTGTTGGCCGGCGCGGGGATGTCGCGGGTCAAAGCGTTCTTGATTGGTGCTGCGTCAGGCCTGGTCGAACCAGTGTTTGCCGTGCTTTGCGCTTGGCTCGTGAGCCTGGCCGAAGTGCTGCTGCCTTTGGGGTTGGCGCTGGCCGCGGGTGCGATGCTGTTGGTGGTGACTCATGAAGTCATTCCTGAATCACGCCGCAATGGCCATGAAAAGCTCGCCAGCCTGGGGTTGTGCATCGGGTTTTGTTTAATGATGGTGATGGATACTGCGTTGGGGTGAAGCCATTGCGGCTTCACCTGCCCTAAAGGGTGAGTTCACTCACCCTCATCAAAGAAGTTATTGATCAGCGCCACCAGTGCGGCCATGGCTTCATCTTCCTGCTCGCCTTCCGTCTTCAAGTGAATCCTGGTGCCTTTACCTGCGGCCAGCATCATCATGGCCATGATGCTTTTGCCATCGACCATGGATTCCGGCGTGCGCCCGGCGCGAATCTGGCAGGGGAACTGGCCGGCAACGCCGACAAACTTGGCGGAGGCTCGGGCGTGCAGGCCCAGCTTGTTGATGATTTCAATTTCCAGAGCGGGCATCGCGAGGGTGTTCCTTTCAGCTAAAGGTCGCGGTGGCGGACCTGGACGTTCTTGAGGGTTTGTTGGAGCACCTGGCCCAGGCGTTCAGTCAGGTAGACGGAACGATGGTGGCCACCGGTGCAGCCAATGGCTATGGTGACATAAGCCCGGTTGCTCGCGGCGAATCGTGGCAGCCATTTGAGCAGGTAGCTGGAAATGTCCTGGAACATTTCTTCCACATCCGGCTGCGCTGCAAGGTAATCGGCTACAGGCTGATCCAGCCCGGACTGGTCGCGCAACTCCGGTTTCCAATAGGGATTGGGCAGGCAACGCACGTCGAATACCAGGTCAGCATCCACCGGCATCCCGCGCTTGAAACCGAACGACTCAACCAGAAACGCCGTGCCGGGTTCCGGCTGGTTCAGCAGGCGCAGCTTGATGGCGTCACGCAACTGGTAAAGGTTCAGCCCGGTGGTGTTGATCTTGAGATCGGCCAGGTCAATGATCGGGCCAAGCAGCGTGGTTTCGTCTTCGATGGCTTCGGCCAGAGAGCGATGTGGGCTGCTCAGAGGATGGCGGCGGCGGGTTTCGGAGAAGCGCTTGAGCAGCGTTTCTTCATCTGCGTCCAGATACAGCACATCGCAGTGGATGTGCTTGGCGCGCACCTCTTCGAGCAATTCGGGGAATCGCGAGAGATGGCTGGGCAGGTTGCGGGCGTCAATCGAGACGGCGACCAGAGGTTGCGCCAGTTCGGTATGAATGAGTGCACGCTCTGCCAATTCCGGCAGCAGGCCAGCGGGCAGGTTATCGATGCAATAAAAACCATTGTCCTCAAGAACGTTGAGGGCGGTGCTTTTACCCGAGCCGGAACGGCCGCTGACGATGATCAAACGCATGATTACTGCCCGTTTTGTTCATCCAGTACAACCTGATAGAGCGCCTCGTTGCTTTTGGCGCTGCGCAGTTTGTCGCGTACTTCCTTGCGGTCGAGCATGCTGGCGATCTGCCGAAGCAGTTCCAGGTGTGCATCGGTGGCAGCTTGCGGGACCAGCAGAACAAAGAGCAGGTCGACCGGCGCGCCGTCGATGGCGTCGAAATCGATAGGAGCGTCCAAGTGGAGCAGGGCGCTCACCGGGGATTCACAGCCTTGCAGGCGGCAGTGAGGAATGGCTATGCCGTTGCCAAAACCGGTAGAACCGAGTTTTTCACGGGCAATAAGCGCTTCATACACAGCTTGCGTGTCCAGTTCGGGCACTTCACGGCCGATCAGGTTGGCAATTTGTTCGAGGGCGCGCTTTTTACTGCCGCCCGGCACGTTCACAAGGGAACGGCCGGGGGTCAGGATGGTTTCAAGTCGGATCATGGGGGGAGAGTTAACGACCTGTACCTTGCATCAGGTGCAGATTCTTTTCCTTATGCTTTTTGAGTTGGCGGTCAAGCTTGTCAGTCAAGGCATCGATTGATGCATACATGTCTTCATGCTCGGCATTGGCGACTACTTCGCCACCGGGGATCTGTAGGGTCGCTTCAATTTTTTGCTGAAGTTTATCGACCTTCATGATGACTTGCACATTGGTGATCTTGTCAAAATGACCCTCAAGCCGTTTCAGCTTCTGCTCGACGTATTCGCGCAATGGAGGGGTGACTTCTACATGGTGTCCACTGATGTTGACTTGCATACAGCTTCTCCTTCGTTGCCAGTGCATAAAGCGGTGGGCAGAAATACCCACCACTGGAACGCTATGGCCCGCCCGTCACATCAAACGCTTACGCTCGCTGGAAGGCGCGATCCCGAGGGACTCGCGGTACTTGGCGACGGTTCGACGGGCGACCTGAATGCCTTGTGCCTCCAGTAAACCAGCGATCTTACTGTCACTCAATGGCTTTTTCTGATTTTCCGCGGCAACCAGTTTTTTGATGATCGCGCGGATGGCCGTGGACGAGCATTCGCCGCCTTCGGAGGTGCTGACGTGGCTGGAGAAAAAGTATTTCAACTCATAAATACCCCGTGGGGTATGCATGAATTTCTGTGTGGTTACCCGCGAAATCGTCGACTCATGCATGCCGACGGCTTCGGCGATGTCGTGCAGAACCAGCGGTTTCATGGCTTCGTCGCCATATTCCAGGAAGCCGCGCTGGTGCTCGACGATCTGGGTGGCCACTTTCATCAGGGTTTCGTTGCGGCTTTGCAGGCTCTTGATGAACCAGCGTGCTTCCTGCAACTGGTTGCGCATGAAGGTGTTGTCGGCGCTGGTATCGGCGCGGCGCACAAAGCCTGCGTATTGCGGGTTGACTCGCAGGCGTGGCACCGACTCCTGGTTCAGCTCCACCAGCCAGCGCTCGTTGTCTTTGCGCACGATCACATCAGGAACGACATATTCGGCTTCGCTGGACTCGATCTGCGAGCCTGGGCGCGGGTTCAGGCTTTGCACCAGCTCGATCACCTGGCGCAGGTCATCTTCCTTGAGCTTCATGCGGCGCATCAATTGGCTATAGTCGCGGCTGCCCAGCAAGTCGATGTAGTCGGTGACCAGGCGCTGTGCTTCGATGAGCCACGGCGTTTTGGCGGGCAGTTGGCGCAATTGCAGCAATAGGCATTCGCTGAGGGTGCGGGCGCCAATGCCGGCGGGCTCGAATTGCTGGATGCGGTGCAGGACGGCCTCGATTTCGTCCAGTTCGATATCCAGTTCTGGATCGAATGCCTCAAGAATCTCTTCGAGGGTTTCGTCCAGGTAACCCTGGTTATTGATGCAGTCGATCAAGGTGACGCCGATCAGGCGATCAGTGTCCGACATGGGTGCCAGGTTCAGCTGCCACAGCAAATGGCTTTGCAGGCTCTCGCCGGCGGAGGTGCGGGTGGTGAAATCCCACTCGTCATCATCATTGCTGGGCAGGCTGCTGGCGCTGGTCTGGTAAACATCTTCCCAGGCGGTGTCCACGGGAAGCTCATTGGGGATGCGTTCGTTCCATTCACCTTCCTCGAGGTTATCCACCGTTGGGGCGGTTTCCTGGTAGGAGGGCTCTTGCACGTCAGAGTTGGGTTTTTGCTCGATGTTGTCGGCCAGCGGGTCTGCATTATCGAAGTCGTCGCCTTCTTCCTGGCGTTCGAGCATCGGATTGGACTCCAGGGCCTCCTGGATCTCCTGTTGCAGGTCCAGGGTCGACAATTGGAGCAGGCGGATGGCCTGTTGCAGCTGCGGTGTCATCGTCAGCTGCTGGCCCATTCTCAGGACTAGCGATGGTTTCATGGCAGGGGCTTAACACCTTATTCGCCGGCGCAATGCGCCATCCACGACAGGGCGCGTGAGCGCCAAACATAAGCAAATTATATGCCTGATATCGGGTGCTTTGCCTAGAGCGCGGTAACAATAAAAAAACCGAGGTTTTTATTGACTCCCGCGCGCCTTGGCGAATGGCCAGACACCGCAGTGCTTACAGGCGGAACTCGTGGCCCAGGTACACTTCCTTGACCAGTTCGTTAGCCAGGATGGTGGCGGAATCGCCTTCGGCAATCAGCTGGCCATCGTTGACGATATAAGCGGTTTCACAGATATCGAGGGTCTCACGGACGTTGTGGTCGGTGATCAACACACCGATGCCCTTGGCCTTGAGGTGATGGATGATCTGCTTGATGTCGCCGACCGAGATCGGGTCGACGCCGGCAAACGGTTCATCCAGCAGGATGAACTTCGGTGCGGTAGCCAGGGCACGAGCGATTTCCACACGACGACGCTCACCACCGGACAAGCTCATGCCGAGGTTGTCGCGAATGTGGTTGATGTGAAATTCCTGCAGCAAGCTTTCCAGCTCTTTGCGGCGGCCGTCACGGTCAAGTTCCTTGCGGGTTTCAAGGATCGCCATGATGTTGTCGGACACCGACAGTTTGCGGAAGATCGACGCTTCCTGGGGAAGATAACCGATACCGGCGCGGGCGCGGCCATGCATGGGTTGGTGGCTGACATCCAGGTCGTCGATCAGGACGCGGCCCTGATCGGCCTGGACCAGCCCGACAATCATATAGAAGCACGTGGTCTTGCCGGCACCGTTAGGGCCGAGCAGGCCGACGATCTGGCCACTGTCGATCGACAGGCTGACGTCGCGCACGACCTGACGGCTTTTATAGGCCTTGGCCAGATGCTGGGCTTTCAGGGTTGCCATTAATTCGTCTTCTTCGCAGCGGGTTTGGGTGCAGCTGGAGCGGCGCCGTCTTTCTGCTTCGGCTGAATAACCATGTCGATGCGCGGCTTCGGAGTACCGATCTTCGAACCGTTGGCACGGCCGGCCTGGGCGATTTGCTTCACGGTGTCATAGGTGATCTTTTCACCGTCAGTGGTGTTGCCGTCACTGCTGACAACCCTGGCCTGATCGATCAGGATGATGCGATTCTGCTGGGCGTGGTACTGGATGGTCTTGCCATAGCCCTTCATTGGAGCGGGGTCCGCCGCCGCTTGCTTCTGTTCGAAGTAAGCCAGGTTGCCCACCGAAGTCACGACGTCAATATCACCCGCCGGCGTGCGCGTGAGGGTCACGGTGTTGCCGGTGATCTTCATCGAGCCTTGGGTGATGATCACGGCGCCGGTGTAGGTTGCAACACCTTGCTTGTCATCCAGTTGAGCATCGTCAGCCTGAATGTGGATCGGTTGCTGGCTATCGTTCGGCAGAGCCCAGGCGCTCACGCTTCCCAGTGCTGCGCCCAGACCGAGCAAAATAGGGAGGGTTTTAACGAGCCTCATACTGTCCTCTTACGTTCGATAGCAGGTGTATCCTGCTTTCTTTCAAATACGCTTTCATTCCCTTGCCAGTCGATACACCGCCAGCGCCGTCGATTCTAACGTCTTGCTCGGTCTGCGCATATTGCTGTTGTGGGAAAACGGTCATGCGACTGCTGGTAATAATAGTGTCACGGTTCTTTTCATCGGTACGCGCAACGCGTACCGAGTCGATCAGTTCCACTTGGGTACCGTCCGGGTTGACTTCGCCACGCTGGCTGGTGACGTGCCACGGAAATTCGGTGCCGCGGTAAAGGTTCATGTCCGGGTTGGTCAGCAGAGTGACCTCGGAGGCTTTCACATGATCGACCTTGTCGGCTGTCATCTCGTACTGAACCTTGCCATCCGGCAGGAACTGCACGCTGTAGGCATTGGTTGCGTAATAGTCGATAACGCCTTCGTCAACCTGTGCAACAGGCTTGTCGAGGAAGCGCTCCGGGCTGATATTCCAGTAGCCCACTGCCAGAAATAGCGCGGCAATGACTCCGAACAGCAGGAAGTTGCGAATCTTTTTGCTCAGCATAAAACGCTCTATAGGTAGGCGGCGTGAGCCGCTTCAAGACGGCCCTGGGCACGCAGGATCAATTCGCAGAACTCGCGGGCAGCGCCTTCTCCGCCGCGGGCGGTGGTGGTGCCGTGTGCGTGTTCGCGAACGAAAGCCGCAGCGTTTGCAACGGCCATGCCCAGGCCGACCCGGCGTATCACCGGCAGGTCAGGCAGGTCGTCACCCAAATAGGCGACCTGTTCATAGCTTAGGTTGAGTTGACCAAGAAGCTCGTCCAGAACCACCAGTTTATCCTCGCGGCCCTGATACAGGTGAGGAATCCCCAGGTTTTGTGCGCGGCGTTCCACAACCGGAGTCTTTCGACCACTGATAATCGCCGTTTGCACGCCGGCCGCCATCAACATTTTGATGCCTTGGCCATCGAGCGTGTTGAAGGTCTTGAATTCGCTGCCATCCTCGAGGAAGTACAAGCGGCCGTCAGTCAGCACGCCGTCCACGTCGAAAATCGCCAGTTTGATGTTTTTGCCGCGTTGCAACAGGTCGCCGGTCATTTACATCACTCCCGCACGCAGCAAGTCGTGCATGTTCAAGGCGCCGATCGGGCGGTCGTCGCGGTCGACTACGACCAGCGCCAGAATTTTATGGTCTTCCATGATCTTCAAAGCCTCGGCCGCCAGCATGTCGGGGCGTGCGGTCTTGCCGTGCGGCGTCATGACTTCGTCAATCTTCGCCGTTTGAATGTCGAGGTTGCGGTCCAGGGCGCGGCGCAGGTCGCCGTCGGTGAATACCCCGGCAAGGCGGCCATCGGCTTCCAGGATGGCGGTCATGCCCAGGCGCTTTAGGCTCATTTCCATCAAGGCTTCCTTGAGCAATGCGCCGCGCTGCACGCTGGGCAGCTCATCACCGCTGTG
Source organism: Pseudomonas sp. B22129 (assembly GCF_044218875.1). NCBI lineage: Bacteria > Pseudomonadati > Pseudomonadota > Gammaproteobacteria > Pseudomonadales > Pseudomonadaceae > Pseudomonas > Pseudomonas sp. B22129. Next base: position 345,143 of record NZ_CP162592.1, on the reverse strand, counting down.
CATCACGTTTTCCACTTTCAGCAGCAGGCGGCGGCCCAGGGCGCCTCCCGGGTGTGAGAACGCGAAATCTTCAGCGGTAAAGCCACGGGCGTCCAGCAAGGCCACGGCCAGTGCGTCGCCCATGACCAGGGCCGCGGTGGTGGAGGAGGTCGGTGCCAGGTTCAGCGGGCAGGCTTCGTGGGCCACGTGAACATTCAGGTTCACTTCGGCTGCCTTGGCCAGGGTCGATTCCGGGTTGCCGGTAATGCTGATCATCTGGATGCCCAGGCGCTTGATCAGCGGCAGCAAGGTCACGATTTCGTTGGTGGTGCCCGAGTTGGACAGTGCCAGGATGATGTCATCCTTGGTGATCATGCCCATATCGCCGTGGCTGGCTTCGGCCGGATGCACGAAAAACGCCGTGGTCCCGGTGCTGGCCAGGGTGGCGGCGATCTTGTTGCCGACGTGGCCGGATTTGCCCATGCCGACCACCACAACGCGGCCCTTGCTGGCCAGAATCATCTCGCACGCGCGTACGAAATCCGCGTCGATGTGGGCCAGCAAGCCTTCTACGGCTTCAAGCTCCAGGCGGATAGTACGTTGTGCGGATTGAATGAGGTCGCTGGATTGGCTCATGTCTGAAATCGTATAGCCTGACGAAAAGTCGGCGATTATAGCGGTAATGATCAAATCCCTCACGTAAGTTCGTCAGGCTTTATTCTGCGGGGGCGCGAGATTCATGATTTGCAACATGGCAAGCAAGGTTTTTTCCCTGTCCATTATCTGAACGAGCACCGTTCCGGCCTTGGGGGCTCTGCATCAGCAGTGATATAGTTCGCCGCCAGTTCGGTCCGCCCAACCCATGTGCCTAACTATTGCACATCCGTTGCAAACGAAAGTCGCAAACATGGTGTCTGAGTGAAAGGCTGCATCCCAAGGAGATTAGATGAGTGCCGATAACGCCTACGCGGTCGAGCTGAAGGGTCTTACCTTCAAGCGCGGGACGCGCAGCATCTTCAATAACGTCGATATTCGCATTCCCCGCGGCAAGGTCACGGGCATCATGGGGCCTTCCGGTTGCGGCAAGACCACTCTGTTGCGTCTGATGGGCATGCAATTGCGGCCCAGTGCCGGCGAAGTGTGGGTCAACGGCCAGAACCTGCCGACGCTGTCGCGCAGCGATCTGTTCGATGCGCGCAAGCATATGGGCGTGTTGTTCCAGAGCGGTGCCCTGTTCACCGACCTCGACGTTTTCGAAAACGTAGCGTTTCCGCTGCGGGTGCATACCCAGCTGTCCGAAGAAATGATTCGTGACATTGTGCTTCTGAAGCTTCAGGCCGTGGGCCTTCGCGGTGCTACCGAGCTGATGCCTGACGAACTGTCTGGCGGCATGAAGCGCCGCGTTGCGCTTGCGCGAGCTATCGCCCTCGACCCTCAGATCCTCATGTATGACGAGCCCTTCGTCGGCCAGGACCCGATCGCCATGGGCGTGCTGGTGCGCCTGATCCGCCTGCTCAACGATGCGCTGGGAATCACCAGTATCGTGGTCTCCCACGATCTGGCCGAAACCGCCAGCATTGCCGACTACCTCTATGTGGTGGGCGACGGCCAGGTATTGGGGCAGGGTACACCGGAAGAATTGATGAACGCCGATAACCCGCGTATCCGCCAATTCATGACTGGCGACCCCGATGGCCCGGTGCCATTTCACTTTCCGGCAGCGGACTACCGCTCAGATCTTCTGGGGAAGCGCTGATGCGCAAGAAATCTTTACTCGAGAAGGTGCGCCTTTTCGGTCGCTCCGGCATCGACCTGATCGAAGTGCTCGGGCGTTCGACGATCTTCCTGTTTCACGCCTTGCTGGGCCGTGGCGGTATCGGCGGTGGCTTTGGCCTGCTGATCAAGCAGCTGCACTCTGTCGGCGTCATGTCCCTGGTCATCATCGTGGTTTCCGGGATTTTCATCGGCATGGTGCTGGCGTTGCAGGGGTTCAATATCCTTTCCAGCTACGGTTCGGAGCAGGCGGTCGGCCAGATGGTCGCCCTGACGCTGTTGCGCGAACTCGGGCCGGTCGTAACGGCCTTGCTGTTCGCTGGCCGTGCAGGTTCTGCATTGACTGCCGAAATCGGCAACATGAAGTCCACCGAGCAGTTGTCCAGTCTGGAAATGATCGGCGTGGACCCGCTCAAGTACATTGTTGCCCCGCGCCTCTGGGCCGGCTTCATTTCCCTGCCGCTGCTGGCGATGATCTTCAGCGTGGTGGGTATCTGGGGTGGTTCGTGGGTCGCGGTTGACTGGTTGGGCGTCTATGACGGCTCCTACTGGGGCAACATGCAAAACAGCGTGACCTTCAGTGGTGACGTGCTCAACGGCATCATAAAGAGCATCGTTTTCGCCTTTGTAGTGACCTGGATCGCCGTATTCCAAGGCTATGACTGTGAGCCCACTTCAGAAGGGATCAGTCGTGCCACCACCAAGACCGTTGTGTACGCCTCGCTGGCGGTACTGGGCCTTGACTTCATTTTGACCGCCTTGATGTTTGGAGATTTCTGATGCAAAACCGCACTGTGGAAATCGGTGTCGGCCTTTTCTTGCTGGCTGGCATCCTGGCTTTACTGTTGCTGGCCCTGCGAGTCAGCGGCCTTTCGGCCAGCCCTACGGCCGATACTTATAAACTTTACGCCTACTTCGACAATATCGCCGGTTTGACTGTCAGAGCTAAAGTGACCATGGCCGGTGTGACCATCGGCAAGGTCACGGCAATCGATCTGGATCGCGACAGCTTCACCGGGCGAGTGACCATGCAGGTCGACAAGAAGGTAGATAATCTGCCGACTGACTCCACTGCATCTATCCTCACTGCGGGTCTGCTGGGCGAGAAGTACATCGGCGTCAGCGTGGGCGGGGAAACAGCCCTGCTCAAGGATGGTTCGACAATCCACGACACACAGTCGTCGTTGGTGCTTGAAGACCTGATCGGTAAATTCCTGCTCAATACGGTCAATAAAGACGCCAAATGAGGAATCTGTTCATGATCTCTACCTTGCGACGTGGCCTGCTGGTACTGCTTGCAGCGCTGCCGCTGATGGCCAACGCGGCAGGTTCTGCGCACGATCTGGTGCAGGACACAACCAGCAAGATGCTGGCTGACCTGACTGCCAATAAAGAGCAGTACAAGCAAGACCCGACCAAGTTCTACGATGCGCTGAACACCATTGTCGGCCCGGTGGTCGATGCCGAAGGCATTTCCCGCAGCATCATGACGGTCAAGTATTCGCGCAAGGCTACGCCTGCGCAGATGCAGACATTCCAGGAAAACTTCAAGAAAGGCCTGTTCCAGTTCTATGGCAACGCCTTGCTGGAGTACAACAACCAAGGTATTACCGTCGCTCCTGCCGGGGATGAGTCGGGTGATCGCACCAGCGTCAACATGACCGTCAAAGGCAATAACGGCGCGGTTTACCCTGTGCAGTACACGTTGGAGAAGGTCAACGGCGAGTGGAAGCTGCGTAACGTGATCATCAACGGCATCAACATTGGCAAGCTGTTCCGTGATCAGTTCGCCGACGCGATGCAACGCAATGGCAATGACCTGGACAAGACCATCAATGGCTGGGCTGGCGAAGTGGCCAAGGCCAAGGAAACTTCCGATAAGGAAGCCGGGAAGTCCGCACAATGACCGAGTCGGCTGTTCGTCTTGGCGACGCCGGTGAGTTATTCCTCAGTGGCGTGCTCGATTACCGCTCCGGGCCTGACCTGCGCAAGCAGGGCCAGGCATTGATCAGCGCCAGCAATGCGCCGGCGCTGGTGCTGGATTGCTCGGCAGTGACCAAGTCCAGCAGTGTCGGCTTGTCGTTGCTGCTGTGCTTCATGCGCGATGCGCAAGCGATCAATAAACCGGTGAGCATTCGCGCATTGCCTGAAGATATGCGTGAAATTGCTGAGGTTTCCGGGCTGACCGAGTTGTTGGCACATCCTTAATACACATTATTAAAGAAGCCCCCCGTCAGAGTCCTGCTATGCGGGGTTCGCAGGCGCGGGGCTTTTTTGTATGATGTGCGACCCGTGCGCACCTGGCGCCGATAGAGGTTGAGCATGCAGGCCCTAGAAGTTAAGAGCTTCCTTGAAGGAAAGCTGCCGGATACGAGCGTAGAAGTTGAAGGCGAAGGCTGCAACTTCCAGCTGAACGTGATTAGCGATGAACTGGCGGCATTGAGCCCGGTCAAGCGTCAACAGCAGATCTATGCCCATTTGAACCCGTGGATCACCGATGGCAGCATCCATGCGGTCACTATGAAATTTTTCAGCCGCGCGGCCTGGGCCGAGCGCACCTGAGCCCCCAAGGCGTCGAGATTCTTATGGATAAATTGATTATTACCGGCGGTGCCCGTCTTGATGGCGAGATCCGCATTTCCGGTGCGAAAAACTCCGCCCTGCCGATTCTTGCAGCAACCTTGCTGTGCGATGGTCCGGTGACTGTGGCCAACCTGCCGCACCTGCACGACATCACCACCATGATCGAGCTGTTCGGTCGCATGGGTATTGAGCCGGTGATCGACGAGAAACTGTCGGTCGAAATCGACCCGCGCACCATCAAGACCCTGGTTGCTCCGTACGAACTGGTGAAAACCATGCGTGCGTCGATCCTGGTGCTGGGCCCGATGGTTGCCCGTTTCGGCGAAGCCGAAGTTGCTCTGCCTGGCGGTTGCGCTATCGGCTCGCGTCCGGTTGACCTGCACATCCGTGGCCTTGAAGCCATGGGCGCGGTCATCGACGTCGAAGGCGGCTACATCAAGGCCAAGGCCCCGGAAGGCGGCCTGCGCGGTGCGAACTTCTTCTTCGACACCGTCAGCGTGACCGGTACCGAGAACATCATGATGGCCGCTGCCCTGGCCAAAGGCCGCAGCGTCCTGCAAAACGCCGCGCGCGAGCCTGAGGTGGTCGACCTGGCCAACTTCCTGAACGCCATGGGCGCCAAGGTTGCCGGGGCCGGCACCGATACCATCACCATTGATGGTGTAGAGCGTCTGCACACTGCAACCTATAAGGTGATGCCTGACCGCATCGAGACCGGCACCTACCTGGTTGCCGCCGCCGTCACCGGCGGGCGCGTCAAGGTCAAGGACACCGATCCGACCATCCTGGAAGCGGTCCTGGAAAAACTGCGCGAAGCCGGTGCCGAAATCACCACGGGCGAAGACTGGATCGAGTTGAACATGCACGGCAAGCGCCCCAAGGCCGTCAACGTGCGTACCGCTCCCTACCCGGCGTTCCCGACCGACATGCAGGCGCAGTTCATCTCTCTGAACGCGATTGCCGAAGGCACCGGTGCCGTGATCGAGACCATCTTCGAAAACCGCTTCATGCACGTTTACGAACTGCACCGCATGGGCGCCAAGATCCAGGTCGAAGGCAACACCGCCATCGTTACCGGTACCGAGAAGCTCAAGGGTGCGCCAGTCATGGCGACCGACCTGCGTGCCTCGGCCAGCCTGGTGATCTCGGCTCTGATCGCCGAAGGCGACACCTTGATCGATCGCATCTACCACATAGACCGTGGTTACGAGTGCATCGAAGAAAAACTGCAGATGCTCGGCGCGAAAATCCGCCGCGTACCGGGCTAGTCCCTGCTGCTGTTGTTGTGGCGAGGGAGCTTGCTCCCGCTGGACTGCGTAGCAGTCCCATAGTTGGGGCCGCTTCGCGACCCAGCGGGAGCAAGCTCCCTCGCCACAGTTGCTGTTAGCTGAATTTGTTTCAAATCGAGGCTGTAATGGCCTCGATCTGTGTCTGGCGCCGTTAGCGACCGGACCGCAATAGCCTGATGAAGGACTGACGTTTCCCATGTTGACCATCGCACTGTCCAAGGGCCGCATCCTTGACGACACTTTGCCGCTTCTGGCTGAAGCGGGCATCGTGCCGACCGAGAATCCGGACAAGAGCCGCAAGCTGATCATCCCCACGACCCAGGACGACGTTCGCCTGCTGATCGTACGGGCTACCGACGTGCCAACCTACGTTGAGCATGGCGCGGCGGACTTGGGTGTCGCCGGTAAAGACGTGCTGATGGAGTACGGCGGCCAAGGCCTGTACGAGCCTTTGGACCTGCGTATCGCCCTGTGCAAGCTGATGACTGCCGGCCGCGTCGGTGACGTCGAGCCCAAAGGCCGCCTGCGCGTAGCCACCAAATTCGTCAACGTTGCCAAGCGTTACTATGCCGAGCAAGGCCGTCAGGTCGACATCATCAAGCTCTACGGCTCGATGGAACTGGCCCCGCTGATCGGCCTGGCCGACAAGATCATCGACGTGGTCGACACCGGCAACACCCTGCGTGCGAACGGCCTCGAACCTCAGGATTTCATTGCCGACATCAGCTCCCGGCTGATCGTCAACAAAGCCTCGATGAAGATGCAGCACGCCCGTATCCAGGCGTTGATCGACACCCTGCGTACGGCAGTGGAGTCGCGACACCGCGGTTGACTCACCCGCGCGGCCCTAAGCAGCCGCGCCCGTCTATCCGCCTCATAGCCAGAATTCTCAGGTGCCCAAGCGGATCGACTGCTAACTTTCGGCGCCTGAGCATTTTTGCCAATCCTATGAGGCCCTCGCTATGACCACGTCCACTGCAATTGCCCGACTCAACGCTGCCGACCCGGATTTCGCCCATCATCTGGATCATCTGCTGAGCTGGGAAAGCGTGTCCGACGACTCGGTCAATCAGCGGGTGCTCGACATCATCAAGGCCGTGCGCGAGCGCGGTGACGCGGCGCTGGTGGATTTCACCCGTCAGTTCGACGGCCTGGACGTCGCCTCCATGGCCGACCTGATCCTGCCCCGCGAACGCCTGGAGCTGGCCTTGACGCGCATTACTGCGCCTCAGCGTGAAGCCCTGGAAGTTGCGGCGGCCCGCGTGCGCAGCTACCACGAAAAGCAGAAGCAGGACTCCTGGAGCTACACCGAGGCCGACGGCACCGTGCTGGGCCAGAAGGTCACGCCGCTGGACCGTGCCGGCCTGTACGTGCCGGGCGGCAAGGCTTCGTACCCGTCGTCGGTACTGATGAACGCGATTCCAGCCAAAGTGGCCGGTGTGACGGAAGTGGTCATGGTCGTGCCGACGCCGCGTGGTGAAATCAACGAGCTGGTACTGGCAGCGGCGTGCATCGCCGGCGTCGACCGTGTGTTCACCATCGGTGGTGCCCAGGCTGTAGCGGCCCTGGCCTACGGCACCGAAAGCGTGCCGAAGGTCGACAAGGTCGTCGGCCCGGGCAACATCTACGTCGCCACCGCCAAGCGCCACGTGTTTGGCCAGGTCGGTATCGACATGATCGCGGGCCCATCCGAAATTCTGGTGGTGTGCGACGGCCAGACCGACCCGGACTGGATCGCCATGGACTTGTTCTCCCAAGCCGAACACGACGAAGACGCCCAGGCAATCCTGGTCAGCCCCGACGCCGAGTTCCTCGACAAGGTTGCCGCCAGCATCGACAAGCTGCTGCCGACCATGGACCGCGCCGAGATCATCGAGAAGTCGATCAATGGTCGCGGCGCGCTGATCCTCGTGCGCGACATGGAACAAGCCATCGAAGTGGCCAACCGCATCGCGCCGGAGCACCTGGAGCTGTCCGTCGCTGACCCGCAAGCCTGGCTGCCGTCCATCCGCCACGCCGGTGCGATCTTCATGGGCCGCCACACCAGCGAAGCCCTGGGTGACTACTGCGCTGGCCCCAACCACGTGCTGCCCACTTCCGGCACCGCGCGTTTCTCGTCGCCGCTGGGGGTGTATGACTTCCAGAAGCGCTCGTCGATTATCTTCTGCTCGCCACAAGGCGCCTCTGAGCTGGGCAAGACCGCCTCGGTGCTGGCCCGTGGTGAATCCCTGAGCGCCCATGCCCGTAGCGCTGAATACCGCATCCTTGAAGAGGGGAAATAAGACATGAGCAAATTCTGGAGCCCCTTCGTCAAGGACTTGGTGCCTTACGTGCCCGGCGAGCAGCCGAAGCTGACCAAACTGGTCAAGCTCAACACTAACGAAAACCCGTATGGCCCCTCGCCCAAAGCGCTGGAGGCCATGCGGGCCGAGTTGAATGACGATCTGCGTCTTTACTCGGACCCCAACAGCGACCGTCTCAAGCAGGCGGTCGCGAAATATTACGGCGTTGACGCGAACAAGGTGTTCCTCGGCAACGGCTCCGACGAAGTGCTGGCGCATATCTTCCACGGCCTGCTGCAACACGATCTGCCACTGCTGTTTCCGGACATCAGCTACAGCTTCTATCCGGTTTACTGCGGGCTTTATGGCATCAAGTCTGACCCGGTGCCGCTGGATGAGCAGTTCCAGATTCGCGTGGCGGACTACGCCAAGCCTAACGGCGGGATCATTTTCCCCAACCCGAATGCACCGACCGGTTGCTTGCTGGCGCTGGAGGCTGTGGAGCAGATCCTCAAGGCCAACCCGGAGTCGGTCGTGGTCGTGGACGAGGCTTACATCGATTTCGGCGGCGAAACCGCAATCCCCCTGGTGGATCGCTACCCGAACCTGCTGGTGACCCAGACCCTGTCCAAATCGCGCTCACTGGCCGGTTTGCGCGTGGGCCTGGCCGTGGGCCACCCGGACCTGATCGAGGCGCTGGAGCGGGTCAAGAACAGCTTTAACTCCTATCCGCTGGATCGCCTGGCGATTGTCGGCGCGGCGGTGGCGTTTGAAGACCGTGAGTACTTTGAGAAGACATGCCGGTTGGTGATCGACAGCCGCAACAAGGTGGTCGAGCAGTTGGAAGGCAAGGGTTTTGAAGTATTGCCGTCGGCGGCGAACTTCATCTTCGCCCGCCACCCTAAACACGACGCTGCCGGCCTGGCGGCCAAGTTGCGTGAACAGGGGGTGATCGTGCGGCACTTCAAGCAGGAGCGGATTGCCCAGTTCCTGCGGATCAGCATCGGTACGCCGGAGCAGAACCAGGCGCTGGTCGACGGCCTCGGCGAGCTCTAAGCCACGCTGGAGATCAAAACATGTGGGAGCGGGCTTGCTCGCGAATGCGGTGTATCAGTCAAACATCTATCGACTGACACTCCGCTTTCGCGAGCAAGCCCGCTCCCACATTTGTTTTGCAGTGTTAGTTACAGCAGTGGCTCATCCGGCTTCTTGTTCTTCCAGCCATCATTGCCCGGCAGCAGCAGGTTCAAACCAATCGCTACCACCGCACACAGGGCGATGCCCTTGAGGCCGAAGTCGTCCGGGCCGGTGCCGGTCCCTACCAATACGCCGCCAATCCCGAACACCAGCGTCACCGACACAATCACCAAATTGCGCGCTTCGCCCAGGTCGATCTTGTGGCGAATCAACGTGTTCATCCCCACCGCCGCGATAGAGCCGAACAGCAGGCACAGAATCCCGCCCATCACCGGCACTGGAATACTCTGCAGCAATGCGCCGAACTTGCCGATAAACGCCAGGCTGATGGCAAACACTGCCGCCCAGGTCATGATTTTCGGGTTGTAGTTCTTGGTCAGCATCACCGCGCCGGTCACTTCGGCGTAGGTGGTGTTCGGCGGGCCGCCAAACAGACCTGCAGCGGTGGTGGCGATGCCGTCACCCAGCAACGTGCGATGCAGGCCGGGCTTTTTCAGGTAGTCGCGACCGGTCACGCTGCCCACCGCAATCACACCGCCGATGTGTTCGATCGCCGGGGCCAGGGCCACGGGGACGATAAACAGGATGGCTTGCCAGTTGAATTCCGGCGCGGTGAAGTGGGGCAGGGCGAACCACGGTGCGGCGGCGATCTTCGCGGTGTCGACCACGCCGAAGTAGAACGACATGGCAAAGCCGACCAGCACGCCGGAGATGATCGGCACCAGGCGGAAAATGCCTTTGCCGAACACCGCCACGATCAGCGTGGTCAGCAGCGCCGGCATCGAAATCATCATCGCCGTCTGGTAATGGATCAGCTCGCTGCCATCGCCGTTCTTGCCCATCGCCATGTTGGCGGCAATCGGCGCCATGGCCAGGCCGATCGAGATGATCACCGGGCCAATGACGACGGGCGGCAGCAGCCGGTCAATAAACCCGGTGCCTTTGATCTTCACGGCCAGGCCGAGAAAGGTATAAACGAAACCAGCCGCCATGACACCGCCCATGGTCGCCGCGAGGCCGAACTGGCCCTTGGCGAGAATGATCGGGGTGATGAAGGCAAAGCTCGATGCCAGGAACACCGGCACCTGACGCCCTGTCACCACCTGGAACAACAGCGTGCCCAGGCCGGCGGTGAACAGTGCGACGTTTGGATCAAGACCTGTGATCAGCGGCATCAACACCAGCGCGCCAAATGCCACGAAGAGCATTTGTGCGCCAGACAGGATCTGGCGCCAAAGCGGGTCGTTGAATTCATCCTGCATGCTCACGCGTCCTTCTGCTTGGTGCCGAAGATCTTGTCGCCGGCATCGCCCAGGCCCGGAATGATGTAGCCATGTTCGTTCAGGCGTTCATCGATGGACGCGGTGTAGATCTGCACGTCCGGGTGGGCCTTCTCGACGGCGGCAATGCCTTCGGGCGCGGCGACCAGCACCATGGCGCGGATGTCCTTGCAGCCGGCTTTTTTCAGCAGGTCGATGGTGGCAACCATCGAACTGCCGGTGGCCAGCATCGGGTCGATGATCATGGCCAGGCGCTCGTCGATTTCCGGGACGAGTTTTTCCAGGTAGGTGTGGGCCTGCAAGGTTTCTTCATTGCGGGCCACGCCCACGGCGCTGACCTTGGCGCCCGGGATCAGGCTGAGCACGCCTTCGAGCATGCCGATACCGGCACGCAGGATCGGCACCACGGTGATTTTCTTGCCGGCGATTTTTTCGACCTGTACGGGACCAGCCCAACCTGGGATCTCGTAAGTTTCCAGGGGCAGATCCTTGGTGGCTTCGTAAGTGAGCAACGCTCCGACTTCCTGAGCAAGCTCACGGAAATTCTTCGTGCTGATGTCGGCGCGGCGCATAAGGCCGAGTTTGTGTTGGATCAGCGGGTGGCGGATCTCGCGAGTGGGCATGGGAAAGGCTCCGGCGGCGGGCAAAAAAACCGGCCTAGATTAATCTATCCGAGGGTGTTGTCCTATAGACATCTAGTACGTTAGTCCATTAAGGCTTGCCCGGAGCGCACGAGAAGCGTACCTTCGCCCGCTTTTCTTGCCACAGCACCCCCTTGGAGAGCGCCATGTCCGCTGATCTTGAGCATATCCGTCAAATCATGCGTGAGGCTGACTGCCTGTACACCGAAGCGCAAGTCGAAGCAGCGATCGCCGAGGTCGGCGCACACATTACCCGCGAAATGGCCGACACCAACCCGGTGGTCTTTTGCGTGATGAACGGCGGCCTGATCTTCGCCGGCAAATTGCTGACCCACCTGCAATTCCCGCTGGAGGCGTCCTACCTGCACGCCACCCGCTACCGCAACGAAACCAGCGGCGGCGACCTGTTCTGGAAAGCCAAGCCGGAAGTGTCGTTCATCGACCGTGACGTGCTGATCATCGACGACATCCTCGATGAAGGTCACACCCTGGGCGCGATCATCGACTTCTGCAAACACGCCGGCGCGCGCAAGGTTCACACCGCTGTGCTGATCGACAAAGACCACGACCGCAAGGCGCGCCCGGACCTCAAAGCCGATTACGTCGGCCTGCCGTGCATCGATCGCTACATCTTCGGTTATGGCATGGATTACAAAGGCTACTGGCGCAATGCCAACGGCATCTACGCTGTTAAAGGGATGTAAATGATGGCCCGCTTTCTTGATCAGACGCTGTTCACCGAATTGGCCGAGAAAGCGGCTACCAACCCTCGTGGCCGGCAGAACGTCAACTTCCATCAGATGGAAGAGCCTTGCCACCGGATGGTGGTGGGTCTCCAGCCACAGACGTATGTGCAGCCTCACCGTCACCTCAGCGCCGACAAAGCGGAAACCTTGCTGGTGCTCAAAGGGCGCCTGGGTATCCTGATTTTCAGTGATACAGGTGAGGTGTTGAGCAAGCGCGTCCTGCAAGCGGGCGGTGATTGCCTGGGCGTCGATTTGTCGCCAGGGGTGTTTCATGGCCTGGTGGTGCTTGAGCCCGACAGCCTGATGTTCGAGTGCAAGGCGGGGCCGTATCGGCCTGTGGGTGAGGGGGAGCTGGCGACCTGGGCGCCACGTGAGGGCGAGGCAGGTATGGCCGAGTACCATCGCTGGATGCTTGCTCAGTTCGATTGAGCTACAGTGCCCGGCCATCTTTCGTGGAGTGGCCCATGAGCCTGTTTTCACGCACCTGCGCCGTTCTGGCGTTGATATTCAGCCTGCCTTTGGCGGCGGCTTCGGCCCCCATGCACGGCCAATACCTGCCGCCCGATGACCAGGCCCTGCGCGCCGAACCCCCTGACCAACAGCAATTGCTGCAAGTCACCGAGTACGCAGTGGTGGCCGGCAACCAGCGCCAATCCAGCCAGCAACCCATACCGGTGACCTCACCGCTGATGATCCGCCTCAAGGGCAAGCCCCTGAACAAAGGCGCGACCATCGCCCAGGTGGTGCTCAACTTCGACGCCGAAAGCAAAAGCCTGAAAAAGCCGGCCTACGATGACAAGAGCAAGACCCTGACCTTGTCCTACCCGGTGGCCCAATACCGCGTGATTGTCGACCTGCTGCGCAATGACACGGTGTATGTGCAATTTCTCAGCTACGCCAACGGCCACATCTGGGCGGACCTGCACACCGGTAGCGTGCGTGCCCAATAGCCAGAACGCAGAAGGTCCAATTGTGGGAGCGGGCTTGCTCGCGAATGCGCAATGTCAGTTAAAGATAAGTTGACTGATCCACGGCATTCGCGAGCAAGCCCGCTCCCACATTGGATCTTCATTGTTTCCGAAGCATGCGCGCCGCAGGTAAACTGCCTCTCCCGTGTAAATGTCTGCAGGCTGGAGTCGGTAATGCGTAAAGATAAGAAACAGGTGATTGGTGACGAGATCGGCGACGACCAGATCAAGTTGTTCCTGGACTTCGAGCCGGTTGATGCGACTTCACCGTCCCTGCACAAGCTGATCAAGGCCTACCGCGGCCTGCGTATCGACGACTTCGAGCGCTTCCTGGGCTTCTTCAAGGAAGCCGGCCTCGACCTGGACGGCAAGGATGAGCACGGCCAGACTTTCGTCGACCTGATCAAGGACCAGCGCAACGCGGACGAGTACATCGAGCTGATCGAAAACGCTCGCGGCTGATATCCGAGACATAAAAAAACGCCCCGTTCTCAGGTTGAGAGCGGGGCGTTTTTTATTGCATCAAGGCCTCAAGCGTAGCTCTCGGTCTCGGCGGCAGGTTCAACCAGTTCCAGGCTGATGTTGTTCTGCGCGTTGATCTTGCGATACAGCTCGGCATCGGTCTCCAGGACCTTTTCCCGCGCCGGGAAGATCTCGTGCAGCTTGGCAGCCCATTCACCAGCAGCTTTCTGCGGGAAGCACTTCTCGATCAGTTCCAGCATGATCGAAACGGTCACCGAAGCACCCGGGGACGCGCCCAGCAGTGCCGCCAGAGAGCCATCTTTAGCCGCGACCAGCTCGGTGCCGAATTGCAGCACGCCGCCTTTTTTCGGGTCTTTCTTGATGATCTGCACCCGTTGGCCGGCCACTTCCAGGCGCCAGTCTTCGGCTTTCGCCTCCGGGTAGAAGCGGCGCAGGGATTCCAGGCGCTGTTCCATGGACTGACGCACTTCGCTGACCAGGTACTTGGTCAGGTCCATGTTGTCACGGGCCACGGCCAGCATCGGGCCAATGTTACCGGCGCGAATCGACATCGGCAGGTCGAGGAACGAGCCGTGCTTGAGGAACTTGGTGGTGAAGCCGGCGTAGGGCCCGAACAGCAGGGACTTCTTGCCATCCACCACGCGGGTGTCCAGGTGCGGCACGGACATCGGCGGCGAACCCACGGCGGCCTGGCTGTAGACCTTGGCCTGGTGGTGCTTGACCACTTCCGGGTTGTCGCAACGCAGCCACTGGCCGCTGACCGGGAAACCGCCGAAACCTTTGCTTTCCTCGATGCCCGAGGCTTGCAGCAGCGGCAGGGCCGCGCCACCGGCGCCGAGGAAGACAAACTTGGCGTCCACTTCACGGCTGTTGCCGCTGTTGACGTCCTTGATGCTCACGGTCCAGCCGGCGCCATTGCGCTTGAGGCCGGTGACGCGCTTGCAGTACTTGACCTGGGCATCTGGCGAGCTGGTCAGGTGACCCAGCAGCTGGTTGGTCAGGGCGCCGAAGTTGACGTCGGTACCGTTCAAGACACGGGTGGCGGCGATTTTTTCGTCGAGCGGGCGCCCTGGCATCATCAGCGGCATCCACTCGGCCATTTCGCTGCGGTCTTCGGTGTAGTGCATGTCCGAGAACGCGTGGTGCTGGCTGAGGGATTCAAAACGCTTCTTGAGGAAGGAAACACCTTTTTCACCCTGCACGAAGCTCAGGTGCGGTACCGGGCTGATAAAGGATTTGGACGAGCCAAAGGTGCCCTTTTTAGTCAGGTATGCCCAGAACTGCTTCGACACCTCGAACTGCGTGTTGATGTGCACGGCTTTTTTGATATCGATGGAGCCATCGGCAGCCTGCGGCGTGTAGTTCAGCTCACACAGCCCGGCGTGGCCGGTACCGGCGTTGTTCCACGGGTTGGAACTTTCCGCGGCACCCGAATCCATCAGCTCAACGACTTCCAGCTTGAGGCCGGGGTCGAGCTCTTTGAGCAGTACGGCCAGGGTGGCACTCATGATGCCGGCCCCTACCAGTACTACGTCGACTGCTTCGTTATGCGCCATTTAACGCGTCTCCAAAATCTGCAGCACCAAATTGACGGCATGGCGGCCAGGAGTGACGGGGCGGTTCACGTGTTGCCCCCGATTACCCATGGCCAGGATCGCCATGTCCGATTCTTCGCAATTTTTTTGCAACTTCAGCGCACGCTTCCTGCCGGGCTAATCTGCCTATGAACGCATTCATGGGCGCCTGTGGCAATTCGACTTATGGTCAAAGCGTGCAATTCGTGCAACCAAATCCGTAGCGGACAGGCTTCAAGCTCCGGTTTTTGAGGAGTACTCGGTCCTGTGTGGTTGGGCTGTTCCAGACGCTGATGGTGCTTGTACAAACGCCAAACTATTCATTTGCTCGCCACACTCTTGTGAAGTTGTGAAAACCCGTTTTTTCACGCTCTTTTGAAGACGTGAACCTCAAAAAAGGGCTGCCCCAGCCTGGCACCTGGCCCGTGACGCCTGCCGACACGCGGCAATACGGGCAAACAACTCAAGTGGCCGAGCGCAATGGCAGCTCTGGCAGATTCGGTAAAGAGGGAGGGTTTGCAAAGAAAACAGCAAGCACGCCAGCTTCACTCGATCTGTGTGGGCGGCTCTCTGTGGGCGATTGGGTGGCTAATGCCGAGGCATTAACGATGCTGCGAGGCCCGATCAGGAGACGTCCTTATAATCGGGGGGAGATTGTAGCGAAGAACGCTAGGGAAATGGGCGTGTTTTATGACTTTTATTAGTGCTTCGGTCAGGAGGCCAACGCATGTTGCGGTTGTGCGTGTGAGACCTGCGCAGTGATGCGGGCGCTGGACGGCAGCGGGCGGTGCATCCAGCCCAGGTGCGTCTCGACCACTTCTACCCAACCCTCGCCGACGGGTGGCAGGCTGCACTGCTTGAACGCCAGGCAATGGCCATGGCTGTCGAGCAGGGCGTAGTGGCGCAGGCGCGCGTTTGGCATGAACAACGATTTGAGAAGGCGCATGGCTTTGTACCGGTTACGTTACATGCTTGAAGGTTGCCAGTGTGCCATGACATTGGAATGACGGATTTATGTGAAATTGTAATTCGAACAAGCCTTCAGCCGCCGTTCAGGATCGCTGGTGAGTGGCGCGCCTGCACCGTTATACTGGCGGCCTGTTTGCATCTAGTCCTGGAGAAATGAGTATGTTGCAACGCCTGTTGTTCGGTTTGATCACTGTGACCAGCTTGACCCTGGTTGGCTGCGCCAACAGCCCGCAACAACTCAGCCCGCAACCGAAACTCACCACGCAACTGGCGCCTGTCGGCCATGGCCAGCCAGTGTCGGTGCGTGTGGTGGATGGTCGCCCGTCGCCAACCCTGGGTTCCCGTGGCGGCCTGTACCCTGAAACCGCACTGATCTCGGTGACCGGCCAAGACGTACTGCCCAAGCTGCAGGCCCAGGCCGAAGCCGCTGTGCGCCTGTTGGGCTTCACCCCGGCCAACTCGCCGGGCGCGCCACAGTTGACCATTACCCTGGCGGAGCTGAAGTACCAATCCCCCAAGGAAGGCCTGTATGTGACTGAGGCTTCCATCGGTGCGACGTTCAAGTCCGATGTCAGTGCCGGTACCCGTCGCTACAGCGGCCGTTATGGTGCTTCCCTGAACCAGCGTTTCGGCATGTCGCCGAACGAGGAAACCAACACCAAGTTGGTCAGCGATGTACTGAGTGACGCACTGACCCGTCTGTTCAAAGACCCGAGCATCGGCCAGTTGCTCAGCTCGCAGTAACCGTCAGCCAATAAAAAACCGGGCTCAGTGATGGGCCCGGTTTTTTTGTGCCTGTAGCTTTCATGCAGCCGTTTCGACATAGAAGTCCAGCACACTCACGCCAGTGAGCAAGTCCAGCTCCGGCAGATCGGCATGCTGGTGCCCGCCCAGTGCGCAATACACCAGCCAGTGGCGGTCCTGGACGTTGAAAGCCAAGCCGCCGACCAGTGCTTCTTGCTCCTCGTTTGGGGTGATCAGGTACAGCCGATCCTGGTTTTGCGCGTGCAACATGACAAGCTCCCAGCGTTCGAAGGGCAACAGAGTGGCTTGTTAAGGTGACGTTCAGGTGACGCTGTAAATTACTGGATACATTAAGCGTACATGGGGGACGGAGCTTTTCAGGCGCAGGACGCCACTATCGTTCAGGTTTGTATCTGAATTGATACCAGAACACTGATCGACCGAGGTTTGCGATGGCGCTGCCCGCACTGCTCATTAATGCTGTGGCTTTACTGGTGGCCTGCCCGGGTGCAGGGCTGCTGTTCATTACCCGCTTGCGCGAGCAGCGCGCGATGGCCGACCTGACCGCTCAAAGCGAAGACCGTGCGATCGACCAACCCATGTTGTTTCTGGATGTGCGCACCGAACGGGCGCATCGCCTGGCTTACCGCGTGGGGTATACCTGCCTCGGCCTGGCACTGGCCCTTTCCTGGCTCAGCACCCACTTCTAAAGAACACCACCAAACAACGGTGGGAGCTGGCTTGCCTGCGATTGCGCCGGTTCAGTCACTGATGTGCTGAATGACACATTGCTATCGCAGGCAAGCCAGCTCCCACATTGTTTGTTCGCGTGTTACAGGGGAATCCCGGCCTTTACCCGGTACTGATTGCGAACCGGTGTCGCATACTGCACCACCAGAAACGGCCGGTGCTCCACCGGGCACTCATTCAGCCGCCGCTCCCACTCGGCTTTCGCCTTGGCCAACTCATCCGCCGGGAACACCTCGGCCGCCGTCGGCACCTGCAACTGCGGGTCGGCGTCGGCCCACTGCGCGTACGCCAGGTAATGCACCGGAAACAACCGATAGCCGCCGAGAATCTGCCGGTCCATTTCCACGGCCAGCAGCTTGGTGTCTTCGAAACGCTCGGTGATCGGCGGCGCGAAGTTAACGTGCACCCGGCCTTTGTAACCGGTAATGCCCAGGGCAATGCTCACGTCGTCTTCTCCCGGCGCCTTGCTGTAGGTGCCGGTGGTGGCGCGGATGTACAGCTCGCGGGCCTTGGCCGAATCGCACGGGTCATATTCGTAGCTGATGGACACCGGTGTCAGGTTCAGCGACTGGATCACCTCGGCAAACGGCTCGTCCTTGCGGCTGACGTGGAACATCTTGAGGATCGCCGACTCGGTGCGGTCATCCCCATCCTTGGCGCGGCCTTCGGCCTGGGCGATCCAGATGGAAGCGCCGTCATTGCGGATCGAATGGTTGATGTACGCCGACAGCAACTGGTATGCCGCCATCTTCTCTTTGCGCCCGGTGATCGAGCGGTGCACGATGAAACTCTTGTTCAGGCGCATCAGGTCGCTGACAAACGGTTTTTGCAACAGGTTGTCGCCAATGGCAATGCGTGGCGTCGGCAGGCCGGCGTGGTACACGGCGTAGTTGACGAAGGCCGGGTCCATCACGATGTCGCGGTGGTTGGCCAGAAACACGTAGGCGGTGCCGGACTTGAGCTGCTCGACGCCGGTGTAGGTCACGCCATCGGTCGCACGGTCGATGGTGTGGTCGACGTAGTACTCGACTTTGTCCTGCAGCGTGGCCACGGTGGTGACGCCGGCGAATTCACGGCGCAGCTTGCGGGCGATCATTGGCTTGAGCAGCCAGCCCAGGGCGCCGGCAAAGCGCGGGAAGCGGAAGTGGGTCAGGATGTCCAGAAAGGCCTTGTCACTGAACAGACGTGCCAGCACTGCCGGGACTTCGCTGTCGTTGTAAGGTCGGATGGTATCGAATTCGCCCATCATGCTCTCTTGTTAGAAACGGCTAGGGTAAGTAAAGGAAATACCAGGGAGCGGCCCGAGTAATGGGCTCGGCCGAAAATAGCCCTGTAAATAGACCGGCGATTATACGCACAAGTCACTCTGGAGGCTGCGATGCTGGAAAACGCGACGTACGATTGTCCTTATTGTGGGGAAGAAGTTGAGACAACGGTCGACTTGTCCGGTGGTGATCAGGTTTACATAGAGGACTGTCAGGTATGTTGCCGGCCGATCATTTTCGATCTGCAGGTCCATGATGACGAGTGGATGCTCGAAACCCGTAGTGAAAACGAATAACAGGTACGCCCATGCTGCGAATCTACGAGCCTGAAAACCTGATGGAAGGCGAGCTGCTGCAACAAATGCTCGCCAGCGAGGGCATCGAGGCGCATCTGGTCGGCCGCCATTTGCTCGGCGGTACCGGCGAGCTGCCGATTTTCGGGCTGCTGGGGCTGGAGGTGGATAACGACAGGGCCGCCTACGCCCGCGAGCTGATTACCGCCTACATCGGCGCGCAACCGGTGCCCGGCGATGAACCCGACAGCTTCCCCGACGTGTTGGTCTGTTAGGCTGTCGGTCGGTTTACCCCAAGAGTCGTGTTACCCCATGTGTGGACGTTATGCCCTGTTTCGCTGGAACCCCGCTTTTGCTGCCCTGCCGGGCTTTCCGGCCGATCAGTTGGCTCAGTGGAACATCTCCCCCAATGATTCAGTGCTGATCCAGCGTATGAGCGAAGGCCAGCGTACGCTGGCCCGCGCCCGCTGGGGCCTGACGCCGCCCTGGCTCACAGACCTGTCCCGCACGCCCGCTCACGCCCGCGCCGAGACCCTCGCCGAGCAGCCCATGTTTCGTGAAGCGTTCCGTCAACGCCGTTGCCTGCTGCCGGCCAACGGGTTCTACGAATGGCGCGGTACCCAGCGCAAACGCCCGTATTGGCTGACACCGGGGGAGGGCTCCACGCTGTTTTTTGCGGCGATCTGGGAGGCGTATCCGGTGCAGGAGCAGGTGTGGTTGAGTACGGCCGTGGTGACTCAGGCCGCCCAGAGCCAGCGTCGGCCGTTGATTCTGGATGCGGCGGGGCAAGAGGCCTGGTTGGATCCCGAGACGCCCCTGCATGTGTTGCACGCGTTGTTGGCCAGTGAACCCGTTGCGCTGCGCGAGCGGGTGCTGGCCAATATGGTCAATGATCCCAAGCTTAATGGGCCGGAGTGCCTGACCCCGGCTTAGCGGTTGAACCCACTGGCCTCATCGCAGGCAAGCCAGCTCCCACACTGGATGTGTGAATACATTCAACTGTGGGAGCTGGCTTGCCTGCGATGGCGGCCTCAAACCTTGAACTGGTTGATCAACCGCCGCTGCTGCTCCGCCAGCTTGGTCAAATCCGCACTGGCCGCGCTGGACTCATCCGCGCCGCCCGCCACTTCGTTGGCGACCTGGCCGATATTGATCACATTGCGGTTGATGTCCTCGGCCACCGCGCTTTGCTCCTCGGCGGCGCTGGCGATCTGGGTGTTCATGTCGTTGATCACCGACACTGCCTGAGTGATGGTCTCCAGCGCCTCGGCGGCCTTGGCCGCATGTTGCACGCTTTCATCGGTACGGTTCTGGCTGTCTTCCATCACCCGCACCACGTCCCGCGTGCCTTGTTGCAGTTGCTGGATCATGGTCTGGATTTCTTCGGTGGCCTTCTGGGTTTTCTGGGCCAGGTTGCGCACTTCATCGGCCACCACCGCAAAACCACGGCCTTGCTCTCCCGCTCGTGCCGCTTCAATGGCCGCGTTGAGGGCCAGCAGGTTGGTCTGCTCGGCAATCCCGCGAATCGCCGTGAGGATCGCATTGATGTTCTCGCTGTCCTTGGCCAGGGCCTGCACCACGCCCACGGCCTTGCCGATTTCTTCGGCCAGTGCGCCGATGGAGGTGGAGGTGTCGCGCACAATGCGCATGCCCTGGCTCGCCGCCTGATCGGCGTGGCTGGCGGCTTGTGCGGCCTGGGTGGCGTTACGCGCAACGTCTTGGGCAGTGGCGGTCATCTCATGCACGGCGGTGGCGACCTGGTCGATCTCGACCATCTGCTTGTGCACGCCCTGGTTGGTGCGAATCGCGATGTCGGCGGTGTGTTCCGAGGAATCGCTGACCTTCTGTACCGAACTCACCACTTGGGTAATCATGCCCTGCAGCTTGATCAGAAAGGTGTTGAAGCCGCTGGCAATCGCGCCCAACTCGTCGGCACGGTCACTGGTCAGGCGGCGCGTGAGGTCGCCTTCGCCCTGAGCGATGTCATTGAGCATCGCCACCATCTGCTTGAGCGGGCGGGCGATGCCATGGCCCACCAGCCAGATAACCAGCAGGCCAATACCGGCGATCAACAGGCCGACCATGGCCATGCCCACGGTGTCGGTCTTGCGCTGTGCCTGCAGGTCGCTTTGCAGTTGCTGCGAGTCAGCCATTACCGCGCTCAGCGGCAGTTGCAGCATCAGGGTCCAGCGCGCTTCGGCCTGGCCGATGTTGAATGGCAGGAACAACTCGATGTGGCCGTGCTCCTTGTCGATGTCGTAGCGCACTTCGCCGACCTTCAACTGGTTCAGGTTGGCCAGCTCATTAGTGTCGAGCAGGTCGCTGGCTTTTTCGCCGAGTTTGCTGGCGTCCTTGGTGTAGGCGACCAAGCGGCCGTTGCTGGAGATCAGCGCCAGTTCGCCGGCGCCGTTGTAGAGGCTCCGGTCGGCGCGGGTGAGCATTTCCTGGATGAAGTTCACCGACAGGTCGGCGCCGACGATGCCCTGGAACGTGCCGTTGATCATGATCGGCTCGATGAACGAAGCCAGCATCACCATGGCGTTGCCGACCTTATAAGGCGCGGGGTCGATGGCACAGGGTTTGTTGGTTTCCTTGGAGCACAGGTAGTACTCGCTGGCGCGCACGCCGGTGGCGAGGATGTTCTGGTCGTTGACGTCGGCGAGTTTATCCAGGCCCAGGCTGCCATCGGCGTTGCGGTACCACCACGGCAGGAAACGGCCGTCGGCGCCCATGCCGACGATGGGGCTGTTCACGTAAGCGGCGTCGTTGTGATCGATCGCATTGGGCTCCCAGCCGATATAGGCACCGAGGATTTTCGGGTTGCGCACCACCGTTTCGTGCAGCAGGTTGATCAACTGTTCACGGCTGACTTGCAGGGCCGGCTCGCCCTTGGCGTCTTTCATGCCGAGCAGGGCATTGGCGGTGGCCAGGCCCTTGGCGGTGACCAGCGGTGCTTCGAGTTCGCGCTGAATCAGTGTGGCCTGGGTTTGCGCCATGGCAGTGAGGCGCTGTTCGATGATTTGCTCGAACTGCACCTGGGTGCGTGCTTGCACCATCTCCTGAGTGCGCGCGCCGGCAAACAAGGCGTAGAGCACCAGCACTGCGACCACGCTCAACACGATGGCGCCGGTGAGTGCCGCGACAGAAAACTGAATCGACCTGAATTTCATGAACGCTCCGTGCCCAGGGGGAGATTGGCTGCTTTTTTGTATCGGCCACGGGGTTGGGAGGCTTAAGGCTTGCCCTGCAAAATAGTGCGTGCTGTCGCAAATGAGCACTTCGCCGCCGGTATGAGTGTGTGGGATGTATCTGAAATTGGGCGGTTACACGTCTGTTGTATCTGGCGTGGATACAAATGACCGCCTACGATACGCGCCAGGTTTTCAGGGAGAGTGTGATGAAAAAGTCATTGGCGATGAG
This sequence comes from Pseudomonas sp. B22129, assembly GCF_044218875.1. Lineage (NCBI taxonomy): Bacteria > Pseudomonadati > Pseudomonadota > Gammaproteobacteria > Pseudomonadales > Pseudomonadaceae > Pseudomonas > Pseudomonas sp. B22129. Next base: position 322,907 of record NZ_CP162592.1, on the reverse strand, counting down.
TGGATTGGTTGCAGCCATGCTGCTGGCGGGCTGCCAGTCAGTTAACACCACCAGCGGCGGCGCCGTTGGGGTCGAGCGCAAGCAGTACATGTTCAGCATGCTGTCGAGCCAGGAGGTCGACCAGATGTATGCCCAGTCTTATCAACAGACGTTGGGTGAGGCCAGTGGCAAAGGCCTGGTGGACAAGAGCAGCGCCAACGCCAAGCGTGTACAGGCGATTGCCAACCGCCTGATCGCCCAGGCGCCGACTTTCCGCCCGGATGCGGCGCAGTGGAAGTGGGAAGTGAACCTGATCAAAAGCGACGAGATGAACGCCAACTGCGGGCCTGGCGGCAAGATTTTTGTGTACAGCGCGTTGATCGACAACCTCAAGCTCACCGATGACGAGCTGGCTGCCGTGATGGGTCATGAAATCGCCCACGCCTTGCGCGAGCATGGACGCGAGGCCATGTCCAAAGCTTACGGCATCCAGATGGCCAAGCAGGGCGCCGGTGCCTTGTTCGGTCTGGGCCAGGACAGCATGGCGCTGGCCGATACCGTGGCCAATTACGGCATGACCTTGCCCAACAGCCGCGCCAACGAGAATGAAGCCGACCTGATCGGCCTGGAGCTCTCGGCCCGTGCCGGCTACAACCCGAACGCGGCCATCACGTTATGGAACAAGATGGCCAAGGCTTCGGAAGGCGCACCGCCGGAGTTCATGAGCACGCACCCGGCGTCTGACAGCCGAATCGCCTCGTTGCAGGCGGCGATTCCAAAGGTGATGCCGCTGTACCAGCAGGCCAAAAAATCCTGATTCATAAGGCTGAAATGCAAATCTAAATGTGGGAGCCGGGCTTGCCCGCGATGCAGGCACCTCGGTGTGTCAGTTGCACCGAGGTGATGCTATCGCAGGCAAGCCAGCTCCCACAAAAGCCCAGCCCCTTTAGATCCAGCCACTGCTCTGCATGGCCTTGTACACCGCAACAATCGCCAGCACGAAAAACGCCGTAGCCGCCAGTCGGCGAATCAGGGTCAACGGCAGTTTTTCCGCCGCGAAATTCCCCGCCAACACCACCGGCACGTTGGCAATCAGCATGCCCAAGGTGGTGCCGATAATCACCAGCCACAGCTCCGGGTACTGCGCGGCCAGCATCACCGTGGCGATCTGCGTCTTGTCACCGATTTCCGCGAGAAAGAACGCGATCAGCGTGGTCAGGAACGGCCCGAACTTGCGCGTGGTACTGGCTTCGTCATCGTCGAGTTTGTCGGGCACCAGCGTCCACAACGCGGTGGCGCAGAAGCTCGCCGCGAGGATCCAGTGCAACACCGCATCCGAGAAGAAGCTTCCGAACCAGGCCCCCACAGCACCGGCGGCCGCATGGTTGGCCAAGGTCGCGGCGACGATGCCGGCGATGATCGGCCAGGGTTTGCGAAAGCGAGCGGCAAGGATGAGCGCGAGCAGTTGCGTCTTGTCGCCGATTTCGGCCAAGGCAACGATTGCGGTAGGAACGAGTAATGAATCCAGCATCAGGTAAGCTTCCAGGGGCGGGTCGACACGGCTATGACACGTACAGCCTTCCCGCCCCGGGTAAGGTGTGCGTGTCATAGGTCTTGTCAAACCCCGGTCCGTCTGTGCGGACTCCTGGGTCGCATACGCCATGGCCTGTTGACCAAGTATGTTGACGTATGCCGGACGAGCATGGCGCTCGTGGGAGACTACTCCCCTAGGACGGAGCGGATTCTGCCTAGGCAAAATCCATTCGGCAAGCCTTCTTTTTCAAAATGCCATTAGCCGCGCTTGGCACGATAAATGCGAAAACCGTTGCCCTCGGCCTTGATTGCGCACACGCCCAAATGCTCTTCAATCAAGGGTTGGTACTTCAGGAAGCTGTTGGCGACCAAGCGAAGTTCGCCGCCTTTTGCCAGGTGTTTCGCCGCTTTTCGCAGCAGGTTTTCGGTGGCGAAGTAATCGGTGTTCACCCCGACATGGAACGGCGGGTTGCTCAGGATTGCATTCAAACCCATCGGCGCGGCGTCAATTCCGTCACCCGTCAGGACCTCGGCTTCCAGACCGTTGGCAGCCAACGTCAGGCGACTGCTGGCGGCAGCAAACGCATCTACGTCGAGCATCGTCACGCTGTTGTGCGGGTAGCGGCGTTTGACCGCAGCGCCCAACACACCCGCGCCGCAACCGAAGTCCAGCAAGTGGCCGCTCGGCAGTTTGTCCAGGTGTTCAAGCAGCAACTCGGTGCCGCGATCCAGGCGACCATGGCTGAACACGCCCGGCAGGCTCACCACCTTGAGCGGCCCTTCGGCCAGGGGCACGTCAAAGACTTGCGCCAGGCTTTGCAGCTCAACTGCCTGCGGGGCGTTGGCCACGGTGATTTGCCACAGCTGGCAGTGCCGTGCGTTATCCAGCTTGCGCGGCTTGCCATAAGGAATCATCTGCTTGGCGGCGCTTTCGATGCCGCCTTTTTTCTCGCCGACCAGAAACAACTCCGCGCCGGGCAGGCGCGCGGCCACGGCGTTGAGCAGGTAGTCGGTGAGGTCCTTGGACTTGGGCAGAAAGATCACCGCCGCATCGAACCCACGCTCAGGCACGTTCACGCCGAACAGGCTGCGTTCGGGGAAGCGCGCCTCCAGCGCAGCCTGGTCGCCGGCATGCCAGCACCAGCCGTGGGCATTGGGCAGGCGGCCGAGCAAATCGTCGGCGGGCAGGCCGACCAACAACAGGTTGCCCTGAAAAAGTTCGGCCTGACGAAGCAGTACTTCACTGCGCGGATCCATAGTCTGCTCCTTGAAAAGGGGCGCAGTTTATCAACTGACGACGCGCAGCGGGGCGCCGCTGAAAAAGCCCCGGGCGTTTTCGGCCAGTTGGCCGACGATGCGTTGCCGGGCTTCGCGGCTGCCCCAGGCATTGTGGGGCGTGACGATCAGGCGCGGAATGTCGCCGGCCAGCAGCGGGTTGCCGTTGACCGGCGGCTCCACGCTCAGCACATCGGTTGCTGCGCCACCCAGATGGCCGCTGCGCAACGCATCCGCCAGCGCCTGTTCATTGATCAAACCACCGCGCGCGGTGTTGACGACAAACGCGCCGGGCTTGAGCAGCGCCAGTTCGCGGGCGCCGATAAAGTCGCGGGTGTGTTCATTGAGCGGGCAGTGCAGGGTCAGTGCATCTACCTGAGCGAGCAACTCATCCAGCGGCACGCGGTCGGCGCGGGCCGGGCGGCCAGGAATCGCGCCAAGCAGCACGCGCATGCCGAAGGCTTCGGCCAGGCGTGCGACGGCGCCGCCCAGTTCGCCATGCCCGAGCAGGCCGAGGGTTTTGCCTTCCAGCTCGACAATCGGGTGGTCCAGCAGGCAGAACTGTTTGGCCTCTTGCCATTTTCCGGCGCTGACGTCGCGCTGGTAGTCCTTCAAACGTGTCGCCAGGTTGAGCAACAGCATGATCGTGTGTTGCGCCACCGATGGCGTGCCGTAACCCTGGCAGTTGCTCACGGTGATGCCGTGGGCACGGGCAGCGGCCAGGTCGACGTTGTTGGTGCCGGTGGCCGACACCAGGATCAGCTTGAGGTCCGGGCACGCCGCCAGGGTTTCGGTGTTGAGGGCGATCTTGTTGCTGATGACCACCTGGGCGCCTTGCAGGCGCTCGAGGACATTCTGCGGCGTGGTGTCGGAACACAGCTCAAGTTCGCTGAAGCTGCCTCGCAGTTCGCTGAGGTCGAGGTCCCCCAGGTCCAGGGATGGGTGATCAAGGAAGACGGCGCGGCGATTGTTCGACATCAACTGTACCTTTTGCGACTGGGTTTGTAGGCGTAATCTCCCGAGCCTATCAGATGAAATAATCAGTTACTTAATGGAGTGAGCATGTACGCCGCCGAGTTTTTGACCGTAGCCTTGATTCACTTGTTGGCGGTGGCCAGCCCCGGCCCGGATTTCGCCGTGGTGGTGCGCGAAAGCGTGACCCATGGCCGCCGTGCTGGAACCTGGACCGCGCTGGGCGTCGGCTCGGCGATTTTCCTGCACGTGGGTTATTCGTTGCTCGGGATCGGCTTGATCGTGTCCCAGTCCATCGTGCTGTTCAACGCGCTGAAGTGGGCGGCAGCGGCGTACCTGCTGTACATTGGCTTCAAGGCCCTGCGCGCGCAGCCGGCCAAACCTGCCAGTGAAGAAGACCTGCACCGTGAAGTGGGCGAACGCACGGCGCGCGGCGCGTTCACCTCGGGCTTCGTGACCAATGGTTTGAACCCCAAGGCCACGCTGTTTTTCCTGTCGCTGTTCACCGTGGTGATCAACCCGCACACACCGCTGGCGATCCAGGCCGGTTACGGCGTGTACCTGGCGGTGGCGACGGCGTTGTGGTTCTGCCTGGTGGCCATGCTGTTCAGCCAGCAGCGCGTGCGCGCGGGGTTTGCGCGGATGGGGCACTGGTTTGACCGGACCATGGGCGCGGTGCTGATTACCATTGGGGTGAAGCTGGCGTTTACCAGCATGAAGTAACCCTGCTGAGGGAACACCCTTCATGGGTAGGCCCGATCGCTGTGGGAGCCGGGCTTGCCCGCGATGCAGGCACCTCGGTGTTTCAGACATACCGAGTTGAGGCCATCGCAGGCAAGCCAGCTCCCACACGGAGCTGCGCAAGGCTCCAGTGCTGGCGCAAAGCTAGCATTCACAGGCCGCAACAAATCATTCCTTTGGCTGATTTGGCTGACACATAAGCTCTCTACAGTGCAGGTCTTCAAGCCAAGACCGTGCAGTCAGATAAGGGATTCGTATGTTGCAGACCCGTGTTATCCCGCCCGCCGAAGGTGCGTACCAATACCCGCTGTTGATCAAACGCCTGTTGATGTCCGGGACGCGTTACGAGAAAACCCGGGAAATCGTCTACCGCGACAAGCTGCGTTACACCTACCCGACCCTGATCGAGCGCGTCGCCCGCCTGGCCAATGTGCTGACCGAGGCCGGGGTCAAGGCCGGTGACACCGTGGCCGTGATGGACTGGGACAGCCACCGCTACCTGGAATGCATGTTTGCCATCCCGATGATCGGCGCGGTCATCCACACCATCAACGTGCGCCTGTCGCCGGAACAGATTCTCTACACCATGAACCACGCCGAGGACCGCTTTGTGCTGGTCAACAGCGAGTTCGTGGGGCTCTACCAGGCGATTGCCGGCCACCTCACCACCGTCGACAAGACCCTGTTACTGACCGATGGTGAAGCCAAAACCGCCGAGCTGCCCGGTCTGGTTGGCGAGTACGAAACCTTACTGGCCGCCGCCAGCCCGAAGTACGACTTCCAGGACTTCGACGAACACTCCGTTGCCACCACTTTCTACACCACCGGCACCACCGGTAACCCCAAGGGCGTGTACTTCACCCATCGCCAACTGGTGCTGCACACCATGGGCGTGGCGACCATCATGGGCAGCGTCGACAGCGTTCGCTTGCTGGGTACAAACGACGTGTACATGCCGATCACGCCGATGTTCCACGTGCATGCCTGGGGCCTGCCGTATGTGGCGACCATGCTCGGTCTGAAGCAGGTCTACCCCGGCCGCTACGACCCGGAATACCTGGTGGAGTTGTGGCGCAAGGAAAAGGTCACGTTCTCCCATTGCGTGCCGACCATCCTGCAGATGGTGCTCAATGCCAAGGCTGCGCAAGGCGTGGATTTTGGCGGCTGGAAAATCGTCATCGGCGGCAGTGCGCTTAACCGTTCGTTGTATGAAGCCTCCAAGGCGCGTGGGATTCAACTGACCGCCGCGTACGGCATGTCCGAGACCGGGCCGCTGGTGTCGTGCGCCCACCTCAACGAAGAATTGATGGCCGGCAGCGAAGACGAACGCACCACGTATCGCATCAAGGCCGGTGTGCCCGGGCCGTTGGTGGAGGCGGCGATTGTCGACGGCGACGGCAATTTCCTGCCTGCCGACGGCGAATCCCAGGGCGAGCTGGTGCTGCGTGCGCCGTGGCTCAGCGAAGGCTATTTCAACGAACCACAGAAGGGCGCCGAGCTGTGGGCCGGCGGCTGGATGCACACGGGCGACGTGGCCACGCTCGACGCTTTCGGCGTGATCGATATCCGCGACCGCATCAAGGACGTGATCAAGACCGGTGGCGAGTGGATCTCGTCCCTGGCCCTTGAAGACCTGGTCAGCCGTCACCCGGCGGTACGCGAAGTAGCGGTGGTGGGCATCGCCGACCCGCAGTGGGGCGAGCGCCCGTTTGCGTTGCTGGTGGTGCGTGATGGCCATGTGATAGGTGCTCGCGAGCTCAAGGAACACCTCAAACCTTTCGTCGAACTGGGCCACTTGAGCAAGTGGGCGATTCCGAGCCAGATCGCCGTTGTTACTGAAATTCCCAAGACCAGCGTCGGCAAGCTCGACAAAAAACGTATCCGCATCGACATCATCGAATGGCAGGCCAACAACAGCACCTTCCTGTCCACCCTCTGAAACAGCGCAGCGTGCCCTTTCGGGCACGCACTGCTCTATCTCGCACCTTCACTTGTGATTTGCGGATTTTCAGCCATCCTTCCCGCGCCGACCGTCGTCGGCGTGGCGAAAGGGTTGTGGCAGACGGGTTGGTGATGCAAATCACACTTTAGAGGGATCAAGCGATACCCCCTGCTGGCTATAGTCCCACCCAGAGTTTTTCATGGATGTTGCGTTCAGGGGCATGGGGCCCCGGTTGCCAGGCGGCATTGGAATCGTTGTATTCCGGCCGTTACACGCATCCAGAAGAAAGAACTCACTGCCATAACAATAATGCACATGGAGTAGCGTCGATGACCTCAGTAAACCAGTTCTGGCGCCGGGCAAGACTGCCCCTGGCCGTCAGTCTCGCTTCTACGCTCGCCGGGCCCGCATTCGGCGTCAGTTTCAACATCGGTGAAATCGAAGGCAGCTTTGACTCCTCTCTGTCGGTGGGGGCGAGCTGGTCGACTGCGGGTCGAAACAAAGACCTGATCGGCGTCAACAACGGTGGCAAGGGTTTGTCTCAAACCTCCGATGACGGTCGCCTGAACTTCGACAAGGGCGATACTTTCTCGAAGATCTTCAAGGGTATTCACGACCTTGAGTTGAAATACGGCGACACCGGCATCTTTGTGCGCGGCAAATACTGGTACGACTTCGCGCTGCAAAACGAAGACCTGGACTTCAAAAACGTCAGCAATGACAACCGCAAAGAGGGCGCCAAGTCCTCCGGCGGGCAAATCCTTGATGCCTTCATCTACCACAACTACACCATCGCTGATCAGCCGGGTAACGTGCGGTTCGGCAAGCAGGTAGTGAGCTGGGGTGAAAGTACCTTCATTGGCGGCGGCATCAACTCGATCAACCCGATCGATGTGTCCGCATTCCGCCGCCCGGGCGCAGAGATCAAGGAAGGCCTGATTCCGGTCAACATGTTCTACGTGTCCCAGACTCTGACCGACAACCTGTCTGCCGAGGCGTTCTACCAGTTGGAGTGGGACCAGACCGTGGTGGATAACTGCGGTACGTTCTTCTCCCAGCCGGACGTGATTGCCGACGGTTGCGGCGATAACCTGCGCCTGCTGGCCAAACGTTCGACGATTGCTGCCACGGCCGCGGGTCGCGGCGCGCTCGCCCAGTTCGCGGCGCGCGGCGTGGACACCAATGAAGAGGGCACGCTGGTTCGTCGCGCTGGTGATCGGGATGCGCGTGACAGCGGCCAGTTTGGTGTGGCCATGCACTACAACTTCGAACCGCTGGACACCGAATTCGGTGCCTACTTCATGAACTACCACAGCCGTGCACCAATCTTCAGTGCGACGGCCGCACCTGCTTCCGCTTACGCGGTTGCGCCCGCCTTCGGCACGCTGGCTCCGGTGTTTATCGCCGGGAACTCCAAATATTTTGTCGAGTACCCGGAAGACATCCGTCTGTACGGCTTGAGCTTCTCGACCACGCTTCCGACCGGCACGGCTTGGAGCGGTGAAGTCAGTTATCGCCCAAATGCGCCTGTGCAACTCAACACCAATGACATTCTGTATGCAGCCGTTAGACCCTTGGGTGGGCAGTTTGCCAATGCCTCGCTTCTCGATGCTGCCAAGGGCCAGGATTTGAATGGCTATCGCCGTAAGGAAATCACTCAGTTCCAGACCACGCTGACGCACTTTTTTGATCAGGTGATGGGGGCAAGTCGCTTGACATTGGTGGGCGAGTTGGGCGTTACCCATGTGGGCGGGCTTGAGGGTAAGTCCAAGGCTCGCTATGGCCGTGATCCTTCCTTTGGTCCTGGAGCATTGCCTGGTACCACTGTGGCTCCTGGCCGCACTCTGAACACCTGTGCACAAATTCTTAACCCAAGCACTATCGGTGGCGCCGGTCCTGGCGCAGATGCCAGCAACGTCTCCAAGTACTGCGACAACGACGGTTTCACCACCGCCACTTCCTGGGGCTACCGGGGTCGTGCCATCTGGGAATACCCGGATGTCTTCGCCGGTGTGAACCTCAAGCCTAGCGTGGCCTGGTCCCACGACGTCAAAGGTTACTCGCCAGGTCCTGGCGGCAACTTTGAAGAAGGTCGCAAGGCCGTCAGCCTGGGTGTGGATGCCGAATACCAGAACACTTACACCGTGGGCTTGAACTACACCAATTTCTTCGGTGGCAAGTTCAGCACCGTGGATGACCGTGACTTCATCGCCTTGAGCGCTGGCGTGAACTTCTAAGACTGTCTTTTTCAGATGCATGCATTTCAGGAAGAACCAGAACATGAAAATAACTAAAAGTCTGTTGCATGTGGGTGTGCTCGGGCTGTCGATCCTGGCGAGCAACGTCATGGCGGCAGTCTCGGCGGATGAAGCCGCCAAGCTGGGCACTACCCTGACGCCGATGGGCGCTGAAATGGCCGGTAACGCGGCCGGCACCATTCCGAAATGGTCGCCACTGCCCACCAATGCCGGCGCCGTGGATGCCCGTGGGTTCCTCGCCAACCCTTACGCCAGCGAGCAACCGCAATTCACCATCACCGCGCAAAACGTGGAGCAATACAAAGACAAGCTGGCACCGGGGCAGTACGCGATGTTCAAGCGTTACCCGGACACCTTCAAAATGCCGGTTTACCCGACCCATCGCGGCGCAACTGTGCCGGCCGATGTGTTTGCCGCCATCAAGAAGAACGCCACCACTACCAACTTGGTGTCGGGCGGTAACGGCCTGGAAAACTTCGAAACCGCCGTGCCATTCCCGATTCCGAAAAGCGGCGTGGAAGTGATCTGGAACCACATCACCCGCTATCGCGGCGGCAGCGTGACCCGCCTGGTGACCCAGGCCACGCCGCAAACCAACGGCTCGTTCAGCCTGGTGTACTTCAAAGACCAGTTCGTGTTCCGCGACAAAATGAAGGACTTCGACCCGAAAAACCCGGGCAACGTGCTGTTCTACTTCAAGCAGCAAGTGACCGCGCCAGCCCGTCTGGCCGGTGGTGTGCTGCTGGTGCACGAAACCCTCGACCAGGTAAAGGAGCCGCGTTCGGCGTGGGTCTACAACGCCGGCCAGCGCCGTGTGCGCCGGGCGCCGCAAGTGTCCTACGACGGCCCGGGTACCGCCGCCGACGGCCTGCGGACTTCCGACAACCTCGACATGTACAACGGTGCGCCAGACCGCTATGACTGGAAGCTGGAAGGCAAAAAAGAGATCTACATTGCGTCCAACAGCTACAAGATCGACGATCCGAAGCTCAAGTACGCCGACATCATCAAGGCCGGCCACATCAACCAGGACCTGGCACGTTACGAGCTGCGCCGCGTCTGGCACGTGGTGGCGACCCTGAAGGAAGGCCAGCGCCATATCTACGCCAAGCGTGACTTCTTCATCGACGAAGACACCTGGCAAGCGGCCGTGATCGACCATTACGACGGCCGTGGCCAACTGTGGCGTGTCGCCGAAGCCCATGCCGAGAACTACTACGACAAACAAGTGCCGTGGTACGCCCTCGAAACCCTCTACGACCTGCAGTCCGGCCGCTACCTCGCGCTGGGCATGAAGAACGAAGAGAAGCAGGCGTATGACTTCGGCTTCACCGCCAGCACCGCAGACTTCTCGCCTGCGGCCCTGCGTCAGGATGGTGTTCGCTAAGCTGCGATAGTTCGCCACTGTAGAAGCTGGGCTTGTGTGGGAGCTGGCTTGCCTGCGATAGCATCACCTCGGTAGGTCTGACAGACCGAGGTGATGCTATCGCGGGCAAGCCCAGCTCCCACATTTGTTTGTGTTGAGATTTTTTGTCGCAGTTCTTTTTCAGGCAAATGTTGCAAAGATCTACAATCCCGCCGCTTTTACCGCTAGTCTGCGGTCATCTGCAATGCCGACAACAGCCTTCTACAAGAGCCCGGCGATGACTGATCTGTCCCCCATCCGAGGGCCTGCAAGCGCGGTGATTCCGACCCTGGAAGCGCGTTTCTACAGGCCACCGCTGCCTGACGGCTACGTGCTGCGCCCGCGCCTGTGCGAGCGGCTGAGTGCGGGGCTGGAGGGGCGGTTGCTGCTGGTCAGCGCTCCGGCAGGGTTCGGCAAGAGTTCGTTGGCCGTCGAGTTCTGTCAGGGGCTGCCAGCCCACTGGCACAGCCTGTGGCTGGGTTTGAGCCCGCGCGACAATGACCCGGGCCGTTTCCTTGAACGCCTGCTCGACGGTTTGCAGCAGTATTTCCCACAGCTCGGCACCCAATCCCTGGGCCTGCTGAAAATGCGCCAGCGTCATCAGCCTTTTGCCTTTGAAGAGTGGCTTGATGGTTTGCTCGACGAATTGGCCGAACATCTGTCCACGCGCACGCCATTGTTACTGGTGCTGGATGACTACCATCTGGCCCAGGGCCCGGTGCTGGATCGTTGCCTGCAGTTTTTCCTCAATCATCTGCCCGATGGCCTGGTGGTGCTGGTGACCAGCCGCCAACGCCCGGATTGGCATCTCGCGCGTCTGCGCCTGTCGCGGCACCTGCTGGAGCTGCACGAACAGGACTTGCGCCTGACCCACGACGAGTCCCTGGCCGTGCTGGACCGGCACAGCAACTCATTGCGCGGTGAGGCGCTGGATAACTTGATTCGCCGCAGCGAAGGCTGGGTCGCCGGTTTGCGGTTTTGGTTGCTGGCCGTTTCCGAGGCGGGTAACGAGGGCGCCTTGCCGCAGAACCTGCACGGCGGGGAAGGGCTGATTCGCGATTACCTGCTCGAAGAAGTGATCGATTGCCTGCCCATCGAAGTTCAAGCGTTTCTATACGACACAGCCCCCCAGGATCGTTTTTGCAGCGAGCTGTGCGACGCCGTCCGCGAAGCCCATGACAGCGCGGAAATCCTGCGCTACCTGCAGTCGCACCAGGTCTTTCTGGTGCCACTGGACGAACAGGGCCACTGGTTCCGCTATCACCACCTGTTTTCTGACTTGCTGCGCACCCGCCGCGCGAGCAATGCCACGTTGCCGCTGGCCAGCCTGCACTTGCGGGCCTGTCGCTGGTTCAACGTGCAGGGTTTGATCGACGAAGCGGTAGAGCAGGCATTACGTGCCGGCCATCTGGACGTGGCGGCGAACCTGGTGCAGAACCTGTCGGAGGAGCAACTGCTCGCCGAGCAGAATATCGGCATGTTGCTGCGCTGGAAGATGGATTTGCCCGACAGCCTGCTGATCAGCACACCGCGGTTGATCGTGCTCTACAGCTGGGCGCTGGGCCTGGCGTGTCAGCTGGATGCGGCGGAGGAACTGTCCAGTTATCTCAGCCGTTTTCTGCCGGCGCCGTCGGCCACCGCGCAAAAATCAATGCTGGCCCAATGGCTGGCGCTGAGCGGGATCATCGCCCGGGGGCGGGGGGATCGCGAACTGACCCAGCGCTATTGCAGCGAGGCGCTGGAAAGCCTGCCGCAAAAACGTTACGGCCAACGGCTGATGTGCCTGTCGACGTTATCCAACCTGGCCATCGTCGATGCTGACTTGTGGCGCGCCCGTGGTTTGAATCGCGAATCCCTGGAATTGGCCCAGCGCGTCGGCAACCCACTGTTTGAAGCCTTGGCCCATTACGACCGGGCGCGTGTGCTGCAAGCGCGGGGGGAAATTTTGCGTTCCCTGGACGAGGTCCGCCAGGGCCAGCAGCGTCTGCACGGGCTGGCGCCTCAGCGGTTGTACGCAGTGCGCGCGCGGCTGTCGTTGTATGAAGGCTTTTTGTTGCTGGTGCGCTGCCAGCCCGAAGCCGGCCTTGCCCGTTTGCGCGCCGGGCTCACCGAAGCCCGGGCCTGTCGCGACATCAGCGTATTGATCGGTCATTGTGTGATCGCCAATTTCGAAGGGCGCCGCAATGATTTCTCCAAAGCCTTCGCCGAACTCGCCGAAGCCGAGCGCTTGATGCACATCTGGGACGTGCCGCCGATCTACTACCTGGCGATGATTACGCTGATCAAATGCGAGCTGTGGCTGGCCCAGGGTCGCACCGACCTGGCCGATGCCTGGCTGGCCCGGCTGGGGCAAACCTACAACGGCGAGCACGCGGCGGCCGCGCCGGAGTTTCATCCGCACCTGCCGCAACATATCGGGTTGCAACAAGCCGCGCTGGATGCCACTCGGCATCAGCCTGCGGCGGCGCTGGAACGGCTCGAAGAGCTGGCGCAACAGGCGCAGAACAGCGGTCGCCAGATGATCGCCTTGATGGCCCTCACTCAACAGGCGCATTTGCTGCTGGAGTGTGGCCAGGAAGCCAAGGCCCGGCCGGTTTTTGCCAGGGCCCTCGAAGCTGGTGTGGGGGGAGCGTTGCAACCGTTTCAGCGCTTGCTGGAAAACCACCCGGGCTGGATGCGTGAGCAGTTGGGCAAGGACCCGCACGGGTTGTTGAACCAGAGCCTGCTGGCACTTTTGCCGGCGGTTGCACCGGCAGAGCCTTCATCTGCCCATGAAACCCTTAGCGCTCGGGAATTGGCCGTGCTGCAACTGATCGCCCAAGGCTGTTCGAACCAGGAAATCAGCAACCGGCTGTTCATCTCCCTGCACACGGTCAAAACCCATGCGAGCCATATCAACAGCAAGCTGGGGGTGGAGCGGCGCACCCAGGCGGTGGCGCGGGCGCAGGAAATGGGCTTGTTGGGGTAGGCATTCAACGATCTGTGCCAAAATTGCTGGATTGCCCATCACCGAGCCCGCCCTGATGTCTCTGCCCCCAGCCTTGATTCGCGAATCCTTTCCCGTCGGCCCGTTGCAGTGCAACTGCACCATCATTGGCGACCCGATCACCAAAAAAGCCATCGTGGTCGACCCGGGCGGCAATCACGAACTGATCCTGGCGCGCCTCGATGCGCTTGGCCTCAAGGTGGTGAGCATCATTCATACCCATGCCCATCTGGATCACTTTCTGGCATCCGGCCAGTTGAAGGAGAAGACCGGCGCAACGTTGCACCTGCACAAGGAGGATCAATTCCTCTGGGATAACCTGGAAATGCAATGCCAGATGTTTCGTGTGCCCTATACGCCAGTGCCGTCGCCGGATCGCTGGCTGGAGGATGAGGAAGAATTGGCATGCGGCTGCGGCGTGGCCTTGCATACCCCGGGGCATACGCCTGGGTCGATGAGTTTCTGGTTCGCCGACGCCAAGCTGCTGATTGCGGGTGATACGTTGTTTCGACGCGGTGTCGGGCGTACGGATTTGTGGGGCGGGGACCAGGCCACGATTGTGCGTTCGATCAAGCAGCGTTTGTACACGCTGGACGAGGAGGCGACGGTGGTGGCCGGTCACGGGCCGGATACCCGGTTGGGCGATGAAATGCGTGAGAATCCTTTTGTGAGGGCGTAGCGAGAAGGGAATAATTTCGGCGCCAGGGCTGTTCTTCAAGTAGCAAAAACGCAGGTCGCGTTCAGCCTGCGTCTGCTACGGTTTCCTTAGCGGCGGATAGCGGCCATGGAATTTTTACCGTTTGTCACGTTCCAAACTCGGCACAGGTCCATTGCCAATGTCCTTTGCACCACAGAATGCAAAAGTAGGAGCTCCCTTCATGTTTACTCCGCGTCGTCTTCTTGTTGTTGCCACCGCTGTAGCCCTGTTATCCGGCTGCGCTTCGCCTAATCCTTACGACGGCAGCCAGGGGCAGGCAAATAATGGTTCGCAAGGCGGCATCAGCAAAACCGCCAAATACGGCGGGCTTGGTGCGCTGGCCGGTGCCTTGGCCGGTGCCGCCATCGACCACAACAACCGTGGCAAAGGCGCATTGATCGGTGGTGCTATTGCAGGCCTTGGGGCCGCAGGTTATGGCTACTACGCCGACCAGCAGGAAAAGAAACTGCGTGAGAGCATGGCCAATACCGGGGTTGAAGTGCAGCGCCAAGGCGATCAGATCAAGCTGATCATGCCGGGTAATATCACCTTCGCCACCAACTCGGACGCGATCTCCAGCAGCTTCTACACGCCGCTGAACAACCTGGCCGGCTCACTCAAGCAGTTCAACCAGAACACTATCCAGATTGTGGGTTATACCGACAGCACCGGTAGCCGCCAGTTGAACATGGATCTGTCCCAGCGCCGGGCCCAGAGCGTTGCCAACTACCTGACGTCCCAAGGCGTGAGCCCGACCAACCTGAGCGCACGCGGTGCCGGCCCGGATAACCCGATTGCCAGCAACGCCGACGTGAATGGCCGCGCCCAGAACCGTCGTGTTGAGGTGAACCTCGGCCCGATCCCTGGCCAGCAATACGGCCAGCCTGGCGCTCAACAACAGCAGGCGCCACAGCAGAACAACCAGTTCCAGGGCAACCCGTACCAGCAGTACCAATAAACGCTGGCCATAAAAAAGGCGCCGTGCAGTCAATGCACGGCGCCTTTTTTGTGGCCGACGTTTATGTCAGTCGATGTATTCGAACACTTTCACAATCTTCTGTACGCCGGACACGCCCTGTACCAGGTTGGCTGCGCGAGTGGCTTCCGCCTGGGTCAGCAGGCCCATCATGTAGACGATACCGTTGTCTGTGACGATCTTGATGCGCGAGCCGGGAACAGCGCTGTCGGTGAGCATCTGCGCTTTGATCTTGGTGGTCAGCAACGCATCGTTGCTGATGGCCAGCAGGGTGATCGGGTCCATGACTTGCAGTTCATTGTGGACTTTCTTGACCCGCTGAACCGTGGAGGCGGCCTGTTCAGCCTGGGCTTTGAGGTCGGCGCGCGGTGTTTGCCCGGCCAGCAGCACCACACCGTTGAAGCTGGTCACCACAATGCGCGACGCACCATTGCCCAGGTCGGTAGCCGCCTTGGCGACGTTGACCTTCACCTTGGTCTCGATCAGCGAATCATCAATGGTGCTGCCGAAGGTGCGTGTGCCCCGGTCATCCTGGATGGGGGTGTCGCGTGTCGCAGTGATTGCCGTGCTGCAGCCGCTGATGGCAAGGCACAGCGTGATGGCCAAAAGGCTGAGGCGGTTAACGGTCATTCTTCACTCCCGAACAGTTGGCTGTCGATCAGATCGCACAGGCAGTGGATCGCCAGCAGGTGGACTTCCTGGATGCGTGCAGTGACATTGGCCGGGACGCGGATTTCCACGTCTTCCGGCAGCAGCAGTGAAGCCATGCCGCCGCCGTCACGCCCGGTCAATGCTACGACAATCATTTCGCGATCATGTGCGGCCTGGATCGCTTGAATAATATTGGCCGAGTTGCCACTGGTGGAAATCGCCAGCAACACGTCGCCGGGTTGGCCCAGGGCACGGATCTGCTTGGAGAAGATTTCGTTGTAGCTGTAGTCGTTGGCAATCGAGGTGATCGTCGACGAATCGGTCGTCAGGGCGATGGCTGGCAGGCTCGGGCGCTCGCGCTCGAAGCGGTTGAGCAACTCGGAGGAGAAGTGCTGGGCATCACCGGCCGAACCGCCGTTGCCGCACGAAAGCATTTTGCCCTCGTTGAGCAAGGCATTGACCATGACCTGACTGGCTTGCTCGATGTGCGGTGCAAGTACGTCCATCGCCTGTTGCTTGGTGTCGATGCTGGCCTGGAAAAGCTGGCGAATTCGGGATTGCATGTCCATCTGTGTGACCTTAAGTAGCGCGGCTGATTGGCACAGGAATGTGCAGCCCGCAATGCAAAGAGCAAAAGTGTGTGGTGAAGATGTCCGGTGAATCAGCTGTCGAAGGCATCTTTGAGCCAGTTCAGATCAACTGTGCCAGACGGTGTGCTTTCTATGGCAACCACATCGAAACGGCAGGGGTTGTCAGCCCAGCGATGCTCTTTCTGCAGGAAATACTGCGCGGCGAGTATCAGCTTCTGACGCTTGCGCCCGTCGATACTGGCGAGCGCACCACCCCATTGTGCGTGTTTTCTGTAGCGGACTTCGACGAATACTACTGTATCGCCGTCAAGCATGACCAGATCAAGCTCGCCGCGTTTACATAACCAGTTCTGCGCCAGAAGGCGCAGACCCTGTTGTTGCAGGTACGAAAGCGCTTGAAGTTCGGCATCCTTGCCGCTTTGTGCGCGGGACCGCTCGGGCATCAGCGCGGGGTGTCCGGCAGGCGCTGGATATCGCCGCCGACGAACTTCGCCCAAGGCAACTGGCGATCAACGCGCTGGTTGGCGTTGATGCCCAGGCTGCCCGACAGGCCGTCAACGCGGGTGTCCGGCAGCGCCTTGAGTTGGCCCAGGCGCGGCGCCAGGCGGTAGGCGTCGACGCCCATCGCGTACAGGCGGCCGAGGCTGCCATTGGCTTGCGGCCATTGTGCGGCGACCTGATTGCGCAGCGGGTCAGTAGTGTTAAGCAGCCAAGGCGTTTCGCAGAACATGACGTTGGTCATGTCCAGGTACTGGTTCTTGTCGCCGCTGGCGCTGAATACGTGGGAGGTCGCATACACAGGCACATCGCCGGCGTACTGGAAGTTCAGGGTCGGTTTGATCTGCTGGGCCAACTGTGGAGGCACGGCCAGGAAGATGAACTCGATGTCCTGGCGACGCGACGGCTGGGCGGCTACGTCAGTGCCAACGGTGCTTTGCAGGCTTTTGGCGCGACCTTCACTTTTACGCAGCTGGAACAGGTCGGCAATCTGTTGGGCGAGGGCGACGGGTTGGTCAACGTACTCAACGCCGACCACGGTGCCGCCATTGGCTTCCCAATCCTGGCGGAAGGCCTTATAGACACGCTCACCCCATTCACCACGCGGCACCATGGCGGCAGCGCGATGCAGGCCGTCGGCGCGGGCACGGCGCGAGACTTCGCGGGCTTCGTCTTCAGCGGCCAGGCCAAATTGGAACAGTTGCGGTGGGTTCTGATCGGTTTCGCTGTAGTTGAGTGCCAGCGTAGTGATCGGCAGTTGCGGACGAGCAGCCAGCTGTTTGACCAGCTGCTTCTCCAGCGGGCCGACGACGAGTTGCACGCCTGCCGCCTGGGCCTTGGCGTAGAAGTCGTCGATAGAGGTCAGGCGCGAGCTGTCGAAGAACTCAATGACCGGCGGCTTCTGCCCGGCTTGTTCAGCCTGGAAGTGAGCGGCCATGAAACCTTCACGCAGTGCCTTGCCGACCGAAGCCAACGGGCCATCTTGCGGCAGCAGCACGGCAATCTTGTTCAGGGGCTGGCTGGCCAGTTCCTTGAGCTTGGTCAGCGGGGTTGGCAGATTCACTGCAGCAGGGTGGCCCGGGTTTTGTGCGCGCCAGGTATCGATGGCGGCTTGCTGTTGCTCCAGGGTACCGGCGCCCTTGACCGCCTGGGCCAGAGTGATCCAGCCGTCGAGTGTCGGGTTGCCACTGGCTTGCAGCTGTTCGGCTGGCAGGGCGGCAATCAGGGTCCAGATCGCTTCGTGGTTGTTCTTCGCGGCATCGCCACTGAGCAGGGGGGCCAATGCAACACGCTCGCGAGCCGCGGCCAGGGTCTGGCCATCGGCTTCATAGGCGCGGGCATGCACGGTGCCGGTACGGATCTGCTGGTCAGTCGGCAGATCTTTCAGGCTTTGCAGGCTGGGATGGTTCAGCGCGGCCAGCGCAGCCTTGGGCTGGTTGCGCGCCATGGCTAATTCGGCGGACAGGGTGCTGGCGAAGATTTGTGCGGCGGGCTTCAGGGCATCCAGAGGAACCTGCGCAAGAATCTGCGACGAGCGGCCAGGGTTGTTCTGGTGGAACGCCAGGTCAGCCGCACTCAGGCGCAGCAGCGCGGCCTTTTCTGGCGTGCTGGCGGAAGTTGCCTGTTCGAGCAGTTGCTCGATACTGGCATCCGGAGTCCGTGGAAGGTCGCCAAGGCTGGACGAGGGCGAGCTGGCGCAAGCGGCCAACAAGGCAGCGAGGCAGAGGGCGGAGAGCAGCCGCAGGCAAGCGATCATGTAAGCGTTCCTGATACCGAACAAATTAGCGTGGAAGTGTACCCAAGCACTGGCCCAGGCGCGATGTTAGTGGCGTGAAACCGTTGATTTAGGTCGTGCAAATGTTGCGAGCCGGCACCGACGGTCAACCTCGGGGGCATATTATCGAGACGCCTACGCGCTACAATGCGACTTTTCTTAACCATCGAGGTGTGCGTTTTGACTGCTCCAGGTCCTTTGAATTCCACTGCAGGCTCGCTTTTTGTCGTGGCGACGCCCATTGGCAACCTGGACGACATCAGTGCTCGGGCGCTGAAAGTGTTGCGCGACGTGAAATTGATCGCAGCAGAAGACACTCGGCACTCCCAACGGTTGATGCAGCATTTTGGTATCAGCACGCCACTCGCTGCGTGCCATGAACATAATGAGCGCGAAGAGGGCAGCCGTTTTATCACCCGCCTGCTGGCCGGGGATGATGTGGCGCTGATCTCCGATGCGGGCACACCGTTGATTTCCGATCCCGGCTACCACCTGGTCCGCCAGGCGCGGGCCGCTGGTATCAATGTAGTGCCTGTTCCGGGGGCGTGCGCGCTGATTGCGGCATTATCCGCCGCCGGCCTGCCCTCCGACCGTTTCATTTTTGAGGGTTTCCTGCCGGCCAAGGCTGTGGGCCGCCGCGCGCGTCTTCAGGCTCTAAAGGAAGAACCGCGCACCTTGATCTTTTACGAAGCCCCGCACCGTATTCTGGAATGCCTGCAAGACATGGAGCTGGTGTTCGGTGGCGAGCGCCTGGCGTTGCTGGCGCGCGAGTTGACCAAGACCTTTGAAACGCTCAAGGGCCTGCCGCTGGAGGACCTGCGCGCGTTTGTCGAGGGCGACAGCAACCAGCAGCGCGGCGAGTGCGTGGTGCTGGTGGCCGGCTGGACTGCGCCGGTCGATGAAGAGGCGGTCGGCAGTGAAGCCATGCGTATCCTCGATTTGTTGCTTAAAGACATGCCACTCAAGCGTGCCGCCGCCCTGGCTGCGGAAATTACCGGCTTGCGTAAAAATGTGTTGTATCAAGTGGCGCTGGATAAACAGAAAGGCGAATAGTTCCGGGGTTAAACCGGTATTCCGTCTGAACGTGATGGCATTGCTGTACTTTTAATACTTGTCCTGAGGCCGCCGTGCCGTTAACCTGCGCGGCGGAGAGTCGATTGGACAGTCGCTGCCCTCTATGAAAATTAGGGGGGGGAGGAAAGTCCGGGCTCCATAGGGCGAAGTGCCAGGTAATGCCTGGGAGGCGTGAGCCTACGGAAAGTGCCACAGAAAATAACCGCCTAAGCACTTCGGTGCCGGTAAGGGTGAAAAGGTGCGGTAAGAGCGCACCGCACGTCTGGCAACAGTTCGTGGCTAGGTAAACCCCACTTGGAGCAAGACCAAATAGGGTCCCAAGGCGTGGCCCGCGCTGGGACCGGGTAGGTTGCTAAAGATGTCCAGTGATGGCCATCGTAGACGAATGACTGTTCAAGACAGAACCCGGCTTACAGATCGACTCTCCACCTTTTTTCCTTCTGTCTGAATCTCGGGCAGAAACCCGGTAGTAACGCAAGAATCCCTCCCTGCCGAATCATTGGCAGATGCATCTTCGTAATACCAAAAAAATCTTACTCTTAATAAATTACTTTAACTTCAAGCTATAGCTCTCTGAGCTGTCTGCGGTTATTGAGTCAAAAACAGCGCCAAACTCTCGTTTCTCCTCCTTTTACGTTCCTAAATCTCCGTTCTGTAAGGCTTTTCCTTGAATCCGCGCCTTGACGGTGTGGTGGGCGCATTCCTATAGTGTGCGCAAGTGGCGGAAAGTGGCACAAAGTGGGTTTTTTGAACGTAAAACGCTAAAATTTGGAGAAACGCATCTGTGTTTCGCGGAGCTAACGCTATCAGTCTCGATGCAAAAGGCCGTCTCGCCATGCCGAGCCGGTATCGTGACGAGCTCGTTTCGCGTAGTTCAGGCCAGTTAATCATCACGATTGACGCCGTTGATCCATGTTTGTGTGTTTACCCCCTCGATGAGTGGGAGTTGATTGAAACCAAGTTGCGCGCGCTGCCTTCGTTGCGTGAAGAGAACCGCCGCCTGCAGCGTTTGCTGATCGGTAATGCCGTCGACCTTGAGTTGGATGGCAGCGGTCGTTTCCTGGTGCCTCCGCGTCTGCGCGAGTACGCCAAGCTGGATAAGCGCGCAATGCTGGTAGGCCAACTGAACAAGTTCCAATTGTGGGACGAAGATGCCTGGGATGCTGTGTCTGCAGCGGACCTGGCTGCTATTCAACAACCGGGCGCCATGCCTGATGAACTGCGTGATTTGATCCTGTGACTATTGATAGCGGCTTTAACCACATCACCGTACTGCTTGACGAAGCCGTTGAGGCTCTCGCCGTACGCGCGGATGGCTGCTATTTGGATGGCACCTTCGGCAGGGGCGGGCACAGCCGGTTGATACTCAGCCAGCTCGGGTCCGACGGCAAACTCCTCGGGTTCGACAAAGACCCTCAAGCGATTGCCACCGGGCAAGCGCTAGCGGCCGAAGACGGCCGCTTTGTCGTTGTGCAGCGCAGCTTTGCCGAGCTGGGTGCCGAAGTGGCCGAGCGCGGCATGGCAGGCAAGGTGGCCGGGGTTTTGCTCGACCTGGGCGTGTCTTCGCCACAGCTCGACGATCCTGAGCGTGGCTTCAGTTTCATGAACGACGGCCCGCTCGACATGCGCATGGACCCGACCCGGGGCATCAGCGCCGCCGAGTTCATCGCCACCGCGCCCCACGAAGAAATCACCCGCGTGTTCAAGGAATACGGCGAGGAGCGTTTCGCCGGTCGCATGGCTCGCGCTGTGGTCGAGCGCCGCGAAATCCAGCCGTTCGAGCGCACCGCCGACCTGGCTGAAGTGCTGAAAGTCGCCAACCCCGCGTGGGAAAAGGGCAAGAACCCTGCGACCCGCGCGTTCCAGGGGCTGCGTATTCACGTCAACAACGAATTGGGCGATCTGGAAGCGGGTCTCGAAGCCGCTCTGGACGCTTTGGAAGTGGGCGGCCGCTTGGTGGTGATCAGCTTCCATTCCCTTGAAGACCGCATCGTCAAATTGTTCATGCGTCGTCTGGTCAAAGGCGAATCCGATAACCTGCCGCGCAACCTGCCGGTGCGTTTCGAAGCCTTTGTGCCGAAAATCAAAATCCATGGCAAAGCGCAGTTCGCTTCCGAAGCCGAGCTCAAAGCCAACCCTCGTTCCCGTAGCGCCGTCATGCGCGTCGCGGAGAAGTTGCGGTGAGCAAGCTTTTCGCCAAGCCCCTCCCGGGCGGTAGCTTCTTTATGTTGCTGCTGTTTGTCGGCGTGCTGGTGTCCGCGATTGCGGTGTCCTACAGCGCCCACTACAACCGCCAGTTGCTCAATACCCTGTACGGGGAATTGAGCGTGCGTGACAAAGCGCAAGCGGAATGGGGCCGGTTGATCCTGGAGCAAAGTACCTGGACGGCCCACAGCCGTATCGAAGTACTGGCCACTGAACAACTGAAAATGCACATCCCGGGCGCGGCCGACGTTCGCATGGTGGCGCCATGATGAAACTTGAAGGCGCACTCTACCCTTGGCGCTTCCGCCTGATGCTCGGCCTGCTGGCCTTGATGGTCGGCGCGATTGCCTGGCGGATCATCGACCTGCAAGTGGTCGACCGTGACTTCCTGATCGGCCAGGGCGATGCCCGTAGCCTGCGGCATATTCCGATTCCTGCGCACCGTGGCCTGATCACCGACCGTAACGGCGAACCTCTGGCGGTCAGTACGCCGGTGACCACGCTGTGGGCAAACGCCAAGGAGCTGCAAACCGCCAAGGAAAAATGGCCAGAGCTCGCCGCTGCGTTGGGCCAGGACCCGAAAGCCCTGGCTGAGCGCCTTGAAGCTCAAGCCAACAAGGAATTCATTTACCTGGTTCGCGGCCTGACGCCTGAACAAGGCCAGCAAGTGCTCGACCTTAAAGTCCCCGGTGTGTACGGCATCGAGGAATTTCGTCGTTTCTACCCCGCCGGTGAAACCACCGCGCACATGGTGGGCTTTACCGACATCGATGATCACGGTCGCGAAGGTGTAGAGCTGGCCTACGATGAGTGGCTGGCCGGGGTGCCCGGCAAGCGCCAAGTCATCAAGGATCGGCGCGGCAGATTGATCAAGGATGTCCAGGTCACCAAAAACGCCAAGGCCGGTAAGCCCTTGGCGTTGTCGATTGACCTGCGCCTGCAGTACCTGGCCAACCGCGAGCTGCGTAACGCGATCATCGAGAACGGCGCCAAGGCCGGCAGTTTGGTGATCATGGACGTGAAGACCGGCGAGATCCTCGCCATGGTCAACCAGCCGACCTACAACCCGAACAACCGTCGCAACCTGCAACCGGCGATGATGCGCAACCGCGCGATGATCGACGTGTTCGAGCCGGGTTCGACCATGAAAGCCATCTCCATGAGTGCTGCCCTGGAAACCGGGCGCTGGAAGCCCAGCGACAAGGTCGAGGTTTACCCGGGCACGCTGCAGTTGGGCAAATACACCATTCGTGACGTGTCCCGCACCGAAGGGCCGGTATTGGATTTGACAGGTATCCTGATCAACTCCAGTAACGTGGGCATGAGTAAGGTCGCCTTCGACATCGGCGGCGAAACCATCTACCACCTGGCGCAGAAAGTCGGCCTTGGGCAACCCACCGGTCTGGACTTCCCGGGTGAGCGCGTAGGCAACCTGCCGAACTACCGCGACTGGAAAAAGGCCGAGACCGCCACGCTTTCCTATGGCTACGGTCTGTCGGTGACCGCGATCCAGCTGGCCCACGCTTTCTCTGTATTGGCCAACAACGGCCGCATGGTTCCCTTGAGCCTGATTCACGTCGACGAAGCACCGAAAGCGACCCAGGTGATCCCGGAAAACGTCGCCAAGACCATGCAGGGCATGCTGCAACAAGTGATCGAAGCGCCACGTGGTGTGTTCCGTGCCCAGGTGCCGGCGTATCACGTGGCAGGCAAGTCGGGTACTGCGCGTAAAACGTCGGTGGGTACCAAGGGCTACGCCGAAAACTCCTATCGCTCGCTGTTTGCCGGTTTCGGCCCGATGAGCGACCCGCGCTACGCCATCGTCGTAGTGATCGATGAACCGAGTAAAGCGGGCTACTTCGGTGGCCTGGTATCGGCGCCGGTGTTCAGCAAAGTGATGTCCGGCACCCTGCGCCTGATGAACATCACGCCGGACAACCTGCCGCCGACTCAACAAGCGAACGCCGGACCACCGGCCGCTGCTGTAAAAGCCAATGGAGGGCGCGGCTGATGTCTCTTAGCCTGAACAAGATTTTTGCCCACGCCGGTCGCGATCTGCTGATTCGTGAGTTGAGCCTGGACAGCCGTAATGTGCGTGCCGGTGACCTGTTTCTGGCAGTGCCTGGCGGTAAATATGATGGTCGTGCACACATTGCTGATGCGCTGCAGCGCGGTGCGGCCGCAGTCGCTTATGAAGTGGAAGGCGCCACGGTACTGCCAATCACCGACGTACCCTTGATTCCGGTCAAAGGCCTCGCTGCACAACTGTCCGATATCGCCGGGCGCTTTTATGGCGACCCGAGCCGCCAGCTCGACCTGGTCGGCGTCACCGGTACCAACGGCAAGACCAGCGTGACCCAATTGATCGCCCAGGCCCTTGACCTGCTCGGTCAGCACTGCGGCATCGTCGGCACGCTTGGCACTGGTTTCTATGGTGCGTTGCAAAGCGGCCTGCACACCACGCCAAACCCGATTGCCGTGCAAGCGACCTTGGCCGACCTGAAAAAGGCCGGTGCCAAGGCGGTTGCCATGGAAGTGTCTTCCCACGGTTTGCATCAGGGGCGCGTTGCTGCGCTGGCTTTTGATGTGGCGGTGATGACCAACCTGTCGCGTGATCACCTGGATTACCACGGCACCATGGAGGCCTACGCTGCCGAGAAAGCCAAGCTGTTTGCCTGGAACGATCTCAAATGCCGCGTGGTGAACCTGGATGACGCATTCGGTCGCCAGCTGGCTACCGAAGACCGTGAATCGCGCCTGATCAGCTACAGCCTCGAAGACGCCAGCGCGTACCTGTATTGCCGCGATGCCCACTTCAATGACGAAGGCGTGCTTGCGACCTTGGTGACGCCTCAGGGCGAGCATCATTTGCGCAGCACCTTGCTCGGTCGTTTCAACTTGAGCAACACCCTGGCCGCCATCGGCGCACTGCTCGGGCTGGATTACGCCCTGGACGAAATCCTGCGCGTCCTGCCGAAGCTGGAAGGCCCGGTGGGTCGCATGCAGCGCCTGGGTGGCGGCAAACAGCCGCTGGTAGTGGTCGATTACGCCCACACCCCGGACGCCCTGGAAAAAGTATTGGTCGCCCTGCGCCCACACGCCAAGGGCAAGTTGTTGTGCCTATTTGGTTGCGGCGGTGATCGCGATCGCGGCAAGCGCCCACTGATGGCCGAAATCGTCGAGCGCCTGGCCGATGGCGTACTCGTCACCGATGACAACCCGCGCACCGAAGACCCAAGCCAGATTTTCGACGACATCCGTGTCGGCTTCAAAGACGTGTCCAAAGCGACCTTTGTTGCCGGTCGCGGCGCAGCCATCGCCCAATTGATCGCCAGCGCGAGTGCCGATGATGTGGTGGTGCTGGCCGGCAAGGGGCACGAGGATTACCAGGAAATCAACGGCGAGCGTCATGCCTTCTCCGACTTAGTCGAGGCGGATCACGCCTTGACCGCCTGGGAGATTGCCCATGCTTAAAGCGATGAAGTTCAGCGAACTGACCCAGGCCCTGTCGGCCCGCGTAGTGTCGAGCGATTGCAGCTTCGACGGCGTCAGTATCGACAGTCGCAACATCAAACCGGGCCAATTGTTTGTCGCACTGGCAGGCCCGCGTTTTGATGGTCACGACTACCTGAATGACGTTGCCGCCAAAGGCGCCGTGGGTGCCTTGGTGCAGCGAGAAGTCGCCGAGTCCAGCCTGCCGCAACTGTTGGTGGCTGACACTCGCCTGGCCCTCGGCCAACTGGGTGCGCTGAACCGCGCCGCCTTTGACAAGCCGGTGGCAGCCGTGACCGGCTCCAGCGGCAAGACCACCGTCAAGGAGCTGCTTGCCGGTGTGTTGCGCACGCGCGGGCCGGTGCTCGCCACCCGTGGCAACCTGAACAATGATTTCGGCGCGCCGCTGACCCTGCTCGAACTGGCCCCGGAACACACCGCTGCCGTGATCGAACTGGGCGCATCGCGCATCGGCGAAATCGCCTACACCGTGGCGCTGACCAAGCCTCACGTGGCGATCATCAACAATGCCGGCACCGCCCACGTCGGTGAATTCGGCGGCCCAGAAAAAATCGTCGAGGCCAAGGGCGAAATCCTCGAAGGCCTCGAGGCTTCGGGCACTGCTGTACTGAATCTTGATGACAAGGCTTTCGAAACCTGGCGTGTACGTGCCGCCGGTCGCAAGGTCCTGACGTTTGCCGTGTTGAACGCGGCCGCTGATTTTCATGCCTCGAACATCACCGTCGATGCGCGTGGTTGCCCGTCCTTCACGTTGCACACGCCGCAGGGTAGCGAGCACGTGCAGTTGAATCTGCTGGGCAACCATAACGTCGCCAATGCCTTGGCCGCTGCTGCTGCTGCGCACGCTTTGGGCGTGTCGCTGTTCGGTATCGCCACTGGTTTGGGCGCCGTGCAGCCGGTCAAGGGGCGCACCGTGGCACAACTGGCCACCAACGGCATGCGTGTGATCGACGACACCTACAACGCCAACCCGTCCTCCATCAATGCTGCAGTAGACCTGCTCAAAGCCTTTGCCGGGCGCAAGGTGCTGGTGCTGGGGGACATCGGCGAGTTGGGCGACTGGGCAGAACAAGGCCACCGTGAAGTCGGTGCCTATGCCGCCGGCAAGGTCGACGCGCTCTACGCGGTCGGCCCGAACATGGCGCACGCCGTCGACGCTTTCGGCCCCGGTGCGCGGCATTTCGCCACCCAGGCCGAGCTGATCCAGGCGCTGACGGCGGCTGAACACGACAAACACACAACCATTTTGATCAAGGGATCGCGCAGCGCGGTGATGGAAAACGTCGTCGCGGCCTTGTGTGGCTCAAGTACGGAGAAACATTAATGCTGCTGCTGCTGGCTGAGTATCTGCAACAGTTCCACAAAGGCTTCGCGGTCTTTCAGTACCTCACCCTGCGCGGGATCCTGGGTGTGCTGACTGCGTTGTGTTTGTCGCTGTTCCTGGGGCCGTGGATGATCCGCACCCTGCAGAACCTGCAAATTGGTCAATCGGTTCGCAATGACGGCCCGCAGTCGCACCTGTCCAAGTCCGGCACCCCGACCATGGGCGGTGCGTTGATCCTGTCGTCCATCGGCATCAGCACCTTGCTGTGGGCCGACCTGCATAACCGTTACGTGTGGACCGTGCTGCTGGTGACCTTGCTGTTCGGCGCCATCGGCTGGGTCGATGACTACCGCAAAGTCATCGAGAAAAACTCCAAGGGGCTGCCAAGTCGCTGGAAGTATTTCTGGCAGTCGGTGTTCGGCCTCGCTGCAGCGATCTTCCTCTACACCACCGCGCCAAGTGCCGTGGAAACCACCTTGATCATTCCAATGCTCAAGGACGCCAGCATTCCACTGGGCATCGGTTTCGTGGTGCTGACCTACTTCGTGATCGTCGGCTCCAGCAACGCGGTCAACCTGACTGACGGCCTCGACGGCCTGGCGATCATGCCGACCGTGATGGTGGGCGGCGCGCTCGGCATTTTCTGCTACCTGTCGGGTAACGTGAAATTCGCCGAATACCTGCTGATCCCTTACGTACCGGGCGCAGGTGAACTGATTGTGTTCTGCGGCGCGCTGATCGGTGCCGGCCTGGGGTTCCTGTGGTTCAACACCTACCCCGCACAGGTTTTCATGGGCGACGTCGGCGCACTGGCGCTCGGCGCAGCCCTGGGCACCATCGCAGTGATCGTCCGCCAGGAAATCGTGTTGTTCATCATGGGTGGTGTGTTCGTGATGGAAACCCTGTCGGTGGTCATCCAGGTGGCCTCCTTCAAATTGACCGGGCGCCGCGTGTTCCGCATGGCGCCGATTCACCACCACTTTGAACTCAAGGGCTGGCCCGAGCCGCGTGTGATCGTCCGTTTCTGGATCATCACCGTGATTCTCGTGCTGATCGGCCTTGCCACCCTGAAACTGAGGTAGAAACGAGTGTCCCTGATCGCTTCAGACCACTTCCGCATCGTTGTCGGCCTCGGCAAGAGCGGCATGTCCCTGGTTCGCTTCCTGGCGAACCGGGGCACGTCGTTTGCCGTGGCCGACACGCGGGAAAATCCACCGGAGCTGGTCACGCTGCGCCGTGACTACCCGCACGTGGAAGTGCGTTGTGGCGAGCTGGATGTCGAGTTTCTGTGCCGTGCCGACGAGCTCTACGTGAGCCCGGGCCTGGCCCTCGCGACACCGGCCCTGCAAGCGGCCGCGGCGCGTGGCGTGAAGCTGTCCGGTGACATCGACCTGTTCGCGCGCAACGCGAACGCGCCCATCGTGGCCATCAGCGGTTCCAACGCGAAAAGCACCGTGACGACGTTGGTCGGCGAGATGGCCGTTGCGGCGGGCAAGCGCGTCGCGGTGGGCGGCAACCTCGGCACCCCGGCGCTGGACCTGCTCAGCGACGACATCGAGTTGTACGTGATGGAGCTGTCGAGCTTCCAGCTGGAAACCACTCACGACCTCGGTGCCGAAGTGGCCACTGTGTTGAACGTCAGCGAAGACCATATGGACCGCTACAGCGGCCTGCCGGCGTACCACTTGGCCAAGCACCGGATTTTCCGTGGCGCCAAGCAATTTGTGGTCAACCGCCAGGACGCCCTGAGCCGTCCGCTGATGGGCGAAGGCATGCCTTGCTGGACCTTTGGCCTGGGCAAACCTGACTTCAAAGCCTTCGGTATTCGCGAAGAGAATGGCGAGAAATACCTGGCCTTTGAATTCCAGAACCTGATGCCGGTGCGCGAACTGAAAATCCGTGGTGCACATAACCAGTCCAATGCCCTGGCCGCCCTGGCGCTGGGGCATGCCGTGGGCCTGCCGTTCGACGCGATGCTGTCGAGCCTGCGCACGTTCGCCGGCCTTGAGCACCGCTGCCAATGGGTGCGTGATCTCGAGGGCGTCAGCTACTACAACGACTCCAAGGCGACCAACGTCGGTGCGGCCCTGGCGGCGATTGAAGGCCTGGGCGCCGATATCGAAGGCAAGCTGGTGCTGATCGTCGGTGGCGACGGCAAGGGCGCTGACTTTAAAGACCTCAAAGGCCCGGTGGCTGAACATTGCCGCGCCGTGGTGCTGATGGGCCGCGATTCCGGTTTGATCGGCGCCGCTCTGGGCGACGGTGTGCCGCAAGTGCGCGCGACCTCGCTGGACGACGCCATCGCCCAGTGCAGGGCCTTGGCCCAGCCTGGTGATGCCGTGCTGCTGTCGCCGGCCTGCGCCAGTTTCGACATGTTCAAGAACTACGAAGAGCGCGGCCAGCTGTTCGCCCGCGGCGTGGAGGCCTTGGCATGAATTTCAGAAATATCATCAAGCCGTACCCGTCGCCGATCATCACCGGGCGCGGCATCGACCTCGATTTCCCGATGCTCGCCGGCTGCCTCGCGCTGCTCGGCCTGGGCCTGGTGATGATCACTTCGGCTTCTTCCGAAGTGGCCGCCGTGCAGTCGGGCAATACCCTGTACATGATGATCCGTCACTTGGTCTATCTGGTGATCGGCCTGGGTGCGTGCATCGTGACCATGATGATTCCCATCGCCACCTGGCAGCGCCTGGGTTGGTTGATGCTGATCGGTGCGTTCGGCTTGCTGATCATGGTGATCCTCCCCGGCATCGGCCGTGAAGTGAACGGTTCGATGCGCTGGATCGGCTTCGGTGCGTTCAACGTGCAGCCGTCGGAAATCGCCAAAGTGTTTGTGGTGATCTACCTCGCCGGCTACCTGGTGCGTCGCCAGAAAGAAGTGCGTGAAAGCTGGATGGGCTTCTTCAAGCCCTTCATCGTGCTGCTGCCGATGGCCGGCCTGCTGCTGATGGAGCCCGACTTCGGTGCCACCGTCGTGATGATGGGGGCGGCGGCGGCGATGTTGTTCCTCGGTGGCGTCGGCCTGTTCCGCTTCACCTTGATGGTGGTGCTGGCCGTCGCTGCGGTGACGGTGCTGGTGCAGGCACAACCCTATCGGATGGCGCGTCTGATCACCTTTACCGACCCGTGGTCCGACCAGTTCGGCTCCGGCTATCAACTGACCCAGGCGCTGATTGCTTTCGGTCGCGGCGAGTGGCTGGGCGTAGGCCTGGGCAACAGCGTACAGAAGCAGTTCTACCTGCCGGAAGCGCACACCGACTTCGTGTTCTCGGTGCTCGCCGAAGAACTCGGCGTGGTCGGCTCGTTGTGCACCGTCGCGTTGTTCGTGTTCGTGTGTGTACGCGGCATGTACATCGGCTTGTGGGCCGAGAAGGCCAAACAGTATTTCGCCGCGTATGTGGCGTACGGCTTGTCGTTCCTGTGGATCGGCCAGTTCCTGATCAACATCGGGGTGAACGTCGGCCTGCTGCCGACCAAGGGCCTGACCTTGCCGTTCCTCAGTTACGGCGGCAGTTCGTTGGTGATTTGCTGCGCGTGCCTGGGCTTGTTGCTGCGCATCGAGTGGGAGAGTCGAACCCACTTGGGCAGTGAAGAGATGGAATTCAGCGAAAGCGACTTCGCCGAGGAGCCGAACCATGGGCGCTAACGTGCTGATCATGGCGGGCGGCACCGGGGGCCATGTGTTCCCGGCCCTGGCGTGTGCGCGGGAATTCCAGAGCCGTGGTTACAGCGTGCATTGGCTCGGTACGCCGCGCGGCATCGAAAATGAATTGGTCCCGAACGCCGGTTTGCCGCTGCATTTGATCAACGTCACCGGCCTGCGTGGCAAGGGCAAATTGTCCTTGCTCAAGGCGCCATTTGTGTTGTTCAAGGCCGTGTGGCAAGCGCGCAAAGTCATTCGTGAATTGAAGCCGGTGTGTGTGCTCGGTTTTGGTGGGTACGTGACCGGCCCTGGCGGTGTTGCCGCCAAGCTGGCCGGCGTGCCGGTGATCGTGCATGAGCAGAACGCTGTCGCCGGCACTGCCAACCGTCTGCTGGTGCCGTTGGCTGCCCGCGTGTGCGAGGCCTTCCCGAAGACCTTTGCGCAATCCGACAAGCTGCGCACCACCGGCAACCCGGTGCGTACTGAACTGTTTATGGACATCGCCCGTGAAGCACTGGCCGGGCGCAAGGCGCACCTGCTGATCATGGGGGGCAGCCTGGGCTCCGAGCCGTTGAACAAACTGCTGCCGGAAGCGCTGGCGCAACTTCCTTTGGAGCTGCGCCCGGAGATCTTTCATCAGGCTGGCAAGCACCACGGTGAAGTCACGGCTACGCGTTATCGCGAGGCCGGTGTGGAGGCGAACGTACAGCCTTTCATCAAAGACATGGCCCATGCCTATGGCTGGGCCGACCTGGTGGTCTGCCGCTCCGGCGCGCTGACCGTCAGTGAACTGGCCGCCGCCGGTCTGCCGTCCTTGCTGGTGCCTTTGCCCCACGCCATCGACGATCACCAGACCCGCAACGCCGAATATTTGGCCGGGGAGGGCGCTGCCTTCCTGCTGCCGCAAAGAACGACTGGCGCCGCCGATTTGGCCGCACGCCTGACCGAGGTTTTGATGCAACCGGAACGACTCAACAGCATGGCGAGCACCGCAAGCCGCCTGGCCAAACCTGACGCAACCCGCACCGTGGTCGATATCTGCCTGGAGGTGGCCCATGGTTGAGAATCAGAAAGCCATGCCACAACCGGAAATGCGCCGCATCCGTCGCATCCACTTCGTCGGGATCGGCGGCGTGGGCATGTGCGGGATTGCCGAAGTGTTGCTGAACCTGGGCTATCAAGTGTCCGGCTCCGACTTGAAAGAGTCGCCGGTGACCGATCGCCTGAAAACCTTCGGCGCACAGATCTTCATCGGCCACCGTGCCGAGAACGCCGCCGAAGCTGACGTGCTGGTCGTGTCCAGCGCCGTGAACACCTCCAACCCGGAAGTGGCGACCGCCCTTGAGCGTCGCATTCCCGTGGTACCGCGTGCCGAGATGTTGGCCGAGCTGATGCGCTATCGCCACGGCATCGCCGTCGCCGGTACCCACGGCAAAACCACCACCACCAGCCTGATCGCCTCGGTGTTCGCGGCCGGTGGTCTGGACCCGACGTTCGTCATCGGTGGCCGCCTGAATGCAGCCGGCACCAATGCACAATTGGGCACCAGCCGTTACCTGATTGCCGAAGCCGACGAAAGTGATGCGAGCTTCCTGCACCTGCAACCGCTGGTTGCCGTGGTCACCAACATCGACGAAGACCACATGGCCACCTACGACGGTGACTTCAACAAGTTGAAGAAAACCTTCGTCGAGTTCCTGCACAACCTGCCGTTCTACGGTTTGGCGGTGGTGTGCCTGGACGACCCGGTGGTGCGTGAAATCCTGCCCTCGGTCAAGCGCCCGACCGTGACCTACGGCTTCAGCGAAGACGCCGACGTGCGCGCGATCAATGTGCGCCAGGAAGGCATGCAAACCTTCTTCACCGTGCTGCGCCCTGACCGCGAGCCGCTGGATGTGTCGGTGAACATGCCGGGCAACCACAACGTCTTGAATTCCCTGGCGACCATCTGCATCGCTTCCGATGAAGGCGTCAGCGATGAAGCCATCGTCGAAGGCTTGTCGTGCTTCGCTGGCGTCGGCCGTCGCTTCCAGGTCTACGGCCAGCTGCCGGTAGAAGGCGGCGATGTGATGCTGGTAGACGATTACGGTCACCACCCGACCGAAGTCGCCGCCGTGATCAAGGCCGTGCGCGGTGGCTGGCCGGAGCGCCGCCTGGTGATGGTCTACCAGCCGCACCGCTACAGCCGCACCCGCGACCTGTACGACGATTTCGTGAATGTATTGGCCGATGCCAACGTGCTGCTGCTGATGGAAGTCTACCCGGCCGGTGAAGAGCCGATCCCGGGCGCCGACAGCCGCAAGCTGTGCAACAGCATCCGTCAGCGCGGCCAGTTGGACCCGATCTACATCGAGCGTGGTGTGGACCTGGCCCCTATCGTCAAGCCGCTGCTGCGTGCCGGCGACATTCTGCTGTGCCAGGGTGCCGGTGACATTGGTGGGCTCGCGCCTAAATTGCTGGCAAGCCCGCTGTTTGCCGCTGCCGAAAAGGGGAAGTCGAAATGACCACTGACTACGGCTCCCTGTTTTCGAATATCGCACCCGCCGACTTCGGCCGCGTGGCCGTGTTGTTCGGCGGCAAAAGCGCTGAGCGCGAAGTGTCGCTCAAGTCTGGCAATGCCGTGCTCGAAGCCCTGCAAAGCGCTGGCGTGAACGCCTTCGGCATTGATGTGGGCGATGATTTCCTGGCCCGTTTGCAGGCCGAGAAGATCGACCGCGCCTTCATCATTCTTCACGGCCGTGGCGGTGAAGACGGCAGCATGCAGGGCTTGCTGGAGTGCGCAGGTATTCCTTACACCGGCAGCGGGATCCTCGCGTCGGCACTGGCCATGGACAAGCTGCGCACCAAGCAGGTCTGGCACAGCCTGGGCATTCCAACGCCGCGTCACAGTGTGCTGTGCAGCGAAGACGATTGTATTTCTGCAGCCGAGGAACTGGGCCTGCCTTTGATCGTCAAACCAGCCCATGAAGGCTCCAGTATCGGCATGGCCAAAGTGAACTCGGCCGCCGAATTGATCGACGCATGGAAAGCGGCAAGTACCTACGATTCGCAAGTGTTGGTGGAACAGTGGATTTCCGGTCCCGAGTACACCATCGCCACCCTGCGTGGCCAGGTTTTGCCGCCTATCGCATTGGGTACGCCCCACACCTTTTATGACTACGACGCCAAGTACGTGGCTTCCGATACCCAGTACCGGATCCCGTGTGGCCTTGAAGCAACCAAGGAACAGGAATTGATGGACCTCACGGCGAAAGCCTGTGAGGCGCTGGGTATCGCCGGTTGGGCGCGGGCAGACGTGATGCAGGATGGCCAAGGGAATTTCTGGTTCCTGGAAGTCAACACCGCTCCCGGCATGACCGACCACAGCCTGGTACCCATGGCTGCTCGTGCCGCCGGTCTCGATTTCCAGCAGTTAGTGCTGGCGATCCTGGCAGCCAGCATTGAGCCAAGAGGCTAAGCACATGAACGGCGCATCGCTTCGTCATCAGCCCCCACAAGCACCGAGCCGCAAGCCGGTGCCACGGGGTGCCAGCCGGATGGTGGCTAAAGAGCCGATGTCGGCGCGCCTGCCGAAAGCCAACTTTGGTTTTATCAAGGCGTTGTTCTGGCCGGTGTTGCTGGTGGCGTTGGGTTTCGGCACTTATGAAGGCGCACAGCGTCTGTTGCCGTATGCCGACCGGCCGATCACCAAGATCAGCGTGCAGGGCGACCTGAGCTACATCAGCCAGCAAGCGGTACAGCAGCGCATCGGGCCATACCTGGCGGCGAGCTTCTTCACCATCGACCTGGCGGGTATGCGCTCGGAGCTGGAGCAGATGCCATGGATCGCCCACGCGGAAGTGCGCCGTGTATGGCCGGACCAGGTGACGATCCGCCTGGAAGAGCAACTGCCCGTGGCCCGTTGGGGTGATGGCGCGCTGTTGAACAACCAGGGCCAGGCGTTCACGCCGCGTGAGCTGGCGAACTATGAGCACCTGCCGCAGTTGTTCGGGCCGCAGCGCGCGCAACAGCAAGTGATGCAGCAGTACCAGGCGTTGAGCCAGATGCTGCGGCCGTTGGGTTTCTCGATCGCGCGGCTGGAATTGCGTGAGCGCGGCAGCTGGTTTTTGACGACCGGGGCAGGCAGTTCCGGCCCTGGTATCGAGTTGTTGCTGGGACGCGGCAACCTGGTGGAAAAGATGCGCCGCTTTATTGCCATCTATGAAAAGACCTTGAAAGAACAGATTACGAACATTGCGAGCGTCGACCTGCGTTACGCCAACGGCCTGGCCGTCGGCTGGCGTGAACCGGCTGCGCCGACGACAGCCAAACCCGCTGTCGCGAAGAATTAAGAAGAGGCAGGACCCATGGCAAACGTGCAAAGCGGCAAAATGATCGTCGGTCTCGATATCGGCACCTCCAAAGTGGTGGCGCTGGTCGGCGAGGTCGGGGAAGACGGTGTGATCGAAATCGTCGGTATCGGCACGCATCCGTCCCGGGGCCTGAAGAAGGGTGTGGTGGTGAACATCGAGTCCACCGTGCAATCGATCCAGCGCGCCATCGAAGAAGCGCAGCTGATGGCCGGTTGCCGGATTCACTCGGCGTTCGTCGGCGTGGCGGGCAACCATATCCGCAGCCTGAACTCCCACGGCATCGTGGCGATCCGCGACCGTGAAGTCAGCGCCGCCGACCTTGAGCGGGTACTCGACGCCGCCCAGGCCGTGGCGATCCCGGCTGACCAGCGCGTGCTGCACACGCTGCCTCAGGACTACGTGATCGACAACCAGGAAGGCGTGCGTGAGCCGCTGGGCATGTCGGGCGTACGTCTGGAAGCCAAGGTTCACGTGGTGACCTGCGCCGTCAACGCCGCACAGAACATTGAAAAATGCGTGCGCCGCTGCGGCCTGGAAATCGACGACATCATTCTTGAGCAGTTGGCCTCGGCCTACTCGGTCCTGACCGACGACGAAAAAGAGCTGGGCGTGTGCCTGGTCGACATCGGCGGCGGCACCACCGACATCGCGATCTTCACCGAGGGTGCGATCCGTCACACCGCCGTGATCCCGATTGCCGGCGACCAGGTCACCAACGACATCGCCATGGCGCTGCGTACACCCACCCAGTACGCCGAAGAAATCAAGATCCGTTATGCCTGCGCCCTGGCCAAACTGGCCGGTGCAGGTGAAACCATCAAAGTGCCAAGCGTGGGCGATCGTCCACCGCGTGAACTGTCGCGTCAGGCCCTGGCCGAAGTGGTCGAGCCGCGTTACGACGAACTGTTCACCCTGATCCAGGCTGAACTGCGCCGCAGCGGTTACGAAGATTTGATCCCGGCCGGCATCGTGCTGACCGGCGGTACCTCGAAGATGGAAGGCGCGGTCGAACTGGCCGAGGAAATCTTCCACATGCCGGTCCGCCTGGGCGTGCCCCATGGCGTCAAAGGCCTGGGCGACGTGGTGCGCAACCCGATTTATTCCACCGGTGTGGGCTTGCTGTTGTACGGGCTGCAAAAGCAGACCGACGGCATTTCCCTGTCGGGCCCGAGCGTCCGTGACAGCTACCGCAATAACGACGACGACGCGAAAGCACCGTTGTTTGAGCGGTTGCAGGCTTGGGTAAAAGGCAATTTCTAAAGATTTACCGCAACACCGCAGCAAGCAGTAGGCGAAAAAACTAGAGAAAACGAAAGGAGAGGGAACATGTTCGAACTCGTAGACAACATCCCCGCAAGCCCGGTTATCAAAGTAATCGGTGTCGGCGGTGGCGGCGGCAACGCTGTCAACCATATGGTCAAGAGCAACATTGAAGGCGTTGAATTCATTTGCGCCAACACTGATGCCCAGGCGCTGAAAAGCATCGGCGCGCGGACCATCCTGCAATTGGGCACTGCGGTGACCAAAGGCCTCGGCGCTGGCGCCAACCCGGAAGTCGGCCGTCAAGCCGCACTGGAAGACCGCGAGCGTATTGCTGAAGTGCTGCAAGGCACCAACATGGTGTTCATCACCACGGGCATGGGCGGCGGTACCGGTACCGGTGCTGCGCCGATCATTGCCGAAGTGGCCAAGGAAATGGGCATTCTGACCGTTGCTGTCGTGACGCGTCCGTTCCCGTTCGAAGGTCGCAAGCGCATGCAGATCGCCGACGAAGGCATCCGTCTGCTGTCTGAAAGCGTCGACTCGTTGATCACTATCCCCAACGAGAAGCTGCTGACCATCCTGGGCAAGGACGCAAGCCTGCTGTCCGCGTTCGCCAAGGCTGACGATGTGCTGGCCGGTGCCGTTCGCGGTATCTCCGACATCATCAAGCGCCCGGGCATGATCAACGTCGACTTTGCCGACGTCCGTACCGTGATGAGCGAAATGGGCATGGCGATGATGGGCACTGGCTGCGCCAGCGGTCCGAACCGTGCACGCGAAGCCACTGAAGCGGCCATTCGCAACCCGTTGCTCGAAGACGTGAACCTGCAAGGTGCACGCGGCATCCTGGTGAACATCACCGCCGGCCCTGACCTGTCCCTGGGTGAGTACTCCGACGTGGGTAGCATCATCGAAGCCTTCGCTTCCGAGCACGCGATGGTCAAAGTCGGTACCGTTATTGATCCGGACATGCGTGATGAACTGCACGTGACCGTGGTTGCTACCGGCCTGGGCGCTAAAATCGAGAAGCCTGTGAAGGTCATCGACAATACCGTTCACACTGGCCACAACAGTCACGCCAGCCAGCAAGCTGCCGCTCCAGCGCCTGCGCGCCAGGAACTGCCGTCGGTGAACTACCGTGACCTGGACCGTCCGACCGTGATGCGCAACCAGGCTCAGGCCGGTGCTGCGGCGTCCCGTAGCCTGAATCCGCAAGATGATCTGGACTACCTGGACATCCCGGCATTCCTGCGTCGTCAGGCCGATTAATGGAATGTATCAGGGCTATGAAGGTGATTGGTGTTCAGCAAAGGTCTGGTCTGTTATTATCGCCAGCCTTTGTTGATACCAGTTCGCAATTTGCGCTGAAGCGGTCCAAGCCATGATTAAACAACGCACCCTGAAGAATATTATCCGTGCCACAGGTGTAGGTCTGCACTCCGGGGAGAAGGTATACCTGACCCTCAAGCCCGCACCTGTCGACACCGGCATCGTGTTTGTTCGTGCCGACCTGGACCCTGTGGTGCAGATTCCTGCTCGCGCGGAAAATGTTGGCGAAACCACGATGTCGACCACGTTGGTCAACGGTGACGTCAAAGTGGACACGGTGGAGCACTTGCTCTCGGCCATGGCCGGTCTGGGCATCGATAACGCCTACGTCGAGCTCTCCGCGTCCGAAGTCCCGATCATGGATGGCAGCGCTGGACCCTTCGTATTCTTGATTCAATCTGCCGGCCTGGAAGAACAGGACGCAGCCAAGAAGTTCATTCGCATTCTGCGGGAAGTGACAGTAGAAGACGGCGACAAGCGCGCCACCTTCGTCCCGTTCGAAGGCTTTAAAGTGAGCTTTGAGATCGATTTCGATCACCCGGTATTCCGTGACCGCACCCAAAGTGCAAGCGTGGATTTTTCCAGCACTTCGTTCGTAAAAGAAGTCAGCCGCGCCCGTACCTTTGGTTTCATGAGTGACATCGAGTACCTGCGCAAGCACAACCTCGCACTCGGCGGCAGCGTTGAAAACGCCATTGTGGTCGACGCGGATGGTGTACTGAACGAAGACGGCCTTCGCTACGAAGACGAGTTCGTGAAGCACAAGATCCTCGATGCAATCGGTGACCTCTACCTGCTGGGCAATAGCCTGATAGGCGAGTTCAAAGGCTTCAAGTCGGGCCACGCCCTTAACAACCAGCTGCTGCGCAAGTTGATTGAGCAGACAGACGCTTGGGAAGTCGTGACCTTCGAAGATGCCAGCACCGCACCGATCTCTTACATGCGTCCCGTTGCGGCGGTGTAAGTAACAACTCTCTTTCTTTAGTTTTGAAAGGCCACCTTCGGGTGGCCTTTTTTTATGCCTTTGAATTGGTAATAGCCACCTTTGTGGTGAGCGAGCTTGTTGTGGTGAGCGAGCAAGCTCGCTCACCACAACAAGCCTGCTCAGCACAAAAGCTCATCTGTCTCATCCAGCATCGACGATACGATTGCGCCCACTGTGTTTGGCTTCATACAGCGCCTGATCAGCATTGAGCAGCAAATCCTCAAGGGACATGCGGCTGCGTTTTTGCCACGTGCTCATGCCGATACTCACCGTAATGGGCCCTTGCGCACCGGCCACTCGTGGCAAATGCTCGACACTGCTGCGGATATGCTCGGCGATCACCCAGGCGCCTTTGGCGTCGGTATGTGGCAGCACCACCGCAAACTCTTCGCCACCGTAGCGAGCCGCCAGGTCAGCCGGGCGGCGGATGTTGTCTTCGATCACTTGGGCAACCGCGCGCAATGCCTCATCGCCGCCGTGATGGCCATGCAGGTCATTGAAGGCCTTGAAGTGGTCCACGTCGATCATTAGCAGGGTCAGCGGTTCGGTGGAACGTTGGGCGCGGTCCCACTCCAACCGAAGGCGTTCGTCCAGGGTGCGACGGTTTGCCAGCCCGGTCAACGCGTCGGTGGCTGCCAGTTCTGACAGCACCTGCTCGGCGCGGTGACGGCGGCGCAACTCGTTGCTCAGCATCCAGGTCAGCCACAGCAGGCCGATGCACAGTACGCCCGTCGCGAGGCTGATCAGAATGGCAGCACGCTTCCACTGGGCGAAGACTTCATCGGCAGACAGCGCCACTGCGACGATCAGCGGCAGGTTGCCGACGGTGGAGAACGTGTAGAGCCGTGGCTGGCGATCGACGCTGGAGACGCCCTGAAAGCTGCCATCATGCTCCCTGAGCATACGGGCCACATTCGGGCGCTGGCTCAGGTCTTTGTCGATCATGTCCAGCTCCAGCATTGGCTCTTGCGCCAGCAGGATGCCCTGTTGGTTGATCAGGTTGATGGTGCTGTTACGGCCAATATTCAGGCCGCTGAACAACTGATGAAAGTACGAGAGGCGCATAGACGCCACCGCGACGCCCTGGAAACGCCCGTCGGGCGCGGACACCCGGCGGCTGAATGCGATTCGCCACTGGTCATCGCACACGCAGCGCGCGATGAACGGACGGCTGATGTACAAGCCGACGTCGGGGTTGGTGCGATGGGCCTGAAAATAGTCACGGTCGGCGAAGTTTCCGGTCTTGGGCGTGAGCAGTGAAGAATCTGCGATCACCTCGCCATGGGCGTCCAGCAGCAAAATGTCGCCCTTGTACGGCGCAGCGGTGGAGCGGTCGAACAACACCAGGTGGCGGATGCTGGCGGAGACACTGTGCAGATCGTTGCGCTCCGTGGCCGCAATCAGGCCTTTGAGCGCCATGTCGTAGAGCTCGACGTTGCGCAGCACATCGGCATCGATCAGTTGGGTGATGTTGTTTGCTGTGCGCTTGGCGGTCTGCAGGGTATTGGCGTGTTCGCGAATCAGCAGGGCCGTCACGACCGCTACGATCAGCAGCACCGTGAGGACGCTGCCTGTGATCAGCAAGCGTTCCGGGCGACGGGTGGGGCGTGGGAGGCTCGGGCTCATCGGCTTACTTCTGCTTCGAGGATGCCCATAGCTTAGTAGGCAAACGCAGATTCAGTGTGGGAGCTGGCTTGCCTGCGATAGCGTTTTACCCGTCGACGTGCCCGCACCTGGGGCACCGCCATCGCAGGCAAGCCAGCTCCCACCTTTTTGAGCGTATTTCAGGGGATGAGCGACGTTAGAACACGTCGATCGGGTAATCCACGATCACACGGTACTCATCCACATCCCGGTCGACCGCCGAATAGCCATTTCCACCCCGGTTGGTGGCCCATTGCAGGCGTACGGCCAGATCCTTGGCCGTGCCGCCTTGCACCACGTATTTCAGGTCGATATCCCGCTCCCAGTGCTTGGCGTCTTTGCCATCGGCACTGTACCAGGCGCTGTAGCCCCGGCTGTTGGGGTCGACTTTGGTCAGGTCGGTCTTGCCGCTGATGTAGGACACTGCGGAGGTCAGGCCGGGCATGCCCAGGCCTGCGAAGTCATAGGCGTACTTGAGTTTCCACGAGCGTTCGTTCGGGCCGTTGAAGTCCGAATACTGCTGGGAATTGTCCAGGTACACGCTGTCGCCCTGGGTGATGTAGTCGAACGGCGTGTTGCCGTTGACCCGCTGGTAAGCGGCGGTGACGCTGTGGTGGCCCACACCCACGGTGAAATGCAGGCTGTAGGTGTTGTTGTCGATGTTTCCCAGCAGTGACTGGCCGGTGTCCCTGGTGTGGTAGTAGTGCAGGCCCGGGTTGAGGCTGACCAAGTCATTGAGTGCGTAGGTGTAGTCCAGGTCGTAGTAATACTGGTGCCACACGTCTTTCAATTCTGAGGCATACAGGTTGCTGGTCAGACCTGGAACGCCGCTGAACGACACGCCGGCCCAGTTCAGGTGCTGGCTGTCGGCGTGGTCCGGCAACGCGCCGTAGCTGGTGCCGATGCGGCGGTGGCCGCTCTGGTTATAGAGTTTGGTGAAGCTGGCCTGGCCGCCTTCGATCATCCAGCCGTCAACGCTGTGATTGTTCAAGCTGACGCCACGGAAGGTCTGCGGCAGCATGCGGGTCATGCCGCCGGCGATCACCGGGTTGTTGAGGAACAGGTCGCCGGCTTTCAGCTCGGTGTCGAACGCACGCATTTTCAAGGTGCCGCCGGCGGTGGAGAACGAGCCGGGCGCTTTGCCGTTGCCACTGCCGTAGGGAAGGATGCTGGAACCGTCGGTGCCGCCACCGCCGTCGAGCTTGAGGCCGAGCATGGCGTTCACGTCCAGGCCGAAACCGACGGTGCCCTGGGTGTAACCGGATTCAAATGTACCGATGAAGCCCTGGCCCCATTCCTTGCTGTCATCGGTGTGAATATCGCGACGGTCGCGGTTCATGTAGTAGCTGCGGGTGTTGATTGTAAGGCTTGAGCCTTCGACGAAACCGTCGGCGGGGGTGGTGTCTGCCGCGTGGGCGAGGGGGACGATCGTTGCTGCAATCGCGAGGAATAACGGGGTGAACGTCAGCGAGTTCTTCACCGGTGGAGCTCCTTTGGTCAATCGAAAACAGCCAGTGTCGTGGGGTGTGCCTGGCCTTTTTTACGGCAAAAAAAAGCCGCTGAAGTCAGCGGCTTTAAACAGATTCCCAGTGTAGAGCCCTGGAAATAAGTCGAGGGAAATTCGGGTGAGCGCAGAATCTGTGTTGCCGTCGCGCTCATCGGTGCGTCAAAGTAACGCAGGCGAGCGGTGCGATACAGAGTGTAACAAGATAATGACTGTTGCCCAAACGGCAACAGTCTGCCTGTTGCCGAATACGCCGCAGACCAAATGTGGGAGCGGGCTTGCTCGCGAATGCGGTATGTCAGTCAAATCATCTTTAACTGATACTCCGCTTTCGCGAGCAAGCCCGCTCCCACATTTGATTGAGGTGTTCTGGGGATTTAGACGGGCAGGGTAATACCAAACGTATTGCCGCCACATTCACTGCGCACAAACACATCCCCGCCATGCATCAGCGCAATCGCCTTGACGATGGCCAGCCCCAGCCCGTGGTTCGCGCCACTGTTGCTACGCGATGCGTCCACCCGATAGAACCGCTCAAACAACCGTGGCAGGTGCTCACTGGCGATCTCATCGCCGGGGTTGGTTACGCCGATGGAGACCTGATGCTCCTGCACCTCAATGTT
Source organism: Pseudomonas sp. B22129 (assembly GCF_044218875.1). NCBI lineage: Bacteria > Pseudomonadati > Pseudomonadota > Gammaproteobacteria > Pseudomonadales > Pseudomonadaceae > Pseudomonas > Pseudomonas sp. B22129. Next base: position 281,168 of record NZ_CP162592.1, on the reverse strand, counting down.
TACCTCGATCAGCCGCCCCGGTGCAGTGTGTTGCACCGCATTGCTCAGCAGGTTGATCAGCGCGCGGCGCAGGTGGGCTTTTTCGATGTGCACCATGGCGTCGCCGCGCACGTTCACTTTGACCTGCGCGTCTTCAAGAATGAAGTCGAGGTAATCGAGAGTGGTCGCCACTTCATCGGCCAGGGAGCTTTCGATCAGCTTGGTGGCCTTGCTGCCCTGGTCGGCGCTGGCGAGAAACAGCATGTCGTTGATGATTGAGCGCAAGCGCTCCAGCTCTTCAAGGTTGGATTGCAGCACCTCGAAATAATGCTCCGCTGAACGCCCACGGGTCAGCGCCACTTGGGTCTGGCCGATCAGATTGGTCAGTGGCGAGCGCAGTTCGTGGGCGACGTCGGCGTTAAAGGACTCCAGGCGCGAGTAGGCCTGCTCGACCCGATCCAGTGTGGAGTTGAACGAGTTGACGAACTGGCTCAACTCCGGCGGCAGGGGCGACAGTTGCAGGCGCCCCGACAGCTTAGGTGGCGCCAGTTTCTGCGCTTCATCCGAGAGCTTGCTCAACGGTTTGAGACCGATGCGCGACACCCAGAACCCCAGCAGCGCCGCCAGCACCACGCCGACAAACGCCAGGCCAATCAGCGCCATCAACAGTTGGTGCTGCGTCGCGTGGAAGTTTTCGGTGTCGATGGCGATCATGAAGCGCAGCGGCGGGCGCTGGTCCTTTGCCGGGAACTGGCTGACCAGCGCCTTGAACGGGTGATTGTGCCCAGGCAGGCGCAAGTCACGCTTGCCGGTTCGCCCTTCGGCAAAGGCGCGGATCTGGGCGTCGGGGTTGCCGTATTCGTAAGTTGGATCGCTGCTGACCACCCAGAAGCGGATGCGCTGGTCTTCTTCGCTGAGCAGCTTGAGCTTGGCGGTGATTTTCGCCCAATGATCCGGCGTGCCGAAGCGATTGACCGAGGATTCCAGCACGCTGTAGCGCGCATCCAGTTCGGCGCCCGGCAACAAACCCAGGCCCCGGTCCACTTGCTGGTACAGCGCGCCGCCGATCAACACGAAGATCAGCAGCGCCACCAGGGTGAACATGCCACTGAGGCGCAGGGCGATGGAGTTAGCCGACACTGCGGTTCTCCAGCACATAACCCATGCCGCGAATCGTGTGCAGCAGTTTGGTGTCGAACGGCCCGTCGAGCTTGGCACGCAGGCGTTTGATCGCGACTTCCACCACGTTGGCGTCGCTGTCGAAATTGATGTCCCAGACCATTTCCGCAATCGCTGTCTTGGACAGGATTTCGCCCTGGCGCCGCGCCAATACGCTGAGCAGCGAAAACTCCTTGGCGGTCAGGTCCAGGCGTACGCCATTGCGGCTGGCCTTGCGGCTGATCAGGTCGATCCACAGGTCGGCCACGGTGACCTGCACCGGTTCATGGCCGCCGCTGCGGCGGGTCAGGGCCTGCAAGCGCGCCACCAGTTCCAGGAAGGAAAATGGCTTGCCCAGGTAATCATCCGCGCCTTCACGCAGGCCGCGGATACGGTCTTCCACACGCTCGCGCGCGGTGAGCATGATCACCGGCGTCTGCTTGCGCGCTCGCAGGGCACGCAGCACGCCGAAGCCGTCCAGGCCTGGCAGCATGACGTCGAGTACGATCACCGCGTAATCGTTCTCCAGCGCCAGGTGCAAGCCCTCGACGCCTTCGCGCGCCACATCGACGGTATAACCCTGTTCCGTCAAGCCGCGGTGCAGGTAGTCCGCGGTTTTTTCTTCATCTTCAATAATCAGGACGCGCATGAGCCTTTTGTTCCAGGACGGGGCCTCAGCCTTGGTGTGTGGTCGCCAGCGCTGGTGCTGGTGTGGGCCTGTGGAAAAACTTCTCAAGGTACAAGTATATGACTGGCGTGGTGAACAGCGTCAGCGCCTGGCTCACCAGCAGCCCGCCGACGACTGCGATACCCAGCGGCTGGCGCAGTTCGGCACCTGCACCATAGCCCAACATCAGCGGCAGAGCGCCGAGCAGTGCCGCCAGCGAAGTCATGATGATCGGGCGGAACCGCGTGATACAGGCTTCGAAGATGGCGTCTCGCGGCGATAACCCGCGCTCACGCTGGGCTTCCAGGGCAAAGTCGATCAACAGGATGCCGTTCTTCTTGACGATGCCGATCAACAGCACCAGGCCGATCAACGCCATGATCGAGAAGTCCTGGCCCAGCAGCCACAGCATGATCAGGGCTCCCAGCCCTGCTGACGGCAAGGTCGAGATGATGGTCAACGGGTGCACGAAGCTTTCATACAGCACGCCGAGAATGATGTAGACCGCCACCAGTGCCGCAAGGATCAACCATGGCTGGCTGGCCAACGAGCTCTGAAACGCTTGTGCCGCGCCCTGGAAATTGCCGAGGATCGAGGCCGGCATGCCGATCTCGTTTTTCGCCTGATTGAGCAGCACTACTGCGTCGCCCAGCGCAACACCCGGTGCCAGGTTGAACGACAGGTTGGCCGCCGGGAACATGCCATCATGGCTGATGGACAGCGGGCCAACCGTGGGCGCATCCACCCTGGCGAGCGCCGACAGCGGCACCATTTCATTGGTCAGCGGTGAACGCAGGTAAAAGTAGTTCAGGCTTTCGGCTTTGCCGCGCTGTTGGGTATCCAGTTCCAGTACCACTTGGTATTGGTTGGTTTCGGTCTGGAACTCGTTGACTTGCCGCTGGCCGAAGGCGTCGTACAGCGCCTGGTCGACATCGGTGGCGGTCAGGCCGAAGCGCGCGGCGGCTTGGCGGTCAATACTGATATGGGTGATGCTGCCGCCCAGTTGCAAGTCATTGGACAGATCGCGAAATGCCGGCAGCGTGCGCAGTTTTTCGGTCAGGCGCTGGGTCCAGGTATTGAGTGTCTCGCCGTCATTACTCTTGAGTACGTATTGATATTGGCTGCGGCTGGGGCCTGAACTGAGGTTGATGTCCTGGCCTGCCCGCAAGTACAGGACAATGCCAGGTACCTTGGCCAGCTTGGGCCGGATGCGGTCGATGAACTGGCTGGCAGACACGTCACGGTCACCACGGTCGACAAGCGAAATCCAGAAACGGCCGTTGGCGATGGTCTGGTTGCTGCCGGTCACCCCGACGGAATGGGAAAATGCCCGCACGGCCGGGTCTTCCTTGAGGATCTCTGCCAGCGCCTTGTGCTTGGCAACCATGTCCGGGTAGGACACGTCGGCGGCGGCCTCGCTGGTGCCGAGGATAAAACCGGTGTCTTGTACCGGAAAGAAGCCTTTGGGGATAAACACGTAGCCTGCCACGGCCAGGCCCAGGGTGAGCATGAATATACTGAACATTGTGCGTTGGTGGGCGAGGGCTCGACGCAGGGTTCTTTCGTAGCCCGCCAGCAAGCGTTCGCCGAACCCCGGGTTGTCATGGGCGTGATGGCTCGGCGCTTTCATGAACAGGGCGGCCAGGGTGGGTGCCAGTGTCAGCGACACCACCGTCGATATCAGGATGGTCGAGGTGGCGGTCAAGGCAAACTCCTTGAACAACCGGCCTACCACACCGCCCATGAACAGCAACGGAATAAAGGCTGCGACCAGCGAGACGCTGATGGACACCACGGTAAAGCCAATTTCGCTGGCGCCGAGGATCGCCGCTTCACGTTTGTCCAAACCGGTTTCGAGATGGCGATGGATGTTCTCCACCACCACAATCGCATCGTCCACCACAAACCCCACCGCCACCACAATGGCAACCAGGGTCAGGTTGTTCAGGCTGAAGCCCATCACGTACATCAGTGCGAAGCTCGCGATCAGCGACACGCCGAGCACGCTGGACACAATAAACGTCGCTGACCATTGGCGCAGGAAAATCGCCATGACGCCGACCACCAGCAAGATAGCGATCAGCAAGGTCATTTCCACTTCGTGCAGCGACGCGCGGATGGTGGTGGTGCGGTCCATCAATATGCTGACCTGGGCTGATGCCGGCAGCATGGCTTGCAGGCGCGGCAGCTCAGCCTCAATGCGCTCTACCGTCTCGACGATGTTGGCGCCGGGCTGGCGGGTGATCACCAGGTTGACCCCGGGGGTATCGCCCGCCCACGCTTGCACGTAAGCATTTTCCGAACCGTTGACCACCTTCGCCACGTCCCGCAACTGGACCGGCGCGCCGTTTTTGTAGGAGACGATCAGGTCGCCATATTCATCGGGATGGAACAGCTGGTCGTTGGTCGATAGGGTCGATACGCTGTTCTTACCGTACAACGCACCTTTCGCCAGGTTCAGGCTGGATTGTTGAATCGATAGGCGGATATCGGCGAGGGTCAGCCCGATAGCCGCGAGTTTGTCCGGCGAAGCTTGTACACGAATGGCCGGGCGTTGCTGGCCGGTGATATTGATCTGGCCCACGCCGTCGATCTGGCTGAGTTGCCGCGCCAGCAGGGTTTCCACCAGGTCGCTCAACTCTGTGCCTGGCATGTCATGGGAACTGACGCTGACGATCAGCACCGGGCTGTCGGCGGGGTTTACCTTCCTCCAGGTCGGCAGGCTTGGCATGTCGCTGGGCAGTTTGCCGGCTGCGGTGTTGATCGCAGCCTGCACTTCCTGCGCGGCGGTGTCGATGCTCTTGTCGAGGGTGAATTGCAAGGTCAGCAGGCTTGAACCCAAGGCACTGCTGGACGTCATCTGGGTCATGCCGGGAATGGCGCTGAATTGCACTTCCAGCGGGGTGGCGACGGAAGATGCCATGGTGTCGGGGCTGGCGCCGGGCAACTGCGCCGTCACCTGGATTGTCGGAAATTCCGCCTCCGGCAGTGGGGCGATTGGCAGTTTGGGGAAGGCAATCAGCCCGAGCAGCACCAGAGCAAACGTCAGCAGCAAGGTGGCGACCGGACGGTCGATGCACCAGGCGGAAACCGAACCTCGCGTGCTCATGGCTGCACCTTGGCATCGACGGTCTGGATTACTTGCGGCGGCTCCTTGAGCACGTCCACCTGGGCGCCGGCCTTGAGCCGCGACTGGCCATCGCTGACCAGCACGTCGCCGGCGTTCACACCCTTGATGATGTTCACATCGCTGTCTTGATAGGCCACTTGCACCGGTACGATCTCGACCTTATCGCCGTTGACCCTGTACACGAAATGCGAGTCAAGACCACGTTGCACCACGGTTGGCGGTACTGTCAGGGCGTTCTTGTCCAGGGCCGTCTGAATCTTGATGGTCACCAGTTGCCCCGGCCACAGGCGTTGCGAGGCGTTATTGAATTCAGCCTTGGCGCGCAGGGTGCCGGTGGTGGAACTGATCTGGTTGTCGATCAGGCTCAAGTGGCCTTCGCCGAGCAGGTCGCCCGTCTGGCCGTCGGTGTCGGCACCCTGGTAGGCATCGACGCTGGTGCGGTCAGGTGCGGCAATCAGGCCTTGCAGGGTCGGCAGCATTTGCTGGGGCAGGGAGAACTCGACGCCAATCGGGTCAATTTGGGTCACCGAGAACAGACCCTGGGTGTCGCTCATACGCAGGAAGTTGCCTTCATCCACGCTGCGAATACCGACGCGGCCGGTGACGGGTGAGCGAATCTGGGTGTAGGAAAGTTGTACTTGAGCCGAGTCGATGGCCGCCTGGTTGCCTTGCGCGGTGGCCTTGAGCTGGTTGACCAGGGCTTGTTGCTGGTCATAAGTCTGCTTCGACACGCCGTCGTCGATGCTCAGTTCCTTGTAGCGCTTAAGGTTGACCAGCGCCACTTGCAACTGCGCCTGGCTTTCGCCCAGTTGCGCCTTGGCCTGGTCGAGGCTGGCGCGGATCGAGCGGTCATCGATGGTCGCCAGCAGGTCCCCGGCCTTGACCAGTTGGCCTTCCTTGACCAGCAGCTTGGTGAGAATGCCGTCGATTTGCGGGCGGATCACCACGCTGTGCAACGACAGCACCGAGCCGATGCCACTGACATACCGCGGGATGTCCTGCTGTGTAACGCTCACCACCCGCACCGGGACTGCCGTTGGCGCTGCCAGTTTGGCTTTCGCCGGGCGGGTCAGCGCCCAAGCTGCACCCGCCAGTACCACGAGGGCTCCCACGATCAGAACGGTTTTTCGTTGAATAAGCATGGGTGAGGCGCCGGGCAAGGGGTTGGAAGGTCAGGGGGCTCTTTATAACCCGCCAATCCGGTCAGCACAGTGACCGCTATCTGACGGCGCTGTCAGTAAAGTCCTGATGTTCCTACAGGCGGTGGTAAAAGTTCCGAAGGGCGCAGGTATACTGCGCGCCTGTGTGGCCCGCAAGCCGGTCACGCCTCATTTTTTGCATGCCCCGGAGCTTTCATGACTTCCCCGACACAATCCCCTGTTGAAGCGGCCGACCTCGTCGATCCGGCCAGCGCTGAAAGCGTTGAAAAAGCCGAGATCCCGGCGTTCAAGTTTCCGTTCAAGCCGGGTGAACTGGCCGGGGCCAAAAATGCTGGCCAGCCCTGGTACAAAGGCGGCGCGAAAAACGGCCACACCAAGACCCCAGGCATGGCCCCACCGGGCACTCGCCGTTCGATGGGTAAACGCTGAGGCTAGCCATCGGCACACAGTGTCGGCCTCTGCCTACAGCGTCTGCTGAATTTTCGACTTGTAGGTCTACGTCCGCTTCTTGAAAGCTGCACAGCCTTTCCTTCGCCCTGGTGATTGTTCGTCGGGGCGTGGTCAGGCTGATCTTTCCGGAAAAAGGACGTGCTTGCGTGGCCCTGATACGCCTCTTTGCAGTATTTGCCCTGCTGCTTTCGCTGGACGCCGCAGCGGTGGTTGAGCCGCCGCGTGGTGAAATTCGTTTTGCTGTCGCCGCGCAGTTTCCACCCTTCCAGAGCCGCAATCAGCAGGGGCAACTGGTGGGGTTGAACATCGAGTTGGGCAACGCCCTGTGCCAACAACTCAACGTGCGTTGCACCTGGGTCGATCAGGTGCTCGTCGAAAGCTTTGCGGCGCTGGAGGCGCGCCAGTTCGACGCGATCATGGGCATTGCCCGTACCTCCGCGCGGCGTCAATGGGTGAGTTTCACCGACACGCTCTATCCGTTCACCACCCGGCTGGTGGCTCGCAAGACTTCAGGTTTGTTGCCCACGGCACGTTCGCTTAAAGGCAAACGGGTGGGTGTACTCCTGGGGAGTAATCGCGAGGCGTTCGTTAACTCGAAATGGGCGCCGGCGGGCGTCATCGTCAAGAGCTTCTGGCTCAATGACGAACTGATGCGCTGCCTGGTGGCGGGCAAGATCGATGCGACGCTGCAAGGCACGGTGGAAATTCGCAGGGCGCTGCTGGACACAGCCAGCGGCCAGGATTTCGGCTTCCTGGGCCCCGCCGTTTCAGCCGAACTGTTGGGCGACGGCGTGGCCATCGCAGTGCGCAAGCCCGATACCGGCTTGCGCACTGAGCTTAACCGGGCGCTTGAACAGCTGATGCAGAGCGGCGAATACGAGCGAATCCTGCAGCCTTATAACCTCGATGAGCCGCCTCCCGGTCTGTGAGGGTCAATCGCGCGTAGACCTAAGACGCCCGCAATGGAATAAACGCGTAGTTGGCCGGCACCTGGGTTGCGATCCGGGCGCCGGCCCCAAGCACTTGCTCGGCAATGTCCATTCCCGACACATGAAACACCCACTCGTTGGCCTCGGTCGGTTGATCAATCGCCAGCTCGATTGCCTGCGCAAAAGCATTCATATCTGGCAGATACGCGGTAAACCCATCGCCCTTGAGCGCCGTGGTGTGAATGCCGAGCAGGGCGCACACCGCTTCCTTGGTTTGCACGTCGTCGCGGTCGGCCTGGCGCGAACGGCGGATCAGTTCGGCCAACTCCGTGTCCACCAACTCGCCGCCAACGATCAGCGCCGGGCCCTGTTCCCAGGATTCCGGCGGGCAGTCCTTGGCGCCAGGGTTGAGTGGGATATGCGGGTTGATCTCCATCGGGTAGATGCGACACACCAGCGGGCGGCGCTCATAAATGCCGCAGCGGTTGTCTGCGTCAAGATTGCGGCAACGCCCGGCGTTGTAAGCGGCAAAGGTGATTGCCACAAACGCCTCGATATTGCCGCTGGGCACTACCACCGACCGGCGCTCGGCGTGTTCGCGTTGTTGCTGGGGTAAACCCAGGCCGTTGGCGAGGAAACCTTCGATCAAAACGATGACATTACCGCCGTCCGCCGCCCATTGTCGGGCTTCTGCAAGGGTCAGGGGCACGTGGTGGTCGGAGCAGCATTTGCCGCAGCCTACGCAGGAAAAGTGAGTGTTCATGGAGGATCTGTCACCAGGCAAGGTCAGAGGGCGCTCATGAGCGGTGACGGGTTTTTACCTCTGTTCACCGCTCGGGCTCTCTGGAAGCAAGTTATGCGCCAGTGCCTGTCAGTCTTCGGGGACCAGGTCACGCAGCACAAACAGCATGCCCGCGCTTTCATACAGGTGCCGGGCGCGCAGGTTGCTTTCGCGCACCTTGAGGTCCACATAAGGCTCGCCGCGCTGTTTGAACACCTGGAACGTGTGCAGCAGCAAGGCGCGGCCCAACCCCTGGCCCTGGGCGCAGGGGTGTATGGAGAGGTTCTTGATAAAAGCGCTGGTCCAGCATTGGGCCACGCCGAGGATACCGCTGGCGTCACTGGCTACCAGGCACAGCGTGGGGTCGAATTCTGCATCGGTGACAAACTGCTGACGCCATTCATCCAGGCTTGCGACACGGCCGCCGCCCTGGTCCTGGGTCAGGGCCAGCACCGCGTGAATCGCCGGGGCCAGCTCGTTGCGGTAGTGGTCGAGCCGGATGTTCGCTGGCCACTGCGGCGCGGGCAGGCTGCCGGTGAGGTCGCGACGCAGTAGCTGGAAATACTCGGCCAACGCTTACAGACCCTTTTGCGCCACGGTTTGGGCGGCGACGACCAGGCACTTGGTCAGTTCGGGCGACGAGAACTTCGTGAGCACCGCGTCGGCCCCGGCCAGTCGGGCTTTTTCGCTGTTCATCGCACTGTCCAAAGAGGTGTGCAGCAACACATAGAGGTGCTGGAAATCCGGGGTTTCGCGCAGCGTGCGGGTGAGGGCATAGCCATCCATCTCGGACATTTCGATATCCGACACCACCACGTTGATCTGTTCGGCGCTGCCTTGCAGCTCCAGCAATACATCGATGGCTTCCTTGGCACTGCGGGCGGTGTGGCAGGTCAGCCCGAGGTTGCGCAAGGTGTGCACCGATTGTTGCAACGCTACCTGGCTGTCGTCCACCACCAGGATTCGCGCGTTGCCCAGCACTTCAGCTTCTTCCATGGTCAAGTCAGTGGGCGCCGTTTCGATCGGTGCCGGGGCGATGCCGTGGATGACTTTCTCGATGTCCAGTACTTGCACCAGGCCGCCTTCGACCTGGGTCACACCGGTGATAAACGCGCGGCTGCCGCCCGAACCATAAGGCGGCGGACGGATATCGGTGGTCAGGCAGTGCACGATCTTGCTCACCGCCTGCACATGCAAACCCTGCTTGGAGCGGCTGACGTCGGTGACGATCAGGCAGCCGCCGTTGGGGTCCTGCAGGGGCATTTCACCCAGGGCACGGCTCAGGTCGATCACCGACAGCGAAGCGCCGCGCAGGGTGGCGATACCTTTGACGTGCGGGTGCGACTCCGGCAGCTTGGTCAGCGGCGGGCAGGGGATGATTTCACTGACTTTCAACAGGTTGATCGCCATCAGCTTGCCGCTGCGCAAGGTAAAGAGCAGAAGCGAGAGTGAATCTGCGCGGGCTTTGGTGGTGGACATAAAAACCTTCTGTGGATCAGGGATGACATCTATGGAAGGTTATCGACTTGAGGGCGCCAGGCTTTAACCGGGTTTTCTGTGGGGGCGGTCTTAATGTGGGAGCGGGCTTGCTCGCGAATGCGGTGGGTCAGTCAAAGATGTATTTACTGATCCACCGCATTCGCGAGCAAGCCCGCTCCCACAGGGGAATTATGTCAGCCCTTCCAGACTTGCGGGTTCACCAGGTCCTGCGGGCGCTGGCCCAACAAGGCGCTGCGCAGGTTCTCCAGGGCGCGGTTGGCCATGGCTTCGCGCGTCTCATACGTTGCCGAGCCGATGTGCGGCAAGGTCACGGCATTGCTCAGTTGGAACAATGGCGACTCGGCCAACGGCTCCTGCTCATACACATCCAGCCCGGCGCCGCGAATACGCCCGGTTTGCAGGGCTTCGATCAGCGCCGGCTCGTCCACCACCGGGCCACGGGAAATGTTGATCAGGATCGCACCGGGCTTCATCAGCCCCAGCTCGCGGGTGCTGATCAGGTGCCGGGTTTTCTCACTCAGCGGTACTACCAGGCACACAAAGTCCGCCTCGGCCAGCAACTGGTCCAGGCTGCGAAATTGCGCGCCGAGTTCCTGTTCCAGCTCAGTCTTGCGGCTGTTACCGCTGTACAGAATCGGCATGTTGAAACCCAGGCGCCCACGCCGGGCCACGGCGGCGCCGATATTGCCCATGCCGACGATGCCCAGCGTCTTGCCGTGTACATCGCAACCAAACAACGGTGCGCCGACGCTGGCTTTCCACTGGCCGGCCTTGGTCCAGGCGTCCAGCTCGGCCACCCGGCGTGCGCTGCTCATCAGCAGGGCAAAGGCCAGGTCGGCGGTGCTTTCGGTGAGTACGTCGGGGGTGTTGGTGAGCATGATGCCGCGCTCGTTGAAGTACGGCACGTCGTAGTTGTCGTAGCCCACCGACACGCTGGACACCACTTCCAGTTTGCTAGCCCCTTCGAGCTGCGCGCGGCCGAGCTTGCGGCCCACACCGATCAGGCCGTGAGCATGGGGCAGGGCTTCATTGAACTGGGCATTGATGTCCCCGCGCTTGGGATCGGGCGAAATCACCTCGAAATCCTGTTGCAGGCGTTCGATCATTTGCGGGGTGACACGGCTGAAGGCGAGGACAGTCTTTTTCATGGCAGGCGGGCTCATCGACTACGGGAGAATGCGAGGCACGCTAACATTCCTGAAGGTGATTGTCAGGGCACCGTTCATTCCATGTGGGCACAGTAAAAAATGTGGGAGCGGGCTTGCTCGCGAAGGCGGTGTGTCAGTCACTGAATGTATAGGCTGACCCACCGCCTTCGCGAGCAAGCCCGCTCCCACAGGTGATCTGTGTTGAAGGTCAGAAATCAGTTGACCAAGCGCACGCCGCCACTGAGTTCATACGCCGCCAACTCCGCCTGATGCGCGGCCAGAATCTCCGGCAACGAACCGCGCAAGTATTCCACCCACGTCTTGATCTTCGCATCCAGGTATTGGCGTGACGGGTAGATGGCGTACAGGTTCAGCTCTTGCGAGCGATAAGTCGGCATCACTCGCACCAGGGTGCCATTGCGCAGGCCTTCGATGGCCGCATACACGGGCAGCAGGCCGACGCCCATGCCGCTGGTGATCGCCGTTTTCATCGCGTCAGCCGAGTTGACCAAAAACGGCGAGGTGTTGATCGCCACGCTTTCCTGGCCTTCGGGGCCGTTGAAGGTCCATTTATCCAGCTGGATCACCGGGCTCACCAGGCGCAGGCAGGCGTGGTTGAGCAGGTCCTGCGGGCGTTGTGCGCAGCCTTTGGCTTTTACGTAATCCGGTGAGGCGCAGGCGATGCTGTAGGTGATGCCCAAACGCTGGGAGACAAACCCCGAATCCGGCAACTCGCTGGCCAGCACGATGGACACGTCGTAGCCCTCGTCAAGCAGGTCCGGCACGCGGTTAGCCAGGGTCAGGTCAAAGGTCACGTCTGGGTGGGTGCGGCGGTAGCGGGCAATCGCGTCGATCACGAAATGCTGGCCGATGCCGGTCATGGTGTGCACTTTCAACTGCCCGGCCGGGCGCGCATGGGCATCGCTGGCTTCGGCCTCGGCCTCCTCGACGTAGGCCAGGATCTGCTCGCAGCGCAGCAAATAGCGCTTGCCGGCCTCGGTCAGCGCGATACGGCGGGTAGTGCGGTTGAGCAAGCGGGTTTGCAGGTGGGCCTCCAGGTTGGAGACCGCGCGCGAGACGTTGGCCGTGGTGGTATCCAGTTGCACGGCGGCGGCGGTGAAGCTGCCGGCTTCGGCCACACAACTGAAGGCGCGCATGTTTTGCAAAGTGTCCATGGAGTGTTCTCAGGGGAGATAACAAATTGTGACAGAAAGTTACGCCGTCCAGTGATCCCTACCAACGGATTATCGCCTGAACGGTAACAAAGATTCACAGGAATGCCAGCTTATCGTCCTCCATGGCGCCGCCTAGAATTGCGCCACCTTTCCCGCATCACCCTCTCAGGAATTCGCTTGCCGTGCCGCGTCGCATCAGCAGAGAGCTGAAGACTCTCAGTGTTTGGGCTCTATCGTTAGCCATCAGCGGCTGCATCGGAACCGCAGGGATCGCCCCCCAGGGCCAGGCCCTCAACGCCAACCAACTGGCCACCGACGAAGCGATTCAGAGCGCCGCCAGAGACGCCCACTGGCCCACCGCGCAATGGTGGCAGGCCTACAGCGACCCGCAACTCAACCGCTGGGTCGAGCTCGCCACGCAAAACAGCCCGAGCCTGGCCATGGCCGCCGCGCGTGTGCGCCAGGCGCGGGCCCTGGCCGGGGTTGCCGAGTCGGCTGAGTCGTTGCAGATCAACAGTGACACCACCCTCAAGCGCCACAGCTGGCCGAAAGATCAGTTTTACGGCCCTGGCGAACTGAGCGGTGCCAACACCTGGGACAACAATGCGTCACTGGGCCTGAGCTACGCCCTCGATCTCTGGGGGCGTGAAAGTAGCACCACCGAGCGCGCCGTGGACCTTGCCCACATGAGCGCCGCCGAAGCGCGCCAGGCCCGGCTCGAACTGCAAAACAACGTGGTGCGCGCCTACATTCAGCTGTCGTTGCACTACGCCAACCGCGACATCGTTGCCGCCACTCTGGCCCAGCAACAGCAGATCCTGGACCTGGCCAACAAACGCCTGAACGCCGGGATCGGCACGCACTTCGACGTCAGCCAGGCCGAAACCCCGTTGCCGGAAACCCACCGCCAACTGGACGCCCTCGACGAAGAAATCGCCCTGACCCGTAACCAGCTCGCGGCATTGGCCGGCAAAGGCCCGGGGGAGGGCGCGCAGTTGCAACGACCGAGCCTGTCCCTCGCAGCACCGCTGAAATTGCCGTCGAGCTTGCCCGCGCAGTTGCTCGGCCAGCGCCCCGACGTGGTCGCCAGCCGCTGGCAGGTCGCGGCGCAAGCCCGTGGCATTGATGTGGCCCATGCCGGTTTCTACCCCAACGTCGATCTGGTCGGCAGCCTCGGCTACATGGCCACCGGCGGCGGCATGCTGGAGTTTCTGGCGGGCAAGAAATTCAACTACAACGTGGGGCCGGCGATCACCTTGCCGATCTTCGACGGCGGCCGTTTGCGTGCAGAACTAGGCGAGGCCAGTGCGGGTTATGACATCGCGGTCGCCCGCTACAACCAGACGCTGATCAATGCACTCAAGGGCATCAGCGACCAGTTGATCCGCCGCGAATCCATGGACAAGCAGTCGGCCTTCGCCGCGCAGTCCGTGGCCTCGGCGCAGAAAACCTACGACATTGCGATGATCGCCTACCAGCGCGGCCTCACCGATTACCTCAATGTGCTGAACGCCCAGACGCTGCTGTTCCATCAGCAGCAAATCGAGCAACAAGTGCAGGCCGCGCGATTGAGTGCCCACGCCGAACTCGTCACCGCGCTGGGCGGCGGCCTCGGCGCCGGTAAAGACGCCCCACAAGACGCCAAAACCCTGCCGAGCAAAACCTCGGCGGCGCTGGCCGTGTTTGATCACTGAGCAGGTTTCGATGACTCCCTTGCCTGCACCGCTGCGGTGGCTCTACTCCCTTGAGTGGCGCCGTGGCTTTTTCGACTGGGCACGCAGCGACGGCGTGACCTGGGTGTATATCTTCAAGGTGCTGATCGCCGCGTTCCTCACGTTGTGGCTGGCCATGCGCCTTGAGCTGCCGCAGCCACGCACGGCGATGATCACCGTCTTTATTGTGATGCAGCCCCAGAGCGGCCAGGTGTTCGCCAAGAGTTTTTATCGCTTCCTCGGCACTCTGGCCGGATCGGCGGTGATGGTGTTTTTAATTGCCTTGTTTGCGCAAAACACTGAATTGTTCCTTGGCGCGCTGGCCATCTGGGTCGGTATCTGTACCGCTGGCGCGACGCGCAACCGCAACTTTCGCGCCTATGGATTCGTGCTGGCGGGCTACACGGCGGCCATGGTCGGTTTACCGGCGCTGGCGCATCCGGACGGGGCGTTTATGGCCGCGGTGTGGCGCGTACTGGAAATCTCCCTGGGGATTCTCTGCTCCACCCTGGTCAGCGCCGCGATCCTGCCGCAGACGTCCAGCGCTGCCATGCGCAACGCCTTGTACCAGCGTTTTGGCGTGTTCGCGCTGTTTGTCACCGACGGCCTGCGCGGGCGCAGCGGGCGTGAAGCGTTCGAGGCCAGCAACGTGCGCTTTATCGCCGAAGCCGTGGGCCTGGAAGGGCTGCGCAGCCTCACGGTGTTCGAGGACCCGCACATGCGTCGGCGCAATGGCCGCCTCAGCCGTCTCAACAGCGAATTCATGAGCATCACCACGCGCTTCAACGCGTTGCACCAGTTGCTCGAACGCTTGCGCGCCGATGCGGCTGACCACGTGGTCGCTGCAATCAAGCCCGGCCTGCAGGGCCTGGCCGAACTGCTCGATGGTTTCTCTGGTCGCGCCCTTACCAGCCCCGACGCCGCAAGGCTGGTGGCCCAACTCACCGCCTACAAGGACGGCTTGCCCGCCAAGGTGCGTGCCCTGCGCACGGCCTTCCAGGAAGGTGACCCCAACGAAGCCGAGCAGCTGGATTTTCACACCGCCTACGAGCTGCTTTACCGCTTCGTCGACGACCTGCACAACTACGCACAAACCCATGCGTCGCTGGCAGACCACCGCCACGAGCGCGAGCAGTGGGACGAAACCTTTACCCCGAAAACCAACTGGCTGGCCTGCGCCGCGTCGGGTATTCGCGCGTCATTCATCCTGATTGTGCTCGGCAGTTATTGGGTTGCCACTGCGTGGCCCAGCGGCGCGACCATGACCCTGATTGCCGCCGCCACCGTGGGCCTGTCTGCCGCTACGCCGAACCCGAAACGCATGGCCTTTCAGATGGCCTGTGGCACCTTGATCGGCGCGCTGGTGGGGTTCGTCGAGATGTTCTTCGTGTTCCCGTGGATCGACGGCTTCCCGCTACTGTGCGTGATGCTTGCGCCGGTGATCGTCTTCGGCTCTTTCCTCGCTTCACGCCCACAGTACGCGGGTGTCGGCGTGGGGCTGCTGATCTTCTTCAGCACCGGCTCGGTACCGGACAACCTCACGGTCTACAACCCTTACACCTTCATCAACGACTACATCGCCATGGTCATCGGCATGCTGGTGTGCGCGGCGGCGGGGGCGATCATTCTGCCGCCCAACAGCCGCTGGTTGTGGCGTCGCCTGGAGCAGGATCTGCGTGAGCAGGTGGTGTACGCCATCAGCGGCAAGCTCAAGGGCTTGGCCTCAAGCTTCGAAAGCCGCACCCGCGACTTGCTGCACCAGGCTTACGGCCTCGCCGTCGGCCAGCCGCAAGTGCAGCGCGACCTGCTGCGCTGGATGTTTGTGGTGCTGGAAGTCGGCCACGCGATCATCGAACTGCGCAAGGAACAGGCAATTTTGCCGGTGCACCCGGCGTATGCCGAATCCCAGCCGTGGCGCCAGGCGATCCGCGTGATGGGCCGCTCGCTGGTGCGGCTGTTCCTGCAACCCAGCGCGAGCAACCTGGAACGCGCCCTGATTGCCGTTGACCACGCGATCAGCCGCGTGCAGGCCACCGACGAGCCCTTCGCGCCGCACTTCGACACCTCGGCGCTGCGCCGCGTGAAGAGCTACCTGCACTTTATCCGTACCTCGTTGCTGGACCCGCAATCGCCACTCGCGGCCCTCAAAGGAGCCCCGCATGCCCCGTGAAATCGCCTTCCACGGCGTGTACATGCCGACCATGACCCTGATGTTTTTCATCGCGGCCGCCCTGGCCTGGGCGCTCGACCGTTTCCTGGCAGGGTTCGACCTGTACCGTTTTTTCTGGCACCCGGCGCTGCTGCGCCTGAGCCTGTTCGTTTGCCTGTTCGGCGCGCTGGCGCTGACCGTCTACCGTTGAGAATGCCCCGATGAAAAAGTTTTTCAGCCTGCTTGCGACCTTGCTGGTACTGGCCTTGGCGATCTGGATTGGCCGCACGCTGTGGGTGCATTACATGGAAACCCCGTGGACCCGCGATGGCCGCGTTCGCGCCGACATCATCAATGTGGCCGCCGACGTCACAGGTGAAGTGGTCGACGTACCAGTGCGCGACAACCAACGGGTGAAGAAGGGCGACCTGCTGATGCAGATTGATCCCGAGCACTACCGCATTGCCGTCAAACAAGCCCAGTCGCTCGTGGCGTCACGCAAAGCCACCTGGGAGATGCGCAAGGTCAACGCCCACCGCCGTGCTGACCTTGATGCGCTGGTGATCTCGAAGGAAAACCGCGACGATGCCAGTAACATCGCCGACGCAGCCTTGGCCGATTACCAGCACGCGCTGGCCCAGCTGGAAGCGGCCGAGCTGAACCTGAGACGCACGCAAGTGGTGGCGGCGGTGGACGGCTATGTCACCAACCTGAATGTGCACCGTGGCGACTACGCGCGCATCGGCGAAGCCAAGATGGCCGTGGTCGACATGAACTCATTCTGGGTCTATGGCTTTTTCGAAGAAACCAAACTGCCCCATGTGAACGTCGGCGACAAAGCCGATATGCAATTGATGAGCGGTGAGACGCTCAAGGGCCATGTGGAAAGCATCTCACGTGGTATCTACGACCGCGACAACCCCGAGAGCCGCGAGTTGATCGCCGATGTGAACCCGACGTTCAACTGGGTGCGCCTGGCCCAGCGCGTGCCGGTGCGCATTCACATTGATGAAGTGCCACAGGGCGTGCTGTTGGCGGCGGGCATCACCTGCACCGTGATCGTCAACCCAACACCAATCTAACTGCAGGAGCAGGCTCGTGTGGGAGCTGGCTTGCCTGCGATTGCGGGCTGTCAGTTGAAGTATTTGTGGCTGACCCACCGCTATCGCAGGCAAGCCAGCTCCCACATTTTTTTGACTGCGTCAGGCCTTGATGAAGGTCTCGTGCAAATGGCGCCACAGCAGTGCGCCACTGGCCTGTTTCTCGAACACCACCGTGGCGCGCCGGTCGGTCTGCGTACCGCTGTCATCCATCTGATGCTCGCGATACGTCACCGTCGCCCCGCGCGCATGCCGGTCGATCCCGGCCATTTCGCTCAAGGTGATTTTCAACCCCGGGCGCATGCCGCCCAGGCGTGTGAACAAGGCGTTCACCCCGGCTGCATTCACCCGCGTGCCCGTGGCGGGGGCAACCATGCTGAACTCCGGCGAGAACCGCGCGAGCAGATTCTGCAAGGTGCCTTCAGGCGCAACCCCGGCGAACCACTGTTCGATCTCGACGTGGGTCTGGATCACTTCCTCAAAAAAATCGCTGTAATCAATCATCGTTGGGGCTCGCTGGCAGGGTGAAGCAGTGTCCGTACTCTGGAAGCGTCCAGGCGCAGCACCGCGAAAAGGGGCAGCAGTGTCAGGGCTGCGGCTATCGTGAAGGTTATGGCGAAAGAATCCAAGGCCGACAGCAACGCGCTGAGCACGGCGGCGCCGAGGCAAAAGCTGATTTGCCGATTGATGTTCCACAAGGCGCTGGCGTGGCCCATGCGCTCGGCGCGAATGTCGAGAAATGCCAGGGTTTGCGCCGTGCTGCTGCACAGGCTGCCGCCCAGGCCCATCAACAGGTAGGCGGGAATGATCAAGGCCGTGTTGAGCAACAGGATGCCGATGCATTGCAACACCATACCGGCCAACAGCAAGGGTTTTGGGCCGCAGCGGTTGAACAGTTTTTTGCTGAGGAAGATCGCCAGCGCCGACGCCAGCGCCCAGGGCAACATCAAGGCGCCGGTGCGCGTGGCGTCGTAACCCAGGCCGCGCAGGTAGAGGATGGCGATCAGGCTGGTGCCGATAAACACGCCGGGAATGAACAAGTAAATAAGCATCGCGACGCGCAGCATCGGGCTGCGGGCTTGAGTGAAAATACCGCCAAGATCCAGGCTGGGGCGTACAGCCGCAGGCACATCGGGTTTTATCCACAGCATCGTCAGCAGCAACGTGAACAGCGCCAGCGGCAGGTTGGCGTAAAAGATCCAGCGCCAGGACACGCTGTCGACGATCAACCCACCCAGCGCTGGAGACAACGCCGGCACCAGCAGCGCCACCGACATCACCCGCGCCGTCAGATGGCTGCGCTGTGCCGCCGGAAATTGCCGGTAAGCCATCGCTTGACCCACGGGGATCAACAAACCGCCACCCAACCCTTGTACGGCGCGCCAGCCGATCAGCGCTTCGATTGAAGCGGCCTGGCCGACCATCAGTGATGCGCCCGCAAATAGCAAAAGGCTCGCCCCGATCAGACGGCGCTCGCCCATGATCGCCGCCAGCCACACGCTTAACGGAATAATCAGCGTAAGGCCAAGCATGTAGGCGTTACTGATCCACGCCAGTTGCGTGACTGAAGCGTGCAACTCGCGAGCGATATCCGGGTAGGCGACCGTGGCGACAAACATGTTCACCAGGTCGAGGGCGAAGCCCAGTAAAAAGATCCAGGCGACTTTTGCGGGGTAGGTCATCGGAAGGCGATCCTGCGGGTTGAGCAGGCAGGGTAGGCGTGCAGCGACGTTTGGGATACAGCGGTTCTCCTGTTAGTTTGTCAAAAATATTTTGACAAAGGAGGGCGCGGCCTATGGTCAGCCTGGACCGATTCGACACCTTCAAGGCCGTGGTCGAGGCTGGCTCGCTCACCGCTGCCGCCGACCGCCTGGGCCAGACCCGCGCGGTGGTCAGCTTCAATCTCAAGCGCCTGGAAGCCGAGCTGGGTGTCACGCTGCTGACCCGCAACACGCGCCAGTTGGCGCTCACCGATGCAGGCGAGCGGTTTTACCAACGCTGCACGCGGGTGCTGGAAGAGGCACAACTGGCGGTGGAAGAGGCCCGCTCGGAACACGCCCAGCTCAAGGGCACGCTGCGCATCACCACCACAGTGGAATACGCGCTGGCGGTGGTGGCGCCGGCGATTGAGGCGTTCCGTCGCCTGCACCCGGATTTGAACATTCACTTATCCACATCCTCGACCCACGCGGATTTGATCTCCGAGCGTTTTGACGTGGCGATTCGACTGGGCCGCTTGCTGGACTCCAATCACCGCGCGGTGCAGTTATCGACATTCCACGTGTTCGCCGTCGCAGCGCCAGTGTTTGCCGGGGTTAAAACGCTTGATGAGTTGGAGCAGGTGCCGAGGCTGGGGCACGGCAGGTTGACGGAGCTGGCAGTCACCGACCCCTCTGGCGTCGAACATCCATACCGCGTCGGTCAAACCGCGCTGGTCGCCGACAGCGCCGCCGTGCTCCAGGCCTTCGCCGTGCGCGGGCACGGCGTGGCGGTGCTGCCGCAGTGGCTGGTGCAGGCGGATCTGGAGGCGGGGCGGTTGGTGCGCCTGCTGCCGGACCATCGCTTCGCCGCGCAAGGGGTTTACGCGATGTACCCGGACACCCGACATTTGCCGCTGAAGGTGCGGGCGTTTATTGATTTTATGAAGGGTTAGAGCGAGCCGGCGAGCCCAAAGCGTTTCTTCAACACCTTCTCCAGCAAGCCCTTGGGCAGCAAGGCGGCCATCAGCGGCAACGCCCGACAGCCATTGCCCGCGCGCAACAGTCGAGGAGGGTTTGATTGTTGGACGGCCTTGAGTACCTGCGCCGCAAACTGGTCGGCCGAGGTCGGGTTATTTTGCGAAGCCTGGGAGCGCGCACGAATGCCTTCGCGCAAGGGCCACCAGGGCGACTGTTCGTTGATCAGCAGTTCGGCCTGGGCCCCGGCATTTTTCGCGAAACTTGTGTCGATGGCACCCGGCTGCACTTCCATCACCCGGATGCTAAACGGCGCGAGCTCCATGCGCAGCGCGTCGCTCAACGCATGCACGGCCGCTTTGGACGCGCAGTACGCGCCGGCAAACGGCGTGACCAGCACTCCGGAAACGCTGCCGATATTCACCACCAGGCCTTTGCCACGACGCAGCGCCGGAAACAGCGCCTTGGTCACCCCGACGATGGAAAACACGTTGGTCTCGAACTGGCGCTGCATTGCGTCTGTGCCGCCATCGAGCAGCGGGCCCATGCCGCCATAACCGGCGTTGTTGATCAGCACATCCAGCTCGCCCCATTGCTCGGCCAGGTGCTGCAAGGCGGCGCTGTCGTTGACATCGAGTTGCACGGCGTTGAAGCCGGCGGCGGACAAGCCGGCGACGTCTTCGGGGCGGCGGGCGCTGGCCCACACGTCATAGCCTGCAGTTTTGAAGGCGTCGGCGAGGGCACGGCCGATGCCGCTGGAACAGCCGGTGATCAGTACATTGGGCATGGGTCAATCCTTTGTCAGTCCGAGAAACTGCCTTGCAGGTGTTCGGCACGAAATTCAAGGGTTTGCGGGCGGTAGCCGGGGCGCAAAGGCGGGGTGGGCAGGCAGTCGTCCCAGGTGGCGCCGGCTTGCAACTCGCCGGGGCCGCGATAGCGGGGTGCAGCGTAGACGTTATCGGCCAGGTTGACCGTGTCGCCCGGTGCATAGGCGGCGAGGCGCCAGCGCAGTTCGGTCAGCGGCACGTCGTTGCCGTTGTTGAGGACCAGTTTCAGCGGGCGGTCGGCGGGGCATTCCTCGGGTGCATAGCTGATGCGCAGCTCCAGGCGCGCCAGTTGCGAGGCTTCGCGGTTGTCCAGCCAGACGACCCAGACGGCCACAAAACCCAGGCCGACGGCGGCGGCCAGCGATACCGGCAGGGCTTTGGCGGGGTAACGCAGCAGGAGAATCAGCCAGGTGATGATCAGGAGAACGCCGAAGAACATGGAGACCACCTCGAATAGGGAACGAGCATCCTAACTTAAGCGTAGGTGGGATTGGGTGCCTTGAGAGGTGGGTTGGTTGGGATGACGCCTTCGCGAGCAAGCCCGCTCCCACATTCGACTGCATTCCAAAGGATGTACTCGGTCAAATGTGGGAGCGGGCTTGCTCGCGAAGAGGCCGTCACAGTCACCGCAAGGCCCAAAGAAAAAGCCCCCACCCAACCCACTGCGGATAGGGGACGCAATGGGCTGGGTGAGGGCTTCTTGTACGACTGTGTTACTGCGCGATAGTTTTCACCGACACGCCACGTTCAACCGGCGTCGAGCGGCCGTAGATATCTTCAAACCGCTCGATATCGTCTTCGCCCAGGTAGCTGCCCGATTGCACTTCGATGATTTCCAGCGGGATCTTGCCCGGGTTGCGCAGGCGGTGCACCGAGGCGATCGGGATGTAGGTGCTCTGGTTTTCGCAGAGCAGGAACACGTTTTCGTCACAGGTGACTTCAGCCGTGCCGCTGACCACGATCCAGTGCTCGGCGCGGTGGTGGTGCATTTGCAGCGACAGGCACGCGCCCGGCTTGACCGAGATGTGCTTGACCTGGAAGCGCCCGCCCATGTCCACCGAATCGTAGGAGCCCCACGGGCGATAGACTTCACAGTGGTTCTGGGTTTCGCTGCGGCCCTGGTCGTTGAGGGTCGAGACCATCTGCTTGACGCCCTGGACCTTGTCCTTGTGGGCAATCATCATCGCGTCCTTGGTTTCCACCACCACGATATTGTCCAGGCCGATCACCGACACCAGTTTGCCGTTGCCGTGGATCATGCAGTTGCGGCTGTCCTGGATGACCACATCGCCTTTGCTCACGTTGCCGTGCACGTCTTTATCGTTGACCGCCCACAGCGACGCCCAGCAACCCACGTCGCTCCAACCGGCACTCAGCGGCACCACGCAGGCGCGCTGGGTTTTTTCCATCACGGCGTAGTCGATGGAATTGTCGGGGCAGCAGGCGAAGGTGGCTTCGTCGAAGGTCACGGTGTCGGCATCTTGCTCGCTGCGTTCCAGGGTCAGCACGCAGGTGTCGTAGATGTCCGGGTCGTGCTTTTTCAGCTCTTCGAGGAAGCGGCTGGCGCGGAACAGGAACATGCCGCTGTTCCAGAAATAACCGCCGCTTTTGACGAACTCGACGGCACGTTTTTCATCCGGTTTTTCCACGAACTGTTGCACGCGGCTGACGCCTTCAGGCAGCAGTGAGTCAGCGGTGGATTTGATGTAGCCATAGCCGGTTTCCGGGCGGGTCGCCGGTACGCCGAACAGCACCATCTCGCCACGCTCGGCGGCCACGGTGGCCAGGGCCAGCGCGCGTTGCAGGGCTTTCTGGTCGTCGATCACGTGGTCGGCGGGCAGCACCAGCATCAGCTCGTCGCGCCCTTCGTTGACCAGCATCATCGCGGTCAACGCCACGGCGGGCGCGGTGTTGCGGCCAAAGGGCTCCATCAGGATGCGCTGGCATTCCAGCTTGCGGGCGCTGAGTTGCTCATTGACGATGAAGCGGTGGTCCTTGTTGCAGACCACGATCGGGGAGTCCATGCCTTCAAACACCAGGCGTTCCAGGGTTTGCTGGAACAGTGTGTGCTCGCCGGTCAGGGCCAGGAATTGTTTCGGGAACTGTTTACGGGAAAGCGGCCAAAGACGTGAGCCGCTACCACCGGAAAGGATTACTGGGATCATGCTGTTTCTCCTTGAATCGATTTGGGTCAGAGCCTGTGGGAGGGGGCTTGCTCCCGAAAGCGGTGTGTCAGTCGGCACATCTGCTGATGAACCACCGCATTCGCGAGCAAGCCCGCTCCCACAGGGGGAGCGTCAATTTCAGAATCTAATCAGCGGGTCGACACCGGGCGCTTGACCCAGACTGGCGAAATGCTTGAACCAGAACCGGTCACATACAGCACCGCCGCTTCACCACGTTCCAACGCCACCGGCTTCACATCGCCGACTTTCTTGTCACCGTCATACAACGCCAGGCTCACTTTCACCGGGTTGATTTCGCGCTCGCCACGGCCTTTGGCGGCCACCGACTTGACCACATCGGTCTTGCCGTCGGCAGTCTTCAAGGTCAGGGCCTTGTCGCTGAGGTTCTGCACGCGCACCAGGGACTTCTGCTTGTTCTTGAACGGCGGCTCCTCGATCAGTTGTGGCTGGCCGGCGCCGCTGTTGACCAGGGTGTAGTAGTGGTCGGCGGCGAGTTTGACTGGCACGGTCTGGCTGCCGACCTTGGCGCTGTAGTCACCGCCGGGCATGAAGCTGAAATCGCTGCTGGCCAGTGGCGCAACGTCGCTCAGGTTGGTCGCGCCGACGGTGGCGCTGACTTCCTGATTCGACGCGTTATAGACCCGCACAAAGCTGGAGCCTTTTGGCGCGACAGGGCCGTACAAGGCGGCATCACCGGCAAAGGCCGACATCGAAACGATGCTCATGCCGGCGGCGAGGGCCAGGGTCTTGGCGAGACGACGAGGAGTTGTAGTGAAAGTCATGTGAGTTACCTCTCTTTCAGTTTTGCGCCCGGTCGGGCGTCTCGGATTTTTTAAGGGTGTTCAATGCCATGTTCTGTTGGCGCGAACCGGCTTGTTTAAGCTGCGCAACCCACTGCGGGTCGGCATCACCGATTTCGTTGTTGACGGGCAGATAACGTTCCGGGAACTCCCAGATCAGCACCTGGGGCGGGCTGTTCTTGAAGTCATCGCTTTTCAGGTAGCTGAGCATCGGCAGGATCGGGCCGTGGCCGTCTTCGGAGTAGTTGATGACGTCGCTGTGCAAGGCTTGCTTGAGCGCGCCGACGAAGTTCCAGTTGGGGTTGGCGCTGTAGCTGGTGCCGACCAGTGCCACCGGGGTTTCGCTGTCGGTGAACAGCGCGTCGTCGCCTTTGTTTTCTGCCAGGTGGGTGACGCGTTTTTGCAGCGGCTCTTTGGGCGGCATCAGGTTTTCAAACAGCGGGTCCAGCGGCAGGAACAGGCGCAGGTCGCCTTTGTGCGGCTCGGTTTTTTCGGCCTCAGTGACAAAGCGTTGGGGTTCGCCGCTCAGTGGCGTCTTTTCAGCAATCGTCTTTGCCAGTTGTTTAGCGGCGATTTCCGCTCCGTCCGGCGTCCAGTGCGTGTCGGTGCGCAGGAACACTTGCGTGCCGCCGAGCTTGGCCTGTTGCAGCGGGCCCAGCAGGTCGGGGGCGATGATCTTGTCGGCCGCCACACGGGCGTGGAAGTCGTCGTACAGGTTGGCGTGGATGCTCGCCGGTTTTACCTCTTCCAGATGTTCCGGATACAGACGCACCTTGGCCGGCACAATCGCCATCACCAGTTGAATGCCCTGGGCCTTGAGCTTCTGGCGCACGCCTTCGACCAGCGCGTAGTTGCCTTGCAGGTTCTGGTCTTCGTTGACGCTAGGGTTGAACTCCTCGTCGCTGTACAGCCAGTGGTCGCGACCGAGCACGACACCTTTACGGCCTTCATTGAACAGCTTGTAGTCCAGCGCCGCCCACAGGTTGGTGCCCAGGCGTTTGATCGGGAACTCATCGTCGTAGTGAGTCTCCACCGCTTTGGTCCAGCGACCATTAAGCACGGTCGCGTCGGCGTTGGTGCTGAAGCCGAAGAAACTGCGCGTCGACCACAGCCCCAACCCCAGCAGGATGGCGAGGAACAGGGCGATATAGAGCACGCGGAATGAACGGGTCATGTCGGCTCCCTCAGAATTGGAAGTAAAGGAACGGCGAGAAACTCTGCGCCGACAGTTTGAAAATCGACGCCGCGAACAGCACCAGCACGCAGGCACGCATGGCATAGCCAGGGGCTGCACGGTTCGCGCTCGGCGTGGCCGGATGGTCGCGATAGAAATCGCGCAGGCCGAAGAACGCCAGCGTCGCGTACGCCACCACCAGGGTTGCCACTTGCAGGCCGGTGAGGCTGGCGCGGTTGAGTTCCGACAACGACCACTCGTTGAAGCTGAACATCGCGCTATACATGCGCCCGGCCACGTGCAGGTTCTCGGCGCGGAAGATTACCCAGCCCACTACGACCAACAGGAAAGTGAAGGCCCAGCGCACCGGGTTGAAACTGCGCGGCGACGTGTTGAGGCCGATGGCTTTTTCAATCGCCAGCCACATGCCGTGCCAGGCGCCCCACACGATGTAGGTGATGTTCGCGCCGTGCCACAGACCGCCGAGCAGCATGGTCAGGAACAGGTTGCGGTAGGTGGTCAGCGTGCCTTTACGGTTGCCGCCCAACGTGATGTACAGGTAGTCACGCAGCCAGGTCGACAGGCTGATGTGCCAGCGGCGCCAGAACTCGGTGATCGACTGGCTGATGTACGGCTGCTTGAAGTTTTCCATGAAGCGGAAACCCATCATCAAGCCCAAACCGATAGCCATGTCGCTGTAGCCGGAGAAGTCGAAGTACAGCTGCGCGGTGTAGGCCAGCGCGCCGAGCCAGGCATCGCCCGTGGTCGGGTTTTGCAGGGCGAAGCAATGGTCGGCCACCACCGCGAGGGTGTCGGCGATGAACACCTTCTTGATGAAACCCTGCATGAACCGCGTGCAGCCCTCGGAGAACTTGTCGAGGGTGTGCGTGCGGTTGTTGAACTGGTCGGCCAGGTCGCGAAAGCGCAGCACCGGGCCGGCAATCAGGTGCGGGAAGATCGCCACGAACGCCGCAAAGTCGATCAGGTTGCGGGTGGCGGGGGTATCGCCGCGGTACACGTCGATGATGTAGCTGATGGACTCGAAAATGTAGAACGAGATCCCGATCGGCAACAGCACGTGGGTCAGGATGAACGGCTCCAGCCCCGCGGATTTCATCATGACGTTGATGCTGTCGACGCCGAAGTTGGCGTATTTGAAGTAGCCGAGGATGCACAGGTCGACTGCCACGCCCAACAGCAGCCAGCGCTGGGCCGGCTTGGTGCGCATGCCTGCCGCACCGACCTTGAGGCCGATCCAGTAATTCCACAGCGTGACGGCGGCGAACAGCGCCAGGAAGTCCACTCGCCACCAGGCGTAGAACACATAGCTGGCAATCAGCAGCAGCAGGTTGCGATAGCGTTGCCCGCTCAAGTAGTACAAGCCGAGGAAGATCGGCAAGAACAGAAACAGGAACACATTGGACGAGAAAACCATCCCGATCTCTCCATGTTTAACAGACAGTCAAGGGCCAGAGCCCCCCCAAACCCCCCCCACGATTTCGGGGGAGGGCGGTACAACATTCCAACTGACGAAACCGGGTTAACTGTGGGAGCGGGCTTGCTCGCGAATGCGGTGGTTCAGTTACAGATGTGTTGCCTGACACACCGCATTCGCGAGCAAGCCCGCTCCCACATTGGGCCCCTGTTTCGTCAGCTGCCTTTGTTGCCTTTCTCATGCGTCGGGTCGTAGACCTTGGTCAGGTCACCGCCCAGGCGGAACGTCTTGAACGGCTGCATCCCGTGCTTGCGCTCGAGCACATCCGGGGCGCAGGTGTAGAGGGTGCAGAAGGGCTCAAGCCAGGCAAATTTCATGTCTTCCTTGAGGTCCTTCATGTCCTGTTCCTTACCGTTCTTCTTCTCGAAGATGTCCGGGTCTTTGACCCCGGCCAGCACCTTGTCGCCCAGGCGCTTCAGTGCGCCGTTGTTTTCCTGGCGCAGATCCACACCGTTGACCAAGGCAAAACTGGCGATCATCGACAGCGGCGGCAGGGCGTAGTTGTGGTACGACAAGGCGCGTTGCTGACGCTTCAGTTCGTTGGGCAGGAAGCCTTGGTCATCCACCTGATTGGCGCCGACCTTGTATTCCTTCACCGCCCAATCAAACAGGTCGCGGCGGTTGGTGGCGACGGAAGTTGCCATCACCGACCAGGCGGCCCAGTAGGAGTGGTTGTTGGTTTTTTCCAGCGGCAGGTTGTCCCAGTCGCTGACCACTTGATCGGCGAGTTTGTTGAACCACGCCTCGATCAACTGCGATTCCTGTTGGTGGTTGGCCAGCGGGTGGGAGTCGGAAAACTTCAAACGCACATAGGCCGACGCCATGCTTCCCAGCGCCCATTTGCGCATGGACTTGCCGGTGTGGTTGAAGTCCTTGGACATCAACGCATCGGCCTTGGCCCAGCTCGTGAGCCAGTTGAGCGTGCATTCCAACTGTTGCGGGCGACCGTCGCGCATGAACTGCATCACGCGCTTGCTGGTGTCTTTTTCCAGCTTGGTGATGTCGGCGGTGCTGTCGCGAAAGGCTTTTTCGGATTGCACGTTCAGGGTGGCGCGGGCTTTGTCCGAGCCCTCGTACTTGCTGCGAAATTGCAGCGAACCGGTGTACGGCGCCGGCATGGCGTCGCAGTCATTCTTGAAGTCGCCGGTCTTGAAGGCTTCCACCGGCGCGAAATAGCCCTGGGGCGGACGCAGTGGGGCGGCGGCGTTGGCTGCGCCGGCGAAGATCGCCAGGCCCAGCAACGATGGAATCAATAACTTCTGCATAGGTAACCTCATTGCCCCAGTTGGGCGGTCTGCTGACCACCGCTGGGGAACACGTTGCGTGTGCAAATTTTCGCTTCAACCTTCTGCGCGGCCTGGCCCGCTTCGGGGCCTTGCACTTCTACGGCCAGCAAGTTCTGCGAGGCCCAGTCTTCATCAGTGCGCAGTTCGAAGGCGAAACGCCCGTCTGTATCGGATGTTTCGGGTTTTTCGATCTTGAGGTCCTCGTGGCGCCCGTTCATGTACCAGAGGGTGGCTTGCAAGGTTTTCACCGACGGGTCGGCGAAGCGGATATCGACCTGGTGACTGGCGTTACGCAGGTCTTTGTTCGAGCTGTTGACCAGCAGTTCGTTCTTGCCGGGTTTGAGCGTGGTGCTCGCGCTCATCTGCGCGGTCTTGCCTTCGCAGCCGTTGTCGAGCAGCGACATCATCTGGCGGTAGATGGTCTCCTGGTCGAGGCGATACAGCGGCGAGAATTCCCAGATCAGAATCTTCGGCGGGCTCTTCTGGAACTCATCGCTGCCCAGGTACTGGATCATCGAACCTTCAAGGCCACCGCCGGGGAACGCGACGTTGAGAATGTCGGCACCGATTTCCTGTTCCAGAAAGCCGGCGAAGTTGTAGTTCTTGCCGCTGTGGCTGGTGCCGACCAGGGTGATCTGTGGGTTGCCCGAATCGCCGAACAGGTCGCCGTCGCCCGCTTCGCCCTTGGGCTCGGTGGTGAACTGGTCCATGTACTGGATCGCGTAGCTGGTGCCGCACAGTTGCCCGGCCATGTTGTGCAGGGTGCCGGTCTTGCCCATGCGCCCGGACCGCACGGTTTCGAATTCACGCTTGGGAATGTCGGCGAATTCGGGCATGGCCCGCACTTTTGCGCCGACGATCTTCGCCGTGCGTTGGGCGCCATACGGCGTCCAGTGTTGGTCGCCACGGAAGTAGAAATCGTGGGCCGGCAGTTCATCCGGCAGTTGCTCATCTGTGAGCGGCGACAGGTCCGGCACCACATAGCCCATCTTGGCGAAACGGCCGAGCATGGTTTTGTAGTTGCCCAGTGCCTTGTCGAAATCGAACTTGGCCTTCTCTTCGGGGTTGAGCTTGTTGCGGTTCACCAGGCCACGGGTCGGCTGGTAGACCACCACCAATTCCACGCCCTTGGCCTTGAACGCATCGTGCAACTGTTGCATGCGTTTGTAGCCGGCGGGGCTGGTGTCGAATTCGGTGCGCAGGTCTTCCTGGGTGCGGAACAGCCAGTCGCCTTGGGCTTGTACCAGGGTGGTGAAGTTCTGCTGGTAGCGCGTGGTGTAGTTCTTCGCGTCATGCGCCGCCGGGCACAGGCTGCAGCAGGGTTCGGCGGTGAAAGTCGGTGCCTTGACTTCGTCGGCGCGCACGCCCTGGCTGGCCGCGAGCAGGCCGAGGGTCAGGCCCGAAAGGCTGAGCAGTTTGATCATGTGTGGGTGCATAAGGGTCATCCTCAGTCCTGCATTTCGGTCTGGCGTTCGACAGGGTCGATCAGCACGGCTTTCTGCTGGCGCACCAGCAGGTCGAGAATTTCTTCCTGACGATCACCCAGCACGCCGTTGAAGCTGATGCCGCTGGATTTGGTCGGCGCCAGCATCGACACGCGGTACAGCTCGATGCTCAGCGGCGAGTCGATGGCCAGCGGCCCGCTGCCGTTACCGGCCAGTTCACCGCCGACCACGATCAGCGAGACCTTGGCATCGAACGGGTCGAGGGCGATGTCGCGGTCGGTGTCGGTCAAATCCTTGATGTGGCCGTACACGCCGGTCAGGCCGTTGGCCATGGCGGTGTTTTCGTACAGGCGAATGTTCACGCTGTTACGGATGCGGATGCCGTGGCGACGGTTGCTGATCACCTTGTTGCCCCACAGCAGGTTGTCGGCACTCTCGTAGAGGGTGATGCCGTCGGTGTGGTTGCGGTAGATCTCGTTGTCGGCGATCAGGTTGTTCACGCTGTTACGGTCGATCACCAGGCCCGACAGCTTGTTGTCGTAGCTGCGGTTGTTGAAGATGAAGCTGTCGTTCACTTCCCGGGAAATGATGATGCCGTGCTTCTTCTTGGTGCCGTACACGGTGTTGTCCGCGATGATCAGGCCGTGGGAACGGTCGTGCGGGTCAATGCCGTAGACGATGTTGTCTTTGTAGGTATTGCCCTTGAGCACAAAGCCGGTGGTCTCGTAGCAGTAGAAGCCGTACCACATGTCCGAGAACTCGGAATCAATGATCCAGCCGGTCGGTTCAGGGCGCTTGAGTACCTTGGCCATGTTCGGCGTGTATTGGGAAATACTCACGCCGTACGACTTACTGTTGGCGTAGCCGAAACTGGCCATCTTGCTGTTGGCGATGTAAGTCTCGGTGCCACCCCAGGCCAGCAGGAACGGGCGGAATTCCTTGGGCGACTGGAACAGCGCCGGGCCATTGGCCTTTTCGTTCCAGCCGGTGATTTTGGTGTCACGCACGAACAGCTGGCCGTCGTTGATCAGGAACGAACCGGCTTGCTGGGACAGGCGCAGCTCCTGGGTTTTCTTGTCGATTTCCAGAATGCCCTTGCGCCCGACCACGATCGGCAGCTTGGCCAGGAACACGCCCGGCGAGGTCTCGCTGAGGTACTGCTTGGGCACCTTGCCGAGCAAGTCCTTGAGGTTCAGGTAGCCGTCGTCAACGAAGATGGCCTGGGGAATGCCGTGCTGGCGCACCACCCATTCGGCCATCTTGTTGTCGCCGCCGATAAAGTCCTTCAGCGCATCTTCCTGCATCATGCGGCGGATGCTGACTTTGCCCGGCTTGCTGCGCACGATCTTCTTTTCCATCGCCGCCGCGGTGTAGCCCGACAGGTCCGGCAGGGCCGGCTTGGGCATCTCCAGCGGCGCAGTCGGCGGGCTGGAAATGGTGTAGGTTTTGGCCTGTTGCAGTTCCTTGGCGATGGTCGGCGCCTTGGCCGTCGTGTCGGCAAACGCTGGGGCGCTGGCCACCAGCATTGCCGCGACGAGTAGGCTTTGAGCATTCATTGCGCAGGCTCCCATCAGAATTTCCAGATCACGTCGACAAACGCGCGATGCATGTACGAGTCGACCCCGCTGCCATAGGCATCACCCGGCTTGAACACGCCGGCACGGAAACGCACCAGCGCCGACGGCTCGTCGATCGACTGGCTGAGCGCGGCCGGCAGCAGGCCTTTCTTGAAGTACTTGGTGACCACCAGGTCCATCTCTTGGCCCAGGTCTTTCTTGCCGTCTTCAAGGGGCAGGGACGTGCTGGACAGGATCGCGCCAGTCACGTCGTCGGTGTTGTTCTGCACCGCATCGATGCCGTTGCTGCCGACCGGCTTATTGCCGTCCACGCGCCAGAACTTGTGATAGACCAGGCTCGCGTCGTAGTCCTCGCGCAGCTGCCAGGAACCGAACAGGCTCATGGACTGCATGTTGTTCATCTCGCCACGGAAGGCTTCGCCGAAGCGGTGCACACGGGACTGGGTGCCGGTCCAGTTCGAACGGTTGCTTTGCAGGCCGTTCTGTTCGTAGTTGGCGCTGGCGCGTGAATAAGCCGCACCGACTTGCCACTGCGGGTCGAGGCGCAAGCGCACGCCGAGGTCGGTGGCCCAGCCGCTCACGTCATCGCTGCGCTTGGCTTCGGTGGGACGGGTGCCGTCGGCGTTCAGGGCATTGACCTTGTCGCGGTCGCCTTTCATGCCGGTGATGCTCGCCCAGTAGTTGACCGTGTTGGTGTTGCGCCAGTTGTAGGCATCGCTGTTGGCTTCGATACCGAGCCAGGTCAGGTCGCCGTTTTCACGCTTGTCCAAAGGGTCGCTGGCCACGCCCGGTTCGGCATAATCGAGCTTGCCGTCGTCGTGGGTGTGGTGACCGCGCAGGCCGATCCACTGGCCCGGCGTCCACTGGTAGGCGGCGTCGGCATAGAAGTGCTGACGGTCCTTGTCCACAGGGGACAACTCCTTGAGGTCGGTGCGGTATTCGCTGAAGCGTTCAGCGGCGCCGACATTGGCCTTGAGCAGGGTGGTGTCGAAGGTCCAGTTCAGCGCTTCGATATTGGTGTCGCGCCATTGGCCGTCGTCATTGCGCAGGCGCTGGCGGCCGAACTTGAGGATCTCGCCGGGGTAGGGCGTGAAGCCGCTGTAGCCGACCCAGAATTCGCGCAGGGCCAGGTAGTTTTTCTTGGCCTTGCGGTCGTCGTTGCTCGATTGTTCCGTGGTGTCATCGGCCGACTGTTGCAGGGTGTCGGTCTCGATGATGTCGCTGGAGGTCACGGCCTGGCCCATGGCGTAGGCGCTCCACGCGCCGCTTTCGCCGTAGATCCAGGGGCGCAGGTCAAGGCCGATGCCGTTGACGTCGCCGCCTTTCTGGGTGCCGAGGTCACGGTCATCTTCGGACTGCGCGGTGGCTTTGACTTCAAGGCCAAAGTTCTTGGCTTCGGTCAGCGCGGCCAGGGTCGGGCACGACCACAGCAGGGCGAAGGTCAGGCCGATGCCGGCCTTGACGAAGGGGTTGAGCTTCATAGGGATTCCTCGCCGTCTTCTTCTTGCAGGGCGTGCAGTTGCAGCGTGCTCTGGGCCAGGGTGCCGCGCGCGGCCAGTTCCTGTTGCACCAGGCGTTGGCCTTCGGCGCGTTGCGCTGGCGTGAGCGGGGCTTCGAGCTGCGTGGCCAAGTCATTGGCCTCTGGCGTGTCCTGGGCCTTGGCCAACTGGCTGAAGACGTAGGCGTTCAATGGGTCGGGCTGGGTGCCCTTGCCTTGGGAAAACAATTGCGCGATGGCGAAGTCCGCGCTGTTCTGGCCGTTGCGTGCAGCGGTCAGCAAGTGGTCGAGGGCTTTTTGCGGATAGACCTTGCCGAGGTAACCCCGGCGGTAGATCTGGCCGAGGTAGTAGTCGGCGGCGACTTCCTTGCCCTCGGCTTTTTCGAAATGCGCTTCGGCGACCTTGGCATCAGCCGGCACCCACTTGCCTTCGTAATAGAGCTTGCCCAGCAGCAGCTCGGCACGCGGTTGGTCGGCGGCGCGGCCGTTGTCGAGGTACTTCATCATCTGGTCGACGTCGCCCAACTCGGGGAAGTCGTAGAGCAACTGCGCCAGGCTGACCCAGGACGCGGGGTAGCCGGGGGCAATTTTTTCCAGCAGGGCTTGGGCGGTTTTCTCATCGGTTTTACCGAGGGTCGCATCGCCCAAGACACGCGCAACACTATCCACACGTTGTGCTGTGACCGTGCCACGGCTGTAGCCGGCTTCCATCTGCTTAAGCAGCTCGGCCTGTTTTTCCGGCTCGGCTTTTTTCTGGTAGACCGTGGCCAGCTCGACGTAGCAGATGTCGGTGGTGTTCAGCGCGGCTTTGCAGATGCGCTCCACGTCATCCAGGTGCTGGTCGTAGGTGTCCTGGGTGCGATACAGCAGCACCTGAGCCAGCCCGGCTTCCGGATAACCGGCGGCCTGCCACGTGTTGATTTGCTGCTGGGCGTTCACGTTCGGGAAGCTGTGGGGGAATTGCAGGTAAAGCATCGCCAGCGGAATCAGGGTGTTGCCTTCGCCATTGGCAAAGGCTTTTTTCAGCAGGCCTTCGGCTTCGTGCTGTTCGGCTTCGGTGGCGCCGGGTTTGGCCACCAGCAGGCGACCGAGGCGGGCCTGGGCGCGGGGCGACGTGTCGGCAGCCGCGCGATAGGTGGCTTCGGCTTGGCGGATTTGCTCGGGATCGCGGGTGGTGACCTGGATGTCGGCCAGGCCGACTTGGGCCTCGCTGTAACCCAGGTCGGCCAGTTGCTGGTAGTTCTGCTGGGCGGTGACGGTGTCGCCGCGCTTCAGGGCTTCGTTGGCCAGGCGTTGGTCGGGCAGGCCGGCGCAACCGGCGAGGCTGACGGCCAGTGCCAGAGCACAATACACGGCGGCTGCATGCGATCTGCCTTGTGTGGGAGCTGGCTTGCCTGCGATGCGGGCACCTCGGTGTATCGGGTGTACCGAGTCGATGCCATCGCGGGCAAGCCCGGCTCCCACAGGGGGGAGTGGTGTGTTTGGGAGAGTCATCACAGGCATGTCCTCTGCTTACAGACCGTTGGCCATGGCTTTGTCGATCAGCCAGTTCAGCGAGGGGCCACGGTCGCTGGTCACTTCCACCGGGCGGCCGGCGTAGGTGCTGTCCAGCGGCGCGTCAGGCTTGATCTGCACGCGGATGTCGGAGGACAAATCGGCGCTGTTCAGGCTGGTGCTGCTGACGATGGTGCCGGTGCGTACCTGTTCTTCGTCGGCGACCTGGAAGTTCACCGGGGTACCTGGGCGAACATCGGCGAACTGGCGATAGGTGAAGCGCGCTTCCACGTTGGCCTGGCTGCCGCGTGGCACCAGTTGGAAAATCACGTCGCCTTTGCTGGCGTATTGGCCGTCGGCGACCAGTTGCTGGGCTACGACGCAATCGCACGGAGAAGTCAGGGTGCCGGTCATTTGTTTGCCGAACAGCTCTTCAACCTTGGCCGGTTGCAGTTGGTCTTCGTCCAGGTGGCCCTTGAGCACGTCGAGCATGCTGGTGCTGAAGGTGGCGAGCGGCGCGCCTTTGGCGGCTATCGCGTCACCTTTGAGCAGGCTTTGCACGGTGCCGTCGCGCGGCATTGTCACGTTCATGCCGGGTACGCTGACCAGGCCGGCCTGGGCGTGGCTGACGAAGTACATGCCGTACACCGACTTGAACACGAAACCGAACGCAGCCAGGCCGACGATGAAGATGCCCGCGCTGAACGTCACCGCACGCAGGCGGCCAAGCGCTGTCATGCCGCTGCCGCTGTCCTTGACCTTGCGCGCCTTGGTGAAGTTGTCGCGCTGCAGGGTGGCGAGCACGTCGCCCATGGTCACGATGTCGCCGGACAGGTGCGAGGTAATCAGGTGGCGCAGGGTGGAAATATCCTGTTGTTCCAGGTTCTGGAACTGGCAACCGGTGCGGCCGCTCTGGCGGTCGTAAGAACGGATCTGCAGCTCCACGTCCATCGCCAGGCCGAGGTTATCGATCACGAATTGCAGGCGGCCCTTGTGCACTTCGCCGACGGTCAGCGGCTGGGTGGAGGTGAAGGCCAGGCCGCCGGCGGACAGGTCGATCACCCGGGCTTCGGTCGGCGTGCGGTCAGTGTTGAAGAAGCGCAGCTTGGCCGGGATTTTCACGCGGGCATGTTGGCGCTGGGCTTCGGATTCGTGGACAACGTTGACGTTTGCTGGGCTGTTCATAGTGTTCGGTTTCCTAGTTAATTCAGGCTTGGCAGGGTCAGACCATCATCAGCAACACGGCGACGAAAATGCTGCCGGCGGAGAAGGTCATGGTCCGAGACGACCAGGTGTTGAACCAACGTTGAAAGCTGGCCAAATCGCGGGTCAGTTTGGTGTCCTGGCGGGTCCAGGACTGTTGATCAAGGCGGAAGAACACGTAGATCTTCACCAGCGCGCCCATGATCTGGTTGTAATAGAGAATCACCGGGTAGGCCGGGCCGATCTTGTGGCCGGAGCACGACAGCAACAGGGTGAGAATCAGGCGGGTGATGCCGATCCACAGCAGGTAGGCGAGGATGAACGCGCCGCCGTATTTGAAGGTGGCGATGATCGCCACGGTCAGGCCGAGCAGCGAGGTCCACATCGACACACGCTGGTCGAACAGCACCACGCTGGTGAACAGGCCGAGGCGGCGTACACCCAGGCCCAGGGCACGGGAGTTCTGGCGCAGGTTGTTGCCGTACCAGCGGAACATCAGCTTGCGGCTGGCCTTGATAAAGCTCTTTTCCGGCGGGTGTTCCACCGTGTGGATGGCCGCGTCCGGCACGTAGAAGGTGTCATAGCCCAGGCGCATGAGGCTGAACCAGCTGGACTTGTCATCACCGGTCAGGAACTTGAAGCGGCCCAGGCGCCAGTGTTGCAGCGAGTCGCTTTCCACGTCGGCGATAAAGCCGGGGTCGGTGACCACGTTGGCGCGGAATACCGACATGCGCCCGGTCATGGTCAGCACGCGTTTGGACAGGGCCATGGAGCACATGTTGATGTGGCGCTGGGCGAAGCGCAGCTTGTGCCACTCGCTCATGATGTAGCCGCCACGTACTTCACAGAATTCGTTGGTGGTCAGGCCGCCGACATTGCCGAACAGCTGGAACCACGGCACGGTCTTGCGCACCACGCCTTCGGCGAGCACGGTGTCGCCATCGATCACGGCCACCACGGCGCGGTCATCCGGCAAGTGGCGGGAGATAGCGCGAAAACCAAACGCCAGGCCGTCGCGCTTGCCGGTACCGGCGATGCGCACGAAGTCCAGCTTTACGTGGTCCGGCGGGTTCATGCGTTCCCACAGGCTCTTCACCAGCAGCTCATCGGACATTTCCACCAGCGAGCAGACCACGGTGGTGGGGAAGCCGCACTCAATGGCCTCGCGAATCACCGAGCTGTACACCTGCGCGGTGGTCAGCGCGTCGATACGAAAACTGGTGACCATCAGGAACACATGGGAAGGGTCCGCCGACTTGCCCAGCTTGCGTACCTTGCGGCGCAGGTGCGGGTAGACCACGTAGAGGAACAGCATGCCGCGAAAGAAATGCGTAGCACCCATCGAGTAGCGCCAGATACCGACGGCGCCAATCAGGAAAATAAAATTCTTCGACTGTGAGTCGAACGTGCTCGCCGGCAGCAGCAGGGCGAGCCCCATCAGCAGGCTCAGAAAGAACAGCCAGCCGGCGGATTGAAGGAGTACGTGTTTTAACTTGGACATAAGCGTCATCCGAAGGTGAAGAAGGCTCCCGGCTGCAAGCGCTGGGGAAGTACGCTTGCAGCCCGGAACTCGCCGTTGCTGTTACCAGCAAATGCCTTCGGTGCGACCGCTCACACTGGTGGCCTGGGACATGAAGCCCACCAGATCGATCACTTGCTTGCCGTGTGGCGCGTTGTGCGCCAGGGCACGGAATTTCTCGTCGCGGTTGCCGAGGATGATCACGTCGGAGTTGTTGATCACATCATCGAAGTCCGCGTTGAGCAGGGACGACACGTGCGGGATCTTGCCTTCGATGTAGTCCTTGTTCGCGCCGTGCACACGGGCGTATTCGACGTTGCTGTCGTAGATGCTCAGGTCGTAACCCTTGCCGATCAGCATTTCTGCGAGTTCGACCAACGGGCTTTCGCGCAGGTCATCGGTGCCGGCCTTGAAGCTCAAGCCGAGCAGGGCGACTTTGCGTTTGTCGTGGCTTTCGACGATGTCGAAGGCGTTCTGCACCTGGGATTCGTTGCTGCGCATCAGGGAGTTGAGCAGCGGCGCTTCCACGTCCAGGGAGCCGGCGCGGTAAGTCAGCGCACGCACGTCTTTGGGCAGGCACGAACCGCCGAAGGCAAAGCCTGGGCGCATGTAGTACTGGGACAGGTTGAGGGTCTTGTCCTGGCACACGACTTCCATCACTTCGCGGCCATCGACGCCGACGGCCTTGGCGATGTTGCCGATTTCGTTGGCGAAGGTAACTTTGGTGGCGTGCCACACGTTGCAGGTGTACTTGATCATTTCGGCGACGGCGATGTCTTTGCGGATGATCGGCGCGTCGAGTTCTTCGTACAGCGACTGCAGGACATCGCCGGAGGCTTTGTCGAACTCGCCGATGACGGTC
The DNA here is from genome assembly GCF_044218875.1 of Pseudomonas sp. B22129. Taxonomy (NCBI): domain Bacteria; kingdom Pseudomonadati; phylum Pseudomonadota; class Gammaproteobacteria; order Pseudomonadales; family Pseudomonadaceae; genus Pseudomonas; species Pseudomonas sp. B22129. The sequence goes on along the minus strand of NZ_CP162592.1, from coordinate 244,089 downwards.
ATCGGTGGCAGGTCGTAGTCGGCGATGGCAGTGGATTCACGCAGGAATTCCGGGTTGACCGCGACACCGAAGTCGACGCCGGCTTTTTTGCCGGAGCAGTCTTCGAGGATCGGGATCACCACGTTGGCCACGGTGCCCGGCAATACGGTGCTGCGCACGACCACGGTGTGGCGGGTGGCTTTGTCACGCAGGACAAAACCGATCTCGCGGCACACGGCTTCGATGTAATCGAGTTCCAGGTCGCCGTTTTTCTTGCTCGGCGTACCGACGCAAATCATCGACAGGTCGGTGTCGCGGATCGCTTCGGCGAAGTTGGTGGTGCCGCGCAGCCGACCGGTCTCGATACCCTGGCTCAACAGCTCGCCCAGACCCGGTTCAACGATTGGCGATTTGCCCGCATTGATCAGGTCAATCTTATCCTTGGAGATGTCTACGCCGACCACTTCGTGGCCACGGGCAGACAGGCAACCGGCACAGACTGCGCCAACGTAACCCAAACCAAATATGCTGATGCGCATCGCATTTACCTCTGTATTAATCACGCCAATTAGATGGCCGGAGTTCATGTTTGCAAGCGTCACTGAATGCCACGGAAGTTGGGCGAATAGACGCCGACTTACCGCGTGCAGGCATGTTTATTAGCGAGTGACTAACGATTGCACTCAAGTTGTGCGCAACTTGGCCTTGTTATTGGGGCTTGCCCTCAAATGCAGCCGGTCTTCCTGCTGGAAGGGCCCGACGCCGGTGCCGCAAGGGCTTGATACAGGCTGGTAGCCTTTAAATATCAATGCCTTGGGTGTCATCACCGACACATTCAGGTAAGCGCTGCCTTGGCCTATAGGGGATAGCAACCAGTCCTTATCGCCGCCCTCAACTCAATCAGTTGATGATGTGACCCGTCTATATAAATTGTTGTGACAACTTAATTACTTCTGTGGATCGTCATGTAAGTCATCTCTTACAGAAACAGAGAATTTCGTTACCGGTGGTATGAGCCGCGTGTTTTGATGAAGTTCCGGGCCGCTCATCCTGTTTTCGGAAATTTCTTGAAATATTAGAAAAGATGGCACTGGTAGTATATTGATAGCACTTGCTACTTGGGCCAGTAGTTGTAGGGAGTTGGGCGCGGGGGATAGTTTTGTGCCACCAGTGTTTAAAAAAAGTGGTGCCACTACGAAAAAAAACGACGAATGTCGAGTGAAAAATTCGTTAGGAATGCGTCAGGATATTTTTTGACGTCAAATAAATGACTTTCTCAGGCTTGGAATACAAACAAAATGTGGGAGCTGGCTTGCCTGCGATGGCGGCGGGTCAGTTGGCAAAGTTGCTACTGATACACCGCCATCGCAGGCAAGCCAGCTCCCACATTTGAACATCTGTGTTTTTGAGGGCCTTATTCCGGTGCGTGATCGCGCAGGAACACCAGGTTGTCCGGCTTGGACTGCTCTGCATTGAAGCGATAACCCTGTACGTCAAACTCCTTGAGCCTGGCCGGGTCGTTGATGCGTTCTTCAATCACGAAGCGGCTCATCATGCCCCGCGCCTTTTTGGCGTAGAAGCTGATGATCTTGTACTGGCCGTTCTTCAGGTCCTTGAACTCGGTGTTGATGATGCGCGCGTTCAGGGCTGTGCGTTTGACGGCCGAGAAGTACTCGTTGGACGCCAGGTTGAGCAGCACGTCATCGCCTTGTGCGGCCAGTGCTTCATTCAGCCATTCGCTGATGCGCGTGCCCCAGAACGCGTACAGGTCCTTGCCACGGGCGTTGGGCAGTTTGGTGCCCATTTCCAGGCGATACGGCATCATCAGATCCAGCGGGCGCAGCAGGCCGTAGAGGCCCGAGAGCATGCGCAGGTGGTCCTGGGCGTAGGTGTAGTCGGCATCACTGAATGTTTCGGCATTCAGGCCGGTGTACACGTCGCCCTTGAACGCCAGCAGGGCCTGTTTGGCGTTGGCCGGGGTGAACGCTGGCGTCCAGCTGCCGAAGCGCGCGGCGTTGAGGCCGCCGATCTTGTCGGAGACGTGCATCAATTCGCTGATTTGCGCCGGGGTCAGTTCGCGCAGTTGCTCGATCAGCTCCTGGGAGTGGTCGAGGTATTGCGGCTGAGTGAAGCGCGGGGTGGCCGGTTTGGACTCGAAATCGAGGGTTTTGGCGGGGGAAATCACCATCAGCATGAGGTTGGCTCCTGGAATCGTGGGGGGATTCTAGGGGGTTGGGGCGTTTGACTCCACCTATCATGCTGATAGACGCCGAGGCTTCTTTTCTGTGGGAGCCAGCTCCCACACTGGGTGGGCGTCGATCAGCTATAGTGCCCGACGACTCTGAAACGGGAGACCCCAGGTGCGAATTGCACGCCTACTATTATCAGCCTGCCTGCTCAGCCTGACCGTCCAAGCCGCGCCGGTAGACGTGGCCAGCCTCGACCGCGGCACCTGGCCCGAAAAACTCAGCAGCCCCGCGTTGTTCGACGTCGCCTCACGCGCCGAAATCCTGATGTTCGCCCACAGCTTGATCGCCAGCGAAGCCCAGGATGAAGCCGCGCTCAAACAACGCCTGGGCCTGAAGATCATCAACATGGCGTCCATCGATGACCTGCGTCGCCAGCTCTGGCAACGCCTGCTGGAAAACTACACCCACGCCGAGCAAAGCTGCGAGGAGGATGCGTCCTTTTGCTACTTGGTCGAAAGCATGGACGACCTGCGCGAACAGGCCGGCAAGTTCGAAGTCAGCGACAACTCCTTCTATATAGGCTGGGCCGCCCCCAGTCATCACTTCCACGAACGCTACCTCGACGAGCTGCTGCGCAAGGCCGCGCTGTTTCCGCAGATCAGCAGCGAAATCGCCCGCTTCGGTGATCACGAGCGCAACGGCGACGAGCTCAACGACCGGATGTTCCTGCTGACCTTCGATGGCGGACCGGCACCCGTCAGCGGCAATACCGACTGGCTCACCGACTACCTGCGCAAACAAAAGATGAACGCCACCTTCTTCGCCCTCGGCAGCAGCCTGAAAAACCGCGTGGAGCGTAGCTCTGCGGCCGACGTGCAGGCGTTGTACCAGGGCCAGTGCGTGGGCATTCAGGGTTGGCAGTATCGCTCACACAGCCATTGGGTGGACTGGCAAAGCTCAATCACCCGCAGCGCGTCGCTGGCGCAGAACCTGATGCCGGAAAACTACGTGCCGCTGTTTCGCCCGCCCTATGGCCAACGCCGGGCAGACAGCCAGGGCTTCTTCCAAGCCCAGGGGTTGCAAGTGGCGTTGTGGGATATCGATTCCCAGGACGACCCGGGCATGCTCAAGCCGGACGAGTCGGCGCAGCGCGTGCTGACGCTGATGCTGCTGTGGCGCAAAGGGGTGATTGTGTTCCACGACACCCAGGACAAGGCGCGGGTGGCATTGCCCTTGCTGATGCAGGCGACGGCGCAAAGCGGGCTTGGTTGGCAGGACTGCCGGGAAGCCTTTCGTTAAAAAGGCGAAGTCCCCGGCCCTGTTGGGGATGAAGCTTTTTTGGGGTGATTTTTCGCGACAACTCGATGCAGGCGGACTTCCGACTTTAACGGGGTCGCTGGCACCCGGCTAGTGCTATTCGTCATCCTGAAAAATAAACTTCAAAAAAGCGTCAAAGTGCTTTTTCCTGTCATGTGTTTTGCGGTATTACGAAGTCAGATCGCCGAAACCTGCAGCACAGGTGGCGTCTTCCCAGACTCCTCATGTGGGCATGCACTTGACGTCCCTCAGGTGCATTCGGTGGTCGAATCGAGGCGCAGCACCGCCCAGGTATTGCGTCGACTGGCTCCCACAAAGGTGACCGAGTATGGATGATCATGGACGTAACCCTTCTTCCGACCAGCCAATCCTTTATGTGCTTGATACCAACGTACTGATCCACGATCCAAACGCACTGCTTAACTTCGAAGAACACCACGTCGCCATCCCGATGATCGTGCTTGAGGAGCTCGACAAACTCAAAAGCGGGCACCACAGCGTTGCCGCCGAATGCCGCCAGGCCATCCGCCTGATCGACAAGACCCTGGGTGAAGCCTCGCCCGAGGACGTTGAAGTCGGCGTACCGATCCAGCGCGGTAAAAGCGGGCCCAAGGGCTTGCTTTCGATTCTGATGAGCAAGGGCAACGAGCCCAACAGCCTGCTGCCGGAAAATCTGAACGACAACAAAATCATCAACCAATTGATCGACCTGCACGCGCGCGACAAGGACCTGCGCCTGGTGCTGGTGACCAAAGACATCAATATGCGCCTCAAGGCACGAGCGTGTGGGATCGCTGCCGAGGACTACAGTACCGACCAACTGGTCGACGACGTGTCGATGTTGTCCCGTGGTTACCACACGGTGACCGGCTCGTTCTGGGACCTGGTGAGCAAGGTCGAAACCCGTCAGGACCATGGCCGCACCTGGCACCAGGTACAGCTGATCGACAACCTGCCGGCCGTGCACATCAATGAATTCATCATCGACGAACAGGGGTTTGTGGGTTGGATCAAAGAGATCCAGGTCGACAAGCTGCTGATCCTCGACCTGCATCAGGAACCCCTGTTGCACCAGGAAGCCTGGGGCCTGAAACCGCGTGACATCTACCAGAGCCTGGCGCTGTACGCGCTGCTCGACCCGGACATTCACCTGGTCAACCTGACCGGCGCCGCAGGCTCGGGGAAAACCATCCTCGCCCTGGCGGCCGCCATCGAACAGACCATGGTGACCAAGCGCTATCGCCGCATCATCGCCACCCGCAGCGTGCAGGGCCTGGACCAGGAAATCGGTTTCCTGCCCGGCACCGAGGCGGAAAAAATGGAGCCGTGGCTGGGGGCGATCACCGACAACCTCGAAGCCTTGCACATGGATGACGAAAACACCCATGGCAGCGTCGACTACATCCTCAGCAAAGTGCCGTTGCAGTTCAAATCCCTCAACTACATCCGGGGTCGCAGCTTCCAGCAAAGCCTGATTTTGATCGATGAATGCCAGAACCTCACGCCGCACCAGATGAAAACCATCATCACCCGTGCCGGCGCCGGTTCCAAAGTGGTGTGCCTGGGCAACCTGGCACAGATCGACACCCCTTACCTGTCCGCGACCAGCTCCGGGCTGACTTACCTCACGGAACGTTTCAAAGACTTCCCGAACGGCGTGCACATCGCGCTGCAAGGGGTACCTCGTTCGATTCTGGCTGAATACGCCGAGTCCCATCTGTAAACACACCCATGTCGTAGTTAGTGGCTAAATGCCACGAACCGCCCCGGATTTTTCACGAAATCCGGGGTTTTTGTTGTGGGCGACATTTGAATTCGTTAATGCGCCGTGGGTGCTTGTGGTCTTTGTATTTATTTTGTTACATTTTTTATCGCCGAAAATAATAAGAACACTTCACCACCCCGTCGGAACACCACCTCCCTGATTCGACGACGTTTGAAGACCCCTTCGGGTTTTCCGCGTGACCCTGCCTATTACAAAAAGCCCGATACATCGCTCATTGACGACGCACTTATCCAAAGGGAAAGGAAGAATGGACGTAGCAGGTAATGGCTTCACTTTGTCTGAAAAACCCAAGCGCGCTTCTCGCTTCAAACCGATACCGCTCACCCCCATCGCACTCGGCCTGGCATTGTGGCTGGGGCAGGGTTGCATGGCCTGGGCCGATGATGCCAACCCCTATACCTCGCAGGTTTTGGAGTCGGCCTTCAGAAAAGCCGTCGCCTCCTTTGGCCCCAACACCGATGTGTACAAAAACCTGCGGTTTGCCTACGCGGATATCGTCGATCTGGCGGCCAAGGATTTTGCCGCGCAGTCCGGCAAATTCGATTCGGCCCTCAAGCAAAACTACGAGTTGCAACCGGAAAACCTGACCATCGGCGCCATGCTTGGCGACACCAGACGCCCGCTGGACTACGCCTCGCGCCTCGATTACTACCGCAGCCGGCTGTTCAGCAACAACGGCCGCTACACCACCAATATTCTGGATTTTTCCAAGGCGATCATCGCCAACCTGCCGGCCGCCAAGCCCTACACCTATGTGGAGCCGGGCGTCAGCAGCAACCTGAGCGGGCAACTGAATGCCGGGCAGTCCTGGGCCGCCGCCACGCGTGACTGGAGCGCCAACGCGCAAACCTGGAAAACCCCGGAAGCCCAGGTCAATTCCGGCCTGGACCGCACCAATGCGTATTACGCCTATGCCTTGGGCATGACCGGCAAGGGGGTGAATGTGGGCGTGCTCGACTCGGGCATCCTCACCGAACATTTCGAATTCCAGGGCAAGAATGCCCAAGGCCAGGACCGCGTGCAGGCAGTGACCTCCACTGGCGAGTACTACGCCACCCACCCGCGCTATATCCATGACACACCGGACGGCGAGTTTCAGAAGGGCGAGCACTTCAGCATTTCCGGCGAATACGACCCCGCCATCAACGACGGCCACGGCACGGAAATGTCCGGTGTGCTGGGTGCCAGTCGCAACGGCACCGGCATGCATGGCATTGCGTTTGACGCGAACATTTTTGTCGCGAACACCGGCGGTACCGATGACAACCGTTTCCAGGGTTCCAACGATCTGGACTACAACGCCTTCATGGCCAGCTACAACGCGCTGGCGGCGAAGAATGTGTCGATCGTCAACCAGAGCTGGGGGCAGAACTCGCGCAACGACGTGGAGAACCATTTCGGCAATGTCGGCGACAGCGCGGCCGATAACCTGCGCGACATGACCGCCGCTTATCGCCCGTTCTGGGACAAGGCCCACGCCGGGCAGAAAACCTGGATGGACGCGATGGCCGATGCCGCGCGGCAAAATACCTTCATCCAGATCATCTCCGCCGGTAACGACAGCCACGGCGCCAACCCGGACACCAACGCCAACCTGCCGTTTTTCAAGCCGGACATCGAAGGCAAATTCCTCTCGATCACCGGTTATGACGAGACCAGCGCGCAGGTCTACAACCGTTGCGGCACCTCGAAGTGGTGGTGCGTGATGGGCGTTTCAGGCATTCCATCCACCGGGCCTGAGGGGGAGATCATCCCTAACGCCAACGGCACCTCGGCCGCAGCGCCAAGTGTTTCCGGGGCCCTGGCGTTGGTGATTCAGCGCTTCCCGTATATGACCGCCAGCCAGGCGCGGGACGTGTTGCTGACCACCTCTAGCCTGCAAGCGCCGGACGGTCCGGGCACGCCCGTGGGCAACCTGACCGGTGGCCGTACCTACGACAACCTGCAGCCAGTACATGATGCCGCGCCAGGCACGCCGCAAGTGCCGGGCGTGGTCAGTGGCTGGGGCCTGCCCAACCTGCAAAAAGCCATGCAAGGGCCGGGGCAGTTCCTCGGCGCCGTGGCGGTGGCACTGCCGGGCGGCACCCGCGATATCTGGGCCAACCCGATTTCCGATGAGGCCATTCGCGCACGCCGCGTAGAGGACGCCACCGAGCAAGCGACGTGGGCGGCGACCCAGCAGCAAAAAGGCTGGCTCAACGGCCTGCCGGCCAACGCCTCGGCGGATGATCAATTCGAATACGAAATCGGCCATGCCCGGGAGCAGGCGACCCTGACACGCGGTCAGGACTTGCTCACCGGCAGCACTTACGTCGGCAGCCTGGCCAAGTCGGGTGACGGCGAACTGGTGCTGGAAGGCCAGAACACGTATTCGGGCAGCACCTGGGTGCGCGGCGGCAAACTGTCGGTGGACGGCACGTTGACGTCGGCTGTGACGGTGGATGGCAGCGCCGTGGGCGTGCGCGATCCCGGTAACGGCGTGGTGACCACGCTGGGTGGCACACTGGCCGGCAATGGTTCGGTGGGCGCGCTCACAGTGAACAACGGTGGCCGCGTGGCGCCTGGGCATTCGATCGGTACGCTGCACACCGGCAATGTGACGTTCAACCCCGGCTCGGTGTACGCGGTCGAAGTCGGCCCCAATGGGCGCAGCGACCAGATCCAGAGCAGCGGCGTCGCCACGCTCAATGGCGGTGTGGTGGCCGTGTCCCTGGAAAACAGCCCCAACCTGTTGTCCGCCAGCGAAGCGCGCAGCCTGGTCGGCCAGCAGTTCAACATCCTCAGCGCCGCCCAGGGTATCAATGGGCAGTTTGCGGCGATTTCGCCCAACTATCTGTTTATCGGCACCCAGCTCAGTTATCAGCCGAACCAGCTGACCCTGGCGGTGGAGCGTAACCAGACGAGCTTCGCCAGCATCGCGCAAACCCGCAACGAGCGGGCCGCAGCGACCGCAATCGAAGCGTTGGGCACGGGCAGCCCGGTGTATGAAAGCTTGCTGGCGTCGGACTCGGCCGCACAGGCGCAGGCGGCGTTCAAGCAGCTCTCGGGGCAATTGCACTCGGACGTGGCGGCGGCGCAAATGGCCGACAGCCGTTACCTCCGTGAAGCCGTGAATGGTCGCTTGCAGCAAGCCCAGGCGCTGGATTCCGGTGCGCAGATCGAAACCCATGACAACGGTGGCTGGGTGCAACTGCTGGGCGGTCGCAATAACGTCAGCGGTGACAGCAATGCCAGTGGCTACTCCTCATCCACCAGCGGCGTGTTGCTGGGGCTGGACACTGAAGTCGGCGACGGCTGGCGTGTGGGCGCGGCGACCGGCTACACCCAGAGCCACCTCAATGGCGAGTCGGCGTCGGCGGACAGCGACAACTATCACCTGTCGGTGTATAGCGGCAAACGCTTCGACGCGATTGCCCTGCGGTTGGGCGGTGCCACCACCTGGCATCGTATCGACAGCTCGCGGCGCGTGGCTTACGCCAACCAATCGGACTATGACAAAGCGGACTACAACGCCCGCACCGACCAGGTGTTTGCCGAAATTGGTTACACCCAGTGGAACCTGTTCGAACCCTTCGCCAACCTGACGTACCTGAACTACCAAAGCGACTCGTTCAAGGAGAAAGGCGGCGCTGCCGCGTTGCATGCCAGCAAGCAAAGCCAGGACGCTACGCTTTCGACGCTGGGCCTGCGCGCGCATACCCAACTGCCCATCAGCTCGACCTCGGCGGTCACCTTGCGCGGTGAGTTGGGGTGGGAGCATCAGTTCGGCGACACAGACCGTGAAGCCTCGCTGAAGTTTGCCGGCAGTGACAACGCGTTTGCCGTCAACAGCGTGCCCGTGGCCCGGGATGGTGCGGTGATCAAGGCCAGTGCGGAAATGGCGCTGACAAAAGATACGCTGGTGTCATTGAACTACAGCGGTTTGCTATCGAACCGGGGCAACAACAACGGGATCAATGCCGGATTTACCTTCCGCTTCTGACGCCCGCTGCTGTCGATAACCTGTGGCGAGGGAGCAAGCTCCCTCGCCACATTGACAGCGCTGGCTCATGGGATAAACAGCCCTGCGCAAAATTGACTCACGGGTTTACAATTGCTGCTCCTGATCAGGAGTATCCCTGTGCTGACTCATCTCGATTCCCAAGGTCGCGCCCATATGGTCGACGTCACCGACAAAGCCGTGACGTTCCGTGAGGCTGTGGCTGAAGCGCGGGTGCGCATGCTGCCCGAGACCCTGAAAATGATTGTCGACGGCGCCCATCCCAAGGGCGACGTGTTTGCCGTGGCCCGCATTGCCGGGATCCAGGCCGCAAAAAAAACCAGTGATTTGATCCCCTTGTGCCACCCGCTGATGCTCACCGGCGTCAAGGTTGAACTGCGCGCCGATGGCGTGGACGCCGTACATATCCTCGCGCGCTGCAAGCTCAGCGGCCAGACCGGCGTGGAGATGGAAGCACTGACCGCCGCCAGCGTCGCGGCGCTGACGATCTATGACATGTGCAAGGCCGTGGACCGCGGCATGACCATCGAAACCATACGCCTGCTGGAAAAGCTCGGCGGTAAAAGCGGGCACTTCAAGGCGGACCAGGCATGAGCATCAACGTATTGTTTTTTGCACGCTACGCCGAAGCGGTGGGGTTTGATTCACTGGAGATGGAAGGCGATTTTGCCACCGTCGATGCCGTGCGTCTGGCGCTGGCCAGTGACCCGGAGTTTGCGGTGCTCAACGAGAGCAGTTTGATGTGTGCCCGCAACGAAGAGCTGTGTGGCCTCGAAGAGCCGGTGCAAGCCGGTGACGAAGTGGCGTTCTTCCCGCCCGTGACCGGAGGCTGACGGTGGCCATTCGGGTGCAGGCCGAGGCGTTTGACCCCGGCGCAGAGGTGAATGCCATGCACGCGGCCAATGTGGGCGTGGGCGCGGTGGTGAGTTTTGTCGGCTACGTGCGTGACTTCAATGATGGCCGCGATGTGTCGGGCATGTTCCTTGAACACTACCCCGGCATGACCGAAAAAGCCCTGGCCAAGATCGTCGTGGAAGCCGAGCAACGCTGGCCGCTGCTCAAGCTCGAAGTGCTGCACCGCGTCGGCGCGCTGGAGCCGGGCGAGCCGATCGTGTTTGTCGGCGTTGCCAGCGCGCATCGCCAGGCCGCGTTTGATGCGTGTGCGTTTGTGATGGATTACCTGAAGACCCGCGCGCCGTTCTGGAAGAAGGAAAACACCTGCGAAGGCCCGCGTTGGGTGGAAGGGCGCAGCAGTGATCACGCGGCGGCGGAGCGCTGGAAGTAATACCTGATGCCAATGTGAACTTGTGTGGGAGCTGGCTTGCCTGCGATAGCATCACTGCGGTGCAACTGAAACACCGAGGTGCTTGCATCGCAGGCAAGCCAGCTCCCACACATGCCAGCTCCCACATTTGATCTGCGGCGGATTAGAGCGCGTGAAGATTTAGCCTTGTGGGCGACAGCATCGCCTCGGTCAAACCCACGCTGACAAGCGCCTCGGGCAACGGCTCGCCGCGGACCAGCGCCGCACTGGCCTGGCCCATGGCCGGCGAGGTCTGGATGCCGTAACCGCCTTGGGCTGCCACCCAGAAAAACCCTTCCACCTGCGGATCGAACCCGCACACTAAATCCCCATCACTGACAAAGCTGCGCAGCCCGGCCCAGGTGCGTGTCGGGCGGCGGATGGTGAGGGTGGTGGCGGCTTCGATGTGGTAGATGCCCATGGCGATGTCCAGTTCTTCGGGCTGTACGTCGTGGGGTTCGACCGGGTCGGCGTTGGCCGGTGAACCAAGGAACATGCCCGCGTCCGGCTTCATGTAGAACGAACCGTCCAGGGCCGCCAGCTCGGGCCAGGCATGAATATCCACGCCCGCTGGCGGCGCAAAGATGAAGGCACTGCGGCGCTTGGGTTGCAGGCCGATTTTGCGCACGCCGGCGAGCTCGGCAAGGGCGTCGGCCCAGGCCCCGGCGGCGTTGATCACCACGGGCGCGCTGAAGGGTTGGTGCGCCGTGCGTACTTGCCACACGCCCTGTTCATCGCGGTGCAAATGTTGCACATCGCTGTCGGTGTGGATTTCACCGCCGTTGCGCCGAATGCCACGCAGGTAGCCTTGGTAAAGCGCGTCGGTGTCGATGTCGCATACCGTTGGATCGCAGAAGGCGCCGTGGACTTTTTCCGGGCGCAGGATCGGCATCATGTTCATCGCGTCCTCCACGTCCAGCAGGCGGGTTTGCGGCACCAGTGCCTTGGCTTTCAGGAACTGGCGTTGCAGCTCTACCGGATCGCCGATCAGGTCCACCACGATTTCGCCACGGGGTGTCAGCAAGGGATGTTCGGTGAAACCAGCGGGCGGATGGTCGAAGAATGCGCGGCTGCCCAGGGTCAGGGCACGGACTTGCGGGGTGCCGTAGGCGGCGATGTACAGCGCGGCGGAGCGCCCGGTGGAGTGGTAACCCGGCATCGACTCGCGCTCCAGCACGATGACGCGCGCATGCTGCGACAGCCAGTAGCCGGCGGACGCCCCGGCAATGCCGCCGCCGATGATGATGAAGTCGGCGTGGTTCATGATCCCTCCTGGAATATTCACTTGAAAGCACCGCCAAACAAATGTGGGAGCGGGCTTGCTCGCGAATGCGGTGTATCAGTCGCCTGATATATTGACTGATGTACCGCATTCGCGAGCAAGCCCGCTCCCACATTTTTTACCGCATTCGAGCTTACGGGCGCTTGCGCTCCACGGCCCGCAGCAAGTGTGTCGGTGGCGTTTCACAGCTGATCTTGCGCCCCAGCAACGTCTCGATCGACGGCAACTGATACGAGTCATCTTCACCGGCAAAGCTGATCGACACACCGGCTGCGCCTGCACGCCCGGTACGCCCAATGCGGTGCACGTAGTCGTCCGGCACTTCCGGCAGGGTGAAGTTGATCACGTGGCTGATGCCGTCGATGTGAATCCCGCGACCGGCCACGTCGGTGGCCACCAGCACGCGAATCTTGCCTTCGCGGAAACCTTCCAGGGTCTTGATGCGTTTGTGCTGCGGCACGTCGCCCGACAGTTGCGCGGCGTTGACGCCATCGCGCACCAGGCGCTCTTCGATGCGGCGCACCTCGTCCTTGCGGTTGGCAAACACCATCACGCGTTCCCAACCATTGTCGTTGACCAGGTTATAGAGCAGCTTGTACTTGTCGGCACCGGCCACGGCGTAGATGTGTTGCTCAACGTTTTCGCTGGCGACGTTCAGCGCTTCGATCTCGACGATGGACGGGTCGGTGGTCCACTGCTTGGCGAGGTTCATCACGTCTTCGGTGAAGGTCGCGGAGAACAGCAGGGTCTGGCGCTCGTTTTTCGGCGGGGTCTGGCGAATGATCTGACGCACTTGCGGGATGAAACCCATGTCGAGCATGCGGTCGGCTTCGTCCAGCACCATCACTTCGACCATGTCCAGGTGCACGTCGCCACGCTGGTTGAAGTCGAGCAGGCGGCCCGGCGTTGCGACCAGGATGTCGCAATGGCGCGCTTCGAGGTGCTTGAGCTGTTTGTCGAAGTCCATGCCGCCCACGAACGTCATGACGTTGAGGCCGGTGTACTTGGTCAGGTCGGCGGCGTCCTTGGCGATCTGCACCACCAGCTCGCGGGTCGGGGCGATGATCAGTGCACGCGGCTCACCCATGTAGCGCTCTTTGGGCGGCGGGGTCTGTAGCAGCTGGGTGATGATCGAGATCAGGAACGCGGCGGTCTTGCCGGTACCGGTTTGGGCGCGGCCGATGGCGTCTTTGCCGGCGAGGGTGAAGCCCAGGACCTGCGCCTGGATCGGCGTGCAGTACGGAAAGCCCAGGTCCTGGATGGCGTGCATCAGCTCCGGGGCCAGTTTGAAATCGTGGAAGCGGGTTTTGCCTTCCTGGGGCTCGACGACGAAATCTTCGAGTTTCCACGCAATAACGGGCGGTTTTGGCGCGCGTTCACGGCGAGCTGCTTTCGGCGCAGGTGCTGGCGCTGGCGCAGCCTCGGCAGGAGTGGCCTGTTCAGGCGGTGTCACCGGCGGCTTTTTCTCGGAAGCGACAGGTGCGGTCCGGTCGGGCTGTTTACCGTCATTGCGGCTGCTGGCAGTAGGGACAGGAGCACTGGGAACAGGCGCGAGCGGCTCAGCCTCGCTTTTGCCGAACATCTTCTTAAGTGCTTTGAGCACGGTGATCTCATTAATTGGTTAAGGAATGTACGCCGGCCAGTGTAATGCAAGAATCGGGCGCGGCGTAGTGCGTCTGTCATGTGGCTACATAATGTGTGGTTTTCAGCCCAGGCGAGCGGTCAACCAGGCACCAATATCGCGTATCTCCTCGGGTAACACTTCGTGGCCCATTGGGTATTCCTGCCATGTCACGGTGACACCACGGGTCTTCAAATGCTCGTAGGCGCTGCGGCCCATGGCGTTCTGTACCACGTCATCGTACTGGCCGTGCAGGCACAGGGCGGGAATGCGCTGCTGGCTGGCGGACAATTGCAGCTCATCACCAAAGGTCGGGGCGTAGGTGGAGAGGGCGATCACGCCACCCAAGGGGCCCTGCCATTTAAGGAAAGCGGTGTGGAACACCACGGCGCCGCCTTGGGAAAAGCCGGCCAGGAAAATGCGCGAGGCGTCTATTCCGGTTCTCTTCTGGTCTTCCATCAAATCCGTGACGGTTTTGGCCGAGGTTTCCAGCTCTTCCAGGCTGATGGAGCGGGCCGGGCTCATGGCCTTGATGTCGTACCAGCTGGGCATTTCGTAGCCGCCGTTGATCGTCACCGGGCGGGTAGGCGCCTGGGGCAAAACGAAGCGGGTGGTGAGTAAAGTTTCCTGCAGCGCCTCGGCCACCGGCAAAAAGTCGTAGCGATCGGCACCCAGGCCATGCAACCAGATAACGCAGGCGTCTGCGGGCTTGGCGGGCTGAAGAATCAAGGGTTCGGTCATGTCTGCTCCATATATGTGCGTGCGCTCCGATTGGGTGCATCGGAACGGTGCGCAATGCGTTGATCTGTTAAGAGAATGTCGCAACGTTGAATCTTTTTATATTGACCATGGGCTGAAACGACTCAGCCAGCACTCTGGTACGGGGCTTGCTATGTGTAGGTCGATGTCAGAACTATCCCGGGACGGTAACACTATCAGTGACTGCCGCTTGTGGGATAGCAACTGGAATTACTGCGACAACTTCATGCCGCTTGACCTAAAAAAAGCCAACACAGGTCGATATCGCCTCATAAGGGTGCGCTGAGGTTCGAGCTCCGACACAACAAGAGCAAAACTGGAGGTTTGAATGAAGGTATTGAAATCCACCCTGGCCATCGTGTGTGCGGCGGCTGTACTGGGTGTCAGCGGTTTCGCCCAAGCTGGCGCCACTCTGGATGCCGTGCAGAAGAAAGGCTTCGTACAATGTGGCGTGAGTGACGGTCTGCCGGGCTTCTCGGTACCCGATGCCAGCGGCAAGATCCTGGGGATCGACGCTGACGTATGCCGCGCTGTAGCCGCTGCCGTTTTCGGCGACGCTACCAAGGTCAAATTCAGCCAGTTGAATGCCAAGGAGCGTTTCACCGCGCTTCAGTCCGGCGAAGTCGACATTCTGTCGCGTAACACCACCATGACCAGCTCCCGCGATGCCGGCATGGGCCTGAAATTCCCGGGCTTCATCACTTACTACGACGGCATCGGCTTCCTGGTAAACAACAAGCTGGGCGTGAAAAGTGCCAAGGAACTGGACGGTGCAACCATCTGCATCCAGGCCGGTACCACCACCGAGCTGAACGTTTCCGACTACTTCCGCGCCAACAACCTCAAGTACACCCCGATCACCTTCGACACCTCCGATGAAAGCGCCAAGTCGCTGGAATCCGGCCGTTGCGACGTGCTGACCTCCGACAAGTCCCAACTGTTTGCCCAGCGCAGCAAGCTGGCTTCGCCGAAGGACTACGTGGTTCTGCCGGAAACCATCTCCAAAGAACCTTTGGGCCCGGTCGTGCGTAACGGCGACGACGAGTGGCTGGCCATCGTGCGCTGGGTTGGCTATGCCATGCTCAACGCTGAAGAGGCCGGCATTACCTCCAAAAACGTTGAAGCTGAAGCCAAGTCCACCAAGAACCCGGACGTTGCCCGTCTGCTCGGTGCTGACGGCGAATACGGCAAAGACCTGAAAGTGAAGAAAGACTGGGTTGTACAGATCGTCAAGCAAGTCGGTAACTACGGTGAAATGTTCGAGCGCAACCTGGGCAAGAGCACTCCGCTGGAAATCGACCGTGGCCTGAACGCGCTGTGGAACAACGGCGGCATTCAATACGCACCCCCTGTGCGCTGATCGCTGATGGTTCTGTCACCCGGTGGGCCAACCGCCGGGTGATGTTCTGTTCCATTCTTTCCGGGGCACTTCATGCAAAATCAAATCGGCGCACCAAAGCAGAAGCTCAGCTTCAGCGACCCTAAAGTGCGTGCGTGGCTCTTCCAGATCATCACGATTGTGGCGGTGGTCTCGCTGGGCTGGTACCTCTTCAACAATACCCAGACCAACATGCAACACCGGGGCATTACCTCGGGTTTCGACTTTCTTGAGCGCAGTGCCGGGTTCGGCATCGCGCAGCATTTGATCGACTACACCGAATCGGACAGCTATGCCCGGGTCTTTGTGATCGGGTTGCTCAACACCTTGCTGGTGAGCTTTATCGGCGTAATCCTGGCGACAGTGCTCGGGTTCATCATTGGCGTGGCGCGGCTGTCGCCGAACTGGATGATCAACAAGCTGGCGACCGTGTATGTGGAGATATTCCGCAACATCCCGCCGCTGCTACAGATCCTGTTCTGGTATTTCGCGGTTTTCCTGACCATGCCGTTGCCGCGTAACAGCCATAACTTTAACGATACGTTCTTCATGAGCGCCCGGGGCCTTAATATGCCGGCCGCGCAGGCGGCTGAGGGTTTCTGGCCGTTTGTGGCCAGTATCGTGGTGGCCATCGTAGCGATCGTGCTGATGGCGCGTTGGGCCAACAAGCGCTTTGAAGCCACCGGTGTGCCGTTCCACAAGTTCTGGGCGGGCCTTGCGCTGTTCATCGTGATCCCGACGTTGTGTGCCTTGGTGTTCGGCGCGCCGTTGCACTGGGAAATGCCCAGGCTGCAGGGCTTCAACTTCGTCGGCGGGTGGGTATTGATCCCCGAACTGTTGGCGCTGACCCTGGCACTTACCGTTTACACGGCAGCCTTTATCTCCGAGATCGTTCGTTCAGGTATTCAGTCTGTGAGTCACGGCCAGACCGAAGCCGCGCGCTCCCTGGGCCTGCGCCCTGGGCCGACGCTGCGCAAGGTCATCATCCCGCAAGCCCTGCGGGTGATCATTCCGCCACTGACCAGCCAATACCTGAACCTGGTGAAAAACTCGTCGCTGGCCGCCGGTATCGGTTATCCGGAAATGGTTTCGCTGTTTGCCGGTACGGTGCTCAACCAAACCGGTCAGTCCATCGAAGTCATAGCCATCACCATGAGCGTGTACTTGTCGATCAGCATCAGTATTTCCCTGCTGATGAACTGGTACAACAAGCGCATTGCGCTGATCGAGCGGTGAGGAAACACACATGAGTTCTCATACTTTCAAACCTGATATGCCGCCGCCGAACAAGGTCTTCGGACCGATGGCCTGGATGCGCGCAAACCTGTTTTCCAGCTGGCTCAACACCCTGCTGACATTCCTGGCGATCTACTTGGTCTATCTGGTGGTGCCGCCGATTTTGCATTGGGCGATTCTGGACGCCAACTGGGTCGGCACCACGCGTGCCGATTGCACCAAGGAAGGCGCTTGCTGGGTGTTCATCCAGCAGCGCTTCGGGCAGTTCATGTACGGTTACTACCCCGTCGACCTGCGCTGGCGCGTGGACCTGACCGTGTGGCTGGCCATCGTGGGTGTGGCGCCGTTGTTCATCTCGCGTTTCAAACGCAAGGCGATCTACGGCCTGTGCTTCCTGGTGGTGTATCCGGTCGTCGCATTCTTCCTCTTGCACGGCGGTATCTTTGGCTTGACCAACGTGCCGGCCGACAAATGGGGCGGCCTGATGCTGACCCTGGTGATTGCCACCGTCGGCATCGCCGGGGCTTTGCCGCTGGGGATTGTGTTGGCGCTGGGGCGGCGTTCGAACATGCCGGCAATTCGCGTGATCTGCGTGACCTTCATCGAGTTCTGGCGCGGCGTGCCGTTGATCACGGTGCTGTTCATGTCCTCGGTGATGCTGCCGCTGTTCCTGCCTGAAGGCATGAATTTCGACAAGCTGCTGCGGGCCTTGATTGGCGTGATCCTGTTCCAGTCGGCCTACGTGGCTGAAGTGGTGCGCGGCGGCTTGCAGGCCATTCCCAAAGGTCAGTACGAAGCGGCTGCAGCGATGGGCCTGGGTTACTGGCGCAGCATGGGCCTGGTGATTCTGCCGCAAGCCCTGAAACTGGTGATCCCCGGCATCGTGAACACCTTTATTGCGCTGTTCAAAGACACGAGCCTCGTGATCATCATCGGCCTGTTCGACCTGCTCAACAGCGTCAAACAAGCCGCCGCCGACCCTAAATGGCTGGGCATGGCCACCGAAGGCTACGTGTTCGCCGCCCTGGTGTTCTGGATTTTCTGTTTTGGTATGTCGCGCTATTCCATTCATTTGGAACGCAAGCTCGACACAGGCCACAAGCGTTAGGAGTTGTTGTTATGAGCGAAGCAATCAAACAGCCTGTGAGCCCTGAAGGCATTATCCAGATGCAGGGCGTCAACAAGTGGTACGGCCAGTTCCACGTGTTGAAAGACATCAACCTCAACGTCAAGCAGGGCGAGCGTATCGTGCTGTGCGGCCCGTCGGGCTCGGGCAAGTCCACCACCATCCGCTGCCTCAACCGGCTGGAAGAACACCAGCAGGGCCGCATCGTGGTTGATGGTGTGGAACTGACCAACGACCTCAAGCAGATCGAAGCGATCCGCCGTGAGGTCGGCATGGTGTTCCAGCACTTCAACCTGTTCCCGCACCTGACCATCCTGCAGAACTGCACGCTGGCGCCGATGTGGGTGCGCAAGATGCCCAAGCGCAAGGCCGAAGAAATTGCCATGCACTACCTGGAACGCGTGCGCATTCCGGAGCAGGCCCACAAGTTTCCGGGGCAATTGTCCGGCGGCCAGCAACAGCGTGTGGCGATTGCCCGCGCACTGTGCATGAAGCCGAAAATCATGCTGTTCGACGAGCCGACCTCGGCACTCGACCCGGAAATGGTGAAGGAAGTACTCGACACCATGATCGGCCTCGCCGAAGACGGCATGACCATGTTGTGTGTGACCCACGAAATGGGCTTCGCCCGCACCGTGGCCAACCGCGTGATCTTCATGGACAAGGGCGAAATCGTTGAGCAGGCAGCGCCGAATGACTTCTTCGACAACCCGCAAAATGACCGGACCAAGTTGTTCTTGAGCCAGATTTTGCATTGATCGAGGGTTGAACAAACAAACCCGGCACTGTGCCGGGTTTGTTTTTTGGGGCTAGGACGCTTTGAGTGCTTCTGCGTCGTTGTTCACGGTGTAGGTGAAGGCGCCACGCATGTCAGCGCCTTCGGCTAAGACTTCTGCATCCGCCAGCAAATGCGGGTGACGATCCAATAACCGCATCAGTAATACCAGCGGCTTGGGGGGAAGAAGCTCGCCACGTTCGTAGCGAGAGAAGGCGTTGTGGCCGCCACCGGACAGCAATTTCACCGCCTCTTTTTGGGTAAGGTGCAATTTGCGGCGGATACGTTTCATCTCCGCGCCAATCATCTTTTGGGCAGCTATGACGAGCTCATCGCCTGCTTCTCCATACCGATCTGCACTATCGTTATTGGGATCCCAAAAACCGTCGCCGCATACGTGGCATTCCCAGCCGGAAAGGTTATCCACCCGACGCTCCATGCCTTTGACACTGATGGTTTCACTGCGACCCTCGAAATAATGCAATGCGTCGGGAGCCCCACAGATGTAGCAATCTTTTACTTTCATAGGTTCTTCTCCTTGAAGGAGATCACCGGAGGGTCACCGTCCGGGGAGTAAGTGACCTTGATGTAAATCTCCCTATCTCTTGAGTGCGTGTGATACACGTCCTGCCAAACTCGATGGTCCCTATGAGTGGTCATCGACTTGTACAACATCCAGTTTTGTAACTCATAGATGGCATCCTGCATCTCCTTGATACTGAAGTGGAGTTCCCTGCCGCACCGTTGTGCTGTCTGGGTAAACGCTCTCCTGCCAAGCCGTCTCACATCCGCCTTTATCACCGCCAAATCGTAATGAGGTGTGTACTTTTCCATAAGACACCTGAGTCCAATAATTACCCTCTAAGGGTAATTTTACCAATCAAAAATACTGCTCCTTTTCCTGCCTAAGAAACCTAGTGCGTTGCTCTTGTAGGCGCGTCCGAATAGGCTGTGGGACTTTTCAACCAGCTATCAGGGCAAACGCCCATCCCTCTGCCGGCAGTTATCCATGACCTCTGAAACCAAGCTCGAAGAACTGTTGATCGACGCCGAAGCCGACGACGAAGTGGTGCAACACCGCCCGCCGGTGGTGAGCCGTCCGTGGTTGCTGATCATGGGACTGGTCCTGGTGGCAATGAACCTGCGTCCGGCGTTGTCGAGCCTGTCGCCGTTGCTCAGTGAAGTGTCCGACAGCCTGGGGTTGTCGGCGGCCAAGGCCGGTTTGCTGACCACCTTGCCGGTGTTGTGCCTGGGCCTGTTCGCGCCGCTGGCGCCGATCCTCGCGCGGCGCTTTGGCGCCGAACGGGTGGTGCTGGGGATTTTGCTGACGCTGGCCGGCGGCATCATCCTGCGCAGCTCATTTGGCGAAGCCGGGCTATTCGCCGGCAGCCTGATCGCAGGTGCCAGCATTGGCATCATCGGCGTGCTGTTGCCAGGTATCGTCAAACGCGACTTTGCCAAGCAGGCCGGGACCATGACCGGCGTCTACACCATGGCGCTGTGCCTGGGCGCGGCATTGGCGGCCGGAGCCACGGTGCCGCTGAGTCACTACTTTGGTGACAGCTGGACCCTTGGCCTGGGCTTCTGGATCGTGCCGGCGCTGGTCGCGGCGCTGTTCTGGTTGCCGCAAGTCGGGCAGAAACACGGCGCTCATCAAGTCGCCTATCGGGTGAAAGGTTTGCTGCGCGATCCCTTGGCCTGGCAAGTGACCCTGTACATGGGCCTGCAATCCTCCCTGGCCTACATCGTGTTTGGCTGGGTGCCGTCGATCTTGATCAGTCGCGGGCTGAGCGCCACGGAAGCCGGGCTGGCGCTGTCCGGTTCGATCATTGTGCAACTGCTCAGCGCACTGACTGCTCCGTGGCTGGCTACGCGAGGCAAAGACCAACGCCTGGCCATTGTGGTGGTGATGCTGCTCACCCTCGGCGGGCTGTTTGGCTGTCTGTTTGCGCCGCTGGGAGGCTTGTGGGGCTGGGCGATTCTGCTGGGGTTGGGCCAGGGCGGTACGTTCAGCCTGGCACTGACGTTGATTGTGCTGCGCTCGCGTGACTCCCACGTGGCGGCCAACCTGTCGGGCATGGCCCAAGGCATCGGTTATACGCTGGCCTCATTGGGCCCGTTGGCGGTGGGTGTGCTGCATGACTGGACCGGTGGCTGGGGCGCCACCGGCTGGGTGTTCGGCGTGATCGGCCTGGGCGCGATCCTCGCCGGGTTAGGGGCTGGTCGTGCCCTGTACGTCGGGGTGACCAGCGAGAAGGTTTAGAGGTAGCGCACGGTCAGGGTGACCGAGCCGTCGATGGGCACTTCTTCGGTGAGGGTCAGGCCGCTGGTGGGGGCGATAACCGGGGTCAGGCTCATTCTGGCGGAAAATTCCTGAACAGGAATTGGCGTCAAGGTCCCGGTATTGGCCACCGAGGTGATTCGGTCCGGCCCGATGGAAAAATGTCGCTCCCAGGTTGTACCGCCATCCAGCGAGTCAATTGCCCTGCTGGCCACGCCATCAGCCATGACTTGCTCCAGAAAAACCGAGAGCGACCCGAGTTTTTCGTCGCCATTGATCAAGCCAAGGCCAAAGTAGACCGGCTCGCCCATGGCTTCTGAACCCGCCCGGTTGTCCCTGGGCTCGATGGCCATCAGTGTCGGTGCTTCGCAGGTCACGGTGACTTGTGTGAAGTGGTCGCTGAGGACGGTGTAGTCATTGACCTTCAAGTCTTTGGCCGCAATTTTGCCCACTTCAAACTGCCCGCCATTGCCCAGGCCGGGGGTACAAGCGCTTGGGGTAATCAGCCCGCGCACGCTCAGGTCGATGCTCGATGCCGCAAAACTATTGCCGGCGCCAGCGATCATCAGGGTGGCGATCAGGGTATTCAGGGACTTGCTCACAGTGTTGCTCCTATCTAGGGAAGTGGATCGTTCAGGGTGTTACAGGTACACAACTTCCAACGTGGCCGACCCGTCCATCGGCGTTTCCACGCTGAGGTCCAGGTTCTGCCGGGCGTTGATCGTGGCTTCCAGCTTCAGGGTGCTGGTCAGCGTCTGGATGGCCGAGGGGCCGGCGGTGCTGCCGACTACATCGGTAAAACCGAGCAGGCTGCGCGAGCCCACATCGATGGGGTTGAGGTTGGCAGTGCGCCAGGCCAGGCCGCCGGTGGTGGACTCGGTGCCGTACACCACAGCCAGGTCATCGACCACGGTTTGCCTGGGGTCGAAGCTCACCGAGTACACGCCGATCTTGTTGCCGCTGGTGTCCAGCCCCAGGCCGTAGAAAATCTCGCTGTTGACGTGGGCGGTGCCGTCGCGGTTGTCGCGCATGCGCAGGGCAAAGCGGCCCGGGGCGTTGCAGTTGACGGTCAGCGTCAGGTACTTGTGCGGCAGGCGTGTGCCATTGGTGAGGTTGAGGTCATTGCGCGAGATCTTGCCGAAGTCCACCAACCCGCCGCTGGACAGCAGCGGCGTACAGGCCATGGGCGTGATCAGGCCGGTGACAGCCAGGTCGACAGTGGAGGCGGCGTGCGCAGTGCCTGACAACAACGCCAAGGCAATCAGAAGGTGTTTCATGGGAAAGCTCCTAGAGGTAGTTGAGTTCAAGGGTGGCTGCGCCGTCGAGGCGCACTTCACTGCCCAGGTCCAGCGTGCCCAGCGGTGCGATCACTGCTTCCAGGCTGGTGGTGGCGCTGAGTTGTTGAATCGGCACGGGGCCGCTGGTGCTGCCGGTGTGGGTGCTGAAACCGAGATAACGGCTGGCGCCAATTGCCAGCGGGTTGGCGCTCGCGCTGCTCCACGGCAACGTGCCGGTGGGCGAGTCGGTGCGGTACAGCTGAAGGCCACTGTCGGCAGTGGCGCGCATCGGGTCGAAGATCAGCCGGTAGCGCCCGATTTTCTGTTGGCGGACGTCGAGCCCCAGGCCGTAGGTGGATTCATCGCCGGGGCCGGTGGCTGAGCCTTGGCGGTTGTCCTGCAGGCGCAGGGCGAAAACCGCGGGCGCGTCGCAGGCTACGTTGACCACCAGCGGTCGCGCGGGCAGGGTGGTTTCCTTGTCGATGTTCAGGTCCATGACCGACAATTTGCCGAACGCTACCGTGCCGCCGTTGGACAGGCTCGGCGTACAGGCTGCCGGAGCGAAGCGGGCTTGCAGGCGCAGTTCCCGCGAGCGCCCCGTGTTGATTGCGTCGAACACGCCGCTGGCGTCCCAGGTGACGGCATCACTGACGCGAGAGGCGTCTTGCCCGGCCCAGGCGCCGACTTCCAGTTGCAATGACAAACTGCGCCCGATGGCAGGCACCCCGGCACGCAGAGGCACGATGCCATGCTCCGGGCGCCAACGCAGGGCGGCCCCACTGCTCACCGCCGGTTGGCCGCTGCCGGGTAACAAGCCCAGTTCCACGGCCTGGCCGTCCAGCAGCGCATCGCTGGCCCGCAGGCTGTAGCTGCCACGCTGAGTAAATTGAAAGCGCTCACTGCCGGAAGCTAAACCGCGATAGAACACGCTCAGGTCTGTGGGCTCAGGGCACTTCAACGTCAGGCTCAAACGCCGTTCGCCCAACGGGTTTTCCACCGCCATCGCTTGCGTGACGGCCCGGTTCATCAGGCCGAAATCCACCGTGGTTTCGCTCAGGTTCAACTGGCAGTCATCCATGCCCCAGGCGTTAGTGCTCAGCAGCAGGCTGGCTGACAACAACGCAGGTTTCAGGCCCATGGTTAAGTTCCTCATGGTTGGCACCGCGCCGGTGCGGTTTCGAAATACACTTCGGGATCGCCACGCTCGGGCAGGTCGAAGTCCAGGCGGCAACGGGGTTGGCCGGGGGCGCTGACCCACAGCTCGCGACGGTCCAGCACGTCCGGCAAGAACACTTGGCTGCCTTCCTGTACCAGGGTCATGAACTCACCGTCGGCGGTGCTGACTGCTGCGCCTCGCGGCAACGGTTGGCCACTTGGCGTGGTGACGGTCAGCAGCGCACGGCGGGTGAGGGCCACGCCGAACTCGACTTTGTCCACCGCGCCGCGCCCGGCGGACAGCACCGCCAACCCATTGCTGATATCGGCATTGCGCGGCAGCGAGCGGGTTTGCACTTCCACCGGGCTGCGGCCGTAAGGGCTGAGCTGCGGCACCACGGCCTGGCCTTGCCAGTCGGTCCACACCGGGCCACTCGGGGTGCTGATCTTGATACCGGCCATGTCGCCCACCGACATCAGCGCAAAGGTTTCGCGCACCGGGTAGGGCGAAAAGGTCAGGCCGTCGCCGTGCAGCACCACACCTCCGCGCGCGCCGCCTTGATAACTGGAACGCTCCTGATTGTTGCGGGTGTAGTTGAAGTCCAACTGGCTGTAATACGGCAGCGCCGAGACGCCGATGGACGACTCCACTTCGCGGTCGCGGTTGTCGCGCTCCACGCCCAGCTGGTAACTCAGCTGGTCGTTGATTTGTTCGCTGACCCCGGCACCGATGCGGTGATCCCCTCCGGCATTGCGCGCCCAGGCGCGGCCGCGACGGTTCTCGCCCAAGGGCATGCTGATGTTCAGGTAAACGCTGTCGTCGCTTTGCTGGCGCCCGCCGACTTGCCACTCGGCACTGGCGGACACCGACACGCGACCGAAGCTGGTGCCCCACGACGCCAGCGCGCGGCTGCTGCTGTCACCGGTGAACGAGGACGAACGCGAAATACCGGCACTGAACGCGCCCAGCATCGGGTGCGACCATGACGCGGTGGCGCTTTGTTGGTCGCGGTAGCGGGACTGGCGTTGTTCGCGGGGCTCGGTGGTGTAGGTGGAATCGTCGAGGTCGCGATACCCCAGGGTGCGCCAGGAACCGGCGGTGGTGATTGCCCAGCGTTCCGTCAGGCGTTGCGACCACGACAGGTCGGTTTGTACGCCGCGCTCGTTGCCGTTGCGCGTGGCCTGGGCGAATTGGCTGGACACCTGGAACTGGCTGTCTTGCCAGGGTAGCCAGCCAAGGTTCGCGCCCACCGCGCGGTAGTCTTCGGCGCCCAGTACGCCAGCCCCCACGCTGACCTGCGGGTGCAGCGCGCCGCTCCAGCCGCCGCTGACCACCCACGGCTCGGCGCCTTCACCGGCACCGATCTTGCGCACGCGCCCGGCCGCGACCGAATAACCCGGCGCCGGCAACCCCAGGCCCAGCATGGCGGCCGGCACGGTAAAGCGCCGCTCTTCGCCGCTGGTTTCCTTGACCGTCACCTCCACGTCGGAGCGGCTGTTCAGGCGCCGCACGTCATTGAGGGAAAAGGGCCCGGCCGGCACCACGGTGGAATGAATCAGCGTGCCGTTCTGGCGGATCTCCACCTGGGCCGGGCTGTTGGCGATCCCGGTGATGGTCGCGCCCTGGTTCTGGTCTTGCAGCGCGGTTTCGGTGAGCACTTGGGCGCCGGTGATCTGCGCGCCCGCCAGCACCGGGTTGTAGAGGTTGATCTGCCCGGCCTGGAACACCGCCTGTTGCTCGGCGAAGGTGCGTTGGGCGTAGGCATCCAGGTGCGTGGTGCGTGACACCTTGTCTTGCCAGGTGCGGACCTGGCGGCTGCGCACAATCCAGTCGCCCGCATTGAAACCGACTTCGGTATTGGCCGAGCCGAAGCGGCTGTTGTCGTCGCCGTATTCGTTGTAGAGACCGCTCAGGTCATAGTTGAGCAGCCCGGCAAACCCACCGGTCTGGTAGCCGGACACGTCGCGCACGGCCGGGCGTAACGCCTCGGTCGGCACCACCAGCGACAGGCTCAGTGTGGCGGGGTCTTGCTCGATGACGGTTTGCGGGTAGGCATCCAGAAAAGCATGGCACTCGGCGGCGTCCGAGGGGACGCGAAGGTTTCCTGCGTCCAGCAATGCCTGGGTGAAACACAGCGCGCCCTGGCCGTTGAACAGCACATCGACGCGGCCACGTCGCTGGCCGTTCACGTTGAGGTTGAGGGCATGACGCCCTGCGGTGAAGCGCGGGGCCTCCAGCAACAGGTTGGCCAATTGCGGGTCAATGCCGCGCTGGGACAAGGTTTGCGGGTCGAACGAGCCAGCGCTTTCGTCGGCCAGGGTTTCACTCGCTGGCAGCGTGGTGCCCAGCGTCAACGCCAGGCTCGCCAGCAATCTGCGCGCCCGCAGCGATGAAACGCCAGGCACGGTTTCGCCGTCGCGATCAGTCATAACTGTGCTCACAAGTCGTACTCAAATAGTGGAGGCAGACCCGCGCCAATCCTTCGCGGCGGGAGAGCTCCCGGTGGCCTTCAATGGGAGGCCACTTCGTTATCAGGGCACCGGCACACGTCCCGCCGGCGCTGCGATCAAAGGGTGATCGGTGCTTCGTAAGGCGCGACCGCAAACCCGTAGACGGTGGCCGGTTGCAACTGCACGGTGCTGGCCTGAGCCTGGCTGGCGGCGACGCTCAAGGTCTCGCCGGGCAGCACGTAGGTGCGCGGTAGCAACGCCGAGCCTTTGCCGGGCAACAGAGTCAGCTCCTGGGCCAGGCGGACCACGTAGGGCGTCGGGTTGTTCACGCTCAATTGCTGGTCCTTCAGGCTCCAGACCAAGCCGGTCCAGGGCGTACGGTTCGGTGCGAGCCCTTTGGGGTGCAGAATCACCGGCAGATTTTGGCGCACCGTCACACCCACCCGCGCATGCCCGGCCTGAGCCTCCGCGCGGCCCTGGGGCATGCCTTCAAAGATCACCCGTTTCAATCGTTGGGTGGTCAGCGGTGCCGGTGATTGCAGGATGAAGCGAATCAGCTGGCTTTTGCCTGGCTCGACCCGTGTCAGCGGCGGCGTGACAAACAGCAGCGAAGCCGGGTCTTCGGGGATGTCTTCCAGCGTGACGTGCAGCAAGGCCAGTTTGGCGTCGGTGTTGGTCACCGACACCGAGGCTTCGCCATCCTCTTCATGAACGATCACCACGGAGGTGTCCGGCACCATGCCGTCGGCAAGCACCAGGGTGGGGCCCCACAGCGTCAGGGTCAGCGCGGCGAGGTACAGACAGGTGTAGCGAACCAGGTTGAACACCCGTGTAATTATTTTGGTAACGCAAGGGAAAGGGAACATGACTACAGGTACCTCAGGTCTAGCACGATGGAGCCGTCCAGCGGCACCTCTTGGTCGAGGGTCAGGTAGGCGGCGGCGTTGATCGATGTTTTGATTTCCAGCTTGGCGGTGAGCACGCTGTGCGGGTCCGGCACCAGGGTGCCGGGGTGTGCAAAGCCCATGTAGTTATCCGGGTAGGCGTTGGTTTCGGGGAACCAGGTCAGGCCCTTGTTGCTGGAGGCCAGCACGATGGCGCGCTGCCCGTCACCGACCGCTTCGCGGATGGCCAAAGCCACTGAGCCCAGGCGCTCGGCCGGGGCATGGACGTTGTTGCCCAGGCCGTAGTAAAAACCCGGCCCCACGGATGATTCGGCACGGTTGTCCACCCCCACCAGCACGAACAGCACCGGCTGGTTGCAGGCCACGCTCATGTCTAGCGTCCTGGCGGGCAGTTCGGTGAACTCGTACTGGTTGAGCGAGCGGGCCGGCACTCGCCCGTGATCGACAATGCCGCTGGGCGACAGGATCGGCGTGCAGGCGCTGGGGGTGATGCTGCCGGTCAACGTCACGTCGACCTTCGAGGCGCACAGCGCGGGGGGGGCGGTCAGGCAAAGACAGAGCGACATCAAGCGGCGTGAGAGCGTGTTCATGGTCTGTTGTTGAAACCGTGTTGAGGAACATCCGTGAGAACAGCGGTGGGCGCAGGGCAGTGCGCTGCGCCCGCTTTCCATTACAGGTACTTGACGGTCAGGGTTGCCGAGCCATCGATCGGTACTTCTTCGGTCAGGGTCAGGCTGCTGGCCGGAGCGATGAAGGGCGCGATGATCAGGTCGGTCACCAGTGACTGCACCGGGACCGGTGCGATGGTGGTGGTGTTGGCCACGGAGGTGATGCCGTTGTTGATCAGGAATATCAAGCGGGTCCAGGTCAGGCCGCCATCGCGGGAGACGATTGGGCCCAATTCAGTACCGTCACCGACCGGCGATTGCACGATCATCTGGAAGAAGCCGAGCTTCTCGCTGCTATTGACCAGCCCCAGGCCGAAGGCGCTGTCGTCTACTTCAGAAGCCGACCCCGCCCGGTTGTCCTTGGGCTCGATCGCCATCAGGGTGGCGGCATCGCAGGTCACGGCCAGTTGTAGTGTTTGCTCTGCCAGCCGGGTCATTTCGTCGGCCTTGAGGTCCTTGGCGGAAATCTTGCCGATCTCCACATTGCCGCCGCCGGAGAGGGTGGGCTCGCAGGCACTCGGGGTGATCAACCCGCGCACGGTCAAGTCCACGCTGGAGGCGGCGATGGCGCTGCCCGCTCCAGTGAGCAGCAGGGTGGTGAACAGGGCGTTGAGGGTTTTCATGGTGGTGCTCCTAGCTGGGGGGAATAAAAAACGGCTTACCAGTACTTCAGTTGCAACGTGGCCTGGCCGTCGATCGGCACTTCATCGAGCAGCGTCAGGTCGGTGGCGGGCACGATGATGGAGAACGCGCGCAAACGTGCGTTCAGGGTTTTCAGGGCGATGGGCGTGTTGGGACCGTCGAGGGCGGCAAACGAGGTCAGTGCCTCATGCCCCAGGTAGATCGATGCGGCCCAGCTGGCTCCGCCATTGCTCGACGTGATGACCTTGACCGGCTTTTCATCGGCCACCGGGTCGAACAGCGAAAACGCCACGCTGCCCAGTTTTTCTTTTTCCGGGGTCAGGCCCAGGCCGTGGTGCCGCGGGTTGATGGCGGACGTGCCTGCGCGGTTGTCCACGGTGGTCAGGGTAAAAAACGTTTCACCCTCGCACACGACTTCAAGGTGCATATCCGCCGGATTGAGCCTTGTGGGCGCTGTCGGCTGCAGATCCTTGGAGGTCATTTTGCCGTGGTCGATCACGCCGCCATTGGACAGTACGGGCGCGCAGGCGCTGGGCGTGATGCTCCCGGAGACATTCAAGTCGGTGCTGCTGGCCGCCAAAGCGGCGGGCGCAAAGGCTGCCAGCAGGAAGGCGAGGGTGGGTTTATCCATGGGCACAGGTCCTTGTGGGGATGGGTCAGAGGTCAAGGTGTTACAGGTAAATGAGGTCCAGCGTGGCTGAGCCGTCCAATGGCACTTCCTCGGTCAGGGTGAGGTTTCTGACAGGAGCGATTTCGGTGGCGATGCGCAGCTCGACCTTGACGTTGCGCAAAGCTTTGGGTGTGGGGGAATCGCCGAAGGCATTCAAGTAGGGATGCCCCATGTAGCTGCCCGAAGAATTCACCAGCCAGGTTTTGCCGTCGTCGAAGGAGAACAACGGGACGACGGGTTCGTCCGCCACCGGGTTGAATACGCCGATCTGATAGCCGCCCAGTTTTTCGTTGCCGTTGACCAGGCCAAGACCGTACAGGTGGTCCAGGGCGGAGAAGTAGGAGGACCCCAAACGGTTGTCCCTGCCGTTCAGCGCAAACAACGTGGCAGCTTCACAATCCACATTCAGTTCAAGTGTGACCGGTGGTAGCACAGTGGTGCCGGTGGGGGAGAGGTCCTTGGCCGCGATCTTGCCGTAATCCACTTGGCCGCCATCGCTCAGGCTGGGGTTACAGGCGCTCGGGGTAATGGCGCCTTTCAACGACACGTCCACTGAACTGGCGGCCTGGGCCACGGCGGCATGGGCGATCAACAACGCACCGGCCAGAGCGGCGAAACAGTCTTTCATCACAACGTAATTCCTATGCAAGGGCTACAGGGCAGAGTGGCGCGGTGAAGTTGCCCATGGTTTTGGAGTTGTTTTGGGCACGCGCCGCTTCAGGGAGAAGCGGGGAAGAATTTATCGGGGGCGTCTCGAGGGGGAAATACAACTAATACGAATGACAGGGTGGCAATGACAAAAGGGGCTTGTTTAATCAGAAAAACGTTATCTGGAAGGGCAAGGCGCAGTTGTCGTAGTTGTTGTATCGCTCTAAACCACTCGTTCGGATATTTTTCCTGATCTTTAATGGCATTTAGTCATTCATTTGAGTTCGATCAAGCCTGTTGATTCGAAAAACGAGTGAGCCGATAGCGCTCGTAGAGGGCACTATGCCGGGCTACTTTCCAGACCGAAATCCGCCCGGAGCATTGCGTGAAGCTCGGGTGCTCGTGGTAGACGACCATTACACCTACCGATTGCTGTTGGGCTCGCTGCTGGAAAAACTCGGCGTGGCTCACCTTTGTTGCAGCGATGGCCGGCAAGCGCTGCAGGCGTTGGCGGCCGAGCCGTTTGATTTGGTGCTCAGCGACTGCCGCATGCCGGTCATGGATGGTTACGCCCTGACCCGCGAACTGCGTCGCCGCGAGCAGGCCGAAGGCCGCCCGCCGATCACGGTGCTGGGCCTGAGCGCCAGCTTGGGGCCGGAGGGTATCCGCCAATGCGTGGCGTGCGGCATGGACGGCTGGTTGGTCAAACCCATCGGGCTTGCGCAATTGCGCAAGGTGCTGCGTTGCTGGTTGCCACAGTATTTCGCTGTTGCCGGCAAGTGTGGCAGCGGTATCCCGATACGCAACAGCGCGCTCCCGGGCCGCGCCAGCCTGATCGAGGCCTTTGGTTCCTGGGATGTCGTGGAACGGATGCTGGTGAGCCTGATCCGCGAGACCCATGCCGACCTTGCTGTGCTGGCTCACGCCCGGGCTACGCCGGACGCAAGAATGGTCACGCAGTGCCTGCATCGTCTGGTGGGCAGCATGGCATTTCTGGGTGACACCGGCCTGGAGGCGAGCACGATGGAGCTGATCAACGATGTGCATTCAACGGGGGTCGCCGTGAACCGCTCTGCGTTGGATGAGTTTCGCCAAGAGGTGGAGAGGTATCTGAATTATCTGACGCGTATTTGAAGGAATATAGCGGCTTGATATGTAGTACTTTTCCGTATGTTATTTCTCTTAATTTTGTAGGTTTTAGATGGTGCCCTTTAAATATGGGGTGATTAGTTGAAGAGTGATTTATTACCTGTTGTTGCAGAAACATGATCGCGGTATTTTGCCGATCTCAAATTGCCGTCATGGAAAAAACGATGATTCGCATCATTATTGCTGACGATCACCCTATTGTTCGTGTAGGTCAGAAAGTGGTGATCGAGGCCAATGGTAAATGCAAGGTAGTGGGCGAGGCCGATGGCCCGGATCAACTTCTGGAGTTGGTAGGCCGTATACCGTGTGACGTGATCGTGACTGATTTCGCCATGCCCGGAAATCATCAAGCCGACGGTTATGGGCTGTTGGGTTTATTGAATCGTAAGTACCCACAAGTGCCGGTGATCCTGGTGACCATGTTCGCCAATATTGCCACCTTGCGGGCGGCATTCAGCCATGGCGCGCGAGGGGTGATTGCCAAGAGTGCGTCCGCCCGGGAGCTGCCCAAGGCGTTGAAGACGGTCGTTCAGGGGCGCGAGTTTGTCAGTGAATGCCTGCGCGCGCAGCTCGATCAAGCCTGTGTGGCGCAACCGACCCAGGCACCGCAGCTGTCGGGCAAGGAGCAGGAAGTGGTGCGCATGCTCGCCAGCGGCATGACCGTGAGCCAGATTGCGGCACGGGTCAATCGCAGTATTTCCACGATCAGCAAGCAGAAGAGTACGGCGATGCATCGGTTGTGTATATCAACTGACGTGGACTTGTTTGCTTATGCGCGGGATGTCGGAATGGTGCCCTAGTTGTCGAGTAAGTGAGTTGTCGAGTAAGTGAGTTATCGAGCAAGTGGAGTTATTGAATTCTCCGTTGAGCGTTCGTTAGTCCTGGAGTCGCGTGAGAATGTCAGGAAAGTTATTGCAAGACACTATGAAATGCTATCGGCACCACGGTTTTCGATAAGCGCCTCTTGCTGATTTGCCGGGAAATCCCCATCAACGACAGCGCCACCTTGGACGTGGTGTATCTCTAACGTCACCCCGCTCATTTGTGCCGCAAATGGGCATGGCGTTGTGAGCCGCTGCAGACTATCGTGCAACCCGGATAACAATAGCGCCCGGAGCCTGCCCATGAGTGATGCCCACACCGCCCTGATCAACCGTTTCTACGAGGCCTTCCAGCGCCTGGACGCCGAAGCCATGGCCGCCTGCTACACCGACGATGTAGTGTTCAGCGACCCGGCTTTCGGTGAGCTGCGCGGGCGCGACGCTGGTGATATGTGGCGCATGCTCACTACCCGCGCCAAAGACTTCTCCCTGACCTTCGACCATGTACGTAGTGATGACGCCACAGGCAGCGCCCATTGGGTGGCGACGTACTTGTTCAGCGCCACTGGCAATACGGTGGTCAACGATATCGGCGCGCGGTTTGTGTTTCGCGACGGCAAGATCAGTGAACATCATGACCACTTCGACCTGTGGCGTTGGTCCCGGCAGGCCTTGGGCATCAAGGGCCTGTTGCTGGGCTGGTCGCCTGCGTTGAAGAACGCCGTACGCGCCCAGGCGCTCAAAGGCTTGAAGGCATTTCAGGCCAGTCGTTGATAAGATTGGCGCCCCTTTGCTGTGCCGAATTCCCCCGTGACCACGCCTGACCCCAAACCCTGGTTCGTCTACCTGGTGCGCGCCGCCAATGGCTCGCTGTATTGCGGCATCAGCAATGACCCGGTGCGCCGCTTTGCTTCTCACCAAAGCGGTAAGGGCGCACGGTTCTTCCTGTCCAGCCCCGCAGTGGCGCTGGTGTACACCGAGCAGTGCGCGAGCAAGGGCGAGGCACTGCGTCAGGAGCGGCTGATCAAGAAGCTGAAGAAGAGTGCCAAGGAGTGTCTGGCGGCGAGTGGCTCATCGATTTGACTGATGGGTTCCACGGCACCACTGAGTGGTTTTGCAGGCTAAGCTAGCGGCTCATTTCTTGAGCGGAGCCTGGCATGTCTGAGTTGATCCTCCACCACTACCCGCAATCCCCTTTCGCTGAAAAAGCCCGGCTTTTGCTGGGTTTCAAAGGGCTGTCCTGGCACTCGGTGCATATCCCGCCAATGCTGCCGAAACCTGATCTCACCGCACTGACCGGTGGCTATCGCAAAACGCCGGTGTTGCAGATTGGCGCGGATATCTATTGCGACACCGCGCTGATCGCCCGTCGTCTGGAACAGGAAAAAGCCACGCCGGCGCTGTTTCCCCTCGGCCAGGAAATGAATACCCAGGCGTTTGCCTTCTGGGCCGACAGCGTGGTGTTTCACCATGCCGTGAGCCTGGTGTTCCAGCCGGAATCGCTGGCCGTTCGCTTTGCGAAATTGCCACCGGAAATATTGCAGGCATTGGCCGCCGACCGCGTCGGGTTGTTCAGCGGCGGCACCGCGAGCAAAATTGTGCCTGAGCTGGCGCGGCATCAATGGCCGGCGCTCATGCTGCGCGTAGAGCAACAACTGCAGCACGAGCCGGGCGATTTCCTGTTTGGCGAGCCGTCGATTGCCGACTTTGCTCTGGCTCACCCGCTGTGGTTTCTCAAAGGCTCGCCGGTGACCGCACCGCTGGTAGACGAGTACCCGGCGGCATCAGCCTGGCTGGGCCGGGTGTTGGGCTTTGGCCATGGCACCGCCAGTGAAATGAGTGCCGAACAGGCGTTGAACATTGCGCGCAATGCCACGCCGGCGCCTCTGCCGGATGAGGTCTTCGTCGACCCGAATGGCTTCAAGGCCGGTCAGCCGGTCACTGTCAGTGCGACGGATTACGGTGTCGATCCGATCGCCGGCGAGTTGCTGTTCGCCGGGCGCGAAGAACTGATCCTGCGCCGTAGTGGCGAACGCAGCGGCACGGTTCACGTGCATTTCCCACGCTTCGGTTTCCGTATTCAGGCGCAATAAATAAATTATTTTCAAAAAGAGGTGAGGTAAATCCACCGCCCAACCGTGTAGTGCTTGAAACTGCGATCTATTCGCATTAACAGCGTTTTCTACACGGGTTCTCACAGCATGAAGTCGACGGCGGGCGGTTGGGTTAAACAGTGGCTGGGAGCCTCGGTATTGGCAGTGTCGGGGCTGGCGTTGCTGCCTCTGGGCATTGCGCAGGCGCAAGAGCAGCAAAGCGCCCAGTTCAATTTTGCCCTGGCAGCCAAGCCGCTGCCCCAGGCCCTGGCTGATTTCAGCCGGGTCACCGGGATCAGCGTGATCTACACCGATGAAGCGCCGTACGGCCTGAGCGCCCCGGCGCTCAGCGGGCAGATGAGCGCGACCCAGGCTTTGCAACGCCTGCTCGGCAACTCGGGCTTCACCTTCCGCCAGATCGACGCCCGCACCCTGGCGTTGGAGCCGGTGCCCACTGATGGCGCGGTCAACCTCGGTGCCACCACCATCAGCGGCGCCAACCCGGCCCAGGAGACCACCAGCTACCAGCCGCCGCCCACCAGCTCAGTGATGCGCTCCCACGGCTTGCTGCTGGAAACCCCGCAAACCGTCAACGTGGTGCCCGCCCAAGTGCTGCGCGACCAGCAACCGCGTAACCTGGATGACGCCCTGGCCAATATCAGCGGCATCACCCAGGCCAACACCCTCGGCAGCACCCAGGACGCGGTGATGCTGCGCGGCTTTGGCGATAACCGTAACGGTTCGATCATGCAGGACGGCATGCCCGTGGTGCAGGGGCGCGCGCTGAACTCCACCGCCGAGCGCGTCGAAGTGCTCAAGGGCCCGTCGTCGTTGTTGTATGGCATTCAGGACCCGGGCGGCGTGGTCAATATCGTCAGCAAAAAGCCTGAGCTGGTGCAGTCCACTTCCCTGACCGCGCGCGGTTCGACGTTTGGTGACGGCAAGAACGGCAGCGGCGGCAACCTTGACACCACCGGGCCGATTGGTGACAGCGGTTTGGCCTATCGCCTGATCGTTGACCATGAAGACGAAGATTACTGGCGCAACTACGGCACCCACCGCGAGACCCTGGTGGCGCCGTCCCTGGCTTGGTACGGCGACACCACCAAGGTGGTGTTTGCCTATGAGCACCGCGAGTTTCTCTCGCCATTTGACCGGGGCACCGCCATCGACCCCAAGACCAACCATCCGCTTAACATCCCCGCGACCCGCCGTCTGGATGAGCCGTTCAACAACATGGAAGGGCGCTCCGATCTGTACCGCCTGGAAGTCGATCACGACTTGAACGACAACTGGAAAGCCCACTTCGGCTACAGCTGGAACCGCGAAACTTATGACGCCAGCCAGGTGCGCGTGGTCAAGGTCAACACCAACGGCACCCTGACGCGCAGCATGGACGGCACCCAGGGCGCGCTGACCACCGACCGTTTCGCCACGGCCAGCCTCGAAGGCAAGGTCAATGCCGCTGGCATGCAGCATGATCTGGTGTTCGGCCTGGACGACGAGTACCGCAAAATCTACCGCGCCGACCTGATTCGCCAGGCGCCGCGGGGTGTCTTCAACTACAACAACCCGGTGTACGGCAACGAAGTGGCGGGCACCAACGTCAGCGCGCCGGACAGCAACCAGATGGACCAGCTGCGCAGCGACTCGCTGTTCTTCCAGGACGCCATTCACCTGAACGATCAGTGGATTCTGGTGGGCGGCGCGCGCTACCAGATGTACGACCAATACGCCGGCAAAGGCGTGCCCTTCACGGCCAACACCGATGGCAACGGCCAGAAGTGGGTGCCGCGTGCGGGCCTGGTGTACCGCTACACCGATGAACTGTCGTTCTACGGCAGCTACACCGAGTCGTTCAAACCCAACTCGACCATCGCGCCACTGGCCAACAAAAGCGTGCTGGACGGCAGCCTCGAGCCGGAGCAATCCAAGGCTTGGGAGCTGGGCACCAAGTTCGACATGCCGGGGCGTATCACCGCGAGCGCGGCGCTGTTCAACATCGAAAAACGTAACGTGCTGGTGCAGGTCGGTGACGGTCTGGCGGCCGTCTACAGCGTGGCGGGCAAGGTGCGCTCGCGCGGCCTGGAGCTGGATGCCAGCGGCCAGTTGACTGACAAATGGAGCTTGATCGGCAGCTACGCCTACACCGACGCCGAGGTCACCGAAGACCCGACGCTGAAGGGCAACCGCCTGCAGAACGTGGCGAAAAATACCGGGTCGCTGTCAGCCGTGTATGACTTCGGCAGCATCCTGGGGGGCGATCAACTGCGTGTCGGCGCCGGTGCGCGTTATGTCGGTGAGCGGGCAGGGGACGCGGCGAACAGCTTCGAGCTGCCGAGCTACACCGTGGCCGATGCGTTCGCCAGCTATGACACCAAAGTCGACGGGCAGAAGGTCAAGTTCCAGCTCAACGTGAAGAACCTGTTTGATCGCACGTACTACACCTCTTCGGTGAACACGCAGTTTGTGTCGATCGGAGATGCGCGGCAGGTGTCGGTGTCCAGTACCCTCACGTTCTAACCTGGCGGCGGTGCTGTTGTGGCGAGCGGGCTTCCTGTGGCGAGCGGGCTTGCCCCGCGTCGGGCTGCGCAGCAGCCCTAAAACCTGGCGGCGCGGTATGCCTGGAAAAATGCGGTGGCATTGAGAGGGGCCGCTCCGCGCCCCAACGCGGGGCAAGCCCGCTCGCCACAAGGAGGCAGAGCTGGTAGCGTTGCCGCCACTGAACGCTCTGTGGGAAAACGTTACTGATGCAGTTGGGTAAATGGATACACACCGGCGCGATGCTGGTGGGCTTGAGTTTTTTACTGGGAGGCTGCGCGAGTGTTTCACCGACCTCAACCTCTCTGGACCAATTGCTCGCCGACCCGGCGTTGCACGGCGCCACGGTTTCGCTGATGGTGCGCGATGCGCAAAGCGGAAAAACGCTCTATCAACACAACCCGCGCACGCGGCTGGTGCCGGCCTCCAACCTCAAATTGCTGACCACTGCCGCCGCGATGGATGTGCTGGGCCCGCAATACCGCTTTGCCACGCAATTGCTGAGCAACGGCATCCATCAGGGCGACCGCCTCACCGGCAACCTCTACCTGCGTGGCTTGGGTGACCCGACCATCCAGTTCGCCGACTACCAGGCACTCGCCGCGCAACTGGCCAGCCAGGGCATTCGCCAGGTGCAGGGCGATCTGGTATTCGACGACACCTGGTTTGACGCCGAGCGGTTGGGCGTAGACTGGTCCCACGACGATGAAAGCACCTACTACGGCGCGCAGATTTCCGCGTTGACCGTGTCACCCAATACCGATTTTGACGCCGGTACCGTGCTGGTCACGGCCAAGGCGCCGGTGCGCGGCGGCCAGCCAGTGAATGTGGATATTTTCCCGCCCACCGATTACCTGCAACTGAGCAACCACGCCATCAGCGGGCCGGGAAACACTTACGGCGTCAGCCGTCGTCACGGCACCAACCTGTTGCAACTCAGTGGCGCGGTTGCACCGGGCA
The DNA here is from genome assembly GCF_044218875.1 of Pseudomonas sp. B22129. Classification (NCBI taxonomy): domain Bacteria; kingdom Pseudomonadati; phylum Pseudomonadota; class Gammaproteobacteria; order Pseudomonadales; family Pseudomonadaceae; genus Pseudomonas; species Pseudomonas sp. B22129. Next base: position 207,077 of record NZ_CP162592.1, on the reverse strand, counting down.
AGCAGAGCCAGATATTGGTCAGTGTGTGGGAGCCGACGCAGTTGGTCGCCAACCTGTTCGAACAGGCCTTGGCGCAGCAGGGGATCAGCGTGTCCGGGCGGCGGATAATCGGTGGTGCAGCCCCGGTGGCAGTCACCGTGCTGGCCGAGCATCAGTCGGCGCCGTTGCAGGAACTGATCACGCCGTTGCTCAAACTGTCGAACAACAACATGTCCGAAGCCTTGCTCAAAGCCATGGGGCGCAAGGCGTCCAACAGCGGCACGGCGGCGGCGGGTGCGGTGGCGGTCGCCGGGTTTCTCAAGCGTCAGGGGCTGGACACGGCGGCGCTGAATCAAGTCGATGGCTCAGGCCTGTCGCGCCTGAATCTGGTGTCGTCACAAACCCTGACTGACCTGCTGTTGGCGGCGAACAAACAGCCGTGGTTCAACGCCTGGTACAACGCGCTGCCGATTGCCGGCAATACCGACCGCATGACCGGCGGCAGCTTGCGCTATCGCTTGCGCGGCACACCTGCTGAAAACAACCTGCATGCCAAGACCGGCTCCATGGGCGGCGTGTCGTCGTTGAGCGGCTATATCACCGACGCCCACGGGCGCCGGCTGGTGTTCTCGATGATCACCAACAATTACGTGGTGGCGGGTGCGCAGGTCAAAGGCGTGGAGAACCGCGTGGCAGTCGCACTGTCCCGCTGGGACGATTGATTCAGGGCTGATAGCCCATGCGCCAGCTCACGGCCCGGGTCGCTGCCAGCAACTGCTGCGCCGCCGGGCCATCTTCATCGGCGTGAAACAGTGAGGTGGGGCCGACCACGGTCATCACCGCCGCCACCTGCCCGACCGCGTTGAACACCGGTGCCGACAACGCATCGACGCCGGGCATCAGCAAACCATGCACAAAGTGCAAGCCACGGCTGCGGATCTGTTCACAGACGGTGGCGTAGGCCTGGTCGTCCGCCAAGGCATGGGCGATACCGGCCTGAACCTCGCGTTCGCGCAACTCCACGGTTTCGCGCAACGGCAGGTAGGCGCTGAACACCAGCCCGGTGGACGAACTGAGCAGGGGCAACACCGAACCCAATTGGGTCACGACCGTAATGGCGCGCACCGCAGGCTCAATGTGCACCACGGTTGCGCCTTGGTTGCCCCACACGGCCAGGAAGCAGGTTTCATTCAGTTCATCGCGCAGCTCAGCCAGGGGCAGTGCGCCGACCTTCAACACATCCATGCTGCCCAGCGCAGCCAAACCCACGCGCAACGCCTCGCGGCCCAAACCGTAATGGTTGGTGGCAGTGTTCTGTTCGGCAAAACCCGAAGCGATCAGCGCCTGCAAATAGCGATGAACCTTGCTCGCCGGCATTTGCACATGTTCGGCCAGGCGCGACAACGAAGTGGCGGGCGACAGTTCAGCCAGGGCCTTGAGGATATCGGTGCCCACTTCGGCCGAGCGGACTTTCTGTTTACCGGTGTCGCGGGGCTTTTCCATGGAGGGGCGAGAATCCGAGAGATGAATGGGCGTCTTTATAGCTTGACGGTCGACAGTGATCAAATTACGTTGTGCGTAACTGGATTACGATAAAAACAACTTCCGCACAGAGGATGATCCATGAACCTCGAATACCTGTCGGGCTTCGGCAATGAATTCGCCAGCGAAGCCCTGCCCGGCGCGCTGCCCGTGGGCCAGAATTCCCCGCAAAAAGCCCCCTACGGCCTCTACACCGAACTGTTCTCCGGCACCGCCTTCACCATGGCGCGCAGCGAAGCCCGCCGCACCTGGCTGTACCGCATCCAGCCGTCGGCCAATCACCCGGCTTTTGTAAAACTTGAGCGACAACTGGCCGGTGGGCCGTTGGGCGCTGTCACGCCGAACCGACTGCGCTGGAACCCGCTGGAAATTCCAAGCGAGCCGACGGACTTTATCGACGGCCTTGTCGGCATGGTTGCCAATTGCGGGTCGGAAAAACCTTCAGGCATCAGCATCTATCACTACCGCGCGAACCGCTCGATGGAGCGCGTATTCTTCAATGCCGACGGCGAACTGCTGATTGTTCCCGAGCAGGGCCGCCTGCGTATCGCCACCGAATTGGGCGTGCTTGAAGTGGCGCCGCTGGAAATTGTGGTGCTCCCGCGAGGCTTGAAATTCCGCGTCGAATTGCTCGATGCCCAGGCGCGCGGCTATGTTGCCGAAAACCACGGCGCGCCGCTGCGCCTGCCGGACTTGGGCCCCATCGGTAGCAACGGCCTGGCCAACCCGCGTGATTTCCTCACACCGGTTGCCCACTACGAAGACCCGAAACAACCCACGACGCTGGTGCAGAAATTCCTCGGCGAACTGTGGGCCTGCGAACTCGACCACTCGCCGTTGAACGTGGTCGCCTGGCACGGCAATAACGTGCCGTACAAATATGACCTGCGCCGTTTCAACACCCTCGGCACCGTGAGTTTCGATCATCCGGACCCATCGATCTTCACCGTATTGACCTCGCCGACCAGCACCCACGGCCTGGCCAACCTCGACTTCGTGATCTTCCCGCCGCGCTGGATGGTGGCTGAAAACACCTTCCGGCCGCCGTGGTTTCACCGCAACCTGATGAACGAATACATGGGCTTGATCAGCGGCGCGTACGACGCCAAGGCCGAAGGTTTCCTGCCCGGCGGCGCCTCCTTGCACAGTTGCATGAGCGCCCACGGCCCGGATGGCGAGACCTGCACCAAGGCCATCAACGTGGAGCTGGCACCGCACAAGATCGATAACACCATGGCCTTCATGTTCGAGACCAGCCAGGTGCTGCGCCCCACGCAGTTCGCCCTCGAATGCCCGCAACTGCAACCTTCCTACGACGCGTGCTGGGCCTCACTGCCCGCCACCTTCAACCCGAACCGGAGATAACCCATGACTCAGCCCACACCGACCCGCAGCTGGGTAGCCTCCGCCAACGGTCACGCTGACTTTCCTCTGCAAAACCTGCCGCTGGGCGTGTTCAGCATCAACGGCTCGGCGCCGCGCAGTGGCGTGGCGATTGGTGACGCGATCCTCGACTTGCACGCCGCGCTGGATGAGTTCGAAGGCGAGGCTCGCCGTGCCGTCGAAGCGACCGCGGGTGGCCAGCTGAACGTTTTTTTCGAACTGGGCCGTGGCCCGCGCGTGGCCCTGCGCGAGCGCCTGCTGGAGCTGCTCGCCGAAGGCAGCAAGCTGCACGCCCGCGAGGCGCAGGTTCTGCACCGCGCCGCCGATTGCCAGATGCACTTGCCGGCGAAAATCAGTGACTACACCGACTTTTATGTCGGCATCGAGCACGCGCAAAACGTCGGCAAACTCTTCCGCCCGGATAACCCTTTGCTGCCGAACTACAAGTACGTGCCGATCGGCTATCACGGCCGCGCATCGACCATTCGCCCGTCGGGCACCGAAGTGCGTCGCCCTAAAGGCCAGACGCTGCCAGCCGGGCAGACCGAGCCGACCTTCGGCCCCTGTGCGCGGCTGGATTACGAGCTGGAGCTGGGCATCTGGATCGGCCAGGGCAATGCCATGGGCGACGCGATTGCCATCGGCGACGCCGCCGAACACATCGCCGGTTTCTGCCTGCTCAACGACTGGTCCGCGCGCGACATCCAGGCCTGGGAATACCAGCCGCTGGGGCCGTTTTTGTCGAAAAGCTTTATCACCAGCATTTCGCCGTGGGTGGTCACGGCCGAAGCCCTGGAGCCGTTCCGCAAAGCGCAACCGGCACGCCCCGAAGGCGACCCGCAGCCGCTGCCGTATTTGCTCGACAACCGTGACCAGAAAACCGGCGCCTTCGATATCGAATTGGAAGTGCTGCTGACCACCGCTTCGATGCGCGAGCAGAACCTGCCGGCCCATCGCCTGACCCTGAGCAACACCGGGCACATGTACTGGACCGTCGCACAAATGGTTGCGCACCACAGCGTCAACGGCTGCCAGTTGCAGGCCGGTGACCTGTTCGGTTCGGGCACCTTGTCGGGCCCGCAACCGGGGCAGTTCGGCAGCCTGCTGGAAATCACCGAGGGCGGTAAAAAGCCCATCGAGCTGGCCTCCGGCGAGGTGCGCAAGTTCCTTGAAGACGGCGACGAAATCATCCTGCGCGCCCGTTGCAGCCGTGAAGGGTTTGCGTCCATCGGCTTCGGCGAATGCCGTGGCACCGTGGTCGCGGCGCGCTAAGAGGGCAGGGCGATGGAACTCTATACCTATTACCGTTCCACCTCGTCGTACCGGGTGCGTATCGCCCTGGCGCTCAAGGGGCTGGATTTCAACGCGCTACCGGTCAACCTGCTGGTGCCGCCGGGCGGCGCCAACCGCCAGCCGGGCTACCTGGCGATCAACCCGCAAGGCCGCGTGCCGGCGCTGCGTACCGATGAGGGCGAGCTGTTGATTCAATCGCCCGCGATCATTGAGTACCTGGACGAACGTTATCCACAGGCGCCGCTGCTCTCCAAAGACTTGGCGACCCGCGCACATGAGCGCGCGGTGGCCTCAATCATTGGCTGTGACATCCACCCGCTGCACAACTCCAGCACGCAAAACCTGCTGCGTCAGTGGGGGCACGATGAGGCGCAGTTGCTGGAGTGGATCGGGCACTGGATCAGCCAGGGCCTGGGTGCCGTTGAGCAGTTGATTGGCGATGAAGGTTTCTGCTTCGGTGACGCGCCCGGGATGGCCGACGCGTTCTTGATCCCTCAGCTGTATGCGGCGGAGCGCTTCAAGGTGTCGTTGATGGCTTACCCGCGTATCGGGCGAGTGGCGGCGTTGGCGGCGCAGCATCCGGCCTTTATCCAGGCCCACCCTGCCAACCAACCTGACACACCCTGAATCTAAATGTGGGAGCGGGCTTGCTCGCGAATACGGCGTCTCAGCGATCAATGTACTGACTGACCCACCGCCTTCGCGAGCAAGCCCGCTCCCACATTTTAGAAACGCGTTGCCCCAATAAAAACAACAAAGGTACCTCGCGATGCACAATCAGATTGCCAGCTTTCGCGCGGCACTCGACGCCCGGCCAGTGTCGCGCTACCAGTGGTTGATTCTTCTGTTGCTGGCGTTGCTGCTGGTAACCGATGGCTACGATGCTCAGGTGCTGGGTTATGTGGTGCCGGCATTGGCCAAGGATTGGGGCCTGGAAAAAGCCGCGTTCGGCCCGGTGTTCAGCGCCAACCTGCTGGGGCTGACATTGGGCTCGCTGCTGGTAACGCCATTGGCCGACCGGTTTGGCGTGCGGCGCATCCTGCTCGGTTGCGTGTTGATCTACGCCAGCCTCACCGTGCTGATGGTGTTCGCCAACTCCCTGACCACGTTGATGGCCGCGCGGTTTATCTGCGGTATCGGCATGGGCGGCGCAATGCCGAGTGCCATGGCGCTGATGTCCGAATATTCCCCGCCGCGAATGCGCACGCTGATGGTGACGTTGGCGGCGTGCGGCTTTTCGTTCGGCGGTGCGGCAGGTGGCTTTGTGGCCGCAGGGTTTATCGAGGGTTACGGCTGGCAGGCAGTGTTCCTGGCGGGGGGTGTGACGCCGTTGCTGCTATTCCCATTCCTGGTGTGGCTGCTGCCGGAATCCTTGCCACGTTTGCTGCAAGATACACCGCCGTATGTGCGTTTGCGCAACGTCACGGCGCGCATGCTGCCTGACTGGCAGCCGCCGCTGGCGAGCGAGGCTGAAAACCGGCAGGAACAGGGCAGCAAGTTGACGGTAGTGGAGCTGTTTCGTCATGGCTATGCGCGCCCGACGCTGCTGCTCTGGGCGACTTTTTTCGTCAGCCTGATCCTGCTGTATTTCATGATCAGCTGGCTGCCGTCGCTGCTGCTGGAAAGCGGTTTGGCCTTGAAGGAAGCCAACCTTGTGACCTCAATGTTCCTGTTCGCCGGCACCCTGGGCGCCATCGGCATGGCCTGGTTCGCCGACCGCCTGAAAAGCAAGGTACGGCTGTTGTCCGGCGTGCTGGCGGCTGCTGCGGTATGCACCCTTCTGCTCGGCCTGAACCACGATAACCCGCGTTATCTGGTGGCGTGCGTGTTTGCGGCCGGGTTCTGCATCATTGGTGGCCAACTGACCCTCAATGCCTTCGCCAGCAACTTCTACCCGGCACACGTACGCGCCACCGGCACAGGCTGGGCGTTGGGCGTGGGGCGATTCGGCTCGATCCTGGGGCCGCTGTTTGGCAGCATGCTGTTGGCGATGCATATTCCGGTGGAGCAGATTTTCTTTTTCTGTGCGATTCCGGCGGTGATGGCGGCGTTGTTGATTATTCAGGTGCGTTCACCGGGGCACGAGGCGCCGCAGAATCCACTGCACGGTGATATTCTCAAGGCACCGTCCCCTCACTGATTCACTGCAGATCAGATGTGGGAGCCAGCTCCCACTTTTCAGTGCACCACTGAGTTGGGCGGCAGATGCCCCAGCCGCTCGGTCAGGCGCAGGCGCTGGATCGGGTCTTCGCTGAGCAGCAAGGCATGTTCCAGGTCGAAGCGCTCGGCGTTCGGGCAGTCCAGGCGCTGGTACAAACTGGCGCGCGCCAGGTAGTCGGCGGCGCTGGCGTTGCCCAGCTCCAGCACGCGTTCAGCATCGACCAGCGCATCGAGCGGAGCGTCGTTGGAAAGGTGCAGTTGGCGCAGGTTGCGTGACAGCCGCTGCAAGATCGCGCGGGGTTCGGCGGTGAGCAGGTGGTCGGCCTGCAATTTGAGGTTTGGCCCGTATTGCCGGTGCAGGAGCTCGCGGCAGTCATTGGGGTACAGGCGCCGCCCGCCGCAGGGGTCGAGCAAGTGATCGGCGCCGGGGACCCGCAGCAGGAAATGGCCGGGGAAATTCACACCGACCATCGGGATATTCAGGCGTCGCGCCATCTCCAGCGCAATCAGGCCCATGACCAGAGGCTGCCCGCGTTTGCGCTGCAATACTTTGTCGAGCAGGGCGGCAGCGGGGCGCAGCGGGGTGAAGTCGTCTTGGGCGAACCCCAGGTCATTCAGGCGGCGCAGCAGCGGTTGGCCGAGTTCATCAGCTGGGAGCATCGGCATGCCCACGCTGACCTGTTGTTGCAGCACGACCAAGCCTTGCAGGATCAGCAGCGGCTGCACGCTTGGGTCGTGTTCAGCGGCAATCCACAGCGCGGCTTCAAACAGCGCAGGGGGGGAGCGTTCCAGGCAGGCGAAAAAGGCTTTGCGGGGATTCATTGCATTCTCCGGCGGATGCCCCCGTTTTAGCCTTGCTGTGAAATTTCGTCCAGCATCTTAAGAAACATCCCACCTTCTTATGTCGCGCAGCCTGCGAAACCGGGCGGCTTATTCCAGCGCGCTTCGGCAGTTTTCTGCCGCAAGCCTATACTTGGGCCTCTACCAGAAGTGATTCGGGAGCTTGACGATGTTTGCTCTCATGCACAGCACCCGCCTTGAATCGCTGCACCTGAGCGTCGACCCGATCACCGGGCTGAAGGCGGTCATAGCCATCCACAACAGCCGCCTGGGCCCTTCCTTGGGTGGTTGCCGCTACCTTTCCTACCCCGACGATGAAAGTGCCGTGGCCGACGCCGCGCGCCTGGCCCAAGGCATGAGCTACAAAGCCGCGCTCGCGGGTTTGCCGATAGGCGGCGGCACAGCGGTGATCATCCGGCCGGTGCACGTGGAAAGCCGCGCGGCGTTGTTTGAAGCCTTTGGCCGCTGCATTGAGAAGCTTGACGGCCGCTTCATCGCCGCCATCGACAGCGGTACATCGGTGGCGGACATGGATTGCATCGCTCAACACACGCGCTTTGTCACCAGCACCACCGCCGCCGGTGACCCGTCTTCCCACACTGCCATGGGTGTATTCACCGGCATCCGCACCACCGCCATGGCCCGCTTGGGCAGCGACAACCTCGAAGGCTTGCGCGTGGCGGTGCAGGGGCTGGGCAACGTCGGCTACGCCTTGGCCGAGCAACTGCACGCGGCGGGGGCCGAGCTGCTGGTCAGCGATATCGACCACGGCAAGGTGCAACTGGCCATGGAGCAACTGGGCGCGCACCCCATCGCCAATGATGCCTTGCTCAGCACGCCTTGCGACATCCTGGCGCCCTGCGGTCTTGGCGCGGTGTTCAACCGTCACAGCGTCGGCCAGCTGCGGTGTGCGGCGGTGGCCGGTTCGGCCAGCGCGCAATTGACCAACCTGGACATCGCCGATCAGTTGGAAGGGCGCGGCATCCTTTACGCCCCGGACTACGTGATCAACTCCGGTGGCCTGATCTACGTCGCCCTCAAGCATGGCGGGGCCGAGCTGCCTGGCATCACCGCGCACCTGTCGAACATCGGCACGCGGCTCACGGAAATCTTCGCCCACGCCCAAGCCGAAAAGCGCTCCCCCGCGCGGGTGGCGGATGAGTTGGCCGAACGCCTGCTCTACAAATAACCCGGGCATTAAAAAGGCCCTGAGTCAGTGACTCAGGGCCTGTTCAATTCGGGCTTTATTCCGCCGCCGGGTTCAGCAACTCGGACAACGCGTCCGGCTGGCTCTTGAACGCCTTGGCAAATACATCGCGGTTCTTCGCCATGTAGATCCCGGCTTCTTCCACCTGCTGCTCGCTCAGGGACGGTACGGCTTTTTGCAACACTTCTGCCAGCAACTCAGCGAGTTCAAGCATCTTGTCATGACGGTCAGCTTCGGCTTTATCCATGAACAAACGCTCCAGATCTCGGCTGCTGCGGTATACCACTTCGACGGCCATTCACCACCTCACATGCCTTCACGATAGTTGTCTTTTGCGACTACTGTATTCATATACAGTGAAAAGGGTAAGCCAAACCACAGAGTTTGGGTAGCAGTTTTTTAATGTAGCCCGTAAATACAGGTTTGCAGTGCCTCATATCACGCGGCCACCATCTTATACCGTCCTCTGGCCTTTTTTCTGCATGCAGAACAACCGTCACGTCCACCCCGCATTATCCGGTCGAGCCGACCTAAGGAAGCATCATCGTGAAAATCAATTGGGCCGAAAAGCTGCGCCAGAACGTGCATGAACTGGCCGAATCCCTGGGCAACCTGTTTGTCGAGTCGTTCCATTACCTGGCGTTGTTCGCCATCGGTGCGGTGACGGCCTGGGCGGCGGTGATGGAATTTCTGGGGATGCTGGAGAACGGGCACATCAAGATCGATGACATCTTGCTGCTGTTCATCTACCTGGAATTGGGCGCGATGGTCGGGATTTACTTCAAGACCAACCACATGCCGGTGCGCTTTTTGATCTACGTGGCGATCACTGCGCTGACACGCCTGCTGATCTCCAACGTGTCGCACCACAACCCACCCGACATCGGGATCATCTACCTGTGCGGCGGCATTCTGCTGCTGGCGTTTTCGATTCTGGTGGTGCGTTACGCCTCGTCGGCGTTCCCCTCGGTGAAGGTTGAAGGCCCGCGCCGCAAGGGCGAGGCGAGCCTGGAGACCGAGAAGGGCGAGCTTTAAAGCCCGACGTTAAAGGGCAGTACGCGAGGCGGTGGCGGCTGCAAGAGTTTGTGGCTGTCGCCGTCGGTCATCACCGCCAGGATTTCCATGGCGCTGTGGCCCTGCTCGATGGCGATGCCGAATTGAATGCTTTGCACCAGGCGTTTGAGCCGTTGCGGGTCGTTGCGTTGTTCGGCGCTGATCATGCGTTTGGCGACCACGCCTGACTCATCCGAGAGGGTCAGCATGATGCTGCCGTCCAGCCGCTGGATGCTTAAATTGACACGGTAGGTGGGCGTGAACGTGTCGGTGATGATCTGAAAAGGATTGTCCATGGTGCGTTACCGCCTGATAAGAACCTGCAGTCATTGACGACCGGTATCGGGATTAGTTCGCGTCTGCTGACCACCGGCCAAATTCCGTTTCCCTCGCAAACGGTACAGCAAGGGCCGTGCCGTACAGAGACCTCTCAGGCACTGAGAGCCAATGTGGGAGCGGGCTTGCCCGCGAAAGCGGTCGTTCAGCCAAGTATTCATTAGCTGATACACCGTATTCGCGAGCAAGCCCGCTCCCACATTGGTTCAGTGTTTTTCTTTAGCTATGTGCTTTGTTTCAGGGCAACACAGAAAAAACGATCGCAGACAGCGCAATCAGCCCGATTACCACCACAAACACATTCGACACCTGGCCGGAATACTGGCGCAGAGAGGGCACGCGGCGGATCGCGTACATCGGCATCAGAAACAGCAGGCACGCGATGATCGGCCCGCCCAGGGTTTCGATCATGCCCAGAATGCTTGGGTTGAAGGTCGCCACGGCCCAGCAGGTCAGCACCATGAACAATGCGGTGCAGCGTTCCAGCCATTTGGAAGATATCGAGCGGTTACGCCCGCGCAGGGTTTTGACGATCAAGCCCTGAAAGCCTTCGCTGGCGCCGATGTAGTGGCCGAGGAAGGACTTGGTAATTGCCACCAGTGCGATCAACGGCGCGGCGTAAGCAATCACCGGGGTCTGGAAGTGGTTGGCCAGGTACGACAGGATCGAGATGTTCTGCGCCTTGGCGGCTGCCAGGTCGGCGGGCGACAACGCCAGCACGCAACTGAAACAGAAGAACATTACGGTCAACACCATCATGCCGTGGGCGGTGGCGAGGATGCCGCTGCTTTTGCGCTCGGCTGCTGCGCCGTATACGCGCTTCTGGTCAACGGCGAAGGCGGAGATGATCGGCGAATGGTTGAAGGAAAACACCATCACCGGAATCGCCAGCCACAGGGTTTTGAAGAACAGCGGCAGGGGCATGCCGTCGCCGGCGGAGGCAAAGAATGCGCCGTTCCAGTTGGGAATCAGGCTGAAGGCCAGTAACAGCAGGGCTGCGACGAACGGATACACCAGCACGCTCATGGCCTTGACGATTACGCCCTGGCCGCACCGCACAATGGCCATCAGGCCGAGGATCAGCACCAGCGACAGGATCGCGCGGGGCGGCGGCGCCATGTGCAGTTGGTGTTCCATGAAGCTGCCGAGGGTGTTGGTCAGCGCCACGCTGTACACCAGCAGAATCGGGAAAATTGCGAAGAAGTAGAGCAGGGTAATCAACTTGCCCGCGCCGACGCCGAAGTGTTCTTCGACCACTTCGGTGATGTCGCCGGATTTGCCTGATAGCACAAAGCGTGTCAGCCCGCGGTGGGCGAAGAACGTCATCGGGAAGGCCAGCAGCGCCAGTACGATCAGCGGCCAGAAGCCGCCGACGCCAGCGTTGATCGGCAGAAACAAGGTGCCCGCGCCGATGGCGGTGCCGTAGAGGCCGAGCATCCAGGTGGTGTCGTGTTGGGTCCAGCCAGTGGTAACGGTGTTCTCTACAGACGGATTTTCGGCAGCAGGTGTACGTACATCGGTCATCGGTATTGCCTCGTTATTATTTTTGCGCGGGCTCACGTTGGGGCGGGTAGAGGTGCTCCGATCAGCACTCCACCCAGCTGACCGCCAGGCCGCCCCGTGAAGTTTCTTTGTATTTGTCATGCATATCGGCGCCGGTATCGCGCATGGTGCGGATCACCCGGTCGAGGGAAATGAAGTGTTTGCCGTCACCGCGCAGGGCCATTTGCGTAGCGTTGATCGCCTTGACGGCGGCGATGGCATTGCGCTCGATGCAGGGCACTTGCACCAGGCCGCCCACCGGGTCGCACGTCAGGCCCAGGTTGTGTTCCAGGCCGATTTCGGCGGCGTTTTCCAGTTGTTCCGGCGTGGCGCCCAGAATGTCCGCCAGCCCCGCCGCGGCCATGGCGCAGGCCGAGCCGACTTCACCCTGGCAGCCGACTTCGGCACCGGAGATCGAGGCGTTTTTCTTGCAGAGGATGCCGACGGCGGCAGCAGCCAGGAAGAAATTGACGACGTCATCGTCGGACGCGTCGACGTTGAATTTCATGTAGTAGTGCAAAACAGCCGGAATGATCCCCGCCGCGCCATTGGTCGGCGCGGTGACCATGCGCCCGCCGGCGGCGTTTTCTTCGTTGACGGCAAGGGCGAATAAATTGACCCACTCCATCGCCGACAGGGTCGAGGTGATCACATTCGGTTTGCCGATTTCCAACAGGCTGCGGTGCAATTTTGCCGCTCGGCGCGGCACATCCAAACCGCCCGGCAAGATGCCTTCATCGCGCAGGCCTTGCTCCACGCATTCACGCATTACCGACCAGATGTGCAGCAGGCCGCTGCGGATTTCTTCATCGCTGCGCCACGCACGTTCGTTGGCCATCATCAGCTCGGAAACCCGCAGGCCGTGCTTGTTGCACAGGGCCAGCAGTTCGACGGCGCTGGAAAAGTCGTAGGGCAATTGCACGTCGCTGGTCGGCGCAACCCCCGATTCGGCTTCTGCCGCTTCGATGATGAAACCGCCGCCGACCGAGTAGTATGTTTGCTCGCTGAGCAGGCCGTTTTCGCCGTAGGCGTGCAGGGACATGGCGTTGGGGTGGTAGGGCAGGCTTTCGTCCAGCAGCAGGAGGTCGCTGTGCCAGTTGAAGGCAATTTCCTGGCGGCCTGCGAGCAGCAATTTGCCGGACTCGCGCAGTTGCTGGATGCGTGCGTTGATCGAGGTGGGGTCGACCTGATCCGGCCATTCGCCCATCAGGCCCATCACGCAGGCGCGGTCGGTGGCATGGCCGACACCGGTGGCGGACAGCGAGCCATATAAACGCACTTCGACGCGGTGTGTATCGGCCAGCAAACTCTGGTCTGTCAGTGCCTGAGCAAAGGTCGCCGCCGCCCGCATCGGACCGACGGTGTGGGAGCTGGAAGGGCCGATGCCGACTTTGAATAGATCGAAAACACTGATAGCCATGCTAAAGCCTTACAAGCAATGGAGTAAAAATCGCTGCCATGTTTTGTAGAGCGAGCGGAATTGGCGCGATACTGAGCCTCTGGAACGGCACTGACCAACGAATTATCCTAAGACACCCTTTAGCAGGACTAAACGCTATGACCCGGCCCCTTCATGGCCAGACATATGTCTGGTTGCACGTTTTTTCCTGTGCCGCGCGGCATTTGTCGTTCACCCGTTGCGCCGAAGAACTGCACATCACGCCGGGGGCGGTGAGCCAGCAGATCCGCCAGTTGGAGGAGCGTTTGGGCTTTCGTTTGTTCCATCGGCGCGCGCGCGGGGTGGAGCTCAGTGCTGAGGGGCAGCGGCTGGCGGCGACGGTCGGCGAGGCTTACGGCAGCATCGACGCGGAGCTCCAGCGACTGGATGCGGGCATGATCAGCGGCACCTTGCGCCTGCGCTCGATCCCGTCTTTTCTGGGCAAGTGGCTGACCCCGCGTTTGCCACGTTTGCAGCAACGCTTTCCGGATATCCAGCTGCGCATGGTGGCCGAAGACAGCAGCATCGCCTTGCATGAAGGCGACTTCGACCTGGCGATTGACCTCAACGACGGCAGCTACCCCGGCCTGTTATCCACGGCGTTGCTCGATGAGCAAATTTTCCCGGTGTGCGCGCCGAGCCTGCTGCGTGGTCGCCCGCCGCTGCACGGCCCGGCTGACCTGGTGCATTTCCCGCTGCTGCACGACATCACCGCCTGGCGTGGGAGTTATGAATATGCGGAGTGGGAGTTTTACCTGAATGCCATCGGCTATCACGGTGCGGATGTTCGGCGCGGCCACACGTTCAACCGCAATCATCTGACCATCGAGGCCGCCATCGCCGGCATGGGCGTGGCCATCGCGCGGCGCACCTTGCTCAATGATGAGCTGGAGCGTGGCACCTTGATCGTGCCGTTCGGCCTGGCCGTGCCCAACCACAAACGCTACGTGTTGCTGTATGCGCCGGGCGCGTTGAGTCACCCGGGCGTGCGCGCGGTGCACGACTGGCTGGTGGAGGAAGCAGGGATCTTTCGCGGATTGCACCCGTTGGGAGAGGGGCAATTATGAGGTTCGCGGGGCGTAAGAAGATGTAACTAACTCCCCACCCTAACAGCGTTTTTGCTCGTAGTCAGACTTAATTTGTAATGTATGATTTATCTTTGCAAAGGGGTTGAATTGTTTCAGCGAGTGCTCAATTGTGTAATCAAGAGGTCATGGTTTCACCACCCCGGTGTTGCAGTTTGTGACCTCTGGCGAGCTAGCTGAAATAAGGGAAGAACTATGCAAATCCAAGTCAATAGCGATAACCATATTGAAAGCAGCATCCGACTGGAGGAGTGGGTACGTACCACCATTGAGAGCACGCTCGAACGTTATGAAGAAGACCTGACCCGCGTTGAGGTCTACCTGAAAGATGAGAACGGCGACAAGCCGGGCCCCCATGATCTAAGTTGCCGCCTGGAAGCACGGCCAAAAGGCCATCAACCGCTCTCGGTACTGCATAAGGCCGATACCCTGGAACAGGCGATCGACGGTGCGGCCACCAAACTGGAACATGCGCTGGAGCATCTGTACGGCAAACTGCGCGGCAAGCCACGCGCCGCCGGCCAGAGCCTGCCGAACACCAAGGCTGACGAGGCCGAGCTTGAAGAGGAATTTTTGGAAAACGAACAGGCTGCGCTTAACAGCTGATAGCTGACAGTTTTTTCAACCCATAGGAACGGGCCTGCTTATGCAGGCCCGTTTTCGTTTATCGGCCGCGCCGGAAGAAATACCGGCTCAGTATCGACAATACGCCAGCCCCCAGGCCCGCAAACAGCATGGCCCAACCGGCGCCGTGGCGCAGTGCCGCCCGGGCATCGGAGAGGGTCATCCCCGGCACGTCCAGTTTGCCCGCCGCAATGTTCTGGCTGATCGCCGGCCAATCCAGTGCGGTGGTGCCCGGCAGCAGGCTTGCCAGGTGATGGCTGATCCCCAGTAACAACACCAGGCCCATCAGCGCGATATTCAGCGCCAGCGTAATCAGCCGCGCGCTGAGATCGATGCCCGAGGCCATGCCCGCGCGGTCGGCGGATACCGAGCCGGTGGTGGTGTTGGTGGTGGGCGAGTTGGTCAGTGCCAGCCCGATTCCCGCCAGCGCACAACTGATCAGTACCCAGACGATGCTCGGTTGCGTCACGGTATTGGCCACCGCCATGGCGATAAAACCCGCACCCATCAAACCCAGGCCCAGTGGGATGATGCGCTCGGCGCCATAACGCAGGGCCAGGCGCTCGGCCAACGGTGGCACCAGCAAGGTCGGCAGGGTATAGGCGAGCAGGGCACCGCCTGTGGTCAGGGTGTCGTAGCCAAGACCGGCCTGGAAATACAGCGGCAGGTAGATCATGAACGGCCAGAAACTGAAGTTCATGCCGATCGAACCCATCAACGCGCCATTGAAACGCTGGATGCGAAACACCGCGAAATCAAACATCGGCTGCGGGCTGCGCCGCTCGACGAAGATGAACAGCAGCAAACCGGCCAGCGCTAAACCAGCCCAGCCCAGCATTGCCGGTGTGGCGAAACCGTGCTCGCTGCCTTGGGTGATGAAGTACACCAGCGCGAACACCGACAGCGTCAGCGTGAGCATGCCGGCTATGTCGAGACGATGGCCTGCCGGGTCACGGGACTCCTGCACGCTGACGCGCAACAGCAACAGCGTGAGCAAGGTCAGTGGTACATGCACCCAAAACACCCAGCGCCAGTCCGCCACTGCCAGGATCAACGCCCCCACCATCGGCCCGAAGCCCAGGCCTGCACCCGCGATCACGCCCCATACTGCGAAGGCCCGCGCCCGGGCGGCGGGCTCGCGAAACTGGTGCGACAGAATCGCGAACTGACAGATCATCATCGCCCCGGCGCCCACGCCCTGCACGAAGCGCGCGGCGATCAGCGTGGAGGCATCCGTGGCCAGTCCGCACGCCAGCGAGGCGAGCCCGAACAGCCACAGGCACAACACCAGCATGCGTCGGCGGCCAAAGCGATCAGCCAATGTGCCCGCTGCCATCAGCACACTGGTGCAGGCCAGGGTGTAGGCGTTCATGATCCATTGGGCATCCTGGAAACCAGTGCCCAGTTGCTGTTCCAGCGTCGGCAGGATGACCGGCACGCTGGATATTTCCAGGCCAAACATCAGTGCAACGAGGCACACGGCGGTGAGGGCGAGGCCATCTCTGGCGGTACGCGCAGAGCGGGTGGCCGATAACGTGGCGGCGGGTGGCATGGGGATTCTCCTGTCGATGAGGTATCGATCTATTTTCAGGGGAGTTTGGTTCTTGATTCGTGATAAGTTTTCTTTTGATCGGGGAATCAAAGGCGACAATTCAAACATGGCCACTCCACGTTTTGACGGTGTTGAACTCTTTCTGCAAATCGTTGAAAGCGGCAACCTGACCGAGGCCGCAGAGCGCCTGAACCTCACACGCTCTGCGGTGGGCAAGGGCTTGGCGCGGTTGGAAGCCCGGCTGGGCACCTGCCTTTTGCAGCGTTCCACCCGGCGCCAGCGCCTGACTGAAGACGGGCAGGCCTATTACGAACATTGCCTGCGCGCATTGGCGGAACTTGAGGCCGCCGAGTCGGTGCTGGAGAGTGGCCGGCAATTGCCACGCGGGCGTTTGCGCGCCAGTTTGCCGCTGGCATTCGGTCATCATTATGCGGCGCCCGCGTTATGGGGTTTGATGGACCGCTACCCGGAGTTGGAGATCGATATTTCGTTCTCTGATCGATTAACCGACTTGGCGCAGGAAGGTTTCGACGTAGCTGTGCGTATCGGCCCGCTGCCGGATTCCGACCGCCTGAGTGCACGCCGGTTGGGCGAGCAATCCGTGGGCCTGGCAGCTTCACCGGCGTATTTGCAGCGTGTGGGAAGAATCGAAAGTATCGATGATCTCATCGGCCACCGAGGTATTGCCTACCGTTGCAATACCTCGTTTCGCCCCGGTGTGGTATCCCCGTTGGTACTGGACGACTTGCAGGCCGTTGCCGACGCCGCCATTGCCGGTGTCGGCCTGGCCTGGTTGCCGAGCTGGTTGATTGCGCATTACGTGCTGCGCGGCCAACTGGAAGCGGTACTGCCCAGTTACCGCGACAGGCCTGCACCGATCCACGTGATCTGGCCGACGGCAGCGCATATGCCGGCCAAGGTGCGTTGTGCCATCGACGCTCTGGTGGCCGGCACGCCGAGTTGCCTGGCGGGCAGTTAACCCCTCCAACTGACAAAGCCGATCACCTGTGGGAGCTCCCACAGGGTTTTGCAGCGTTTGTAAGGTCCCGGCAATCAGAACGCGATGGACGTCTGCACATACACCGTGCGCGGCTCGCCCACGTATTTGCCCTTGTTGTTATCGTCAAACGAGCGTGTGTAGTACTGCTTGTTGAGGATGTTTTTCACGCCGACCGCCACATTCAGATCCGACAATTGCGGGCCGAAATCGTAGGCCGCGCGGCTGCTGAACAGCATGTAGCCCGGGATGCGCCCGGTACTGCCGTCTGCGCTTTCGGCCCTGGTGTTGGCGTTGTCGGCGAACTGGCTGCTCTGGTAGCTGCTGTCGAGGTTGAGCTTCCAGCGACCTTCGGTGTAACCCACGCCCAGGGTGCCTTTGTGCTTGGACGAGAAGGGCACGCGGTTGCCTTTGTTCGGGCCGTCTTCGCGGATGGTTGCATCGACGTAGGCGTAGGTGGCGTACACATCAAAACCGGCCAGCGCCGGGCTCAAGCCGTCGAGGGCGTAGTTGATGCTCGACTCGATGCCCTGGTGGCGCGTTTCGCCACGGGCGATTACCGAGTCGTTGGTCTGGTTGCTGTCGTACTGGTTGTCGAAGTTGATCAGGAACGCGCCGATTTCCGCACGCAGGGTGCCGTTGTCATAGCGCGTGCCGAGTTCCCAGGTGCGCGCCTTTTCCGGTTTCACTTCGCCGCTGGTGACGCGGTTGGGCATTTGGCTGTACTGCACGCTGCCGAACGAACCTTCGGTGTTGGCGTAGAGGTTCCAGTCGTCGGTGAGGTGGTAGAGCACGTTCAATGCGGGCAGCGCGGTGTTGTAGTCGCCCTTGTACTTCAAGTTGGTCAGGTTGTTGGTCTGCTGGGATTCGATCATCTCGTAGCGCACGCCCGGGGTGATGGTCCACTTGCCGATATCGATGCGGTCATCGACGAAGAACGCGTTGGCTTCGGTGGCGCCACGGGTGTCGCGGTCGTTGCGGCTGTTGGTGTCTGGCAACTGTTGGTTGGCGCTGATCGGCGTGCGGTAGCGCAATTCATGGCCAGCTTCGTTGATGTAGCGGTAGCCCACGCCCACTTCATGGCTGGTCGGGCCGAGGTCGAAGCCCTGGGCGAAACGGGTTTCCAGGCCACGTACCCAGTATTCGCGCGGCGACAGCGAGAGGAAACTGCCCTGGTCGAGGTAGCCATTACGCAAGGTGGTGGTGAAGAAGGTGTTGGCGGTGAATTCGCGGCGGTCTTGCTGGTAGCGGTAACCGGCGTTGAACATCGTACGGCGGCCCCAGAATTTGTCGTAGGGGCGGGTGGATTGATACGGGTCGGCCTTGTAGTCCTTCACGTTCAAACCGCCAGGCATATCGGCCTGGCCTTCGTAGTACTGCGCCATGGCGTTGAAGCTGTTGGCGTCATCGAGCTGGTATTTGCCCTTGAGGATCAAGTCGTCGATGCGTGTGTTGCTGTTTTCACGCCAGTCGCCGCCACGGGTGCCGGAATACAGGATCGCGCCGCCCAGGCCGTTGTCGGCCGTGCCCCCCGCCAGCAGGTTGCCGGTGGTCTTGAAGCCGTCGTGGCTGGAGGACGGGCTGGTTTCAGTTTGCAAACCGCCTTTGACGGTCGGCGCATCCGGGATCGCGCGGGTCACGAAGTTGACGATGCCGCCGACGTTCTGCGGGCCATACCGCACGGCGCCGCCGCCGCGAACCACGTCCACGGCGTCCATGTTGCCCATGCTGATGGGCGCGAATGACAGTTGTGGTTGGCCGTAAGGCGCGAAAGGCACCGGGATGCCATCCATCAACACGGTAGAGCGCGAGGCCAGGCGGGGGTTCAAGCCGCGAATGCCGAAGTTCAGCGCCATGTCGTGGCTGCCGGTGCCGTTATTTTCCGGGGCATTCACGCCGGGAATGCGGTTGAGCACGTCGCGGGCCTGAGTGGCGCCCTGGCGTTCGAATTCTTCGCGGCGGATCACGTCACGCGCGCCGGGATGCTCGAACACGTTGGTTTGCGCCGCGTCGCCGAGCCAGTCGCCGACCACGTTGGAGGTTTGCAGTTCGAGGGTGGCCGGGGCCCCGGCTGGTTGCAGGCTATAGGCGTTGTCGCCCTCGGCGCGGGCTTGCAGGCCGGTGCCTTCCAGCAGTTTTTGCAAGCCTTCAGCGGCGCTGTAGTTGCCTGACAACCCACGGCTTTGCATGCCCGCCGTTACTTCTGAACCGAAAGAAATCAGCACACCGGCTTCACGGCCAAACTGGTTCAGGGCTGTTTCCAGCGAAGTCGGCGCGATGTGGTACGGCTTGGCATCGGCTGCCATGACGGACGGCAGCACGGTCAGGCTGAGGCTGGCGCCGAGCAGGAGTTGGCGCAGGGTGCGGGCGAGAAGCGTCGGTTGCTGGGGCATGAAGGGCGGTCCTGAGAAGGAAAGGTCAAGGTGGCTTTCCTTCTCTGTCACGCGAGGGGTGGAAAACGGCTCACTGTTTTGGAAAATATTTTCAGGCGCGTGCCTGAACGGTCACCCAATAGCGTGTGAAACGTCGCACCTTGACCGGCAAACTCACTTCCAGCAGGTCGAGAATGCGTTCGCTGTCGTCCAGCGGGTAACTGCCGGACAGCAGCAGGTTGGCCACCTGCGGGTCGCAATTGAGCTGGCCATGGCGGTAGCGGCCCAGCTCAGCGAGGAAGTCGTCCAGGCGCATGTGCGCGGCCACCAGCATGCCGTCGGCCCAGGCGCCGCTGTTGGCGTCGGTCGGGCGTGGGGTGTCCCAGCCTTTGCGGGTGAAGTTGACCTGGCGCGAAGCCTCAACGGTCAGCGGCAGGCCGCTGTAGCGGTTGGGCATTACGTCCACATGGCCGTCGAACACTGCCAGTTGGGTATGGTCGTTGAACTGACGCACGTTCAAGCGGGCCGACTGGCTGCTGAGCAAGCCCTGGCCCGTCAGCACCTTCAATGGTTCACTGCCTGCGCGGGCGGTCAGCAGGATTTCGCCTTCCAGCAGGCGGATCAAACGCTGCCCGCCATCAAAATGCACATCGACAGCGCTGCCGGTGTTCAGCTGCAGCAGGCTGCCGTCGGCCAGTTGGACTTTGCGGCGCTGGCCGACGGGGCTGCGGTAGTCGGCCGTCAACGGCGGCAGAATATGTTGTTGGCGCAGGCCCCAGGTTGCAGCGGAGCCGGCGCCGAGGATCAGCAACAGTTTCAAGGCCTGGCGCCGGCTGCTGGATTTCGGCGCGTTCAGCGCCGCATGCGCGAGTGGCGAGGGCATGCCGCGCAGCCGTTGGTTGACGCGCTGGATATGGTCCCATGCGCGTTGATGTTCACTGTGGGCAGCCAGCCATTGCTGCCAAGCCGCCTGTTGGCGCGGGTTGAGTGCGCCTTGCTGCATTTCCATCAGCCAGTGCACGGCCTGTTCGGCCACTTGTGTGGAGAAATTCATAAAGCGAAGTAGCAGCGCATGGCGGCTTTGTTCAGGTGGCGTTTGACGGTGGCGATGGAGATGCCCAGTTCCGCGCCGATCTGCGCGTAAGTCAGGCCGTCGAGCTGGGCCAGCAGGAACGCGCGTTTGACCTGAACGGGGAGGCCGTCGAGCAGTTGATCCAGTTCCACCAGGGTCTGCAGGATGATCGCGCGTTCTTCTTCCGACGGCGCCACATGTTCGGGCATCTGCGCCAATGCATCGAGGTAGGCGCGCTCCAGGTCCTGGCGGCGATAAAAGTTGAACAGCACACGCTTGGCCACGGTGGTGAGGAACGCGCGTGGTTCGATCAGCGTCGGCGCTTCGCGTGCGGTGAGCACGCGGACGAAGGTGTCCTGCGCCAGGTCAGCAGCACTTTCCGGGCAGCCGAGCTTGCGTCGCAACCAGCCGGTGAGCCAGTGGTGATGGTCCTGATACAAGACTTCGACGGTGTGTGACGGCTGCAACGCGAACACTCCATAAGCATCGGCATGCTTTAGAGAACAAGAATTGTTCGCATTGTAGGGTGCCCGATACTGTTCGGCAATCCGCCAGGGCAGGTGATTCATCCGTTCTCTTTTGCTTATGAGAATATTTATCATTAATATTGCGCGCTGATGAACCTGGCGCCTCCTGCATGAAACGCACAACCTCACTTCCGGCCGCTTACCGCCTCGCCGTCACGTCCCGCGTGCTGGCGGCTGTGGTCGGTGGTTATCTGATGGCGTCCCTGGCCGCCGTCTGCCTGGCGCTGTGGATGCCCACCTCGCGCGCTGATGCGGTGATCACCGGGATGATGAGTTCGTTTGTGTTCTACCTGCTCGCCGTCATTTGGTGCTTTGCCTGCCGTACGGCGTGGCGTGCCTGGTTTGGCGTGATGGTGCCGAGCGCATTGTTCGCGACCCTGGCGGGTGTGGGGTTCTGGGTGGTGCGCACATGAAAGAGGGCTTTCGCCAGGCGATGGCCTGGCTGCACACCTGGGCCGGTTTGATTTTCGGATGGCTGCTGTTTGCGATTTTCCTGACGGGTACCCTGTCGTATTTCAAGGACGAAATTACCCACTGGATGCAACCCGAAGTGCAGGCCCATCCGCTGGACGACGCGCGCAGCCTTGCCGCCGCCCAAGCCTATCTGCAACAACAGGCGCCACACGCCGCACGCTGGTTTATCACCTTGCCGGACAGCCGCGACCCCGGCCTGTCGGTGATGTGGCAAGACAAGATCGACCCCGGCAAACGCGGCAATTTCATTCAGAAGGTGCTTGATCCTGTCACCGCTCAACCGGTGCAGGCCCGTGAAAGTATGGGCGGCGATTTCTTCTACCGCTTCCACTTCCAGCTGCAAATGCCCTACCCGTGGGGCCGCTGGTTATCGACGATTGCCGCGATGGTGATGTTCGTCGCGCTGATTACCGGCATCATCACCCACAAGAAAATCTTCAAGGACTTCTTCACCTTCCGCCCCCGCAAAGGCCAGCGTTCTTGGCTCGACGGGCACAACGCGGTCGGCGTGCTGGTGCTGCCGTTTCACCTGATGATCACCTACAGCAGCCTGGTGATCTTCATGAATATGGTGATGCCTGCGCCGATCACTGCGGCTTATGGCAGCGACAGTCGAGCGTTTTTCAATGAAGTGTTCCCCAATACAAACAATGCACCGGCGCTGGGTCAGCCGGGTGCGTTGCTGCCGTTATTGCCGTTGTACGAGCAAGCGCGTGGGCAATGGGGCGGTGGTCACGTGGGCCGCTTGGTGGTCAACAATCCAGGTGATGTGAACGCTTCGGTCAATGTCGTGCGCGCCGGCTCCGACCGCGTAGTACATGATTTTGGCAGTGCTGTTTCCTTCAATGGCCACACGGGCGAGCTGCTGCGAGTCAGTGCGGATCAATCATTGCCAGCCGCAATCGGCGGCAGTTTCTACGGCCTGCACATGGGCCATTTCGCCGGGCCGGTGCTGCGTTGGCTGTACTTCATCTGCGGCCTCGCGGGCACGGCGATGATTGGCACCGGGCTGGTCATCTGGCTTGGCAAGCGCCAGCTCAAGCATGCGAAAACCGGGGTAATGCCGTTTGAGCTGCGTTTGGTGGAAGTGCTCAACATCGCCAGCATGTCCGGGCTGATGATCGCCATTGCCGCCTTCTTCTGGGCCAACCGCCTGTTGCCGGCAAGCTTCGCCGAGCGTTCCGACTGGGAGGTGCAGGTCTTCTTTATTGCCTGGGCCCTGAGCTTGGTGCATGCGCTCTTGCGTCGCGGGCGCCAAGGTTGGGTCGAGCAATTGAGTGTCGGCGCCTTGCTGTTTATTGCGATCCCGTTGCTCAACGCGCTGACCACCTCGCAACACCTGGGCGTGTCACTCGCCAAGGGCGATTGGGCCATGGCCGGCTTTGACCTGACGTGTTTCGCCAGCGGCCTGTTCCTGACGTGGGCAGCCTGGAAGATGCACCACCGCGCTGCGCCGCAAACCAAGGCCACTCGCGCGCAGGGCTTGGCCCTCAAGCAGGAGGCCCTCTGAATGCTCCTTGCGCTGCTGCTGTGCTATGCCGGGTTTACCGCGTTGTGCCTGTCCACAGACCGCCATCACGGCGAGTTGCTTCACAGCAAGCCTTCGCCGCGTCGGCGCCTGGGTTTGCGCGTGGCGGGTTGGTTGCTGCTCACGCTGGCGATCTGGCCGGCCGTCGCCGCCACGGGCTGGGGCCAGGGGCTGGTGGAGTGGTGCGCCGTGTTGATGCTCAGCGCGTTACTACTGGTGTTGCTGTTGCCATATCGGCCAAGGTTGGCCTTGATCCTGGCAGGCGCCGGCCTGCTGGCCAGCCCTGTTGCGGCCTTCGCCCTATCCTGAGCTTCTTATGATGATCAGCACCCCACCGGAATCCCAGGACAGCCCGCACACCGATGCGGCCGGTGGGCGCGCGCATTTCCTGCAAGTGTTTTTGTCCCAGCGTTCGCAGATGGAAGCGCTGGTCAGCCGCCGCGTGGGTTGCCGGGCCACGGCGGCGGACCTGGTGCAGGACCTGTTCCTGCGTTTCTGGCGCCGGCCCTTGGTGCAGGTTGAAGAACTCAGCACCTACCTGCTGCGTTGCGCCGGCAACATCGCCATCGACCACCTGCGCAGCGAAGGCGCGCGGGTGCGCAGCAGCGAGGGCTGGTTGCCGGAACAGCCAGACAACCAAAGCTCGGAACCACAGGCCGCCCTCGAAGCGGGCAATGATTTGCGCCATGTCGAAGCCGCCCTGCGCAGTTTGCCGGAGCGCACCCGGCAGATCTTTCTGCTTAACCGCATTCACGGGCGCAAATACGCGCAAATCGCCAAGGCCATGGGGCTGTCCCAAAGTGCCGTGGAAAAACATATGATGCGTGCCCTCGAAGCCTGCAAAGCCAGCCTTCGCGAACCATCACCCCCACGCACGCCAGGGAAAGCCTCGTGAACGTCACCCCAACGCCCGCCCAGGAACAGGCCGCGCTCGACTGGCTGAGCCTGCTGCACGATCAGCCAAGCAGTGGCGACCAGGCCACGTTCAGCCGTTGGCTGCGGGCCGACCCGGCGCATGTCGAGGCCTATGCCCAGGCCCAGGTGCTGTGGGAACTGAGTGAAGTACCGGCACGCAAACTGGCAGGCGAAGATGCGCTGGCCTTGCAGGGCTATCTCAACGCGATGAACACGCCCAAACGCACACCCGCCGTGCGCTGGAGCGGCGCCCTGGCCCTGGCCGCATGCCTGGTGCTGATGGTGTCGATGGGCGCCGGCTGGCAGCCGTCGCGCTGGGTGGATGATTTGGGCGCCGATTACGTCACGGCGCCGGGGGAGATAAAAACGGTCACCCTGGCTGACCAATCCCAAGTCACGCTGGACGCCGACAGCGCGATTGCCGTGGATTTCAGCCGGGGTGAACGGCACATCCGCCTGCGACGCGGCGCCGGTTTTTTCAGTGTGACTCACACCGGCCAGCCTTTTGTGGTGGAGGCGGGCAGTGGTGAGGCCCGGGTGCTGGGGACGCAGTTCGAAGTGCGCCTGCAACCGGCTGGCGCCCAAGTGACGGTGCTTTCTGGCCGCGTCGGCGTGACGCCGTCCCGCAGCGGCCCCCAGCAAATTCTGACGGCAGGCCAGCAAGTGGCCTACGCCGAGGGCGTAGCCGATGCGATGCATCCGGTCGACAGCGAATCACGCCTGGCTTGGCGTGACGGCTGGCTCAATTATTACAAGGCGCCGCTGGCGGAGGTGGTCAAGGATCTGGGGCGTTACTACCCGGGCCGAATCTTCGTGCTGAACGACGAGATGGGCGCCAAGCGTGTCAGTGGCAGCTTTCCGAGCAAAGACCCGCAGGCGGTGTTGAATGCCTTGCAGGCTGTGCTCGGTTTTGAACAACACAGTGTGCTTGGCCGGATGATTGTGTTGCGTTGAGATAGGCGCTCCCACATTTGATCTTCAGTGTTTTATAGATGGGTTACTTCAGTGCGGCCATGATCGCCTCGGGATTGAAGTCCCGGATCAGCGTGCCGTTCACATCCACAAACGGAATCCCACCGCCCCCCAGCGCCTCATACGCCTTGCGCGCCTGGGCATCCTTCTCGATATCGAACGCCTGGTACGGAATACCTTTCTGGTCCAGAAAGCGCCGGATCTGCTTGCAGTAGCCACACCACTCGGTGGAGTAAAGCGTCACGCGCGCCGAAGCGCGCACTTGCTCTGAAACCACTTGAGAAGGGTTGAACAGCCGCTCGATCTTGCCCCAGTTCTGGATAACCACCACCACCAGCAACACCAGCAGGACTTTCTTGAAAACCCCGCCGAGCATCAGTTACGGCGCTTGAGCTGGTCGGTCAGTTGGGTCGGCAGGCCCTTGATGATCAAGGTGCCGGCGGCTTCGTCATATTCAATTTTGTCGCCCAGCAGGTGCGCCTCAAAGCTGATCGACAGGCCCTCGGCGCGGCCGGTGAAACGGCGGAATTGGTTGAGGGTGCGTTTATCGGCCGGGATTTCCGGCGACAGGCCGTAGTCCTTGTTGCGGATATGGTCGTAGAAGGCTTTTGGCCGATCTTCATCGATCAAACCCGACAGTTCTTCCAGGCCCATGGGTTCGCCGAGCTTGGCCTGGCTGCTGGCGTAGTCCACCAGCGTCTTGGTTTTTTCGCGGGCCGATTCATCCGGCAAGTCTTCGCTTTCCACGAAGTCACTGAACGCCTTGAGCAGGGTGCGGGTTTCGCCCGGGCCGTCGACGCCTTCCTGGCAGCCGATAAAATCGCGGAAGTATTCCGAGACCTTCTTGCCGTTCTTGCCTTTGATAAACGAAATATACTGCTTGGACTGCTTGTTGTTCTGCCACTCGGAGACGTTGATGCGTGCTGCCAGGTGCAGCTGGCCCAGGTCAAGGTGGCGCGACGGGGTCACGTCCAGCTCGTCGGTCACCGCCACGCCTTCACTGTGGTGCAACAGGGCGATGGCCAGGTAGTCGGTCATGCCTTGCTGGTAGTGCGCAAACAGCACATGGCCACCGGTGGAAAGGTTGGACTCTTCCATCAGTTTTTGCAGATGCTCGACCGCCGTACGGCTGAAGGTGGTGAAATCCTGGCCACCGTCGAAATACTCCTTCAACCAGCCACTGAACGGGTGCGCGCCGGACTCGGCATGGAAGAAACCCCAGGCCTTGCCTTGTTTGGCGTTGTAGCTCTCGTTGAGGTCGGCAAGCATGTTCTCGATGGCGGCGGATTCGGACAGTTCCGAGTCGCGGGCGTGGAGAACTGCGGGTGTGCCGTCGGGTTTTTTGTCGATCAGGTGGACGATGCAATGACGGATCGGCATAGGCTTCTCGGCTGGTTGAAGGGGAGCCGGTGGCCTCCCCGAAAAGTCGCCCAGTGTACCGCACCCGTTGGCCAAGACACGCCTGGAAGGCTGTTTTGGGCGACCTCTGACGGGCGATATTCCTTTTTTTCACGGTTTAGAGCGATAAAGCTGACCAAATGGCTAGGTAGAAGCGGATATTTCCCCGTCTCTGTGCTAGTTTTGCCCCGTCTTACGCCAAGTCTCGGCGTTAAGCGTGCATTCAGCATCTGTCAGGTCGAACCAATCCCCGTTTCAAGCATCTATAACCCCGATCTCCGTGGTTATAGCCGGGGGTGCCAGGCCATGACGGTCGGGCTCGACGGCTGACACTGCACTCTGCAATCCATATGAATTTGATAGGGAAGGAACACCACAATGGCTATTACTAAAGACCAACTGATCGCTGACCTGGCTGAAGCAGTAGACGCACCGAAGACCACCGTGCGCGCTCTGCTGGACCAACTGAGCCAGATCGTTGCTGATCAGCTGGAAAACGGCGGCGAAATCACTCTGCCAGGCGTTGGCAAACTGAAAGTGACCGAGCGTCCTGCCCGTACTGGCCGTAACCCTTCGACTGGCGCTGCCATCGAAATCGCTGCCAAGAAAGTTATCAAGCTGGTTGTGGCCAAAGGCCTGACCGACGCTGTTAACAAGTAAGACGCAGCAAAAAAAACCGCGCTCCGGAGCGATCCGGGCGCGGTTTTTTGTTGCCTGCGATTTTTAGTCGCTAGCTTACTGTGGCGAGGGAGCTTGCTCCCGCTGGGCTGCGAAGCGGCCCCAAAATCTTGGGAGCGCTGCGCACTGGAGCGCCAGCCCGGTCCAGCGGGAGCAAGCTCCCTCGCCACAAAAGCGCGCTTCAGGTTAGTCGCGCACCCAGCGCTGGCGCCAGATCTGCTGTTCGTTTTTGGTCTGGAACGTCCACGCCACAAAACGGCTTTGCTTCTGGCCCTGGGACATCTCCACCACCTGGCTTTCCAGCACGCCGGCTTTTTTCAGGGCGGTCTCGATCGCGGGCAGGTTCGATGCTTTTGACACCAGGGTGCTGAACCACAATACCTTGTGGGCAAAATGCGCACTTTCAGCGATCAGTTGCGTCACAAACCGTGCTTCGCCGCCTTCGCACCACAGTTCGGCCGATTGGCCGCCGAAGTTCAACACCGGCAACTTGCGCTTCGGGTCTGCCTTGCCCAAGGCACGCCACTTGCGTTCGCTGCCTTTGGTGGCCTCGTCCATGGACGCGTGGAACGGCGGGTTGCACATGGTCAGGTCAAAGCGCTCGCCCGGCTCCAGCAAGCCCAGCAGGATCTGCTTGGGGTTGGTTTGCTGGCGCAACTGGATGACCTTGCTCAGGTCGTTGGACTGCACGATGGCTTTGGCGGCGGCCACGGCGATCGGGTCGACTTCCGAGCCGAGGAAATTCCAGCGGTACTCCATATAGCCAATCAGCGGGTAGACGCAGTTGGCGCCCATGCCGATGTCCAGCACCTTGACGATCGAACCACGCGGGATCTTGCCGTCGTTGTTACTGGCCAACAGGTCGGCGAGAAAATGCACGTAGTCCGCACGCCCCGGCACCGGTGGGCACAGGTAGTCGGCCGGGATATCCCAGTGCTGAATACCGTAGAAGGACTTGAGCAGCGCCCGGTTGAACACTCGCACCGCATCCGGGCTGGCGAAGTCGATGCTCTCTTTGCCATAAGGGTTGATGATCACGAATTTCGCCAGTTCCGGCGTGGTCTTGATCAGCGCCGGGAAGTCGTAACGGCCCGTGTGGCGGTTGCGCGGATGCAGGGTGGCCTCCTTGCGCGGGGCGACGGGCTTGGCCGTGGCGGCGGTTTTAGGCTTCTTGCGCGGAGGTTTTGGCGTGCTGGGGGCGGTCATGTTGATTCTGGTGTTGGCTCAAAGTGGTGGGCATTGTCACACATCTTGGGCCTTACTCGGTCAACTGTGGGAGCTGGCTTGCCTGCGATGGCATCACCTCGGTCTGCTTGAAGGACCGAGTTGCCTGCATCGCAGGCAAGCCAGCTCCCACAAAAAGGCATAAAAAAAGAGACCCGAAGGTCTCTTTTTCACACAGGTTCCGGCTTACAGGCTGGAAATCCGCGCATGTTGCTCCGCCAGCTTGCCCAGGGCCTGTTCGGCCTCGGCCAGTTTGGCGCGTTCTTTCTCGATGACTTCAGCCGGCGCCTTGTCGACGAACGCCGCGTTGGACAGCTTGCCGCCCACGCGTGCCACTTCGCCTTGCAGGCGGGAGATTTCCTTGTCGAGGCGGGCCAGTTCAGCGCCTTTGTCGATCAGGCCGGCCATCGGCACCAGCACTTCCATCTCGCCAACCAGCGCGGTCGCGGACAACGGTGCTTCGGCGCCGGCAGCCAGTACAGTGATGGACTCCAGCTTCGCCAGCTTCTTGAGCAGCGCATCGTTTTCGGCGAGGCGGCGCTGGTCTTCGGCGCTGGCGTTCTTGACGAACACTGCCAGTGGCTTGCCCGGGCCGATGTTCATCTCGGCACGAATGTTACGCGTGCCCATCATCAGGGTCTTGAGCCATTCGATATCGCTTTCGGCGGCCTCATCAATGCGCGCTTCGTTGGCCACCGGCCAAGGTTGCAGCATGATGGTCTTGCCTTCGATACCGGCCAGCGGCGCGATGCGCTGCCAGATTTCTTCGGTGATGAATGGCATGAACGGGTGTGCCAGGCGCAAGGCCACTTCCAACACGCGCACCAACGTGCGGCGGGTGCCGCGCTGGCGTTCGATCGGCGAGTTTTCGTCCCACAGCACCGGCTTGGACAGTTCCAGGTACCAGTCGCAATACTGGTTCCAGATGAACTCGTACAAGGCTTGCGCGGCCAGGTCGAAGCGGAACTGATCGAGTTGGCGGGTCACTTCGGCTTCGGTGCGCTGCAACTGCGAGATGATCCAGCGATCCGCCAGGGACAGCTCATAGGCTTCGCCGTTCTGGCCGCAGTCTTCGCCTTTGTCCAGCACGTAGCGCGCCGCGTTCCAGATCTTGTTGCAGAAGTTGCGATAGCCTTCGACGCGGCCCATGTCGAACTTGATGTCGCGACCGGTGGACGCCAGCGAGCAGAACGTGAAGCGCAGGGCGTCAGTGCCGTAGCTGGCAATGCCACCTTCGAACTCGTCGCGGGTCTGCTTCTCGATCTTCTTCGCCATTTTCGGCTGCATCATGCCCGAGGTGCGTTTCTGCACCAGGGTTTCCAGGTCGATGCCGTCGATGATGTCCAGCGGGTCAAGGACGTTGCCCTTGGACTTGGACATCTTCTGCCCCTGGCCATCACGCACCAGGCCGTGTACGTACACGGTCTTGAACGGCACCTGCGGGGTGCCGTCGTCGTTTTTCACCAGGTGCATGGTCAACATGATCATCCGGGCAACCCAGAAGAAAATGATGTCGAAGCCGGTGACAAGGACGTCGGTCGGGTGGAATTTTTCGAGGAACTCGGTTTTTTCCGGCCAGCCCAGGGTGGAGAACGTCCACAGCCCGGCGCTGAACCAGGTGTCGAGTACATCGTTGTCCTGATTCAACACCAGGTCGGCGGGCAAGTTGTGCTTGGCGCGAACCTCGGCTTCGTCACGGCCTACATAGACCTTGCCCGACTCGTCGTACCAGGCCGGAATGCGGTGGCCCCACCAGAGTTGACGGCTGATGCACCAGTCCTGAATGTCACGCATCCACGAGAAGTACATGTTTTCGTACTGTTTAGGCACGAACGCAATGCGGCCGTCTTCTACTGCAGCAATCGCAGGCTCGGCCAGCGGCTTGGTGGAGACGTACCACTGGTCGGTCAGCCACGGCTCGATCACGGTACCGGAGCGGTCGCCCTTCGGTACTTTCAAGGCGTGGTCATCAACGCTCACCAGCAGGTCGGCGGCGTCAAAGGCAGCAACGATTTGCTTGCGCGCTTCGAAACGGTCGAGGCCGGCGAATTCAGCCGGAATCTTGCCGTCGACGCTGTCGTTCAGCGATCCGTCCAGGTTGAACACCTGGCAGGCCGGCAACACAACGGCGTTTTTGTCGAAGATATTCAACAGCGGCAGGTTGTGGCGCTTGCCGACTTCGTAGTCGTTGAAGTCGTGGGCCGGGGTGATTTTCACGCAGCCGGTGCCGAATTCAGGGTCGCAGTAGTCGTCCGCGATAATCGGGATGCGACGGCCTACCAGCGGCAGTTCGACGAACTTGCCGATCAGCGCCTTGTAGCGCTCGTCCTGCGGGTTCACGGCGACGGCGGAGTCACCCAGCATGGTTTCCGGACGGGTGGTGGCGACGATCAGGTAGTCGTTGCCTTCGGCGGTCTTCGCGCCATCAGCCAGCGGGTATTTCAGGTTCCACAGGAAACCTTTCTCGTCGTGGTTTTCCACTTCAAGGTCGGAAATCGCCGTGTGCAGCTTGGTGTCCCAGTTGACCAGGCGCTTGCCGCGGTAGATCAGGCCGTCTTCATGCAGGCGCACGAAGGCTTCTTTCACGGCTTCCGACAGGCCGTCGTCCATGGTGAAGCGCTCGCGGCTCCAGTCAACGGACGAGCCGAGGCGACGGATCTGACGGCTGATATTGCCGCCGGACTGGTCTTTCCATTCCCAGATCTTCTCCAGGAATTTTTCGCGGCCCAGGTCGTGACGGTTCTGGCCAGTGGCTTCCAATTGGCGTTCCACCAGCATCTGGGTGGCGATACCGGCGTGGTCAGTACCCGGTTGCCACAGAGTGTTGCGGCCCTGCATGCGGCGGAAACGGATCAACGCATCCATGATCGCATTGTTGAAGCCATGGCCCATGTGCAGGCTGCCAGTGACGTTCGGTGGCGGAATCATGATGGTGTAGGAATCGCCCGCGCCTTGCGGGGCGAAATAATTCTCGGATTCCCAGGTCTGGTACCAGGAAGTTTCGATAGCGTGCGGCTGGTAGGTCTTATCCATGCGCGGCGGGACCCTAGTTGGCATTTATTCAGGAAAGCCGGCAAGTATAACGGGGCAGGGCGAGGAGGGCGAGTTGAAGACGGCCTGGAACTTTACATAGATCAAAATGTGGGAGCGGGCTTGCTCGCGAATGCGGTGGGTCAGTCAATCCATTTGCGACTGGCATACCGCATTCGCGAGCAAGCCCGCTCCCACAGGGGATCTGTGTTTAATTCAGGACTGGTATTGGCTGAGCAAGCGCTCCATCCGCGCATCCATTCGCCGTTTGATTTCGGCCTCGATATGCGGGGCAAAGTCGTCGATCACGTCTTGCATGATCAGTTGCGCGGCGGCGCGCAGTTCGTTGTCCAGGTGCAGCAGCAGGGCGTCAGGCCCTTTTTGGGCGGGGGCAGGCTCGGCGGCCACAGGCTCCGGCGCCGCAGGTTTGCCGCCCACCATGTCGAACAGCAGCGGAATCTGTACCTCGCCCTCGACTGATTCGGTCAACAGCGGCGGTTGCAAATCATCATCACCGAGCAACTGGCGGATCGACTCAAGGTCATCCAGCAGGTGGTCGTCTTTTTTTATAGGGTTGGGAGTGTCCATCGCGTACTCAGAGTCGTTGTAGCCGGTGATCTTGCAGAGGATAGCCCTGTTCACGGTAGAAACGGAAACTCTCCCGCGCGGCCTGACGAATAGCCGGGTCTTCCACCACTACCTCTGCCACGCGGGCAAAAGCCTTGGCAAAGGCCGGTACTTTCAGGTCCAGGTTGACCAAGAGGTCAGCGTGGTCGCCGCAACTGTCACCCAACCCCAGCACTACCAGGCCTTCGGGTTCGGATTCAGCCGGGCCGTGGGGCACAAAACTTTCGCCCTTGAAACGCCACAGGCGGGCATCCAGCTCGTCACGTTGGGCGGCATCGCTGCAGTGCAGGTAGATGCGGTGGCCCATGCGCCAGGCTTTTTCGGTGAGCTTGCAGGCAAAGTCCAGGCGCGCGAGCGGGTCGGCGCTGGGCAATATATAAAAGTCGACTTGGGTCATTGCGGTTCCTGAGACCAGGGCGGCCATGAAGCCGCCCCGGCGTCATCAGTTTCAGGCTTTGGCGCGGTCCAGCAGGTATTGGGTCAGCAGGGGAACCGGACGGCCAGTGGCGCCCTTGTCCTTGCCGCCGCTGGTCCAGGCCGTGCCGGCGATGTCCAGGTGCGCCCAGTTGAAGTTCTTGGCAAAACGCGACAGGAAGCAGGCAGCGGTGATGGTGCCGGCTTTCGGGCCGCCGATGTTGGCGATGTCGGCGAACGGGCTGTCCAGCTGTTCCTGGTACTCATCGAACAGCGGCAGTTGCCAGGCGCGGTCATCGGCGGCTTTGCCGGCGCTGAGCAGTTGCTCGATCAACTCGTCGCTGTTGCCCAGCAGGCCGGACGTGTGGGAACCCAGGGCGACGATGCAGGCACCGGTCAAGGTGGCGATGTCGATCACGGCTTGCGGCTTGAAGCGCTCGGCGTAGGTCAGTGCATCACACAGCACCAGGCGGCCTTCGGCGTCGGTGTTGAGGATTTCAACGGTCTGGCCGCTCAGGGTGGTGACGATATCGCCCGGACGGGTCGCACCGCCGCTCGGCATGTTCTCGGCGCAGGCCAGGATGCACACCAGGTTGATCGGCAGCTTCAGCTCCAGCACGGCACGCAGGGTACCGAACACACTGGCGGCGCCGCCCATGTCGTACTTCATCTCGTCCATGCCCAGGCCCGGCTTGAGGCTGATGCCGCCGGTGTCGAAGGTGATGCCTTTACCGACCAGGGCGTAAGGCTTCTCGGACTTCTTGCCACCGTTGTATTGCATCACGATCAGGCGTGGCGGCTGGTCGCTGCCCTGGCCCACGGCATAGAACGAGCCCATGCCCAGTTCCTTGATCTTCTTCTCGTCCAGCACTTCGACTTTCAGGCCCTTGAACTCTTTGCCCAGTGCCTTGGCTTGCTCGCCGAGGAACGTCGGGTGGCAGATATTCGGCGGCAGGTTACCCAGGTCGCGGGTGAACGACATGCCGTTGGCGATTGCCGTCGCGTGAGTCACGGCGCGCTCGACTTCGGCCTGCGCCGCCTTGATGGTCAGCAGGGTGATCTTCTTCAGGGCGCGGGGTTCGGCCTTGGTGCTCTTGAACTGGTCGAAGAGGTAGCCGCCGTCCACCAGGCTTTCAGCCAGCAGGCGGGTCTTGCCGTAGCTGTCACGGCCTTTTACGACGACTTCATCCAGCGCCAATGCCGCATCGCTGCCGCCCAGGCCCTTGAGGGTGTTGAGAATGCCGCTGACGATCTTGCGGAATGGACGGTCGCCCAGCTCCGCATCCTTGCCCACGCCCACCAGCAAAACGCGGTCGGCTTTGAGGTTCGGCAGGCTTTGCAGCAGCAGGCTCTGGCCGACTTTGCCGGACAGGTCGCCGCGTTTGAGGATCGCGCTGATGGCGCCACCGCTCAGTTCATCCAGTTGCTTGGCGGCGACGCCCAGCTTGCGGCCTTCGCCGACAGCGACCACGAGGGTGGCGGTTTTCAACGTTTCGGGGCTAACGCTTTTTACAACCAATTCCATTTTCGGGTCCCTTATTTAAGGTCTGTGAGCCTGGCGTCTGTACGCAGGCTTTGATGCTCGGGAGCTTTGTAAACCGCCCGCGACAAAGGCCGCAGTTTGAACCTCGCAAGCAAAGCCTGACAACCCTTGCCTCACGCTTTGTGCACGTGCATGAGCAAGCTCCGTGACAGGCGCGGTCAATCACAGGATAATGCGCCATCTTTTTAGCCGGCCCGTGTAAACGGGCCGACTCGGTATGCTTGCTTGTTTGGCCGCCTTAGCCTGACAACCCTGGAGTGTCTGGTTTGATTGTCTTCCGTTATCTGTCCCGCGAAGTCCTGTTGACCCTGAGTGCCGTGAGTGCGGTGCTGTTGGTCATCACCATGAGTGGTCGTTTCGTCAAATTCCTTGCCCAGGCGGCCTCGGGCGCCCTGGATCCGGGCTCGTTGTTCCTGATCATGGGCTTTCGCCTGCCGGGTTTTTTGCAACTGATCCTGCCGCTCGGCCTGTTTCTCGGCATTCTGCTGGCCTATGGCCGGTTGTACCTTGAA
Organism: Pseudomonas sp. B22129; assembly: GCF_044218875.1. NCBI lineage: Bacteria > Pseudomonadati > Pseudomonadota > Gammaproteobacteria > Pseudomonadales > Pseudomonadaceae > Pseudomonas > Pseudomonas sp. B22129. The sequence continues at coordinate 172,760 of NZ_CP162592.1, read as the reverse complement.
AGTGAGATGACCGTGCTGTCGGCCACAGGCATGAGCCAGCAGCGTCTGCTGGCCATGACCATGGTGCCGGCCACCGGCGTTGCCCTGGTGGTGGCCTGGTTGAGCATGAGCCTTGCCCCTCAGGGCGCCATGCAGTTCCAGTTGCTGTTGAACAAACAGGACGCGATGACGGAATTCGACACCCTGGAGCCGGGGCGCTTCCAGGCGCTGAACGACGGCACCCGGGTGACCTACACCGAAACCATGACCGATGATCGCTCCAACCTGGGCGGTGTGTTCATTTCCCAGAAAAACCTGGGGCAAAACCAGAAGGACCGTGGCATTTCGATCCTGGTGGCCAACAGCGGTCGCCAGGAAGTGCGCCCTGACGGCAGCCGTTACCTGGTCCTGGAAAATGGCTACCGTTACGACGGCAGCCCGGGTCTGGCGAACTATCGGGCGATCAAATACGACACCTATGGCGTCATGCTGGCCAAGCCCGAGATCAGCGAGGAAGTCACTGACCGTGATGCTTTGCCGACGGCCTCGCTGTTCGGCAGCCAGGAACTGCGCTCCATTGCCGAGCTGCAATGGCGTATTTCGCTGCCGCTGCTGGTGTTTATCGTGACCTTGATGGCCGTGCCGCTGTCCCGGGTAAACCCGCGCCAAGGCCGTTTCCTCAAGCTGTTGCCGGCGATCCTGCTGTACATGGCCTACCTGACGATCCTGATTTCCGCCCGTGGCTCCCTCGAGAAAGGCAAGCTGTCACCCGTTATCGGGCTGTGGTGGGTGCATGGCATCTTCCTGCTGATAGGCCTGGGGCTGCTCTACTGGGAACCCATACGTTTGAAAATGAAGAGCCGTCGTGGCCTGAAGGAGTTGGCTCGTGGCTAAGCTCGATCGCTACATTGGTAGCAGCGTACTGATCGCCATTCTGGCGGTTTTGGGCATCATCCTCGGCCTGGCGTCGTTGTTCGCCTTCATCGATGAAGTGGGCAACGTCACCGAAACCTATACCGTTGCTGACGTGCTGAGTTTTGTGGCGCTGACCGCGCCGCGCCGCCTTTACGACATGATGCCGATGGCTGCGCTGATCGGTTGCCTGATCGGCCTGGGCAGCCTGGCCAGCAGCAGCGAACTGACCATCATGCGTGCCGCGGGGGTTTCCATCGGCCGTATCGTCTGGGCAGTCATGAAGCCCATGCTGTTGCTTATGGCGTGCAGCGTGCTGATCGGCGAATACGTCGCGCCACCGTCCGAAGCCACTGCCCAGGCCAACCGCGCCCTGGCCCAGGGTTCGGGCGACGCGCAAAGCGCCAAGCATGGCCTTTGGCACCGTCAGGGTGACGAGTTTATCCACATCAACGCCGTGCAACCGGGCGGCCTGTTGATTGGTGTGACCCGTTACACGTTCGACAAAGAACGCCACATGTTGACCTCCAGCTTCGCCAAGCGCGCGCAATACAGTGCCGAGAAGTGGGAGCTGAGTGATGTCACCACGACCTATTTCCGCAATGTGGGGCAGGGCACCAAGGCTTACACCGAAGTCATCAACGTGCCGACCGAGGCGTGGGATATCGCCCTCAAGCCGGAACTGCTCAATACCGTCGTGATGATCCCGGAAAGCCTGCCGATCTCCGGGTTGTGGAGCTATATCCACTACCTCAAGGACCAGGGCCTGAACAACGGCCGCTATTGGCTGGCATTCTGGGTCAAGGTGTTGCAGCCGGTGGTCACCGCGGCGCTGGTGTTGATGGCGATTTCATTCATCTTCGGTCCGTTGCGTTCCGTGACCCTCGGCCAGCGGGTGTTTACCGGCGTTCTGGTGGGCTTTACCTTTCGCATCGCACAGGATCTGCTCGGGCCGTCGAGCCTGGTGTTCGGTTTCTCGCCGCTGTTTGCGGTGCTGGTGCCGACCACGATCTGTGCGTTGGCAGGGTTCTGGCTGTTGCGCAGAGCCGGCTGATGTCACGCTTATGAACAAAAAATGCCCCGTTCACGAGATCGGGGCATTTTTGTTCTGGTCAGCAAAGATGACGTCCGGCCTGAGCATCAGGTACAATTCCCGGCTATTTTTCAGCGGGCAATCTGCCTGCAGCCTTTTTGAGTGTTGATCCGTGAGTGATTTGAGTCATATCCGCAATTTCTCCATCATCGCCCACATTGACCATGGTAAGTCGACGCTGGCCGATCGATTCATCCAGATGTGCGGCGGCCTTGCCGAGCGTGAAATGGAAGCCCAGGTCCTGGACTCCATGGACCTCGAACGCGAGCGCGGGATCACCATCAAGGCCCACAGCGTTACCCTGTACTACACCGCCAAAGACGGTATCAAGTACCAGTTGAACTTCATTGACACCCCCGGCCACGTTGACTTCACCTACGAAGTCAGCCGTTCGCTGGCAGCCTGCGAAGGGGCCTTGCTGGTGGTCGATGCCGGCCAGGGCGTTGAAGCCCAGTCCGTCGCCAACTGCTACACCGCGATCGAGCAGGGCCTTGAGGTCATGCCGGTACTGAACAAGATCGACCTGCCCCAGGCCGATCCTGACCGCGTGAAAGAAGAAATCGAAAAAATCATCGGCATTGACGCCACCGACGCCGTCGAGTGCAGCGCCAAGACCGGCCTGGGCGTTGACGAGGTGCTCGAGCGCCTGGTCAAGACCATTCCTGCGCCCACCGGCAACTACGAAGATCCGCTGCAAGCGTTGATCATCGACTCCTGGTTCGACAACTACCTGGGCGTTGTGTCCCTGGTACGCGTGCGCCACGGCCGTGTGAAGAAGGGCGACAAGATCCTCGTCAAATCCACCGGCAAGATTCACCTGGTGGACAGCGTGGGTGTATTCAACCCGAAGCACACGGCAACCGTTGACCTGAAAGCCGGTGAAGTAGGCTTCATCATTGCCGGTATCAAGGACATTCACGGCGCGCCGGTTGGTGACACCCTGACCTTGAGCTCCACCCCTGACGTTGACGTGCTGCCGGGCTTCAAACGTATCCAGCCGCAGGTTTACGCCGGCCTGTTCCCGGTCAGCTCCGATGACTTCGAAGATTTCCGCGAAGCCCTGCAAAAGCTGACCCTCAACGACTCGTCGTTGCAGTACACCCCGGAAAGCTCCGACGCCCTGGGCTTCGGCTTCCGTTGCGGCTTCCTCGGCATGCTGCACATGGAGATCATCCAGGAGCGTCTCGAGCGCGAATACGACCTGGACCTGATCACCACTGCGCCAACGGTTATTTTTGAGCTGGCGCTGAAAACCGGTGAAACGATTTACGTCGACAACCCGTCCAAGCTTCCGGATCTGTCCTCCATCGAAGACATGCGCGAGCCTATCGTGCGGGCCAATATCCTGGTTCCGCAGGAGCACTTGGGCAACGTGATTACCCTGTGTATCGAAAAACGTGGAGTGCAGCACGACATGTTGTTCCTCGGTACCCAGGTGCAAGTGACCTACGACTTGCCGATGAACGAAGTGGTCCTGGACTTCTTTGACCGTCTCAAATCCACCAGTCGCGGCTATGCTTCGCTGGATTACCATTTCGATCGTTACCAATCGGCTAATCTGGTGAAACTGGATGTGCTGATCAACGGCGACAAGGTAGATGCACTGGCATTGATCGTGCACAAGGACAACGCGCACTACAAAGGTCGGCAGTTGACCGAAAAGATGAAAGAACTGATTCCGCGCCAGATGTTCGACGTCGCGATCCAGGCCGCCATTGGCGGGCAGATCATTGCACGGACCTCCGTCAAGGCACTCAGAAAGAACGTACTGGCCAAATGCTACGGCGGTGACGTAAGCCGTAAGCGCAAGCTGCTTGAGAAGCAAAAGGCCGGTAAAAAACGCATGAAGCAAGTGGGCAACGTGGAAATTCCACAAGAAGCCTTCCTTGCGGTGCTCAGGTTGGATAGTTAGGTCCTATGTCACTAAATTTCCCGCTGTTGCTGGTCATCGCTGTCGCCGTTTGCGGCCTCTTGGCGTTGCTCGATCTGGTGTTCTTCGCCCCGCGTCGGCGGGCGGCTATCGCCTCCTATCAGGGCAGCGTCAGCCAGCCCGATGCGGTGGTCGTCGAGAAGCTGAACAAAGAGCCCTTGCTGGTTGAATACGGCAAGTCGTTCTTCCCGGTGTTGTTCATCGTGCTGGTGCTGCGTTCGTTCCTGGTAGAGCCGTTTCAGATCCCTTCGGGGTCGATGAAACCTACCCTGGACGTGGGTGACTTCATCCTGGTGAACAAGTTTTCCTACGGGATCCGCTTGCCGGTGATCGACAAGAAAGTCATTCCGGTGGGTGACCCGCAACGCGGCGACGTGATGGTGTTCCGTTACCCGAGCGACCCGAACGTCAACTACATCAAGCGTGTAGTGGGCCTGCCGGGCGACGTGATTCGCTACACCAGCGACAAGCGTCTGTTCGTCAACGGTGAGTCGGTAGCTGAAAAGCTGATCGGCACCGAGCCGAACACCTTGGGCAGCGCCGAGCTTTACCAGGAAAAACTCGGCACGGTCGAGCACGAAATCCGCAAGGAAATGAGCCGCTACCGTGCAATGCCTGATGGCGAATGGAAAGTGCCTGCCGGGCACTATTTCATGATGGGCGACAACCGGGACAACTCCAACGACAGCCGTTACTGGGATGACCCCAACATTCCCAAGGACCTGCTGGGCATGGTTCCCGACGAGAACATCGTCGGCAAGGCCTTCGCGGTCTGGATGAGCTGGCCGGAACCTAAACTGAGCCACCTGCCGAACTTCTCGCGGGTCGGGCTGATCAAGTAATACAGGCGGCGCTGTGAACACAGCGCCGAATGCTTTTCTGGGGTTGGGACAGTCATTGTCCCGGCCCCTTGCTGCACCAATCAGGATTTGAATTTGAACACTGCGTCAATCGTCGATGGCCGCCGGTGCCACCAAACAGATATGGGTAAACCGTGAGCGTTTCTCTAAGCCGTCTCGAGCGCCAGCTCGGCTACACCTTCAAGGACCAGGAATTGATGGTCCTTGCCCTCACACACCGCAGCTTTGCAGGGCGTAACAACGAACGCCTGGAATTCCTCGGTGATGCCATCCTTAACTTCGCTGCCGGTGAGGCGCTGTTCGAGCGTTTCCCTCAGGCGCGCGAAGGCCAGCTGTCGCGCTTGCGTGCACGCCTGGTGAAGGGCGAGACCCTGGCCGTGCTCGCCCGTGGTTTCGGCCTGGGCGAATACCTGCGGCTGGGTTCCGGTGAATTGAAAAGCGGCGGCTTTCGTCGCGAGTCGATTCTGGCCGATGCCCTGGAAGCCTTGATCGGTGCAATCTACCTCGACGCGGGCATGGAGACGGCCAAGGAGCGCGTGGTCGCCTGGCTGGCGTCGGAGATCGAAAGCCTGACACTGGTCGACACCAACAAAGATCCCAAGACCCGCCTGCAGGAATACCTGCAGTCCCGTGGTTGCGAACTGCCACGCTACGAAGTGGTGGATATCCAGGGTGAGCCCCATTGCCGCGTGTTCTTCGTGGAATGTGAAATCACCTTATTGAATGAAAAAAGCCGAGGTCAGGGTGTGAGCCGTCGTATTGCCGAACAGGTAGCGGCCGCTGCAGCACTGATTGCCCTGGGCGTGGAGAATGGCCATGACTGATACAACCGCAACACGCTGTGGCTATGTTGCCATCGTCGGCCGCCCGAACGTGGGCAAGTCCACGTTGCTCAACCACATCCTCGGCCAGAAGCTCGCGATCACTTCGCGCAAGCCGCAGACCACCCGCCACAACATGCTGGGCATCAAGACCGAAGGCGCCGTGCAAGCGGTCTACGTCGACACCCCGGGCATGCACAAAGGCGGCGAGAAAGCCCTTAACCGTTACATGAACAAAACTGCTTCGGCAGCGTTGAAAGACGTCGACGTGGTGATCTTCGTGGTCGACCGCACCAAATGGACCGACGAAGACCAGATGGTTCTGGAGCGTGTGCAGTACGTCACCGGCCCGTTGATCGTCGCGCTGAACAAGACCGACCGCATCGAAGACAAAGCCGAGCTGATGCCGCACCTGAGCTGGCTGCAGGAGCAACTGCCGAACGCCCAGATCATTCCGATCTCGGCCCAGCACGGCCACAACCTCGACGCCCTGGAGCGCGTGATCGCCGAGCACCTGCCGGAGAACGAGCACTTCTTCCCGGAAGACCAGATCACCGACCGCAGCAGCCGCTTCCTTGCCGCCGAACTGGTGCGCGAGAAAATCATGCGCCAGATGGGTGCCGAGCTGCCGTACCAGATCACCGTTGAAATCGAAGAGTTCAAGCAGCAGGGCAAAACCCTGCACATCCATGCGCTGATCCTCGTCGAACGTGACGGCCAGAAGAAAATCATCATTGGCGACAAGGGCGAGCGCATCAAGCGCATCGGCACCGAAGCGCGCAAGGACATGGAATTGTTGTTCGATTCCAAGATCATGCTCAACCTGTGGGTGAAGGTTAAGGGTGGCTGGTCCGACGACGAGCGTGCACTGCGCTCCCTGGGCTACGGCGACCTGTAAAACACCGCTGGACTAAAATGTGGGCGGGCTTGCTGTGGCGAGCAGGCTTGCCCTGCGTTGGGCTGCGAAGCAGCCCCAAAAACCTGCAACTGAGGTCTGTCCGTAGAGTCGGGTAGATCTTATTGGGGCTGCTCTGCAGCCCAACGCAGGGCAAGCCTGCTCGCCACAGTAAGTGTTCGCTCAGCACATTGATTGCTCTTCAGAGATTCCCCGTCTCATGTCCCAATCCCCACCCCCCAGCCAACTCGCCTACGTCCTGCACAGCCGCGCCTACCGCGAGACCAGCGCCCTGGTGGATTTCCTCACGCCCCAAGGCCGGTTGCGCGCCGTCTTGCGCAGCGCACGGGGCAAGGCGGGCACATTGGCGCGGCCGTTCGTGGCCCTGGACGTGGAGTTTCGTGGCAAGGGCGAGCTGAAAAACGTGGGGCGCATGGAAAGCGTCGGCACCAGCGCCTGGCTCAATGGCGAGGCTTTGTTCAGTGGCCTCTACCTCAATGAACTGCTGATCCGCCTGTTGCCCGCCGAAGATCCGCACCCTCGGGTCTTCGATCACTACGCCGCCACCCTGCTGGCCCTGGCCGAAGGCCGCCCATTGGAGCCTTTGCTGCGTGCTTTCGAATGGCGCCTGCTCGACGATCTGGGCTACGGCTTCGAACTGGCCAACGACCTGCACGGCGATCCTGTCGCCGCCGATGGCATGTACCGCCTGCAAGTCGATGCGGGCCTTGAGCGCGTGTACCTGCTGCAACCCGGCCTGTTCCAGGGCACTGAGTTGCTGGCCATGAGCGAAGCCGACTGGACAGCGCCCGGTGCCTTGTCCGCTGCCAAGCGCCTGATGCGTCAGGCCCTGGCCGTGCACTTGGGCGGACGGCCGCTGGTCAGTCGCGAGTTGTTTCGAAAGCCCTGACAACCCCGTGTATGCTGTGCGGCGTTTCTTTCCCTTTTCAGGAGCGCTTCCGTGACCACCAGCAATCGCATTCTTCTTGGCGTCAACATCGACCACGTCGCCACCCTGCGCCAGGCCCGGGGCACCCGTTACCCTGATCCGGTCAAGGCCGCGCTGGACGCCGAAGAAGCGGGCGCCGACGGCATCACCGTGCACCTGCGCGAAGACCGCCGCCACATCCAGGAGCGTGATGTGCTGCTGCTCAAGGATGTGCTGCAAACCCGCATGAACTTCGAAATGGGCGTGACCGAGGAAATGATGCAGTTCGCCGAGCGCATCCGCCCGGCGCACATCTGCCTGGTACCGGAAACCCGCCAGGAACTCACCACCGAAGGCGGTCTCGACGTGGCGGGCCAGGAAGCGCGGATCAAGGCCGCTGTTGAGCGCCTGTCGAAGATCGGCAGTGAAGTCTCGCTGTTCATCGACGCCGACGAGCGCCAGATCGAAGCCTCCCGCCGAGTCGGTGCGCCGGCCATCGAACTGCACACCGGCCGTTACGCCGATGCGACCACGCCGACTGAAGTGGCTGACGAGCTGCAACGCATCATTGATGGTGTGAAGTGCGGCTTGAATGAAGGCCTGATCGTCAATGCCGGCCATGGCCTGCATTACCACAACGTCGAGGCCGTGGCCGCGATCAAGGGCATCAACGAACTGAACATCGGCCATGCCCTGGTGGCCCATGCACTGTTCGTCGGTTTCAAAGGCGCTGTGGCCGAGATGAAAGCGCTGATCCTGGCCGCTGCCAAAGCCTGAACAAACACAGTCTAAACAACACTGAAGATCAACAATGTGGGAGCTGGCTTGCCTGCGATGACGGTGGATCAGTCAGCACATGTATTGGCTGGCCCACCGTCATCGCAGGCAAGCCAGCTCCCACATTAGTCTGCAGTGAATTTGGCATGCGGCAATGCGAAGTCTTACTGTTTAGCCGATGCAGGTGTATCGTATCTGCCCTTTGCAGGCCCTGGCCCGCAGCAGATACGTGAGGTTGTTGTGTCCCGATCCTTTTCCCGTCGACAAATCCTGGGTGGTCTTGCAGGCCTGGCCGTAGTGGGCGTCGGTGCCGGTGGCGCCTACCGCTACTGGCTGGGGAAAGTCGCCGAGGCCGAGGCCGGGCACGATTACGAGCTGATTGCCGCGCCGTTGGACGTGGAACTGGTGCCGGGCCACAAAACCGAAGCCTGGGCGTTCGGCGCTTCGGCGCCGGGCACCGAGTTGCGTGTGCGCCAGGGCGAGTGGCTGCGGGTGCGCTTTATCAACCACCTGCCAGTCGCCACCACCATTCACTGGCATGGCATCCGCCTGCCGCTGGAAATGGATGGTGTGCCTTACGTATCCCAATTGCCGGTGCTGCCCGGCGAATACTTCGACTACAAATTCCGCGTGCCCGACGCCGGCAGCTACTGGTATCACCCCCACGTGAACAGCAGCGAAGAACTCGGCCGGGGCCTGGTCGGCCCGCTGATCATCGAAGAGCGTGAGCCTACCGGTTTCAAGCACGAGCGTACGCTGAGCCTGAAAAGCTGGCATGTGGACGAAGAAGGCGCCTTTGTCGCCTTCAGTGTGCCCCGTGAAGCGGCGCGTGGCGGCACGGCCGGGCGGTTGTCGACGATCAATGGTGTGCCGCAGGCGGTGGTCGATTTGCCCGCCGGGCAGATCACCCGTGTGCGCCTGCTCAACCTCGACAACACCCTGACCTACCGCATCAACATTCCCGACGTCGAAGCGCAGATCTACGCGCTGGACGGTAATCCCATCGAGCCGCGCCCGCTGGGCAAGGAATACTGGCTGGGCCCGGGCATGCGCATTTGCCTGGCAATCAAGGCACCGCCGGCCGGCGAAGAGCTCTCCATCCGCAACGGACCTGTGCGCCTGGGGACTTTCCGTTCGGTGGCCAGCATCGATGCACTGTCCGAATGGCCACCCGCGTTGCCCGCCAACCCGATCGCCGAGCCGGACCTGGCCAATGCCGAGAAACTCAACTTCAATTTCGAATGGGTCGGCTCCGTTTCTGTTGACGACGGCAAGCCGCCAAGCCTGTGGCAAATCAACGGCAAGGCCTGGGACATCACCGACAAAACCTGCGCCGACCGCCCGATTGCCAAACTGGAGAAGGGCAAAAGCTACATCTTCGAATTGAAAAACATGACCCAGTACCAACACCCGATTCACCTGCACGGCATGAGCTTCAAGGTGATTGCTTCGAACCGTCACAAGGTGATTCCGTACTTCACCGACACCTACCTGCTCGGCAAAAACGAGCGCGCCCGCGTGGCGCTGGTGGCGGATAACCCGGGGGTATGGATGTTCCACTGCCACGTGATCGACCACATGGAAACCGGCCTGATGGCCGCCATCGAGGTGGCGTGATGCGCCAGATTCGCCCCGCCGCGATTATCGACCGTAGCCGTGATCAGGACTTCATGCGCGAAGCCCTGGCCCTCGCTGCCCAAGGCGCAGCACTGGGCGAAGTGCCCGTAGGCGCGGTGCTGGTGCAGGACGGTGAAATCATCGGGCGTGGCTTCAACTGCCCGATCAGTGGCAACGACCCCAGCGCCCACGCGGAAATGGTCGCCATCCGCGCGGCGGCGCAGGCGATCAGCAATTACCGGCTGGTGGGCAGCACGTTGTATGTGACGTTGGAGCCGTGCAGCATGTGCGCGGGCTTGATCGTGCATTCACGGGTTGCGCGGGTGGTGTACGGGGCGCTGGAGCCCAAGGCGGGGATTGTGCAGAGCCAGGGGCAGTTTTTTACCCAGGGCTTTTTGAATCATCGGGTGTTGTATGAGGGTGGGGTGCTGGCTGAAGAGTGTGGGGCTGTGTTGAGCGAGTTTTTCAAGGCTAGAAGAGCCAAGCCCGCGCTATAAATAACACTGGAGAGCAAATGTGGGAGCGGGCTTGCTCGCGAATACGGTGTGTCAGCCATGCATGTGGTAGCTGACCCACCGCATTCGCGAGCAAGCCCGCTCCCACATTTTGATCTTCATTTCTCCAGGGAGATTTGGGTTACTTCCTGGCGATGATGACTGCCCGCATCGGCGCCGGCAGCCCTTCAATCGTCTTGCTGTGATCATCCGGGTCAAGGAAATCACTCAGCGACTGATACTTCATCCACTGCGTCCCGCGCTGTTCCTCAACCGTCGTCACACTCACATCCACACACCGCACATCACTGAAACCCGCGCGGCGCAGCCACAGCATCAACGCCGGCACCGACGGCAGGAACCATACGTTGCGCATCTGCGCGTAGCGATCTTCCGGCACCAGTACTTGCTGCTGATCGCCTTCCACCACCAGGGTTTCCAGCACCAGCTCGCCGCCTTTGACCAGGGTGTCCTTCAAGGCCAGCAAATGCTCGATGGGCGAACGGCGGTGGTAGAACACACCCATGGAAAACACGGTGTCGAAGCCTTCCATGTTCGGCGGCAGGTCTTCAAACGGGAACGGCAGGTGCCAGGCCCTGGGTTCTGACAGGTAACGTTGCACGGCCTGAAACTGGCAGAAAAACAGCCAGTTCGGGTCCACGCCAATCACGCTGTCGGCCCCGGCGCCGAGCATGCGCCACATGTAGTAGCCGTTGCCGCAGCCCACATCGAGGATGAGTTTGCCTTTCAAGTTCAAGTGCGGTGCCACGCGCGACCACTTCCAGTCCGAGCGCCACTCGGTGTCCACGTGCACGCCGAACAGGTTGAACGGCCCTTTGCGCCATGGGCTCAACCCCATCAGCGCGGTGTGCATTTGCGCGCGGGTGGCGTCGTCGCAGTCTGTATCGAGTGTCAGGCCGTTGAGCAAATCCACTTCGCTGGGCTGGATCTTTGGTAATGCATCCAGTGCGCTCTGCCAGCGCTCCAGGTCGCCATGGCCCTTTTCCATTTTGCTATCGAGTTGCGCTTGCAGGCCCTGGGCCCATACGGCCAGAGGGGTGCCGACCAGATGGCGGGCGAGGGGGGACAGATCAATCATGGCAAGGCAATCAACGAGGCAAAGTTAAGACACTGGAACCACGGCACGACTTTCGAAAACCCGGCCGCCAGCAGGCGTTCGCGGTGTTCTTCGAGGCTGTCGGGCTTCATGACGTTTTCGATGGCGCTGCGCTTCTGGGCGATTTCCAGTTCGCTGTAGCCGTTGGCGCGTTTGAACGCGATATGCAGGTCGGTGAGCAAGGCGTGCTCTTCGGCGTCATTGAAGCGCAGCTTCTCCGACAGAATCAGCGCACCGCCCGGCAACAGCGACTGGCGAATGCGCGAGAGCAGCGCCAGGCGCTCATCGGGCGCGATGAATTGCAGGGTGAAGTTCAACGCCACCACTGACGCGGGCTGGAATTGCAACGCGAGGATATCGCCCTCGATCACCTCAACCGGCAACAACTCCTGGAACATCGAATCCTGGCCATTGAGGTATTCGCGGCAACGCTCGACCATCGCCGCCGAGTTATCCACCGCGATTACCCGGCAGCCGTCGGTGCGCACATGGCGGCGCAAGGCTTGGGTGACGGCGCCAAGGGATGAGCCGAGGTCGTAGAGCACGCTCCCCGGCTGGGCAAACTGAGCCGCGAGCACGCCCAGGTTCTCGACGATGGTCGGGTAGCCCGGTACCGAGCGTTTGATCATGTCCGGGAACACCCGCACCACGTCCTCGTTAAAGGCGAAGTCCGGCACCTGGGGCAGGGGCTGGGCGAATAGGCGATCGGGTTCTTTGCTCACGGTTGTTCCGGCATTGATGGGGAAAGGCCGGCATTTTAGCCAAATTGGCCCTCGCGTGCGCGGGTTGTCTGATGGAACGCGGAGGCGGTGATGCCCCATTGCCCAAGCCAGTAAGTGGTGATCAACAAATAAGGTGCCGCCTCAAAGGCGACCACAAACCGATTGATCCCAATCAGCGTGTCGGAGAACACAAACGACACTGCGCCCGCCGCCGCCAGCAGCGCCGACTGTTTGGGCACTTCACTGCCCAGCCGCGCCAGCGCCCGCCAGAGCATTGCGCTGATCACCAGCGCATAAACCACCACCGGAATCAGCAGTTCGCCCAGGCCGTGGGCGATCAGGATGCTCAGCAGAATGGCGCCCACGCCCAGCGCCAATATCAGTGGCAATACGGCCAAGCGGCGGCAGTCACTGAAATACGCTTTCAGGTACGCCAGGTGGGCAAACAAAAAGGCGCCCAGGCCAAAGATAAACAGGTCACCGGGCCAGGCGAGCAGCACATCGCCGACCAGGGAAAAAATCAGCCCCAGGCTGATCCAGCGTCGATAGTCAGTGGGCGGCGCATCATGCAGCCAGCCCAGCAGCGCCAGTACCGGCAGCGGTTTGACCAACAGGCACAGCAGCGCCGCATGGGTGCTCAGGCCGTAGACAAAGGTGCCGGCGCCCATCAACGCAAGAATCAGCCATGGCATATCAGTTCACCGTGATGGCGCAGTCGAAGGTTTCGGCGGGCTCAGCTTCCGGCTCCCAGGGTTGCTGGGAGGTCAGGCGCAACCGGCCTTGGCCGGCGGTGAACGCCTGGAAGCGCCAGGTCGACTGACCGCCACCGCCGACCACGCCGGATTCGGTGCTGCTGTAAACCTCAGGGCTCAACGCGCGCAGCACACCGCCGGCGGAATCCTGGATGGCCCAGCGGTAGCCGGTGGTGGGGTTGCTCGGCAGGGTGAGAATCAGGTTTTGCCCGGTTTTAAGCTGAAGCGGGCAGGCGCTCTGGTCTTCCACGGTGACGTTTTGCTTCGGTGTGCTAGCGCACGCGGCGAGCAGGGCGAGGCTCAAGGGGAGAAACAGGCGGGCAGCGGTCATGGGGGCTCCGTTGATTCACGACGAAGGGCGAGCATAACCGAAGATGAGACAAGGTGTGACAAGCGGGCGTTGTGTTGCGGCGGCTGACGCCATCGCGGGCAAGCCCGCTCCCACATTTGAAGGTATTCACAAATCAAATTGTGGGAGCGGGCTTGCCCGCGATGAGGCCAGACCAGGCGTTACCTAACGATCAGAACAGCACCTTGGCCACATCGGCAAACCGCTTGGCAAAGTGCACCGTCATGCCTTCCTTCAGGTAATCCGGCAACTCCTCAAAACTGCCACGGTTGGGCTCCGGCAGAATCAGCTCGTGAATCTTCTGGCGCCGCGCCGCAATCACCTTCTCGCGTACGCCACCAATCGGCAGTACATGCCCGGTCAGTGTCAGCTCGCCGGTCATGGCCACACCCTTTTTCGGCGGCTGGTTGCGCGCCAGCGACAACAGCGCGCTGGCCATGGTCACGCCCGCGCTCGGGCCGTCTTTGGGCGTAGCACCTTCCGGCACGTGCAAGTGCACAAAGGCTTCATCGAAGAACTTTGGATCACCGCCAAACGACTTCAGGTTGGAGCTGATGTAGCTGTAGGCGATTTCAGCGGACTCTTTCATCACTTCACCCAACTGCCCGGTGAGCTTGAAGCCGCGGTTGAGCGTGTGGATGCGCGTCGCCTCGATCGGCAAGGTCGCGCCGCCCATGCTGGTCCAGGCAAGGCCGGTGATCACGCCGGTGCCGGAGAGCACTTGCTCGTTGCGGAACACGGGCATGCCGAGGGAGCTTTCCAGGTCCTTGTTGCCGATCTTGATCACCGAATCCGGCTCATCGAGCAGCTTGACCACGGCCTTGCGCACCAGTTTGCCCAGCTGTTTTTCCAGTTGGCGCACCCCGGCTTCGCGGGCGTAGCCGTCGATCAATGCGCGCAGGGCGCCGTCGCTGATGGTCAGGGTGTTCTTCGACACGCCGGCTTTTTCCAGCTGCTTGGGCCACAGGTGGCGCTTGGCGATGGCGACTTTTTCTTCGGTGATATAGCCCGACAGGCGAATCACTTCCATCCGGTCGAGCAATGGGCCCGGGATCGAATCCAGGGTGTTCGCCGTGCACACGAACAGCACCTTGGACAGGTCCAGGCGCAGGTCCAGGTAGTGGTCGAGGAATTCGACGTTTTGCTCCGGGTCGAGGGTTTCCAGCAAGGCCGACGCCGGGTCGCCCTGGAAGCTTTGGCCCATCTTGTCGATCTCGTCGAGCATGATCACCGGGTTCATCACTTCCACATCCTTGAGCGCCTGCACCAGCTTGCCCGGCAGGGCGCCGATGTAGGTGCGGCGGTGGCCCTTGATCTCGGCCTCGTCACGCATGCCGCCGACGCTGAAGCGATAGAACGGGCGGCCCAGCGACTCGGCGATGGATTTACCCACGCTGGTCTTGCCCACGCCGGGCGGGCCGACCAGCAGCACGATGGAACCGGCGACTTCACCTTTGTAAGCGCCCACGGCCAGGAACTCGAGGATGCGGCTCTTGATGTCGTCCAGGCCGGCGTGGTGTTTATCCAGCACCTTGCGCGCGTGTTTCAGGTCGAGTTTGTCCTCGCCATATACGCCCCACGGCACAGCGGTTGCCCAGTCGAGGTAATTGCGGGTCACGGCGTATTCCGGCGAACCCGTTTCCAGGATCGACAGTTTGTTCATTTCTTCACTGATGCGCTTTTGCGCCTGGGGCGGCAGCACTTTGCCCACCAGGCGTTGTTCGAACTGTTCGACGTCGGCGCTGCGGTCGTCTTTGGTCAGCCCCAGCTCCTGCTGAATGACCTTGAGCTGTTCCTTGAGGAAAAACTCGCGCTGATGCTCGCCGATCTTGCGGTTCACCTCGGCGGAGAGCTCTTTTTGCAGGCGCGCGACTTCAACCTCCTTGCGCAGCATCGGCAGGACTTTTTCCATGCGCTTGAGCATGGGCACGCAATCCAGCACTTCCTGCAGCTCATTACCTGTCGCCGAAGTGAGGGCGGCGGCGAAGTCGGTGAGCGGCGAAGGGTCGTTGGGGCTGAAGCGGTTGAGGTAGTTCTTCAGCTCTTCGCTGTACAGCGGGTTGAGCGGCAGCAACTCCTTGATCGCATTGATCAGCGCCATGCCGTAGGCCTTTACCTCGTCGGTCGGCTGGGTCGGCTGGTGTGGGTATTCAACTTCCACCAGGTACGGCGGACGGTGGTGCTTGAGCCAGGTCTTGATGCGTACGCGGGTCAGGCCCTGGGCGACGAACTGCAGCTTGCCGTTCTCGCGGCTGGCGTGGTGCACCTTCACCAGCGTGCCGTACAGCGGCAGGGCGGAGGTGTCGAAGTGGCGCGGGTCTTCCGGCGGGGTTTCCATGAAAAACAGCGCGAGGGAATGGTGGTCGGACTTGCTCACCAGCTCCAGCGTCTCGGCCCACGGTTCTTCGTTGACGATCACCGGCAGCACTTGCGCGGGAAAGAACGGGCGGTTGTGGATCGGGATGATGTAGACCTTGTCCGGCAGGTTTTGCCCGGGCAGGGCCAGGCCGGTGCTCGAGGACGCCTCCTCATCCGCGTGTTCGGGGTCGGCGTAGTCGTTCAAGTCGTAATCAGGGAAGGCTTGCTGGTCGCTCATGGGGCACCTGCATAAGGAAGTATGGAGGTTAGATGGGGCGGCGCAGCGGTGGTTTCAATGGGCGTGAAGCGTTAGCAACAAATTGCATAATATTTTCAGAACGCTGCTTTCCCCTGTGGGAGCTGGCAGCGCCTGGTTGTTGGGGCTTGCCAGTGATTGAGCGCAAACCCTGGCTTGAATAATTGAAGTACGCTCGGACATACCCAGCTTCGCCAATAAAATGACATTAAAATCCCCGCCAGTATTGGGTGTACATATTCAATCTCCCAGCTAATCTCCTAAAACCATCTGATGATTTAAAATAGCTATTTTTTTGACGCCAAGTCAGCAGTCGCCAGGGAGGCGTATGACAAAGGGACGCAATGGCAGAGAGAGGCAAGCGCTGCCAGAGGGCTCGGCAATGAAATGGCGCCACACTTTCCAAACCCGCATTGCCGGGGTGCTGGCGTTGTTGCTGCTGGTGGTCGTGGCTGCCACCTATTTCGCCGTCAAGGCGGCCACCACCCGCGCCGTGGAGAACCAGGCCCAGGTGCAACTCAATACCGGCAGCCAGGTATTCGAGCGCCTGCTCGACCTGCGCGGGCGCCGCCTGCAATACGGCCTGGATTGGTTGACCGTGGATGGCCCGTTCAAGCATGCCGTGATCGAAGGCGAGGCGGCAGCGATTCTGGCGGCGTTGCGCCGGCATGGCACCGGCCTGCGCGCCAGCGAGGTGTTTGTGTTGGACCTGCACGGCAAGGTGATGGTCAGTACCGTGCCCGTACTTGAGCAGGGCCAGGTGTTTCCCTATGAAGAGGCCTTGCGCCAGGCGCGGCGCAGCGGCTTGCAGATGTTGATCGTCGCCATGGCTGGCCAGCCCTATTTGCTGGTGCAGGATGAAGTGTTCGACACACAACCCATTGCTCGCGTGGTGATGGGGTTCCCCATGGACGCGCTGTTCGCCAACGAATTGCGTTCGATGAGCAACCTGGACGTGTCGTTTCTCAGCGTACAAGAAGGCAAGCCCGGCCAACTCTTCACCACTCAGCCGGACGACTACAGGGCCGGCATTATCAATATCTTGCGCGACGAGCAGTTGAACCCCGAAGCACAGATCACACGGTTTTATGGCCAGCGTGTGCTCAGCCAGGTGCTGCCGTTGGCGAACACCGGTGATGGCGATGAAGTGCGCGTGTTGCTGCAAAGCCCTCTGGACCATGCCCTGGAATCCTTTGCGCCCCTGGACCGGCAATTTCTCTGGATTGCCGTGGCGGTGTTGCTGGTGTCGCTGGCGGGCGCGTTGTTCCTGGCGCGGCGTGTGTCGCGCCCGCTCAACGCGCTCGTCGAGGCAGCCGAGCGGATTGGCGCCGGCGACTACCGCACGCCGGTGCGCGTGCGCAGCCATGATGAGTTCGGCCTGCTGGCGCGGGCGTTTAATGCGATGCAAAGCGGCATTGCCGTGCGCGAACGGCAACTGGCGCATAACGCTTTGCATGACCCGCTCACCGGCCTGCCCAACCGCGCGTTGGCCTTGGAGCGCCTCGGCAGCGCGATCAGTGCGCAGCGGCCGGTGGTGTTGCTGTACGTGGGCATTGAAAACTACCGGGTGATCAACGAGGGCTTTGGCCCGCAAGGTGTGGAGGAGATGCTGCGCGAGGCCAGCCGGTGCCTGTCCATGAGCCTGTTGGCCAGCGATACCGCCGCGCGCATCGCCGGCAGTGAGTTTCTGCTGCTGCTGGAAAACACCGAGATCGACCGTGCCGTGGCCCGCGCCGACCGCCTCTACGGGCTGCTGACTGAAACCCAGCGCATCGGCAACGACGAAGTGCGCCATGAAGTCAGTATCGGCATCGCCGCCTACCCGGCTGACGGCCAGCAAGTAGAGGAGTTGATCAGCCGCGCGGCGATTGCCCGGCACGATGCGGCGAACTTGCCCGGGCATTTGCAGATCTACCAGCAGGACCGCGACCTGGCGCACCAGCGGCAGATCACGCTGATCCGCGACTTGCGGCGTGCGGTGGTCGAAGGTGAGTTGTTCCTGTGCTACCAGCCCAAACTCGATCTCAATGATGGCCGCGTGCGTCAGGCGGAAGCCTTGCTGCGCTGGCAGCATCCGACCCTTGGCCAGGTGTCGCCCAACGAA
The DNA here is from genome assembly GCF_044218875.1 of Pseudomonas sp. B22129. Lineage (NCBI taxonomy): Bacteria > Pseudomonadati > Pseudomonadota > Gammaproteobacteria > Pseudomonadales > Pseudomonadaceae > Pseudomonas > Pseudomonas sp. B22129. Next base: position 154,796 of record NZ_CP162592.1, on the reverse strand, counting down.
TTCATTCCGCTGGCCGAGCGCACCGGCAGCATCGGCGGCTTGACCCTGTGGGTGATTGAAGAAGCCATCCGCCAGGTGGCTGAGTGGGCGCAGCGGGGTTTGCACATTCAGCTGTCGGTGAACATTTCGGTGGACGACCTGGCCGATGATGACCTGGCCATTCGCGTCACTGCGTTGCTGATGCAATACAACGTTCTGGCCGAACAACTGATTTTCGAGATCACCGAAAGCGCGATCATGCACAACCCGCAACAAGCGCTCAGCGTGCTGGAGCAACTGCGCGCCTGCGGTATCAGCCTGTCGGTGGACGATTTCGGCACCGGCTATTCATCCCTGGCGCAACTGCAACGCCTGCCGGTGCAGGAGGTAAAGATTGACCAGTCCTTTATCCGCAACCTCGACAGCACCAGCGGTGACGGGGTGATCGTGCGCTCGACCATCGAGATGAGCCATAACCTGGGCCTCAAGGTGGTGGCGGAGGGCGTGGAGTTCGAGCCGAGCCTGAAACTGCTCAAGCAGTGGAAGTGCGACACCGCGCAGGGTTACCTGATCAGCCGGCCGTTGAATGCCATGGCGTTTGAAATGTGGATGCGGCGCGAGCGGGTACTGATTTGAACGTATCGCAGGGCTCATGTGGGAGCGGGCTTGCTCGCGAATGCGGTGTGTCAGTTGATGCATTCGCTGCTGATCCACCGCATTCGCGAGCAAGCCCGCTCCCACATTTTAATCTCCATTGCTCATGAAAAAAGGCGGCTACCCGTGAAGGTAGCCGCCTTTGTCTTTACCGCCGGTACTGCTTAATCCGGCAGTTTGAACGCCATCACGTAGTCACCTTGCTTGGTGCCCAGCGAGCCATGACCGCCGGCCATGACCAGCACGTATTGCTTGCCGTCCTTGCCGGTGTAGGTCATCGGCGTGGTTTGCGCGCCTGCAGGCAGGCGGCCTTCCCACAATTGCTTGCCGTTTTTCACGTCATAGGCACGCAGGTACTGGTCCAGGGTGCCGCTCAGGAACGCCACGCCACCAGCGGTGGTAAACGTACCGCCCAGGCTAGGTACGCCCATGGTCAGCGGGATCGGAACCGGTGAGCTGTCGCGCACGGTGCCGTTTTTGTGCATCCAGATGGTTTTGTGAGTGGTCAGGTCGACCGCCGCCACATAACCCCACGCCGGTGCCTGGCACGGCAGGCCCATCGGCGACAGCAGCGCTTCGAGGATCACGCCGTACGGCGCGCCTTTGTTCGGCTGTACGCCTTCGGTTTCACTGACGCGCGGGCCTTGCTTGGCAATGTCGGCCGCCGGGATCAGCTTCGATTTGAACGCCATGTAGCTCGGGTTCACGAAGGCAATCTGGCGAACCGGGTCGACGGAAATGCCGCCCCAGTCGAACACGCCGAAGTTACCCGGGTAAACGATCGAGCCTTGCAAGGACGGCGGGGTGAATGGGCCGTCGTAGCGCATCGACTTGAAGTCGATCCGGCAGATCAGTTGGTCGAACGGGGTCACGCCCCACATGTCGCGTTCTTTCAACGGCGGCGGCATGAAGTTCAGGTCGGACTTCGGTTGGGTGGGTGCGGTGTGATCACCGGCCACTGCGCCTTGCGGTACAGGGATTTCGTTGATCGGCACCACTGGCTGGCCGTTGCTGCGGTCCAGCACGTAGATGCTGCCTTGCTTGGTCGACGCCATCACGGCTTGCTTCACGCCGTCAGCCGTCTTGATGTCGATCAGCGAAGGCTGGCCGCCTACGTCCATGTCCCACAGGTCGTGGTGAGTGAACTGGAAGGTCCATTTCACGTGGCCAGTGTCGATGTCCAGCGCGGTCAGGCCGGCGCTGTATTTTTCAGAGTCCGGCGTGCGGTCGCCGCCGTACTGGTCGGGCATCTGGTTGCCCATCGGCAGGTAAAGCATGCCGAGTTTTTCATCCACGCTGAACATGGACCACATGTTCGGCGAGTTGCGGGTGTAGGTCTTGCCTTCGGCCAACGGGGTGGTGTCGTCCGGGTTGCCGCTGTCCCAGTTCCACACCAGCTTGCCGGTGTGCACGTCGAACGCGCGGATTACGCCGCTTGGCTCGTCGGTGGACACGTTGTCGGTCACGTGGCCGCCGATCACGACCAGGTTTTTGGTCACGGCCGGAGGCGAGGTGGAGTAGTAACCGCCCGGGGCGAAGCTGCCGATGTTGGCGCGCAGGTCGACCTGGCCTTTGTCACCGAAGTCTTCGCACATTTTGCCGGTGTCGGCGTTCAGGGCGATCAGACGGGTGTCGGCAGTCGGCACGAAGATGCGTTTCGGGCAGACGGCGCTGACCGGTGCTGCGCTGGCCGAACCGGTAGGGCTCTGTTCGGAGGCGTACACCGCGTCATCGTGATACGACACACCACGGCAGGTCATGTGGGCCCAACCCTTGAAGTTCGCAGCGCCTTCGCTGCTGATCTTCGGGTCGAAACGCCAGATTTCCTTGCCGGTGTCCGGGTCCAGGGCAATCACCTGGCTGTGCGGGGTGCACACGTAGAGCATGCCGTTGACTTTCAGCGGGGTGTTTTCCGCGGTGGTCTCACCGGGGTCGCCCGGGCCAGGAATGTCGCCGGTGCGGTAGGTCCACGCCGGGACCAGCTTGTGGGCGTTTTCCGGGGTGATCTGCGCCAGCGGCGAGTAGCGATCACCGAAGGCCGAACGGCCATAGGAGTTCCAGTCGCCATCGGCCTGGGTCGGCGCTGCGCTGGCCATGCCAGGCACCGCGTCGCGGTCCAGTTGGCCGGTCTTGACCATTTCACCCGGGTTGGTGAATTGGCTGGCCACGGCGGTAGCGCCGGCCAATACCACGGCCACGCTCAATGCAGCGGTGCCCATTGGCGCGGCCTGGCCACGCAACAGCGGGCGGCGGAACCACGGCAGCAACATGACGATGCCCAAGGCAAACAACAGGGCCAGGCGTGGCACCAGTTGCCACCAGTCCAGGCCGACTTCCCACAGTGCCCACAGGGTACTGGCGAACAGCACCAGCGCGTACAGACCCAGTGCGGCGCGGCGGGTGGCCAGCAGCAAAAGGCCGGTGAGGGCGATGCCGATACCGGCGAGCAGGTAATACAGCGACCCGCCGAGCATGCTCAACTTGACGCCGCCGGCCAGCAAGGCCAGCCCCATGATCAGCAGCAAGACGCCCAGCAGCCTGGGCAGCAGGCGGCTCTGGCTCGAAGCACCATCAGTGCTCATAGTGTGTTTCTCCGTGACGTTGGAATTATGTAACCCCGTGCTTCACTGTAGATGACGATTCGGCGCGGGCTTGGTTCAGCGTTAATTCGGTTTTTCTGGGGATAGCGCGGTTATCCACAGGCGGGCGAAGGTTTCCCATGCGCAGGTCGCTGTAAGACAGCGCTGTCTTTGCAGGTAGGAATAATCGGCAAGATGGGGTCGACCGGGGAGTGAAACGTTTCAGTTTGTTGCCGGCAAGGATAAAGCGACTGCGCGCCGAGAGAAAGCGCCAATCGCAAGATGCATCATTTCAGATTTGGTAACAGTGACAGAACGTCGCTGCAAACGCGGGCTTCTGTGGGAGCTGGCTTGCCTGCGATGGCATCACCTGAGTGTCACTGAAACACCGAGGTGGCCGCATCGCAGGCAAGCCAGCTCCCACATAAACCCGGTTCTCACAGGGGAACCGTGGTGTTTTTTAGAACGTGGTGCGTACGCCGAACTGCACGCTTCTGCCCGGCGCCGGCGCGATATCGCGCAGGATTGAGCTGGCATAACGCACGGTCTGGTTCGTCAGGTTTTCACCGTTCACGAACGCCAGCCACTGGCTGCCCCCCATGTTGAAGTGGTAACCCATGCTCGCGCCCAGGGTGGTGTAGCCGTCGGTGCCGCTTTCGTTGTCCGGCACACGGCCCTGGCCCGCGGCGTGTTCCACGTCGATACGCGCCTGCCAGCGGTCCAGTTCCCACAGCAGGCCGCTGTTCAAGCGCAGTGGCGCAATACGTGGCAAGGCTTCGCCGGTGTCCAGGTTGGTGGCGCGGGTGTAATCGCCCGACAGCTCCAGCGCAAACTTGCCGTAGGTGCTTTCGCCGAGCTTCCAGTGATCCTGGGCTTCAAAGCCTGCGAAACGTGCGCGCACGCCGGAGTATTTGTACTCGGGGATACCGCTCGCGTCTTCCACACCTTCATCGTTCAACGTGCGGCCCGTGCCGAGCAAGCCGATGTAGTTGGAGAAGCGGCTGTAGAACACGCCGAAGCTGCCTTTGTGGGTGCCATTGTCAAAGCGCAGGGCCAGGTCGCTGGACACGGCTTTTTCTTTCTTCAGGTTGGCGTCGCCCAGCTCGTAGGTGCCGGTGGCCACGTGGGCACCGTTGGCGTACAGCTCGTAGAAGGTCGGTGCGCGCTCGGTGTAGCCCAGCGTTGCTGCCAGCGACCAGACCGGCGTGAGGCTGTAGACCGCGCCCGACGACAGGCTGCCGGCCGTGAAGTCATTGCTCTTGTCGGCCCCGGCGAAACGCTCGTTGCCCTTGGCATTCGGGTCGACGTTGGTGTGCTCCACGCGCCCGCCGAGGCTGAGCTTCAGGCGTTCGGTGGCCTGCATTTCTTCGAGGATAAACAGCGCGCCGGCGTTGGTATCGGTCTGTGGTACGAAGGCTTCTTCGCCCAGCGCCGAGAACTCATTGCGAGTGACTTGTGCGCCGACTACGCCGTTGAACGGACCGAGCGGCTGGTGGCGTGCTTCCACGCGGGCTTCATAACCCTTGTTCTTGAAAATCGTGCCGGTTTCGCCGCCTTCGATTTCACGGTGCTCGTAATCGGTGTAGCCCGCGTCGAGTTTGACCGAGGTAAACGGGCCTTGCAGGTTACGCAATTCGGAGGCGAACGCGTAGTGATCCTGCTTCATGCGGATGCGCACGTCTTGCTCGGCGGGGGAGCCGTAATTGCTGTCGTAGTTGCTGTAGGACAGGCCGGCATACCCGTCGTCCCAGGTGTAGGAACCGCCGACGGCACCGCCGTCCTGACGTCCGTCGCTGTTGCCCAGGCGACCGTTTTTGCCGGGGGCGTCATCCGTTTCCGGCGCGTGGCGGCTGCGCGCCTGGCCGGGGATTTTCAGGTCATTGAATTCCCGTGCGTTGGCGTCCAGGTGCAAGGCGAACGTACCGTTGCCGGCTTCCAGTTTGCCCGCGCTGCTGCGCGTGGTGTCGGCACCGCCGTAGCGCAACTCACCCGCGCCATGAATACCTTCGATGGCTTCGGTGGGGATGCGGTTGTCGAAGGTGTTGACCACGCCGCCGATGGCACTGCCGCCGTACAGCAGCGCCGCCGGGCCGCGCACGATTTCAATGCGGTCGACATTGATCGGGTCCAGCGGCACGGCGTGGTCGTAGGACAGCGACGAGGCGTCCAGCGCGCCCACGCCATTGCGCAGGATGCGGATGCGGTCGCCGTCCTGGCCACGGATGATCGGCCGGCTGGCACCAGGACCAAAGTAAGAAGAGGACACGCCCGGCTGCTTGTTCAGGGTTTCGCCCAGGCTGCCTTTTTGTTGCAGGGTCAGGTCATCGCCTTCGAGCACGGTGGTCGGCGACGCCAGTTGTTCGCTGCCCAGCGGGTTGCCGGTGATGACTTGGGGTTGCAGCTCAAGGGCGTGGGCTTCGGAGCAGATCAGCAGGGCGGCGGCAAGCGGGGTCAAGCGCCAGAGAGAAGAGAGGGACATCGGACATTCCTTGGCAAAACGGCAGAAAAGAGAAGGCTGCAAACGGTATCGAATCAGTTACTTTTGATAAGTATCGTTACAATATAACATCTCTTTTTTTGCTGAAAAGGGGAACTTTCTCTCAGGGTCTATATTCAATGCAGTGCTTCCACCGTCAGGCCCCGTCGGCTAAGGTGCGCGGCTGTGTTTCCTCTTTTTGCAAAAAGGCCCGGCATGACCGCAACAAGCAACGACCCGCTCCACGGCGTGACCCTGCAACACGTTCTCACCACGCTGGTTGAGCATTACGAATGGGCAGGCCTGGCCGAACGCATTGATGTGCGCTGCTTCAAGAGCGACCCAAGCATCAAGTCGAGCCTCACATTCCTGCGCAAAACCCCATGGGCGCGGGAAAAAGTCGAAGGCTTGTACGTCAAGCTGATGCGCACCAAACGCCCGCTGGATTGAACCTGTGAAGCGCTTTGTCGCGGCGGCGGCACTGGCCGGGTGGGTGGGGTTGGCGATTCAGCAGTACCTGATTTTCTACTCGCGCTTTTCCAGCGGCGCCAGCCTGCTGGGCGGGCTGATCAGCTTTTTCAGTTTCTTCACCGTGCTGACCAACACCCTCGTGGTGGTGGTGCTCAGTTATGCGCTGGTGGAGCGCGATTCGGCGGCGAAGCGGTTTTTCCTGGCGCCCAGCGTGAGCAGCGGGATTACCGCAAGCATCATCGTGGTGAGCCTGGCCTACAACCTGTTGCTGCGGCATTTGTGGAGTCCGCATGGCTTTCAATTTATCGCCGACGAATTGCTGCACGACGTGATGCCGCTGCTGTTCTGCGTGTATTGGTGGCGCTGTGTGCCCAAAGGTACGTTGCGCCTCAAGCACCTGGCCGGGTGGGTGATTTACCCCGTGGTGTACTTTGGCTATGTACTGCTGCGCGGGCATTTGCTCGGGCAGTATCAATACCCGTTCATCGATGTGGACACCCTCGGTTATCCACAGGTGTTTGTGAATGCCGGGGGGATTTTGGCGGGGTTTGTGGTGATTGCGTTAGCGGTGCTGGGGTTGGACAAGTTCTTGAAGACACACCGAGTGTAAATGTGGGAGCGGGCTTGCTCGCGAATGCGGTATGCCAGCCAATACATCAGTCGACTGAACTACCGCATTCGCGAGCAAGCCCGCTCCCACAGTTTTGACCGCGTCAGGTTTTACTCTTCTTCACTGCCCTCGGCGCGCCAGTAACCCACGGCCTTGAGGAACTCTTCATTGACCTTGTGGGTGTCCAGCAGCACGCGCCGAACCTGGCGTGACAGCTTGGTTTCGGTCGCGACGAAGCTGTACAGCGAGCCACCCGGCAGCGTCAGGTTTCGCACGGTTTCAAGCAGGTCGTCCTGACCGCGAACCACCCAGATCACTTCCACATCCGCCGCACTGTTGAGCGGCTGCTGTTCCGCCGCATTGGCGATTTCAATCACCGCCAGCACCTTGCGCCCCGCCGACAATTCTTCCAGCCGCCGCGCAATGGCGGGCAGGGCGGTTTCGTCGCCGATCAGCAGGTAGCTGTCGAAGATATCCGGCACGATCAACGAGCCCCGTGGCCCGCCGATGTACAGGTGCTGGCCGACTTTGGCCTGGTCGGCCCAAGTGGATGCAGGGCCATCGCCGTGCAGCACGAAGTCGATGTCCAGCTCGCCGATGTTCAGGTCGTAGCGGCGTGGCGTGTAGTCGCGCATGGCCGGCTGCGGGCCGTCGCCCTTGATGTTGAATGTCGGGCTTTCCAGGGCGGCCTGTTCGGCGGCGTTCTGCGGGAACAGCAGTTTGATATGGTCATCGGCTCCCAGGCTGATAAACCCCGCCAGCTCCGGGCCGCCCAGCGTAATGCGGCGCATGCGTGGCGTGATGTCGACCACCCGCAACACTTCGAGGCGGCGACGTTTGATTTCGTGGGTCACGCGGTGAATGGCTTGCGTAGTCATTGGTCTTTCCCGTCGGCGATGGATTGAGCGGTGCGATTGAGCAGCGCCGCGACACGAACGATTTCTTCCGGGCTCCAGCGCCCGTGGTGCGAATGCAGGGCGTGGCGCAGGTTGTGCACCGCCTCGTGGATTTGTGGCGGGCGGTCCTGGCCGCGCAGCGAACGCTTGCTGACGTCGATGCGCATGCGCACGCCGTCCAGTGCAACCGCTTGCTCGCTTAAGAAGAGACGACCGGCGTCGGTGATTGTGTAGCGTTTTTTTCCGCCATCGGCGTCGCCCTGGATCAAATCGCTTTCTTCCAGAAAGGTCAGGGTCGGGTAGATCACGCCGGGACTGGGGGTGTAGGCGCCGTCGAACAAGCTTTCGATCTGGCGGATCAAGTCATAGCCGTGGCACGGCTGTTCGGCAATCAAAGCCGGCAGCAGCAGTTTCAAATCGCCGGGTGCAAATACCCGTGGGCCGCGACCGCGGCCGCCGCGCGGGTCAAAACCGTCGCGTGGGTGAGGATGGTCTCGCATGGTGGGAGCCTCTGTGTGTGTCTAGATATAACGTAAGATATATCTTATGTGGCACACAAGAGCTTCCGACGAAAGGTGCACTCGGCACCCGGTCAAGCAATCAGGGGGCCGTTGGCAGGCATTGCGTCAGGCTGCCCGGTTGCAGATAAGGCATCAAAATCGGCGCCATGCCTTTGAGCACCTGCACCGGCAACGCCGAAGTGAAGGTGAAATGCTCGGCAGATTGGCCTGGCACAAACGCCGTCAGCGTGCCGAAGTGGTGCTCGCCCAGATAGAACACAAAGGTCGCCGTACGGTTGATGGATTTGGAGCTGAGAATCCGCCCGCCTGCGCCGATGGCCTCAATGCGGTTATCCCCGGTGCCGGTCTTGCCGCCCATGGCCAACGGCGTGCCGTCCGCCAGTTTGAAACTGCCGGCCACGCGTTTGGCGGTGCCTGCATCCACCACTTGGGACAGCGCGCCACGCAAGGCCCTGGCCACTTCCACGGGGATCACCTGTTTGCCCGGTGCCGGGTCGTTGACCACGCGGGTTTCGTACGGCGTACCAGGTGCAAAGTGCAGTGTGTCGATGCGCAGCACTTTGGGGCGCACGCCGTCATTGAGGATGATGCCCATCAATTCCGCCAGCGCCGCCGGGCGATCCCCCGAGCTGCCGATGGCCGTGGCGAGCGAGGGCACCAGATGGTCGAACGGGTAGCCCACAGCCTGCCAGCGCTGATGGATATCCAGGAACGCTTCGATCTCCAGCATGGTACGGATGCGGCTGTCCCGCGCGCTCTGATGGCGGCTCTTGAACAGCCAGCTATAGACTTCCTGACGTTCGAACTGGCTGGCTTTCACCGTGTCGCTGAAGGTCGCTTCGGGATGGTTGAGCAGGTAACCCAGTAACCACAAATCCAGTGGATGCACCTTGGCGATATAGCCCTGGTCGGGCAAATCATAGGTGCCGGGGCCGTAGTCTTTGTAGAGTTTTTCCAGGCGCTCGTCGGTGAGTTTTACCGTGGTTTTGACCCCGGTCATGTGCGCGCGTACGAACAGGTTGAAACTTTCCTGACTGGCGTTGGGCAGCAAATAACGATGCACGGCGGCCAGGCGAATCGGCGTGGGGCGCACGCTGTCGAGGAAGGTTTCCAGGCGCGCCTGGGTGTCTTTCTTCTGGTACTTCTTCCAGAACTTGCGCAGGAAGGTGGTGCCTTCGCGGTCGGCAAAACCGGCGAGGTATTCCTGGCGGCGCGGGTCGTTGTCATCCTTGAGCAACTCGGCACTGTTGTTCTCGCCGGAGTAGGTGACGTAGCGCACCACGTCGCGCATCAGGCGAATGAAGGGCAGGTTGATCGACTCACGCAAGGCATCGCGCAGCGTTGGGCTGCGGCCATTGTCCTGGCTGCGGAAGTTGTGGAAGGTGTGCAGCCCGCCGCCGGTAAAAAAACGCTCGCCGGGGCTGGCCGAGTACGTGCGATCCAGGGCTGCGTCGAGCATTTTCGCCAGGGATTTGTCCGGGGTCTGGATCAGGTAATCAAGGGCCCAGCGGCTCAGGCGGTCCTGATCATCCACCGTGACTTTTTTCAACGCCGCGGGTGCCTGGGTGGCGTACTTGTCGTGCAGCTCAGTGATGATTTGCAGGTAGGTGGTGAGCACGCGCAGCTTGGCGGTGGAGCCCAGTTCCAGCTTGCTCCCTTCGTTGATGTCGAAGGGCTGGTCGGTGTTGTCGGTTTGCACGCGCACCCGTGAGCCGTCCGGGGTCAACTCAAACAGGGTGAAGCTGTAGCGTACTTGCGCGGTGCTGGCGGGGGTCAGCAGGCGTTCGCCGAGCAGGCCGATCTGGCGCGCGTAGTCGGGGTCGGCAAGGTGCTTGAGGTAGTCGCTGACCTGGCCCTGCAATTGGCCTTGCAGAGTGCTGGTTGCCGAAAGGTCGAGGCGATCCAGATCATACAGCGGACGGTTGAGCAACGCGGCCAGGCGGCTACGGGCGACGCTGATGCCCTTGTTGGTTTCCACCGGCTGCACCGTGGGTTGTTGCACCCAGTCGCGGTAAGTCACTTTGCTGGCCAGGGCCGCCTGCAACAGCGCCGGTTCGATCACCCCGTTCTGGGCCAGCAGGCGCAGGTGGCTGTCGGTGAGTTGCGCCAGTTCATCGCGGCCCTTGGCCAGGTAATGGGACGGGCGACGCTGGGCGATGATCAGCGACAACACTTCGCGCAACGCCAAGCCTTGCTGTGCATTCACCGGGCCGGTCAGTGCATTGTTCACGTGGTTGAAATCGGCGCCGTACCACACCCGTAAACCCTCGGCCATGCCGTGCACTTCACCGTGACCCGGCACCGCCGACAGGGGCACGCTGTTGAGGTAGTCACGCAGAATGTTTTTACGCGCGGGCAGCGTGTCGGGGCCATCGTGGTAAGCGCGCACGGCGGCGGAAAACATCTGGCGCAGCTTTTCACTGCCTGAGACGGTCAGGCCGTCCGGCGAGTGCCGGTATTTTTCCAGCTGGGTGGCCAGGGTACTGCCGCCCGCACTTTGCCCGGGAAGATGCAGCAACTTGGCAACCTGCGACCACGCCGCTTTGGCAAAGCGTGGCCAGTCTACGGCCGGGTTGGCGTGAGGTTGAGCGGGGTCGAGCAGGTCACGGTTTTCGATGAACAAGAGGCTGTTGACCACCAGCGGCGGGATTGCAGCGAAGCTCGAGTAGAGCTGTTGCGGGTAGTCGTATCGATAGAGCGGCACAGCTCGGCAGTCGGTGATCGAAAGGCCCGCCTGGATTTTTTCCGCGTAGGGCACGAACAGGCCTTTGTTGGTGTAATCCATCAGTGCCGGCGAGAACCGCACCTGAGTGTCGATCACGTAGCCGCGCTTGAGCAAGCGCGGCAGGAAGGTGCCGAGGTCGCTGTAGCCCAGGCGGCGATCGAAGGGGCCTGCGCCGGGATAGACCATGGCGTCACTGGCGCCGGGTTTGGTTTCGTAGGTGAGGTCACGGGCCAGGCGGCTGAGTTCCCGGGCTTGCAGCTCGGAGGTGCGCATCTCTTTGCTGGCGGCGAAACCGAGGGCGATCAGGGCCATCAGTACGATCAGCCAGAACACTCGCCGCCAATAGCGGGGCCGGGGTTTGTTTTTGGGTAAAGGCGCTGGGTCCGAACTGCCTTGTAGTTTCGCAGCCTCTGTCGATTCGGTTTGCAGCAGTGCGCCCATAGTCGATTGATCCCTTCACGCAGATTGATCGGACTTGCTCAAAGCGTAGTCGCTGGGGGCTGGTTGTGAGGGAAATTGTGATCGACCCGTCAAGTATGCCAATCGTGCGGGCTGCGGCGTTTTGCCGCCCGGGGCAGGTAAGATGTTCCCGTAAAATGACGTTTCAACGGGTGCTTCCCCTAAATTGCCCTGTTTTTATAGTGAAAGGTTCTGAGTCGAGCTTTTTATACTGCATGCCCCGCTGATCTTGCCCGGCAAGAAGGGCCCGCCCATGAGGCGGCCCCGGTCTCGGCATGGGGGCAGGCTTACCGGCTTGCTCCCCACAGACTCAGGTGGGCAATCCAATAACAAAATGAGGTTGTACCTTTATGCCAGTCGGCAACCCACTGCCCCATGGCGAGACCGCTCAAGGCGGCCCGCTCAAACGCGAACTCGGTGAGCGCCATATTCGCCTCATGGCCCTTGGCGCCTGTATCGGTGTCGGCCTGTTCCTCGGTTCGGCCAAAGCCATCGAGATGGCCGGCCCGGCGATCATGCTCTCCTACATCATCGGCGGCTTGGCCATTCTGGTGATCATGCGCGCCCTCGGCGAGATGGCGGTGCATAACCCCGTCGCCGGCTCGTTCAGCCGTTATGCGCAGGATTATCTGGGCCCGCTGGCGGGCTTTCTCACCGGCTGGAACTACTGGTTTCTGTGGCTGGTGACTTGCGTGGCGGAGATCACCGCCGTGGCCGTGTACATGGGCGTGTGGTTCCCCGACACGCCACGCTGGATCTGGGCCCTGGCGGCGCTGATCAGCATGGGCACCATCAACCTCATCGCGGTCAAGGCCTTCGGTGAATTCGAGTTCTGGTTTGCACTGATCAAAATCGTCACCATCATTGCGATGGTCATCGGCGGCGTCGGCATCATCGCGTTTGGCTTTGGCAACGACGGCGTGGCCTTGGGTATTTCCAACCTGTGGACCCATGGCGGCTTCATGCCCAATGGCGTGCAGGGCGTGTTGATGTCCCTGCAGATGGTGATGTTCGCCTACCTCGGCGTGGAGATGATCGGCCTGACCGCCGGTGAAGCACGCAACCCGCAGAAGACTATCCCGAGCGCCATCGGTTCGGTGTTCTGGCGCATCCTGCTGTTCTACGTCGGTGCGTTATTCGTGATTCTGTCGATCTACCCGTGGAATGAAATCGGCACCCAGGGCAGCCCGTTTGTGATGACCTTTGAGCGGCTGGGCATCAAGACCGCCGCCGGCATCATCAACTTCGTGGTGATCACCGCCGCGTTGTCATCCTGCAACGGCGGCATCTTCAGTACCGGGCGCATGCTGTACAGCTTGGCGCAGAACGGCCAGGCACCGGCCACGTTCGGCACCACTTCGAAAAATGGTGTACCGCGCAAGGCGCTGCTGCTGTCGATCTTTGCCTTGTTGCTGGGCGTGTTGCTCAACTACCTGGTGCCGGACCAGGTGTTCGTCTGGGTGACCTCCATCGCCACCTTCGGCGCGATCTGGACCTGGCTGATGATCCTGCTGGCCCAGCTCAAATTCCGCAAAGGCTTGAGCCCGGCCGAGCAGGCGGGCCTCAAGTACCGCATGTGGCTGTACCCGGTCAGCTCCTACCTGGCGCTGGCATTTCTGGTGCTGGTGGTCGGCCTGATGGCCTACTTCCCGGATACCCGTGTGGCGCTGTATGTGGGGCCGGCGTTCCTGGTGCTGCTGACGGTGCTGTTCTACGCCTTCAAGCTGCAACCCACCAACGCCGGTCGTGTTGCGCCGCAATCGGTCTGATCGTTACTCGGCCCGTTGCGCCCCGCTTTGGGCCGCACGGGTCAGTTGGCCGATCAGGCGGTTGAGTTCGGCCTCCTTCTCTTGCGTGATGGATTGGCGCCGCTCCTGGTAATCGTCTGAGCGGGTGTCGGGTACTTCCTGCTTCAGCAGCTCCAGCTTGTGGCGTGCGGTGTCTTCGATCGTGGCAAAAGGTTCCGGGACGTGGCGCGCCAGGTACTGGATCCAGAATTCTTCCATCAGCAACGCGTTCTCCGCAGCGCTTGTTGACTTCAAGGCGAGCATTGCCTTGCGAATGTTCGCCAGGTCCTGGGTGGCCAGGTCCTCGCCCGGGTTGTAGAGCCGCTCTTCCTCTAACACCGGCAGGTCAAACTCGCGGGCGAGCTTGAGCCTGAGGTAGAGCTTGACCTCCGCATCATCCGGATCTTTGCCTTGGTTGCGCAGCCTTTGCAGATGGTCTTCGGCAAATTGATCGAGGCTACGCAGGTAAAACATGCCTTTGGCCAGCGCCAGCAACTCGCGGTTCGCCTGGTTAGTGCTGGGTTGGGCCTTGGCCTGGTGCTGTTTGTGCCGCAGTTCCATATCGATAAAGGTCAGGATGGCGCCGTCGCCACAGGTGCCGGCCACATAGGTGTTGAGAAAGACGCTTTCACGCAGCTCATGGGATTCAGCCAACGCTTGAAGCAAGCGCCACACACGTGCCGTGAGGGTCTTTCGGGTGGCTGTGCTGTGGATATAGTCGTGGGCCATGGTCAAATCCCGGATCACCCGGAAGGCATCATCAGGGCTTGCCCCCTCATGATTTTTCAGTTGTTCCCATACGGTTTTACGCTGTGCGTGGTCGGCGGCAGGTACGCCTTCCAGCCACTGCGTCACGTCGTTGGGGGTGGCATGCACATGCAGGATGCCAGGCATGGCGCCGCCCAGAACCATATTGGTGCGCTGGCGGTATTCGGTCAGTTGTTGCCGGGTGGCTTCGCTCAAGGGGTTGTCATGCAGGACGGTGCCGCGGTTGGCCGCGCGCATGCGAGGGTCGGTGAGCAGCACGGCAGGCACGGTGGTGATCTGGTTTTCCTGCAGTAACAGGCTATGCAGTTGGGTCAGCCGTTCGGCACCGATGGGCCATTGGTTGATACCGGTCTGTTGCAGGGTCAGGTTCAGCAGGTGGGTCATACCGGTGACATCCGGTGTCAGCCCCAACGGGTTGCCGTCCAGGTTCAGCACTTCCAGGCGGGTCAGGCCGGTCAGGCGCTGGCGTGATTCGGCGGTGAGGGTGATGTTGTTGTCGCTCAGGTCCAGGTGCTCCAGTTGCGTCATGTCAGTAACGCTGTTGGGCAGCTCGTTGAGCATACAATCGAGCTTCAACGACTTGAGATTCGTGAACTTGCTCAGGAACGCGTTGCCCGAGGCTGGGTAGCTGTCGCCGGCGATGTTCAGGTATTCGATGTGTTCGAAGCCCCGGGCGCTCAGGATGAAGTCGGCGTCGGGCAGCGTGTTACCGTCCAATAACAATTCCAGGCTATGGGCATCGAACAACCCATTGGCGATGAGTTGCCGTGTCTCCCGCCGCCAGGCTTTAAGTATTTGCATCGCCACCAGGCGGCGCCGCGCAAGGTGCAGACCTAAAGGGTCATCGGCGTCGATGGCGTATTCGGCGGTTGCCCATTGATCAAGGCCGAACTCAAGCGCCTGGTATTCGGCCTTGCGCCGTTCCAGTTCGAGCAGTGCTGCCGGTTCACTCAGGCCCAGGGAGTCGATGAGCTGATTGGCATCGGCGCGACCCATCCTGGGGTAAAGCTCGCGTACCTTACTGACCAGGTCTACCGCCTGCGGACCGCCGAACGGCCAAAGGTTGCGCAGGCTGAAGGGGTAGGCAACGAATGAGCTGTTGACCCGCATCGGCGGTTGCAACCAGTACGGAATGTGCGGCAGGCCGAGCAGGTCCTTGATGGCGATGCGCTGGTTGAGCGCCAGCTCGGCGATTGGATTGCGCAGGGCCGTTGTATCGCCACTGTCGTCCAGCCCCAGGGCTTCGCGCTGGCTGTCGCTCAACATGCGCCAGATGGCGGTGAGTAAATCGGTGGAGGTGTCCCCGCTGTCGCTGATCAATCGGTTGTCGGCGTCATAGGCCTGGTAGCGGCCATCGACCCGGGCGAGGATTTTGCGTTCGCTGCCCGCCAGGTGCCCGGCGCTTTCCAGCAGGGGCCCGCTGGCGCTGCCGTGATGAATATCCAGGCGTACATTGGCGGGCCAGCCGGGTAGCAACTTGAGTGCATGCAGGATGATTTTTTCGCTGTCGGGATTGGCCAGCGTAGTCAGGTATAACCCTTCGAACGCGCGGTTGAGGCGTACATCGTTGGCGGTCAACCTGGCTTGCTCCTGCAGGCGCAGCGGTACCTGGTCTCTCTCGTTGAGCTGTTTGAGTTCTTTGGGCGTAGCCTCGTCCAGCAACGCCTGGAGCGCACTGCCAGGCAGCTGCGGGAAATGGAGGCGCAGTCGGTTGTGCAGGGAGTTGCCGTTGCGCTCGCTTTGGGCATAGAGCGTATCGAACAGCTGTGCGCGTTCGCGATAGGCGTGTTCGGCGATCTTCTTTGCCAGCTTGAACAGGCGCTCTGCCTGGCCTTCGGGGAGTTCGCCAAGCAGGGCGTTGGTCAGTGCGTCATTGCGCACCAGCGGGAGCAGCGGTTCCAGGCCGCGGCTCTGCGCCTGGGACATGCGGACCTTGTTGGGCGCATCGGCGTTGGCGGACGGGTAGTGCGCTGTCGCGCGGCCTGCCTCATCGTGCAGGACCAATACATGGCTTGCCGGCCACTGCGGCAGCGCGCACACCAACAGCAATTGCAACGAGGGGCGCGCCGTGCGTGTGGCCGAATAGGTGGTCATGGCCTTGATGAAGTGCAGGATCTGACGCTCTATACCGAAACGTTTACTGCTGTCTTTAAGCAGTGGCGGCGGCGCAATACCGGCGCAATGCACCTCTCGCAAGGCACGGGCCGGCGTATCGGTGAGCTTGAGCAGGCGTGCGGCGGTGGGCTGGTCCATATTGAAATCAACCGCTCCCAGGCGTGAAAACAGATGATGCTCGTCCCAGCTCAACGGGTTTTCGGTTTCCAGGCGCCAGGCGCCCTTGTGATTATGTTCAAGGCGAGGTGTGTCGACACCGACTTTCTGTGGGTGCTTGAGCCGCCACTTGCGCACGGTCTGGTCATAGGTCACCGGGTAGAACGAACCGTACAACGGCAGCAGTTGCTGGCCTTCCCAGTCATACAAACCTTCGGGGTTTGGCTTAAGGTCGATGGGCAGTACCAGGTTTTGCTGGTATTGCCCCAGTGAGTGATCGAGCAGGCTGACCAGGCCGGCAGGGCTGCGGCGTTCGCTCATTAGATCACCAAGGGTATTGCGCAGACCCTGGGCATCGCTGGCAGAACTGATGCCCAGCAGGGTGCGCTCGTGAGGCTGCAGTACCGAGGCAATGGCGAGGTAAAAACTGTCCACATCGGGCGATACCGGAATCGGCCCGGCGTTGCGCATGTCGTAGGCTTCGTAGCGCCCGTCACCGTAATGCAGCAACTCCACGGTGGTGTCGTCCGGGCCGCTGTTCTTGTAGCGGTTGGGTGCCTCTGCGGTGACCATTTCGGTGACGACGAAGTCGCGATTGAGGCGTTTGAGCAACAGGTTTTTGGAGAACTCCCTGGCCCATTGATCGGTGTCGAGGCTGTAGGCGCGCGAGTGATACAGGCCATCTATCACGGCATCAATGCGCAGGGCAGTGCGATGTTGTTCAAGGTGTTCGCGTACGCTGGCGGGCAGCTTGCCGTCGTTGAGGTAGGCACTTTGCTGCGTTGTGCTCAGGGGCGTTTGCTCCAGCAATTGCTTGAGGTTGGCAGGGCGCAGAGGCGCAAACTCCGCCTGTAAACGAGTCAACAGCGGGGAGGCCTCCACGCCATGGGTTGCAGCCTTTATCGGCACAAACGCACGGGCTGGGTCGCCCACCGGCACCTCATGCCGGGCGTAGCTACTGTAGCGTGTCATCGCACTGAACAACGCTATCCGTTCCTTGTGGGCCAACGTACTGATCTGCACGCGTAGCCGCGCAATGCGCTGGGCCTCGGTGAGGTGCGCACTGCCTTCCTTGCCCAGGGTTGACGTGGCGGGTTGCTGGCGAATGATCAGCTCGAACAAAGCCTCCAGAGTGGCGACGTGGGTGTCCGGCGTATCTCGTTCGCTGTAGGTGCCGTCGTCTCTGCGCTTGAGGTGAATGGCCAGTGTGACGTTGTCGTTGGCGGCGTAGCTTTCCACCAGTTCGCCATGCCGGTCATACACATGGATGACAGCCTCGGCAGGCCAGGTGGGCAGTTGGGTCAACAGGCTGAAGATGGCGCTGCCGGCATGGGCGGGGATGTTGCCGCGGCGGTGAAAACCGTTGCTCAATTGTTCGATGACCCGATCGACTTGCACCCGCCGGCTTGCCTCGATCAGGTTGACCGGCGGTGGCTCACCTGCCCAAATGGCGTCCAGGGTCGCGCGGGGCACGGCGGTGCTGCGCAGCAGGTTGCGGATTTGCACCGCCGGCACTGGCGCCTCGCCGTTGGGTAGCATCTGCCCGATCAATTGAGCGTTCGAGAGCGTGCCGGCACCGTGCAGGTCGAGGACCCAGGCTTGAAGCCTGGGGTCGAATACAACGGGTGCAGCCAAGCCATTGCCATTCTTGCGCTTGAGCACAAAGCCCATGGTCGTGGGATCAGGGCTGACCTGCGCGACGATTTGCTGGTCGCCCTGCTGCACCCTTGCATACTGCGCGCCGTTGATCAGGTACAGGCCCTGAGCATTGGGCGTCTGGCCGTCGAGCAGGCGCTGGTTGGGGCTGGCGTAGGGGGTGATGTCGGGTTTCCACAGTTCATGACCGCCGCCGCTGCGCGGCACTTTGCGCGGGTTGCCCAGGCGTCTGAGCAGGCCTTCGATACGCTGGCGATGCGCGCGCCCGGCGGTGGAAATCAGCAGGCCATTGATCGCCAGGTCCGCCACGTCGGCCATCGCAGCGGCAAAGTCACTGGCTTCGCCTTTGGCAGCTTTGTCGATACCGATGATCAGGCTATACGCCAGGTTGCCGAATACCACTGCCTGCATCAGCCGGTTTAAACCGGTGACGCCGCCGGGCACCGGGGTCATCAGCAGCTCCATGATCTCGGCGGCGATCGCCGCAGCGCCATCAATCACGCCCTGCAGGTCGCGTTCCGAGCGTCGGGTGGCAAGCATGCCGAGGTTGGCCTGGTAGTGCTGGATATGGCGAAAGGTCAGGGCTTGCAGCAGGCGCAGCGGGCGATCAGGCTTGGGGTCGTTGACGAAGCGGACGTGCGCCAGAGTCTTTTCCGGGAACAGCGTATGAAAGGAATCGTAGAGAAAACCCGCCACCAGGCTCAGACCTTCGGGGCGCGGCTCTTCGCGCAGCAGGTCTTTGAACTGATTGATTTCTGTCACCGGCAATTGCCGGGAGAACCAGCCCAAGTCGCCGTCGTGATAGCTACGCTTGAGGTCGGCGAGAAAGTGCGTGCCGGCGCTTTTGGCGTCGACGTGATAGCGCATGGCGCCACCGGGGCGGAACGGGAAGTAGGAGACTACGCCCAGGCTGGCTACATGAATCAGCAGCAAGGGCACCGGGATACTTTCGCCCGAAGGTACAAACGGCACGCCCTGGATCAGCGTGTTGTCGAGGTCCATGCTCAGCGTCTCGAAGGGCAGTGCCGCGCCGCCGCCGATGTCGGCCACCAGCGCGTCATACATAGCCTGTGTCACGCCACTGCTGGCGCGGCTGCGATACGCTTCCAGCGCCTCAAACAACAGATGGGCACGGGCGCTGGCCTCGATCAGGCCTTGCAGTTTTCCGCTCGGGCCGAGGGCTTTGGCCAACTCGGTTTGCAGTTGGCCGCCCAGGTCCAGTTCGCGGCTGATGGCGATAAATTGGCTGACGCTCAGTTGTTGTTCTTCCACGCCGGTCAGGTAGGACGCATCCACGTGGCTGTGCCCGGACGCCTGCGGGTTGCCGGTGCCGAAGTCGAAGTTCAGGCACGCCGCTTCCCATAGCGACATTCTTGAGACGTGTACGCGGTACTTCCATTCATCGACGGCACGGCGAAAACGCGGGGCATGCGCCAAGCCGCCGAGGGCGCTGCTGCGGGGTTCCCAGGGCAGGGGCGTATCGAGCTTTTCCAGGTAACGCGTATTGATGAAGACTTTTTCCGGGTCGATGCCGCCGAGTTTGCTGCGCAGCTGGGCCAGGCCGCCGGTTTTGAACTGTTCCACAAGGGCTGCGTTTTCTGTTTCCACCGCCTGGAGTGCGGTGACGGCGTCACGTTGCAGGCGGATGTACTCGCGCTGCTGTTCAGGCGAGAGGCTCCTCATCGACTGCGCCAGCGTGTGGCGCAGTATTTCGAGGGCCTGTTGCCGGCCCCAGGATTCGCTGGACTGCAAGTGGCCGGACAGGCCGTTGAGGAGTTGGTGGTTGGGCATTGGGCTGCTTCCTTTCACAATAAATGTGGAGAGAAATGGAAGCATCCACCCGCCCATGGCGGGCGCTAGCTATGTAGTGCGGCGCTGATTCAAGTGTTTGTTCAGCTCCAGCCAGGCGCCCAGTGCGGCCATCAGCAAAACCCCTGTGAGAGCTGTCAGCAGTTGTATCGCCAGGGTATCGCCAGCCATGGCATTGAGCATGTCGGCCAGCGGCGCCAGGACCACCCCCAGGCAGAAGATTTCCAGCGAGAAACGGCCCATGCGGCCTATCTGCGCGGCCACCGGGTTTTGTGTCCAACCGGCAGAGGGCAACAGCTTGGAAATGACATAGGCCAGAGCCAGGAAATGCAGGAGGCGCAGGGGGGACAGGTCGGTCTTGCTGATCGGGTAGATCAAGTCGCTGATCACCGCCGGCATCACCGCATCATGAATCTGCGGCCAGCGCCACGACAGGGTCAGGATGCCGGCGACCACGACATACACGGCCGCCGCGACAAACAGCGGTTGGCGTGGCAAGGCACGGGTTTCAACGGCTTTGGGTTGTTGGCTGCGTACCGCTGCCGCGCCACCCAGTATGAAGAGCAACTGCCAGGTCACAGGGTTGAAATACCACACGCCATCGGCAATTGCCCGCAGGTTCCAGCCCATCCATGGCGCCAGCAGATACACCGTCAGCGACATGGCAACAAGCACCCAGGGCCTACGCAGCATCAGCGGTAACACCAGCGCCAGGCTGGCGAGTAATACGATGTACAGCGGCAGTGGGTCCATCAGGTTGGGCTTGAAGCGCAACAGCAGTTCATCCAGCAAAGCGCGTTGAGGGTCGCTGATGAAGTGGGTCATGCCCATCTCTTGCACCAAGTCACGTGTCTCGACGTGGCTGTTGGCGAAGAACACGATGCCCATCAATACCGCCAGTAAAAAGATGTGCACCACGTAAAGCACCCAGGTGCGGCGCAGGATTTTCAGGCAGGCCATCCAATAGCCTTCGCGTTGCAGGACTTTACCGTAGGCCAGCACCGAGGCGAAGCCAGCCAGGAACACAAAAATTTCCGCCGCGTCGCTGAAACCGAAGTTACGCAGAGTGATCTGGCCGAGTGGGTTGTGGGGGACGTGATCCCAGAAAATGAAGATCAACGCCAAGCCCCGAAAAAAATCGATGCGCGGGTCGCGTCCGTTCAGCATGGCAGCGGGCTCTTGAACAAAGGGTTTACTGATAACACGCAGGCGGCAGTATGGGTGTACGCCTTGCGTCGGGCGGCGCGCAGGTTGGCGGTATTTGTAAGCAATTGCAAAGGCTGGGTATTACTGAATGTCTCAACAGCCTGCCCCGGGGTGGGCAGGCTGGGGGAAGGGGGTCAGGCGGCTACTTCTTCATGGGGTTCGAAGCTGTCGGCCCGCGCCATCTGCCACATGCGCGAATAGAACTCGCCATTCACCTCACCGGTGAGCAATTCGCCGGGTTTGAGGAACACATGCAGCTGCGAGAACAGCTTGATCTCAGTCGCCGACATGCGCCGTACCAAGTGCTTGGCGGACAACTGCGAGGGGTGGTCCAGGCCGGCGGCGGCGAGCATTTCCGCCAGCGCCTTGAGGGTGTTGCGGTGGAAGTTGAACACGCGCTGGGCCTTGTCCGGCACCACCAGTGCGCGCTGGCGCAACGGGTCTTGAGTGGCCACGCCGGTCGGGCATTTATTGGTGTGGCAACTTTGTGACTGAATGCAACCGATGGCGAACATGAAGCCGCGCGCCGAGTTGGCCCAGTCGGCGCCGATGGCCAGCACGCTGGCGATGTCGAAGGCGCTGACGATCTTGCCGCTGGCGCCGAGCTTGATCTTGTCGCGCAGGTTCAGGCCCACCAGGGTGTTGTGCACAAACAGCAGGCCTTCACGCAGCGGTACGCCGATATGGTCGGTGAACTCCACAGGTGCCGCGCCGGTGCCGCCCTCCTTGCCGTCGACCACGATAAAGTCCGGGAGGATGCCGGTTTCAAGCATGGCCTTGGCGATGCCCATGAACTCCCACGGGTGGCCCAGGCAGAACTTGAAACCCACCGGTTTGCCGCCGGACAGTTCGCGCAGTTGGGCGATGAACTGCATCATTTCGACGGGCGTTGAAAACGCGCTGTGACGCGACGGTGACACACAGTCTTCACCCATCAGAATGCCGCGGGTTTCGGCGATCTCTTTGGTGACCTTGTGCTTGGGCAGGATGCCGCCGTGGCCGGGCTTGGCGCCCTGGCTCATCTTGATTTCGATCATGCGCACTTGCGGGTTTTGCGCCTGCACGGCGAAGCGTTCGGGGTCGAAACGGCCGTCACTGGTGCGGCAGCCAAAGTAACCACTGCCCAATTCCCACGTGAGGTCGCCGCCGTTCTCGCGGTGGTAAGGGCTGATGCTGCCTTCGCCGGTGTCGTGGGCAAAGTTGCCGAGCTTGGCGCCCTGGTTCAGCGCGCGGATGGCGTTGGCGCTGAGCGAGCCAAAGCTCATCGCCGAGATATTGAACACCGACGCCGAGTACGGCTGCTTGCACTGCGGGCCGCCGACCATCACGCGAAACGCGCTCGGGTCACTCAACGGCGCGGGGCGCATGGAGTGGCCGATAAACTCGAAGCCTGACTGGTACACGTCGATCAACGTGCCGAACGGTTTGTCGGCGCTTTCATTTTTGGCGCGCGAATACACCAGCGAACGCTGGGCCCGGGAGAAGGGCAGGGCGTCGCTGTCGGATTCGAGCAGGTATTGGCGGATTTCCGGGCGGATGGCTTCTACCAGGTAACGGATATTGCCCAGGATCGGGTAGTTGCGGCGCACTGCGTGGGGGCTCTGCAGCAGGTCGAACAGGCCGATCAGGCTGAGAATGCCGGTGACCACGGTGATGGGCCACAGCCATTCATGTTCGATAAACGGGAGGCTGGCGAGGGTGAAAATGACGCACACGGCAAAGAAGGCGTAACGGCTTAGTAACGACAGGCTCATACGGTTTTCCTTGGGTTCGGACTCATCGGCTAGGCGTTTTGCGCCTGTAGAAAGATCGAGAACAGCTCCGACTGGGATTTGATCCCTAGCTTGCTGTACATGTGTTTCTTATGGACTTTCACGGTTTCAACAGAGATTTCCAGCTTACGAGCGATTTCCTTGCTGGAGCAACCGCTGAGCATCAAGCGGCCCACATCCAGCTCGCGAGCGGTGAGTTGCGCGCCCCATTCATCATTGTGCAGCGGGGGTTGCGGCGCGCTGACCTGGTTGAGCTCAAAGGGCAGGCGCTGGCGCAGCAGGCTCAGTATCCAGGGTTGAATCAACGACAGCAGGGCAATCTGCGCCGGGTCAAAACGTTGCCTTGAGCCCAGCGACAGGCACAGGGTACGCCCATCCGGCAGTTGGCAATTGAACTGGATTTCGTCGGCCACCACGTTCAGGCGAAAGTAGCGCTGGTAATACTCGGTGAGTTCGAAGTGCTCCGGCGCGACTTCGGCCAGGCGAAACAGGCCCGTGCGCGACAGTTCGCGGCTGGCCATGTAGAAGGGGTCGAGCAGGTAGAGACCGTTGAGGTAGTCCTGGAAGAGTTGGTCGGGCGCGCCGTCAAGGCCTGGGCATTCGGCGAACACCAGGGGCCGGTGTTCGCTGCTGAACAGCAGGGCTACCCAACTGTCGAACGGCACGTACTGGTCCAGCAATCTGACAAGCTGGGTCCAGAAATTGGCCTGGTCCAGCGCGTCTATCATTTGCCCCACCGAACGGTGCCAGGCGATGTCATCCAGCGACATGGTCATTGATCTACCCCTATCGGGTTACCCCCGCCGCGTAATTCCCTGGCAGGTTGTGGCTGCGCATACTGCGGCACAGATAAAGAACAAGGAATACTCATGAAGGTCGAATTTGCCCAGTTGGCAGGCCGTGATAACGACACAGCTTACAACCTTGAGCGCGCCTTGGCGGCAATTGCTGCCTGCGCCGCCGATACGCAACTGATCGTGTTTCCGGAGACCCACCTGACAGGCTTCCCGTCGGCCGAAACCGTCGCCGAAGTTGCCGAGCCGCTGGATGGCCCCACCGTGCAGGCGGTTATCCAGGCCGCGCGTGCGCGTGATATTGCCGTGGTCATCGGCATGATCGAGAACGATGACGGCCAATTCTATAACACCACCTTGCTGATCACGCCTGAGGGCATCGCCTTGCGTTATCGCAAGACCCATCTGTGGCCTTTGGAACGCGGCGTGGTCAACCCCGGTGATCGCTACGCCACGTGCCTGTGGAATGGCGTACGCGTCGGCTTGTTGATCTGCTACGACATCGAGTTCCCGGAAACCGCCCGCGCATTGGGGCAATTGGGTGCGCAGCTGTTGTTGGTGACCAACGGCAACATGGACCCGTACGGCCCCACCCACCGCACCGCGATCATGGCCCGTGCCCAGGAAAACCAGGCGTTCGCGCTGATGGTCAACCGCGTGGAAGAAGGCGACGGCGACCTGGTGTTTGCCGGCGGCAGCGCCCTGGTTGATCCGTTCGGTACCTTGCTGTTCGAAGCCGGGCGCGAGGAAGGGCAATTCACGGTTGAGCTGGATCTCGACCATCTGGCGGCGGCTCGCAAGGATTACCGCTACCTGGATGACCAGCGCTTGAAATTGCCGGGTGAGGTGATTGAGCACAGCGATGGGACTCGCGAACTGCTGATCCCTCGGACTTAACACAGACCCCTGTGGCGAGGGAGCTTGCTCCCGCTGGGGCGCGAAGCGGCCCTGAGATGTTGGGGCCGCTACGCAGCCCAGCGGGAGCAAGCTCCCTCGCCACAAAAGCTGTATCCATCATAAAAATAGTGCTCGTGCTTCACCGACTTCAGTTCTGCCATAAATCTAATAAATCAGCGGAGAATCGCTCATGGCTCGTTTGCAACGCACCCTGTCGTTAGGGTCGGTGGTGCTGTTTGGCATCGCCTATATGACGCCAATCATCGTGCTCGGCACCTTCGGCATCCTGGCGCAATCCACCGCCGGCATGGTGCCCGCCGCTTACCTGGCCGCCCTGGTGGCGATGTTCTTCACCGCCATGAGTTACGGGCGTATGGCGTCGGCCTTTCCGGTGGCCGGTTCGGCCTATAGCTATGTGCGCAAAGCTATCAGCCCGAAACTGGGCTTTATCGCCGGTTGGGCGGTGTTGCTCGACTACCTGTTCCTGCCGATGGCCATCTGGCTGATTGGCGCGGCGTACCTGCATTCCGCATTTCCAGCCGTGCCACAGTGGGTCTGGGTGCTGGCGTTTATCGGCATCACCACCTTGATCAATATCATCGGCCTGAAACTGGCCAATGGCATCAACGCGTTGCTGATGCTGGTGCAGGCGCTGGTCCTGATTGCGTTCGTGGTGTTGTGCATCCACTACATCGGCGGTGATGCAAGCAAGCCACTGTGGACCATCACCCCATTCTTCAACGGCCAGATGCAGATGCCGTTGATCATGAGCGGCGCGGCCATCGCGTGCTATTCCTTCCTGGGTTTTGACGCGGTCAGCACCCTCACCGAGGAAACCCGTGACCCACGCCGCACCATCCCACGGGCGATCATGTTGATCACCTTGATTGGCGGGCTGATTTTTGTCGGGGTGTCATACTTCGTGCAGGTCGCTCACCCGTCTTTCGAGTTTGCCGACGTGGATTCGGCCGCGTATGAAATCGCGCGCAATATCGGCGGTGACCTGTTCGTGTCGATCTTCCTGATCGGCCTGATCGTCGGCCAGTTCGCCTCGGGGCTGTCGGCCCAGGCCAGCGGTTCGCGCCTGCTGTTTGCAATGGGGCGTGACGGTGTGTTGCCCAAGTCGTTCTTCGGGACGTTGCATGAGCGTTTTGGTACGCCGGTGAACAGCATTCTGCTGTGTGCGGTGGTGGCTTTGCTCGCGTTGAAGCTGGATGTGACCACGTCCACCTCGTTTATCAACTTCGGTGCGTTCCTGGCGTTCAGCCTGGTGAACCTGTCGGTGATCTTTCATTACTGGGTGGGCGCCAAGCAACGCGGTGTACGTGAGCTGATCCTGTTTCTGGTGTTCCCGACCATCGGCCTGCTGGCGGATGTGTGGTTGATGATCAGCCTTGATCACCTGGCGATTTACCTGGGCGTGGTGTGGTTGGCAATCGGGCTGGTTTACCTGGGTTTCCTGACGCGTGGCTTCTCCAAACAGCCGCCGGAAATGGACTTTCAAGAAGCTGCATAGACGTTGCTGGTCTATTCTTATTGCAATCGGTTCTCGTTTGGGCGCATGATTTGTGTTACTGTATAACACGTTAAATGCACCCAAACGCCCCGGAGGCCTTATGAAAGCTGGTATCCATCCCGATTACCGCACCGTGCTGTTCCACGACACCGCCGCCGACGTGTTTTTCCTGATCGGCTCCACCGCCGACAGCGACCGCACCCACAAGTACAGCGACGGCAACACATACCCTTACATTCCGCTGGACGTTTCCAGCGCCTCGCACCCGATCTACACCGGCCAACAGCGCAAGACTCAGGCCGAAGGCCGGATTGCCGGGTTCAACAAGCGTTTCGCTTCGTTCGGCTCCAGCCCGAAAAAAGCTGACGCGTGAGGCATAGAGGTTTCACCTCGAAGGCCGCTCCGGTTTCTGGAGCGGCTTTTTTTATGCGTTGATATCGTAACGCCATCACTTTCCGAAAAACCGGCTAGACTCCTCAGTAAACGCCAGGAGGGCAAAACCAGACCGTAAGGACTGCATGCCGACGATCCGAGGTGTCCCATGGGAGAGTCAGTTACGTTCACCGATAGCGACCGTGCCGTGGTGCTGTTGATCGACGCCCACCCGGACGTATTGCACAGCCTGACGCAATTGCTGCGCCTTGAACCTTTTGAACTGCACAGTGCAACCTGCGCTGCCGACGCCTTGACGATTCTCGCCAGTCAGCCTGTTGACCTGGTGATGAGCGCCGCGCGCCTGCCGGACATCGACGGTGCTTCGTTGCTGGCCCATATCCATCAAGCCTACCCCCATACTGTGCGCATCCTGCTGACCGGCGAGACCGACCTGACGCTGATCGTCAAAGCCATCAACGAGGGCCAGATCTACCGCTACCTGAGCAAACCCTGGAATGACGAGGAGTTGCTCCTGGCCCTGCGCCAATCCCTGGCCCATCAACATTCAGAGCGTGAGCGCGGGCGGCTGGAGCAACTGATCCAGCAGCAGAACGACGAGCTCAAGCAGCTCAATGCTTCCCTGGAAAAACGTGTGGCCGCGCGCACCAGCGAGCTGCAGCAAACCGCCGATATGCTCGACCTGGCCTACGAAGAACTCAAGCACAGCTACGCGACCGGCACTGAAGTGTTCTCGCTGCTGGCCAACCTGCGCCTGCCGCGTGCCAAGCAGACCAACCGGCAGATCATCGAACTGGTGCGCACCTGGTGCGTCACCCATGGCGTGGACGAGGCGAGCAACCGGGACCTGACCATGGCGGCCGCGCTGTACAACATTGGCAAGCTGAGCTGGAGCGACAGCATGATGGCCTCGCCCTCGGATTTGCTGCACAGCGCCGACCGTGAGCGCTATCGCGCCTACGCCACGCAAAGTGAATCGCTGCTGATGACCCTGGAACCGATGAAAGACGCGGCGCGCCTGATCCGCCATCATCAGGAGCGTTGGGACGGCAGCGGTTTCCCCGACCACCTCAAAGGTGAGGCGATTCCCGCAGGTTCCCGGCTGCTGAAACTCGCCGTGGATTTTATCGAGCTGCAAAAAGGCTTGATCCTGGAGCGGCAGATGAACAGCGACGAAGCGTTGCTGTACATCCGCAAATACGCCGGGCGGCTCTATGACCCCGAGATGGTCGAAGACTTTGTGCGGGTGTGCGCCACCTACCTCAATGACGTGACGCTGGGCGACCCGAACGTCAAAGTCCTCGGCACGCGCGAACTGGAGGAGGGCATGGTACTGGCGCGCAACTTGAACGCGGATAACGGCATGTTGCTGCTCAATGCCGGCAAGGTGCTGAACCTGCCGCTGGTGGACAAGCTGATCGCCTTTGAGACCATGGAGGGCGCGCGGTACAGCGTGTTCATCAAGGACACACCAGTGATTGCTGTGTGAGCGCGGTCAAAAAATGTGGGAGCGGGCTTGCTCGCGAAAGCGTTGGGTCAGTCACAGTACCGTTAACTGATACACCGCCTTCGCGAGCAAGCCCGCTCCCACATTGGATTGCGGCGTGCCGGTGGGCATGTGATCCTTGCGCCTTTGCGTTCAAGGCGACCCTTTCATGACTTCCACCATCCGCATCGCCGCCGCCCTGTTGATCGGCAGCGACGGCCAGACCCTGCTGGTGCGCAAGCGCGGCACCCAGGCCTTCATGCAGCCCGGCGGCAAAATCGACGCCGGCGAGCAACCGGCAGAGGCGCTCGCCCGTGAATTGCATGAAGAGTTGAATTTACAGATCGAACCCAGCGACGCCATTTACCTCGGCAACTTTTCCGCTCCCGCCGCCAACGAACCGGGGTTTACCGTAGAAGCCGAACTGTTCCAGGTGCACATCGACGTGCCGGTAATGCCCGCCGCTGAAATCGAAGAAGTGCGCTGGATCGACCCGGCCGGTGACGGTGGCCTGCAGCTGGCTCCGTTGACCCGCGATCTGATCCTGCCGTTTTATCGCGCATCCCTCACGGCATGATCATCCGCACCCTGGGCGGCGGCGATGCCGAGGCCTACCGGGCGCTGATGCTGGAGGCTTACGGCGCCTATCCCCAGGCGTTCACCTCCAGCGTTGCCGAGCGCGCCGCGATGCCGTTGAGCTGGTGGGAAAAACGCCTGAGCGGCCCGCTGGACCAGTTGCTCGGCGGCTTTGAAGGCGATGAGCTGGCAGGGATCGTCGGCCTGGCCTTCGAGCCGCGCGAGAAGGCGCGGCACAAGGTGACGCTGTTTGGGATGTACGTGACCCGGGCCCACCAGCACAAAGGGTTGGGCCGCCAGCTGGTCGAGGCGGCACTCGCCGAGGCGTGCAAGCATCCGCGCCTCAAACTGATCCAGCTGACCGTCACCGCCGGCAACGACGCTGCCTTTGCGTTGTACCGGCGTTGCGGGTTTATCCAGTACGGTCTGGAGCCGCTGGCGGTGCGGGTGGGTGAGGATTACTTCGACAAGATTCACATGTGGTGCAAGTTGCAAGACCAGTGAAGATCAAAATGTGGGAGCGGGCTTGCTCGCGAATACGGTGTGTCAGCTACACATAAGTTGACTGACACACCGCTTTCGCGAGCAAGCCCGCTCCCACATTTGATCTTCATTGGTGCCGAGTATCAGGAGTTGCTCAGCGAACGGCGCTGACCCCATCCAGCGTCGAAAACGACGTGTCCTTGGCCGTCAGCAAGAAATCGCGCATATACGGCGCATCCAGCATGTCCGCGCGGATCCCCGCATACAGCGTCGCAAACAAGCCTTTCTCACCCAGCCGCTTGGCCTTCACGTAACCGCGCGAACTGTATTCATGCAGCGCCCAATGGGGCATGCCGCACACACCACGGCCGCTGGCCACCAGCTGCATCATCATCACCGACAGCTCCGACGTGCGTACCTGCGCGGGCTCTACATCGGCGGGTTCGAGGAAGCGCGTGAAGATGTCCAGGCGGTCGCGTTCCACCGGGTAGGTGATCAGGGTTTCGGTCAACAGGTCTTCCGGCACGATATACGCCTTGTGCGCCAGCACGTGCTGGTTGGCCACCGCGAGCATGGCTTCGTAGGTGAACAGCGGCACATAGGTGATGCCCGGCAGCTCCAGCGGGTCGGACGTTACTACCAGGTCGAGGTCGCCACGGGCCAGCGCCGGCAGCGGGGCGAAGGCGAAACCTGAAGCCAGGTCCAGTTCGACTTCCGGCCAGGCGTCGCGGAACTGGTCGATGGTCGGCATCAGCCACTGGAAACAACTGTGGCACTCAATGGCCATGTGCAAGCGCCCGGCGGTGCCGCCGGCCAACCGCGCGATATCGCGCTCGGCGCCGCGCAGCAGCGGCAGGGTCGCGTCGGCCAGTTGCAGCAGGCGCAAGCCGGCGCTGGTAAAGCGCAGTGGCTTGGTCTTGCGCACAAACAGCGGCATGCCCAGGCGCTCTTCCAGCTCCTTGAACTGATGGGACAGCGCCGACTGCGTCAGGTGCAGCCGCTCGGCGGCTTCCACCAGGCTGTCGGCCTCGCGCAAGGCGTGCAGGGTCTTGAGATGACGGATTTCGAGCACGGGCTCTCCATGAAAACAATTTGTGGCGAATTCGAATTGCGTGAGTTTGTCTCATGTTGGCGCGCCTGTCGACAAAACATGACCGCTGGGCACTCTTCATCAAACTGTCACGCAACTGTGGCAGCGCGCTTGAACAAACTTCATCAGACTCGCGCTCTACTGGGGTTCTGCGTTTCGGTGTTTTTCATGCGCGTGTTGCTTTTACTGGCCGCTCTACTGTTCGGCCTGCCGTCTTTTGCGGCTTCTCGATGTGATGTCAATGTCCCGACTCAAACGGTCGACCTGGAAAAGGTGAGCATCGCCTACCAGAGCATCGGCCGTGCGTCCGACCCTGCCTTGCTGCTGGTGATGGGCTTGGGCGGGCAGTTGATCCACTGGCCGGATGAGGTGGTCGTCGCCCTGTGCCAGCAAGGTTTTCGGGTGATTCGCTACGACAACCGTGACGTCGGCTTGTCTACCTGGCGCCAGGCCCCGGCCAGCGCCAACCTGACCTTTGAAGTGCTGCGCTACAAGCTCGGCTTGCCCGTGGCGGCGCCGTACACCCTGACCGACATGGCGGATGATGCCCTGGGCTTGATGGACGCGTTGCAGATCCAGCAATTCCACGTGCTGGGCGCGAGCATGGGCGGCATGATCGCCCAGCACCTGGCGGCCATGGCGCCGCAACGGGTCGAAAGCCTGACCCTGGTCATGACCAGTTCCGGCGCCGAAGGCCTGCCGGCACCGAGTGCGGCGCTGGTGCAGTTGCTGTCACGGCGCAGCGCACCGAACCGCGAAGTGGCGCTGGAGCAGCAAGCCGATTTGCTCGCGGCGTTGGGCAGCCCTTATGTGAAAGATGATCGCCAGGTGTTGCTGCATCAGGCGGCGCTGTCCTATGACCGCGCCTTCAACCCCGACGGCGTGAAGCGCCAGATCATGGCGATCCTCGCCGAACCGAGCCGGGTGCCTTTGCTCAACCAACTGCGCGTGCCCACGCTGGTGGTACACGGTACCGCTGACCCATTGTTGCCGGTGATGCATGGCGTGCACCTGGCCGCGCATATCCAGGGCAGCCAGCTGAAACTGATCCCCGGGATGGCCCATCGTTTCCAGGAGGCGTTCAAGGCGCCGCTGTTGACGGCGGTGCTGCCGTACCTCAAAGCCCATCGTGAAGATGCCGCGCATTGGGCGCAAATTGACTTGGGCGAGCCTTCGAAGGTGCTGTGAAGTTGGTGTATCGTGGAGCTTTTGCGGCTCACTGAAGCCAGCGAGGTCTCCCAGCCATGAGTACTCCCCTGAAAATCGATTTCGTCAGCGACGTGTCCTGCCCCTGGTGCATCATCGGCCTGCGTGGTTTGACTGAAGCCCTCGACCAGCTGGGCGCCGAGGTGCAGGCCGAGATCCATTTCCAGCCGTTCGAGCTGAACCCGAACATGCCGGCTGAAGGGCAAAACATCGTCGAGCACATCACTGAGAAATACGGCTCCACCGCCGAGCAATCCCAGGCGAACCGCGAGCGCATTCGCGACATGGGTGCCGCGTTGGGGTTTGCCTTCCGCACCGATGGGCAGAGCCGCATCTACAACACCTTCGACGCCCATCGCCTGTTGCATTGGGCCGGGCTTGAAGGGTTGCAGTACAACCTCAAGGAAGCGCTGTTCAAGGCGTACTTCAGCGACGGTCAGGACCCGTCCGACCACGCGACCCTGGCGATCATCGCCGAAAGTGTCGGGCTGGATATCAAACGTGCGGCCGAGATTCTCGCCTCGGATGAATACGCCGCCGAAGTGCGTGAGCAGGAGCAACTGTGGGTTTCGCGGGGCGTGACGTCGGTGCCGACCATCGTTTTCAACGACCAGTACGCCGTCAGCGGCGGGCAGCCGGCTGAAGCCTTTGTCGGGGCGATACGGCAGATCATCAGCGAAGCCAAGGGCTGAAGAGTTTGACGGGCGCTTGCTCTCAGGCGTGTGGAGATCCAAATGTGGGAGCGGGCTTGCTCGCGAATACGGTGTGTCAGCCGGTGAATCTGTTGACTGACACGCCGCATTCGCGAGCAAGCCCGCTCCCACATTTTTGACCGAGTATGGCGTTAGAAATTAGCTCAGGAGGGCGCCTCCTGCCCATCAATCAAACTTGTAACTGATCGCCGTCTGCACCTGGCCCTGGTTCACGTCGCCCGTCTCTTTGACGATGCTGCTGTTGGCTGCCGAACCGACCAGGTGCACCCAGCTGGCGCTGGTCAGCAACGACCAATGGGTATCCAGCGGGAATTCAAAACTCTGCGTCAGCGTCAGGTTCTGAAAACCCCCGCTGGCGTTATAAGGGCGAAAGCCTGAAGCCGCAGAATCCTTGTCATCCACCCCGAAAAACGCCTGGGTCTGACGCGCGTCGGCAAAATGCGCCATCAAGCCCGTGCTGCCGATAATCCCGCCACCCAGCGGATAGCCCAGCTCCCCGCCCAGCTTGCCCAACACCCCGCTTTGGTCGCGCGCGCCGCCGACTGCGTGGCCGACCTGAGCGTACACACGCCAGAACTCGGCCGGGGCATATTGAATGAAGCCGCCGACCTCCGCCGCGTCCTGTACGTCACGCAAACCGCGCAGCGAGCCGTTGGCCGTGCGCCCCGAAAGGTAGTTGATGTACGGGCCGGCAGTAATGCCGTGGGTATTGAGTGCGCTCCAGGTCAGGCCGTCGTCGGTCCCCAGGCTGACATTGCCCCAGTCGAGGTCGAAGTAGGGAATCGGCTGGGTTTCGTAACGGCTGCCGGTCGGGTCGTGGGGCTGATAGCTGACGCCCGCACCGACTTCACCGGTGATGCCTTCGGCCAATACGGTGCCGGAAAAGCCCCACAGCCCCAACAAACCGGCGAATACAGCAGAAGTGACCTTGAACATGGAGCGTATTCCTTATCTGAACATGCGCGCATTCACGCGCGAAGGGCGGCTCTGGCGCAAGCACTCATCTTGTTTGTAGCAAGCTACAAAAATTGTAGCTCCTGCGACACAAAACTCCCGGCGTAACGGCCAAAGCCCCAGCCCCGCCGGGTTTCGTTCAGTTGGCACAATCCCTGCTCTACCCCTTCTGCAAGCGCACAGAGCGCGCCCTTCCAAGGTACAACGCAGATGATTCACTGGCATATCGTGTGTGATTTCGATGGGACCATTACCCCCACCGATGTCATCGACAACGTCCTCCAACGCTTCGCCGGCCCGGAGTGGGAAACCATCGAGCAGGAATGGCTGGATGGGCACATCGGTTCACGCGAATGCCTGAGCCGTCAACTGGCACTGATCAAGGCCACCCCCGCTGAACTGCTGGCGTATTTCGACAGCGTCGAGATCGACCCGGACTTCCCGGATTTCGTCGACCACGTCATGGGCCTGGGCGCGACCATCGAAGTGGTCAGCGACGGCATCGAGCAAGGCATCGCGCGCATCCTGTCGCGCAACTACGTGACGCTGCTGCCGATCCTCGCCAACCGCCTGCGCCAGGTCGACCAGAACAGCTGGCGCATCGACTTCCCGTATTCCAGCGATGCCTGCCGTGCCGCTTCCGGCAACTGCAAGTGCAAATCCACCCCGCGCAACAAGCGCGTGCTGGTGATCGGCGACGGCAAGTCCGATATGTGCGTGGCCTCCACCGCCGATTTCGTCTTCGCCAAAGGCAGCCTCGCTGACTACTGCGTCGCCAACCATATTCCTCACGCGCGTTTCGACACTTTCGCCGAAGTGCCTGCGCTGCTGGCCAAGCTGCCAATGGGCATCGCCGCCAACGCCACCACCTTCACTGCTACTGACCTCTCTGTTGAAAATCAGGAACTCTTCCACCATGTCTGATATCCGAATCGCCACCGCCGAAGACCAGATTCTTCTGGATAAAGAAGCCAAGTACTGCTCCTACGGCGACACCGTTCACTACATCGAGCCACCGCGTATTTTCAGCCGTTGCGAAGGCTCCTACGTGTGGGACACCGAAGACCAGGCCTACCTCGACCTGCAAATGTGGTACTCGGCCGTTAACTTCGGCTACGCCAACCCACGCCTGAACAACGCGCTGAAACAGCAGATCGATACCCTGCCGCAAATCGCCAGCCAGTACCTGCACAAAGGCAAGATCGAGCTGTCGGAAATGATCGCGGTCGATGCCAAGAAGAAATTCGGCCTCGACGGTCGCGTACACTTCAACGTCGGCGGTTCGCAGTCGATCGAAGACTCCCTGAAAGTGGTGCGTAACGCCTCCAACGGCAAGAGCCTGATGTTCGCCTTCGAAGGCGGCTACCACGGCCGTACGCTCGGCGCGTCGTCGATTACCTCGAGCTTCCGCTACCGTCGCCGCTACGGCCACTTTGGCGAACGTGCCAACTTCATTCCGTTCCCGTACCACTTCCGTGGCCCGAAAGGCATGACCAAGGAAGAATACGGCAGCCAGTGCGTGCAGCAGTTCGCCCGTCTGTTCGAGACCGAATACAACGGCGTCTGGGACCCGAAAACCAACCAGTGTGAATACGCCGCCTTCTACGTCGAGCCGATCCAGGGCACCGGCGGCTACGTGATCCCGCCGATGAACTTCTACCGCGAATTGAAGCAAGTGCTGGATCAGCACGGCATCCTGATGGTCTCCGACGAGATCCAGATGGGCTTCTACCGCACCGGCAAACTGTGGTCGATCGAGCACTTCGACGTGCAGCCGGACGTGATCGTTTTCGGCAAGGCGCTGACCAACGGCCTCAACCCGCTGGGCGGCATCTGGGCCCGTGAAGAGCTGATCAACCCTAAGGTCTTCCCGCCAGGTTCGACCCACTCCACCTTCGCCTCCAACCCGTTGGGCACGGCAGTCGGTCTGGAAATGTTCAAGATGACCAACGAAGTCGATTACGGCGCGATGGTCATGGCCAAGGGCAAATACTTCCTGGAAGGCCTGCAAGACCTGCAGAAGCGTTTCCCGATCATCGGCGACGTCGACGGCCTGGGCCTGGCCCTGCGCTGCGAAATCTGCGGCCCCGACGGCTTCACCCCAGACAAGGCGACCCTGGACTACATGGTCGAAGAAGGCATGAAAGGCGACATGATCGTTGACGGTCAGAAACTCGGCCTGATCCTCGACGTGGGCGGCTACTACAAAAACGTGATCACCCTGGCACCGTCCCTGGAAATCAGCTACCCGGAAATCGACCTGGGCCTGAAACTCCTCGAGCAACTGCTGGTGCGAGCGACTAAACGGTGAACAACCTCGGGATCGACCTCGGTGAAGGTGATGCCGGCTTCGTTCTCGGTGAAGGTCCGGTCGGGATCCTGTTGATCCACGGCCTGACCGGCACCCCGACGGAATTGCGCCAGGTCGCCAAAGGCCTGGCCAAGGCGGGTAATTGCACGGTGTACGTGCCCACCCTGGCCGGGCACTGCGGCGATAACAGCGACCTGCAGGCCACCGGTTGGCTGGACTGGTACGAAGGCGTGCGCAAAACCTTCGCCCAGGTCAAACAACGCCACGAGCAAGTGTTTGTCGGTGGCTTGTCCATGGGCGCGGTGATGTCGATGTACGTGGCCGCCGAGCACCCGGGGCAAGTTGCCGGGCTGTTGATGTATTCGACCACCTTGAAGTACGACGGCTGGAGCATTCACAAGCTGGCGTTTTTGACGCCGTTGCTGATGAAGATCCCGTTCGGCGTGCACATCTGCCGCTTCGAAGAGAAGCCGCCGTATGGCATCAAGAACGAGCGCCTGCGGGCGATCGTCGAGCGCCAGATGAAGGAAGGGGAGAGCAGCGAGGCCGGTTTGCTGACCATGGAAGGCATCACGGTGCGTGAGTTGCACCGGATGAATGCCGTGGTCAAAAAACGCATGCCCGAGGTCAAGGTGCCGGCGTTGGTGCTGCATTCCATCGAGGATGACATCACCAGCCGCTGGAACGCTGATTACGTGGAGCGCCACCTCGGCGGCCCCGTGACCAAGATTCTGTTGGACAACTGCTACCACATGATCACCGTCGATTTGCAGTACCGCCGGGTGATCGAGTTGAGCGCCGAGTTTGTCGAGCAGCACACCGCGGTTTACCACGCCCCCGAAGATTATCGACAGCGGGCCTGAGCCTGAGGAACAGACGTGATCACCGCCCAAGCCTTCTCGACTATCCGGGCCATCCAGCGCAGTACCTGGAACGACTGTTTCCCCGGTGCCCTGGAGGATTGGGACTATTACGTGGCCGTGGAAAGCGCGGCCATTGTTGATTTCAAATGGCGCTACCTGGCTGTTTACGAACACGGAACAGTGGTGGCAGTTGCCGCCGCGTTCATCACGGATTATCGCCTCGACACCACGGTGTCAGGCAGCGGCAAGCGCTTTACCGAGCGCCTGGAGCGGCTGTGGCCGGGTGTTTTACAGCTGCAGTTGTATGCCATCGGCTCACCGGTCGCCGAGCGTTGCGACGCGGGGGTTGCCAGTAGCGTGCCTGAGGCGCGGCGCCCCTTGTTGCTCAAGCACTTGTTGCAGGCCGCGCGCCAGGATGCCAACGAATTTGGCGTGGGCCTGGTGGCGGTGAAAGATGTGCCGACCAAAGACCCGCACTGGGCCGCCAGTTGCCGTGCTGCGGGCTTTCAAAGCATGCCGAGTTTGCCCAGCGGGTTGTTGAGCGTGCCTTATGGTTCGGTCGACGCCTACCTGGGGTCGTTGTGCAAAGCGACCCGCAAGGATCTGCGCCGCAAACTGCGTGCGCCGGGTCCGCGGGTGGAGTGGCGGCACAATATCGATGATGTGTTGCCGCACGTCATGCGTCTGTACGAAGACACCCTCAGCCGCGCCGATTTACAGTTCGAACGCCTGCCGGCCAGCTACTTCACCGGCATCCTTGAACGCCTTGAACACCGTGCAGTCTGTGTACTTTACTGGGTGGACGAGCATCTGGTGGCCTTCAACCTGATCCTGCTGGACCAGCACCGTTTGATCGACAAGTTCTTCGGGCATGACCGGACGTTCAGCCGTGAGTACAACCTCTACTTTCGGAGCTGGCTGACCAATGTCGACTATTGTATTGCGCACAATATCCCGGTGTATGAGTGCGGCCAGGAGGGGTATGCCAGTAAGCTGCGCCTGGGGTGTGAATTCCAGGGCAACAGTATGTTTTTCCGTCACCGGAATTGGTTGGTGAATACGGTGCTCAAGCTTGCGAAAATATTTCTCCGACCGGATCGATCCGACCCTGCCATGGCTGCTGCGATAAGCGAAACCTGATGATCACCAAGACCCGCCAGAAAGCCCGCCCCTTTGCCATCTCGCGCTGGAGCGTCCAGCGCAAGCTGGTGCTGGCGTTTTGGCTGGTCAGCGTCATTCCCACCATGATCGCGGCCGAACTGGCGGCGACCACGTTGTCGCAGATTTTCGACAGTAACGTGCGTATCTGGCTGCAAGAGTCGACCAAGATCGTCAAGGACGAGATTGGCGACATCCTTCATGACAATGCGCGCATGGCCAAGCTGTTCCTGCGCTACACCAGCCCGCCTTCGAGCAAGCAGGCGGCCAAGCATGACCGGCTGACCGCCGACATCGCGGATGCCACGGATATCGACGTGGTCGCGCTGATCCGCAGCAGTGACCACAAGGTAATGTTCAGCACGGCGTCCGACGACATCGTCAAGCAGATCGACCTGACCAGCAACGCCGTGTTGCAGACAGTGCAAGTGGCCGGCGTGAGTACGGGCCTGGTGGTCTCGACCTTCGAAACCACCCAGGAGGGCGTCGATTATTTGCTGCTGGTTGCCACCTACCTGGACAGCAGCTTCCTGACCAGTGTGGCCGATGTGCATTCCCTCGACCTGCGCCTCTACCTGGCGAACCCCACGGGGTTTTCAGAGATTTTTTCGACCCAGCGTTTTGAAAACCACCCTTCGCGCATCCCGACCAGTGTCGAGAAGGCCATGCGTGCCACCAAGCAGCCGAGCGAGCAGTTCACCAATAACTACAGCGGTTTGTACTGGCCGATCTTCAATGACGCGGGTGACCTGCAAGGTGTGATCTTCAGCGGCCTGCTGCGCCATACCAGCCTGGTGGGCTTGGTGAACCAGAGCAACCTGTTCGTGCTGATTTTCCTGCTCAGTTCGGCCTTGTCCCTGGGGGCTGGCGTATTGGTGTCGCGACGCCTGACCAAACCGCTGCGGGACTTATCCCAAGGCGTGAATGCGGTGATCTCGGGCAATTATGAGCACCGCGTACTGGTCTCCGGCGGCGACGAACTGGCGCAACTGAGCAGCACCTTCAACCACATGACCGAGCGCTTGGGCGAGCTGCACCACCTCGAAGCCCAGCTGCGCCGCCGCGACCGGCTGCACGCCCTGGGTGAAGTCGCCATGGGCCTGGCGCACGAAATCCGCAATCCGTTGGGCATCATCAAGACCGCCACCCAGTTGCTGCACCGGCGCGTCGACCTGCCGGAAACCGACAAGCGCCACCTGGAATACGTGATCAGCGAAGTCAGCCGCATCAATGACCTGATCACCGAGTTTCTTGATTTCGCCAAGCCCAACGCGCCGTTGCGCGTGTTGCAGCCGGCACGCCCGTTGGTGGAGGAGATCCTGGGTTTTTGCAGCCCGGAGCTGGCCACCCACACTATCGATGCGCAAATCGATGACCAGGCGCCGGGAGCGACCTTGTATGCCGACGCCAAGCAGCTCAAGCAGGCGTGCCTGAACCTGATTCTCAACGCCATTGATGCCATGCCCGAAGGCGGGCGCCTGACCGTGGGCATTCGCACGGTGGAGCACAACACGGTGATTAGCATCGCCGACACCGGCCAAGGCATCCCGGCGGACATGATTGAGCGCATCTTCACGCCATTCGTCACCACCAAGGCCTCGGGCACGGGGTTGGGTCTGGCGAAAGTCTATTCGATCATGGAAAGTCACGATGGCAGCATTGAATGCGCCAGTGAGAAAGATGCCGGCGCCACCTTTAGCCTGTACATTCCGGCTCAGGGTGAAGACGACGGCGATGATGAGGAAGGTCATGACGCATAACGTATTGGTGGTCGACGATGAACCCAAGCTCTGTGACTTGCTGACGTCGGCCCTGAGCCAGAACGGCCTTCAAGTGTTTACCGCGAGCAACGGCCTGCATGCGCTCAAAGTGCTGGAGCAGGAAGACATCGACCTGGTGATCAGCGACTGGCGCATGCCCGGCATGGACGGGCCGGCGCTGCTGGCCGAAATCAAAGTGCGCTTCCCGGATTTGCCGGTGATCGTGATGACCGCCTACAGCACAGTGAAAAACGCCGTGCAGTCGATGCGCAATGGCGCCTACGACTACATCGCCAAGCCGTTCGATATCGACGAGCTGGACATCACCGTGGC
Organism: Pseudomonas sp. B22129; assembly: GCF_044218875.1. Classification (NCBI taxonomy): domain Bacteria; kingdom Pseudomonadati; phylum Pseudomonadota; class Gammaproteobacteria; order Pseudomonadales; family Pseudomonadaceae; genus Pseudomonas; species Pseudomonas sp. B22129. The sequence goes on along the minus strand of NZ_CP162592.1, from coordinate 115,624 downwards.
CAAGGCCCTGCAATTTCGCGACATCCTGCGCGACAACGCACGCTTGCGTGCCGAGCTCGACCAGCATGCGCAGTTCGACAGCCTGGTGGGTGACAGCCCGGCGTTTCGCCAGGTGCTGCACGCGATCGATTCGGTACGCGACAGCAATGCAACCATCCTGCTGACCGGCGAAAGCGGCACGGGCAAGGAAATGGTCGCCCGCGCCATCCACAAGCATGGCAGCCGCGCCGACAAACCGTTCGTGGCGGTCAACTGCGCCGCCATCCCCGAAGGCCTGCTGGAAAGCGAGATGTTCGGCCACCGCAAAGGCGCGTTCACCGGCGCCGTGGCGGACCGGGTAGGGCGCTTTATGCAGGCAGACCAGGGCACCTTGTTCCTGGACGAAGTGGGCGATATGCCGTTGGCGTTGCAAGCCAAGATTCTGCGTGCGTTGCAAGAGCGGGTGATCGAGCCTGTGGGCGACCCGCGCGAGCGCAAGGTGGACGTGCGGGTCATCGCTGCCACCAACAAGAACCTGCTGGATGCGGTGGCTAATAAAGAGTTTCGCGAAGACCTGTATTACCGCCTCAACGTGTTCCCGATTCCGCTGCCGGCCCTGCGCGAGCGCGCCGAAGATATCGTGCCCCTGGCGCGGCACTTTGCCCATACCCTGAGCGCTACTGCCGGCAAGCGCATCACCGGCTTCAGCCCCGAGGCGCTGCAGGCCATGGCGGCTTACAACTGGCCGGGCAATATCCGTGAACTGCAGAACTGTGTGGAGCGCGCGACCATCGTTGCGGCCAAACCGGTGATTGAAGACATCGACCTGCCGGCTTACCTGTTCGCCTCCAGGCCTGCCGAAGAAGGGGTTACCGCACTGCTCGGCGACAACCCGGGCGTGCCGGCGGACCTTGATGCGGCGCTGGCCGAGGTCGAGAAAACCTACATTCTGGCCGCGCTGAACGAGAGCAACGGCGTGCAGGCTGCCGCCGCGTCGAAGATCGGGATTTCCGAAAGGAGCTTCTGGTACCGCTTGAAGAAGCTGGGGATTCAGGTCGAGAAAATCATTCGCTGATTTCTCAGTCTGCCAACGATCTAAATGTGGGAGCGGGCTTGCTCGCGAAAGCGGTGGGTCAGCTACACATAAGTTGCTGACAGACCGCTTTCGCGAGCAAGCCCGCTCCCACAGTCAGCTGTGCACGCGCACCCACACGCTCACCAGCAGCGTCGCCGCCATCAACCATGCCACCGCGGCCACCGCAAGCGACGCCTCCAGCCGCATCCGGTCAACCATCACGTACAGCGTCGCCAAATACACAAAATACGGAATGATCGACCACATCCCGAACAGGATCGTGGTCTTCAAATCGTCCACCGAACGGCCCTTGCCGACGATGTAATGCGCGATCAGCGCAAAGGTCGGAAACAGCGGCACCAGCCCGGCGATGTAGTAGTTTTTGGTCTTGGCCAGCGCCGCCAGGATCAACACCACCGCCGCGCCGATGGCGGCTTTCAAGAATAGATCCATCAGTGGCTCAACCCGTATTTCTTGACCTTGTCGAACAGCGTGGTCTTGGCCATTCCCAGTTCCAGGCTGGCCTGGGTCAGGTTGCCGCCGCTGCGCTGCAAGGCGTCGTTGAGCAAGTTGCGTTCAAATGCCTCCACCGCCTCGGTAAACGCCAGGCCGTGGTTGCTGGCGCCGGCACCGCTTTTCTTGAAGGCTGGCAGGCCCAGGGCAAAGCGCTCGGCGACGTTGCGCAGTTCCCGCACGTTGCCCGGCCAGTCGTGGCTCATCAGGGTCGACACCGTCTGGTTATCCAGCTCCGGCACGCTGCGGTCAAAGCGCAGTGAGGACTGCTGCAGGAAGTGTTCGAACAGGTGCAGGATGTCTTCGCGGCGTTCGCGCAGGGGTGGCAGTTCCAGGGTGACCACATTGAGGCGGTAATACAGGTCGCTGCGAAATTGGCTGGCGCGGCTCAGCTCGTCAAGGTCGGACTTGGTGGCGGCAATCACGCGGCAATCCACCGCCACGCTCTGGTTGGAGCCCAGGCGTTCGAGGGTGCGCTCCTGCAACACCCGCAGCAACTTGATCTGCAGGTTGATCGGCATGCTTTCCACTTCATCGAGGAACAGCGTGCCTTCGTGGGCGTGCTCGATCTTGCCGATCCGGCGTTTACCGGCGCCGGTAAAGGCGTTGGCTTCGTGGCCGAAAATTTCGCTTTCGAAGAGGTTTTCCGGCAGGCCGCCGCAGTTCAGCGCTACGAATTGGTGCGAGTGACGCCGGCTGAAATCATGCAGGCAGCGCGCGACCAGTTCCTTGCCGGTGCCGGTTTCGCCTTCGATCAGTACGTTGGCCGAGGTGTCGGCCACGTTGGCGATCAGCTCGCGCAGGTTCTGCATGGCCGGCGAGCGGCCGATGATGCGGCCTTCCAGGGAGTCGCGCTCGGCCAATTGGCGACGCAACGACCAGACTTCCCGCGCCAGCCCGCGCTGCTCCAAGGCGCGGCGCGCCACGTCGACCAGGCGCTCGGGGGAGAAGGGTTTTTCCATGAAATCGTAGGCGCCGTTGCGCATCGCGCCCACCGCCATGGAGATATCGCCATGCCCGGTGATCAGCACCACCGGCAGGCTTTTATCCAGGGACTTGAGGCGGGTCAGCAGTTCCAGGCCGTCGATGCCGGGCAGGCGGATATCGCTGATGACAATGCCGGCAAAGTTCTCGCCGATGCGCTTGAGCGCTTCTTCGGCACTGCCCACGCCCACGCTGGGAATGTCTTCCAGTGCCAGGGCCTGCTGGCAGCCGAGCAGTACATGGGGGTCGTCTTCGACGATCAGAACGGTGAGGTCTTTCGAATCTGTATTCATGTCGACTCAGCTTTTTGAGTGCCCGCCAGCGGCAGGCACAAGACAAAGGCAGTACCACCACTGGCCGGGTGTTCCACGGCGAGGTTGCCGCCGGTGGCCGCCGCGAGGCTGGCGGACAGGGTCAGGCCCAGGCCCAGGCCTTGCTCGCCGGGCTTGGTGGTGAAAAACGGTTCGAACAAATGCTTGCGCGCCTCGGGGTCGATGCCGTGGCCGTTGTCGCGTACTTGCAGGCGGTACTTGTCGTCAACGCTGTGGCCGTCCAGCCACAGTTCAGGGGCCGGTTGCGCCTGCATGGCGTCCAGGGCGTTGCCGATCAGGTTGACCAGAATCTGCTCCAGGCGCGTCTGGTCGATCTGCAACCGGGCGTTGGCGAAGTCGCGGTTCACCTTCAATGCCAAGCCGTCCAGGCGCGCGCCCAGCACTTGAAACGCGGCATCCACGGCTTTGCCGAGGTTGGCTTCACCCTGGTCGTCGCCGCGCCGGGCAAACGAACGCAGGCTGGCGGTGATGCGGCCCATGCGGTCGATCAGTTCGTTGATGGTCTTGAGGTTGGTGCTGGCGGTATCGAGGGCGCCACGCTCAAGGAAGCGCACCGTGTTGCCCGATAGCGTACGCAAGGCCGCAAGCGGCTGGTTCAATTCGTGGGCGATGCTGGTAGACATCTGACCGATGGCCGCCAGTTTACCGGCCTGTACCAGTTCATCCTGGGCGTGGCGCAGGGTTTCTTCGGCCTGGCGCCGTTCGCGTATCTGGCTCTTGAGGCGTTCGTTGCTGGCGCGCAGGTCGGCGGTGCGTTCGGCAATCCGCCGTTCCAGCTGGCTGTTGGCTTCCTGCAAGGCCTCGCGCGCGGCGAGGCGAGTGGCGATGACCTTGCGCCGCTCGTTCCAGGCAATCAGCAAAAACGCGACCAGACCAAACGCGACTGCCACCAGGATGCCCTGGTTGATCGCCGCGCGACGCAGGTCATTGAGCGGCGTGAGCAGGGTGAAATTCCACGGGGTGTCGGAGAGCGGGCGGGTTTGCGCCAGGTAGCTGACTTCGTGTTCATCGTTGACCACTTCGCTGTTGGCGGGAAAGGTCAGTTTTTCGTTGCCTTCGTTGAGGCGCTCGCGGGCCAGAGGTTCCAGCTCGTTCAGTGTCGCCCAGTAATATTGCAGGCTGTGGGCCAGGCGTTCCTTGGTTTCGTCGCTCAGCGGGCGCACGGCCTTGAGGCGGCGGGCCGGGTCGCTGGACAGAATGATGATGCCGTTCTCGTCGCTGACAAAAGCCTCGAGACGCGCGCGTTGCCAGCGTTCTTCCAGGGCTTCGAGGCGCACCTTGACCACGGCCACGCCGATGATCTTGCCGTGTTCTTCCAGGCCGTGGGCCAGGTAGTAACCGGCTTCGCCATTGGTGCTGCCCACGCCATAGAAACGCCCGGGCTGGCCGCGTACGGCATTTTGGAAATAGGCGCGGAAGGACAGGTCTTCACCCTGGTAACTGTCAGCGTCACGCCAGTTACTGGTAGCCAGTACGCGGCCGGTGGTGTCCATCACGTAGATGGCCCGGCTGCGGCTGCGGCGGTTCAAGCCTTCGAGGTAATCATTGACCGGTTGCCGGGTTTCCTGGCTCGGGTCGGCCAGCAGCGTGGAGACGCTGGACTCCAGTTCCAGCAGGCTGGGCAGGTAGGTGTATTTGCTCAGTTCGCTTTCGACGGTGCGGGCATGCAGCTCCAGCTGACGTTCGCCAGTGTCGCTGAGGGTGCGGATGCCATAGTACTCACTGACCCAAAAGCCGATATAACCCAGGCCGATCATCAGGGCGATGATCAGTGGCGGCAGGAACAGTTGGCGAATCAGGCGTGGTTTCACGGCAAGTGATGGCGGTGCGGCGCGAAATTGGTTGGGGTCGCATTTCATCACAGATGCCTTGGGTCAACCAGAGCTTGCCAGCCCTGGCATGGACCTGTTTGTGTGGGGCCTGGCTTTTGTGGGAGCCGGGCTTGCCCGCGATGCAGACGCCTCGGTGTCACAGGGGTGCCGAGGTGATGCCATCGCAGGCAAGCCAGCTCCCACACAAGCCCGCTCCCACATGGGCGCGGTTTCTACAGTGGAAGCGCTGTAATGCTTAGTGCTGCAGGATTTTCTCAAGGAAGTGCTGGGCGCGTTCGGAGCGGGCGCTGATGTCGCCGAAGAACTCTTCTTTCGGGCAGTCTTCGATGATCTTGCCGGCATCCATGAAGATCACGCGGTCGGCCACTTTGCGGGCAAAGCCCATTTCGTGGGTCACGCACATCATGGTCATGCCTTCGTGAGCCAGTTGCACCATCACGTCGAGCACTTCGTTGACCATTTCCGGGTCCAGCGCCGAGGTCGGTTCGTCGAACAGCATGACGATCGGGTCCATGGCCAGGGCGCGGGCGATGGCCACACGTTGTTGCTGGCCGCCGGAGAGCTGGCCAGGGTGTTTGTGGGCATGAGCCGACAGGCCAACGCGCTCGAGCAGTTGCAGGCCCTTCTTGGTGGCTTCTTCCTTGCTGCGGCCCAGCACCTTGATCTGCGCAATGGTCAGGTTTTCGGTGATGGTCAGGTGCGGGAACAGTTCGAAGTGCTGGAACACCATGCCCACGCGCGAGCGCAATTTCGGCAGGTTGGTTTTCGGGTCGGCGATGGAGGTGCCGTCGACCACGATGTCGCCCTTCTGGAACGGTTCCAGCGCGTTGACGCACTTGATCAGGGTGGACTTACCCGAGCCCGACGGCCCGCACACCACGATCACTTCGCCTTTTTTGACATCAGTGCTGCAATCGGTCAGCACCTGGAAGTCGCCATACCACTTGTTGATGTTCTTGATAGAGATCATACGGCAAACCTTTTTTGCAGACGCTTGACCAGCAGCGAGGCGGAAAAGCTGATGATGAAGTAGACGACACCGGCGAAGATCAGGAACTCGTTGGAGCGGCCGATGATGTCGCCGTTGGAGCGGGCGGAGTTAAGGAAGTCCACCAGGCCCACGGTGTAGACCAGCGAGGTGTCCTGGAACAGGATGATCGACTGTTGCAGCAGCAACGGGGTCATCTTGCGGAACGCCTGGGGCAGAATGATCAGACGCATGGTCTGGCCATAGGTCATGCCCATCGCCTGGGCTGCGCCCATCTGGCCCTTGGGAATCGATTGCACGCCGGCCCGCACGATTTCACAGAAGTACGCAGCTTCGAACATCATGAAGGCCACGACGCAGGAGGTGAACGCGCCGATCGGGGTGTCTTCGCCAGTGATCCAGCGCAACACGAACGGCACCGCCAGGTAGAACCAGGTGATCACCAGCAGCAGCGGGATCGAGCGGAAGTAGTTCACATAAGCGCCGGCCAGGTTGGCCAGGAGTTTGTTGGACCCCAGGCGCATGAGCGCCAGTACGGTACCCAATGCGATGCCACCGATTACGCCCATGACCATCAACTGCAAGGTCATGATCATGCCGTTCCACAGGCCGGGCATGGCGGGGATGATGCCGCTGAAATCGAAGTCCATTATTTACCCCCCACGGAGATCAGGCCGGGCACCGCGACTTTCTTCTCGACCAGGCGCATCAGCAACATCAGGCTCATGTTCAAAGTGAAGTAGATCAGCGTGGCCAGGGTGAAGGCTTCAAACAGGTTCGCCGAAAACTCTGCGGTCTGTTTGGTTTGCGCCAGCAGTTCCATCAAGCCGATCAAGGACGCCACGGAGGAGTTCTTGAACACGTTGAGGAATTCCGAGGTGAGCGGCGGAATGATGATCCGGTAGGCCTGCGGCAGCAGTACGTTCCAGTAGATCTGCGGCAGCTTGAAGCCCATGGCGCGCGCGGCAGACTCCTGGCCGCGTGGCAGCGCCTGGATACCGGTACGCACTTGCTCACACACGCGAGCGGCGGTGAACAGGCCCAGGCACACCACAACACTGAGGTAAGCCGAGGTGGTCGGGTTGAGGTCTTGTTTGTACCAGTCCTGCAGGTTTTGCGGCAGCAGGTCGGGTATCAGGAAGTACCAGATAAACAGCTGAACCAGCAGTGGCACGTTACGAAACAGTTCCACGTAGCAGGTCGCGATGCCCGATACGATGCGGTTTGGCACGGTGCGCATGACCCCCAGAATGGAGCCAAGCAACAAGGCGATAATCCATGCCACGACAGCGATGGCAATGGTCCAGCCCAGGCCGGCAATGTACCAGTCGAGATAAGTCTCGCTGCCAACGCCGGTGGACTTGAAGAACACGCCCCAGTCCCAGTTGTAATTCATTAGGGTCTCCCCTCGAGATCGATCGATGTACAAGCACCCGCTTGGGGAAGATCCTTTCCCGCCTGACGGTGAACGCCAGGCACACGCGATCGGCTCGAAAACCGCCAGGTCGAGTGTTCCACATTAAAGCCAGCAGGTAGTAACAGACGCCTGAGGGAGGGTTGGCTCCCTCAGGAGATAAGCTTAGTCAGGTATCAGATTTTTACGTCTGGCGCTGGCTTGTCGCTTGGGTTGGCGATCAGGTCTTTAACTTTTTCGCTCATCGGGAAGTTCAGGTTCAGGCCTTTTGGCGGAACCGGGCTCTCGAACCATTTGCTGTAGATCTTGTTGATCTCGCCGGACTTGTACAGGGCGACGATGGCGTCATCCACAGCCTTTTTGAAGGCCGGGTCGTCTTTACGCACCATGCACGCGTAGGCTTCGAAGGACTGCGGAGTACCGGTGATGACCCAGTCGTCCGGCTTCTTGGCCTTGGCTTCTTCGCCGGCCAGCAGGGCGTCGTCCATCATGAAGGCAACGGCGCGGCCGCTTTCCAGCATCTGGAAGGATTCGCCGTGGTCTTTGGCGGAGATGACGTTCATGCCCATTTGTTTGTCGGCGTTCATCGCTTTGATGATGCGCTCGGACGTGGTGCCGGCGGTGGTCACGACGTTTTTGCCTTTCAGGTCGGCAAAGTCAGCGTAGGACGGCTTGCCATCCTTGTCTTTCTTGACCAGCAGGCGGGTGCCGATTTCGAAGATGTTGACGGTGAAATCAACTTGCTGGGCGCGTTCGGCGTTGTTGGTGGTGGAGCCGCACTCGATGTCCGCGGTGCCGTTCTGGATCAACGGGATACGAGTCTGCGAGGTGACCAGGTTGTACTTGGTCTTCAGGTCGGGTTTGTTCAGGTCTTTTTTCAGGGCTTCAACGATGGCCAACTGAATGTCGTGGGAGTAGCCCACAGGTTTGCCCGAACCGTCCGCGATATAGGAAAACGGAATGGAGCTGTCGCGGTGCGCGAGGGTGATGGTGCCGGAGTCGTTGATTTTCTTCAGTGTGCCGGTGAGTTCGGCGGCGAAAACTGGAGTGCTGATCAGAGCAGCAGCGATAGCTGCGCCCAGGATATGGGGAACGATGCGCATCAATACTTCCTCGACATTTGTTTTTTTTATGAAGCCGGCTAAGCGGCTCTCTTGTACAGCGAATGCCCGTAACGGCTCCTGAGGCGTCTCAGGCAATCGTCAGGGAGTGTAGAGCATGAGTCGTGCCATACCCGAGATAAAAGGTTATATGGCTGATTTATAAGGAGATTAAGTTTGTGTTACGGGGAATTTGTAACTGGCCGATCCGGTTAACCGAATGGTGTGGGGGATGCCGTTCGGAAAACCGAATGGTCGCGGATGGGTTTCAGGTGCAGCATTAATGTGGGAGCTGGCTTGCCTGCGATGCAGGCACCTCGGTCTTTGGTTGTACCGAGGAGATGCAATCGCAGGCAAGCCAGCTCCCACAGGGTGTGCGGTGCAATCAGAAGGTGTAGTCAGCCGAAACCACCGCTGCACGACCATCACCCGGTACCGCCCAGCCGTTGTTACGGATGCGGGTCAGGTATTCCTTGTCGAACAGGTTGTTGACGTTCAACTGCAGGTTTAATTGTTTGTTGACCTTATAACCGAGCATCGCACGCTGCACTGCGTAGCCAGGTGCCGTCGGTGCCCCGGCGGCGCTGACCAGGTATTGCTTGGATTGCGCCGTGATGCCGTAGCCCACTTGGAAGTTGTACGGCAGGTCGTACACCGTCCACAGGCTGGCGGCGTGTTTTGGCGTGAACGGCAGGGGCTCACCTTTCTGCGCGTCAAAGCCGGTGGTTGCCAGGGTAAAGTCGCTGGCGCTGCGCAGTACGCGGGTGTCCAGGTAGGTGTAGTTGGCGAAGACCCTCCAGCGTTCTGTGATCGCACCACTCAGGCCCAGGGCTACGCCGTCGGCGCGGGCTTTGCCGTCGAGCGATTGCGAGCCGCTGAGGTTGGTGGGGTCGGGGTCGGCGACTTTGTAGTTGGTGCGGTCATTGCGGAAAATCGCACCGGTGACTGACAGGGCATTGTCGAGGAAGTCCCACTTGGTGCCGATTTCATAGCTGACGGCGGTTTCCGGGGCGACGTTGCAGTTGTTGGTGGCCCCGCTTGAGGTCTTGGCTGGAGTGAAGCAACCCCCGTTGACGCTGGATTGCGACGGCGTCTTGCTGTTGCCGTAGGCGATATAGAAGCTGCCGTTTTCCACCGGTTTGTAGACCAGTGCGAGGCGGTAAGACGTCAGGTCATCCGCTTGGCCGAAACGGGTACCAGGGGTTTCCACGCCAGCGGGGGAGTAGGCATTGGTCACCGAACTGCCGGCGTTATGCTCGTAACGCAGGCCGCCGTTGATTTCCCACTGCGGGTTGAGCTTGAGGGTGTCGAAGGCATAGGCGGCGCGGTTGTTCAGTGCGCCGTCGACGTGGGCGGCACGGGTGAAGTTGACCGGGCCTGTCCAGTCGGAGTTCGGATCGCTGAAGCTGACCGGCGGCGGAACGATCGCGGTGCCATTGCTGTTGGTCAGCCATTTGCCGGTGTCTGCCTGGTATTCCTCGCGGCTGATCGCAATACCGGTCACCAGCGTGTGGTCGATGAAACCGGTGCTGAAGCGGCTGGTTACGTCGGTCTGGTTGGTGAACATTTTGTTCTGGGTGTTGCGCTCGTTACCCAGTGAGCCACCGGCGGGCTGGAAGAAACCGGGGGCCAGGCCTGTGGGGCAGGGCGCGCCGGTGATCTGGGTGCCGCTGGCCAGGCAGCCGGCCTGGGCGCCCTCGGGGCCTGAGGCGCGCAATTCCTGGCGCACACGCTCGACGCGGCTGAAGTTGCGCACGGACACGGAATCATTGAAGTCATGTTCGAGCTTCAGGCTGAATGCATCCGAGGTGATCTGCTGGTCATTGATGTTGTGATAGCCGTAGAAATCACTCCAGCCCACGCCCGGCATTGGTTTGCCGTTGTAGATGGGGATGCCGTATTGCGGGGTGTTGTCGTCTTTCTGGTGCTCATAGCTGACGGTCACGCGGGTAGGCGTACCCAAGCCAAAGGCGATGGAGGGCGCAATGCCCCAGCGCGAGTAATCTTCATAATCGCGGCCGGGCACGTCGTTACCATGGGCCATCAGGTTCAAACGAAATGCGGTGGTGTCGTTGAGCTGGCTGTTGGAGTCCAGGGTAAAGCGCTTGTAGCTATCGGTGCCAATACCGGCGCTGACGGTGGTTTTGTCACGCAACTCCGGCTGCTTGGTCACCAGGTTGATGGTGCCGCCCACCGCGCCCGAACCCGAATACACCGAACTTGCGCCGCTGACGACTTCGACCTGCTCCAGGTTGAAGGGGTCGGTGCGGCTGTATTGCGCGCTGTCGCGCACGCCATCGACGTAGATGTCACCACTGGCGGAAAACCCCCGCAGGTTGATGCTGTCGCCATAACCACTGCCACCTTCACCGGCACCAAAGGTGATGCCCGGCACGGTGCTGAGCACATCGCGCAGAGTCAGCAGGTTTTGGTCATGAATGACCTCCTTGGGTACGACCGTGATCGTCTGCGGGGTGTCGCGCAGCGCTTCGGTGTACTTGGGGGAAGAGGGGGCCACAGGGTTGTAAGTGCTGGTGCTTTGGGCTTGACCTTCAATGCTGGTCGCGCCGAGCTGGATTACGCCTGTGTTGTCATCTGCTGCAGTCTCCGCTGCATAACTGAAACCTCCCTGCGCAGCCACTGCCAAACCCACCGCCGACGCGAGCAAATGCCGCGATGAAAGGGGGGCAGAACTGATCCCGGTAGCCATTGAATATTCTCGTGTGGGTGAAAGTGAGAGGCGATCGTAATTGATAAGCGATCTCAAATGTAATAGTTTGTAACGAAATAATTCATGAAATTTTTGCGATCCCGGATCGCATGCGGGGCGCGGATGCAGAGTGGGCAGGCAGACAATGAAACGTCTGAGATCGGCGGTAACCCGCGCGCTTATGTGCGTTGGGTCATGCATGCCGCGCAACTCGGTGATGCCGATGCACAGGCGACCTTGGGCCAGCTATTGCTGGACGGTCGGGGCGTGCAGAAAGATGCGCAATTGGCGCTGAGCTGGTTTCGCATTGCCGCTCGGCATCGCCATCCCATGGCGATCAACATGATTGGGCGTTGCCTGGAGAACGGCTGGGGCAGCGACATCGATTTGAAGGGGGCGGCGCGGCATTATCGGCAAGCCGCTGACCTTGGGTTGGATTGGGGGCTCTACAACTACGGCCAATTGCTGACGCGCGGACGAGGCGTGGAGAAAGATCTGTCAGCGGCTTACGAGCTGTTCTGTCAGGCCGCTGCCAAAGGCCACGCCAAATCGATGAACCTGCTCGGGCGCTTCCACCATGAGGGCGTTGTGGTGCCAGAGGACCTTCAACTGGCGCGGCAGTGGTATCAGCGCGCGGCTGAAGGCGGAGATTTTCGCGGGCAATACAACCATGCGGCGGAGCTGGCCGAGGCGGGGGACACAACGCAAGCCTGCGTCTGGCTGGAGCGGGCGCTGACGTCGGCAACGCCTGGGTTTCTCGAGGCGGCTTACCCCGTATTGCTGAGGTCCGGCTCGGATGAGATTCGGGAAATGGGGCTGCGCTATCAGCGCCAAACCCTCGCCCCATAAAAAAGCCCCTGGACCTTTCGGTGCAGGGGCTTTGCTGTATGCGGCACGAACCTGAGGTTGATCAGGCCGCTTCAATCTTTGCACGGGTCAGTTCGACTTTGGACAGATAACGCTGCACATTTTCCTGTTCCTGCGGCGTAGTGAACAGGCCGAGCTTGGTACGGCGCCACAACACGTCCTGAGGTTTGGTCGCCCATTCTTCGGCGCACAGGTAATCGACTTCGCGGGTGTACAGGCCGCCACCCAGGTGGTCGCCCAGGTCTGCCAGTGATTGCACACCTTCCAGCAGGCGCCAGGTGCGGCTGCCGTAAGTGGTGGACCAACGACGGGCGATCTCGCTCGGTACCCAGTCGAACTTGGCGCGAATCGCGTCGGCCAGGGCTTCTGGCGTCGTCATGTTCTCACCGCCAGGCAGGCTCGCAGTGGCGGTCCAGCTCGGACGCATCTGCGTGAAGAATGGCGCCAGCTGCGCCATCGCCGACTCGGCGAGCTTGCGGTAGGTGGTCAACTTGCCGCCAAACACCGACAGGATCGGCGCTTCGCCGTTGCCGCCGGACAATGCCAAGGTGTAGTCGCGGGTGATTGCCGACGGATTGTCCGATTCATCGTTGCACAGCGGGCGCACACCGGAATAGGTATGCACGATATCGTCGCGGCTCAGTTGTTTCTTGAAGTGCGCATTGACCACGTTGAGCATGTAGTCGGTTTCACCTTCTGTGATCGCAACTGCAGCCGGGTCGCCAGTGTATTCGCGGTCGGTGGTGCCGATGATCGTCAGGTGGTTGAGGTACGGAATGGTGAAGACGATGCGCTGGTCTTCGTTTTGCAAGATATGCGCGTGGGCGCCTTCGTACAGTCGAGGCACGATCAGGTGGCTGCCCTGGATCAGGCGAATGCCATACGGCGAATCCAGCTTCAGGTCATCCTTGATGAACTTGGCGACCCACGGGCCGGCCGCATTCACCAGCGCACGGGCGCGGATCGAGAACAGGCTGCCGTCGGCGCGTTCCATGTTCATTTCCCACATGCCGTTGCTGCGGTGTGCGCTGACGCAACGGGTCTGGGTGTGGATATGCGCGCCTTTTTCGCGGGCGGCCATGGCATTGAGCACGACGAGGCGGGCGTCATCCACCCAGCAGTCGGAGTATTCGAAGCCTTTGGTGATTTCGCTTTTCAGCGGGCTGTCGGCACCGAACTTCAGGCTTTTCGAGCCTGCCAGCTTCTCGCGCTTGCCGAGGTGGTCGTACAGGAACAGACCTGCGCGAATCATCCACGCCGGGCGCAGGTGCGGGCGGTGCGGTAGCACGAAACGCATTTGTTTGACGATGTGCGGGGCCTTGGCCAGCAGCACTTCGCGTTCGGCGAGGGCTTCGCGCACCAGGCGGAATTCGTAATGTTCGAGATAGCGCAGGCCGCCGTGGATCAGCTTGCTGCTGGCCGACGACGTGTGGCTGGCCAGGTCATCCTTTTCGCAAAGGAATACCGACAACCCGCGACCGGCTGCGTCTGCTGCAATGCCGACGCCATTGATCCCGCCGCCGATAACGGCAACGTCATAGACTTCGGCAAGCGGTGGAGCAGGCAAGGTGGAAGGGTTCATCGGCTGGCCTCGCGATCTTTTCGTCTTGGAATTCGAACATTAATGTTCATTTGCGAAAATGGTAGCCGATAAACGCGCGCGCAGCCACCCGACTTCGATTGAAAAAACTCATCGAAGGGCGGGGAAAGGAAGAATTGTGAACATCGTGGGGAATGGAGTGCCTGTCAGACCGCTATCGCGGGCAAGCCCGGCTCCCACAGTTGACCGCATTTCAAACTGTGGGAGCGGGCTTGCCCGCGATGGCGTCAGTACAGCTGCTAAACCACTTCCAGCCTGACTTTGTGCTGATTCAACAACTGCACCAACGCCGGCACCGGCTGCTGGTCAGTCACCAGGCAGTCCACCAAACTGATCGGGCCCAAGCGAATCATGGCATTGCGCCCGAACTTGCTCGAGTCCGCCGCCAAAATCACCTGGCGCGCATTGGCGATGATCGCCTGCGAAACCCGCACTTCTTGATAGTCGAAGTCCAGCAGGCTGCCGTCTTCGTCAATCCCACTGATACCCACCAGCGCAAAGTCGACCTTGAACTGGTTGATAAAGTCGACACTGGCCTGGCCCACCACACCGCCGTCACGGCGCACGTTGCCGCCGGTCAGCAGCACATCAAAGTCGTCCTTGGCACTGAGCATGGTGGCGACGTTGAGGTTGTTGGTGATGATTTTCAGGTGGTTGTGATTGAGCAGCGCACGGGCGATGGATTCGGTGGTGGTGCCGATATTGATGAACAGCGAGGCGTGGTCGGGGATTTGCGCAGCGATGGCTTCGCCGATGCGCTGTTTCTCGTCGCGCATCTGGTCGGCACGCATGGCGTACGCGGTGTTTTCAACGCTGGAGTCATAGGCTGCGCCGCCGTGGTAGCGGCGCAGCAGATTGGCGTCCGCCAGTTGGTTGATATCGCGGCGGATGGTTTGCGGGGTGACAACGAACAGCTGCGCCATTTCCTCGATGCTGACATAGCCGCGTTCGCGGACCAGCTCGAGGATTTGTTGTTGGCGGGGAGGCAGATTCATGGGGCGTCCTTTGGGCTGCCATACAAAAGTGGCCCATGATGACGCAGGAATCTGCTCCCTGCCAGTTACAACCCTATATAGGTCCGGCGCTTGGCTTATTCAGCGCCTTCGTGCGGTTCCCAGTCACGGGTGCGGCTCACCGCTTTTTGCCAGCCGGCGTAGAGCTTTTCCTTGGCGGCTTCATCCAGTTGCGGTTCGAATTCGCGCTCGATCACCGCCTTGCCGCGCAACTCGTCCAGGCTGCCCCAGAAACCGCACGCCAAGCCTGCCAGGTAGGCAGCGCCGAGCGCGGTGGTCTCGCGCATTTGCGGGCGCTCAACTTGGGTGCCAAGGATGTCGGCCTGGAACTGCATCAGGAAGTTGTTCGCTACAGCGCCGCCGTCCACGCGCAGGGCCTTGAGGCGTTCGCCGGAATCCTGTTGCATGGCGTCCAGTACGTCGCGGGTCTGGTAGGCAATCGACTCCAGGGCAGCACGAATAATGTGATCCACGCGTACGCCACGGGTCAGGCCGAACAGTGCGCCACGGGCATAGGGGTCCCAGTACGGAGCACCCAGACCGGTGAAGGCCGGGACCAGGTACACGCCGTTGCTGTCCTTGACCTTGCCGGCGAAGTATTCGGTGTCGGTGGCGTCGGCGATGATTTTCAGCTCGTCACGCAGCCATTGCACGGTGGAACCACCGTTGAACACTGCGCCTTCGAGGGCGTAAGCCACTTCGCCGCGCGGGCCACAGGCGATGGTGGTGAGCATGCCGTGTTTGGATTTCACCGCCTTGTCGCCTGTGTTCATCAGCAGGAAACAGCCGGTGCCGTAGGTGTTCTTGGCCTGGCCCGCTTCCACGCACATCTGGCCGAATAGCGCGGCCTGCTGGTCACCGGCGATACCGCCGATGGCGATGCCGCTTTTGGTGCGGCCGTAGATTTCCGAGGACGATTTCACGTCCGGCAGCATTTCGCGCGGTACGTCGAGGATCTCCAGCATCTTCGCGTCCCACTCCAGGGTGTGGATGTTGAAGAGCATGGTGCGCGAGGCGTTGGTGTAGTCGGTGACGTGGGTTTTGCCGCCGGTAAATTTCCAGATCAGCCAACTGTCGATGGTGCCGAACAGCAGCTCGCCGTTGCGCGCACGTTCGCGGCTGCCTTCAACGTTGTCGAGGATCCACTTGAGTTTGGTGCCGGAGAAGTAAGGGTCTGTGACCAGGCCCGTGGTGTCATTGATGTATTGCTCGTGGCCGTCGCGCTTGAGCTGCTGGCAGATCTCGGTACTGCGGCGGCACTGCCAGACGATCGCGTTGTAGATCGGGCGGCCGGTGACTTTATCCCACACCACCGTGGTTTCACGCTGGTTGGTGATACCAATGGCGGCGACCTGATCATGGTGCAGGCCGGCTTGAGCCAGCGCTTCGACCATCACCGCGCTCTGGGTAGCGAAAATTTCCATCGGGTCGTGCTCGACCCAACCGGCTTGCGGGTAGTGCTGGGTGAATTCACGCTGGGCGGTGCAGACCACGTTGGCGTCCCGATCAAAGATGATCGCCCGCGAACTGGTGGTGCCCTGGTCAAGGGCAATGATGTAGTTCTTATTCTGAATGTCGGTCATGTCGATTGCCTTGCACGGAAGTAAAGAAGTAAGTAATCCGCCTGGGCCGCAAAAGGGCAGTGGGCACCAGGCGGGTGTGATCAGGAAATACGCGTGTTGCCGTTGACAGCCGTGTCAGGTGTTTCTTCATCTATAGCAGGTGCCGCGCTCGGCAGGTGGCGAGCGATCAGCCCGCGATAGGCCGCAGCGCCAAGGCATGCACCCACAATGGGCGCGAAAATCGGCACCAGGAAGTAAGGAATATCGCGACCGCCCGTAAAGGCCATTTCACCCCAGCCGGCGAAAAAGGTCATCAGCTTGGGCCCGAAATCCCGCGCCGGGTTCATCGCAAAACCGGTCAATGGGCCCATGGCACTGCCAATCACCGCGATCAGCAAGCCGATCAGCAGCGGGGCCAGCGGGCCGCGCGGCAGGCCGTTGTTGTCATCGGTCAGCGCCATGATCACGCCCATCAGAATGGCGGTGATGACCACTTCCACCAGGAACGCTTGGGCGGTGCTCAACAGTGCGTGAGGGTAGGTGGAGAACACCGACGCCAGTTCCAGGCTCGCCTGGGAGCCGCGAACCATGTGGTGAGTTTGTTCGTAATCGAAAAACAGGTTGCTGTAGAGCGTGTACACCAGGGCCGCCGAGCAAAAGGCGCCGGCGACTTGGGCGAGAATATAGAAGGGCAGTTTGCGCTTTTCGAAGTCGGCAAAGATGCACAGGGCGATACTGACCGCCGGGTTGAGGTGCGCCCCGGAAATGCCGGCGCTGAGGTAGATCGCCATGCTGACGCCAACCCCCCAGATGATACTGATCTCCCACAAGCCAAAGCTGGCACCCGCGACCTTGAGCGCAGCGACACATCCGGTACCGAAGAAGATCAGCAGCGCAGTCCCCAGGAATTCGGCCATGCATTGGCTCGAAAGTGAAGGCTGTTGAAGAGCAGTTGTCATGGAAAACCTCGATTGTTGTTCTTGTCTGGCGCACAACCTCAACGTGTTGTTACGCGATTTTCACCGTGGCAAGGATCCCCATCCAGGCCGCAGCTTACTGCTGGAGTACTGTAGTGCCATTCCTACAGTATTCGGAAACGAAAAAATATAGACAAGAATGACGGCTGTCAAAGGTCGAAAGTGAACGATCGGTCATTTTCGAACTATAGGTCTGGTGAATGATCACGCAGGGAGCACAGGGTATTGATCTTTCGAGTAGGCGTACTAGAGCCTTTTGTGCGCCCTTGGCCTAGAATTGGTCCTCTGTTTGCCACGCCTGGAGACTTCATGACCCCTGCATTGGACTTGTTGAAAAAAGTTCGCGCCGAACATCGCATCCATAGTTATGAACACGATCCCAAGGCTGCGTCGTATGGTCTGGAGGCCGCGGAAAAATTGGGCCTCGACCCGGCGCAGGTGTTCAAGACGCTGCTGGCCAGCAGTGAGAAAGGTGAATTGTTGGTGGCCGTGGTGCCGGTCGTCGGAAGCCTGGATTTAAAAGCCTTGGCGCAGGCTGCCGGAGTGAAAAAGGCCGAGATGGCTGACCCGGCTGCGGCGCAACGTTCCACGGGCTACTTGTTGGGCGGCATCAGCCCGTTGGGGCAGAAGAAGCGTTTGCGCACTTTTATTGATGTGACAGCGCAGCCGTTTGCGACGATTTTTGTGAGTGCGGGGAGAAGGGGGTTGGAAGTGGAATTGCCGGCGGCGGTGTTGGCTGAGCATACACAGGCGAAGTTTGCAGAAATAGGCCGGGCGTAAGGCGATTCTGAACTATATGCAGGACCAAATGTGGGAGCGGGCTTGCTCGCGAATGCGGTGTGTCAGTCGATACATTCATCACTGATACACCGCATTCGCGAGCAAGCCCGCTCCCACATTTTTTGTTCCGGTTTCGTCAGTTGGCGGGGCTGTAGCGACGCACGCCTGACTCGGCGTGAGGAATCTGCGCGGCCGTACTGCCTGACGCCTGAAACAGCACCAGATGTTCTGCCGCCACCCGAATCCCAACATCCACGCCAACCTGATGATCCGCATGGCTCGGGAAAATCGACTCCAGCTGCGCACCCGTCGGCAACTGCAAACGATACAGGGTCGAAGCCCCCAGGAACGTCTTGCCAACAATCCGCGCTTTCAACGCACTGCCCGGCGCGTAAACGATGTCATCCGGGCGCAGCAATACATCCACCGCGCCGCCCGTCGGCCAGGTGTAAGCACGATTGCCACGCAAATCACCCAGTTCGGTGCTCACCGATTCCGGCGAGTTCAATTGGCCCCGGATGAAGTAGCCCTGGCCGATAAAGCTGGCGACATAAGGCGTCTGTGGTTCGTGATAAAGGTTGTAGGGCGTGTCCCACTGTTCCAGCCGGCCTTCTTTGAAAACCCCGACTTGATCGCTCACGGCGAAGGCTTCTTCCTGATCGTGGGTGACCAGAATTGCGCTGGTGCCCCGCGCCTTGAGGATGTCGCGCACTTCATGGCTGAGCTTGCGCCGCAACTCCCCGTCGAGGTTGGAAAACGGTTCGTCCAGCAGCAACAGTTGTGGCTCCGGCGCCAAGGCGCGGGCGAGGGCGACGCGTTGTTGCTGGCCGCCGGACAGCTCGTGAGGGAAGCGCTTGCCGAGGTTTTTCAGGTTGACCAGTTCCAGCAACTCGGCGACCACCCGGTCTTTCTGCGGGTGTTTGCGAATACCGAAGGCGATGTTGTCGGCGACGCTGAGGTGTGGAAACAGTGCGTAGTCCTGGAAAACCATGCCGATACGACGTTTCTCCGGTGCCAGTGTGAAACCGGCGCTGGAGATCACTTCACCGGCCAGGCTGATCTCACCTTCGTGCACCGGCTCAAACCCGGCAATCGCACGCAGGGTCGTCGTTTTGCCGCAACCTGAGGAACCCAAGAGGCAACCGATATCGCCGGCGTTGAGGTGCAGATTGAGGTTCTGCACCACGCGTTGATCTTGATAGCCGCATGCCAGATTGCGCAGGTTCAGCAGTAATGGCTGGCTCATGCGTGGTGGTACGACGGTGGCACGAGGAATTCGAGCAACGCTTTCTGCGCATGCAGGCGGTTTTCAGCCTGGTCCCAGGCAACCGAACGCTTGTCGTCGAGCAGGTCGAGGCTGATTTCTTCGCCACGGTGCGCGGGCAGGCAGTGCATGAACAACACGTCCGGCGCGGCAAGGTCGAGGAGTGCGCGAGTAACCTGGAACGGCGCAAACAGCGCCAGGCGCTTGGCGGTTTCTTCTTCCTGGCCCATGGACGTCCACACGTCGGTGCTCACCAGGTGCGCGCCGATCACTGCGTCACGCGGGTCGCGTACCACGGTGACACGGTCACCGGCCTGTTCCAGGAAGCGTGCATCGGGTTCGTAACCTTCCGGGCAAGCGATGCGCAATTGGAAGTCGAACTGGATCGCCGCTTCTATATAGCTGTTGCACATGTTGTTGCCGTCGCCGATCCAGGCCACGGTCTTGCCTTGGATCGAACCACGGTGCTCAAGAAAGGTTTGCATGTCGGCCAGCAACTGGCACGGGTGCAGGTCATCGGACAGGCCGTTGATCACCGGTACACGGGAATTGGCGGAAAATTCGGTCACGGTGCTGTGGGCAAAGGTACGGATCATCACCGCATCGAGCATGCTCGACAGCACGATGGCGCTGTCGGCAACCGGCTCGCCACGGCCCAATTGGGTATCGCGCGAGGACAGGAAGATGGCTTGGCCACCCAGTTGGATCATGCCGGCTTCGAACGACACCCGGGTGCGGGTCGACGACTTTTCGAAAATCATCCCGAGCACACGGTTTTTCAAAGGCTCGAACAGTACACCGCGGTTACGCAGGTCTTTAAGCTCAATGCCTCGACGGATCACGCTGACCAGCTCTTCGGGCGTGCAATCCATCAGGGAGAGAAAGTGCCTTGCGCTCATCATTAACTACCTTTTTGCAACAGACCGCAGATACTCAAAGCCTTGTTTATTGTGACAACGGGCGAGACCTGCGGCGAAAGCCGCACGGGGCGACGAAATAGGGGAAGGCGCGATCTTATAATTAAATGTCGCGTCTTACCAATAGGGCTACGGTTTTTAAGGGTGTTCAAGAGGGGCGCCTGAGCGCTTTTGAAGACAATTTCCAGACAGCAGCGGGCCATTTGTACACTGGCGTCGAGATATTTTGCAATGCGCGGGGGCGGGCCCAGGCCAGACTGCGTCGGTTTCAGAGGCTAGCGGGAGGGTTTTGAAACATTTGCTCACGCTTAGCCATGCCTTGGCCTGATGCCGTTCGATTCACGGGGCGAACGTTAGTGGTGTCGCCTTCGGTCGCGGCCCATAGTGAAGTCAAAGCCCTGATAAAGAGACTGGCCATGACCAAGACTCTCCACCACCGTGCCTGCCATCTGTGTGAAGCCATTTGCGGCCTGACCCTGGAAACCACCCAGGCCGACGACGGTAGCCTGACGATCACCTCGATCAAGGGCGACCCGCAGGACGCCTTCAGCCGCGGGCATATCTGCCCCAAGGCCGTGGCGCTGCAGGATATCCAGAACGACCCCGACCGTTTGCATCAACCCATGCTCCGGGTCGGCAGCGAATGGCAACCGATTCCGTGGGAAGATGCGTTTTCGCTCGTGGCCGAACGGCTGGCGGGCATCCAGGCCAGGCATGGTCAGAACGCCGTGGCGGTCTACCAGGGCAACCCCAGCGTGCATAACTACGGGCTGATGACCCACAGCAATTACTTTCTGGGCCAACTCAAGACCCGCAATCGCTTCTCCGCGACTTCCGTTGACCAGTTGCCCCACCACCTCACCAGCTACCTGATGTACGGCCACGGCCTGTTGCTGCCGATTCCGGACATCGATCACACCGACTTCATGCTGATCCTCGGCGGCAACCCGCTGGCGTCCAATGGCAGCATCATGACCGTGCCTGACGTGGAGAAGCGCCTCAAGGCCATTCAGGCCCGTGGCGGCAAAGTGGTGGTCGTTGACCCGCGCCGCAGCGAAACGGCGGCGATAGCGGACCAACACCTGTTCGTGCGGCCGGGCGGTGATGCGGCGCTCTTGTTCGGTGTGCTCAACACGTTGTTCAGCGAAAACCTGACTCGGGACAGCCACCTGCCGGTCGAGGGGCTGGATGACGTGCGCCAGGCGATTGCCGGGTTTACTGCCGAAGCCATGAGCCGCCAATGCGCAGTGCCTGCCGAGCAAATTCGCCAGCTGGCGCGGGACTTTGCCGCCGCCGACAGCGCCGTGTGCTACGGGCGCATGGGCGTCTCGACCCAAGCGTTCGGCACTTTGTGCCATTGGCTGGTGCAACTGATCAACCTGGTCACCGGCAACCTTGACCGCGTCGGCGGTGCTTTGTGCACCTCGCCAGCCGTGGATTTGGTGGCCTCCACCGGCGGCGGGCATTTCAATCGCTGGCAGAGTCGCGTATCCGGTCGTCCTGAATATGGCGGCGAGCTTCCGGTGTCGGCGCTGGCAGAGGAAATGCTCACCGAGGGCGAAGGGCAAATCCGCGCGCTGGTGACGGTGGCGGGCAACCCGGTGCTGTCGACGCCCAATGGCCGGCAACTGGAGCAGGCACTGGAGGGGTTGGAGTTCATGGTCAGCGTCGACCTGTACATCAACGAGACCACGCGCTATGCCGACTTGATCCTGCCGTCGACCTCGGCGCTGGAGAATGATCACTACGACACCACGTTCAATATGTTCGCGGTGCGCAATGTCACTCGCTTCAACCGCGCGATTCTGCCCAAGCCGGAGGGCGCGCTGCATGACTGGGAGATTTTCGTCGGCCTGGCCAAAGCCTTTGCAGCGCAGACGGGCGCGGCGCTTAAACCGACCCTGCCGCCTGCGCAGATGATCGACTTCGGGTTGCGCGCTGGGCGTTACGGTGACGCCTCCGAGCACAAATTGTCAGTGGAGATGCTGGCGGATCATCCCCATGGAGTTGATCTGGGGCCGCTCAGCGCCAATCTTGCCGCACGCCTGAAGACGGCTGATGGCAAAGTGCACGCGGCGCCGGCGGTGATTCTCGCGGACTTGGCGCGGTTTGCCGCGCAACCGGCGCCGGTAGTCGACGAGCTGCTGCTGATTGGTCGCCGCCATGTGCGTAGCAATAACTCCTGGATGCATAACTATCACCGCCTGGTGAAGGGCAAACCGCGCCATCAGTTGCTGATGCACCCGGATGACCTGGCCAGCCGTCAGTTGAGTGATGGCCAGCGTGTGCGCGTCAGTTCGCGTATCGGCATGATTGAAGTGGAAGTGCTGGCCAGCCTGGACATGATGCCCGGCGTCGTCAGCCTGCCTCACGGTTGGGGGCACGGCCGCCCTGGCGTGCAGATGAGCATCGCCAGCGGTCAGCCGGGAGCCAGTGCAAATGACCTGACCGACGAGCGGCAACTCGACGAATTGTCTGGAAACGCCGCGCTGAACGGCGTTCCGGTGCAGGTGGCTGCCGCATAAGGCTCGAGCACCGCGCTGGAATTTTGCGTTACAATGCGCCACCGTGCCGACCTGTGAGTCGCAAAGTTCCAGCCGAGGTGTTCCATGGATATCATCGAAACGATCAAAGAGCAGATTGCCAACAACACCATTCTGCTTTACATGAAGGGCGCGCCGAACGCTCCTCAGTGCGGTTTCTCCGCGAAAGCTTCCCAGGCCATCATGGCGTGTGGCGAGAAATTCGCTTACGTGGATATCCTGCAAAACCCTGAAATTCGCGCCAACCTGCCGAAGTACGCCAACTGGCCGACATTCCCGCAACTGTGGGTAGCCGGTGAGCTGGTCGGCGGTAGCGACATCATCACTGAGATGGCGGCTGATGGTTCGCTGCAAGCGCTGATCAAAGACGCAGCGGCAAACGCGGCGGCCAAGACCGACGCTTGATTCGCTGGCAATAAAAAGCCCCGCTTCTCGAAAGAGAGCGGGGCTTTTTTGTACCTGAGTGCCGAGGGCTTATTCGTCGCCCATCTGCGATTGCAGATAGTTTTCCAGGCTGACTTTGTCGATCAGGCCCAGTTGGGTTTCCAGCCAGTCGATGTGTTCTTCCTGGTCTTCCAGGATATCTTCCAGCAGTTCACGGCTGCCGAAGTCGCCCTTGGTTTCGCAGTGAGCGATGGCGGCCTTGAGGTCGCCGTGGCTCTTGCGCTCGAAGCCCAAGTCGCTGCCGATCATTTCCTGAGTGTGCTCACCGATGTTCAGCTTGCCCAAGTCCTGCACGTTCGGCAGGCCTTCCAGGAAGAGGATGCGCTTGATCAGCTTGTCCGCATCTTTCATGGCTTTGATGGATTCTTTGTATTCAACCTTGCCCAGCTTGTTCAGGCCCCAATCTTCGTACATGCGTGCATGCAAAAAGTACTGATTGATCGCGACCAGTTCATTGGCAAGGATTTTGTTGAGTTGCTGGATGACTGAGATGTCGCCTTTCATGACTGGGGTCCTGCCCTGTAATAGCTGTGTATGGGCAGAGTTTGAGCGGCGAAAACCTGAGTGTCAAACCTAAGTTATTGAATAATAAATGAAAATTAATCGGAATAAGAATGTTTGTGTTCCGCGTCTTGGCGCTAACTAATTGAATTACAGGCATAAAAAAACCGGACATTAAGCCCGGCTCTTTAAAACACGCGAAATTATGCGTGTGTAAATTCTGCTGAATAGGGGAGAGCGGCCTGGGCTGTTTGCAGCTGCGTCAGGGTTTCCCGTACCACTTGCTTGGCAAGGCAAGCACATTTGCCGCACTGGCTGGCAACGCCCGTGGTTTCACGCACTTCCTTGTAGCTGCAGCAACCTTCATAGATTGCTTCGCGGATTTGTCCGTCGGTGACGCCAGTACAGAGGCACACATACATAAGGGAGAACCGTCGCGGGTTTAAGGCTTAAGTGCGTTGGATCTTAATGTTAACGAGAATGATTGTCAAAGTAGATTCTCGGCGTATTGCATGGCGCCGTGCCTTCGCTGACGGACGGTTTTTTCAGTGTATGATGGTCGGTCTTCACGAAGCGTGATTGTGTCACAGGGCTGTCGCTTGATAGCGGCAGACTCGGGGCCGGTCCTTTTACTTCAATCTTCACCCTCACATCAGGAGAAACCCAATGAGCGTACTCGTCGGCAAACAAGCCCCGGATTTCGACGTACCTGCCGTCCTCGGCAATGGCGAAATCGTAGACAGCTTCAAACTGTCTGAAGCCATCAAAGGCAAATACGGCCTGGTGTTCTTCTACCCGCTGGACTTCACCTTCGTCTGCCCTTCGGAGCTGATTGCTCTGGACCACCGCATGGACGATTTCAAGGCGCGCAACGTTGAAGTGGTCGCGGTTTCCATCGACTCCCATTTCACCCACAACGCCTGGCGCAACACCGCCATCAATGATGGCGGCATCGGCAAAGTCAAATACACCATGGCTGCCGACATGAAGCACGACATTGCCAAGGCCTACGACGTGGAGTCCGAAGGCGGCGTGGCTTTCCGTGGCGCGTTCCTGATCGACGACAAAGGCGTGGTTCGCTCCCAGATCATCAACGACCTGCCACTGGGCCGTAACATGGAAGAGCTGATCCGTCTGGTTGACGCGCTGCAATTCCACGAAGAGCACGGCGAAGTCTGCCCTGCCAACTGGAAAAAAGGCGACAAAGGCATGAACGCTTCGCCAGAAGGCGTTGCGGCTTACCTGACCGAGAACGCTGGCAAGCTGTAAGCCAGGTTCGAGGTACAAAAAAACCGGCCTGTGAAGGCCGGTTTTTTTATGCACTGCATTTGGGTCTGTGGCGAGCGAGCTTCTGTGGCGAGGGAGCTTGCTCGCGCTGGGCTGCGAAGCGGCCCCAGATCCTGACACCGCAGTTTAACAGGTTAACCGCAGCGGTCTTATTGGGGCCGCTGCGCAGCCCAGCGGGAGCAAGCTCCCTCGCCACAACAAGCTCGCTCCACAGGCGCGTCAGCCTCAGTCGTTGAAATCTTCCCAGCCGCCCATGTCTTTCCAGCGATTGACGATGCCGCAGAACAGCTCGGCGGTCTTCTCGGTGTCGTAGCGGGCCGAGTGAGCCTCACGGCCGTCAAAGTCGATACCGGCTGCCTGGCAGGCCTTGGCCAGTACGGTTTGGCCATACGCCAGGCCAGCGAGGGTGGCGGTGTCGAAGCTGGAAAACGGATGAAACGGGTTGCGTTTCATGTCCAGCCGCGCCACGGCGGCGTTCAGGAAGCCCAAGTCGAAGCTGCTGTTGTGCCCGACCAGGATCGCGCGTTTGCAGCCATTGGCTTTCAACGCCTTGCGCACGCCACGGAAGATGTCGGTCAGCGCCGCTTCTTCGCTTACGGCCATGCGCAATGGATGATCGAGCTTGATACCGGTGAATTCCAAAGCAGCGGCTTCGATATTCGCGCCTTCAAACGGCTCCACGCGAAAGAAGTGAGTGTGTTCCGGGAACACAAAACCCTGTTCATCCATGCCGATGGTGGTCGCGGCAATTTCCAGCAGCGCGTCGGTGGCACAGTTGAAGCCACCGGTCTCTACGTCGATGACAACCGGCAGATAGCCGCGAAACCGCTCGGCCATCGGGTGACGGGAACCGCCACCACTGTGCTCATGTTCGTCGTCGTAATGGTCTTCACTCACTTGCTTTCCTCCAGCAGGCGCCAGCGCAGTGTTTCACCGGCGCGCAGCGGGATAACAGTCAACTCGCCAAACGGCAGGCTGGCAGGGGCGGTCCAGTCTTCACGAACCAGGGTGATGCGGTCGGTGTTCGCCGGCAGGCCGTAGAAACGCGGGCCATTGAGGCTGGCGAAGCCTTCGAGTTTGTCCAGGGCATTGCGCGCCTCGAACGCCTCGGCGTACAGCTCGATGGCGGCATACGCGGTGTAGCAGCCGGCACAGCCGCACGCGGCTTCCTTGGCGTGCTGGGCGTGAGGTGCCGAGTCGGTACCGAGGAAGAACTTCGGGCTGCCGCTGGTGGCGGCATCCAGCAAGGCCACCTGGTGGGTGTTGCGCTTGAGGATCGGCAGGCAATAGAAGTGCGGTCGAATACCGCCCACCAGCATGTGGTTGCGGTTGTAGAGCAAGTGATGCGCGGTGATGGTCGCGCCAACGTTGGCCGAAGCTTCGTTGACGAACTGCACGGCGTCGGCGGTGGTGATGTGTTCAAACACCACTTTCAAGGTCGGGAACAGCTCGACCACGCGACGCATGTGTTCGTCGATGAAGATCTTTTCACGGTCGAACACATCGACGTCGCCACGGGTGACTTCGCCGTGGATCAACAGCGGCATGCCGACTTCGGCCATGGCTTCGATGGCGGGCAGGATCTTGTCGATGCTGGTTACGCCGGAATCGGAGTTGGTGGTCGCGCCTGCCGGGTACAGCTTGGCGGCGTACACGAAGCCGCTGGCCTTGGCCTCACGAATCTCTTCGGGCTGGGTGCGATCGGTCAGGTAGAGCACCATCAACGGTTCGAAGCGGCTGCCGGCCGGGCGCGCAGCGAGGATGCGCTGGCGATAGGCGTCGGCTTGCTCGGCATTACGCACCGGAGGTACCAGGTTTGGCATGATGATGGCGCGGCCAAACGTGCGCGCTACATCGGCCACAGTTTGGGGTAACGCAGCACCATCGCGAAGATGAATATGCCAGTCGTCGGGACGCAGCAGGGTCAGGCGGTCGGACATTGGGGATTCCAGGCGGGTCAATCTGGTGGGAATGCTACCGGAAAAGACTCTTGCAGGCACTCGCTATCAAGTTTTGCTGCAGGCGTCCGATATCCCTGGGTATGCCTTAACGACGTATGACGCTTTGAAGTGTTGTAGAAACCAGTGGAGCCTCCCGTGCGCCAGCATTATCTAGCCCTGCTCAGTGTGTTCGCCAGCCTGCCTGCGATGGCCCTCACGTTCCAGACACGTCTGGAGAACATCGAGTGGAAGGTGGAAGGCGACCAGTTCGAGTGCCGCCTGACCCAGCCGATCACCGATTTTGGCTCGGGTGAGTTCGTGCGCCGGGCCGGCGAGCAGGCGACGTTCCGCCTCAAAGCCTACAACGGCGCATTGGGTGCGGGCTCGGCCACCTTGTTGGCCGCCGCTGCGCCTTGGCAGCCGGGCCGTGGTGATATCAACCTTGGCGCTGTGCGTGTCGGCAGTGGCGATGTGCTTTTCAACAGTTCCCAAGCCCAGGCCGGGCGGCTGTTCAGCGGTTTGCTCGAAGGGCGCAGTCCGACTGTGCGGCATTACGGGCGCGAAGGCGGCTACTCGGAGGTTCGCCTGCTACCGGTGAAATTCAACAAGGCCTTCAACGACTATCAACTGTGCACGGCCAAGTTATTGCCGATGAATTACGACCAGGTCAAACAGACTGAAGTCGGGTTTCCCGGTGGCGGCATCGAGCTGGATGCGGCGGCCAAAAAGAAACTGGCGGTGATTGTCGCGTTCATGAAGGCTGATCCCACGGTTAACCATATCGAGTTGAACGGCCATTCCGACAACAGTGGCAATCGCCTGACCAACCGCGACGTCTCGCGCCGCCGTGCCCTGGCCGTGACGGACTACTTCAAGGAAAATGGCATCCCGGAATCGCAGATAACCATGCGCTTTCACGGCGAGAGCTACCCGCTGGCCCCCAACACCAACGCCGCCAACCGGGCGCGCAACCGCCGTGTGAATATTCAGCTTGAACGTGTCGCCGTTCCCGAAAAACCGGCGCCTCAGGCCACGGCTCCAGGCAACCCTGCACACACGTCATAAAGTGCGGCTATCGGTCGCGCACTCGACATAATCTGTCGCTTTATCTTCATTTGCTGTCGCGCCCCTGTAATTTCATGGTTTTGGTCGGTAGAATCGTCGCCTTTCCGTACAACCCCGTGGAGTGATGGCATGGCCGACGTAAACAAGGTCGTTCTCGCGTATTCCGGCGGCCTGGACACTTCGGTGATCCTCAAGTGGCTGCAGGATACTTATAACTGTGAAGTGGTGACCTTCACCGCTGACCTGGGTCAGGGCGAAGAGGTCGAACCTGCACGTGCCAAGGCGCAAGCCATGGGCGTGAAAGAGATCTACATTGACGACCTGCGCGAAGAGTTCGTCCGCGATTTCGTCTACCCGATGTTTCGCGCCAACACCGTCTACGAAGGCGAGTACCTGCTGGGTACCTCCATCGCACGTCCGCTGATCGCCAAGCGCTTGATCGAAATCGCCAACGAAACCGGCGCTGACGCCATTTCCCATGGCGCCACCGGCAAAGGCAACGACCAGGTCCGTTTTGAACTGGGCGCCTACGCCCTCAAGCCTGGCGTAAAAGTGATTGCTCCGTGGCGCGAGTGGGACCTGCTGTCCCGTGAAAAGCTGATGGATTACGCGGAAAAGCACGCGATCCCGATCGAGCGTCACGGCAAGAAGAAGTCCCCGTACTCGATGGACGCCAACTTGCTGCACATCTCCTATGAAGGCGGCGTGCTGGAAGACACCTGGACCGAGCATGAAGAAGACATGTGGAAATGGACCGTCTCCCCGGAGAACGCTCCAGACAAGGCCCAGTACCTGGAATTGACCTACCGCAACGGCGACATCGTCGCGCTGGACGGCGTCGAAATGACCCCGGCCACCGTGCTGGCGACCCTGAACCGTATCGGCGGTGAACACGGTATCGGCCGTCTCGACATCGTCGAGAACCGTTACGTGGGCATGAAGTCCCGTGGCTGCTACGAAACCCCAGGTGGCACCATCATGCTGCGTGCCCACCGCGCCATCGAGTCCATCACCCTGGATCGCGAAGTGGCTCACCTCAAAGACGAGCTAATGCCCAAGTACGCCAGCCTGATCTACACCGGCTACTGGTGGAGCCCTGAGCGTCTGATGCTGCAACAGATGATCGATGCCTCCCAGGTTCACGTGAATGGTGTTGTGCGCCTGAAGCTGTACAAGGGCAACGTGATCGTTACTGGCCGCAAGTCCGATGAGTCGCTGTTCGACGCCAACATTGCCACCTTCGAGGAAGATGGCGGCGCTTACAATCAGGCGGATGCAGCTGGCTTTATCAAGTTGAATGCCCTGCGCATGCGCATTGCAGCCAACAAGGGCCGCAAGCTGTTCTGACAGATTCCTTGTTGTGAAAAATGGCCCCTTGTTCAAGGGGCCATTTTTTTGCCTGTAAGTAATCTGTGGCCTTGAGCCGGCGATGATTTTTAGTTGTATTACCAGAGTGTTTATATTTTGTTGAACTCTAAAGTTGTCTGTTGAGTTTTTGTTTAACTGAATGAATTTCTAACACCTTCATAGGAACTATTTCTTACAGAAGTTTCACTATGTTTTACAGGATTCCAGTAATGCGCTGAAAATTCTGTAGGAATTAAGGAGGTTTTAAAATATGTTGAATGGAACTAAAACAGTCGGAAGTTTTACGTGGGATTATTCTCCGGGCAGCTTTACACAATGGGCTTTTCCTGAAAGTCACGTGCGGGGCGTTTACCCAATGCGCCGTGTACGTGGCTTAATTTGCGCAAAATATTTAAAAGCCCGGAAATATCTGAAAGGCGTCATAAAGCAGGGTGCATCCGAGTTAGTGTTTTTTTGTAGGCTTATTCCGATATCGTTGTGGGTTGGGTCTCTGCTTGCTGTTGCTTGGGGGGGAATGCTATGCCAACTAGCGGGCGACTAGGCTATTGTGTTTGCTCTAAATAATTCGAACAGCGAAATTGGACTTTCTCATGAATAAAGTGCTGATCGTGGATGATCATCCCGTCATTCGGCTTGCTGTGCGCATGCTAATGGAGCGTCATGGTTATGAAGTCGTTGCCGAGACTGATAACGGTGTCGATGCATTGCAACTTGCACGGGAGCATGTACCGGACATCGTCATTCTGGATATCGGAATACCCAAGCTCGACGGGCTGGAAGTGATTTGCCGGCTGGCGTCTGCCAAACAACCCGCGCCGGTGAAGGTACTGGTGCTGACGTCCCAGGCCCCCGGGCATTTTTCGATGCGTTGCATGCAGGCGGGTGCGGCAGGCTATGTGTGCAAGCAGCAAGACCTGACCGAGCTGCTGAGTGCCATCAAGGCCGTGCTCTCGGGTTACAGCTACTTTCCGAACCAGGCGCTCAACTCGGTGCGCTCCACCATGGGCAATGCCAGTGAAGCGGACATGGTCGAACGCCTGTCCGGGCGTGAGATGATGGTGCTGCAGCAACTGGCCCGTGGCAAAACCAACAAGGAAATCGCTGACGGCATGTTTTTGAGCAACAAGACCGTGAGCACCTACAAGACTCGCCTTCTGCTCAAGCTCAACGCGCGCTCCCTGGTGGACCTGATCGAGCTGGCTCAACGCAATGGCCTCGTCTAGCGGCCGGATCCCCCCAGAGTAACCGGCAGAAAAAAGCCTCCGTCAGGGAGGCTTCCGGTCGTCAACAGGTCGATCAGAGATCGAAGTCGTAATCGGCCAGTTGTTTTTGCAAGCGTCGCTCTTCCAATAGGTTGTCGATAGTGCGGCGTTTGCTCAAATTGGTCTTGGCCACCTCTGCAACAGGGGCTTCCCCATCGTCATCCGACTCCGCAACGAGGTCGTCCTCTACATCCAGTTGTTCTTTGCCAGTGCTCATAAGGTTAACTCCAGGCTAAGACTGCCGTTGGCGCTCCTTATAACGATAATCCATGAATGGGTAAAAAAGATTTTTTCAATCGGGTGATCGAAAAAACCAATGATCCCTCAATCGTCAGACGTCTTGTCCTTGTAATCGCACAGATCCTCGATGCGGCAGCTCCCGCAACGCGGCTTGCGGGCCTGGCAAACATAACGCCCGTGAAGGATCAGCCAGTGGTGGGAATCGAGCAGATAGGGCTTGGGTACAAACTTCATCAACTGCTTTTCCACCTCCACCACGTTCTTGCCCTGCGCGATGCCGGTGCGGTTGCTGACACGGAAAATATGCGTGTCCACCGCCATAGTCAGTTGCCGGAACGCCGTATTGAGCACCACGTTGGCGGTTTTACGGCCCACACCCGGCAACGCTTCCAGAGCTTCGCGGGTTTGTGGCACTTCGCCGCCATGCATCTCGACCAGCAGGCGGCAGGTTTCAATCACATTCTTCGCCTTGCTGTTGTACAGGCCGATGGTCTTGATGTATTGCGACAAGCCTTCAATGCCCAGTGCATAAATCGCCTCTGGCGTGTTGGCCACCGGGTACAGTTTGGCCGTGGCCTTGTTGACGCCAACGTCTGTGGACTGCGCCGAGAGGATCACCGCAATCAGCAACTCGAACGGCGTGGTGTAGGCCAGTTCGGTCTTGGGTTCCGGATTATCCTCGTGAAACCTGCGGAAAATTTCCAGGCGTTTTGCGGCGTTCATGGGGCAGAGGTTCCTTGCAGGCGGTCGGCGCGATTGTAGCAATACACGCCGCAGGATTTGCGGATCAGGCGTTGCTGTGGGCATCCACCTGGTGCTGTGCCTCGTCGAGCTTGTGCTGCGCCTGCGCCAGTTGTTGCGGGTCGGCGTTCAAGTCCTGGGCTTTCTTCAGCTCCGCGCGGCGCATCGCGAGCTGGATTTTGGCGCGTTTCAGGTCGGCAGTATTACCGGTCGCGGCTACTGCCGTCGGTGCGGTGTGCACTTCCAAAGCTGCCAGCGCTTGCTCCGCTGCTTCGAATTGCTGTTGCAGGGCAATCAACTGCGATTGCTGTTCAAAGGTTGGCGGGTGACCAAACGCTTTCAAGGATTTGTGCAACTGGGCGCGACTCATTGCAACCGTGATTTTGGCTTTCTTGACCGCTGCATCTTGGGCAGTGCTGGCCTGCACGGGTAACGCCGGTTCCGAACGTTTGGCCCGAGCCAGGCGTTCAGCGAGCTTTTGAGCCTCTTCCCGTTGCAGCCGCGCATTGCGTTGTTCATAACGGCGCCGCGCCCGGTCACGTTTGATGCTGCGCTCATCGCGTTGTCGATCATTGGTCGCCAGGCCGCCCACAATCGGCAGCACGGTGGCTGCCGGGTGCATTTCAATGCAGTCCACGGGGCAGGGCGCAACACACAAGTCGCAGCCGGTGCATTCATCCATGATGACGGTGTGCATCAGCTTGGCGGCGCCGACAATTGCATCCACCGGGCAGGCCTGTATGCACTTGGTGCAGCCGATGCACTCGGCTTCACGGATATAGGCGACCTGTGCCGGAGCTTCCCCTCGGCTGGTGTCCAGTTCCAGCACCGGCACGCGCAGCAATTGCGCCAGGCTGGCGATGGTTTCCTCGCCGCCCGGCGGGCATTTGTTGATCGCTTCACCAAGCGCGATGCCCTCGGCGTAGGGTTTGCAGCCCGGGTGCCCGCACTTGCCGCATTGGGTCTGCGGCAGCAGCGCGTCGATACGTTGTGTCAGGTTCATGGGAGGATCATTGGCATGCCGGTTAGACGAACAGGGCCTGGGTGGTGAGCCCGCAGGTTGTAATGAGCGGGATTCTATCCGTTGTGGCTTGTGGGCTTGTCGTGGCGAGCGGGCTTGCCCCGCGTTGGGCTGCGGAGCAGCCCCATCACTGCCATCACGGTTTCTACAAATAGGACCGAGTCGCTGGTTTAGGGCCGCTGCGCGACCCAACGCGGGGCAAGCCCGCTCACTACAACAACCACAAGCACAGCCTTCTGGCTTACTTGATACGCTGACCCGGCTTGGCGCCGCTGTCAGGGCTCAGCAGGTAAATCTCTTCACCGCCAGGGCCAGCTGCCATCACCATGCCTTCGGAAAGACCGAACTTCATTTTCCGTGGCTTGAGGTTGGCGATCATCATGGTCAGCCGACCATCGAGCTTGGACGGGTCCGGGTACGCGCTCTTGATGCCGGAGAAAACGTTACGCTGCTCGTCACCGATGTCCAGCGTCAGGCGCAAGAGCTTGTCAGCCCCTTCCACGGCTTCGGCCTTGATGATCAGCGCAACGCGCAGGTCCACGGCCGCAAAGGCGTCGAACTCGATTTCCGGGGAGAGCGGGTCCTTGGCCAGTTCGCCATTGCCAGCAGGCGCGGACTCACCGGTGTCGGTCTGGCTGGCGACCAGGTCTTCTTTCGAAGCATCGGTCATGGCCTGGACCTTGACCGGGTCGATACGGGTCATCAGCGGCTTGAACTCGTTCAGCTGATGGTTGCTCAGCAAGGTGGCGTGGTCATTCCAGGTCAGCGGCGCGACGTTCAGGAACGCCTCGGCATCGGCAGCCAGCAATGGCAGCACGGGCTTGAGGAAAATCACCAACTGACGGAACAGGTTGACGCCCGTGGCGCAGATTGCCTGGACTTCAGCCTGCTTGCCTTCCTGTTTGTTCAGCGACCACGGTGCCTTGTCGGCGATCCAGGCGTTGGCGCGGTCAGCCAGGCCCATGATTTCGCGCATGGCGCGGGCAAAGTCACGGGCTTCATAGGCGTCGGCGATGCTTGGCGCAGCGGCGAGGAAGGCGTCAGTCAGTTCCGGCGCGGCGTTTTCAGCCACCAGCACACCGGCGTTGCCCTTATGGATAAAACCGGCGCAGCGGCTGGCGATGTTGACGACCTTGCCGACCAGGTCCGAGTTGACCTTCTGTACGAAGTCTTCCAGGTTCAGGTCCAGGTCGTCGACGCCACGGCCCAGCTTGGAGGCGTAGTAGTAGCGCAGGTATTCCGGCGACAGATGGTCCAGGTAGGTGCGCGCCTTGATAAAGGTGCCACGGGACTTGGACATTTTCTGGCCGTTGACCGTCAGGTAGCCGTGCACGGCAATGCCGGTTGGCTTGCGGTAGCCCGAACCTTCAAGCATCGCCGGCCAGAACAGGGCGTGGAAGTTGACGATGTCCTTGCCGATGAAGTGGTACAGCTCGGCGGTGGAATCCTTGTTCCAGAACGCGTCGAAATCCAGTTCCGGCGTACGGTCACACAGGTTCTTGAAGCTGGCCATGTAGCCGATCGGAGCATCCAGCCACACGTAGAAGTATTTGCCCGGCTCGTCAGGGATTTCGAAACCGAAGTACGGCGCATCGCGGGAGATGTCCCACTGTTGCAGGCCGGCATCCAGCCATTCGGCGATCTTGTTCGCCACGGCGTCCTGCAACGTGCCACTGCGGGTCCAGGTTTGCAGCATTTGCTGGAAATCCGGGAGCTTGAAGAAGAAGTGCTGGGAATCCTTGAGCACCGGCGTGGCGCCCGAGATGGCCGACTTCGGATCTTTCAGGTCAGTCGGCGCGTAGGTAGCACCGCATTTCTCGCAGTTGTCGCCGTACTGGTCTTCGGTGCCGCATTTCGGGCAGGTGCCCTTGATGAAGCGGTCGGCCAGGAACATTTTCTTTTCCGGGTCGAAATACTGGGTGATCGACCGCGTGTCGATGTGCCCGGCGTCGCGCAGGCGCTTGTAGATCTGGCTCGACAGCTCGCGGTTTTCCTCGGAGTGGGTCGAATGGAAGTTGTCGAAATCCACCAGGAACTCGGCAAAGTCGGCGCTGTGTTCAGCCTGCACATTGGCGATCAGTTGTTCCGGGGTGATCCCTTCCTTTTCGGCGCGCAACATGATGGCCGAACCGTGGGCGTCGTCCGCGCAGACATAAATGCATTGATTGCCGCGATGCTTCTGGAAGCGCACCCACATATCAGTCTGGATGTACTCAAGCATATGGCCAAGATGGATGGAACCATTGGCATAGGGCAGGGCGCTGGTGACGAGGATCTTGCGTGGCTCGGACATGGGGCTCGGCTACTTGATGAAACGGAGGTCGGCCACTATAAAGCGCCGGGAAATTTATTTCACCCCGTGACGCTGTTTCAGCATCTTCCAGACCTTCGAAAGCATGCCGCTGGGCTGTCGGAACGGTTAGGATAGCCGCCTGTTTCAGTCAGTCTTTTTTCGGGAGTAGCCCATGAGCGCCGTCAATCGCGCAGCGGTGGAAGCCGTTCTTCGCCAGTACACCGACCCCTATTTGAACCAGGACCCGGTCAGCGCCGGCTGTGTGCGCGCCATCGAGGTCCAGGGTGACCAAGTGTCGGTCCAGTTGGAACTGGGCTATGCCGCAGGCCTGTTCAAGAACGGCTGGGCGCAAATGCTGCAAATGGCCATCGAAGGTCTCGAGGGCGTACGTGCGGCCAAGGTCGACATTCAGTGCGTGATCGCCGCGCACAAGGCCCAGGCGCAAATCCCGGGCCTGGCCAACGTCAAGAACGTGGTTGCCGTGGCGTCCGGCAAGGGTGGCGTGGGCAAGTCCACCACGGCGGCCAACCTCGCCCTGGCCCTGGCTCGCGAAGGCGCGCGCGTGGGCATTCTCGACGCCGACATCTATGGCCCAAGCCAGGGTGTGATGTTCGGCATCGCCGAAGGCACGCGGCCGAAGGTCAAGGATCAGAAATGGTTTGTACCGATTGAGGCCCATGGTGTTGAGGTCATGTCCATGGCCTTCCTCACCGACGACAACACGCCGATGGTCTGGCGCGGGCCGATGGTCTCCGGCGCGTTGCTGCAACTGGTCACCCAGACCGCCTGGGGCGACCTCGATTACCTGGTTATCGACATGCCGCCCGGCACCGGTGATATCCAGCTGACCCTGGCGCAAAAAGTCCCGGTGGCCGGTTCGGTGATCGTGACCACGCCGCAGGATCTTGCGCTGCTTGATGCCCGCAAAGGTGTGGAGATGTTCCGCAAGGTCAACATTCCCGTGCTGGGCGTGGTGGAGAACATGGCGGTGCACATCTGCTCCAACTGCGGGCATGCCGAGCACCTGTTCGGTGAGGGCGGTGGCGAGAAGCTCGCGACTCAATACGGCGTTGAATTGCTGGCCTCGTTGCCGTTGTCGATGCTGATTCGTGAGCAGGCCGATGGTGGCAAGCCTACCGTGGTGGCCGAGCCTGACAGCCCGGTCGCCATGGTTTATCAGGAACTGGCCCGCCACGTGGGGGCCCGGATCGTGCTGCAGGAAGCGGCTGCACCGGCGATGCCGACGATCACGGTCAGCGACGACTGACCTCTCTGAAGCGAAAAAGCCTCGGCATTGCCGAGGCTTTTTCATGCCTGAAGATCGGCCAACAGGGCCCGGTTACGCTTTTACGCAATTGCGCGTGTAAGCATTCGCTTACTTTTTCGTAAGTGTTTGGGGTTTTTACCGGGTGTGTACGACTAAGAAAGGCGAGAGACTTTTCTATCCTGTTGAAAAGTAACAATTATTTATGCGAGGCCTCGCGTGAAAAGCTGTCAGCCCGCAACTTGGATCCCGTTGAACTTCCCTTGGAACTCTCTAACATCAGCCCTGTGTCCACGGATTGGCACAGCCATCAAGGAACGATGGTTCAGGGAATGTCGCAGGATGCGATTCATCAGGATGATGAAAAGGAATACAGGGACTAGGGAAAAAATGTGGGCGGGTCATACCGCCCCTTTTTTTGCCTGCAGAAAAGTAAAACCCGCTGCGCAGAAACGCAAAAAGGCCCGCAAGGGGCCTTTTTTATGGGCGGCGACGCTATCAGCGTTCGAGGTCTGCAATCTTGCCTTTTTTACCGTCCCAGTCCGCTGCATCCGGCATCGGATCCTTGCGTTCAGTGATGTTCGGCCAGATTTCCGCCAGCTCGACGTTCAACTGAATAAATTCCTGCATCTCTGCCGGGACTTCATCCTCGGAGAAAATGGCGACGGCCGGGCATTCAGGCTCACACAGGGCGCAGTCGATGCACTCGTCCGGGTGGATAACCAGGAAGTTCGGGCCTTCGTAGAAGCAGTCCACCGGACATACTTCCACGCAGTCGGTGTACTTGCACTTGATGCAGTTGTCGGTGACGACGAAGGTCATTTCTAATTTTCTCCTCAGGCGGCGGCAGCGAAACCCTTTGTGGCAGGGCTCGCGAGGTTCGGGAGCGATAGTCTGCAGGCCAGGCTAAAAGCCCGCAGCATCCCAAACCGCGCGAGAGTCTACCAGCTTGCAAGCCTCAGCGTTATATCCGAACCTTCAGTGCATATAACATTTCGAGCGCTTTGCGCGGGGTCATGTCGTCCAGATCAAGCTTGGCCAACTCATCCAGTACCGGATGGGGCAGGCTGGCGAACATATCGCTTTGATGCGGCGCGCTGCTCTT
The DNA here is from genome assembly GCF_044218875.1 of Pseudomonas sp. B22129. Classification (NCBI taxonomy): domain Bacteria; kingdom Pseudomonadati; phylum Pseudomonadota; class Gammaproteobacteria; order Pseudomonadales; family Pseudomonadaceae; genus Pseudomonas; species Pseudomonas sp. B22129. The sequence continues at coordinate 78,643 of NZ_CP162592.1, read as the reverse complement.
GCTTTTGGCTTTGACGGGGCTTGCAACCACGGTTTCGTGGGGCAGCGCGGTGGTTTCCAGGCGGCTGAGATGCTCTCGGGCGCGGGTGATTACCTCGCTCGGTACGCCGGCCAGTTGCGCCACTGCCAGGCCGTAGCTCTGGCTCGCCGGCCCTGGCAGCACGTGGTGCAGGAACACGATGCGTTCGTTGTGCTCGGTGGCATTCAAATGCACGTTGGCGACCAGCGGTTCGCTTTCCGGCAATACGGTCAGTTCGAAGTAGTGAGTGGCAAACAGCGTGTAGGCGCGCAGATGCGCCAGGCGCTCGGCCGCCGCCCAGGCCAGAGACAGACCGTCGAAGGTACTGGTGCCGCGGCCCACTTCGTCCATCAATACCAGGCTGCGTTCTGTGGCGTTGTGCAGGATGTTGGCGGTCTCGCTCATTTCCACCATAAAGGTCGAACGGCCACCGGCCAGGTCGTCGCTGGAGCCGATCCGCGTGAAAATGCGGTCCACCAGCGACAACTCGCAACTGGCCGCCGGCACAAAGCTGCCGATGTGCGCCAGCAATACGATCAATGCGGTCTGGCGCATGTAGGTGGATTTACCACCCATGTTCGGGCCGGTAATCACCAGCATGCGCGTGTCGTCATCCAGCGACAGGTCGTTGGCGACAAACGGCGTGGTCAACACCTGCTCAACCACCGGATGGCGCCCCTGCACGATGCGCATGCACGGCTCGCTCACAAAGCGCGGGCAATTGAGGTCAAGGTTCAGCGCACGCTCGGCCAGGTTGCTCAACACATCCAGTTCCGCCAGCGCGCCTGCGGTGTCTTGCAACGGCGCCAAGCGGCTGATCAAGTCTTCGAGCAAGGCTTCATAGAGCATCTTTTCCCGCGCCAAGGCACGGCTTTTGGCCGACAACGCCTTGTCTTCGAACTCTTTCAATTCCGGCGTGATAAAGCGCTCGGCGCCTTTAAGGGTCTGGCGACGCTGATAATCAACCGGCGCCGACTCGGCCTGCTTGCTCGGCAACTCAATAAAGTAGCCGTGCACACGGTTGTAGCCGACCTTCAAGTTGGCCAGGCCCGTGCGGGCTTTCTCGCGTGCTTCCAGGTCAATCAGGAATTGGCCGGCGTTTTCGCTCAGAGATTGCAGCTCGTCCAGCTCGGTGTCATATCCGGTTTTCAGCACGCCGCCGTCACGGATGATCGCAGGCGGGTTATCAATAATGGCTTTTTCCAGCAGGGCCGCGAGGTCCGGGTAGGTGCCGGTGGTCACCGCCAGCTGTTGCAGGTGCGGCGTGTCCAGATCGGTCATCGCCTCTTGCAACTGTGGGAGGGCGCCGAGGGCGTCACGCAGGCGCGCGAGGTCACGGGGCCGTGCGTTGCGCAGGCCGATCCGCGCCAGAATGCGCTCTATGTCGCCGATTTCTTTCAGCTGCGGCTGCAGCTTTTCAAAGCGATAGCCGTCCAGCAGGCAGGTAATGGAAGTCTGCCGCGCTTGCAGCACGGTCAGATCGCGCAGTGGACGGTTCAGCCAACGGGTCAGCAAACGGCTGCCCATGGCGGTCTGGCAGCGGTCGACCACCGATTGCAGCGTGTTGTCACGCCCGCCCGCCAGGTTGGTGTCCAGCTCCAGGTTGCGACGGCTGGCGCCATCGAGCACCACGGTATCGTCCAGGCGCTCATGGCGCAGGCTGCGCAAATGCGGCAGGGCGGTGCGCTGGGTTTCCTTGGCGTAACCCAGCAGGCAACCGGCGGCGCCGATCGCCAGGGTCAGGGTTTCGCAGCCGAAGCCTTTAAGGTCCTGCACCGAGAATTGCTGACACAGACTTTTCAGCGCCGAATCACGCTCGAAGTCCCACGGCGCACGGCGTTTGGTCCCACGGCGCTTTTCTGCCGGCAAGTCCTTTGGCCAATCATCCGGAATCAACAACTCCACCGGATTGATCCGCTCCAGCTCCGCCAGCAGGTTCTCCCAGCCCTTGATCTCCAGCACGCTGAAATTGCCGCTGGTGATATCCAGCACCGACAGGCCGAACAAACGCTCATCGCCCAACACCGCTGCGATCAGGTTATCGCGACGCTCATCCAGCAGCGCCTCATCACTCACCGTGCCCGGCGTAATAATGCGCACCACTTGGCGTTCCACCGGCCCCTTGCTCGTGGCCGGGTCGCCGATCTGCTCACAAATCACCACCGACTCGCCCAGCTTCACCAGCTTGACCAAGTAGCCTTCCAGTGAGTGGTAAGGAATGCCACACATCGGAATCGACTGCCCCGCCGACTGCCCGCGCGCGGTCAGGGTGATGTCCAGCAACTTGGCGGCCTTCTTCGCGTCTTCATAGAAGATCTCGTAGAAGTCGCCCATGCGATAGAACATCAACTGATCAGGGTGCTGGTTTTTGAGGCGCCAGTACTGCTGCATCATCGGGGTGTGGGAGGACAGATCTGAAGTGGCTTTACTCATTGGGTCGTAGGCAAATTCGTTGAAAGGAGTGGGGCAAAGGTGGGGCGTTTGGCCCTGCGATTTTGCGATGGCGGCAAGGTTAACATGCGAGGTCGAGGGTTCGCAGTTCGCAAACGGCTAGGGAAAATACAAAAGGGCGAGGCCTCTACTGCCAGCCAGTATTAAAGGGGCTCGCCACCGCGGCCTGAAATATGCATGAAATATGCAAATTAGCATTTGCCAACCCCGAAATCCCCCGTCATCATCCCCATTATGCAAAAACGCAACGTTTCATCCGTCTTAAGAGAATTGCTGGACCGCGACCGGATCTCCCCCACGGAGCTTCACCGGCGTACCGGCGTGCCTCAATCCACGTTGTCCCGGATCCTCAGCGGCAAGATCGTTGATCCGTCGGACAAGCACATTTCCCGCATCGCCGACTACTTCCGTGTGAGCACCGACCAACTGCGCGGGCGCGCGGCGGTGGGCGTTTCGCGGGACGACGGACGCGACCCGATGCATTCGGAACTCAAGGACATAAGCCTGTGGGACGACGACACGCCCGTTAATGATGACGAGGTGTCGATCCCCTTTCTGCGCGAGGTTGAATTGGCTGCTGGATCAGGAAGATTCGTCATCGAGGAAAGCGAGAAGGCCAGCCTGCGGTTCGGCAAGCGCAGCCTTCGCCACAACGGTGTGCAGTTCGACCAGGCCAAATGTGTGACGGTGCGCGGCAACAGCATGTTGCCGGTGCTGCGCGACGGTGCGACGGTGGGGGTGAATGCGGGCAAGAGTGGCATTGGTGATATCGTCGATGGCGACCTGTACGCCATCAACCACAATGGCCAGCTGCGCGTGAAACAGCTCTACCGCCTGCCTTCCGGGATTCGTCTGCGCAGTTTCAACCGCGATGAGCACCCGGATGAAGACTACAGCTTTCAGGATATCCAGGATGAGCAGATCAGCATCCTCGGCCATGTGTTTTGGTGGGGCATGTACGCCCGCTAGCCTCCTTGCATAAGACAAAGCCCGCCAGTGTGCGGGTTTTTTTTCGCCTGTAGAAAATCGGCAAATCCCTGGCCAGCAAGGCTCTAAATGCATCAGTGCATGTTGAAGGTAAAAATAAATGCATTAATGCATTGACTGTATATGCATACATGCATATTCTTCATCTCAAGCCAGCCAACAAGGCCTGGTGGAGGCGGCAAGGATGCCGCCAGGGAAAGACAAGGAAGGCACGCAACATCGGCAAGGACGCCATCGAAGCGATGGCAGGGATGCCAGGCAACACCCGGCAAGGATGCCGACGCTCTTTAGTTTCACCGCTTTAAAAACAGGCAGCGATGAACCGGCCTCATAACGGTTCAGAGGGTTGGCAACTGACCCGGGTGTGCAGCGTAAAGCACCAGAAGCAGTTATCCGGCAGACAGGGATCGTGGTCGGAAAAACATTGAGGAAAGAACCGTACCGCGCCAGTAGCGCCGAACGTTCGAGGACAGCATTACTGAAAAGCCCGGGCAACCGGGCTTTTTGGAATGCCTACCTATCGAAGCATGTGTAAATGAAATACGGACTATCTAGAGCTCAGCCAGGAGGCGTGACATGACAAACGAGCAGCAAGCGTTAGCGGAAATGCCCATCTGGCTGGTGATCATATTGGCCGTGATTGGCGGCGTTTCCGGGGAAATGTGGCGTGCAGACAAGGAGGGCGCTCGCGGCTGGTCGTTGATTCGCCGGCTGGTGCTACGGTCCGGGGCCTGCATGGTGTGCGGGGTTTCAGCGTTGATGCTGTGCTACGCCGCCGGCATGTCGATCTGGACCGCCGGCGCCATCGGTTGCCTCACTGCCATGGCCGGCGCAGACGTCGCGATTGGCCTTTATGAGCGTTGGGCGGCCAAACGAATTGGAGTCAGCGACCCTCCAACCCCGCGCCCGGATCAGCAGTGACGTGCATTTGATGCGTTGAAGTGAAGTGCGCGAGCCCCACCCCCGGCGATGCAAGCGGGTATGTGGCTCGTGAAGGAGTCCACAGATGCTGAAGGACCTTAGATGCGGAAGCTGTAAGAAATTACTTGCCCGGACGGACAAGTGTAACGAGCTCCAGATCAAGTGCCCCCGGTGTGGGACGCTGAATCATGTGAAGGCCACGAGTCTCGAGCAATCGCCTGTGAGCGACGTAAAAGCGGAATCCTCCGCAATAAATCGACCCCAAAAAGGTGATCAACATGTCCAGTAGTGGTTTTCATATTATTCCGTTCACTCAAAACGGAAGCTCGGTACTACCTCCCCGTAACTTCATGCTGGTCGGGCAGTATCTCGAGTCTCCCAGCAAGCAGTACAAACTGATCCTGGAGGCCGACGCGAACCTGGTGCTTTACGATAACGGCGTCAAAATCTGGGTGGCCGATAGCTCGGTGCCTTACACCTACGTAGACGCCCGTCCTAATTCGGACCTGGTTAACTGTTTCTACATGCAAGGCGGGGCCATTCTCGTCGACCATGTCCACAGCCGTACCTGGATCGCCCTGACCAGCTGGATTCCGGTACAGGACCAGGCTGGCCGACCTGATCGTACCTACTTGCAGTTGCAGGATGACGGCAACATCGTCTTGATCGACGGCGTGCCCATGTGGGCTCGTTTTGGCTTTACTCCCACGGCGGCGCCTACGCCTCACGTGTTCTATCCAGATCACGGTACCGGCCCGCTGCCTACCTTTCCGGCATGGAGCTGGACCTTCTAAGCGCGTTACCCGATAGCAGGAAGTCCCCGCCATTGTGCGGGGCTTCCCGCCCTTATCGGCAGTCACCGATGCAAGGATGCCCAAGATGACACTTATTGAAAAACCTTCTCAGCTGCCCATTGCGATCGGCGAGGTACTCAAGGGTGCCTTTCCACAGTTGCAGGTGGGCAATCGCCAGGACTTTCAGGCTGGCGAGCGTAAACCCGGTGTGCTGATTAGCGTAGAGCGCAACGGCCCGGATGTTCGCGCTCTTGACGGGCGTAAAGCCCACGTATTGTTGATTTCTCTCAAAGTCATGGTCGTCAGCGGTTCCGCACCTTTTGATGCCTGCGACCTGGCCAGCCAACTGATGGACTTGGCCCTGGATAACCGCTGGGGGCTACCGCCAGCGCAGTGCGATTTGCCCGCCGCCATTGTTGCAGTGCCGTCGATACAAGCCAGTACGGAAATGGACTACGACACTTGGACCGTATCCTTTAGCCAAACCGTCTATCTCGGCCAGCGACTGCTCGAAGACCCTACAGGCACGCCGCTGTTTGCCTGCACCTGGGAGGTCTCGAACATTAACGACCCCGCTCAATACAAACCACTGGCGGAGTAGCCCATGTTTGACGCGCTGTTACGCATGCAACTGGGGCCGATCGTCGAGCGCCTGGCGGAAATGGAGGCCCAGCTCGAAGACCTTTACCGGCGTGCCGAAAGTTTCTGCCGGATTGGCGTGTGCCAGGAGGTCGACGCCGCCAGCAATACCTGCAAGGTCAGCCACGGCGAGCTACTGACGCCCGCCATCCGTTTTTTCAACCCCAGCGCCGGCGCGCAAACCGAAACACGCATCCCGTCCGTGGGCGAACAATGCCTGTTGCTCAACTACGGCGGCGGGGAAGGTGGCGGCCAGTCTGTAGCCCTGTTCGGTCTTAACAGTAGTCAGTTTCCGCCGGTCTCCAGTGTTGCAAGCCTGACCCGGCGGCGCCATCAGGACGGCACCCAAAGTGACTACGACGACGCCAGCCACACCTTCAACTGGGCCAACGGGCCTACCACATTCAGCGGTTCCCGTGAGCGGGTCGACGTCAAAGTCGGCGCCGCCAGCCTGACGATCACGCCCCAGAGCATCACCTTGCAAATCGGCGGCACCGGCCTGTTGCTGGATGCCGGCGGCGCGCACTTCAGCGGCCCGGTGGTGGACCACCAGGGCCGGGTCATCAGCCCGTGACAAGGACATCCCATGATCGGCATCGATCGCAACACCGGGGCAGCCGTCGATGACTGGCTGCAATTTGTGCAGCGCGCCACCCGAGCGCTGACCACCCCCGTGGGCACTCGTCAGAAGCGCCCGCTGTACGGCTCGATGATCCCGCAACTGCTCGGCCAGAACCTGGGCGACGACCTGTTGATCCTCGCCCAAAGCCACGCAGCCCAGGCGTTCTACAACACCCAGAACGGCATCGGCGATTTTCAACCCCAGGTCATCGTCGCCACCCGCCAAGGCGCCGGACTGCTGTTGCGGTTTGCCGGCACCTGGAAAAACCGCCAACAATCTTTCGAGGTCGTGACATGAGCATGTTGATCCCGGGCCAGAACCAACTGGCCGAACCGGCCATCATTGCGGTCGACGAGTTCGAGCCGCTGCTGGCTGAATTCAAGGCGTTCGTTATCGATTACGTGGCCACCCGTGCCCCGCAAAGCGCCGCCAAACTCAAGGTCAGCCTCGACAATGAAAGCGAGCTGCTGACCCTGGCCCTTGAAGCCTTCTGCATCCGTCTGCAAACCCACGAGCGCAAATACAATGCGCGCATCAAACAGATGCTGGCGTGGTGGGCCACCGGCAGCAACCTGGATGCTCGCCTCGCCGACATGGGCCTGGAGCGCCAGGTGCTCGACCCCGGCGACCCGGCCGCCTTCCCGCCAGTGCCGCCGACCCTGGAAAGCGACGACGACGCCCGCCTGCGTTATTACCTGGCACCCCACGCACCGGCGGCGGGCTCGCGCATGCAGTATCGCCGCGAGGTGTTCACCCTCGGCGAGCGGCCATCGGTGAAGGTGCAAAGCGCAACGCCGGGCGTGGTAACGGTCAGCTACACCTTTGACCCGGACGGCTACGCGGCGCAGGTCAAAGACGGCAATGGCCGGCGAACCGCGCCGGGGGAAGTGATGGTCACCGTGCTTTCAAGGGAAGGCGACGGCACGCCGTCTGCCGCTTTGCTTGACGGCGTGCGCCGCCATTTCGCACGACCCGATGTGCGCCCGGAGACCGATCTGGTCAGCGTTCAGGGCGCACAGATTCAACCCTACAAAATCCGTGTGGTGGCCAAAATCAACGCCGGCCCGGATTCGGGGCTCACCCAAGTCGCCGCCCAGAAACTGTTGCGTGACTATGCCGAGTCCTGCCATCGCCTCGAAGGCCGCGTCGACCCGAGCTGGATCGACTACGCCATTCACAGCGCCGGGGCTGCGCAACTGCAGATTCTTGAACCCCAGGCACCGATCATCAGCACCGCGTTCCAGGCCCCGTATTGCACGGGCGTCGAGGTGGAGGTGCACACGCTATGAGTGAGCCCAAGGCAAGTCTGTTACCCGCCAACAGTTCCCCACTGGAAAAGGCGCTGGACCTGGGGTTTGGCAAGCTGCTTGACCGGGTGGTGCCGCCGTTTCCGGCGTTGATGAACCCGTTGCAAACACCCGCCGAGTTCTTGCCTTACCTTGCTGCGGACAGAGGTGTCACCGAGTGGAGTGCCAACGCTCCGGAAGCTGAAAAGAGGGCCACCGTAAAGCTCGCTTGGCCGACTGCGAGGCAGTCAGGTACACGCAAGGCATTGGAGAATGCAGCAGTTGGCTTGCAATTGGCCCCTGAAGTTCGCTCGTGGTACGAGCAATCACCCGTGGGCGAGCCCTACAACTTTTCGGTGAGGGCATTCACGAGTCAAGCCTACAGCCAAGAGGTGGACGCGCGGCTCGATCAACGCCTGGCAGCCGCAAAAAGCGAGCGCGATATCGTAACGGTCTCCGTAGGGCTTAGTGCATCCGGCAACCATTCTCTAGCTGCCGCTACGGTATGCGGCGAACTTACCACTATCCATCCGATTGTCATCGACGGGCTGAAAGCCACAGGCGATGCATTTTGCGCTGCTGGGCTTTACAGCGTTGAAACCTTCACCAGTTATCCACAGGGGTCCTAAATGGCCGACTTCTATACGCTACTTACAAATGCCGGTATTGCTTACGAAACCGCCTGCAAGGCAGCAGGCTTGCCGATCAAACTCTCACAGATCTCGGTCGGCGATGGCAATGGCGCTGTCTACAACCCGGATGCGACTGCCAAAGCGCTGAAGCGTGAGGTATGGAGAGGGCCCTTGAATGCCCTTTTTCAGGACGAAAAAAACCCGAGTTGGCTGCTGGCGGAAGTCACCATTCCGGCTGATGTCGGTGGATGGTATGTACGAGAGGCGGGTATCTGGACCGATACCGGTGTGTTGTACGCCATCGTCAAATATCCGGAGTCATTCAAACCGGTGTTGGCAACCTCCGGATCAGGCAAAGAATTTTACATTCGCTCTATTTTCGAAACGAGCAATGCGTCTCTGGTGACGCTGTTGATTGATGACACCGTGGTCAAGGCAACCCGTGCTTGGGTTGTGGGCTTTCTCGGTGATGAGTTGGCCAAGCTTGATAACAAGCAATCGGTACGTGTTGTGTCGACAGCGAACATTGCGCTGAGCGCTGCGCAGCAGATCGATGGCGTTGCCGTGATTGCCGGCCAGCGTGTGCTGGTTGTGGGCCAATCTGTGGCGAAGGACAACGGCATCTATGTGGTTGCCAATGGTGTTTGGTCGCGTTCGCCGGATGCCAAGTCCGGTGAATCTGTCACCCCTGGGCTTAGCGTCATTGTTGAAGAAGGTAACGCTTACGGTGGGTCCCTTTGGCAATTGATCAGCAAGGGGCCCATCGCATTGGGTACCACGCCCTTGGCGTTTGAGATGCTCGCAGGAAGAAGTGGTGTTCAGGCTGGGGCCTACAGCGTTCTCACCGTCGACAAGTATGGGCGTGCCGTACGCGGTGCCAACCCGGAAACGCTTGCCGAGATGGGTATCAAGGATGCCTATACCAAAGGCGAAGTAGCGTCGATGTTCGGGAAACTGACCGATGAATCGAAGTTGCCACTGAGTGGCGGGACCATGGCTGGCACGATCAGCGCGGACTTCCCGGGTATGGCCGGCTATTTCGTGGATTGGCAAAAGCGCATACCTGCCATTCAAATCAACTGCCCGAACAACGCGTATGCCTATTCCATCTGGAAAGGGACCATGTGGGGGGAGCGCCATCTGGCGTCCATGGACGTTTACGCGGGCGGAACCTCCACTTCGCTTCCTGTCGTGGCGCTTCACGTCGGCGGGGTACCCGCTGCGTTCGTTTTTGATGGGCAGGGAAACCAGACCATCAAGGGCGCGTACATCGGTGAGGGCGGCCAGCTACAGAACCTCAACGCGAATGCCTTGACCCAAGGCATCGTGCCACCTGCCCGACTGCAAGGTTCTTATAGCATTGATGTCGCCGGAAACTCCGGTACAGCTTCGCGGTTAGCAGCACCGCGGCTAATCAATGGTGTGCCGTTTGATGGTACGGCCAACATCGCGATCTCTGACAGTGCCAAGTTACCCCTCGCAGGTGGCTTGATGTCTGGTACTGCCACCTTTGATGTACCCGACATGGGCGGTGGCTTTGTTGCATGGCGCGGCCGTTCTCCGGCCATACAAGTTAATGCACCTGCCAACTACATGGCGTATCTGGTGTGGCGGGCAACGTGCTGGAATGAGCGACATCTTGCGGCAGTGGAGGCCTATGCCGGCGGAACCAGCACCACGCCTCCCCAAGTCGTCACCCATGTGGGGGCCACCAACAATGCCATGACCATTACCGAAGGGGGGCATCTGTCGATTTCAGGCATCTACAGCGGCAATGCTGCTGGCCTGACTAACCTGCCGCAGGCCACGGCCGATGTGCCCGGGACGGTGCTGAAAAATACCGCCTCGCTGGGACCCAGTGGTTGGTGGAAGTGTGCTCAGACCGGGATGATCAAGCAGTGGGGGATTACCTTGGGGGCCTCGGACACCGTCACCCATCGCAGTTTTCCTATCGCGTTCCCCAATCGTTGCTCATCGCTTGTTGCAAGCCGTACGAGCGTGTTTTACAGCGATACTTCAACAGGCACCAACACCCTGATCGTCAGCAATACACAGTTTTCGGTTATTTCCGGCCCGTTCAATTCACCTGATGACATTTACTGGGAGGCCACAGGCTACTGACTATGACGATCTTCTTTCATGCCAAAACACTAGGTTTTTACGACACTCGAGCCCATGGCGAGCGAACGCTCTGGATCCCTGATCCCTCGTGGGAGAGACCTCAAGTGAACATTCCGGATCAGGCTTGGGAAGCTGATCCAAACAACCCTGAAGCCCAGCGGCCCATGGTCAGGATTGCAGATGTCACGGCTGAACCACCCTTGATTGAGGTGGCAAACCCGGACTGCTACTTGCCGCCCGCGCAGGAGCTTTCGCAAGTCGGCGCGCAAGAGTATGAGGCGCTTTTTGCAGCTCAAGCCTCTGGCAAAGTCATCGCAGCCGACGGCGCTCGCCCCATCATTGCCGCACCGCCGGAACCGACGTGGGAGCAACGCAAGCTTGAGTTTGTCGCGGTCGTTCAGGCCTTCCTGGATCAGACGGCCAAGTCTGCGGGATACGACGATATCAAAAATGCCATCAGCTATGCCGATGAGCCTGCCGTACCGCGCTTTCAGGTTCAAGGCCAGGCCTTTCGTTCCTGGCGCTCTGTCTGTTGGGCGTACTGCTACGAGCAATTTGATGCCGTAGAGCAGAAAACGCGCGAAGTGTTCAGTCCGCAAGATCTCGTTGCTGAACTGCCGAAGCTGTCGCTCCCGCAGTGAAGGCATTTTTGTAGCTTCACACTCCGTTTCCTAGACACCCACACGAAACCGCCCTGCGGTTTTTTTTATGCCCGGAGATCCACCCATGGCCAACCGCCAAACCTACACCGTCCTCATCCCATTCCCCACCGGAGGTGGCCACTGGTCCACCGCTGGAGAGGAGCTGGAACTGCTCGACGTCGAAGCATCCGCCCTGCGCACCGCTGGCCGCCTGGAACTGACAGGCGTCCTCAACTCCACCCCAAAGAAGGCTGACTAACCATGGCTGAGGTTTTGAACTTCGAGCACAACGGCATCACCGTGAATGCCACCGAATCCCCCGAGGCCATGGGTGGCCTGGGTGATAACGTGATCGGCTTGGTCGGCACTGCGCCGAATGCCCATGCGTCGATCCCGAAAAACGCGCCGTTTCGCATCAACAGCTTCACCACCCAGGCGCTGCTGGACCCGACCGGCGCCGAGTCGGGCACGCTGTTTCAGGCGGTGTACCAGATCCTCAAAGTGGTCAAGGTGCCGGTCTATGTGGTGATCGTGGAGGAGGGCGCAACCCCGGCCGACACGATCAACAATGTAATTGGCGGCAACGAACCAACCACCGGCCGCAAACTGGGCCTGGCGGCGCTGGCGGGTGTGCCGGAAGACCTGACCATCATCGGCGCGCCGGGCTTCACCGGCACCAAGGCCGTGGCCGGTGAGTTCGCCTCTTTTGGCAAGCGTATCAAGGCCCGTGTGGTGCTGGATGGCAAGGACGCCAGCGTCGCCGACCAGGTGACCTACAGCGGCGAGCTGGGCGGTGCCGACCTCGGTTTCGACCGTTGCCTGTTGGTGCACAACATGCCGTCGGTGTACTCCAAGGCGGCGAAGAAAAACGTGTTCCTGTCGCCGTCTTCGCTGGCCATCGCCGCACTGGCCAAGGTCAAGCAGTGGGAAAGCCCGGGCAACCAGGTGACGTTCGCCGAGGATGTTTCCCGCGTGGTCGAGTACAACATCCTCGACACCTCCACCGAAGGCGACCTGCTCAACCGCTATGGCGTGAGCTACTACGCCCGCACCATCCTTGGCGGTTTTTCGCTGCTGGGTAACCGCTCGATCACCGGCAAGTTCATCAGCTACGTCGGCCTGGAAGATGCCATCAGCCGCAAGCTGGTCAAGGCCGGCCAGAAAGCCATGGCCAAGAACCTCACCAAGTCTTTCATGGACCAGGAGGTCAAGCGCATCAATGACTGGCTGCAAACCCTGGTAGCCGACGAAACCATTCCTGGCGGCAGCGTGTACCTGCACCCGGAACTCAACAGTGTCGAGAAGTACAAGAACGGCACCTGGTTCATCGTCATCGACTACGGCCGCTACGCGCCGAACGAACACATGATTTATCAACTCAATGCCCGCGATGAAATCATCGAGCAGTTCCTGGAGGACGTTCTCTAATGTTTACCAACCGTGTAAGACAGGCCATTGCGGCCACCCTGCAAGGCCTGCCGTTGTCCGCGACGGTGACCTCCTTCACCCCGCCGAAAATCGACTTCGATATGGAGTCCATGACGGGCGGGCGGTTTATTGCCGAGGAAATGGCCAAGAGCGCCAAAGCGCTTAACGCCACCCTGGAACTGCAAGGTGCTGGGCCGGAAATCATGCTGGCGCTGGGCGTGCGCCTGGGCGACGACATCTTGCTGAATGTGCGCGAAGCCGGCCAGGATCAGGACGGCAAGACTTACTTCACTTACCACACCGTCGGCGGCAAGTTGAAAAGCCTGGCTGAGACGCCGCTGAAAATGGGCGAGAAACCGACCACCACGCTGGAACTGACCTGCCGCACCTACAACCGCCTGGAAAACGGCATCCCGGTGATCGACATTGACGTGCGCACCCAGAAGTTCGTGCTCAACGGCGTCGACATTCTCGGTGATGCGCGCCGCGCGGTATTGATGCCTTAAGAGAAACCATGACCTGAAGTGGGCACGGTCAAATGTGGGAGCCGGGCTTGCTGTGGCGAGCAAGCTTGCTTGCGCTGGGGAGCGAAGCGCCCCCAAAAAAGCGGACGACTGCTGCGCAGCCGAGCGGGAGCAAGCTCCCTCGCCACAGCAAGCCAGCTCCCACATTTGACCGCACCATGCTTCAGACGCTTTTTAGCCACGTTTCAATAAGGAATTACCCATGGCCTGGATGCCACCGCTGCACATCCTGCTCTCGCCGATTACCGCCGACACCGGCGCGACGATCGAGCAGATTCAACTCAAACCGCTGTACTACGCCGCGCAAAAAGAGGCGCTGGCCCGGGCCGGTGATGACGAGGACGACCAGTTCTTCGAACTGGCGAAACTCGCCACCGGCCTGTCGGAAAAAGAGCTCGACCAACTCAAGCGCCCGGACTACGTGAGCATCGCGCAATACGTGCACGAAATGTCGACACGCCCTGCATCGTTCTTCCTCGGCAAGGGTGATGAGCCATCGCAGCATGAACAGGTGCAACTGCTGCTGCCCCTGGACACCGCTGGCCGCAACCTGACCGCGCTTAGCCTGGAAATGCCGGCCCTGCGTGCCACCAAAGTCATGAAAAAACTGACCACCAATAAAGAGCGCGCCGAGTTCATTACCGCTCACTGCACCGGCTTGATGATTCCTGACTTGGCCGGCCTGACCGTGCCCGACTGGACGGAACTGCAGGAGCGCATCGACGATTTTTTAAACAAACCGGCGGACTTCTTTCGCAGCGCGACATCGAAGTAATCCTCGATGTGGTGCCGCTGATTTACTCGGTCAATGAGGCAGAGATCCTCGACTGGGACGCCGGTAAAGCATTGCGCCGCTACGACATCGCGATCAAACGCCTTGGCGTCAAACAGGAGTAGAGCGGTATGGCAGGCAATAACGATGCAAGCGCGTCAGCCATCGCCACGGACGGCGACCTGACGCTGGGCCCGCGTGAAACAGCAATGGCGCAGGCCCGTCTCAAACCCATCGCATCAACGCTCACCGATCCCGCGGGGGCAGTGCCGGGCGAGGCCGTAAAGCTGGGTCTGGCCTTGGTCAACACCAGTGTTGAGATCAATCATCTCGCGGCGGGGCAGGCCCGGCTCGTGGAAACCCTTGAGCTGTTCAACGCCTCGTTGCTCAAGCTGATGGACGCTCGACAAGCCGACGCGGGCGAGGGCGCAGGCCAGGCAAAAACCGCAACACCCGCTGGAAAGCCCAAGCCCTCGCAGGCGCTGGATGCCGCGATGACCGACCTCGACCAGGTCCTGAAATTTGTCGGGGGGCAGCGTAAACAGTTGCGTGAAGCCAATCTGGCGATGGCCTCGGAACCGATGGTGGCGGCGAGTGGCGCCAGCGCCGTGGACCTTTCTCGGGTCGAGTATGTGGCCGCTCGTTCGGGTGTCGGCAGCGAACACAAAGATGCTTCGGGCAACATCGATGGCGTGGCTCGCCAGCAAGACCTGACGCAGTTCGCCCGTGACGCCGCGATCGTGGCGACCGCCTTCAAGATTGACGTCAAAAATGCCGGCGAGATGATGGGGGGCTGGCGCGAGACGATGAAACTCGACCGCACGAAAACCCATGACCTGGCGGACGCAACCAATGTGTTGGGCACCAGTGTTTCGCTCAAGGCTGAAGCGGCGGATATCGGTGCCATTGTGCAACGCCAGGGGGCCGCGGCCACCGCCGCAGGCATGACCCCGGAACAGGCGGCGGCGCTGTCGGCCGCGTTGCTAAGTGCGGGCAACAACAAGAGCGCGGCAGGTGCCGGGCTGGAAAAAATCAGCAGCGTTCTGGCCAAAGGTGATGGCGCTTCTGAAGGCCAGCGCAACGCGTGGGCAGCGCTCAAGCTGGATCCCGCATTGCTCGCAACCGGGATGAAGCAGGACGCGCCGCAAACCCTGCTCACCGTGCTTGAGGCGCTGAAGGCGCAACCTGCCCAGAAGCAGGCGGCACTGGCGGCGCAGCTGTTTGACGGTAACCAGTCGATTCTGAGTCTGGTACCGACCATCGACACAGTGAAGCAGGCGTTTTCGCTGGTGGCCGACAAGTCGGTGTATGCGACCTCCGCACTCGGTGAGCAAGGCTCGGTGCTGCGTTCGGCGGCGGTTCGCGCAGACTCCACGCAAGCGCATCAACAGGCTTACGAGGCCAGCACCACGCGCCTGGGCAGTGCCAAGGACGTGGCGCTGGCGCCGATCGTGGATACCTCGCTGACGGCAATGACCGCGTTGGTCAATGGCGTGGGTTGGTTGGCTGAGGCGTTGCCCAAGGCCACGGTCGCCGTGGCCTTGGCGGGTGCGGTGCTGGCTCCGGTGTTTTCTGGAGTGTTTTCCGGGTTGCTCGGTGCGGTGAAGGACAAGGTGTTCGAGAAGGCTGCCGGGAAAATTCTCGGGGACGGTGATACCACCTCCGGCAAGCCCGGCTCGACTGTCGGCAAAGAGAAACCCAAGGGCAGCGAGACGCCTGTGGGTAATCGGAGGGCAGAAACGGCTCCGAGAAGCACCAGAACAAGCAAGGCCGTGCGAAACGGCTCGCTTGGCATAGTGCTGGCGGGGGCCGGCGTTGATCTTGTCCAGGGTGCGATGAACGGGAACCTGGGTAAGGCAGTGGGCACCACGGTTGGCTCGGTGGGCGGCGGCATAGCGGGTGGTCTTGCTGGCGAATTTGCTGGCATGGCCGCTGGCCGTTTACTGGGCACGCTTGCCGGTGCTGCGATCGGTTCGGTTGTACCCGGAGCCGGCACAGTGCTGGGTGGCGTAATGGGCGGAGTGGCTGGTGGCGCGATTGGCAAAGTAGTCGGTGGCGCGCTGGGTACATTCGCCGGCAGTGATATCGGCACGTGGCTGAGTGAGAAGTTGATGGGCTCCAGCGACCGTTTGCCGTCGCCCGATGAGACCAGCAAAAACCTCAATAACGCTCAAGCCGACAACCGCCAGATCAACTTCGCCCCGCAAATCACCATCAATGCGCCCGAGCAGGCGGGCTATCAAGAATTGGCCGCGCTCGTGGTGCAACAGATAGAGGCGCAATTCACGCCACTGTCGATGGACAGCCTGCTGGGCACGCGACGTGATTCGGCCCTGACCGATACAGGAGTGGTGTGATGCGACAACAGATGGCATTGGGCCCGTTTATTTTCGGGCTGGCCCGTGGGTTCGCCTACGACTCACTGGGCCGCATCAGCAGCGGGGGCTGGGGCAGCCTGGATATTGTTTCCGGCAAACCCAAGTCCACCCAGGTCGGTCAGGCGCTCGAAACACTCACCTTCGGTGGCAAGGCGGCAAAGGCGCTGGGCATGGCGCGGCTGGATGAATTGCGTGCGCTGCAGGCCCTGCGCGTGCCGTTGCCGTTGGTCGATGGCGTGGGCCTTAACTGGGGGTTGTGGACCGTCAAGTCGGTGGACGAAAAACAGTCCAGCGTGATCGACGATGGCACGGCCATGGTGATCAATTGGGTGTTGGTACTGGAGGAGTTCGTCAATGCGTAGGGTTCGAAGTATTGCCGGTGACTCGGTGAACCTGTTGCTCTACCGCGAGCTTGGCCGCTGTGATGACGCGGCCGAGGAAGTGCTGTGGCGCTTGAATCCGCAGCTGGCCGAACAGGCCGCAGTGTTGCCGGCGGGTGTCAGCGTGATCGTACCGGAGCTGGAGACGCAGCCTGTGGCCAAGCAACCGGTTTCGGCCTGGGATTAAGGAGCAATCATGACACTTGGATTCACACCCGTGGTGGAGATTTACGGCGCCAATGCCGCGCTGCTCAATGAGCGGCTATTGGAGTGGGAGCACACCGATGTAGCCGGTTTCAAGTCTGACCAGCTCAAGCTGACACTCGATATCGAGGGCCTTGAAGGGTTGCCGAGTCTGGGCGGAAATATCGGCCTGCGCGTCGGTTACCTCGAGTCCGGCCTGGTGGATAAGGGACGGTTCAGGATCACAAAGCGCACACCCTCGCTGTTCCCGTTGCGCCTGGTGCTGGTGGCGACGGCGGCGCCGTTTGATCACGCCGAGTTCAAGCAGCGACGCACCGCCAGCCACGGGCCGATCAGCCTGGGTGCGCTGTTTCGCCAACTGACGACGCGCTACGGCTTCTCACCGCGTGTGGCGCCGGACCTGGAGAATGAACAGATCCTGCACATCGACCAGACCAATGAAAGCGACATGGCGTTTCTGACGCGGTTGGCCAAGCGCTTTGACGCGGTGGCCAAACCCGTCGATGCGCTGTATGTGCTGGGCCGCAAAGGCACGATCAACTCGCTGTCGGGGAAAATCCTGCCGGATGTAGAGTTGTCGATCACGCGGGACAATCGCCCGGGTGACCGCGCGTTTATCAACGCCACCTTCACCGACTCCAGCCGAGCCACCTACTTGGGGGCGCGAGCGTCCTGGTGGGATGCGGGGGCCGGTAAAAAGCGGACGGTGGAGGTGGGGATCGAGCCCTTCAAAGTGGTGACGCAGCGCTACCAGAATGAGGCCGAAGCGAGAACTGCCGCTGAGGGCGAAATGCGTCGAGTCGGCCGGGAAGGGTTGGAGGTCAATGTGGTGTGCCCCGGAAATCCGGCATTTGGCGCCGAAGGCTTGTTACTGCTGGACGCGTCGTGGCCCGGTTTCATGCAGGGCCGGTGGTCGATCGACAGCGTGACGGCCAGTGGCAAACGCAGCGAAAGTTACCGATGCACGATCAAGGCCAGCGGCCTTGCCCCGGCTGAGTGAGGGCTTATGTTGATAACACTGTCTCAACTGCTTCAAATCTTGCCTGGAGCCCGCCTGAGAGCGGGCGTTTTTTTGCCGGCATTGAATGCGGCAATGTCCAGGTTTGAGATCGGCCAGCCCAAGCGCATCGCTGCGTTTCTCGCGCAAATAGCTCACGAATCCGCTGAGTTGCGTTACGTGCGCGAACTGGGCAGCGACCAGTACCTGAGCAAATACGACACCGGGCCCCTGGCCGTGCGGCTGGGCAATACGCCTGAGGCTGACGGTGATGGCCAGAAGTACCGGGGCAGGGGGCTCATCCAGATCACCGGCCGGCGCAACTATTTGGCATGCAGCCAGGCGTTGTTCGGCGACGACCGGCTGCTGCAACAACCTGAGCGGCTGGAGCAACCGCAATGGGCCTGTGAATCCGCCGCCTGGTTCTGGCAAAGCAACGGTTTGAACGAGCTGGCCGACAAGGACCAGTTCACCACCATCACCCGGCGCATCAACGGCGGGCTCAATGGCTTGGATGACCGTTTGCACTTTTGGGCGCGGGCCAAGGCGGTGCTATGCGTTACCTAGCGGTTTGCCGCGTAGCGGGTATTTGCCTGTTGATGGCCGTTGTGTGGCAGGTACAAGCCTGGCGTTACGGCGCGCAGCTTGAACGGCAATCGGCGGCTCAAGTACAGGCACTCAGCCTGCAACGCTCCCTTGCCTTGCATCAACAGCAATTGCAGCAAGACAAACGGCTGGCGCTGGAACAACAACTCAGCGCCGGCGATCAACAACATACCCAGGAGTTAAGCGATGCCAGGCGTGACCAGGCTACTCTGCGTGACCGCTTGGCCACTGCTGATGTGCGGCTGTCAGTCCTTCTTGACGCCAGCGACCCCGCCAACGGTTGTACAGTGCCAGCCCCTGCCACCACCGGCGGCGTGGTTCATGCAACCGCACGCGCCCGACTTGACCCGGCGCATGCTCAACGAATTATCAGCATCACCGACGACGGCGATAACGCCTTGATCGCCTTGCGTGCTTGCCAGGCTTACGTGCACGCCGTCGCCCGTTAGCGTCTTGCATCAGTCTGTCACTTGCGTGTGCCATTTGCTCCTGTAGGGTAGGCAAACCCCCGCCCATTCCTGGAGACGACCGTGAAGGAAATCACTCAACTGGCTGCTGAACTGGGTCGCCGTCTGCAAGTGCTCAATGCCCATGTCACCACTGCCGAGTCCTGTACCGGCGGCGGTATCGCTGAGGCCATCACGCGCATTCCGGGGAGTTCGGCCTGGTTCGAGGCCGGGTATGTCACCTATTCCAATCGACAGAAGACCCGGCAACTGGGCGTGCCCGAAAAACTGTTCGCCAAAGTCGGCGCTGTCAGCCAGGACGTGGTGGAAGCGATGGTGAGGGGCGCGCAGGAAAAAAGCCTGGCGCGCTTTGCCGTGGCGGTCAGCGGTGTGGCCGGGCCGGACGGTGGTTCGCCGGACAAGCCGGTGGGCACGGTATGGTTGGCATTTGGCGTGGGCGACGAGGTGACGAGCGAGCTGGCGCACTTTCCCGGCAGCCGTGACGAGGTGCGCCGACAAACGGTAAAGGCCGCGCTGGAGGGCTTGTTGCGACGAGCTGCAGCAGAAATCGAAAATCAGGGGTAGGCGATCCCGGATCTTTGTGGAACAATACTGTCTACTTATACAGGTGTTGGCCGACCAGGCCTTATTGATTACGTGAGGACTTTAATGGACGACAACAAGAAGAAAGCCTTGGCTGCGGCCCTGGGTCAGATCGAACGTCAATTCGGCAAGGGTGCCGTAATGCGTATGGGCGATCACGACCGTCAGGCGATCCCGGCCATTTCCACGGGCTCTCTGGGTCTGGACATCGCGCTCGGCATTGGCGGCCTGCCAAAAGGCCGTATCGTTGAAATCTACGGTCCTGAATCTTCCGGTAAAACCACCCTGACCCTGTCGGTGATTGCCCAGGCACAGAAAATGGGCGCCACCTGTGCGTTCGTCGATGCCGAGCACGCCCTGGACCCAGAGTACGCTGGCAAGCTGGGCGTCAACGTCGATGACCTGCTGGTATCCCAGCCGGACACCGGTGAGCAAGCCCTGGAAATCACCGACATGCTGGTGCGCTCCAATGCCATCGACGTGATCGTGGTCGACTCCGTGGCAGCCCTGGTGCCGAAGGCTGAAATTGAAGGCGAAATGGGTGACATGCACGTGGGCCTGCAGGCCCGTCTGATGTCCCAGGCGCTGCGTAAAATCACCGGTAACATCAAGAACGCCAACTGCCTGGTGATCTTCATCAACCAGATCCGTATGAAGATCGGCGTGATGTTCGGCAGCCCGGAAACCACCACCGGTGGTAACGCGTTGAAGTTCTACGCATCGGTCCGTCTGGATATCCGCCGTACTGGCGCGGTGAAGGAAGGCGACGAGGTTGTCGGCAGCGAAACCCGCGTTAAAGTCGTGAAGAACAAAGTGGCTCCGCCATTCCGTCAGGCTGAGTTCCAGATTCTCTACGGTAAAGGTATCTACCTGAACGGCGAGATGATCGACCTGGGCGTGCTGCACGGTTTCGTCGAGAAGTCCGGTGCCTGGTATGCCTACAACGGCAGCAAGATCGGCCAGGGCAAGGCCAACTCGGCCAAGTTCCTGCAAGACAACCCGGATATCGCTGCCACGCTTGAAAAGCAGATTCGCGACAAGCTGCTCACCGCAGCCCCAGACGTGAAAGCTGCCGCTAACCGCGAGCCGGTTGAAGAAGTTGAAGAAGTCGACACTGACATCTGAACCAAAAGATGACAGTGGTACTGGATACACCCGTCGCCGTTCGGCGCACTGCAATGGACCTGCTCGCTCGCCGCGAGCATGGTCGAGTCGAGCTGACGCGTAAATTGCGTCAGCGTGGCGCAGAGCCCGAAATGATCGAAACAGCCCTCGACCGTTTAACGGAAGAGGGGCTGCTTTCGGAAGCCCGTTATCTCGAAAGCTTTGTGTCTTACCGAGCCCGCTCCGGCTACGGCCCTGCGCGAATTCGCGAGGAGTTGAGCCAGCGTGGTCTTCAGCGCGCTGACATTGAACTCGCACTACGTGAGTGCGGTATCAGTTGGCAGGCGCAGTTGGAAGATACCTGGCGCCGCAAGTTTTCTGGTCATCTCCCGATAGATGCCAAGGAGCGAGCGAAGCAGGGGCGGTTTTTGAGCTATCGCGGGTTTTCGATGGAGATGATCAGCCGCCTGTTGAGTGGTCGCGATCTGGATGATTAATTGAAAGCGCAAACGCGCCGTTGTGGCGAGGGCGCTTGCTCCCGCAGGGCTGCGAAGCGGCCCCGGTCATCAGCATCAACACAAATAGAAAGGCCCACTATGAAAATAGTGGGCCTTTTTTTTTGCCTTTCAAAAAACTCAAGCAGGTTCGGGTGCAATACGCTGCTGGGTCTTGCCCTGAGCCTGTGCCCAGTTCTCCGGCAAGTTGATGTAATCCACCAACTCCCGTAACCGGCCCTGGTCCCGACCATTGAAATTGAACACCAGCCGCGTCAAATGGCTGAACCTCGGCTCATCATGTTCCTCGCCGGTGTAAGAGAGTTGCTGAAACTCCCCACTCACACGCAGGCTGGCAAATTCGCCCTGCAAATGAGCCAGTGCACGTTCACTGAGCGGATGATTCATGCGTACTACAAACTCGCGCTTCAACCAGCGTGTGGAGTGGAAGTTGGCGTAGAACTGGTTGATTTCATCCACGGCCTCTTCAGCGCTGTGCACCAGCTTTACCAGCTTGAGGTCGGTGGGCAGGATATAGCGGTTGGCTTCCAGTTGGCTGCGGATAAAGTCCAGGGCGCCTTGCCAGAAACCGCCGCCCGGTGCATCCAGCAGTACCACCGGCACCAGCGGGCTCTTGCCGGTCTGGATCAGCGTCAGTACTTCCAGCGCTTCATCCAGTGTGCCGAACCCGCCCGGGCAAAGTACCAGGGCGTCGGCTTCCTTGACGAAGAACAGCTTGCGGGTAAAAAAGAAGTGGAAGGACAGCAGGTTTTCGGTGCCGTCGATGGTCGGGTTGGCGTGCTGTTCAAACGGCAGGGTGATATTGAAGCCCAGGCTATGCTCCAGGCCGGCGCCCTCGTGTGCCGCTGCCATGATGCCGCCACCGCCTCCGGTGATCACCATCAGGTCGGATTTTGCGAGCATCGCGCCAACTTCCCTTGCCAGGGCGTACAGCGGGCTTTCGACCGGCGTACGCGCCGAGCCGAATACCGTTACTTTGCGCCGGTCCTTGAACTGTTCCAGCACGCGGAATGCGTTATCCAGTTCGCGGATCGCTTGCAGGGTGATTTTGGCGTTCCAGCGGTTGCGGTCGTCCTGGGCCATGCGCAGAACGGTCAGGATCATGTCGCGATAAAGGGGAATATTCGGGCTGTTGGGGGCGACCAGCTGGAGTTGAGCGTCGACCTGCTGCGTGAGGTCAGCCCCGTTTTGTTCAAAATGCCGGAGCAGGAGATCATTCGATTCGTAAGGCATTCAACTTCTCCTTCTTCACAGAGGCTGGGCTGCGGGCGAGAGATTCGTCCAGGGCCACGACACTGCTTGTGTCGCTGCATGCCTTGAGGCGTTGCACGGTGTTCGCCAAGCGGCAAAGCTGTCTCTGTATGTTCCTTGTGATTTGGAAACCTTTGCACTGCATGTCGCAGGAGGGCAACCCTCTTTTGCCCTGAAAATGTTACAGAACGGCGTGAAAAACGCTGTCGATGGGTTACCGGGATGGCTTGATCATGAGCCGAAAAACCTATGGCTGGCAACCGGTTATTGGTCACACATAAGGCAGTCTAGCCGTCGGCGGGCAGGTGCAACGCGGGAATGCGCGCGCCTCAGGGCAGAGGCGCGCGAGGGGCGAGCGAGTATTACTTTTTCTTCTTCGCGGCTGCGGGAGCCGGGCAGTCCGCTTCCGCGAACTTGACCGACGCGACAGGGCGGTTGGTCTTGTTCTCGGTGATGTCGTAGCGCATCACCGCGCCCTTGGCCATCAGCTCGCGGTAGCCCTTGTTCAGGCACACGCTTTGGCCCAACTGGAAGTACACGGCCTTGGGGTTGGCGCGCATCTGTTCTGCGCGATCCGATTGCACGCTCAAATGATCGATCAGTTGCATACCTTCAACGGTGTAGGCCACTTCCAGGGTTTTTTCATCAATTTCCCGGGGCAGGTCCTTGTTGCTTTCAGCCGCGACGCTTTGCAGTTTGCGGTTCATTTGGGCCTCCAGCAGCGAGGCCGCCTGGGCACCCATGGGCAAGACCAGCGCGAGGGCGACGGACGGAACGACAAGGCGCAGCATGGAACGCAGCATGAAACTCTCCTGATTCGGTTACTGGTGCATAGACCAACCACTGCGCTGTGCGTTCAGTGGCGCGCAATTATAGGTGACCCTTCGCCACTACAGCCAGGCGTATCGCTGGTAAACTGCGGCCACTTAAGGCTTCTTCGAGTTTCCCCTGTGTCGATTGCCCCCTGCTCGCGGTGCCTGCGATGAGCCATGCTGTTTCCCGCTTGCGCGCCCAGCGTCTGGCCCGGGCCGTGCGACCTTTTCTTAACCGAGGTTCACGCGCCGAGCGCTGCCCCGGCTGCCGGGTGATTCCCGAGTACTGTCTGTGCGCCTGGCGTCCGAAAGTGCCGGCGCGCTCCGCCATGTGCTTGTTGATGCACGACGTCGAACCGATGAAACCGAGCAACACTGGCTGGCTGATCGCTGATGTGATCGACGACACCACCGCGTTTGCCTGGTCGCGCACCGAAGTCGACCCCGGCTTGCTCACATTGCTGGCCGACCCGCAATGGCAGCCCTACATCGTGTTTCCGGGTGAATTTGTCGCACCTGAGCGCGTTGTCAGTGAAGTGAACGTGGAGGAGGGCAAGCGCCCGTTGTTCATCTTGCTGGACGGCACCTGGAGCGAGGCGCGCAAGATGTTCCGCAAAAGCCCGTACCTTGAACACTTGCCGGTACTGAGCCTGGCGCCTGAACAGCTGTCGCGTTACAAACTGCGGCGCTCCAAGCGTGATGATCATTTTTGTACCGCCGAAGTCGCTGCACTGTGCCTGGAACTGGCTGGCGACCCAGTCGCCAGCGAAGTGCTGGACGCCTATCTGGATGTCTTCAGCACCCATTACCTGGCGGCCAAGTTCCAGTTGCCGGTGGATTCGACCGACGCGGTACATACACGTCTGGCACCTTATATCCCGGCGGTATAGCCAGACGACGTTTGCATGATGGCACCGCAACCCTGGAACCCGCTAAAATGCCCGCGGGCGTAATGCTTGTATCTCCTCCCCGGGGCGCCCATAAAAACAGGATCATTTAATCAATGGCCACATACGACATCCTGATAGCCGATGACCACCCGCTGTTTCGCAGCGCGCTGCATCAGGCCGTTACCCTTGGCCTTGGGCCGGACGTGCGTCTGGTCGAAGTGGCCAGCATCGCCGAGCTGGAAGTTCGCCTCACCGAAAAGTCCGACTGGGACCTGGTACTGCTCGATCTGAACATGCCCGGTGCCTATGGTTTTTCAGGGCTGGTGCTGTTGCGCGGGCAGTACCCGCAGATCCCCGTGGTGATGGTCTCGGCCCAGGAAGACGCTGACGTCGTGGTACGCTCCAAGGAGTTTGGCGCCAGTGGTTTCATTCCCAAGTCCAGCGGCATCGAAGCGATCCAGAAAGCCGTGCGCACGGTGCTTGATGGTGATGTGTCCTGGCCGCCGCAAGCGTTTGAAGAAATCAACGTGTCCGACGAAGCCAAGGCCGCCCGTGACGGGCTTGCAAGCCTGACACCGCAACAGTTCCGCGTGCTGACCATGGTCTGCGAAGGCTTGCTGAACAAGCAGATTGCCTACGAGCTAAGTGTGTCGGAAGCGACTATCAAGGCCCACGTGACCGCGATTTTCCGCAAGCTGGGCGTGCGTACTCGCACCCAGGCGGCGCTGCTCTTGCAACAACTTGAGTCAATTTCGCAGCATTAAGATGTAACCGATTCACGCTTTTTTGACTTTGCGTGAACTAGCTTCCCCACTCCTTTGGTTCAGTTGCCTACTTCTATGTCGCCTTTCAAGGGTCAAACCGGTATCAAACGTATCTTCAATGCAGGGGGCTATTCTCTGGACGGCCTGCGCGCAGCTTTCACCGGCGAGGCGGCATTCCGTCAGTTGGTATTGCTGAACGTCATCCTGATCCCGCTGAGCTTTTTCCTGCACGTCAGCCGTGTCGAGCGTGCCTTGCTGATCGCAGTGTGCCTGCTGGCCCTGATCGTTGAGTTGCTCAACTCGGCTGTGGAGGCGGCGATTGACCGGATCTCCCTGGACCGCCACCCCCTGTCGAAAAACGCCAAGGACATGGGCAGCGCTGCGCAATTCGTTGCGCTGACCATGATCACCCTGGTGTGGGCCGTCATCCTGATTTAACGCTCAGGCAATGCTCGGCAGCACGATCTCGTCGCTGCGCTGAACCCCGGCGGTGAAGGCGCGGCACAGTTCCAGAAACTCGCGCATCGCCGAGGTCTGGTATTTCTGTTTGTGCCAAATGAAGTAGAACTGCCGCGCCAGGTCCAGGTCCGGGGTTTCCACCGGCACCAGGCTGCCACGCCGAAATGCGTCGCGCAGCGCCAGCCGGGAAATGCAGCCAATGCCCAGGCCTGATTCAACGGCTCGCTTGATGGCCTCGGTATGTTCCAGCTCCAGGCGGATATTCAGCGCGCTACGGTGATGGCGCATGGCCTGATCAAACGTCAGGCGCGTGCCCGAGCCCTGTTCCCGCAGGATCCACGCCTCATGGGTCAGCTCGTCCATGGTCGCTACGCCACGCTTGGCCAGGTGATGTTGGGGCGCGCAGAACACCACCAATTCATCCTCCACCCAGGTTTGTACCTCGATGTCCGGGTGGCTGCAGTCGCCTTCGATTAGACCCAGATCAATTTCGTAGTGCGCTACCTGATGCACGATATGCGCAGTGTTCTGCACGTGCAGCTTCACCTGGCTCTCGGGGTGCTGCTGCATAAAGCTGCCGATCAGTAGTGTGGCCAGGTAATTGCCGATGGTCAGGGTGGCGCCGACCGCCAGGGAACCGAAACCAGACTTGCCATTGAGCAGATCCTCGATTTCCTTGGCCTGGTCCAATAGTGCCACCGCCTGAGGCAACAACTGATGGCCGAGGGCGTTGAGGCTCAGGCGCTTGCCCGCGCGGTCGAACAATTGACAGCTGGATTGGCGCTCCAGCTCGGTGATCGAGGTGCTGGCGGCGGATTGAGATAAGGCCAGAAGGCCAGCAGCGCGGGACACGCTTTCCTGCTGGGCGACGGCGACGAAGACTTGCAGTTGACGGAGAGTAAATCGCATATCGATATAACCGATAACCCTTATCTTAATAATCCAGTTAACAGATATTGTCGCCGCCATTAGAATACTGTGCAATTGCGCACCTATCTTTCTGGCGCAGACCCATTTCCAGGAGTTTCCCGTACATGAGCAACATGAACCACGAACGTGTCCTCAGTGTTCATCACTGGAACGACACGCTGTTCAGCTTCAAGTGCACCCGCGACCCGGGCCTGCGCTTCGAGAACGGTCAGTTCGTGATGATCGGCCTGCAGCAGCCCAACGGCCGCCCGCTCATGCGCGCTTACTCCATTGCCAGCCCGAACTGGGAAGAGCATCTGGAGTTCTTCAGCATCAAGGTGCCGGATGGCCCGCTGACTTCCCAATTGCAGCACTTGAAGGAAGGCGACGAGATCATCATCAGCAAAAAACCGACAGGCACCCTGGTGCTTGACGATTTGAAGCCGGGCAAACACCTGTACCTGCTCAGCACCGGTACTGGCCTGGCGCCGTTCATGAGCGTGATCCAGGACCCGGAAACCTATGAGCGTTTCGAAAAAGTGATCCTGTGCCACGGCGTGCGTTACGTCAACGAAGTCGCCTACCGCGAGTTCATCACCGAGCACCTGCCGCAGAACGAGTTCTTCGGCGAGGCCCTGCGTGACAAGTTGATCTACTATCCGACCGTGACCCGCGAGCCCTTCGAAAACGAAGGCCGCCTGACCGACCTGATGCGCAGCGGCAAGCTGTTCAGCGACATTGGCCTGCCGCCGATCAACCCCGAGGACGACCGCGCCATGCTGTGCGGCAGCCCAAGCATGCTGGACGAGACCAGCGAAGTGTTGAACAGCTTCGGCCTGAAGGTTTCGCCACGGATGCGTGAGCCGGGTGATTACTTGATCGAGCGTGCGTTCGTCGAGAAGTAACGCTGGGTCAGTAACAACACAGATCTAAAAAATGTGGGAGCGGGCTTGCTCGCGAAAGCGGTGGTTCAGTCAACGAATTTTGCGACTGACATACCGCATTCGCGAGCAAGCCCGCTCCCACATTTGGTTTCCGGTTTCTTCAGTCAGCTGGAAGCACTTCCAGCACACAAATCACCCCAACCTCGGGATAGTGCCAGCGCACATCCACATCCCAAAACCGCACGCCGTACTCACGCTCCGGCCCCGGCGTCTGATACGCCGGCCGTGGGTCCTGGGCCAAACACTGATCAATCAATTCCACCAACGGCTCACCCAGGCGTTGGGCATGGCCTTGTGCTTGTTGCAGCGCCGTCTTCAGCCACTGCACGGGAATCGGCTGCGGCGCGCCGCTGGCGATGCTATTGGTGGCGGTGTCGATGATGTCGGCATACGGCACATACGGCTTGATATCCAGCACTGGCGTGCCATCGAGCAGGTCAATCCCGGAAATCCACAGCTTACCGGGCTCCACCTTGTCCAGCTTCACCACCGACTGGCCGATGCCATTGGGCCGGTGGGTCGCACGGGTGGCAAACACGCCCATGGACGTATTGCCGCCCAGGCGCGGCGGACGCACCTTCAGGCGTGGCTTGTCTTCAAGCGCCTCGTGGAACAGAAACAGCAGCCACACATGGCTGACCTGCTCCAGGCCCTGCACCGCCTCGCCGCCGTCGAACGGCGCCACCAGTTCCAGCACGCCACGGGCGGCAGGCGCCAGTTGCGGTTGACGCGGGATGGCGAACTTCTCCTTGAAGCAGGAGCGCACAAAACCGACGGGCGAGACCGGGTAACTCATGGCTTACGGACGCACTCGCAGGGTCAGGCCCTTGAGGAAGTTACGCAGCAACTGGTCGCCACAGGTGCGGTAGTTGGTGTGGCCGAATTTGCGGAACAGCGCGCTCAGCTCCGGCTTGGATACCGGGAACTCGGCAGCCTTGAGGATGGCGTGCATGTCGTCTTCTTTCAGTTCGAAGGCCACGCGCAGTTTCTTGAGGATGATGTTGTTGGTCACCGGGGTTTCGATCGGCTGCGGCGGACGGCTCTCGTCCTTGCCGCGCTTGAAGATCACCAGGCCGTCGAGAAAGTGCGCCATGACCTCGTCCGGGCAGAACACGAAGCCTTCTTCCTCGTCTTTCTTGAGGTAGGTCAGCAGGTCTTCTTTGGTCACGTCCATGCCGCCGAGCTTGATGATTTCGACCATCTTGTTGTCGCTGATGTCGAGCATGTAGCGCACGCTGCGCAGTACGTCGTTGTGAATCATGGTGGGCAATCCTGGTATTCAACTGAGGACACCGCCCAGGCAGGCAGTGTCGAGAAAAGGGTACGGCTTAGAACTTCTCTTTGCCGGACAGGTAACGCCATTGGCCGACCGGCACCTTGCCGATGGACACGCCGCCAATGCGGATGCGGCGGATGGCGATGACTTTCAGGCCGACCGCTTCGCAGAACAGCGCAATCACGCCGGGTTGCGGGTTTTTCAGCGCAAAACGCAGGCGGTTTTCGTTCTGCCAGCTGGCTTTGACGGCCGGCAGTTCCTTGCCTTTGTAGGTCAGGCCGTGGTTCAGGCGGTTCAAGCCGTGGGCAACCATGTCGCCTTCGACCTCTACCACGTATTCCTGCTCGATCTTGGCGGCATCGGCGGTCAACTTGCGCAGAATCTTCCAGTCCTGGGTGAACACCAGCAGGCCGCTGGCCTTGGCTTGCAGGTCGGCGCTGGCGGTCAGGCGCAGGAAGTGGCCTTTGAGCGGGCGCTTGCTGAAGCGGTGTTCTTCGGACAGGGTGTCTGCGCTGATCGAGGCCATGGCCGTCTCGGCGTCCACGCCAACCGGCGCGTGCAGCAGGATCGTCACCGGTTCCGGCACGGTGGCCTTGGCGTCCGGGTCGAGCTCGACCTTTTGGGTGGTGACCTTGAACTGCGGCTCGTCGATCACTTCACCGTCCACCGAGACCCAGCCGCCTTCGATAAACAGCTCAGCCTCCCGACGGGAGCAACCGACCAGTTCGATAAGGCGTTTGGAGAGGCGTATGGGGTCAGTCATGACAAGGGCCGTAACAAAAGGGGGCGTCTATTGTACCTGCCTGGCGCCGGTTAATCCCGGACCCATTTCAGTACCATGGCGTTATTTGGCTCAACTCGGGCCAAATGTGGGAGCGGGCTTGCTCGCGAAGGCGGCGTGTCAGTCGATGCATATTTGACTGACACGCCGCCTTCGCGAGCAAGCCCGCTCCCACAGGTTTTCGGCGTTGAGTCAGCCGCTGCGTATTTGTTGTTGCTGACGCAAACGCATACGCAACAAAGGATACGGCTGGCCCAGGCCATCATGCTCTGAACGGCCAATCACTTCGAAACCTTGCTTGAGGTAAAAACCCAGCGCCTGAGGGTTCTGTTCGTTCACGTCGAGTTCCTCTGCGTTCATCTGCTCGATTGCATAGCGCAGCAGCTGCTGGCCGAGGTGCTGGCCACGGTGGTCAGGCGCAATATAGAGCATTTCCAGCTTGCGCGCGGCCACCCCGGCAAACCCGGTGATGCGTTGACGAGCGTCCCGGGTACAAATCAGCATCACCATGTTCAGGTACTCGCTCAGCAGCTTTTCTTTGAGCGAAGCAATGTAGCTATCCGGGAAGAAGTCATGGGTGGCGCGCGTAGAGGCTTCCCAGACGTGGGCCAGTTCCGCAAAATCGCTGATGTGAGGTGTGTGAATAACCGAATGCTGACGCATGCCTGTCGCCCTTGGTGGATGATCGGTGATCAGCAAACGATAGACACAAAAAAGCCCCGGATCATGACGAGATACGGGGCTTTTTTGGTTTCTTTGCCGATCAGTCGCGCTTTTCAGCCCACAGGTCGTATTCGTCGGCATCCGTCACGGTGCACCAGACCTTGTCACCCGGCTTCAGGCCGCTGGCATCGTCGATAAACACGTTACCGTCGATTTCCGGAGCATCGAAGAAGCAACGGCCGACTGCGCCTTGCTCGTCGACTTCGTCGATCAGCACTTCGATTTCCTTGCCGATGCGCAATTGCAGGCGCGCCGAGCTGATGGCCTGCTGATGCGCCATGAAACGCTCCCAACGGTCTTGCTTGACGTCATCCGGCACCACGGCCAGGTCCAGCAGGTTGGCGGGTGCGCCTTCCACCGGCGAATACTGGAAGCAACCGACGCGGTCCAGTTGCGCTTCGGTCAGCCAGTCCAGCAGGTACTGGAAGTCTTCTTCGGTTTCGCCGGGGAAGCCGACGATGAAGGTGGAGCGGATGATCAGCTCCGGGCAGATCTCGCGCCAGTTCTTGATGCGCGCCAGGGTCTTGTCTTCGAAGGCCGGGCGTTTCATGGCCTTGAGGACTTTCGGGCTGGCGTGCTGGAACGGGATGTCCAGGTACGGCAGGATCTTGCCGGCGGCCATCAGCGGGATCAGCTCGTCCACGTGCGGGTACGGATAAACGTAGTGCAGGCGCACCCACACACCCAGGCTGCTCAAGGCTTCACACAGTTCGGTCATGCGGGTTTTCACCGGCGCGCCGTTCCAGAAACCAGTGCGGTACTTCACGTCGACGCCGTAGGCGCTGGTGTCCTGGGAGATCACCAGCAGTTCTTTCACGCCGGATTTGACCAGGCGCTGGGCCTCGTCCAGTACATCACCCACCGGGCGGCTCACCAGCTTGCCGCGCATCGACGGGATGATGCAGAAGCTGCAGCTGTGGTTGCAGCCTTCGGAAATCTTCAGGTACGCGTAGTGGCGCGGGGTCAGCTTGATGCCTTGCGGCGGCACCAGGTCGATCAGCGGGTTATGGTCCTGACGCGGCGGCACCACGTCGTGCACGGCGTTGAGCACCTGCTCGTACTGCTGCGGGCCGGTCACGGCCAAGACGCTTGGGTGCACGTTGCGGATATTGCCTTCTTCCACGCCCATGCAGCCGGTCACGATGACCTTGCCGTTTTCCTTGATGGCTTCGCCGATCACTTCCAGCGATTCGGCCTTGGCCGAGTCGATGAAACCGCAGGTGTTGACCACCACCACGTCCGCGTCCTGGTAAGTGGACACGACGTCATAGCCTTCCATACGCAGTTGCGTAAGGATGCGTTCAGAGTCGACCAGAGCCTTCGGGCAACCCAGGGATACAAAGCCGACCTTGGGGTTGGCTTTTGCGATGGTGGTGGACATGTCTAACCTCGGTATTGAATGACGCCGCCAGTCGGGCACGACAGGGCGGTAGC
Organism: Pseudomonas sp. B22129; assembly: GCF_044218875.1. Lineage (NCBI taxonomy): Bacteria > Pseudomonadati > Pseudomonadota > Gammaproteobacteria > Pseudomonadales > Pseudomonadaceae > Pseudomonas > Pseudomonas sp. B22129. Next base: position 47,331 of record NZ_CP162592.1, on the reverse strand, counting down.
CGGGCGTTTGGCACGCCTCTGATCAAAAAGTGCGCAATTCTAGCGACGAGCAGCGCACTTGACCAGCTTTATGCAGGGAAATGCGACGAGTGCTGCGCTATGCTTCGCGCCGTTGCACACGGGTGAAACCCCGAGGTCAATAAAACGTCTGTTACGAGAAGTAAAACAGCGCATGCTAGGGTCAGCTTAGACGTGCTGTTTATAAAAGACCTCAGGTCAAAGGGCAGGAGTGGTTGATGGGTCAGGCAAGTAGTCAGGCGGCAGGTGCCGAGCATTCCAACGCAAAGCCGATCGGCATGCTGGTGGCGGCGGTCGGGGTGGTGTACGGCGATATCGGTACCAGCCCGCTCTATACCCTTAAAGAGGTGTTCACTGGCGGTTACGGGGTTCAGGTCAACCATGACGGCGTGCTGGGGATTCTGGCGCTGATCTTCTGGTCGCTGATCTGGGTCGTGTCGATCAAATACATGCTGTTCGTGTTGCGCGCCGACAACCAGGGCGAGGGCGGCATCATGGCGCTGACCGCGTTGGCGCGACGCGCGGCAGGGGAGCGCAAGAAGCTGCGCAGTTTCCTGGTGGTGTGTGGCCTGTGCGGCGCGGCGCTGTTCTACGGCGACAGCATGATCACCCCGGCGATTTCCGTATTGTCGGCCATTGAAGGCCTGGAACTGGCGTTCGACGGCCTGGAAAAATGGGTGGTGCCGATTGCCTTGGTGGTGCTGGTGGCACTGTTCCTGATCCAGAAACACGGCACCGACCGCATCGGCAAGCTGTTCGGGCCGGTGATGGTCACCTGGTTCCTGGTGCTGGGTGGCCTCGGTGTGTATGGCATCACCCTGCACCCTGAAGTGCTCAGCGCGCTGAACCCGATGTGGGGCGTGCGTTTCTTCCAGAGCCATCCGGGCATTGGCCTGGCGATCCTTGGCGCAGTAGTGCTGGCCTTGACCGGCGCCGAAGCGCTGTACGCTGACATGGGCCACTTTGGCCGCAAGCCGATTGCCCGCGCCTGGTTCATCCTGGTGCTGCCGGCGCTGGTGCTCAATTACTTCGGTCAGGGCGCCATGCTGCTGGGCGACCCGGAAGCCGCGCGCAACCCGTTCTACCTGCTGGCGCCAAGCTGGGCGCTGATCCCGCTGGTGGTGTTGTCCACCCTGGCCACGGTGATTGCGTCCCAGGCGGTGATTTCCGGCGCGTTCTCGTTGACGCGCCAGGCGATCCAGCTGGGTTACATCCCGCGCATGCACATTCAGCACACCTCCAGCGCCGAGCAAGGCCAGATTTACATTGGCGCGGTGAACTGGTCGCTGATGGTCGGCGTGATCCTGCTGGTGCTGGGCTTCGAGTCCTCCAACGCCTTGGCCTCGGCGTATGGCGTGGCGGTGACCGGCACCATGCTGATGACCACCATCCTGGTGTCGGCGGTGATGTTGCTGCTGTGGAAATGGCCACCAATCCTGGCGGTGCCGGTGCTGGTCTGCTGCCTGTTGGTGGACGGCCTGTACTTTGCCGCCAACGTGCCGAAAATCATCCAGGGCGGCGCTTTCCCGGTGCTCGCGGGGATCGTGCTGTTCGTGCTGATGACCACCTGGAAGCGCGGCAAGCAACTATTGGTGGACCGCCTCGACGAAGGCGGCCTGCCGCTGCCGATCTTTATCGGCAGTATCCGCGTGCAGCCGCCGCACCGCGTGCAGGGCACGGCGGTGTTTCTGACCGCGCGGCCCGACGCCGTGCCTCACGCGCTGTTGCACAACCTGCTGCATAACCAGGTGTTGCATGAGCAAGTGGTGTTGTTGACGGTGGTCTACGAGGACATTCCTCGCGTGCCGGTTACACGGCGTTTTGAGGTGGATTCCTATGGTGAAGGCTTCTTCCGGGTGATCCTGCACTTCGGTTTTGCCGACGAGCCGGATGTGCCCGAAGCCCTGAAGTTGTGCCATCTGGACGACCTGGATTTCAGCCCGATGCGCACCACCTACTTCCTCAGCCGCGAAACCGTGATTGCCTCGCGCATCAAGGGCATGGCGCGCTGGCGCGAAGCGCTGTTCGCCTTCATGTTGAAAAACGCCAACGGCAACCTGCGTTTTTTCAAGCTGCCGGTCAACCGCGTGATCGAGCTGGGCACTCAGGTCGAAATGTAAGCGGCTGCCGCACGGGGGCCGGCAACCGGCTCCCGTTTTCCGATTGAATTCTGTGCGATCCACCGTTGTCGACTAGGCTCTAAGCACTGTTTGAATAGTGCCCACAGAGCCCAGAAGAGGTGCGCCATGAGTCAACTGCTCGAACCCTATACCCTGCGCCAATTGACCCTGCTCAACCGCATTGCCGTATCGCCAATGTGCCAATACTCGGCCGAGGACGGCCTGGCCAATGACTGGCACCTGGTGCACCTCGGCAGCCGCGCCGTGGGGGGCGCCGGGCTGATCTTCACTGAAGCCACCGCCGTGACTGCCGATGGCCGCATCACCGCCCAGGACCTGGGGTTGTGGAAAGACGAACAGATCGAGCCGCTGCAACGCATCACGCGTTTTATTGCTGCGCAGGGCGCGGTGGCGGGGATTCAACTCGCCCACGCCGGGCGCAAGGCGAGCACGCATCGGCCGTGGATCGGCCAACACGGCAGCGTCAAACCGCAAGAGGGCGGTTGGGTGCCGGTGGGGCCGTCGCCGATTGCGTTTGACCCCAACCACACTCAGCCCAAGCAACTGGATGAAGGGCAAATCCGCCAGCTGATCAGTGATTTTGTCGCCGCCGCCAAACGCGCCTTGACCGCCGGTTTCGAAGTGGTGGAAATCCACGCCGCCCACGGTTACCTGCTGCACCAGTTCCTCTCGCCCATCAGCAACCAGCGCCAGGACCAGTATGGCGGCTCCTTTGAAAACCGCATCCGCCTGGTGCTGGAGGTGACGAAGGCCGTGCGCGAAGTCTGGCCGCAGGAGCTGCCGCTGTTTGTGCGGGTCTCGGCCACGGATTGGGTGGAAGACGGCTGGAACCCCGATGAAACCGTAGAGCTGGCGCGGCGCCTGAAGGACTTGGGCGTGGACCTGATCGACGTGTCCTCGGGCGGCACCGCCGCCAATGCCGAGATTCCCGTCGGCCCTGGTTACCAGACGCGTTTTGCCGAGCGGGTGCGCAAAGAGTCGGGCATCGCCACCGGCACCGTTGGCATGATCACCGAGCCGGCCCAGGCCGAGCACATTTTGCGCACCTGCCAGGCGGACATCATTTTCCTCGCCCGTGAACTGCTGCGTGACCCCTATTGGCCGCTGCATGCTGATGACGATCTGGGCGGGCGCAAAGCCATTTGGCCGGCGCAATATCAACGGGCGACCCACCGTGACCAGCCGATCCATGAGTCTGATCTGAGGGATTGATCCCACAGCCGTCGCAGAAACCCACCCTGATCCGGTGGGTTTTTTCTTGCCTGCGTTTAACGCAACCCTGATGCTTGCCGCTCAAAAGCAGGAGGCCATCATGCTGGTGGAGCGAGCGTTAAACGAAAGCGATATCCCGTTGCTGGCAAGCATCGACCGCACGGAATTGGTTCACGAATGCTATCGCCTGGAAAACGGCGAGCTGGTGCTGTACGCCGACTTCCACGACATGCGCGGCTGGCCGGAAGGCGAGGCCGAGCAGGATGCCGTGGCGCTGCGCGCTTGCCTCAAACGCGGCGGCTGGCTGTGGGGTGTGTTCGATGGCGCGGCGTTAGTGGCGGCCGTGGTGGTGGACAACCGTCTGATTCGTAACCAGAACCTGGACCTGCGGCAGTTGAAGTTCCTGCACGTCAGCCATTCTGTGCGTGGCAGGGGGCTGGGTGGTCGGCTGTTTGCGCTGGCCTGTGAGCATGGCCGGGAAGCGGGCGTGGATGCGCTGTATGTATCTGCCACCGAATCGCGCAACACCGTGGATTTTTACCGGCGTCTCGGCTGCCTGTTGCTGCAGCAACCCGACCCCGAGCTGTTTGCGCAGGAACCGCATGACATTCACCTGTACCGGCCATTGCGTGAGAAAGGCCTGTAGGTCTTTGTTACCTCGACAGTTTTTTAAGTGAATACTCTAAAAAAATCCCACACGTCAGCAGATTGTTTCTACGCTTAGGGTAAGTCTGATTTCTGGCCCAGGGAGTCAGTCTGTTTGTCCGGGGAGGCCTTGCACTTCGCGCAAACCGGGTGATGGGCACCAGGAGTTTGAGATCGATATCAGGAGAAACAGTCCATGGCCAAGTCCTATGGTGTTGCGGGTGTGGTGATGTCTTTTCTGACCCGCAGGGTGCGCTTGCGTGGCCGGAGGCTGAGTTCGGATGAGGCGCAATTGCTGGAGCAGTACCGCGCCCTGACCGAAAACGATCAGGTGGCGATGCGGTATCTGATTGGGGCGATGAAGAGTGTGTCGCGGTTCTGATTGCAGAGTGGAGCCGGGCTTTTTGTGGCGAGCAAGCTTGCTTGCGCTGGACCGGGCTGGCGCTCCAGTGCGAAGCACTCCCAAAATTCTGGGGCCGCTGCGCAGCCCAGCGGGAGCAAGCTCCCTCGCCACAAAACCATTTTCCATCTCTTGAATCAGGTGTACTTGCGCGCCTCTGGCGCAGGCGGGAAGTACTGGTACAGCCAGGTTTCACTCAAGGTGCGGTCCTGCGTGCGGATAAACAGGCGCAGCTCCACCGGCTCCACGCTGTCGCTGGTCGGGTACCAGTCGAACAGAATGCGGTAGCCCTTGATGTTGTCGAGCACCAGCACGCTGAAATCCTTCACCTCACCGTGGGAGCAGGTCACGACCGGTTCAATCCCGGTGCCGGCCGGCAGGCGGTCGAGGCCACCGCCCTTGAAGTCCACGGCAAAACGGCGCGCCCAGACTTGTGGATAGTGCTCACCCGGCGCCCAGCCTTCGGTGAAGCCGCCCATGCCTGAGCGGGTCGCGTCGACTTGGGCCAGTGGTGTACTCACGGGCGGCAGGGCGCTCCAGTACAGCTTGTAGCCGTAATTCAGCGAATCGCCGGCAGCCACCGGCTTTTTCGGGGTCCAAAAGGCCACGATGTTGTCGAGGGTTTCGCCGGTGGTGGGGATTTCCAGCAGGTCGATCGAGCCTTCACCCCAGGCCGTGGTCGGTTCGACCCACAGGCTTGGACGTTTGCTGTACCAGTCCACGGTGTCCTGGTAGCTGGCGAATTCATGGTCGGTCTGCACCAGGCCGAAACCTTTCGGGTCTTTGTCGGCAAACGCGTTGAATTGCAATTTGGCCGGGTTGTTCAGCGGGCGGCAGATCCACTCGCCGTTGCCACGCCACATGGCCAGGCGGTCCGAGTCGTGGATTTGCGGGTGGATGGTGTCGCACATCCGGCGCTCATGGGTGCCGCAGCTGAACATGCTGGTCATCGGCGCGATGCCCAGCTGTTCAATGGTGGTACGCGCATTGATATGGGCGTCGATGGCCATCACCACCTGGTTGGCCTGGCAGTCGATATCGAAGCGGTAGGCGCCGGTGGCGCTCGGCGAGTCGAGCAGGGCGTAGACCACAAAGCGCGTGGCGTCCTTGTCCGGGGTTTCGAACCAGAACTGCGTGAAGTCGGGGAATTCCTCGCGTTTTTTCGCGTAGGTGTCGATGGCCAGGCCGCGGGCGGAGAGGCCGTACTGGCCGGTCGAATCCACCGCGCGGAAATAGCTGGCGCCGAGAAACGACAGCACATCATGGCGGTCCAGCTCGGGCGCCTTGAACAGTTTGAAGCCGGAGAACCCCAAATCGCCGGTCAGCTGTTGGGTGTCCACGGTGGTTTTTGCGTAGTTGAACAGCGAAGGGCGGAAATGCACCTCGCGCGCTTCTCGGGTCTTGGGGTCGACGCTGTGCATGCGCACCGGCGTCTTGAAACCCATGCCGACGTGGAAGAATTGCACGTCGAGCTGGCCGTTCAGCTCCTTCCACAGCGAATGGTTGCCGTCGTAGCCGATGGCGTTGAAATTTTGCGGGGTCATGGTCGCCAGAGTCGGCGGCAGCACCTGCTTGGTGTCTTTGTAAGCAGCCCCGGCCAGTTGTTTGGCCTGGGTTTTGAGCGATTCAAAATCAAATGCAACGGCCTTGCCGTCGGCGGCACGGTTGCCGGCCCAGGCTTGCGCAGCGAGCAGGCCGCTGGCCGATAAACCGGTGTAGGCCGCAATGGCCATGGACGCTTTGAGCAAATTCCTGCGGTGCATAGAGACAACCTGTCGTGAGCAAATCCCGCGCCCTTCCTGGCACGTAGCGGATCAGAAATAACGGTTCGGACATGCCTTCGGCCAAACGCAACGGACAATAAACAGACGCCGGATAGCTTAAGCGGTTCGATGGTGTAGGAAAAATGATTGATGGCGGGGTGATGGCGTTTCATATGAAACAAGGCATTTCCGCCGCAGGTCCGTTTTTCGCTGTGGCGTTACATCTGGAAGCACTCTATATCGCGGCTTTTTGGCACTTGGTTTTACGCTGGGTGCCTATTGCTCCACTGAACCCAAGTACCTGGAGGCTGCGAATGAATACCCGTGGATTGCTCGATCAGTTGCTCAAATCTGGCCAGGACATGCTGCAAAAGAAAGCCGGTGGCCAACATAAGCAGGACGATAAGGGTGCCCTTGGCGTCCTGCTCGGTGGCGGCGGGCTCGGCAGTTTGCTCGGTGGTGCCGGTGGCGGGGCGCTCGCGGCGGGTGCCATGGGGCTGTTGCTGGGTAACAAGAAAGCCCGCAAGTTCGGCGGCAAGGCCCTGACGTATGGCGGGTTGGCCGCGCTGGGGGTGATTGCCTACAAGGCCTACGGCAACTGGCAGGCGCAACAGGCCAATGCGCCCCAAGGCGAGCCGCAAACCATCGATCGCCTGCCACCGGCCCAGGTTGAGCAGCACAGCCAGGGCATCCTCAAGGCGTTGGTGGCCGCCGCCAAAGCTGACGGGCATGTGGACGAACGCGAACGCGCGCTGATCGAAGGTGAATTCACCAAGCTCGACAACGACCGCGAGTTGCAAAGCTGGCTGCATGCCGAGCTCAACAAACCCCTCGACCCCGCCGATGTCGCCCGCGCGGCGGGCACCCCGGAAATGGCGGCGGAGATGTACATCGCCAGCGTGATGCTGGTGGACGAAGAGAATTTCATGGAAAAGGCGTATCTGGACGAGCTGGCACGCCAACTCAAACTCGAGCCCGGTTTAAAGGCCGAGCTGGAAAAACAGGTACGGCTGAACCAATAGCTCACAGTTTTAACCGAGTGAGGCTTGGTCCCTGGTGGGTAGGCCTGGGTGTTTTTGCATTCTGTGAGCGCTACATCAAAACCCGTTGATAAATGAGGGCTTCTGCTCAGCTATACTCGTCGGCATTTGATCGGCCCTTCGAGGAAATACTGTGAAGAACTGGACCTTGCGCCAACGGATCTTGGCTAGCTTTGCGGTCATTATCGCCATCATGCTGTTAATGGTTGTGGTCTCTTATTCGCGGTTGCTGAAGATCGAGGTCAGCGAAGAGGCGGTCCGTGATGACGCGGTGCCGGGGGTTTATCTCAGTTCGATGATCCGCAGCGCCTGGGTCGACAGTTACCTGCAAACCCTGGAATTGCTGGGCCTGCGCGACGACAAGGGCTTGACTGACGCCGACAAGGCCGACTTCAAGTCGTTCGAGGCGCGTATTCAGCAGCAGATGGCCAACTACCAGAAAACCGTCAATGGTCGCGACGACCAAGCGGAGTTCGACAGGTTCGAAACCCTGCACCAGGCCTACAACAAGAGCCTGGCTACCGTACTCGACAGCCTGCAACGCAATGATCTGGCTGCCGCGCGCAAAGAGTTCACGACCACCCTGACGCCCGCCTGGACGGCAGGGCGGATGAAACTCAACGACATCATCACTGAAAACAAGGACGTCGCCGACCGCGCCACCACGGCCATCGATGACGCAGTCGCCGCCGCCAAAGTCAGCATGTTTGTGTCGTTGGCCCTGGCCATCCTCGCCGCCGGGCTGTGCGGGCTGCTGCTGATGCGCGCCATCATGGCGCCGATGCAGCGCATCGTTTCGATCCTGGGCACCATGCGTGACGGTGACTTGAGCAAGCGCTTGAACCTGGAGCGCAAGGACGAATTCAACGCGGTGGAAACCGGCTTCAACGACATGATGACCGAGCTCACAGCCCTGGTGTCCCAGGCCCAGCGCTCCTCGGTGCAGGTGACCACCTCGGTCACCGAAATCGCCGCCACCTCCAAGCAGCAACAGGCCACGGCCACTGAAACGGCAGCCACCACCACTGAAATCGGTGCCACTTCCCGCGAGATCGCTGCCACGTCCAAGGACTTGGTCCGCACCATGACCGAAGTGTCCACCGCCGCCGATCAGGCCTCGGTGGCCGCCGGTTCCGGCCAGCAAGGCCTGGCGCGGATGGAAGAGACCATGCACTCGGTAATGGGCGCTGCTGACCTGGTCAACGCCAAGCTGGCGATCCTCAACGAGAAGGCCGGCAACATCAACCAAGTGGTGGTGACCATCGTCAAGGTCGCCGACCAGACCAACCTGTTGTCGCTTAACGCTGCCATCGAGGCCGAGAAAGCCGGTGAATACGGTCGCGGCTTTGCCGTGGTGGCCACCGAAGTGCGCCGCTTGGCCGACCAGACCGCCGTGGCCACCTACGACATCGAGCAGATGGTGCGCGAAATCCAGTCGGCGGTATCGGCGGGGGTGATGGGCATGGATAAGTTCTCCGAAGAAGTGCGCCGCGGCATGTCCGAGGTGCAGCAAGTCGGCGAGCAGCTGTCGCAGATCATCCATCAGGTTCAGGCGCTGGCGCCGCGGGTGTTGATGGTCAACGAAGGCATGCAGGCCCAGGCCACCGGCGCCGAGCAGATCAACCACGCGCTGGTGCAATTGGGCGATGCCAGCAGCCAGACCGTGGAGTCCCTGCGCCAGGCCAGCTTTGCCATTGATGAATTGAGCCAGGTTGCGGTCGGTCTGCGCAGCGGCGTGTCGCGTTTCAAAGTCTGATGAGCGACCTCGCGGCTAAACGCGGCGCCGTCCCGGCGGCCAAAAAAGCGCTGTTCCTGGTGTTTCACATCGGCAGCGAGCGGTATGCCCTCAAGGCCACGGAAGTGGCCGAGGTGCTGCCGCGCCTGCCGCTCAAACCCATCGCCCACGCGCCGGTGTGGGTGGCGGGTATCTTTGCGCACCGGGGCGTGCTGGTGCCGGTCGTCGACCTGAGTGCCCTGACCTTCGGCGCCGCCGCCCAGGCTCGTACCAGCACGCGGCTGGTGCTGGTCAATTATCAGCCGCAGCCGTGGGTCGAAGCGCGCTGGCTCGGGCTGATCCTGGAGCAAGCCACCGACACCCTGCGTTGCGACCCTGCCGAGTTTCAGCCCTATGGCCTGGACAATCGCGAAGCGCCTTACCTGGGGCCGGTGCGTGAAGACGCGGCGGGCCTGATGCAGTGGATCGGCGTGGATGACCTGTTGACGGAAGATGTGCGTACTTTGCTGTTTAGCGCCGAGCTGAGCCTATGAGCAGCGACCCGCGGTTCTCGGCCTTTCTGAAAGAGCGCATCGGCCTGGACGTCGCCTCGGTAGGCGAGGCGATCATCGACCGTGCCGTGCGCCAGCGCAGCCAGGCCGTACACGCGCAGACGCTGGAAGATTACTGGCAGCGCCTGCAAAGCGCCCATGACGAGCAGCAAGCGCTGATCGAAGCGGTGATCGTGCCCGAAACCTGGTTTTTCCGTTACCCCGAATCCTTTGCGACCCTGGCCCGCCTGGCCAAGGCGCGCCTGGCCGAGATCAAGCAGATGCGCGCGTTGCGCATTTTGAGCCTGCCGTGTTCCACCGGCGAAGAACCCTATTCGATTGCCATGGCCTTGCTTGACGCAGGCTTGGCCCCGCACCAGTTCAAGGTGCAGGGCATGGACGTCAGCCCATTGTCGGTGGACCGCGCGCGCCGTGGCGTGTACGGCAGGAATTCGTTTCGCGGTGCGGATATCGGGTTTCGCGACCATCATTTCACCGAGCAACCGGACGGTTACCGCATCGACGACCGGGTGCGCGATCAGGTACGCCTGCAAGTCGGCAACCTGCTGGACCCGGCGCTGCTGGCGAATGAGCCGACCTACGATTTCGTGTTCTGTCGCAACCTGCTGATCTACTTCGACCAACCGACCCAGAAGCAAGTCTTCGATGTGCTCAAGGGCCTGACCCACGTGGACGGCGTGCTGTTTATCGGCCCCGCCGAGGGCAGCTTGCTCGGTCGCCATGGCATGCGCTCGATCGGCGTGCCGCAATCCTTTGCGTTCAGCCGGCATGTAGAGCCGTTCACGCCGCAGCCGGCGTTTGTGCCGATGCCGGCGCCATTGCCCCAGCGCAGTGCCGCGCCGATTCCGCCCAAGCCGCGCCCGTTCAGCACCACGCGTGCCCAGGTGGTGCCGATCAAGGCCGCGCAATCCGACGCGGGCGACCTGCTCAGCCGGATCGCCACCCTGGCCAACGAGGGCAAAAGTGCCGAGGCGCGTGCCGCCTGTGAACAGTATTTGAGTAACCACCCGCCGGCCGCCCAGGTGTTTTACTGGCTGGGGCTGCTCAGCGATGTGGCCGGCAGTGCCCTGGAAGCCCAGGGGTATTATCGAAAAGCCTTGTACCTGGAACCCCAGCACCCGCAGGCCTTGATGCACTTGGCCGCGTTGCTGGAATCCCAGGGCGACAGTGCGGGGGCGCGCCGTTTGCAAGCACGCGCCGCCCGCAGCGAGCGAGCTGACAGTGAGCCCAAACGATGAGTAGCCCCGACGCGCTCGACACCGCAGGCCTGGACCTGACCCTGGCCGATACCCAAGCCATCGACGATTGCTGGAACCGCATCGGCATCCATGGCGACAAGTCCTGCCCGCTGCTGGTGGACCATATCCATTGCCGCAATTGCTCGGTGTATTCCGCCGCCGCCACGCGCTTGCTCGACCGCTATGCCTTGCAGCAGGACGACCGTCGCCCGCAGGCGCAGGCCGACGTGGATTCGGATGTGGTCACCCGCTCGCTGCTGATGTTCCGCCTCGGCGAAGAATGGCTGGGCATTGCCACCCGCTGCCTGGTGGAAGTGGCGCCGTTGCAGCCGATTCATTCGCTGCCGCACCAGCGTTCCCGTGCACTGCTCGGCGTGGCCAATGTGCGCGGCGCGCTGGTGGCGTGCCTGTCGCTGGTGGAACTGCTCGGGCTGGACAGCACCGGCAATGGCGTGAGCGGCGGGCGCATCATGCCGCGCATGCTGATCATTGCCGCGCAGGACGGCCCGGTGGTGGTGCCGGTGGATGAAGTGGACGGCATTCATGCGATAGACGAACGCGTCCTGAAGGCTGCGTCGGCCTCCGGCACCCAGGCCAGCGCGCGTTACACCCAGGGCGTATTGCAGTGGAAAGGCCGCAGCCTGCGTTGGCTGGACGAGGCGCAATTGTTGTCCGCCGTGACCCGGAGCCTCACATGACCCCCGACCAGATGCGCGATGCCTCGCTGCTGGAACTGTTCAGCCTGGAAGCCGATGCGCAAACCCAGGTGCTGAGCGCCGGTTTGCTGGCCCTGGAACGCAACCCGACCCAGGCCGACCAGCTCGAAGCCTGCATGCGCGCGGCGCACTCGCTCAAGGGGGCGGCGCGGATTGTCGGCGTGGACGCGGGCGTCAGCGTGTCGCACGTCATGGAGGATTGCCTGGTCAGCGCCCAGGAAGGCCGTCTGTACCTGCAACCCGAACATATCGATGCGCTGCTGCAAGGCACTGACCTGCTGATGCGCATCGCCACACCCGGCAATGACGTGGGCCCGGCGGACATCGAGGCCTATGTCGCGCTGATGGAGCGTTTGCTCGACCCGTCCCAGGCCCCGGTTAAAAAAGTTGTGCCGCCGCCCGAGCCCGCCCCCCAGCCAGCTCCGGTGATCGAAGCACTGGCGCCGGAACCTGAGCCCGCGCCGCCGGTCGCCGCTGCGCCGCCGCGCCAGAACAAACCCATGACCGAGGGCGGCGAGCGCGTGCTGCGCGTGACCGCCGAGCGCTTGAACAGCCTGCTCGACCTGTCGAGCAAATCCTTGGTGGAAACCCAGCGGCTCAAGCCTTACCTGGCCAGCATGCAGCGCCTCAAGCGCATTCAAAGCAACAGTGCGCGTGCCCTGGACGCGCTGGACGGCCAGCTCAAGGCCCTGGATTTGAACCTCGAAGCCCAGGAGGCCTTGGCCGACACACGCCGCCTGTTGAGTGAGGCGCAGGCGTTGCTGGCGGAGAAAACCGCCGAGCTGGATGAGTTCGGCTGGCAGGCCGGGCAGCGCGCCCAGGTGCTCTATGACACCGCGTTGGCCTGCCGCATGCGCCCGTTTGCCGATGTGCTGGCCGGGCAAGTGCGCATGGTGCGCGACCTCGGCCGCAGCCTGGGCAAGCAGGTGCGCCTGGAAATCGAGGGCGAAAAGACCCAGGTGGACCGCGACGTACTGGAAAAACTCGAAGCACCGCTGACCCATCTGCTGCGCAATGCCGTCGACCACGGCATCGAAATGCCCGAACAGCGCATTTTGGCCGGCAAGCCGGCCGAAGGCGTGATTCGCCTGCGCGCGTCCCATCAGGCCGGTTTGCTGGTGCTGGAGTTGAGTGACGACGGCAATGGTGTCGACCTGGAGCGCCTGCGCGGCACCATCGTCGACCGCCACCTCTCGCCGCTGGAAACCGCGCTGCGCCTGAGCGAAGAGGAACTGCTGACGTTCCTGTTCCTGCCGGGTTTCAGCCTGCGTGACAAGGTGACGGAAGTGTCCGGGCGCGGCGTTGGCCTGGATGCGGTGCAGCATATGGTGCGCCAGTTGCGTGGCGCCGTGGTGCTGGAGCAGACCGCGGGGCAGGGCAGCCGTTTTCATCTGGAAGTGCCGCTGACGTTGTCGGTGGTGCGCAGCCTGGTGGTGGAAGTCGGCGAGGAGGCCTACGCGTTCCCGCTGGCGCATATCGAGCGCATGTGCGACCTGTCGCCGGACGACATCGTGCAACTGGAAGGCCGCCAGCATTTTTGGCACGAGGGCCGGCACGTTGGCCTGGTGGCCGCCAACCAGCTGTTGCAGCGCCCGCCGGGGCAGGGCAATGCGGACACGCTGAAAGTCGTGGTGATCCGCGAACGCGATGCGGTGTATGGCATCGCGGTGGAGCGTTTCATCGGCGAGCGCACCCTGGTGGTGTTGCCGTTGGATAACCGTTTGGGCAAGGTCCAGGACATTTCCGCCGGAGCCTTGCTCGATGACGGCTCAGTGGTGTTGATCGTCGATGTCGAAGACATGCTGCGTTCGGTGGATAAATTGCTCAACACCGGGCGCCTGGAACGCATTGCCCGGCGTAGCCAGCAGGCTACCGAAGCGCCGCGCAAGCGCGTGCTGGTGGTGGACGACTCGCTCACCGTGCGTGAGCTTCAACGCAAATTGTTACTAAACCGTGGTTATGAAGTGGCGGTTGCGGTCGATGGCATGGATGGCTGGAACGCCTTGCGCTCCGAAGACTTTGACCTGCTCATCACTGACATTGATATGCCTCGTATGGACGGGATCGAATTGGTCACACTCTTGCGCCGTGATAGCCGCCTGCAATCGTTGCCGGTGATGGTGGTGTCGTACAAGGACCGTGAAGAAGACCGGCGCCGTGGCCTTGACGCGGGCGCCGACTATTATTTAGCCAAGGCCAGTTTCCACGATGATGCCTTGCTGGACGCCGTGGTCGAACTGATTGGAGGAGCCCGGGCATGAGGATTGCGATCGTCAATGACATGCCCCTGGCGGTGGAGGCCTTGCGCCGTGCCCTGAGTTTCGAGCCCGCGCACGAGGTGGTCTGGGTGGCGAACAATGGTCTGGAAGCCGTGCAGCGTTGCGCTGAACTGACCCCGGACCTGATTTTGATGGACTTGATCATGCCGGTGATGGACGGCGTGGAAGCCACGCGGCAGATCATGGCTGATACACCGTGCCCGATCGTGATCGTTACCGTGGACCGCCAGGCCAACGTCAGCCGTGTGTTCGAAGCCATGGGCCATGGCGCCCTGGATGTGGTGGATACCCCGGCGCTCGGCGTGGGCAACCCCAAGGATGCGGCGGCGCCATTGTTGCGCAAGATCCTCAATATTGGCTGGCTGATCGGCCAGCGGGGCAGCCGCGTACGCGCCGAAACCGCGGCGCCACGCATCACCGGCAAGCGCCAGAGCCTGGTGGCGATCGGTTCATCGGCTGGAGGGCCGGCAGCACTGGAAGCCTTGCTCAAAGGCTTGCCACGGGACTTTCCCGCCGCCATCGTGCTGGTGCAGCATGTTGACCAGGTGTTTGCCGCCGGTATGGCCGAGTGGCTGAGCAGCGCCTCCGCGTTGCCGGTGCGCCTGGCCCGCGAGGGCGAACCGCCACAAAGTGGCGTGGTATTGCTGGCGGGCACCAACCACCACATTCGCCTGTTGAAAAACGGCACGCTAGCCTATACAGCAGAGCCAGTGAACGAGATCTACCGGCCTTCGATCGATGTGTTTTTCGAGAGCGTGGCCAGCCACTGGAACGGTGATGCCGTTGGTGTGTTGCTGACCGGCATGGGGCGAGACGGGGCCCAGGGCCTCAAGTTGTTGCGTGAACAAGGATATTTGACCATCGCCCAGGATCAGCAGAGCTCGGCGGTGTATGGCATGCCCAAAGCGGCGGCGGCAATTGATGCTGCTGTTGAAATTCGCCCACTGGACAGAATTGCGCCCCGATTGCTGGAGGTTTTTGCAAAATGATCAAGACCTCCCGCTGTGCTGGTTTGCAGGAAAGTAATTCAGGTGACTGCACATGAATGATTTACAGATCGACGACATCAAGACCGACGAAAACGCCGCCATGGTGTTGCTGGTCGATGACCAGGCCATGATCGGCGAGGCGGTACGCCGCGGCCTGGCCCATGAAGAAAACATCGACTTCCATTTTTGCGCGGACCCGCACCAGGCCATTGCCCAGGCGATCCGCATCAAGCCGACCGTCATCCTGCAAGACCTGGTAATGCCGGGCCTCGACGGCCTGACGTTAGTGCGCGAATACCGCAACCACCCGGCCACGGCGAATATCCCGATCATTGTGCTGTCGACCAAGGAAGACCCGCTGATCAAGAGCGCGGCGTTTTCGGCGGGGGCCAACGATTACCTGGTCAAGCTGCCGGACAACATCGAGCTGGTGGCGCGCATTCGCTATCACTCGCGCTCCTACATGACCCTGATCCAGCGCGACGCGGCGTACCGCGCATTGCGCGTCAGCCAGCAGCAGTTGCTCGACACCAACCTGGTGCTGCAACGCCTGATGAACTCCGATGGCCTGACCGGGCTGTCCAACCGTCGGCACTTCGATGAGTACCTGGAACTGGAGTGGCGCCGTGCCATGCGTGACCAGACCCAGTTGTCGTTGCTGATGATCGACGTGGACTTCTTCAAGACCTACAACGACAGCTTCGGTCACGTCGAAGGCGACGAAGCCTTGCGCAAGGTGGCCGCGACCATCCGTGAAGCCAGCAGCCGCCCCTCGGACCTGCCGGCGCGTTACGGCGGTGAAGAGTTCGCGCTGGTGCTGCCGAACACCTCACCGGGCGGTGCCCGCCTGGTGGCAGAAAAGCTGCGCATGGCGGTGGCCGCGCTGAAAATCCCGCATAACGCGCCTGCCGAAGGTGCAAGCCTGACCATCAGCATCGGCCTGTCGACCATGACGCCTGTGCAGGGCACGGATTGCCGGCAGTTGATCATGGCGGCGGACAAGGGTTTGTATACGGCCAAGCACAATGGGCGTAATCAGGTGGGTATCGAGTAGCCAGCCCGCCTCAAAATTCCTGTGGGAGCTGGCTTGCCTGCGATAGCGGTCTATCAGAGACAGATCTGTTAGCTGACATACCGCCATCGCAGGCAAGCCAGCTCCCACATTTGATCTCTATCGTCTTATAGATCGTCTACAAAACCTGCCTTTTCGCCAAGCGGGCTGCCGTTCCACCCGGTTTGTCGTTATACTCGTCGGCTTTCAAAAGTTCGCCAACGAGTGCTGCCCGCCATGGAAATCAACCCGATCCTTAACACCATCAAGGACCTGTCCGAGCGCTCCGAAACTATTCGGGGGTATCTTTGACTACGATCAAAAGCATGAGCGTCTGACCGAAGTCAATCGCGAGCTTGAAGATCCGGCTGTCTGGAACAAACCTGAATACGCCCAGGAACTGGGCCGCGAGCGCGCTGCGCTGGCACAGATCGTCGATACCCTCGACGAACTGAACACTGGTCTGGGCGATTGCCGTGACCTGCTGGACATGGCCGTCGAAGAAAATGACGAAGGCGCAGTGGGCGATGTCGTCGCCGAGCTGGCCCGTCTTGAGGAAAACCTCGCCAAACTCGAATTCCGCCGCATGTTCAGCCATGAAATGGACCCGAACAACGCCTACCTGGACATCCAGGCCGGTTCCGGCGGCACCGAAGCCCAGGACTGGGCCAACATCCTGCTGCGCATGTACCTGCGCTGGGCTGACAAGCGCGGTTTCGACGCAACCATCATGGAACTGTCGGCCGGTGAAGTCGCTGGTATCAAGGGCGCGACCGTGCACATCAAGGGCGAATACGCCTTTGGCTGGCTGCGGACCGAGATCGGCGTACACCGTTTGGTGCGCAAGAGCCCGTTCGACTCCGGCAACCGTCGCCACACTTCGTTCTCCGCCGTTTTCGTCTCGCCAGAGATCGACGACAAGGTGGAAATCGAGATCAACCCGGCCGACCTGCGCATCGACACCTACCGCTCCTCCGGCGCCGGTGGTCAGCACGTAAACACCACCGACTCGGCCGTACGTATCACCCACGTACCGACCAACACCGTGGTCAGCTGCCAGAACGAACGTTCCCAGCACGCCAACAAGGACACCGCCATGAAAATGCTGCGGGCCAAGTTGTACGAGCAGGAAATGCAGAAACGCAACGCCGCGTCGCAAGCGCTGGAAGACACCAAGTCGGACATCGGCTGGGGTCACCAGATTCGCTCTTATGTGCTCGATGCGTCGCGGATCAAGGATCTGCGCACCAACATCGAACGCAGCGACTGCGACAAGGTGCTCGACGGCGACATCGACGAATACCTGGAAGCCAGCCTGAAATCAGGCCTGTAACACACGCAATGCGGGATTGCCTGACACTCCGCGATCCCTGTGGGAGCGGGCTTGCCCGCGATCCCCAGCCGAAGGCTGGGGCAACGAACCTGATGGAAAATCTAAAGACATGAGCGACCAACAACTCGACCAGGCCCTGCAACAGGAAGAAAACTCCCTGATCGCCCTGCGCAAGGAAAAGCTTGCTGCCGAGCGCGCCAAGGGCAATGCCTTCCCCAACGACTTCCGCCGCGAAAACTACTGCGATGCCTTGCAGAAACAGTACGCGGACAAGACCAAGGAAGAGCTGGCAGAGGCTGCGATCCCGGTCAAGGTGGCAGGTCGCATCATGCTCAACCGTGGCTCGTTCATGGTGATCCAGGACATGACCGGGCGCATTCAGGTCTACGTCAACCGCAAAACCCTGTCCGAAGAAACCCTGGCCTCGGTGAAAACCTGGGACATGGGCGACATCATCGCGGCCGAAGGCACTTTGGCCCGTTCCGGCAAGGGCGACCTGTACGTTGAAATGACAAACGTACGCCTGCTGACCAAATCCCTGCGCCCGCTGCCGGACAAGCACCACGGCCTGACCGACACGGAGCAGCGCTACCGCCAGCGCTACGTTGACCTGATCGTCAACGAAGACGTGCGCCAGACTTTCCGCGTACGTTCGCAAGTGATTGCGCACATCCGCAGCTTCCTGATGGCACGTGACTTCCTGGAAGTGGAAACGCCGATGCTGCAAACCATCCCCGGTGGTGCCGCAGCCAAGCCGTTCGAAACCCACCACAACGCGCTGGACCTGGAAATGTTCCTGCGTATCGCGCCAGAGCTGTACCTCAAGCGCCTGGTGGTTGGCGGCTTCGAAAAAGTGTTCGAGATCAACCGCAACTTCCGTAACGAAGGCGTTTCGACTCGTCACAACCCTGAATTCACCATGTTGGAGTTCTACCAGGCCTACGCCGACTACGAAGACAACATGGACCTGACTGAAGAACTGTTCCGCGAGCTGGCACAGCTGGTCCTGGGCAGCACCGACGTGCCGTACGGCGACAAGGTGTTCCACTTCGGCGAGCCGTTCGTGCGCCTGTCGGTGTTCGACTCGATCCTCAAGTACAACCCTGAGTTGACCGCTGACGACCTGAACGATATCGACAAGGCCCGCGCCATCGCCAAGAAAGCCGGCGCCAAGGTGCTGGGCTTCGAAGGCCTGGGCAAGTTGCAGGTGATGATTTTCGAAGAGCTGGTCGAGCACAAGCTGGAGCAGCCGCACTTCATTACCCAGTACCCGTTCGAAGTGTCGCCGCTGGCCCGTCGCAACGACGACAACCCGAACGTCACCGACCGTTTCGAGCTGTTCATCGGCGGCCGCGAAATCGCCAACGCCTACTCCGAGCTTAACGACGCGGAAGACCAGGCCGAGCGCTTCATGGCCCAGGTGGCCGACAAGGACGCCGGCGACGACGAAGCCATGCATTACGACGCCGACTTCGTCCGCGCGCTGGAATACGGCATGCCGCCGACGGCCGGTGAAGGTATCGGCATCGACCGGTTGGTGATGTTGCTCACCAACTCGCCGTCGATTCGGGACGTGATCCTGTTCCCGCACATGCGGCCGCAAGCGTAACCGTAGTGAAATCCGAAGCCGCCTTTTATAAGGCGGCTTTTTTGTGTGGCGTATTCAGCCGTCAACAGAACGGCGCCAGGTGATCGTTCCCACACTCTGGGTGGGAATGCAGCCCGTGACGCTTGGCGTCACCCTTAGAGGAAAACTGTCGTGAACCGCGTAATGGCTCAAGAAGGCGCCTCCGGCATTGCTGCAGCCGTGGCTGAAAGTGTCCAGTACCAGGGCCGCAAGGCCAGTCGCCGGGGCAGCGAGCAACGCAGGCAAGATATTCTCGATGCGGCCATGCGCATCGTGGTCCGTGATGGCGTGCGGGGCGTGCGCCACCGTGCGGTGGCGGCAGAGGCCGGGGTGCCGTTGTCGGCCACCACTTACTATTTCAAGGACATCGATGACCTGCTCACCGATACCTTCGCCCAATACGTCGAGCGCAGCGCGGCCTTCATGGGCAAGTTGTGGGTGCGCAATGAAGGCCTGCTGCGCGAGATGGTCGCCTATGGTGATGGCAGCCCGCAGTCGCGTTCGCAACTGGCCGATGACATCGCGCGGCTGACCGCCGACTATGTGCAGCGCCAATTGGCCAACCGCCGCGAACACCTGATGGCCGAGCAGGCGTTTCGCCAGGAAGCGTTGCTGAACCCGCGCCTGGCCGAGCTGGTGCGCTCCCACCAACAGATCCTGCTGCAAGGCACCGGGCAGTTTTTCCAGATGTTGGGTTCGCGCGAGCCACAACAGGATGCCAAAGTGTTGACGGCGATAATCGGTCGGATGGAATATCAGGGTCTGCTTGGCGGCCCAGAGCCTCTGACCGGTGAAGAGATGCTTGAGATCCTCAAGCGTTACATGCATTTGGTGTTGGCGTCGGTCTAGCCAAACCTATGCGCGATCCGCTTTATGTGGGAGCTGGCTTGCCTGCGATACAGACACCTCGGTTAACTTGAAACACCGAGGTGCCTGTATCACAGGCAAGCCAGCTCCCACACCTGACGGGGTATTGGATGAAAGCTTGGCGTGTCGCAGTAATCAGCTTGTCGTTCCTGCTGCTCAGCGGTTGCCTGGTCACCTTCAAAGACCCCTTGCCCGCCCGTGAAGCCGCGCCAGAGGCCTTGATTGGCCATTGGTCGAGCAAAAACGCCTGGGGCGAGCCGCTCAATTTGCAGATCACTCACGCCGGTGCGCATCGCTATAAAGCCGTGAGCTACCCTAAAGCCAAGCCCGGCCAGCGCGATGAATATGTATTTACCGTGTCGCACCATGGCAGCCGCTGGTATTTGTCGGCGCCGCTGCCGACCAAGCTGGGTGGGCATTTCATCCTTGCCGGCTTTGAGTTCGACGAAAAACACGAATTGGTGGTCTACAACCTCGACCTTGAGCAAATTCATCAAGCCGTAGGTCAGAAAGCATTGCACGGCAGCACCGTGGAAACCGTCGAAGGCGACGGCGTGCTGGTCGACAGCCCCATGGAACAGGTATTTGCTTACCTGGATGACCCGGCCAATGCCGATGTGTTCGTTGAAGCCGTGCGCTACAAGCGCACGGGTAAATAACGTTTAAAGAGGAAGCACCGGGTGGACGATTACCAGCAGACGATACGCACCTTGTCTGATCGCATTGTGCTGGCGCAAACACCGATTCGTGTCCTCGACGCCGTGAAGTGGGACGAAAACATTCGTCAGGGATTTCTCAAGGCCAAAGGCAAGGCCATGCCTGCCGTGGACCGCGATTACTACCTCAACCGGCCGCTGTCGTTCGACTCCAGCGCCGTGAAGCTGGAATTCCAGAACATTGAGCGCGACATTACCCGCCGCCTTGGCCAGTTCAGCCCGGTGGGGCAGATCATGCGCCGCATGTGCCGTGAATACCGCATGGTGGTGCGCATGCTCGAAGCGCGCGGCACCGAGGATTTCGGCCTGATCTCCCAGGAGCTTTACGGCGCCGCCTCCGACGCGTTCCACGCCGGCGACCCGACCTTGGCTGACCTGGGCCTGATGCTGTCCGACTACCTGAACAATATCGACGGCCGTGGCGACTTGAAGGATGAAGCCAAGACCCTCACGGCCAAGGACGCCGTGGCCCTGCTGCAAACCCGGCTGAACAAGGTGTTTGGCGAGGCCGAGGAAACCATCCGCGTGTTCGAGTCCGATGGCATCGTCGCTGACGCGGCGGCGGGGGCCGACTACATCAAGATCCGCGCCGACGCGATGTTCAACGACCGCGATGTGCGCGCCCTGGAAGTGCATGAAGGTCTGGTTCACGTGGGTACCACGCTCAATGGCCAGAACCAGCCGATCTGCACCTTTCTGTCCAAGGGCCCGCCGTCGTCCACCGTGACCCAGGAAGGCCTGGCGATTCTGATGGAGATCATCACGTTTGCCTCTTACCCGAGCCGCCTGCGCAAATTGACCAACCGCACCCGCGCGATTCACATGGTGGAGGAGGGCGCCGACTTCCTGCAGGTGTTCGAGTTCTTCCGTGAGCAGGGCTTTGAAATGGCTGAAAGCTACGGCAATGCCAGTCGCGTATTTCGCGGCTCTGTGCCGACGGGTCTGCCGTTTACCAAGGATTTGTCCTACCTCAAGGGCTTCATCATGGTCTACAACTACATCCAGCTCGCCGTGCGCAAGGGCAAGCTGGAACAAGTGCCGCTGCTGTTCTGCGGCAAGACCACCCTGGAAGACATGCGCACCCTGCGCCAACTGGTCGACGAAGGCCTGGTGGTGCCGCCCAAATACCTGCCGGAGCAGTTTCGCGACATGAACGCGCTGGCGGCGTGGATGTGTTTCTCCAACTTCCTCAACCACCTGAGCCTGGACCGGATCGAGGCGGATTACTCCAATATCCTCTGAAGAAACCAGGTTCAGAATGTGGGAGCTGGCAAGCCAGCTCCCACAGTTGATCTCATTCATTCTTGAGAAATCAGTAAAACCTACCAGCGAGGCTTCAACGGATGAGAATCCTCGGCATTCTTTGCCTGCTACTCACATTGAACGGCTGCAGCTCCCTGCTGTTTTACCCCGAGCCCGGCCTGCCGTTCACGCCGCAAAAAGCCCATCTGCAATACCGCGACGTTACCCTCACCACCGCCGACGGCGTGAAGCTGCACGCCTGGTGGCTGCCGGCCAAACCCGGCGTGCCGCTCAAAGGCACGGTGCTGCACTTGCATGGCAACGGCGGCAACCTCGCCTGGCACTTGGGGGGGAGTTGGTGGCTGCCGGAGCAGGGCTATCAAGTGTTGTTGCTGGACTACCGCGGCTATGGCCTGTCCGAGGGCAAACCGTCGTTGCCGGCGATCTACCAGGACATCGACGCCGCCTTCAGTTGGCTCGACAAAGCCCCTGAAACCCGGCACCAACCGCTTATCGTGCTCGGCCAGAGCCTTGGCGGCGCATTGGCTGTGCATTACCTGGCAGCCCATCCCGAGCGCCAAATCCAACTCAAGGCGCTGGTGCTCGACGGCGTGCCTGCCAGTTATCGTGACGTAGGACAATTTGCCCTCAGCACCTCTTGGTTAACATGGCCGTTTCAAGTGCCCTTGTCCTGGCTGGTGCCCGATGGCGACAGTGCGATCAATGGCATGCCCCGGTTGACTGGCGTGCCCAAGCTGTTGTTCCACAGCCTGGATGACCCGATCGTGCCGCTGGCCAACGGTATCCGCCTGTATCAGGCTGCCCCGGCACCGAGAGTGCTGCAACTGACGCGTGGCGGGCATGTGCAGACCTTTGCCGACAAGACCTGGCAAACCGTGATGCTGCGCTATCTGGACGACCCGCAGCACTTCAACGGCCTGCGCCGCCTGGGCGAGATTCCGAATTATCCAACTCCAAAAACTGATTCATCAGAGAGCCCGCAATGAGCGAAGAACGCAACATGATCCCGCTGATCCTCACCGGCATCGGCACCATCATCGGCACCGTTGGCTGCCTGTGGTACTACGGCTACTTGCACTTCGCCAAGCCCGAGGACGCGTTGCTGCTCAGCGACTTCACCCTGCTCAAGACCGTGCCGGGCGAGGACTACAAAATCTCCCTGACCCCGGCCGCGCAAGTGGCGCAATGTGTGGATGGTGTGCTGGTGATGTTTGATACCGAGCAGAAAGGCTTGAGCGGTGTACTGGTGAACAACAAGAAACAGGCTGTGCGCTGCATGGGCCAGCAAACCCCTCAATTACAGGAGTAGGCCCACTCTCCATCCGCAGGTTATCGCCGTAGAAATATTTGGAACCGTATCGTGTAAGCCACCACTGATTGGGAGTGTCAGCGCCGCTGGCATCAACTTACGCATAGCGAATCTGGGAGTGTGACGATGATACCGGGCCTTGATGGTTTGATGGGTGCTGCTGGCAAGATGATGGAGATGATCAAAGGTCTTGAAAGCCTGAACCAGGGCGGTCAGCAAGGCGGCGGGCAAGGTGCCGGTCAAGCGGGCGGTGGGAAAGGCGGGATTGATATTGAGCAGCTCATGAAAATGCTGGACGGTGGCGAAGGGGCTTCACAAGACGAGCTCAAAAAACGGGCTTCAGGCAGCGAAGGGCTTGGCAAAATGTTGGAGCAGGGCGATAGCAAAGGCTCAATAAACACTTCTTCCGAAGCCTAAAAAAACCCACCGAAAGGTGGGTTTTTTATCCTTCGACAACGAATCAGTTAGCGACGGAAGACCGTGGCTTGACCGGTTGGTTGTCGTTGGAGATGGTCACTTCAACGCGACGGTTCATGGCACGGCCCGACACGCTGCCGTTATCGGCAACCGGGTATTCCTTGCCGTAACCCTGGGTCACGATGCGCGAGATGTCCACGCCTTGCTGGGCCAGTGCACGTTGCACGGAAGCCGCACGACGCTCGGACAGGCTCTGGTTGTACGAGTCGGAACCGGTGCTGTCGGTGTAGCCTTCGACGATCACTTTACGGTCCGGGTTGTCGCGCAGGAACTGAGCCAGCTTGGTGATGTTCACCAGGCCGCTGGATTTCAGGTCGGACTTGTTGGTGGCGAACAGTACGTCACCGAAAGTCACCAGGGTGCCGCGGTCGGTTTGCTTGGCGTTCAAGCTGTTCTGCAGTTGCTTGATCTGCGCGTCACGGGCGTCCAGCAGTGCGCGGGCGCGTTCGTCGCCAGCGTTTTTCAGCTTGGCTTCGGATTCGCGCAGCACGATGGTGTCTTTCGCCACTTCAACGCGCTGGTTGGTCAGGTAAGCCAGTTGGTCGACTTTCTTCTCGTCTTCCTTGTCGCGGTAGGCCTTGTCAGCCTTGTCCAGCCACTCGCTGGCGTCTTTGGTTTCCAGCGCCGCGAGCTTGGTCGATTGCGGGTTGGTCTGCAGGGCCGAGAAGTTGGTCCGTGCGTTTTCCAGGTTCGCGTTAGGCGGGGTGGAGCAAGCCGCCAAGGCAACGCTCATCGCCAGCAGGGCAGGGATCATCAATTGTTTACGCATAGTCGTGTCGTCCTTTCAATTCGATATCAGGTGCGATGCAGTCAAGGGGAGGTGGCTTATTGCTGTTGGATCACAGCAGGGCGCATACCTTCCTTACGCAGCTCATCCACGGCTTTCTGAGAGTCCTTCACCGCTTGTTGGGCTTTGGCGGCCTGAGACTTGCGCTCAGCGACGCGAGCATCCCACTCGGCTTGTTCAGACAGCTGGCGAGCTTTGTCGTAGTTCTTGTCGTGCATGGCGATTTCGGCGGCTTTGAGTTTGTCCTGAGCCGACTTCATTTCCACAGGTGCGAATTCGGTACCACCGGCGCTGACTGCGCTGTTCACCGCAGACTGGGTCACGGCGTACTGCTCGGTCGGCGGGTTACCGGCGCAACCGGCCAGAATGAAGCTGGTGCCGATTGCCAGCGCGGCCAATTTGAGCCCGCGCAGGTGGTTAAACGAGGATTTGGCAGTGCTGGTCTTCATCGTCTTCAACTCCATTGGATAACTCCTGAAAAACATCAAATTCCATCGCTGTCGGTTGCTCGCGGGGCCCGGCGGCAAAGCCTGTGACGCCTGTTCAAACAACCGTTCCAAGTGATGGCTTACCTGCTGTGACCGGAGGCTTTTTTCAAAAGTTCAGAGAAGATGGCGATTTGCCTAAAAAAATTTCTGACTCATTGGTCAGCGTTTAAAAGTTGGAACTTTTGCCGCACGCAGCGGTACGCCGAGCCTCTGCGAGGCCCGGAATACAAGGGTTTTATAAAGAGTCGGGGATGTTTATCAGTGCTTCTGTTCGTCAGCACTGGCTGACAAATCATGCAGATAGCGCCGCGACAAAGTCAGAAAACGCGGGGTAGGGCCGACGTCTTCGTACAGCGGGTCGCCCTCTTCGTCGGTGGCAATCACCTGCTTGCCCTTGATATACGGAAAGCTCGCTTCGAGCTCTTCAAGGGCGGCGCCGATCAGCTCGCCCAGCAGCTCTTCGGTTTGACGTTTGGGGTACATCTCGGCAATGGCCGCCAGCCGTGCGGCGGATTCCACGTCCAGGTGAATCGCGTATTCGGTTTTGGTCAGGCGACCTTTGGCGTTCTCTTCCCAATGCTGGGCCAATTCTCGAATTTTCATGGCAACCTCAGTTAAGCCCGCGTGTTACGGGCGGTGATGAGTGACCGGCCACCGCGTGGATAACGTGGCGGCTTACTGTTGAGACTAGCTGCAAGCGCCAAGGTTTAAAGTGTCTTGTCAGAAACCGCACCGGACGGCACTCTGGAACACCTGCGCGTCCCGGATTTCTGGCTGGAGATTGGCTGATGAGTGATATCGATGCACGCTTGCGTGAGGATGTTCACCTGCTGGGTGAGCTGTTGGGCAACACCATTCGAGAGCAGTACGGCGATGAATTTCTCGACAAGATCGAGCAGATCCGCAAAGGCGCCAAGGCGGACCGCGGGGGCGGTGCCGACGAGTTGAGCGCCAGCCTCAACCAGCTGCAGGAAGATGAATTGCTGCCGGTGGCCCGGGCCTTCAACCAGTTTCTGAACCTGGCCAACATTGCCGAGCAGTACCAGCTGATTCATCGGCGCGATGAGTCGCAGCCGGCGCCGTTCGAATCCAGGGTATTGCCCGAGTTGCTGGCCCGCTTGCAAAGCGAAGGTCACAGCAACGAATCCCTGGCCCGTCAGTTGGCGCGGCTGGAAATCGAACTGGTCCTCACCGCCCACCCCACCGAAGTGGCGCGCCGCACCCTGATTCAGAAATACGATGCGATTGCCGCGCAGTTGGCGCTGCAGGACCACCGCGACCTCACCACCGCCGAGCGCGAACAAATCCGCGACCGCCTGCAACGGCTGATCGCTGAAGCCTGGCACACCGAAGAGATCCGCCGCATCCGGCCCACCCCGGTGGACGAGGCCAAATGGGGCTTCGCGGTGATTGAGCATTCGCTGTGGCACGCCATCCCCAATTACCTGCGCAAGGCCGACCAGGCCCTGCATGCCGCCACCGGCCTACGTTTGCCGCTGGAGGCGGCGCCGATTCGCTTTGCCTCGTGGATGGGCGGCGACCGTGACGGCAACCCGAACGTGACCGCGCCGGTCACCCGCGAAGTGCTGCTGCTGGCGCGCTGGATGGCGGCGGATTTGTACCTGCGGGACGTTGATCACTTGGCCTCCGAGCTGTCGATGCAACAGGCCAGCCCGGCTTTGCAGGCCAAGGTGGGTGACAGTGTCGAGCCGTATCGCGCCTTGCTCAAGCAACTGCGCGAACGCCTGCGCGCCACGCGCCAATGGGCGCATACCTCGTTGACCGCCACCACGCCGGCGCCGGCTGAAGTGTTGCAGAACAACCGCGACCTTCTAGACCCGCTGCAGCTGTGCTTCCAATCACTGCATGAGTGCGGCATGGGCGTGATCGCCGATGGCCCGCTGCTTGATTGCCTGCGCCGTGCCGTGACCTTCGGCCTGTTCCTGGTGCGCCTGGACGTGCGTCAGGATTCCAGCCGCCATTGCGCGGCCATGACTGAAATTACCGATTACCTTGGCCTCGGTCGCTATGAAGACTGGGACGAAGAGGCGCGCATCAGTTTTCTGACCCAAGAGCTGGCCAACCGTCGGCCATTGCTGCCGGGGTATTTCAAACCGTCGGCGGACACCGCCGAGGTCTTGAACACCTGCAAGGAAATCGCGGCTGCGCCAGAGGCTTCCCTGGGCTCGTATGTCATCTCCATGGCGGGTGCCGCGTCCGATGTGCTGGCGGTACAATTGCTGCTCAAAGAGTCGGGCGTGCAACGGCCGATGCGCGTGGTGCCACTGTTCGAAACCCTGGCCGACCTGGACAACGCCGGGCCGGTCATGGAGCGCCTGCTGCAATTGCCGGGCTATCGCGCGCGCTTGCAAGGGCCGCAGGAAGTGATGATCGGCTACTCGGACTCGGCCAAGGACGCCGGCACCACCGCCGCCGCCTGGGCGCAATACCGGGCGCAGGAGCGTCTGGTAGAGATCTGCCGCGAACAACAGGTGGAACTGCTGCTGTTCCACGGTCGCGGCGGCACCGTTGGCCGTGGCGGTGGCCCGGCTCACGCGGCCATCCTGTCGCAGCCGCCGGGTTCGGTGGCGGGGCGTTTTCGCACCACTGAACAGGGCGAGATGATCCGCTTCAAATTCGGCCTGCCGGACATCGCCGAGCAAAACCTCAACCTGTACCTGGCGGCTGTGCTCGAAGCCACGCTTTTGCCACCGCCGCCGCCCGAGCCGGCCTGGCGCCATTTGATGGATGAATTGGCGGCAGACGGTGTCAGCGCTTACCGCGCCGTGGTGCGGGAAAATCCGCAGTTCGTCGAATACTTCCGCCAGTCCACGCCGGAGCAGGAGTTGGGCCGTTTGCCACTGGGCAGCCGCCCGGCCAAGCGGCGTGCCGGTGGCATTGAAAGCCTGCGTGCCATTCCCTGGATCTTCGGCTGGACCCAGACCCGCTTGATGCTGCCCGCCTGGCTTGGCTGGGAAGCGGCCCTGAGCAAGGCACTGGAACGTGGCGAAGGCGATTTGTTGGGGCAGATGCGCGAGCAATGGCCGTTCTTCCGCACACGCATCGATATGCTGGAAATGGTGCTGGCCAAGGCGGACGCCGACATCGCCCGCCTGTACGACGAGCGCTTGGTGCAGCCCGACCTGCTGCCATTGGGTGCGCACTTACGCGACCTATTGTCGCAGGCATGCAGCGTGGTGCTTGGCCTGACTGGCCAGTCGCAACTGCTGGCTCATAGCCCGGACACCCTTGAGTTTATCCGCCTGCGCAACACCTACCTCGACCCGCTGCACCTGTTGCAGGCCGAGTTGCTGGCCCGCTCGCGAAAACAGGAAGCCGCGCAGGACAGCCCTCTGGAACAGGCGCTGCTGGTCTCCGTGGCGGGTATTGCCGCGGGTTTGCGTAACACCGGCTGAGGTTTTTCGCGTGTTCTCAAAGGCTTGCGTATAAACAGCAGCGGCCGCCCTGAAAGGGGCGGTCGGTGTTTATGGCGGCGGGTAGCGCTCAGGCATACCCATCCTGTGACGCATGCCGGGGGCGGGTTGCTGCGACTTTCGGCGGCTTGTATGGATAGGGCCCGCTGTGTATCTTGATCAGCCTTTGGCCGTTTGATCGGTCTGAACCCATTTTTACGAGATTTGCCCCACGCGGCGAATCCGAGCGTCATCTCTATAAAAAATTGAGGAGCACATCGATGCGCGTCATTCTGCTGGGAGCTCCCGGGGCCGGTAAAGGTACTCAGGCAAAGTTCATCACTGAAAAATTCGGCATTCCACAAATCTCCACCGGCGACATGCTGCGCGCAGCTGTAAAGGCCGGCACCGAGCTGGGCCTGATCGCCAAGAGCGTGATGGACAGCGGTGGCCTGGTTTCCGATGACCTGATCATCAACCTGGTCAAGGAACGCATCAGCCAGGACGACTGCAAGAACGGCTTCCTGTTCGACGGCTTCCCACGCACCATTCCCCAGGCTGAAGCCCTGGTGAAGGCCGGCGTTGAGCTGGACGCCGTGGTTGAAATTGCGGTTGAAGACGAAGAAATCGTTCAGCGTATCGCTGGCCGTCGCGTTCACGAAGCGTCGGGCCGCGTCTACCACACCGTCTACAACCCGCCAAAAGTGGCCGGCAAGGACGACATCACCGGCGAAGACCTGGTGCAACGCAAAGACGACACGGAAGAAACCGTGCGTCATCGCCTGTCGGTCTACCATTCCCAGACCAAGCCGCTGGTGGATTTCTACCAGAAGCTGTCCGCCGCCCAGGGCAAGCCGAAGTACAGCCATATTCCTGGCGTTGGCTCGGTAGAAGCGATCACCGCCAAAGTGCTGCAAGCACTGAGCTGACCGCACCACCGGCTTCACGGATAACGGCCCGCTTGCGGGCCGTTGTTGTTTATACTGGCGCACTTTTTTCGACTTGGACACCCGCACCGATGAGCACCCTGTTGGCCCTGGATACCGCGACTGAAGCTTGCTCCGTTGCCTTGCTGCACGATGGCAAGGTTACGAGCCACTACGAGGTGATCCCGCGCCTGCATGCGCAGAAGCTGTTGCCGATGATCAAGCAACTGCTCGAAGACGCAGGCACTACGCTGTCTGCCGTGGATGCCATCGCTTTTGGCCGTGGTCCCGGCGCGTTCACCGGTGTGCGTATCGCCATCGGCGTGGTGCAGGGCTTGGCCTTTGCGCTGGAGCGCCCGGTGTTGCCAGTCTCCAACCTGGCGGTACTGGCCCAGCGTGCATTGCGTGAGCACGGTACCTCCCAGGTTGCGGCGGCCATCGATGCGCGCATGGATGAAGTCTACTGGGGCTGCTACCGCGAAACTGCCGGCGAAATGCGCCTGGTGGGGGTGGAAGCCGTGCAGCCGCCGGAATCTTCTGTGCTGCCCGAGGATGCCAGCGGTGACTGGTTCGGTGCGGGCACCGGTTGGGGTTATGGCGAGCGCATCGGTGTGAAACCGGTGGGCCAGGATGCCGCCATGCTGCCTCACGCCGAAGACTTGCTGAGCCTGGCGCGTTTCGCTTTCGAGCGTGGTGAAGCTATTCCTGCCGATCAGGCTGCGCCGGTTTATTTGCGCGATAAAGTGGCGCAAACCAAAGCTGAGCGCGGGATTATTTGACGTCAAAATTGTGGGCAATGTGGGGCAAAAATCTCCAATCGTCAGAATTTGCCCCCGTTTCTAAACCTTTTACAAATTATGTGTTCTAGTTATCACCAGAGCATTTGCGCGCCACGGATCGCGCCACTAAAATGCCATCACTGATACCGAGTTCGCGTCCATGCGTATAGACGGCTTTTCCTCACAGTCCTACCCCATCAAGCGTAAGCCGCGTAAGGCGAACGTCACGGTAGACGATTCCGTCGAGGATTCGCCGGACTTCATCGAAGTCCAATCCGATGCACAACCCCATACTCAAGCGCGTATCAGCGGCCTTCCTGCCCGTCAGCAAGACATGGTCTTCCCCCGCTCCATGAGCAAAAGCGTCGCCACCGCCCTGGCCAGCTACCTGACCACCGCCGGCTTTGTCGAATGGGATATGGAAGTGCTGGGTCTCGACATCCATATCTGATGCGCCTGCCTTACTTTATTGGTTGCCCGTCCTGGAGTGAAAACGCCTGGCGCGAGTACTTGTATCCGGCTGATGCACGCTCCGGCGATTACCTGTCGCTGTATTCTCAAGTCTTCAACGCGGTGGAAGGCAATACCACGTTTTATGCCCGACCCTCGGCTGCCACCGTGCAGCGTTGGGCCGAAATCATGCCTGCCGATTTTCGCTTCACCGCCAAGTTCCCCGGCGACATCAGCCATGGTGGTGACTTGCGCGAGCAATTACCGGCTGCCGAAAGTTTTGTCGGTTTGATGAGCCCACTGGGCGAGCGCGTTTCGCCGCTGTGGCTGCAACTGTCGGCGACTTTCTCGCCACCGCGCCTGGCCGAATTGGCTGGTTTTATCGACGGGCTGGAGCGCCCGCTGGCTGTGGAAGTGCGCCACCCGGAGTTCTTCGCCAAGGGCGACGCCGAGCGCAGCCTCAACCGCCTGCTGCGCGACCGTGGCGTGGAGCGCATCTGCCTCGATCCGCGCGCGCTGTTCAGTTGCACCTCCACTTCGGCGGCCGTGCTGCACGCCCAATCCAAAAAGCCCAAGGTGCCGCCACGCCCGGCGGCGTTGACCCTGTTTCCCCAAGTACGATTTATCGGCCACCCGGAGCTTGAGGCCAATGATTCGTTCCTGATCCCCTGGGTCGAGAAGATCGCGGTATGGATCGAAGAAGGGCGCACGCCATACATGTTCCTGCACACCTCGGATAACCGCCTCGCCGCACAATTGGCGCTGCGCTTTCACGACAAACTGATGACACGACTGCCCGGTTTGCCACCACTGCCAACCCTGCATCGAGAACCCGAAGCGGAGCAACTGGGGTTACTCTAAGGCTCCTTTTTCCGCCAGGAGTCAGTCATGGATGCCCAAACCCTTCGCGCCGAAACCTTCAAGGCCTTGCATCAGCGTGATCGCGCGTTCGTGATGCCCAACCCGTGGGACGCCGGTTCCGCCGTCATGCTCGCCAGCCTGGGTTTTGAAGCGCTGGCCACCACCAGTGCGGGGTTCGCGTTCAGCCTGGGGCGCCCGGATGCGGAAGGGGCGTTGTCGCTGGAAGACACACTGGGCAATGCTTCAGCGATTGTTCGCGCGACCGCATTGCCGGTGGCGGCTGACCTGGAAAACGGTTTCAGCGATACGCCCGAGGGCTGCGCCCAAACCATTTTGCGTGCCGCCGCCACCGGAATCGTCGGAGGCTCCATCGAAGATGCCACGGGTATTGCTGCCGACCCGATCTATCCCTTTGACTTGTCCGTTGAGCGTGTGGAAGCCGCCGTCGCGGCTGCGCGCAGTTTGCCGTTTCCTTTCACACTGACCGCTCGCGCGGAAAACCTCCTGCATGGCCGCCTGGATTTGCCTGACACTATTCGCCGCCTGCAAGCCTACGCCGAGGCGGGCGCCGACGTGCTGTATGCACCGGGTCTGCGCAATGCCGAAGAGGTGCTGGCGGTGGTCAAGGCGGTCGCGCCAAAGCCTGTCAACGTGTTGATGTCAGGCGGCTTGAACCTGAGCGTGGCGCAGTTGAGCGAGATGGGTGTGCGGCGTATCAGCGTTGGCTCGGCCATGGCTCTGGCGGCCTATGGCGAGTTCTATCGGGCGGCGCAGGAGGTGTATGAGTTGGGCACTTTTACCTTCACCGACCGCAAAATGCCGTTCAGCCAGGCCAACGCGTTTTTCAAAGACTGAGTCAGGCGGCCAGGCGCAGGTTGTTGAGGACCAGCGGGCGTGCCCAGTGGTAGTCGAAATCCAGCGCCTTCTGTTGCGCCACCAATTCGTCGGCCGGATACGGCACGGCGGCAGGTGGCAGCAGGTCCAGTTCGAATTCGGCAATCGGCAGGTGCAGCGGGCGTGGTTCCGGCGCCGGGCCGGGCTCGGGCTGTGGCTGGCCGGCATTCAGTACAAGTGGGCGTACCCAGCCGCTTTCAAAATTCTGCTGGCGTTGTTGGGCAACGAGCTCGTCCGGCGGGAACGGCGTGGCTGGAGGCGGCAGCAATTCGGTTTCGAGTTCGGCAATCGGCAGGAACAGCGGCTCGGGCGGGGCGATTTCGGTGTCTTTCACGTCGCACTCACGCTGAGTGAGGATTTGCGACAGCAGGTCGGCGCCTTCGCTGGGTTCAACCGCCGGGTCCTTTGGCGGGGGAGCTTTGGCGGCGAGCGCTTGTGGCGTATCGCCAAGCTGCTCGGCCAGCGCGCGGGCGAAGAAGTCCTGCCACACATGGCTCACTCCGGCCAGCGCTTGAGTATTGCGCAGGCCGTAGTGGTTGTGGGTCGGCAGTACACCGATGGTTAGGGGAAGAATGTCTGACATTTTTCTCGGTCGACGCTCAGCTCTGGCAAAATACCTGACTGTTGTTTTTATCGGCCGTTGTTTGCCGATCCTTAATATTTTTGAGCGTAGTGATTGATGAGCGAACAACCAGCGGCCAGCCGCATTCGGGTCGAGGCTTTGGCCGAAGGTTTCCAGGCGCGTGCCGAGCAATGGGCGGCCGCGCTTGGCCTGCCTTTGCAGCTGGATGAGGCGGACTTTTCCCTGCAGGTCGGCGAACACGGCCTGCAGCTGCAACAGCTCGGGCCTGACGCGCCGGGCCCGGTGCGCGTGGACTTTGTTGAAGGTGGCGCGGCCCATCGGCGTTTATACGGCGGCGGCAGCGGGCAGATGATCGCCAAAGCCGTTGGCATCGCCCAAGGCGTGCGCCCAAGGGTACTGGATGCCACCGCCGGGTTGGGCAAGGATGCGTTCGTACTGGCCAGCCTGGGGTGCGACATGAGCCTGATCGAGCGCCAGCCGCTGATCGGCGCCTTGCTCGAGGACGGCCTGGCACGCGGTGCGGATGACTTTGACGTGGCGCCGATCGTGGCGCGCATGAAGCTGCTCAAGGGCAACTCCATCGACGTGATGCTCAACTGGGAAGGCGAACCGCCGCAGGTTATCTACCTGGACCCGATGTTCCCGCACCGTGAGAAAACGGCGCTGGTGAAGAAGGAAATGCGCCTGTTTCGGCCTCTGGTGGGCGATGACCCGGATGCCCCGGCGTTGCTGGCGGCCGCGCTGGCACTGGCCAGCCACCGTGTAGTGGTCAAGCGCCCGCGCAAGGCACCGTGCATTGAGGGGCCCAAGCCGAGCCATGCGCTGGATGGCAAGTCCAGCCGGTATGACATCTATCCCAAGAAAGCGCTCAAGCCCTAGATCTTCGCTGTTAGTGCTGGCCTCTTCGCGAGCAAGCCCGCTCCCACATCTGAACGCATTCCAAAGTTGGAACTCCGTCGAATGTGGGAGCGGGCTTGCTCGCGAAAGCGTC
Source organism: Pseudomonas sp. B22129 (assembly GCF_044218875.1). Classification (NCBI taxonomy): domain Bacteria; kingdom Pseudomonadati; phylum Pseudomonadota; class Gammaproteobacteria; order Pseudomonadales; family Pseudomonadaceae; genus Pseudomonas; species Pseudomonas sp. B22129. The sequence continues at coordinate 13,789 of NZ_CP162592.1, read as the reverse complement.
CTCACAGGCGCTGCAAGGTTCAGGGCCGATAAGCCCGCATAAACAACCCCACCACCTCCTGCACATGCTCCTCGGCCGCTTCCTCGCTCAACTGCCCGCCACAGCCATACAACAAGCAAAAATTCGCCGTGCCCTTGAGCAGGCAGAAAAAGTGCTCTGCCGCCGTAAACGGTTTGTCGATGCTCAGCGCGCCGCTCTGGTCAATCTTGCCGAGCAGGCGTTCCATGCCCTGCAGCATGCGCATCGGCCCGGCTTCAAAGAAGATCTGCGAAAGTTTCACGTCCTGATTGCCGGTGGTCATCATCAGGCGATGCAGGTTCACCGACTCTTCGCTGTTGATCAGCCGATGAAAACCCCGCGCGATGTTCAGCAGCACGGTTTCCACAGGCATGCCTTCCGGCAGCTCGAAATACATCACCGGCAACTGTTCTTCGCACTTGGCCACCACGGCGGCGGTGAACAGCGTCTCTTTGTCGGTGAAGTGGCTGTAGACGGTGAGTTTTGATACGCCGGCCTCAAGGGCCACGGCATCCATGCTGGTACTGGCGTAACCATTGCTCAAAAACAGGGTTTTCGCTGCTTCGAGGATTGCCTGGCGTTTTGCCATGTCCTTGGGACGCCCGGGGCTATTGGTGTTCACAGGATTGTCGGACATTTTCACCTTTAATACTGGACTGGTGAGTTTGGTATTAATAACATACCCGTCAGTATAATTATTCCTAGCTCCATTTGCGAAAGGTCCTTCAGCATGCGCAGCACTTTCCTGCCTCTTGCGTTGCCTGTCAGTCTGATCTTCCTGTTGGCCGCCTGTGGCCACGAAGAAGCAGCCCAAACGTCCATTCGCCCGGCCATGGTGGTGCAACCGCAACCTTCGGCGCAGGCAACGGACAGCTACCCCGGCGAAGTGCGTGCGCGGTATGAGCCTGATCTGGCCTTTCGCATCGGTGGCAAAGTCAGCAAACGGTTGGTGGAGGAGGGCGAGCGGGTCAAGGCCAACCAGCCGCTGGCGGAACTTGACCCCCAGGATGTGCGCCTGCAACTGGAAGCCACTCGCGCCCAGGTCGCCGCCGCCGAGGCCAACTTGAGCCTGGTGCGTGCCGAACGTGATCGTTACAAGACGCTGATGGATCGTCAGATGGTCAGCCGTTCCCAGTACGACAACTCCGAAAACCTCTACCGATCCGGGGAAGCGCGCCTCAAGCAAATCAAGGCTGAGTTTGACGTGTCCAGTAACCAGGCGGGTTACGCCGTGTTGCGTGCACCCCAGGATGGGGTGGTGGCCAAGCGCGCCGTGGAAGTTGGCCAAGTGGTATCGGCTGGCCAGACCGTGTTCACCCTGGCCACCGACGGCGAGCGCGAAGTGTTGATCAGCCTGCCCGAGCAAGGTTTCGGTCGCTTCAAGATTGGCCAGCCGGTGTCGGTCGAATTGTGGAGCCAGCCAGACCAACGCTTCACCGGGCGCATTCGTGAACTGTCCCCGGCAGCCGATCCGAAATCGCGCACCTTTGCCGCCCGCGTCGCCTTCACCGGCGGCAAGGTCCCGGCCGAATTGGGTCAGAGCGCGCGCGTTTTCATACAAGCTGAAGGCGTGATTCCGCTGTCGGTGCCGCTGTCTGCCCTCAGTGCAGAGAACGGTTCTTCCTACGTCTGGCGCGTACTGCCGGACAACACGCTTAAGCGCACGCCGGTGCGTATCGGTGCCTTTGGCGAGAAAACCGTGCCGGTCCTGGAGGGGCTGACCCCCGATGACTGGGTGATTGCGGCGGGTGTGCATGTACTCCATGAGGGCCAGCAAGTGCGCCCGGTGGATCGCTCCAACCGAGTGGTCAATCTGGCGGCAAACAAGGAGTAGTCCCCATGGGTTTCAATCTTTCCGAATGGGCGCTGCGTAATCGCCAGATCGTACTGTTCCTGATGATCCTGCTGGCGGTGGTCGGCACCTTGTCCTACACCAAGCTGGGGCAAAGCGAAGACCCGCCGTTCACCTTCAAAGCCATGGTGATCAAGACCAATTGGCCGGGGGCCACGGCCCAGGAGGTCTCGCGCCAGGTCACGGAGCGCATCGAGAAAAAGCTGATGGAGACGGGTGAATACGAGCGCATTGTCTCCTTCTCGCGCCCCGGTGAATCACAAGTCACCTTCATGGCCCGCGACGCGATGCATTCGGCGCAAATTCCCGAGCTGTGGTACCAGGTACGCAAGAAAATCAGCGACATTCGCCAGACCTTGCCACCGGATATCCAGGGGCCGTTTTTCAACGATGAATTCGGCACCACTTTCGGCAATATCTACGCGCTGACCGGCGACGGCTTCGATTACGCCGTGCTTAAGGACTATGCCGACCGCATCCAGATTCAACTGCAGCGCGTGCCGGATGTGGGCAAGGTCGAGTTGCTTGGCCTGCAGGACGAGAAGATCTGGATCGAACTGTCCAACCTCAAGCTCGCCACCCTTGGCTTGCCGTTGGCCGCCGTGCAACAGGCATTGCAGGAACAGAATGCCGTTTCCACAGCAGGCTTCTTTGAAACGCCGACTGAGCGGGTACAACTGCGCGTGTCGGGCAACTTCAAGACGGTTGAAGAGATCCGCAACTTCCCGATTCGCGTGGGCGATCGCACCTTCCGCATCGGCGACGTCGCCGACATCCACCGTGGCTTCAACGACCCTCCAGCGCCGCGCATGCGCTACATGGGCGCAGATGCCATCGGCCTGGCCGTGGCGATGCGTGATGGTGGAGACATTCTGGTCCTGGGCAAGGCGCTTGAAGGCGAATTCGCACGCCTGCAAAAGAACCTGCCTGCCGGCATGGAGCTGCGCAAGGTGTCAGACCAGCCGGCTGCGGTGAAAACCAGCGTCGGAGAATTCGTCCAGGTGCTGGCCGAAGCTCTGGCAATCGTGTTGCTGGTGAGTTTCTTCTCCCTCGGCGTGCGCACCGGCATGGTGGTGGCGCTGGCGATTCCGCTGGTGTTGGCGATGACCTTTGCCACCATGTATTACCTCGGCATCGGCCTGCACAAGATTTCCCTCGGCGCTTTGGTGCTGGCGTTGGGCCTGTTGGTGGACGATGCGATCATCGCCGTGGAAATGATGGCGATCAAAATGGAGCAGGGTTTCGACCGCCTGAAAGCGGCGAGTTTCGCCTGGACCAGTACGGCCTTTCCGATGCTCACCGGTACCTTGATCACCGCTGCGGGCTTTCTGCCGATTGCTACCGCGCAATCGAGCACTGGTGAATATACCCGGTCGATTTTCCAGGTGGTGACCATCGCCTTGCTGGCGTCTTGGGTCGCCGCCGTGGTGTTTGTGCCCTATCTGGGGGAAAAGCTCCTGCCGGATCTGGCGAAGATTCACGCGGCCAAACACGGTGCCGACGGTCCCGATCCCTACGGAACGCCGTTCTACCAGCGTGTAAGGCGTTTGATCGAATGGTGCGTGCGTCGCCGCAAAACCGTGATCGTGCTGACGCTGCTGCTGTTTATCGGCTCGGTCGCGTTGTTCCGGTTTGTACCGCAGCAGTTCTTCCCGGCCTCCGGTCGCCTGGAACTGATGGTCGATTTGAAACTGGCCGAAGGTGCCTCGTTGAGCAACACCGCTGATCAGGTCAAGCGCTTGGAGGCCCTGCTCAAGGAACACGCGGGCATCGAAAATTACGTGGCTTATGTGGGCACCGGTTCACCGCGTTTCTACCTGCCGCTGGACCAGCAATTACCGGCGGCCAGCTTTGCGCAGTTTGTGGTGTTGGCGAAAACCATCGAAGAGCGCGAGAGCCTGCGCACCTGGCTGATTGAAACCCTGAACGAGCAATTCCCTGAGTTGCGCTCTCGGGTCACGCGCCTGGAAAACGGCCCGCCCGTGGGGTACCCGGTGCAGTTCCGGGTGACGGGTGAGCACATCGAAGAGGTCCGCGCGTTGGCTCGGAAAGTGGCGGCCAAGGTTCGCGAAAATGCCCACGTGGTCAATGTGCATCTGGACTGGGAAGAGCCGAGCAAAATTGTCTATCTGAATATCGACCAGGACCGCGCCCGTGCGCTTGGCGTCAGCACGGCCAACCTGTCGAAATTCTTGCAAAGTTCCCTGACCGGTTCCAGCGTCAGCCAATACCGCGAAGACAACGAGTTGATCGAAATCCTGCTGCGCGGCACGCTGCATGAGCGTACGGAACTGTCGCTGCTGCCAAGCCTGGCAGTGCCGACCGACAACGGTAAAAGTGTGGCGCTGTCGCAGATCGCCACCCTCGAATACGGTTTTGAGGAAGGCATCATCTGGCACCGCAATCGCCTGCCGACGGTGACTGTGCGCGCCGACATTTACGGCAAGGAACAACCGGCGACCCTGGTCCAGCAGATCCTGCCGACCCTTGAAGGCGTGCGGGCTGAATTGCCGGACGGCTACCTGCTCGAAGTGGGCGGTACGGTGGAAGACTCCGCCCGTGGCCAGAATTCGGTGAAGGCCGGCGTGCCGTTGTTTATCGTGGTGGTGCTGACCTTGCTGATGCTGCAACTGCGCAGTTTCTCACGCACCGCGATGGTGTTTCTGACGGCACCGCTGGGTTTGATCGGCGTGACCCTGTTCCTGCTGGTGTTCCGCCAGCCCTTTGGCTTTGTCGCCATGCTGGGGACCATCGCCTTGTCCGGGATGATCATGCGTAACTCGGTGATTCTGGTGGACCAGATAGAGCAGGACATCAAGGCTGGCCTGGCGCCGTGGCAAGCGATCATCGAAGCTACCGTCCGACGTTTCCGCCCGATTGTGCTGACGGCGCTGGCGGCGGTGTTGGCGATGATCCCGCTGTCGCGCAGCGTGTTCTTCGGGCCTATGGCCGTGGCGATCATGGGCGGGTTGATTGTGGCGACGGCATTGACCCTGTTGTTCCTGCCGGCGCTGTATGCTGCGTGGTTCCGAGTGAGGAAGGACGTCGCGTAATCATGCTGGCCACCGTTTCAGCCTTGATGGTGTTATTGCTTGCCCCTGGCCCGACCAACACGCTGCTGTTCCGGGCCGGGGTGTTGTTCGGGTATCGGGCTTCGTGGGCGTTGGCCTTGGTCGAGTGCCTGGCGTATCTGCTGCAGGTGTCGGTGTGGGGCGTGGCGCTGCTTTATCTGGCGGCGTACTCGCCTTGGGCGTTGCAGGCCACGCAGTCGCTGGCGGCCTGCTACCTGCTGTATGTCTCTTATTCGTTGTGGCAGCGCAAGCAGGGCGAGACCGACCCGAGCCGTGACCGTTTCTCCGGCGGGTATTTTTTCTGGCTCACGGTGATGAACCCCAAAGGCCTGCTGATTGTTTCGTTTATCGCGCCGATTGGCGCCTTTGCCACGCTGGCGGGATATGCCGGTTTCATGGCCATGCTCGCCTTGGTAGTGGTACCGGTCGGTACGGCCTGGATCGTGTTGGGCAGCCGGTTCGAGGGCCTTCAAAAAGCCTGGCTGACACCGTTGAAGATCAACCGCGCAACGGCTGTGGCGATCTGCTGTTTTGCCGTGATCATGATGGGGCGACTGGCTGGCTCGGTGATGCGCTGACGAGGTCCGGTTCACATCCGGATGCAAAGCGCGTGGGATGCACCCGGAACGATCCTTTGTTTCACTCCACTTAAGATTTGCCTGATGGACAGGCGCAGGTTTCGGTTTCGCCAATCGGCGTCCGGGCCTGTTTCGATAAGTTTATGGAGTACCAGATGTCGTTGAATCATCTCTTGAATGCGGTTGCCGGTTTTAAGGTTTCACTGTTTGAGGCCCTGGTCGGTAATCACCCTCCTCAAAAAGGCATGGCACCCAAACGTGGCCATGGACAGCCCGGCCAGCATTGCTTTCAACCGGCCAAACCGGTGTGCAAGCAGCCCAAGCCGGTCAAGCCGGTTGGCGGGCACACCCACCCACACCCAGGTAATGAGTATTCGCCACCGTGCAGGCCGTTGTATCCAGTTTGTTCGTTGAGCCGCTAAAAGACTGAAGCAAGACACTGTGCCCAGGCCGTTAACACACGGCCTGGGCACAGCGAGAGGAGGGGTTACAGCGCACCAAACACCTTCTTCGCCAAGCTGGTGGCTGCCGCCGCCGGGTTCTTGCGAATGGTTTCTTCCTGCTGCGCGATCATCTTGAACAGGCCGTCCAGTGCCTGCTCGGTCACGTAGTTTTCCACGTTGGCACTCTTGGCATCCACGGCGCCAAAGGCTGCGGCCTTGCCGGCCAGGGCGTTGTATTGCTGAGCCACGCCGACCTTGTCGGTCGCTGCCTTGACGATCGGCAGGAACTTGGCACGGATCTGGTCACGGCTGCTTTTGTTCAGGTATTGAGTGGCCGAGTCCTGGCCCCCGGTGAGGATGCCCTTGGCGTCGGTCACGCTCATGTTTTTCACCGCATTGACCAAAATCGGCTGAGCCTGGGTCACGGCCGATTCCGCTGCTTTGTTCATGCTGGTTTCCAGCTGCGTGACTTGATCACCCATGCCGAACATTTTCAGCTTGTCGGCGACTTTGCCCAGCTTGCCCGGCAGGCCGATTTTCACTTCAGGGTTATTGCTGAAACCACCGGGCACGCCCAGTTGTTTCACGGCGATCTGCGCGCCTTGGGTCAATGCGTCCTTGAGGCCGCCGGAGGCGTCGCCCTGGGACAGGCTGCCAAGGTCCAGGGCCATGGCGTTGGCACCGAGCAGCAGGCCGGCGCACAGGGCAGTGAGGCGAAGGGCAGGCAGGCGAAAAGAGTGACGCAGCATGAGGGCTTCCTTATGTTCGAATTCAATGGGCCACGGCATCAACGCGCAGGCGCAGCGGTTGTGGATCCTGGCCGTTGAGTTGCACAGCGTGCCGTTCGGTGGTGATAAACAGTAGCTTGCCGTCCAGCTCGATGCGAGCGCTCACCGAGTAAGTGTGGCCAGGCTTGACCTGGGCCGGGTCGTAGCTCAAGTGAAACGGCAGCGGCACCTGGCCTTTGACCGGGCCTTTCTGTTCGGCGAGGGTCACGGCGGGTGCGTCCATCAGGGACACGTCCTGCAGGCTGACGCTCAAGGTGGCGGCAGGCGGCAGGGCAATACGTTGCAGGTAGAACACCTCGCCGTCGAGGCTGGCCTTTGGGGCAGGGTTCATCGATTGGCAGGCTCCGAGCAGGGCGGTCAGGCCCAGGAGGATGATCTTTTTCATGGTACAGCTCCTTTTCAACGGCGCCGGCATCCAACCGGCGCCTTTTTAAATCTAGCGGGTTTCTTCAGGGTTGGCCGGCTGAGGATCTGCCGGTGTCTCTGCCGCGCCATCGACACGGTGCAGCGCGACCTGGCGGATCGACAGGCGAATATCGGCAGGCAACACACGTTTCGCCGCACCTTCAGCCAGCTCGCCGAGCAGGTCGTGGTAGCTCAACTTGCCGGCTTCATCGCGGCGCAGCACATCTTGCTCGAGCAACGTCTGGATAAAATGTCGGAAAAGGCTCTTGTCGAAGAACTCCGGCGCATTGAGGCCATGCAGGATCGACAGGCGCTGGGCCATGATCGTGCACAGGTCTTCCAGCTCTTCGGCGCTGATGCTGTTCTGGCCGCTGTTGAGCAGCAGCGAAATCGCCATGTAGAAGCGTTGCAGCGTCTGGGCAATGCTCTTGGACAGCAGCGTCAGCAGCACGAAGTGCCGCGAGCTTGGCGCCGGGCGCAGGTACACGTCGTTTTCGAAACGCAGCAGGCCTTGTTCCACAAAGGCTTCCAGCCACTGGTCGACCACGGCGTCCAGCTCGTCCAGCGACCAGCGGATAAACAGCTCCGATTGCAGGTACGGGTACAGCGCGCGGGTGTAGCGCAGGATCTGCTCGCGGCTCATGCGCGAGCTGCTCTGGAAGAAGCTCGCCAGCAACGCGGGCAGGGCGAAGATGTGCAGCACGTTGTTGCGGTAGTAGGTCATCAGGACGGCGTTCTGCTCGTCCAGGTACACGATCTTGCCCAGTGCGTCGCTCTGCTCGGAAAGCAGGTCCATGTCTTTCACGTGCTTGATCAGCGCCAGGCCATCACCTTCCGGCAACGTGGTGTGGGGCGAGTACGGCACACGGCGCAGCAGCGCGAGGTACAGGTCCAGCTGGCGGGCCATGGCCTGTTCATCCAGGGCCAGGCGCGTGGTGGACAGCAGTGCCAGGGCGACCAGGTTCACCGGGTTGACCGCCGCGGCTTCGTTCAAGTGGCGCGCTACCTGCTCGCCGAGGCGGTTGGTGGTTTCGTTGAGCCACGCTGGCTTGTAGTTCGGGCCCAGCTCCTGGGCGCGCCAGTCCGGCTGCTCGGCGTCGAGGAACTCGGCCAGCTTGATCGGTTCGCCGAAGTTCACCGCGACCTGGCCAAAGCGCTGCTTGAGTGCGCCGACCACTTTGAAAATATCGAAGATCGACTCTTTCTTCTTGCTCGCGCCGCGCAACTCGCCAAGGTAGGTACGGCCTTCGAGCACGCGCTCATAGCCGATGTACACCGGCACGAACACGATGGGCATGCGCGAGGAGCGCAAGAAACTGCGCAGGGTGATCGCGAGCATCCCGGTTTTCGGCTGCAGCATGCGCCCGGTACGCGAACGGCCACCCTCGACGAAGTATTCCACCGGGAAGCCTTTGGTGAACAAGGTGTGCAGGTATTCGTTGAACACCGAGGTGTACAGCGGGTTGCCCTTGAAGGTGCGGCGCATGAAAAACGCACCGCCACGGCGCAGCAGGCTGCCGATCACCGGCATGTTCAGGTTGATCCCGGCGGCGATGTGCGGCGGGGTCAGGCCGTTCTTGAACAGCAGATAGGAGAGCAACAGGTAGTCGATATGGCTGCGGTGGCACGGCACGTAAATCACCTCGTAGCCTTGGGCAACCTTTTGCACGCCTTCGATGTTGTTGACCTTGATGCCGTCGTAGATCTTGTTCCAGAACCAGCTCAGCACCACTTCGAGGAAGCGGATCGCGGTGTAGGTGTAGTCCGAGGCGATTTCATTGCCGTAGCGCAGGGCCTGGGCCTTGGCTTTTTCCGGGGAGATTTTTTCCCGTTCGGCCTCGTCCGCAATCGCCTGGCGCACCAGCGGCATGTTGACCAAGCCTTTCACCAGGTTACGGCGGTGGGACAGGTCAGGGCCGATCACGGCGGTCTTCAGGTTACGAAAGTGCACACGCAAGATGCGCTGGGCCATGCGCACGGTACGTTCGTGACCTTTATTGTGCTCGATCAATTCACGCAGGTTGATAGGCGCAGAGAATTGCACACGGGTCTTGCGGCCCAGGATCAGGATGCTCAACAACCGGCGCAGGCGCCCGGTCACCGCCCAGCTGTCGGCAAACAGCAGTTTCCACGGGCTGGACTCGCTCTCGGGCGACTGCCCCCAGAACACGCTGACCGGAATGATTTGTGCATTCTCTTCGGCGTGTTCGGTCAAGGTGTTGACCAGGCGGGTCAGAGTCGGCGGCGCGCCGCGCTTGTCCTGGCGGCCGAGCCAGTCGGGTTCCGGGGTGAGGTAGAAGAACGCTGCGGGTTCCATCAACGGACCCACCGACACCGGCAGCACCGGGCGCGGCAGGCCGGCCTTGGTGCATTCCTTGTCGACCACCGCCAATTCGGTGAGGGAAGGTGATTGCAGGACGTAGAACACCGGCCGGCTGCGGTCCAGGTTAAGGGTTAGGGACGACTGGTTGATCGTCTCTGAGCGAACCCAGAGGTACAACAGCCGGCGCAAGGTGCCAAACACCAGACGGCGGAACGGGGAGCGGGTCATAGGCGTGCTGCTTCAAGTGGAAAAAACCGAGCAGGCGCTCGGGCGGGTAGTGTGCCGTATTCGCCGAAAATCGGCAAAAAAGCGGCTAAATAAACTTGAGTTGAAGCTTTTTGAGCCTGTCATATACTCGGCAGTTCAATGCGACTGACTCAACAATAAAAAGCATGTGGGAGCAAAACAGATGGCAACGCGTGAAACCGGCAATGTGAAGTGGTTTAACGATGCAAAGGGCTATGGCTTTATTCAGCGCGAAGATGGCAAGGATGTGTTTGTGCACTACCGCGCCATTCGCGGTGAGGGCCACCGTTCACTCGCCGAGGGCCAGCAGGTGGAGTACGCCGTGGTGACTGGCGAGAAGGGCTTGCAGGCCGAAGATGTGGTCGGTCTTTGAGTTAGATTTATGCAACGGCGCTAAACCCATGTGGGAGCGGGCTTGCTCGCGAAAGCGGTGTGTCAGTCACAACAGATGTTGGCTGATCCACCGCTTTCGCGAGCAAGCCCGCTCCCACATTTAATGAGGTTCACAATTCAGAATTTAAGCCGTTTTCCAGGTGATCTGCTCTTCACCGTCGGCGCTGATGCGAATCCAGGTATCAGCGCTTTCCTCACCTTCTTCCTCGACCCACGTACCCGGCGCACAACGCACTTCCACGTTCAGCGCGGCAAAGGCGGCGCGGGCGCAGGCGATGTCGTCGTCCCACGGGGTCTGGTCACTTTCCAGGTACAGGCTGTTCCATTTGCCTACCGCCTTGGGCAACCAGGTTACCGGCACGCTGCCGGCCTTGCACTTGTAGGTCTGGCCCTTCTGGACCCAGTCGGTGCACGGCCCCAACGCGGCGCCCAGCCAGGCGGCAATGGCCTTGTGGTCGACGTCGGCGTCCTTCAGGTAAATCTCGATATCAGGTTGGCGCATGGATGTTCCTCGTTGCGGGATTCGAAAATCCATTCGCGGATGCTTAAAAGTCGGTTATTGAAGCACGAAATAATCGTAGCGCATCGACACAGTCACTTTCAGCGGCTCGGCCGCCTCGATCACTTGCGCGCGGCGCTCGGCGCTGGCTCGCCAGCCATGGGGTGTCATGGCCAGCAGGTTAGCGCGGTCTTTGGGCTCAGCCAGGCTCAGCGTGAACTCCAGCATCTCGCTGTGCGCCAGGCTCATGCCGTCCGGCACCAGGGCCAGATGCTTGTCGTCGGTGTACTCGCGCACTTCGTCGTACAAACGCTCGCGCAGTTCCATCAGGTGGCCGCTGGTCGGGCCGACCTTCATCAAACCGCCGCCAGGGCTGAGCAGGCGTTTGGCCTCTTCCCAGTCCAACGGGCTGAATACGCTGGCGAGAAACTGGCAACTGGCGTCGGCCAACGGCACGCGGGCCATGCTGGCGATCAACCAGGTCAGCGCCGGGTTGCGTTTGCACGCACGCTTGACCGCTTCTTTGGAGATATCCAGCGCGTAGCCGTCGGCGTGGGGCAGGGCGTCGGCGATTTGCGCGGTGTAGTAGCCCTCGCCACAACCGATGTCCACCCAGCGCGCCGGGGCACGTTCAGCCGCCAGTTCCGCCAGGCGCCTGGCCACCGGGGCGTAGTGCCCGGCGTTGAGAAAATCACGGCGTGCTTCGACCATGGCGAGGTTGTCGCCCGGGTCGCGGCTGTTCTTGTGCTGCACCGGCAACAGGTTCAGGTAACCCTGGCGCGCACGGTCGAAACGGTGCCCGGCCGGGCACGCCACGCCATTGTCCACCGCGTTGAGCGGGGCGCTGCAAAGGGGGCAAGCGAGCATCAGGCGAGCAACTTGATCAGGGTCTGGTAGTAGATTTCGGTCAGCACATCGAGGTCGCTGGCGAGGATGCGCTCGTTGACCTGATGGATTGTCGCGTTGACCGGGCCCAGTTCGACCACTTGTGTACCCAGGGTGGCGATGAAGCGCCCGTCGGAGGTGCCGCCGCTGGTAGAAGCCTTGGTTTCGCGGCCGGTAATCGCCTTGATGCTGGCCGATACAGCATCCAGCAGGGCGCCCGGCTCGGTGAGGAACGGCAGGCCCGACAGCGCCCACTCCACATGCCAATCCAGGCCGTGCTTGTCGAGGATCTGCGCGACGCGTTGTTGCAGGCCCTCAACGGTGGATTCAGTGGAGAAACGGAAGTTGAACACCGCCGTCAGGTCGCCCGGAATCACGTTGGTGGCACCGGTGCCGGAGTTGAGGTTGGAGATCTGGAAGCTGGTCGGCGGGAAGAACGTGTTGCCGTCGTCCCAATGCTCGGCGGCGAGTTCCGCCAGGGCTGGCGCAGCCAGGTGGATCGGGTTCTTCGCCAGGTGCGGGTAGGCCACGTGGCCCTGTACACCGCGCACGGTGAGGGTGGCGCCGAGGGAACCGCGACGGCCATTTTTGACCACATCACCTACAAGGCTGGTGCTCGACGGTTCGCCGACGATGCACCAGTCCAGGCGCTCCTTGCGCGCGGCCAGGCGTTCGATCACGGCTTTGGTGCCGTGGTGCGCCGGGCCTTCTTCATCGCTGGTGATCAGGAAGGCCACCGAGCCCTTGTGGTCCGGGTAGTCGGTGACGAAACGCTCGGACGCCACCAGCATGGCCGCCAGGCTGCCTTTCATGTCAGCCGCGCCACGGCCGCAGAGCATGCCGTTTTCATCGATCAGCGCGTCGAACGGGTCGTTCTGCCACGCCGTCACCGGGCCGGTCGGCACCACGTCGGTGTGGCCGGCGAAGCACAGCACCGGGCCTTCGTGCTTGCCGTGGCTGGCCCAGAAGTTGTCCACGTCCTCGATGCGCATCGGCTCAAGCTTGAAACCGGCGTCGCCCAGGCGTTGCATCATCAGCTTCTGGCAGTCGGCGTCGATCGGCGTCACCGACGGGCGACGGATCAGGTCGATAGCGAGTTGGAGGGTCGGCGAAAGGTCGGCGTGGGCCGTCATGGGAAAACTCCGGGAAGCGTGTGATGGGCGCAGGACGAATGTGGAATACAGAACTTGAAATGGCGAAATTCTAATGTGGGAGCGGGCTTGCTCGCGAATACGCAGTGTCAGCTACACATGTATTGGCTGATACACCGCATTCGCGAGCAAGCCCGCTCCCACATAAGGCAATCGGCAGCTTGGCTGATCCAACAAAACGGCCGTTATCTTATAGCAAAACGGCGGCCAGAGGCCGCCGTTTAGTGCATTGCGCAAGTTTTTACACGACTGGAGCAGGCTCCGGCGCCGGTGCCGGTTTCGGCAGCGAAGACAGGAACGCCATGATCAGCGCCGCGACATACGGCAGCGACTGCACCAGCAACATCACCACCCAGAAACGCATGTCATTGCTCGGCAGGCCTTGCACCAGGTAAATCCCCAGTGCGGCGCCCCACAACAGCAGCATGATGAACATTTCTTCGCGGGCTTCGGAAATCGCTACCCAGAAGCCGTGGTTATCCGCGTTTTTCGGTGTACGAAAGAACGGAATGCTGGTGGTGAAGAAGCCATACAGCACCGCCTTGGCGATGGTGTGTGACAACGCCAGCCCGGCCAGTGCCGCACAGAACGCATCCTTCAAGTTCACGCCCACCGCACGGCGGTACAGGAAGATGATCTTGCCCACCTTGAACACGAACAGCGCCAACGGCGGAATCGCGAAAATCAGCAGCGGCGGGTCAACCCGTGTCGGCACGATGATCATCGCCGCCGACCACAACAGCGCGCCCACTGTGAAGAAGATGTTCATGCCGTCCGCCACCCACGGCAGCCAGCCCGCGAGGAAGTGGTAGCGCTGGCCACGGGTCAGCTCGGTGTCCTTGCCGCGCAAGAGGCTGGCGGTGTGACGCTTGATGATCTGAATCGCGCCATAGGCCCAGCGGAAACGCTGTTTCTTGAAGTCGATAAAGGTATCCGGCATCAGGCCCTTGCCGTAGCTGTCGTGGTAATACGCCGCCGACAAGCCTTTCTCGAACACACGCAGGCCCAGTTCGGCGTCTTCGCAGATGCACCAGTCGGCCCAGCCCAACTCTTCCAGGACCGAGCGACGGGTCATGGTCATGGTGCCGTGCTGGATGATCGCGTCACGGTCGTTGCGGGTGACCATGCCGATATGGA